>OZ252037.1:0-5679672 GCA_965247695.1 Flavisolibacter sp.
AAGACGAAGTTGCTTGCTGCAAGCAAGAGGAGAAGAAGGAGCTTTTTCATAATCCAGTCGTTTGTTTTTAGGTGTGAAGAGATTACAGAAAGTTACAATAAACCCGATTGCGAGATAAGAGATTTTAGAAAGTGGTAGGATAGTTTGAGGGTTTGGCGATGAAATGCAAGCCAAGAATTAAAAAGCATTACTTGATCCGTTAAGTCTTTTCTTGAACCTCTGATACCTTTGTACAAGTACAACACACTTGACATGAAAATCCCCACCATCGAAGGCCTCATTGACCGGCGCATCCTTGTCAACTTCACTGCCGATGCGGATGTCGTTAGAAAGATTGTTCCCGCCCCTTTCACTCCCAAACTTTACAAAGGCAAAGCCATCGTGGGCATTTGTTTAATCCGGTTAAAAGACGTGCGGCCCAAACAATTTCCGGCCTTCATCAGCATCGCTTCGGAAAACGCGGCGCACCGCATTGCGGTGGAATGGGATGAGAACGGACACACAAAAGAAGGCGTTTATATTCCGCGCCGCGATACGTCATCAATCATTAATCATTTGGCCGGCGGACGCATCTTTCCCGGCCAGCATCATCATGCAAAGTTTGACGTGAGCGAAGCCGATGGCCGTTACAACATTGCTTTCAAAAGCAGTGACGGCACGTTCATTTCTCTTCGTGCGGCCAAGACTAATTCCTTTGACCCGTCTTCTGTTTTTGAAACACTTGACAAGGCATCGGCTTTCTTTAAAAACGGCGCCGTTGGTTATTCGCCTAACAACAAAGGCTATGACGGGCTTGAATTGAAAACAGCGGAATGGAAAGTAGAACCGCTGAATGTGTTGTCTGTTTCGTCAAGCTTTTTTGAGAACGAAGACATTTTTCCGAAAGGCTCCGTGGCCTTTGACAATGCGCTGTTGATGACGAAGCTGAAGCATGAGTGGAGGTCAGTGGAATCAAAGGCTTGTTGCGTATGAATGAAAGGAAAGCCGATGTTACGTTTCTCAAAAGCGTTTTAAGTTTTGTTGTGATAATTCTTTTTTTCACAAAAAACAAAAATGCCCGTCATTTCCATGTTTTATGGACTAATCGTCAGCATGTATTATCTGGATAATAAGCAACACAAACTGCCGCACATTCACATAAAATACGGCGAGTTGGAAGGTGTTTACCAAATTCCTGACGGCACATTATTAGAGGGCTCACTACCTTCAAATAAAGAAAAACTCGTGCAGGCCTGGATTGAAATTTATAAAGAAAATTTGATGGCAAACTGGCAACTCGCTATCTCGGGTAATAAAGTTTTTACTATTGATCCTTTAAAGTAAAAATGATGAATCCAAAAGCAAACAAACTATATTACCGCAGCCCTTATCAATTGGAAGTTTGGTTTGCAAACGGCGAAGTGAAGCTATTCAACCTTAAGCCATACCTCGCTTACCCTGTTTACGAAAAATTGGAGGATGAAATTTACTGCGCAAAGGCAACTGTTCAAAATGGCATTGTGGTTTGGGATGAAGAAACAGACATGGACCCCGACAGGCTTTATTTAGAAAGTGAACCGCTTTCGATTGCTATTTAACCCGGACAACAAAGTTCAATACCATTTCGCGTTATCTGCGTTCCAGGAACGCCTCCCAATCCTTCAGCATCTTTCCCTTTAATACCCGTGGAAATTTGTGCTGGCTGCCCACTTTTCCTTTGGCCTGCATGAACTTCATGAATGTTTCTTCGGGCAATATTTGAATGAAGATTTCTTTGAGTGCTGATGTTCGCTCCACCGCATAATCATCGTTCAACTCGCAGAGATGTTTATCTATCTGTTTAATCAATGCATCAGCATCAACTTTATCGTTGCAGGCTATGTACCATTTGTGCGCAAACATCCCTTCGTGCGGAAAACCAACCACCGTAAATTCAGGGATGGAGATGTTGAATTCATCACTCACCAATTCAATCGCCTTGTTCATGTTCTCCACGCTCAAGTGTTCGCCCACAAGGCTTAAAAAATGTTTGGTGCGACCGGTGATGACAATCTCGCTTTTGGCCTTGTTTACAAACCGCACCGTGTCGCCGAGCAGATAACGCCAGGCACCGGCGTTGTTGCTTAAGAGCAAAGCGTATTCTTTTCCTTCTTCTACTTCATGCACCATCAGAGATTCGGGGGCTGACATCATCTTTCCTTCGCCGTCAAAATTTTTATCGTCAAAAGGAACGAATTCCAAAAAGATGTTGTTGTCGAGAATAAGACGAATGCCTTCGGCGCCTTCGCGGTTTTTATACCCGATGAAGCCTTCGCTGGCGAGGTAGTTTTCGATATAAACAATTGGTTTGCTCAACAACTTTTCAAAGCCTTTTTTATAGGGCTCAAAGGCCACGCCGCCATGTACAAAAAAACCGAGGTTGGGCCAGATATCATGAATGGTTTTCACGCCATAGTGTTCAATCACCATCTCCATGCACATCTGGCACCAGGCCGGCACACCTACAATGTAGCCGATGTCCCAATCTCTTGCGTGTTCCACAATCTCGTGCAGCTTTTCGTTCCAGTCCTTTAGTTTGGCGATGCGGCCGCCGGGTTTGTAAAAGGTCTGAAACCAAAAGGGCCGGTTTTTGGCAAGAATGCCGCTTAAGTCGCCGGCATACCAACCGGCTTTGCCCTTTTGCAAATCGGTGGCGCCGCCCAACATCAGAAAGCCTTTGGTAAACGACTGGCGCGGAAAGTGTTCGTAATTCAACAGCGAAGCCAACTGTCGAATGTAGTTTATACGATTGCTTCGCAGCATGTCTCTGGTAACCGGAATGTATTTGCTGGCCGCTTCCGATGTGCCCGAACTCAAGGCATAAAATTTAATCTTGCCCGGCCAGGTCACGTCGGGCACGCCGTCGAGTGTTTTTTTCCACCACTCCTCGTAAATCTTATTGTAATCGTGTACGGGTATCGTTTGCTGAAAGGCTTTTGCGGGTTGCGAACCCAATAAAATTTTATCAAAGCCGTAGCGCTGTCCAAAAGCCGTGAAGCGGGCTTTCTTCAACAATTTTTTTAACACCCTTAGTTGCTGGGTTTGCGGTGTGCTTTGCGACAAACGCAAGGCGATGGCGATTGATTTCGGCAGCTTAATGTCTATGATTTTCGCCATGCGAGGTAGTGGTTAGGCCCCGGCTAAAGTTAGCGGTTTAGCCCCCCAAATCTTTGTAGTGAGAAAAAATTGTTTTAAGGTCTGAAGCCGGTTCGTAATTGCGGGCATACCAGTAATCAGGCAGGTAATTATTTTCGCTATTGATGATGGTTGCTTTTTTGCCGGATGGCCCCAACACGCTTCTACGAAGAACCGGCAAAGAGGGCTGACTGTTGTGGTAACCAATCCATGTTTTCCTTCCAAATAAAACGGCAAAGCAAGCCGCGAAAAAACGCAGCGGTTTCTTTACCAAAAAAAATTGCAAAGGAAAAGTAAGCAAAGCAAACAGCGCCAAAGCCACGTCTATCAAACGTTTCAGGCGTTTGGCCGATGAGCGGGCCAGTGCAAAATCAGTTTCCAGTGACAGGGCTTCGCCGCTCTCGGTGCTGGTATCGCTGCCCACTACGCTGCTGCTGCCGTAAGCATGGTAGCGAAATTTAAGTTGGGTGCGCAGCCGTTCCGTAAGTGCAATGATTTCTTTGTACGAAAGCGAAGCCGCGCAGAACAACAGCTCCCTGGCGTTCAGGGATTCGGCGGTTGATTCAATGGTGTTTAAATGCGCCACGGTTTTTTCCGAAGAACCGTTGATGCCGATGCGGCCGATGATGCGGGACCCAAACCCTTTTTCTTTTAAAAAACCTTCCACGCCTCGGTATTCTTTTTTAGACGCCGCAATCACAATGTGCGGCTTTACCGATTCATCAAACGCACCGGGCAAGATAGCCGCCTTTACAAACAGCCATCGTTCGGCTGAAATGAGCAAAAAGGCCATCAACGCACCAAAAACAACAATGCCCCGCGAAAACCGATACTGCTCGGGCAGCAAAGCATACACGGTTAATAGCGTTACCATGGCGGCAACCGTAGAGCGCAACACGCTTCGCCGCTTGTAAAATTTATCGTAAAGGCCGGCATAGTAGGCGGCAATCAAATACAACAACGTAAAAAGCGGAAACGAAACGAGCAACAACGTATCGGGATAAACAATGTCCGTTCGCACAAAGGCCGACCACAATTCTTTCACTGCCCAAAAACTAAAAAGAATCAGCACGGCATCAATCACCGGCAGGCCGATCCACCTCAATAACCGGAGCGAAGCCGACACGAAAGCCCTTATCCAAATGGCCAGGCGGATACAAGCCCGAAACAAGCCTGCCCTTGCGCCGCCGTAATGTTTTTGTACAAAAATGCTCATAGCCTGGTAAAACATCATCACGTAGTTAAGGCTTCCGCGTTTGGTGCTTTCGCCTTTAAAATGAATGATGCTTGTTTGGGCAACATAGTAGTTTTTATATCCTGCCTTTTGAATGCGATAGCTCAAGTCCACGTCTTCGCCATACATGAAAAAGGCTTCGTCAAAGCTTCCGACTTTATACAATACTTCTTTTGTCGTCATTAGATAAGCACCGGCCAGCACGTCCACTTCATGGTCCTCTTCTTTGTTCAAATAACCTAAATGATAACGGCTGAACAACCTTGATTTTGTAAAGAGATGCGCAAGCCCCGACAGCTTGAACAAAGAAGTTAACGGCGATGGAAAAGCCCGCTTGCTTTCCTTTAAAAAGGTGCCGCTGCCGTCAATCATTTTTACGCCAACGGCACCGCAGTCAGGATGGGTTTGAAAGAAATCAATGCAAATGGAAAAGCTGTCTTCGGCCACAATGGTATCAGGATTTAAAAACAAAATATAGTCACCTGATGCTTCTCTCAAACCCCTGTTGCAAGCCTTGCCAAAACCACTGTTGGTTTCGTTCTCAATAAATTTTACCGTTGGAAATTTTGGACGCAAATAAGCAAGGCTATCGTCGGTGGAATGATTGTCCACCACAATCACTTCCGTCTCCATTGCCGCCGAAGCCTTTAATACCGAATAGAGGCATTGCTCCAGAAAATATTTTACGTTGTAGTTTACTATGATAACGGAAAGCATCAAAATAAAAAATGTAAGCGGGCAAACGTAGGAAGAAAGTTGATAAGTTAATAAGTGAACAGCAGAGAACCGCAGAACAGACGAACAAGGAATTACGAGGAATGAAGAGAAGAATGAGCTGCACGCATCCCGACAATCCTTTTTAAATCCGGAGCATCCGTGGTTATTTTCGCCCGATGTTTAAAAACACCCTGCTCAAAGCGCTCCACGCCGCTGCCACGGAGATCACCAAGTTCAATGACCTTGATTTTAAAATCAGCAACAAAGAAGGCATCAACAATCTGGTGACTGAAGTAGATCATGCTTCTGAAAAAGTCATTATTGACGTGATTAAAGAATCATTTCCCGGCCATTCCATTTTAAGCGAAGAGATCGGCGAGTTGGTACAGGACTCGCAATACAAATGGATCATTGACCCCATTGACGGCACGGTGAATTTTGCGCACCGCATTCCGCTTTGCTGCATCTCCATCGGGCTTGAACACGATGGTAAGATGATACTCGGCGGCATATACAATCCCTTTCTGAACGAACTGTTTTTAGCCGAACGCGGCCAGGGTGCAACGCTCAATGACAAACCCATCAGCGTAAGTAAAAAAGCCGCTGTTGAAAATGCTTGTTTGGTTACCGGCTTTCCTTATACCTACTTGGATGAACCCAACGGACCGTTGGAGTTGTTTGACCGCTTGATTCGCCGCGGCGTTCCGGTGCGGCGTTTAGGTTCGGCGGCAATAGATTTGGCTTGGGTGGCTTGTGGCCGCTTTGATGGTTTTTACGAACACAAGCTGCAGGCCTGGGACAGCGCCGCCGGAATATTGCTGGTAGAAGAAGCGGGTGGCCGCACAAGCAATTTAAAAGGCGATACGTATTCGGTTTACCAACCGGGCATTATTGCGACCAATGGAGTGATACATGATGAGTTGTTGAACGTGATTCAAAACGGCTGGCCCGCTTGATTGCAGATTCGCGATTTCGGATTGCAGATTGATGAAGCAGCTTAATTTAAATCTATGGATAAAATAGAATTTAAGAAGCGCACCAAAAGCTTCGCAATTAACGTGGCTAAGTTTTGCAATGCTCTGCCTCATCAAAAATCGTGCGGCACTACGTTGATCAAATTGTTCGAAGTTCTGCTTCCGTTGGTGCTAACTACCGGGCCGCTTGTCGTGCAAAATCAAAAGCCGATTTTGTAAATAAGCTTCGCATCGTAGAGGAAGAAGCCGACGAGAGTTTATATTTTCTTGAACTTATTTTTGAATTTCATCCACAGATGAAAACGGAAATCACTTCTTTATACAAAGAAGGAAATGAACTGCTTTCAATGATAATCAGTTCAATCAACACGGCGCTTGGCGGCAAACGCTAAATCCGCAATCGCCAATCTAAAATCTGAAATATGGATCGAACAGAAATCTCGTCCCTTGGTGAATTTGGCCTAATAGACCACCTCACTAAAAACATCGAAATACACAACGTATCGTCTATCCTCGGCGTGGGCGACGACGCCGCCGTGATTGACCACTTCGGCAAGCAAACTGTTATCACCAATGACTTGTTGATTGAAGGCGTTCACTTTGATTTGATGTACATGCCGCTGCGGCACCTTGGTTACAAAACCGTGGCGGTGAACGTTAGCGACATCTGCGCCATGAACGCAACGCCAACACAGATAGTTTTGGGAATCGCCTTCAGCAACCGCTTTAGCGTGGAAGCCTTAGATGATTTTTACGAAGGTGTGTACGCGGCCTGCGATACCTACAAAGTTGATTTAATTGGCGGCGATACCACGTCGTCACAAAAAGGTTTCATCATTTCCTGCACGGCCATTGGCGAGGTTGCACCGGATAAATTTGTTACCCGGAAAGGCGCAGGCAAAGGCGAGATCCTTTGCGTAACCGGCGACCTGGGCGCCGCTTATCTCGGTTTGTTGTTGCTGGAAAGAGAGAAAAAGATTTACCTCGAAAACCCAAAGATTCAGCCCGACCTTGAAGGCGAAAAATACACGGTGGGGCGACTACTGAAACCCGAAGCAAGAATGGACATTGTTGACTTTTTTGCAGCGAATAACATTACACCTACATCCATGATTGACGTGAGTGATGGATTGAGTTCGGAGATACTGCATCTCTGTAAAAGCAGCAACGTGGGTTGTGTGTTGTACGAAGAAAAGATTCCGATAGCGGACGATACGCGGGCCGCTGCGTTTAAGTTTAATCTCGATCCCACGGCTTGTGCGTTGAGCGGCGGTGAAGATTATGAACTCTTATTTACGTTGAAGCAGGACGATTATGAAAAAGTGCAAGGCAACGCCGACATCAGCGTGATTGGTCATCTTACCGATGAAGAAGCCGGTGCCAACATCATCACCAAAGGCGGCGGCAAACACGCCATTACTGCACAGGGTTGGAATGCGTTTAAATGATTCTATGAAAAGCTGGATTGGTTCCATTTGTGTTGTATTGATGCTCTGCAGTTGCGCCGCCAGCAAGGGTTTCAGCCCGTCCAAAAAATTCTCGCCAAAAGAACTGGAAGACGATTACAACATCTTTCGTGCAAGCTTGGAAGAAGCGCACCCAAGCCTTTATTGGTACACGCCCAAAGACAGCATGAATTACTATTTTGATGCCGGCAAAAGCAAGCTGAAAGATTCGCTTACCGAAAGCGGCTTTCGCTACGTGCTGGCTTATGTGTTGTCTAAAATCCGTTGCGGGCATACGTCGGTGCGGGCATCAGAAGCCGCCACGAATTACAACGGTCCGCAAGGTTCGTCTTTTCCCTTGTTTGTAAAAGCCTGGCCCGATACGGTAGTGGTAACGGCTAACCTTAACCGCAGGGATAGCAACGTAACAAGAGGGGTTATTTTAAAATCAATTGATGGAAGACCTATCAGTTTCATCGTTGATTCGATGTTTCAGTTTCTATCAGCCGATGGTTACAACACCACGCATAAATATCAAACGCTAAGCAACGGCAGTACGTTTCGCACCTTGTATGCCGTGGTGTTTGGATTGAAACAAAAGATACCGGTAGAGTTTATTGATACGGCCGGCAAGTTTCGTTCAGCGACGATAAATCTATACAACCCAAGAGCCGACACGCCGCGACGTGCGTTTACTCTGCCGCCGGCTTTATCAAAGAAAGAACGCAAACGGCTGGAGTTAGAACAAACACGAAACCTGCGGATTGATACGGCTTTGCACACGGCTTTTATGGAGCTGAACACTTTTACTAAAGGCAATGGGTTGCGCGGCTTTTTTCGACGTTCGTTTAAAACATTAAAGAAGGAACAGATTCCGAACCTTGTTGTTGACATTCGCGGCAACGGCGGCGGCAGTGTGATACTCTCAAATCTTCTCACCAAATACATAGCCGATAAGCCTTTCGTGATCGCCGATTCGCTATATGCTTTGCGACGCAGTGGTGAGTACGCGAAGTACCGCAACAACCGTTTTCCCAATTGGTTCTTCCTGCAATTTCTGACCCGCAGGCGAAGGGACGGCTTGTATCATTTTGGCTTGTACGAACACAAAGCCTTCAAGCCAAAAGGCAGTCTTCACTTTAACGGCAAAACCTATATTGTTACAGGCGGCAACACCTTTTCCGCGGCCTCTTTGTTTGCCCATGCGCTGCGTGAACAGGAAGATGTAATAACCGTGGGCGAAGAAACCGGCGGCGGCGCTTATGGCAATACGGCCTGGCTGATTCCTGACGTAACCTTGCCCAACACCGGCGTTCGTTTTCGTTTGCCGTTGTTCCGGTTGGTGGTTGATAAGAACGAACAAAAAGGCTTTGGCGTGCAGCCCGAAGTGCCGGCGCTGCCTACGTGGGAGGCGATTAAGAAAGGAGAAGATTATAAGATGGAGAAGGTGAGGGAGTTGATACGGGAGAGACACCAATGATTACAAGCTTTCCATCCTGCTGCCCTTCGTTGTACACATTGAAGCAATTTGTAAACGTATAAAGATGATAAAGAGCTTTCTTCTCTTTGGGTTTATAATATTTTCTGTTGTTGGCAGAGGGCAATCAGAAAAGAGAATGGAAGATTCCATCACCGGTAAAGAAAAACGGCTAATTCTTTATCGTGAGATAATACCTGTGAACAGTTCAAGGCAACAAGCCTTTTTAGAAAACCTCGCAATGCTAATGGATTTGCCAACATTACCAAACGGTAGAGAGGGGCTTTGCATCCGAATATGGGTTTGGGATAAGCCCAAGAGCTATGTCGTCAACATCATTGACAGTAATGGTATAAAAAATTGTTCGGTCCTTCAATTCAATAGCAAAAAGCCAGACACGGTTGATTACATTGCTGTGAATGAGGAATGGAAAAACCTTAAGCCTATCTCTGGCTGGGAAAAGTTCTTTTTTACATTGAATAATTCCCAAATCACGCTATTACCAAGTGGGGACGTACAAGACAGTGTAGAGGGGTTTTTGACTATGATGGCATACATTGAATTTGAGATTGCAACACCCGGGTTTTATCGCTTTTACGAATATTTAGAACCCTCGTATTATCGCTATGTAGATAAGAATTCAAACACGATTTACCGGTTTTTAAAGTACTTAAGTAAAGAGATGCAGGTTAAAATATACAATCCTGCTGAAAAGCTTTTTATAGACCCAAAATATAAAAGAGATAAATAGCGGTCTTTTATCAACCCTAACAAATCTTTCACGGTTACTTTTTTCAGCCCGCAGGAATCAATCATAACTAAAACCCTTTGTTATGAAACGATTCCTTTCTATCTCCCTCTTTCTTCTTTTTTTGTATAGCTGTCAAAATCAAAAGGCCAACGAAGACAAAGCTTACGCTTCTTCACTTGCTGATTCAACATCCACTTCCGGGCTTACCGGCGATTCTGTTAAGCTGGTAAAAACCGCCGGCATTCGTTTTAAAGTTTCAAACGTAGAACAAAGCCTTAAAGCCCTGTCTGCTTTGGCGCAACAAAAAGGCGGACGTATTTACGATCAGTCTTTTCAAGCCGTAGAAGGCGACAAAAAAGAATTGAAAGTTTCCGATGATTCATTGTTGGTGATTGCCACCGTTTCGCCGCAGGCGGATGTTACCGTTCGGGTGCCGTCGCAAAACCTCGAAGCCTTTTTGTTTGAAACGGCTGACCTGGGTTACTATACAGGCAATAGCAACCTGAAAATTGATGACCGCAGCCTTATCTATTTGCAAAATGCATTGAAGCAAAAAGGACGGGAAGAGGTGTTGGCAAAGCCGTCTTCCGCAAAGCCAACGGTTGCAGGAAAACAGCAGGCCATTGAGCTAAAAGACGAAGCCGTGGATCAGTTCATCGCCAATAAAAATACTGATGCTGATGCCCAATACAGCACCGTTAATTTAACCTTGTTTCAAAACGCCGTTGTGCGAAAGGAAATGATTGCGAACTACGTTATTGACAAATATGAACTGCCGTTTGCCAGCCGTTTGAAGAATGCGTTGAGCAACGGTTGGGAAGCTTTTTTAAACTTGCTGCTTGCGCTTTCGCACCTGTGGGTTTTTATTCTGCTCGGGCTTTTTGGTTTTGCGGTTTACAAGTATCAACAAACGAAGAAGCGGCTTGTTGGTTGAAAAACTGTTTGCGGCATCCAATCTTCTTTTACACCGCCAACTGTGCTTTGTTCCCGCAACGGCTTACCGACATTGGGCTGCGGAATGATTTTTATTGCATCTCATCTTTCACAACCCCAAAAATTTTGAACGATGAAATACGTTAAAACAACAGATGCCGCTACCGGCGAGGACATTCAACTTTCGTACAAAGACTACGGCAAGGGCCGCCCCGTGGTGCTCATACACGGCTGGCCCGTAAGTAAGGACATGTGGGAATACCAGATTGATGACTTAGTGAACGCAGGCCTGCGTGTGGTGAAGTATGACCGCCGCGGTTTTGGCAAAAGCGACAAACCCTGGAATGGTTACGATTACGATACCCTTACCGATGACCTTCATGTGATTTTGGAAAAACTTGATTTGCAGGATGCCGTGCTCGTGGGCTTTTCCATGGGCGGCGGTGAAGCGGTGCGTTACCTAAGCCGCTACGGCAGCAATGGCCGTGTGTCAAAAATTATTCTGGTGAGCGCCGTTGTTCCTTTTCTTGGACAAGCAGCCGATAATCCTGACGGCGTACCACAGGCTGTGTTTGCAGAAATGATGGAACAGATGAAAGAAGACCGCATTGCGTTCCTTGATACGTTTGGCGAACAGTTCTTTGGCGTGAGCATGTTGAGCCATCCGGTGAGCAAACCTTATTTGCAATACTTCCGCGGCCTGGCCGAAGTAGCCTTGCCGAGAGCTACGGTGCAATGCGCCATGAGCTTTGCCAACACGGACTTCCGCGCCGATGTGGAAGCCGTAAATGTGCCTACACTTATTATTCACGGCGATGCCGATAAAACCGTTCCCATTGAAGCCAGCAGCGACCGCACGGCGAAGGCCATTCCCCATGCGGTTTACAAAGTTTATCCAGGTGCGCCACACGGTTTGTTTTTTACCAACCGTAAGGACTTGAACCAGGACATCATTGACTTTGCTTTGGGCTCCGATGGTATGCAAACTGTGGCAAGCAAAAGTGATCATTCGGTTTCGCTGTAAAGCATCTGTTTGTGGTGAATAAAAAAACTTTCCCTTTCCGCGGAGAGTTTTTTTATTTGAAGTGATTGCAGCGGAGGAGGCGTTTCCATTGTCAACTGGTAAAACAATCGCATGAAACGCCTGCCCATTGCCGCTTTTCTAAGCCTTTTCTTTTTTGCTTGCAAAAAGGAAAACCAACACGCCGATACCTTTTGCTTTGATGGGATGATTCGTTACATGGGTTCACCGGCCGCTGATGGTTTGGGATGGGTACTGTACAAAGAAGACAGCGTTTCGGGGCAAACGCATATCCCACAGAATTTATCAGATGATTTTAAAGTGGACCGTTTAAAAGTGTCCGCCTGTATTTACAAAACCGATGAAAAGTTTTCTTGTTTCTGCACGGCGCCAATGGATGTTTATCGCATCATATCAATCAAGCGACGCTAAACTTTTATGTTGAAATCATCTCGATCGCGCCAAAATTGAAACTTCTCTCTCACCGTATTCAAATCCTCTTTGTTCAGTGTTATCGTAAACACATCTTCTTCATCTTTTTTGTGGTAAAGGATTTCACCTAAGGGATCAATCACGGTACTGTCGCCGCTATGATAAATGCCGTTGCCATCTTCGCCCACACGATTCACACCAATTACATAACACTGGTTTTCGATGGCCCTCGCTTGCAGCAAACTTTTCCAAGCCGTGTTTCTTCTTTCGGGCCAGTTGGCTACATAAATCAAAGCATCATATTCAAAGGAAGCGTTGGCGTCCTTGCCCCCCTCTCCAACTTGTTGGAGAGGGGCTGGGGGTGAGGTCTGCCGTGCCCACACCGGAAAGCGCAAGTCATAGCACACCATAAGGTTTATCTTCCAGCCGTTTACCGATGCGATGAAGCGTTCGGTGCCGGCAGTGTAATGCTTGTCCTCACCTGCAAAGGCAAACAAGTGGCGCTTGTTGTAAAAGCCATGCTCTCCGTTAGGCAACATCCAAATGAAACGATTGTAGTAAGCGCCGCTTTCTTCAATAATTAAACTTCCCGCAAGTACCACTCTTTTTTCCGCGGCTATTCCTTTCATCCATTGCACCGTTTCGCCGTCCATTGTTTCGGCAAGGGTTTCCGGCTTCATGCTAAAACCCGTGCTGAACATTTCAGGCAACAACACAACCTGTGTTTTCTCTTTGATGCCCTTTATTTTTTCTTCCAGCATCTGACGGTTGGCGGCCTTGTCTTCCCAATGAAGCGCTGTTTGGATTAGTGTAAACGTGAGCAGTGCCATAGTGTGCAAAATAAGTTGATGACGGCAAAAAAGATTGTGGAATCCATTGCCTTTTCCCACTGCCTATTGCCAATTGTTGTTCCGGCACTGACTTTGTTTTAGACAACTGTAGAAAAACGTGATGTATGAAAAATGTGATACTCCTTCATCTTTTGCTGGCCGCAGCCTTTGCCAACGCACAACCTATTGTTCAGCCCATCTCCAGCGGCGATTATTGGCAGATAGATGAATTCGCTTCGCGCCTGCCGGAGTTGGCGACAAAAACCACCTTTCCATTGACGGTTCAATTTACCAATGGCTACATCGGCATCAATAGCTTATATGCAAACAGGCTCGTTGGTGAAAACGAAATCAGTTGGAACATCGGCATCTGGAGCAACGCCGCCAACTTTACCGTAGAGTGGAGCCGTGACGGGCAAAACTTTGAACGGGCTGCTGTCGTTCACCTCCAAAGTGCAAATAGTGGCAACTATGTTTTTCGTCACAAGTTTGAAGATTCCCGCTTAGTTTATTACCGCATCGGCATTGTAACGGGTGCAAACACCATTGCTTATTCACCCGCAGTGCAGGTGGCCGATGAAGAGCATACAACCAAAGTTTATCCAACCGAAGTAAAGAGCAGCACGTTCTATATTCAAACGGGACAGGCTTTTGAAAAGCTGCAAGTGGTAAACAGCAGCGGCCAAACCGTTTACGAAAAAGGCATTGCCGGACAAACCGGTACCATCACCATCGGCTTGCCAACGGCTTTACAAACCGGTATTTATTTCGTCCGGCTTTTATCTGCCGACAGGCCGCAACATATACAGCGGATTATGGTGGGATGACATCAACAATCGGCAAACCAAAATCGGCAATGAGTTGTTTACAACGCGATACTTCTTTGCTGCATATGATTCGTATTGCTTTCGTCATAAAAAGTTTACACCAATTCCCTTAGCAGTTTGCGCCTTTGGAGACTCATTACTGATTCTCGTTTGCCGATTGCTACTTTTGCCGCCACATGCTGAACAGTAAAAAAATAGTGGTGGTATTGCCCGCTTACAATGCGGCAAAAACATTGCAGCAGACGTACAACGAAATCCCTTTTGATATTGTGGATGATGTGGTGCTTGTGGATGACCGCAGCAAAGACAATACTGCGCAATTGGCAACAGCCATCGGCATCAGGCATGTTATCGTTCACCAGCAAAACCGCGGTTATGGCGGCAATCAAAAAAGTTGCTACAAAAAAGCCTTGGAATTGGGAGCCGACATCGTTGTCATGCTTCACCCGGATTATCAATACACGCCCAAGCTGATCCCGAGCATGGCGCACCTGATTGCCACGGAACTCTATCATATAGTCCTGGGCTCACGCATCTTGGGCAATGGTGCGCTGCGCGGCGGCATGCCCATCTACAAATACATTGCTAACCGCATTCTCACCTTTACGCAAAACATCCTTGTCAGTCAAAAACTTTCTGAATATCACACGGGTTATCGTGCCTTCTCAAAGGAAGTGTTGCAACGGGTGAATTTTGAGATGGACTCGGATGATTTTGTGTTTGACAACGAAATGCTGTCGCAGATCATTTATTTTGGTTATGAAGTAGCCGAAGTGACTTGTCCCACCAAATATTTTAAAGAAGCATCAAGCATCAACTTCAAGCGCAGCGCGGTTTATGGCTTAGGTGTGCTGCGGGTTTCAATCATTCATCGCTTGTGCAAATGGGGATTGATGAAACGAAAGATGTACGAAGCGAAACCCCCAACCCCCTAAAGGGGGCTTGAGTCGTTCAAATTGGAGTGTCTCTAACCAACAAAACGTCTCTGTTATTAAAAGACAAGAGTATTGCCATACACAAACGATCCAAAACTTTCGGAAGGTTAAGCCCCCTTTAGGGGGTTGGGGGTTTATATTTGCGGCCAATTTTAAAAGATGAAACTCTCGCATTTATCCGAAACGTTGATTGGTTCCGAGATTGTGAAACTGGGCGGCGAAATTCGCGAACGCATTCGTAAAGGCGAACGCATTTACAATTTCACCGTTGGCGATTTTGATCCTAAGATATTTCCCATCCCGAAAGGCTTGGAAGACGGCATTGTAGAAGCATACCGCCAGCATTTTACCAACTATCCTCCGGGCGAAGGCAGCCTTGAACTGCGCGAAGCCGTGAGTAAGTTTTCGGCCCAATACCAGGGACTTGAATACAGCACCGATGAAATCCTGATTGCATCGGGTGGCCGGCCCTTGATTTATGCCTTGTTCCGCGCCGTAGTTGACAAAGGCGAAAAAGTGATTTATGCCGTGCCCAGTTGGAACAACAATCACTACACGCATTTTGTGGAAGCCGAACACGTGGTAGTGGAAGCAAAGGCAGAGAATGCTTTTATGCCGACGGCCAACGACCTACGGCCACATATTCAGGACGCTACCTTTCTTGCGCTTTGCTCGCCGCAAAATCCCACGGGCACTACGTTTCGCAAAGAAACGCTGGCCGAGATATGCGACCTGATTGTGGAAGAAAACAACCGTCGCGGCGAGGGCAAAAAATTGTACCTCATGTTCGACCAGATGTACTGGCACCTTACCTACAACGGCATTAAGCATTATGATCCGGTGAGCCTGAACCCCGCTATGCGCCCTTATACTATTTACATTGACGCCATCAGCAAATGTTTTGCAGCCACGGGTGTTCGCGTGGGTTGGAGTTTGGGTCCGGCAGCCGTGCTCAATAAAATGAAGGCCATTCTTTCGCACCTCGGTGCCTGGGCGCCTATGCCGGAACAAAAAGGCCTCACCAAATTTTTGGGCGAAACTCAAAACATTGACACTTATCTAAACCATTTTAAAGCGGAAGTAGAAGAAAGGCTCCGGCGCATTTACGAAGGCTTTGTGGTGTTGAAAGAAGAAGGTTTTGCGGTAGATGCCATTGCCCCGGAAGCGGCTATTTATCTAACCATTAAAATTGATTTAACCGGCAAACAAATAGTAGAAGGAAAGAAGCTGGAAACACAAGCCGAAGTAACGTCTTATTTATTGCAGGAGGCAAGTTTGGCAGTGGTACCGTTTTATGCCTTTGGTGCGGATAAGTCATCGCCGTGGTACCGGCTAAGTGTGGGCACGTGTAAAAAAGAAGAGATCGGGGAGATGTTGCAGAAACTAAAAACAGCCCTCGAAGGGCTGCACTAATTTTTGTTGATTAAAAAATGAAACGGCTTCAGTTCGGGCCAGTTGATGGCTTTCAAAATCGGGGCCGTTTTGCGTGTGATTTTGGTGCGGGTGGCCAACTCATGGCAACGACAGAAAACATCGTTGCGTTCTACCCGCATTAGAATTTCGTGCAGGCATTCCACTTCTTTTTGCAGCAAATCATCATTGTACACTTCGTCTTTGTAGAGGAGAAGTAAGTCGCGGTTATAGTTTTTCATACCTCGTCTTGATTTTTAAATCCTAAACTTTTCCGGGACATCCACAACTGCTGCCTTTTCCGGTTCCGGAGTAGTAATTGCGCGAACAGCCGGCTACCGTTATCGCAGTCAAGAACAGTGCCATGTAGATGATCTTTTTCATAATGGGGTTTGTAAAATAACTACTTTACCGCAGCATTTGGTATAGCCCGTAAAAAAAGATTTTAAAATTAACAGCGGTCAATCTTTTTCATCATTAAAAGTGCTGGTGGCACCGCTCGACTGGGGCCTTGGCCACGCTACCCGCTGCATTCCCATCATTCACGAGTTACTCCGGCAAGGTTGCGACGTGTTGCTGGCCGGCGAAGGCAAGCAAAAGACATTACTTCAACAAGAATTTCCGCACCTCCGTTTTCTTCACTTGCCGGGTTATCGCATCCGTTACGCTTCATCGGGCTGGGGATTGGCGGTAAAAATTGTGGCACAAATTCCCAACATTGTTTCCGCTATAACGTACGAACAAGCTTGGTTGAAAAAGGTTGTACAAAACGAAAAAATTGACGCTGTTATTTCAGACAACCGCTACGGTTTGCATCACCCAAACATTCAATCCGTTTTTCTGACTCACCAATTGCGTATCAAAGCGCCGATAGCTTTTGTTGAAGACTTTTTGCAGCGTTTAAACTATCGCTACCTCAACTGCTTCAACGAATGCTGGGTGCCCGATGCCGCAGACGAAAACAACTTGGCAAAAAGCCTTTCGCACCCAGTTCAATTGCCTCCAATTCCGGTACGTTACATTGGTACGCTTTCGCGTTTTAGCGGCCAACAAAACAAAGAAGAATCAAAGCATTTACTCATTCTTCTTTCCGGTCCTGAACCTCAACGCAGCTTGCTCCAAAATCTTCTGTTGAAAGAACTAAGCAATTATAAAGAACCTGTGATTTTGGTTAGAGGCCTGCCCGGTGAAGGCAACAACTTAGCAGCGTCTCAAAACGTTTCTGTTTACAGTCATTTGCCTGCGGCAGAACTGGAGCAGAAGATAAAGGAAGCTTCCTTCGTCATTGCTCGTTGCGGTTACAGCACGGTGATGGATTTAGCGGCGTTAAACAAGCGAAGCATTCTGATTCCGACGCCGGGCCAAACCGAACAAGCATACCTGGCAAAGCACCTCATGGAAAAAAAGGTTGCACTTTGCATTGACCAGAAAAAGTTTAGGTTGAAACAAGCGCTGGAACTCGCAGCCTCTTTTCCGTATCAGCCCTTCAACTCCGGTCAAAATGATTTGAAATCCTGCATTTCATCCCTTATCAAAAAAGCCAGATGAAAAGAAGGTTTGCTCCGATTGAATAATCCTGGCAATCCTTAAAAATCCCATTCATCCGTGGTCAAAATCCCATTCATCCGTGGTCACAAAAACGCCCCTCGCGGGGCGCCTCTGTTAACCTTCAACCATTTTTACGGCAGAACATGTGTAATGCAGCAATAGATAGACAAATCAAAGAGGAGGAAACGCTGCACGGGTTTCGCTGGTTTTTTCTTTCAACAGAAAATTGCGCAGTTTCCACCAATTCATTCCGTTGTTTTTCTGTAGCAGCAGGATTATTTACGAAGGCAATTCTACTATTGGCATTGGACTACTGTAGTCGAGCCGGAACGACCGGCGGTGATAAAAGCAAGGGCCGAAGTTGTTCAACGCCGCTTGATGGTCAAGCGTAGCGTAACCTTTGTTCTTTGCCCAATTGTAGTGCGGATGTTTTTTGTGCAGGATTTTCATGTAATCATCACGGTACGTTTTGGCCAAAATACTGGCCGCCGCAATGGACGCATACTTGCCATCGCCGCCGATGATGCATTGATGCGGAAACCTTTTGTGCGGGGTAAAACGATTGCCGTCAATCAGTAACAATTGCGGCTCCACAGAAAGCTGTTTGACAGCCAGGTGCATGGCCTTAAAAGAAGCGTTTAAGATATTCAACTTATCAATTTGCGTGTGGCTCAATTGCGCCACACCAAAGGCAATGGCTTCTTTTTCAATAACGGGCCGCAAGTCATAGCGTTGTTCTACCGATAGTTTCTTTGAATCGTTCAATAAAGGATGATAAAAGTTTCTCGGCAGAATAACAGCAGCTGCAAACACCGGCCCGGCAAGGCATCCGCGGCCCGCTTCATCGCAGCCGGCTTCTAACGATTCTTTCTGAAAAAAGGGGAGAAGCATACGATTCAAAAATACAATCAGCTTCTGCGAAAATTTTCTCCGCCGTTTCAAAAACTTGCACTCGAAAAATTGTCAGCCACTCCATAGAACCATCCCGGCAATCTTTACAAAATCCCGATAATCTGTGGTCAAAATCACGATCATCCGCGGTTAGTTTTGCCCCGCTATGTTAGAAGCCGTCCTCACAAAAAGAAGCCGCCCCGTCGCCATCTGGCTGCTGGCCGGTGTGTTCATGATTATCGTTCAGATTATCCTTGGCGGCATTACCCGCTTAACTGATTCCGGCCTTTCCATTACGGAATGGAAACCGTTATTGGGAACTTTACCTCCACTGAACGAAGGGCAATGGAACGAAGCCTTCAACGGTTATAAACAGATTGCACAGTTCAAGCACCTGCATTCCTACTTCACGCTTGCCGATTTTAAGCACATCTTTTTTTGGGAATGGATGCATCGCTTGTGGGGCCGTCTCATTGGTGTCGTTTTCGCCATTCCGTTCATCATCTTTTTAGTTCAGCGATGGTTCACCAAAGACATGGTGCTACCGATGGTCATCTTGTTTTTACTCGGCGGGTTGCAAGGCGCTATTGGCTGGGTGATGGTAAAAAGCGGCTTAAACGACGAAGACTTGTACGTGAGCCACATTCGTCTTGCGGTGCATTTCATTACCGCTTTGGGGTTGTTGGTTTACACCTATTGGTTTGCGTTGCGCTTATTAGTGAAAGAGGATGAAAAAGTTTATAACCCCGTATCGAAAAATTTCCTGGCCTGGGTCATTGGCTTATTGGTTGTTCAACTCATTTACGGTGCTTTCATGGCCGGTTTAAAAGCAGCGATGGTTGCACCCACCTGGCCCGATATTAATGGCAGTTATATACCAACAAGCCTGACGATGTACCAGGGAAGAGAGATGAGCTTTTTATCAGTATTGATCAACAATCCTATCGCCGTTCATTTTATTCACCGCAACCTGGCGTATTTGCTTTCCCTGCTCATTATTATATGGAGCTTCAAAGCAGCCAAACAAAATAGCAGCGCATTGTTCAACCGCGTTAAGTGGATTCCACTACTTCTCGTTTTCATACAAGTCGCCTTGGGCATCGCTGCCGTTTTAACCAGTACCGGCAAGGTTCCGCAACGCTGGGGCTTATTTGAATGGAACGCCCAGCTCCATCAGACTACGGCCATGCTGCTCCTGCTTTCCTTAATCACTGTTTTCTTTTTGCACAGCCAAAATAAAAGTGTAGCGGCTTGAGTTATTAGACTGTCTAATGTATAGTGAGACGTGAAAAGTGAGATGCGAGACCGTAAATTCTTTTTCTTTCGGAGCGGCCTGCGGTTTCACGTTTGACGTCTCACGTCTCACGTTAATCAATGCAGCTAACCATGGAAATTTTTTCCTTCTTGCCCCGTTCGTTGCAAAAGAATTTTCGCAGTACATTACTGCCCTTGAAACAACGCATCACCATTCTTGAGTACCTCCGCGGCACGTTTTATTCGCTGCCGGTGCAACTGTTGTTTCTGCACTTTCGCAAATACCAGGTGTTGCTTGTTTTTTGGGCGGTGTTGTTTAGCGTAGTGGGCGGCGGGTTAATGAAGTCCTTCGGCGCCGAAGCGCTTTACCTGGCGCCGGAATACATGGGCAACGTGAATGCGTTTGGCGCGGCCATCATGGGTGTGGGCATCGGCCTGTTTATTATGTGCTGGAATGTGACCACGTTTATTCTTTTCAGCCGGCATTTTAGTTTTCTCGCGGCCACGCAGTTTCCTTTTTTAAAATACTGTGTCAACAACAGCATCATTCCGTTGAGCTTTCTCGTTTTTTATTTGTTGAAAGCCTACCAATATTCGCATTACAAAGAACTCATTGCCAACGGGGATATTCTCCTTCTCACAGGCGGTTTTTTAATCGGCTTGCTGCTCGTATTCGTCATCTCCTTTGTTTATTTTTTCAGTGCGGATAGAACCATCTTTAAACGACTGCAACCACTTTTCAGTTCGGCAAAAAACTACATCGCCAACCTTCAACCGGAGAAAAACAGCAATCGTTCGTTGTTGTATTCCGAATGGTTTTTAGATTCGTTTTTCAGTGTGCGCCGCTGCCGCGATGTGTCGCACTATTCCGACGAGCTGATGGAAAAAATATTCAAGCGGCATCACCTGGCGGCGGTCATCTCGGTCTTTATCATCTACCTGTTTTTGTTGCTTATTGGTTATTTTATTGACCAGCCTTTTTTTCAATTGCCGGCCGGCGCTTCCATAACCTTGTTGTTTGCCGTATTGATTGGGGTTACGGGTGCTATCGTTTACTTCTTTCAAAGTTGGAGCGTGCCGGTGTTGATCGGTTTTGTTTTTGTGTTGAACTTTTTATACCGCAGCGAATGGATTGACCCGCGCAACAAAGCCTACGGCTTGAACTATGGCAATAAGAACGACTACCCATCGTACACGCAACAGAACCTTGACAGCATTACCACGTCTCCATCAGCCGCCGCCGATAAGCGGAACATGGAAACCATTTTAGGAAGATGGAAGGCAAAGCAAGGCGAAGAGAAACCTTTGCTGGTAGTGGTTACCACCAGCGGCGGCGGCACCCGCAGCGCCACGTTTACGATGGATGTTTTGCAACGCCTCGACAGTCTTACCGGTGGCAGCATGATGAAGAAAACGTTTTTGTTCACCGGTGCATCGGGCGGCATGATAGGCGCTTCGTACTTCCGCGAACTGTATCGCCAACGCCTGCACAATCCGTCGTTGCGTTTGCAGAACGAACACTATGTTGACAACATTGCTTCCGATTTATTGAATCCAACCTTTACCTCGTTTGTAACAAGAGATGTGTTTGCGCCGGAGCGAAAATTCACCGTTGGGCCTTATAGTTATTTGCGCGACAGAGGCCTTGCTTTTGAAGAAGCGCTGAACAAAAACACCGATGCGGTATTGAATAAAAAGTTGGGCGATTATGCGGCCGACGAAGCAGCCGCAAACATTCCGCTGATGCTTTATCATACCCTTGTTACACGCGATGGAAAGAAGATGCTGATAAACACGCAGCCGCTTCGGTTTATGACGCATCCGCCGGTGGACTCAACCGAAAAAACAGTCACGGCCGATGCCATTGACTTTACTACTTTCTTTGCCAAACAAGACCCTTATAATTTGCGCATGTTAACGGTGCTGCGCATGAACGCAACTTTCCCGGTGGTGCTGCCTAACGTGTGGATGCCAACGGAACCCGTGATAGATGTAATGGACGGTGGCCTGCGTGATAATTACGGCGTGGAAACATCGCTGCGTTTTTTAATGAACATGCAGGATTGGATTAAAGAAAATACACGCGGCGTAGTCATCGTGCAAATCCGCGACCGCATGGATGGCGGCTGGGACAATCCGTATGCCTTTGACGACCTCGTACAGAACGCCACCAAGCCTTTCTTTTTATTGCAACACAATTGGTACAAGATGATGGAGTATTTTCAAAAAGACATGGCCACTTATTTTTTAAACAATCAGCGTTATCCCGTACACAACATCACCTTTCAATACATTCCCCGCAAGGAAGAACACAAAGCAGCGTTGAGCTTTCACCTGACCAAACAAGAGAAAATTGACATAGCCGGCTCACTACAATCTGCGCACAACCAGGAAAGTTTCAAACGGGTGCTGGATTTGTTTGCCAAGAAATAAGCAGGATGAGTAAAGCCGTTAAGAAAGAAAATTTGCCCCAAAAGGTTTGCATCGTCTGCGGCCGTCCGTTTACCTGGCGAAAGAAGTGGGAGAAGGTTTGGGACGAAGTGAAGTATTGCAGTGAGCATTGCCGAAGAAGCAAACCGCAAAAAGAAGTTTCCTAATTTCATGGGGGTAAGATTTTTTGTATTCATCAAAACCTTCAGCCATGAATAGCCGCCGCCGTTTTCTGCAAACTTTTACTGCACCATTTTTAGCGATGCCCGTTTTGCGTTGCGCCGGTGCGTCAAACTATCACATTGTTTCCGATTCGCTTGCGCCTGATGGGCCTGTGCTGCGTGTCGCTATCATGGGCCTCGGCAGTTATGGTAACCGTGTGGCCGAAGCGATGCAGCAATGCAAGCGAGCCAAAGTTGTGGGCGTTATTAGCGGCACACCGTCAAAAATTACCGAGTGGCAAAAGCGGTACAACATCCCCGATAAAAACTGCTACACGTATCAAAATTTCGATGCCCTTAAAGACAACAAGGACATTGATGCCGTGTATATCATTACGCCCAATGCCTTGCACCGCGACCAGGCCACACGGGTAGCCAAAGCCGGCAAACACGTGATTTGTGAAAAGCCCATGGCGCTCAATGCCGCCGAAGGACAAAGCATGGTGGATGCCTGCAAAGCGGCCGGTGTAAAACTGCTGATTGGTTACCGCCTGCATTTTGAAGCCAAAACGCTGGAGATAATACGCATGAGAAAAGAAGGCGAGTTGGGCACAGTACGTTTCTTTCAGGGCTTGAGCGGATTTAAAATCGGCGACCCGAATCAATGGCGGTTAAATAAAGCGTTGGCCGGTGGCGGATCGTTGATGGACATCGGCATTTATTCCATTAACGGCTCCCGCTACATGACCGGCGAAGACCCTATTTGGGTAACAGCGCAGGAAACCAAAACCGATCCGGAAAAATTTACGGCAGGCGTGGACGAAACGGTTCAATTTCAATTGGGCTTTCCGAGTGGCGCAACGGCTTCCTGCCTTTCTTCTTACAACATCAATTATCTCGACCGCTTCTTTTTATCGGCTGATAACGGCTTTGCCGAACTGTTGCCCGCCACGGGTTATGGACCCATTGAAGGCCGAACAAACAGAGGCCCGTTAACACAGCCACACGTTACGCATCAAACCGCACAAATGGATGCGATGGCCGCTATTATTTTAGACGGCGTTACTCCACCTGTGCCCATTGACGGCAATGAAGGCGTGAAAGATTTAAAAGTTATAGATGGAATTTACGAGGCGGTGAGAACGGGAAAGAAGGTGGCGCTGGCATTGTAAGGCTGATGATAAAAAGCCTACCGCCAAGCCAAAGAAGATAAGATTTACTATAGAAGGAACACAAAGAAATTTTATTATTTAACGCATAAAATTTGTCCGAAATAATGAACCACTTGATTATTTCCTTTTTTCTGGTTTCGTTTGCTTCATCCTGCTTTAGCAAACCGAAGCAAAATTATTTTCGTTTGCAAATAGCTGTAGATACAAGCGCCAATTTTTACATCAACAAAATCACTTTGCTTCCTCCTAATAAATTTTCATCTGCCATAGTTAAGGCGACGATCAAGCCAAGTCCAAATACTCTTTATTATTTCGATTCCGTAAGTTCTGGGCCGGCAGAATTTACAATTCGTTCTCTGTTTGACAGAACTTATATGCAAAACATTGTAATAAACTCTGACACGACTATCTATGTAAAAAAAGCGCAGCTCAACAATTATGAAAAAGATAAACGTGGAGCTTTATTTGACATGTTTTTTTCTTCGTTAGATACATTCCATCTTGCAATGACAAGTTGGGGATGCTTTCATCATTATGTTGAAAAAACAGCTATTGAAAAAGACGGAAATGCCTATCAAGTTCGTTTTACTTCAGACGACAAAGAGAAAACAGGTGTTTCTGTTGAGAAGAAGTTCGGTTTGGAATTTTCCAAGTTTTTAGACAGTCTTCAAAGCCAATGGAAGAGAAGAAAACTTGGCTCTGATGGTGGCTCTACAACATCCTGCGAATTTTATATCAATATTGGTAACAAGGTTTTTGTTACTCCATATAGTGCTGGTAAAGAATTTAATTGGAGCGTGTATTATAATTTTACACAACACTTCGATTCAAGTGCCAAACAGGAATTAGCTTACAATGAAGAGTATAAAAAAATGATGGAATCATTTAGAAAGAGAATCCTTATGAATAAATCTTACCGTTAAATGAATTTATCGATTATTTCCATTTGGATTACTGCACCAGCCGAAAACAATCCTTCTTCACTTTAAACTCCAGCTCACGTATTGTCTCCACCGGATCACCATCAATGTGCATCGGCGCTTCGTCAAGGTTAGTGATGTGCAGGCTTTCGGTTTGAAAATAAATAAGGCTGCTGTGTTCATCCACAATGTCCACCCTTTGCACCTTATTAAAGCCGCTGATTTGTTTTAAGGTCTGAAATAACACGCTTAACTTGCTTTGCTTCGTCATGATCACTATATCCAACAAGCCATCAGTTAACGAAGCCTTTGGCGCAATGGTAAAGTTGTTGCCGAACTGATTGCTGTTGGCAACGGAGATAAAAAACGCTTCGGTCTTTATCTCTTTTTCCTTCGTGGAGATGATGAACGAATAGGCGGTTGACGTAAAAAAGTTTTGCAGCGTTTTTTTTACATAAGTCGCCAGGCCGCGTTTGGGGGCATTCGCAAAATCATGGGCCACCTGCGCATCAAAGCCCAAGCCCACCAACATGCAGGCAAAACCTTTGTTGATGCTGAAGCCATCGGTGAGTTTGCTTTTTCCGTTAAACGCAATCTTCAACGCTTTCACCGGGTCTTTGGGTATGCCGGCGCTAAAGGCCAAACCATTGCCCGAACCACAGGGAATGATGCCGAATTGAACGCCTTGTTTGCGCAGGCTGTTGATGGCTTGATTAATAGTGCCGTCACCGCCGGCGATGATGACATCTGTAAACTTTTGTTCCTTAATGATGGGGTGAAGAAAGGCGTAATCGCCATCGGCCACAGAAGGATAAATAGCGAAAGAAAAACCTGCGGCCTTTGTTTCCTGTTCAATAAGCCCCCGCAGGTTTTGTTTATTGCGTGTGCCGGAAATGGGATTGACGATGTAAAGAAGTTTTCGCTGCATCAGTCAAATTGAATGGTGCACAAATGTACCCTGCGCAGCCTTACCATTGCTCCGCTTTCGCCTAAAACAGGAATGGTATAAACCTTTATCCGCGATGAGGTTTCCCGCCACTTCTTCAATGTTTTTATGGGTATCACAAGGTTCAAACTTTCCTTAGAATAAAGCTCGTTGTCGCCGGCATCGTACACCATCAGCTTGCGTTTGCGTTGCCCTTCTATCTGGCCGGGAACGTAGGTTATAATCAGGCTGCCTTTCTTTAAATCCTTTACGGCAATGGTGTTGGCTGTGGTGTCTTCGGTTGTGGCATTGAGCAAGGTTTTGCTGTTTAATTCCACCGTCCAGCGGTCTTGCGCCGAAGCGTGCAAGGCAATCGTTGCAGTCATTAGGGCCAAAAAAATCGTTTTCATAATGCTATAAATTTTTCGTTGTGTTCATCTTGCGTCCTTTGTGCTCCTTCTACGCAGGGGCGTAAATAGAACTTGACGAACATGAAGGACTTACAAAGAATACAAAGATTCTTTTTTCACGTGATCTTATTTCCAACCTTAACCTTTCACTAAACGCTTTTTAAGGCCGGCTTTGTTGGTAAAATACAGGCGTGGCATCGTCTGTAAACGCAGTCTTTCGTTTCTGCCCATCCATCGTGTCTTCTTACAAAAATACCGGCGGCTCCTTTGCATACTTCTCATTCATCTGACAAAAAAGTTGGTGTGTACATTAAAGCGAAAGCTGCTTTTTATTCTTTAGCTGCACGGCTATCCAAAGCACTTCGGCGCTTGCCAAAGCTGCCAAGGCAAACAAAGCCGGAACCAACGCTTTATCGGAATTTAAAAAGGCACCGGTTAAGGCCATTGCATAAACCGACAAGGGTAACAAGGCCATTAACATCAAACCCAATCTGTTCAACGGAACTTTAAAAGGGCGGTGTTCGTTTGCGGCAATCTTTCTCAATCTAATCAAGGCCACATATTCTAAAAACAAAGCCGCGCCGTAAAGCGTAATGTCAATCACCAGCAACTCACCAAAGTTCCAAAACACCATGCCGCTGACAACGACGGAACAACAGAAGATGGATACATAAGGGCTTTTATGTTTCGGATGAAGCAGGCTGATTTTCTTTGGCAGCAAGCCATCGTCCGACATCACTTTCGGGATACGCGAAACCGAAAGCAACACGGCTGAATACAGCCCCAAAGCGCTGGCCATTCCGCCAATGGCGATGATGCTTCCTAACACCTTTCCGCCAATCAACAATCCTAACGAGGGAAAGCCTTTTTCGGAAAGAACAGCGGGGCTAATGTTGGCGTTTATGGCAATAACGGTTGCTATCAGGTAAATGCTTATCACCGCCACA
Source organism: Flavisolibacter sp. (assembly GCA_965247695.1). Taxonomy (GTDB): domain Bacteria; phylum Bacteroidota; class Bacteroidia; order Chitinophagales; family Chitinophagaceae; genus Flavisolibacter. Next base: position 26,798 of record OZ252037.1, read on the forward strand.
AAGGCCATCAAAATAGAAAGAAGATAGGAGCGGACCGGCTTGTCCACTTCTTCGGCGTAAGTGGTTACGTTATCCCAGCCAAGGAAGTTCCACATCACCGTATAAAGCCCGAGACCAATGTTGGAGAAAGAAGTTTTTTTGAACGAAGGTGTTGGAATACTTAAGTGTCCGTTGTGCTGAATTAACGACCAGCCGAGCAAAATCAGAAATGGAATGAGTACAGCCACACTCAACACCATTGATACCCGTCCCACCGGCACAATGCCCAACACATTGATGCCACCGGAAAGCCAGATGATGACAAGGCAAATAGGAATTTTGTAGGCTTCGGCTTCGGGATAAAAGAAGGAGAGGTATTGTATAAACAACACGGGATAAATGGCCAAGTCGGCAAAGGTGTAAAGCCAAGTCCACCAGCCCTCGTAACAAGCCCAACGCAGGCCTAAAGCCCTTTTCACCCATTGATAGTAACCGCCGGTTACCGGCATTAAACTATTCAGTTCAAGAACGGCGAAGATGGTAGGAACATCCCAAAGCAAAGGCGTTACCAACAAAAGCAGGAGAGAACCGGATGCGCCGGTTTGTTGCAGCAACGGTTCCAACCCATACGGTCCGCCAGAAACGGTAAGAAAGATAACGGCGGCAAGTTGAATGGGTTTGAGCTTGCGTCGGACGGCTTTGGACATGAAGGCAGTTTAGTTGGCTATTTTTCGGCGACGGGCTTGCGGCTGATTTGTGAAAGCACAGAAGCAATTTCCGCTGCGCTTTGCCTGGCTGCATTAAAGGAAGAGAAATTCAACAGGCGAATCTTTTTCCCTTCTTTCATAATAGCATCAAAAGCCAGTGTTGGTCCGCCTTTTGTACGAATGAAACGCCGGCGGATGCGGTCAACGTCGTTCCATAAATAATCGGTTTCTTCAGCGCCTTTGATGGAAACTCTTTTTAGCGTAAAGCCCACGCTGTCCATGCGAAGGTCGGAAGGCACTTTAATAAAGGAAAAGACGAGAAGCTCTAACGCGGCTATGCCGAATAGTATGTACAGAAAAACGATTTCCTTTTGTGTGAGGTAAAGAACAAGGCCGGCAATGATCAGAATGGCTGGCCCGGCAAGAAAAGCAGCGCGGATGATGGCTGGCCTCGAACCTGCTTGCAACTCTAAATTGCTGCCGGATTGCTGAATGATTTTGTAGGGATGAAAGAGGTTATCGTTGACCATTTAAACAGAATTTTATTTACGAATTACACGAATGGGTTTAAAAAAAATGGCTTTATAAAATTCGTGTAATTCGCGTTTCTAATTCGTGTTATTTATGATCATCAGCTTTGCATAGTTCAGCATGATCTTTTTTTCCCCGGCCCCATCAAACCTGATTGTTGCCACCGGGTTGTGCGCTGAACCTTCCAACTTCACCACATTACCAAACCCAAACTTCTGATGCTCTATCCGCATGCCTTCTTCCAGCTTTGCAATGTCGCTCGGTATAAAATTGTCCGAAGGTGTATGTGTGACTTCTTTAAGTTTGCCGTTGCTGTTTACCAAGGTTGATACGAAGCTTTTCTCGGTTTTTTCGCCACCACCAAAGCCGCGGTTCATGCGTTCAAAAGCAGAACCCATCAGGCTTGACGAGCCTTGATTTTTTACACCGCCGCCGGCAAAGGCTTTATCAATGTATTGATCGGGAATTTCCTGGATGAAGCGGCTGGCATCGGCTTGTTGCAACTGTCCAAACTTGTAACGTGTGTTGGCATAGGTGAGATACAATCTGCCTTTCGCACGGGTGATGGCCACATAAAACAACCTTCGCTCTTCTTCCAGTTCTTCCCTTGTATTTATGCTCATGGCGTTTGGAAAAAGGCCTTCTTCCAGCCCGCCCACAAACACCACCGGAAACTCCAGTCCTTTGGCCGCGTGAATGGTCATCAGTTTCACGGTATCGGCATTGGGATCTTTCTGATCGGCATCGGTAAGCAAAGTAATTTGTTGCAGGTAAGAGCCGAGAGTCTTGTCGCCCACTTCGCCGCTTTCCTCGCTGGCGGGTGTTTCCGTAAATTCTTTAATGGAGTTCAACAACTCCTGAACGTTCTCGTAGCGCTGCACGCCTTCGGTGCTTTTGTCGTTAAAGAGTTCTTTTACAAAACCAGTTTGCTTGCCCACGTAGAAGGCAACATCGTAAGCGTTCTTCACGGCTAACATGCTGTGAAAGCTTTTAATCATCAGTACAAACTCCTCAATGGCTTGCAGGGTGCCGGCTTTAAAACCCGTGGCGGCCGCATCTTCCAACACATCCCACATGGTAATGCCGCGGCTATTGGCTGCCAGAATCATTTTATCCATTGATGTTTTGCCAATGCCGCGAATGGGATAGTTGATAATCCGTTTTAAGGCTTCTTCGTCCTTCGGGTTGACAATAACACGCAGATAAGCGATGTAGTCCTTGACTTCTTTGCGTTGATAGAACGAAATGCCGCCGAAGATGGTATAGGGAATGTTAGCGCGGCGCAGGCTTTCTTCATAAGACCGGCTTTGCGCATTGGTTCGGTACAGGATGGAAAACTCTTTGTTTTTAAAGTGATTTCGCAACCGCATCTCTTGAATCTGATCGGCCACGAACTTGCCTTCATCGTTATCGGTCATCGTCCGCACCAGCTTTATTTTCTCGCCTACGGTGTTTTCGGTGAAAAGCGTTTTGGGTATCTGGCCTTTGTTGTTTTTAATGACTTCATTGGCGATGTTCAGAATGTTTTGCGTACTGCGGTAGTTTTGCTCCAGCTTAATCACTTTTACGTCGTCGTAATCTTTCTGAAACTGCAAAATGTTTTGAATGGTGGCGCCGCGAAAAGAATAAATGCTTTGCGCATCGTCGCCCACCACGCAAACGTTTTCATACACAGCACCCAACAACTTAATGATTTCATACTGCGCCGGATTGGTATCCTGGTACTCGTCAATCAAAATGTATTTAAACTTGTGCTGGTACTTGTGCAACACTTCCGGAAAGGCTTTCAGCAGCTCATACATTTTAAACAGCAGGTCGTCAAAGTCCATGGCGCCGTTTTTAAAACAGCGCTTTGCATAGGCATCGTAAATGTGACCCACCATTGGGCGGTTGGCCCGCATGTCTTCTTGTTGCAAATAATAGTCGGCCACGTATTCCTTGGGGCCGACGAGTGCATTCTTTGCACTGGAAATGCGGTTGTAAACAGCGTTGGGTTTGTAGTGCTGCACATCAAGATTCAACTCTTGCGTTACAGCTTTCACCACACTCTTGGCATCATCAGTATCATAGATAGTGAATGAGTTTGGATAGCCGAGCCGATGCGCCTCTGCACGCATGATGCGGGCAAATACGGAGTGAAAAGTGCCGATGTATAAATTGCGGGCTTCGCGGTTGGCAAGGGCATGTTCCACCCGTTCTTTCATTTCAGCCGCGGCCTTGTTGGTGAACGTGAGGGCAAGTATGTTAAAGGCATCCACGCCTTTGCTCATGAGGTGTGCAATGCGGGTGGTTAAGACCTTGGTTTTTCCGCTGCCGGCACCGGCTATTATCATCAGCGGGCCTTCGGTGGTTGATACCGCTTCAAGCTGCCGCTCGTTCAATCCCTTCAGGTAATCTTGCATGGTAAGTTGCTCTCTTTTTAGGCGTTTGAGGAAGAGGGCGAAGGTACGTTTTGGGCAGCGGTTTTGCGGTAGCGGTTGTTTGAATGATTGTAAAAAACTTAGGCTCCATCAATAGATTTATTGGAAAATAAAAGTTTCCCTTCTTATAAATATCCCATCCGGCAGCCTGTTTATCCCATTCTTGCAATAACCAATAACGAATCCCTTGTATATTTAAACCTATAAACCATTTGACTAATGAAACGGCTATTCGTTTTTCAGTTCTTCGTTTCTGTATTTTGTACGGTTCAAAGCTTCGCTCAAACTCCTTATCCTTTTAACAGTACCACTTTTTTTAAGAGCCCCGACGGCATTTATCACATCTATCTACCAAATGATTGGACAAGGCAAGCATTGATTACTTCCAACATACATTTTGATTTGCGTCCGCCAGATGCTAAGAAGGCTGATGTGCCTACCGCAATTACGTTAGAAGTGACTCCATTAGGAACAGAAGGGGCAGGCTTGAGTGCCCGCAACCTTGGCGAAAGGCAGTTAACCACTTTAAAAAGTAGCTTCGGAGACAAACTGAAAATTTTTACTAACGGTGTCCGCAACGTGAGCAACAAAGACTGGTGGGTGTTTAGTGGACAAATCGCACTTGCCAAAAAAAGAAATATCGGACTGTATATATACGAAGCCGTTCACAACGGTTCTTCTTATGCACTAACCTTCACTGGTGAATCGGAAGAGTATAACAGATACGTAAACATCGCTGAAGAATTTTTTAAGACGTTCATGTTTTACACCGCCGACATTACTGTTTACAAAGACGCTGCTAATCGTGTTAATCCTTCTGTTATCGCGGAACAGTTGAAAAATTTCGCTGGTGTCTTTACCTATAAGCCCAACGAAACCTACCTTAACACGGTAACCATCGTCAATAAAGGCAATGGCCTTTATCAAGCCAAAGAAACAAGGCGCTTAACGAAAGAAGGCAAAACGCATACGTTTGAGGCCGAGTTAAAAATAGAGGAGATAACAGAAAACGAAATCGTATTAGCTACGGACGCAGTTTCAAAATTTGATGCAGACCTTCGGTTTGGCAAAGCGGTTTATAATCTCTATCGCATGGATTATGGGCTGTCGGGACAATTCAAGGCCAAAGACTCGTCGTTTAAAGAATACGGTTTGAATCTCTTAGAAGAGAAGCCTGTGGTTGCAAAGTCGCAACCGCCAAAATCTAAGGACGGTATTGTGAAGAAGGCGGAACCAAAGAAAGAACCAATTGCGGAAACACCGCCTAACGAGCAGGCGAAAATGGAAGGCCGTACCTACGGTGATCGTAATGAAAATGAAACCAGTAACATCGCAAATTTTGGACAGGGCAAAGTCAAGAGGTTGTCGGATCATGAACTACAACTTACATTGACCAGTGGAAAGTATGTAGTTATTAAGGCGAAATACAACCTTAAATCAAAGGGGTACGAAAATGACCGCTCGTTTCTCGGTTATGTAGATGAGTTGAACAGTTTTGTTCTTCAAGCGGATTTTGATTGGACTGTGCTGGTAAACCGAACTACGGGTACAATCTCGGATCGTATTCCACAATTAAATCCCAAGAATATATCTTCTGATAAAAAATGGCTTTACAGCTATAGAAATTATGGTGAGTTGGAAGATATGGCCGGCGGAAGGTTTATGATTTTTTCGATTACAGACGGTGTGAAAAAGGTTTTTGAGCAGGAGGAAGGCAATAAGGGTAAAGAGTGGTATCCGTACAATGAAAGATGGGTAGAAAATGGAGTTCTCCGGATTGAAAAATTTGATGCAGAAATAAACGCAAGCTATGGAGCGGACAAATTAAAACTAAAGCCTTTTGGGGTTTGTTGGCTGGTATTTCAAAAAGGGAAATGGGCCCTGACCAATAGCAAACCTACCGGTGTTGTCAGTGCCACTTCTGCTTCTACTGTTAATTCTGTAGCGACGGTCATAAGTACTGATCAAATGGGTGTTGCCTTTAAAACAAAAAGAGCTGCTATTGATTTTGCCCCCGTTTTTTCTGGCAGCATTTTAAAGCGCTGGCAGGTCGCCGGCTCAAAAAAAGGGTCGTTTATATCTTACAAAGAGAAACGCCTGGAGTTTGAATTTTTACCAGGCGCTCAATTCAATGCCTATGAAAACGAAACCATACGGGCCAGCGGTACATACGTGCTGGCCACCGATAAAAAATCTGTGTTGCTGAAAGACGGAGCACATTCTGCTCCCATGAAAATACTTAGACTTGTAACAGACCTGTGCGTTTTTGTAATTGATAGAGACACGATGGTTTGCTATCCGGCAAATTCGGCTACCGCAAAAGTTGCGTTGGTAAAGCGAGCCCTGGTGAATGAGTCCGGGAGAGATTGGTACACCTACTCTAACGCCGCGAGAAACTTGGCTTCGCAACAACGCAATCTTTTGTACTCCATCCAAAATACGCCGCTGTCGCAGAGCGCCGATTTTCAAAAAATAGACGCTAAAGCACGTGAAATGGAAAGACTTAGCGGAGATGCGATTTACGACATTGAATTTATTAATTCTCTGTTTAGCACAATAAAGGAGGTACGGTTAAATACACCTACGTTGATTGCCCTTGTTGAAAGTGACAGTGAGGTATCGAAGAATGGAAACATAGCTTCTGCCCTTACTTATCTAAAAACAACACAGGCCGAATGCGAAGAGAAAGAGAAAGCTGCAATTCGATTTTTAAATGAGTACTACAACTAAAATTCACAGTTTGGATAAGGGCACAATATTCACGGCTCAAAAGCCAGGTTTTGCATCATGCAACAATTAGTTCATTCCAACCACTTCTTTAACCGGAGGGCAACTTCGTTACCGAGAGGTGTTATTGGAACCCCATTGCTAATGGCAGGTTGTTGAGCGACAAGTGCCGTGCAGCGCTTACCAGCGGAGGAAAAAGCAAAACTCACCCAAACAAATTCTCATTAAGCCAGTAGTGCAATCACTGACTTTTTATTTCAACCCCAGCCTCCAACTCACCCCCACCGTGCAATAAAAACTATTGCTCAAAGTTTCCTGCTTCGATTGTGAACTGAACACCGTTCCGTTGGGCCGGTACGCCGTTGTTACAATCACGTTGGGTGCCGTGGCAATAGCATAAACCGGCGTGGCGTAAAACGAGAACTTCTTCACCTTGTAGGTTAGATCCACTGAAACTTCATAATCCAAAATCGTAAAGGCCGAGGCGTTCAGCGCTTCTTGTGTAACGGTAATGCTGTTGATGGGTTGTTTTCGTTTGCCACCATTTTTGCGGAGCTTGTAATAACTGTCGTAAAAGTGTTGTGTACTGCCATTGGCCATAAATGATGGTGTGATGTTGAGGGCATCATCCGCCGCATAAAAGCTATGTTCAATGCCAAGACCCGCAGAATAATCGGGCTGGTTGTTGCCCAAGCTCATGCTCCCATTCAGCACCGGCGTTATATACGGTGTTTCGTACGTGAAGTAGCCATTCAGGCTTGCCGACAATGCCGACTTTACGTTCACGCTTGATGTGTTGTAAAAATATTTTGATGCCGAGAAGGACGCTTCAAAATTGTTCTTTACAAAATCGTAACCCGCGTCAAGGGTGAAGAGGTCAAGCCGGTTTTGATTGGTGAGAAAGGATGCGTTGGCGGCTGCATAAAATCCCGAAGGCGTTAAAAAGGTTATACCCGGCGTGAGATAAGGAACGGCAAAAGAATCCTTGCGGCCGAGGTAAACGCTGTTGGATAAAAAGTTGAGGTCAAAAACAAGTTTGAAGGATTTGTTTTTTACCGTGTCGCCTGCTTCCTTTTGTGCAAGCAAACTTTGAAAACAAACAAGCGGTAAAACAAAAGAAAAGATTTTCTTCATCGCAATTGGGTTAATGAATGGCTGTAAAGAAAGAATTGGAAACGCAAAGTTTAAAGCGGTGTGCTGATTGTTTTCGGTTGGTTCATTTATTGAGTAGCTTTACCCAACTACTAACCCATGCTCCATTCGTCCCACTCTATAGACAAACGGTTTTTCGTTGTTGTGCTGGCCCCGCAGGTGCACACAACTGATGAAACCATCAACTACTATTACGATTTCTCCGTTAGCATTAATGAATTCACTCGTGCCTTTGCGCAATTAGGGTTCGACTGGATTTGGCAACCGGTAACGCTGCATAATTTCAAACCGATTATTGATGAAGCCAAAGCAGTTTATGCAAGCCGCCAACTCTTGTTTTTTAATCTTTGCGATGGCGATGAAGGCAATGGAATTCCAGGCGTGTCCGTGATTCATTATTTGGAAACGCAAAAGCTTTATTATACCGGCGCCCGAAAAAGTTTTTATCAAATTTCAACCTCTAAGATTGTAATGAAGACGGCCTTTGATGCCGCCGGTGTTTCCACGTCGCCGTGGTTTGCTATTGACTCGTCATCATTCAAATTGAACGGCGAGTTTACTCATCTGCCAAAGCCCATCTTGGTAAAGCCTGCGGTGTCGGCCGGCAGCCTTGGCTTGGGTGTTCGCAACGTGGTGCATACTGAAGGAGAGTTGACATCACTTGTAGCTGATTTGTATAATGGCTGCCACGGATGGGAGATCGCGGCCGGCGGCTTTGTAGCCGAATCGTTCATTAAAGGCCGCGAGTTTACATGCCTGCTGATAGGCGAAGGCAAGGATGTTTTTATCTATCCACCAATTGAACTGGTCTTTCACCAGGCCCTGCCCGAAACGGAAAAATTTTTGTCCTTTGACCGCCTCTGGGAATTTTATGAAGGCGAAAAGCCGATTGGCGATTACGAGGATCTTTACAATTTTTTTCCGGTGGAAGAAGCGCTTGCCGCTGCCGTTGCCACGCTTAGTGCAAAGGCTTACAAAGCCGTTAGCGGCACGGGTTACGGCCGTGTAGATTTGCGGATGGACGATGCCACCGGCCGCTTTTTTGTGCTGGAAGTAAATGCGCAATGCGGCTTAAGCGAAGACGAGAATCAAACCTCCATCGGCGCTATTTTGCGGTATGCCAAAGAACCCTACGCCATGCTGCTGAAACGAATCATTACGCACAGCCTGAAGCACAAAGCAAAAAAGAAATCACCGATAAATCAGGCATCCCTTTTCCCCTCTTATCTTCCGCTATGAAGATTTGCGTACTGCAACCCGACTATTCCACCACTGCTGTTGACTATCAATACTACGATCCGCCGCGCAACCTTTCGGCACTGCTTCCAGGCGATGAAGTGCATCATGTTTTTCTAAACAAGCTAACCACCTATAAACAGCTTAAAGAGCTTTCCATCCAGGGCTTCGACTGCTTCGTGAATTTATGCGAAGGCTATCTGTATTGGGAGATTCCTTCCATTGATGTTATCTATTCATTGGAATTGCTCCGCCTTCCGTTTACCGGACCCACCACAAAACTTTACGACCCACCGAAAGAAGTAATGAAATACGTGGCTTACGCCGAAGGTGTAAAGTCGCCTGCATACGCGGTGGTTACCAAAGCAGATGATGTTATCAAAGCATGCTCATCGCTTACTTATCCCTTGTTTGTAAAACCTGCACACGCAGGTGATAGCTTAGGCATTGATGAACAATCGCTGGCAGCCGACGAGGCCCAATTAGTCAACAAGGTTGACCAGTTAACAAAAGAGTATAATGAGGTACTGATAGAAGAATACATTGACGGCAGAGAGTTTACAGTGTTGGTGGCCGCCGGTGCAGACTCGCCAAAAACCTGCACGGTATTTACACCGCTTGAATATGTTTTCCCGGCTGACAGAAAGTTTAAAACCTACGCCTTAAAGACATCCGAGCTTCATCCCGAATGTAACCGCCTGGTGAAAGATGACGCCATTGCAACGCCGCTAAAAGAAGCCGCCCGGCGCATCTTCACGTCCTTCAGCGGCGTGGGCTATGCAAGGCTTGACTTTCGGATGAATGCAATTGGTGAACTCTTTTTTTTAGAAATCAATTTCACTTGCTCTGTGTTTTATACAAACGGTTACGAAGGGTCGGCCGATTACATTATTAAGAACGACAGCATCGGGCAAGAAGGTTTTCTGCGGCACATCATCGCGGAAGGCATGGCAAGGCACCAGCGCGGCCAAAAGAAGTATGTGATGAAAGGCTCGGCTATTGCAGGCTTTGGCATTTATGCGGCAATGGACATCAACAAAGGTGAGGTCATTTTTTGCGGCGAAGAAGGCGACCATCGTTTGGTAACGAAGCGTCACATTGAAAAAACCTGGTCGGATGAAGAGCAGAAAACCTTTCGTCATTATGCCGTTCCGTTGAGCGATGAAGTGTATGCGATCTGGGATGCGAACCCCCAAAATTGGGCACCGCAAAATCATTCCTGCGATGCCAACACGGCCTATGATGGGTTAAACGTTGTGGCAGTAAAAGAGATCGCCAAAGGCCAAGAACTTACGTTTGATTACGCCACTTTTTTAGACGATAATTCTGCTGCGTTTGAATGCCGTTGTGGGGCGCCGGCTTGCCGAAGGTTTGTGCAAGGCAGCCACAAAAATTCCGTTACCGGCAGAGAGGCCCAAGCTCGCAAACAACCGTCGTCTTTTTAAACTTTTTCCTTTCCGTTTCTTCTTTTGGCAAGAAGTATCACGTTGAAAGAACGCCATCGGTGCACATTCTTTCTGTTCCTTTGTTATCCTTCAATTACAATAAGGCATTATAACCAGGCCGCCATGGCATCACGCAACGGGGTTTTAAAAGCAATCGTTTTAAAGCACAAATACCAATTGCTGCTAACGAATGTGTTGTTTGCGCTGGAGATGCTCGGCCCTTTGTTGCGGCCTTTCTTTTTGGGCCAGGCGGTGAATGATTTGATGACCCATCGTTACCGAGGCTTGCTTTGGCTGATGGCTTCGCAACTGCTTTGGCTGGTGGCCGGCACCATTCGTCACCGCTACGATACCCGGACGTACACGGCCATTTACAATTCGCTTGTCACCCGCATGTTGATGAAGGTGAAAACAGCGGCCATCTCCAAGCTAAGCGCACACGCCACCCTTGCGCGGGAAGCCGTTGACTTCTTGCAGTTTGATGTTAATTATGTGATAGAAGCGGCCTACAATCTTATTGGTTCGCTCTTGTTGCTTTTTGTTTACGAAAAAAAATTAGTGCTGCTTTGCCTGGCGATATTGGTTCCGGTGTTTTTGATTTCGTATCCTTATGGCCGGCGCATGAGACGGTTAAACCGGATGAAGAACGACGAGTTGGAGCGGCAGGTAGATGTGATTGATACGCGGGATGATCAAACGATTAAAACGCATTTCGACCGGCTGCGCCATTGGCAAATTAAAATTTCCGATGGGGAGGCGTTCAATTTTGGGGCAATGGAATTTCTGGTGTTGATTGTGATTGTCGCTTCATTGTTGTTGACCGTTAACGACCAAACGGCCACCGTTATGGCCGGTGACCTTATTGGCGTTTACAACTACATTTTAAAATTTGCGTCGGGCCTTGATACCATTCCTTACACCGTGCAGCGTGTAGCGTCGCTACGTGACATTTTGCAACGGGTGGAACTGGGCGTTGAAAAAATAGAAAGTGACAATCATGAAATCTATTAATGCGTCATCTGCAAGAAAGATCGTAAGCACACACAATGGCACAAGAGTAGAAGAAGATGCGCCCACGCAGCAACGTTCGCTTCACGCAACAAAAGCCTTTACCGCCGGAGAAGTTGTTTGCACTTTTACCGCTGAAAAAGAATTGCCATCGCCAACCTATTTAACGGTGCAAAAAGATGATGAACTCCACATCACTTTATTGCCTTCTTTTTTGCAATATGTCAATCATGCTTGTTCGCCCACGGCCTTTTTTGATACAAGGCTTATGCAATTTGTTGCGTTGAAAGACATTGCCGAAGGAGAGGAGCTAACGTTCTTTTATCCATCTACCGAATGGGAAATGGCGCAGGCGTTTACTTGCCACTGCGGTAGTATAGATTGTTTAAAAACGATACAAGGCGCGGCCTTTTTGCCGGAAGCCATTTTACAATGCTATCGCTTAACCGATTTTATACAACGTAAGTTGGAAGAGCGGCAGGAAGAAAGAGCATAAGGAAAGCCAGCACTATCACTGTTATTTCTCGTTTCGCTTTACAATCAGAAACCAATCACTTTCGAGAGGCAGATAGCCATACTCGTAACAAAAGAAATACACATCGCCTTTTTTGTTGGTGTAGGTATGCGTGTTGTATTTGAATGCAAAGCCTTGCTGTACTAATTTTTCCTTGGTAATCTTTTTTGTTTCTTCATCACCTATCCCTGTTTCCAGGATGCGCCTGTTTTTTAGCAGTGCATTGTTTATGTTGCGCACAAGCGGACTGGCCGCTGATTTCAGTCCGTTGTTGTAGGCGTTGCGGCAGTAGTCGTTGCAGAATTTTTTATCCGCACGGCCGTGTACCGTTTTGCCGCAGGCAAGGCATTCTCTTTTGTCGGTTGTAGTCATGAACTGGATTTCTACTGGTTAGTTAGCCGACGTACTTAAAATAGCGGGCAACAACTCCTTCATTACCCTTTCTTCAGCTTCTTCTTTTTTTGTGGGGCCGCCAAGGCTAAGATGCGTGATGATGCCTTTGCTGTTTAAAATAAAGTGTGTAGGATAGCCCAAACCGAAATTAAGCCGGCGGCACTCTTGGTGGGACAGCGAGAGGCAGGTGTACTTTATTAAATGCTTTGCTTTTAATTCTTCCAGATGTTGCGGCGATTCAAAAGTGATTGATACGAATTGAATGTCGCTACTGTCTTTCAGCTTTTCATACAGTTTATCAAGCGCTTCCATTTCGGCAATGCAGGGGGCGCAGCTTTCAAACCAAAAGTTGATATAGACCGTTTTCCCTAACCAAGTTTTATTGGTAATCACGCTGTCATGGTCGGTGGCGGTAAACGGCGGAAAAGGTTTTCCGTTTAGCGGCTTCTGTCCTTTTAGTATCTCTTCAAGATAATTTTTGGTTTTAGCATTTGGCTGGCAGTAGCTGTGCATAAAAAAAAGCAGAAGAGCCGGCAGAAGAACATGGCGCATAAAAAAATGTTTCCCTAAAGTAACCAATCTTTTATCCGTGTACAAACGCTTACAAACGTTTCTATCCGAAAGCAAACGACTAAAAACCGACTCCCGCTTTTTTGCGCTGTCATCTTTGTATTGTCAATCGGATGGCGCCGCTGATTGGCTGAAATAACAAAATTTAAAACATCTTCGTCCCCTTGGGGAATGAGGGCAAAACAAAGGTTATGTACGCACTTAAAAACAAAGCTCAGCTCATTGGCCACATCGGAGCCGCACCGGATGTCCGCTCGTTTGAAGACGGCAAAAAATGGACACGCTTCAGCCTCGCCACCAACGAAACCTACCGCAATGCGCAAGGCGTTAAAGTCACCGACACGCAATGGCACCACTTGGTGGCGTACGGCAAAGTAGCCGAACTCATTGAAAAATATGTGGCCAAAGGGTCGGAAATAGCCATCGAAGGCAAGCTGATAAACCGCAGCTATACCGACAAGGAAGGCATAAAAAAATACGTCACTGAAGTGCAGGTTTCAGAACTGCTTCTGCTTGGAGCCAATGCCGCCAAAGCGGCTGCGGAGGCTTAAATTAACGGAAAAGCCGTTGTGAAGATAGCCATCCGTACCCTTTGATTTTTTATCAATTTTAAAGGCCTTTTCACTTCAGCCCGCATGTATCTTACGCCTTCTTTCGTTGGCTTACCTGAAAGAAAATTTCTATCTTTTGTGAAGATATTTTGCCGATGCAGCACGACAGCACGAATACGATTTTCTCCCTCGCCGCCGACCTGGTAAACCACACATCGCGGCACATCTTTCTCACCGGAAAAGCAGGCACAGGCAAAACCACGTTCTTAAAATACATCCGTGAGAACTGCTCCAAACAATTGGCGGTAGTGGCCCCAACCGGTGTGGCCGCTATCAATGCCGGTGGCGTTACCATTCATTCCTTTTTTCAATTGCCGCTGTCGCCTTTTATACCCGAAACAAAAGGCTTTACCGCCAACGGCGAAGAAGTTAATAACAAACATACGTTGTTGGGCCGCCTCCGGCTGAACAGTGAGCGCCGTAAAGTTTTACAGGAGCTGGAATTGCTGATCATTGACGAAATCAGCATGGTACGTTGCGATGTGGTTGATGCCATTGACCTCGTGTTGCGTCATGTGCGAAACCGTCACCTGGAACGGTTTGGTGGTGTGCAGGTTTTGTTCATCGGCGATATGTTTCAATTGCCGCCCGTGGTAAAAGAGCCCGAATGGAGTCTGCTGCGGAATTACTATAAAAGCCCTTATTTTTTTGATAGCCTTGTGGTGAAGGAGGAGCCGCCGGTATATATTGAGTTCACGAAAATTTACCGGCAAAGCGAGGAGCATTTCATTCGCCTGCTCAATCAGGTGCGCAACAATGATATGGACGAGAAAAGCCTTGCCGCTCTTCACAAACGTTATCAGCCGGACTTCTTTGGCGAAAAGACAGAAGGCTATATTCTGCTCACCACGCACAACGAAAAAGCAAGGGAAATCAATGCCGGAGAATTGATGCGGCTTCGGGAAAAACTATTCAGCTACAAGGCTGATGTGGATGGCGATTTTCCGTCAACGGCCTTCCCTGCCGATGAAACGCTGCAGTTGAAAGTTGGCGCACAGGTGATGTTCATAAAAAACGACGTGGTTGACAAAGGCCGGCGCTATTTCAACGGCAAGATTGGTGTGATTACTAAACTTGCTGATGATAAAATTTTTGTTCAATGCAAGGACGAGCAGGAACCCATTGAAGTCAGCAAAGAAAAATGGGAGAATATTCGTTATACCTTAGATAAAGCCACCCGCAACTTGAGCGAAGATGTGCTGGGTTCTTTTTCGCAGTATCCATTGCGATTGGCCTGGGCCATTACCATTCACAAAAGCCAGGGGCTGACATTTGAGAAAGCAGTTATTGATGCGGGCAAAGCCTTTGCCCCGGGGCAAGTGTATGTGGCGTTAAGCCGCTGCACATCGTTGGAAGGAATGGTGTTGCACAGCCGCCTTCAGCCGCAGGCCCTCTTTGCCGATGACCGGATAGTTCGGTTTACCAAAAACATACTGCCGCTGCTAGAAGTGAAGGCAGAGCTTGCGCTGGCTAAAAAAAACTACGAAGAAAAAACACTCCTGTCGCTTTTTGATTTTACAAAAGCAACGGCAGGTTTGAAAGAACTGCAGGCATATTTGCTTCAACACCCAACATCCTTTAATAGTGAAGTCGTTGCCTGGGCCGATGACTTGTTGATAAAGATGCAAGGCTTGCAGATAACTGCGGAGAAATTTCAAAAGCAGATCAAATTCTTTTTTGCACAATCGGTGAAGCCGGCTGAAAACAATGCGCTTCAGGAAAGGTTGGCAAAAGGCTCTGCCTGGTTTGCAGGTGAAACCAGGAACATACTTGATGGCATTCAGCAATCACCGGCCATTACCGACAGCACCATGCACGCAAAAGAATACAATGAAGTTTTGCGTGAGGTTTTCATGCAGTTGTCGCAGCAACATTATTTGCTCCAAGGTTTCGGCAACGCCTTTGAGGTAGAGGCTTACTACAGGCGCAAAAAAATGTTTACGGCTCCGTCTTTCGGCGTCAATGCCTATGCCGGCGCAACAGAAAAGAAAGTTGAGTTGCAACATCCTTCGCTCTATTATCAGTTGAAAAAAATCCGTGACAACATCTGCTCAAAAAAGAGCTTGCCGATTTACTATGTTGCCAGCAGTAAAACGTTGGAAGAGATGGCGACCTATCTGCCGCAAACAAGTGAAGAGTTGGTACAAATCAGCGGTTTCGGCAAAGCCAAAGTAGAAATTTACGGCCCGCAGTTTTTAGAAGTGATTCAGGCCTACACCTCCGAACGCAGCCTTTCATCCTCCATTGCTGAAAAAAGTCGAAAGCCGCAGAGGAAGGAAAAATCTGAGAAACAAAAGAAGATTGATACAAAAGCAGAAACTTTTCGTTTGTACGAAGAAGGCAAAACCATTAGTGAGATTGCTACAGAACGCAAGTTAAGTGCATCAACCATAGAAGGCCATTTGGCCCACTACATTCAAACTGGTCTTTTGAAAGTTGACGATTTGGTTAGCCGGGAAAAGATTGTTTTGATTGAACCGGCCTTGCAAAACTTTGACAGGCCATACATCCTGAATCGTATCAAAGACACGTTGCCTTCCTCTATATCCTTTGGTGACATTCGTTTTGTGATTGCTTCCATAGGTACCGAAACGTCAACGACCCATATAAACCATTAAAATTTGCACGTCAGTCGGATTGATGCCCGAAATGCGGCTGGCCTGCCCCAAAGTTCTTGGTTTTATCTTCACCAACTTTTCTTTTGCTTCTGCACCTAGCGACACAATTCGTTGATAATCAAATTTTTCAGGAATTTCTAAGTTTTCTAACTGGCTCATTTTTTCTACCAACTCTTTCTCTTTATCAATGTAAACCTGATACTTGGTTTGAATTTCGGCTTGTTCGATGGATTCATCATCAAACGATTGCAAAGCCGCCTGAATCTTGGGAATCTCTTTCAATAAATCCTTTAATCTAACATTGGGACGGAGTACAATCTTTTGGAGACGGCTTTTCTCTAAAATAGAAGCATCGCCTATACTTTCAAGAAACGGGTTGATCTCGGTTGGCTCCAAAGCGGTTGACCGTAAAACTCCTTTGATATCCTCAACTTCTTTTTGCTTTGTGACCACTCGCACCATTCGATTTTGAGAAGCAAGACCCATTCGGTAACTTATTTCCGTCAGACGTAGGTCAGCATTGTCCTGACGAAGCAGGGTTCTAAATTCAGCCCTTGAGGTAAACATGCGGTAAGGTTCTTGGGTGCCTTTGCTAACCAGGTCATCTATCAAAACACCGATGTATGCATCGCTTCGTTTCAGAATAAAAGGCTTCTCACCTTTCCATTTAAGGTGTGCATTTATGCCTGCCATTAGTCCCTGACAAGCTGCCTCTTCATAACCGGTGGTTCCGTTTATTTGCCCGGCAAAAAAAAGGTTTTTCAGCCCTTTGGTTTCAAGGTTGTAATTCAGTTGTGTGGGTGGAAAAAAGTCATATTCAATAGCATATCCCGGTCGAAAGAATTTCACATTTTTAAAGCCGGCTACTTTACGTAAAGCCTCGTGTTGTACTTCTTCGGGTAAGGAAGTGGAAAAACCGTTGACATAAACTTCAACTGTGTTCCAGCCCTCAGGCTCTACAAACAGTTGATGGCGATCTCGCTCGGCAAAACGATTTATTTTGTCTTCAATACTTGGACAATAGCGGGGCCCCACACCTTCAATACGGCCTGCATACATGGGGCTACGATCAAAACCCGTCTTCAATGTATCGTGTACTACCTGCGATGTGTAGGTAATCCAACAGCTTCGTTGTTCGCTTGGTTTCTTTGTGTTTAAATAAGAAAAGCCGCTTATTACGTTATCGCCTTTTTGCTCTTCCATTTTGGCATAATCAAGTGAACGGCCATCAACACGCGGTGGAGTGCCTGTTTTCAGCCTGTCATTTTCAAACCCAAAACTCACTAATTGTTCAGTGATTCCTTCAGCAGCACGTTCTGCTACTCGCCCTCCGCCGAGGCGCTTCTCACCAATGTGAATAACACCATTCAAAAAAGTTCCATTTGTCAGCACAACAGTCTTTGCTTTTATTTCGTGGCCCAAACCGGTTACCACTCCAGTCACCCTTCCACTGTTTACCATTAGCTCTTTTACTATGTCCTGATAGAAATCCACATTCGGAGTTTGCTCAAGCATTTCCCGCCACTTTAGTGCAAACAACATCCGGTCGTTTTGTGTTCGTGGGCTCCACATTGCAGGCCCTTTTGATTGGTTCAGCATTCTAAATTGAATCATTGAGGCATCTGAAACAATTCCGGAATAGCCACCCAGCGCATCAATTTCCCTTACAATTTGACCTTTTGCTATTCCGCCCATTGCAGGGTTACAACTCATCTGGGCTATTGTCTGCATATTCATTGTGATCAGCAAAACTTTAGAACCCATGTTAGCGGCTGACGCCGCAGCTTCACATCCGGAATGGCCGGCCCCAACAACAATCACATCATACAATTGAAACATAGTTTGCGAAGGTATTTTAGCGTTTCACGGGAAACGTGTTAATCTTATTTTTTGATTTCACGTGAAACAAATAAGCCCGTAGCCACTCATCTTCTTTAAATCGCATGAGCTTGGCTTGCTTGTTATTTTTATCATTAAAGCCAGCCAGATGAAGGGCGCCGTGAAAAATCACCCGATGAAACTCCAATGTAAATGGAATACGATATAAGATTGCGTTATCCTTTACCCTGTCAATACTTATGTAGATGTCTGCAACGACAGGATGATTTGATGATGAGAGTTCAAACGTTATAATGTCGGTGTAATAATCATGCTTTAGAAACTGCTGATTAACAGACAGCAAATAGGCGTCAGAACAAAAAATATAGGTAAGCGCTTCAATTACTTTTCGTTCCTTTTTAAGTTGTTGCTCAAGAAAGACTTTCAGCCGACCGCGGTTGGAAAAATCAAAGCCATGTGTCAAATAGTGAAACGAAACTCTTCTATTCGTGCCTAATGCCATTCTTCAAAATTCGGTCAGAGGTGGATTTGATTGAAGTAGCTTTGACCCGATTATGCGTTTATCACAGTTAAAGGCAGGCGAAAAAGGAATGATAAAAGGGTTTGAGGGTTCAGACATTGAACTTAAGCTCATGGAAATGGGTTGTATTCCAGGCGAAACGGTGGTGGTGGAGCAGGTGGCACCTCTTGGCGATCCTATCTCCATACGCATTGCGGGCTATTCACTTAGCCTCCGGAAAAACGAAGCCAACCAAATCTTACTGGAAGAATAATTTTGCCCAATGAAAATTGGTCTTTACTTCGGCTCGTTTAATCCCATTCACAATGGACATTTGATAATAGCAAATCATGTTTTAAACGAGACAGACATTCAACGGATTTGGTTTGTTGTTTCTCCTCATAATCCCTTCAAGCAGTCTTCAAACTTGCTGAATGAATATGACCGGCTACATCTTGTTCAAATTGCAATTGAAAAAGACGACAGACTGAAAGCCAGCGACATCGAATTCTCGCTACCCAAACCCTCTTACACTGCACATACTTTAGTTTATTTAGCGGAAAAACATCCCTCCCATGAATTCACCATTCTAATGGGTAGCGACAGCTATCAAAATTTACCTCGGTGGAAGAGTTCGGAAACCATCGTCGCTAATTATCCAATCATTGTTTACCGCCGGCCTGGTTTTAATGTTCAGCAAGAAGCAAACTCAAAAACGCTTGTTATGGATGCGCCGCTTCTGGAGATTTCTGCCACCTACATCCGTGACTGCATTCAGCATGGAAAGTCAATCCGTTATTTGGTTCCAATAGCAATTGAAGAAGAAATTGAGCAGAGCTCTTTTTTCAAAAAAGCCTACAGAAAATAACCAATCAGCAGGCAGGCAGCAACGATAAATGGTGAATAAATGCGGGTAAAACGCAGCAGCAAAAACGTGCAAACAATCACCAGAACACTAACGATGCTTTCGGTTGTGGCAGTGGAAAGCGAAATATCCTTCATGATGTAAAGCGTTGAGGCAATCATGATTCCGACTACGGCTGCATTAATCCCTTCGAGAGAGCGGTAAACAACTGCATATTTTTTCAGGTAGTTCCAAACCGGGAAGAAGAAAAGAACGAACAAAGCGCTGGGCAAAAAAATCGCAACCGTCCCAATAATGCAGCCAGCCATTTGCGTTACGCTACCCATATCTCTTAAGGCCATCCCACCGGTAAAGGAGGCAATTGAAAACACCGGTCCGGGAATAGCCCGAACAATACCCATACCGGTAATCATGTCTTCCTTTTCAATTTGAATTTGATTTTTTGCTGATGCTGAATCAGTCATTCTTCTTGCTAACGGCCGTACGGAATATTGTTCATACATCATGGGCATCAGCACATGGCCACCGCCGAAAACTAAACTGCCCATACGGTAGGTATTTTCGAAAAGATTTAGTGGTTTACGTTGTAACCAGTCGTCCTTACGGGCCGTTTCGCTCAATGCGCCTGCCAACAAAAAGATAGCAATGAACAACCAAGCATTCATCCAATTGATTTTCTTTTGGCTGATTTCAATGTCTGGAATCCGCCTTTTACTGATATTGGTAGCCGCGCCGCTTATGATTATCAAGGCGGGGAAAATCCAGGGAGATTTAAAAAAAAGATACGTTGCTCCCACACACAAGAGCATAATAATCCAGGTAATAAGATTGCGGACCGAAACACCAAAGGCCTTGACAGAGGCATAAACCAAAAACCCGACAGCCATAGAAGGAATGTACTGAAAAAGACGTCCGTCCAAACCTGAATTTTCAAGGTGCGGCAGAAGAAATGAAAACGCCCCCATTAAAACACAAGCTGGTGATATCCAAATAATTAGCGTGGCTATTGCCAACTGCAAACCGCCTCTTTTGTAGCCGATAAGCGTTATGGTTTGGGTAGAAGAAGCGCCGGGCAAAAGATTGCAAAAAGCATTGTATTCAAGCAGCTCTTCTTTGGTCACATACGGCGTCCGATCCACAAACAATTTCATCATCATGGCTACGTGCGCTTGCGGACCACCAAATGCGGTGATGCTGTATAAAAACACTCGCTTTAAAAAAGGAACGTGGCGCAGCATCATAGCGGGTTAAATTTAAGAACTATGCCTTTTAGGATGGAAAGGATTTCTTAGGAAAAGAAAAGGCCGCCCCAAAGGCAGCCCTTTCCATTTAAAAATTTTCTTCCTTTAGACTTAGATCAGTTAAGAACCTTAAGCCATCACTGCTTCACCGTACATTTCTTCACGAAGCTCTTTCACCCGCTTGTCTTCCAGATATTCGTCAAAAGTCATTAAGCGATCAATGATGCCTTTGGGCGTTAGTTCAATTACCCTATTGGCAACGGTTTGCATAAACGTGTGGTCATGCGAGGTAAGGAAAACAATTCCGGGGAATGTGACACAACCTTCGTTAAAGCTTTGAATGCTTTCCAAATCCAGGTGGTTCGTAGGTTGGTCAAGCGCAATCAGGTTGGGGTTTTGCAGCATCATGCGGCTTAACATACAGCGCACTTTTTCCCCTCCGCTCAATACGTCTGTTTTCTTCATAATGTCGTCGCCACTAAAAAGCATCTTACCCAAAAAGCCGCGCAGAAAAGGCTCGTCAGCATCAGTTACATGCTGCGGCACATACTGGCGAAGCCATTCCATCAGCGTAAGCCCGTTGCCAAAAAACTCCGTGTTCTCTACCGGCAAATAAGCTTTTGTGATGGTAGTGCCCCACTCAAACTTACCCTTATCACCTTGGACATTTCCATTTATAATTTCAAAGAAAGCCGTAACTGCAGAAGGATCTTTACTAAAGAAAGCAATCTTTTGTCCCTTGTTTACACTAAAGGTTACCTTGTCAAAAAGCGGCCGGCCGTCAACCGATTTTGAAAGGTTTTCCACATTTAAAATCTGGTTGCCCACTTCACGCAGAGGTTGAAAAATGATTCCAGGGTAACGGCGATTAGAAGGTTCAATATCTTCAATAGTCAGTTTTTCCAAGGCCTTCTTTCTTGACGTGGCCTGCTTCGACTTAGATGCGTTGGCCGAAAACCGGGCAATGAAATCCAAGAGGGCCTGGCGCTTGTCTTCGGTCTTTTTATTCTTGTCGTTTATCTGGCGGGCCATCAGTTGCGACGACTCGTACCAGAAAGTATAGTTACCGGTAAAGACTTTGATCTTCGACCGGTCCACATCGGCAACGTGTGTACAAACTGCATCCAGAAAGTGACGATCATGGCTTACCACAAGCACGATGTTTTCGTAGTCGGCTAAAAAGTTTTCAAGCCAACTGATGGTTTCAATATCCAGGCCGTTGGTCGGTTCATCAAGCAACAAAATATCGGGGTTGCCGAAAATGGCCTGTGCCAACAGCACCCGTACTTTCATGTTGGATGGAATGTCTTTCAAAACCGATTGGTGAAACTCCTCTCCCACACCCAACTCGCTCATCAACGTCGCAGCATCGCTTTCCGCCGTGTAGCCGCCCATTTCGCCAAACTCCGCTTCCAGCTCGCCTGCCTTCATGTAATCATCTTCCGTAGCATTTAGGTCGGCATAAATTGCGTCTTTGCGGTGCATTACGTCCCACATTTTTTTGTGGCCCATAAGCACCGTGTTCAAAACGGTTTGTTCGTCAAACTCAAAATGGTTTTGCTTTAAAACCGCCAGGCGTTCGCCGGCGGTAATGTCCACCTTTCCTTTATTGGGTTCGATTTCACCCGAAAGTATTTTTAAAAAGGTTGATTTGCCGGCGCCGTTGGCGCCGATAATTCCGTAGCAATTTCCTTTGACAAAAGAGATGTTCACTTCATCGAAAAGAACCCGCTTGCCAAACGAAAGCGAAACATTATTTACTGAAATCATAATTTAAATTGTCTGTTAGACTTTAACTGGCGGCCATTAGTAGAGGAAACACTTACACTAATGACCATTAGATTGTGGCTATTTTGCGAGCTGCGAAATTACGGTTTTAGCCTTGCGTAAGTACGGCCTCTTTCGTTAAGAATTCGTCATTAAAGAAAGCGCCGAAAAATGAAAGATAGGCCTTCAGCGATGCTGTATTGCTCTTGTTTCTGCTATCGGAGTTCAGGAAATTGAGGAGCCAAAAATTGAGCAGATAGAATAAAAAACGCTGGCAAAATAATACGTCATTGTTACCGGCACGCACCTACTTTTTTAAGCAACGCTGACACCCTTTCAGCCATAATTTTTTGGTGCAAAACAATCATTTCGGGAATGCGATAACGCAAGGCAAAAACCATTGCTACAGACAACGGAAGCACTGGCTTCATCATCACGAAAAGCGGGCCCATAGCGGGTTTCGTGGCAGTAAATTTTTTTGCTGCTTATCTTTCTCTTACTTTATTTCCAAGTGTTTTTATGCAAACCATCTTAACACCGGCGTAGCTTTACCTGGTACAATTTTTTAGCATATACAGCCATGTCAAAGCCAGTATTTACAACCAGGTCCACCAGCATTCACAAAGTGGATTATGATGAAAAAGAAAAGCACCTCGACATAGAGTTTCGCAGCGGGAACGTGTACCGTTACACCGACGTGCCGGTGCGTTTGTGGAAAGTGTTTCAACTTTATATTGAATGTGAGGGCTCGCCAGGTTCGTTCTTCAATGAGTACATCAAGGGACAGTTCAGCAGCGAGAAGATTAAAAACGTAAGTGAAGAAGCTGACGACAAGTGACGGTGCTTTTTAATTTAAAAATGATGGAGAATCGCCGCGGCGGTTCTTTTTTATTTGCCAAAAATTGTAAACCCTCATTTGTTTTCAGCACTCATCACAAACAGATGCGCAACACCGGCCGTTGCAATGCGGCCATCATCCACAGCAGAGGCCCCGCTCACGCCAATGGCTCCCACAAGCCTGTCTTTCCAAATTAGTTGCATGCCGCCCTCAATAGACAAAGTGTTGGGTAAAGCCAGGGTTCGCAATTGTCCGTTCTTCAATGCCTCTTCATGCACCTTGGTGTCGCGGCGATAGTTAACGGCATGTTGCGCTTTAGCTACCGCAATCTCCCCGCTGGCATTCGTGCTGTCATCCATCTTTAAAAAATAAACGAGTTGGCCGGCTTCACTCACCACGGCAATGCAAACCGCCAGATTCATGTTTATGGCTTCTTCCTCTGCATTCTGCGCAAGACCTTTTGCAATTTGTAAAGAGATGGAAAGTTTTTGAAGCATCGTTTGCGGTTTATTGAAACAAGATAGCTGATAATCTTTCCGAAAAGAAGCCGATTGTCTTTGGAACGGAAATGTAGAAAAAGAAAAAACAGGCATCGGCCAAACCTGAATGAATACACTTTGTACACATTTATGAATTGCTTCAATAACAAAGCGCCTTTACAAAACGATAATAACTTACTGATTTAAACTATCTTCTTTAAAATACTTTGCACCGATTTCCTGCAATCGTTCAAACACCGCCTCAATATCCTGAAGCGCGATGCGGTGCAAACAAATCGAAAGCCTTATTACCACTTGGCTTTTCACCTTTGATGTCATAATAAAGCAAAACGGGAAACCATGATTTCATCGGCGTTTCTTTGTTCAACTTGCCAAGATAAGTGTTGGCTGCTGGTTGTTCTTCTCTCTTTAACTCACCTGGAAAGGCCCGGAACGAATAAAGAAACAGCTCCGGTTCATTGTCCGGTTCATTGTCCGGTTTTTGGCGCCTTTGCGGCAAAGTCTCTTTGAACATTTGTTGGATTGCTTTTGAATTTTGTGCGGGAATCATGTGATAGTGTAAGCAATTAATTTACCGCCTTTCGGAGAATATCGTCTTCTAAAAACCGGCATCTGAAAATTGATATTTAGATAATGTTGAAAATTTTTTTAGAAGTGTTGGATTGTTTCTATTACAGCGCATTGCAATTTTTTCAAACAAAAGTTTTCACCGGAAACAACTTTTACATGAATTCTAAATCTACTCACCGTTTCATTTTCCAAAAATTTATTTCTGCAAAATGTGGAAGCAAGCGGCTTAATAACCCGCGCCTTTTTCATAAATTATTACTGCCGTTTTTAACGGTATTTGCTTTGACGGGCCTCTATGAAAAAGTATCAGCCCAGGTTTCGCAGATTAATCTTTCAACGTATGTACGCATTGGGCGGTACGATTTGCCGGAACCTACCCGAACCACCGCACCTCCCAACAGTTTGCTTGCGCAAGAAGTTTCGGCGGTTACCTACAATTGGGATACCCAAACCTTGTTTGTTGTTGGTGATGGTGGCACATCCGTAGTGCAGGTAACCACCACAGGGCAATTGGTTAACTCCATGACCTTGGCTCCCGGCTCCAGTCCGCAGGGAACCGATTTTTATGACACGGAAGGGCTTACCTACATTGGCAACGGCCAGTTTGTGATGAGTGAAGAACGCGACAGGCAGGCGGTTTTGTTTACCTATGTTGCCGGCACTACACTTACGAGAAGCGCAACAAAAACAGTAAAGCTGGGTACTACGGTAGGGAACATTGGTAATGAAGGTATCTCTTACGACCCCATGACCGGTGGGTACATTATTGTAAAAGAAACGCAGCCACAGGGTGTTTTTCAAACAGGGATTGATTTCACTGCAGGTACGGCAACCAACGGTTCGCCAACAACAATAAACCCGGTGAACCTTTTCGATCCGGCACTGGCAAACTTGCTGGATTTTGCCGATGTTTTCGCCTTGTCGAATCTACCATCATTGACCGCGCAACCCGATTACACCCACCTGCTGATACTTAGCCAGGAATCAGGAAAGATCATAAACATAGATCGTTCAGGAACCATTTACAGTTCTCTTACCATCGTCTCCGATCCCGGAAATCCACTAACGGTTCCAAACCAGCAACACGAAGGCCTTACCATGGACCGAAACGGTGTTTTATACGTAGTTAGTGAAAACGGCGGCGGCGATTTCGATCATCCTCAACTGTGGGTGTATGCACCATCAACTGTAGTTAACCAACCTCCATCGGCAGTGACGCTTAGTAATACCGTTACATCCATACAGGAAAATACCAATACGGCATCGCCGATAAAAGTGGCCGATATCACCGTAACCGATGATGGAACGGGAACCAACAATCTCTCGTTGAGCGGGGCTGATGCAGCATTCTTTCAAATTACCGGTACGGCCTTGTACATTAAAGCAGGAACCGTTCTTGATTATGAAACAAAAACGAGCTATTCACTTACCGTGAATGTGGATGACCCAACGGTTGGTACAACGCCGGATGCAAGTACAAGTTACACCCTCACCGTGATAGATGTGGTGAATGAAACACCGGTTTTATCCCCTATTGTAATTTCTGAAGTGGCGCCTTGGTCAAGTGGCAACAGCCCTGTTGGCGCCGATTGGTTTGAAGTGACCAACACCAGCACCACCGCCATCAATATAACCGGCTGGAAGTTTGACGACAATTCAAACGCATTTGCTTCTTCCGTAGCCTTGAATGGCATTACCAGCATTGCCCCTGGCGAATCGGTTATTTTCCTTGAAACGGCTACTCCGGCTACCACCATCGCTTCTTTTAAAAACACTTGGTTTGGCGCTAACCCGCCCCCTTCGCTGCAGATTGGAAGTTACACAGGTAGCGGGGTAGGATTGAGCACCGCCGCCGATGCGGTAAATCTTTATAATGCAAGCGGTGTTCTTCAGGCAAACATCACTTTCGGGGCCTCTCCGGCCGGGCCTATGTTCCCGACGTTTAACAACGCAGCGGGACTTAACAACACCGCCGTTACCCAATTGAGTATAAAGGGCAGAAACGGTGCCTTTGCCGCGGTGAATGATGCGCAGGAAATAGGTTCGCCGGGAACCGTTGGCAAACTCTTTATATCCGAGGTAGCGCCGTGGTCAAGCGGAAACAGTCCGGTGGGTGCCGATTGGTTTGAGGTAACCAATATCCGTGCAACTGCCGTTGACATTACCGGCTGGAAGGTTGACGACAATTCGGGTTCGGCCGCAGCCGCGGTGGCACTCAACGGAATCACCAGCATTCCAGCCGGCAAGTCGGTCGTCTTTATTGAAACGGCTACGCCCAACACCACCATCCCGCTTTTTATCAGCACATGGTTTGGCGCGGCTCCGCCTGCGGGTCTATTGATTGGCAGTTACACAGGTGCCGGCATTGGGTTAAGCACAGCCGGCGATGCGGTGAACTTATACAACAGCGCAAACGTGCTGCAAGCGAGTGTCAGCTTCGGTGCATCACCCACGGGGCCATCATACCCAACCTTCGACAATACGGCGGGACTCGACAATGTTACGCTAACACAATTGAGTGCCGTAGGAGTAAACGGCGCTTTTGCTGCCGCGAATGATGCGAACGAGATTGGTTCACCGCTAAACACCAGCAATGCGGCTGCTCCTTTGCCGGTTACCATTGCATTTTTAAAAGCGGCGCAAACCGGAAGCGGTGTACAGCTTGACTGGACGGCTTACACAGAACAAAACATTGACCGGTACGAAATAGAACGGTCGCCAAACGCCAGCACCTTTGGCAGTATCGGCAGCATCATTGCAAGAGGAAACAGCACATCGCTTATCAACTATAGCTACACCGATACCAAACCGCTTAATGAGGCAAATTATTACCGCATTAAAGTGTTCGGTAAAAATGGGGAGGTGAAGTTCACCAATACCATCAGGATACAACTAAACATTACCAAAAGTGGAGTAGCGGTATATCCCAACCCGGTACAAGGTGACCGAGTAACGCTTGAATTAAATAACCTTGAAAAAGGAAATTACACGCTACAACTTTACAACAGCACCGGGCAACAGATATTCGGCAAGCAAATAGACCACCAGGGTGGTTCCGCCACACAGACTGTTCAGCTACCAAAGGCATTGCCGGCAGGTATTTACCGGCTGATGATAGAACTGAAAGAAAAGCAGTTTGCCCAAACCATTATTGCCCATTAGAAAAGCATAATGAAGACGCTGGAAAAAGAGATTGACTTGTTTTTAAATGAAACTAAAAAGCTGCTCTATCAAGGCAGCTTTTTAGTTTTTTGCACCAATTACGTTTTCAACGTTCCTATGGAAATAGACTTGTGTTACTTACCATTTCTACAGTAGCTAAGGAAGGTTTTTAGAGTAGAGCCTTTGGTTGCAACAAAATTTTATTTATCGCCGTTAACTTTCAAGGCTTGGCTTTCGTGTGGAATTTAGAAAACGCCAGTTCAGATTGTGACTGATAAGTGTAAAAATATAATGATACTATTTATTGTTTGAATTTGCGTGGCAAGCCGGGATGATGGCTGATAGACAGATAAAGTTGTGGCGGCGTTATCAGTCCGCTGGCATACTACCAACCAAATTAGAAGCAAGGGTACTACAACCGGTTTTTTCTGACGGGCAATATGCGATGAAATTGAAGTGTTGTGCTGCTAACCTTATTTTGTGAAGTCTTTTATATGGATTGATGCGATGCTTTTAAAAAACGATTGGAAGTGGCGAGACGTGATGAGATTAGGTGTAGATATTTACTTGTGCTTATTTTCGGATTCTTGGCATTTCAAATTGAGAAAACTTGCGCCGGCCTCAACCTAACTGGCTATGCCTTTACAGATGATCATTTTAGTTTAGAAGACAACAATTTCTCAACTTCATTGAAGTCATCATCTCCACATCCCCGAAAAATAATTTTACCTTCCGGATCAATAAGAACGGAGGTCGGAAAGCAATCAACATCATACTTATTCTTACTTATACTGCTGATTACGTTTTCGTAATCATCATATAAATGCTCCCAGTTCATTTTTTTGTCTGCAATCATTTTCAGAAGTTTTGGGTAATCCGATTTCTTGTCAACAGCAATACTAACCAATGTAAAGCCTTTTACTTTGTAAGTGTCATTCAATTTCTTTAGCCGGGGAATAAGAGCAATACAGGGATTGCACCACGTTCCCCAAAAATCCAACAACACATAATTGCCTTTGAGTTTTGATAAATCAAATGATTTGTTCTCTGTGGTTTTCGTTTGAATATTTGTGGCGTACAGTCCAACTCTATTTCCCTGCGCATTTACATCATATCCCTTATATACAATCCAAGCGGTGTCACCAAAGCGGCTTAACGAGTCAATGAAAAATAACTGGTTGTTTAATGCTATTGTGCTTTTGAAACGATAGGGTTTAATTTGATTACTTTGTTTCTCAAAGTTTTCATCACTCTTAGCGATAAAAGCACTTGTTTGCTCCATGCTAAAACGAGGCGAGTTATTTGCAGAAAGGGCCATTTTGTAAGATTAATTACCGGCTGAAAATTTTCCTTCCCTGTGATAGTTGGTCATCACGAACAAATGCCAAATTGAATCAACGGGATTTTGGTAAGTCATACAACAGTTGTAAATGATTGGCTTGATGAAAATTGAAGGCGCATTCGGCAACCTGATTTCTACACTCCTCGTTGTGTCTTCAATGGCTTTTGCCTTTGACTTGTCGTAATGCAAATCTTGGTCAAACAGGTAAGGAGCCTCATTTGAAAAATCACCGTCAAAATTGGTATCAAACAAAATAAGCCGTTTACCCAATTCATTCAAGCCATAAAGCACATACAATTTTTCGGTTGTTTGAAGAAGGGAACGCTCTTTTATTTTGTATTGCTTTAATCCATTTGGTATTCCCTTAAATTTTAAAGAAGAATCGGATAACCGTGTCGGCGATTGACTCGGATAAAAAGGTTCGCTTCCTCCAACTGTTGTTAAGGGCACAACAATCGTTTGGTTGATTTGGCTTATGGCTGAAGACTGTGTGTAAACGAGTACAAGCACGAAAAGGAATCTCATAAGCTAAGTATAAATCAGCTAAACAATTTAAAAAGAAGGAATTGGTTTTTCAGCGTAGGTTCTTATTTGTCTATAGAAATAAAAGCGAAAGCCAAAATTTACTGATCACCTTTTCCGCTTGTTTGAACCTCACAAACCCAACCTCGCACTTATCTCCAGCATCCTG
This sequence comes from Flavisolibacter sp., assembly GCA_965247695.1. Taxonomy (GTDB): domain Bacteria; phylum Bacteroidota; class Bacteroidia; order Chitinophagales; family Chitinophagaceae; genus Flavisolibacter. The sequence goes on from OZ252037.1 coordinate 56,023, forward strand.
TCCAAACTCTTCTTCGCCTGCACCCTCAACTCTTCCTCCATCAACAGCTCCGGTTGTTCATACTCCATGCACAGGTAAACCTTTTCCAGCGTGTTGCGCTTCATGTGCGGACAATCGTTACAGGCGCAACTATTATCCGGCGGTGCGGGAATAAAAGTCTTGTCCGGTGCCTGCTTGGCCATCTGGTGCAATATGCCGGCCTCTGTTGCCACGATAAACTCCTTATCGGCACTTTGTTTGGCATAAGCCAGCAACTGCGTTGTAGAGCCTACAAAGTCGCTTATCCGCAAAATGGGCTCTTCGCATTCGGGGTGAGAAATTAATTTAGCCTTTGGGTGACGCATCTTCAGGACTGTGATCTTTTGCAGGCTGAAGATTTCATGCACCATGCAGGCACCGTTCCAAAGAACCATGTTGCGGCCCGTTACCTTATTGATCCAGGCGCCGAGGTTTTTATCCGGCGCAAAAATGATCTTCTGCTCCGGCGGAAAGCTTTCCACGATCGCCTTGGCATTGCTGCTGGTGCAAATCACATCCGTCAATGCCTTAATGCCGGCGCTGCAGTTTATGTAGGAGATCACCACATGGTCGGGGTGCTGCTCCTTAAACTTTTTAAACAAGGGCGGCGGACAGCTTTCGCTTAACGAGCAACCCGCTTTCAGGTCCGGTATCACCACCTTCTTCGTTGGGTTCAGAATCTTTGCCGTTTCGGCCATAAAGTGTACGCCGGCAAACACAATCATGTCGGCATTAGTCTTCACCGCCTGTTGCGCTAGGCCCAGGCTATCGCCAATGTAATCGGCTATGTCCTGTATGTCGGGTTCCTGGTACAGGTGCGCCAGTATGATGGCGTTCTTTTCTTTCTTCAGTTTTTCGATCTCCGCAAACAGGTCAAGCCGAGGGTCAATATCCACGTCGAGAAAGCCGTTTTCCTGCACGTCATTTTTCGCTATCAACATTTCCGTCTCCATATAATAAGTATATAATAGTCTATTATTTAAAAAGAAACCTATTACTATTAGGGCTGTGAATTTGGGGATACCGTAAAAACACTTTACAGTTATCGTAAATGTCCGATAATTATCCACGCTTTCCGCAGCACTGTCCACAACAAAGGTAGCGGCTGATGGCTCTTTCATGATGTTATCAACAGCCCTGTGAATAGTGATGTCTGCAAAACAAAAACCGTCATTCCTTTTTTCAGCTATGTGAATAGCATAGGGATAAACCGGAGTAAATGAACAGGCCCCGAAGCCTTTTGATCACCGGAAAATTTTGCGGCCATTAACCCCACAACCGTTTGCACCAAACGGCCAAGTTTATACACAACAAAAGAGGGTTATACACAGGGTTTGGAAATGAGAATTGGCGAATTGGATCTTGGATGGTTAGGGTTGCCAAGACAAGAGGATATGAAATGCAGGTTACTTTTCTGATTCCTGTTTACCCTAGTCCTAATTCCCAATAAACTAATTCCTTTTAAGACCCCGTCCTGTAACGTTTTCGCCGTTTTGTGTATAAATAAGATTACCCTATTTTCGCCCTCCTTTAAAATAAGACACCAGCTTACTATGTCAGTTATCCAGAAAATCAGAGACAGATATGCCCGCATCGCGGTCATCGCCATTGCGCTTGCCTTGTTGGGATTCATCTTAATGGACGCCTTTGCCGGCCGCGGCAGCTTGCTTGGCGGACGCGATACCGTGCTTGGAAAAATCAACGGTAAAAAAATAGACGCCCAGGAATTTACCGGCCGTGTAAACAAGATTGTAAAGCAACAGGGCCAGAACAGCGACGTGGCCACGCAGCAGATTGTGGAGCAATTGTGGCAAAGCGAATTGAACGACCAGATCATGGGCGAACAATACAAGGCGCTTGGCTTAACGGTAGGCGATAAAGAACTGGATCAACTGATGTTCAGCGCTACGCCTTCGCAGGCGGTGTTACAGGCCTTTGGTGTTCAGGATCCAAAGCAGTGGAATCCCTCCGTTGTGCGCCAGCGCATCCTGCAAATAAACAAAAGCGGCACGGCCGATGAAAGAGAAGGACTGAAGCAGGCAACGAACTTTATTGTGCAGCAAACTTTGCTGGAGAAATACAATGCGCTTTTGCAAAACTCCACTTACGTCCCCAAATGGCTTTTGGAGAAACGGAATGTGGACAATGCGCTGATGGCCAAAGCCGCTTACGTAACCGTGCCGTACACCAGCATTGCCGACAGCACCGTAAAAGTAACTGATGCCGAAATCAATGACTATGTGAAGGCACACAAAAAAGACTTTGAGGTTAAGGACGAAAGCCGCACCATCTCTTACGTGCAGTTCAGTGCCGCACCTTCATCGAAAGATACGGCTGCCGTGCGTGACGGCCTGGCTGCCTTGCGTGATTCCTTTCAGCGCACAAAGGATGCAAAAGAATTTCTCCTGCAAAACCGCAGCGACTTTCAATACAACGATAGCTGGATTGCCGCCAAGGATGTACGCCTGCAAAATGGCGATACTATCTTTAAAGCGCCGGTAGGAATTGTAAGCGGTCCGTATGTGGAATTGGGCCGTTTGGTGCTGGCCAAAATCATTGATAAAAAGCAGCAGCCCGACACGGCCAAGGTTCGTCACATCCTGATTCAAACGGCGCAGCAAAACCCGCAAACGGGTGAATTTATGCCCACACGGGATACAGTAGCGGCCAAGAAAACGGCCGACAGTGTGATGGCCGCCATTGCCGCCGGCACGCTTTTCGACTCCTTGATGAAAAAACTTTCCGATGACCCAAGCAAGGCTACTAATAACGGTGTGTTTGACAGCATCACCCGCGATGCCCGCCTGGTGCCGGAATTTAAAGACTTTGCGCTGAACAATCCCGTAGGTTCAAAGAAGGTAGTGCGTACGGCTTTTGGTTATCATTATATGGAAGTATTGAATCAACGCGGTAACTCGGAAGTGTACAAACTGGCTCTCTTCTCAAGGCCTGTTGATCCAAGCACTGAAACAACAACCGCCGCACAAGAAGCCGCCAACAAATTAGCCGGCAATGCTACGGACGAAAAATCGTTCAAGGATTATTTTGATAAGAACCTGAAAGGAAAAGGCATTGCTGCCTCTGATGCGCCGCTCACGGCCACGCTTCATCCAATGGACTATAATCTGCCCGGCGAACAAATACAGGTCCGCGGTTTTGTGAAAGATGTTTTTGAGTCATCCAAAGGCAAAGTGCTTGACCCGAAATCCATCGGCAGCAATTTTATTGTGGCTGTCGTAACCGACGTTATCGAACCGGGGTCGCCTTCGGCATCATCGGTTCGTCCGATGGTGGAATCGCAGTTGCTGAACAAAAAGAAGGCGCAAAAAATTAAGGAGCAGATGGGCAAGGTCAGTGACCTGAATGCCGTGGCCACTAAGTTCAACCAACAAGTACAGAATTTGGACAGCATCCGGTTTAGTGGAGCAGGTCCGTTGGGCTTTGAAGCCAAAGTAATCGGCGCCCTTTTTAACCCTGACAACAAAGGTAAAACCGTAGCCGACCCTATTGCAGGCACCGGGGGGGTGTATGCCATTCGCGTGGACAATACTTTTACGGGTGCGGTGGAAAACGCGGCCATTGATCAACAGCGCCAAATGCTGGAAATGCAAAGCCGCCAACAGATGCAGTCGCCATTGCAACTGCTGCAAAAGCGGGCAACCATAAAAGATAACCGGGCGAAGTTTTATTAACGGACCCCTTAAATCCCCCAAGGGGAAATTCAGCAATCGCACAACCCCCCACTTATCAACTATACTTTAAGCCTTCAACATTTATTTGTTGAGGGCTTTTTATTGTGTGTCCGTAGCATTGTTCATACTGTTCCACTCTATTTTTTTAGAAGCTTAATGCACGCAGGAAATTACAGAATTGAAAGGAGTTCAATCCCGGCCATCCTTTTAAAATCCCGATAATCCGCGGTTAGTTTTGCAGCATGAACGAATCCATTATAAACAAGGTTGCCAACAGTGGTTTGATTACGTTGAACCTTGAAGATTATTTACCCAAAGAAGAAAGCGCCGTTTTTGATTTGAAGGGGCATTTGTTCATGGGCCTCATTCTAAAAGAAAAAGATTTTCGCGAGGCGTTAAAGGGTTTGGATTGGTCAGCCTTTCAAAATAAGAATGTGGCTATTACTTGCACGGCTGATGCCATCATTCCGGTTTGGGCTTATATGCTGGTGACAACGTACCTGCAACCGGTGGCTACCACGGTTTTTGTAGGAACCGAGGAAGAGATGCACAAGCATCTTTTTTTGCAAAGCATCAACGAGATAAATGTTGATGAATTCAAGGATCAGCGCATTGTGGTAAAAGGCTGCGGCGATAAAGAAGTCGGGCCGTTTGCCTATGCGGAGATTACAAGGCGCCTGTTGCCGCAGGTAAAGAGCATAATGTACGGTGAGCCGTGCAGCACGGTGCCGGTGTATAAGAAGCCGGCCTCCCCAAATGGAGAAGGCCGGGATGAGGTTTTGCCACGATGATGTGCCGAATAGAATTTCCGAACGTACAAGTGAGTGACACAACCGGCGCTCAATAGATAGACAAGCCCCTGTCAACAAAAAAGCTGTCATCATTCGATGACAGCTTTTTTTCTAAACAAACTATGTATTCAATTAATAGCCTTCTCTTCCAACTGAATCCGTTGTGGAATCTTTGCTATTAATCACATCTGCAATCGCCGGTTTCTTCGGCAGCCAGGGCATCTCCGGCACCGGCACTTTTTCTTTGTAATACTTGTTGCGCAACAAATCGTTCCAGCCGTACGGATTTTTATCAAACGTGGTGCTGCTGAAGTAAATCTGGCCTTGAAGGTTTTCCAGCGCACGGGTGGAATCTATCTGCCGCGGCAACTGCGTTCTGTCTCGCCAGGCCAGATTGGTACCTGCACGATAAATGCCCAAACCAATGTAGCAATGGCGTCCGTAGGAATGTTCGTTCCACCATTTTACAATGGGTTCAAACGGCGCATGTTTGTGCGAAAACTCCCAATACACTTGCGGCGCCACATAATCAATCCAGCCTTCTTCAAGCCACAATAAAATATCGGCATACAAATCATCGTAATTGGTTTGGCCGGCTTGCGTAGGGCTGCCATCGGGATCATCGCTGCTATTGCGCCACACGCCAAAAGGCGAGATGCCAAACTTGACCCAGGGCTTTGTTTCGTGAATGACTTTAGTGAGTTTGCAAATAATGGAGTCAGTGTTACTGCGCCGCCAGTCTTCTTTGTTCATACCGGCGCCGTATTTAGCATACGATGCATAGTCCGGAAATTCTTTGCCGGCAATGCGATAGGGATAAAAGTAGTCGTCCATGTGAATGGCATCCACATCGTACCGTTCAACAATGTCTTTCACCACATTCACTACCCAAGCCTGCGCTTCTTTATTACCCGGATCGAAATACAAGGTGCCGCCGTATTTTAAAAACCAGTCAGGATGTTGCTTGGTCACGTGGTCGGGTGCGATGGAAGCCTTGCCTATGGCGAAGTTTGCCCGATACGGATTGATCCACGCATGATATTCAAAACCCCGCTTGTGGGCTTCTTCAATACTGAACTGAAGCGGATCGTAAAACGGAGATGGTGCTTTGCCTTGCATGCCGGTAAGCCACTGGCTCCAGGGCTCGTAAGGCGAAGGATAAAAAGCATCGGCCGATGGACGCACCTGAACGATAACAGCGTTCATGCCGTTGCGCTGGTGCATGTCCAACTGGCGGGTGAATTCGGCTCTCTGGCTTTCCGGGTTGTAATCGCCGCGGCGCGGCCAGTCAATGTTGTCAACGGAGGCAACCCACACGCCGCGAAACTCGGGCTTGGCTTGCGCAAAAGCTTGCAGCAGTAAAATGCTGGTGAAGGCGGAAAGGATAAATTTTTTCATAGACGTTATTGGGCTGCGGAAGATAGATGCTGTGGCAATAGAATGAAACACAGGTTCGGCAAGAAATTGTGAAAACCAGTTGAGGAGATGAATTGATTTGATGAGGGAAAAATTTACGACCGCATCTTGTCCAAAAGATTGCTTAAGCCCTCGGCTTCTTCTTCGGTAAGGTTGCCGCTTACCACGTCCATCTCCGCCTGCGCTTCATCAAGACGAGCCAAAAGGCCTTGTCCTTTTTCGCTGATGGTTACGTCCACCAGGCGCTTGTCTTTGGGACAAGTACGCTTGACCACAAGTTCTTTCAGCACCAAGCGGTCAACGATGCGGCTGGTGTCGCTGGCCTTGTCTATCATGCGTTCGCGGATTTGCAATGTAGAAAGCGGCGCCGGATGCGAGCCCCGAAGGATGCGAAGAATGTTAAACTGTTGATGAGTGATGTCTTCCCGCGAAAGAAAGTCCTTCATCTTTTCAATAAGCCAACCATTGGTAAACAGGAGGTTGATGACAGCCTTTTGTTTGGCATTTTGAAACGCTTTTTGATGAATGTCTTTATCTATTCCCACGGAGCAAAAGTAAGAAAACCCCTTAGGCGGGCCCTTATAAACAAAGCATAAAGCCAAAGGGGTTTTCAACTACGGCTGAAACAAAGCAATCTTTTGACGGGCAAACCTTGTCTTTTATTGGCGGATAAAAGGAATGCTTTGCCCGTCGTCCAAGACCAAGCGGTAGATGCCCTTTGCTACATCCCCGACCACAATGGTTTGCGTGCTGCTTGTTACATTTCCCGACCGGACCGTTTTCCCTTGAACATCGGCAATGAAATAATGGCTGGCTGCGCCTAAAGGTTTTCCGTAATTGAGAGTAATGACATCGCCGCTTGAAGGATTTGGATACAGTTGCGCCAAAGCCAATACATCACCCATGTCCACTCTGCGCACATCACTGTACGATGATCTGCCGTCGGCATCTACTTCCAGCAAACGGTAATAATTAACGCCTTTAGCCGGTGATGAATGCGTGTACTGGTAGTTAGTCAGCAGGCTGCCGTTCCTTGCATCCACGTTGCCAAGGGCCGTCCAGTCGCGGGCATTGCCGCTGTGTTGAACGGCATAGTAGTTTGCTTTTACCGCCTGCGATGTTTGCCATTTCAACAGAATGGCATCAGCATTTTTAATGGCGGTAAAATAAGTGTAGCTCACCGGCAAAGTGCTAATCACCGAGCCGGCCGCGATGCCAATGGCAAAATCACTGAAGCCCGAAATGTTTCCGGCCGTAGCGGTGATGACCGTTGGTGTTTGCGTGGCCAAACCGTTGGTTCCAAAAAAGCCCCAGGCGCCTGCGGAGTTTGGACGTTTTACAACGACGTACCGCTTTGGATCAGTAACGTTGTTGGTAAAGCCACGTCCTTCAAGTGTCACCGTGTAATTGCCGGCCGTTAGTGCAACGTCGGGAGTAATAGTCCAGATGCCGCTGTTCAGGAGTTGCGAAACCGTTTGTCCGCTTGCGGTTGTATTGGGCGCCGCACCGTTGATGGTTTGCGAAAAGCTGACCGCAATTTTTTGCGGGCCTGCAATGGAATTCAATTTTAAAACAACCGGCGCATAGCGAGTGGCTGTGCCTTGTGGGAACGTGTAGATGCCCGATGTATTCACGGCTCTTGTAATTTTCCCGGCCACGTAATTAGTAGCGTTTGCGGTGATCGTTGCAAGAGGGTTTGCCAAAACAATATCGCCGCTATAAATGCCATTGGTTAAAAGCAAGGAGCCGTTGATGGTGCCGCCAAAGCTTGTCAACGTTCCGCCGCAGTTTATCTCCAACGAATTATCCAGAACCACGCTTCCGTAATAGTAGCCGGTGTTGTTTTTCATCACTACTTTTCCGGTGCCTGTTATCAGCGTTTGGCCGCTGTTGAAGCCGCCGTAAAAAATTCCGCTTTCGGTAATTTCAATGGCGCCGTTGTTTACGATGCCGCCGGGGATGGAGATGGCTAAAGGCAGCGAAACAGTGGCGCCGGCATCTATCTGCAGCTTGCTTATTTTATTGGTTGCGGCAATATTATTTGGATAGTTAGACAAGCCGCCGGGAATAACTGTTTTAATAAAATTGGGAACGCCGGCCGTCCAGTTAGCGGCATCATTGAAGTTGCTGTTATTGGCGGCTCCTGTCCACGTAGTAGTGGCCGGAGCCGCTACGCTTGCCTTGTCGAATTCAGCTAAATAAAAATCCGTTTTTGTATACGGGTTCGTGGCAACGACGGTTGCTGTTTTAAGAATGGATCCAAATTTTGCGGTAGTGGCGTAGTACCCCCCTACCACAATTTTGCCTGCGGCGGTAATCTCTAATCCATTAATTGAGCCTGTACTATATGCCGGCCCTGTAGTTTCAAAGCTGTTGGCAAAAACAACGGCATATGTTACCGGGTCGTACTTTACAATAATGTTTAAGCTGGTGGTATTGGCTGCCGGCGATGCATAGGTATAATCGCCAAACGAAACAGCAGCTGCGGTGCCGCCGGTCAAAACTTGGTAAGAATAAATGCCGTCATCTTTCACCAGCAGCTTTTGCGAGTTTTGAAAGGGCGTTAAAAAACTTCGGTAAGTGACTCGTCCCAAGGTATCCAATTCATAATAAGCCGATGTGGGCGTACTTGATTGATTGGTGCCCGATAAGCCGCCGGTGTAAATACTGATGCCGATGGTTAAATAAAGCTTATTCGTTTTTGAAATCACCGCCCTGCCGCCAAGGCCGTAATAGGCAGAAGAATTATTCACCGTATCTATCCAGCGCCGGTTGCCGTTGTTATCCAGCGATACAAAGCAAAATGTTCCGCCGGGATTATTGAAAGTTACTCCGGCCACAGTTTCGGGTGCGCTCACACCAAACGGCGCTGCATACAAGGTGTAGTAAACATTCCCGCGACTGTCTAAAAAGTCACTGTAGCTCTGATGGCTGTCCACCGGAATGGCGGCACCTGTGTTGGCAACGGTCCAAAGTATGTTGCCATTAGCGCTATTCAGTTTGTAAATGTTGCGTGAGCCCGGAACGCTTTCTATGGCAATGGGATTTCCATCTGGGCCAACGTTAAGTCCAATGACTTCGTTCAGCAAAAGAACCTTGCGCCACTGCACCAAACCGTTATTGTCGTACTTCTCTACAAAGCCATTGCCCACACCACCCACGGTTCCGTTATCGGTACCGCCGATGTAAACGTTTCCACCGGCATCTACTGCAATGGCGCTTGCCGTTTGAACAACGCCGCCGGCGCCGCCATTGTAAGGCGTTACCCATTGCACGTTACCGCTTGCATCATACTTGGCCGTAAACACATGCCCGTACAAAGCAGGCGTGCCCGAAACTGTATAAGATCCAATGGTAATGGCGTCGTAATATGTGCCGGTAACGTAAATATTACCTGCTCCATCTTTCGTCACTTCACGTATCATTCGCGAGGCATCGGCAATGCCGGTGGTGGCAACCCACTCCCATCCCGAACCCGATTGCGCTTTGGTTGCAGATGCAAAACACAGCGCCACAAAAGCCAGCAGTGTATAGATAGTTTTCATGTTTCAAACTTTCGTCAAATCTATCTTTACCACGGGGCCGGCATATACCCTGGCAAGGGTATATTGTCTGAACGAAAAGTTATGGGAAGGAAGGAAGCGCAATCGCAACGAAGTAAACGTGAATCTCTACTTGTGCTTTTTCAAATTTTGTTTCCGTCAACCAAAAAGAATAAAACAGTTAAACCTGATAAGGATGCCAAACCAAAAATTTTTTTGCACTTTACTGTTGTTGTTTGCCTTTGGGAATATGCAGGCGCAGTTTAAAGTTGGCTTTTCCGCGGGTGTCAATTTAGCAAACGCAAGAAATGTAGTTAACGACCGCCACATCACATTTTCTTATTTGGCCCGGCTTGTCATGGGTGCCGACATCGCCTACTATCCCGGCGAACATTGGGGCGTGCAAAGCGGTGTTTGGTATTCGGGTAAAGGATGGCGGGAACGGTATGGGCTAAACTTCGATACCGTTGTTACAAAATTGGATTATCTCGAAGTTCCGCTTACGTTGGCCTACCGATTACAGGAAACAGCGGAAAAAAACCTGTTTGTAAACAGCGGTTTTTATGGTGCCTACGGCATTCGCGGGAAAGTAAGTTTTCACGACGATCCCCGATTGACGTATGACCCTTTTGTTAAGAAAACATACAAGCGATTCGATTTCGGTTATATGATTGAATCAGCCTATTTCATCAAAAAAAAGTACGGGCTGAAGGTGAGTTACCGTCAAGGCTTGTTGGGATTGCAACGTCCGGATTCAAAGCTCAAAAATTTTCTTTTTGGAGCGTCTCTGTGCGTCTTTCTTAATTGAGTTGCACAAAAAGCTGAAGTGTAAATTCCAACTTTATCATTCCCTGCCTGGCGGCAGACAGGCATGTTCATCCGTTCGATATTCCTTATCCCCAAACCTTCACTCCCTCCGAACAATTGGCACAGATGTCAATGTTTTTGCGGCTTTGCAAAACCTGGCTGCGGAAGTTCTTAAAGTCTTTGTTGTGCCAGAGTTCTTTAAAAGATTGTTGACGAAGAGAGCCGAGGCCGTGTTGGGCATCTTTATCAAAGCAACAAGGCACCACGGTTCCGTCCCAGGTAATTACCGGGTCGTGCCAAAGCCGCCAGCAATGGTTGGCATTGGCCCCCCGAAACTCGTTCACGCCGTCGCTGTTCTTTTTATAACGGCTGTATTTTTTGTTTTGGGGAATGAGACCGTTCGGGTCAGATTCATAATCATAAACCTGCGCTGTTTTTAACCGCACCTGGTCAACACCTATTTCTTTTGCCAGGCGTTTTACATCTTCAATCTGGTGCTCGTTGTGGCGCACCACAAGAAATTGAAAGATGATAAAAGGCGTGTTGCTCTTCAACTCTTTCTTCCACTTCACGATGTTTCGTGCGCCTTCTAACACTTTATCCAGATTGCCGCCAACGCGGTATTGTTTATAGGTTTCCTGTGTGGTGCCGTCAATGGAAATGATCAGTCTATCCAATCCGCTTTCAACGGTCTTCTTTGCATTGACTTCATTCAAATAATGTGCATTGGTGGATGTGGCCGTATAAATTTTTTTGGCAGATGCGTAGGTCACCATTTCCAAAAAGTCGGGATTGAGATAAGGCTCGCCCTGAAAATAAAAAACGAGATACGACAGCTCTTTGTGCAATTGATCAATGGTGTCTTTAAAGAAGTTTTTTTGCAACATGCCTGTTGGCCGCGTGAAGGCTCTTAACCCGCTTGGGCATTCGGGACAACGAAGGTTGCAGCTTGTGGTAGGCTCAAAAGAAATGGAAACGGGATATCCCCATTGCACCGGCTTTTTCGTCCACTTGCTCCAGAGGTAAGAGGCGTAAACTTTAGTAGCATTGGCCACTCTCGAAAAAGTGGTCTTGCTTAAAAAGTTCAGGCTATCGTGTAGGTTGAATTGCACGGTGCGAAGATAGCACCTCACCCCTAACCCCTCTCCATCAAAGATGGAGAGGGGAACCATGACCAAGAACACAAAAGCCGTTTGGTTTTTGTGTCTACTGTGTTGCGACCTGTCTATCGAAATAAAAGATTAAATATGTGGAGGATGCCTCCCCTCTCCAACTTGTTGGAAAGGGGCCGGGGATGAGGTGCTATTTTTGCGCACGGTGGCAAAACGAAAATCATCCAAAAACATACGGCTTGTGTTGTGGTTAACAGCCGGGGCCGCGGCGTTGTTTTTGGCTTGCCTATTTTTTCTGTGGCTGCGCACTAAAGAGCCCACCTTCATCCGGTATAAAGAATTCGGCATCAACATTCCCACACAGTACGAAATTCACGGCATTGATGTGAGCCGCTACCAAAGCACCATTGCTTGGGAAGAAGTAAAAAAAATGCGGGTGAAAAATGTGCAACTGGGCTTCGCCTTTATTAAAGCGACGGAGGGCAACGGATTGGTTGACCCTTATTTCAAACGCAACTGGAAGAAGGCCAAAGAAGCCGGTGTGGTTCGCGGTGCTTATCATTTTTTTTATCCGAAGAAAGACGGAAAGTCGCAGGCGCAGAATTTTTTTGAAACCGTAAAGCTCGAAAGCGGCGACCTGCCGCCGGTGCTCGACATTGAACGCGGCTGGAACGTTCCCGTGGATAAGCTGCAAAAAGAGCTTCAGGCCTGGCTGGATGCGATGGAACAGGCGTACGGCGTAAAGCCTATCATCTATACTTATGTTACGTTTTACGAAAAATATTTAAAAGGAAAGTTTGATGATTACCCATTATGGATTGCGCACTATTACCAACCTGAACATCCGCGCATTACCCGGCCCTGGCATTTTTGGCAACACAGCGAGGAAGGCCATGTGAACGGCATATATGCCAAGGTTGATTTTAATGTATTTAGTGGCGACTCGGCGGCGTTTAGGGCTTTGTTGGTTCCGTAGTTCAAATGTTCAAGCGTTCAAATGTTGCTTGTGCAGGCAGCGAGTTTCTAAACTTTTAAACACTTGAACATTTAAACACTTGAACTTTGCCTTCATGGACGAATACAACACCGGCATGGATCCGGAAGTGAGGCGCTTCTTCAGGAAAATTATGGCTACTGTAGGCGCCGGCCTGCTATGGATAATGCTGATGGCGGTGGCGGGATTGTATTTTAAGTTGGGTTATTTTGTAAACGGACTGGATTGGTACAACGGCATTTTTTATTTCGTGTTCTTCATCACCCTGATTTTAGTGCTTCGGTTTTTATACAACGTGTGGCGAAGAAGGGAGTAACGATATAAGCTGCATTTCATCTGCAATGAAAGAATTTTTCAAACGCCTTTATTTCAGTGTGAAGCCGTCAGGGCGAATGGTGATACTGGACTATCCAGTAGAACCAAAGCCAGTTTATTCCATTCAAAAGCCACATCAAAAATTATACGACTACATTTCAGCGAGCCGCAGCGACTATGCCGCTTTGCTAACCGCTTCTAAAAAATACTTTCCGGCCCTGCAAAAAATAAAACGAACAAGCGATGAAGCAAACAGCATCAAACCAGTTTGGGACAACGGTTATTTACCTGGCTTGGATATAATGATGTTGTACACGATTTTAAACGAAGTCAAGCCCGCCAAATACATCGAAATCGGCAGCGGCAGTTCTACTAAAGTTGCGGCCAAAGCACGCCGGGAAAATAACCTGACTTTTACCATTACTTCCATTGACCCGCAGCCGCGGCAAGAAATACAAGGATTGGCCGACGAATGGATAGCGGAAAAATTACAGGACGTTTCGCTGCATATTTTTAAAACACTCTTGCCAAACGATGTTGTGTTTTTCGACGGCACGCATTGCCTCCTGCCGGCCTCTGACGTAATGCACTTCTTTTTGGAGGTTTTGCCGGTGCTGCCGCAAGGCGTTATTGTTCAACTTCACGACATCTATCTTCCGTATGATTATCCGCCGGATATGTGCAAGCGCTTTTATTCAGAGAACTCTGTTTTAGCGGCAGTGCTGCTGGCAGCGCCTGATAAATACAAGATACTTTGCCCGGCTTCATTTATTAGTGAAGACGAAGCACTGGCTCAAACGATCGCTTCGTTCTGGCAGCATCCGAATGTGCAAGGCGCCGAAAAGCACGGCGGTTCGTTTTGGTTTCAGGTGAAGTAGTTTAAGAACTGTGGTCGGCAACGATAACCCATTCACCTTTTAGTTTTTGAAACAGCAAATTGTAATGCCCGCTAATGTCGCCGATGCTTCGCTTCAACATCCATTTGCCCACCACAAAGGCATACTGCGGCGATAGGATTTTTACCGTGATGATGTCAAAGGAAAGCTTGCCCATAGCCGCCGTATCGGGATAACCCTTTTTGTAATTGGCCAGCGTTTGTTGCCAGCCTCTTGTTACGCCGCTCTTGCCGATGAACATCAGCGAATCACTCTTCCAATAGCCCTGCATGAAACCTTCCACATCGCCGCGGTTCCAGGCATCGGTTTGGGTAGAAAGAACGACGCGGATTTTTTCTTCATCGCCTTTTTGCGCCGATGCCGGCAAGGAAACAAACATCATCAGAAAAAGCAGGCTTTTTTTCATACTCAAATCTTTAGGGCAAGATAATTCGCTGCCATCTCAATTCGTGCAACTCATTCTTTGAATCTATGTTTAGTTCTACTGGTAATCCTTGCTTCAATCCTTGTTTATTCATCCTGTTAATTCCCTGCCTACCGGCAGGCAGGCTTTAAAAATCCCGATAATCCGTGGTTAGTTTTGCCTTCGCATGTCCAATAAACTTATTTTTTACGGTGCATTTTTTCTGCTGCTGGCCGTGGGCTTTTACTTTGGATTGAAGGCCGCTATTCCCGGCTATTTTAGAAAACGCATTCCGGCCATCAGTCACGTACAGCCCTTCGCGTTTACAGCGCAAAACGGACAACGTTTTACAGACGAAAACATTAAAGGCAAAGTAGCCGTTGTAAACTTCTTTTTTACCACCTGCACTTCCGTTTGTCCGCGCATGAACAATAATTTAAAATCGGCTTATGAAGCGTTGAAAAATACGCCGGATGTGACCTTTCTTTCCTTTACCTCCGACCCTTTGCGTGACTCGGCTGCACGATTGAAACAGTATGCCGATTCGATGGGCGTGAACACGGGCAAATGGATTTTTTTAACGGGGTCAAAAGACAGCTTATACAAGGCTGCCCGGTATAGCTTTAAGGTAGATGATCCGGCGAACTTTGTAGCCGGCGAAGTTGATTTTTTGCACACGCAATTTGTGGCGCTGGTGAGCAAGCAAGGCGACGTGGTAAAAATCTACGACGGCCTGAAGCCCTCCGAATTAAAAGCCTTGGAAGGCGATGTAAAAAATTTACTCAACAACTGATGGAAACAAAAACACGCAACCTTTCACTTAATGATATTTTGCACCGGCGGCAGTTAAGCTCCACCGAAAGCCGCCGCAAGATTCTGCGGCTTTTTTTAAACAGCGACGATGCGCTTACGCATGGGGACATTGAAAAAACCGTGGGCGACAAATACGACCGCGTAACCATTTACCGCACGCTGCAAACCTTTGAAGAAAAAGGCATCATTCACACTATACCAACGGCCGATAATTCCATTTTGTATGCTTTGTGCAAGGAATGCGAAGAAGGCCATCACCACGATGATCACGTACATTTTATTTGCACGAACTGCGGGAAGACGATTTGTTTGGATGATGTGGTATCGCCGAAGATTGACTTGCCGAAGGGTTATGAAGCCGAGAGTGTGCAGGTGGTGATTAAGGGGGTTTGTAAGGATTGTGGAGAGCAGTAAGCTGACCCAAAAGCAGCTTGATTATCGGAATATATTTGTTCCGGGCCTTTTATCAATGCAAACTTGGCTTTAATTGCGGCGCATGCTTTCTCTTTGGAAATAGAAAGCCCAATTTTAAAATGCTTGACAATTTATTTCAGGAAATTTCAAAGACAGTCCACCTTGATGAACAGGATAGAAGATTGTGTAACCAATTCTTTGAAGTTATTACTGAAAACAGAAACACCATTGTTGAAGCGCAGGGTAAAATCCCCCGGTTTCTCTATTTTATTAACTCGGGATTTTCAAGGTTGTTTTATTGTGATGATAAAGGCAATGAGGTAACGACATTTCTTTGCGCTCCAAATGCTTTTATTGCTTCCTTTCTAAGCCTCGTTCACCAACAACTGGCCTCGGAAAATGTGGCATGCGTTACTGATTGCCAACTGCTAAGAATTTCAAGGCAAAACCTGGCAACACTCATTGATAGAAGCGAGAATTTCAAAAAATTCAGCTTAGTCATTTTTGAAAAAGTTATGGCGCTGTCACAAGTCAGGGCAAATGATTTGGCGACGCTTACCGCTGAAGAGCGATACAAAAAATTAATAGAGGAACAACCCCGGCTTTTACAACACATCCCCATTCAGTACATCGCGTCTTTCTTAGGCATAAAACCACAAAGCCTGTCGCGTATAAGACGGCAAGTAATTTTGTAACAAATGGTAAGTGTAATCGAACCGGCTTTTCGGAGCTTAGCGGAAAGATTAGGAAATGAGGATTGTAAAAAACAGGGCGACTATTTATTGTTCCATTTTTATTGCGTTCATCTTTTCTCAAAAAGCGTTTTCACAAAATAGTTTACTAGGAAAATGGGTGGACGTTGCTCACAAAGAGAAAAAGATAGAAATGTATGTAGGCGGTGACAAAAAAATATACGGCAAAAGCGAAACCGGCATTCTTATTTTTAAATCATTGGATCTTACTTCTGAAACAAACACGTATCGCGGCCTTTTAATAAACCCCGACAATCAGGAAGAGTTTTTAATTAACATAAAGCAGCCCACACCTGACAGTTTCGTGTTTTCTGTTGGCAAATTTCTTTTCGCAAGAAAATTTTCTTTCATAAGGCAGTTATAAAATTCACCAGCTATTTATCCGGTATATGAAAATCGCCATTACAACGGTTGGAACCACAGGAGATCTACAGCCCTACATCGCACTTGGGCTTGGGCTTCAGGAGGCCGGGCATGAAGTGCTCATCGTCTCTTCAAAAAACGAAAAGGCCTTTGTAGAAAGCTACGGACTGCATTTTTTTTCTCTTGATGTGGACATTCAAAAACTTATGGAAGGCGGGGAAGTTCAGGAAATGTCGAAGGGAGATAATCCACTTAGATTTATTGTAGGCCACTTGAAAAGCGCTAAACATTTGAAGCAATTGATGGTGGCTACGCAAGCAGAAATCTGGACAGCCTGTCAGCAGGCAGATGTCATCATTTTTCATCCGGGTATGCCTTTAGGCCTTTTTATGGCGCAAGAGAAAGGCCGGATCAGCATCATGGCAAATCCGTTTCCGGTGGTTGCCACAGAAGACTATCCGGCCATTTTATTTTACGCAAGCCCACGATTGGGAAAGCAGTTCAATCGCATCACACACACGATTTTTGAAAAGCTGTTCTGGTCCTTATCAAAATCCGCGATTGTTGAGTTTTGGAACAAATCCATTAAAACGAAAATGAATTTTTCGGTATCGCCAATCAGGCAGCAAATTGACAGTGGAATGCCTGTGCTAAACGGATACAGCAATCGGTTTTTTCATCAGTCATCAAACTGGCCGGACAACGTTCATACAACCGGCAATTGGTATATTGAAAAAGAACCGGCTTTTACACCACCAACCGGCCTAACCGATTTTATTCGCAATGGAGAACAACCGATCTACATTGGCTTTGGAAGCATGAAAGACATAAAAAATTTTCAAGCCACCCTGCTCGTGATAAAAGAGGCGTTAGCGATGACTAAACAAAGGGCCGTTGTCGGACTTGGCTGGAACAAATTCCCTTACAACCAAGAGCTTTCGGGTAACATTTTTTTAATTGAAAGCGTTCCGCACACCTGGTTGTTTCCTCAAATGAAACTTGTTATCCATCACGGCGGCGCGGGAACAACGGCGGCCGGACTTCGCGCAGGTAAACCGACAATCATCATTCCTCATAACGCCGACCAACCGGCATGGGGACAACGGGTTTATGAATTAGGCGTGGGTTCAAAGCCGATTAAAAAAAGCCGCTTTTCAGCAAAGAAGTTGGCAGCGGCTATCGGCATTGTGTTACAACCGGACGTTGTGGCAAACGCCGAAAAACTTGGCCAAGAATTACGCAAGGAAAACGGCGTTAAGAAGGCAGTAAAAATTATCAACGATTACATAGCGACACACACGAACAGCGGCAGCTAACAAGGCAGTTGCAATGCTGCGTTAAACTCGTTGCAGAGGAATGAGTAAGCTTCACAAACGCTCAAGTCGCTTGTTTAAATTTAAGCCACGAAAGCAAACATAATTTTTGATGTGGACAGGGAGTTATTGGTAGCCGCAAAAGAATACGCGAAACAGCACTGCCTTTTCCTTACGCAATTGGTAGAATCTTTTTTAAACGTTTAACGACGCCGAAAAAAATGTTGCGCAACGGGTTAAAGAATTGGAGAAACCCATAATGAAGGAAGACAAAGATTTGGTGCAAGCTTGCTACGGGGAACAAAAGGGCAAGCATGGCTTCTAAGTTTTTTCCTGATGCCAATCTTCTGCTTGACTTTACACTGAAAAGGAATGGATATTCAGTTTTCCAGTTTGCCGAAATCATTACCAACAAGGTATTGATGACGAAGCAGAATTCGTTATCACGTATCCGGTTATTCACATTACAAGGTATCAAACACGCAAAGCTTACGGCAGCCACTTGCAGTATCCTGCGTACTTGTTGAAGAAAGAACTCACCCATCAATTTTCACTCACTCCATCGGCGTAGCCGCCCCGCTGTTCCGAAACAAAATCACGTATTGAAAAGCATTCAGCGTATTGTCCGCCGCGTCTGTCATGGCTACGGTTTGAATGCCTTTTACTTCGGCCAACTCCTTTGTTAACCGGAACGGACTGCCCTCACCGCTTAACCGGAAAAGCCGCACCGATGACGGCTGGCTCAAGGTCCTCAACGCTTCCATTCCTTCCACCTTCATCATTGAATTATCGTTGCTCAACGGATAAGGAATGTACCCGCCCGAAGCGGGAAAACCAGGATGCTCTTTCAATAGTTTTTCCACGTATGTCTTTGGCATCATTTGCCGTAGCTGGCTTACAAAAGGCAGCATCGTTTCCGATTCAAGGGCCAGCATGGCCAGCGTAACCACGGCGTTTTTATCCGGCAAGTTTTGTTTGAGCATAGCCGCCATCGGCAAAGACTTGTTATAACCCGTTTGCAGGCAATGATAAAAACCGAGGAAGCCGTACATCTTTTCCTTTTCCAACTTGTACGTTGAAAGCTGATTCATCAGGTTTAGGAACATCACCTTGTCGCGGTTGTTGCCGGCATTCAACAGCGTAAAGCTTTTCAGCAAATGGTGAAAGGCAATGTAACTGGCGCCCAGCGCCTTTTTCAGGGAAGGCGCAGCGGAATCCGCAACGGGATAAAACCGTTTGCTAAAAGCCGCCAACTCCATACGATTGCCGCCTTGGGCAAAGCGTTGCAGGCTGTCGAAATGGCCTTTAAACTTTCCCGTTTTTTTGCCTGCCAGTAGCGCTTGTAATTGTTCGGCCACCAAGGCCAGGTCCTGCGGCACGTCAACGCCAATAACAGAAATGCGAGAAGAAGGCGGAAGTGAGCTTTGGTAGCGTTGCAGCCGCATCCATTTTTGATAATGTTCTTTATTGGCCCATTGAGCTGTGTCTTGTTGCCAGCTTCTAAAAACTTTGTGCAAAAGCGTTGTATCGCCGGAAGCGAGAAAGCGGTTCAACAGTGCCGCTTTGGTGAAGTCCACTTCTGCTATGTAATACTTCACGCCGGCTTTGCGATGTAAATGCGTAAACAAAGAATAATCGGTTTGCTGCGGCCTGGCCGAACCGTGGTTCTCACCAAAAAAGAAATATCGGTGGCGATAAAAAGCAGCGTCGAAAAGCGGGTTGGCAACATCATCACCAGAAATATCGGCGGTGTTAGTGCGCAAAAAATCCAATGAAGGCGGTTGGGTTTTTGCCAGGAGGCCAGCCAGCATAAAAAGTGTTAGCAAGGTTGTTTTCATCCA
Source organism: Flavisolibacter sp. (assembly GCA_965247695.1). Lineage (GTDB taxonomy): Bacteria > Bacteroidota > Bacteroidia > Chitinophagales > Chitinophagaceae > Flavisolibacter. The sequence continues at coordinate 75,505 of OZ252037.1, forward strand.
TTGATGTTTGTGGCTCAAAATAAGCACGAATGCCGTCTGCAAAGACGGCATTCAGTTTTGAACACTTTTATTTATGTGGCGCTATAATGCTTTCGTTCCCTTCACATACTTTTCTAACCACAGGCTTTGCTCCGCCAGCATGTGCAATAAATTTTCCTTGCCGCGATAGCTGTGCGCTTCATAGGGCAGCATCACCAACCGCACATTGCCGCCGTTGCCTTTAATGGCATTGAACAGCCGTTCGCTGTTAATGGGAAAGGTGCCGGGGTTGTCATCGGCTTCGCCGTGAATTAATAAGATGGGCGTTTTTATTTTATCGGCATAGCTAAACGGGCTCATGTCGTGGTACAAATCCGGCGCCTGCCAATAGGTACGGTCTTCGTTTTGAAAACCAAAAGGCGTTAGCGTTCGGTTGTAAGCGCCGCTGCGGGCAATGCCTGCTTTAAACAGGGCCGTGTGCGCCAACAAATTTGCGGTCATAAAAGCGCCGTAACTGTGTCCGCCAACGGCTATGCGGTTCCTGTCACCCACGCCCATTTCAGAAAGTTTATTAATGGCCGCTTCAGCGTTCATCTGCAATTGCGCCACAAAATTGTCGTTGGGTTTTGCGCTTGAATCTTTGGCTACTATCGGCCTCTCCGCATTGTCCAATACGGCATAGCCTTGTGTTACGTAAAACACCGGCGAGGCCCAGCCGATGGTGGTAAACCTGTCCTGCGAACCACGCACCTGCGCGGCATCGGCCGCCGAATTAAACTCCCGCGGGTACGCCCACATTACTACCGGTAATGGACCGTCTTTTTCCTTGTTGTAACCTTTGGGCAAATACAAATCACCGGTAAGATCAACGCCATCGGCACGCTTGTATTGAACCTTTTGTTTGGTCACGCCTTCAAGCTGTGGGTACGGATTGGCGAAGGATGTTAGCGGCCTGTCGGCAATGCGTTTTACCAAATCCTTCATCCAATAATTGGGCACCATCTTTTGTCCTTCGCGGCGGGTAATGATGGTAAGATTTTTTGGGTCCAATACATCCACCACAAATTCATACGTGCCTTCGGCGCAACGCCACACGATTTCGTTCTTCTTAGTGGTTAAATCATACCTGGCTAAAAAAGGCAGGTCGCCTTTGGCCGATGAACCAACGGTGTTGTTCATCAAAATTTTGGTTCCTCCATCAGTGGTTGTAATCACGTCGCGGCCCCAATTGTTTTTGTGCATCACCGGGTCTCCTGGGTCATTGTACGCATCGGTTTGTGCGAGGTCGTACAATTTTTCAAGACTGTTGGTAGTGGTATTATAACGGCTCACTCTTGCTGTTTGCCGGCTGCGCAAGCCTTCGTTCACTAAAGCCAATGAAGCATCGCCCCAGGTTGTTCCGCGATAACGCATGGCTGTTTTAAACAGCTCTTTTGGCGAAGCAGTAAAGGGGGCCGATAATGAATAAATGGCATCATGATACTCCATCTTCTTTTTAATTAACCCGCTGTCTAAAGGTTGGGCCCACACGATGGTTGCGGCTTCGTCGTCGCGCCAGTCAAAGCCACGCGGCACATTCTGCGTGTTGTCGTAACCGCTCGGCGTGCCTTCAGTGGAAGGCAAGTCAGCTAAGCCTTTTACTGTTTTTCCGCTCATGTCACTAATATTCACCATGGCCGGAAAACCACCGGCGGTAACCAGGTACGAGAACGGTTTGTGCAGCGTTCTTGTCAGCATGTATTTTTTATCGGGTGAAAGCGAAGTTGTAAGATAGATGGCCGGTACACCAACTTTTGTTTCGATGCCGGCGCTGCTTTTAATCAGTTGAGATGTGCCGTAAAACTGAAACAGTTCTTCGTCGTAGGGGCTTTTAATCAGGTCCTGAAAAGTTGCGCTGGGAGCGGCTTTGCCAAGATTCTCTTGTATCGTCGGGCCTTTTGGCGTGATGCTTTTCTTTGGCGCTGCTGATGGTAAAGCGGTTGTGGCTTTGTACAAAACAGTGGCCTCATCTACCCAGGTATAAGCTGCGCCAAGTGTGTTGTTCACAGCTTGTTTATTTAGCTTCATCGCCTTTTGCACCGCCACATCAATTATGTACAAATCCACTCTGTCGGATGAAGTATTCAGAAAAGCAATTTTGGTTTCTGATGGACTCCAAGCCATACCGCTTGCCAGCAAAGTTTGCGGCAGGCCGGTGATGGAATATTCTTTACCAGTTTTAATGTTCTTCAGTTTAAAGCCGTTGATAAAAATTTGTCGGCTCGGCGAAAAATTAGCAGGGTTTAGCCGCAGGCCCGCAATGCGAACTTCAGGCTGGCCCAACTCTTCAACCGTGGGATAAGGGTTGCGTTCGCTAAGCAGCATCCACTCGCCTTTGCTGTCAATGCTTACGGCCGGTGTGGGTTTGGCAAGGAGTAAATCGGCAATGGCTTTTGGTGGTGTTTTGTAACCGGCATCGGTTTGCGCCTGGGTGAAACTGTAAGAAATGAGGAGAAGAAAGAGGAAACGTTTTTTCATGGTTGATGATGTTTGGAAGAATTAAAGTTAGGGGAAGCAATTTCGTATCTTTTTTTAAATTTGTACGAAACGAAAATTATGCAAGAGAAGCTGACCATACTTGTTTCATCTGACAATAAAAAATTTCTGAAGCGTCATGCCCGTGAGCATAACAAGAGTATGTCCCAATACATCAACGACTTGTTGTCGTCAGCCAAACGATTAGCGCCTAAGAAAGCGGGCAAAGACGAATGGCTGGAAAAAACAGCAGGCACTTACCGCATGGGCGCAAGGGACGTACTGGACCAACTTTTCAAAGACATCGAACGATGAGGAAAATATTTTTGGACGCCAACGTCGTAATTGATTACCTCAATGTAGAATCGAAAGACCATTCGGCGGCCAAAACCTGCATGAAGATTATTAGAGACCATTATGGCAAACCGGTTGTTTCACCCTTTACATTTTTGATAACAAACCATCTCGCCGGCAAATACGCAAAGGACAAAAAATGGCACCGGTTGCAGATGCAAACGTTGTTTGGCGGATTTGAAATTACTTCTTTCCGGTCTGCTGATATTCAAAGAATATTTGAGGGAAAGTTTGTGGATTTAGAAGACGGACTGCAGCACGAGTGTGCTGTTTCTGCAAACACCGCCGTCATCGTGACCAAAAATGTTCATGACTTTTTTGCGTCAACGATACCGGCCGTTCATCCGCTGGATTTTATACAACGGTTCGACAACCTGCTTTAATAAAAAAGCGCCGCTCTCCAAGAGCGGCGCTTTTTTACTGTGTTCGATAATATAGTCTCGTTACTTCACCACCGGCCTTGTCACCTTCTCCACTTCTCCCTGCACAAACAACATCAGCTCGCTAATATAATCGGGCGAAAAACTAAACTTCAAGCCAGCGGCCTCGTACAACTGCGGCAGTGTTTTGGTACCGCCTAATTGCAAAGCGTTGATGTAATTGTTCACTGCCTGTTCCTTGTTCTTTTTAAACTGCATCCACAAGCCAATGGCGCCCAATTGCGCAATGCCGTATTCAATATAATAGAAAGGCACTTCGTATAAATGCAGTTGCCGTTGCCAACTGAATTTTCTGTATTCTTCAAGCCCTGAAACATCAATGGCAATTGAAGTATAATCATTCAAAATGCTGCGCCAGTTCTCTTCCCGCTCTTCCAATGTGTGGTTCGGGTTTTCATACACCCAATGCTGAAACTTGTCTATGGTTGCAATCCACGGGAAGATGGTGATGACTCTTTCGAGTTGATGTTGCTTTGCCCGAAGCAAATCCTCTTCGTTATCGAAAAACACCTCCCAATAATCCATGCTGAAAAGCTCCATCGCCATGCTCGCGACTTCGGCAATCTCCATCGGGTATTCCTTAAAAGCCGTGAGCTTTAACTCGTGCGCAAGAAATGAATGAATGGCGTGGCCGCCTTCGTGTACCATCGTGGTCACATCACTCATTTGGCCGGCGGCGTTCATAAAAATAAACGGCGCCCCGGTTTCGGGCAGCGGGCAATTATAACCGCCGGGCGCCTTGCCTTTGCGGGAATCCAAATCAAAGCGGCCCATCTCTTTCATCTTCGTGAGGCACTCACCAAAGAAGGGATTCATTTGCGTAAAACACTCAATGGTCTTGGCTACCAACTCATCACCAGTTGCGAACGGCGTTAAGGGCTTTACACCATCAGGTTCGGCTTCCGTATCCCAGGGACGAAGCGAAGGCAAACCGAGCTTCTGCCGCTTGCGGTCGTAAATAAAATCAACTAAGGGTTTAACGTGTGTCTTCACCGCCGTGTGAAACTGAAAGCAATCTTCCTTAGTATAATCAAAGCGTCCCATGTCCACAAACTTGTAGTCGCGGTAGTTGGCAAAGCCGGCGTTCTTCGCCACATTATCACGCAGGCCAATGAGCTTTGTGTACAAGTCGTTCAACTGCTCTTTATCCTGCAAACGCCGCTCTTGTATCTGACGATAGACTTCTTCTCGCAGCTCACGGGCTGGATTCTCTAAAAACTTTGAAGCCTGTTGTAATGTGTATTCATGGCCGTCAATCACCACGCTCATCTTGCCGTTGATAACGCCGTATTGTTGGGCCAGTACCGCTATCTCCGATTGCAATGGAATGTTCTCGTCGCGAAAAAGTTCAATGCTTTTTTTCACCGTGCGCAGATAGACTTTGTACGCATCGCCTTCCAACGTTACCGTATATTCATTTTCCACCAACTTGCGATTAAGCTTATCGGCATAGGGCTGCATCTTCGGCTGAATCTCCGTTACAAAAAATGTGAAGGCATCTTCCAACTCTTTGTTCTCGGTATCACAGGTCATGCGTATCTGCCGCCAGGCGGCATCTTCGCCCACCACGGCTTCCATCTCGCTCATGTCCTGCAGCCAGTCTTCAAGCGCTTGTTTGGAAGTGAGAGGTCTTTGGAGCAACTCTTTAAAAAAAGGTTCAAGCGAGGCCCAGTCGGTGAGTTTAAAATCTTTGGGCAGATAGATACGCGGTATGCTGTGGATGTCGGCTGTATGTTGCATTTTGTGAATGGTAAGTGGTCAATTGTGAATGAAAGAGCCGTTCAACAAGTGAACAGCTCAATGTTTTACTCGATTGGGTTCAAGAAAAGCTTCACGCTTCGCCAGTCACTTCATCGCTTTTTTTCTTGCGGCTCTTTGTTGTTTTCACTTCGGCGGCTTCGGGAACGGTATCGGCGGTAGATTCCAGCACAACTTTTTCACCAGCATCGTTTAGCGTTCCGGCCACATTATTTGTTGAACCCTCACCTTCATCCTCTTCACTCGCTTTTGCAGTGAAGTCAATGTTGTGCTTGTCTAACACAGCGGCCCAGTTCACCATCTTCTTCATGTCGCTGCTGTACACGCGGTCAAAGTCCATATCGGGATATACCTTTTCAAAATAACCTTTTAACGCTTTGCTGTCCTTTATATCGGGCGCCGCTTCGGCGCTGTTCTTCATGGCAATGAACACATCGCCCAGCGTTGCATTCTCGCCGCTGGTATAAATTTCAATGCTTTCGAGGTGCGATAGATTATGTACACGGCTCGAAACAAACTTGGTGCTTCCGTCCTCCAGCGAACGCACAATGGCACCGTCGCTTTTGCTGCTCACAATCTCATAAAGGCCCGGCATTCCGGTTACGGCAACGATTCTGCTGTACTCCATAGAAAAAGTTTTTTGGGCGTCAAAGATATACGCGGCTTCCCGAAAGGGGCGCAAGGGGCGGGAAAACTTTGCGGTTTGCTGTTAATTCTTTCGTACCTGATTTTAGGGCAGCAATTTGTAGCAAGAATAGGCTTCCGGTTAAAAACATACAATGTTCGCCAGTTGCTTCATTGATGTAGTGCAAAAGGCCTGTATTTTGGAGCACCGGCGGTGTTGAAAAGCTAATGGGTAATCCGCGACGAAGTTGAGCCTATCAACGATCAACCAATGAACTGTTCGTTATTTGACCCTTTGCAAAATAACGTATTCACCACTGACCATTCACTACTCGTTAACTCCACTCCTTGTCTTCTTGCGCTTTTCGTTTTTCGATGCGGCGGGTAAGCAGGATGCTCACCTCATAAAGCAAGAGAAGCGGAATGGCCACGGTCAGTTGGCTTATAACATCAGGGCCGGGCGTAATAACGCCGGCCACGATCATGATGATGACAATGGAGTACTTGCGCACCTTGCTTAAATAAGTAGCTGATACAATGCCGATCTTGGCCAGCAAAATCATGAGCAGCGGAAGCTGAAAAGCAAGGCCGGCGCCCAGCACCAGCGGTATCAAAGTGTCGAAGTAAGAAGAGATGGTCCAGCGGTTTTCAATGTTGCTGTCCAACTGAAAGTTGCCAAAAAAATTAAGCGTGTACGGCGCAATGACCAGATAGCCGAACCCCACGCCTATAAAAAAAAGAACCGAAACCCAAAAGATGACGCCTTGCGTGTTTTGCAATTCTTTTTGGGTAAGCGCCGGCCGTATGAATTTCCAGAACTCCCAAAAGATGTACGGGAAGGCGATAATGACGCCGCCGATGAGCATCACCGAAATAAAGGTGCTGAACTGTGTGGCTACGCCGGTGCTTTGCATTTGAATGCTCAAGCCTTGCATGCACAAAGCCTTCTCCAGGTGAAGGAATTTACCGATGCGGCACAACACGCCGTAGGTGGGAAAATCGGCGTGGGTAGGACCGAGCAAAACCTTCTTGACAAAAAAATCTTTATTGACTGCGATGGCTATTGCGCCAACCAAAATGGCAATGACGCTTCTAAGAATGTGCCCGCGCAAGACTTCCAGGTGATCAATAAACGACATCTCCGACCGCAGGTCGTTGCGGCCACCGCGTTTAAAAAAAGATAAAGCCATTTGCGCCAAAGATAACCGCAGATTATTGGGATTACCTAAACACGGATTATCGGGATTTTTAAAAGATTACAAGGATGAAGCGGCGTTTACTTCTTCAACGTTTCAGTTTTGGCGCAGAAAAATTGTTGACCGTTGCATTGCTTCAAGAGGGGCTTCAAAGAATTGAATTGTTCAACGGCAATGTGCATTTTTTCACAGCTTCCATCATTGCCTCCAGCAAAAAATCCCGACAATCTTTTTTCAGTCCCGATTATCCGTGGTCATTTCAGCACTTTCAGCTTCACCATCTCAATCTTGGTGTCGCTCACCGAAAGAATGTCAAATTCAAAATCGTTGATGATGATGCGCTCTTTCTGGCGGGGGATGGTTTCGTGGTGCGAAATGATGAACCCCGAAAGGGTTTCGGATTCGTTCCCGGGAAAATCAAGCCCGTATTTTCCGCTGATATAATCCAGTTCAAGCCGGCCCGAAAAAATGTATTCGTGTTCGGCCAATTGTTTCTCTACAAATTCCTCGCTGTCGTACTCGTCGTGTATCTCGCCAAAAATTTCTTCCAGCACGTCCTCCATGGTTACAATGCCGGCCGTACCGCCAAACTCGTCCACCACCCAGGCAATGCTTTTTCGTTCGCGGGTAAACTTGCCGATCAGGTCCGTGGCGCTCATGCTTTCAGGTACGGCGGGTATGGGGAGCAGAATGCTTTGCAGGTTTATCGGGCCTTTGAACAAGTCCAATTGATGTATATAGCCGACGATGTTGTCAATGTTTTTTTCGTATATCAACAACTTGCTCAACTTCGTCTCCACTAATTTTTGCCTTGCTTCTTCCACGGTGCAGGTAAGGTCCACACCGGTGATCTCTTTGCGCGGCACAAGGCATTGCCTGATTTTTACCTTGGGAAGTTCCAGTGCGTTTTCAAACAATTCGGTGTTCATCTCCTCGGGTACAAAATCGGCGTCGTCGCTTTGCAGAAAAAGCGTTTCGGAGGTGGCGCCGGAAAGATTGTCCTTTGTGTTCCGCACCCTTACGTTAAAAATGTATTTGAGCGACCATTGCGCCATGGCCATGAACACCTTGGCAACGGGCAGAAAAATCTGGTATAAAATGTTGATGAGAAAAACAAGCCGGGTAAGCAATACGTTGCTGTGGGCACGAAAGATGGCGCGGGGAACAAACTCGCCGAGAATTAAAACAAAGAAGGCGGCAAGGATGATGTTCAGGGTTATTCTTACGCCCTGATAATGCAGGCCCACGGCGTTCCAGATCGTATCGGCGATGTTGACGAACAGCAGCGCAAAGCAAACAAGGAAGAGGGTGAAGCCAATGAGCATGGTGCTCAAAAAAAGTTCGGGGCTTTCAAAATAGCGGGAGAGCAGCACGGCATCGTAGCGGCCTTGTTTTTTTCGCAGCTCAATGCCAAAGCGGTTGACGCTGTAAAAGGCCATTTCGATGCCGGCGAAAAAACCCATCATCAACAGTGAGGCAATAAACCAGGCGATTGTACTTATGGCTATCATTGGGGATAAAGATAGAGATTCGGGAATAAGTTGATAAGTTGGCAAGTTGATAGGTTTGTAAGCCAGGTTCTACTTATCAACTTATCAACCTATCAACTGTTGTCATCGTTCCAAAAACGCCAACACCGCATCTTCGGCTTCGGTGCAAGCCCTTTCTAAATTGTCGTTGACAACAATCTTATTGAAGTAAGTTTTAAAACTGATTTCATAGGATGCTTTGTTCACTCTTGCCGCCAGTGATTCTTCGCTTTCGGTGCCGCGGCTTAACAACCTTCGCTTCAATTCATCCACGCCCGGCGGCTCTATAAAAACAGAAAGCGTGGTTTCGGGAAACTGCTGCTGTACATGAATGGCGCCTTTTACATCTATGTCCAACACCGGTGTTTTGCCTTTGCTCCAAATGCGCTGCAACTCTGTCTTTAAGGTGCCGTAATACTTTCCTTCGTACACCATCTCCCACTCTACAAACTCTTCGTGCTGGATTTTGTTGGTAAACTCTTCTGCCGACATGAAATAATAATCCACGCCGTTCTTTTCCGCGCCGCGTGGCAACCGGGTGGCGGCCGAAACAGAGAAAGCAAGTTTGCCGGGATGCTTGCCCAACAAATAGCGGGTAATGCTGGTTTTACCCGCACCGGAAGGGGCGGTGAGAATAATAAGCTTTTGCTGGTTGTTAATGGTCATGCCCGAAGGTAAAGTCTATCTGTTTACTTGTTCACTTGTTTGCTTGTTCACGTGTTGAGCGCATGGGGCAAAAAGGGCCTTCGTTTACGGGCACGCTAACAGGTGAACACGTGAACAAGTGAACAACGTCTTCGGTTACCTTCGCCGGCATGACCTACAACGTAGAAGAAATAAACGATTTGATTAAAAGCCGCCGCTCCATTTTCCCGGCCCAGTTTGAACCCGGTAAAAAAGTGGACGACGCCATTGTAACGCAGATTTTAGAGAACGCAACCTGGGCGCCCAGTCACGGTAACATTGAGCCTTGGAAGTTTGTAGTGTTTACCGGCGAAGGCTTGCAAAAACTGGCGACCTTTCAAGCCGAACTTTACAAAGCGGAAGCAGGCGAAAATTTCAAGGAGAATGTTTATAAAAATCTTTCCGCCAATCCCTTGAAAGCTTCACATGTGATTGCGCTTTGCCTGAAGCGTGACCCGGCCAAAAAATTTCCGGAGATGGAAGAAATAGCCGCCGTGTCTTGTGCGGTTCAAAACATTTATTTATCCGTTACGGCTTACGGTTTGGGCGGCTATTGGACCACCGGCGGCCCAACGTACAAACCCAGTGGAAAAGAATTCTTTGGCCTGGGCGAAGACGATAAACTACTCGGCTTTTTTTATTTGGCGCATGTAGCCTCGCCATCGCCGCAAGGCAAGCGCAAACCACTGGAAGAAAAGGTGGAATGGGTGAAGTCATGAATGGTGAATCATCAATGAAAGCAACAGTTGCACACAACTACGCTAACGATAGGTTGTGTTAAGAGCCTCCTTTCACGATTGACGATTTACGTTTGACGTTCTCATCTGCTGCAAAATGTCTTCTAAATAATCCGTTTGCAGTTGTTGTATTTCCAACAGCCGTTTGGTTTGGTGCACCATCAGATGGTCAAGCTTTTCGTGTAGCAAACGGATTTCAATTTCGGCTTTCAGGTTCACTTTGTAATCGTGTTCGCTGCGCTGGCGGTCTTTTTCGCCTTGCCGGTTTTGGCTCATCATTACTACCGGCGCTTGTATGGCGGCAATACAGGAAAGTATGAGGTTGAGCAGAATGAACGGATAGGGATCGAAGGCCCTGGACGATAACGCCCAAATGTTCATTGCTATCCACGCCGCCAGAAAAGAAAAGAAGATAATGATGAAGGTCCAGCTACCGCCAAAAGACGCAATTTTATCGGCCAGCCGTTGACCTAAGGTGGTGCTTTCCGAAAGGTCTTCTTCGATGTTTTCCGACAGGATTTTGTTGCCCTGAATAGAAGAGATGACTTCCTGTTCCAGTTCATTGATCTCTCCTTTTTCCTGCTCTATCAATTGAGTCACGTATTGCTTGCGGTAAATGTTCAGCTCATTTGTGGAGATATGGCTGTCGGCAGTAAAATCGGGATGGTCTTTTTGAATCAGTTGAAGCAAGGGGTTGCGCAAGTCGCTTCCCTTGTAGCTTTCGGGCAACGGCACTTGTTTTTTACTAACGTGGCAATAAACGGTTTGCATAACTGTTGAATAAGAAGCAAAAGATAGAAACAAATTGTTTTGCCGCTTGATTCGTTTTCCGCAACTGTGTCGTCTCCCTTGCGGTGAAGCATTGCCGGCAAACGAAGGAAAGCAGGAGGATTTAGTGATGAAGATAGCCTGTTGCTGATTGGGTAGCCACTTGGGAAATAGCGTAACAAATGCCCATTGCCAAAATTGTTTTTAAAACGGTGACCCATTTCTTTTCGCCGAAAAAGTTAGCGTTGGTGATGTAATTATACACCAACAGAAACAAGACTTCCGTGTAGCGATTTTCGTAATGTGGAAAAATTAGTTTTGCCGCGTTAATAAAAATCAGCACCAGAAACACCAGCGAAAGGGAGTAAAGCATGAGTACTAAAATTTCAGCATAATTGCGCTTCGCATTGTAAAACACCGCCCACGTAAACAAGCTGTAAAGCGGTAGCAAGAAAGCCTGCATCAGCACAAAATAATGCCGGAAGAAATCGGCTTCGCCGGTGTTGTCGGCATTGTACAACCGGAGATATGCCAGGTTGATGAAGTAATAGCCCAATCCGCAAATAGTGCCGCACAGAAAGAACATCGAGAACGGCTTTTGATAGCGGCTGCGCCTGCCTTCAATAAACTCCTTTTGCATGGCGCCCGGATGCACGATCAACTCTTTAATTGTATAGCCAAAGCCTTTGTCCAAATGCGTGAAATAGTGCATCACTTCGTGAAGAATGGTGTGCAGAGTGATGCGTTCGGTATGTAGCTTTTGCCCGCAGGTTTGGCAATGGGTGCCCGAACTTAAGGCGCCGCAGTTTTTACAGTCAATGGGTTCAGCCGTTGTCATGATGTAAAAGAAAGATGAATGAAAGGGTGGCCGCCGGCTTTATATTTAAGCCGTCAACAAACTTACACCATCGCTTCATGGATGCGCACAACCCGGCGGAAAAAATTGCTGTTCAGAAAGGCTTCATGAATATCCTTCGCAGCCATCCCTTGCTTTGTTTTCTATGCTTTTGGTTTGTTATTAATCTTCTTCAAATCGCCTTTACCGAACTTACTTCCGACGAAGGTTATTATTGGTTTTATGCACAGCATTTACAATGGGGTTACTACGATCATCCGCCAATGATTGCAGCGATGATTAAAGCCGGCAGCGCTTTGTTTCCGGGCGAAGCCGGTGTCCGGTTCTTCAACGTTGTTTTCAGCACGGCGGCCTTGTATTTATTCATTACGTTGTTGCCCGATGCGGCCAGGCATTCGCGAAAAACTTATCTTGTTTTGCTTTCGGCGCCACTGCTTCATTATCTCACCTTCATTGTTTTCCCCGACGGGCCGCTGTTAACTTTCAGTCTTTTGTTTTTGGGCCTGTACAAGCGTTTTTTAGCAAGGCAAACTCTTGTCAATGCATTGCTGCTTGGGCTGTCCATTGCTTTAATGGCTTACTCCAAATATCACGGTGCGTTGGTGTTGCTGTTTGCGGTTGTCGCCAATCCAAAGTTGTTGAAGTCAGGCTATTTTTATTTATCGCTGTCCGTGGCTGCGGTATTATTTCTACCGCACTTGTGGTGGCAGTATCAAAACGATTTTCCTACGCTGAAGTATCATCTTTCCGGCCGCACCGGTTCGTGGTCGTTCAGGCATGTGGGCGAATACCTTTCGCAACAGATTGTTGCTATCGGGCCGGGACTGATCTTTCTTCCTTTCATCATCAAAACAAAAGATGTATTTGAACGAACGTTGAAGGTTATCATCGTCGGCACCTTTGCTTTTTTCCTGGTGAGTTCTTTTAAAACCTTTGTGCATTTTCACTGGACTTCTATTGCGCTTTATCCGCTTTTGTATTTTGCCGTTCGGTATTATAATGACCGGAAAAGACAAAAGCTTTTTAATTGGCTGGTTTTTCCGTTTGTCGTTCTCTTTTTCGCTGCCCGAATTTTATTGGCCGTTCCGTTTATTACTAATATGCACGTTGGCGAAGATTATTATCACGGCAGAAAAGCCTGGGCTAACGAGATAAAAACACTGGCCGGCAGCAAGCCTGTTTTCATGCCTGATGATTTGCGGGAAGCATCGCTGTATTCTTTTTATTCGGGGCAACAAGGCGTAGCACTTTATGCAAGACCGGAGAAAAAATCGCAGTACGAGGTATGGGGTTATGAAGACAGTTTACAAGGCAAGAATGTTTTGTTTTTAACCAAGTATGCGCATGAAGGCAGCACAAAAATTTCGCTGCTGGATAGAGATTTTTATTACAGCACAGTGTCGCAGTTTCAATCGTACTATAATGGCCTTGTTCTTACTTCATCAGCCATCAACGTTTCGACCGATTCTATCAAAACGATTCTGACGTTGACAAATAAGAGTAATCAATCCGTTTCATTTGAACCGGCTGAAAGCGGCCGTTACATTGGTCTTGTTTATTCCATAGAGCAAAACAGAAATGTGCGCAAGGCAGATGCAATTTTTCCCTTAACAACAGCCGATGGTTTGGCACCGGGAGCATCAGTTAAAAAAGCCGTTGCTATTCCCGTGGTCGATTTGCCTAAAGGAGAGTACGACGTTTATTTTGGAATCAGAAGCGGTGTGTTACCGGATGCTATTTTATCTGCGGGTATATCTTTTCGCCGGCAATAGGCTGCATAGTAAAAGGCCGCGTTTTCGGCGGCCTTTTCTTGATGATGAAAAAATAAGTTTAGTTGAATTTATAAGCCGCGGTAAAACCGAGATGGCCGAGAGTGCCATTGTCAACAAGCGCATTGTAGCCCAACGAAAGCTGAAACTTTTCTGCGTTGTAACCCACTTGCGGTTCAAAATTAAAAGCACCACTTGCACCACCGCCGGTCAAGATGCCGTAGCCAACTTTGCCGCCCACAAAAATGTTTTCAGCAGCATAGTACCGGACGCCTACCAAAATGGGAATATAACCCACCGCATCGTACTTGTATTTGTAGCCGCCGTAGGTTTCGCTTTTACCCATGAAGTTGGTGAAGCCGGTAGTGCCGGTGAGCGAAGCTTGCGAACTCAATTTGTACTCCACTCCCAGTTCGGCGCCAATGCCAAGCGAGTGGCTAAGGTGAAAATTTCCGGTGGGCAAACCGATGCGAAGGCCGCCGGTGAAATGAGTGCCCTTGTCCGTTTTGCTTTGTGCGTTTACAGTAACCGTTGTTGCCAGAATTAATGCGAGGAACATTACTTTTTTCATACAGTTAAGTTTTTAATGAGCAACGAATGTAGAAGCTCGCTAACCTGTATGAAAAGAGGGGTTGTGCCAACTGTTAGTTGTGCTGAATGAATTGAGAGGAATCGGAGAGGAAGTGAAAAGAAGGTTATCGTCCTATCTATTAAAACTGAATTGTTATAATTGATTAAGTAGCGTATTGTACTCCTCGTGGGAACCGATCCAAAACCAAATGATGGCATCTTCTTCTACAATACCCAAAGCACGATAAGAGAGGCCAATTCTTACCGAATAGATTGGCCGCTTCTGATGCACTTGCTTGAAATGAAGACTTGGATAGGATGAATTTTTCTTCCATTATTCATACGCCTGTCTTGCTTTTTACTGCACATCATCCGGCAATTTTTCAACTGCCTTTCTGAATTTATCGGTGAGTGTATATTTCAATTACCAGTCAGTTTGAGTGGTTTTGCCGTTCCTGAATTCTTTTAACGCTTCATCAGCCAACAGGCCTAATTGAGTTTGCGTGTTTTTAAAAGTATTGTCCCACAACAACTCTTGTTGCAGAAGATGCGCTATTTGCTTTTGCTCGTCTTCATGCAATGTTTCTACTTTTTTCAACACGTCCTTTAATTCTGTTACCATGAAATTCTATTTTTCCAAATTTCCAATTTTCATTCTTTACACCCTTCGTATCTCCGCGCCTAAACTGCGCAAACGGTCATCAATGTATTGGTAGCCGCGGTCTATTTGCTCTATATTTTGAATGATGCTTTTTCCTTCGGCGCTTAAGGCCGCAATGAGCAGCGACACGCCGGCCCGAATATCCGGTGAACTCATTTTAATGCCGCGCAGCTTGTGCTTTCTTTCCAGGCCAATGACGGCCGCACGGTGCGGGTCGCAAAGAATAATTTGGGCGCCCATGTCAATCAACTTATCTACGAAAAACAAGCGGCTCTCAAACATTTTTTGGTGAATGAGCACAGCACCTTTTGCCTGCGTGGCTACCACCAACACAATGCTCAACAAGTCCGGCGTAAAGCCCGGCCAGGGATGGTCGTAGATGGTAAGCACACCGCCGTCCATATAGGTTTGTATCTCGTACAGCTCCTGTTCGGGAATGTGAATGTCATCACCAATAATGTTCAATTGAATGCCCAACTGTCTAAACTTTTCCGGTATCACACCAAGGTATTCAACGCTGCAATTTTTGATGGTGATGTCGCTTTGCGTCATGGCGGCAAGGCCAATGAAGGAGCCAATTTCAATCATATCGGGCAGTATGCGGTGTTCAGCGCCGTGCAACGTTGTAACGCCTTCAATCACCAATTGATTGCTGCCGATGCCTTCGATGTTGGCACCCATCCTGTTCAGCAATTTGCACAATTGCTGAACATACGGTTCGCATGCCGCATTGTAAATAACCGTAGCGCCTTTGGCCATTACCGCCGCCATCACCACGTTGGCCGTGCCGGTTACCGAAGGTTCGTCAAGCATGAGATACGTGCCCTTTAAGCCATCGGTGAAAAATTCATAAAAGGCGTCTTCGGCATGGTAGTGCATTTGCGCACCCAGCTTTTGAAAACCGAGGAGGTGCGTATCCAACCGCCGCCGGCCAATCTTGTCGCCACCGGGTTTTGGAATGAATGCCTTTTGAAAACGGGCCAGCATTGGACCGGCTAACATAACCGAGCCGCGCAGGGTGCCGCTTTTGCTCTTGAATTCTTCGCTGCGCAAGATGTTTATGTCCACATCATCGGCTTGAAAAATACAGGTATGTCGGTCAACGCGATTCGCCTTTACCCCAATGGCTTTGAGCAATTCAATCAAATTGTTTACATCCAGAATGTCAGGAATGTTGGTGATGGTGACTTCTTCGCTGGTGAGCAACACAGCGCTGATGATTTGCAAAGCTTCGTTCTTTGCGCCCTGCGGAATGATTTCACCTTTCAGGCGCTTGCCGCCAATGACTTCAAAAGAGGACATGGTTGTAAATAGGTTTGTAAAAAAAATCAACGAATTGAACCGCAGAACAGACGAACAAGGAATAACGAATGAAGAGATAGAGAAATCGTAACGAAGGACACGCCTTCGCCCTTCATCATTCCTTGTTCGTCTGTTCGTTATTCTTCATCTGCTCACCCGTTTTGCCGAAACGCCTTTCGCGGTTTTGATAATCTATTAAGGCTTCGTACAAATTTTGTTTACGAAAATCCGGCCAGCGAACCTGGGTAAAATACAATTCGGCATAAGCCAATTGGTACAATAAAAAGTTGGAGATGCGGTATTCGCCGCTGGTACGGATCATGAGTTCGGGGTCAGGAAAATCAGAGGTGGTTAAAAACTTTTGTAGCGTGTCCTGGTCTATTTCTTCTACCTGCAAAGCACCGCGCTGCACTTCGTGGGCAATGCTTTTAACAGCGTTTAAAAGCTCCCAACGTCCGCTGTAACTCAAAGCCATTATCAGTTGAAGGCCATCATTGTTGCCGGTTATTTGCAAAGCCTCATTCAGTTCGCGTTGGGCATAATCGGGCAGCATGTTCATGTCGCCAATCACGTGCAGGCGAATGTTGTTTTTATTCAGGCTTTCCACTTCGCCGCGTATGGTTTTTACCAGCAGTTCCATTAGGCCAATGACTTCGTACTGCGGCCGGTCCCAGTTTTCGGTGGAGAAGGCATAAAGGGTGAGATAACCCACGCCCAGTTCGGCGCAGCCTTCTACAATATCGCGTACGCTTTCTACGCCCTGATAGTGTCCGAACAACCGGTCTTGCCCTTGCTCTTTGGCCCAGCGTCCGTTGCCGTCCATGATAATGGCAATGTGTTTGGGCAAGCGGGTTTTTTCAATTTGAGGAAGTAAGTCCATGAGCGAAATGTTTACGTGTTCACTTGTTGGCTTCGCACCGATGAATGTTTGCAAATGTAAAAAGCAGGCTTAGCATGAAACGGATTGTTTTCAGAACAATGAAAAAAGCACGGAAGTAAAACCGTGCTTTTAAAATCTTTTGCGTTATCGCAGCTCCCGACCATCCTTTTCAAATCCTGACAATCCGCGGTCTTAGTAAGCCGTTGGGCACTTGTAGGATTGAAGGTTGAAGCTGATGTAAAATATGGCTGTGGTAAATTGGTCTTTGTTTTGGCTATTGCCGCGTTGCTGGCCTTTTAAGCCGATGGGCGTACCGGTTTCATAAGAGCGGTCGCTCAATAAAAACGCGGCCGACGGGGTGCCATCGGGGTTGGGGGGGAAGGAAGCCGCACCGGGATAGGTTTTGCTTACATCGTCGAGATAATCGGTATTAGTGAAACGGTGCACTACTTCAAAGCCAACGTTGATGCGGTCATTGATAGCGTATTTAAAGCCTACCCCAAACGGAATGGCCAGCGCCATGGTGCTATAAGGCTTGCGGTTAGTGGCTGTGTCGTATTGGCCTTCAGTGCCCAACTGCCGCAGGTAATATTTTTCGCCCTTCAGGTAGGCATACGGATCGTAACTAAAGGCGCTTACCCCTAATGTGATGTATGGCGTAAACCGAAAATCCGGGTCACCAGGCATAAAGCGGTAAAAATTAAAATCGCCTTGCAGGCCTATCTCCCATACTTTGGTATTGAAGCTTAGGTTACGGCGGCGCATGAGTTCATTGTGCGTATTGTAAACATCGGAGTAACCCAATTGGGCAAAGTTGCCGGAGAGACGGGCAGCGAAATAGTTGCCGAAATTTTTTCGGAAGAAGATGCCGGCGGCAATTTTGGGGCGGTTGAGTTTTGCGCGGGTGTTCAGGTCGCCGAAGTAATGGCCGGCACCAACGCCGAAACCAAATTCACCTTCCTGCACATACGATTCGGTTTGCGCCAACAGCGCCATCGGTAAGCTTAACAACAGAGCAGCCAGAATCTTTCTCATAAAAAACGCAAAATAATGTTTTTGCTTTTGGAGAAACGAATTTTTTGCGGGTTTGGTATGCAGTGGTAAGCAAGTAGCGAGTGGCAAGTAGCGAGTAGCCTTTAGAAGGCGGTTCTTCTTTTCTTATCTTGAAAAGAAAAATGCTTTAACTAAGCCACAACAAACCAATTGCCTGGCAGAAAGCGATTTTTCTTTTGCCGCTCGTTTATAATTGCTGTAAGAAATTACCGCCGAAGAAAAATATAATCTTATTGCGCAGATGAAGAGTGCCGCACTTTCTATCTCTAACAACATTTCAGAAGGTGCTGCCCGTAAAACCAAAAAGCATAAAAATCACTTTTTTACCACGACCCGTTCTTCTACAGTAGAAGTGGCTAATTACCTGACCGCTACAATTGTTTTAAAATTTATAAAGAAGGAGGAGATAGCCACATTAGTGGCTGCCCTAACCGAAGTATTTAAACTCATCTCCGGCTTGATTGGCTCTAATGAGCGGTAGGGAAAGACCGCCTTGAAACGCTACTCGCTAATTCCGTTTATCCAGTCCCCAACTCAACTTGTTGCGCAGAGTTTGCAGAAAATTGTTTTCATTGAGCCGCACCAGGCTTACTGAAAAGTTTTCTTTGCGCACGGCTAAAAGCACATTCTTGTCCACCAGCTCGCGGCGGGAATCAAGAGCGCAAATGATTTCATCGGAGCGGCTTTCAATTTCAAACGACACGATGGTGTTGTCGGGAATAATGATGGGCCGCACATTTAAGTTGTGTGGCGCAATGGGTGTGAGAACAAAAGACCGTGACTCTGGAAAAACCACCGGCCCTTCGCAGCTTAGGGAGTACCCTGTGGAGCCAGTCGGTGTAGCCAAAATAAGCCCGTCGGCCCAGTACGTATTTAATAGCTCACCGTTTATGTACGTATGAATTTTTACCATCGGCGCAATGTCGCGTTTGTGTATGGCAAATTCATTCAGGCCGTAAGGCACGTCGTTAAACAGCGGAATATTTGAATCGAGATGAATGAGCGAACGCTTGTCGAGAAGATAAGAGCGGCGGGCAAGTGCTTTCACCGCTTCGGCCATTTCATCGCGGCCGATGGAAGCCAGGAAACCAAGCCGTCCGAAATTAATGCCCACCACCGGAATGGCTTTGTCACGAACAAACGTAACCGTGTCCAGCAAAGTTCCGTCGCCGCCAAGGGAGATTAAAAAATCAATGTCTGCCGTAAGTTCGGAATGATGCGAGAAGGTTTTGGTAACGGGGGGAAGTTTCAGGTGCGGGGCGGCCCGTTCGTAAAAATCAATAAACACCACCGGTTCGATTTTCTCCCTCGCCAGTTCATCAAAAAAAAGCTGAACGTCGGTTTGCTGCGAGCTTTCGAACACCCGGCTGTAAATGGCTACTTTCAAAATACACGGTTTAAAAGTTCAATTGTATAAGTGTTCAAACGTTCAAATGCCCAATGGCGCTGACGCAACAATTGAACTTTTGAACATCGAAACTTTTGAACTTTCATTGGTGCAAAAATATCCCGTTTTGCCCTAATTGATTAAAGCTCCATTCAAATTTAAAAATGACATCGGTAAACATTAGAATGTCTATCCCCACACCGGTGCTGTAAAGCATCCGGTTACTAAGGCCGTTGCCAAAACCTGGGGAAGAATGGTAAGCATAACCTTCGTTGGTGTAAGCTTTTGCATATACTTTCAGCGGAACGGCGTGCAGCGATTTAAACACCTTGATGTTGGGAATGGGTATTTGTGTGTTGACGATGTTAACGCCAAGGGTTTGCCTCGAATAACCGCCGGCCACGCCGTCAATAATGTAGTTTTCATATCCCTGCAAATAAGCATCTCCGTAACCCATGAAGCCTTGCGTAACATAAGGTTGCTTAAACGGAAGCTTAACAACGCCTGCCAGGAGCACCGAGAGATAGCCCTTGCTTCCCACCGGAAAATACTGAACGCCCTTAACTGAAAACTGCCACAAGTTGATGGCGTCGTTGATGCCGGCCTTATAAAGCGATGCCTCGCCGTAGCGGCCACGCGTGGGATAAGGATTGAAGTTATAGTCGGTAAACGAAACGCCGTAAGCAATGTAAGGATAACGATAAACATTGCTGGCCGGGACATAGGCTCTATTCAGCTTGCGCACTGTATCGGCAACTCGGTTGTAATTATAGCCTATTGAAAATTGGTGCCTTGTTTTAATGGCGGGACGGTAAAGCAAATCAAACGAAGCCTGCGAATATTCGTACAAATAACCCTCGGTATCTTTTATAGACAGCAGCTTGTTGTGTTGCGTGATGTAGTTGATCTCGTGGTTTTTTCCGTACGACACGCCGAGTGATCCCGACCATTTTAGAGCCTTGTCAAAATAAAAGCCTTGGTATTGCAAAGCAACCCTTTTGGTGTAGCCGGTGGTAAAGTTGACGTAAGCTTTGTCGCCGCGGCCGCTGAAATTGTATTGCGTCAGCTTAAGTCCGAAATTGAGGTCGTCAAGCGGACGGCCTCTTTCATTCCATTGGCTGAACGTTCCATTCGCCAGACGCAAAAAAGGCTGCGGGTAGAAATACCATTTTTCTTCTACCGCGATGTTTACCCTTATCTCTTCGTTTGGAAACTCCTGCAAGCTTGCTACTACATTGCGGAACAAGCCTGTATTCATTAATTGCCGCTTGGCTACTTCCAGCTTTTCAGTGATTTCGGCAAGTGGAAACGTGTTGCCCGCCTGAAAAGGGAGTTCGCGCAATATGGTAGATCTGCGGGTGCGCCGGTTGCCGGCCAGCGTTATTTCTTTTACGGTAAATGTGGAGGCGGTTGTGTGTGCAATAGCCTGTCGCGGATCGGTGGAATATAAAAAAGAGGAGCCAAGAACCTCCTGCGCCCCGGCACTGCCCATGAAGAAAAAGGCCGCGCAAATCCAAGCTATCGTCAGACGCATTCTCATGGGACAAAAAGGGATGATGAAGGGAACACTAAAAATCCCGTACCGAATATACGGTTATGAATGGAGGAGGGAAGATTATATTTCGAGGTAGTGCATCAGGTTGTCGTAGTTGGTCTTCAACTCGTTTTCAAAAACCTCCTCGCCAAAATAATGTTTTACGTTGTACTCGTAGCGCTGAAAAGTGCCGAGTAAGGCAGATACTTCCAGCTTATTTACCCGGATGGTTACCTGCATTAATCCCGTTTCTGGATCGGTAGCAGTATTGAGCTGGGTAATTTGCGCATCGTTTGACTCGACGATGCGGTTTATCTCCGTGAAGGAATAACTGCGGCTGTCAATCTCCAGCACTATCAAAGCGCCGGGCTGGTTAAGGCTCATAAATTCAGAAGCGTTGCGCAGTAAGTCATTGTAGGTAACAATGCCCACCAATTGTTTTTCTTCTACTACCGGCACAATGCTTAAGCCGTTCATTACGGCGGTTTGAATGGCTTTTAGAAAATGTTCATTGCCTTTAACGGAAATCATTCCGTCTTTAATATCCAAATCGGTAAGGGATGTTTCTTCGTCGTTCTGCAGCAATTGCTCTTCACTGACGATGCCGAGATAACTCTCGTTTTCAACCACCGGCAGATGGGCCACGTGATAGTCGTTCATCAACTGCAGTGCATGATAAACAGTATCGCTTTTATGCAAGTAAGGGATTGTATTTGATATGAGGTCTCTTGTTAACATAGCACGGTAACGTTACTAAGACAGGCGAACCTAAGCAACTGTTGCAGGTGTTGCAAGCTTTTTCAAAAAATTATCCAGCACTACGTTGAAGTCTTCGGGCCTTTCCATCATGGGGGCATGACCGCAACGGTCGATGAAGTGTAACTCACTGTTCGGGATTAGCTTGTTAAATTCCCGTGCCACAAAGGGCGGCGTGATGGTATCGTTAGCGCCCCAAACCAATAGCGTAGGTTGTTTAATGGTAGCCAGCTCTTCGCCCAAATTATTTCTTATAGCGCTCTTGGCCAGCGCAATAATCTTAATCACTTTTAAGCGGTTACGGGTAATGTCAAACACTTCATCCACCAATTCTTTCGTGGCCATGGCCGGATCGTAAAACGTAAGCTCTGTTTTCTTGCGGATGTATTCATAATCGCCGCGCTTGGGATACGTATCGCCCATGCCGTTTTCAAACAAGCCCGATGATCCGGTGAGGATTAATGACTTGATTCTTTCGGGGTGCTTTAGTGTGTGTACCAAGGCAACATGGCCGCCCAATGAGTTGCCCAAAAGATGAACGTGCTGAATGTCCTTTGCTTCTAAAAATTTATGAACGTGTTTGGCCAGCCCGCTAACGGAGGTGTGCAATATGTCAAGCTCGAATAATGGCAACAAGGGAACGATGACCTTGTATTTTGTGCGAAAATATTCTATCAGATCCTGAAAATTGCTCAATGCCCCAAACAAGCCATGCAGCAACACCAGCGGTTCACCTTCGCCTTCTTCAATGTATTTAAACTTTCCTTGTTCGGTGATCCGGTACTGCATGCAAAACAATTGTAAGGTTGCTAAAGTAGTGCATTTTGGTAAAGGTAAACGGCGGTTGGCGAACCGGCATAGCAATCGGTAAATGCGAACCGGCAATGAAAAAATATAACTGATAGCCGGATGAAAAATGGCTTCCGCACAGGTTCGTGGCGCATGAATAAATTTAAATAGAGCAATGGAGAATGAAGCAGGAATTTGTTGCCATAGATAATGATGCAGAACGTTTGCCGGAGCTTTTTTCTAATCGTTGGCTTGCCGTCATTTCTTTCCCGCCGCATCAAAAAAACGAAGCAGTTCGGCAAACGTATTTTTAAAGAAAGGGATGATGGCGCCAAGCCAGGAGAGCAGCTTTGGTGCATACGGCTCTATCCAGTTATAGGTTGATGAAGCCTGAACGACAGCGGGTTTAATAAGGCTTAATTGCGTGGCGTAAAAAAGAAGAATGCTGTAAATGAAAAAATAAATCAATCCATAAAACAACACGCCGCCAAGCCGGTTGGCCCAACCGAGCATCACCGTTTGCACAAGGCCTTGCAAAAGCTTTGCGCCCAACCGCACCGCCAAAACCACAAGTAGAAAAACAAGAAGAAAAGCAATAAAGGGAAGCCATCGTTGCGACACGGTTACATTGCCGCCTATATAAGCCGCCATTGCCGCTGACAACTTTAGCGCCGCCGCCAGCCCAACGAAAAGTGCAAGAAAAGAAAAGGCCGCAACGATCAATCCTTTGCGCAATCCTTTGTAAAAAGCAAGCAGCAGAAGAGCGAAGGCAATGATGTCTATCAGCATGTTAACGGTGAATAGTCAATGGTGAATAATGAATAAAACTCCTTATAGCCAAAGCCTCTAAACAAACGCAGGCGCTCATTATTTCAACCAGATGATTCTTTAATCGGGTAAACTGCCTTATTCGCCATTGACAATTTACCATTCATGATAACAACTCTTTCACCGTGGCCGAGATGTTTTTTCCATCGGCTCTGCCGGCCAGTTGCCTGGTGGCGGCTCCCATTACTTTGCCCATATCGGCGGGGGATGATGCGCCCGTTTCAGCAATGATCTTTTGCAGTTCGGCTTTCAATTCATCAGCGCTTAATTGCTTGGGCAGAAACCGTTCGATTACCGCTATTTCTTCCTGTTCTTTTTGGGCAAGGTCGGGGCGCGCCTGTTGCTGATAGATTTCAAGCGAGTCCTTGCGCTGCTTCATCATTTTCTGCAACAGACTTGCCTCTTTTTCGGCGCTTATTTCACCGCCTGCTCCGGGTTCTGTTTTGGCTTTAATGATTTCGGCTTTAATGGCCCGCAGGCTACGAAGATTGGCTTCATTCTTTGCTTTCATGGCCTCTTTCATTTCGGCCATTATTTGTTGTTCAAGCGGCATAAAAAAGTTTGTGGTTTGAGGTTTACGGGTTGTAGTTATCGTTCTTTAACACGATGCCATTTCTTATTTGAATAACCGAGGCCACGCCAGTATCAGCTAATTATCACATTCGCTAATTAGCTGATCAACTAGCTTTGTTTTCCTTCAATTGTATCTCCTGAAATGTTTTATAAAACTGCTGCGCATTCGCTTTCATCTGGCCCGTAAGTTCCGTCATGCGGGTGGCCCGTTCAAAAGTATCGGCCATGGTCATCATGGTTTGAAAATAAAAATCGGCCATCTCGTCCACCATCATTTTTTGGGTCCAGAGGTCAATGCGCAGAGCGGCTTTGTCGGCGCCGTCCCACAGCGAAAGCACAAAGGCTTTTGCCTGAAGTGGCCGCTCCATGGCGCCGTCCGATGCTTTCCATTGAATGCTTTGCGGCACTTTTTGTTCGTCCAGTTCCACGTCAATTTGTATGGTTGATGTTGCCATGTTTTTTGTTGAGCGGCGAAGGTAAGGATGATTGATTAGCTGATTAGCCGATGTGAAAATTAGCTGATGACAGATGCGGTGGTTAACAGGAAAAAGCCGAAGAAACTCTTGATGATCCCCTGCCTACCGTCAGGCAAGCTTTCCCAATACCAATCATCTATGGTCAAAAAAATCCCTTCTCTTTTGGAGAAGGGACAATGAAAAGAAATGCGTTTTACTTTATTGTTTCGGTCTTGTAGTGCCGCCTGTTCTTCCAGCGCCGGCTGTAGGGCGGCCGGCTGGCGTTGTAGGCTGACTCTGTGGCCCTTGACCTGTAGGCAATTTTATGTTCAGCTTTTTAGCCACCAGCGGAATAAGGTTGTCACCGGGCGGCGCTATCATCAAGGCTTCTTCGCGATAAACAAAAGCATAACCGTTTTCCTTGGCCACATCGGTTAATGCCCGGTAAGCTTTCTCGTAAAGCGGCCCAACCAATTGCTGTTGCTTGGCTTGATACATGTTCTGCGAAATCTGTTGCCAGTTTTGAACCTGGTAGGCAATCTGCTCCAGATCGCGGCGGTACTGCCGGCGGGTGGCCGGTGGAATTTTGGTCGTATCGGTCTTGGTTAAAAGGCTGTCTTTATAATTATAATCTTGTACCAGGGCGGCAAATTCCGCGTTGATGGAGTCGGCCTGGTAACGTTGCAAAACCGTATCAATTTTCGCGGCTTCGGGCATAATACCGATCATGGTTTCGATGTTGAAATAGCCTGTCTTTTGCGCTTGTGCTTTTGCACTGCCTGCACCCATAACAATAAGGGCTGCCAGAAAAAAAAGTTTGAACTTGTTCATTGAAATGTTTTTTGTGATGATGTTTTTATGAGGAGTGTTTTGTTTGATCTGTTGTTTGCAAAAACCGTTTTGGCAATTTTTATTTCACGCCCAGTTCCCGCAATACATCGTCGCTTTTTTCCAATTTGGGGTCGGCAAATATAACGGTAATGCCTTCACTTTTATCTAAGATGAAATCGTAGCCGCGCTGCACCGCCAATTTTTGCACGGCGTTATAAACCTTGTCCTGCACGGGCTTTATTAATTCTTGGCGCTTCTTAAATAAATCGCCTTCAAAGCCAAAGCGCTTTCGCTGCAAATCACGCAGGCCTTTCTCTTTATTAAATAATTGATCCTGGCGTTTGCGCTTCAGGTCTTCGCTTAGCATTACCTGCTCGGCGTCAAAATCCTTATACATTTTATCCAGGTCGGACTGTTGGGTATCAATCTCTTTCTGCCAGCCCGCCGCTACATCGTCCAATTGCTTTTGTGCCGTTTTATATTCAGGCATTTTGTCCAAGATGTATTTAGTGTCTATCACGGCGTACTTCTGCGCGGAAGCCGACAAAGCAAGCAGCAAGTAGCAAGTAGCAAGTAAGAACATCTTCTTCATCCGGTATGATTTTATCGTTTGCATAAAAGAATTGTAATGCTCGTTGGGTTATTGCTTTTTTTTTAAGTATCCCGCTAAGACTAAACCGACACTAGCGTCAGCCCATCAGCTAATCTCCTAATCACTATTCCGGTTCCATGCCCAGCATGAAAGTAAACCGCGCCGCATTTTTCAGCCCGGGATTAGAGGGATTGATACGATCCAAACCAACGCCGTAATCAAACCCAAGCAAGCCGAACATAGGCAGGAAAAAGCGCATGCCTACACCCACGCTACGGCGAAGTTTAAAAGGATTGTATTCTTTGAAATTATACCAACCGTTGGCGGCATCAAAAAACGTAAGCGCATAAATCGTGCTGCCGGGGTTCGTAACCAAGGGGTACCGCAGTTCAAGTTGATACTTGTTAAAGATGGTAAAGAACCTGCTCGTGCTGGTTTGTTCCGAATTGTTGATGGCGGGATCGGAGTTGTCGAACACCGGATAACCGCGCAGGGAAATGATGTCGTAGCCCAGGATGCCGTTGTTGTTTGTTAAACCGTCGCCTCCCAATTGAAAGCGTTCAAAGGGCGAGTAGTCAAGCTTTTTGTTGTAACGTCCCATGAAGCCGTACTTGGCGGCCAGCTTCAACACAAATTGACGGTTCTTGTCGGCACCGCCTGGCTTGCCCAAAGGCACATACCACTCCGAGGTGAAACGCCACTTATGGTACTCCGGATTTTTATACGGGTTAACAGAACTGGCAACATCGTTATTGAACAAAGAATACGGCGGTGTAAACTGCACCGTGGCAGAAAAGTTAGAGCCGCTACGCGGGAAGGTCGGGTCAAAAACCGATGAGCGCTGCAAGCCTATGCGCAAGCTTACGCTGTTGGAACGGACGCCGTTACCGCCGGTATTCAAGCCTTGAAAAATGGCGTAGTTACGCAGGTTATATTGTGTGAAGTTGAGCGAATACACCAGACTGAAATAATCATCGGGCCATTTTAATTGTTTGCCCAGTGAAACAAAGAAGGTCGTTGTTTTAAGGTACGTTGTGTCGGCTGCCGCCTTGTCTATTCCACCGGTTAAATAGTTGTAGCCGCCGTTGGAAAACTTGCTGTGGCTTGCGCCGAAGGTGAGCGAGTTGCGTTTCTTTCCGCCCAGCCAGGGTTCGGTAAACGAAAAGTTATACGAATTGTAATAACCGCCGTTCGATTGGTAACGAAGGCTTAGCTTTTGGCCATCGCCCATTGGCAAAGGATCCCAGGCTTCCTTCTTAAAAATATTTTTTATAGAAAAGTTGTTGAAGGTTACGCCCAGCGTACCTGTAAAGCCAATGCCACCGCCAAAGCCGGCCGAAAGTTCCAACTGGTCGGATGATTTTTCTTCCAGTTCCCAGGTAATGTCCACCGTTCCGTCTTCCTGGTTAGGTACTACGTTGGGGTTTATTTTTTCCTGGTTAAAGAAGTTGAGCTGGCCCAGTTCGCGTTGCGTACGAATTAGATCAGTACGGCTGAACAAGTTGCCCGGAACGGTACGCAGTTCGCGGCGGATTACATAATCCTTTGTACGGTCGTTGCCGGTGATGTTCACGTTGCGGATGCGAGCCTGCGAGCCTTCGGTAATGCGCAACTCGTAATCAATGGTGTCGCTGTACACGGCGGTTTCCACCGGCTCTACCCGAAAGAAGAGGTAGCCTTCGTCCATGTAATAGCTGCCAATGTCGCCACCTTCGGGGCTAAGCTGTTTGCCGAGTCTTTTATTCAGAAGCTCAATATTGTAAATGTCGCCTTTGTGTATGTTGAGAATGGCTGTCAGCACCGAATCGGGATATTTGGTGTTGCCCTTCCAAACCATGTTGCCGAAATAATACTTGCGGCCTTCTTTTACTTTGATGTGCACTTGCATTCGGTCACCCAGGCTGTTCAGGGTTTGCGTGTCGGCCACAATCTGCGCATCGCGGTAGCCAAGAGAATTGTAATAGTTTAAAATTTTGTCTTTGTCTTCTTCGTATTTAGTGCGCTCAAACTTAGCTCCCGCAAACGGCCGAAAGCGGAAATAGGGATCTAAATATTGTTTTGTTTTTGACGGATAAAGAAAACCGTAGTCTTTCGCGTACTCTTTAAATGTGATGCGCTGCAAAGGGCCATAAATAGGTGGAATCTCCTGCGGTTTAAACTGAAGCCGTCCTTTGGGCTTTGTGGACATTTGGCTTCTAAGCGAATTGCTGGAAATGGTCTCGTTCCCGTAAAAGACCACGTCGTCCACTTTTATCTTGTAACCTTTATCCACGAAAAATGTCAGCGACCGCGAGTTGGCCAACACACGGTCAGGCGTTTCCTGAATGCGCACCTGCGTGTTGAGGAAACCTTTTTCCGCAAAGAATTTTTTAATAACGTCAATGGCGTTGCGCTTGGTGTTTTCGGTGATGATGGTGGCTTTTGCCAGACCGATTTTCCCTTGCAATTCTTCTGCTTGGCCTTTGGTGATGCCGACGAATTTAAAACTGGCAAGGCGGGGCCGCTCCTGTACCTGAATTTCAAGGTCAATGTTAATGCCGTCGAGCGCCGTGATAAAAACCTGTGCGTTGGCAAACAGGCGTTGCTTCCACAAATTGTTGATGGCTCTGGAAAAAGCCTCGCCGCCAGGCAGCAATACTTTGTCGCCCGCCTGCAGGCCCGATATGGAAAGAACGATGGCTGAATCAAGCGTGTGAATGCCGGTAACCCTTACCGTACGAATGGTGTATTCTTTTGGAATCCGGTTGCTGTTAATGTTGAGCAAGTCGGGATCAACAGATGTCGGTTTTGACGTGTCCGTTTGTGCAAAAGCAGCGGCGCCGGCCAACACAAAAACAGTCGCGAGTAAGGCGGATAGAAATCGTTGCATGATGAATGATTCAATCGGTAAAAAGGCGGTTGGGAAAGCAGGATTAGTTGGGCAAATTAGGTGGAAAAATTAAAGAGGATTGTTAAAGACGGTGGGTAAAGCAAGTAGCGGGTGGCAAGTAGCCAGCAGCCTTTTGTTGAAGTATCCACTTCACAAAACAACCCCTTCGAATAGCAAAGGGGTTGTTTTACAAAAAACGTCACGGTCAAAGCGCTACTGGCTATTTGCCACTCGCTACTTGCGCTCACTTAAAACGCTTCTTATTGCCGTACTTGTTGTTCATGTTGTTGCGGCCGTCGTTATTGCGTTGCTGCCCGTTGTTGTTGCGCGGGCCGAATTTGCCGCGTTGTTGCTGGCGGCCATATCCGCCGCGGTTGTCGCGGGTTTCGGGCTGCATCCGATAAGCTTTTACATAAGGGGTGGCCGTAAATTCCAACTGGCCCTGGGTAATGTTGGTCAACTCGCTTTGAATGGCATCATCGTGCACCGTATCCTTATGCCAGTTGGTATAAGCCAGCTTCATGTAATAAGCAATGGCGTTGGCAAAGCCCTGGCGTTTTTCGGGACTTTCTTCGTTCAGCGCTTTATTAATAACCAACTCTAAATTTTTTCCAAGATGGGAGTATCGTGGATAGCGTTTGGGATAAGGCAAGGGGCCCGGTTTGGCTTTATAAGTTTCTTTTTGCGGGATGGGATAGGGCGAGTCCACATCGAGCTTAAAATCGGAAACGTAAAAAAGGTGATCCCACA
The DNA here is from genome assembly GCA_965247695.1 of Flavisolibacter sp. Lineage (GTDB taxonomy): Bacteria > Bacteroidota > Bacteroidia > Chitinophagales > Chitinophagaceae > Flavisolibacter. Next base: position 104,543 of record OZ252037.1, read on the forward strand.
GTTTGTGGCGAAAGTCTTCGACGTTTTTAAGATGCGGGTTCAGAAAGCCCATCAACTCAATCACCACATAAGCCTGCTGCTGGCGGCTTTCGCGGTCTTCTACGGTAAGCAGGTGTTCCACCATCTTTTGAATGTGGCGTCCGTACTCCCGCATGGTTAAATGATTTCTTGTGGTATTGTATTCCATTAAGACAAATGTAGGCAAGAGCGTGGACGAGGCAAGGGTTTGCGGGAAAATTAAGAATGATTTGAAAAGGTGATGATTTGAAAATTTGAAGATGGTTTATAGGTGAATAGGGATTCTTGAAACATGAATAAGAAGCAACGGAAGACTGGCGCAAGCCTATTTTCAAATCGCCAAATTTTCAAATCGGCTAATCGCCCCCGTCTTTCCATTGCCAAAGGTGCAGGCAGGCATAAGTGCGGTAAGGGCTCCATTTAGATGATAGCTTTTTCATGGCTTCTTTCATTTCCCTTTTACTGCTGTCATCAAGCTTGTATAACTTTTTCATGGCCGATTGAATGCCGTAATCGTCCACGGCAAAAACGTCTTCACGGCCCAACGTAAACATCAGCAACATCTCCACCGTCCATTGACCCACGCCTTTTATTTGCGTGAGCAGAGTAATAATTTCTTCGTTGGACATCTTCTTCAATTTCTTGTCATTAAGCTTTTGCTCAAGGGCAAACTGGGCCACATTTAAAACGTACTGCGTTTTGGCGTTGCTCAAACCAATGGCCCGTAGCTCATCAAAAGGCGTATCGGCAATCTGTTGTGGCGTGGGTTCGGCACCGCCATACAGATCAAGAAAGCGGTGAAAGATAACTTTGGCCACTTTGGTGGAAAGCTGCTGGCTCATTATAGAAGCGCAAAGCCGGAGCGGAATATTTTTACGCGACTGAAGTTCAACGGCGTCCTGGCCGGCAAGAACCTTGCGCAGCCTGGCGTCTTTGGAAAGATGGGTGACGTAGTCCATTGCAAGAAGCGGGATTTGTAAGATTTTTGAGCGTGGTAAAAAAACAAATGTAACCGACATCTTTAATGTTGAAAAAAGAAATCATAGTCACAAAAGATGGGTCGCACACCATAACTATTCCCCAATTGAACGTGACATATCATTCGGTGCACGGAGCGATTCAGGAGTCTAAACATGTGTTTATTGAAGCTGGTTTACGTTACCTGATTAACCAATTATCCAATCAACCAATCAACCTTTTTGAGATGGGTTTCGGCACCGGGTTGAATGCTTTTCTCACGGCCATCGAAGCCGGAAAAATGGGAACAATTATTCATTACACAGCGGTTGAAACATCGCCGCTGTCCCTTAGCGAAGCAAGCGGCCTGAATTATTCTGATCTACTTGGACATCCCGATCTATTTCAGCAATTGCACGGCTGCCGGTGGAACGAAGAAATGACGTTAACTAATTTTTTCAGCATCACAAAACTTCAGGCAAGCCTTCTCAACCTGTCAACTGATAAACGTTTCAATCTTATTTATTACGATGCCTTCGCCCCATTGGCACAACCTGAACTCTGGACGAAGGAAATATTTGAAAAGCTTTTTTCTATGTTGAATAAAAACGGCTTGTTGGTGACCTATTGTTCAAAAGGTGATGTGCGAAGAGCTATGAAGGCTGCAGGATTCAAGGTAGAGAAGCTTCCGGGGCCGCCGGGAAAGTGGGAGATGGTGAGGGCATCCAAGTCTGGTGAAAACTTATATGATGACTGGACGGACGATGAATGGAATCAATTATCAACATTTTACAATAAAGACTAAGCTTCAACCACCTTTTTATTCGGCGATATCATCATTGTCAATTTCCTTTTTTTAGACATAAAGGAGATAAGATTTAAAATCGAGACTGACAGTTCCATAATGCCTTTCAACGGTAATGATATACGAGTTGTTACCGGCTCCCGTAGGGAGCATTGATGGGTAGAAAGATGGCGATTTGCACCAAGCGTTCCGAAGGAACGCCTGCCAACACCCGGTAAATAGTTCTACCCATAAGATGTTCCTACGGAACAAAAAAGAGTTGGTAACAACTCCTATATCATTACCCTCTCAATAAAGCCCAAATAAACATTTATACTATCTAATCAAGTATTGGCTGATTTCTTCAACTGCTTGCTCATGAGTAATACTCAAATACCCTCGTTTAGTAACAATAATTCGACTTCCATTTAAGTCGGCTGTCGCTTCTACAAAGCCACTGCCCTTTGTTTCGTATTCTAAAAAGCTGTAGTCAAAAATCGGCTTTGCCCATTTTTGGAAATTTGTTAATAAGAGGACATTTTTTGGACGCAGGTCTTCGATTTCTTTTTTAAATAACTCTGCCGCCATTCTTCTCTGCGCCCGAATGAGCGTTCCGTCTGGATTGCCGCCTTCTTTTGGTGCGATTTTCATAAGATTGCTCCAAGCAATGACATTATTCCAATCCTTATCAGTACGACCGTAAAAAGCCTTGACAAGTTTATAAGTGATGTTCCAAAAGAAGGAACGATAAAGACTATAATTCTGATCCGTCCATTTTTCATTTATCCATTCCAACGAACATTTATCACCTTCTTCTTTTGAATAGCTTATTGCGTCGTTAACCAATTTTCCAATGTCATGTGTGACCTCGTTTCCAATTGTAAAGTGCGGTTCCCAGCCATTTGTCGCCTGGCCAACTACCAAGAGATTTCGATCTTGCGCAAAGTCTTTTCCAATGGAAGGATAGAACAAATCAAACTCCTTATCATAAGCTTCTAAGCCGTATCCAGCTAATATGCCGACGCATGAAGCATCTAAACCACGCAAGAAAACATTATTGTATTCTGAAGAAAGCATCTATAAAAATTTTTAGTTTTTAAAAACAGTAAAGAATACTCAACTCAAATTCCAACTCATCTCTCCACCTTTTTCATCTTTCAACAGAATGCCCGCTTCCGCCAATTGGTTTCTTATTTTATCCGACAAGGCCCAATTTTTATTCGCCCTTGCGTCTTTGCGCACCGCAATCAACACCTCCATCACGCCTTTGAGCTTGTCGGTTTCACCCACCACTTCCGATTGCAGACCCAAAATATCTTCCACATAAACTTTCATGCGGGATTGAAGCAGCGCAAAGGTTTCTGCTGACAAGGTATCAACACCAATTTGTTTGTCCTTGATGGCATTGATAACCGGCACCAGCTCAAACATATTCGCCAACACTTTCGCCGTGCTGAAGTCATCGGTAATAAATTCATCAAACTCACTTACCAGTTTCACCACTTTTGCATCCAGCTCTGTGTCGCTTCCTTTTGCCTGTTGCCCATTGCCTGTTGCCGATTGCAGCCATTGATATGCCTCCATCAATCGTTTCAATCCTCTCTCGGCTGCTATCAGGGCTTCGTTGCCAAAATCAAGCGTGCTGCGGTAATGCGTTTGTAAAATAAAGAAGCGAATGGTCATGGGCGAATAGGCTTTCTCCAACAAAGGATGATCGCCGCTAAACATCTGCGTCAGCATGATTTGGTTTCCATAGCTCTTGCCCATCTTTTTACCGTTGATGGTTATCATGTTGTTGTGCAGCCAATAACGCACCGGCGCCACGCCGTTGCAGATGGTGCTTTGTGCAATCTCGCTTTCGTGGTGCGGAAACTGCAGGTCCATACCGCCGCCATGAATGTCGAACCGCGGGCCCAAATACTTCGTCGCCATCGCGGAGCACTCAATGTGCCATCCGGGGAAACCCTCGCCCCACGGGCTTTTCCAGCGCATGATGTGTTCGGGCGGGGCAGCCTTCCATAAAGCAAAATCGGCGCGGTCGCGTTTTTCTTCCTGGCCTTCCAGGGCTCTTGTGGTTTCCAATAAATCGTCCAACACACGGCCGCTTAACTTTCCGTAGTCGTGGCTGGCCGCATACTTCTTCACATCAAAATAAACGCTGCCGCCTACTTCATAAGCATAGCCGTCTGCTATCAGTTTTTGAATCATGCTAATCTGCTCCACAATGTGTCCGGTTGCGGTGGGTTCAATGCTTGGTTCCAGGTTGTTGAACCGGTTCATGGCCCAATGGTAAAGATTGGTGTACTTCTGCACCAGTTCCATTGGCTCCAATCGTTCTATCTGTGCCTTTTTAGATATCTTGTCTTCGGCTTCGCGGCCTTCTTCCTCAAAGTGGCCGGCGTCGGTAATGTTTCGCACATAGCGCACCTTGTAGCCCAAGTGTTTTAAGTAACGATAAACAACATCAAACGTAATGTACGGCCGTGCATGGCCCAGATGACTTTCGCCGCTAACGGTGGGGCCGCATACATACATGCCTACATGGCCCGGCACCAGGGGTTCAAAAACTTCTTTCTCCCGTGTATAAGAATTGTAAACTTTCAGGCTGCTCATAAAGGAATTGATTGCTGATCGTAATAAGATAAATAAAGGAAACGACCGAAGAGGTCAATGGCAACAGCAGGTATGAAAAGGATAAACGATCATGATGGGCCAAAGATAAGCGGTTATTTTTTTAAGCGCACATCGGCCACCAGCATGTAATGGTCCGAAAGCATCCGTACGATGCGGTTAAATTGTTGCACTTCAAATTCTTTTGTCGCCAGTATATAATCTATGCGGAGCGTGGGCGAAATGCCGCTGAAAGTGCGGCCGATGCCAAAGCCTTGTTTCAAAAACAAGTCTTGAAACTTATCGCCTTTCACAGTGGCGTAAGCATAAGAATTGGGCACGTCGTTAAAGTCGCCGGTGAGGATGGTGGGATAAGGGTCGTTGGAAAGCATCTCTTTAATAATGTCGGCCTGCTCCTTTCGCACCAACATGGCCCGCCGCACTTTGCCAAAGATTCCTTTAGAGTTTTGCAGGGCGGTTTTTTGGCCTTCTTTCATCTCCGCGATATTTTCGTAATCTTCCTTTTTAAAAGCCAGCGATTGCAGGTGCGTGGTGTAAACCCGAAAGGTGTCGCGGCCATGCAGCAGATCTGCGTACAAAACCGTTTCGGGAAAGCGGGAGTGCGGAAAGTAAACCTTGCCGCTGTCAATAATAGGCAGCCTTGAAAAGATGGCGTTGCCAAACCATTGCCGGTCGCCATCGTTGCTCCAGGCAAAACAAACATGCGGGTAGCCCAACTCGTTCATCACATACCGCATGTTGTTGTAGTAGGTTGTATCGGTGGACGTAAAAAATTCCTGAAAGCACAGCACGTCGGCGGCCTGCTCTTTTATCTGGTCCATCATCTTCAGCCTTGTTTGGCTGCCCTTGTTATTGTTGCGCCGCCACTCAACAAAGCGGGCCAGGTTCCAATGCGCTATGCGGATGGTGGCTTGGTCTTTTTGGTAATTAAACTTGTGCGTAGTGTTGAAGGCGAAGAACGCAGCAATGCTTTTATAGCCTATCAGCAGCGGCAATAGTGAAAGCAAAATATACCGCGGTTTAAACACCAGCCAGAAAAGAATGAAGGCAATGAGTGTAACCACAATAATCCCGAAGCCAAGCCCCATGAGCGAAACCGGCCACCACGTTGCAGGATCCAATTCGGGCGAAAGGCAGGCCGCTAAAAAAATAACAGCAGTAAGTGTGTTCAAAACAAAGAAAAAGCCTCTGGTAATTCGGCGATAAGTGGCCATTGCTGCAAGATAAAAACTGGACGGCAAATGGGCAATGTGTAAATATGCTGTACACATGGTCTGTTTTACAAACGCACTCATCCGACCGATGTTGCACAAAAAAGCCGTTGGTATTTCCAACGGCTTTGACTTTTATAAAATTTGTGTTTAAAGTAAATCCTCCTGGCTGGCTCTCTTCAGCATTTCTTTTTCATCGTCGTTTAACGACCCGTAGCCCTTTTGCGAAATCTTGTCGAGGATTTCATCAATGCGTTGCTGGGTAATAATGTTGGCTTTTTTATACGGCTGCACCTTGGTGTTATAATACAAAGTGGTTTTGGGCGAAGCGCCTTTTTTTGGTTTATCGGGATCGAACAAATTATTTACCCATTCAAAAAAATTGTTTATCCATACACCCCAATCCTGCCCGCGCTGCAAAGCGCCAATGAACGCATAACCCATGGCCGCGCCGCCCAGATGCGCAATGTGGCCGCCGGCATTGCCAAACGGAATCTGCGCCAGATCAATAATTAAATAGATAACCGTGATTACCCACAAGGGAATGCCACCATTGAGCATGGGAAAGATGCGGTAACCGGGCGCCAACCGTGTGGTGCCGATGGCAATGGCCATAACAGCGGCTGACGCACCAAAAGCTTGTGCGTATGGCAATTGAACTTTCAACGTTGGAATAAGGTTAAACGCAACTGCGTAGGCCAATGCACCCGCAAGGCCGCCGTAGAGGTAAAGTGGAACCAGGTTTTTATTGCCGGTTAAATCTTGAAAAATATAACCAAAAGCCCAAAGCCAAAGCATGTTGCCTACAATGTGCCATACGCTGGCCGTATCGTGCACAAACATGTGAGTAATCAGCGTCCAGGGGCGGGTGATAAAAGTGTGCGGGTCGGCGGGCAGTGTGAAATATTTAAATATCTGGTCGTTGAAAAGGTCCATGCCCGCGCTGCTGAAGCTGAAATAATATACCACTTTAATAAATGCAAGAACCGCAAAAACGCTTAGGTTGATAGTTAGGAGGGCCGTCAGCGTGTTGCCATCCTGGCCTATGGAGAGTTTGTGTTGGTTGCGTTGTTGATAGTAACTCATAGACTAAAATTTCAGCAATTTATCTGCCACATTAATAAAACCCGCGACGGTTTGTTTTGTTGCCGAGCGCCACTAAAATAAAACCCGTAAGCGCACCGCCGAGGTGGGCAAAATGCGCAACGTTGTCGCCACTGAATTTAGCAATTCCGCCAAACAAATCAATCAGCACATAGCCGATGACCGCCCATTTTGCTTTTATTGGAAACGGAATAAACAAGATAAACAATTCCGTGTTCGGGAACAAATATGCAAAACCAACTAACACACCCATCACCGCGCCGGATGCGCCAATGGCATAACCATAGCCGCCGGTGAGGTATTGCGCCAGCAAATGCACGGCAGCAGCCCCGATGCCGGAAAGCAGGTAAAAGTTTAAAAAACGTTTGGCGCTCCATACGTTTTCCAGCGTTCGGCCAAACATCCACAAGGCAAACATGTTGAAGAAAATGTGGCCGATGGATCCGTGGGCAAACATGTGTGTAATAACCTGATAGCCTTTAAACTCCGGTGTGTTTATAGGCCACAACGCCAAGTGGTCTGTAAGCGCAAACTGCCTGTCAAAAAAATTTTGTGCGGCAAACACGGCTACGTTGGCAATGATCAGGTATTTAATGACGGGAGGAAAAGTGTCCGGCCTTGTGAATTTAAATTGACTCATCTTATCTTCTTTTTAATTGCACTACGTTTTCAATGTGATGGGTGTGCGGAAACATGTCCACTGGCTGCACTTTGGTGACGGTGTATTTTACATCCAGCAAAGCCAGATCTCTTGCCTGCGTGGCCGAATTGCAACTAACGTACACCACCAATGGCGCTTCTATCTCCAAAATTTTATCTACCAGCTTTTGATGCATGCCGGCCCGCGGCGGATCGGTAATGATAACATCGGGCCTGCCGTGTTTCATGAAAAAGGCATCATTGCAAACATCAATTACATCGCCGGCAAAAAAGCTTGCGTGAGCAATGCCATTGAGCAACGCATTTTCTTTTGCATCCTGCACGGCGGCTTCAACGGCTTCCACCCCAATGATTTTTTTAGCGCCGCGGCTGCAAAAAATACCAATGCTGCCCGTGCCGCAGTACAAATCATACAGCGTTTGCGAACCGTTAAGTTCCGCAAAGTCTCTTGTTATTTGATAAAGGCTTTCGCCTTGCGCCGTGTTGGTTTGAAAGAAAGATTTCGGACCAATTTTGAATCGAAAGTTTTCCAGCTTTTCTTCCACATAACCTTTGCCTTTGTAAACGATGGGTTCCTGATCGTAAAGCGAATCGTTCCATTTTAGATTAACCGTGTACAAAAGCGTGGTGATGCCGGGAAATCTTTTATCAATGAAGGAAAGAATCTCGGTGCGCTTCTTCTCGTCGTCTTCTCCAAACACCACATTCACCATCACCTCGCCGGTAGTGCAAATGCGGAACTGCAGGTTGCGCAGGAAGCCTGTGTGTTCGCGAAAATTATAAAAGCTATAACCCTGCTCATAGGCAAAGTCGCGAAGCGCATTGCGCAGTTCGTTTTGCGGTTCGTTTTGCAGCCAGCATTTTTGGATCTGCACTATTTTATCAAAAAAGCCTTTGGCATGAAAACCGAGGGCTCGGCCCCCATCCCAACCTTCCTCTAACAGGGGAACGCCACCGGCGCTTCTCTCTTCGTTTTGCAACGACTCAACTTCAGTAGCAGGCTTGTTGACAGGCAAGGTGCGAAGCGATGCGCCGGTGGCGTTCTTACCGGGAAGGTCGGGATGGGCCGGACGTTCCGGTGTAAACTCCTTCGTACTAAACGTAAACTCTAACTTGTTCCGATAAAATTTATCTTGGCTCGCACCAACGATCGGCAAGAATTTCGGCAACTGGATTTTTCCAATTCGAGTAAGGTTGTCTTTTACTTGCTGGTGTTTGTATTCAAGTTGTTTCTGGTAAGGCAGCATCTGCCACTGGCAACCGCCGCACACGCCAAAGTGCTGGCAAAATGGAACCACCCTTTCTTTTGAATAACTGTGAAAACTTATCGCATGGCCTTCTGCCCAATCTTTTTTGCTTTTGCCCAACCGAACGTCCACTACATCGCCGGGAACGGCGCCCTCAATGAAAATCACCTTGCCGTCGCGCCGTGCAATAGACTTGCCTTCGGCCGCATAATTCTCCACTAAAACCTGTTCTAAAACGATGTTTCTTTTCTGTTTTCGCACAGCGGTAAAAGTACGGTTGAATAAGGTGCAGCCTGTAAACCAAAACAGCGCCAAGAGGTTTTAACAACTGCTTTGAAGAGGAAGAATATCGAATAGAGGAACAAGGAATATCGAACAGACGAACAAGGAACATCAAATGACGAAGGCAACGTCCTAACGTCGGACATCCACTTCTACATTCATCATTTCTTGTTCATCTGTTCTACGGTTCCCTTCCTTGTTCCTCTGTTTGATATTTCCTGTTTCAACATTCATCATTCCTGATTCATCTGTTCGTCTGTTCCCTGCTACCGATGGATTAAACGGCTTTAACAATCACCGGCAGAGCCAAACGAACTGATTGCTTAAATTTGCCGCCAACAAATTCAGGCAGTGTATGAAGTTTGAAAAAATTCACAACAAAGGACAGGCGCAGCTTTTTGAAAGCCCTGTACTCGAATTTTTCACCAAAGGCCACCCGTTGGTGATTTGGGGCATGTACCTTCCGTTCATTGTGGGGATGCCCATTTACGCCGCCAGCCAGTTCCATTTTAGTGCAGGCAAGATTGCCGCTTGGTTCATTGGTGCCATGGCTTTTTGGACGTTCTTCGAATACCTCGCCCACCGCTATGCCTTTCATTTGTCGCCGAAAGCAGAACGTGTAAAAAAATTCGTGTACATCATGCACGGCAACCATCACCATTATCCCCGCGACCGTCAGCGCCTGTTTATGCCGCCGCTTCCAAGCCTTATTTTAGCCACGGTTTTATTCGGCCTTCAATACCTCATTTTAGGCCAAAATGTTTTTGTTTTCTTCCCCGGATTTATTCTTGGCTACCTGATGTATGCTTCCATGCACTATGCCATTCATGCCTGGAACCCACCGTTTAAATGGATGAAGCCTTTGTGGCGCAACCATCATCTTCATCATTACAAAGATGAAGAGAAAGGATTCGGTGTAAGCTCCACCATCTGGGACCATGTGTTCAAAACCATGTTCGATTTAAAGAAAGAGAAAGAAGACAAAGCCCAGGTGCAGGCGCTCATGTTTGAAAAACAAAAGCAAGTGGCGAGCTGATAAAGGGGGACGTGAAAAAACATTACGATCGTTGAAACGGTTTGCGATAAACAGCAAACCGTTTTTTGTTGGTTTGATACATTTGCAAATTCATTTCTGCCAAATTTAAAAGCCAAGGTTGGCGTGATGAGAATTGAATTTTGGCTTTTGGGTCTTGAAATTTTTCATCGTTATGGGTCAAAAAAAATTAGTGCGCTTTGCCGAATTGAACACGTTTGCCAACGTGCTGCAATACCCCGAAAACACACAGGGCACATGGACCGGCTTTTTCCAAAACCGCAATCCGCTGGTGCTGGAACTGGCTTGTGGCAAGGGCGAATACACCGTGGGCCTGGCCGGAGTTTACAAAGCCAAAAACTTTATTGGCATTGATAAAAAAGGAAACCGTTTGTGGGTAGGCGCTAAAAAAGCCATTGCGCATCACCTGAAGAACGTGGCTTTTTTGCGCATTCAAATCGAACAAATCGAACAATACTTCGCAGCCGAAGAAGTGGACGAAATCTGGATCACCTTTCCCGACCCGCAACTGCGCATCTCCAAGGCAAAAAAGCGGTTGACGCATCCGCGGTTTCTGCGCAGCTATTATCAGATACTTAAACCCGGTGGACGGCTACACCTGAAAACAGATAGCCCCGACTTGTACAACTTCACCAAAAAAGTGGCGGGTATGTACGGCTGCACCATTCACCACGATGTGGATGATGTGTATGCCGAACCGGGCTTGCCGCCGGAGCTGTACATTAAAACGCATTACGAAGGATTGGACATTGCCGGCAGCAAACGGGTTCACTACTTCTGTTTCTCGCTGCCCGAACAACTGCCCTCAACTGCATTAGATAAAACGTTACAAGCTCAATTGAAAGATGAAGCGGGACTGGATTGAAGGCAAAGATTATTACGTGAACGAAGCCGGCCTCGTGGTTTTTACCGAACGCTACTTGTTGGAACGAGGTTATTGTTGCGGCAACGGTTGCAAGCATTGTCCGTTTGATTATGAAGCTGTACCGGAACCGAAGCGGTCGTGCCTTTTGGCGAAACGAAAGGAACACGAATTTTAAGCACGAATTACACGAATTATCGAGGATTGTACGAATTTCAGCCACCCACCTACACAAAATTTTTATGGCGAAAAGCAAACGTCCCGCACAAGAAAGTTTAAAATCCGTAAAGCCTTCGGGTAAGAAGGACGAAAGTTTTTTTGAGCAAGTGTTTGACGTGGTGCGGCTGATACCCAAAGGTCGTGTTACCTCTTACGGTGCGATAGCCGCCGTCCTGGGCACAAAGCTATCGGCGCGGATGGTAGGCTGGGCCATGAACGCGGCGCACAACGTAAAGCCTAAAGTGCCAGCGCAAAGAGTCGTGAACCGGAATGGAATGTTGTCAGGCAAGATGCACTTTGCTACGCCAACACGGATGCAGGAATTGTTGGAGAAGGATGGCGTAAAAGTGGTGGATGATAAAGTGGTGGATTTTGAAAAGCAGTTTTGGAATCCGGCAGAGGAGTTGGGACTGTGAAAAAAAGTTTTTTACCTTCAAACCAGTATCAGTTTCTCACCAAAATTATTTGCCTTTACCATGCTGACTGTAAACGATTTTCTTGCCCAATACAAGAATTATAGCGACGAGCAATTATTGGAAATATACCGTCACTTAAACGACTACTCCGCAGAAGCCCAAGAAGCACTGACGCTTGCAATGGAAGGAAAAGGCGGATTGCAAAAGCTCGAAGAATCTTTACAACAGAAAAAATTAAAGGAAGTTGAACATCAACGCCTGCAACGGGAGATAGATAACCACTACCGCAACAACCGCAATGTTGACTCTTTGAAAAGTACGATTGTGTCAGAGGTCTTTACAGCACCCGAAACACGACAAATTATTGAGAAGAGATTCAAAGAATTAGAAACGCAAAGTAAGGATGAGAATGTAACACCAAAGACGGTAAGCGGTAGCATCATTGGTGGATTATTGGGCAGTGTTATTGGCGGCGGTTTGCTGGGCTATTTTCTGATTGAAACGCACCGCTTGTTTTTGTTTTTCATACTTGGTCTGGCCATTATAAATTATGGCTTCATTCGGTTCTTTACCAAGCAATCTAAAGCCAATACAGTTGTAATGATAGCCGTTGTATTGTCCACAATTTGTGCCGTTCTGATTGCGCAATTACTGTTGAATACTTTTGGACAAGCGCAGTAAGCGGGTACAGCATATCATCAGTACAAACCTTCCTATTCCAAAAAAGAAAGGCTGCCCTTTCGAGCAGCCTCTGATAACCAACTATTGGAGACAGGAGTAGAAACAACCATCCCTGTTTTATATACGCTGGACAACAATTTTCAGATTTACAATTTTCCTAAAACATAAACTCCACCCTGTGGACCCTCTCCGGTGCTGCCGCCCTTCTTCTCTAAACTGATGGCAAAGGCTTGGGCGTTTTGCACGTTTTTCATTCGTAAAAGCAAACGCTCTTCCCGAACACTATAGTTAACCAATCCAAGGTCAATCGGCTTGCCGTCGAGCAAAGCCCAAAGTTGGTACTGTTTATCGGAGGCGGGTTGCGGCAGATTGTTGATCATTAAATACACATCCTTCGAAGCACCGGTTGTGTCCCAATAAACCGTAGTGAAAGCTTGCGGTGCTTCCGGCGTGCCCTTCATCGAAACCATCTTCATTCCGGGCTTATAAAGCGTTTCCGCATCCGACTTTATCGCGGCCAGTTCGGATGTTCTATCCTTCAATTGGTTTTCTATGCCAGCTTGCCTTGCTTCTAAATCCTTGTATTTTTCATTGGTGCTGTAAGCCCAATAACCCATTGCCAGCAAACCCACAAAACAAGCGGCGGCCATAAGTTTCCAAACGCTCATGCGCCGCATAGGGGTTTCGGCCACATCTTCAACCGTTCCGCTCTCCATCACCGCCGGTGCAATTTGTTGCTGTATTTTTTCTTTAATGAATAAAGGCGGTGCTACGGCGTCTTTCAACAATTGTTCTTCCAATGAACGTTCAAACGCATCCCTTGCTTCGGCTACTTCTGCATGGGACGAAGCCGTCTGCTCGAACTCCAATCGTTCGGCGTCGGTGGCTAAACCCAGCACGTAGCTTTCTACAATTCCGCTGTTTATGTATTCTTTTACGTTCACTGCAATAGGGTTCTTAATTGTGTCAGCGCCGTCCGTATGCGGGTTTTTACCGTGCCTAACGGAATGTCCAGCGCTTTCGATATTTGTTCGTGTGTGTAGCCCTGATAATAGCTCAAATCAATGAGCAGCCGTTGTTCGTCTTTTAGTTTTTGCAATACTTTTTTGAGTCCAAAATCATCCATCCCTGCCTTCACTATACCATAGGCGCCGTCATTCTCTAGGATCGGTTGCTGCTTGCTGCTTTGCTGAAAAGACTTCGATCTTGTCTTGTCAATGGCGGCATTGCGGGCAATGTTCAACATCCAGGTGAAAAGGCGGCCTTTGCTTTCATCGTACAATTCCATCTTGCGCCAGATGTTGACAAAGGCTTCCTGCAACACGTCGTTGCTTATCTCTGTATCGCCAACTATTTGCTTCACGATACTGTACAACGCACCCGAATAATGGTCATACAAATAACCAAAAGCCTGGTCGTCTTTGCCACGCAAGGCCGTCACCAGTTCCCTTTCTTCGTATGTCTGTTTAGTACCCAATAGTTGGTTTGGGGTAGATGCGGTAGAGCATCGGGTTTATGTACGATGAACGATTTATTTCAGATTTATTGATCAGCCAACTAATTTGCCATAAGCCGCGGCATCCATTAGTTCCTGCAGGTCTTGCGGGTTGGCGGGCTTCATGCGCACCATCCAGCCTTCGCCGTAAGGATCGGTATTTATCAATTCGGGATTGCTGTTTAAAGATGGATTGACTTCGGTAACAGTACCTGCCACTGGCAGATATAAATCGGAGACGGTTTTTACCGCTTCCACAGTGCCGAAGACTTCATGGGCATTTAGCTCTTTGCCTAAAGTTTCAATTTCCACATAAACAATGTCGCCCAATTCGTGCTGGGCAAAATCGGTAATGCCAATCACGGCTTCATCGCCTTCAATCCGAATCCACTCGTGGTCTTTTGTATAGCGCAAGCTATCGGGGGTGTTCATGCTTTCGATTTGGCGCAAGATAAGGAAGGGAGATGATTAGCTGATTAGCCGATTTGATGATTAGCTGATGAAAAGAGAAGTTACGCAGTTGATCAGTTGAACGGGCAAATTAATCAACTGATCAACAAATCAATTCTTTCGCCGCTTCACCAACTTTGCTGAAAGAATGCGAACATCCTGCAAGGGGCGATTTACATCTTGCCCAGTACTTACAGGCGTGGTAGCAATTTTATCCACTACATCCTGCCCGCTTACCACTTCGCCAAACACGGTGTAGTTCCCATCTAATTGCGGCGTTCCGCCGATGGTTTGGTAATAGTGTCTTCGTTCAGGCGAAATCTTGCGGCCTTGCAGTCTCACGACTTCAACAGAGTCTAATTCACGATCCGTGAAGGTTCTTCCATGAACAATATAAAACTGGCTGCCGCTGCTGCGTCGTTCTGGATTTTCTGCATCGCCTTTGCGAGCCGCGGCCAGTGCGCCTTTTTTATGAAAGAGCGAAGGCACGAATTCAGCAGGTAGCGTATAATCCGGCCCGCCATTGCCCAATGGTTTGTGTGCCTCTGCACGAATGCTATTGGGATCGCCGGCTTGGATCATGAAGCTTTTGATAACACGGTGAAACAAGATGCTGTCGAAATAATGCGACTTCACCAGGCGCAGAAAATTATCGCGGTGTTCGGGTGTAGAATCGGATAAGTGAAGAATGATGGCGCCTTCGGTGGTGATCAACTCAACGTCTTTCTTTCTGTCTTTGTTTTTAATCTTGACGTCTTGTTGCCCACCGGCAAGCAGCGAATAGCAAGTGGCGAGTAGTAAGATCAGCGTTCGCATTTGAAGAAGATAACCTCGTGAAGTTTTCGTTGTGTCCGTTGTGCTTCTCTTACGCAAGATTGTAAAGAGAAGGCAACAGAGCAAGGTTAAATGAGGTCATGATTTTGAAAGTAAAGCAGAATGTGGTCTTTCAAAAAGGCCTCTTGCTCAAAAGGGTTCATTTCCGGCATGGCCTTGAGTTGACCAAAGTGTGGCCACCCTTCTTCATCCACGCGGTCAAGTTCATAATAACCGCTCGGCATCAATACAGTGCAGATGGCGATGTGCATCAGGTCTTGCTTCTGCTCCTTGGTAAACTTTTCTTTGATGTCGCCCAACTCCTGTATGCCGATTAAAAACAAAAGGCTTTCCACGTCGGGCTTTCTGCCAAATCGCTCCAGCATCTTTTCTTCCAACTTCCACCACCGGCTCTGCAGGTCATCGCTATAATTCATATTTGCAAAACAAAACCGTTTTATGCAAGCCGCCAAAGATGATTACCGCATCAGCACCGACAAAGCAATCCTCGACATTGAATACATCCATTCTTTTTTAAGCACCAGCTATTGGGCAGAAGGCATTCCAAAAGAAGTGGTGCAACGATCTATTGAAGGCTCTTTGTGCTTTGGTGTTTATTATCAGCAAAGGCAAATCGGTTTTGCCCGTGTAATAACCGATGAGGCCACCTTTGCGTATTTGTGCGATGTGTTTATAGATGAAGCCCATCGCGGCCAGGGCTTAAGCAAATGGCTAATGGAAACCATCATGGCTTACCCAACCTTGCACCGCTTGCGGCGGTTTATGCTGGCTACCAAAGATGCACACAGCTTGTATCAACAATTTGGCTTTACCCCATTAACGTTTACCGACAGATGGATGCACATTCACCAACCGGATGTTTATAAAAATGAAAAAAGATAAAAGGAAAGCGGAAACAATAAAATGATTTCGTTTCGGCACGCAATGCTTGCATGGCTCTTTCTTACCAATATCTTACTATCGCAATATCCTAACATCCCTCGGTGGCACGGTGATTGTCGCCTTGACCTAAATAATCAATCATGAAGAAATCCATTTTTATACTGGCCGGTGCGGCGCTGGCTGCCGCGGGATATTGGTTTTGGCAATCGAGAAAGAAAGAAGTGCAGAAGGTTTTGCCCCAAAAAGAAAACGAACGCCATCACCTGACAAACATCTTTTCAAAAGCAAAGGAAGTGGCCTTAGGTAATTAAGCGCTGTTGCTGCTTCATTAGACATCGAAGGTTTTCAAAACCTCCAAGGTCTGGATTTACCGGCAAGAGGCAGTAAGTACAACTGAAAAATAAAAGGCGTCCCGCTGCAAGCGGGACGCCTTTTAGTAAAATGCTTTTTGATTTATAGCGACATAGCGCTACGGATTAAATACTTGTTCTGCCTTGTGAAAAAAATAGGGCAAGCCACAAACTTCACCACGCCTAACATGCACCAAAATCACTGCTTGCCCTAAAAGATTTTCTGCTTTGTGAACGATTAAATATGTTTCAAAACCATGCCACAATAAAAATGACTATTGGAGGCAGATATAACTTCGGTTCAAAATCCTGCTTCCGCTTAGAAAGCAAGAATTTTTTTTTTACAACATAAACTGCTTGCTTTCCTAATCGCTTTCATCTTATGGAAAAAAGTCAACAGTTGCAAAGTGTAAAAAATACCTCACCAACTTAAACGCATTGCCCCGGTTGCAAACAATTTATCGTTTGCAACCGGGGCAATAAAGTAGAGACGGAAAAATGATTCAGTAATCAGGAGCCGCGTTGCGAACCGCCAGTCATAGGCTTCTTAGGCCCGCCTGCCGCTTTGCTGCTTTTGCTTGCAATAAACTTCGACCCTTGCGCGGCCTTTGGTGCGCCACCTTTCTTTTTATCGGCGTCTTTGCCTTTTTGATTGAGCAATCCCATAGAATAAATTTTAAGTGAGCTAAGGTAAGAAGAAAAGATTTTGGTGAAGGTCGGTAGCGGCTTACCAAACGATGCTCCAGCGGCCTTGCTCGTCTTTGGTATAAGCCATGCCGTTGCTCATGTGATGAAGCTCACGGTCGGTTTTGCGGTCAACCGATGTTTTTTGTTCGTACACACGAATGCCGTTGTTTTCGCCGGTTAAAAAAACCTGCAAAGCATTCAGCGTTGGGGCCACATCGTGCAGCCATTGCGCATCGCCTTCGCGTACAAAAGCCTGACTCATTGAATTTCAGATTTGGGATTGGTTGTTCACTTCTTCATTCATCACTCCTTGCCTGCCTGTCCGGTAGGCAGGTTCATCTGTTCGATAGTCGTAAGCAATCCTCATGCCTTTAGCCAACCGGGCGAAGCGGGAGTAGGTGCGTTTATTTTTATTAAATAACCATCCGGGCTTTTGAATCGAATGGCGGTCATGCCCAAATGCGAGGATGATGGTCCATCGTAAACCATGCCGGCCGCCTTTAGCCTTTCCTCTACTTCAGGTAAATTATCGGTAAGAAAGCTAATGCAAACAACACCTTTTGGAAAATGCGTGGAGAGATTAAAATCCAACCCTTGCGAACCTGAATTGAATACAGTCAGTTCATCTTGCTGAACCGCCGGCTTCAATCCCAAAACAGTTTGAAAGAAAGTTGTGTTTTGCGGCAGATCATCCGAACCGGCTTCTATTTCGTGCAACCGTAACTTCGCACCTTTGCGTTTTGTTTCTGAAACAGGTTATGATTGCAGACCGTTTTCTTTTCCTTCTTCCTTCAACATTCCTTGCTTGTCCGCACTGCGGTTTTCTTCTTCCGGTTCGCCAATGGCCATTACAATAGAAGCCAGGGCCAGCACCGCCACCATCACAAGCAAAGCGATGTACTCAAAAATATCGTTGGTAAAAACGTCCACAACAGAAACAACCATCCGGTACATCGTGAAAGCAATGCCTCCGGCAATCACTATCAGCGCAATCATCCGTGCAGTTTTTTGTTGCACCCGCCAGGCCTTTTTTCCCATCCAAACGTAAGTTGCAAAGCAAATGGCAAAGGGCAGGATGAACATGAAGACGCGATAAATATTGTCGAGCACTATCATGCGGCAGTCGTTTGTTCGTTCAGCGTGGTCCACAACAAATCTTTCAGGGTTTGGATGTTTTTGGCCATAACGGACGAAATGAAAATATGCGGGATGTCTTGCGGCAGTTCTTTTTCAATAGCGGCCATTAATTCATCATCCAACATATCGCTTTTGGAGATGGCAATGATGAAGCGCTTATGTACCAACTCCGGATTATACTCTTCTAATTCGTTCAAAAGAATCCGAAATTCTTCGCCATGGTTTTTGCTGTCAGCAGGAATAAGAAAAAGTAAAATGGAGTTGCGTTCAATATGCCGCAGAAAGCGATGGCCCAAACCCTTGCCTTCGGCGGCACCTTCAATAATGCCGGGCAAATCGGCCATGCAAAAGCTTTTGCCGTCGCGGTACTCCACCATGCCGAGGTTGGGCGTAAGTGTTGTAAAGGCATAGTCGGCAATCTTTGGCTTGGCGGCCGTCATTACTGAAAGCAAGGTGGATTTGCCGGCATTGGGAAAACCCACCAAACCCACGTCGGCCAACACTTTCAGCTCAAGCACCTTCCAGCCTTCTTCGCCGTCTAAACCGGGTTGGCAATGTTCCGGCGCCTGATTGGTTGGCGTTTTAAAATTGGTATTGCCCAAGCCCCCTTTGCCGCCGGGCATCCAGATAATCTCTTCGCCGTCGTGCAATACTTCCACTTCTTTGCTGCCGCTTTCTTCATCCACGGCAATAGTGCCGAGCGGCACTTCCAGCACTACGTCTTTTCCGTCGCGGCCGGTTTTATTGTTATCGCTGCCCTTCTCGCCGTCTTCAGCCAATACGTTTTTATGATAGCGCAAATGCAGCAACGTCCACAGATTGCTGTTACCGCGAAGAATGATGTGTCCGCCGCGGCCACCGTCGCCGCCATCGGGTCCGCCCATGGCGGTTAATTTATCACGACGGAAATGTTTAATGCCTGCGCCGCCGTGGCCGCTGCGGCAAAACACCCGTATCTGATCAACAAAATTGCTTTTCTCCATTAGCGGACAAAGATAACCTGCGGGCTGTGGCGACGGTGTTTAAGTGAAAACAGGAAGAGTTTTTTGTGACCGGCTTTTGTTTTTCATGGCATCGCCGGTTGCGTCGCACACTTTTACGCTTTGTAATTCTATTGAGCATTGTGCAATCTTCATCATTAATGGTAAACCTTTCTTACAGCGGTAAGCATAGATCTCTTCTTCGTCGGGATGACAAACAACCATTCATTATTCTTTTCATCAACTCTACGTTCAAGATTGATTGATACCGCAACGCCTCTGCCTTGTCATCCCGACGCAGGAGGGATCTGTGAACTGCAGAGGAGAACAGACTGCAAATGATAAACACGTTGCTCAATGCTTAATAGAATCACTGAACGATGAATGGAGCGTCGCAACGGAAGCCCAATCGTTATTCTGTCTTCTGCTCCAAAAATGTGTTTTCAAATCCCGACAATCCCTGCCTGCCGGCAGGCAGGCTTTCAAAATCCCGATCATCCGTGGTCATTGAACTTCTTTTCGGCCGCCTGCGCTTTTTTAAAATCAAGCACCACACCATTGATGCAATAACGCAATCCGGTGGGCGGCGGGCCATCATCAAACACGTGGCCGAGATGCGATTTGCAGCGGCCGCACTGCACTTCGGTACGGCTCATGCCGTATTCGTTATCGGGTGTGTAAATAATGGAGGCTTTGCTGATGGGTTGGTAAAACGAAGGCCAGCCGCAGCCACTTTCAAACTTGGTGTCGGAAATGAAAAGCGGATTGCCGCACACGGCACAGTAATATGTGCCTTTGTCTTTAATGGTTTCTAACGGTGAACTCCAGGGATTTTCGGTGCCTTTTTCGCGGGCCACGCGGTAAACATCAGAAGGCAAAATCTTTTGCCAATCGGTATCGCTTACGGTTACTTTGGCGCTGTCGGTATTGGAATAGTGCGGGTTGTTCTTAGCGGCGTTCATACTATTTGTTTTTGATGATTGTGAAGTGCAGCATTGCAAAAGGGCAGCCAATGACAAGAGCAGATGAAAGCGTTTCATGCCTTAAAATTACACAGCGAATAAAAGGAGGATTTGGAAGGAAACGCTAATTGATTAGCTGATAGGCTTGTGCCGGTGCGCTATTGAATCGTGTCACTAATCATCCGCGTAAGCCCATCGCCAAATCTTCAAATCAGCCCATTTTCAAATCAGCTAATCATCCCATCAGCTAATCGGCTAATCAAACTCCCTTTCCCCTATATTTGTTTTTCACCGTTTAGCAAGCAACATGTTTAATTTGATTTTGTTCGGCCAGCCGGGCAGCGGCAAGGGTACGCAATCTGATAAAATTGTGGAACGTTTCGGGCTGATACACCTCTCCACCGGCAATCTTTTACGGCAGGAGATTCACGAAAAAACTCCATTGGGTTTAGAGGCCAAAAACATTATGGACAAAGGCCAACTGGTGCCCGACGAAGTGGTGGTGGGCATGATAGATACCTGCCTCGAAAAAAACACCGGCGCCAAAGGCTTTCTGTTCGACGGCTTTCCCCGCACCATTGCGCAAGCCGAAGCGTTGGATAAATTGCTGTCATTGAAAAAGACGGCCATCAATAAAGTCATTGCATTGGATGTTACCGAGGAAGAACTGGTAAAGCGTTTGGTGAACCGCGGCATCACCTCCGGCCGCACCGATGATTTAGATGAAGGCATCATTCGCAAACGCTTCAATGTTTATAAAACGGAAACCGAACCCGTGGCCGGCCACTACGAAAAGCAATCAAAGCTTGAACGCATCGGCGGCGAGGGATCGGTGGAGGACATCTTTCAAAAGATAAGCGGCATCATCGAAGGGGAAACTCCTTTGTAACGCCTTGCTACTTCTACTTCTTGCTCTCATAACTTATCGTCATAACCATTGTATATGAATGAAGCGAAGGCCGGTTTTTTGCGAACCCGTTTTATTCCGCTATTGCAGGACGTACCCACCGAAACGCAGCCGGCCTGGGGCAAGATGACGGTGCAGCAAATGATTGAGCACTTTGCCGACAGCGTTCGTATTGCTTCGGGCAGAATGGTTTTTACTGAATTTGTTTCATCACCTGAACACCTGGAAAAAGCCCGCGCTTTTATGTTGAGCGAAAAGCCTTTTCGCGAAAACACCCGCAATCCCCTGTTGCCCGAAGTACCGGCGCCGGTGCGCAACCCGTCAAAAGAAGACGCAATAAAAGAACTGCAACAGGAGCTTCAAACTTTCTTTACCGTGTTTGAGCAAAACGGTTTGCCAACCACCCGCAATCCTTTTTTTGGCGATTTGAATTTTGCAGAGAACGTTCACTTGCTTCATAAACACGCTTTGCATCATTTAAAGCAATTCGGCGTTGGCCCCTCCTGATGGATATTTGTGCGCTAACCATTTTAAAAGTTATATGAACAGCGCACAAAAATTAGAAAATTATATCACCGGCAATTGGATAACCGGCGACGGCGACGGGCAAACTTTGTACGATGCTGTTACCGGCGAAACCATCACTCACGCTACCACCAAAGGATTTGATTTTGCTTCTATTCTTCAATACGGAAGAGAAGTCGGAAACAGCAACTTGCGCAAGCTAACTTTTCACGAACGTGGAAGAATGCTGAAAGCATTGGCAATGTATTTAATGGAGAAGAAAGAGATCTTCTATCAAATCAGTTATCGCAGCGGCGCCACCAAAGCCGATAGCTGGATTGACATTGAAGGCGGCATCGGCAACCTGTTTGCCAACGCTTCATTAAGAAGAAAATTTCCCGACCTGCCTTACTGCACCGATGGCGACCCAATTGGATTAAGTAAGGGCGGAAGCTTTATGGGCCATCACTTGCTGGTGCCAAAGGAAGGAGTTGCCGTACATATCAATGCGTATAATTTTCCGGTTTGGGGCATGTTGGAAAAATGCGCCGTCAATTGGTTGGCCGGTGTGCCCGCTGTGGTCAAACCCGCAAGCATCACTTCCTACTTAACCGAAGCCGTCGTAAAAGAAATCATCGCATCCCGCATCTTGCCTGAAGGCGCATTGCAGTTATTGTGTGGCAGCGCCGGTGATTTATTAGATCATGTAGCAGCACAGGATGTGGTTACGTTCACCGGCTCTAAAACCACGGGACTGTTATTAAAAAGCGGCAAAACTATTTTGGAAGAAGCCGTTCCGTTTAACATGGAAGCCGACTCCCTGAATGCTTTGGTGCTTGGGCGGGATGCGGAACCCGGCTCACCGGAATGGGATCTTTTCATAAAAGAAATACGAAAAGAAATCACCGTGAAGGCCGGACAGAAATGTACAGCGGTGCGAAGAATATTTGTGCCTGAACATTTGCTGGAAGAGGCGTCTATTGCTTTGGGCAAAGCTTTGTCGCAAACCATTATTGGCAATCCGCTGAACGATAAAGTTAGAATGGGTGCCCTGGCCGGAAAAGGCCAGCGTGATGAGGTGAAAGCCAACATCCAAAAGCTGCTGGCTTCTACCCAAATTGTTTATGGAAGCCTGGACAGCATTGAACTGCTTGATGCCGATGCAACAAAAGGCGCTTTCTTATCGCCGCTTCTTTTATTGAACGAGGCGCCGTTTAAAAATGATGCCGTTCACGACGTTGAATGTTTTGGTCCAGTTAGCACATTGATGCCATATAAAGATTTAGGCGAAGCCATTCAACTAACCAAAAAAGGAAAGGGTTCTTTGTGTTGTTCCATTGTAACGGTTGATGATAAGTTGGCAACTGAATTTGTTATCGGAGCGGGTACGCATCACGGTCGCATTCTGGTATTGAACCGTGATTGCGCCAAAGAAAGCACGGGTCATGGTTCACCGCTTCCTATGCTGGTTCACGGCGGTCCCGGACGTGCCGGCGGTGGCGAGGAAATGGGCGGTGTTCGCGGGGTGAAACATTATATGCAACGGGTAGCTATTCAAGGGTCACCGACTACCATCACGGCCATCACGCAGCAATATCAGCCCGGCGCAAAAGGCATTCAATCTGATGTTCATCCTTTCCGCAAATATTTTGAAGAGCTGCAAGTCGGCGATCAAATCATCACCCATAAACGCATCATTACTTCCGAAGACATTGACGCTTTTGCGGAGTTAAGCGGCGATCATTTTTATGCCCACAAGGTTAACACCGATTTCAGCGGAACCATGTTTGAAAAACAAGTGGCGCATGGCTATTTTATTTTAAGCGCCGCAGCCGGTTTATTTGTGGATGGCTCGGACTTAGGCCCTGTGCTTTTGAATTACGGTATAGATGACTTGCGTTTTACCAAACCGGTTTACGCCGGTGCGGAACTCACCATCCGTTTTACCTGCAAAGAAAAACTGCCGCAGGATAGGAAGCCCGATGAAGAGGCTGACATTCCAAAAGGCATTGTAAAATGGCTGGTGGAAATGCTGGACGAAACGGGAGAGATTGCGGGCATTGCTACAATATTAACCATGGTGAAGAAAAGGGGCTAACGTGTAGTTGAAGAATATGTTACAAACCATCGCAGTCTAAGTAAATCATTTGGCTAAAGCCAGAGCCTCTTCATTTTTATTGCCACGCCTTTAAAGGCGTGGCAATAAAGGCATCACAATAATTGGCTTTAGCCCAACCAATAATCCAGCATATACATTCATACGACTTGGGTTGCACCTACTATATATCGGGTAAACTTATGGATGGCAAATTTCATTGGCATGGCGTGCTATCAACAGCCAGCTATCTTTTGTTTTCTTCCATACATGCGTATAACGCCGCTGAACGGTTTGCCCGCCGTTGGGATTGCCCATCACCGGCACAACAGTTTCGTGGCCCATGGTAATGACGAAGTCGCCATCAACCAATAGTTCCTCCATCTCACCTGTGTAGGAAGTGTAAGCAATCCGTCCGCTCATTACCATCTCTACCTGCCCGCCTTTTACTACTTTATTTATGGGTGCGTTTACCATAAATGTCGGCGACCATAGCTTGCGTAAAGTAGCCGAGTCTTTTTGCAGTATGGCCTGGATTCCTTTTTGTTCAAGGCTGTTGATTTCCGGTCTTATTTTATCCTCTTGTGCGTGTGAGCAGAAAAAGGTAAAGAGCAGTGCCGATACGATGAGTATCTTCTTCATTTTTGATTTAGTTTTTAATCGGTGGCGTGTTGTAGTCAAGAAGCATTGTCGTCGGCGATGCAATGTTATTCATATACAACCTTCAAAACCGATTTATCGCCAAGGCTTGTTACATACCAGGTATGGTCATTGGCTTGCGCAATGCCTACCGGCAGATTCAAATCAGCAACAAAGGGTGTTGCGGTTTGCCCATTAGCCCAAACTAACCGGCCCGTGTTTTTTGCAAAACCCATCGCACCAAAAATTCCGTGTTCTGCCACCAGATAACCTTTATCATTGCCGGGAACAATATCAACCAACGTAGTAAATGCCTGCTGATAAACGCTTACCTGTCCCGTTGTGGTGATTTGATAAATGAGCGCTTTGCCAGGAGGAAAAGGAAAGCCCAACAAAGTGCTCACCAATAGTTTTCCATCAACCATCACTACGCCTGTCGGAACGCTTTCCACCACCGGCGGACCAACCGGTGTTGGGTTTGGGATACCCGGCACTTCGGCCACTACGCTATACACTCCTGTGCGGCTGCGGCGCAGCAAAGCATTGGCGGCCGCATCGGTTATGTAAAAAGAACCATCCGGGGCTTTCGTTATTCCATAAGGGTGTGTCATGTGGGTATTTTTTACAAAGGGATACGCCAGTACAAATGCGCCAATGTCTTCCACGCCAAGCGTGGAGGCAGGCATGGGAGTATTGCCAGGCGTAAAAGAAGAAACGTCGGCCTTGTACATTTTTCCTTTGGCTCCAAGGATGTACAACAGGCCATCGGCAAAAAGCAAATGCGACGGTGCATCGAGGTCTGTACCCACAAGCACCGATTCAAAATTGGTGATGGCGGCAAACTTTTCGCCCGTTGGTTTTATCACCCATACTTTGCCATCATTAACACCGGTGCCCTGGTCGGAAACCCACACGTTTCCATTAGCATCTGTTGCTATTCCGTTTGGACTGGCAAAGCTTGAAGCCAACGTGCTGACGGTAAGTTTTGGAACAAGAACTTCTTCCGTTTTTTTAGAACAGCTTGCAGTAAATAATAGTATGCTTACAAATAAGATGGAAGCAGAAAAAACCTTAGTGTTGAAGATATGTTTCATAACAATATTTAGATGGTAAATAGATTTGAAGTATCAGTAAAGCAGGCTCCTCCTCACAATTACTTTATTAGCTTCGCCACCAGCATTTCGTTTTCAGCAGCCGTTTGTTTTTGCGCATACGCCGTTACGGTTTGGTCAACGAGTTTCTTCAAGCGCATTTTTATTCTGCGCTTATTCAGCTTCAATACAACACCGTCCATCGTTTCTTTATACACCAACACATCATCGTTGTTGTAGAAATAAAGGGTGTTGTGTTTGGGCGTGTTGATGTTGCTTTCGGCAACCCAGTAACCCGTTGTAGAAACCCATTTCGGTGTGTGATGGGCAATGGGTTCTGTATTCTCTTCCTGTGCAAAACTTGTAGCGGACGAAAAGGCAAGTGCCAGTGCAAGGCAAGCGATGAAAAGATTCTTTGTCATAACCAGGTTGTTTAAAGGTTTATTGATTTTGTTGTTTGATGATGTGAAACTACCGGCTGCGAAAACCGATTTTTTTCAAAGTGGACGGGCTTGCCAATGGAGATAACAAACAGCGATAAGAAGGCTGCAAACAGAAGAAATGCAGCTGAATGCAGTTAAGCGACGAAAGCCCGCTGTTTGTCTACTTTACACTTCGCGGCTCTTCTTGCGTTCTTCATTTGCGTAGCTTCCATCTTTAAGCAATACGTATGAAGGCAATTACAATCAAGCGGGTATTACTGCATGTCGCTTTCTGGACCTTTTTCCTATTAGCCTCCAACGCTTACTACTCACCAGCCGAAAGTTATTTTTCAGAGTTGCATTATTCAGTAGAACAGTTGCCTTTCTATATGCTGTTTACCTACCCTCAGATGTATTTGCTTATCCCTAAGCTGTTGATGAAAAAGAAAATTGTTTCTTATGCGGTCGTATCACTCGTCTTCGCGAAAATTGTTTGGTGGGCCAGCTTTATCTTTTTCAACCGTTTTATTGCGCCCGTTAAATATGGAACTCCAATTGAAAAATTCTGGTTCAGTCCTCCTTGGGAGATCCACTTTCAGGGACTGAAAAGCGCCTTTCCCATGGTGATGATTACCGGCGTAGCCGTCTCCATCAAACTCCTAAAAAAATGGTATCTTGAAAATGACCGCAACCAAAAAATTGAAAAAGAAAAATTAGGAATGGAGTTAGAGATGCTGAAGGCGCAGGTGCATCCGCATTTCCTGTTCAACACACTCAATAATCTTTATTCACTTACACTAACAAAGTCCGATGCCGCACCCATTGTGGTCACGCATCTATCCGGACTGTTGCGCTACATGCTTTATGAATGCAATGAGAAAGAAGTTCCTTTGAACAATGAAATTGCCGTACTAAAAAAATATGTGGAGTTAGAGAAGCTGCGTTATGGTAACCGGCTCGATGTTTCGTTTTCCTGCACCGGACAAACAACAGGATTGATGATAGCGCCGCTATTGCTGTTGCCTTTTGTAGAGAACAGCTTTAAGCACGGCGTGAGTGAGCAGTTAGACCAATGCTGGATCAACATTCATCTTCACGCCGAAGGCGGTCAGGTAATCTTTCAACTTAGCAACAGTTGCAGCTACGACAAACAACCACATACTGATGGAGGCATCGGTTTACAAAACATTCAAAAACGCCTGGACTTAATTTATACAGGCAATTATCACTTGAACATCACGGAGCAGGAAGAGATGTACGCGGTAAAATTAACCATGCAATTAGGAGCCTCACAACAGGTCGTGATCAATAATGAAAGCCCCATCGGGCATCCACTAACCTTAACCGCTGTATGAAACTGGCCTGCCTGATTGTAGATGATGAACCGCTGGCAATAAAAGTGCTGGAAGCGCATATTGCCAACATTCCGTCGCTGGTGGTTGGCGCCACCTGCGACAATGCCTTTGCGGCAATGGACGCACTAAAAGGAGGAAAAATTGACCTGATGTTTTTAGACATTCACATGCCCAAACTGATGGGCCACGAGTTTTTGCGAACCTTACGCAACCCACCGAAAGTAATTTTCACCACAGCGTATAGAGAGTATGCGTTGGATGCTTTTGAACTGGATGCAGTAGATTATTTGTTGAAGCCTATTACACTGGAGCGCCTGGTAAAAGCGGTAAACAAAATCAGTAACACCAACGTTGCCATCGAAAAAGAAGAAGCCGCGATCGTGGACAATGAAGGCTTTGTTTATTTTCGCGCCGACCGCAAAATGGTGAAAGTAAAATACAGCGACATCATCTACGTGGAGAGCATGAAGGATTATATCAAGATCGTTCGTACGGCTGAAAAGCCCTTGCTGGTGAAACAGTCTATTTCTTCACTGGAAGAAGTACTACCTACAAACCTGTTCCTGCGCATTCATCGCTCCTACATTATTGCCGTTAATAAAATCGCCGCTTTTACCAATCATGATGTGGAAATCGGCGGATTGGAAATTCCGATAGGCCGGCTGTATGCGCATCAGTTGGGCAAACTTGCCAGGGAATAAAACCCCGGTTATCCCTTTTTTCTTTTTATCATCGCCCTTTATCGTCTCATCTTCCAAAAGAAGTCTGCACAACGCTGCTCAAAATTCCTCTTTAAAGCTCCTTTAAAACTATTAAGCAAAACCCTATGGTATTTTGCGCCGGTTCTTTTCGACTTTCTTATTTTTGAAATGAGAAAGCTTCCAATGGAGATTGCACTTCCGCATCTCCTTTTCTCTTTTAAACTCTTAGCATAAAACTTTTAGGAACATGGCGAAGGATTTACTCAACGGCTACGTTACATCGGAAACACACAACGGCATTACCACCATCGAATTTTTTCATCCGCAAAGCAACTCACTTCCCCGGAAACTTTTGGGCGATCTGGCGCACGAAATACACACGGCAGGCTTAGATAAAGACACCAAAGTGATTGTGGTTCGCTCCGCCGGTGAAACGACATTTTGCTCCGGCGCTTCCTTTGACGAACTGTCAAAAATTGAAACCAAGGAAAGAGGCTACGAGTTTTTCAGCGGCTTTGCCGAAGTAATTAATGCGGTGCGCAAATGCCCCAAGATGGTGATTGGCCGCATTCACGGTAAATGCGTGGGCGGCGGTGTGGGCCTGGCGGCGGCGGTTGATTATCCCATTGCTACCGAGGCGTCGGACATTAAGTTAAGCGAACTTGCCATCGGCATCGGACCCTTTGTAGTGGGGCCGGTTATTCAGCGCAAGATCGGCTTGTCGGCCTTTTCGCAAATTGCTATTGACGCTACCATGTGGCGCAATGCCGACTGGGCACGCCGCAAAGGTCTTTATGCCGAATGCCACCCGTCGGTGGAAAGCATGGACGAATCCATCCGGCGCCTGTCCAACCAACTGGCTCATTCAAATCCCGAAGCCATGAGCGAGTTAAAGAAAACACTTTGGCTGGGCACCGAAGACTGGGACAATTATTTAACCCAACGGGCCGAGATCAGCGGACGTTTGGTGTTGAGCAGTTTCACCAAAGAAGCCATTGCAAAGTTTAAGGAGAAAACCACCACGTGAGTAGTGAATCGTCAATCGTGAATGAAAGCAGCTTGCATATAAAACCTGTTCTTTCCGAAGAAGAAATTTGGGACATGCTTCAGGAGGTGAAAGACCCTGAAGTACCTGTGCTTTCCATTCTTGATTTAGGAATCGTTCGCGCTGTGCAAGCCGAAGAAGAAAAGATTTTTATCACCATCACGCCTACCTATTCCGGTTGCCCGGCCATGGACGTCATCAGTATGGACATTCGATTGAAGTTGATTGAAAAAGGCTATCGCGACGTTTCTATTAAACAACAACTTTCTCCCGCTTGGACTACCGATTGGATGACGGATGAAGGCAAGCAAAAGTTGAAAGCCTTCGGCATTGCGCCGCCCAATTCTAAACAACAAGCCTGTTCTTCTGAAATGTTTAAAGAGGAAGCTATTGAATGTCCACGCTGCCGTTCTTATCACACTGAAGTCATCTCGCAATTTTCATCCACTGCCTGCAAAGCCATGTACCGCTGCTTCGATTGCAAAGAAGCCTTTGATTATTTCAAGTGCCACTGACCAAAGTTCAATTGTTTAAATGTTCAAAAGTTCAAGCGTTGTAGCCGCCGGCCCGTTTTCAAAACAGTTGAACAATTGAACGTTTGAACAATTGAACCAAAGTAGCTTTGAACCAAAACCATCCCATGTCTTCCATCCTTTTTGAGATAAAAGATTCAATCGCCTACATCACATTCAATCGCCCCGATAAATACAATGCGGTCAACCGTGAGATGGCTTTATTGCTGCAAGAGAAGTTGGACAAATGCAAAGCGAAGGAAGTGCGTTGCGTTTACATTACCGGCAGTGGAAAAGCATTTTGTGCCGGCCAGGATTTGGAAGAAGTGGTGGATCCCAAAGGCCTAAAGATTGAAAACATTGTGGGCGAACATTACAATCCCGTCATCTCGCGAATAAGAAAATTAGAAAAGCCCGTGGTAGCCGCGGTGAACGGCGTGGCCGCCGGTGCCGGCGCCAACATTGCTCTGGCTTGCGATGTGGTGGTGGCAACGCAGTCCGCTTCCTTCATTCAGGCATTTTCCAAAATAGGTTTGATACCCGACAGCGGCGGAACGTTTTTTCTGCCACGATTGATCGGCTGGCAAAAAGCATCGGCGCTGATGATGTTGGGCGATAAGGTAAGCGCCGAAGAAGCGGAGCGGTTGAACATGATTTATAAATTCTTTCCCGATGAAACATTCATTGATGAATCAAAAAAAATAGCGTCCACACTTGCTGCCATGCCCACAAAAGGACTTGCCTTCACCAAGCAATTGCTCAACATTTCGCTGGTGAACAATTACGAAGACCAGTTGGAAGAAGAAGAAAATTTTCAGCAGCGGGCGGGTGCCACAAAAGATTACAAAGAAGGCGTACAGGCTTTTCTGGAAAAAAGAAAGCCGTCTTTTAGAGGCGAATGACAACCGGTCGCCATGCATCACATCTCTGTGTTTACATTCGCGCCATGCAAGAGCTAAAGGATCAGTTTTTATTGCGGAAAGATGTTACCTATTTGAATTTTGGTTCTTTCGGCGCTTGTGTAAAGCCGGTATTTGAACGCTATCAGCGGTATCAATTTGAGTTGGAGCAAGAGCCGGTGCAATTCATTACTGTCAACGGCCCAAAATATTTGACCGCATCTCGCCAGGCACTTGGCGCTTACATCCATTGCGAAGCCGATGACCTTGTGTACGTGCAAAATCCTTCGTTCGCGGTAAACATCGTTGCCAAAAGTTTGGCCTTATACCCCGGCGATGAAATCTTATCCACCGACATTGAATATGGCGCCTGCGACCGCACCTGGGATTTTTATTGTGGCAAGGCTGGTGCGGTTTACAAACGCCAGCCCATCCGTTTTCCATTGCACGACAAAGAAGATTTTATTGCCCAATTTTTTAGCGGCCTGTCGGCCAAAACCAAGCTGGTATTCATCAGCCACATCACCAGCAGCACCGGCCTGCGGTTGCCGGTGGAAGAAATTTGCGCCATCGTCAAAAGCAAAGGCCTGCTCACCTTTGTGGACGGCGCCCACGCACCCGGACACACACCCATTGATTTGCAAACCTTGCAAGCCGACATGTACACCGGCGCTTGTCACAAATGGATGATGACGCCAAAAGGTTCCTCCTTTCTTTATGTAAAGAGAGAGCTTCAACCCATGATTGAACCCTTTGCCGTAAGCTGGGGTTACAAGGCCGTTATTCCTTCATCATCGCAGTTTTTAGATTACCATCAGATACAGGGAACACGGGATTATTCGGCGTTTTTAACCGTGCCCGATGCCATTGCTTTTATGGCGGAAAATAATTGGCCCTCTGTTGCCGAAGGCTGTAAAAAGCTTACGCAAGGCAATGCGCAACCGTTGTGTGATTTGCTCAATACAAAGCCGATTGCACCCATCACTGATGATTTTATTTTGCAGATGTACAGTGCGGAAATCAAAACATCTCAACCCGAAAAGCTGAAGGCACAATTTTATGATGCTTACAAAATAGAGATTCCGGTGATGCGGCAGAACGACAAGCTTTACCTGCGTTATTCATTGAATGCTTTTAACGATCAGCAGGATTTGGACAAGCTGTTTGATGCGCTTAAAAAGATTAAGGCCACCACCAATTTAATTGAAGACTAACATGGAAGAAACCGCAGCGCAAAGAGTGGTTGGGCAAATGATGAAGGATGACCGCTTCAGCCAGTGGCTCGGCATCATTGTTTTAGACGTGAAAGAAGGCTATTCAAAAATACAAATGACGTTACGCAACGAAATGATGAACGGGCTTGGCACCATCCATGGTGGGCTTGCTTTCTCGCTGGCCGATAGCGCCTTTGCTTTTGCCTGCAACAACCGGAATAATTTGTCCGTTGCATTGGACACAAGCATCTCCTTTACCAAAGCCACCAAGCCCGGCGATGTGCTTACAGCCGAAGCCAAAGAATTGCACAACGGTCGCAGCACCGGCTTGTATCACATTACCATTACCAACCAAAACGGAGAGGCAGTAGCGCATTTCAAAGGCACTTGTTTTCGCACCGGTAAAAAATTAGTGGACGCATGAAAGAGGCGGTTCTTCATTTCTTTCAGGAGTATCCCAATCTTGCGCTGGGCAGTGCTTTTGCCTTTGCGATTTTTGTTTCGCTGGTCGGCATCATTCCTTCTTTTTTTGTAACCGCGGCGGCGGTTTTATACTTTGGTTATTGGCAGGGTGTATTTATCACATTTGTTGGTGAAACTCTTGGCGCAGCCATTGCTTTTTATTTGTACCGCAAAGGTTTTAAAAGCAGCGTACGGCACAAGCTGGAAAAGTACAAAGCAGCGCAAAACCTCCTGAACGCCGATAACAAAAAAGCTTTCTGGATAATTTTTTCGTTGCGCTTGATTCCGGTTTTGCCGTCGGGCATTGTTACGTTCACGTCGGCTATGAGCCGGGCCTCGTTGCTTACGTTTGTGGTGGCGGGTTCATTGGGCAAGCTGCCCTCGCTTTTGCTGGAAGGCTATGCGGCTTTACAAGTGGTGGAATTTAGTTGGCAGGGCAAAGTGATTGTAACCCTTGTGGGAGCGGTGTTTCTTTATCTACTTATCCGGCAGCTTACATCGGGACGAACGAAAAAGCAATAATTTCAAAAAGCGTTTTCCGAACGCATCCTTTGTGCCACTTAATCTTATCTCCTTTACATGAATGACAATACAGCCGGCGGCTTCAAAAATTTTATTCTGCCCACGCTTACCGTTGCCGATGCCAAAGCAGCCATTGCGTTTTATAAGAAAGCGTTTGGGGCCATTGAGCTCATGGGCATGGCCGCGCCGGATGGCACTATGGTGGCAGATCTTGCAGTAGGCGAGGCACGCTTTATAGTTGCTGATGAATCTCCCGAACACAAAAATTTTGGTCCGGACAAATTCAGCGGCGTCAGCGTACGCATCGGCCTGATGGTAAGCGACCCCGATGCGATGGCACAACGTGCTGTTGATGCCGGCGCTACCATTGTGTATGAGGTGGCTGACCAGGATTATGGCTACCGTCTCGGCCATTTTATTGATCCCTTCGGTCATCATTGGGAAATCGGTAAACCCAATACCTAATTAACCAATTCCCAATGACTAACCTATGGCCTTTTATCAATTTAACGGCATCAAGCCTGTTGTTCATTCTTCATCATTTGTTCATCCACAGGCGGCCGTTACCGGTCATGTGGTTATTGGCGAGGATGTGTACATCGGTCCCGGTTGTGCGCTGCGCGGCGATTGGGGCAAAATCATCATTGAAGACGGCTGCAACGTGCAGGAGAACTGCACCATTCACATGTTTCCCGGCGTAACGGTTTTGTTGAAAGAGTCATCACACATCGGCCACGGCGCCATCATTCACGGCGCAACGATTGGCCGGAATTGTTTAGTGGGAATGAATGCGGTTATTATGGATGAAGTGGACTTGGGCGACGAGTGCATCGTTGGTGCTTTGTGCTTCATTAAACAAGGCGAAAAGATTCCGCCGCGTTCGGTGGTTGTGGGGAATCCGCATAAAATAATAAAGCAAGTGAGTGAGGAAATGCTGGCTTGGAAAACCGAAGGCACTAAGCTGTACCAACAACTGCCGCGGCAATGTTTCGATACGCTCCAACCCTGCGAACCTTTACGTGCCGAAACTGAACAGGAAAGCATCTTTACAAATAACTACAAGCCGTTTAAAAAAGAAGGCTGAAGAAAAGCGGGAATTTCCTTTTGCCGCGGCAAAATATTTGTACCTTGACTTTCCAATTCACCGACAAAAATCAAACGAATATGAGAAGAGTTTTACCCTCTGCACTTTTATCTGCAGCGCTAACCATTACCGCATTCAACGTTCAGGCACAAGACCGTTTTGCCTACGCCATTACCGACGTAACCAAAGATGGTACGGGCTGGAACGTGTTGCGCAAATTGGATTTGGAAACCGGCGCTTACAGCGATGTGCTGCTCAATGGCACCGATGCCAAGACTGCTGCCTTTGATGCCGTTTCTAAAAAGCAACTCGCCCTTCAGCCCGATGCAAAATGGGGCACGCTTTTGCAAACACCGTTCAGCACCGGGGTAGCCGCCGCGGCTTACGACAAAGCACACAACCGGCTTTACTTCACGCCCATGTTTGTGGACCAACTTCGCTACGTGGATTTAAAAACCATGAAGGTTTATTACGTTACCGGCCAGCCGCTCACCGGCGCTGGCGACATGATGAACGACGAATCAAAAATCATCACCCGCATGGTGATTGCTCCCGATGGTTACGGTTATGCCATCAACAACGACGGCACTTCATTCATTCGTTTTTCTACCGGCAAGAAAGCGGCAATTGAGAACCTTGGTTCTTTGGTTGATGATCCCGCCAACAGCGGCATCTCGGTACACAACCGTTGCAGCTCTTTTGGCGGCGATATGATTGCTGACGACAAGGGAAATTTTTACATTCTCTCGGCCCGCAACAATGTGTTTAAAGTGAACACGGAAAATAAAGTGGCTACACTGTTGGGCAGCATTAAAAACCTGCCCGCAACATTTACAGTGAACGGCGCTGTGGTTGACGGCGACGGAAATTTATTGGTGAGTAGCGCTATGGACAGCAAGGCTTATTATGTAGTCAATCCGAAAGATTGGACCGCTGCCGTTTATGCCAATGCTTCTTCCGTATTTCGCAGCTCCGATTTGGCCAACAGCAACTTCCTGTCCACATCGGCCAAGAACAAGTTCACCGAAATCGCGATGACCTCTTACCCCGAGGAAAAATTCTCCAAGCTTATTGCGGTTTATCCAAACCCGGTTACCGGCAACCGCATCTCGGTTCGCTTTAGCAAGGTTCCGCAAGGCGATTACACTGTTGAACTGACGGATGTACTGGGCCGTAGCCTTCTGCAAAAACGCATTGTCATTAACAACGAAAGCGAAGTGCAAAGCCTGCCGTTGAAGGACGGTTCATCCAAAGGCATTTATATGGTGAAGGTGTACGATGCCGCCAAGGGTTCGGTGTTCACACAAAAAGTATTGGTGCAGTAGAAACAAAAATATTTATTTCCAAAAACGCAATCAGTGACGGTTGCGTTTTTTTGTTGTTGAGTAAACCACGGAACTTGAATCGGCATTTGGAGGAAAAGGACTCGTAGGTCAATTGGCTAAAACAAACGGTTTTTATGGACAAAGAAATAGCGGCAAGTGAATACATCAATAGTATAGCGGATGCTGACCATTGTTTGGACGGAGAGATCGTTTCTTTTAATCTTGCATTAGCTGCGACGATTCAAATAACCTTAAACTTCAAGAAAAAAATTGAACTATGGCGAGTTACGCATTACCGCTTTTCGGAAACGTTGATACAGAAAATCTGGAAGAGTATTACGACGTTGTCGTTGATTTTAATGGCCAAGAAATTCAAGTTGACCTAAACTTTGAGAGCAACACCTGTGATACAAAAAGGCTGGACATCGTAAAACACTTTATCGAAAACATTGTGGCCTTCGACAAGAAGAATAAAGGATATATAGAGCAGGATTATGCAGACGAAGAGTGCGACACCGTCCGAACTTATGTAGAGCATCATCTTGAAAACATTGATAAAGACGATCTTTCCGAACTTATTGCGTTTAACAATGAAAGAAAGAGCCCGGACATCCAACTGGTAAATGCTCTACGACTTGTAAGACTTGGCCTTTATCCAGACAGCGCAGAAAATTTTGCCACGTTCGATTATTCAATTGATCCGGAAATGACTGATCACTTGGTTGTAATTTTTACTTTTTCAACAGGAGACATGAATTACATGACAATTGAAAGTTAGCGGCACAAAACAACAGCCAAATAGTTTTGACTGTTGTTGACAATAAACTTTTAAACATCTACTAGTGCTTACCATCTTCCTTGCCAATTAATACGACTTAAGCTTACAAACTTGCATTTTTGTTATAAGTTCTTTATCAACTTCCGCTTAAAGAAATCCGCTATGGCTTCGCCCACCTTCACCGCGTTTCCGTGTTTCATCCAATGGTGGGTATCATCCACAATCACCATCGTTTCCATCGGTACGCCTTTCTTCTCCAACCTCTTTACCAGATCGGTGCTTTGGCTAAACGGCACGTTGCGGTCATCATCGCCGTGAATAAACAAAGCCGGCGACGTCCAGCCCTTTAAACTTGCAACGGGTGAGGACAAATAAGCTAAATGCAAAGCTGAATCAACATCAGGAATCTTTTCATAACCCGTTACCGGCGCGGGCCCGCGGCCCATGTTGCTCCAATCGTGTACGCCGTGAATGTCCACACCGGCGGCAAACAGTTTTGAATCGCGGCCCAACGCCAGTGCGGTTAAGTAACCGCCGTACGAACCGCCATAAACGCCGATGCGGCTTTTGTCAACAAACGGTTGTGCGGCCAGCCAAAGACCTGCTGCCTTTATATCGTTGTATTCCGATGCGCCTTGTGCGCCGGCTTTTTTGGGTTGATGAAAATCGTAACCATAGCCGATGCCCAAACGATAATTCACCGACAACACTACGAAGCCCTGGCTGGCGAGGTATTGATTCCAGGCATAAGCGTTTGCATAGTAATCGGAATAATGCCAGCCCAACAACATTTGCCGCGGCGGTCCTCCGTGTACGTAAACAATCGCCGGCTTTTTTGCATCACCACTTGGCGGTTGAAACAACTGCGCATGAATCGTAACACCATCAGCCGATTTAAAAACGACTTGCTTTGGCGTAACCAACGAGGCCTGCGGAAAAGAAGAAGGAATATGATCTTGCGCCAACAATTGATATTCTTTTGAACTTGTTAAAAGCACCGCAGGCAAAGGCGGCCGTTGCGCCGTGGCGCTGATGAAGGCAACCGAACCATCCGCCATCGGTGCCGGCGTCCATTCCAATCCGGCGCCCGGTGTTAGCACTTCCACACCCGCTTTGTCAACCGCCACACGCACCGCATGGCGGCGGTCAATGTCTAACCCGTCGGGGCCTGTGTTGCCGGAGAAATAAAGCCAATGTTTGTCAGGACTTAACGTAATGTGTTCGGCCATGAAAGCGCCGGGAGTCAACAACATTGCCGCACCGCCGTTAGACTCTATCGAATACAGGTGCGGCCAGCCATCGAGGTAAGAAAGAAAAGTAATTCTGTTGTTCGCGGCCCAATGAAGGTTGTAGCCGCCGTGTGTTGTGGGCACCGAACCTTGCAGCGTTTGCGGACTTTTGTAAACTTCTTTTGCATTGCCCGACGCCACATCGGCTACATAAATTGACCAGGGCTGATGACGGCGAACCAACAATGAATCCGGCGCACCACCGCCACCCGTATTGCGAATGAATACGAGACTTTTTCCATCAGGCGACCACTGCGGATTGCCATCGCGTTTAAAGGACGGCGCTATCCATTTTATAAAAGCATCCTTGAACGTATAAACGCCAATCAAACTGTGATCGGCACGGTTACTGGCAAAGGCCAGGCTCAAACCATCGGGAGAGAATTGCAGTGAACTCGTTGTGCCGTGGGATGTAAAAAGATTTCTCGCCGATGTTGATGCGTTGACGGGTGCAATCCACACTTGCCCGCCTTTGATAAACACAACTGAATCGCTTTTAGGTGAAAGCACGGCATCGTCGGCTTCGGCTAAGGCTTTGGCTTCGCCTCCGGCAAAGGGTATTGTCCACACTTGCACCTTGGGCATGACTGCGCTAAAGCTTGTGTTCACCGGTTGGTCATCGCCCCAGTTACCGCTATGGTCGCCGCCGCGAACGTACACAACCCACTTGCCATCGGCGGAAATTTGCAGGCCCGTAATTTCTTGCCCATCGTCGGTAGTGTAAGCCGTCAGCTTGCGTGACTGAAAGGAAGGCCCTTCGGCCACATACACATTCCGCTTGCCCTCTTCTTCAAAAGCCCAGGCTATTTTAGCCGTGGCAGAAGATGCCGTTAATTCGGTTGGATAGGGATAATTCTTTACGTCTTTCAGCGTAAAAGATGGCGTTTGTGAAAAAGAACTGTTGCCAAAAGCCACGTATAAGAACAGAAGCGCAAGGCAGTGTTTTGATAAGCCGAACATGAGTTGCAGTTGTGTGATGAAGAATGAAGACAAGGTAAAGGTTTTCGGAACAGAAGATGACTTGCCCGATGCAAAGCATTTCGAGTAGAAGGAAGTCTTTGGTTGAGTTATCGGTGTACTCAATGCCAATCCTCATCATCCACCTAAATCGCGGTTCAGACTTAGTCCTTATTCAATTTGCAAAAGCCGGGACCTTCCATCATGGCTTCCATGCTGACGGTTCGGGGTGTGAATTCAAAGCCGCAGTATTGTGCTTCTATTTCTTCCAGCACCGGTTCTATTTCTTCAATAGACGATAAGATGACCAGCTTACCGCGGTATTCTTTAATGTTGGGAAGGCCGCGCAAATAATTGGCATAGTGGCGGCGCATTTCAAAGATGCCAGCTTTAGGGCCCTTCCATTCCACAGAACGATACAGATGCTGGCGAATCACATCCAGCCTTTGTTGAATGGTTGGCGGCGGCAGGTGTTCACCTGTTTTTACAAAGTATTTTATCTCGTTAAATATCCAGGGATAACCGATAGCGGCGCGACCGATCATAATGCCGTCCACACCATAACGGTTTTTATATTCCAAGGCTTTTTCGGGAGAGTCAATGTCGCCGTTGCCGAAGATGGGGATTTGAATGCGTGGGTTGTCCTTGACAGCAGCAATGGGTTCCCAATGGGCTACGCCTTTATACAACTGGCATCTCGTTCGGCCGTGAATAGCCAATGCTTTAATGCCGACATCTTGCAGTCGTTCGGCTACTTCGCCGATGTTGATAGAGGCATCATCCCAACCCAATCTTGTTTTTACCGTAACAGGCAACGAAGTAGAATTGACAACGGCTTTCGTCAATCGCACCATCAGGTCAATGTCTTTCAGCACCGCAGCACCCGCGCCTTTGCTTACAACTTTTTTTACAGGACAGCCGAAGTTGATGTCGAGCAGATCGGGATTGACGGCATCAACAATCTTTGCGCTTAGGGCCATTGCTTCTTCATCGCCGCCGAAAATTTGAATGCCCACCGGACGTTCTTCTTCAAAGATGTCGAGTTTTTGTTTGCTTTTAATAGCGTGGCGTATGAGACCTTCGCTCGAAATGAATTCGGTGTACATCAGGTCCGCGCCGTTCACTTTGCACACGGAACGAAAGGGCGGGTCGCTTACGTCTTCCATGGGCGCAAGAAGCAGCGGAAAATCAGGAAGCTGTATGTCGGCAATTTTAACCAATGGAATGATTGTTTTAGGGGGCTTATCTTGCGAAGCTGCAAAAGCGCAAATTTAGCAAAGCACGATGCAAACATATCTTAAAACAAGACCGTTGTGGGT
The DNA here is from genome assembly GCA_965247695.1 of Flavisolibacter sp. Classification (GTDB taxonomy): domain Bacteria; phylum Bacteroidota; class Bacteroidia; order Chitinophagales; family Chitinophagaceae; genus Flavisolibacter. The sequence continues at coordinate 143,566 of OZ252037.1, forward strand.
GCAGTTCTTCCTGTTTCTGGGAATAGCTGCGGTGAGCTTTATTTTGGGCAGCGCAGTGGGTGTTTTCATCTTGTCAAAAATAACCGGCATTGGAATGGCGCAACTCACCAATTCAAAAGCCTGGGATTTGTCCAACCCAAAAATGCTCACCTTCATCCGGGGAATGATACTCGTTCAATTCCTGTTTCTCTTCACCCTGCCTTCACTGCTTTTTTCTTACCTCTCCGACGGCAAGCCCTTTCAATATCTCGGATTGAAAGGGCCAAGTTCAAGCCTTTATTGGCTATGGGGGCTTTTACTGATCGTGGTTTCGTATCCTTTTGTTGAATACCTCGGTTACATCAATCAAAAGATTCCGGTTGGCACCGAAACACAATCGTGGATAAAGGGTTTGGAAGAAGAAGCCACGCGGCAAATCAGCTTTATGCTGCGTGAACGAACACCGGCCCAATTAATAAAGAACCTTATATTCATTTCGCTGTTTGCGGGCATAGGCGAAGAGCTTTTTTTTCGTGCGGTTTTACAACGAATACTGATTCGCTTAACCCAAAATCCATGGATGGGGATTATTCTAGCCGCTGCGGTTTTTTCTGCTTTTCATTTTCAGTTTTACGGCTTTTTTCCGCGGTTGTTTTTGGGTGTTTTGCTCGGCGCCATTTATTGGTTCAGCGGCAGCTTGTGGGTGGCCATACTTGCGCATTTTTTATACGACGCCACCGTGATTGTATATCTCTATTTCAATCCGCAAGCTTTGCAAGCTCCCGATGCGGCCCTGATTAAAGGACAGGAAGTTCAGTTGCTCATTGGCGCCATGATCAGCCTTGCCCTGACCTTTGCAATTCTATACAGGATGCAAAAGAAATCTGTAGCGAGTTACGAAGCGGTTTACAACGATGATTTCCCAAAACAAAAAGATGACTTTAGTTTTTAGCCATGGCCTTTAACGTAGAAACTTTTCGGACAAGAGCGATAACCGCAGTGGTGTTTGTAGCCGTAATGGCCGTTGGCCTATTGTGGGAACAGGATGGCAAACCCTGGGCTTTTTTTATGCTGTTTTCCATCGTGCATTTTGGTGCATGGACGGAATATCAAAAGCTGGTAGCAGCCTTCAATCCCGATTATAAAAACATTAGCTTCTTGCATCGCTACGGCGTAATGATCATCGGCTGGTGCCTGCTGCTTTATTTCAGCAACGATGAACTGTACATCGGCAGTGTACGACTGAACGCAGCGGGCTTTTGGCTTGGGCTGGCCTCGCTGGTTTTGCTTCCGCTCATTATTGTGGCCGAACGCAAAGCTGCCTTCATAAAAAATCTCGGCTATTCTTTGTTCGGATTGTTTTACATATCCCTGTCACTCGGCTTACTTATGGGCATCCGCACACTTTACGGCATTCCAACAGAAGGCAAAGAAGGCCTGGGAAAGACCCTGACGCTGGTTTTAATCTTCTCCATCTGGATAAACGATACGATGGCGTATATCGTTGGGTCGTTCATTGGCAAAACGCCGTTCTCTAAAATATCACCAAAGAAAACCTGGGAGGGAACGGGCGGCGGTGCGGTGCTTTGCGTGGTGGCGATGGCCTTTATCGGCAAAGCGCTTGGGTTGAGTTATGTTGATGCGGCACTTATTGCGGGCATCGCGGCAATAACAGGCACCATTGGTGATTTGTTTGAAAGCAAATTAAAACGCATGGCGGGAGTAAAGGACAGCGGAAGTTTTATGCCGGGCCATGGTGGCTTTTTGGACAGGTTTGATTCCTTGTTGTTTGCGAGTGTGGCGGTGTGGTTTTACGTGGTGGTGGCAATGCGGTGAGAGGCATATTTTCAAAAATAAAAGCCGCATAAAGCGGCTAAAAATTCAGGATAACCCGCTCACTTCTTTCTTGTGAGCTCTTCAAGAAGACCATATTTCTTCAAATACGCTTTGGTGTCTTCTAACTTTTTTTTGAAGAAAGGTTCGTTCTTATAGTCCCGAAGTTTCTTCACAACAGTTACGCTTTTTACTGTGCCGGTATTTATTTCTTTAATTGGCATTGTTGAATTTTAACTGAAGCAAATTTAATTTTTTTCCTTTGGTTCCAGCAGAAAGGCTTCATAATTTTTGTTCTGTTCAAATGGACGAAAAACACCTTCAGCCAATCCTTTTATGCGAAACAGGAGGTTGATGTATGTCCAGTTTTGATTGATGCCCATTTGATAAAGGCGGGTTTTAGCCGGTGTACTTCCTTTGGCATGAACAGTAGCAGATGGATGATATTGAACGAAATCAATAACGGTATTCGCAACGGTTGCCAACACTTTATCGCGGTCGCTGTTATTGCTTCTCGTATCGTCGTCCAATCTTAGATTCTCTTCATTCCAGTCACCAAAGGCAAGGTTGTAAAAGTTGCCTCCCACCAATTGGTAAACGACGATCTTGCGGATGGTGCCTTTTGGGCCTTCGCTAAGAAATTCATAAGTCTCGTGATCATCTGTTAGAATCGCGTAAATATCTAATTCCATGTTGCGGTTTTGGCCATTAAAAGATAAAGGTTTTACTTCATCCCCTCCAGCCAATCCTCCACCCCTTTCCCAATCGCTTCCGCCGCGTCTTTATGAAACTTCGGATCAAGAATCTTCTTCTCGTCTTCCTTGTTGCTTAAGAACGCCACTTCCACCAAACAGTTAGGATAATCCGTAGGGCCGCTCAATGAAAAGTTGAACGAACCCACATTGCCGAAGTTATCCAAACCCAGGTCTAACATGCGGTCAAGGATGGCTTGCGACAAGGGGCGAAAACCGATGTAGCGGTAATACGTGCTGACGCCTTTTACCGAGTCGCGGCCGGAAGAGTTTAGATGAATAGATAGTAGTAAGTCCGGTGCTTGTTCACGAAGCATCAGCGTCCGGTCCACCATGGTTAAATCGGTGTCGTGTGTGCGGATCATGAACACTTGTGCGCCTTTCTTTTGTAGCCAGGCTTCCAGTTCTTTTGCAATCTTTAGCGTGTAGTCTTTCTCCAACACCTTTGAGGTGATGCCCGATGCGCCGGTATTGCTTCCACCGTGGCCGGCGTCAACGGCAATTTTTAAATCTTTTAGTTTTAGCGAAGGCGGTTGCCGCTTCACTTTTATCTGCAACATAGTTTTGTTGTAGGCAATTGAATAACCCCAGTGCTGCTGATGCTTTAATTCAATAAATATGCGGAATACATCGTCTTCGGTTTGCTCGTACCAGACGTTCTTGATTTCCTCCGCGGTCTTTAATTGCGTTACCCAATTGGTGTTGGACGCCACACCAAAAACATCCACCACAATTCGTGCAGGCGCTATCTGCTGAATGCTTTTATACGGCAGCTTTTCGGTAAGCGGAACGTTCACGTAATCGTAAGCACTGTCGCCATAAACCTTCCAACTGGTGGTAAGATAAAAGGGTTGAAGCCGGATAGCGCTATCGTGCTTAAAAGAAGTCTTGGGCAGGTAGGCAAAATGCGCTTGTGAGAGTTGCACTTTGTAATCGTCCTTCACACTGTCCACCACTTTCACCAGCACGTTACTGTCTAAGTAAGTCATCTTGGCCCCGCCGAGACGGTCTTCACCAAGGCCGTAATTCAGGTAAGGCAAAGGACCGGTGGTGCGACCGTAAAAAGTTTGCGAATGCGCAACGATCGTTGCAGTGAGAAAGCAGAAAAGAAGCAGTTGTCTCATGCCGGCAAGATAGGGCGTAAGCCGCCTTCGTTGTGTCCTTTTTGCGTCCTTTGTGCCCGTTGTGTTCCGGCTATAGCCTTGCGTAAAAGGGCTACGAAGAACACAAAGGACACGAAGCGGTAACAGAGTTTTGTCCGCTTCCATAACCATTGCCGGGAAGCACCCGGTCAATTGCCGCAACTTCACCCTGCGCCAGTCAAACTTTATCCCCAAATTTGTAAGCTCAACCTTGGTTAAAAAGGATCAACAAAAAAGCGGAGCAGCGACCGCTGTAAAAAACGGGCGGCACCGAAAAGCCACACGAGTAGGAACCAAAAAATAGTTTATGCCCGACAACAGCGTTTCCCTTCTCCGTGTTTTAAAAGCTTCTCCCGAAAAAGTTTACCGTGCCTTTACTCATCCGGCTGCCATGGCCTCGTGGATTCCTCCGTATGGATTTCTTTGCACCGTTCACGAAATGAACGTAGAAGTGGGCGGAACCTTCCGCATGTCGTTTACCAATTTCTCCACGGGCAACGGCCACTCCTTTGGCGGTAAATACGTGGAGATAAAACCCGACGAGTTTTTAAAGTACACCGACGTATTTGACGACCCGAACCTGCCCGGCGAAATGATCACGTCCGTGTGGCTGCGCAAAGTTTTAGTGGGTACCGAAATCAAGGTTCTGCAGGAAGGCATTCCTGAAATGATACCGGTAGAGATGTGTTACCTGGGCTGGCAGGAATCGTTGGACAAGCTGAAGGGCTTAGTGGAGCCGAATATCCCCGATGCGGGATAGCGAGGAAAAGATGATCACCGTTGCAACCGATGTTGTGCAACGAAAGATGCCGGCTCGTGTGCCGGCATCTTTCGTTATTTAGAAATGCAAAGCGGCTACGCTTTTACAAAAAACGTTGCGGGATGGAAGACGTTTTCGGGAAAGACGCTTGTGCAACAGCATTACACAAACAACAACACGATGGTAAGCACAAGCCCCGCAAGTGCGAAGTACAGCCCTTTTTGAAAGGTGGCTGTTTTGGGCAGAAACATCCAGAACGAAGAGACCACAAAGAACAACAGCGACAGGCCAAAGAATACGTTGAGGAAAAACAGGGGCTGGCCTGTGCTTGCTTTGTGCAGCTTTGTTAGTTTGTCCAACACTACCGGCAGCGATCTTTCTTTGTACACCGCATCGCCGGTGACTTTGTTGTACGTGCCGTCTTCAAAGCTTTGCACATCACCGCTCTCCGATTCTATCTCAAAGTTGCGTATGCGAAGCGCTTTGCCAAGGTCTTCGGCACTCAAGGCCGGAGCCAGTTTTTTACTGACCGTTTTTTCCTTTTTTAGAAAATCGGTATCGCGAAAAATCATTACCACGCCGCTAATGGCATACACCGCCATAATACCCGCCAGAAAGAAACCTAGGTAGCGGTGCCATACCCGCATATTCTTGCTCATTGTTGAAGCCATTGTTCGTTGTCGGTTTTAGGAGACGTGCAAAGAGAGGGGAAATTGGAGAAAAGGGGTTGCGAGAAGCGGAAAAAATGGGCAATGGTTGTGTGACTTAGATGCGGCTTACTATCGCTTGAATAACGGCGTAAAAGAGAAAGGCATTTTTTGGAACCAACAGCAGTGCTACTATGAAGCTGTCGTTGCGTCGCACTCTTGTACGCTTTGTTCAATATTCAGCAAACTAAGATTTGGAGAGGAGTTCAATTTCAGCAGCAATTTGAGCAATTACTTCTGTATTCTTGATTTTATCATCAATACTGTAAACAACAAACACTTGTCCACCGTATTGTTTACTGAAATTTATGAAGCTTGCTTTCATCCTTTCTGTTGCGGAATAGTTGCCAAAGTTGGATTTTATGGTAACAGGTTTAATCTGAATTCCAAATGCCTTACCGTTAACCCATCCTAAATAATCAATGTCGCCGGCATGGTCAAGTTCAGGGTCACTTTCTTCAAATCGCACGTTCGGAAACTCTTTAGCAAGGTTATCTTCAATAACAGATTTCTCACGGATAAAGCCGTCAAAGGTTCTATTGATAGTAAGGTTGAAAATGTAGTCAATGCAATCTTGTAAGGTGAGCTGGTTGAAAGCTTCCGTCCATTCAGGAATAACGATTTCTTTAATCTTCACATACAGTCGCTCACCCAATTCTTCAATTATAGCTGGGTGCTTTAGTAAAGCTTCTTTTATGATTAATTTTTTCATTATTCGAGATATTTGAAATTAAGATTTAGCCGATTTTTCTTCAATTGTAAATCCAGACTAAAAATATTATTGATTTCAATTCCTAAAGGAGTGAGATAAATTTTATCATAGTTGGTTCCGGTTTTTATCTTATCAACCAAGGCTAATTCAATACACCAATTACAAGCAAAATTCAAAAATTCGTACATAGTTCTTGAAAGATAGTTTACAGTAAACAATCCGTTAACTAACTCAAGTTTATGTCTTTCAAAGATTTTGCTGTTAGGCAACCAATCACCGTTTGTAACTTCCAAAAACCTTAAAAACCAATAGATATTTACTTTATGCGCAGTCCAGTTACCGTTTGTTATAACTCGTAATAAAATTTTCTTTTGCTCGTTAGTCAGATCAACTGATGAAAGATTATATGCAAAATCAATATCTGGGTTAAAGTTTTGAATATATTCAAATCCATTCCTATATAATAAAAATCCTTCACTTGTCTCTGTGATCATTTCAAAGTCTAATGCAAGGCGTAAATAGCATTTAAAGTTTGTTGAGTTTGCTGAAGAAAAATAAAATGAAAGTTCTTTGGTTGTAAGAATATCTTTGGTGTAATCTCGAAACGGTTTTAAAATTTTGTTTAACCAACGTAGAAAACAAATTGTATAATTTGCAGGCTTAGGTAATGATAGTCCAAAACTAAGGCTTAGCCTTTCAACTGTAGAAGTATAAAGCTTCTTTACATCGTTGATAGAGTATGATTTAATTATAACATCATTTTCGACTCCAAAATGATTTATGATTGACTTCGACTTTTGATTGGTTTCTTTTGCATATAAAATGCAGTATTCCGTTTGTTCTGAAAAACTTACGTTCTTGTAATTTAAAATTTGATTGAAGCAATAGTCTCTTTTGTTTTTGGTGTCAAGCCATGTTTCTAATTCTACAATAAGTTGGTTTTTGTTTTGATCTTCTAGTATGAAATCTATTCTTCCAAAATCTGTAGTTATTTCTTGTCCTTTCTTCAAAGAAATAGGAAAGTCAAGAGACTTCGAGAGAAAATCTAAGTTTTGCAATAGGGTCCATTGCACTAAACTTTCTCTCATGGATTTTGTGCATTAGGATTTATGTAATCAAAACCGATGTTCTCACAAAACTTAATTATTTCTTCCCTGATGGGAATCACTTTGTACCGGCCGTAATAAACCGAACGGGCAAACTGGTCGCCGATATTTACACATAAGCGACAGCCGTCATGCAGGACACGGTAGCATTCTTTCCAAACAAGATTTAGCTGATTAATATAGTTTTCATAACTATGGTGGAATCCAATCTGGTCTTCGCTTCCATAGTCTTTAAGTTGCCAATATGGAGGAGATGTAATTGCTAAATGAATCGAGTTGTTTGCCAATTCGATCATCCGTCTACTGTCGCCATTTACAATTTTGTGCCGCGTCTTCAAATGTGTTCTTTAAGAATACAAAGCTATTAAAGTTGAGTTCCCGATTTTTTCAATTTATACACACCATAACTATTGATGGCGTCCTTGCTAACGAGTTATGGACTCCTTGCTGTTGTAACAAAAGCTGAATATTGCTCCGAACGTACAACAGTGCGACACAACAGACGATCAATAGATAGACGAACCTTTGGTCCATAATTCCCACCTTCAATTTTCGCAGCCATTTTATAGATGAAATAAACCCGCCATCTTTGCTCATCGTACTAAAACTACCTACCGCAACGTTCTCCATCCGACAGCAAACCAGAACACATGAAAAACCTTTTCCTAATTTTTTCTGTCCTTCCGCTCTTCGCCGCTGCGCAAGACTTTCATTTTTCCGCACGCCTCGGTATGATGGGTTACAACGGCGACCTGAAAGCGCATCCCGTTACGCTTTCGCAAACAAAACCGATGCTTTCCCTTGGTGCCCGTTACGACCTTACGGAACACATCACGGCCCGCAGCTATTTTACCTATGGCGCTTTAACAGCTTCCGATAAAAAAGGCACGGCGTCCATGAAGGCCCGCAACCTCGACTTCTCCACCAAACTTTTAGACTTTGAGCTTGGCGCTCAATACAGCATCTTTAACCTGAATGAAAAATGGTGGACGCCTTACCTGTTTGCGGGCATCGGCGCTTATCACTATAACCCTTATACCAAGGACGCTGCCGGTGCCAAAACTTTTCTAAAACCCTTGAGCACCGAAGGACAGGGCTTTATTTCAGGTGTCCCCAATTATAGTCTCACGGGGTTCAGCATTCCGCTTGGCTTTGGCCTCGATTACCTGTTGGACGAAGACCACCGCATCGGCCTCGAGTTCAGCTATCGCGTACTGAATACCGATTACTTAGATGATGTGAGCAATCGTTATGTGGGTGAAGCAAGCCTGCTGACTGCCCGCGGGCCAAAGGCAGTAGAACTTGCCTATCGCGGCGATGAAGTCAGCGGCAACAAATACCCGGTGTCAGGCGACATTCGCGGCAACCCAAAAAACAAGGACGGCTATTACTACGTGGCGCTTACCTACACCTTTCGCTTTTGGTTCAACAAGTACAAAGAAACCTCCGGCATCCCCGGTGGCAAACGCGACAAGAAGGTCGGCTGTCCGGCATCAACGGCGTATTAAAATCAATTGGCAATGGGCAACAGGCAAACTGAAACAGCCGTCTATCGTTTTGTTTATCCGGCCTGTTACTGCTTTTCCTTGCAAGTCTTGCCAATCCTGCATTTCACCATTGCTTATTACCTATTGCTCATTGCCAATTGACTCCCCCGTAGTTCTACGACTATACATCGCGACTACTACTGAATTTTAACTCCACTGTTTGAAATGGAACGGTTTGCGCCTTTCTTTGAATTGCCTCGTTGAAAAACCAATCGTCCTATGAATCCGAATGCCCTCTTTGGCCTTAGCTCTGTTCTTTGCTTTGGCCTGCCCATCTTAGTTATTGTTCTTTTCCGGCTGTACCGGCACACCAGCCTTATTGCCCTCGGTCTTTATTACGGCTTAACCATTGTGCATTGCCTATATGCCGAAAACATTCCGCCGGTGCCCGACTTTAAAAACCCCGTGGATGTGTTGTACAGCTATCTGGAAGTGCCGCTGATTCTTTCCTCGCTGCTATTCTTTTGCGGGGCCCGCGACCGCCGTGTGCTGATGCAAAAGATATTGATCGGCTTTATCGGTTATGAGCTGATGGTATCACTGTACTTTAAGTTTGCTCCCGAAGCATCAGTGTACATCATGGCGCCAGGACTGGCCGTGGTGGTGGGCTACGCAACCTTCTTGTTCATTCGTCAAACGGCCTTTACCATTCTGCACGGCAAGAACCTTGGCCGCGTGTTGATGCTGGGCGCCGTCTTGTTTTCGTACAGCAGTTACGGCCTTGTGTTTTATACCTACTTCATTCAAAAGCAGCCAAACATTTACGCCGTTTATTCCATCTACTTTGTTTCGTCCACCGTGGCTTCGCTGGCCATGTCGGTGGGACTGTTCATGATGCGCCACCGCATACGGGAGTTGCAGGAATTGAAGATTGTGAGGAAGGAGTTGCAGATGGTGTTTGGGTAGCCCCCTCTAACTTCCCACCGGGGAGAACCCGGCCCCTATCCCGACCTTTCCCCACCGGGGAAAGGCCACCGGCACACAGCCCTCGCTTTTCGGAGACTCTGCAAATAAATTAGCGTCGTTGACAAGCAAGGAGCGCAGCGCTGACCCTTCCCCGGTGGGGAAGCCGGATGGGGCTTTACCGCGATGCTGTGCCGCATAGCGATAAGAACTTACACGTCCCGATAGCTATCGGGAGCGACGCAACAGACGCTTAATAGATAGACAAACCCCTAGTTCATAAAGGCCTTTTTAAACAACAAGCCCCATCAAAATGATGGGGCTTGTTCTATTCACGATTCACGTTCTTCACAAACTGTATCGTCCATCTTCCACAAGCTTTGCCACAATCCGTCGCCTTGCTTCTTTGCTGTTAAACGGTTGCGCTTTGGTAAAGCGGCGAAGTCCCATGAGGATCATGCGCTGCTCGTCGCCTTCGGCAAAGGCGTTGATGGCATCCTTGCCGTTCTTGAGTACACGGTCGGCGGCATCGTAAATAAAGCAACCGAGAATGTCTTTATAAACACTCACGTCTTCACCCGCTTCGGCAAGTTTCATTACACGTAGTAACAAACTTTCGGCAACAAAAGTGTCAATGCTCATGTCGGCAATGTTCATCAGCACTTCCTGCTCGTTTTGCAATTGCATCATCAGCTTTTGCGCGGCGGCACCAGACGTTAAGAGCACGGCTTTTTTAAAGCCTTGCACCAGCTTGCGTTCGGCTGCAAACGGCGTTTCGTCTTCGTCGCCAAACTCGGGAATGCTCATTAACTCGCCCTGCACTTTCATGGCGGCGCCCATCATGTTCAGGCGGCCTTGCATGGCACGTTTCAGGGTCATGTCCACCGTGAGCAGTCGGTTGATTTCGTTGGTGCCTTCGTAAATGCGATTGATGCGGCTGTCGCGGTAAGCACGGCTGATGTTGTACTCCGCACTGTAGCCGTTGCCGCCGTGAATCTGCACGCCTTCGTCCACAATAAAGTCAAGCACTTCGCTGCCGTAAACTTTTAAGATGGCGCATTCAATGGCGTATTCTTCAGCGGCGCCAAGCACGGCTTCGTTAAAAGGTTTGCCGCCTTCGTGCAGTTCCCCTTCTTTGTCGTCAATCCACTTGGCCGCACGGTACAGCGCCGATTCACAAGCAAAAGCTTCAATGGCCATCTCCGCCAACTTGTGTTTGATGGCGCCAAAGTTTACAATGGCGGTTTTAAATTGCTCGCGGGTTTTGGCATATTCCAGGGAACCGTTAATGGCGTACTTTGCCCCGCCAAGCGCTGCGGCGCAAAGCTTCAGGCGGCCGATGTTTAAAATGTTGAAGGCAATCTTATGGCCCTTGCCGGCCTCGCCCAATAAATTCTCCACCGGCACTTTGCAATCCTGAAAATAGAGTTGAACGGTAGATGATCCTTTGATGCCCATCTTGTCTTCTTCGGGTCCGTTGGTAAAGCCTTCCATGCCCCGTTCAACGATAAAGGCTGTGAAGTCCTTGCCGTCAATTTTTGCAAACACGGTATATACATCGGCAAAGCCGCCGTTAGTGATCCAACACTTTTGTCCGGTGAGCAAATAGTGTTTTCCATCATCGCTCAACTTCGCTGTGGTCTTCGCTCCAAGTGCATCGGAACCGCTGTTGGGTTCCGTCAATCCATAAGCGCCGGTCCATTCGCCGCTGATTAATTTGGGCAGATATTTTTGCTTTTGCTCTTCGGTGCCGAAGTATAAAATGGGCAAGGTGCCGATGCCCACGTGTGCCGAAAAGGCCACCGAAAACGAATGACCCGCACCGAGGTATTCGCTCACAATGGTGGACGTCACAAAATCTTTTCCCAGCCCGCCGTATTCTTCGGGAAAGGCCACCGAAAGCAAGCCTTGCTCACCGGCTTTTTGCAACAGGCTGCGCATATAGCCCGGTTCCATTTTGTCCATGCGCTCCACGTTGGGCATCACTTCTGTTTTCAGAAACTGGTCGCACATGTCACGTATCATGCGCTGCTCTTCGGTAAATTCTTCGGGGGTAAACGTGTCTTGCGGCTCGCTCTCTTTTACCAGCCATTCGCCGCCTTTGAGGACTCCTGTTTTTATTGCTTCCATATAACAATTTTAGATTTCAGATTTGCGATTTCAGATTTTGGACCAGAGGCAAGAATATCTATTGAGCGTCTGTTGCATCGCACTCTTCTGCGTTCGGTAATTCTATTGAGCATTGCATCGCGGCGGCCCATCCCGTCCCGATAGCTATCGGGATTCCCGCTGGGAAGGCCATCAACGCACAGCCCTCGCTTATCAAAGCTTCACTTCTTGTTCAACCTGTCTTTTAATCGAAGAGCCTTCGTACCGCTTTCATGCTAGTTGTACCCTTCCCAGCGGGAAGGGCTTTAGCACAGCTAACCGCTTTTAGAAATGGTTGCAAGGGATGGGCCGTTAGCTCGCCAAATTATCATACACCCTCTGCAACACCTCCTTACACATCTCAATATCCTTCTGTGATACACCCGCCAGGGCTTCATTCAAAGTTTCTTCCGCCAAGCCCATTGTTTCTTCTTCCAGCTTCAGCGCTTCCTTCGTCAAAAAAATATTGTTCACTCGTCTGTCCTTGTCGTGGGCCACTCTTTTTACCAGCCCAAGTTTTTCCAAGTTGTCAACCAGCCGCGTAATGCTTGGCTTGTCGCGGAAAGTGGCGTTGCAAAGTTCCTGTTGGCTCATGCCGTCGGCCTTCCACAAATGGTACAACACACTCCATTGTTCAATGGTGACGGAGATGCCCGCCTCGTTGAATTTTTTTTGAAGCCGCCGCGCAATGGCCGTAGAGGCTTTGCCCGTGATGAAGCTGTATAATTCGCCTTTTTTGAACCCTGTTAAAACCATATAGTTGTTTATGCAACTAAGTTAAAAGTACGGTGGAAAACGGAACCGCCAAACATTTCTTTTAAAAGTTTTTAAAAGGATTGTGAGCGGTAAGATTGTTGGTCAGAAGCGCTTTTGTAGATATGGAATGTCTGTGAAGTCGCTTCAATCTTTTAGAGGCTAACCAAGACATTCCATATCTGGTGAGAAGCCGCCCGATTAAAGATGCGTTTATAGATAAGAAATGTCTCGTTAGTTTTGACACCGATGTTGCTAACGATACTTACCGGCCTTTTCCTGATTGTTTACGCAGCACTCATCTTCTTATACTTCGTTCAATGGAACAAGCTACCCGATTACAAACCCTCCGCACAAACACCTTCCGTTTTTGTTTCCGTTATTGTAGCCGCACGAAACGAAGAGCAAACCTTGCCGCTCTTAATAAAAGACTTGGAAGCTCAAACTTATCCTTCGTATTTATTCGAGGTCATTGTGGTGGATGACTATTCAACGGACAACACCGCTGCACTGGCAAAAGATTTTGACGGTGTGCAGTTTCAAATGATTCTGCCCGATACATCGCCCGAAGCCTCTTCTAAAAAAATCGCCATCGCCAGCGGCATCAAAAAAGCCAGCGGAGAGTTGATTGTTGTTACCGATGCCGATTGCCGGGTAACGAAAGACTGGCTGAAAACGATGGCGTCTTTTTATAAAGAAAACGATGCGGCCTTTATAGCTGCACCGGTTGCATTCACACACGATAATTCACTGCTTCAAATTTTTCAGGCCCTTGATTTTATCACCCTGCAAGGCATAACAGGAGCAAGCGTTGCCGCCAGTGTTCACACCATGTGCAACGGCGCTAACCTTGCTTATACCAAAGAAGCCTTTGAAAGCGTGGCCGGTTTTAAAGGCATTGATAAAATAGCCACCGGCGATGATATGCTGCTCATGCACAAGATTTGGAAGGCGCATCCGCAAAAGGTGTTTTACTTAAAGTGCCGCGACGCCATCGTATCAACAGAACCGATGAAAACTTGGAAAGAGTTCTTGATGCAACGCCGCCGCTGGGCCAGCAAAGCATTGGTGTATGATGATTGGCGCATCATTGTTGTTTTAGGCTTTGTGTTGCTGTTTAATCTGTTGCCATTTGCCTTGCTCATCGCCGCTGTCTTCCATAAAATTTATTGGCTTCATTTCTTTTTATACTTCATCATGAAAACAATTATAGAGTGGCCATTTGTTTCATCGGTGGCGGCTTTTTTCAACCAACAGAAACTGATGCGGCATTTCTTTTTCGTTCAGCCGCTGCATGTTTTTTATACGGTGGTTGTGGGCTTGCTTAGTCAGTTTGGCAAGTATGAGTGGAAAGAGAGAAGGACACGATAGCACCTCACCCCCGGCCCCTCTCCAAGAGACTTGGAGAGGGGAGAAGGACTCTGCTACTTTAAACTTTTTCTTCAATAGGCAGAACGGAATACACAGAAGCAAATAGTCAACGACCGCCGTGCTTTCGGACACTGTTCCCCTCTCCATCTCCGATGGAGAGGGGTTAGGGGTGAGGTACTATCTTCGCCTCAATGAACGCATCACCTTCTTTCTCGCAAGCAGCCTGGCGACGGCTCAAAAAAAACACCGGCGCCATGATTGGTTTAGTGATGATTTTTGTTGCTGTCTTCATCGCCGTCTTTGGCTACTTTCTTTCGCCCGATCCTTCGCCTTTTGCCAACAGAATCATCTTGGAAATCGGCGGTGAGAAGCCCGGTTACGGGAGACAATTTATCCAACTGAAGAAAGAAGCCAAAACGGAAACCTCTTTCATAACAAGATTGGTTTCCGGCAAACCCGATGACATAGAATACATTCCCATTGCTTACTACACGCAAACGGCCGACAGCCTCATTGCACAGAAATACATTGACGAAGGCGTAACGGAAAGAGTCGCGTATGCAAAGGCTGCGTTAATGGCTGAACCCGTCATCACTAAAAAGTTTTATCTCGGCACAGACAAATACGGCCGTGATATTTTAAGCCGGTTGATCATCGGCACTCGAGTCAGTTTAAGTGTTGGCCTCATCACGGTTTTAATTTCTTTGTTGGTTGGCATTTTTCTTGGCGCTATTGCCGGTTACTTCGGCGGCCGAACCGATAATGTTGTGATGTGGCTCGTTAACGTTATCTGGAGCATCCCGACTTTACTGCTTGTTTTTGCGATGACGCTTTTATTGGGCAAAGGTTTTTGGCAGGTGTTCATCGCCGTGGGTTTAACCATGTGGGTGAACGTGGCCCGCCTCGTTCGCGGGCAAGCGATGGGCACCAAAGAACTGCAGTACGTGGAAGCCGCAAAAGTCCTTGGCTTTTCGCACACAAGAATTATTGCAAGGCATATTCTGCCCAACATCTTCGGGCCAATTTTGGTGATCGCTGCGTCCAATTTTGCATCGGCTATTGTGATAGAAGCCGGCTTGAGTTTTTTGGGTGTTGGCGTGCAACCACCACAGCCGAGTTGGGGTTTGATGATAAAAGAAAACTACAACTTCATCATCACCCAAAACCCGATGCTAGCCTTGGCGCCGGGCTTTGCCATTATGCTGCTGGTGCTTTCTTTTAATCTATTGGGAAATGGATTGAGAGATGCGTTGAACGTGCGGGGCAAACTGTAACGAACCGCAGAACAGACGAACAAGGAATGTTGAACGTCGAAGGAAATGCATCAACAGCGGACACCCATTTCTTCATTCATCATTCCTTGTTCGTCTGTTCGATATTCGCCTGTCTGCCATCACCAGCACTGCTACACACAAATAAAACACACTGCCGACTTTATCGGTTTCAATTAAATCGCTTAAAAAGTTTAGGGTGCATTGCATGGGTAAGATGGCGCTGACTGTTGCTGTTGTTGTCTTCCAAAACGGATCTTCTGTGTTGCAATAAATTCTTTGCGCATACCAAAACATCGCACCCAACAAAATCAGGAAGGCCAACAATCCGGGGAGGCCTTGTTCTATCAACAGCAATAAAAAATAATTGTGTACAGTGGAATGTTCCTTGTTATCACTCACCCAGGTGCGAAATACCGGAATGGTATATGATTCATAGTTTTCGTAAAAGGTGGTAGGCCCATAACCGGTGAATGCTTTATCGCTGCTCATAGCCGCACCAGCTACCCAACGATAAAAGCGTTCGGCGGTAGAAACGTCTTTGCCTTTGTAGGTCGCTTGGAGGTGTTCGCTAAAGTTTTGGTGAAAGATAGTGCTGTTGTGGTCGGGTGCAAATTGCAGGTAGTTATCATCGTGTTTAAGCCAGGCAACACCAAGAACAACAAAGAAAATAAAGACAAGAAATGTTTTGAACAGCCATCCCTTTTTTATCAGCCAGAAGCCAGCCATGCCAACGATGAAAGCCAACCAGGCGCCTCTTGAATAAGAAAGATAAAGCGCCGCAACAACAAGAAGTAATGAGAAGATGAGAGCCCAGCGTACCGCTTTGTTTTTTGTTTGATAGATGAAAGCAACCTGCAAAGGCGTCATCAATACCAACAGTGCCGAATAGTTCACATGGTTGCGAAAGAAGGGTTGCACAGACTTGTTTACATCGGCGAACGTAAAATCCAGCCCTGCATGACGATACAAAACAAGCAACGTAACCAGGAACATGGAGGTGAATAAAATGATAGCAGAATTCTTTATCAGCTTTTCATTTGCTTTCAACGACAACGGCATGGCTACAAAGGCCAGCAGATACCAGGCTTTCGCTAAAAAATACTTTATAGAGAAAACCGGATAAGTGGATGCAGCCACGCTAATCAGCAACCAGCAAACGCTGATGAAAAGAATAAACAGCAGGGGATGAGGGCGACCGAACCTTTTTATTTTTGATCTGAAAGCCCAAAGCAGAATGGCCGCAAAAGCCGTCAGCAACATCAGCGGTTCATCAGGCAAATCAGTACCAAGGCTTTCGCTGAAATGCACTTCCGCCGACCACGGAATAGCGGCTATCAGCGCATAAAAAAGGAGACGGGGAAACTGAAGTAAAAAAATAACGAACAACAAACACAATGGGAGCAGTAACACCACCGGCTCGTTTAAATAAGCTGCTATAAAACTTCCTGCCAGCAGAGTTGTAGCGCCAACAAAAAGGATCGTTCTGTTTATAGCGACCGTCATGCTTTTGCGTTGCGGCTTTCTACAAACACAGCCAATAAAAATGAAAACAGCAGCGAAGCGGCAAAGGCAAGCAATACGTTTCGTGATGTATTCGGCCGGTCATACTGCAACGAGGGTCGTGCTTGTTCAACAACCAGCAAGGCTTTGGGCGCTGTGTTTACAGCGAGTTCATATTCATCAATTAATTTCGGATAGCTTTCTAAAGTTTTTCTTGCTTCCGTTCCTTCCAAATGAAGTACCGTGACTCTTTCGCTTCTGTTTTTAAAACTCGAATCTGCCTGAAATTTTTGCATCATTTCTTCCCATTCACCTTGTTTGATTTTGGGAAGTACTTCGTCGCTTTCAAAACTTTGTAATTCCATAAGTTTTTGCTTATAGGATTCTTTCAATTTTTTAAGAACAGCGCGGTTGTTTTCCGTTTGCAACCGCTCATAAATAGCATTGATGGTTTGCAACAAAGCATTGGCAAGCGCCGCGGCCGTTTGTGCTGATTTGTCCCATACTTTAATCTTTAATTCACCATACGCGGAGCGCTTTATTTCGCTGTTTTTCCGTAGCAGCAGCGCGGCTTTATCCAACGCATTGCCATTAGCGGTATCCAGTTCATAATGCGAGGCAAGATGATAAGCGGATGCAACCGCTGTGAAAAGGGTATCGAGCCTGGCGGTGCCTTCTATTCTATCCAATTCGTCCGCACTTCCGAGTTCGGGATAAAGCCCGTCAATGTTTTGGTTAAAGATGCGGGCCTTGTCATTAATCACCATATTTGTTGGCAAGGCCGTGACTTCACCTGCGTAGAGTTTTGGGCTTAGCAACGAGGCAATGCAAGCAGCGGCAGTGCCCGCAAGCGTCAACAAAAGCACAAGGCTCCAACGGCGGGCCATCACCAAAAAAAGATCGGGCATAATCAGGAGTTAAGTACAGCGATAAATCGTTTCAACCTTGCCTTCCGCATAAACATACAAGCCGCGGCAAAGAAGCAAGCGGCGGCTAAAATAATCCAAAGCCCGTACCCGGATTTTTTAGGTGTGAAAAGAAGAACCAGCAAACAAAAGCCGACAGTACATAGAAAATTACCCATCGCGTTGCGAGGGAAAGCTTAAATCTTCGGGAACCAAAATACCAGAGAGCCAGGGCACAACCGTACTGCGAAACCAAGGCGGCCGTACAGCAACCGGCCGCGCCCAACGAAGGGATTAGAATGAAATTAAGTCCGGCATTGACGAGCACCGCGAAAAACAGGATGAAAATAAAAAGACGAAAAGCACCCCTTGCTGTTAACAAGGAGCCATAAACATGCGTGAGATAATAAGCCGGCAACACGCCCATGCACAAGGCGATTATTTTATCATTATACGCATTGCTTGTGTGATAAAGAAGCCGTTGCAACCAAGGCGCAAACACCCAGGCAAACGTGGCGGCGGCAATGGCAGTAAACAACAAGCCGTGCCGAAGAAACAACACAACGCCTTGCACCTTTTTTTGCTCCCGGCGGTGCCGTGCAATAAACGGAACAAGGAAGGAAGCACACAAGTAGCCGATCATGTTGCCGGCATCGAGCAAGCGATAAGCCGATGCATAAATACCCGCTTGCCTTGCACCGTCTGTGCGCAATCGTTCAAGCAAAAAACCATCGAGCCGGTAGTGCATGGCCATCAACAAAACAATTCCTAAAAAAGGCGCGGCTGCTTTAAACAGGTTTGCAAACGACTGCTTCTGCGTTGCGGAAAAAGCCAGGCCCTTGCGCAGGCAAACAAACAAAAGAAGAGCAACGGAAAAAGCGGTTGCTATTAGTTGCAATTGCAAGAACAAAAGAAGGGTGATTTGCGTAAAAAAACCATACACCGGCCCAATGCAAAATATTAGCATCAGTGCTTTGTCGAGCACGGAAAAAACAGCATCTGTTTTAAAAAGCTGGTTGGCGGTAAGCAGTCCGCGCAGGAAAAGAAAAAGTGAAGACAAACTCTGAATGAGTACGAGATAAACGAGGGTGTTCCATTGCCCGACACCGGTTACCGCACCGGCAAAAAAACAAAGTGCTGCATAAAGAACCAACAGTAAAAGCTTGGTGTGAAACAGTTGCCCCACATTGACGGCTTTGCCGGCGGCTACGCTTTGCGTGAGAAGAGCCGTAAGGCCGGCATCGGCAAGAAAAATCAAAACATACGTCAGATTAAACAAGGCGAAATAATGGCCGTAGGCTTGCTGGCCGATGGTGTTTTGCACTTGCCGGTCAATTAAAAAAATCCATACAGGTTTAATGAGAAGGTTTAGAAGAACCAGCCACCAAAGCCCGCTGAAAAAAGCCTTTGTTTTCATATCAGGCACCGGCCACTTTTACGCTGCGGCTCAGGCTTTCTTCCAAAGAGATGAAGGTTTCGGTGCGTTCGATGCCTTTTATTTTTTGCAGCTCGTCATGCAGCACATGGCGCAATTGCACAATGTCCTTGCAAACGATTTCGGCAAACATGCTGTAGTTGCCCGTGGTGTAGTTCATGCGCACGATTTCGGGAATTCGTTTCAGCTCCTTGGCTACGTTATCGTACAGCGAACTTTTTTCAAGGTAGATGCCAATGAAAGCAATGACGTCATAGCCAAGCTTTTTCAAATTCACCTGGTAACTCATGCCGCTGATGATGCCGGCCTCCTGCATCTTTTTAATGCGTACGTGAACCGTGCCCGCCGACACAAATAATTTCTTTCCGATTTCAGCATACGAAACATCGGCATCGTGCATCAATTGCTGAACAATGCTCAAATCCAATTTGTCAAGATTTAAATCAGCGGTCATAAACAAAAGTGTTTTTGAAAAATTTTCAATGAAACCGTAATTTATTGAACAATGTCTAAAGTTTTGCAAACTTACTTGGATGTTGTGTAAGCCACCTTACTTTTGACTTGTCAAGTTCATTGAAGGAATGGATAGTGAGTAATCAGTATTGAGTGGGACGATCAAAGTTGTAAAGCCTGTTCGTTTCTGGAAAGCTTTACGCAAAGCGCGAACTCATTACTCATCATTGATTATTCATTACAACACTGTGGGGTGATGAAATTTTGGAAGACATACCCTCTTGTCTCGAGGGTGAGGACCACAGGATAAACAGCGTGTAGAGCCGACGTTACCAATGGTAAGGCCGACCAGGGTTGACCACTAAACTTTGCACGTTTGCTAACTGCCTCGTGGAGGTTCGATCCCTCCCCCTACAGCTTTTTTCTCATCATGTGTGTATGTATTAGCCTCGTTGGTCAGCAGCCGGCGGGGCTTTTTTATTGCCCTTTGTTTAACAACCCGTCAGCCAACTTGTGCAGTTGTTCCAGCCGATCATGATTCAAACTGTAATGGATGTTTTTTCCTGTCCGTTCTGTTTTCACAAGCCCGGCACCGCGTAAAATACCCAGGTGTGAAGAAACCACGCATTGTTCGCGGCGCAGCTTCACATAAAGTTCGGTTACCGTCAGGCGGTTGTACTTGTGAAGCAGGTGTAGTATGCGCTGGCGAAACGGATTGTTGACGGCGCGGAAAAATAAAGCGGCTGTCTTAAGGTTTTGTGCGTCTATAACAAGAGAGCTGGAAGCGGGATGGGCAAGCATTTACTTTAGTCTTAGGGTAGTGATTAAAAGCTAAAGAAAGTAAATGCGTTTCGGAAAAACAACACCCCCGAAAAGCAGAAGTCCGGATCATGCTGCGTAAAACTTGTTGCTTCACCGCCGTAGAACATACGGGACATAAACAAGTAGGGCCTGGGTAAACACCCTGGCCCGTTTTAATCCGTACCCTATGAAAACGGTTTCAAAGTAAGGCGATTACCGATGAATGTAAAGGCGACCCGTATAAATACGGTAAAGATGCGCAAATGCACGTTGCCGTCAGGATGACAAGACCATTTAAAATTCATCTCCGCTCATGCAAAAAATTCCTCATAAACAAAGAGTATTTACTGCCATTAAAGAACACAGTCAAGAGATAACTATTTTGGGTCATTCGAAGGGCATATGTTGAACAAAACAGAATCAGTGAAAATTTTCAGGTGTTGTTCTTTTACTTGTGTATTGATCGCCTCAATTGCCGGGTGAGAAATTATTTTACAGAATGTCTGTTTCGGTTGAGGCAAGACAAACCCTGTAATAATTTTCAAAAGGTTCCGAAAAAAATTATCGTGTTTGTACTCTTTTTGCAGCGTTTTCATTTCGCTTTGCGTCAAACATATTGCTGGGTACGATTGTTGTCACTCGGCTGTTTATACCGCGTTCTTTCTTATATCCACAATGGCGACCAGACTGAATGAAACACTCGCTTTCTATCCACTAATGACAAACACACAATTTATGATCTTGAAAACACTCTTGACAAGCTTGGCTTTGGCCATTCTTTTTTCTTCCTGCGACCCTAATGCTGACAAACAAGTTGGCAACGCAAACCGCTTAGCCAATACAACTACCGGCGGTGGTGGCGGCGGAACTACGGGCGGCGGTGGCAGTACCGGTGGCTCGGGTACCGGCTCTCCAACGGATGCACCCATTGATGGCGGTCTTGGTATTTTACTTTTAGCGGGCACCGCATACGGTGTAAAACGTATAAGAGGAATGAAGCAAACCGAAAAAAACAAATAGGTAAAGCATTTTTTGATTTCGCGGGTTGATGCTTTTGCCAATAAAGCTATTGAATTCTCACTTGCAAAAAAGCCTTCACTGTCAAGCAAGTGAAGGCTTTTTAGTTCATGCAGCTATTTTTACTCTGCTACTACAGTATCCCGGTAGAATTTATCGGGGGTTTTCTGATCGGCGGCAATCGTCTTTACTCTTCTGAAATTTATACCGTCGGCCGAAACTTCTACATCGTATTCTTTTACATCGGCCACTTCAGCCGTTTCAAACTCCACGGCTACCTTACCCGGTTTCACCCGCGAGACAGGCGTGTATGATCTGGCTCCGCTCATTTCCACGGCAGCAATTCTGATTTGATAATTGCCAGTTGCTTTTGCTTCCAACGCATCTTTTTTAGAGCAGGAAAAAAAAGCGGAGAGAGCCAGGATGATTGCTAAGTTTTTCATTTGATGTTGGTGGCTTTAAATGATTTGAATTTGATTGGCAAAGGAGTGTTGTTAACGGTGTTTGTTATGTGAAAGAAGTCAATCACGCCGTCCATGTCAAAAGTTTGCGAAGCGGAGCCCATGCCAAGGAAGGAGGCCGTGAAAACGCCGCTGGAAACCTGGTCGGCGCCCTTTTGAACGCCATCGAGATAAAACTTTAAAACACCGGCCGTTTGGGTAAACTTAAACGTATGATAGCTGCCCATGTTCACGGTATTTCCCAGATCCCACGAGTAGGTATCCGTAGCGGTGCCAAATTGCACGTACAATGCCGCTGTGTTGTTGTTGTGGTACAACACCAATTTATTGCCGGTGCCGCCGCTGCCGTTGCCTAAAACCGCCGACCAGGCTTCCGTGGAAGTCATCTTCAGGCGGGTTTCTATTGTAAACGTGGAGGATGAAAAAGGACGTGAAGTAGCAAGGCCCGTATATTGGTTGATAACAATGCCGCCATCACTTGTGTATGCCGGCGAGGGAGTTGCAATCCAGTTTCGGGACGTCATTTTCATGATTACATTGTCAGCGGTTTCAGCAAGGCTATTATTGAATTCAAACGCCCAATTGGGTGTAAGATTAATGTATCCGCTGTTTACGCTTTGCAAGGCTGGAACATCCTCCGCCAATTGAACTTTTACGCCGGTGGCCCGGTAGTATTGTATGGCCGATGCAATGTCCCCTGCCTCTTGGTTCAGGCCCGATAAACTGTGGTGGGTTTCGTCGTAAAGCATCTTGCCATTTGCATAATTAAAAGTTGCCGGCGCATAGCTGTCCATGATGAAATCAGGATTGTTGAAATTCAAAATCTTTTGCGCCTTCATAATTTTTTCGCTGCCCGCGGCCGATGTATAATTGGGATCGTAACCAATGCGGGTGGCAAAAACTTTTTGCACACCCACGTCCGAAATCAAGTCATTGGTCAGTTGATTCAACATCACGTAGTAGCCATCTGTTTCCGTTGTACCTGCATCATTTTCGCCTTGCAGCCAGTGAGCATACTTGGCGTCAATGGTAATGTTGTGTGCGGCGCAGTAAGCAAGGGCATCCTGCCACATTTGTTTGGCTCTAGTGTACAAGCTGTTGTCTTCTTTTAACCAGGAATGGATGAACGTGTTGCCTACACCAGCCGGCACAATAATCACATCATGGCCGGTTAATTCTTTAATGCGTTTGCCCAGCATTGGGTTCATGCTTCGGTCGGTAGCGTGCGAAATGCTTTCGCCGATGCCGTCAACAAGTGACTCCAGCGTATTGGTGCTTTGCTTGTACCAATAGGCGCCCGGCGTTGGCGGCACTTCGTTTGGCGCATCGGCTACGGCCCGGCCCACAACGTTTGATTGGCCGACATTAAGAAGAAGAATAACATTGGTGGGCGACTGCGAAAAGGCGGTGGTTGTTCCGCAAAAGCACAGGAAGGCGAGGATTGTTTTTTTCATGTTTACGAAAAAGGCTTTTCAGGTGAAGCAAAAGGGTTTGCAGACCGGTAGTATCCGGCCGGTTCAATACGGCAGGCAAGCGTTATTGTTTCGTAGAAAAGAAAGGGAACTTTCAACAGGAGGACGGATTGGGGGTTAGTGTTTTTTTGGGAGGCAGCAAAAGTAATCCGCATCCTTATAGGCGATTGCAAATAAGGTTCGACCCTCACATCTGTCCGGTAAAAAGGGTTTGTTGCGTGATGAAATACAATACAGGCTTGCTTTTGCAGCGGTGTGGCGCAAGCGGGATTTTAGTGGAGGACGGTTGTGTACCGAAGGATTGGCGTACAAAGGATATTGGCTTTTTTAAACGTCGGCAAAAGAAAAGAAAGAATTTTATTTAACCGCCGTTTTTGAAATATTTTTTTGTGTGAGAAAATAGCCTTTATCCAGATCAAGATAAAAAACGCGATGGCAAGGGTGGTTACTTCGTTTTCTAAATCTGGCCTTGTTCTGTACTTGTTTATTTAACAAGCTAGAATCATCAGTCACTTCAACCAGAGTGTAATGTTGCAATAGGTTTATGATGCTACGCCAATAGGCTTCGATAAGTTCGAAGTGCATTTTATAAGTTGGTAGAAATCGGCTTCCTTACTGATAGGTTTGATTTTGTCTCGGAAAATTTGTAAGCGCATAACTGACAAATGCGCTTACAAACAGGAGTCTGATATTTACTCTCTTCCCAATTCTATTTTTTCCAATGCTTTTCTTGCCGGACCGGTTAGCACTTCACCTTCGGCACTAAACCTTGCACCGTGGCAAGGACAGTCCCATGTTTTTTCGGCGCCGTTCCAGGCTACAATGCACTTGGCGTGTGTGCACACAGGATTGAGTGCATGAATAGAACCTGCTTCGTCCTTGTATAGCGCTACTGTTTCGCCTTCGTACTTCACCACCTTGGCTTCGCCATGAGCCAGGGCAGATAAGCCTTCAATCTTCTCGACGCTGATACGCTTACTCACAAATTCCTTCACCACATCAGCATTCTCTTTTATAAAGTTGGCAAAGCCGGCCACAGGTTTTATACGCGAAGGCGAGAACAATTCTTTATACTCGCTTTCTCCTTTCGTAATTAAATCCGTTAACGTAAGAGCGGCAATGTGGCTGTAGGTGATGCCGTTACCGCCAAAGCCCGTGGCTACATAAACGTTGTCGGGATTGCCGGGCAAATGACCAATATAAGCCAAACCATCGGAGGGCTCAAAGTATTGTGATGACCAATGATTGGTAATTTCCTTCACGTCAAAATATTTACGAACGTGGGCCACCAATGTATTGAAGCAAGCGGCTGTGTTTTCTTCGTGCGCCGTCTTGTGGTCTTCTCCACCTACTATCAAATAATTAACGCCATCAATCTCTTGTGTGCGGTAGTAGTGATAAGGATCGTACATGTCGTACGCTAAACCAATGGGATAACTGTCGTGCGTAAGTTTAACGGCAATGGCATAACTGCGGTAAGGCCCGTTTCGGAAATGCAAAAGATTAAGGCCCGGCGGAGTATGCGTAGCCCATATCAAAGCCTTCGCTTTTATGGTGCCGTTGCCGGTTTTTATTTCCAGAAGTTCGCCTTCTTTTTCAAACGTGTCTACCGGGCATTGTTGCATGATAACGCCACCAGCATCTTCAAAAACCTTGGCAAGCGCATACACATAACGGGCGGGATGAAGTTGTGCCTGGCCGCGATATACAATCGCTTTTTGAAAACCAATGGGCACCGGTATCTCCGGCGCTTCGTCCGCATCGGCGCCGGCAGCCTTCGCTCCTTCCAGCATTTTGTCCAATTGCTTCACCTGCTCTGGTGTTTGCGCATATACATAACCATCTTGTTCGGTAAAGCCGCAATCAATGTTGATGTCCTTTACGTGTTTGCGAAACAAGTCTCCCGATGCCTTTGTGGCCTTGGCCACAAGCTGCGCGGCTTCCTTGCTGAAGTCGCTTTCGATCATGTCATAACTCGAGTCGAGAAAGGTATTGATATGCGCCGTAGTGCCGCCCGTAGTGCCAAAGCAAAGCGTATGCGCTTCAGCCACCGCCACCTTTTTACCTGCTTGCTGTAACAGCAGCGCCGTGGTAATGCCTGTAATACCGCCACCTACAACCAACACGTCATAAACACCTTCGGATGTAGCCCTGTTCGAAGCGATATAATCCTCCATTCCTGTTTGCCAAAGGCTAACCGTAGCACCGTCTCTTTTCATAAACTGTTTTCATGGGATGTAAAAAAACAATGCCCTGCACTCGCACCAACAAATACGTGGCATAGCGTATGTATGACTACAAAACGGAAACAAATTGTGTAACGAAAATGCGGTTATGAAAAAGTTGATAGTGAGTTTATCGCTCTTGGCAGCAATAAACTCATGGGCGCAAACAAAAGAGCAACGCACTATAAACGACCTGATGGGCCGGTGGCGCAACAGCAAGGGAAACGGATTGGACATTGTAGATAGCAACACGGTTTATATCGTTCACGGCGATCAACGCAAGCTGGCTGTAACCTCACTATCAGACCCGCGCAAAAGCCTGGTAAATTTTGATATTGCCGTTAATGACTCTTCCAAAACAGTTACGATAAAAGGAATGTTGCTGATGTTGGGTGATGACGTGCTTCAATGGCAGGTGTTCGACCCGGAAACAAAACCTGTGAGCTATAACTATCGCCGAGGCGATATGCTGTTCATGAAACGCATCAGCAACTTGCTGAACTGAATACGTGAAAGGTGAGACGGGCAGACATCAAACCGCAACGTCTTTTGGATAGAAATTTACCTCTTGTCTCACGTTTCCATCACCACGCTTCTTCGTCTGAAGATTTATCCATGGGACGAGGCGTTTGTTTTACTGCTATCTTTTCTCTTTGCCGTTGCACCAGTAGTTCGGCTAATAAATTACCGGCATCTGCTTGTGGGTTTTCTTTCAACACGGCTTTTACTTTTTGTTCCGAAACGTCCACCCGGTAAAGTGCTTGCACCAATGCGGAAAAATCATTTAAGAGCAAATGATTTAGGTATGCGGCCAATGCTTTCTTTTCTTCCTGCTGCCGCATAATCGAATCGGAAGTAATGATGGTTTGCAATGCGATGCTGATGTCCATACCAATAAAATTGAGGCATTTAAAATTTTTCGGTTGCACCGAGGCTAAACAAAGCAAAATCATACCTCACCGGATCGGCTGCGTCAAATTCTTTTAAGCGTTCGGTTAGTTGAAGCGCCGTTTGCCAATCAGTTTGTGGCCTTTCAATGAGAGTGAAACTTCTTGCCACTCTGGCTACGTGCAAATCAACAGGGCAAACCAATTGCGGTGGCGAGATGGTTTGCCAAAGGCCGAAGTCAACGCCGCAATTATCGCGGCGCACCATCCAGCGTAAAAACATGCAAAGCCGCTTGCAGGTAGAGCCGCGGGCCGGCGTGGCAATGTGTTTCTTCGTTCGCGGCGGCGCATCCTCCAATGAAAAGAAATAGTTGTGGAAATAGACCAAAGCGTTTTCTATGTTGCTGTCGCCTTTCTTCATTCCTTCCGCAAAAGCCGTCTCCAGCGAATCAGCCTTTGCGTAGTGATGCTTTAAAAAAAACACGAAGTACAAAAGGTCGGTCGTGTTAAAGGTGCGGTGTTTAAAATGCAAGAGCTTTTGCAGTTCGGTTTCGGAATGGCCGGTGATGAAGTTGTGCGGAACATCGTCCATTAACCGCATCAGTTCCGTTGTTTTGTTGATGATTGTGGTTCGGTTGCCCCAGGCAAAGATGGATGCAAAGAAAGCGGCGATCTCAATGTCTTGCTTCTTGCTAAATCGGTGCGGAACAGAGATGGGATCGTGCGGAATGAACGTTGGCCGGTTGTATTCTTTTACCTTCTTGTCTAAAAAATCTTTCAGCTTGCTGTTCACGTTGCAAAGCTATACGCCGCAAAGGGTAAAATCGTTGGTTGATTGTACAGATAGCTATCGGGACAATCAACCAACTATTTACAACTTTACCCCTTGCGGAGTATAACAACTCATTCCTTCACCGCTACCACATCACCGGTTTCGTCTTCCGCACCCGCAAACTTTTCGGGCCTCATCTGCGGGAAGAACAACACGTCTTGTATAGAAGGCTGATTGGTTAGCAACATACACAAACGATCTATGCCGATCCCGATGCCGGATGTGGGCGGCATACCGTATTCCAATGCGCGAAGAAAATCATGATCAATGTACATGGCTTCCAGGTCGCCGCGTTCCATCAACTTTACTTGCTCTTCAAAACGTTCGCGTTGGTCAACGGGGTCGTTCAGTTCACTGTACGCATTGGCCACTTCCTTGCCGTTAATCATCAGCTCAAAACGCTCCACCAGTCCCGCTTTGCTGCGGTGCTTTTTAGTCAGCGGACTCATTTCCACGGGATAATCAATAATGAATGTTGGTTGTAGATAATGGGGTTCGCACACAGCGCCAAAAATTTCATCTATTAACTTGCCATGGCCGATGGTTGGTTCAACGTGTATGGCCAATTGCTTGCACACGTCACGCAGGCCTTCTTCATCCAAGCTGCTTACATCATGCCCCGTGTGTTCTTTAATGGCATCATAAATGGAGATGCGTTTGAACGGCGCTTTGAATGAGATGACGCGTTCGCCCACCATAACTTCGGTGGTACCACACACGTCAATGGCCGCTTTTTCCAACAGCTTTTCGGTTACGTTCATCATCCACAAATAATCTTTGTAAGCGGTGTAAAATTCAAGAATGGTGAACTCGGGGTTGTGCGTACGGTCCATGCCTTCGTTGCGAAAGTTTCGGCTGAACTCATACACCCAATCGAATCCGCCAACGATCAACCTTTTTAAATAAAGCTCGTTGGCGATGCGCAAATAAAACGGAACGTCCAAGGCATTGTGATGCGTAACAAACGGCCTTGCCGCCGCGCCGCCTGGAATGCTTTGCAGCACCGGCGTATCCACTTCTAAAGCGCCGTGTTCGTTCAGGAATTCGCGGATGGAATTGTGAAGTTTGGTGCGTTTGATGAATGTTTCCTTGATGGAAGGATTGATGACCAGATCCGCATAGCGTTGGCGGTATTTGAATTCGGGATCGGTAACGGCATCGTAGGCGTGACCATCCGCTTCTTTTACAATGGGCAGGGGCCGAAGCGATTTTGACAACAGCGTCAGCTCTTTTACGTGCACTGAAATTTCGCCGGTTTTGGTGCGAAAGGCAAAGCCTTTTACGCCGATGAAATCGCCGAGGTCCAGCAACTTTTTCCAAACAGTGTCGTAAAGGGTTGTATCGCCGTCTTTGGCCAAATCATCTTTGCGCACATAAAGTTGAATGCGGCCATGGCTGTCTTGCAAGGAAGCAAAGGAGGCTTTGCCCATGTCTCTTACCGACATGATGCGGCCGGCGAGGCAAACGTCTTTCAATGCCTCTGCGTTCTCATCGCTAAACGCATTTTTTATTTCGGTGGAATAATGGCTGACGGGGTACAGCGCCGCCGGATAAGGATCAATGCCCAAGGCCTGCAACTGCGCCAATTTATCTCTGCGAATAATCTCTTGTTCCGATAGGTTTTGTGTTTGCATGCTTCAATTTCTGGAAGCGCAAAAGTAAGGAAGGTGATTAGCGGATTAGCAGATTTGATGATTAGCTGATTTCAGAAACAGTAAGCGACAGATGGTTTCTTCAACTTTTGAACAGTTGAACTTTCCTTACTCCCAGATGTCGTCAAACACCATTTCAAATCGGCAATCGCCAAGGCTGAACGCAAAGGGGCCGCTTTGGTCGAGTGACTGACGGGTGTAACGGCTATCGGTCAACTGATAGACTTCAACGCTGTTTTTATCAGCATCTATCATAAGGTAGTACGGTATTCCCTCCGATTCGTACTTCGGGTATTTTACGTTGCGGTCTTTCATGCCGGTGAATTCAGAAAGAATTTCAACCACAAGCTCCGGCGGAAAGTCAAGAAATTTTTTGGTGATGGGTTTACAAACGATAGAGAGGTCAGGATTGAATATGGTGTCGTCTGAAAGTTTGTAATCAAGCGGCTGATAGACTTTGCATGAACACTTTGCTTTTTTAATAGCCGCCCGAAGTTCTGCATGCAGATTGCCGGCAACGGTTTGATGACGGGGAACAGGCGCAGGCGACATAGCGTACGGAATGCCGTCAATTAATTCCCACCGGCCTTCCCATTGAAGATAATCTTCGTAGGTGTAGTGCGGAAGGTATTTATGGGCAACATTCATGATTTAAAAATACAAACAATAGAATCAGTTTCTGCAGCCGGTTCGCTTGGACAAGCATCCTACGCGATCTTCCCAAACCTCGGGCACAGGTTTTCTTTTTGCGGCAGCGTTGTTTCATTAGCCCTTACCAACGAGATGATGTTATAGGATTTGGTGTGACAAAACGGGCAGGCATGCACATCGCCGGCCGAATCAATATATACGCTTCGGCTGCCGGCAAAGCAACCCACGCGGCGCTGATGATAGCCATGATAAAGCATGGTGGGATGATGCCGGTAATGCGGCGAATGATTGACCAACGTAAAGGTTTTTTCCAGCAGCGCAATATGTTCGTCGTCCAACAGCACATCTTTTTCCGTATAGTGGCCAAGCTGCCTCGGCTCCAGCACTTGTACAAATTGCACACCGAGGTTTTTGGCAAAATCCATATACGGCAACAGGCGCCCTTCATCTAAAAAACTCTTTGTGGCGCAGATACTGATGGCGGTAACCAGACCCACTTCTTTTGCACGAGCAACGGCGGTTACGGCATTGGTAAAGGCATCAGCATGGCCGCGAAATAAGTTGTGCATTTCGGGTATGTGGTGGTCAATGCTGACTACCACGCCTTTGCAGCCGGCCGCCTTTAAAAGCCCGGCATTCTGCGCCGTAAAGTTGAAGCCCGACGTAAGCACCCAGCAATCCATAAACGGGCTTGCATTGGCAATCAGCTCAATCAAATCTTTACAACGAACCATTGGTTCGCCGCCGCTGAAGTGCAGTTGCAGCACGCCTTCTTTTTTGTAGAGGTCAATCACTTTCAGCAAATCATCTTTGGTGAACGATTCTTTCTGATTAAGGTTGTCCCATTCAAAACAATGCTCGCAACGCAAGGGACATTTTCGGGTAATGGCAAGATGGATGAACGAAAGTTTTTCGGCTTGCGTAAGCGGTGACCCATGACGTTTAAGCTCTGTCTTGATCAATTCATCATACCCCTTCGAGGGCCAGCCCGGCGTGTATAAATTGAAATAATACCGGCCGTCCACTTTGTACATTTTTTTTAAGTCGCCGCCCCACACAGCCGTCCGCAAAGCCAGCGCCGTTTTAAATGTGCGAAGAACAAGCGAAGGCTTTTTGAGAATGATGCAGGCAAAATAAAAGATGCGCAATTTGATGGCCAGCCAAAGAAAAGTTTTGGTAAATAGCGGCACAGCTTGCAACGATGTTTTTTGCGCAACGGAACCGGCCAATAATTTTGCTTTGCTTTGCCTCTGGTTTGCTTGTAGCGGAAGTGTTGTTTCCATGAACTGTGTTTGAAAGAGTTACTTAGCCGCCATCAATCGAAGGCTTTCCATTTGTATTTGTTTGTAAAGTTCTTTGCCATAAACCGGGAAGGCATTGGGCATTAAAAACTGTTTCAGAAAAGCGGCATTCGGGCTATTGGTGAAATTTCGTACATGCTGATACCATCCCTTTGTATGCAGGATAAAGGTTTGCGTTTTTGTTGCGTCGGTAAGAGGAGGAGTTTGATAACTGATGGTCGTTGCATTGCCAATCTGCGGTTGCTCTAAACTAAGACCGTCTTCTTTTTTTAAGAGCGGCAACACGTCTTTTCCGGTTTCATCAGTGGCCGATAAAGGCGAGAGTTTTTTAACCGCAAAAGCCTCATCGTCTGAAAAGTCAAGGCCCGCATAATCAATCTCCCAAAACAAAAAGCCGCTGGACAAACTGACTTCAACATCGTTGCCAATGTCAGCTAAATCTATCGGGACCACCACGCTTCGGTTAGCCAACGGACCGATGGTGGCAAGGGCCGTTATCTTTTTCCATCCCTCTTTTGTGTGAAGCGAAACCGTAAGCGGCAACTGCTGTTCATCAATCCATTTTTGCAAGGCTTCCTTCGGCTTTTTCGATTGGCCTTTTAAATAGGTTTCGTAATAGCTGCCAAAGCCTTTTGCCAGTTCGCCGTAAAGCAAGTCAAGCCAATACGCATTTTTCAGCGTAAGCACCAGCTTGGCTTTTGCCGCGTTGGGTTTCCGCTTAAACTTTAGCATCATGTTATTGCTTGCATCGGCGGTGGTGGTGTCGTCCATATAAGCAACGGCGTTGTCATCTTCTTTCAACAATGCAGGCAGCACGTTCCTGTGGTTGTTTAACACAGCGGCCACCGGCGCCTGCGCCGAAGCAAGGCTGTACAAGTTTCCGTTTTCATCGGCTAAAATTTTTGTAGCTGTATCGTGTTCTATCACCCACAGGTCGGCAAAATCGGTGTACTGTTTTTCTTTGAGTTCGTTGGTGATTTTCAATTGCAAAGTGCCGTCGGTTGCCGGCGCCATCTTTAGCGGCAGGTAATCGTGCCGGGCCAGTTGCGGGTAAATGGCGCCGCCATAAATTTCGCCTTGCAAGGCAAAGTCTTTTCCATCATAAGCGCTTACAAAAGGGCAGGAGCTTTTGGTGGCCGCAATGATGATGGTCAATACCGCAAAAGCGCCAAGGGTATAACCAACGGCGCCAATTACATAGCTGCCCGTAGTGCGGCCTTTGTCTTTTTCAATCACTTCAATCTTTTCCACTTTGTCAAGTGGCAGACTGAAAAGTTCACCGGCTTTTACTGCCGGCATTGCCGGCGTGTAGAGGTGCACTTCGTTCAAAACATAAACTTCATTGAGATCGCCAATTTTGTATTGAAGGTTTCCACGATGCCCAAGCTTCAGGTGCAGCCGGTGGTCAAGCGGTAGGGTGTCCGCGGTAAAACTGACGGCCGTTCTATCGGCGTTAAGCACCGGGTTGCGCATGTAAAAGGCTTCGCTTCCCGCTCGAAGAATAAATGCGCGGGCCTGTTTGTTCAGCGAATCCACCGTGGCCGAAGCATAGCTGCCGGTGCGGCCGTTGACGGTTTTGTAATAGTTGTGGCAGCCCCAAAAAAAGAGAGCGCAAAAGCCGAGCAGGCAGACGGCTTTTTTTGTTTGCTGTTGCATACGGTGTATTGTTTAAATGAACAAAGGAGGGGAACGGAACCAAAGGGCTGCGAACAATTTTCAGGACCGGAAGGAAGCGTTTTCAAAACTCATAGCCCAGGGCAAACACGGCGCGGCGTTTTTTGTAGGAAGTAATGGAATTTTTACCGCGGGGATAGCCCATAGTCCTGTGTGGGCCGAAACGGGAACACAAGCGCCGCCGGAAGCAGATAGATGATTTATACTAAGACCGACGCCCAAGCCCGCTTTTATTTGCGCGGTTGATGCCAATTTACACAAAAACAAAAGAACCGGAAGGCCGTATTTATAAACCGTTGCCATTTAAAAAAGTGTTTGTGTAAATTTTACTTCAATACCAGACGCACGCCGAAACGTCCATTGATTGGCATTGATTCGCGGTTGTTGAAAGCTCATTGCCCTGATGACCAACCGCCGGTTTTGGCCCGACAGGATAAAAAACGGAATACTGCCGGCCACACAAACCCCGCCGGCTACGATTAGTACGGTTGATGCAGTATAATCCTGCGGCGGTGCCTGGTAGTTGCCAAGGGTAAGAACGGTAGCAAAGGCATTTCCTAAATCCTTGCTTGCTTTGTTGCCGCCGATAATTGCACCGGTAAGAAATAAGGCCGCTCCTCCACCAAGCAGCACCCAGGCTGCTGTGCGCTGGTGCTTGCTTTTTTGCCAAAGAATTTCTCTTTCCGAAAGGATGGTCGTCTGCGCAAAAGACTGATGCAACAGCGCCAGCGCAAGCAGACACAGAATTATTTTTTTCATTGAATGTTGTTTTTAAGTACGCTACTTGATGGTTTCTTGAAACACCTCTAATCCCTTTCGTCAATTCCTGTAATGAACGGTTTCCTTATTATCCTTCACCGGTAAATCAGTCCAAAGAATATTTACGATGCCGGCAAGGTCAGGCGAATAACCAGCGAGTTGTGTTAGTTCTGTTTGTTGCTGTGCGTTAATTTTTTCATCACCGGCCAAATGAGCCATGATGCCTTGCCGGAACATAGGTGCCGCGTAAGTTGCCAGGCTGGCCGGCGCCGAAAAAGGAGGACTTTGCAAAAGCGAATTGAAATAAACATCCAAGCGGCTGCTAAGAAAAGAGTTGGCGTATTGCGTAAAGGATACGCCGCCGGGAAAAGTGGCGTTGATGGATGTAACCTGATTGGTGGAAATCTCCAGGTCTTTGTTCTTCATTACAATTCGCCGGTAAGGAATGGGCGCCGTAACCAACGAACCCGTTTCAATGTCAAACAACTCGGCGCCGGCCTTTTGGTATTGCGTGATGTCGGTGGCGTGATAGTGTCCTGTGAAGATGATGTGCAGGCCGGCATTCATCAGGGTTTCGGTAACCTGCTGCCAGTTGTCAATCACATAGCCGGGGTCAAGCTGCGACTGGTTGGTGTAATGCTCCACTAAGTTGTGGTGCATCATGCCAAACACCGTTATATTCTGCGCTTTGGCCTCGGCTAAGCGTGCCAGCATCCAGGTTAGCGTTTGTGCTTTTATTCGTCCCGGTGTGGTGGATTTGGTGGTGTTGTCTTCGTAGCGGCAGGCATCAATGCCCATGATCCAAAAACCTTTGTAGGGCTGCACTACATAGCTTAACGAATTCGGGTCGCGGCTAATGGCATCGGCATAGCCAAAACCGGCATACAACGTACTGAATTCGGTGGGCGAAACATTGGGTGTGGGCGACGCATTGTTGCCGTCATAGCGCATGGATTCGGGGTTGGCCACGTCGTGGTTGCCGGGCACCACATACACTTTTATTCCGTCGGCTTTCAAGCTTTGAAAAAAGGCGGCCATTGATTGGTGGCTGATGCGTTCACCATCCTTGGTAAGGTCGCCGGGAACCAGCAGTATATCGGGTTTGTCGGCTTTTAGGTCGGCCATCACCCTTCTAAAAATCGGATCGCTGTACTGAAGCAGTTTAGGGTCTTGTGCCAGGTAATCCTGAAAAGCCTGACCCGCTATGCCGTTGTTGGTAAATAGGCCCGGATCGGTATAGTGGATGTCGGAAACCACGGCAAGCTTGATTTGGTTGTCTTTCAGGTCAAACACGTTTTTCTCTGGCGTTGGTGTTTCCTCTTTTTTACAAGAAGCGTTGAAGAGGCAGGCTGTTAGAAAAATAGCAAAGAGCTTTTTCATGATGGATAGTTTTAGTTGCGAATGAATACATGCAATGTATTTTCAAAGTGTGCGGTACGTAACTGCCAATAGGTAAGGATTAGTTTTGAATTGGTGGCTGCACTTTTTCAATTGGTAAGTAAACTGGCAACCATTCCTCTGCGTATTTATTAGCTCGCGGCCAAACTTGCCGGCAACGAGTATTATTTGCCAGAATCTTTTTTTATCAACGCAAAACCTTGTCGCTGACTATGCTTTCTCACGGCACCGTCTGTTTTGTGAAAATCATCAGTCTTCACCTACATGAGCAGGAAATAATGTGATCATGGGTAAGAATTGAAAATTCTTCGTCGGGCATTATGTAGGTTCGGCTCAAAGCAGCACATTCCGCACAATCAAAAACAGAATAGTCTTTGGAAGAGTAAAGTTGTTGGTCAATCTTATGATCGCAATGGCAATTGACATTGGGCGTTTTTTTGCATGAAGACAAAACCCCGAAAACGCAAAGCAGAATCAATGTTACCCGTTTCATCTTTTTTTATTTTAAACCTTGTTTTATTGTTGAAGAATGATTGCGAAAGGGCAAGCCGGTTGCGGCGGCAATGGGATGGTTTGCAATGCAGTTTGTCTTGCGGTAACAGGATTAATTTTTTGCTGGTGACGGGACCGGATTTGATAATGCCCGCGTTGAGGTGCGCAAGCCACCAATGGTTTCCGGAGGCAGAGATAAAAGCAACTATTTCACAGGCAAGATGCAGGCGGCCCGGTATTGCATGAAACTAATGACACTACTTACTAAAGGCAAGAGACGCCATGCAAAGCCGCGCTTTGGTTTGGTGGACAGATAACCCGGTTTGATGAATGAAAGCATTCTGTCAATCTTCAAATCCGTCAAACAGAAACGGCCATTGCTCAAACGGCGCTTTACATGCAAGCGCAAAAGAGTTAACTTTCACAGAGCCAAATCACACTACCTGAAGCTTCTTTTAACCATAATGTTGGCTGGTGCCTTTATCCGGTGCTGGACGCAAGGCGACTTGCACTTTAAGCTGGTGGAAAACGCCCTGCTGTACAAGCTTGACATTAACGGCATTCACGCCTCGCACGATGGCAAGCTTTGGTTTGGCACGGCTAATGGCCTGGCCTCCTTTGACGGCAATGATGTAAAGGTTTATCCTCTTGCCAATGAAAAAGAAAAAACTCTTTTTACCGACCGCATTTATGCCTTTGCCGAAGACGATTCAGCCACTATCTGGATATACACGATCCAGGGAAAATTAGCTCGCTTCTCGCCAATGACCGGCCACTATACCGAAGTGCCTTTTTTAAAAAACGATTCGCTCAAAAAGGGCTTGGTGATCGCCAAATTTTATTTCGACAGCGAAGGCAAGCTTTGGATGGGAAGCAACCGGGGATTTTTAATTTATGATGTAAAAACGGACCGTTGCCAACAGTACAACCTGCGGCCGGAAGACCCCGCAAGCTGGACGAAGAAATACCAAAACTCTGTTTATGATTTTGGCGAAGACCTGCGCGACAAACAAAAAATGTGGATAGCCAGCTTCGGCATGGGCCTTTTTTGTTTTGACAAAAAAACGAAAAAACTGACGCAGCATTTTACACCGCTCACCGGCCAGGATATCATTCAGCAAACAGACCATGTTACGCAGATAGATGTAAGAGATTCGGTTATTTGGTTTGGCACCTGGGGCATGGGCATGGGTAAATACAACATCGTCACCGGCCAATACACCATGTTTCCGTGCAATCAACAATTGTACGTCGGAGTGTATCCGCACGGCCACGTTATCCGGCGCCTGGTGCGCTATGCGCCGGATGAATATTTTGTGGCCGCTGGCGATACCGTACCTGCTATCTTTTCAACGACAACTGGCCGCTACCGTTACATTAATAACGAAGCCTTGCAGAAAACCATCAACCGTACATCGGGAGTGGCAAGCGATGGGATGGGAAACTATTGGTGCGTGAAGGGTGGAAGGCTTTATGCGGCTTCTACACAATATGACGTTTTCAGGGCCTTGCCGGTCCCGCTGCAACAGCCGCATCCTTTTCGGCTTCCTAATATTTTATACAAAATGGTTTGGGATGATAAACAGCAGCTGTATTATGCACCCGTTGACCAGGGCGATGGCATTTACGTGTACGATAAATTCTTTCGCTACCTGACCACCATCCCCATTGTGCCCGAAAAGCTGAACGACAACCTTTCGGCGGCAAGAAATTTACAAATAGACGGACGTGGCCGGCTTTGGACTTTGGCCGACTCTCTGTGTGTCTTTGATTCGGTAAAAAAGAGGATGGTGAAGGCCAGCGAAAAATACGGCGGCTTTCCGCTGATTCAACAGCCGTTTGCTGCCTTTACGGCAATGCCCAATGGTAACCTTGTTTTCCTGAACAATAAGCGAAGCCTTTGCTTTTTTAATGTTTCCGATTTTGGGATGCGAACGATACCGCTGCCGGCCGTAAGCAAACCGGCTGTTGAATACCACTGCGAAAACCTTTTGTTTGATGAGAGTCGGGCCTGTTTGTATGCCTGTGACGGAACCGCCATTTTTCAATACCGCATAAGTGATGGACGCTTTCGCATCCTTGAAGCCGGCAACGGTTCATCGCCCTTGCCGCCGGTAAACGTTTCCACCTACGCATTGGATGAAAAAGGGAACCTGTGGGTGGGCAGCCGCGGCATTTACATTTTTGAACCGGAAGCGTTGCACTTAATTAACGTGTTGGATGAAGCCTCCGGCCTTACCGACAACGTAAACATCAATCTTTTGCAAGGCCCGCCCGGCTATATGTTTTTCTTTACGCCGCACGGCGGCAATGTATATGCTGAACAGGATTCCAGCTTTGTGCATTTTGATTTGAGCAACGGCGCACCGTCGGATTTTCCTTTGGGCTACAGCTTTGCCAACGGGCGGTTATTTTTTTCGCCGGGCGCCGGTGCGCAAAACGTTTATACCGATGTGCCTACCTTGCTTTCGCTGCAAAAGCTTGTGCGGCCTTATCTCTCCGGCATTCGCATTACCAACCAGGACCTTTCATCCGATACCGTTGCCCAATACCTTACGCAACTCATCTTGCGGCACAACCAGAACAATGTCAACTTTTCCTTTTCTTCCACGGAATTTGCCTTCCCCGATAAAATAGAATATGCGTATAAACTCGAAGGGCAGGACAAAGAATGGTCATATACAAATTACTTAAACCGAAGCATTAGTTATACCAACTTAAAACCTGACCATTACATTTTTCACATAAAAGCCCGCCTATTGGGCGGCAAGTGGACAGAGATGCAATATCCCTTGCACATCACCATCGTGCCTGCGTTTTGGCAAACGGCCTGGTTTAAAATTTTAGTGGCCGTTTTAATTGCGGCCCTCGTTTATTTTTTCTTTCAACAACGATTACGAAACGAACGGAAGAAAGCAGCATTAAACCAGCAACACCGTTCGCGGTTGGCCGAACTGGAAGCCGATGCCTTGCGGGCACAAATGAACCCGCATTTTATTTTTAATTGCCTCAACTCCATCAAGGCCTTGATTCAACAAGGCAAAAACGAAACAGCGGTTTCTTATCTCACTACCTTCTCCAAGCTCATTCGCACTTTGTTTCAAAATGCCGACAAGCGGGAGATTACTTTGTACGAAGAATTGGAAACCTGCAAACTGTACACCCAATTGGAAGCCCTGCGCTTTGGCGATAAAATCCGCTTTGCTTTTGTTGTGGATGAAACGCTTGACCTGAAAGATATTTTTGTACCGGCATTAATTCTTCAGCCCTTTATTGAAAACGCCATTTGGCATGGCCTGGTGCCGAAAGACGAAGGCGGCCGGGTAACCGTTTTGATGCGGCAAAACAACGGAACAGTCCAGTGCATTGTTGACGATGAAGGCATCGGCCGCGAGTTATCAAAACAGTTTAAAGATGATAACCTAATGGCGCATCAATCGAAGGGCATTGCGCTTACCCAAAACCGTTTGCGGTTAGACCGCATTCTTCACCATCGCGATGATACGATCGCGGTGATTGATAAAATAGGCGACGATGGTAAAGCGGCCGGCACCCAAGTGGTTCTTTCGTTTAAAAATGAAAAGGAATGATCCGTGCATTGATTATAGACGATGAGCCAAGCTGCGTGGAGAGCCTTCATTATGACTTGCAAAAGCATTGTGCCGAAGTGGAAGTAGTGGCGGTTTGCCAGTCGGCGAAAGAAGGGTTGATAGCCATACGGCAACAGCAACCGGACTTGGTTTTTCTGGATGTGCAAATGCCGTGGATGACCGGCTTTGAAATGCTGGATGTGTTGGGAGGGTTTGGCTTCGCCGTCATCTTTACCACCGCCTTTGACCAGTTTGCGGCAAAAGCGTTTCGCATCAGTGCCGTGGATTATTTACTAAAACCGGTTGATGTAACTGATTTGAAAGAAGCGGTGGCGAAGGCCGGAGAAAAAATCAGCCGGCAAAGCGGAGGCGCCAACATTGACAACCTGCTTCACAACATAAAACAACCCGATGCCAAACAACGCATTGCTTTTCCGGGCCGCGAGGGCTATGAATTTGTGGAAGCGGAAAATATTGTGTATGCAAAGGCCGATGGCGCTTACACGCATGTGCATTTAAAAGACGGCCGCAAACTGGTGATCTCCCGAACGCTTAGCGACATCATTGAGATGTTGCCCGAAGCGGCTTTTCAACGCATCCACAATTCATCGCTGGTGAACCTTTCGCACGTCACTCATTTTCTCCGCACCGACGGTGGTTATGTGGTGTTGGATAACGGCGAGAAACTGCTGGTGTCCAAATCAAGAAAAGAAGCGTTGATGGAAAAGCTGGGCTTGAAGTAAATTATACATTCTCCGCCGCCAATAACACCTGCCAGGCTTCATAAACCTTATTGCCATCCAGCAATTTTGCGGCATGGCTATGCAATTCCTTTTCCATTTCATCAGGGTTGATTGAATAATATTGAAAAATGTTTTTCAAATGCTCGTCGTCAAACGAAGGTTCAACCACCGGCATCTGATGCACATTGGCCAACATCCCCAAATGATTGCCGGTTAGCTGTTTGCTGAAGCGAATGCTTTCGGGCAGCGCATCTATACCAATGCCGAGTTGTGTGTTGGGCTTGGGTACGATGAAGAGATTGTCTTTTGATACGCGGCAATACCAATCGCCGCCCAGCCTTGCCACCAGTTGGAGCGCTGTTTGGTCTATTTTTTTTTCTCCGTTTAGGAGGCTGTCGTCAATGTGAATCCTCAATACTTCACAAATCACCAGTTGGCCCGCACCGCCGTTCTCGCCCAGGCTTTTTACTTCAAGCACTTTGCATTCCAGCTTGGCCTTGCTTTCCGCAACCATCGGTGGTTTAACGAGCGTCGCGGGTTCTTTGGTAAAACCAGCCTTTATAAACTCATCTACACCTTTCGGATACTCGCAAGAAGCCAGCGAGGTTTGCTGCACCATGTCATACGTTACGATGTTGATGACGACTTCGGGCACTTCCAATATATTTTGAAGCGTGTGTTTGGTGCTGTTGTCTCTTGCCCGCCGCGCAGGTGAAAAAATGACGATCGGTGGATTAGAAGAAAAGAGATTAAAGAAACTGAACGGGCTAAGATTCACATTGCCATCCTTGTCAATCGTTGAAGCAAAGCATACCGGCCGTGGGGCAATGATATGCTGGAGGTAATATTGTTTTTCGATGGGCGAGAGTGCTTGCAGGTCGAAGGTCATGGGACGAAATTAGTTGACCGGTTGATTAGTTGATACGTCCGTTCCATCAAAGCACTTGTCAACCTGTTGACTTACAAAACTATCAAGCCATACCACCGTTCATCCCATATTCAGCCTTTGTTGTAACAAGCAGGCGCCACATTCGTTCTACGAAAAAATTCGTCATTTAAAACCAAAAACCATCGTATGCGTAAAACACTTTTTCTCGCGGCCTCCATTCTGGCCGCAGGCATTGCCACCGCACAAAAAGAAACGATAGAAGGCAACGGCAATCTCGTAACCAAAGAAGTTCCGGTAATGGCCTTTGAATCCTTAAAAGCAAGCGGCGTTTACGAACTGAAGCTTTCGCAAGGCGATAAAGAAGCCGTAACCATTGAAGCCGATGAAAACCTGTAACAGTATTTTACTGTACACAACGAAGGCGCGCAGCTCGTCATAGAAATGAAGGAAATCAAAGACAAGAACATGAAACTAAAAAACAAGATGCGGGTGTACGTGAGTTTCAAAAACGTAAAGGAGATAGATTTGAGTACCGTGGGCAATGTGCAGTCCGATGCGCCACTAAGTTTTGCAAACCTGGACATTAAAAACAAAAGCGTGGGCACATTGACTTGAACCTATCAGCCACAACGCTTACGTTGAGAAACAGCAGCGTAGGCAAGGTCAGGCTCTCGGGCAAGGCGCAGAACGCAGTGGTTACCAACCATGGCGTGGGTAACCTGGATGCCGGCCGCTTTGTAGTGCAAACACTGCGCATTGATAGCAACGGCGTAGGCCATGCCGAAGTAAATGCAGAGAAAGAACTAACTGTGAAAGACAACATGCTGGGTCGGGAAAAAAATAAAGGCGCGGCGCCGGTTAAAAAAAATAACAGGGTAGAGATTTAGTACGCCATCCAAGGATTATAATACAGCCTTCCTTTACGGAGGGCTTTTTTAGTAGGCGAAGTTTGACTGTGCAAAACAGTTGTACGAAGCATAGGCTTATCCCTACTTTTGAATGGCGGGAAAAAATTTGCCCATCGGTTTGCAGCGGGCGGCCAACTGTTCATACGGGAGATACTAAAAAGAGTTTGCGCTGTAACAAAACAACTATTCCTCGCAGGAACGGTTTTTTTACCGAAAAGTTAAATCCGTTACCCCTTTGCCAACGTACATCCTTGTTCTTAACCACCGTCCCTGTAATTCTTCTGATAACCCACTGTTCACATTAACAGCTTACCTACATTGATTTCTTTTGTCCTGTTGGAAAACCCTTCAGCCGTGCTTTTTATTTTTTAACCGATAAACAAAAACTCACATGAAAAAAAGATCTACAAGATCTGCACGAGGCATGCTTGCCGGTACCGTCAGCGCATTAGGGCTGGCCGCGCTGCTTATGTCTTCCTCACACCGGGAGGCACCGCTCATTGCAGATGACCGGCAGGCCGACAACACGGACGTTTATGCTTTTAGAAGCCCTACCAACCCTAACAAAGTCGTGCTCATTGCCGATTTCATTCCGGGCCAATTGGCCTCTGACGGGCCTAATTATTATCATTTTGGCGAGAACATCCGCTACGAGATTCACGTGGACAACAACACCGCCACGCCAGGCGATGACATTACGTACCGCTGGACCTTTACCCGCACAAACGAAGACCCAACTACCTTTTTCAACATCCGGTTGGGCAAAGAGAACTTAAAAACAACCTACACGCTCGAACGAATTAAAGGCGGCACATCGCAAATTATTGTAACCAACGGCGTAGTGCCCCCGTACAACATTGGCCCCCGGTCCATTACATCGCCCGTTGGCCTAAACGCACCGAGCTATGAAAGCTTAATGACGAAATCCATTATGACGGCAAGCACCGGCGAACGTGTCTTTGCCGGGCCTGTTGACGACCCGTTCTTTGTGGATGCCGGTGGCATTTTTGATTTGGGCGATAACCCAAGAACGACCGGAAGCCGTCCCAGAGACCATTTGCGGCATTTGAATGTACATGCACTGGCCCTTGAAGTGGACATTGCTACGTTGCAAAAAGACGGCAAACCGGTAAGCGCGGCCGCTAACATTCTTGACGGCGACTTTGTCATTGGTGTTTGGGCCTCCGCCAGCCGCCGCAAAATGCGGGTGCTGAATGGCGATGGTACTGAAACGCATAGCGGAGAGTGGGTGCAGGTTTCCCGCCTCGGCATGCCGTTAACCAACGAAGCCGTTATTCCCGTTGGTTACAAAGACAAATGGAACTCCATGACGCCTTACCAGGATTTGGGAGCCCTGGCTACTTTTGGCGATTATTTTTACAATCCGGAGCTTGCCTTGTACATGGATGACACCAAATTTGGCGGCGCCGTGCCGGCCTTTTCAAAACTGCGCATTCAACGCAACTCGCTTGGCGCCTTTGGCTTTGGCAACGGGCAGAACGGCTTGTATCCGCTAAAGGGCAATGTAGCCCTTGCCGGTACCGCCCTTGATGATGCTGTTTTTGGCACCCTGCTTTTACCGGCGCCAAACAAACCACGGTCGGTGGACTTGTGGCCCATCTTTCACACCGGCGTACCTAACCTCCGGCCTTACCAGTTAGCGACGGGCAAGGGCGGTGACCCGTTAGCGATGGGCAAACCTTTTATCAATAACTTCTTACCCAATGGCGGCGACATGCTTCGCCTAAATATGGCCGTTCCGGTAACACCGCGAAACAGCCCGGAGTTTAGTACCGATGGCCTGATTCAGGCGGCCGTGCTGGGCTTAACCGACCCTCGGTTTAATACCTCTACCGCATTGCAAAACATCCCGAACATGGACGGCTTTCCCAATGGGCGCCGCCTCGAAGACGATGTAACCCGCATCGAACTGCAAGCGGTAAGCGGCATTGTGCTGGCGGCTATCGGTTTGCCTTACGATGATTACATGCCTACAGGTTTACAATCTATCCTCGAAATCAACAACACAGCGGGGGCATCTAAAACCGGTTATACTTTCTTTGGAACTTTTAACGGCCATAGCTACTATCGGTCCACCACCCGGCAACCCTGGTTTGCTGCTCGTGCATCGGCCCATGCGGCCGGTGGCTATCTGACCACCATCAGCAGTCAGGCGGAACAGGATTTTGTTTATCTCAACGGCGTCAGAAATCCCAACCTTGCGTACTCCTTTGAAAACGGCGTGTGGATCGGCTTGAACGATGCCGAAAACGAAGGAACCTTTGTTTGGGAAAATGGTGAGCCGGTAACCTTTACCTATTGGGAACAAGGCGAGCCAAACAACGCCAACGGAAACGAAGACTTTGTAGAGATGAAGATTGATAACGGCAAGTGGAATGACTACGCCTCCAACGACGCGCCGGTAACAGCCCAGTTGCTCAACGTATTGAGCTACCAAACCGGTATCAACCGCAACGATACGGCCTTGAAATCCGTGTTCCCGTTTGTGCAAACGCCGTGGCCGGGAACCTTCAATGAAAATTGCGATGATGCCTTACAAATGCAACCGGGAAGCAACGCCATTCCCAGCTCCGCTATGAACAACGGTGCTGCGTTGAGAGCTGTTTCTGAAGCGGGCAGTCCCTTAGGCATAGCTGCGCCGGAAGCGATGATAGCCGCCACACCCAACCCGGTTATCAGCCGCGGCCACCTCACGTATCGCGTTACGCAGCCGGCGATGGTGCAGGTAACGGTGAGCGATGCGCAAGGCCGTGTGTTGAAAGTGCTGTCGAACAGCAGGCAGGACGCCGGAACGTACAGCCTTGATTGGGATGCTTCGGGCCTCATAAAAGGAGTTTATTTTATTTCGGTTTTGAAGAACGGAGAGGTTAAGCAAACCATCCGCGTGATGAAAGGATAATTGCCTTATTTTACACGAAGCCCGTACGTTTACGGGCTTCATGTTTTCTTTTCAAACCTGAACCGTTATGAACAAAAAATTTACTTATGCTGTTTTGGCCGTTATTTTTTTAGGCGCCACGGCTTTCGTGGTGCTTCGGTCCAAAGGAAAGTTGCAGAATAAAGTGGTTGCGTTTTATCCGCTCAAAGACCGCAAAGGCGCCTTGGCGCAAGCCATGGAATGGGCGTCCACAAAAGAAAAGGCGGACCAATTGATTCGCACAGTGCGGGAAACGCCTACCGATACCAAATCGGCCCTCGGCCTTGCCACGCTTTATATTCAGGAGGGCCGCGCCACCGGCGATTATGCCTATTACGATGAAGCGGCGCTGAAATACATTACCGATGTATTGGCCGCCGAACCCAAAAACTTTGAAGCCCTGATGCTGAAAGCACTGGTAGAACTCTCTCAACACCATTTTACCGATGGCTTACAAACGGCGCAGGCAGCAAAAGACATTAACCCTTACAACGCTTATGTGTACGGCCTGATTACCGATGGCAATGTGGAAACCGGAAACTATCCCGCGGCCGTGGAAAGTTTGGACAAGATGGTTTCTATCCGGCCCGACTTGCGTTCGTATTCACGCATCTCTTATTTGCGGGAAATTCACGGCGACATGCCCGGCGCCATCGAGGCCATGAAAGACGCGGTGAAAGC
This sequence comes from Flavisolibacter sp., assembly GCA_965247695.1. Lineage (GTDB taxonomy): Bacteria > Bacteroidota > Bacteroidia > Chitinophagales > Chitinophagaceae > Flavisolibacter. The sequence goes on from OZ252037.1 coordinate 188,217, forward strand.
CGGCTATCCCGGCGAAGAAGGCACCGAATGGGCCCGCATTCAACTGGCGCACCTGTACGAAGCCACCGGTGATATAAAATCTGCTGAAATGCACTATACCATTGCCTTGCAGGAACGTCCCGGCTATGCACATGCGGTAGCGGGGTTGGGAAACATTGCCGTGGCGAACAAAGACTATACAAAAGCAGTTTCGCTTTACCGGCAAGCTGATACCTTGTTGAGCGATTACAGCTTTAAAGAAAAAGAAGCCGAGGTTTATTTGCTTACCGGCCAAAAGGCACAGGCGGACAAGTTGCTTGACGCCATTGTGGGGTCGCTAACCGATGCGGCGAACAAAGGCGAAGCCGGCGCCGGCCACCATGTGGACAAAGAACTAGCGTATGTTTATTTGCTAAAAAATCAATCCGGCAAGGCCTTCACTCATGCCGAAACCGAATACAAGCGGCGGCCGAAAAACATTGACGTGAACGAGGCCGTGGCCTGGGCATTGGCAGCCGATAACGATGCGTTAAAAGCCCTGCCGTTTTTGACGGCCGCTTTATCAACGGGCAGCAAAAGCCCAACGCTGCTTTGCCGCGCCGGAATTATTTACAACAAGGCTGGCGACAAGGCAAAAGCAAAGGAGTATTTAACCGAAGGGTTGAAGGCGAACCCGAACATTGATCCCTTGCTGTTGCAGGAAAGCCGGAATGTGTTGAGGACACTATAAGCATTGGTAAGTTTTGGTAAAATAAAAAAGCGCAACCTTTAGGTTGTGCTTTTTTATTTTCTTTGGTGTTCTCTCCAAAAAGAACAGATTGCCGCTCTTGGGGTCGAAGCGCAGCCCTTGCGCTTAGCTCGCCAATAACAGAAACATAAGCGGGATATACACCCCAAGCATTTCCCGCATTCGGTTGTTGGTACGCCTGAAAAGCCAATCGAAACACCAGCCTTTGTTTCCTAAAAGTGCCTTGCCTTTTCTCCTTTAGCCGCATAAAAAATCAGTCTTTAGTTTTGCCGCATGATTTTTAGAAAGCCTTCCTTCCTTTCTTCTTACCCGTTACGCATTGCCCTCCCGATAGCTATCGGGAGCCTGTTGCTCTCTTCCTGTGCCCGTATTGATCTTTACGAAAAAGTAGTTGCCCTTCCCAAACACCAATGGCAAAGCAGTTACAAGCCGGCGTTTGCGTTCAACATAAAAGATACCGGCGTAGCCTACCAGCTTTACTTCATTGTGCGCCACAACAACGGCTACAAATACAACAATGTTTGGGTGAACCTATCTGCCAAAGGACCAACCGATTCGGCACAGCAATTCAAATTGGAATTGCCGCTGGCCAACAAAGAAGGCTGGCTGGGTTCGGGCATGGACGATGTGTACGAGCACCGCATCGGCTTTTTGCTGGACCCGCGAAAGTTCAGCTTTGCACGGGCGGGTGAATACAGCTTTACGTTGGAACAAATCATGCGCGACGATCCTTTGAATAACGTGATGGACGTAGGCCTTCGGTTGGAAAAGAAACCGCAGTAATGAGGACGGCCAAACGAAAGCTGCGCATTGCCACCATCGTTTACTGGGTGCTGTTGCTTTACATTGTATCGGCGCTTGCGTGGTGGGCTTATTCACTGCTGCAGGCAAACAAAGAAATTCATGCCCTGCAAAGACAAAACTTGAAGCCATCGTTACAGGGCTATGCTTTGCAGGCAAAAAAGATTGACGAAGGAGAGAAACGCGGCGTGTATAAATACATTGGCGAAGGCAGCGCTTTTCTGTTGCTTATTTGCGCCGCTGCTGTGTTCATCTACCGGTCGGTGCGGCGGCAACTGCAACTACAGCAACAGCAGCAAAACTTCGTGATGGCCGTGACGCATGAGTTAAAAACGCCCATTGCCGTGGCCCGCCTGAATTTGGAAACGATGCAAAAGCACCGGCTGGAAGAAGATAAAAAAGCGAAGCTGGTGCAAACTACTTTGCAGGAAACCCTGCGGCTGGATACGCTTATCAACAACATCCTCATCGCGTCGCAGTTGGAAGAACGGGCTTACCAAATGACAAAGGAAGAACTGGATTTTTCGGCTTTGGTGAACGATGCGGCGAAGGAGTTTGAAGTCCGTTATCCTGGACGGCCGTTGAATCGCTCGGTGCGGGACGGAATAGAGATCGTAGGCGACGCTACCTTGCTGAAGCTCTTGTTGAGTAACTTATTGGAGAATGCCAACAAATATTCAGAGAAAGGCAAACCAATTGACTTGTGTTTGACAGCGCAGGCCAGCGATGTTTCTTTGGTTGTTTCCGATGAAGGCGGCGGCATTCCGGACGAAGAGAAAAAAGCCGTGTTCCAAAAATTTTACCGCATCGGATCAGAAGAAACCCGCAAAACAAAAGGAACCGGCCTTGGATTGTTCATTTGTAAAAAGATTGCTGAAGATCACGGTGGCGAAATTTCGGTGAAAAACAATCAACCCGCGGGAAGTAAATTTATCGTTCAATTTTATAGCTGATGATTGACCCCACAAAGCCTTCGATACTGTTGGTGGAAGACGAAGAGAACCTGCATGAAAGCCTCAAGCTGAACTTAGAACTGGAAGGCTATCAAACCACGTCGGCCTTTGACGGTTTGCAAGCCATGAAGGCCGTGCAGAACGAATACTTCGATCTGATCATCATGGATGTGATGCTGCCCGAAATGGACGGCTTTAGCGCCACGCAAAACATACGGCTGACAAATACCGAAGTGCCCATTTTGATGTTAAGCGCAAAGGACAGCAGCGCCGACCGGGTGACGGGTTTGAAAAAAGGCGCCGATGATTACTTGACAAAGCCCTTTAATTTAGAAGAGTTGCTGCTGCGTGTACAGAAGCTGATTCATAAGAACAAACGGCTGCAGGACAAATCAACCGTTGGGGAAACGTATAGCTTCGGCGGCAACACAGTTGACTTTAAAGCGCAGCAAGCCACCACGGCCCGCGGCGAAACCATAGATTTGAGCAAGAAGGAAGCGATGCTGTTAAAGCTGCTCATTGAAAACAAAAACGAAGTGGTGCCGCGGGAAAAAATTCTGCAATCGGTTTGGGGCTATAACGTGTATCCCACTACCAGAACAATAGACAATTTCATTTTAAGCTTTCGCAAGTATTTTGAAGAAGACAGCCGCACGCCGAAGTTTTTTCATTCGGTGCGGGGCGTGGGGTATAAGTATGCAGAGTGAAGAAGGTCAATTGGCAATGGGCAATGAGTAATCCGTAACTAAGAAAACATAGTGATGCTTCGAGCCAATTATATCCCATTGCATACATTGGTACCTCCATTCAATCTGATAGGAAGTTTAGCGCAACGATTTAGAACTTGATCAAAATGTGGGTGAACTTTTTTCTTTTGATATGGAAATAAGCATAGCAGGCAAATTAGAATGCAGCAACCGAACTCTTTACACCCAGAGAGAGATTGATGAACTCTCATGGGTCGGTGACGGTTTTGTATTTGTTCAATATTTGCCCCAAGACATTTTTATAGGCGATGTTTTTATTCTTGCAGATGGAACAGAGATTACACTACAGGAAATCAAAATACAATTCAATACAAAAGAACCGTTGACCACAATAGAACACGGCTGGAAATGTCTGTGTCGGTTTGATAATTTAAATTTGGACGATGTTCCTGCTGTTAAAGATTGGTTTGTCGGCGAGTCAATTATTGTTGCAAGAAAAAAACAACTATAAAGAGTTTTCGTTTATTTCCTTTTGATTAAAGAAGAGGAGCGCAAGCTTAGCAGTTTGTCAAGAGCACGGGTTCAACTATAGAGCGTAGGCAAAGAATCGAAAGCCTTTTAGTCTCTTCCAAAATTTCCCTTATTTTTATTCAATTCTCTTTCCTTACAAAAGCCAACATCCGCCAACGCACCGACGACCTTTCACTATCCAAATGACAAGCCTCCAACATCCAAAAGCCACATACAACCGCCTATGCGCTCAACGTTTACCCTTCTTCTTCTTGCCGTTTTTTTTACCGCTTCCTCGCAAGAGCTGGATCTCACCGATTCGTTGAGCAAGTACAGCTATCTCATTCAAACAAAAGCGGGATGTAAAGCACAGGCCACGGGTTTTTTTGCCCGCTACCAGCACCGGTTGTTTTTTATAACGGCGGCGCATTGCATCACCGGTTGGGATCCCTTTCGCTTTCAAAAGATAGACGGCTTTCCCGACACGGTTTTTATTCGCACCTCAAACGATACCAGTAAGCTGCGTTTCCTGGCCTTGCCCGTGGCCGGTATCAAGCAGGCCACGCAACCCTTTCGCGAATACGATAGGCCGGACGTGTGTGTGATTGAAATAAAAAACCCGTCGGCCTATCCCGTGTATTCGGTGGAGAAATATTTTGGCGAACAAGTACGGTGCGAAACCGCTAAACGTTTTTATCTCTACGGCTACCCCAAAAGCGATGGCTACTCCGAGTACCTCACCGACCGCCAGCAACCGGCCGGTTGTGCCGGGCCCCTGGGCGAAGCCTATTGCCTGTACCCCTTCAGGCCCGAAGCCAGGCGCCCCGACGAACTCAATTATTTTATGCAGATGGAAGGCATGCCCACCGGCTCCGGGCTTTCCGGTTCGCCTGCTTATTTGCTTACCGAAAACAAGCACATTGTGTTTGGTGGTGTGTTTATTGGCGGTGGCGATAAGGCCCTGCGCACCGGCATGGTGGTGCGCCCCGAATACGTGATTGACCAAATCATGATAAAGATTGCAAGCCGGTAAAAAAGGCGTTTTTCATTCTCTGTTTGATAGCTTACTTAGCTCCCCGCAAAAGTTACTCAACATCGCTTTTATCTTTTTATTATCCTTCTTTTGTTTGCTGGGTTTTGTTGTCGAAACCGTTTTGGCAATCGTAAGAAGCACATAAATTAATATGGCGGGAATAAACTCGCGGACATACATTTGTGTTACAAGTACACAATGTGTTCTCTTGCCCTTTACGATTCCGAAGCGCTTTGGCAAGCATTACGTCTTCACTGCTGCATGAACAAATGGACAACGTTTGAAGAGGCGATTCTCTTTCGATGTAATTTGTTTACCTAAACCCTTAGGGTTATGACCGATATTATTTTTCCCGCCTACCGTTCCAAAAAAGTTTACCGCGTGGCGGTTGGCGGCTTGTTTTTTCTACTGGGCTTTTGCTCGGCCACCTGGGCCTCACGCATTCCTGCCATTCAACAAAGCCTCGGCATTTCCGATTCTTTTTTGGGCATCATCCTTTTTGCCCTGCCCGTTGGCTCTATGCTGTCGCTTTCGTTTGCGGGTGTGTTGGTAACAAAACTGGGCAGCAAGAAAATAGCGCTTTGCGCCCTGCTTTCTTATGCCGTTCTGCTTTGTTTGATAGGCCTTGCGCAAAACATTTCCTTGCTCATTGGCATCCTTGTATTGTTTGGAATGGCCGGCAATACGGCCAACATCGCTATCAACACGCAGGCAGTTGGTGTGGAAGGCCGGTATGGGCGCAACATCATGGCTTCCTTTCACGGCATTTGGAGCCTTGCCGGTTTTACCGCGGCCGGTATCGGTACCATCATGATGGGCCGGGAGGTGCTTCCGCAATACCATTTTATGGGCATTGCCGCCCTAGCACTTGCCGGTGCGGCGGCCTGCTTTCCTTATTTGCTGCCCGAAGAAGAAAAAGTTGAAGCAACCACACAGCAGAAATTTTTTAGCAAACCCCATTCTTCGTTGGTGAAGCTGGGTGTGATTGCTTTTTGCTGCATGATATGCGAAGGCGCCATGTTTGACTGGAGCGGTGTGTATTTTCAAAAAGTGGTGCTGGCTCGGCCCGAATGGATTGGTGCCGGTTATACAGCTTTTATGTGTACCATGGCCACAGGACGTTTTGTAGCCGATTGGGTAGTGCATCGCACGGGCTTTCAAAAAACGGTGCAGGCCAGCGGTGTACTCATTGCCACCGGTCTGCTCATCTCTGTTCTGTTTCCGTATTTGCCTGCGGCGATATTGGGTTTTCTGATCGTGGGCTTTGGCGTATCATCGGTTGTTCCGCTGGTTTATAGCGAAGCCGGTAAATCGGGCCATGCGTCACCGGGCATGGCATTGACTGCAGTGTCCAGCATCGGTTTCCTGGGCTTTTTGTTAGGGCCACCGTTGATTGGGGCCATTGCCGGTGCGGCCAGCTTGCGTGTGTCTTTTCTGCTTATTGCTGCCATTGGTGCATTCATTGTGGTATTGGTGCATTACACCTACCGGTCAACATCTGCACCTGAATAGTTACGCAAAAAAGACTTCGGTAGGAAAGCCTGTGGGCAAGCAATGATTCATCGTCTTTTCAGCAAGTAATAAACCGTTTCTTTTGTTGTGTTTGAATGAAGAATTTGGAAGTGATTTTTACTCAAGTTGTTTATCTCTTTTTCCTGCGGAATTGGGTAAGGATGCTCTTCAACATTTTGAAAGAAAGCAATGTGCTGTGTGATGGCTTTGCGAAGGTTGTTGTTCACCTGCGAACGCCACCGCTTTTTTACCTTCGGCAGTGATAGCAGCAACAAGCCTTTTGGTTTCATTGCCGCCGCAACCTTCTCCATAAAAACTTTTCGTTGTAAAGGCTTTATGTGTTCCAACACATCAAACAAAAGCACCTGATTGAATGTTTCAGTCAACGGCTGCGTTAAAAGATCAAGGCAAAGAAAGCGGCCTTGCAACTGATGTTTTTCAAACAAGCTTTCAGCGATGTGTATAAACGCTTCGCTGGTGTCGGTACCAGTTACGGCAAAGCCTTTCTTCGCTAATAACCAAGCCTGCCGGCCAAAGCCGCAACCAACATCCAGCACGGGAAAGGCTTTGTTGAAATGCGCATCAGTCAATCCTTCCTGTTGTGCAATCCGTTCTTTTATTTCTTGGTAAATTCTTCCTTTCACTCCGTAATCCGTTGCCCACAGGTGCGGTTGCGGGGAGGCAAGAATGGCCTCCCTGAATTCAATGCCGAAGCTGTTGTAATAATTTACTTGTGCGGGCATAATAACGAAGGGCTAAAAATAAACGAAGGCTGTAGTAAATTTTGTGTTGCAATTGGTTGCTACAGACATGCCAAGGGCATGTCCCTACAAAAGCACAAACTCACTACTGCGCAAGCCATCAGCTAATCATCTTACATTCTTTTCTAACCATGTGCTGATGGCCTCCAACGCTTCCGGCGCCATGGTTTCTTCCAACTCGCCGTACTCCGCCACTGTGCATTTGGTACAATGTTGAAACAAATGGTTGAGCCCTTTTAATTCAGTAACATCATAAGTCTTCACGCCGCTTTTAGCCAGTGAGGTTTTCCAGCCAACGAGGTTAGGACCGGCGGCCACCTGAATATCTTTCTCTCCGTTCAGTACAAGAACCTTCCCTTTCATCTTCTGAATGTAGGGTGCGGGATTGTATTTTAAGAAGTACGAATACCAGGGAGTACGAAAAAGATCAGTCATGTCTTCGACGTCTTTTTCATCAGTGATCTGCATGAGCGGGAGCACAGAATCGCCGGGCATCTTCTGCTTCCAGTCGGCAATAATTTTCTTTGCCACTGTCTTTGCAGTGCTGTCCGAAGTCGCAGTAATGATAGCAGGAACCAATCTTTTTTGTAAGCTGTTGTAATCGTCAATTATCTTCTTCGATGTTCCGGCCGATTGCATCACGGCCTTGGCCTGATCGAGCATCAATTCATCAATCCGTTGCCCCGGCCCGGCCAGCGAAACAACAAAGGCTACATCGCTTCGTTGCGCCGACACGATCTGCGCTATCATACCGCCTTCACTGTGGCCCAGTAAGCCAAGCTTTGTCTTAGCCACTTGCGGCAAGCCTTTTAAATAATCGAGACCCACCATCACATCGCTTGCAAAATCTTTCGACGTGGCGTTCTTCACATCACCTGTTGTTTGTCCCACACCGCGGTCATCTACCCGCATCACCACATAGCCTTTGCTGGTAAGATAGTCGGCCAATACCGCAAAAGGTTTGTGACCGAACAATTCTTCGTCGCGGTTTTGCTGGCCCGAACCTGTAATGAAAATGATGGCAGGAAAAGGGCCGCTACCGCCCGGCGATGTGATTGTTGCACCGTATTGAATGCTCTTACTCTTATTGAAGTAAACAACGTCTTCGCTTTTATACGGAAAGGGTGGTTTGGGCGTTTGCGGCCGCTTTAGTTCAGTAACGGTTTCGCCGGCTGAAACCTTCTTTAAGTCCAGCGGAAAACTTGTGCCTTGAAACCATTGGCCGCTAAACGTGGTATCGCTGGTGAGGCGGCCCGAAAGCCTTCCACCGATGGCTTTTAGTTCCATTAGCAAGCTATCGCCTTTTACCTGCACGCTGTTGAACGGAATGCTTTTTGCGCCCTGGTCGGGACTGTCCATGGTAGCCGAATAGTTTCCGCCCTCATTCTTAATGTGAAACACCAACCGCAACGATGTAGTGCCCACGGCAAGCCTTCCCTGCCAATCGCCTTCAATATTTCTTTGTGCATTGGCGGTAAAAGCAATCAGTGAAATGGTTAGAACGGCCAATGATTTTAGCGTCATCTTCTTCATAACAACTCTTGTTTGTTTTTAAATAAACGATACGAATAAACCAGGGGAATGCAAACCATAACCGCCATCGCTGCCATAAAAAAATAAAAGGCAAAAGCAGTGGGCAGAAAAGGACAAACAGCTGCAATAAGCAAACCGCCGCCGAACCAAAGCCGGCCGCCGAGACGGTGTGTTTTGCGCCAGTTTTCATCGCTGCTCAATGTCCACGGTAAACGAAAGCCCGCAAAATAATTGGGCTTGATGTTATGCAAATAGTTCCCTGTAAAGGCAAACAACAATCCGCAAAGCGGGAACAAAAATTTTGGTGAATTCAGTTCGCCTTTTACAATTTCAACCAGCAAAAAATTTAGCAGCGCCATAAACACCAACAGGCCGAAACCAAGCTTTTGAAAAACAGCGGAAGGCCGCGCCCCGTGGCGCTTCGGGTCAACGCGGTGAAGGTTGTTCAGCAAAAAATAGACGCCTACCGATAGCAGCGCAATGAGGAAGGTAACGGCCCATAGCTCGCTTTTATCGCCCCAACGATTGGGCTGCATATCAGTACCAAAATGCAGCGGCACGGTTTGCGGCAGACTACTGTAAACAACCGATAAAAACAGGAGCGGCAAAGCCGCGATGCCGATAGCGATGATGTTAAGCATTGACTTTTTCATATCTCATTTCTTTTTGGGCCTGAATTGAACAAACCACTGGGCGATTTCGTCCATCACCGTGGTGTTGAGCGAATAGGTAATGAACTGTCCTTCTTTCACGGCTTCCACCAAACCGGCTTGCTTTAGTAAATCCAGATGATGTGAAATGCTGGGTTTAGAGATAGAGAACCGGTCGGCAATTTCACCGGCGGTTTTATCGCCGCTCTTCAGCATCGCCAGTATCTCCCGGCGGGTTTCATCGTTCAAGGCTTTGAAAAGAAGGTTCATTTTTTTGTGAATGGTGAGTAGTGAATGGTCAATGGGATGCGTTTGCGGTGGCTGCCTATCATCGGTTCAAGTGTTCAAAAGTTCAACTGTTTAAATGTTACAGTTACTTTCCCTGCTATTAAAAGGCGAACTGCAGCTGTTTGACTTTTTCATTCACCACTTACCATTGACCATTCACTTATTTAGACAAATATCTAAATACTATACAGCCGTTTTCAACTTCATTCCACCAATCGGCTTTTTGCCGGTACGTTTTAGCGATAAAAAAGTAGAAATAGTCTATGCCATTATGAACTGCGAATGCTTTTTTTCATCTTGCGTATCCAAACCAATATTTATGCAAGACCTTTTTACCCCACACTCCATCAAGACCGCTGTGAAGGTGGCGCTTGTCGTAGCGCTGCTTTTTATTTTGGTGAACTTAGCCTAACCCCGGTTCGGCGGAAGGCCCGGCCGGAAAGTCCGATTGATCGCCGGGATTGTTGATGGGCACTTGCGGCGCACCGCCCGGCGGCACATCGCCGCGCCTTTCCGTTCTTCTTTTGATGACGAGATAGGTGGTGGCGGCCATCACCACAAGGCTGGCGATGCCGGCAATGAGGATGTTTTTCTTCTTCATGCGGAAGGGTTTGTCCGAAGATACGCATCGTGAAACGTGAATCGTCAATCGTGAATGACGAAGCATTCAACCACCGCCTTTCGTTAGAATAGTTGTGCCGTAAACCTGTTTTATTCACGATTGACGATTCACGTTTCACCTCCCTACTTTTGCCGCTGAATTTTTTTGCATGACAACTATCTGTGTTTGCGGAGCGGGAACTATGGGCAGCGGCATTGCACAAGTTTGTGCCGCGGCTGGTTTCCCTACTGTTATGTTTGATGTGTCGGAAGCGGCCGTGCAAAAGGGGGAAGAAAAACTGCACAATGATTTGGCCCTGTTGGTTCAAAAAGGAAAGTTGGATGAAGGGCAGAAGGAAAGCATTCTTTCTATGCTTGCTTTCACATCGGATATCGCAAAATGTAAAGCCGATGTCATCATCGAAGCCATTGTAGAAAAGCCTGAAATAAAAATTGCCCTGTTCAATCAACTTGCGGCCATCAATTCAACAAAGGCCATCTTCGCTTCCAATACGTCATCACTTTCCATCACCGCATTGGCAAAGGAAATCAGTAATCCAGAGAGAGTAGCCGGCCTTCATTTCTTCAACCCCGCGCCGCTCATGAAATTAGTAGAAGTAGTAAAAGGTGAACAAACAGCGGACGACATTATTCAACAACTGATTGAACTGACAAAAGCCGTAGGTAAAGTGCCCGTGCTGTGTAAAGATTCGCCGGGCTTTATTGTGAACCGCGTGGCCCGGCCTTATTACATTGAAGCCTTGCGTTTGGCCGAGGAAGGCACAGCCGGTTACGAAACCGTTGACCGTTTGCTCGAAGGCATCGGCTTTAAAATGGGCCCGTTCAAATTGATGGACTTAATTGGCAACGACGTGAACTACGCCGTGAGTTGCTCTGTGTACAAACAGTTGGGCAAGCCCGAACGACTAAAGCCATCTTACCTGCAAAAAGAAAAAGTGGAGAAAGGAGAATTAGGCAACAAAAGCGGAAGAGGATATTTTGAACATTAGTTGAGTAGTTGATTGGTTGATTCGTTGCTGCGATCAACCAATCAACTACTCAACCGATCAATTACTCAACATGATTTTAATAACCGGCGGCACGGGTTTTCTCGGCGCATACATCATCAAGAATTTAGTGGAGAAGGGACATGCCGTTCGGGCCATCCGCCGTTCGGCAAAGCTGCCTTTTTTCATTGATGAAAGCATTTGGCAAAAAGTGGAATGGGTGGACGGCGATGTGCTGGATGTCGTATCGCTTCAGGAAGCGATGCAAGGCATTGATGCGGTTATTCATTCGGCGGCCGTTGTTTCGTTTACCAAAGAAAGCCGCAAGGAAATGTATGCCGTGAATGTGGACGGCACCACCAATGTGGTGAACCTTGCCATTGAATGCGGCGTGCGGCGTTTGCTTCACGTAAGCTCGGTGGCGGCGTTGGGACGAACGGCCAACGCTTCAGTCGTTACGGAAGAAAAAAAGTGGGAAGAAAGCGGGGCCAACACGCACTATGCCATCACCAAGCACCGGGCCGAAATGCAGGTCTGGCGCGGCTTTGCCGAAGGCTTGAGCGGCGCCATCATTAATCCCGGCACCATCCTCGGTTACGGCGATTGGCACCGCAGCAGTTGCGCTCTTTTTAAAAATGCCTATAAAAATTTTTCGTGGTACACCAAAGGCATCAATGGTTTTGTAGGCGTGGAAGACGTGGCTGAAGCCGCCGTGCAACTTCTTCTTTCGGACATGGCTGAAAAACGTTTTATTGTAAACGCGGAGAACCGCAGTTTTCAATCTGTCTTTACTGCAATGGCCGATGGCTTCAGCAAAAAAGCGCCGCACCGATATGCGAAAAGAGGCATGAGCGAAATAGTGTGGCGTATAGAAGCGTTGAAATCTATGCTTACCGGCAGCAAGCCTTTGCTTTCAAAAGAAACCGCGAAGGTGGCGCACAGCCAAACATCTTTTGACAATACGGCCTTGCTAAATGCGGTGCCGGGCTTTAGCTTTACGCCACTTGATGACGTCGTAAAAAAAGCCTGTGCACAATATAGCCAGGCGGTTGAAGCCGGCATCCTGACTTTGTAAACGTTTTGCACCAATCGTATGAAAAACCCAATCACATTTCTTCTTGCACTCTTTGCTTCCCTTCTATCTTTTGCCCAGGGCACCATCAGCGGCACCGTGGTGGATGCGGAAACGAAGCAGCCGTTGGAAGGCGCATCGGTGTTTGCCCAAAACACCACCAAGGGCACGGCCGCCAACAAGGAAGGCGCCTTTAAATTGTACTTAGATAAAGGCGGTTATGAGATCAACATCACCTTTACCGGCTATGCCAGCCGCACCATCAATCTTGAAGTGACAGGCGACCGCACCTTTAACCTTGAACTGCAAAAGGCCGACAACGCCATGAGCGAAGTGGTGATAAAGAACAGCAACGAAGTGCCCGATGGATGGACCAAGTACGGCGACTTTTTTGTGAAGCATTTCATTGGCGCCACGCCGGCCGCTGATAGTTGCACCTTGTTGAATCCCGAAGCGGTAAAGTTTTATTATTACAAACGCACCGACCGCTTGAAGATATTGGCCACCGAGCCGTTGCAAATTCAAAACAGGGCTTTGGGTTATACGCTGCGGTATGAGCTTGACTCCTTTGTTTACTTCAATAAAACCGAGCTGAACTCGTACCGCGGCAAGTGCTTGTTTTTGCCGATGGACGGCGATGCGGCGCAACAAACGGCTTGGCAAAAAAAGCGGAAAGAAACGTACTACGGCTCGCGGCTGCACTTCATTCGTTCGTACTACGACAGCAGCTTAAAGAACGAAGGCTTTACGGTGGATTTGTATGAGCAAGGAAGCACTACCAAGTTTGCCCGGTTGAGAAATCCTTACGACACGGCTTATTATTATTTCAACGATACCACCCGCAATGCCGAATTGTATTTTCCATCAACCGTTGGCATTAGCTACAACAAAAGAGCACCGGAGAAGCGGTACTTGCAGCAGCAAGTTTTGCCGTTGAACGAAGCGGCTCAAATTTCTTACGTCATGCTTGCCGATGGTATTTTGATTAAACCCAATGGCTACTTTACCGACCAAAACAGTTGGGTGAACCAAGGCTATTGGAGCTGGAAAAACTTAGCGGATCAGTTGCCGTATGATTATGAGGTGGAGTGAAGGAATTCATAATCTTAAAATCGAAAATTAAAATCACTCCGAATGAAAGTGCTGTGTTTTATTGTGTTCTTATGGGTTTCATGCCTCTTGCTTTGTTGCAGCCCTGTTGATAAACTTGTAAGAAGCGAAGCAAAAAATGGGTTGAAAGGAAAGCCATTGTTTCTTGCTTCTAAAAGAGACTCTATAGCGGAATACCTCTACTTTTATGAGAATGATTTTTTTGTTTATTCCTGTGGAAGATTGCGTCAGGATGTGGGAATCAGTGAAGCCCGAGTTATCAAGGAGACAGATCATGGGTATGCCGGCAACTATAAATTAGTTAACGACACTGTTTTTCTTTCTTTCTACAAAAATTATAAGCCCAGCTATATTGGAAACTTTATGGTTTATACCTCTGATAAAAGCCAACTGATTTATGATTATGGCGGAGAAAGTAATAAACAGAGACGACTGCAAGTTCGAGTAATAGGGAAACCAAAATTTCAATTAATTAGACGTAGCTAAGAAGCGCCTTGCAAGTTTCAATCATCATAATGACCGAAGCATTTGTAAACCTCGATAGAACTATTGGTGATCTTATAAACCAAACGATGTTAATCGTTGATTCTACGGCTCCAGTAACCTTGGAAATCACCTTTTAAAGCTTCAGGCTTGCCTAAGCCTGTAAAGGGGTTTCTCTGTATATCTTCAATTAGTTCAAGAATTTTAAAAGCGAGTTGCTGTTTACCAAATTTAAAACGACTTATCTCATTTAAAGCCGTCTGTGTAAACTCAACTTTTCTCATTGCGAAAAGTTGGTGTCAACGTATTGCCGCAGTTCTTCCATGGTAAAAACAGTTGTCTAACCGGCATCCTTATCAGCAATGGAACGGCGCAATTCCGTCATGTATCCGGCTGCGTCTTTCTGAAGCAACGGTTCAGTGGAACGTTCCCGCACCTGAATTATTATTTCGGCGGCATCGTTGCCTTGCACCAGCAATTTTATTTTAACGTTGCCGTTGTTGGTGTGAGGCGCTGGCTCTTGCGCTTAGCCCACCAACAGCCGAAGCACGAGGGGCTATACATCACTCAATCATTCCTTGTAATCTGTTGTGGCACGCCATCGCACATGGTCAAGGCGGCATACCGACAAAGTCGTAAATGAGAAAATGTCCGAGAATGGCGTTGCTGTTGGTGTTTCGGTGCAAATGGTTCTTAGCACCCCACAACACCGTATAAGGGACTTTGGAATGGTGTAGCCAAGTTTGCAGTTCGGGCAGCAGCCCCTGCACCAGGCCCGATAAACAAAAGCAACCACCGTTGTTTAAATTTTTAGCTGATTGGGCAATGTAGCCCGCCTTATCAGTGGCTTTGGACAACACTTTTTTGTACCAGGTGCCGGCCAGTTCCTTTTCGGTAAATGCGTTATGATCTGTCCGGCAATGGGGCGGGTTAGTATTGCCGGTATGTTGCTCTCCGTTCAGGTTTTCATACACTGCACCGAAGGCGTTTGCGCTAAAAACAAATACGTAAACCAATTAGGAGCCATGCCCAGTGCTGTGATGGCTTAAAACCCGTTGCTGCACGAAAAGCACAAGGCTGCCCGTCCAATTTTTAACGCATCCACTAAACCGGCAATAACGTCCGCCGATTGTTGAAAACTGTACTTATGCTTTGCCGAAGGATAAGAAAATCCAGTGCCGGTAATTCAAAACAAACCACTCTGTGATGCACTGAAAGTTTTTGTATCAGTTTGTGGTGGTGCTCAATTACATTCGGCCCACAAAGTATCACGGGCTTGGTGCCTCCCGCCTCCAATACCCTCCATCTTCCCGAACTGGTATCTACATACCCACCGCCGGGTTGCGGAGCCGGTTGCAAACACAACCGGAATACATCAGTACAATTGTCATTCCTCTTGCTGCTTCGGGTTTCTATACCAACGCGGCTTATAAGATAAAGACTGACATTAACAGAGCATCCGCTAATCGCTTTTTGTTGTGTAATGACGGCAACCGTTTACAACCGTTGTTGCAGGTGGCCTTCAATCATTCCAATCTTTTTTATTGCCCCTACCGGCCGGCTAACTGCACCAGCTTCCAAGCATTGGGTACTCCGTAGCCAACTTTATAATCGGGGGTGGCAGCCCGGTTGCCCGACTGATGCAGGTAGCTTAAAATTTGTTTGTTGGTAAGCCGTGGGTTGTACTCCAGCAAGGCGGCCACCAGCCCCGCTATCGCCGGCGTGGCAAAGGACGTTCCGCCTATGTTAGGCCAGGTTACTACATCGGGTTTTATATATGGCGCGGTGGGAATGCCTTCCGCACTATTGGCTACTTTACCGGTGCCGGCGGCGTTGCTGCTGCCTACGGTAACGGCGTATTCCGCATCAGCCGGTGTGCCAATAAAAGGCTCTTTGTCAAAACCATAATTACCCGCCGATATAACGAAGTTGATGGCCGGGTTAGCTGCGCAGATGCTATCTATCAGCCGGGCACTGGCCGTTCGTTTTTTGTACAAATCAGTAAGCGTATAATTATCCGATGGGTTATCAAACTTTTTATAGTTCAGCGAAATATTAATGACCCTCACCTGCTGCTGCACCATCCATAAAATGGCTTGCACCAATCGCTGTTCATCGGCGATAGTTTCCGTGGCTTCATCATCGGTTGTTGCCAGGTAGTACTCCGCACCCGATGCCAGTCCCCACACATCAGCGCCCTCCCTTCCGCCAAGGTTGCGGGCCACATTGGTACCATGACCGGACCCCTTGGTAAAGAAGTCCGCTTCGTTGCCGGTGATGAAGTTTTTGTATGCCTTTACTACCAGGTTTTTTGTTTTGGCTTCATTTTTAAAATTAAAAAAGCCTTCATCAATTATACCCACTTTAATGCTTTTGCCGGTAAGGCCCAGGCTATCGAATGGCTTACTCATCATCAGCCCGATAGAGGGTTGATATTGTTGGCTATAACCCGCGGCTACTTTGGGGCTGCAACCAGCGCCACAGGAAGCTAATAGCATAGAAATAAAAATGGATCCGATGAAATTTTTTAAGCGTATTGACATAAAAGCGGTTTAGTGTTTTAAGTGTATGATTAAGAGGTTTGCTTTACCTGCCTGTACGCAAGAATGGCCAAATACGGCTGAACCAGAATCTGGAAACCCGACAAGCGTCAATGTGAATAGCAAGCAGTGACAACCATCTTGTATGGACGAATTTTGTTTTTCACTTGTTGTTTAAATTATTTGAAGTACATGAAGTGCTGCCCGGTGAAGCCCCAACGGGGCGTCATAGTATAGCCCGGGGTGAAGCCCCGGGTACAAAAACACCACAAGGAACAAAGCCCTGAAAGGGCGCAATCGTTTTCAGTGCTTAACGTGACGCCATTGCCATCATCCTGCATTGAGCGATGACGCCCCCTTCAGGGCTTCAGGTTCTCTACTGGCTATGAGACCCAGGCCTTGCAGCCTGGGCTGAACGATAGCGCACTTTCAGTGCTGAGATTTAGCCGATCATTACTTGCGTTACTACTCACCAACATCCATCTGTTACTTCAATGCACCACACTACCGGAAGAAAAAAACAAAACACCGGACAGCTTCATTGCCTGTTTCTTTTGTAAACAATGACCTTTTATTTAAAACCTACAGCGGCTTAATCAACTGTTCTTCCAAACCCTTTAGCACCGCAATAGCTGTTGGCGAAAGTAACGGGTAACCGCTTTTCAATTTTGCCACCGCCTGGTTGTAGGCATAGAAGAATGGGAATGGATTTTCAGTTTCATCAATTACTTGTTGTAACAGACCGGCCTTCCGGATAGCCTTCGCCATTTCGCGGCCGGGTATGTGTCCGGCGTATTGCATTACCGCGGTGCGTACCGCTCCGGCATTGCCTGGCTCTTTGCCCGAGGCCACGGCTCGCAACACACTATCAAGGCCCATCACAGTTGAGCGAAAGGCGGCCGTTTGTGCCTGCATAAATCCTTGCTGCATATCGTACAATGGTGTACCCTGTACGTTCAAAATGTCTTTATCAATCAGGTCAGCCAGGCCTTCCTGCGCAATGCCTGCCAGCAGCAGCACGGCGCTGTACCGCATGTCGGTTTCCGCTAATTGTATTTTCAGGCGGCGCTTGAGTGCGGCGGTAAAAAGCGAGTGTACCGCCTCATGTGCCGTTAGTACGCCGGTGGCTATAGAGTCGGCATAGTAAGTGCCGAGGGCATCCTGCAAAATCATGTCTTCCAAACCGTTTGCTTCCAGGGTTGGGTACCAGGTAATCACCACGGGTGGTATCAGGCTATCGTGTTGCAGCCGGGCCGGTATAAATGGGTATAGAAACTTTTGCAATGCCTTGCGGTACGGCTCATCTTTTATACCGTTGGCATAGGCTTTCAGTTGTGGTAGTTTGGCTTTGTACTTTAAGTGGTAGGCAATGGAGGCCTTCTCTTTTTCGGTCAGTTTTTTACCAGGAGCGTAGGCCAGCGTTATGTTTTTTTTTATTTCATCGGCCGTTGCAAATTTTGCTTTGTTGATGGCGAGGTAAAACAACGGCGTGGCAAAAAGGCTTTTCCATTCTTTGTCGGAAACTTTTTTACTATTTTGAAGTTGTTCCGCAATGCGGATGTACTCCACCAACCCGCGGGTATCTACCCGGCCCTTTGGCGCACCGGCTATGGGTTGAGCGAACGCAGAGGCAACAATGATCAGAAAAGCAAGGGTTAGGGCGAAAGGCTTCATTATACATTCAAATTGAATAGCAAAGGAACCAAGGTCACCTTATCAGCAAAAGCCATTTGTGGCTTGTTGCATTTCTATTTGACGAATGCCATTCGTCAACCGGTAGTATGCTACTTCGCCCCACTTCTACATCCTATTTTTATGTCATGGCTTTTTTGCGCAGGCATCCCTGGTATGTTTTATTCGGCGCCCTATCGGCATGGGCTACCGGGCTTGCCATCTACCACCGCAGTTACCACGATGCTTACTTTTCCATCACCATTAAACCGGTGCTGCTCTTTTACTATTTTCTGCTTTCGCTGGCGGGGTTTTACCTGTTGGATGCCTTCTTGTTTCGCAAAAAATATGTACTGTATATAGTGCTGTTGGCGGTACTAATTACCGGCAGTGCCGCCTTAGCCAATATAATAGCACCCATCAATTTTTTACCGGTGCCGGGCTATAGTTTTTTGTTGCACATCATTGGTATGATAACGGTGATTTGCACCTCTACGTTTGCCCGTTTATTAAAAGAACGCATCCAGAAAAAAGCAGAGTACAACGAATACAAAGCCCGCCGGGCAGAAGCCGAACTGGCCCTGTTGAAAAGCCAGCTTAACCCGCACTTTCTGTTTAATACATTGAATAGCGTGTATGCGCAATGCCTCGCTAACCGCGAGGAAGCCGCTGATATGGTGCTGCAACTTTCTGATATGCTACGCTACCAATTGGAAGCCGACAAACACGCCGCCATACCCGTGGAAGAAGAAGTGGCTTTTATTGACAACTACATTTATTTTGAAAAGCGGCGACTGCCCAACGGTTGCCAATTGCAATACACAAAGAAGGTAGATGATGGCACCTTGCCCGTGGCGCCGCTGATGCTGATAACGCTGGTAGAGAATTGCTTTAAGCACGGCATCAACCCCAAGGCAGCCTGTCATATTAAGGTATTGCTATCGGTAACCGACCGGCAAATTTTATTGGAAACATCTAACCTGCTTTTAAAAGGGGAAGCAAAAACATCTACCCGCTTAGGGTTGCAAAACCTGCGGCGCAGATTGGAGTTGCTGTACCCGGACCGCCACTTGTTAACCACCGGAACAAGCGATGGAACCTACCGGGCCAGGCTTCAAATTAATTTATGAAAACGCTTACCTGTCTTATTGTTGACGACGAGCCCGATGCCCACACCGTGCTGCAAACCTTTTGTAATCGCATTGGTTTTGTTGCCATAAAAGCTTCGTTCCACCATGCATTGGATGCGTTGGAGTTTTTTAAAGGTGGTGGCGACGTTGACTTTATTTTTCTCGACATTAACATGCCGCAGGTATCAGGTTTCGATTTACTGACCCTGCTGCAACCGCAGCCGAAAATCATTTTCACCACGGCGTATAAAGAACACGCCCTGCAAAGCTTTGAACACAACGTAACCGATTACCTGCTGAAGCCCATCCCCTTCCACCGGTTTTTAAAAGCGGTTAATAAAGTAGCGGCCGAAGTAGCAGAAAAATCCAAACCGGTGGACCCGTTTATTTTATTTGATGGATTGGAAAAACCGCTGGAAGCAAGCCTTATTCTATATGCCGAAAGCGGTGGCAATTATGTAAAGCTGCATACCGCAAGTAAAACGTTATTAGTACATGCCACCATGCAAACAGTAAGCAACCGGCTGGAGGAGCAAGGCTTTATCCGCATTCATAAACAATACACGGTGCCGCTGGCCGGCATAGAAAAATATTTTGTAGGGACGGTTGTTTTAAACTGCGGCA
Organism: Flavisolibacter sp.; assembly: GCA_965247695.1. Lineage (GTDB taxonomy): Bacteria > Bacteroidota > Bacteroidia > Chitinophagales > Chitinophagaceae > Flavisolibacter. Next base: position 207,929 of record OZ252037.1, read on the forward strand.
AGGAATTGCCGGTAGGCATCAGCTACCGACAGTACGTAGCTGGGTTGCTGGCTGGTAAGTACAATCAATAGCGCACAATAATGAACCAGGGTTAAGAAAAATTTTACCGGTCCACTTGATGCGCCAGATATGAGAACGAACGTTTTCACTACTCTTTATTTATTTTGGTAATTAATCAAAACGGTTGTTGATTCTTGCGGCTTCCCAGCCTATCATCGCTGCCTTTCTCTCTCGTCCCCACATGTATCCGCCGAAGGCCCCTGTTGATTGAATAACCCGATGACAAGGAATTAAAAAAGCTACAGGGTTACTGCCAATGGCTGTGCCCACTGCCCTTGATGCGTTTGCCTTTTCTATTTTGCCGGCAATGGTTCCATACGTGGATAGTTGCCCCAGCGGTATTTTCAGCAAAGCGTCCCACACTTTTAATTGAAACGCGGTGCCTTTCAGGTGAAGTTTTATTTGGGAGAGCTTAGTCCAGTCCTGCCCAAAAACATAAAGTGCGTTTTGCTGAATGAGGTCTGTCATCTGGCTAAACCTTGCCCTTGGAAAATGCTTTAGCAAGGTTTCAAAAGCCTGCGTTTCATTGGCCGCAAAAGCCATGTAACAAATACCCTTGTGTGTAGAAGCGACCATGATGTTGCCAAACGGACTTTCAGCATAACTGTAATTGATGGAAAGATCTTCGCCGCCGTTTTTATATTCACCCGGCGTCATGCCTTCTATGTTGATGAACAAGTCATGCAATCTGCCTGTGCCCGAAAGGCCGGTTTCGTAAGCGGCATCGTAAACAGTGGCTCCTTTGTTTTGCAGAATGGCCTTTGCATATTCGACGGTGAGGTATTGCAAAAATTTTTTCGGGCTAACGCCGGCCCATTGAGTAAACAAGCGTTGAAAATGAAAAGGACTGACGTGTACTTTTTCAGCAATGTGATCAAGGGCCGGTTGCGATGTAAAATTTTGACGAAGGTACCTGATGGCTTCCGCGATGCGTTCGAAATTCAACTGCTCCTGATCGTTCATTGTTGGTTAGTTTACGGATGTAAAAATGCCTTTTAAAACGCATCGGAAAAACCCGAAACTTGCGGTGTTATAAAATAACCATCTAAGTCTGTTAACCCGCACTCTTTAAGAACACGGCCATACAAATGGAAAAAAGCGATTCCAAATAAACACGATAAAAACATGAACAACGATTTGCAACTATTCCGTGCCGCCATCGAAAAATTTGTAAAACTTCCGGATGCTGATTGGGAAGCCTTACTGCCGTACATTGAGGCGAAGAGCCTGAACCGGCATGGCTTGTTTGCGGAAGAAGGCAAACGTGCTTATGATATCGGCTTTGTACTTAGCGGAAACTTCAGGCAGTATTACACTAAAGATGGGGAGGACAAAACCACCTACTTTTATTTTGCCGCCGACCTTGTTAGCTCCTACTTCAGTTGCCTTACCGCCCAACCCTCACTTATTACCATACAGGCCTTAAGCGGTGCACAGTACCTAAGCTTTCCTTACTCGGTTCTTGTGAATTTATATGAGGTAAGTACCGCCTGGCAAACCTTTGGCCGCCGCATAGCCGAATACATTGCCATTGGTTTGGAGGAACGTATGGTAAGCCTGCTTTTACTAAGCCCCGAGGAGCGATATACAGCGTTGCTCACCGGTCCGAAAAAGAAGATTATTGAACAAATACCGCAACAATACATCGCCAACTATCTGGGCATTACGCCGGTTAGTATGAGCCGCATCAGGGCACGCATTACATCAAAGTAGGCTGTACGCTTTTCTTTTCCAGGCTACCTAAATGTGTATCCTTAAAACCAGTTACATACTTTAAACCATAGCCCCAAATTCGGTCGAAAGATGCGTGGGCAAAGAGTAAGATGCCGATGGCTAAGATTAGCTCCATCTTTAAGAAGTAACCTGTGGCAATGACCGCAATGGCCAAGCCCTTATGATGAATAAGGTTATAGGTAAAAGCGCCAACTTTTTTACCCGCTAAATAACCCAGCATACTGATGTCAGGTATAAAAAATAAAATAGCCCATGCCCAGGCGGGTAGTCCAAGTGAGTGAAATGACAAGGCATAAATGGCGATAACCGTCATGGCAAGTTCTTCAATTTTCAATACTGTTTTCATTGCTTTTAATTTTCATCAAAACTAAAATCGCCGAAACACAGGTCTCTTAACAAAGGATAAGAAATTCAAACCGGTCATAGTAAACCGATCAACTGTGTTACCTGAAATAAAACACTTGTTTTTTGAAAAAGAAGGTGGACTTGATACAGTTTTTGAGGTCAATATTTCCAACAGATAAATGTGCTTTGCGCCAACTAATCAACGCAACCGAACATCCTTGCAAATTGTTTCAAAACTGTCTGCCTTCATCGCTTTCAGCGTTACGTTTTTTCCATTCACCGTTATCATGGCCAGCACCGGTGGCTCGGTGAAATAGTGAAAAACTTTCGACCACGGGCCGGGCATCATAGCATACGGAGCGGTGCGATTCTTCGTCTCCCTTGGTCTTTCACTTATAGCGGTGTTGTCGCTGTGTTGAGTCGTCGCACAAGGTTAAGCCGCACGCCAACAAGGGTGTAAATCTGCGGTTAGCTTCGCAACAAAATTATATCGGTCCATGCGCTTCCTTCTTTTTATCTCCATCGCCTTTCTTCTCGCCGCCTGTTCTCCCAACAACGTTACTGTTGATGCCTCTTTAAAAAAATACTTCGACGAGCAAAAGTCCGATGGCTGCTTTGCGCTGTTCAATAACGGCACGGGACAGTTCACCATTTATAATTTAGCCCGCTACCGCGACAGTGCTTTTCTGCCGGCTTCCACATTTAAAATCATCAATTCACTTATCGGCCTGCAAACCGGCAAGATTGTAAACGACAGCATGGTGATTAAATGGGATGGCGTGGTGCGTAGCGTACCCGAATGGAACCAGGACTTGAGCATGTACCGGGCCTTTCGGGCCTCGGCGGTGCCTTATTACCAGGAAGTGGCCCGGCGCATCGGCAAGGATACCATGCAGCATTGGCTTGATTCGCTTTCCTACGGCACCAAAAAAATTAAGACCCGCATTGATACCTTTTGGCTCGACAACAGTTTAACCATCACCCCCGATGAAGAACTGGGCGTGGTAAAGCGGCTTTACTTTAACCAGCTTCCGTTCTTTAACGCTTATCAGGCAATGGTAAAAAAAGCCATGCTGTTTGAAGACAACCCGAAGTATTCGCTTTCCTATAAAACCGGTTTGGGCACAAAGCCCGATGGTACGCCGCTGGCCTGGGTGGTGGGCTGGATAGAAGAGAACCGCCATCCCTATTTTTTTGTACTGAACATGGAAACAAAAGACAAAGGCATCAATTTACAGGAAGCCCGCATGAAAGTGCTGCGAAGCATCTTGACGCAGTTGAACTTTTTTAAGGGAGGGATGTGAAGAACAGCGAGTAGTTAGTAGCAAGTAGCCATCCAACTAAGACAGTTACTGCATAAAAACCTCTCTGAAAACCGATGCGGTTTTAGTAAACGAATGACCGAACAGAGGAGCTACCCGCCACTTGCCACTCGCTACTCGCTTCTTCTCTACTTTCGCAAAAACTTCCTCGTGCCGCCAACTCTTTTCTCCCGTGCACAATACGCTTTGTTTTTTGGCTTGCTGGCCGCCATTTATATCATTGGGTTATTTGTGCCGCTGATGGACAATGACTCGGCGCATCATGCCGGCATTGCCTTGCGCATGTACCTTACGGGCGACTATGTAAACCTCATAGACAACGGCAAGGATTATCTGGATAAACCGCATCTTCATTTTTGGCTGGCGGCTTTGAGTTACAAACTGTTTGGTGTAACGGGTTTTGCTTACAAGCTGCCTTCATTCCTTTTTACCATTCTCGGCACGTATTCTACTTTTCGTTTGGGCAAGCGGTTGTATGGCGATGAAGTGGGAAGATTATCGGCACTCATTCTTGCATCGGCCTTTGCTTACATACTTGCGAACAATGATGTGCGCATGGATGCCATCTTAACCGCTTGCGTTGCTTTTGCCACCTGGCAGTTAGTGGAATGGGTGAATAGCAAAAAGTGGTGGAACGCTGTCGGTGCCGCTTTGGGCTTAGCCCTTGGCTTTTGCACCAAAGGCCATGTGGCCGTGCTCACGCCGGGCATCGGCATCTTCTTTTACATTTTATACAAACGTGATTGGAAAAGTTTTTATCATCCGCAACTTTTGCTTCTGTTCTTTTTGTTTTTCGTTTTTATATCGCCGGTGGTGTATTGTTTTTACTTGCAGTACGACCTTCATCCCGAGAAAGTCATTCGCGGCCAAAGTAATCGCTCCGGTGTGGAGTTTATTTTATGGAAGCAAAACTTTGAACGCTTCGGCGGCGGCATGGGCGCTGAAGGAAGGAACGATTATTCCTTTTTTCTGCACACCTTTTTATGGGCCTTTGCGCCGTGGAGTGTCTTGGGGTACATAGCATTCTTCAACCGGGCAAAAACATTCTTCAGCCGCCGCCAGGAATGGCTTACTACTGCTACGTTTGCCTTGATGGCTTTGCTCATCACCTTCTCCGGGTTCAAGCTGCCGCATTATCTCAACGTCGTTTTTCCTACGGCCGCCGTGCTTACGTCTTCGTATGTATTGGAACAGGCACAAAAGCGCAAAAGCGCAAACCGCTTGCTGATTACACAGGTGGTTGTTTGTGTGCTTCTGCTGTTGCTGGCCGGCGCCGTAAACGTGTGGGCGTTTCCGGCGCGAAACGGTTTTGTCATTACCGGATTTCTTTTATTGGTTGTGGGTTGTGGCTTCATCCTACTAAGGCTTGCCACGCGGCTGCAAAAAGGAATCGGCGCTTCGGTAATAACAATGCTGATTCTTTTTTATCTGCTTAACGCCAATTTTTATCCGCAACTTTTAAGGTATCAGGGCGGGAATCAATTGGCCTTTGCCACGCAAGGCAAAGTGGCTGCGGCGAGGGTGTGGTCGTGGCCTACGGTCAACAGCCCTTCGTATAATTTTTACACATCCACGCTGCGAAAAGAGTTTTCCGATTCGGTGCTGAATGGCCCCGCCCCGGTTTGGATTATGGCCGACAGCAGCGCCCTGGAAGCAATAAAGCAAAAAGGTTTGCAGGTGTTGGAAATCATCGCCCATCCGGATTACGAGATCACCACCATGCAGCTTCCGTTCATCAATCCGGCTACGAGAAAAGGTGAGTTGGGCAAGCTAATGCTGGTGAGGGTAAAATAGTCAATAATTAGTAATCAGTAACCTGCCAGCAGGTGAGTTTGTGTTGTGCGCATGTTCAATACGAAGCCTTTCATCTCGCGGTGGCGAGACAAAAAAATTTCAACCGGCTTTTATAAATGCAAAAAGACTTTTAAGCTTTAGACGGCCTGACTCACCACTGATTACTCATTACTGATTATGAAAAATGCGCCCGAGCAGCGGCGCATTTTTCCTGGTGTGAAGTAAGCAATTAAAATTGGCGGGCATTACCGGAAAACGGGCCGGGTGCTTAAAGCGTTCTTGTTTCGCTTAAAGTAAAGCAGCACCCAGTTTATAGTAAACGTAGGGATGAAATCGAGACCGGGTGACAGCTCCTCGATGAAGGAAAACACACCGCCGAAAAATCCTTTGCGAAAGCCGAACAGCTTCCAGAAGATGATGGCCGAAACCGGCGCCCACAACACATCGAAAAACTCGCCGAACACGGGAACGGCATACGAGGCATAACCGATCAGATCAAACACCACACAAAGGAGCAATGAAGGCATCGGCTTTTGGCTTTCCACCACGGCCGTGCGTTTTTTAAAAAGTTGGATCATTTTCAATGTTGATTAACGCCTATATTGACGAAGCGCAAAACCTGCGGGTTGTACGGCGGTAGAATTATTTTGTTAAGACGGGAGAGAGAATATTGAGATAGCGAGATATTGAGATGTGTTCAGTAATCCACTGACTTAATATCCTGCTATCCTAATAACCCAATTCCTAATCTTCCCAACAAAAGAGCCACGCTTTGTGGCGCGGCTCTTTTTAAAAAATAGACTACTGATTAAAGGTCTTCTTCCTCTTCTTCGTCTTCATCAAGGTCGTCATCATCGTCTAACACAGGGTCGTCTTCGTCTATTTCATCAGGGCCGGCATCTTCTTTGTCCACTTCCACTTCCACTTCGTCCACATCCACATCATCGTCGTCATCTATTTCCAAATCGTCTTCTTCATCTGTATCATCATCATCGTCTTCATCTTCATCATCGTCCGGCAAATAGTGCGCAGCCGGTTGCAATGCCTTTTCTTTCAGTAAATCCTCAACCGTGATACCGGAGCTTTCCGGGCTGTAAACTATCGTCGCTTTTTTCATGGCCTTGTTTTCATACCCTACCTAAAAAGCTGTGCCAAGAATGCTGCCTGCTGAAACAACGGCCGACGGCCGGCGCCCGTACACAAGAATTTTAAAAGAGTGAGGATTTTTTTGCCAGTAGCATATCGCTGTAGGATGCGGCCATAAAATCTTCTTCGGCCACGCCAAGAAGCGTCTGATAAAGCCGGCATTGTGCTGTTAGCGTTTGGAGGCCGATGCTTCCGTCTTTGTCAATGGCTTCCACTTCTACAAACTGTCCCAGGCCGGTTACGGTATCGAAGTGAAACTTTACGTTGTCAATAAAATAAATCCGCCGCCGCTTGTCCACAACCGTCTTAATGCCGAGCGATTGCGTAAGAATTTGCTTCAGCACTTCGCCGGGGTTGTCGTAAAGAATAACGTTCGATTGTTTGGCCGCCGCCTCGTTCGCCCGTTCGTAAAAAATCAGGGTGTGTTCAATGTTGCCTTCGCGCAGCTTCAGCCGTCCGGTGCTTGCATGAAAGTAAGTATCTATCTGGTGGTCTTCGCCTGCAAACAACGGATTGTACTGCAAAAGAATCGTTTCGGCTTCCGCAATGTTGCGGTGTCTTGCTTTAAATTCAACGTTGACGTGCACGGTAAAAATTTATGGGTGTAAAGATGTGGCTTAGCTCTTCGTAATTTTCGGCACAAATAATTTTTATGTGGCAGGAAAAAGACAACGCCTTATACCGCAAGTTTACGTTTAACGATTTCAGCGAAGCCTTTGCTTTTATGACCCGCGTGGCGTTTATTGCCGAAACCATGGATCATCATCCGCGGTGGATGAACGTTTGGAACACAGTAGAAGTATGGCTCAACACCCACGATGCCGGCAATACCGTAACTGATAAGGACCGCAAGCTGGCGCAGAAGATTGATGCTCTTTTATAAAAGGAATTGGGTTATTGGGAATTAGGTCATTAGGAGTAAAATATTGATGGCATTCTTAAAAATAGCATTAGGCTGCTGCTCCCTATATTGTCAATAACACAATGTCCCAATAACCTAATTCCCCAACAGGCTTTCATCTTTGCGGTATGTTAAATACTTTTCCGCGCTAATCTTGTTTGCACAACAATACCAAACACCATCATGACACGTAAACAGCTTCTTCTCGCCACCTTTCTTTTTATTGGGTTTGCTTCGCAAGCGCAATCAGATGTCAAGCGCAACATCATTAAGGTCAATGTTCCGGCACTGGTTCTTAAAAACGTTTCCGGCCAATACGAACTGTTGCTTTCCAGAAAAGTTTCTGTTGCTATCGGCATCCGCTATATGCCGGCCAGCGGCATCCCGTTTAAGCAAGCTGTGGCCGACCGCGTTGACGGAAACGAGGAAGTAAGGGCCGTCATTACCCGGGCCGAGATCGGCAATTTCGCCGCAACGCCGGAGATTCGTTTTTACCTTGGCAAAGGCGATGGCCGGGGATTTTATGTGGCGCCTTACTACCGCTTCGTTCGCATCTCCTCTAATTACATACCGGTTAATTATACCTCGTCGTTCAACGGAACCAAACAAACGGTTACGGTGGCCGGCAACTTATCGGCTCATAACGGCGGCTTGCTGTTGGGTGCGCAATGGCCGGTAGGCAATCACTTTGTTATTGATTGGTGGATTGCAGGCGCCCATATCGGGCAAGGAAGCGGTACCCTTACAGGCCGCCCGGCTACGCCGCTTTCGGGCATGGAGCAATCGGAAATAAAATCCAACCTCGACGCTATTGACATTCCGCTGGTGAACAAAACCGTAAGCGTAACCGCCAACCGCGTGTCTGTGGATTTTGACGGCGCTTTTGGTGGGCTTCGTTCGGGTGTTTGTTTCGGCATACGGTTTTAAACCGAAAAGGAAAAAGAGTAAAAGCGCAACGGCCGTTGCGCTTTTTTTATTTGGGCGAAGATTAACTGCTGTTGGTTCTTGCAGGAGAGTGCCTTGGGAAAGCCCCTCTTATCCAACGCTACCTTTAACGATTAAAACAAAAAACAAATGTTGTTTCTCGTTCTCGGTGTTATCATACTCGTTGCTTCTTTTAGTATTGGTTCTACCCCCAATCTTCACTCGGCTTCGCGGGTAGGCAAATTGGTAGGCATCGGCTTTATTCTTCTGGGCGTTGTATTCAGTTGTTTTGTACAGATAGACGCCGGCCAGGTAGGCGTGAAAAAACTCTTCGGCAAGGTGCAGGCCGATGTGCTTAGCAGCGGACTCAATTTTGTAAACCCTGTGGTAACGGTGGAGCGGCTTGATGCCCGTACCCAGAACTACACCATGAGCGGCCAAACGGATGAAGGCCACAAGACCGGCGACGATGCCATTCGGGTACTGACGTCGGATGGCTTGGAAGTAACGATTGACCTGACGGTTTTGTACCGCGTGGTTCCTTTGGAAGCGCCAAAACTCATTCGCGAAACGGGTGCTGATTATGAAGATAAAATCGTACGCCCCATTGCCCGTACCCGCATCCGCGACAACGCGGTTTACTACGAGGCAATTGCTTTGTTTTCTACTAAAAGGGATGAGTTTCAGAACCGCATCTTCAAAGGCATTGAAGCCGACTTTAAAAACAGGGGCTTGTTGCTGGAAAACTTACTGGTGCGAAACATCACCTTGCCGGCCGCGGTAAAAAGCACCATTGAACAAAAAATTCAGGCCGAACAGGAGTCGCAAAAAATGCAATTCATCTTGGCTAAGGAACGGCAAGAGGCCGATAGGAAAAGAGTAGAAGCACAAGGCATTGCCGATTACCAGAAAATCATTTCCGAAAGCCTAACCGACAAGCAATTGCAGTACGAGCAAATCAAGGCCACGATGGAACTGGCCAAATCGGCCAACGCAAAAATTATTATGATGGGCAGCAAAGGCGGTGCGCCGGTGATACTGGATGCGAAGCAGTGAGAAGGTGAGTGGTCAATGGTGAATAATTGCCTTGCGAGTTTGGTTTCGTTTGCCAATTGAAAAACGTAATTTTAAGCTATGGGAGAAGCAACGCAACAAGCCACGATGACGGTGGAAGAGTACATCGAATCGGAGTGGAAATCCGAGGTTCGCCACGAATACATCAACGGGCAGCTTTTTGAAATACCGGGAGAAAAGATATCAATAATGAAATCGCCTTTTAAGTAAGTGTTTTGTTCAGGCAACTAAAGCCGAAAGGCTTTACGGTTTATAGCCACGATGCGAAGGTCGCTATTCCCGGCGGGCAGAAGTAGTACTATCCTGACGTATTTATTAAACGGGAAGAAAAAACGGAGAGAAATCAATACATTAAGTACGAACCTGAACTGATGGTGGAGGTCATCTCGCCTTCGTCCCGAATTACCGGCACCGTGGACAAATACATTAACTACTCCAGCGTTCCTTCCTTAAAATATTACCTCGTTATAGAACCCGAACTGATCTACGTTACCCTATATGCAAAAAATGAAGAGGGCAAATGGGACGCCACCCTTTACACTTCTTCAGCCGATGTGATTTCGCTGTCTTTGTTGGAGATTGAATTGCAGTTGAGCGAGATTTATAAATAACAAATTTGTGTTGTTCACTTCTGCTTTAACGCAATCAATCATCTTCTATCGTCTTGATTTCGCCCTTGCGGATTGCACATTGCCTGCTGTTAATTGGTATCAATCGGCTGCCTCTTCCTCCCACTCCTGCCCGCAGGTAAAGCAATGATAGCGTTGCTCCGGCATCAGCGCCACGTCGCCAAGAAAGAAGGTAACGGCGGCGCTTAACCAATTCACCGGTTTCCGCATGGTGTTGATGTATTCTACGTTTCCGCTCTTGCATTTGGGGCATTTCATCTGCGCCCGTCTTTCGGCTTCAATCGCTTTCAAAATAGCGATGGCCTCTTCTTCCTGCTCTTTGTCCACCATCAGTTGAATGCCGCCAAGCGCATTGTTCCAAATGGGCATAACGGTGGACGTGTTCTCGTTTTTCAGCCAGCACTCAATGCCTTCGTCCTTCATGCGGCCAAGGACAATGTGCGCATCAATATAATTGGCGAAAGATTTTAGGATGACAAATTGCATCGGGGCAAGGTCGGAAGAAAAACGGTGTCAAGAGCAAGCTGTTCTACGGCTCATTATTATACGAAGTAATGAGGCTCTTTAAATCAATGCGCTGCACGCCTTCGTAATTAACGGGTACATTAATGTAAAAACCGCCGCGGCCTGCCTTGGCCGTACCGGCGATGCGAATCTTTACATCGGGGTTTAATAGCAGCCTGGCGCTGTTACTTAAAATATCCTTGGCCGATGCCGTCAGGCGCAAGGGAAATATGGCCGTGTCCTTTGCCGGTAAAACAATCAGAGAATCCAACGCCGAATGACCCAGAAATTTATCGTTAAAGTAAACGTCAAGCGCAGCCGATTTCAGTTGAAGGTTATAGCTGTTAGGATTGTACAGCTTAATGTCCGACGCAAAAATCGTATTGTCAAGGCTTGCCTTCTCCAACCGGAAGTTTTGATAACCTGCGTACTGCGGCGGCAGCGGTTTGCTGCAGCTTGCCAAAAGGAAAATAGTAACAATGCCCGACAAAAATTTTATCCGCTTCATGTTTGATTGTATTGCCTGATGAACGCACATCGCATACCAAAAAGTATGGTAATAAGTAATCAGTAATGAGTTCGTGTTTTGCACCAAGGCTTTCTAAAATGGCAGAAGCCTTTTAAACTTTAGGCGGCCCACTCCTTATTAATTACTCATTGCTCATTAACAACCCCCTGATGTTTTGTTCCAATTGCTTCATCCGGTAAATGCGTTCGGCGGCATCGTCCTGGCGTTGCGCTTCGGGACAAAGGAAATCATCTTCAAACGTTTTTATATCATAGCCAAGCCAATGCGCCGTGTTGAAAACAAACGGCCGCCACCCCCAGCCGATGTCTTCGGGCACTTCTTCTAATTGCGCAACCATTTTTGTGTTTAGAACAAAAGGCCCGTAACAATAATCTGTCTTCAGGCCAATGGCTTCTTTGCAGCAATGGTTGATGGTTGTTTCCGTCGTCTGTTGAAAGGCCGGAAAGCTGGCAAAGCCTTTTGCGCTTCGCGAAGCCAATATCACACCGGTGGCCTCATTTACATCAATTGTTTCTATCATCGTCGGCAAGCCATCTTTAAAAAAAAATTCCTTATCCGATTCAGTATAAAAAATAAAAGGCTTTTCGGTTTTCGCGGCTTCCAATAAACTGGTTTTTGCCTGCGCAAACACACCTTTGGACGGCGAGGAAAGCACGGTAAAATTCGGCAGGCTTTGCAGAAAATTTACAAAGCCCCGCGGCGAACCGCCATCGGCAACCACCACCGGAATACCAAGAAGAGACAATTGCGAAAGCGATGCTTTTAAAAGGACTTCTTCTTCATCGCTTCTCGCCAGGCTAATGGTAGCAATCACCAACTCGTCTTTGTTCATCAGTTTTCAACGGCACGAATTTTTACAGTCCTGCCTGTGCAAAGTAAAGGTTATGTTCAACAGAGAAGCCTTGGACGACATTCGCGAGAACTTACTGTACCACAAAGAAACGATAGCTGTGGCCCAAAGCGTGACGTGGGGCTTTTTGCAAGCCGCTTTTTCTTCCGTGCCCGATGCCGCAACATTTTTTCAGGTCGGCATCACCGCGTACAACCTTGGGCAAACGTACCGGCACTTGCTTGTGAACCCCGTCCATGCCAACGACTGCAATTGCGTATCGGAAGGAGTGGCCGCGACGATGTCTTTGGAAGTGTGCCGGCTCTTTAGTAGCCATTTGGGTATTGGCAGCACCGCCTATGCCACTAAAATGCCCGAAGGCGGCAACGAATTGCATGTCTTTTACGCAACGATTCATAACGGTGAATTGCCGGAAGAAAACATCTTCAGAGCCAGCACGGAAGAAGGCGTGGAAACGCAATTGTATTTTGTAAACGAAGTATTGAAAGCTTTACGGAAAAAGACAGAAGTGGCAACCTCAAAACACTCCTCGGTATAATAACTATTCTTCTTAACCATCAAGGATCAATGTAGAAAAATGATACAGAAAACAAACGCCAAAAAAATTCTTTCGCTTAAAGATAAAGTCGTCGTTATAACCGGGGCCTCCAGCGGTGCGGGCCGGGCGGCCGCATTGGAAATGGCAAAGAACGGCGCCAACGTGGTATTGGCCGCCAGACGGGAACCGGCTTTGCAGGAAGTGGCCGAAGAATGCAAGGCCGTGGGCGGCGATGCCTTGGTATTGCCGACAGACGTTACCGATGCGGGGCAAATGAATACGCTGGCGGCCATGGCGCAGCATTGGGGTGGAAGGCTTGATGTGTGGATCAACAATGCCGGCTTGCTGGCTGCCGGCGCCTTTGAACAAACACCGGTGTCTATTCATCACAAAGTCATCGAAACAAATTTGATTGGTTACATCAACGGCGCTTATGCCGTATTGCCGCATTTTAAAGCGCAGGGCTTTGGGCTTCTTATCAACAACATCTCCGTAGGCGGCTTTTTTCCGGTGCCGTATGCCGCGGCTTACAGCGCTTCTAAGTTTGGGCTGCGCGGCTTTGGCGAAGCCTTGCAAGGCGAGCTTACACATTATCCAAACATCACTGTGTGCAATTTGTATCCTGCCTTTTTGGACACGCCGGGCATCCAACACGCGGCTAATTTCACAGGCAAAGTAATAAAGCCATCGCCGCCAGTTTACAATCCGCAACGCATCGCCAGGGCAATGGTGAAGATTGCGGCTTCGCCCAAATCATCGGCCGCTATCACCGGACTCACCACCTTGCTAAAACTTGCACACACGCTTGCTCCTAAACTTTCAAGAAGCATTACGGCCAATGTGATTGAAGTGTATCTGCGCAACGCCGATGATACGCCGTACACATCAGGCAATGTATTGGAACCCGTAGAGTACGGCACGTCTATTCATGGTGGTTGGGGACTTACACCGGCGCAAAAAGAAAAGCTGGTGCTTTCGGCTTTGCTGGTGAGCGGCCTTTCTATTGGCTTGGGTTTGTTACTGAAAAAGAAATAACAGACGTTGGTTTTGCCGGACAACAGGTCTTTAAATCAAAACCCGTTCTTCTTTTCTTTCAACCATTGGTTCCACATTTTTCTGCGCTAAATAAGGCTGGTGATATTGCTTTAAAAAGGCCGGCTTTGAATCGTGGTATGAACTGATGGCGCCGAGCAAACTCATGGCCTTAATGTAATACCAGGCGAAGTCTATCTGGTGGCGAAGAAAACCGCTTCGTGCACTGGAGGGATAAAGGTGATGATTGTTGTGCCACTCGCCGGCCACAATGCCCGGCCACAATTGGTTAATGGATAAATCTTCACGATTAAAGTCGTGGCCCTCCTTGTGTTTTTGCTTGCCTTTTGCATGGCCTTCGTAATTAAAGGTGCGAACGCCGACAGCCCAAAAAGCCGCCGCGCCAAACAGGGCACACACCAACCCAATGCCACCGGTCAAATAAAAGACAACGGCCCAAAAGCCCCAGTTAAGAAGCGTAGCCAAAATTGTTCGCGCCGGATGCGCTATTGATCCCCATTCTAAATATTGTGCGTAGGTATTTGGTTTTACGCCGGTATGTTTCATCATGGTCGCCACGCGGTTGTAATCATGTTCCGACAAGTCTTTGGCAATGGGCTGATGGTTTACATCGGCCAGAAAGCAATACAGAAAACCGGCTTGTGCGTTATACGGATCACCGGGTTGGTCGCTTTTAGCATGATGAACATGATGAGAGATGGTGTAGATCTCTTCGGGTATCATGCTGATGGTGAGGTTCTGCGTAACGATTCGCCAGAAGTTGTTTTTAAAGCGATAGGCTTTGTGTGTACAATAGCGGTGGTGCCAAATGGTGCCGTGTGTACCCATGGCAATCATGCTGTAAACAAAAGCGGCTATCAGCAAGGGAACGGTGAAGAATTTAAAAAGGAACAAGAGCAGCAGTGGCGCCAGCAACAATACTTTCAGCCAGCTAAAAAAGGGCAGCCATGCTCTTTTCGTTTCAAACACATTTAGCCGCGAAAAGAACTCGGAAAAAATTTGTTTTGCAGAGGGCTTAATCAAAGCACCATCTTCATCCTTCCAGCCGTAGCCGGGCATTTGGAGAACATAATCCAGTAGAGGCATAGACGTAAATCGTTTTTGAAATTTGCAACCTGCAAGGCGTGTAAGATAACCGTTCACCTTTATTTGGTTGCAAGCATTTCGGTAAAGAAACGTGAAGGCTAAAAATGTTGAGTTTTTTATACGAACAGAAAACTGTGTAAGCTTTCGCACAAAAATTTTTTTGGGTAAACTGCGGCAGGGCTTCCTCAAATAGCGGTTTTTTTGCTTTCATCACCTTTATAGCTTGCTGTTTCGCATTGTTATGGCACATTTTTTTGTCTATATAAAGCGACAACAATTTTTAACCTATAAAACTCTTAATCATGTTACGCTGGACAGTCATCTTCTTAATCGTTGCTATCATCGCTGCTATTTTTGGATTTGGTGGCATTGCCGCCGGTGCAGCCGGTATCGCAAAAATTTTATTCTTCATCTTCTTGGTGTTGTTTGTATTGAGCCTGCTTTTCGGCCGCAGAGCAACCGACATCTAAAAAGAGAATTGCTGTTAGGATTTTGATGACAGAGGTACGTGTGAACAGTAAGATTGAGTCCGCTGAAAAGCGGGCTTTTTTTATGCAGTGCCACAGGCTGGTTTTACAGAAAATTGTTTGTGTGGCGATAAACAATAAAGAAATTGAGACCCGGGGAACTTCGCTGTTCGATGTCGTTAACCGCTTATTTAGTTGTTTATACTTATCGCATGGCAGGATAAATAATCAGCACGTGAAGAAACACATCGTTCCGCTTTGAATGGCTGGATGGTTTAGTTTCATTTACTCCGCATTCGATCCAATCCTCAAAAAAACCGTCTAAAATGTACCGCTCTAAAAACACCTTGCGCTCAAAGGCGCTGCTTGTTCTTACCTTTTTATCGTTCGCTGTCATTACACAAGCCCAGCTAAAAATCGGCGACAATCCCACCAGTATTCAGAAATCATCCATCCTTGAATTGGAAAGCCGCCGCCAGGGTTTACTCTTGCCACGCCTTGCCGATACGGCTTCCATTAATTCACTAAATCCGCCGGACGGGATGATCATCTACCTAAGTGCCGATAACAGCTTGCGCCTGCGTAGCAATGGTTACTGGAAAAAGGTGGCTGATATGTCGGCGGCACTGGCCAACTGGTCGCTTACCGGTAACAGCGGCACCAACCCGGCTAACAATTTTATAGGGACCATTGATGGAAAGCCATTGGTGATTCGCACCAACAACAATGAGCAATTGCGTATTGATACCGCTGGTAATGTGGGCATTGGTACAAACAGTCCTTCCGCAAAACTGAACGTGAACGGTACGGTGAAGTTTGAAAACCTTGCCGCAGGCAGCACCGAACTGCAAGTGTTGGTGTTGGCGAATGATGGCTCTGTGTATAAAAGAACGATGTCTTCAACGGCTTTTCAAAATGCCATCAAAGCCATTAACGGCATTCAAAAACAAACGCTGTCCATTACAGCGGCGGCAAGCACCACACACGATAGCGTAACGGTTACCAGCACATCTGCCGACAGCACCATCGCTGTTTATCTGCCTGTACAAGACGGCGCCAGCGCCAGCAAGCCGTATGGCTTTTTGCAAAAGACCGATTGGGATAAAATTCAAAGCGCCATTCAAACCATCACCATTGGTGCAGTGGCTTCTTCATCTGATGTGAAAGGCGCTACGATCACCACCAGTGGCACCACCCGAACAATTACCTTAACGCCGGCAGATGCCACCAATCCCGGTATTGTTACCGCCGGTGCGCAAACCTTTGGCGGCGATAAAACATTCAACGGAAATACCACGGTTGGCGGTACGCTTACGCTGAACACGGTAGCCAACAACAGCAGCGCCGATTCTGTGTTGGTATTAAGCAATGGCCTGGTGCAAAAACGCCAGGTAAGTGCAGCTGCTTTTGGCAATGCTATCCGCAGCATTAACGCCAACCGCGATACGGCACAAAAGATAGTGTTTACGTCGGCAGGCACCGACCTTACCATCAGCACCAATAGCGTTGACTCTATTCGCTTGAACGTACCCAGCGCCAGTACATCGGCCCGTGGCGTGGTCACTACCGCAGCCCAAACTTTTGGCGGCAACAAAACATTTCAGGACAGCGTAGCCGCTGCCGTAACCATGAAAGTGGGCAGTGCCGGCAACGCCAACTCCACCATGCAGGTAGCGGGTTCGCTTTCAATGGCTATCCGAAGCGTGAGTGCAAACACCACCATTGATGCAACGGATAACACCGTATTGGTGAACACCACGTCGGGTGCATTAACCATCACGCTTCCATCTGCATCGGGCATCAGCGGACGCATTTACACCATCAAAAAAATAGGCAGCGGCGGCATTGATAAAGAACTTACCATCAACCCCGCAGGCGGCGCTACTATTGACGGCGGCTCATCGTACATCATCTATAACGATTACACGTATGTGACGCTGCAAACCGATGGCACCAACTGGTACATCATCCGCAAATAAGCAGGCCGCAGTTAGCCGTTTGCCGTTGAGGGGCTATGCCTTCTTTGCCAACGGCTAACTGCAGCCTTCTTTTTTCACATCCTCCTCATCTTACCTTATTATGCGTTACAGCCTGTGTATTTGTATCGCAAGCCTTTCTTTGCTGTTCAGCATCGCGGCCGGCGCACAGCAACTTTCGTTGGGCAACACGCCGTACATGGTGAACAAATCGGCGGTGCTTGAATTGAACTCGACAAAGCAAGGCTTGTTGCTTCCGCGGCTGGCCGATACGGTTGCCATCAATGCGCTGGCTCCGCCCGATGGCATGACCATCTATTTTATTCCTACAAAACAAATTTTTATACGGGCTAACGGCTATTGGAATGCGGTAGCCGTTTCGGCTTCGCTGAACAATTACTGGAGCACAACGGGCAACAGCAACGGCGCCATTAAAAAGTTTGGCAATGCCGATAATTACGACCTGCCTTTCGTTACGAACAATGTAGAACGGATGCGGTTAACTGCCGCGGGTTCGCTTGGCATTGGCACCACTTCACCTTCTACTTTGTTGCACGTATCGGGTATTAATCCACTTACATTAAATGGTGTTCAAAATGGCGGCACGACTTCATCTGATAGTTTACTGACCATCAACAACGGCACGGTGCAAAAGCTGCCGGTAGCTACGTTTCAACCGATGCTGAACGGCAGTGGTTTTATAAAGGCATCGGGTACTACTATCAGCTATGATAACAATACGTACACGATAGCCAACTCACCCATCACCGGTTCCACCAAAACAAAAATTACGTATGATGCAAAAGGTTTGGTGACAGCAGGTACTAATCTTAGCGCCAGTGACATTCCAGATTTATCCGCAACCTATCAACCGTTGAATGGTTCACTCACGTCCATCAGTGGGTTAGCCGGCACTACGGGTTATTTAAAAAAGACGGCGGCGAATACTTATGTGCTGGATAATTCATCTTTTCTTACAACTGAAAGCGATCCTGTTGTAAAGGCCATCAATGGGCTTGTAAAAAGCAACGGCACCACCATTAGTGCAGCCGCTGCGGGCACTGATTATGTAGCGCCGAACGCTTCTATAACCGGCGCCACCAAAACAAAAATTACTTATGACAACAAAGGACTGGTAACGGCTGGCGCCGATGCTACGACTTCCGACATCGCCGAAGGCAGCAATCTTTATTATACCGATGCACGGGTAAGAGGCGCAGCGCTTACAGGACTATCAACCGCTACGGCTACGGCTGTAACGGCAACAGACAATGTCTTGGCCGGCGTAGGAAAATTGCAGGGGCAGATTAACGGCATCAACAGTGCAGGCTATCTTACCGGCAATCAGTCCATCACCTGGACAGCCGGCGGTGATGCAACGGGTTCTGCCAGTGGCACTACCTCGCTTTCTCCTTCTCTTACAATAACAGGTTTGCGCGGCTCGGCTTTGCCAACGTTGGCAACGGGTTTATTAAAATATAATGGCAGTGCCTGGACGTTTGACAACAACAGCTATCTCACTTCAGAAGCATCCACTCTCGCTAACGTAACAGGCCGCGGCAACGCGACCTCCACCGGCATCAACCTGACGCAGAATGGAAACCTTTCTACTTCCTACGGTTTGTATTTAAAGCGCAGCACCGATGCATCGCCATCAGGCAATTTGATTCAGGCACAGAACGCAGCCGCCACTACCGACTTGTTCAAAGTAGATGCAAGTGGTAACACAACCGCCACGTCATTCATTAGGAACGGCGGTACCGCTTCGCAATTTTTGAAGGCTGATGGCAGCGTGGACAATAACACCTATCTGGCCGGCAACCAAACCATCACGGTGAGCGGTGATGTTTCAGGGTCGGGAACAACAGCAATTACAACGACTATTGGCGCCAACAAAGTCACCTTGAATCATCTGGCACAAGTGGCGAACGGAACCTTTCTCGGCCGTACATCGGCCGGTACCGGAAACGTAGAAGCGTTAACAACAGCGCAGGCCAAAACATTGCTTGGAATAGCCGGCAGTAACAGCGGCGATGTATTGCTTGCCGGACAAAATTATCTTTCACTTTTGGGTCAAACTATTACGGCTAATCCTATTGATTTAAGCAGCACACATGCCACAGGCACGTTAGCAGCCGGCCGCTTTGGCGCTCTTACCGGCGATGTAACCAACACCGCGGGGAGCTATGCAACGACCATCGCCAACAGCGCCGTTACCTACAACAAGATGCAAAACATTTCTTCGGCTAATCGTTTGTTGGGACGAGCTACAACCGGTGCAGGAAGCCCCGAAGAAATTGTGCTCGGCACGGGCTTTTCGCTTAGCGGAAATACGTTGAATGTAACCGCCGGCAGCAATGCCTGGAATACAACGGGCAACACCGGCACGGCATCGGCCACTAACTTTTTAGGCACTGCTGATAATGTAAGCATGCGGCTTCGTACAAACAGCATCGAACGAATGGTGGTGGACAGCATGGGGCATGTCGGCATCGGCGTTACAGCACCATCGAATAATTTGTCAGTGAAAGACACAATTGAAATCAGACGCACCACCGGCCCGGCCACCTTGCTATTCTCCAATACATCCGGCAGCGGCGACCTTCGGATAGCTGGTGACGGCGGCGATATTTTCTGGCAAGGCGGTGGCGGCCGCGCCTTGCAAATGGGTTCTTACTGGGGGATGATTTTGGGCGGCGACCGGCAAACAGGCACGTTCCCTTCGTTTACGGCCGGCACCGGCGGCACCGGCGTTTTAATACCGGCGCAACGCACGTCCAGCATTCCATTGGCCGTTCAGGGCGCAAGTGGTCAATCGGCTAATTTGACCGAATGGAGAAATTCGTCAGGTACTATATTAAACGCAGTTACCGGCGCCGGAAACCTCGGCATCGGTACGGCTTCACCCTCCACCAAGCTGCACGTAGTGGGCGCCAATCCTTTAACACTAACAGGTGTGCAGGTTGGCGGCACCACCACGGCCGACAGCGTGCTTACCATCAACAACGGGACCGTTCAAAAATTGCCGGTATCAACGTTTGCTACAGCGGCTTCTCCATGGAGTTTGGATGGCAACACGTTGAGCGCTATTAAAAAATTCGGCACCATCTCTAACCACGACTTGCCTTTTATTACCAATAATACAGAGTGGATGCGGCTGGGCACTAATGGCTATTTAGGGATAGGTACGACTTCTCCGTCATCCCCCTTACATGTATCCGTCTCTGGTTTCACAGGTAATCTTGCCCAATTTTCTACTACCGCTGCCACTGACAGATCAGTGTTTAGTATTAGCAACACGAATAGCGGAGGACAAATCAATCTTAGAGCTTATGGACCTTCTTACACCGAAACCCTATTCAATAATCCGATGGCAGGCGCAACTGCTCTCATATCTCAAATTTCGCCATTAGTTGCAGGAACGTATTCTTCCCATCCATTTATTTTCGGTACCGCTAATACAGAAAGGATGCGCATTGATGCAAACGGCAACGTGGGTATTGGTACCACTGCGGCCAATGCGCCTTTGCAATTTGCGAACACTTTAGCCAGCCGCAAGATTGTTTTGTTTGAAGGCGCCAACAACGATCATCAGGTGTATGGCCTGGGTATAAATTCATACGCCCTGCGTTATCAGATAGGCGATGTAAATGCCAGCCATATTTTTTATGCCGGTGCAAGCGCCACCGCTTCCAATGAACTTATGCGCATACAAGGCAATGGCAACGTAGGCATCGGCTCGTCGGCATTTGACGTTACCAGCCCCGAAAAACTATTGTTGGATGCCGGTACCGGCACGTACACAGCCCTGCTGGCAAAAGGAAACATCAACAACTATTTTCAAATCAATATAAAAAATTCATCAGCGGGTGCGCAAAGCAGCTCCGACCTGGTAGCCACGGCGAACAACGGTACCGAATCAACCGACTTTGTTGACCTGGGCATCAATGGTTCGGGCTATGTGTATCAAAGCGGCAACCCGATTGAAACGGGTAAGGCCAACGACGGCTACCTCCTATCGTCTGGTAACGACTTCTATATTGTCAACAACAATGCAACAAAGGATATGATTTTTTTGGCTGGCGGTACGGCGCCCACTAACGAAGCAATGCGCATTACCGCTTCGGAAAAAGTAGGTATCGGAACGGCAACACCAAGCGAACTGCTTCACGTTGTATTGCCAACGGGTTCAGGACCGACGGTGACGAATGTGATGACGGTCGAAACAAATAACGCAACGGCCTCCGCCACCTCAAATGTTCCCAACATATCTTTTGCACGACAGGTGCCCACGTTTGCAGCCGCCTCCACTTACCCCGGTACTGCCATTTCATTCGGGTTCCGAACCAGCGGCACATTGAACAACTTTGCACAACTTCAAACAAGCAGCAATCCCACTACTTCTCGACTGTCTTTTTACAGCCGCACCGGCATGACAAACGCCAACCCGGCCACGGGCACTCTGGCGGAAAACATGTATCTCGACGGAACGGCATTGAATGTAAAAAACTTAGCCGGCGGCGCTACTACGTTGAGTGTGGATGCATCCGGGAACATCATTCGCACGCCTTCCGATGCGCGGCTGAAACGCAACGTGGAAAACATTCAAAGCCCTTTGGGCAAAGTGATGCAACTGCGCGGCGTAACCTATAACTGGATAGACACCGCCAAAATGGGAACGCAACGGGAGATGGGCTTTCTTGCACAGGAATTGGAGAAGGTGGTGCCCGAGGTGGTCAGCAGCGGCGGCGAGTACAAGTCGGTAAACTATCCCGTGCTGACGGCCTTGCTAACGGAAGCGGTAAAAGAACAGCAAACCGAGATTGACAATTTGAAAAAAGAAATAAGCGAATTAAAAGAAGCGGTGAAGGCGGTGCTGAAAAAAAGCAATACAGGCGGGAAGGAATAAGCAGCCATGCGAAACGTTTTACGATATGGCTTTTTGTTGGCGGCGGTACTTACCGCTGTTGCCGCTTTTTCGCAAAGCGGTTTTTACGTTCCCAAAAAAGGAAAAATTTTTTTCAGCGGCGACACTGCTACGGTTTTTTCCGACGTGACCAATCACGGCAAATTAGGTGTGGGCAAAAACGCCGTGGTAAATTTCTCCGGCACTACATGGACCAATGCATCCGATGCCGTTATCATCAATGAAAGCGATACCACGTTTGGTACCGCGGGCATTGGCGGGTTGGTTCGTTTTATTGGTGCACAAAGGCAAAGGCTTGATGCCGGTTATAACGCGGCGATAAAAACCGGCGCGGTGTTTCAATACCTTGAATTGGACAATCCCTTTGGCCTTGAACTCACGGGCAGCAGCGCCAAAGTAAGCCGCGAAATTGCGTTAGGCCGCGGCTTGTTTTACCTGAACGATCAGATGCTGGCGACAGGTGATGAGAACGGCCCCGGCATCATCAAAGGTTATGATTCAGCAAAGTATTTTGTTACCAACACAAGAAGCGGATTGCTCATTCGCGAAGGCATTGCCTCGTATCACAATTGGGTGGCTTTTCCTGTTGGCAGCAAGGCGCAAGGCTACACACCGCTGGCTTTGCGAACAAGTGCTGAAACACGGGATGATTATTATGCTTCTGTGTTCGACAGCGTTTATTCCGGCGCTACTTCAGGCTCACTGCTGATGAATGAAAGCGTAGGCAAAACATGGCAGGCCGGCAGGCGGTTCTTTCCTGCTAACGGTTCCGTTGAAATTGCCTTGCAACATTTGAACAGCGATGAAGGCGCTGTGTTTGCCGCCAACAAAACAAAAGCCTATGTTTCGCAATTCATCTCGGGACAGTGGGATGTGAGTTATCCGCAAACGCATCCGGGCTTTGGTTACATCACTACCTCCTTGCCCTATCAAAACAGTGGTGTTAACGGAAGAACGTTTTCTTCGCTGATGTCCATAGCTTATTTTACCAAGCTCACCGGCGCCGGTGACACCACGCATACAAGGCTTTGGTTTAATGCCTATCGCTTAGACCCGTCGAACGTAAAAGTGTATTGGACTACGCATCCAGAAATCAACACCAACTACTTTGTAGTGCAACGGCGCCTGGCTAACGAAGCCACATTTAAGAACATTGACACGGTGGATTCAAAAGCGTTGAGTGGTTACAGCAGCGGGCCTTTGTATTACGAGATGATTGACCCGAATGGCTACACCGGCATCTCCTTCTATCGCTTGTTGCAAGTGCAGTACAGTCGCGACAGCACCTACTCACAGATAGTGGCCGTGGGCAACAAAGCCGGTGAATTCAACATAGACTTGTGGCCCAACCCAACCACCGCTGTTTTCTACATTTCATTGAACACCGCTCAACCGGTGAAGAAGATCATCATCTGGAATGAACTTGGGCAAAAGGTGATGGAACTGGGAACGGGTGGACAACGGGTGATACAAGTGAATGCCTTTAAACTGCCGCAGGCGCATTATTTCGTGAGCTTAGTAAGTGAGCTGGATACGATTATTGCGACGAAGAAGTTGATTATTATGCGATGAGGAAATGAGTGATGAGTAATCAATAATGAGTTCGTGTTGCAGATAAAGTCTTTACGAATGCATGACTACTCTAAAGCATTTACGGATCATTCATTACTCATTATTTCATTTTCAGTTGCGCATAATTTGGATGGGCGGGATTGACAATTAATTCTTGCCTTTTTGGGTGAATGAGTACATCCATTTCTTCCATTGGAATAGCGCCAAGAAGAGGCTCGTTATCGCCTGGTAAAACGAAGGCGCTGCAAATGGCGGTACGGTTGGCAAACTTTATCATTAGTGGACCAACAACTGGGTATTGAACAACCTCGCCGCTTGCCAGTTGAACCTTGCGGTTTTCAACAAAGGGCAAATCAAGCTGCCCCTGGATGGTTTCGTTTATGGCCATCATGTATGCACCGCTGTCCACCAAGCTATTAATGCGTATGCGTTTAATTTCTTCTTCGCCGATCATGTGCTTTTTTGCGTTGGCTACATCCGCCGCGTTAATCAATTCGATCTCGGCATAAACAAGTCCCATAAAATCTTTTTTGTAAGATACTGAAATCCATAAAGGCCAGTTCGTAATTAACGAATGCCTCAAAACTAAAAAGGCATTGTGCACACCACGAATTCACTATTTATCATCTACCACTCACCGTCACATGCTTCGCCTGTACTGTCCACCCACTTCGTAAAGTGCATGAGTGATCTGCCCGAGCGAACAAACCTTCACTGTTTCCATCAATTCTTCAAACAGGTTTCCGTTATTAACGGCAATGGCTTTCAATCGCCTTAACGCTTCATTACTTTTGCCTTCGTTCCGTTTCCAAAAAGCATTGAGATTTTGTATCTGTTGCTCTTTTTCTTCCCGTGTGGAGCGAATGACTTCGCCTGGTAGGATCGTTGGGCTTCCGTTCTTGCTTAAAAATGTATTTACACCGACGATGGGCAATTCACCCGTATGTTTTTGGTGTTCGTAAAAAAGGCTTTCTTCCTGAATCTTGTTGCGCTGGTACATGCGTTCCATCGCACCCAACACGCCACCGCGTTCGGTGAGTTTATCAAACTCAAGCAGTACTGCTTCTTCCACCAAATCGGTTAGTTCTTCAATAGCGAAAGAACCTTGAATATAGTTTTCAGTCTTAGCAGAACCCAGTTCGCGGTTGATGATTAATTGAATGGCCATCGCCCGTCGAACACTTTCTTCAGTAGGCGTGGTGATGGCTTCATCGTAGGCATTGGTGTGAAGTGAATTGCAGTTGTCGTAGATGGCGTACAAAGCCTGTAAGGTGGTGCGAATGTCATTGAAGTCTATCTCCTGCGCATGAAGCGAACGACCCGATGTTTGAATGTGATACTTCAGCTTTTGCGAACGGTCATTGCCCTTGTATTTGGCTTTCATGGCTTTGGCCCAGATGCGCCGCGCCACTCTTCCAATTACGCTGTATTCAGCATCCATCCCATTGCTGAAGAAGAAGGAAAGATTGGGCGCAAAATCATCTATGTCCATGCCGCGGCTTAGGTAATACTCGACGTAGGTAAAGCCATTGGACAAGGTGAACGCAAGTTGCGTGATGGGGTTGGCGCCGGCTTCTGCAATGTGATAACCGGAGATGGAAACGCTGTAAAAATTACGAACGCTTTTCTCAATAAAATACTCCTGCACATCACCCATCAACTTCAAGGCAAACTCTGTGGAAAAGATGCAAGTGTTTTGCGCCTGGTCTTCTTTTAAAATATCCGCTTGCACCGTGCCGCGAACCTGTTGCAAGGCTTCGCGTTTGCAGGCTTCATAAACGTCGCGTGGCAACACTTCATCGCCGCTTAAGCCAAGCAACTTTAATCCCAAACCGTTGTTGCCTTCGGGCAGTCGTTCCGGCGAGGAAGGATTGTAATAAGACGGCTTCGGCAACGATTTAAATTTCTCCTCATAAATCCTTTGCACCTCTCCGGTTAATCCCAGTTCTGCAATCTTCTTCTCGCATTGCTGGTCAATGGCGGCGTTCATAAAGAAGGCCAGCAACATCGGCGCGGGACCGTTGATGGTCATGCTCACCGATGTTTTCGGATCGCACAAATCAAAGCCGCTGTATAATTTTTTCGCATCATCAACGGTGGCAATACTAACGCCGCTGTTGCCTACTTTGCCATAGATGTCGGGACGATGTGCCGGGTCTTCGCCGTAAAGCGTAACGCTGTCAAAAGCCGTAGACAAACGTTTGGCGGGTTGGCCCTGTGATACATAATGAAAGCGCTTGTTGGTGCGTTCGGGGCCGCCTTCACCGGCAAACATTCTTGTCGGGTCTTCGCCCTGGCGTTTCAATTTAAACACACCGGATGTATAAGGAAACTCACCGGGAATGTTTTCCTGCAATTGCCAGCGAAGAATATCACCCCAGTCTTTGTATTTGGGTAGAACAACCTTCGGAATTTTTGTGCCGCTTAAAGAGGTTGTAGTTAACGGTTGTTTGATGACTTTCTCACGAACAGTGTATTCGAAAAAATCGGCGCTGTATTTTTTTTGCAGCGAAGGCCATTCGTCAATGAGCTTTTTACAATCGGGATGGAGTTGTGTTTCGTACAAACCTCGGAGGTCATCAAGACCTCCGAGGTTTTGAAGACCTCCGAGGTTTGTGACACCATGAATCTGATAAAGCTTTGTTGCTATCGTACACTGTTCATTCACCCATTCATCGTAGCCTCTATTGTTCTCTGAAATCTCCGACAAATAGCGAACACGTTTGGGCGGAATGATTTGCGCTTTTGTCGTGGCGGCCCCCTCCAAACCTCCCCCGGTAGGGGAGGTTTTTGCGTCTCCGAAGGAATGACCTGTTTTCTTTTCCACGGCATTAAGTAATTTCTCAAACAACTCATTCACACCCGCATCATTGAACTGCGCGGCAATGGTTCCGACAATGGGCAATTCATCATCCTTCGCCGTCCACAACTGATGGTTGCGTTTGTATTGTTTGCGCACATCAGCTAAGGCATCCAGCGCACCGGCCTTGTCAAACTTGTTGATGGCAACCACATCGGCATAATCAAGCATGTTAATCTTTTCAAGCTGCGAAGCCGCGCCGTATTCCGGCGTCATCACATATAGACTCACGTCGCAATAATCCAAAATGGAAGCATCGCTTTGGCCCACGCCGGCACTTTCTAAAATGATGAAATCAAAGCCTGCTGCTTTGCACACATCCAACGCATCCTGCACGTGTGCACTCAAAGCCACTTCTGAATCTCTCGTTGCCAACGAACGCATGTAAGTACGGGGCGATGAAATGCTGTTCATGCGAATACGGTCGCCCAGCAAAGCGCCGCCGGTTTTTTTCTTGGAGGGATCAACGGAAACAACGGCGATGGTTTTATCGCCAAAAGCATTTAAATAACGGCGAACGATTTCATCGGTTACAGATGATTTGCCGGCGCCACCTGTGCCGGTGATTCCAAGTACAGGGGCCCCCTCCCGACCTCCCCCGTTAGGGGAGGCCACCGACGCTTCGCTTCGCACCTCGCTTTGCAACGTCTCCTTTTTTATTGCCAGGCCGTTTTCGGCATTGGTTATAAGCCGCGCTATTTTGCGAACGTCTTTTACTTCACCCAGATTCATTGGAACTTTGTAATCACCGGCCCCATTCAGGGTGAAGTCGCATTGCTTCATCACGTCTTCAATCATGCCTTCCAATCCCATCTTGCGGCCATCATCCGGCGAATAAATTCTTGTGATGCCGTATTCGTGCAACTCCTTTATCTCTTGCGGCAAGATGGTTCCGCCGCCGCCGCCAAATATTTTGATGTGGCCGCAACCGGCTTCGTTCAACAGGTCTTTCATGTATTTGAAAAACTCCACGTGCCCGCCCTGATAAGAAGTAATGGCGATGCCTTGTGCGTCTTCTTCAATGGCGCATTCTACAATTTCATGAACGCTTCGATTGTGGCCAAGGTGAATGATCTCGGCGCCCTTGCTTTGCAAAATGCGGCGCATGATGTTGATGGCCGCGTCGTGTCCGTCAAAAAGAGAGGCCGCTGTTACAATGCGTATCCGATAGCTATCGGATTTATTTTGTGTTTGATCAGTCATAAAAGCGTTAATCGTTGAAGCAAAAGTAGGCAATCGCCAATGGGCAACAGGCAATTGGCAATAAGCAATTGATAGGGCAGAAAAAGTTTAAAAAGAAACAAACGGATGCATGATGCTTCTTTTTTTAGCATTCCGACGAAAACTTTATTAGGGATGATTACAATTGCCAACTGACCGCTTTTTGCCGGTTGCCTATTGCTTGTTGCCCGTTGTGTTTGCCGCTTGCATTTCTATCTTTTGGGTATTATGTTTGTGCCCGCCTCGTTACCCGAAAACAAAATCCGTTGCCCGAAAATTTCATCCTTCGCTGCTGAAGTTTCCATCCGGTTTTGTCTCCCTTGTGTTTGTCGTCCATTCCTTTGAAAAGGTTGCCTATCCTGTTTGAAGCCTTTATTCGTAACCCAAAAACGTAAAGGAATGAAAACACTCTTACTCGGCATTGCCTTCTCTACTCTGTGCGCCATCGCCTCTGCACAATCCTCCCGAACGGCATACGATGCCTTAAAGGTGGTAACAACGGCCAACGGTTTGGCTGCACAACTCTCTTGGAAAAAAGGTTCGGAAAACATTGCTTACTTTATTGTAGAGCGTAGCAACAACGGCATTGACTTTACCCAATGCGCCATCGTGTTTACCAGCGAGGACCCGGCTTTTGTGGACTATAAATTCCGCGATAAAATCAGCAATACGTCGCAAGGTTTGGTTTATCGCCTTGGCTTGGTGAGCGACCAGAAGCGAGTCAGCTATCTGCCTGCTAAAACACTAATAGCGCCGGAAAATATGTGAATGGATATTGGGATATTGTGATAGTGAGATATTACAACCGAACATTCGTTGTAGTGTTCAATCCCAATCCCCAATGAACCAATTCTTACTCACCAATAAAACCCGAACGATTGTTGAAAACAGTCGTCCGGGTTTTTTATTGAGGCGATAAAAATTAATTTGGTTTATATCATAAACTACTTTACGTTTGTTTTGAAATCGTTTTTATGACCTACTTTTTTCTGCTGTTGAGATACCTGATTTTATTCTTCTTTCTTGGCTGCATGAATGCCTTAAAAGCACAAACTACTTTGTCGGGAACGGTAAAGGACAACAAAGGCAAGGCTATCCCTAGTGCCAGCATTACCATTAAAGACAGCTACGACGGCGCCACCGCCGACTCGATGGGCCGGTTCAATTTTACCACCACCGAGAAAGGCCAAAAGACACTTGTACTAACGGCTATTGGTTACAAAGGCTTTGAGCAAGCGGTAAACTTGGACGCGGCGGTAGCACCTTTTGCTTTTAGTCTGAAAGAAGAATTTGACGAACTGAAAGCCGTGGTGATCTCCGCCGGTTCGTTTGAAGCGTCCGACAGAAAGCGGGCAACAGTATTAACCTCATTGGATATTGTCACCACCGCATCGGCCAATGCTGATGTTACCGGCGCCATTAAAACATTGCCCGGTGCGCAACAGATAGGCGATCAGGAAGGGCTGTTTGTTCGCGGCGGCACAGCGGCCGAAACCAAAACCTTTATTGACGGCACGTTGGTGAATAATTTCTTTTACAGCTCGGTGCCCGACGTAGCGCAACGCGGCCGGTTCTCGCCCTTTATTTTTAAAGGCACCGTGTTCAGCGCCGGCGGTTATTCGGCTTTGTACGGACAGGCGCTTTCTTCCGCACTCATTTTAGAGTCCATTGACTTGCCCGACAGAAGCTCCGCCAACCTTGGCATCTCACCCATCGGCGGCAGCTTTGGCATTCAAAAATTAACCGCGGGTAAAAATGCTTCTTGGGGCGCCAATTACGGCTACACCAATGTGGGTCTTGCTTTTAAGTTGCTGAAGACAAAACAGGATTTCTTTCACGTTCCGCAAAACCACATTGGCGATGCCAACTTCCGCATTAAAACAGGCAAGAGCGGCATGTTGAAGTACTACGGTTACTTCAGTCAGAACACTGTGGGCATCCGCAATCCAAGCCTTGATACCGTAGGCATGAAAGAAGTGTTCGACCTCCAAAACTTCAACATGTACCACAACCTTTCGTGGCGCGACAACTTGGGTGCACGATGGAAAATAGCCGCCGGCGCTTCTTATTCAAAAAATAAGGACAACATTGACGGCGAATTGCAAAACAGCGGGAACGTAAAGCAAACAGTGCCGGGTTTTGAATACAAGAATTTCGGGTTAAAAGCTTATGGCGATTACATTAACGCAAAGGTGGTTGTGGACAGAAGGCTTCGCGGCTTAAGTGCTGTTCGTTTTGGGGCCGAATACAATTACAGCAATGACAAAGCCGATTATACCTTATACGATGGCCGCAAGTTTCCCAACCACATCACCGAAAACCTGAAATCATTTTTTGCCGAAGGCGATATATATGTCACCAACAATATAGCGGCCAAATTGGGCACAAGGCTGGAGCATTCATCATTGCTTGACAAGGCCAATGTTGCGCCACGTGTTTCGCTGGCGTATAAGTTGGGCAAAGAAAGCCAGGCTTCGTTGGCTTATGGCATCTTTTACCAAACACCGGAGCGACGTTATCTGCCATCGTCGGCTTTACTGACCTATGCACAAGCCACGCATTATATAGCGCAATACCAAAAGCTAACACCGCTGACCACTTTGCGGGCCGAACTCTTTTACAAAAAGTACGACCACTTGATTAAGACGTCGCTGACGAACAACACGCAATTGCAAGCCGCCAACAATAACGGCCTGGGTTATGCACAAGGCTTTGAACTGTTTTGGCGCGACAAGAAAACGGTGAAGAATCTCGACTACTGGATTTCGTATTCTTATCTTGATACGAAACGTGACTTCCTTAACTACCCTTATCAAATCGAACCTTCCTTTGCCGCAAAGCATACGGCTAATTTGGTGATGAAGAAATTTGTAACGGGATTAAAGACACAATTCAACGCCAACTACCAATACGCCACCGGCCGCCCTTATTATAACATCCGTTACGATTATACGAACAACAAAACGGCCATCTACGACCAGGGCCGCACCATCCCGTACAACAGCTTAAGCCTTAGCGTAAATTATTTGCCGAATGTGTTTGCCAAGAACGCCAAACAGTTTACGGTATTGGTGTTTTCCATCACCAATGTGTTGGGCCAAAACCAGGTGTATGGCTACAACTACAGCTACAACGGTGTCCGCAAAGAAGCCATCGTGCCAGCCACTAAAACCTTTGTGTACATCGGCGCTTTTATCAGTTTTGGTGTAGATAGAAGCCAGGATGTTATCAACTCAAATTTATAGTCTCGATAAACATCCAACCAGCACATCATCTTAAAACAATACCATGTCATACCATCAGCTCCCCGAAGGAAAAGACCCGCAACTGTGGGAGACGGCACGCAAACGGGCATCATTTAAAAGTCACCTCGCAACGTACCTGCCGGTGAATGCAGGTCTTTGGATTCTCTGGTATTTTACAGCGAGCCGCATGGGCATGAGCGGCCTTCCGTGGCCGGTGTGGAGCACCTTCGGCTAGGGCATCGGGCTGGTGTCGCACTACATCGGCGCCTATCATTCCGCCGGCATCGGCTCCGTGGAGAAAGAATACAACAAGCTCACACAAAACGATTCAAAATAAAAAACACATCAATCATGAAAAAGCTCCTCTTCTCATTCATTTTTATCAGCGGCTTTGCCGTGGCCGCAAAAGCACAGGACGACAAATACACCGCGGCCATGCAACCCAAGGTAGCGGCTATAGACACCACGCACAGCACGCCTGAACTGCTGGCGTTGTCGGCTGCTTTTGAACGCATCGCTGAGGCCGAAAAAACAAAGTGGCTGCCCTATTATTATGCTGCGCTGGCACAGGTAGATGCGGGCTATATGATGAACATGCAAAAGCCCGATGCATCGAAGAGCGACCCGATGGCCGACAAAGCAGAAGCGCTGCTAACCAAAGCCGAAGCCCTGACCAAAGACAACTCCGAAATTTATGTGGTGAAGAAGATGATTGCTTCCTTGCGAATGATGGCCGACCCTATGAGCCGCTACATGACCTACGGTCCTAAAGCCGAAGAAGCTTTGCAAACCGCGATGAAACTGAACCCCGAAAACCCACGTGTGTACTTGTTGCAGGCAGAAGATAAATTTTATACGCCAGAACAATTCGGCGGCAGCAAAGAAGAAGCAAAAAAACTTTTTGAATTGTCGAATAAGAAGTTTGAAAACTTTAAGCCGGCTTCGTCTTTGGATCCCAACTGGGGACGCAGCACCCTGAAGTATTTCATGGCACAGTTGCCGGCGTAGATGAGTTGGCAGTTTGCAGTTGGCATCTCTATTTCTACTTGTAACAGTAAACTGCCAATTCACTTTTCATACAACAAAAAATGAAAGAAAACTTTTCGCCGCAACAAAGCCTGCAGGTCATTCAGTCAATGATTGAAAAAACCAAGGCCAACCTCTCGCACAACCGTATTTATTTTTTGTTGTGGGGATGGCTGACATTCGTCGGCATCACCGGGCAGTTTTTGCTGAAAGTGGTCTTTCATTACAAGCATCACTACAACATTTGGTTTATTACGTTGGTAGGCGTGGCCTTCAGTATTATTTATTCGGCAAAAAATAAAAGCAACAGACAGTCCCGCACCTACATCGGCGAAGCAATGGGTTATTTATGGACCGGCATGGCGGCGGCTTTTTTCGTGTTAAGCTTCATCATTACGTTTTTACCGGTGGGCGGATCAGGATGGCTGTATTGTTATCCTTTTTTCATTTTACTCTACGGCCTGGGCACCTTCGTATCGGGCCGGATTTTGCAGTTTACACCCTTGGTTGTAGGCGGTGTTTTTAATTGGCTTCTGGCTTGCACCGCGGTCTTCTTTCCGTTCGATTACCAATTGCTGTTTGCCGCGGCAGCTATTCTTACTTCGTACATCATTCCGGGGCATTTGTTGCAAACAAAAAAAGAGAACACGAAAGTTTATGGAGTATAAAGACGAACCGCCGTCGCACAACCAAAGCCTGGCCATCATTGAAGAAATGATTCACAAGGCCCGCAACAGTTATCACGAAAGCGGCACCAGCGCCTTGTTGTGGGGCAGCGTGATCATGTTTTGCAGCGCGGTGACTTTTGGCAATACCTGGTGGAAGGTTGATGCCTTGAACGCTGTGTGGTGGCTAACGTTCATCGCCGTCGTTCCGCAAATCATTATCTCCATCCGCGAAGGAAAGGCGCAAAAGTTCAAGTCGCACACGGCCGATGCCATGAGCGGTATTTGGATCGCCTTTGGCATCGGCATTTTTTTGGTTTCGTTTTACACCAGCGCGGTAAGGCCCGCAAACAGCGCCACGTTGTTTCTGATTCTTTACGGCATGCCCACGTTTGCCACCGGTTATGCCAATCGTTTTTTACCCATGATCGTTGGCGGCATTGTGTGTTGGGTAGCGGCCATCATTAGTCTTTATACGCCCAGCCGCATTGACCTCCTCCTGTTTTTTGTAGCTGCTTTTTTTGCTTGGTTCTTACCCGGACTCATTTTACGCCGTACCTATTTGAAGGAGAAGCGCAAGCATGTTTAAGGAGCTTGATCCCATATTGCACTCGCAGTTGCGCCTGGCGGTGATGTCGCTGCTGATAGGTGTGAAAGAAGCCGAGTTTACGTTTTTAAAAGAGAAGACCGGCGCCACGGCCGGCAACTTGAGTGTGCAAATTCAAAAGCTGAAAGAGGCCGAATACATTGACGTGCAAAAAAACTTTAAAGACAATTATCCGCAAACGCTGTGTAAGGTTACCAAGAAGGGCATAGATGCGTTTGAGAAGTATGTGAAGGCGTTGCAGGGATACATTCAACGCTAATGTGATTAGCGGATTAGCGGATGTGCTGATTAGCTGATTGGCTTGCGCCAGTGTGAAAACTATCGGTAAATCAAATCATTTTCTATGCAGTAAACCTGTGATAAACACCAAAGAAAGCTCGCGGACTTCGAAGGGTTTTCATCAGCTAATCTTCAAATCGGCTAATCAGCTAATCGTTCTACCACTTCCATCAAACTTCTAAACGCAATAAACCCAGTTCCCCATTTGTCAATAGAACGTTGCCGCAACTCTGGTGCATACAATTCAATGTAACGGTTGTAGTCTGCCTTTGATTCTGCATTGTATTGAAACGCATAGGTCGGGCCTTCGCTGTCATCCACTTCCAGCAAACGAACAACACGATAGCTGCTGAAACAACCGGTGCGCATGATGTCGGGAATGTGTTCGGCAAACATCCATTGCAGCCAAGCATCCGCAATGGCTTCATCCACTTTTATGGTAACGTTGTAAATAATCATCAGGTCAGTTTTTCAGTTTCTATTTCAACATAGATAGGACAGTGGTCGCTGTGTTTTATATCGGGATAAATCTCGGCGTCTTTTAAAAAAGGCTTGAGCGGTTCGGTCACGCTGATGTAATCAATACGCCAGCCTTTGTTCTCTGCTCTTACCGATGGAAAGCGCTGGCTCCACCAACTGTAGCGGTGCGGCTCGGGACGAAACTCCCGAAAGGTGTCCACCCAACCGTTGCTATACAATTTATCCATCCATGCCCTCTCTTCCGGTAAAAAGCCCGATTGGTTCTTGTTGCCTTTCGGGTTGTGAATGTCTATCTCTTTGTGGGCAATGTTGTAATCACCACAAAGAATAATGTTCGGATGCTTCTTGCGCAGCTTTTGAATGTAGGTGTAAAATTCATCCAGCCATTGGTACTTGTAAGTTTGGCGCTCATCGCCGGAGGTACCGGAAGGAAAATAAGCGTTAATGAGTTTAATTTTTCCGAAATCCAGTTGTATCACTCTTCCTTCATCATCGCTTACCTGGTGGCCGGTGCCGCAGCTTACATTATCGGGATGAAGTTTCGTAAAAACGGTAACGCCGCTGTAGCCTTTTTTTTGCGCACAAAACCAATGATCGTGATAGCCCAAATCGGTAAAAAGTTTCGCGTCCACATCGGTTTGTTGCGCTTTGGCTTCTTGTATGCAAATCACATCAGCGGGATGCGTTTTCAGCCAATCAACGAATCCCTTTTTCATAGCGGCGCGGATGCCGTTGACGTTGTAGGAAATGATTTTCATGGAAACAAAAATAGCACCTCACCCCTAACCCCTCTCCAAATAAGATTCATTTCCAATTTCCTTCTCCTTCAGGAGAAGGTGGCGAAGTCGGATGAGGTTTGGAGAGGGGAACAGTGGCTGAAAGTTTGAAGGCCGTTTTCGTGTGCGATGTGCAAATGTTTATTTTTCGTGATTGATTCTTTTTAGAGAAAGAAATATTGATTGTAGTGTTCAATAGCGAACAAAGCGCACAAGAGTGCGACGCAATTGGGCTCACTGGATAGACGAACCTCTGGTTTAAAAAAGAACTGTAAAAGAAAGTCTTTTCATTACCTGTAGTCACCGGCGCAAGCACTCCCCTCTCTATCTCCGATGGAGAGGGGTTGGGGATGAGGTTATCTTCGTCCTATGGATCACAAACCCATCATCCCGTCCAAAGAGCCCGTCTATCTCGAAGGCCCCATGAAACGCACCTATGAATTGGGCTTTGCCTGGACGGTGTTTCGGGAATTTATCAAAGCTTTTCGAACGCTGCACTTTGTAGGGCCGTGCATTACGGTATTCGGGTCGGCAAGGTTTAAAGAAGACAACGACTACTGCAAGCAAGCGATGGAATTTGGAAAGCGCATCGCAGCTACGGGCTTCACTACCTTAACTGGTGGTGGCCCCGGAATTATGGAGGCGGCCAACCGCGGTGCCTTCGAAAGCGGCGGCCGGTCGGTGGGTTGTAATATTCAATTGCCTTTTGAGCAAGTGGGCAACAAGTACGTGGACACGTCCATTACGTTTGAACACTTCTTTGTGCGAAAAACCTTGCTCATAAAGTACTCGTACGCCTTTATCATCATGCCCGGCGGCTTTGGCACCATGGACGAGTTTTTTGAAACGCTTACGCTTATTCAAACCAAGTCACTCACTACGTTTCCGATGGTGTTGTTCGGCAAAGAATATTACAGGGAATTGTGGGAAGCAATGGGCGACATGGCCGTACGCGGCACCATCTCCAAAGAAGATTTGGACCTGGTGCTGTACACCGACAGCATTGACGAAGCGATGGAACACATTTTAAAATACATCGCCGCCAACTATAAAGTAGTGCCGCGTAAGCGGCGGTGGTGGCTCTTGGAGAAGCGGTGAGTAGTGAATGGTGAGTAGTGAATTTGTGCTAAGAAAAAAGTCTTTATTGAATGAAACAACCTTGTTTTTTTAAGCGGCCAAAACTCACTACTCACAATTCACCACTCACTATATTCGTCCTCTATGACTGGCATTCAAATTCTCGGCATGGCGGCGGGCAGCATTTCGGCCATTACATTTTTGCCGCAGGTCATCAAAACCTGGAAGACAAAATCGGCCGACGACATCTCGCTGCTGATGTTCACCTTCGCTACTATATCGGTCATCATGTGGCTGGTGTACGGCATCATTTTAAAAGACATTCCCATTATTTATACCAACAGCCTTGTGTTGATTTGCTCACTCATTATGCTGTATTTTAAATTCCGGTTCAGCAACAAAAAAGACAAGGAAACCACAAAAGCAAAAGACATTCTTCCATGAAGATTAACACGATCATATTTGATTTGGGCGGCGTGCTCATAGACTGGAACCCCGCGTATGTTTTTGATGAATTGATTCCAGACGAAGAAAAGCGCAAGCACTTCTTCCAAAACATCTGCACTCACGAATGGAACGAGGAACAAGACGCAGGAAGAACCATCAAGGAAGCAAATGAAGTATTGACAGCAAAACATCCCGAATGGAAGACTCACATTGAAGCCTATTACGGCCGTTGGGAAGAAATGCTGGGCGGGCCGATAGACGAAACGGTGGAGATCTTTCGCCAGCTAAAAGAAAGTGGCCAGTATAAATTTTATGCGCTTACTAATTGGAGCGCAGAACTCTTTCCCATTGCTTTGAAGCGTTATGATTTTCTGCACTGGTTTGACGGCCGTTTGGTGAGTGGTGAAGAGAAAATGCGTAAGCCTTTTCCGGAATTCTATCAACTTTTGCTTGACCGTTTCAACATTAAAAAAGAAGAAGCCTTGTTTATAGACGACAATCTGCGCAACGCTGAAGCGGCAACGGCTTTCGGGTTAGAAACAATACGGTTTACAAGTGCGGCGGACTTAAAGAGAGAGTTAGAGGAAAGAGGGGTTTTGTAAATCAAACACCTGTCAATTTTTAGAACATTATAAGATTCATGGCTGCGTGGTCTAATCGTTACTTCAATTTCATTTGAGCAAAGTAAGGATGGTCGGGATTAACGATGAGTTCCTGGCGGAGGGGGTGAATGATAACATCCATATCTTCTAAAGGGATAGCGCCAAGTAGAGGTTCAGAATCCCCGGGTAAAACCATAGCCCGGCAAGTGGTTGCTCTGTTCTTAAAACGAAGTTCTACAGGGGCCACCACCTCGCATTCTACAATAGTTCCGTTGGCCATTTGAGCCTTCCGCTTTTCTACTACCGGCAATTGTAATTGTTCTTGTATGTTCTCATTAATGCAAAGCATATAGGAACCTGTATCCACCAAAGCATTTACCCACATGCGCTTTACTTCTTCCTGCCCAATGATTTTACGGCGAGCCATTTCAAGGTCGCCGCCATTTATCAATTCTATTTCTGCATATATTAATCCCATAATTCTAAACTACAAATTTTAGAACAAAAGCCTTACTCCAACACCGGCCGTAACCACCTCTCCGCTTCCTCCTTACTCATGCCTTTGCGTTGTGCATAATCTTCGGCTTGGTCCTGTCCAATCTTCCCTAATCCAAAATAATGGCTTTGCGGGTGCGCAATGTACCAGCCGCAAACCGAGGCTGGCGGGTTCATGGCAAGGCTTTCCGTTAATTCAATGCCGATGTTTTCGGTAACATTCAGCAACGAAAACAGTTTCAGTTTTTCGGTATGATCAGGGCAAGCGGGATAACCCGGTGCCGGCCGAATGCCTTTGTATTCTTCACGGATCAACTGCTCATTTGAAAGCGTTTCGGCCTTCTCGTAACCCCAGTGTATTGTCCGCACTTCCTTGTGCAAACATTCCGCAAAGGCTTCCACAAAACGGTCGGCAAGAATTTGCACAAGGATTTTGTTGTACTCGTCGTGTTCGGCGGCAAACTTGTCAATCCACTTTCGGGCACCGTGAATGGTGACGGCAAAGGCGCCTTGGTAATCTTGCGTGAATTGTTCAGGGGCGATGAAGTCACTCAAAGAATAGGAAGGTTGTCCCACCGCTTTTTTCATTTGCTGCCGCAACGATTCCAGTTTCACTTCGCCATTTTTCGTTTGCAATACAACCGTATCTGCATTGTTGCTGTTCGCCGGCCAAAAACCAATCACTCCATCGGCCTGGTACCACTTCTCCGCAACAATCTTTTCCACCATCGCTTGTGCATCGTTGTAAAGACGTGTCGCTTCAACACCAAAGATTTTATCGGTGAGTACTTCCGGAAAACGGCCCGGCATTTCCCAACCGATAAAGAACGGACCCCAATCAATGTATTTGGCGATGGTGCCCAAATCATAATTGGTAAAAACTTTTACGCCATCAATTGCAGGCTTTGTCGGCTTGTAATTCTTCCAGTCAAAATATTCTTTGGTTACAACCGCTTCTTCGTAAGGAATAATCACCTTGTGCTTTTGCTTATTAGCAAACTGATCCCGCAGGGCTGCGTATTCCTTTGCTGATTGTTTCAGGTACGTTTCTTTGGCTTCTTTATTCAGCAAGTTGCTTACTACTGTTACGCTTCGCGAGGCATCCAGCACATGCACCACGCCGTTCTCATATTCGGGTGCAATCTTTACCGCCGTGTGTGTTCTTGAAGTCGTAGCGCCGCCGATCAACAAAGGTTGCTTCATGTTGCGGCGCTTCATTTCTTTGGCAATATGTACCATCTCATCAAGCGATGGCGTTATCAATCCGCTCAAGCCAATTACGTCAACATTCTCCCGCTGCGCCGTCTCTAAAATTTTATCGGCAGAAACCATCACCCCCAAATCAATCACATCATAACCGTTGCAACCCAGCACTACGCCAACAATGTTTTTGCCGATGTCGTGCACATCGCCTTTCACCGTTGCCATTAATACTTTTGCCGCACCGGCTACTTCGTCTGCTTTTGTTCCGGCGGCTGCGTGTGCCTTTGCCCTTTCTTCTTTTTCCAGTTCAATATAAGGGGTAAGAATGGCCACCGATTTTTTCATCACCCTGGCGCTTTTTACCACCTGCGGCAAAAACATTTTACCGCTGCCGAACAAGTCGCCAACAACGTCCATTCCAGCCATCAACGGGCCTTCAATTACATCCAGCGGTTTTGGGTATTTCTGTCTGGCTTCTTCCGTATCGCCATCAATGTATTCGGTGATGCCGTTCACGAGTGCATGTTTCAATCGTTCTTCAACAGACGTTGTTCGCCAGGCTTCATCGCGTTTTTCCTCTTCTTTCCCTTTGCCTTTTACGCCTTCGGCAAAAGCCACCAACCGTTCGGTGCTGTCGGGCCGGCGATTCAAAATCACATCTTCACACAATTCTTTCAACTGCGGTTCGATGGTGTCGTACACCACCAACTGCCCGGCATTTACAATGCCCATATCCATACCCGCTTTAATAGCGTGATACAAAAACACGGAGTGAATGGCTTCGCGAACGTGATCGTTGCCACGAAAGGAAAACGACACGTTGCTTACGCCACCGCTAATCTTTGCCAGCGGCATCTGCCGCTTGATGATGCGTGTGGCCTCGATGAAGTCCACTGCGTAGTTGTTGTGCTCTTCAATACCGGTGGCCACGGCAAAAATGTTGGGATCGAAGATGATGTCCTGCGGGTCGAAGCCGACTTCGTTCACCAATATGTCGTAAGCTTTTTGGCAGATGGTAATTCTTCTTTCTAACGTATCGGCCTGGCCTTGTTCATCAAAAGCCATCACCACCACGGCAGCGCCATAAGCCTGACAAATGAAAGCTTGCTCTTTAAATTTTTCGATGCCTTCCTTCATCGAAATGGAATTGACCACGCACTTGCCCTGTACGCATTTCAGGCCCGCTTCAATGATCTCAAACTTGGAGGAATCAATCATCACCGGAATTTTGGCGATGTCTGGTTCTGCCTGAAGGAGATTGAGAAAATCCGTCATGGCTTTTACACCGTCGAGCAGGGCATCGTCCATGTTCACGTCGAGAATTTGTGCGCCGCTTTCTACTTGTTGCCTTGCTACCGACAAGGCTTCTTCATATTTGTTTTCACGAATCAACCGTGCAAACTTTTTAGAGCCGGTTACGTTAGTACGTTCGCCTACGTTTACAAAGTTGCTTTCAGGGCGTATTGTCAATGGCTCAAGGCCGGAAAGTTTTAAGTACGGTTTGATGGTATGTTGTTCGTTCATTTCTTTTTCTTTTTTGCGGGAAGGATGAAGCCGATGCGGGGCCGCGGTTTTTCTTCCTGAATCATGAATGCTTTTAAGGCGGTAAAGATGGCTTGTACCTCTTGATCCTTTTTATCCATTCTACGTTCAACGGCTTCCAAGCGTTGCCAAAGCTCTTTGTTATCAATAAGCAGTTGCCGCATTTTGGTATAAACGCGAATGATTTGAATGTTGACTTGTATGGCCCGTTCGGAACGGAGCACCAAAGACAGCATGGCAACGCCTTGTTCGGTAAAAGCGTAAGGAAGATATCTGACGCCTCCTCTTTTGTTTGAGGTCACAATTTGTGACCTCAAACTTTGCCATTCTTCTTGCGAAAGCTGAAACATAAAATCGTTGGGGAAACGTTCACCGTTTCTTTTAACGGATTGATTCAACACTTTCGACTCCACTGCGTACATCGCCGCCAAACCCTTATCCAGCATCACTTTCTGACCGCGAACGAAGTAGATATGGCTGATGATTTCTTCTTCGGTTGCTTCTCTCAAAGTAGTTAGTTGTTTGGTCATGAATGATAACGTTTTGTAGTGGACTAAACAGTTTCTGTTTTATAAGGTAACAAAACTTGAAGTCACAATTTGTGACTTCAGACATTTTGCTATTCCGATTCGAAGTAGCAAAATGTCAATCTGCAACTACTTCCTCCACCACTGGCAATGCCCTCGGCTGCAACCGCTTCACTTGTTCTGCAATGTGCCGTATGTGATCCGGCGTAGTGCCGCAGCAACCCCCAACAATGTTTACAAAACCTTCCTTCGCCCAGTCTTCAATAAAGTGCGCCGTTTCTTCGGGTTGCTCGTCGTATTCGCCCATGGCATTGGGCAGGCCGGCATTGGGATAGGCCGAAGTATAACATTCTGCAAGGCTGCTTAACTCCTCAATGTGCGGCCGCATTTCCTGCGCACCCAAAGCGCAATTCAAACCAACGCTCAACGGCCTTGCGTGACGAACGGAATTGTAAAAAGCTTCCAAGGTTTGTCCGCTTAACGTTCGTCCCGATGCATCGGTGATGGTACCGCTGATCATCACGGGAAGTTCACGCTGCTTTGTATCGCGGAAATATTTTTTTACGGCGAAGATGGCCGCCTTTGCATTCAGCGTATCAAAGATGGTTTCGATAAGCAGCAGATCAACGCCGCCTTCCACCAAACCTTTTACTTCCTCGTAATAAGCATCAACCGCTTCGTCAAATGTCAAGGCACGATAACCGGGATTGTTTACATCAGGCGAAAGCGACAAGGTTTTGTTCATTGGTCCTAAAGCGCCAGCTACAAATTTTTCTTCGCCGGAGCCGGTAAGGTTGCAGGCCTCTCTTGCAATTTTAGCCGCTTCAAAATTAATTTCATACGCCAGGCTTTCCATGCCGTAATCGGCGAGTGAAACCCGTTGTGCGTTGAAGGTGTTTGTCTCAATAATGTCCGCGCCGGCATCTAAATATTTGCCGTGAATTTCGCGAATGATGTGCGGCTGTGTAAGGCAAAGCAAGTCGTTGTTTCCCTTAATGTCCGAAGGCCAATCTTTAAAACGGCTGCCTCGATAATCTTCTTCAGTAAGATGATAGCGTTGGATCATGGTGCCCATGGCGCCATCAATAATTAAGATGCGCTGCTGAAGCAACTCTCGAATGTCTGTCATACAAAAAGTTTTTGCGGAGGATTTGCTGAACAGCATTACCGAGCGTACCTGCCTGCCGGCAGGCAAGTGAGTGACACAACAGGCGATGATAGTAGCAACGCAGTTGGTCAACAAACGGAATTAATAAACGTCAGGAAAACTTTAGTGCAGGAGTTTCTTGCGTTTATTAGTTCAAGTAAGGCCGAACAATAAACAAATCCGCCGGGGACAAAAATAACCACAGATTATCAGGATTGAAAAAGGATTTCCGGGACTTGAAAACAGCCATCTATCTCGAAGACACATAACTGTCCACTGGCAAGCGATTTTGCAAGCTGCGAGCCAAGGTCATTTCATCGGCATATTCCAGTTCGCCGCCAAAGGCAATGCCGCGGGCAATGGTGGTCACCTTGGTTTCGGTGGGCAATTTTTTTTGAATGTAATAAATGGTCGTGTCGCCTTGTATGGTCGGACTCAATGCAAAAATCACTTCGGTTGTGCCTTCTTTTTGTACACGGTGAACAAGCGTATCAATATTCAATTGGTTTGGCCCGACGCCATCAAGTGGAGAGATAACGCCACCCAAAACATGATAAGTTCCGCTGAACTGCTGCGTGCTTTCCAGTGCAATTACGTCGCGAATATTCTCCACCACGCAAATCATCTCCTGCTTGCGCATACTGTTGGCACAAATGGAACAAACATCGGCATCCGACACATTGTGGCAGCGCTGGCAAAACTTTATTTCGCTCCGCATGCGGTTCATGGTTTCACTAAAATGCGCCACGTCCTCACTTTCTTGCTTGAGCAGGTGAAGCACCAAACGCAGCGCTGTTTTTTTGCCAATTCCAGGCAATTTCGCAAACTCGGCCACCGCATTTTCAAGGAGAGAAGAAGAGAATTGCATAAGAGGTCAAATGTACGGTTTCAAGAGGGGAAAATGGGTGCCGAAGCCGTTAAAAAGGCCTTACAAAGTGATGTCAAAATCATTAGGCTCGGACCCGGCCTTTACAACGATCTTCCGGCTGATAGGCTGCACAATTTCGGGCTGTCGTTTGGCGCCGAAAAACCGGCCCCCGTCCCACTTGCCATTGTTGTTTGCATCGTACAAAATGCGCAGGTCATAATCGCCTGGATTAAACAGGCTTGACTTATAGATACCGCTTTTTATGTTCACTGAAAACGTTACCTGATCGCCTTGTAAAAACAACAAAACTGGGTTGCGGCTTGCATCCAGCTTGCGAAGTCGGATATAGAGCTTTGCATAATCGCTCAACTTTTTGGTGTTGAAGTTTAGCGTGTCCGTCTTCAGCAATCTGCGGCCGGCGCTGTCGTCGGCAAAGTCTTTATTTAAAATGAGATTGTAGCGGGTTCCTTCGCGCCATGCAGAGCGAAAGCGCACCGCTCTCCGGCCCGAATCCAATGAGACAGTATAGGCCGCGGGAGCGAACGCAGTGTCCGTGGAAAGCGAGACTTTGGTGGAATCAAAGCTGCGCAAAGGTGCTGTAAAGCTCATTACAAAATCGCGTTGAATGTCCAGGCTTCCACTGGCGGGCTCGGTAGTAAAGCGAAGCCTTTTTTCCGATGCCGGCGTGGCGCCGCCCCGTTGAAGATTGATGGGAGCAACCGGCGCCACCGGTTTTTTATTGGCATAAGCAAACAAGGTAATGCCCGTCGAAACGCCCGGCACTACCGGCGCATCGGCAAAGGCAAAAGCTTTTGTCGTGTCATTGTAGCGACGCATGATACCTGCATCGCCCAACGCATAAATGGCAAACGTGTCCTTGGGCAAATTTTGAAAGCGAAAGTTCCCCTGTCCATCAAGCCGCGCAAAATAGTCCGGCCTCTCGCTGCGTACGGCGCTATCGGCGCGGTTGCGGTGAAGCATCACAATCAGTGTGGAATCTACTTTACCGGTTTCTGCCATCACCACTTTGCCGGAAAGCGTAAGCGAATCCAGCACCAGGCCCGTGGAAAAAACATAGGTAAAGTTCTTAATAGCGTTGGCTTCGTTTACATCTTTAATGGCGTTGCCAAAGTTGAAGGTATAAGTAGTGTTGGGTTTGAGGCTGTCGCGAAAGCGGAGCGTAACAATTTTGCCCCGGATGGCGATTTCAGGGTTGACTTCAAACGTTGGCGTAAAGAGAAGCGTGTTTGGAAGGTCCTGCGGGTCGGCAATGTATTCATCAAACGTAAACACAATGCGATTGCCTTTAAAGTTAAGGGTAGAGTCCCGTGGCGTTACGGAAAGTAGCCGTGGTGGTAAGCTATCTCTCGGCCCGCCCAGTGGCGGAATAATGTTAGCGCAGCCGGTGGGTACAGTAGTAAAAAAAGCCACCAGCCCAACCAGTAAAAAAAGAAAAAGGAAAGAGGTTTTGCGCATGAGGGGCAAACATAAGCCCGTTTGTAAAAGGCCGATTGCTAAGGATTGACTAAAAATGAGGTTGATTAGCTGATGTGATAATTAGCGGGTTAGCTGGTGGGGCTGACGCCAGTGATGATACCGCAAAAAAGGACTGCCCAAAGGTTACCAACGTCAACTCCATCAGCTAATCTCCAAATCAGCTAATCAGCTAATCATCTTCTCGGCGAACATTTCCCCCATCCAGCCGAAAGCACAGCGGTTTTGTTGTTTGTTTATCAACATATTTCCTTCACCTTTGCACAACTTCAAAAAATTTAAAATCCTACGAAGAAGTATGGGACTTTTTAACTGGTTTACGCAGGAAATAGCCATTGACCTCGGAACCGCCAATACCCTGATTATCCACAACGATGAAGTAGTCGTAAACGAACCTTCCATTGTCGCTCTCAATAGAAACAATCCAAAAGAAGTATTAGCGGTGGGAAAGCGTGCCCTGATGATGCACGAAAAAACCCACGAA
Source organism: Flavisolibacter sp. (assembly GCA_965247695.1). GTDB lineage: Bacteria > Bacteroidota > Bacteroidia > Chitinophagales > Chitinophagaceae > Flavisolibacter. The sequence goes on from OZ252037.1 coordinate 252,405, forward strand.
AGCATAAAAACCATCCGTCCGTTGAAGGATGGTGTGATAGCCGACTTTAACGCCGCCGAACTGATGCTTCGGGAAATGATCAAGCTGGTTTATCCAAAGAAGCCGCTCTTCCCTCCAAGCTGGCGCATGATGATTTGTATTCCTTCTTCCATCACCGAAGTAGAGAAACGGGCCGTCCGCGACAGTGCCGAACAAGCCGGCGCCAAGGAAGTTTACCTCATTCACGAACCGATGGCCGCGGCCCTCGGCATCGGTATTGACGTGGAAGAGCCCGTGGGCAATATGATCATTGACATTGGCGGCGGCACCACCGGCATTACCGTAATTGCACTGGCCGGTATTGTGTGCGACCAAAGCATCCGCATCGCCGGCGATGAATTTACAGCCGATATTATGGAAGCTCTTCGCCGCTATCATAGCCTGTTGATTGGCGAACGCACAGCCGAACAAATCAAAATACAGATTGGCGCGGCCATGAAAGATTTGGACTCGCCGCCCGATGATATTCCCGTAAATGGTCGTGATCTGGTAACCGGCATTCCCAAACAAATTATGGTGAGCTATCAGGAGATTGCCGAAGCCTTGGATAAAAGCATCTTTAAAATAGAAGAAGCCATTTTAAAAGCTTTGGAACAAACACCGCCCGAACTGGCTGCCGACATTTATCGCCGCGGCTTGTACCTTACCGGCGGCGGCGCTTTGCTCAAAGGTTTGGACAAACGCTTAAGCGCAAAAATCAAACTACCCGTACACGTAGCCGATGATCCGCTGAAAAGCGTGGTGAGAGGCACTGGTTTAGCGTTGAAGAATTACGACCGCTATCCGTTTGTGATGCGGTAACCCCCAATCCGCCGCAGGCGGAGGCTTTGAGACGGTCATTATACTTGGGCAGTTCTTTAGCATAACCCTTTTTTATGAGCCAGAAGTTTATTTATCCATTTATCTTCCGTTGCGTCGCTTCCGATAGCTATCGGGACTTGTACATTCAGAACACAATTCGGCAAAACTCAAAATTGTAAACACTCTTCTTAAAACGGATAACATTTAAACTCCCCTTTAGGGGATGGGGGCATGCGCAACATCTTCTTTTTTCTTCGCCGCTATTTCACCTTCCTTGCTTTTGTGCTGCTTCAGCTTTTTGCGCTGTGGATGCTGGTGAGCTATAACCGTTATCACCACACTGTTTTTCTCGGCATGGCCAGCGAAGTCACCGGCCGGGTAAACACACAGGTGGACAAGCTGGATGATTATTTTCACCAAGGTGCGGAAAACGTCCGGGTTCACCGCATGAACGATTCCATGCTGAATCTTTTAAAAGCAGATTTTACCTATACCGATACTTCACAACATTCGGTTACCGACAGCTTGAAACAAGATTCCGCCATTGCCGTTCGCCGCTATCTGTGGCGCGACGCCAAAGTGGTGTACAACACCGTCAATGCCGAACAAAATTATTTGCAACTCAATCGAGGCAACAAGTACGGCATCAGCGACGACATGGCCGTTCTGGCTTCCGATGGCAGCGTGGTCGGCGTAGTGGTAAACGTAAGCTCCAACTTCAGCCAGGTGATGAGCCTCTTAAATGTACAAAGCTCGGTAAGCGCTGCACACAAAAGCACCGGCACTTTGGGGAAAGTGGAATGGGACGCCAAAGACCCCCGCTTTTTAACCTTCAAGGGCGTTTCGCGAAGCGTACCGGTAAAGGTTGGCGATTCGGTGATGACGAGCCGCTATACGTATAATTTTCCGCCGGGGCACCTGATTGGAACCGTGGCCGAGATAGCCACCGACCAGGCCACCGGCTTTTATTTGCTGAAAGTAAAAACAGCCGTAAACTTTTCTACGCTGCAGCAAGTGTTTGTAGTGGAAAACCTGCAACGGGACGAACAGCAACAGTTGATGAAAGAAACAGAGAAGAAATTGGAAGAGCAAAAAAACAACAAACGGTGAGCGACCTCGTACGAAATATCCTGCGGTTGACAGTGTTCCTTTTGGTGCAGGTTTTTGTGCTGAACAAGATTCCCTTTGTGCATCAGTTCATCGTACCTTATCTCTACTTTTTATTTATTCTCTGGTTGCCGTTTTCAGTGAATCGCTTGGGCCTTTTGCTGATTGGTTTTTTTACGGGTTTGTTTCTGGACTACTTCACGCAAACGCCCGGTCTGCACGCCGCTGCCTGCACACTGGTAGCCTATGCGCGGCCTTTTGTGATAAACGTTCTTATTCCCAAAGACAAAGACGAATTCAATTTTCGCGAACCCTCGCCCAAGGCCATGGGGTGGGCGCCGTACAGCATCTATGTGCTGGTGCTTACGCTGTTGCACCACGTTTATCTTACGCTTTTGCAATGGTTGCAGTTCGGTACGTTTCTTCAATTCTTAATTAAGGTAGTGGCGACCACCGGCATTAGTTTGTTGCTCATTTTTACCACGGAACTGCTGTTTCCAAGAAAGGTTAAGTTTCGGACGAACGCGGCATAAAGCCCCCTTTAGGGGGTTGGGGGTTTTCTCCTACATTTGGAATGTATGAAACGCTTTGCCCTTCTCCTTTCCTGCTTAAGCATTTATTTTCTTTTTGTTCAATACAGCCGCCGCACATCGGCCGATGTGTGGGTGGACAGCGTGTTCAATACATTGAACAAAGAAGAAAAGATTGCGCAACTGATGGTCATTCGGGCACACAGTAACCTCGGCCCCGAACACGTGCAAACCGTAACGGAGCTCATTAAAAAATACAACGTTGGCGCCTTGTGTTTTTTTCAAGGCGGGCCTGTGAGACAAGCAAACCTTACCAACTATTATCAATCCATTGCCAAGACGCCGCTGATGGTAACTATTGACGGCGAATGGGGCTTGGGCATGAGGCTCGACAGCGTGATGAAATATCCCTATCAGTTAACGCTTGGCGCCTTGAACGATGAGAAGCTGATTTACGAAATGGGCCGTGATGTGGGCGAACAAATGAAGCGCATCGGTGTGCATGTGAATTACGCACCGGTGGTGGACATCAACAACAACCCGAACAACCCTGTGATTGGCTACCGCTCGTTTGGCGAAGACAAATACAAAGTAGCGCAGGCCGGCGTGGCCTATATGAAGGGCATGCAGGATGCGGGCATCATGGCCTGCGCCAAACACTTTCCCGGCCACGGCGATGTGTCGGTGGATTCGCATTTGGACCTGCCCGTCATCAACAAGACAAGGGTTCAATTAGATACGTTGGAACTTTATCCTTTTAAACAATTGTTCAAGGCCGGCGTGGGTAGCGTGATGATTGCGCACCTTTCCATTCCGGCCATTGACTCTACGCCAAACAAGCCAACCTCTATTTCAAAAGCCAACGTAACGGATTTATTGCGCAATGATTTGTATTACGAAGGGCTCACATTTACCGATGCCCTGGAGATGAAAGGATTGAGCAAATACTATAGCGGCGGCGCAGCATCGGTAGAAGCGTTGATAGCCGGTAACGACATGCTTTGCTTGCCGGAGAATGTGCAGCAGGCGATTGATGCGGTGGAAAAAGCGATCAAGGACAAACGCTTAAGCTGGAAGGACATTGACGCGAAAGTGAAGAAGGTATTGTACGCAAAATATCAGTTGGGATTAAGCAAGCCACAGGTGATTGATACCGTCAACCTGGTTGACGATTTAAACAAACATACGGCGGGCATCAGGGCAAGAGTAGCCGCGGCTGCGGTAACGGTGATGAACAATAGCTCGAATCTGCTGCCTTTTATTAAGAGCAATAAGATTGCCTACGTCGGCATCGGCACGCCAACGCTAAATAGTTTTGGCGAACGGTTGAAAACGGCCTTTGAAGCGGATACGTATCTGCTGCCTTACAACGACAGTACGAAAGCGGCTGCTATTTTGGAAGGCATCAAAAGTGGCGGTTACAGCAAGGTGGTTATTGGTGTACACAACATTGCCTTGCGTCCCGCGAATAACTACGGCATGTCAACAGCTGGTATGAAGCTGGTGAATGCGCTTCAACCGTACAATGCACTCACTTTTGTGTTTGGCAACGTGTATGCCGCGCAGAACTTCTGCAATGCAAGTACCTTAATTGCGATGTATGAAGACGACGATATTTTTCAGAACGCGGCTGCTGATTTTTTACAGGGAAACATTGCGGCCAAAGGAACACTGCCGGTTAGTGCTTGCAACATCGCTTACGGCACCGGTGTGGCGGTTGGAAAGTTTTTGTCCGTAGGTTCCTCATCCGAATGGGCAAGCGTTGACAGCATTGTGAATGATGGCCTGGCAAAGAAGGCTTATCCCGGCGCGGTAGTTTTAGCCATCCAAAACGGCGTCATTAAATACCACAAAGCCTTTGGCCGTTATGAGTTTGATCCGGCTTCAACGCCGATGAATTTAGAAAGTGTTTTTGACCTTGCTTCCGTAACGAAGGTTTCGGCTACAACAGTTTCCCTCATGAAATTGTACGAAGAAGGCAAGTTGAGTTTGGACGGAACGCTTGGCGAATACCTTCCTTTCACCCGCGGTTCTGATAAAGCCGGATTGAAAATTAAAGACGTGTTGCTGCACCAGGCCGGATTGAATCCTTACATTTCTTTTTATAGAGAAACGATTGACACGGTAAGCGGACAACCATCACCGGCTTTGTATCGAGATAAAATGAGCGATTCGTTCTCGATACCTGTGGCTAAAAATGTTTGGCTGCATCGCGATTGGAACGACACAATGCTCAAACGCATTGTACAAAGCAAGCTGACGGCACACGGTAAATATGTGTACAGCGACAACGATTTTATTCTGTTGGGCAAAGTGGTGGAAGCCATCACAGGTATGCCGCTTGACCAGTTTGCGCAGAAAACGTTTTACGGTCCAATGGGCATGGCATCAACAGGCTTTAAACCCTGGCTGCGGTTTCCGTTGGCGCAGGTAGTGCCTACTGAAGAAGAAAAATACTTTCGCCGCCAGCTCTTGCGCGGTTATGTTCACGACGAAGGCGCGGCGATGTTCGGCAACGTATCCGGCCACGCGGGATTGTTTTCCAATGCATACGATTTGGCAATGCTTTATCAAATGCTTTTGAACGGCGGCAACTTTAACGGCGAACGGTATTTGAAAAAGGAAACGATTGATTTGTTCACGGCTTACCACAGTGACATCTCCCGCCGCGGTTATGGTTTTGACAAGCCCGAAAAAGACAACGCCACCCGCAAGGAACCGTATCCGTCTGCGCTGGCTTCTGCTTCTACATTCGGCCACACGGGCTTTACCGGCACCTGCGTTTGGGTGGATCCGAAAGCGGATTTGGTATATGTGTTTTTGAGCAACCGGGTGTATAATACAAGGGCGAATAATTTGTTGGGGTCAATGAATATAAGGGGGAAGGTGCAGGATGCGATTTATAGGGCGTTGGAGAAGAAAGGTAACGAAGTGAAGAGTGTGCTGTAACAAAAAATTTGAAGATTTTTCAATTCATGATTTGGGGCTTGTGGTGAATTAATAAGTTTTGTATTGAAGGCGGAATTTGCCTTCCGTTACGTTTACAGTTTTGTTTTGCACTTGGTTATAGGCATCATAGTTAAAGGTTCCTTCAACAATTTTTTGCCCTTTATCCAAAGCCGTAACAGTAAGCCGGCCGGTTCTTGCAGAGTCGGTGAAGTATCTGTCACTTGGGGTCGTGGAAAACTTGTAGTCGCCACGCCTGCCAATCACTCCGTTTAGCACATAGGAGGTAGTTCTAATACTTTGGTTATCGTTAATCCCAATCCCTAATGTTTCAAAGCTTCTATTTCCTCTAACTATCAAAATGGTGTCTTGCAACAGGTTTGCCTGAAGGCAGTTGGTACAATTGTCAGGGACGTATTCTTTCCCATCTACTTTGCACCGAAAATAGTATTCAGGTAAGTGTTCTTTGTTGCAGGATGCTCCAATGAATAAGAAGAGAATGGCGAAGAAAATTAGTTGGCGCATGGCAGGAGTGTTTAAAGGTTAATTACGACAGCAAATGCTACATTAATTTACGGCATAACAAAATCAAGCAACTAAAAATCTACAAGAACAGAAGATTAAATTTAAGTTACCAATTTTTACACCGTCGTTGATTTTTGATAAGGCTCTTGTGTGTGGCTGCACCAACGACTGAAGTAGCCAAAGACCGAAGCAAAGAGGCTTTCCACTCTGCGCCATTGTTGGCCGATGCGAAATGTCACGCCTGCTCAACAAGAAAAATAATCCCCTAAGCAACAAGTCAACTTTCTCCTCTCGACAAACTACTTTTGAAAAAAGCAATCGTATAGAAGAAATCATTTTTATCGTGGAAGAAAGTTTGGAAGGCGGTTTTACGGCAAAAGGGTTGGGAACGTCCATTTACACCCAAGCCGATTCCATCGAACAGCTACGAACGGCTGTAGTGGACGCTGTGCGGTGTCATTACGACGATGAACAAAAGAGACTCATTCGTCTGCATATCGTAAAAGAGGAAGTGATTGCCGTATGAAAATTCGGGGAGATATAAGTAATTATGACTTGATGAAGCATCTCAAAGTTCATGGCTACGCTGATAACAATTACTTCTTCAAATAAAGCCCAATAATCATCAAGGCAAGCGCCAGAAAAATAGAGAACATCCATTTGATTGTATCCGTCTTTGATTGTGCAATACTGCCTTCCAGTTTTGCGCCTAACTCTATCAAATCTTTTTTCGTGGCAAGATGTTCTTTCTCCGACGCAAACCGATTTTCGATAATGGTTTCCACTTCAGCTATGAAAGATTTTGCATCTTCCTCTTTGGTGAAGTAACGCTGCACGGTTTCGTAAAGCTTGAAAGATTGAGATGAAGTGAGCATAACAGGTTTCTTTAACAACAAAAATAAACCTAAATCTTTTTTGCCTTTGTTGTTTTATAAAAGGTGTTTGTACCCCTCAATATACCTCCACCCCCGCCAACACCAAACAAGCCTTTGCATCCTTAATTGTAATCTTTATCCTCTCCGTTTCCACCGGTTCAATCTTCAGTATTCGCTTGTAACCAACCGTCGTCGCATCGGCTACTTTTTGCCAGGCGCGGTCTTTCCAAACATCTACAGTGAATGATTTTACCCGTTGGCCCAATTGAATATACTCCTGCAACAGAATGTATTTCACCACCGACTTTTTGCGCAGGCTTATTTCCACGCTGGCGGTGGTCACGCCATCATCCGTTGCCCAATAGGTTTCTCTATTACCATCGGTAAGATTAGCAGCGGCGTATTGCTTTTGCCCGCCACGAACGTTGCTAGCAACAACGCTTGCACCGGCGGCTAAGTTTTTACCCAATTCTTTCTTCAATAAAGCCGCAAAGCCATACAAAGCTTTTACATCGGCTTCGTGCAACAAGCCTCTTCTATCGGGCGGAACGTTCAATAATAAAGTAGAGCCACGGCCTACCGAGGTGAGATAAATGTTAAATAAGTCCTCCGGCGTTTTTACGGCTGAATCTTCTTTTGAATGATAAAACCAACCAGGCCGGATGGACACGTCTGTTTCAGCAGGTACCCACATCTTGCCATCGGGCGAACCGGTATTCAACAAGCTTTCAATGCCTCCTTTACCCGCATACAGGGTATCGGTGGTGATGGTGTTCCAGTTGGTTTCGCCGGCAAGGCCGCTTTCATTTCCAACCCACCGTACACCGGGACCAGCATCGCTAAAGAAAATAACGTTAGGAGCAAAGCGACGAACCGTATTCAACGTAGCGGGCCAATCGTAATAGGTGGCGCCGTTTATCTTTCTTACTTCCTTGGCCCCGCCATAATAACCATCGCCACCGTTGGCGCCATCGAACCACATTTCAAATGGTGGCCCGTAAGCGGCAAACAATTCTTTTAATTGGTTTCGATAGTAGTTGATGTAAGAAGGCTGGCCGTAGTCGGCACGATTGCGGTCCCAGGGAGAAAGATAAATACCAAAGCGAAGCCCTTGTGCTTTGGCCGCACCGCTGACTTCTTTTACCAAATCGCCTTTACCGCTTTTATACGGACTGCTTTTAATAGAGTGTTCTGTGTACTGGCTTGGCCACAAACAAAAACCATCGTGGTGTTTGCAGGTTAAGATGATTGTTTTAAAACCGGTCTCTTTCAAAACCTTTGCCCACTGCGATGGATTGCATTGTGTAGGATTGAACAGCAAAGGGCTTTCATCGCCATAGCCCCATTCTTTATCCGTAAACGTATTGATGGAAAAATGCACAAAGGCATTCATCTCCATCCGGTGCCATTGCAGTTGCGCGGCGGAAGGCAAAGGGTACAGCGGTGCCGGCGGCAATACTTTCGTTGACTGCGCGGGCAAGCGCAATACAAAGGCAAGCGATAAGCAACAAAAAAGAGCTTTCACGTTGCGGATGGCCGTGGTGGATTTGCCTGTAAAAAGATTGGATCTGTTGTGCATAACCTAAAGATAATTGCATTCGGTTTTCAGTGTTTTGCGTATCCCTTCAACTCATTTTATGACCGTTTGAAAGACTGACAGTTTGGGCTGCATGAAAAGAAACGTGTAGCCGATAGAACAGCGAAAGCGGCAAGCCTTTCTTTCTGTAATTTTTTGCATCTTTACCTGTCAGGCTACTTAACGCGGGTTGCCAGTTAACACTTGCTGGTCACCGATTCGGCCCCTTTGTTGCGCGACATTTTATCCGCGATGGATGATCTGTAAATTATCAGTTGAAATGAAGGCGGCAAAGCCTTGTGTACGGCAGAACCGGCATCTGGAAACCGATAACCGGCAACTCGCGTTGATTCGTTTGTAAAGCAATTATAGTTTAATGGAGATAAGTTTTCTGAACCACGCATCGGTCACGGTAAAAGAAGGCGCTGTAAAGCTGCTGATAGACCCGTGGTTTGAAGGCACTTGCTTTGAAGGAGGATGGGGATTGCGTTACGATAACCCCGATGCAATAGAAAAAATAAAGGACTGCACCCATTTGTGGATCTCGCATTTTCACCAAGACCATTTTCACCGGCCTACGCTGATAAAAATTTTAGGGGTGAACCCTGATATTGTTTTGCTGGGTAATCATTCGTTTAATTTTCAATTAGACAGCGCCGGACGCAAATTCGGGTTTAAAAATGTGCTGCCGTTTTATGAACGAGTGCCTGTTTCGTTGAGCGAAGGATTTACGGTTACACGCTATCCTACGCAGGGCATTGACAATATGCTGCTGGTAAAGCTGCCCGGCGCTACCGTCCTTAATTACAACGATTGCGTGATTCCTTCCATTACGCAAAAGTTATTAAAGAAAAAGTTTGGCAAGATTGACATTCTCCTGACCAACTTTAATCATGCGGGCAAGTTATTGTTATACCCTTTTCCTTCACATGAAGCAATACGCGATAAGCTGATTAAAAACTTTGCTGAAAACTTTACGGTATTTGCGCCTACCTATGTTTTGCCCTTTGCTTCTTACCATTACTACCGCTCGCCGTTTAGCGTTAACCAAAACGCTACCATGCTCACTGCGGATGATCTTATTTCCGTTGACAAGCGGATTGCGCCTTGGAAAATCGGCGATAAGTTTCTCTTTGAAAACGGTGTTGGAACCATTGAGAATGAAAGCAAGGTCGAAAGAAATGTCCTGCAAACCGTTGCCTACGACAAGCATTTTTCAAAAGAAGAATTGCTTGCCGCCGCTTCAGCTTTTGCTTCAACGCTGCGAAAGCGATTCGGTCTTTTTTCGCGGTTTTTTCCGACAGTTTATATTGAGATTGCCGATGCCTCTTTGCTGCTCGGATTCAGTCTTTCAAAAGGAGGTTTTATTCCTTCCGCTCCGGTTCTTCCGCACATCAAAGCACACAGCGAATCGGTGATGAACTGGTTCAGCAAACCATACGGCACCGACAGCTTTGTGGTGGGCGCCCACTTCGACATTGTGAGCGAAAATAAAATTCCGCTGAAATGGCAATTGGCTTTGGGCTTGTTGGTGGAAAATAAGCTTGATCTTAAATCAATGCTCCTGATGGCCTTCAACCGAAAAGGAATCCGGTTTCTTTTAAACAGGCGTGAAGAATTTATCGGGCAGTTGTTTCAATTTAAGCTAACGGCCAGCTATCAGAAGGACGAGTGATACTATTGTGCAATGGCCAACAGTAAGGACAGATAAATAAGCAAGCGTAGCTTAAGCCTGTTTTGCTTTGTTCGTCTTCGTTTCATCGAAGCTAATGTAAACAACCACCTTTCCTTTCATATTTTCTTATTTTCATTTATGCGAACAGCTATATTCTTCCTGCTCCTTTTGTTTGCGGTAACGGCCGTTGCTCAAACCGATTCGTTGCCCTCCGGCGTTTATCCCTGGAATGCTTATCTGGCCAAACAAAGTAACGGCCGCGAAAGCCGCGCTTTGTTGCAAGGCCGCACGACTGATTTAGCCAAGCTAAACATTCATACATCTATACTTGGGGCCGGACAAACCAATCATCCCCTGCAAGCCTACAACGACCGCGAAGAAGTCATCATTATAAGGGAAGGGTCTTTGAAAGTCACCCTCAACGACAGCAGCAAAACCCTTGGGCCAGGAAGTTTGGTATTGATTGAAGCCGGCGACAAGCAACAGTTTCAAAACATTTCGGACAAACCGGCTTCTTATTGCGTTTTCACATTCACGTCAACATCACCTGTTAATATTCTTCGTGGAAAAGAAGGCGGCGGTTCACTGGTAAAAGATTGGAATGAATTGCTTGTGAAGAAAACTGACAAAGGCGAATCAAGAGACGTGTTTGACCGGCCTTCTTCGATGTTCACAAGGTTTGAAATTCATGCCACTACCTTAAAGCCGGGTGTGGAAAGTCATGCGTCGCATACACACCGGGCCGAAGAGATGATAGTACTGTTAGCCGGAAATGTCACGTTGAACGTAGGCGCGGAAAAGCAAAAAGTAACGGCTGGCGATGTGATGTTGCTTCGTCCAAACGTACCGCACAACGTAGTAAACACAGGCAGCGAACAATGCACCTACTACGCCATTAAATGGTACAACTGACCGCGGCCTTGGGTGATGGAATGTGTTTTTTAGTTAATTGGGCAAACAAGTTTCCGGCCATGCAGCCGGTTCATTCAAACATCCTCTTTTATGGCAAAGCAACAACGCTCCAACACTGCCCCACCCAAAAGCGGCAACGCAAAACTCAATGGCAAAGGCTATCCGGCGCCTAAGCTGGAATCCACACCTACCGGCCTAAAGCCCGAAGAAATCAGGAAGATTACCGAAGCGGTAAACCCTTTGATTGCCGATGCCTTTGCGGCTTACGTGAAAACAAAAAACTTTCATTGGCACCTGGCTTCTTCGCACTTTAGAGATTATCACCTGATGTTTGACGAGCAGGCACAAACAATTTTCGACAGCATTGATCCGCTGGCGGAACGGATGCGCAAAATCAGCGGCACTACCATTCGAAGCATTGGTCACATCAGCAACCTGCAAACCATCACCGACAACAACGACAACTTTGTGCCGGCCGATAAAATGATTGCCGAACTGCTGGCCGACAACCAACGCATGGCCGATGCGCAACGGGCCGCCATTGAAGTGTGCGATGATAACCGCGACACACCAACCGGTAATTTGTTGCAGGAAATTTTAGACGCTACCGAACGCCGGATTTGGTTTTTGTTTGCGGTAAGCACCGGCGGGCAGAACGAGTTATAGCGAGACCAGATATAGGGATATTGCGATATTGTGAAATCAGCCTTAGACATAGTATCCCAATATCTTAATCTACCGCAAAGCTGTACGAAGCCCAAAAGCTTTCCCAATCGCTGTCGGTTCTATCGGGGCAAGGAATCATGTTTGTGGCGTGAATAAACCATTCGCCCTTGTGGGTTAGTTTGAATGTGCAAATGCCTTTAGCATCGGTGCGGGACGTTAGTGCAAGGCAGGCTTCGCTGCCGGTACGGTTTCTGGCGGTGACGATTTTATTGGCCAACGGTTTGCCTTCAAACAAAATTTTTGCAGGCAACGTATTGCCTGCATGAAGGCGATACGGATTCTGTAACAGAACAATTTCAAAGCGTTGGCCGGTAACTGTTTTGTACAACGTATCGTTGTAATTATCGCCGCTTTGCACAAGGCATTTAATGCAACGTGTGTAACGTTCGCGTTGTTCGGGTTTGCTTTTATCTACTTGTGTCGCGATGCCGTCAATATGATCTTCTTCCAGGTAATCAAAAAATTTTGGCGTTGCTAATTTGATGCGGGCATAATCGCGTTCAAGATGAATTAGGCCACCGCCGTCAAAATCCACTTTACGATTGATGATAGGCAGTGTACCATCGTTTGTACTGGATAAATCAGTAGCATCATTTGTGGTGATGAGGCCGAAAGATTTGGTTGGTGTTTTTTGAAAGGGCCGTTCAAGTTGAATGTTAAAGCCATCGGCCACAAAGAGATGCACTTCCAGTGTCTCTCCTTTCTGCAGACGATACTTTTCGGCAAGAAAAATATACTCGTGTGCAAAGGCAATCAACACAATTGCACAGGCAGGGAAAAGAAGAAGGAATTTGCGCATGGGTAAAGATAAAGGCGGCAAGATTTAGCTTCTGAAAGGATGATTTATTCATCACCCTGTTTTATCTCCTGCTAATTGATAATTGCTTTTACTTAAAATGATTGCTCATAAAATCCTTGTAGGCATACCCCATGGGCCGCAACGTACCGTTGCCGCTTTGCAAGCCTTTGGCGTCAAATCGGTCTTCGCCGTCGCCGCTGTACCAAAGCACACAGGGCAGCTTTAAGTCAAGCGTAGCTTGCAAAATATCGGTCACATATCCCGGTGAATAATACTTCTCGCCGATCTCATTGGTGATGGGCGTTTTGCCGGTGCGGCGTTTTAGGTAATCAACCAATTCGGATAGCGATGCTGTGTTGATGTGTGCCGTATCCACCGCCGGATTGTAAGCACCGGCATTGGGCTGACGCGGGTCGCCGTACCAATGAAAGTTCAGATAATCCAGGTCCATGGTTTTGTAAGCAGTGAGCAAGCTGTCGGCCATCTTCATTTTACTTTGTATGAATGCGCCAAGGTTCGGCAGGGTTGCATAAACCGAAGGCGGAAAAGTTCGCTTTGCATAGTCATCGGCTTTAGCCGTTTGGCCTGTATTTATGTAATCCTGCCAAACCAAATAAGCTGCTTCACCGGTGATGCCGCCGTTGGTAATTTTAAGCCCTTTGCTGTGCGCCACCGGAATAGCGGCGTTCAACATGGCGATGTATTGCTGCATGGAACCGGAGTGATAATTCATATTGGTTTCTTCGTTCTCAATCACTACCACTTCGGGCTGGTATTTGGTAAGCACCTGGCCCATAACCGTAGCATAATTGCTCAATTCGGCCGCCATTAAAAACGGCACAGCACCTGTATTTTGAGCCCCCCAATTAAAATTGGTAACCGGCTTCATGCCATTGGCTATAATGGAATCGTAATAAGCATTACTACCTGCCCATTGCGACAGCACAATGGCGCTGCGAACGTATTTGGCTGCCAATGCTTTGGCTACGCCGATCTCGGTATGCACACCAAGGCTTACGCCGTCGGTTTTGTTTACAATAACGCCGAATGGATTGGGAGTTGGCGTGGTTGAAGGAACAACATCAGCGCTTTGTTTTTTGCAGGCAAGGAAGAAAAAGAGCAGGAATAAACAGCTAAAATTTTTCATGGGATGAACGCAGTTGATGAACAGCTACAGACCAAAAGGGATTGCGATGGTTTAAGTGTGAGGGCAGTAAGTTTCAACGCAAAAGATGGCGCTGCCATTGTATGTGCAAGCTTTGAATGTTTCTTGAATTAAATCCATTCATGAAAAGTCCATTGCTAATGTAAAAGAAACCCCGCTCTAAAAAGCGGGGTTGGTAAAAGATGAATAAATTCTGCAAGCTTATTATTGAGGCTTCGCTTCATCGTTGCCGTTATTCTCCTGCGGCTTGCGCGGCTGAATCGGTGGCCGCTGCGGACGCCGCTGTTGTTGATTGGCCGGCCGTTGTTGCTGTCCGCCTTGTGGTGGCCGTTGGCCTTGCGGTTTGCTATCGCGTTGTTGTGGCGCTGGCTTTTGTTGCTGCCCTTGTGGCCGTTGCCCTTGCGGGGCTTGTTTTTGCATCGGCTTGCCTTGTTGTAAAGGCTTTGGCGTATTTGCTCCTTCGCTTGGTCCATCAGGCCTTTGCTGGTTAGGCTGCCCTGCTTTGGCGGGACTGCCTGTTGGTGCTGGCCGGTTGCCGGTTACCTGTTGCCTGTTGTTGCCACCTTGCCGCTGCTGCCGTTGGCTGTCGCGGCGTTTCTTGTCGGCCTTTTCCAAACTGCGTAAACTAATGTGGCCTACCACGTCCACAAACTCCGGTTCTACTTCTGTATTTTTTGCCACCACTTCCACCGCTTCCAGTTCATCGGGAATACTGTTCTGTTGATTAAGCGTTTTGATTTTTCGCACCCTTTCAATGGTGAGCGGGTATTGCTTGTTGCTTTGCGGCAACACATACCACATCAGGTTTTTAAAGATGTCCTTCTTTACGAGTGTGGCTGTGCCCTTCTGCACTTGCAGCATGTCGCAGTTTTCAGGGAAGCCCTGTAAGGCATCGAGATACGTATCCAGCTCATAATTCAAACAGCACTTCAGGCGTCCGCATTGGCCGCTCAATTTGGTTTGATTGATGGAGAGATTTTGATACCGTGCCGCCGCCGTGTTTACCGATTTAAAATCGGTCAGCCACGTGGCGCAACAAAGTTCACGGCCACAAGCGCCAATGCCGCCTATTTTCCCGCTTTCCTGCCGGGCACCGATCTGGCGCATCTCTACTTTTACTTTAAACTCCGCCGCATAAATTTTAATGAGTTCGCGAAAGTCCACACGGTCATCGGCAATGTAAAAGAATGTAGCTTTCTTGCCGTCGGCCTGAAACTCCACCTGGCTGATTTTCATGTTCAGGTTAAGCTGCTTGGCAATGGCGCGGCTGCGAATGATGGCTTCCTTTTCGCGGCTCTTGTTTACTTTCCAAACGTCAAGGTCACGGTCGCTGGCGCGGCGCAGGATTTTTTTCATGTCCGGCGCGGCTTCGTTCACACCCCGCTTTTTTAATTGAAGGCGAACGATTTCGCCTGTTAGTGAAACTTCACCTACATCAAAACCACTTACGCCTTCGAGGGCCACCATGTCGCCTTTTTCAAAGAGATGAAGCATGGCATTGCGGTAATAATCTTTCCGGCTGCCCTGGTTAAAACTGATTTCCACTACGCGGCAGGCATCGTCCGCATTGGCTATTGGCAAATTGTGCAACCAATCGTGGGCATTCATCCGGTTGCAACTGCCGGTGCTGCAGCCGCCGTTGCTTTTGCACCCGCCGGGTTTGCCCGTTCCACAAGAACTACATCCCATGCTATGAGTAAATTTATTCGGTTAAAAATTCCGAAGCAGGGGCAGGTAAAAGAAGGGAAAGTCAGGGGAGACTAACGGGTCAACCGTTTTCAATGCGTCCGGGAGGCAATAAGGTCATCATCATTTGCATGATGCCGTTGCCGTCCTGGTTGATTGCATTGAAGTGATGCTTAATTCATAACAAGCATTAACGGGGTTGACCAATTTTTTATAGCGAGTAAAACGATAACTTTCTTTTCCTTCTCCACGATGCCGATAACCACGGATATATGTTGAATCCCGCAAAGCGGGATAAGGCAAATATAATTTGTTTACGGCTGCGAAAGGGTCTGTGTTGCTTTTTTACAATTTCGGCAAATGCGCCTGTTTACAGGAAGGGCAAAAAGAACTTGAGGATTTTTCTGTCTCACGTTTGCCATTTGCCGTCTTACTTTCCCTACACCGAAACCACTACATTGCTTTTTACAATGTGAAAGATTTTAATGCTTAACGCATGAAAAAGAATCTTGGCGTTGGCGTTGCGTTCAACGTAGTACGAGGCTTTATTCAGTTCTTCGGCGATGGCTTCTTTTTGTTCCAGCCGCATTTGCTTGTTCAGCTTTACAGCAAAGTCGCTTTCGCCCACCGACATGGCCAATAGCAAACTTTCTCTCAATTCGCCATCAGTTACTTCCAACCTTACCGCTTGTTCCAGCAGGTGAATAAAGTAGCGCAGAAACTGTTTTTGCTTCTCGCGGCCCAGCCGTGCCAACTCTTCAACGGCTTTTAGCTGTGCCGCCGGACCGCTGCGCAAAACGGCATTCAGCCATTCGCGAAGCAGGTTGAAATAATCCTCGTCGGCGTGTTGCAACTGTTGCAAAGCCTCGCGATAAGACCCTTCGCTGGCGTTGGCAATGAGCCTGGCTTTGTCAGGCGAGAGGGAAGCCTTTGCCACAAGAGAGGCCTCAATGTCGCCGGCCTTCAGCACCGGAATTTTTACCAACTGGCAACGAGAAAGGATGGTGGAAAGAATGGCGCTTTCGCTTTCGGCCACCAAAATAAAAAGCGTATCGGGCGGTGGCTCTTCAATCAGTTTCAAAAGCTTGTTGCCTTCTTTACCAAGATACTCCGGCATCCACATCACCAGAATTTTGTAGCCGCTTTCAAAGCTTTTTAGTGAAAGCTTGCGGATGATGTCGTTACATTCCTGTGCGGTGATGTTGCCTTGCTTGTTTTCGGCGCCTATGAATTGCAGCCAGTCGTAAACATTACCGTAAGGAAATTGCTGAATGAATTCGCGCCACTCTTGCGCATAGTCTGTACTCAAAGGCGGGCTGCCGGCTTTTTTGGTGATGACCGGATAAGCATAGTGAATGTCGGGATGAACCATTCCTTGTGCCTTTGAAAAGGAAGCTTGCTTTATCATCCAGGCATCGGCTTCATCGGTTGTGGACGGAAGCTTTATTTCAATGGCTTCGCCGAACATAGAAGGGGCAGCCGCGCTTTCTTTCGGCAATGCTGAAACATACCCCGCAAAAGCCAGGGCCAACGGCAAGGCGCCGCTGCCTTCCTTGCCCAAAAAAAGAAGGGCGTGGCTCAAGCGGTTATGCTGCACCATTTCTACCAATTGCTGCTTTACTTCGGTCTGGCCGATGACGTCTTTGAATTGCATTCAGAACTAAGATTTTCAGGATTGGTTCGGATGATTCAGGAAATTAGAAAGCCGCCCAAAGTTTGGACGGCTTCAAATATCCAGCATAATCTTTTTTACTCCAGAAAATCTTAGTTCAAATACTTCGTTACCTCTTCGCTCATCGGCTTTGTTTTGTTGTTAATGACGGTGATAAGTTGTCCTTTTTCATCCAGCAAAAATTTGGTGAAGTTCCATTTGATGGGATCGTCCATGCCTTTCTTCTTGGCTTCTTCGGTAAGGTATTTAAAGATGGGCGCCATGTCATCGCCTTTTACGGAAACCTTATCGGCCATTGGGAAGGTAACGCCGTAGTTCTTGGTGCAGAACTCTTTGATTTCCGAACCGGTGCCGGGTTCTTGCCCGCCGAAGTTGTTGGCCGGAAAGCCCACGATGACCAGTTTGTCTTTGTAGGTTTCGTAGAGCTTTTCCAGTTCGGCATACTGTGGCGTGTTGCCGCATTTGGAAGCGGTGTTCACAATCATAATTTTTTTGCCTTTGAATTTGGAAAAGTCAATGGCCTTTCCACCGTCGAGACCGGCCACTTTAAAATCGTAAATAGAAGAAGCGGTGAGGGCCACCGAAAGAAGTGCAATGAGAGCGAGTTTCATAAATGAGTTTTTGTGGTGATTAACAAGCTAAAGGTAAGATGGTTGCGGCCCATCCCTTCACAACTTTTTCTGAAGGCGGGGGAGGGTGCTAAAGCCCTTCTCGGTTGGAAGGGTGGCTGCCAGTTTCAAAGCAGTAAAAATTGGTATTTATGAGTTTTAAGGTAGTCATGAGAATGTATTTGCAAAGAAGTGTACTTAATATCTTACAGTTTCATTTACGCCCCATAACTTTTTTGTAACCGAAAGATAGCCGTTAAAGACTTTTAAAATTCCGCGTCGTTGAAGTTTTCGCAATTTCATTTTTGCTTCGATTTTCTTAATCATATCAATAATTCTATAGCTTATTGGGCCTCGCTGTACTCTTGAATAAGTGATATCACCATTTCTTAAGTCATCCCGCTGTTCCAAAATGAACTCGCCGTTATTAAAATAATATGTCACTAAGAAATCTCTATTTTCAGGATATGCTGCCTTGCATTGTACAACTGTGCCTTTTTTAGCAAATGATATTGTTAGGAAACGACAATGTTCTATACGCCCACCGTCTACGCCAGAAACAGTAAATTTTACAAGGGTGTCAAATGTACTTGTGACTATGCTTGTATTATTTTTCGTAATCTTTCGAAGAGAATCAAAAGGATCAATTTGAGCGTCAGCACAAAAACTGAAAAATAGCAATATCAAAACTATAAACTTCATCCTTTGATGTTTTCGGAAATAATGTATACATCTAATTTACGTACCCTTAATCAGATATCAAACAAAGCAAGGATAATCCACTTTTTGCTGAAAACACATACGAACTTATAAAAGTGTGATACAATAGTTGCTCGAAGGCAGACCTCCGAGCCAAAATAAAATCTCAAACAGAAAATCACCAACATTTAATCACCAACTTCGCAAAACGAGGCTTGTGTATTGATGGTCTCTGCGGCGTAATCGCGATGGACCACTACTGCCTTTCATACACCCCCAAGTCCGGTGCTCTCACCGGCCGCAGCTTGCCGTCCAAATCAAGATTGACACCTGCATTCACACCGGTATCTATTGCCGGTGAGCCACTCTTCAACCGAAAGCTATAAAAACGTTGCGCTGTGTTGATGCTGTCAAACACCGGCGACCCGTTAATAGCGCCGTTGATGGTTAAGCCGGTGAATGCTGGTGTTGTCTGCATTCGCCACAGGACCTTATTGAACGTGATGGATGGCGCGATGCTTTTTACGTCCATCGCCACTTCGTCTTTTACAAAGCCGTTTTGTTCGCCCCAAAAAATGCAGTTGGTAAATGATGCTGTAAGCGTGGTTGCAGGCGTTTGCGCCGTGTAATTGGTCAAGATGAAAACCGGTGCTTTGTGCTGCACATAACTGTTGGAGAAAGCAGCCACGGTGCAATGCCTGAAATCATAAGCACCGCCGGCAAGCACAAGGTTGTTGCCGCAATTAGAGATTAAAAGATTTCGTGCGGCAATGTTGGTGTTCAGTCCGAACAAGCCGAGGTCGTAAGCATTGTCAATGATGGTTTCGTTCAGCGTAAGCTTTGGTGTGGTGGCATTTCCACCCGCAACCACCACGGCTTGGTAAGCGTTTTTAATGATGCCGTAACTGATGCTATTGTTCTTGCTGCTGCCGGTAAAAATTAAACCGGGGTAAGAAGCCGGATAATCTTTGTACGGTTCATCTAACCGGTCGCCGGTGAACACCACTCTTGTGGAATCCCACTTTTCACCAACCACTTGCAAAGAACCGTTCACAATAAATGGCGCATCGGCGTGCAGATAAATCTTGCAGCCTTTGTTGATGGTTAATGTTGCCGTTGTGTCCACGGTTAAACCACCAAGAATCACATAAGGCAGGTCGGCATTCCAAACTTCATTGCCAGTTATTTTTCTGTTACGAAAGAAGTGTGCATTCTGCCCAAAGGCATTTAACTGCACCCACTTGCGGTTTCCGTTGTAGGTAATCTCAATGCTGTCGCGAACAATAAAAGGCAGGTTTTGCGCAGAAGGGTTGATGCTGATGGTAACGTAAACATAAACACTGTCATTTGCCAATACTTCCACGCCAGACGTTTGCGATCCGGCAATGCCATCTACATTCATCTTAAAAGGTGATGATGCGCCGCCGGCCAATCGTACCGATGAAAGCCGGATGCCTTTGTTATTGCCGTTTACAATTTTAAAGTATTGCGAAACCGAACCGGTGGTAGTAAACACGGTATCAAAATGAAGGCTGTCAACCGTGGTGCTTAACTGCACAGCGGCATCAGTGGTGAAATGTTCTTTGCGGCAGGAGATGAGAAAGAAGATGAATGCAGCGGCCAGCAAAAGGTTTTTCAACGGCATCATAGGCGTTAAAAGTACATCAGCGACTTGAAAAACAAAGCGTGGCGAGGCTAAGCTGCACGTCATCGGCTTCCAACAGTTCGGCGCCGCAGGCTTCAAGCGTAGCGCCGGTAGTGATAACATCATCCACCAACAAAACATGTTTGCCTTTGAGGGCTTCTGGCTTTACTACTTCAAAACGGCCCTCCATATTTGTCCAGCGTTGTATGCGGTTCTTTTTGGTTTGGCTTTCGGTATGGGATGTGCGAATGACAACGTCTTTTAGTATTGGTTTGTCCAATACTTCGGCAATGCCCTGACACAAGACCGTTGCCTGGTTGTAGCCACGTTTCTTTTCTTTTGATGGGTGAAGCGGCAAGGGTACAAGCGCATCTACAAAACGAAAACGGTTGGATTCCGCCAAGGCATATCCCATCAACCGTCCCAAATAAAGTCCTATCTCTTTGTTGCCTTTGTACTTTAACTGGTGCATCAAGTGCTGCATTCGCGAACCTTTGGAAAAGTAGTATTGCGCCGTTGCGTGAGTGACCGGCATTCGTCCCCAAAAAAGTTTTTCAATGGGATTGTTTGGGTAGAGATGAAACTCGGTTCGGGGCAAGTCGGCGTGGCATTGCAGGCAAAGAAAATGTTCCTGGGCAATCACGTCCGTTCCGCAGCTTTCGCAAACGTGCGGAAAGAGAAGATGCAAAACAGATTCACCCCAACCCCTAAAGGGGCTTTGCAGTTTTAAAGAATAATCTTTTCCCTTGTTAGTCATTGGTTCTGATGCATTAGATAAGAATACAATTTACGCCATGGTTCTCCAAAGCCCCTTTAGGGGTTGGGGTTTTTAGAATAAATACCTGTACATCTCGTCCACCCGTCCCATCATAATAATTTCGATGTTATACTTTTTCTTGCTTAATCCCTTTTGGTTGTATTTAGAAACGATGATTTTGTTGAAGCCTAATTTTTCTGCCTCGGCAATGCGTTGCTCAATGCGGTTAACGGCGCGAACCTCGCCGCTTAATCCGACCTCGCCGGCAAAGCACATGTCGTGCGGCACCGCTTTGTCTTCAAAGGAAGAAAGCAAGGCAGCCATCACTGCTAAATCAATTGAAGGGTCTTCTACTTTTAAGCCTCCGGCGATGTTCAGAAAGACATCTTTTACACCAAAATGAAAGCCGCCGCGTTTTTCCAACACCGCCAGCAAGAGTTGAAGCCGCCGCGCATCAAAGCCGCTGACGGTTCGTTGAGGCGTGCCGTAAACCGACTGTGTGACTAAGGCCTGCACTTCTATTAATAAAGGCCGCTGTCCTTCGATGGTGGCGGCAATGGCGATGCCGCCAAGGTCTTCGTCTTTTTGTGTGATAAGAATTTCGCTTGGGTTGGTCACCGGGTTCATCCCGTTATCGTTCATTTGATAGATGCCCAATTCGGCCGTGCTGCCAAAGCGATTTTTTAAGGTACGCAAGATGCGGTAAGCATAATGCCTGTCGCCTTCAAATTGCAGCACCGTGTCCACCATGTGTTCTAAAAGTTTAGGTCCGGCAATGGAGCCTTCTTTGGTGATGTGACCGATGAGAAAAACCGGTGTGCCCGTTTCTTTGGCAAACTGTTGAAATTCCGCGGCGCATTCGCGTATTTGCGAAACGGAACCGGGTGATGATTCAATAAAAGAAGATTCAAGTGTTTGAATGGAATCAACGATGATCACTTGCGGCTTCAATTTTTTTATTTCCTGAAAGATGACTTGTGTGGATGTTTCGGTGAGCAGGTAAAAGTTTTCGCTTTTAATACCGAGACGGTCGGCTCGCATTTTTATTTGCTCGTCGCTTTCTTCACCACTGATGTAAAGAACAATGACCTCCTTTAGTTGCAAACCCATTTGTAAGAACAAGGTGCTTTTACCAATGCCCGGTTCACCCGCCACTAGTACAATGCTTCCCGGAACGATGCCGCCGCCCAATACACGATTGAGTTCTGCATCTATAGTTAGCAAACGAGGCCGGTCTTTTGTTTCTACTTCATTTAAGTGCTTTGTTTTTTTAGTAGTGCTTGTGGTCTCGTGATAATTGTCCCAATCGTTGGCTGCCTTCTTTGGTTCTTTTTGCACGAGTTCTTCTACCATGGTATTCCACTGTCCGCACGACGGACATTTACCCGCCCACTTTGCACTTTCGTACCCGCATACTTGGCAGAAATACGCTGTTTTTACTTTGGCCATTCTTTAAAATTAGATTGCTTTTGATAAGAAAACAGGAGCAAAGATGCGGTTGGAGAGGAATGCAGTGAAGGAAGAATACTTTCAGTAAAAAGGGCTGATCCGAAGACCAACCCTTTTACTTACTAACCCATTAAATTCTGACACTAAATTACAATACTGCGGCACTTTACAAAATTATTTTTTGGGCTTGTGCAAAACTTTTTAGCGGCTTCGGCTTTAGTAAAACAACATTATCGGTCATCTAAGTAATTGATTTTTAGATAGAAAAACTGGCTTTAAAAATCGCATTAAAAAATTTTACGCTGTTAAACTGTCGCAAATTTTAGGGTTGAAAGGCTGTTGACTGCCAAATTTCGGCAGAGCCAGTTTGGTATCAGTTTTGGATAAAATCCAATTATTATGGAAGCAAAAAGATTTAGAAGCCACAACCTCAAATCGGCCCGTCTCGTTGATTTTCATTGACATAAGTATCCCGGTTTAATCATATTGAAGAGCTGGTTTATGACTGCTGATAAAATTTCGTCTGAAGAACTTCTTTCCAACCGATACCTCTTGGTAATAAAACCATTATCTCTCGGCCGGTGTCTACACTAAATTATAGTGTATTGGCCCACGAAACCAATCATGCCGTTTAACGCCTTGCCACCCGTGTTTGGCTGAATTTGTAGGAAAACTCATTCCGGATATCCAATTTAATTTTAGCGTAATAAAGTGGGCTTGCTGTTTAGAACTTTAAGGCAGAGCAACTTGCGCTACTATAACCTTGCTTTGGATTGTCACTTTCTTGTTCGCGGCAACAATGCTATTTTCATTAATTACAGTCTTAGTGGAGTTTTATGGTGGCTGCGGTTCTTGCAGTTGTGACAACACATGAATTTGGCCAACGCACAGAAATTTCTTAACACTAAAAATGAATTGGCTTGAGTCGCTACAAATTATGTAGTTACAGCGATACCGTTAATGTATTATAGGTTAATGCACACAAGAATAAAAGAAAGGAAATAAAAATTTCAAGGCCCGAAAAAGTAATTTCATCGAAAAACCTGTGTTTTTGTAAAGTTTTTTTTGTCGTGTGCAGCGTACACTCATCCAAAACTGCCTAATTTCCTTTATTGTAATTTTTAACATTCTTTAACGTCAAGGTCTGCACATGAGAAAATTTTATCTATGCTTAGGCGTATGCCTCCTTATGCTCGCCCAAGCAGCACAGGCTCAAAAAAAAATTTCAGGCCGCGTCATCAGCGGATCCGACCAGCAACCCATAGCCAATGCCACCGTTCAAATTAAAGGAACGCGAACCGCTGCGGTAACGACAAGCGACGGCGCGTTCTCGTTGAGTACGTCGGAAACTAATCCAATTTTGGTCGTTACGTCCGTTGGGTTTTTATCCAAATCGGTCAACGCCCAAAGCGGAGCTACGGTATCGCTGGATGTGGACAGTCGTTCACTTAGCGAAATTGTAGTTACAGGAGTTGGCGTGGCAACCAGCAAACGCAAGCTGGGCATCTCCGTTGAGTCAATTTCCTCTGACAAACTCCCGCAAACTCCTACGGCATCCATAGATCAGGCACTGGTGGGTAAAATTCCAGGAGCTCAAATCTCTTCGGTGAGCGGCAATCCCGGCGACCCGGTAAACATTTTATTGCGGGGCATTAATTCGGTGCAGGGCGGAACAAAACCTTTGATTCTGTTAGACGGGATTGAGGTACGTTCAACGGATTTAAATTCATTGGACCTTTCTAATATAGAACGGGTAGAAGTGGTTCAAGGTGCGGCTTCTGCTACACTTTACGGTGCTCAAGGCGCTAATGGCGTCATTCAGTTGTTCAGTAAAAAAGGAAAGAAGGGAGCGTTGGCGATAAATGCTTCCAGCAGCTATTCCAGCAACACTTTTCTTAACGTTGGAAACGTTCACAAGTCCATGTATCATCCCTATAAGGTTGATGCAAACAACAACATCCTGAACGCCTCCACGGGCCAGCCCATTCAATTCAATTCGGACGGTACTTTGGACTTAATCTCTTACGATTTTGGTGGAGCCACACGGTACGGCATCGTGGACCCCCGAAACGTCAATTCAAAGCCTTACGGCGCCAACCTGAAATATTACGACCATTTTAAACAGGTATTTCAAACCGGCTACACATTAAACAACAGCATCAGCCTTTCGGGCGCCTCTGACAAAAGTGATTTTTCTTTATCGGTTTCCAATAACCACACAGTTACTCCCATTTTGAAAAATGGCTACGTCGACAGATCCAATCTTTCTTTAAACGTCGGAACGGAATTATTCAAAAATTTTAGAATCCGTTCGGTTACCGAAATGATTTACACCCGCAATACAATGGTACGCGGCTTGGGCGGTGCCGGCGGCTTTTTTGGTGGCTACAGCAATCAGATCAATGCAGGGAATATAGGCAGCACCGCATCGGGCGGGGTGTACGGCTTTTTAAATACGTCGCCTTTCTTTGACCTTACCAAAACATTCCCGGACGGAACGCCTTCAAATTATTTACGGGCCAAACACCTAAGCGTAAATAATTCGAACCCCTATTACTTAAACTATTATGGCAAAGGGCTTGATAACAAGATTGACGTAGTTCAAAACTTCAATGCCAATTACCAATTGAACAGGTTTGTGGAGCTGGATGCTAAATACGGCATCAACTTCAGGACGGAAAATGCCCGGTGGACGTACTTAAACCAATCGCAAAATATTGCTACCGCCAAATACAACACCCCGGTAGGGCCGTATGCGCCGGATAACAACGGTGAGATTGAGAACTGGCAATACACAAACACGTTTCAAAACTTCCTGGCAACAATTAATGGCAAAACCGATTTTGAAAAAGATTTCGGTTTGAAAATTCCTATCCGCACCAATACACAGGTGGCATTTGATTACCGCAAAAACAGTTACAAAGAATACGATACATACGGCGTTGGCTTGTCTTTGGCTCCGCCCATCAACATTCAATCAACCGGCAGCCAAGCGGTTCTATTTGATTATTTAGAGCCTTTTGTCACCTACGGTTTTCTGGTGGATCAAAAAATTGACATCGGCGAATACGGCGGCTTGACGGGAGGCTTCAGAAGCGATTGGTCGTCCAACTTCGGCGGTGGTTCCAAACCGTTTACCTTCCCGCATGGCAGCGCTTATTTTTTACCTTCCTCTCTTAATTTTTGGAAGAATGGTTTACTGAATACCGTTCCCTATTTTAAGCTAAGAGGCGCTTACGGCCAAGCTGGTATTCAGCCCGGAGCCTTTCAACGCATTCAGACAATTAACCAGGGAAATATCGGTAGCCAGCTTGCTTACAGTTTGCCGGTTGTTGCCAACAATCCTGATTTGGGGGTAGAAGTTTCAACCGAATCCGAGGTCGGTACTGATTTTACCATTGCCACCAGCCGAAGCGGAAAATGGCTTAGCTCCATTAATGCTTCATTTACCTATTGGAAACGGAAAAGCAAAAACGTGATTTACACCATTAGCGCCCCGATTTCTACCGGCTCCACGGGCCAGTTGACAAACGCCATTGACATGTCCTCCAATGGCGTGCAGTTTCAACTCAATATTCCTGTGTTTAAAAGCCGCGATTTAAATTGGGATTTTACCATCAACGTTGGCCACGCCACGTCCATGGTGGATAAAGTCAACGGCGAGGTGGCGGCCACCACCGCCACGGCAGGTTCAACGCAAATCATTATTGCACCCGGCCAAAAAATCGGACAGATTTATGGATTAAAGGCATTGACAAGCTTTGACCAGACCCGCCTGGACGGGACCCGTTATATTGCAAAAGCCGATGAAGGCCTCTACACATTGGTTGAAGGCCGGGTAGTAAAAAAGTCGGACAAGCAAATTCAATTTACAAATGACTCTTATGCATTTGGCGATCCCAATCCAAAGTTCAATTCCTCGTTTATCAACAGTGTTGGTTACAAGGGGCTGCTTACGTTCTCTTTTCAGATTGACTGGGTTTACGGCAGCCATTTATACAACCAAACTAAAGAATGGATGTATCGCGACGGCATCCACGGCGACTTTGACAAACAGGTAACCATTGACGGCCAAACCGCTGCCTGGACGGCTTATTGGGTAAGCCCTTATTACAACACGTTTGGCGCACCCTACGGCTCGGCTAACAACAGCACAAAAGACTTCTTTTACGAAGACGCTTCTTTTGCCCGACTGCGGAACGTTTCATTGGGTTTGGATATTTCTAAACTCACCCGCATCAAATACTTTAAAAAACTGCAATTGGTGTTAACAGGCCGAAACCTGTATACCATTACAAAATACACAGGCTTTGATCCGGAGTTGAATTCAGGACCTGCCAACTCTTCTTTTGAGCGCGGCATAGATCATAGCTCATTGCCTAACATCAAATCTTATCAAGTCGGATTAAACATCGGCTTCTAACTGTAAACAAAAAAATTATGAAGCATAAACTATACAGCTTGTTGGTGGTGGGGATCGTTTTAGCAGGCAGTTCCTGTAAAAAACAACTTGACGTTCTAAACCCTAACGCACCTACGTTTGCCGGAAACGTCAACAACGAATCGGGAATTATTTCCCTGGCGCAAGGCGCCGTGTATATCAACGGTTTTCAAAACGGTGACGGCTGGCTGGGCGACAGTTATTTTTCGCTTCCGTATGGGTACAGTGAGTTGCTGGCCGATGTTGTGGGTGCCGACGCGGCCAACCAGTTAATTAGCCAGATAAACGTGCCGGATTATTTTATTTTGGACAACGGCACCAAGGTCACCAACCCCTCGCCGACCCGCGCCTTGCTAAGAACGTACAATACAAGAGCGCAAACAGCCAACGCTTATAACCCGACTTATTACCAATGGTTGAACATGTATGCCATGAACAACGGTTGCAACGTAACGCTGGATCTGGTAGGCAGCATTCCTTTTTCCGGAGATGCCGCTACAAAAATGAACACAATCAAGGCCTGGTGTTATTGGTGGAAAGGATACGCTTATGCTTCCATCGGTTCCATGTACTATGCGGGGCTTATTGTAGATGGCGTGGGTGCTAAAAACGGAAATTACGTGTTGCACGATGCGGTCATAGCCCGTTCAAATTACTATTTCAATCAGGCTTCGAGCATATTGAACGGCATTACCAACACAGCTGATTATACGGCTGTTTTAGGACAATTGATTCCGAAGTTTGCGCAAACCGGAAACGGCGGAGTGCTAACGCCGCAGATGTGGGTTCGGAACATCAACACCATGTTGGCCAGAAATCTTTTGGTAAACAAACTAGCGCCTTTCGTCAATAACAATCCGGCGTCTGTTATTACCGGATCGTCCATTACCAACATGACCACCGCCGACTGGAACAGTGTTTTGACGTTTGCAACAAACGGCATTAAAGCGGGTGATTACGTTTTTACCGGACGGTCCAATAGTTTAAATGGATTCTTTACAACCACTGGCGGCACGGTAGCCTCGTTAACTACCGGTGAAAACAGCAGCACGACCTTTAAAATCAGCGAGCGTTTTATTCAAAATTACCGGACCGGTGATAAACGCCTGGCGCAAAACTTTACCATGAACCCCGTGTACAGCAACAACCTTACGTTTGGCTCCCGTTGGAACCAAAAGAGCGGCGGCAACGGCTTAAGCGGAGTGTATACTTATGGATACAAGGACCAAGTCGGAAGCTATGAACTTTACATTGCCGGGAGCTTCGAAGAGAACCTGTTGATGCTTGCTGAAGCCAATATCCGTTTGGGCAACCTCAATACAGGGCTTGCTTTTATAGATGCGGAAAGAACCTATCAGGGTGCAGGCATCGCGGCTGTTGCCAATACGGGTTTAACGGCTACCCAAGCGGTTGCGGAACTGGTGAGGGAAAGAAGGGTGGCTCTTGTTTACAGGGGTCTTTCGTTTTACGACAGCAGGCGGTGGGGATGGATTTACGACATCTCGAAAGGCGGCGGCGTTTACGGGGCTACGGTGCTTGTGGGTACGAGCAACGTGAATACAAACGTAACCATCAACTATAACTTCCTTGACTATTGGGATGTGCCGGCAGATGAATCGGACTTGAACCCGCCCGCCACCGGTAGCGCAGCTATAAAAAATCCGAACTGATAATTTATAATCAGGCAAACGAAGGCTTTTAATTCATCAAAAGCCTTCGTTTGCCTCAAAACATTTTATAAAATAAGGTTGGTATTTCAGCAGTGCTTCGCCTTAATAGCCACCGCCATTTTTTACTGCCGGCTTTACATCAAACCATAACCGGGGTATGGCTATTATTGACCGAGTATTTCCCACCCTTGAACCATTTATCATTTAGGCTGGCTTTATCAAATCGTTAACTTGACCGTTCTATTTTCCAACATTTTAAAAGTAAAATTCTGCACATGAGA
Source organism: Flavisolibacter sp. (assembly GCA_965247695.1). Taxonomy (GTDB): domain Bacteria; phylum Bacteroidota; class Bacteroidia; order Chitinophagales; family Chitinophagaceae; genus Flavisolibacter. The sequence goes on from OZ252037.1 coordinate 280,989, forward strand.
AAATTTTATGTCTGCCTAAGTATGCTGTCTCTGCTCCTGCTTAGCCAAGCCGCCTTTGCCCAAAGAAAGATTATGGGTAAAGTGGTCGGCAGTTCGGATCAACAGCCCATTTCAAACGCCACCATTCAAGTAAAAGGTACGCGAACGGCTGCGGTTACGGGATCGGACGGCTCCTTTTCGGTGAGCACGTCGGAAAGCAATCCGGTGCTGCTGGTGAGTTCCGTTGGCTTCTTATCAAAAACGGTTTCAGTGCAAAATGGCGCCACCATTGGTTTGGATGTGGACACCAAAGCGCTAAGTGAAATCGTCGTGACCGGTGTCGGCATAGCGACGAGTAAAAAGAAATTAGGGATTTCCGTGGAATCAATTACGGCTGATAAACTTCCACCCGCGCCAACGGCCTCCATAGCCCAGGCACTTGTTGGCAAAATTGCCGGTGCGCAAATCAGCAGTGTGGACGGTACACCCGGTGCCCGTTCTAACATATTACTTAGAGGCGTAAACTCACTGCGTGGCGGCACATCGCCTATGATTCTTGTGGACGGATTGGAAGTGCGGGCCACGGACCTGAACGCTTTGGACTTAAATAACGTAGAGCGGGTTGAAGTGGTTGAAGGCGCAGCATCCTCCACCATCTACGGCGCCCAGGGCGCTAACGGCGTTATACAAATATTTAGCAAAAAAGGAAAACCGGGCAGGACTAGCATTGAATTCAATTCAAGCTACGGGTCAAGCACCTTTATCAACAACGGTGATTTGCACGAAGCAAGAACCCACGGCTTTCTCACCGATGCTAATAACAACATTGTTGATGCCAATGGCGTCATCATTAAGATTAAACCCGATGGCACATACACCGCCGGCATCAACGTGGATGGCGTAAACCAAGGCGCCATTGTGTGGGCCAGCACCAATAAAAATACCGACGGCAGCAAACCTTACAATCAAAACTTAAAGTACTACGACCATCTTGCACAAATGTTTAGCGCCGCCGCAAACATCAACAATAGCCTTAAAATATCAGGTGGCTCCGAACGGAGTGACTTTGCCATCACGCTGTCGAATTCAAAACAAGAAAGTGCCTTGACGAAGAACGGTGCGTTGAACCGCACAAATTTTACGTCCAACATGGGCACCGAGTTATTTAAAGGATTTAAGATCCGCACATCCACGCAACTGATTTATCAGAAAAATAACTTCAACCCCTACTTCACAGCCGGCGGCGGTACACAGCTTTTCTCGGCGCTCAATTCATCGCCCTTTTACGATTTTGAGTGGAAAGATGCCGTGGGCAACAACGCTTATTTGCTGCCTGCAGGCGTGATCAGCGTTAATGGCCGCAACCCGAATTATTACTTTCAATATTCAACGGGTAAAGATCAAACCGTTGACGTGATTCAAAATTTTCAGGCGTCTTATCGGGTTAGTCACTTCCTGGACCTCGATGTGAAATACGGCATCAATTACGAGAAAGAAGACGTCAATCAAATCTTCTACAACCAGTCGCAAAACATCAACGTCATTTCCCGGAGCAGCAGCGGCATTGGCGGGTTTAGCAGTAACAAAGGCGGTATTGCCAATTATTCGTACACCACAACGTTCCAAAACGCCTTAGCAACTGCTAACCTACACTTTGACTTTCAAAATGATTTTCACCTGAAGGTGCCTATCACCTCAACAACATTGGTAGGGTATGACTACCGTAAAAATGTATTCAAGCAATACAATACAACGGGCGACGGCTTACAGTTGTACGCGATTTACAATGTAACCCAAACGGATACGAAGACAGTTACATCTGACTTCGTAAGGCCATTCATCACGTTCGGCACCTTTGTTAGCCAGTCTTTCGATTACGGTTCTATCGGTGGTATTAAAGGCGGTTTTAGAAGCGATTATTCCTCGGCCTTTGGCAAAGGTGCTACGGCCAAGCCTTTTTACAACGGCAATGCTTATCTCCGTCTGTCTCAATTAGGCTTTTGGAAAGGTTTGAGCAACGTGCTGCCGGAATTTAAAATCAGAGGCGGTTATGGCGAAGCCGGTATTCAGCCCAGTGCCTTTGACCGGTACGTTACATTGAGCACCAAGCAAATTGGAAACAGCATCGCCTTTTACACGCCTTCCACCCAATCAAACCCTGACTTAACAGTAGAGATTTCAAAAGAATCCGAAGTGGGCGCCGACATTACATTTAAACTTAACAGGGGCAAGGTTTTAAACAACGCTACATTGAGCACTACCGTTTGGAACAAGGCCAGCAGTGACGTAATCTACACCGTTGATGCACCTCCTTCTTCCGGCGGCGGCGGCTTTTTAACCAATGCGTATTCTTTAAAATCGAACGGCTACACGTTTGCGTTGAACTTAGGCGTGTTGCAAACAAAGGCTTTCAATTGGGACTTTACGGTCAACTTTAATCACCAGACATCAAAAATCGGTACCGTCTCAACTGGCCAGGACATCATCGTTACCAGTAGCGCAGGCTATGGGAACTATGTGTTGCGGTCCGGTTCAAAAATCGGACAGTTGTATGGACTGAAGGTCTTTACAAGCTTAGATCAAACAAGGCAAGACGGTACCCGTTATATTACCAAAGCCGATGAAGGCAAATACACCATCGTTGACGGCCACGTAGTGGACACGGCTACCAAAGGAATGTTGTTCACTAATGAACTGTACGCATTTGGCGACCCCAATCCAAAATTCAACATGGCCTTCATCAACAACATCAGTTATAAAGGCATTTCACTTTCCTTTCAGTTTGATTGGGTACACGGCAGTCACCTGTACAACCAATCAAAAGAATGGATGTACCGCGACGGCATCCACGGTGATTACGAGAAAAAAATTACCATCAACGGGCAAACCGGTGCCTGGTCTAATTACTACATCAGCGCTTACTCCGACATGTGGGGAAGCATTAACGGCGCCCGTAATTCGGTAAAGGATTATTTCTATGAGGACGCATCATTCGTACGCCTGCGGAACGTGGCCGTTAGCTTCGATGTACTAAGCGTTGCTAAAATTAAATACTTTAAAAAGCTGCAATTGGTATTAAGCGGAAGAAACCTTTGGACTGCTACAAAGTACACCGGCATGGACCCGGAGGTTAGTTCGGGCGCCAGCAATTCAGGCTTCGACAGAGGCGTGGATTATTTCTCAACCCCCAACTCAAAAACTTACCAAGTGGGTTTGAACGTGGGCTTCTAATTTTTTAAACGTTTAATGAAAATCATGCAAAAGAAATTCTTGTATATAGTTAGTGGCCTCCTGATCATTGGAGCCATCAGTTGTAAAAAAACAGAGCTCGATGTCCAGAACCCCAATACGCCTACACCGGCGAGTGCATCAACGGAAGCGGGCATCGTCGCGTTATCGTTAGGCGCCGTTTATCAGAATGGCTTCAACGGCATTACCGATTCGAAGTATAACGGCTCATGGCTCGGCAGCAGTTATTTCTTTCTGGCCCCCGCTTACCGCGACCTGATGGCTGATGTCATCGGTACAGAAGCTGCAAACAACATCACTAACCAAGTTGGTGTTCCTGATTACGTGGTCTTTGATGACGGAACAAAACTCACTAATTCCGCTCCCGCCAAGCAGGTTGTGCGATTGAACAATTCACGAACGAAGGCAGGTACGAACATGTTTTATTTTGAGTGGACGTGGATGTATTTCATGAACAATGCTTGCAACGGTGTTTTAGATATCGTTGACAAAACGAGTTTTAGCGGCGATGCAGCCTCAAAACGGAATGCGATAAAAGCATGGGCCTATTTCTGGAAGGGATATGCATATTCACATATAGGCTCCCTCTATTATGCAGGCCTAATAAAAAATGATTACGGGATTGTCAGCAATGAGTACAAGTCAAGCGCCGATATCATAGCCGAATCAAACGCCAACTTTGACAAAGCCATTACGGCACTCAATGCCGTTACCACCGTAGGCGATTACAACACCATTATCAAGGGCGTTATCGCTTCCCAAAACCAAACGGGCAAAGGCGGCGTATTAACGCCGGCCATGTGGATACGGAACATCAATACGATGAAGGCCAGAAACCTGCTTGTCAACAAACGTGTCAAAGACATGACGGCCGCTGATTGGAATAATATTTTGACACTTGCAAACAACGGTGTTACCAGTACGGATCTGGTCTTTACCGCCCGTTCCGCAGCCGTTGGTGGCTTCATGTCCGCAACCTCCGGCTCTGAACAGGCCATCACCGTCGGAGATCCTACCGGCACTACTTATAAAATAAGTGAGCGGCTGCTGCAGGAGTACAAAACAGGTGATAAAAGAATGAGCAATAATTTTATTCCCGCACCGCCTTATCTTAACCAGAAAGGAGGCATTACGTTTAGCACAAGGTGGCGGATGCTTGACAGCGGAGGCATAACAAAAACATGGATACCTGCATCGGTATCCAGCAAGGTGGTAGGGCAGTACGAACTGTTTATTGCGGCCAATTATGAAGAGAATGAATTGATGAAAGCAGAAGCAAATATTAAACTCGGAAACGCTGCCGCCGGCCTGGCCAGCATAGATGCCGTAAGAACCTATCAGGGCGCCGGTTTAACCGCTGTATCAGGTGTAATAACCGATCCTGCTTTGGCTTATGAAGAATTGAGAAGAGAACGCCGCGTAGCTCTTTTGTTTAGAGAAGTTGCTTTCTACGACGCAAGACGCTGGGGCGTGTTGGACGATATCTCTTTGGGCGGCGGCAGAACCAAAGCCGTTGTGCTGAATCCAACCAATGGAGCAGTTAACACCAATGCCACCATCAATTATAATTTCCCCGATTATTGGGATGTACCGGATGATGAAACAAGCCTGAATGCTCCAAGCGCAACCAGTGCGCCGGTAAAAAATCCCAAGTAGTTTCAGCGATATTGACCAAATAAAAACCCCGAATCACTTCGGGGTTTTTTAATCGTGGCAGGCAATCGTCAAAGCTTTATTTCATCGCCGTTGGCGTCAAAGAATTTAAACTCGGTGAGGTGATAACCGGTGTCGGGTGTAACGGTAATTTTCGGGCCGTATTTCTTCTTCCACTTGGCGGCTTTGGTGTTCCAAAACCAGCCTTTGGTTAAGTAGGCATGAAGGATGGGATGGGTAACAATCGTCATTGCTTTGTGGTTGTGCGTGGCGAGGTAAGCAATGTTCTTTTCCATCTCGTCTTCCAGCAAAAGTGTGGAAGAAATTTTTCCGGTGCCGTTACAGGTGGGACAAACTTCTTCCGTCTTAATGTTCATCTCCGGCTTCATGCGTTGCCGGGTAATTTGCATCAGGCCGAATTTGGAGATAGGCAACACGGCATGTTTGGCCCTATCGGTTTGCATAAAGCCGTCCATGGATTCCAGCAATTTCTTTTTGTTTTCGGGAAACTTCATGTCAATGAAGTCAACTACGATAATGCCACCGATGTCGCGAAGCCGCAGTTGCCGCGCAATTTCTTCCGCCGCCTCCAGGTTTGTTTCCAGTGCATTTATTTCCTGATTGTTTCCTACGCTTTTGTAGCCGCTGTTTACATCAATCACGTGCAGCGCTTCGGTATGTTCAATAATGATGTAAGCGCCGCTCTGCAGATTCACCGTTTTGCCAAACGAACCTTTGATTTGCTTCGTCACGCCAAAGGCATCAAACACCGGCGAGCCGTTTTGGTGAAACTGCACAATCTCCGCCTTCTCCGGCGCTACTTTTTGAATGTAAGCCTTCGACTCGGTAAAGATGTTTTTGTCGTTGGTGACAATCTTGTTGAAGTCTTCGTTCAGCAAGTCGCGAAGGATGGAAGCCGTCTTTGTTTGTTCGCTTAAAATTTTTGCGGGCGGTACGGCGCCGCGTAGGTTGGACTGAATAGATGCCCACATCGCCGCCAGTTCCGAAAGGTCTTCGTGCAATTCGGCTGTATTCTTTCCTTCGGCCGCCGTGCGTACAATCACCCCAAAATTTTTAGGCTTGATAGATTCAACAATGCGCTGCAACCGCTTGCGTTCTTCCGATGAATGAATCTTTCTGGAAACCGCCACCACATCGTTAAACGGCGTGATGACCACAAAACGGCCGGGCAATGAAAGTTCGCAACTCAACCGTGGCCCTTTAGCGGCAATGGGTTCTTTTAAAATTTGTACAAGGATGTTTGGCTTGCCATTGAGCACTTCACTAATCTTGCCTGTTTTGATGATTTCCGGCTCTACGGTAAACGAACCAAAGTCAAGCCCGCCCGGTGCTTTATCGGCCATGGCGGCTTGGGTAAACTTGAGCAACGACCGGGCATAAGGGCTTAAATCGGTATAGTGCAGAAACGCATCTTTTTCGTAACCAACGTCCACAAAAGCGGCATTCAGGCCAGGGATGAGCTTTTTTACTTTTCCCAAATACAAATCACCTACGGCAAAGCGGGCATCGTTTTTTTCGCTGTGCAGCTCTACTAACTTTTTATCCTCTAATAGGGCTATTTCCACACCGGTTGGCGTGGAATGAATAATCAATTCCTTGTTCACATTACAATGTCTTTTAAATAAATAAAGGCTTGTTCATCTGCCGCCGGTTGCGAAGTTGAGGATTGGCAAAATGAGGGAGCAAAGTGATGGGACAGCAACCGGACGAATGAATAGGCCATAAAAAGGACGACCGGAAGCGGCCGATTGCTGCTTCCGGTCGAAGGAGAACCTATTTGCGTTTTTTGTGACGGTTCTTTCTCAATCTTTTCTTGCGCTTGTGCGTCGCTATTTTATGACGCTTTCTTTTTTTACCACACGGCATAGTTCAAAAATGTTTTTATTGTTTGTTGTTTAAATCGCTTATTCGCTTTTCTACTTCTTTTTTCATCTCCGGCGCCGTTACCAGCGGCAGCGCTTTTTTATAGGCGGTCACCGCTTCCTTTTTTTTGTTCATTCGTTCGTAAGTATCGGCCAGTAATAAACTTGCTTGCAAGTTGGCCGGCTGCAAACGGATCACATTTTGCAAACGTTCAACCGCTTTATCCAATTGCCCTGATAACAGGCTTGCTTCCGCCAGCGTTAACTGGGCGTAAATATCGTTCGGGTTTTTTTCTGCTACTTCCCGTATCATGCCAATGCCTTTCATCGGCATGTCCAATCCGCCGTAGAGGATGGTGGCGCCCAAACCTACTTTCGCTGAATCATCTTCGGGCTTTATCTTCAAAGAACGGCTGAATAAATCCTGCGCTTGTTCGGCTTCCCAATGTTTTAATGGTGAGGCCTCTTCATTGCTCAAGGCATCCAAAAATAAACGGGCAGCAAAGGAAAGGGATTTCGGGGAATTTTCCAACCGCGCCGCTTCGGCGGTATAGTAAGCATAAGGGTAATAGGCCATGGGTGTAAAAGCACGGCCGCTATCGCTCCAGTAGTGAGCCAACTGATGCATCAAGTGCAGCTTTTGTTCAGCAACATCGCCGCGAACCACACTGTTCTCAAGCGATGCCAAACGGGTTACCTGCGCCTGCGGCAGATTCTTCTTGGCATAGTACAAAACGCTGTCGGTGCCAAAGCCGTAATCGTGTGCGGCCGGCATTGCGGCCAACGTTGCTTTCTTTGTTTTGTGTTCGCCAAAAAACGAAGCTTGCGTAGCGGTATAAAGGCCGATAACAAAAAGGATGGCAATGCTAAGCGTGATCCACTGGGGTCTGTTCATTCGTGTTGCGGCTCCCATTAAAAGAGAACGGCGAAGTTACTCGGTGACCGCGGTTTTTTTCACATCGGCTACAAACTCCTTGGCAGGCTTAAAGGCCGGAATGAAATGTTCGGGGATATGAACGGCCACGTTTTTTTTGATGTTGCGGCCTATTTTGGCGGCTCTTTTTTTAGTGATGAAGGAGCCGAAACCGCGGATATAAATGTTCTCGCCTTTGCCGAGCGATTCTTTGATTTCACGGAAAGCGGTTTCCAACGTCATAAGAACGTCCACTTTGGGGATGCCGGTTTTGTCGGCAATCTGGTTGACTAAATCTGCTTTACGCATAGAGGCTTTTTTGTGGTGAATGAAATGCCAAGATAGCACTAAAAAGAATGAATGTCAACAGAGTAGATAATTCTACACCTAAATTAGCCGTTTCCCGATTATGAAAGATGAAACCGTCCGGAAAGTGAATTTGAAGGCGAAAAAAAGAGGACCTGATTTTTCAAAAATGCTCTTGCATTGGAACCGTACCGAGAACAACCGTCAGATGCCGTGGAAAGGAGAGAAGGACCCGTATAAAATCTGGCTTAGCGAAATCATGTTGCAACAAACAAGGGTAGAGCAAGGCCTGAAATATTACCAAAATTTTATTGAAGCCTTTCCTGATGTTCATGCGTTGGCGGCTGCCCCGGAGGCCAAAGTGTTCAAGCTATGGGAAGGCTTGGGGTATTATTCGCGTTGCCGCAACCTGATTGCAACAGCAAAGTATATTGCTGACGACTTAAAAGGCATCTTTCCGAAAACGTATGAAGAGATTTTGGCGCTGAAAGGCGTGGGCAGCTACACCGCTTCGGCCATTGCTTCCTTTGCCTACAACCTGCCTTATGCTGTTTTGGACGGTAATGTGTTTCGGGTGCTGTCAAGGATTTTTGGCGTTGCTGTTCCCATTGATTCTACTACTGGAAAGAAAACGTTTTCATCGCTGGCGCAAGGCATCTTACCCAAACCGGAAGCCGGCGAATACAACCAGGCCATCATGGATTTTGGTGCGATGATTTGCAAACCCTACCCGGTATGCGGCGACTGCTTTTTTAAGAAGCGTTGTGTTGCCTTTGCCGAAGGCAAGCAAGACCTTTTGCCGGTAAAAGAAAAAAAGACGGTGTTGAAAAAGCGGTGGCTGAATTATTTCATTGTACAGTGCGGCCATGAAGTTTTGATTAACCAACGGAGCGAAGGAATCTGGCGAGGCTTGCATCAGTTTGTGTTGATAGAAACGGAAAAAGCCGTTAGCGCAAAAAAACTTCAAAGGCTTTTTACCGAACAATACGGCATGGATGATTGTGTACTCACTCACCATTGGAAAGAAAAACAACACCTGTCCCATCAAAGCGTGTTCTTTTATTTCCTTCACCTAAAATTAAACCGAAGGAAAAAGATGGAGAACTATCAATGGATAAAGATTGCGCAGGTAAAAGAACTTGCCTTTCCGAGGGCCTTGCAGATTGTGGTGCAAAAAATGAATGATGAGTAATTAGTTCGTGCAATGCAAAAAGTCTTTCAAATTTTGAGCGGCCCATTCATTACTGATTTCTCATTATTCATTCCCCCTCGCTGGCCGGAAATTTGATTAATCTTTCTAAATTTACAAAGAGCCAGTCAGAGACGATTTTTAACCCAACGATTAAACCGCAATTGTATGAGAGGCGTAAACCGAGTGATGCTCATTGGCAATTTGGGAAAAGACCCGGACATGCAATATCTCGAAGGGAACATCGGCGTAGCAAAATTCCCGTTGGCCACGACAGAGACTTTCAAGGACCGTTCGGGTAAATTGGTTTCGCAAACCGAATGGCACACCGTGGTACTCTGGAGAGGATTGGCTGAACTGGCACATAAATACCTGCACAAAGGCAGCCTTGTTTACATTGAGGGCCGCTTGCGCACCCGAAGTTGGGATGACAAAGAAGGCAGTCGCAAGTTTGCCACCGAAGTGGTAGGTGATAATTTAATCATGCTGGATAAACGCACCGATCATAGCGGCGGTACATCGTCTCCATCAGCTTCGCAAAGCGAAGGCGATGCGGAAGGTTATACCGGGAGTGATGCACCAACTGGTGATCCGGGCGACCTGCCTTATTGATGCACGCAAGGCCGGTGCCGTGTGCAACGACGGAATACAACTCATGCAAAGAAACCAAGAGACAAAAAATAGTGAACCGCATGGCATAGGCAAAAAATGCAAAAGATCGTTTCCCCCGTTTCTAAAAACCCATCTGTCTCTTGCTCCTTGATCGCCTGGCTTGACCAACCCTTTACGTGAAAAACTTGCGTTGCTTTGAAACGTGAAAGCCTATTTTTGAACCAAAACCTTTTCCTTGGATTATCATTCGGCCGGCCGGCTACTTTATATTTTTCTTCAAAATCCACTTGCTTCACAAGGCACCGTTCTGATGGCGGTGTTGCTGCTGGTGTTGTTGTTTTTAAACTTCTTGGTTTCGGGTGCGGAGGTGGCTTTATTCTCGCTTCAGCCCCGCGATATCAATGTGCTGAAAACAAAACCACACGATGCGGCCAAACGCATTACCTCCCTGCTTGAAAGCCGCAAAGAAGTGTACACCACCTTGCTGATCGCCGGCGGCATCTTCAACATCTCCATTATTTTTTTGGCTTATTTGCTGATGGCGCCAATGAAGCTCATTACGCTTCACACGTTCATTGACATTGACCTCGACATCCTCGTTAAAATCGTCATCATTGCTTTTGTGCTGGTCTTCATCGGTAAGATTTTGCCCAAGCTCTGGGCCACGCAAAATACCCTGCGCTTTGCTTACAGTTCAGCGGCATTGGTAGAAGGCTTACACCTTTTGCTGGGAAACATCAGTGCCCGTATGGTGGCCATTGCCGACAGCATCAGCAAGACAAGTGGTGCCGACGACTCTGATGCCTTGAGTATGCGTGAGCTGGACGATGCCATTGACGTGAACAACGTACAAACCACCGTGGAAGAAAAAAATATTTTGAAAGGCGTGGTGAAGTTCGGCAACATCACCGTGCGGCAAATCATGCGCTCACGGCTTGATGTGAACGGCCTTGAATACAGTTTGCCGTTTGGTGACGTGGTGAAGAAGATAGAAGAACTGCATTACTCGCGGTTGCCGGTTTACAAAGGCAGCCTGGATGAAATCGTTGGGGTGTTGAACACAAAGGACTTGCTGCCGTATTTAAACGAGGCGGCGTTTGATTGGCACGGCGTGATTCGCTCCACCTTGTTTGTGCCCGAAACAAAGCTGATTAAAGACTTACTGAAAGTGTTTAAAACCAAACGCATTCACTTTGCCATTGTGGTGGACGAATTCGGCGGTACCAGCGGCATTGTCACCATGGAAGACATTCTGGAAGAAATCATCGGCGACATCCGCGATGAGTTTGACGAAGAAGAGACGGCTGTTCGCAAAATAGATGAGCAAACCTACATTGCCGATGCAAAAATTACCTTGCCCGATTTGTGCCGCGCCATGCGATTACCCATTGATACGTTTGACGCGGTAAAGGGCGAGAATGAATCGCTTGCAGGATTGGTATTGGAGATTGCCGGCGAACTGCTTCAGCCCGAACAAAAAGTAACGAGCGGCGACTTTGAATTTACCGTGCTGGAAACCGAAAGGGCACGCATTAAAACGGTGAAGATTTTTGTTAAACACGACGATGAAGCACAGTAACCAATTGGCTATAGACAATGGGCAAAGAACCGTATGGCGCAAACTGGCCACCAGCTGCTGGCTGCTGGCAACTTGCTTTTTCGCCTCGTGCAATTCGGACTTTGTGCAAAAGGAACGCGGTTATTTTAAAATTTCGCTGCCGCAAAAAAAATATCAGGTGTTTGACAAGGCCGGCTTTCCGTATTCCTTCGAGTATCCGGTGTATGCGGAAGTCATTCCCGACTCTACCTTTTTTAACGAAAAAGCGGAAAATCCATATTGGGTTAATGTTTCCTTTCCACAATTTGATGGCGAGCTGCATTTGAGCTATAAAGAAATTGGTAAAAACAAGTTTGATACGTTGATAAACGATGCATTTAAGATGGCGTACAAGCAACACACGTCCATTGCATCGGCCATTAAGCCTGTAAAATTTGAAATGCCGGGCAACGTGAGTGGCATTTATTTCTCCTTGAGAGGAAACGCCGCCACGGCCAACCAGTTTTTTGCCACTGATTCAACCAAACACTTTTTGCGCGGCGCCCTTTACTTTAATGCGCCGCCTAATGAAGATTCCTTGCGGCCGGTGAATGCCTTTCTACGCGAAGACATGCAGCACTTAATTGGGACGTTGCGATGGCGATAATGAGTGATGAATAATCAGTAACGAGTGTCGTGCTGCGGGCAAAGGCTTTACGAATACCTGCTCTGTTTTTTACATTAAGTGATTCATTCATTACGTATCATGCTTCTTTATACGTCAGCAAAAACTGAAAGCGATTTAAAAGGCATTCTCTCTTTGCAGCAGGCTAATCTTGCATCAAATCTTTCCACAGATGAAATCTCCTCGCAAGGCTTTGTCACCGTTGTTCACAGCTTTGCCGATCTAAAAAAGATGAACGATGCCGAACCGCACATCATTGCAAAAGACGGCGATAAAGTCATTGCCTATTTACTTGCCATGACACCGGCCGCTAAAGACGATATTCCGGTATTGAAACCCATGTTTCAAATCTTTGACGCTATCCAATTTAACAGCCAACCGGTTTCGTCTTTTCAATACATCGTAGTGGGGCAAGTTTGCGTTGATAAAGAGTATCGAGGGCAAGGCGTGTTGGATAATTGTTACCTCGCGTATCGAAATAAATTTAGCCCGAAATACGATTTTGCCATTACTGAAATTGCAACCCGAAACACCCGTTCCCTTGCGGCGCACGGCCGGATTGGTTTCACAGAACTTCATCGCTACAAAACGCCGGATGGCGACGAATGGAGCATCGTGATTTGGGATTGGAAAGAATGAAGGAATATTAGGTTATTGGGATATTTTATTTCAGCAGTAGCTCAATAACCCAGTATCCCAATAACCTAATATCCTAATAATCCAATAACCGTTTTCTTTCCCTATTTTACCCGTTCAAATTTCTGTTTATGAAACGCAGGCTGCTAACCAGCTTTTTTCTTCTATCGCTGACCCTTCTTTACGCACAGCAAAAACCCGCACTGGTGGATACTTTCAAAGCCAAAGTTGCCAGGGCCAAAACACCCGAGGACAAAGTGGAGCAGTTAAACGGCTTGTCCATGATACTGATGAACACCAATATACCCGAAGCCGATAAATACGCCGAACAAATGCTGCGTGAAGCCGAGATTTCACGCAGCCGTCCGCTGATGGCAAAGGCCTTGCTGAATAACGGTGACCGCTACTCGATACTTGCCATTAATAAAAACTTTATTCAAAAATCGGTTGACAATTATACGAAGGCATTGAATTTGGCAAGGGAGAACAAGCTGGATAAAGAAACCGTGCATGCCTTGCTGGGCCTGGCTAACATCACTACCAAGGTACCCGATTTAGACAAGGCTTTTTCCTACACCACGCAAGCTTTTTCTTTGGCTTCCTCGCTGGCCGACGATACCCTGAAGATAGACGGCTACAATACTTTCGGCGACATCTATCAGCGTAAAAAAGAACGCTTGCTGGCGTTGCGGGCTTACCTGAACGGCCTGCGCATTGCCGAAGACGTAAAGAACCATAGATACCTGCGAAGCTGTTATGCCAACCTAACCAGTTTTTACGCCGACATAAAAGCTTACGACAAAGCCATTGACTATGCCACGGCGGCCATGCAGCAACTTCAGTTCAGCCAATCCGGCGGCAAGGAGTACAATCGCGTCGTGGACCTATACAGTCTCGGTGGCTTGTACACGTTGAAGAAAGATTTTTCCATGTCGGCTTATTATTTTGAAGCCTCTATCAAGTTGGCCGATTCGCTTCATTACGAACCGCTAAAGATGCCGGGCTACAACGGTCTTCTGAACCAATACCTTGAAGCCGACCAGCCTGAAAAGGCTCTGGCTTTTTTCAACAACCGTCCGGACATGAAGCAATACATTACCAACTTTGGTTTGGGTTATGTAATTGACGATGCTTATGGCGTCATCTATACCAAACTACGCAAGTTCGATTCGGCCGCGGCCTACCTTGCCAAAGCCGCTCCCGCCTTCGAAACCCAATCAACCCCCGACCAACGCTTTGCCTTTTACAAGCAATACGCCGAGTTGTACAGCCAGTCGGGCAACAATGCGGCAGCCATTGACTACTACACCAAAGCCAAGACATTGGCCGACGGCATGAACAACTTGGAATGGCAGCAAAACACAGCGCAAGCCCTTGATACTTTATATGCGAATGCCGGCGATTTCAAACAGTCCTATGCCTTTAAAACCCTTTATTATGGGTACAAAGACAGCCTGCAAAAACTGGGTGAGCAGAAAGATTTTATGCAGGCAGAACTGGCCGACGAACAGCAGCGTCAGGAGCGCATAGCCCGTGAAGAAGCCGCCGCCGAAGACCGTAAACATTCGGTACAATACACGGCCATCGCCATTGGCATCGGGATGATTTTTGTGTTGCTGGTGGCCATGGGAATTTTTAAAGTTTCGGTAAGCACCATTCGTGTGATGGGCTTCTTTTCTTTTATTCTTTTGTTTGAGTTCATCACCTTGTTGGCCGATACAAAAATCCATCATTGGACGCACGGCGAACCGTTGCCGGTTCTCGGTATTAAAATCGTTTTAATTGCACTGCTGCTGCCCTTGCATCATTGGCTGGAGCACAACGTGGTGCATTATCTTACCACGCATCATCTCATCATCCCCGACAGAAAAAGCATCTGGCAATCGCTAACGCTGAAAAAGAAGTCTGGTGAACACGCCTCACACAACATCAATCATCCGCATTGAGAAAGGATTATGACTTTCTGATTCCTGATGACAACTGTTCAAATTAGAAATCAGAAATGCCAGGCGAAAGCATTCTACTGTAAGCGACTTCACGTCCCGCCTATCTTTGTAAAAATCAAACAGGTGATTGCAATTGAAAATACATTGGTAAGTGATGATGTGATAGAAGCCAAATTTGTTTGCGATCTTGACAAGTGCAAAGGCGGCTGCTGCGAGGATGGCGATGCCGGCGCCCCATTGGAAAAAGAAGAGAAGAAAATTTTGGATGAAATTTTTGAAGCCGTCAAACCCTATTTAACCAACGAAGGTTTGGCGGCGATAGAGCGCCAAGGCAAATATCTTTACGATGCCGAATTTGGCTGGGTTACGCCAACGGTGGCCGGCGGCATTTGTGCGTATGGTATCCGTGATGAAAAAGGCATCATCAAGTGCGGTATTGAACAAGCCTATTATGATGGCAAAGTGAGTTGGAAAAAACCTATATCCTGTCACTTGTTTCCCATCCGAATTGTAGAAGCCAAACACGCCACGTATGTAAACTACGAGCCGCGGGAAGGTTTGTGCAATCCGGCTTGCGCCTTGGGCAAAAAGCTGAAGATGCCCGTGTATCAGTTTTTAAAAGAACCCATCATCCGCAAGTTTGGCGAAGAGTTTTACGAAGCATTGGAAGCCGTGGCAGCGGATTATTTTGAAGCGAAGAAAAATAAGAGCAGTCGTTTTTAAAACATAAAACTATGAATTACGGTCCTATAAACATTGACCCCGAAACGATGAGCGGCACACCGGTGTTTACCGGAACGAGAGTGCCGGTGCAAAACCTTTTCGATTACATAGAAGGTGGTGAAGACCTTGAAGAATTCTTAGATGACTTCCCATCCGTGACAAAAGAAGCGGCGTTGGCTGTTTTGGCAATGGCAAAAAAAACATTGACATCAGAGAAGATGTTACATGAAAATTTTAGTTGACGAAAGCTGTCCACGCAAATTGCGTAACGACTTCGGCGATGAGCATGAAGTTTGGACGGTTCGTGATAAAAAATGGCTTGGGAAAAAGAATGGGAACTCCTTGCTCTTATGGTTGCTGACGGGTTTGAATTGTTTGTAACCGTTGATCAAAATCTTTCTTATCAACAAAACATTCAAAATCTGCCAATCACAATCGTTGTTCTTTGCGGCAACGATACCCTTCGCCAAACCCTGCGTTTGTTGCTGCCGAAAATGTTTGCGAAACTTACCGAAGAGCCGTCAAAAAGATTCATTGAAATATCGTAAACGCTACTTGCTGTTATCAAATAGAAACCTATGTCCGAACAATCTTCTTCCTTTCGTGCCAAAAGCACTGTAAAAGCGGCCGATAAAGAACACCGTCGCAAGATCAATTTCAACATCGGCAAGTACAACGCCGTGGTGCCCATGGGCAAATTGCAATTCACCGATGTTCACCTGGCCCGCGAACAAGCAAAGAACATCAAGTGGAAAGCGTTGGAAACATTAGACCAGCAACTGCTTACGTTTGAAGAACAAATTACCCGCCGCGGCGCCAAAGTGCTGTGGGCCGAAACGGCTGATGAAGCGCTGGCGGAGATCCTGAAAATCTGCAAAGAAAAAAGCTGCTCCACCGTTGTCAAAAGCAAGAGCATGGTGACGGAAGAACTGCACCTGAATAAATTTTTAGAGCAGCACAACATCGAAAGCGTGGAGACGGACCTGGGCGAATACATTCAGCAGTTGGACGACGAACCGCCTTACCACATTGTAACGCCGGCCATGCACAAAAGCAAAGAGGATGTAGCCAAATTGTTCACTGAAAAGTTGGGCACGGCTCCCAACCTAACGCCAAGCCAACTCACGCTTGTTGCCAGGGAAAAGCTTCGCGAAAAATACACGCAGGCACAGATTGGCATTACCGGCGCCAATTTTATTTTGGCTAATGAAGGCGCCATTGCCATCACCGAAAACGAAGGCAACGGACGGTTAAGCGCTTCTTATCCGAAGACACATATCGTTATCGCCGGCATCGAAAAAGTCATTCCTTCCATAACTGATTTGGGTTTGTTCTGGCCCTTGCTGTCAACCTTCGGCACCGGCCAGCGCATCACGGTTTACAATACCATTATTGCCGGCCCGCGGCAAGTGGCCGAGAACGACGGCCCGGAAGAGATGTATGTCATTCTTCTCGACAATGGCCGCACCAATCTTTTAAGCAATCCCAAAACCCGCGAAGCACTTTACTGCATCCGTTGCGGTGCTTGTTTAAACGCTTGTCCGGTGTATAAAAACATCGGCGGCCATGCTTACGAAACGCCTTATAGCGGGCCTATTGGTTCTGTCATCACGCCGCATTTAAAAGAGATTGATGAGTGGAAACATTTGAGTTATGCGTCTTCGCTTTGCGGCAACTGCACCGAAGTCTGCGCTGTAAAAATCAACCTGCACGAATTGTTGTTGGAGAACCGCCACCAGTCCGTGGAAGAAGGCGGCGCAGCCTTTGCCGAAAGGCTAACCTGGAAAGTTTGGAAGCGGGCCATGCTGAACAGAAGGCTGATGAATATGGGCACCAGTGGTATAAAAAACAAAGTGGTGAACGGCCTTGCCAAAGAATGGACAAAGCACCGTGCTGATTTAAAGTTTCCGCCAAAGTCTTTTAATCAATTATGGCGGGAGAGGAAGTAGTTTGCAGTACGCAGTTTGCAATTTGCAGTTAAGTCGTCATGGAGCAATCAAGCTAATCCTATGGCAAAGGATATTGACAATGGAGGTGCTAACTGCTAACCATCAACTGCAAATTTTTTAGCCTCCTTTATATCGAAACACTATAATTTAGGTTGTGATCATTTACAGCCATACGTCCACGCCAAGACTCCAATACGTCGTCAATTTTTTATCGGAATATTTCGGCACATCCATCCGCTTAATTTTTGACGAAGAAAAATATCTCGCCCATCCCGACACGCACCGCATCAATTACAGCTATCATTGTTTAAGCTCTGATGAAATCTGGATTCATTCACACGCCTTGTTGTTTGAATCAGCCATCAGGCCTGTAAAGATTGAATGCTTTGAACACAACGGTTACAAGGCGTTCTTTAAAGCCGAAGGCGATGCCGGCTTTGATTTGTTTGCAGCTATCTTTTATCTGCTCACCCGTTACGAAGAATACTTGCCGCATCCGAAAGACAGTTACGGCCGGTATGCGCATCAGGCTTCCATCGCTTACCGCGAAGGCTTCCTGCACTTGCCATTAATCAACACCTGGCTTGAAGACTTCAGGACATTATTGCAAGAAAAATTTTCCGCCTTCCGTCCTCCGCCTTCCGCCTTTCGCTTTCAAGCAACGTATGACATTGACATTGCCTGGAGCTTTAAAGCAAAGGGGGTTAAAAGAAACGGCGGTGCTTTAGCCAAACTCTTTATGACTGGCAAATGGCGAAGGATGATGAACCGCATCCGCGTCCTTCGCGGTAAGCGGCAAGACCCTTTTGATGCCTATGATTGGATGGATAATCTGCACAATCAAACAGGCTTGCAGCCTCTTTATTTCTTTCTGGTGGCGGAACAAAAAGGCAAGTACGACAAGAACACTGATATAACACAACCTGACTTCGTTGCTTTGATAAAAGATACCGCTGCAAAATACAAAGTAGGCGTGCATCCCTCCTGGGCCAGCGGCGATCATCCGCAATTGTTGAAGAAGGAAAAAGCCTGGTTGGAAAAGACCATCGAACAACGCATTACTTCATCACGGCAGCATTACATACGCTTTACGCTACCCGACACTTACCGTCGGCTTTTGGCTGCAGGCATCACCGATGATTACTCCATGGGCTATGCCACCATCAACGGTTTTCGTGCTTCACATGCCGGTAGTTTTTATTGGTACGATGTGAAAGAAGAAACGCAAACACCGTTGCGCATTCATCCCTATTGCTTCATGGACGCCAATGCTTTTTTTGAAGAAAAAAAATCGCCCACGGAAACTTTGCATGAGTTGATAACCTATTCGCAAAACATCCGTGCGGTTGGCGGCGAAATGATCACCATCTGGCACAATCCATTTCTTGGTACAGATTTATTATTTGAAGGATGGAAAGAAACGTACGAACAATTTATAAGAATGGTTTAATCGGATCATAAACCATAAACGTATTCTCGTCAGGTTAGCCCGGTCAATCAAATGACCAAAGTGGCCGGTAGCCATTTATATAAAAAGCTTTCAGCTTTAAATGCGAAGCACCGCGTTTTATCCGGCTGTTTTCAGATACTGTAAAAGGCAGCGTTAGTAAACGGGTTTCACGGATGCATTAATGCAGTGTGCCCTTATGCCGGAATGAATAAAAAAGTACTGAAGCATAGCGGCCACTGACCTTTCCCTTTCCGATTTTTTACCGATAAAAGACCTTGAATAAATTAATTTATCCGATTTCTCTGTAACCCGGCTGTAAGAAGCCCTGCTCCCTTATCTTTGGCACCGTTTCATCCCTAAAGTCCACATTCCCGTATCCTTCTGACAATCCGTGACCACTAACCTTCCTGCTTCCAACAAAACTCATGTTTAACACCGTCTCGTTGCGTAAAAACGCCTAAACCTTACACGAAGCATCTATTTAAAACTCTGTTTAATCATGAAGTATTACCTTCTTGCGGGCCTGCTTTGCGCAGGCATTAGCGGACTTGCGCAGGCACCCAAAAAAAATGTGCCCGCCACCTTGCCTTCTTTGGCGGGCGGGCCGTATGCCTTGGCTTCCACCCTTGGTACAACGGCAAACAACACATCGGTGGACACCACTTACCTTTCTTCAACCGACTTTTCCGGCACAGGCACAATTGCAGACCCAATCCGTATAAGAACATCGGTTATCCAAACTTGGCTTCAGTCTCTACCTGGTTTTGCAGCGGGTGGCGGTAAGTACCTGGCTTCCGACTTCACCTGGAAGGCCATCTCTGCTTCCACTTCGCTTCCGCAGTTAGCCGCGCCTTCGCTAACAGGAATGGTGATAAGTAGTTCT
Organism: Flavisolibacter sp.; assembly: GCA_965247695.1. Taxonomy (GTDB): domain Bacteria; phylum Bacteroidota; class Bacteroidia; order Chitinophagales; family Chitinophagaceae; genus Flavisolibacter. Next base: position 300,582 of record OZ252037.1, read on the forward strand.
GCCATATCACTTCGTTGGACCGATGTGGCCAATGAAACAGGCTACCTGTTGCAACGCAGTAACGACAATGCATCATGGACCACCATCGCCAATACAGGCGCCAACACCAGCCAGTTTACCAACAACGGCCTGGCTCCGTCCACCACTTACTATTACCGGGTTAAGGCGCTTGGCGACAATACCTCATACACCGACAGCCCGTTTGGCTGGGACAGCAAGACTACCTCGTCTGGTGCGGCGGTAAATACGCCGGAAACAATTTTTTTCGACGTTGCCAATGCTTATCAGGTACAACAGCATCCCGACGGGCCCGGTATATATTATTCAAGCCAAGGTAACGGCATTGCGCAGGCAGTTAAAAAGTTACCGGCCGGCAGTGATGGCATCGTCTATTTTCAATACGTTGCCGGCATGGGCGAACTGATTTCGGTGGGGTATACACCAAACAATCTTTTGCAGGGCTATGAACATTGGACCGGTGGTTTTATTTTAATGGATGCGGAATTGAAAGCTTACGGATACAACGGCTCTACCACGGGTTTAGGCATAGCTCCTGTGAATAACAACTACTACGGGTTCAGGCGGAACGGAAGCTCCATTGAGATTGTAACCAGCGCCAATGGCATCACTTGGACTGTTTTGGGCTATGCCAATTACTCGCCTGATGATTTATACATACAGGTTTATTTTCAAATCCCCACTACGAAGGTTAAAATCATGGGGCAGAACCTTGTAAGCTATTAAGCATGAGAACAATTTTTTTGTTTATTCTTTTCTTTCTGGCAACAGCGTTTACAAAGCGGCAGCCGACCTACTATGTCTTTTGGGGCGACAGCATCATGGCCGGCAATGAACTGAACCACTCCGGTGGTGATGGGCCGGACAATACCTTTCTGCGGTGGCCAAGGCAGTATGCGGAAGGCGTGAAAGGCGGTATTGAACTGAACGATGCACAATCAGGCGCAACGCTTTGCAACAACTGGGGCGGCAATGGGCCGTTCGAAGACCGGTTGCCGCAAGTGCAAGGGTATGACGCTTCGTTAACAAATCTGATTTTCATTGGCTATGGGTTTAATGATTTCAGCCGGGCAATGTCGCCGCCCAACAGCCTTACGGTTTCGCAATTTCTTGCGGTGTTTATTCCAAAGCTTACGAACGCCATACAATACATAAAAACGGTTAAGGGTTGGCCGGCAAATAAAATTGTGATTGTATGGAATTACATCGTTGACAATCCGCCTTACTCCGTTACACAGGCGGCCTGGGAAGTTGCGCTGGCCGCAGTTAGAAGCACGGTAGCATCGCAAGGCGTATGTCTTTTAGACTTTCATACATTTTGGAAGGCACGCAGTGACCGGGCCACCTATACAAACGGTGATTTGATACACCCCAATGAAAATGCCAACACCATCATGGCCGCTAATGTGGATGCCTTGATTGAATACCCTTCGTCTGGAGGCGGCCCTATACCGGCGGATGTTATTCCGGTAAGAGGAAGAAAGTTTGTGGTGTGGTAAAAAACAGGTTCTTTATCAAACTAAACTGTTTGTTAGAAAAATCTACATACAGAGAAATTCATACAAGGACATTGTTTTGTAAGCGTTATACATTCACTGCAAAAATCAGCTTTGGTTCACTAATCCAAAGCGAAAAGGAGCTAGTGATGAGAATATTGGAAGTGGTGGAAAAGATAATCGGTAAGAAGTCCGGCACTTTCACAAGCTATCTTTGCTTCAATGCAAGGAACTGTTCTCCTCATTGACGACGAAGAAGGTCTCCGCAAACTGCTCGGACGCATTATTCGCCTCGAAGGCTACACCGTTGACGAAGCCGGCACACTAAAAGCCGCACACGATTATCTCAAACATAAAACTCCCGATGTTATCCTCTGCGATGTGAAACTGCCCGACGGCAGCGGCGTTGACTTTGTAAAAGAAGCCAAAGAAAAATATCCGCTGCCCGAAGTCATCTTACTTACAGCTTACGGCAATATCCCCGACGGCGTGCAAGCCATTAAAAACTGTGCTTTTGATTACCTCACCAAAGGCAACGACAATGACCGCATTCTTCCTCTGCTTTCGCAGGCGATGGAAAAAGTAAAAGCGGCAAAGGGAAGTGCGATAAAGATTGATGATAGCACTGCCGGTTCCTTTTCTGCCGTTATTGGAAAGAGCAGCGTTATTCAACAAGCCATTGCATTGGCCAGGAAGATTGCTCCCGCAAGCACTACTGTTTTGTTATTGGGCGAAACCGGCACTGGCAAAGAAGTGTTTGCCAAAGCCATTCATGCCGAAAGCAGGCGCAGCGCAAAGCCGTTCATCGCCATAAATTGCAGCGCCTTTACAAAAGATTTGTTGGAAGGTGAATTGTTCGGCCACAAAGCCGGCGCTTATACCGGCGCCGTAAAAGATAAAAAAGGATTGATTGAACTGGCCGACGGCGGCACATTGTTTCTAGACGAAATCGGTGAGATGAACATAGACCTGCAAGCCAAGCTGTTGCGGGTATTAGAAAATGGTGAATTCATAAAACTGGGCGATGTAAAAACGACAAAGGTGGATGTGCGCATCATTGCCGCTACCAACCGCGAACTGGCAAAAGAAGTTTTGGAAGGCCGCTTTCGCGAAGATTTGTTTTATCGTCTAAACACTTTCACCATCTCGTTGCCTGCGCTGCGCGAACGAAAGGAAGACATCAAAGAATTGGCGGATTTTTTTTTAAAAACAGTCGCAAGCCGCGAACAAAAAATACCGCCAAAATTGACTACAGAATCATTGGCCGCTTTGAAAAATTATTCCTGGAAAGGAAACATTCGCGAACTGCGCAACGTCATGGAAAGAGCGGTTATTCTCGCCGGTGATGACGTGCATCCCGAAGACCTGCCTTCCTCCATTCTTCAACAAACAGCAACGGCCGACAACTATTCATTGGCCGAAATGGAGAAGACTCACATCAAAAAAATGTTGTCGCATACAACTGGCAATAAAACAAAAGCCGCAAGCCTTCTCGGCATCGGCCTGGCTACCCTCTATCGCAAGTTGGAAGAATACGACCTTGATAAATAAGGTCTTCTCATTTTGAAAAGACACCCTCTCAAAATGAGAGGGTTTTTATTTTACTGATTGCAGAACTATAAAAGCGGTATCGCCGCAAATGCAGTACGGTAAAGGCTTTGCGCCGACGCTGCTTTCTCATCATCGTTTCGGTACTTCATTTGGCATACAGCGGCAAACGCATCAAACATGAAAATTTATTACCGGCTTCTGCGCCGCCGCTTCAAACCACTCCACGCCTTGTTTGGCTTTTACACACTCATTGTTTTAGTCGGTTTTGTTGTCCGCGCTTTTGCCGGCTAATTCTCTAAAAAATTTGGTTATGCTTATCGTCCTTCTTTTTATTGCCGGCTTCGTTTGCTTCTGGCTCTTTTTTAAATCCATTGACTTCTTCGAAAAAATTTAAGGCCATGATGAACGTCTTGTTTATTCTATCCATTCTGGTGTTTATCTACCTCTGTTACGTGTTGATAAAACCGGAAAAATTCTAACGGTGAATGGTGAGTCGTGAGTGGTGAATCGTATCCGCTCATTGCTCACTACTGACCACTCACAACTCACGACTATGACAAAAGAAATCATCGGCATTATTCTTACCTACGGCATTACGTTATTGCTGGCGGTTTTTCTTGGCAAAGGCATTGCCCGCTGGCTGCGTGGCGAGAAATCGCTCTGGAATTTTATGGCGCCGCTGGAGCGGCTCATTTACAAAATCGGGGGAATTAATCCGGCCGAAGAAATGAACTGGAAGCAGCACCTAAAAGCTTTGCTCACCATCAACCTTGTTTGGTTTGTATATGGTTTTGTCCTGTTGCTGACACAAGGTTCTTTGTTTCTGAATCCCGATGGTAACCCATCGCAAACCCCCGACCTGGCTTTTAATACCGTCATCTCTTTTATTGTTAACTGCAACCTGCAACACTACTCCGGCGAAAGCGGCCTTACTTACCTGACACAGGTGTTTGTTGTTGCCTTCTTCCAGTTTGTATCGGCGGCTACGGGCATTGCGGCGTTGTTTGTTTTGTTCAAGGCATTACGCGATAAGGTGACGGACAAGCTTGGTAATTTTTGGGTGTTTCTGGTGCAATCCATCACCCGCATTTTATTGCCGCTTTCATTTGTGCTGGCCATCATCCTTGCCTTTAGCGGAACGCCCAGTTCATGGGATGGCAAAGACAGCATTGTAACCTTGCAAGGCGACAGTGTGCAGGTTAGCCGCGGCCCGGCGGCGGCTATGATCGCCATTAAACAACTCGGCACCAACGGTGGCGGTTATTTCGGCGTAAACTCCGCACACCCTTTGGAGAACCCAAGCTATTTTACCAACACACTGGAAGCCATCAGCATTTTGCTGGTACCCATTGCTCTGATATTTGCGTTGGGATTTTATCTGCAACGACGCAAACTCGCCAACGTCATTTTCGCCGTCATGACCGTAGGTTTTCTTACGCTGGTTTCCATCTCTGTTTATCACGAAGTAAAAGGCAGTGCCACCATACAACGTCTCGGCATTTCGCAACTCACCGGCAGCATGGAAGGAAAAGAAGCCCGCATCGGTGCGGCGGCATCGGCTTATTGGGGCATTGCTACTACGGCTACATCAAACGGTAGTGTGAATGCCATGCACGACAGCATGACGCCCATGAGCGGCTTTGCACAGTTAATGGACATGATGATCAATGCCTTTTACGGTGGCGTTGGCGTAGGCATGTTAAACTACTTCATCTTCTTAATCATCGCCGTGTTTATATCGGGCCTGATGGTTGGCCGAACCCCTGAATTTTTAGGCCGAAAGATTGAAGCAAGAGAGATGAAGATTGCGTCCATCATTGCCATTCTTCACCCTTTGATTATACTCGCCGGAACCGCACTGGCTTCTTACATACTGGTGCATCATGCCAATGCCGATTGGGCGGTAAAACCTTCGGCCTGGCTGAACAATCCCGGCTATCACGGCTACAGCGAAATATTGTACGAGTACACCTCGTCGGCAGCCAATAACGGCAGTGGGTTTGAAGGCCTTGGCGATAACAACATTTGGTGGAATGTAAGCTCCGGTTTTGTGTTGATACTTGGCCGCTACTTACCCATCATTGGACCGATAGCCATAGCGGGCATACTGGCGAACAAGAAATTTATTCCTGCCAGCGCCGGCACTTTGCGAAGCGACAGTTACACATTCGGCCTGATGACGTTTGCCGTGATTGTTATCATCGCCGCTTTGGCCTTTTTCCCGGCGTTGGCACTTGGACCGTTATCAGAATATTTTTCAACGGCCCCTCCCGCCTCCCCGGTGGGGAGGTGACCGGAGCACAGCCCTCGCTTTTAGAAGAAACTGCAATTTTTTAATCCCGTCGCAAAGCTGGCCCTGTGCGATGGATGGCCTTCCTACCGGGAAGGTCGGGATGGGCCGAAACTTTTATGGCTCGTAATTCAAATACATCACTGTTTCAAGCCGAGTTAGTCGGCACAGCCTTCAAACAATCCTTCAGCAAGCTTAGTCCGCGGCTGATGGTGAAAAACCCGGTCATGTTCACCGTGGAAATAGGAACCTTCGTTATGCTGGCCGTGGTTTTATACACCGCTTTCACCGGCGATAAAACTCAAGGTTCGCTTGGTTACAACATCGCCATTTTCGTGGTGCTGTTTCTTACTCTGTTGTTTGCCAATTTTGCCGAAGCCATTGCCGAAGCAAGAGGCAAGGCGCAGGCGGAAAGCTTGCGCAAAACGAGAAAGGATACACCGGCAAAAAAGGTGAGTGGTGAGTGGTCAATGGTGAATAGGGCCGCTTCTAACTTACCGCTCACTACTGACTACTCACTTGTATCCTCCGCCGAACTGCAGTTGGGTGATCGCTTCATCTGCGAAGCCGGCGATGTTATTCCCATGGATGGTGAAATTATCGAAGGCATTGCCACGATAGATGAAAGCGCCATCACCGGCGAAAGCGCTCCGGTTATCCGCGAATCGGGTGGTGATAAAAGCTCCGTAACCGGCGGTACTAAAGTGTTGTCGGATAGAATTGTGGTGAAAGTAACCACCCAACCCGGTGAAACTTTTCTGGATAAAATGATTGCGCTGGTGGAAGGGGCCAATCGTCAAAAAACACCGAACGAAATTGCCTTGACGATTTTGTTGGCTTCTTTCACCATCGTGTTCATCATCGTTTGCGTTACCTTGAAACCCTTCGCCGATTATGCGAATACACCGATAACGATTGCTGCTTTCATTTCGCTTTTTGTTTGCCTCATTCCAACCACTATCGGCGGCTTGTTAAGCGCCATCGGCATTGCCGGTATGGACCGTGCCTTGCGTGCCAACGTTATTGCTAAAAGTGGCAAGGCCGTTGAAACCGCCGGTGATGTGGATGTATTGCTTCTTGATAAAACAGGAACGATCACCATCGGCAATCGCAAGGCCACCAACTTTTACGCAGCCGATGGTGTAGATGAAAAGGCGTTTATTGAACTGGCTTCGCTTAGCTCCTTAGCCGATGATACACCCGAAGGAAAATCCATTGTAGAATTAGCAGTGCAAAAAGGTGTAAACGAACGCCGTGAGCCGGGCATGACGTTCATAGAATTTACCGCTGAAACCCGCAGCAGCGGCGCCGACTTACCCGATGGCAGAAAGATTCGCAAGGGAGCGCAAGACTCCATTCGCAATATGGTGACCAAGGCCGGCAACCCCTTTAGCACCAGCGTAGCCGAGCGAGTGAAAATCATTTCAAGCAACGGCGGTACGCCGCTGGTGGTTTCGGAAAACAATGAAGTGCGGGGCGTGATTGAACTGCAGGACATCATCAAACCCGGTATGCAGGACCGCTTTAGCCGCCTGCGCAAGATGGGCGTGAAAACGGTGATGGTTACCGGCGACAATCCGCTTACCGCAAAGTACATAGCCGAGAAGGCCGGCGTGGATGATTTTATTGCCGAAGCCAAGCCCGAAGACAAGATGAATTACATCAAGGCTGAACAGCAGTCGGGCAAGCTGGTGGCCATGATGGGCGACGGCACCAACGATGCGCCTGCCCTTGCACAAGCCGACGTAGGCGTGGCCATGAACAGCGGAACACAAGCCGCCAAAGAAGCCGGCAACATGGTGGATTTGGATAACGATCCAACCAAGTTGATTGAAGTGGTGGAGATAGGAAAGCAACTTTTAATCACAAGAGGAACGCTGACTACGTTCTCCATTGCCAATGACGTAGCCAAATACTTTGCGATTGTTCCGGCTTTGTTTGTTGGTGCTATACCTGCGCTGCAAGGCATTAACATTATGCACCTGAATAGCCCGGAGTCAGCCATTTTATCGGCGGTGATTTTTAACGCCATCATCATTCCCATGCTGATACCGTTAGCCTTGCGTGGTGTAGAGTATAAGCCAATCGGTGCGTCAGCCTTGTTGCGCAGGAACCTTTTGATTTATGGGTTTGGCGGCGTGCTGGTTCCGTTTGTGGGGATAAAGATTATTGACTTGTTGGTGGGGCTGTTCCTATAATTATTTGCGCATCCATTCCGGTTTAAAATGGATGTAGTAACGCCGCCCATCCTTATGCATGTCCCAAGCGGTGGTTTGCCGGCGGCGCAACGTAAAGTGCTCTTTTCCTTCTTGTACTTCCACTTTTATTTTCCGGCGAAAACGGCGATTTGCTTTCCGCTTGTCGAACTTTTCGCTGGAGGCGGTGGTGTAACCAAAGATGGGCGTCTTACGATAAGAACGGCTCACAAAAAAGGATTTATAATGGTCAACGAATTTTCAATAACAAACCCGTGTTGCATGTCTTCGGAGTATAAAGTTGTGCAACCGGCTACTAATGCCGAAGCAACGATTTTGCTGTCGAAGGGTTGGAGATTGTATTTTAGGAATAAGTCAAATGCTTTCTCCACCACTTCCATTCCTTCTTGTTGCAGATACGAAGTTGTGTACACGTTACTGGCAAACGAAACCGCTTTCGCTTTTGTATGGCCAAGCTTGCGAACGCAAACATTCACATATTCAAACAACACTTGCGGCAAAACAAACCCTTTGCGTTGCAGCAGGCTAAATGCAATGTCCTCTTTTCTCAAGTCGGTTTTATCCAACAGGTACACCAGAATATTGGTATCCATAAAAAAGTTATCGCTCATTTGCTTCTTCCCGATTGAATTTGAAATTGGTCAAATCCACTGCATTTTCGCGAAACATTTGCCGGGCCGCCTCCAGCTTTTTCTGCCGTTCCATTTCGATGTCGCGCAATTGGAAAGCAATGATTTCGATTTCTTTATTCAAGTACTCTTCAGGAAGCTGAATGGTTAAATCGGCCGTGTCGTTTGCCACAAAAACTTTACGATACATACGCTTCAATTTCTTCAAATTTAATTCTATAAAATGAAAAAATATCTCGGCACGTCTATTCGCTTAACGCTTGTTCTGCTGGTGCTTTGCTGCGGCCTTTATTTTGCCCTCATCACCTTAATTGGCAAGGCCGCACCGGCTGGTGGCAGCGGTGAAAAAGTGACGTTAAATGGCAAAACAGTTGGCTATGCCTTAGTGGGTCAAAAGTTTACCGATGACAAATACTTCTGGGGCCGGCCCTCCAATGTGGATTATAACGCAGCCGGTTCGGGCGGCAGCAATAAAGCCACCAGTAATCCTGATTATTTAAAAACGGTGCAAGACCGCATTGATTCGTTTTTAGTACATAACCCCGGAGTTACCAAAGACCAAATTCCTGCGGAGATGGTGACGGCTTCCGGTAGCGGATTAGATCCGAATATTTCGCCGACATCGGCATATCTGCAAGTGGCAAGAGTGGCTGCGGTAAGAAAGACGGATGCGGCCAAAATAAAGGCGCTGGTTGACCAGCATGTTAAGAAGGGAACGTTGGGTCCTGACCTTATCAATGTATTAAAACTAAACGTGGCTTTAGAAAATTTGAAATAAAAGAACAATGAAAAAGACGATAATTAGCTTGGCTGTTTTAGTGAACGGGATCGTGAATGCGCAAGACAGCGCTAAAACAGAAGCACCGGTAAATCCGCTAACCTTCAGCGGCTATGTGGAAGGCTATTATAGCTATGATTTTAATAAACCCGGCAACAATATCCGCCCCGGTTTCTTATACAATTTCAACCGGCACAATGAATTTAATTTGAACCTTGGCTTTGTGAAAGCGGTTTATGCGAAAGACCGCGTGAGGGCTAACCTTTCCGTGGGCGTAGGCACGTACATGAACGCCAACTATGCCGCCGAACCCGGCACACTCAAAAATGTTTACGAAGCCAATGCCGGTTATAAGTTGAGTGCAAAAAAGAACCTGTGGTTTGACATTGGCGTACTGCCATCACACATTGGTTTTGAAAGTGCCGTGGGCAAAGACAACTGGACGTTAACACGAAGCATCTTGGCGGAAAGCACTCCGTTTTTTCAAGGCGGCGCAAGATTGAGTTATACAAGCAATAACGGCAAGCTATTGCTGGCCGGTTATGCGTTGAATGGATGGCAACGCGTCACTCGTGTTGACGGCAATTCTTTAATGAGTTACGGCACACAGGTTTATTACAAAGCATCGGATAAAGTAACGCTCAATTACAGCACCTTCATCGGTACCGACAAACCCGATAGCCTGCGTACAAGGCGTTATTTTCATAACGTGTACAGCATCTTTCAGTTCACCGATAAGATTGGCTTGACGACTGGCTTTGACATTGGAACCGAACAAAAAGCAAAAAACAGCAACAACTACAATACCTGGTATTCGCCCGTTGGCATTCTGCGCTTTACGCCTTCGGCAAAATGGGCGGTGGCTTTGCGCGGCGAATATTACAGCGACAAGGCCGGCGTGATTGTTTACACCGGCACGCCCAATGGTTTTAAAACCAGCAGTGCCTCGGTTAATATTGATTACATGCCGCAGCCGAACGTGGCGCTGCGAATAGAAGGCCGAACCTTCAACAGCAAAGACGCCGTTTTCATAAAAGGTTCTGCCGCGAAGAACACAGATGGCGCCATTACGTTTTCAACCGCTATTTCATTTTAAACAATAACGGAGCGCAGGACGGCAATCTGCACCGGCGCACGAAAACAGAGTATAAATAAATCATCGAACAAAGAGGAAAAAGGCTGTAAGGCTCTTTACTCTTTTCGGTTAAAAACAACGAAGGGCATGAAAGGCACATTTGACGCACAGCTTTTGCAGCAGTAAAGGCAAATCAAACCACACCCAAAATGTCTGCAACCGTTGGCCATAACGTCTCGAGATTTCATAAGCAAATTACGCTTGCTGGTTCGCTTATTGCCGTCGGCATTGTGTTTGGCGACATTGGCACCTCGCCGCTATATACGCTCAATTCTGTTTTTCACGGCCGCGTTATCAACGGCGCTGTTGCCCTTGGCGCTTTATCCTGCATCTTTTGGACGCTGACCTTTCAAACAACTTTGAAGTATGTCATCATCACCTTGCAGGCCGATAACAAGGGCGAAGGCGGCATCTTTTCTTTGTATGCATTAGTGCGGCGCTTTGCCGGTAAATGGTTGATTTACGGCGCCATGGCCGGCGGTGCTTTTTTAATGGCCGATGGCATCATCACACCACCCATTTCCGTGGCATCTGCAGTGGAAGGTTTGGAAAAGATTTATCCGCACATCCACACCGTTCCCATTATCATCATCATTCTTATCGTGCTGTTTTTATTTCAACAATTCGGTACGGCCAGCATCGGTAAAATATTCGGGCCGGTGATGGTGGTGTGGTTTGGCTTCATCGGTTTCCTGGGCGTGTTGCAATTGCACAATGATTGGTCGGTGCTTCGGGCCATCAACCCAAAATATGCCTACGATTTTTTGGTGCATCAACCGGGTGCTTTTTGGTTGTTGGGTTCCATCTTTTTATGCACCACCGGCGCCGAAGCTTTGTATAGCGACATGGGCCATTGCGGCCGCAATAACATTCGCGTTAGCTGGATTTTTATTAAGATCACTTTGGTGTTGAGCTATGCCGGACAAACGGCCTGGTTGATGAAGCATGAAGGCGGTTCCATTGGCGAGATCAGCCCGTTCTTTCACACCGTGCCGGATGCACTTTATATTCCGGCTTTAATCATTGCAACTCTCGCCACCATCATCGCCAGCCAGGCACTCATCACCGGTTGCTTCACGTTGATAAACGAAGCCATCCGGTTAAGCATCTGGCCGCGGCATAAAGTAGATTTTCCAAGCAACATCAAAGGGCAATTGTACATACCGGCCATTAACTGGTTTTTAATGGCCGGCTGCATCGGGATGGTGCTGCACTTTAAAGTGAGTACCGCTATGGAAGCCGCCTTTGGCTTATCGGTTACGCTGACCATGTTAATGAGCACGGTGCTTATTTTTTTCTACCTGCGGTCGAGGCGTGTACACATTGCGGCCGTGGTAGCCATTACGCTTTTATTTCTCACTATCGAAAGCTCTTTCCTCATTGCCAATTTGCAAAAGATAAAAGAAGGCGGCTGGCTAACCTTGGTCATCGGCTCGGGGCTATTTATGGTGATGTATATCTGGTACAAAGGCCGAAGCATAAAGCATGGGTTACAGCGCTTCGAACCGGTGCAGAAATACCTGCCGTCCATTGTTCAATTGAGCGGTGACGAACGCATTCCGAAATACGCCACTAACCTTGTGTACATGACTTTTTCGGCCACGCCGAAGAGAGTAGAATATACCATCATTGATTCCATTTTGCATGGCATTCCAAAGCGTGCCGACTGCTATTGGTTTGTGCATGTGAACGTGGTGGATGAACCCTATGCCCTTGCGTACAAAGTAGAAACCATTGACCGAAACAACGCCTATTACATCTCATTTGATTTGGGTTTTCGTGTAGAGCCACGAGTGGATTTTTTCTTTCGGCAGGTTGTGCGGGAATTGATTAAAGAAGGCGAGGTTGACCTTTCGCAACGGCAGGAACTTCCGTACCAGGAAAACAGCATCGGCGATTTTAAATTCGTGATGAGTGAGTTCTTTTTATCCTACGACAACGACATGCCGTTTTGGAAACGCTTTGTGATGAAGAGCTATTTCAACCTGCGCTTTTTAAGCATCAAAGAGCCGGTGAACTTCGGCCTTGAACCGTCAAACGTGGTGGAAGAAGTGTATCCGCTGATCGTAGCGCCGGTGCATCATTTACAATTAAAACGCATGCCCTGATGGAAGAAATAAAACACAGTCCCGAAGAATGGCTGCAAAAGATTGACGGACAAAAGAAGGAAGGCGGCCGCCTGAAAATTTACCTCGGCATGAGCGCCGGCGTAGGCAAAACCTACCGCATGTTGCAGGAGGCGCACCAGCTTTTGCGGGACGGCGTGAACGTGCGCATTGGCTACATTGAAACGCACAAGCGGGCCGAGACAGAAGCCTTGATAGAAGGCCTGCCCGCCATTCCGCGCCGCGAACTTTTTTACAAGGGAAAGAAGCTGGACGAATTGGACGTGCAAGCCATTTTGCTGCTGCACCCCGATGTAGTGTTGATAGACGAACTGGCGCATACCAACATTCCCGGAAGTAAAAACAAAAAGCGCTGGCAGGATGTAATGGAAGTGTTGGAAGCGGGCATCAATGTAATCAGCGCCGTCAATATTCAACACCTTGAAAGCATTAACGAAGACGTGAAAGGCATTACCGGCGTAGAAGTAAAAGAACGGGTACCGGACAAGCTGTTGCAGATAGCCGATGAAGTGGTGAACATTGACCTGCCCGCCGATGAATTGATACGACGATTACGCGAAGGAAAGATTTACGACAAGAGTAAGATTGAACAAGCAATTGCCAATTTTTTTCAGCCCGATAAAATTTTGCAACTGCGTGAACTGGCCCTGAAAGAAGCAGCCGGGCAAGTGGAGCGCAAGGTTGACTATTCCATCACCTATCAAAAAAATACGTTTCGGCATGAACGCTTTTTGGCCTGTGTTTCCAGCAACGAGGAGATAGCGCAACGCATCATTCGCAAAACGGCAAGGTTGGCAAGTTATTACAACAGCCAGTGGTGGGTATTGTATGTGCAAACGCCAAAAGAAGCCGCCGATAAAATCCCGTTGGACAAGCAGCGCTTTTTGATCAACAACTTTAAAAACGCCATGGACCTGGGCGCCGAAGTGATTCAAAAAAAAGAAGAAAACATTGCGCAGGCCATCATGCAGGTGATTGAAGAAAAACACATCACCACGGTTTGCATGGGCAAGCCGCACATCAAGCTTTGGCAGGTGATTTTAAAAACAAGCGTGTTTAACCAACTGTTGAAAACCTTGTCGGCGAATGATGTTGATCTGGTGATTCTATCGTGAGTGGTGAGTGGTGAATTGTGAGTTGGCCTACGTTATCACTATCAAACTTTACAGACGCAAGACCCAACACGTGAACAAACAATTGAACGTTTGAACTTTTGAACAATTGAACACGACTCTTAGACTCTTGAACATTTAAACTTCTCTCCCATGCCCGGCAGTGTAAAAAATAAAATCCGTTGGGGAACCATCTTTCTTTTTCTGTTGGTGGTGGTGGCCGGCGGCACCAGCATTTATTATTTGGTGAAGCTGCGGCTGCAATCGAAAAATATTTTGCGGGCCAACTACGAATCCCTGCAATATGCCCACAACATGCAACGCAGCTTGGACAGCATTCTGGCTAACAACAGGAATTTTCTCGACTCGTTCAACTACCAGTTAAGAAAGCAGCAAGTCAACATTACTGAAAGCGGCGAAGCCCAAACCACAGCCAGCCTGCGCCGGTCGTTCGACAAGCTTTCGGCCGGCGACACCTCGCAGGCCGATGACATCCGGGGACAGTTGCAAAGCATTCTTTCGCTCAACATGCAGGCCATACAAAGCAAGTACACGGCTTCGGAAGCAGCGGCGGAAGGGGCGGTTACTATCATCATCACTACGGTGTCCATCATCCTCATCATCGGGCTTACGTTCGTCATTAATTTTCCTTCCATCATCACCTCGCCCATCCGAAAGCTCACGGATGCCATCAAGCAAATCGGGCAAAAGAATTACCACCATCGAATTCACATTGAATCGAAGGATGAATTTGGCGAACTGGCGGCCTCGTTTAACGAGATGGCCGAGCGGCTTGAATATTTCGAGAGTAGCAATTTGAACAAATTGATTTTTGAAAAGACAAGGGCCGAAGCCGTCATCAACAGTTTGAAAGACGCCAGCATCGGCATTGATAAAGGAGATGTGGTTCTCTTTGCCAACAATCAGGCCTTGCAGCTTTTAGGGCTGGCAGCAAAAGACATTGTAGGAATGAACGTAAGTGAGGTCAGTAAGCGCAATGACTTGTTCCGTTTTTTGCTGGAAGAAAAAAGCACAACTCCGTTCAAAGTAGTAGTGGACAACCGTGAAAATTTTTTTACCAAAGAAGTCGTTGACATTGCGCAGGACGGCAGCAACAGCCGAGTAATTGTGCTGAAGAACATTACTTCATTTAAAGAACTGGATGTGGCAAAAACAAACTTCATCGCCACGGTTTCGCACGAATTAAAAACACCGTTGGCCGCTTCCGATTTTAGTTTAAAGCTTTTAGAAGACGACCGTGTGGGAACGCTTTCCGCTGAACAAAAAGAACTGCTGCAAAGTTTGAAAGACGACAACGGCCGCATGTTGCGCATCTTGAGCGAACTGCTGAATATGTCGCAGGTGGAAGCGGGAAAAATTCAGTTGACCATCCAGGATGTGAATCCTTACGAAGTGGTTGATGCATCGGTACAAACTGTGTCCACGGCAACAAGGGAAAAAGAATTGCGGATTGAAAAGCATCTCCCCAATGATTTACCTACACTAAAGGCCGACGGTGATAAAATGGCCTGGGTGCTCAATAATTTTCTTACCAACGCCATTAAATACGCACCGCCGCAAAGCACCATCACCATTGCCGTAAAAAAGGCGGACGTAGCGCTTTCGTTTTCGGTTAGCGATACCGGCCAGGGCATTGATGCAATTTATTTGTCCCGAATCTTTGAACGTTATTTTCAAGTGCCCGGCCGCTCCGATAAAAAAGGCTCCGGCATCGGCCTTGCCATCTGTAAAGAATTTATAGAAGCCATGGGCGGAACCGTTTGGGTCAGGAGCGCAATTGGCCAGGGAAGCACCTTTGGCTTTACGTTGCCAGGGTGAGGAGGATATTGGGATATTGGGATAATAAGGCAGCTTAATTTCAACAATGTCCTTTCGCCTACATCCTTTCGTTGTGTGTTCGTTGTGCCCTTCGTGCCTGCCTGCCGGTAGGCAGATACCGCATACACCGGTGCCGCGATAAACCCAACCAACACAAATGGCACAACAAACACAACTACCAATCCTTCTTCTTTCTATTTTGAGCAATCCCATTACTCTTCAAGTCAATATCCCAATACCCCATATCTCAATATCCTAATATCCCGATACCCAATATCCAATCTCCCTATATTTACCACTTAGCTTAATCTTATCTATTTTATGCCTGCGAAAAAGAAATCGCCTCAACTCACTCTACCCAAAACACCTACCGGCATCAGCGGCCTTGATGAAATTACCGGCGGCGGACTGCCCCAGGGCCGGCCCACGCTTATTTGCGGATCGGCCGGTGCGGGTAAAAGCCTTTTTGCCATTGAGTTCATTGTTCGCGGCGCCGTGCAGTATGGCGAACCCGGCGTGATCATGAGCTTTGAAGAAAAGCCGGAAGACCTGGAAGCCAACGTAGCTTCCTTAGGCTTCGATTTAAAGAAGCTGCAGAAAGACGGCCTCATTCGCATTGATTACGTCCAGGTAGAACGCAGCGAGATAGAAGAAACCGGCGAGTACGACCTGGATGGCTTGTTCATTCGCCTGGGTTATGCCATTGAGAGCATCGAGGCCAAACGGGTAACGCTGGATACCATTGAAAACCTCTTTGGCGGCCTGGCTAACGACGGCATTCTCCGTGCCGAGTTGCGGCGCTTGTTCACCTGGCTAAAGAACAAAGGGGTAACTGCCGTCATTACCGCCGAAAGGGGCGACGGTACCTTAACAAGGCAAGGCCTTGAAGAATACGTTTCCGACTGTGTGATTTTATTGGATCACCGTGTGGTGGCTCAAATTTCCACCCGGCGTTTGAGGGTGGTAAAGTACCGCGGCTCCGTACACGGCACCAATGAATATCCTTTCCTGATTGACGAAGACGGCATCTCGGTATTGCCGGTTACATCGCTGCAATTGAACAACGAGGTTTCCTCGCAACGCCTTTCTTCCGGCTTGCAAGCCCTTGACGACATGCTTGATGGCAAAGGCTTTTACAGTGGCTCCTCCATCCTCGTTTCGGGCACGGCCGGCACGGGCAAAACCAGCATTGCCGCCACCTTTGCCGATGCCGGCTGCCGCCGCAAGGAAAGGGTTTTGTTTTTTGCCTTTGAAGAATCGCCGCAACAAATCATCCGCAACATGAAGTCCATTGGGCTGAACCTGCAGCAGCATGTGGATGCCGGCCTTCTGCAGTTTCAAGCGGCAAGGCCCACCATTTACGGGCTGGAGATGCACCTCGTCAACATCCACAAAAAAATAAAAACGTTCAAACCCAGGTTGGTGGTACTCGACCCCATCACCAATCTTGTCACGGCCGGTTTGTTGGGCGAAGTAAAGTCGGTACTGATTCGGCTGATTGATTTTTTGCAGACCGAAGGCATTACCGTTCTGTTCACGGCGCTTAACCTAACCAATGTGGCCAATGATCAAAACGACGAAGGCGTAGCCTCTTTGGTAGATGCCTGGATTTTGGTGAAAGACCTTGACCTGCACGGCGAACGCAACCGCGGCTTGCAGATCATGAAATCGCGGGGCATGAAACATTCCAATCAGGTGCGGGAATTCACCATTACCAACAACGGCTTGAATTTGGTGGATGTCTATATCGGTCCCGACGGCATTCTTACCGGGTCGGCACGGGAAGCGCAGGAGTTAGCGAAACTAACCGGTGTGGAATTGTACACACACGCCCTTGGCCGCAAGGACCGCGAGATAGAACGCAAACGCAAGGTGCTGGAAGCGAAGATTACTTCGCTGCAAGAGGAATTCGATTCGGTGCAGGACGAATTGAACAAGTCGTATCTGGAAGAAGATTTGCGCAAAGAGATCATGGAAAAGAACAGGGACCAACTTTCAAAAAAACGAACCCAATCAGGCGATGGCAAAAGAAAATAAAGAAGCGGCGGCAAAGAAGGGAAGCGCAAAGCCAAAAGAAGACAAATGGCAGTTGCGGCTTTACATTGCCGGCAACACACCCAAGTCAATGACGGCCCTGGCCAACCTGAAAAAATATTGCGAGATGCACTTGTGCGACAAATACGAAATTGAAATCATAGACCTTTTGTTGCATCCGCAATTAGCGGCCGGCGACCAGATACTGGCCATACCGACACTGGTGCGAAAAGTGCCGGTGCCCATTCGTAAAATCATCGGCGATTTATCGAACGAAGAAAAAGTTCTGGTAGGCCTGAACCTGAAACCCTTAAACTAAACCCATGCCCGGAAATCAAGAAAAGCCTCCCGACATACGGGCGGCTGCCAGCCAGGAGCCGGACTACGTGCTGCGGTTGTACATTACCGGCGCTTCGCCCAATTCGGCAAGGGCCATCAGTAATATCCGGGCAATTTGCGAGGCCCATTTAACCAACCGGTATTCGCTGGAAATCATTGACATTTATCAGCAAGGCGGTTTGGCAAAGGAAGAACAAATTGTAGCCTTGCCAGTGCTGGTAAAGAAAGCCCCGCTACCTGAACGCAGGCTGATCGGCGATTTATCAGACACCCAAAAAGTTTTAAAAAGCCTTGGAGTAAATCCCTGATGGAGCAGATGCAACATACGAGTGTGGAAGAACTGCAGGCCGAGATGGACGAACTGCGCCAACAGTTGTTTGAAGCCAATGAGGCATTGGAAGCCATCCGTACCGGGCAGATAGATGCCTTGATAGTGGAAGGCGAAAAAGGCAGCGAGCTTTATACCCTGAAGACGGCCGACCAGGCCTACCGCGTATTTATTGAAAACATGAGCGAAGGCGCTGTTACGCTTAACCAGGAGGGCATCGTTTTATATTCCAACTCGCAGTTTGCTTCCCTTGTGGCCCAGCCTTTGTCAACGGTTATCGGGGTCCCTTTTTTTCGTTTTATTGCTCTTGAAGATGAGAAGGACTATGAACAATTTTTTAAAGATTGCTGGACGAGCGACTGTAAGTTAGAGGTGTTGCTTACGGCAGGCGATGCCACCGTGCCGGTGCAGTTGTCATTGACCGCTTTGCAGATGGAAACCGGCCTGGCTTTGAGCGTCATCATTACCGATCTTTCGGTGCAAAAGAAAACGCAGCAGCAACTGGAAGAAACCAACCACCGGTTGGCGGAGACCAACGCCGCGCTTTCGTTGAGCAACCACGATCTGCAGCAATTTGCCTCCGTGGCCTCGCACGACCTGCAGGAACCGCTCCGCAAGATTCAAATGTTCTCTAATCTTTTGCTGACCAATAACGACAAAGAGTTTTCAACGGGCTCAAAAAAATATCTAGATAAGATCAGCGAGTCGGCACGGCGTATGAAAGCGTTGATTATAGACGTGCTGAATTATTCGAAACTCTCGGCGCACGACAACGAATTTGTCACCGTAAACCTGAACGAAATCGTGGCCGAGTTGTTAGAAGATTTTGAACTCCTCGTGCAGGAAAGCGGTGCTGTTGTCAATGCCGGAGAGATGCCTTGCATTGAGGCCAACCGCGGACAAATGCGGCAGGTGTTTCAGAACCTCTTGTCTAATGCGCTGAAGTTTACAAAAAAAGGCCAGGCGCCGCTTATCGCCATTCAATCGCACCGCCTGCGGCAGAAATCATTTAGCAGCGCGGCCGATGAAAGCGGGCCGTTTGTACTCATTAGCATTAAGGACAACGGCATCGGCTTCGACGAGAAATACGGAGGGCAAATTTTCGCCTTGTTTGAACGATTGCATTCAAAAGATATTTACGAGGGAACCGGCATCGGCCTCGCCATTACCAAAAAAATAATTGAAAAACACAACGGGCTTGTCAGCGTAAAAAGCCGTCCCGGCGATGGTGCGGAATTTCTGCTGTTGCTCCCTGTAAACGAAGAAAAATAAAACGGTGAACACGCTTCGCAAAAAAATATTATTGGCCGAAGACGACCAGGATGACCGGGAATTTTTTCAGGCATTCCTCCAGGGCAGGCCTGACCTGATTTTATTGCCGGCCGTTGAAAATGGCGAGGCTTTGTTTGATTATTTGGAAATCGCCACCGGCGTGGAAAGCCTGCCCGATGCCATCATCCTGGACCAGAACATGCCCAAGCGAAACGGCCTGCAAACCCTGGCTATGCTAAAGGAAAATGACCGCTACGCAAACCTTCCGGTGATGGTGTATTCTACCTACGCCGATGAAGCCCTGGTGCAACGCAGCACCGAATTGGGCGCCGCTTTGGTAGCCGCAAAACCGTCCGATACCGATGGCTATCACAAAATGATAGATGCGTTTTTCAACGCCATCGGCAAAAGCGTCAACGGATAAACGGTTTCTTTTTTACTTCCTGTCTTGTCTTAAAATAGCCTTATGCCAACGGGTAAAATCCGTGAGAAAAACTTGTAGAGGCGAGGCGTATGAGCATCTGGCTACCCGCAGATTTTGTAGAATGACACCAGTATTGGGCATCATCTTACAAAACTATCCGGACATTCTTATTTCTTTTCAAAACGGATAAGTGTAGCCCACGGGTTGAAAACTCAAACCTTTCATTTCAACATCAACGTGATTTGTATCTCTCTGGGCATTATGTGTGAAATCGGCCCATAAAAAGTTTGCGTTTTTCGAGGGCAATCAAGAGATTACCGGTAACTATATTTTTCTCCTGTGTTAGCTTAAGGCTCATCCGAAGTTTAAAGCGGCTTCATTCTTAGCGCCCTTTTGTTGCTTGAATCCTGTTTCAACTTCTTCCCTTTTAGCGGTTGCAAAATCCAGCTCTGTTTATTGGAAAAAATAAAGCGTAGAAACCGGTTGAGGTTTATGTTCAGCTTATCAAATTACCTTACTTTACCTCTTCATTTTTTTATCCGTGTTATGGGCAAAAACGTAGCGCAAGAACTGAAAGAGAACAATGGTTTATTACAAGCCGTATTTGATTCCGCTCCAAACAGCATTGCCGTCATGCAGAACATTTACGATGCAAAAAACGGGGTGGAAGATTTTGAAATTCTGCTGTTAAATTCTACTACGCTCAAGTGGACCGGCAACATTGAGTATAAAGGCAGGCGGTACAGTGATGTGTTTCCGATGGTAAAGGAAACCGTCATTCTGGAAAAGCTTAAGCAGGTTGCGGAAACAGGGATTGCGGCCAACTTCGAAAGCTGGTACGCCAGTGAGGGTATGAGCCATTGGTTTCGGATAATGGCTGTAAGGCAGGGCGAACTGCTGATAGTAACCACGGAAGATATTACCGCAGTAAAAAAAGGCGAAGAGTCCTTGCGAAAAAGCGAAGAGTTTAATCGCACGGTGTTGGAAAGTAGTCCTGATTGTGTGAAAGTATTAGATACCGAGGGACACTTGACTTACATGAATTACAACGGTACCTGCATTCTAGAAATTGACGATTTCAATACCGTTAAAAACAAAGCCTGGTGGGACTTATGGCCCGATGGTTCAAAAGAACAGGTTAAGGCTGCCATAGCAAAAGCACTAACAGGACAGACAGCCCAATTTCAGGCATTTTGCCCCACGGCAAAAGGCAATCCTAAGTGGTGGGATGTAATGGTATCACCAATAGTAAGCGCCGATGGTTCTATTTCCCAGTTGATTTCAGTTTCCAGAGACATTACGGAAAAAAGAAAAACCGAAGAAAGTCTCAAAGACCGTGAATCACAATTGTATTTTGCCATTGATGCAACAGAACTTGGCGTATGGGATTACAACCCTATCACCAACAAATTCAACTCCAACAGCCGTATGAGAGGGTGGTTTGGCCTTTCGCAGGATGAGGAATTTGATTTGTCGCTGGGCATTGCGGTAATGGAAGAAGCCGACCGTCAGCGGGTGGCTGAAGCAATTCAGAAAGCGTCAAAGTGGGGAGGTGGGGACTACGATATCGAATACACGATTGTTCATCCCCAAACAGGTCAAAGAAGAATTGTGCGGGCAAAAGGAAAAGCCACTTTTGGCAATGATAAGATTGCCTATCGTTTTAATGGAACCCTGCAGGATGTAACTGAGCAGGCGCTGGCAAGCAAGCAAATCAAAGAAAGCGAACAACGTTTTCAAAACCTGGTGCGGGAAGCCATGGTAGGTATTATAGTGCTTAGAGGTGCTGAAATGAAAGTGGAGATTGTGAATGAAGCCTATGCAAAACTGATACACCGCAAAGCGGCAGAATTACTGAATAACGAGCTTTTCAAAATTATACCAGAGACAGAAGAATATTTCCGTCCCATCATTGATGGTGTTCGCGATTCTGGGGAAGAACTTTATTTATACGGCACACCCTATTTTGTTTGGGTTGACGATCAAAAGAAGGAAGGATTTCTCAACCTCGTTTACCAACCTTACCGGGAAGCCGATGGAACCATTAGCGGGGTTATGGTTCTTTGTCAGGACGTGACCGCACAAATGCAGGCGCAGCAGAAACTGGAAGAAAGCGAAAGCCGCTTCCGCAACCTGGTGCGGGATGCATCGGCAGCCATTATTGTTTTGACAGGACCGCAAATGGTAACGGAAGTTGTGAACGAGGCTTTTGGAAAATTGATTGGCAGAACGCCCGAAGAACTGCTGCAAAAACCGCTCTTTGATATCATTCCTGAAACAGAAGCGTATTACCGGCCCATTTGTGAGAAGGTGCGGCAAACCGGTGAGCCGGTTTATCTCTATGAGAGTCCATATACGGTGGTGGCAGAAGGAAAACAGATTGACGGGTATCTTCACCTCACCTACCAGGCTTACCGTGATCCTGACGGAACCATCCTGGGCGTAATGATTCTTTGCCAGGATGTAACCGAATCGGTTAAGGCAAGAAGAGCATTGGAAAGGAGCGAACAAGACCTGCGTGATTTAGTGTTGCAGTCGCCAACGGGCATTTGTGTAATTGATGCCGCTACGTTGATTAGTGAAATTGTAAATGACTCCTTTGTTGAAATAGCAGGCAAGCCTTACGAAGCCATTATGGGCAAACGCTATTGGGATACGTTTGCCGAAACGGCTCCCTATTATAAAGCTGCCTTGCAAGAGGTGATTGAGAAGGGTAAAGCTTTTTATGCCAATGAAGTGGCAGTAATGTTGATCCGGCACGGAAGGGAAGAAATGGTTTATGTAACATTTGTCTTCGAGCCCATGAAAGGCCCTGATGACGTGGTAAAAAAAGTAGTCGTGTGGGTGATTGATAACACGCCGCAG
Source organism: Flavisolibacter sp. (assembly GCA_965247695.1). Lineage (GTDB taxonomy): Bacteria > Bacteroidota > Bacteroidia > Chitinophagales > Chitinophagaceae > Flavisolibacter. Next base: position 323,034 of record OZ252037.1, read on the forward strand.
GTAAAGGCAAGGCAAAAGGTGGAAGAAAGCGAAAGCAGGTTTCGCCTTCTTTCCAATGAAATGCCGCAGTTTGTGTGGACGGGTGACGCTAACGGCCGCCTTGGTTATTTTAATGAGGCTGTGTACGCGTATTCAGGTTTATCGAAGGAGGATGTAGATAGGGAGGGTTGGATTCAGATTGTTCATCCCGATGAACGGGATGAAAACATTCGTTTATGGCAACAGTCCATCGCCAGCGGCGAAGATTTTATTTTCGAGCACCGGTTCAAAAAATGGGACGGCGAGTACCGCTGGCAATTGAGTCGTGCTGTACCGCAAAGGGACGCACAGGGAGCAATTCAACAGTGGATCGGTACCAGTACGGATATTCAGGATCAAAAAGATGTGGAAGAACAGTTAGAACAGTTAGTGAAGGAACGTACTAAAGAATTGCAACGCTCCAACGAAGACCTGCAACAGTTTGCCCACGTAGCCAGCCACGATTTAAAAGAACCGGTACGAAAAGTAAAAACCTTTGCCGGCCGCCTCGAACACCACCTTGACGGCAAACTGGATGAAACCGGTAGCCGGTATATTGAAAGGATACACAGCGCCACCAATCGCATGTTTACCATGATTGACGGCGTATTGACTTACTCCACCGTCAACGCTTCCACGCAAGGCCCGCAAGCGGTTGACTTGAACGAGGTGATGGAAAATATTGAAACGGATTTAGAAGTCACGGTTCAAAAAACAGGCGCCCGATTTACATACACCGGATTGCCTGAAATAGAAGGAGCGCCTGTATTGTTTTATCAACTGTTCTATAACCTTGTGAACAACTCCATCAAATTTGCAAAGGCCGGTGTGCCGCCGGTCATATCCGTTCAATCGCAAACAGTTTTTGAAGGCGAAAAAGAAATGGCGCGAATTGTTTTTAAAGACAACGGAATCGGTTTTGATCAGGAAGAGTCGCAAAAGATTTTCGAAACTTTTACCCGCCTCCATTCAAAAGACAAATACGAAGGAACCGGCTTGGGCCTTGCCTTGTGCAAAAAGATTGCGGAGCGCCACGGCGGAAGCATTGAAGCCAAGAGCAGCCTGGGCGAAGGCGCGGCCTTCGTCATCACCTTGCCGGTTAAACAAACAAAGTCCAGCATTTAATCTTCCAACCTTTTTCGCATGAAACAGAAGCTATTTTTATTGGCGGATGACGACGCCGACGATGCCGAAATGTTTTGCGAAGCGTTGGCACAAATAGACGAAGCCATTGTTTGCCGTTGTGCCGAAAACGGGCGGGAACTGTTGGCCCAACTCAATGAACTCGGCTCTTTGCCGGACCTGATTTTTCTCGACATTAACATGCCGGTGATGAACGGCCGGGAATGTTTGCAGCAGTTGAAAAGCAACGACCGGTACCGGCACATTCCGGTGTTTATTTACTCTACCTCTTCCCATCAAAAAGAAATGGATACGGCCAGGGAATCCGGCGCTCTTTGCTTTCTTACCAAGCCCACCGGCTTTGCCGAACTGAAGGAAATACTGGCGATGATTGTGGCTAATCTCGGCGCCGATTTGCCCAGAGCATTGAGTGATGTTTGCGGCAAATCGCCCGGACATGTTTTGACTGTATTTGACAGAGAACAATCGGCATAGCGCGACACCACCTTTGTTTTTGCTGGATTGTAGAAACTACAATAGAACAAAATAAAAACAAACGCCGAAGCTTACGCAAGGATGAACCAAATTCAAGTCGGCTAAATACAACAGGACCGAAAGCCAGGGAGCAAGACATTGTTTTTTTAATAATGCTTTCTGTGTATGTCGTCGCTCAATGGAAGTCGAAAGAAAGTAGCCCCAAGGGTTGAAAACTCGAACTTTTTGCTGCAAGATTTACGGGATTTGTGTCTCTTTTTGGGTATTTCTGGGTAAATCTGACCAGCAAAAAGTCGAGTTTTTAGAGGTCTATATTTTACATAGTTCATCTTATCAACAGCACCGTTCCTTTAAGAATGTCTTCCGCTTGTTTATCACGTGCGTTGTAGCGGATCAGCCAGGTATAAATACCTTGCGGTTGAGGGATGCCGTTTAGCATTCCATCCCAACCTTTGTTCATATCCGTTGACACAAATACTTGTTGTCCCCAACGATTGAATACTTGTAACCTAAAATTTTGAATGTTCTCGCCAAAACTGGGCTTAAAAAAATCATTCTTCCCATCACCGTTAGGGGTGAATCCAGTAGGTACGTATAACTTGCAAATACCTTTTACAATATTTATAGTGTCGCTTTTACTTCCACATAAGTTTGTAGCGGTCAACACATATTGACCAGCTTGAGTAGCTATATACGAAGTTTGAGCGGAACCGTCTTGCCATCGATAAGTTACACCGCTTAAACTTCGCGAAATGGGTTTTAACGTAACAGTTAATCCAGTACAAATTTTTTGATCTGGCCCAAGCATAAAAGCAGGTTTGGAGCTGTAGGCTACATAAATGGTATCGTAACTTCTGCACCCTTCTTTTTCAACGCGTACAAAGTACTCTCCCTTTGACGAGACCAAATACGTTTGCGCCGTACTGCCGTCTTGCCACTGATATGTTGCACCTGTGTTCTTAGCGTCCAATAGTAAATTGTCTGACTCGCACAAGGTCGTATCTGGCCCTAAATTGAAAACTGGGTAAGGTTTAAAGGTGACGACTATTGAATCCCTATAGGTACAATTATCTTTTGTTACATCCGTCCAATAGATCCCTGAATTTTGTACTAAAAGGTTCGGTGTGACCTCACCAGTATTCCATAAGTATTGAGATGCGCCTGAAACAAATGCATTTAAGGACAAAACGCCTTGACAGAGTGCAGTATCTGCACCCAGATTAAATTGTGGCAAAGTGCTGGAATAAATAGTAATTGTATCGCCGAATACACATCCAAAATTGTTCGTGAGTTTCAACCAATAAGTACCTTGTATGCCTACTGTGATCGAATTATTTGTAGAACCGCTGCTCCATTGATAGGAGGCATTTGCTGGCACGGGTGATGGTGCAAGGGTTACATTTTGATTAGCGCAAACCGATGTGTCTTTTCCTAATGTGAATGCTGGTAAGTTGCTAACGGTTACATTTATCAAGTCATAAGCAGCACATTCCCCCAAGTTTACCCGAATCCAATATTTACCCGTTCGTGTAACATTTAAAAACGTATCAATGCTGCCATCACTCCAAAAGTTGGAGGCATTTTGAATAGTTGACTTTAAACGTAACGTATCGCCGCTACAGATTGTCGTATCGTTGCCCAAAAACACTTTAAATGGCCCGGCATGAATTGTTTTATGAATTGTGTCGGCGTCACACCCGTTGCTATTTATGAGAATTGCTTTGGCGTTATAGCTTCCCTGTGAAGAGAAAATGTGGTGGGCTGTAAACGAAGTTGCAGTATTGTTAATGCCTGAAGCCGGATCACCAAAATCCCAAATGATGTTGCTGATCCCAACAGGATTTTGAATTGAAAAATCAATGTTTTGAAACTGGCAATTGCCGGTTGTAATCATTGGGTAACGCAAATAGCTTTGCAAAAAATAAGGCAAATCGTATTGCGTATTTCCAAAACCAAAATCAACCACATTTCTCACAAAACCGGAAGTTGCGCCGGGCATTTCAGGGTTGTTAAATACATGCATTTTATTGCCGTTGTAAGACACCACGTAAAGTTTTCCATTGTTGGCCAACTGCATACCGTAATACTTTTCCGTAGTTGTAGAATCAATTCGATAGCGACTTCCTTGCATGGCCGTTTCGGAAGACAGGTTTGTGTTGAATTGGTACAGCAAGCTGGGAAAGTATGTCAAGTTTGAGTCAGAGATGTAATCCCCGGAGGCGTACAGATACTTACCCGTAGGTGAAAACTCCAGTCCGTCCATTCCCCACCCAAATGTTGTATAAGCTACTCTCCACGGGGGCGTAATCGTGAGTTTCTTCGAATTGGTCAGCCCCCCTGTTTGGCTGTTAAAATCCATTAGCTCTATCATCTCATAGTCGCCTTTGAAAGCCGAGGCAACTTTATCGCCAAGAGGGGAGGCCTTCATAGGGCCTTGATGATTATAATAAGGGCGAGAGTCATCAATCATTAGCCCAGCAGAAAAAACAGGAAGGTTTAGGCCGTTGCTATTGAGTAAAATAGAAAAATAGTTAGCCGAATTTTTAATGTGCCCAATTAACCAGACGTCTTTTTTGTTGCAGTGCAGCGATGCAGTAAGTTTGAGGCAGACCGTTGCCGGCATTACAAGTTGGTCTTTTACGGTCAAATCGCCTAAGCCATTTTGCAGTTTCATGTTAATGATGGCGTAACGCAAAAAAGGCCCCTGATGAATTATAGGGTCTTGCTCAAAATAGAATAGATAATACAGTGAATCATGGCCGGGGTAGGGAACGGTTAAGACAGGATTTGGCGCATTGTCCATTGTACCCATTAACCGATTGACGCATTGCGGCATTACCTGATGCAACCGGTTATATACATGCTGGCCGTCAGCATAAAATAATAGTTGTCCATTTTTATCGCTCATGCAGGCAACGCCTCTTGGCAGAATATTTTGCAAGGGTTGCGATACCGTTTGAGGCTGGCCCGATGAAAAATTGGCCCAGCATTTACTTCCAAACAACCAATTGTCTGCTTCTCTTTGCGCTTTTAGCTGGTTAGCGGTCAGAAGAAAAATAATTATGACAAAGCAATATCTCATTCTTCCTTAGTGGGAGGCTTTTTACTCCATTTCAATCCATAAGCAGCTCTGATATTAAACCATGTATAGTTTAGAGGAGGAGAATAGCGGAAGTAATTGTAATTAGCCGACAACTCGATAAACTGCTTATTTTGAAGCGGGATTTGGTGAGCCGCTCCGAATCCAAACGAGAAACCGGATTTACTATCATTATTACTGTCGTTATAAGCCACTATGCCTACATCTGCGAACAAAAAAAGTTCGGGCACAAGGTAGGCGTCGATCCCAACCCTGACTGGTATAAACGAAACGTAGTCGTCAAAATATTTTCCTTTAAAGTAATTGTAACCAAGTGTTCCTCTAACTCCTATACGTTCTGAAAATTTATTATTGTATTCTACGCTCGCTCCAAAACCCATTTTTGAACTCTTACTAAAGTTAGCAGCAAGGCCAATTTGAGGGCCAATGGAAATTGAATTTTGTGAAAGTGCATGTGTTGAAAGAATTAAAGAGAAGAGAAGAATACTTTTCATAAAAAAATTGATAACCTCAGTTTAATATTTTTAAACCAAATGTTGTGATTAAAGGATTTATGATTTTCTGTTCCTTAGAAGCTCCCTTGCCGTAACTAAAAGGCGTTGGGCATCTTTTAAAAAATTTGAGGGGTTTTGCACTTGGCTACCAAATTCCTTACTGAAGACAAAATTATCGTTATTAAAATAATAGATTCCGCTATTTACTTGACTACCTATTACTTGGGGCACATGGATAACTTTCGCCAAGCTATTATTTAAAAAAAGATACTTGTAAAAATTTCCATCTTTTTTTGATTTTATTTGTGAGGCAATAAAGTCTCCTTTATCTTTTGTAAAATAGTACCAGCTCCATGATTCACGATCTACTTGTTTAATGATAAAATATTTGGGAGTTAGTTTCAGTAAACTATCTATTTGATTTGACAATAAGAAATCTGGATCACTTCCCCGATAAGACACAGCGCCTAAATAAGCTGTTTGCCTACATGCTAAATTGATGATAACAGTTAATCCAATAAGTAATTTTGAATAATTCATAAAAAATTAAAAGACAGATATTTTATTAGCTCTTCTAGTCATCCCACTTAAAATTGCGTCTTTTTTTATAATCTATTTCTTAAAATGTATTTTTATTATTGGTACTCTGATAATGTTTCTTAAATACCAGTTATAAATAGCATAAGGGCTTGTAACAAAAGGAATACCGAATACGCCGACCGTCGATACCATCAGCCTGTAGATAAAGCCTATGTCCGAATATCCGCCAGGAGCTGCTGTCTCAGGATTTCTTTGTTTAGAAGGTTCATTGAATAAATTCCAGTATGGGAGAATTCTTTTGAAATTAACTTGTACGCTTACGCTTATATCTGGAAGATTAATACCATTCCAGAGTTTAGGTAATCGTGCATTTTCTGCATAAAAATCTCGTCTGGGTAAGCTACCAAAATTACCCTCATATTTTGGATTAAATAATGCAACATTATAGGCTTTAAAATTTTGCCAAAGATTTGAAGTCCCACCACCTTGGTTCGTATGAGGAACAAACAGCGATTCTTCAATTGTGTAACCGATGCCCGAGCCTAAAATTGCTCCTGTAGCAACCAATCCGATTCTTGCTAAATCACCGATGCCTTCTTTTCCTTTATCATGTCGGCTATTGTTGTATGTATTAATTGCCCAATTCACTAAGACTGCCCCAAGCACTGCACCTACTGCTTGACCAATTCCCGTCGAATAACTGTAAGTATATCCTCCATCGGGATCTACGTTATGGACTGGATTATTTCCCATGGCTGTAAAAGGAGATGCAAATTGATCATAAGGGTCAGCACTTACCCAACGGGCGGTTTGAGGATCGTAGTTTCGCAAAGCAAATTCATTCCACTCTGTTTCCTCATCTTCTTCACTAAAATCACCCTGATAACCGTAATTGTTTTGTAGTTTATTAAATGCTTTCGAGCTTATGCCGGCAATTTTCAAACCGAAAGGATAATAATGATTTTCTTCTGAAATATTACCGTGTTCTTGAACCACACTCATATCGTCAAAATAGACACTGGCGTTGCTTTCGTTGTTTACAAACACAAAAGCCCAGCCATTTTTCGGTGCCTTTTGCGAGATATCCAGATGATCATCGGTATTTGCATTGCCTACACGCTTAGCTAAACTTTTCTCATCACTGCTTAAATAATCGTTGGGGATGAAATGAAACTGCTCATCCAAAAAAATTACATTTAGGTAAGCTCTTGGCGCATTCGGGTTCGCCGGGTTTGAAATACCATGATCCGATAGAAAAGTACCCAGTATAGCATCATTATTCAAACTGCTTTGAATTGCCGGAGCACTGTGCTGGCTTGAAACAGTACCCTTGTAACCGTATAGCGCATTTAATAAAGAATAGGCTGCATCTTGAACTGGATTTGTCAATTGACTGTTATCGAATTGCGTGAAATAGTACCGTACAGAAGTGGAAATTTGATCACCTGCCATGACCTTCAGCAACATATTAGGGCCGACTTTAGTTGTAAGTGTTGAGGCGGTTAACTGATTCACCCAAGTAGAAGTATTGCCATTGCCGTCCCAAGGCGTTGTATTCGTTAGGACACGGGATTGAAGCAGTTCATTGTTAAGCGGATTTCCACTGGGGTCAACAGCGCCAAAGAGTTTTGCTTGCTTTGATAAATCATTAGCTGGGTTATTTGTTTCATTTGTCGCGTAATATTTTTCTTTTTGTTCTTCTTCGGTCAGAACCATGCGGGTATTGCCTAAGTTGTCTTTTAAGAAATATTCAAACACTCCCCGTGTAGTGCCGCCTAAATTAATACCGTTGTTTCCGGCGGTTTGATCCCGGTCAAAATCATGTATCTCGTCGATCATTTTTAAGCGACCTTCTTCGTGTACTATGTACAAGAGTTTGTCGGTATAATTAGGAAAGGGATTAGGGGTTGGAGAGATCGTTTTGCTTTCATAAACAAAGTCTCCAACATAATCAGTCGCTATAATTGTCTTAGTATTATTGTTGGAGGCGTTTGGCAGTTTCGTTACTGTCTTCGATAACTTTTCCCCACTGGCATCATACAGGTATTCAATCTCTGTCGTCTCCGTTTTTTCGAGGGTAAGTTTTTGAACCTTGTTTAAAAAGTTATATACAATTCCCGTTGAGGAACCGATTTTGATGTTCTTATTCAAGTCCTTTAACAGGTTTCCATTAGGGTCATAATCATAATCATCAGTACCCGAAGAATTGTTACCGTCTTTAAAATCGCCTCCAAGCCCGTTGTCCCCTGGGAGTAAATTACCCCCGTCTTGTACTTCCATTAATTTATTGCCCTGAAGCGTTAAGCCGCCGCCAAGCGTGTTGTACCGATACGCGAGGTTGTCAATAATCTTGCTTCCGGCGCCTCCGGGAACAATGCCCATGTGCGTTAATGAATGAATGTTGCCGTTTAAATCTTCATACTGCACGTTACTCGAAAAATCAATGTCGTTTGCCCATCCCAACATTGGATTTTTTTTCTGGTGGAAGTTTGCCGACGTAAATCTGCCCAAATTGTCAAAAGTATAATCGTACTTGCGTACAGCATTGTCACCTTGCGACCGCCAAATTGCACCCGTGATATTCCCATTCCATTCTTTTTGCGTAAAGTTGACATTGTCGTCATAGCCCAAATACAGACCAAAGAAATGATCCCATTGATTAAAAGGGTCACTACTTAAGGCAAAGTCTTTATTAATTCCAGCAAGGCTACCATGAATATTATAGGCATAGTTGAGCTTTTCCATTTCGCTGCTGCCAGTTCCATTATAACCAGGATCCAACGTTTTTAATTTGACCTTTCCCAACTCATCGTACGCAAATTCAGATAACGTCTTGTAGCCTGTTTGGTTGAAGTTTTTGGACGTTCTTAGCAGCCGACCTGTGGCATCGTATTCGTTTTTGGAAACAATAGATAAGGCAGTTCTTCCCGTAATCTGGTGGAACACATACGCACTCATCAGCTTCCCCGCGAAATCATATTGATTGACCGAGTAATCAGTTCCTCCTTTGTGGTTATCGGCTAAACTTTCTATGGTTCTTCCCCGCTCGTCGTAATAGGCCGTAGAATAAAGAAATTTGTCATTTGCAGGATTGTTGTCATTATCTAAAACCCTTATTGCTTCGCCGGTAACAAATCCGAGCGTTCTATTGTTTTGATGCAGCGTTTCAACATTTTGAGACGGTGGCTGGTAAGCAAGTGAGTAGGAAGAATTAAAAGGTTTCGCGCCTTGGTAGTTATGATCGTCATAATGTGTAACGGAATTATAAACATTGTTACTATTGGCTAACAAGGCATCGTTTGCACCGTAACCTGCAACCGGATTGTTGACGGAAAGTGATTGATATACACCGTTCCCTGTAAAGGCCGACACAAGGACTGTGCCGGTGCTTGACACGCTATTATTAATATCGTCTTGCAATGATTGTCTGGTTCTGTTATTGGCCAACAAGCCAGTAGCAACTATACGGTCAAATTCATCGTAAAGGCTAAACATCCATGTGCTTGTGCTGATATTCGAATTTTGAAATTTATCAAGGTTTGCTTCTTGCGTCAGTACCACCCGGTCTTTTTTGTCGTAAACCGTGTACGACTCTCCAATACCCGGTTGCTTTTTTACAATGACCCTGCCTCTTTCGTCATATTCGCATCTAAAACATAGCTCTTCCACAACTGTATTCGTTAGATTCCAATTATTGTTGTTGAGCCAATCAACGGCCTTTGGTGTAATAATAAATCGCAATTGATTGAAGTCGTTGTAAACGTAGTAAGTACACGCCCATCCAGAATGTTCATTACTAAGCGACGACCCATCTTGATCCTGAACTTTTTTCAGTATGGTATTACCTGATAGATCAGTATAGGTTATTAGCTTCTTTCCCTTTTCGTCCTCACTTATCATTCTGGAAAGTTTTCCTGTTTCATACACTTGAGTGGAAGTTGTGCTTGGAATAGTCGTAGATGACGATATTTCCCAAACATGAACATTTTCCTCCACTTTATTAAAATCATAGGTTATAGCAGTACCTACGTTGCTGCCGACCCAACTGTTTCCAGGTTGATAGGATTTTGCAACCAAGTTCATTGGGGATCCATCGTAGTCTGTTTTGCCGTAAAAAAAGGTTTGATTCTGCCCACTTAGTTGTACTTGATAAAATGCCTTCTGTTGCTGAAACGGATTTAACTTGAATTCACCGTCATTCGTAGTTTCGCTTCCTCCCGGCGTCTGGGTAGAAACAAATGGAAGAAAGCCGTACTGCACCCTGCCCAAATTATCGTAAACGGTTGGTGAAACCACGTCAAACCCCAGCGGTGAACCTTGCTTGACAACGGTTTGAATTGGGCGTCCCAATCCATCAAAATATTGAGTAGTTTGTCGTGTTTGTAGTGGAGCTTTCCCAATAAGAGAGTTTGCATCCTTTTCTGGAGTGGTTGCTTCGTAAACCCTCACAGAACTCATTGCAGTTGTTGAATAAGCAGAAGGCTCGAATTGAGCATCGATCTTGGTTGCATATAAACTGAAAAGAACACATAAATAAAATAATTTTCTTTTCATAACATCGTTTAAGGTGATTGCTAACAATTATTCATCTTTTTCTTTGCCTGTTTTAATTGGCAGGTTGCGAGAAGACCTTGATTCCTTTTTTCTTTAACCGCTCCTCCACTTTCTGTTGTTCCTTTTGCCTTGGAGAAACCGGCAAATGTTGCTTATTGAATTCGTGAAGCCTCTTTCTTTGCTCTTCCGTTAGATTTTGTTCTATATAAGCTCTTCTTTCACTCAACACTTTATTCATGGCTGTTCCTTTTGCATTTTTGTCCAGCTTTTCATCCTTAACCAGTGGAGTGATTTTTTTATCAAACTCTTTTAATCCGTCGCGAAACGTCTTGTATTGACCTTTGCTCATACCTAACAGTTGTTGCAATTGTACATGTCGCTGGGATCGGGTGCTATCTTGCGCATTGAGTTGATGGCAGGCAATAAAACACATTATGATAAGAATAAATTTCATTGATTTTTAATTTGATTATTATTTATTAAGCTTCAATCATGGCTTTTAAAATGTGTGTGCTGGGTAGATGGCTGGACGGATGATTGCACCGTTACCAAGTGAGCTCAGTTCATAATCGTCTTTCCATTTTTCATAGTAATCCCACTCACTATTGCTATTCAAAAAACCCCAGAAGCCTTCAAAGGAGAGTATATCATCGAAAAATATTTCAGTGGCGCCAACCGGAGCTGTTCCTTGAAAAATGGTGTAACCAGGGCGATATTCATAACTCTCGACATATTCCATATACCCGTGAGTGTCAATAGTGTAACTAACAGTTTTAGGAAGCGCTAATGGCTGGGTACAACTGGCATCGGAGTAAAATCTTAAATAGGCACTAACCTCCTGAGACCAATAGAATTCAGTTCCATCATTAGTACTGCCATAATTGCTAGGTGCTACCTCCAGCCTTGCATAGATTGTAACGGTCGAATTGCTGCATTGGCCGTACAAATCCGCCTGGCGTTGGGCTTCAAATTGAGCGCTGTAATTGGCATCGCCTTGCGATGATGGAGACGTAAAGGCACCCGCCGGTATACTTACGGGATAAGGGTCCGGATTTTGCGAAGATGAACAGGACCGAGAATAAAAGTTCCCGACAATAGCTGCACTGTAATATAGACAAGTTCCGGTGGCATTGGCGTACGCCTGGCCGTTTGTAAGGATATCGTCGTCTGCAAGTTGATTGGCAAGGGTAAGAGTGGCCGCACCATACTTTCCTGAGGGTACAACGTAAATTACCTGTGAACCTGTTTTCTCGTTTGTACAATTATTGCGGGTAAAGGTTTGGCTTTTTTGGATGTTTGCTGACCCAGCAAGACAGCCCCCGTTAAGATTGGCAAAAGCTTGCCCCTCCCGGTCGATTTCTGCTTGCGCTAAGGCATCCGCGATCGGTTGTGTTGAACCAAAATATTTGTTGGCATGAACCGAATATGTCACTTGCGTGCCGTAATAACCGGCGGTCGTCTCGCAGTTATTTTTCTGAAATACTTTGTTCTTAACTGTGTTGCCCACGCTGAATACGGGGCAAGTTTCCGGCTGACCAGCATAATTGTAACAATACTTCTTCAATATATTGTGATCATCATCCATAACATGAATCAGTCTACCCAAACCGTCGTATTCGTTGAAAATACTCCGGTTGTTCACATCAGTTTTGGAAAGCAACCCAATAAGTGGGTCATAGGTGTAGCTCACCATTCGAGCATTTGAAGGGTGCAATCGTACGTCGTCGTACCAAATTGAGCCGCCATAGTCGGCCCAATCTACCGCACCTTGGTTTTCGAGGTGCAAGCGCAGTCCGGTTGCGTTGGCGGGTACAAGGAACTCCGCTTCAATGTAAACCCATTTGTTTTTGTTGTGGGAAAAGCTGTAATGTCTCGAATCCTGCCCCGTCGCGTATTGAATTTCCAACCAAACGCCAGCATTGGGGTGATCACTGTACACCCACCCGGAAACTTTGAAATTAGTGCTTTGTGAGAGCGTAATGCTTAACCAATTATTTGCTGGACATATTTTCGAGCCAACGCCCAAATTATCAATTCTTCCGGAGAGTTTTCCCGTATGTAACTTGGAATTGTCGTAGTTCATGCCGCTCCAAATGCCCGGTTCTTCAAAGGAATCAAAAAAAGCCTCACCCCCGCTGGCATTACTGACCTCTGCGATGACAAGTTTGTTGTCATACCCGAACAACTTGCCAACTTTTCGACCGTTTGAGAGAACTGCTTCCGGTAAACCAGCCGTATTGTATTTTACCTCTTGGAGATTCTTATAATATTGACTGTTCGGGTTTAGATTTTGAGGCGAAAAGCCAACCGTGGATGCAGCTACCGGTTGCGCATTTTGGAAGGTATAGTTCTTTAACAATTTCAAATCTCCGTTGGAGATTGTACCGAATTCAGATAGACTGCCACTCAAAGCATAAGTCCCGCCTCCATTTTTGGTGACGAAAGTTTGGCTTGCTATCGGGGTATTCAGGACATTGTTATCCTTCATTGATTGGATCGCGCCTGTTAACGTATAATCATTTGGAAAATACGTGTAATTTTCAACTAGTTCATTTTTTGAATTGTAGCTTTTAGTCTTGCTCAACTGAAAACTACTGTTATAAAAATATTCTGTTGAAGCCACTCTGTATTCGCCATTATTGTTGTACTGGTATTCTTTCGTTTCGTAAAGTTCCGTGTGCCCGACCATTGGATAATAATATGCAGAGGTGATGTAGTCAGTTGATGTGCTGGTCAACATTGCATAATCTGTATAGCTTCTATACTCCAAATGATGTGGTGCCCATTTCTGCGAAAGAAAATTTGCATTGGTATAGTTCGAAGCGATATAGTGGTAGGAATTCGATGTTCTCTTCTTGGGAAAGGTGCTATTGACGTTATCATACACGTAGACATCTTTCGGTAGGCCATAAGCCCATTCTGCATACCGTTGCTTACTTGCATACGGAAAGCCGAGACTGGGAACAAAAAGTGCAAAATCATTTGGTGAGGTAAATTCGTAAACGGTCTTGCCATTATTTGCCTGCGATGATTTTACCTCCACTCTTGAGTACTGGAATGTTAATCCATCACCGAAATTGACCGGTTCACTACACGTACTGTAAATTGTAAAATCTTTATACGAGGGTGTAAACAAGCCTACTAAAAAGTCGATAAGCCACGATACGACGAGGTCAACGGGTCCAGAGCTTTTTTTAATAAAAATCGCAGAAACTACTTGCCTTAAATTGGCCGCAGCGAGAATACTGTTTCCAGATTTGTGAACAGTTGCATCTGTCGATTCAGTATAAATACTTGGCTCAAATCCCCAACCAGAGGAGTTTCCATCCGCCTTTACGTAACTATAATCCATAACGACGTCGTTTGCCTGACTGATGGCATCATTTAAGGTTGTTTTTTTAACCCTTACGCCCCCCATAAGAACGTTGGCCCCGTTGTAATTAGCCGTATTTTGTTCATATTCAAAAGTTAATGTACCGCCCGTGGGGTATTTGATGGAATTAAGAATTCCGTTTTGAGCCTGTTTGTCGACCGGTTGCCGCTTTGTAATGGGGTCGTCTATTTGCAGTTTATAATCACCCCATGAATAACAAACAGATACGGGATCGGAATTGCCAAAGTCATTGTTTGGCTGCCAAGTAAACCACGCAATGTTAGAATAACCCCAGTGGTCGTGGAAGTAGCTGAATCTTGCCGGAATGTAATCTGTCGAATTATTTGCATTGCCAAGATTGTAGGTAAATTCATAAGCTGGCTCCGACGTTCCATCAAAACCGATTTTTTGGGCAGAAAGTAAACACAACCGAAGGAACGGGTTGTCATTGCTATAAGGGGGGGCATTAGTGGAATATGTTATTGGAAAAATATCGTTTTTGCCGGTATACCCCAACTGAAATTGCCACCTTGTTTTGCAAACCCCGTTGTATAAAACCTGAATGTTATCAATGTATTTGTCACAGGGTAAATCTTGTCTAGTCAGCGAGCCATAAACAAATTTAACCTGCTCTTTCGGGGAGCACGAAATGGAGGTAATTCGTTTGCAAATCCCTTTCACTTTTCCAAGAGTCAACGAATAATCAGTTTCTCCATCACTTACAGATTTTTGAAAAGAAATATTGCTATTCGTTTCAAGCGCATAGGTTTCATAATTGAAAGTGATTTGATTATTAGTCAGGGGGTTAATAATTTCTGATAAATGCCATTTGCTTACGGTGTAGCTTCCAAGGCCGCTTGCTAAAATTACATTCGGGTTGCAACTAAACTTTTTGCAGTCGTCGTGATACACAAGGTACACATCGCCAAATTGCACCCGATACCCATTATTGCTGTATTGGACTTGGTCATATCGCAAAACTTCACTAAGCTCTCTATCACGGAAAACGTATTTGATTCCACTTTCATCTACAATCGTAAATTCCGAAATCTTCGTTCGAATGTTGGAAGGCATTGTGCCTTCCACCTTTTCAATTTTTAACTTAGTATCCTCAATAGATTTAATCGATCCATCTTTACCTATCACAAACTTTCCGGTTCTTCCATTAAACGTAAATTGAAATTCATCCTGTTCCCGATCCGCTATGAAAGCCTTGGACGGCAGGCAGTTTTGTTTAGTTGAAAACATGGGCATCCACGCACCTCCGTTCGTTACTGGATAACTTGGGTGGTAGTCTGGTTCAGCATACAAGTATCCATTCGGAAAATAATTTGCAGAGTAATAGCGGCTGCTCCAATCCATTGTGCCGTTAAAAGAAGGGTTACCAGGCTGGTATTGATCATCCGGCTCTCCATTCTGAATGCGCACGATTTCGCCGCCAACCTGCAAGCTCCAGCCAGTACCAAAGCTCGAAGCCATTTCAGAAACTTTCAGACCGTTACCATTGATGTAATACAAGGACATTCCCAAACCTAGTCGGTTGTTTGGATCGGTGTAGTTGTACAAGGGAAGAGAAAACTCTGCTGCCCCTGTTTGAAGATTTACCTGACCCCTTGTAACAAGGGAGAACAATGCACAAATGCAAGAAAATAACCTACGCATCATAAGAGGTTTTGATTTTAAAAATTCCAACCAGTTCTAAAAACAATTGGTTGTCTTTTTGGTAGTGAATTGGTACTAAGAAAATCGTATAACAATTGAATTGATCCTTTCATTTTGGAAGAAATCTTATACTTTTTGCTCAATCCAAGCAAGCCACTATTCTGCCACGTATCGAATTGTGATGAAACACTTTCAAGTGTCGGCAAGTAAAGTTTCTCGTATCCACCCGATAAATAGATGCTGCCCTTCATTTTCCAATCAACGTAACTTCTTATACTCGTACCTTGATGAGAAAAACGTATGTTCTCAATTCCCTTCCCCAATCCAAGTTTATAAGATGACCCAATGCCAACCGATCCCTCATCATTGAGTTTGTACCCGACGCTTAATGCTATGTCAGCAGTCGTAGGAAGGAAATGATTCGTGTTTCCAAACTGGATATTGGTTCCGTATTCAAGTCGCTGTGTGAACGATTTGGTTTTTTGCATGTTTGGTTTAAAATCCGGCACATCCACCGTGCCGCCAAAAGCATCAGGAAAAGCAGGTTTGTCTCGTACATCAGTAGATTGAATCGCGGCATTTTGCATTTGCTGTTGAACGAAACTGGCAGGGCTCGCTGAAGTATAATTTCTTGTGATCATTTGCTGAACGCCAACTCTAGTTTGCAGGCCGACCAAAGAAGACTGTGTATTCAATAATTGTGACCCACCGAAAAATGCAGCCAATTGCGAATTGCGTCTTAGGAATTCTTGGAATTGTGGTACGCCTTTGAGAATATTTAAAGCCTGTTGTTCAATTTTTTTGGGATCGCTCAATACATCTTTGTATGATTTTATAGCTTGAGTGTAGTAGAAAATTTCTTTATTTAGTTTCTTTAAATCCTTTGTCAAATTAAATTTCTGTAGCTGCCCCGTTAAATACTCTTTCCTTTCTCTTATGAATTCTTGGAGCTTGTGAATTTGAGAAAAGCGATTTTTTAGATCATCTACCTTTTCCAAAGCGACATTTATTTCACCTTTTAGAGGCAAATCTTCAGAATTGAGAAAGTTTAACGATGTTTTTATCGTGTCCAAATAGGGGATGTAAGCTCCCAAACCTTTTCCTTTAATTTGATTTGCTTTGTTTTCCAACTGTTTTTGAAACAACAGATACTTCTCAAAAGAGTTGGTAAACGTTGCCGCGCTTGCAGCAGAATCTATAGGCAACAATTTCTGTTGGATGTTTTTTTCCTGAGCGATAAAGTTTTCCAATGCCTTTTTTGACCGCTCAATAATTTTTCGCTCACATTTTGAGAATTTTTCTCCAATTGTATTTAGATACTTGACCATTTGTTCCTGAGAAAGCGCTCCGGGATTATTTAGGGACGATTCCTGGCCAAATGATAACAGTGGGAAAAAGGTAGGTACAATCAATACAAGTAGTATCGATATTAATACTCGCTTCAGCATGTCGGTTGGGTTAAGGCGTAATTAGAAACTCTTTCCAATTTTACGACACTGGAACCCCTGAAGTCAAGGCATCTTTTTACGTTGCCCGAAGGAAATTTTTACGACTAAGTATAATCCCTTAAGAATATACCTATTTTAGGTTATTGTTTTTTCGCAGATCTGATGTTAGCTTTAGCCAACACAACTTACTGCAATTACATGGAAAATGCCTATGAGATGATTCGGCTTGTTATTGCTGATGACCATAAAATGTTGCGTAACGGCCTTCAGCACACCTTTTCCTTACAAAAAGACTTCTTACTTCTTGCTACCGTTGCCGATGGTGAAGAATTAATTTTAGCTGTTAAGAAATTTCAGCCGGATGTTATTGTCACTGATTTGAAGATGGGCGAAATGGATGGCACTCAAGCATGTTTTTTAATTCGTGAGGCCTTCCCTGAGGCGACAATTATTGTTTATTCTATGTATGACAACGAAGAACTCGTTTGCAAAATGAGAAGTTTAGGAATTAAAGGCTATGTGCTTAAAAACGGAGATGATGAAGAAATTGTCAAAGCAATTAGGATAGTAAATAGTGGAGGGGAATATTTTTGTTCTTCGATTAGGAAGAGAAGTTCTCAATTTTTTTCTTCGCACAAAATGGGCCTCGGAACTGCGGAAAAAAAGCAGGAGTTTACTGCGATTGAGTTACAAATCATAACACTTTTCTGCCAAGGTTATTCGGCAAAAGCAGTTGCAGATAAATTAAAAATTAAAGCCCGCATGGTGCAAACTCATAAGGAGCACATTGAGGACAAGATGGATGTGAAAGGCGAAGTACAAATAGTTGTGTATGCGCTAAAGAACTGGTTGCTATATTGATTCCTACAAAGAAATATTCTTTTTGAAAATCATAATTTCCTAAAGCAGCGTTTTCCATTTCGTTTTTAGATGTTACGTCATTAAGTTTTCTTGGAATACCTTTTGGAAACTTAGCTTTATCATATCCTACAGCGATGTTTTTTCATCTTGTTTCGTTGTTTTTCCCTTGCACGGAATAACGTCTTTGTCTTTAGCAAGATTTAGTTTTGCAATCGTTGGAAGGTGTAAAATTATTAAGGTGATTTGACCCGTTTACGAATCTTTTTGACCCTTTTCGCAAAACTTTTTCTGGCTTAGGAAGGTAAGACTCATTATTTGCCTAATGAGCTTTGTTTATGTAAGCATAGCCTGAATTTTAAATCTCCTCTTGAAAAGTTGCCCACTGAAACAATTTAGGTTGGCACTTCATAACTGGTTATAAAAGTCTTCCAATTTCCCATTACTGGAAACACAGGCAGTCATTTGCTATTATGGCCTTATAAAAGGCAATACGAGAGATATGCCCAAAAAAAGAGGTATAAAACATTTCGTGCAGCGAGGCGGCAATTTTGTTTGGGGTTAGAAAAAATTCGGCATGTTCGCTATTGTCAAATGAAAAGGAATACCATTTGTTCATATAACGGTTATTTAATTCAAAAGTAAATGCTTGCCGATTATAATGAAGAGGTACTGGTCTTCAATCCTAACAAGTTTGTTTAGATTGTTTTGTAATAGGGGCTTTGAGCTGCGTTTATCCTGCAAGAAGTTTCATTTGAAAACATCTAAAATTATTCAATGAGTAATAAAAATGAGGTGATGTTGTTGCGTTGGGGGTAGCCGTTTCCTAATACAACCATTTCGGAAGGATTAAAAACTGGTCAGAAATGGTAAAAAAAGGTTAGGAAGGGTCAGCATACCTAATGGATTTGATGTAGTTCTACAAAAGCTCTTGCCGCATTTCCTGAAACTTGCCTTTATTTTTTTCATAAACGTAATGTCTTTTCAAGTAGAGTTTGATTCACTCATCGTCCAATTTCAGGATTCTCAAAAAGGTACACTCAAATATCATCCGTAAAGTGCTGATGAAATAAGGGTAGTGTTTTTCGGGTATGACAATCTTTTTTGCTTTGCTATGGTCGTGGGCCAAAAAGTTTCTCTGCAGCTTAACCCTTCGGCAAAAATCATTCACATCATAAATAAAGTGCTCAATCATCGCACTGCTTCTTTGAATTAAGTCTTTAAGACGGTCAGCAAAATATTTTATTTGTTTGTTCTGAAAATAGGTGTTGTGAAGAGTTTCCACTGCGAAAACAAGATTTAAGAAACTTAGAATTGGAGACGGCAACCTTAAATACTTCGTTTGCATAAATAAGGTCAACTCGCTATCAATTGCTTCTTGGTTGTCAATACAGGCTTGCAACATTTGAGGGAAAACATCTGCCACGTCTTTGTAGTTAAGTAAAATATCATAAGGTGCAGTGATTTCGCCGACTTCAGAAGATTGGTCTTTACATAAAGAAAAAACTCCCTTAGAAGCTGTTTAAGATTTTGAGATAAGTTTTTTATAGGGTCATCAGTAAGAATGGCTGTGCTTAGGGCTGGACAAAGTCAATAACTTGTAAGTAACTACAAATGCAAGTCATATGCTGATTTATCCAACTGATCTGAGCGACAGCCAATGGCAAGTTATAGAACCTTATGTAAAAGATAAATGAAAGCGGAAGTACGCTTACCGGGTTATTGTAAACGCTATTTTTTATTTGGTGAAAACAGGTTGTCAGTGGCGGATGCTGCCACATGAGTATCCCAAATGGCAGGCGGTGTATTTTTATTTCAGCCGCTGGAAAAGAGACGGAACGCTTGAACAGATACAAGCAAGGCTGGTGGAACAACTGCGTAAGAAAGCAGGCCGCCACACAGAACCAACAGCAGCCATCATTGAGGCCCAATCCGTGAAGACGACACTGGTTGGCGGGGAAAGCAGAGGCTTTGATGCCGGCAAGAAAGTAAAGGGCAGAAAGCGACATATTATTGTTGACACCTTAGGCCTTTTGCTGGCAGTAGTGATTCAAAGCGCTTCTGTACAGGACAGAGATGGAGCAGATGAAGTGATTGAGCGGATGAAACGGTGTTGGCGGTGCGTGAACAAAATCTTTGCCGATGGTGGCTATCGCGGTAAACTGACAAAACGCCTAAAGCGGGTTTTTGCAATCGAAGTGCAAATCATTAAAAGAAACTTTCTAAAAGGAAACGAGGAAAAGGCCAAAATCCCACACGGCTACAAAGCCAACTTGCTAAATGAAAACGTGCCCCTAAAGCTATTCGTTAAATGCGAAAACTGTAAGGAGAATTTGCGGGGCTATATCGTCAAAGCCAAAAACCTCTATTACTACAAATGCGACAACGGAAGCCACTGTTCTTGTAATGTTAGCGCCAAGAAACTTCACGGACTGTTTGAAACCATATTAGACGAGGTTACACTTTGCGAAGATTACATTGACCTGTACCAACTCCAGCTACGCAAAATCTACAACACCCTTAACACCGAAAGAGAGGAACATTTGCAGCAATACAAACTTAAATCAAAGGAGTTGAAAGAAAAGATTGAACGCTTAGAAGAACGGTACATTAACGAGGAAATCAAGGCCGACTTGTACGAGAAGTTCTCCCGCAAGTTTAAGAGCGAAAGGGAGGAAATGGAAACGTATGTCGGCATGACCACTTTTTCCGCCTCGAACCTGGAAAAATTCGTCAAACGCTCTACCGAACATATAATGGATTTCCCGTCTGTATGGACTTCCAGCGATTATAAGAGCAAACAAACGCTTCAATTTTCCATCTTCCCCGAAGGAATCCATTATTCCAAGAAAATTGACCAACCTCGAACCGTAAAAATGAATTCGGTTTTCACGCTAAGTGCCCGTCAGAAGGGACGTGTAGAGGAAAACAAAACCGGAACTTCTGAACTAATTTTCAGAAATTCCGGTTTGGTAGCCCCGACAGACAATTTATCGCACCAAATAACCGTGATATTGAAGAAGCTATGTTTAATAATGAGCTATAAATAGCCACGAATTTCCACTTTATGAAACTTTTGATTCCCTTAATTGCAGCAATCATTCGAAACAAATTGCTTTCAGGAAGGCGAGATGTTTTTTATCTAAGGGCAGATAATAGTAATTTCAAGCTACAGTAATCGAACAAATTTAAGCTTCTAAACTCTTCAAATTTTCAGATTGATGTGAAGAGCCTTATATAAGGATAATCTGTTTATTGGTCAAATTAAAATAAAGCAATTCGAATATAAATTTTCGGCAATGGAATTTAATACTGGAGATATAGCACTTTTTTCCGGCACATATGAACAGCATAAAAGAGTCCAGAAATTTATAAATAGCATGTGGTCGCAGGTGGCTATGCTGATTAACTGGAATGGTAGAATGGCGGTATTTGAGTCAACAAAGGTTCCGATTTGTTGGGATGTTGAGCGAAATGAATGTGTAAGTGGGGTACAAATAGTATGGTTTGAAGAAAAAATTTCTGCTTTTGAAGGGACAATTGCAATAAGAAAACTGCAGCCTACGCTTTCCCGGCAAAAACAAATCGAGCTATTAAAGTTTGTGCGAGAAGTAAAGGGCAAACCATACAACGATAATAAGTATTTCATGGTCAGAGGAAGAGAGAAAAGAAATCCTCTCGGTGATGGCTCGACCTTTATCTGTAGCCAACTAGTGGCAGAGGCTTTGCAAAAGTGTGGAGTTCTGAAAAGTCCACCTTTTGGGCTGGCTTCTACAAACTATTCTCCTGCGGATTTTTCCAGTGGTAATTTTCTCCCCTTTTTAAACAGCTTTTCTTTTTCTGAAGAAGTTATTGTGAAACAAATTTTATAAGCAAAACTTGAAACTCATCAAACTTCTTTATTGGTAAACAATCAACAATGCCTATTAGTGAATATTTTGCCACTTCATACAATGAAGCACGTGACAGGTTTCTGAGCGCAGCCAGATCCAAAAATGCGAAAGTACATTCTTACCAGTTGCCTGACTTAAAAGGACCGCAGGGAGAGCCTCTTGTTACGGACGTAGCAACGATTGGTGAAGAGAATGCAGAAAACGTTGTCATGATCATTTCCGGCACGCACGGAGTAGAGGGATTTGCTGGGTCGGGATGCCAGGTGGGTTTTTTCGAAGACGAATATTATAAATTTTTTTCGCTCAGCACCCGGATTGTCCTTGTCCATTCATTAAATCCTTATGGGTTTGCCTGGTTACGACGTGTGAACGAAGACAATATTGATCTCAATAGGAATTTTCAAGATTTCTCCGGCGAGCTTCCGCCTTCTGATGCTTATGAGGAACTTCACAATTGGCTGGTTCCGTCGAATTGGGCAGGCAGCGACCGCCATGATGCAGACCTGGCGCTGCAAAAATTCATTAATCAGCGGGGCATCAAAGCCTTCCAAGCTGCCATCCAAGGTGGGCAATATAGCCAGCCAACGGGTTTGTTTTATGGCGGAGCCGCTGCTTCATGGTCCAACAGGACTCTTCATGAGATTATCAAGCGACATGTTCCGATAACAACGAAAAGACTGGCAAGTATCGACATCCATACCGGACTTGGGCCTTCGGGACATGGGGAGTTGATTTACGTGGGGACTTCCAGAACCGTCTATGATCGCTGCTGCCGATGGTACGGACCAAGTGTGACCAATCCAAGCTTGGGCGATGCTGTATCAGCCAAAGTCATTGGAACTGTTGCGGAAGTGTATAATACCTTGTCTCCAGACGTAGATTTGGCGCCAATCGCTTTAGAATTCGGGACACAACCAATCATGCAGGTTCTTGAGGCGCTGAGAGCGGACCATTGGCTTTACGCAACAGGCAAAGGCCAAGACTTTCAATTGTATGATGCAATCAAAAATCAAATCCGGAATGCTTTTTTTGTCGACTCTAATCAATGGAAAGCGGCTGTGTATGCAAAGACGCTCAGTGTCATTTTAGAAACGTCTCTTAGAATTGGTGCTGTATAGCACAACTACGACTTGCTTTAGCGCCAGAATAAGTTGTTTCCATGGCACTCTCTGGATAATTGCATCAACCTTGCTATACCAATAGCTTTTAGAGGTGTCAATTAAAACACCTTCAGGGAAGAGTAAGACTCAAATTGGAGAACAAAAACCTGGATACCAAATTACCGATGCGAGCAACCGACTGCCGGCGGCTATAGACTGCAATCAAAGACTATGAATCTTCAAATTCCTGTTATCATCTAGATCCGAAACATGAACTAAAAGGCAACAACCTAATTAAAACGTATAAAGTTCATTTTAAACGAATTGGAGAAGATTTTGAGGAAAATTACAGTTTAAGTATGTATTGCATCAAGGCAGCTTTGCTCATTCCCTACTACAACAGATTGCAGGCAAGATTCGCAGGTTATGATTTTGGTAGCATAAGAATCAGTTCCATCACCAAAGCGTTTCAACGTTTTGGCTTTGTCGCCTGTACCCTCATGCTTGAAAATTACATTCAAATACCATGTTCCTGCAGCAATGGCTTTATCGGGGTCTGTCATTTCTGAGTGAGCAAAATGAATTCCCGCGGGAATGTTAGCGTTTGTGGTATCAATTGCGGGCTTTGTCATCATCATTAAACCAGTTGCAGTTGAAGATGGATTTTTAGCTTCCGGTTTAAATGAGCTCTCCAGCCAACAAATAGCTAAGACCAGCCCATCAGAAAAAGGTGAGTTATTATTGTTTTTTATTTTTGCCTGCATTTCAGCAAGTGTTAACCTTCTGAAGTTTTCACGCGTTAAGCTTTCTTCATCCTCAACCGCGTTGAGTAATTTATTTCGTACAATAAAATCTGTAAGATGCGTGATTTGGAAGGAGCCTTCGTTATCATTAGGACTTTCATCAGGATCGCCTTGGATCGAGCCGGCTGAACTGCATTCTACCGTTTGCTTAAGCTGTTTTATGTTGTACTGCGTAAAAGTTTTATAACCGCGCCATCCCTGCGATTGCGCCAGCCATGTGTAGGTAACTTTATTTGCTGCCAATAATGATTTGCATACAAGTCCCGATCCATATACGCCTATTAAGTAAACAGGATCACGCTGAGTGCTGCTGAGGTGACCAAAACCTTCAATAATGCCTTCGAAATACGAAAGTATTCGATCATTAATATCTGTCTGAGATGCATCATAGTCTACAGCAAAATATATTGGCGTGCCTGACGGTTGTTTAATGACATTGCTTGCATATTCATACGCAGCCGTGCCATCAGCTATTCCTTTTTGATGTGAAAAATAAGAGCTGATTGTAGGAAATCCGTTTTCCCATACAGTAACAATTCTCAGCCCTGCGCTTGTTAAGTAGTTTGCTTCTGCAAAAGTCAAATTTTTAGCAGGGTTATTAATGTTGTAATAGCGGCACACAAAATTGAAGCCTTCATTTACAAGACAGGACGCAAACCGGCTCAGGTCGTGGGCCGCATCAAATCCTTTGATCATAAATTATTGTATTAAAAGTTTAATTGGCATCGGTGATGCGATAGGCTACATCAAAGAATTGATACCACTTTGGTTCCGGCTTGGTGCATGAGCGGTTAGTGGTATGTGCATAGATGGTGATATCATCAGTACTTGCAGCCGGCTGGCATATCATGAATGCATGCGTAGGCCTTATAGCAGGGACTTTAAAAAATCCATAATCGCCAATAATGGCATCGTCTATCTTAATCTGTGTTACATTACTATATGTTTTCGAGAGATTTAACAGCGCCGCAGTTAGCTCCTCCACTCGGTAACACAGCCCATCTTTACAAATTGCCGTATTGGGAATGCCTGCTTTTATTTCGATACCGCCGTCCTTCAGGCAATGTGCTATGAAATGCGCACAATCGCTCAAATTTGCCGCGGAATTGTTGTTGTAAACGCCACACTTGTTATCATTTAAAGCGGCATATTTCTTTGCATAAGCAATGGCGCCCATATTTTTGTACTGTATGGTTGCGCTGCTTGCTTCGTAATACTTTATTTCTATTTTATTTGTTTCTTTCTTTATGCCATCGGCCAATGATATTTCATTCAACTCGATTGTTTTGGTTTTTTGACTGGTGCAGCTCAGAAAGAACATCGTCAGGAAAATAAAAACGGATTGCTTAATGTGTGCCAATTTCATAATAGTGCTTATTTAGGGTTAATAATTATCAGATCATAATTCAAAAACATTCACCAGTACCACACGGTTGTTTTTATTATCCAGCAATGCTTCCATTGATGCATTCTTATCATCATGCCACTCTTCTGTTTCTAAAACCACCAACTGGTATTGCATGCCCCATGGTTTTAGATATTTGATGGTGCCGGGGGATTGCTGCGCAATTTCAGTGAAGGCTGCTTTATCGTTTTCTTTGCTTACATCCGCAGTTCTCCATTTAAGTGTGCCTTTTTCCCGTTGCTGCACGCATGCATAAAATTTTGAGCGTGTGATAGCTGTGGTTTTAGGAACTAATTTTTCTTTCTTTAAAGAAGATTCGTCGTATTCAATGCTTATGCGCACTTCCTTGCGGGCAAAGTTCAAAGTGATTAACCTTGATCCCATGATGTAAACGAAGCCCGATTTCTGAATTTCAGAAAGCCTGCAATCTAGCAACAGGTCAGGGTTTACCGCTTCCTTCTTATAGTTGAACGAGTTCTTTTGATAATGCACCATCGCAAACTGAATGAAGGGGCTGTGCAATTCATTTCCCGATTCATCATTAATGTCCAGCTCAACTTCCAAGTACCAAAGGTTTAGCCTAATATCAAATTTTGGCAAATAAGTCATCAGGCCAAGATCTTCTACATATTCGGGGGAAAAGCTTTCAATGTCGTCAGCCTTATTGCCATATTCACTGGTGAGATTATACGGATCGTGCGTTACAAAATTTGCTTTCTGAAGCCATATGGCGCTGTTGCGCGTTAGCCCATCGTAGGGTTTCACTGAATCAGAAACAATGTCCCTTCCAACTACCGACATCAGCTCATGCTCTATAAAATAATCATTGTACCTGCTTTCCGGTTCGTTCACTACAAATCCAATCCGCTCACCTTTCCCGGAGGAAAGCCTTCCTCTTTCAAAATAAAATTTCAGCCGGTTCATGGTGGCTTTACGCACTATGCCATCATCGATCTTCATTTCTTCAGTAACTGAAACAAGGTTGATGTTCCTGCTGGCAAGCTGTGGCTTGTTGGGTTTTTTGCTGTTCAAAATTTTTACCAGAAAAGGCGCTGCTGAAAGCCTGGCGAAATAAAGATCTGGGGCGGCCCTTTTTTCACCTGCTTTAAGTGCTGGCTCAGAAAAGTAAGACGTGAATTTTGATTTGCTGATCACCCAGCAATATTTTTCAAGGTATTTTGTTTCACGCACATCATAGGTAAGAGCTACGTCAGCTGCATAATTCTTTGAATCGTTTTTATCGTTGCTTGTTCTTGTAAGGTTTGATTCCATCCTTTCCATTTGCTCGGGTGACACAGGAATGAAAGTTTCAAAGCTGGCGGCACTGCTGTTTTTTTCGCCCTGCTCAAATTGTGTAAGCTCTATGTGATTGACTGGCTTAAGAGGCGTCCAGTTATCCTGCGGAACAATTATGTTGGCTGGATCATCATTATAATCTTCCCATTTTGCATACAGCTCTATGGATCCGGTGGGCTGCGTGTTGTCAACGTATTTTATTATGCCAGAAAGATTGCCATAAATATCCAATTGCTCAATGTTTAAGGACAATGCAAGCTGCAGTATGGAGCTGTTGCGTTCTTTGTAAGAAGCAAGAGTGTTATTCAGCTTGGGAGCTAAGAGCGGCCGCTGCAGTGCATGCACTAGACTAAACTCAAGCGGTGGTGTTAACAGATCATTGCTGCCGTACTTTGTAAAATCATTGTAGTTACCGAAGGTCTGGAACGTTTCTTCATAAGAATCATCAAGAATAGTTCTTGCCGTTACAAAAATCTCCATTCCTTTTTCTATCCTGATGTAAATTCTTTCTTTTCTCACGACCACCAACTCCTCATCGTAATCAATATCTTCCAAAATAATTTTCCAGGCATTTATGGAAGGATAATCACCCGAGAAATAATATTCCTGCTGCTCATATTTTGCGTACTGCGGTGCCTTGATCATGCGGGCCTTGTCAAGGTAAAACTCCAGCCGGAAGCCCTTGCACAATGGGTCTGGCAGATAATTGATCTCACAATCATCGGGATAAAATTCCTTCATTTTTATGGAGCCATAATCATGGGTTGTATCGTGCGGGAAGTGATATTTCAAATACCATTTGTAAGATTCTTCCGTGCTCATTTGAAATATCTTGCCGTGCCAGAAAGCATGTTCAAATGAAATAGATGGCGGCAGCACATGCCGTACGGATGTCTGCTTAGTACTACCTTCACTGTTTATATGCTTGCTGCGATTTCTTATTACAAGATGATGGAGTGATTCACCTTCACGTCCTTCTGTTGGCAGCCGCACATGATTCTCATCTTCTGGTTTCAGCAACTCTTCCTCTGCAAAGAAGACTACTGAGGCCACGGGCTCATTGCGCTTAAATTTAAACAGCTCAACATCGCAGCGGTGAGGAGGGTAATCTTTAAAGTTGAGCACATTGGCACTAGTGCTGCTCTCAAACGGTATCCCCCATCCATTTTTATATTCCGGAGTAAGAACAAGGTGGTAATCATGGCCAAGCAACAGCTTCTGGTTTTCAATGGAAGAATAAATAATATGGATCAATTGCTGGCCATCGACGGTGACTACGGTCTGGCCGTTGGACTGCTGCGTCTGGTAGGTAACTGCTTTTGGCAAATGCTCTTCTACAAATACCCGCCTGAATGCGTCAGAAACCAGCTTGTAAGATTCATCAACAGAGCCTTCATCAACAGTAGCGGGAAAATTAGTTTCATCTTCAGGGTTTGAAAAAACACTTGGCATTCCAATGTTTTCACCTGACCATGTGAGTATGGCATTGTCCAGTAGCAATTTCTCTTTCACCTCATTCTGTTCATTTTCTCCCAGTGCATGTATGCCGGAATCTATGCTCATGGCCATGTCCTGTGTCTTGAATTCTTCCGGGATTTTCATGTTTTTATTTTCTAACGTTACGCTTCTTCTGCCAAGTGGTTTTATTACGGGATGGTTGTTCTTTTTCTTCAGCAAGCCGAACCTGTAGCCCTTTACAATATCCTGCATTTGAATGAGCAGGTTGTTGGTCAATTGGACATTTGCCTGTCCAGCAGGCGACAGCGGTTCCCTATTCTCGTCATATACCGTCAATCCACGGGTGAGCGCGGCGGAATCCACTTTAATGATCTCTTTCATGATCGCGTAGCGCTCAGATTCTTTTGTAGCGCTTATTAATTTCTCTTCGTATTTAGTTATGCGGCTTTCAATCAGCTCCAGGCTTTTGAGCTTGGAGCCACGATCGTAGTTCTCCGCTTTATATTTAGCAGCAGCCACTGGTTTTGACTTAACAAATATGATCTTGTTATCGTTACTGCCTGCAAGCGTCATGGCGGTTGTCATGTATTGCCAGTCAACATTTTTATTCAGATCATCGTATGCTTGCGTAACCCTTATAGTAAAATCTTTGTTGCCGCCTAATGTCTTAACCAGTTCTGACAGCTCAATTTGAAAGTCGATGGTTATGCCAAAGAAGCGTTGTAACAGGATGTTTGAGCCGATGAAGGAAAAGCTGTCCATTATCCGGTCTGCTGAATATACATTAGCATTTAAAGCACCCATTCGCCCGGAGAGGAGCTTATAGCTTTGATTCCTATTTTGCAGGAGCGCAAAATCTGCAATGCCTTTCAGCTTTTTATTTAT
The DNA here is from genome assembly GCA_965247695.1 of Flavisolibacter sp. Lineage (GTDB taxonomy): Bacteria > Bacteroidota > Bacteroidia > Chitinophagales > Chitinophagaceae > Flavisolibacter. The sequence goes on from OZ252037.1 coordinate 351,538, forward strand.
ATCTCTTATAAATTCATGAAAGGGCTGCAGTAATTCTTTTACTCTTCCGATCTCAATTTCCGTTTCCGCGATATTATTGCCCGGTGCAAGTTGTATTTGCTCAAGTTTTGCAACGGCGCGGGAAAATATAATTGTTGGGTCGGGCATGAAGGGGTCAAGGATGGGAGCGGTGGCTAGTCCTGCTACAAGATTTTTCATTGGCGCTGTTTCCCTATCTACCTGCAGTGCATTCAATTCCGTTTCATTTTCTCCCAACAGCGCTTTCCAATACTGCTGCACATTTTTGAACTCATCAAAACAAAAAGTTCCGGTCAATTTCTTTGAACCATCTACTTGGAATTCAATTTTGCGGCTGCCGGTAATGCCGGCGTGTATGGAATTATTTGGCAGTCCGAATGTTTTAAAAAAATCCCACAATGCCATTTGATCCGGCGGATCAGTTTCTTTGTACACCGATTTCAGATCAATGCACAGCGAAAAGCGTGCGTACTTTATGCCTTTAACTTCAGCAATGCCAAAAGGGAGTATGCTTACAAGTATTACGGGTTTGGCCATGTCAGTCGGTATAAGAGTTTATGAAGTTTTCCCAATCGTTTAGGCTAAGCTGGTGTACAATTCTTGCTTCGGGATTTTCTGTTGTTTCAGGCTGTCCGGAAGCTTTGGTGTTTGCAAGAATTCCTCCTGGCAAAAAATTATGTTGCCCGTTTGGTACAGCATTGTTTTGAGCCAAAGCAGCGCCCGAGCCCCCGGATCCGCTATTGCCAGGGCTTGAACCAGCGATCTTTTTATAATAGGTAGCCGTGAATGATTTTTTAAAGAAGCTTCCAAGGCTTACTTCGTAAGTAACGGTGCACCTTCCTTCAACATATCCGCCCTGGCTTCTAACGCCCATGTAGAACCGTGCAAGTATCATGATGAACCAAAGCTTCACGCGCCCTTCGCACAGGAAGTAGCCTTCTATTGTTACGCCCGATGCGTCTTTCTTGTAATACAGTCCTACCACCAGCTTTACCTCACCCCTTAAAGGACCTAGGGTAAGTCCGAAGTATCCGCCAAACTCAAACCCTATTTCTATTTCAGTAATGCCGTGCTTGGGTTCTGCTATCAGTCCAAAAAATCCAAAGCCTGCATAAATGCCCACGGTAAGGCCAAATTTATTATCGGGCCTTGCCAGAGAGAACCCAAGCTGCAGGGGCTTTTTATCAAAATGCAGGTAGAAGTCGAAGTTGAGTGTGAGGTTAAAGAAATTGAAAGAGGGCGTTCTGATGTCCGGTATCGGCAATGTGTAGCCGATGTTCACGAACGTAGGCCCCAACTTCAGCCTGAACGCATCGCCCATTAACGATTTCAGCCAGCTTTCAAAGGCCTGCACAAATGAAAGCGCGCCTGAAAATTGCACATCCCTGATCTTGACATCAAACTTGGCAGGGCGGTTAGTGCCGGCAATGAAGCTTACTTCGTTAAAGTTGACCGTCATTGTCTTGAGCAGACTAAGACCAAAGTTGGTGAGGCGGTTCTCTGCAACGGCTTCTATCCTGTCTATGACGGCCGGGAATTGTGAGGGCTGAAAATAAATAACGGTGTGCACGTTTACGCTGAGCGTGGTGCGCGGATCGGAAGAACTTATAAATGAAACGGGGCCGAAATCCGCATCCTTTAAGGAAGTGGTTTGCCAGGTATAATTCACTTCCTTCTTGCTCATGGAAGTAAGCAGGTTAAAGATCTTTTTTGCCTGTGCCAGTTTGTTGAAAAGCTCCTGGTTATTAGGATCCAGGCGTACCCGCCTTTCAAGGTCGTCTATCTTGTCTTTAATTTGTTTTACTATTCCTGCTGCCTGCTGGTCTACTTGTTGGCGGAGGAGGGTTTCGTATTGTTTAAGCTGAGCGCGGAGTCGTTGCTTTAGCTCGCCTTCCAATATTTTTGTTGCCTCATCAACTTTATCTTTCAAACCCTTCACGCTGGTTGGCAATTTGTCCTTTGCTATTTCATTTACAATTTTCGAAACGGAAATGCCGGTGTATGCTTGCACTTTATCCGCGCTATCCCGCGTAAGAGCGTTTATGTCGGTCCTAAGCCTGTCATAATTGTCCTTATAATGGGTAACGAGGGTTGCGCGGATTTTTTGGATATCTTCTTTCTTGTTTGTTTGCAAATAAGTTACTATGCCATCGATTACATTTTTTGGATAAATTCCGTCTTTAAATTTCGCCCTAATGATCTCAAAGTTCTTTACGCCTTTTTCATAAAGGTCAACGTAATAGAAAATGTTTGAGGATTCCAGAATATTAATTACGGCATTTACTGTTTTTACTATTTCGCGGAATTTGATTTCATTGGCAAGAACAGCGGCGGCGTCATCTACTTTTGCAACTAACTTATCCAGTAGGTCATCGGTCTTGCTTTTTATGAAGGCATTAATTTGCGCTTCATATTTTTCTTTTTTATCCAGCACTTCTTTGCGGGCTGCTATATAATCTTTTAAGTGCTGGTCTGTTTTTTCCCGGGCATACGTTTCAAGGGCTTTAGCTTCTGTTCTTAATTTTTCACTGTAATCTTTGTACGCTGTAAAGTAAGGGGTGATGTTATTTTTTACTGTAGTTTTTACATCGTCAAACGCACGCAGCGCTTCGTTTTCTTTATCCTTAGCAATATTGATCAGCGCATACCCTTCTTCCTCAAAAAACTTTTTCGAATAGTCATCTATTATTTTTTGGCCATCGGCTGATAATAAGGGCTTCAATTTTTCCAGATCTGTCTTAGCGCTCCGCAGCAGGATCCAATAAGGATAAATAATTTCCGCTTTCGACATCAGCTCGGTAGCAATATATTCTGCCGCTATATCTACTGAATCATTGACAACAGATATTACGCCATCCCTTACCTCCAAAAAATCTATCTTATACTGGTCAATGGCAGCTTTCACCAAGTTCTCCACTTCCATGAACTGCTGTTCAATATTCAATTGGTTCTTCAGGGCTTGCAGTTCCCTGACCTTTGCATCGATTGCATTTTTCGTTTTCTCGATTGCTACAGTAACATCATTTATATCGTTCTTTATTTTTTCAACATCGGCATTGATCTCTTTGAATATTGGATTGTTAATTACTTCATCCTTTAACTGCTCAATTTGCGCAGTTACATTTTTAATTTCATTCACTGGCGCTTCAAATTCAGGGAACACTTCGTGCAAAATATCTATGATGCTTATGCCCCTGAATATTTCTGGCGCCTGGCGAAACAAGTCAGAAGGATTGAAATGGGTTATTTTATTACTAATATCCTGCGCCTGTTCCATCTTCTTATTAATATCCTTGCCAATAGCAATGCTTTGCTTAATAAGCGCAACGGATTGAACATCGAAATCAGGATTCACCAATCCGCCAACGGCTGCGCCAGCGCCACTGAATGATTCTTTAATACGGCGGTATGAAGTATTGATGTCTTCTTCAGCACCGGTGATCTTATCTTTTACGGATGCTACTTCCTCGATGCCCTTCATGAATTTTTCGGTATGATTGAACAGCAGCCTTGCTACGTTTTTCACAAAGTCTTTTGGTCCTACTCTCTGTGTGACTTCATAACCATATCTTATAAAATCTTCATGGTATTCTACCACCGATGGAAGCCGCTCCGGGAGATTTTCCAGGAACAACTGGGCTCTTTTTACCTGGGGATATAAGGGGAAGGCGCGTTCATTGAAGATGCTGCTGAATGGAGCATGGCTGTCATCTCTTATTACATCATCCGGCTCCGCACAAATAGTGAAATAATATTCAAGGAACTGCGTTTGCGCTACGTTGGATTTATTGGGCAGCTCTTTGGATTGCGCATCAGCGGGCGCATAATCCCTGCTATAAGCCGTCACTTGGTTGCGCAGGTCTATATGCCGCCTTGAGAAATCCGCGTTTGCAAAAGCTTTATAAATGGCATCTATGCAGCCATGGGGTGCATTAGCTACTATATCTTCAATCACATCTTTCCTTATGAACAGGAAGGTGCTGGTAAACCTGCATTCATTGTTGTTCCAGTCAAGGCCAACAAAATCCAGCGTGGCGTCTTTGTTTATAAGTTTGCCAGTATCATCCGGCTCTTGCATTTCTAGCACCGGCCAAAATACCCGGGGATTGTCTGCCGGGCAGTCTGCATCACAATCGACTTTGCCCAGCCTTGTATCAATTGGCTTTGTTCTGAGCGTTACTGCCCTTACTGATTTAAAAAGCCAGCGTCGGTAATGGGTATGCCAGTTGTTCGTTTTATTCCCAGCAGGATCAGTAACCTGTCCCGGTAAATATTGCCAGACCTTTTCATCATTCCACCGGTCATCCGTTTCTTTTGTCTCCTCGTCCTTGCCGTGAACAATGGTATTTGAATCATTTGGCAGCCGCCGCGCCTGAATGTAGTTTGGCGGTTCATCTCCGTCAGTACCTTTTATGAATAGCTGCGTGTCAAAATAATTGATTTCTTCCTGGATGATCTCTACATACTCCCTGAACTGCATGTACGACACTCCTTGGTCTATGACTCGCCTGCCTATGCGTACATATAATGCCCGCTGGCCGCTAACGCTTATTACGCCTATGCGGGCCACTTTCACGTATTCATCCCTGCCCAGTGTAATGTGATGTTCATATTCCGCAAGCGTGCTGCCCACAGGAGGTTTGAAATTTTTGTAATGCAGCTTAGTAATGGCGCCAAGCCCGGTGAGGGTGAGGCCTTGGGTGTTTATTTGCCATTCTGCAGCGGTATTCACCTTGCGGCCAAGGGCGGTGAGGAATGTAATTTCTTCCCGGTCTAAATAAGTGGGCAGGTAAGTGTACATTTCATCAGCCGGCGGGCAGTCCGGATGTGTTCCGGAGCCATCGGTCCAATCTGTATAACCTGCCGCACGTACAGGAGGACTTATCAGCCGGCCAGACTGTTTACCGTTTTCAAATTGCTGAAACCAGAGTTGCGTGGTCCAAATCTCCTGCACACACCGCACCATCTTTCCCTGCGCAGTATGATAAACAAATCTTTGCTTGCCGATAGAATTGGCAGCGAAAACGGGCTTTATGTTTTGACCAAAAGAAGACTTATCGGGCGTAAGAAGCAAGCCTCGGGGTATTTCTAATAAAGTAACAGGAATATCGGCAGGCCTGGTTTTAAAAAGCTGTTTGCACACTCTTTTAAAAAATGTGATCGAACTTTCGTTTGCCGGAAGCAGAACTCTTAGCGGATTTGTGTTGGGAGTTTTGAATTTATTAAAATCATTATTAAAATCAGTATACTCCTGCGGCTCCGGCAGCAGCAATTCAAAATACTTCTCATTGTTCCAATCCAGCAGCAGCTCAATATTATCCAGCTTCATAGACCGCGCTTCTTTTTTATCATCACCATAAGGCGGGAACAGTCTGAAGGCTAAGTATGAAAAACCGGAGATCTGGGATTTGGTGGTGTTGTTCTTGTCTTTATCTATATATCCATTCTCGGGTTTCGGGAAATCTGTTTCTCTCAGCATTTCCTCCGCAATATGCTGCTGCGGAATTTTGACGATCATGTAAGGCAGCAAGCTTTTTTCCTTACGCCGTTTGAGCCGGTTGCCGTCTAAACCCGCATTGATGAAATAAAAATGAAGGTTGGTGAGATTGTTATCGAAATAATGAAAATCGTCCCCGTCAATGCCTTCTCTCAAATATTCTTCGTTGGAATTAAGGCAGCCTGACAGCATGGTCACAGTAGGCGTAAGCGCAAGAGAGCCGAGGGTTATTTTTTTAAGAAACGATCTTCTTGCCTCCATTGGATGTTTTATTTACCATCTGATCAAAAGAACCTCCTTCTTGGAAGTTGAGTCTGGGCATCGGAAAATAAACAGGGTATGGAATATTGCAGAATTAAATATATAGAGATAAGTAAATATTTTGTTAGGGTGTTTTCACCATATTATGCAAGTGTGCATAAATAGATGTATAATGTCAATAACCTTGGATAGTCGTCTGATTGAAACTCATTTTTCGGCAAGGGATGATTAGGAACTTGGATAGTCTAGGAGAATTGGCACTTATTTAGGCGATATCATAACTTAGCACAAATTGATTGCGGATGAGAAATTTCAAAGAGAAAGCGGCCTTTCTCTGGTCGATTGCGGATTTGTTGCGAGGACATTACAAACAAGCTGATTATGGGAAAGTCATACTGCCGCTAACCGTTCTGCGGAGATTGGATTTTGTGCTGCAACCAACGAAGGACCAGGTGTTAAAGGTGTATGAGGCCAATAAATCAAAGAAGCCTGAGATATTAGAACCGCTATTAAACAGTGCGGCGAAAGCGAAATTCCACAACCGGAGCCAATACAATTTCGAAAAGCTTGCACAAGACCCCACTAATCTTGCAGCCAACCTGCGCAACTACATAAACGGCTTTTCCATAAGCGCTAAAGAAATTATTGACTATTTCAGTTTTGAAGACCAAATAAAAAAGCTCGATGAATACGACCTTCTCTACTTGGTGATACAACGGTTCAGTAAAGCAGGGGAGATTTTCAAGGATGTAAGCTCTCTAGAAATGGGTTACATTTTCGAAGAGCTCATTCGAAAGTTTGCGGAACTATCCAATGAAACTGCTGGAGAGCATTTTACACCTCGTGAGGTAATTCGCCTTATGGTGAATCTTCTTTTTGTAAACGATAAAGACATTCTTCGCAAAAGAGGCATTGTAAAAACTTTATACGATCCTGCTTGTGGTACCGGTGGAATGCTTTCGATAGCAGAGGAATATTTGCATGAATTGAACCCCGATGCCAAGCTGGAAGTATTCGGACAGGAAATCAATCCTGAGTCATACGCCATTTGTAAATCGGATATGCTAATCAAAGGGCAAAACCCGGCTAACATCAAGTTTGGAAATTCTTTTACGCAAGATGGACTAGAACGGGAAACCTTTGATTACATGCTCAGTAATCCGCCTTTTGGTGTGGAGTGGAAGAAGGCAGAAAAATACATTAAAGACGAATTCAATACCCGTGGTTATGCCGGCCGCTTTGGCGCAGGCCTTCCAGCCATTAGCGATGGTTCGCTTTTGTTCTTGCAGCACATGATGAGCAAGATGAAGCGCAGCACAGGCGGAAGCCGCATTGGTATTGTATTCAATGGTTCTCCTCTTTTTAGCGGTGGGGCCGACAGTGGACCCAGCAACATTCGCAAATGGATTATCAGCAATGACATGCTGGAAGCCGTTGTAGCCATGCCTGATCAATTGTTTTACAACACCGGCATTGCTACCTACGTTTGGATTGTTACTGATCGCAAAAGCGAAGAACGCAAGGGCAAAGTGCAGCTGATCAACGCCTCAGGTAGCGGTCATGAAGACAGGAACAATCCTTTTTATTTTAAGTTGAACCGCAGCCTAGGCAACAAGCGTAAGGAAATTGGTGATGGTAAGGAAGGAAAGCCAGACCAGATCGGAGCCATTACACAGATCTACGGAGAGTTTAAGGAAGGACCTTATTGCAAAATCTTCGATAACGAAGATTTTGGCTATAGGCGCATTACGGTAGAACGTCCGAAGCGTAACGAGCAAGGTGAAATAGAAACGGACAAACGTACCGGCAAAGCCATAGTCGATCCGGACTTGCGTGATTTTGAGAATGTGCCGCTCAAGGAAGGCATTGAAACTTACTTTGACCGGGAAGTAAAACCGCATGTGCCCGATGCCTGGATTGACCACGGCAAAACCAAAGAGGGTTATGAAATCAACTTCACCCGCTATTTCTACCAATATAAGCCGTTGCGAAGCCTGGATGAAATCCGGCAGAATATACTTCGGCTGGAACAAGAAACAGAGGGCATGATCAAAGAAATTATTCAGTAATGGGGTTGCCAGTAAATATCGAATCTTTACTGCATGGCGGAACCGTAGAATGGGAACGCATTGAGTTTAAGGAAGGCTGGAACCCCGAGCCCATCATTCGCTCTATTTGTGCTTTTGCCAACGACATCAACAACTGGGGTGGCGGCTACATTTTTGTTGGCGTGGCTGAAGAAAATGGCATGCCGAAACTTCCACCTGCTGGACTTAATCCGGCTGCCCTTGATGGAATTCAGAAAGAATTGCTCAACTTAAGCCATCGCCTTCAACCCTATTACGCACCGGTGGCACAGCCTTATGTTATTGACGGGAAGCACATATTGGTGATTTGGGTACCTGGTGGCGATAACCGGCCATATAAGGCACCGTCCACTTTAGGCGAAAAAGGGCAACACCGTTACTATGTACGCAGAGGCTCCAACTCCGTACAGGCAAACGGGCAGGAAGAACAGTTACTGTTGGAAATGGCCAAACGCATTCCCTTCGATGACCGAGTAGCTCACCATGTTCCACTTACGGCTTTGAACTTTGGCCTGATACGGGAGTTTTTGGAAGAAATCAAGAGTGACCTGGCTAAGGAAGCTGCTCACATGCCCCTGCCTGAACTGGCGCAGCAGATGCGCATCACCGGCGGACCACCGGAAGCCCTATTGCCCATTAATGCTGGATTGCTCTTTTTCTCCGAAAAGCCAGAAGCTTTCTTTCCCGGTGCCCGTACCGATGTGGTGTTGTATAAGAACGAAAAGGGTAAAGACTTTACGGAACATCCCTTCAGCGGCTCGCTGCACATCCAAATGCGCAAGGTGCTTTCCTTTCTGCAAACGAATGTGCTGGCCGAAAAGGTGACAAAAACGTCCACTAAGGCCGAAGCGCAACGGGTGTTCAACTACCCTTTCGATGCGTTGGAAGAAGTAGTGGCCAATGCCTTTTACCACCGCAGTTACGAACACCAAAGCCCGATTGAAATCAACTGCTTTCCTACCCGGATCGAAGTACTCAGTTTTCCTGGTCCCCTGCCGCCGGTTACAAAAGCAGCACTAAAGCAGAAGCGAATAGTGGCACGCAATTACCGAAATCGGCGTGTAGGCGACTTTTTAAAAGAACTGAAGCTGACGGAAGGCCGTTCCACTGGTTTCCCCACCATTTACAGCAGTATGCAGGAAAACGGTTCACCGGAACCGGTGTTTGAGACTGATGACGAGTTTACCTATTTCCTGGCAGTATTGCCCGTGCACCCGGCGTTTAAGGAAGAGGATAAAGATTCTAAAAATGAGGACAGGTCGGTTCCTGATGCACAGGCTTTACAAATACTGGCCTTTTGCCTCTCGCCTAAAAAACGAAGTGATGTTTTACAGGAGATTGGCCTGACAAACCAGCGGAAAAATTACCTGAAACACATGGAGCCGTTGATCCGGAAAGGGTGGCTGCGTATGAACGACCCGGCCTCGCCGAACAGTCCCAAACAGGCTTATGTAACTACTCCTGAGGGAATGGCTTGGCTATCGGCTACTGAGGACAAAAGAGACAAGTAACAGAGTAGTACCCAAGTAGTAACCAAGTGGTGCCTAAGTATTGTCTAAGTAAAGACATTGATGTTCAAAACATTAGACAAAACCTAGAGGAACGGAAATAAAATGAGTGTACAAGTAGTGACTAAGTAGTAATCAAGAACCTATGCAGCGATACGAGAAATATAAACCATCGGGAGTAGAATGGATTGAAGAAATTCCTGAACATTGGAGCATTCGAAAACTTGGGAGACTTGGACATTTCTTCAAAGGGAGTGGTATAAAAAAAGATGAGGTTAAAGCGTTTGGCTTGCCTTGCATTAGATACGGGGAAATCTACACTAAGTATGACAGAGTCGTTTATAATACCGCTTCCTTTATAGATGAAGAAACGTCTAGGAACAGTCAAACTATAAAAAAAGGAGACGTTCTATTTGCAGGTTCAGGGGAAACAGTAGAAGATATCGGCAAGTCAATTTTATACTTTGCCAGTAGCGATGGATACGCAGGAGGAGACATTATCGTTTTGCGAATAGAAAAGGAGATGGATAGCCTTTATTCGTCTTTCCTGTTAAATGCACCTTTTGTACAACAGCAAAAGACACTATTTGCAAAAGGAGAGATAATTGTTCACATCTATGCTAAAGACCTACGTGAAATTTTTGTAACCCTTCCTCCATTGAAGGAGCAAATTGCCGCTGCAGCATATCTGGAAAGGAAAACCGCACAGATAAATGATCTTATTCTTAAAAAGAAACAACTTGTAGGTGCATTAATAGAAGAACGCACTGCCGTAATTGACTATGCAATCAAAGGAGAGGACAAAGGATGGTCGGTGAAAAAGCTGAAGTATTTGGCAAGATTGCGTGATGAACAATTAGACAATACAAACTTTAAGATTGCTGTAGAAAACATCGAAAGCGGATCAGGTAAGTTGATAAATCTTAATGAAAGCAAAATTTACCAAGGAACTCTTTTGGCATTCAAAAAAGGGGATACACTTTTCAATAAGTTGAGACCTTACTTACATAAAGTTTATTTTGCGGAGAGAGATGGCGGTATTTATGGTGAACTGCTTGTATTACACTCCTTGGGCGAATTGATACCTGAATTTCTCTATTACAAATTGTTTGCAAAATCATTTATTGACATAGTTGATGGGTCAACACAAGGCACAAAAATGCCAAGAGCAAATTGGGATTCATTTATCAGCCATTTGCCAGTATCCTATCCCTCTGCCAAAGAAGAGCAACAAAAAATTGTAAGCTACATTCAATCCGAAACCGAGAAAATAGATGCTGCTATTTCTAAAATAGAAGCTGAAATACAATTAATTCAAGAATACCGTACAGCCCTCATCAGCGAGGTAGTCACGGGCAAAATAAAAGTTGTTTAGTATGACACTTTGTATCTCTTGGATAAGAAAAGTGGACGAAATCGAAGAGCTAGTCTTCGTAACCGACAGTACATTAACAGGTGGTGAAAAATGGAACAGCGGTGTAAAGCTGTTCGAGCTTCCTAGAAAAGACTGTCTGCTATGCTTTGCTGGTCATACCAACCGTGCATATCCCCTCATTCTAAATCTAATCTCAGAGCTCCGTTCGAGGCAAGAACTACAAAATCAACATATCGATATAAGCGAAGTTGTAGGATTTATAACTGATTTATTCACCAGCTTAATTCAAAACCTAATTCCAGAAGTAGGAAGAGATACACTCGACTCTCTTGCAGCAGAAGCCTCTTTCATCTTCGGTGGTTGGAGCTGGGCTGAAAATCGTTTCAGGATCTGGACTATTAATTATGTAACAGATGCAAAAGGCTATTTACCAGTGGAACAAACGGTTCAGAAAGAAAATCATAGAGTAACCGTTTTCCTGGGTAACCCAAGTGAATTAGGTGTTAGTGCCGAGAAAAAGTATCAACAATTTATGATAGATAACGGCAAGTTCGATAAGTTTATCAATATGGAGCCTGCCGTAATTCTTTCTGAAATGTCAAGAGACCCGGAAGTAAGAGAAATAGATGGAGCACCTCAAATAGGCAAGGTTTTTCGTTCAGGAACGACACAATTCTTCGGTGTTCGATGGCCTTCTGTTAAAGGTAGCCCTACTTATCTTGGAAGGGTTTTTACTGACAGAAACAAACTAAATGTTCGGTATTATGACCCGGACACCTTTGAACTACTTGAGGAGGATTTACCATTAAAAATGGACGATTTGGATAGCTTTTCTACCAGCGAAGATTTTGTATTTATAAAAAGATGTTACAAGCAATTAGCAGAAGAAATACGGGAAGGTCAACAGGATTTTGCATACTATTTACAGGACGATTTGACTGAGATGGAGCGATACAAGATTTTAAGGATACTGAATGACTTGTCTTACAAATCGTTTTTAGCGCAATACAATCAAGAACGACAAGAACAGTCATCATGAGCCAATCAACTATACATACAGAGGCAACATTTGAAGCCGCCATTGTATATCACCTGTGCAGCCATGGCTGGCAGCAGGGTCACTCTTCTGACTTCAGTAAAGACCTGGCTTTTGATAAAAGCGCAGTGCTTCAGTTTGTGCGCAGCTCACAATCGAGAGAATGGCAAAAATTACAATCGTATAACAAAGAAGAAACCGAAAATAAATTTATCCAGCGTCTGTTTAAAGAATTGGATTTGCGTGGCACCCTGGATGTATTGCGCCATGGTATCAGCGACAGCGGCTGCAAGTTTAAGTTGGCTTATTTCAAACCGGATAGCACCTTAAATCCAGAAACAGTAGACTTATACAAGCTAAATGCCCTTACCGTTACCCGGCAGGTTTTCTTCTCCGGCCGGAGCCAGAAAAGCATTGATCTTTTACTTTCGATTAACGGCTTACCAGTAGCTACCATTGAACTCAAAAACCATTTTACCGGCCAGCGGGTACAGGAAGCGATGGAACAATACAAAACAGCCCGTGATCCAAAAGAGCTGCTGTTTCAGTTTAAAAAGAGAGCCCTCGTTCATTTTACAGTTGATCCGGATGAAGTGTACTTCACTACTAAGTTGGATAGCACCGGTACCCGGTTTTTCCCGTTCAACAAAGGCTTTCAAAACGGAGCCGGGAATCCGCCAGCAAAGGATTATACCACTTACCGCACTTCTTATTTCTGGGAAGAGATACTTGCCCCTGATAGCTGGTTGGAGATCATTGGCCGGTTTATGCACCTGCAGAAAGAAGACTTCCTGCTTGATGGCAGAAAGTACACAAAGGAAAACCTGCTCTTTCCCCGCTATCACCAGCTTCATGCTGTGCGGCAGCTTACAGCTAATGCCAAGGGCGAAGGTCCTGGCAAAAATTATCTGGTGCAGCATTCCGCCGGCAGCGGCAAAAGCAACAGCATTGCCTGGTTGGCTTACCAATTAAGCAGTATCTATACATCAGAGAATAAGCGGGTATTTGATTCCGTGATTGTTGTAACGGACCGGAACGTATTGGATCAGCAATTGCAAAATACCATTTACCAGTTTGAACACAAACAAGGTGTGGTACAACGTATTGACGACGATGCACAACAACTAGCAGAAGCCATCAGAACTGGTACCAATATTATCATTACCACACTTCAAAAATTTCCATTTGCGTTAAAACATCTTACCGAAATACCAGATCGGGCATATGCTGTGATAATTGATGAAGCGCATAGCAGCCAGGGCGGCGAAGCAAGCCGGAAGATGACGGAAGCATTGGCGGGTAAAAATGCCTCGCCGGAGGAACAGGAGAAGTTGGAAGCCGAAATAGAAGCGGCAACGCCAGATGAAGATGATTATGTGCGTGATGCCATTCAAAAAAGAGGACCGCAGCCGAATATCAGTGTGTTTGCGTTTACCGCAACGCCAAAACCGAAAACCTTGGAAGTTTTTGGAACAAAAGACGGTGAAGGAAAGCCCAAGCCCTTTCACCTCTACTCCATGCGGCAAGCAATTGAAGAGGGGTTTATTTTGGATGTGTTGAAGAATTACACGTCGTACAAAGAATACTACCAATTCACCAAGGCTATTGAGGATGATCCGGATTTAAACAAGAAAAAGGCAGTGAAAGCAATTGGCCGTTTTGCTTCGTTGCATCCGGTAAGCCTGGCGCAGAAAACCGAGGTAATGATCGAGCATTTCCGCCAGGTGACTATGAAAAAAATCGGCGGGAAGGCAAAGGCAATGGTCGTCACATCATCCCGTAAACATGCTTTGCGCTATTACCTGGAATTTAAGGACTACATACATGAAAAAGGCTATAGCGATATCAAGCCATTGGTAGCATTTTCAGGTTCAGTGATAGACGATTTTTTCCCTGAGGGTATAACCGAAGCTGCGTTAAACGGATTTGGGGAGAAAGAACTTCCTGATAAGTTCTCAACACCGGAATACCAAGTATTGCTCGTGGCGGATAAGTACCAAACAGGATTCGATCAGCCGCTATTACACACGATGTATGTTGATAAAAAGTTATCGGGTGTAAAAGCTGTGCAGACGCTTTCACGGCTGAACCGCACACACCCAGGAAAAGAAGACACATTCATCCTTGACTTTGCAAACGACAGAGATACCATCATTGCTTCTTTTCAGCCCTATTACGAGTTAACAACGATGACAGCCACAACAGATCCTAATCATTTATATGATTTGAAAGGAAAGATGGATGCGGCTAACGTGTATTACCAAAGCGAAGTAGATGGCTTTGCACAAGTGTTTTACAAACCCGGTAATACATCATTGCAGGATCAGGGCAGGCTGTATGGTTTTATTGACCCGGCTGTTGACCGGTACAAGGCTATTGAAAAAGAAGAAGACCAGGATGAATTTAAAAACTCGTTGACTGCTTATGTGCGGCTCTATTCGTTTTTGTCACAAATCCTACCATTTCAGGACGCGGATTTGGAAAAGCTCTATTCGTTTGGTCGCTTTTTATTGAACAAACTTCCAAAGTCAGACTACACAGAACGATTAAAGTTGGATAACGAAGTGGCACTGGAGTACTATCGGCTGCAAAAGATTGGAGAAGGTGATTTGGTATTGCAAGTGCAAGGTCAACATGCATTAGACCCTACTACCGAAGCAGGAATAAAAAAAGAAAAAGAAGAAAAAGAAAAGTTATCCAACATCATCAACGTGCTAAATACGAAGTACGGCACTCAGTTTTCTGATGCTGACAAGTTATATTTTGACCAAATTGAGCAAGCCTTATTCGAAAATGATGAACTTAAGATAAGGGCTAAAAGTAACCCAATCGAAAATTTCAAGTACGCTTTTGAGGAAGTATTTATTCAAACGCTCATTGACCGCATGAAGGATAACGAGGAAATATTTGATAAAATAATGGAGGACACAGACTTCAAAAATGATGTAAAGGATTGGCTGACGAGAAAGATTTATAAGCGTTTCAATGCAGAATGAGACTCTTTGTTAGCTACCAACGTTCCGAAAAGAATTTGCGGGTTCTTTCTTGTTCCGCATGCTGCTGTTCAGCTACAATGCAGCTCCGTAGATATGCTTTGTGCTGTATGAACTTGTAGCTGCCTTCCATTTTTTCAACCTCTGATAGGATTTGGCTTAGTTCGGTAGCCCGAACATCAGCCCAGATTGTTCCTCCAGAGCTCATGAAAAAGCTGTTCAACAATTTTATCTGTTTAAAATGCTTTGGGTTACTATTGAGTTGCAAGAACTGCTTTATGGCTTGGAAGTAATATTCACGAAGCGAATTTCTCATTACATCCATTACCTGATCAATGATAGAAATATTATCGGTATATTTCTTTATCAGGTTGAATAAAAATCGTTTTGCTTTTTTCTTTTCTTCCGATTGAAGGTCCTTGAACAAAGCATTTGTAAAATCTTCTCTCACGAAGTAAAACCTCTTGTCTGCTAAATACAAAAACAACTGTTCCACTTCATTTTCAACTTTTGGCAGTTGCCATATTACAGATAATTGATCATGCTCTCTTACAGAAATAGAAAAAGCATCTTTTGAAAAGTGTTGAACATACTCAAGCAAGAAACCTCGATCCAGCCTCAATATTTCCAAAAGTCCTTTGCCATCATGGTCAAAGTATTGCTGTGTTTTCTGGCAAATGAAGTAGGCCTTTTTCAATAACGGTAAGTTTTTTTCAAAGTGCTTGCAATTCCGCTCAAAGAAGTCCCGGTCTATCCTCTGATTTGCACTTCCCTCGCTTTTCGCAACAAACAACGTAAGTACTGTTTCAAAGATTCGTTCATCAAACCGTTGAAGTTTGTCTAGGTAGGAGAAGTCAAAATAGGAATTAGCTGAGAGCTGATAAATCTCAATTAGTAAATGATACCATTCTACAGTGACATCCTCTTCAGCGATGAGCCAAAGGACTCGTTGTATCCAGTCCGGTCGAGCCGGAAAGTCATTTTCACTTAGTAGTTTATAAACTTTGGGCAGTAAAGCCTTTTGCTCGTGGGCTACCGCACGGAATACTTGTGTCGGAACAAAGCCGGTAGGGTTCTTTTGTTTTCGTATGTATTCAAGCATTTTGAAGCACTCCTCATCATCGAGCTGAAGTGCTTGGGCCAATACAATATCGAGTGAATTGTTTCCATTCCAAAGATGCGTGTGAGGGTTCACAACGATTTGACAGAACGCTTGATAGAATACAATGAATTCTTCTAGCGTACGGATCTGAAGTTTATACCGAATTTCCACTTCCTTAAGCCTTTCAAATTTGTCGAAGTCAAGATCGTCAAACTCATGCATTTCTTTGCCACGTATTTGATCCATGTTGATCAGCTTATAAACCTTGTACTCCCAGGAATAAAATTGCGCCCTTACCTCACTGAAATCATCATCAGTAATGCCAAGTTTGGTGAAGCGGGTAATGAAAGTCTGAACAAAGTAGCAATGAGTAAACTTTGTTTTATCAAAGTGTTTTTTTATGAGTGCTAGTAGGTAAGGAAGATCGAGACGGAGTATCTCCTTTTCAAAATCCATCGAAGGTTTCAAATAGCTGAAAATAGCTTCTTCACTGAATGGCGTTGTTTTTTCAAACCATTTGATTGCATGCCTCCATATCTTTCTGCGGATAATTTGAATCGGCTTTATCGAAGGAATTTTATACCGGTAAAAGGAAATGGTATCTCTTTTATAGCCGGAAGAGGTAACATTTAATGATGTCTCCATCAGATGAGGAAAAAGAGCGAAAAACATTTGATGATAGATCGGGTTCTTTGTGGACGCATGCTTTAAAAGGAAATTAACCAGTTCTTGTTGTCTATAAAATCTATACCGTTCCTCTTCGTAACTAAAAGAGAATGCATAGCGTAAAGTTCTATACAACGCATCATAGTGTTCGGGATTACGCATTACGTACTCGAACGCCAGGCCTAAAGCGTCATTTACCAAAGAATTAAGCTGATGTAAGAAGCCATTAAGTAGCGAAAGTATTTGGTTATTGGAAGGTCCATGATTGTTATTGTTATGATCAATCGCAAATCTTGCATTCTTTTCAACGGGTTTGCTTCTTATTACATCATCTAAAAAAGCTAAAGCCTGATCAGGCAGACAAAACCAGAAAGCCTTCAAAAAAGCAAATGCTTTATTATAATCATGCTTGATCGAGGTAAAAAAGCTATGGAAAACTGGCTCAAGTGGCTGGACCACTTTCTCATATCCGAAATCGCGGGAAGCTGGAGCTAAAGTATCGGTAAAACGATTTTTATGACTCTCAAAGAAGTTTTCAAGTAATACAGAAAAATCTAAACTCTTGTCGAGCACAAAAGTTTTATAGAAGAAATAAGTTGATAGGACTTGGTCGCTTATCCTGTAAAACAATCCTTGACGGTTTTCAACCAATTCCAGTTTTTCAAGCTGCACCAAAGACTCTTTCAATTCATAATCTTTTAACTTGAAAGATTTCAAAAGCAGTTTGATCATCTTTTTATCTGAAAAATCGAGTGAGAAAAAGAAAGCGACTAACCCAAGCGCTTTTTGAATTGGAGGTTGGCTTAAAATTTCGTGATCTTTTTCAAACGATTTGAAATAGGCGTCGTACAAGTCAAATAAGTTATGTAGGGCGTTTAAGTTCTGCTTTTGCTTTGCAAGACGTGCTGCCATAATCGCAACTCGTGGGTTACCTTTTGCGATTTCGATTATCCGGTTAATGAAAAGCATATTTTGGATATCAAAATCTTTGCTTTTGAGTAGGCTTTTGATTTGCTCATCGTCGAAGGGCTTAAGTTCTACTTTTTTCCACTCTAGTTCAGCACACTGTTTTTCAATGAAAGGCAAGGCATAATCTCGTACAGTTACCAGAATTTTAAGCTCTCCACCTTTTCTTGACCTCAATAATGGCAAGATCGTTAACAGATTCAGCGTTTGCCTATTTGCATCATCGATAAATACTAAATAGTTCCGTTTCGCAAGTAAACGAGCCTTCAAATCTTCAAAAATGGGCGCATTCTTGTTGGATAAGCAAAAAACCTCGTAGTCGGAATAGCCTTCTTGCCAGTCAGCAACTATCTTCAAAGCTAACCTTGACTTACCAACGCCAGGAGGTCCAGTCAGCGCAACCAATTCGCTTGTTGCAAGGCTTGCAGCTGCTATTCTTTGTTCCTCTTCTCGAAAGAAAAAAGAATTAACAAGTGGGGTAGCAAAAGGGTTGTCCCTTTTGTTCTCAAACAAAAAGTCCTCGATATGAAGTATCTGTCCAGTGTCAATAGAAACAGGCAGATGACGTGCAGCTAATGCTGGAAATTGGTTATACAAATCCATGGCCAAAGTCTGAAGACCAATGGTAACAAGTTTAATCTTCGACTTAGCTGTCAATTGGTTCAAAGACTCTTCTTCCTTTGCTGTAATGTCGGCATTGAAACAGAGGATGATCTTGTCGACTTTATTTAAAGCAACGCCCGTAATCTTTGCATCTAGGCATTTAAGCAAGTCGCTCCTAAGTTTTTGTATAAAGGCAGCCTTGCTTTCTTTCCTTTCTTTGGTAGTGTATTCTACAAAAACATATTTACCTGATTGCAGTTTCCAATAGGTATCCGGAGTACCAGCTTTGGTCTTTCGTTTTCCACTAGCAGTACCAGTACGCTTCAGCTTAACACGGCAACCTTCTGAATAATATAAATATTCGTCACCAAGCTCCTGAAAAGCTGCATCATTGATTGCTTTAAGTTCATTTTCTATTTGCTGGAGTGAAGCCATTTCAATTCTGACGAAACAATATTAGATATGTGGTAGCTAAAAATAGCAATTAGCGTTTTGAATTAAGAAAGTGCTGCTTTCTAAATGCGAACTGCAGTTAATACTTTATGCCAAACGATAATAGTATCCTCTTTCGCCTCTTCTTTTTTCTTGTTTGATGCGTTCTTCTTTTACTGCTTTGTTGAGAAATGCAGAGAAGTATTGCGCTTGATTCCAGTGGTTGCGCAAGTGTTCTTCTCGCTTTGATAGTTCTTCGATAATTTCTGGACTGCGAAGAGGTTTTCCTGCTTGCTCAAGTACAAAAACAATCTTTTTTACCCATGTCCAGTCTTTTCGATAACCATCTTCAGGAGTTTGTTCAACAGTAAGGTTTTGTGTCAGTTCTTCGTTTTTTTCTTTCAGGCTATCTAATTGCGTCGTTAGATCGAAAACTTTTCGGCGCAGTGCTTCGATTTCATCGTCCCTGCGTTTTAGTTGTCGCTTAAGCCGTTCGACTTTATATCCTTCACTACTAATGTTTACTTCTGACTGCTGCATAGTAACTTATTATACCGGTTAAATGCCTACTGAAAACTTATCCACAAAAGGTTAGTCGTCATAATTGAATGTCCAATCAATCCTACTCTAACACTATTCTAATTCGACTCTTCGACTAATCTAATCCCTCTCTAATTCTAATCTATCACCGTTTGCATGTCCCTAATATGTCTGTGAACAAAATTACAAGCGCCGTAATAAGAGTACTAATAATTTTAGCATCAAATCTAGGCCTATGAAGTCTTTTTATCCACATTAAGACCTCCATAAAGAAGCCATTTTGTCGACTAAAATTAATTAACTAATTGATAATCAATAATTTGTAATTTTATACGATCCTATGAACGCCAAAGTATTACCAATAACCATTGAAAAGTTTGAAGGCAGGCCATCGCTTGACGCTTGTAAAAGGGTGCTCAAAGCAAAAGACAAAGGCTTGAGCGATGAAGAGGCCTATCAAATTAGAGACCTTCTCTACGCACTTGCCGACATTGACTTTAAACTATACCAAGAAGAAAAGCAAAACGAACCAGCAACAATTATTGAACTAAATACCGACCACTATGAGACGCAAAGCCATTCTATACATCCGGGTATCAACAGACGAGCAAGCTGAAAAGGGCTACTCGCTAAAGCATCAACAAGAAAGGCTCGAACGCTACTGCGAGTTTCAAAATATCGACATTGTCGCCACATATCAGGATGACCATTCGGCCAAAAGCTTTGAGCGGCCAGAGTTTCAAAACCTGCTTGGTAACCTGAAAAAGAAAAAACAGGCTGCTAGCCTATTGCTGTTCACCAAGTGGGATCGCTTTTCCCGTAATGCAGGTGACGCTTACGGCATGATCAACCAGCTTCGAAAGTTGGGCGTAGACCCTCAAGCCATCGAGCAACCACTTGACCTGGACATTCCTGAAAACAAAATCATGCTGGCTTTTTACCTCGCAGCACCCGAGGTAGAAAATGATCGTCGTGCACTCAATACGCTTGTCGGCATGCGAAGAGCAAGAAAAGAAGGAAGATGGCTTACGACAGCTCCCAAAGGCTACCACAACTGTAGAAGCGAAGACAACAAGCCAATCATTAAGCCTAATAAAGATGCATACCTTGTAAAAGAAGCCTTCGAAGAACTAGCAAAAGGTGTATTGGACATCGAAGCTGTTCGAAGGATGATCAACAAGAAGGGACTCAAAGTAAGCAGGAGTGCCTTTTGGTATTTGGCCCGTAACCCCATGTACTGCGGAAAGCTCTTTGTGCCTGCTTGGAAAGATGAAGAAGCAAGGTATGTAAGTGGCATTCATGAGCCGCTCATCTCTGAAAGTCTCTTTAACGACGTACAAGATGTGCTAAACGGTAAAAAGCGAAAGACACCAGCGAAGAATACGAGAAGGGAGGAATTACCGCTACGAGGATACCTGATCTGTAAGCAGTGCGGCAGGCCGCTAACAGGAAGCGCCTCACACGGCAACGGAGGAAAGTATTACTACTATCACTGTCAGGCATCTCTGGGTTGCAAAGAGCGCTTTAAAGCAAAGGAAGCAAATGAGAATTTCTTGAAGTATCTCAAAACCTTCCGCACCAAAAGCGAAGTACTTGACCTCTACCTCATGATCATGGAAGAGAAATTCAAAAAAGGTAAGAGCCTTCAATTGACAGAGAACAGGGAATTGGATGCACGGATCCAGAAGCTAACCACCCGTCTAAAGAACGCAAAGGAAATGATGCTCGATGGAGAGATGGAGCGAAGCGAATACAAGCAAATCGTTTCTGAGTTGGAACCAGAGCTCGACAAACTAAAACGGAAGAAAGCTAGCGCAGGCTCAGAGGGTGATGATTATAGCCGCTATTTAAACCAAGGTTTTTGTCTCCTAAAAAGTATCAATGAGAGGTACGAAAAAGCGGACCTTGAAAAGCGTCAACAGATAGTAGGTGTGATATTTCCAGATAAATTGGTTTACAGTGATGGAACTTATCGAACCACAACACCGCATCCGCTTTTTGAAGTCATAACCACTACGGAAGCGGCTTTGGAGGGAAACAAAAAAAGGAAAGGCCAGCATTTTGCTGACCTTTCCTGTCAGGTAGCCCGGACAGGAATCGAACCTGTATCTAAAGTTTAGGAAACTTCTATTCTATCCATTGAACTACCGGGCCAACGAAAGGCCACAAAAATAAAGGATGCAATCGTCAACAAAAATCATTGCCCTCAAAAACTTACATTTAAACACTTAACGGCAGCCGCATGAAAAAAATCTCCTCCTTTTATTTCTTGTCTCTCTTCTTTTTGTTTCCGCTTTTTAGTAAAGCGCAAAAGCCCGTGCTCAATCACCTCGCCATCTACGTGAACGACCTTCAGAAGAGCGCCGAATTTTATCAGCAGGTCATCGGCCTTGATACCGTACCCGAACCCTTTCACGACGGCCGGCACAAATGGTTCGACATGGGCGGCGGGCGGCTGCACGTTATTCAGGGCGCCAAAGACATTTCCGCCCACGAAAAAAATGCCCACCTCTGTTTCAGCGTTCCCTCCGTGGAGGCCTTTCTTGCGCAGCTTTTAAAAGCCAGGGTCTTGTACGAAGACTGGCCCGGCAAGCCGCAAAGCATCACTACTCGTGTAGATGGTGTAAAGCAGATTTATTTTAAAGACCCCGATGGCTACTGGATTGAAGTGAACGATGCCCGGCAATAAGTGGCTTCTTATACAAAACAGTTAAAAAAGACTGCATTTTTAATAGGCCTTTGGCACAGACCCCAATAGTGCGAACCGCTTATCTTTGCGTTCCCCTGAACACACCTGTATGAAATTTTACAACCTTCTCATCAAATACCGTTTATATATTGGCATCCTTCTCCTCCTTGCAGGCCTGGCATTGAATCTTACCGTAAGCGGCTTCTGGCCGGTGTTTCCGCTTTATCTCGTTGGCGTTATCCTAATTGCCGGCCACTTCTTCATCGGGCCGTTGCGGCTTATTCAAACCCACATGGAAGACGGCAATATGCCCGAAGCCGAAAAAGTGCTCGACTCCATTAAATTTCCAGGCCTTCTTTACAAGCCCATCCGCTCGGTTTATTACACCCTTAAAGGTAACCTGGCCATGATGAAGCAGGATTTTGACGGCGCTGAAATCAACATGAAGAAAGGCCTTGATTTGGGTATGCCCATGAAAGAAGCCGAAGGCGCCAGCCTGTTGCAGATGGGCATGCTGGCCTTGCAAAAAAGCGATATGAAGCAGGGCGAAAGCTACATCCGGCAGGCCATTCGAAAAGGCCTCCACGACAAGGAAAGCCAGGCTGCGGCTTACTTGCAAATGTGTTCCATTATGATGAACAAGCGCGACATGAACTCCTACCGTGCCGCCAAGGATTTCTTTCGCAAAGCCAAAGCCTTAAAACCCACCACACCGCAGATCGTAAGCCAGATTAAAGAGATTGAAAAATACATTTCCCGCATTCCTGGATAAGGTCAATGGGCAATAAGCAATTGACAACTAAAGACGCAGTGGGTTCCGCAAGTCAATCCCTCTTTTAAGCACAATCTTTTTCTTGAACCAAGGGTTCATCTATCTGTAAGGCGTCTGTTGCGTCGCTCCCGATAGCCACCGGGACGTGTGTGTTCTGAATTACATTGAGCATTATTCAATCATGTCTATAAACACAATCATTTCTTTGGTTCAATCTTTCGGACATGCCAAAGGCATATCCTTACAAAAGCCAACCAGCGCAAGCCAATCTTCAAATTTTCAAATCAGCTAATCTTCAAATTCATTTTTTCTCCCGGCCATGCGCCAAACAGTTCTATGATCTTTCCGTAGCGGTACGCAAATATCTTTTCCAATTCTTTTTTTACCAGCAGCGTGTTGGCAATGTTGCCGGCGAAGCCAAAAGGCAAACGGTAATGCACAAGGTCTGTCATTTCCACACCGCCTTCGATGGCTTTGAAATGGTGTTGATGATGCCACAGTTTGTACGGCCCCTTGCGTTGTTCATCTACAAAATAATCCGGCGCCTTTACGTGCGTTATCTCTGTCATCCACGACAGCGGAATGCCCAGCAAAGGCGTTACATCATACGTCATTACTTGTCCCGCATAAACCGTGTCGCCGTAAATCTTGTTGGTCACTTTTAAGTTGAGGTCGGGCGGTGTTACAGCCAGCAAATTTTTGGCATCGGAAAAAAATGCCCAAACGGCTTCCAGCGTGGCCGGAACTTTTTGCACACCTTGCAGCGAATAAACTTTACTCATTGCTTACTCAACAAAAACTATGGCAAATAGTTGGGAATACCGAACAGACGAACAAGGAATGATGAATGACGAAGGAGTGCCCAAAATTTGAATGACTCCATTTCTTCATTCCTTGTTCTTTCTTCTTCTGTTCGATATTCCCAGAACCTATCAGCTAACCATCAAATCGGCTAATCAGCTAATCAACTCCCTATCTTCGCACGGCCAAGAAAAAATCTATGCTTCCAAAATACAAACGCATCCTTCTCAAGCTTTCCGGCGAATCCCTGATGGGCGATAAAAGCTTCGGCTTCGACACAGCGGTCATCAATCAATACGCACAAGACATTAAATCCATTACCGACCTGGGTGTGCAAGTGGCCATCGTCATCGGCGGCGGCAACATTTACCGCGGCATGAACGAAGCTGAAACTGGTATTGAACGGGCACATGGCGATTACATGGGCATGCTGGCCACCGTTATCAACGGCATGGCTTTACAGGCCGGCCTCGAAAAAATTGGTGTTTACACCCGCCTGCAAAGCGCCATTAAAATGGAGCAGATTGCCGAGCCTTACATCCGCCGCCGTGCCATCCGCCATGTAGAAAAAGGCCGTGTGGTCATCTTCGGCGCCGGCACGGGCAATCCTTATTTTACTACCGATACCGCCGGTTCGCTTCGGGCCATCGAAATAAAAGCCGACGTGATTATGAAAGGCACCCGTGTGGACGGCATCTACAACGCCGACCCGGAAAAATATCCCAACGCTACCAAGTACGGCAAAATCACCTTTGCGGAATGCATCTCGCAACGGCTGAACGTAATGGACATGACGGCCTTTACGCTGTGCATGGAAAACAACCTGCCCATTGTCGTCTTTGACATGAACAAGCCGGGCAATCTGCTTCGCGTGGTCACCGGCGAAAAGGTTGGAACGTTGGTTACGGCCTGATGGCAGAAATGAACACTTGTCTTCTGGAAAAAATTATTAGTTTGTCGGCCAATTAATTTTTACGCTGACTGCATGTATTTGCTCGCCACACCGTTTACCTTTTTAGAAATCGCAGCCTTCTCCATTGCCGTCGCCGCTTTTTTGCTGGCGGTGCGCTTCTTTATTGCCAGCCAAAAAAAGCTCGAAGGGTTGTTGCCCGACCGCCAAAGCAAGTCGTCTTCATTCGGCATCAGCATTGACCGCGACGGTTTTTTAGTGCCTGCCCGCCGCGAGAAAAGGCCACCGGCCGAACGCGAACCAAAACCCGACCCCGAAACCAAAAAAGAAATAAAGGAATTGCGCGACATGATGCAGTTGCAACAACTGGAATTGAACCGTGCCTTGCGGCAGATGGAATCGCTAAACACGGGCAAAGCAACGGAAGCGTATAAAGACGACGCTTTTACCGAAGAAGAGTACGGCCACGATGAACAAAGCGGCGGCGATGATTTTTTGATAGAAGAACTGCGCAGCAAAATCAGGCAGAAAGATGAGGAGTTAATAGCGCTTCAACAGGATTCGGAAGTAAACCACAAGTTGCAGGCGCACTTTGACGATGTGCAAATAGCTTATGAAGAACTTCAACTTAAAGTGCAAAAGATGGAGCAGCAGGCCTGGCAATCGGCGGAACTGCTGATGAAGGTTGACGGCCTGGAACAATCGGTGGAGAGCCTGGAGAAAACGGTTCAAAAGAAAGAAGAAAAGATTCGTGATCTGACGCTTGAAAATGCACGTCTGCACGAAGCCTTAGATAATACCGAAGACAAACTTTCCGGGGCCAACTTGCAACGGCAGCAATTGATAAAGAAGGTGCATTTTTTAGAAGAGATGGCCAGCGACATGCAGCAGGTGAACGACAGCAACCGCAAGCTAAAAACCGAGGTGCGTCGCGTGGGCGAACTGGAAAGCATGCTTGATTTGATTACCGAAGAAAGAGATGCCCTGCTGAAGCGGAAGCGGGTGTGAGAAACCGCAGAACAGATGAACAAGGAATGTTGAATGACGAAGGAAAAATCCCAACGTTGGACATTCACTTCTCCATTCAACATTCCTTGTTCATCTGTTCGATATTCTTCACTCTTCCCTTATCCAAACTCTCACCTCGTGCGGTGCGGCTTCATCACCGCCGAAATACGGATATAATTGATAGCCCTTTGCTTTCTCTGTACTGCTTAATCGTGGCATTGTTTGCATCTTGCCATTTACACTAAACTGATAAACTTCACCCAACACTTTAATACTGCAATGCACTTCTTTGCCAATAGCGATGGTGCCCAACTCTTTTGAATCACGAACACCGTTATTGTACGTGTACCCAAACAACCGCAAGGCACCGCCGCTCCAGCGCCAGCCAAAACGTGCACTAAACTGCTGGTGATGGGTGCCGTTATCGGCAAAGCCCCAAAGCTTGTTGATGTCATCCTGATTGCCGGCATCAATGGTTTTGTAAATGGCCGAACTGTCAAACTTCACGGTAAATTTTACTTCCGAAAGTTCAAGCGGCTTAAAGGGATTTTCGGTGGCGTAATGTTCGCCTTGCGGAATGATGTATTCTTTGAAAGAAGAAACAAGAATTTCTGCGGCCGGCTGCGTTTCAATGGTGCCTTCTTTTACACAACCGCAAAGCAAACACACAAGCCAAAAGGCTACAAAAGCAAAGGCGTTTTTCATGAAGGATAAAGATATTGGAGGGCCAAAGTAGAAACCATCACCGACACGAAAAAGCCCGTGTGGAAAAATCTTTCGCTGCTACGCAAAAGCCCTTAGCGGTATAGCTCTCCTTCATCTTAATCACTCGGTATCCATACACTCAGCCTAACTCTTAACCTAAACCTTCTTCCGGCAATGCCCTATTTTTACCGCACAAGAAAAAGAACCAGTGGCCGATAGAATCAGTCTCCTTCCCGATCACATTGCCAACCAGATTGCCGCCGGCGAAGTCATTCAGCGGCCCGCCAGTGCAGTGAAAGAATTATTGGAAAACGCGGTGGATGCCGGCGCCACCGAAATCAAACTGTTTGTGAACGATGCGGGCAAATCCTTGTTGCAAGTGGTGGACAACGGCAGCGGCATGAGCGAGACCGATGCCCGCATGGCTTTTGAGCGCCACGCCACCTCCAAAATCAAAAACATTGATGACCTCTTTCACATCCGCACCATGGGTTTTCGGGGCGAGGCCCTGGCTTCCATCGCTGCCGTTGCACAAGTTGAATTAAGAACCCGAAGGGAAGAAGACGAAGTGGGTACCTGCATCGAAATCGAAAACAGCACGGTGAAAAAACAATCGCCGGTGGCCACGCCGGTTGGCACCTCTATCTGCATGAAGAATCTTTTCTTCAACGTGCCGGCCCGCCGCAATTTTTTAAAAAGCAACACCGCTGAACTGCGGCATATAGTAGATGAATTCATTCGCGTGGCGCTTGCTTTTCCTTCCGTGTTTTTTTCGCTTGCCAGCAACGGACAACAGGTGTTTCATTTGGAAGCCGGAAGTTTGAAACAGCGCATTCTTCAAATCCTTGGCAACGGTTACAATACCCGGTTGGTAACCGTGACAGAAGACACAGATTATTTAAACATCTACGGCTTTGTGGGCAAGCCCGAAACGGCCAAAAAGACACGCGGCGACCAATACTTTTTTGTAAACAGCCGCTTCATTCGCAGCGCTTACCTAAACCATGCGGTGATGGGTGCTTATCAGGACATGATCAGCAGCGATGCCTTTCCGGCTTATGTGTTGTTTATAGATCTGGAGCCTACGCAAGTGGACGTAAACGTTCATCCCACCAAGCAGGAAATAAAATTTGAAGACGAAAAGATTGTGTATGCCTTTGTGCAGGCCGCGGTGAAACATGCCCTGGCGCAATTCAGCATCACACCCACGCTTGATTTTGAATTGGATGCTTCCATACAAAGTTTGGAAGCGTTGCAAAAACCGTTTACAGAAGAACGGCAGGCGGCTATAAAAACCGGCTCCATCTTTCAAACCTTTACTGAAGCTAACCAAGCGCACAAGGTGAGTGGTGTCCCGATAGCTATCGGGAGGTCAGTGGTGAGTAAAGAAACCTCAAGTTCAACCTTCGTTTCGCTTACAAAGCAACTGCTTCAACTTGACGAAGACACAACAGCCGTTCCGCAAGTTGAAGCAACCCAACTCACTACTCACCTCCCGATAGCTATCGGGACATCACTCACGTTCTCCGGCTTCTCGCAACTATTCAGCACCTACGTTCTCGCCTCCACCGATGAAAAGTTTTTTTTGGTTCATCAACAGGCTGCGCACGAAAGAGTAATTTATGAAAGGCTGTCATCGGCCATGGGAGGAAAGCCCATTGCGGCGCAACGAAGCCTGTTCCCCTCCACGATAGAACTAACGCCGGCCGATGCCGTTTTGCTTACCGATCTCTTGCCCGACTTGCAGCAACTTGGTTATACCATTGAACCTTTTGGTAAAACCGCTTTTGTTATTCAAGGCACGCCGGCCGATGTAGATACCGGCAACGAAAAGGCGGCGCTTGAAAAAATACTGGAGCAGTACAAGCACTTTAATTTGGAAATGAAGTTGCCCAAACGCGAAATGCTCCTGCGTACGCTGGCCTGGCAACAAGCCGTAAAGCCCGGCACATCGCTTGGCGAAAAAGAGATGCAAGGTTTGGTGAATGATTTGTTCATTTGCCGCCAACCCAATGCCTCACCATCGGGGAAGCCAACGTATTTAGAATTCAAAAAAGAGCAGTTGGAGAAGATGTTCGGGCGGTGAGTAAAGTTCACTTGTTGGATGTGGAGGGTTGGCGGCTTCCTTTCAAAACTGTAATTTTAAAACATGCGAGAAGCGAATCAACCAGCGGACGTGGCGCCCATGACGGTGGAGGAATACATTCAATCGGAACTGAAAGCGGAGTGCCGCCACGAATACATTAACGGACAACTTTTTGAAATGCCGGTAGAAAAAGACATCAACAACGAAGTGGCCGGACTGATTTATGCTTTCCTATTTCGGTTAAAATCGCAGGGTTTCCAAATTTACAATCACGATGTGAAAGTGGCTATTCCCGGTGGCTCAAAATACTATTACCCCGATGTGTTTGTAACCAAAGAAGCAAAAACTGAAAAGAACCGGTACATCAAATACGAACCGGAATTGATTGTTGAAGTCATCTCTACAACAAGCCGTACTACCGACACCGTTGACAAGTACATTGATTACAAAATCATTCCTTCCCTGAAATACTACCTGGTAGTAGAGCCCGAAATCACCTACATCACGCTTCACGCAAAAAATAAGGAAGGCAAATGGGAAGCCACGCTTTATTCTTCGCTCAATGATGTAATTCCATTGCCGCTATTGGAGACTTCCTTGCCTTTAACCGAGGTGTACCGCTAAACGGTTTACAAGTTCACTTGTTCACCAGTTCACGAGTTGGTGTCTAAGAGTGAAAAGTTTTCCAAATGATTACGACAACTTGTGAACTGGTGAACTTGTAAACTCGCGAACTAATATTGTTCCCTTATCTCCTCCACAAACTTCTCCACTGCCCGTCGCACTTCCGTTGCCGAACCATTGTGATTATTTACTTGAACAGAAAAAATAAGCTGCTTGCCTCTCTTCGTTTCTAAAAAACCACTGATGGCCACCACGCCGGAAAGCGACCCGGTTTTGGCATAAATGAAATCTTTATCGTTCACGTAATAGTTACTCAAGGTGCCTTCGCCGCCAGTGGCAAAAATGTTTTTAACGCGGGCCATTCCAAACTCGTTCTTCATTTTGTTTAAGATAAAAACAAAGTCCTGCGGCGTAAATAGGTTGTAGCGGCTAAGGCCCGAACCGTCCACCCACCGCGGTTTTTGGGGTAAGTCTTTAAAGTCGGTTTTAAGAAGCGTATCAATGATTTTTTCATCGTTCATAAAACCAAGCAGTTCATTGCTGACCATGAGGATTGTTTGCTCGGCAAAGAAATTATCAGAGCGGTGCATCATGGGGCGTAGGAGGGAGTCTGTGGGTTGGGAGTGAAGGCTAATTGATTTATTTGGAAAGAATCTTGCCAAAGTTCTTACGCGAAGACTTGGTCGAAGAGTGTCATTTAATAGGACGATTGGGATTTCATAACCTTGCGTATGAAAAGGAATTTCTGTACTCCTAAATTTTGCGTCCAATTTTCGAACATTAAAATAATTTCCATCTAATTCTCTTTCTACCTGAATAGAATCAAAAGACGTAATTCCAGGAAGATAAATGAATAGCGTATCGAATACTTTTGGAATTACGTTTAATCGGCTCTCGGTTGTAGATATCTCAACAACGTTGCCATAGATTGGAAAAGGACTTCGTTCGGCCATATAGCCTGCATTATAATCATTCCATGACCACCCGGATCCTAAATGTTGCTCCTTCCAATTATTAATACAAAAATCTATTTCGCTTCTGTTAGCAATTCCTTTCAAAAAATTGTAAATCGGTTGATTTCTGAATTCTCTATTTAAGAAAGTAGGATCGCCTGCTCCTTGTAAAACATATCCGTCATCATCTTTATAATACCGCAGCCCCACCAAACTATCCCCCAAATATTTCATCGCCGCATAGCACGTCGGAATCTTCGTATTGCTGGCCGGAACAAAGTAATGATCGCCCTGGTAATCGTACCACGTCTTTCCCGTAGCAGGTTCGTACACACTAATGCCCACGTGTGCTGTCTTTAACACACCGGCATTCAACACGTTTTCCCGTGCCGAGCGTTCCAACATTTTTGATACGCTGCACGAAGCAAAAAGCAAAACAAAAAAGAGAGAGGATAAAATTCTCATGGCAAATGAATGAATCCCAAATCTATTCAATCACGGACAATGTTGAACAATGTAGGGACATGCCCGTGGCATGTCCGGAGACACCGGCCCGGCCGGTCCAAGCCTATGCAAGCGCCATAAATCATATCATAAGCACAGCAGGAACAGTAGTCGCTTTAGCGGCTGTTTACTTGGATGCGCCGCTGGCGCATATCACCGGACATGCCACGGGCATGTCCCTACAATGACGGCCGCTTCATCCACTGAAATAAATGTGAAAACATCGGAGGGCAGCTCCCTCTCCAACTTGTTGGAGAGGGTTGGGGTGAGGTGTCGTAAATTCGCTATCCCAAAAAACAATACAATGAATGCTTTTGTAAAAGTGCTGACGATTGGTGCGATAGCCACAGCAGCCATTGCCTTTACCGACAAAAAACCCAAGTACATTGACCCGGCCAACATGGACATGGCTATAAAGCCCGGCGACAATTTCTATCTCTATGCCAACGGAAGCTGGATCAAAAAAAATCCCATCCCCGCTTCCAAAACACGCTGGGGTTCCTTTGACATGCTGCGCGAAGAAAGCAGCCAGCGATTGCAAACCTTATTGATGGATGCCGAGAAAAATGTGGGTAAGGACAGAGCCACGCAAATGATCGGCGACTTCTACCGCAGCGGTATGGACTCCGCCGCCATCGAAGCCCTCGGCTACACACCCATCAAAGCAGACCTGGATCGTTTGGCTTCATTGAACAGCAAGCAGGACGTGATTAACGAAATTGCCACCATGCGCACCAAGGGTTTGGGCTCGCCGCTCTTTGGAATGTTTGTAGCCCAAGACCGCAAGAATGTAAATCTTTACATCCCGCAATTAGGGCAAGGCGGTACTACCTTGCCCGACCGGGATTACTACCTGAAAGACGATAGCCGCAGCACCGTAATCCGCAAAGCCTACCGCGATCATGTGGAAAGAATGTTCTCGCTGGTTGGTGAGAATGCAACAATGTCTTCTTACGACGCTGATGCCATCCTGCGCATCGAAACCGCTTTGGCCAAAGCGCAAATGAGCCGCGTGGAAATGCGTGACCCCTACAAAACCTACAACAAGTTTTCGGTGAAAGATTTAAGTGCGCAAACGCCAAGCTTGAACTGGAGCAATCTCCTTCAGCAAATGAAAGTGGCTAATGTTGACAGTGTGTTGGTAGGCAATCCCGCCTTCTTAAAAACGGCTGATGTTTTACTTACGGCTTTGCCATTGCAAGATTGGAAAACCTACCTGCGCTGGAACGTTCTAAAGAATGCGGAGACCTATTTAAGCAGCGCTTTTGTGGCCGAAAACTTTAAGCTCACGCAAGTGCTTACCGGGCAAAAAGAACAAACCCCGCGCTGGCAACGCATGAGCGGCCTGATTGACGGTACCCTCGGCGATTTGCTCGGCCAGCTTTATGTTCAAAAATATTTTAAGGGCGAAGCCAAGACCCGTATGCAGGAGATGGTGAACAACCTGCAACAAACCTTTTCCGACCGCATCAAACGCCTGGATTGGATGAGCGAAGCCACCAAACAACGAGCCTTGCAAAAGCTCACCGCCTTCACTAAAAAAATTGCCTATCCCGATAAATGGAAAGACTATCAAGGCGTAACTGTTAATGGCACTGACTTTGTATCCAATCTGCGCAGCACAAGCCAATGGAGCTATAATTACATGGTGAACCGTTTGGGCAAACCCGTTGACCGCACCGAGTGGGGCATGACGCCGTCCACCATCAATGCTTATTACAATCCCGTGAACAACGAGATTGCTTTTCCGGCGGGCATTCTGCAATTTCCCTTCTTTGATTTTGGTGCGGATGATGCCATCATCTACGGCGGCATCGGGGCCGTCATCGGACATGAAATGACCCACGGTTTTGACGACCAGGGCGCCCAATACGGAGCGGCCGGTAATCTTGAAAACTGGTGGAGCAAAGAAGACGAAGCTAAGTTTAAAGGCAAGGCGCAGCAGGTGGTGGATCAATACAACGCTTACACGGTGTTGGATACCCTACACGTAAATGGACGGTTAACACTTGGTGAAAACCTCGCCGACATCGGAGGCTTGAGCATTGCCTATGAAGCCTTCACCAAAACAGGGCAAGCAAAGGATGGAAAAAAGATTGATGGCTTCACACCGCAGCAACGGTTCTTCTTAAGCTGGGCGCAAATCTGGCGCAACAATGCTGTGCCCGAAACACAGGCCCAACTTATTTTAACCGACCCGCATTCGCCCGGCGAATACCGTGCAAACGGGGCCGTGGTAAACATGGACGAATGGTATGCGGCCTTTAACGTGCAAGCCGGTGATAAACTTTACGTGGCGCCGGAGAAGCGGATAAAGGTTTGGTGACCTCATCCCCAACCCTTCTCCAACAAGTTGGAGAAGGGAGCAGCAGCGCACAAGCCTTACGTATCAACGATACAAAAAGGGTTCAATCAGTTTCATGATTGAACCCTTTTTGTTTGTGCACTTAGCTGTATTGCTACTATCATCGCCTGTTGTGTCACTCACTTGTACGTTCAGTAATTCTATTGGGCATTGCGCAATCACTCCCTAAACTTTCATGCTGTCTGCAATCGTAATTCTTTTGACCTGTCATGCCGATGTATGAGGCATTTGTTCGTTCTGCTGTGAGAAAAATGGCAATCAGTCTTGCTTGTCACAACGGTCATTCAAGTACAATTCACAGATCCCTCCTGCGTCGGGATGACAGGCAAGCGTCGTTATGATAGCAAACAGTTTCAAAACGAAAAAGCAACTTTATGCAGTTTTGTGTCTCACGCTGGCGCAAGCCGTTCCCCTCTCCACATGGAGAGGGGTTAGGGGTGAGGTTTTAGCACCGCCCTTTGAAATCCTTTCACCGCATAACTCTCCACCTTTGGACTGTCTTCTGTTCCGTTGCCTGTGGTAGCCACTGGCTTTGCGGTGTAGCTATGAAATTCAACTACCAAATTCTTTCCTTCGCGCCAATAACTGTCAACGATAGTAGAAGTTTGAACGGTAAAAGCAGATGTAAAACGATTACCCACGAAGTATTGGTCAAGCACGATGCCGTTGCGTTCGTCAACCTGCCAATGACCTTTGGCTGTATCAACCGGTTTTAAAATATACGGCCGGTTATCTTCGCCTTTATCGCCGTAAACAATTTGCCAGGTATAAACATCGGCGGTATCCGTTGGCAAGACGATGAGTTGCATGGTCACCTTTTGTGGTGCCGCCTTGCCTGTTTGATACCAAAGCAAAGTGCCTTGCCAACGGCCAATAAAATCTTTTAAAAAAGATATCGTTTGCCCACCGGCAAAGCGAGATAACAAAACGAAACAAAGGAGGAAAAAAGGTTTCATCAGACGAAGCTAACAGGCGCCATACCAATTGGCGACAAGCAACCGATTGCTTATAACCGGCAACGTAAACACTGCCAATTCTCCATTTGTTTATTGCCAATTGAAATTATACCGTAACACCATTGGACAGCCGGGTATGATAACGGCCCTGGCAATCGCGGGTAGAAGAGCAGGAGGAAAACGAAAATACAAGAACAGCGGCTGCGCCGAAAAGAAAAAGAATCCGTTTCATGTGTACAGTGTTTTGAAGAGTAAACAAGTGATTAAAACAAAAAGTAGAAACGGATCATCAGGGAAATAGATTGGTTTGAATGAAGAACGCAAACACCGTGCTTGCATTGCTGTGGCGAAAATAAAAGGCAGTTTCCACCACCGCAATAGGAAATTTACGAAGGGGGTAAGAATGCGTAGTTCCTCGCAAAAAATAGTTTTTGCCGTACCCACCGTGCGGAAGTATTTTTATCGGGCCTAATTCTTAAATCAAAACCACGCATCATGAAACAAGTCCTCCTTCCCGCCTTGCTTTGCGCCATTTTTTTCGTTGCCTGCAGCAACAATAAACTAAAGAGCAGTCAAAAAAACGAAGACGGCACTACTACCACCACAACGGTTGACATGGACAACCTGAAAAAAATGTCCGATGCCACCGATGAAATGTCGAAGAAAACCGAGGAGCTTAAAAAGCTACCGCCGCTAACCCTTGATCAATTGAAGGCCCTCTTGCCCGAAACGCTGAACGGAATCAAGCGAACAGAATATAACGCCAACAGTTCCATGGGCTATGCCACCGTTACCGGCGGGTACAAGAAAGACGACACCACCAATATAAACCTGATGGTGTACGATTGTGCCGGCGAAGCCGGTTCCGGATTTTACGCGGCAACGTATTGGGGTGCCATGAACTTTCAGCAGGAAAGCGAACACGAATACACCAAGACGATTGACTTTAAAGGTGGCAGGGCCATTGAAAATTTTAAGAAAGAACAAAAGGAATCGTCGCTTACCTATGTGGCTAACGACCGTTTGTTGGTTGTGCTCAATGGCCGCAACGTGGAACCGTCCGAATTAAAATCTGCCGCGGACGGCCTTAACCTGAAACTTTAACAGGCAACGTGCAATAAGCAATAGGCAAAACGGACTATTTGCTTTTTGCATTATCAAGACAGGAAGATTCTCTAAAACAAAAAGGATGCAAGCTGCATCCTTTTTGTTTCTATCAATTCGTCACCCTCCCTCGTTCTCCTTGCTTATTGCCTGTTGCAAATTGCCTATTGCTTCAACACGCCTAACTCTTTCCCAATCTTCGTAAAGGCTTCAATGGCTCTGTTTAAATGTTCCTGTTCGTGCGCCGCACTTATCTGCACCCGTATTCTTGCCTGGCCTTTCGGTACTACGGGAAAGAAAAAGCCAATCACATAAATGCCTTCCTGCAACAAAGCATCGGCAAACTTTGCAGCGGTAACCGCATCGTACAACATAATGGGTACGATGGCATGGGTGCCGGCTTTAATGTCGAAGCCTGCGGCGGTTATCTTTTCGCGGAAGTAATTGATATTGCTTTCGAGCTTGTCTCTTAACTCCGTTGTTTCGCTCAACATGTTTAAGATGGCGATAGAAGCGCCGGTGATGGATGGCGCCAATGTGTTGGAGAAAAGATATGGACGACTGCGTTGGCGAAGGATGTCAATGATTTCTTTTCGTCCGCTGGTGAAGCCGCCACTGGCGCCACCCAAGGCTTTGCCCAACGTACCGGTAATGATGTCAATGCGGCCCATCACGCCGCGGTATTCATGCGTTCCTCTTCCCGTCTTTCCCATAAAGCCCGAAGCGTGGCATTCGTCCACCATCACAATCGCGTCATACTTATCTGCGAGGTCGCAGATAACATCCAATTGCGCTATCGTTCCGTCCATGCTGAACACGCCATCGGTAACAATGATGCGGCTGCGCAAATGCGCCGTTTCTTTCAGCTTCGCTTCCAGGTCATCCATGTTGTTGTGCTCATAGCGGTAACGTTGCGCCTTGCACAACCGTACACCGTCAATGATGGAAGCATGATTAAGTGCATCGGAGATGATGGCATCCTGTTCGCCAAATAAAGGTTCAAACACACCGCCGTTTGCATCAAAGGCAGCAGCGTAAAGTATGGTGTCTTCGGTGCCGAGGAACTGCGCCAGCTTTTGTTCGAGTTCTTTATGAATGTCCTGCGTGCCGCAGATGAACCGCACGGAACTCATGCCATAGCCGTGGCTGTCAATGGCTTTGTGTGCCGCTTCAATTGTTTTTGGATGAGACGAAAGGCCAAGGTAATTGTTGGCGCAAAAGTTCAAAACAGTTTTGCCATTGACGACAATCTCCGCGCCTTGCGGCGAAGAAATCACTCTCTCGGTTTTATACAATTCCGCTGTTTTTATTTCGGCTATTTCGGTGCGAATGCGGTTCACAAATTTTTGGTTCATAAAGCTCCATTTGAAAGCGGCAAAGTTAACCGTTGATGATCGGGATTTTAACCACGGATTGTCGGGATTTTGAACCACAGATGATCGGGATTAAAAGCAGTGAAAGCTGTGTGCAAGTCGCGGCTTTTCTTCTTTGCTCCTTTGCGGCTTTGCGGAAAATAAAAAGCGTCACGCCGCAAGGCGTGACGCTGACATTCTGTTGTAAAATTTCCTTCCTTAAAACCAACTCCCTATAAAAGATTTATTCACGTTCGGATTATTGCTTAACCGGCGACGGCGGCTGGCCGCCTCGCGGTTGTGCTTAAACCATGTGATGAACATCAACGGAATGAACGCTAACGTAAGAGGTGGAATACCGAGCAAGGAAATCCAATTGCCCCCGAACATCCGGCGCATAGGCCGCTTCAACCGTTCGGCAATGAGGTACATGGCCGGCACAATCAACAATGTCATGAAGAAGGCGAAGATTAGCCCGAAGATGATGGTCCACGAAAGTGGGTTCCAGAACACGGCATTGTCACCACCAAAGAAGATGTGCGGATTGAGTTCCGAAAACAAGGACACGAAGTTGATGTTGAAGCCAACAGCCAACGGAATTAAACCAAGGATGGCGGCAACGGCCGTGAGCATCACTGGAATGATCCGTGTTTTGCCCGCCTGCACCACGGCTTCTCTTGTTTTCATGCCGCGTGCCCGCAATTCGTCAGCAAACTCAATCACCAGGATGCCGTTCTTCACTACAATGCCCGCAAGGCCGATGATGCCGATGCCCGTCATTACCACACTCACCGTCATACCTGTAATAGCAAAGCCAAGCAACACACCAATGACGCTGAATAAAATCTCCGTTAGGATAATTACCGGCTTGCTCACGCTGTTGAATTGCAACACGAGGATCAGGAGAATCAAGGCCAGTGCAATTACAAGAGCTTTGCTAAGAAAGGCGCCGGTTTCAGCTTGCTGTGCACCTTCGCCGGTTTGAGCAATGGTAACACCAGAAGGCTTGCCTTTGAAATCGGCAATGCGTTGCGCCAACTCTACGTTCACTGCCGTTGGCGTATAATCGGTCAATACATTGGACCGAAGCGAGATGACCCGCTTTTGATCTTTGCGTTTTACACTGCCCAGAGTGCTGGTATAATCAACCTTCACAACACTCGATAGCGGAACGCTTTTAATGGCGCCGCGGTTGGCCATGTCCTGAAAGCGAATATTGAGATTTAATAAACCGGAAAGGTTCTTTCGCTGGAGTTCGTTGTTACGCAATTGAATCTTGTATTCGTCCTCGCCTTCTTTAATCTTGCTCAC
Organism: Flavisolibacter sp.; assembly: GCA_965247695.1. Lineage (GTDB taxonomy): Bacteria > Bacteroidota > Bacteroidia > Chitinophagales > Chitinophagaceae > Flavisolibacter. The sequence continues at coordinate 388,762 of OZ252037.1, forward strand.
CTCGCGGCCAAACAAAGCCGTGCGAATGGCCATGCCCACTTGCGCTGATGAAATGCCTTCTATCAAGGCTCGTTCTCTATCAACATTCAACGTGAGTTCGGGATTCTTCAAGTCCACGTCCATCTTCAATTCTTCCACACCGGCCACGTGAATGGAGTCAAGAAAATTCTTTAGGGATACGGCGGTGGTGGTGAGCTTGTCAAAGTCTTCGCTTGCAACTTCAATGTTCACCGGCGGATCGGTGGGCGGGCCTGATGATTCCTGGTCCACCGAAATCTCCGCACCCGGAATGCCTTTAATGGCGTTGCGTATCTGGTCGAGATAAGGACTGGTTTTAACGCCGTGGCGTTTTTCATATTCCACAAAGGACACTTGTATGCGGCCAAGTTCGGGTCGTGTGCTTCTGTCACCGCTTGCCGGGTCAGAAGCGCCAACGGCCACATTGGAAATAACGCTTTCCACTACCGGATTGGTTTTGCCGTTACCGATGCCGAGCACTTTGTTTACCCTTGTTTCCAGCGTTTTTGTTATCGAGTCGGTATAATCAACGTCAGTGCCCGTGGGCAGTTTTAAGTAAACATAAATCTGGTTCGGATCGCCTTTGGGAAAGAACACCACTTGCACGCGTCCGCTGCTTGTAGCCCATCCAAAAATCATAAAGGTCACAACCAGCAAACCAAAGGTTAAGAACAAAGCTTTCACCGGACGCCAGCCGGTGAGACTCCAACGCAATGTTCTTTCGTAACGGTTCATGATGCCCGGCAACACGCGGTTTTGGAAGCTCTTGATCCAACCACTCAACACAAAACGGTTGAACAAAACCACCAACACCATAAAGAGGATGAAGTTGCCTGCAAAGGTTTGTCCCATCACATCCAGTAAAATACCCAATGCCACAAACACCCATAGGATTGGCTTGCGAAAAATGGCCGACTTCTTTTCCGGTGCGCCTTCTTCGTGATTCATAAAGTCCACCGCAAAAACGGGGTTCATGATAAAGGCTACTATCAATGAGGCCGCCAGGGTAAAGATGAGCATCGTGGGCAGATAGATCATAAACTTGCCGATGATGCCCGGCCAAAACAGAAGCGGTACGAAGGGAGCGAGTGTTGTGAGCGTACCGGCCAATACCGGAACCCATACTTCGCCGGCGGCCATCATAGCGCTTTTCTGCGAAGAGATTCTGCCTCTGCCTTCGGTGAAGATGCGGTGGGTGTTTTCAATCACCACAATGGCATCGTCCACAATAATTCCAAGACCGAACAATAAGGCAAACAACACCATGAAGTTGAGCGTAACGTTGGTGCCTATAATAACGTTGGCAATGGGCAACATCAGAAAGGCTATGAACATGGAAAGCGGTACCGACAAGGCTACGAAGAAGGCATTAGTCACACCCATGAAAAACATCAGTACGAGCAACACCAGAATAAAACCAATGATGATGGAGTTCACCAGCTCGTTAAACGACACGCCGGTCTTGATGCTTTGGTCACCGGTAACTACCACACGCAACTGCGGCGGCAGCGAACCATCTTCCCGCATTTGGTCAATCACCTTGTGTACGTCCCTTGATGTTTCAATAAGGTTTTCACCGGCACGCTTAATGATGTTCAGCGTAATCACCGGCTTGCCTTCGAGCCGTGCATAGCTTTCGTTTTCCTTGGTGGTATCCTTAATCTCGGCGATGTCTTTTAAATAGATGCCTTGTCCGCTGGAGTTGCGCACCACCACGCCTTGAATGTCGTAAGCGGTTTTAAACTGTCCTTTCAGTTGAAGGTTGCGTTGCATGTTGCCCACATCCAATTGGCCACCGGAGATGTCGAGGTTTTCGTTGGCTACCGACCGGGCAATGTCGTCGTAAGTAACCGATGATGCCTGCATCCGAAAAGGATCTACATTAATCTGAAATTCGCGTTCGGGGGCGCCCACCAAATCGGCCCGGTTTACCTGCGACAATTCTTCCAGTTTGTCTTGCAGGTCTTTTGCGTATTTCTTCAGGCGCACTTTGTCGTAGTCACCACTTAGGTTAACGTACATGATGGGTTGATCGGAAAGATTGACTTCCTGCACCACGGGTTCCTGCGTTAAATCGGTCGGCAAATCCGTTCGCGACTTGTCCACCGCGTCTTTCACTTTTTGCAGCGCCACGTCCACACTTACATCGGTGTTAAACTCCACCATAATGGCCGAGAAATCTTGCACCGACGTGCTCGTGAGCTTGTTGATCTTGGCCCCGGTGATGCCTTTGAGCTGCTTTTCGATGGGTTGCGTAATCAGGTTCTCGATGTCCTTTGGCGAGTTGCCGAAGTTGATGGTTTGAACGTAGATGGTGGGAATGACGATTTCAGGAAACTGTTCCTTGGGCAGCGTCACAAATTGGTACACGCCGGCCAAGGTGATGAACACCATCAGCAGGTAGATGGTGGTTTTGTTTTGAATGCTCCACGTGGTGGGGCCGAAATTCTTGAACCTTTCGGCCATGTATTCTTTAAACTGTTGCATAGAAATTCGTTGAATAAGTCTGTTGGTTTTTGGTTGATTGATGCATTGTTGAATGCATCAATCAACTATTTGCGAACATGCGGTTGGCGCATAATTCCGGACATGTCACTGGCATGTCCCTACTTGACGGCTGCTGCAGGCACTGCCGCCACTTCTGTTGTAATGGGCTGTCCTTCGTACAAATCCTGATAGCCTTCGGTTACAATCACTTCGCCGCTTTGCAAACCGTTTTTAATTTCAAGGCGGTCGCCGTACAATTCACCTACGGTTACGCGGCGCTTACGGGCAATGGTTTTGGCGCCTTCTTTTGCCGCCACCATCACGTACTTGCCTTGCTCATCGTTTTGCAAAACGTTCAATGGAATGGTGATGGCATTGCCGGCCGTGTAGTCGCGAATTTTCACCAACGCGATTTGATTGGGTTTGAAAGAAGGATCGGAAGGAATCGGCGCTTCAATCTGAAACGAACGGCTGGTGGCTTCAATGGTTCTGCCGGCCACGGCTACTTTCGTTGTCAGCTTTTTGTCGGTGCCGGGAAAGCTCACTTCCAAGGTTGTACCCACGCCTACTTTACCTAAATAATTTTCAGGAACCAACGTAGTAATCTTTAAGTTGCCTGTGTTTACAATGCGGATTTGCGCGGCATCGGGTGTTTGCATGGCGCTCAAGATTTCGCCTACACGCAAATTGAGTTTGTCTACCACGCCGGAGTTGGGTGCCTTCACCACCATCAACGCGGCTTGCTGGTTAATTACGCCAATGTTGCGACGCAAGGTTTCCACCTGCGTTTGTGCGTTCAACACGTTTTGATAGGTGCCCACGCCCTGGTCAAACAAATTTTTTGTGCGCTTGTAAGTGTCTTCCGCTGCGGACAACTGCACTTGCAAGGGAGCCGTCTGATTGCGAATCATAACATCATCCAGCCGGGCAATCACCTGGCCTTTGCTTACGTTTTGTCCTTCTCTTATGTACAAGGCTTTTACCACACCACCTTGTCCGTTGGGTGGCGAAACATAAGAGATATTGGTCGCGTCAACCTTGCCTTGCAAGTCAATAAAATGGTTAAAAGCCATTGGGTCAATGGCGGCAACGGCCACCAGCTTGGGTTTGGCCGCGGCATTCGTATCCAGTTTGCCGACTTCTTTTTCAAGCGTAGTGATTTGGTCTGTTAGCTTGCCTTGCTGGTCTTTTAATTTTTGCAGTTCGGCTTTCTTGTCGTTCAGGTTGCCGGCTTTGTCTTTTTTGGCTTCGCCGCAGGAAGCAGCGATAAGCGAAAGAGCGGCCAGGGCGATAAAATATCTTTTCATGATGCTGTGTTTGTAAGTTGGTTTATAGTTTACCCAAAGAATTTTGGTAAGAAATTTTTGCGATGATGGCGTTGTACAAGGCGTTGAAATAATTGGCCTGCGCCTGTTGCAGATCGCTGTCGCTTTGCAGCACTTCAAAAGAGCTTCCGAGGCCGCTTTCAAACTTCAGTTTAGTGAGGTCATATACTTTTTGTGCAAGGCCAAGGTTGCGTTCCTGAATGTCAAGATCGGCCAGTGAATTGCGCACCGTAGCTTTGTTTATCACCTGCTCAAAATCTATCCCTTGTTTAGCCAAGACAATGGTGTTCTCTACTTTTTGCACGTTCAGTTCCGCTTGCTTTACGCGGTAGCGGCGCTGGCCACCGTCAAAAATGGACACGTTTATGTTGAGGCCTATGTAGGCACTGTTGATGTAAACCGTGCTACTGTTGGTAAAAAATTTTTGCCCTAAGCCATTAAGGGTATAATTGCCCGAAAAGGAAACGGTAGGCAGGGCTGCCAGCTTGTTGCGCTTTACGTCTAAGTTCAGCAAGTCACGGTTGTAACCCAGTTGCCGTATGACCGGCCGGGCTTCGTAGTTGAAGCCTTCATCAAGCATGCCTTGCTTTACCAAATCGGGATTCAATTCTTCTTTTAGCACCACCGTATCGGCTTGCGAAAGTCCCAAAGCAAATTTCAACGCCGCATAACCAATTTGTGTGGCATTGGCTACGGTGTTTCGGGTGCTTGACAGGTTGTTCAACTGCACCTGTACTTTGTCCAAATCAAGCCGTTCGGCAAAGCCGTTTTGGTACATGACCGAATCGTCGTGATAAAGCTTCTGCAGCCGCTTGAGGCCTTCGTCTAAAAAGTACAATTGCTTTTCGGCAATGAGAATGGCATAGTAGCGTTTGTACGCCGAGTCCTTGATTTTTTCCTGGCTTACTTCAATGGCGCTACGCGATAAATCAAGTGCGGTTTTGCGGGCCTGCAAGCCTACAAACACATCGGGCTGAAACAACAGTTGCTGTAAGGTGGCGCCCAGTTGCAGGTTCCAGGGCTGCTGAAAACTCACTTGTTGTATGGTGGGCACGGGCACCTTGGTGATGGGCCCCGACGTGCCGCTTACGCCTTCGCTTTTCAATATCTGGTAAACCGCCGCGGAGGTGGCGTCGGGGAACAGAATCACGGGCAGCTTCAGGTAATGGTTAGCGCCGGCGTTGCCCGTGATTTGGGGATAAGCCTGGCCTAAAATTTCGCGGTTCTTGGCTTCCTGAATCTGGTAATCCAATTGTGCATTTTTCAATTCAATGACGTTCTTGTAAGCCAGGTCCACGGCGTCTTTCACCGTCAGTTCGTAACGCTGCTGCGCCGCGGCCGCAAAGCCGGCCAACAACAAAAACAGCAAAAATTTGGTCTTCATTCGTTTCATTTTTTCGTGCGTTGGGTTTTGTATTTCTGAATGAGCTTTTGCCCTTTAGCGGTGGCAATGCCGTAGATGAAATGCTCAAAAATCTGTTGTTCGATGTGAATGAGATGGGTGCGGTTGTTCGGAAACACTTCGGTGTTGAAAGGAAGCATCACGCTTTCGATGCGCATGCGGGTCAATACATCCACGTCTATTTCCGGGCGGTAAAATTCTTCGGCAATGCCGCGCTGAAGATTGTCGGCAATGACTGCGTAAAGAAATTTGTACTTGAATTCGTAAAATTTTTTAAACGCCGCCGGGTGATATTTCTGCATGTCGTATAACACCGAGGGGTTCATTTCGGCCAGCATTTCCGTCATGCCGTCGTAGGCCAGAAACTCTTCATGAATGGCGTTCTCCGATTGCTGCTTGTCGGCCACACAGCGGTGGCGGTGTTCGTCCATTACGTTGCTGAAACAGGCGTCCACCAGCTCTTCTTTGTCGGCAAAGTATTGGTACAGGGTTTTTTTGCTCATGCCCAACTGCGCCGAGATGTCGTCCATGCTCACGCTGCGGATGCCGTACTTGTTAAACAGCTCGTGACTCCGCTCCAGTATTCTCTCTTTGGGTTCCATAATCGAGGGGCAAAACTATGGAAACTTTTTTCGTAGCCACAGTTTCCGCCATTATTTTTTTATGAACTGTCCTTTTTTAAGGAGGGGCGGCGGCGCTACCTTTGGCGCATGGATAACGAGACTGCCGAAGGCAAACGCTTCGAAGCGGGTAAACTGCTGAACTACTTTTTACAGGGCTTGCTGGTGATTGCGCCCATCGCCGTTACCGTATATGCCGTGTACTCGGTGGTGTCGTTTGTGGACAATCAGATTCCCATTTTTACGGCCCGCGATGCCGACGGCCATGTGTACGTTCGCAATTATGGTTTGGGCTTTGTCATTGTCATCGTGGCCATTGTGTTGATCGGCTATTTCAGCTCCTTTTTTATCCAGAACCGCACCTTTAACTTATTTGACAGCGTGCTGAAGCGAACGCCGGGCATCCGCTTTATTTATTCCACTACCAAAGAATTTTTTGAAGCCTTTGCAGGAGAGAAGAAGAAGTTCAACAAACCAGTGCTGGCCAACATTGACGACAACGACGTGTGGCGGGTGGGCTTTATTACGCGGGAAGAAGCAAGGGATTTCGGCTTTACCGAATACGTGGCGGTTTACATCCCGATGAGTTATTCCATTGCGGGCAATGTGTACATTTTGCCGAAGGTGAGAGTAAGAGTGGTGACCAATTTAAACGCAACGGATGCGATGAAGTTCGCGATTAGCGGCGGCGTGACAGAGGTGGAGGAGAGAGGGTAAATTATTTGGATTCTTTTTCTTTGAGTGCGTCAATTGAGTCCATCAATTTTTTGAACCCCGGTTTTTTTATGGCTTCATTTGCTTTCGCCAGTTTTTCAGGAAAAAGAACAACGTTGTTGTACTTGTTGAGTTCTTTGTTGATGCGCACCTTTGGTACCCGTGACTCAAAACTGCCTATACCCTTTTTCATAGCCCAAATTTACTTTCTTTCGTCTAATTGCAAAAGCAAGATAGTCTTTGCCCTTAACATAGGGCTCCCAGTTGGTTTGGGTTTCACCTTGCAGAAAAAAATCATTTTCTGCAATTTCAAAATATTTATTGATGCCCATGCGGTAAAGCCTGGTTCTGGCAGGCGTGCTTCCAGTAATGTAAATCCATACATAAGGAAAGTTATTTAGAAAGGAATACACTGCGGAAACTACGGTAGCCAGAACTTTTTCGCTGTCGCCGTTGTCAGTTACAATCAAGTCATCAAGATCGCCGGTTTCAGAATTTAAATCACCAAAACCAAGATTGTAAATTTCGCTACCTCCCATGCGAGAGAACTGAATAACTTTTCGAATGCTACCTTTTGATCCATCGCTTGTAAACTCATAAGTGAAAGGATCCTCACTGGCGTCAAGTGGGTATTCATCAAGCCTCATAAACAGCCATTCTTTGAATGAAGATAATTTTAAAAGTGTCTTCATCGTCAACCTTCCGTAAATTGGTTTGATGAAAAAAGCGTTGTTGCTGTTTTGCCTTTTGCACATTGCCTATTCTTCTTTTTGCTGGGGCTTTTATGCGCATCAAAAAATAAACTACTACGCAGTGTTTCTTCTGCCGCCGCAGATGATGCTCTTCTACAAACAGAACATTGCCTTCATTTCCGAACACGCCGTTGACCCTGATAAGCGGCGATACATGATTCCCAGAGAAGGCCCGCGCCACTACATTGACCTTGATCGTTACGCAACCGACTCGTTGCCGCACCGCTGGGACAGTGCCGTGGTGAAATTCACCGAAGACACGTTGCAGTCGCACGGCATTGTACCATGGTGGGTGCAAACAATGAAGGCCAGATTAATAAATGCTTTTAAAGAAAAAGACGGCGCAAAGATTTTAAAATTCTCCGCCGAAATTGGCCACTACATTGCCGATGCGCATGTGCCGCTTCACGCAAGTTCAAACCACAATGGACAACTCACCGACCAAATCGGTATTCACGGATTTTGGGAAAGCCGCCTACCCGAATTGCTGGCCGATAAAGAATGGGATTTCTTCATCGGCCATGCTGATTACATTAAAAACACACAGGACTTTATCTGGAAGCGAGTGCGGGAAAGCGCCGCTGCATCCGACACGGTTTTGAAAGTGGAGAAAGCCTTGTCGCAAGGCTTTTCTCCCGACGCCAGGTATGCCTTTGAGCCGCGCAACGGTGTTGTGCAAAGGCAGTATTCATCAGCATATGCCAAAGCTTACAACACTGAATTAAAAGGCATGGTGGAAAGAAGAATGCGACAATCTATTTATGCCGTTGCATCGTTTTGGTACACAGCCTGGGTGGATGCCGGCCAACCCGATTTATCATCGCTTGCGGCTACATCTTTTACTGAAAGTGATCTAAAAGAATTTGAAGACCTGAACAAAGCCTGGCGGACGGCTACCATCAAATCGCGTCCACACGAATAAAGTCCCTTTCGTTACTTTACCGCTTTAAATAAACAACGTGATAACTATTGCTCCCCCCAATACAAACAAGGCCATCGGGCACAAACTCAATTTCAATTCCGGCCCGGCCATTCTTCCGCAGGAGGTTTTTGAAGGCGCCGCGCAGGCGGTGGTTAATTTTAATGGCAGCGGCCTTTCCATTTTGGAAATCGGCCACCGCACAAAACTTTTTGGCGCGGTGATAGAAGAAGCCATCGCAACGCTCAAAGAATTAATGAAGCTGGATGACGAACACGAAGTGTTGTTTCTGCACGGCGGCGCTTCTACCCAATTTTTTCAGGTGCCTATGAATTTGCTTGACGGCAACGCAACGGCGGCTTATACCGATACCGGCATCTGGAGCAGCAAAGCAATTAAGGAAGCAAAGTTGTACGGAAGCGTTGATGTCGTGTGCAGTTCAAAGGCATCCAACTATACCTATCTGCCAAAAGATTTTGTGCTGGATAAAACCCGCCATGCTTACGTACACATCACTTCCAACGAAACAGTTTACGGTACGCAGTGGCACGACCTCTCGCCGTTTTATGAAAGCGGCATACCCATTGTGGCCGACATGAGTTCGGACATTCTAAGCCGCGAGATTGACTTCAACAAGTTTGACCTGATTTACGCCGGTGCGCAAAAAAACATTGGCGCTGCGGGTGTGAACGTAGTGGTAGTGAACAAACGTTGTTTGGGCAAAGTGTCACGAGTATTGCCAAGCATGATGGATTACCGGGCACACATAGAAGCGGCGTCATTACTCAACACGCCACCTGTATTTGCCATTTATGTTTGTATGCTCACGCTTCGCTGGCTGAAAAATTTTGGTGGCATTGCCGCGGCTCAAAAGGCAAACAATCAAAAAGCGGCATTGATGTACGAAACCATTGATACATTACCCATGTTTGAAGGCACGGTGGTAAAAGAAGACCGCAGCACCATGAACGCCTGCTTTGTGGCAACGAACGAAACATTGGAAAAAGAATTTCTATCGCTTTGCGAAACCGAAGGCATGGTGGGTGTAAAGGGTTATCGTACCGTAGGCGGTTTTCGTGTTTCGATGTACAATGCGTTGCCGTTGGAAAGCGTAAAAGCCTTTTGTGATTTAATGAAGCATTTCGTACAAACAAAAGGGTAATCGTACTTTTATTTTATGAAAAGCTATTTGGAACGCATCACTATACAACCGGGCCAGTTGGACGGCAAACCCTGCATCCGGGGGCTTCGTATCTCAGTGCAAACAATTTTGGAGTTTTTAAGCGCCGGCAATACGACAGCCGAGATTCTTGAACAGTATCCTTTGTTAACAGAAGAAGACATCACCGCCTGCCTTCAGTATGCGGCAAAAATTTCCGGCCGGGAAGTCTCTTATCAACCTGTTTAATGGCGGCTAAATTTATCATTGACGCCAATTTGCCTTTTCATGTTTCCGTTTGGGGCAATTCCTCTTTTGTTTTTGTGTTGAGGATAAATCCGTCCCGGGACGATGAAGCCATTTGGGCCTATGCTGCACAAAACGAATTAATTATCGTTACAAAAGACAAAGATTTTCTGGTGAAGCAAGCCATTGCCGGTTCGCCTCCTAAAGTTGTGCACATAAAATTCGGCAACCTTAAATTGAAATCCTTTGTGGAAAGGATCGAAGCTGTTTAGCCCGAAGTGGAGCGGCAACTAAAATCACATACGATCATAAACATTTATCTCGATAAAATAGAAGCAATCAAATAATTATGGCCATCATCAAACCTTTTAAAGCCCTTCGTCCACACAACGAATACGCGGCACAAGTGGCTTCTAAACCTTACGATGTTTTAAGCTCCGATGAAGCCCGAAAAGAAGCGGCTGGAGCCATGCTTTCCTTCCTTCATGTAACCAAATCAGAAATTGATTTGCCGGCTGATGTGGATGTACATAGTGAAGCTGTTTATCAAAAGGCAAAAGAAAATCTTGATAGCCTTATTGAACGAAAGGTTTTGTTTCAGGATGAAGCGCCTTGCTATTACGTTTATGAACTGGCCTGGAAAGGCCGCACACAAACGGGCTTGGTTTGCGTGTCATCGGTGGAAGATTACTTGGCCGGCATCATCAAGAAGCACGAGTTCACGCGGCCCGAAAAAGAACAAGACCGCATTGACCACATGCGCACCGTGCGGGCTCAAACAGGCAACGTATTTCTGGCTTGTAAAGACAGCATTGAACTGACCAATGTTTTTGACCACAAGAAAAAGCACCACACTGCCGATTATTCCTTCGCTGCTGACGACGGCGTGGCCCATGCCATTTGGGTGGTAAACGATGCGTCAACCATTGACGTCATCACCAACATCTTTAAAGAAAAGATAGAACATACTTACATCGCCGACGGCCATCACCGTGCGGCATCGGCGGCCAAAGTAAGCAAGGAACTAAGCGACAGTGAAGAAGCCCAATACTTTCTCACCACCATCTTTCCCGCAAGCCAGTTAGCCATTCTTGATTACAACCGAATTGTAAAAGATTTAGCCGGTTTAAGCGATGAGGAATTTTTAGAAAAGCTGAATGAAGACTTTGAATTTTTAACCAGCGATGCCGCTGTTCGTCCGGCGGAACTGCACCACTTTGGTATGTTCTTAAACAATCAATGGTACACGCTGAAAGCCAAAGAAGGAACCTACACCAATGATCCAATTGGTATTCTTGACGTAACCATTTTGCAAAACAACCTGCTGGACAAAATTCTCGGTATTAAAGATCCGCGAACCGATAACCGCATTGATTTTGTGGGTGGTATTCGCGGCTTGGGTGAATTGGAAAAGCGAGTGAAAGAAGGCGGAACCAAAGTTGCGTTCAGCCTTTATCCTGTTAGCATTCAGCAATTATTCGACATTGCCGACAGCGGCCAAGTGATGCCGCCCAAAAGCACCTGGTTTGAACCGAAGTTGCGTGACGGTTTGCTCACGCATTTGATTTAATGCTTCTGTGAAAACCTATGAAGTCTTTGTCGGTGTTTCGTATTTAAAAACGTCCTGCAAGACCCCATAAGTTTGCAAGCAGGTTTACTCTGGCCAATCAATTTTAACAGCCACACGTTCATGGCAACAACGCATTATCCTTTATTTTGAAACATGAAACACCTTCTTCTTTCTTTTTCTCTGCTTTTATCCGCCGCCCTTTTTGCGCAATCGGCCCACGAAACCGCGTATAGCTTTTTAAAAACCGGCGATCACGATAACGCCATTTTGGTGCTGAACAAAGCCCTGCAAACATCACCTAACGACGAGCAACTGTTACAGGATATGACGCTTGCTTATTACTACAAAAAAGATTTTGCAAAGGCACAGGAATATGCAAAGAAGCTCGTTGACCTTGATGCGATAGACGTTTCATCTTACCAGATTGCGGGCACGGTTTATCGTGCGTTGGAAGAAATGAAAGAAGCCGACAAGTTGTATAAAAAAGCTTTGAAAAAATATCCGTCCAGCGGTGTATTGTATAGCGAGTACGGTGAACTGCTTTGGAGCAAGAACGACGATGCGGCCATTGACCAATGGGAACGCGGCATTCAGGCCGATCCTTCTTATGCCGGTAATTACTATCACGCCTCCACCTTTTATTTCTTTACCAAAGACAAAATATGGTCGGTGATTTACGGCGAAGTTTTCGTGAACATGGAATACTTAACCGAAAGGGCAAGAGAAATTAAAGAGCAATTACTGAAGGCTTACAAAGAAAAAATTTTTCTCACCTCTAATACTGAAGAAGTCAAGCCCGCAAGCCCTTTTGCGCAAGCCGTATCCGAAACCTTTGCCAAACAGAATTCATTAACCGGCAAAGGCCTTACGGTGGAAACGCTTACCATGATTCGCACCCGTTTTATTTTGGATTGGTATGCAAAATACGGAGCGAAATTTCCCTTCCGCTTGTTCGACTATCAACAGCAACTCCTGCGCAGCGGCATGTTTGAAGCCTACAATCAATGGCTCTTTGGGCCCATTGAAAACCTGGCCGCTTTTGACTTATGGACAAGAACCAATGCCGATGCTTATAAACAGTTCACCACCTTTCAACGCGGCCGTGTGTTTAAAATGTCCACAGGACAATTTTATGGTGTGAAGAAAAGCACATAGTTTACAGCGAGTAGCAAGTGGCAAGTAGCCTTTCGGTGCAACATTTCTTACAAAAAAAACCTCTCCGATTTTCAGAGAGGTTTTTTTATTGCGTGAGTGATTGAACAAAGTAGCTACTGGCTACTCGCTGTTATTGTTTGAAGAAGATAGCCGTTGCAAACTGATTGGCCGATTGAACAATCATTGAGTAAACACCCGTCGGCAAGGTGCCCACATCACTAAAACTCCAGTTGTTTGTACCGACGTTTGCTGCCCTTACATAACTGCGAATCATCAATCCATTTGCATTGTAAATTTTTACCGTCACCGTTTGTTGAAAGAGTGATACGAAGGTGGCATGCAACTCGTTCACCACGGGGTTTGGCGTGAGTATCAATTGCGGTTGTCCATTGCCCGACACGCCAATGGAATTGCAAATTCTTGTTTCGCAACCCGTGTTCGTTTTTAAATACAAGCACACGTTGTAGCGGCCCGGTGATCCAAATGTGTGCGTAACGCTTTGTCCGCTGCCGGTGGTGCCGTCGCCAAAAGTCCAGTTGTAAGAAACTACATAGTCGCTGCTGTTTTGAATGCCCGTGCCTTTAAAGCGAACCGTGTTAGCACTGATGGTTGAATCAGTCATGTAACCACCGCAAACGTTGCTGTGTGTCACCGCGATGGATACAGGCTTGCAGCGTTCGGCTGTGCATCCGCCAACGTAAGTAGCCTTTGCACAAACCGTGTAATTGCCGGGGGCGGGATAATGATGCACAATCATTAACTGTTGTGCGTTCAACGGGCTGCTTAAAACAACGCAGGTGTCGGTGCCGTCGCCAAAGTTCCAGCAGATTTTTTGGGCCACCGCGTTTTGCATCAGGCCTACGTAAAACTTGCGTTCAAGACTTGCTATGTTTACAGCAGCTTCTGCTAAATCAAACGAGCAAACAGTTGTGGGTTGCATAACTGTTATCGTGTTGCACTTCTTCTTTTCGCAACCGCCGTCGTATTTGATGGTAGCGCAGACTTCATACTGCCCATAATTCGCGTACTGGTGTTCTGCTATATAGTCGCCTGTGTGGGTTGTTGCGTATTGAATGCAAGTGTCTTTTCCATCGCCAAAGGTCCAGCAAATGCGCACGGGCTTTTTGCCGTTGCTGTGCCAGGGTTGTGCAACAAAGCGGCGGCCAAGAATGCTTGCGGCCGTTGCCGATGACGTAAAGTTAGCCGCGCAGCTATCGGCAATGGTTGGATTGTTTAACGTGATGCTGTTGCATTTTTCGGCAATACAGCCACCGTCAAATTTTACCTTTAGGCAGACGTTATACGTGCCGCCATGGGCATACCGGTGAATGACGTTAAGCGGTGGCACGGTGCCGGCTGTGGCATTGATACAGGTGTCGGAGCCGTCGCCAAAAGTCCAGCAAACCTGTGTGATGGATTTGCCGGCATTATTATTTGCGGCTCCATAAAATTTTACGTAATGAGTGGTTGAATTGGGCGTTGAATCCACCCATTGAAAACCGGCTTCGCAACGCTGGTCAAGTGTTACGCTTTTGCATTCGGAACCCAACAGCGTTGAGTCATTTCCGGTGCTGTTGTATTTGTAAACTTTCAGGCAAACCTGATAGGTGCCCGCAAGTGTGTAATGGTGCGTGACGCCGGCCGTAGGCCCGGTTTGCGCAGAGCTGCCATCGCCAAAATCCCAGTAGGCTTTTTTGACATCGTTGGTGGCAAAAACACTGGTGTTAGTGAAGGCAACGCTAGTGGTGAGTGGGTCTGTGGAGAAAGTGAAATTGACAGTGTTGGTGTTTTGTGCCTGTAGTAAAAGGGTAAAGCAAAGCAGTGCAAGCAAGGAGTAGATCTTTCGCATAAAACGACGAGTTTTTAAGTGAACGGTTTAGGTTTTCCAGCCCGGGTACGGGTTATTGCCAACAGAGACGAAGAAAAAAAGGTGGGGTTTAAAGGAATGCAAAGAAAAAGTGAAGGAAAAGTTTACGCCGCGTCTTTTTGGTGGGTGATGATGAAGCCAATGATCTCTTCCAGCGGCGTAGAAATACGCGACAGGGCATCCTGAATATCGTCGCGGCTTACCTGCGCGGCAAAGGACGGTGTCTTTAATTTTTTGGTGATGCTTCTTATATCCATGCCTTCGTACTTCATCGGGCGAATGAGTGCCGCGGCATGAATGAAACCTGATAGTTCATCGAACACATAAATCATTTTATCCATGGTGCTTTGCGGCTCTACACCAAAATAGCTCGGCCCGTGCGAAGCGATGCAGTGAATGATGGACTGGTCAATGTTCCGGCGCTCTAATTCTTCAATGATAATGCGGCAATGATCGTTCGGGTATTTCTCCCAATCAGCATCGTGCAACAAACCCGCAAGCCACCATTTGTGGGCTTCCTGTTCGGAAAGGGCCTCTTTGTCAATTGCCCATGCTTTCATCAAGGCGCCTACTTGCTTCATGTGCAGGCGAAGGCGTTCGTTTTCCACCCAATTATTTAAAAGTTGCAGTGCCTCTGCTTCGGATAAAACATTGCCGGTGTTGGCGGGATTGCCAAAGGTTTGCCGGCCGAGGTTGTGGGTAAGTTCAGGCATTCTTTAAATCGTATTCTTTGATTAAGGCTTCAGCGGGTATGCGCAGCATTTTACTGAACAGGCGAATCATGTTGAGGGAAAGCGGCTGCTTGTAATTAAGCACTTTGGAGATGGTGCCTTTATCGCCGTAGGCGGCGGCGAGGTCGGAGGGCTTAAAGCCGAAGTCTTCCATGCGAATTTTAATTGTTTCAATGGGGTCAAGTTTGGGAAGGTCCCAAAGTTTTTCTTCATACTGCGTAATAAGCATAACCAACAGCATTTTTTCCTTATGATCAGGCGTGCCTTTCTTTGCTTCTCTTATTTCCTCGTAACGAGCTGTTGCTATTTTGTAATCTTCTTCGTTTTCTATGGGAAGCCACTGTTTCATCAAGCATTTGTTTTTTAAACGGTTTCTGCATCAATTCTATCGTATTCATTGTGTGTGCCAATGAACCGGATCTCCAAATACTCATCATCGTAAAAGATGTGTGCAATCAGACGATAAGTGTTGTGTCTGATTTCAAATCTTGCGCGGTTGTTTTTTATCATCTTAGCATTGGGGAAAGCGTTCAAAACATCTTGCTTGTTTTGCCAAGTCGCTTTCTGAACAACGTCTTTCCAAATTTCCAAACTTTTTCTTGCATCAGCATGCACCTTGCCAAAGCTGTTCAACCGTTCTAAATAAAGAATGCGCATTCGCTGAAAATTTTGATGAAACAATTATGGTTCTATTGTTCACCCTTTATTTAGGCGGTTGTGAATCCGTCACTCTAAACTGCAAATTACTGCATGGTTGGCAAAATGCCAACTTGTATTTTGTTCAATAGACTTATAGAATGGTGATCCCCTAGTCAGCGGACGCAACATCAAATCAATAGTAGTAATGACCTTTACAACCAAAATTCGAATCCTGTTTTCGTTAACCTTTTCAAAACTGGATCAAAAATTTTATTGTTCCTCAACGCTTTAGAAAGGGTGCCCCAAAAATAACCGGCCAATCTCTTGGCTCGAATACCACATCTCCCCTACATTCGCGCCTCATTAAAAAACACTGCGGGGATGGCCGCGGTTTTAAACAACTTATCATGAGCAAACTACATTTTACCACCAAACACGCTAACGCGGCTACTGTACAACGTGCCTGGCACGTTGTGGACGGTACCAATCAAACCGTGGGACGTATGTGTGCACGCATCGCAGCTATCCTGCGCGGCAAGAACAAGGCATACTACACCCCTCACGTTGACACCGGCGACTTCGTCATTGTCATTAACGCCGACAAAGTAAAATTCACCGGCAACAAATTAGACGAAAAAGAGTACGACCACTACACCGGCTACCCCGGCGGACGCAAAGTGGAAATTGCCAAAGACCTTCTTAAACGCCGTCCCGAAGTGGTGGTGGAAAGAGGCATAAAAGGCATGCTGCCGAAGAATCGTCTCGGCCGCCAGATGTATAAAAAACTATTTGTGTACGCTGGCGCCGAACATCCGCACACAGCACAACAACCCAAGGAATTGAAATTCTAAAGGCCCCATCCCGACCTTCACCTTCCCCCGACGGGAGGAAGGCCACCAGCCGCACAAGGCCAGCTTAAGCAAAGTGCAGACAATTTCGAGAGCCGCTGAAGGGACGACGCCAAATCATTAAATCATAAATATCAAATTGATATAAATGGAAAAGCAAAAAAACAGTGTTGGCCGCCGGAAAGAAGCCGTAACCCGTGTCTTCCTCTCCAAAGGTTCGGGCAACATCACCGTAAACGATAAAGACTATAAACAATATTTTTCATTAGTCTATCTGCAAAACCAAGTTGACCGCCCGTTGCGCACCGTTGAGGCCATGGATAAGTTTGATATCAAGATCAACGCTGTTGGTGGTGGTGTAAAAGGCCAGGCCGAAGCCGCCATGCTGGGTATTGCCCGTATACTGGTGGAAATAAACCCCGATTTCCGCCCGGTTCTAAAAGCCGCCGGTCTGCTGAAAAGAGACCCACGTTCCGTGGAGCGTAAGAAATTCGGTCACAAGAAAGCCCGCCGTAGCTACCAGTTTAGCAAACGTTAATGATCTGGAGTTGACATTTGAAATTTCAGGTGTCAGCTTTTTGCTCAAATTTCAAATCTCAAACATCAAATAATTCAAATGGAACAAAACACTTCGTTGCAACAGCAGCTCCTCGAAGCAGGTGTACACTTCGGTCACCTGAAGAAGAAGTGGAACCCCAAGATGTTGCCTTACATCTTTGCCGAAAAGAAAGGCATTCACATCATTGACCTTAATAAAACGGTGGAAGGCCTGCAGGAAACCGCGGCTGCTTTAAAAGCCATTGCCCGTAGCGGCAAAAAAATTCTTTTCGTCGGCACCAAAAAGCAGGCGAAAGACATTGTAACCGAATGTGCACAACGGGTGCAAATGCCTTACGTTACCGAACGTTGGCTGGGCGGCATGCTCACCAACTTCAATACGGTGCGTAAGAGCGTAAAAAAAATGCAAAGCATTGACAAGATGCTCGGCGACGGCACCTTTGATTCCATTACCAAGAAGGAACGTTTGACGCTTAGCCGCGACAAAGACAAGATGGAAAAAGTATTGGGCGGCATTGCCAACCTTGGCCGCGTACCCGCTGCCTTGTTTATCGTTGATATCGGCCACGAGCATATCGCTCTCGCCGAAGCAAAGCGCCTTAACATCACAACTTTTGGCGTGGTGGATACCAACTGCGATCCTAATAAAGTTGATTTTGCCGTACCGGCAAACGACGACGCCACAAAGTCCATCGCCATTATCACCAATTACATTGTAGCTGCTATAGCTGAAGGCCTTGCCGAACGCCAAGCCGCTAAGGATGACGAAGGCGAAGAAGGAGCAAACGATGCCGATAACGATCGTCGCGCAGCCCGTCTCGAGGCCGAAGCGCAAAGCGAAGGCGGTCGCGGACGCGGCGGTAACCGTGGTGGCGCACAAGGCGCAGGACCTGGCCGTGGCGGACCTGGGCAAGGTGGTGGCGGTCAACGTCGCGGCGGCCCCGGTGCAGGTGGTCGTGGACCAGGACGTGGCCCCGGCGGTGGAAGAAGATAAAACTGATTAGCTGATGTGATGATTAGCGGATTAGCTTATGCTTAAAGCAGTCTTCACATCATGCTGTAATCCATCCTTTTTCACAACGGCGATAATGAGCCAAGCAACATTGCTACTATAAAACGTCTCTTGCGTCGCACTCTTGTACGTTCAGAACAACATTCAATAAAAGCGCAAGTTCAAACGAGGAATAACGAACAAGTGAACAAGTGAACAGGTGAACGTGTGAACATGTAAACAAACAGAAAATGTCAACAGCAACGATAACAGCACAGGATATAAACAAGCTGCGCCAGGCTACCGGCGCCGGCATGATGGATTGCCGCAAAGCCCTGACCGAAACCGGCGGCGACTTTGAAGGCGCTATTGATTGGTTGCGCAAGCAAGGCCAGAAAGTGGCCGCCAAACGCAGCGACCGCGAAGCAAAGGAAGGCGTGGTGATTGCGAAGACAACACCCGACAACAAAACAGGCTTCATTATTTCCATTACATCTGAAACCGACTTCGTATCAAAGAACGCCGACTTCGTGGCCTTTGCCCAAAGCATTGCCGACGCCGCGGTTTCTAACAATGTAAAGAGCGCCGACGAGTTAAACGAAGTAGTGATTAACGGCGCGAAAGTGTCGGACATGATCAATGATAAACTTGCGGCTATCGGTGAGAAAATCGGCATTGGCCGTTTCGAAAAAATCGAAGCGCCTTACGTGGCTTCTTATATACACGGTTCGTACCGCATGGGCGTTTTAGTAGGTTTAAGCAAAGAGGTTCCCGAAGCCGGCAAAGACGTGGCCATGCAAATTGCCGCCATGAATCCCTTGGCTGTGGACGCAAATTCTGTAGCGCCGGAAATGATAGAACGCGAAAGGGCCATCGTAGTGGACCAAATGAAGCAAGACCCAAAGATGGCCGGCAAAACCGACGACATGATCGGCAAAATCGCCGAAGGCAAACTCAATGCTTTCTTCAAGGAAAATACCCTGATGGCACAGCCTTTTGTAAAAGATGCCGGCAAATCGGTTAGTGACTATCTGAAGAGCAGCGGCGACGTGAAAGTGATGGAGTTTAAGCGTGTAGCTTTAGGCTAATCGCTTTCAAAACATAAGTAAAAGGCCATCCCGCTGAAGCGGGACGGCCTTTTTGTTTGGAACTATTCGTTGCTTCTTCCGCCAAAAAAAATAACTTTGAGAAAAGCATTTGCGATGACGATGTTGATTAAAGATTATCCCGGCTACCCTTTGGAAGTCAACCTTGGTAAAGAGATGACTGACGAGGAGTTGTTTGATTTTTGCGCGGCAAATAAGCATTTACATATAGAGCGTGACGAACATAAACAAATTATCATCATGCCACCATCTGGTTTAGAATCCGAAGGCCAAGGTTCTGAAGTTCAGTATGCCGTACAACATTGGAATAAGCAAAGCCGCTTTGGAAAAGTCTTCGGAAGTTCAGCAGGTTATACACTGCCCGATGGTTCTGTACGCAGTGCTGACGTATCCTTGGTAAGATTCGAAAAGTGGAATGCACTTCGTAGTGAAGAAAGAAAAAAATTTGGAGCCGTAGTACCGGAATTTGTTGTGGAGGTGTTGTCGCCAAGCGACAGTTTGCGGGAGACCAAAGAAAAAATGAGCAAGTGGATAAACAATGGTGTTCGCCTCGGCTGGCTCATTGCTCTTGAGCAAAGCCTCACATTCATCTATCGTGCCGATGGCACTGTTGATAAAGTAGAAGGCTTCGATAAAAAACTTTCCGGCGAAGACGTGTTGCCTGGTTTTGAATTTGATCTTTCGGTTCTGTTATAAAGAATCAACCTTCATTCGGTTCAGTCCTGCACCTTTATCAACCTTGCATACTGCGCCTTCTTTCCAATCATCTGTAAAAGCACAAAATTATTTTCGGTAATGGTGGCCGCCAACTGCACCGAATTGTAACCGGACCCATTGATGCGTTGCGTTTTTTGCGCCAGCAGTTTTCCATCAACGCTCAATAGCTTAATGACATAATCATCCGCACTGCTTTCGGTCAACACAAAACTAAACTCGCCGTTTCTGCGAAGCACCGCGTTGGTGATGCCTGCCTTCGCCTTATCATCCGCACAAATCACTGATGAATATTTATAGCCGCCTGCCGCCTGCCGCCACATGAGCTTATAGCAATTTGCAGCCGTAGAGGGTTCATAAACAAAGGAGCCGTTTGCAGAAGAAGCCATGATTTTTAAGGGGCTAAAATGGTTGCCATCGCTGCTGTGTAAAACCTGAAGATCAGTAACCGGTGCCGCAAAAGCCCAATCAATCAACTGTCTTCCAGCCTGTTTCTGCACGGTGAACGTTAAGAGGTCAAGCGGCAATACATAAACCGGCGTGAAAGCGGATGCGGTAAACGACTGCAATTTTTGTGTTATTGTAAAAGGACCGTACGTAAGCCGCTCGTTGCTGATGTAACCATAACTGCTGTTGCGAAAGGTGATGCCTTCGGCCTGCCCCATCGTAAAAGCATTGGGCAAATCAAGGCGGCGCTTGTTGCCGTTAAAATAATAACCGTTGCTAAAGTCGGAGAGCAGGTGCAGGTAATGATTGCCCGGAATGCCGTTTTGATAGCCGAGCAAGGCGACGATGTTCAAACCGGGAACTTTATCTGCGGCTGTTACTAAATAACCTGTGTCCAACGTATCCACCGGCATAGCCGAATAGGTTCCGGCCACCGTGCCGTTAATCACGTAATGCACCGTCTTTACATCTATCCAGTTTTTAGTAAACAAGTGCAGCTTTCCGCCATCGGCAATCATCGCTTCGCAATCAAATTTGGTATAGTTGGCCGTGTCCTTTGAGAAGTCAGTTTGATTGCTGTAGCTGAAGTTGATGATTTCGATTTGTAAAGAAGGAATGGTGACGGTTGGAGACGCTGTATAGTCTGCTGCAATGGCGCTGAATGGAAACTTATAAATTTTTAGATCGGTTCGGGTGCCGGTGGCATTGTTGCCAAAGTCGCCCACATAAAAGGAGGTGCCGTCAAAAGCAATGTCTTCCCAATCTATATTGGAAGCGCCGCCTAAGTTTACGGTTTGTAAAATGGCGTTTGAGGCCGTATCAATCCGGTAGATGGCCGCCGCGCCGCCGCCATCGTTAAATGTCCACAGCGAACCGCCGGCCCATTGCAAGCCGCTGGTTTCGTTCAAGGCCGCGTTGAGCGGATCAACTTTTACCACCGGTGTATACGAAGTAGCGTTGTACGTGCAACTGCCGTCGTTCACGGTAGCCGAAGGGTTGTAGTTGGTTGCGCCTGGATCCTTGCAGCCGCTTACTTGTGCATGAACAAAGCTTGCTTGAAAGAAAAGGAAAAGACAGGCGATAGATAAGCGCAATGAAGCGGATAGTGTAGCAGGCATAAAGCAGCGGTTAATTTTTTGAAAGATAAGCCAGCGCCAAGTAAAGCAAGTTGTCAATGGCCAATGGCCGGTACTTACTTATAGAATAGTCGTTCTTTTTATCTGGCGAACAAGAACGTCAATATCTAAGAAAAACCTTTTAGGCTTTGTGGCCGCTTCAATAGATAGGCTGCGAAAAGAACGTCGTGTCCTGGAAAGACTTTTCGATTGTAAACGACCCCAAACCGGCAACTGGCCACTGGTAGCCAGTTTCACCAATTCCCCGACTGCTCCTTGTTTATTCGTTCCGGCTCTATCACGTCGCCTTCTTTCCATCTTGAACTGTACGAAATAAAAAACACAATCCACACCGCACGGGAAAGCCGCATGAGCGGCGGTTGAAGTAAGATGAGCAACACGGCGTTTACACCCATCCACCAAAAGAATCTATTGTCCTTTGTGGAAAGGCCAATGGTAAAAGCCCAAAGGGCCAGTGTAAGTCCCGAAAATAAAACCGCCAGTGCGTAGCTGATCATATTGGTGCCGTAATAAAAGCCCGGCTCCATGTCAAGCGGCTGGCTGCATACCGGGCAGCGTTCGTTCATTTGCAAAACAGTTTTGAGCTTGTACGGATTTTTTTCTTTGAACATATCGCCCCTGCGGCACCTTGGGCATTTGTTGCGAAAGATGCTAAGCAGAAGGTTCGGTTTTTCATCTGTAAGGTCAGCACGCATCGGCTTGAAGTTGAGTGAGGCGCGAAGATACCAATCGCCAATGCGCAATGTGCAATTGGCAATACACAATACGCACGAGCAACAGACAGTCAAAATACCTCAAACCACATCTTCTTCAAGTTGTGTTTATTCCAAACGGGGTCCGAGAGGATTGATAGTAGATAATAGTCAATGGAATTATCGCTTGCGTCTTGCCTGCTGCCCATTGCCGGTTGACTCCGCTGGCACAAAGTTTTAGCCCTTCTTTCCATGAACACAGAAGCGAACAATAACCCCGATATATTGCTCATCGGCGCCGGTATTATGAGCGCAACATTGGGCGCATTGCTCAAGCAGTTGCAGCCTTCATGGACCATAGAAATTGTAGAGCGCCTCGACAGTGCCGCTGCTGAAAGTTCCGATGCCTGGAACAACGCCGGCACAGGCCACTCGGCTTTTTGTGAACTTAACTACACACCCCAAAAGGAAGACGGTTCCATTGACACAAGCAAGGCTATTAAGATTGCTGCTTCGTTTGAAGAAAGCAAACAATTTTGGGCTTACCTCGTGCAGCACAACATTATCAATCCGCCGTCAGCTTTTATTCATTCCATCCCACATTGCAGCTTTGTTTGGGGCGATGAGAACGTGGCTTATCTGCGCAAGCGATGGGAAGCGTTAACACAGTGTCATCTCTTTAAAGGCATGCAGTTTTCAACCGATGCGGCTGAAATAAGGCAGTGGATGCCCTTGGTGATGAATGGTCGTGAAGACGATAAATCCGTGGCTGCCACAAAAATGGACCTGGGCACCGATGTCAACTTTGGTTCACTTACCCGTTGTTTGTTCGACCACATGCAGAACAGTGGAAGCGTGGGCCTGCATTTCAATCAGGACGTAACTGACATAGAACAACGCGATGGTGTGTGGGAAGTAGAAATAAAAGACACGGCTTCGCACGAAAAACGAACGGTAAAAACGCCTTTTGTTTTCATCGGCGCAGGTGGTGGTTCCCTGCCCTTGCTGTTAAAGAGCGGCATCCCCGAAGGCAAAGGCTACGGCGGTTTTCCCGTGAGTGGCCAATGGCTTCGCTGCACCAATGAAGAAATCATCAATCAGCACTTTGCAAAAGTGTACGGCCTGGCCGATGTGGGCGCCCCGCCCATGTCGGTTCCGCATTTAGACTCGCGGTGGATTAAAGGGAAACAGGAATTGCTCTTTGGCCCGTATGCGGGTTTCACCACCAAGTTTTTAAAGCACGGTTCGGGTTGGGACTTATTCGGCTCCGTAAAGTTTTCCAACATCAAAGCTATGCTGGGCGCGGGTCTTCACAACATACCGCTTACGAAATACTTGATTGAACAAGTACGGCTTTCGCCCGAAGACAGAGTAAATGCTTTGCGCTCTTATTACCCCGAAGCAAAGAGTGAAGATTGGGAACTGGCCATTGCGGGCTACCGTGTGCAGGTAATAAAGAAAGACGAAGAAGAAGGCGGCATACTGGAGTTTGGCACCGAGGTGGTAAGTGCCGAAGACGGCAGCATCGCAGCTTTGCTCGGCGCCTCGCCGGGTGCGTCCACCGCCGTAAGCATCATGCTTGGCCTGGTGAAAAAAAGTTTTCCGGCGCAAGTTTCTTCGATCCAGTGGCAAGAAAAATTAAAAGAAATGATTCCCTCTTATGGCCGTTCCCTTGGTGAGGACGAACGGCTGTTGAAACAAGTGCGTCAATGGACGGGCAGTGTTCTAGGTCTGTCGCAGCAACCAGTGCAGGCATGAATTGTAAAGGGGATCGTTGAAAATTTTAAGCGGCCGTCATCTAATCAGAATTTTATTCTGATTTCTTACGATCCAAAGAATGATTTTTTGCAAAGCTTCTTTTGTTCGCGATTGATGATTTGCGTTTACCGCCTATTTTTGGCACAAGCATATTATGCTTGCTTTTCTCATCAAACAAACAACGTCCCGCATAAAATTTGTAGCCCTGTTAAACTGGAGGAATAGATTATGACGCTGTGTGAGTTTTCCATTTTACCAGACACGGAGAAAGCCGCCTTGCTTTACGAGCAGGGCGTTTATATTGGCAAGCACCGGCTACGCGGCACCGTTGTTCTTTTATACCAGCTCGAAGGTTTTTATGTGGAGATTTATTACCGTCAGTACCGGCGCAGCATTGAGCACATGGCTGTCTTTGCCGATGCGGCAAAGATTGACCCTTATCTGACGGAAATAAACGTGGAGCATTTGGTCTAAAGAAGAGCTACTTTGTAACTTCGCCGCAAGCCGCCACTAATTATGACCAAATCTATTTCCCCAAAACACATCGTGGTGTATGCCGACGATGATGCCGATGACATTGAACTGGTAGAAGATGCCTTTAAACAATTTGCCGCCAACGTGGAGGTCATCACTTTCACCGATGGCAGCCAGGCCTTGTCCTATCTGCGCAATCTTACCGATGCAGACCCGCTTCCCTGTTTGGTTATCTTCGACATCAACATGCCTGTTTTAGACGGCAAGGAAAGCTTGGTGCGCCTGCGGCAGATAGACCGCTACGCCACTGTTCCCGTGGTTTTGTTCACCACCTCTTCCATGCCGCTCGACAAGC
The DNA here is from genome assembly GCA_965247695.1 of Flavisolibacter sp. Classification (GTDB taxonomy): domain Bacteria; phylum Bacteroidota; class Bacteroidia; order Chitinophagales; family Chitinophagaceae; genus Flavisolibacter. Next base: position 413,445 of record OZ252037.1, read on the forward strand.
AGTTTGCCGAACGCTACAAAGCCGGCTTTATTACCAAGCCGCTCGGCTACGAACAAATGGAGCTGATTACCCACAAGTTTATTGACCACTGCACGCAGGAAACACAGAATAAGATTAAAAGGATGGAGAGTTGATTAGCGGATTTGATGATTAGCTGCTGGCTTGCCTCCTGCAAGTTTGAAAGACCACATAAATAAACTGTTTGTATTTATAGGGGCGACTAATCATGCCGATTCGTCTGGACAGCTAATACGAGCTGCGCAACAGACGCTAAATAGATAACCCTACTTCTGACCCCAAAAAGGTTTTGTAAAAACCTTTTTGCAGCTTTTGAATCCTACTGTACTGTCTCATCAGCTAATCATCAAATCCGCTAATCAGCTAATCGTTTTCTCCCTACCTTTTCCGCATGAAAAATTGGCTTTCGCTTTTCATACTCACCCTGCTTGCTGCCTGCAACCAAAAAACATCGTCATCACCGGCTTCGGAACAAACCGGCCTACGCGATTCGGGCCTCCCCAAAAAAGAAGCGGCCAACGCTTACGTGCCGGTGGACGTTTCGCCCATGGACATGGCCTATTTCCCTACGGATTTTCCCGTGCAAAAAATGAACGGCACTGCGTCGGGGCTGCCGGTGGCAAGAGTTATTTACAGCCGTCCGCATCAAGGCGGACGAAAGCTGTTCGGCGCTCTGGTGCAATGGGGCCAGCCCTGGCGGCTGGGAGCCAACGAAGCCACCGAGATTGAGTTTTTTCAGCCGGTAACGATTCAGCAAAAAAAGATAGCCGCGGGCCGCTACATTTTGTATGCAGTGCCGTATGAAGATCATTGGATTATTGTGCTGAACAAAGACCTCTATTCTTGGGGATTGAAGCCAAACCCAAAGGATGATGCGGCTCGCTTTGAAGTGCGGTCATCGGCCTCGCCGCAGCCGGTGGAATACTTCACCATGAACTTTGAAAAAACCGGCACCGGCGCTGATTTGCTAATGGCTTGGGAGAACACCGAGGCCCGTTTATCCCTTCAATTTTAAGCCGTGTGCGGAATAGCCGGAATGGTGAGCAGGCACAATGGCGAAGAAGCACAACAGCGGCTTCAAAAAGCAACGGCTACGCTTGCCCACCGCGGCCCCGAAGCACAAGGGTTTTGGACGAACGAGGCCGCCACCTTTTCCTTCGGCCACCGCCGGCTTTGCATCATTGACTTGAGCGATGCGGCTTCGCAACCGATGCATTACAAGAATCGCTATACCCTCATCTACAACGGCGAAATTTATAATTACCGCGAACTAAAAAAAGAGTTGGAAGCAGAAGGCTATGTCTTCCGTTCGCAATCCGATACCGAAGTGGTGCTGCTGGCTTATGCTGCTTGGGGCGATGCCTGCCTGCAACGCTTTGACGGCATGTTTGCCCTTGCCATTTGGGACGAACAGGAGCAAAAACTTTTTGCGGCCCGTGACCGTCTGGGTGAAAAGCCTTTCTTCTTTTTTTACGATGGTGATCGTTTGCTGTTTGCGTCGGAGATAAAAGCTTTTTGGCCGATGGGAGTGAAGAAGGCCGTGAACGAAGCCATGCTCTATAACTTTCTCACCATCGGCTACACCACCAACCCAACCGATGCGGAAGAAACCTTTTACCACAACATCCGCAAGCTGCCGGCTGCTCATTCGCTAACGTATTCGCTTCGCGAGAATCAATTGCATACGCACTGTTATTGGCAAGTTTATATTGATGAAAACAAAAGCATTTCGGAGGCCGAAGCTATTGAGGGCTTTCAACACTTGTTTGAAGGCAGTATTCGTAAACGTTTGCGAAGCGATGTCGCAATCGGCACCAGTTTAAGCGGTGGCTTGGATAGCTCGGCCATCGTGGCTTTTTGCGCCAGAGAAGCAACGGAGCAGTATTCTCACAAAGGCTTCACGGCATCGTTTGAGGGATTTGAAAAAGACGAAACGGCTTATGCGTCAATGGTGGCAAAGCAATACCGCCTTCAACATTTTACAACAACTGTGGTCGCAGAAGAAGTACCGGCCTTAATGGATGCTGTTGCCGTGCAACAAGACGAACCTTTTTCCTCTTCATCGGCCCTGGCGCAATACAAAGTGTTTGCGCTGGCGAAAGAACAAGGCGTTACCGTATTGCTCGACGGACAGGGCGCAGATGAAATTCTTGCGGGTTATCACAAATACTACAAATGGTTTTGGGGGGAATTATACCGAGCAAAAAGCTTGCACCGTTCCGGTGAATTGAAAGCTGCAAAGGCTCTCGGTGTTCCTGAACGTTTCGGGTTGAAAAATAAAGCGGCCGCTTTACTACCCGATTTTGCCGCATCGCTTTTGCAAACGCAAAAGAGCAAAGAAGCTTTTCGCCATCCACACTTGCCCAGCGACTTTGCAATGGGCAACAAGCAAAATTTTTACTACGCCGCGCCGGCGCATCTTACCCTCAACGGCGCTTTGCATTACAACACGTTTGTGAATGGTCTGGAAGAAATTCTTCGCCTTGCGGATAGAAACAGCATGGCGCATTCAATAGAGCTTCGCCTGCCTTTTTTAAGTCCTCAATTAGTAGAATTTCTATTCACGCTGCCCCCGCGGTTTAAGATTCATAAGGGCTGGACTAAATGGCTCTTGCGAAAAGTCGTTGAAGAAAAGCTGCCGAAAGAAATTGTATGGCGAAGGGACAAGGTGGGTTTTGAAACACCTCAAAAAATTTGGATGCAAAACGGCGCCGTGCAGGAAAAAATAATAGAAGCCCGAAAGACCTTGGTGCAGCACGGAGTTTTAAGCAACACGGTTTTGTCAAAAGCAGTGTTGCCAAGAGAAGCACACGAAGCCGAAAGTTTTGACTGGCGGTACTGGAGCGCCGCGCATTTGTTTTAAAGGCTTTCGGTACAAATGAAATGTTTGGTTTAAGTGCTATCCTATGGTTTTGGAAATCCCTAAGCCCCAACGGGGCGATTGAATTAGCCCGGCCTGTTAGGGCCGGGTCAAAGAACATAATCGGGTTACCAAGCCCTGAAAGGGCGAAACAAACCCAATGCAAAACAATCATCAATCCCACACATACCGCTCATCGTACTCGACGCCGTATTTTTTTAGAAACGCACGGTATTCTTCTTCAAACGTTTTGTAATGATGATGTTCTTTTTGATTTTTAATGTAGTCAATCACCACATTAATTTCCGATGGGTTAACAGAAAACGCACCGTATCCATTTTGCCAATAAAAGTTTTGATAAGTTTCGCCTTGTGCTTTTATCCAGCTAGAAGAATGCGATTTAATTTCTTCTACAATCTTTACCAACGGCATCTTCTTGCTTAAGAGAAATAAGGCGTGAATGTGATTGGTATAGCCGCCGATTTCCACCGGATAACAATCATTGTTGGCACAAATGCCCGCGATGTAACTGAACATTCTTGGTTGGATGGTTTCATCTAATGAATGCAAACGATGCTTAGTGCTGAAGATGAGATGGACATAATTTTTGACGAGCGATTGAGGCATATGCGTGTTGGATTGGTTGCTGTTTGCAGGCGCGGTTTCCTGTTGCGCCCTTTTAGGGCTTAGTAACTCAATTGTGTTATTCGACCCGGCCCTAATAGGCCGGGCTAATTCAATCGCCCCATTGGGGCTGTAGGCGATTTACAGACTAAATCTGCTTTCTTGCGAATTGTATTTCTAACATCGGTGCATTAAAAGTTTACCCATTTACAGTGTTGCTTCCAAATAAATGGCTTTGCTAAACGATCAATCACAACGTTTATCTCATCGCCACTACTGTCCAATTCGCAATTCCTGATTCTTGATTCTTGATTCTTGATTCTTGATTCCCAATAATCTAACTTCCTTCTTATGCCAACACCTTATCCGGCGTTATCGGCAACTCCCGTATTCTTTTTCCCGTAGCGTTGTACACTGCATTGGCTACCGCTGCGGCAAAACCAATCAATGCAATTTCGCCCATACCTTTTGAACCATTCGGATTCAACACGGGATCGGGTTTGTTTACAAATACCGCCTGCACGTTGGGTACATCGGCATGAACGGGCACATGATAATCTGCAAAATTGTTGTTCACCCAACGGCCATAGCGATGGTCAATTACGCCTTCTTCCATTAAGGCGCCGCCAATGCCGCCCACCGCGCCACCAATCATTTGCGAGGCCGCGGTTTTAGCCGAGATAATGGTGCCCGCATCGCCGGCTATCACCACTTTGGCAATGCGTACCACGCCGGTTAGCGGATGCACCTTCACCTTTACAAAATGCACCGAATAAGAATAAGCCGAATACTTCTGCATCTCCGGGTTGCGGCCCGAACTTTCGACCACTTCTACCGAAGACGTTCCGGCAAGCTTCATGGCATCTACATAAGAAATGCTTTTGCCACTGCTCTTGATGCGCATCTCGCTTTTGCCAAATTCCACATCGCTCAACGGCACTTCGCTCTCTTGTGTTTTTAACAAGCCCACTAATTTTTTCTTCAGCGATTCACAAGCCATGTTAACCGTTGCGCCCAAGGTTGCCGTAGTGCTGCTGCCGCCTTGCGAAGGTCCCGGCGGGAAAGAAGAATCGCCCAATTCAAATTTTATTTTAGCCGCCGGCATTCCCATCGCCTCACTTGCAATCTGCGTCATGGCAGTGGCCGTTCCGGGCCCGCTATCACTCACGGCGCTTTGTAAAATCAGCGTTCCATCAGCCATTAGTTTTGCCGCCAGTTTTGCTTCGCCGCGAAAGGCGCCGAAGATGCCTGTGCTCATGCCATAGCCTACGAGCCAACCGTCTTCGGTGCTGCTTCGCGGTTGTGGTTTGCGATCCTTCCAACCAAAGGTTGAAGCACCCAAGTCATACGCTTCGCGAAGAAACTTTGAGCTGTACGGCTTGCCGTTTTCGGGATCGGTTTCGGCATAGTTGCGTTTGCGCAGTTCAATGGGATCGAGGTTCAGCGCATAGCTCAATTCATCAAGGCCGCATTCCAACGGAAACGAACCCGTGGCTTCGCCGGGGCCGCGCATCCAGGTGGGTGTACTCACGTCAAGCGGATAGATGCTGTACTTCGTCGTTACGTTCTTGCAATCGTACAACTGCTGCGTCATCTTCACCAAGCCTTCGGTAAAATTTTCATAGGTCGAAGTGATGGCCGATGCTTCGTGCGCCATGCCGATGATCTTTCCGTCTTTGTCCGCACCGATGGAAAATTTTTGTATTGCTTCGGGGCGGTAGCCAACCGAATAAAACATTTGCGGCCTTGTAAGTACCAGTTTCAAGGGCTTGCCTATTTTTTTTGCGCCCATTACAGCAGCTATCGCATGGGGCCAGGTTCGCAGCCCCGAACCAAAGCCGCCGCCTACAAAGGGAGCGTTTACTTGTACGTTCTTCGCATCAAGCTTAAAGGCTTGCGCAATGCTTTGTTGGGTGCTTACCACGCCTTGCGTTTTCTCCCACACAGTTACCTTGTCGTCGCCATCCCAACGGGCAGTAGTGGCGTGCAATTCCATTGGGTTATGCACGTGTATGGGCATGGTGTACATGGCTTCTACTTTCACTGCTGCCGACTTCCATGCCTCCTTGTTGCCACGCACTTGCTCTTTATATTGATTCCCTTCTACCGCCTTTCCGGTTTTCAATGCATCGGTTAAATCGGTGTGCGGCGCTTCTTTATCGTACTGCGCTTTAATGAGCGAAGCGGCGTATGTGGCCCGTTCAAACGTATCGGCAATCACCAGCGCAATGGGTTGCCCGTTGAAGTGAATAATGTTGTCGTTAAAGATTTTTAACCCGCCGCCACGGCTTTGACCCGGATTAGGGCTTTTGCTTTGCGCATAACCTGGAATCTCCGGTGCGTTCAAATGTGTGATAACGGCCAGCACACCGGGTGCTTTTTCAGCGCTTTTTGTATCAACGGCGGTGATGGTTCCCTTGGTGACGTTACTGCCGGCAAGCACGCCGTAAGCCAGGCCAGGCAGGTCGTGTTCGGCGGCATATTGTGCGCTGCCGCTTACTTTGGCGCGGCCATCCACACGGTCAATATCGGCGGGTGCGAAGGGTGTGTCGAAGAAGTTGTCCATTTGTTGGGAATTAGGTGTTGGAAGATTGAGTAACGAATTAGTTGAAAGTGGCGCTTTTGCTTAAAGCCGATTTTTCTAAACCTAAATCTTCTGCAAAAAGCATCGTAATTTGTTCAAGAACTTCTTTTCTGTTGATTGTTGCCGCATTTCTCCTCACTTGCCGGTAGTGTTGCCTTGTAATTTTTTGAACGAGTTGTTTAAAGCGTTGCGAGTCCATCTCACTTGCAAACTTTTTGGCGACGGCGTTGCCAACAATGTAAAAAGCTATTCCCGCAAGGCCAATCTGCCAATTGATAAAAAGCCAAACAATTGAAGCAAGCAACTCCAAAACAAATATCCCCGAAATCAAATGCCTTGGTCGCAAGAGATTAAGTTTAAAACCTAATTTCTTTTCCACTGCCCTGACGTTTTTTCGCCTTTGCGGTTTGGGAAACAGTTCTTGCGCATCCGTATTTAAGGTGATCTGTCTGGCTTCGATAAGCGTTGTTTCAGCAATGGCGTTTCGGAGTTTGTAGAATGCTTGTTGTGAAGTGCAATCGTCTTTGTGTTCACAGTTGGTCTTTGCTATAACCACGTCACACATTTCTCCAAACGTTTGTACCTCTTTAAAATCATCACGGCCAAACGTAAAGCCTAATGATTTTTCAATTTTTGCTAAAACCTCGGACACATCGTCTGGGTCAACGTTGCAAAGTTTAAAGGTTTCATCTTGGTTCATACCGGTAAAATTGGATAGTGAGTGAAGCGTCCAACGATAAACTGTTTTACACGCCAATTAGTGTCTTTAACGTACTCACAATTGTATTCGGCGCCAGCTTCAACTTAAAATCATTGTAGCCATAACCCTTCGCTTCTCTCATCGCCAGCGTTGCCGCTTGCTGGAAATTCGCTTCACTTGCCTCTTTGCCTTTCAGAAAATTTTCAGCCGCCGTTAACCGCCAGGGCTTGTGCGCCACGCCGCCCATCGCCAGCCGTGCGGTGTTGATGGTTTTCCCTTTCATGTCCAAAGCCGCGGCCACGGATACAAGCGCAAAGGCATAAGAAGCCCGGTCGCGGATTTTGGTGTAAAGCGAATGTTTGGCCAGTGCATCGTTCACCGGCACTTCAATACCGGTAATGATCTCGCCGCGTTGCAAAGTGGTATCGGCTTGCGGCGTGGTTCCGGGCAGGCGATGAAAATCAGTGAAAGCAATTCTCCTTGAACCTTTCGGACCTGTTACCAAAACCGTGGCGTCCAACGCAACTAATGCCACGCACATATCCGATGGATGCACGGCGATGCAAGCCTCCGATGTACCGAAAATGGCGTGCATACGGTTGTAGCCTTTCAAGGCATCGCAACCGCTGCCGGGTTCGCGTTTGTTGCAGCGCATGGCCGTGTCGTAGAAGTAAGGGCAGCGGGTGCGTTGCAGCATGTTTCCGCCCACCGTTGCCATGTTGCGTATCTGCGCGGAAGCGCCGGCATTCAGGGCTTGCGACAACAAGGGAAGGTTCTTTTTTATAGCCTCATGTTCGGCTACTGCGCTGTTTAAAGCCAGGGCACCGATTTGAATGACGCTTCCTTTTTGCTCAATGGTTTTTAACGGCAATGCCGTGATGTCAACAAGCTTTTGCGGGGCCGTTACGCCGCGTTTCATCAGGTCAACAAGGTTGGTGCCGCCGGCAATTAATTGTGTGTTGTTATCCTTGGTTAACAGGCCCACGGCGCTTTGCACCGTAGCCGCTTTGTTGTAATCGAAATTGATCATTGAGCACCTCCTTTGTTAGCGACTTCTTTAATAGCGGCTACAATGTTTGGATAAGCGCCGCAACGGCAAATGTTTCCACTCATGTATTCGCGTATGTCGGCTTCGGCCTTTGCATGGCCTTCGTTAATGCAAGCCACCGCCGACATAATCTGTCCCGGCGTGCAATAACCGCATTGAAAACCGTCGTGCTTAATAAACGCTTCCTGCATCGGGTGCAGGTCATCGCCTTTTTGCAAGCCTTCAATGGTGGTTATTTTTCTGCCGGCTTGCATCACTGCCAAGCTCAAACAACTCAATACCCGCTGTCCATCCACGTGTACAGTGCAGGCGCCGCACTGGCCGTAGTCGCAACCTTTTTTGGAACCGGTGAGGTGAAGTTTCTCACGCAGCAAATCAAGCAGCGTTACTCTTGGTTCTACTTGCAAGGAATACGGCTTGCCGTTAACTTCCAATTGAAGCAGAATGGTTTCAAAATAGGAAGCCGCTTTTTCGTCTAATTTTTTATCGGCCGCTTTTACCACCGCTGGTGGAACGGCAAGAATGGCGGCAGTGGCGGTTGATCGTTTTAAAAAGGAGCGGCGTGAGGTGGCGGATATTTTTTCTTCTTCGTTGGTCATGTGCCGGAATGTTTAATGGAAGAAGGAAGTTAGGGATTTATAGGGGCAACGAACGCAATCCTGAAAGAGTAATTTTCAAAGTAGATTTGCTGCATGAATTTTACTGCGGAAACAGAGAACGGCGGCATCAAACCTGTGTTGTTGAATTATGGCGGAGCTGAAAAGGCATCGAATGAAATGAATGAAGCGGAATTGGAAAAGGCAAGCCAAGCCATTCTTAACCGCGCCAAAGAAAAAGCGTTCTCAAAAGGGCTTCCCATTTATTATACAATAAACGAGCCGTTGGTAGCAGAACATGCTGATGGGCGCATCGTAGCGGTTAACGAATGAATGCGCCGGTTTTATACGTGATAGCAGGTCCAAACGGAATCGGTAAAACAACTTCCGTTTATAATGTTCTTCCTGCCGGCATTCCCGTCGTTAATTCCGATGAAATTGCAAAGCAAATCAGAGCGAGCGACTTGGTAAAAAGGAGCACGCAGGAATACAGCAATCGCGAAGCGCAACGTTTGGTGCAGGAACAATTGAACGTGAAAGCCACGTTTGCTATTGAAACCAACTTAGCCGATGAAGAAACGTGGAAATTTATGAAAGGCGTAAAAGCTCTTGGTTATAATGTTTACCTGTTTTTCTTTCAACTGATGACATTCAAACTCTTCATCAACGCATCAAAGAAAGAACCTTGCGCGGCGAACATTTTGTGCGGCCGGATATTGTTGAAGAACGCTATTATGTAAGCCTGAAACTATTAAGCTACTACTTCTCCGTACCCGATGTTATTGAACTCATAGACAATTCCTCAACGCTAAAACACATTGCACAAAAGAAAGGCGACGATTACAAAATCATCGCTTTACAATAGCCAACCTGGTTTACAAATTATTTACTCCCACATTTCTCCTCAATACAAAAACAAGAGTTGTAGAAGACTTGCCCTCCGTTAAATATGTTCGCGACCCTTATTGTCAACCGGCTAAGAATTTATAAACAGAATGTTTCCGTCTTTCATGTTGACGATGCCGTTAAAAACCTCGGAGGTCTTCAAGACTTCCGAGGTTTAGTGCAACAACCATGGGCATCAACAGTGCATTCAATTGTTATTTTTCCGCGCCTGCTTTTACCGGGGCAACGATTTCAAAATTGGGCCGTGGTATCCACCGCCAGGGCTTCTTTAATGCGTTCGCTTGGCCCGCTGGGTTTAATGAGAAAGGCTTTTATTACATTGCCCATTACGTTTCAGTTGTGATCGGGCGCGGGTAAAGGCGCATCGTACATGAGGTGTTGGCGATAGGCAGTAGTGATGGTGGCGCCCGCCATAATGACAAGCAATACAATGCCCGCCCACTTTAAAATTTTGATGATATGAGCTTCTTCGTTTTGGCGCACGAAACTATCATGGTGGTAAACAAATGAACAGAAGAGAGGGAACGAATTGCGTTTTCTTTTGGATGAATTTAGGCAAGTCCGGAAAACAAAAATCCCCCTTGCTTTGGCAAGAGGGACAATGTTGTATAAGGCGCTAATTAAATCTAATTCTTTGTTTCATCGGACACGGACGCCTTAGTTTTTCAGGATTGGATACGGTTTTTTTTGGGATTGGATTTTAAGTTTGGTTTATCAGGATCTGGATTCGGTTTTAAAAAAAGAAGAAGTTGACTGATACTGGATTTTGTCGGCTTTTCGGTTGGATGTTGGATTTTAAAAAACTTACTGGACGGTATTTTGGACTGGAACAAGATTGATTCAGCGATCAATCAACTTCTGCTGCAAAAGTAGGCGGGTGGGCTATCGTCATCAAGAGCGAATCTGCTTAATTTTTATCTCCTCAATTTTACGGTTTCGGCTCGTAGATTAACGAAAGTGGCGTAGAAACCCTACGTAGGAAGACAACGGAGAATAACGAAGGCAATGATGAACAGACGAACAAGGAAGAAAGGAATAGTGAATAGAAGAGCAGGAGATAATTGATGGTAACTTTAGCCATTGCGCAGAAAACTAATGATGGACACAATCCCGACAATCATTTTAAAATCTGTGTGATCCTGGCTAAAAAGAAAAAGGGCTGGATAGAAATCCGGCCCCGTTTTAAAATCCAATATCCTATGAAAAACCGAGGCGAAACTAACAGTCATAAACGGAACTTGCAAGCTCGTCTTCAGAAATTGCAGAGTAATACTGCAAATTTTAACATTCGCGGGATTTTACGTGTAAAATTTTAGGGCACTTGTTCAATGCCCTTGAATTTTGGTAGGCGTAAAAATCAGCAGTGCCTTGAACAAAGTTTTTCCGCTGTTGCGACTGCGCGAAACAATTCGTAAAAAAACCGCCAGTAAGAGCACAGATGCTGGTGCGGTTTTTCGCACACTGCACAAAACAAGTTGAATGGAAAAGAAATCATTGGAAGAAACAGCCGCATTTATTCGCGAACACCGCGGCAACGAAAACAATTTTGCCGCGTTGCAAGCGAGGCTTGATGAAGAAGCCGGCCGGGCCGGTGATGACTATAAAATGATTTTGCAGGAGATTAAAGAAAAGCAAGGCGCCGACTACCTCGCGGCAAAAGAAACCGGCGGCACTACGTGGCCGGAGTTTGAAAAGTTTGCCAGCAGTTTTGAAAAAGCGGTGATTGATGCATTGCACACGGCACTCTAAAATTCTTCGCGGAAAGGCTACAATTTATGTAACCATTATTAACACGGCAGGAAAGGGCGGCCCAAAACTTTTCTTATCTTGACCCTTTCCAAAAAATAATCTGCATGAAAAAAATTGTTCTGTTTTCTGTTCTTGGTCTGGCTGCCGCTTTTCAGTATTGTTCATCGCCCAAAAAGGCGCAGGCCGCCGCTGCGCCGCCGGTAGCCAAGGTGACGTATGCCGCCAATGTTCAACCCGTCATTCAAAGCAATTGTTCGCCTTGCCACATCCCTCCGCAAGGCCGGGCAAAACCGTTAAATACTTACGATGCGGCTAAGACCAATGTGGATGAAGCCATTACCCGCATGGGCCGCAACCCTGAAGATAAAGGCTTCATGCCCATGCGTCATCCCAAACTTTCCGACTCCACCATCAGTGTTTTTGCAAAGTGGAAAGCAGATGGTTTGATGGAGAACTGATTTTGTTGCAACGAGAAAAGAAAAACCGGAATACCCTACTTTTCCGGGCCTTTCTTTTCTTCGTTCTACGCCAACTTTATCTTTTGCATTTTCAACAACTGACAGTATCAAACGCGATTCAGCATTTGTTTTCGGTTGCGTATATTTTACATGCGCATGTTTTGCAAAGAAGTCAACCTTGTTGACGATATGTCTTGACTGGGAAATTTACACAGTCGGTAAAGAGAAAGCCCTTCAAACGAATGGCTTTCTTAGCATAAAAACGTTGTGAAGGTTACACAACATTGTTCCATTCATGCACATCTTCTTTTCGTCCCGTGCGGATGGCTTCCAGTTCACGCTTCAATGTAAACAGGATGCTGCTTTCATCATAAGCAGGTAAAGTATAAAGTTTATTATCAACAAAAATGGCGGTGATGGGCGCAACAACCGCCGCCGTTCCCGCACCAAAGGCTTCGATGGGTTTGCCGCTGTTGATGGCCTCAATAACTTCGGTGATGCTGATTTTTCTTTCTTCGGTTTCGATGCCCAAATCAGCCGCAATGGTGAGCAATGAATCTCTGGTAACGCCATCCAGGATGGTATCTGATAACGGCGGCGTAACTAATTTATCATTCAATACAAAGAATAAATTCATGGTGCCGCTTTCTTCAAAGTATTCGTGTTCAAAAGCATCCATCCACAACACGTTGTCAAAGCCCTCGGCCCGTGCTTTTTGCGTGGCATAAAATGCGCCGCCATAGTTGCCGGCGCATTTGGCACATCCGGTACCGCCTGCCGCTGCCCGAATGTAGGTGCGCTCCACTTTTACTTTCAGTGGCTTTTGATACAAAGCCGATGACGGTCCTGTAAGGATGATGAACGTATATTCATCCGAAACCTTTACGCCAAACTTTGCTTCGCTGGCGAATATCAAAGGCCGTATGTACAAAGCTGCATCTTTGCCATTGGGCACCCAAGCGTCATCAATAGTTATCAATTGCCGCAAGCCTTCTTCAAACAAACCATATGGAACAGAAGGCATGCACATTCTGTCCAGCGATGCATTCAATCGTTGGTGGTGTTTGGCAATGCGAAAGATGTTTGTGCGGCCATCGTCCATGCGAAACGCCTTCATGCCTTCAAAAATGCTTTGGCCGTAATGCAGCGCAAGCGTGGTGGGTGAAAGCGAAAGATTTTGAAACGGAACGATCTGCGGTTCCTGCCAATCACCGTCTTTGTAAGTGCAAATGAACATGTGGTCGGAAACATATTTGCCAAAGGGGATGTCGTTCCAATCCACTTCATTAATGGCCGAGTGAGTTGCTTTTGTTACCGGGATGCCGAGTGTCGCTTCCATAATTTAAACATGATTTTTTTGAACACGAATTTTGAATACGCCTGCCTGCCGGTAGGCAGGAATTATACAAATAAAACGAACGATGCGAAAGGCATTAGATTATAGCAATGCTTACTTCGAACTTTATTTAACATCTATTCTGTCACCTTCCGTGGAGGGCTGCGAAATCACCAGGAAAGAAAGCGGTTCCTCACTTTCATTGGCAATAAAATGTTTTGCTTTTGAACCCACCAATAATCCCTGGCCTTCTTTTAGCAACTGCTTTTCATCGTTCACATAAAGGTTTGCAGTTCCACCCAAAATAAAAAAGAATTGTTTTGCCGCGGCATGAAAATGCAAAGTCTCTTGTGAACCGGCAGGCATGGCTTCCTGCTTTATTGATAGCGATGGCGTATCGGCCAATACCCAGGCATCGCATCCATTGCCCCAGGTATAGTGCGGTGCCGTGTGTTTGTCAATCATCTTGCACCCTCCGTTTTTAAAGCCGGCCGCTCCTTCACATCAACGGGCTTGTTTTGCTTTTTAAATTCTTTGTTCACCAGATAAATTCCACCCAACGTAATGGCGGTGCCGGTAATCACGTTCATCGTCATGCTTTCGTGAAGAACGGCCCAGCCGAGAAAAATAGCCACAATGGGATTGATGTACGCATAAATAGAAACCTGCGTGGGCGGCAGTTTGCTCACTGCAAACACATAAGCCGAATACGTAAGCAATGAACCGATAAGGATTAGGTAAAGAAGGCTCCACAACGCCTCTTGGCCCGCTTGCATCAGGTTTACGTACTTGCCTGAAAGGCCGCAGGCCGTGAGCACAATGCAACCTGCAATCAGCAGTTGCAAGCCCACCGAAAACAACAAATCCGTTTTTAGTTTATAGCGGGAAGAAAATACTGTTCCAAAAGACCAGGAAACCGTGGCCGTAAACGCAAGCCCGATGCCGAGTGAAAACCTGCTGTCCAAAAGCTGCGCAAAGTGATGGTAAAAAATAACCACGATGCCGCCGAAGCCGATGATGAGGCCGACAACCATGCGCGGCGTAAACCGGACAAAGCGCAAGAGCAAAACACTAAACAAAGCGACGAACAAAGGCATCAGTCCGGCGATGATGGCAGCGAGGCCGCTGTCAATAAACTCCATTGACCACGTAAGCAATCCCTGGCTGATGCAAAGCAGCAACACAGCTTGTACCGCAATTTTGACCAATGATTTTTTATCGGGCCAGGGCATGCCGGTGCTTTTAAAATAACCCACCAACAATACTCCGCTCACCATCTGCCGTACGCCGGCTACAAACAGTCCGGGCATGTGATGCGCACTGATTTTAGCGGCGAGATAAGTAGTGCCCCAAAAGAAACTCACCCAACCCAGTGCGATGTATGCTTTTGTTTTTTCGGTTGCCATAACGGTGCAAAATTGCGGCTTACATTTGAAATAGAACAGATGCAGATTTATTATTTTTGGGTGTATCAGAAGGGAGCGGCCTGACGGTACAACGGTCCATCCCAACAATCATTCACTAAAGCGGCAAGATGGTGCTAAAGCCCTTCCCGGTGGGAAGGGTACAGAGAGTCTTAAAGCAGTGGGAAGGTTCTTCGATAAAAAGATTGATTGAATAAAAAATGAAACGTTGACAAGCGAGGGCTGTGCGGTGGCAAGTCCCCCACCGGGGGATTTAGGGGGCCGGAAGGCCGGGATGGGCCGCTGCGTTGATCTGCCCAATGTTGTTCTAAACGATAAACGGAGCGTCGCAACATAGTTCAATAGTAGCAACACAGCCGGTCACCAAAACGGCAAACCAAAAACAATGAACGCAATCCTTTCCGATCACAAGTACATTCAAATCGCCGAAGGCATCGAGGCCCTTATTAACAACGAAGCCTTGCGCATCGGCGACAAGCTGCCATCTGTCCGCACACTTGCGGAAGAATACAACATCAGCATGGGCACCGCCTTTCAGGCTTACTATCATTTGGAAGGCAAAGGACTCATTGAGTCGCGGCCCAAGAGCGGTTACTATGTGCGATTTACCCACAAGCGATTGCCTGGTTTGCCCAAAACCGTGCAGCCCGATGCACAGCGCCATGCGGTAAGCGTAAAGGACGTGATTGCCGAAATTTACAGCGACATCGCCGCCGATATCCGCTGGAATTTTGCCCGCGCGGTGCCCGATCTTTCGTTGCTGCCCGCAGCCAAACTAAATAAGTCTGTTGTGCATGCGCTGCGCAACGGCAAAGATCATTGCATTGGTTACGAACACACGCAAGGCAATGGCGAACTGCGCAAGCAAATAGCAAAGCTGGCTTTTAACTGGGGCGGACGGGCAAAGCCTGATGAAGTCATTGTTACCAATGGTTGTTTAGAAGCAATGACAATGTGTTTGAAAGCAGTGACAAGTCCCGGCGATACGGTGGCGGTGGAATGTCCGGCTTATTTTGGGGTGTATCAGGCCGTGGAAAGTTTGGGTTTAAAAGTCGTGGAAATTTCTTCTGATCCGCTCACGGGCCTCGACTTGAATTGCCTGCAAAAAGCAGTGAAGAGGCACAACATTAAGGCAGTATTGTGCGTGCCTAATTTTAATAATCCATTGGGTAGTGTGATGCCTGATGCCGCCAAGAAAGCATTGGTGGCTTTGGTTACAAAACACGGCATCCCACTGATTGAAGACGACATTTATGGTGAGCTTTATTTCGGCCGGCACCGGCCAAAGCCCTGCAAGTATTTCGACAAAGAAGGTTGGGTGATGCACTGCTCTTCGTTAAGCAAATCGCTGGCGCCGGGTTACCGTATCGGCTGGGTCTTGCCCGGCAAATTTTTTACTGAAGTGGCGCAGTTAAAACGGATGCAGAACATCAGTTGTCCTACGCTTACACAAGCGGCAGTGGCGCATTTTTTACAACACGGCCGCTACGAATATCACTTGAAAAGCTTGCGCAAAGCCCTTCATACACAGTGCCTTCGCTACACAGGCAGCATCATCCAACACTTTCCGCCGGATACAAAAATTTCGAGGCCATTGGGTGGCTTTGTATTGTGGCTGGAACTGCCGCACAGCGTGGACGTATTGAAGTTGCGCAGCGATGCCGTAAAGGCTCGCATCGCCATTGTGCCGGGAAAGATTTTTTCGGCTTCCTGCAATTTTGAAAACTGCATTCGCATAAGTTATGGTAAGCCGTGGGGCGAAGAAGTGGATGCAGGATTAAGGGTGTTGGGAGAGATGGTGAAGAAGGCAGAGAAATGAATCGTATTCCGGCTGCTTTGCTGTTGGCGCAAGCAATAAAAAAGCGGCCCACTGGGTGGTTGGCAGGGCACGAACCTTGTGTTAATGAGAAGGGAGGATTAATTATTTAAAACGGTATCAAGCGAATGCAACACACCGTTAGAAGAGGACACATCGTGGTGCTGAATGGTACTGCCGTTCACACTTACCTTGCCATCCTTTACTTGTACAGCCAGTTCATTTCCACTTACAGTTGTCAGGGTACCGCCTTCCTTCAAGTCTTTAAAATTTACTTTGCCCGCAATCACGTGGCCGTTCAGCAAAGCCGTCAGCTTCACTTTATTTTCAGGTTGCAGCAGATTTTCCAAAGTGCCGGCTTCCAGCTTGCCAAAGGCCAGGTCGGATGGGGCAAAAAGCGTGAAAGGGCCTGTGCCGCTTAATATTTGATCCAAGTCTGCGGCATGAATTCCTTTCTTAAGAGTGGTCATATTTTTATCCACGTTGACAAGCTGCGTAATGTTTGACATATAAGTTATTTACCTGCCGGTAGAATAACCGGCAAGTGATGTAAGGTAGCCTTGAGGTCCGGGCTTTGGTGTTAAGGGGTTGCTTTGGGTGTGGATTGGTTTTGAGCAAGCATGATAACCTTACACTTTACTTCATCATTTAATAGTCGCTTATGGCCAAGGGTTCATTTATCCATTGCGCATCCGTTGCGTCGCATCCCAAAAGCTTTCGGGACTATTCAGCAAGTAAAGAGAAAACATTTAGGATTAAACACTACCTGAAATACGTAATCGCCTTTATGCAGCTCGTGTTGTAACTTCTCGTTTTCCATTCAAGCACCTTTTCTAAGCACCTGCTGTTATTTTGCTTGATCATTCTTTAGTTGGCCATTTCCTGTAAATAAAAAATTGCCTTACAGGCTTGTATTAAATTCTAAAGTTTCGCAACCGCTATTCGTTGCAGCCGCCCCGTTCAATACCGCATCAGCATCACCCAATTCGGATTGAAATGTTCCGCCGTCAGCGCAAACTCGTTTTCGCCAATGATAGCAAACCCTTGCTTTTTATAAAAACAAATCGCCCTTTCATTCTCTTTCCACACGTTCAGCCACATGCCTTGTTCTCCTTGCGCTTTTGACAAGTCAATAGCTTGCTGCATCAATCCGCTCCCCAGTTTCAATTTATAAAATTCTTTCAGCAAATACAATCGCTCCAGTTTTGTTACCGGCTGCAATGGCGTTGCGGGGCAAGGGCAATCAAAAATAATTTTGGAATAACCAGCGGGGCTTCCGTTGTAAAAAGCCACATAAAAGATATTATTCTCCTCAAGTAATTCTTCGCGGCAAGCTTCCGTGCTGAAGTTCTTGTTTACATACTCCTGCATCACTTCGGCCGGCGCACTGCGTTCGTGCGATTCAACTAAAGTAGTGCCGCCGAGTTTTGCCAGCAGGCCTGCATCCAAAGGCGCTAACCGAACAATTGTGGTCATGGCACGAAAGTAAATCATAGGGGTTTTGCGCCACTGCTTGTAATAAAGCCGGCAGGCTTCGCAGAGAAATGTTTCAAACGCAAATCGGTTAATGCCACAGATGCCCAGCCTTTGCATCGCAGCCGGCTGTGCAAATCCAGCTTTCGCTTTTTTTTATCTTCATCGCTTGCTTTTTGCATCGGACTAAACCCCTTTACTGATCCGTATGAACACAGCCGTCACCGCCGCCTTGTACGTGTTTTATTCCCACGGTTTTCTGCAATTCAATTGCGTAATCTTCCGATGCGGAAAAGTAGATGTCCGAAAAAAAGTTCAGTATTTACTTGCACTTTTAAAAAGCGCATTCTATGTTTGCCCTATCAATTTAATCCCTAAGAAACACCCCATGAAAAAGTTTACCCTCGTTGTTGTCGCTGTCGTTTCCTTCGCTTTTGCTTCTCACGCACAAATCGCTTTAGCATCCGCCGCACAAGCCGTTTCTATAAATTTGCACAACCACATTGATGTTTCGTTAACCGCCGCTGCTTCCAACAACTGCGCAAACGGACCAGCCGCTACTTTTCGTGTTTGTTCCAACACCCCTTGGGTGGTTACCGTAAAAACCGCTGCTGAATCATACACCGGCCCCGCGAACAATACGATAACCGGCGCCCGTGCCTACGATGGCGAAAGCTTTTCCGCAACGGCGGCCGGCCTTACCGCAGGCAAAGGCGCAGCTACCATCACGGTAAACTATAAAGCGGCTGCAAGCGCGAATTCAACTACCGACGCACGTCCTTCAGCCGTGGTTTACACCGCTACGCAAGAATAAATTTTTTAGGGGGAAGCCGTCTCACAAATGGCTTTTGTGAATCGTGATTCACTAACCCTCTTGTTCACCCTTAACCATTATTTTTCACAAAAGCGGATGGAAAATTTACAAGACTGGTTCTACTTAAGTCAATCAAATGCAGCCCTCTTCGCGAGGGCTTTTTTGTCGGCTCTGACAACAACGGTAAAATAGCTCACTCTCCTTCAGCCGTCGCCGCAACTTCTTTACCGGCGGGCGTCGTTCGTTCACGCCTTTCGCCCACTTGTTGACGCCACATGGCATAGTACAATCCTTTTTGCTGAAGCAAGCCGTTGTGCGTGCCGGTTTCCGTGATGTGTCCTTTTTCCAGCACATAAATCGTATCGGCGTGCATGATGGTGCTTAAGCGGTGTGCAATGGAAATCACAATCTGTTCGCGGCTTTCGGAAATGGTCCGGATGGTGGTGGTGATTTCTTCTTCGGTTAAAGAATCCAAGGCCGATGTGGCCTCGTCAAAAATCAACAGCCGCGGATGGCGAAGCAAGGCACGGGCAATGGA
Organism: Flavisolibacter sp.; assembly: GCA_965247695.1. Taxonomy (GTDB): domain Bacteria; phylum Bacteroidota; class Bacteroidia; order Chitinophagales; family Chitinophagaceae; genus Flavisolibacter. The sequence goes on from OZ252037.1 coordinate 432,389, forward strand.
AAGGCGTTGCTTTTCGCCGCCCGAAAGCTTCATGCCGCTTTCGCCCAGCATGGTATAGATGCCATGCGACGAACGGGCTAGCAAGCCCGTGGCCGATGCTTTGCGCAAGGCTTCGATAACATCTTCATCTGTGGCATCCGGTTTCACAAACAGCAGGTTGTCGCGAATGGTGCCGGCAAACAATTGAGTATCCTGTGTTACAAAACCAATCTGCCGCCGCAGTTGATTGTAACGGATGTCGGTGCTCTGTTCGTTATTGAAATAAATGCCGCCGCTCACGGGCCGGTACAATCCCACCAGCAATTTTACCAGCGTGGATTTTCCTGAACCCGAAGGCCCGACAAAGGCAATGGTGTCGCCTGTTTTTACCGAAAATGAAATGTCGTCAATGGCGTTGTAGTTAGCGGTTTTGTGGTGAAACACTACGTTCTCAAACCGCAGTTCTTTCAGCTCTCCAATCTCCACCGGGTTCTCGGGCCGCTCTTCCACCGGCTTGTGCATTAGAATATCAAAGCTGTGTACCGATGCTTCTACTTCGCGGTACTGCAAAATGATGTTGCCCAGGTCCTGCAGCGGCCCAAAGATGGACGTGGAGATGAACTGCATGGTAATGAGTTCACCCGTGGTTAACACATTGCGGAAGATGAGCCAAAGCAGGATGAACAAAATAGATTGCCGCAAAAAATTAAGCGTGGTGCCCTGCAAAAAAGAAAGCGTTCGCACCTTGCGTACTTTGATCATTTCGAGGTCAAAGATTTTTTTGGTTTGCTCACGCAGCCGCCTGATTTCGGGAAAAGTGAGGCCGAGGCTTTTCACCAATTCAATGTTGCGCAGGCTTTCGGTAATCACGCCGCTCATGCGGTTGGTTTCGCGGTTAATGCTGCGCTGTATGGTTTTGATGCGTTTGGACAGAAGCCCGGTTAATGAGCCCAGCACTAAAATGCCGATGACAAACACCGGAATCAACAACCAGTTTTTGGTAACGCTGTACCAGATTAAAAACCCGATGCCGACCACAGAGGAAAACAAAATGGTGATGAAGGAATTGACAAACTTCTCCGTATCGGTCTTTACTTTTTGCAGCACCGAAAGGGTTTCACCACTACGGCTTTCTTCAAACTCCTGAAAAGAGAGGCGCAGCGTTTGCCGCAGGCCATCGTTAAAAATCTGCATCCCGAAGCGGGCCACCGCAAGCCGGGTAGTGTATTCCTGAAAGGCCTTGGCCACACGGGCTAGCAGCGCCACCGCCAAGGCTATTCCGAGCCAGTACAAAACGCCTCTTACCAGTTCGTCCTGGCTGCGGCCCGCGGGAGCCTTTGCATAATCGTCAATGATTTTTTCCGAAGATGAGCGGGTCCACTAAACTTAAGAGTTGTGCAGCGCCGGCCAGCAACAAAGAATAGAAGATAATGGTTTTGTGCGGCTTGAGGTACTTCCACAAAATTTTCATGCAGTAGTCTATCAAAAAATTACGCCTTTGAAAAAGTAACTTGGTTCGTCAATCAGTTGCTTGCAATCGTCATCATAAATTGTACGGAAATAGGTTGCGAAGAGTTAACCAATCAAAACAGGCCGTATTAATTTCTTAAACTTCTTGTGGGCATCGGCCTTACTCTTTTTTCTTCTGCACACTGGCTATGGTTTTCTTCGCCATCTTTTGCGGTGCGCCAACAGTCTTTAACAGGCCGGTTAACAACGTTTTCCATACCAGCATTAAAAAGCCGGCTTCCGGTAGCCGGGTAAAGCTGGCTGTTTCTCTTCGCGGCGGCTGATTTCCTTTTGGGTTGTCTTTCTTTAACACAAAGGCATTGGCGACAAAGGTGATGAGGTCTTTTTTATCCAACCCTTTTTTGCCTTTGTCTTTTTCCAGCAATTGAATTTTCAGGTCTTTGTACAAAACCATCACATCGGCAGTGGCTTTTTGCTGGTCGCCTTTTACCGTGGCTTCTATCTTTTGCAGCGTGCCGCTTTCCACCTTCACCAGGGCCATGGCCGGTGCAAAGCTGTTGGCAATGGTGCCGTCAAAACCCGGTGCGTTGATGGCGGCGCTGAACTTGCCCGATGCGTAATCTTTCTTGTACAGAACAAAATTGGCGGTTAACGGAACCTGGTGCATGAACAATACCGAAGCGTTGGCGGTGACGGGCCTGGTATCCGTGCGCAGGTTGGAGGCATTGGCAATGCGCAACTTTACCTTGTCCATATAAATGGTGCCCGTTTGCTGCGAGAGGGGATTGTATTCGGCGTAGGAAAAATCAAGGTTGGAAACGTTCACGGCCGCAACGGATAGCTTCAGCGGAAGGGTCATCATCCATTGCGCCGGAAAGCCACCCGTTTTAATTTTTGGCGGCAGCGACCGGTCAAGGTAAACCGACAATTTACCGCCGGAAATGTCCACGGCATCGGCAATGATTTCTTCCTCGTTCAGCAAGGCCCACCAGTTCAGGTTTTCGACGGTGATGGACGGAAGGTTCAGGTTGTACAACTCTTTACTGTTTTTCTGCCTTGCCGAAAAGGCTTTGCGGTCAAAAGGCGACGTAAACGAAAAATTTTTCAGCACAACGGTTTGCCGCGGTTCTTTTATGTCAACGGCATCCACCTTCAGGATGTACAAGCCATCGGGTGTGGGACGATTGTAACCGCGAAAGGAAACCGTGGCTTCTTCCGAAAACAAAAAATGCTTCTTGTCGTTGCGGGCCGCCGAATCAATGAGGATGTTCTTCAGCACAATGGATACGCCGTTCAGCTTGAGCGGCGGGCTTTTGCCGGCATCGTTGTAAAGCGCCAGCGTACCGTTTTCTATCACCGCTTGCTTCACCGATAGCTTTTTCATTTGCTTTAAAAAACGCTGCGCAAAACCTTCTTTCTCTTCCGCGTCCTTTTTTACAACGCCTTTCTGATGATGAACAATGATGGTTGGTTTCACCAGCTTCACAAGCTTGTAATCCATGGTTTCGGTGGTGATGGCACCGGTAAGGTTGATGCCTTCAATGCGCAGGCTGTCGAAGGAAACGGTAAATACATCGGCCGGATTTTGCTTTATCTTTTTAAGCGAATCCAATGCCTTGCCGTCGGGTTCCAGCTTCACGCCTTGCAGCGTTACCGAAGCGTTGAACAGATCAACCTGCAAGTCCTTGATGGATAAATTATACAGGTTGGCCGAACTGGTTTTCAGCAACAGTTGCAACCGTTTAATGAACAGCGGCCGCAGGTCGGCAACAGCGGTTTTTCTGCCGCCTAAACTATCCATTGCGTGCAGTTCGATACCGGCTTGTTTTTGGACTTTGTTTACAGAAGATTGCAACGAAAAGCGCAGGTACAGATAGCCGCCGATAAGCAGGATGGCGGGAATCAGAAGAAGAAGGAAAACTCTTTTGTGCATATTCCTATCTGTCAAAAGATGCGCCACGGGCGGAAGGGCGCGGACCGCCTACGGCGTGGACACCCATTCTTTTGCCTCTTCCAATTGAGCCGCCGAAAAGGTGCGGACTTCACCGGGTGCGATGAAATCAAACAACGTCGTAATTTTTTCAAGAATGCTGTTGTGATCCACCATCGCCAGTTTGTTCCATTTCAAAAAGTATTGCGTATTGATTTTAATGTCCTGCAGCCAAGCGCCGGCGGTAAAATTTTTTACGTCGGTTTCCAACACAAACAGAAGGTTAACGCCTTTCCATTCGGCCAATACGTTTTTTAGCGCGGGCTCTAAAACATTTTTGTAATCGTCAGCCGTTATCTCGCCTTGCGCAATGATGCCCACGGCATAAGACGGCAGCTCCGGGATTAGTGTAAACATGCAATCGTTTTGCGGTAAAAGAATACACGAACGTAATCAACAACACAACAGCCTTGTTTAAATATGGTTGCCCTAACGACGCTGCAAGGGAGAAAGTTACCGAGATCATGCATCCAACCGGAATAAGTCTTTGTTGCCTTCCTTAACATTTGCACCGCCGGTTCCTGACCCAATTTTGCGCAAACAACGCCATGCAAAAACATCTTTCCAGCATACCGGTTTCCGTTCTTGACCTGGCTACAGTCACGCAAGGTGAAACACCCGCGGGTGCCTTTGGCCGAAGCCTTCGATTGGCGCAGGAAGCCGAAGCTCTTGGCTATAACCGATACTGGTTTGCCGAGCACCACAACATGGAAAGTGTGGCCAGCGCTGCCACTTCGGTGTTGATTGGTTACGTGGCTGGTGGCACAACCAGCATTCGCGTAGGTGCCGGTGGCATCATGTTGCCCAATCATGCACCGTTGGTGATTGCCGAACAATTCGGTACGTTGGAATCGCTTTATCCGCGCCGTATTGATCTTGGCCTTGGCCGTGCGCCCGGCACCGATGGCGTAACGGCAATGGCCCTGCGGCGCAACCTGCAAAGCGCCGATAACTTTCCGGGTGATGTAATAGAGTTGATAAATTATCTCGGCCCAAGAGATGAAGCCGCAAGAGTAAGGGCCATTCCCGGCGAGAACACTCATGTGCCTGTGTGGCTCCTGGGCTCAAGCACATACAGCGCACAACTGGCGGCGCATCTGGGCCTGCCCTTTGCCTTTGCCGCGCATTTTGCCCCTGCTTATCTTGAAGAAGCATTGACGCTTTATCAACAAAATTTTCAGCCTTCGCAATACTTGCAAGAACCCTATGCCATGGCTTGCATCAATGTGATTGCCGCCGATAGCGATGCAGAAGCGAAACGTTTGGCAACTTCTTTCTATCAAGTCTTTCTTGGCCTTATTCGCAACAAACGAAAACCACTTCAACCCCCGATTGATGAGGATGAATTGGATTGGACGGAACACGAAAAGTTTGCGCTAAAACAAATGATGACGTATTCATTCATCGGTAATGCCGAGGGTGTGAAAGACGGCCTGCAACGTTTTTTGGATAAAACAGGCGTGAACGAGATCATGGTGGCTTCGCACATTTATGACCTGGAAGCGAAGATGAAATCGTATGGGTTGATAGCGCCGTTGTTTGAGAAGCGGAAGGATGAGAAAAGGCGCGAAGAAGTTTTGACGATGCAGGCGATCTAAGCTTTCCTGCTCTTATCTATAAGGTTGGTTTGAACAAAACAACGCAAACGCTTATAGCTATTCAGTCCCATAAGCAAAATCTTTTACTGTTGTTTGAATCCATTATGGATGGTGCTTGATGAACAGAAAAATTTTTTCTTGTCGTTTCAATCCTTTGTTTTTTTGTTTATTCAATCACTAAAACTTTTCCATTGCCGGCCATCCCTTCCGTCCACGGCGCAAAAATTGATATTCATCCCACCGTTACTTTTGTCGCTTCGCTTTCCCGCCTTTGATAACCTGCGCTTTGCTTGCCGTGTGAACAATGAACCGGATTTATTATGCAAAAAATTGTCGTTCCGTTCCTGCTCGTTTTTGCAGGGCTAAAAGGATTTAGCCAAACCGCGAGAGATTCGTTTATCACGGCCGCTACGCTGGAGCAATGCATTCAATACGCGGTAAAGCACCAGCCCGCGGTGGAGCAAGCCCTTATTGACGAACGCATCACCGATTACAACATCCGCAACCGCTTGGCCGACTGGTATCCGCAGATTGGTTTTAACTACAGCCTTCAACACAATTTTCAACGCAGCACCAGTTTTTTTAACGGCGTGGCCACGCCGGTAGGCGTCAACAACACATCAGCCGGACAATTGGGACTGTCGCAAAATCTTTTTAACCGCGATCTGTTGCTGGCGAACAGAACGCAAGGCGATGTAAGGTTACAGACGAGGCAAACCACCAGCATCCGAAAGATTGACATTCATGTGGCCGTGAGCAAGGCCTTTTATGATTTGCTCACCACGCAGCAACAGATTAAAGTAGCCGATGAAAACATTGCACGGCTGCAAAAAAGTTTGAGCGATGCCTTTTACCGCTACCAGGCAGGCGTGGTGGACAAAACCGATTACAAGCGGGCGCAGATAAGTTTGAACAATACCGTTGCTTCACGGCAGGCAAACGTGGCGGCGTTAAGCGGCAAAACCGAAACCCTCAAAAGCCTGATGGGCTATCCGGTGGAAGCGCCGCTGGCGGTTGCGTATGATAGCTTAAAATTGGAAAGGGAAGTGACCTTTGATACCCTGCAAAGCCTCGACATTACCCGCCGCATTGAGTATCAACAGCTTTCCACCACGGCCCGTTTGCAGCAAGCCAATGTAGGTTACCAGCGCAATTCTTTTTTACCCACGATAGCGGCCAATGCCGGTTATAATTTTAATTACTTAAGCAACAGCTTCGGCAAGTTGTACAGCGCCAATTATCCGGCTTCTTTCATTGGGCTTACGGCGGGCATTCCTATTTTTCAGGGCGGCAAGCGAAAGAACAACGTTCGCATTGCGGAGTTGCAGGTGGACCGCACAAGCTTAGACATTGTGGCCTTTGCCAACACAGCCAACAGCCAATTTGCAACAGCATTGGCTACTTACAAAGGCGCTTTAGATAATTATCTCGCTTCCAAAGCCAACGTGGCACTGGCGCAGGAAGTATATGATGTGATTCAGTTGCAGTACAAAGCCGGCATCAAAACCTATCTGGAAGTAATCACAAGCGAAACGGATTTGCGCACGGCGCAGATAAATTATTTCAATGCTTTGTATCAGGTGCTGGTGAACAAGGTAGATGCGCAGCGGGCTTTGGGGCAGATTGTTTATTAAAATGTGTTTTAAAAAGAAACGCTGAATTTTTTGCGGTTATAGCATATAAAAGCTGCATCAAATCAAGTCATTCATTAACTAAAAACCATCGTTATGACCACACAGGACATTGCTACGAAGCTGGCCGATTATTGCCGCAAAGACGATTACGAAACGGCGCAGGCAGAACTCTATGGAGAGAATGCGGTAAGCATTGAACCGCAAGAAAATCCGGGCTTTGCCAAGGAAACCAAAGGCAAGGGAGCCATTCAGGAAAAGATGAAAGGCTTTCGCGGCCTTGTGGAAGAAAGCTACGGTAACACCGTATCGGAACCGGTGGTAGCGGGCAACGCCATCACTTTCAAACTTGACATGGACGTGAAGATGAAAGGCCGCGACCGCATGACGATGAGTGAGCTGTGCGTGTACGAAGTGAAAGACGGAAAGGTGGTTTCGGAACAGTTCTTTTGGTAAGGTAAGAGCCGAACCTGCGGCGGCCGTTTTAGCCGGTGCTTCTTCGTTTAAAAAGCCTCAATAAAAAACAGTCAATGATGATAAGACGATACCTAAGCATAGGAAGTGTTGTAATTCTTGCCGCTTGCGGCGATAAAAAAGAAGAAGTGAAGCAGCAAGCGCCGCCGCCGGTTTTTGTAACCGTTGCCACGGTAAAAGATACCACCGCCACTGTGCACGATGAATACCCCGCAACGGTATCAGCACTTAACGAAATCAAGCTTACGGCACAAGTGAACGGCTACATCACCGGCGTATTTTTTAAAGACGGCGACAAGGTGCGCAAAGGCCAGCGACTTTATACTATTGACCAACAAGTGTATCAGGCCAACTTGCAACAAGCACAGGCGAATGAACAAGTGCAGGTAAGTAATTTGGACAAGGCGCAAAAAGATGCCGACCGTTATCACGAATTGCAAAAGCACGATGCCGTAGCCACCCAACAAGTGGACTATGCCGATGCCGCCCTGGAGGCCGCTAAAAAACAAGTAGCCGCGTCAAGAGCAGCCATCAATGCAGTGCGGGCCAACGTGGGCTTTGCGGTGATCTCCGCACCTTTTACCGGCACCATCGGCATCTCGCAAGTGAAGCAAGGCACAGCCGTAGTAGCGGGGCAAACGGTGTTGAACACTGTTTCCACCGATGACCCCATCGCCGTGGATGTGAACATTGACCAGAAAGACATTTTTCGCTTTAAACAATTGCAGCAGAAACAAGCCGCAACGGATTCCACTTTTCAGCTCTATTTCGGCAACGATAAATATCCGTTACCGGGAAAGCTGTATTTAATAGACCGTGCGGTGGACCCGCAAACCGGCACCATCAAGGCAAGGCTTCAGTTTCCCAACAGCAAAGGCATGTTGAAGGCGGGCATGAACGGAACCTTGAACGTAGCGGCATCCAGCAATGCCACAGCGATTGTGATTCCCTACAAAGCCGTTACCGAACAACTGGGTGAGTTTTATGCTTACGTGGTTGGCGATAGCAGCAAAGTAGCGCAACGCAAATTGCAGTTGGGCCAACAGGTTGGTACGAACGTCATCATTCGCACAGGCCTTCAAGCCAGTGAAAAAATAGTGGTGGAAGGCACACAAAACCTGCGGCAAGGCTCGGTGATAACGACCACCAAGCCGGCGCCACCGCAGCCGCAGAAAAAGTAGGCAGTACGCAGTTTGCAGTTAGCAGTTGATCGCGAAAGTTTGAAAGTCTTTGTAAGACACGAAAAGACTGAATGATGTAGCGGTGCCAACTGCCAACTGTTAACTGCAAACTCATTATTGATCACTCATCACCCCTTACACTCATGGTCGCCGATACTTTCCTCAAACGCCCCGTAACCGCCATTGTTATTTCCATCGTGATTGTGCTCGTGGGCATTATTGCCATGATCACCCTGCCCATTGCGCAATACCCCGACATTACACCACCTACGGTTTCTATTGCCGGTAACTTTACCGGCGCCGATGCTGAAACCGTTGAACAAACCACAACCACCGCGATTGAAACACAAGTGAACGGGTCGCCGGGCATGGACTACATCAGCAGCGGCAGCACGGCCAGCGGACAAAGCTCCATCACTGCCACGTTTAAAGTGGGCACCGACATCAACATCGCCACGCTTGACGTGCAGAACCGCGTAAGTGTAGCACAGCCGGCCTTGCCCGATGCGGTAAAACGCTTGGGACTGACGGTGCGTAAACGGAATCCAAGTGTGATGGTGGCCCTTGCCTTTTATTCACCTAATGGCACCCACGATGCCAAGTTCATCGGCAACTTCGTGAACATCTACATGAAGGATGCCTTGCAACGGGTGCCCGGCGTTGGTGATATTGTGGCTCGCTCCACCGACTTTAGCATGCGCATCTGGCTGAACCCCGAAAAGCTGGCCGCTTTAAGCCTTACACCGGCGGATATAACCGGCGCTTTGAGCGAACAAAACCTGCAAGTAGCGGCAGGCACAGTGGGCGCCAATCCGCAACCAAATGTGCAGGCTTTTGAATACAGCGTACTGACCAACAGCCGGCTTAACAGCAAAGACCAGTTTGAGAACATCATCGTCCGCAACCAATCGGCCACGGGCAGTTTGGTTTATTTGAAAGATGTTGCCCGTGTGGAGTTGGGCGTGTTTGATTACAATGCCAACAGTTTTGTGAACGGCAAACCCGCTTCCTTCCTGCTCGTTTATCAGGCCCCCGGCGCCAATGCCTTAGACACTTACGACGGCGTGATAGCCGCCTTGGAAGAAGCCCGCAAAACCTTCCCGGCCGACATTGATTTTTTGATTCCGCTGGAAACGGTTTCGGTGGTGAAGACCTCTATCAAAGAAGTGGTGATAACCTTGCTGGAAGCCCTGGGGCTTGTAGTGTTTGTGGTGTTTCTGTTTTTGCAAAGCTGGCGGGCTACCTTGATTCCGGTGCTGGCCATTCCGGTTTCACTCATCGGCACGTTTATCTTTTTTATTCCCTTTGGTTTCACCATCAACACGCTTACCCTGTTTGCATTTGTGTTGGCCATTGGCATTGTGGTGGACGATGCCATTGTGGTGGTGGAAGCCGTGCAGCACTACATTGACCACAACAGCATGACGGCCAAAGAAGCCACCCGTGCAGCCATGAACGACATCTCCGGTCCGGTCATTGCCATTGCCTTGATTCTTGCAGCGGTATTTGTGCCCGTAGGTTTTATTCCGGGCATTGTAGGCCGCTTGTACCAACAATTTGCCATCACCATTGCCGTGTCGGTTATCATCTCGGCCTTTGTGGCCTTGTCACTTACGCCGGCGCTTTGCATGATGATGCTGAAGCCATCAAAAGGCGAGGGCGAGAAGAAAAACATACTGGAACGTTTCTTCGCCTGGTTTAATAACCGCTTTGGAAAATTGACGGCTTCTTATACCCGTGGCGTAGCCGGATGGATTCGCAAGACGCCTTACGTGCTGGTGATGATGGCCGTGCTTTTTGTGGGCCTGTTCTTTCTTTTTAAAAACAAACCGACAGGCTTTATTCCCACCGAAGACGAAGGCCGCATGTTTGTAACCTACGAATTGCCTGAAGCCAGTTCGACCACCCGCAGCATTGATATGCTAAAGACCCTTGCCGCAAAAATCAGGGCCATTCCGGAAGTAAGGGTAGTCGGCGGACTGGCGGGATTGAACATCATCAACTTCTCTACAAAAACGAATGCCGGTACGTTGTTCGTTCTTTTAAAGCCTTGGGACGACCGGAAGGGCGCTGAACACACTGCGCAAAGCGTATTGGCAAAAATTACGAAGGCAACATCCGACATAAAAGAAGCCCGTGTACTCGCCATTACGCCGCCGGCCATTCCGGGCCTGGGGCAATCATCGGGCTTTACGTTTGAGCTGCAGCAAACCACATCCACGGACAACATCAAGCAGTTCGAAGGCGTGATGCAGAACTTTCTGGCGGCGGTAAACAAGCGGCCGGAGATTGCGCAGGCTTATAGTTTTTTCAATGCCCGCACGCCGTCTTACAAAGTAGATGTGGACCGCGAAAAAGCCAAGCAACTTAACGTGAACATCACCTCGGTTTATGCCACGCTTTCTACATTATTGGGCAGCAGTTATGTAAACGACATCAATCTGTATGGCCGCAACTTTCGTGTGGTGGCACAAGCCGACAGCATGTATCGTTCTTCGCTGGAACAATTGAACAATTACTACGTGAAGAACGGCGCCGGCGGGATGGTGCCCCTGCGGTCGTTGATCACCACCACCCTGGCTGAAAGCCCTTCGCTCATTTCGCATTTCAACATTTACCGGTCGGTGGAGATTAACGGCGCTGCCAAACCGGGCTTCAGCAGCGGCGATGCCATCAATGCCTTGAAGGAAGTAGCGGCCACCAATTTGCCTGCGGGTTACGGTTATGAGTTCGGCGGCTTGAGCCGCGAAGAAGTAAAAGCGGGCAATAGTGCGGTGCTTATTTTTTCCTTGTCACTTGTGTTCGTGTTCCTGTTTCTGGCCGCCTTGTACGAAAGCTGGAGCATTCCGTTTTCGGTGTTGTTTGCGGTGCCCATTGGCGCTTTGGGTTCCATCATCACGCTGACCCTGATCCCAAGTTTGACTAACAATATCTATGCACAAATCGGGTTGATTACCCTGATTGGATTGGCGGCCAAGAACGCTATCCTGATTGTGGAATACGCAAAAGAAAGAGTTGACCACGGCATGGAACTAATACAAGCCACCATCGCAGCCGTGCGTCTGCGTTTGCGGCCCATTATAATGACCTCACTGGCTTTTATTCTCGGCGTGTTGCCGTTGGCACTGGCCTCCGGTGCCGCTGCCGAAAGCCGCCGCACCATTGGCTGGACGGTGTTTGGAGGGATGCTGGCCGCAACAACATTAGCCATCTTTGTGGTGCCGGTGTTGTTTGTGTTCATCAGCAAACTGTCGCATGGTAAACGGTTAAAAGCCGCGCAGGAACAAGCGAAGAGGGACAGCGCTATTGACCAGGCGATTGTGGACAATAATCTTTGAGGCTTGGGCGAATGACTTTATAAGCATCGGATATTTTTTGCTTTTTGTAACCACAGGCTTTGCCACCAACCGGTTAATGGCAAGCCATAAATAGTTATTACCCCGACCCCGGAGGGGTCGAATGTGCATAGCCCCCGGCTGCTGCCGGTGGGTAGTAAAGGCAATAGCCAACAACGACTCCGAAGGAGTCGAATGTGGCCTTGTCGGAACGAAACCATGCATGGCAACGAATCGAACACAGGTCTTGTGTGGTATCTTACAGCAAACAAAACCAACTTATGAGCGCCTACCAACAAATCTTTTATCCCATTGTCTTCGGCACCCGCAACCGCAAGACTACCCTTGCCGAAGCGCACCAAGAAGAACTTTACAAATACATCTGGGGCGTGATAGAAAATCACCGTTGCAAACTATACCGCATCAACGGCATGGAAGATCACATTCACATCTTCTCCGATTTGCATCCCGCGGTTTCGCTGGCGGCTTATGTCAAGGACATCAAACTCTCAAGTCATGATTGGATGAAGAAAAGCGGATTGTTTCCGGCCTTCGATGGTTGGCAGGAAGCCTATGGTGCCTTCACTTATTGTATCAAGGAGCGGGACATCATTATTGATTACGTGAAGCACCAAAAAAGTCACCACAAGCACGAGACCTTCTTTGATGAGTTCAAACGGCTGCTGATTGAAAACGGCGTTCGCTTTGAAGAGAAGTACCTGTTATGACGGACTTGTATATTCGAGAGGGCATTCAACCTTCGCGAATTCATCTCTTGGTTGTCTGACTCCGTTGCGGGCACATTCGACTCCTTCGGAGTCGTTATTCGTTGACATATTCCTTAACCCACCGGCTGCGGCCGGGGGCTACTCATATTCGACCCCTTGCGGGGTCTGTTGTTGTGCCAATTCAAAGTTCTCCAAGATTACGTTCGCAGCATATCAAACTATGAATGGCTGAAATGCACTCTTCATTACTCACCACTGGCTATTTGCTGACCCCCTTTTTGATAAAGCGCATAGGCCTCTTCAGCATCCAACCGTTGCAGCGGTTCAAACACCTTTCCTGCCTGCTCGTTATAATTTTTAAAGAAGGCTTCTAACTGGACCAAAATGTCTTCGGGCAAGTCTCTAAACGATTGTACGTCTTTGAACAATTGCGAGACTTCGGGCACGGCGAGGAAGCGGTCATTTCGAACAGTGGCGCCATCTCTTTCGGTTTGATTAGCCGTGATGGCGCCAATGATGCGGCAATCCATCACACAGCCGGTAAAGCTTTTTACTTCGGCAATGATGATGACATCAAGCGGGTCGCCATCGCCGCCTTTTGTACCGGGGATAAAGCCAAAGTCGAAAGGGAACACGAGGCCCGCGGGCAATATTTTATTGAGTTTGAAAAGCTTAAGGTCTTCGTCCCAATCGTATTTCTGTGCGCTGCCTTTAGGCGTTTCTACAATGGCGGTGATGGAGGGCATGAGGGAAAAGATTTGAAGGGAAGGATGCAAAAAAAGGGCCTTGGCGTTTTATGAACCAGAGGCCGGAATAACGATTGAGCATCTGTTGCGTCGCACTCGTGTACGTTCGGTAATTCTATTGGGCTATGTTTTAATTTCCCTTATGTGAGAAAGGAAATCTTCTATAGAAATTTTTTCGGTCGCTGCTCCAATGGTCGCCTTTACACATTCGAATTCGTGCCAATCATGATCAATAGTAGAATCCCAGTTGTACTCGACAAAATGCAAATCAGGCAATTGCCATTTGTTAGCATAAAACCACAAGCCATCAATCAAACATTTCCGAACCTCATTAATTATAAAAATGAGTGGAACCGAATTTTGATTTGAAAAAACTACAGAGTGGCGATTCTTGTAATTACCACCGTCTCGATACAAGTAGGATAGTTTTACATTCATTACCTAAAAGTACCCTGTTGCTAATAATTGATATTGGCTTTTAAGTCACGCTGAAAAAGCCATGCCCAAAAACCAAATAACCCACAGATATGCCAATTGTAAATCCAATTTACTCCAAAACCTTAATTCCGATTTGAGTCAAATAATCAAATGTAGAATTGTAGAAAATTCGTTTCCTGGTGATATCTTCATCACTGCCATCTGGCACAACGATCACCATTCCTTGACGGGCTCGAGTAAGTAGTACTCGATATGCATTTTTGAGATATTTTTTTCTTATCTCTTGATGAATGTTGCCCCAATAAGTTCCTTTTTTCTCACTGTGCATTAACGAAAAAGTTCCCCATCCTTCTTTGCTATGGCGAAAATCAGCATCCCAAACAACACAGGCCCAATCTAGTTCTAAGCCTTGCACCTTGTATTCTGTAGCGGCATCCTCCAAAAAGTAAGAAGAACGAACATCATTCCTATCATTCAAAAACCATTGGACATGATCTATTGCAAGTCTTACATCAATAGATAGTGGTTTAAGACGGAGCGCTTTTGAAGACACTAACATTCCGTATCGTTCCGTACCACGAGCTTGTTTTTTCAGCCATGCCTTTGCCTTCTGCAAATCGCGAGTAATTACAATTGGATAAGTTTCTTGTATTTGTTTGTAGAACCGACAAGCTTCATTAGTATCTCTATCCAGTAAATGCTTAACGAAGGTTGAAAGATGCTCGGCACGAAAAGAACGCATTGAAACGGAAAGATGCAAAGCGTCAAGAAAATGAACATGATTGCGCCCTTTCAATATTTGAATTGCGTTGCCGGCTGCGTATTCACTGTCTGTCAAACGTGAAGAAATAAATACTTTCCATTCGGGGAAGGCCTTCATGGTAGCTTCTAACCAAGCCGAAATTCCTTCCTCTCCCGTATTTAACTCCTGCCCGCCTCCAACAAGGCAAATAATAGTTGCCCAGTCCGGATGCCGATCTAAACATGAAATCAAAAATTCGGCTTCTGATTTTCCAAAGTCGGTAATCCCCAATCTGCTTTTGACAAATTTTGACGTTTGCTCTTTGTTCCATGCTCTTTGTGCCTCGTCAAAAATTGCAACGTGTTCATTGGGTGGATGAATAGTGTCCTCCAAATTATCACGCCTAAAATGATGCACGTTTTGAACGAACGTTTTGACCTGCGATAAAATATCACCTTTACGAACTCGTTTTCCAAGTTCTTTTTGCCGAATGTATTTATCCCTTGTTAACGCCTCTCTAAGAATATCTACAAGTGGACCGTTGCCTGAAAGAAAGACACTGGAAGTGCCTTTTTCTTTATCCATATTAGTAGTTGCAATGTCCAGCCCAACTAACGTTTTTCCGGCGCCGGGCACTCCCGTAACAAAACAAATTACTTTGCTTTGAGTCACTTTTGATTCAGCAATAATTTCAGTAATAATGTTTTTGGTCGTGCCAAGATTTTGCGCATCCGCTTCTCGCTTCATTATCTCTTCAACATTGTGTTGGCTATAGAGTGCTTTTGCAGCCTCAATAATAGTTGGCGTAGGTAAGTAACGGCCTTTCAACCATTCTTCAGGCTCAATTTGTTTTCCATCTTCCCAATCCAAAATTGCTGTAATGACATTGCGGAGAGTTTCAGGGATTGCCCTAATTGGGTTTATAACGTTGTCCTGGCTTTGAGAATAGACTGTAATTGGGCCGGGGTCTTTTGCTTTCGTTGGAATAAGAATAGGAACAAGTATTTGTTGGTGGCTTGTTTCATGGAAATTTTTTAAATCAAGTGCATAGTCCCAAACTTGCTCCATCGCTACAGGACTAAAATTCTTTTCGCCTGTTTTAAATTCCAATACAAAAATCACATGGCGAATGATGAGCAAAACATCAACTCTCTTGCCCATCCGTGGAATAGAAAACTCAAAGAAGAGCATTCCATCGTAATCATTGATGCTCTCTTTCAAAATTAAAATCTGTTCTATCCAAGCGTCACGTTGGGTGTTTTCAAGTCCGTAATGATTTTCTTTAGCGAGGATACCTAGAATTTCATCGTTTGACTGTGACAAAAATTCAACTATAGTCTTTTTGTAAAAAAAACGTTGCATAGACTTTCAAATAGGTTACGATAATTATATCGTTTTATACTTCGGAAAGATAATGTCTATTTTTTCTAGCGTTTTTTATAAAAAATCATGGCGAAACCATTTGCGTGTAAGAACCTTCGCACCAACATTTCCGGATTTGTATCCTTGCCTTTACTGCGGCTCATGTTATAGCTCCTTGTTTTCTTATCATGCACATCCGCCATTGAATAAAATTAAAGACAGGCTTATCAAATACCCGTGTCTAAATAACATTCATTTTATTCATCAATAAATGTAGCAGAGCAATCAATTAATTTCTTTACTTAACTGCCATCGAATACGCTCATCTAATCTCTTAACAGCACTTCAAAAAAGCTAACTTTATTGTTATGAAGACAAATGCTTCTGCAACCCTTACTTTATTAGGAAAAGTAGCACCGGCTACCCTAAAGCGATTTGTAAAAAAGGGAGACAGTCCTAATGGAAACCGCTTGTGGCTGTTTGTGGATTATGCTCCCGCAGAAATAAGCCTTGGCGAAACATTCGATGCTTTGTTTGAAGGCAAGAAAAAAAGATTGGCCGAAGAAACGGTTCAAATTAAACTGCTCACCGTTCTTGATCAAATGGGCAACCAACTGGATGCCGTGCCCGAAGGCTTTCAAACCGTTTGCGAATTTGATTTCTTACCGTCTGTTCCAAAAAGCATTCAGCAATTACCGGAACTGCAAACATGGTCCGTCAATCCTGCTCCTGTTTTTATTGCTCATCGCAGCGGGATTATCCTTGGTTCATCTGCCGGGCCTAAACTCGTTTACTCTATGGCAATGGACTCGATAAAAGCTGTCTTCATCAACCGCCATTCTTCGTCAGCCCAACGAGACGAGGTAGTAAAACACATTCGCAAAGCATTTAACGCAGAAAAAACAGAAGCAGAAAAGATTGTCGGCGATATGGTGGCTTTGGGCTTTTTGGATGAGGAAGAAAACCAACGGCTGGCCCTTGTCGGTTAATGGATTGATGAAGGCATTTTCCCCTTCGCTAACACAAATAAAAGTTGAAGAGTTACCATCATTGATGATAACCAATCAGTGCCTTTGCCGCGATGGATTATACACGACCAACAGTAACTCAAAACAACTTGCACATAATGCGAAACTCGCCCAGCATAAAACCGGCGCACCACAGAACACCGCAGCCCAAAAGAAAGAGCAAACCGGTACCGATTCGCTTCCTTCGCGACCAGTCTTTTTGAAAGAGTGCAAACAAAAAAGAAAGTAATAAAGCGGCTACACCGAAAGAGAAATAGACGGTGTTGCCCCATTCGCAGGAATGCGGCCCGCACACCACCGCAAGAATGATCTGGACAAGGAGTAAGAGGAGATAAAGCCGGTAAGCCCTTTTCATAAAGATGAAGATATCGCTTAGAAAAATGCAGTGCGGCCTAGCGCCCTCGTTTCGTGCAGACATGCCTCAAAAATTTATCTATCCGTCTGAAGCGTTTAAGACAAACTGCGCTTGTTAGCAATCCTTCTTTACCACCCTACATTTGCGGCGTGAAACCACTGCTGCGAAATCCTGTTTACAACAGCCTGCGTTCTAACGACAGCCATCTGGGATTCGGTTCCGGAACAGTACGTTGTTTTCACGAAGCGGTTTCTCCCTTTGCCGGTTTTGAAGAGGGCAATGAGAGTGGCTTCAGTGAACTGTATAACCTGCTTCCGGCCGGACGAAAGATTTTATACGCCACGCCGCTTTCCATTACTCCGCCAAAAGAGTGGACTTTGTCGGCAGCGGTAGAAGGGGTGCAATTTCTTTTTGAAGGCGACAGCATTGATGAAGACCCTGCTTTTCAACCAACACCGTTAGAAGGCAAACACGTTGAGCAAATGATGGCCCTGGCCGCACTCACAAAACCCGGTCCGTTCGGTCCGCGAACGATCGAGTTTGGCCATTACCACGGCGTGTTTGAAAAGGGCCAGCTCGTAGCCATGACGGGACAACGATTGCATGTAGATTCTTTTACTGAAATCAGCGCCGTTTGCACACATCCGGACCATTTAGGAAAAGGCTATGCATCTGCTTTGGTTCAACACCAGGCGGCGCTGATTCTGCGCCACCATCAGATTCCTTTTTTGCACGTCCGCGCCGATAACAGCAGGGCCATCGCTGTTTACGAGCGGCTCCATTTTAAAAAACAGGGACCGATGAATTTTTATTTTTTGAAAAAATAAGGTGCTGACTCCCGCCTCGGCCGCACCTGTTTAAAATCGGACAAGAAGGCCGCAACAGTTTAGGCGCGGCAACTTTTTACACCATGCGGTGCGCAAAGAAACAAGGACTCCTTTTTGCGGATGGCATGGCCATTGCACGTTTGAAGAAAACAACGGCATGAAACGAATCATCTATAAATCGCTGGCGGCAATCGGGTTAATGAGTCTTGCTTATTACATGAACAATCCAAAGAAGTACAACCGGGCTGCCAAAAAGGTAGCGAATACCGTTAAGTAAGGGGCAGCCTTTTCTGTATAATATTGGACGCACTGCGGTAAGGCGTTCCCAATTACTACCATTGGTGTTCGGGAAGACGGTTAAAGGTCTTCTGAAAGAATACCCACCATGCGTTTCACTTCGTCTTCATCGGCAATGTACACATGGCCGTAATCACTCACCTGCGTGTTGATGTAAGTAAGCGGATTGGACGCCGCCCGTCGCGCCGAAGCGTGGTATTCTTCCGCTCCACATTCGCGGCGCAGCGCGGCCAGGTTGCTGCTGTTAATGCCTGCGCCGGGCATGATAACGATGCGGTTACCGGCTTGTGTGACCAACTGCTTCAACACCTCGCCGGCATCGGGTGCGGCGCTCTTGCCGCCTGATGTCAACACTCTTTCGCAACCGCAGTTAATCACATCTTCCAGGGCGTTAAAAAGATCAGGGGCGCCATCGAACACACGGTTGCAGGTGACGCCCATGGGATAGGCCCAATCTACGATGCGCTTCAACCGTTTCGTGTCTATCTCCGCGTTGCTGGTGCCCACGCCAACCGAGATGCCGTCGCAACCGGCTTCTTTGCAGAGCAGGATATCGCGGCGCATGATGTCAAACTCCTCATCACTGTAAAAATAATTACCGGCCCGCGGCCTGATGATAGGATACAACGCAATGTCAACCTTTTCACGCACGGCTTTGATGGCCCCCCAACTTGGCGTGGTGCCGCCTTCTATTGGGTTGTCGCAAAGCTCCACTCTTGCGGCGCCGGCTCTTTGGGCAATACGGCACGATTGAATGTGAAAAGCGCAAACTTCAAGAAGGGTAGCAGGCATCGGTTTTATTTTTAGGGGCAACTAAAATTTGGTTTTAAAGGAAATGATAAACATAGCTTTCTATGCTATTGTTTTGATCTACAAACCGCATGAATTTGTCATCATCGGTGAAAGGTTGATTAGTTGCCTGGTTGTCCCGATAGCTGTCGGGAGGCGTAGCCTCATTACTTTTCAACTTTTCAACCAATCAACTTTTCAACCTGATCATCCTTTATCATCTTCACCGTTACTAACAATTGTCCTACGTGCCGCATGGTATGTTCGGCTGCGTGAAACAGCAGGCCAATGACGGTAGAAGGCAAGGCCTTGCGGCCAACGGTTCTCGGTTCAGCCAAGGTGCTTTCACCGGTTGTTTTTAGTTGGGCAATCATCGC
This sequence comes from Flavisolibacter sp., assembly GCA_965247695.1. Lineage (GTDB taxonomy): Bacteria > Bacteroidota > Bacteroidia > Chitinophagales > Chitinophagaceae > Flavisolibacter. The sequence goes on from OZ252037.1 coordinate 451,736, forward strand.
TTGTACGGCTGCCGCAACTTTGTTCATCAACTGGTTTACCGTGTACGGCTGCGGACTGCTTTCTTCTTTCAACTTTGCAAACTGTTGGTCGCTTAACGGCTGGCCTTTCGCGTATGTCGCCATGCGGTCAATCACACCGGCTATATGCAGCAAATGAAAACCCGGCGAGGCTACACCGGAAGGTTGTTGCCACAACCATTCATCGGCAAAGCCGGTCATTAAATCTTCTATTTCATCCAAGGCTTGCAACAGCGCATGAGCCACCGGTTGCAACAAAGAAGGTACATCCGCAAGAGGGCCGCGCAGCCATTGTTCGGGCAAGGTTTCCGTCACCATTGTTTTTGTCCTAAAGCTATTTCATTCCGGGTTGTTCAAAGCAACCGCTGGTTATTCATTACAGAACATACCATTTGATTCCGTGAACACGCATAGCACTGTTGAATAGTTGTCCCGATAGCTATCGGGAAGTTGATCAGTTGAACAGTAATAAGCCTAAACCTCTCTATAACTATTGGGGTAACGTATCAACCGTTCAACCAATCAACTATTCAACCAATCAACTTTTCAACTTCTCAACCAGTCACCATTTTACCGTTGCGGAGTATAGATTTGCCGCTTTATTCAAACCATCGCACATGAGCTATGCCGTCTGCTGCATCGGGCACATTACGCTTGATAAAGTCATTACTCCCAACCACACGGTTTATATGCCCGGCGGCACGGCTTATTATTTTTCCCACGCAGCGGCCGGCCTTGACCTTCAGTGCCTGTTGGTAACAGCCGTAGCCGATAGCGATCTAAAACCCGTAACAGACTTGCAGGAAAGAGGGATTGACGTAAAACGATTGCCTTCAAAATACACGGTGTTTTTTGAAAACCGCTACGGCCACAATCCCAACGAACGTACGCAACGGGTGTTGCAACAGGCCGATGCATTCAGCTTTGAGGCTCTGAACGGCGTTGATGCCCGCACCTTTCATCTGGGGCCTTTGTTGGCCAATGACATGTCCGATGGCTTTATAAAATCGTTAGCCGCTAAAGCAAAAGTTTCGCTTGACGTGCAAGGACTCCTGCGAAAGGTGGAAGCCAAAAAGGTGGTGGCGGTTGATTGGGCCGGAAAAAAGGACGTATTGCCGGCCGTTCATTTTTTAAAAGCATCGGAAGACGAAGCAAGGGTGATGACCGGCCTTGCCGATGTGCATGAAAGCGCAAAGCTGCTTGCGTTGTGGGGCGTGAAGGAAGTCATCATCACACTCGGGAGCAAAGGCTCGGTTGTTTATAGCAATGATGCCTTCTTTCACATTCCGGCTTATGAGCCTGCTGCATTAACAGATGCTACCGGTTGCGGCGATACTTACATGGCGGGTTATTTATCGGGCCGTGAAAAAGGGGTAGGCATTCAACAGGCCGGCGAATTTGCAGCAGCCACTGCCAGCCTGAAGATTGCTTCATCGGGACCCTTTAAAGGAACAGAAGCCGACATAAGAGCGATGTTGAAAAAGGCCAGGCGGTGTAAGGAAAGTATTTGTTGAGAAATGGCCGGTTACCGGTTGCCGCCTCTTGCAAATAGCAAATTCGTTTCCGACCTTGTGCGCTGCCGGAAGCAATTGTTTACGCGGTCAGTCCATTCGTAAACAACGCCGGCCAAAATCCTATCCTAATGACAACCTCCGTTTACCCCGAAGGAAAAGGTCTGCAACCCGCTCAACGCGACGCCCTTTTTGTGGCGGCTTTTATTTTATTTACGGCCTATCTTTTTTTTCTGATCAAGCTGTTCTTTCTGCAAGTTCATTTTCACTGGGCTGCCATCAACATTGTTATTAACCGCAACGCTTCGGCCCGCCAACTGTTGGCAATGGCCAACGTGATTCCTTTCTACAAAATCCTTTACTACGCGAGGGGCTGCGAACCGTATCCGGTGGGACTAATTAACGTGGCAGGCAACGTGGCCATCTTTGTTCCAATGGGCCTTGCCTTACCGTTCTTTTTTACGGGTTTGCAAAACGGCAAACGGCTTCTGAAAACAGCAGCGCTTATCAGCCTTACCGTGGAAGTGCTGCAACTCATCACCGCCACCGGTGTGTTTGATGTGGATGATGTTTTATTAAACACCGCCGGCGCTTTGGTTGGCTATTGGCTCTTTTGCAAGATCGCAAAGCCACTGTTGTCGAAGGCCACAACACAAGTGCCGCAGTCATTCTCTAAAAATCAACTTTGTCTTTCGCATTGACATAAAAAGGCGGCTCATTAAGAGCCGCCTTTTTCATTACTTGTTTGCTTGTTGTCTACCTGTCTGCCGACAGGCAGGTTGCTAATTGCCTATTGCAAATTGCCCATTGACAGTTACCAATACTTCGCACCCGTCAGCCTTGCCAGTTCAATCTGCGCCAAGGCTAATTGATATTGATATTGTATCTGCGCCAGTTCAACGCGTTGCAGGTTATTATTCGCGTTCAAGAGTTCAATGTTCGTGCTGATGCCGTTGGTATATCTTGATTGTGCCACACGCAAAGCTTCCTTTGCAATGTCAATCTGCTCCACCACTGTGCGCAGTCGTTCGCGGGACGTGCTGATGTCCACAAAAGCCTGCTTGATGTCGCGGCGGTATTGGTTGTCGAGGCTTTCCAACGCCAACTCATTTTGCTTTACAAGGCTTTGCGCAATCTGTGTTTGTTTCTTGTCGCGGCCACCGGTGAAGATGGGTACATTCACGCCAATGCCTGCGGCGTAATTGAATTTAAATGTGTTGATGTCCGGTTGAAAGCCGTTGCGAAAACCCGTGGCGCCGTTGGCGGTGATGGTGGGTTTGTTGGCCAGCTTACTGATGGCCACATCGGCTTCTGCCTGCTTGATTCGTTCCTGCGCAATCACGTAATCGTAGTTGCCTGTTTGCGCGGCTTGCAAGGCCAAAGTTGTATCGGCAACGTTCGCACTAAAATCAAATGCAGCCACCGGGTTGATACTTGATTGTCCTGTAGCAAATTGCAACAAGTTGTACTGCTTTGCCAACTGGTTCTGCAAATCTGCTTTGCGGTTCTCTTCAATGTCAATGTTGTTCTGAATAGTCAGCACATCCAGCTTCAGGGCATCGCCGTTTTTGTACTTGTCTTCCTGTAATTTTTTGTTAGCCTGCAATACCGCAATCACCGAATCCTGCACGGCAATAGAACGGTTTAGGTAGATGACAGTATAATAAACATTGGCTACCTGCGCGGCTAACTGGGCCTTGTTGTATTCGATGTTGTTTTTGGCTTGTTGCACATCCAGCCTTGCTCTTTCAATGGCCAATTTGGTGCGGCCGAAATCCAGCAAGGGCAGCACAGCCGATACGCCGGTGCTTACGTTGTGGTTGGGTTGAAATTTGAAATTTTTTACACCGCCGTTACCGTCCGGAAAGTCAATGGCGGGCACAGGCCAGATGTAAGTATAGCTGCCGTTGGCGCTTACGTTTGGCTTGGTGCCAAGGTCGGCTAACTCAACCCGTTGTTGGCTTAGTTGCACGGCCTGGTCTAACTCACGGAACCGTGGATAGTACGTGAATGATTGGTTTAACAAGGTTCTCAATTCTGTGTTTGCCGGTTGCGCAAAGCCGTTGTAAAAAAGGCCCGTCAACAACACGCTTACAATTATCTTTTTCATACGATTCATTCTTTGTTCCGCAACCGTTGTTGCGTCTATAATTTCTGTCCTTGTACTGTTCTTGTACTGTTCTTGTTATTCGTTTTCTCATTCGCGGCGCGGACATGCCAAGGGCATGTCCCTACAAAACCACTGGCGCAATTCCATCTTCAAATCATCACATCTTCAAATTTCCTCATCAGCTAATCATCACATCAGCTAATCAGCTAATCAACTAGTGTGCTTCCGCCGCCGCCTTAGCCGCTGCTGCGGTATCCTCGCCGGTTTTTTTCTTCACCCGTAAAAACACCACCAGCGGCAAAGCCACAATAAAGAAAATGGCAATGAGATGAAAGGTGTCGAGGTAAGAAAGAAAATAAGCTTGCTTGTCCACCCGCAAATCCAAAAGCTTTAGCGCTTGTTGCGAGGCCGTATAGGCATCACCGGTTTTGCCCATCAGGTTGCCCGTCATGTTGGTTGAGTACTGATTATAATTCGCACTGGTCGTGGTGATGTTGCTTAGCAAGTCCGTACGGTGCTGAAAGTAGCGGTGGGCAATGTAGTTGTTGGCCATGGCAATGCCGAAGGCTCCGCCCAGTTGCCGTATCATGTTGTTAAGCGCAATGCCCGCAGCATACTGCTTCGGCTGCAATCCCGCAACGGCCTGGTTAATCAGGGGCAGGTTCACCATCGAAAGGCCAAGGCCCCGCAAAAGCAAGGGAAAGAAGAAGTCCTGCCGGCTGGCATCCGGACTCACATCGCCGCTGGTAAAACAATACGCCGCAAATAGGAGAAAACCTACAATCACAAAAGGTATCGGCGTCACGCCTTTCGACATCAGCTTGCCAATCACCGGCATCATCACTACCGCAATCAAGGTGGGAGCCATCAGCGACAAACCGGTTTCATAGGGCGTCCAGCCCAACACCCGTTGCGCCAACACCGGATAGACAAACACAGAAGTAAACAGCCCAAGTCCTGTGATGAATGTGAAGATGGTGGTGAACGCAAGGTTGCGGTTCTTCAACACTTTCAGGTCAACAGCAGGCTGTTTCACCACCAGCTCCCGCCAGATAAAACCAGCTAATCCAAACAGCGCCAGTGCCGATAAAATCTGTATCGAATGACTGTTGAACCAATCTTCCGATTCGCCGCGTTCGAGTACGTATTGCAAACACCCAATGCCCACCGTCAACAGCCCGATGCCTGTATAATCAATGTGTATCTGGTCCTTCTTTTTTCCTTCACCTTCCTTCTTGCCGATATAGCTTAACGACAGCAACGTGGCGATGATACCGATGGGAATGTTGATGGTGAAGATGAGCGGCCAGCTATAATTGTCAATTAAGTAACCACCGAGTGTTGGCCCAAGCGTTGGACCCAGCACCAATCCCATCCCGAACAGTCCCGAAGCCATCGGCCGGTCCTTGGGTTCAAAGGCATCAAACAAAATAGCCTGCGATGTTGACAACAAAGCGCCGCCACCCACACCTTGAACAAACCGCCAGATTACTAACTCCACCAACGATGTACTCTCCGCGCAAAAGAACGAAGCCACCGTAAACAAGATCATCGAACCGATGTAGTATGTCTTTCGCCCAAAGTATTCGGCGAGAAAACCAGTGAGTGGAATGATGATCACGTTGGCGATGGCATACGAGGTAATCACCCAGGCCACGTCTTCAATGGTTACACCGAGGCTGCCCGCAATCTGGTTCAGGCCCACGTTTACAATGGAGGTGTCAATCAATTCCATCACCGCCGCCACCACCGTGGTAATCACAATGATGGCCTTGGCAAAACCGGTGGGTGTCTTCACCATCGGTGCTTGTAAGGCTGCTGCTATTGCCATTCCGTTTTGTTTACTTGTTCACTTGTTTGTCGGTTCACTTGTTGTTCTAAAGATTAAGGCTTACTGTTTCTTCGCTTTTTTGAACCAGAGGTCTGTCAATCTATTGAGCGTCTGTTGCGTCGCTCCCGATAGCTATCGGGATTCCCGCTGGGAAGGCCATCAGCGCACAGCCCATGCTTGTTAACCATTCATTCAGTCGTCAACTATTAATCAAGTCGAAGAACTTGCCTTGCCGCTTTGGTGGTGTTTCTACCCTTCCCAGCGGCCTGCCTGCCGGTAGGCAGGGAAGGGCTTTAGCACCGTCCATCCGCTTTCGGAATTGACTGAAAGGGATGGGCCCTTATTTCACCTTCACATCCGCATTCACACTCAACCCTGCCTTCAAAATATCTTTCACCTGTGCTATGTTGTCAAAGTCAATCTTCACCGGTACACGCTGCGTTACTTTAATGTAGTTACCGCTGGCATTGTCTGGCGGCAAGAGCGACGTAGATGCACCCGTGGCCTCGCTAAACGAAGTGATCTTGCCGGTAATCTTTCTGTCGGGATAGCCGTCCATCTTTATCTCCACAGGCTGGCCAAGTTTTAAATTCTTCAACTGTGTTTCCTTAAAGTTGGCGATGATCCAAAACTGCTCGTTGTTTACGATAGTAAACAAAGGCTGACCCGGTTGAAGAAACTGGCCTACCTGCAAACTTGTTTTACCGATTTTGCCACTGGCTGGTGCATATACGTTCGCGTACGTCAGTTGAAGTTGCGCTTTTTCCAACGCTGCTTTTTTTGTTGCAATCAAGGCATTCGCCTTTTGTATTTGCGCGGCTGCAGTAGAATTTTGTGAAGAAGCCTGGGTGGTTTGTGAGTTGCCGGCAACCAACTGGCTGCGGGCCGTCACCACGTTGGCACGGCTGTCGTCGAGTTGGCGTTTGGTGATGGCGCCGTCGGCAAACAAAGCCTCGTCGCGCTGCAAATCTGATTGGGCTTTTTGCAGCCTTGTTTGAAATACGGCCGCGTTTGCTGAAGCCACATTTTCCGACGAACCAATGGTAGTTAAAGACGCTCTTGCGGTAGCAAGGTCAGCTTGCGCCTGGGCTATATCGGCTTGCGCCTGCGACACGGCAAGCTGTGCTTCGCGGTCGTCAAGCTTTACTACTAATTGGCCGCGTTGAACGTTAGTGTAATCGCTTACGGCCACCGAATCTATATAACCGGCAATGCGGCTTAACACCGGCGTGGCGTTGCTTTGAATCTGCGCATTGTCGGTGCTTTCGTAGTTAATGCCGTGCTGAATTTTGCCCCAGCCGTAAATGCCGCCAGCAATCAGGATCACCGGCAGGATGACGTAGATGGGCTTAAATCCGCCCTTCTTTTTTACCGTAATTTCTTTTTCTGTTTGTACGTCTCTTTCCATGGTTTTCGTCGTTGAGGGGGCGAAAGTAAACCAAGTTGACTAATTAGTCAAATTAGTTGACTAAATTATTTTTCGTTTATCTTTGCCGCATGAAGCAGACAGAGATGGACAAACGATTGCTGGAATTTCACCAAAGCAAACACCGCAGTATCGGCAAGCTCATCGGACACCTCAAGCGCCACTTTGATGCCTGGGCCATGAATGAGTTTGCCGCACACGGCTACGGCGACTTTAAAATCGGTTACATGCCACTGGTAATGAACATTCACCCTGAAGGCATTACCAACAACGAACTTGCCAAAAAAGCAAACGTGACCAAGCAGGCCATGAGCAAGGTGGTGAAGGAACTGACGGAAGCCGATTATATCCGCACCGAGATACACGGCAGGGATAAACGCAGCGCAATCATTTACTTAACGGTCAAGGGAAAAAAGCTTGTGCTGTCGGCCAAAGAACGAGTGCTGGAACTGGAGAAGGAATATGAAGGCGTGTTGGGCAAGCGCAGGTTTGCGGAGATGAAGGAAATGGTTACGCAGTTGGTTGACTACCACGACGCGAAGACGGAAGCGGAAGAATAACACGAATATGCAATTGGCAAGTTCTTGCTCTTGTCGAATCTGTTAGCATCAGTTGATACTTCTCTGGCTTTTTTTAAAGGAAAGAATCGAAATCACTTCATTACAAAAGCTGTATTCCACTTCATCATTGGAACAAACAATCACCAGGCGTTCCTTGCAATACTTAGTGATAAGTGAATGATAAAGTTCAATTCCTGCTGTGTCTAAATTGCTGCACGGTTCATCCAATAAAACAATGGAAGTTTGGGAAAAGATAGCTTGCGCCAGTTTTACCCTCTGCTTCATACCCGAAGAATAGTAGCGGATTTGTTTGTTTGCTGCTCCGGTCAGCCCGACTTCTTCTATAATTTTTTTAGGTGTAAAGGAAGAAAGCAGCGGCTTGAATTGTTGATGAAACTCGAGGAATTCAAATAATGTCATCTCTTCAATTACTTCCATGTACGGCGCAGAAAAGCTGATTTCTTTGTACGCTTCTTCAATCGCTAATGGCTTGTTGCCGATCGCTGATTGCTGATTGTCCGTTGCGCATTGCTCATTGCCCATTGCATATTGAATCTCTCCTTCGCTCAATTGCAACATGCCACCCAAGGCTTGTAAAAACGTTGACTTTCCGGAGCCGTTCGGCCCGGTTATGGCGTAGGCATTCCCCGATGTAAATTCTATTGTAGCGCCTTTAAAAATCCATTCGCGGTTAAAGCGCTTGCCGGCATTGGTGAGGCTAATCTTCATCAGCGCCGAATTTTGCGTTGCGCTTAATGACGCCGGTTTTTGAGGAGGCAATGAACTGAAGAATCTCTCTTTTGGTTTCGCTGTCGGGTACTTTGTCTTTTATTTTTTCAATGCCGTTGGCGATGCTATTGCTGCCCACAAAAAGCAGGTGGTAAATCTGTGCAATGGCTTCCATCTTTTCCGGTGAAAAAGCCCGGCGCTGCAGACCCACTACGTTAAGGCCCATGTAGCTCATGGGTTCTCTTGCGGCCTTTACATAAGGCGGCACGTCCTTGCGAATAACAGTGTGGCCAGCAATGTAGGTATGCGCCCCAATGCGGGTGAACTGATGCGCACCGGCCAGCCCACCGATGATGGCATATTCGCCTATTTCCACGTGGCCCGCCAACTGTACGGCGTTGGCTAATATCACATGATCGCCTACGGTGCAGTCGTGCGCCACATGCGCATAGGCCATTAGCAAACAATGGCTGCCTATAACGGTTTTGAATTTATCTTTTGTGCCGCGGTTTACTGTCACGCATTCGCGGATGGTGGTATAGTCGCCGATCTCCGCCGTGGTTTCTTCACCTACAAATTTTAAGTCCTGCGGAATGGCGCCGATGCAGGCGCCGGGAAAGATGCGGCAGCCTTTGCCGATGCGGCTGAAAGGCATGATGACTGCACCGGACATGATGTGCGTATCATCGCCAATGACAACGTTTTGATGAATGACAGCGAAAGGATCAATGGTTACGCCGTTGCCGATGGTTGCATTAGGATGAATGGACGCCAGCGGTGAGATCATAGCTTTTCTTTGGGTTTCTTTACAATTTGCGCAACCAGGTCGGCTTCGGCAACGATTTTGTCGCCGACAAAAATAGTCCCTTTCATTTCACAAATGCCGCGCCGCACAGGGTTCATCAGCTCCATCTTCAGTATAAGCGTATCGCCGGGCACCACTTTGTTTTTAAACTTGCAATTGTCAATCTTCAGAAAGTAGGTATCGTACTTGTTGTCGGGATCGTCGGGGATGGTAAGGATGCCGCCGCATTGCGCCAGAGCTTCCACCTGAAGTACACCGGGCATCACGCAATTGCCGGGAAAGTGGCCCTGAAAGAAAGGCTCATTGTAGGTAACGTTCTTCACTGCTATCACTTCCTTTTCGTTTATGAAAATGATTTTGTCAATGAGCAAAAACGGATAACGGTGCGGCAATTTTTTTTCTATCGCATGAATATCGTAAACCGGCGGCTTGTTCGGATCGTACGCAGGAACGGCTACTTTGTTTTTGAACTTCTTCAGGTGTTCTTTAATCTTTTTTGCAAAAGCTACGTTGCTGGCATGGCCCGGACGGTTGGCAATAATGTGCGCCTTAAACGGAATGCCTACCAAAGCCAGGTCACCTACAACGTCTAATAATTTATGCCGCGCCGGTTCGTTCGGAAAGCGCAGTTCCAGATTGTTTAAGATGCCGCCTTCGGAAACTTTTACATTGTCCTTCTTAAAAGCTTTGGCAATGCGGCTCACTTGCTCATCGGTCACGGGTTTGTCCACCACCACAATGGCGTTGTTGATGTCGCCGCCTTTAATGAGATTGTTATCAATGAGGTATTCCAACTCATGAAAGAAGCTAAAGGTGCGGCAGGGCGCCACTTCTTTGTTGAAGTCTGCAAGATCCGTTAGTGCGGCGTGTTGCGTGCCCAGCACCGGCGAATTAAAATCTATCAGTGTATTGATGCGGTACGAATCATAAGGCAGGGCCACCATCTCCACTTTCTTTTCTTCATCCACAAAGGTGATGTTGTGCTGAAGGGTATAATAAACCTTTGGCGCTTCTTGTTTTTGTACGCCGGCTTGTTGCAGGATTTCTATAAAAGGTTCTGCACTGCCATCGAGGATCGGCACTTCGGCGGCATTGATTTCGATGAGTACATTATCAATGCTGTTGCCAACCAGTGCCGCCATCAGGTGTTCGATGGTGCTGACGGTGGCGCCGGCCGCACCAATGGTGGTGCTGCGGGTGGTATCCACCACGTTGTCCACATCGGCTTTTACGGTTGGCCCGTTGGGCAAATCAATGCGTTTGAAAACGATGCCGGTATTAGCGCCGGCGGGCTTTAGATGAATGTCCACCGTTTGGCCGGAGTGAATGCCCACGCCGCTGATGGAAACACCGGACGCAATCGTATGCTGGTGCTCGGAGAGGTTCAATTGCATAGGCGGCGAAAGTAGGAAAGATGAGGGAATGATTAGCGGATTAGCTGATGTGTTGATTAGCTGATGGGGAATTTGAAAATTTGGTGATTTGGTGATTTGAAGATTGGCTTACGCCGGTGTAGGGACATGCCAGTGGCATGTCCGAAAGATTGCATAGGATTGAAAAGTTATTTCAATGGCGATGACTACACAATCCGCTTTTTAATTTTTTGTACGGACTGCTATCGTGATGAATTTATCCTGTCATCCCGAGGAACGAGGGATCTGTGGACAGTGCCTGTTGAATAATTGTGAGAGGCAAGACTGATTGCTTTCTTTTCGGAAAGCGGAACGCACAGATGCTTCCTTCGTCAGCATAACAGGTCAAAATCATTACAGTTGAGAGCAGGTTGACTATTTAAGAAATGGCTGCGCAATACTCAATAGTCCCGATAGCCATCGGGATACAAAGCGTATACGAGTGCGACGCAACAGACGCTCAATAGACAGACAAACTTCTGGTCCAAAAAAAGGATTCTACCGAAAGGTTATTTGTATAAGTGAATGACTTGTAGTTTCAATTCTCATCCGCCGGCTGGCGGACCGTCTCACGTCGTTAAAATGACAGTGTTGTGAAATGCCGTGCGGGTTCGCCCTTTATTTTTGCCCCTCATGCTACCCCTCGCCACCACCGAACTTTTGCCCGAAGCGCAAAGCCTCACCACGGATGTGTTGTTTGAAGCCGGCCGGTCTATTCCCGGTTCGGTGCAGTATGTGCTGAAGCGCTATGCAAAGCCGGCGGCGTGGATGGGCGACGAAACCGCGCAGTTGCGTTATCACTATGAGCCATCGGCTCCCGCAACCAATTCTCTGGAGATGCGGTTTTGTTTAATTGGGAATGCTTACTGCAAAAAGTTTCGCAACGAGTGCAACCAATGCAAGGAGCATTTAAGTAAAAGCTGTGAAGCAAAGATTGAAAGCGTGGACTTTGTTTCGGTTTCGTTTTCGCCGGCTTTGCTGGAAGGCTTTATAAAGGGCCGTACGGCAACCGATACCTTAAGCGAAAAGATTCTTTCCTTTCAGCATCCGTCGTCGTTTACCCGGACCGTTACGCTTTGCGGCAAGACAAGGCTTTTGATAGAAGGCCTGCTCAATCATAATTACGCTGACAGCCTCGAGAACATTTTTGTGAATGCGCAAACGCAGATGCTTTTGCTGAATACGCTGGATTGCTTAGATGATAAAGAGCTTGACGTTATTGCCTGCAAGTTTTTAAGCAACGAAGCCGACCGCGAAAAGGTGGCGAAGGCAAGACAAGTGCTGGTGCAACAGATTGGCGAACCCATTACCATCAAGCAATTGAGCCGCAGGGTGGCCATGAACGAATGTTATTTAAAAAAGGGGTTCAAGGAAATGTTCGGCACCACCATTTTTGAATTTTACCAGAGCCAGCGCATGGAACACGCCAAATACCTGTTGTACGAAAAAGGTTTGTCGGTTACCGAAGTTTCTATGCTGCTGGGTTATTCTTCCATCTCGCATTTTTCCACCGCATTTAAAAAACACACGGGATTGAAACCGTGCGAATTGCTATTGAGGCAGTGAATGGTGACTTGTCAATGGTGAATAGAGACACACACCAGAAAGCAGTCATTCCAAGCGTTGTTAGTAACTTGCTTGCCGTTTGTTGAAACGACTTTTATATTGCAGTACGCCCATTCACTATTGACCATTCACCACTCACCATGCTAAGTCTTCTCACCGGAACAATTTTACTGGCGGCGGTTCATGCACTCATCCCTAATCATTGGTTGCCGTTGGTAGCCGTTGCTAAGGCCGAAGGCTGGAAGCCGAAAGAAATTACCACCATCACTTTGCTGGCAGCTGCGGCGCATGTGTTTGGAACGATTGCCTTGGGTTTTGTGTTGGGTTTTATCGGCAAAGAGTTAAGCGAAGAATACGGCAAAGCCATCACCGTCGCGGCTTCGGTTTTATTGATTGCGTTTGGCTTGATTTATTTTACGGTCAATCTTCCGCACCATCACCACAGTACGCAGCAGGATGTGGCTGTGTATAAAAAATCAAAGCGCAAATGGCTGCTGATTTTCGTGGGGATGATGTTCCTGTCGCCCTGTTTGGAAGTGGAGAGTTTGTTTTTATCGGCCGGTGCATTTGGGATGGCGGCGGTTGCAGCACTTTCGGTTGTTTACGCCATCGTCAGCATTCTTGGAATTTATTTGTTGGTAAGCCTCGGCATGAAAGGCGTGAATTTATTACCCGCAAATTTTATTGAACACAACGAAAAAAAGATCAGCGGAGCGGTGTTGATACTGGTGGGGATTGTGACGTTCTTTTTGCACTGATAGTAATAAACAGTGGTGTTTATCCACAACTATGAAGATTAGCAATTTGCGTCTGCCCAAGCATAAAGTTCTTCAAGCGTACAACCAATCGTACGACAACTTGTCTTTAAGTGCTGCGCCGGTATCTGCTTTTCATTTCCCCAAACCGGAATGGTTCAAGAACCTTCTTTTGTATACTGATCGTGACTTGAACTCGTCCTATCGTAGGTGTAACCTTTGTGTAGTAGAAATGCAATCCAGCATTTTGTTGGCAACGGCCGAAAGTTTCCCATTGCGTTAAGCGGCTGTTAGTGATAAACGTTCTATTGTATCGTTGTCCGCATTCATTTCCTTTACTTTTCCTTCGTCGTCAACGTAAGTATGGGAATATTGTTCATTAAACAAACCGCTCTTTTTCCATCCAAGGTTTGAAAGCTCTTTCTGAATTTTTTCAACCGGTAAATCTTTTAAATAAGTCAGCCAGTCTTTAATCACAAACTCGATCATCTCTTCAGCTTTTTTAGGTGTTTCGCCATAACCGCTCATTTCAAATGAAGGAATATACAAAACATACTGTTTTGTGTCTTTGTCTATGAATCTGAAAACGTTGACCGTTGCCTTGATTTGCTTACGTCGGCCGCCAACGTTGACACTTAATTCTTCCTTTCCAATCGCTTCCGTTAATTCATATCTATGAAACTGCTGCATGATTTATTCTTTTTGCTATTTGCAAGTTATAACGAAAAATTTCAGCGAATGGTCGCTTCTTCCAAAGAAAACAAAATTGAAATCCTCACTCATTCCCCACACTATCCGAATTCACAATCCCCAACTTCTCCACCGCTGCCTGCGCCGCTATCTGCGAAGCATCTTTTTTATTAAAGGCTTTTCCTTGTGCAATAACCTTTCCGTTAACGGTGGCGCCAACGGTAAACAGGCGGCGGCCATTCTCCATGCGTTCATCCAGGGTTTCAAATTCAAGGCTCTTGCCGTTCTTGTTGGCCCAGCCGTACAATTTGTTTTTGTGGTTGATCTCTAAGTTTTCCAAATCATCTACAAACATGTGCGGCATAATAATTCTTTCGCCTACCCAGCGGGCCGTTTTCTTGTAGCCGATATCGAGGTAAATGGCGCCAACCAAGGCTTCCAGTGTGTTGCCGAAAATCTGACTGCTTTTAAGCGAGGCATCACTCTTATTAAAGGCCGTTACTTTTTTCAATCCCATCTTTAGCGCAATGTCATTCAGTTGCTGGCGGTTCACCATCTTGCTGCGCATCTCCGTTAGAAAACCTTCTTCCTTGTAGGGGTAACGTTTAAAAAGATAGTCGGCTACCAAGGCGCTTAGCACGGCATCGCCCAGGTATTCAAGGCGTTCGTTGTTTTGGTCAATGGTATCTTTTACCGAGCGGTGGGTGAGGGCTGCTTTGTATAACGGAAGGTTGCCGGGTGAATAGCCCAGAACTCCTTTCAATTGTTTTTTAAAGGATGGATCTTTTTCTTTTTTATAAAATGATTCCCAAAAAGCCACAGGCCAAAATAGAGATTAAATGCGTAAATCGAAAAAGCGTTTGCCGAGAGGCGTTTAGTCCTTATATTTTTTAAAGATCATGCAGGCATTGTGTCCGCCAAAGCCAAAGGTGTTGCTTAATGCCGCATTCACTACACGCTTCTGCGCTTCGCCAAAAGTGAAGTTCAGTCTTGTGTCTAATTCAGGGTCGTCGGTAAAGTGATTGATGGTGGGCGGCACAATATCGTTTTGCACGGCCATGATGCAGGCAATGCCTTCTATAACGCCAGCCGCACCCAGACAATGGCCTGTCATGCTTTTAGTAGAAGAAATGTTCAAGTCAAATGCGTGATCGCCAAAAACTTCAAGTATTGCTTTTACTTCAGCCACATCGCCCAATGGCGTTGAGGTACCGTGCGTGTTGATGTAATCAATGTCGGAAGGCTGCATGTCAGCGTCTTCCAAGGCCCGCATCATCACATTCTTTGCACCCAAGCCTTCGGGATGCGGTGCGGTAATGTGGTGTGCATCGGCTGTAGCGCCGCCACCGGCCACTTCGCAATAAATTTTTGCTCCACGTTTGATGGCATGTTCCAGTTCTTCAAACACCACCACGCCTGCCGCTTCGCCCATCACAAAACCATCGCGGTCTTTATCGTATGGACGTGATGCCGTTTTGGGGTCTGCGTTTCGTTCACTCAATGCCTTCATGGCATTAAAGCCACCCACGCCGGCTTCGCTCACCACCGCTTCCGAACCGCCGGTAAGAATAACATCGGCCTTGCCCATCCGAATTAAATTAAAGGCTTCCATCATGGCATTGGTTGACGAAGCGCAGGCGCTTACCACCGCAAAATTCGGCCCTCTAAAACCGTGTCGCATGGAGATGTGCCCGGCCGCAATGTCCAATATCATCTTTGGAATAAAGAAGGGATTGAACCTTGGCGTGCCGTCGCCTTTGGCAAAAGCCATCACCTCTTCCTGAAAGGTGATTAATCCGCCAATGCCCGAACCAAACACCACACCGGTACGGTCCACGTTCACGTTGTCCTTATCAATGCCCGCATCCTGCACGCAATGATCGGAGGCAGCAATAGCGATCTGTGAAAAGCGGTCAAGTTTACGGGCTTCCTTGCGGTCGAGCAGCGCCACCGGATCAAAGCCTTTTATCTCGCAGGCAAACCTTGTTTTGAACTTCGATGCGTCGAACAACGTAATGCCACCGCAGCCGCTTATGCCGTTGCGCAAATTGTTCCAGTATTCGGTTACGGAATTGCCCAGCGGCGTAAGGGCGCCCATGCCGGTAACAACAACGCGTTTGAGTTCAATGGTTTTTCCTGCATTCATATAGTTTGGTCTAAAGAGTAGAATCGTTCAATAAAAGTTTGCAGTTAGCAGTTGGTAGGCCGCACCGCTAAAGCAATCAGGCTTTGCGCCTGTACAACGTCGCTTGGGTTGGAATTGCCAACTGCTAACTGCCTGGTGCCAACTTGCAGCTCTGGTTTGTCTCTAAGATAAAACCGCCTTCTGCTGGTGAAACAGGAAGGCGGCTTGCTATGCGTTCTTTTGGAACAGGAATTACTTTGCGTGTTCTTCAAGGTAAGAAACCGCTTGGCCCACGGTCGTGATGGTTTCGGCTTGTTCGTCGGGGATGGAGATGTTGAATTCTTTTTCAAATTCCATGATCAACTCAACGGTATCCAATGAGTCGGCGCCTAAGTCGTTGGTAAAAGAAGCTTCGTTGGTTACCTCGGCTTCGTCCACACCCAACTTGTCAACGATGATCTTTTTTACTCTTGCTGCGATGTCTGACATGATAGTAAAATTTGATTATGATGCGGCAAAAATAGAGGATTTTGTAACAAAATAATTTTTGTAAAAAAGGCGTTGGCGATTGGCTAAACTACCTTGCCCGCAGCCGATTGCAGGTTGTTTGTTGAACATGGCGTGTCCCATTGCCGCACCTCACCCCGACCCCTCTCCAACAAAGTTGGAGAGGGGCGAAGAGCCAACGCACGGCGGCAAAGGGCTGGGCTATCCGCTTCTACTCCGCCACAAGGCCGGCGCACAAAACCTTCAGCGGGGTATCCGCTTCTATCCCTCACGCGGCCCCTATCCCGACCTTTCCCCGCCGGGGAAAAGCCACCAGCCGCACAAAGCCTCGCCTGTCAACGACTCAACATTAATAGAAGAGCCGCTGAGAAACAAGGGTCTGTGAAAGGGTGGCCTTCCCGGCGGGAAGGTCGGGATGGGCCGCCGTTCTTTGAACGAATCGTCGTAATATTGAACCACTTCAAATTTTTCTTTCACATGGCCTTAAAAATTGTTGATTACGGCAGCGACGAGTACAAAGACACGATAAAGCTTCGCAACGAAATTTTGCGCAAGCCCTTAGGCCTTTCGTTTGCAGAAGATGAACTGGAAAGTGAAAAAAACAACATGCACATGGCGGCTTACGAAGACGAACGCATGTTGGGCTGCTGCATGTTAGTGGAAGAAGGCCCCCAAACCGTGCGCCTGCGGCAAATGGCCGTGGTAAACGATGTGCAGGGCAAAGGCATTGGCCGCGCCTTAATGACTTTTGCCGAAAACTTGGCAAGAGACCGCGGTTACAGAAAGATTACCATGCATGCCCGAAAAAATGCCCTGGGCTTTTACGAAAAGTTGGGTTATAAAAAGAACGGTGAGGAGTTTACGGAGATCACCATTCCGCATTATGTGATGGAGAAAGAGTTGTAAAATTTTTTCTGTTCTGGAAAACACTTTTTAATAATTTTTTCTAATTTCATAATTGTAAACGAATTTTTAACCCCTTAATCATGTTGTTTTATGTCCAAGACTTACCTCTTGCTAGCAATCTTCGGCCTTCTCTTTTTTTCCTCTTGCAAAAAGGAGCTCAACCCAAGAGAATCGCCTGAAAAAACTGCCTTTAGCCAATCTCCTTTCGTAACTAATGACTTCTCTGATGATTGCGATGGCCCCTCAAACCCTGACAATAGCTGGGATTCAGTGGGTGTGTATCACAACTTAGCATTGGACTACGTGTACCAGCACAAGTCTGATACAACCAACACTTTTGCGAACCGACTTACCCATGCTAATCAATACGTATTGAATGCTTTCAATAGTAGAGTCTCAAATTTGAGTAGCAAACTCTTTTCCAGCAGTAGTATGTCGAGTCTCTTGTCCGATTCATCCAATTCATTTAGTAACTTAATTGATAACTCGTCTTACTCAAAGGGAGTTAAAGACAGATTTAAGCAACTAATTAGCCTCATAAAGGATACAGCTTCTTTGTCTTCTATGGACTATTGCTTTATAAAAGGGATAATAACCGATTTTGAAGCAGAGGTCATGAGAGATGGCACATTAAGTTCATCAGAGGTCGATCAAATCTTAAAAGTTACATCTGTGGCTAGATACTCTTTGTATTATTGGTATGGGCATTATTCTGCTACCTTAACCGGTAATGAAAATATTTATCAAAAGCACAGAAGTTTTTGGCAGTGGTTGGTGATTGGCGTTTGCGATGTTGCTGGCGGAATTGCTGGGGGCGCTGCAGGGTCAGCCACCGTTGTAGGTGCGGTAGCAGGTGCAGTGGCTGGCGCTGCAGGCGCAAGTGGATCCGTGGCTAGTTTAGTTGATTGATAATTAAATGTCAGTTCACTAAACATTGTATTGCTTATTGATGAATAGCGTATATATGAGAAAGCTTTTTTTTATACTATTTTGTTTCATCTTTTTTCCAAGTTTTGGGCAGCGTGGCACATCCTATCCGCCTCTTTTTATAAAATACGGCGGAATAAGGTCAAAAAAACAATTTGAAATTGATAGGCCGGTTAATGCGATAATATTCTACCACACGGATACTATTGGCATGTCGGTAAAAGTTCAGGCGGAGAAAATATTACCGGTGGAAAAAGCTGACTTCAAAAAAATAAGCTTAGAAGACACGGCCTTGCATAGCGTTGTTTTTATTAGTGGCTTTGATTCTTTAAAGTTGGTACGAGTCCCTTTTAATAAAAACAAGTTGATGCGTGTATTGTTTGATAGCTTGGATTTTAAAATTTTCGATGACGTGTTTACGTTTTCGAACTCGGCGAACGATGTTGATTATAGTGAGCTGATCTTTAAGTATAAAGAAAATTACTACGAAGTTTTTGACTTTTGGGCGATCAGCCTAAAACGAAGGATGGTTGATGTTTTAAACAACATCTTTTCTCTCGATCTACGCTACAAGGATTATAAAGGGAAAGAAGATCTGCTACAAAGTATTTTGAAATTTCAAAATCAGGCGATAGCGACTGCTCTTTCAAAAAAATGAATAGGTTATGAAATCAAAAAAAGACCGGCAATAATCAGCCGGTCTTTTTTATTCAATGAAGCATCTTACGCCAACCCACCAAACAAACTTCCCGTCCCTCCGTGTAGCGGCGGTGTTTTGCCGAGATGCGCATACGCCTTTGCCGTTGCTTCTCTACCTCTTGGCGTTCGCATTAAAAAACCTTCCTGAATCAGGAACGGTTCGTAAACTTCCTCTATCGTTCCGCCTTCTTCACCGACTGCCGTGGCAATGGTTGTAATGCCCACCGGCCCGCCTTTGAACTTTTCAATAATGGCCAAAAGAATACGGTTGTCCATATCGTCCAAGCCGTGTTCATCCACGTTCAGGGCACGAAGCGCATGTTTGGTAATACCGATGTCAATGGTGTTGTCATTCAGCACTTGCGCAAAGTCGCGAACGCGGCGCAACAAACCGTTGGCGATACGCGGTGTACCGCGGCTCCGTCGCGCTATTTCTGATGCGGCATCGGTAGATATATCTACAGCAAGAATATTGGCGGCGCGAAGAATGATTTTCTTCAGCGTTTCGGCATCGTAATATTCTAATCTTGATTTAATGGCGAAGCGGGAAAGCAAAGGCGCCGTCAATAAACCACTGCGTGTGGTGGCGCCAATCAGGGTAAAGGGGCTTAGATTGATTTGAATGCTGCGGGCATTGGGGCCGCTGTCAATCATGATGTCAATCTTGTAATCTTCCATGGCCGAATACAGGTATTCTTCTACCACATTACTCAACCGATGAATTTCATCTATAAACAAAACATCGTTGGGTTGAAGGCCTGTTAGCAAACCCGCCAGGTCGCCGGGTTTTTCAATCACAGGTCCTGATGTTTCTTTGATGGCTACACCGAGTTCATTGGCTACAATTCTTGACAAGGTCGTTTTGCCCAAACCCGGAGGGCCGTGGAATAAAACGTGGTCAAGCGCCTCGCCGCGAAGCTTGGCAGCTTTAATAAAAATGCGGAGGTTCTCGATGATCTGCGGCTGGCCCGAGAACTCTTCAATCTGTTGCGGCCGGATGCCGTTTTCAAACTCTTTTTCAACCGGCGAAAGCTCTTCTTTCGCGGCCGTTAAATTCGGATTGGACATGCTGTAAATATACAAAACGGCAGCCGCTTTACTTGTTAAGAAAAGCGCAGAAAAATTTAGTTGTATGTACAAATGAAAGGCCTTTATCTTCGTGCCGGAAATGAAAACCGGGGATTCAAAATTTTGCCAGTGCCTGTACTTTACATCGGCGGCTTTAGCCCGAAAGATTGAGAAGCTGGCGACCGAAAGCTGGAAGCCGGTGGGCCTTTCGCCCAGCCACGCTTATCTGCTCACGGCTGTTCTTGATGACCCAGGCATTCAGCCCACAACCTTGTGCGAACATTTGCAGTTGCAACCCAGCACCATCACCCGTTTAATGCAGAAATTAGAAGAAAAGAAACTGGTGATTCGCACCACGGAAGGACGCATTACCAATGTTTATCCAACACCAAAAGCCAAAGAGCTGGCGCCGAAAATGAGGGAATGCATGAACCATTTTGCATCGCAATACGCACAGGTGTTGGGGAAAGAAGAAAGCGCCAAGCTGGTGCAAAGCATGACCAAGATCGCCGATAAATTAAAGGACTAAATTTTTTTGTCTCAATACTTGTACATACAAACAAACCTAAAATCAATAAAAACATGAAGTACGTCATCACTGGCGGCGCCGGACACATTTCCGCTCCGCTTACCGAAAAACTTTTAGAAGCTGGACATGAAGTAACCGTTATTGGCCGCAACGCTGAAAATTTGAAAACGCTAACCGGCAAAGGCGCAAAAGTGGCCGTCGGTTCCGTAGAAGATGAGGCCTTTCTGACTGAAACTTTCCAGGGCGCCGATGCGCTGTACCTGATGATTCCGCCCAATGCTTCGCCTGAAGGCGGCTGGCGCGAATATCAAAACCGGGTAGCTGATTTATATGTGGATGCCGTGAAGGCGGCCCGCATCAAGCACATTGTAATGTTGAGCAGTGTTGGCGCCCACATGGGCGAAGGCGCCGGTCCGGTGGACGGTCTTGCGGACATGGAAAAGAAGCTATCAGCATTGCAAGATGTGAACATTAAATTTCTTCGCCCCTCGTACTTCATGTATAATTTTTTTGGCATGGCGCCCCTCATTAAAAACATGAACATAGCCGGTGCCAATTATGGCGGTACAGAGGAAAAATTAGTGATTGTGCACACGGCTGATATTGCAGAAGCCGCGGCCGAAGAACTGCTCAACTTATCGTTTGCCGGCCATAGCGTTCGCTACATTGCCAGCGACGAACGCAGCACCGACGACATTGCGAAAGTGCTGGGCGAAGCCGTTGGCAAACCCGGTATTCCTTGGGTGGTTTTCTCCGATGAACAAGCAATGGGGGGAATGAAAGGGGCTGGATTGCCCGATGCCATTGCCACCGGTTATGTAGATCTTGGCAGAGCCCTTCGCGAAGGCAAAGCACAGGAAGATTACTGGAAGAATAAGCCAACATTGGGCAGCGTAAAGCTGGAAGATTTTGCCAAAGAGTTCGCCGGTGCTTACAATGCCTCTTAACAACATCATTTATCAACCACAAAACGTATGTAAATGAAAGTAGGAATTATAGGTTCAGGCGCAGTTGGCCAGGTGTTGGCTACCGCCTTTTTGAGGGAAGAGCATGAAGCGATGCTCGGCACACGCAACACAAGCAAACCCGAAGTGCAAAAGTGGAAAAGCGAAAACGCAAAAGGCCATATTGGAACTTTTGCTGATGTAGCCGCTTTTGGTGAAATCATCATTTTAGCCGTTGCCGGCGGCGCGGCGGAAGAAGCCCTGAAAGAAAGCGGTATTGGAAACCTGAAAGGCAAAGTGGTTATTGATGCCACCAACCCCATTGCAAAGGACCCGCCGGTGAGTGGCGTGTTGAAATTCTTTACCAACCTGAATGAATCGCTGATGGAGCGTTTGCAAAGCTTGGTTCCTGATGCACATTTTGTAAAGGCCTTCAACAGCGTTGGGAATGGGTTGTTTTACAAACCTTCGTTTAAAGAGGGCAAGCCTTCAATGTTTATTGCGGGTAACGATGATGAGGCCAAGAAAACCGTAACCGATGTTCTGACTGCCTTTGGTTGGGAAACCGAAGACATGGGCAAGGCCGAAGCAGCAAGAGCCATCGAGCCACTTTGCATGCTTTGGTGCATTCCGGGCTTTTTGCAAAACCAATGGGGCCATGCGTTTAAGCTATTGAAGCCATAGCCTAATGCCAGTAAAAAGAGCGACCGGTTACCGGCCGCTCTTTTTATTGTTGCCTTTTTGTTTTGTAGGATTTAGCAAAGCCTCATCATTGCCCCGAACGATGCCGTGTGCGACGCAACAAACGATGCCATGAAATACTAAAGCCGGTATCATAAAAAGCACACGCCATTGGTAAAATTTGTTCGTTGTAAAGAATTATAAAGCCGTAAGCGTTTTTGATTCAGATGAAATATCTTGCTTTGCATGAAGCCCGGAATTGTCTTGTTTTTTGTACTCTTTATCGCTACAGTGTTTTTTATTTCATGCGGTGCCTGCAGTAAAAAAGTTGATTGTCCCGCTTACAAAGATGACTTGCTTGACGCCTGGTTTCCTTATAGCGATAATCAAAAATTAATTTTCCGCTCTACGTTAAACGAGGCTGATACGGTTGCGTTGAAAAACACACAAACAACCGAAGCTTATCAGGAAACAAGTTCGTTTGAAAGGGCGGTTGTTTGTACGGCTGGTAAAACGTTTCAATCAGTGGAGCGAGATACAGCCGGCAGCTTTAAATTTTATCTTCAATTGAGCACCGGCGATGGACAGCATGAAGCACAGTTTTATGTGCAACAGACCAATATAGCATTGACCAATTTTTCCGAAACAGGACTTCCACAAGTGACGCTAAATAATCGCACGGCCACTTCGCAATCGCTGCAAAACTTTACGTTACTAAACCGAAACTTTGCTACCGTTGTTGAAAGTAAACTGGATACATCTGGCGGTAAAATTTCAGGCATTTACAGACTCTATTCTGTAAAGGGCGAAGGCATCGTTGGCTATAGCATTTATCCTTCGCTTAAAACCTGGGTAAAGCAATAGCATGAACTTTCCCGTTCAATTTCACATTGGGTCTTCCATCATCAGTCTTCATGCGGTGATGGAAACGCTGGCGTTCTTTATTGGCTTTCGTTACTTCTTGTACCTGCGCAAAAAGCAGGGCGATGCTTATACATCTTCGTCGCGGATTTGGGTGATCATCGGCGCTATTTTCGGTGCTTTAATTGGGTCACGATTAATTGGTTCCTTGGAGCGGCCGTATGAACTATCCATGACAGCTAATTTGTTTGATTATATCTACAACAATAAAACAGTAGTAGGTGGATTTCTTGGCGGCTTGGTTGGCGTTGAATTGATGAAGAAAGTTATCGGTGAGAAAAAAGCTTCCGGTGATTTGTTTGTTTATCCAATGATACTGGCATTGATCATCGGCCGCATTGGGTGTTTTAGCATGGGTGTGTTTGAAGAAACGTATGGCTATCCAACATCACTGCCCTGGGGTATGAAGTTGGGCGATAGCCTGTACCGGCATCCGGTGGTTTTGTATGAAATCTTATTTCTTATTCTGTTGTGGATTAGTTTAAAACGTTTGCAAAAAAGATCATCTCTACAAGTCGGCGCTTTGTTCAAACTGTTTATGATAAGCTATTTGCTCTTTCGCTTTTTATTGGATTTCATCAAACCGCATTATCCTGTTTTGCTTGGCTTGTCAACAATCCAGCTAACTTGCCTTGCAGGACTGATTTACTATTCGCCGTATATTCTTGCCCCAAAAAAATTAACCGCCGCTTATGCCTGAACGTTCTTATACCTACTACGATTTTACGTTGAGCCTTTGTCCGCATTGTTTAAAACGGGTAGATGCCAAAATTGTATTTGAGAATGGCAACGTGTACATGCTGAAGAACTGCGCGGAGCACGGTTTTCAAAAGGTGCTGATAGCAACCGATGTTGACTACTACAAGAACATCCGCAACTACAACAAGCCTTCAGAAATGCCGTTGAAGTTTAATACGACAACAACGTATGGTTGTCCTTATGATTGCGGCCTGTGCGCCGACCACGAACAACACAGTTGCTTAACCGTGGTAGAGATAACCGACCGGTGTAATCTTGCTTGTCCAACTTGTTATGCCATGTCTTCGCCGCATTACGGACGGCATAGAACGGTGGAAGAAGTGGAGCGGATGTTGGACATTATTGTGGCCAATGAAGGCGAACCGGATGTAGTGCAGATCAGTGGCGGCGAACCCACCATTCATCCTGATTTTTTTGCAATACTGGACATCGCCAAAACAAAACCCATCAAGCACCTGATGGTAAATACAAACGGTATTCGCATTGCGAAGGATTTTGAATTTGCAAAGCGGCTTGCTTCTTATGGGCCTGACTTTGAAATCTATCTTCAGTTTGATTCTTTCAGGCCGGAAGTTTTGCAGCAGTTGCGTGGAAAGGATTTGACTGATGTTCGTATGAAAGCGTTGGAACATCTTAATAAATTGAATCTCTCTACAACGCTTGTTGTCACGCTGCAAAAAGGTTTGAACGATGATGAAATTGGGACCATCATTGACTTTGCCCTAAAGCAACCTTGTGTACGCGGCGTTACCCTGCAACCAACGCAAATTGCGGGTCGGTTAGAAAACTTCAACCCCGCAACGGATAGAATTACACTGACGGATGTGCGGCAAAAGATACTGGAGCAAACAACCGTGTTTCAGCCCAATGATATTATTCCCGTGCCCTGCAACCCCGATGCACTGGCGATGGGTTATGCGTTGAAATTAAACGGACAAGTGTTTCCAATGACGCGGTATGTTGATCCCGTTGGCTTATTAAACAACAGTAAGAACACCATCGTGTATGAGCAGGATGCAGCCTTGCACCAGCAGATGATCAACATTTTCAGCACTGGCATTTCCGTAGATAGGGTAGAAGAAAACATGAAGCAATTGCTTTGTTGCCTGCCGCAGATTGAAGCGCCGGGATTAAGTTACAACAACCTGTTCCGTATCATCATCATGCGCTTTATTGATGCCTGGGATTTTGATGTTCGGGCCATCAAGAAAAGTTGCGTACACATTGTACACAAGGATGGCCGCGTGGTTCCGTTTGAAACGATGAATTTGTTTTACAGGGATGAG
The DNA here is from genome assembly GCA_965247695.1 of Flavisolibacter sp. Taxonomy (GTDB): domain Bacteria; phylum Bacteroidota; class Bacteroidia; order Chitinophagales; family Chitinophagaceae; genus Flavisolibacter. Next base: position 476,501 of record OZ252037.1, read on the forward strand.
AAGGAGGAGTATTTGAAGGAGTTGATTGGAGAGAAAAAATCAGTTGTGCAGTTACAAGCATAAAAAGTAATGGGAAAATTCGGAAATGTACTTTTCATCATCGTGGCAGCCAACCTGATTCTATTTGGTTTGGGCTTTGTTGCTTACGAAAGCTTTTTCATTTTGCTGTTTGCTGTTCCGATTGAATTTTTTGTAGGCTTGCTTTTAGTCTTCTTCAAAAACCACCGCGAAACTGGTGGAGCCTTGCTTGCCGCCAGCGGTGTGACTTTGTTGGTTGCTGGTTTTGTTTGTTCATCAAACCCTTTTGGTATCAGGTGAAAGTTTAAATCGAGACAATGAACAAGTTTGTAAAATCACTTTTGATCACTTCTGGACTCAATGCAGTTGTGTTTGTGTTGGGCTTTTTAGACCCGAGCTTTTTCATTATTTTTCTTGTGCTTTCGGTAGTGGAATTCTTTGGTGGTTTGCTTATGCTGATTGATAAAAAATCGAGGCAAACAGCCGGAGGAATTATAACTGCCGCTGGTATCGTCTTTCTCATCGGTTTATCAATTTGCTCGGGAATGTCCTTCGGTCATTTCTAATTTGCATACTTCATCATTTCCAAGATCAAATCTGCATCAGGGCAGTTGTTCAAATAGGTTTCTCTTTCGCTCAATGCACACACGCCGGGATAATCACCCTTCATCCCTTGCATGTCTTTTATGATCTGAAAGTGCAGGTGCGGCGGCCACTGGCCGTTCTCAAACGGAATCCCGAATTCGGCAATCACGTCGCCTTTGTAAACGGCATCGCCTTCGTGTAAGTTTTTAATGGAGTTTAAACTAAGATGGCCGTAAAGGGTGTGAAAAGTTTCGCCATCCAAGTTGTGGGTGAGAATGATGGTAGCGCCGTAATCGCCATAGGCATTGTTGAAGGCGAAGGAGTGAACGATGCAATTGCGGGGAGCGATGACTTTGGTGTAGGGAGAGCCCCAGATGTCTATTCCCAAATGAATTGTTCGCGGTTCGGAAGTCGCTTGTACTGCAACGGCCGTAGAGCCCCCATCCCGACCTTCCCCCACCGGGGGAAGGCCACCAGCCGCACTGACCTCGCTTTGCAACGACTCTGTGTTTTTTTGATACAGTCTTTTTTGTGCGAAGGGTAAAGCTTTCAGTTGATCGCTTATCTTTTTCAAAACCGTATCTGTTTCATTCAGTACTTCATTGTTGGTAAAACGCAGAATGTCATATCCCTTTGTATTCAACCAGAATGTTCTGTCTGCATCGTTCATTAAATTTTGCGGCAGTTGATGTTGCAAGCCGTCCACCTCAACAATCACTCGTTTAGATAGGCAAACAAAATCTGCGATGAATGTTCCAATAATATGCTGCCGCCGAAAACTGTAGCCATCAAGTTTATCTCCACGCAAACGTTGCCACAATAGATTCTCTGCCTTAGTTGGATTCTTGCGATGCTCGGAAACAAAAACTTTAAGTGCCTTATAGACTGTAACATCCGCCTCCCAATAAAATTCTCCATCATCATAATTAGGGTCCTCCACAAGCGAGGGCTGTGTGTTGACTCTTCCCCCGGTGGGGGAAGCCGGATGGGGGCTGTTCTCCCCCGGTGGGGGAGTTAGAGGGGGCTGGTTGTGCTTTAGGCCAGCCGGTGAATCAAACACGCTGCTCCTTCTATAAATCGTCCTGTTTTCATTATACCCGCCAATCCCATACTTCGCTCCAGCACCACTCAACTTCCCATTAATGTATTGGATGAAAAGATTCGTATCCTTCACCACGTCATCAGTCAACTCTTTATTCTTCTCCGTAAAATCCATCAACAACAACTTATCCTTTTCATCAAACGGAACTACTCTTGCAAATTCGCCTGCATACTGTCTTAACCGCTCTTCAAGATTTTTGTTTTTCATTTCTCTCGTTTAATAACTTTAAAGGCCCGGCCCCTATCCCGACCTTTCCCCACCGGGGAAAGGCCATCAGCGCTTCGCTTCGCACCTAACCTGTCAACGACTCTGCGATTCAAGTTGAGTCGTTGAAAAGCAAGGGTCTGTGCAAGGGCTCCTTCCCCGGTGGGGAAGGCTGGGATGGGGCACGCCCAACCTTCGGCTCTATTCAATGTAACAAACATCGTCCTCAAAACTAAAACATACACCATGAAGAAAAATCTATTGCTGCTTTCAACGCTTGTTTTAAGCATCCTCTCCTTCGCACAAAACAAACCCTTGTGGCTGCGCTATCCCGCCATTTCTCCCGATGGCAAAACCATCGCATTCGGTTACAAAGGCGACATCTACAAAGTGCCGTCAACCGGCGGCGAGGCCATCCCGCTGACTATTCATGAGGCCTATGATTACATGCCGGTTTGGAGCCACGACGGCAAATGGCTGGCCTTTGCCTCCGACCGCTACGGCAACTTTGATGTGTATGTGATGCCTGCAACCGGCGGCGAAGCCAAGCGCTTAACGTATAATTCCGCGGCTGATTTGCCGTATGATTTTACGCCCGATAACAAAACCGTTTTGTTTGGTACGGCCCGCAACGATGTTTATACCTCGGCACGTTTTCCCTCGCCGCGGCTATTTAAAAAGCTGTACGAAGTGCCCGTTGGTGGCGGCCGTTCGGTAATGTACAATTCGGCGGGTGCGGAGTTTGCCCACTTCAACAAGAGCGGCGACAAACTCATTTTTCAGGACCAGAAAGGCTATGAAGATTCGTATCGCAAGCACCACACATCATCGGTGACACGGGACATTTGGGTGTACGATACAAAGAAGGACGAATACACACAAGTATCATCGTTTGAAGGCGAAGACCGCGAACCCGTGTGGGCTGCCGATGGCAATGCCTTTTATTTTTTGAGTGAAAAAGCCGGCACGCAAAACATCTTTAAAGGAACGGTGGGAAGTAAAGAAGTCACACAGCTTACGACGATGAAAGAAAACCCTGTTCGCTTCCTGTCCGCATCATCTGATGGTTTGTTGTGCTTCACCCAAGACGGTGAACTGTACACGATGAAAGAAGGCGGACAACCGCAAAAACTTTCCATTCAAATCAATAATGACACAAGGGCGGCCGATGATAAAATTTTGCCCGTGAATGCAAACGTTACGCAAACCGAACTATCGCCCAACGGCAAAGAGATTGCCTTTGTAGTGCGTGGTGAAGTCTTTGTTACTTCGGTTGAAGGCGGCTACACCAAACGCATTACCAACACACCGCAACAGGAACGCAACGTGAAGTTTTCGCCTGACGGACGAACGCTTTATTACTCCACAGAACGCGGCAACAGCTGGGACGTTTATAAAGCATCCATCGTTAGAAAAGAAGAGCCTTATTTCTATACATCCACCGTTATAAAGGAAGAACCCTTGATTGCTACTGATGCCGATGAATTTCAGCCCGAGCTTTCGCCTGATGGAAAAGAGATCGCTTACCTGGAAGAACGCAATGTGCTGAAAGTTTATAACCTCGCCACCAAACAAAGCCGCACCATCGTACCCAAAGGCGTCAACTTTTCGTACAGCGATGGTGATAAAACCTACACCTGGTCGCCCGATGGAAAATGGCTCGCCTTTAATTCGGATGAAGGAAGTTTTGGGTCTGATGAAGTCGCGCTGATGAAAGCCGACGGCAGCGGCAAGCGCATGAACCTTACGCAAAGCGGCTTTAACGACGGCAACCCCAAATGGGCCTTCGGCGGTAAGGCTTTAATGTGGACCTCTGACAAAGAAGGCAAGCAACCCTTGGCCTATCAAGGTGCAAGAGAAGTGGATGTGTATGCCATGTTTTTCGATCAGGAAGCCTATGATAAATTCAAGCTCACCAAAGATGAATTTGCCTTAGCCAAAGAAGCCGAAGACAAAGCAAAAGATGAAGCCAAAAAAGACACGACGAATAAAATTGCCCCGCCCAAAAAAGGCTGGGAGCCGCAGTTTGAAGGCCTCGATAATCGCAAGATGCGCATCACCATCAACAGTGGCAACATCTCCGATTACGTGATGAACAACGACGGCGACAAACTGTTCTTCGCGGCCCGCATGGAGAAGGGTTATGATCTGTGGATGACCAACCCACGCACCCGCGAAACAAAGCTGGTAGCCAAGTTAGACGGCGGTCCCGCGGGCCTCGACATCTCCAAAGACGGCAAGAGCTTGTTTGTGGTAAGCGACGGCAAGATTGTAAAAGTGGATGCCGAAAGCGGCAAGCTTTCACCCATTACCGTGAACGGTGAAATGGTGCTGAACGCCGCAGCCGAACGGTCTTATATTTTCGACCATACCTGGCGGCAGGTAACTAAAAAGTTTTACGATCCCAAGATGGGCGGCGTGGATTGGAACGGCTATCACACAGTGTACGCAAAGTTTCTTCCGCACATTAATAACAACTACGATTTTCAGGAACTGCTCTCCGAATTTTTGGGTGAGTTGAACGCCTCGCATACCGGTGGCCGTTACAGTCCGCAAGCTGCCGGCGGACCGCAAACCGGCGATGCCACATCAAGCCTTGGGCTGTTGTACGATGATATGTACAGCGGCAGCGGACTGAAAGTAATGGAAGTGTTGGAAGGCGGCCCGATTGTAAACGCCAGGACCAAGATTCGCAAAGGCGTGATCATTGAAAAGATAGACGGCGAAGACGTAACGGCCGATAAAGACTGGGCACGATTGCTCAACCGCAAAACCGGTAAGAACATTTTGCTTAGCCTTTACGACCCCGAAACAAAGGCCCGTTGGGACGAAACCACCAAGCCCATTTCCGGTGCGGAAGAAGGCGCCTTGTTGTACAAACGCTGGGTGGCGATGAACCGTAGAAAAGTGGAAGAAGCGAGTGGCGGCAAAGTGGGTTATGTACACGTGCAAGGCATGAACGACGCCAGCTACCGCAGCACATACGACGATGTGATGGGCCGCGCCGCAGGCAAAGAAGCCCTGATTGTGGACACCCGTTTCAACGGCGGCGGCTGGCTGCACGATGACCTCGTAACCTTCCTTAGCGGCAAGAAGTATTTATCCTTTGCGCCGCAGGGCACTACTGTTGGCGGCAATGAACCGATGAACAAATGGACGAACCCCAGCACGGTGCTCATGAGCGAAAGCAATTACTCCGACGCCTTTATTTTTCCGTATGCATACCATCAACTGGGCATCGGCAAAACCATTGGCATGCCGGTGCCGGGCACGGGTACCGCCGTATGGTGGGAAACACAGATTGACCCCACATTGGTCTTCGGTATTCCCATGGTGGCCACCATTGGCAAAGAAGGCCGCCCCACCGAAAACCTGCAACTGGAACCGGACATTAAAGTGCCCAACGATTATAAGAGTGTGTTGAATGGCAAAGACCCGCAGTTGGAACGGGCGGTGAAGGAGATGCTGCAGGAGATAAAGGAGAAGAAAAAGATATAAGCGGAAGTGTTTTTATAGAAAGCCTCAATCATTTGGTTGAGGCTTTTTTGTTTGTTGTACTTGCTGTTGATTGCTAATTGCCGATTGCTTGTTGAACAGGGCGTGTGCCGAGGCGGCACCGGGCTATTCGCTTCTACTCCGCTACAAAGCCAATGCACAAGACCTTCAGCGGGGTATCCGCTGCTATCCCTCACGCAAATACAGCATAAAATATTTTCACAATCAAAACTGAATTCGCATCTTAAACGGTTAACAATTCCGTTTACAAAAACAGGTTGATTCAGCTATGCTTATTCAAGAATGGATTGAATTGATCAAGAGGCCGGGGCAGGAAGTAGCCTTTGATGCAGTTCTTGTTAATTACGCAAATTTGTATGTGTAGCCGCGAGGTTATTTCAGTACCGGGATAGGCTTCGGCACCTTCGCCAAAGGCACAGCGAATGGTATCATACGCAGGTTTGCCTTCTTCTCTATTCGATTGATGGATGTATTTGATTACTGCACAATCAAGTGCACGGTTAGCGCCTTTGTTCACCGGCATCTGCTGACCGCTTTCCTCCGTTACTATTTTTAAGCTCCGGTAGGCTGTGCCCAAAATGGAAAGGGATTCAGTATCTACTAAATTGAGGCAATGGCCCAATTCAATTATAGCGCCTAATACAAAGGGTGTTGTAATTGGCTTTTTATTAAACTGTGTATTCGCGGCACTTTCTTTTGCATAATCAAGCGCTCGCAAGGGATTTTGTTCCCAGAAATAGATGCCCTCCGCCAACCAGTCCCATAGATTGGTGCTTGGTTGCAGATCATCTTCTCCGTTCAATACACGAACCCCCACTTCTTTATCGCAGCTATGAAACCCGATAACACTAAATGGATAATGGTGCGTCAAATAGACTTATTTTTTCTTTTTGGAAGTAGAGGAAGCAGGCGTAGTAATGATCCCGGCGTCCTGTAAAAATTTTAAGGCGCTTTCTTTAGATCTGGTAGCCTTTTCGGTAGCTTTTTCAATAGTGCGAACTTGATCTTTTATCATGGTATCTGTCATAGCGGACCGGTTTAAAATTGAAGATAGCAATGAAACATCACTGGTTCCAAATTTAGGCCTGCAAGCCTATCAATATTGTCAGGCTTTTTATAAACAATAGTTGAAAAGTTCTTTGGTGAGAAAGCCTGATTAAATTGTCCGCTATTATTCCGGCGCAAGGCCTGCGCATGGTTATCACACTGGGCGTGCCGAAGTGCTTCACCGGGCTTTCCACTACTATCCCTCACGCAGAAGCAACACCGTCCTGCATTAAATAAACTTTTGAAATTGATGGCTTATCTTAGCAAAAGCAGATAAGAATAAATGCAGCAGGAAATCATACTATCGCGAAACAACCGTAAGCATACCGATTCCATTTTGGAATACGGTAATCTTGAAAAGGGTTGGGATTCTTATGGTGCTAATCGGCCTTCCAGCGTTGCCATTGCAAAAGCAACTTCCTTCATTGCGGAAAAATTAGCATCGCGAGGGCTTGAAGTTTTCTATACCGTTCCTACGCCTGACGGCGATGTTCTGGTGGAATTAAAGGCGGAAGGCCGCAACCTTGAATTTATTTTTTCAGAAACCGATGACAATAAAATCATCGCTTCCAGCAACGGTGAACTTTGCAAAGAAGATACTTTGAACGACGCAACCTTTCATAGCTGCTTAAACTGGTTGTACGCTAAATGAACCTCGTAGCTATAACCGACGCCGACAATCTACTGCGCCGCATTCCTACACACATTCCTTCTTACATTAAACCTAATGGCTCCATCAGCAGCATGGCCTTTGCCAAGAAGCGCGACGAGGATGGTTTGTCCGTTGACCTCGAACGATTATCCTCGTATGAAAAAGCAACGCTTGCCGATAAGCGCTACCGGCTCTTGCGCATTAATGTTGGTATCATTCGGAACGACATCAACGATGGTTTGGAAGTGATGCATAATCCACTGCCGGACAACGAAGCCCATAGTCTTATCACCGGAAACATTACGGAGGGTAAGAAGAAACAGTTGTTGAAAGGGGCAACTGAAGTAATCCTGCCTTTCTGATGATGAAAATAGGGTGATATTTTACAGGGCCATCCTTTGAACATATAAATGGGAGTGAGGTATAGAGCCTTTTGCTGTATTCCGCAAGAAAGGAAATTTATGGAAGATCGATTTACAGGTTTAAGCTGTTGAACAGTCTAATGGTCTGCAATAGTTCAAAGTCATACTACTTTTGAATAGTAGGTTTGATTGTTAACGTATTTCGTTCTTGAATACTGCTCATACAAATCCGGTAGCGCAAGTTGTTTACTTGAGATTAATAACTCTTTTCCAACTTTCGTTTGGTTAGCGAAGTAATTGAACTCAAAAATATTTTTGATAACTTCCTTATAAGAATCATGAATCAATGGGTGGTCATCATAGGATACTATCCAATTCAACGGGAAATCCTTTTGTAGAAAGTGAGCTAACTTTATATGATCTGACTTTTTATAATGGAACCTGTATAATTGGTAACCTTCTTTGACATAGGGCGGATCTAAGTAGCAAATAACCTCCTTCGATCGGAATTTTTTTGACTCAATTTTTTGCAGAAATTCTAATGCATCCATATTTGAAAGATGAATACGCTCTTGGTATAATGCTATTTTATTTATACGATTTATTAAATCTTTTTTGTTATACCTAGCATCAAGTTTCCAAAGTCCGGTTTGGTCGTTGCCGCCGATTGGGCCCGCTGTTAAGATTCCAGATCTATTACATCTGTTGAGAAAAAAAGCAGTAAATCCAATCTCGGTATCTGAAAGTGCTGCGATTAAACTTTCGTCTTGAATAATTTGGTGACGCTTTTTCCACTCCTGCATCGTAGGCTTAGTATCAAAGATTAACTTGATGAAGTTTTCCGTATCATAAAGTAGAGCTTTCCAAAATTTGTATATTAATTCATCTTTGTCATTTAGGAAAACGTCATCGACAAATTCAAGCATTAGGAGTTTAAGGGCTGCCCCTGCGCCACCTGCGTAACCTTCAACGTATTTACAGTTGGAAAGGCCATTGTATTCGATTGTACGTGACAAGAAATCAAAAAGTGAAGCTTTACCACCTGGATATCTCAATGGACTATAATACTGTATTTTCATTTTACTGTCAACTGCTGATTAATAAAGTTTAAGATCGGTTTCATTTGTTCAAACACTTTTTTGAGGTCATTTCCATCCTTGGTAAAATATTCGTTATGGACCAATAAATTGAAGTCATTATGGTCAAGAAAAGTTTCATTCTTCCCAACGTAGCTTCCCAACGCACTGCGGAGTTTACCTTCTGGTAATAAGTCTGCGTTTTTGGATAGATAGGAAAGCATGTGTTTCAAACTTGGTGTCCAATCAGATGGCACTCCGGTTTTAAACTTTTAAACCTTATCTAACTCTTTTTCGTCTATCGCTGACGCTTTTACACCCAAGTTAGTTATGAACTGAATGAGCCTTTCCTTTCTTTTTGAGTGTTCTACAATGAGTTTTTGTTGCTCTTCTTTTATCAACTCCTTCAATCCGTCACTCTTCTTTAGATATTGATAGACAAGCATATCTAAATAGCTTCTAAATAGAACTGCAGTTGAATTGAATTGTGAATTCAAGTTGGCTGCCTTGAGTTCCTTGAATATTGTGTCAATCCGCTCTACACCTGTGAACCATATGATGTCGCTTCCAATAAGTTTGTTTTGGGGTGTTTGACGGCCATGTGTATGCGTTCTGTTTGCCGCTTTTGGAGTCAATTCCTCATCAACTTCATTGATGCTGATGTTATAGCCATCTTGATTCTTTCTGTTCGGAGCAACAGATAACGAGAGACCTGGAGCTTCACGCATCTTCTCAACCAATTCCTTTTGCTGTGCTTCACTGCCGAAAGTTCGGGAGTTGAGTTTTTCATCAACCACCCATTGAGCAATTATTTTTAGGCGTTTGTCGTATTCATCTTTCGGAAGTAAGTGTATAATTGAGCCAGTACTGTCGAATTCAAGACCTAAAAATTCTTTCCCGGATTTGGAATTATAAAAACGCTCTACATTAGTCATACTGAATGTTGCCTCGTTCTTTACTTGCGCTTTTGTATGTTCGGGCAGGTCAATAGAAACTAATTCTTCGTAAACATGAAATCTTTTTAGCCCATCCTTGATAGAGGACTTAGGCATATTGAACTTTTGCGAAAGATCATCAATGGACTCTCCGCCTTTCAGGCGATTGTAGTAAAATCGGTCTTGTTTAGTCTTGTCCCATTTCTCAATAGGTGCACCTTCGGTATGCCTATTTACAATGATTACATCTGCTGATTCCCGACTTGGTGCAACACGGACTTCAAGTCTTTTAATCTGGTCGATATTGAAGTTTTCTAAAAGTTTTCCAATGTTTTTTTGTTTAGCGGAATTGGTTAAAAGGTCTGGATGTAACAATATCTTGCAAGCTGCTACTCTTCGGTTACCTTCCACAACTATGTATTTATCTCCCTCTTTATAAACGAGGGGCTCTTCATTAGGAAAATAACCTTGAATTGCGATGGTTCTGGCAAGTGGATACACATTCTCTTGTTCTATCAAATAATTGATGATCTGATTTTGCCTATGCGGAAGGCCGGTAACGGTTGTTGGAAGTCTTGGGTTTTGATCGTCGAGTTTTAAACTTGTAGTGAAGATTTTTTTTCGCGGCCATTTGGAATAATCGATCATATTGCAAGGTTTTGGCTTTATTGGGCAATATATGAAAAGAAGTCTTTTGGCACTTGGGCTTCTAAAATTTACTTTACCTTGACCTTAAACACCAACGACGCAACCTTGTCCCACGACTCATTATGCTTCCTAATACTTCATCAACACCAAATCTCAATCCACGAACCGAATGGTTTAATCAACTCATTGCTAACTTAAGTACTCACCAATTGCAACTGGAAACAAACATGGCATCAGATGATTTGAAGAAAACGTATGAGATTTTAATGGGTAACGACCTTGATGAAGTGATGAAGATGAACAAGCAAACCATTCAAAAATACTTCGTCGGCAAAATCGTAATTGACTTTCTCAAATTTCTTGATAAAAACATTCCCTCCAAGCTTGCCTTTGACTTTAATGATTCGGAAGTATTGGTTTGGGCAGAAGTAGAAGACAACAACGAAGCACAGGAAAAATATCTTACCCGTGCCGAATCAAAAATCAATGCACAATACCATCCCTACGGTTTCGACATGGAAGCCATGATTGTTGAGCGCAACGACAATCTTCCCATCCCCAACCATTACAAAGTTTTCAAGGCCTGATCGGTTGCCAACTTTCAATGAACATATCGAGCAGGTTAGCCGGAATCTCACGTTTCTATCAGCCGTTAACCAACGCATCACCGATTGCTACGACTGGCAAGTGACGTTTTGTTTTTATACAGCACTTCATTTGGTAAATGCACATTTAAGCAAGTTCAGTTTGCAGTACCGCAAATACCACGATGTTAATCATGCCTTGAATCCTGATGTTCCTATTTCGGTGAGCAAGCTGCCCGAGGACGAATACGATGCCTACATAGCTTTGCAACGGTTAAGCCGCCGGAGCCGTTATCTCGTGAATGAAAAGGACGACAACCTTAGAAGTACATAAGCTTTTCTCACTTACGATAAACATTTAAGTAAAGCCGTGCGGCATCTTGATAAACTGTTGTGGTTTTTCGATGCTAAGTACTCAATCAAAATCAATCCCGTTCCGTTCACTTGTACAGGCATAACGGTCAACGACAAGCTGCATTACTTTGTTCTCAAATAGAACGCACAATGATCATGAAAAAATACACCCTTGATGAAGTTCAAGACAAACTATCGGCAAAAGAGGCACACCCAACCGTGATAAGTTTGAGTACGAACTACAAATAGACTTGGTTAGAAAGGCCATTAAACAAACCCGCCAAGAAAGGCAACTAACCCAGGAAGAACTAGGAAAATTAAAGAGTGCGAAGAAGGGGCGAACAAGGTTATAAAGCAGAAAACGCTATCAATCTTGTGATAGCGTTTCCCAAACTCCTTTATCCACTCCCGGTTTCCCAAGAGTATTGGAATAATGAATCTCGCTGCTAATGTAAAATGAAAATGGTCAAGTTTCTCAAAGACCTTTTTAGTGATTATAGACGAATCTAAGTTTAAAACTAGGTTGCTGCATTTTATGCTCCATTCACCAACGGCTTCACCCTCTCCCCAATAATTCCAATCGCCTTCATCAACTGCTCATGCGTCAGCAAGGCATTGTCCATTTGAAAGGTCACCCGGCTAATGCCGCCAAGCGATTCGCTGTGACGTAAAATTTTCTCCGCTACTTCTTCCGGTCCGCCCACAAGCAAAGCGCCGCGAGGGCCACGCTGCGCATCAAAGCCTGCACGGGTAGTTGGCGGCCAGCCACGTTCGCGGCCAATGCGGGTAAAAGTTTCGGCATAGCCGGGAAAGAATTCTTCCACGGCTTTATCGGTGGTGTCGGAGACATAGCCAATAGAGTGCAGCGATACCTTCAACTTATCCGGTGAGTGCCCGGCCTTGGCGCCGGCATCGCGGTACAAATCCACCAGCGGACGAAAGCGGTGCGTTTCGCCACCGATGATAGCCACCATCAAGGGCAGTCCCAACATACCGGCACGAATAAACGATTGCGGCGTGCCACCCACACCCAACGAAATCGGAAACGGTTCTTGCAAAGGCCGTGGATAAATGGCCTGGTCTTTCAAGGCCGGCCTAAATCGTCCGCTCCAGTTCACCACTTCGTTGTCGCGAATGGTGAGCAACAAGTCAAGCTTCTCCGCAAAAATTTCATCGTAATCACCAAGGCTGTAACCAAACAGCGGATAAGCTTCTATAAAGGAACCACGGCCTACAATCATCTCTGCACGTCCCTTTGAAATCAGATCAAGCGTAGCGAAGTTTTGAAACACTCTTACCGGATCGGCGGTGCTTAAAACCGTAACGGCGCTGGTCAGTTTGATGTGGCTCGTTTGCGCAGCGGCAGCGGCCAATATCATGGCAGGAGAAGAATCTAAAAACTCCTTGCGGTAATGTTCGCCAATGCCAAACACATCAAGGCCCGAAGCATCGGCGTGCTTCATTCTTTCCAATAATTCCGCAAGCGATTGAGCGGTGTTTGCGGGTGTTCCGTCTTCATTGGTGCCCACGGCGGCAAAGCTGTCTATTCCTATTTCCATGTTGTACTTAAGTTGATATTTCTAAATTAAAGCAAGCATTTTTAGTGGTGTTGAAGGCAATCGTGATTTGCTTTGGAGTCATTCGTCTTGCTTCGGTTTTATTGGAGCACAAATAACCTGCCTACCGGTAGGCAAGTTCTTTGTGCTCCGAAATTCGCGGCAACGAAACTGCGTTCTTCAAATAAAAAACAAGGCCAGGTTATCATTCATCCGATAACCTTCATTGATAAACTTGCAATTATCAAAAAGAACAAAACATTTCTACGCCATCACCGCCGCATTGGTCGTAGAAGAATCGTTAGCCGCCTTGCGTAAAAAATAAAGAATGACCACGGCCGGCACAACGTGCATCACCGCCAGCGTAATGCGCATACCCATTGGCAGGCCCGGCGTACCAAAAGGCCCCATCATGGACACGACTAAGAAAACAATGGACACCCAGGTAAAAATGGTCACCGCGTTTTTGGTGAACTTGCCCAGCACAAAAAGCAGCAGCGCCGCTACAAAGGCCGGCACGATAGAACCCATAATCACCGGAAGCAGCATCAGCGGCTGGCCGTCGCGAATGGCAATGGCATCAGTAACAGCACCGGCGGCGCGGGCAATGTAATAAACAACGGTATTAAGAACGGCGCCAACAATGCCGGCAATGGCGGCCGCTTTAAGCAGGTTTGAAAGTTTCATGAACGCTTGATTTAAAATTTAAATGAAGCCGCAAAGCTATCTTTATTAAAGGCGGTGCCGCACGGCAGTTACCTTCGGGTAACCGGTTACCTGCCGGTAAATAACAAAACACACTCATGACCTTAACAGAAAGAGGCGCTGCCTGCCGCTACAAGTTGCGGGCATCGAGAGATGCGCTGGAGGTATTGCAGGGCAAATGGCGGCTGCCCATTATTCTTTCGCTAACGTTCGGGGCCAAGCGCTTTGGCGAGATTCGCAAAGACATTGAAGACATCTCGCCCAAAGTGTTGGCGCAGGAATTAAAAATGCTGGAAGCTAATAAACTGGTTTCCCGAACGGAATTGCTTTCTTCTTCCGCCGCGGTGGAGTATGCCTTAACGCCACTTGGCCAATCTCTCGAAAAATTGTTGCGGGAACTTTCCGATTGGGGTATTCATTTTAGAAATGAGATCTTGGAAAAGGTATGAAAGGTAAATAGAGGATATTGTTTTTACGAAGGCTTGCCGGCAAACGTGAGCATTTCCAAATAATATTTATTGCCTGTGCGGATCGTTAGCTTGTATGTGTGTTTTAGCAAAAAACCAAAGGCGGCCACTCCCGCTGCTATGCCCAGTGCCACTCCACTAAACACGGAATGATTATAGAGAACGCCATTCAGCAGATGAAGGCCCGCGTATCCAATGCCGAGTGCCCGAAACAACCAGCCGCCCTTGATCCAGTAAAAATGCACGTGGCCTCCTTCGCTTGAAATGCCAAAGCCATCGCCCCGCCAATCAATCAACACGCCGCGTTTCGGCATCGCATACACATCAGCCAATGCGTATCCCTGTACGTCGTAATACATGGTGTCGTTGCCCATGTAACCGTAACGCACCACCATTGGCCGCAGGTAAAACGAATCGCTTTGGATGTGCATCAACTCGCCCTTCTGCCACCGCTTATCGTCTGTTTGAAAAGCAATGAAATTTCCCTTCCAAAATGTATTGACCGTAGTGTTTCGTTTTTTAAAAAGGAGTGCCGTTTGTTGTGAATACCCAGCGATGGAAAGCAGCACAAAAAAGGGGAGAAGTTTAAGTTGGCTCATGGTTATTGAATGTACCAACCGCAACCAACACACTGAATTCATTGCCTGTTAAAGATTGCCGATAGTTTTTGCCAGGCTTATAAGTAAGTGTTGATGAAGCCAGGCTTATTTATACGGCTTGCATCTTCTCCACTGCCTGCCGGTTTCTTGCTGCCCGATTTTTATAGATGAAAATTGATAGTAAGTAACGTTCAAACGCCGGCTTACTTCAAAAATTTCTCTGTTACAAATTTGCCTACCTGTCTTCCTTGCGCAGCTCCCGCATCCACGCCGGTGCGGTAATGAATGCCACCATAGACCCGGCTGATGGAAGCCTCGGCCGCAGCCTGATTGAAAGAAGAAAAATTCCGCTTCATGCCGATGTAAGCAAGATCGCTGGTGTCTTCAAACGAAACGTTCTCTCCAAACAGTTGCGTAAGCACAGTTGCTGCCGCAGCCGATATGCCGCTGTGCCCACTGGGATGTTCGGGAAAAGGCGGCGTTTGCAAAAGCGGTTGCCATCGAGGGTCAAGGTATTGATTGATGACCGTTACGGGACGAATGTGCCGGTACTTGTACTTGGTGTACCAGCAGGAAATGATGGCATCGAAAATGGCTGCCGATGTAAGCGCATAGGCTTCGGCCGTTGCAACCGCAGTAGCTTTTTTTGCGGTGCAGGCAATGGCTGTTATGCCCATCCAATGACCCACCGGCGTTATCTTTTTATTGGCGAACATCAGGTGCCCCGAATGCTCCATCACAAAGGGATTGTCGTCCCAATAGCGGGCAATCTCTTTTTGCTCTTTGGTTAAGCCGGTGCCGATGGCGTAAACTTCTTTGGTGGTTTTAAAAAAGACACTGGTTGTATCGGTGCTGAAGGGGGGCGGCGGCGCACATTCAAACTGTGTGCAGGAATCAAGGGCCAATGTTTTTATCTGCGCCCAGTAAGGCTCCGATCCATCAAGGTAATCGGGTGGCGTAGGCCGCCAGCGGCCGGCTTCATCGCTGCCCAAAAACCTGGGCATGCCCCGCGTTTGTTTGTAGTTGTCGGCAGCGGCGCGGGCCAAAATTTGGCCCCCTGTTTTTTCGCCAAACACCATGGAGCGGTTGTACACTTCATCGCTCAACAGCAATTTAAAGTCAGCATATACTTTGTTCTCATATTGCTTTAAGGTGTCAATGGAAAAGGTAATTTTTTCAGCTACAGTGAAGTACGCTTTGGTAGCCGCTAAAAGATAATTGTATTCCTTGCCACTTTCAGGTTTCGGCATAGCCGGAAAGCCGTGCAGCAAAGCGGCAATCGAATGTTTGGCTGAATCCTGAAAGCGCAATGCTTCATACGCAGCTAATGAGGTGTACGCATAAATGCGGCTGGATACCGGCGGCGAAAACACGTCGTAAATAATGACCTGCGTAAGTTGGGCCGTGTTGCGGTGCAGCAGGCCGGCATCGTTCAGCAAACTAGTGTTGGGTGTGGAGTGTTGCCGGCAGGCGGAAAGAAACAGAAGAAGAAACGTTGTTTTTAAAAGATGACGCATAATTTCTGTCGCGTTGTTGTTCTATAATTTTTTTATCCGGCCGATGAGATCTTCCAACGGTGTTTGTTCGCGGTAGGAAACCACTAAGTTTTTTTGCTTGTCGTACAAAGCCGTGAAGGGTGTGTGCTGCAGCGCAAAGAAGGTTTGCAAATACAGCGGCTTTAGCTCTGTGCCCACACGAAGGTTTGGATACTGCTGCGTGTTGTAGGTTTTTTCAAAGGCCGGCAAATCAGTTAGCGGCTTAAACGTTACCAACAATACTTGTGTTTTCTTAAAGGCATCTATTTTTTTAAAGAAAAGGGCCAGCAGGGTTTGGCAATGGTCGCAATCGGGGGCAAAGTAAATAAGCAACGTTGGCTGCGCCGATGATAGTTCCGAAGTGGAAAATGTTTTTCCATTAGTTAATGAAATGCTGAAAGGGGGAAGCTTTGTTTGCGCCTGTGCGTTTACCGGCAAGCGACTTGCAAGAACCAATGCCCATACTATCGAAAATAAAAAAGTGGTTCGTTTCATGGACTAATCACTTGGCGGGTTAATTTAAAAATTGAACAAACTACATTCATGATCAAATGACTTCTTTTACCGGCTCTTGTTTCGCAACAAAATAAAGGGCGGTGCTTTCGACCAATCGGGTTTGGGTTTTACAATACTCGGCCCCATAAAAAAATTACCCAGCACCAGGTCCACGTCGCCATCGCCATCAATATCACCGGCATCCATCGTTAGCCAACGGCCGGCAGTGGCGGCCGGTACCGAATACGGCGTGAATGTAAAGTTCCCTTCGTTTTTCAAATACACAAATCCTTCTTCGGGCCTGTTTTTATAATCGGCAAAAAAAGAAATCGCGGCAATGTCCACATCGCCGTCACCATCATAATCTCTTGCCAGCGCCTTGTAACAACCGTTTATATGAAAGAAGGTTTTTTGTACGAAATGATTGGCGCCGTCGTTGATAAAAATATAAACACCGTGATAAGGCTTTAGTACCGGCGAGTAATCGGCATTGTCGCCGCAGGTATAAACAATGTCGTTGTCGCCGTCATGGTCAACATCAACCAACTCAAAAAAAGAAGAGCCATAGACCGGCGGAAACGACAACACCTTTTCTTCTTTAAAGGTGCCGTCGCCATTGTTGGTGTATAAAAAAATCCCTTCATCGCCTTGTGCAAACAAGGCCCAAATATCCGGTGCGCCATCGTGATTATAATCCTGAACATAAGCTTTAATAGCACCGGGCAACCGCCGTAGTACATGCCGCTTGAAACCACTGTTGCTACCTTCCATCCAGGCTAAGGCGCCACTGACGTAGCCAAACTCACAAACAAGATAATCAGTACGGCCATCCTTATTAAAATCGGCAGCCACAAGCCCTACCGGCCGTTGCAAAGTATCAAATAACGCGGTCTTTACTTCTTCCCACTTTCCATTTGCTATTCTGCTCACCGGCGTTGCCTTGCCAAACTTTCCGTTGTTGGGATTTAGGATGCCGATGTTGCAAACAAGGGGACCGTCTTTTTGAAACAAGGCATCCACCACCGGGCCTGCATTGGAGAAGGAATCTGTTACCGAAAGGCTTTTATCAAAGAGATAAGTTTTGCTTTTAAGTGCATCGCTGATAACTAATGCAGCAGGCAGTTCCGGCGGCGCTATTTTTATAAAAGAGGTCACTCCCTTGGCATAGTTGGCGGCAGGCGACTCCATCGCAAAAAGCGAAAGGCTTGTATTGATCTTTTCATCTTTCGCTCCCGTTAAACTATCGGGCGACGTAGCGGTATAATAATCAATGATGCTTTGCCATTCGGCTTCGCCAAGGAGAGGCTTTGCCGGATAGGTGGCCGCATCTACATAGCTCTCTCCCCGCGACGAAGGATAGAATTGATAGTTGTGTTCAAAGATCCCAAGTCGCGGACCCATTTGCGGCAGCACGCCCACCTCCCAACTCGCCGCATTGAGCCATGCCGGATCGGGCAGGGTGTGACAAGTGCCACAGTACTGCACCGCCAGTGCTTTGCCTTTTTGTATGCTCTCATCGGAAACCGCTGCATGGCTTTTGTTGCGGTAACCCGTTTGGCAAGATGAAAGGGAAAGGACGATGACTGTAAGTTGAAATAGTTGTTTCATCAACGTGCTTCGTTAAAAAAAATCGAAAGGCTTTTCTGCGGAATAGAACTAAAACTTCACAACTCTTGCGGCGCCTTTGCCCTCCGTTATTTCAATAGAAGAAACGTCAGGGTTGATGCTAACAAAGCGTGCCGACTGCGATAAAAAAGAAGTGCCGTAACCGATCTCCTGCCGCTGCTTCTTTCCATTGCGGTAGTGCAACAAAACACTCACATCAAATGGTTGCAACGGATACGTTTTGCTTTCTCTTCTGCACTGAAAAAGTTTTAGCGGCCCTTTGTTTTGACTGGCGGCCATCAACAACTTTCCTGATGCGCTTTTCAATCTTACCACCGCCTTTCCATTGCCGGGTACAAACCAACCGCTTTGCAAAATGCTTAATGGCAAGAAGCCGCCTTTACCATCGCCTTTTAAAAAAAGCCCGTTGCCCGCATCATACCGACCTACCGAAACTTCGGTTCCGTAATCGTTGCCGCAGGCCAGCAGATCAAGATTGCCATCACCGTCGGCATCTTCAGCTATCATGCCGTTGAGGCAAGTGACCTGCGCCGGCAAGGGCAGC
Source organism: Flavisolibacter sp. (assembly GCA_965247695.1). GTDB lineage: Bacteria > Bacteroidota > Bacteroidia > Chitinophagales > Chitinophagaceae > Flavisolibacter. Next base: position 495,111 of record OZ252037.1, read on the forward strand.
CGCGTCAAACTGAATTTACCGCCACCATCGTTTCGGATAAAGGCATTGGCCAATTCGTTTGCCTCCAGCACCAGGGCACCCTTCAATTCTTCGGGTGTAAACATTTGATTGAAGGTGGCAGTCGCATAAGCCTTATACGTTTGAAACTTAGCCTTGAAGGAAATGAGTTGCTTGGTCATGTCGTCGCGGGTATGGGCGGCATACTCGCGACGGACGGTATCGGTTTGCGAAGCGGGAAGATAGAGTGTAGGCACGGCATCGTAGCTGCCGTTGCCGTCAAAGTCTTTGGCATACATCCGCACAGGATGGTCTTTGTCGGCCCGGTAAAAAGAATTCAATCCCAGATTGCCGGCAACGTAGTCTATGTCGCCATCGTTGTCAAAATCACCGGGCACTATACTCGTCCACCAACCCGACTGTGATGCAAGGCCAGTGGATTCGGTCAGGTTCGTAAACTTTCCATTCGTGTTCTTTAAAAACGTTACCGGCATCCATTCGCCGGCCAGCACCAGGTCCTGCCAGCCATCGCCGTCAAAATCCGACCACACGGCATCGCAAACCAAACCAATGTTGGTTAATGCCGGGGCCACCGTTGCCGTTACATCGGTAAACTTTACAACGCCATCTTTTGAGTCATTTCGATAGATGAAACTTGATACAGGTTTAGGATAATTCCAGGGCTCTACCCGGCCGGCCACAAACAAGTCCAGATCGCCATCATGATCAAAGTCGGCTGCCCGAATACAGGATTTGCTGGTATTGTTTTGTGGTAACGCTTTCACTGCCGGTGTAAACAAACCCTTGCCGTTATTGACTAACAATTCATCTCCATAAACAGCGGAGTTTGGGCCGGCTTCATAACCGCCACGAGCTATGTACACATCAAGGTCGCCATCGCCATCGGCATCAAACAAAGCAAGGCCCATGTCCATGCCGCCTTTTGTACTATCGCTGCGCAAAGACCGTTGTAAAAAACGGCCGTCGGGTTGTTGTAAAAGCAAAGCCGTTGGCGCATCGGCATTGCCGCCAACTACTATGTCGTCGGTGCCGTTTCCGTCCACATCGCCGGCTGCCAACGCCGGGCCGTATTCGGTGAACTTGTGTGGCAACAGCTTTTGAATGTTGAAGTCAATGAAGTCTTTTTGATGGTGTTGATAATTGATTCCGCTTACGGCTGTAACATCCGTGAACAAAGCTCCGGCATTGGTTGCCGGCGTCTTCCATGTATACCTTTCGTTCGCGGATGATTGACTAACTTCTATCGTTTGATCTGCGGCCACGGCCGCCAACCGGCTTAGCTTTCCGTCCGGCCATCGTACTAACAGCGAATCAATTTTGGTTACGGTTCCCAGACCAAAATGTGGGTTTAATTGTACCGATGATAAATAACCGCGGTAAGGATTTTGTTCATACACCTGTTTCTTTCCTTCGTAATAAATTTCTATCCAGGCGCCCAAGCCATTTCGATTGCCACTTTGACCCTTTAAGCTTACAGCTAGAAAATGGGCCGCCGGCTGTTGTTGCCTTGCTGTGTTTTCGTACACCGACGCTTCGTCGTTGATGTTATTAACGATCATATCCATATCGCCATCGTTATCCAAATCTGCATAAACGGCACCGTTGGAAAAGGTAGGTGTGTTCAACCCCCAGGCCGATGTGGCGTTGCTGAAGCTAAGATTTCCGTTGTTGCGAAAGGCATAGTTGTGCAGCTTAACCTGCGGTATCTGCGACAGCGTAAACTCCTTGCTGGCTACGGAAAAAGATTCTTTGCGAAAGGCAATGAAGTCATGATCGGTCACATCTTTTGGAAAGCCGTTGGTGATGATGACATCGCGGTAGCCATCGTTGTCAAAGTCGGCCACCACCGGCGTCCAACTCCAGTCGGTTTCGGCCAGTCCTGCAAGAAAGCTAACATCGCTGAATACCGGATCGCCAACCGAATCACCGGCGCCTACTCGTGGGCCCTCGTTTAGCTGCACCGTATTACGAACGTATTGGTACTGGTAGCTGTAATAGTCGCTGTTTTGATAAGTCTGATAACTGTTGGCGCCCATCATCATTTTCTTGCGGTAATTGTCTTCGGGGTTCATGTCTAATTCCACCACGTCGCTCAAACCATCGTTGTTGATGTCTATTATATCTTGCCCCATGCCGTTAGCCGAGGTATGCTTGAAATAAGTGGAAGCTTTATCAGTAAAAGTCCCATTGCCATTGTTGATGTAAAGCAGATCGTTGGAAACAAAATCGTTGGTGACAAAAACGTCCTTCCAGCCGTCGCGGTTGATGTCGCAAATGTTTACGCCGTGGCCGTAGCCTTCAATAGTGAGACCGGCTTTTTTAGTAACGTTGGTAAAAACCGGATGGCCTGCGGCGCTGTCCCAATCGTTGCGGTAAAGCCGTCCGGTACTGGGGTGGCTGCCGTCTTTTATTTTTGGACGAAACACTGATGGAATCTCGTTGGCTAAAACTTCGTTCACTACAAGGTACATATCAAGGTCGCCGTCGTTGTCGAAGTCAAAAAAAGCAGCCATTGTGGAATGGGTGGTGTCGGCCAAACCATACGCAGCCGCCATCTCTTTAAAAAGGGGAACACCGGCTTTATCGGTTCCCTGGTTTACGTACAAAAGGTTCTCCCGTTTTTCAGGGCTTGCCGACATGGAGGCACACACATAAAGGTCTTGCTTGCCGTCGTTGTTGATGTCCACTACGGCCACGCCCCGGCACCATCTGCCCTTGCCGGATACACCGGCTTTTTGGGTAATGTCTTCAAACTCCAGATTGCCTTTGTTCAAATAAAGCGCATTGGAAACCAGATTGCCGGTGAAGTAAATATCCGGCCGGCCATCGTTATTAAAATCGCCGATGCCCACACCGCCGCCGTTGTAAATATTGGTGAGGTCAATAGGATTGATGGAATCGTTCTCGGTGATTTTGTTGTTGAAGTGGATGCCGGAGTGATCGGAACCAACAAGATGAAATAAAGTTTTATGATTGGTGCACGATTGTAATAAACTAAAAAGCAGCAACGCGGCAATAAGCGGTCTCAAAAAAAAATTCATACAACAGCGTTATCGTGACGGACCAATACAACATAAAAAAGAGGCAGAAATGGCCTGCCTCTTTTTTATGTTGCAACAAAGAGAATTTAATTGTAGGCAGGATCTTGTTTCAGGTTGATTTTCCCGCCGGAGTTTTCGGCATCAATTTGTCCTAACGGTATAGGGCGGTATTCATCTTTATTTCTATCAAACGCAGCGCCTGTATTCACCTTGTAAATACTGGCCCTTGTTTTTTCTGCTGCCGCATAATCATTTAATACCTGTGCCATGTAACCGGTACCGTTATCCCAACGTTGCAGGTTAAAGAACCGGCGGCCTTCCATGCCAAATTCTATAAAGTACTCATGGCGGAGTGCTTTTCGAGCATAGTTTTTATCGGTAAAAGCGCTGGCTGAATAAAGGCCAACTTTGTAGTTGTCAGCCGGCGTGGTTTGCGTTTTGTATTTTCCTATGGCCGCATCGTAATCGCTATTTTTATACACCCAGCCTGTTGGATCGGCTGCACGGCTGCGAAGTAAATTCACATACGTAAGTGCATTGGCGCCGGTTCCTGTTTCTATGTCAACTTCCGCGGCCCAAAGCAAAATGTCTGCGTAACGAATGATGTCATAGTTATTCGCATCCATCTGTGTCGGACCCCAAAAACTTGTCTCTGTTGACGCTAAAGCACCGACCTGCGCTTTGGAGTAAACATTCTTTTTGGGGCTGAAGTAACCGTTGGTAGCGGGGTCACGAATCCAGGGAGCACCGGGGTGAGGGCCGAAGTCAAAGTAAGGAATGCCAGGCCTGCCCATTACCCAATCTATACGTGGGTCCAGCGTTCCCACATAAGGAGTTGTGGGGTCGCTTACATTATTGCCGGCATTGTAGGTATCCAATAGCGGCAGGCCGGTTGCATCCGTTTTAAACGCATTGGCTAATGTGGCAGATGGGTTGTTGAATCCGCAGCAGCCGTAAACACCTCCATTGGGCATATTGAGATTATCGCCATACCGGCCATTGGTACCTGAACCATCATTGACGGAATATTGCACGGCAAAAACAGACTCGGGGCTGTTATCGGTAGCTGCATTGAAATTATCCTCATAATTCACGAGAGCATATTTCTGGCCACCGGCCGTAGTACCACTTGCTATTAATTGATCTAACAGAGGTTTCGCTTGCGCATATTTGTGCTGCATCATGTAGGCTTTAACTAAAAAAGCCATGGCCGCCCATTTGTTTCCTCTGCCTCTTTGCGAAGCCGTTCCGGGAAGGTTGTCAATAGCGTTTTGAAAATCTGCTTCAATCTTTGGCCAGATGTCAATAAAATTTCCCGAGCCATCCACATTGGGAACGCTGCCGTTGCCTGCGCTGTACGTTATCGTTTCATCTACATAAATCGGATTGCGCCAAATCATCTTTGCTTCAAGATGATAATAGCCCCTTAAAAATCTGGCCTCTGCACCGTACAGTTTTTTGTTCGCATCCGTAATGTCCGTTGCCAAAGCCATTACACGCAGCACTTCGTTGGCCCTTTGCGCACCATCGTACAAGGCATTCCATTTTTGCGAAACGTATCCGTTGGTAGAGTTAAGGGACCATAGTGTTATATCCAATAAACCTTCCGCGGATTGGTCGGCAGGAGTTGACCCTTTGTAGGAATCTCCGCCTGATGCGCTTCCAAATCCCCAGTCGGTTGGAGAGGATCCCCAATCGTTATTGCCTCTCAACTTGGCATACGCACCCACCAGCAGCCCCTGAACTCCAGGATCGTTTGCCAGCGTAGCGGGAAGAAAAGACCCTTGCGGTATCCTGTCTAAATAACTCTTTTTGCAAGCCTGAATACCGATCATGAGAATGCCATACATCGGCAGCAGAAGGAATAAATATTTTACCTTTTTCATATTGCTTTGTTAGTTGTTTTTAGAAGCCGAGGCTAATTCCGAACGTGAAGATTTTTTGGTTGGCGGGATAGTTGCCCAAATCAATACCGAAGTTGGTGTTATCGCTGAAGTTTGAAGTTGGCAGTTCAGGATCCAATCCGGTATATTTAGTAATCTGGAACAAGTTAGACGCCTGCACATAAACTCTGAAACGTTCTGCTCTGATACGGCTTAGTTTTCCTACGGGAAAAGAGTAACCCAGCGTTAAGTTCCTGCATTTTAAAAAGGACGCGTTTTCCAAATAGTAAGAATTAAAAACACCCGTGTTGCTGAAGTTTGCCGTTCTTGTCAGGATAGGAACTTTTGCATTGGTGTTACTGGGTGTCCAGGAGTTGTAAACAGCATCTTTATCAACAGCGCCGTTAAACACCTGTGGAAACTCCGTCCAGTAACGTACATAATTGATGGCATCATTTCCTACCGAGGCATAGAGCTGAATACCCAAGTCAAAATTTTTGTAATTAGCGCCGATGTTCAGGCCTGCTGTAAAATCAGGATTCGGATTGCCGAAGAATGTTCTGTCGGCCGGTGTTATTTTACCGTCTCCGTTTACATCGCGGTATTTAAGAAAACCGGGGGCTGCTCCTTCCTGCGTTGGCGATTTGGCTACGTCATCGGAACTCTGGAACAACCCTACTACGTCATAACCAAAAAATGCACCCACAGCTTGTCCCTTCTGCAGTCTCGTAAATGCTCCCAACCGGCTTGAACCTGCATTGAACCGCTCATAAAAGGTGGGACCGGTTGCCGGGAGGGCAGTAACCTTATTACTATAAGAGGTAAAGGTGAGGGTAGTGTTCCAGTTGAAATCGCGATGTATTTTACCATTGTAAGTCAAGCTGGCATCAATACCTTTATTTTCAATGTTTCCCGCATTAATATAGGGAGCACTTGCTCCTCCTAAGGAAGCCGGAAGGCTCGCTTGAAACAATAGGTTCTTCACAGATTTTTTATACCATTCTATCGAAAATTCCAGCTTGTTTTTCAAGAGCGTCGCATCGAGGCCAACGTTTGTTACGATGTCTTCTTCCCAGGTAGTAGCGGTGTTTCCCAACTGGCTTGGATAAATGCCGAATTGCGCCCTTTGGCTGCCTGCCAAATCATAAAAGGAGTTTGCGGCCGATTGGCTAAACAACGTATAGGGATTAGTAGCAATGATATTACTAAGAGAACCCAGTTTGCCCCAACCGCCGCGGATTTTTAATTCAGAAATTAAATTTGTTTGGGGAAAGAAGGACTCCCTTGAGATACGCCATCCACCCGTAACAGAAGGAAAGATGCCAAAGCGATTATCGGGCGTAAATGCCGAAGATCCATCGCGACGGACAACGCCGCTTATCAAATATTTATCAGCAAAGCTGTAGTTCAACTGACCGAATAGTGAGTAGAGCGTACGGTCGTAAGGAGAACCGCTGTTTGTACGTGTGTTGGGGTCGCCAAAATCAATCGTCCATAATGCGGGATCAACCGTTAGCGAAGTGGGGTTGGTGATAAAATAATTATTACGTCCCAATTGAGAAGAACGGCCTTTGTTATGAATCGCTTCAGAGCCAATCAGGACCTTTACGTTATGCTTTTGGGCAAAGAGATTGCTATAGGTTAGCGTATTTGTCCAAGTGGTATTGGAATTAAAACCGGAACCTTCAGTAAACCCGTTGGGGTTTTGGTTATTTTCCTGGTTTTCATAAGCCGTGTAGCTAAAATAGTAATAATAAAAATTATCAAACGCACCACCAAAAGAAGTCCGGGCCGTAAAATGTTTTAAGAAGTCCACTTCGGCATATACGTTGCCCTGCGCCTGCCAATCATTGCCCCGGTTATTAACCGTTCTTTTAAGATTGGCTACCGGGTTTTGCGGATTGCCAAAACCCTTGGAACCGGTGCCGGCATAATTGCCCATAATATCATATACCGGAATAATAGGGTTTTCGCGATAACTGTGGGAAATTGCATTGCCCTCGTTTTGATTCGTGATTTGTGGATTATCGCGGTAGAAAATAAAGGCGTTTTCACCAAAACGAACATGGTCCTGTACATTAAAGACGGTGTTGATTCGTGCCGTATATCGTTTTAAGTAGGTTTCAATCAGCGTTCCTTGTTGATTGAGATAGCCCAAAGAATAATAAAAAGAAGATTTATTAGTTCCGCCACTTGCCGAAACGGTATGGCTTTGTATCGGAGCCGGTTTAAATATTTCGTGAAACCAGTCGGTACCTGCCTTGTTAGCTCTTGTAATTTGATTACTGTATAATTTGTAGGTAGCGGGGTTCGTAAGCGGATCCCCTTCCTTACCGGCAGTGGGTGTAATGTAATCAGGGATAACAGGCGTGTTACCCAGTCCGTATTGGGGGTTCCGATCAGCAGGAGCAATGCCGCTATTGATGTAAGAACGCATTACCGCGTCGGCGTTTTCCTGCGTATTGGCAATATTGAAACCATTTTTTAAAGGCCGTTGTGTGCCATAATAACCATCGTAACTAATGGTAACTTTTCCCTGGCGGCCTTTTTTTGTCGTAACAACAATTACCCCGCTGGAGCCCCGAACACCGTAGATGGAAGCTGCACCCGCATCTTTCAGCACTTGAATAGATTCAATGTCATTCACATTCAAATCGTGGATACTACCAGGCGTACCGTCCACAATTACAAGAGGATCAACATTGCCAATTGAAGAGATTCCCCTTATGCGCACGTTACTGTTGCCCCCTGGCAAACCAGAATTAATTACCGTTACTCCGGAGGCCTGTCCTTGGAGTAATGACTCCGTAGTACCGGAGGGAACTTGTTTAAGATTACTTACATTAACCACGGCTACCGAGCCGGTAATGTCCCTTTTCCGTTGAGCCGAATAACCGGTTACTACTACCTCGTTTAAAGAACCTACTGCCGTACGTAAAGAAACAGAAACCGGAGCTTGATTAGAGGCGTCAACTTCTTGCTGTTCGAAGCCTACGGAGCTAATCACTAAACGTCTGACATTGTTTGGTACAGATAAAGAAAAGTTGCCTTCGGTGTTTGTTAAGGTAGATGCTTTAGTGCCTTTTGCCGAAACGGTGGCGCCGATAACGGCATTGCCATCTTCACTCAAAATCCTGCCGGTGATTGTTTTTTGTTGAGCAAAGACAACGGCGCTAAAAAGCAAAGCGCACAGTGTTGTCATCCAGAGTCGAAACACAGATGGTTTGTAATGCATAGTCAATCGTTTTTAGTTTTGTTTTAATAAAATAGAAGAGTACCTAAATATGGGGATTACTTCCCACTTTAACAAAATTTTTCGGCCGATGGGGTTGGCTAAGGGTTGTCACGGATAGAGCGTAAGGTTTGACTTCGCTTTAATTGCTCATGCCACAAAAAATTAAAGCCGGAACATTGCCGGCTTCTTAAAGTTCGAAGGCTTGCAATTGAGTAAGCAGATGGCTATCACAATAACCATCTGCTTATATGCCTTGACGCGGCGTCATTTTATCCGGCCCGCATCTTCTTTACGCGTTGTCAGCCTTTCTCTTACTACTTAAACTTTTTTATAGCAAACTCCACTACTGCATCACGTTCTTGCATTACGTCCTGTATGCTGTTGCTAACAATAAAATCCGGCAGGCGCTTAGTTGGATAAACCGTATTCAATTCACCGTTGCATAAGAAGGGCATATCTATTTGTATGCCGCTGTGTGGCAACTGAATTTTAAAACTTTGTCCGGCACAGAGTACGCCGCTGTACACATCGCCACCATTCTCCTCACCAATAAAAACCACAGCACGTCCGGTGGAGTTGCGGTGGAAATAAAGATCGCTTACTAGGTTGTTGGCGGCGGAGAAAGTGCCGCCGTTCATCAACACATAAAGGCGCCCTTTAAAAACCGGTGCCGTTAGTTGAAGCGGTAAGTCGCTGTTTTGAAATTCAGGTTTCAGTACCAGGCTGCTGTCTATCAAAAAAGCAGAAGGGTTGGCAAGGAAAGCTTTGGCCTCGTCCGACACATCCACTAGGTAGTTTGTGTAAGCAAACTTCCGGCTGGCTACGCGGCTATCACCGGCCACATGCAAAGGTTTGCCACCGAGGTAGGCAAACAATAACTGGTTGTAGCCGTCGCCACCGCCTTCATTGTTGCGGATGTCCAGAATAAGATTTTTTGCGCCACGCTGTTGCAGGTCTTTGAATACGCTGTCAAGAAAAGGCTCGTAACGCTGGCCCTGACTCTCAATAAAACCCCTGTAAAAACTGCCCACTTTTAAATAGGCGGTGGCCGGTGCCATCATGGAATTATAAGCCAGTTGTTTTTCAAAATGGCCTATCGGTTTACCGGTTTTTGCTTCATAATTCCTGGCCATGGCCGCTGGCGTTTGTCCGGCTATGCGCAGAGGCGTTTTGTTACCTGCCATTATCACATCAAAAGCCGTTTCAGTTGGGTACAAAAGGTTGTAGAGGAAGTGGAAATAATAATAATTGTAAAGCTGGTACTGCTTAAACGTTTGATTGCGGCCATCGGCGGATAAATAACGCCGCATCGTGTCCAACAAGGCCTTCACCTGCTTTCCGTTTATGCGTATAATTTCAGCGCCGCGTTTCACTTTTTGTTCGGCGCTGCAATCCTGCAAAACATACAGGCTGTTATTGATGAGGATGAGTTGCAGCGACAGGTAAAGCCGGTCGGGTTTTAGCACAGCCATGTAAAAATTCACGGGTTGACCGCCCGGCAGGTTCACACGGGTATGGCCGTGGCATAGCAATGCAGATAGATAACGCAGCTTGAGATAAAAGACATCTATGCTTGCACCTTTAATAAACGTTTTCCGAACGCTGTCGCACTGCCTTGCAAAGGCTTGCCGGCTGATAAAATAATACAAGCCATTATGACCTTCCTCCAACCCGCCGCGAAAAATAGTAAACTCTTCTTGTTGTTGCGCAAGGGTTAATGAGGCAGATTGAGCGGAGACGGTTTGAAAAGAAATGAGTAAAAGAAATAGGCTTGTCCACTGAATAAAACGGTTCATAAAAAAGATTCTGATTGAAAAGGCTATTGTCTCGCTATTGATGGTCTAACTAATCGCTCGCTATTGTCATTTGATCCGTCCCGCATCTTCTTCACTTGCCGCTTGCCTTTCTCTTGCTGCCTTCACTTTATTGCTTCCAAATCTCCAACTAAAACCAACGGTAACATTCTGGCTTTCCCATTTGCGATACGTAATTAAGCTAATCTCTTTTGTGGTAGCCGTTTGTTGCCAGCGTTGGGTGTTGAAGATGTCAACGATGCTGAATTTTAATGTGGCTTTGTCTTTCAAAATATTTTTTTGCACACCGGCGTTCACGCTGCCAATGGGTTTGGAAACATAGATGGTTGCCCGGTTCTGGTAATTAAACCAACTGCTTACATCGCCTTTCCATCCTTTGCCCAAGGTGAAGTTGTTGCCGATGTAGCCATTGAAAGCAAAGCTTCCGCCGCTTTGTGTTTCAGATGTGGCAAAGCCGTTCAACACCACATTGTAATGATGATAATAAGGCATTGCCGATACATATACGCTCCACCATTTTGTCGGTTGAAATGGTGTGCTGATGCTCAAACTAATCATGTCTTTACTGCCGGCGTTCTGCGGAATCATGATGGTGTTCTTGCCCTGCTGATAGGTAAGGCTTTCAAAATAATCGGTGGTATGGGCATAGCCAATCTTTACCGATGTGGCGTATTTGTAGGTATAGCTTAGTTCAACGCTGTTGGTAAACTGCGGCAAGAGGTAAGGATTGCCTTGTTCGCTGTTAAGCGCATCCAACACATAGATGAATGGGTTTTGGTCTTGATAGCTGGGTCGGTCAATGCGACGGTTTGCCGTGAACCCAAGTTGATGATTTTGCGCCGGTGAATACTGCAAGTACACCGTTGGAAAAAGATTCAGATAAGCCGTATCGGGGCGGTTATTCACCGTTCCTTTTAAATCAACCGAGCGGCCGTCAACCTTCGTGTGTTCGGCACGAAGCCCGGCCTGCCAATACCATTTGCCAACCTCTTTTTTTACGCTGGCATACAAAGCGCTGATGGTTTCGTTATAGCGAAAGGTGTTGGTCTTGCCGGTGTCCACCGTCTGAACATTGTTGTAATTGTTGCTTACCTGCAAGCGGTTGTCGGTTTTCGTTTGCATGATCTTAAAGCCGCTTTCGAGTTTTAACCCGCTGCCAAACGTTTTATCCATGTCGCCTTTGATGGATGAAAGCCTGATGTCCACATCAGCGTTGTTCTGCAGACCGTTGTTGAAAAGCTTTACACCCGCACCGTTTTGTATTTCGTTGGCAATGGCATTGTTGAGCGATGAACGGAACAACGTGTAATCAGCATCTAAACCATAATTAAAGTTCTTGTCGCTGAAGTTGTAATTCAGGTTAAAGGAATTGCGGTCGGTTGGGAAGGGCGCAAGGCTGGTGGTTTTAATGATTGTATCCATCGCACCGGGTAAATGAATCAGCGTGCTGCTGCCATTTATCATGCGGGTGTAGTGGTTGTTCTTCATCCACAAAACACCAAAGGTTGATTTCTTGTTAAGCGTATAATCAAGCCCTGTGCGGATGGTGTGGCTATAATCCAAATCATTTTCAATACTGCGTTGGGTAAAGGTTGTTCCGTTTGAGCGTCGGTCGTTGTTGGCGATGGTGTGTTGCAGCCCTTTCGTCCACGATCCGTTGAAGAAAAAAGCGACCTTGCTTTTCCGCCAGTTAAAATTACCGCTTGCTTTTTCCCGGGCATGTTTGCTTTGTACGTGGGCGCCGGTAAGGTTGCCGTTAAAGCCATCGGTTAAACTCTTTTTTAGTTTGATGTTAATGATACCCGCCGCACCAGCCGCGTCGTATTTGGCAGAAGGATTGGTGATGAGTTCTATTTGTTTGATATTGCTGGCCTCGATGCTTTTTAGGAGCTGCGCTAAATCCTGCGCCGAAAGCTGGGTGTTCTTGCCATCAATAAAAACGGTGACGTTTGGCTTTGCGGATAGTTGAATGTTGTCGGCCGCATCTACCACCACACCGGGTGCCTGCCGCAAATACTCCAAAGCATTTTGCCCGATGGCGGCAGAGGAGGCATCTACATTTAAAACGGTTTTGTCGGGGTAAATTTCAATAGGACGTTTGCTGGCGGAAACTACCACGGCTTTCATGTCTTTTGAATGAAGCGTGTCTTCTGTTGTAGTTTGGCTAAGGGCATTTTTTGCGAAAAAGAAGAGCAAAAGGGTGAGCAGCGTTTTCATGTGTTTTGTTTTATAGAGGCAAGATGGCGATTGCAAAAAGCGCCGCCGCCTCAAAGGATGATTTGAGGCATGGGCAGGTGGTATCAAATGATAAACCCGCTGTGGTGGCGGGTTTAAGAAGAGTAGGGCAAGATGATTTGAGACCTCATTCCGGCCTCACTATCGGAGAAAAAACCTCACCCCAACCCCTTTCCATGTGGAGAGGGAATGCTTACGCCGGCGTGAGATGCAGCAAAGTATAAAGTCACTTTTAATTTATTAACCTGATTGCTATCGTAACGCATCTGTCCTGTCATCCCGACACAGGAGGGATCTGTGGACTGCATTGGGATGACTGACGCAATCAGCAGAAAGGTTTGCTCTCTTTTCTACAACGCACAGATGCCCTGTTCCTCGGGATGACAGGTGAGAGACAATACGATAGCAGACGGGTGAAGGTTTAGTGAGTGATTATACAAAGCCGAATGGTCCCGATAGCTATCGGGATACAGACCGTACACGCTGTGCGACGCAACAAATGCTCGATGGATAGACAACCCTCTGGCCCAAAAAAAGATTGTAGATAAAAGAATGTCACCATCTATGGCCCGCAGGCGCAAGCACTCCCTCTACGGCCTCATCCGGCTTCGCCACCTTTTCCTGAAGGAGAAGGAAAATGGAATCAAGTCTAATTTGGAGAGGGCGGGGTGAGGTACTCCTTCGGGTTCTTTCCCGTAACCTTTTTAAACGCTCGGTTAAACGTGGCCTTGCTATTAAAGCCAGCATCGTAGGCCAGGCTCATGATGGTTTGTTCATTGGCGCCACCGCTTTGCAGCTTATCCTTCACATCTTCCACCCGGTAATGGTTAATAAAGTCATTAAAGTTTTGACCGAAGCCGCTGTTGACCACACGGGACAACAGCGTGTTGTTGGTCTGCAGGTGTTTGGCCAGGGCCGTCAGCGTTAGTTCGGGATTGGTGTAGAGCTTTTCGCCCACCACGGCGGCCAGCACTTTTTCCTTCCACGGCTGCAGGTCGGGCAAGTCTTTTTGGCCTGCGACAATTTCGGCTTCTTCAAACGGAATTTCTTCAATGAAGTTTTCTTCGGTTGGGGCAGGAGCGGAGAGAAGCGGTTGCTTCTTGTACGACAGCAGATCAAGGCTTAACCGGGTGCGGGTTTCAATGGAATTAGAGTAACCATTAATGGCGATGTAATAAAACAAAATGGCAAAGGCAAGATAGTACCACCAACTGCCGGTATAATTAATTTCCACGCCGGCAAACTGCACTGCGTGGAAAATAAGGTTGGAGGCGAAGTAGATAAAAAAAGCAATCAGAAAATTACGCACCCACCGAAAGGTAACCGAATCGGCAAAAGAGGTTTGCTGTACAATAAACTGTTTGTACCGCTTGTAATATTGAAAGCTTAGTACCAGATAAAACAAGAGGCTGATTAACCCTGCTACAATATACCAATCGTCAAAATCAGGGTCTTGGTCGCCATCCATCAGATAGTAACGTTTGAACACCAGGCGGTCAGTAACAAAAACCACAAGACACCAAAGCAAGTACACGGCTGGCGCAACAAAGTGCAGCCAGTCTTTTCGCTTGAACTTGAGATTAGGCTGAAACAAAGTACGCAGGTAAAAGTAGATGGCCGGCCCCATGAGCAGCGTATGTTGCAAGGGCATATAGAAAAGAAAATTGCGGCAATCCAGGCAACTGAAGCCATCGTACCAGCCGGCAAAGCCCAGCATCCAGGGACTGATGTACAACACGCAAAGCAGCAGGAAAAGAGCCAGCCATCTGTCCGAAGCACGATCGTTTTTGATGCCTTTACGCAGCAACAAAAAAGCATACACCAGGCCGTGTACAAAAAAGATGAGGAGCAGCCCACTGTAGCGGCCAAACTGAAATGGCATAAGCGGTCCCCTCTATTCCGCCGCAGGCGAAGACGTTTGCAAATGGGTAAGGCCGGTTTTAAGAAGCGACTGAAGGGTTTGCGGTTTATTTATTGAGTGATGGTTCATTTGCCATTGATCAAGGGCAGGCAGATCTACCGTGGCTATAAGTTTGTCTTCTAATAGTTGAGCCATTGTTTCAAAATACACCACCACATCTTCCCTCACATTCTTCTTCAACCACCGGAAGCCGCCGGGCAAAGCTTTCAAAACGTTCCGGTCTTCCAGATACTCAAGATTGTGAATATCGGTAGGCGTGAGGCCAAGCTTTTCCAGGTTGGACACAAGCAAATAGGCCGGCGCATTGCTGACGCCGCAGTAATCTTCGGCAATCTCCGTCCATTCGCCGTGTACGGTTTGCGCATGTCTGATGATCTCTTCCTTGCTTAACCGCGTTACTACTTGTAATACATGACCACAATTGCAGGAGCCGTGGCTGCCCCAGGCATAATGAGCGCCGCTGCGAAGGTTTTGCGCCGCCTTTCGCAAGGCATCAATGAGTTGTATGTTGGGATGAGCCATTGAATTTTTGTTTCCAAGATAAACAGCAAACAGCGGCGAAAGTTGTAAAAGTTAGCGGAGATTTTTTATGCGGGAAGCGCAGTGCCCTCGCCTGTCTTTGCCAGCATCGCCACACCTTTGGGCCTGGTGTACTTGCGAACGCTCCGGGTAATGATGATGCCGCCGATAACGCCGGGCAGCAGCCACACAATCACCGGTGGTAAAAATTTTACATTGGTGACTACAAAGGCCGTCCATGTGGCGATGTAACCGGCGCCCATGCTTACAATGTGGCGGATGAGCCAGTCCTGCTTTGTTTTTGCTCCCCGGAGGTAAAACTTTACGTCGGCAAAAGCAAAGCCGCCCGACGTCAGGCCGAAGGCCAGCGGCACCGGCCAAAAGGAATTGCCGTGCAGGTATTGGCTAACGGACCACGTTATCAGGCTAAGCCCAAACAGCGCCGCACTGGCACAAATGGCCCAATCGAGCGGCAGCGGTTTTTGCATCCGGCCAAGATTTTTTAAGTATAAAATGCGATAGCCTCTTACCACAAAATAATAGCTGAAAAAGCCCACCATAAATAAAAAGGCAAGGCTCTTTAAAATGCCGATGGCCGTGGCGGTAATGAACACGCCGGTCATGGCCCAGAAATACCATTTGCCTGATGTACGATGGCCGCCACCGCCCTTGCGGGTCATGGACGCAATGCCACCGGTGACCAGCGCCGTAAAACCCGAAGCAATGTGGATGATGAGCAGAACGAGCAGAAAGGTTTTCATAACCGGTTGTTTCCACAAAGATGGCGATGCCGTTTGCCGCTTTCCAAACAGAAGGGGTAATGTGCAAACTTTTGGGACGAATGGAAAGGCGGTCATGGGAATTAGGGATTGCTTTATTGGGATTTGCCCATTGCCGGTTGCCAATTGCTTATTGGCCATTGACCCCAAGGGGTGAACGGGAAAGGACATGAAGTTTTTCCTTTACCGTTTCAGTAAGGTTGCGGCTAACGGGAATGGCCTCGTCCGATCCGGTGAGATGCAGTTTTAATCCCTGGGCGTTCCCACTTACGTCCGTTACTTTTTGAAGGTTGACGATGTACATGCGGTGGCAACGAAAGAAGATGGGATGATTGTTTAACTGTTCTTCAAAACCTTTTAAGCTGCCGCGAAGAAGAGAAGATTTTGAGCTGCCGCCTTCGCGGTACAAAACGTTTACATAATTATCGGCGGAAGTAAGGTAAAGAAGGTCTTCGGGCAAAAGCGGCAATTCTTCGTTTTGATTGTCGCCGCGAAGCACGAGCCTCGCGTCCACTTGCTTTGCTTTAAATGTAGAAGGCGGCGACTCTTTTTCTTTTTTCGAAACGGCGATTGCCGGAACAAAGATGTTTTCAACACCGGCCGCTTCTCTTTTCGGTATGTGGATGTCTTCCGTTACTTCTTTTGCTTCGGCGCTAAAGCGGCGGTACAGCCGCAATTGCTTCAAAAACACAACAAATAAAACCGGGAACACACCCACTTCAAGCGCCGTTAGCTCCGACCAAAAAAAGTTTTGAAGGCTAACGTCTTGCGGGTAGAGGTAAAGCGAAAGCAAATAATTTCCGGCGCCGATGCCGAGTGTAGTGACAAGCAAATAAACAATCTCCTTCCAGCTTCGCCAGCCTTCTTCTTTAAAAGGCCGCGTAAAAATCAGGGGCAGCAAAATCTGAAAAAGCGAAGACACGATGAACGTAATGCCCCCAAACAAAAAAGCTTGGCTCCATGCTTTACCCGCGGGCAGGTTATCGAAGCCAAAAGGTTTAAACACGCCAAGAAACAGCACGATAAAAAGACCGATGCCCGCGCAAAGCACCAGCTTACGAACCGGGTTTTCGTTGAAAGGATATGGCTGCAAAAGAAAGGAGTGCATGGCCGGGAAAGTTAGAGACATTCCATTTCTCGAAGAAATGGAATGTCTGCGTGATGAGGTATTCCATATTTTCAAAATATGGAATACCTTGAAGCATGACCAATCTCTATCTGCCGCTTCAACCCGATACCTTCTACCGCATTTAAAACCGAGGCAACAACGGCGATAATCTTTTTTACAGCGAAGAAAACTACCGCTATTTTCTGCAAAAATTTAGGGAATACCTTAGCGACTATGCCGAGGTATATGCTTATGCTTTGCTTCCAAACCATTTTCATTTTTTGCTGAAAACGCTGCGGTTATCGGAAGTAAAACCGGCGTTGCTGGAAATAGTTTCGGGAAAGAAAAAATTGGTGACATATGCGGAAATTGTCAGCGAAGAATTCCGGCGCTTTTTTCTTGGCTATTCCAAAGCCATTAAAAAGCAGGAAGGCCGCACAGGCAGCCTGTTCGAGAAAAATTTTAAGCGGAAAGAAATAAAGACGAATCAGCATCTTCTTTGGGTGGTTAACTACATTCACCGTAATGCGGAGACGCACGGCCTGGTAAAAGATTTTAGGGTGTATCCGCACAGTTCTTATCAATCGGTTCTTTCTGCCGGACAAACTAAATTAAAACGGCGGGAAGTAATGGAACTTTTCGGTGGCCGCGATGAATTCATTCGTTTTCACCTTACCAATCCGATCTGTCGTGATGATGAAGAGTTTTCAATGGAGTGAGCTTTCACTGCCGTCAGTATTCCATCTCGCTTGAGCAGGATGGAATACCGACGGCAGCTGCCAAATACTAAATTCGTTTGCTGGGCGTTTTACCTCCGCATGAAGCCTATAAAAACCATTCTCCTTCTCCTGCTTATTCAAACCGCCCAGGCGCAAATGGTCACCGGCGTATGGCACGGAAAAATCAACGGCCAGAAAGTAGAAGCAAAAATCATCAAAAGCGGCGACAGCCTCACAGGCACTTCTTACTACTACGCTTCGCCCAACAGTTACCGCCGCTATACTATTAAAGGTTATTTTGACGAGCGAACAAATGAAGCTGTTTGGTGGGACGATAAACTGGTGGAAGAAAAGTCAGGCGGCCTTTTTTCCGCACCGGGAAAAGTGCCTCTGCTGTCAAGAGCGGATTATAATTGTCCGGGTGGCGGCGTGATGAAACTTGACGGCACCAGCAACGAAAAGAGGGAAGAGATAAAAGAAGGCTCGGTGCATTTGGAAAAGATTGACAGCAGACCCGTGTTCACCGATGAATGGGATTGGGTGATTGACAACTTTACCGTGGGCTCGAACGATCCCGAAATCATTGACTCGGTTTCGCTCATAGCCTTTCAACCCAATAAGCAGCCGGTGCTGAAAGAAGCGCCACCGATAGCCATGAACAAAAGGCCTGGCATGATAGCCTTTCCATCGCCAAAAGAAAAGCAGCGGGAACCTGAACCCATCGTTATAGCAACACCGCAAAAAACCATCGAACAAAAATTCACGGCCCGCATCAAAAAAGTCTTCACCACCATTCCAATCAGCGGAGATAGCATCACTTTGTCTTTTTACGACAATGCCATTGTTGACGGTGATTCCATCACGCTCTTTCTTGATGGACGATTGTTGTTCACACACATTAAGCTGGATTCAAAACCGTACACGGTAAAGATGGCAACAAGCGATTTAAAGGAAGAAAGTGAATTGGTGATGGTGGCGGAAAACCTTGGGTCCATTCCGCCCAATACCGCTTACATGGTGGCTGCTGTCGGCGACAGCCGCTTCATCGCCAATCTTGCCAGTACGGAAGACAGCAGCGCCGTTATCCGGCTGAGGAAGAAACCCGCATCTCCGTAGAAATTAGTTTTGTTTGATCGCGGAAATATAACCACGGAGACACGGAGGCGCCAAGTTTCACGGAGTCTCTTTGTGTACCTCTGTGTCTTTGTGTCGGAGTTTATCTGCCGAAGGCTGATGGTTCAAAAAACTTTTTGCTGAATGAACAGCACCTAAATTTTTAAATGCAGCTTTACGCTATAAAATTTATGGACAACAAACCGCCTGCATTCATCGAGGACATGCAAACGCTCTATTACGCAAGCGTAGATGCTTACGAAACGCACCTGAAAAAATACATGCCGGTTGTACCAAAGAAGTTGGTGCTGGTATATTGGCCCGAAGACAAAAGCTATTGCCTATTAGGCACTGATGAAGACTTTAAAAATTGGGAGCGTTATACCAACTATGCCTTTAAAGAACTGCAACCGGCCCTGGAATTTACCGACACCATTCTTCGCTTACCGGATGATTTCCGGTGGATAAAAATTTAGGCCGTTGCGTTTCATACAACAGTAAAAATCCGGCGCTTATTCTATGTGCAGTTTGAACCTCGCTTTTACTTGCTGGTCCGTGTCTTTGTTGCGAGCCGCGACTTCTACTAAAAAATAATCAAAGAGTTTGTTGAGGCGGGTGATGACGCATTGGAAACTCAAGTAGCCGGCGTCTTTCTCACTAACGGGATTAGCATCCTTAAACATATCCTTCTCGTCTAATATCACGTCGCCTTCGCTGGTTGTAATTTTCTCTCCGGCATCAAGGAACAATTTGCCGGATGCCGCTTTCCAACCCGTCACAATGAGATTGAGCTTCACCGGCCGGTTAATGTTTGATACATTGCTGTCGCTTACGAACGAGCCGTTGTCAACATAGGTTAAAAAGGCTTGCTCCACTTTTGCCTCACCTGTTGCGGCAATCTTAATTCCGTTGCGGATTTTACTCCGGTTTCTTACCGGCTCTTTGTGCTTGTTATTGTTACGCTGGCTCTCCGCTTGCAATGCGGAAAGGAAAAGAAGAATGACGATCAGATGGCGCATGAATACCTTTTTAATGGTGATGTGTTTTGCTCTTTTTAAGCACTGGCTCATTAGCTTCCAAACACAGTTGAAAATTACAGGCTTCTCCGCAGAAACCTGTGAGGTTTCGACAAGACTTTACGGTTGAAGACTTTTCTTAGAACCTCATAGGTTTTTAAAGACATTAAAACACTAAGTGTGTACGCAAGCTGAAAATATTTACCGGCCCGCGGTCTTTGTTGTAAGCCGGGTTTACCGCGAATTGATAGTCAGGAGAAACCTGCAAGCGATCTTGAAAAAAGCTAAAGCGATAGTAGGCTTCGGCAATGATTTCCGGTGCGTAATTCAACCGGCCATCGCCAATGATAAAGCCATAACCGCCGGCGGCCAGGTAATCGCGGTGCGGCTTCGACAAGCCGTTTGCCACGACGCCAATGCCGGCTTGATTCTGCTTTTGAAAACCGCTCTTGCTCCACACTACGCCGAGGTTTACCGAGCGGTCAATTTCGGTATAAGCCCAGGTTTCGTTTTGTCCATCGTTGTAGCTGGCCCGCAAAAACGAACCGAAATTCTTGCTCAATTGTTGGGCGGCGTTAATCACAAAACCGCCTTTGTAATTTTTATACGAACGCACGTCGGTTACATCGGGCGAAGCTATGACCGCCGCTTTGATGGCTTCGCGATAGCTGCCCATGTGAGCCCGGTTTAAGAACAGTGTGACTTGCACCTGGCCGGGCAAACGGCCCATCTTGTGCAGGTGAGTTACTTCGGTTTGAACGGCCAGCGAACGGCTGATGTTTTCGTCCATGTCAATGCCGTTGGCTTCACGCGGCAAGAGGGCAAAGGCCAGCGCGGCCCGCCAGTTCTTCTTTCTCCATTCGCCGCCAAGGCCCCAGGTATAGCCGCGTGTATCAGCCGCATAATCCCAGGCGCCGGCGCTCATAAAACTCCAGTTCATAAACTGCCCGCGAGGGTCGTGGTTGTACCGGTTGGCATCAAAATAATCAGCAAGGCAAAAGCGGCCGGCATACACTTTAAAATAGTGTGTGGGATAGTAGCCCGGCGCCAGATTGCTGTCGGTTTTTTGCGTCGTTTGCGCCGTAGGACTAAGCGGAAGAATTTGCTCCACCACCAGCCGCGCCAGGTAGATAGTTGGCCGTGAATTGCCTACGCGAAATGACTCGCCGTTGGAAAATCCGGCAAGGCCTGTAGCGCCGCTGAAACCCTCGCCGCCGGCCACTTCGGGGTTGAAGATGACCTGGGTGCCGCTGCCGATTTTGAGGTTTAAGTACAAGGTGCCCGTGAGTGTTGACCGCGGCGCATCTTTTGGCTCCAGGCTATTTTCGCCCACATAGGGCGAATGAAACCGGGGATGCCATTGCGTGATGGTGGTTGTTTGATACCCGAAGGTTAGCGATGAGTCTTGTGAGATGGCTGCAACGGACATACCGAGGGCCGTAAAAAAGGAAAGTAATTTTCGCATGAAATAGGATTGGTGAATTAGACAACTACGTTGACCATTTTGTTTTTGACAAAGATGAATTTCTTGAGCTCTTTGCCTTCGGTCCATTTTTTAACCACGTCGTTTTGAAGAATCATTTCCTGCACTTGTTCGGGTGTGGCGCTTAGTTCAATCACCATCGTGGTGCGCAGTTTGCCGTTGATGGACACGGGATATTCTTTGGCCGTTTCTTTTAAATAGCTTTCATCAAACACGGGATAAGAAGCATCCAAGATAGAATCTGTGTTTCCGAGTTGATGCCACAACTCTTCGCTGATGTGCGGGGCATAGGGCGTAAGAAGAATGAGCACTTGTTCCAGCACTTCTTTCTTGTGGCACTTTAAATCAGTGAGCTCATTCACGCAAACCATAAAAGCACTGACGGCGGTGTTGTAGGAAAAGCGTTCGGTGTCTTCTTCAATTTTTTTAATGGTGCGGTGAAGGACTTTGAGGATCTCACCCCCTGCCCCCTCTCCATCAGAGATGGAGAGGGGAGTCGTACCCTCCGGATGGAAGAGTCGCCAAAGTTTTTTGAGGAAGCGATGAACGCCTTCAATGCCTTTGGTGTCCCAGGGTTTGCTTTGGTCAATCGGGCCGAGGAACATTTCGTACATGCGGAAGGTGTCAGCGCCGTATTTGGCTACTACATCATCAGGGTTTTCTACATTAAACTTTGATTTTGACATCTTTTCTACAAAACACTGAACCGCCAACATTTCCTCACCAGTAGTTTCTTTCAGATAAGGGTCGAAGATTACATCAACTAACTTAAATCCAGCATATTCTTCACCAACTTCAGTGACATATTTTTCAAGGTTTTTTTTCGTAATCCTATATCCTCCTAAGTTGTTATGTTCAATAAAACTTCCAACGCTTCTTAATCTAGAGAGCATAACCGCTTTGCTGTTGTAATATGGCTTGCCATTATGTTCAAAAAAAGAAAAATATTTTTGGACTTCGCCGTCAGAGAAAGAACTTGTGTAAAACAGTCTCGAATTTGGTTTTGGAAATGTTGAGTTCAAGTCTATGTTGAGCAAATCAACCTCAATTGGCTCTTCAAGGGCAGCTATAACAGTAACGAAAAATGATAATCCAGTTATCATCCCTTGATTCAACAACTTCTTAAACGGTTCATCAAAGGTTATCAAACCCAAATCATACAAGCACTTCGTCCACATGCGGCTATAAAGCAAATGGCCTACGGCGTGTTCGGTTCCGCCAACGTATAAGTCAACCTGGTTCCAATAAGTGCTTACGCTTTTATCGCAAAAAGTTTCATCATTGTGCGGATCCATGTAGCGCAAAAAATACCAACTGCTGCCGGCATAACCGGGCATCGTGTTCGTCTCACGCCTCGCCGCGACGTCTCCCTTCTCCATCTCCGATGGAGAAGGGCCGGGGATGAGGTACCAGTCCGGTATGTTCGCCAGCGGCCCTTCGCCTTCTGGTCCTGGACCATATTTATCAACGTGTGGCAACTCCAACGGCAACTCGCTCTCATCCAACGGATAGGCGATGCCGTCAATCCATTTTATCGGAAACGGTTCGCCCCAATAACGCTGGCGGCTAAAGGCGGCGTCACGCATTTTATAATTCACTTTGCGCTTGCCGATGCCTAATTCTTCTAACTTATCAATCACTACATCAATGGCATCACGCATCACCATTCCATCCAAAGGCCCGCTATTGCTCAACACCGCATCTTTTGTTGAATTGGCTTCTTCACCATTGTAAGCATCGCCAATAATGTTGGTGATGGGAATGTTGAAATGTTTCGCAAACTTGAAGTCGCGTTCATCGCCGCTGGGCACGGCCATAATAGCGCCGGTGCCGTAACCTGCCAGCACGTATTCCGAAATCCAAACCGGAATCTGCACACCGTTAAACGGGTTAATTGCATACGCACCCGTGAACACGCCACTGATTTTTTTCTCGGCCATGCGTTCACGTTCGCTGCGGCTCTTTACGTAGGTGATGTAATCTTCTACGGCTTGGCGTTGTTCGGGTGTTGTGATGGATTCAACCAATTCATGTTCGGGCGCAATGACCATGAAGTCCACACCGAAGATAGTGTCGGGCCTTGTCGTATAGCACCTCACCCCCAGCCCCTCTCCATCTCCGATGGAGAGGGGAAAAGTGGAGGCCGCCTTCGTTTGATAAATGGCTTCGGCTTCCTGGAGGCCTGAAGATTGCGAAGCGATGAAGTCTTTGATCTTATCGCGGACTTCAAAGGAGTTCGCCATGACTTCTTCGTTGGTGAATCGAAGAATGACGAAGCCTTTTTGTTCTAATATTTTTGTTCGAACTGCATCGTATTCCTGCTGTTCTTCGGTACTGTGATAGCCGCCATCCACTTCAACAACCAAGCCGGCTTGTACGCAGGCAAAGTCTGCGATAAAGCCATCTACCGGATGCTGCCGCCGAAACTTATAACCTGTTTTTTGGTTCCTTAATTGTTCCCAAAGTTTCAGTTCCGCGTTCGTGCTGTTCTTTCTGTTTCGCCTTGCATTTTCAAATTGGACTCTATCCCTTACCGCATACTTTGGATAAGACTCTTCAACTCGTGAAGGCCCTTCTCCCCTCTCCATCTCCGATGGAGAGGGGCCGGGGGTGAGGTAGAATTCAATCTCCGCCCCACTGCTCTTCCCAATCCAATTGCTCTGCATCTCCTTCATGGCCTCGCTGAAGTCCACGGTTTGCAAACCTTGCAACAAACGATCAGCGTATTCGGTAATGCGCAGATACCATTGCCGTAGTCTCTTTTTCACCACGGGATAACCACCGCGTTCGCTCACGCCATTCACTACTTCATCGTTGGCCAATACGGTGCCCAGGGCTTCGCACCAATTCACCTCGCCGTAACCGCAGTAAGCCACGCGGTACTCCATCAAAATGATTTGCTGCGTTTTTTCATCAAAACCTTTCCAATCACTGGCGCTGAATGTATCTCCGGCTGTTAACTGCCAACTGCCAACTGAAAACTGAAAACTTGCATTTGGTATCGGGTGCGCCGTGTTTCCTTCTTCTTCAAAAATTTTTATCAAGCCATCAATGGACTCCGTCTTATTCGTCTTGCGGTTGTACCAGCTTTTAAAGAGTTGCAGAAAAATCCACTGCGTCCATTTATAGTATTTAGGATTAGACGTATTTACCTCGCGGCTCCAATCGTAGCTAAAGCCAATCTTATCCAACTGACTGCGAAAGGTGGCAATGTTTTTAGCGGTGCTTTCGGCGGGATGTACGCCGTGTTCGATGGCGTATTGTTCGGCGGGCAGTCCAAAGGCGTCGTAGCCCATCGGGTGCAGCACGTTAAATCCTTTCAGGCGTTTGTAACGGGCCTGAATATCGGAGGCAATGTAGCCCAGAGGATGGCCCACATGCAGGCCCGCGCCGCTTGGGTAAGGGAACATGTCCAGCACATAATACTTCGGTTTGGAAGAATCGTTCGGCACTTTGTAGGTGCCATCATCATTCCATTTCTGCTGCCACTTTTTTTCAATCTCTCTGAAGTTGTATTCCATGAAAATTAGCTGTCGTTTATCGTTTTTATTTTGCTTACCCGCTGAAGTTTCAGCAAGGGTATGAACCATAGGTTTGTCTATTCATTAGGCATCGTTGCGTCGCTCCCGATAGCTATCGGGACGTGTACTTTCTTATTATTATGCGGCAATAAAGTAACATCATACAATTTCTTTAAACCCTGAAAGGGTCGAATATGAATAGCCCCCGGTCGCAACCGGGGGTTAGCGATGTTGTATGTTCGCCCGACCCTGAAGGGGTCGAATGTGACCATTCCGGTACCTCGCATTCGTTGCCACATTCGACCCCTTCAGGGTCGGGTTACTCCTTTTCATCCTTTACCCCCGGTTGCAACCGGGGGCTATTGAGATTGAACCCCTCGTGGGGTTCTTGTGCATTCATTACAAGATGCTTGAATCGTTAGTGATAACTGCACACTGTCCAATAGTCCCGATAGCTATCGGAATACCGAACGATGAATGCCTGCCTGCCGGCAGCGTCGCAATGGATGCTCAATCGGCTTCCGGTCGCTGGTCACCAAAAAAACAATATCCGGCTACTGCATCTTAATTTTTTGCAAAGGCGCTCTTTCCTTTCGGGCCGCAACAATAAGCAAAAGCAGGCAATCGTTAGAGGAAGGCAAAAATAAACCATTCAACTGTTTATTCTGCTTCGTGGCCGTTGCGGCAATCCAATGCAATACACCAAACCACTATTTTTGTCCACTTCAAAAGAAATTTTAGCATGGCTCAATTCGGAAAAGCTTCGTCGCAACGTGGAAAACCATCCTATGTAATGAGCATCATCGGCGTAACGCTGGTGTTGTTTTTATTGGGCATTGTGGGCTGGCTGGTGATTAATGCCAGCAAGCTGGGTGCTTACTTAAAAGACAACGTGGAAGTGCGGGCCTTTTTGCGCGGCGACATGAACCCGAAGGACAGTGCCGTGCTGATGCAACAATTTTCTACCAAGCCCTACGCAACTAACATTAAGTATGTGAACAAAGAAGCCGCCAAGGAAATTTACCTGAAAGGCGAAGGCGAAGCGGCCCGTAAAAGCTGGGAAGTAGTGCTTGATGCCAACCCTTTGCCCAACGCCGTATTTTTCAACGTGAAGAACGAGTACGTGCAGCTTGATTCGCTGAAAAAGATTGAAGCCGACCTGAAGCAAAACGATTACGTAAGCGAAGTGAAATATCCCGAAGCCGTGGTTTCAAACCTTGATGACAACATTCGCAAAGTGAGTCTTGTGCTTTTAGGCATCGCCCTCATCATTGCCGTGTCGGTTATTTTTCTGATTGATAACACCATCCGCCTCGCTATGTTCAGCAACCGCTTTTTAATTAAAACCATGCAGATGGTAGGCGCCACGCGGCAGTTTATTTCAAAGCCACTCACCATCCGTGCCATCATCAACGGCGCCATTAGTGCCGCTATTGCCATTGTGCTTATTTACATTTTAATCTCCGTGGCCGAAGGCTTTATTCCCTGGCTTGGACAAGTGCGGTCGAGTGGCACCTTGTTTCTGCTGTTTTTGATTTTGATGCTCATCGGCATTTCCATTACATTTTTCAGCACCTACCGCAGCGTATTAAAATACCAGCGCATGAAGCTGGATGAGTTGTATTGATTTGAAATTTGAGATTTCTGATTTGAGATTGCAGATTTACAAGACTCTGATAATTTCAAATATCAATTTCAAAACTTCAAATATTCCCTTTCTTTGCTCCCTATAAATATTCTGACATGAAAGCCTCAAGGCCCGTTGCAAAGCAAACGCCGCAAGCACCCGCAAGAACAGCCGCACCGTCGGCCACGAAAAAAATACAGCTTAGCGGTGACTTGTTCAACAAGGATAATTTTACCTGGATGCTCATTGGCGTGGCGGTGTTGATCGTTGGCTTTTTATTAATGGCCGGCGGCGGCAGCCCCGACCCGAATGTATTTAACAAGGCTGAAGTTTATAGTGCCCGCCGCATAACGCTGGCGCCCATCATTATTCTGATCGGCCTTGCCATTGAAATCTACGCCATCTTTCGCCAACCAAAACCCTCCGCCACGGCGGCTGAATAAACATGACTCTCATTCAAGCCATCATCCTTGCCATTGTGGAGGGCCTCACCGAGTTTTTGCCCGTGTCGTCCACCGGCCACATGATCATTACCTCGTCGCTGCTCGGCATCGAAAAACTGGAATTCACCAAACTGTTTGAAGTGGTGATTCAACTCGGCGCCATTCTCTCCGTTGTCGTTCTTTACTACAAAAAATTCTTCGACTTCAGCCGCTGGCAGTTTTATGTAAAGCTGATTGTGGCGGTTATTCCCGCGCTTGTTTTCGGCGCTTTGTTCTCTAAGAAAATTAAGGGGCTGATGGAAAGCGACCTGACTGTTGCCATTGCTCTCTTAGTGGGGGGTGTAGTGTTGCTTTTTGTTGATCGCCTGTTTAACCGTCCCAAGTATAATCACGACGCCGACATTACCTATCGAAAAGCCTTCACTATCGGCTTGTGGCAGGTGTTGGCCATGGTACCGGGTGTGAGCCGCAGCGCCGCTTCTATTATCGGCGGCATGCAACAAGGGTTAACGAGAAGGCTGGCCGCGGAGTTTTCGTTCTTTCTGGCCGTGCCCACGATGTTTGCCGCGACGGCAAAAGAATTATACGATTTCTACAAAGACCAGGGCGCTATTTCGGGTGAAGAAAAAGAGTTGCTGGTGGCCGGTAGTTTCATAGCTTTTTTGGTGGCGATTGCGGCCATAAAATTCTTCATTACGTATCTGCAGAAGTACGGATTTAAGCTGTTTGGCTGGTACCGGATTATCATCGGCACGGTGTTGCTTTGTTTGGTTTTGTCGGGGTATTTGAAGTAGCCTGCTCTCATTGTTAGCTCCCCTCTTTTTTACTGAAATAAAAACGGCTAATGCTGTCTTGCCTGTTTTATATTTACCCTTGTGCTTTGTTTACGTTGCTATAAACATGCGATCCTTCGGGTTAGAAAACCAATCGCCGCCGATTTTTACAAAGCACACCGACAACAGAACCAACATGCAAACAGCTTCCAAAAAAGTTATCAACGCCTGGGCCATGTACGACTGGGCCAACAGCGCCTATAACCTCGTCATTACATCTACCATTTTCCCGGCTTATTACGATGCCATTACCAGTGTGAAAAATGACGCCGGCGTTATCGTTAGCCACAAAGTGCAGTTTTTAGGAAGAGAGTTTGAAAGCGCCTCGTTGTACAACTACGCCATTGCTTTTGCTTATCTCGTCATCGCCATTCTTTCGCCTATTCTTTCCTCCATCGCCGATTACAAAGGCAACAAGAAGCGCTTCATGCAGTTCTTTTGCTACCTTGGAAGCCTGGCTTGCTGCTCCTTGTTTTGGTTTGATAAAAGCACATTAGGATTGGGGATGGCCGGCGCTATTCTGGCGGCCATCGGATATTGCGGCAGCCTGGTTTTTTACAATTCTTATTTGCCCGAAATAGCGGCAGAACCGGATCAGGACCGCATTAGCGCCAAAGGCTTTTCGTACGGCTACGTTGGCAGTGTGTTGCTGCAAATCGTTTGCTTGTTCTTTGTGCTGAAGCCGGAATGGTTCGGCATCAGGGACAGTAGCTTCGCCCCGCGCCTTTCGTTTCTGTTGGTTGGTTTGTGGTGGATGGGTTTCGCCCAAATCACCTTTGCGCATTTGCCTAAATCGGTTGCCGCGGCACAAACAAACAACCGGAATCTTCTCACCAACGGTTTTGCCGAATTAAAAAAAGTATGGAACCAGGCAAGTCAATTACCGGTGTTGAAACGTTACTTAATCTCTTTCTTTTTTTACAGCATGGGTGTGCAAACGGTAATGCTGGCCGCTACGCTTTTCGGCAGCCAGGTGTTGCAGTTGGCTACGAGCAAACTGATTGCCTGCATCCTCATCATACAAGTAGTTGCCATTGCCGGTGCTTATATCATGGCAAAGCTCTCCAGCCGCTTTGGCAACTTCAGGGTGTTGATGTTTGTGGTACTAATGTGGATTGGCATTTGCATCGCGGCTTATCTCATCACCACCGAAACGCAGTTTTATATCATCGCGGTTTTAGTGGGTTTGGTCATGGGCGGCATTCAATCGCTTAGCCGCTCAACGTACGCCAAGACGATGCCCGAAACAAAAGACACGGCTTCTTTCTTCAGCTTCTACGACGTCACCGAAAAGGTGGCCATCGTCATCGGCATGTTGAGCTTTGGCCTGGTGCAGGAACTCACCGGCAACATGCGCAATTCGGTGCTGGCGCTGATTGTTTTCTTTGTGCTTGGCTTAATCGGTTTACTTGCTACGTTGCAAAAGCAAAAAGCCTTGGCAACGGCTTAGACATTTATGAAACTCTACACCATCAACACCGGTTATTTTAAACTCGATGGCGGCGCCATGTACGGCGTAGTGCCCAAAGGCATTTGGAACAAGATTAATGTTGCGGATGAAAATAATTTATGTACCTGGGCCATGCGGCTTCTGTTGATTGAAGATGGAAACAGATTGCTATTGATTGATACGGGCATCGGCAATAAACAGGATGAAAAATTCTTTAGTCATTATCATTTATACGGCGATGACACACTTGACAAATCCTTAGCCGCTCACGGTTTTCATCGTGATGATATTACCGATGTTATTTTAACTCATTTGCATTTTGACCATTGCGGCGGCGCTATTGTTCGCGAAGGTGAAAAGTTAGTGCCGGCTTGTAAAAACGCAACGTATTGGAGCAATGAAGAACATTGGAATTGGGCCACGAAGCCGAATGATAGAGAGAAAGCATCGTTCCTGAAAGAAAATATTTTACCGGTAAAAGAAAGCAGGCAATTAAAGTTTATTGAAACGCCCAATGTGGTTCCGATTGCTCCTAATAGCTATCGGGACGGGAGGGAAACTTACAAACCCTTGCCGAAACAGCGTTTTAGCGAAAATATTTCGGTGCGTTTTGTAGAAGGCCATACCGCAGCCATGATGCTGCCGCAGATAAGTTACAAAGGCAAAACAATTGTTTATATGGCAGATCTGCTTCCCGGCGCAGGGCATATTCCGCTCCCTTATGTGATGGCTTATGATATGTTTCCGCTGACAACCTTGGGTGAGAAGAAAAGCTTTTTAACTGAAGCAACAGAGGGCGACTACATCCTCTTTTTTGAACACGATCCGAAGATTGAATGTTGCCGCTTGGTGCAAACAGAAAAAGGCATCAGGGCAGGAGATGCGTTTCGGTTATCTGATTTAGGATAAGCATCTTTTGTTTGCGGCAAAGTAACCAAGGAGACGCAAAAACAAAAAAATACACGAAGAGCCTCTGTGAAACTATTTGCCTCCGTGTCTTTGTGGTTCTGCCAGCAGATCATCTACACATTCTTTCTATTCACCTGCACCTTCCCGCCTTCTGCATCAGTCTGCAGCCGTTCATCCCGCCCTTAACGGAATTTAACGGCGCTTCACAACGGTTGCGAATATCTTCGTACACATCACAATCAGAGCTTATGAAGAAGATATACGTTCTCCTTTTCATTGCAACAGGTCTTACCCTTTCTGCTTCGGCGCAAAAGGTTTCAGGCATTGTAAAAGGAACTTTGCAGGACTCCACATCGGCAGCGGCACTGGGCGATGCCACCGTATCGGTGATACACCTGCCCGATTCCTCGCTCATCTCTTTTACACTTACTAATAGCAGTGGCTATTTTGAAATTAAAAACCTTGAACCTGGCGACTATGCGGTCAGTTCCTCCTTTGTGGGGGTGCGGTCGTTCAAGCAAAAGTTTACCATCAGCGCCAGCCATCCGGTGGAAGATTTTGGGGCCATAAAACTGCAGCGTTCGGACAAGCTGATGGACGAAGTCATCATCACCGAAACGCCGGTAAAAATTAGCGGCGATACTATCTCTTACAAAGCCGATGCTTTTAAAACAAAACCCAATGCCACGGTGGAAGACCTCTTGAAAAAGTTGCCCGGCGTGCAGGTGGACAAAGACGGCACCGTAAAAGCACAGGGAGAAACCGTACAGAAAGTTTATGTGGACGGCAAGGAGTTTTTCAACAACGACCCCAAACTTGCCACAAAGAATTTAACCGCCGACATGGTGGACCGTGTAGAAGTTTACGACGACATGAGCGAACAAGCCAAGTTCAACGGCATTGACGACGGCAGCCGTGCCAAAGCCATCAATCTGAAATTAAAAAAAGACCGGAAGAAAGGCGTGTTTGGAAAAGCTTATGCCGGTTATGGAACCGATGACCGTTACAATGCCGGCGTGACGGCTAATTATTTCAAAGGCGCCACGCAAGCCAACATCATTGCCAAGGCTAACAACATTAATGAAATAGGCTACACGCTTACCGATATGATCGGCCTCTTTGGCGGCGGCAACATGATGAACATGGGCGGCGGTGGCAATGGCGGTGGTAACAGTTTTGGCGGTAGCAACAACAGCGGCGGCGGCATGGCGATGTTGAACGGAAGCGTCAACAATCGTGGTGGCGGAAGCAGCACGTCTATCGGTGGTTTTAATTTGGGCAACACGGGTGGTGGCGTTACTTCTTCATCGCAGGCCGGCTTAAACTATCGCGATACCTGGAGCAAGCTTTTTGACGTGAACGGCAGCTATTTCTTTAACCACACCCGCACCGATAACGAACGATCAACCCTGCGGCAAAGCTTCATTAACGACAGCACCACCATCATCAACAACGACAACACAACCACGCAAAGCATCAATAACAACCACCGCGCAAACTTCAACCTGATTTATACCATTGATTCGTTCAACTCCATCATTTATCAACCGAATCTGAATGTGCAAAACAGCCGTTCGTACAGCAACGATTCGCTGCTGAATTATGTAGGAGCCAAAATTTTAAACAAAGGCCGCACCATTACTGACAATACAGGCAGCGGTTATACCTGGAGCAATAACTTGTTGTGGCGAAGGCGCTTTCGTCGTCCCGGCAGAACGCTTTCCGTAAACTTCTCCAACACGCTTGCAGATAACGATCGTAAAGGTTTCAACATCATCAACACGCTTTCCCGTAAGGCCGATTACATGACCACTACTGCGGGCACTACAAATAATTACGGGCTTTCTCTTTCTTACACCGAACCATTGGCAAGAGACAAGGTTTTGGAACTGAATTACAGCCATAACGAGGCCCGCAACACATCGGACCGCGAAACTTTTGACAACAGTGGCAATGGTAAGTATGAGAAGCTGGTGGATACCTTAACCAACAAGTTTGAAAACACAAATCTGTACGACCGTGTGGGCGCCAACTTTCGGGTGGTGAAGAAGAAATACAATTACCAGTTGGGCTTTGCCGTGCAGCAAACAACCTTGGAAAGCGATAACATCTCTAAACCATCGGCCAACATTTTACAAAAGAGCCTTAACTTTTTTCCCACGGCTTCGTTCAATTATAATTTTCAACGCAGCCGCAGTTTGCGCATTAATTACCGCGGCCGGACGAACCAACCCACCACGTCGCAATTGCAGGAAGTAAAGAACTATGACAACTATCCTTACACGTACATTGGCAATGCATCCTTAAAGCAGGAGTTCTCGCACAACATCACGTTGAGCTATAATTTTTTCGACATCATTCACTTTAGAAACCTGTTTGCCTTTGTTACTTATCAAGCCACGCAAAACAAGATTGCCAATGCGGTTTACAATAACCGGGCAACCGGCGAACAACTGACCAAACCCGTAAATGTAAACGGCGTGTACAACGTGAACGGCAACTTCAACATCGGCTTTCCCATCAAGCATTTGTCGGGCGGAAATTTTAATACGAACACCCGCATTGGTTACAGTCAGGACGTAACATACGTGGACAATCTGAAAAACCTTACCCTTAACCTTTCGGTGGGAGAGGACCTGCGATTGAGTTACAATTACAAAGAAAAACTTGACCTGGGATTAACAGCCAGCGTCAACTACAATCAGGTGAAGTATTCGTTGCAAAAACAAAATAACCAATCCTATTTCACCCACGTTTATTCCGGCGATGCTACTTACACGTTGCCGAAGAATTTTATTCTGGCTACCGATGTTGATTACACGTTCAACACAGGTCTTACTACCGGTTACAATCAGAACTACGCCATCTGGAACGCCAGTATTGCCAAACAGATTCTTAAAAGCAAGAGGGGAGAAATCAAGGCTTCGGTGTTTGATTTACTGAACCAAAACACCAGCGTGTATCGCAATGTGGCGCAGAACTATATTGAAGATGTAAAGAACCGCGTGTTGAGGCGTTATTTCATGCTCACGTTTACGCTGAACATTAACCGCATGGGCGGACGCAGCATGCCGCCAATGATGGAGAGAGCCACGAAAGGTTTTCGGATGAATTAGTTTGTAAGGTCATGCCCGTGGCATGACCGGCGAGAAAGAACACATAAAAAATCCTCCCGGACGGGGAGGATTTTTGTTAGCGGATAATCCGTTTGTTGGCCGGCGAATAGCCCTGTACCGTGGAGGAGCCGTAAAGCAAAGCGCCGAGAATGGACCGTACAAAACGAATGACGTTCGTGGACGGTTTGTACGCCTCGCTATAAATTTTCGCAGCCTGTTTTTGGTACTCGATGTTTCTGTTTTTCATGATTCACGTTGTTTTCAGGTTGGTGGATAATGCGTGGATAAATTTAGGTTTTTTCTTTGATAGAAAGAAGCGGGGCCCTATTTTGGCACCTGAAAACTTGTTAAATAATCCACCTTATGAAAGCAAAAACAAAAGGCTTCTTTTTTCTCGTTAACACTGTCCTTCTCTTTCATGCCGCCACGGCCCAACTCAAGCTTCCCGGTTCTACCACCGGCGATGTACGCACTGCACTGGAAAAAGTTATCGGCGATTATGGAAAAGATTTCGCCACGCTAAAAGGCGAAGTGATGGCCTCTAACCCGCAGACAGTAGAGTATCAATCGTTGTTATCCTTCAAGAGCGCAGAGAGCAACAGCATCATTCAGTACTCGGGCAAGAACCCGGTGTACAGTTGGCAGGCGCAGATGTTCACCACCGATGATTTTGAAGCGGCCGAAAAAAAGTATAAGTCGCTTTATTCGCAATTAAAAGGCATAACCCTAAAGCTCAATCGCGACTATGATTACAGCCTAAGTGGTGAGTACAACAAGCCCGATGAAAGCAGAAAATTCAGCAGCACTATTTTTCAATTGTTGCCGGCTGCGAGTTATTTGCCCAAAGTGAAAGTGGAGCTTTCGATGCAATACGAGTTGCTCGAATGGAAAATTTATTTACTCGTGTATCAAAAGGAAAGGGAAGATGCAGAGCGGGGAAGAAGCAATGATTAGGATATTGGAATAGCAAGACAACTCTTTGCGTAAATGTATTTCGTTGTGCCCTTTGTGTGTCCTTCGTGGCCTTTTTCGGAACACAACGGAAACAAAGGATACACAAGGGAGACAACGGAACTCATTCTATCGCGATGCTGTTACTCCGTCAAAAAAAACACAAGGCATAGATTTACCCGCGATAAAATCTTGCCCTCATATTTTTCAGGCTTCTCTCCAAAAGGAGAAGCCTTTGTTTTTGTGGAATCGTTTTTGAATAATTTGAAAGACAATCGTGTTGCATGAAATGGTTTTTCGGCATCGCTGCTTTTTTGGTGTTGGCATGGATGGGCGCCGTGTGGTTCTTTAACCGCGATAGCGGCGAAGGGCAACTGCAAAGCACCGATTCACTACAGGCAAGGCAACCGTTGGCCGATAGCACAAACAAGGACAGTATGAAGTTTGTCGGCGGTAACCTGGATACCATTCAAAAGAAAACGTTGCCATTGGCACAAGGCACTATCGACACTAAAGGCATACAACCGCAAGCCGTAGTCGGCTTTGCCCAAACCTTAATCGGTACGCCTTATTTATATGGCTCCACTGATCCGGCAAAAGGCTTCGACTGTTCTGGATTTATTACTTACGTGTTCAATCATTTCGGCATTGCGGTGCCGCGGTCTTCCATTGACTTTACAACCGTTGGTAAAGAAGTAAGCGCCGCCGAAGCAAAGGATGGTGATTTGATTTTGTTTACCGGCACCGACAGCACCGAACATTTTGTAGGCCACATGGGCATCGTGGTTTCCAACAGCGACAGCCTGCGGTTTATTCACTCTTCATCGGGGAAAGCGAATGCCGTAACGGTTACGCCGTTAAATAAATATTATCAGGGACGGTATGTGAAGACGGTGAGGGTGTTTCCTTAAGAAGGTTAAATAGAAAACCAACTGTCCAACCAATTACAAAAGGCCGAAATCTCTTAGCTTTAAGAATGAAACCCGCCATTCTTCTTTTCAGCATCATCTTTTGCCTTTACACACATGCGCAAAATGGAAAGGATACAACTGCCGTCAAGACTTACCTTCATTCCCTCAATCGTTTTATAGACCAGGCCGTGGTGAAGAAAGATACCATTGCTTTAAAGCGGCTTTACGCCGATGACTTTCGTTTTCTGCACGCCACCGGTATGCGGGACACGAAAGCCACGTGGCTACGGGGCGTAAGCAATCCGGTCAACGCAATGGCTTCACGGGAACACGATTCAACAGAAGTAGAACTGCACGGCAATGTAGCCTTGGTGGCAGGAACGCTATCTGTGCGTTTTCCGACAGGTTCCGCACGAAAGGCTTACGCACTGCGGTACATACGATTGTATGCGTTGCGGGGAAGGGACTGGCAGTTGGTGTCGCACCGGAGTACGCGGGAATGGATATTGGAATGAGGGTTTGTAAAAAAGAAAAACGACCGTTTGTACTTCGGCTGTTGGTGGGCCAAGCGCAGAAGGCATCGCATCACACCAACAGCAGCGTGCTGCTTTCGGGAACACCGGCAAGGGCGAAAATAGCCAAGCGAAACACCAATGGCGGCGTAAATGTTATCGTGTATCGCTGGTAAATATTGGCGACCTCATTGTAACGTTAGCTTGGAAGTCTTTTTCTGTAATTTTGACCTTTTTAAACGCTTTTGTAGGATTTGTACTTAAGGAATCAAGTAACCTGATTTGATAATAATTAGAATTATGAGTGTTCAAATATTCCTCGACAAAAATGTCTTTGCCTAAAGTATCGAAATAAACTTTTGTGCATCCTTCAATAATACCAAAATTCCAAGTATTGCTTTGTTTTAGGACGAGGTTGTAATCGAAATCGCTTTTTAGCTTCTCAACTCGTATGTGACCGACAATTACCTTTTGAAATTGAGCCTCATCGTCATCAAACAGATTGCAACTTAACAAAAAAGCTAAGCAAATGACACGCAAAACGCCTTCAAATTTTATAAATTTATATTTCATAAAAAACGTTCTGCCTTCGTTGGTGTTCGTTATATAATCGGCCATCGCCGTTGTTGGTGTTGAGGCGTGGCTTTATGCTTGGCTCACCAACAGCACGAAGCAAAAAATTACCTGCCCTTAAACCTCGCCTTCCGCTTCTCCAAAAACGCACTCGTTCCTTCCTTCATATCCTCCGTAGCAAAACTTTCACCAAAACCTTCCAACTCTTGTTTATAACCTTCAGAAGTATAAGCAGTATTGGCTGCTGCTATACATTTGCCCACAGCCAAGGGTGCTTTGGCAACAATAATTTCTAAAATAGAAACTGCTTTGTTCAATAATTCTTCTCCCGGCAATACATGATTTACCAAGCCATAAGCCAGTGCCGTTTGCGCATCTATCATGTTACCTGTGAGTAACAGTTCTATTGCTCGCCCTTTGCCAATCAATTGCACCAGCCGTTGCGTGCCGCCATATCCCGGTATTAAACCAAGGTTCACTTCGGGCTGGCCAAACTTTGCGTTCTCGCTGGCAAGCCTAAAATGGCAAGCCATCGCCAGTTCGCAACCACCGCCCAGAGCAAAACCATTCACCGCTGCAACAATTGGCTTGGCGCTGTTTTCAATACGAAAAAAAATGTCCTGTCCTTTTTTGGCAAGCGTCGTTCCTTCTTCTTTGCTCAAACCTGTAAACTCACTAATGTCTGCACCGGCCACAAAAGCTTTCTGCCCCGCACCGGTGAGAATGACGGCTTTGATTTCGGCGTTGTTGTCCACTTCATCCATCACGCTATTCAAGTCATTCATCACGGCTACGTTAATCGCATTGAGTTTATCGGGGCGGTTGATGGTAATGGTGAAAATGCCATTATGGAGCGAGGTAAGTAAAGTTGTATAAGCCATGTGTCTATTTTTTTGGGTTGAACAGTTCATCGAGGCGTGCTACATCCCACAAGTCTTTCGGACGACGCGAAAGAAGTTTCATGTTTCGTAAGTAATCGTAAGGGACAAGTTTTAGTTCGATCTCTTCGCTTACCGGATGTATGATCATGTGCTTTTCCGCATCGTCAAAATCCAGGCGATGATGGATGATTGTCAGCACGTCAATCACGTGTGGGCGGTTCCCGATAGTGATCATGAAGTAAGTAGTGAAGTCTTCGTCGCGCAGGTATTCGATTTCACTTTCCGTGTACTGCATGCACAGCAAGGTGTTGATGAAAGCCGATCTGTTTTCATTCGTCGGTGCAATCCAGATGTCCATATCTTCCGTTACGCGGCGATACCCAAAGTAGTTGACGGCATAGCCGCCGATACACAGATACCGAAGGCCGTTTTGCTTTGCGCAACGCAAAAAAAGAAGGAATTCGGGATGCTCAATGTCCATTGGCAAAATAGCGTTTATGAACAGTAAGCTTTTTACCTGACGGTAGCAGAAAACCATTGAAGTTAGTTCGCTGAAGTTGGGCTAAGCTTCGCAATCGTTCGGACGGCGTGAGGGCGGCAAAATAGGAGAGAAAATAATGTTCCTGCTCTTCCAGGCTTTTGAATATTTTGATTTTCTTTTCCACTCTGTAAAATTAAAAACTTCTGTTCTCTTTCACCCAACCGGTAATGTAGTCGGCAATGTCTTTTGTGGGTGTACCCGGTGCAAACAGTTTACCTACGCCCTGGCTGTTCAATGTTTTGGCGTCGTCATCGGGAATAATGCCGCCGCCGGTGAGCAATACATCTGTCATCTCTTTTTCTTTCATCAGCGCCGCCACTTTTGGAAACACCGTCATGTGTGCGCCGCTTAAAATAGAAATGCCGATGGCGTCCACGTCTTCCTGCAAAGCCACGCTGACCACCATTTCCGGTGTTTGCCGCAGGCCGGTGTAGATGACTTCCATGCCGGCGTCACGCAAAGCTGTGGCAATAATTTTAGCACCGCGGTCGTGGCCGTCCAAGCCAACTTTGGCCACTAAAACCCGTATGGGACGATTGATTGTATTCATGAGGAAGCCGTAAAAATAACGGAAGCAAGGGAATTGGCTATCGGATGAATCGCGAACGCTTGTTGCTTATGTATTGGTTCAACATGTAGCTAGCGCTGTCCGATGCGCCGCTTAAAAAAACAATCACACTGCCCCGTTGCCGCGATAAAGCGTTAGTGCAGGAATCAACAACCTTTGCACTGTGAAATTGCTTCGCCAGCTCAAAATATTCAGCGGGCAAATTTTCATTTACAAAAATTAAATTTTCAAAACGCAGTTCCGGTGGCGCCCACAAAACAAAGCTGCCGTTGCCGGAGATGATTTTGCTTTTAAACGCTTCGCTTCTTCCGTAATATTTAAGGCCGCCGGCAAAGCCGTAGTTGCCGCAAAACACGGTTGTGTTTCCGGGTTGAAGAGTATTCACACTGTCAAAGATTCTTTCTGTTTTTTGCGCCAGTTCTTTCCATCCCAACATGTCGGCAAAGTCTTGTTGCAGGGGATGATTCTTTCCGTCTTCCCATTTTAAAATGCCCAATTTTTCCCATCCCCATTTTTTGTTAGCGGCCGCCATCTTTTGCGGTGAACTAATAGGCAACAACAAGGGAACAAAGGGCAGGGCAAGAATCAAAATAATGGCTACAAAAGCATAGCGCAACCAAATCTTTTTTATCGAAACTCTGTCGGCCCAAACGCCGCCGGCAGCCAATAACATTGGATATGCACCCAAGGCATAATAGCCTTTGCCGCTGCCCATTATCAATAAAAGAACGATGCCCAAATAGCAATAACCAATAACGCGATAAGCCTTGCTTTTAAGCGTCCACACCAATCCGCCAATCCATAAAAAAGCAACGGGCAACAACATCAGGATTTGCTCTTTTATAAAATCAAGCCTGTTTAAATGTTGCAGTTGCGTTTCCTGAAGTTCCTGCATGTGATGTACCAAGGGCCAGCGATGCAAGTATTGCCAAACAATGTTGGGACTGATAAAAATTATGGCCAGCGCAACCGCTGTCCATAATTGCTTACGCAGAAAGATAGCACGATGATGTGTGAGCAAGAGCGACAATAGCAACGAGAGAATAAAGAATAACACAGAGTATTTACCGTACCATCCCAAGGCTAACGAAAAGGCGAGGTAATAAATAAACCGTGTTTGTTGTGTGTTGATGTAGCGCACTAAAAAATAAGCACTCACCGTCCAAAAGAAGATGTCTAAAAAATTGGGTTGAAATAAAAAGTGAGTGCGCAGGTAAGCCGAAAACAGCATGCCAATGGCAGCTATGATTTGCGCATAAAAACCGCCGCCAAGTTGTTTAGCAGTGCGGACGGTGAACCACATGGTGAGCACGCCAAAAAGCGACGGCCAAAACTTTATCCAAAAGAAGCCGCCACCAAACAGCGAAGAGAGATAAGCCAGAAGCCCGATCAGCGGCGGGTTTTCGAGATAGCCAAAGGCAAGATGCTTCCCTTGTTCGTAATAGAGGTATTCATCGCGGTGGAGTTCAAAAGCAGGATTGGACAGAAGAAAAGGCAATGAAAATTTTAGCAGTAGCAGAAAGATCAAGATCCATTTTTTCTTCATAAAAGGCGTTGGTGTGTTGAAGATAAACTTTCAGGCAAAAAGTGGTTGTGTAATTTGGTACAATGAATTACAGAAAGTTTGGCAACACAGATCTGCAGGTGAGTGAGATTGGCTTTGGCGCCTGGGCCATTGGCGGCGGCGCTAAAGTGGGCG
Source organism: Flavisolibacter sp. (assembly GCA_965247695.1). Taxonomy (GTDB): domain Bacteria; phylum Bacteroidota; class Bacteroidia; order Chitinophagales; family Chitinophagaceae; genus Flavisolibacter. The sequence continues at coordinate 534,530 of OZ252037.1, forward strand.
ACGTTCCTATCGGTTGGGGCGATGCCGACGATACCACGTCAACAAAAGCTATCTATTCAGCACTCGATGCCGGCATCAACTTCTTTGATACGGCTGATTTTTACGGCTTGGGTCATTCGGAAAGTTTGCTGGGTGAAACCATTGGTGCAAATAAAGAGGCCATCATTGCCACCAAAGTCGGCCACCGAAGCATTGAGGAAAAAATTGTATTGGATTACAGCAAGGATTACATCATCAAAGCCTGTGAAGAGAGCCTGAAACGATTGAAGCGGGACTGCATTGATTATTACCAATTGCATTCGGCACGCATGGCTCACTTGCAAAATGGCGAGTGCATCGAAGCAATGGAAGCCTTAAAGCGACAAGGCAAGATTCGTTGTTGGGGCTTGTCGTTAAACACCTTTCATCCGCAAGCCGAAGCGGATTATTTATTGGAGAAAAATATTGGTGATGGCTTTCAACTTGTGTTCAACATCATCAACCAAAAAGCCATTGACGTGATAGGGAAGGCCGCCGCAAAAGGTTGCGGTATCATTGCCCGAATGCCTTTGCAGTTTGGTTTGCTCACCGGTAAGTTTTCTTCTTCATCAACCTTTGCAAAAGATGACCATCGCAACTTTCGCTTGTCGCCGGAGATTATGGAGAAAGCATTGGCATTGCTCCAGGAAAGAGTTTGGCCTATCGGCGAAAAAGAAGGCTTGTCGAAAGGTAGTCTCGCGTTGAGTTACATTCTAAGCTTCGCAGAAATCAGCACTGTTATTCCAGGTATAAGAACCGCAGAGCAAGTGCAGGCAAATACAGAAGGAATAAAGAGATTGAATGAAGAAGACAAGGTCTTGCTTCGATCACTTGCCGGTGAATGGGAACCGATTATGCAATTGATGGAGCAACGCGGGTAAGAAATCTTTATGCCCTTCGTGTGTCCTTGGTGTTCTTCGTGCTCCAAAAGACCGGAACACAAAGGACACAAAGAACCGCAAAGGGCACAACGTATCAAACTTAATGTTCCGGCATGTTTACCAGTGCGTATTCAATCCGAGTTACTGTTTCTTCTTTGCCCAACACTTCGGCAATTTCAAATACGGGCGGACCAAACTTGCCTCCAACCAACATCAACCGCAAAGGCAATTGCAATTCACCTGGTTTGATCCTCGCTGCTTCGGCCAATTGTTTAAAAAGGCTTTCTATGGAAGCCGCCTTCCACTCGCTCAAATGCAACAGCGGACGTGATAAGGCCGTGAAAAATTCCTTCTTGGCAGGATTCCATTTCGCCATCACCGGTGCATAATCAATCTGCTTCGGCGCTTTAAAAAAGAAGAAGGAATGTTCCCAAAAGTCAGGCAACAGCGTTACGCGGTCTTTCACTAAATCAATGATCTTGTCGAGATAAACATCATCACTGATTTCTAATTCATGCTTTAGAAAAACAGCTTTTACATCGGCCCGCAGTCTTTCGGCCGGTGCTTTTTTTATCCATTCGTGATTGAACCACTTGGCCTTTTCAAAATCAAACTTTGCTCCGCTGCTGTGCACACGTTCTATCGAAAAATTTTGGATCAACTCGTCTATTGAAAACAATTCCTGTTCGCTGCCATCGTTCCATCCCAGTACGGCCAGCATGTTGATAAAAGCTTCGGGTAAAAAGCCTCTTTCGCGAAAGCCTTCCGTTAGTTCGCCGGTCTTTGGATCTTTCCAGTTCATGGCAAAAACCGGGAATCCATATTTAGCACCGTCGCGTTTACTCAACTTGCCGGCCGGCCCAAGAATTAAAGGGAGATGCGCCCATTGCGGCATCGCTTCTTCGCTAAATAACCAACGCCAAAGCAATACGTGCACCGGTGCGCTGGGCAACCATTCTTCGCCGCGAAAGGCGTGGGTAATTTGCATGAGGTAATCATCTACTACCACGGCCAGATGATACGTCGGCATGCCATCGGCTTTCAATAAAACTTTATCATCAACGGTTGACGTATCAAAGCTGACTTCACCACGGATGGCATCGGTAAACGAAACCGTTTCGCCTTCGGGCATTTTAATGCGAACGACGTGCGGTACATCTTTCGCCAGCAGTGCGTCCACTTCTTCCTTTGATAAACTCAAGGAGTTGCGCATTTGCATTCGTACGGTTCTATCATATTGCGGCGATGGGTTTTCGGTGGTGCGAAGTTTTGCCCGCATCGCATCCAGTTCTTCCGCCGTATCAAAGGCATAATAAGCCTGTCCCTTCTGCACCAGGTCATCAGCGTATTGACGATAATTTTCTTTGCGTTCACTTTGCCGGTACGGCCCGAAGGCACCGCCGTGCTGCGGGCTTTCATCCGGCTGTAGGCCGCACCAGGCAAGGGTTTGGAAGATGTATTCTTCCGCGCCGGGCACAAAGCGGCTTTGGTCGGTGTCTTCAATGCGTACGATAAAATCGCCGCCGTGCTTCTTGGCAAACAAATAATTATACAACACCGTGCGAACGCCGCCGAGGTGCAAACCGCCTGTAGGACTGGGCGCAAACCGCACCCTTACTTTCTTTTCCATAGCGGGTAAAAGTACGAAGGAGGTGATGGCATGATTTGGGGATTTGAAAATTTGATGATTTGAAGGTGGGCTATTACGCTATTGGTTAGCAGTGATTGAATTTTACGCAAGGGTTTATGTTTGCTCAATCTTTATGTAATCGCCACTCATTTTCAAATCATCAAATCGCCAAATCTTCAAATCGGCGTTCTCTATCTTTGTTTCATAATGCATCGTTTCTTTATTAAAACGTCGTGGTGGGCAGGCAAGCTTTTTCCATCGTATGTATGGCGTATTCCAACAGAAAAAAAAATCGTTTACCTGACGTTCGATGACGGTCCACACTCAACCATAACGCCGTGGGTGATGAATGAATTAAAGAGGTACAATGCAAAGGCAACCTTCTTTTGTATCGGCGATAACGTACTGAAACATCCAGAAACCTTTCAGCAAATTATTGCCGAAGGCCACAGCATAGGCAACCATACACAGCATCATTTGAATGGATGGAAAACAGACACAAAAATTTATTTAGCTGATGTAGATGAAGCCGCGAAAACGATCAACACAAACTTGTTCCGGCCACCGTACGGTAAGATAAAATCTTCACAATCAAAGGGCTTAAAACAGGTGATAAAAACAGCCAATTTTACGATCATTATGTGGGATGTTTTGAGTGCTGATTTCGACCAAAAAATAAGCCCTGAAACCTGCACAAAAAACGTGTTGAAAAATGTTGAACCGGGCTCTATTGTCGTCTTTCACGACAGCCAAAAAGCCTGGAAAAATTTAAACGCCACATTGCCGGCAGTTCTAAAAACTTTGAAGAAAGAAGGTTATGAATTTGGGAAAATCGTCATGGAAAGCCGCTAAAAAAATTTGGGCCTGGGTAGAAACCCTGGCCCGTTTTTAATCCGTACCCTATGAAAACTGGTTTAAAGGTAAAAGAATTATTTTAATTAGTGCAAAGTAATTTGCTGCATATTGCCGTTGATAGTTAGCGTGGCCGCGTTATCGCAGGTTCCTGTGCCGTAGTCAAGTACGGCTACCCATGGTGTATTGGAAGGCAACCCGTGCCGCACGGTTTTAAGCCGGCCTTTTGAAACCCAGGCGCAGGTGAATTTTTTGATTAGGGGTTCGGTGATTTCGGCATCCCAAAGCACAATCAGGTTTTCTCTTTTGACCTTGCCGCTTGCGTTTCCGGTTACTTTAAAAATATCATCAGCCGGGCTTGTAGTGCCGTTGCCTTCGGTTTGCGTGTTTACCCGCACCGAGTTCCATTCGGCATAATTTCCGTTGGGCTTTGTCAGTTTTCCGCTGATGACTTCTATTTTAAATTGGCGTTGATTAGAACCCGCAGTAGTGGCGGTAGTGTTGGTGATCTTATGTGTGCCTTCCACTTTTACGCTGTCAATTTTAAAATTGTCAAAGGTGGTAGTGGCAACGCTGTTGGCTTCGCGAAGCGGCCCGGTAAATACAGTTCTGATTTTGCCGCTGCGCAAATGTCCATGACTGTAGCAACCGGCGCCAAAATCAAGCGTGACGGTTTTAGGATAAACACCGGTTTGCAACGGAACGATGGTAACGGTAACACAGGAAGGCACGGAATCAATGTTCATTTCCCGGCCTATTTGCGACGGTGACGCCGTGCGGCCAAAAATGCCTACACCGCCCAGGCCCACATCTGTATTTATGCCTAACACATTATTGGATACGTCATCGAAGGTGCCGTCGGATTCCGCTTCGGATTCGGTGGAAAAAGCAGCCGCTTGTTCTTCTTCCTGTGCCGAAAGCGTGTCGCTGTTTTCTTTTTTGCACCCAACAACAAAAAGAGCTGCGGCAAAGGTGATGGCTGTCAACCGGGTGAGAAAGGAAACTTTGGTCATGCGTTGCGTTTTAAGTGCCCGTAGGAAGGAGGCAAAGGTGCATGGTTTAAAGACTTCTTAAATTTTTTTGAAGGAATTTTGAATCATGCAACCTTATTTGATAGATAGCCACACCCACATTTACCTGCCGCAATTTGATGCCGACCGCGAGCAAGTGGTCGCAAGCGCAACGGAAGCCGGCGTGCAGGAACTTTACCTGCCGGCTATTGATTCAACCACGCACGAAGCCATGCTGCAAACCGAAGCACGGTTTCCGGTTTGTAAAAGCATGATGGGGCTTCACCCCTGCTCGGTAAAAGAGAATTATTCTGAAGAATTGGATGTTGTCAAAAGCTATCTGGTTCAAAAAAAATTCATTGCCGTTGGCGAAATAGGCCTTGATTTTTACTGGGACAAAACCTTTGTGCAACAGCAATACGAATCCTTTCACCGGCAAATAGAATGGGCTTTAGAATACAATCTGCCCATCTCTATTCATTCACGCGATGCCACTGATGAGTGCATTGAGGTGGTAGCCCAATATCCTGCACTGCGGGGCGTCTTTCATTGTTTCTCGGGCAATGAAGCACAGGCAAGAAAAATTATGTCTTTGGATTTTCTGCTCGGCATCGGCGGCGTGATTACGTTTAAAAATTCAGGGTTGGATAAAGTGATTGAACAAGTGGGTTTATCACATTTAATTTTAGAAACTGATGCGCCTTATTTAGCGCCGGTGCCTTATCGCGGTAAACGGAACGAACCGGCTTATACAAAACTGGTAGCGGAGAAGGTTTCATTGCTCTTAAACATTTCCCTGGAGGAAGTTGCGCAGGCTACAACAGCTAACGCAGAAAAACTCTTTGCGATAAAAGAGAACCATTAAATTTGCCGCCCTTGCGTTGGAGACTTGTCCGAGTGGTTGAAGGAGCACGCCTGGAAAGTGTGTATACTCGAAAGGGTATCAAGGGTTCGAATCCCTTAGTCTCCGCAAACAAGAAATACAAAAAGCAAAGCCTGTAATTCGTTTATTACAGGCTTTGCTTTTTGTAGTAATAGCACATCGGGCTATATGTTTTGCTTGTACTGACGTTCCACTATCAAACCTGTGTTGTAAACCGTTGCGGCTGTTCCGTGTAAAAAACGGGAATACGTAAATGTGATTCGAAACCGTATCTTTAGAAATACCGGTTTTATTCTTCACGCAACCATTTCTATGACGTTAAAAGACCAACCGTTTTATTCCAAAGCCACTATCACCTTGTTTGGGTTAATACTCTTTGTGTATGTTCTCTACATCTTGCAGGACACACTGATCCCTATCGCCTTTGCAGTGGTGCTGGCTATTTTGCTAAACCCGGTTTGCAATTGGTTGCTGCTGCGCAAAGTGCCCAAGATAGCCGCCGTGGCCCTTTCGCTCCTGCTTCTGGTTGTCATCTTTGTGGTGCTTGCTTATTTTCTTTCTTCGCAGCTTTCGCATTTTATCGAATCACTGCCGGTGCTGAAACAAAAGCTCGGTGCATTGGGCACGCAACTCGGACAGTGGCTGCAAACAAACATGGGCATCACTACCCAAAAGCAAGCCGCCATGCTTACTGAAGCATTGAACAAAAGCAAGTCCCTGGTTGGGCCCACCATCGGTTCTCTGGTTGGCACCCTGGGCTCCGTTACATTGCTGCCGGTTTACATCTATCTGCTCTTGTACTACAAAACGTTGTTCCTGAATTTTTTGTTTGAAGTATTTGCCGAAAAAAACGCAGCGCAGGTAGGAGAGATTTTGAACGAAGTAAAGGCGGCTACGCAAAGCTATATGGTCGGCTTGCTCTTGGAAGCCTTGATAGTAGCTGCATTGAACTCCGTGGCCTTGTTGCTATTGGATGTAAAGTATGCCGTATTGTTTGGTGTAATTGGCGCCTTGCTTAACATGATCCCCTACATTGGCGGCATCGTGGCCATTGCCTTGCCGGTGCTGATGGCTACGGTAACCAAAGACGGCTACAGCACCCAATTGTGGATCGTTGCCTCTTATCTCATTATTCAGTTTATTGACAACAATATTCTGGTGCCAAACGTGGTTTCTTCCAAGGTGCAGATCAATGCCTTCATCTCGGTGGTAACGGTCTTGCTCGGCGGGGCTTTGTGGGGCGTGTCGGGCATGTTTCTTTCCATCCCCTTTACCGCTATTTTAAAAATCATTTTTGACCGGGTGCCCGGCCTGAAACCGTGGGGAAAAGTTTTAGGCGATACCATTCCGCTTCACCACAAAGGCGAATGGTGGGGGCTGCGAAAGCGAAAGCCCAAAGCGGCGTTGTCGGAAAAACTAACAGGAGAAAAGTAGTCTACCAGGTTAACTGATGAATTTTTAAGAACAAGCTTACAACAACGGCGCTATCAGCCGGCAGACGGAATCTGCTGCCCGTAGCCAAAACCTGCGTTTCGACCATTTTTCCAGGGTCATCGCTTTGCTTTGTTTTATATCGGCCGCAAAACTTTTTTCGCATTGTTGGCAAAAGGCTTCTTCATAAACTACGGCCATGATTTCAAAGTTCAGGTAAAAGCTCCGGGTGTCCATGTTGGCCGTGCCCACGAAAGCCAGGCAGCCATCAATAAAAATGGTTTTGGAATGAATGAAGCCTTTTTGATAAAGGTAGATTTTTACGCCGCGTTGCAACAACGGCTTGATGTAGGAAAACGAAGCGTATTGCACAATGCTGGAATCGCCTTTTTCGGGAAGCAGTAATTCCACATTTATGCCCTTGGCTGCCGCTATTTGCATGGCGGTAAGCAGTTGCCCGGAAGGAATGAAATACGGCGTGGTGATGCGAATGTTTTTCTTGGCTTGTGAAATCGCCAGCAGCAAGGATTCCATGATAAACGGCGTTTCGGAACCGGGACCGCTTGACGCCACGGCGGAGAACGACCTGCCTTGTACGAAAGTGTCACGGTTAATGTAATCAAGAATCTTTCCCGGCGCCAAATCACCTCCGGAAAAAAGCCAGCTTAGGAAAAACTGCATTTGCAAAAGGTTTGTCGCGTTGCCTTCTAAACGCAGGGCCGTATCACGCCAAAAAAGGTTGTGCTTGCCGTTGTTGAGATAACGCTCGTCAATGTTGATGCCGCCGATGAAACCAATGCGGCCATCAATGACGGCGATCTTGCGGTGATTGCGGTAGTTGCTGTTGGCTAAAGAAGTAAAGGCAACAGGCAGGGTTTTCAAACAAAAAATGCCTGCTTCTTTCAACCGTTTGGGAATGTCTTTTATTTTGTTGGAACCCACACCGTCCACAATCACCCTTATTTCCAATCCTTGCTTTTTCTTTTGAATCAGCAAATCAGCTAAGCGATTGCCTACGTCATCGGAAGTGAAGATGTAATACTCCAGATGAATGTGCTTCTTCGCTTTTTCAATGGCGTCAAACAAGGCCGGAAAAAATGCTTCGCCGTTGTTCAATAAGGTCAGTTTATCGCCCTGGCTTACCAGGGATTGCTGAAGGTTGTATAAGTAACGGAACGGTGCGGATGCCTCGCCGATTTCTTCTTCCAACGTTTCAATACGTTCCTGCATGATGGGCGACAACTGCTCGAAAAACTCATTCATCTTTTGCCGGTCAACCTTTCGCTTTTTGTTGAACAGTGGATTCTTGAACGCCGGCTTGCGGCCGAAGAAATAGTAAATGAGTAAACCGGCAACGGGAAGAAATGCCAACACCAGAATATAGGCCAACGACTTGCCTGGGTCGCGGTTTTGGCTGATGATGGTAATGATAATGGCGGCATAGGTAAGCGTAAGCGGTATCCAATACCAATGCGCAATAAATTCCTTGATGGCTTGCCATGTCATGCAGAAGAGATGTTGCGCTGTTTTGTTGTTTTATCAATCTTACGTCAACCCCAATTTCGTTGTGCCCGCCAACATTGTCCCGTATCAGCAAGATAATGGAAATCTCCATGTGCGGGACCGCCGTGTGCTGTTGTTAAAAACCTTGTGCAGTAGGCTTTGGCCCTTTTGTTCCGACAATGCTTTTGTATTAATGCAGAAACTCCTTCGGCAAGGCTCCTTTGCATCTTTTACTTTCCGTGCTACCATCGGGACAGCGCAGGACGGTTTTGCTTTTGAAAGGCTGTTCTTTCAGGCATTGCATCACCCGAAACGATTGCGGGGATACAGGCCATAACTTAGCAAGGTTAGGTCACTGAAATCCCGCACAAAAACTGTATGAATAAACAAGCCTACCTCTTGCCGTTTATTTTGGTGACTTCCCTGTTTTTTTTATGGGGCTTTGCCCATAACCTCGATCCCGTTTTAATACCGCACCTGAAAAAATCCTTTACGCTTACCACCACACAAGCCACGCTGGTTGATTCAGCGGTATTCATCGCCTACTTTTTAATGGCATTGCCCGCCGGCGTCCTCATGAAGCGCTTTGGTTATAAAACAGGCATCATCACCGGCCTGCTGGTTTTTGCCGTTGGTTGCTTTTTATTTATTCCTGCGGCCAACACGCAATCTTATTTCTTCTTTTTGTTTGCTTTGTTCATTATCGCCTGCGGATTAACAACGTTGGAAACCGCGGCCAATCCGTATGCGGCCAGCCTTGGCCCGGCCGAATCTTCCACGCAACGCTTAAACCTTGCGCAATCATTTAACGGCCTTGCCGCCGCGGCGGCGCCGGTCATCGGCGCCAGAGTAATTCTTACCAAAGGCTATACCGACACAGAGTTGAACGGCATGACAGAGAGTGCACGAAAACTTGCCCTCGCATCGGAAGCATCGTCGGTAAAAACGCCGTATTTTATTTTGGGGGTGGTATTGATTGTGGTGGCGATCTTGTTCGCATTAACACGTTTGCCAAAAATTCAAAACCATGAAGGCGGTGAAAGCAGCAAGAGCATCTTTCACGCCTTTAAACACAAGCATCTTTCGTGGGCCGTTGTTGCACAATTTTTTTACGTGGGCGCACAGGTTTGTGTGTTCAGCCTTTTTATTTTATACGCAACAAAATCGGCTTCATTAGCTGAAGTAAAAGCAGCGGATTATCTCGGTGCCTGCGGCATTGCCTTTCTCATCGGCCGCTTTCTCGGCACTGCATTAATGCGAACGATACCGCCACCTAAACTGTTGGCTGCGTATGCCGCCGTCAACATCGGGCTTTGTGCCGTGGCTATGTTGGCGCACGGGATGATTACCGTATATGCGGTCATCGGCATTTGCTTTTTCATGTCCATCATGTTTCCCACCATTTTTTCGCTCGGTATTCAACGCCTTGGCGCCGATACCGAATACGGCAGCAGCTTAATCATCATGTCCATTGTAGGCGGGGCCGTGTTGCCAAGAATTTTTGGTTACATCAGCGATGCCACGGGCAACATTCAAAGCGGGTACATCGTGCCGCTGGTTTGCTTTGCGGTGATTGTTTATTTCGGATGGAAAGGCTACAAGCCGGAGCCGCAGGAAGCGGAGACAAGACTTGACGGCGCCATCGCGGCCAAAGAAGGCATTGAAACCATTGTTTGAAACCATCCGCCATGCGCATTGATGCACACCAGCACTTTTGGAAATTTGATCCCATTCGCGACAGTTGGATAACCGGTGACATGTCGGTGATTCAACGGGATTTTATGCCCGAAGATTTAGCGCCGTTGTTAAGGCAAAACGGTTTTGATGGCTGCGTGGCCGTGCAAGCTGACCAATCGGAAGAACAGACCCATTTTCTAATTGACCTGGCCAATGAAAATACGTTTATCAAAGGCATTGTCGGCTGGGTAGATTTAGGAGCTGACAATATAGAAGAACGCCTTGCGCATTTTCAACAGTTCAAAATTGTCAAAGGCTTTCGCCACGTGTTGCAGGGCGAAGCCCAACGCGACTTTATGCTGCGGCCTTCGTTTAAAAAAGGCATCGCGGCCTTGCGTAACTGTAACTTTACGTACGACATTCTTATTTACGAAGACCAGCTTCGATTCATTCCCGGCTTTGTTTCCTCCTTCCCCGACCAGCCTTTTATCATTGACCATCTTGCCAAACCAGTCATCAAAGAGAGAAAGATTGAAGAGTGGAAGAAGGGGATTGCTGCCGTTGCGCAATTCCAAAACGTCTATTGCAAACTATCGGGCATGGTAACCGAAGCCGATTGGAAAGGCTGGTGCAAAGAAGATTTCACCCCTTATCTCGATGTCGTTGCGGATGCCTTCGGCCCGAACAGAATCTTATTTGGTTCCGACTGGCCGGTATGCCTCGTGGCTGCAGAGTACAGCGAAGTAGTCAATTTGGTTGACGATTATTTTTCAGCTTATACAAAGGATGAAAAGCAACAAATATTCGGTGGGAACGCAACGGCTTTTTATAATTTATAGAAACAACATCGGCTCATTAACCTTAGAACAATTGAAAAGAAACCCTTTAGTATGAACCGCACGAAATCAATCCTCTTCTTTCTTCTCGCCCTTTCGACAACGGTTTTTGCGCAGCGAAGCAAATACAATTTTAACCCCGGTTGGAAGGTGTTTGTGGGTGATGCCAAAGGTGCGGAAGCAACGGCCTTTGATGATGCGTCTTGGAAAAGCGTTACGCTGCCGTATGCCTGGAACGAAGACGAAGCTTTTCGCAAAGACATCGCCGATTTATCCACCAGCATTGCCTGGTACCGCAAGCATTTTAAGTTACCCGCATCGGCCAAAGGGCAAAAGGTTTTTTTAGAATTTGAAGGCATCCGGCAAGGCGGTGAATTTTATTTGAACGGCGCCCCTATCGGCCTGCACGAAAACGGCGTGATGGCTTTTGGCTTTGACGTGTCAGACCTTGTTCATTTTGGCAACGAAGAAAACATCATTGTAGCAAGGATAGACAACGATTGGAACTACAAGGAAAAATCCACGGGGCAAAAGTTTCAATGGGAAGACAAAAACTTCAACGCCAACTACGGCGGCATCAATAAAAACGTTTACCTGCACATTGCGCCAAAGCTGTATCAAACGCTGCCTTTGTTCAGCAACCTGCAATCAACCGGTGTTTATATCTATGCCGATGATTTCAACATTAAAGGCGGCGCCGCAACCGTTCATGCAGAGTCGCAGGTGAAGAACGAAACGGGTAGTTCACAACAAGTAGTGTATGAAGTTTCCGTTACAGAGTTGAATGGCAAACCGGTGAAAACATTTCGCGGTAACGCCGTCAGTATTGCTGCCGGTGAAACAAAAATTGTCAGCGCCTCATCGCTTGTGGCCGGGTTAAATTTTTGGAGTTGGGGTTATGGCTATTTGTACGACGTGCAAACATCACTCGTCATCAACGGCAAGGCAACCGATGTCGTTCATACCAAAACCGGCTTTCGCAATACGGTTTTTAAAGACGGTATGATATATCTGAACGACCGCGTGATGATGGTTCACGGCTATGCACAACGCACCAACAACGAATGGCCTTCTATCGGCGTTTCGGTGCCTGCCTGGTTGAGTGATTATAGCAACGGCTTGATGGTGGAAGGCAATGCCAATCTTGTTCGGTGGATGCACATCACGCCGTGGAAACAAGACGTGGAAAGCTGCGACCGCATTGGCCTGTTGCAAGCCATGCCTGCCGGCGATGCCGAAGGCGACGTAACCGGCACGCGGTGGGACCAACGCAAAGCCGTAATGCGCGACGCCATCATTTACAACCGCAACAACCCAAGCATTCTCTTTTACGAATGCGGCAACAAAGGCATTCGTGAAAGCAACATGCGGGACATGAAGGCCATCAAAGAACAATACGATCCGCACGGCGGCCGGGCTATTGGCAGCCGTGAAATGTTAGACAGTAAAATAGCTGAATATGGTGGCGAAATGCTTTACACCAACAAGAGTGCAACCATTCCGTTTTGGGCGATGGAATATTCAAGGGACGAAGGTTCGCGCAAGTATTGGGATGACTTTACGCCGCCTTATCACAAGGACGGCGACGGGCCTTTGCACAACGGCCAATCGGCCAAAGAATACAACCGTAACATGGAAAGCCATGCGGTGGAAAACGTAAAGCGGTGGGCTGAATTTTGGAAAGAGCGTCCGGGCACCGGTAAGCGTGTAAGTGCCGGTGGCGTTAACATCGGTTGGACAGAAGCCAACTCCCACCATCGCGGCGAAGAGAACTACCGGAGAAGCGGCGAAGTGGATGCCCTGCGCATCAAGAAAGAAAACTTTTATGCCGATCAGGTAATCTGGGATGGATGGGTAAACCCTGAAAAAGATCATTTACACATCATCGGCCATTGGAACTATAAAGAAGGCGTGAAGAAAGCTATTTACGTTGTGGCTACTTCTGATAAAGTTGAACTGAAATTGGCTGGAAAATCACTTGGCTTTGGCACAAAGAGCGATGACTTTTTGTTCACGTTCAACGACGTGAAATGGAAGCCCGGAACCTTGATGGCTGTAGGCTACAACGCAGCAGGGGCCGTCGTTTGCAGCGATACGGTTACCACCGTTGGCGAACCTGTTGCGCTAAAATTAAGTGTGGTAAAAAGGCCAACTGATTTTGTTGCCGATGGCCATGACCTGATGCTGATAGAAGCCGAAGTGGTGGACGCGAAAGGCAATCGTTGTCCCACGGCTTTGAACACCATAAATTATGAATTGAGTGGCCCGGCCGAATGGCGCGGCGGCATGGCGATGGGCCCGGATAATTATACATTGACGAAAACATTTCCGGTGGAAGGCGGTGTAAATCGTTTTCTGATTCGTTCCACTACAAAGCCCGGAGCTATCACCGTGAAAGCATCGGCCGATGGATTAAAAAGTTCAACGCTAACCTTCGCATCAAAGCTGTTTGCGGTGCAAGATGGTTTAAGTAATGTCTTGCCTTCAGACGGCTTGCCTGTCAATTTAAAAAGAGGCCCAACGCCGTCAACGCCATCGTATAAAATGCTGCGAACACCAGTACTGATCGCCAGCGCCACAGCCGGTGCCAACAAAGATTCCGTGGACAGAAGTTTTGACGACAACGAACGCACCGATTGGGTGAACGACGGAGCACTTTCCACCGCCTGGGTTGAATACAATTTAGAGCGTGAAGCCACCGTAAGCGAAGTGGAACTAAAGCTGAATAATTTTCGTTCGCGCAGCTATCCTTTGCGCATCACGGTGGATGGGCACGAAGTGTTTGTTGGCAACACGCCACGCAGTTTGGGTTATACAACCCTTAAATGCAAACCTCAAAAGGGACAGACTGTGCGGATTCAATTGATGGCTTCGTCCACCGAAGCCACCGCCGCACAGATGGTGGAAGTGAACGGAAAAAAATTAGACGACGGCGTAGCAAGAGATGATGCCAAAGCAAAGGGCACGTTGAGTATTATTGAAGCGGAGATTTATGAAAGCGTGAGGCAGTAACGTTTTGCACTTCGATAATTATCGGTTCTTAAAGTACACAGAAACAAAAGCCACAAAGCCACAAAGACACGAGGACACAGAGGTACACAAAGAGACTCTGTGAAACTTAGTGCCTCCGTCGTGCCTGCCGGCAGGTATGCAGGGTTCAAAAAAATCTAACTATAAAAGCATCTCCCATTTCTCTATCAACCATCATGCAATGAAATCCATTCAAACAATTCTTCTTTCCCTTCTTTTCGCCACCGCTCATGCCGATGTTCATCTTGCCAGCCCTTTTGGCGAACACATGGTGCTTCAACAAGGCACAGCCGTTCCTGTTTGGGGTACGGCCGATGCCGGCGAAAAAATCACAGTGACTTTCTTAAAACAAAAGTTATCGGCAACTGCCGATGCAAGCGGTGCGTGGCGAATCAATCTTTCTAAACTAACGTATGGCGGCCCTTTCACCCTAACCGTTTCCGGCAAGAACACGGTAAGCCTAACTGATGTTTATGTTGGTGAAGTTTGGTTGTGCTCCGGCCAGTCAAACATGGACATGACCGTTGCAAGAGAAGACCGCTATTGGTGCGGCGTAATTAATGAAAAAGAAGAAGTAGCCGCTGCTAACTATCCCACCATCCGTGTGTTTGACGTGGACTTCACCCCGAATGAAAATGTACAGCAGGAAGTCAAGGGAAAATGGGAAGTCGTATCGCCGCAAACAGTAGGACACCTATCGGCCGCTGGTTATTTTTTTGCAAGAGACCTGCAGCAAAAACTACACGTGCCCGTTGGTTTGATTACTACGGCCTTTGGCGCCAGCACCGCCGAAGCATGGATACGCAAAGAAGCCTTGCAACAACATCCCGCTTTCACTTATTTGCTCGATACGTTTCAGCACAAGTTAGACCGCTACCACGCCGATACTGCAGGCCAGCGCAAGTATGCGGAAGCTTTCGCTAAATGGAAAGTAGATGCGGCCAAAGCAAAGGCCGAAGGCAAGGATGAATTGCGCGGGCCACGCAACACAAACCCCGCGCAGGACCAGCATAATCCCTATGTTCTTTGGAACGGCATGGTGGCGCCGTTGGTGCCCTTTGCCATCAAAGGCGCTTTGTGGTATCAGGGCGAATCGAATGGGCCCACGGCCAGGATTTACGGCGACATTATGCAAACGCTGATAACCGATTGGCGAACGCAGTGGAAGCAAGGCGATTTTCCGTTTATCTATGTGCAGTTGGCCAATCATCAGGCCCTGGTAACGGCGCCGGTGAAAGACGATCAAATGGTAACGGTACGCGATGCGCAGTTGCATAATCTGTCTATCCCAAATACCGCGATGATTGTAGCCATTGACAACGCCGACCCGAAAGACCCCGGCAACATTCATCCAAAAAATAAACAAGCCATCGGCCAACGATTGGCCCTTGCCGCCGAAGCCATTGCCTACAAACAAGCCCTTGTTTATTCCGGGCCGGTATTCGACAAAATGAGGGTAGAAGAAAGCAAAGTGAGGCTTTACTTTAAAGACGCGGGTTCGGGCTTACTGTTGAAAGTGGACAGTGTGTTAACCGGCTTTGCGATAGCCGGCGCCGATAAAAAATTTGTTCATGCCGATGCGGTAGTAGATGGCAATACGGTGGTTGTTTGGAACAAAGACATCAGCAGTCCGGTGGCCGTGCGCTATGCCTGGGCCAAGAACCCACCGGCAAGTTTGTACAACAAAGAAGGCTTGCCAGCCTCGCCATTTAAAACCGATAATTAAGCATTCATGCAACGAAATTCTTTCATCATCATTTTGGGTCTTGCCTTATTGCCTGTTGTTCTTTTTGCGCAGGAAAAAAAGTTTACGCAAGCGCAAATTGACAGCGTATTGAGCATCGGTTCAGGCATCAGCGGTCCGGGCAAGCCGGTTACCGGCAGCGGTTGGGGCGGATGGCGCAGCGGTTCTCAAGGCGTGAGCTATATCGGCGATAACGCAAAGCGGGATTGGTCGAGACTGACCGCGGAGCAAGTGAGTGCGTCTGTGGTAAAGAGTGGATTGTTGCCACCTATTAAACCAATCCTCGATGCACACATAAGGGATGCTGTAATTATTGTCGGCGGTGATGGTGCTTACTATTTAACTGGTTCTACCGGCGACAACATCTGGGCTTTTAATGATGGCGTTGAACTTTGGCGCTCCACCGATTTAAAAGACTGGAAATATCTTGGCCTCGTGTGGAGTATTGCAAAAGAAGGTACCTGGGAAAAAGAATGGCGCGACCTGCACGGCAAACCGGCACGAACCATCTGGGCGCCGGAACTTCATTACATACACAACAACTACTACATCTGTTTAAGCATGGCGCCGGGTGGCATTGCCATTTTGAAAAGCACCACCGGTAAACCCGAAGGCCCTTACGTTCATGCCTTGAGTCCAACCAAACCGTTTGTGAACGGCATTGATGCTACGCTCTTTGAAGACGAAGACGGCAAAGTTTACTTCACCTGGTCATCGGGCACACGCATCGTGCAACTAAAAGATGACTTGAGCGATACCGCAAGCAGCTTTCATCAAATCATTTTGCTCAATCCTGACCACGACTCTACGCATCACGCAGCCAAATGTAACCGCCGCGGCATGAACGACCTTGGGCATGAAGGTGCTGTTCTCTTTAAAGCGAACGGCAAGTATTATCTCGGTGCCGCCGATGATTACCAAGGCCGTTATTCCACTTGTGTGGCAATGGCTGACAACATTTACGGCCCTTACACGATGCGCCACGAATCGGTGCCTTGCGCTGGTGGAACTAATTTCTTTAAAGCAAAGGACGGCAGTTGGTACAGTTGCTATTTCGGCAACGACAACCAATCGCCGTGGCGCGAAAAGCCGGGCATTGTAAAAGTGGAATTTGATGGTGATGGAAAGATCGTCGTGGTAAAAAAGCAACCGGATTTTATACTGGCGAAATAAACAACATCACGTTATTGCCGTTACGTTCAGCACACGAAACAGCTTTCAATTTTAAAACTCATGCGAACAGTTTTCTTCTTTTTCATCCTTGTTCTTTGGCTTCCCTCACAAGCGCAAAAGGAAACTGTGATAAGCAGTCCTGATAAAAAGATAAGCTTTCACCTAACTACACAAAACAATGCCCTGGCTTACTCCATCCGCTTTGGGCAAGCCGAGGTGATTCAGTCATCGCCGCTTGGTTTAACAGTGAACGGCATTGCCCTGGGGGGCGATGCAAAACTTGGTTCAACCGCGCCTTACAAGATGGACGAAAGCTTTGCCTGGCGCGGCGTTCACAGCATGGCCACCAATAAATGCAACGGGGCAAGAATCATCGTTACTTCCAATAACTATCCTTTCGTTATCGAAGCAAGAGTGTTCAACGACGGCGCCGCTTTTCGCTACGTGATTGACGCCAAAGATTCATCCCTGATTGACAAAGAAGCCACGGCGTTTACGCTTCCACCCGATTGCTTTCTTTGGTCGCAGAGCAACATTAAGTACTACGAAGGCCCCTACACAAAAAAGAGGCTTGACACCATTAAACAAGGCCTGATAATGGGCCCGCCGGTAACGGTGTTATTGCCCGGCGGCAAAGGCTACGCGGCCATTACCGAAGGCGGCCTCACCGATTTTGCCGGGCTGTCGTTAATAGCAAAAGGCGAACGTGTATTGGCAGCTAATTTAACCGGCGTTACGCGAAAGAACGACCGCATTGAAACACCGTGGAGGATTGTAGAAATCGGCGCTGATTTAAACACGCTGGTCAACTGCGACATCATTGCGGCCGTGTCGCCGGGGTATGATAAAAAACTTTTTCCAAAAGGTTTTGCCACCGATTGGGTAAAGCCCGGACGTGGCGTGTGGACCTGGCTTGCAGGCCGCGGGCCGGTAACGTTAGAGAACCTTAAACACTTTACCGATTTGGCGGCGCAACTTGGTTTTGAATACAACCTGGTGGACGAAGGTTGGGGGCGTTGGAAGGATAGCGCAAAGGGTCGCGACAATTGGGACATGATGAAAGAACTGGTGGATTATTCAACACCTAAAGGCGTAAAGATTTGGGTATGGAAGGCCTATCCGAATCGCGGCGGCATTCCGGGTATAAAAGACCCGGCGAAGCGAAAAGAATTTTTCCGGCATTGCAAACAATTGGGCATCGTTGGTTTAAAGATTGACTTCTTTGATTCGGAAGGGCAGGAGATCATTGACTTTTACCAGGCAGCGTTGAAAGACGCAGCGGCTTACGGGTTGATGATAGACTTTCACGGCGCCAACAAACCCACCGGCGAAAGCCGCACGTATCCCAACGAAATGACAAGGGAAGGCATTCGCGGGTTGGAAAATCGTCCGCCTTGGAACCCGCACAACGCGGTGATTCCTTTTACCCGTTACCTCGCCGGCCATGGCGACTACACGCCGCTGCATTTCGGCGACCGTTTGGGCGAAACCACATGGAGTTACCAAGTGGCAACGGCGGTGGTCTTTACATCGCCCTTCCTTTGCTTTGGCGCCGACCCGCAAAGCATCCTGGACAATCCCGCGAAAGAATTAATCAAAAGTATTCCGTCCACCTGGGACGAAACCATTGTGTTGCCGCAGAGCAGTATTGGTGAAACCGTTTTGTTTGCACGACGCAAAGGCGGCACTTGGTTCGTTGCCGCTATGAATGGAACAAAAGAAGCAAAGACGCTAAACGTTGATTTGTCGTTTTTAAAAAGCGGTAAGTATAGTTTATATGAGATGAAAGACAACGGCGCAAAGCAAGCCGCCGCAGATATAAAAGAAGGAACGGTTACAAGTAAAGATGTTCTTTCCATTATCCTAAATTCAACAGGCGGTTATGTGGGGAGATTGACTACGGGGAAGATGTAATCAGTTATCATGTTGCTTCCATAAATACAAACCTTGGAGGTTCCGATAGCTATCGGAGCCTCCAAGGTTTGGGGACACTTCAAATCGCTTATTGTCTATTGCTCATTGCCTATTGAAAGTCGGCGCTTACCCGTCGGGCAGAGATCAATCAATACGCAATGTTCGCAATCGGGCCGGTGATGGTGACAAACCTTCTGTCCGTGCCGCATCATCACCTGATGGTTGTCATACACATCTTGTGATGTGAAATCATCGGGCAGCAAACTTTCCAACACGCGGTTGGCTTTGGCTTCGCCGAGTTTTTCTTCAATAATGCCCAACCGCCACGCCACGCGAAAGTGGTGCGAATCCACCGGCAAGGCTTTGCCGCGCAAGCTGCTGAACGAGATAACGGCCGCACTGGTTTTTGGTCCCACGCCCGGCAATTCTTCCAGCCACTTTCTTGCATCGGCCACGTCTATATCACCCAGAAAATCCAAGGATAGCGACCCGCATTTTTCAGTAAGAAGATGCAACACTTGTTGAATGCGCGGCGCTTTTTGTTCGGGCCAGGTGCAAGGGCTGATGGCTTCCTGTACAAGCGCCACCGGTGCATCGCGTACGGCCTCCCAAGTGCCAAACAAGAGCATAAGGTTTTTAAAAGCCTGCCCCGATTGACTGTTGCGGGTACGGTGCGAAAGCAGGGCGGAAACCAATTCGCTCAAGGGGTCGAGATCGTGAAAGTATTTTATCTGCGTGCCGTAAACGTCCGAAAGGCGGTGATGCACTTCCAGCACGAAGACGGACTTGTTTTCGACATCAAGGTTGAGGATGTTTTTCATTTGCGTTGTTTTATGAGCCGAGACGCACAAGCCGCTGCATCGGCAGCGGCTTGTGTTTTTTACTCCACACAATACAACAGTTGCCAAATCCTGTGCCGCTGATGGAAAATGTTGGGGGGATATAATTTTTTATTGCCGGTGGTTTAGAGATAATTCACAAGGTTTATCACAACCTCCCATGAACAAGTTTTTTTTACACAGCCCTTTCCTTATTTCGGTGGTTGGTGCAGTCCACGCACAAAGCCATTTAGAGAACTAACGACGGGAGCAAAAAACTTTCTTTATACTGGTCTAAACTTTCGTTCCCTTGGCAACCGCCGGTAAATACCCGATTCATCAAACTTCCAGAAATGCCAGGGAACAGGCTTGAGACTGGTGGGTACAACAATCGTCCAAGACTCGCCTTCGGGCAGCTCAATGATCTCGTGGATGGTGGCTGTAGTCACGTTATGAACCGTTTCCGGTAAGCGATGAATAATCTCGCTGCTCCAGCTTCCGTTGGGGTGAATAGTATATACCCTTTCTACATAACCGCCAGCCAAAATATAGCTGGTGAAATTCCATGGGTGGCTATGCGGATGGCCCGTGTCGCGACCTGTAAAGTGGTGTAAAACCGTGTGGAAATAGGTTTTGTCCTTACCGCTATAAGTCAGTTTCCACTTCTCAAACTCCGCACTCATCCGCTCATGCCTTAGCTTCATCCGCTTATTGTTTTATCAAATCCAAAAGAAAAGTTTGCCAATTCAAACCGCAATTTGCAAAGCGTTCGGTTAGCAATGCCGTCCTTCAATATCTTCTTTTACTTTGCCCTATGCTTTCCGAAAAAGAAACCGTTCGCCTTTCTAAATTTTTAAGCCTTGTGCTCCGTCATCAACCCGAAACCATCGGTTTAACGCTTGACGAAAACGGCTGGGTGCAAGTAACCACTCTTCTTGAAAAACTCGCCGCACAAGGATTCGAAATCAACCCCTCCATTCTGCGGCACGTCGTAACTACCAACAGCAAAAAACGGTTTGCTTTTAACGATGACGAAACGAAGATCAGGGCCAGCCAGGGCCATTCCATCAACGTGAATTTAGGCTACGAAGAAAGCACCCCGCCGGCTATACTCTACCATGGCACAGCACAAAAGAATAATGATGCCATTTTAAAAGAAGGCTTGCGAAAACAAAGCCGCCAACACGTTCATTTAAGCAGGGATGTTGAAACCGCCATTACGGTAGGCAAGCGGCACGGTGTGCCGGTGGTGTTTGAAGTGTTGGCGGGAGCGATGCACGCAGATGGCTGCTCCTTTTATCTTTCGGCAAACGGCGTTTGGCTAACGGACAGCGTGCCTCCAAAATATTTACGCTTAGCTGCTGTTTAAGCCCTTTTGAAAATACGTTGGTGACGTTACCGCCGGGCATTCACTCCTTCCTCATCCTTGTTTATCTTGCTCTTCATTCAATTCTGCACCTTTATGAATGCGACAACCCTGCAGGCAGCAAAATCAAATACGAAAGCAAAACCCATCTACTTATCTCATCCTAAACTGATAAGGCTTCTGCAAAAAGCGTATTCCGCCGAAAAAGCTGCGGCTTATGCTTACATCGGCCACGCCGCTTCGGTAAAAAATCCGGCCGAGAAGATTGCCATCAAGCAAATTGAAGATGATGAGTGGGGCCATCGCAAAGAGGTGCTGCACATCATGCGGCAGTACAACATTCCGGTTTCAAAAATTTATGAGATACGCTTTGCTGTTATTGGCCGCATCATCTCCGCAAGCTGTCACGTTATCGGCTGGTTCATGCCCTTCTTTTTTGCAGGCAAGTTAGAAAGCGGCAACGTGTGCGAATACTTTAAGATGAGGCAGTATTTCAACTCAATTGGCATACACGAATGGGATGTTTTGTTGTATGAGATGGGCCTGAAAGAGAAAGAACACGAAGTGTATTTTTTGAACAAAATAAAAGACAGCAAGGTGCTGCCTTATTTTGAACGCCTCTTCAAGTGGGGCCGTGATAAAAGCGCTAACAATGTGAACCTCGATAAAAAATATGATGTCGGTAGTTTCAAACCACCGGCAACCGAAGAATCGGATTTTTATTGCAAAAAGTAAGCCCCGCAGTTCGCTTTCCCGTCCGGCCCAAAACGCTTCGCCGTCTTTTTTCTACCGTTCGTTCATCCAAATAAGCACTTCGTTTATTCCTGGTTGGCCTTACACGGCTTGCCGCTGCATCTTTGCGTCGTCAAACAAACAAGTACACCAAAAACAAAAAATATGAAACGCTTTTTCACCCTCGTTTTTCTTTCGGCTACACTGCTGGCCAAAAGCGCACCCGTTAACAACCATCCCGCGAAACCCGCTCCTGTAACCGCTTTTGAAGCTTCCTTCGGCAAAGGCAAAGAAGCTGTATGGACGAGCAACATTGCCAGCTATCAGGTGGCGTTTGAACACAAAGGCCAATACATTACGGCCAAATACAATGCCGCCGGCAAATTAAGGTGGTATAAAAAGCACATTGCTTCCACGCAGTTGCCCACGGCTTTGCAACTGGCGTTAAAGAACCGCTTTGGCAAGTATTGGATTGCCGATGTGGTGGAGCAATCGGGTGCAGCCGGCGCTACGTATGAATTGATTATGGAGAACGGTTACCAGCAAGTAAAGCTGAACGCAAAAAGCGGAAGCTGGCAAATGATAAAGACAATCAGCAAAGCATAATCTACTGTCCGTAGTTTCAAACTACGGACAACATTTTCTCATGTACAGCGACGGCGGCCCTTTTCAGGGCCGCCTTTTTTTTGTGAACGCGGTTGCACACCATAGACGGAAAAATCTTCACAACTCTCGACGCAAAGCAAATTTGCCGCGGTTAGGTTCCTTGCCGGCTACTCGCTACCTGCTTTATCCTCCGCGCATTTCTCAAAATAAAACTTGCCGTCAAAAGGCTTGATGATAGCCATGCCAAAACCTACGGCCACTTTTAAAATGTAAATCGCTTCCAGCCTTTCGTGCAAGGAGGCCATCAACTCTTTAAACTGTTTGGGTGTGCGGGCCCGTTTATAATGGTTGCAACGTCGGCAGGCGGGCATCAGGTTTTCTTCGGCATGAACGTCCTTCTTGCAACGGCGTGCATAAAATTTTGCGCGGCACTGCGGCAGGTAGTGGTCTATCTGCATGGCTTTGTATTCTATAACACTGCCGCAATAGGCGCAACGGCCGCCAAACTTTTGATGTACCCGTTCGCGCAGGGGGGTTGCTTTTGACATGGGGTGAAGATGAGCGGCGCAAAATAAATCATCGCGGTTGTTCTGCTTCACCTCCGCTGAAATCTCTCACCTGTAATTGGTTTTACTCAATGGGTTTTTTGGAGATGCTTCCGTTATCTATTTCAACAACTGGTTCAGGCAAGGGTGTGCTTTTCTTTAACCGGAAAAGCGCCGCGGTTAACAGCAAGAGCGCTGCACCGGCCGCTGCGCCTATCACCGGCCCGCTTACCACCATCAACAGCCAGCCGGTGAGGTAAGCGCCGCCGATGTCGAACAAATTAATAAGCGCCATGTAAGCCGTAAACTGCGAGCCGGCTACTTCCTTTTTACAAATCGTCATCAGAATGGGAAAAGCCGCGATGCTGTACATAGGATCGGCGATGCCCCAAATCAGAAGGCCCGTTACGGCCACGGGCTTGTGCGTCCAAAAAGGCGCGGACAAATTAAAGGCAATGAGAAACAACGCCAGTGCCAATGACACGGTGCGTTGCAACCGCTGCGCACCCAGGCGGTCGGCTATTATTCCACCAGCCAATACCACCGTTAAGGTAACCGCGCTGCCCCAGCCACCGGTAAGTACGGAGAGTTCCTGATCGCCCCAATGAAGCGAACGAATCAGGTGAAAATTCACCGACCGCAGAAACACGCCGAAGCACAAATACGAAAGTCCGATGATCCCAAAAATGCGTGCGTTTTGTGCGCCCAGCATCGCTGCCTTTAATTGCCGAAATACACCGCGAAGGCTTTCGTTTTCGGTTTGCGCCTGCACGGCTTCGGCACGGCCAAAGCGCGGCAGCAAGGGATCGGTGCGATGAAGTTTGGTAAAGAAAAAAAGGAGTGTGAAGAACAACAGGATGCCCGATTGCACAAGCACTGCCGCGCCAAAGCCATAAGCATGTAACACCACCGACAAAGCCGCCGCGCCGAAAGAGATGCCCAGTAAAATGCCGCCGCGCATAAAGGCGTTTACGCGGCCACGTTCATCCACCGGCGTAATTAAAATGGCCATGGCATCTACACTCGCATCCTGCACCGAAGCCACCACCGAATGCGTGAAGAACAATCCGGCCAGGAGCCAAACCTGCGCCGCCGGTTGACGAACAATGAGCAGCACCAGCGAAGCGCAAACCGCGGCCACTTGTGTCAGCACTATCCAATGTTTGTAGTGGCCTACCACAGAGTAGCGATAGCGGTCAATGAGCGGCCCCCAAATCAATTGCACAATCCACGGAAGGCCGATGATGGTAACAAAGGAACCAATGGTGGACGAAGAAAGGCCTTGCGCAGTGAGGTAATTGGCCAAAGCAGTAATGGCAAAGCCCGATGGGACGCCTTGCATAAAATAGAGATAGAAAAAAGTGGCGTAACGCAGCTTGGGGCTTTCGGAAAGTGTGGGAAATGGCATGAACAAAAGAACAAAAGGCGGCTGGTTAAGTTGGCCGATGAGGTGCAATTAATTTTTACCGGTTTGCCTGCTGTTCATTCAACCGGCGGTAGCGCAAAGAAGCCTCGTTATCCTGCACCAGTAACTGCCGGTTTTGCAACCACTGGTTCATTCTGTTCACGGCGGCTTGCAATTGAGCCGGCGTCAGTTGGGTGTAGGCCGGTATTTTTTTGTGGAGATGCTTGTACCAGCAATCGGCAAAGAGCCAATCAAGAATGATGCGGGCGAAGCAATGGTTAAAGCGGACCGGATGTGTAAAGGTTGCAGGAAGGGTTTGGTTAATCAACCACTTGTAATCAGCTACATAATTCTGCATAAAAAGAAGTGGAACAAAGGTGCTAAAAGAACGGCGCCTTTCGCCCACATAAAATGGTTCGTCAATTTTTTTAAGACAATATAGACTTCGCGGCTTATCGTTCTTGCGCAATATTTTTTCGGAATCAAAAGAAAACATTCAACAAGGCTGTTTGTGTTTTTGATGGTACGCTATTTTCTGTGTTGGTGCATCATTCTCAAAATTATTTTTATGGACAGCATTAATCAGCAACAGCCCGAAGACAACCACGAAGACCTGCAAGGCGCCGAAGCCGGCAAAAAAATTAAAGAGCTGGCGGAGAAAGCCCAATCCTGTTTTTTCTGCACGGCCATCCGTACCGGTGTGGCGGTAAAAACGCGGCCCATGTCGGTGCAGAAAGTAGATGAGCAAGGCAACCTTTATTTCTTGAGCGCCAACGACAGTCACAAGAACGCGGAGATTGTACAGGACGACAGCGTACAGCTTTTTTTTCAGGGTGACGCCCATTCCGACTTTTTAACCATCTACGGCCGCGCCACCATCTCTACCGACAAAGCCCTGATTAAAGAATTGTGGGAACCCATCATAAAAACATGGTTCACCGGCGGTGTGGACGACCCTCGCATCACAGCCATTAAAGTGGAAACCGTGGATGGATATTATTGGGACAACAAGCACGGCAACATGGTAGCCTTTGCCAAGATGGCCGTGGGCGCCGTCATCGGCAAAACGCTTGATGACAGCATTGAAGGAAAAGTGACGGTGTAGTGGTGAGTTGTGAATGGTCAATGATGAAGGGGTCATTTGCAGCACAAGTTTTCTTTACTGCACTTCTGATTTTATATTTCTGATCAGTAACTATGTATTCTTGAATCAGAAATCTAAAACTTTCGGAGGCATCGTGCTTTCGGCTACGCATTCACCATTGACTACTCACCATTCAATGCCTGCTAAAACACGCATAGCCCCCACGCCGAGCGGTTATTTACATACGGGCAATGCGCTCAATTTTTTATTGACGGCAGCACTGGCAAAAAGGGCCGGTGCTGCCGTTTTGCTGCGCATAGATGACCTTGACCGCGAACGCTATCGTACAGCTTATGCCGGTGATATTTTTGAAACACTTCGTTTCCTTGGCATTCAACCGGATGAGGGGCCACGAGACGTTGATGATTTTGAAAAGCGGTGGTCGCAGCGGTGGCGAATGAATCTCTATAACGAAGCGCTGGAAAAGCTGCGCAGGAACAACAGCGTGTTTGCCTGCACGTGTACAAGAACACAGAGCGATGAGTGTGATTGTAAAGACAAGGCCTTATCGTTCGATGCGCCAAATACAAGCTGGCGGCTGATTACGAACGGTGAACCCATTGCAATGCGAAGCCTTGACGGTTCTTTCACAACAGCTCCGTTGCCCATTGAAATGAAGAATTTTATTGTTCGCAAGAAAGACGGCTTCCCTTCTTATCAACTTTCTTCTGTTGTGGATGATTTGCATTTCGGAATTGACTTTATTGTTCGCGGCGAAGATTTATGGGCTTCTACACTTGCCCAGCTGGTTTTAGCAAAGCAATTGGGAGAAGACAAGGCCTCCATTTCCTTTTATCATCATCCTTTGCTCACAAGCAAGGGCGAAAAGTTATCCAAGTCGGCCGGAGCCTCTTCCATAAAACATTGGCGTAACAGAGGAAGGACGTTGGCCGAATTTTTTGAGTACCTCGGTGAGTTGTTGCATACATCGTCACCAATAAAAAATGCCAGGGACTTGCTGAAAGTTTTTTCATTATAATTATTCATTGGACGTTTTGTATTGCTAATTATTGGCCTCTTTTTGAGTTGCAGACACGAAACAAACCTCGGAGGTTTTCAAAACCTCCGAGGTTTGCAGCAAACCGCATCAACCAAAAAGCAATAGTTGCAAATGCCAGCAAACTCCATTCATCATTTCAAAAAATAAACCTATGATCGTAAGTTACAAGGAAGAAGGCTGGCAAATAATTACCCAACGTTCACACGGCATACTGGCCGCGCAACTCGCCATGCACTGGCGAACAAAAGACCGTCCCGAACGCTGGACCGAAACCGTATTGGCCATTGCCGAACACGACGATGCCGAAGCAGAACTCGACGGTGAAAATTTATTAACGCCAACCGGCGGCCCGCTCAACTTCGACATGAAAACATTTGAGCTGGAACATTGCCAAAAGCTGTCCATGCTCACACGGCTTAAAAGCAAGTTGATTGCTTTGCTTACATCGGTTCACACCGTTTTCTTATACGGCGAAGAAGAAACAACAAACGCAGAAGCCAAAGCTTTTTTAACGGAACAAAAAGCTTTGCAGGAGCAGTGGCGAAAAGAACTGGGGATGGAAAAAGCAGAGGTAATGCGGCTGTATGATTTGCTGGAATGGTGCGATGCCTGTTCGCTGCTCATTTGCCAGGGCCAGCAACAACCCGAAAAACGCAAGCTGGAAATCAGCACCGGACCTGATAAAAAAATGTATCACCTGATACAAGTTGATGAGAAAACATTGACCGTTGAACCCTGGCCCTTTGAAGCAAAAACATTCACTGTAAGTTTTGAATGGCGGCTGATAAAGCAACTTCAGTTTTCTTCTTCAGTGCAATTTAGAAAAGCCTTTTTAGAAGCGCCGGTAAGTGAAACCAAATGGACATTGAATAAAGAACGGGTGACGGCAAAAAAGAAGAAGGTGTGAGGGAAGAGATATTTGGATATTGAGAGATTGAGAGATGGTTTTTCATTGTGTTCTTCGTGTTTCCTTGGTGTTCTTTGTGTTCCGCTTTACGCTGATTTTTTGGGAACACAATGGACACGAAGGAAACACAAAGATTCTGTGTTAATCACCAAGTTATTTTGATGATTTATTTTTGTGTTTTAGGCGGCTTTTATGCCAGCCTGGTTAGTGGGGTTGCTTTCATGGCAATCCCCTAATTTTTTTATTGTCTTCTGTTCCTTTTGTTTTTGCAAATACTGTTTGTCATACGCTTTTCCGGTTTTATAAATTGTATAGAGCATTTCCAATAGTTTGCGTTGTATAGCCACTACAGCTTTCATTTTTATACCCTGTTTTGCTACCAGTCTCGCAAAAATTGCCTTAAACCTTTCGTCATGCCTGATGGCTACCAGTGCCGGCAGGTGCATAGCCCGCCTGAGCATACGGTTGCCTTTCTTTGATATTCGTGGTTTGCCTTTTACCGAGGTGCCCGATTGCTTCTCCTTCACATCCAATCCTGCATAGCTTGTCAGCTGCTTTTTGTTGCGTATCAGCTCAAAGCCATTTGTTTCACCTAGTACACTCACTGCTGTTAGCAGTCCAATGCCCGGCAACGAACAGAGTAAGAGTACCACCTGTTGCATCTCTTTATCAGTCACCATCAAGGCGCCTATCTCCTGCATGATCTCTTTTTCCTGCTTCTTCAACAGTTCGATGCGTTTCCTTATCCGCTCAATACTTTTTTTGTTAGGCTCCGCTTCGGCTGATTCAGCGTGCAGTTGGTTCTTGAGTACAGTTCGTTCATCAATCAGCTGGCTTCGCTCCCTGGTTAGCTGCCGTAGCTTTTTAAACAAAGGTTTTGGCCGGTGCCAGCAGTCAAGCTTTCGTTGCAGGCCAAAGAGGGCAATCGTTTGTGATGATGTTTTGTCGGTAATGGTCTTTGTTTCCAGGGTACGGTGGTAGTTGCTTATTTTATTGGGCAGCACAATGCTTACTTCCAATCCCTGCTCGTCCAAATAATAAGCAAATGACTCGTGATAAACTCCCGTGGCTTCCATTACATAATAAACAGGCATCTCTTTATCCGTTAACTTGTTTACCCACTCTACCAAGGCCGTAAACCCTTTTTGGTTGTTAGGAAAAATGCCTGACCCATACAATTCGGGTGATAGGTCATAACCAATCCTTCCCAGTTGTATCACCAATTCGTTTTGGGCAACGTCTATGCCCGCTACCTGCTTTAAAATCTTGTTCATGCCCTTTTTTTTGATTTGTTGAAAAATCAAAAAGTGATAACTCTCTCTTCGCTTTGTCTCCTGATTGGATATACTGGATAGAAAGCATTGCTCTATTCCTTACATTCTGTTCAAGCTCTGGGAGAGATAAAAAGATGAGGCTCTTTCTTTGTGACAACATACTATAAAAGTTGTTTGAACACAAGGTGCTCTCACCCCTTTTCACTTTTGATCATCAAACCTATTGGTATTTTATTGCAGCAATCTCAAAGAACTACTTTTGCTCAAGAACAAACATAGGAGAACACGAAGGAACCATAAAGAGCACAACGAAAAGGCAATTGCTAAAAAGATTCAAAAACAAAATTTCGTTCGCACTTTGCAAATACACCGGGAGGAATTATTTTTCGCGCCGGTTAGCCCAAACCTTTTGCCCATGAAGCCGGTCATCAACATCATCAACCAAATTTTTGAAATCGAAAAAAAACTGCCGGCATCCGGAATTGTAAACGTGCAGCGAAACATAGAGCGCATGAAGGCCGAACTAAGCGAGATGGGCTACAGCTTTCACAACCCGCTGCACGAGAAGTGGGACGAAATGAGAACCGATTGCGAGGCCAGCATCAGTGGGACATTGAAGTCGAGAATGCTCATTACCGAGGTGCTGAAACCCATTGTACATTACACCGAAAACGGCGGCAAAAAGCTCGTGCAAAAAGCAGTCGTTGTGGTAGAATAATCACCCTTATGAACTTCATCAATTTCGGCATAGACCTCGGCACCACCAATTCGCTCATCGCCAAATTTGAAGGCGGCGCGGTGACGATTTTTAAAAACCCAATTGGCCACAAAGAAACCTTGCCGTCGGTGGTGGCCTTTCGCGGCGACCGCATCCTCATTGGCGACAAGGCCAAAGAATACATCAGCAAGGATGCGGGCAATGTGTTTGCCGGCTTCAAGCGAAAGATGGGTTCGGGCGAAAGTTTTTTAGTTCCATCTACGGCGGCCTTTGTCACGCCCATTCAGCTATCGGCAGCGGTGCTGAAAGAGCTCAAAAACTTTGTGCATACCGGCGAGGCCATTGGCTCCGCTGTCATTACCATTCCTGCTTCGTTCAACACGGTGCAAAGCAATGCCACCAAGAAGGCAGGTTACGAAGCAGGCTTTGGCGAAGTAGTGCTGTTGCAGGAACCCATTGCCGCAGCACTGGCGTATTTCAACGACAGCAAAAAGAGCCTTCCCGAAACCGGCCATTGGCTGGTGTATGACTTGGGCGGCGGTACGTTTGACGTGGCGCTTGTCAGCATCGTGAATGGCGAGCTTCGCGTTACCGATCACGAAGGCAATAACTTTTTGGGCGGGCTTGATTTTGACACGGCCATCATTGAACAATTAATCGTTCCGCACATCATCACCTTCACCGGCGATGCCAGCATTGAAGAAAAATTGCGCAATCGCGATGGCGAACTGGAAAAGCTTTTCTACATCTTGCTGCACAAAGCCGAAGAAGCCAAAAAAGAACTATCGCAAGGGGAAGAAACCGAAGTTGAATTCACCTTGCCGCAAAGCGGCGAAGAGATGGTAGTGCGCTTACGGCGTGATGATTTCAACCGTGTAATTCACGAACGCATTGCATCAACAACTGATCTTATTCAAACTATACTTAAACGAAATAATCTATCGTCGGCCGACATCAACAATGTGATCATGGTCGGTGGTTCAACCTACATTCCTTACGTGCGGGATTTGGTAGCCAAACAAACAGGCATTGCCTTGGCCTTTGATGCTGATCCAACGACCGCCGTGGCCGTTGGCGCCGCTTATTATGCGGGTTCTAAATTGAGCGCCTTGAAAACAGAGGCGAAGATTGAAGAGGAAATCAAGCAAGAAACAGCAACAAGAAAAGTAAAAGCCGTCTTTCAATCGGTCAGCAGCGAAGAAGAAGAGTTGTACATGGCCATTCCCGAAGAAGGCGATTTTACAAACGTCTTTTACCGTATTACCCGCGACGACGGCGGCTATGATTCGGGGCTGAAAAAAGTAGAGAAGCGCATCTCCGAATTTCTGCCCCTGCAAAAGCTTACGCTGAACCGTTTTACCGTTCGCTTTTTTGATGCGCAAAACAATCCGGTGACCGTTCAGCATCCGCCGGTCCAGATCATGCAAGGCAAGTTTAACGTGGCGGGCCAGCCCTTGCCCGCCGACATTTGTTTGGAAGTGGATGATCCCGAAAACAACAGCACACGATTGCAAGTGATTTTTGAACGCAGTGACATTCTTCCGCTGAAGAAAACGGTGTATAAAGAAATCAGCCGCACCATTAAAAAAGGCAGTGCTGATGAAATTGTCATCAATGTGTTGGAAGGCACAAGACACAGCCGTCCCCACAGCAACTTAGTGATAGGCGTGATAGAAATAAAGGGCGCTGACCTGAAAACCGATTTGGTGAAAGGCTCCGACGTAGAGATAAAATTAGAGATGAACGAAAGCCGCGACCTCACCATCACGGCCTATCTCGCCATGAGCGAACAGGAATTTAAAAACGTGTTCAGCACCTCCGAAAAACACGTGAGTGTGGCCCGGCTAAAAGATGATGTAGCCAGTTTGGTTCGGGAGATGCGCCGCGAGATGCACGATGAAAAAGGCCGCGATGATGAAGCAGAATGGATGCAGGAATTGCGGCAGTGCGTGTTTGAAGCAGAACGTTTGCAACAACGGCTGCACAAGATGAAAGAAAGCGACATCACCGATGAGAAGTATGAGATCAGCGAAGCCCGCCGCCGGCTTTCATCGCGGTATGATGCCCTGGGCAAAGACCAGCGCATTTTTGCCTTGCAAGCCGATTACTTCAACCACAAAGCTTTTATTGAAGAGAACCTACCCGACCTCGAATTTGACCGCGACAAAGTGATGAACGATTACGACCGTATTGTGCAGGATGAACAACTATTTATCAAAGCAAAAAGCCCCGCGGTGCTGCGGGCCAAGATAGAAGCGCTGGAAGCTTTGCGCCGCCGTGTGTATGCCAATACAAGGCATTACATCATTGACTTCTTTTTGTACTTCGCTTCTATTCCAACCAGCAACTACCAAAAGCCGGCCATTGCCTCTACCTTGATTAAACAAGGTGAAGATGCCCTCGCGAATGAGCAGTTCGGGCAACTGCGCACCATCATGATCAATCTTTCGCACCAGTTGCACGGCGAGGAACCCACATTTGAAAAGATGAAAATAAAAGGCACAGGCATTGGTTAACACCATTGAAGCATACCGTTCGCCCATAAGGCTGATAAAACATTCAGCCGAAGATGCCGAAGCCTGGTCGTCGCAAGCGATAAGCCGTGCCCGCAAAAAGCTGATGGCCGAAATTGCATTGTCGGGCGATGAGATCCTGATTGACGACGTGCCGTATTCACGCAACGATGCGTCGGCCTTGTTGGATGGAATGACGGAAGAAGGCTGGAAGATGCACAGCATCGTGTATGCACACGAAGGCTTATTGAATTTTTTAGAGAAGGAAGAGTTCACTGACGATGAGTTGAAGAAGGCCGATGCTTATCTCTACAACGACAAGTTTGTGCAGGCCGTGTCGCCTTATTTCGCTCATTCCTTCAATGCGGTTTCAGGCCGGTTGTTGAAAGAAGGGAATTTCGTGGAGATGGTAAAACTTCAAAACTATGCAGGCTATATTTTACCGGAACACAGCACCGAAGGCTATCAAAAAATAAGAACTTATTTAGACGAACTCTC
Organism: Flavisolibacter sp.; assembly: GCA_965247695.1. Classification (GTDB taxonomy): domain Bacteria; phylum Bacteroidota; class Bacteroidia; order Chitinophagales; family Chitinophagaceae; genus Flavisolibacter. Next base: position 566,638 of record OZ252037.1, read on the forward strand.
TTACACCTTGCGCAACCTAAGCTGGGAAAAATTTGTTGCGGACGAAAGCATTCTGCACTTTGCTTTCTCCGATTCCTGGAAGGTTTTTATTAACAAGCTGCCGTCATCATTCACCACCATGCGTGATGACATTGTGGAGCAGTTGATCAACATCGTGCTTCGCTTTCAGCACAAAGCCACCTGGCATTACCTGCATCAAATGCTGGTGCAATTGCGCAGCATTGAGACCAACGATTTCAACCGTTCGGAAGTCGAGCGCATTGACAAAGTAATTGCACACAACAGCCGCCTGGAATCGAGTGGCCGGTTACGAAAAAGCACCGGTGAAAGCAAAGGCGAGTGGACATCGGGCCGCGCCATTTGGTGGGGCGTTTGGATCATCCTGGCCATTGTGCGTGCCGCTACTTGCAATGACCGAAGCAGTTCGAGCAGCTTTAACGTCAACGATTATTCGAGCGGTATAAGGCTAAAAGAAGTCAGCGACGCAAACCAGCATTTAGAAAGGCAAAATGAAAAGAAGTTGCTGTTGTGGCTGGACAGTTTAAGCACAGAACGGAATCTCGCCGTCCGGTTGCGAACCATGAAGACCGGTGAACAACCATTTAGCGGATGGAACACTGATTCATTTGCTGTACCGAATGATTCGATTATCATCAGCAATCACACCGGTTATGACGGCGTTTATTTTTATTTCAAAGATTGGCCCGGTCATTCACCCGAAGGCATCTTGCCCAAGCTATACAGCACATACATTAAAAGAGGCGAAGCAGAAGCCGTTTATATCTTACCCAACAACGGCCGCATTTATTTTGCCTTCGGCGAAAACTGGGGACGTTTGAAAAAGCCTTCGACATTATCCTTGTCAAACCCGGTGCAGGCGATTCTTGATAGCACTACCGCTTCAGCGCAAACGCTTGTTCTCGGCCATTTTTTCAGCAATAAAAATCCATTGACGCAATCTCTTTTGCGCAACCCGGTTTACATTGACAACACGCCAACGCATCGCGAAGGCGCCGGTTATAATTATCGCTACCTGAACCAGCCGGAGAAGACGGTAAATAACGAGACGACAAAACTTGAACTGCTGCACGATAGCAGTGGATTTTCTATCAAGGCCACCGGCCGCTTATCGGTAAAGCAAGAACTGAAGGAATAGGCATATGACAACCTCTCCAACCTTTTTCAGACAAAAAGTGACAGGGCTAAATGGATGCGTATATTTAAGGTCATGCCTTTTGCGTACACCATCTTTTCGCTTGGCGATGCAGCACTGACCATTGACTTTGGCAACACCATTGACGAAGCCGTCAACAAAAATGTGCTGCGGCTTTTTCGCAAACTTCAGCATCGTTCACCACATATTCTTGATGTGATTCCGGCCTACAGTTCCCTCACAATTTGTTATAATTCCGTGGCTTTACGGTCAACGCAACGAACTGCTTTTGAAACGGTGAAGGGATTGATTGGACCGTTGTTGCGTGAAGAAGAGAACAACATTGACATACAACCTCGCCGCATTGAAATTCCCGTTTGTTATGCACGGCCTTTTGCCTTGGATATAGTTGAATTGGCTGCGCAGAAAGCCATGTCGGTTGAAGAAGTTATTCATGTACACACAACCACAATCTATCGCGTTTATACGATCGGTTTTCTTCCCGGCTTTGCATACATGGGCAGCGTTGACAAAAGCATCGCAACGCCGCGAAGGGCGGAACCACGGAGCAATGTACCCGCAAGCAGCGTTGGCATTGCCGGTGCGCAAACAGGCATTTATCCTTTGGCTTCACCCGGTGGATGGAACATCATTGGCCGCACGCCGCTAAAGCTGTTTGATGCGGCAAAAGAAGACAGCGTTTTGCTTCGTCCCGGCGACGAAGTTTCTTTTTATTCAATCACCCGGGATGCGTTTGAAAATTATCAAAGCCGGACTGCTTGACACCGTGCAGGACGGCGGCCGTTACGGCCATCAGCATTTGGGTATTAATCCCAGTGGCGCCATGGACCGCTTTTCAGCTTCACTTGCCAATGCGTTGTTGGGAAAGAGTTTAACTGCACCAGTGATTGAAATGCACTTTCCGGCTTCTACGTTTTTGTTTGACGAAACGTGTATTATTTGCATCACTGGCGCGGATTTTACACCGGCGATCAACGAAGTTTCGGCACCGCTTCATCAACCCCTGTTCATTAAAGCAGGCAGCGTTTTAAAATTTGAAGCGCCAAAAAATGGGGCAAGATGTTATTTGTCTTTATTGAATGAATGGCATTTGCCGAAATGGTTGGGCAGTTACAGTACCAATACCAAAGCTGTTGCGGGTGGCTATAAAGGAAGGCGGTTGATGAAAGATGATGTCTTGAGTTTTGAACCGCTTTCGTTGCCGTTATTAACCACTGATGATTTCCATGTGTTGCCGTGGCGATACAATCAACCACCATCAGTCTCAAACGATATTGCATTCATTCTTGGAGCCGAATGGAACTGGCTCGATACCAAAAGCCAGACTTCTTTTTTAAACAACTGCTTTGCCATCACGCCTGCTTCTGACCACATGGGTTATCGCCTTCAAGGTGAAGCCTTGCATCAAGCTAAAAGTGAAAGCTTGGTTTCTTCAGCAGTGAGTTTTGGAACGATTCAATTGCTGCCCAATGGACAAGCCATTGTGCTGATGGCTGACCACCAAACCACGGGCGGTTATCCACGCATCGGTCACATCATCACGGCCCATCTTTCAAAGTTGGCGCAAATGAAAGCCGGCGATGAAATAAAATTTGCCATGACAACGATTGACCGGGCCGAAGAAAAAGCTGTGCGGCAGCAAACCATTTTATTGGATTTGCAAAGCACTTGTAAAGAAAGAATTCAAACTTGGTTACATGCACATAGACATTAACTGTGACATCGGCGAAGGCATCGGCAACGACGAAGACCTGATGCCGTTTATTACATCAGCCAACATTGCCTGTGGCTATCACGCGGGTGATGAGGAAACCATGCGAACAACGATGGTGCTGGCAAAGCAATACGGTGTTTATGCCGGAGCGCATCCATCCTTTCCCGACAAGGAGAATTTTGGGCGAACAAAGATGGCTTGCACCCCGCAGGAGTTGTATCATTTTGTGTCGAAGCAGTTGCAGCTTTTTGGAACCATTGCCGGTGAATGCGGCGTGCCCTTTCATCATGTAAAGCCGCACGGTGCTTTGTACAACATGGCGGCAAGAGATGCGCAGATGGCGGAAGCGTTTGCTCTTGCTGTGAAAGATTACAACGGGCATTTACTTGTGTATGGTTTAAGCAACAGCCATCTTGTTACAGAAGCAGCGAAGATTGGTTTGTCTGCGCTACATGAAATCTTTGCCGACAGGACCTACCAGGATGACGGCAGTCTCACGCCGCGTTCGCAGGCCGGTGCGTTGATTGAAGACCAAGAAACCGCGGTGGGCCAAGCGCTGCAAATGGTGAGGGAGAAAACAGTGACAACGATAAGTGGAAAAACAATACCGATTCTTGTTGATACGGTTTGTGTGCATGGAGATGGGAAGATGGCCGTAGTTTTTGCAAAGAAATTGCACGAAGTCTTGAAGCCTTTGCTTTAGCCCAAAGTTTTTATCTTCAAGAAAAACAAATGATGTCAAGCGAAGAACACAAGGCTAAAGTAATTCTACTTCAAAAAGCCAGCAATGACCCGCTTTTTATTGCCGATATGTTGGAGGTGAGTAAAGATTTTGAAGGCATCGAAAGTGACATCGAAGAATGGGAACAACAAGACTTGCCGGATGGTTTCCTTCACTTACCAATAAAACCACCAAGTCACCATGACACAAAGTAGCACAAAGCAAAGTTTTGCGCCTCTGACCGAAGGCGAGGAGTGGCTGGGCCGTCAGGCCGTTGACATAGCTATCAAAATACATAAAGCTCTTGGTCCAGGACTGTTAGAAAGCATTTACGAAAGAGTTTTTTGCTACGAACTCACTAAAAGGAACATCGCTTTCACGAAACAAAAGCGAGTGGATATTCTCTACGAGGACTTGATTGTTGAAGACGCTTTACGAGTGGACATTTTTCTTGACAACAAAGTCATTGTGGAACTCAAGGCTCAAGAAAACCCGCATGTAGTATGGGAAGCACAACTATTGAGTTATTTGAAATTAACTGACAAACGTTTAGGCTTTCTTATAAATTTTCATGTGCCTTTAATGAAAGATGGAATTAAAAGAATGGTGCGCTAATTCTTTGTGACCCTTCGTGCCTTCCTGTCTTTGTGGTTAAAAAAAACTCCCGCAAGTTGAAACGACCTTCCGCCATCATCGGTGCCGCTTTTCTCATGGCCAATTCTTCCATCGGCCCCGGCTTTTTAACGCAAACATCCGTTTTCACGCAACAACTGCTTACTTCTTTCGGTTTTGTAATTCTTGTATCGGTTCTGCTCGATATCGGCGCCCAACTCAACACCTGGCGAGTGCTTGCTGCAAGCGAACGAAGAGCGCAAGATCTCGCCAATGATCTCTTGCCCGGCCTTGGCTATTTTCTGGCGGCACTCGTTATCGCCGGCGGCTTTGCCTTTAACATCGGCAACATCGCCGGCTGCGGTTTAGGCGTGAATGTACTTACGGGATTATCATTTGAGCAAGGTGCTGTTATCAGTTGCGTTGTTGCCCTCGTTTTGTTCTGGATAAAAGAAATCGGCTCCATGCTCGACGGCTTTACCCGCATTCTCGGCACGCTTAAAATTCTCCTCACCATTATCATTGCTATTGCCGCGCATCCGCCTTTGCTGCAAGCGGTACATCATACATTCATTCCCGAACACTTCAGCACAGCGGCAATCGTTACCATTGTTGGCGGAACGGTGGGTGGTTATATTACTTTTTCCGGTGCGCATCGTTTGCTGGATGCAGGCATTAAAGGCAAAGAGAATCTTCGCACAGTTGACCGCAGCGCTATTAGCGGCATTGTTATTTCCACCCTCATGCGCTTCGTACTTTTCCTGGCCATCGTTGGCGTGGTGCAAAAGGGCATTGTGTTGGATAAGGACAATCCGGCTTCCACCGTGTTTGCTTCGGCGGCGGGCCGCATTGGGTTGAACATCTTCGGCATTGTGCTTTGGAGTGCCGCCATATCATCGGTGATGGGTGCAGCTTACACATCAGTTTCTTTCTTTAAAACTTTTCATCCGTTTTTTCAAAAGCACGAACGTTGGTGCATCTCGGTTTTCATTGTGTTGTCAACACTCGTTTTTGTCTTAATTGGAAAGCCAAAGCAATTACTGATTCTCGCCGGTGCAGTAAATGGATTGATCTTGCCGATAGCGCTTGCCATCGTATTAATTGCGGCGGTAAACAAGCGGTTGATGAAAGGCTATAAACATCCGGCTTGGATGCAAGCGGCGGGATGGATTGTAGTAGCGGTGATGGGTTGGATGGGAGGGATAGCAGCGACTGAACTGATAAAGAAATTGTTTCAATAGAAGACTTTTTTACGCTGGAATTTATCCAACAAAAATCGCCGGTGAAGCACCGGCGATTTTTGTTAACAGCGAAGGGAATCAACAAAATTTATTGCATCATACCGCACCTTCTATAAACGTTGCGGGTGCATTGCCGCCTTTCCATTTTCGGTTTGCTGTGCGCCGCCTTTGCAAAGCCAAAGGGCACGCCCAACGTCAGGCCCCAAGTAGATGTTTTTGGATTCAACGGAACGTTAATCCCTTTCACACCCGATGCAAGCGAAGCCATGTCGGCCCCTTCGTCCAACGGCTTGGTGTAAAAGACTGATAATGTAAAGAGGCGCTGGCGGCCGGCCGCAAATTCAAAGCCCATGGCCGGAACGATGGCCGTCTTCCAGGAACCGGCTGTGTAATTAAAACCGTTGGCCGTTTGTTGAATGCTTTGTGTTGCCGAAGGAACGTAAGCCAGGGCCAATGAAGGCTGCAAGCGCACGTTCAATCCTCCGGTTGGTGCGGCCGCTTTTTGCATTTGCTTGTTTCTGCCGCAATGCGACCGCAAAGCGCCACATCTTCCTCTTTGCATTGTTGCGCCTTCGGATGCGGCATAAGAAGGTTTTGATACAGAACTTTTTTTGCCAAGCGGAATGGGCAGGCTGCTGTATTGGTAGCCTGCTTCCAGTCTGAATTGCAGGTTGTTCTTCATCACCGGCATGTTGCTTTCCAATGAGCCTGCATTGTTGAACGCAAACCTTGCAGCCGAAGGACTGGTGGTGAAATTGACAAATGGACTGTGGCCGCCTTTAAAGCGATAGTCCATTTTAAGTCCTGCTTTGAAATTGCCGCTTATATCCATGGCCGACATTCCGTTGCCATAATTAAGGGCCGTTCTTGATTGTTCAAAACCCACTTGCGGAAGAAAAGAAAGTTGTGCGTGAAGAACCGTTCCTGCCAGAAGGAACAGAAAAAAGGTGAGTAGCGTTGATTTCATAAAAAAAGGTTTGGAGTAAGGTAGGACTAATTTAAAAGCGTAACCAAATAAATTACAGCGGCGGCGGATATAAATACCGGCAAGATTGTATGGACGAGATAGCTATTGATAAAAGCTTGCTTTAAAAGTATCGGCGACCATTTACCTAAAACAAGCAGGCAGTAGAACTATGGGTTGAGGAGACCAAACACAAATCTTTGTTCTTTCAATTCGTAAGCGGTATCAATTTTAATTTGAAAGCGGCCATCGTATGTAATCAAAGCAAATGTCAGTATCCAAAATGAACAAATGATTAATCCAAAAGAAATCAATAGCCAATGTGTTTTTAAATCTCCTCTTATCCTTTGCAGAAACAAAAAAAATAGCAACGTGACACAAAACCAAAAAGCAAGTTCAAAATCATCGTTGGCAAGAAAACAACATAACAAAACGAACAAGCATAGGCACTGGTGATGCAAGGAAAAGGCAACCCATAAAGCCTATCAAAACCTCCGTCGGTGATAACACTTCGTTCTATTGTAACGCACATAAACAGCGAAAGTGTTACGGGCAAATAATACTGAACGAGTTTTTGACCGTAAAAAATTTCATTGTCGAAACCTTCAAAAGTAAAGTGATATTTACCGTATCAACGCCACCGTTCCCTTCTGCTCTCTTCTTTGCTTTGTATCTCTATCGGTATAACGCAGAAACCAAACAAACACACCGGTTGGCTGCACTGCGCCGCCAACTTTTCCATCCCAGCCTTGCTTCCAATTACTTGTTTTAAATACCATCTGCCCCCAACGGTTAAACACCATGAATTGCAGGTTCTCGGCCTTCACCGCATTGGCTACTCCGAAGACATCGTTCAGGCCATCGCCGTTTGGCGTGAAGGCCGTGGGCACAGCGAGGTAACAACTCGGGTAAATGATGACGGGTTTTTGCGCCGTACTGCTGCATCCGAAAGAATCAATCACAGTATAACGGGTGGTGTACGTTGTTTGCCGGAAGGGAACTGAATAGATGTGCGATGGCGTGACGCCGCTGCCCGTGCCGCCGTCGCCAAAATCCCAATTATGCTGTGCAATCTTTCCAACGGCTTTACTTGTAAAAGTCACAAGCTCGTTCGGACAATTGTCTTCATATACATCAAAGTCCGCCTTCAAATAATTAATAAGCGTTATCGTGCCCTCCGCACTGTCGCGGCAAAAGCCATTGCTTACCGCAAGCGTGATGCCCTTTGATACGTTAAAAATGGAATACAGTGCTTGTGGATTTTGTAGTGAGCTTTTCTGTCCTTCATCCAGCGTCCAGCTCCAACTGTTTACACCGTTGCCGGCGGGATGAAAAAAGTTCACAGTGTCTTTTGTACAACCGTAATTGATGGCATACGTAAAGTCGGCATTCACCGTGTCTTTTACGGAGAAAGTAAGCGACGAACCGGCCGGTGTTTCTTCACCACATTCGTCAAACAAGGTATTGCCGTCGCTGCCTTTTTTCAACGTGAGTGTAAAACTTCCGGCAACTTGCAAGGGCCGCGAAAGGGCAACGATCACTTCTTTGCTTACGCCGTTTGCACAAGTGCCTTTTGCGCCGGTAATATTCACGGTATACGAACCGGTGATGCTAAAATCAGAACCATCAGCGGCAATGCTTGAACAGAGCATCGGCTTTCTGAAAACCAACACCGCTTCCGAAGGCGCACAGAGGAGCGGAGCGATGCTGTCCATCGGCGTCGGCGCTTTGGGATAAACGGTGAACGAAAGCGTTTCGGTTTCAGCAACGGCGCGGTCGCAATATTCAAGAATGGTGTTGCCATCGCCGCCTTTTTGAATGTGCAATACATAATTGCCGGGAGCAAGAAAGCCCGAAAGTTTTACGTCTATCGAATCGGTATCAAATTGTCCCGAACAGCCAATGCCCGTGGCGGTTGCCGCTGTTGTTGCCGATGGCGTGATAAAAAATTCCGAACCGTTGCTGCTGATGCTGCTGCACTTCATCTTCTTGTTCAACTTAAGGTGAAGCACGTCGCCGCCGCAAGAGGCATCTACCTTTTTTAGGTGCGGTTCGGTGGTGTCGGTAATCACCGCAGTGCCGCCGCCAAAGGAAAGTTTGTAACCGCTTTGCGTGTTGGTAAAATGAGAGATGAGCAGCAAGTAGTCGCGGCCGGCGGTAAGCGTAGGCATCTTGCTGAACAAAGGCTTGCCGTAACCGGCGCACACAAAGGTTTGCGTGCCGGCAGCAGAAGCGCCGGTGTTCCCCGACTCGCCGCTCCAGTTGCTGGACACGACAATGTTTCCGGCGATGTAAACGTCATTCGGGTCTCGGCCGGTAACGTCGTACAGTTCCCAGTCGTAGTCATCACTGGCCGTGTTGGGCGTAATTAAAAAAGCCAACGTGCCGGATTGATAACAGGTGAACTTATACCAGAAAGGATTGACATCGGCAATGGGATCGCCGGAACAAGCCGGTGATGGCAGTTTGCGGCCGCCACAAAGCGGAACCGAAGTTTGCACAAACGTAGCCGTGCCGCAAACCGGAAAGGCCGTGGATGGGTTTTGCCCCGGCGCGGTGCAGGTTTGGGCTGAAAGTTTCAGACAAATCAGTACAAAAAAAGCCACAAGGATTTTCCGCATAAAACAGCGCTATTCTTTACAAATATCTTTTATCTCTACAGATTGCTCACAACAAACCATCAATCGTACTTGAACGGCTTTCACTCAATTGGTTTTCTGCAGTTGAAAAATTTTTGTGCAAATTATTTTTCCTTGCCAGCTCCTCATTTACAGTAGCTGAAAAATAACAATACGTATTTTTGTTTTACCAACCCAAAGCTGTAAAATCAATGCGAAACGCCTATACCTTTAAAAGAAGTATTTACGGCGATAAATTTCTGTTTACAAGTGTGGGACAGAAAGGTGACGTTCACAAAGTGGTCGTGTTTGATTTTGAGGAAGATGGCCTTTACAGTGTTATCTTGGGAGACGTAAATGAGAAAGGCCAACTACAGAGCTTCACGCTAACAGGCAATAACGATGCGAAAAAAGTTTTAGCAACCGTTGCCGATATCATTGAGTATTTTATTGAACACAACCCAAAAACGACTCTTTTCTTTACAGGCACAACGAAACGCCTTACAGACTTGTACAAAAGGCTGTTACTGAAAGAAATGGATTGATCATTGGAATATGAAATAGAAGGAGTGACAGAAGAAAATGTTTGTGAGCCAATTTCTTCAAACAAACATTACGAAGGCTATTTCATTTTCTCTAAAAACAAATAGCTTTATATCATGAACGTAAAAGAAAAACATTCTGAAAAAACAGCGGATGTGAATATGGAGCCGTCCCTTGACAAGATAAACAGCGGGGACATTGGTAAAATCAAAAAGGAAAAGCTCAAGCCGTATAAATCATTGATATTTGCCGAGGTGGCTAAACGCAGAAAATAAATCAAGCGAAAAATAATTTTATAGCCGTCATCATATGATGACGGCTTTTTTATTGCAGTTCATGCTTCTCACCAAAAATAAATTTGCTTGTAAGCGTTTTTCTGTTTTTTTAATCTTCTCATCCCCTTTCATCCCGCGAAAATCCCCTTTCGTTAAAAAGACTTGAAAGCCTACGCTCATAATTTTTACGTTTGCCGCGATTGACCAACAAGTCACTTTCAAACGTAAAAAATAACATTATGAGACCGCTGCTTTCTTTTCTACTGCTTATCCTCGTTGGCGCCGCTAACGCACAAACCATTTCGGGCACTGCCAAAGACGATGGGGGCGCACCGCTTAGCGGCGCTACCGTGGCTTTGGTAAAAGCCAAGGATTCTTCCGTGGTTAAGCTTTCCGTTGCGGCCAGCAACGGGACTTATTCGTTCAGCCCAGTCAAGGCAGGCGATTACCGTATCATGATCAGCAATGTGGGTTACAATACTTCATTGTCTTCTTCCTTTACTATAGGTGAAGGCGACGTAACCGCACCGGCGGTGAAAATTACCAAAGCCGCCGCCGATTTAAAAGGCGTGGTGGTAACGGCCCGCAAGCAAATAGTGGAAGTAAGAGCCGACAAAACCATTTTAAACGTAGAAGGCACCATTAATGCTGCCGGCTCCGATGGACTGGAACTGCTGCGCAAAGCGCCGGGTGTAACGGTGGACAAAGATGAAAACCTTTCGGTAAATGGAAAGAACGGTGTGCAGGTTTACATTGACGGCAGGCCAACGCCGTTGAGCGGTTCCGATCTAGCGAACTACCTCAAATCCATGCAGTCTTCGCAAATAGAATCCATTGAAATCATCACCAATCCTTCAGCTAAATACGAAGCCGCAGGCAACGCAGGCATCATCAACATCCGCCTGAAAAAGAATAAAGCCTTCGGTACCAACGGTTCGGTTACGGCGGGTTATGCCATTGGCGTGTTTCCAAAATACAACGGAAGCCTTAACCTCAATTACCGCAACAAGGCCTGGAATCTTTACGGCACTTACAGCGCTTCAAAAGGATTGAACCATAATCCCATTGAATTGTACCGCACCGTGGCTGATACTGTCTTTGACGGTAAAGGCTACTTCCGTTACGACAACCAAAACCACAACGTGAAGCTGGGCGCCGATTACACATTGGATAAAAAATCATCCATCGGCGTGTTGTTCAACGGTACGCTTTCCGACCCGCAGGTAAGCAACTACAACCACACAGCCATCTCGCCAAAATCAACTGGTATTGTTGACCGTGTGCTTGTAGCGGACAACCACTCCAACCTGAAGCGCACCAACTACAACCTGAACCTGAATTACAATTATACCGAGGCGAACGGCAAAAGTTTGGTGATTAATCTTGACAACGGTTTTTACGACAACCACAACGACCAATTTCAGCCCAACTATTATTATACGCCGGATGAAAAAACCATGACCCGGTCAGTGATTTATCAAACCATTGCGCCCAGCAAAATCCACATCAATTCGGGCAAACTGGATTATGAGCAGAACTTCGCCGGTGGCAAATTGGGCCTGGGCGGAAAGATTTCAATTGTGAATACCGACAACGACTTTCAACGCTACGACGTTATTGGCGGCAGCAACGTGCTTGACCGTGACCGCAGCAATCTTTTCAAGTACAGGGAGAACATTAATGCTGTGTACGGCAACTGGAACCGTGCCTATAAAGGCGTAATGATTCAGGCAGGCTTGCGTATAGAAAACACCGTCAACAAAGGAACGTCTTACGGCCAGTCAAAGGTTAGCGGCTCTTACCAACCGTGGGAGTCTTCGTTCAACCGCAACTACACCAACTTCTTCCCCAGCGCTTCCGTTACATTCAACAAAAACCCGATGAACCAATGGAGCCTGACCTACAGCCGCCGCATTGACCGGCCGGCCTACCAAGACCTGAACCCATTTGAGTTTAAGCTAGATGAGTACTCCTTCATGAAGGGCAACATTGACCTGCGTCCGCAGTTCACCAACAGCTTCGGCCTTACCCGTGTTTACAAATACCGGTTGACCACCACACTTAACTACAGCCATATCTCGGACCTGTTTGCGCAAGTGCCTGACGTTACCGAAAAAACAAAATCCATTCTTACCAAACGCAACCTGGCCACGCAGGATGTGTTTAGTCTGAACGTGAGCTATCCGTTTAGCTACAAAGCCTACAGCGTGTTTGCCAACCTGAACGGCACGTACTCCATGTACAAAGCCAACCTTGAAGGACGCACCATTGATTTGAAAGCGCCGGGCGGAACATTGTTTGTTCAAAATACGTTGCGCTTTGCCAAAACATGGACGGCCGAATTGAGCGGTGTGTACGTAGCGCCGAGTGTGTTTATGGGTACCTTTAAATCAAAAGGCATGGGCGGCATAGACCTTGGTTTGCAAAAGCAGATTCTGCACGGCAACGGCACGCTTAAAATCTCTGGAACCGATCTTCTGCACACCTTCCGTTTCCATGGTACGTCGGATTTCGCGGGTCAAAAACTGGACGTTTCAGCCCGTTGGGAATCGCAACAGTTTAAAGCGAATTTCACCTGGCGCTTTGGCAGCAACACCGTAAAAGGCGCCAAGCAAAAAGCCGGCGCGTCGGAAGAGGAAAAAAGAAGAGCCGAGCAGCAAGGCGGCGGCATGGGAATGGGGAACAATTAAGAACGGCAATCGTCAATCGTCAATCGTGAATGAGCGTTGTGTTAAGCTCTATCCTATCGTTGGGTTGGATAAAGTCAAATGCTTCCTCGATTCACGTTTGACGATTGACGTTTCACGATAGAACTTTATACAGTATGTCTTCTTTTTTTCCATCACACAAGCGCTATACATTCATCAAAGTATTTTGGGTGGTGCTGGCGCTTTATCTTTTTTTTACCCTCATTGGTTTTGTGGCCATGTACGTTTCGCCGGCCACCAACACAGCGCCCAACTGGCATAAAGTTTTTAGCTGGCAGGCAGCGGCTTCGCAGGTTGTCAACGTTTGTTTCTTTTCGGTTTTTTACTACCTCACGCTCAATATTTTTTACCGCTTGTTTGCGGCCCGGCAAAAGCCGTATGCCTTTATTCAGCCGGTGCTTTTTTCTTTTTTACTGATTGGTGTTTACTACGCCATCAGCTTTTTTTGTTTTGCCAGGTTGAAATTTGAAATCTCGGTAAACAGCAAGCAGGTAGAAAATCAACTTACGCCTGCGTTGATGGTGTTCAGCTATGTGATGGCAGCCTTGTTTTCCACCGCCATTTCGCTTTTGGTTGCTTACCTCCGCTACCTGCGCGACGAACGCAAGCAACGCAAGGTGTTGGAAGAACAAAAGATGCAATTGGAAGTGGAGAAGTCGCAGGCTAATTTTAATTTCTTAAAAGCGCAGATCAACCCGCATTTTTTGCACAACACGCTGAATTTTTTATACGCTAAATCCCTGCCCTATTCCAGCGAACTATCGGAAGGGATTCTGACGCTGTCCGACATCATGCGGTATGCCCTTGGCCCCGCCGCAAAGGACGGCCAGGTGATGCTGAAAGACGAGATAGAACACGTGCGCAACGTGATTAAAATAAACCAGCTCCGTTTTTCTAATAATCTGAATGTGCAGTTTGATGTGACCGGCGTGGTGAACGGCGCCACCGTAGTGCCTTTTGTGCTAATCACCATTGTGGAAAACGCTTTTAAGCACGGCGACCTAAAAGACCAGGCGGCGCCAATCGTCATTAAACTGAATGTGGAAAACAGCACCGTCAATTTTTATTGCCGAAACAAAAAGAAGGCGGGTCCCAAGGAAATTTCCACCGGCATTGGGTTGGACAACATTAAAAAACAATTGGATTTAACCTACGGCAGAAATTATTCGTTGCAAATAAAAGACGAAGCCGAATTTTACACGGCGGATCTAACTCTGCACCAACAACAATGAACTGCCTGATCGTAGATGACGAACAACACGCAATAGATATTCTTGCCCATTACGTAAGCCAAACACCGCACCTGCACCTTGCGGCCACTACCACCAATCCTATTGAGGCTTTGCAACTGCTGAACCAGCAAAAGATTGACCTCGTCTTTCTTGATATTCAAATGCCCGAACTCACCGGCATTGATTTTATCAAAGCCATTCACGGCCAGGCGCAGGTTATTTTAACCACAGCCTACAGCGAGTTTGCATTGGAGAGTTATGAGTTGGATGTAGTGGATTATCTTCTCAAGCCCATTCGCTTTCCGCGTTTTTTGCAAGCTGTTCAAAAAGCAGCCAAAGAATCAAGTGAAGCGCATGAAGCCGAAGAGACGGACATTGAAGACGATTACATTTTTGTAAAAACAGAATCCAAAGGAAAGCTGCTGAAGATTAACCTTGCTGACATTGATTACATCGAAGGCATGAAGAACTACGTGGCCATTCATTGCGCGGTGAAGAAGACTCTTGTTTACACCAGCATGAAAGAGTTGGAAGAACGCCTGCCGCACAAAGCTTTTTTGCGGGTGCACAAATCCTTCATCATTCCCGTGCAAAAAATTACGGGTATCGAAGGCAATCTTGTGCGCCTGAAAAATGTTGCTGCTGAAATTTTAATCGGCGAAAGCTACAAGCCGGATTTGATGGAAATCATTCGCGGGAAGATGATCCAATAAGGTGAGTGGTGAGTAGTGAATGGGTCGTTTTGAAAATAATATTTCCTTAATAAAAGAACCTTTCCGTCTTTGGAAAGGTTTCTCTTTTTCGAAACTCACGCCGGCGCAAGCCACTCACCACTGACCACTCACTATTCACAATCTCGCTACCGCTTCCCCCGCTCCCACAGCCGAAACCACGCTGTATTCAAGCCTTGTGGCCGTTGCATGTTCGGGCACCGAAACGGTTTGTGTGCTTTTACTTTTTACATTGGTGAAGACGATGGTTTTCTTATCCAGCAAATCGTTGTCTTCGTTGTAATATCTTACTTCTACCACAGCTTTTGAAATCGTTTCGCTGCTCTTGTTTGTGAACACCGCTTTTGCGCCTTTGATGCCCATCATCCAACTGTTGGGAATCTCAAACTTTACCGTTACCAGTTGCGTTAACGAAGAACCGGCTTCTCGTCGCGTTGATTGACGGCTGCCGTTATCTGTTTCCGCTGGCTTTGCTTCATTGGTTTTCTCGTCGGGGTTTTTCTTGTGAAAGATGTCGAAGATTTTATCGCGAAGCTTTTTCTTCTTCGGTGCTTCAGTTGTTACAGGCGCACTTTTTTCTTCCGCTGCCGGAATGTTTTCGTCAGTTACAACCGGCGAAGGTTTATGATCGCCTTCTTTTGCGTAATCATCTGTGGCGGCCGGCACTTTTGGTTGCTGTTTTGCGGCCTGGTTTTGTTTAACAATTGTAGCTTGTTTTATAGAAGCGTTGACTTTACCTGCAACCGGATTCTTGATCACTCTTCCTTTTTTGGGTGATGAAAGCGCAATGGTGTTTTGAACTGTTGATGGGTCTTGTGCCGCATTGCTTTGCGGTATTGAGGAAACAGGTTGTGCGGCAATCGTTGTTTGTTGTGGTGCAGCAGATGCCGTCTCTTCGGCTTTCGGCTTATTGGCAATCTTCCACGTGGCAACCAAGGCGCAGCTTAATAAGCAAAGAACCACCAAGCCGCTTTTTGAAAAGAGAGGCTTTTTCTTTGCCGTCTTTTTTTGATAAGCCCAGTTCATGTAGTTTGTTTCCAGCGCCTCCAACGGTTTAGCATACGCTGTTTTTATTTCAGCTGCTTCGGGCCGAAGAGGCTTTGTAAACGGGGATACTTTTTCTTCGAAGTTGAATGATGACGCTGTCATTGCTTGCGGCTTTGTTTCTTCTTTAACAGCAATTACCGAAGGCATCGAAACAAAAATCTTTTTTGGTGCGGAGGTTTCTGTTTTTGAGGTCATGCTTTGTATCGTTGCTCCTGCTGCTTGCTGTTGTTCGGCTTTTAAAAAAGGCAAGTGCGGTCGAAGCGCTTCTATCTCCTGTGGATAATACCAGCCGGCGCTCTTGCCTTCAATCCAAATGAGATCATAAGGTGTAAGGGTAAACTGCAATAACTCCTGGAGATTAAACGGTCCGGTTTGCTGGTTGTGGCGCAGAAGCAGATAAACGGTTTGCATAACGGTGGCTTTAGAAGTTGAAGACGTACATGCACGGAACGTACCACAGAAACAGCTCGGTGTGCGGCTTTGCTTAAATAAAAGTGAAGATGTGGAGGATGAATACTGAATTGTGAATGCGTAAACTTTGTCAAGGCTTTTGTACGGTAACTAAAAAGCACGCCGAAAGTGGCGGGCCCGAACTATTGTTAACGGAAAAAATTAATCCAAGACCTTCACGCCTTTGGCGGCAAACTGCACGTCTTTTTCGGAGCCTTTTATTTTGGCGATTTCTTCTTTCGATTTGCCGGCGTCTTCCGCATAGTGCTTCCGCATTTCTTCGGAGGTCTCTTTTACGGTAGCGGCCCCTTCAATCAAAACCGTTTTGCCAACGATATTTTCAGGCATTAGAAACTTGTGGTCTTTGGCGCGAACCATCATGCTTGTGCCATCTGCTTTTTGCACTTTAATCCAGCAGCCTTCGGCTTTGCATACGTCGGTGACTTTGGCCTTTACCTGGCCCTCAAACTGATTGTTCACGAGGGCCGCTTTTATCTCGTCGGGAGTTATTGGTTTGGCTTCGGTTGACACCGTTCCGTACACCACCCCTTTGGCGGCGGGCACTTTTTCTTCCTGGGCATTTACACCGATAGCTACGAACAACAAAGCGGCGAAGAGCATTTTTTTCATTGCGGTTTGTTTTAAGATGAACAAAGATAGGCGGACGGGTGGAGCGGCAAAATTGCCGTTGCCAAATTTTCGGCAAATGTTATGCGGCTTGGTAGGGTGAGCGGGTTTGAATAAATTTGTTGAAAAGGTTTTTATGACAGCTATAGTTGGAAAAGAGTTGCAGGAATATTTTATGCAGTTAAGCAGTGCTGAACAAAAAAGCGTTTTGCAGTTAATAAAAGCAATCGTGTCCGAAAAAGCGCAACCCCAAGAACGCATCAGTATCGAGCAATATAATCAAGAGATTGACGAGGCTTTGGCTAATATTGAAAAAGGCGAAACCTATTCGCATGAAGAAGTGGTAAAAATGTCAAAAGACTGGTAATGGTCAAGCGAAAAATTACATGGACGAAGACTGCTTTGAACCAATTCAATTCTGCAATTAAATACGTCCGCAAAACTTCACCACAAAATGCGGACGAGGGAAAGGAGCGGATTCTCCAGAAAGTAAATTCTTTAGAAGACGATATACTTGTTCATCGTAAAGACCCATACAAAAGAAATAATGACGGAACCTTTCTCTATTTTGAACTTTTAAGATATAGAGTCGCCTATCAAGTTACAGATGCCGAACTGTTCATCGTTAGTGTCAGGCATACGAGTATGGAGCCTGAATCATATTGATGCCTTGCGATGTTTCCTGAATCAAGTTGAAGGCTTATTTTTCCCTCCCAGATCTTCCCTTTTTCTTTAACCTTTTCTTGCCCCGAATCCTCAAAATTTTTCCCGCTTTTCCTTGCTAAAATCGTTAGCTTTATACCCTAATAAAATTTACCGGACGGGTGACGAAAAAGCTTAATTTTAATCACCTTTCTTTCCTCCAAAAATCAAAATCAGAAATATGTCAAACGCTGAAAAATTAAAGGCTCTCAAGCTTACTATGGACAAAATTGACAAGGACTTTGGTAAAGGCAGTGTGATGATGATGAACGAACGCGGCGAGCAAACACAGGAAGTGATTTCCACCGGTTCCATCGGCCTGGATGCGGCGTTGGGAATCGGCGGCTTGCCCAAGGGCCGTGTGATAGAAATATACGGACCGGAAAGCTCCGGTAAAACCACTGTTGCCATTCACGTGATTGCCGAAGCGCAGAAGAAAGGCGGCATGTGCGCCTTCATTGACGCGGAACATGCCTTTGACAGCAACTATGCGCAAAAACTTGGCGTTGACATTGACAACCTATTAATTTCTCAACCTGACTACGGTGAGCAAGCCCTTGAAATTGCCGACCGTTTAATCTTATCCGGCGCATTAGATGTAGTGGTGATTGACTCCGTTGCGGCCCTTGTGCCTAAAGGTGAATTGGAGGGCGAGATGGGCGACAGCAAAATGGGTTTGCAGGCACGTTTGATGTCGCAGGCTTTGCGCAAACTAACGGCCACTATTTCCAAAACAAACACCATCTGTATTTTCATCAACCAGCTTCGCGAAAAGATCGGTGTGATGTTCGGCAACCCCGAAACTACCACCGGTGGCAATGCCCTTAAGTTCTACGCTTCGGTGCGGTTGGACATTCGCCGCATGACACAGATTAAAGATGGTGAAGAAGCCATCGGCAACCGTGTAAAAGTAAAAGTGGTGAAGAACAAAGTGGCGCCACCGTTCCGTGTAGCTGAATTTGACCTGGTGTTTGGCGAAGGCATTTCCAAGATTGGCGAAATCCTTGACATGGGAGTGGAAATGGGCATCGTACAAAAAAGCGGTAGCTGGTTCAGCTACGATACCAACAAGCTTGGCCAGGGCCGCGAAGGCGTGAAACAACTGTTGAAAGACAACCCTGAACTTGCCAACGAACTCGAAGGCAAGATAAGAGCAAAGATTACCGAGATGCAGGGCGCATCGGCCTAAACCTTACGAATGACGATCCCGCCCTTGTGGCGGGATTTTTTAACCACGGATGTTCAGGATTTGAAAAGGATTATCGGGATTAAAGGGAAAATAATTCCTACCGCCTGGATAACTTTTCTTTGCAGGCGTTTCTATCCCGGCAATCCTTTTCAAATCCCGATAATCCGTGGTTTAATCCTCTTTTTAATCAGCACAATCTGCGATGGCGTTCAAACTTCAAGCTCCTTATAAACCAGCCGGCGACCAGCCTTCGGCAATACAACAATTAACCGAAGGATTTATTGCCGGCGACAGGCAACAAGTCCTTCTTGGTGTTACGGGTTCGGGTAAAACCTTTACCGTTGCCAACGTTATTCAAAACGTGCAACGGCCAACATTAGTGCTTACCCATAACAAAACTTTAGTAGCGCAATTGTATGGCGAGTTCCGTGGCTTCTTCCCCGACAATGCGGTGGAATACTTTGTTTCTTATTACGATTACTATCAGCCAGAAGCTTACGTGCCCACGACCGATACCTACATCGAAAAAGATTTGAACATCAATGAAGAACTGGACAAGCTGCGGTTACGGGCAACAACATCGTTATTGTCAGGCCGCAGAGACATTATCGTTGTGGCAAGTGTTAGTTGCATCTACGGCATGGGCAACCCTACCGATTACGAAAGCGGCATCATTCGCATCGCCAAAGGTGATAGAATCTCCCGTCAGGGCTTTTTGCATTCGCTGGTAAATTCGCTCTACAACCGAACGTCCATTGAATTTACCCGCGGCACTTTTCGGGTAAAAGGTGATACGGTTGACATCAATCTTCCCTATGTTGATTTTGGTTATCGTGTTACGTTCTTTGGCGACGAGATTGAAGCCATTGAAAGCATTGACGTGAACAGCAGCAAGCGAATCGGCAAGTTAGACGACGCTGCCATCTTCCCTGCCAATTTATACGTGGCGCCAAAGGACATGATCCAAAACGTGATGTACGAGATACAGGACGAAATGCAGGCGCAGGTGGAATATTTTAAAAGCGTTGGCAAGTTCATTGAGGCGCAACGGCTGAAGGAAAGGGTGGAATACGACATTGAGATGATTCGCGAACTGGGTTTTTGCAACGGCATTGAAAACTACTCAAGGTTCTTTGACAGAAGAAAGCCCGGCACACGGCCTTTCTGTTTGCTCGATTATTTTCCGAAGGATTTTCTCTGCGTGATTGATGAAAGCCACCAAACCGTTCCCCAGGTGAGCGGCATGTACGGCGGCGACCGGAGCCGCAAAATAACGCTGGTGGATTATGGCTTCCGTTTGCCATCGGCATTAGACAACCGGCCCCTAAACTTTCACGAGTTTGAGAGCTTGATGAACCAACTCATTTATGTAAGCGCCACGCCGGGTGATTACGAATTGGAACAAGTTGGTGGTGTGGTGGTGGAACAAGTCGTTCGTCCCACGGGTTTGCTGGAACCACCAATTGACGTGCGGCCATCGGTCAACCAGATTGACGATTTGCTAGATGAAATTGACCGGCGGGTAAAAAAAGGCGACCGTGTGTTGGTGACTACGTTGACCAAACGCATGGCCGAAGAAATGGACAAGTATCTTAAAAAGATAGACATTAAATCCCGCTACATCCACAGCGACATTGATGCCCTGGAACGGGTGGTGATTTTGCGTGACCTGCGCCTCGGCAAGATTGATGTACTCGTTGGCGTAAACCTTTTACGCGAAGGTCTGGATTTGCCCGAAGTTTCGCTTGTGGCCATCCTCGATGCCGACAAAGAAGGCTTCCTTCGCAACGAACGAAGCCTCACGCAAACAGCAGGACGTGCGGCCCGCAACTCCGATGGCCTCGTCATTTTTTACGGCGATCATGTAACTGAAAGTATGCAGCGGACGATAGACGAAACCAGCCGCCGCCGCGAAAAACAAGTGGCTTACAATACGCAACACGGAATTACGCCGACGACGGTTAAAAAATCCATTGAACAAATCATGGGGCAAACCTCGGTGCTTCAAATCAAAGGTTACGACCCCGACTCGCCGTACGCCATAGATGAAATCCCAACGTTGAAAGCTGCAGAAGACGAAGCCGAATACACCACCATCCCGCAAATGGAAAAGAAAATTACGGTCACAAAAAAAGAAATGGAAAAGGCGGCGAGGGACATGGACTTTATGGAAGCGGCCCGTCTGCGCGACGAGATGTTTTCGTTACAAAAGAAATTGGAAACAATGAAATAGATCTCATTCGCCCTACTTATTTTGAGTAAAGTCAAAAAAGCTCCTTGCATCAATTCGCAGGAAGCTTTTTTATTGTTTACACCATCGTAAAAAGACCATACGCCACCGTATTTTACCGGTTTGGCGAAATGGGTAAAACCGCCCGATTATTTGCCCAAAGCGGCTTGCTTCTTGCTCATCTGGAATTGAGCTTCTATATTGTTTACTCAATCCAATTTTTATGAAGCAGCTAACGATTCAGTCACCCGCTTCCGTTCACGCAACGTCTTCAATCTTCAATCGCCTGGTGCAAGCCGCTTTGCGAAAAGTCAACCTGATTACCACCGTGCCGCAACGTGTTGTGGGCAAGTGGCGATTGTATTTAAACTACTGTCCCGAATGCAATTCCTGTGGGCATAAAGAACATCAATGCGATGTTTGCCACGGCGATACACGCTCTTATTTTTCCTGGAACAAGGAAGTGGAAAAAACCTGGTGGAAGCGCTACGCAGCCAAGCACCGCTTTGCTTCATAACTGTAAACCGGCCTCTAAAAAATCTTCGGGCTACTGGTATAAAAACGGTGGACGCAGCGAAGTCATATTCTTTTAAAAAGCCCGTCCCGCACGGGCTTTTGTTATGCAATAGCAACAGTAAAGCACATATATTGGTAATTGTACGAGGGCGGCTAAGGGTTTCCGCCTAATCTTTTGCAAGCGGTTGCACTTGCTGCTAAGGGTTATTAGTTTAGCGGTCAAATCCGAAGTTATGAAACGCCGCTACCGCCTTTTACTCAACCTCTGCTCATTAGCCTTGTTGGCTTTTTCGCTCTACTTAAATTTTGTAAAAAAAGACGCTCCTGAAATGCCTGTGCCCATAGGTTCGGTGCAAGCCGCACCAGCCGCACCCGATAACAGTCAGGCACAAAAAACTATTGTTGACAAAAGTCATCCGCAAGCGGCCATCGCGGCTAAATAAACCTCACCCCAGCCCTCTCCATCGAAGATGGAGAGGGAGTGCTTACGCTAGCGGGCCACAGGTTGTAATATACTTTTATCTGCAATCTTTTTTTGAACCAGAAGTTCGTATATCTATTGATCGTCTGTTGCGTCGCACTCTTCTACGCTTTGTATCCCGATAGCTATCGGGACTATTGGGCATTACACAATCACTCATTAATCTTTTATACTCTCTGCTATTGTAACGCCTCCGACCTGTCATGCCGAGGAACGAGGCATCTGTGCGTTTTGCTATTAGAAAAGAAGGCAAATAGTCTAACTGCTTGCATCAGTCATCAAGCACCATCCACAAATCCCTCCTGCGTCGGGATGACAGGACACATACATTGCGATAGTAGCAGTTTCAAAATTGAAAGAGTGCTTGTACATTGATGCGTCTCACGTGTGCGTAAGTCCTGTCCCTCTCCACGTGGAGAGGAGTTGGGGTGAGGTTATTGCGGTGCCGTGCTTATCTTCGTTTGCATGGAAAAACGCTTGTTTTTATTGGACGCCATGGCCCTTATTTTCCGGGCCTACTATGCTTTAATTCGTGCTCCCCGCATCACCTCAAAAGGCAAAAATACCAACGCTCAATTCGGCTTTACCAATACCCTGGTTGAATTAATCAACAATCAAAAACCCACACACATGGCCGTGTGTTTTGAAGGCGGCCGGCCCTCCGACAGAGTCAACGATTTCTCCGAGTACAAAGCCAACCGGCAAGAGGTGCCCGAAGATTTAATGGCCGCTATGCCCGATATAAAAAAAATCATCGCTGGCTTCAACATACCCATGATGGAATACGACGGCTTTGAAGCCGATGACGTAATAGGAACCTTGAGCAAGCAAGCCGAGAAATTAGGCTACGAAGTCTTCATGGTAACACCCGACAAAGACTACGGCCAGTTGGTTAGCGACAAAGTAAAAATTTACAAACCCGGTTACCAAGGCGGCGATGTAGAGATCATGGGTGCAGAGCAAGTATGCGAAAAATGGGGCATCCAAAATGTAGATCAGGTAAGAGATATTTTAGGGTTGATGGGTGATGCCGTGGACAACATTCCGGGCATTGCGGGTGTGGGACAAAAAACCGCCGCCAAGCTGATTACTGAATATGGAAGCGTTGAAAATATTTTGGCCGCCGCCGATGGTATCAAAGGTTCATTGGGCGAGAAGATAAGAGCCGGCAGAGAGGCCGCCATCATGAGCAAAAAACTCGCAACCATTATTTGTGATGTGCCGGTGGAATTTCACGAAGAAGACTTTCGCATCAAAGGCATGAACCGTGATGCCTTGCGTGAGGTATTCAATGACTTGGAATTTAAAACCGTTGGCAAACGAATTCTGGGTGAAGACATCGGCGAAGCGCCGCCAAAGAAATCTTCGGATGGCGTGCAAGCGGATCTGTTTAGCAGCAATGCTTTAACCGAAGGCGACGCGGTTCAGGCATTGGATGTGCCGGTTACCAGTGGTCCGCATCAAACGATAAAAGATGTTGAACACGAATACGATTTAGTGGAAAGCGAAGGCGAATTCAAAACCTTGATAGAGGCGCTAACTAAACACGAACAAATTTCTTTCGATACTGAAACAACCGGTCTTGATGCCAACACTGCGCAGCTCGTGGGCATGAGCTTTAGCATTGAACCACACAGCGGCTGGTACGTGCCCATCCCACCCAACAACGAAGGGGAAGCCAAAGCAATTCTTGCCCGCTTTTCCAAGCTTTTTGCCGATGAAAAAAAGCTGTGGGTGGGCCACAACATTAAGTACGATCTCCTGATGCTGAAATGGTACGGTGTGGAGCTGAAAGGAAAACTGTTTGATACTATGTTGGCGCACTTTGTTATTGAACCCGATGGCAAAAGCAGCATGGATTGGCTGGCCGAAAAGTACCTGAACTACGAGCCTGTTCACATAGAAGAACTGATTGGCAAAAAAGGAAAAGGCCAGGGCAACATGGCCGATGTGGCCTTGGACAAAATAAAAGAATACGCCGTGGAAGATGCCGACATCACCTTGCAATTCAAAAGCATCTTTGAACCGGAGATGGCCAAGCTGGATGTAGCGAAAGTTTTTTACGAAGCCGACAATCCGCTCATACCCGTGCTTACCGACATGGAACACGAAGGCGTGAAGATTGACATGGATTTTTTGAATGACTATTCCAAAGTGTTGGACAAAGAGGCCCGCGAACACGAAGAGAAAGTATATGAAATAGCCGGCATGAAATTCAACCTCGGTTCGCCAAAACAGTTGGGCGAAGTGTTGTTTGACAAGCTGCAGCTTGATCCGAATGCAAAAAAAACAAAGACCGGCCAGTATGCTACCGGCGAAGACGTGCTGACGAAGATGGCAAAAAAACATCCCGTGGCCGATCACATTATGGCGTATCGTGAATACACCAAACTGCGTTCAACCTACGTAGATGCACTGCCGGTACTGATGAACCCCAAAACAGGCAGAGTGCATACCAACTATGCGCAAACTATTGCGGTAACCGGCCGGCTATCCAGCAACAATCCTAATCTGCAAAACATTCCCATCCGCACCGAACGTGGCCGTGAGATTCGCAAGGCTTTTGTGCCGCGTGATGCGAACCACGTTTTGGTAAGCGCTGATTATTCACAAATAGAATTGCGCATTGTAGCCGCCATCTCCGGCGACCCGGCCATGTGCGAAGCTTTTGTACAGAACAAGGATGTTCACATTGCCACCGCGGCCAAGGTTTACAACGTACCGGAAAGCGAAGTAACCAAAGACCAGCGCCGCAAAGCCAAGAGCGTAAACTTCGGTATCATTTACGGACAAAGCTCGTTTGGCTTGGCGGAGAATCTTGCCATTCCCCGCGTCGAAGCAAAAGAGATTATTGATAATTATAAGGTGCAGTTTGCGGGCATCACCCGCTATATGGACTCCATGATAAACTTTGCCCGCGAACACGGCTATGTGCAAACGCTGTTGGGCCGTAAGCACTGGCTCCGCGACATCAACTCTTCAAACTTTACCGTACGTGGCTACGCAGAGCGCAACGCCATCAACTCGCCCATTCAAGGCACGGCGGCCGATATGATTAAGATGGCGATGGTAAAGATTCATCACGCTTTTAAAGAGCATGGTTTTAAAAGCAAAATGATTTTGCAGGTGCATGATGAATTGGTGTTTGATGCGGCGAAAGAGGAAGTGGAAATCATCAAGCCTGTGATTTTGGATTGCATGCAAAGCGCCATGACCTTGCCGAACGGCATTCCGATTTTAGCGGAAGTGGGAGAGGGAGAGAATTGGTTGGCGGCGCACTAAAACATTAAACAGATGCTTGGATTCAATTTTCCTTTTTACAGCAATCAACAGCGTTTCGTTAGGTACATATTGGTATTCTTGTCCCTCTTGTTATCAGAAACCGATTACGCACAAATAGCTTACAAAGGAAAATTGATTTCTTCACTAAGCGGCAAACCAGTCAAGGGAGCGTTGATTGAAAAGGATGGACAAATAGTGGCCGGATCTGATAGTTTAGGGTTTTTTGCTTTTGAAAGCGATAGCGCAAGCAATGTGGAGTTAACTTTCGAAACTGTTGAAGTAGGCAATATCAGTATAAGCGGCCTTCGGTTCAGGAAGGATGAAGTTTTGCTTATTTCACTTGAACCAACATGTCAATTTTCTCACGAAAAAGATATTGCCAACAGGAAACCAAAGATGCTTATGGTTTTTAACGCATTTTCGCCGCGACTAACTAAAAAAGATCACGCCTTTGAAAAAAAATATCATCTCACATATTGGGGTTATGGAGATGGCTGCACAGGAATTGTGACTGACTGCATTGATACGTATAACAGAGCAGTCGGACTATATCTGGACAAGAAATACGGTAAAAAATGGCGAAAGGAAGTGAACAGCGATGTATCCGGTTTATAGGTTCAAATTATTCGTAACTCTTTCATTTCGCAGTCGATTTAAATTTGAAACGGAGAATCCTAATTTATGCTACTCAAATACATTGATGAGGCCATGCGTTCCGCAATGTATGAACTGCTGCCAAATGACAGAGTATTTTATGGCGAGATTCCGAATTTTAGTGGCGTGTATGCAACTGCGGAAAAGTTGGAAGCATGCCGCGAGGAATTGAGAGCAACGCTGGAAGATTGGCTGTTGTTTAGTTTTACAAGAAATATTCCGACACCTCTTGTTAACGGCATTTCGTTGGAAATTAAAAAGGTTGTTTAAGTGTAAGAAAGATGCTTCACAAATACCTCAAATACCTCAACACCATCGGCAGCCGCTACTTCATCATAGCCGGCATTTTCTTCGTCTTGTTTTATGTGCTGCTGAAAAACTTCCGGCGCTTTAAAAAGCTTCAACCCAAGGCACCAAAGCTGGATGATTACGCAAGAGAGATTGGCTACTCCGTTGTAACCATTTGTATTTTTGCGCTGGCGCCGGTGCTGCTCCTGCACGTTCCTTCCGTTGCAAAACACACAACGTTTTACCGGAACATCGCCGACCACGGATGGCTCTATTTCTTCCTTGCCTTTCCGCTCATGTTCTTCATGCACGACGCTTATTTTTATTGGACACACCGGCTCATGCACCATCGAAAATTATTCAAAGCTTTTCATCTCGTACACCATAAATCCACCAATCCGTCGCCGTGGGCCGCGTATGCTTTTCATCCGTTGGAAGCGTTTGTGGAAGTAGGAATTTTCGCAGTTTTTCTCTTCACCATTCCCATTCATTTCTGGCACCTGTTTATCTTTTTCTTTTTGATGATTGTTTATAACGTGTATGGCCATCTGGGTTATGAACTCTATTCAAGAGGCTTCAACACAAGCCTGATTGGCAGGTGGATCAATACTTCAACAAGCCACAACCAGCACCACCAGTATTTCAAGGGCAACTACGGCTTGTACTTTACGGTCTGGGATAGGCTGATGGGAACCATGCGCAGCGATTACGACCAGCGATTTGACGAAATCACAAGACGATGAAACCCCTGATCATTTACTGCTACGATGCCTGGTGCGGCTGGTGTTATGGCTTCAGCAAAGTCATTGTGCAAATTGAACAAGAGTATAATGATCGCTTTGATTTTGACGTGTTATCTGGCGGCATGGTACTGCCCGAACAACCAAGGCATTTTGCACCGATGGCGAAATACATTCAAGGCGCTTACAGCCAAGTGGAAGAACTCACCGGCGTAAAATTCGGTGAAGATTTTTTATGGCATGTATTTCATCCCGAGGAAACTGACTGGCATCCCTCCTCCGAAATGCCGGCTATTGCGCTTTGTATTTTTAAAGAATATCATCCTGATAAAGCCGTACAAATAGCAGGAGATTTACAGTATGCCTTGAATTATGAAGGAAGAGATCTAACCGACAAAGAAGCCTATCGCCATCTGTTACCTAAATACAGTATTCCTGAAGAAGAATTTTATACAAAGCTGAAAAGCGAAGCGTACAAAGAAAAGGCCTATCATGAATTTGCCTTGGTAAAGGGCTTAAAAATAACGGGCTTTCCTTGCGTATTGCTGCAAGCTGGTGAAACAAAGTTTTATCTACTGGCGCAAGGTTATACTGATTACGAAACATTGAAAGCAAGAATGAACAAGATTGAAAAAGATTGGAACAACACACAAACAAGTTGATCATACTGCTCCTCTTTATCCCGATCATCATTCAAAAACTTTGGCCATCCGTAGTTTAAAATCTCGGCGGCCCGTCCCCAAAATTGCTCCTTCCTTCACGGGTAGAGCTCCGTGCAGGCGCCGTACCAAAATTGCGCAGGTTATAGGTAAACGTTAGCAGGGCATACTGCCGCAGCACCTGGCTTTGCACGTCTTCAATATACCGTTCGTTCACGTTGCGCACAATGCTTTGGTTTTGTTTAAGCAGGTCAAACACGGTAATTTTTAATTCGCCCTTTTGCCCCTTTAAAAACTTCTTGCCCACCGATACATTCCAAAGCGTGTACGCCTGGTTGTAACCTTCGGTAAGGCCATTATACAATTGATTGGTCAGGTCGTTTTGAAAAAACCAGCCGCTCTTGCTCAACAGGTTCAATTGCAATCCTACCACGTGTTGAAAGTAGCTTGAGTTCAAGGTCTTGACTACATCGTTCTTTACATCGCTAAAATTAGCAGTGTACGATGCCGTAAAATCAATGTATTGGCTAATGTTTGAACCGATAACCGCACCGGCCGTGTACGTGGTATTGTTGGTGAGGCTGCTTATACTTTGGGTAATGCCCGGCAACCGGCTGTACGTTACCCCGCCGTTCAGATTCAGGTTCGATTTGATGAACTTCAACGGCGCTGCAAACGTGATAAACGACCGCAAGCTTTTATACCCGTTCAAGTTTACCGGTATGCTCAACTGTTGGCCGCTGGTAAACTTGCGGCCCATAAACGTTGTATCCCGCACGAAGCTGTACGAGGCATTTGAAATAAAGTCGCTGGCCGTTTGATAAAAAACGTTGGCTACAAACAACAAGCTTTTGCCGGTGTTGGTGTAGGTATAGCGGCCGTTGACGGTATTGGTAAACTGTTGTTTCAGGTCAGGGTTGCCGGCGGTAATGTAAGGCAGGTTGGTGTAATCATACACGTTGCTCAACTGCATAACCGATGGATTGTTTGTGTTGGAACGGTAAAACAACCGTACGCTGCTTCGGGTCGAAAGTTTCAGGCGCACATTGGCATTGGGCAAAATGTTTTGAAAGGTTTTGCTCGGAATGACTACCGGTTTCGGATAGGTTTGGTCGCTGGATAAATCGTTGTACTGATAGTTGGCGCCGAACGAAAGCTGGTTGTCTCTATCGCCGTAGCGGTAGGCAACGCCGAGATTTTGTGTCTTGGTCACGTTGTTAAACCGGTTGGAAAGCGAATCTTCAAAAATGGTGTACTTGCCTGCCGGGCTCATTAGGAAGGCTTCCTGATCGGACTTGCTGTTGGAGTACGAAGGATTGTAGGTAAGCTGCAACTGCGACTTGAGGCTCAATGGCTCGGTGTACGTTAGGTTTGCCGAAAGCTGATAGCCATTGCTCGTTTGATCGGTATAGCGGTTACCCAGAGAATCTATCGGGTGATTGAGCGAATCAAATTTTCGTTGCAAGGTATTCACGTAAACATTTCCTACGCGGTTGTTGGAAGACGAGTTCAGATTTACCGAAAAAGTGCGGCCACGTTTGGCAAAGGCGTGCCGGAATAAAAGGGTGTTGTTCAAATTGTTTCCATTCCGATCACTGGTAGTGCCCGTGGACGTGCTGGTGATTTGTTTGTTGTTGCTGAAAAAGTCAATCCGGGAAAGGCGGCTTGTGGTGTTGTTTTGAAAGCTCAAGCTGGGCGTAATGATAAACTCATTGCTGCTGTCCAACTTCCATTCAATGCGCAGGTTTACGCGGTGATTGTTGTTGTTGCTGTTGGCGTTGTTGTTCTGGTTGTAAGTAATGCCGCCCACGTAATATTGTTGGTGCGAGGAGTCACGGGTATCGTTGCCGGTGTTATTAAAGAAGTAGCTGCCCGTAACAGTTAGCTTGCTTCCCCATTTATCGGAGTAGTTTATGCCAAAGGCGTTGGTGCGGTTAATGCCCGCTTGTGTACCTACTAAAAAGTTAGCACTGCCACCAAAGCCACCAAAATTGCCACCGCCGTTAGCGCCACCACCCTGACCGCGATTGCCACCATAATTTCCACCGCCACCACCGCCTCGTGGTCCGCCACCACCGCCGCCGCGTTGGGCATTGGAGGTAACGCCAAGTAAATCCTGCTGCGAAAAATTTTGCTGGTTGATGTTGTTGAAATTGCCTACAAGGGATATGCGGCGAGCCTCTTTAAAAATTGTTGCGTTGCCGCCGGCGCTGTACCGCTCATCGGTTCCATAGCCCGCATACACCCGCCCGAACTGGCCGTTGCGCATACTGGCTTTGGTAACAATGTTGATGCTTTTGGTAGCGCTGCCGTCGTCAAAGCCGGTGAACTGCGCCTGGTCGCTCAATCTATCGAAGACTTGAATCTTATCCACTACCTCCGCCGGCAGATTTCGCAAGGCGGCCGTGGCATCATCGCCAAACAAATCGCGGCCATCAATGGTCACCTTCTGCACCACATCGCCCTGTGCTTTTACCTGGCCGTTTTCAATGGTGATGCCCGGCATTTTTTTCACCAGGTCCTCGGTGCTGGCATCGGGGTTGACTTTATACTGACTGGCATTGAGTTGAAGCGTATCGGCCTTTTGTGTAGCCGGGGCAATGTTGGCGGTAATAACCACGGTAGCCAAATCTTTTGCCGAACCCGGCACCAGGGCAAAAGCGATATTCATCACACCAATGCCGGTTGAATCGGCGCGAACGTTGGTGGAATCAAGATGAATGCTGCGCAACACAACGCCGTAACCAACAAAGGAAACCGATAGTAAAAAGCTGTCAGCGGGAAGGTCATGAAAGGCAAAGCGGCCGGTGGAATCGCTTAGTACATTTCGGGTGAACGTGGAGTCGGTTGCGCTTTTCAATTTTACACTGGCGCCACTCAATTGGGTGCCGGCCTGTTGGTCTTTCACGGTTCCGCCAACAGTATATTGAGCGTATAAAATTTGTCCGAAAAACAGGGAAATGATGATGGGTAAAACTCGTCTGTACATAAGCTCCGGTAAAAGGGTGAACACAAAAGTCTGTAAAAATGATGCCCTTCCCCAAAGCGGGAGGTTAATTAAGGCTAATAAAAGCTTGTGCTAAAAAACATGAGTCAACTCCCCGCCTTCAAATTAAGTGTTTTGAAACCGCTATCGGCAACGCCATGCGTGTTGAACGCGACGCCAGAAGTTTTTGAAGCAGTGGTGTTGTGTTGATGTTCCTCCTATTTATAAGACAAGGCAAATAATCTTTTTCGATCAGGTTATTGCCACTTATTGCTTGTAGTTGCAATGGATAGTTTGCAAAAAAAAGCGGCTTCATTCTTAGAAGCCGCTTTTTTATCTTTTGCTTTATGCGTGAACAGACAGGTATTTTTTTATCTCTTCAATTAACTCTGCTTTGGTAATGGGCACACCCATAATCTTGTGATAACCCTTCGCATCCACCAGGTACTGGTCGCGGATGAGCCTAATAAGCTGGCCGTTGTTGATTTCGGGAATCAATACTGTTTTGTATCGCTTCAGCATCTCCCCAAGGTTTTTTGGAAAGGGCCGCACATAACGCAGGTGTGCATGGGCTACGCTGTATTCATCTTCCAGCAATTCTTCTACCGCGGTTTTAATTACACCGTAGGTAGAGCCCCAACCCAATGTCAGCACATCGCCTTCTTCGGGACCGTTGTCTAACTTCTGTTCAGGAATGTGTTGCGCAATCTTGTCCACCTTTTCCTGCCGAATCTTTACCATCAGTTGGTGGTTCTCGGGGTCGTAGCTCACGTTGCCGGTGATGTTCTCTTTTTCCAATCCGCCAATGCGGTGCTCCAGTCCCGGCGTGCCCGGCAAGGCCCAGGGACGAACCAGGTTTTCATCACGTTGATACGGTTGAAACTTTGCTTCACCGTGGCCTAATTCGGTTTTGAATTTTACATGAATGGGCGGAAGGTTTTCGGTCTTTGGAAACTTCCAGGGCTCTGCGCCATTGGCAATATAACCGTCGCTTAAAAAGATCACCGGCGTCATGTGTTCGATGGAGATGCGCACGGCTTCGTACACCGCTTCAAAACAATCAGATGGGGTAGAAGCGGATACAACGGGCAGTGGCGACTCGCCGTTTCGGCCGTAGTAAGCTTGCAGCAAATCGCTTTGTTCGGTCTTAGTGGGTAAGCCGGTGGATGGACCGCCGCGTTGCACATCAATCACCAGCAACGGAATCTCCAGCATCATGGCCAAACCCAAGGCTTCGCCTTTGAGCGCAAGGCCGGGGCCTGATGTGCTGGTGATTCCGAAGTGCCCGCCATAAGAGGCGCCGATGGCGGCAGTGATGCCGGCAATCTCATCTTCCGCCTGAAAAGTTTTGATGCCGAAATTTTTATGCTTGCTCAACTCGTGTAAAATATCCGAAGCCGGTGTGATGGGATAGGTGCCGAGGAACAACGTCAATCCGCTTTTTACAGACGCGGCGATGAGCCCGTAAGCCAACGCCTGATTACCCATAATGCTTCGGTACGAACCGGCTTCCTGTGCCGCCTTCTCTACCTTGTATTGTGTAGTGAAAGTTTCGGTAGTGTCGCCATAATTATAGCCGGCGTGCAACACTTTTAAATTGCTGTCGAGTATGTCCGGCTTACGGCCGAATTTTTCTTCCAGAAATTGTTCGGTGTTCTTCATCTCACGGCCGTACATCCAATACAAAAAGCCAAGCACGAACATGTTCTTCGCCCGGTCTTTTTCCTTGGTGCCCATTTGGAAATCCTTCAGCGCTTCGCGGGTCATTTTAGTGATATCCATTTTGATCACCTCATAACCGTCGAGTGTATTGTCTTCGATGGGATTGACGCCATCGGGGTAATTGGCAAGCCGCAGATTCTTGGCATCAAAGCCATCGGTGTTTACGATGATCTTGCCGCCTTTCTTCAAACTCTTTACATTGGTTTTTAACGCGGCGGCGTTCATGGCTACCAACACGTCCCAATAATCGCCGGGGGTGTGTATGTTTTCACTAGAAAACCGAAGTTGGTAACCGCTTACACCGGGCAGGGTTCCTTGTGGGGCACGTATCTCGGCCGGGAAGTCGGGAAAGGTGGAAAGGTCGGCACCCAGCATGGCGGTGTTGTTGGTAAACTGGGTGCCGGTTAGTTGCATGCCGTCGCCGCTGTCGCCGGCAAATTTTATCACAACGTCTTGCAGGATTTCTTGTGTACGAGTCATCGGACAAAGATAAAAGGGTTTGTAGTTTGTGGTTTAGCGTTTAAGCTTCTTTGTCAGAGCTGCGCAAGATTTTTATCTTTCTATTGAAACTATATTTTATGAAAATTCGTTTTTTATTGTTACTTCCAAAACTTGCAATGACTTTAATATTAAGTGGGTGTTTGTCGACAGGCTATAAGCTAATATGTGAAGCCAGAAAAGGAGAATCAACCAGTAGGGTCGGGTTTGTTGAACTAAGCAGTAGTAGTGCGGGAATCTCCTTTGGAAAGGACTACCGGCACGGTACATCCCTTTACGCCGTTGGCATCGGCTTCTCAAACGTTGCTTCAGATGGAGATAGCCTTAAAATCACCGGAATAAATGCAAGTGTCGAGGATCTCGATCATCGCAATCTAACCTATTCTTTGTCAAATGTCTATTGGAACAAATTTGTTAAGCCGGGGGTTGGCGATAGACTCGTGTTTATTGATTCTGTTGTGAAAAATCCCGTTCCTTTTATTGTGCCGTATAGTCCTTCGAAGAGCATAGAAATAGGTAACTATTACGATTATGACCATTACAATTACGCCTTTGCATTTATGAGTGAATCAAAACGAAAAAGGCTACGCAAAGCCAAAGTGAACGTTACCGTAAATTATGAATGGAAGGGCAAAAGTGAAATGGCAACGCGGTCGTTACTGTTTAAACGGTATCACTACTTTTACATGAATTGAAAGCGATGAACACTACAATCAAAAATTAAATCTATGTTTTAAGCTCTTGAATTACCTCCTCTACCACTCTTGAATAATGCGCATGCTCCAGCGCATGAATGCGGCCCGCCACATCTCTGGGCCCATCCCCCGGCAGCACCGGGCAAGACGCCTGAAAGATCACGTCGCCATTGTCGTAGTGCTCATCTACAAAATGAATGGTAATGCCGGTTTCAGATTCGCCAGCGGCCAACACGGCTTCATGTACATATTGGCCGTACATGCCTTTGCCGCCAAATTTGGGCAAAAGCGCCGGGTGAAGATTGACAATGCGGCTAGGATAAGCGGCAATCAATGTGTGTGGTATCTTCCAAAGAAACCCCGCCAGCACTATAAACCCAATGCCTTTCTTTTGCAAAAAAGAGGCATAGCCATCGCCGTTGAAAAACCGTTCTTTTTCAATCAACAGAACCGGCACACCCTTATTGATTGCAATGGTGATGACGCCGGCATCTGGCTTGTTGCAAACGACCAGGGCTACTTTGGCAACTTCCGAATTTGCAAAATGTTCAATCAACTTTTCCGCATTGCTGCCGGCGCCCGAGGCAAATACCGCCAGTTGACGTTTTTTCTTTTCTGCTTCCATCATAACTCTTTTGGCCCAGCTGCCGGCTCTTTCTTAATAAGTCCCAATTGTTGTAAAAACCGTTTCTCAAACTTCCAGAAGAAGTAAAACTGTCCAAATAAAAAAGCCACCGTCAACAAAATGATCTGGTAGCCAAAAATTAAGACGCATATCCGAAGCAGGACTTTCCAGGCCCAATGCGTATCATTAGTAAAGCCAGCCCAAACTGTTACCGACTTTGACAGGAAAGCAGTAGTGAAACCCGTTATGGCAAACACGCAAAGAATGAGGAAAAAGTCTTTACTGCTTACCTTCCATCGTTTTTGCAAGCTGTTAGGCATGGGCCGAAGTTGTTAAAGAAAGTTGGAAAAATCGCCTTGCCGCTTTACCGGAAACACCCACCGCAAAGAGAACTTTTTTTGGCAATATTCACACCCTGTTTTTTACAAACGGGAAGTTGCGTCAGCGCTTTTTGCGCATCAGAAAAAATGTTGATACACAAGGCTAAACGCAGTGACGGCAAGGGTTAAAAAAAAACCTACAACGCCGCTATTTTGTAAAGTTCGTGTCATAT
This sequence comes from Flavisolibacter sp., assembly GCA_965247695.1. Classification (GTDB taxonomy): domain Bacteria; phylum Bacteroidota; class Bacteroidia; order Chitinophagales; family Chitinophagaceae; genus Flavisolibacter. Next base: position 601,115 of record OZ252037.1, read on the forward strand.
TTTTGCCGCCGAGTCAAGGAATTATCCACATCTCACACGACGATTTTCTATGAATTTTTTACCATCAACTGTTAAGAAAGGTGTGCTCTCCGGTCTCCTTTTTTTTCTTTTTCACATTACTCTTCAGGCACAAGACGGTAAGGCTATATTTAGCGCAAATTGCGCCACTTGCCATGCTTTGGATAAAATCTTAACGGGTCCTGCGCTTCGTGGCGTAACCGAACGCGGGCCCTGGACAGACCCGGCAAATCGCGTGAAATGGGTTCACAACCCCGGTGGATTTATTCCAACGACTCCTTATACAAAAGATCTGGCCTCGCAATTTAACGGGCAGATCATGCCCAGCTTTCCGCAACTGCAAGACAAAGAAATTCTGGCCATCTTTGATTACATCGCTAAAGCGCCTGCACCGGGTACAACAACAGGCGGTCCAAATCCTCCTCCAACTGAAACATCCGGCAGTGGTGAATTAATCTTCGGTATCGTTTCCCTTGTTCTTGCCATCATCACCCTCATCTTAATGCAGGTGAACAGCAACCTGAAAAAGCTGTCTGATGACAAAGAGCAAATCCTTCGCCCCGATCCCGTTCCTTTCTGGCGCAATAAAGTTTACATCGCGTTGTTTGCCGTGTTGTTGTTTATAGTGGGTGGGTTTTATGTGGCCAAAAGCGCCATCGGCCTTGGCCGCCAAAGAGGGTATCAGCCCGACCAGCCCATCTACTTCTCGCACAAAGTACACGCTGGCGTTAACCAGATTAATTGTTTGTATTGCCACGGTTCGGCTTGGGAAAGCAAACATGCCGGCATCCCTACTTTAAACATTTGCATGAACTGCCACAAGGCTATTAATGCTTACGAAAAAGGGCCAAAGATTTTAGACGAAGACGGAAAAGAAGTAAACGGCACCCGCGAAATAACAAAATTGTACGAGTATGCCGGTTATACCCCCGGCCCCGGCGCTACCTGGGATCCAACAAAAGGAAAATCGCCGGCCTGGGTAAAAATTCACAACCTTCCCGACCACGTTTACTTTAACCACTCCCAACACACAAAAGTGGGTGGTGTTCAATGTCAAAATTGCCACGGCAACATTCAGGAGATGGACAAGGTTTACCAGGCCTCTGAACTAAGCATGGGTTGGTGCATCAACTGCCACCGCCAAAGCAAGGTGCAGTTCAACTACAACGACAGCACCGGCAACAAGTTTTACAGCATTTACGAAAAATTCCACAACGATATCAAAGCGGGTAAAATGGACAGCGTACACGTAAGCGATATCGGTGGGATTGAGTGCCAGAAGTGTCACTACTAATCAATTAGCCGATGTGCCGATGTGAAGATTTGAAAATGGATATGGCCGTTGTATGGCTTAACATCTTCAAATCTCCAAATCACCAAATTTTCAAATTGAAATATGAGCGATAAAAGATACTGGCAAAGTTTCGCTGAATTGAATCACAAGGAAGACGTTCTGAAAAAGAACAAAGACGAGTTTGCGGAAGACCTGCCGTTTGGCGAGTTGGACGAAAGTGTTTTGGATTCCAAAACGCCACGGCGTGACTTTTTAAAATACCTTGGCTTTAGCACGGCTGCTGCCACCATTGCCGCTTCCTGCGAGATGCCAGTGCGCAAGGCAATGCCTTACGTTAATCGCCCCGAAAACCTGACGCCCGGTGTAGCCAAATATTTTGCATCCACTTATGTACAGGATGGCGATGTGGTGCCGGTGGTGGTAAAAACAAGAGAGGGCCGGCCTATTAAAGTTGAAGGCAACACCTTGTATCCATTCACCCTTGGCGGAACGTCTTCACGAGTACAGGCATCGGTGCTGGACTTGTACGACATGTACCGCATTCCGCACCCAAAGCGCAAGAGTGGAACAGCCTTTCAGGAGATACCCACCTTTGAACAAGTTGACCAACAGATATCCGCGGCAATTGCAGGACTGGGTGGTTTGCCCTTGGTGTTGCTGACAAGCACCGTTGTTTCTCCTTCGACCAAACAAATCATTGCTGAATTTTTGGCAAAAAACGCCGGAAGCCGCCATGTTCAATACGATGCCATTTCTTATTCGGGTTTGATAGCGGCATACGGTGGAAAGCTTCCTGCGCACAATTTCGATAAGGCTGATGTCGTCGTAAGTCTTGGCGCCGATTTCCTCGGAACCTGGCTTGCTCCAGTGGAGTTTGCCCGTGCTTGGTCGGTTAAGCGCAAGATTAACGAGAAGGCCGTAGCCATGAGCAAACACTATCAGTTTGAATGCCACTTGAGCATGACCGGCGCCAATGCCGACGAACGGTTTACACATCGTCCTTCCGAAACGGGATCTGTGGCGCTGGCTTTGCTAGCCGCAATGGGTGGCGGTGGTGCTACGCCTTCCCTGCCGGCGCCGTTAACGCAAGCCATCACACGGGTAGCGGCAGATGTAAAAAAGAACACAGGCCGCACGTTGGTGGTAAGCGATAGCAACGATCCGAATGTACAAACCGTAGTACGAGAGATTAACCGTTTGGCCGGTGCCATTGGAACCACAATAGATACCGGCACAACGCTAAACTTTCGTCAGGGTGACGATGCTGCCTTTGCTACATTGGTTGATGATATGAACGCCGGCCGCATAGGTGGACTGATGATCTATGGCGCTAATCCGGCTTATGATTATTTCGACGCCGCCAGGTTCAAGGCCGGTTTAGCAAAGACGAAGCTTTCCGTTTCCTTCAACGAAAAATTAGACGAGACTTCGGAACTCTGTCAATACCTTATTCCCACCCATCATTATCTTGAAAGCTGGGGCGATGCCGAACCGAGAAGCGGTTACTACAGCTTTCTTCAACCAACGATATTTCCGCTCTTCAAAACCCGTCCGTTTCAAACATCATTGTTGAAATGGAGCGGGGCCAATACCGATTACGAAACGTATTTCCGCACCTACTGGATTGGTAGGCTGGGTAGCCAGACTGCTTTGGATAAAGTGTTGCAGGACGGTGTGCTTGGCAACATACAAGCAACCATTGCATCAACTATCGTTGACACGGTTCGCACCATCACTACTCCCGTCGCATCACCGGTATTGAACGGTTCAACGCCAACAGGCAATGTTGGCGCTGCTGTGGCTGCACTTTCAGCGACACGCAAGGTTGACAAGGATGAAGTTGTCTTGTATCAAAAGGTTTCCTTACTTACCGGCAAGCAAGCCGGCAATCCCTGGTTGCTGGAAGTTCCTGATCCCATCACCAAAGCCACTTGGGATAACTACGCTATGATCTCCACCAAAAAGGCGGAAGAGCTGGGTATAGACTACAAGAGTATGGAGTTTGAATATTACCAGGACAGGCCGGTAATAGAACTAACCGCCAACGGTAAAAAGATTGCCCTTCCGGTGATGGTAGTACCCGGCATGAACGCCAATACCATTGCGGTAGCGGTGGGTTACGGACGCAACAAAGCATTCAATCCCGCTATTTATGAAGATGCTGGCGTAGGCCAAAACGTTTACGGCTTTGCCCGTTGGAACGCGGCTAACAAAACCGTTGACTATTTTAACGACGTCACCACATCGGCAAAGCCGGTGGATACGTATAAAGTCGCCCGCCAGCAGATACACAATTCTTACGAAGGAAGAACCGAAGTAGTGAAGGAAACCACCTTAGCCACCTTCAAAGCAAAGCCCGAAGCGTTTAAGGAATTCAGGGAAGAACTGAAAGCGGACTTTGCGAAGCATACATCCAACTACCGGGCAGAAGCAACCTTGTATCCAAATCCCGACACAAGAAGCCACGAGATTAAGTGGGGCATGAGCATTGACCTCAATTCCTGCATCGGCTGTGGTGCTTGCGTAGTGGCTTGTCACTTGGAGAACAACGTGCCGGTGGTAGGAAAAAACGAGGTGCTGCGTGCCCACGAAATGCACTGGCTGCGCATTGACCGTTATTATGTAGCCAACGCAAAGAATCCCGACGAACTGGAAACTGTTGTGTTTCAGCCAATGCTTTGCCAGCACTGTGATAATGCCCCCTGCGAAAACGTTTGCCCGGTGGCGGCCACCATGCACAATTCTGAAGGGGTAAACCAAATGGCGTACAACCGTTGCATCGGTACCCGTTATTGTGCCAACAACTGTCCGTATAAAGTGCGCCGCTTTAACTGGGGTGATTATACCGGCGCCAGCACACACGGTGTACTAGGTCCAAGCAGTGGCGCAGGCCACCTTAACCAGGTTGTTCATCAGATGAACGACGAACTGACCCGCATGGTGCTAAATCCAGATGTGGTTACACGCAGCCGTGGGGTGATGGAGAAATGTACTTTCTGCGTACAGCGTACGCAAATGGGCAAGCTTCAGGCAAAGTTGGAGAATCGTCCTATTGGTGGCGATGAAGTGAACTCGGCTTGTGCGCAAGCTTGCCCTACAGGCGCCATTGTTTTTGGTAATGCTTACGACAAGGCCAGTAAAGTGGCTAAAATGCGGGAAGAAAATGAGCGCCGGCTTTTTTACGTGATTGAGCAAGTACACACCTTGCCGAACGTAAACTATCTGGCTAAAATCAGAAATACGGATGAACTGATTGTGGGCGAACAAAATGCCAACGAACACGGCGCCCAACAACACAGCGAACCGGTAACGCCCCAACATGAACCCGCAACGCAGGATAACAAATAAGTTGACAGGTTACTAAGTTAGAAGGCCTACGAAACAGCAAAAGGAATCAACAACAAGAAACGAGAAACGCTTTATGGCATTACTTAAATACGAATCGCAGGTAAGACCGGCGCTGGTAGAGGGAAACAAGGATTACCACCAGGTAACGGAGGACATCTGCCGGCCGGTGGAAGCCACACCTTCGCGGCTGTGGTGGATTGGTTTTGTTGTGTCGGTACTGTGTTTGTTTTTCGGCATTGTATCGGTAACCCGTGAGGTTTGGTTTGGCACCGGCCAATGGAACCTGAACCGCACCATTGGCTGGGGCTGGGACATTACCAACTTTGTATGGTGGGTAGGTATCGGTCATGCCGGAACGCTTATCTCCGCCATCTTGTTGCTGTTTCGCCAAGGCTGGAGAACGGGTGTAAACCGAGCCGCTGAAGCCATGACCATCTTTGCCGTAATGTGCGCGGGCCAGTTTCCCATCTTTCACATGGGCCGCGTTTGGAATGCCTTCTTCACCTTGCCTTATCCAAATACACGCGGGCCTTTGTGGGTGAACTTTAATTCGCCACTTCTTTGGGATGTGTTTGCCATCTCTACTTATTTTACTGTTTCACTCCTGTTTTGGTACTCGGGCTTGTTGCCCGATTTGGCGACCATACGCGACCGGGCAAGAGAAAAATGGCGCAAACATTTTTACGGTGTGGCTGCCTTTGGCTGGACGGGCTCAACCAAACATTGGCAACGTCATGAAGCTTTATCACTGGTACTTGCGGGCCTCTCCACGCCGCTGGTACTTTCGGTACACACCATCGTATCCTTTGACTTTGCCACATCGGTTATTCCCGGCTGGCATACGACCATCTTCCCTCCTTACTTTGTGGCGGGAGCCATCTTCTCTGGGTTCGCTATGGTGCAGTCATTATTGTTGGTTTCAAGAAAAGTGTTGAACCTGGAAGACTACATCACCATAGAACACATCGAGGTGATGAACAAAGTAATTGTGCTAACGGGTTCCATTGTAGGCATCGCTTATCTCACAGAATTGTTCATGGCCTGGTACTCACACTCGGAGTATGAATGGTTTGCCTTCCGATACAATCGCTTGGACTTATCAAGCCCTTACGGTTGGAGCTATTACCTGATGATGGGTTGCAATGTGTTGTCTCCGCAAATTTTTTGGTTCCGTAAAATGAGACGCAGCATTCTGGTGACTTTCTTCATGTCCATTCTTGTAAATATCGGAATGTGGTTTGAACGCTTTGTGATTATCGTCACCTCAATTTACCGCGACTATCTGCCATCGAGCTGGAGCCCGTATTATTCGCCCACCATCTGGGAAGTTGGTTTTTACATCGGCACCTTTGGATTGTTCTTTACCTGCTTCTTCCTCTTCAGTAAATTTTTCCCGGTCATTGCCATTGCCGAAATCAAACACATTTTGAAGAAGAGCGGCCAGAACTATAAAGCCAAAATGGATGTAGTGGAACACGAGCCCGTGGAAGAATTTGCGCACGAGTATGCACATTAGAAAATTAGAAATTTGGAATTTCAAATTTGAAATTGATTTATGAGTGTAAAAAAATTTGTGGTCGCTTGTTTTGATGATGAGGCGGTCTTGTTTCCGGCGGTAAAGAGCGTTCGTAAAACCGGCTATAAGATTCACGATGTGTACACGCCAATGCCGATTCATGGCTTGGATACAGCAATAGGCCTGCGGGACACAAGCCTGCACACAGCCGGTTTTATTTATGCCATTACCGGCACCACCACCGCATTCAGCTTCATCACTTGGGCATTGACTTATGACTGGCCAATGAACATTGGCGGCAAGCCGTTTTTTTCCTTGCCGGCATGGATACCCATCATGTTTGAGTTAACCGTATTGTTTTCGGCGGTAGGTATGGTGCTAACGTTTTGTTACCTGTGCCAAATGGCGCCTTTTGTAAAAAAGGACCATTTTCACCTGCGGGCAACAGATGACATGTTTGTCATGGCTATTGAATGCACGGATAAAACGAATGACGTTGAAGTATCTGATTTTTTAAAAAGCATCGGCGCCGTAGAAGTAACTACACAGTATAAGGAAACCGGCTGGTGGATTGGCCGTTATGATAAAGAGACAAAAATTTTTGGCAAGCCCGTAGAACCGGTAGTTGTTCAATCATAATATCAGGGAATGAAAAAAATAGTTATCGCTGCTTTTGGCCTTTCGTTTAGCCTCTGCTTTGTAAGCTGTGGCGGCGCTCACGGCAACGATCCGGGCCATGCTTACATGCCCGACATGTATTACAGCCGGGCCTATGAAGCTTATGGATATAATGATGTAGGTGGGGAGTATGACAGTCTTCGCGCAAGAGGAATTAGTTATAATGGGCTAACTGTTCCGGGTGCTGTAGCTCGGGGCGATGCAATGCCCACGCACATTACCGAAGCGGATACCGCCGGCGCCAAATCACTTCAAAATCCGTTTGCAAACACTACATCCAATACAGGCGTAATGAAGGAAGCCGAACGTGTATATCTGGTAAACTGCGGCATTTGCCACGGCACCGCACTAGACGGCAATGGACCTTTGTGGAAAGGCGGCGACGGCCCCTATCCTGCGGCGCCACGGCCGTTAAATGGCGATTATGCAAAAGCGTTAACGGATGGAAACATCTATCACACTATCACGTTTGGCAAGGGACAGATGGGAAGCTATGCTTCCCAGGTTAGGCCGGAGCAGCGGTGGATGGTGATTAATTACATCCGCAGCAAACAAGGCGCAACGAAGAAGGATTCAACGGCAATGGCCGCAAGCGCCGGAGCGGCACAGCCAGCTACGCAAGCTTCGGTACAAAAGCAAGCCGAAACAGCAGCAAAAAAATAAGGCTAATCAACCATTTGCCTGCAAGCATAAACAGATTGTAATGACGACATTTAGAGACCAATTCGTAATTCCAAAAAAGTACAACACCTTGTCGCTGGCATTTATGGCCGTGGGTGTGTTGTCCATCATCCTACTTTTTATAACACACGGCACCAGCAGCGACGAGTACATGGTTGCACGGTTTTGGGCATCTCTTTTACAAAACAGCGTGTACTTCTTGCTGGTGGTAAATGCGGCTATGTTTTTCATCTGCGCCACTACTTTGACCTGGGGCGGCTGGCAAATGTCGTTTCGAAGGGTAACAGAGGCCATCTCTACCTGCGTTCCGGTTATAGGCGTTGTTGCAATTGTAATTTTACTGGCACTGGTATTTGGTCCCAACCACATTATTTATCATTGGGCCAGCCCCGAAGCGGCTAATGACCCGTCCATTCAACACAAGTCAGGTTTTTTAAACAGAGGTTTTTTCGCGGCCTGGACGATCATTACCATCACAGGCTGGTGGCTGTTGGGAAAGAAGTTGCGTTCGCTTTCCAGAGAAATTGATGAAAGCCCATTGACTGTTGAAGAAGGCAAGAAATACATTTGGAACAACACGGTTTGGGCGGCGATTTATGCCGTGCTTTTTGCACTTACCGTTCTGTCATCTATCCCCTGGCTTTGGCTTATGAGCATAGATGCGCATTGGTACTCCACCATGTACAGTTGGTACACCTTTGCTTCAACATTCGTGGCCGGCATTGCGCTGATTACTTTGTTTGTGGTTTATCTTAAAAACAACAACTATCTGGAACTGGTAACAAAAGAACACTTGCATGACTTAGGCAAGTTCATGTTTGCCTTTTCCATCTTTTGGACCTACCTCTGGTTTTCGCAGTTTATGCTTATCTGGTATGCCAATATTCCGGAAGAAACGGTTTACTTCAAGCCGCGTGTGCAAGGGCCCTACAGAGGCATCTTCTTTTTAAATTTAATCATCAACTTTTTAGCGCCGCTTCTCATCTTAATGAAGCGGGCTTCCAAACGGAACTACGGCACCATTACCATGATGGCCATTTTGATACTGTTTGGCCACTGGCTCGACTTCTATCAAATGGTAATGCCATCCGCCGCAAAAAAATTAATGACGCTACCGAATGGTGAAAAAATATTTGAGCCCTATGTGCCCAATATGCTGGTTGACTTTGGTATAGCTTTGGGCTTTGCGGGACTGATTATGTTTGTAACGGCGCGGTCGCTGGCAAAGCATCCGCTGCTGGCCAAAAACCATCCGTTCCTGAAAGAAAGCATTATACACCATACCTGAAAAAATAACAAGAAACAAAGACCGGGTTTGCGATTTGTTTTTGTTTCTTGGTTCTCAATAAAAACTTATGTCATCTATCTGGATAATTGTTGCATTGATTTTGGGCTTTCTGGTTGTGTTTCAGATAGCCAAGGCAAGCGAGTATGTGTCCATCCTGCACGGTGAGGATAAAACACGGAAGGAATCGAACCGTATTAACGGCTTCATGCTGCTTATTTTTTTGGTGGCGGGCTTGTTTGGGGTTTGGTATTGCAATCACACGTTGATAGACAAAACACTCGGCGAACCGGCTTCCAATCACGGCGTGCATGTGGACATTATGATTCACATTACATTTTGGGTAACCTTTGTTGTTTTCGTGGCCACCCAAATAGCGCTGTTTTGGTTTTCGTTTAAATATCAGGAAAAAGAAGGACAGAAGGCTTACTATTTTCCGCACAACAACCGGCTGGAGTTAATTTGGACGGTGATACCAGCTATTGTATTGACGGTACTAGTAGGCTTTGGATTATACTACTGGTATGAAATAACGGGTGAAGCGCCAAAAGAGTCGCAGATAGTAGAAGTTACGGGTAAGCAATTTGGTTGGGAATTTCGGTATCCGGGCGCCGATGGTGTGTTGGGAAAGAAATACTACCGCGCCATCGACCCGGCGCACAATAATCCACTTGGACAACTTTGGGAAGACCCGGCCAATCATGATGATATCTATGGAAGCCAGGATATGCACATCGTGGTAAACAAACCCGTAAAGCTGATCATCTATTCCAAAGATGTCATCCACGATGTTGGCTTGTCACACTTTCGGCTGAAAATGGATGCAGTACCCGGCGTACCTACAACCATGTGGTTCACCCCCCGGTTTACCACGCGGGAAATGAAGCAGAAATACGGAGACGATTTTACCTACGAGATCTCTTGCGATCAGATATGCGGCCGTGGGCACTTTAGCATGAGGGGAACGATAGTTGTGGAAACGCAGGCCGAATACAACCTTTGGTTGAAACAGCAAAAGTCGCAGTATGCACTTTTGCAGGAAGCTGAAAAAGGCGCTGCGCCTGCATCGCCGGCAGCAGACAGTACTAAAAGCGGCCCGACGGCCATGAACACAACACCGGTTAAATCAAAATAATTCGGCTGTCCGGAGTTTCAAACTCTGCACAGCAATAAAATTGCAATTGATATGAACAACGAGCAGACAATACAAGTGCATGAAGGAGCGGCGGGAACACATGAGGTGCTGCACAATGGCAACGGGAATGGTCATGGGCATGATCACCATCACAAGCAAAGTTTCATTACCAAATACGTATTCAGCCAGGATCATAAAACCATTGCCAAACAATTTTTAATCACCGGCATCATTTGGGCCATCATTGGCGCTTTATTCTCGGTGCTTTTTCGTTTGCAACTCGGCTTTCCGGAACAAAGCTTTCCAATACTGGAAACTGTTTTTGGCAAATGGGCAAAGGGCGGACACATTGAACCGGAATTTTATTATGCGCTCATTACGATGCACGGAACCATCCTGGTGTTCTTTGTATTAACGGCAGGCTTGAGCGGAACATTTGCCAACCTGCTTATTCCACTTCAGGTGGGGGCCCGCGACATGGCTTCGCCCTTTATGAACATGCTTTCGTATTGGTTCTTTTTTATGGCAAGCATGGTAATGATGTCTTCCCTCTTCATTTCCACGGGACCGGCTTCTGGTGGATGGACATCATACCCTCCATTGAGCGCCTTGGGGCAGGCATCACTTGGTTCTAAATTAGGCATGGACTTGTGGATTACTTCAATGGCTCTGTTTGTGGTGTCTTCTTTATTAGGCGGCTTAAACTATATCGCTACCATCCTAAACATGCGCACCAAAGGGATGAGCATGACGCGGCTGCCATTGACCATTTGGGGACTGTTTTTTACCGCCATTCTTGGTGTACTTTCTTTTCCCGTATTGTTATCAGGATTTATCCTCCTTTTATTTGACAGAAACCTCGGAACCTCTTTCTACTTAAGCGACATTTATACGGCTGGACAAGCATTGCCAAACGAAGGCGGCAGTCCTATACTTTATCAACATTTATTCTGGTTCCTCGGCCACCCCGAAGTGTATATTATCATTCTTCCGGCTATGGGTATGGTGTCGGAAATATTGAGTGTAAACAGCCGCAAACCCATCTTTGGTTACATGGCAATGGTGGGTTCTTTGTTTGCCATTTGTATCCTTGCCTTCCTTGTTTGGGCGCACCACATGTTTGTGTCCGGCATGAATCCGTTCATGGGTTCCGTATTCGTTCTTTTAACCTTGCTGATTGCCATTCCATCGGCTATTAAAGTATTCAACTGGATCACGACTATCTGGCGCGGAAACGTAAGGTTTACGCCGGCCATGTTGTTTGCCATTGGCTTTGTAAGCATGTTCATTTCGGGTGGTTTAACAGGCATCTGGTTGGGCAACTCCACCATTGACATTCACTTGCACGACACCTACTTTGTAGTGGCGCACTTCCACATTGTAATGGGTGTGTCCGCCTTCTTCGGAATGTTTGCAGGTGTCTATCATTGGTTCCCGAAAATGTTCGGCCGTTATTTAAACAATACAATGGGTTACCTGCATTTTTGGGTAACCTTTATTGGCGCTTATTTAATCTTTTGGCCGATGCACTACATGGGAATGGCCGGTGTGCCGCGCCGCTATCTTGATTTCAGTCTTTGGAAAAGCTTCAACCAGTTTAGCAGCCTGAATGAAATGATTTCCATTGTAACGATTGTTGTGTTTGCCCTGAACTTGTTGTTTGTGTTCAACTTCTTTTATTCCATTTTTAAAGGAAGGAAACTGCGCAGCACCAATCCTTGGAATGCAAATACGCTTGAATGGACGACGCCCATTAATCCAGGCCACGGTAACTGGGTAGGGGAGATCCCCGAAGTGCATCGCTGGCCTTATGATTACGCAAAAGACGGCCGCGATTTTATTCCGCAAACAGAACCGGTCAATCCGAATGAATCGAAACACTAATCACGGATTGGCCGGAGTATAGTTGCGGATGACAGGATATAGACAGGGATTGATACAGCATATTTGAAATAGTTTTGTTTGCTTAAAGAAATACGATTGAAAGAAAATGCAGACAAAGAAAAAAGTAATAAGCTGCGGGATTATTTGCAGTTGACAAAACCATCGCTGAACATCATGGTGGTTTTTTCCAGTGTCATTAGTTATCTGCTTGCGCCAAAAGTGGTGGAGTATAACTGGCCGATGATTGCTCTTTTATTTACGGGAGGTTTTTTGGTAACGGGTAGCGCCAATGCTATAAACATGGTTGTTGAAAAAGATACCGATGCGTTGATGAAGCGAACGGCCAGCAGGCCCATTGCATCAGGAAGAATGAGTGTTGCTGAAGGCTGGGTGTTTGCAATCATCACGGGCTTGGCTGGGGTTTTTATATTAACCTACTTTTTCAATCCGTTAAGTGGCATGTTAGCGGCATTCAGTCTTTTTCTTTACGCTTTTGTTTATACACCGTTGAAGAAAGTAAATGCCGTCGCTGTATTGGTCGGTGCTGTTCCGGGCGCATTGCCTTGCCTCATTGGCTGGGCGGCTGGAAATGATTCGGTCTTTGGCTACAACAACAGTAAAGATTGGGGTGGATGGGTCTTATTCTTTTTGCAATTTCTCTGGCAATTTCCACATTTTTGGGCCATTGCCTGGGTCGCCCACAAAGACTACTCCGAAGCCGGTTTCAAATTGTTGCCGGCGGAAAAAGGACCAACGAAATTCACGGCTATGCAAACGGTAGTTTATGCAGTTTTGTTGACGCCTGTTTGCACCTTGCCGTATGTCATCGGCTTAACGGAAGACAGCTCATTGAAAGGAATGATTTGTTTCGGCCTGATCATAGTAGCGAACCTGTTTTTGATCGGGCAGTGCATCCGGCTTTACAAAACCATGAATGCACAAGCCGCAAGGCGGGTTATGTTTAGCAGTTACTTGTATCTGCCGGTGGTATTGCTGGCATTGTTGGCAAGCAAAGCCTAACCGCAGATTGAAGGATTTAAAAATGATTTCACTGGTTCTTCAAATTCTGCGTTTACGATTTAGTGCAAGTGGATAAATGATAATTGACCAAGAATTTAATCAGTGAAATCAAAAAAATAATCTGTGGAATCAGTGATTCAGCAACAAAATAAAATTCATCCGCACAAGTTTACCTTGTGGGTAGCTATCGGCAGCATCGTGATGATGTTTGCCGGGCTAACCAGCGCCTACATTGTAAAAAGCGGCCAGGCCGGCTGGCACGAAGTAAAGACGCCGGTAGTTTTTTGGATATCCACGGCCACGTTGTTCGTCAGCAGTATAACCATTCAAGCAGCCTTGCGAAGCTTCAAACAAAAATCAATGACCGCATTTCGCGGCTTGTTTCTGCTGACGTGGGCGCTGGGCATTTTGTTTGTTGGGTTGCAGTGGATCGGCTTTAAATGGTTGTGGAACCACGGCGTACATTTTCAAGGATCATCCGGTGCGGGCCAGTTTCTGTACATTATTTTTGGCCTTCATGCTTTACACGTGTTTGGAGGAATTGTCGCTCTAACTATACTGCTGCTTCGCCAGTACATCGGCAACACCAGAACGTACGACTCAACACCCATAGAAATCATGAGCACCTACTGGCATTTTGTGGACGTGCTTTGGATTTATCTGTTGGTGTTTTTTATTTGGATCGGATAAACTAATTTCTGATTTGAGATTTCTAATGTCTAATTAGAAAACGCTTTTCAGAAAGTCAGAAATCAGAAATAATAAATTAGAACTCTCTTTATGGCAACTGCTGCGGTAACAAGAACAAATTGGTGGAACGGAGGCCGAAGCCCGTTTAACGTGGAGTATGGCAAGCTGATGATGTGGTATTTTTTAATGAGTGATGCCTTCACCTTCGGCGCTTTTCTTATCTCTTACGGCACCATCCGTTTTTCTCAAAACTATTGGCCCAACCCCAATGAAGTATTCAACGCGTTCCCGGGTGCGGGGCATACCAACCTACCGCTTGCTTTTGTAAGTTTAATGACGTTCATCCTTATCATGAGTTCCGTAACGATGGTGCTGGCCGTACACGAAGGCCATCATAACAACAAAGCTGGTGTTGTAAAATGGCTGGCTTGGACCATTTTGGGAGGGGCTGCGTTTTTGGGCTGCCAGGCCTGGGAATGGACGCACTTGATTACCAGCGAACATGCCATACTCGATGGCAATCATCTGTCGGTGATAGGGCAGACAGTGACCCACAATCCCTGGGGGCCAACGGTAAGTGCGGCCAGTGTCGCGCAGGCTTTGCAAAACACACCGCACGAAACTCTCGTTCAATTAGCACACGGTGCCAACCATACAATAGGCCATGAACAATTGGAGGCGTTGAAATCGCCCCAACTGATGGATATGATTAACAAAGCCGTGGCGGAAGGCGAGATGCACGTTCGGGAAGCAGGGCCGAAAGCATTTGGAGGATACTTTTATGCCATTACCGGATTTCACGGCTTTCACGTAACGTCGGGTGTAGTCATCAACATCGTAATGCTGATTATGACTTTGCAGGGCGCCTTTGAAAAACGCGGCCATTACCTGATGATTGAAAAAGCCGGTTTGTATTGGCATTTTGTTGATCTGGTTTGGGTATTCGTATTTCTGTGCTTTTATCTCATATAATCAAAACTCATTTTTGCAGTAATGGAACAACACGCAGCTTCACCCGAAATAACTTTTCACCACGAGCCATCGCAAGGAACCAAACGAATCTGGAAAACATTCTGGTTGTTGTTGTTCATTACCATGGCGGAACTGGGCCTCGGTTTTCTCATGTACTTTTTGCACGGCAGCATCGGTACCGGGTTGATCCTTTTTTTAAAAGGCGTTATCGTTATTCTTTCGCTGGCCAAAGCCTTTTACATCGTAAGCATCTTTATGCACCTGGGCGATGAATTGCGCAACATGATCATGACCATCGTGGTGCCTTTAATGTTGTTCGTCTGGTTCATTGGCGCTTTTTTGTGGGACGGTAACGCCATGCGCAACATGCGTAACCGTTACGACAAATCATTGGAGTATAAAACCATGCAGCCAAGCCAGGTTAAAAAAGATACAGTGGACAGGTTGCAATAAAAACCACAGATTACCGGGCTGGCTTTTAAACGATAATTTCTATTGTTCTAAACGTCTACACAGATCAAAATCTTCCACTAAAACATCTAACCGCCGCATACATTTGCGGCGGTTTTTCTTTGACTACGGATGAAACAGATTTTAAAAGCCTGCCGGAACGCAGGGTTGCCGGAATCATTCATAAAAATGTTATTCCTTCAATTGCGTACGAATTTTTGGTAAAGCATGACTAACTAAATCAAAAAATTCTGATAATCTGCGGTCAAAATCCCGACAATCTGTGGTTATGAACAAGACAGCCTTATACGGTTTATTAATAGGGGTTTTCATTCCGGTGTTGGCTTACTTCATTATGAAGTTTATTCCCACCAACGAGATGCCACATCGCTTGTTTTCCGACGGCGTGGAAACAAAGATCGTGAGGGGAAAAGAGGCCATTGACACGGCCTGGCACAAAGTTCCCGACTTCCATTTAACCAATCAACTCGGGCAAACCATTTCGTGGAAAGACATGGAAGGCAAAATTGTCGTAGCTGATTTTTTCTTTACCCGTTGCCCGGTTATCTGTCCGCAAATGACCCGCAACATGAAGCGTTTGCAGGAAGCGGTGAAGAACAACAACCGCGCCGGTAGCCGCGATGCCGACTTTGTTCAATTCCTATCCTTCAGCGTTGACCCGACACACGACAGCGTCGCCGAACTTAAAAAATTTGCCGACCGTTTTCAAATTGATCCGAGAAACTGGTGGTTGGTTACCGGCGATAAAAAGCAGATTTATAACCTGGCTTTGCACGGCATGATGCTGGGCATTGACAGTACCGAAACCGACACGGCTTTCATTCATCCGCAAAAGTTTGTATTGCTTGACAAGGACCGGGTACAGCGGTCGCGTAAAGACTCATTCGGCAACGTGAAATTGTACAATGGGCTTGATACAAATGACGTAAAAAACATTGCCGAAGACATTATCCTTCTGACATTGGAAAAAGACAAGAACAAGAAATTTTTTTTGGCCGATGAACTGCCGATCATTGGCGTGGCTATGGGTGTGGCGGTGATCATGATTACATTAATGATGGTCTTCTTACAAAAGAATAAAAACGCATGAACCTGACCCTTGAAAAGAACGACAAAAAAGCGGGTTATCTGATCATCGCCTTCAGCGTTGTTGTGTTTGCGGCGATTACAGTTTTGGAAAGAGTAACGCTGAACGTGAACCTTGGCTTTAATCCGCACGTGCTGGCATTGGTTAACGCCGTCATCAATTCCATCGTTTCCGTTTTACTGGTGGCGGGCTTAATCAGCGCAAAGCGGCGAGCCTATAAAACCCACAAGACGATCATGCTTTCGGCAATGGGGTTGTCAATCCTTTTTTTGGTGACTTACATTGCACATCATCTGTTTGCCGGTTCTACCTTGTACGGCGATGCAAACAAAGACGGCCTTGTGGATGCTTCGGAGATTGCGACAACGGGAGCAATACGCAACGTCTATCGCATCTTGTTAAGCACACACATTTTACTTGCCGGCATTTCATTGCCTTTTATTTTATTCACCGCTTACCGGGCGCTGATCAATGAAAACGCAGCCCATCGCAAATTGGCAAAAATTACCTGGCCGCTTTGGTTTTACGTAGCGGTTACCGGGCCGATAGTTTATCTGCTGATCAGTAAATACTATTAACGACTGAGTTGCTCATTACCGGGCCGCTATCCGTATTTCTTCTTCGATATTTTGTTGCCGGTAATGGTGCGCTGACGGCTGCATTTGAACCGGGTCACATCAGTGCTTCGTTGAAAAAGATGCTTTGTGATACGGCCTTGCACACGACGGCGCCAACGCTTGAAGGAAGAAGGTTTCAATTGCTGCCGCATCAACGTTATAACGTCGGCTTCTGGTAGATTAAATTGAAACAGGATGGCTTCAAATGGGGTACGGTCTTCCCAGGCCATTTCAATAACACGATCAATGTCGGAGGGAGATAAAGACTGCATAAAACAAACAACAACCGTGAACAATGAAAGTTGCCTGTTGTCTCACATCCGTGTCGGCAATTCTTCCAAAGGCATGGTGCAATCATTCCTACGAGTAAAAAATAAAAAGAAACCTACTCCCGCAAAACAATTTTTTGATTTTTAGCCGGCATTACTAAATGATGCGGTAAAGTGCATTGTTTTTTTGTTTCAGGAGGAAGAAAGGCTTCGCCTGATTCTTGCTGTGGTTTGTATGGCAAAGCAGTAACGCAATATGAACGTTCAATCAGGCCGCCGGCCTTCGTCTAAAGCAAAGAGCAGTACCGTTGTATTGCTTTTACTGCTGTTGTTGTTCGTGTATGTTTATACCTGTTACCAGCAACGCCAGGCTCCGGCAAACCCTGACTATAAAACGGCCGATGCCGTTTTACAGGGCCTGCAAATTCCCGCCTTTACTTCTTCCGATCAAATTATAGAACACCGTGGTTACACACTGTCTTTTATACCGCACCATCAACAGGCCGCCTGGGTGGCTTATATTCTTCGCGGCTATCAGTTAAAGGAGTCACGTGTAGAACGGGAGGGTGAATTTATGGTTGACCCGTTGGCAAAGCCGCATTCGGCCGATGATGCCGACTACAACAACTCGGGTTATGATCGGGGCCATCTTGCCGCAGCCGAAGACATGAGCTGGTCGGCGCTAAGCATGAAAGAATCCTTTTACTACAGCAACGCAAGCCCGCAGGCGCCAGCCTTTAACCGCGGTGTATGGAAGCGTCTGGAAGAATTGGTGCGGTATTGGGCCGAAGCTTATGACAGCGTGTATGTGGTTACGGGACCGGTGTTGCAAAACGGCTTGCGAACGATTGGCCACGACAATGTTTCGGTGCCGCAAACTTTTTACAAAGCCGTTTTGGTTTACAACGCCAAGGCGGTGCAAGGCATCGGCTTTGTGCTGCGCAACGAAGCATCAGCCGCTACACTCAAAAGTTTTGCGGTTTCCATTGATAACGTTGAAAGGCTCACCGGCCTTGACTTCTTTCCAAAACTCCCCGACGATGCGGAGCAAAAAATTGAAGGCAATTTTAAAGAAACCGATTGGTTGTGGACGAGAGCAAGAAAATGAAGTTGTTTATAGAAAGGCTCCGTTTTTCAATCATGCAGCGCTGTATGGCTTCATCAAAAATTCAACTCTTAACCTTGCTTTATCGTGCGAATCTACCTTGCTACAGAAACATAAATCAGGGGCAACAGCAATCATCAAAATTTCGCCGAAACATGGCCAATAGATGCCGTGTATTTTGCTACATTCAGCCCAAATAAGTGTACATGCCCACCAAAGAAAGTTTTCTTCAGGCCGTAAAAGACGGCTACAGTTTCAAAGGCGAATCAATCAAAATAGGCCGTGCCGTTTACGACAAAGATGTGGTTGAAGGCGCCGATGTTTTTTTGCCGCTAAAAACAATGAACCGGCATGGCTTAATTGCCGGCGCCACGGGCACGGGCAAAACCAAAACGCTTCAGGCCATCAGCGAAGGCTTAAGCGATGCCAGTGTGCCTGTTCTTCTCCTCGACATTAAAGGCGACTTGAGCGGCATTGCGGCGGCGGGTACGCCTAACGATAAAATTGCCGACCGCTCCAGGCTTTTGGGCATTGATTTTAAACCGCAAGCCTATCCCGTGGAACTGCTCACGTTAACCAAAGGCAAGCCAGGAACCCGTTTGCGGGCCACGGTCAGCGAATTTGGGCCGGTGCTGCTTTCAAAAATTTTAGGCTTGAACGATACGCAGGGCGGCGTGGTGGCCATGCTGTTTAAATATTGCGACGACAACAGTTTGCCTTTGCTTGATCTAAAAGATTTCAGCAAAGTATTGCAATACTCCACGGCCGAAGGCAAGGCCGAGCTGGAAAAAACCTACGGCAAAATTTCAACCACATCTACCGGAACCATCCTGCGCAAGGTGATAGAATTGCAGCAGCAAGGCGCCGATGATTTTTTTGGAGAGAAGAGTTTTGAAGTGGATGACCTTATGCGCATATCCGATGATGGCCGCGGAGTGATCTCCATTCTTCGCGTGTCGGAACTGCAAGACCGGCCGAAGATGTTCTCCACGTTCATGCTGCAAATGCTGGCCGAATTGTACGCCTCCGCACCGGAAGAAGGCGACCTCGACAAACCCAAGCTCGTCATCTTTATTGACGAAGCTCACCTGGTTTTCAACGAAGCCTCCGAAGTTTTACTCAACCAGATTGAAACCGTCATCAAACTCATTCGCTCCAAAAGCATTGGCGTTTTCTTTTGCACACAAAACCCGATGGACATTCCGCAATCGGTGTTGGGGCAGTTGGGCATGAAGGTGCAACATGCCCTGCGGGCCTTTACCGCCGTTGACCGCAAAACGATTAAGCAAGCCGCGGAAAACTATCCCGAAACAGACTACTATAAAACCGAAGACCTGCTTACGCAATTGGGCATCGGTGAAGCCCTGGTAACGATGCTGAATGAAAAGGGGATTCCCACGCCGCTGGTGCATGTGATGATGGCGCCGCCGCGCAGCCGCATGGATGTGTTGAGCGATGCGGAAGTGAGCAGCTTAACCGCCGCTTCAAAATTGTGCACCAAATACAATGCGGAAGTGGACAGTGAAAGCGCTTATGAAATTCTGAACAAGAAAATAGAGGTGGCCCAGCAACGCACCGAGGAAATCAGGCAAATGGAAGTGCAGGCCAAGGAGGAGAAAGCCGCAGCCAAAGCCAAGCCCGAAAAAACCTGGATGGACAATCCGATGGTAAAATCGGCGGGCCGCACGGCCACCACCATGATTACCCGTTCGTTATTGGGCGTATTGGGTTTGGGTGGGAGAGGAAAGAAGGGCGGCTTGTTTGGATAAGCTGTGTGTCTGTTGATGGTTTGTAAGTCGGCAATAAAGACAAATAAAATTTTGGTTCTGTACAATAAGGTTTGTTTTTTTTAGGAGATCTAAACCTTTCACTTCTTATTTAAAAATTCTTTTGTCAAAAGGAAACGGTTCTGTATTAATGATTTTAAACTTCTTGAATTCAGGATGGGCCGGATTGATGAGAAGATTGTAATCGCCGAACGTAACAGACGAAGGAACCTGCAGGATACAATGTTTACCACCGGTAATGAACGCATCGCCGATGGCCTGCGTGGATACCGGATGCGGAAACAGGTTCCAATCGGGAGGCAAATCAACCACAGCTAGTTTCTGTAGAGAGATGTCATCCGGGATAAATAGCGTCATCATCACATAATCGCCTGGCAAAGTGGCCAGCGTAAAATGAACGGCCACTTCGGCCATCGCCAGCGAGCGGTTGGCTGCTGTGTAAATCATGTCCACGCCAACCGAATTCCACCGGGCGCCTTTGATGGCGGCACCTTTTCCGGACAAGGTTCGGGCAAATTTTTCTCTGGATAAACGATAGGTTTCCACTACGCCAGTATTCCATGATTGATTCGCGTAAGTTCTCCTAGCACCATTTCTTTGCCATACGAATCTGTCAATAAATCAAAAGGCTTGAGACTGCCGAGGGCATAGTTAGGCGTATCGAGCCACAGCTTGAATTTTTCCATGTTGCCAAAAACATCAAGGCCGATGTTGGTTACTTCGGCCATCTCCACAATCTTCTCTGACTGCGACGGCCGAAAATGCCGGGCCGATTGCTTGTAGCGTTGCAAGGATTTGGTGGAGATGTTCAGGAGAGCCGACCAATCGCTTTCGCTAAACGGCGCCTGGTGTTGAATGAGGCGGAACAAAGAATACGGAATGCCCTTTTTAATAAGAAGAATCATCAGCATTTTGTCCGATAGAAAATCCGAGTAGGTAATTTTTTTGTGCGGGGGAGAGGCCCGCTTGTCAATACCCGAACGTTTGATGACCGCCGCTATTTCTCTATCTAATTTTTGCTGAATTTCCATTCTTTCCATAAAAATGCTTTTGGACGTTTGTCTGCTAATTTAAGACAGATTTCCTGATGGGCAAGCAAGCGGAAACTAATAGTGGGACGCAAAACATTTTTTGAAGACAGAACGAACTTGCAAACAAACATCGCGCTTAGTCAATAGCAAGGTCATACTTTGCCAGCAGGCCCGCAAGATTTGCGTTGCTGAAACGGGCCCTCTTCAATTTGTTCTGCTCGGGGTCAATGCTGTAATTGTAAGCCGAGCGAAAATCAACTTTCTCCAGCACTGTGTTTTGAAACACCGCTCTGGTCAAATCAGAATTTGAAAAAGAGGAAGCGGTTAGATTGGCCTCTGTAAAATCCGTTTCGTGCAGGAGGCAGTTTTGAAAAATTGTCTTCTTCGCCATTCGCTGATAGAAAGAAGAGAAGCCCAGGTTGCAACTGTTGAATGAAACCGTGAACAACGCATCGCTGCAATCATTGAAAGAAAGGCCAAGGGCTTTGCAGCCGGTAAACCTCACATCATTCACCGTTGTTTTGATAAGCTTGGCGTTGCTAAGATCGCAATTGGTAAACGTGCAATCAACAAAACGAAAATTGGATAAATCGGCTTTGGCAAAATTGCAGTTGATAAATTCGCAGGCTTCAAACTCTGTGGCCGGTAATGAAGTTGTAAAGTCTTTATTGGCGAAGGTTTCATCCTGAATGAAAGCGTTCATCTGGTAAAATTATTTGAATGGACGGTATGTCGCCAAAGCCCCAAGGTCCTCAAATCAATTTGATCCGCTCTTCTTCCAAATCAATCTGATAAATCTGCCAGCGAATAATGCTTTCGTCTATTTGCCCGTCTTTGTTTAAAGCGGCTACAAATCGCCGTTGCTTTTCCAGAACGTGCAGGTAGTGCCGCTTTGCTTCGGGCGTCATTTTAAAATTTTCGGGGTGCTGTGTTTTGTGTTCCCATTGTTCAAGCATGCGCAACAGGTGAGGATCGGTAAACAATCCCTCCTGCTGTTTTTCTTTTAAAAAATTCACTGTAAAAAGGGCCAGCTCGTTTTTTATTTTCAGCCTTACTTCTTCTTCCGGTAGGTCATCAAGGTTGTCAAAGAGTTTTGAGCGGCGGATGAAATACGGAAGCGTAAGACCTTGCAGCAGCAACGTAAGAAGTATAACCATGAACGTAATAAAAAGAATGAGGCTGCGGTGCGGAAAGGGTACATTGTTTTGCAGCGTGAGCGGAATGGCTAACGCCGCCGCCAGCGATACCACGCCGCGCATGCCCGTCCAGCCAAGCAAGAGCGGTAACTTCCACATTCGTCCGCGGCTTCGCTGCATCGGCGCTACACTGGGCCTGAAGATCAGCGTAGAAACAAGGGCCACATAAGAGCTGATGATTCTTGCCACGATTAAAATAGCCGTTACCAAAAAGCCGTAACCAATGGCCGTGCGAAGCGCAATGCCATCAGTGCGAAGGCCGGCTACAATCTCCGGCAAGGCCAGGCCAATGAGCATGAACACAATGCCGTTTAAAATAAAGATGAAGGCCTCCCAAAAACTATAGCCCCGGATGCGGCTTTCGCTGTTTAAAAATGTCAATCGCCTGTTCGACAAAAACAAGCCGCCGCAAACCACGGCCAGTACACCCGAACTGTGCAACTGTTCCGCCACCCAATAAAGAAAATAGGGTTCGATGAGGGTAAGTGCAATGTCTGACGAAGCATCCGTTGGCAGCCGTTTGTGCATTTGCATAAAGAGCCAACCAAAGAGTAAACCGATAGCAATGCCGCCAACCACCATCCACGAAAAACTCAACAGGGCTTCACGAAAAATAAATTGTCCCGTGCCCATAGCCACCAGAGCAAACCGGAAAATAATGAGCGAAGACGCATCGTTCAACAAACTTTCACCCTCCAGAATCGCGGCCGTGCTCTTTGAAATTTTTACAAACTTCATAATGGCGCCGGTGCTCACCGCATCGGGCGGCGACACAATGCCGCCAAGCAAAAAACCCAGGGCCAGCGTAAAACCCGGAATGAAATGAGCCGTCAACACGGCCACGGCCAGGGCCGAAAAAAGCACCACCAGAAAAGCAAAGCTGCCGATGATGCGCCACCATTTTTTCATCTCTTTGAACGAAATGCTCCACGCGGCTTCGAACAGGAGCGGCGGTAAAAAAATAAAGAAGATCATGTTGGGATCTACCTGCACCTTGGGCAAGGCCGGAATAAAGCTGATGAGCAAACCTGCTACTACCAGCAGCACCGGATAAGCAATGCGCAGCTTTGTAGCCAGCATTTCTATCAGCACAATAGCAGCTACAAGCGCCAGCAGAAAAGGTAATTGTTCGTGCATAGACAAAGGGAATGTGATTGAGCAATGACGAACAACAAATATAATTGGCGTGTGATGTTTTACCTGTCGGGCACACGGTTAATTGAAGTATGGGCGGGGAAGTGCCGTTGTTGATATGATGGGTAGGCTTGTGCCAGGCTTACCAACAACCGAAGCATGAACACGGCTTTCTTATCACCGGCATTTCTTATAGTCTGTTATTAAAATGCCAACAACAGCGGGAGAGTTGAGAATAGATTCGTCACCTACTACGATGCTAGACTATTTGTTGGCGAAAACGTCTCTTAAAAATTACACAAGTCTTTCTGTCCAGTTAATTCGCACCAACGTGTCGAAATTAGCTTTGCGTAATCCACATAAAATAAGCCGTAGCTCCCAATTGCGTATCCCTCATTGGCTTCCACGACCAACAGTTTCCCTTCATCAGTCAAACCAAAATCCAACGCATAAGCTTTTGGCGAACTGGTGAAAGCAGTCACAGCTCTCTCAATTGTTTTGTGATTATAATTGCACCGCCAGTCTCCCTTGTATTGCCGAACCCCAAGAATTTCGCCGTATCTGACAAACGCCCTCCATTCCGCTATAAAGTTTATACGTTCTGAAATCCAAATCGGCGTGTCCTTTTCGTAATCGCTTGTGCCGATTAAATCTGTGGTACTTGTGACGAGCCTACCGGTAAATTTTTTCAGCGAACCCTTTGGTTTAATAAAGACGTTCCAAGAATCTGGGTGGTTTGATATTTGGCTGATTGTTGACGAGTAAATGCTTCTGCCGAAGAACGCTTGCAGTTGATCAGGATAATCAAGAGGTTCAGGTATTTTGATATGAAGCAGTTCAAGGGCTTCATGAATGAAACGTATACTACCAAGAAAAACATGATCTTCCTTTATTTGAATGTCTTTTGGGTTGGTTACGTCCATAATTTCAAACCCCATATTATAGAAAGCCTCAATCCCTGTATAAGCGCTGATGTTGCTCAACTCTCCTCTAACCAGCTTTTCACTATACAAATTCATGCGTCAATATTAAATCCTTTTGATACGCCGTTGTTGGTATGCTGGATTTTAGTAGGGTGAATTGCGCATAAGTAAACAGGCTTATTTAAAACTCATTTTTTCCAACATACTCTTAGCCATTGTCAACAACAACTTTGCCCTTTCTTGAGCTTTGTCTGACTTGAGCGTATAGTAAATCGGCTTATCGTCTGCATAGTATCAGAGTGCATCTATTTTTTTGTCGCCCTGTGTGGCAAATTCTTCCACTTTTATAAGCTTATTGTGGTCAAAATAGAAAGCATTAGTGGCAACCATTTGTTTGGTCGTTCCATTCTCTTGAGTTGTCGCATGAACATTGTTTACATACTTTTTTAATTCAGTCCCGTCAGTTATCATTGTCAGGTACGTTCGCATAGACAAACCCATTTGAGGTTGGTCATTTTTTATCGTGTCTCTTTGGGTTTTAAAGTCAGAATTGTTAATTCGATTAACCACGGCGTCTATTTGCTTCAACTCCATTGTATCCTGTGAGTAACCAATCAATGAGAATAGAAATGCCGCAAATAAAAGAGTTGTCTTCATAGTCATTTAGCAACGTTTTAAAATTTCAATTTTAGTCACGTAAGGTGACGTATAACAGTTTGCTTTGCCTTACTGCTGGCACAAATATATCATGATGCTCAACAAAAACACGTATTGACATTAAACTTGCCAAATAGAATTACAAAGCGTACAAGAGTGCGACGCAACAGACGCTTAATAGATAGATGAACCTCTGGTTCATCGTCTCACTTCGGCCGGTACTTCGCTTCTTCAAAAATCTTCTTCGCAGTTGTATGAAGTATTTGATCAACGTTCATCTTGGGGTGGTCACTTTCAAACTTGTTTAAAATTCTCCAACCTATCCACGGCCCGATGTTGCCCGGTGCGCCTTGGGGCAAGGTTCGCGTAAACGGAGCCTCACCAATATAGGTTTGGACGGTGGCAGGCTCAATGGAAAACAAGTTTTCGTTCTGCGTTATTAATCCCCACACATTGCCTTCTTCCCGTTCCAAATCTTTTGTTTGTAGTGCCGTGTAGCCCGTGATTAAACTGTCCGGCGTGTTCGGTAAAAACTTTTTCAGCAGCCACCACTGCTTGCCTTTTTCAATCATCTGTTCTATAAGCGATGCGCCTTCGGTGCTGTCGGCATACAAGTCGGTGGCAATGGCGCGAAGAGAATTGGGAACGATATACGCCGGTTCAAAACGGCGCCGCAGGTAGTCGGGATACTGCGCCGGATCGTAAGCCGGATAATCTTTGCCCAAAAACATTTGCAGGCTAATCACTAACGTATCGTTGTAATAGGTGGTGCCGTAAACTTCGGTGGGGTTTTCGGGGTTCAGGCTTTCAACAGACGTGAGCACAGCCGGCACTTTAAACGAAGGAAAATAATGCCTTACATACCGCAGGTTTTGGTCAAGCCCGCTCTTGATCTTGTCAACCGAAGGATACGCCTTTTCCACATCTATGGCCAACGGCCTGATGTTGTGAAGGTATTGCCGCAGTGCACTATCGAAGGCAATGCCTCCTTGTTGCGCCATCTCTTTTACCGGCGCAAAGTATTTAAAGTACACGGGCAAAAAAGCCGGATACTTTTGTTCCACCACCTGCAGCGATGCTTGCAACCGTGTGGTGTCCATCGCAAAGAAATCTTTCTCAAAGCGCTGTATCTGCACATCGGTTTTTATGCCCGAAACTTCAGGGGCATCCGGCTTGTTGTTACAGGCAACCAACATCACGATCACGATAAAAAGACTCCAACGCATGAACAAAGAGATTTGTTTTTGAATTATTACGGAACTTTGAAGGTTCAGTATAAACGACGAAGATGAAAATTTATTTAGCGCAGCAAAACTATCACATCGGCAACTTTGAATCCAACGCACAAAAAATAATTGACGGTATCGGCAAAGCCAAGGCCGCCGGCGCCGAACTGGTTCTGTTTTCCGAACTCTGTGTTTGCGGTTATCCGCCCCGCGATTTTTTAGAGTTCCACGATTTCATCAACCAGAGTTACGCCACCATTGATAAAATAAAAAGCCACGCCGACAGCATCGGTGTGCTCATTGGCGCACCGGCCCGCAACTCCTTAAAGGACGGAAAAGATTTGTTCAATGCCGCCTTTCTACTGCACGAAGGCGAAATAAAAGCCGAGATTCACAAAACGCTTTTGCCTACATACGATGTGTTTGACGAGAACCGCTACTTTGAACCGGCCTTTGAATGGAAGTGCATCGAATTCAAGGGACTGAAGCTGGCCGTCACCATTTGCGAGGACATTTGGAACCTTGGCGACAATCCACTGTATCGCCAAACGCCGATGGAAGTATTGATTAAAGAGAAGCCCGATGTAATGCTGAACCTTTCGGCTTCGCCCTATAATTATGCGCAGGACACGGTGCGCAACTCCATTGTAAAAGCGCATACCGAAAAGTATCATATCCCGATGTTGTATTGCAACAATGTGGGTTCGCAAACGGAGATTGTGTTTGACGGCGGCAGCCTTGTTTATGATGCGCAAGGAGCCAAGGTGAAGGAGATGAAGTATTTTGAAGAAGATTATTTTTTGTATGACCTCACCCCCAACCCCTCTCCATCGGAGATGGAGAGGGGAGAAGAGGCAGAGCCTACACTTGTTGGCGCGTCTTCTACTGTTGCAATTAACACTTTAAAGGAACCCGCTGCGCCGCATGAAGAAATTGTTGATGGACAAAAAAAAGTTATTGAACCTGCACCGATAAACGGTGATCGCGGCACTACTTCCCCCCTCTCCAGCTTTGCTGGAGAGGGGTCGGGGGTGAGGTACTATTACTCTTCCTCCGACGTTGGCAAAGGCTCCGACATCATTGCCTATCTCACCGATGATAAGAATATGGCCGAGATTTATTCAGCGCTTGTCCTCGGCATTCGCGATTACTTTCAAAAGATGGGTTTTAAAAAAGCGACCCTCGGCGCCAGCGGCGGCATTGACAGTGCGGTGGTACAAGCCTTGGCGGTAGAAGCCTTGGGTGCGGCCAATGTTCATGTGTTGCTCATGCCTTCACAGTTTTCCACGGGCCATTCGGTAAGCGATGCCGAAGAACTAAGCAAGAATCTCGGCAACCGCTACGACATCGTTGCCATCAAGAACATTTTTGACCAGTTTACAACGGAACTTAAACCCATCTTCGGCGACCTGCCGTTTAGCATTGCCGAAGAAAACATTCAAAGCCGCACCCGTGGAAATTTGTTGATGGCCCTTGCCAATAAGTTCGGCTACATCCTGCTTAACACATCCAACAAAAGTGAATTGGCCACAGGTTATGGAACGCTCTACGGCGACATGGCCGGCGGACTTGGTGTGTTGGGTGATTTGTACAAAATGCAGGTGTATGCCTTAGCTAAATACATCAATCGCCACAAGGAAATCATCCCTGAACATATCATCACCAAACCGCCTTCGGCAGAATTAAGGCCGGGCCAGAAGGACAGCGATAGCCTTCCTGATTACGACATTCTTGACCGGGTGCTGTATAACTATATTGAGCTTCGGCAAGGTCCAAAAGAGATTGTAGCACAGGGCTACGATGAAGCATTGGTAACAAGGATACTAAAACTGGTGAATACCAATGAATACAAGCGGGCGCAGTTCTGTCCTATTATCCGTGTAAGCACAAAAGCTTTTGGTGTGGGAAGGAGATTGCCGATAGTGGCGAAGTATTTGTCGTGAGCGGCCCATCCCGTCCCGATAGCTATCGGGATTCCCGCTGGGAAGGCCATCAACGCACAGCCCATGCTTGTCAACCATTCATTCAATCGTCAACTATTAATCAAGTCGAAGAACTTGCCTTGCCGCTTTGGTGGTGTTTCTACCCTTCCCAGCGGCCTGCCTGCCGGTAGGCAGGGAAGGGCTTTAGCACACTCTTACCGCTTTGAGAAAAGGTCGAAAGGGATGGGCCGCTACTTCAACAATTTTGTCACCGATTGGGTGACCCCATTATTCACCGTTCTCGTTTCCACAATCCCCACACTATCGGCATACCAGGTATCCACGCTTACATCAAAAGGCAATGTGATCGGTAACAGCGGAACAACAAGGTTCAATTTGCTTGACACATGAATCACGTTGTTGTACGTCTTGCCAAGCACGGTGCGTTGCCCGCCTTTTTCCTGCAGGGTATAATCAATCTTCACCGTTGCCTTTAGCAACCCGGCTACGGTGAACTGCGTTACCGTATCGCTCCACGTGCTTCCAAGGGCGCTATTGCTTTTTAAAATCGTGGTCAGTATGCGGGATGGAATGGCAACGCCGCTCGCTGGCAAACCAAGCGATTGAAATAAAGAGTCAACGTTCAAACCAAGGTTCGGCACGGCTTGATACACTATATAATTGCCACCATCGCAGTTGTACAACAAGCCTTGTTTAAAGGCTGCAAATGCCGACACACGGTTAAACTTCTTGCCGTTAATAGTTGTGTCGCCCAATATCGCCAATGTGCTTGTGGTGGTATCAACGCCGGCGGTTGTTGAATCAACATAAGTAAGTTTGGCACTGTCGCAAACGGGCAGATAAGAGCAGCCGGTGCATTTTTTAGAAGGCGTGCCTGGCGTCGTTGTTCCATCGCCGCCAAGGCCTGTAATTTCTTTTTGGCAGGCAACGACAAACAGCGTAATGGTTAAAAGGGCGAAAACGTATTTCATGATTTAGTGTTTCAAAATAACGAGGATCGGATACGTTGTTCCGCCAAGCACCGTATCCCTTGTAAGTGAAAATGAAGTGGCCGTGAGTGCATATACCTTCGATTTGCCGTTGAGCAAGGCGAATACATTGTTACTTACATTCAGATTCGTTTCATTATCGGCAAAGCTCCAGTTGAAAGTTGTGGTTTGCATATCACCAGCGTTGCATTTGGAGGAACCTTCGTCCACCGTACCGGTGTTGTCTTTTTTAAACAAGATGGAATTATCGGTGCGGCAAGAAGGAACGAGGCTTGGCAGCAATACTGAAAAAGAGCTATTGGCATCCACCGCACCGTCGCGGTTGGCGTCAATGCCGGCATCTTGGTAGGTCCAGGCAGAGGCGGAGATTAAGCCGGTTTTAGTAACGGTAGTGGTCGTGTCCGGCTCTTTGTGGCAGCCAATTACATTTAGCAACACGAATAAAAGGCCAATGGTGCAGGGAAAGATTTTCATAAATAGCGGGTTTGTAGTAGTGTACTTTTGAAAGAGGCAAACTATTTGATAACCGTTGAGCACGAAATAAATTATGGCGACATCCGAACAGATCAACCACCTGACGAACTTAATTAAAGACCGGCACAATTTAAAGCAAAAGCTCTTCTCCGAATTGGGCAAAATCATCATCGGTCAGGAGAAGATGCTGGAGCAACTCACCATCGCCTTGTTGGCCAACGGCCACATCTTGCTCGAAGGCATTCCGGGCCTGGCAAAAACACTCGCCATCAAATCGCTGTCGCAAGCCATTCAGGCCAAGTTCAGCCGCATTCAATTCACGCCAGACCTCTTGCCAGCCGACGTTATCGGCACCATGATTTACAACCAGCAGCGGGCCGACTTTGTGGTGCGCAAAGGACCCATCTTCACCAACTTTTTACTGGCCGATGAAATAAACCGGGCACCAGCCAAAGTGCAAAGCGCCTTGCTGGAAGCGATGCAGGAGCGGCAAATCACCATCGGCGATACGACGCACAAATTGGAAGAACCTTTTTTGGTTTTGGCTACGCAGAATCCCATTGAACAAGAAGGAACCTATCCTTTGCCCGAAGCGCAGGTGGACCGCTTTCTCCTAAAAGTGGTGGTGTCTTACCCAAGCATGAAGGAAGAGCAATTGATCGTTCGGCAAAACGTAGAAGGCGCCGCGCCGCCAACTATTAATCCTGTTTTATCAACAAGTGAAATATTGGAAAGCCGCAAGCTGGTGCGGCAGATTTACATGGACGAAAAAGTTGAGAACTATATTTTGGGATTGGTCTTCGCCACAAGAGAACCCGACAAATACGGTTTAGAAAAATTGAAGCCGGTCATTTCTTACGGTGCTTCGCCGCGTGGCAGCATCAGCCTGGCGCTGGCGGCCAAAGCACAGGCTTTCTTAAATGGCCGTGGTTATGTGACGCCGGATGATGTGCGCAGCATTGCCCACAGTGTGTTGCGTCACCGCATTGGCTTAACGTATGAAGCCGAAGCAGAAAACATCACTACCGAAAACGTGATTGACCAACTTTTGCAAAAAGTGACTACGCCGTGAGTGGTGAATAATGAGTGATGAGTTCGTGCTTTGCGCAAATTCATTACTGTCAATGACCTTACTAAAATTGTACACTTATTCACCACCGACCACTCACAACTCACCATGGCAACTCTCCAGGACATCCTCAAAAAAGTCCGCCAGCTCGAAATCAAAAGCAAGCAGCTTACGAGCAACTTGTTTTCGGGCGAATACCACAGCGCTTTCAAGGGCAAGGGCATGTCGTTTAAAGAAGTGCGGGAGTATGCGGCCGGCGATGATATCCGCTTTATTGACTGGAACGTGTCGGCACGTTTTGGTACGCCGTTCAGCAAGGTGTTTGAAGAAGAACGCGAGTTAACCGTGATGATGCTGGTTGACGTTAGTGCATCCTCTTTATTCGGCACGGTCTGCGCTTTCAAGAAAGACATAGCGACCGAAATAGCGGCCGTGCTTACGTTTTCGGCCATCAACAATGGTGACAAAGTAGGCGTCATCTTTTACAGCGATAAGATTGAAAAATACATTCCCGCTAAAAAAGGCCGCGACCATGCGCTGTTCATCATTCGCGAACTGTTGTCGGTTTCTTCCTTTAAAAAAGCCAC
This sequence comes from Flavisolibacter sp., assembly GCA_965247695.1. GTDB lineage: Bacteria > Bacteroidota > Bacteroidia > Chitinophagales > Chitinophagaceae > Flavisolibacter. The sequence goes on from OZ252037.1 coordinate 632,201, forward strand.
GGGTTTAACAACGGCGCTGCGCTATTTCACCAACATCAACAAGCACCGGAGCATTGCATTTATCTTGAGCGATTTTATAGACACGAACTATGCCGATGCCTTGCGTGTAGCAGCCTCGAGGCACGATGTGGTTGGCGTAAAACTTTGGGACAAGATGGACCGTGATTTACCGAAGATGGGTATGCTAAGAATAGAAGATGCCGAAACCGGCGAACAGGAATGGATAGACACGCAAAGCGCCTATATACGTCATGAATATCAAAAGGAATTTTTTGCGCAAACCGACTACGCAAGCCGCACCTTTAAACGAAGCGGCTCTGATCTGTTGCACGTTCGCACGGACGAAGACTACGTAAAAATTCTGCAGAAATTTTTTCTTTCCCGAAATAAGAAATGAAAGACAGGAACCACGGAGACACAGAGGCGGCCCATCCCGACCTTCCCGGTGGGAAGGCCATCAACGTTTCGCTTTACGCGGCTCACTTTGCAACGAGATTGTATTCTATGTTGGCTCGTCGCAAAGCAAGGGTCTGTGTTCAGATGGCCTTCCCACCGGGAAGGTCGGGATGGGCCGTTGTTTTGCTTTTGGTTTCTACCTTTCTCCACGCACAAGACGTTCGCTTCACCTTTGATAAACAAAAAATTTTATTGGGTGAACCGCTGCAGATGAGGATTGAAACTTTGCTTGGCAATGGCGAGAACAGAGTTCGTCTCGACACCACCTTTTCCCCCGACAGCCTGCCGCATTTTGAAGTATTGGACCGCGGCAAGATTGATACGAGCAACACCACCGCCGGCATCTATCTCAAACAAACCATTACCCTCACCAGTTGGGACAGCGGAAGCTGGCAATTGCCTACAGTAAACCGCAGCGGCGTAAGCCTGCAACCGACCACCATCGAAGTTGGTTACACATCACCGTGGGATGTCAAGCAACCCTATCACGACATCAAAGGCATCATTCCGGTAAAGCATCCGGGGCAAACTACGTGGTGGTGGTACGTCATCGGCGCAGCTGTTCTACTTGGCTTGTTCTTGCTGTTCTTTCCCAAAGGGAAAAAAGGCGAATCCGTTTCAACTATTGACAGCAATGCCTATAAAAAAGCAATGCAACAGTTAGAAGAGTTACAGAAGAGGCCCATCACCGACAACAAACAATACTACACAGAGTTGATCAACATTTTCAGAACCTACCTGAAAGGCGCTAAAGGCATTCAATCCTTCACCAAAACCACCGATGATCTAAGCATTCAATTGCGAAGCCAGAAGCTTTCGCAGGAACGTTACAATCTTCTTGTGCAAACGCTTCGCTTAAGCGATTTGGTGAAGTTTGCGCAGTACGGCCCCGAAGCAACGGTGAATACTGAATCACTCAACACCATCAAACAAAGCATCACCATCCTCGAAGGCCATGCTGTATGACTACTTTAACCATATCAGTTTCGCCAACCTGTGGCTCTTGCCGCTGCTGGTTGTGTTGCCCGTTCTTGCCTGGTTGCATTACACGTCGTTGAAGAAAAAGAAGAGCAGCTTTACCGTTTCTTCTGCCGCACACTTTAAACACAAAACGTTTAAGAACTACCTGATTCATTTTCCGTTTTGGCTGCGCTTGCTGGCGCTGGGTTGTTTGATCCTTGCCCTAGCCCGCCCGCAAATACGCGACGTGCAGGCCCGCAACAAAGGCGAGGGCATTGACATTGTGTTGTGCATAGACGTTAGCACCAGCATGCTCTCGCGAGACTTCCTGCCCAACCGCATTGAAGCCGCCAAAGAAGTGGCTGTTGAATTTGTAAACAGCCGCCCTGTGGACCGTTTAGGACTGGTTGTTTTTTCGGGCGAGAGTTATACCTTATCGCCGTTAACGACCAATCATGAACTCATACTTCAACAAATAAAAAGCCTTCGGTGCGGTATGTTGCAGGATGGCACTCTGATTGGCGAAGGCCTGGCAAAATCGGTGGAACGTTTATCATCCGTGGGTTCAAAAAGCAAGGTGGTGATATTGATGACCGACGGTAAGGAAGAGCCGCCAAAAACCCGCATCATTGATCCGCTCACGGCCCTGCAAATTGCCAAGGCCAAAGGCGTGAAAGTTTACACCGTGGGCATGGCCGGCAGCGTTGAAGAACAACGGCAAGGCGCCGGTGTATTGGGTGCCACCTCCAACCTCGACGATGCTTTGCTGCAACGCATGGCAAGGGAAACCGGCGGCGCTTATTTTAAGGCACGGGACAAGGAAACACTCGGCGTCATTTATTCGCAAATAGACAAGCTGGAGAAATCAAGCTTTGAACGCATCACCAAAACAAGGGTAGAGGAACAATATTTTTATCTCCTCATAGCCGCTTTGTTCTTTCTACTTTTGGAAGCGCTGTTGCGGTACACGTGGCTGCGCAGTTTTCCGTGATGAGTAAAGTGTTTTCAATTTTTGCTTATTACTGTTTTAAAATCAAGTTCAATAATCATTGTAAAAAACTTAGAACCAGTAAACTCAATTATGTCATTCACTTTTTACAATTACTTGGCACTCATTGGCCCAAATTCAAAGGCAGACTTGCCTCAACTGATAGAAAACATCAAAGCTCAGTACAGCACTATTCAACAGAAATTAACAATAACAAACAAGGCAAATAATGTTTCTGTTACGATTGACGGCTATAACTTTAAAATTTCCTTGAACGAAAGCCAAGATGAGCTCACGGAAGCAAAAGAAATGGCAAGCTTTGTCAAAGAAGATTATGCGGGCCATCCGATCGATAAATCTCAAATCGAAAGCTGTCGCCGAAGACTTGAATTGGCTGGTGAAGAAGTTTTTGATATGGACTACTTCAACGATAGTTTATATCTAATTGCCTGCATGGAAAAGTTAGGTGAAGTTATAGTTATCAGTATAAGCTAATGATGTATAAAAATTTTAGTTGTTAGCAAAGTGTCGGTGAATATGGTTGAGACCTTTGCCCTTGGCAATATGGCTTACAACAGTTTACTTCTTATACATTACTCAAGACGAGAACCGTTCACAAATCCACATCAGTTAGTACAGTATCAAAGGCGATTGGCGTCTTTTGCAATGCCCGCATTAAAGCCGAGTTACCGGCTCAATTAACCGTAAAAAAAGCACAGTAAAACTTTGCCTATTTTTAATCCTTCAATCGTTGAAGCATGGAAGCCATTAAAATAGATGTGAACAAGCAGATGGATGGATACTCTTTCAGCATTACGCCATCCATCAGAAAGCTGATCAAGTCGCTTTTCCCTGATGCGCATCCCGCAAACGGAATCTTTGTGGCGTATGATACACGAAGTGATTTTAAACATGACACCGGTAAACTGGAATCATACATTTATCCAGCCCTCTTTGGAGTGGATGATCAAAAGGAATTGACCAAAAAAATTGGGGAGATTCTTTTTGTGGATACACACACCGGTCATATCATCACCACGTTGAAACCTTGAAAAAGAACTTTCATCTCTATCTTGGTAAGGCCGGGCATTTAGCTGTTATGTCGGAATTTTTGACCCGTGGCTGGAACGTAGCTATGCCGGAGGTTGATGTTGGCGATGACATCTTTGTAGTTCAAGACGACAACGGTACGTTGCGACGGGTTCAGGTTAAAACCTCAACAGCTACCGAACGGAACGATCGTTTTAGCGGCCGGTTTACGATTCCTCTTGTCCAACTCCGAAACTACCGGGCGAATTTTCCCATCTACTACGTTTTTGTTATAAGGCGCAAAAATACCTGGACGAAGCCGCTGATTATAAGACAAGATTATTTACTTGATTATTTTAAAAACGGCGCTGTTGGCTCGCCTCAAAGTAGCAGCCTGACTCTGTATTTTTCCTACAACGGCGATGAGGTTGAATGTTCAGGGATTAATTTTTCAACCTACGTTGCCGACTTTTCCGACTTTCCTTTAATTGAACAATAACGCCGCACAACTTTGTAAACAGAAGGCAATTCAAAAATCGTAAACGACTCTATTCACTACTCACCATTCATTACTCATTATCATGACCGGCACCGTTTACAAATCCACAGGCAGTTGGTACAGCGTCAAAGACGAAGGCGGCCGCTTTTTTAATGCCCGCATCAAAGGCATATTCAAAATTGACGGCATCACCTCCACTAACCCCATTGCCGTTGGCGATAGCGTGGGTTTTGATACCGAAAACGAAGGTGAAGGTTCCGTCATGATCACTAAAATCGGCGACCGTAAAAATTACGTGGCCCGTCAGTCGCCAAGGGCAAAACATGCACACCACATCATTGCCGCCAACCTCGATCAGTCCCTATTGCTTGCAACCATAAAAGACCCGCGGACCTCGCAAGGTTTTATTGACCGCTTTTTGGTGGCCTGCGAAATGTATCACGTCCCGGCTATCGTTGTCTTCAATAAAACCGATGTGTACAAGGAAAAAGAATGGGCAGAATATGAGCGGATGAAAACCATTTACGAAGCCATTGGTTATAAAGTGTTTCCGATAAGTTTAAAAGAAGCACAAGGCGTTGATGACGTGAAGGCGATGTTGAATGAAAAGGTCACCTTGCTTAGTGGCCACAGCGGTGTGGGCAAATCGTCCTTCATTAACGCCGTCATTGCCAATAGCCAGATTAAAACACAGGACGTAAGCGGCTGGAGCGGCAAGGGCCTTCACACCACCACCTTTGCCGAGATGTACGACCTTGCCGGCAGCGGCAAAATAATTGATACACCCGGTATGCGGGAGTTTGGTTTGGTGGATGTGAAGAAGGACGAACTGTCGGGCTATTTTCCGGAAATGCGGGCACGGCTAAACGATTGCCAGTTTAACAACTGCCAGCACATTAACGAACCCGGTTGCGCCATCAAGCAGGCCATTATTGACGGAGAGATTGATGAAGACCGGTACGTGAGTTATTACAATATTTTGGAGAGTTTGAGGGAGAATGAGTGGTAGTAAATTGTTCACCTGTTTACTTGTTTACGTGTTCACTTGTTGGGTGTGACAATTAAACTGCTTTTTACGGGATTTTCCTTATAAAAATGAAACGACCGCATTACTAAACCAAGTGAACAGGTGAACAAGTAAACACGTGAACAAAATCTTTTCCGATGCTAATCCACATTCATCCAGATAATCCGCAAGACCGTCTCATCAAACAAGTCGTTGAGATATTGAAGAACGGCGGCGTTATTGTTTATCCCACCGATACCATTTATGGCCTTGGTTGCGACATCACGCAACACAAAGCCGTGGAGCGCATCTGCCGCATCAAGGGCGTTGATCCCCAAAAGGCCAACCTCTCTTTTGTTTGTTATGATTTAAGCGACTTGAGTCAGTACGCCAAACAACTTGACACCGCTGTTTATCGAACCCTCAAACAATACCTGCCCGGGCCTTATACTTTCATACTCGAGGCCAGCCGGCAAGTGCCCCGGATTTTAAAAACAAAGAAAGACACCGTAGGCATTCGTGTGCCTGACAACAACATTGCCCGTGCCATCGTAAAAGAATTGGGCAATCCCATTTTAAGCGCCACACTTCCCGGCGAATATGTAGAAGAATACACCGATCCCGATCTCATTCACGACAAGTTTGAAAAGCTTGTTGACCTTGTGATTGACGGCGGCATTGGCGGCATGGTACCGTCCACCATCATAAGCTTCGTTAGCGGCGAAGCAGAAGTGATAAGAGAAGGAGCGGGAGTATTTGAGTAGCGGCCCATCCCTTTCGACCTTTTCTCAAAGCGGTAAGAGTGTGCTAAAGCCCTTCCCTGCCTACCGGCAGGCAGGCCGCTGGGAAGGGTAGAAACACCACCAAAGCGGCAAGGCAAGTTCTTCGACTTGATTAATAGTTGACGACTGAATGAATGGTTGACAAGCATGGGCTGTGCGTTGGTGGCCTTCCCAGCGGGAATCCCGATAGCTATCGGGACGGGATGGGCCGCTTATCTTCGTTCAATGAACTTCCTCATTAAAGTTTTGGCAATGGCTGTAGCTGTTTATATCACCGCTCATCTTTTACCCGGTGTGTATTTACAAAGCGTTCAAACAGCCGTTATTGTTGCGTTGGTGCTGGCTTTTTTAAATGCCATCGTTAAGCCGGTACTTGTCTTTCTTACCCTTCCTGTTACCGTTTTTACGCTTGGGCTTTTTCTCCTCGTCATCAACATCATCATTGTAAAGCTGGCCGATTACTTTATTGACGACTTCACCGTTCGCGGTTGGTTTACGGCTTTGCTTTTCAGCTTCATTGTTTCCTTCATCAGCGCCGTCATCAGCAAGATCGTTGGCGACAAAAACAAAAACGCTTCATGACGTTTCAAAAAAATTCGCTTAACGATGCACAACTGATTGCGCTTTATAAAAATCTGTTGTGGCCACGGCTGATTGAAGAAAAGATGTTGTTGTTGTTGCGGCAAGGACGCATCTCCAAATGGTTCAGCGGCATTGGGCAGGAAGCCATTTCGGTTGGCGCAACGATGGCTTTGCAAGCTGATGAATGGATCATGCCTTTGCATCGCAACCTCGGTGTGTTTACTTCACGTAGTATGCCGCTGCACAAACTGTTCAAGCAATGGCAAGGCGCACAGGATGGTTACAGCAAAGGCCGCGAACGCAGCTTTCACTTCGGTTCCAAAGAACACTACATCTGTGGAATGATTTCACATCTCGGTCCGCAGCTTGCCATTGCCGATGGCGTTGCCTTAGCTTACAAACTCAAACAAGAAAACAAAGTATCGTTGGCCTTCACCGGCGATGGCGGCACATCGGAAGGAGATTTTCACGAAGCCTTAAACACCGCTGCTGTTTGGGACTTGCCTGTCATTTTCGTCATTGAAAATAATGGTTACGGGTTAAGCACGCCAACCAATGAGCAATACCGTTGCGCCCAACTTGCCGACCGTGCTAAAGGCTACGGCATGGAAAGCGTGGTGATTGACGGCAACAACATTTTGGAAGTGTACGATACTGTCAAAGGCGTTCGTGAGCATTGCATCCGCGAACAAAAGCCTTATCTCATCGAGTGTATGACATTCCGTATGCGTGGCCACGAAGAAGCCAGCGGAACCAAATACGTGCCTACTGAATTGTTTGAAGAATGGAGCGCCAAAGACCCGATAAAGAATTATGAAAAGTGGTTGATACAAGAAGATACAATGAGCGAGTTGCAGATTGCAGATTTGCGATTGGAGATGAAAGAGAAGATCGAAGAAGAGTTGAAAATTGGGTTTGATAGCAAAGCGATAATTGTAAATGTTGAAGATGAGCTGAAGGATGTGTATGCGGTCCGGCCTCCCCAAACCCCTCCCACGGAGGGGCTTGCCACCGCACAGCCCTTGCCTGTCGAAGAGTCTTCGAAAAAAATTGAGTCGTTGCAAAGCAAGGTGCGAAGCGAAGCGTTGGTCACTCCCCCCTTGGGGGGTAGGGGGACCGTTCGTTTCGTTGATGCGATAAAAGAAGGCTTGTCTCAGTCCATGCAACACCACTCCAATTTAATTCTCATGGGCCAGGACATTGCTGAATATGGCGGCGCCTTTAAAATCACCGAAGGTTTTGTACAGGAATTTGGCAAGGCCCGCGTTCGCAACACGCCGCTTTGTGAAAGCGCCATCGTTGGTGCTGCGCTGGGTTTGTCACTCGAAGGTTTCAAAAGCGTAATGGAAATGCAGTTTGCCGATTTTGCTACGGTGGGCTTTAATCAAATCATCAACAACCTCGCAAAGATTCATTACCGCTGGCGACAGAACGCTGATGTAGTGATTCGTATGCCTACGGGCGGCGGCGTAGGTGCGGGACCTTTTCATTCGCAAAGCAACGAAGCCTGGTTTGTACACACACCGGGATTGAAAGTGGTTTATCCGTCCACCCCTACCGATGCAAAAGGTTTGCTGATAGCTGCCATCAACGACCCTAATCCGGTAATGTATTTTGAACACAAGGCTTTGTACCGAAGCGTCAGCGGTGAAGTTTCACCGGACTATTATGAAGTGGAAATCGGCAAGGCAAGACAAGTGCAAAGCGGTGATGATATTTCCATCATCACTTACGGCGCCGGCGTGCATTGGGCCGAAGAGTTTGCAGGGGAAAATAATGACATCTCCTTTGATATACTTGACCTGCGCACCTTATTGCCATTGGATTACGAAGCCATCGAAGCATCGGTGAAACGCACAGGCAAAGTTTTGCTGCTGCATGAAGACACGATGATTGGCGGCATCGGCGGAGAGATAGCGGCATGGATTGCAGAGAACTGTTTCAGCTATCTTGATGCACCTGTGATGCGCTGTGCTTCGCTTGATACGCCGGTGCCGTTTAACATAGAACTGGAGAAACGTTTTTTGGCGAAGGCGACGTTGGGTGAATATGTGCAGAAGCTGCTTTTGTATTAACCGTCTGCTTTGTATAAGTAACAATAACCGCGGAGACACGGAGACAGGAAGTTGCGCAAAGAGACCTCTGTGAATCTTTGTGCCTCCGTGTCTTTGTGGTTCAAAAAGAACGGCTCCCTAATATTTATTATGAATACGACTACACTTTATCGTCCGGTCAATCAAAAAGAACTCCACTTAATTGAAGCATTGGGTTATAAAGCTTTTCCGCCACGCCTTCCCGAACAACCTATTTTTTATCCTGTAATGAATGAGGCTTATGCTGTACAAATAAGCAAGGAATGGAACGTACCGGCTTATGGCATTGGTTATGTCGTTCGGTTTGAAGTGGATACTGAATTTTTGCAACGATACAAAATCGAAAACGTTGGTGGTGAGATTCACAATGAATTATGGGTGCCGGCAGATGAGTTAGAAGCTTTCAACCGGCATATTGTCGGCGGTATTGATGTCATAGGAAAATACGAGTAGTTTATGCCTACGCTTTACATCATCGCCGGCCCGAACGGTGCCGGTAAAACAACGGCATCAACCTTTTTGCTGCCTGATGTTTTCAACACCGATGTTTTCATCAACGCCGACATTATTGCTGCTGGTTTAAACCCTACAAATCCTGAAGCCGTCGCCATCCGCGCAGGACGTATCATGCTGGAACGGGTACAGGAAACTTTGGCGCTAAAACAAACATTTGCTATTGAGACCACGTTGGCAACAAAATCTTATCTGAACCTGGTTAATCAGGCGCAGATAGTGGGCTAAGAAGTGGTGTTGTACTTTTTTTATTTGCCTTCGGCAGACATGGCAAAGGAACGGGTGAAGCTTCGGGTAAGCAAAGGCGGACATCACATTCCACCCGATGTAATTGAAAGGAGATACACAACCGGCATTAAATTTTTTTTTGATTATATACTGAAAGTGGACAGATGGCGCATCTATAAAAATAACGTGACGCCGCCTGAAATAATCGGGGAAGGCGAAAGAGAAAGCGTGGCAAAAATTTATAACTTCGACTTATGGGAACAACTAAAAAGAGTGTAGAACTTTCGCAAAAGCACCAGCAAGAATCGGCCGCTTCGGAGAAGGCTTTACAAAAGGTGTCGGAGGCGCTTATTGCCGAAACAAAAAAACTGAACAGCTATCTCGTTGTTTCCGACAAAGCCGGCAATGTCAAAAGGCTCCCCGCCAAAGACCTTTAGGGTTTCACTCAATTCTACCTGCACACATGGCAGCGTCTTCATCGCATCATTTATAGCAGCGACACATTTCAACCGAAATGCAGTCCCTTCACACGATTAGCACTTCAGCATCAACCAATATAAATTGGCATAACAGATGGGTTGATTCCGGGCTCATTTTTAAAAAATATCGCAACATGGGTAAAATGCTGTCCGTGTTTTGTACTAATTATTTATCTTGACCCTTCACTAAAACCACCTGAATATGAAATGGTATTTAAAAGTACTCTCCAACTATGCCAATTTTAACGGCCGCGCTTCCCGCTCGGAGTACTGGTATTTCTTTTTGGTCAACATAATTATCTCTATTGCTCTCGGCCTAGTGGATGCCGCCTTAGGCTTACGGTTTGGAATTGGAAACGTTTACTCACTGGCGGTGCTGGTGCCCAGCATTGCGGTAGGTGTGCGCCGTATGCACGATGTGGACAAAAGCGGATGGTTTATACTGATTCCTATCTACAACCTCATTTTGGCCTGTACCGAGGGCACCAAAGGCCCCAACCAATATGGCCCCGATCCGTTTGGCGAAGGCAGCTTTGAGTTTGAAAACTCTCAACCGTCCTGATGCCTAATGAACAAGGAAATAGAAAAAGCGGCTTAACAAGATTGAGCCGCTTTTTATTTTAGCAAGAAGAAAGAAGGAGCTTGCCATTTGAGGCTATTGTGTAAACAATAACGTATTACCATGGTAAGCAAGCTGGATCGTTATTCTTGTCGCCGGAAGCCGATGCCCATGCGGTCTTCGCCATTAATCTTTCGCACTAAATCTTCGGCTGTCATTGCCACTTTTACGGGCTCGGCTTTTCCGTCCAGCTCAATCAAACTTGCCTCGCCTTCTTCTGTTTTTGTAATCAGTACAATTTTGTCCAGGCTAATCAAGACGTCAGCTTTGCGGGCTTCGCAGTAAACGTTCAAAAATTTCATAGTGAAAATTTAAGACAAGATCTTTCATTCACCGGTTAAGCCTTTCTGTTCATCGTAAGGTTACCAAAGCGAACAGCCTTTTGACTTTCGCAAAAAATTATTAACCCTATTTAACGCTATGCGACAAATTTTTTTAAACTTTAGGTAGATAATTTGCTCTTATAAACTACAATTTACCTTTATGAATACGCCAGTAAAAAAACAGGTCATTCTTTTCGTACTCATCGCCCTTGGCTTCCTTGGTTCGGTTAACGCACAGCGCGGAGGCCGCGACGGTGGCGGTTCCCGAAGCTTCGACAGGGGCAGCAACGGAGGTAGCAACCGCTCCGGAGGTTTTAGCCAGGCGCCTTCATCCAACCGTCAAATTAGCGGCGGTTCCTTCGACCATCAAAGCCGGCACGATGCCTTTACTACCCGCCCATCAACAACGATCACACCGACACAACAACCCCGGAATTTCGGCAACCGGGATGTTACTACTTCGCGCCAGCCGCAGCAACGTTTTGACAACAACAATGCGATTACCTCTCGTCAGGCAGACAGAAGGTTTGACCAGCCAAGAGTAAACAACACTTTCGACCGGCAGCAAAGCCAGCGCACCGTAAATGTTTACAACAACAACCGTGTGGTGAACAACTACCGCTACGGGTCGGCTTACAACTACACGCCGCGCCGCTATGTTTATGCAGGCGCTCCGCGTTATTCTACGTTGCCGCACGGCTATTTAAGCATCCGTTTCGGTGGCTATCCGTATTACTATAACAGCGGCTTGTTCTACGGTTATTACAGTGGTTATTACGAACCCGTGTTTGCGCCTATCGGCATTCACGTCAGCATTCTGCCAACAGGCTACTCTCCTTTTTACGTTGGCCCTAAGCGGTATTATTACTACGACGGCGTTTATTACGGCAATTATAACAACAACGATAATGAATACGAAGTGGTGGATGCGCCGCTGGGAGCTACTGTTTCCGCGCTGCCGAAAGGCGCAACGGCTGCCACCATCAACGGCGAAAAGTTTTATGAGTTCAACGGTACGTATTACAAAGAAGCCACCAACAGCAAGAACGAAGTGGTTTATACCGTGGCGGGCAAGTACGGTCATGTGAACAATACGGATGACGCAACGGCTTCCACCACGTTACCGCCGTCTTTGCACATAGGCGATGTGGTTCCGGTATTGCCCGATAGCTGCAAGGAAGTGACCATCAACGGCGAGCAGTTGTATTTATCTCCCGACAGCACCTATTTTAAGGCGCAGACCTACGATGGCACAACGAGCTACAAAATCGTAGGCATGGGTACCGCCAGGCAATAAGCTCATTTACTATACGAAATTAAAAAAGCCGTCCGCCAATTGGCGGACGGCTTTTTTGTTGCGGCGCAACAAAGGCATTTCACGCAAAGCTGCAAAGAGGAGATAACTATTTCTGAAGTCATCATTGCGTTATTGGCAAAGGGATTGTTTTTGCAGTTGATTTCACGTTAGCGCAAGCCCTTCATCATGCCTTGTTCGTCTGTTCGATATTCTTTCTACTCACACATTAATACCGCCGCTTACTTCAATGCGCTGCCCGTTGATCCAACGGGCTTCATCGGTACAAAGGAAGGCCACCACACCGCCAATGTCATCGGCTGCACCCACGCGGTTCAGGGGCGACATAGCAGCAAGCCTTTCCTTCATTTGCGGATTGCTGCGAATGGCCGCGTTGTTGAAGTCCGTTTCCACAGGCCCCGGTGCCACTACGTTTACGCGGATGCCCCTTGCGCCCAATTCCTTTGCCATGTATTTGGTGAGCACTTCAATAGCGCCTTTCATGCTGGCATAAACCGAATAGCCCGGGTTGGCAAACCGCGTGGTACCCGTGCTGATGTTGACAATGCCGCCACCATCGGCCAAGTAAGGCAATAGCTTTTGTGTCAGGAAATAAATGTTCTTGAAATGCACGTTCAGAAATTCATCAAAGAAACCTTCGGTGACTTTTTCAAAAGGAACACCGCCGCCAATGCCGGCATTGTTAATAAGGAAGTCAAGATTCGTTCGTTCCCAACCCGATTTTAATTCAATGGCGATGGCTTGTACAAAAGCATCAAGGGAGACAACATCGTTGTTCATGTCAAGTTGCAGGATAATTGCTTTGCGACCCATGCCTTTTATTTCTTCCATCACTTCCCTTGCTTCGGGTTCTTTGCTGCGGTAAGTAAGAATTACGTCGAGGCCTTTTTTAGCAAGGCTTATTGCCATATCGCGACCCAACCCGCGGCTGCCGCCGGTGACAAGGGCTATTTTTGTTTCGTTCATGTCGTTTGTTTTTAGATGATGATAAATAATGAGCGATGAATGATCAGTAATCAATAATGAGCGATGAGTAATTAGTAATGAGTGTCGTTATACAGTTAGCTTCTTTGCAAATTCAGAAAGGCGCTTGAACTTTAGGCGGCCCACTCATTATTGATTACTCATTACTCATCATTCATCCCTTCCCCGGTTTCGCTGGCCGCACTTCTACCTTGCTTGGCAGCGTACGCGGGTGCATGTTCAACAGGTCGGCCACCAATTGGCCAATGTCTTCCGGCTGAATCTTCCACGCATCGGCACTTGATAGTGTATTGTTGCCAAACTCCGTGGCCACGGATCCGGGCATGATGGTACTCACCTTAATATCGTACTTGCGCAGGTCAAGCATGATGGCTTGTGTAAAGCCCACCAGGCCAAACTTGCTGGCGTTGTACGCTGCACCGTTCTCAAAGAAATTGGCGCCGGCTAAACTGGCGATGGTAATGATATAGCCCTTACTTTTTTTCAGGGGTTCGATGCCCGCTTTTACGGTGTTAAACACACCGGTTAGGTTGGTGTCAATGGTGCTTTTCCAGTCTTCTTCGCTTAGTTGGTCAATGGGAGCAAAATGACCCACGCCGGCGTTGGCGATTACCGCATGGAGACTGCCGAATGTTTCCACGACTTTCTTCACCGCTTCGGCTTCCGATGCGGCCGAGCGGACATCGGCTTGCACGGCCAGCACTTTTGTTTTGTCGGTGCTGATGCTTTGCGCCGCTTCTTCCACGGTCTTTAAATCGCGGCCACTGATGGCCACTTTCATGCCCTGTTCAAAAAGTTTTTTGGCAATGCCAAGGCCGATGCCTTTGCTGCCGCCGGTAATGTAGGCGACTTTGTTTGCGAGAGATTGATTCATGGTTGATTGGTTAAGCTCGCAAAGCTATTGGCGGGTAAAGGAATAAAGGCAGTCCGTCCCATTCCTGCCTGTAGCCCTTGAGTGCAACGGTCTTTTAAAGGCTTCAGAATAAAAATGGTTGAGCCTTTTTGAACCAGAGGCCTGTACTACTATTGATCGTGTGTTGCGTCGCACACTTGTACGTTCGGTAATTCTATTCAGCACTTCGTCGCGGCAAGGCCTCACCCCGGCCCTCTCCAAAGAATGGGGAACCACGCACACTCTAAGCTTGCGCAACCACGAAACATGCACAGCGATTATTCATCTATCGTAAGTCAAAACAATCCTCATTACTCATTCCTGCACCCGCTCTTCCAGCGCCTTGTTACGCCACCTACCGCTTTGGTGAATGAATGTAGTTTTCACAGGCGCAACAAGGCGCCTAACGATTCTATCAATTGCAGTTGCCAAAATAAACATGCGCTGTTTGATAATGAAGTGAAGATTGTATTTATCAAGAAGGACTAAACACAAAATGAAAGGTTGTAACCAGTAATGACTGATTGTTGTGCGTTGGCTTGGCCGCCCACGCGGAGCGATTGGGCCGGCCTTGACTTTTTTGCTCCACTTTTTTTGTCAAGAAAAAAAGTGGAAGAAGACAGACCGAAACCAATAGATCAAACAACTTTTTTGAAGCCTTCTTGTGTAATTTGAAACCGGCTTACATCCTTGCCACACAAACCCGCGCATGAGAAAACGATTTCTACCCTTATTGTTATTGATAAACATTGCTGCCTTCGGCCAAAAGAACTTGTCGTCAAGCCTTCAGCGAAGCGTTTACACTTATGTCTATCGCATTAATTTAAAGGAGGCAGAACGGCTTTACCGCAAAGGCATTCAGGAAGTCTCCGAAAAACAGTTGTATGCATTAACGGATTCTTTTACCAAAGAAGAACCTTCATTAAGTGCCGGTAATTACCTGTTCGTTCATGCAGACGATAACAACTTGGTGTATGAATTGAAAGCCATCGGTGATGTTTCCTATAAAATCATCAACAACAGCCGCGACCTAGTGATTGCCTTGCACACAAAAGAAGGAAGGCTGATAAAGGATGCAACGGTTTCCATCAACAACAAAGCCTTGCGTTACGACCAAGCCACCCAAACCTACCGCCGCGATAAGTATACCAAGGAAGGAACCCTTCAAGCCACGGTAGCCGGTGTGCTTTATCGCTTTCCGCTGAAAAAAGGCTATGCGGTGCGAACGCCGTTCTTCCAACGGTTGGCGCAAACCACGCCGCTGAAATTCATCATCAATCCATTCAGAAAACTATTTGCAAAGAACCACCGCCGCTATAATTTTTATTACAGCACGGCGCACGAACAAAGCTTCAAAGGCTTTCTGGTGTTCAATCAACCCAAATACAAACCCGGTGACACGGTGCGGTTAAAGGCTTTTGTAACAACAAAGTCCAGCAAGCCGGTTGATGAAAAGTTATGGCTGCGGCTGAGCGAACGTTCCGGCAATGTTGATACCGTTATCGCCTCCATCGCACCGTACCGTGCCGGCGGTTATGAACACAGTTTTGTATTATCGGACAGCCTGTCTTTAGACCTCGACAAAGACTACCTGCTGACCTTAGAAGAAAGCAGCGCAAAAAAGAAGGATGATGACGATGATGACGAAACCCTTTCGGCAAAACGCAAGGTGGTGATGCGCGGCCATTTTTATTTTGAAGAATACGAGTTGGATGCCATCACCTTTTCCGCCCGAAGCGATAAGAAAGAACACAGCTGCGGCGAAACCGTTTCGGTTTATGCAAAGGCCAGCGACGCGAATGACATGGCCGTGATGGATGGCCGCATAAAGCTCATTGTAAAGTCATCGCCGTACAGCACCAAAACTTTTACCTCGCCAATTGTTTTTCTGCCCGATACGCTTTGGCAATACGAAGGCACTCTGGAGCCGTTAGGCGAAACGAAAATTAATATCCCCGACAGCATCTTTCCACACGCCGGTTTCGATTATCAAATCGAATGCATCTTCTTAAACAGCAATAATGAGAGGCAAATCCAAACGCTGTCGCAAACTTTCAGCGATAAAACAGAACGCATTGCCTTTGACCTGCAAGGCGACAGCCTGCACATTGATTACCTGGTGAAAGGAAGGCCTTCAACGACTTCCGCCACACTCTATGGATTGAACGATAACGAAGACACTTTAGTACAGCAAGACATTCGCCTGCCGGCAACGATCAAAGCCGATGCCTTTGTAAAAACATACGAAGTGGAAACGGACAGCCTCGATGAAGAGTACGAGATGGCGTCGCGGCAAAGCATCGTATCAGCATTGGCTTCCCGCACGGCAGATTCTGTGGCGGTGCAGTTAGTAAACCCTTCGCACCTGCCGGTTTGGTACACGGTGTTCGCCGGCAATAAAGTAGTACTGCGTGGTTACGGTGATAGTTTAACTTTCGTAGAAAAGGCTCGTACACCGAAACATTATTTTGTTTCGCTGCAATACATTTTGGGCGACAAGGTTCATAACGAAGATTACACCGTGCCGTACCGAGATAAACTCTTAATCGTTCGGGTGCATCAGCCCGAAGCGGTTTACCCCGGCCAAACCGCCACCATTGAAATTGAGGTGCGGGATGCAGCCACCAATCCTGTAAGCAACGCCGATGTAACGGCTTATGCCTTTACCAAAAAATTCGACGGGTACCAACGGCCTAATGTGCCTTATTTGGGTAAGCTCTATCCGAGCCGCAAGCGTTACGCAACCTTTACCGCAAGCGATGAGGAAGAGAACCTTCGCTACAACCAAAAATTAGCCTGGGAACGATGGAGCCGCGAGATGCAACTTGATACCATCGAGCATTATAAATTCCTGCATCCGCAAACGCTTTATATAAACACCGAACCCGCTGCTGACAGCCTCACGCAGTTGGCGCCTTTTGTAGTAAAGGACGGCAGCCTGCAGGCCGTGCATCATTTGTACATTGATGAAGTGCCGGTGTTTTTCAGCGCTGCGCAAAGCGTGCAGCGATACAGCTTTGCTGTTTCGCCGGGCAAACATTCACTGCGGCTGCGTACTTACAATGCGATGATTTCAGTGGATAGCTTTGATGTGGCAAAAGGCGTAAAAACGGTTGTAAGCATCAATGCCGATACGGTCAATCATCGCATCCACATTCAACCCATGCCCGACACGATGACGGCTTACGAGAAAGCGATGTGGGGCCGTTATTCGCTGTTGGTGCAAAATACTTTTGGTGAACACTATGCTTACATCAACAGCGGTAACGGCTTGTTTTTATTGAACAACAATTCTTTCAATCCCGTGCTGCTTTCGCCTTTGCCGAACCGTTATGCAACGCTGACGGTTAAGAACGGATTCACACAATCTTTTGAAGCCGAAGGCGGCTATCATTACTTCATTGAAAAAGGTTTGATTAAGCAAAAGCAATTGAAGAATCCATACCCTTTTTCAACGCATTTTTTCAACGCCGCGCCGCGCTATAACTTTCGCGATTATGTGTTGACTGAATACGAGATTGACAGTTTGTGGCAAGACTATTTATACAACCGCAGCGCTTCCACCGATTTGTTCACCAATCCAATCATCAATAAAACCGGCAACGGCGCCTTGCAGATTGGGGTAACAAAAGACAGTACGAACAGAGAACCGTTCATCCGCAACGTGCTCCTGTTCAGATACGACGACCCTGATTTTCTTCGCATCTATCGTGGGGCTGAAAGAAATCTTGGCTTTGTGCAACCGGGCAAGTACCGGTTGCTGGTCCTGTTGAAGAACGATTCGTACTTCATTTGCGACAGCATCAACATAAAAAAAGACGGCATTAATTATTACGAAACAGGCATCATCCACCTGAAGCCGAAAGACAGCGTCAGCAGCCGCATTTCAGACATCATTAACAGCAAAGAACGTTGGACGGGTTACAACACAGGAGACTTCAACGGCATCAAAGAATCCTTCAACCAGCAATACTTCGATGCGTCCTTGTTTACTGAAACTGTTAGTGGCGTGGTGAAGAACGACAAAGGAGTTCTGCTTGCCGGTGTTTCAATTTTCATCAAAGGCACGCGAAGCGGAACGACGACCGACAGCCGCGGTGAGTTTGTTTTACGAACCTTGCCGAACAGCACACTCGTTGTAAGCTCCGTTGGTTATGTAAGCATAGAGCGAAGAGTAAAGGATGGCGATTACTCATTTAAACTTTCGCCATCGAAAAACAGTTTGCAGGAAGTCGTTATCGTTGGGTACGGCACATTGAGGCGGGCGGATTTAACCGGAGCAATCAGCAGCGTAAGCGTCACCGGTTTGGCGGGAAGCGCTCCCGGAATTTTGATAAGAGGAACGTCTTCGCTTCAAGCAGCCTCACAGCCGCTAATCATCGTTGACGGCCTTCCATTCTCCGGCATTTTAAAAGACATTGATCCCTCGCTCATTGTAAGTACGAACGTATTGAAAGATGCGGCAGCTACCGCAATCTATGGCGACAAAGCCGCGAACGGCGTTATCATCATCACCACAAAAGGATTGAAGAACAATGATGCAGGCAATGGGTTAGAAAGCATTCCGGTAGCGAATACGCTTCGTAAGAACTTTCACGATTATGCTTATTGGCAACCGAAGCTGACAACGGATGCGGCAGGCAAAGCATCGTTCACCATAACCTATCCCGATGACATCACGGCCTGGCGCGGCTTTGCCATAGCCATGACCGATAAGAAGCAAAGCGGCTTTGCCGAAACAATGGTGAAATCTTTCAAAGCCATCAGCGGGGCCTTATCGTTACCGCAGTTTGCCGTGGCCGGCGATACCATCAATGTTATTGGCAAAAGCCTGAATTATCTGGCTGACAGCATTGAAGCAACTCGAACATTTGCGGTGAACGATGTAACGATGAAGGAAGGCATCATTCGCTTTCGGAATTCATTGATTGATACGTTTACAGTGGTAGCACCGGTGGCCGATTCTATAAAGATGAAATACACCATTCAAAAGAGCAACGGCTATTTTGATGGCGAGGAGCGAAGCCTTCCGATTTATAAACAAGGCGTGACCGAAACAAGCGGGCTGTTTGCCGCTTTGCGAAGCGATACAGCGTTTACACTTCGGCCATTATCCGACACCGGCATCATCAAACTTTATGCAGAAACCTCGGTCATTCCGTCGCTGGAAAAAGAGATTGAAAGCATCCGCCGTTACGAATACCTGTGCAACGAACAATTAGCTTCCAAACTAAAAGCCCTGCTGGTGCAAAAGCGCATTGATTCTTTTTATAAACGTCCGTTCAGGGGCGAGAAAAACGTTCGCGAACTCATTGGCAAACTTCAGCAAAGCAAGACTGCGCAGGGCTTGTGGGGCTGGTGGACCGGCAATGAGCCAACGATCTGGATTTCGTTGCACGTGCTGGAAGCCTTAACGGAAGCGGCTTTGCAAGGCTATGCGGTGCAATGGAACAAACAGGTGTTGATTGATTACCTCGTCTTCAACCTCGAAAGCTATCGAAGCAGCGAAAGCCTTTCGGCTCTGCACTTGTTGCAACTGCTGAACGCCAAAGCCGATTATAAAAAATACATAGATACCCTGCAAATGCATCTGCCCAAAATGAACTTGTATGAAAAGCTACGGCTGGCCGAACTGAAACAAAAAGGGGGCCTGGACTTTACTGTTGACAGCCTGCTTGCCAAACAAAGCCGCACGATGTTCGGCAACATTTATTTTGGCGAAGAAGGCTACCGGTTCTTTGACAATGCGGTTCAAAACACATTAACCATGTACCGCATTTTGCATCGCATGAACGGACACGATAATGAACTGGAAAAGATGCGCGGCTATTTTTTAGAGCGACGGAAAAGCGGCGCCTGGCGCAACACCTATGAATCGTCACTAATACTCGAAACTATCTTACCGGACATGCTCGTGAATGATTCCTTGCCAAAGGCCGCGGTGCTGTCTTTTGACGGTGGCTTGACCCAAACTGTAAACGCTTATCCGTTTGCAACAGACGTCAAAAGCGGTCAGCCCATCACCGTTCGCAAAGAAGGAAAGATGCCGGTTTACTTTACGGCTTATCAGCAGTACTGGAACGCTGCACCAAAAAAAGTGTCCGGTGATTTTGCGGTGACGTCAACCTTTGTGAAGAATGATGATACGATAACAAGATTGAAAGCCGGCGAACCGGTGATGATGAAGATTGCTGTAACCGTTAAAGCCGATGCGGGGTATGTGATGATAGAAGCACCGATACCGGCCGGTTGTTCGTACAAGGACAAAGCGCAATCGTATTCAAACAACGAAGCACACCGCGAATATTTTAAAAACAAGGTGAGCATTTTTTGCAGCGAGTTGAAGAAAGGAACCTACACGTTCAACGTTTGGTTGTTGCCTCGCTATGCCGGCCGTTATACCTTGAATCCCGCCAAAGCGGAGATAATGTACTTCCCTGTGTTTTACGGAAGAGAGGGAATGAAGAAAATTGCAATAGGCAATTAGCAATAGGCAATGGACAATGAGCAATGGGCAATGGGCAAGGAAGTGCGGATTTTGTAACTTGAGTTTACAAAACCAATTGTTATGAGTGTTCAAAATTTCAGGCAAACAAAAGTGTATCAAAAAGGTTTTGCCTTAGCAATGGAGATGTTTCAGACCAGCAAAGCCTTTCCCAAAGAAGAAATGTATTCGCTTACCGATCAGATCCGGCGTCCGTCAAGAAGTGTTTGCATTTGCCTTGCGGAAGCGTACAGAAAGAAAATCTATCCAGCACACTTTCTTGCCAAGCTTACTGATTCAGACACAGAAAATTCGGAAACCCTAGGTTGGTTGGATTTTGCCTTGGCTTGCGGCTACAACAACCAAGAATTCTATGAAGACCTCAAAGCAAAAAACGAAGAAATCGGCCGGTTATTGGGCCACATGATTGCCAATCCGGACAAGTACTGACTTGCCTGTTGTTGTTTATTGCTTATTGCCCATTGCCCCTACGGCATCAGCCGCACCACATCGGGATGATTGTAATTGAGATGAATAACTGAATAATCAAAAGTTTCGCCGCTTCGCTTTTCCACCCGTATGGCGCCAAAGATGCGCAGGGTGTTTATCAGTTCCTTGCGTTCGTAGTCAGCCAGCAGCGGCATTTCGTCTGTTAAAAAACGCAGGAAGGGCGAGAGCCATACTTCGCGCAGGCCGCGGTCGCTGGCAAATTGCAGCAGCAGTTCCAAACAGTCAAGCACGGG
This sequence comes from Flavisolibacter sp., assembly GCA_965247695.1. GTDB lineage: Bacteria > Bacteroidota > Bacteroidia > Chitinophagales > Chitinophagaceae > Flavisolibacter. Next base: position 653,176 of record OZ252037.1, read on the forward strand.
TTTGCGGTCCAATGATTTTACGTTGCTGAACTCTTCGGCCGCTTCGGTGTAGGCGGGCCGCACTGGCGGTTTGCGAACCGGTGCCGCGGCGGGCTTGGCGGCTTCGGTGGGTGGTGCCGGCGCTGTGGGTTCGGGGCGCTTTTTGGTTTCGGGCAGGTCTATCTTGCCCACCACTTTCAGGCCCATGCTATTAACCACCGCCGTTTTGTGCATCAGCAGTTCTTTGCGTTTTTCTTCTTTAATAAACTTGTCCGCGTCCAACAGGTTATCCTTTCCCAGTATCTGCAACAAGTCGCCGCTCACGGTTTGCCGGAAGGCTACGGCGGTTACCTGGCGGGCTTGCCGGCGCAGTTGCTGCACAATGGGAATGTAATCGCGGTCGCCGGCCACCAGCACAAAATGCTGAATGTCGGGGCGGGTATAAAGCACTTCCATCAGGTCAATGCACAACCGCATGTCGGCGGCGTTCTTGTGATCGGTGCCCAATACGTTGTGCGTGTCAATGCCCATCAGGTAAAGCGAACCAAGGGCCGAGGCCATGCGTTCAAAATCGGCGTATGCTTTAAAAATGATGACATCAAGCTTGTAATGTTCAGACAGGTATTCGCGCAGGTTGCGAAGGATTTCGGCAATTACATCCGTTACCTGCGGCGGATCGGCGTATTCTTTTTTGAGGTGGTACAGAATGTTTTCATAGTCGAGAAACACGGCGGCATGGGCGCCGGGGATGGTATGGATGGCGTGCGGCATCATGCGAGGCAAGGTAAGGCATTTGCCAAAAGCGTTGCACGGCCGGGTGCCCTGCTGTTTTAGAATGGAAAAGGGCGGCGTTTCTATTTTAAGAAAGACAAAAAGATAAGTACCGTCAGCTTTTTCCCCGGCCAGACAGTAAGGTAAGCGCCTGCGCCGATGGGTGGCCGCACGTTCAGCCGTGGGCCACGGGTTGCCCGCCGTTGCGCCTTCCGTTTTATCAATAATGATTTAGCGGTTGCGGCCTGGCGTTAATTCGCGGTAGTAGTGAGCTTGGTTTTTTGTGCCTACTTTTACTATTGAGCTTCCTCCAAAACCATTTTTTACCATGTCCGGTTTTACCCAAAAAGTGCAAACGCCGGAAGGCTGTTTCGATATCAGCTTTCAGGAACTGGCCGCCGGCCAAAGCAGCGAATACCTTGTAACCGTTGTGGAAGACGATTACGCCGCGCCGCCTTTTTCCATGCGGTTTACCAACGGCTGCTGGAAGATTCTTAATGCCGCCCACGTAGCGTTTTGGATTGTGCAACTGGAAGGCGTACTCCAGGAAACTATTCTTGAAAATTTGGGATAGTTGTGATTTGCTTTCAACCTTAGTTCTTTATTACGTTTCAATTCCTCGATGGTACAATTAGAAGTTACACCATTAGCGGTACAACGGTAACGATGCTGAGTTTCAATTCCTCGATGGTACAATTAGAAGCCTGCCGGTGTTGTAGTGCCCATGCCGACACTACGTTTCAATTCCTCGATGGTACAATTAGAAGTTCACAGCCATAGCGACGGCTCTAACCATGCGGCTGGTTTCAATTCCTCGATGGTACAATTAGAAGCGCTCTAAAATGGCGTTGCTCGCTTGCCAGTAAAGCCGTTTCAATTCCTCGATGGTACAATTAGAAGACAGGAACAAACAGGCCTGCCGCTGTTCTTTGACCAGTTTCAATTCCTCGATGGTATAATTAGAAGAAGTTCGTTGGCAAGGCCGGTATGATAGTCAACCACTGGTTTCAATTCCTCGATGGTACAATTAGAAGAAAAGAACTGTGATGATTGATGATATGATTGCTTCGTTTCAATTCCTCGATGGTACAATTAGAAGACGCCCACATCATCAATCGGCATCAAACTAACTTCGTTTCAATTCCTCGATGGTACAATTAGAAGGTCGTTGAACCGTCGCCAATTGTAGCTGTTTTCTTCACGTTTCAATTCCTCGATGGTACAATTAGAAGTAAAAGAACGCGATGCAGCAACCAGCACACACGAGTTTCAATTCCTCGATGGTACAATTAGAAGACGGGTGCTCGGTGCACTCTTCGCCGTGTGAAAGCACGTTTCAATTCCTCGATGGTACAATTAGAAGGGCGATCCATCGCTTGAACAGCGCACCGACATGCGCGTTTCAATTCCTCGATGGTACAATTAGAAGAGGTCATAGCCAATCTCTTTTGCTGTGTTTTTGCTATATCGTTTCAATTCCTCGATGGTACAATTAGAAGGGTTTGAACACGGAAAAAGGTTTTTAAATACGGCCAGTTTCAATTCCTCGATGGTACAATTAGAAGTGGCGGAAAACATTGTGTTCATTAACCCCGTTGCCTAGTTTCAATTCCTCGATGGTACAATTAGAAGGAGCGCCTTAAAAGCAGAACGGTTCGCAGTTCAATAGTTTCAATTCCTCGATGGTACAATTAGAAGAGTTCTATGACCAGTTTGCGGCCGATGCCCAATCCAAGTTTCAATTCCTCGATGGTACAATTAGAAGTACGCTTTGCAACTTCAAAAAACACCGCGGCAAAAAGGTTTCGATTCCTCGATGGTACAATTAGAAGACGGCGGCATTTACAAGCAGGCCAGGCCGCTTAATTGTTTCAATTCCTCGATGGTACAATTAGAAGGTGCCAGGTCATCGCTTGTGCAGCTACCGGCTGCAACTTTCAATTCCTCGATGGTACAATTAGAAGCCGTTTTTTTAACGGCAAAATCCTGTTGGTTGCCAAGGACTTAATGTTTCAAAAATAGTCTCTTTCCTGCCTAAAAGTCGTCTGCCCACAATGCTACGATTTACAGGCGGCACCGACGACCATCCCAAACCCGTTGTGGGCAAGGCTTCGCCGGTCTCACCCCCAAGAAAAGCAATCGCTTGCCACTGCTGTCCGCCGTCACCGACAACTTAAAGCACATTGTCCAACTCATTCTTTTCCTTGCCCACCACAACTTTTTCCAGCCACTTCTCCTGCCGGCTTTTAAAGAGGATGATGCTGTCTTTTTCTTTGTTCATGATCTTGCCCGCCTCGCTCAACAACTCTTTTAGTTTCACGTCCGTTATCTCTCCTTCAAACACGCTGTTCTGAATCCAGTTCACGTACCGGCGGCAAAGCTTCAGCATCTTGCCCACCCGCTTTTGCTCCACATCGTAAACAAGAATGATGTACATGGTTGGTTGATCGGTTGATTTGTTGATTGGTTTTCCGGCGGCTACAAACAAGTCAACCTATCAATGGGTCAACTTGGTAACGAACCCTTACCACCAGGCTTTAAAAGGTTTGTATTCTTCCATGCCCAAAAGGTGTTTGCTCAATTTGTAGCACTCCAATTTTATCAGGTGCTTATAACTAACGCTGCGGCCCAAGCTGCGGTGCTTGATGGTTTCGGACAGCTTTTCGTCCCAGGCTTTTACTACGGCTTTGCGGCCACTGTCTTTTAAAAGGCAGCTATTCAGCTTTGTATCAAAGTCTGACGGCTGTACTATTTTCTTGTTGAGCAACGTAAAAATCAGGCGGTCGGCCAGCAAGGGTTTGAACACTTCGGAGATGTCAAGCGCCAATGAATACCGCCGTTCGCCGGGCTGATGTAAAAACGAAATGGTAGGATTAAGTTGCGTGTGATAAATCGCATCAAGGCAAACCGTGTAACATAGACTGTTCACAAAAGAGATCATCGCATTCACTTCATTGGAAGGCGGTTGTTTTGTTCGAGCACCCATTTGAAATCCGTTGATGATGACATCAAAGGCTGTGTAGTAATGATTGCGAATATTGCCTTCGATGCCCATCAACGTATCCACTTCCCCTGCAAACGGAATTTGTAGCATTAGGGCTTCAATACGCTCAATCTGATGTAATGTGTCCTTGTCGCGGTTGTTGTAGTACCGCAGGTTCTTCAGCATGTTGAAGGCGGCGCCTTCCACCAGCTTTTGTGCAATCAGGATTCGCTTTGCCGGTTTGCTGTAGGCCGTTGCCTGCGCTATAATCATCTTGCCTGCCAGTAGATAATCCTTTGGCATAAAGGAACCGGTGTAGTGTTCGTGGTAATCGAAGAAGTGAACTGTGATGCCTTCCTTGCCCATGAAGTTGTACAAGGCACTGTTGGCATCAAGGCTGCCGAAAGTGTAAAGATTATCTACACCTTCAACGGGTATGTATTTGGCCGGGCCTTCCACACCGTGTTCATCCACCGGCGTAAACTTTAGTGTATTGTCCTTGCGGCTTAGCCGGCCGGGGTTAAAGAGGTAGTAGCTTTTTTTCATAAGCGGTTTAGTCTTCGATGTAGCAGAAATCGTGGTACGAACAACTCCTGCATATTTTAGCGTTAATGACCGGCGGGCAACGTTCGCCCTCCACTATAGCTTTGATTTGTGCGACGGCCGATTGCAGATAGCTTTCATCAGCGTTCGTCAGCAATATCTCTTTTGTTTCCCGAAGCGTCGGGTACTCTAAAATACCGGTGGCCCCTTCTATGCCGTTTTGGGCCAACAGCCAGATATAATATTTCACTTGCCACTCGTGGGCTTCTTCTGCTTTGTCGCTCTTTTTTATTTCATGTACGACTTTATTTTTTGCATCATAAAAGTCAATCTTCCCCGTACCGGTCCAGCCGCTGCCAAGGGGAAATGAAAGTTCCATCTCAAGGCCTTTCTCCGGCCGTTGCGGATAGGTGGTCTCGCCAATGAGCTTTCCTTCGTAAACGGTGTCGGAAGTATGTTCCATGCGGATGCCGTTCGCGTGAAGCCAAAGCTCCCGGTGGCAGATGTGGTAAAGGTTGACGAGAGTGGCGGTGAGAACAGACATGGGCAGTTAGTTGCTGAAAGCTAAGCAAGAAATGGGAATAACCAAAGAACGTTAAGCAATGATATTCCTGTTTGTCCAGCGGCATTAACCGGCGCTATTTTGTAACTTCATGCCTACAAGAATAAAGTATGACTGGCAACATCACTTCGCCCGGCAATTTGTCGTTGTTGGGACAAATTGTTACGGCGGCGGAAAAACTGGACGACGGACAAAAACAAGCCTTGCTCCTTGCGCTACGCAAAGAGGAGCTGCTGCAAAAAGCGGCCGCCTTGGACCAGCGCCTGCAACCGGGTGCGCTAACCGACGAAGAAATATTAGCCCTTTGTAAAACAGTACGAAAAGAGCGCTATGCCCGGCGTTAACCTGGTGCTGGACACCAATGTGTACGTGACCTATGCCCGTTACGGACGTTTGCAAAACCTGGTGCAAACGTTGTTTCATCACGACTTGAATTTTTTGGTTGACGGCACGCTGCTGGCGGAGATTGACGATGTGCTGCGCCGGCCCGGTGTGCTAAAAGATGAAACGCTTTCGGTGGATGACGTGGTCAGTTTTATTCAGGAGTTTACCATTCACGTAGTGGCCCGTTCTTCGTTTGTTCTGTCGCCCGACCCGGAGGATAATTTTTTATTTGACATTGCGCTTCAACACCGGGCGCCGGTGATTGTAACGGATGAAAAAGCGCTGTTGGGTTTTACGGCTTCGCCGGTGGCGGTGCGGTCGTTGAAATGGTTTAAAGAGAATTTTCCGAGGGAAACTAAATAAGTAAAAGGCGTCTAAAAAATTTCAGCGGTTTTCCAACTCTCTTCTTCGTCCGATAGCAAACCTAATTCAGGGTTGTAGACTTTGTTGGTGATAAAGTAGCGTTCAATATTTACCTTGCTGCCTTTGCTAAAAGCATGCGTAGCTGGTTTTACATTTTCTGATTGTAACCACCCCATAAACCTTCCTTTTCTAATTTGTACCTTCTGACTTTCGGCGCTGATGAAATCAAAATCATTCAAAAGGGATTCATACAAATCTTTATTGCATTGAGGAAGAATTTTAATCCCGTCGAACTGCTTATAAAAATCTTCTTCCGTGTGTTTGTTTTTAAACATTGGTGACAACAATTGCAATGCATCTTTCAAATACTTCTCCTGTTCGTCAAATTTCTTTTTGTCTTCATCATCCCATTTATCGTACACTTCATCTATTGAGTGTTGCAAGATTGCTTCGTCAATAATACCGTTGTTTGTGTCAACTATTTTCTCAAGAGCTAGGATGGTTTTTGCAATTGTTGAAGAATTGTAAATGTATTTGTCTGCATCATTGTGATTTTTAAAAATAACACAGTCACAAATTCCCTTCTCCCGCTTTCGGTTAACTCTTCCAAATCGTTGGATCAATGCATCTATTGGTGCTGGTTCGGTAAAGATGATGTCGTAATCTATATCAAGGCTAACTTCAATTGCCTGCGTACCCACTAAAAGCACCACGCCCTTTTTCATCAAGTCTTTTTCTTTCGCGGCCCTGTCTGCACCTGTAAATAAGCCGTGCAGCAATAGTGCCTTTCCAACCAACGGTTCGTCTCTCAAATCCTGAAAAACTTTCTGTGCCGACTTAACGGTGTTGCAAACAACCAACACTTTTTTTCCTTGTTGCAGATAAGTTTTTATCTCATTAAGATTATCGGTTAACAATCCCTCTTTTAGAATTACTCTGTGTCTTCTAAAATCCTGATAAAGTTTGCCGCTGGCTTTTACCGAGGCGAATTTGCCAATACTCTTTTCTAATTCATCTCTTAAAAACAGTGGCATGGTTGCCGTCATTATCATCACTTTGGCACCCAAGTGTTTTGTGACGAATTGAAGCAACACTTTTATTTGGGCAAAAACTTCAGGGCTATAAGCATGAATCTCGTCAAAAATTAAATAAGCGCCAGCCATCTCGAAAAGGCCTTGTTCATATCCCTTTAGACCAAACAGATGCTTGAGCAATTGAAAAGGCGTGGTTATTTTAAGTGGAGTGATGATGCTTTTGTACTTTTCTTTTAAACTTTGAATGCTGGCCTTCTTAGTAGTTGAGTTGTACTGCAGGTCATCGAAATAATTGTTTAGATAGTCACTCAGCTTGCCATGCAACATTCCTACGCTTTCATCGCCCATTGCATTTTTCAACCTTTCATACATGGCATTGATGGAAGCGGTGAAAGGAAGAATATAAAATACTCTTGCTTGCCCTGTAGTTTCCATCTGATGTTTAGTCCAAAGCAAAGCACTTTCGGTTTTACCGGAACCTGTCGGTGCCGTTAAGATTGTATTGCCTGTTCTAATTGCACATTCTTTTTGATGCTCGTAAAAGTCAAGTCCATTTTGCTGTAAACCTCTCCGCTGTTGCGAAAGAAAGGCAAAGCTTTGTTCTGACAGCTTGTTCAACTGTGTTACCATAGCTGACCCCAAATGATCACACCATTTAAGTCCACCAAATAGTAACATAAGAGTAAAGTACTTGTCTTTTTCCGGCCGGTATGGTTGCTTATTGTAAACACGTATCAATCCAGATAAGGATGTTGGCTGTGGACTGCTTGTAGAAATTCCATACAAACTCAAAAGTTTTAGTGCAGCTTCCACATCGACATATTTCTTAAAGGCATCTTCAAAAGTTTCAACTTCCTCTAACGTGTCCAACATGCCAAATGGATCGGATTCATATTTAGGCAGTTCCCTCTGCAACTTTTCAAAATCTTTGTGATGTCCCGCAACAACCAGCTTTAAAAGACCTACGCAATCCTTATTTGTCTGTGACAAAGCTTCAACAAAGGGTATCGAGAATAATTCATGCCGTTGATAATTCCAATCGTTAGGCTGTTCGTTCAGGACTTTTTGAAATTCCCTGTGTGCTTTCCCTAAGTCATGACAAACTATAGCTGTTCTTAGCAACTCCCAAAACTTCTCTCCCAATCCTGAAATTTCCGCAACTGCGGGAAAAGCAGTTTTGATGAAATCAAAAATGAGAAGGCAGTCATCAATATGTTCCTTTAGCGTTCTTGCGGCAAGGTTTTGCTTGCTGTCTTTTGATTTGGCAAGCAGCGTCATAAACCATCAAAGCTTAGCTGATGAAAATAAATATCCACGTCCTTTCCGTTTGGCAATACATCCCGGTATGCGGTTACGTTTGTGTCAAATGTTTTTGACTTGTATCCGATAATGGAAAAAGGCTGTGTACCAATGTTTTTGCGGGGGAACTCATTAGTGAAGTATTGCGGTAAAGCCTGAATCTGACCCGGCAAGTGAAATTGAAAAGGAATGACTTGTCCTCTTATTTCTGTGGCCCTTTCTACTTCCTGCAAACTTTCTTTTTCAGAAACCTTATCTACAGTAGCCAGGTCATTCATGCGGCCCAAAACCAATTGGTAATAAGGCTGAGAAAGGTAGGCCGCTATCCGTTCATCCGGCGTATAGATTCGTAGAAAATTGTTGTAGAGAAATTTGCGGTAGATGATGTTAGACTTTGCGTTGTTGGTTGGCTTTCCATCTTTACTGCTAATTTGATAAATGGTTTCCAAATCTTCTCCTTCCGCCTCGTATTCAAAGTAGTAACCCAACTGCAAATTTTTATGTTGAAGATAATTGCCTGCTGCGGCATTGATCAAACCCAATACCGTGCTGACCGGTGGCACCTCAAGCGTTGGTTGCATACCGCTTATCAGGTTGGGATAACGGAAGCTTGCCGTCCAACTGCTTATATCAATTTTGTACACATCCATGTATCAAGGCATTTGGGTTTTTACCTGATCGCAATATTGGTCAATTGCCTGGTTAATGCTTAAAACTTTCACGTTGTCAAATTCACTTTCCAAAGCCTTTAATTCAGCATTGTATTCATCCATGAAGCCGCTGCGCTTGCCGATAAAGATGATTCCTTTAAACTGTTCTTTATAGTCATAAAGAACTTCTTTGAGACCATCAATGTTTAACAGTGCAGTTTCGCCTCGCTGTCCTTCGCTTTTGACGATATGTGAGAAGGGATGATTACCCGATGCCATGGTTGCCAACACAATAAATTTCGGCGTTACATCGCCCATGTTGTTTGTTTGCATGGCGCCACCGGAAATAGTTTTCAAAGCTGCTATGGTATCAACGACCCTTTTTGTACGAGTGTCTTTTGAAAGCTGTACAAGCTTTAGGGGTTCGCCTGTCTTCGCTTTTACAAAAGGATCGTCAATCTCTATTGCCGCGTTGCTTTGCGCTTCTGCCTTTAGCTTTTCCGTTAAGTTTTTAAAGCCAGTCTTGTTATAGTTGGCGAAAGTTCCTACTTGGAACAAATCAAGTGAGAACATCCCTTTCATAACAGCCGAATATTCCTCTTTGCTGTAAGGTACGCTATCGCCTTCTTGCCTTGCCATACTCGACCAGTTTGGCTCAATCCGTATAGAGCCAACAGAAACAATCGCTGAATTTTTTAAAGGAGAAACTCTTGTTACGGTTACGTCCTCTTTTTGCTCTTTTCCTTTCTTGTCCATTACCGCATTTCCATCATCATCTCTAACAACGTCTCTAGCGGCTTTCATGTACCCGAAAACGTCATCGTCGGCATATTGTATCGGGTCAGCATCGGTAAAAGCAATTTTGCCTTCACGGGTTACCGGCGACAGAGTCCATGCATAGTTTACCTTGAGTGCTTCACGCCACCAATACCTCCAAGCCTGTCCTGAAACGTAAGTGTAACGCCGGTCATTCTTATAAATTTTTTTAGTGGCAACAGCGTTGTCAAAATTGCTTGAACTGTTTTTTCCGGCATTGTTAAGGGCTACAACATCAACATCTAAAAGGATAAAGCCTTGAGTCTTTAAATTCATGAGTTATGTTTTGATTGATTAATTGGTTTTTTCGGTTTCTTCTTCTTGTAATTCTACATCTACCTTTTTGTTCAATTCATGCAGTTTTTGATAAATGGCGATCAACAGCAAATCTCTTATTTCGCCCCAATATGTGCCATCAGGGAAAAGGTAATTGGCATATTCCTCCAAAGAGAACAGCGGCTTTTCTTTTCCCTCTGCATAGTTTTTATCTGCCAGCTTCAGCATGAATTTTCTAAGTCCATTGCTTGTCTTCTCGCCGTTCAAACGGGTGATTGACTTCCTGATTTCATCTTCACTTCTGTCTATCACTAAAAAATCAGCCAGCTCTTTAATTTTTGATAGTGTCCGTTTATCCATATTTTGAATATTTAGTTGGTATTGTTCTACAATTTTAAAATTGAACAAGAAGCTTTTGCTGTGCCACAAAAAAGCTTTCCGAACAACGTTGCTATTGCCACTCAATAGCGCTTCAAAAACTCTGTTACGCCATACCTTATACACGCCATAGTCGGCTTCCTCTTTGTTGTTATGCCATGTTTCTGAATAACTGTCAAAAAAAGCATTCTTAAACTTTGAACTTGAGTATTGCCTCATGATGAAGCGTTGCCAATCGCTTTTATGTTTAAGTAGGCAATAACTATAAAAGGCAAAGACAGTAGCGGGAAGTGTAAGGATGTTTATAGTGGGGCTTGCGCCGAAGTTTGTAAAGTGATAAAGGTTGAGTGTTAAACCTCTTGTGTCACTCTCTCCGGTTTCTTCATCAACCGTCGCAGTTTTTACTTTTTCGATGCATTGAGTTGCATAATCAAAAATGGCATTAGCCGGATTTGAGAAATCTGAACGAAGTATTGATTTTGACATGTTGCTTCCTAATGCCTGTAAATTGCTCTCAACATTCTTTTCAACAAAATGTCTGGTTACTTCTTCGTTGTTACTGATTAGCACAGATACCTTATCACCTAATTGTTCTACCCCCAACGGCACAAAAAAGATTCTGATCAAAGCCTCTTTTGACAATTGTATCCCACTCTCAAAACCATGATGGAAATTGATAAGTGTAGCGGAGCCGGACATGATGTGGTTGTCTCTTGCTCCTTGAAAGACTTTTGTTTTTTGACCTGTTATGCGGCAGTAGCCTTCTTTTCCACCGTCGCCATCAATCAGGCTTTTGTAAAACGCAATGGTTTTGTCAATTCCCTTTTGCCCTTTATTGGAATTGTGCGTGATGGTAGAATTCAGAAAAAAGCTGTGAAGGTTATTATCCCATCTGTTTACGTAAATGGTGGTCACTTCTTCAATCAAATCCATAATTGACTTGCCTGGCCTTTTCTCCTGCAGGTATTCGATCACCAATCCACCTATATCTGCAAATGGGTCGCCGGTTGGATGAGTAAACCAATTTATTTCGTTCGTTTCTTTCATATTGTTATCTAAAGCTGCATTTGATTGAATAATTAATTCTTCATTTGGCTACCCCCACGCACCCCATTCCCATTGCATTGTGCAATCCCAACCCCGCACCCAGTGCCAATTCCAGCATTTCCACCGGTGCCCTCACCGCCAACCGAAACTTTGTATAGCCTCTAATTTTTGTTTCTGCCTCCGTACCGCCTTTTATCGTGATCAGCCGTTGCTGCGGTGGATGGGCAAAAAACAAAACATCAATACTTACGTCCGGTTCTTCATCACCTACAGCCACCGGTAATCGCACCGCTGCGCATTTCTCCATCCAATTGTGCCAAAGGCATTCGCAAAAATCTTCATCATCCGGGCTGCGGTAATCGTAATGTCCTCTATCATTCTTGCGGCCTACCACTAATGGCGATAAGGGCTGCAACACAACACTCTCTTTGCCTTCTAAACCCGATGGTAAACTTTCCACGCCAACAATCCCAAATACTGTTTTACTCACCCGGTCGGCAATCTCCAACTGCTGGTGCATGAACAAGCCTTTGATAAAATTTTCAGCGGCCACCGGCAGGTAAAAACAAACAGTGAGTTCCGCTTCTCCGGTCGTCAACTGCATTCTATCGCCCCGCCTTACAAACGGCGTCCGCAGATCCGAAAACGTAAACAGCTTAAAACTTTTCTGTCCTTCGCCGTAACCGGTGTTGTGTAAAAAAGCGGCAAACCCCGCATCGGCCCGCTGAATAACTTTATAAATAGCTGATGATAACGAATAAGGATAATTAAAAGGCAAGAGGCTTTGAGGAGAAGCGTGCAAGCTCAATCGGAAGCGCATGTCGGTTTCGGTTTGGTAAGGTTCTACAATGTAAGCGCGGCAGTTAACACCAAAAAATTTTTGGGAATGTTTTTCTCTTTAACAAGATTCCGCCGATAGCGTAAACCTTCCCCCACTAGCAAGAAGAATCATTGGTTTTTTCGCACTTGCAAACGCCTGCATTGATAATGCTGCAAAAGGGCGCCAACAAAAACGATTTGCCGAACTGGCTCAAGTGTAAGAAGGCTACAGGTGCTGTTTAAAAATGGGAGAAAGGGAATAACAAAAGAGAAGATAGATGTTCACGTAAAAGTTTGCTGCAACGCGGCTGGCTGCTTTAGAAGGATGATTCACCTGTAAAAGAAGAAGGCAGAAGTTTGAACTTATCTCAACCCCAGATAGACAAGAAAACCCACAAAGACAACCACGAGAAAAACCAGAAACAAAATGGCGGCCTTGACCACAACTTCGGCAAACTTGTCCCACTGCTCATCTCCGCTTTTAAAGAACTCGAAAGGAATGCCGGCGTCCAGCCGTCCGGTGGCATCGCTCAACATTTCGGAAGGCTCGCTGCCATCTGCGGCGATGATAGTGTGTTTATTCATACTGTGTCAAAAATAGGAGGGCAGCCCAATAGCGGAAACTCATCAGGTACGGTAGTTTTTCCACAGCAAGAAAAAAGGCAATTGCAGCGCAGGAAATAACTGCCGGGGCAAAACCTTTAGCACGGCTTCGGGGTGAATCCAATAGTATTGTCTTTACAAATGGCCAGAATTTTTTCCATCAATTTTCTGTTCAGGCACCAGCTTTATTCCGCCTTGGTTTCGCCCCGGCAAAACGAGAATGACCCAGGCTTTGCCGTGCGCTACCTTGATGGGGATATGGACGCCATCTTTTCGGACGCCCAGGTAATCTTGTCGCCGGCAGGCATTATCAAAAGCAGGATCTGCGGCCCGCAAAACCTCGCCGAAGCGATTGCGTTTTCCACCCGTAAAGCCATTGGTAAACACCTCAAAGGTGACAGAAGGAGTGATGTCGCAGCAAAAGTTTCAACAAAAAAAGAGGCCCGGTAAACGGCCTTGCCAACTCGGTTTTTCATAGGATATTGGATTTTAAAACGAGGCCGCATTTCCATGCGGCCTTTTCGCTTTGTGCGGTTTTCAAATTAAGTGTGGGCTGGTGAACACAGTACCATTTTTACGCAAAGGCGCAGCGTTTTCCGTAATCAAGTTGAAACCGGTTATTGCCTGTGAAAAATGAAAGTGGTAAAGCTTTGCGGGCCGCAACCCTCCAGCCGGTAGCTTGGATTAAGAACAACCCGCCTTTAAAAAGGGGGACAAAGCGCCTCATCAGCAATTCCAGGTCATCGCCGTAGGCTTGGCCGAATTATTTTATAGATTTTTCCCGGTAACCTTCTTAATCATTAAACAAAAATTCAAATGGGAAATCTTCTGTACATCATCGCCGTTATCCTGATCATTGGTTGGCTGTTAGGCATGTTTGCCTTTCACGTAAGCGGTGGACTAATTCACGCTTTGCTTGTGATTGCCGTTATCCTCATTGTGGTAAACCTGGTGAGCGGAAGAAGAGGCGTGTAAATTTTTAAAACCGGTTTTGTGAAGAAGGTGACAACGGAATTGTGGCGCAAACCGGTTTTTCTTTTTCATCTGCAATAAACTGGTAAGCCGGCTTTCTTTTACGCAGAGCCAACCAGCGCATAAACGGATTTGAAGAGTTCTGCATTTAGGATAATGTTATTCCATTCTCTCTTTTACCGTCCTCCGTTCATGTTGTTTCTCTAATCCTGTTTATAACGGCGGTAAGCTGCAAAAGCCTTTGTTCAGCCTTCTGCACCGAGGTTGATTCGTCTGCGTTCAATGACGTGCTGCGCTTAAGCATCGCTGCCGTTTCTCTTAATTCATCTAAAAGCGAACCAGTGGCCGATAAATGGTTCAGGGCTTTTTGCAATTCATCGTTCCGCTCCTCCAGCAATCGTTGTACCGTTTGCAGAATCTTAATCTTACGGTGCAGGCCCAGTAGGGCGGTTACCTGGCCCGCCAATACCTGCAAAGCGTTCAATTGAAACGGGGTCAGGTTGTTGGCCTGCGTGTCAATGACGCAAAGCGAACCAAGCGCAAAACCATCGCTATCGGTAAGCGGCACACCTGCGTAAAATACTACCTGCGGGTCTTCGGTTACAAGGGGGTTGGACCGAAAGCGTTCGTCACGCCGCAGATCGGGCACCACCAACGGCCGGCCGGGCTCCAGAATGGCGTAATTGCAAAAGGCATATTCGCGGGGCGTTTCCTTAATAGCCGTGCCCTGCGCAGATTTAAACCATTGCCGGTCTTCGTCAAGCAGGGTGATGAGCGAAACCGGTGTGCCGCAGATTTGCGAGGCCAACTGCGTGATGGCGTCGTATTCTGCTTCGGGCGGCGTGTCAAGCACCGCATAGCTATGCACAGCCTGAAGTCGTTCGCGTTCGTTTACGGGGAGGGGAGAGGGCATAACTGGTATCGGGCGTTGAATGATGAGGAAAGATACAGGCGGAACCGGTGCTGTTGTTGATTGTTCTTTTGATGCTAACAACACCGCTTGGTTTTATTGCTTAAACAAACGGTTCGTCCTCTTCCTTCGGCCCAATGATTGTTTGCGCTACTGTATGGAAATACGTGAAGCCATTGGATTGGAGAAGAGCGAGAAAACATTTAAACCATGGATGCCCAAAAGGGCCATGTTTACACCCGATGCGCTGGAAGAAGACTACGGTAAAGAACTGCATGAGCGGTTGCAGGCACAAGCCATCCCCATAGAAATATTAAAGAACAATCGTCTCGTTAACCTTCGCGGCAAAGACGAACGCGAGACTTACCGCCTTGCCAAAACTACGCTGGCTGTGGTAAAGGCGCCGCCTTCGCAATTCAAGCTCCAACCCATACCGCCCTCGGCCGACTGGCAGTTTCACCTGGCGCAAGGCTGCCCTGCCCATTGCCATTATTGTTACCTCGCCGGCTCGCTTAGCGGCCCGCCGGTGATACGGGTTTATGCCAACCTGCCTTCCATTTTAGAAAACCTCAAAGGCTACCTTCAGCCCGGCAAGCTCACCACCTTTGAAGCCTCGTGCTATACCGATCCTTTGAGCCTTGAACACCTTACAGGCGGACTGCAAAAAACAATTTCTGCCTTTGCCGGAATGGACCATGCGCAACTGCGGTTCGTAACAAAATTCACGGCTGTTGAACCCTTGTTGAACGTGCAACACAACCGGCATACAAGGGCCCGCATTTCCCTGAACGCAACAGAGGTAGCAAAAAGATTGGAAGGTGGTGTGCCCAACATTGCACAACGCATCAGGGCACTTCGTCAACTAAGTTTACCAATTGTGGAAGGCGGTGGCGGCTATCCCATCGGCGTGGTGCTGGCGCCTATCATGCCCATTCCTGACTGGAAGGAACATTATACCGCTTTACTTGATGCCATTGCCGAAGCCTTGTCTTTCACCTCAACTTTGCCCTCATCTCCGGTGCCGGCGGTTACGTTTGAACTCATCACGCATCGCTTCACCGAAGGCTCCCGCAACTTGCTGCAGGAATGGTACCCCAATACATCGCTTGATATGAGTGAAGATGTCCGCTCTAAAAAATTCAACAAGTTTGGCGGCACCAAATACGTGTACAACAAAGACCTGATGAGCGAACTGAAAACTTTCTTTTACGCGGAGATTAAAAAGCGGTTGCCATCGGCTGTTATCTTGTATTGGACCTAAGCAGGTTGCCGGTTGCCGGTTAGGATCGTTTATAATCGAAAAGTTTTTCTATGCCATTGACGTTCTTACTTGTCCGATAAGGAGAACGACCGTTGTATAAGTAAGCACCGGTAACCGGCCACTGGCAACTTGCATCTGGCGTTCGCGGCTGCTATCTTCACCGCCGCAATCCAATCCTCCTATGAACAACCTACTGCTTCCCGCCTTGCTGCTTCTTGCGCACCTCACCTTTGCGCAGCCTTCCGCCGAAAAGCTCGTGGCGCAAAAAGAGAATGTCATTAAACAAGGCACTATCGTAAAAGTGGAAAACGTAGGCTGGCACGTCAACTCGGAGTTGGCCGAATTACGACCCACTATCTCCGCTGATGGCAACCACTTGTTCTTTATTTGCCAGAACCATCCCTTGAACACAAAATACGGCACCGTAAAAAATTCGCAGGACATCTGGTACAGCCACCGCGATAGCATGGGCAACTGGAGCGATGCCCGGCACATGGGCTATCCGCTCAATACTTATCACTACAACGCTGTGTATTGGATTTCGCCCGATAACAACCGCATTCTTATCCGCAATGCTTTTGTGGACGGCGATTACTACGGCAACGGCGTAAGCTTCTGCCACCGCCTGAACAACGGCAAATGGAGCCTGCCGCAAATGCTTAAAATCCGCAACTATTACAAATACGATCAGGGCCGGCAAAACGGCGCTTCGATGGGGCAAGACGGGCAAACGCTTTTGTTGTACATGAGTGAAGTTCGGGGCAGCGAGGACAATGATATCTATGTGTGCTTTCAGCAAGCCGACAGCACCTGGAGCGAACCAAAATCCCTGGGCAAAAAAATAAACCTCAAAGAGTATAACGAAATGACGCCCTACCTCGCCGCCGACGGCGAAACGCTTTACTTCAGCAGCAACCGTCCCGGCGGCTTAGGCGACAATGACATTTGGATGAGCAAGCGCCTCGATAAAACCTGGCAGAAATGGAGCGAGCCAGTGAACCTTGGAGCGCCCATTAACTCACCTGATTGGGATGCGTTTTTTACGATGGATGCCGGTGGCGAATATGCTTACATGAGCAGTGAAGGCGGCTACGGCCAAAGCGATATTGTGCGGGTGAAGTTGCTGGAAAAAGAAAAGCCCCTGCCGGTGATGCTGGTGAGCGGCAACGTGTTTAATGCAAAAACAAAGCAACCGTTGAGCGCTTCATTGGTTTATGAAACCTTACCCGATGGCACGGTGGCGGGCAACGGCAACTCATCGCCGGGTGATGGCGCTTTTAAGATTGTGTTGCCTTACGATAAGAATTACAGCATACACGCCACGGCCGATAAATTTTTTGCGCAAAGCGAAAACCTCAATCTTGATTCGCTGGTGAAGGCCGGGTACAAAGAGATTCACAAAGACCTTTATCTCGTGCCCATTGAGATAGGCGCCGTGGTGCGGTTGAACAATGTGTTCTTTGATTTTGACAAATGGAACTTACGGCCGGAGAGTTATGTCGAATTAGACAGAGTGGTGAAACTGTTGAACGAAAACCCTTCCATTGAAATCGAGATGAGTGCCCATACCGACAGCCGCGGCGCGGATGATTACAACTTTCGCTTGAGCGATAACCGGGCCCGCTCGGTGATGGAATACATTCTTTCCAAAGGCATCAGCCCAGGGCGGATTGTGAGCAAAGGTTATGGCGAAACCAAACCCGTTGCCACCAACGATACTGATGACGGCAGGCAATTAAACAGGCGGGTGGAGTTTACGATTGTGAAGGGATAAGTAGGCAACAGGCAATTTGCAAGAAGCAATGGGTAAGAGAAAAACAATTTGCAAAAGCGGCAAGGCCGAACGGGCCAAAAGAAGGGTGATGGTCTGCTGCAAACTTTGTTTGCAATTCCCATCACCGATTCGGTTGCGAAGTTTATTCGGCTTGACTGCCCTTTAAAACAAAGGCCGCGACACGTGTCGCGGCCTTTGTTTTTCGCAATGTCCAATCAGGTTGCAACCGGCTAATGCGGCATTGCCTTTTCTTAAAATCTTTGCCGTTCTGTTTTGCGCTTTTGCCCATTGCCTATTGCAAATTGCTCATTGCCCATTGATTATCCTTCCTCTTCTTCAGCGGCCTCGTAGTTCACGCTGTTCTCGGCAATGCCGGTAAGCAACACGTCGGTTTGTTTTTCTTCTTCCAGGGTTTGATACAGCAGGTTCGCTACATCTTCTTCGCCTAATGTTTTGGCCAACTGCGTTAAGCCGCCGTAGGTGGAGATTTCGTAGTGTTCTACTTTTTGCGCGGCCAATATCAGGCCTACGTCTCTTGTGGCGGTTCCTTTTTCCGTTTCTTCAATAATGTCTTCTCCTTCCTTGGTGATGCCTACGATGGCTTCGCATTTTTTGGCCTTGGCTTTTTCACCGAGGAGTTCAAACACTTGTTCCAGTCGGGCTACCTGCTCCAGCGTCATGACCTTGTGGTTCTCAAAAGCCTGTTGCAGTTCGGGCGAGGTGGCCGCCTTCTTCATTTTAGGAAGCGTTTTGGCAATGTGCTTCTCCGCGTAATAAATATCTTTTAGCTCTTCAACGAAAAATTCACGGAGCATGGAATCGTTTGCGCCGGCGCCAACGTTTGCTCCCTTTTTTGCTTTTGCCATAATTGTAGGTTTTTTTCTTTTACTAAAAAGTACGTGCCAATGAAACGGGACGAAAGAAGCCTCCTTGCCGGTCAAGGTTGTTGCCATATTGCCCCCATCGGATAAAGGGGAATTGGGTTATTGGGAATTAGGATATTAGGATATTAGGATGTTGGGATTTATAAATTGTGGCTGCTGCAACCCTTACAATCTGTCGCAATGTTCTAATATCTCAATATCTGCTTTCCTGTTTACAAAGCCTTTGCGGGATGGGCTTCGTGCAGCAATGTTTGCCCGCTGCGGGTGCCGTTGTGTATGCCCTCTTCCACCACCAGCTTGCCGTTCACCATCACGTACCGAAACCCTTTTGAATACGCATGTGGTTTTTCATACGTGGATACATCGCCCACTTCTTTTTCATCAAACACCACAATGTCCGCGGCCATTCCGGGGCGTAACAAACCGCGATCTTTCAACTGAAATTTTTGCGCGGGCAGAGAGGTCATGCGGCGCACAGCTTCTTCCAGAGAGATTACTTTTTCTTCCCGGACGTATTTGCCCAACACCCTTGCATTAGTGCCGTAACCACGCGGATGCGGTGCGCCTTGATTGAATACGCGAATGGACGCATCGGAAGCAAACATGTTGAAGGGATAAGCCATGATGTGGGTTACGTCTTCATCGCTCATGCCGTGGAAAACCGCGCTGGCGCCGCCTTGGGTCATCATGTCCATCACGGTTTCGGTTTCAGCCGCAGCCGTGTTCTTGCGGCCCATGGCTAGATTAATTTCTTCCACGCTCTTTCCGTTCATGGTTGTATCGGCTTTGTAAAATGCTACCACAGCATAACTCCAGTGTTTGAGTTTGCGTTTGGCAAGTTTCTTCAGCATGTAATTGGTAACGTATTTTCTAACTGCGGGTCTTGACAATCTTGCCTTGATGGAATCTTGTCCATCGCTTAAAACCTCATCGGGCAGCAAGGTGCTGATGCTGGTGCTGCTGGCCGTGTAAGGGTATTGGTCAATGGTCACGTCCAGGCCTTCTTCCCTTGCCTTTGCAATCATTGGTAAAGTTTCGGTACTGCGTCCCCAATTTTGTTGTCCGCTTAATTTGAAGTGCGAAATCTCCACGGGCATGTGGGCCTCTCTTCCAACGTGTATGGCCTCATTGATGGCTTGCACCACGCTGTCGCCTTCATCCCGCATGTGCGAGGCGTACACGCCATTGTACCTGGCAGAAGCCTTTGCCAGGGCCACCACTTCATTGGTGGATGAATACGTGCCGGGTATATAAATCAAACCTGTGCTAAAGCCGACTGCACCATCTTTCATGGCTCCTTCAACAATGGCTTGCATCTTTCTTATTTCATCAGCAGATGCTCTGCGATTGGCGGTGCCCATCACGGCTTTGCGCACATCGTTGTGACCAATAAGCGTAGCTACATTGATGGAAAGCTTCAGCGAATCAAGCATTTTTAAATAAGCCTTGATGTCAACGTTGGACGAACCGCAGTTTCCCGTTACAACCGTCGTCACACCATCGTAAATAAAATTATCGGCGGTGGGGTTTTTTATTTCATCGCCTTCGATGTGAGTATGCACGTCAATAAAGCCGGGGGCGATAATCAACCCTTTGGCGTCAATGGTTTTTGTGGCGGTCAGTTGAAGGTCTTTGCCCGTGCTGAAAATCTTTCCGTTTTTCACGGCCACATCACCCCAGGTCCAGGAGTTGCCCGTGCCGTCGAGGATGCGGCCGTTCCTGAATAAAACATCAACCGTTGTTTGGGCAGAAAGCGTGGCGCAAAAGCAAAAGCCAAGCAGAAAAAGAAAATACTTCATGCTTAAAAATACAGAGTACTGTTTGAGGTTTGAAGTTTGTGGTTTAAGATTTCGTGTTGTGCTCCGAGGCTTTACAGTTGTTGCCTTTCACTACAAAACCGCCAGCGGTAGATAAAGACATTCCCCTGATCACGCCAACTTCGAACCTCAAACCCCAAACTTCAAACTGTTCTACAAATAACTCAACCACCATTGCCGGTGGGTTTGTTTATAGTCGCTATACCATTTGCAAAGTGGGTAAAGGGCCACTACCACGCAAAGCCAGATAACATAGGTCATGCCAAGCGAAACCCCTTCGCCGGGATAAACAAACTTGAACGGAACATTGGGTACGCCTTCTGCGCCTTGCCCAAAGCCGTGGCCACGGGTCAATGACAAAACCACGGCTATGATATGAATGAGATAGAAATGAAGCAGGTAGTAAAAAAAAGGCACACGGCCGTAAACGGTAACCACTTTGGCAAAGCCGCTTCGCACCGGACCGGCCCAGGCGAGAAACAATATGGCGGGGCCAATGGTCATGCACATGTAAAGCAGGGACGGCGGATACTTAGTGACATTGATGAAGGAAAGCACCGTGAACAAAACATTCTTTTGCTGGCTCCAATGCGATGGGTCGCCGTAACCATTGGTGGCCCGTAAAGCAATGAAGAAGGCAATCACGCCAAAGCCGATGGCGGTAAGCACTTTGCGCCGTTGAGCGCCTTCGTACAGCGTGAAAAGCCTTCCAAAACAATAGCCCAAAAGCATCAGGCCCGTCCACGATAAAAAAGGATAAAGTACCAACAAGCCATGACCACTCCACAACGGAAAGAAGCCCTGATGATGGAGCAATGAATACGGCAGGGTATAAGCGCCCTTGTGCACCGCTTCGGAAAAGTCAAGGCTGTTGTGTCCAAGCACAATCAATACGCCAAGCGCAAGAATGGCTTTGAAAGGCAACCATATTGCAAGGCCAAGGAACACCATGCTAATGCCGATGGCCCAGATGGTTTGCAAGGCAAAAATGCCGAAGTGAATATCGAAGGTGATGCCCAACGTAACCAGCGTAACTTCTAACAACACCAGCCACAAACCGCGTTTAAGAAGAAAGGCCGAGAGGTCGCTTTTTGATTTACGCAGGCTTTGCAGATAGCCCGATGTGCCGGCCAAGAAAACAAACACCGGCGCACAGTAATGCGTAATCCAACGGGTGAAGAAAAGAATCGGTGTGGTGGTGGCCAAATCAAGCGGGTCGCCGGTGAGGGCTTCTTTGTGCGTAAGGTCGCGTACATGATCCAGCGCCATGATGATCATGACCAGCCCGCGCAAGAGATCAATGCTGTCTATCCGCATAGCCTTGGCAGGCATAAGCGGCGGCGTTGCGGACAATGTGAAAGGCTTTGTTCTTCGGTTGGTGAACGCGGTAAACATGGCGGTTGATTGTGTGATGAAACAGCGAAGTGATTTTTAAATGTAGAAACTTTTTTAATTGGCAAGGTGTGTTTGATTGGTGGGATAAAAGCGCCGTGATTAATTTTATCTCTCCTCTTTATTACCGAATGAAAAAAGATTCGATTCAGGCTGCGTTGTTTGGCTTGGCCGTTGGCGATGCGGTAGGCGTGCCTGTAGAGTTCAGAAGCAGACAAGGACTTAACCAAAATCCCGTTGTTGACATGCAAGGTTACGGTACGCACAACCAGCCACCGGGCACTTGGTCGGACGACAGTTCGCTTGCGTTTTGCTTAGCCGAGGCCTTGTGTGGTGGTTTTGATTTGAAGAGGCTTGCCGACAACTTTATCCGGTGGCGGTACGAGGACTGGTGGACGCCCCACGGTTATGTTTTTGATATCGGCATTACCACCAGCGCCGCCATCGGTCATTTAAGAACCGGTACAAGACCTGATTTGGCCGGTGGATTTGATGAAAGCGAGAACGGAAACGGTTCACTCATGCGCATTCTGCCTTTGTTATTTTACAGTCAGTACAAATCCATTGATGAACGATATGTTTTGACTAAACAAGTGTCGTCTATCACACACGGCCACATTCGTTCGGTTATTGCTTGCTTCTATTATCTTGAATACGCACGGTTGCTGATACAAGGCATGGATAAAATGGAAGCTTATCAATCTGTAAAATCCGTTGTAAACGATTATTTGAACTCACAAGGCATCAACAATGAAGAAGTAGCCAAGTTCAATCGCTTGTTGGAAGATGATATCTGGACGTTGAAGGAAGACGACATTCAAAGCAGCGGCTATGTGCTTCATTCGTTGGAAGCGAGCCTTTGGTGCTTGCTCACGACCAACAATTATAAAGAAGCGGTATTGAACGCTGTCAATCTTGGACAGGACACCGATACGACAGGCGCCATCACCGGTGGCCTTGCCGGCCTCTTATACGGTTTTGAAAACATTCCAAAAGAATGGCTGGCTGTGTTGGCAAGAAAGGGCGACATTGAAGATTTGGCCAACCGTTTTTTGAAACGCCTGAATCTTGTTACCCATGGCTCCTAACACAACCCTTCGCCGCTTCTTTCAACAACACGGGCTTTCTTCTCCCGGCATCATCGAAGAAATAGACTCTTATTTTATAGAAAAGTGTCTTTCAAAAAATACACTGCATTTGAAAGAAGGGGCGGTTTCAAACGAATACATGGTGTTGGAAAGCGGCTTTCTCCGCGCCTTTACAAGCAATCATCAGGGCGAAGAAGTGACGACCGCTTTTTATGCGCCGGGCAGTGTGGTGTTTGAAGTGGCTTCGTTTTTTAACCGGGTACCGTCAAAGGAAAACATACAGGCACTGGCCGATTCCAAAGGCTGGGTGATAACCTTCGACCAACTCAATCATCTCTTTCATGCGTATCCGGCCTTTCGCGAATTCGGTCGGGGCGTTTTGGTAAAAGGCTTTGCAGCCTTAAAGGAAAGAATGCTTTCCACCATCACCGAAACCGCCGAAGAACGGTACCTCACTTTGCTCCAAAACAAACCTGACATTTTTCAGCAGTCGCCGCTTAAATACATTGCTTCCTATCTCGGCGTCACCGATACCTCCTTAAGCCGCATCCGCAAAGAGCTAACGAAGAAATGAATGATGATAATGAGTAATGAGTAATCAATAATGAGCAGGTCGTTTACAGCACGCAGCCTTTCACCTTCTACAAACGCTTTGCCTTTTTGAAAGAACTGCTATCAAAAATTCATTATCGATAACACGAACTCATTACTGATTATTCATTACTCATTACTTGCCATTTGGCAAGCGTTTCTATTTTCCATTGCTGTCTCTTTGTGCCGTCAACTTATCGTTATGGAAAATTTACCGCTTGCTGTTTATGCCGGCTTCGTTTTTACCACGGGCCTGACGCTTTTCTTTTTGTACAAAGCATCCCGTTATTCTAAAGTCGTTTTGCTCATTTCTTTTACATGGCTTGGGCTTCAGGCCGCGCTTGGGCTTTCAAAGTTTTATACCGTTGCCGGCGGCTTGCCACCGCGGTTTGCACTGGCGCTTTTTCCACCGCTTGTTTTCATGATCATTCTCTCCGTAACCAAAAAAGGAAGGGCCTTCATTGCTGGCTTCAACACAAAATGGCTAACGCTTTTGCATGTGGTTCGCCTGCCGGTGGAGGCCGCTTTACTTTGGCTGGCGCTTCATAAATACGTGCCGCAGCTCATGACGGTTGAAGGAAGAAATTTTGATGTTCTTTCAGGGTTGACAGCGCCGTTCATTTTTTATTTTGGCTACATCCGCAAAAGCCTGAACAGAACTTTTTTATTGATATGGAATTTCAGTTGCCTTGCTTTGCTTATCAACGTTGTCGTTATCGCCGTTCTTTCCGCACCCTTGCCGTTTCAGCAATTTTCTTTTGATCAACCCAACGTAGCGGTGTTGTATTTCCCCTTTGTTTGGCTGCCTTCGTTTATCGTGCCGGTAGTTTTGTTTTCGCATTTGGCAAGCATCAGGCACCTATTGAAGCACAATGCCGTTGCGGCTTCTGCGCCAACAGCCGCTTATACCGCGGCCTAAAAATAAATTATGGCGATGCTGCCGCACACCGCCTTTGCCAGCATCAGGCCGTCAATAATAACCAAGTAATAAAGGATGGACCGGCGGCGGTGCATGGAGTACGCTACAGCAATGAGCAACGCAAACGGAACGACGTTGATTAAAATTTTCGCCGCCGGAAAATGACGCACCAGGGCGCTATAAACAAACGAAGCCAATCCCAAAAAACTAAGCGGCAACAGAATAAAAAAAATGGTGCGCCGAAGACCCTGCATCACCACAAAGGTTTTAATCCGCAGGTTATGGTCGGCGGCATAATCCTTTATATCGAACATGATGCAAAGCACCGTGATGAACATAAAATTTTTTACAAAGAGCAAGGCGGTGATCAAGGTTGGTTCGTAACGCAAGCCTTTTTGCAGTTGGTGAAACAATACCGGATAAACCGTTACCAGCCCCGCCCAGGTAAAGCCAATCACGAAGGGCTTCAACCAACCGATGCGCCGCAGATTGTAGCGGCCAATGCCTTTGCCGCTTAAGCCGTAGTATAGCAAGCCGGTAAATGGAAAGAGCAGAAATAAAGCCCAGTCACTATAAGGTATCCGCCACAACCGCCAGGTGCCTTGCACGATAAAGACAACCGCCGATAAAAGAAAACCCACCATCAGTACGGTCTGACTTGTATTCACCAATAGTTTATTGCCGGCATACCATACCGACCGCAGGTTGGTTTTGTCGCCGGCGCCTTCGGTAATGTAGGCCAGCGTGTAGTAAAAAACAGCGGCGCAAAAAACAGCTATGTAATACGGAAATGAATTGAGCGGAAAGCCTTGCTGCAAGGCCGCTTCCACCGAAAGCGCTACGGTGCAAAGCCCGTAAAAATAATTGCCAAAGAAAAAAAACCGGGTGAAGCGCATAAGCAAAAGTAGCCACCCGAAAGTGAAAATTGCGGCCCACACTTTCAACAACATCCGTCGCAAAAACAAAAGATACCGTTACCGGATAACAACCAAAAAGCAGCCCCGCAAAAACGTTGTTTGAACAACAAGTGTATCCGTTTTAAACTTGCGGGCCGGAAAATAGTTTTAAGCACATTTCGGTGTAGCTTGCCCTCCGCTGCACCCTTCCCGCGTTGCTCCACTTAAAACCAAAACCGTGAAGAAGCAAATCCAATTGCTCGTTATTGAAACCAGCGCCGACGCTGCCGCCGCAACCAATCTCCAGGTTCTGCTTCAATCGTTTTCCAACAATGCATTGACTGTGCAATCTCTGCCAGCGATAATGAAGAAGGGTCTCTCCGCAAAGCCCGATCTTGTGTTGCTACACGGCAATCTTACAAACAGGCAGCACTTGCAACAGTTTATTCAATTGCACGCCGCTCTGCCGCATACCGGCGTAGTGATTGTAAACGGCGAGCAAACGGAAGACCTGTGCATGATGGCTTTGGAAGCCGGCGCCGACGACAGCATAACCGAAGGTGAGCTTACAGAACTTTATCTGCGCAAGGCCGTGTGGGTAAACCGCTACCGCAATCGTACAAAAAAAGAGTTGAACCAAAACCGGGAACAGTTATTGGCTTGTCTGCAAAACACACCCAATGTGGCCGTTCAATGGTACAATGCCCAAGGAGAAGCGGTGTTCTGGAACAAGGCATCAGAACAATTATACGGCTGGCCCGAAGAAGAAGCACTGGGCAAGACCGTTGACACCCTGATTGCGGTGCCGGAGAACCGTGAGTACTGGTTGCAAAGAATGTTGCAATTAAAAAATGGAACCGCCGGAGTCATTACCGAAGAATGGGCTTTTACCCGCCGCGACGGCGGCCAACGGTATTGCCTATCCACGCTCTTTGCTATTTCATCGCCGGAAAGCGAGCCGCTGTTTGTGTGCATGGACGTGGACATCACCGAACGGCAGCGCATAGAGCAAGCTTTGCGGGAAAGTGAAGAAAAATATTTTACCCTTTTTAACCGCGCCTCCGACGCCATCTTCATCAACGATATGGACGGCCGGTATTTTGACATGAATGAAAAAGCCTGCGTATTGAGTGGCTATCCCAAAGAAGAACTCATGCAACGCAGAGTAATGGATTTATACTTACCCGACGACTTGCAAAAGCGTCCTATTATGTGGCCCGAATTGCAACGCGGCGAACGCACGTGCATCGAAAGGGAGCTGCTTCGGGCAAACGGTGAAATAGTGCCCATTGAAGTAACCGCGCAACTCATTAGCCCCAACCGCGTGATGGCCATTGTGCGGGACATATCAGACCGAAAAAAAGCCGAACAAGCTTTGCGGCAGAGCGAAGAAAAATACCGGTCGCTGATAGAGCAACATGCCGATGCCATTACCCTCTTTGACAAAGCCGGCAACATACTGGACGCTAACAGCAGCGCTACGGGCCTGCTTGGTTATTCGAAGGATGAATTGCAGCGGCTGAAGTTGAACGACGTGCTGCTATCCAATGAAGTCGTCAACCTGGTTGACTTTATGCGGCTGCAAACCGGCGACAGCACCATCCGGCAACGCAAAATGCGGCGCAAGAACGGCACAGTGGTGGAGACCGAAGTACACACCAAGCGCTTGTTCGACGGATTGTTTCTTGCTTCGGTACGCGACCTGACACAACGCATGGATGTGCAACACCGGCTGCAAAAAGAAATTGAGCTTTCCGAATCCATCATCAACAGCCTGCCTGGACTGTTTTATTTATTTACCAGCGAAAGAAAATACCTGCGGTGGAACCGGCAACAGGAGATCATTTCGGGTTATTCGGCGGATGAAATCAGGAGCATGGGCCCTTTGGACTTTATAGCGGATGCTGGCAAAGACACCGTGCAAAAAGCTATAAACGAAACCTTTGAAACGGGCTATTCCGTGGCGGAAGCAGACCTGTTAACGAAAGCAGGTAAAACCATTCCGTATTATTTTACCGGCATCAGAATACAGTATGCCGGTACCCAATGTTTGCTCGGCACCGGCATTGACCTCTCGGCATTAAAAGATTTGGAAAAAGAATTGTCGCAGCAAAAAATCGCGGAGCAAAAGCGGTTGATGCAGGCCATGATAGATGCCGAAGAAAAAGAGCGGCACAAGCTTGGGCTGGAGCTGCACGACAACGTAAACCAGATTCTGTCGGTGGTGCGCATGTACCTCTCCATCTTAAACTCGGAGCAGCGACTGGAAGAAATTACCTTGCCCAAAACCATGGCCCTGCTCAACGATGCCATTACAGAAATACGGCACCTTTCGCACAGCCTGGCTGTGAGCTACAAATTTGAAACGGGCTTGTCCGGCACCTTGGAAGACATGGTGGAAACGATTCAGGCCACCCGTGGATTTACCATCAGCCTCACGCTGCCGTCGCGGCTGGATGACCTTACCTCCGTGCGTCAAAAATTAGCCGTTTACCGCATTGTGCAGGAGCAGTTGAACAACGTCGTCAAGCACGCCCAGGCCACGAAGGTCAGCATCATGGTTGCGCTAACGCAAGACGAGTTGCGGTTAGAGATTACCGACAACGGCAAAGGCTTTCAGCCGGCCAAGGCAAAGAAAGGCCTGGGCTTGAGCAACATCACCAACCGCGCCGAAGCACTTGCCGGCAAGGCTACCGTGTGGTCGAAACCCGGCAAAGGCACAAAGCTGGAAGTGGTAATACCGTTGCGGGTGGAAGAATTAGGTTGAGGCATAATGATATTGGTTTTACTTAACCTTACCCTCCGCTTCCCTTCTCTCCCACAAACCACTGCTCTTTGTTTTTGAACAGCACATTAAACGTGGTGAGTGTGCCATAGATGCGGGTGATGTATTGCTGAAGGTTTACCTTGTCTTCATCGCTCAAGGTTTTGTGTGCGTTTATCTGTTGTTCCATCACCCGTATCCGGTCGCGAAGCATAACGATCTTGTGAAAGAAATCTTCAATGGGCACTTCTTTCGGCTTTAAGCTTTTATCGGCCGGTTGCAAAAGCATCGTTCCTTTTTGCCAGCGTTCGCCAAGCGGAACGACTTCATTGATACCGCCCCACAAACGCAAAATTTTCAGCAAGCTTTTCTCCACGTCGGAATGTGTTTCAATTTCTTCCGAAATGTTTTCGGGAATGATTTCTTCCAAAGCCGTATCGGTCTTGTCAATCTCTTTGATGCCGTGATAAATAAAGGAGATGAGATACGTGGCGTACCGAACGCCGACGATAACGCCGGGACCGTGCTGTGTATGTTGCAGTCGCGTACCAATGCCGAGGGTTAGTTGGTCCATGTTTTTGTTGTTGAAGGATTGTTGGGTTATAATAGATATGTTTTACATGGTAATAAAGTGACGACAATCCCTACGTCTATTTTGACGGAAATTTCAATCCCATGCTTTTGAAAGACAACAAAGCTTCCGCGTTTCCTTTGGCATCGTTGACGGGGTGATGATCGTGACTGGTTTTGCGGTATAACTTTTTCCACTCGGAGTTTAAGCCGGTATCCATCTTCATTCCACAGTACAAATCACCAATCCGGCGACCTGAAAAGCCAAAAGGATTTTTACCTGTAAACCAATGGAAATACCAGTTTATCCATTGCCAGTCAAAGGCAAGATTGTCGCTAATGAAAATGGGTCTTCCCACTGAACTTTGTTCAAGCCAACTGGCAAAATCTTTCATTACTGTTTGTGGTTCATCAAAAGCTAAGTGTTCTTCCCTGCTAATGCCGCTTACAGCCAAGGCTTCAGGTATCCATCTATCAGAAATGGGTTTCGTTTTACCATAAAAAGTCTTGCTTAGCGACGGCTCGACTACGACTGCGCCAAAACAAACCATTGAATATTTATGTGGAATTTCACCATCAGCTTCTACATCAACAACTATGTACGACATCTGCTATTGTTTTAAAATTAATTTTCTCTTGTCTTTTTGGAACGAACAACCGTAGATATTATGAGACATCGCATCTTCATTTCTCTTTTACAAACTCATACGGTGTAAACTCCACAAAGTCGGCAACGGTCACTGTTACTGATTTCACTCTCCCGGCCTCAACCGCAAACGGCCATACTTTATTTCCGTACAAGGCTTCATTGAACTGCGCCAAATAACGGTTGCCACCCAAGGATTCAACGGTTGCGAACCGTCCTTTGTGGTGTTCAAATGTGGCAATGGCCTTTCCATCTTTAATAGCGATGTTCATGGTACCATAAACCGGATGGCAGTACGTTCCGGCTAGGGCCGACAGGGGCGCATCGGTCTTTATCTTTAGTTCAATGGTGTCGCGTTTCTTTTTCAGCCAATCGGCTTCTTCTTTGTCATTTGCGGTTTGACGTTGTAAATACACAGCGCTATAATTACGATAAGGCAAGCCAAGATAGCTGTCCATAATCTCAAAGCGCAGCGCTTCGTAAAGGCCATTGGCATCAGTATTGGTAAGAACAACGATGCCTAACTTCTCTTCGGGCACCAAACATACGCTGGTAACAAAACCATTTACGCCGCCGGTATGCGACACAATCTTTCGTCCGCTATATTCTTCTAAAAACCAGCCCAGGCCGTACAAAGCAAAGTGTGATTTGTTGTATGGATGGCCGCCGTTTCCCAAAATGGATTGTGGTGTTCTTGTTTGCCCAATGGCGCTGGCGGGAATGATTTCTTTGCCATCAAGTTTACCTCCGTTCAATTGCATCATCACCCATTTGCTCAAGTCCATGGCGCTGGAAAAGATAGCACCTGCCGGCGCCATGTTGTCCAATCTTCCATACGGTATTTTTTTAACGACGTTATCAACCACAGTATGTGCTGCGCAAATGTTTGTGGCTGCATTCATCTCACTGGTAGTAGTGATGGTGCGGCTCATGCCGAGTGGTGTGAAGATGCGTTCTTTCAAAAATGCGTTCCAGCTTTTGCCGCTTACTTTTGGAATGACTTCGCCTGCGGTTAAGAAGGCTGCGTTAGTATAACCCCACTTGCTTCTGAAGCCATACATCGGTTTCGTCATTCCAAACTTTTGCCGCACTTCTTCTTTGCTCAAATCCGAATCGAAGTACATGAAGTCGCCCTGAAAGGTTTCAAAACCTAAGCGATGGCAAAGCAAGTCTCTGACCGTAGCTTCTTTAGTAACCCATGAATCATACAATTTAAAATCGGGCAGCCATTTCTGCACCTTGTCGTCAAGCGATAACTTCTTCTCTGCATCCAGTAAAGCCAATGCTGTTGCCGTGAAAGCTTTGGTGTTGGAACCGATGCCGAACAAGGTATTTTCATCAACCATTTTAGCCGTTCCCCATTCGCTTATGCCGTAGCCTTTCATCAGGTCAATTTTTCCGTCTTTAATTACGCAAACGGCCACGCCGGGAATCTTCCAACCTTCCAAGGCTTTTTGCACATACGCATCCAGACTATCTTTTACAAACGAAGGCTGCGCATTGCCAATGAGCAGGGAGCAATGGGCAAGAAGCAGGAAGCAAAACTTTTTCATTGTTTAATGATTTGGTCTTTAAGAAAAAACCGCCGGGCCAGCCGCACTACCGGCGCAATGAGTAAGGGCATCCATACCGCTATCTGCGGTTTTATAAAGAGGTAAGTAGTGGCCATGATGGCGAAAACAACCAATGGGGCCACGGCACGAAAACGAAAGTACCTGATCATCTGCGGCGTAATGCCTTCGGCCAGCCGGTGCTTTGGATTCACCAGGTAATTCCAAAGCACAAGGCTCATGATTCCTAAAAACATAATGTTGCCTACATAAATGATTACCGGCGCTTTCAGTTGGCGAATGATGTACTCACTGTAAAAAGCTGATGAAAACGGCATGAGCACCACGGCCAATAAAAAAAAGAGGTTCAGCCACAACAGCCGCGGCGTATAATTCACCACAAAGCCAAACATGCGGTGATGCACCATCCAATACAACCCGATAACAAAAAACGAAACGAGAAAGCCAATGAATTTTGGAATCAACTCATTTAGTTTTTCGCCCAGCAAAGCATCCGTTACCACGTGCTTGTCAATCTCCGGCACTTTAATTTCCAGCGCCAGCAGCGTAATGGCAATGGCAAACACGGCATCGCTGAACAAAATCATGCGCTCAAGCTGAAACTCTTTTTTTAACTCGTTATGAAAAGGATTGTGCGGCGAATTGCTCATGCGGCTAAAGTAAGAAATTGGCAATAGGCAATGAGCAATAGGCAGTGATGTTTGCAGGCGGTACGTCTCTTTTAGGGCAATCTTTTTTTGGAATCAAGGGGTTGCCTATCTATTGAGCCCAGTTGCGTCGCTCCCGTCCCGATAGTTATCGGGACTTGTAGGTTCTTATCGCTATGCAGCAATAAACGATCAGTTATCAACGGTTTCAAAAATTTCTCAATCATTGCGTTTCGCATATCCGCCAGCTGGCAGATGTCCCTATAAAAGCCAGCGCAAGCCCATCTTCAAATTTTTAAATCAGCTAATTGGCTAATCGGCACTGTTGGCTTTAAACACACGAATAAAGTTTTCGCCTAAAATCTTTTTCACATCGGCCTTGCTATAGCCTCTTTTCAACAAAGCTTTTGTAATGAGTGGAAGGCAGGTCACATCCTTCAGTTCTTTGGGCGCCGATGAAATGCCGTCGAAGTCGGAACCCAGCCCCACGTGTTCAACGCCAATCAGCTTTACGATGTAATCAATGTGGTCAATCAATAATGACAACGGCGGCTGCAGGTCTTTTGCCGCATCGGGATGCTTGTTCAGCAAGTATTCTTCAATCTCATAGCCTGGTTTTTTTAAAGCCGTCAGTGAATCTATTTCGCGTTTGTACAAAACACCATAAGCAGCGGCCTTTCGCTGGTACGTGCTGTCTAAAAAACCTGAATAAAAATTCAGGTGAATCACACCTCCGTTCTTGCCCACGGCTTTTATTTGTTCGTCTTTCAGGTTTCTGAAAACCGGGCACAAGGCATAAGCGCAACTGTGCGAAGCAATCACCGGCCTCGTGGTGGTAGCCATGGCATCCCAAAAAGTTTGTTCGCCTACATGCGAAAGGTCAACCATCATGCCCAGTGCGTTCATGCGCCGTACGACTTGCCTTCCAAATGCAGTAAGGCCTTTGTGAGCCAGCGAATCCTTTTTTGTTGTTTCATCAAGCGCCGATGTTGCCCACGCGGTAGAGTTGTTCCACGTTAGCGTCATGTATCTTACTCCGCGGCTGTAAAAACTATCAAGGTTAGTTAGCTTGTCTTCCATCATGTGTCCGCCTTCCACACCCATCATGCAGGAAAGTTTTTTTTGCGCAACGGCTTGTTGCAGTTGTGCCGGCGTTTTTACCAGCATCAGCTTACCGGAATTCCTTGCAACAATCGCATAAAGCGAATCCATCTCAATGTTCGCGAATTTGAAAGCGGTGTCTTTGCCAAAACGTTCGTCGCAAAAGATGGAAAAGATTTGCACATCCACGCCGCCCTTTTTAAAGCGGCCAATGTCCGAATGCGTTTTGCCCGTTAGGTCGTCTTCAATGTTTAGTCCGCGCATGGTAGCGGTAGAAAGTACGTCGTTGTGTGTATCCACAACTACGGCTTGTTTGTGAAGCGGTTTATACGAACCGCAGGAGAAAAGAAAAAAGGAAAAGAAGAGGAGAGGGCGCATGGCCTAAAGTAAGGCATTCTGCTAATCTGCTATAACCTATGAGGTTTTGCCGGAGTCATTATGGCTCAAAGACACTAACGAAACCTCATAGGTTTCATGTAAAAGATTAAGCGCCTTTTGTTTTTTTATACTCATCGTAAGCAATGCGAATGAAGAACTGAAAATCGTAATCGGAGGTGCCCGCCGTGAACTCGTATGTAGGCCGGTATTTTTTCATGAAGTCAGTCAACTCATCTTCCTGCGTAATGCCCGTTAACCGCTTCACTAATAGTTTGGTAAAGCGATGGTCCACAAACTTGTCGCGTTCTTCCTGCTCCAGCCGCTGCCGGAAGTGCTCCATGCTGCGGTTCTTTCTGAATTGAAACAAGCGGATAATTTCGTCCAAATCAAAACCCACACCCGACGACGTAACAGAAGTCATGGTGCCAAGCGAAGGACGGCGAAAGCCAAAGGCCTTTGCATAGTCCCTGCGGTTCTGCACCGAGTCTTCTTTGTAGCTGCGGGTTTTAATGCGCACTTCTTTCATCACATCGGCCTTCAACCGAAGCGCAAGGTCAAACTGCGTGACGTCGGCCATCTTCAGCACCGGGTATTTTGGCGTGGGTTTGCCGAGATAAGAAAACCAAAGTGAATCGCGTTCGGCTACGCCAATGGAATAAAAGCCGGTGGAATCGGTCATGGTCGCCTTGCCGCCGGTGCTGTAAACCGTTACCCCTTCAATGGGATAAATGCGGGAGCTGTCGAGCACATGGCCTTTTACTTTGTACTGCGCAAAGGTTTCATCCGCCCAAAAAAGAACGGTGAAAAGGAAAAGAAGTTTGGTATAACGGCGGCGGGTTTGCAAGGCAAAGCAATTAACGACACAATTTGCAAAGGCAATGGTAAAACACCCGCAAGCTAACAGCACGTTCCTGCAATTGTTTCAACCGGCTTTGGTTTTGTTCGCCTGCGGTTAAAGTTTCAGCAAGCGTTCTATAGCGGCGTCCAGCGTTTCTTCTTTTTTAGAAAAGCAAAAGCGCAGCACGGTGTTGTTTACTTCCTGCTGATAAAAAGCCGAAACCGGAATGGTGGCTACGCCGTATTCTTTGGTGAGATGAATGGCAAAATCTTTCTCTGTTTCTTCCGACAAGCCTTCGTAAGAATAAAGTTGAAAATAACTGCCGTGAGTGGGAAGAGGTTTCAACTTAGTTTGACTCATGCCCTGTTGAAAGTAATCACGCTTTTGTTGCAGGGCGGCGCCGAGAGCCAAATACGCTTCGCGGTTTGATAAAAAATTCGATAGCGCCACCTGCTTCGGCGTATCGCAGCTAAAGGCGTTGAACTGGTGAATCTTTCTGAACTCCTTCATCAATGCTTCCGGTGCAATGCTGTAACCGAGTTTCCAGCCCGTGCAGTCGTAAACCTTGCCAAAGGAAAAGGAAACAAAACTCCGCTCCAGCAGGTCGGGGTATTTTAAGATGCTTTGGTGTTCGTATCCATCAAAGATTAAGTGTTCATACACTTCGTCGGAGATGATAATAATGGGCGTGCCCAGAACAAGCTTCCGCAAATGCTCAATATCTTTTTCCGACAAAACACTGCCTGTGGGATTGTGCGGTGAGTTGATCATGATGGCTCTTGTCTTGTTAGTAACCGCCTTCGCCACTTCAGCCCAATCAATTGCATAATCAGGAAATGTCAACTGAACGGTTACTGCTTTGGCGCTGGCAAGTTCAATGGCCGGAATGTAACAATCATAGGCCGGTTCAAACACAATGACTTCATCGCCGGGTTGAAGAATGGTGGTAAGCGCCGTGTACAAAGCATAAGTGCCGCCCGGTGTAATGGTAATTTGCGTGTCTGGGTTAAGCCTTGTTTTGTACAGATATTCCACCTTCTCCGCAATGGCTTCGCGAAGCGGAATATAGCCGTTCATGTGCGTGTATTGATTGTATCCGCCGCGCATGGCTTCTGTAACTTTTGCAATCAGCTCTTCGCTCATGGGATAGTCGGGAAAGCCCTGGCCAAGATTGATGGCGTTGTGCTCTGCGGCCAATACGCTCATCTTCGTAAATATCGTTGTACCTACAGAAGGCAGTTTGGATGTGATCATTTTAGGGATAAGAGTTCTTGTTTGAGTTTTTTAGGAAGGCTGTCAATAATCAAGTCGTACGACTCATCTATCCATTGCTGCAACAACTTATCGGATAGGCTGCCGTCAACAATCACCGTGTTCCAGTGTTGCTTGTTCATGTGATAACCGGGCTGCACGCAAGGATATTGTTCACGCAGGAGCACCGCATTGTCCGGGCTGCATTTTACATTGAATTGAAGAGGAACGTTATCAAGACCGGCCAACAGAAACAACTTGCCGCCTACTTTAAACACCAGGGTATCCGGCCCGAAAGGCAGGCTTTCTTCCGCGCCTTTTTTGGAAAGACAATGTTGCCGAAGTGATTCAATGTTCATCCGGCTAAGATAGCGGTGGCTTCTATTTCAATTAAATAATCGGAAGAGACCAAGCGGTTTACTTCGATCATGGATGTGCAAGGTTTGATAGCGGCAAAGGCTTCGCCGTGGGCTTTGGCGTATTCATCAAAGCGGGAAATGTCGGTAACAAACATGCGGGTGCGAACGACATCATTCAAGGTTGCGCCAGCTTGCACCAAAGCCCTTTCAATTTTTTGGAGAATAAATTTTGTTTGTGCGTAAGCATCATTGGCTCCCATCACATTGCCGCTTTCATCCGATGCCACGGTGCCGCTGACTTCAATATGAGCCCCAATTTTAACGGCGCGGCTGTATCCGGCTTGGTCTTCCCAAATGGCGCCGGAGGAGATGTTGATGCGAGGGTTCATAAAATTCGTAACCTGATTTTGATGTCTTCGCCGCTTCGTTCAGCAACAAGTATAAAGGGAATTTCTGCTTGAAGATTTGCGTTCAACAAAGCGTTCAGTGTTTGAATGTGGAGTGAAAAGTCAATGTGGCCGGGACGAAGAAAAACGATGCCTGTTTTTACTTCAGTTGAAAAATGAACAATCCTTCCAAAATCAGCATCGTGCGTGAGAATGATTTTGCCTTCCTTTTGTGCAAGGGCGATAATCTGATTGTCTGTGCTGCCGCGAAGATTGCGTTCTTTAATGCTTTCGATTTGAAGTCCTTTGGCTCGAAGAAAATAGACAACTTCGTCATGAATGTTCTCGTCCGCAAGAATGGGAAAAGACAAGGGGTGCATCAGGCAACTGCTTTAATCTGTAAAAACACTTCATTCTTGCTAAACTGGGCTGCGTATAAAATGGCTTCCTGAACACCTTCTTTTGTCAAATGTGGATAGGCTTTAATGATTTGCTCAATGCTGCCGCCGGATGCGACAAGCTCTAAAATAAACTCGACGCTGATTCTTGTTCCTTTGATACACGGCTTACCGCCTAAAATCTCCGGAGCCGCTTCAATGTGTGCAAAGTTTGTCATACCCAAATTTACTCATGCATCCGCTCTACGCAATGCCTTAATCTCTATGTTTTCCTTTTTCACCAGCGGCTCGCAATGAAAGCGAAGAAGCACTTGCGTTAGTGTGATAACGTCTTTCTGGCAGTATTCAACGATGCGTTCCAAGTCTTTTTGCACGTAATAAACTTCGTTCACCATGCTGCCGTCAATGTCGTCTTTAGGCGAAGGAACACCCAACACTTTAGCCAACAGTTTTAAAGAGGTGTAGCTTTTATAGTCGCCAAACTTCCAAAGCTCCATCGTGTCCATCAGCCGCACTTCCCAGGGTTTGCGGCCGGATATTTTCAACGCATCGGGAATCTCCACTCCATTTACCACCATGCGGCGGCAGAGGTAAGGATAGTCAAACTCTTTTCCATTGTGGGCGCAGAGTTGTTTATCGGCCTGCGGTCCCCAGCCTTGCATCATGTAGGCAAAGTCGGTCAGCAGCTTTTTTTCGTCGTGACCCGAATAGGATTTTATCACCAGCTTTTTTGCTTCGCCGGAACCTTGAATGCAGCCGCAGGAGATGCAAATGATTTTGCCGAATTCGGCATAAATGGCGGCGCGGGGGTATTCGGTTTCCGGCGTTTGTGTTTCGGGATTTTTAATGAGGTATTTTGTTTTGTGGTCCCACAGGCTTTTCCACTCGTTGTCTAAATCGTCGTAGGTTTCGTACTGCGAAACAGTTTCTATATCGAGAAACAAGATGTTGTTGAAATTCATATTGGTAAGTTGTGAGTGGTCAGTGGTGAGTGTCGTCCCCACCAATCATACCGCAAAGCAATTTAAAAGTTTTGACCAATTTCTCTCCCAATAGTTTTACACCATCGGCAGTGCAGTAGTTCAATTCGAGGGCAATGTCAAATGCCGTATCAACTTCAATGACGGAACCGCGGCTTATTTCGTAAAAACGTTTTCGTTCCGGGAAAGATTTGCGTGAACAACCTTCGGCCACGTTTAAGTGTGTAGATAATGCGGCCCGCCTGATTTGCGAGGTCATGGCGAATTTCTCATCTGCGGGAAAGCTTTTTGTAACGCGGTAGCATTCCAAGACAAACTCTCTTGACGCGGCAAATACATCAAGTTTGGTGTGAGCCAGTTGAAGAAACATAAGCAGAGATTTTCACTAAGGTAAAACACTCACCACTGACTACTCACCACCCACGGATTAAAGAAATTTCTCCCCTGTATTCCTTTTCACCTCCGCCACGTATTCTTTTATCTCTTGCTCCTTGTCCTTGCGGCAAATGAGAAGTACGTCTTTGGTATCGGCTACGATGTAATCTTCCAAACCTTGCAATACTACCAGCTTGTTATCGGGCACATGCACCACGCATTTGGTGGTGTCAAACACAATCACTTTTTCGCCGGCCACGGCATTTTCCAAATAGTCTTTTTCCATGTTCTCCCAGGCGCTGTTCCAAGTACCCAAATCGCTCCAGCCAAAGGAAGAGGGGATAACATAAACGTTATTTGCTTTTTCCATCACGCCAAAGTCAATGGAGATGTTGGAGCACTGCGGATAGATTTCTTCAATAGCCGCTTTTTCGTCCGGCGTGTTCAGCTTGTCGGCATCCGATGAAAACAGCTCATACATCTCGGGCATGTACTTCTGAAAAGCATCCAGCCCGTTTTTTATTTTCCAGATGAAGATGCCGGAGTTCCAAAGAAAATCGCCGGAGGCTAAAAAGGTTTGCGCCAGCTCTTTGTTGGGCTTTTCGGTAAAGGTCTTCACCTTGTGTACGCCGGGAACAGCGGCTTCATCCTCGTGCTGAATATAGCCATAGCCCGTATTGGGATAGGTGGGCTTAATGCCGATGGTGAGCAGTGAAGTAAAATGGTTCACAAAGGTCAATGCATCGGTACAGACTTCCAGAAATCTGTCTTCTTGTAAAATCAAATGGTCGGCCGGCGCAATGATTAACGAACCTTCGGGGTTGATCTTTTGCAGCTTGAAAGAAATGTAGGCAATACAGGGCGCCGTGTTTTTGCGAAAGGGTTCACCGATGATGTTTTCTTCGGGAAGCCCGGGCAATTGTTCTCTTGTTAAGCCAATGTATTCATCGGCCGTTACCACAAAAATATTTTCAGCGGGAACAAGCCGGGTGAAGCGGTCAAAGGTTTGCTGAATAAGCGTTTTGCCGGTGCCAAGAATGTCTAAAAATTGTTTGGGATGGCTTACGCGGCTTACGGGCCAAAAGCGGCTGCCGATGCCGCCGGCCATGATGGCGATATATATATTTTTCGGGTCAAGCGGTTGGTTGGTCATGTTCGTTAATTGGGAATTAGGTAATTGGGATATTGGGTTATTAGGATATAGAGATGTTGCTTTAATTCGTGTAATTCGTGCTTTTAAATTCGTGTCTATGTTGTTTATAATAATCCTTGCTTCACCAAATCATGCAGATGCAGGATGCCAAGATAAGTACCCTTTTCGGCAACGACCAATTGCGTGATTTCAGCTTTGCGCATAATGTCCAATGCATTTACAGCCATCTCTGCCGGTTCAATTGTTTTTGGGTTGAAGGTCATGATGTCTCTTGCCAGGATGTTGCTGATGCTGTCGCTTTTTTGCAACATGCGCCGCAGGTCGCCGTCGGTGATGATGCCCATCAGTTCTCCATCGGTGCCGGTTACGGCGGTAATACCCAGCCGCTTTCGCGTCATTTCCATAATCACTTCCTTCACCGATTGCATGGCCTTTACTTCGGGCTTTTCATTGTCTTCGTACAAATCACTCACCCGCAGGTAAAGCTTTCTTCCCAGCGTTCCGCCCGGATGAAGCTTGGCAAAATCTTCCACTTCAAATCCCCGCTTCTCCATTAAGCAAACGGCGATGGCGTCGCCCATTACCAATTGTGCCGTGGTACTTGTCGTTGGTGCCAGGTTGTTGGGACAAGCCTCTTGCTTCACCGTGGTATTAAAAATAACGTCTGCTTTTCTGGCAAGGTAAGAAGCCGTGTTGCCGGTGATGGCCATCAAGATATTGCCGAAGTTTTTAATCAGCGGAACCAAAATTTTTATCTCTGGGCTTTCGCCGCTTTTGGAGATGATGATAACAATATCTTCTTGCTGCACCATGCCCAGGTCGCCGTGGATGGCATCGGCGGCATGAAGAAAAATAGCAGGGGAACCGGTGGAGTTTAAGGTGGCCACAATCTTTTGGGCAATGATGGCGCTTTTGCCGATGCCGCTGATTACAACGCGGCCTTTACACGCAGCCAAGGTTTCTATACCGGCCTCGAAACTTTCATCCAGCAATGCAGCCAGACCGCTTACGGCGCCGGCCTCCATTTCAATGGTGCGCAGCGCCGCGTTTTTTATGGAGGTCGTTGTTTTCAAGAGGGCGCAAAATAACCACGGATTATTGGGATTAAGAAAGGATTGTCGGGATTGTTTCAGGGCGGGCATCTAACAGGTTTTGGGTATTCATTTAAATGAAAAAAGATTGTAGAGTTATGGTGTTTAACTGAACAGCATCCTCTACTTTAAATTTTAGTAGAGAGTTCCTTCATAACTATAGCGTCATTTAATCCCATTAATCCTTTTGCCGTAGAAGAACTTACACCAACAATGAAAGACATAAAACAAAGAATCCCGGCAATCCTTTCTTAATCCCGATAATCCGTGGTTGGTCTTTTAAGGTTTTTTTGGGCGTCCTTACTTTTTTGGGGGCTAAATTCGTTTCCCTTTTGAATCAACAGCCCAATGAAAACGGCTTCTTCCAGCCGCTTTTTCTTATCTTACAAGAGACAATGCCTTTGTGCCATCCCTTGCCTGCTGTTTTGGAAAGGACGAATTGAATGACCTGCTTTCGAGCACAAATAATTGATGATGCCAACAGTAAAAAAACCTACAACAAGAAAAACCACTTTCAAGACCCCTAAAGCCACCATCCCTTCGGGCGCCGAATTACGAAAAGAATTGCTGGCCCATTTTGGTTTCAAAGATTTTAAAGGCGAACAAGAAGCTGCTATCAACTCTCTTCTTTCCGGAAAAGATACGTTTGTGATTATGCCCACCGGCGGCGGCAAAAGCCTTTGCTACCAATTACCGGCCATGATAAGCCCCGGCGTGGCCATTATCGTAAGCCCGCTGATTGCGCTGATGAAAAATCAAGTTGACTTGGTAAGAGGCTACAGTAGCCGGGATAATGTTGCACACTTCTTAAACTCCACGCTTTCTAAAAAAGAAATTAAAGAAGTTCACGATGACCTCAAATCGGGCCACACCAAGATGCTGTATGTGGCGCCGGAAACACTGACCAAGCAAGACAACATTGACTTTTTCACCGACCTAGAAATTTCGTTTTTTGCGGTGGATGAAGCCCATTGTATTTCAGAATGGGGCCATGACTTCCGCCCCGAATACCGCCGCCTGCGGGAGATGGTGGACCAGATCAGTCCCGGCTCACCGGTGGTGGCCTTAACCGCCACGGCCACGCCCAAGGTGCAAAGCGACATTGTAAAAAACCTCGGGCTTCGCGAGCCGAACATCTTTATCTCTTCCTTTAACCGCCCCAACCTTTACTATGAGATTCTGCCTAAGATTAGGAAAGACCAAACGCTGAAAAGCATTGCCAAATTCATTGTGCAGAACAAAGGCAAGAGCGGCATTATCTATACACTGAATAGAAAAACAACTGAAGAATTAGCTGAAATGCTGATGGCTAACGGCATTAAAGCCGTGGCTTATCACGCGGGTCTGGATGCCAAGCTACGGAGCGACCGGCAAGACCAGTTTCTGAACGAAGACGTGCAGGTGATTGTGGCTACCATTGCTTTCGGGATGGGTATTGACAAGCCGGACATTCGCTTTGTCATTCATTTCAACATTCCGAAAAGCATTGAGAATTATTACCAGGAAACGGGCCGCGGCGGCCGCGACGGTCTGGAAGGCAAGTGCCTTCTTTATTATTCGCACAAAGACGTCAGCAAGCTGGAACACCTGATGCGTGACAAGCCGCTAAGCGAACGCGAAGTGGGAGCGCAGCTCATTAACGAAAGCGTGGCGTATGCCGAAAGCGGTGTGTGCCGGCGTAAAATTCTAATGAGTTATTTTGGCGAAGATTACGGCGACAAGCCTTGCGGTTCCTGTGACAACTGCCTGCATCCAAAAGAAAAAGTGGAAGCAAAGGACAATGTGGTTCAGGCAATCAAGGTCATTAAAGTTCTGGACGAACGCTTTGCCACCGATTATACAGTACGCATCATCACCGGCCACCTGACGCCGCAAATAAAAATGTTCCGCCACGAAGGGCTGCCGGAGTTCGGCATCGGCAAAGAGCATTCAGACCATTTCTGGAACTCACTTATCCGCCAAATGTTGTTGGAAGGTTTCCTGAAAAAAGACATTGAAGAATACGGCGTGTTGAAGATGACGAAGAAGGGTGAAGAGTTTTTTAAGAAGCCCAAATCCTTCCCTGTTATCTTAAATCATTTGTACGACGATGCCAATGAAGAAGACGAGGACGAAGGCGCGGAAGAAGCCACCGTCGCGGCTTTGGACGAGAAGCTGTTGAATATGCTGAAGGAAATCAGGCAAAAAGAAGCAAAGAAAAAGAACCTGCCGCCCTTTGTCATTTTTCTTGAGAACTCATTGCAGGACATGGCTACCATGTACCCGACCACAACGGCCGAACTGGAAAAATGCCAGGGCGTAAGTAAAGGCAAAGCCATTCGTTACGGCAAGCCGTTTACTGACCTGATTGCGCAATACGTGGAAGACAACAACGTGGAGAAGCCGGACGATTTTGTGATGAAAAGCGTGGTAAACAAAAGCAGCCACAAGGTTCACATCATTATGCAGGTGGACAAAAAGATTCCGCTGGAGATGATTGCGAAAAACAAAGACCTGCGTTTAGATGCCTTGCTGGAAGAAATGGAAACCATCGCGGCTTCGGGCACCAAGCTAAACTTAGATTACGCCATAAAAGATATGCTGGACGAATACGAGCAGGAAGAGATTATGGACTATTTCAAAGGCTGCCAAACCTCCTCACTGGAAGTGGCCCAACAGGAATTAGCGGAGAGCGAGTTTAGCTGGGAGCAGTTGAAAATTATGCGCATAAAATTTTTGGGCGTGTATGGAAACTAAAGGAACAGAAGAACAGATGATTGAGGAATATCGAATGACGAAGGCAGGGATGCAGCTCTTAAAAAAAATTTTCGCGTTTGCCGGTAGTAAAAGTTGATTCCCCTATTTTTGCTGCCCGCTTTGCGGAAGGTTGGTGCGGTAGCTCAGTTGGTAGAGCAATGGACTGAAAATCCATGTGTCGCCGGTTCAACCCCGGCCCACACCACAAAACAAAATCAAGCAGTTATGACGATAGGTTGTAGCTGCTTTTTTCTTTTGGTACAACGTTGGTACAACAATTGGTCTTTATTTCTTTTCTTAGACTCCACAAGAGTGGAACGGTATCGGTGAAGTTGAAACAGCTATTTTCCTTAGTGATGTACGTTGTTCTGATAGTGATGTATGTACATCATGCGAAAGATTCTTTCTCACAGTTATTTAATAACAAGTCTGCAGCAGTGCGGATGCAAACAGAAAAAGGAGAACAGCCCATGATTAAATATGATATTCCACAAACTACTAGCACCACATCGAGCTATCATCAATCAAACCAACCCACGCCATTTTCTCTATAATAAGAGCCTTCGCAAGAGGGCTCTTTTTTTGTGTTAACAACAATTATGGTGTTCTAAAGAAATATTCATTTAGAGGAAGATGATCTTTGAGGCACTTGTTAAACTGAAATATATCAAGAATGACCCTCCAATACTGCTCCGACCTCCACCTCGAATTCCGTGAAAACAAAGCCTATCTCTCCGCCAACCCTCTCATTCCCTCTGCTGAAATTCTCATCCTTGCCGGCGACATTGTCCCCTTTGCCTTCCAAAAAGATCACGATGATTTCTTCCGCTTCATTTCTAAAAACTTCAAATACACGTATTGGCTGCCGGGCAATCATGAATACTACGGTGCGGATGCAGCGGTTAAAAGCGGCAGCTTTAAAGAGAAAATAAAAAGCAATGTGTTTCTGGTAAACAATGTTGCCGTAATCCAAGGCGATGTGCGGTTTTTGTTTTCAACCTTATGGTCAAAGATCAATCCGCCAAATGATTGGATGCTTGAAAAAAGCGTAAGTGATTTTAGCGCCATTCGCTATAAAGGTTACCGGTTCTCGACACCAGTCCTCAACAACCTTCATCAAAGCTGCATGAATTTTCTAACGGGAGAATTTCAAAAAGAGGAGCAGGGTAAAACAGTTGTTATTACGCATCACGTGCCTACGCTATTGAACTATCCCGCAGAATATAAAGGCAGCATTATAAACGAGGCGTTCGCTGTGGAGTTATACGGCTTCATTGAAGACAGCAAGGCAAAGGCCTGGATTTACGGACATCATCATCGCAATACATCTGACTTTGTTATCGGCGAAACCCATCTGCTCACTAATCAATTGGGTTATGTGCAGCAAGGCGAACACCAATTGTTCAATAACGCCAAGACATATACTGTTTGAATGATTGAAGGTATGGGCACAAAAAAGACCCGGCACTAACCAAGTCTTTCTCAAAAAGATA
This sequence comes from Flavisolibacter sp., assembly GCA_965247695.1. Lineage (GTDB taxonomy): Bacteria > Bacteroidota > Bacteroidia > Chitinophagales > Chitinophagaceae > Flavisolibacter. The sequence goes on from OZ252037.1 coordinate 696,924, forward strand.
AATTGCCTGCTGCAACCGGCATTATTCCGCCGGGTGGCCGCCTTCTCTTCGCCGGTCATCCAAAATAGGTTTGGCCTTTAATTCCACAGCATAACCCAAGTCGTCCGAAAGCTGATTGTCCACATCGCTGCTTGTCCAATGCCGTCCTTCTTTTTTAAGTGTAATGTATTGCGGCGGGCATTGCAAAGCGCTGCCTCTATAGCTGGAAAGTTGAGCATGACACTCCCTTCCGCTTTGCACCCGCACATCGTAGTGCGCCAGGTGACCACCGTACAACACTGCTGCTGTAACTTCCATGTCTCTACGTTTTTTGGTTCATTTCAACCAACCCAAGAATGGTGCCTGTTCAACCGTTTAGAGATTGTAATTTTTGCTGCGCCTATTCTTCCACATCTTGCGCCTCATCTTGTGGTCGGCCGTCGCGGCGCTGCACCGCATTACCATCTTGCCGAACCATCTTGTCGCCTGTGTCTTGTGCGCCTTCGTAGGGACTTTCGATCCTGCCTTTTACCTTGTTGTCTTCTTCTACTTGCTCGTTGCGCAAAAAGCCGCCTTTGTTTTCTTTGGTAACCATAAAAATTGTTTACGAGAAATTAATAGTTTACTTGCTTACAAGTTCACCTGTTCACTTGTTTTGCTTTCGCTCGTTATCTTACCAGCAAGCCTCTTGCCAACCGAAGCCTTTATTTTGCATCACGCCCAACAAGTGAACCTGTAAACAAGTGAACAGGTGAACATTTATTTCCTACGTTCCCGATTTCAAAATAATGGCCTGCATGCCCGCAAACACAGCCTGCCATATCAAGCCAAAAAAAGTTTGCGTGGTCAGCCGCGCCACTTTCACGCCCTCTGCCTTTCGTTCCGCGCCGCTGGCCGGGTTGGCGTTGTAAAGGGCGTATTTGTTCAGCAGCTTGGTAAGAAAACCCCGCGTTGAGTTCTTGCCGGTTTCTTTATCGTATTTAAAAAACACCACCGACAAATTGCTGTATTTCATCTGCACATTGGCTACGGCGCCGTAGTCTTCGCCGCGAATAAAAAAGGCCAGCGATTCAATGTCTGCTGAAGGCACCTGCACATTGGCAAGCGTGGATGAAAGCGGATTGATTTGCGCTGCTGTTACCTGTTGCAGCCTTCCGGTAACGTCAAACTTTCCGTCTGCCGAATCAAGGTAAAACCGAAACGAAGTTTGCACCGGGCTGCCGATGATTTTGCCCGAAGCCGAAGCCGTTGCCACGGGGTTTTGTTTAATCAGCGCAGAGTCGTTTACAATGTTGTTTACGGTTAGTTCAAGGTTGCTGAACGGCACCGTTCCTTCTTCCCTTGTGTCTTCATCCCGTTGGGTAAAGTCAAGGCTCATGTTGTGGGCACTGAACTTTTTAATGGCAATCACGGCATCGGCGCCCAATAGTTTTTGGTGCGGATACTGGCCGATGTTGCTGGCGTAATTCTTCAGCCCCAGCTTATCGGAATAAATAGAAAGCCGCGGCGTTTGAAACACCACGCTGTCCGCTTCGGCACGGTTCTGCCGCAGGTAACGGTCAAGCCGAAGGCCGTTGAACACCACCTCGTCAAACGAAAGGGAATACCATGATTTGCGAAAGCTGTCAATGCGCTGGTCTTTGTTGAGCGTGGGTTGCAGCGAAAATTTTTGAACGTCGAGATGGCGGTTGGAAGAGGCATAGGAAACCGCATCGGCCTTCATCTGGTAAAGCGAATCGGCCGAACGAAAAGAAAGCCCTTTGAAGCGCAACGAAAAATTCTCCACGTAACCGATGCGGGCCGTGTCGGCAACGGCGGCGCTGTCAATGCGTATCTTTTCAAACAGCGCATCGCAGCGTTCAAACTGCAGCTTGGCCGCGTCAATGTCCTGCGTATTTTGATACAAGAGCCGGATGCCGTTCAACGCTATTTTATCAATGGCGATGTCTTTTATTTTGGGTTGCAGCAGCTTCCAAAGCGGTTCTTTGTTTTTGGTGACCTGTGTGCTGCTGTCTGCTTTTTTAAAATTCCGCAGCACGTTTATATCGGCTTCCTGTGACGAGATTTCGCTGATGTAAATTTTTTTGCCGAATAAAAGCGCAAGCACGCCAATGCCTTTGATGCTTGCCTTCTTCACAGCTATCCGCATCACCAGTGCCGGCAAAGCCGCTCTCTCTTTTAACAGGCGATAGCGGCTGCTGTCCACCGTCATTTGAAAGTCCGAGGCGGTTATGTTGCCACCGAAAAAGTTGGTGGACAAGTCGCCCAGTTTGTAGGTGTACAAACTGTCGGAACCGGCAACAATCAAGGTTTGAAGCCGGCTGCGCAACGTAGGTTCGACGTAAAAACGGGTGAGCAAAAAAATGCCGAGAAAGAACGTAATCATCAGCACTGCCGCAACGGCAAAGAGTCGTTTAGCAATCTTGCGGGCCACTCTGGCTTTCATGGTTAATGGACTAAAAAACCTATGCCAGTAAAGAAAAATAAACAGTCGGCAGTATTCTTACAGGCAGGAAGCGGTCTTTCAACTATAAATGATGCTGCCAACTTTTACGTGGCTACAAAGCGATAACCGATGCCTTTGATGGTGATGATTTCAATGGCTGCATCGTGCTTAAGGTAGCCGCGCAGTTTAGTGATGTAAACGTCAAGCGTACGGCTGTTGAAGAAGGAGTCGCTGCCCCAAAGCAAGGTGAGAATTTCGCTTCTCTCCACAATCTTGTCGCGGTTCTCGTAAAGCAGTTTTAAGAGTTCGCTTTCGCGGTAAGAGAGCTTGCGCTGTTCATCGGGATGGTGTAAGGTTTGGCGTTTGGTGTTGAAGGTGTAAGCGCCGATTGTGACTTCCTCCTGACCTTCGGGGAGTGCGGTTTTGCGGCGCAAAACATTTTCAATGCGCACAATGAGTTCCTCCATGCTAAAGGGCTTGCGGATGTAATCGTTGGCGCCGGTTTTAAAGCCGCTCACCACATCGGCCGTTTGCGATTTGGCCGATAGAAAAATGATGGGCACGTTTGCATTCTTGTCGCGGATCTCGTCGGCAATAGCAAAGCCGTCCTTGTTGGGCAGCATGATGTCGAGCACGCAAACATCAGGAGATGTTTCGGTAAATTTTTGTACCGCCTTGCCGCCGTCTTCTTCCAACACCACATCGTAGCCGCGGCTTTCGAGGGTTTCACTCACGATTTTGGCCAGGAAGGTTTCGTCTTCCACATACAAAACTTTTGTTTTCTTCATGCACTAAATTTAGGGAAGAAGGGCTGGGTTTAAGCAAGCGATCAATTCATCGAAGGTTGTCGGTAATGTTTTCAGCTATCTGCTTTACGGCTTAATGCTGTATCAAGGTAAGTCGTTATTTCTTGAAGCTGTTCATTTTCAAACCTGAAAATATCGCAATAACTCTGGTTATATGGTTTCCCACTTTTAGTTGTCGCTCTTCCTGAACTTTCAATAACCACATAATTTTCTTGCGCTATTACATTTTTTATAGTAATAGCAGGAAAGCTTTGAAGCTGTGACATCTTAGACACTTCAAGCACTTGCTCTTTTCCTGCAATTGGATTGTCTCCAAGAATAGTCCATTTAATATCGTCAGCTAAATATGCTCCGGCAAACTCAAGATTTCCGTTGGCGAATTCTTCACTAATTTTTATTAGAAGCTGATTGTTTGTTGTTTTCATACTAGTTTTATTTTTTGCGATAAAAAATATAACAGCCATCCAATAAAATCAATCCTGTTACGGCAGATGCTATACCACTTACCGGTACACTTAAAAATCAGGGATAGAAGCCATAATCATAAATACCAAAAACAACCCGTAAAAATCCGGTAGGTGATTTTTGTTTTTCTTGTTGCTGTCATGATCTTTTTATTTTAATGAATAACACAAAGTTGGTTCATGACCTACACTTTTGCAGGGTGCAATTATGCCATTTTACAGTGTAGTTTGCGACAGTTTTCAATAATGAATTTAATGTGTTGAATAAAATTATGTGAAGTGTTGAGGTCAGTGTTGTTTGAGCATTGCCGCTAACAGTGAGTTTTAAACCTTATTGCCTTAGTAGTTAAGGCAGCTTTTTTGTAAACCAGCCTTGTTACCTTATTTGCATCACTACAATGGAATAAGATAATAAGGTTGATTGTTGGCAGATTTGAATGCCCTCATGCACATTTCTTTTTCTGCAATAAAAATCATACTTCCCTCTTCGGTAGCACAATCACAAACCTGCTTCCCTTGCCTTTTTCCGATTCTACTTTAATGGAACCCTTGTGTTGCTCCACCACATGCGCCACATAGCTCAAGCCCAAGCCGTATCCTTTGGCATTGTGTACATCGCCGTGCGGCACGCGAAAGAATTTTTCAAAAATGCGCTGGTGGTATTCAGGCGGAATGCCTACACCATTGTCGGCAACGGTGAGTTGAAGGCCGTTGTTGATTTCTTTGATGTCCGCATCAATCACCGGAGCGTGGCCGTTTGAATATTTCAACGCGTTGTCGAGCAGGTTAAACAACACGCTTTGCAGATGAAGCTTATCACCTTCCACTGTAGTATCGCCTTCCGCATGAATGGTGACGGCCGCTTTGTGTTTTTCAAATTGAAGGCGCATGGAAGCGGCTACCTCATCGGCTAATTGTTTTAGGTTGACGGGCTCGTAGCGTATCTCGATTTCCTTCTTTTCAAACATCGAAAGCTTGAGCACTTTATCCACCAGCAACGATAACCGTTGCAATTCATTGGCCGATATGTCTAAGTACTCCTGTGTTTTTTGCGGACTAACCGAAGCGCCAAAGTTGCGCAAGGCTTCAATGGCTACACTCACCGTGGCAATGGGTGTTTTTAGTTCGTGAGTGATGTTGGAGATGAACTCGTTTTTAATGTCGGCCAGCTTTTGCTGCCGGCGAAGGTTGCGGTACAAGAGCGCAAAAGACAAAATGGTAAAGCCGACCAGAAACACCGAAAACAAAATGGCTGATGAAATGCGCTTGAGCAAAAACGGAAACGTGTTTTCCAATTCAAGCCGGTACGTAATGGGATGCGCAAAGCCCAGGGTGACTTCGTTAAATACGGGTTTGTCGGAGGAGTCGGCCGTTTGCACACGGCTTACGCGAAAGGGCACGTCTATTTTTTGTTCGGCAAGGCGTTTGGCAAAGGCTGTGTCCACATCGTGAACGCGAATTGAATCCTGCAAGGAATCCACATCAAACAAAAACTGCAGGATGCGGTTCTGCCGCGGCGACATGGGTTGGTTGAAGCGATGCGTCGTATCTGTAAACTTGTGCAGATAAATCTGCGGCTTGCCTTCACCGGTTCTTTTCATAATGGCATCCACCATACCGATCATTTTTTCGCGGCGGCTGAAGGGATAAGCGGGTTCGTCATCTTTTGGGCGCCGCTCCAAAAAATCCTTTGCTTCGGCAACAGAATGTGCAGAGTCAGCATTAACCGACGCCAACCGGTCAAGCTTGAGTTTGGCTGTTTGCAGGCCCAGCACCGTTTCCCGAAACTGTCCGTTGGTATTTCGTTCCAGCATTCGCTCTTCCCGCTCATAGCTCTTGCTGATCCAATACGCCTGAAAGCCCGCAATGGCGAGAATAGCCAGCACCATCAGCAGCGGCAGCCATCGTTTATTTTTCATCGTGCCCATCAAAACAAAAGTAACGGTTCCGTTTACCGTTCATCATTTTCTTAACGATTATTAACCCTCTTTCAACGGCGGTTAACGGCCGCCACAAGGGGCCGGCTTATTTTTGAACAAAGCAATCAACCATGAAAAAGATACTGCTAATGGCCGCCACGTCTTTCTCCCTTTTTGTACAAGCGCAAACCAAGGAGGGCAAAGTGACTTACGAACGCACGATGCAGCTAAGCAACATGCGTTTTGGCGGCGGCAACATTCCGCCGGAGATACAGGCGCAAATGGACAAAATGCCCAAGAGCCGCACCGACCAATACGAGTTGCTGTTCACTCCTGAACACTCGCTGTATCAATACCTGCCCAATGCTAATGATGACGGAGGCCAAAGCTTTTCGGGCGGCGGCATGATGATTCAGATGCGCGGCGCACAGGGCGAAACCACCTACATTGATTTTGCCAAAGGGGAGCGCATAGACCAACGCGACGTTATGGACAAAAACTTTATAGTGACCGACACGCTGACCAGGCTGCAATGGAAATTGAGCGAGGAAACAAAAACCATTTTGAACTTTACGGCGCACAAGGCCACAGCAACCACCATCAACCAACGGCCGCGAATGACCATGGAGAACGGCCAGGTGAAACGCGAGATGATAGCCGACACCGCAAAAGTGATTGCCTGGTACACCATGCAGGTTCCCGTGCCCGCCGGTCCGAACTATGCCGGGCAATTACCCGGTTTGATTTTGGAGTTGGATGTCAACAACGGACAAAGCGTAACCAAGGCCCTTGAGTTCTCGCCAAAGGTTGTAGCTAATAAAATAAAAGCACCCAGCGACGGCAAGAAACTAACCGCTGCTGAATTCTCAAAAGAACGTGACAAACTGATGGAGGAAATGCGCAAGAATATGCCGCAGGGAAATACGTTCAGGATGCAACCCCCAACCCCCTAAAGGGGGCTTTGGCAACACACAAAGGCCCGCTTTACAACGATACTTGCAAAACGCAATCATGCTTTATGGTTGCGTTTTTCTTTTTGGACCAGAGGTCTGTCTATCCATTGGACGTTCGTTGAAAGTTTATCGTCAGCTTGTCGAACGGCACTCTTGTACGCTTTGTACCCTATTGGACAAACGTGAAAAATTACACTGCTTTAATCAGATGACATGTGCTACGATAAAACAGATATTTATACCTTGGTTGTATGAGCACGATAGAGCCGTTAATTATTGAAAAAGCAATTCGGGAAATTGAGCATAAAACCTTTGGCGTAACGGCACAATTCTTAGAAATTCATAGTCTTGTTTATAGTGACAACAAACCGAAAATTGCAAGGATTGATACGGCCAAGGAAGACGAGGCCGTTGTGTATTTTAATGTTGAAGATGAAAAATTTTTTCTTACAGTTTATGTGGATATAAAACCAACCGTGTCGGTTAAGTGGGTTGATATAGAAGCTTACCACTCCGTTTATTTTAGAGCTGCATCCGAAACATTATCGCTAATGGAGTTAGCCTGGTTAACAAAACTGACATCAACAAGAGGAAGGAACAAGGGTGATAAAAAAAGGCCTGATACCAAATCAGAGTTTGTTTGGAAACAAAGCACAATTCATTTTGAACCCAACCCTGAAGCTGGTGAGTTTGAAGACAAGCTAACCAAGCTACTTGATTATTTGGAGCAGGATAAAGAAGGGATTGAAAAACTTGTCAATGAGGCAAAGGGTTATATTCAGGTTTATTCATCTTTTCATAACGGAAATACGTTGATAGGCGGCCACCATCTTACAATTGATCACATCAAAAGAATGAGTGCGCTAAATCTTGAAATTGACTTTGACATAAGTGCCGACGCAAATTTCTTCAAGTAAGAAAGTCACTGCGACCAACACAGTTTTTATTGCCTCCCATGTAGCTATTCTGAAGTGATATTTGATGAAACTGTTTTACCCGCAAGAAATGGCAACGCACAAACCTGTCAACTAGAATTCCCTTTTGCCTTAGTTGGTTATTGACAACGTAGAGATCTTAGTGAACTTATTGAAGGTAATTTTCAATGCACGTGACCGTTTCCTACGGCACCGGATCGTACCCGCTGCCGCCCCAGGGATGGCACTTAACCACCCGCCTTGCCGTTAGCCACAACCCTTTTAGTGGGCCGTACTTTTTAAACGCTTCCAATCCGTACTGTGAACAAGTGGGTGTAAAGCGGCAACGTGGCCCAAGTAATGGTGAGATGAACCATTGGTAGATTTTTATCAGCGCAATAAAGGGAAAGGCCAATAAACTACGAAGGGTTTTCACGGTAAAGAGTCTTTGTTAAACGATGAAGGCATTTTCCCATGGCGGCTTTCACGGTTTCAAAATCAGCCATTGTTTTATCGGTATAAAGAAAGAATACAGTACCGCTTACACCCGCTTCATTTGTTTTCACCACCAGTTTCTCTTTTTGCAAACGATAGGCTTCGCGAAGCAGGCGCTTGATGCGGTTGCGGTCCACTGCTTTTTTAAAATGCCGCTTGCTTACGCTTACGCCAGCTTTTACACCGGCTGTTTCCGATGCTGAAAATTTATAAACGGCCCGCACGGGGAAAACCGAAACCGCCGTTCCATCGGCAAACAAGCCATCAATTTGCTTGCGGCTTTTTAAGCGTTCGGCTTTTGGGAAACCAAATCGTTTAGGCATGAAAGTAAAGATAAAGGCCGCCGCGACGCTGTGCTGAATGTTGCTCTGAACGATGAACGGAGCGTCGCAACAATTGCTCAATAGATGTACTGGCCCCTGTTGCCCAAAAGAAAAAACCCAACCACAAAGTATGATTGAGTTTTTACAGTATCGTCGCAAAGCCGGCCTTGTGCGTTAACCAGTCCCTCATTTGGAGGGCAGGAAGGCTCGGTCGCTTTTATTTCAGCTTTTTCTCATCACTTATTGTCAGCTTATGACGGCCTTTGGCGCGGCGGCTTGCCAATACCTTGCGACCGTTGGCTGATTGCATGCGCTTGCGAAATCCGTGAACGGTTTTGCGGCGGCGGCGATGGGGTTGAAATGTACGTTTCATCTTGAATAAGTTTTTTCACGTTTAAGAAAATTGTCCGTGGAGAGCCGGACTGGTTTCAATAGAACCGTCAGGTACCACACCCGCTGGTTTTGTGAAAGGACGGCGAAGGTAGGGGGCAGAGGGCAAATTTCTAATTTCTGATTTCTGATTTTTTGAAGCAGCCTGTTAAAATGCGCTTCACATCCTCGTTACTCAAACAGTAAAAGAGGAGGCGTTCGAAAAAACACTCCCGACAATCCTTCCCTAAAATCCCAATAATCTGCGGTTAGTTTTGCGCCATGAGCTTTCGCAATTTTAAAATGGTGGATTACGTGGTGTACGGCCGCGGCTCCTTCAACCAACTCGATGAAATATTGAAGCCGCAACGCAAGGACAATTCGCCCATAATCTTTTTGGTGGATCATTTTTTTGAAGGCAAAGAATTGCCGAACCGCATACCGCTTCGCGGCAGCGATAAAATTATTTTTGCCGATGTGAGCTACGAGCCAAAAACGGCGCAGGTGGATGCCTTGGCGGAGGCACTGAAGAATGAATTTGGAATGGTGAGCGGCGTGGTGGGTATCGGCGGCGGAAGCACCATGGACCTGGCAAAAGCCGTGTCACTGATGATGAATAACCCCGGTTCCTCGGCTGATTATCAAGGCTGGGATTTGGTGAAACATCCCGGCGTTTATAAAGCCGGCATTCCGACCTTAAGCGGAACGGGCGCAGAAGTCAGTCGCACGACGGTATTAACCGGCCCCACACGTAAGCTCGGAATGAACTCCGACTTCACGCCTTTCAATCAAATTGTTTTAGACCCCGAACTAACCGCGAACGCACCCGTGAACCAACGCTTTTATACAGGCATGGATTGTTACATTCATTGCATTGAAAGCTTAACAGGCACTTATCTGAATGAATTCAGTAAAAGCTACGGCGAAAAAGCCCTTGACCTTTGCCGTTATATATTTTTAGAAAAAGATTCCTGGGACGATGAATGCGATGACAAGCTGATGATGGCTTCTTACGCAGGTGGCATGAGCATCGCCTATTCGCAGGTGGGCGTGGCCCATGCAGTAAGTTATGGCTTGAGCTATTTGCTCGGCACTAAACACGGAATCGGCAATTGCATTGTGATGAATCATATTGAAGAGTATTATCCCGAAGGCGTGGCCGAATTCAAGCGCATGGTGAAAAAGAACGGCATTGAAATACCCCAAGGCATTTGCAAGGATTTAAGCGAAGACCAGTTTGATACGATGATCAACGTATCGCTGGGCATGAAGCCGCTTTGGGAAAATGCACTGGGCACCGATTGGGAGAAGATCATGACACGGGAGAAGTTGCGGGAGTTGTATGGGAAGTTGTGAAGCGATGCTCGAATCCTGTTTTCATTTATGGCAATATTTGATTCAAAAGATATTCATAGCAAATGGGTTTGCATAGAAGCCAGATATTAATTGCACCTGAAAAAATCACAGCGTATCTACTCGTCGAAAAGCGAAAGAACGACAAGTCAAAATTTTTGTTGTCGCTTGGGTATTCTATTCAAAATTGGGAAGAACTGGCAAACGATATTTGTGTCATTGCAGAGAACAACGAGCCGAGATTGGAAAGAGAAAGTGAATTTGGCGATTTGTATTCAATCAAGGGCTTTCTAAAAATAAAAGCGATCATCACAATTTGGCTTCAGCAAACAGAATCCGGAGCGTATAGATTTGTAACTTTGTATCCCGATCATGAACAATCGTTTTAAACTTTACCAGCAAGTCATTCTCTCGCGGAATCTATCCGAAGAAGAACTGCAGAAAGGCGATGTTGCCACTGTAGTTGAGATCATTGACAAAAACGAAAAAACAGGTTACTGCCTTGAGTTTTTCGACAGCGATGGCGCCACGCTAAAAGTGATTGTTGTAAACGAAGACGGAATAACGGAAACAAAACCTCATTCTGTTGTTAATTACCGCGACGTGCAAATGCGTTGAAAAGTTTCGGGGCCGTCTTTTAAAAAATTTATTTCTCCTAAATAATAAAAAGCCGTTGGCAATCGCCAACGGCTTTTTTCTCAAACCAAACACACTATTTCTTAAACGAACTCTTTAAATCGGATGCGGCCAAAGCCTGTGCATCTTTTGCATCCTTCAACACCGTAGCCATGCCGAAGAACTCATGCGTGACGCCGTCGTACAATTTATAATTCACATCCACGCCGGCGGCCTTTAATTTATCCGCCAGCAGCTTGCCTTCTGTTTGCAGCAAATCTATTTCGGCGGCAATGATGGTTGTGGGCGGCAAGCCTTTCAAATTCGCATTCACCAACGAAATGCGCGGGTCTTTTGCTTGCGTTGTATCTGCCAAATAATTCTTCACCATCCATTGAATGAGCGGCTTGCTCAAGGGTTTTGCCGTGCCATATTTCTGGTAAGATTCGTCGTTCATGTCGCTATTGGCTACGGGATAAACCAACACTTGGCGCAAGGGCATTTGTATTTTTTTATCCCTTGCCATAATGCTTACATTACAAGCCATGTTGCCACCGGCGCTTTCACCAGCCACCGCTACCATCTTCGGGTCGGCCTTGAGCGATGCCGCATTTTGCAAAGCCCACTGATAAGCAGCAAAGGCATCGTTGTGCGCCGTTGGAAATTTGTGTTCGGGACCTTTTCGGTATTCCACCGATACCACCACCGCACCTGATTGTTCGGCCAGGCCTCTTGCGCCCCCATCGTAGGTATCCACTGTGGCAATTACCCATCCGCCACCGTGATAATAAACAATCAACGGAAACGGTCCGGCACCGCTCTTCGGTGTATAAATTCTGGCGTGAATGGTTCCACCGCTAACCGGAATTTCCTTACCCATCGTATCCACCGTCGAAGGCGGCATGGGAATGTTGTTCTCCTTCATCACGTCCATCACCGCATCGGTGGGCGTGTGTTTGGTACGGGCTTCGGGTGCCGATAATGTTTCCAGCGGCGGGTCGCCGTAAGAAGCCAGCTTGTCCAGCACCACGTGCATGTTGTCGTCAATGTCTTTGCCCCATTCGGGTTTGGGCGTGGTGGGCTTTAAATCGGGAATGTCACCGGCTTTCTTTTCGGTTGTCACGGTTGCGGCGCCGGTGCTGTCTTTTGTTTCCGTGCTTGTGGCGCCGTTGTTACAGGCGGTTAGCAGCCATGCTGCCGTCGCGCAAGCCATCCATCCGCCGGTGGCGAATGCGTTTCGTTTTTTCATTTGCGTTGATTGAAGAGTTTATCGAAATACTGTTGAATGGAAATGGATAAAAAATCCTGCCATACGGAACCACCAGTATTTGTATAGTCGCTCTTTTCCTTCTCCAATGATTTGATTGAACAAAGGCAAGCCTTCGCTTGCTGAACGCAAAGGGGCTGAAAAGGGTGGGGCAAAATAAAACGAGGGCAATACTTCTCTATCTTGTGTAGCTCTACATCACTATGACTTATTTCCAAAGCCGGCTGCAGGAAGTCAACACTTATTTTGCCAATGGCGATACGCATCTTGGCTATCGTCGCCTGCTCGATGCCGCCATTGAAACGCTCAACTTTACGGTTTATGAACATACGCTTCGCTTTTGCGATTGGTACGATGCCCATGCGCAAGCCGAAGACCGGAGCGCTTTGCTGTTGTCGCAGGTGCAAGCCCTCTTGCCCCTGATTGAACGCGGTTACTCTGGCCCCAATGAAAGGCCGCATGTAATCAAGCTGAAAGCCGACAACATTTCGATGCGGTATTCGAAAGGCGCCTTCAGTCTCTCTTCAACGAACGTAGAAGTGGCAACGGCGCAAATCATTGGCCTTGTTGGCGAGAACGGCAACGGCAAAACCACCTTGCTCCGGGTGTTGCACGGCGAGCTTAAACCCGATACGGGCACCATCAATTATTACATCAACAACACGGCAAAGCCACCTGATAATTATGAAACCAGAAGCGCTTTGGCTTTTATTCCGCAACGGCCACAGTCGTGGTACGGCGGCTTGATGGAGAACCTGCAATTTGCCAGCAACTTCACCGGTTACACAGGAAATGAAAATCGTTTATGGACGGAAATGATTGTGGCCCGCATGGGCTTGCGTCCGTTTCGTACCTACAACTGGGGCCGCATTTCTTCCGGCTATAAAATGCGCTTTGAACTGGCGCGAACGCTTATTCGCAAGCCGCAGGTTTTACTGTTGGATGAACCGCTTGCCAACCTGGATATTCTGGCGCAGCAAATCATTTTGGAAGACCTGCGTTTTCTGGCGCAGTCGCACACCATGCCCTTGAGCATCATCTTAAGCTCGCAGCAATTGTATGAGGTGGAAAAGGTTTCCGACCGCGTGATTTTTTTACAAAAGGGTGTGCCGCAGTATCAATCAACAAGGCAAACAACAGAGGAAGCTAAAGGCTTGACACTTGAACTGGAATCTTCCGTCAGTCGCGATGAATTACAAGCCTTGTTTGCTTCACACGGTTTGCAAAAGCTGTCGTACAACGGCGGTGTGTACATTCTTTATTTCGAGGCATCAACGGGTGTGTCAACGGTGCTGCGCTTGTTGGGCGAAGCCGCTCTTCCGGTAAAATACATCCGCGATATTTCATCGTCTTCGCGCCGCTTTTTTGACGCTTAATCTTCTGCCAAAACATGAAACGTTTTCATCAATACCTGCTTACGCATTACCCTTTGCTTTGGAATACAAGAGTGGTGTGGGTACTGCTTGCCAATTTGATTCTTCATCTTCTTTTCTTTCTGGGAGGCATTAGCTTCGTAAACACAAAATCTCTGGTGGATTATTACCGCTTGAGCCGCGTAGGCGGCGAAGGCATGTACACCTTCTCTATTCTTTGTGCACTGTTGGTGGTTATTGTGTGGTGTGTTTATTACCTGCGCAACAATGCCTTTAAAACTTTCTATCGCATTTCAAAAGGATACCTGGCCAAAGAATTCGGGATCATCTTTCTTATTGTTCTCACCAGCATTTCTTTTTCACAATCGTTTGAGTGGGGCGTGAAGCTAAGGGTGCGAAGCATCACCAATGAAACCACATTGGTGAAGGAAATGACAGCGGTAAACAAAGGCATGGTGTATGTGCCGGTGGAAAAGGCGCCGTACTTTCTTTTAAACAGTTGCACGGAAAAAAGACTTCGTAACGACACCCTTCCAGATGCGTACATAACACCCACTGAAACCGGCTTGGCCTACAGCGGCCCCGATTCGCTTTTGGTAAAGAAAGCATTGGCGCAGCCCGATGCTTTTAGCTACGCAAACTATTGCAGCAAACTTCTTAACTACACTACTTACCCAACAGAAAATTTCGAAGCCATCAGCAATCGCAATCAGGCATGGCTGAAGGCTGGTCAACGTGATTCGGTAAGGCAAAGCATCACACAACTCTTTGCGGTCCTGAACAAATACGGTGTGGAATATCGCCTGGATGCGAACGAATTAACGACGGCCGTTTTTAAAGATTCGCTGTTTACACTTGGCGACCTGATACCGCAGCAACGGTTCACTTATCAATACGGTGAGCAGGAGAACAAGTATTACTTTAACGACAACCAGGTAACGCAGCTTTTTGGATTTATTGAAGACTGCCAACCGGCTGCTGACAACTGGCGGGACATAAAAACCGCTTGGACGGTGATTGGCTACGTGGCGCTATCGCTGTCTATCCTGCTGCTTTGTTACCGCCGCTTTAGCCGCAAGGTTTTTTTAATCAGTGTAGTGGGCACTTTGGTGTGGATGATTTTGATCGGGCTTATCGGCATTGGCAGCCATAGCGCGGAGGGCCTGCCTTATTTGCTGCTGATTCTTTGCGCCGCCTTTTTATTATTGGCAATAGGCTTCTTGAGCGGCCGGCGTAGTAAGACCGGGGCTGGCGTGTTGCTGAACTGGCATGTGTATCTTATACCTTTTGCCGTGATGTTAATGGTGTCTATCATTCACAGTTATCACAGCGATATGGCTTCGCAGTACTACAGCACGAGGCTTGATGTAGACGAATTGATGCGGCGCTACTATCCATTCAGCACTTGGGTGGTGGCGCATGAAGCGAACATCTTTCTTGCCAATCTTTTAGGCGTTGTCTGTTATGTTGCTTTTGTGTTTAACGGCTTGGCAAAGCGGTGGCATTTGTTGCCGGAAGAATGAGTTTAATGAATGATGAATGACTTTATCTGCACAAACATTGCATAAAAAAACCTCCCGGCTATCTGGGAGGTTTTTTTATGGAAGACTGTTGTTTTATAAACGACCGGCTCACCACTCATTTGTTCATCATCCTCACTGCACAATCAACTGTTGTATGCAGCTTGCGCCGCTCGTCAGTTCGGTAATCTTCACATAGTACGTTCCTTTTTGCAAGGTGTTCAATTGCTTGAAGTCCGTTTCAGCCACCTGCATTTCCTTGTTGCTTATTCCTTGTCCGGCGGCATTGGAAACTTCCACTTTGTACACACCGGCCTTGGCGGCTATAAACTTAATTCCGGCTTGTCCGGAAGAGGGATTGGGATACACGCTTACCGAGGCAAACAACGCATTGGCAAAATCAACCGAACGTACTTCGGAGTAGCGGTAATAACCATCCAGCCATTGTTGCTTCACACGAAAATAATAGCGGCCGTACTCATGAGGTTTGGCGGCGTATGCAAATTGGTACAAAGGCGATGCGGCATTCACTTGTTTGTTCATCACCGCTTCTTTTGAAAAATGCTGGCCGTCGCGGCTCACCTCAATCTCGTAAAAATAATGGTCGGTTCCGGCTTCGGCTTCCCACCGAAGGCCTGCGTTGGCGGTGCCCGTTTTACTGACCGAAAAATTTTTCAGCCCGACCGGCAATACCGACAACGGGCACGTGCAGTATTCAAACCGAAAGTTTACCAGCGCCGACGTAAGCACCAGGCTTGAACTGCTGCCGCCGGTGATGGTGGCCGAAGTGGACACGTTGATGTTATAGTTATAGTTCACGCTGTCGCCTGGCGGCCCGTAAAACTGCGAAATCTCCGTTGAGTCGGTGAGCGTCCGGGTCATGGATTGCCGCAAAACCGTATCCCTTGATATGGACTGAAAGTCGCTGCCGGCATTGGGTATGCCGTCGTAAGCCGAAAGGCCGTAAGGGCCGTAGTGGCCGTTAAAGGTGTTGGAAAGCGAAGGGGTTAAACCCGGTCCCGACATAAAATCCGAGCGGTTATAGTAGAAGTCGGCGGTTTGCGGGGAACCCGAATAGTTTTGCATGGCCACCGTATCCACGATGCCCACGACGGTTACAATGAGCTTTACACAGGTAACCATGCCCGCTTGCGCATTGAACTTTGGAAATTTCACCTGCATGTTGGTGGCGCCGGTAGGAAACTTCATTGTGGTGTCGTAAGCGGTAGTGCCGCCCGGCGTGCCGTTGACACATTGGGCCTGGCCCGTTTGCGCCCAAACAAACAGGGTGGTGAAAGCCGTAAATGAATAGGAGTAAAATTTTTTCATAGGTAGGTATTACGGTTAGTGAATCGGTTTCACCCCGTAAATGTAGAGCGGTGGCAAAGCGGGTACAAGTGTAGAACTGCGGGAACTTAAAAAGGGTAAAAGAGCAAAAGAGGATGGGAGAGTTACGAAAATTAAGTTGCGATTTACGGCGTGTTAGTACGCTGGGGCCGGCTCTTACTTAGTGGAAGCAAATAAAAAAGCCGCGCGGGTTGCACGGCTTTTTCTTACAGAATCAATTGCTAAGATGGGCGTGTAAATGGCAAATGGATTGTCGGCGCCAGGGCGGCTATTTCCAATTCTTCAGCGGTAAAAAACTACCTTCCTTCAAAATTTTTTACACCGTGAAGGCAAAGCACTACATCCGTTACCTCGTGCCCACTTCGCTCTTCGGCACACAACGCACCAAGAAGATCGTGAACGTAAATCCCACGGTGGAAGCCCGCCGCACCGACTCGTTGAAAAGCCTGATAACGGTTTATGATTACAACGCCCAAGACCTCTCGGAACACAAGCTGACCACGCCTGAAGAGAGCTTCACTTGTGTAAACAACGGCCACATCAGCTGGCTAAACGTGGACGGCATTGTAAAGGCCGATGTGGAAAAAATAGCGGCGCATTTCGGCATCCACCCCTTGCTTACCGAAGACATTTTAAGCAGCGGCCAGCGACCTAAAACCGACGAAGTGGAAGGTGTGTTTTATTGCCTGCTCAACATGCTCTATTTTAATAAGCAACAGGCCAGCGTGGAGACGGAACAAATCTCCATCGTGCTGGGCAGGCAGTTCGTCATCACCTTTCAGGAAGACCCCGAACGCGACGTGTTCAATCCCATTCGCGACAAGCTGCACATGCCCGCCAGCAAGCTGCGGCAGCGCGGCGCCGATTATCTCTGTTACACCATGCTCGACATCATCGTGGACAATTATTTTTTGGTGATGGAAGGCTTGGGCGAACGCATCGAGGCCGTGGAGGAAGAAGTCATTCGCGCCAGCAATACCTTGTCCCTCGCCAACATTACCGGCCTGCGTAAAGAGCTGATTATTTTAAAGCGAAACATTGCACCGGTAAGGGACATGATCGCTTCCATCACCCGCAGCGAAAGTGAACTGCTGGACGAACGAACCACCAAATATTTTAAAGACGTGTACGACCACATTTCCCAGGCTTACGACCTTTGCGAAAACTACCGCGACGTGATGGTTTCGATGCAGGACCTGTACATCAACAATGTAAACCTGCGCATGAACGAAGTGATGAAGGTGATGGCGATTGTAACTTGTTTGCTGGCGCCGGCCACGGTCATCGGCGGCATCTTCGGGATGAACTTTGAAAGCATTCCACTGCTGCACAACAAATGGGGCTTTATGCTGGCCGTGGGCGCCATGCTGTTGATACCCGTGTGGATGCTGCGGTCATTCAGAAGAAGGGGATGGTTTTGACGATTTGATGATTTGATGATTCGGAGATGGGCTGACGCCTGCAAAGTCGTACCTGTGGTACTCTTCGGAAATTCATCTACGGCCTTCTCGTTTTCCGTTCTGCACTTGCGAGGTGTTGTGCATTTTTTTAAATTACGGTATGCCCGCCACTAATTTTGCACACAGCAACCGACGATTTTACATCTTCAAATTTTCAAATCAACAAATCATCAAATCAACCTTATGCCTGGTTTTGAATTGTGGAGCGATGCGGAACGCAAAGAATTAATGGACGTGGTGGAAAGCGGTGTGCTCATGCGTTACGGTTTTGACCGCGCCAGAAACGGCCATTGGAAAGCGGCAGAACTGGAAAAAGAAATCTGCAATTACTTCGGTTGCGGTTATGCGCAATTGCTGTCAAGCGGCACGGCCGCGTTAACTACCGCAATGGCCGCACTCGGCATTGGCGCCGGCGATGAAGTCATCATTCCTTCCTTCACATTCGTGGCTTCGTTTGAAGCCATCTTGAGCACAGGTGCCGTGCCGGTGTTGGTGGATGTGGATGAAACCTTGACGTTGAACCCTGATGCGGTTCGTGCCGCCGTTACCGATAAAACAAAATGCATCATGCCCGTACACATGTGCGGAAGCATGGCCGATATGGATGCGTTGAAAAGCATTTGTAAAGAACACAACTTGCTCCTGATTGAAGACGCTTGCCAAAGCATCGGCGGCACGTACAAAGGAAAAAAGCTCGGGACCATCGGCGATGCCGGCACCTTCTCCTTCGATTACGTAAAAACTATGACCTGCGGCGAAGGCGGCGTGGTGATGACGAACGACGAAGACGTGTATATCAAGTGCGATGGCTTTACCGACCATGGCCACGACCACAAAGGTGCCGACCGCGGCGCGGACTTACATCCTTTCCTGGGTTACAACTTTCGCATATCGGAACTTCATGCGGCCGTGGGTTTGGCGCAGGTAAAAAGAGTGGATGAATTTCTGGCCATCAACCGTAAGAACCATTCAATGCTCAAAGCCATTCTTTCAACGATACCAGAAATTTCTTTCCGCAAAGTGCCCGATGAAGAAGGCGATAGCTGTACATTTTTGAGTTGGTTTCTGCCCACTGAAGAATTGACCAAAGCCGCCATCGCGGAGATGAAAGCACAAGGCATTGCCGGCGGAAACTTTTATTGGTTTGAGAACAATTGGCACTACATCCGCAAATGGGACCATCTTAAAAATGCCACCGCTTTGTATCCTCTGTTTGATGCGCAACGAGAAGGTTTGCATCGTTTAGCTAAACAGGATTTCTCTGCCTCCGATGCAGTGATGGGCCGTTGCGTTTCTACGCTCATTAGTTTGTTGTGGACGGAAGAACAGGTGAACGAAAAAGGTGAGAAGATGGCGGCGGCGATAAAAAAGGTTTTGGCGCTTCAATCAATGTTGGCGTAAGCAGATGCAGTATAAATCCGCGGCACAATGTCGTCAGTAAAAACCGTTCTTGCTATCGTGGGCAGCGCAAGCACAAACTCCTCTAACCTTCATTTGGTGAACTACATCGTGTCTATAACAAAAGGCCGTTTCCACTTTACGGTGTATGATGCCCTTCAACAATTGCCGCATTTCGACGCTGCCTTGTCATTAGAAAATACACCGCAGGCGATCAGTGATCTTAGAAATGAAATAGACAAGGCGGATGCGGTTTTAATTTGCACACCAGAATACATCTTCAGCATCCCAAGCGGATTAAAAAATGTTTTTGAGTGGTGTGTATCCACCACCGTTTTTGCGGCCAAGCCAACTGCTCTTATTACCGCTTCGGCACACGGCGGTAAAGGCCATGAAGAATTGCAACTCATTGTCAAAACCCTGGGCGCTGTTTTTACAGCCGGGACGTTGTTGCTGGTGCAAGGCGTGAAGGGAAAGGTTGATGAAGAAGGAAAGATCAAAGACGACGGCCTGAAAGATAATTTAGTGAAGATTGCGCAAGCCTTGCTGCATCTTATTGAAGGCAACGCAAGTTCAGCGTTGGCGTAATGCACTGCTGTCATGTTCTTGTTTAATTAGAAGCCGCCACGGACAAGAACATTACTTTACAATCGCATTAATCTTTCCCCACAATTCGTTTTGAAACGTAACAGGCACCAGCGCACCATTGGCATTATCGCCCATGCGAATAACAATCAAACCTTTTGACGGAACGATGTCCAGCAATTGCCCGTTCTTGCCCATGGCGGCAAACATATCGGCCGGCGCATTGGCGGCTAAGGGTATCCGATAAACAACTTGCGACTGCGGCACCATCGCCGATGCTTTTCCGTTCAGCCACCACAAATAACCATACGAAAGATTGTTGTTCTGCGATGTATTGACGGAGGCGTTGTAATACGTTGAATCGCCCAGCACATCACTGCCGTTCCACGCCCCTTTGGCTTGCATTAAAATACCGAAGCGGGCCATGCTTCTTGCCGTGCTCCAATAAATGTTTTCATAGCCATTCGCTATCCATTGGCCGTCCATGCCGATTTTGCTTTTGAGCTTTGCGTCAAAATAATTACTAAAGGCTTGTGTCGTTGCACTGCTTACCACTTTCTGCAACAAAGTATAAGCGGCGTTGTGATAAGCCCACCGTGTGCCTGCATCGGCTTTGTACACAAGGCTTGCCGGCGTAGTGTTGGCCTCATCGGCTACGCCGTCATCCAATCCGCTTGTCATGGTAAGTTGGTGGCGAACGGTGATGAGATTCTCTTTTGCCAAGGGTTCACTCGTCCAGCCCGTGCCTAAATATTGAGAGCTTTTATTGTTGATGTTTAAGAAGCCTTCCTGCTGCGCTTTACCCACCATAAAACCCGTCAGCGTTTTGCCTGCCGACGCCCAGTACCATTGGCTGGCCTGGTTAAAGGCCGCTGTACCTGCAAGGTTCTGTCCGAAATATTTTTCCAACACGATCTTTCCGTTTTTTAAAACGATAAAGGCCCTTGTTTGCTGTGCGTCTAAATAATCGTAGAGCGGTTGAATATTAGCGGTGCTCCATCCTAAACTTTCGGGTGTTGTTGTTTGCCACTCGGTGCTGCCGATGGGCGGGAAGTATGTGGCTTCAGCGGTCGGCACGGGCACTGGATCAGGCGTCGGTTCTTTTTTGCAAGCGGCGAATAAGAGAGCAGTAAGAACAACAGTCAACAGGTATCTCATAGCATCTGTTTTCATGGGGCATCGGACAGTGTACGTGCTGCAAAGTTTAATAGCTACCTAACGCAGAATAATTTAGCGGTGTTTGTTAGAAGCCCTTGCCAGCTTCTAAAAATTGCGGTCGGATTTTCAGCACCGTCAGCCTCATAGCTGTCTTTTTTTCAACGTATAATTAATACCTGTTTTATACCTCGTTTTTTTGTCTTTGTTATCTCTTCCTATAATTAAAGCACAACCGACAGCCGTTTTAAAAAATTGCGCAAGATTAGTCCACCAGCGATTTTAAAAATAATTTTTACTATCTCGCTTCGCCGTAGATGGGATCCCCTCAAGACTGTCGCGGCTTTGCACCGGCTCTTTAATGCGCACATAAAGGTTTGCATCATTTGACTGCGCAAAAATTTTCTGCATGAGATCATAGTCATGGGCCGTTTCGTTTCTACTCTCTTATTAGTTTGCTGTGGAAAGGAGTGTGCGAAGAAGGCGGAATTTAGCAGCGGTTATTAGAAAAATTTTTAACCGGTCAACCGCGTAACGGTAACAGCCTACTCTTAAACAATAAAAATAAAGCCACGTTATTAGCAACAGTGGCTTTCTTGGAAAGAAAAGACGAATAAAAATTAGTGCCGGTTGCCACTGCCGTTAAGTTGATAGCAACCTACATCAACGCCGGGCGGCGTTACTTCCGAAGCGCCATAGGTATCATTTACGGGGACTAAGGCAAACGGCGTGAAACTGTTGGCCGTGCCTTTGCCTACTGCGTTGGCTGAAGCTTTCAAGTGGAAATCGAAGCCGGCGGCATAAGCAATTTTTTGATACCCCGTTTGCGGCAACGCAAAGTTTACAAAACCCGGATTGTTGGCGCCCGCTATCAAAGCCGGTGCCGCGTAGGCAGCACCAAGCTTGTAAGTTGTAGTAAGCGTGGGAATTAAAATATTGATGGCGGGAACATCAGTAGTTCGCGGTTTGGTTACGTCGCCAACAGGATAAATCATATTGGCGGTGGTTAGCGAATCAACATAGTTGTAATTGTAATCGTAAGCCGTGTTTGCCGTATCGGCCGTGTTTACAATGCGCAAGCCCACCCGGCAGTTCACCAGCAGGTTGTTGTATATTTTTCCACGGGCTTGTTTTTCATAGTTAACAGAACCGCCATGGGCTGCATACGTGGCCTGCCGGTAGCCGCAATTGACAAGCGTGTTGTTGTAAAAATTGATGTTGCACTGCACAGGCGACGCACCGGCATTGGAAATTTTCGCGCCGTTGGTAGCCACTCCCATAAACAGGTTGTAAGCAATGTCGCCAACGGTTCCGCTTTTTGCGTTTATTGATTCACCGCCCACATAGCCGTTCTTTTCAAAGGTATTGCGCAAGAGACTTATTTTGCCGTAGGTTACCTGGATGGCTACATCCGTAGTCCCGTAAAACCAACTGTCTTCCACAATGCAGTTGCCGTTTAGGTTTTGAAAGAACAAGGCCCACGAAGGGGTGTTGGTAGCCAGCCCGGTTAAGGGCACACTGCTCCAGGTAGCTCCGGCAAATTCCACGTGCGTCCATTTCATCACAAACAGGTTACAACTGCTATCACAGTTGATGCCGAACCAACGGCCGCTATACGCGGAATCCTGCGACGGCGAAACCGATGGGTTATCGGTTCTGGTGGTGAAGGTGCTGATCCAGTTAGGCTGTGCTTGTGTGCCCAATGAAATGAAGGTGCCTTTTACAATGATGGCAACGTTCGGCATCACACGAACGGTAACCCCAGGCTGCAGCAGCAACGTATCGCCTTTGTTCACTACCACGTTGCAACCAATGGTGTACGTCTTACCGGAAAGCATGGTGCCTTTGATAGAACCGCAAAGCGGGGCCGCGTCGCTTACCGCTTGCCCCGCTCCCAAGTTGGCTTTCGAGATTTGAAAGGTGTCGTCTTTTTTCAAACAGGAAGAAATTAAGAAGGAAAGACAGAGACACAAACTTCCAATGAACGTATGCTTCATAAAAAAATCTTTTACAGGCGATAGCGGAAACCCACCAAGTAAATTTGTCCAAATGTTTTTTTGCTGACGAGTATGCGGTCGGCACGGTCCTGAAACGGCGGGTATTGGCTAAGGGTGGTGCTGCTGTGCAACAGTTCAATAATGTCTTTTGTATTCAGCAGGTTGTTTAGCTTAAAGTAAAATGAGAAGCGCTTGCCAAATCGCTGTTCGCCGGACAGGTCAAGCACCACGTTGCCGCGTTGCCAGTAATCAAGCCCACTGCCCGCGGCGTCTGCATTATCTTTTCCGTAATATGGTGAAGCATACACAATGTGGCGGCCTGTGTAAATCGCCGCCAATTGCAAATCGGTTCCCGCTTTCGCATCTTTATACAGCAAGGCAATGTTTCCAATGTGTTCCGCTTGGCCTTGTAGCGGCCTGCTTATTATCACCGTTGTCGTTGTCGCGTTGCCCGAAGCATCGCGGTAGTAAAACTTATCCGATGCATCTACCCTTGAATGCGTGTAGGTATAATTGGCCGAAAAGCCAAACTTTTGAATGTATTTGGTGAAGACAAGCTCCGCTCCATAGTTTATGGCCGTGCCGATGTTTGCCGGCTTTATCACGCTGTTGCTGGTGGCGGGCCGGTCATACACGTATTCAATGGGATTGTAAATTCTTTTGTAAAAGGCGCCAATCAAAATTTGGTCGGCCACACCCGGAAAAACTTCGTAGCGCAAATCGTAGTTGTCGGCCGTTATGTGGTGCAGGTTATAGTTGCCTACTTCCGTATAATAATCACCTGGAAATTGATAAGGCACGACTTCAAAAAAGCCGGGTCGTGAGAGGGCTTTAAAGTAAGAGGCGTGAAGCGTGGCTTTACCTGAAAAATTGTATTTCAGATGAAGGCTCGGCAACAGGTCGTCGTAACTGGCCTCGCCTGTTTTTCCATCGGTTAGTGTATTGTCGGGAATGGCGGTTTGGTTGTAACGCTGTGCCGTATGCTCCATACGTACGCCACCTAAAACGTTCCATTTATTGTTTGGCTGCCAGCGCACCTCGCCGTAACCGGCGCTGATGTTTTCGGTAGCGTTGTAAATGTTGGGGCTTTGCGGCGTGCCTTTGTCCGGCGATACCGCAAGGCTGCCCAAATCGATATAAGGTTGTACAGGATATGAACTGGGTGTGAAGGAATAGGAATTGTAAAAGTTATCGCGTTCCTTATGCCGGGTCATGCCGCCAATGCCAATGTCAATCTTCTGATGGCCGGCTGTAAGCTTGTAATGCAGATTTATGTAGGCCGCTAAATCTTTGTCGGAATTGTGTTGCCAAAAACGGGTAAGGCTTGAAAAATACGTGGGCGGCGCAGTCACCTGACCATTGGCATCGGCTACGAAATTCTGGCTGGTGGTCAACTCGGCCCTGTCTGGTGTTTTTTGCGAAGCATATGAATAAACGCCCGACCAATCAAGTGACAGGTGTGTCGGAACAATGTCGTGCCTTCCCTGCAGCGTGCCGTTGTAAATACTTTGAAAGTTGCTTCGTGCGTATTGAGAATATTTTACCAGGCCTTGGCCCGGCGCTTTGCGGCCCGAACTGGTGGAATCTGTATAGAAGCGGGCCCTGAATGTATTTAACTCCATAAACACCGACGTAAAAGAAAGATTGTTGTATCGGTTAAACCGGTAATCAAGTTTGCCGTGCAAGCCCACGCGGTCGTCGTGTGTGGAATAGGTGCGCAATTGCACATCGGTAAATTCTGGTACGCTGGCATTGGGCTGCGGCGTAGGCTGCGGGCTAAATAGAAAAAAGGTTTCCTTGCTGATGCGGTTTGTGCTTTGCCATGATGTGCTGACGACAAAGCCCAGTTTTTTATTGAACAACCGATTGCCGATGGTAAAGCCAAGCTGTCCGTTTGGCGCCGCCTTTTTATTCGTAAAACTTAATGTGGCGGGTGAAAAATCACCAAGCTTCGGTATCGTGTTTCCTTGTTCATAAGGTGATGTGGAGTTGCGTGCCGGATGGATAAAGGAAGAAAAATTGTTGTTGAAAAGCAGTTGTGAATAACCCAATGCACCTTGTGCGTTCACCGTTAAATGATCCGGTGCGTCCTTCATCACCAGGTTCATCGCACCGCCGATGGCGTCGCCTTCCATATCCGGCGTAAGCGCTTTTATCACTTCTAATCGTTGTAGCAGTTCCGATGGAAAAATGTCCATCGGCACGTAACGGTTCTTGTCATCAGGACTCGGAATCTTAATGCCGTTTACCAGCGTGTAGTTGTACCGTTTGTCCATGCCACGAATAACCGGGTAGCGGCCTTCGCCGTCATCACCGCGGTCAACCGTCACTCCCGAAACACGGCGCAGCACATTGGCTACCGTAACGTCGGGCGCCAGTTGAATGGTGCGGGCCGAGAGTATGTTTAACACGTTGTCCGCTACTTTTTCAATTTGCCGGGCACTGGCATCGCTGCCGCCCGTCATGGAGCGAGACGTGATTACTACGGTTTCAAGATTTTTGGTAGCCTGTGCAAGCGAGACAAGAAAACTTCCCTTTGCTTCCGCATCGTTTGTGTTCAATTCTTTTGTAAAGCTTTCGTACGAAACCATGGTGATGAAAAGGCTGTGCTTTCCTTCTGTAAGATTTCTGAAAACAAACGAGCCGTCAAGTCCGCTAAGTGCTTTGCGGCTGCCGTTGTCGAGGCTTATTACCGCACCTGTTAAAGGTTCGCCGGAGATTCTGTCTGTAATGCGTCCTTTTATAATTTCCGTTTGTGCAAAGCTGTAAAAAGAAAGAAACAGGCTTAAAAAGGTCAGCCATCTTTTCGGAAGGAAAAGCATAAGCAGAATTTAAATCGAAAGTAGCGCCACCGTTTATGCGGTATGGAAACAGTGTATTACGGAATGATTACCAAATTGTGAACGGGACGTGCTGTCTAAGCATCAAAGTTTTCCATCTTCCATTAAAAGTTCATTCGGTTAAACGCGGTTCTCCAGCCTGGTAACAATTAATTTACGCGTATGCAAAACATTTGTTCGTACCATTAATCAAAACCTGCTTCATGACAAAATCGGTAGTGGCTATGGCTGTTGTGCTTTTTTTATCGGCACATGTCTATTCGCAAAGCTGTCCGCAAAATTTTTTGGGTTCAAAAACATTGTATGCGGCGCGGCAACAAAAATTAACGCCACCGCCCGCCGGCTACGTGCCGGTATTCATCAATCACGTTGGCCGGCACGGCGCCCGGCATTTGACCAGCGACGTAAACACGAGCTATTTGTATAAACTGCTGCAAAAAGCCGACAGCCTAAAAGCCTTGACGGCAAAAGGTTTGCTGCTAAAAGAAAAATTGCTGATGCTGGAAAAAATAGAAAAGAACAATTTTAAATCCATTTCCAGTGCCGGAAAAGAAGAGCAAAAAGGATTGGCCTTGCGCATGGTTCAGAACTACGGCGCCGTATTTAGCGAAGCAAAGCCAGTGATACAAATTGCCTACACAAAAGAAGTACGCACGTTGCAAAGCAGCGATGCTTTTTTAACGGCGATGCAAACGGTCATCAATACGGCCGCTGTCTCAAAAAAAATCAACGATACCACCTTGCGCTTTTACGACTTGTCGCCGGCCTACACAAAGTTCAAAAACAGCGGCAACTGGATTCTCGGCGTTGACAAATTAAAGGCATCGGTGCTATACGGAAGGTTGGCGGAAGAGATATGCAACCCTCTTTTTACGCCTGCCTTTTTAAAAACTCTTGACGAAAAAGAAGAGGACAAAATTACGTCCGACTTGTATGGCTTTCTTACCATTTCTTATTCCTTGCAAAAAGAAGCGGAGGAGATGAGCCTTTCAACCAAAGATATAAGCCTACATGATTTTTTCACCTGCTCACAACTTGCGGTTTTGGCCGGCATTGACAACGCAGAGGATTTCTTAGTAAAGGGTCCCGGTACTGACAGCAGCGGCATACAGGTAAGAATTGCTGCCCCACTGCTTGCCGATTTTATTAAAACAACGGATACGTTTATTCAATCCAACACCGTTAACGCACAACTTCGTTTCAGCCATGCCGAAACGGTTGCTCCCTTTGCCGCCTTAATGGAAATCGCCGGCGCCTCCGAACCCGAACCGGCCGATAAATTGCACGCTGCCTGGAAAGCCGAAAACGTAGTGCCGCTAAGCGCCAACATTCAATGGGTGCTTTATAAAAATGCAAAACGCAATGGGTGGCTCATCAAGTTTTTGCTCAACGAAAAAGAAGAGCGAATCAACGGGCTTAAACCTGTTCATTTTCCCTATTATGAGTGGGCGACGGTTCGAAATTTTTTTGTTGCCAGGCTTGCGCGGCTCAATGCTTCTTTGCAAACAAACTATACACTCTACTTAAAAAATCTCGCGGAATAAGCAAAGCAGAAACAGTCAGGCTATCAGCGGAAGATGTTCGTCGCAGCGTTAACTCCACGTCTAATTTTTCTCCGCCCATCATACACCAATTACATTTGCCCTCTTAAAAAACCGCAAATGAAACTGGTTTCCTACCTCAAAGAAGAACACGATGCGCTGGCTGTTTTGGTTGGCGATATGTTATACGACATGGAGTATTTACATCCCGACTTGCCGAACACCATGAGCCTTTTTTTGGCTTATTGGGAAGACAGTTATCCCGTGGCTTTGGAAGGCGTTCGTATGATTGAGGAAGGCCGCATTGCGCAGGGCAAAGGCATTCCGCTTACTTACGTTGAATTGCTGGCGCCCGTTCCCTTTCCTACTTCCTGCCGCGATGGTTATGCCTTTCGCCAGCATGTGGAAGCCGCAAGGCGAAACCGCAAGGTGCCCATGATACCGGAGTTTGATCAGTATCCTGTTTTTTACTTCACCAACCATCACAGCATCAAAGGCCCCGGCGAGGTGCTTTGCATGCCGGATCATTTTGAAAAGCTGGATTTTGAACTGGAAGCGGCGATTGTGATTTGCAAACACGGGCGAAACATCAAAGCCGAAGAAGCCGATGAATACATTGGTGGGCTGATGATCATGAATGATTTGTCCGCAAGGCGTTTGCAGATGGATGAAATGCTTTTAAATCTTGGTCCCGCCAAAGGAAAAGATTTTGCCACCACCGTTGGACCGTGGCTGGTAACATTAGATGAATTGGAAGAAGCCGAAATTGCTTGCAAGGAAGGCCACACCGGCAAAGCCTGGAATTTAAAAATGACTTGTACGGTAAACGGCATCCAGGTAAGCGAAGGGGCTCTTGGCGATATGGATTGGACCTTTGCGGAAATCATTGAAAGAGTCTCGTACGGGGTTGATCTTTATCCCGGCGACATTATTGGAAGCGGCACGGTGGGCACCGGATGTTTCTTGGAATTGAACGGAACCGGAAAGTTGAATGATGCAAACTATCAAGAACAATGGCTGCAAGATGGTGATGTGGTGGAGATGGAGATTGACGGCTTAGGAATATTGAGCAATACCATCGTTGCGGAAGAAAGTGATTGGAGCCTCACCCCTAACCCCTCTCCAGCGGAGCTGTAGAGGGGAGTCGCCCTCTGTGGTTTTCCACTTTATTTTCGATAGCTAAAACGAAATGCATTCAACTAATGGGAAATGACCGTTGTGCTTTTGGTCATGGCTCCCCTCTCCAACTTGTTGGAGAGGGGTAGGGGTGAGGTTCTAATGCCTGAAATGCCTCTGCCCCGTCATCACCATCGCCAGATTATTCTCCTTGCAATAGTCAATGCTGTCCTTGTCTCTGATGGAGCCGCCGGGTTGAATAAAGGCCGTAATGCCTGCTTCGTGGCCCATTTGCACACAGTCGTTAAACGGAAAGAAAGCATCACTGGCCATTACTGCGCCGGTTAAATTAAAGTTGAATTGTTTCGCCTTTTCAACCGCTTGCCGCAGGGCATCAATACGGCTGGTTTGTCCGCAGCCTTTGCCTATTAATTGCTTGTTTTTAACCAACGCAATGGCGTTGCTTTTAAGGTGTTTGCACACAAGATTGGCAAAGAGTAAATCTTCTTTTTCTCCGTCTGTTGATTGCCGTCCGCCGGCTTCTTCCCATTTTTCAAAATTGCCTGCATCCTTGCCTTGTTGCAAGGTTCCGTTCACGGCGTTTTTGTAAATATTTTTTGTAGTTGCCGTGCTTTTTAGTTGAAGAAGAATGCGGTTCTTCTTTGTCTTTAAAATGGTTAGCGCTTCTTCGTTAAAAGAAGGCGCCAGCAACACTTCAAAAAAGATTTCATTGATGGCTTCGGCGGTGGCTTTGTCTATTTCTTTATTACAAACCAGTACGCCGCCAAAGGCGCTTTCGGGGTCGCCGGCCAAGGCATCTTTCCAGGCTTCGTTTACTGCATCGCGTTGGGCTATGCCGCAAACATTGGTGTGTTTAATGATGGCGAAGGTGGTGTGTTCAAATTCTTTTATCAATTCGATGGCTGCGTCAATGTCCACAAGGTTGTTGTACGAAATTTCCTTGCCGTGTAATTGATCAAAGCACTTTGTTAAGTCGCCATAAAACACCGCCTGCTGATGCGGGTTCTCGCCATAACGCAATGGCGTTTGCTTGCCGGCGCCAATCACGGTTACTGCTTTGTCTGCGTTGAAGTAATTGCTAATGGCAATGTCATAATTCATCACTACTTCAAAAGCTTTTGCGGCAAAGGCTTTGCGTTGTTCTAATGTTGTTTCGCCACCTTGGTTTTTGAGCATTACCACCAACGCATCGTAATCATCTTTTGAGGCAATCACCGTCACATCCGCAAAATTTTTCGCAGCCGCACGAATCATCGAAGGACCGCCGACATCTATCTTTTCGATGATCAGCTTTTCATCGTTTGTTGATGCCACAGTTTCTTCAAACGGATACAGATCCACGATTACTAAATCCAACACAGGAATGTTATACTGCTCCATTTCCTGTACATCGGTTTCGTTGGCTCTTCTTCCCAATATGCCACCAAACACCGATGGATGCAAAGTCTTTACCCGTCCGCCTAAAATAGACGGATATGATGTAAGGCTTTCGACAGGTGTGACGCTGATGCCTAAGTCTTCAATAAAGCCTTGTGTGCCGCCGGTGGAGTAGATGGTAGCGTTTTGAGCGGCCAATTGTTTTACAATAGGTTCAAGACCGTCTTTATAAAAAACGGAGATGAGCGCCGAAGAAATTTTTTTGTTCATGGCAGAAGAGATGATTTCAGTAAGCCGCAAAAGTAGGGTGGGTTTATATTCAGGCCTTGATAGTTCTAATGCGGACGTTCTGCCATAAACAATAACCATTTTATGGTAAATAATAAAAGCCCCGATGGGGGCTTCTAAAGATTGAACGGTTTTCAACACCCATGGGTGTTGAAAACTTATGCCTGCCGGTTTACGGCCGCCGTTGCCATTTCCTTTGATTGTGTTTCAGCGGCGAAGTTCACATTCACCCTTATGGCTTTTAATCCGCTGATGCCTTGTGTGTCTTCGAGGTCAAGCTGCTCTACGTTTTCTCCCAACAAGCCTTCGCTTTGCAAAAATTCAATGTATTCCATGTACTCCAGAAGTTCTTTGTGCTGCGAATAAACAATGGCAATTCTGCCCGGTTGTGTCAGCCGTTCGTCGGAGTCGCGAAGGTGTACTTTGTCGATGCGTTTTTTGATGATCTCGTAGCGAATGTTGTAAGCGCCGTCCACGTCAAACTTGCGCTCTTTTTTGCGGAACGAAATAGACAGCGGTATGGCGTGAGCCAGTATCAATTGCGTGGTTTGCAAAGGCAGGGGCAAACGCTTTTCCAGCGAAGCGGTAAGCCTTGCGGCTTTGGCCAAAAAAGTCAGTTGCCACAGCTTCAGGTTGCGGACATACATCTCGCTAAAGGGCCGGTGCGGCGATAGTGATTGCCCGATGTAAATGTTGAACTCCACGCCGTCGGTAATGTAGCGTTCAAAATAATGCGGGTAGATGGCCTGCGCGGCCTTTTGTTCGCCGTCGGTAAAGCGGTCCAGCACATCGTTTATGCGGGTGATGCTGTCTTCGTATTCCTTGCGGTTGTGAAAGATGATGTTGCGCTGCGGATCTATCGCCGCATAATAGCCGCCGATGGCTTTCCTTAATTCGGGCCGCAGACGCAATAGGTTTTTAAAAACAGAATCGAGATGGACTTGCAGAAAATCATAGATCTGCATCTCGTCATCCGAAAGCAAGGTATCCGATGCCGAAGCGATGTATTTGTCAATTCGGTACTGCGTTTCTTTCAACAAGGGAAAGTCAATGTGCTTACAGGCTTTGGAAAGTACCTCGCCGGCCAAATGCAACTGCTCCAGCAAATCAAGCTGAATGGCATTGGTGCGTTCCAACGATGAATTGCGAATGTCAATAGAGCCGTACAAAGGATATACTTCTTCAAACCCGATGGCCGGCATTTTATTGGCGCCTGATGCGTGGCCTTGTTGCAAGTATTGAAAGGCCGCTTCGGTAAACTTCCATTCCACCGCGGGTTGCAAAGCCGTAAAATGATCTTTGATGGTTTTGTCAATTTGCGCTTCTATGCTCTCGGCCGTTTTTTCCAAGGCCAGCCGGAACAACTCAATGGCCGGCGCTATCTGCGCCAGGTGAACGTTCTCCAAACAAGTGCCTTCTTCGCTCACGATTTCCAGGAGGCCAATTAATTCGCCGTCTTCGTATTTAAGCGGACAAAGCACCAGGCTTTTGGCGCCCAGGTCGTGGTAGTAAGACAACAAGCTTGTGTAAGCGCCGCCGGTTCGGTCGAGGCTTTGGTACAACACTGGCTCATTAACCGTACGAAAAAGATCCTGGCACAAACGGCTCACGGCGTCTTTGTGCGCAATCACTTCGGTATTTTTAAACAGCAGGCTGTTGCGGTAATGCGTTTCCGTATAGAGATAGTATTCATTTTTTTTAAAGAATGGCGTGATGCCGATTTTCACCCTTCGCAAGCCAATCAGGCTTTGCACGTGCTGTTGCAATTCGTCAAACACATCGGCCTCGGTAAAGGCGTTCATGTTCAGCAGCACGGTTTTGATTTCAGCAGCCGTTTGTTCGGCGGTTACGTCGCTTACGTTTATCACCACCAGCCCTTCAAACCGAAAGGCTTTGAGCGGCAGCAATTCCTGCAATTCTTCAGTGTCGGGTATATGGGCGGGAGAAATGTTGGCGGGCAGTGCAGGCTTTTCGCCTTTCACGGTTACGTCCACAAAACCGGCATTCAGCTTTAGCTCATAGTATTTTGTCAATCCGCTTTCTTCGTCGGTAAACGGATGCACGGACATAGCCGTAACGGGCACGGGAAGGGAATAAATTCGTTTTAAAACTACGTTATAGGCAAGCGATAAAGCAGCGCGGTTAATGCCCGATTTGGTTTGGCGGCTGGGTGCATTAATGCAAGTGCCTTCTTTTAAAAACAAGCCTTTAAAACCGGGTGATGCATAAATGGTTTCGGCGCTAAAGGGATAGGTGATGGCGTAAATTCCTTGTGTGGATGCCGTGGACGGTGGAAAGATAGCGGCGAGCAGGGCTTCAATCAACGGCGCCTGCTGCTGAAGCAAAGCCATATCGGCAATGGGCTGCCCCAATTCGGGCACGGCTTCGGTTTCAGCTAAGAGTTGTTCGTAAAGTTTTTGGGCGCCGGGCTTTTCCTCGGCAATCATGCGTTTAAGCACGTCAATAAGAGGGCGAAAGGAGAGTACACTGTCGAGGTCGGCGAAATTGGTTAACGGAGCGATCATATAGGTGTGACGGTTTACAGGTGATAATGTGCAACCTCTGCGCCAAAAATGTTTAACGCCGGCAGCTTTACTTTATTAAAACGTTTGGCATTGTGCGTTCAAACTGCCTTTTCCCTTTTCAAAACCACGGTTTGATAATACTTACAGACGGGGCGCAAGCCACATTCGCTGCATTTAGGACTGCGGGCTACACATACATAGCGGCCGTGTAAAATGAGCCAGTGATGAAAAAGATAAACGAGCTCTTGGGGAATGTATTTCACCAATTGTTGCTCGGTTTGCAAGGGATTCTTTGCGCCGATGGTTAAACCGATGCGGGCCGATACGCGAAAGACGTGAGTATCCACAGCCATGTTGGGTTGCCGGTCAATGACAGAAGTAATGACGTTGGCGGTTTTGCGCCCTACACCGGGAAGTAACACCAATTCTTCCACGGTCATTGGAATTTCACCGCTAAATTTTTCAATCACCATAGCCGCCATGCCGAGCAAGTGGCGGCTTTTGTTACCGGGAAAAGAGATGCTTTTAATGAGTGCAAACACATCGTCATATTCAGCTTTGGCTAAAGCAGGAATGTCGGGATATTTGCGAAAGAGATCGGGCGTGGTAAGATTGACTCGTTTGTCGGTGCATTGGGCGGAGAGAATAACGGCCACCAAAAGTTGGTAGGTATTGCCGTACGTAAGTTCAGTTTCGGGTTCGGGCATCACGGTTTGAAAGTAATCAATGCAGGCAGTGAAACGTTCTTTGCGGGTCATTGCCGCTAAAGTAATGACTGATTAGCTGATTAGCGGATGTGCCGATTAGCTGATTTGAAGATTATTGTGAGATGCGGGAGTGAACAATAGTGCATTTCAATTTTGAAACTTTTTGCTATCGTAATATCTCTTGCCTGTCATCCCGACGCAGGAGGGATCTGTGGATGGTGCTCGAATGACTGATGCAACAGTAAAACTCTTTGCATCTTTTCTCACAGCAGGACGCACAGATGCCTCGTTCCTCGGCATGACAGGTCAACCGCGTTGCGATTGCAGGCAGACTAAAAATTTAAGGAGTGATTGTGTAATGCTTAATAGAATTACAAAGCGTACAAGAGTGCGACGCAACAGACGATCAATAGATAGACAGACCTCTGGTTCAAAAGCGTCCCTATAGGCTTAGCAAGAAAAATTATTTGGAACCTGCCTTTACGGCGCCAGCTTCCTGTGCGTAACGCATCACATTTAAAACGGCTTCAGTGCGAGGCGCAACGGTGATGTTGTTCAACCGTTCCATAGCTGTTTTTATAACGCTTAATTTTTCGCGAAGCGGCCAATTTGTTTTTAGCTCTTCTTCGATGGCGGCGGTTTGTTGGGGAGAAGTTTCTTTATACAAATACAGAAGCAAAGCTTCGGGGGTAAAATTGTGCATACGTCCAGATAATTGGTTCAAGAATAGAAAGCTCGTTGGCGTGTACGGTTTCTTAAACGAAGGCGTCTGCCGCTTATTGTGTGCGCCGTCGGCTTATTCTTTGGCGGCCGGTTTTTGAATCAGGTAAAGGTCTTCGTTGTCGCGCTTCATGAGGTATTTTTCACGGACGAATTTTTCCACGGCATCGGCGTTGGACCGCATGTCGCTTGAAAACTTTTTGCCCTCGGCAATTTTACCGGCGAAGTATTCCTTACTGCGTTCGATCTCCGATAATTCCCGTTTGCGCTGTAGTTGAGTAAAAAAGTCGTTGCGGTCGAAGAAGAGCATCCACACGGCAAACAAAGCGGTGGCCAGGAGGTACTTGTTGAAGAGAATTGCGGATAAAAGGCGAACGAACTTCATGTGTGCTTTGAGTTGCCGGTTGCCGGGCTGCCTCAACGAAAGTAAAAAAGAAATGTTTCGGGCCTAATTTTTTTCGGCAGGTTTCGATGCTTCAATCAGGCTAAGCAGATTTTGTTTTGCGGCGGGCCATTCGTCGTCAATGACGCTGAACACTACGGTGTGGCGCACCTCGCCGTCGGGGCGAAGCATGTGTTTGCGCAGCACTCCTTCCCTTACGCCGCCAATTTTTTCGACAGCTTTTTGAGAGCGAAGATTTTGGTGCGCCACTTCAAACTCCACGCGGCGAAAGCCAAGGGTTTCAAAGGCATATTGCAGCAATAGCAATTTGCATTCTTTGTTATGGATTTTGCCCCAATACGAAGGGGCGTACCAAGTCCAGCCAATGCTCAATCGCTTGTGTTCGGGTTCTATTTTGTAGTAGCGTGTCATGCCCATAACGGCGTCCGTTTGTGCATCCCGCATCACAAAGCTTCGCTGCATCAAAAAGGCGTTTTGGCTGAACGCTGTGGCGATGTATTTGTCAAACTGCTCGTCGTAAGTATCGTTAATGAGAAGTGTTTTGGTGAACTCCCAGATGCGGCTATCGCGGGCAAGGGCATGCAAGGTTTCGATGTGGCTTTCGGCCAACGGTTCGAGGCGAACAAAGTTCCCTTGTAATAATAAGAAATCTATTTCCATAGCACCTCACCTTCAGCCCCTCTCCATCGGAGATGGAGAGGGGAGCAGGTCGTTTAAAGTTTGAAATTGCTTTATTGTTTGGTTAGAATTGTTTGCAATACTCAACATCTAAACAAACTAAAAAATGGTCAAATTTTCGGAGGCTGTTCCCCTCTCCAACTTGTTGGAGAGGGGTTAGGGGTGAGGTCACTTGCCAAACTTCAACTTGCTTCCCGGATAATAAGCCGAAGCCCCCAGCAATTCTTCAATGCGAATGAGCTGGTTGTACTTCGCCATTCTATCAGTACGCGAAGCCGAGCCGGTTTTAATTTGACCGCAATTTAATGCAACCGCTAAATCAGCAATGGTCGTGTCTTCGGTTTCGCCGCTGCGGTGGCTCATGATGGTGTTGTAACCGGCGTGCTGGGCCATACTTACGGCATCAATGGTTTCGGTGACGGTGCCGATTTGATTCACCTTCACCAGCAAGCCGTTGGCAATGTCTTTTTCGATGCCTTGGGAAAGGCGGTTTACGTTGGTTACGAACAAGTCATCGCCTACCAATTGCACCTTGTGGCCAAGTGCTTGTGTCAATGATTTCCAGCCGTCCCAATCGTCTTCGGCCATGCCGTCTTCAATAGAGGCGATGGGATATTGCGAAGCCCAGTTCTCCCAGAATTTTACGAGTTCATCGGAGCTTAAGCTTTTGCCGTCGCTTTTGTGAAACACGTACTTACCGTTCTTGTACAACTCGCTGTTGGCAGCGTCCATTGCAATAAAAATTTCGGAACCGGCTTTGTAACCCGATGCGCTAATGGCTTCCATCACCGTGTCAATGGCTTCTTCGTTGGAACCGATGTTGGGCGCAAAGCCGCCTTCGTCGCCCACGTTGGTGCTGTAGCCTTTTTTCTTCAACACAGTTTTCAGCGCATGAAAAATTTCAACGCCCCAGCGCAGGCCTTCGCTGAAAGATGAAGCGCCAACAGGCATTACCATGAATTCCTGAAAGTCTATTTTATTGTCGGCATGGGCGCCGCCGTTTAAGATATTCATCATGGGTACGGGCAACGTCTTGGCGTTCGTTCCGCCGATGTAACGGAACAAAGGCAAAGAGGCTTCTTCGGCGGCGGCTTTGGCGCAAGCCATACTCACGGCAAGCAAGGCATTCGCACCCAGCTTGCCTTTGTTTTCGGTGCCGTCCAGGGCAATCATCAACTGGTCAATGCCGGTTTGGTCGGCTACATCATAACCAACCAACTCGGGTGCGATAGCGTCGTTTACGTTTTGCACAGCTTTGAGAACGCCTTTGCCTACGTACACCTTTTTATCGTCATCGCGCAGCTCAACGGCTTCGTGTACGCCGGTGCTGGCGCCGCTTGGAACGGCGGCACGGCCCATGGCGCCGTCGTCGGTTATCACATCCACTTCTACGGTGGGGTTTCCGCGGCTGTCTAAAATTTGTCGGGCGAAGATTTCAGCGATGTAGCTCATTTGATATTTGGTTTTTTGCTTTGAAATGAATTTAATTGTTGGATTTTAGCCGCTTTACGACAAAAGCGGGATCTCTTTTGGTATGCAAAATAGCTATGACCTGAACGGTATTTTCTTTTTCAAGTCTTCTGTAATAAACATTGTAAGGGAAAGCGGTTAGTATCAACATTCGTACGCCGGTAACTACTTCTCTGTAGTCAACGATTC
The DNA here is from genome assembly GCA_965247695.1 of Flavisolibacter sp. GTDB lineage: Bacteria > Bacteroidota > Bacteroidia > Chitinophagales > Chitinophagaceae > Flavisolibacter. Next base: position 733,537 of record OZ252037.1, read on the forward strand.
CACTTGCTAAAAGGGCAAAAGCGTGTGTGATTTCATTCTCAAAATTTAAGGCAGCAACATCCGATTTTTGTAAATAATACGTTTGCGCTTCACGCAATTCGTTCTTGGCTTCATCTTCTATAACGAGGGCAAAACTCACTTGCCGAAAATTTCTTTTTTCACTTCGTCCCAACTATGAAACACGGCCTTGCCTTCTTCGATGTCTTTAAGACGTTGCTCTACGATTTCTTTGTGCCATTCTGGAATTTCTTCCTCTTCGATTTGTAAAAGGCGGTTGATGGCTAACAACACCCATTCGTTATCGGTCTGTTGAATGGCTTCGATCATTCTTGTTTTATCAATTACGGGCATGCTTAAGTTTTTATTTTTCCAAATTTACACCACCGCCCGTCAATTGCCGAAACACGGCTTCCAAATTTTGGTTTTCGCTTTGCAGCGAAACAATATTGAGGTTGTTCTCAAGCGATAAATTCAACAAAGCCTTGCGAACGCTTTCTGGATTTTCAGTTTCCATCGTCCAGGTGAAGGCATCCACTTTGTTCACCGTTTTTACGTCGGGCAAGCGGCGCAGCCATTCAGCTTCAAGCGCCTCTTTAAAGCTGACGCGAACAACATTTGCCGACGATGTTTTTTGCAGGTTGCTTAACTTGTCATCGGCCACAATCTTTCCTTTGTTGATGATGATAACGCGGTCGCAAATGGCTTCTACTTCCTGTAAGATGTGGGAAGAAAAAAGCACGAGCTTGTCCTTGCCTTGTTCTTTGATGACGTTGCGAATTTCAACAATCTGGTTCGGGTCTAAGCCGCTGGTGGGCTCGTCTAAAATCAATACTTCGGGGTTGTGCAAAAGCGCCGCCGCCAAGCCAACTCTTTGTTTGTAACCTTTTGATAATTGGCCGACTTTTTTTGCACTCTCTCTCGTCAATCCGACAACATCAATGATTTCTGCAATTCTTGCCTTTCTATTTTTAGATAAATAAGGCTTACTTACGGCATAAGCTTCCTTTGCACTTAACGGTGCCCTTGTTGGAAGTTCATGCACGTCCGCTACAAAATCCAAATACTCTTTCACGTACATGTCGTAATAAAGCGCATTGCTTTCGGGTAGGTAACCCACTTTTTTCTTAGAGGCAAACGGGTCTTTAGTTACATCCACACCGCTTAAGGTAATGTCGCCGGCATCGGGTTGAAGATAGCCGGTGATCATCTTCATTGTGGTGCTTTTACCCGCGCCATTGGGACCAAGAAAGCCAACAATCTCACCCCTGTTCACCGTAAAAGAAATATCGTCAACCGCCCGTTGCTCGCCGTAAATTTTTGTGAGGTTTTTTACCGTGATGGACATGGAGCAAAGATAGCACCTCACCCCTAACCCCTCTCCATCAGAGATGGAGAGGGGAACAGTGGCTGAAAGCACAATGGACGTTTGCCGGTGGAATTGAAAATAAATCCCGCTCTTCCAATTAAAAGAAAAGATTAAAGTTGCGGTGGGCGACTCCCTCTCCAACTTGTTGGAGAGGGGTTGGGGGTGAGGCGTACTCGCCCTTCAACGCATACCAGCCAAAGAGGATTAGGCCAATGGAAATGGGTGTGAAGACGGCAATGATGATAATCCACGGAATGGGTTTGCCAATGTCGCCTTTGGCTGCACCGATGTTCGTTGCGGCGCTATAAACCAGCAAGACAATTGCCGCAATGCCGACAAATATCCAAAGAATTCCTAAGTATCGTTTCACTTGTTGCATAATGTAAATTTTTTAGTAAGGTTCACTGATCACTCATTCTTCATTATATCAGTCCGCTACGTTTCTATCAATTTTGTTGGAGAGATACAAACTACCGATGATAAAACACAAAGCCGCTACGCCAATCGGATACCACAAACCTGACAGCGGATTGCTGCCTTTCAACGTTGTAATTAGTGTAGCGATAAAGGGCACCAATCCACCAAACACACCATTGCCGATGTGATAGGGCAATGACATGGAAGTGTAGCGAATTTTTGTTGGAAACAGCTCCACTAAAAATGCGGCAATCGGTCCGTAAACCATCGTTACAAAAATCACCATCAATGCAATCAGCAAGGTCATCTTCCAACGGATGCCTTCACCCAACGTCATCTCTTTTACCGTTTGCGTTTCGCCTTTAATCAGCGATTGCTTTGTGGTCACTTTCAGCCGGCTGCCATCAGTGTATTGGGTAGTTTCGGTGGCGTGCTGCACAAAGGCGCCCAGGTCGCCTTCCATCTTAAAACCTTTGTCGGTAGCTGCAATTTCTTTTTTGGCCGCATCGGCCATATCGTACAATTGGCTGAAGATGGGCCGGTACAACAGCACACCCAGCAACATGCCGGCCATCATGATGTTCTTTCTTCCAAACTTATCTGATAGACTTCCGAAGATGACGAAGAAAGGCGTGGCTATTACAAGCGCCACTAGAATGATGATGTTGGCTTGTTCGTACTCCACATTGCACTTTGTAAGTAAAAACGTTTGGGCATAAAACTGACCCGTGTACCAGATAACGCCTTGTCCCATCGTTGCACCAAACAAAGCCAGTAACACCATCTTAAAATTGGCCTTGTTGCCGAAGCTTTCTTTCAATGGATTCTTTGATGTCTTGCCTTCTGATTTGAGCTTGCTGAACAAGGGCGATTCGCTCATGCGCAGGCGAATAAAAATGGAAACACCAACCAATACAATGGACAACAAGAAAGGATAACGCCAGCCATTGCCGCCGGTAAACTCTTCTACACCAACAAGGCGGCGAATGGAAAGAATAACGCCGAGCGAAAGAAACAACCCCAAAGTAGCCGTGGTTTGAATAAAGCTGGTATAAAAGCCACGTTTGCGTGCCGGTGAATGTTCCGCAACATACGTAGCCGCGCCGCCATACTCGCCGCCAAGCGCCAGGCCTTGCAACAAACGAAGCAACAAGACAAGCAAGGGCGCCGCCGCGCCGATGGTGGCGTACGATGGAATGCAACCGATTAAAAAGGTGGACATGCCCATCAATACAAGCGTTAAAAGAAAGGTGTATTTGCGGCCGATCAAATCACCCAACCGTCCAAATACCAAAGCGCCGAAAGGCCGCACGATAAAACCCGCGGCAAACGTGGCCAGCGTGGAAAGCAAAGCCGCTGTTGGATTGGCCGACGGGAAAAATTTAGCCGCAATAATAGTGGATAAAGAACCGAAGATGTAGAAGTCATACCATTCGATTAATGTTCCAACCGATGATGCGGTAATGACTTTCCAAATGCCCTGGGGTGCTGCCATGCGGGAAAGTTAATACGTTAATGGGTTAATAAGTTAACAGGTGACCACTTTCATGTACTTCCACCTATTAACTTATTAACCTATCTACCTATTAACTACAATTCATCATACTCATAAATATCATCAATGTTCATCCCGGCTTTCATTTCAAAAACGGGTTTGATGATTCCATCTTTTAAGCCATATACCCAACCGTGTAAATCGGGCCGCTGCTCTTTCTTCCAACAGCGCTGAATAATGGTGGTTTTAGCAAGGTTGTACACTTGCTCGATCACATTTAATTCTACCAGCCGGTCACTGCGTTGCTCTTCATCTGCAATGGCGTCCAACTCGTCGCGGTGGTGACGAATCACATCTTTAATGTTGCGCAACCACATATTGAGCACAGGCTTGAAATCGGCTTTGGTAGCCGCGGCTTTTACACCGCCGCAACCGTAATGGCCGCACACAATTACGTGCTTCACTTTCAGGTGCGTAACCGCGTAATCCAACACAGCCAACAAGTTTACATCGGTGTTTACAACGAGGTTGGCCACGTTGCGATGCACAAAAATTTCGCCCGGTTGCGTACCGGTAATTTCATTGGCCGGCACGCGGCTGTCGCTGCAGCCAATCCACAAAAACTCCGGCTTTTGCAACAGCGCCAGCCGGTTAAAATAATCCGGGTCATCGGCCACTTTTTCCGCTGCCCAGGCTTTGTTTTCCAACAACAATTTTTCGTATGCGTGCATGAGAATTTTTGGTTTATGATTAGATAAAGTTAGCCGTTTACCGGTACCGGTATCGGTTCGGTTTTGTGTTCAACAAAGGTCTTTGCGTTCTGTTCGTCAAGCAAGGTTTTGTTGAAGCCTTGCGTTTTGTAGTTGCTGTATTTGACTTCCACGTGAATGTTCTTCAGCGGGGCGTGAACCAAAAAATGTTCAATCACTTCCACGATGTCTTTGTCAATAAAATCGGCTTGGACCGCATCAATCAATACTGAAGAATTTGCGGGCACTTCTTCCAGCTTGGATTTAATGATTGGCTTGTTTAAAAACGACACGTCCTTGCGCAGGCGAAACAGGTAACGGTTTTCATCGTTTACAATAAACACGGCTGTTTTAAAATTGCTGCGTACCACGAAGAAAATACCCACACCGATGCCGATGACAACGCCAATTAAAAGGTCAGTCAGTAAGATGGCAGCGATGGTGATAACGAAGGGAAAGAACTGATCCCAGCCTTTTTTGTAATACCCCTTGAACAACGAAGGCTTGGCGAGTTTGTAACCGGTATAAATCAACACCGCCGCCAGCGCCGCTTTTGGAATGAAATTTAAAATAACCGGAATAAATGCAACGCTTAGCAACAACAATAAACCGTGCATGATGGTGGATTGCTTGGACCTGGCCCCGGAGTTTACGTTAGCTGACGACCGCACGATAACAGATGTCACAGGTAGGCCGCCGAGCAAGCCGGAAACAATGTTGCCAATGCCTTGTGCCTTCAATTCTCTGTCTTTGTTCGTCACTCTTTGGTAAGGGTCAAGGGCATCCACGGCTTCGATGCTTAACAAGGACTCAAGACTGGCCACCAGCGCCAGCGTAAGGCCAGTGATCCAAACGTTCTTGTTCGTCCAAAGGCCAAAGTCCGGTGCGGTAAAAAAAGAAAAAAACTCACTCGTGGTTTTGGCCATCGGAATGTTTACCATGTGCTGCGGGTCAATGGCATAAGCCGAGTGGTTGGCTTTAAAAATTTCATTCACGCCCACACCAATCAACACCACAATCAACGGTGCGGGAATCAGTTTGATAACTCCTTTCTTCTTTACGGTCAGCTTCTCCCAAAGGCTTTGAAAGAGCAGGCCCGCGGCGCCAATCAACACCGCCACCGGCGTAATGTATTTTACCGCATTGGCAACGGCCGAAAAGGTGTTTTCGTTATTGGCTTGTGTGAAGGTTTCGTCGCCTTCAGGGTCTTGATCATAGCCCACCAGGTGCGGCAATTGTTTTAAGATGAGAATAAGGCCAATGGCGGCCAGCATACCTTTAATAACGGCGTTGGGAATGTAATCGCCAATAACGCCTGCTTTGATAAAACCCAATATCAGTTGCAGCACACCACATATCACCACTGAAAATAAAAAGGCTTCAAACGAAGGCAGCTTTAAAATGGCTGCGGCCACGATGGCCGTGAGGCCCGCTGCAGGTCCGCTCACGCTTAATTGCGATCCGCTTAAAAAGCCAACAACGATACCGCCTACAATGCCAGCAATCAGGCCGCTGAAAAGCGGTGCAGTGGAAGCTAAAGCCACACCCAAACAAAGCGGCAGGGCTACCAGAAAAACAACAATAGCGGAAGGCACATCAGCCCCCAGATTTTTAAAAGAAAAACTTGCACGTTTCATTACAAAAAGTTTAAAGTCAGTGAGAAGTTTCTAAAACCTATGAGGTTTTGGAAAGAGTTTGAAATCGCAACAGGCATCAACAAACCTCATAGGTTTTGCCTATTGCTTTCAGCAAGCAGAATCGTCAATAAATAAAAAGAGAAAAGACTTTAAACTTCGGGAGGAGGAACTACCAATTGGGGATGATAAGCAAGGTATAAATGGGAAGGGTGGCATTTGTAATAAGACGTAAGAATGATGAAGTGCTGTTCCATCACCGGCGCCTCGTGCAGGTATTCGGACAGGAGCGAGACGCCGCTTTCGTTCTTTTCCTCGCTGGTGTTGGTAAGTGGGTTATCGTTATCAGCGTGGCCGCTTTGCTTGCAAAGTTGTTGATAGTCTTGCTGGGCTTTGGCTACATAAGGCAAACTCACGGTAAGCCAGGCCAAGGCCGCCATTAAAAAAACGGCAACAGCTTTGTGTGAAAGTTGATATGAGGTTTGCCTTTTGCCCATGAGCGGGCAAAAGTAAAACAATCAACAAACCGGTAAAACTTTTGGTGTTAATTAATAGCCATCGGTTGTAGCATTTGCATCAATACACGTGCGACACCAGGTTGTCCACCGAGGCTAACAAGGACATGGAGATGAGGTAGGCATCGTGGCGGGCGGCGTGTTTGGTGAGCAGCTTTTGCCGCACATGATCAAGCAGCTTTATCAGGTCTTCTTTGTGAACGGCTTTGTGGCTGGGCATAAAGGGCTTGTGAATTTCAAATTCATCCTTCAGCAAATCAGGCATGGGCACCTGCAAAATTTCCGACAACTGCTTTACGTGATGCACCGTTAAGTTGGTAAGGTTGTTTTCAATTTTACTGTATGCATTTTGCGAAATGCCCATTTGGGCGGCTACGTATTTCTGTGAAAAGTTTTTGAGTTCGCGGTGTTGTCGGATAACGGTTCCCGGCATGAAATGTTTTTTTACAAAGTAAACGGTTGCGCTTGTGGCAACTGTTATCACTTAAATCTGCGATAAGAAAATTTATTGTTTTAAAAGATGGCCCAAACGCAACGCCATCTACCCATTGCCAATTGATTTACGGGTTGCAGGCATCGCAAAACATCGGGTCTTCTTTCTGCTTCTTTTCTTCGGTTGAAACGGTTTGGGCATGGCCACAATGCGGGCAAACATACAAATGTGCTTTGGGCGTTTGCGTAGGCGTTTCGCACTGGCTGCAAGGCAAGCCGCGAATGACTTCTTTTACCGCAAAGCCCGGCCCGTTGCAAACCGGACAAGTGTTGCGGGCTACATCAATCAGCTTTTCGCAGGCTTCCCGGATTGTTTTCATGCGGGTAGGATTGTGCAGGGCCCGCATGTCGGTTTCCACATAAGCCCGGCCGTGTTTTCTGCTGAAGTAGTGAAAGCTTTCTTTCAGCTTTTGCCAGGTACGAATGCCTTTGTGAATCTCGGTGAGGTCGTTCTTGCTCCGGCGCACTATAAGGCCGTGCGAGGGAAAGCCGGCCGTGGCCGCAAAGAACAAAACGTCCTCCCAGTCGTCGTAGTCATCACCGGTAAAATTGGTTTGTGTGCTGGTTACCCGTGCTTTTATTTCCCAACCCGCCGCCAGGTCTTTCAACAGCAGGAGTTCTTCGTTGGCCGGTACAAAGCCCAGCACCGGATGCGCTCCAAAGGAACCTTCGCTCGCCAGCACCAGGGACTCGCCGGTGAGTTCGCCGGCGGCGCGGCATTTTCGCCGTGCTGTGTCCAGCGGCGACCCTTCGCGTTCCACCTCGCCGCTAAAGGTGCCGAAGTCGTCAGAAGGAAACTGTTTTGGAATGATGACGGTTACGCCGAGGCCCGCTTCCAGCAACGGTTTCAGCACCGCTTCTTTTCCGTGCGAAGTGGCAATGACCAGGGTGCGGCCTTTGAAATATTCTTTCATGTTGTGAGTTTTTGTTTGTGATGTTTTTGCGGTGGTTTGCAGTTGTCAAGCAGCCTAATGAACCAGAGGCTAGTGCAACTATGAAGCGTCTCTTGCGTCGCTCCCGTCCCGATAGCTATCGGGAGCTATCGGGACGTGTACGCTTTGTTCGCTGTTGGGCACTGCGTCGCGGCAACGCACCCCGACCTTCCGGCCCCCTAAATCCCCAGTGGGGACTCGCCAACGCACAGCCCTCGCTTTGCAACGCTTCACTTTCTTTTCCATCATTCTTTATCGAAGAACTTGCCCTGCCGCTTTCATGCTGCCGCTACCCTTCCCAGCGGGAAGGGCAGTGGCAGCCTCTCACCGCTTTCAGAAATGATTGTAGGGGATGGGCAGTCCTTTTTCATTTGGCAAACGCCTGCGGCGTTTGCGGTTAACCGGACATGCCCGTGGCATGTCCCTACAGTCGCCGGCGCCAGCCCATCACCAAATTTTCAAATCATCGAATCATCAAATCTCTTCATCAGCTAATCGGCACATCAGCTAATCATTGCCCCTGCGCTGCACTAAATCCCGGCACACCGTCAAACGTGTAGAGGTTTTCGGTTTTAATGATGTCATAACCGGCCTTGCTGATTTGCTGAAGGAGAAAGAGCATTCCTTGGTAACCACTGTCGCACATCTCCTCGCACAGGAAGCGGCAGCGCCAGTGGTCGGTGCAAAAAGTTTCGGCGTGACCGGCCGGCCATACTTTGGTGCCGCGGTTGGTGATCATCTTCAGCTTTATTTTTCCCACCATCACGTTGGTCAGCGCTTCGCCCAAACGGTTCGGGTCTCTGTCCTTACAGTGAAGGAACACATCCATGCCCACCAGCTCTTTTTTTGCTTCGGGGCGCTCTTTTAATTGCACTTTTATCTTGCCCATGCCCGCATCGTACTTCGCCGGCAGCAGTTGTTGCGGTGTTTGGCCCAGGCGTTCGATCACCGCATCGGCAAACTCCTTCGTGCCCGCCTTTTCTTTGGATGTTCCGTCCTTGAACACATCGTAAGTATGAATACCATCTTCCAATGTTTTCAACCAGGCATTCTGCACTTTTTCCGCCACTTCTTTTTGGTTGATGTGTACCAGCATTTGAATGGCGCCCAGCAGAAGCCCCGAAGGATTGGCGGCGTTCAATCCGGCCAGCCTTGGCGCCGAGCCGTGAATGGCCTCAAACATGGCCACGCCGTCACCAATGTTGGCGCTGCCCGCAAGGCCAACGGAGCCGGTGATTTGCGCGGCCACATCGCTCAAAATATCGCCGTATAAATTGGGCATTACAATCACGTCAAAACGTTCGGGAGTGTCGGCAAGTTTGGCGGCGCCGATGTCAACGATCCAGTGTTCTTTTTCTATTTCGGGATACTCTTCGCCTATCTCATCGAACATCCGGTGAAAGAGACCATCGGTCATTTTCATGATGTTGTCCTTGGTAAAGCAGGTTACTTTTTTGCGGCCGTAAGCCTTCGCATACTCAAAGGCATAGCGAACAATTTTTTCGGAACCGGGACGGGAAATGATTTTGATGCACTGCACCACTTCGTCGGTTTGCTGGTGCTCGATGCCGGCGTAGAGGTCTTCTTCGTTCTCGCGAATGATGACCACATCCATCTTGGGGTGCTTGGTTTGAATGTAGGGATGGTAGGATACGCAGGGCCGCACGTTGGCATAAAGTCCCAATACTTTGCGGGTGGTTACGTTGAGGCTTTTGTAACCACCGCCTTGTGGCGTGGTGATGGGCGCCTTTAAAAACACCTTGGTTTTGCGCAGCGATTCCCAGGCGTTTTCGCCGATGCCCGAACTGTTGCCGCCGAGGTAAACCTTCTCGCCAATTTCAATAACATCGGTATCCAGTTCCGCACCGGCGGCTTGGAGGATGCGCAGCGTGGCCTCCATAATCTCGGGACCGATGCCGTCGCCGTAGGCCACGGTGATGGGCGTTTTAGTTTGCTTGTCTAATTTCTCTGTTTGCGGCCGGGCAAGTGTAGCGCTCATGTTTGAAATTTTGCGCAAACTATTAGCGCAAACTTTCACGACACAATCAAACTAATGTTTCTACAACCACTGGTTATATCTGATAACGAAAGGTTGAGAACCTCAACCCCCAACCCCTCTCCAGCGGAGCTGGAGAGGGGAGCTACTGCACTACAACACAATCTTTTCCTTCGATAGGTAATAGAAAAAAGGAAGCATACGATGCAGTAGATCGAAAGAAATGTTCAAGCTTTCAATCACTGTCCCCTCTCCATCTTTGATGGAGAGGGGTTAGGGGTGAGGTTCTATTGCAAAAGGCCCGCCGCCCACAAGGTGCTTGCCATCGCCTTCTGTTCCTTGCCTTTCAGCTCGATCAGCTTTTGTTGTGCCTCCAACGTTTTCAGCTCACGGGCATTCACCAGAAACAGGGAGCTTTCGCCGTTAAAAAACTTTACTTCTTCGCCGCGCTGCAAGGCGGCATAGGATTGCACCGCCTGCCCTTGCAAGGCAATCTGGCTGCGCAGCGCCTTCCATTCGTTGTAAGCTTGTTGCAGCTTGGCTTGCAAAGAAACCTGCTTGTTCAATTGTTGCAACTGCGTTTGTTCAATCTTTAATTTGGCTTTGCGGTACTCGCCGCGGCCTTCCGAAAAGCGAAGCGGAATGTTTACCGCCACACCGTAGCGGTAGTTATTTTGCAGCCAAGGTGTGCTAAAGCTTTTTGTCAGATCCTGCGACTTGTTTAGCTGGTTGTACTTCAAATAAACGGACGGCAGCAAGGACTGAAACTTTAACCGCTTCTCTACGTCCAGCGCATCCAACTTGAATTTGTACTGTTGCAATTCGGGGTGAAGCGGAAGCTGTTGAAGCAAGCTTTCGGGCTGCACCATTTCCGTGGCCAAGGCTTGCGAATCTTGCGGCACAACGGTTGCGGGCAAGGAATACGCTTTGCCGGATTGTTGCCACAGGAACACGCTTGTTTCCACTTGCGCATTGGTTACGCCCAGCAAAATTTCCGCTTCGCGAAGCTGAATGCTTTGCCATTGTGCCAGCGCTTCTATGGTATCTATGGCGGGACGGTCGCCTAAAGTATAAGCCGTTTTTACCAACCGAAAACGTTGGGCTGCATTTTTAATGGCTTGTTCAAAAAGCCTTTGTGTTTGGTGCTGCTGCCACCAGTTCCAATAATTCTTAGCCGCATCGTAAAGCAAATCGTTAATGGCCGCCCGTTGCTCTTGCAAAGACAGTTGCGAAAAGATTTTTGCCCGCTGCAAATCAGCCCTTCGCTTGTCCATCAACAAGCCTTTGCCCACCGGCACGCTAAAACCAAAATAGCTGCTGTTGCCTTTGGTGTCGGGTGTGGATGTCCGTTCGCCCTTAAGGCTTTCAATGCCGCCCACCACGTCCACGCCGTACCAAGTTGGAATCTTTACTTCGGTTAACTGATCATCGTAATAAAGCAAGCCGCCAAATTCCTTGCGGGCCATCTCGTTGCTAAACACGGGATCAAAGCCGCCGCGGGCCGAGGTTATGTTCGCCTTTGCCATCTCCACATCCAATGCGGCTTGCCTGGCTACAGGATGGTATTTTTTTACGATGCTCAAGTATTCTTCCAGCGACAAACTTTGCTGGGCCTGCAACAACACCACAAGGCCGCTGAAGAATACAATCAATAAACTTCGTTTCATTTTTTTGCGGGTGTTTCTTTTTTCGCGTTGTAGTAATCGGGGGGAAAGGAGTTGATGTTTCGCCACAGCTCGTACCACACGGGCACGTCATTGAGCAAGGCCAGGCCGGCCGCGCCGGCGCCCATCTTCAGTTCTTTTGGCCAAGGCTTGTACTGCGGGTCTTCGGCCACCAATACCCGGAAGCTGCCATTGGCGCTTACCGCTTTCTCCACTGCTACCACCCGGCCGCGAAAGGTGCCGGAAGAAGCCCGCGGCCAGCCGCTGAACACGATGGCCGGAAAGCCGTCAAACAAAAACATAACGCCTTGTCCTTGTTGAACCAGCGGAAGATCCACCGGCCGCACAAACAATTCTACCGCGTACTGCGCTTTGTCGGGCACGATGTTCACAAGCATCTCTCCTTCCTTTACCATCTCGCCTAGGCCCGTTTTTGCAGCCTGTACCACTTGCCCGCTTTGCGGCGCCACAATGGTGTACAGTCCGGCGCGAATGCTATAGCCGGCGTATTGGTTTTGCAGCTTGGCCACTTCGCCTTCGCTGCTGGCAATCTCGGAAAGCGAACCAAAGCGGTCACCTTCGGCCTTGGCCATCTTCTCGGCATATTCCTGTCCGGCGCTGTTCATTTCTATGCGCACGATATTCAGCTCCTGCCGCGTGGCGATGTACTTGTTCTCGGCGCTTAACTTTTTTGCCGCATTGTTTTGAAAACTTTGGTTCCGGGTTTCCAGTTGCGTAAGCGAAACCAGGCCGCTGTCAAAGAGTTGTTTTTGCCGGCCGTATTGCTTGCTGGCGATGTTGAAGTCATTAGCCGCGGCGGCGGCTTCAATGCTATCGCTTTGCAGCTTTACCTCCAGTTGGCGCAGCTTGTTTTGCAACTGCGACAGCTTTAGTTGAAGGCCGCTTGATAAAGCGCCGATCTGCGTCTGGGCAGCGCCGGCTTTGTTGCGATAATACTCCATGCCGCGCTGCTTGGCGGTGATCTGCTCCTGCGTTCGGTTTAATAACTGCGGGTCGAGATAGCTGTCTTTTACCTCGGCCAGTTGCACCAGCGTGTCGCCGGCTTTTACGAAGTCGCCTTCCTTTACGTGCCACTTTATGATGCGGCCCGGAATGATGGTGTTGATTTCCTGCGGACGGCCTTCCTGCCTCAAGGCAATCACCGCGCCTTTGGCGCGAATGGTTTGCGTCCATGGAAGAAACAAAGCAATGAGCAGGGCCGCCAGCAAGCCGAGGGTCCAAAAACGGATGCGGCTTCGCTTGCCTTCCAGATAAATGTGCTTTTGTGCGGTAGTGGTATAGCCCATAAAAATTTTTTTAGTTGGTTAACGACAAAGAGATGGTTTGCGAACAACGACGGGCAAATTCTTCATCTGTCGTTGCGATGATTACCGTGGCTTCGGTATCCTGCAGCAACAGGTTTTGCACCCGCATTTTGGTTTGTTCATCAAGGCCCTGCCAAGGTTCTTCCAACAGCAGCAATTTGGGCTTTTGGGCAAGGGCCCGCACGAGCAAGATTTTTTGCACCACATTTTTCGGCAGTCGCCGGCCCGTGGGATCAAGCGGTGTGTCGAAGCCTTCTTTTAAAGTGGAGACAAAGGCAAATAATCCGGTGACGTGCGCCAGTTTTATGACTTCGGTGCGGTCAATGGCATCGTTGCCCACAACGATGTTTTCCCAAAGCGTGCCGGCAAAAACATCCTGCTGGTTTAGCAGAATACCCGTTTGCAGCCGAAGGTTGTCGAGGTTGTAATTACCAATGGGAACATCGTTTATCAGAAGTGCGCCTTCAAAATCAGGATAGGCGCCGGTGAGCAGCTTCAGCACTGTGCTTTTACCGCTGCCGTCGCGGCCTGTAAGGCAAACCTTTTCGCCGGCGTTGATGCGAAAGGAAAGGTTGCGTAAGATGGTTCGCTCATCGCCGTAGGCAAACGAAAGATTTTTGGCCTGTACGCTGAACGGCACTACCGCACCCACCGCAAAGCTGCCGTCGGTTTCCAACGGTTTATCCAACAGCTTGTTGATCTTTTCTACCGAGGTGAGGGCACTGTACACGCTGTCTAAATTGATGATGAGTTTTTCCACCGAGTTAATGACGATGATGATCACGATCTCCGCCGCCACAAACTGCCCGATGTTCATTTGCTGATTAAGCAACAAGAGCGAACCCACCACCAGCATGGCCGCGGTGATGATAACCTTGAAGGCGATGAGCACTTTATATTGCAGCAGCAAAATGGAGAAGTGGGCTTTGCGGGCTTCTACATAACCCACTACTTTCTCGTCAGCCTTTTGCCGGTGCAGGCCATGATGCGACGAGAACTTGAACTGCTTTACCACGCGGGCCATCTCCTCCAGCCAGCCAGCCACGGCGTATTTGTAATTGCTTTTTTCATTGCTGGTTTGGAAGCCCCTTGCACCGGTAACATAAAAGATGAGCACCAGCAGCAGCACCAGCAGAATGCCGAAGAAGATGAAGGCCGGATGATAAAAACCGAGCAGGATAAGGCCCAATAAAATTTGCGTCACGGCCAGCGGAAAATCAAGCAAAATTTTAGAGAGGCTTTTTTGCAGCACCGGAATGTCGAAGAAGCGATTCACCAACTCGGGCAGATAAACCCCGTCGGCTTTTTGCAGGTTCAGGTGGGGCAGATGATCGGTAAAGGCAAAAGAATAGCGCACAAAAATTTTCTGCTGAATGCGTTCAATAAACTTCATCTGGTTCATTTGCAACAGGCCGTTGCAAAGCACACCGATAACGACGAGTACAATCAGCACCACGAGCGATGTGGATAGAACGCCGCCGAGCACAAAGCCGATGATGGCTTGTATGCCCAGGGGCAGCGACAATTGAATAAGCCCGCTAAGCAAGGCATAGAAATACACCGAGGTGATCTCGGATTTTTCGTCGCGCAGCAAGCGGCCGATGCGGACGAGCGGAGAAGTTTGCGCCATGAGGGATAGAATGTTTTGGTGAAGAAGGGACAATGGACAATAAGCAATGGACAATAAGCAATTTGCAATGGGCAACGACGAGGAAAGCAACAAATCAAAAGGATTGTTCAGAAACGTGCTTTTGTTTCTGTAAACCTTGCCTATTGCTCATTGCAAATTGCCTATTGATTCGGCGGTGGCGTTACTGCTTCCAAAGAAGGGGAGGAATAGGAATGAACGAGAAAGGGATTAAAAGACCGGCTAATTGCAACAGAGGTTAACGAAGGCACTTCTACAAGCGATAGATATTCTTTGCCTTCTTTTTTTTCTACGTCCGCTTTGGAGTCGGAGGCCTCTTCGTCAATAAGCGAATAGAACGAAGCCTTTTTGAAAGAAAAGAAATGCCCTACCGGAACGGCTTGCACCAGCAGGAGCGAGAGAAACAATATGGAAACGAATCTTTTCATTCGGTGCCGCAAAACTAATGGTCACGAAGCAACACGGCAAAACGGCAATTGTTTAGTTTCTGTAAAAATTTTCGGCAGTAAATTGAACCGCTTTAAAAACTGACCCGCCAAAAACCCTCGCCATGAGCTATCCTTTTCAGATGACTTCATTAGAACAATACAAAGCTGATTACAAAAGAAGCGTAGATGATCCCGAAGGTTTTTGGGCCGATGTGGCGTCAACTTTTCAATGGAAAAAGCCTTGGGACAAAGTGCTTGAATGGAATTTTAAAGAGCCCAAAGTGGAATGGTTTAAAGGCGGCAAATTAAACATCACCGAAAACTGCATTGACCGTCATTTGGAAACCCTGGGCGACAAGCCTGCCATCATTTGGGAACCCAATGACCCGCATGATAGAGTGCGTGTGGTTACTTACAACCGGCTGCACAAACGGGTTTGCCAGGTGGCGCAAATGCTGCGGGCCAACGGCGTAAAAAAAGGTGACCGGGTTTGCATTTACATGGGCATGGTACCGGAGTTGGTATATGCCGTGTTGGGTTGTGCAAGAATCGGCGCCATTCATTCCGTTGTCTTTGGCGGCTTCTCCGCGCAAAGCATTGCGGATAGACTGGAAGATGCAAAGGCTGAATATATCATCACGGCAGATGGCGCTTATCGTGGTGAGAAAGTGATTCCGTTGAAGAATGTAATTGACGATGCACTTATCGGAAATAAAACCGTGAAGAAGGTGATTGTTTACACGCGAACACGCACTCCCATTTCGATGATTAAGGGGCGTGATGTGTGGTGGGAAGACGAAATGGATTATGCTGAAACACAAGTGGAGAAATCCGGCGTGGTTTCTTTTGCCGCAGAAGAAATGGATGCCGAAGATGAACTATTTATTCTTTATACATCGGGAAGCACGGGCAAGCCGAAAGGCGTGGTGCATACTTGCGGCGGTTACATGGTGTGGACAGCTTATACGTTCGTCAATACGTTTCAATACAAACAGGGCGACGTGTTTTTTTGCACGGCCGATGTGGGTTGGATAACAGGACACAGTTACATTGCTTACGGGCCGCTGTTGGCCGGCGCTACGCAGGTAATGTTTGAAGGCATTCCCACCTGGCCCGATGCCGGCCGCTTTTGGAACATTGTGGACAAACACAAAGTCAATATTATTTATACGGCGCCAACGGCCATTCGTTCGCTCATGGGTTTTGGCCTGAAGCCGCTCGAGGGCAAAGACCTTTCCTCGCTAAAAGTATTGGGCACCGTGGGCGAACCCATTAATGAAGAAGCCTGGCGGTGGTATGATGAATACATTGGAAAGAAGCGCTGCCCGATTGTAGATACCTGGTGGCAAACCGAAACCGGCGGCATTTTAATCACCAACCTTGCAGGCGTTACACCGGCTAAACCAAGTTGGGCCACGCTTCCGATGCCCGGTGTGCAACCGGTATTGGTTGATGAAGCCGGGAAAGAAATAACGGAGAGTCCGGCAAGTGGCAACTTGTGCATTAAAGCACCGTGGCCTTCTATCATCCGCACCACTTACGGCGATCACGAACGTTGCCGTCAAACCTATTTCTCTGCCTATGCCGATTTATACTTTACCGGCGATGGCGCTTTGCGTGATGAAGACGGCAATTATAGAATAACCGGCCGAGTGGATGATGTGCTTAATGTAAGCGGCCACCGCATCGGTACGGCTGAAGTAGAGAACGCCATCAACATGCACAGCGATGTGGTGGAAAGCGCCGTGGTGGGTTATCCGCACGACATTAAAGGCCAGGGCATTTATGCTTACGTTATTGTTGGCAATATGCACGGCACTGAAGACGATATGCGCAAGAACATCGTGCAAACCGTTAGCCGTATTATTGGGCCTATTGCCAAGCCGGACAAGATTCAGTTTGTGCCGGGATTGCCAAAGACAAGAAGCGGAAAAATCATGCGCCGCATTTTGCGCAAGATTGCCGAAGGCGAAACCAGCTTTGGCGATACAACGACTTTGTTGGATCCGGGTGTGGTGGAGGAGATTGCGAAGGGGAAGATGTAGGTATTAGACACGGTTTTTCTTGATAATTGGTTTAAATTCGTACTCCCAACAGCTAAAATGCTAACTATCCGTAGGTTTCAGACATCATGAAAGTAATTGCATTAATACTTATCTTTTTTCTTTCCTTATCAGGTGCTTGTCAAACCTCCGACACGACTTACCAGAAAGCTGGCGACTTAGAAAATAAGGCATGGAATGCTTACCAGAACCGTGAATTTGAGAAATGTATATCACTTCTTGATTCGAGTATTTCATTAGACAACACTCGCCCTTTTGCATTTATTATCAAGTCAGAATCGTTATGGTTTCTTAAGCGCTATGCCGAAGCCGCTGAGACGTATAAAAAATGGATTCCTTTAGAAAAGAATGTTTTGCTTGTGGGTGCATACGTGTTTATAGGAATGCTGTATGACAAAGCTGATATGTTTGATCAGGCCAAAGAACAATATTTAAAAGCAATTAAAACTTATAAAAATAGTTATAAACCAATTGCCACTTTTCAAAATGTTGAAGAGATTGAATACGTGTTTGCGTTTGGTTTGTTAGGCAACACAAAGAAGTGGAAAGAAAAATTAGCAGACCTAACCAAAAGGTATCCATCTTCGAAATACCAACAGTTTGAAAAAATGTCCAGAAAGGAATTATTGGAATTTCACTTTGAACCGTTCAGCAAGCCTTGATCTTTAATTTCTTTGACCGCCTTTGTTAGTATTGACGCAATGCTTCTGACTTAACTCACCAACAACCCGAAGCAAACATTAGGCTGACAAATTGATACAACAACCAAACATTCAATGCTTTTTTTAAGTTTGCTACATGAATTCAATGCGAATTGACATATTAAATCCGAAAGCTGAAAAACTTTTAAAAAACCTTGCAGACCTAAACCTGATTGCCATTCAGGACACGTCGAAAAATGGCTTTGCAGCCGTGCTTAAAAAGCTGCGTTCAAAGGCAAAAGCCGCCCCTGCGTTTGACGAAATAACCAATGAAGTAGAGTTGGTAAGAAGCAAACGGTATGCAAAACAAGGTTAGCAGAATCGTCATTGACACGAACCTTTGGATTAGTTTCTTAATCACCAAAGATTTCGCTAAGCTTGATGAAATCATTTTTTCCAGAAAAGGGATTTTGGTTTTTAGCCAAGAATTGCTTGATGAGTTTTTAGAAGTTGCAAAACGGCTAAAGTTCAGGCGTTTTTTCTCGTCTGCCGACATTGAAGAATTACTCCAAACAATAGATGAATACGCAGACTTTGTAAACGTTCAAACCAAAATTGAAGTTTGCAGAGACGCTAAGGATAATTTTTTACTTTCTTTGTCAATTGACGGGCATGCAGATTTCTTACTGACCGGCGACAAAGATTTGTTGGACCTGAACAAATTTGTAGAAACGGCAATAACCACTATTTCAAATTTCCTGCAAGACAAATAGTACAAACGTATAGAACATACAGTTTAGCGAAAGGCTGAAGGACCAGCGTTCCTTCCATCAGTCCGTAATAAAAACAGCCCATCATAACGACGGGCTGTTTCAAAAAATTTCTCTCATTCACCATTCACTTCTTTATCGTCACCGTCGTGCCCACCGGCACATAACTGTACAAATCTTCCACATCATTTCTCTTCAGCGAAATACAGCCGTTCGTCCAGTTTTCAAACTTGTCCACCACGTAATCTTCGCCGGGCCAGGTGCCGTGAATGCCCACACCGCCGCCCGGTTTGGCAGATTTGGGAATCTCGCCGCGCTGTTTGCGGGCCGCAAACTTTTCCATGCTTTCGGACGTAGGATAGTTGAGACCCATGTACCGGTCCCATTTGGAGTGAACGTTCTTTTGGTTGATTTTAAATTCCCCTTCCGGTGTGTTACGGTCGCCTTCCATTTTTTTATCGTCCAACGATTTGTTGCCAAATACTACGGGATATGTGGCATACCAGCCCTGCGAATCGTACACGCTTAATTCGTACTTGCGCTTGTCAATTACAATGTACATGGGTGCTTCGGGCTTAGCCGAAATGCGTTTGTGCGTAAAAGTTTTGTAAGAAAGATTGGTAGCGGCTGTTGTTTCCATCACGGCGGGGCTTTTCAGCATCAAGCCGCCGGCAGTAACGACACAACTTGTCAAAAGAATGGTGGCTTTCATATACTCCGTAAGTTTAACTAAGGTTATCTCCAAAGAAACGGTGGCGGTGTGGTATTTATTTCTTGCGTGAAGAACTTTTATGAATTCTTCGCAAAGCCTTACCGGTTGTCCCTTTCAGTGCTTGTGAATTATATGGTTGCCTTACAAAAAACAACGCCAGTCTTTCACAAGGCTAAGCAAGATTCGATGAAAGCTGAAGAAAGGAAGGCAGAAATTTAAAAAATCGGGTAGTTATGACCAATGCAGGTTGGAAAGATTACGAAGGCATTTTGCGAAGAAGGCCTTCGGTGCGGCTATGCTCTTTACGAAATGCTCATGGCTGCAAAAAAGCCGGGAAAACGGTAAGCCGGGAATAAAATTCCTTTTCGCCTTATCGTCTTCCCGGCTACCAATGTCTTTGTTTTTTAAAAATGACTGAACCGGATGCCGATGTTGTACGGCGTTTGGTCAAGCCCTTTTTCCCACATGTTCTTCATCGCCATCGAACCGTAAAGCCGTATCGGGCCAAGCGTCAATTCAGCAATGTAAGAGAACTTGAATTTTTCTAAGTTGAAGTCATCGTGCAGCTTCGTCTTGTCGCCGTCAATTTTTATTTTTTGGCGGGCACTGTACAAATAACCGGCGCTTACACCGGCGCTCAAACCAAAACCTTTATTTTTTGTCGGCGTAAAGTTGAAGTTGAGCATCAGCGGCACGGTTACATAATCGGCGGCCAGCTTGTTTTTAGTGGCTTTTTCCTGCGAAGGATCTAACCCAATGAAGGTTGGGTTCTTGGCAAAACGCACCCGTTCGTCGTCAAAGCGATAGTTGTTCAACTCCAGGCCCAAGCCGTATTTCAAGTTCACATAATGCTTGGCAAGATTGAGCTTCTGCATAAAGATCCAGATGTTGGCGTTTACCGATTTGCCCGTGCGCAGCTTCAGGTTATCCTTGCCGATATTGCCCGATACAAAACCGCTTTGCCGGGCCGCTGTGTAGTTCGTATTGTCGGTGTAGTTGGCAAAGCCCAGGTCGAAAATGAACCAGTTGGTGCTTACGTTGGTCAGCTTGCGTTGACGGCTCCGGTTCATCATCACCTCGCGGGTTTCGCCGCCGTTCTTGCCCGGCCTTTTAATGATGATCATACCGCCGATGCGGATGGTGTCGGACTTGGCGGCGGTGCTGTCGGTTTGCGCAAAAGAGGTCAGGGTGAAGCCCGATAAGAGGGCTGCAAGTACAAGTGTTTTCATTACAAATTTTTTGATTGATTATTTAAGTTTCAGGGCCACCGCGCCTACCAGCAATTCGTTATCGGCGTTTACGGTACCAATGCCGGTTTTGCGTTCAAGGAACCGCGACACCTTGCGAAAGAAGCCACGGGCCGGTGTCTTCTTTTCTGTTTGAACCGCCCAATCAACTTCCGGATTGTTCAGTGGGTTGTTCTGCCTGTTGTACGAAGAGTCCTCTTTGGATGTTACAGAAGGAGATGCGATTATTTTGTTAACGGCGACTATATCACCGATCTTTTTGTTCGATGCAAAATGGTCGGCATCAAAGCGCATAATTTCTACCCGCTTGTTGATGGTTCTATTTTCAGTTGAAGCAGCAACAGCATCTTGTTGGGTATTTTGATCCTGTAGCGTTGTTGTTTTAATCGTCTTCTTTAAAGGTGTAATGGTTGACTGGCCGCTCAATACCGTTGCTTCTTTTGGCAAAGCCTCTTTCGGAACTACTTGTTCAACTACCGATGGCTTTTTGATTTCAATAGGCTTGGTGATTGACGGTTGTGGTTTACCCGCTAAAGAATCATCCACTTTCTTTTTATTCAAAATAAAAAACCATGTGCTGATAAGCAACAGAACAACAGCCGCCGCAATGCGCAGCCATATACCAAACGGCACCGTTCTTCTTTCGTGGCGATACAACTCTTTTTTAGCCGGATGAGAAACAACGTCGGCCGCGTTCAGCTTTGTTTGCAGCAGCAAAGCATATTGTCCTGCGTAATCCGCATCGCTTTCGATGCGGCCCGCTACGACTGCTTTTTCTGCCGAAGGCAATTCATCATCTATATAAAGCAAAAGGCTTTCATCAATCGTGTTGGCCTTCATTGCCGGCGACAACAGTTCTTCTTTGCCAATAAAGCGCAAGTCATGGAGCGGAAGCTTGGTGCTTAGCAGCGCCTCCAACTCTTCGGCCAGTTGCGGATGCTGCAAAACAAAAACATCCACCATCGCCTTTTGAGAAGCGGTCAGCTCGTTATCCATGTACAGGATAAAATACTCCTCGTAGTTGTACAGCGTTATGTTGTTGTCAGATAACATTTTCCACTTTTACCAAATAGTCTTTTAACTGCAGACGTGCCCGATGAAGATAGACCTTCACCTGGCTTTCATTCAGGTTCATGATGCGGCCAATTTCTTCGTAGCTATAGCCTTCGTAATCTTTCAGCATCACTAATGATCGTTGCGTTTCATTTAACCGGGCCAGCGCTTTTTCCAACACTTCTTTTGCGTTGTTGATCTGCCGGTGGGTAACCCTTGTTTCTTCCTTGAACTCTTCTTTTAAATATACCCGTTTGGCCTTGCGCAAGTGATCAATCATGCCGTTATAAGCCACCGTAAAAAGGTAGGATTTGCATTTCTCATTGTCCACTTCCTCCCTATTGCGCCACAGCCGTTCAAACGCGGTTTGCACCACGTCGCGGGCATCCTCCTCATGGCGAAGATTCTTCACAATAAACCGGTACACGTTGTCGGCATACAGGTTCACACAGTCGTTATATTCTCTTTCGGTCATAATGGGTTGGCGAAGGCACTGGTGAAACGCAGCACCGGACGGAAAGTTACAGCGAAGGCTAAAATTTTTTAGTGAACGGAAACCACGGAGACAAACCGGCGGGAGAAATCGTCCCAAAGCATTGCGCCGCCGCTGCGTTTGAACGGCGCGGCCTCGCTGCATTTTTTAGCAGCGTTCGTGCAAAGGCTTTCCGTTTCGCGAAAGGCGGCGAAGGACAAGGCGGCAATAAGGACGAACAACAAGGTGAGGAGAAACAATGCTTTGTGGATAGCGCTGGCCTTTCTCATGGTGCTGGTTTTGGAATGAGACGAAGGTCGGTTGGCAAATGTTACAGGGCCGTGAAAAATGTTCACGTGTTCACCTGTTCACTTGTTAGGCGTGATGTGCTTTGATTGTTTATTTATTGTTTGCGGTGAAAAGGCAAACGGGCGAAAGCGATAACAAGTAAACCTGTGAACAGGTGAACAGGTAAACCGGCTTTTCCTTACTTTGCAGCCATGCAACTCACCGGAAAGCTCATTCTGCTAATGCCGCCGCAAACCGGACAAGGAAAGAACGGCCCCTGGAAAAAGCAGGACATCATTTTAGAAACTGACGGCACGTATCCTAAAAAAGTTTGCGTGGCCATTTGGGGCGATAAAGCCGATGAAAAAATTTTGAAAGTTGGCGCCAACCTCAAAGTTGATTTTGACGTGGAAAGCCGCGAATACAACGGCAAGTGGTACACCGATGTAAAAGCCTGGAAAGTGGAAGCCGCTGGTGGCAGTGGCAGCAGCAGCAAGGATGCTGACCACGATGCGCCGCCGTTTACAGAGGAAGGGCCGGCAGAAGGCGAGAATGATTTGCCGTTTTAAATAAATACAAGTTCTTCCGCTTTGTATCTGTAGCGGACTGATTGTTTGCAGCTATAGCTTGGATGCGCCGTTGGCGCATACCTCCAGACATACCAAGGGCATGTCCCTACAAAAGCCGCAGCAATCAACTAATCGTCACATCCGCTAATCTGCTAATCAACTATGCTTCATCCTGAAAATAAATCTTGTAATACTTCCTCCCGTTTTCATCCACTCCTTTTTCAATCAAATCCGTGCGGCCGTGTACATAAATATGAAAATTCTTATCCAGCTTAATCACGCTTTTAAATATGCGGCTTTGCTTTTTCACCGCTTCGGGTGAGATGCCGAACTGCGCCGCCAACTCAAAGTCGTTGTTCTGCACGTAGTGCGAACCGAAGTTGCGAAAGGCGTCAATGCGGTCGTCCTCAATAAACACCTTGGCCTGAAAATCGTCAATGTCGAAGCTTTCATTTGCTTTAAAATAGTCGAGGCTTTTGTGCAACAAGTCCACTTGTTCAGCCTTGCCGATGTTCATCTCTGTTTCCAGCGGGCCGGTAATGAATTGCTTGGTGAGATTCAGAAAATGCTGTGTGTTATGAAACTCGTTTTTCTGCGGCGTTACCATCAAAAATTTTTCCTTCCAATACTGCGCTTCTTCACCGCGGTTTTGATTGTCAAACAGCAGCACGTCAAAACCATCTTCTTCCTTTTGATTCATTATCAAACAGCCTTTGTCAATCTTGGTTAACTCAATGCCTTCTTTCAATTGCAAATTAATATTGGCGTCAATTTGTTCGGCTTCTAAAAACAAGGCCTTGTTTTCGGTTTTAAATAGGCCGATGGCTTGGCATACTTTTCCTTCCACCGGCACCGCGTCAAAATAAGCCACGTACAATTCGCCGCCTTTTACTTTGGGGTGTGTGCTTTGATTGTACAAATGTTTGGCAAGCGCCTGCGATGTTTCTTCAAACGAATCTGCATTGCCAAAAAGCTGCTTGCAATAGTTGTAGGCTTCATTAAACTGTAGCGAGGATTCGTGGCCGAACTGATGCCACTCGTGATTGGTTTTAAATCGCGATAAAAAGCTATCGCCCAAAACCTCTTTTAAATCATCCGGCAATTCAAGCGCTGTTTGCGAAAGATGCAAAGCACCGGCATTATTTTTATTTCCAATATAGTGAACAATAAGGCTGCGCACCAGTGTATTCTGTAGGTTCATAAAGGCGGCGAAGATACCGCAAAGGGCTGCCGCAAACCGGGCGTAAAGGGTCAACTATCTTGAAGAAAGAAAAGGCTTTTGCCGCCTGACGGACGCATTATTGTCTCTTAATGTTCTCATTGCTTATTGTCAATTGCCCATTGCAAATTGACATCAGGCTTCCACGGCCATCATCTGCCTTTCTACTTTGTCCAACAGTTCATCGTAGTTAAACGGCTTCGGAATAAAATCATCGGCGCCGATAGCGTAGAGTGATTCGTTCTCCGCCTCAATGCCCGACATCATAATAACCCTGATGTCATCGGTGGCCGAATCACGTTTCAACCGGCTGCAAAACTCACGGCCGTCTTCTTCTTTAATAAACACGTCCATCAATATGAGCGAGGGATGATGAATCTTGATTTTCTGCGCCGCTTCGTCCACGCAGCAGGCCTGCACTACTTCGTAGCCTTGCGCCTTCAAAATGATTTGTACAATCAGCAAGAGGTCTTTGTTGTCGTCAAGCAGGAGGATTTTTTTATCACGCATGACTGGCGTTTCGCACCTCTTTTCAAAAACCTTTCCAAACTTAAAAAAATGAACAAGAACATTACGGATGGTAACGATGATTACTGTTTTAAGCATCATCATTCGAACGGTTGGGTGCCTCAATCGCTTGCACCAATCCTTGAATAATTTCGGTGTGTGATGGGCTGCCTCGCCATTCGCCGTCATCTTTTGTGAGGACGATTACTTCGGGCACATCCGGCTGTTTGCCAGCGGCCGTTTTCAATGTGGCTATATATTTCTCTTTACTTTCCCTTTGCACACGGTAATAGGCTAAGGAACCGTTCACCGACAAGGCACACATAAATTCCATCGGATACGTTTTGATTGGTGCAAAGGTGGCTTGAATGGCGAAGGTGCGCAATAGCAGACTATGCTTGCGGGGCAATAATTTTTTCGGCGGTTGTAAGATGGCCGTCCGCGGTTGATTGTACTTTTCCTTCGGCTTGCAAAAAGCGTAGCACGGCCCATATTTTTTCGGGAGAGATAGGCCTTAATTCGTTCAGCAACTCGGCTGCGTTGTAGGCTTGCCCCGTAAGCTGAAATAGAACAGAGGCCGCAATGCGATCAAATTCAGCGGCGGGCATCGCACCTTTTTTCTTTTGCAGACAGTTGTCGCAAACGCCGCAATCGGTGGCGCCGTCATCGCCAAAATAATGGGCAGTAAACCGGCTGCGGCACGAAGCGGTGCGAACGTATTGCACCATCTTTTGCACCCTTGCTATAAAGAGTTCTTTGCGGCCGTTGTAAGCATTGAGATTAAACCTTAAATCCTGTGCGGTCACACGGTTCTTTAAAAAAGTAATTCGCGGCTCATCGTTCTGCGGTATGTATTTGATGATGCCGTAGGCGGTAATTTTTTGGAGGTTTTCTTTCAGTGCTTGTTCCTCTTGCCGCAACAATTTCGCCAGCAAGGTTTCGGAAACAAACGCCGGATAATCAAAGATGCCTTCGTAGGTGCGCAGCAAGGTTGTCAACAGATTTTCGTATTCGAGATGGCTGCGGTAAAATTCATAGAGCCGCTCTTTTGACGTGGTGAAGTGAAGCAGGGATGGCGTAAAGGCTTTTTCGTTGTACGCAATCCAGCCATCGCTTTCCAATGCTTGTAAAGAGTACAGTGCCTGATGAACATTCAGCTTGAAGTTGCGCACAAAATCATCCATCCGGAACGGATAGCTTCTGTCCTGTCCGTCATTCACATGAATGCCCAAAAAATTGACGAGTGCTTCGTAAATGGTTTTAATGGTTTCAAAAGAAGGATAACGAACGGTGTGCATCGCCTCCAATTCTTCGATGTTCTTTTCATCGTACAACAAAACTGCGTAGGCTTTTTTACCGTCGCGGCCACAGCGGCCTGCTTCCTGATAATAATTCTCCAAACAGTCCGGCGGATCGGTATGAATCACCAGACGCACATCGGGTTTATCAATACCCATTCCAAAGGCATTGGTGCAAACAATGATGCGGGTCTTGTTATCAATCCAAGCTTGTTGGCGATTGCTGCGTTCTTCGGTAGCCAAACCAGCATGATAAAAGTTTGCGGACAAGCCGTGCATCTGCAGGAGAGAAGCAATCTCCGTGGTGCGTTTGCGTGTTTTGCAATAAACGATGGCCGTGCCTTGTACTTTCTTTAAAATATGAACCAACTTGGTTGCTTTCGCTTCGGCATTAAAAACGGAATAGGAAAGGTTGGGACGTTCAAAAGAATTTTTAAAAGTTTGATGATTCCGAAATTGAAGTTTACTGACGATGTCTTGTTGAACATCCATCGTTGCGGATGCCGTTACCGCCAACACCGGCACGTTCGGCAACTTTTCCCGTAACGCTGCAATCTTTACATACGATGGACGAAAGTCGTAACCCCATTGCGAGATGCAATGCGCTTCGTCAACGGCAATGAGATTTACATTTAGTGCGGGTAGATATTCTTTAAAGAGTGAGGTTTCTAACCGTTCAGGAGAAACGTAAAGAAATTTAAAGTATTCCTGCCTTGCGTTTTCGAGTGTACGAATCACATCGCGTCGTCCCATGCCGGAGTAAATCATTAATGCGCCGATGCCGCGGCTCTTCAGGTTTTCCACCTGATCTTTCATCAACGCAATGAGCGGCGAAACGACGATACAAATACCGTCCCGCGCCAAGGCCGGAACCTGGTAGCAAAGCGACTTTCCGCCGCCTGTGGGCAACAGTGCTAATGTATCGTGGCCGCTTAAAACGGATCCTATGATTTCTTCCTGCCGCGGACGAAAGGCATCATAACCCCAATAACGCTTTAGTATGGAATGCAGGTCCGCCATCGGTTGCAACGATACGCATTACTTCTCTTTTTTCAAGCGGGTAAGCAAGCTATAGCAAGTGGAAGAAAGCTGCTGTACTTCGTTGGTGGCTTCGGCTTTTACCAGGCCGGTTTCAATCAAAACATCTATCGCCGCATCTATCACTACCAATGAATTTTTTGCATCGAGAAGAAAGCCTTTCCGCCGCTTGCCCTTTTTTAAAAAAGCGCCTTGCGCAATGCTGATGTGCGCCGACAAAGCCGCGTGGCGAATGTATTGCGTAAGGTTTGTCTTTTCCTCGGCGGGAAGGGCGCCGGTGAGTGTGTAACAGGAGAGCACCAGCTTTTTCGATAATTCAAAAATGTCGAAACTTTTTAAGGAGTACGTGTTTTGCATGAGTTGATTAAAGGCTCAAGATAATTAATATGAAAGAGAAAACAGCGGAAGGCCGGGACGAACAAGCAATTCGTTTCTGCCTTGTGTGATTTGTTCATGGTTTGGAAAACGAAGAAGCCAGATGCTTTCAACACACGATATCTGCACAATAACAAAGGCCGCTCGAACGAGCAGCCTTTGTTTATTCATTCACGATGCTTTTAAAATCCTTTCTTCGGATTTAGATCCTGCGGGTATTGCACGGCGGTAATCACGTTTTTGCCGGTAAACAACTGATTGGCTACGGCTTTAATATCGGCCACCGTTAACGCATTCACCACAGCCTCATAATTCGTAAACCGTTGCGGGTCGCTGTCCTGAAAGTAAATGTTGTACAACTTGCCGCTCCAGGCATTGTTGTCTTTTACCTGGGTGCGGTATTTTTCAATCCACTGCTTTTTCACCTTGTCTAAATCGCTTTGTTCGGGGCCGTTCGTTTTTAGCTTGTCAATTTCAGCATTGAAAGAGGTCAGCAATGTGTCAACCGATTTCGGGCCCGTGGGCAGTTGCAACATCGCCGTAAAGTTGCTGTACGGGTATTTGCTCACGCCAATGTTGATGCCGCCGCCATAGATGGCGCCCAACTTTTCGCGCAGGTCATCTATCACTTTAATGTTGATAATCTCTCCCAAGGCCTGTGCCTTTAATTCCAGGTCTTCCGAATACGTTACCTGGTCGTTTTGCATTTGCAAAATGAGGCTTTTGTCTTCGGTGCCTTTGTAAAATTTGATTTCTTTTTGGCCGGTTGCCATGCGCAAGCCATTGTCAACAATCGCCGCCGGCTTGCCGGTAGAAGGCAGGCTGCCGATGTAGGTTTCCAGCAACGGTTTGATCTTTTCGGGATCAAAGCTGCCGGTGAAAATGAAAGTGAAATCTGTGGCATCGCCGGTTAGGTCTTTGTAGATAGAAAGCGCATCGGCCATGCTTACCTGATCGAAATATTCGGGTTTGGGAACGGCTACAGGCGCTAACGGATTGCGGTTGTACATGGCGCCAAACACCGTGTCCACAAAAGCCGTTTGCGGGTTGGCCATGATGTTTTGAACGGCGGTCTTTTGCTTGTCGCGCCAGCCGGCAAACAGGCTTTCGTCTTTGCGCGGCGCGGTCAAATACAGATAGGTCAGTTGCAGCATGGTTTCCAAATCCTTCACTGAACTGTTCCCGCTTATGCCGGCGCTAGTGTTGGACAGGCGAGGGCTTACCCTTGCTACTTTGCCTGCCAGAAATTTATTCAAATCCGTTGGTGAGAATTCACCCACGCCCATGGTTTGCACCACGGTGGAAGCATAGTTGGCGCTGTACTTTTTATCAGCCCCGTATTTAGACGTGCCGCCTTTGTGATAGGCTGTCATCACAATTTCATCGTTCTTAAAATCGGTGGGCTTCAACACCACTTTGGCGCCGTTGCTCAACGTCAGTTCCGTTACACCGGTTAAGGCTACTTTCTTTTCTCCTGTAACCTTGCCTGCTTTTGGTGTTGTCTTCAACAGGGTGGATGCTACGGCTTTTTCTTCATAGGCTTTTACATCAGCCTTCATGGCATTGGTGACGATGGCGAGAAGTTGTGTGCTGTCGGGAAGTTTTTTATCGCCGGCTTCAGGGCCTTGAAGGGTGACAAAAAGCGCTTCGTTCTTTTTGAGCGGATCGGCCAAGGCATTTACTTCTTCTACCTTAATGGTGGGCAGAAAAGTTTTGTAATAGCCGTACTCTTTTTCAACGCCGGGCATCGGCTCCTGCTGCAAAAAATGCTGAACGTATTCCTCCACATAGTTGGCTGATTCCGTCTTGTCGCGGTTGTTGTAAGTGCGTTCTATACCGGCCAGCATCTGCGCTTTGGCGCGGTCTAATTCTGCGGCGGTATAGCCGTACTTTTTTACTTTTTCCACTTCGGTAACTACGGCTTTTGCGGCGGCTTCGGGCCCTTCGGGCCCGGCGCTGGCCACAGCGGTAAAACCTTCATAGCCGCGGGCATAAGAATTAAAATAACCAAAGCCGTAAAGGAAGGGAGGCTTGCCGCTTTGCGTCAACTCCTGCATGCGTTGATTAAGTAAGGATGTAAACAGCGTCTTTACCAGATAATGGCGATAATCTCCTTCGGTGGTTTCCTGTTTTTGCTTGACAAAAGGATAATCAATCTCAATGTTATAATTGGTGGCTTCTTTGTCGGTTATCACCATCGCCATGCTTTTGTTGCGGGCCGTTACAGGCACTTCGGTACGGGGACGTTCTTTGGCAGGATTCTTCATGTTACCGAACAAGCTTTTTACATAGCTCTCGGCTTTTGCAGGATCCACATCACCCACCACAACCACGGCCATCAGGTCGGGACGATACCAGTCCTTATAAAAACGTTTGATGGCATCGTACTTGAAAGTTTTTAAGATGCTGTCCTTGCCGATCGGCAGCCGCTCTGCATACTTCGATCCGGCGTATTGATAAGGATAGATTTTGCGGAACATGCGGTCGCCAGCGCCTTTGCCCAACCGGCTTTCTTCCAGTACCACGCCGCGTTCTTTATCAATTTCTTCGTTATCCAACAAGGCGCCGCCGGCCCAGTCGCGCAGCACCTGAAGGCCTTTGCGAAAGTTGGCCGTGTCACTTAATGGAATAGGCAGAATGTAAACCGTTTCGTCGAAGCTAGTGTAGGCATTCAGGTCGGCGCCAAACTGCACGCCGATGCTTTGCAGAAAGTTCACCAGCTCGTTCTTTTTGTAGGTCTGTGAACCGTTGAAGTTCATGTGTTCCATGAAGTGCGCCAGCCCTTGCTGGTCGGGGTCTTCCATAATGGAGCCGGTGTTGACCACGAGGCGCAGCTCTACTTTCTTTTCGGGCTTTTTGTTTTCGCGGATGTAGTAGGTAAGGCCATTAGCCAGCTTGCCGATTTTGACCTTGGGGTCGAGCGGCAATTTGGGTGAAGCTGTTTGCGCAAGGCAGCTTGTCGCGTAGATAAAGGCTGCGAGAAGCAGGAATTGTTTTGATTTGATCATACTGTGTTTTTTTAGGCGGGACGAATATAAGAAGCTCAACCCAATAACCTCACCCCAACCCTCTCCATCAATCCCGATAGCTATCGGGAGGAGAGGGAGACCATACGGCGGTGTTTACAGCACGGTCTTTCTTTCATCCCTCAATCTGATTGCTATCGTAATGACTTTTACCTGTCATCCCGACGTTGGAGGGAACTGTGGATGGTAACTTAATAAATGGTTCAATCAGTTTTACTCTCTGTCTTCATTTCTGAAAGCACAACGCACAGATGTCTCGTTCTTCGGTATGACAAGTCATAGTCTTTACAATTACGGACAGCTTGAAAGTTTAGGGAGTGATTGTACGGTGCCCAATAGTCCCGATAGCTCCCGATAGCTATCGGGACGGGAGCGACACAACAGACGTTTAATGGATAAACAAACCTCTGGCCCATAAAAAGACAGCAACGAAATAATTGTCACCGCCTGTAGCCGTCTTGCGTAAGCCGCTCCCCTCTACATCTTTGATGGAGAGGGGCCGGGGGTGAGGTTCTTTACGTACAACCTTACGGAATTAATCGCCAGCACCACATCGCTCAAACCCATGACCAGCGCGGCAAACGTAGGATTGAGCAACCCGAATGCTGCTACAGGAATGGCGACAATGTTATACGTAAAGGCCCAGAAAAGATTTTGCTTGATGGTGAGATAAGTATGCTTGCCCAAGCCCAAAGCCGTGGGCAATTTTCTTAGATCGGCGCCCATCAAAACCACTTGCGCACTTTGCATGGCGAGTTGCGAAGCCTCGCTCATGGAGATGCCGATGGTGGCCTTTGCAAGCGCAGGTGCATCGTTAATGCCGTCGCCAACCATAACGGTTGTGGCTTCTTTTGAAAGCGCTTCAATCTTTTGCAGCTTTTGCTCCGGCGTTTGTTCGGCAATGACTTCGTCAATGTTTAAGGCAGCGGCAATCTGCTTGCTCTTTGCATAGGTATCGCCGCTCAATAAAATAGTTTTAATGCCGCGTGACTGCAAGTATTTCACCACGTCTTTTGCCTCGGGTCGCAATTCATCCTGCAAATCAATCCAACCCAAAAGCTCACCGTTTTTGGTGACGTAGATGTTGTGGTCTTTGTCAGCCACGCCACCTTCTAAAATTTTGATGGAACCAATGGCGTATTGAACACTGCTCATGTCCGTTGCTTGAAGACCGAGGCCTTTTATTTCATCAATCTTTTTCCAGCGGATTTCATTACCTGTTTTCCATTGCGCCGTGATGCTTTTGGCGAGAGGATGCGAAGAATATTTTTCAAGGGAATACACAATGCGCTTGAACTCTTCTTCGGCGATGCCGTTGGTCAAGCCCCAATTGCTGATAGCAAACTTGCCGGTTGTGAGCGTTCCCGTTTTATCAAACACAACTTGTTTGGCATCCTTAAACAACTCCAGGCTTTTAGCGTTGCGAAACAAGATGCCATTCCGTGCCCCTCGGCCTAAACCCACGGCAATGGCGGCCGGCGTTGCCAATCCCATCGCACAAGGGCAAGCAATCACCAACACCGCAATGCTGCGCAGAAGCGCCGGTGTGAAGTCTTTCAATATGATCCAATTCACAGCCAAGGCAACCACCGCAATGGTGATGACCGTAGGCACAAAAATGGCGCTGATCCGGTCGGCCATTTGCTGCACCGGCGGCTTTTCGCCCTGCGCTTTTTTTACAAGACTGATAATGCCTGATAAAACCGTATCGCCGCCAACGGCAGTGACCTGGGCCTTTAACGAACCGCTTTCCACCACGCTGCCGCCGATGATGGCGTCTTTCGCTTTTTTGGATACGGGTGTGCTTTCGCCGGTGAGCAAGGCTTCGTTTATCTCGGCTTCGCCCCAAAGGATTTTGCAATCGGCGGGCACTTGTTCACCGGTGTTTATCTGCACCAGGTCGCCAACTTTTAGCTGTGTGTTTTCAACCGGGAAAATATGTTCCTGGTGCTGGTCGTCAAAGGCAATCATGGCCGCCATCACCTTTTGGTTTTTAGCCAAAGCTTTCAGCGAACGTTGAGTAGATTGGATAGAAGCATGTTCTAAATATTCGCCCAAAAAAACCAGCGTGATGATGGTGGCGGCGGTTTCAAAAAAAAGATAATCATTGCCAAGGCCCATAATGGCGCCCACAAGGCTGTAAACAAAAGCAGCAACAGCGCCTGTTGTAATTAACACGTTCATGTTAGGGATGCCGTTGCGCAGGCTTTTTATGGCCGAGCGGCCGAAGAAGTTCATGCCCACAACAAACACCGGAAGTGTGAGTGCCATCTGCACCCAGGGATTCATCAGCCAGTGAATATGCAGGCCGGGAATCATGTGCAACATCAGCACCGCCGTAAACGGCAGGCAGAATAAAAACCGTTGAAGATGATTGGAGAGAAAGGGTTTCTTTGCCGGTGCGGTTCCCGCCGCTTCGCTCTTGATTTTATAGCCCATGCCTTCAATGCCTTTGGCAAAATCAGATGGGGTTTTGTCTTCCACCACTTCAAACGAAACATCGCCGTCAATGGCATTTACGGAAACATTTTTTGCGCCCTTGCCTTGTAAATATTTGTTGATTGAAAGCGCACAGTTGGCGCAGTGCATGCCTTCTACTTTCCAGCTTACTTTTTCCATGTTGCTATTTGTTCAAGTGTTCAAAAGTTCAATTGTTCAAGAGTTAAGCGTAGATATGATCGGTATTCTTTCCCGCCGCAAAAACAAGCTTTTTCATTGCGCCTTTGTCAATAACTAAACGGTTAAAGCTTCGTTGGCGAAACATTTGAACGCTTGAACTTTTAAACAATTAAACTTGTTCCGCGAAGGTAGATTCAGCCGTTCCGGCAGACGAGCCGCGCCGATCCTTTCTTTTCAACGGCGTTGCAAAGGAGGGTTAATTTTGTGCCACATGTTTACGGTATCTATCAAGGAATTGAATGCCTTTGCAAAGGACTTCTGGGGCCAGGTTGGGGCCACAAGAATATTTTTATTTTACGGCGAAATGGGCGCCGGCAAAACCACCTTGATTGAAGCCCTGTGCGCCGCCAAAGGCGTGACGGAGCGAATGGGTTCGCCTACGTTTTCCATCATCAATCAATACGGTTATGCCGAAGGCGGTGAAGAGAAAACTATTTATCACATTGACCTTTACCGCCTCAAAGACGAAGAAGAAATCATTGCCGCCGGTGTGGAAGATTGCGTGTACAGCGGCGCCATTTGTTTTGTGGAATGGCCGCAAAAAGCGCCGGACTTGTTTGACGACAGTGCCGCTAAAATCTTTATCGAAACAGTAAGTGAAACAGAACGCAGCATCAGCGTACAGCGGCCGGGCGGCGGTGTAAAAGAACAATCGTAATTTGCCGGCCAAATTCTGTTTACCTGTTCACACGTTTACTTGTTCACTTGTTGTGTGTCTGAAAGCGGTAAGAAGCTTTGCCTCTTTTCGGCTTAACAAGTGAACAAGTGAACCGATGAACAAGTGAACAACAAAAGATAACCAATGCCCGTATCAAAGCCCATGGTGAGTACTTCTTTCAGTTACGAAACGCTGGAAGAAACCCTCGACATAAAACCGAAAGGTGCGCAACTGCACATCGGCATCCCCAAAGAAATTGCTTTTCAGGAAAACCGCATTGCGCTTACCCCCGATGCCGTGGGTGTGCTGGTAAGCAATGGTCATCAAGTAACCATTGAACACGATGCCGGCGAGGCCTGCCACTACGCCGACAGGGATTACAGCGAAGCCGGCGCCCAGATCGTTTACCAACGCGAGGAAGTTTTTAAAGCGCCCATGCTGGTGAAAAGTGCTCCGGTGGTGGACGAAGACTTGCCCTTGCTGCAACAAGGACAAACTATCATCTCACCCATTCATCTGTCTATTTTAAAAGCAGAACTCCTGCAAAAGATGATGGACAAACGCATCACGGCCATTTCTTTCGAAAACCTGCAGGACGACAGCGGCTCATACCCCATTGTGCGCAGCATGAGTGAGATTGCCGGCGGTGCGGTGATGCTGATTGCGGCCCAATACCTTTCCTCAAGCAACCACGGCAAAGGCGTTTTGCTCGGCGGCATATCGGGCATTGCGCCCACAAAAGTCATCATCATCGGCGCGGGCATAGTGGGCGAATACGCAGCCCGAGCGGCGCTTGCCCTCGGCGCTTCGGTAAAGGTTTTTGACAACAGCGTGTATCGTTTAAAGCGGTTGCAAAACAACATCGGCTTCCGGTTGTGGACTTCTGTGGTAGAGCCGCGCATGTTGGCCAAACAACTAAAAACCTGCGAAGTGGCCGTAGGTGCATTGAGCAATGAAACCGGCCGCACCCCGATTGTCGTAACCGAAGAAATGGTAAGCAGCATGCGCACCGGCAGCGTGATCATTGACGTGAGCATTGACCGCGGCGGCTGCTTTGAAACCTCCGAAATCACCACGCACCAGGCGCCGGTGTTTACCAAATACGGCGTCATTCATTATTGCGTGCCCAACATTCCATCGGCCTTTGCAAGAACGTCTTCGCAAGCCATCTCCAACGTGCTGATGCCTTTGCTTCTGGAAGCCGGTGAGGACGGCGGCTTTGAGCGCATGGTGTGGCATCAACTCCATCTGCGCAGCGGTATTTATATGTTTAAAGGTGCGCTGACGAATTTTTATTTGAGCGAACGGTTTAATTTGAAGTACACGGATTTGAATTTGCTGATTGCGAGTGGGCGGTCATAGAGGCCCAGCGGCCCATCCCTTTCAATTATTCATTGAAGCGGTTAGCTGTGCTAAAGCCTTTCCCGCTGGGAAGGGTGGAACCAGCATTAAAACGACAAGAAAAACATTCCTTTGAAAGTTTGATTGAATAAAAAGTGAATTGTTGAAAAGCGAGGGCTGTGTTTTGGCGACCTTCTCTTATGGAAATTCATCCTGTTTTCATCTCATAAAAAAAGAAGGCTTTGAAAATAATTACCTCTTGTTTATGTTTTAATTTGTTGTGTATGCTAATAGCTTGTGGTAAGCATAGATCAAAAAGTGTGGCAGAAAAGTTATATGTCATTACGGTAGAGGATTCACTTACGAATTTGAAATGGAAGGCAAAAAGAATTCCTCCACCGCCAACGGTGTTTTATGGCGACTACACTTTTGTTCTTGATGCCGATAACAAACTTTATTTACACAATAAGAAACATGATATAATTTGTGGTACGGGTTTAGATAATACCAAGCCGCCATTCATTGATTTAGCTCCACAAGATTTTAAACAAGTTAATCAAACTGACTTAACGAGATTTTTAGCAAACACAGATTCAGTCAACAAAGAGAAAGATTTCGTCATTGTTGCCAGTTATGCCGACACTATAAAAGGTGATGCTCCTATATATCCGCTTGTCAAATGCATGACAAATTCGGGCATAAGTCTAAAATGGTGGCGAATTCGAAGAATTACTGAAGAAGAAAAAACAGTGCTCGCTTATAGAAGAAGAAACCGAAACTACGATCCAGAAGAGATTGCATGGTCAACAAATTTTAGCAGTTTATGGAATGTGCCGGAAACAAAAAAACATCACTGACATTCTTTACCATTGTAACAAGTTAGTGTGAAGCGAACATTTTTTATTTTTCACGTAGCTTCAATCGAGAGAAATACCTATGTTGATATATCGTCAAGAACCGTAAGTTTTATTCTCAAAAACTCTTCGCCATCACCTTACAATACTCCTGGTAATTCTTCTGCTGCCCCGCCGGATACTTTATCCGCACCGTTTGAAAAACCGCCGTTCCTTTATTGCCGTAATACTCAATTTTCTTCTTCACTATTTTCTGGTAAATAAAGTTGCCGCTGCCGTCCGTGCCGGAAAAAACAAACCAATCGGCCTTCACCGTTTTATAGGTTAGGGTTACGCCTTCGGTTGCTGATTTAAACTGCTGATCCAACTTATCAAAACCTTCTATGGCCAAACTTCCATAAGCCCTAATTTCAGCCTTGCCATCTTTGCTGGTGAACGTCGCACCATCGGCATTCTGTGATTCTTTTCCTTTTCCAAACCCTTTCGGATACTTGATGCAGAAAGCAAAGCGGCTGTTGCAATAAGTAGCATAGTCGTCTTGCGGTTTAAAAGAAACGGCAACAAAGAATAAAAAGAGAAGAATAGGTTTTAGCATGTGGGAAGGTCTTGCAAGGCAAGATACAAACACCAGCAAATTTGTTTTCCTGATGGCATCTGAAGTTTCTTAAACTGCAAACGCATTTTGGAAATAATTTAAGCCTGCCTTTTTCTTTTCTCACCCTTCTACCACTACATTTAATTTCTAAAATCTAAATGTTTCTTCCATGGCACTTTTCAAAAGCGGCAACCCTGCCATCAACGAAAAAATAATCAACAACATTACTCTCACCGGCAACGAAGAACTCATGACTATCAACGGCGCCATGCGAAAATTTGGCTTGTTACTGGTCATGCTCATTGGCGCAGCAACTTTTACCTGGGGCGAATTTTTTAAACACGGCGATGTGATGCCGTGGATGATCGGCGGCGCCATTGGCGGTTTTGTGCTGGCCCTCGTTATTATCTTTAAACAAACATGGGCGCCTTACTTGGCCCTGGGTTATGCCCTGTGCGAAGGTTTGTTTCTCGGCGGCGTATCGGCCATTGCCGAAGCGGCTTTCGGGCAAAAATATCCGGGCCTTGTTATGGAGGCCGTGCTGCTTACGTTTGGCGTGGCGGCGGGCATGTTTGCCTTGTACTATTTCCGAATTGTTCGCGTAACCAACACGTTTAAGAAAGTGCTGTTTGCGGCCATGAGCGCCATCCTGCTTTTTTACATCGTGGCGCTGGTGCTTAACCTTTGCGGCATTCCGTTTTATTACCTGCACGACAGCAGCCCGTTGGCCATCGGCATCAACCTGTTTGTCATCGTCATTGCCGCCCTCCGGCTGATGGTGGACTTTGACATGATTGAAGGCGCAGCCGCGCAAGGCGCACCCAAATACTTTGAATGGTACGGCGCCTTCGGCCTGATGGTGACGATGATCTGGTTGTACATGAACATCCTCCGGCTGTTGATGCGCATCGCCGGTTCACGGAAATAAGCTTGGTAAATAAATACTTCCAAAACCCATCCGCCAACGGATGGGTTTTTCTTTTTCAATCATTCGTATCCAAACCCCGGATATTTTAAAAACCTCCGGGGTTTGAGATAACAACGAAACACTTATCTCTGTAACAACTGTGAAACGCATGAGCGGCTGCGCCGAAGTACATTCGTTGTATGGAAGCCATCCAAAAACTTCAAGCCCTGCGTAGCTATTTTAACAGCGGTGCAACGCAATCATATAGCTTTCGCAAGCGGCAATTGCAAGCCCTGCGAACCGTTATTTTGCGGCACGAAGAGACCTTGATGCAGGCACTTTATACCGATCTAAAAAAGAATCGCGAAGAAGCCTGGGTAACGGAAATTGGTTTTGTATTGGCGGAGATACGCCACACGTTGAATCATCTGCGAAGCTGGATGAAGCCGCAAAGAGTTTCCACCAATCTTTTAAACTTCCCCAGCCGCAGTTTTATTTACAAAGAACCTTTGGGTGTAGTGCTCGTTATCGGCCCGTGGAATTATCCATTGCAGTTGTTGTTTACGCCGTTGATTGGCGCCATCGCCGCCGGTGATTGCGTGGTGCTAAAGCCAAGCGAATTCGCGCCGGCAACTGCTGCGGCTATGAAGCAGATCATTGAAGAAACGTTTTCATCTAACTACGTTTTATATGTGGAAGGCGACGGCGCGGAAGTCGTGCCCGCCATGATGACTAGTTTTCGCTTTGATCATGTTTTTTATACCGGCAGCACAAACGTTGGCAAAAGCATTTACGAGATGGCGGCAAAGGCCCTTGTGCCGGTAACGCTGGAACTCGGTGGCAAAAGTCCTTGCGTGGTAGAAAGCGATGCAGTCATTAAAGTAGCGGCACGGCGCATTGCAGTGACAAAGTTTTCCAACGCCGGCCAAATGTGCGTGGCGCCGGATTATGTGTTGGTGCACCAGTCGGTGAAAGATGAATTGGTGAAAGAACTCATCGCCGCAATAAAAAAATTCTTTAGCGATGAACCATCATCCGATTACAATTATGGAAAGATCATCAACGAAAAAGCTTTCAATCGTTTGGTGAAACTGATGGAAGGAGGACGCATTATTTACGGCGGAAAGATAAATGCAAGGTCTTTATACATAGAACCAACTTTGCTTGACGATGTGCCGCCTGATGCAATGCTTATGACCGAAGAAATCTTTGGCCCCTTGTTGCCTATCATCGCTTTTGAAACGGTTGAAGAAGCAAAAGCCATCATCAGCAAAAATCCCAACCCACTTGCCTTTTATGTGTTCACGTCAAGTAAAGAAAAAGAAGAACGTTGGCTAAAAGAAGTTCCCTTTGGCGGCGGTTGTGTGAATAACGCTTCGTGGCACCTCACCAATTTTAATCTTCCGTTTGGGGGTAGAGGCGCCAGCGGCATCGGCAGGTATCACGGCAACTATTCTTTTGATGTCTTCAGCCATCAAAAAGCCGTAATGAAAACGCCCACCTGGTTTGATCCGGCAGTAAAATATCCGCCGTTCAGAGGCAAGCTGAATTTGTTTAAGAAGATTATCCGCTAATGTCTGAACCACGATTTGGGTGGATTATAAAAATTAACGGGAGATACGGCGTAGTTCCGTTGCCGAAAGTCTTTTGTTCTGTAAGCATTCATTCACTTACTGCCAATCCTAAAATTTCCCTCAATCACGGTTCAGACTTTTCTTCATCAGCCAATCGCGTTGCTTGTCATTTCCCAATAGAAAATCAACTTCGCTGAATTTTTTAAAACCGTAGCGTGTATAAAAGTCAATGGCCCGTTCATTCTTTTCCCACACACCCAGCCATAAAAATTCTTTTGCTTTTTCAACGGCAATGTTGATGCTTGCATTCATGAGCAAAGCGCCGATGCCTTTACCCAAGAACTCATTCAGTACATAAATACGGGCCACTTCCAGCGACGGTATTCCTTTTAATTCAGCCGGCACTTTGGCATCACGCAATTTCAAATAGCCCGCTACTTCATCATCGGCGTAAGCCAACAAGAATTCGTTTTCCTGCGCACCCACTTCCAGCATCAGCCGCCCTTTGGTGAATTGTTCATCCAAAAATTTTTTCATGTCGGCTTCGGTATTGTCCGGGGCGAAGGTGTCGTAAAAAGTTTGCCGGCTGATGTCGGCAATCAGTCCGGCATCGTCTTTTGTTGCATGGCGAAGCGTAAGGTTCATGGGCGTAAAGTTCAATTGTTTAAAGGTTTAAATGTTCAAGCGTTGCCAAACCAACATTTACAGCCGTGTACAATACGAAGCATCTTTAAGCCGCGGCACACAACAATTGAACTCTTGAACGTTTGAACTTTTAAACCCGGCATTTCTTATCTTGCAAATACACCAAAACCGCATCTCTCGATGGCTGCACGTGTTTGGCACAAAGCGCCGTTCCTGCGCATACTGACTGCCCTGGCGCTTGGTATTACCATACAATGGAATGCTACGTTGCCGCTGCCGGTTCTGCTTCTTTCTTTCCTCACAAGTTTTCTGTTTGTAGTTGTTTATTCTTTCATCACTATCAAACAACGTTTTCGCTTTAGCCTGGCAAATGGTTTTGCGCTGAACCTTTTGTTTATTTCGTTCGGCGCTTTGACCGTTTGGGAAGCGGATGTGCGTAACAACAAGGACTGGATCGGTCATCATTATAAATCCGGTGAAGGCCTTTCCGTCGTGTTGCAGGAACCCTTGGTGGAGAAGGCAAATTCCTACAAAGCATTGGCAAGCGTTGAATCATTGATTGGTGATTCTTTATTAACCGGCGTAAAGGGCAAGCTGATTGTTTATTTCAAAAAAGATTCATTGCCGCCATTGCTGCAATACGGCAGCAGGATTGTGTTTAAGCAGTCGTTGCAGGAAATAAAAAATGCGGGCAACCCCGGAAGCTTCGATTACAAAACCTACAGCCTTTTCAACGGCATCACCCATCAGGTTTTTCTCACCACCAAGGATTACACCGTATTGCCCGGCATACAAAAAAATTGGTTCGATGATTTTCTGTTCAACACCCGCTCCTGGGTGGTGGGCATCATTAAAAAATACGTTCCCGGCGACAAGGAAAGTGGCCTTGCTGAAGCCTTGTTGATTGGCTACAAAGATGATCTGGACAAAAATTTAGTGCAAGCTTACAGTAATACCGGCGTGGTACACATCATTGCCATTTCGGGTTTGCATCTTGGGTTGATTTACGGCTTGCTGCTCCTGCTGACAAAGCCATTGAAGCGGGCTAAAAAACTGGTTTGGCTTCGCTTATTGGTCATCATTTCTTCGCTCTGGCTGTTCTCGCTTTTAGCGGGTGGCGGGCCTTCGGTGTTGCGGTCGGCGGTGATGTTTACGGCCATTGCTGCCGGTGAAGTGTTGTTGCGCCGCACCAATATTTTCAACACGCTTGCCTTCTCGGCTACGGTGCTGCTTTGCATCAATCCTTTTTGGCTTTGGGATGTTGGCTTTCAGCTTTCCTACTCCGCCGTATTAAGCATTGTGTTGTTTTACCGGCCGGTTTACAATTGGTTTCATTTGCCCAATAAAGCCGTTGATTTTTTATGGTCGCTAACAGCGGTGACCATCGCGGCACAGTTACTCACGCTGCCCATCAGCATCTATCATTTTCACCAAATGCCTTTGCTGTTTCTCTTCACCAATTTTATTGCGGTGCCGTTAAGCAGCGTCATTTTATTGGGTGAGATTGCCCTTTGCGCTTTGTTCTTTATCACGCCTGTGGCAAAGCTTATTGGTGTGGCATTGCATTACTCCATTTATTGGATGAACAGTTATGTAGAACAGTTGGACGGCCTGCCGTTTTCCGTTTGGAACGGCCTTTCCATCAGCCTTGTTCAAACCATTTTACTCACCGTTTTTTGCGCTGCCCTTTGTTATTGGTTGATGGAAAAAGAGCGCCGGTTTGCGTGGACGGCGCTTAGTTCTTTTGCGCTGTTTATGGTGCTGCGTGCCGTTTCATTTACGAAAGCCGAACGGCAGCAAAAGCTCATTGTTTACAATGTACCCAAGCACACGGCCATTGACATCGTCAACGGACGGCACTATACTTTCATCGGCGATAACGCTTTGTTGTACGACGATGCCTTGCGAAACTTTCACCTGCAACCGTCGCGCATTTTGCACCGTGTAACACCAGGCGAAAGCGATATGTCTATTCGCAGTTTTGAATGGGAAGGAAGGCGGATTGTTATCATTGACGAAACGGCGCGGTTGGTTAGCCTCAATCCAAAGCAGACCGTTGATTTACTGATCCTCTCCAAGAACCCAAAGCTTTACATTTCAAATCTTCTCCAAGCTTTCACGCTAAAACAAATAGTCATTGACGGTTCGGTGCCGCAATGGAAAGCGGCGCTGTGGAAGAAAGATTGCGACTCATTGAAAATCCCTTGTTACAACGTTGCCGAAGATGGGGCGTTTGTGATGGAGCGGTAAGTTTTTATTTCCTTCAAATAACGATTCTATTTTTAAACTTCACCTGGCATATCAAGGTTGGTTGCCTTTGCGTTTATCAGTTGTGCCTTTGCCTTTTTATTATGGAAAACCTTCGCTGTTGCATCCTCCCACAAACCACTGCATGAAACCATTCTTTTCCCTGATCACCGCCGGCCTTTTTCTTTGCTGCACCAACACAGTATCCACGCAAAGCAGCAGCCATCAACCAACAAATGCTTCTTCAGCCATCATCTCAAAACAAAAAACTGACAGCAGCAGTTGGCTGTACTTTCTGCAACACCTGCCGCAGAAAGCCGGGCCGGTGCTTGATTACAGCGGTAGAGAAGTGAGCGATGGGGATAAAGCGTATGCCGTCGTCAATTACGACGTAGGCACCCGCGACTTGCAGCAGTGCGCCGATGCGCTTATGCGACTGCGGACCGAATACCTGTTTGCACAAAAGCGGGCGGACGAAATCAGCTTTCATTTTGTTAGCGGCGAGGCCTTCAGCTTTGTTGCCTATTGCAACGGAAAGATGCCGGTGCCGAAGGGCAACGGGGTTGTGTTTGTTTCCACTTCGCCAAAGGCAAAGGACCACCCTTCGTTGCGCAAGTATCTGGATATTGTTTACACGTATGCCAGCACCATTTCATTAGCAAATGAACTGGCCGATGCGAATGATTTCGGCATTGGCACCGTTGTGATTAAAGCCGGCAGTCCGGGCCATTGTTTTATTATTGTTGACGAAGCGGCAACGGCAGCTGGTGAAAGACTATACAAGCTGGTGGAAGGCTACACGCCGGCGCAAAGCATCTATGTGTTGCGCAACGCGGAAGAACCTTCGTTAGGCTGTTGGCACAAATTGAAGAAGGGTACTATCACAACGGCGAGTTATCAATTCGCACATTACAAATTAAAAAAGTTTGAATGAAAACAGTGAATGGCTAAATGCAAACGCAGCACAAAACGGCTAACTTTATACGGATTGAAAAAGAAGAACAAGTGAAGCCCGCCTGATCCTCTAAATTTTAAACCACATGAATAAGTTATTCCTGCTTTGCTTTTTATTGCCCCTGTTTTCCTTCGGGCAGGACGCCGCAAACAGTACGGGCAGCAGGCTGAATGCTGAACAGGCCAAAGAGGTATTGGATCATCACAACAAAGTACGGGCGGAAGTGACTGTGCCGCCGTTAACCTGGAGCGCATCGCTGGCCGCTTATGCCCAGGGATGGGCCGATTCGTTATCGGTTACCGGCTGCAAATTAAAACACCGTCCGGCGCCAGCCTACGGCGAAAACATCTACTGGGCAAGTTCTTCGGCGTCGTTCAATCCGGTAACGGCTTCCCAGGGTTGGTACGCCGAAAAGGAAAAATACACCTATTCGAAAGTTGGCGAAGGAGCCTGGCAAGGCACGCTGCACTACACACAAATGGTTTGGAAGGCCACGAAAGAAGTTGGCGTGGGCATGGCCGTTTGCCCCAACGGGTCGGTAATTGTGGTGGCCAATTACAACCCTGCGGGAAATTATTCGGGGCAATATCCTTATTGAAACAAAGCGCCGTTTATGGCGAAGAATAAGATTGTTAAGCCTTCTTCAATTGCGGCAGTTGCCAGTCAGGTCTCACATAATGACAGGTATAGCCATAAGGATGTTTTTGCAAATAGGCCTGATGCTCTTCTTCGGCATCCCAAAAATCGCCGGCCGGCGCCACTTCGGTTACAATCGGTCCTGGCCAAATGCCGGAGGCATTCATTTCGGCGATTAATTCCTGCGCTGTGCTCTTTTGGTCTTCGCTCAAATAAAAGATGGCCGACCGGTACGAAGTGCCGACATCATTTCCCTGCCGGTTTTTGGTGGTGGGGTTGTGAATTTGAAAGAAGAACTCGAGCAGCTTACGATACGATAATTTTTCGGGATCAAAGCTGATGGCGATGGCTTCGGCGTGAGTACCGTGGTTGCGGTACGTGGCATTTTTTACATCGCCGCCGCTATAACCAACCCTTGTTGACGTTACACCCGGAAGTTCTCTAATTAATTCTTCCACGCCCCAGAAACAACCGCCTGCCAGTATTGCTTTTTCGCTTGCCATAGTTTTTGTTTAGGGGAGATGATGTTCAAGTTTAAAGCCAGTTTTGGTTTTGGGAATGAATTGACAGAGGGGAATAAAGGCTATTCGTGTCACGAATTGTTGATGAAACAAATGTAAGGCAACGCCTCATAGGAACAGCAGCGTGGCATGCTTTAAAGGAGAACACCAATTGGAGCAAAAAATATTTTTCAACGTAAGTTTA
The DNA here is from genome assembly GCA_965247695.1 of Flavisolibacter sp. Taxonomy (GTDB): domain Bacteria; phylum Bacteroidota; class Bacteroidia; order Chitinophagales; family Chitinophagaceae; genus Flavisolibacter. The sequence goes on from OZ252037.1 coordinate 777,272, forward strand.
TTTTTTATGTTTTCTTTTTTAACTTCATGGCACCTTAATCAAATCTTTATCTATGCGCTTAACCAAGAATCTTCTGCTGGCATGCTTACTTGTGTTTGCCCTTCCTCTTCTTCTATTTAATTGCCGAAGGATAGATCGGTTTGATTCACCCCCCGCCCCTGCAAACGCCATCGAAAAATTTTTCAAAACACCTGTTGGGACAAAGCCTGTCGTTGTTGCCATTAGCCAAAACATGCAACGGCAAGAACAACACAAGCCCTTTGTCAACGGGTTTGTACAATGGGCGGGCTTTCCTAATTGGGACAAAGCTGTTTTGCTTGCGTCCCCTTCAAATGCACTGCAGAGGACGACGGATGGCGAGGGAGAAATCGTTGTCATTCCGTTCGCCAATGATGGTGAAGAAAAGACATCGGCTTTGGTCATTGCCAACCTTACTGAAACCGATACAACCTATCAAACGTTGTACAAAAGCCAATACAAATCAGCCCCCTACGAAACGGGCAGCTCAAGCGGGCTCACAGCGGAACAACTGGGCTTGCTTTTTATGGGTTTCGATAAACTTACTTACGGCACGAGTTGGTTTTTCATGAAGGACAGTGCACTCTTTCATTACGCCGCACCCCGCAAACAGCACCGGTATATAGACATGGAAAACGATCCAGTTTCCAGTCGCTTCACTATTGTACTCTGTATTGACGTTTATGAAGGCGGAGGCGGCGACGACTGTACGCCACAAGAAACACCGCATCCCGGCTTCAATCCATGCGGCATTGGTGTTAAAATGAATGCCCGTCAAATTTGTGTGACAATTGATTTTGGCAACGGCGGCATTGGTGGCAATCACGGAGGCACTGGAGGTACCGGGGGCGGCAGTGGCAATACCGGAGGTGGCTGGAATGATAATCCTTGCAAATCTATCGGTACCGGTAATCCTTGCGATGGTAATGGTGGCGGGTGGATACCGATAATACTCCCTGACCCATGTACCGGAGTAGATAATTCTTCTGGCGCTAGTGCGACATTGCAGTATGCTAATTATACCGGTAACGTTTCACAATTTACTCCGTTTGATCTTAGTACTACGCAACAGCCTGAAGAATATTTCATTGTAAATGATGTTAACGGTTCTTATGTGGCTGGGTCTATTCAAGCATCAACAACATCTGGGGGGCCAATACAAGGTGTTAGTCCTAATACTGTAATGGTATTTCATACACACACCTTTGGTGGTTTTCCCTTTCCAAGTGCCGCAGACTTCTTCGCGTTAGCAGCTTATGGAACCAGCTTTCAAAGGCATTATGTTATTGGTTATAATGGAACTAAGTATGCAATGGTTGTGAACAGCTATTCACAGTTGCAGGCTTATGTAGCCGACAATCCAAATTCGATTGCAAATGACTTCGGATTCGAACCTCGTAGTACCGTAGGTACTCAAAGTATAATTATGCGTAATCGTCTGATAGATCAAGGATATTCTATAGATGAGGCTTATGAACGAACATTGGCTTTTTTAATGAAACAAGCAGGCGTAACTTTAGTGAAAGCACAGGCAAACTCCAATATCTTTAAGAAAATAGGGCTTCAACAAAAGAAGAATGCAGATGGTAGTCCTGCTGTAAACGCAAGTGGTATCCCTATATACGAAAATGCCGATTGTCCTTAACTTTTATAAAATTCAAGTGCTTAAATATGAACAATAAATATTTGCTATCGCTAATTTTTGTACTGCTTACACAAGCCTTGATGTCTCAAGAACAAAAAAATGTTGTAGTAGGATTGCAAGCATTCAATAATGATACAGGGAGCTACATAAAACAGTACATAATAGCCCGAAAGGCAACTTACGTTGGTAAGCCATTAGACAGCCTGTTGAAGGACTTACCTGCTGTAATGGAATATGTGAATTTTGATATTCCAAGAAACAGATATCTTTTTCCCAGCACCAGCTTTTTCTTTTCATCTTCTACTGAGGTATTGAGAAAATTGGACAAAAAGGAATTTCCGCAACTTGTATCGATAACATGGGCAATACCATTAGATAACAGAGAATTTCAAATTTTGGGAGTAGGTTTCTGGGGCGGAAAATGGATCGACTCTGCATACAACTATTATAAAAGTAAAATTATAGGCAATATAGAAACGGTTGAGTATAATTATAATTATTAAACTGCGACCTGTTTTTCGCCGCAGTTGTTGATGCCAGCGCTTTTTGCTGACATTTGTGCCGAAGCACAGAACTTTTGATTAGCCCGAACAGCCAAAGAATGAACTATGCGTTCTATTAGGCCATTTTCTACACTCGGATGCTGATGGGGAACTAGTATGCAACCCTAACGGCGATATACATTCACGCTTCACGCCGCCTAAAACCGAAACCCCAAATTAAAATACGGCAATATCTTTTCTTCATTGGAATGTGCCACCGACACTGATGCCACCCAACGCTTGATAGGCGCTATCCATATACCGCCGCCATAGCCATCGTGCCAACGTCCCGACTTTTCTTCGTCGGCCCACACACGGCCAAGGTCATTAAAAAACAAAACACCCAACGATCCCGGAAATAAAAAGGTATTGAACTCCGCCAACCGCAAACGTATCTCCGCGTTGTTGTAAAGCATCGTTCTTCCCGCAAACCGGTTGCGCCTGAAGCCGCGCAGGTTTTCCGTTCCGCTTAAATATTGCGCCTGGGGAATTTCGTAAGCGCCAATGTTGTGCGCCGCACCCAGCCTCACCGCATACACGGCAATGGGATCAGGGTTCTTGGAAATGAACACGCTCATGTCCCAATGCAGTTGCGTAAGCCAGTTACTTTGCTTGTTCAGCCCCACTAAGCTTTGTGCGCCGGCATCCAGCACAAATCCGCGGGTGGGCACATTCGCATTATTCTTTGAGCTGATGTCAATGGCAAGCTTCGGCCCGGCGTAATACTTAGGCTGGTAGAGGGTGCCGTTGTCCACGCCTTGCAGCAATCCCTGGCCTAAAAACTTGTTGCGGTTTTCGCTTTGGTCAATATCGAAGTATTGAAAGACAAGGCCGTAGTTCACCCGCATCCACGATTGCAGGCCTTTGCGCAGCAACACCGACACGTTGGCAATGTTGTACCGTGCCCGGTAGTAATATTCATCTAATCCATTCTTATTGGCCAGGTTTACGGTGTTGTTGCCAATGCCGTAAAAATTCGTCACGTTTACTGGCGCCCGAACGTCGGTGCGGACGAGCAAATCGTTAGTGCCAACCGCCTTGGTATAATCACCGTCGTAGCTAAAAAAATAAGACGAGGTTTTTATGGCGTGGCCCGCCCTGAACACGTGCTTTGTACTGAACGGTTCCTTTCGAAAGCCGTGTGTAAGGTACTCGCCGCGCAGGCCGAGGAACAAGCCGTCGTCCACATTGTAGGCAGCGGTAAGGCCGTAGGTAAAATAGCCGTATTTGTAAAACAGCCGGTTGTATTCGTTCTCCCTCGGATCGGGACCAATGTGGTTACTGAAGCCCGAAACATTGCCGCTGAAATTGTTCTCTTCGAAGGCCACATCGTAAACCCGTATGCGCCTTCCTTCGGTGCTTTGGTTCACAAAGGCATCGTCGCCCGGTCCGCCAATGATGCGGATTTTAATGTTCGTTGTGCCGCCTTTTACCAAAAAACTGTCGCGGTCTTCAAGGCCGTAAAGCTGTAACTCTTTTGTCTCGGCTTCATCAAAGGTGCGGTCGTAAATTTTGGAGCTTATCGCTCCGCTCTTGTCAATTTTATTTACGGTAAGATGAAGCTTCGCATCGGGCAACTTGTCTATCGTAAACAGTTCGCGTTGGTTAGTGCCCACGATGTTCACTTCTTTGGCGAGAAAAGCATAATAGGTTAGCATTTCCTCCTTAAAATATTGCCGCCTCCCTTTTAGCTTGCTCACGATGTCGTTGTAATGAAAGCCGTGGATTTCTTTTGGCTGTTGCGCCAGTGCTTGCTCAATTACATCATCCGTCATTTTGGAAAGAACCGTATCGGCATAAGCGGCCCACTCCTCTTTTGAAAGTTCATTCAGAAAGAAGCGGTCGAAGTTGCGGGCCGGTTTATTAAAGGTTTCAACGTCTTTGATCTTTGCCCCAAAACCTTGCAGCTCCGGCGCTATGGATCGCTGCCGGGCAAAGTTGGGAAGAAGCCCCTGGCTTACAAAGAAAGTTTGGTCCTGGTCTTTCGGAATGGGATAATAGATCTTGCCCTTGCCCGTGTCGCGTGTACCCCAGGCCCATTGGCCTTCGTGGCGATCGAGGTCCATGTAAAAATTATCCAACAGGCGTGCCTGCAGCACACTAACCTGATCTACATGGTCATCATTGTCTTTGGCCATCTTCAGCACCACTTCGTCGGTGTTGTATGTTTTCTTCACCGTGTCGGGTTCGCGTTCTTCCATTATCACCAAACTGTTTTTGAACGCTTCCCGAAAGCGGCCCAACCGCGGATCGTCGGGAATGTAAACCAGCCTTCTTTTCAGGTACGGTACGCCGGCGGCTTGCGCCATAACCTGGGTAGATAACGAAGCAAAGGGGTAAGAAGCCGAGATGCCATCGGCTAAAATATCTTTTACAAACGTTTGCCGCAGATCGGGCGGGATGGCGCCTTCGGGATACTTCTCCACCGAACGCAAGGCCCATTGTTTTCCGGCCTTGTCCTCTATGCGCAGCGAGCGGGTTTGCTTGCCGCCGCCTTGCTTGGTAGGCGTGTAATTCGTTAGGTCAAGCACAGGAACTTTTACCGGCGTGGCCCATTCCTTGCGATAATTTTTACCAACAAAAAAGTTGCGAAAAAAAGATTCCTTCAGCTTTGGATTGGCCGCTACTAAAACAGAATCAGGAAAAGCCGGAACGGTATCTTTCGATACAACAGTAGGCACCGCGTACACCGGCTTCATGGCCTTGGCAAAGGTTGGCGTTTGCAGGTTTGCACTGTTAATGTTGTAAAATTTGGTGGAGATGCTTCCGCTCTTTGATACCTCCAGCATTACAAAGCCGGGGCTTAAGTCGTGAAACACCAATTGCCCTTCGCGGTTCTCGCTAACGCGGCTAAGGTTGGCCGCCGCGCCGCTTACAATGTAGTCCTTGCCGTCGCGTTCAATCAATTGCAGGCTGTGGTCGTGGCCCGCGGCGCAAATCACGTTGGGATGATTCTTCGTGGCGTTCTTTATCGCCTTTACCATCGTTTGATAAAGCGGATGCTTTACGTCCTGCAGGTTGCCGAACACGCCGCGGCTAATGGGGTAGATAGAGCCTAAACCCGGTAACGGTATCCATAAATTTTTATTGACGGCCGTAAGCGGAAACAAGTGTTCCTTCCAGGTATAGTCGCCGCCGTGTACGCCAAAGGAATACAAGGGATGATGCGTCACCACCAGCAACAGTTGATTGGGATGGCTGTCGGCAATGTCTTTCAGCAAGGTTTCAAATTCTTCCACCGTGCGGGCATCGCAAGCGGAGCCGATGCCGGGCTTGTCGTGGATGTACATGAACCACTGGCTGTCTATAAAAACCACCACTACCTGGTTGTTCAATTCTTCAAACACAGGGCCGGGACAACCACCCACATCGGGCAAGGCTTTGATGTTGGCCTTGCCTAAACCGTTAATGTAGTTCACCTGATTTCTTGCTCTTTGCAAGCCGCCTAACTTGCCGTTCTCCCAATCGTGGTTGCCCAGGATGAAGTAGGCTTTGCTTCGGGCATTGATGAAGGGAGAAAGCTCATAATCGAGAATGTGCCGGGAGCGTTCGTAATCGGCTTCGCCCCTCACGGGCAGGCCAAGCGGATAAATGTTATCGCCCAAATAAATGGCCGTGTTGCGTGTATCATTCCAGTCCACGTTTTTCTTTAACCAGTCCACCACGGGATGTGTTTTCTCGCCCATCAATTCGCCGCCATCGCCAATTAAATAAATGCGCTGGCTCACGCTGTCGGGCTGCGCCACGGCAATTAAGGTTACGGTTAAAAAGAAGGCCAGGCCAAAGGTTCTCATTCGTTGTCTTTTTTCTTTTCGTTTTGTTGATACGGGAAGAAAAGCAAAGTAGGGCTGCCGTACTTTCCTTCGTTGGTGATGTACATGTCGCCATTGGCCGCAAAGGCAATGCCTTCGGCTTGCGGAAACTCGTCGGGGTTTAAATCGTAGGCTGCTATCACCTTGCCACGGGTATCGGCCACCACCAACAGGTTGCCAGCCGATGATAAAATATAAAGCCGCTTGCTAATGGGATGAATGGCCGCTGCCGAGGGATCAAATTTAGCGTCGCTGTTTTTAAGCAGGCGGCGTACCTCGCCTTTGTCAATGGTGAAATAAGCAGCGCTGTCGAAGGTTTTGGTGGCAAGGTCAAAGCGGTAAGCTGTGCGGATGCCCGTGCCTTTTTCGTGTGCGCAGGTTTTGCAAAGCACAATCAAACCATTGGCAGTAGGGTCGTAATACACGGTTTCAAAATCGTTCTTTCCTTCTACCGGAAGGGCGTAGGTTCGTGATCCGGCACCGTCCGTAACGCCGTCTTTTATTTCTTTTAGAAATCCTTTGCTTTCCAACACATAGATGGAAGAATCCACTTGCACAATGTCTTCCAAATCGCTGTTGGCCTCTACAATCATTCCGGTGTGGTCTTTCAGCTTGCGGCTGGCAAGGTGAATTTCAAAGATTTTGTTCTTGCTGTCCGACACGGCAAGCAAGGTGTTCTTTTGCGCAAAGCAGATCCCTGAAATCTCGTTGAGGGCTTTGCCCAGCAAGCTTTTCTGCGGTTGGTCCATCCGGTAATTTTCCGGCGAAAGGCTGGCCTTGCGCTTGCAGCCGGCCGCAAACGCCAACAAGAACAGTAAAATCAAAGGCAGGCATTGGTTTTGAAAGATGAGTTTGCGCATTTGTACTTTTGAGTATCAAACAATGCACCAACCACATGAATGAAGCAAACAGCCACCTGCTCGCTGCCGCCCGTACCTATGTTACCGACATGTTTCAACACAGGGTGGACCCTGTGTTTGTTTTTCACAACCTGGAACATACCGAAGATGTGGTGGAGGCCTGCAGCAGCATGGCCGAACATTACAACCTGAACGAAGAAGACCGTCTGGTGGTGCTGCTGGCGGCCTGGTTTCACGATACGGGCTATGCCGGCGGCCAGGCCGAAGGCCACGAAGAGGCGAGCGTGCAAACCGCTACACAATTTCTGCAGGGCAAAGCCGACAGCGGGTTGATACAGCGGGTGATTTCCTGCATCCAAGCTACCCGAATGCCGCAGTCGCCGGTAACACTGGTGGAGAAGATTTTGTGCGATGCCGATTTAAACCATCTCGCCACCGGCGATTTTATAGCCCGCGGCGAACTGCTGAAGAAAGAAAGAGAAAGCCTGTTGGGCCACCGGATTGATAAAAAAGAGTGGCGCAAAAACAACCTGCGGTTTCTTTTGAACCACCACTATTTTACCGATTACGGCCTTGATGTGCTTGCGCCTAAAAAGGCAGAGAACTTAGCACAATTGCAAAAAAAGAAGGTACAAAAAAAGGCGGTTGACATTGCCCCAAGAGAACAAGCCTTTCCCTTTGTGGCTGAAACCGCTGCCAGGCAAAGAGCCGACAAGGAAACCGAACGCGGGGTACAAACCATGTTTCGCACCACCTCGCACAATCACCTGGAGTTAAGCTCCATGGCCGATAGCAAGGCGCACATCATGATTACCGTAAACTCCATCATTCTTTCCATTGGTGTCTCGTACTTATTGCCGCGCATTCAATATCCCGGCAACGAAGCGTATATCATCCCGACAGGCTTACTCATGCTGACCTGTCTTATTTCGGTCACTTGTTCCATACTGGCCACGCGGCCCAGCATTAACAGCGGCACCTTTACCGAAGAAGACATCCGCAACAAAAAAACCAATCTTCTGTTCTTCGGCAACTTTCACAAAATGGGGCTGAACGATTACCAATGGGGCATGCACCAAATGATTAAAGACCGCGAGTACCTGTACAACACCATGATGATGGACATTTATTTTTTGGGCGTGGTGCTGGCTAAAAAATATCGCTACCTGCGCATTGCTTATACGGTGTTTATGGTGGGGCTGATCATTGCCGTTATCGCTTTTGGCATTGCGGCTTTGTTGCCCGATTCTTCTTCGGCGGCCACGCAAACACCGGGTGTGATTGATTATTGAGCGAATGAGGGCGGAGGAAAGAAGATGGATAACAGACGCTTCCTTTCTATACTCCGATGCCTTGCATTCGTGTTCCGCCACCGGCCTTTTGCCTTCATTCTCTTTCCATGAGCAAACTTTTCTTTACCACCCCTCTCAAAGCTGGCGATGCGTTCAACGGCGCTGAAGTCAAGGGCGAAAAACAAGGCGTTCTTCTTCCGTTGGAAGGGGCTAAAAAGTCAATGCACCGCAAAGCTATTCTTGCCCTGTGTGTTGTTTGCTTTTTTTGGGGCACCACCTGGGTGGCATCAAAAGAAGGCGTGAAGTACATGCCGCCCTTGCAGCTTGCGGGCATCCGCCAAACCATTGCCGGCTTGGTGTATGTGCTGTACTTTCTTTTTAAAAAAGCGGCCTGGCCCAAAGGCAAAGAATGGGGGCCGGTGTTGGGCTTAAGCGCTTTAAATTTTATGTTGAGCAACGCCCTGGCAACCTGGGGCGTGAAGTACATTTCGGCTGGACTTGGGTCTATCATCGGCGCCATTTTTCCACTCTGGTTGGTGGTTATTGGTTTGTTCGGCAGCAAGCCGGCAGTTAACACAAAAACAGCAGCAGGCCTTGCTCTTGGCTTTGCGGGTATCTGCGTTATCTTTTACCAACACCTAAAGGATTTTCTAAATGCCGGCTTCCGGTTAGGCATTGTTCTTTCGCTGGGTGCAACCTGGGCCTGGGCTTTCGGAACGCTTTACACAAAGAAGCAGGCCGAAAACTTTAATCCGTATTTTTCATTGGGTTTACAGATGCTGATTTCAGGACCGGTGGTATATGTTGTTTCGTTGCTCACCCACGATTCCGTTCCGTTTGCACAAATACCCTGGCAGTCATGGACAGCCATCGCTTTTCTGGTATCCTTTGGCTCTGTGCTTTCCTTCGCGGCTTATTTGTATGCGCTGCAACAGTTGCCTACAGAGCAGGCATCGTTGTACGCTTACATTAATCCGGTGGTGGCCTTGCTTGTAGGCGCCTTGTTGTTTGGTGAGCAATTAACCTGGGTGATTGCGGTGGGTGTAGTCATTACGTTGTACGGCGTACGAATGGTGAACAAAGGAGCAAAAGAGATGAATGGCAGATAGGAAACAGAGGTGTTTTTACACCCGCTTTTCTTTCGTGCAGCAGTAGCGAAAACTTATGTTTGGCTTTTGCTTGTTGACATTTTCGAAGGCTTCGCACAAAGTTTTCACCGAACAGTTTTATTAAACAGGAATTAACAAAGCTACATTCGTACGGTCCGAAAAAGAACCGCTAAATTAGGGTACCGTTTCGCATTCAAAATTGTGAAGGTCCGTTATGGACAGTTGCCGGCCATTGCTTCTTTTACTCACTATTTTTCTTTTTACATCTTGTTTGCATCACCGCCCCAAACCGGTCGTTAGCCAAGCTTATTATTTTTGGCGAACCAACGACGTGAGTTATGCCGAACGTAAATTTTTAAAAGCCCACGGCGTTCAAAAATTGTATGTGCATCTGCTCGATATAGACTGGAGTAATGTGTACGGTGCCGTGCCCGTGGCAGACAATGATCCCACGCGGATGAACTACGAATTCGCCGCCTACGACAGTTTTCCGGTTCGCTTCGTGCCCGTGGTATTTATTACAGCCAAAACCTTTGAACGCATAGATTCTTTCGACATCCGGTTGCTGGCCAAACGCGTTGTGCGGCGCTGCTTGCCCGCTTATGATGCGGCCGATATTGCTTACGAAAACCGGAAAGGATACGGCAGTTACGGCAGCACGGTACGCCCAACGGAAATTCAGTTCGATTGCGACTGGACGCAGAAAACAGCCCACAAGTATTTTGTTTTTTTACGCGAAGTGAAAAGCCTGCTTCCTTCGGACAGTATAAAACTTTCCGCCACCATCCGCCTTCATCAGTTTAAATACCCAGGCAAGACGGGTGTGCCGCCCGTAAGCCGGGGCATGTTGATGGTGTACAACGTATCTGACCCAAAACAATACAGCCAAGCCAATTCCATTTTCGAAAAAGAAAAAGCTGCCGCGTACTTCACGTCCGCCAAAAAATATCCGCTGCCGCTTGACGTGGCGCTTCCGGCTTGGTCTTGGTGCATTGTTTACCGCGACAAAAAATTTTACCAGGTAGAAAATGCGTTGGCTGAAGAAGACCTGCAAAAGGCGGCCTTTTTAAAACCGATGGGGGCGCATTTTTACCGCGTGATGCAGGATACCGTTTACCGCGATTTGTACCTGCGTCCAGGCGATGAGCTAAAAGCCGAAGGCAGCGATTCAACAATGCTGGCCTATGCCGCGAGCCTTGCCCAAAAAGCTGTCAACACTGATTCAATGACCGTTGCTTTGTTTGAACTTTCGCAAAAAGAATTCAGCCGTTATAGTTATGAAAGCATTCAGAAAGTCTACGCTTCTTTTCGTTAGCCTCTTGTCCTTTCTGCCCAAAAGAACGGCGCAAGCCTGCGGGTTTTACGTGTGGCCGGGCGAGTACCGCTTTTGGCTCCTGCAGCCCGATCTCACAGCCGAAGCTGACCTTACGCCTTTCTTCTTTGCTTCAACTTATTTATATAAACAAGACATCAATGCTGCCAAAGAAACCTACGTGCAGGAAAACATCAATCAATGGTACCATCAAACCGATGGAAAGGCATCAAAAGCCGACATTGATAGCTTCTTAAATGCAACAAACCCGGAGGCATTTTTCGATAGGCAAAGAGATTTTGAGCGACACAACAGCCTTTTGCAGTATGCTTTGCAACCAGAAAATAGAGAGCTGTATCGTTACCTAGTGTTGAGCAAAAAAGTAGAACAGGTAGCGGCCAACCCTGATCCTTGGGAAGAAGAGGCGCATCCTATTGCTTCCATTAACAACGTTATCAGCGAGGCAAAAGTTTTGCATGCATCTGCGCAAAGCGCTTTTGTAAAGCTGCGCACGGCTTTTCAACTGGTGCGCCTGTACAATTACAACGGCCAAACGCAAGCGCTGAACCAAACATACAATGCCTGGATAGAGCCAGCAAAAACAAACAGTTGGGTAAAGACGGCAGCGCTGTATCAAAAAGCAATTACAACTACAGGTACGGAAGGCGATTACCTGTTGTCGAAAGTATTTGACCGGGGCGGCTACAACCGTACGCATTGCCTCGTGCGATTCAACGCAGATAGTTTCGATGCTATTCTGCCATTGGCAAAGAACAGGCACGAGCGAACGGTGCTACAAGCCATGAAAGTTTTTAATGACCCTGGTAAAAGCCTGAACGCAATAGAACAGTTGTATGCCCGTGAACCTGCATACAAAGAGTTGCCTTTTTTGCTGCTCCGGGAAATTAATAAAGTGGAAGATTGGCTGGTGACAACGCAAGTCACCGATTTTGAAACACCGGCTGTATATGGAACTGATTTTTGGGAAAACAAATACAGTGAGCAAGCCGCCGCCAACTACCGCAACGACAAAGCGTACGCAAAAGAATTGTATGCTTTTTTACAGCGCACAATCGTCGAGAACAAAAACAAGCCAAAAATTTTATTGCACTTGTACGCCGCGCATCTGGCCCTGTTGAACAAAGACTACGAAGCATCATCGCATCATTTAGAAAGAGCAGCCGCGCAAAAAGTCACTTCTGTTAAAGAAAGAACACAGTTGGCTGTAAGCCGTTTTTTGTTGCAATTGGAAAAAGGCTTTGACAAAGGTGCAGAAGCTGCCTTCATGCGCATCATGCTAACGCCGAACGAGAAGCTTGGCGTTTATGATGCCGGCATATTAAAGAACCAACTGGTTTTGTACACAGCCCGAAAGATGATGCAGAAAGGCGACAGGGGCAAAGGCCTGTTGCTTTTAAGCAAGACCAACAGAGCATTGGGTGAGCTACCCATCGGGGCGTACAAAGGTCTGTATCAGGAAATGGAAGAACGTGCCGATGAGGGCGATTACAACGTCATGCTGAACATCTTTGACAAGAAGGCGAAAACCACTTTTGAACGCTTTGTTTGCGCAAAAAAAATTCACACGCCGCTCGACAATTATGAATGGTACGAAGATTCAACAGCGGCTGCATTATCCCGCAATAAACTGCTTGATTGCAAGGTGAGTTGGTACCTGCGCCAGCACCGGTTGAAAGAAGCGTACGCAACCGCGCAAAAACTGCCGGCCGGCTTTTACGAACAAAGCCCGTACACCGATTACATCGGCGGCGATCCGTTCTTTTTAAACGTGCACAGCGCTCATGACATCAGCCGGCAGGACAAGCAGTCGTTAAATAAAAAAGAAGTGATTGAAGAAATGCTTCGAGTGGAGCGGTTGGCAAAAAAGAACAAAAGCAAAGAAGCCGAATGTTATTTTCGATTGGCAAATGCCTGGTACAACATGACCTGGTACGGTAAGAACTGGCTGATGGTAAAACAGTGGTGGTCCATTAATGAACCGGGCGATGCCTACGGCTACGTGCGGCAAACGCCCTTCAACGATGACTACTACGGTTGCCAGCAAGCGCAGGCCTGTTACGAAAAAGCGATGCAAACAACCGGCGATAAAAAACTGAAAGCCTTGTGCTTTTTTATGTGGGAAGAATGCGGCCGCAATTACGATTATTATATAAAGCGGGTAAAAAGAATGAAAGACGCCGATTACCGTTATGGCGCGAATTATATCCGCGCAAAAAGAAAAGGTATTGACGAAGGGTATTACAAAGCCATTGTAGAAGAATGCGAAACCTATCAAAGTTTCATTGGGCAATACAACAAAAGGTTTTGAGCTTGCCGCCTTCTTCGTCAATTGCACAACTTTTGGTTGAAGACTTTTCTTCAAATAAGAAAAATCTCTCGCTTTGGTTGCAAACAAAAAAATTGTTGCCTTCCTGCCTTTTTGCGTTTTGGTGTGAAACGTCCTTTTAAAATCTTCTTTTTCACATTTGTTTCTCCCGTAATTTAAAGTTCTAAATCAACGCTTATGACAGACTTTGTTCCCGATTGGGGGCCTTTGGCCGAACGTTATGCCAACGACGGCCGCCAACGAAAAATCCTTTCGCTCGACGGCGGCGGCATTCGCGGCGTGCTTACGCTGGAAATTTTACTGGAGCTGGAAACGCAATTAAAAGCAGAACTCAAAAAAGACGATTCGTTCCGTTTGAGCGATTTTTTTGATTACATCGGCGGCACCAGCACCGGTGCCATCATCGCCGCGGGTTTGTCAAGAGGCATGTCCGCAACGGAACTTCTTCAGTTTTATGAAGACAAAGGCGAGGCCATGTTCGACAAAGCCTTTCTCTTGAAACGGGTGAAGTATTTGTACAACGACGGCCCGCTTTTAAAAGAGCTACAAAACACCTTTGGTACTGGTGACATTGACGTTGCGGCAGGCGGTTTTAAAACATTGTTGCTTGTGGTCACCATGAACCGCTCAACGGATTCGCCCTGGCCCATCAGCAACAACCCGGCTGCGAAATACAACAACACGACACGCCCCGATTGCAACCTGCGCATCCCGCTTTATCAATTGGTAAGGGCCAGCACCGCCGCGCCGGTTTACTTTCGGCCGGAGACGTTGCAGTGGGATGCAAAGAATCCCGAAAAAACCTTTGTGTTTGTGGACGGTGGTGTAACGCCGTACAACAATCCTTCGTTGCTGATGTACCGTATGGCCACACAGTCTGCCTACGGATTGAATTGGAAAACCGGTGAAAAAGAACTGCTGATTGTTTCGGTGGGTACCGGTTCGGCGCCCAGCCCCGGTGCTTACGATAACCTGCTGAACGTAATGACCGACCTGCCTGGCAACCTGATGTACGCCATGCAGGTGGACCAGGACATTAACTGCCGCACCGTTGGCTGCTGCGTTTACGGCGCCCCCATTGACCGTGAGTTGGGCCACATGATGCCGTTGGATAAAGATGGAAATGTCTTGGGCGTCAGCAGCGACGCGGCCCGCCATTTTACGTATGCACGGTACAACGCCAATCTAAGCGAGGAAGGCCTGAACGAGCTGGGCCTGTCGCACATTGACAGCGACAACGTGCGAAAGATGGATTCGGTGGCGCACATCGCGGAGTTAAGAGAGGTAGGGCGTGTGGCCGGCAAGGCGCAGGTGGACGTTAAAGTACATCTACAAAATTTTCTATCCAAATGAAGTAGTCAACCCGGTTGACGATATGCCTGGTAGCAGTAACCTCCCGTCAAAAAATTATTCTCGCCTTTTTCATTGCGTTAATTCAATCAGCATGGATTCCGTTTTCATTGTTCGTCCCTTCGGCAAGGCCCGGCCCGTTGTAAAAAAGAACAAAGACGGCGTGCCGGAGATTGTCTTCTTTGATTTTGACAACGTGGAAAAAGTGTTGATGCAACCCGCTATTGAAAAAGCAGGCCTGGGCGGCGGCACCACGCTCGACATCTTTGAATCCGGGGAGATTAAAGAGGACATGTTCTCGCGGCTGTTGATGGCCGACATTGTTATTGCCGACATCTCCATTCACAACGCAAACGTATTTTATGAGTTGGGCATCCGCCATGCCTTGCGCTGCAAAACCACCGTCATCATCAAAGCGAAAGGTTTTGATGAAACGCCTTTTGACATTTTAGGCTACCGGTACATTGATTACGAAAAGGACGATCCGGCTGCCGCCTTGGATAGCCTGGTTGAATTTCTAAAAGACAGTCCCGCGTCGGTAAAAAAAGACAGTCCGGTATTTAATATGCTGCCCAAACTTATTGAGCAGGAAACAGAACGCTTTCTGGCCGTGCCGCCCGATTTCAGCGACGAGGTAACGATTGCCGCCGCCAGCAAACAAATCGGCAATCTGCTCCTGCTGTCCAGCGAAGCGGAGTTTTTTCCGTGGATGCTGCCGGCCCTGCGCATGATTGGCGAAGCTTTTTTTAAACTACGGGCACTCGATGCCGGCCGCATTGTATGGGAGAAGATAAAAGGAGAAAAGCCCGCGGATATTCAAGCGGCTGATCGCCTGGCAACCATCTACCAACGCCTGTCCGATAAAGAATTAAAAACAAACGTAGCCGAAGGCTTAACCCTACTGGCAAAATCCGATCTGGCCATTCAAGCCTTGCTTGACAATTACGAAACGCTCGACGCGGATACAAGGGCCGAGGCTTATGCGCTCAAAGGCCGTAACGCCAAAACAAAATGGGAGACTGCCTGGGTGGCTTCGGGAGACGATAAAAGAAGAAGCGATGCCTTGCAGTCTATCTTTTTGGATGCGGCGTTTAAGTCCTATGAAAACGGCTTTCTCGAAAACCTTAATCATTTTTATTCGGGCATCAATGCCTTGGGGTTGTTAACCGTTAAAACGGCATTGGCCGAAGGCCTTCCCGAAAAATGGAATTTATCATTCGACACCGATGAAGACGGCGCAAAAGAACTCGCCGATTTAAAAACAAAGCGAACAAAGCTTGCGGCGGCTCTGGAGCTTGCGTTGGAATCGGAAAAGCGAAGGCTGGGAAAGGAAAATAAAACGGACATCTGGGTGGACATTACCGGAGCGGATTTTAAATGCCTCACGTCTTCGCGTCCGCAAAAGGTGGCGGCTGCGTACAGCCAGGTTCTTGCCGGTGCGCCGGACTTTGCCGTTGAAGCCGTAACCAACCAATTAAAGATTTACGAACAATTGGCCGTATTGCCCGAAAACGTGCAGGCTTCGCTGGCCGCCATCCGCCCGGTGCAGGAATCAGCTTCGGAAATAAAAAAACATTACCTCTTGTTCACGGGCCACATGATTGACAAAGCAGGCCGCAAGGAACCCCGGTTCCCACCAGAAAAAGAAGCGGCGGCCCGGCAAAAAATAAAAGAGAAAGTGGCCGAAGAACAAGCCAAGTTGAACACAGACATTGCCGGCATTTCGGGCGGCGCCTGCGGTGGCGATATTTTGTTTCACGAAGTGTGTGCCGAACTTGGCATCCCAACGGAACTCTATCTGGTTTTACCGGCCGATTCTTTCAAAGTTGAATCGGTAAATTTTGCCGGGCCTGATTGGACGGAACGCTTTAATGCCTTGTATAAAAAGATTCCGCATCACTCCCTGTGCGACAAGAAAGATTTACCCCCCTGGCTGCAAAAGAAAAAGGACTACACCATCTGGGAACGAAACAACCTGTGGCTGTTGAACAGTGCCTTGATAAACGGCGGCATGTACATGACCTTGATTGCGCTGTGGGACGGCAAAGGCGGCGATGGACCCGGCGGCACGCAACACATGGTGCGGGAAGCCGAAGCCAGAGGCGCAAAGACGATCATCATTGATGTGGCAACGCTGTGAGATTGATGGACGAAAGAAAAAATTTCTTTCGTGCCTTTGTGTGGCCCTGTGTTCCGAAACATTGGAACAGAAAAAACACAAAGGATGCACAAGAAAGCCTGCCGTTGGGCAGGCAAAACGTTTTTTGAAAGCATTTCCTTTATGACAAAAGGCTTCTTTTAAATTAGGGAGGAATCCTGTTAGAAAAAGGACCTCATGCTTTGGCCGGTATTGAGCGGCTCGGTATGTAATTTAGGCTTCGGAAATTAATAGAGGAAGCTTAGTTTACTGCCGAACTTCAACGTTGACACAAAAAGTAATAGACCTTAACCAACTGCTAATACTCCAAGCCTATATAAATTTTGTTTTGCGAAAGCAGTACGTGTAAGATGCGCTGGTCAATGAGTTCAGGAGATTGTATGAGGTATTTCCAGACCTCCTCGCCACTTTCTATTTTCTCTTTAAGCGTTTCTTCTTTTTTTGCGATTGACACAACGCAAACGATTTGCTCAGGCAAAATAGGTTGACCATTTACTATTTTCAATGACCACTTGCCATTGCTAAACATCACTAACCTTTTGAGATAATTTTTTATCTGATCTGGAACTTTTATAACTGGTAGTTCTATGGTTTGATAGTTTACAATCTGAGCGCATTCATCAATCTTAAAAGAAACATAGAAATAATAACTTTCCTGAAGGTTTTCGAGTTCTTCCAAGTAAAGCTTATTTAGGCTATCAAAAAAAAGATTGTAGTAAGGTCCGTATCCCTTAATAGATGGTTCCAACTGTGCATGGGATTTATTTACAGTCAGAACCAACATAAGGATTAACGTAAAAAGTTTTAACTTCTTCATCTAAAGGATAATTAGCAATAAGGCTTCTCCAATGTACCATTTTTTCTCGCCGTTGTTGGTATGCCGCTCCGCTTTGTGCGGTGGCGTACCAACAGCCGAGTGTAATGAATGATTGAATGAAGAGTGGAGCGTTCGTGCTTCGGGTTGTTGGTGGGCCATGCTGCTTAGGCCAACGCCTCACACCAACAACCGCGAGAAAACTATTCTGGTTTTCTGAATTACTTGACAGGCTTGGTTTTTATAATTCAAAAAAATGAACCGAGTATTGTCACAAATCGATTGTTACTTTTTTCACTTCAGGAAATTTTGCTAATAAGCGGAGTGGTTTTTTGATAAATGCTACTCCCGCAGATCCCACATCCAAACGAAAAACAACTTCGTTATTTTGAAATTCTCCGTAACCATTATGGACAACCCCGTAAGCTCTCTCCTTTGCTTCGGATTTTAGGTTGTACTTATTCACTTCGTTTGATAATTGAGTAATGATTGTGGAAGCGTTGGCAACATCCTTTAGTTCAATGGTTAGTCCCATGTGTGTGCCAAAACCATAGACCTCTAATTCATACGGCAGGTTTTTGATTTTGAATGGATGATCAGCCTTTGTTTGGTTCAGTTGTTCCCAATACAATTTTGGCTTCATCCCCTCTATCCAGCACTCAAGGTCAGCCTCGTCAAACTCTTCGGTATAGGTAAGTACAAGCCGCCCGGTTTTGGAGCGCCAGCAAAAGCTAATGGGATCGGTAAAATAAGGAAGAATGGAGATGGCCGTATCGATGCGGGAAACGGCTCCCGGCTGGTACATGGCCAGGTTGTGCTCATGCGGCCTAAAGAGCGAGAGGCCGACCTTGAAACTTGGCTTCAGGCCGGCTTCCCGGTACATGATTTCCTGCACGTTATTGGAAAAGTAAGTGCAAAACTTTTCACTGAAGTAAATGCCGTATCTGTTCCATATTATCCGAAAAGCTTCAGTACAATAAAAAAATCTCATTTCCATAGCCAATATTAAAGAGCTAACGCGAACCGTACAATTCTATACGCCAAAACAAAACTAGCCCAGTCATCGGCAATGCCCGCGCCGGCGGTAAATTAATTGATCTTCTGTTGTGCACTTCGTGTAGCCTTGGTGTCCTTCGTGCACTATCTACGCCAGAACGCAAAGAACACGGAGATGGCACAAAGCACACAAAGTGATTGTCCCTCTTGAATGCACTTTCTTTATAATAAAGAGATTCTTTACTCGTGCTACAATGCACATTTGATTGGGTTTCCGCTGTTGGTGTTGATGCGCGGACAAGTGCATAGCCCACCAACAACCGAAGAATGAACGTTTCCTAGTGTTGTAATTGGTTGTTAGTATGTAACTGCACAATGTAGAGCGGCGTACTAACAACGGCGTAAAAGCAACGGCGAGAGAATGATTTTTAGTCTTCTCGCTCGCCTGCATAACCCATGTGTATATATTCACCTTTTAGCTTATAAAAACTTCCGGTAGAATTATTACAAAAACTCGCATAAAAAAATATGCCTTTGAAAAAAAGTTCGATCATAAACCTTAAGACTGTCCATTACTTGGTAGATTGTTAAAGGCGTCATTTTTTTACTTTTGATTTCTCTCTCACCTTTTGTTAGAATGTCTAAAAAAAATCCAGCATCTTTCACATAGTGAGGAGAGGAGGGGTAGAAAGAAAAAATGTATGTAATGGACAAAGAGTCTCGGACGTTTTGCCCTTCTATAACTATTTTCCCATCTGTCAAGTAATCAGGGATTTTTATCAAGAATATTTTCTGCTGTTTGTCCGATTGTTGGGTTACGTTATCCCACTTACTAAAACTGGGTTTAAAAAAAGCAAGCAACAGAAACAAAAGAAGTTTGAACATAAAATATTTTTTAATTACTGCATGCGCCTCCTTCATTCAAGGCCGAGCGATAAGCATTAAATTGATTTTGTATTCCTGTGTTGACTACTTTTTCTTGATAGAATTGTGAACCCAACAATCCCATATAGGCTAAGGCTCTGTAAGCATCTAAATTATCGCCTACGTTTGCATATGTAGCTGTGTAAAATTTCTTTACAAATTCTCTAAGAGAAGTTGCCAATTCGTCAATATTGTTAACCATCCAATCATGGCCTATAGGATTCCACAGGGCTTTAGTTTGAGCGCTTTGCTCATAATATGTAGCCAACTCACTCAAAGTCATATCATCAATTGACTTAGGCCAATTTTGAATTTCATCTGTTCCCAACAATTCTATCGCGTGTTGCCTAAGTTTAGCGTGAAAAGCCTCATGGATAAAAGTGGACGCAAGCCAGATCCTTGAGTAACCATTATCTTCAGCCCTGTCTTTATTGATAGTTGTAAGCCATTGATTACTTCCAAGATAATTCGTAACTCCTTCACCACTAATTGGCCCAGGCTTGAAATTAATATGATACACAGAGCTGCCATCAAAAGATTTAAGAATGCTCTTCAATCCTAATTGCAAATCAGGATGCATTAAGTTATCATAAACACATTTTATTATTGGATTATTGGCTATAGATGCGTCGGCTTGAATTATAGGAGGAAAGCTCTGTTTCACCGGCACCCATCCTGGCGGGCAGGGGGCGTCGCTGGTGCGGGCAATCGCATCCGGCACGCAAGGGTTGTCTCCAGGGTTCCACCAGTTTGTGCTGCCTCCACCGCCGCCCGTGCCGCCACTTGAGCTACTGCCTCCGGTATTGCTGGCCGCCCAGGCGTTCAATTCCGCTACAAAGTCCGTACAACTCATCGCAGTGCGGGCTGCGGGGCGTCGTTGTTGTTTTCGCACAGAGAAAAAAGTATAGACCACCAAGAAGCGGTGCGTCCGGTTACGCTTTGTCCGTTCATGTTTTTGAGCGTGGCCACAATGCGCAGGGAATCGTTGGAGGCTTTAAAGAGTGCCGTATCCTTGATGAAAAATTTGGTGTAGCCAAACACGCTGTTGTCAAAAGTAGCAAAGAGCGTAAAGGCGCTCCGGGCATTCCACTTGGCGTGGTCGGAGGTGTCGTAGCCGAGGAGCCAATAACGGTTTAAAGGCAAGAGCCGGTAGGTGCTATCGGAAGCACCCATTTTTACTGACAGCACGGCATTTGTTCGCTTACCGGAATCCAAAACAAAAGGAACATAAACGACTTCGTATGCCGAGTCCGCAGCCGTGCGCCCGCTGGTAAGGCCCAAGCCCGGTGTGACCACTTTGGTTTTCTCCCACACAGGATAACCGGAGCTTTTAATAACAGAGGAAAGAAAACCGTACTTCTCGTTTTGCTTTTTGATGGCTTCGGCGACGGCCTTTGCTTGAGCCGGAGCGGAAGCCGGCACGGTAAAGAAGCGTTCGTATTGCTTGTTTTGTTTCGCAATTTCCTTTTGCACTTCGGGCTGAAGTTCTGTTTTGCGGCAAGCAAAGAATAAAACGATGGCACTGATTGAAAGCAGTAAGTAAAGAAGATACTTTCTCATGGCAAAAGATTGATTTGATCATCAAAGTGAGAGAAAAATCCATTCAGCATACCGGGAATTTTCCCGCATTTTCTTTGACGTATTCTCTACTATCTTAAAATTTTTTCCTGCCGGTTTGCCTCTAAACACCAAGCCACTGTTTTAGGTGCCAAACAATGGCTTAACAGCACTGCCCATTAATGGCCAGCAATATGAACCTACCGCGGTTCACATTTTATTGTTAAGAGCACAACCTCCTTTCATGCTACATTTGAAAAGCGATGAATACCCACACTTGTACCAATCCGTCACCCCGCGAAAAACTTTAACCCGTTGGTGGTAGTGCGATGTTTGGTTACTGCGGAAGAACCCCGAAAACGTCACCGTTGATTTTCGATTTTTTAAACCATAAATCAAATCCTCATGGGAGTTCCCAATCAGTTCAACGACATCATTCAACAACACCTGAACGTGTTTGCCGCCTGGCTGCCGATTGTAAACAAGTACAGCCTGGGCGATTACGGCATCATGGCCGACGGCGTGTTCTCCAAGCTGGGCAACATTAAAGACGATTTCAAAGTAAGCTTCGACGAAGAAGCCGGCTCCGAAGCCAGCATTGACTTTACCTCCGAAGGCGCCAGCGTGGTAAAGATTGGCGCTGATGGCGGCGCACCCGTTAACCCCGCCGTGAAGGTGGATGCCAAAGTGCAGATTGAATTCACGAAAGAAAAATCCTTTCTGGTAAAGTCGCCCACCATCACCGTTACCAACATTAAAAACGTAAACGAATTGGCCAAGCAATTAAAAACACACGACGACTGGGACGGCCAGTGGAAAGTGGTGCACCAGGTGTACAATGCGTTGGATGCGGTAATTGTATCTACCATTGAAGCCGGCACCAAGATTGATTTCAGCGGCAATGCCAATGCACTGGAACAAATGAATCTTGGCAGCGCCGGTGTGAACATTGATACCAACAAAACACTCGGCTTAAAAATCAACGGCAAGAACGGCATCATCGGCCTTGGCCTGTTTCGCATAAAGTCAAAACTGTTTGGCGGATGGAAGGTGGACATATTGGCCAAAGCCGTACATGAGGACGAGCATCCGGCCATCATTCTCAAGCCGGCCGATGTAAAAAAAGACGACCTGTAAACAGACGGTTTTCGTGTTGTTCAATTCACCAGCATGACTTCTTTACTCATCGGCATTGCCCGGCCGGGAACGCCTTACGATGAAGTGCTCAATCCTCGCAATGACTATATTTCCCTGTGTGGCAACAAGCCGGAGGTCAGCTTCTCCATACAATGCGGGCAACACGAGTTTATTGAATGGCTCAATGGCCTCCGGTATGACGATGCGGATCCTTCATCGTCGGCCGGGGCCATTGCTTTTTTTCAAACTCTGACCACAAAAATCTTCAGCGATTTAACCTATGCCGCGGTAGATGAATCCAACGCAAGCCCCTTGCACCTTCGGTTGGTAACCGCGCCTTTTGAACTGGCGCAAATCCCTTTTGAATTTGTCCAACTGCCAAACAGTTCAGGCGAATCGTTGCTGGTAAACAGCAAGCGAAAAGTGACCCTGACAAGAGAAGTGCGGCAGGAGACGGAAGCCCGTTATGTATGGCCGCATCACCCGCGGATTTTGTTTGCCTGGGCACAGCCTGGCGGCGATGACATGGCCGTTCCGCAGGAAGAACATCTGGCTGCTTTAAAAGAGCTTGTTTCGCTGAAGGCAAAGCCAAAAAAAGACTCACCCAATCCCGAACCTTACCTGGATGATTTGCTGACCGAATTGCCCAACGCTTCAATAGCATCCATCAAACAAAAAATAGCCGAAGCGATAAAGGAAAACAATCGGTACACACACCTGCACATTCTTGCACACGGCGGCGAGGCTTTCCAGTTCGGCGTACAGGAATTTCAGTTGTTGTTATGCGAAGACGGTGCGCCGGACAGCACTGAAAAAACAGACGGCAAAACGTTGTCCGAAGCGCTTCTGTCAACCAGTGCGGCCATGCCTCCAACGGTTGTTTCGCTTTCGGTATGCGACAGCGGCAACATGGGGAACACCATCCTGCCTTCGGGGAGTTTGGTTTATCAACTGCACACGGCCGGCATTCCTTGCGTGTTTGCTTCGCAATTTCCGCTCACGCAACGCGGCTCGGTTACGCTGGTAAAAACCTTGTACGAACAATTGATAAGCGCCTGCGACCCGCGAATGGCTTTGTACGAAACAAGAAAGGTGTTGAAAGAAGCACACGCCACGCACGACTGGGCAAGTCTTGTGGCCTATGCACGTTTCCCGGAAGACATTGAAGAACAATTGCAGGACGCGGAATTGAAAAACCTGTTCGGCTCCATGACCGTTACCAATGCGTGGGTTGATCATGTATTTAAGTTTTGGGACAAGATAGAAGCCGCGAATAAAGATTCGATCCTGCAAAATTTAGAAACCCGGTTGACGGCATCTATTCAACGATTATCTGCGTTTTTACAACCCGGCGATGACCGTAAAAGCACATTGGAAAACGCGGCCTTGCAAGCCGAACATCTTGGGTTATTGGGAAGCGCTTACAAACGCAAAGCGGAATACTTGTTCCGGTTGATAACGCTTTATCCCAAAAGAAAAGACGAGTTGATGTTGCAATCCAAAGAAGCGTTGGTTACCGCAAAAGAATTTTATCGTTGCGGCCTCGATGCCAATCCGGCCAGCCATTGGACCACCATGCAATACCTGTCGTTAAAAGCCGTAACGGAGGGCTCGCTGAAGGATGATCTTGCCCTTTGGTACGTTACCGAATGGATGGCACAACGGGAGGAAAAGGTGGCGCAAAACGAGCAGGATAAAATATGGTCTTCAGGCACCCTGGCCGAATTGCATTTGCTGAAACCCTTGACTGTGCAAGATGCTTCAGCGGACGAAGAAGCCATTGTTTCAACTGCTGCTGCAAACACGTATATGAACAACCTGGCAACAGCCGATAAAAAATATAACGAAGCCAAGGAATCCACCGCAAGGCAGCTTGAACGCTACATTGGTTGGTGGCCTGAACTCTTTTCCGAAACGTTTCCAAAGGGGATCAAAGAAAGAGCAATCGAAATAAGAAACGTCCTTCCGGGCCTTACCGACTTACTGTAATGAATGCGGCAAGTAATCGGGCTTATTTGACCCTCGCCTTCAATTCTTTCATAGGCGTGGCCCTTATAGTTTTTATCTGCCGCATAGCCAAGGCCAACCTTGTTCAATCCTTTTAATTTATTTGCTTGTACGGCCAGTAACTACGTGAACGTATAAGTTGTCAAGAAAATTTTTATTTTACCGCCGCAATCGTATAAAACTATGAAACGGCATTTGCTTGCAATCGTTGCTATTTGTTTGTGTTTATTGGCTGCCCATTCTTCCCGTAGCCAATCGCTTTACGAGGTTACGTTTGACGATACCACGGGCCACAGCTACAAATGCCTGCTGGTATATTTCAATGAGGAGAACAGCTACATGCGCATCGCCTACACGGACAACAAAGTCTATAACGTGGTGCATGTGGATTATAAATCCGTCACCGGCGTCAACGGCCAAAAAGCAAACTACTTTTATTTGAAAGGCGCCGCACCCGTTTTTATTACCACGGCTGCGCACAACGGGTATAGCGCAGATTATTTTATCTGGTACGGAACCGGTGCGGCGCAAGTGGGCCCTTACCAAACCGACAATGCAGGCTTTGCCAACCAGAAACGTGTTAAAACTTACCGGCAGCTAAAACCCGAGGCCATTACCGACAGCTACCTGCGGGAGTTTTTCAACAGCCAGGAGGAGAAATATTTTGCCATGCGCAAGATTTGCGGGCTGGACAAAACCACCGTTACGCTGGCCGACCTTGCTTTAAAAACGGCGTCGAAAATGTATTTCATCATGGCGGCCAATACCGGCGTAAGCGACATCGGCATGAGCTGCAACATTGACAAGCACAACATGGAAAACGAGTTTAGCGACATTGCCGCCGCGCTTAAAATTGACTTTGTAAAATATACCGTTAGCGAAGGCAATTACTCCAAGAATAATTTGTATTCCATTTTAGCCGACCTGCATCCCGGTAAAGACGACATCATTGTGTTTGCGTACAGCGGCCACGGTTTTCGCTGGCAGGACCAAACCGAAAAGTATCCCATGATGGACCTGCGCTCCAGCAGTTATGCCAACGTCTCGGCCGATAACTCGGCCAACGTAGCCGACGTGTACAACATGCTTACGGGCAAAGGCGCCCGGCTTACGCTTATTCTTTCCGATTGCTGCAACAGCAGCATTGGCCGCAACCAGCTTACCACGTCGGGTTTTTTAAACGCCAAGAGTGATGTAAATGCCGACATGACGCGGCTGCAACGGCTTTTTTTAAATGCAAGGGGCAACGTGATAGCTACGGCTGCTCAACCCGGCCAGTATTCCTGGGGCAACAATGCCAGCGGCGGCTTTTTCACCAGTAGTTTTATTCAGGCGTTGCGGGAAGAGATCAGTTATTTTAAAACAGCCACGTCAAGTTGGGACGCCATCATTAACCGCACATTGGAACTGGCCGCGTACAAAACTTCTCCCGGTGTATGCACTTCCTGCCAATCGCAAAACGGACTGCGGTATTCGGTGGTTTCGTATTAATGGTTGATAGAAACGGCTTCAGCCATCCTTCGGGCAATTGATTGCAAACGATGGTACCTAAAGCGTACCGCGAATTTTTCATTATCGTTTCAATCGGTAGTCGCAAGCGAAAGCAATCTTTCTGCGCTCCTTCACTTTCACCATCCATCGCCCCTTGCTGCAATTCATTCGGCCATAGTAACAATTGCTGCATGTTAACATCTGCTTCTTTCATCGTGGCGATGAATCTTGCGCTTTCAAAAATCAACCAAACATGAAAAAACTTTTCTTCGCCTTTTGCGCGACAACGCTCTTGATAGTCGCATTAAGCAGCTTTACAAAAAAAGCCGTTCTTACCAAAACAACGAAAGCCAATGGAGACATTCACAACGTTGACGGCCGCCTTATAGGAAAGTGGATGTGGACCAAAGGAAGCTCTGGCGTTTATTACGACAACAACGGCACGTACAAAGGTTCGGCTTACGGCTTTGCTACGCAATACAACATCGAAGCCGATGGAATGGGTACTTGCTTCAGCCACATTCATTCCACTATCGGCGCCGGCAGTAGCCTTGAAGTAAATATTTCCTACAATGGCTTTTATGAATCGGATGATCAGGGACACTTAGGTTTCTTTCCCACAAGTGGTACCTACCAATCAAGCAGCGGTACTAACCGGCCTTTGCGGCCCGATGAGTTGTGGGACGTGAAAGCCAACAAAGGCAAGTGCTTTCTCTCGCAAAAATTAGTCATCACAAAACAAGGCGAAAGGGAATGCTTTAAGGTTACCGCCAACGACGGCACGGTGGATACGTTTTTCAAAATGAAATAAAAAAAGAAAGCCTTGCAAGAAACAATTCTTGCAAGGCTTTCTTTACTTGGCGATAGAAGCAAAGATATTTTTCATTTTAAAAGGGAAGCACCGTGTTCATTAAAACAAAACCGTAAAGCTCACCTTCGCAAAGAACTTCGTACCCGGTGTAAAATGGATCTCCGACACCGGCGCGGCTTCGTTCTTCAACCGGCTTTCGGTATCAAACTGCGTTTCTTTCCACTTCACATTAAACAGGTTTTGGATAGACAAGCCGATCTCGTACTTCTTCTTCAAATAATTCAAAAACGCATCGGTAACAAAGTAGCCTTTTGCCACTACCGTATTGTCTTCATTCGCCGGACGATCACCCATATAACGATAACGCAGCGAAGCATTGATGTTCTGCTTTGTCTTAAACGTCAGGCCACCAATAGAAGTAACGACCGGTGCCAACGGCAAATAGTCTTGCCCTTTGGTTTTCTCCACCGCACGGCCGTGCGAATAATTCAAATCCACATCGGCATACAACCACGATGCGGGTTGATAACGCAGGGAAAGATCAGCGCCGTAACGCCGGCTTTTGCCGCTTGGTTCCACCACGCCTTCATCGCCGACGTACACAAATTCCTGGTCCAACCACAAGTACCAAAGCGCCGCATTCACTAATAAATTTTTAGTGGGCTTTAGCACCGTTCCTAAATCGGAACCATAGGCGGCGGGTAAAATTTCCAAGCCTTTTTGTGCAACCACAACTCTTGTATCGTTTGAATGAAAGCCTTTGCCGCTGCTTACATAAAACTGCGCTTTGTCGTTGGGGTGATAATAAAAGCTGGCCTTGGGACTGATGATAGAAGCAGATGCGGCACTCTCCATCTTTTGCAACTTGTCAAGATAATCGTCGTGAAAATAATCGTAACGTAAACCGGCGTTTATGCTGAAGTGTGAATTAAAAACAGCCGTCTCGCTGATGTATCCCGCCAGGCTATTTTCCGACACATCGCCTAACATCAATGGCGCTGTGGTAATGCTTCTATCTTTTGTTCTTGATAGCTCCGTGTTGCTTGTTCTATCTAAGCGGATGTTAGTTCCAATTTCTGAAACTATCTGTGCATTTCCCGCATAAAATGTTTTGTGATAGCTGCCGTTGTAGCCGTATAAATTTCTTTCCTCTTTTTGGCGAATCTGGTCACCATTTACCGGGTCTTCTTTGTAAAACGTAAAGTTGGAATACAGCTCAAAATCGTAGTGTGAATAGTAAAACTGGTTCTTGAAATAAGAGCCGTTGTTAAGTGTCGAAGTAAGTAAAGCGTTCGCATTGCTTCGCGATGTTTTGCCGCCTTCGTTCGGATCTATTGCGCCATAAAAACCAATGAGTCGACTCTCCACGGCACGGTCGGGAATCTGCCCCGATGCGTTCCATTTGCTGGTGAAGGTGGATGCTGAAAAATTGAGCGTGTTGTGTTTGTTTAATGTACCGTAATACTTGCTAAAAAGATTGAAGCGGTTAAAGGCTTGCGGGTTGTCGAAGAAGCCGTCAGTGTGCATGTATTCCGAAGCGATGTAGGCCGATTGCCCCTTGCTCTTTGCCGCATCGTTTAGCAGGTTAAACATGCCCACTGTCCGAAACGTATTAAACATACCGCCTTCCACTTTAATAGAGTTGTTTGGCAAAGCATTAAAGGTTTTGAAATCAACAAAACCCGTGGTAGTGAAGTTGCCTTTCTCCGCATAGTACGTTCCTTTCTTAAACGTCACGTTGTCTATCAATTCAGGAATCAGAAAATGCAAATCGGCATAGCCTTGTCCGTGCGCATGGCTCACCATGTTCACGGGCATGCCGTCCATTGCGATGTTGATGTCCGTACCGTGGTCAAGGTCGAAGCCACGTAAAAAGATTTGTTCTGCTTTACCGCCGCCGGCGTGCTGACCAATAAATAAGCCCGGCACCATGCGCAACACTTCCTGCGAATTATTAATGCCGCGCATCTTAATATCCAGTTTGGAGATGGGCCGGTATTGTTCACCTGCGCCAGCCGATACAGTAACGTTGTTTAATTGAATAGTAGTTGCAGCCAATGAAACAATACCGTTTGATTTTTGTAAGTCTTCGGTTGTAAGGACTGTTGTTTCGTGACCGATGGAGGTAATGGCAAGTTGCGAAACCGTGCTTTTTGTTTTGAAGCTGAAGTGTCCGCGTTCATCCGTTACCGTTCGTTGGCCTGATGGTGATAGTGTGATGGTGGCACCTTCAATGGGTACAGCCGTTGCCTTTTCCAACACTATACCGGTGAGTGTAGCTTTTTGTGCTGACAAGAAAAGGGAAGCAAACGAAAGCAAGGCCGTAAAAAATGTATAGAGTACCGATTGCTTAACCAGCAACCGGCAAATGAAGTTGTACATGCAAAGGGTTTAAGCAGTGGAGCAGAAGGAGGAAAGCAAATGCACCGGCAGAGTCAATCGGCAATCGGCGATAAGCAATTTGCAATAAAGTACAGGCAATAAGTAATTGCTGTATGCCGTACCTATTCAATCGCTGGTTTTAGTATAACCGAAATCCTTGTTCTGTCTGTGTTCATTGCCTATTGCCAGTTGCAAATTGCCCATTGGCTGCCAGCCGGTGCAAGCTCTTTTATTTTTTAACTGAAGTGTATTAACAGAAAGAAGCCCACGGCGGCGGTGGTTGTATGGATAGAAAGAGAGTGGGAAGTTTTACCACTTTAGGAGCGAAATGTTTTGTAGTCACGAAGCCATCAAGGCGCGGAAGAGTTTCGATAAAAGAAGATACGGTAACGTCTTCGTTGCTTTTTGGTGGGGCATTTTTTTGTTCCGGCGCATCATCTTTTGCCGCCTTGCCTATTTGATAATGTACGTGGTCTTTGCCGTCGTCGTGATGCACTACGGTCGTGTGGCTGTGACCGAAATAACTGTGCGCCATCACATCCGCAAACCAAACGGCCACCGGCTTGACAAGGCTGCAGGCATAAAGCAAAATGAGGTAATATGCGACCAGTTTTTTCAAACGGTTATTTTAGGCGGTGTTGTTTTTAGCGGTCAGCAAGGGATTGTTGTAAGTCTTTGGTTCTTTCCAGTCAATTTAGGTAAACAGATTAAAAACAGGTCAGTCAATCTTTACTATCGCTGCAAAATTCTTACCCGGCTAATTAATTACGAAGCCGGCTGCGGTTTGGTTTGGCAAAAACGGAGTGATGATCGCCACTGCCATCAAACCAAACAAGACCCAACAATCATGTTGCTAACCGTCGCCATCTTCGTTGCTGTTTAGTTGCCACCGTAATCTGTTTTATGGTCGCGCCAAACCGAATGCGGATGCGTGGTTCCCGGGAAGTCGCGGCTCGGTTGCGCCGAATATTCAATCCAAACACCTGGGCCATCTATCCGCACATAATCATTGGCACTGTTCATAGTTCCGCTGCCGGTAAATGACAAGTACGTATCGGCTAATTCCGAACGGTATTTTGCCGCTATCGGTTTCGCGGTTGATGCATCCAGATCCATCACGTACAAGTCAATTGCCTTCATCACTTGGTTTTGTTTGGCGCTGCTCAAACTGCCTACTTTAATGCCTTGTTTCGCCGTTGGAAACTGGCCGTCCCTGCCCGGCCCAAGCAGAACATCGGAGAAGGAAGAAGAAAGTTTTGCCGCTGCTTTTTCGGCATCGCTCAAACCGGCAAGGATGTTGGCAAAGGCCGTTTTTTCGCCTTCAAGTGGTTGATAGGTAGAACCGGCCGAAGTAACCGGTGCTGCTGGTTCTACGCCGCGGAAAGAAGGCGTTACGCCGGTGACTTGTCCTTTGTTGTAGGTATTGGCAAACGCATAATGATGGCCGCCGAACTGCAACTCCCAAAGCGCCGTGGTGCTGGGTTTGCCGAGGAAGGCCAGGTAATAATTTCCGGCCCCGAATGTGGTTGTTTGCCCGGTTTGTTTTCCAAAATAATCATCGGCCGCAAAAATGCCCTGGAGCTCGTCGTAACCTTCGTTGCTTGCATTTTGCGACAATACAGAAGCCATCAATGCTTTGGCTAAAGCAGCCTGCGATGGATTGAGTGAAGCCATGCTGATGCCTACCCGTTGCGGTCGTGAAAAAGCCTGCGGAAAGTTTGACCATTTGACCGCATCAGTTTTGGAATAGGCCAGTTGCAATAAGGAAAGCTGGTCTTCTTTTAAAGACGCTTTGAAAGCTTCGGCTAAACGAATAATTTTTGCAAGGCCGGTATCGGCTGCACGATCGGTCGCCATTGAATAGAAGATTGTGTTCGGCGTGGCTTTCTTTTGCATTGACTGGAACAAAAGAGAACCGGATAAGGCAACGGAAAGGCCAATGCTGCTAATAGAAACGAGACTTCTCATGTTCGTAAATTTTGTTGCTCAATAAAGTTGATAACGGCCTTCTTAAACGGCTTTTTTGTTCACAATTTTTAGTCCTTTTTGCCCCGGTAAAAAATAAGCGATGATTGCCAGCACCGCCAAGCCAAGCACCATCCATTTGCCTTGCGAAGAGATGGCGTCAACGATGTTTGACAATGGATTTGATTTCTGCAAATAACGTTGCCCCATCCAAGCCAAAGCCGCAATAGCCGCGAACACAGCGCCGGTGATGCGCACATACGTATAAACAAGCTTCTTGCTTAAAATGATCAACCATGGAACCGTTATGGCGATGACAAACAACTGCATCAGTTCTATGCCCAGATTAAATCCAAGAATACTTAAGGCCATTGGGCCGGCATTCAGGTTCAGGTTGGCAATCGTGGACGCAAAGGCCATTCCGTGAATGAGGCCAAAGCCCGCCGCCACAAACATCTCCTTGCCCGGAAAGATGGGCCGCAAGGCATGAAGCGCCGACACAAAAATGGAGAAGGCAATCAGTATTTCCACCGGCTGGCCCGGCACCCGTAGCCAGCCCGTTGCTCCCAACAACAAGGTGATGGAATGCCCGATGGTAAACGCCGTAACGATTCGCAACAAGCGAAAGATGCTGTACCGGGTTCCGCCAAAGCCGCCCCAGCGTTTGCCTACTACTACCAACGGCGCCGGCAACAGCAATACCAATAAAAACATCAGGTGGTCGGTGCCTTCGGCAATGTGGCGAACACCAAGATTGATCATACCCGTAAATCCTTTCCACGAACTGCCTTTTTCCAAATTCACTTCTAAAGGCGGCACGTTATTGTCGCGAAGGCTCCATTGTATCACACGAGGCTCCGCAGCATTGCTTCCTTCCAACGCTCCTGTTTCCCAATCGCTGCGAACGGACACCAAAGCCGCATGATTGATAACCTGGTGCATGATGACGTCGTAATCCAAAAAAAACTTCCGTGTATCGTCGCCGGGTTGCGGCGTTAGTGTAATCGAAGCACTTACTTCCCAATACGGAATGTTGCTGTCGGCGTATTGACCATGATCCATTCTTAGCCCTGTAATGGCAACGGCCCAGGGGCGCCCTTTAGTTATGTACGCATGAATGTGCGCCAATAAATATTCCCGTAGTTGTGGTCCCCATTTGTCAACAATCGTTTCGGGGTTTTTGGAAATATCATGGCCGAAAGCAAGCTCCAATTCGGGCACAGGCATTTGCACTTCCAGTGTTACGCGGCCGGGACTGGCATCTAAAAAAATTAAGGTGTTGGGCGAAGGATGGGCAAAGGAGAACAGCGGCAAGAACCA
Organism: Flavisolibacter sp.; assembly: GCA_965247695.1. Lineage (GTDB taxonomy): Bacteria > Bacteroidota > Bacteroidia > Chitinophagales > Chitinophagaceae > Flavisolibacter. Next base: position 809,121 of record OZ252037.1, read on the forward strand.
TAGCAGAACAGATGAAATAAACAACAGCCGCCTTGTTTTCATCGGGCGGCTGTTTGTAGAAACGGTCGGAACGGTCATCATTTTTTAAAGTTAACGTTCGTGTATTGCTGATTTATAATTTCTCATTTCTAATTACACAAGCAAGCATAGGGCACCCGTAAGGAATAAGAAATTAAAAATCAGAAATCGCTTAGAGGCCTATGTAATCCCGTGCATGGTCTCTCATCACCGTATGATAGTGAATCTGTCCGGAGATGACCACACCATTCTGGCAAACAAACTCTATCCACACACCCGGGCCGTCAATGCGCACATAATCCGTATTGGCTGTTAAGAAAGAACTTGCACTGCCCGATGTGCCGCTGCTGTTGCTGGCATAACATACGTAAGTGTTGGCGAGTTCAGACTGATACGTGGCTAAAAAAGTAGTGGCCGTTGCGGGGTCCAGATCGTTCACCCAAGCACCAATGGCTGTCATGAGTTTTGCTTGTGCCGCCGTACTCAAATTGCTCCCTTTAATGCCTTGTTTGGTAACTGGAAAAGTATTGGTGGTAGAACCGGGCACCATCAAACAATCGGAGAAAGTACCGGAGATTTTTGCCGAAGCCAATTCGGCGGAAGTAAACGATGCCAGCATTTCCTGCATGGCCATTCGTTCGCTGCTTAATGGGCTGGTGTATGTGGTACCGTTCACAGTGAACGAACCGTTGGGCTCTACCCCTTCGTGCAGCGGTGTGATGCTTTTTATTTCGCTGTTGTCGTACGTAATGTTTTGTGCATAGTGATGGCCGCCAAACTGAAGCATCCATTTGCCGGTGGTGGTTGGTGTTCCCAAAAAGGCAATCACATAGTTGCCCGAACCGTAACCGCTTTGCATCGTGCCGAGATAATCATCGGCAGCGCGGATGGCTTGCCATTCTTCGTAGCCTTCATTACTGGCCGTGCCCGATGCGGCTTGTATCACCGCCAGCGCAGCGGCTTGTTGCGCACTGTTTAAGTTGCTGAACAAAATGCCGTTGCGGCAACTCAACGCACAAGGCAGGTTGCTCCAGCGTTTGGCATTGGTGAGATTTAAAGCGATCACCACTTGTGATTGTTGCGTAGATGATAAGGTGGATAAAAATGTTTGGGCTAAGCAAACCACTTTGGCTGCGCCGGACAACGAAGTGCAACTGACGGTTGAAGCCGTGTTTACGGTAAGCGCCAAAGTACAAGACTGTCCGCCGAAGGAGATGGCGAATGAGGCCGTGCCCGACGATGCCGGCGTACCCGTTATTGTGTAACTAAGGTTGCCTGCACCGCTGGCCAAAATTGCTGCCGAAAGTGTGGCTGTAAGTCCGGTAACACCTGTGGACGGAATGCCCGAACCGGCCGAATAGCTTGCGCCGTTGCCGCCCGTGTACGGAACGGAAACCGTGCCTGAATAAGCCGTACCGGAAATAGCTGTAGCCGAAAATGTAGCCGAGGAACAAGTAAGCGTTGAAATAGAAGCTGCGGTTGCGCTGGTGTCATCCGTTTTTTTACAGGCGAAGAAGGTTGCCAAGCCAAGAACTAAGGAGCCGATAATTTTTACTTTCATGCCGAATGCGTTTATTGATTTAGTGAGTAACGCAGGACAGATGCAAAAAAGGTAGGAGCGGTTGGGGAAACCTTTGGGTTATCGGCAGATAGAACGAATGTCGCGATGAACGTGAAGTGAGGAAGAGACAATAAGCAATCGGCAAGCCTGCGCATTGTTTATTGCTTTCAACTTTTATGGCCTTATTGAACGAAAGACAACGGTAAGTGAAGAAATTTTCTTTCACTCTAAAAGACTTATAGCCTTACTGTGGGGCAACCGAAACGGTCCTTCACACCAAGCCGATAACCCATGCCAATAGAGAACTTATAGTAATGATCTTTCAAAGATGGGTTAGCGGCTTGGCTAAAGCCGTCTAAATAATCCGTACGCATATAGCGATAAGATGCTTCAGAATTAAGAAAGAATTTTTCAGACAACGGATAGCGAACACCAACACCCAAGGGCAGCACGGGAATCGTTTGCGGCAGCTTGCGTGTAATGTCTTGTTGCAAGCCTTCGCTTACACCTTCTTCTGAAAAATACGCGGCGTTGTAAGCGCTGTAATCGCGTTTGATGTTCACGAAAGCAAGACCGGCTCCTGCAAAAAGGTAAGGACTAAACTTGCGCTCCGTGCCCATCGGATAGTACACCAACGAAGCCGTGACTTCGGTAACCGGCGTGGTAAAATTGAAAGCCCTTTGCTTGCGCCATTCCGGTGAAACATAAGCCGCATCATTGCCGCGCAAGTGCCCGAAGGCCAGGTCAAACCTTGCGGCAAGAAAAGAAGTTAATCGCCGGCTTTCATTGATGCCGAAGACAAAGGATGGCGTTTTAAAAGACCCGATAGCCGATGGCGTTAAATCACCTTGATAAATGAAAGCTCCGGTGTTGATGCCGATTTCATACCTGGGCGTTGAGCTTTGGCTAAAGGCAACAGAAGGAAGAAAATGAAGGGAGAGAAGACTGCATAAAGCTACGTTGATGGCATGTTTCATTGGTTCAGTTTTAAAAACATCGGTTGCCGGTAATGTTGGTTTCATCAACGACAGCCACAGCGTAGCATTCAATGCATCGGTAAAAAATTTTGGGGTGAAAAAAGGCTCCAAAACACAAGGTCCCGGAGCCGAACCGAAACCAAAACATGCGTCATCGTTTCAACAGGTGCGGAGGTTTGTCAAGGACAGCGAAGTGGATAGTAGATTGCTTCTGTCAACAGAGAAACGATAGCAATGAAGCAATGCTGATAAGGGTTTTGTTAAAGCGATAGTATATCGGTGAAGAGAAAGAATGTAACGGAGTTTGAAAGAAGATGGTGACCAATATGAATGCTATAAAAGCGATGCAACATCTAAACAGCAACGCTTTGTTTACCGAAGCCTGCTGCTTCTTTTTGTTTGCTCTTCGCTCACCATCAAATGACTATTTTTGGTTCTTACCGTTGCCGCAGCAAAGGCAACCATTTGTATGAGCAAAACCGGAAAGTGGATTCTTCTTTCTCTTATTGGCCTCATTGTTTTATTCATTGCCGTGCGGGCCGCATCGGGCCGCAATAAGAATGAGGTAAAGGTGACGGTGGAAGCCGTCAAGCGACGCACCATCACCGAAACCGTTTCGGCCAGCGGCAAGCTTTATCCTGAAAATGAGATCCGCATTGCGCCGCCTTCAAGCGGTGAAGTAACAGAACTAGCCGTCCAGGAAGGCGACCGCGTAACAAAGGGCCAAATCATTGCCCGCATTCAGGGTGATAAAACAGCAAGCGCATCGCCACGCATCGCCTTGCCCAACGTTCCTCCTGGTTTTGAAAACATCGTGCAAGGCTTGCAGCAGCCAAGGGTTTCATCCCCTTCTTCGTCGGTTATAAAAGCCCCAATGGACGGAACCGTTTTGGGTTTAAGCGTCAAAAAAGGCGAACGCGTTAATGCGATGTCTTCGGACATCATGCGCATCGCTGATCTATCGGGGCTGGAAGTGAGGGTGGACGTAAACGAGAATAACATCATTAAAGTAGCCGTTGGCGATTCGGCCGATGTGGAAGTGGAAGCCTACAACAAGCGCAAATTCAAAGGCGTAGTGACCGTCATCACCAACGGCGCGTCTAAACGCGATGCGCAAAGCTTTTTGTCGGGCGATGCGGCGGCTTATGAAGTGCATATCCGGCTGCTGCCTTCTTCTTACAACGATTTATTCGATTCAACAAAAAAGAACATTCCGTTTCGGCCGGGCATGAATGCAAGGGCCGATATAAAAACTGCCCGAAGAGAGAACGTGTTGAGTGTTCCCGTTGGCGCCGTGGTGTCAAGGCTTAAAGGCAGCGATGAAAGCGCCGCCGGTGCAAAAAAAGAAAAGGCCGGGGATGAGAACACCGTCACCGATGACAAGGCGGTAAATGACGAATCGGAAGAAGTGGTGTTTGTGTTGAAAGATGCCGACACCGTGGCCAAACGGGTGGTGACAACCGGCATACAAGACCTGAATTATTTTGAAATCAAAAACGGATTGGTTGAAGGAGAGAAGGTGGTAACGGGGCCTTATTCGGCCGTGAGCAAAACCTTGCGAACGGGCCAAAAAACAACGGTGGTTTCCAAGGACAAATTGTTTGAAACGAAATAGCCATGCGGGATTTTACCATAGGCGTTATCGGCAACGGAAGCTGGGCCACGGCACTCACCAAAATCATTACCGACGGCGGCCGGCCTGTGAACTGGTGGATACGCAACGCAGCTTCCATTGAGTACATTAAACGACGCCGGCACAACCCGAACTATCTGCATTCCGCTTCGTTTGATGTTTCGCTTTTGCATTTGCACAACGATGTGCAAGCCGTTGTTGATGCTTCAGATTTGCTGGTGATGGCCGTGCCCTCGGCTTACATGGAAGACGTGTTGAGCGGCGTGAGCAAAGCATCGTTGAAAGAAAAGAAAATTCTTTCGGCAATTAAAGGGTTGATACCGGGAAAAGATGTGTTGCTGAACGATTATCTGCAAACCCATTTTGGCGTTGAACTAAAAAATTATTTTGCGGTGCTGGGTCCTTGCCATGCCGAAGAAGTAGCGGCGGAAAAACTTTCTTACTTAACGTTTTCAGGCATAGAAGAAGAAGTGGCCGAAGACATTGCGGCTTGTTTTAAAACGCCATACATCAACACCGTTGTGAACCCCGATATACTGGGCGTGCAATACGCGGCCGTGATGAAAAATATTTATGCCCTCGGCGCCGGCATTGCCCATGGCCTTGATTACGGCGATAATTTTTTAAGCGTTTACATTGCCAACGCCGCCGATGAAATGGCGGGCTTCCTGCGCAAGGTGGGCATCAAGCACATTGTCGTTGGCGAACACGCCAAAGGCGCAAGAAAGAAGGACATGAACTATGCGGCTTCGGTTTATCTCGGCGATTTACTCGTGACCTGTTATTCGCTTTACAGCCGTAACCGGACCTTCGGTAATATGATTGGCAAAGGCTACACGGTTACCTCCGCGCAGTTGGAGATGAACATGGTGGCCGAAGGTTATTATGCATCGCGGTGCATTTATAATTTTAATAAAAACATTGGCGCGGAGCTGCCCATTGCCGATACGGTTTATAAAATTTTATGGGAGCGTTTACAACCAAGCGAAGGGTTTGAGAAGGTGGAGGAAGTACTGGTGTGAAGGCCAACGGCGGTGTGTTGTGCTGCTCTTATTTTTTAGTATAATGAAATAAAAAACGGAAGTTTTAGTGGCTTCCGTTTTTTTAATTTAGTGCAACACGCCCATGCTGGCGGCCTCAAAAGGTTTCAACTCACCGAACTTTTGCTCTTTTACTTTCTTCACCCAGGTTGGGTCTTGCAGGATGCTGCGGCCCACGGCCACAAGGTCAAAGTCCCCTCGGTCAAACCGGCGTACCAATTCGTTCAGGTCAGTGACGTTTGAGGTTTCGCCTTTTGTAAAAGCGCCTACCATGTCGCCGGTTAAGCCAACCGAACCTACAGTAATGGTGGGCTTGCCGGTCACTTTTTTTAACCAGCCTGCAAAGTTTAAATCAGATCCTTCAAACTCTGGTTCCCAATAGCGCCGTTGCGATCCGTGAAAGATGTCAACACCGGCTTCGGATAAGGGCAATACCCAATCTTCCAATTCGCCCGGATTAGTGGCCAGCTTTACGGAATAATCCTGTTGTTTAAATTGGGAAAGGCGCAGGATAACGGTCACGTCTGGGCCTACAGCTTCGCGAATCGCCTTTACTACATCAATCGCAAAACGGCTGCGTTCTTTGATGGTTTTGCCGCCGTATTCGTCAGTACGGTTGTTTGTCTTATCCCAAAAAAACTGGTCAATCAGGTAGCCGTGTGCGCCGTGAATTTCCAGTGCATCAAAACCCAGGTCTTTGGCGCTTTTTGCCGCGGCGGCAAAGGCAGCGATGGTCTGCCGAATGTCTTCAACGGACATCGTATCGGGGCTCTCCAATCCGCCAACCGGCGTCCAGTCGCTCACCTTCATGTTGCCTACATGCCATATCTGTGGGGCAATGGCACCGCCGGCTTTGTGTACGCCGTCAACTACGCCCTTCCAGGCTTGCAGTGATTGATCGCCATAAAAATCAGGGATGTCTTTTGCGTTTTTGGAACCGGGCCGGTCAATCACCGTGCCTTCGGTTAAAATAAGGCCCACTTCAGCTTCGGCGCGACGGCTGTAATAATCGGCCACGGCCTGTGTAGGCACGCCATCGGGCGAGAACATGCGGGTCATGGGCGCCATCACAAAACGGTTGCGCAGGTTCAGGCCTTTGTATTGAAACGGAGCGAAGAGAGGTTTGTAGCTCATTTTTTTGTTTTTAGTTACGCAAAGTAACCGCTGATAGTCTACATTTGTAACCATCAAACACAAATACTGGTAACCTTAACGTAACCACCCATGAAATGCCAAACGCTCCGCTCCAGTGAATGCCACATGAAACGCTCCATGGCTGTGCTGGGCACCAAGTGGAAACCCATCATTGTTTACACGCTTCGCGAACGCACCGCGAGGTTTGGGCAGATTGCCGCCGTGGTGGGTGAAATCTCCCGCAAGGTGTTAACGACAACCTTAAAAGAATTGGAGGCCGACGGCATCATCAGCCGAAGCGTTCATAAAGAAGTGCCGCCAAGAGTAGAGTACAGTCTCACGGAAAAAGGGCTTGCTTTATTGCCGATTATGTATCAACTGGCAGAGTGGGATGAACAGTTTTCTGTTGGAGATGAAACGAAAAGAGCACTTCACAGCAAACCAACATACCGCGGCAAAAAGCCGGCGAAAACAATTGCCAATCAGTAGCTGTGGTGTTTACTATTGAATCAATAAAGACTGAACTTGTCAGAAAATTTTTGCAAGAGAAGCAATCGCAAAAGAATCTCTAAAAGACGCCGGCTATTGTATGAATGGCTGGCTGTACTAATGCATGGAGAGTAGCTTACATCCTATTTTGCGGCGAAGCTTTCTAATCAACCGTGCCAGCTCGCCAGTACCAGCGCTCTAACGAGTGAATAGTTGCCCGGCGATGTTTTAGAATAAAAGCGAACAGTCGTAACCAAGAGGTTACTGATGCAAACACAGCGGACCATACACATCTTGCTTACCTCACCGTTTTTGTTGCCGCCAAAGAATGCCTCAACCGGAAAGAGCTTCCACAACCTAAACTTTCACTATGCGATCATGAACGCTGAAATGAAGCGAAGCAACGCAACGCCTCTCACCCATTCACCAGCTTCATGTTCACCGGGTCCCAGTAAATAATTTTCTTTTGAAAATAACTGTCGTTGCATGCAATGCAAGGCGCGGCGGCCCGGTAGCCGAAAATTGCATCTTCCACCACCGGTTTTTTAGTACGCATGGCCTCAAAGAAATTGGCGAAGTGGTCCACCCGGTTGTCGTAGCCATCCGGTACATGATAGGAAATAGGTTTGGCGGTGGGTGCCGTCTGTTGCTCTTTTGTCCAACGTTTGTTATAAGTTTCCGCAAGCTCTTTTTGCATCTTTTCGGGATAGGTGTCAAATGAATCCCAGCCACCGTAGCCGGGCGCCTGCGGCATCGTTGATTTTACAATGGTAAAATTGTCCCAGGCAAGATCAATGGCCCCCTCCGAACCAATGTACCGCGTACTGGCTTTATCGCCCAAGCCGCTGATGAAATTCACCCGCAACATCACCTGAAAGGCAGGGTGGGCTTCGGTTTGGGGATAATCCATAATGGCCGTCATGACGTCCGGCACATTACGGCCATCCTTCCAATAATTAAGCGCACCGGTTGAAAATATCTTGGTTGGCCCGATGGCGCCTGTTACAAAATGGATCCCCGATACCAGGTGCACAAACAAATCGCCGGCAACGCCGGTTCCATAGTCCTGGTAATTGCGCCACCAAAAAAAACGTTTCGGATCATAAGGCATTTTGGGGGCATCGCCAACGTAGTGGTTCCAGTCTACTGTTTTTTCCGATGCGTCCAGCGGCATGGTATATTCCCAGGCTCCCAAAGCGCTTTGCCGGTCGAAAGAGGCTTCAATGCAACTTAATTTTCCAATGGCGCCGGCGGCATAAAATTCTTTTGCTTTTGCCATGCCAATGCTGCTTACAAAATGGCTGCCTACCTGAAAAACAGCACCGGTTTCCTGCTGCGTTTTTATCACCGCCCAGCCTTCATTAATGTGATGCACCATTGGCTTTTCGCAATAAACCGCTTTGCCTTTTTTCATGGCTTCTATTGAAATATGGTCATGCCAGTGGTCCGATGTGGCAATGATGACCGCATCAATATCTTTTCTGTCCAGTACCTGATGAAAATCTTTTGTGGTGAACAAATCCTTTCCAAACACTTCCTTTGCTCTCTCTAACCGCCCGTCATACAAGTCGCAAACGGCAACCAGTTTTACACCCGGAACTTTCAAGGCGGCCTTTATATCGCCAAAGCCCATGATCCCCATTCCAATGCAGGCAAGATTGATGGTGTCGGCCGACGAAAACCTGCGGTCGTAAGCAATGAGGCGCCTTTCCATTTCGCCTTCGCCAAAGGCACCGAAAGAAGACAGCGGGAGTAGCAATGAGGTAGCGCCTATCTGTTGCAGAAATTTTCTGCGGGAACGTCCATCGGACATAAACAATCGTTTTAGAGGTTACTTTTTCAACGCCGTGTTATGAAGATTATAAAGAACAACGGCGGAGGAATTGAAGTTAGCCACTAATCATCAATTTTCCTCTTCATCCCGGCAAGTTTGTCCCTTGTCGTTTTCGTCTCCTGCATAATTTTAAAAGAAATACCTTACTCTTTCAATAAATCGTCAACTATGCGGCTTGCTTTTTTTCTTTACCTGCTCATAGCCGGAAGCAACGGCTTTTGCCAATCGCCTTCTAAAATAGAAAGCACTCTTCAGGTAGTTGATGTTGATTCAAAAAAGATAACGGCCGTTTACAAAACATCGCGGCACATAGAAGCGCCCAACTGGTCGAAGGACGGTGGATATTTTATTGTGAATGCCGACGGCCGCTTGTACAAAATCAGGTCGGGGAAAGACAGCATGGAAATTATTAAAACGGCTTTTGCCGATTCGTGCAACAATGACCACGGCATCTCGCCAAACGGAAAACAATTAGCCATTAGCTATAACAGAAAACAGACGGAAGGGCCTGCGGGATCGGCTGTTTATTTACTCCCCGTTGGTGGTGGCGTTCCAAAATTGATTACCGAATTATCGCCTTCGTATTGGCACGGCTGGTCGCCCGATGGAAGCGCACTGGCCTATTGTGCGGAGCGAAACAGCAACTACGATGTTTATACCATTTCTGTAAAAGGAGGCAAAGAAAAACGGCTGACGACTACTGAAGGTTTGGATGATGGGCCCGACTATTCGGTTGATGGAAAGTTCATTTATTTCAACTCCTTTCGCAGTGGCCGTATGCAGTTGTGGCGAATGAAGCCTGATGGCAGCGAGCCCGAACAGTTAACAAACGATGAATATTCAAATTGGTTTGCGCACCCATCGCCTGATGGCAAGTGGATTGTGTTTATTTCTTACCTCACCGACCAGGGCCAGGCGCATCCTTTTGGCAAGGAGGTTAAGCTGCGATTGATGTCATTAAAAGACCGCGGCATTCATGACCTCACTACTATTTTTACCGGTGGCCAGGGCACTATCAACGTGCCTTCGTGGTCGCCGGACAGCAAGCGTGTGGCCTTTATCAGCTACCGGTTGCCTGGCGAATAGTTTGAAGATAGAGATCAAAAACATTTACAGGCGCTGTAAAAAGCCGCTCCTATAAAATCAAAAACAAGAGCGTAAAAGCCTTCTCTTGTTCAGCGAGTCCCCGCATCACCATCTCAACAATATAAAACGTCCGCGGCTTGCTATTCGCTATAAAACCAAAATCATAGTTTTAGCCAATGTACGTACGCAACCACAATGGCCAGGTGCCGGTTTATTCGATAGAGCCTGATGAGGCAACCGGCAATAAGAATTTTAAAGTGTACAATTATGAAGGTGATTTCCCTAACCGGTCAGAGTTGCTTGTACCGCATCGAAAGAATCACTACCTGCTTGTTTTCATACGGCGGGCCGGCAGCCGTCAGTGGGTTGATATGGAGCCATACATTCTCAAAGACAACACGGTTTATTTTACCACGCCGGCACAGGTCATCGTAAAGGAAGAGATCAAACAATTGTGGAGTACGGGCATTGCCTTTACCAGCGAGTTCCTGTCTCTTCAGGAAAACACTTCCCTGAACAAGCTGCCGCTCATTCAAAATTTGCACAGCGGTTTTGAACTGCTGCTTACAAAGGCAGATGCGGCCTTTGTAGAAGACATGCTGGCTACTATTAAAATTGAGTACGGCCATCCCGGTGAATGGCAGCAGCGCATGTTGGCCGCTTGCCTCACGGTGTTGCTTACCTATTTAAGCCGGATTTATACGGAGCAGTACAAAGACGCCGGCACGTCCACTGATACAATTCAGCTAACGGCTTTCAAGTCAAAAATCAATGAGTGCTTCCGCGAACTGCACCAGGTAAGTGATTATGCTGCGCGGCTCCATATTTCCGCGAAGCATTTAAGCGAAGTGGTGAAAGCGCAAAGCGGCAAACCGGCCATCAAGCACATTCACGAACGCCTGGTAATGGAAGCCCGGCGCCTGCTTTTTCATACGGATCATTCACTGAAAGAAATCGCCTTCGATCTCGGCTTTGCCGACGCTTCTTACTTCAACCGTTTCTTTAAACGCGAAACCGGCGTAACGCCTTCCGGCTATCGCGACAGCGTCCGTAAAATATACCGGTAATGCCACCGTTTGTGGTCTGCCTGCCGTGGTGATGCGCTGTAGGTTTGCACTATATGAAACAAACAATGAAATCAGTATTGATTACGGGAGCCAACAAGAGCATTGGCTTTGACACGGCGAGGCAGTTACTACAGCAAGGTTATCATGTTTATCTCGGCTGCCGGGATATAAAAAAGGGGCAAGAGGCCGTCAATGAATTGCAAGCGGAAGGCTTGACCGAAGTAGAACCGATAACGATTGATGTAGATAATCCTGACTCAATAAAAGCAGCCCGTGAAGCTCTCGGACAAAAGATTGATGTGTTGGATGTGTTGATCAACAATGCCGGCATTAGCGGCGGAATGCCGCCGCAGCCGCCCATTGAAACCGGCATCGAAGTATTCAGGCAGGTTTTTGAAACCAATTTTTTTGGCGTGATAGAAGTAACGCAGGCTTTTATTGACTTGTTGAAGGCGTCGCCGGAACCGCGGATTGTGAACGTGACTTCAGGCCTTGGTTCCCTCACCTTGCACAGCGATCCTGCATGGAAATACTATCCGGTGAAGCCTTCTTGTTATGTTGCCTCCAAAGCCGCTCTTAATGCTTACACCATTGTGCTGGCTTACAACTTACGCGACACGCCGTTTAAAGTAAACGCCGTTGATCCCGGCTATACCGCTACCGATTTCAATCATCACTCCGGCCCCGGAACGGTATCCGATGCCGCCGCCAGAGTGGTGAAGGCAGCTACGTTGGGCCACGATGGTGCCACAGGCCAATTCTTTAGCGATGACAATGCGCCCGATACGGGCATCAGTCCCTGGTAGAATGCAATAGAAAAACGATTGAAAAAAAGACGCAACAGTATTCCTTTCAACTTGTTTATTTATCAATTGAAACATTCCTCATGACATTAGAAGAAAAAGGCCCCATCGTGCCACCGCCCCAATTGAATAGATTTCCGCAGCAGGTGTCAAAAGAGATTCAAAGCTGGGAAGGCATCATTGCAGCAACGCATTGGAATTTGTACAGCCGTTCCCAACCGGATGGCGCCGATTTTTATGTGGGCAAAGAAGAGTTAGGTCATATTCATTTAGATGGCGGAGTCCATTTGGCGACAGGCAAAGAATTAGCGGCGGTGCTCATTAAAAAAGGCTTGGGAGAAAAGTTTCCGTATGGAAGCGACTGGGTGACAAGTCCCATTGAATCGGCGAAAGATGCGGCGCATGCCCTTTGGCTTTTTAAGTTGAACTATAAACGCATCAAAGGCGAACCGGTTGAGACTTTGGTTTCTGAAATCAATAATTACAAGAAAGATTAATTGGCCTTGTAGATGAGCTGCGATCAATTTCAACGCCATCGCTAATTCTCAATCCGGCTACAACAATCCGTAATCCGGCTACCATCTGCCAACACAATTGAACTCACCTTTGTGTTTCTAAAAACAAAAACATGAACACGAAGAAATTAGGCAGTCAGGGTTTGGTGGTTCCGGCCATTGGCTTAGGCTGTATGGGCATGACCAAGATTGCGCACATGGATATTTACGGGCAAGCCGATGAAGGTGAGTCCATTGCTACTATTCATCGCTCTTTGGAATTGGGTGGAAACTTTTTGGACACGGCCGATTTATACGGGCCTTTGCTCAACGAACGCGTGGTGGCAAAAGCCATCAAAGGCAGCCGTGATAAATATATCATCGCCACAAAATTTGGTTACGAGATTGGTGATGATGAAAACCTTACGTGGCGTATCAACGGCAAGCCGGATTATGTAAAGAAGGCCGCCGAACGTTCACTCAAAAATCTCGGCACCGATTACATTGACCTTTATTATTTGCACCGCTTAGATGCGCAAACACCGGTTGAAGAAACCGTTGGTGCCATGGCCGAATTGGTGAAAGAAGGAAAGGTGCGCTACATCGGTTTATCTGAAGTGTCATCAGCCACCATAAGGAAAGCACACACCGTGCATCCGCTCACCGCTGTGCAAAGCGAATACTCTTTGTTTGAACGCGAACCTGAAAGCCGGGGCGTGATGCAAACACTCCAGGAACTCGGCATTGGTTTCATTGCGTATTCGCCTTTAAGCCGCGGCTTTTTAACCGGCGACATTCAGAAGCCTGAAGACTTTCCCGAAGGCGATTTTCGCAAGACCATCCCACGTTATCAGGGCGAACAATTCTACAAGAACATTGAGTTGGTGAATGCGATAAAAAAAGTGGCGGAAGACAAAGGCGTCACGTCGTCGCAGATTGCATTGGCCTGGGTGATTGCAAAAGGTGCGGTGCCCATCCCCGGCACCAAACGCCGCAAGTGGCTTGAAGAAAACATTGCGGCTACGGACATCAAGTTGAGCGAAGGTGAACTGGCAAAGTTGGAAAGTATTGTGCCGCTGGGCATTAGCACCGGTGATAGATATGACGAAGTGAGCATGGCCGGTTTGGATAGATAAAGACCATGCAGTTTAAAACAGCTATGAACATTTTTAGCGTATCCATGAACTTGATAACGAATTATTTTTCTTGTATTGCCCCGCCATTTATGGCGGGGTTTTGAAATGGTAAATTGAATGGGCTTTAGCCCAATGATTCGGCTAAAGCCGGCTTTCTATTTATCATCTTATCCCCGCCATAAATGGCGGGGCAATGGTTGCAGCTTAACAAATGGCATAGCATGTAATAAAATCAATGAACCATTTTCCGGCAACCTTTTATGTAAACGAATGGCAATGAAAAATCAATCTGTTCCGCCTGAAGTCATTTCCTCCATCTCCGAGCAGCACCGCCGCCTCGGTTTGCCGGCGCCGCGTCATCCGTTGGTAAGCCTCTTCCGGTTTGAAGATCTGCCGCCATCAAGCAATGAGCCGTTCAAACATTTTGCGATGGATTTCTATTGCATCGCCGTCAAAAAGAATTTTAAAGGCAAGCTTAAATACGGCCAGCGCTATTATGATTTTGACGAAGGCGTACTGTCTTTCATCTCGCCGCATCAAGTGCTTTCATTAGAAGAAGGCGAAAGCGCCACCGAAGGTTGGAATCTTGCTTTTCATCCCGATTTTATTGCGGCCTTTCCATTGGCCAAAAAAATAAAAGCCTACGGCTTCTTTTCCTATTCACTTAACGAGGCCCTGCATCTTTCCGATAAAGAAGAAGCGATGGTGGAAAGCCTTGTCAAAGCCATCGGACAAGAATTGGAAACCGGCATTGACCACTTCAGCCAGGACATCATCGTTTCGCAAATAGAGCTCTTGCTCAACTACAGCAACCGTTTTTACAAGCGGCAATTCATCACCCGTGGCTCCGCTAACCATGAGGTGTTGATAAAGCTAGAGGACGTGTTGTCCGGCTTTTTTGATGATAAAAACAAGGACGGAAAAGGCTTGCCCACGGTGCAGGAAGTGGCGGCGCAAATAAACGTTTCGCCCAGCTATTTAAGCGACATGCTGCGAACCCTGACAGGGCAAAACACCCAACAGCACATTCACGCAAAGCTGATAGAGAAAGCAAAAGTGAGTTTAAGTACAACGTCATTATCGGTTAGCGAGATTGCTTACCGGCTTGGCTTTGAGCACCCGCAGTCGTTTAATAAACTCTTTAGAAATAAAACACAGGTGTCGCCATTAGAATACCGGCAGTCGTTTGCTTAATTCAAGTTGCCGGTACTTCCGCAAGCGGTTGCTCTTCCACTAAACAAACCTTCCGTTACAGAGGCTTTGTTTCGTTAAAAGCAGTTTACATCATCACGATACCTGGTTGCTGGCAATCGGCAACCGGCACTTGCTTTCACCAACCCGCTTTGTTAACCCAACCTTATATTTTTTCCGTTTAGCCGAAAAACTTTTGGAGACAAAACCACCCGGTTACTTTTGTGCGTTCAAATGAAACTGCTGGCGTTCATATTAGTTTTGCTCCATACCAACTTCTCCATGTTCATTTCTCAAGTGGACGAGCAGGATATGTATGAGGCTTCCGGCCGTCCCGTGCGGGACATTGATTCCCTTACCGATTGGCTGCAACAGGCGCTCTCAAACGAAAAGCCCTCGGACAATCACAATGACAAGAAGGACGACGGCAATGCCCGTTTCTTTCACATACTGAAGCCGCACCACTTTTTTTCGCCGCCCTTTGTTCTCATAAAAAAACCAACCGTTTCCGCAACCGGCTGTTTTGTACCGGTAGTGAACGACACGGCGCTTTTCGCCGGTTTTTCTTCGCTCTACCTTCCGCCGCCAAAAGCCTGACGTTACCGTTCCTTTTGAAGCTCATCCCCTACGATTGTTTGCGCCTTAGCAAACCCTTTTTCTTTTTTTAAACTTCCCATGATGAAACGTAAAGTTGCCCTCTTGCGCAGCTTTGGGTTGATGATGTGTGTGTGTGCCGCCGCCTTGTTACAGGCACAGGACACCTTGCGCCTGACCATACCCAAAGCCGAAGAAACCTTTTTAAAAAACAACCTGTCCGTTCTGGCTGCGCAGTACAACGTTAGCGCCAATGAAGCCCTGATAGCCCAGGCCAAAGTGTGGGACAATCCCGTGCTTTCCACGGAACAAAACTTATACGACGGCAAGTTCTTTCGCCACACCAAAGGCAGCGGCACCGACCCGCAAGCTTATGGCCAATGGTACCTGGCACTTTCGCAAGTCATTCGCACGGCGGCCAAACGCGGCCTGCAAGTACAACTTGCGCAAGACGGTGTAAAAACAGCACAGGCACAGTTGAATGATTTGCTTCGCAACATTCGCTACCTGTTGCAGGTGGACATGAACAACCTGGCGCAAGCCCAAAGTGCACAGCGGTTGCTCGAAACCGAGATCACCCACACGCAGGCCCTTGCCAAAGGCATGGACGAAATGCTGAAAGTGGGCGACATCTCCTTAAAAGATAATGTGCGGTTGAAGGCTTTGCTTTATTCGCTGCAAAGCGATTATGCCGATAACCTCCGGCAGCAACAAGACCTGCAAAAAGAACTGCACACATTAATGCATGAGGAAAGCGCTGCGCCCATCACGGCCACGCCATCTGCTCCTGATTTTTCATCTGTGAATGGCCTGCCGTTACTGGCGATAGTGGACAGCGCAAAAGCCTTGCGCCCCGATGCGGCCCTGGCTTCGGCGCAAGCCTTGTTTAACCAACACAACCTGTCCTTTCAAAAAGCCCTCGCGAAACCTGACCTGACGGTCGGCCTTGATTACGACCGCGCCAGCAATTACATTCCGAATTATGTGGGTTTGCAAATTGGTTTGCCGCTTCCCATCTTCAATAAAAACCGCGGCAACATACAAGCGGCCGAATGGGGTGTGAAGGCATCGCAAGCCGCGCAGCGCAATGTGCAATCCATTGTGCAGGCGGAAGTGTTGAATGCCTACAACAAACTGCAAACCCTGTTGCAGGTGCAAAAAAGCGTGGCCGGCGGCTGGGCGGAGAACTATGAAAAATTAATGCGCAACATGGTGGAAAGCTATGAAGGCCGCAAGGTGACCTTGTTTGATTTCATAGACTTTTTTACGTCCTACAAAGACACGCGGATAAAACAATTGCAACAAACCACCAACCTCTTAAACGCCGCGGCGGAATTCAATTTCGTCAGCGCACAAAACATCATCACTCTTAACTAATTTTTTATGAAGCATCTATTTTCTTTTTGTATCATAACCGCTGGTGTTGCCGGCTTGGCGTCTTGCAACGGCAAGGCCGCACAGGTGCCCGAAAAAAAGCAGGTTTGCGTTAGCGACACCATCGCTAAAATGATTCGCATTGACTCGGTGACCGAGCAAGCCATTGACGACGAATTAAAGCTTTCGGGCGAAGTGAGCTTTAACGAAAACAAAGTCGTGAAAGTGTATCCGGTGAGCAGCGGGCAAATCATTTCGGTGAATGCTTCGCTTGGCGATTATGTTCACGCGGGCCAAACACTGGCCGTGATTAAAAGCGCCGACGTGGCCGGCGCCTACGCCGACCTTTCTACGTCGGGCCGCGATATTGCTATTGCCAAACGCGAAATGGAGGCCGCGGAACACCTTTTTAAAAACGGCATCGGCAGCGAAAAAGAGGCTATAGAAGCCAAAGAGACTTACGAAAAGGCGGTGACCAATGCAGGCAAGATCCGTTCGCAAATAGCCATCAACGGCAGCGGACGCACATCGGCCAACGGCACCTACGTGGTTACCGCACCAAAGAGCGGCTACGTGGTGGAGAAGAACATTAACCCCGGCCAATTTATCCGTAACGATAATGGACAAAACCTCTTCACCGTTGGCGACACCAAAGACGTTTGGATTTGGGCCAACGTGTATGAAAGCGACATTTCCCGTGTGAAGGAAGGCTATACCGCATTGATAACAACCCTGGCTTATCCCGACAGCACCTTTCATGGCAAGGTGGATAAAGTAAACCAGATACTGGACCCGCAAACCAAGGTGATGAAGATTCGCATTGTGTTGCCCAACAACAACGGACAATTAAAGCCGGAGATGTTCGCCAACATTGCCATTGAAAACAAAGGCGGCAAAAAAACCGTGGCCGTTCCTTCATCGGCATTGGTGAGCGAAGACGGCAAAACTTTCGTGGTGGTGTATCATGATAAATGCGATCTGCAGATTAAAGAAGTGCAGACGTTAAAAACCGCAGGTGAAGCCGTTTATTTAAAGGGCGGCCTTCAGAAAGGCGAGCGGCTCATCTCTAATCAACCCTTGCTTTTTTACCGGCAGTTGCAGGAAATGCAGGAAACGAAATAACGTCAAACGTGAATCGTCAATCGTGAATGGGCGGACGTTTACAAACACAAACGCTTTAACCAAGTTGACCTCACATTCACTGCGGTTAGTATGATTGCTAACCAACGATTCTCTGATTCACGATTGACGATTCACGACAAAATTCTTTCTCATGAACAAGTTCATTAAACGCATTATACATTTCTCGCTGCGCCATCGCTACTTCGTCTTTTTTATGACGGCGGTGCTGGCTGTGTTTGGGTTTGTCTCTTACAAAAACACGCCGCTCGAAACCTTTCCCGATGTGACCAATACGCAAATCATCATCATTGCGCAATGGCCCGGACGCAGTGCCGAGGAAGTGGAAAAGTTTGTTACCGTTCCCATGGAAGTGGTGCTCAATTCCGTGCAAAAAAAATCCAACCTGCGCAGCACGTCTGCTTTCGGCTTGAGTTATATCCGCATCATCTTTGATGACGATGTTGATGATGCTTTTGCGCGGCAGCAAGTACTAAGCCGCCTCGGTGGCGCCGACCTGCCCGATGGCGTAAAGCCCGATGTGCAGCCGCCTTATGGTCCTACGGGTGAAATCTATCGCTATACTTTAAAGAGCAATACCAAAAGCATTCACGAGCTGACCGCGATACAAGATTGGGTGCTTGACCGGCAGTTTAAATCGGTGCCCGGTGTGGCCGATGTAAACTCATTCGGCGGCGAGGAAAAAACCTTTGAAGTCAGCGTGAACCCGGAGATGCTCATTAAGTACAACCTTTCTTCGCTGGACGTTTACAACGCCGTGCAAAAAAGCAACATCAATGTAGGCGGCGATGTGATAGAACGCAACGGACAATCCTTCGTGGTTCGCGGCATCGGCATTTTAAAGGACGTGCCCGATATTGAAAACATCATCGTCACCCGCGAGCAAAACGTTCCCATCTTAGTCAAGAACATTGCCGCCGTTACCGAAGCCGGAAGGCCGCGCCTGGGCTGGGTTACACGCGACAAGCAACCCGACGTGATTGAAGGCATTGTGGTGATGCGCAAAGGCGAAAACCCAAGCGAAGTACTGACGGCCGTGCAGGCTAAAGTGAAGGAGTTGAACACGAGCATTCTTCCAAAAGATGTAAAGCTGGATACCTTTTACGACCGTACCGAGTTGATGGATTATGCACAGCACACGGTGATTCACAACCTGCTCGAAGGCATTATTCTCGTAACGGTGATTGTGTTTCTTTTTATGGCCGATTGGCGCACGACCTTAACGGTGAGCATCATCATTCCACTGTCGCTCCTGTTCGCTTTCATGTGTATGCGCATAAAAGGCATGAGCGCCAACCTGCTTTCGATGGGTGCCGTGGACTTCGGCATCATCATAGACGGCGCGGTGGTGATGGTGGAAGGTTTGTTTGTGGCGTTGGATCACCGTGCCCGTGAAGTGGGCATGGAGCGGTTTAACAAGCTGGCAAAGCTTGGCTTGTTTAAAGCCACGGGCACCGAGATGGGCAAGGCCATCTTCTTCTCCAAGCTCATCATCATCACGTGCCTCATTCCCATTTTCGCCTTTCAAAAAGTAGAAGGCAAGATGTTCTCGCCGCTGGCTTACACACTCGGTTTTGCGTTGCTCGGCGCCTTGCTTTTCACACTTACATTGGTGCCGGCATTGTCAAGCATTTTGCTGCGCAAGAACGTTCGCGAAAAGCACAACCCTATCGTCATTTTTATTGAGAAGAGCGTAATGAAAGGCTTTGGCCTTACATCGAGATATCCCAAAGCAAGCCTGCTGATTGCGCTGTGTGTGATGGGTCTTTCTTTTGGCGTGGTGAAGTTTCTCGGCTCTGAATTTTTGCCGGAATTAGATGAAGGCGCTTTGTGGGTGGAAGCGGAATTGCCCATGAGCGTTTCGCTGCCGGAGGCCAACAACATCTCCAACAAAATGGTGGACATTTTGCGTGAGTTTCCGGAAGTGGAGCAAACGCTGGCACAAGTGGGACGTACCAATGACGGCACCGATCCCAAAGGTTTTTTTAACGTGCAGATACAAGTGGATTTAAAGCAAAAAGAAGAGTGGAAGCGAAAGATAACCGAAGACGAATTGATTGATGAAATGGACAAACAATTGGGCAAGTTGCCGGGCATTGTCCTCAACTATTCGCAGCCCATCAGAGACAATGTGGAAGAAGCCGTGGCGGGTGTAAATGCCGCCATGGCCGTGAAGATTTTCGGGCCCGATTTTCAAACCCTTGATAGCTTATCCAAGCGAGTGGCCGCGCAATTAAGCACGGTGCACGGCATTGAAGATTTGGGCATTCTGCGCAATCTCGGCCAGCCCGAGTTCCGCATTAACCTCGACCAGCAACGGATGGCTTTTTACGGCGTGAACATGGCCGATGCCAACGCGGTGATTGAAATGGCCATTGGTGGTAAAGCCGCCACTGAATTGTATGAAGGCGAACGCAAGTTCGACGTGCGGGTTCGTTATCAAAAAGAGTTTCGGGATGAGCAGGACAAGATTGAAAACCTGATGGTGCCTGCGCAAGACGGAAGCAAAGTGCCGTTGAAAGAAATCGCCAACATTCAAACCTTGACAGGCCCGGCCTTCATTTATCGCGACAACAATACCCGCTACATTGCGGTGAAATTTTCCGTCCGCGAACGCGACCTTGGAAGCACTATTGCCGAAGCGCAACAAAAGGTGAACGCGGCCGTGCATTTGCCGCAAGGGTACAGCAATACCTGGAACGGCGAGTTTGAAAACCAGCAGCGGGCTTCGGGTACCTTGTCCAAGGTCGTGCCCATTTGTTTGTTGGTCATTTTTCTTATACTGTTCATGACCTTCGGCAATGCAAAAGATGCCTTGCTCACCATCATGAACGTGCCGTTTGCTTTAATTGGCGGTATTCTTGCGCTCTACGTCACGGGCATGAACTTCAGCATTTCCGCAGGCATTGGTTTCATTGCGTTGTTTGGTGTGTGTATTCAAAACGGGGTGATTTTGATCAGCGTGTTTCGAAAGAATTTAGAAAACGGAATGCACATTGCCGAAGCGGTGAGCGAAGGTGTTCGTTCGCGCATTCGTCCGGTAGTGATGACGGCCCTGATGGCGGCCATTGGTTTATTGCCTGCGGCTGTTTCCACCGGCATCGGCAGCGAAACGCAGAAGCCCCTGGCCCGTGTGGTAATTGGTGGGTTAATAACGTCAACTGTGTTGACTTTATTGATTCTGCCTGTGATGTACACGCTTGTTTTTAATTTGATGCACAAGCGGGAGAACAGGCGGATTTTGCGGAAGGCGAGGATGATTAGCAAGCCAAGTGAGTGATGATGTTTGTTCTTCGATTTTATAGGAGGGCTGCATCGTGATGGTGCAGCCTTTTTTTGAGCCAAAAGTTCGTTTATCTATGAAGCTTTCGTTGCGTCGCACTCGTGTACGTTTTGTTCGCTATTGAACAATGTGCAGGTTGCACTATTGTTGGTTGCGGTCTTGGTTTTGTAAGGCTCGTTGGCGGGGACGCCAACGAGAGCTAAAGAGTCATCATTTGCTACGATATCCCCAAAGAACTTGATCTATCTTGCGAGGTGTCCAGAATTTATTGCTAAAGCATTCGTTGTTTTGTTTTGCTTTTTTTTGCATGATTTCAATAAGTAAAACACCGCTTTTGACATCTATTGCATCAGGGTTGATTTTCGATAAAGCATCTCTTTCCGGAAGGTCTTGGATTTCTTGTAGGGCTTTTACAACAAATTGGTCAACTGTTCCGAATACTTGTGGGTACATTAGAGATAACAAGCCGGATGCACCGGATATACCAAGACCATGTATGGATTTTGCAGTTAATAATGCAGCGCTGATGTCTTTTTTATCTATCGCTATTAATTTTTCCTTAATGTCGTAGAGTTCATCAAGCCTGTCCTCTTCGACATATCTTTTAAATCTATTCCGAGTAGTTGCTAAGCGGTTAGGAGCAGTATATTTCCACTTAAAGTATTTATGATACAAGAAATTATACCAGCCTTCTTTGTCGAGTTTCTTTATCTCATTTATATTGAGAACTTCCATATCATTTTCCAGCACAAGTAATTTGTCTTTGACTTGCGCCCAATACCTGTCAAGAGCAACTTGCCAGTCACTTTCGTTTTTTGAATACCACAGGCTCGTTATGCTTTCATTCATGATATTGAGTATTTAAAGGTGAATCGCTTAACCTTTTTTGTTTCACTTTTATGCTTGTATAAAGAAACGACAGAATTAAAACCCGCGAAAGGACTTACAACAATTTATCCCGTGGCACCGCGCCAAAGTGGTACAAGCCACTTCAAGTAGCAAATCTCATTGCCAGCGAACTTATAGTAAAAGCGCTATCGCTCCCGTTGGCGTACCCGCCAACGGGAGCAGCAGGGCAGCAGAAAATAGTTCGTACGGGCAATTGTTTTTTCTGAATGCAGCAGCCGTTGCTTGAAAGCCAACCCCGCGCCGCAAATCATTGTGTTTTCTTTCTCATTTCTTTTCCGTCCGCACCGGAAAGAAAGCCTATCTTCACCGGGTTAATTTGAGCCTTGCATCAGTATTATTAATTAGTCTGCTTCTGCATCTTAGTTAGTGTCTTACTCCTTGCTTTCTCGAATATTATTCATCTATTTATTTTTCAGCAATGAACATTTACGTTTCAAACCTAAGCTTCGACGTACAAGACGAAGACTTAAAAGAATTTTTCACGCCCTACGGCGAAGTGACATCAGCCAAAATCATTACCGACCGCGAATCAGGCCGCTCACGTGGCTTCGGCTTTGTGGAAATGTCGGACGATGCCGCTTCTAAAAAAGCGATTGCCGAGTTGAATGATGCGACCGTTGAAGGCCGTACCATCAAGGTAATGGAAGCCAAACCAAAGGAAGATCGTCCGGCCCGCAGCAACTACGGCGGTGGTAACGGCGGCGGCGGTGGCTATAACAATAGCAACAGCTACAACAAAAACAGGTACTAATCGAAATGATTATACGACAGCCCCGGCCAGCCGGGGCTTTTTATTGTCCTCATCTTTTAAATAACAAAGTATGGAACGATTCAACAAAGAGATTGTAGTGGAACAGGAAACTAGAATTTTTGAGTTCATGAAAATGAGGAACGTCAATGGCGTTAAGTTTTTTGTGACCTCAAAAGACAAAAACAAAAAAGCCATCTCCTTCAGCCTGACAAAAAAAGATGCGGACTGGAAGCTGATACCGGGATCGTTGCGTTGGTTGTACGGTATTGAATCCGAGTTAGCCGATGCCATTGAAACCTATGCCATTAGTGAATAAGAGTGGCGCTTCACCCTTTACACAACCAAGTCTTTTACAGTTTACTCCTCCAATAAATCAGGCCGCCTTTCCTTTGTTCTTTCCATTGCCTGCTCATAACGCCACTCCTCAATTTTTGCGGTGTGGCCGCTCAACAGAATACCGGGCACCTTCATCCCTCGCCATTCCGCCGGACGTGTATAAACCGGTGGAGCCAATAAATTATCCTGAAAGCTATCCGTGAGTGCGGATGTTTCATCATTCAATACGCCGGGTATCAATCGCCCAACGGCATCCACCAAAACTGCCGCAGCTAATTCACCACCGCTCAACACGTAATCACCAATCGAAATTTCTTTTGTCACGTACTTCTCGCGAATGCGTTGGTCAATGCCTTTGTAGTGGCCGCAAATGAGCAAAAGATTTTCTTGTAAGGAAAGGCTATTGGCTATTTTTTGATTAAAGGTTTCGCCATCGGGGGTGAGAAAAATAATTTCATCAAAGCCTTTTTCCTTTCCTAATTCGTCAATTGCATTCGCCAAGGGTTCGGGCATTATTACCATGCCGGCGCCGCCGCCGTATTGGTAGTCGTCTACCTGGCCGTACTCATTCACGGCCCATTTGCGCAAGTGATGAACGTGCACGGTAAGCAACCCTTTGTCCTGCGCCCGTTTCATGATGGAATGTGACAAAGGGCTTGACAGCAACTCGGGCACAACGGTGAGAATGTGGATGTTCATAAAACGAAGATAGCCACCGGAGTTTTTGGATCCTGCCTACCGGCAGGCAGGCACGGAGACACAAAGACATAGAGATACACAAAGAGCCTCCGTGGAACTTAGTACCTCTGTGTCTCTGTGGTTCAATCGCAGCGACGAGGTGTTAATAGCGATAAGAACGTACACGCTGTGCGACGCAACAGACGCCCAATGGATAGACAACCCTCTGGTCCATAAAAGCCCGATCCAGGCAAACCACAAACGGTTCATTCCCCTTACCCAACGGTGCGTTTACCGCCGTACCTTTTTCTTACCTTGCTCATCTTAAACCAAACGTATGCGCCTGATTATTTTTTTGCTGGCAATCGTTTTTGCCGTTAGCTGCAAGCAATCCAGAAAACCTATCGCCATCAGCTACCTGAATAAAGAAGCCGTGTTTAACAAAGATTCTGTTCGAACCTTTTTAGACCGTGTTTCCACCGCGCAAACCGACAGCAGCAAAGCCGTTTTTTTAAAAGGCGTTGACCTGTTGAAGAACAGCAAAAACGGTTCGGCCGCTGTGGATGCGTTTCTGCAATCATTAACTATTTATCCAAGTGCTGCGGCCTACTACGAATTGGGCAATGCTCACCTGCAAACAAAGGATTGGAAGACGGCCCTGAAATCGTTTGCCATGGCCGAAGCCATGAACTATGCACCTATTGGCAGCACTTTGTTTGGACAAGCGAGTTGCTATGCAGAAATGGACAGCATGGACAGGGCTTACGATTACCTTACCTACGCGGTGCAAAACGGTTTTGTGGACCGGGCGAAAGTGTTGAGCAATCCGCACTTTGCTACTTATAAATCCGACGGCATGTTGTTGACAACGTACAACGATGCCATGAGCGGCAACGGCGACCCCGATGAAATTTTATGGCAAGGCTACACACAGGATTTTAAGCCGGCTTCATTTCCGTACCGCATTGACAGTGGCTCATTGCGCAAGATGGGCGAGCTGCCGATCATTTCTTACGATTACGAAAAGTACGTTCCTGAAATGCGCGACAACAAGTTTAGCCGTGATGTGGGCAGCGAATATTTTTACGTGGCTAAGGTGATGCAAACAGAATTGTGCAGCGTGGTGTTGTACGGCTGTCACTCTTATGAATATGCGGGAGGGCCTTCGTATTATATCCTGGCATCGTTCAACAACAAAGGCAAGCTGATTGACAAGATGGTGGTGGGCGGCGCCAAAACTTTTGACGACAATTACAAAGAGTTTACCGCACAGGCCAAGGATCGTTTTCAAATACAGGAGTACAAAAACACCTATGAAAAAAGCACCGATGAAAACGGCTATGAAGACAACCGCATCACGGCCCGCAGCTTAGTGAGTACGAAACAGTTTGCCATTACCGCGGAAGGAAAGTTTGTTACAGCGCAGCAGGGCTAAGAAGATAGATTTAGGATAAGGTTAAGTTGGCGTGCTTTCGATTTTTTGACACCGGCTCCATCGCTTCGATTGATCGCCGGTTGCGTCCGCCAACTGGCGGATCAAGGTTCAGGGCAATGATTGAGCAATTTGAAAGCAGTAAATAATTTCATTCGATCGGCCCGTCTTCAAAGACGGGCTTTTTTATTTCGATGGATGACTTGCTTTGTACATAGTGTTTGAAAAGCCGTTTGATAAAGCCCTTCTTAATCAATAAATGAGCGATTACTAAGTTGGGTACCCAGCTAAGCCAGGCCGTGGTTACATACACTTCACGCGGCGGCACGTGAATGTCAAAAACATCAAATCCCAAAGCAATCAGACGAAAGGTGATGGCCGATAACGTCAGGGCATAACTATAAAGCATCCATTCGCCGTGGTCAACAAAGCGTTGCTTTTTAGCCGTGACCAAGGCCAGTAACGTTGTGATGAACCACAAGCTGCTTAACAATACAAAGCTTGCTTTTGAGGCCAGTCCGCCGTTGGCATGAAGCCCCATTAAAAAACCGGTAGGTGCGGTAATGAAAAGAACGGTGAGAATGTAAATCATTCCGGCTCTTCGATGCCAGGCCTTTGTAAAAAAAGTGCCATTGAATTGCGTGAAGCCGGCCGGCAACACAAGAATGGATGTAAACACATGCGCATAAAATGACCAGCGCCAATAAATGATGTGATAAACGTTTTGCTTGGTGGTTAAGAAGTCAACATTCTTTTGAAACGAAGTATAAGGCACCGAAAGTTGAAACATAAGATAGATAGCGGCAGCTAAACCAACGCACCAAATTAAAAGGCCCGCTGTTCTTATCCATGCAGTCATCAATCAGCGTTTTGGTTGAACACTCGTCCTTCGCCTTTCAAACTTCGCTCTATGTAATCTTCCTCCGGGTATGGCTTCTTTTCAATTAATTTAAATACCGATTTACCCGAAGGAAAAGCCGCATTCTTTTGCCAGAACATTGTAATCTGTCCTTTCTCTTTTGTGTAGTTTCCGCGAACGGTCGTTAATTGTGTGGTAGCCGCGGTATCGGCAAAATAGCTGTACGTGCAGGAGCCATCGGGCTTTATGGTGATGTAGTTTTGAAGCGTGTCAAAGAAGGTCATGCCGTATTGTTCGTCTTCTTTTGGCGCGGCTCCTTTCTTCAGTGTGAACGTTGTTGCGTCTCCTTGTTTCAATGGCGTCCAGGTTCCTTTGCCGGTCCACTTCGCAGTGTCGAGCAGCAAGTCAAACTTACCATCGTAAGGATTGTTACCGGGTTCTGATAACAAGAGGTGAAGGCCGGTTGCTGTTGCTTCGATGGTGCCGCTTATGTTTCGGGTCAATCCTTTGTGAACGTTGTAGCCGCTGGCGTGATTGTCGCTTACATAATTGAGCGTAATGGCAATGGGCGAGCCTTTAAAATCACCGGTGTAGGTGCCTTTGACTTTATCGGGTGAAACGGGCAGAGATACAAGCATTTTGCCTTTAACCAAAATTGGCGTCTCTTCTATTTTGTTCTTGCACGAAACAATAAAACAGGCAGAGAGAAGAAGCAAAAGAAGGTTACGCATAGCGACTTTGATTGAAGAAGGAAGATAGGAAAATTGGTTTGGTGGATTGTCCACTTTTTCCAAAGGGCTTATTTCATCTTACAAACGGTTGTTTGATGAAGTTGCGTTATTACGAAACCTCAAACCGTCCTCTCCACCCACGCTTCACTCTCCTTCAATAAGTTTATCAATTCATCCACGGCTACTTCGCTTGGCACATTGCGTTTTACAATCTCTTTTCCTTTGTACAACGTAATCTTTCCCACGCCGCTGCCTACGTAACCAAAATCCGCGTCGGCCATCTCGCCGGGTCCGTTTACAATGCAACCCATGATGGCAATCTTTACGCCTTTTAAATGATTGGTAACAGCCCGAATCTTTGCCGTGGTTTCCTGCAACTCAAACAAGGTTCGTCCGCAGGAAGGGCAGGAGATGTATTCGGTTTTGGAGATGCGTGTGCGAGTGGCTTGTAAAATGCTGAAGGCTGTGTTGTTGATGAATTGTTCCACCGTTGCCGATTGGAGATAGGTTCTGCCGCTGATAAGTTGTTGCCCATTGTTTGTTGCTTGTTGTCCATTGCCGATTGCGGCTCCATAACTTTCACTCGTCATCCCAAAGCAAACACCATCGCCCATGCCGTCCAGTAACAAAGCGCCTGCTTCAACAGCGTAATGAATCAGGTGTTCATCGGCAGTTTGCCAACCGCTGTCAATCGTGATGATAACAGGGTTCTTAATGTTACGGTTCATCAGTTCAACAAACATGCGGCGAACGCATTGCATTGCATTTTTGGCGGTACTGCTTAAACAAAGAACAACGCTTGGGTCGGTAGCAATCGCATTCACGAAAGTAAAATCATAAACCGTTGTCTCATTACTGAAACAATCCATCATTACAAAATTCAAAGAGCTTCGCTTCACGGATTTTGAGTAAGCGTCGTCTTCCCAAATAGGAAAGTATTTTTCTTTATCGGTTGCCTGCAGCCAGGTTGCCGGATAAACGATCACTTTCAAGGTTCCAGGGAGCGAAAAGTTTAGAAGCAAATTGCCAGTGAAAATATAATCCGCGGCAGCATCGCTAATCTTCCATTTATCCGTTGTTTCATCGTAAGTATAACCAATGCTTTCCAAATCTTTTGGAGAGATGGTTGAAAGCTTGCTTAAATCGGCAATGACCACCGGCACGTGATGGCCACCGATGTTTGAAACAGAGATAGTTTCTCTGCGCTTGTACTCAAATGGTGAATAAGGGTGGCCCATCCCGACCTTCCCGGTGGGAAGGCCATCCACCGCACAGCCCTTGCTTTGCAACGACTCTACTTCGTTTTCAAACGCGTAGACAAGCAAGGGCTGCGCGGTTGAAAGCCCCTCCACCGGAGGGGTTTGAGGAGGCCGTTGATACCGCTTCACAATATCCCTGCACACGGGTATCTCCAACTCCGGGTCTTCCGTTAACGATACACGAATGGTATCGCCGATGCCGTCTTCCAACAAGGTTCCAATGCCTACGGCACTTTTAATGCGGCCGTCTTCGCCGTCGCCGGCTTCGGTTACGCCAAGATGAAGCGGGTAAATTTCACCAAATTCATCGTGCATGGTTTTTACCAACAGGCGATAGGCTTGCACCATCACCTGCGGATTGGAACTCTTCATGCTCAACGCAATGTTGTGATAGCTTTCATCGCGGCAAACCCGCAAAAATTCCATTGCACTTTCCACCATCCCGATCGGCGTATCGCCATAGCGACTCATGATCCTGTCGCTCAACGAACCGTGGTTGGTACCGATGCGCATGGCCGTTCCGTACTCTTTGCAAATACTCACAAGCGGTGTAAACCGTTCGCGAATGCGCTCTATTTCTTCGGCATAATCGGCATCGCTGTATTCAATCAGTTCAAACTTTTTTTTGTCAACGTAGTTGCCGGGATTCACACGAACTTTTTCCACGATGCGGGCCGCAATCTCCGCCGCGTTCGGCGTGAAGTGAATGTCGGCAACAAGCGGTGTTTTGTAACCACGCTTGTGCAGTTCGTTCCTTATGTTTAGAAGATTCTCGGCTTCTTTTTTTGAAGGGGCGGTGATGCGCACAAGTTCCGCTCCGGCTTGGATGCAACGGATGGTTTGCTCCACGGTTCCAATGGTGTCCATCGTGTCGGTCGTGGTCATGGTTTGCACACGAATGGGATGGTTGTTGCCAAGAAGCAAATCGCCGATGCGGACTTCTTTGGTCAATAAACGTTTGTGTTGAGTTAGCGAAGCCGCGTAAGTTTCAAGCGGTGATGTATGAATAACGGGAGAGTTTGTATCACTGTGTTTTTCTGCAATCATGCCGTAAAGTTGGGCAACAAAAATAAATGAGAACTGCCACCTTGATTGTTATTTGATTGCAAAGCCCCAACGTAATTGTGTTGTGCATTCTGGGCGCCAACGTTTGCTTTACATTCGTCGCCGGAGGCGACAATAGATTGATGCGAGGCGAAGACGCCTCGCACAGCGTGTAGCCAACCCAATAACCTAACATCTAATTCCCACCCTTACCAATCCTTTCCACCGCCTTGTCCTTTGCCCTGTCCTTGTTGCAGTTTGCGTTGCAGGTCTTTTTCTTTTTGCTCCAGTTCGCGAAGTTTTTTGTCGGCGTCGTTTTGGTTCATGCCGCCACCGCCGCCTTTGTTCTTTTGCTGGTTTTGTTGTTGCTGCTTTTGTTGTGTGAGCGCCTTTTGCAGGTTTTCTCGTGCGTCTTTATCGGTGGGGTTCAGGCGCAACGCCGCTTTGTAAGCTTCGATGCTCGACGGCAAATCTTCCTGCTTGCTGTAACTCACGCCGGCGTTGTAATGTGCTACGGCTTTTATTGACCTGTCATCGGTGGTGACGGCATCATACGCTTCTACGGCGGCTTTGTATTTCTTTTGCTGCATCAAGGCGTTGCCCAAATTATATTGAGCGTTGGCGTTGTGCGGCGCTTTGTCCAGGGCTTTGCGGTATTGGTCTTCGGCCAAGTCAAACTCAAGTTTTAAATAATGTTCATTGCCCTTGGCCATATAATAAGCTGCCGTTTGTGCAAATGGTTTTGCGGAAAGAGAGCAGAGCAGTAAAAGCAGAACGGTTTTCATGCAGAAACCTTTTTTCTATCCGAAATAAAAAGTTCAACGATCAGCAGTAAGGTCATAGGCAGTACAAGCCACCAGTAAAAACTTTCGTACAGCAAACCACTGGTATCCAGCAGGGCTTTCTTGTCCACGTTTTTATACTGGTCAAGCAAAGTGGCGGTGGCAGGAGCTACAGCTTCTAAATGAATGTAGGTGCCATTAGTAGTTGTAGCCAGTTGTTGCAACAAGGCTTCATTCAATTTGGACACAACCACTTGCCCGCCTTCATCTTTTTTAGGCGAATGCGTCAGCGTGTCAAGCAGCGTCGAACCCGATGCCGAACCCAAACCAACCGTGTTTATCATCACCCCTTTTTTGGCCAAGTCCTGTGCGGTCTTGAACGCGTCTTCATCATGCGTTTCGCCATCGGTGACAAGGATGATGGTCTTAAACCGCTGGCTGCCTTCTTCAAAAGCCGCACTACTTTGTAGCAAAGCATCGCCAATCACGGTTCCTTGTTCGGGCACCATCGCCGGCGATGCTGTGTTCACAAAAAGCTTGGCCGCTTCGTGGTCGGTGCTCAACGGCATTTGCGTGTACGCATTGCCGGCAAATACCACAAGGCCAATGCGATCGTTGGGCATTTTATCAATGAGCGAAGTAAGCATCTTCTGCGCCAGCAAAAGGCGGCTTGGTTGCACATCGGTTGCGGTCATGCTGTTGCTTACATCCAATGCAATCACCGCATCAATGCCTTTGCGTACTTCCGCCGATTCATCATCGGGTTTGCGCGGATTGACCAGCGACAAACAACCCAAAGCGAAGGCTGTAAGAAAGAGAAAGAATTTGGTGCGGCTTTTTAGCGGCGAATGATTTTTGGTAAGCGAAGCAATGAGCTTTACATCGCCAATGCGCTTAGTAGTGCGCTGCCGCCAAAAAAGATAAAGTCCATACAACAGTGCAATAACCGGCACCAGAAACAAGAGCCAAAACGCTTCAGGATATTGATATTGAAAATTCATTTTCGGGTTATTGGCAAAGACTGTGCTATGTTGATTAGCGGATTAGCTAATCCGCAGATTAGCTGATGCAATTGCGCTAAGTCGGTGATTTTTTTATCAGCTAATCATCAAATCGGCTAATCAGCTAATCTTCCCCGTTTCCTCAAACACCCCCGTTTCCTTATTCTTCCGCACGTTATCGCCGTTAAAGCAGCGACCGTTCATGGCTACGTACACACCGGGCAAAAGCGTTTGCACAAAGGCCAGCGCACTGCCCAAGTTAAACAGCCCGTCAGACGAACCAAATTTGTACGGGATCATGGCGCCGGTAAGCACCACGGTTTTGTCCCTTATTTTTTTGGAAAGAAGGCGGGCCGTTTCCGCCATCGTATCGGTGCCGTGGGTGATGATGATTTTGTCTTCTTTGCTTTTGCGGCAATGTTCGGCAATCAGTTCGCGGTCGTCATCGGTCATTTCCAAACTGTCCACCATCATCAGCGTCCGCACGTCCACAGGAGCTAAGTTGCGGCCAAGGTCAAGCATTTCGGGCAGGTGCGAGTCGTTGAAATAAAGTTGCCCGGTCAGCTCGTTGTATTCTTTATCAAAGGTGCCGCCGGTAATAAAAATGCGTATGCCCATAGCCCAAAAGATTGGGGTAAAAATAGTGCCGTTTGTAAAGCAAGTCTTTTCAATTATTTTTCGCCCATGAACAGCACACACCACCAGTTAACCAGCGAACAGGAAGCTACCGTTGCTATTTTGTTTGGCTGCCTGCAACACAGCGGCAAGCCGGTAACCAACAGCCACGTTGAGCATCTTTCCCGCATGTTACTGCTCAATAAAAAATTTTTGAAGGAAGACTTGCAAGCCTTGGCCGAGAAAGCCTTGCCGCTGCTAAAAGCTTTTGGTTCACGCACGGTAATTGAACACAGTGCGCCGCTGATTTCGGACAGCTTCAAGGAAACTTTGTTTGCAATGGTGTGCGAACTGATGACCGGCGACGGTGAACTAAACGAGGCTGAAAGCGAGATTGCGGGATTGACCGCACTTTACCTGAACATTCCCATTGAGCTTATGCGCATCATGCTTACCACGTTCATCATGCGTAACCGGTGGAACGTGTGAGTTTAAATGAATAATGAATGATAAATAATGAGTGGTGCCCTTCACGTTGTGTCATTCCTTTATTGCCCTCTTTTATGAACCAGAGGTTTGTCTATCCATTGGGGTCTGTTGCGTCACTCCCGTCCCGATAGTTATCGGGAGCTATCGGGACGTGTACGTTCGGTAATTCTACTGAACGATACACAATCTTTCCTTCAAGCTTTCAACTTGTTTGCTATCGTAATGACGTTGACCCGTCATGCCGATGTATGAGGCATCCGTGCGTTGTATCGTTAGAAAAGAAGGCAAATCGTTTTGCTGATTGCATCAGTCATTCAAGCGCAGTCTACAGATCCCTCGTTTCTCGGGATGACAGGTCAAAGTCATTACGACAGCAAAGAATCGGAATATTAAAAAGGGATAGTAAAGGGATGCGTCTCCTACCGGGAAGGCATCAAATTTTCAAATCATCTAATCTTTTTTCCCCGCATCTTTCTCCATGGTTTTACCAACAGTATAGCCTATGGCCGCACCGCCAATAATCGCAATAGCCAACACAATAAAATTTTGCCCGGCGGCAAACAAGGCAATCAGCCCGGCAAACACGGCAAATAAAACCGCCCAGATGATGCGGCCTCTTACCCGTTGGCTGGCTGGCACGGCCGATTCTTTTTGATGCGGATGGCCCGGACGATTGCGGCTTTCTGGCATATACTGATTTTGTGAGAAGGTACAATCAAAACACAAACCAATAGACAAGTAGTGTTGTAATAAAATGAAACGGCGTCGTCGCAACAAGCCCGCCAAACTGCCGCAACCAACCGCCTCAAAACGGTTGGCGATGGCTACGTTTGTACTTCAGTACTAAATCAATTGTTATGCAAAAGATCACCCCTTTTTTATGGTTCGACGGAAACGCGGAAGAAGCCGTGAATTTTTATTGTTCTGTTTTTGAAGACGCCAAAGCCGGCGAGATGGTGCGCCTCGGCAAAGACGGCCCTGGTCCCGAAGGCAGCGTAATTACCGCTCCGTTTGAACTCTTCGGGCAAAAATTTACAGCGCTTAATGGCGGCCCACACTTCAAGTTTACTGAAGCTGTTTCGTTTGTGATTAACTGCGAGGATCAGGAAGAAGTAGATTACTATTGGAACAAGCTAACCGAAAATGGCGGCCAGCCTTCCCGTTGCGGTTGGTTGAAAGACAAGTTCGGATTGTCATGGCAAGTGGTGCCAAAGGCGTTGCCAAGACTTTTGAGTGGACAAGACGCCGCAAGAGCCGGCCGTGTGATGCAAGCCTTGATAAAAATGGACAAGTTAGACGTGGCTGTTTTGGAGCAAGCCTATAACGGGTAATTCTTTTTATGCGAATCTTGAACTGAATCCATTAAGCCAATTTAACGGCTTGATGGATTTTTCTTTACGGCATTGCTTGTTTGTTTGACAATACTTTTTGAAACTATCCTGCAAATGAAGGCCTCCCCACACAAACCTCAAATTCCAAACTTCAAACCCTCTCTATCTTTAGCCCATGCAAACTGATTTTCTGGTTATCGGCTCCGGCATTGCGGGCCTCACCTATGCACTAAAGGTGGCAAAGCATTGCCCCGATAAGCAAGTGACCATCATTACCAAAGCCGCCCCCGATGAAACCAATACCAAGTACGCACAAGGCGGCGTGGCCGTAGTAAACGATCCTGAACACGATTCTTTTGAAAAACACATTGAAGACACCTTGATTGCTGGCGATGGTTTGTGCAACCGGGAAGTAGTGGAAATTGTGGTAAAAGAAGGCCCGGCCCGCATACAGGAAATCATTGATTGGGGCGCACAGTTTGACAAAGACCCCGAAGGCGAATTTCGCCGGGGGAAAGAGGGCGGCCATTCAGAGTTTCGCATTCTTCATCACAAGGACGTTACGGGTAAAGAGATGGAACGGACCTTGCTCGATGCCATTCGCCTTGCGCCCAACATTACCTTGCTCAATCATCTTTTTGTCATTGACATCATCACGCAGCATCACTTGGGTTATCTCGTTACCAAGTCCACACCGGACATTTGCTGCTACGGTGTTTATGTTTTCAATTCGCAAACGACTCGTATTGAAAAAATTGTTTCGGCGGTAACGCTGCTGGCCACTGGTGGCAATGGTCAGGTTTATCGCACTACTACCAATCCATCCATCGCTACCGGCGATGGCGTGGCCATGGTGTATCGGGCAAAGGGGCGGATTGAAAATATGGAGTTCATTCAGTTTCACCCAACAGCTTTGTACGAAGCCGGCCGCCGCGGCCAGGCTTTTTTAATCACCGAAGCTGTTCGCGGCGACGGCGGCATTTTGCGCAATGCTTCCGGCGAAGCCTTTATGGAGCGATACGATGCACGAAAAGATTTGGCGCCGAGAGATATTGTGGCGAGAGCTATTGACAACGAAATGAAGATCGGCGGTACGGAAAACGTTTACCTTGATTGCCGCCACATGAACACCGAAAAGTTTAAAGAACATTTTCCGAACATCTATGAAAAATGCTTGTCCATCGGCATTGATGTGGCGGTGCAAATGATACCGGTGGCGCCGGCGGCACATTACAGTTGCGGCGGCATTAAAACTGATGAATGGGGCCGCTGCTCCATCAAAAATTTATACGTGTGCGGCGAATGCGCCAGCACGGGCCTTCACGGTGCTAACCGGCTTGCGTCAAATTCTTTGCTGGAAGCAATGGTGTTCGCGCACCGCTGTTATGTGGATGCGATGAACAAAGAGGCCAACGCGGCCTTGCTGCCACCAGTGCCTGATTGGAAAGTCACCGGCACTTCAGAACCGAAAGAAATGATTTTGATAACGCAGAGTTTAAAAGAGTTGCAACAGGTAATGAGCGATTACGTGGGCATTGTGCGCAACAACGTTCGTTTGCAACGGGCCTTGTCGCGAATTGATTTGTTGTTTGACGAAACTGAAGAACTCTACCGCACCACTACAGTGTCGCCGCAGTTGCTGGAGCTGCGCAACATGATTACCGTTGGTTACCTGATTACCAAATGCGCCGCCTTTCGAAAGGAAAGCCGCGGCCTTCACTACAATACCGACTACCCATCCAAATCGGAACTGGTTCAAAACATTGTGTTGTAAACAGACGGTTGATAACATCGTTTAACAAGCACGGGCTGTTTGTCCCGTTATCTTTGTCGCGTTTATGTATCGTATTGTTTACGGGTTACTGTATGCATTTTCGTTGCTGCCTTTGCGGTTTTTGTACCTTTTTGCCGATGCCGCTTACCTGATTCTTTATTACGTCATTGGCTACCGCAAAAAAGTAGTCCGTTACAATTTATCCATTGCTTTTCCCGACAAAACAGAAGAAGAACGAAAGCGCATCGCCAAAAAGTTTTACCGCAACTTCACCGAGAGTTTCATTGAAACCATCAAGGCGTTAAGCGCTTCTCCGGCCTTTGTAAAAAAACACATCAGCGGCAACTATTCCGTGGTAAATGACCTTTACGAAAAAGGAGTAGAGAAAATACAAATTCATTTGGGGCATCATTTCAATTGGGAATACGGCAACTTGAGCGTACCGCTGCGTACGCAATACCTGATGCTGACGGTATATATGCCCATCACCAACAAATTGCTTAACCGGGTATTTTATAAAATGCGCGGCCGGATGGGAACGAGGCTTTTGTCGGCCACAAACATTCGCTCGGAGATTTTGCCTTACCGCCGCGAACGATACCAGTTGATATTGGTGGCCGATCAAAATCCGGGCAACCCGACGAACGCTTATTGGGTAAACTTTTTCGGGCGGCCAACGCCTTTTTTAAAAGCTCCTGAAAGCGGCGCCCGCCGCGGAAACATTCCCGTTGTGTTTTGTTCTTTTCAAAAAGAAAGGCGAGGCTATTACCGGGTATTTTTTGAGTTGGCCGAAGAAAATCCGGCGACTACTTCTGCAGGCGATCTCACAAAAAAATACGCGGCCTTTTTGCAAAGGGCTATTGAGCAGCAACCGGATAATTATTTATGGAGCCACCGTCGCTGGAAGTGGGATTGGAAGGAGGAGTATGGAAAACGGGTTGAGTGAATGAAGAGTAAAAAGAGGCGCCTTTCCTTGTCTTTCATTTTTGCCAAATGCCGGCTTTGCGCAAGGCATCAACCTTGTTATGGGCGCCTAATTTTTTGTAGGCATTTTTAATGTGCGTCCGGGCCGTTTCCATTTTTATAGAAAGCCGGTCGGCAATCTGGCGTTGGCGCAGGCCGGTTGCCATCAATTCCATCACGGCTCTTTCACGTACCGTAAGCAGACTCTCGGCTATGATTCCTTTGGAGGTTACGATCAGCGACATGTGGTTTTCGTGTTTAGCTATAAAGTTCAGCATTCCGGCAGAAAGAAAAATACCCATTTTGGGGTAGATATAAAAAGTAGATAGAGATTAAAATAAATATCTACCCCAAAAGCGGAAGATTGTTCTATTGAGTAATAGTAATGTATCGGGGTTCATCAAAAAATAAAACAGAAGACATAAGTATTTCCCCGGGGTTCATACAAATAAGAATGAATTCTTTACAAAGCTGAAGCAATAAATAAAAAAAAGGAATACCTATTTAGGGGTAGATGCAGTAAAGAATCATAATTTGTTTTTAGCGTTGTAGTCTTTTTTGTGCCGGATAATGACTTGGTTAATTCAGCACGCTTTTTTCTTTTTCGGTTTTGATGGTTGGCTGCTCCTTAATCTTGGCCCAACCGCCTACTATGTTTCGGAGGTTATGAATGCCTTGCCGTTTTAAAAGCGATGAAGCAATCACGCTGCGGTAACCGCCGGCGCAATGCACATAAATGTTTTGGTCTTCTTCCAACTGGGCCATCTGTGCAGCATCGGTCATTTCATTTAATGGAAGATTGAGGGAGCCTTTCACATGGCCGTCGGCAAATTCCGCATGACGGCGTACATCCACCACCACTAAGTTTTCATCAAATGGAATGTCCATCGCCAGTTCGTCGGCTTCAATGTCAATAATCAAGTCAAGGGTTTCACCGGCGGTCTTCCATGCTTCTATTCCTCCTTTTAAGTAACCCATCATCCGGTTGAAGCCGACCCTTGCCAGGCGGGTAACAGCTTCTTTTTCTTTGCCTTCTTCGCATACCAAAACGAGGTCTTTATCAAAGGGTAAAAGGCTGCCCGCCCACTCGGCAAAGCGGCCGTCTAAACCAAGAAAGATGGAACCGGGGATAAAACCTTGTGTGAATTCGGCCTCACTCCGCGTATCCAAAAGCAAGGCATCACCCGCCAACCTATTTTTTACGTCTTCAACGGTTAATGGATTTACCCCTTTTTCCAAAACATTGCCGATGCTATCATAACCTTCTTTGTTGAATTGTGCGTTAATAGGAAAGTATTGCGGCGGGGCGGCAAGGCCATCGGTAACGGCTTTGATAAAAGCTGCTTTACTTTCTGCTTTCAACGCATAATTGCTTTGTTTTTCCTCACCAATTGTGCTTATTGTGTTTGGCCCAAGCGCTTTGCCGCAGGCGCTGCCGGGGCCATGCGCCGGATAAACAATCACATCATCCGCCAACGGAATTAACTTGGAGTGAAGGCTTTCGTACAGCATACCAGCCAAGTCGTTCATCGTTAAGTCTTCATCTTTTTGCGATAGGTCGGGACGGCCCACTTCTCCTACAAACAAAGTATCACCCGTAAACACAGCGTGGTTCTTACTTTCTTCATCTTTCAATAAATAACAAGTAGATTCCAAAGTATGTCCCGGTGTGTGAAGCGCTTGAATGATTAGCCCACCAAGCGGAAAATTTTCGCCGTCTTTTGCAATATGAACGGAATAAGCAGCTTCGGTTTTAGGACCGTAAACGATGGTGGCGCCAGTGGCTTTGGCAAGGTCTAAATGGCCGCTTACAAAATCGGCGTGAAAATGCGTTTCAAAAATATATTTGATGCGGGCCTTGCACTCGGCCGCCATTTGAACGTAAATGTCGATGTCGCGCAGCGGATCAACAACTGCGGCTTCGCCGTTGCTTTCTATAAAGTAGGCGGCTTCGCTTAAGCACCCCGTGTAAAGTTGTTTGATGAACATAAACTTTCCTTTAGCAGCAAAAGTAAATGATGCGCCGCTAAAGGAAAGGTGAAGAAAGGAAGGTCTTATTTCAGCAGGTCGCCGGCAACTTTGTGCACTTCGCTAATGCGGCTGTGGTTAACCGAATAGTAAATGAATTTTCCGTCTCGCTCCGTGGTTACAAAACCGGCCCGCCGTAAAATGGCAAGGTGTTGAGAGGCGACGGATTGTTCAAGGCGAAGCTTAACGTAAATCTGCGTTACGGTGATTTTCCCGTGCTGATTAATAAACTTAATGATCTGCTGGCGGAGCTTGTGGTTGATGGCTCTAAAAACTAATGCGGCCTTCTTTAATTGAATGGCATCAATCTTCAAGTCTTCCTTTGCAGATACGGCTTTTTCCATAATCATAGATATTGTTCTTTATTAATTTATAATTAACCCACGCAAGTTAACTATAAGTAATACTATTACAAATGCGAACTTTTCGCTAAACAATATCTTTTAATAGTTTTTTTTGAAAGCCGGTGAGTAAAATTCCTTACCGTAAAAAGGTTCGGCATAAGCAAGGTCGGAAAATTGATGCAGCGCAAATTTTTTATACGATAAGCCGGCCACATGTACGGCATTAGTTTCGATGTTTGCAAACCTTGCGTGAAAATGATGAATCAGCATTGATGCCTTCCCGCTGCCGTTTCCAAAAAAAAGAACGGCATATTTTTCTAACCAATCAGCAAAAGATGCCGGTTCTAAAATTAGGTTGGTGGCCGGGATTACTTCCTTCAATTCATCATTGTACAAAGCCGTGAAAACTTCCATGCGGCGGGCATCAATCATGGGGCAAAGCAATTGTCCCGGCGATGCCAAAGCCTGTGCCGATGCCGCCATTGTTTGTAAGGTAGAGACGGCAATCAACGGAATGTTTAGCGTATAACACAAGCCTTTTGCGGTGGCCATGCCTACCCGCAAACCCGTATAAGAACCGGGACCGGCGCTAACGGCAATGGCTTCGAGTTGATGAAGAGAAAAGCTGTTTTGCTCAAACAAAGTCCGAATGGCTGTATGCAACCAGGCCGCAGATTCTTTTTCGGAAGGATTGATTGCGGTAGCGACAATCGTTTCGCCATCAGCCAAACAAATTGATGCCGATTGGACAGCCGTTTCAATATTTAAAATCAAAGGCATGAAGACAAGATAGAGGGAACAGAATAATAAACAGGGAGTGATGAATGGCGATGTAGAGAGAAAGACGAAAGAAGCGAATCATCCTGACAATCCTTTTTAAATCTAACTAATCCGTGGTCAAAAAAAAGGCCCGCCCTAAAAAGAGCCGGCCGTTGCTAACCTATGAAAAACACCAAGCTCAAATATAGGTGAAATTTAATTCGCCAATAAAATCTCGATATTTTTTCTTTTGTCAGCACGGCGCTCTATTCTATCCTGTTGATCCTGTTGGCGGACTTTAATTTCCTGCCGGATGGTTTTAATGAATTCCTTCTCGTGGTCAAATACTTCGTTGCTCTTTTTATCGCCGATGATTGGTTTAAACTGGTCGCGGTAACGGAGCCGGACGTCGAGCAGTTTTTGTTCGCGTTCAAGACCTTTGTCTTTAAACTCCCTGTTGGTACGCTTTAGCTCTCTAAAATAACTGACAAATACCGGCTGAAACTTCTCCGCTTCGGCGCGGGTCAGGCCCAATTTTGTTTGAATGTACTCAACCATCTTTTCCCGGAGTTTTACTTCGCCGGGTACTTCCTCCTGGGCAAAGACAGGTTGCAGTGCAAGGGCACAAATCAATATGTAAAAAAATTTTTTCATGGTTCATCGGTTGCAGCCAAGTCGTCATCCGTTAAGGGAACGGCTGATAAAAAATTCTCCATGTCGCTTACCGAAACATCTTTCAATAAATCACTGGCCTCTTTTTTTACCGCTTCTTTTTTAGGCGATGCGGACACCGTTGCCGGAACGGTTTGCGCAAATTCTTCCAGGTCCTTCGTGCTTACTTTTTTCATTTCCTGCTGAATGGGTGCGGCCTGCGCTACCAGTGTTGATGTAGTGTCGGTATTGTTTTTTGCAAATTCTTTATCCGGGCCTTTGCCGTTAAAAATTTGCAGGCCACCAATAACTAAACCAATAAAAATCACCGCGGCTGCGGCAACCCGCATCCATGTGCGATGGAACAACGGCACCACTTTGCCCTTCTGTTCTTTGGTTACTGATTCCAGTATCTGTTTAGGCAGATTGTCGAAATAGCTGTGGGGAAGATCATAAGGCATGGCCTTACCAATAGCGGCCAGCAACGGCGATTCAACATCAGCGTTTGTGAGTGGAATACTTTGTGAAGCTTCTTCAAAATAAAGAGAAGGTACGGAATAAGGCATTTCTCTTGAAAGGCCGGCCAGCAATGGTGAAAGTTTGGCCAGTTCGGTTCGGGCTTCGGAAGCATCGCTGTTTTTTGCCTTTGCTAAAATGGCCGCGGGTAGATTTTCAAAATAACCTTCGGGTACGGAAAAAGACGGGTTACTTGCAAGCGGCAGATTGCTGTCCAATCTCCTCAATTCATTTTGTATGGTATCACGGCTGCTCATTTCGGGGGTTACGACCTTATTCGGTCTTCAAAGTTTAATGATTTTTGATGAAGTCTTCTATTTTTTTCACGGCGTGATGATAGCTTGCTTTCAGCGCTCCTTCACTGGTTTCCAGCACACGGCTCATTTCTTCGTAAGGCATCTCATCATAGTACCGAAGCGTAAAAACAATACGCTGCTTTTCGGGCAACTGCTGAATGCCTAATTGCAATTTCCATTCTAACTTATTTGGGTCAAAATGCTTGTCGGCTTTTATCTTGTTGCTTAACCCGGTTTCCACATCGCTTAAACTCACGGCCATTCGCTTTTTTTGTCCTTCTAAAAACGTCAGGCTTTCGTTGGTGCCAATGCGGTAAAGCCAGGTGTAGAGTTGCGATTCTTCTTTAAAATTGGCCAGCCCGTTCCATACACGGATGAAAACATTTTGCAACACATCGTTGGCATCCTCATGGTCAACCACCAGCCGCCGGATGTGCCAATACAACCGCTCTTGGTATTTTTTAATGATGGTGGTATAAGCCCTTTCTTTTGTTTGCGGGTTGCGGAACTGTTGCAGAAGCAGGGCATCGGACGCATCGGTTAAAGCCATTGCAAAAGATTAATTGGATTGTACAGAAAAGGGCTAAAGATAATTTTTTCTGCCAAAGCAAATAAGCCGGAACGCAACGGTTGCCGATGGCTGCGGGAATGAAGGAAGCAAACGCTTCGAGTATTTTTTACAGTAAAAGTTTAATTCAAACGCACCGCTTTGGGACGAAAAGCCAGACTCTTTTTTTCGGGCAGATGCAAAAGCGGCAGGTTCAGATTTGACAGCACGGAAAGCAGATGTTGCCAAAGGAAAGCAATGTATTGTCCAACCAGTACCAAGCCGTAAACGACGTAAAGAGAGAGCAGCACGGGTGAGATAATGACCATAACGGCGGGGTACAGGACTGAGCCGATAAAAAGCAGAAAAGTTCGCATGACGGTGTAGTTTTTACGTTAAGCGGCTTTTCCGTGGATAGGGGATAATGGTTAAGCGATATACGGGAGCTTCAGGGGAAAGGATTTATACAAAGACAGTCTTTGCGGTGATTAGCTGCACCGGAAAAGAACTTTTACGAGAACGAAAGTAGAAAATTACGCAGCGAGATGCAAGGGGTTTTTACCCGGATTGCCGCAAGCCCTGTTAAATTGCCGTTTGCGATGAATGAGTTGAGGCCATTAGGTTTTAAAAATTAATTGGAATAAAAAACGCGGCCCGGGCCGCGTTCAAAATCTTGTTATCCAAAACGAAAATCTTTTTCTCAACTCTTCTTTCTTGCCATTGCCTTCTCGGCTGCTTCTACAATGTGCTTTGGCGTGAGGCCATACTTTTCGAGCAATTGATCGGGTGTGCCACTTTCGCCAAACGTATCGTTAGTGCCCACATATTCTATTGGGATGGGAAAGTTTTTAGCGGCTACTTGCGCCACGGCATCACCCATGCCGCCGTAAATATTATGTTCTTCGGCCGTAACAGCGCAACCTGTTTTTTTAATAGACGCGATGATGGCTTCTTCGTCTAACGGCTTTATCGTATGCAGGTTGATGACTTCAACGCTCAAGCCTTTTTCTTCCAATTGAATGCCTGCCTGAATGGCCAGCCAAACTAAGTGCCCGCAAGCAAAAATGGAAACGTCGGTGCCTTCTGAAAATTTTTGCGCCTTGCCGATTTGAAACGGTTCATCGGCCGTAAATATGGGCCAGCTTGGACGGCCGAAGCGCAGGTAAACCGGCCCGACATAATCAGCAACGGCTTTGGTAGCGGCTTTGGTTTGGTTGTAATCGCATGGAACGATCACCGTCATGCCCGGCATCATTTTCATCATGCCGATGTCTTCTAATATTTGGTGCGTGGCGCCGTCTTCGCCCAAGGTTACGCCGGCGTGTGAGGCGCATATTTTTACGTTCTTGTTACTGTACGCAACGCTTTGCCGAATTTGATCGTACACACGTCCAGTAGAGAAATTAGCAAAGGTTGTGGTGAAAGGAATTTTACCGCCGATGGTCAGTCCGGCGGCCATGCTGATCATGTTCGCTTCGGCAATGCCCACTTGTATAAAACGTTCGGGAAATTCTTTAATAAAGCCCTGCAGTTTCATAGAGCCGGCTAAGTCCGCCGTGAGTGCAACCACATTAGGATTGCTTCTTCCGAGTTCCGTCATGGCATCGCCAAATCCGCTGCGGGTGTCTTTCTTTCCGGTGGGTTGAATGTCTTTCAGCATGGCACAAATATAGGACGTGAGAAAGATGTGAAACGGCAAACGTGAGAAGTGAAACCGTAGCGAACAAAACTTGTGGCGGCTCTACGGTTTGCTGTACCTAAACGGATGACGATAATCCGTTTCAATGCCTGACCGCGAAACGGTCGAACCTTCAATAGACACGGATTGTAACGCGTGGTAATGGATGAAAGACTTTTTATCAACCCTGAAAGAGTTGAACAGCCGATGGAAAGCTTATTGCTGTTTAAAATCCACCTAAAAATAAAAGTTGATTATGTGCTCTAATGCGAATTCACAACGGTTGTGGTTACATCGGATGTCTTCATCTGTTTGCCGTGCAAGGCAATGTAAGCAATCA
Organism: Flavisolibacter sp.; assembly: GCA_965247695.1. Classification (GTDB taxonomy): domain Bacteria; phylum Bacteroidota; class Bacteroidia; order Chitinophagales; family Chitinophagaceae; genus Flavisolibacter. The sequence continues at coordinate 852,088 of OZ252037.1, forward strand.
CCGCGCTGGCGGTCATAAACACAGCGCCAATTACAAACGGCGCACCGGGAAAATAAACCGGTGCGGTCTTGCTGGTGAAATAACCGAAGACGGTTGTCATAATTAGTGGGCCAAAGATGGTCGTCAAACTCATTAAACCCGTTAACGAACCTTGCAGCTCGCCTTGTTCGTTAGACGGTACATAGCCCGCCATCACCGATTGTAAAGCCGGGCCGCAAATGCCGCCCAAACAATACGGAACTAAAAAAGCAAACATCATCCAGCTTGCCGAAGCCACGGCAAAGAGCATCATTCCAACGGCATACAAGGCAAGCCCGATGTAGATGCTTTTTTCGTTGCCGAGTTTCGGATTCACTACTCTGGTTAAGCCGGCCTGTACGCCTCCTACTAATAACCCAACAACGGCCAATGAAATGCCGATGGTCCGTTCAGACCAATGAAACCGTTCGATGGTAAAAAAGCTCCAATTGCTTTGCACCGCATGAGAGCCGAGATACACTAAAAACAGCGCAACCATCAAACCCGTTAAGGCCGGAAACTTGCGCAGGTTGTAAACGCTTACACCGGGAACAACCCGCTTCCACTCAAACTTTCGGCGGTTCTCCGGTGCCAATGATTCGGGCAAAACAAAAAAGCCGTATAAAAAATTCAAGAAACAAAGCCCAGCCGCCACCATAAACGGAACCCTTGGGCCGAAGCCACCAAGCAGCCCGCCAATGGCCGGACCGATAATGAAACCAAGACCAAATGCAGCGCCGATCATCCCAAAGTTCTTTGCCCGGTTTTCGGCAGTGCTGATGTCGGCGATGTAAGCCGATGCGGTGGTGAAAGAAGCGCCGGTAAAACCTGCAATCACACGGCCCACAAACAGCCAGCTTAACGTAGGAGCAAAAGAGAGAAAAAGATAGTCACAGGCAAAGCCAAGAAGCGAAGCAAGCAACACGGGCCGCCGTCCGTAACGGTCGCTTAGGTTGCCAACTAAAGGGGAGAAACAAAATTGCGTGGCCGCGAATGCAAACAAAAGCCAACCGCCAATGCGGGAAGCCTGGCTGACGTTCACGTGTGCCAGGCTTTCAATGAGCTTGGGCATAACGGGAATGATAATGCCGAAGCCGATGACATCAATCAGGAGCGTAATGAAAATAAAGCCGATGGCGGCGTTGCTTTTGGTGGCCATAAAAAGGGGGAATGGAGAACAAAAATGCCGGATTTGTTTGGCGAAAAAAAATCACTTTTAGACCTGCTTCTTTTTATGTTTTAAAAGAAGAACGGCGACGATGAAGGAGAAAAACAGCACAATTATTTGCCACGCTGAAAGCCAAACGTGTTCAATTTTTTCTTTGGTTTTTGTCCACCATGATATTTCTGGTTGAATAACCACTATATCATTGCACAGGAGACATTTGTATTCTGAAGATTTTGCCTCAAGTTGCCGATGAAAAAACCATATGTCTTTGTTGTAAAGAAGATAGTACTTCGCATCTTCCATCCGGAGTTTGTCCAAAAGCCCAATTACGGTTTCGTAACGGGAATTGTCTGTAAATAAAAAGTGCAAAGCATTTATTGTGTCACTTCCGGTGATAATTTCTCTGATCGTAATTTGGGCGAATTCAAGCTTGATTTGATCATCATGAACATTGCCATTGAATACGATGTTTATGTAATTTCTTGTCGGTAATATACCTCCGTAAAAACTTTTGTAGTTCTGATATTGTGTACGGGTGGTATCGAAATAAAAAAAAGGAATAGCGGTTACAGTTGATTTCTCAATCTCCCTTTTTGCAAAAAAATAAAAAGCAATCGGCAATAAAACAGCGCTAATAATACCCGGTGGGTAGAAAATCTTTTTGTGCTTGGAACTATTCATATCGTTTCGAATCCTGTTGAGATACAAAAGCCCGATCATTCCACAACAACAGTTCTAAAACTGTCTTGCTGTTAGCAAATAAGCCCAAGGATGAAAGAGAAGCTCTGATGATAATTTCTTTTCCCGCACTTGTCTATTGGTCGTGCAACACAGTCCCGCCGCCGAAGGCCCGCTTTGCTTATTGCATTCTTTTTCTATTTTTAAGCCGAAGAATTCAATCCATGAAATACCACCGCCTGCTGCCTCTCCTGCTGCTCCTGCTTTCCACGCATCTTTTTGCACAAAATATTCTGCTTCGCACCGGCGCCGTTCAACCCCAAAAAAATATTCGCAAGGACGTTCTTGATTCATTCAATAAAACAGCGGTCCGTACGGCCGGACAAAGCTTTGCAGTGCTTCAATTCGACCACCTTCCTTCCGCGACGGAACAAAAAACCCTGGCGGCATCAGGCATTACACTGCTTGATTATCTTCCCCAAAACGCCTACACCGTTAGCATCAAAGGCGATGCTTCGTTAACCGTTTTGCAAAGCGCAAAAGCACAAGCCATCTTTGGCTTACAGCCGCAGCAAAAGATGGCCGACATTTTTGCTAAAGGCCAGATTCCATCATGGGCGGTGAAAGTGACGGGCACAGTAGATGTTTGGATTTCGTTTCCTAAAACAATAAGTGCAACTGATGTTGTTGCTGCGTTGAAACAGTATAATGTTGACATCATCTCCGACGAGCACAAAGCTTACAATATTCTTGCACTTCGCATTTCGCAATCACGCATTTCAGAAATCGCATCGCTCCCTTTTGTTGACTTCATTCAACCCGCGCCACCGGCCGCCGTGCCGCTTAACTACAATAGCCGCACGGGTTCAAGAGCAACCTTGTTAAATGCATCAGTAGCCGATGGCGGCCGTGGCCTGAACGGCGAAGGCGTAACCGTTGGCGTGGGCGACAATGCCGACATCCAAAACCACGTTGATTTTTCGGGACGTTTTATCAACCGCAACGCTTCGCCTTTTAATGCGCACGGCGTACACACCACGGGCACCGTGGCCGGCGCCGGCAACATTGACGAACGCCACCGCGGCTATGCACCCAAAGCCACCATCATCAGCCAGGCATTCAATGGAATACTGGATAACGCACCAACCTATGTGAACGATTACGGCATGGTGCTTACCAACAATTCTTACGGCAACATTATTGACTGCGAGTACCACGGCACCTACGATTTATACAGCCGCATGATGGACCAGCAGGCGCTTGATCTGCCGGCTCTTTTAAATGTCTTCTCCGCCGGCAACAGCGGCGGCGATGCCTGCGGGCCTTATCCCGTGGGCTTTCACACGGTCATCGGCGGTTATCAAAGCGCCAAGAATGTAGTCACCGTTGGCGCCACTACCGACTCCGGACTCATTGCCGGTTTTTCCAGCCGCGGCCCGGTAAAAGATGGCCGCATTAAGCCGGAGATAACGGCCATGGGACAATTCGTTATCTCAACATGGCCCACCAATATCTACTCGCCCAATAACGGCACCAGCATGTCGGCGCCGGGTGTTACAGGCGGCTTGACTTTACTTTATCAACGCTACAAACAATTGCACGGCGGCGGTAATCCGCCCAACGGTTTAATGAAAGCCCTGCTTTGCAACGGTGCAATGGACCAGGGAACAAGCGGGCCTGATTTTAAATACGGCTTTGGTTGGATGAACCTGTTGCGAAGCGTGGAAGCGCTGGAGGCTTCGCATTATTTCAATGGCAACAGCATCAACGCCGGATCAACCACGCATACCGTCACCATTCCCGCGAACACGGCGCAACTGAAAGCACTGTTGTATTGGAACGATGTGCCGGCTTCATTATTGAGCGCAAAAACGTTGGTGAATGATTTAGACCTCCAGGTCACCACGCCTTCATCAGGCATTGTATTACCAAGCATCTTGGACACAGCAAGAACCGCCTTGAACAATGCCGCTACTACCGGCGTTGATCATGCAAACAATATCGAACAAGTGGTCATCAACAATCCGGCTGCCGGCACTTATACGTTTACGGTAAAAGGAACAACCGTAACAACCGCGCAACAAGCGTATTATTTGGTATGGGATGCGCCAACGATAGGATTGAAGCTAACCTCACCTGCCGGTGGTCAAAATTTATTACCAGGTGAAACGGCTAAAATCAGTTGGGATGCTTACGGCTTAACCGGAACGGCAACGTTGGAATTTTCCGCCGATGGCGGCGCCACCTGGACAACGATAGATGCGGCCGTGGATGTGAACCGGATTGTTTACACCTGGACGGTGCCATTGGTAAACACAAACAACGCATTGGTGCGGATAACAAAGAACGGCAGTGGCGAAACGTCTTCATCGGCAGCCTTTGTTATTCTTGGCCTGCCCGTTATCAGTTTGTCCTCTGTTCAATGCGAAGGCTACATTGCGATGAACTGGACTGCCATTGCCGGCGCCACTGATTATGAAGTAATGATGCTTCGCGGCGATGAGATGAAATCCATTGCCACAACAACAGCAACAGCCTACACCTTTAGCGGCTTATCGAAAGACAGCGCTTATTGGGTCACGGTCCGGCCGCGATTAAACGGCATTGCGGGCCGGAGGGCTTATGCCATTTCGCGACAACCGAGCAACGGCACTTGCGCCGGAACCATCTCTGACAATGATTTGAAAATAGATGCGGTGCTGGCGCCAACATCAGGACGATTGTTTACATCAACAGCTTTAAGCGCATCACAGCCCATCACCGTTCGCATAAAGAACCTCGATGATGTGGCGATAAACAACTTTACTGTTTCGTATTCCATCAACGGGGCAAGCGTAACCGAAAACATAGCCACCATCGCCGCAGGCGCTGTGCTTGATTACACGTTTATAGCAACCGCTAACTTATCGGCCGCAGGCGCTTATACCATCATTGCTTCCGTAAACAATGCTTCGGATGTTGTGCGAACAAACGATTCTATCGCCGTTGTAATAAAGCAGATAGACAATCAGCCGTTGAGTCTTGCCACGCCGTTTCTAGATAATTTAGAAAGCGCATCGCCTTCGCTTTACTTAAAAGATACCACCGGCTTCACCGGCATCGAACGCTATGATTTCAACCGTTCAACTCCTTATGGCCGGGCACGAACGTTTATCAATTCAGGCATCGCTTATTCGGGTTCCAAAGCCATCACGTTAGATGCTGATCGCTACGTTCCGTCGGGCAATGTTTCTTATTTACTCGGCACCTTCAATTTGAATAATTATACAACAACGGCAAATGATCTGCGATTGGATTTTCAATATCTCAATCACAGTCAAGGCCCCAATGCTGCCAACCGTGTTTGGATAAGAGGCAGCGACACACAACCTTGGATTGAAGCCTATAAACTGGATTCGGCCGCGCAAGACCCCGGCGAGTACAAAAAATCCAGAAGCCTTGAACTGTCTAATTTGTTGGCTGCGGCCGGACAAAGCCTCACACCCAGCTTTGGTGTTCGTTGGGGACAATGGGGGCAATACCAGGCCACAGATAAAATCTCCGCCGCTGGCTATACGTTCGATGACATTCAATTGTATGAAGTGTTCAACGATGTGCAACTGGTAAAGATTGACAGTCCCGCCGTCAACAGTTGCGGGCTCACGGCATCTACGCCATTAAAAATTACCGTTCGCAATGCCTCCAATACAACGCTCACTAATGTTCCCGTTTACTACCGCGTCAACGGCGGCGCACCGGTGATGGAAACCATTACGTCCATCGCCCCGCAAGCGGCTGTGCAATACAGCTTTGCTTCGTTGCTAAACTTTTCGCAGGGAGGTGCAAACAACATTCAGGTTTACCTGGCTTACAACGCCGATTCCTTTAAAGAGAACGATACGGCATCAACAACGGTTTACAACCAACCCGTCGTCAACAGCTTTCCTTACCTGCAAAATTTTGAAAGCGGTGACGGCTTTTACTACACCGGTGGCCGCCGAAGCAGTTGGGCTTACGGTACGCCGCAAAGCCTTAAAGTAAGATCCGCCGCATCAGGCGCCAAGGCATGGAAAACAGGACTGACAACGGGCTATAACGACAACGAGGCCTCTTATCTCTATTCGCCTTGCTTTGACGTCAGCGGGCTGACAACACCAACACTAAGCTTTAGTGTGGCACTTGATTTGGAAGACTGCGGCGTTCAGTTGTGCGATGCCGCCTGGGTGGAATATTCAAGCGATGGCGAAACCTGGACGAAGCTGGGCACCGCAGGCACGGGCACCAATTGGTACAACAAAAGCAACGGGCAGTTGTGGAGTGTTCAAAACTATACGCGGTGGCACGTGGCTACGCAAGCCTTGCCCACCGGGCTTTCCAGGCTGCGGCTGCGGTTTGTAATGGCTTCTGATGCAGGCGTAAACCGTGATGGTATTGCCATTGACGATATTCATATTTACAACTATACACAGGGCATTTACGACGGTTTGAACACTGGCAGTGGCCTCGCATCACAATACGTTAGCGGAAATAATTGGATTGACTTTACCAGCGGTGGAAAGATCATGGTGTCCTTACAGCCGGCTGGTGCAACAATTGGCGGAACCGATGTGCAAACCTATATTAATACCGGTGCTGTACGCTATACAAGCAATCAGTATTATCACGACCGGAACATTACTGTCAAACTCAATTCTAACGCAATCCCCGATTCTATGGCGGTGCGTTTTTATTTCTTAGACAGCGAAACAGAAGCTTTGCTGGCGGCAACGGGTTGCGCATCCTGCACCAAACCCGCAAGCGGTTACGCGTTAGGTGTTTCTAAATACAACGATGGTAATAAAGCAAACGAGAACGGCACTGTCGCCGACAATAACGGTGGCACATGGCTCTTTATTCCTTCCGCGCAAGTAGCCAAAGTGCCGTTTGATAAAGGTTACTACGCCGAATTTAAAGTAGCGGGCTTCTCGGAGTTTTGGTTGAGCAATGGCGGCATCAACAACCTGACGCCATTGCCTGTGAAGCTCATTGACTTTGCAACGATTAAACAAGGAGGCAACGTTGCAGTAAAATGGAATGTGGGCAATGAAACGGATGTACTGCGTTATGAGATAGAACTGGCAAAAGGCAACGCAGCTTTGGGCGCAAACAGCTTTGTAAAGATTGGCGAAGTGGCCGGTTTGGGCAATACAAATTCATCAAGACAATACAACTTTACCGATGCAGAAGACGGTAAGAGCGGCGCACGGTATTATCGCTTGAAGATTGTGAACGCGAACGGAACGTTTAGCTATTCAGATGTGCGTGCCGTACTGTTTGGCGAAGCCACCACCTGGCAGGTTTATCCCAATCCTTCAAGCGGGCACTTCAGCTTATTGTACCAATTAAACAGTGGAGAAAAGATAACCGTAAAAGTTTACGATGTAAAAGGAAGTGTGGTGAAAGAATTGGGCAGCACCGCAACGGGCTTTCTACAAAAGCTGAACATTGACCTGACAGCAAATAACTATGCCAGCGGCGTGTACTTGTTGAAGGTGGAAACGGGAACGGGTAAGCAATCGTTTAAGCTATATAAGCAATAACGTCAATCGTGAATCGTCAAACGTGAGTCGGTGCTGCACTAAATCACCACCTATCGTTAGTACGGTTGTGTGTATGGCATCGGCGATTCACGTTTGACGATTCACGCCTCACGTGTCTATTCCCATCCCTGCTTGGCTATGCCCGCTTTGATGGCGTCCATTGCTTTTTGGCCGTTGCATAGCGTGGTGAGCTTGTTGCCCTTGCCGTCGTGGCCCTGCACCATGTAAGCGCCTTTGGCCGTTTTCGTTATTACCGCATCCTGGATGGTTACGCCTTTTTCTTTCGTCCGCACGTTATAAGCCGTGAGCTTCATGTCGTCTGCCATATAGTGTGTTTTTGGTTAAAAGGGTTTGGGCAGTAAGGGCAAAAGGGGGGCCAAGATGGAAAATGGGTGGAGGAGGTGGATTGATTAAACAATATCTAGAACAGATAATTGTTTTCTTTTGATTCAATTGAATGCTTAGTATTAATTCAAGAGTTATCAATGACTCGGTTGGGCAAATCGAACTTAAAAACCTGCAAAAGACACTATCATAAAGTCCAATAAGGTATTATGAAAAATACTATCAAAGTTTTGCTTATACTTTTCGTGTGTTCCTGCAACCAGAAGCATGATAACACGAATTGCGCCTACCAAGTCCGGGACTTTATCAATGTGTATGACACTTCACGGTACAAGATTAAGGTTTACTTTGATGAAGGGATGACGGAGATAAAGGACCGTAATACAACGGTTATTGAAAGAGGAATATACAAGTTTGATGAAAAAAACATTTTAAGGTTTTATGGATTTTTAATCAATGAAACTAACGGCTATCACTTTGGGGTTGACTATGATTCATTAGGCAATGAAACCGAAAGGGTCGGTTCTGAAGTTGTACAATGGTATTTTAGAAAAATCAATGATGATACAGTTAGGGTAACTTTTCTGCTATTTGGTTTGAACAATCATTATGAGCAATTAACTATGCAATATCCTAATGGTAAAATCGAACAACTAGAACTAATAAAAAGCGAACGGTTCTCTAACCTCATTGGAAGCAGCCTTGACTTTGCTAAGAGGCAGAACGGTGCGGGTCTTTCTCTATACATCAAAGGCTATCGAATTAATGACTGCACGCAAACAAAGACAGCTTTTAAAGACTCAGTACAGATACCGATTATAAATTAGCTTTACTTCTTTCTTCACCGACAAGTCTCCCGCTGCAACGTACTAAATCTTCGGGGGCTTTCGCGGTGACTCGTCGCAAAAGAATCATCCCCCTTCTTCCGTCCTCCAGCTTCTGTTCTCTATCTTCCTTATCTTCAACCCATGACCCCAAAACCAAAGCTCAAGCTCTTTGACCTCACCATGATCGTCGTTGGCCTTTCTCTCAAGCCTTTCTTGCATTCAATGGCGGTGTGGCTACCACACACAAATCAAACGGAACACCAGAAATAGCGCAAAAAGTATCATCCCACTGCCTGATAGCAAAGATTGGAGGTCGCAAAATGCGACCTCCAATCTTTGGTCTTTTATATTTACAAACCAAACTCACGGTGATGGCGAAAAAAGAATTATAGGCATTGGTGGAAGAACAAAAAATACTTAGCCGCATCTATGTGGTGCGGGGTGAAAAAGTAATGCTTGACAGAGATCTGGCAGAACTGTATGGCGTAGAGACCAAGCGGCTGAAAGAAACCGTTAAACGAAACAAAGAGCGTTTCCCCAAAGACTTTATGTTTGAGATGACTGCCGCTGAATTTACAAGATGGCGGGAGGCCACAGCACTTAGTGCATCAGACCGGCAGAGCCTTCGCTATGCGCCGTTTTGTTTTACAGAGCAGGGCGTAACGATGCTCTCCTGCATCCTGAACAGTAAAACGGCCATTGAAGTGAACCTGCGGGTGATCCGGGTTTTTGTGAAGATGCGGGAATATGCACTGACGCACAAAGAGATTTTACTACAGCTGGCCAAAATGGAAAAAGAAATGGGGCGCAACAGCCAGGACATTGAAAATATTTTTATGGTGCTCAAAGAACTCATTCAAAAGCAAAGTAACCCACCGGCAAGAAATAAAATAGGCTACAAGAATTATAACGAAGGCACCCAATAATAAAACTTATCAACCGCTGCTTCTGCACCGGTTTGAAATCTATTGTCGATAGTTAGTACTCTATAAATAGAACTTTACGAAACACCAACAGCGGCCTTAGGGAAACAACACGACGTAATTCAGATGCCGTTTTGTTTTTTACCGCGTTAATCTCATTAGTCACACTCATCCCGGTTCGGACGCTTATCTTCAACCCATGACGGAAAAACCAAAGCTTAAACTCTTTGACCTCACCATGATCGTCGTCGGACTCGTCATCGGCATGGGCATCTTTCGCACGTCCTCCGATGCGGCCAATGCGGCCGTAACGCCTTCCCTTTTTTTTATCGGTTGGATAGCCGGCGGCGCCATTGCTTTGTGCGGTGCATTAACATACGCGGAGATTGGTTCCCGCTTTCCCGTCACCGGCGGTTATTACAAAGTGTTCGCGGAATGTTATCATCCCTCCATTGCTTTTTCCATCAACTGCATTATCCTTATTTCCAACGCGGCTTCTATGTCGGGAGTGGCTTTGGTGGGTAGCGAGTACATCTCGCAGGTTATTTTTAAAACCGATCCCGATGCTACCACAAAGGCTTTCATTGCCATGATACCGATTGTGCTTTTCTACGGCGTCAATCTTTTAGGACTGCGGCTAAGCGCCACGGCGCAAAACATTTTAATGGTGATAAAAATCGGGATGCTGGTGCTGCTCATCTCTTCCATCTTTTTTATCCCGAACGCCAACACCGTTGTCGCTTCCGCCAAAAGCTTTCTACCCTTCGATTACATCAAGTCTTTCGGCTTAATCCTCATTGCCGTTTCGTTTACGTATGGCGGCTATCAGCAAACCATCAACTTTGGTGAAGAAGTGCACAACGCAAAAAAGACAATCCCACGTGGGATATTCATCGGCATTGTGATCATCATTACCTTGTACCTCGCCGTGAGCTATGCTTATTACAACGCCATTGGTTTTGAGGCCTTGAAAACATCACGCGGCATTGCTTCTATCGTTGTTGAAAAGATGTTCGGGCCTACGGGACGGACTGTGGCTTCGGTGTTGTTGTTTGTAGCGGTGCTGGCTTATGTGAATGTGTTGCTCTTGAGCAATCCACGGGTGATGTACGCCATGGGCAAAGACGGCATTCTGCCCGCAGCTTTCAGCAAGAAGAATGAAAAGCGGGATGTACTTACATTAGGGCTTACCGTCTTTGCCGGTGCGGGTATTCTTGTGTTGTTTTTTTTAGACGAGTTCAACAAGATTTTAAATTTTACCATCTTTCTCGATTCCATCGGCATGGCCGCATCGGCCGCTACTATTTTCATTTTGCGTAAACGCACAAAACATTTGGATGGTACCGGCATTTACAAGATGAAACTCTACCCGTTGTTGCCACTCATCTTTATTGCCGCTTATATTTTTGTAGGCATCTCCATTGCCTTCGATACGCCAAAACTTGCCCTGATTGCCACCGGCGTATTTGCCGCATTCTTGATCCTTTATTTTTTGGTGCGAAGCCTGAAATCAACAACCAATGCCGCTACAGCCGACTGAACTTTCTTACATCATCAATGAACTTGGTGAAGACCGCGAACAGTACTTCAACGCCATTGCGCCGCCGATTATACAAACATCAAATTTCGCTTTCAAAACAGTTGCGCATTTGCGCAAAGCTTTTGAAGACGAGATGGGCGGTTACCTGTATAGCCGTGGCTTAAATCCAACCGTTGACATCTTACGAAAGAAGCTGGCGGCGCTTGACGGCGCCGAAGATTGCCTCGTGTTCAACAACGGCGCGGCAGCCATCTTCGCCGCTGTTCTCGCCAATGTAAAAAGCGGCGATCACATCATTTCCGTTCGCGATCCTTATACCTGGGCACGAAGAACATTCGATGTTATACTGTCTCGCTTTGGTATAACCACAACTTACATTGACGGCCGCGACATCAAAAATTTTGAAGCCTCTTTGCAGCAAAACACATCCTTCATTTATATCGAATCGCCGAACTCCTGGACCTATGAACTTCAACCAATAAAAGAAGTAGCGGCGTTTGCAAAGGCGCACAACATCATCACCTTAATTGACAACAGTTATTGCACGCCTTTGCATCAACGGCCGATAGAGATGGGCATTGATCTGGCCATGCAAACCGCCACCAAATACATCGGCGGCCATAGCGATACCCTGGGCGGAGTCCTATCGGGTTCGCATCAGCAGATGAAAAAAATTTTCGACAGCGAATACCTGAATGTGGGCAGCGGAATTCAACCTTTTAATGCCTGGCTTTTGCTTCGCGGCTTGCGTACTTTGCCTGCGAGATTGGAACGCATCAGCAAGACAACAAACGAAGTCGTGAAGTTTTTAAAGAGCCATCCGCGCATTGACACAATTCTTTTCCCTTTTGATGAATCTTTCCCGCAATACGCCTTGGCCAAAGAACAAATGAGCGGTGCCTGCGGCTTGCTCACCTTCACATTAAAAGGCGGAACCGCAGAAAGCATTACGAAGTTTTGCGAATCACTTAAACATATTTTAATGGCAGTAAGTTGGGGCGGCCACGAATCGCTGGTGATGCCGAAATGCGCGGGCCTTGCGCCGAAAGATTTTGACGCGGGCAACAGTCAACACCAATACATACGCCTTTACACAGGGCTGGAAGAACCGCAATATCTGATTGACGATCTGGCGCAGGCGTTGACGGTTTGATCTTTTATCAAAAACTTCTTAGGCAACGATGAATAGAAAAGTTTTACCGGCAAAGACCGAAACCCATAACGGTGCCAAAACCTTTGCGCCAAAGCGGGCAAAGCCTGGCGGAACTGGCTGCAAAAAAAATGGCGAAACAGAAAAAAGCGTGTGGCTCATCATCTATAAAAAAGGGAGCGGTGTGCCGTCGGTTTACTATAGCGAAGCCGTGGATAAAGCCTTGTGTTTTGGCTGGATAGACAGCAAGCCAAACAAGTGTGATGACGAAAGCTATTATTAGTTTTTCTCGAGGCGCAACCCTAAGAGCAAATGGAGTAAAGTAAACAAAGACAAGGTGGAGCGGCTCATTGCCGGGGGCCGTATGACCGGGACCGGCCTTGCCCCAATTGAAGCCGCGAAGGCATTGGGCACATGGACGGCGTTTGATGAAGTAGAGGCCCTGACCGTTCTAAAAGATTTGCAAGCTGCTCTTGCAAAAAATAAAAACGCGGCGCGGCGTTTCGCGGCCTTTCCCAAATTGGTGAAGCGCGGCATACTGGAATGGATAAGCAACGCAAAGCGCAAAGACACAAAAGCAAAACGAATTGCCGAAACGGTGCTGCTGGCGGCGGAAAACAAACGTGCCGCACAATACAGACCATTACAATAAAAGCGCAGCCGCAAACCCTTTTTTTCAATAGGGGGAAGCGCATCTCTTATACTGCATTGGTCGCACTTCTTTTTCAAAAGCGTTAATAAAGGCAGACTGTGAAGCAGCGCCACAACGGTTTCTGATCAACAGCTTTTGCAGGCTTCGTTCCGATGATTTCATAGGCTGCAACCGAGGTTGTTATTTCCTTTAATTTTTATTTCCGTTGTAACGCTTTTTCTGGAGTTTAATTCATCACACGAATTGTTTACCCATCTCCAAAAAAACCATAAAAGAGGATCTGCTACAACAATGTTTCTGCAACTTAAGTTCCCTTTCGGGAAAGGGTCTATTTTCTGCTGTAATTCGGTGCTTCCCTTGTTATTTCTATGTCGTGCGCATGGCTTTCCCGCATACCGGCGTTGGTAATTTTCACAAAGCTTGCCGCTTGCAGGTCCGCAATGGTTGCGGCGCCGCAATAACCCATACCGGCACGCAGTCCGCCTACGTATTGATACACGATTTCCTTCAACGAACCTTTATAAGCCACGCGGCCTTCGATGCCTTCGGGCACATACTTTTTTACATCGGCTTCGGGGTCTTGAAAATAACGGTCGCTGCTGCCTACCGACATAGCGCCCAATGAACCCATGCCGCGGTATTCTTTAAACTTGCGGCCCTCGTAAATAATGGTGTCGCCGGGACTTTCTTCGGTACCCGCGAAGATGCTTCCCATCATTACGCAGTCGGCGCCGGCCGCCAGTGCCTTTACCATGTCGCCGGTGTAGCGGATGCCGCCATCGGCAATCAGCGGAATGCCTTTTGGCTTTAGTGCAACACCCGCTTGCATAATGGCGGTGAGTTGCGGCACACCAGCACCGGCCACAATGCGTGTGGTGCAAATGGAACCCGGCCCGATGCCCACTTTCACGGCATCGGCGCCGGCATCGGCTAAGGCTTGTGCGCCTTCGGTGGTAGCAATGTTGCCGGCAATGACGGCCGTCTTTTTAAAATTCTTCTTCACACTTTTCAATGCATCAATAATTCCCCTTGAATGGCCGTGTGCACTGTCTAAACAAACCACGTCAACGCCCACGCTTTGCAAGGCCGAAACTCTGTCCAGTAAATCTTTGGTAACGCCTACGGCCGCGCCAACGAGCAACCGTCCGAAGGAATCTTTTACCGCATTGGGGTTGGAGGCCACTTTTAAAATATCGCGGTACGTAATCAATCCAATCAGTTTTCCATTGCTGTCCACCACCGGCAGCTTTTCCACTTTTGTTTGCCTTAGTATTTTTTCGGCGCCTTTTAAATCGGTGCCTTCAGGTGCGGTAATCAGGTTTTCTTTGGTCATGATCTCGCTAACGCTTTGCTCCTTGGCTTCCTGAAAACGCAGGTCGCGGTTGGTGAGCATACCGGCCAACTTGCCGCTGCTATCTACTATTGGAATGCCGCCGATTTTAGCCTCCCGCATAATCCGTTGGGCATCGCCAACGGTGGCGTTTACAGTGAGGGTAATGGGGTCAATGATCATTCCGCTTTCGCTGCGTTTTACTTTGCGCACCTCGGCCGCCTGCGTTTCCACCGTCATGTTTTTGTGCAGGATTCCCATGCCGCCTTCGCGGGCCAGGGCAATGGCCAGCGCCGCTTCGGTTACGGTGTCCATGGCAGCGGACAACATTGGTACGTTGAGCGTAATGTCTTTGGTAAGTTTTGTTTTTATTTCTACGTCGCGGGGAAGGATTTCAGAATAAGCCGGAACCAGGAGAACGTCATCAAACGTAAGGCCTTCGATGAATGTTTTTTGCGTGGAGTTTGTTGCCATAGGCAAAGATAGGCGAGAGAAGTTCATGAGTTCAAAAGTTCAACTGTTCAGGAGTTCAATTGTTATTGTGTCGTAAATAGTAAAATGTCTTTCGCATTAGAAGGCAACTTTTGAACTTTTTAAACGCTTGAACTTTTAAACGTTTCCTCGTTGCCACATAACACGGATGAATTATTTTTAGCGGAATGAAACCACTGCACCGGCTCTTAGCCTTTTTGCCCTTGCTCATACAAACGCAAAAAAGTTTGGCGCAGGATTCCGCATCTAACGTGGCGGTGTTGATTTCACCGGCTTTATTTATGCCGGTAAGCGTGGCGATTCAGGCAGGCGTGCAGTTCCGGTTAAGCAACCGTTACAGTCTTTTGGTGGAAGGCGCCTTGCCTACTTTTTATCCCACCAATGAATACGAAAAAATAACCTATTGGCGCGGCGCGGCGGAATTAAAATTTTACACGCGGCGAGCAAAAACTTCCGGGGGATATTATGCTCTGCAGGCCGCTTATTTGTTTCGCCAATTGGTGAATAATACCGACGGGATCGTGCATTACAAAGACGGCGAATACCATTACAATGCCGCCACCATAACCTCGCCTGTGCTTTCGGTAGCGCTTGTTATGGGCCGGGAATTAAGTAGTAAAAACCATAAGCTTTTTGCGGATGTGTTTGGCGGCGCGGGCATCCGTCATCTTTTTAATAATTACAGCGCACAAGATTTGCGCATTACGTCCTTAACCCGATCGAAGGATAGCTTTGATTGGCTCTTTCCGGATGATGGCTGGCGATTTGGTTACGGCGTTACGCGGCTGCATTTAACGGCGGGACTAAAGTTTGGACTGCGGCTGTAATATGGTTAATTGGTTAATTGGTTAATTTTTGGCATGGTAAGGTAACGGCGGAATGGATCAACTATTTAACCAATCAACTATTTTCCTTCACACCAACTTGTACATCTTTCCAGGCAGGCTTTGTACAATGCCTTGAAGTTCTAATGTTAATAAGGCGGCGGCAACGGCACTGCTGCTTAAGCCGCTGTTACTGTTGATTTCATCAATGTGCGCTGCTTCTTTTTGTTGCAAGAGGCCGAAGACGGTTTTTTCATCAGGCGTAAGTTCAATAAAAAGTTCTCGTTGTTTTTTAGGAGTTGCTTTCTTTTCTTTCCAACCCATCACATCGAGGAATTCATCGGCATCAGTGAGTAAAACGGCTTTATTGTATTTAATTAAATGATTGCAACCGGCGCTAAGTTTATCGGTAGTCCGTCCGGGCACGGCAAACACGTCGCGGTTATACCCATCGGCGAGTTTTGCGGTGATCATGCTGCCGCCTTTTACGGTTGATTCTACAATCACCGTGGCATCGCTCAACCCCGCAACGATGCGGTTACGCAAGGGAAAGTTGTGTTTGTCGGGTTTGGTGTCGTGAAAAAATTCGGACAAAATACCGCCGCCTGCGGCAATCAGCTCTTTCGCCAGTTCAGAATGTTGCGACGGATAAATTTTGCTCAAGCCATGACCCACTACGCCAACGGTTGGCAAGCGATTTTTCAACGATGCTTTGTGCGCTATGGCATCAATGCCGTAGGCAAGCCCGCTGATGATTACTACGTTTTGTTCGGATAAATCTTTAATGAAAGTTTCAGTAAAGGCTTTGCCGTAGTCGGTATTGCTTCGGGTGCCTACAATGGCAATAATGCGTGAAGCATTGAGGTCTGCTGTGCCTTTGTAAAAAAGTAGCGTGGGTGAATCATAGCAATTCAACAACCGTTTGGGATAGGCTTCGTCGGTAAGAAAAAGTGTGCGGATTTTATACTTGTCTATAAATTTTAATTCCGCTTCGGCTAAATGAAAATCGTTGAAGTGTTTGATGGAATGCGCCCTTATCTCGCCAATCCCTTCGAGCTTTTCCAACGATGAAGGTTTTGCTTTGAAGATGCTTTCAGCATCGCCAAAATGCTGCACTAAAATCTTGGCCTGCACATCGCCGATGTTGGGAACAAGGGTTAACGCAAGTTGGTAGAAAAGTTCGGAGTGCATGAAGGAAAATTAGTTGATTGGTTGATTTGATGTTTACAATTTTCAAAAAGTTTGTTCTTAAGAGAAAACTTATCAACCAATCAACTGATCAACCTGTCAACTACTTCGCTATTACTTTCAACTCCGTTCTTCTGTTCAAGGCACGCCCTTCTTCCGTTTTATTATCCGCAACGGGCTTTGTGGCGCCGAAGCCCTTGGCCAAAAGCCTGTCTGCTTTAATGCCTTTTGCAATGAGATAATTCACCACGCTTTTTGCACGGGCATCGGAAAGTCTTTGGTTATCGGCTGCAAGGCCAAGGTTATCGGTGTGGCCTTCCAACTGAATTTTTACTGTTGGATTTTCCTGTAACAATTGCACGACTTTGCCCAACTCTACTTCCGATTCAGGCTTGATGTCGAACTTCTTTGTATCAAAGAACAAATTGCGCAACACAATGGCCGCATTCACTTCTATCGGTTGCAAGGGAATGTCTTTTTGATAGGTTGAATCGGCGGCTTTGTTCTTTAATGAATAGTTATCGGAATAAAACAGGTAGCCGCGCCGGTTCACGTTAAACGCATAATCTTTTCCAACGGGAAGTGTAATTAAATAATTGCCGGTTTCATCGGTTTGTACTTTGGAGATGATTTGTTTTGATGCCAGGTCAATCAACTCAACAGATGAGGGCAAACCGGCTGACGTTTTTTTGTCAAAGACTTTGCCTCTTACCCACAAGGTCCTCGCGGGCCGTACGTCTTCGCGTAGCTCAAAACTGTAAATGTCAAGACCTCCTTTGCTGTCAGTGCGGTCGCTTGCATAGTAAGCGGCTTTGCCATTGGCTTCAATAAACAAGGTGCCTTCGTGGTCAATGGTGTTGATGGGATAGCCCAGATTTTCGGGTTTATTCCACTTGCCATCTGCACCTTTTCTTGCCACAAATAAATCCTCGTTGCCGTAACCCGGTAAGCCGTTTGAAGCAAAGTACAAGGTTTGATTGTCGGCGTGAATAAACGGGCTGCTTTCATCACCGGCCGTGTTGATTTCCGGGCCGAGGTTTTCGGGTTTGCTCCATCCGCCGTTTGGCAGTTTATGCGACACATAAATATCGCTGCCACCCAAACCACCAAAGCGGCGGCTGGTAAAATACAGGTCGCGTTTGTCGGGCGAAAGACAAGGCTGTGATTCCCATTGATCGGTGTTGATGTTGATGCCGAGGTTAAAGGCCGGCGACCAGCCATCAACGGTTCGTTGCGAAGAATACAGGTCGCAGTTGCCTTGGCCATCTTGGCGGTTGCAGGCCGCAAACACCAGCAATGTTCCGTCCTGCGAAATGTTTTGTGCGCCTTCATTTAGCGACGTATTGACGCCACCCGGCAGCGGCACGGCGGCGCTCCAGCCGGTGCTTGTTTTTTCACTGGCAAAGAAGTCTTCGTTCATGTTGCGGAGCCGCCGTGTGAACACCAAAATTTTTCCGTCAATGGGCATGGAAGGAAAGTATTCCGACTCTGTTGTGTTCACGCCATCGCCGAGATTTTTTGGCGCAAACACATAGCCTGATGAAGCGTGTGTTTTGCTGTAGTCCACTGCAAACTGAAACGTTTTTTGCCGGTACTCGGCGGCTTTTTTTGTGGTGGAATTCAGGTTCGGCTTTGCCAATATTTTATTAACCGTTTGCAGGGCTTTTTCAAACTCTCCTTTTCCTGCAAGGTTAATGGAATAGGGTAGCCAGAAGTCGGCGCCGTAAACGCTGTCAATGGTGAAGGCTTTTTCGTAGGCCGATACGCTTAAGCCGTATTCCTTCAACTGGCCGTACACGCCGGCAAGGGAGAGATAAGCATCCATGTAACGATCATCCCTGCTAATGGCTTGTTGAAGCAACGCTACCGATTGTTTGTATTGATTGGCGTCTGCAAACTCAAGGGCTTTTTCGTAAATGGCAACCGCCTTGCGGTCCACTTTGGTCACGTCGTATTGGGCGGAAGCAGAAAGATGTAGGATAAGGTTAAGGCTAAGAAAGAGAAAGAGATTTTTCATGGTTCGATGGAATTTTGATTTCGGTAAAGTTGCTCGAAATCAGAGAAGATTAAAACGCGGACAGGAGGAAAAGGAATGTGTTTGAGAATGGAAAAATGGCTGTCATTTGAAACCAGATAATCGGCATTCGATGCCACATAGCAATCAACAAATTTGTTGTCGTCTTGGTCAAAAGGGATTAGGTTGAACCGGAAGAAAAAATTTATACGTTGTACAGTTTCGGCTTTTAACAAAGAATGGAAGATCGCTTGCGCGACGGTTGCGTTCCAATGTGAAGTCAGTACTTCCTCGTATTCGGTGAGAATTTCGTTGGTTATACAAAGTTCAATCTGGCCGTTTAAACTGTCCTGCAACAGCCAATTGGATATTGATTTTCTTGAAACGGAAGTCAGAAAAACATTTGTGTCAAGAACGATTCGCATCATTAGGTCGGCTCTTTCATCCAATCGTCCATGGTTTTTTGCGTGTATCCCCTTTCGTCCCAAAGCCGGTCGGCTTCGTCCATCGCTCTTTTTGCGTAAAACTGCACCAAATGATCCTTCAATTCCGTCAATTCGCTATCACTCATCTGCCGGCTGAATAGCTTTAGCAATTCCAACTGTGCATTGCTTAAAGCTCCTTGTCGTTGCTCCATAAAAAAGTTTTTCTAAAAGTAAAAAAGAATGATCATACCCACCAACCTACGGAACGTTAATGTACTTGTGCGTTTGCAGCGAGAGTTGCCATTGCGGATGGGCCTTAATGTAATCAACAATCAGCGGCGTTATTACTTCTGCCTTCGACCATTCGGGCTGCAGAAACAATTTGCAATGGGGCGAAACTTTTGTTGCCCAACTTTCCGCCCAGGTAAAATCCGACTTATTAAACACCACAATTTTCAACTCATTCGCCTTCGGTAAAACGTCGGGCAGCGGCGCTTTGAATTTTTTTGGAGAAAGCGTTATCCAATCCAATTCGCCGGAAAGCGGAGAGGAGCCGGAAGTTTCGATATGCGTTCGCAAACCTGCGCTGTGCAAGGCTTTGGTAAGAGGCGTTAAGTCGTGCATTAAAGGTTCGCCGCCGGTGACGACGACGATGGGCGCTGGCGTTTCTTTCACTGTTGAAACCAAATCCTCAATAGACCATAACGGATGCTTGCCGCCGTCCCAACTGTCTTTTACATCGCACCACACGCAGCCCACATCGCAGCCGCCGAGCCGGATAAAGTAGGCGGCTTTGCCCGTGTGTACGCCTTCGCCCTGAAGCGTATAAAAATGCTCCATTACCGGCAGCATGTTTTGCCGGTCGGTTTCTTTTACTGCTTCAATTTTTATGTTTGTGTTTGCCACCATCACGCACTCATTACTGATTACTCATTATTCATTATTCATCCGAATACTTCATCTTACAAGCCCTGAATGTATTTTTCATCAACGCCGCAATCGTCATTGGCCCCACGCCGCCCGGCACGGGAGTGATGTAAGAACATTTGGGCGCAACAGCATCAAAGTCCACATCGCCGCTGATGCGGTAACCGCTTTTCTTCGAAGCGTCTTCCACTCGTGTGATGCCCACGTCAATTACTACGGCACCTTCTTTCACCATGTCTTCTTTTACAAAACCTGGTTTGCCCAAAGCCGCTACCAGTATGTCGGCCGAGCGGCAGTAATCTTCTAAATCTTTCGTGCCCGAATGGCAAAGCGTTACGGTGCAGTTTCCGGGGTTGCCCGAACCGCTTAGCAACACACTCATCGGCCTTCCTACAATGTTGCTGCGGCCAATGACCACTGCGTGTTTGCCCGCCGTTTGTATTTTATAATGTTCCAGCAGGAGCATGATGCCGTAGGGCGTGGCCGGTAAAAAGGTTGGTTGCCCAAGCACCATGCGGCCAACATTAACGGGGTGAAAGCCGTCCACATCTTTTGAAGGGTCAATGGTGATGATGACCTCTTGTGCGGAGATGTGTTTAGGCAGCGGAAGTTGCACCAGGATGCCGTCCACATCCGGGTCGCCGTTCAGGTTGCGGATGATGTTTAATAATTGCAGCTCTGTTGTCTCTTCTTCCAGTCGGATGAGCGTGGATTTAAAACCAACCTCGTGGCAAGACTTGACTTTGTTGGCCACGTAAGTCTCGCTGGCACCGTTGTCGCCCACAAGGATGGCCACCAAATGCGGTACCGGTGCGCCGTGCGCCGCCAGTTGCGCCACGTCCATTTTCAACGAGTCTTTAATCGCCTGTGACGTTTCCTTTCCGTTTAACAATTGCATGGCGGCAAAGATAACAGCGGGCCGGCGATTAGCTGATTAGCGGATGTGCCGATTAGCTGATTTATGAGTTCGACGATTTTAAGCTGTAACGGTAAGAAAGATGCATCCCTTTTCTTACCCCCTTGCTTTTATTGCTTTTGCACGCAGGGTTGAACGGACGGCTTTTATCGCCTCGCATCTGTTTTAACCCATCAGTTAATCTTCGAATCAGCTAATCATTTCCTTTTTCTTCCTATCTTAACGCAAACTAACTGCGTGAAAGGACTTCTTCTTTTTACTGCATTCATTGCCTGCCTGTTTTCAAAAGCGCAAACGGTTCGTACGCCGGTTGCTGTTTTTTATCCTTCGCTTGCCACTTACAGTACACAACAAAAAGATGCGTTGGCAACGCGAAGCAACAGCGCTTCATTAGCAGGCATCAAATCATTTTCAACCGGTGTGTTTTCCGAAAGAAGATTTTTATTGAAAGAGCTTACGAGCTATTCGATTGTCGCCACCTTGCCTACAATGTCAGGCAGCTTTGGTTTCAGCGGCGACTATTTCGGGCAGGCGCTTTACAATGAAGGGAGCATCGGCTTTGCCTATGGCAGAAGTTTGGGAGCTAAGGCTGATGTGGGCCTCGGGTTTCATTATCATTCGCTTGCAGCATCAGGCTATGGTTCCGCGTCAACTCTTGCTTTCGATGCCGGGGCTGTTTTTCATTTGACAGAAGCCGTTCAAACGGGTGTTTCAATTTACAATCCGGTAGGGATAAAGTTTGGCAAGAACGGCGATGAAAAGCTGCCGGGCATTTATTCGGTTGGCATCGGGTACGATGCATCACCGCAACTCTTTATCGGCGCCGAAGCACAGAAGATAGAAGATCAGCCGGTGAGCATCAACGCAGGCTTTCAATATTTGTTCGCCGAAAAATTATTCGCCCGTGCCGGCATTAGTTCCGCTACATCTGTTTATTCCATTGGCTTCGGCGTTAAGCTTCAAAAGCTTCGCATAGATGCCACGGCTTCGTTTCATCCTTACCTCGGCGTAACGCCGGGTTTACTGCTGCTTTATTCCGCCCGATGAAAGAACTGCTGTTGGCATATTGCTGTCTTCTTTCCATTGCCTCCGTGGCGCAGGAAGTTCCTGTTACCACCCAACAGCAGTTGGAAAATTTAGGAGCTGAAGACTTGAAAGACGATGCCTTGCTTCAAAGCCTTGCCTTTTACCAAAAACATCCGCTCAACCTAAACGAAGCAAGCCGGGAAGATTTGCAGGCCCTGCGGTTATTAACTGCTTTGCAAGTTGATGGATTGCTTCGGTATCGTGCCGCCTTTGGAAAGCTTATTGACATTTATGAATTACAAGCCGTGCCAGGTTTTGATGTGGTTAGTATCCACACCCTTCTTCCATACATTTTTGCAGGACCGGTATTAAATTTGAAAGAAACTTTTTTGTCGCGTTTAAGAGGCGGTGACAGTTATGCCTTATTCAGGGCCGCACGAATTTTAGAACGGTCAAAGGGTTACGATACGTCGTTAAATACGCACTACCTGGGTGATGGAAACAGGTTGTTGGCAGCCTACCGTTATCAATATAAAACACTTTTGTATTATGGAATAGTAGCCGATAAAGATGCCGGTGAGCAATTTTTTGGCGGCGCACAAAAGGCCGGTTTTGACTTTTACTCGGTACATTTTTTTGCTCGCAATCTTGGCAGCATCAAAGCTCTTGCGCTTGGCGATTACACTGTGAACCTGGGGCAAGGCTTAACGCAGTGGCAGTCCTTAGCCTTTGGTAAAAGTGTGGACGTGCTTAACGTTAAAAGGCAGTCGCCCGTGCTGCTGCCGTACCGGTCTTCAGGAGAGTTTAATTTCAATCGCGGTGCGGCCATCACTGTTGGAAGAAAGGCTTGGGAAGCCACCGCTTTTGTTTCGTATAAAAAGTTTAGCGGCAATTTGGTGACTGATTCAATTGACCGTTTTAGCTCTTTCGGCACGTCTGGTTATTACCGCACGGCATCGGAGATAGCCGACCGCTACAAGCTAACCGACTTCTCAACAGGCGGAAATTTATCGTACCAAAAGGCATCGTTTAAAATCGGTATCAATGCCGTTACGCATCGTTTCTCAAGGCCGCTACAAAAAAGCAGCGAGCCGTATAATTATTTTGTCTTCAGCGGGAGGCAGACGTTTAACGGCAGCATTGATTACAGCTTCACCTATAAAAATGCCCACGTCTTTGGCGAAGCGGCCGTTGACAAAGGGCTTCATACAGCTACCGTTAACGGCGTGATGATTAGCGCCGCTCCGGCTGTGGACCTGATTTTTTTGTACCGCAATTTATCACCGGCGTATCAAGCTCTTTTTGGAAACGCTTTTACGGAAAATACGTTGCCCTCGAATGAACAAGGCCTGTATGCGGGTATGGTGCTGCGGCCCGCGGCCGGCTGGCAAGCTGTTGTGTATGCTGATTTTTATCGTTTTCCGTTTTTAAAGTACCGCACATCTTCACCAAGCCGGGGATGGGACTATCTGTTGCAATTAACCTACACGCCTAATAAACAAACGAAAATAGAGCTGCGGTACCGTACCGAAAACAAACCGCTGAACGAAAGCGGAACAGCACAGGCTATAAACTATCCTACCGATAAAATGAAACAGAATCTCCGGCTAAATTTTTTCACACAAATAAAGACAGGCCTGACGTTGAACGGCCGCACCGAAATGGTTTGGTTCAATAAAAATGATAAAGGAGCGCAGGAAGGTTTTCTGGTTTTTTTGGAAGCGGCTGGACAGCTGTTTAAAAAATTGAGAGGCAATGGACGGCTTCAATATTTTGAAACCGGCGGTTACGACAGCCGCATTTATTCGTATGAAAGCGATGTGCCGTATAGTTTCTCCATTCCGGCCTTTTATGATAAAGGGATCCGGTATTATGCAAACATGGCTTATCCATTCACAAAAAAACTAAGCGCCTGGATGCGCATGGCACAAACGATTTACAATGGAAAAGCTAGGCTCGGTTCCGGCCTTGATGAGATAAACACAAACCACCGAACCGAATTCACGCTGGAACTGCAATATGTTTTTTAATGCTTATTGAACCGCCTCTACGGAGAAATTGCCATTTATCAATTTTTTAAAAATTTTAGGCTTTTTTTGAAAATCCCCTAATTTGCCGCAGCAAAACTCAAGGGGTTGTTGTCTCTATGAATTACTCTTCTTCATGTAAGGTGAGGCCCGGATTGTCTAATGCTTTTAAATTTTAAATCAGAAGTTCGATGAGAAAAATTACACTACTGTTATTTATGCTGGTGCTAAATGTGCTGGCATTTGCCCAAACAAAAACAGTTACCGGGCAAGTATTGGACGAAAGCGGAACGCCGGTTCCGTTTGCTACCGTAACCCAGGCAGGAACAAAGAACGTAACCGCAGCCGATGCCGATGGAAAGTTTTCCATCAAACTTGCGGAAGGTGGCCGGCTCACCATTACGGCTACCGGGTTTACAACAAAAACAGTTACCCCATCCGGTACCGGCGCTTTGGTAAACCTTGCCAGGTCGGCAGCTAACTTGCAGGAGGTTGTTGTTACAACAGCGCAAGGAATCAGAAGGCAGCCTAAATCATTGGGGTATTCCGCCGCCCAGCTTTCCAATTCGGATATTACCCAAGCTCACGTCACCAATGTCGCAACCGGCCTTGCGGCCAAAGTTTCGGGGCTGCAAGTCAACCTGGTTAACAACGGCGTTAATCCATCTACCAGAGTAACATTGCGCGGCAACCGCTCCATCTTGGGCAACAACCAGGCTTTATTGGTCCTGGATGATGTGCCAATAGATATATCCTACATTTCCTCAATAAACCCTAATGATATTGAAAACATGACGGTTTTAAAAGGAGCTTCGGCGTCGGCTTTGTATGGCTCCGCAGCTTCTAACGGTGTAATTATAATTACTACAAAAAAAGGTTCCAGAGGCCGGCCCATTATCAGGTATAGCAATACCGTACAAGTAGAAGAAGTTGCTTACCTCCCTAAACTCCAAAACGATTTTGGCTCATTTGGCGGGGAACCGATAGGAGCACCGGGCACTATACTTTTTCCTGAAAACCCGGTTGTGCCATACGTGTCTTATGAAAACCAGTTTTACGGCCCCCGTTTTAACGGCCGTCCGGTTTTTGTTGGCGCTCCGGTTAGAATTTACAGGCAAGACGGCACTTTCTTCGATTCGCTGCAACAGGGAATTTATTCCGCTAAGCCTGATGCAAAAAAGAAGTTCTTTAACAGAGGCATTACCGAGCAAAATGATTTCTCGGTCTCTGGCGGCGATGAAAAAAGCAGGTTCTTTTTTTCGGTGCAGGATGTAAATATTACCGGTACTGTACCCGGCGATAAAAACAGAAGGGACGCCATCCGGCTAAACGGACAGAGAGATATTGGAAAATTTACAGTAGGGTACAGTGTAGATTATACGCTTACGCATACAAACACCACTCCCGGTTCTTTTGGTGTTAACGGTAGCCCCACTACATTCGGCGGTTCTTATTTTCAAAACCGCGCCGTTTATTGGACGGTCATAAATACGCCGCCGAGCATTGACCTGCGTGATTACCGCGATTGGAGAAACGATCCCTTTGCAAACCCCAACGGCTATTACAATGCTTACTACGGCAACCCGTGGTGGCAGATTGATGCTTCAAGGCTCGATCAAAGAAGAAATGACCTGTTGGGCGTTGTCTCCTTAACCTATAAACCAACAAGCTGGATAAGTTTGCTGGGCAGGGCAGCCATAACACGCCAGGATAACAGCAGCAAATACACCAGTGAAGGCTTGGGTTTTGCCAGTTGGGCCAAGGCGGATGCATTTGGATCGGGCAGAAACACAGCGGACATTAACCCCACCGCCACTGACGGTACAGGATATAACAATAAAATTACCGGAGACTTTATTGCCCAGGCAAACCATAAGATCGGGCCTCTCTCCACGATTTTAGTTTTGGGTGGTAATCTTCAGGCTACAAGAAACCGTAACTTTCAATTGGCCTCCGCTTCACTCTTAGCGCCGGGTATCTATAACGTTAGTGTAAACGCAAGTCCGGCCACCTCATACGAAAACCTGTCACAGACCCGTCTTTTAGGCGCTTATGCCGATCTTACCTTGGGATACAATGATTATTTATTTGTTCACGGCTCCCTAAGAAATGATTGGACATCACTGCTTTCAAAAAACAACCGGTCATTCTTGTACCCCGCAGTTGACCTTTCTTTTGTATTTACCGACGCTATTGGTTTCTTAAAAAATAATACGGTTCTAACCTATGGTAAATTAAGAGGAGCGTTGAGCAAGGTGGGCCAGGTTAGCATCGGACCTTACTCTTTAAATAATGTGTTGAACACTGGTGCAGGCTTCCCTTATAGCACGGCCACAGCAGGGTTTACGGTGGACAATACGTATGCAAATGCCAACATCAAACCGGAATTTGTAAGTGAGAAAGAAGTGGGGTTGGAGTTAGGCTTCCTCACGAATAGAAGAATAACATTCGAAGCCGCCTATTACGATTCCAGAAGCACCAATCAAACAATTCCTATTACCATTACTCCAACGACTGGGTTTTCCAACGCAACAATCAACTCCGGAGTTATGACGAATAGAGGGGTTGAGCTTGATCTGAAATTTACCCCTCTTCTTAGCTTGAGAAAAGATTTCAGATGGAATTTTGGTGTAAACTTTACTTACATAGATAATAAGGTAGAGTCGCTTGCTCCAGGCCTGGCTAATGTTCTTCTTGCTGCCGGCTCTAATGCGTATGCGATTGTTGGCAAGCCTTATCCAAGCCTTCAGGTTTCAGACTGGGCCAGAGATGATCAAGGCCGCATTATTGTTAATGCCAATAGCGGCTTTCCATCACCGGGTAGCTTAGGCCCGCAATACATCGGCGGCACCAATCCTCCTTATAAAGTCGGCCTCAATTCTTCAATTTACTGGAAAGGGTTGACGTTATCCGTTGTAGCAGATGGCCGTTTTGGGGCCGTTATTGACAATAACATTGGGGGTAATCTCGATTTCACAGGTGTTTCGGCTTATTCTACGTCATCGGGCCGGCAACCATTTGTTATTCCTAACTCGTCTTACTTGTCCGGTGGTAAGTACATAGCCAATACGAATATTGTAACAAAAGACGGCAATGCGTTGTTCTGGGCAAGTACTTGGAATGCCGTTGAAAGCAATTACGTAAACAGCGCGGATTTTTGGAAGCTTCGTGAACTTGCCTTAAGCTATGAATTTCCCCGCTCCCTAATTCAAAACGCGAAATGGGTGAAGGGCATTAATCTTGGTTTGGTAGCAAGGAATTTATTTACCTGGAAGGCAAAAGACAACGTGTGGACTGATCCTGAATTCAGCTTTGACAATTCAAATGCAACCGGGTTCACCAACATCAATCAAACGCCCCCTTCCCGATTTTACGGCGCCAATTTAACCATCACTTTTTAAGGCAGGGGCTTTGCCCACCTTTATAAAAAAATTAAAATAATGAAACGAGTCTTAATGCTGATTGCACTTCCATTGTTGCTTATTGTAGGAGGATGCAAGAAATACCTTGATGTAAACGTTGATCCAAACCGGCCCACATCCGGCGCCATTGGGCCGGCTGCCATATTGCCGAACGCTTTGAATATAACCGTAGGTAGAAATACATACGGTATAATGGATCCGGGTCCTGCATTTACATCCGGCTGGATGGGCTATTGGGCCATCAGCGGGAGCTATGCTGTTTCGGGCTCTGACTTTACAACGTATAAACAAACCACGGATTTTGGCGGAGGAATTTGGGCAGGTATCTATGATAACCTGGAAGATTACCAATCGGTAATAACAGATTCCCGATCTACTGATTTTCTGAAAGGGATAGCAATGATCATGAAGGCTGTAAATTATCAGTATCTGGTGGACATGTTTAACAACGTGCCGTACACCGATGCATTACAAGCCACTTCGGTACAGTTCCCCAAATATGATGATGCTGCCTCCATTTATGCCGCCAATTTTAAGCAGATAACGGCGGCAATGGCCATGATAAAAGGCGATGTAACTCCTGTTCCTGGTGCCGGTACGGATATCATGTTTGCCGGTGATAAAACCAAGTGGATGAAATTCGCCAATACCGTCAAACTAAGAATGCTGATGCGGATGACCGAAATGACTGCCAAGCCGGCCTTCTTTGCAAGTGAGTTAGCAACAGTAGTTGCCGACCCCAACGGGTTTTTAACCGCTGATGCTTTAGTGCAACCTGGTTATAGCAATGCTACCGGTAAAGGCAACGTTTTTTGGCAACGCTATTTTGACGTAAACGGCAATGAAGTTTCCAGTTTTGGTGATTTTTACAGAGCCAATCAGTATAGTATTGACTTTTTAAACAATAATGATGACTCCAGGTTAGCTAGTATTTATGCACCAGCTACAGCAAATGGTAAGTACGCAGGTAGCTCATTAGGAAAAGTTGGTGGTTTGCCAGGTAATCAACTATCACGTTTTGGACCCGGTATTTTAAAAGGCGATAACGGCAACATTCCCGTTCCAACAGCCGGTGCGGCTGCTCCGGCTGTTATGCTGCTGGCGGCAGAAAGTTATTTTCTACAATCAGAAGCAGTTTTAAGAGGAATGCTTACGGGCAATGCACAAACTTTATATGAAAGTGGCGTAACAGCTTCCTTCACTTATTTAGGAGCAAATCATGCACCTATTAGAAATGTAGCAAATACTGCGGATTCGATAACCTTTACAACTGCAAATTCTGCAGTCAGATATTACACGCAACCAAGTAATAAAAACACTACATGGGCAGCCACCACCAGCTTCGACGAAAGGCTGAATCTGATCATCCGTCAAAAATGGGTAGCTTTAAATTCCATTAATTCATTTGAGGCATGGAGCGATTGGAGACGGTTTGATTATCTCCATGTTAATGGTGCTGGCCCGCTTGGTGATGTTCCTTTATCCATTTCTCCAAACATAGACGTGCCTAAAATTCCGTATCGCCTGTTGTATCCAACGATTGAATTAAACACCAACAAGGAAAATGTGTTGGCGCAGGGAACGATCAATCATCAAACCTCAAAAATATTCTGGATGCGATAACAGCGTTTGGCCGCAACGAAAACCGCCGCGGCACTAAACACGCTATCATCGTTTAACAACAGCAAAAAAATAAAAATATGAAAGTACGTATCATCAGCTGTTTCATTTTTTGCGCTGCTTTATTGGGCATGACAGGGTTAAGCTCCTGTGTAAAAAGCCGGGGAGGCAATGAAACAGATTTTTCAAACCTTCAGGATTTTGTGGTTTTCCAAAATGGCGGTATTGTGAATTTTACTGCTGCGAACGTTGCAGTAGGCGCGGCTGCACCGGATACGGTTACTGTTAGTGCTATTATTACACTTGCTTCCAAAAATGTGGCCACCACTCCTGTCACAGTCACAGTAGGCTTGGACGATGCGCAAAGAACAAGCTACAATGCCACAAACGGTACGAATTATCAGCCTTTTCCAAGCACCATATATAAAATAGTAAATCCCACTGTCACAATACCTGCTGGCCAGAATTATGCGCAGGTTGCAGTGCAGGTTTATGCACGAAAGGTGGACCCTGCGATAAGTTATTTATTGCCCTTAACAATAACAGACGCATCTGGTAAAGGGTTAAGCGGAAACTTGAACACTATCTATTATCACATCATTGGTAATCCGTTGGCCGGTGCCTACACTACTGTTGGAACGAGGTATAACTACGGCGGCAGCATTGGTTATTCCTGCGGCTCTCCCATTCCTGGGGGGACGGTTAGCACTGCCACAAGCCCTAGTCCGAAAACGGCTTCGCCCGTTGATTCAAAAACAATAGCTATTGACTATGCTAACCTTGGAGGGAGTGGCTATCAGTATCAAATCAAGATAGACCCAGCTAACCCCAACAATGCGATTGTAACTTCTAATGCTACACTCGCCGGGGCTTTAACTGTTAATTATTGCGTCCATACATATGATCCGGCCCTTAAACAATTTCACATTTTATCATGGTATAATAATGGGACCGCCGACAGGGTCATAGATGAGGTATTCACACATCAATAAGATGAGATAATTTTTTGAAGCCCATCTCAATTATTTGAGATGGGCTTTTTATTGAGTTTACAGCAATTTTGTAAACGAGAACATTTAATTGCTCATTCATTTACATACCTAACTAAATCAGTTAAAAAAGATTCGTCAACATCTTTCGTTGAATTCATAGTGAGATAAGTATCCACTTTATCGGCCTTCTCTTTCAAAGCCTTCCTGATGTTTTTTTCACTCAAACCACTTTTTTTCAACTCACCGTTTTTCATCGAAACATAGTACGAAACGTCATCAACGTATTCACTGGTAAAATTGCCTGTTCTGGCATTCATAATGTTGGTGGCATCGGCCTTTACAAACCTGGTTGCCGTAAATTTATACAGGCTCACTTTCGTGGTGTCCTCCACTAAAATCTGATAAAAAACATCTCTGGCGGCGTTTTTCAGGGTGGCCGAATTGACAAACGCAACGGCTCCCATTTTAAAGGTCTTGATCTTCGTTTTATCCAATAAAACAACAATCCCGTTTTTGTTGTCTTTTGCATACACATCCTGATTTACCTTATCAAAATTAAAAACATAGTTAAGGGCATAGTTTTCGCCGCTTACCGATGTAACGCTACCGGACGTCCAATCGTCAAAAAAATAACGGCTGCCTTTGATTGCACTATTGGTAAATGTGTTGATGGCGATGCTGCTTCCATTTCCGGAAGTAATTCTTTTTAAATCATTTTCCATACCCATGCTGCTTTGGGCCTGGGCCAATTGCACACAAACAAAAAAGCAGGTTGAATAAAGAAGCATTCTTTTCATAACGTTTAGTTTAAAAGTAAAAGAGTTTGGTTTACTAAAGTATAGCATACACTGGTAGCATTCGAAGGATTGTTCAAAAAAGAGAGTCTCCCGGATTCTCCATAAAATTTCAAAGCCAGATGTCTGCTGAAGTTTTTTAGAACCGCTAAGTCAGCCTCGGCATTATTGTTCAGTGCTTGTGGGTGAAGCGGAACGTAGGGGCGTAGGGCCGGCATAGCACTGCTGCTTTAGCCACTGCAAGGAGGGGAAACAAGAGGCGAAACAACTGTTTTTAGTAAAGTGATTCGGTTAGATTCAAATAAAATTATCAGTAAGCAACCGCATAAATTCAGAGGAACGTTAAGTTCATCGTTGCACTAAAAATTCCCTTAATTTGCCGCAGCAATACTACCCGTGCACTTGTCTATGCTCATAACCGTTTTATTCGGCGGATCGCGATAAATAAAGACGAATGCTTTTACATTTTAAACGAGAAATTCGATGAGAAAAATTACACTATTAGTCATCTCGATTTTGTTTGCGGCAATGGCCTTTGCCCAGCCGCGACCCATAACCGGCACCGTGCGGGATGAACAAGGAAATCCAATCGGCTTTGCGACTGTAAACATTGTGGGAACCAAGATAGCCACCCAAGCCGACGCCAACGGAAATTTTAGCATTCGTGCGGAAAACGGCACCGTATTAAACATTACCGCCGTGGGCATTAATCCGATCCGTGTGAATGTTGTTGCCGGCCAAAATACTTATTCGGTGGCCGTTCAGCGCAACAGTACGGAACTTAGCACCGTAGTGGTATCGGCCTTAAATATTCGCCGCTCCGCTAAATCCACCCCTTATTCAACGCAAACCATCAACGCCGCAAACCTTGCGCCTGCCCGTGAAACAGATCTTGCTAACAGCCTGGCGGGTAAAGTAGCGGGAGCACAGGTTGTAGGACAAGCTGGTTCGAAGTTGGGTTCGGCAGGAGAAGTGCGATTGAGAGGAGTAGGCGATTTAAATGACATTCACGCCATCTTTGTAGTTGACGGAACCATCGTCAAAGATGTGACAGATATAAACATGGACGATGCAGAAAGTGTGACTGTTCTAAAAGGCCGTAGCGCTACTGCCTTATATGGTGGCCGTGCAGAAGGCGGCGTAATTTTAATTACTACCAAGAAAGGCCGCAAAAACAAACCGCTCGCAATAGACGTAACGCATTCCGTTTCGATGGAGAAGGTAGGAACGCTGCCGGAATACCAAAACCAATATGCGGGTGGTGATGACGGTGGTCAATGGCATACCTACACGTACGCCGCAGGACAGCCAGCCCTATGGCAAAAACTTAATGGTAAACGCTACCACGATTATACGCAAGATGCAAGTTGGGGACCGAAAATTGACGGCGGCGAGTACATTCCATGGTATGGCTGGTACACCGGCGAAACAGCATTGTCAACACCGCAACCCAATAACGTACGGAGCTTCTTCAATACGGGTCTCACCAATAATACCAATCTTAGCCTTTCCAAAGGTTTTGGCAGCCTTAGCACAAGAGTTTCTTACAACTATCTTACCCGCACAGGCACCATACCTAATACTAACCAGACCAAACATTACATCTCTACGCAAGATTCATGGGACATTTTAAAAGACAAGCTAACCCTGGGATTGAACGCCACTTACACCGATGAAAATATCAAGGGCGATTTTGGAAACAACAGTGATTTATATGGCAACCAATACACCGGCTCCTTCAATTCCTGGTTTCAAAGGGACTTGGAAATGAATAAGCTGAAACAATACAGAAACTTAACTACACCCATCGGTAGCATCGCATCTTGGAATATAGGGGAAAATCCCAGTAACTCAATTGGCGCAACAACGCCCAGTTTTAATAAGGCGAATTTTTGGTACAACTATTATACTTGGGCTGATAACGAACTTGCCAAATCACACCGTACCCGTTTGCTCGGAGATGTTTCTTTAAAATATAAAATCAATAGGGAATGGGACATTACCGGCACGTACCGGCTGAATTACCGCAAGACTCGCCTCACAAAAACTACCTCCAGCCTTCTTGAAAACAGCGGTTATCAAACAGGCATATATGCCGGTTATGAGGACGATGATTCAAAGTACAAGGAATACAATTCCGAACTGATTTCTACCTACCGTAAAACTTTCGGCGATTTTAATATAGATGCCTTAGCGGGTGGAAATTATATGACAAGGTCGCAAAGAGATTCAAACAGAAGAACCGATCAGGGGTTGATTAAACCCGATGTTTTTGCAATTTCAAACTCTGCAGGTGCGCCTGTCTTGGCACCTTTCTATGATGACAAAAGAATTTGGAGCATATTCGGCAGGGCCACCGTTGGTTACAAAGATTTTCTGTTTTTAGACGGATCTATAAGAAGAGACTGGAGTTCTTACCTGCCCGCAAACAACAATGGTTTTACATACGGTGCCGGTGGAATTAGTTTTGCGTTTGGCGACTTTGTGCGCAAAACTTTACCTGCTTTAAGCTATGGCAAGGTGCGCTTTGCAGTAGCAAGTATAGGCACCGATGAACAACTAAGACCTTATGCACTGCAATTAACTTATAGTCGTGTCAATCCTAACGCACCTTACAACGGTTATTATACTTCTACTACGACGAATAATGTTACCGACCCAAATATCAAACCTGCTATCAATACTGAATATGAAGCGGGTATCGAACTTCGTTTCTTCCAAAACAGATTCGGTTTTACCGGCACAGTTTACAAGGAAAATAAAAACAATTCTATAGTACAGACTTCAGTTGAACCAGCTAGTGGGTTTACAACCGCTACGATAAATGCAGCTCTTGTAAAAAGAAAGGGCGTCGAACTACAATTAGATGGAAGCATCATAAAAACCAAAAATTTAACTTGGGACCTAGGTTTAAACTGGGCGGCCAATTCTTCCAATGTGGTCAAGGTGTCCGACCAAAGCAATCTCGTGATCGTAGCGGGAACTAGAACCAACCGTCAGGTCTTTGCTAGTATCGTCGTGCCGCAAGTTTATGCTATTGCCGGCCAGGAATGGGGCCAATTAAGGGGTACGGGAATTAAGCGGATAAATGGACAAGCCGTGTTGAACAATGATGGCACTTACGTGGCCGACCAAAACGTAAACTTTGGTACTGTTCTTCCTAATTATACAGGTGGCGGTCTTACCCGGATTACGTACAAAAGAGTTTCGTTCGCTGTTTCCTTCGATTACCAGCAAGGTGGTAAATATTTCTCGCTGTCAAATTTCTGGGGAAGCTACAGTGGCTTGTATAAAGCCACAGCATCTGCCAATGATAGAGGACACAACGTTCGCGATGCCGTAGCCGATGGCGGTGGTGTACACGTTTACGGTGTGAAAGGAGATGGAAAACCTTATGATACCTACGTAGAAGCGTACGATTATTTTCACCAGACTGCTAATGGTGGTATCGCCGATGAATCGGTGTTTGATGCCAGCTACATTAAAATACGCGAAGCCAGTATCGGCTTTAGCCTTCCGGTAACCAAGTGGAGCAAATTTGTAAAAAGAGCAGACATAAGCCTGATAGCACGCAACCCCTGGCTCATCTGGGCGTCTAACAAAGACATTGATCCATCGGAGTTAGCTAATCTAAATGGTGAAGAAGGGCAATTGCCAGGTGTGAGGTCTTATGGTGTTACATTAAAATTAGGTTTTTAATATCCGAAAAACAAAAGACATGAAATTTATGCAGAAACATATGCCCGTCATTCTTGCTGCACTCGTTGCAGGGTTAGTGACGTCTTGTAAAAAAGTTGACTTTGGAACGGTGAATACGAATCCAAACAAAAACGTATCACTTGTTGCTAACACCCAAGAACTCTTGACGTATGCGCAAACATCTACCTGGGGTGATTTTACTATTGCCACAACAGGCACTGTAAAAGAACCGGTACTTTACGTTCAATACCTGTCGCAAAGCCAGTACCCCGATGCTGGCTTATATAACAATACACAACCTTCGTGGGCCAACTGGTACGCGGTGGCTTTGGAAGATTTAAAGCAAATCATAGATGCAAACACAGCGAAATCTCCAGGTGCGGAAGGCAATGGTTCCACTGCCAATCAAATAGCGATAGCAAGAATATACAAAGCTTATCTGTATTCCATCTTAACCGACCGGTACGGCGATATTCCATATTCTCAAGCATTGAACGCAACCAATGTAAACCCGGCCTATGACAAGCAACAGGCTATTTACACTGATTTGTTCAAGGAATTACGAGAAGCCAGTGCCCAGTTTGATGGTGGGGCTGCCGTAAAAGGCGATGTTGTTTTTGATGGCAATGTTACTAAGTGGAAGAAGTTCGCCAACTCGCTGCGAATGGTATTGGCCCTGCGTCTATCCAAGGTAGATCCGGCAACCGGCAAATCGGAATTTACCGCTGCTTACAATGATGCCGCCGGGTATATCAGCACCAATGCTGACAACGCGATCTTTAATTATCTCAACACGACCACGTACAGAAGCCCCTGGAACAGCTTGTACAACCAACGCAGCGATTACGGTGTTTCTACCACCTTGGTTAACCTGCTGCAATCGTACAGCGACCCGCGGCTTTCAGCCTTTGCTTTCCCCATTAGCACCAACACGTACAAAGGCGTTCCGCCAGGATTGAGCACCGCTAACCTTCAAGCATGGATAAACGCCAATCCGAATTATAGCCGCATGGGTTCAAAAATTACAGGCTGGACATGGTCGGGCTCCACGGCAAGTTTGCAAAGCTATAAAGGCACTAACAACGGCTACATTATAACCGCCGCGCAAATGTTGCTTACCAAAGCGGAAGCCGAACTTCTGGGCTGGATAGGCGCCGCTACCGATGCCACAGTTGATTACACCAATGCCATTAAGGCTTCTTGGGACCAATGGAGTGTTAGTTATACCGCTACTGACCTGACCACCTATCTGGCAGGTACGAACGTAGCGCCAAGTGCAACGACCTCCACCATGCTTAGCCGCATCGGTTATCAAAAATGGCTTGCCCTTTATCCAAACGGGCAAGAGGCATGGAGTGAGTGGAGAAGAACGGGCTATCCGGCTTTAACGCCTGCACCCGATGCCGTTTCTACAAGTCCATCTATTCCGCGCCGGCTTACCTATCCGTCAACCGAGGTAACGCTGAATGCAGCTAATTATGCAGCGCAGGTAAGTAGCATGCCCGGTGGCGATGCGCAAAACACAAGAGTGTGGTGGGATAAATAATCGTTTTAAGCTAACAATCAAATCTTAATTTTTTGCCATGATCAAAGTCGCATCATATACCTTACTAGCTTCTCTGTTTTTTCTTTTCTCTTGCCAAAAGAAAGACGTTGTTGGCGTGCAAGCTAAATACACCGGAAATCCGATGGTGAACTTCAGCAACTACATGGATGACAACGGAAACTTTGGGTATTATAAAGCCAACTTGCAGATAAAAGATAGCTTTTTAAATACCAACATTGAGATTAAACTTACCAACACCACCGGCACGGCGCCGAATGACATCTACATTTATTTAATGAAAGTGGACGCGTTGGTGAGCAGTTACAACACAGCCAATGGAACAACATTGGAATCGGTAAGCAACGCCTCCGCTGCACTGGAATATGATTTTTCCAAACCGGTTATTCTTAAAAAGGGAGCACGTGCGGTGACTGTGCCCTTAAGAGTAAATCCGCTCAAGCTTGATTTGAGCAAACAAAATGCTATTGGAATAGCTATAGCAAGAGTAGAGGGTGCGGATTTGAATGCAGGAGTGGAAAGCAAGCTTGTTGTGGAAATACAAGCGCTTAATCAATACGCAGGGAACTATGTCGCGAACGGCTATTTTTATCATCCATCTTCATCAAGAGCTATAACAAACAGACCCAGGACCGGAGTTACTGCCGGAGCAAATTCCATCATTATGGAACTCGGTGATTTAGGTAGCTTAGGATATTTTGCATTATTGACGGTCAATGGTACAAATGTTACAATCTCGGTAGCACCAGGAGCAGCCGGTGGCCCATATACTATGTTTACATCGGGCCTTCCGACAACTAATCCGGGATATCCGCCTTCTTGGCCAAGTTCATCAAACTGTAATAACACTTATAATCCAACAACACATACCTTCTATCTTCGTTATGGATACATGGGTGGCACCGGATGGCGCGTAACCGAAGAGGTGCTCACTAAACAGTAATAATCTGCTGCCTCAATAAGCGAAGGCCACATTATCTTTTATACCAAAAAATCCTGCTTAAACAGGATTTTTTGGTATAAACAAGTGCAAAGAATTTACTTTGTGCATTATGACCACAGAGCAACAACCGCAGAATAACATCAACATCGAAATCTCCGAAGAAGTAGCTGAAGGCAGTTACGCCAATCTAGCTATCATCACACATTCGCACGCCGAGTTTGTGATTGACTTTGTAAACGTAATGCCCGGCACACCAAAGAGTAAAGTAAAGTCACGCATCATTTTTACACCGCAACATGCCAAGCGTTTTATGAAGGCTCTGGCCGAAAACGTTCAACGCTACGAAGCGGCAAATGGAGCCATAAAAGACCTGGAAGAAATTCAAATCCCCTTCAATTTTGGCGGGCCTGCGGGGCAAGCGTAAAGAACCGCAGAACAGACGAACAAGGAATGGTGAACGTTGAAGTGAATGTCCGATGCCAGTACACTTCCTTGGTCATTCGATATTCCTTGTTCATCTGTTTGATATTCTAAAGGATTCCCTCATCCGCAAAACTGTAATAGCCGTCATCGCTCACTATAAGGTGGTCAAGCACTTTAATGTCCAAAAACTTTGCGGCTTCTTTTATTTTTTGCGTTAGCTCTTCATCGGCGCGGCTAGGTTTTAAGCTGCCCGATGGATGATTGTGACAAAGGATCAAACTAACGGCTTCCTTCTCTAATGCGGTACGGAGAATAATTCGTGGGTCGGCCACCGTACCCGTAATCCCGCCTTCGCTTACAATTTTAAAATCATTGATTTTATTGGCGCGGTTTAAAAAGATAACCGCAAACACTTCGTGCTTGTAATCACGCAACGACGTTTGAAGAAAGCTGGCTACATCACCGCTGCTGCTCACGACTGGCTTCTCCAGCGACGCAATGGCTTGCCGTCGCCGTCCTAATTCCATTGCCGCCGCAATGGTGATGGCCTTGGCTTCGCCGATGCCTTTTATTTTCATCAGTTCAATGATGGACACTTTTCCCAATTCGTTCAGGTTATCCTTACCCAGTCGCAACGCCTCCTGTGCCAGATCCAAAGCGCTTTTCTTGCCGCTGCCGGTCGCGATCAAAATAGCAAGTAACTCAGAATTGCTTAAAGCGGCCGGGCCTTTACCAAGTAGTTTTTCGCGTGGCCTGTCGTCTTTTGCCCATTGCTTGATGGAGTAATTCTGCTCTTGCATCCCTTAAAGTTCGCCACTATTTTTGAAGGCGTCAATATCCATTTCAAACCACCAAATCCATTCTTATGAAGCGCAATTCTACTTCTGCTATCGGTGCCCTGCACCCGGTTCTTTTCATGCTTTTGGTTTACGTTGTATCCATTGTACTGGCCTTCTTTGTGTGCCGAATCATTTACTTTAGCCTTCATGCCAGCGAGGCTTCCGCCGATGTAAAAACGGAGAAGCTGGAAGGGCTGACGGTGGCAAAGTAAATTTTGCAAGGGCGTAAATGTTTGACGGCCTGGGTACCTATCTTCGCCCCCACATTTACCGCCATGATGAACCCCAACGCCAAAATTTTTGCCGGCACCGGCTCGCAAAATTTAGCCGAGCAAATTTGTAAAAGCTACGGCTGCCCGCTTGGAAAAATCAACATTCAAAAGTTCAGCGACGGCGAGATTCAACCCATCTTTTTAGAAAGCATACGCGGCGATTTTGTGTTCCTCGTGCAAAGCACCTATGCCCCTGCCGATAACCTGATGGAGCTGCTGCTGATGATTGACGCGGCCCGCCGCGCATCGGCCTACAAAATTATTGTGGTAATGCCGTATTACGGCTATGCCCGGCAAGATCGCAAAGACCGTCCCCGTGTGGCAATAGGCTCCAAGCTCATTGCCAACATGCTGGTGGCTGCTGGCGCCGACCGCATCATTACCATGGACCTTCATGCCCCGCAAATTCAGGGCTATTTCGACATTCCCGTTGACCACCTTGACTCCTCCGCGGTTTTTATACCTTATATAACACAACTGAAGCTTGATAACCTTACTTTTGCGGCCCCCGACGTGGGAGCAACTAATCGCATACGCGAGATTGCCTCCTACTTTGAAGCAGAGATGGTCATTTGCGACAAGCATCGCAAACGTGCCAACGAAATCTCAAGCATGGTAGTGATTGGCGATGTTACTGGCAGAGACATCATTATTGTGGATGACATCTGCGATACGGCGGGAACGCTGAAAAAAGCGTCGGCTCTTTTAAAAGACAAAGGGGCAAAAAGTGTTAGGGCGTTGATAACGCATCCGGTGCTAAGCGGCAATGCTTATCAGAACATTGAAGAAAGTGCATTAGAAGAATTGATTGTTTGCGATACCATTCCGTTAAAGAAACAGTCGAAAAAAATTGAATGCCTCTCAACCGCCGAACTCTTTGCCGTCGCCATCCGCAATGCTTACGAGAACAAGAGTATCAACAACCTGTTCTTTCACTCGCAGCGGAGGGACAAGTAGTTCACTTGTTCACATGTTTACCGGTTCACTTGTTGGTGAACGAAACATGTGAACTTGTGAACAAGTAAACAAGTAAACAAGTGAACAAACAAACAACATAAAACAATGAAGACAATTACAATCGAAGGAGCCTTGAGGACCGAACACGGGAAGACCGCCACCCGCCAACTTCGCTCTCAAGAACTTGTGCCTGGTGTAATTTACGGAGGCGAACAGGAAATCAACTTTTCCGCTCCGGCCAAGGCATTTAAATTACTGGTGTACACACCAAACTTTCAGCTGGCCGAGGTAACCGTTGACGGCAAAATGTACCGCTGCATTTTAAAAGACCTTCAGTTTGATAAGGTAAGCGACAAGCTTATTCATGTGGATCTGCTGGAACTGGTGGAAGACAAGAAGATAGTGGCGCAGATTCCACTGAAATTTACAGGCGTTGCCACCGGCGTAAAGGCAGGTGGACGTTTAGTACCAAAGATGAAATCGCTGAAGGTAAAGACTTATCCCAAGTACCTGCGTGAGCAGATTGAAGTGGCTGTAGATGCGCTGGAAATCGGAGGCAACCTGCGGGTAGAAGACGTAAAAGATCCGAATTACGAAGTGATGAACTCACCGCGTATTCCGATTGTTTCTGTTGTTACCACACGTGCCCTTCGCCAGGAAGAAGCAGCGGGAGCAACGGCTCCGGCAAAAGGCGCGGCAGCTCCGGCTAAGGGTGCAGCAGCTCCTGCAAAAGCAGCGGCTCCGGCTAAGGCAGCACCTGCCAAAGCAGCACCGGCCAAAAAATAAACCGCGGATTTTCGGGATTATAAAAAGATTATCGGGATTGTTCGGAAACGAACAATCCCTTTTTTTGAACCGCAGATTGCGGGGATTAAAAAAGCCTGCCTGTCGGCAAACAGGGGTTATCGGGGTTGTTGATCGGTAATTTGTTCGTTTTTTAAAGCGGTCATATCAATCATATCTTGCGCAGCGTATCAATAAAAAAAATAGTTGTTACAGAGAAATACGAAGGCCTCTGTAAACGAATCCCGACAATCCTTTTTAAATCCTGATAATCCGTGGTCAAGTTTTTAATTGTTGGTTTAGGAAACGTTGGCGCCGAGTATGCCCACACCCGCCACAACATCGGCTTTGATGTGGTGATGGCCTTTGTTACAAAACATGGCGGTTTTTTGGGGCAAGACCGTTTGGCTTACGTAGCCGATGTGCGATGGAAAGGAAAGATATTCGTATGCATTTGCCCCACTACATTCATGAACCTTAGCGGCAAAGCCGTCAAGTATTGGATGGACAAAGAAAAAATTCCGGTTGAAAACGTTTTGGTGATTGTGGACGATGTGGCCATACCGCTAAGTAAGATTCGCATCCGCGGCGGCGGCAGCGATGGTGGCCATAATGGATTAAAAAGTTTGCAGGACGCGTTGGGTACAACTGAATATCCAAAGCTTCGTTTCGGTATCGGCAACAATTATCCAAAGGGAGCGCAAGCCGCGTTTGTATTGGGCAAATGGGCCAAAGAAGAAGAGCCTGTTGTAAAAAAGAAAATTGATACCTGCGTGGAAATTATTGAAACAATGGCAACGGCCGGGCTGGCAAACGCCATGAACAAATACAACAATTTGGAATTCCCGCTATGAGGATAAAAATTAATTCATTACTTTGGCGCACCAACCGCGTTTTTAGCACGTAGTGCAATCCAATCCCTCCTCTGCTAAAGCCCCGAAATATAAAGGATGAACAATAGCGTTGATAACGTCATCAGTCTCCTTGTTATTTAAAACCACAAACCGAATGAAGTATGAAAATTTTTTGCGTAGGCCGTAACTATTCCGATCATGCCAAAGAACTGAAAAACGAAATCCCCGATGAGCCGGTGATTTTTATGAAGCCCAAAAGCGCCTTGCTTCAACCACACACACCTTTTTATTATCCGGAATTTACCAACGAGCTGCATTATGAATGTGAACTCGTATTGCGCATTTCCAAAAACGGCAAATACATTCAGGACAAATTTGCTAACAAATATTATGATGCCGTAACCGCCGGCATTGACTTTACGGCACGCGACATTCAAAACGAGTTAAAGCAAAAAGGTTTGCCTTGGGAAAAAGCAAAGGCCTGGGATAACTCCGCCGTTGTTGGCAAATGGGTGCCTTTGGCTAACGTCAAAGACCGGCATAAAATAGACTTCTCTCTTTTTAAAAACAAAGAGAAAGTACAACAAGGCAACTCCGAGGAAATGCTTTTCGATTTTGATTACATCGTTTCTTATATCTCCAATTTTTTTTCCATCAACATCGGCGACCTGATATTCACCGGTACGCCGGCCGGCGTAGGCGAGATAGTAGTAGGCGACGAAATAGAAGCCTTCATGAATGAAGAAAGCATGATGACCTTGGAGGTGAAGTAGGACCTCACCCTAGCCCTCTCCATCAAAGATGGAGAGGGAGTGCTTGCGCCAACGTGAGACGCAAGACTGCATAAAGTTGCTTATCGTAGTCAAACTGTTTGCTATTGTAATAACTCTTGCCTATCATGCTGAAGAATGAGGAATCTGCGGACTACATTAAATGGAAGTCTGTAGTTAGTTAAACTGATTACCCACCTTTTCGCAAAGCACAACGCACAGATGCCTCCTTCCTCGGAATAGCAGATTAATGTTCTTACAATAGCAGAAGAGCCGAATATTTGAAGATAGATTGCGCAATGCTCAATAGAATTATCGAACGTACAAGAGTGCGACGCAACGACAGCTTAATAGATGCAATAGCTTCTGGTACAAAAAAAGATTGTGGATAAAAGCACCTGACCACCTGTAATCCTCTTGCGTAAGCCGCTCCCTCTCCATCTTTGATGGAGAGGGCTGAGGTGAGGTACTATCTTTGCCTGCTTGCAAAACAACATGGATAGAAATCTTCTGCTGCGTGCTTATCGCTTGATGTATGCTGTGAAATTGATGGCCGAGACCTATGAAGCGGCTCGCCAAATCACCAAATACGTTCACTCCACTTCCCGCGGACACGAAGCCATTCAATTGGCGACCGCTTTTAATTTATTGCCACAGGATTGGGTTAGTCCTTACTATCGCGACGAAAGTATGCTGCTCGGTATGGGATGGACACCTTATGACTTAATGCTTCAGCTTCTAACCAAAGCCGGCGATCCATTCACTGGTGGAAGAAGCTATTATTCGCACCCGAATTCACGTGCGGAAGACAAACCAAAAATCATTCATCAAAGCAGCGCCACGGGCATGCAAGTGATACCGACAACGGGAGTAGCGCAAGGGATTCAATACATAGAAAGAAGTGCGGCCCCCCCACCCCCCAAGGGGGGATTTTCCAGCACACAGCCCCCGTCTGTTGGAGATTCTGCACAGACGATTAAATCGTTGAAAAGCGAGGTGCGAAGTGAAGCGTTGGACAATCCCCCCTTGGGGGGTGGGGGGGCCGTTGTTCTCTGCTCTCTCGGCGATGCATCGGTAACCGAAGGAGAAGTTTCGGAAGCCTTGCAGTTCGCCGTGTTAAAGCAATTGCCCATCATCTATCTCGTGCAGGACAACGAATGGGGCATTTCGGTTTCGGCTGAAGAAGGCCGTGCAATGGATGCTTACGAATATGCCGAAGGCTTTAAAGGATTGAATAAAATACGTGTTGACGGCACCGACTTTTTTGAGAGCTATGAAGCGATGAAGAAAGTAATTGCCGATGTGCGTGAGCACCGCAGGCCCTGGCTTGTTCACGCAAAAGTTTCTTTGC
This sequence comes from Flavisolibacter sp., assembly GCA_965247695.1. GTDB lineage: Bacteria > Bacteroidota > Bacteroidia > Chitinophagales > Chitinophagaceae > Flavisolibacter. Next base: position 895,399 of record OZ252037.1, read on the forward strand.
TTAACCATCACACCAGCGGCGTTCGCAAAGAATTTTACCGCACCGAAGAAGACTTGAACAAACACACGGTCAACGATCCCTTTGTCAAGTTTAAAAAATATATCGTCGGCGACTTCGGCGAAACCTATGTAAAGCTGATGGAAGATGAAGTGTCGGCCCAAATAAAAGAAGCGTTTGAAAAAGCAGTTGCCGCACCTGAACCGAGTCCTTTGAGTGTAAGTGAACACGTTTTTGCACCAACACCCATCACCAATGAAACCGGCGAACGTTCGCCGGGAGGCAAAGAAAAAGTCATGATGGTGGACGCGGCTTTGTTTGCCATTCGCGAACTGATGGAAGACCACGAAGAATGTTTGCTTTACGGACAGGACGTGGGAAAACGCCTCGGCGGTGTGTTTAGAGAAGCGGCCACATTGGGAGAACAATTCGGCGATCATCGTGTGTTTAATACAGCCATACAAGAAGCGTATATCATCGGTTCAACGGTGGGCATGAGTGCTGTGGGGCTGAAGCCGATTGTGGAAGTGCAGTTTGCGGATTACATCTATCCGGGCTTCAATCAACTCGTCACCGAAATTTCCAAGTCCTGTTATTTATCTCAAGGCAAGTTTCCTGTTTCAACCATCATTCGTGTGCCTATCGGCGCTTACGGCGGCGGCGGGCCTTACCACAGCGGCAGCATCGAAACAACATTACTAAGCATCAAAGGCATTAAGATTGTCTATCCATCAAACGCTGCCGACATGAAGGGTTTGATGAAGGCCGCCTACTACGATCCCAACCCGGTGGTGATGCTTGAACACAAAGGTTTGTATTGGAGTAAAGTGCCCGGCACGGAAGAGGCAAAAACAGTCGAACCATCAAGAGATTACATCTTGCCTTTTGGCAAAGCCGCCGTTGTTTTAAAAGCAAGCGATGATGCCCTGTTTAACGGTGAGTCGGTTTGCATCATCACCTACGGCATGGGTGTGTATTGGGCAAAGGCCGCAGCAAAGGCTTTCGATGAGCAAGTTGAGATTGTTGATTTGCGAACGCTATTTCCGTTGGATGAAGACCTCATTTTCTCTACTGTAAAAAAGCACGGCAAATGTTTGATGCTAACGGAAGAACAACAAAACAATTCGTTTGCGGAAGCCTTGGCCGGGCGCATTTCAAAGACCTGCTTTTCTTATCTGGATGCACCGGTGGAAGTGTTGGGTGCGTTAAACTTACCAGCCGTTCCGCTGAATACAGGATTGGAAGCAGCGATGTTGCCCAATGCAGATAAAGTACAACAACGAATAAGAGAGATGCTTGTTTATTGAATCGCTTTCTCTTTTATTATTCATTCATTCTTTCCTGAAAGCCTTCTACAAATTGCCCCACGTGATAACCGTCCATCAATGCATGATGCACATGAACCGAAACCGGCATGGTTCGCCTGCCGCCGTCTTCGGTCATCTTACCAAAAGAAATTTTAGGGCAACTGTCTTTGAAAGAGAATGAACGTGCATGAGACAGTGAGGTAAAGGCTAGCCAAGGAATAGACGAATAATGAATCACGTTCTCACCCGACACGGCGGGAACCAAGCCGGTGCCGACCCGGACTCTTTCGGTTTCTTTTATCGCTTCTTCTAAAAAGCCTTCAAGCGTTGGCTGATAACTCATGTATGCAAAGCCAAAAGTTCCATCGGGGCGATTGATGGTGGGCGAGGCGTGAATGACATCATAAATAAAAACATCATCGCCGTTCATGCGGTAACGAAAAGGCTCAATCTCATTGGCAGCAACTAATGACTGATAGAGGTAATAAAGAAAGAAGGAACCGCTTTGTTCTTTTGCCTTAGCATAAGCCGTGGTGCAATCAATGTTCACGCAAACACCAAAGAAGGGTTCTTCAAACTGTTTGAAAAATTGATAGTGGTATTTGCGATTCCATTGGGTTAAATCCAACCTTCGTTTCATGCGGGCAAGTACGGCAAAATCTGGCGGATGTGTTGTACGCTTTTAAAGTTGGGATGTTCTACCGTATGCTCAATGGTTTCGTGCGCCCAGGTGGTGTGATACGGCACGTGAATGGCATGTCCGCCTAAAGCCAAAACCGGCAGCACATCGCTCTTGAGCGAGTTGCCGATCATTAAAAATTCATCGGGCCGCACATCAAGGTGTTTAATGAGTTTTGCATAGTCGGCTTCGGCTTTCTCCGACATAATTTCGATGTGGTGAAAATGATGTTCGATGCCCGAGGCTTCGAGCTTTCTTTCCTGATCCAGCAAATCGCCTTTGGTGGCTACTACAAGGCGGTATTTGTCTTTTAATTTTAGCAACACTTCTTCCACGCCTTCAAGCAATTCAATGGGTCTTGCCAACAATTCCTTTCCGAGGTTGATGATTTGCTGAACAGCGCTTGCGGGCATGGCGCCTTCGGTTACCTGCAAGGCCGTTTCAATCATGGATAGTGTAAAGCCTTTGATGCCGTAACCATATAGCGGCAGGTTTTTAATTTCGATTTGCAGCAAGGTTTTCTCCACGTTGTGCTGCGGCAGAAAATCCTGAAACAAGGCGCAAAAAGCGGTTTCGGTTTCTTTGAAATAGGGTTCGTTTATCCAAAGTGTATCGTCGGCATCAAAAGCAATGGCTTTTATCATGGTCGTAAAAATAAAGGCACAAAGCTAAAGGTTGCGAATTGTCGCGGCTTCGGCAATGCATTCTTGAAACCGTTCACCTTTGCCGCTGTTTTTCTTTTTGTTGCAGGGAAAATCCCCTGTGATGACGATTGTGCATCGTTTTACTTTGCTGCAGCTGTTCTAACCATTGGGAAACACCATTTTTTATTTATTCAAACCGCAACGCCATGATCATCTATCAAATCAAATTGCCGAAGACAAAAAGTGCAGACGACTTTATTCGCTTTATGAAGGAGGAATACCTTCCTTCTATTCACAAAGGTTCTACCCGCATTGGACAAGTCACCAGTTTATCGTTGCTGCAAAACGGCGAAGGCTCTAGCCACGAATTTTTGTGGCAGGTAGGATGGAGCGGCCTAAGTGGCCACGACCTGCGTATTGACGATGAAAAAGTAGAGAAAAAGTTCGCCGGTTTTGGTGTAAAGGTCAAACGCCTTGGCGATTTTGGGGAAGTAGCTTCTTGGACGGAAAAGGAAAAATGATTGCGGCATTTTTTAAGAGCCGGGAAAGACATCCTTTTTGTGCAGCACTATGTTGAGTGCCATCCATGTTTTGCCGTTAACTGTTCGTACTAATTTTTTATTAGGATTGATTTTGAAGCCAACCTTTTCATAACACTTGATAGCGGCGGAGTTCCAATCAAAAACATTCAGCGTTGCTAACGATTGATTCAGTTCTTCAAATGCAATGCGCAGCAGTTGCGCAACAATGACCTGACCGATGCCTTGGCCACGCTGCTTTTCATCGCCAATTAAAATGCTGCCGAAGTGAGCGGCTTCGCTTGTTAGATAGATTTCTGCATGACCAATGGTTTCATTATTCGCTGTGTTCACTGCTTTAAAAGCAAACCGTTTTTCATCTTTTACTGATGCGGTCAGTTGTTCATGTGTCAATGGAAAGGTGAAAGCCGGACCTGCAAATTGCATCAGGCTTTCGGCGGAATCAACCCATGCAATCAAGCGGTCGTAATCAGCAGGAGTGAAGGGTTGGAGTTGAATCATGCTATGTTATAAAACGGAATTATCGGTTTAATAATATTCATAGTAACCGTATTGAAAAGCTTGCGCTCTGCGGAGATAAAAAACATTAGTGATGGTCTTTCCAATTTTGGCAACAGTGTTATTCAATTCTTGTTTATGCTTGATCTTTTCAATGCCCCACGCATTGCTATCAATTGAAACTTCATCATCAATTAACTGTTGAAGGGATTTTATGTAAAGCTCTTTTTCTTTTGCGATGTCATACGATTTTTCCATTCCTTCTTTTTGCTTATACAGGTAAATGGAATATTCGGCATAGCCCTCTATTCTCGAATGTTGATGCCCAAAATAAGTACCGCCGTATTGAAAACCCCCGAAAAGCGAATTGATGTTTGAGTAAATGTCAATCAGGTTTTTCCGAAGTGCTGAATATTTGGTAACACCATTTTTTTGTTTCAAAAAGTAGGCGTACAAAACATAGTAGGCATCTTGACCAGTTTCACTATTAAAACCCTTTTTGTCGTGGCAATAATATGTTGGGTCAGGGTCTTGCGGATGATCGTCCGTTAGCTCTGGATGCTTGTCAACAATGTCATTAAATTCTTCTTTACCGTACTTCACTGTGTCGCCTTGTTCAGTCACAAACATCAGAGTATCTTTTGCCGTATGATATTTTGAATGATCAGTTTTAGAAGTAGGCTCCACTTGCGCAATCGTATTTTCTTGCTTTACTTCAACACTGTGCTTCGGTTGTTGAGTGCAAGCCAACGCAACAAATAACGTCAGAGGCAATAGAAGCTTCATAATGCGTCGTTACTGATTTAACCAATCAAAACCTTCTTCCCCGTTTTCGCCGCTTCATAAATGGCTTCCATCACCTTCAGGTCTTTCCAGCCTTCTTCGCCGCTGATATGCGATGGCAACTGCTTGCCCGCCAACAACACTTTCGCTATCTCATCGCATTGAACCGCCTGTTGGTTTATTTCAGGAAAATGCAACTCGCCCTTGCTGGTTTTGCCTTTAAACGGTCCGTAACTGATAGCCGGACTTAATTCAAAGCTTCCGTTTTCAGCCGATGCGTACAAACGGTCAACGCCACAGTTGTAGGTGCTGCTACAATTGGCAAAAGCACCCGATGGAAATGCCAATTGCCAGGTAACAGATGCTTCCACTTCTTTGAATAATTGCGCATTGGTGATGGGGCCAAACTGCGCAGTCACTGACGACGGTTCCTCGCCGCTGATATAACGGGCGGCCTGCACGCAATAAATGCCAACATTCATCAAGGGGCCGCCACCGGCCAGCGCTTTCTTTAGCCGCCACTCATTTGGGTCACTGGTGTTATAGCCAAGCGAGGCTTCTATCAACCGAACTTGCCCAAAAACTTTTTCCTGTCCCAACCGCTTCATCTCCATGTTGTACGGTTCGTAATGCAGACGGTAACCAATGGCCATTTGCACACCCGCTTTTTTACAAGCCGCCATCATGGCTTCGCAATCGGCCACGGTAGTCGCCATGGGCTTTTCTACCATCACTTGTTTACCTGCTTGTGCCGTGCGTATTGCGTACTCCTTGTGCATGGCGTTGGGCAAAACGATGTACACCGCATCAATGTCTTTGTTGCTTTTGATGCTGTCGAAGTTTTTATAGTTGTAGATGTTGGCGTCGGGAATGTTGTAACGCCTTTTCCAATCAACAGCCTTGGCCGGTGTGCCGGTAACAATGCCCGCTACGCGGCAATGCTCCGAAACCTGTATGCCTTCGGCGAGATAACCGGCGTAACGACCAAGGCCGCACAAAGCGATGTTTAGCTTTTTTGCTTGTTCATTTTGTTTTGAAGGCTGCATGAAAGAAGGCAAAGTGGTGGCAAGGGCCGTAGCGCCAACGGCGGCACCTGTATTGTGCAAGAAGCGGCGGCGGGAAAGTTTTTTCATTGCGAAAGTTTCATAAAAATGAATCAGGTAAGGTATTTATTTTCTATAATAGCAAGCGGTGCTGTGCGTTCGTGAGTTAAAAAAAGACTGTGATCTTACTCGCTACCCGATGCAAACCTGCTATCGAATTCAAAGGGTTCAATATTCACAATGGCAACGTCTTTCATTAAAAAATGTCGCGGATTAATCAAATAATTAAAATCTCCCGGAACCACTGCGGAAGGAACACGCAAGACAAGATGAGTTAACCCGGCAACAAAACCGTCTCCAATTTTTTGCGTGTTGCCGGAATGTGGATTGGAACGCCAATTGACCGGCAGATTGGTTTCTGGTAAGGCAAGTAAGGAAGCGGCATCGGGAACTTGGATAGAAATCAAAAAATAGTCCTTTGGAATAATGCCAAAAGGAATGTGTATAGCCACTTCGACATACGCCAACGAACGCGACTGGCTTGTATATACCAGCGCCACACCTTTGTTGTTCCAGCGTCCGCCGTTTATTTCAGCGCCTTTTCCAGAAAGGTCAGAACGAAACTTTCCTTTTGTTAATCGGTAAACGATCATGCCAACACTCCGTGTTCAATCCGTCCCAATTCATCTCTTATCAGGCCAACGCCAAACTTTGTATCAAGCAAATCCTTTGGCACTCTTCCGCCCAAGGCTATTGATTGGGAGTGAAGCCATGTATCAAAATTTCCCTTGTCGCCGAAAACCTCCACTCCATATTGGTACAACATGCTTAGCTCGATAATTTTTTCCGACTGAACGGGCTGGAAAAGTTTTTTTTCTTTTTGGTTGCGCTGGAGCGTTCGCTCGGAGAGTTGCAAATAATTCGCCCAATCAGCCATTGAAAAAGCGGTGTCGCCAGCTATCTGGCTAAAATCGTCATAGCCAACACCGGCTCTGACCATCTCAATAATGTGGAGCACGTTCTTATCGTTTGCTCCCTTGTATGTGAAAACAGAGACAGGCTTCGCCGCGTTTGTTTTTGCTTTCGCATTGGCAGCGCTGGGCACGCTCTTGTGCCCATTCATTTTTCCTTTAATTTCAGTAGACGCCTGCCGTTTTAAATTTTTATGCTTTATACTTGCCTTGCTTTTTTGCTGACTGTTCTTCATTGACAGGTTTTGATAAAGATAGTGAAAACTGTCGTAAATTTTACGCCAATTGTCATCGTTCTTTAAATCATTTCCTGAACAAAGGCAATGACTTATTGGAGACTTATCTAAAAAATCAATTCACCTTTTCCACCACTACCGCTGTTCCGTAGGCCAATACTTCGGTAAGGCCGCTCATTACTTCATTGGCATCGTAGCGCATGTTGATGATGGCATTGGCGCCCATTTCAACACCGTGTTTCATCATTAGTTGCAAGGCGTCTTCGCGTGTCTGTTCGCACAGTTGGGTGTAGATGGTGCTCTTGCCGCCGAAGAGTGTCATGAAGCCGCCGGCCATGTTGCCGAGAATGCTCCGTGACCGGACGGTGATGCCGCGAACGAGGCCTAATTGTTTGGTGACGCGGTAACCTTCGAGAGAGGTGCTGGTGGTGATAAAGATTTGTGGGTTCATAAAAGAAAGTGTTTGGGTTTAAAGAGGTAAAGTAAGAAAGATTGAACGATTGCAAGATGATTTGACCTTGCGATTTAAATTCAATAAAAGAGAGCGGCCGGTATAGATTCTTATTGCTAATATCTTGAAGCAGATTTTATTTTTGCATTCAGAATTCTGATGATTATGATGTTCGCATCTGTTGTTTTGTAAACAACTTTGTTTTGCCAATGGAAATAAAAACACGAAGGGAATGATCTTTCTTAGCCATTCTACCGGCAATAGGAGTAAGCGCTATCTTTTCAAACAGGGCGATGATATTTGAGCGAAACTTATCGGCATAAATTTTCCCAAACTTGCGGGAAATGTAGTTGTAAATGGCTTCTTCATCTGCATCGGCTTTTCTGGTAAAAAGAACGGTAAGTGGCTGCCGGCTCATCTCTTCTCTATAAATTCTTCTAACGAAATGACGTTGCCACTTGTATAATCGGCCGAGCCTTTCTGAACGGCTTGCCATTCCTCATCGGAGAATTTTACTTCGCCTTGGTGTTCTACATCCCATTCCAATTATTCTTTCCATTGCTTTAAAAGCGTTTCGTTGTTAGTGGAATCAATCAAGATTTTAATCGAGGTTTTGTAATCGTTGATGCTCATGCAACTGCTTTTGATGAAACTAAGAAATTCTTTGCAAATAGTGGATAGCAGCCCGATATTCAAGCCACCGAAAACGCAATCGTTATTTAAACCTTCAACCCACAAAAAGAGCACTCCTTTTCAGAAGTGCTCTTATCTCTCAAACCAACAACTCGTTTAAAACGGATAACCAATCGCCAGATTCAAAATCAGGTTATCCCTGCGCCAGGCTTTGTCGCCAAGATTGAACTGATTGAGCACGAAACGCTGGCCGTCGGGTAACCAGGGCTTGCGCACCGGAAAGGCAAGGTCAAGACGAAGAACAAACAACTGAATGTCCACCCGTAAACCCACGCCGGCGCCGATGGCCAACTGATTTAAAAACTGACTGGTGAATTCCGCACCCGGCTTGTCTGGGTCGGCATTTTTCAACCAAATGTTGCCGGCATCTATAAACAAAGCGCCGTAGATGGGACCTGAAATGCGCGGACGCAACTCGGTATTCATTTCCAATTTTATGTCACCCGTTTGATCGGGGATATAACCCTGTGGCGAAAGCGGAGCCAGATAGGTTCCAGGTCCTAACGTGCGGCTACGGAAGGCCCGCACACTGTTGTTGCCGCCTGAAAAGAATTGTTTTATGTACGGCAGTTGCAGTGAATTTCCGTAGGGCAAACCATAACCAAAAATAATCCGGTTGGCCCAGGTAGTGCTGGTGCCTAACTTACGGTAGTAACGGCCATCGGCTTCCACCTTTACGTATTGTGAGAAAGGCAGTCCGAATAATTTCTTGCCGTTGACACCGCTGCCACTTACCAACAATCCCGCAAGATTTCCTGATACATCACCCAGTACATTCAGATAAAAGGAATTTATTTTTTGAAAGCCGGCTGCTTGTTGATTAATGTTTAACTGATACGTGGCCCCCAAAACAAATTGCGTGTCAATAATATGGCGATACGATGCATTGGTTCTCACCAGTTTTTGAAAACTTGTGTCCACGTTTTGCGGTTGCACATAGGTGATGGAGATAGGATACAATTCATGCGACTTGATCGGACTCTCTTTCCATAAATAACCGATGCCGCCGTGAAAAGAATTAAGTGTATAAAGGGTTTTGCGGTTCAGCGCTTCGTAACCCAATTGAATGTTGGTACGCGGCACATAAGCGCTTTTACTTTTCAGATGAATGAATGGCAGGTTAACAAAACGGGGTATGGCGAAGTTTACTTCGGCGCCTAAGCGAAAAGTGCTTACGCCGGAGAACGAACCCGCAAATTGCGCTTCGGTTCCGGCATAGGCGCGAATGTCCATTTGCTCGCCGGCACGAAAAGTATTGCGGTGCGTAAAGCCAACACTGATTTCACTGCCGTTTAAGTTGTTGCTTTTGGTATTGGCGCCAATTTCTGCCCGCAGGGCTTTTTCGGCTAAAGGCGTGAGGTAATAATAAGCGTTCAGCTTTGCCGAATCACCGGGCACTTTTTCAAAACGGTTTTTTACAAACTTGAACACATTCAGGTTCATCAACCGTTGAAGGGTTTTGTTGTGATCGGTGCGGGTGTACAAGTCATTAGGATGAAAAGCCATTATGTTGGTAAACAACCTGGGTTTGAACTTGCCGCGTGGGTCTATAATGTGAAAGCCTTCGTACACCTGGCCGGTGGTGCGGACCGTATCGCGGCGGGCATTGTTCAGGCTGTAGTTGCTGTAGATGTAAACATCATTAATACGGTAAGCCTGTTGTGCCTGCATCGGTGTAGCAGGCTTTACAACCACACGCATGGCCACATTGAAATTCTTTGGATTGATGCTGTCCACCTTCACCAGTAAATACTCCGGACTGAAATAATAATAGCCTCTTTCTTTCACCAAGGCATCAATGCGGTCCCTTTCGCCTTTAATCAAATCAAGGTCATAAGGTGCGCCTACTTTCAGCAAGGTGTTCTTACTGATGGTGTCAATCACCGACGATAACGGCGTCGTGTCTTTTGAGAAATCCACCGATGCAATCTTGTACTGCGGACCTGCTTCGGCCGTGTAGATAACGCTTGCTTTTTTCTTTTTCCATGTTGAATCGGCACTGACCGCAGCGCCAAAAAAGCCTTTGTTCTGCAAGTGATTTTGCAGCAGCACTGTGTTGGCATTGAGGTTTACACTGCTGGCCAAAACCGGCGGTTCGCCAAAGCTTTGCAGCTTGTGTTTGATGCCTTTTGTTTTGGTGGTGTAAAATGCGTTCCAGATTAAAAGTTTGAACGGAATGCCCAACAGACTTCCATTTGGTTTTGGCCGGGTCAGCCCTTCCAAGTCGGTGTTCAATACCTTCTTCTGTTGCTTGCTTACGTTTGAGGCATTCAACTTCACTTTGGCGCCGGTGTACAAAGCATCGCCTTCGGGTATGTGCTTGGTGCTGCTGCAAGCCGCAAGGCCAATAAGCAATAGGCAATAGGCAATGGGCAAACGGAGCCTGAAAGCTTGACGGTTCATTTTTTTTCTTTTGGCACTTTGCTCGATTGCTGTTGCTTGCTCATTGTTTATTGTTACTTGTGTATTGTTTGTTGCGTATTGCCTATTGCCTATTGCCAATTGCCAATTGTCTGTTGTCTTTCTCATGGAAGTGGTTCTTTAGGTGTCTCACGGTTGTTTGCTACCCGTTTACGTTTGCGGAAGATGTCGGCAAAACGGTCGTAATCAAGAGTGATGATGAAACGCAAACCGGTTTCAATAATATAGCCGTCCACCACACCGTAATAATCGTTTTTACGATAAGCACGAAGCATGTACCGTCCGTCGCGGCTTAATTGATAATTGACAGCCACATTGCCGGCAATGTTATTGCTTTGCTGGCCGCTTTGCTGCGGGCCTTCTAATTGAAAGTTGGAGCCCACGGTTACCGTCAGCCGGTTGTTCAGCAAACGCTTGCTCAAGCCTACATTTAAATCGGTGCGGTTGCGGCGTTCGCCGGTTGTATAATCATCGGTGGATGCCACGTCGAAGTTCAAGTCAACACCTTGAATCAGGTTGCCTGCAAGCCCGTTGAGTTGTTCGGTCAGCAACTTGCTTACACTTTGCCTTGCCAATGCTCCCGCATCAAAGCCGCCACCACCGCTGCTTTGAAAAGGATTCTCACCCACAAAGCGGTTTAGCAACAGCAGCGCAAACACTTGTTTATTCAATTCCGACGGCTCTGCTCTTAACTGCGAAAGCCGCGTTTGCACGTTGGTGGTTACATCCGATGATACGTTGTAGTTTTTGTCTTCGGGCAACTGAATGTCAAAGGTTAGTTCCGGCTTCATTAACTCACCCGCCATTTTCAAATAGACTTCAAACGGAAGCTTTTGCAAATAGGTATTCCGAATGGATGCGTTATCGGCCGAAATGTAATTGCTCACCAAATCAAGCGGCGCCGTATTGGCGGTATAAACTGCTTTCACGTCCAGCGTGGCATCAGTCGGTTCGCCGTTCCAGGTAATCTTGCTGCCCTTCTGAATGTCAAATTTGCGTTGCAGAAAATTATAGGTGAGTTGATACGAACCCTGGTCAATGGTGTACGTTCCGGTAAGGTTTGTTTTGCCGCTTGGGTCTATGCCTGCCGTCATTGCCGCCTCGCCTTGCAGTGCCACAAAGTCGCCGTTGGCTTCATCTATCACGATGTTGAACTTGGCTTCTTTCTTAATTGTTAAGTTGGTGGCGATGTCATAACCAATCAATGCCGTTGCTTTGTTGAGCGAATCATACTGCGCTAAAAACAAAGAGTCGGCGCCGGGATCATTAAAGTTTACAAACTGCACCACGCCTTCGCGGCTCACCACACCCGGATCGGTTTGCGGAACCACCACGGTAAATTCGGTGCCGTCATCTATCGTCAGGTTGCCGTCCACTTTCGGCGCTACTTCCGTGCCGGTAATGTGCATGTTGGTAGTGATGTACAGATTGCCGTAATAAATCTCGCCTTGTTTCTTGGGAAGGCTTATCGCTCTGAAGTGGCGGCCACGAACCGTTAGATCAAAATTGTAGTTGATAAAGTTGGTAGTGCCGACAAGACCGTTCATAGTAATGGGCGTGTTGGCCGAATCCTGAACGGAAAATTTATTGAACTCCAAACCTTTGTTGCTGACTACCACCAGTGATTCGTTGTCCACCTTCAACGGCCCGCCAATGGCCACCGTGGTAATGGCTACATTGTCAAAGTTTAGCTTGCCGTCAATCACCGGCGCTGTCGTGGTTCCCCGCAGGGTTATATTCCCGTTCATGCCGCCGGTGGCCGACGTTACAAAGTCTTTCATGGCGCCTTCAAAGGTTGCCATGTTCAATCGCTTCACGGCAAGGTCAATGTTTAAAGCCACGTCATTCGTCTGCTGTTCGGCATAACCGGTGATGGCTAAATCGTTTCCTCTTCCGGTGAGTGTGATATTCGTATTATAACGGTTGCCGCTGTTGCTAACCTTCGCATTCAGGTTGCCCAATGTGTCTTTGCGCAGGCTTAAATCGTTCACTGTTAAATCGGTGGTGAACAGGGGCTGCTTCATTAAGTTAGTGAAGGTGGCATTGCCGTTGATGGTGCCATCCACCAATACCGAATCGGCTTTAATAAAACCTGTAAGGGTGCTGATGTGAAAATCTTTAAACCGAACGTCTAAAGGTTGTTCGCCACTTACCGCGGCCAGACTTTGAATGGTGAGACTTTGTCCCGCTTTCGATAGCGTAAAATCATTCGCAGTGATAGCGGTTTTGCCAATCACGATTTGATTGTTCGGCGTTACGTTCCAGCCGTCATAGTTCAGCCGAAGGCTATCAGGTTTCAGGTGCAGCATCATGTCGCCGTTCACAGGCATTGCCACCAAGCCGCTCAAAAAGTATTTGCGTTTATCAGCCTTGTCGTTTATACCCAACGAAAAATCAATGTTGTTGTTCAGGGCTGTGGCGCTGATGCTTGTTTTATAAATATCGAGGGAACTTCCGGTTTTCAAACGGTCAACGGTGCCGCGTACCTGCAAGCCGCTGTCGCTGGTAAACACATTCGCCCGAAGGTTCTTTATTTCATTCGTTCCGTATAAAATCGAAGGCGCTGTGATGGTTGCCTGCAAGCCTTGTCCGGTTGCCAGTGTTCCTTCGGCATGAACGTTATCGGCCTTTTTTAAATCGGGTACAAAAGCGACCAATGTTGGCGAATAAATCAGGTCGGCATTGAAGCGAATATTATACGGAGCAACGGCGGCTGCCGCAGTCGTAGCTGCACCAGTGTTCCAATACGGGGCGATGGTGTTTAAAAAGATGTTGCCCAAATCGGCAAGCTTGTATTGTCCACGCAAATCCGCACGAATGATGTCGCTCTTTAACGTTACGAAAGTTTCGCCATCATTACCCGCTGCCAATGAAACAGAATCCAATTGCAAGCGGTTTGTACCGGATACGACCAATCCTTTGGTGATTAAAATGTTGGCTTGAAGATTATCGGGATTGATGCTTGCAATGTCGCCATTGATTTTGCCGCGAACAATCAGGGGCTGTGTGGCAAAGCCAAGCTTATCGGCCTTCACGCTATCTATCATGCCGTCAATCTTGTACGGGCCGTAACCCGCATAATCGCCGCTTGCCGTTAAGGTGATAGCCGCGTTCGGGTCTTTCACATTCGCAGCCACATTAAAGGCTGTTTTCTTTAACGATCCGTTGACGGCTATGTTGCGATAATTATAGTTGTTGTAGCCAACCGAATTAATGACCGCTGAAAATTTGGTGTTGATGGTTTGCGGGGTAAGGCCGTGTCCTGTGGCAGTAAAGCGGCCCGTTAAGTTGCCGATGGCGGCTCCTTGCTTTAATATCTTTCCAAGCTTCAGGTTTGATGCCAGCACTCTCGCGTTGTACGATGTGGATGCGGGATTCATCAGGTTGGCAAAGCTTCCGTCGAGCACCACGTTGCCATCTGTTGTGTTCACATTCAGCGTTGTATTCAGCTTACCCGCATTGCCTCTTACATAACCCGAAGCGTTGATGGTTTGCGGAAGGCTGATGGGAACCGCTTTCAACGCATCACCGCCAAATAAAGCAATGTCGGTTTGGTTAGTGGTGAATCTTCTGATGGTAAAATCACCGCCGGCGTTATTCGGATTTGATAAACCGGTAAGTGTTCCGCTGGCATCAAGATGCGTGTTTTGAAATCCGTCAAATTTCAGGCTTGCCATATTCATTCTATCCATCGTGCCCTTTGCCACCATGTTCATGCGCAACACATCGTTTGGGTTTTTCAACGCCGGCTGCGAACGAAGCTGCGGCGCAAAGAGGAGAATGTCTTTTACCTGTACGTAGCTATCGGCCACGTCAATGTCAAACACAGTGCGTTCAAAATGTTTGGCCAGTTCGTCAAGCGATGCGTATTGCAGCACGAGGCTGCGTTTGATTTCCGTGCCCGGTGTTTTAATCAAAAGATTTTTTAAGTAAGCCTGGTTGTTCGCGTACAACAAATCGCCTTGCACATCATTCAACACAAAGCCGCTTTTTTCCCGCAACGAACCTTTGGTGATGGTAGTGCCAGTGCTGTCGTTGTTCATTAAAAAATTATCGGCATATAAGGTCAGGCTGTCAAATTTCAGATGGCTGTAGTCCATGCCATAAGCCAGTGCCGGTTTGCTGTCGTCGTCAAACTTTATGTTGTTGTTGTCAAAGCGAATCTTGTCCACTTTAAAGTCCCAGCCGGCGGTGCTTTCGGCGGCAACCTTCTGCGCGGCCTGGTCCTTCACTACTTGCGCACCGGGTTTAGCCCCCATGCGAACATTGGCGGTGGTGTTGCTCAAGTCTAACTCATCTAAATAAACTTTGTTGCGCTGCAAGTCAAGCAGCTTGCCGTCCACTTTTAGTTTACCGATGTTGATGGAAGAATATAGAGCTGATACATCGTTGTCATATTGAATGGCCACCTTGTTCACGTCAATAGTGCCAAAACTTAAATGCATGGGTGAAGGAGCGGTGGCGGCTTTTAAATCCACCGCCATCGGCTTTGGTTCCAGTAAAGGTGTTGCCTGTTTCATGCGCACAACAGAGTTGCGCAGGATAAGCGTGGGGAAGTCATAGGTCTGGGTGGCAAGATCCAGTTTATCAATGGTGGTGGTGGCATAACCGATCTTTGCAAACACGTCGTTGCCGGTAATTACATCTTTATAGGTCAGCGCCACATTGTCCAGTGTGACATCGCTTATGGCCAATTTCATGGGTGCGCCGGTGCTGGTATCGGTAGTGGCGCCGCTGGTAAAAGCATTTACAATAAACTGGTAATTAAAAACCGTATCGGGCAATTGCCGTTTAATCTTCGCGGTGATGTTTTGCAATTCAATGCCTTTTACTTCCACTTCGCTTGAAAGCAATTTTAGAAAAGCGATGTTGGCTTTAATGCTGCCGCCATAAACAAGCGTGTCTTTTGTTTGGTCTTCAATGTAGATGTTATCGAGGCTCACATTGCCGGACAGGCCGAAGGAAATGCGGCCGATCTGCACGCGGGTTTTCAGCTTGTTTTGTAAGTACCCTTCCGCTTTGAACGTTAGAAACTTTTGAACCGGTGGTGTAAGGATCAGGAGAAAGACAACAATGATGAAAAGCAAAAGAAAAAGCAGGCTTTTGCCAACGATGCGAGCAATGCGCATGGGCAAACTCCGTTTGGGCTTTTCGGTTTTTGACGCAGGATTTTTTTCTTCTTGCATGAATGGATAGTTAAGGGGTGGCAGGTATCCCTTGGCAAATAGTGTTCCTTTAAACGGGCTGAACGTTTTTGCGGATGGATAAAATGATTAACGGGATGAATGCCTGATTTCTTATTGCCGGACTTTAAAAAAGAGCCGGCCTTGTAGAACATTTTCCTCAAGCACCGGAGTTGAGTTATAACAATGAAGCCGCCCATTACCGCGTTTGAGCGTCACAATTTCTTAATAAAATGTTGTTGGTACACATTCCCTTTCCCTGCACCTTTGCGCCAAAATTCTAACACATGAGAAGAAAGAACGCTTTCCTATTGATTGCGGCGTTTCTGCTTTCCGTTGTATCAGTCTTCTCCCAGGAAACTACATCCGAACTTCAAGGTGTGGTGACGGGCGAAAACGGACAAGGGCTGCAAGGAGCCAGCATCACCGCCATTCACGTGCCTACCGGAACACGTTACACCACCTCAACCCGGAACGACGGACGCTACAATTTGCCCAATGTAAGAGTTGGTGGCCCTTATGAAGTCACGGCCTCTTTCGTGGGGTTTCAGGCTTCCAAACAAGGCGATATAACGCTGTCATTGGGCACGGCTTACAAGGCCGATTTCCGGTTGCTTTCATCGGCCGGCGCCCTTACCGAAGTCACCGTATCGTCCAACCGCAGCGACCGTGTATTCAGCCGCAGCCGCACCGGTTCGGCCGAAGTCATTACCCGGCAGCAGATTGACCGCCTGCCTACTATTAGCCGCAGCTTGCAAGACTATACGCGGCTGACGCCAACGGCCAACGGCAACTCTTTTGGCGGCCGCAGTTCGGCTTACAATAACCTAACGGTAAACGGCGCTTCGTTCAATAATACCTTTGGTTTGGCCGGCACTTTGGGTGGGCAAGCCAACTCTCAACCCATCTCATTAGATGCGCTTGATCAGGTGCAGGTGAACATCGCGCCTTACGACGTAACACTTGGATCGTTTACCGGCGCGGGCATCAATACGGTTACCCGCAGCGGCACCAACAACTATCGCGGCAGCGTTTATTATTACTGGCGCAATCCTTATCTCACGGGCACGCACGTAGGTACCACCACTTTGCAATCGCAGGACTTTAATTATTACAGTGCCGGCGCCAATCTGGGCGGCTACATTGTAAAAAACAAGCTGTTTTATTTTGTCAGCGTTGAAAAAGAAAGGCTGGCCCAACCGGCCACAAGCTATGTGGCAAGCCGCGCCGGTTTGCCTCCGGTAAACGGAAGTGTATCGCAGGCCAACGGCGATACGCTTGATGTTTTGCGCAACTTTCTTGTATCGAAATACGGTTACGATCCCGGCCCGTATGAGAACTACAACTACAAAACAAACGCTGACCGCATTACAGCCCGCATTGATTACAACATCAACAGCAAGAACACCTTTTCCATCAACTATTTTTATTTAAAGAGCAACCGCAACGTGGTGCCCAGCACCAGCGGTTCGCTATCGGGTGGACGCACGGCGAGCAACACGGGCATGCCCTTCTTTGCTTCATCGTACATCATCAACAACAATTTCAACATCGTGATTGCGGAGTTGAACTCACGGTTCTCCAACCGCATTTCCAACAAACTGCAGATTGGCTACAACCGTCTGCGTGACTTCCGGTCGTCACCCGGCGGCATCTTTCCGTTGGTTGACATCGGAAACGGTTCGGGCAGCACCTACACGTCGTTCGGGTACGAACCCTTCACTGCTTTCAATGTGTTGAGCACCGATACCTATCAGCTCAACGACATCCTTTCGATGTTTAAAGGAAAGCACAACCTCACCTTTGGTACACAGAACACGTTTAATAAATTCCGCAATGGCTTTGCGCCCAACTATTACGGTGCTTACCAGTTTCCCAGCCTGACGGCTTTTTACAATGCGGCCATGAACGGTGCACAAACCGCTACACGCTACGAGCTTCGGTACTCGGCACGCAAAGGTGGTGAGTTCCCTTTTGCCGACCTTAAATCCTTGCAACTCGGATTCTTTGCACAAGACCGTTGGAATGCCACCAAAGACCTAGTGGTAACAATAGGTTTACGTGCCGACCTGCCGATCTGGAGCATGAACGACTTGCCGGCCAATACCGTTGCCGACAATCTGGTTTACCGGAACGGTGTACGCATCAGTACAAGCCAGTTGCCAAAAACAGCCGTGTTGTGGAGTCCGCGTGTAGGCTTTAACTGGGATGCCAGGGGCGATAAAACCATTCAGGTTCGTGGCGGCTTGGGCGTGTTTTCCGGTGCTCCTCCTTTTGTGTGGATTTCCAACCAGGCGAGCAACAACGGTGTTGATTTCGGCTCTTTCGTGAAAACATCGGGCAGCACGTTTAGCAACGATGTGAATGCCAATCGTCCGGCAGGCGCCGCGGCTAATACGTCTTACAACCTTGCCGTAACGGACAAGGACTTTAAATTCCCGCAAATCTTTAGGAGTAATCTTGCGGTGGATAAAAAGATTTTTTCCGACATCACCGCTACGTTGGAAGGCGTCTATACCAAAGACATCAATGCAATCTATCATCAAAACATCAACCTGCCGTCAACGGGTTCGCCGTTGGTTGGCCCCGATAACCGCATCCGCTACACATCTACCCAGATTTACAGCGGCGCCGGCGGCGCTTCGGCTACTAATCCAAACATCTCCGATGCGATCTTGATGACCAACACATCGAAGGGTTATTCGTACAACATCACTGGCCAGTTGCAACGCAACATCGCCAACCTTTACACGATGATAGCTTATAGCTTCGGCAAAAGCAAATCGGTAAACGATGGCGGTTCCATTGCCCAATCCATCTGGCGCGACCGGCCCGTAAGCGGTGATCCGAATGCGCCCGAACTGGGTTACTCCGGTTTTAGCCAGCCGCACCGCGTGGTGGCCGCTGCTTATTACCGCAAAGAATACCTGAAGAATTTGGCTACCTCCATCGGCCTTACGTTTGAAGCAGCCAACGGCGGTACGGCCTCTTATGCCTACAACGGCGATTTGAACGGTGACGGCCTTACCGGCAACGACCTGATTTACGTTCCGCGTAGCCAAAGCGAGATTGTGTTAGTGGCCGACAATGCCGCTGATACCCGTTCGGCCTCGGTGATCTGGAGCCAATTAAATGCGTACATCAATCAAGACCCTTATTTGTACAAAAAGAGAGGAGAATATGCAGAAAGAAGCGGACTGCTGTTGCCTTTTTACAAACGCCTTGATTTAAACTTAACGCAAGATGTAATGGTTCGATTTGGCAAAAAGACGAACATCTTCCGATTCACCGCCGACATCTACAACTTCGGCAACCTAATTAACAAGAATTGGGGCATCTTCCGCACCACCAGCAAATCTTTGGGTTCGGGCAACAACTATTCGTTGCTGAACTTTAAAGGCATTGTCACCTCCGGAGCTGATGCGGGCAAGCCATCGTTCTCCTTCCCTTATTTGGATGCGACAAACCAGATTCCGTTGGTGAACACCTTCCAAAACAGCACAAGCCAGGCTTCGCGTTTTCAAGTGCAGTTGGGGATACGGTACATCTTTCAATAACGAGTGAGTTACCGGTTACCAGTTGCCAGTAGGTTCTTTATTCAATCATTCGCCATAATAAAAAACCTCTCTGATTTTCAGAGAGGTTTTTTTATGTAAAGATTGTTTGTTTTTAACGGCTACTCGCCACTCGCGATCTCCCCCACCATGTTTTCCGGTATCACCCACGCATCAAATTCTTCCGGTGTAACATAGCCCAGCTTTACCGCCATTTCCTTTAATGTGGTTCCTTCCTTGTGTGCCTTTTGTGCAATCTCCGCCGCTTTATAATAACCGATTTTTGTGTTGAGTGATGTTACCAACATCAATGAATTGTCCACATGCTTTTTAATGTTTTCCTCAATGGGTGCAAGGCCCATGGCGCATTTATCGTTGAAGGAAACACAGCCATCGCCAATCAATCGTGCGCTGTGCAAAAAGTTATAAATCATCACCGGCTTAAACACGTTCAATTCAAAATGGCCTAAGGAGCCGCCGATACCGATGGCGACATCATTGCCCATCACTTGCGCACAAATCATCGTCAAGGCTTCGCACTGCGTGGGGTTTACTTTGCCCGGCATGATGGACGAACCCGGTTCGTTGTCGGGAATAAAAATTTCGCCAATGCCCGAACGCGGACCCGATGATAACATGCGGATGTCGTTGGCGATTTTCATCAGGCTAACCGCAACGGTTTTCAAAGCGCCGTGAGCTTCTACAATCGCATCGTGTGCAGCGAGGGCTTCAAACTTATTTTCTGCCGTTCTGAATGGCAAGCCCGTTAAGGCTGCGATGTGCTTTGCTACATTTTCAGAATAGCCTTTCGGCGTATTAATGCCGGTGCCCACCGCGGTGCCGCCAAGTGCTAATTCAGATAAATGATCGAGTGTGTTTCGGATGGCTTTTAAACCGTGATCCAATTGCGAAACATAACCGCTAAACTCTTGTCCCACCGTTAACGGCGTGGCATCCATAAAGTGAGTGCGGCCAATCTTCACTACGTGCATGAAGGCCTTGCTTTTTTGGGCCAGTGTATTGCGCAACTTTTCAATGCCGGGTATCGTTGTTTCCACCAAAATTTTATACGCAGCAATGTGCATGGCCGTCGGAAACGTATCGTTGCTTGATTGCGATTTGTTCACGTCATCATTGGGGTGAAGGGCCTTTTCTTTGTCTTCCAGATTGCCGCCGTTGAGTACATGGCCGCGATAAGCAATCACTTCGTTCACGTTCATGTTGCTTTGCGTGCCGCTGCCGGTTTGCCACACCACCAAGGGAAAATAAGCATCCAGCTTGCCCTCTAAAATTTCATTGGCTGCGCGGCCAATCAGGTCTGATTTTTCTGTTGATAAAACACCGGCATCAAGGTTGGTTAGGGCCGCCGCTTTTTTTAAATAAGCAAAGGCGCGGATGATTTCTTTGGGCATTCGGTTGATGTCCTGCGCAATTTTAAAATTGTCAATGCTGCGTTGAGTTTGTGCACCATAATAAGCATCGGCGGGCACTTGTACTTCGCCCATTGTATCTTTTTCAATCCGGTATTGTGACATAGAAGATTTTTAAGTGGCGCAAAGATAAACCGCAGATGCCGCGGATGAGAAAGGATTGTCGGGGTGAAAGATTTAAAAGAGAAGATCCAACATTGCGTATTGACGATTCATGTTGCTTTGTACATCGGTGTTTTAATATCGTGGTAAAACAAAAACGTCCAGCCTTCTTTTGCGCCGCGTTCCCACCATTCTCTCCGCAGGTTCATTGCTTTATCAGGATCGAAATCGTACTTGGTTTTGTAGCGGGTTTTCATTTGGTGCAACTGCGGCGCATCATCGCCACCGAAGAAGATTATCTCATCGCCATCTTTTATCCAAAACACTTGGTGATGTGGAGAATGAGCGCCGGTGTGTTGGTAAGAAATGTAATCGTCGATAGAGCCTTCATCATCTTTCAATAAATGCACCTGGTGATGATCTTTCAACACTTCAAATTCTTCAGGGATGAAAGAAGGCAAGCCTTTCTCTAACGCAAAATTCAATTCACGTTCCTGCACGTAATAAGTGGCGTTCGGAAAACTTAACCACTGATGGTCTTTGCCGAAGCTTATGCCGCCTGCATGGTCTTTGTGAAGATGCGACATCAACACTTTGGTAACGTCATTCGGATGGTAACCAGCAGCTTTAATGTTTTTGTGAAGCTGCAATTCGCCACCGGTATCGCCGAAGCCGAGACCTGTATCCAACAGTAAAACATCTTTGGAAGTAATGACGAGAAAGGGTTGAATTTCTACGAGCAAACTGCCGGTAGGCCGTTGTTGCAAGATGTCTTTTTCTTCGTCAAAGGGAACAAAGAGTTTGGACTTGTCTATGGTGAAGGAACCTTCGGATAAGGGAATTGGTTTCATGGCTGGTAAGTTGTAAAATGCGAATATCGAACAGACGAACAAGGAATGATGAATGAAGAAATAAGTTTCCGATGTTGATGTATTTCCTTCGTCATTCATCATTCCTTGTTCGTCTGTTGCTCTGTTCCCTACCGCAACACCATCTGCCTGTCCGCATCCAGCCTTACCAATATCGCCAGCATAATGCTGAAGGTTAGTAATGACGTACCGCCGTAACTAATAAATGGCAGCGGAATGCCAATGACCGGCGCAAGGCCAACGGTCATGCACACATTGATGACGATGTGAAAGAAAAACACGGCCGCTACACCGTAGGCATAACAGCGGCTGAACACACTGCGCTGCCGTTCGGCGATGGCAATGATGCGGTAAAGCAGTAAAAGATAAATTAGCATCACTGCCGTGGTGCCCACAAAACCAAAGCCCTCGCCAATGGTGCAGAAAATAAAATCGGTGCGTTGCTCGGGCACAAAATCGTAACGGGTTTGCGTGCCTTTTAAAAGCCCCTTGCCCAACAAGCCGCCGGAGCCGATGGCAATCTTGGATTGCTTTACGTTATAGTCGCCGGCTTCTTTGTCCTTTTTGGTGGTTTCCGGCGAGTTCAGTTCCTTTTTGTGCGCCAGAATGTATTCTTTGGGAACCTCCTTGCCAACGGTGCTGTAGATGCGCTCCACTTGGTAAAGCTTCATTACGTTTTTAAAAATGATGGGCACACCCACGCCCACAAATGCGGCGGCCATCAGGCCGATAAAAATAACAGGCACCGTAGCCGATAACCGTTGCCGCTGCCGTTGCCAAACTACAAAAGCAATGAGGCCCGTGATGACCGCGATGGAAATAAGCAAGACGGTTTTAGCCAGCAATAAAGCGCATACCGCGATGGCGCCGATAAAGAAGCCGACCACCAAGATGGTTGACGGCAAACCCTCGCGGTACATCACCACAAAAAATGAAAAGTAAACCAGGGCCAAACCTGTTTCGCTTTGCGCAATGCTCATGAAAGCCGGGAGCAAAGCAATGCCCACGGCAATCAGTTGCGACCGCGGCCTGCTGAAATCCATGTTGGGCAAGGAGAGGTATTTGGCTAAGGCCAGGGCCACGCACAACTTGCAGAAATCAGCCGGTTGAAAATTAAAGCCGCCGAGACGAATGATGCTCTTGGTGCCTTTTACATTGGAGTGAAGGGGAAAAACCAATAACAAGGTTACAATGCCTACCGCATACCAAAGATTGGCCGTGGCGGTAAAAAATTTAGAGTCGGTAAGCAAGATGAAGATGCCGAGAACAGCGGCCACCAGAAAGAAATAAAATTGCTTGCTGTAATCGGTTTTAAAGCCGAGGAAGCTTTGCACCACCGGGTCGCCATCGGTGTAGGTAACGCCAAAGATGGCGGTGATGCCAACGCCTACCAACAAGAGATAAATCCAGACGAGGCTCCAGTCAATACGGCTGGAAAACGGGGTTTCTTTTCTGCTCATGATAAAGCAGCCCTCCGCTTTTCGAGATGCTTCTGCAAGTCGTCAATCCATTCGGACCGGCGCAGGTAACCGATACGCTGCGTATCGGGCGCAGCCGGTTTAGGTACGTCTTTTTTCGGCGATGATGGTTTAACGGCAATGAGTTGTTTGGGCTTGCTCGTATCTTTTTTAGTCTCCTGCTGTTTTGGTTTAAAGAATTTTTTTAAATAGGTGCTGTCCTTGGTGAGGTTGAAGTAATACACCGCACGGGTGCTGTCGGCTTTCTTTTGTTCTGCTTCCAACCAGCTTGGCATCAGGTTGGCGGCATTGATGCGTTCTACTTCTTTTATCCGGTCTGCACGTAAAGTATCGTTCAAAAATTTTTCAATCATTAAGGAAGCCATTGGTGCGGCCCAGGTGGCGCCAAAGCCGGCGTTCTCCACTACTACCGCCACTACGATCTTTGGATTTTCACGCGGCGCAAAAGCCACGAACATAGAGTTGTCTTTTAGCTTGGTGCGAACGCCATTAATGACGCGATAGTTCTCGGCCGTGCCGGTTTTTGCGCAAATGTTTATGCCCGCAATTTTGGCAATGCGGGCCGTTCCTATCTCCACTACATCTTGCATGCCACTGTGCACTGTTTCGTATGAGGTATCCGGAATGTGTGTCAATACTTCGTGCTTCACACGGTACTTGCTCAACAACGTATCATCTTTGGTTTCGTTCTCAAAATCTTTTACAAAATGCGGTGTGTAGTAGTAGCCTTTGTTGGCCACGATGCAGATGGCATTGGCCATTTGCAATGGCGTTACCAGCATCTTGTCCTGCCCAATGCCCAAGGTTACGTTGGTGCAGGAGTTCCAACTGCCGCGATACTCTTTGTTGTAAACCGATGTATCGGGGATGTTGCCCTTGTCTTCGCTCGGCAAATCCACGCCGAGGTGAACGCCATAGCCAAAATGATTCATGTATTCGCGCCACTTGGCATAGCCTTGCTTTACACCCCCGTACTGCGGATTGTCAACCGTAACGCGGTAGGCCATACTAAAGAAAGAATTGCAGGAATGCGCAATGGCGAGGCGAAGGTTGGCGGCATGGCCCGCCCAATGTTCGGTGCATTTTACCGGCCTTGCGCAACCGTAATAAGCGCCGTTACAACCGATGCCGCTTCGCGGCGTGATGACGCCTTCGTCCAAACCAATCAGGGCGCCCAACGGTTTATAGGTTGAACCTGCAGGGTACTGGCCTTTAATGGCGCGGTTTAATAATGGTGCCGAAACATCAAGCACCAATTTTGAATAGTTCTTTTGTTTTTCGCCGCCGCTTAAATCATTGGGGTTGTAATCGGGGCCCGAAGCCATTGCAATGATGCCGCCGGTTTTGGGTTCGATGGCCACGATGGAACCGACTTTATTATTCAAAAGTTTTTCGGCTAATTGCTGCAAGTCGGCATCCACATACGTATGCAGTCCGCGGCCGGCTTCGGAAGCTTCGTCCATTTCGCCGTTTTCAAAACGGCCCACGAGTTTGTTGCGGTTGTCTTTTATCCAATACTGTACGCCGCGTTTGCCCATCAGCACTTTTTCGTATGTAGATTCCATGCCGCTACGGCCTACGTAATCGCCCGACAGGTAAAAGCCATCCGAGCGGGCAATGATGGCCGAATCCACTTCGCCGATGTAACCCACAAAGTGGCCGCCGGAGTTCAATGGAAACTGGCGCACCGAGCGTTCCTGCAAATAAAAACCAATGCCCAGGCGCCATGAATTTTCTTCCAGCCTTGCGTGTTTTTCGGGCGTCAGCAAGGCCTCAAAAACCGAGGGCCTTGCGCGGCCGTTTTTTACAATGGCGGACAACATTCTTGTTTTAAACTCCGCCGTGTCAATGTCGAGCAACTCGCAGATGTAGGCTGTGTCCGCGCCGCGGGCCTCCGATGGCACTACCATCAGATCGGTCATTTGCTGGTTGGTAACGATGGCTTTGTTCTTACGGTCGTAAACAATGCCGCGGGGCGGATAAACGATTTTTTTAAAGAGGGCATTTTCGTAGGCGGCTTTTTCGTATTTGCTGCTTACTACTTGCAAGGCAAACAGGCGGGCAATGATGACAAAGAAAGCCACCGCAAAGATGATGCGGATGACGTAGCTGCGGGATTGCGTGAACACAGACATGGTGAAGAAAAGTCCGATCCGGAAAGTGAAGGCGGTTTTTCTGGTGCAAAAATGCTGAACCTTTTGCGAACCTCAAACGCAAGGCGTAAATAATTTTTTGCGAAGGCTTCACGCGGCGACACAGCGGCGCGGCGGTGGTTTGAATGCTTGTAGGGACATGCCCATGGCATGTCCGGTGATACCGGCCTTGCCGGTCCAAGTATATGCAAGCATTATAAGCCGGACCATAGACGCGGCAACAATATTGGCCCTTTTACCGGCGGGTCACTTGGGTGCGCCGTTGGCGCATTTAACCGGACATGCCACGGGCATGTCCCTACAAGCGCTCAAAACCCAATTTGCTTTCAACGGCTTTGGGCAATTGCGGCAACCGTCTTCTCTCAATTAGAAAGGATGTGAGCTGCGCAATCTCTTTAAAAATGTAATGCTTGTCGGCGGCGGCTCTCAGGTAATCTTTTCCAGTGCTGCCGCCTGTACCGATGCGGGTACCGATCATGCGGTGAACCATGTTCATGTGGCAATGCCGCCAGGTGCTCAATTGTTCGTCAATGTCGAGAAGTTCGTTCAATAATTGAAAAGGGGTTTGCAGTAAAGGATAACCGCGATAAAGCATAATAAACAAAGCTGCGCGGTTGGCGGTAGAAGAGAAGGTGTAATGGCTTTCGCGTTGGCCGAAGAAAACATCCGTAAAGTATTGCAGGTTGTCTTTTTCAGCTTCGGCCAAACTGTTTGTGTAAACTTGCTTATAAGTTTCCCAGAAATCTTCTCCTGAAAAATTTGACCAGAGTTCTTTGCTGTCGAAGAAAGGAATTCGTTCCAGCCACTCGTTTACTAACTGCAAAAGCGATTTCGATGCTTCCGCTTCTTTAATCAACGTCACGTGTTCTTCCCGCAATTGCTTTGTATAATACTCTTGTCCATGGCGGTAGTCAAACTTCAACCCCAGCTTTGCTTCCAACAGCTTAAACTGCCAGCTTTGAAAGCCCGAGGCTGGCCGCAGCATGTCGCGAAAGTCAAGAAAGTCCATCGGCGTCATGGTTTCCAACACATCTATCTGATGAACCAGCACACGAAGAATAACACCCATGCGGTGCAGGCGATGGACAACGGTTTGCAGTTCGGGAGAGTTGTCGTTCAGCGCAGGTTGGCGCATGATGTCAATAACGCTATCGGCTTCGTAGTGGAGTTGCTTAAACCAAAGTTCATAAGCCTGGTGAATGATGATGAACAGCATCTCATCGTGTGCCGGTGCGTTGTGTTTGTTGCTTTCGGGATGTTGGGCGGACAGGAGTTTATCGAGTTGGAGATAGTCGTGATAATGAACGGCATCGTACAGCGGTGTGTTCATAAGCAGGAATTTGTTTTCGCTTAATTACCGGAGCCTGTAATTATTACAAGCATATCACTGTTGACGGCCTTGCAATTTTCATCCAACGAAAACACGGAAGAAAGCATCGTTTGCTTAAACGCTTTCTTTTCTATCAATAATTTTTTGGCATCGGGTAAAACAGTCTCGTTCAGTTTTACTTTTTGAACGCTTGCGTTCTTTTCCGCGTTCACAAAATCAGTGATGGTGTAAAACTCTGTTCCCGGTTTTGTTTTAATAAGGATGACGCCGTTAATTCCTTTTGAACCGTACAAGGATGTTGCGGAAGCATCTTTTAAAACGGTGATTGATTCAATGTTTGATGGATTAAGAACCATGCTTTTCATGTCCGTTACAAACTTGTCAACGATAACCAACGGCTGTTCTGTAGCGACCGAAGGTGTTGACCGAAACCTGATGTTGCTGCCGGTAATCGTAATCTTTTCTTGTGCATTGAGTGAAATGGCCAGCAGGAAGCAAACAAGTGCGGAAACGAAACGTTTTATCATAAAATTTTTTAAGAGGTAAAACAAACTCCACTAAAGCTACAAAAACTCAAAGCCAATATCCCGTCTAAAATATTTTCCTTCAAACTCTATTGCCTCAATAGCATCCCGGCTTTTGTTGATGGCATTGTCAAGGTCATCATCCAATGCTGTGGCGCAAAGTACACGGCCACCAGCCGTAACAATTTTTCCGTCCACGTCTTTTGTACCCATGTGAAAAATTATGGCATCGGCCCCCACAACATCAAGGTTCTCTATCTCAATTCCTTTTTCATGAGCATCCGGATAGCCGCCGCTCACGGCCACAATCGCCGTTGCGAAACGCGGGTCTGTTTCAAGAATGATGGACGAAAGAGTGCCCTTTGCCGTCGCTTCCAGCAACTCTACCAAATCATTTTTAATCCTTGGCATTACCACTTCGGTTTCGGGGTCGCCCATGCGGCAGTTGTATTCAATCACCTTGGGTTCATCACCTACTTTCATAATACCGATAAAGACGAAGCCTTTGTAGGCAAGGCCATCTTTTTGCAGGCCTTGCACGGTGGGTTCTACAATTTGTGTAATCACTTTTTGTATGAATGCATCATCGGCAAACGGCACGGGACTAACGGCGCCCATGCCGCCTGTGTTTAGTCCGGTATCGCCTTCGCCCACCCGCTTGTAATCTTTGGCTTCAGGTAAGAGCAAATAGTTCTTGCCATCAGTCAACACAAACACAGAGAGTTCAATGCCGTCGAGAAATTCTTCCACCACCACACGTTTGCCGGCTTCGCCAAACTTAGAGCGTTGAATCATAAGGTCAAGTTCGGCTACGGCTTCCAAATGATTTTGACAAATGATGACGCCTTTGCCCGCCGCCAGTCCGTCGGCTTTGATGACAACGGGCAACGGATGATTTTTCAAGTAGCCGATGCCTTCCGTAAAGTTATCAACCGTAAATTCTTTGTATGCGGCGGTAGGTATGTTGTGGCGCTGCATAAAGGCTTTGGCAAAAGCCTTGCTGCCCTCAAGCTGGGCGGCTTCTTTGGCGGGGCCAATGATGTGCAGGTTCTTGCTTACGTTCTCCTTCAAATAATCCACTACGCCGTTTACCAATGGTTCTTCGGGACCGACAATAACCAAGTCAATTTTTTCGTCAACGCAACACCGTTTAGCGGCTTCAAAATCGGTTGCGGCAAACCGCTTGTTGGTTCCACATTGTGCGGTGCCGGCATTGCCGGGCGCAATAAAAAGTTGGTCGCAATTTTTGCTTTGGGATAGTTTCCAGGCAAGGGCATGTTCGCGGCCGCCGCCGCCGAGTAAAAGTATGTTCATGGTTATCAGATTAACGATGGCTGCGAATATCGGGTACAAACGCGAAAGCCGGAGGCGCATCTATAAATTCCCGTATTTTGGTAGCGTATTGATAACGCAAATTTCATTTACTCAACAACCCAATAACATTCATGGAACAGCGACCCCTTACAGCCAAACATCCGCGAGGATTGTACGTTTTATTCTTCACCGAAATGTGGGAACGTTTTGGGTATTATCTGATCGTCGGAATCCTGTTGCTTTTTTTAAAGGATACAATCTCCAACGGTGGCAAGGGAATGGACAACGCTGTTGGCATTGACATTGTCGGCAGCTACGTAGCGCTGGTTTATCTCACTCCATTTATTGGCGGCCTTATTGCCGACCGGTATCTCGGCTATGTAAAGTCAATTTTTATCGGTGGTTCTTTAATGGCATTGGGCTACTTTTTACTGGCCGTGCCATCAAGTGGAAACGGGTTGTTGTTTGCGGCGCTGGCCTGCGTCATCGTGGGCAATGGTTTTTTTAAACCAAACATCTCCACCTTGCTCGGCAACATCTACAACGCGGAAGAACTGAAACCAAAGAAAGATGTGGCTTACAATATCTTTTACATGGGCATCAACATCGGAGCCTTCGTGTGCAATTTCGTGGCGGCTTATCTGCGGAACAATTACTCATGGGGATGGGCTTTTGCCGCCGCCGGAGTAGGAATGGTTCTCGGCATGATTTGGTTTGCCTTCGGGCTTAAGCACGTAAAGTATGCCGATGTGATTAAGCCTGTGCAGAAAGAAGACATGCCTATTTCCCAGATCGTGTTATACGTTTTTGTACCGGCAATCATAGCCGGTATTATCGGTTGGTATATTCCCGGAAACATCATCGGCTCCGATTCGAACGATGCTTTTATCGCTGCTTGTATTCCCGTCATTATTTTTTATTACAACATCTACCGCAAAGCACAAGGCTTTGACAAGAAAAGGGTGGCTACGTTGTTTACAATTTTTGGCGTGTCAATTATCTTTTGGAACATTTACAACCAGAACTCGACTGCCCTTACCATTTGGGCAGACACTTATACACACCGCGAAACACCAAAGGCAATAGAGCCTGTTTTAAAGCCATTTAAATTTTTGGAGCCCGTTACAACGACGCCTCACGACGTAGCCGTGGTTGACGAGCAGTTTCGTGCGAAGACAAACGATTCCGGTAAAGTCGTTACGCACCAAGGGCCTGATTTGTATTTTCAAAATCTTCCAAAGGAACAATGGCCGCCACAGGGGCAAGATTTAAAATTGATTTCGACAGAAATTTATCAATCCATCAATCCGTTTTGGATTATTGTACTCACACCACTTATCGTCGGCCTTTTTGGGTGGATGCGATCGCGTGGCGCGGAGATGTCAACGCCTTCAAAATTTGCCTGGGGAACCATCATCGCCGGACTCTCATCGCTGGTGATGGTTTTAGCGTGTTTGTCCACCGACATTTATCACAATAAAGTTTCGAGCGGATGGATATTTGCGAGCTATGGCATTTTTACAATCAGCGAATTGTTTGTAAGCCCTGTTGGTTTGTCATTGGTCTCTAAAGTTGCGCCGCGCCGGTTGACGGCTTTAATGATGGGCGGCTGGTTTCTTACGACGTCTATCGGCGGAAAAATTTCCGGTATCCTGGCGGGCTTTTGGGACAAGTTTGATAACAAGGCTGTGTTCTTTGCCATCAGTGTAATTGCAGCCGTTATAGCGGGCATTGCCTTGTTTCCCTTAGCGAAGCGCCTGAACAAAGTTGTTACGGCGGCTACCGCGACAAACGAATAAAATAGCCGCATAAGCCTCTAAGGGTTGACGCTGTCAACCCTTTTTTATTTCCCTATTTTTAGCGGCACTAAATCCCTTGCACATGGCCGAATCAACCGCCTTCAAACCTTTTATTCCCGCCGAAAAAAGGATCGCCGAGTTTACCGTTAAATCCATTTTGGTGGGTTCTATCTTCGGCGTCATCTTCGGCGCGGCCACTGTTTATCTCGCACTCAAAGCCGGCCTTACCGTCAGCGCTTCCATTCCCATTGCGGTGCTGGCCATTGCCTTGAGCAAAGCCTTTTTAAAAACCACGATTCTCGAAAACAACATCATTCAAACTACGGGTTCGGCGGGCGAAAGCATTGCGGCCGGCGTGGTGTTTACGCTACCGGGCTTTTTGTTTTTAAGCGAAGCCAGCAGCGCCAACTTTTTCAACTACATCACCATTTTAGTATTGGCAATTTTCGGCGGCATCCTCGGAACGCTGATGATGGTACCCTTGCGGCGCTCGTTAATCGTGCAGGAACACGGCACGCTTCCTTACCCCGAAGGCACGGCCTGCGCATCGGTATTAAAAGCAGGAGAGAAGGGTGGCTCCATTGCCAAAACCGCTTTTCTGGGACTGGGCTTTGCGGGTGCGTATGCTTTGTTGCAAAAAGTTTTTCACGTGATAGCGGAAGTGCCGGCCTTTGCCACGGCGCAAGCGCAAAAGGCGTTTCCATCAGCAAAGATTAGCGGTGAGATTACACCGGAATATCTTGGTGTCGGTTACATCATCGGGCCACGAATTGCCGGCGTATTAGTGGCTGGTGGCGTATTGAGTTGGTTTGTGTTTATTCCCTTGTTGGCATCGCTGGTTCCGGCCGATACAATTGCGGCGCAGTTGGTAAAGCTGGGTTATTTAAAGGACCTGGCGACGAAGGGCGGCCCCGGTGGTTGGGACCCGGCAACGCACAATTTCACCGATTGGACAACGGCTATTTACCGGGCTTATGTGCGGCAGATTGGTGCGGGTGCGGTAGCAGCGGGTGGTTTCATCACGTTAATAAAAACCATTCCCACCATCATCTCTTCTTTTAAAAGCAGCATTGGTTCGCTAAAGAAAAGCGGTGCGGAAGGCGAAGCAGCCGTTGTAAAAAGAACCGATCAGGATTTATCCATCAAAGTAGTAGGCATCGGCAGTTTGATATTGGTTCTTTGCGTAGCGCTGATGCCTTCTACTCTGATACCCGGCGCCAACATCGGCAGCAAATTGCTGCTCGGTATTCTGGTCATCATTTTCGGCGCTTTCTTCGTTACAGTGTCCTCACGCATTGTAGGTTTGATTGGTTCGTCAAACAATCCAATTAGCGGCATGACCATCGCTACCCTAATGGGCACATGCTTAATCTTCATTGCGGTAAAATGGACGGGACATTTTTATGAACCCATGGCCTTGGTTGTCGGCGCCATGATCTGCATTGCGGCCGCCAATGCCGGCGCCACCTCGCAGGATTTAAAAACGGGTTACATCGTTGGCGCCACGCCAAAATACCAACAAATGGCTTTGTTCATCGGCGCTATTGTTTCATCGCTCGCCATTGGCGCTACGGTAAAAATTTTAGATACGCCTACGGCGGAGATGATGGCACAAGGTATTCAACACGCTATCGGCACCGATAAATATCCGGCCCCGCAAGGCACCTTGATGGCGACACTTATCAAAGGCATTTTATCGTTTAACCTTGATTGGCAGTTTGTATTGGTGGGCGTGTTTATCGCTGTTACACTTGAACTGTGCGGCATTAAATCCTTGTCGTTTGCGGTGGGCACTTACTTGCCTTTATCCACTACGCTGCCCATCTTTATCGGCGGTGCCGTGCGTGGCTTGGTGGAGTGGCGCGGAAAGAAAAAAGGCGAAGTGGTAAGCGCCGAAGAAGAGGATTTGGGCAAAGGCAATTTATTCGCCACAGGTTTAGTCGCTGGCGGTGCGTTGATGGGTGTGATCGTGGCCTTTTTATCGGCTGGCGAAGGCACGGCAGCGGCCTTAAAAAAGGCAGATGTTGAACACGGGTTAACCGAAGGCTTGGGTGACAACGGTTATAAATATTTAGGCGTTGCTTTTTTTGCGTTGATGGCTTTTATCCTCTATAAAATCGGCCGCAGCAAACACACGGATTTGCCGGATGATTTGCCAACGGAGGCGAGTGTGCAATGACAATGATGTGAACAATTAAAAAATAGAAACGCCCTGCTTCAAAAAGCGGGGCGTTTTACTTACTGATACGGTATTTCATATAAACTGGAATCTTTCACCGGGGCAGAAGAGGTGAAAGTTCAGGTGCTTGTTCATGGTTCTCTTCATAAACGAAAAAATAAGCCGTTTATTTTCTACCACTATTATTCTCGTCAAAAAAAACAACTCTGCTTGCGTTAAGTAGAACTGTAAGACTCTCATCAAGCGGTCTTATGATTTGGAAGAAGGCAGTATCCAACGCAGGCCGATGGAAAGATTGTTTGTCGGATTGGCATTGGCTGAAAAACGTAGTCAGTATAAGTATTCACATTGGTTTGTGTACCCGAAGAATTGTATGAATAGCCTTTGTACCGACGGTAATAAAAACTCACAAATTGATTTAAAGACGTTTCGAGATGAAGATTTTTAGACGCCGCAAAAGAAAGGCCCGGCGTAAGACTTGCGGCTACTGAAACCGGTTTTGATTTGCCCGACAAAACCGAATTGTTAGTATAACCGGTATTTCCGTAAGAAAAGCCTGTTGAGGCTTCGCCAAACAAATAAAAGCGTTTAGCAAATGGATAATAACGGCGATAGAAAACACCGCCACCGTAAGCGTCATAAGAGTTTTTAGCTGTTTGGGTGCCGATAGTGCTTTCCGACGTATAACGATAGTAATTTAAGAATACACCAAGTACAGCATTGGTGTTGATGGCTTTTCCAAACTGTGGCGATACGCCAAATGAATGCGTTGACGAGTTGTTAATGGGGTTTGCATCGTCTTTAACCGAATTGCCACTGAAATTTAATGAACCGCCCAAGAACGTTGAGCCTTTTGAAATTTGTGCTTGCGAGATGAAGGCGATGCAAAGCGAGGCAATGGTTAAGCAAATGGTCTTTCTCATGCGTTAAGGTTTTAAAAAACGAAAGTGGGACACAAAACAAAAAAGCAAAGCGGCAATGCTTTGCTTTAACAATGATTTACGGGAGATTATCGGCTGTTCAAAAAATAACCGCTTCCCTTTTCACGTCTTCAAATCATCTCGCTGCCAAAATATGATTGCAATACGACAGGTAGTTTGATTCCATTTTCATCTTGGTTGTTCTCTAACAAACAAGCCATGATGCGTGGCAAGGCCAACGAACTTCCGTTGAGCGAATGCAGCAATTGCATCTTGTTGCTCTCGTCCTTAAAACGAATCTTCATTCTATTGGTTTGAAAGCTTTCAAAGGCCGAAACAGAACTGACTTCCAGCCAGCGTTCCTGTGCGGCGCTCCACACTTCAAAGTCATACGTGAGTGCCGATGTAAAGCCCATGTCGCCGCCGCACAGGCGAAGAATGCGGTAGTGCAAGCCGAGGTTTTGCAAGAGCTTCTCCACGTGCTCCACCATCTCTTCTAACACCTCATAGCTTCTATCGGGATGAACCAATTGCACGATCTCCACCTTGTCGAATTGATGCACACGGTTCAGGCCGCGAACGTCCTTGCCATAGCTTCCGGCTTCTCTCCGAAAGCAAGGCGTATAAGCCGTCATCTTTATCGGCAGGTCTGTAACCTTTAAAATTTCATCGCGATAGATGTTCGTCACCGGCACTTCGGCGGTGGGGATTAAATAAAGATTGTCTTCGGTGGCATGGTACATCTGTCCTTCTTTATCGGGCAATTGTCCGGTGCCGAAGGCCGACGTTTCGTTCACCATAAACGGCGGCAGATATTCAGTATAGCCGGCGGCGGTGTTGTAATCTAAAAAGTAGTGAATGAGGCTGCGTTGCAGTTTGGCGCCTTTGCCTTTATAAACCGGAAAGCCGCTACCTGTAATCTTGTTGCCCAGTTCAAAGTTTATGAGGTCAAAGGTCTTTGCCAGTTCCCAATGCGGCACGGCGCCACTATAAAGTTGCGGAGCCGTTCCGCCGGTACGCACCACTTCATTATCGTCCGGCGTTTTGCCGTACGGCACATTCCAAGCAGGAAGATTGGGCAATCGCACCAACATTTCTAGCATCTCTTTTTCCGTTACGTTGCGGTGGTCATCAAACTGCCTTAAAAGATTTTTATAGGTTTCTACCGTCATCTTGTTGTCACTTACCTTAAAGGCATCTTCTTCGGTTAGGTTTTTTCCTTTCGCCATTAAGGTGCCGACCTCTTTAGACATCAGATTAATCTTCGCTTTCAAATCTTCAAACTGATATACAAATTCTTTGCGCTTATCATCCAAGGCGAGAATCTTATCCACCAATCCGGGTTCTTTAAAATGGCGAAAGGCCAAACGGTCTTTTGCTTCCTGCGGGTCTCTGCGCAAAATAGCCAACTGTAACATGCGTGAAATTTTTGTGGCGGCAAAGATAGGAGAGTGGGGTGGGAGGTGTAAGGGGTGGCTTAGCAATGGCAGGTATTTGAAAAACGGCTGCTTTACATTTGCAAGAAGGGCCAATTAAAATACAAGTGTTGAATTTTTAATTGTCAGTCTACTGTTGCCAAGCAGATGTTGTATTCTGCTTTCTATTTTCAATTTAAACCAATCCAATTTGTACTTGCAAGTACGACTGATGTTTCTATTTGGCGAAGAGGAATTGTCCAATACTTTCTTAAAAGGTGCTCTTTGTCTTTAAAAGAAACTACATGAAAGCCATGTTTTTTATAGAAGCTAATTGCCCAAGTTGCATCAGCCCATGTTCCAATCAAAATTGGTTTTACAGTCATTGCGGATAAATGATTTAATAATTTACCGCCGATCCCCTTATTTCTTGCCGTTGTTCTAACATAGGCATGTCTAATTAGAGCGACCTCTGTTTTGTCTTGAATACCCATTACTCCGGTTATGTTCTCCTTGTCGAAATAGCACCAAAACTGCACACCAGCGTCAATTTGATTTTGAAGCTCCTGTTCCGATATATAGGGTTCATGCCATCTGTCCGCAGGAATAATTCCTTTGTACGCCATTGCCGCATCATTGATGATGTCGCGGATTTCTTTAAAGTCAGTTTTTTTACCCGAAACTATCATGTCCTGAAATTACGCTTTTTTGAAGGTTAGAAAAGCGGCATACAACAATTTGCTTTGCGTTACTGCCAGCACAAATATATTCCGGCAACAAACGCAAGTTGTGTCTCCGGCTTTTCTACTTTATGTCCTTCATCACCAATTACACCTTGCCGTTTTTAACACACTCATCCCAACCTTTAAGGCTCTATCACCAACCTTCCTGCTGCCGGTATCCTCTTCAACGTTGACAATTCGCCACGCATCTTCTTTTCTGCCGTACGCCTTTGCACCGCTTCTTCAAATCTTTTTTCACGGGTTAGTTCTTCGTTCCAGGCATCAATAGAAATGGCAGGGAAAAGCGGTTGGTGTTGCGCATTCATGGCGTTATTGTTTACGGTTGGTACAATAGCTGGTTTATTATGAGGAAGGTAGAGCGGCGCAAACAGAATTTGTCCGGAAATAGTTATGCACAGCCCTTGGCTGTTTGATGCAAAAAAACAAGCCGCGTTTTTAAACGGCGGATAGAGGCAAGGCTTGCAAAAAAATTAGTTATTCACAGATGCGAAGGGAAACCTTTGGCTGTGATTTTTTGGATGCACCCGTATAAATACGGAAAGCTCCGGCGTGGTTTTGCGAAGGTGCCGCAACCCATTTCCGTAAATACACGCAACCAAAACTTGGTTGAAACTGCGCTTGACCGGCAGCAACGGCAACTGTACTTTTAGGCCAACAAGTACAGATGGTTTTTGACGCCCCTTCGGGCCATGCGCAAGCACGGAACGAATCAGAAAAGAATCCCTCGCTTGTATTTATCCTACCCCCTTTGAAAACCAGTTAATCGTCCGTTCCACCTATTGAAAACCGTGCATCATTTTTTTGGAACCCTATTAACCTTGGTTTTATGCAAACAGAAAAACACAAAGCAAAACGCATCCTGTTAGTGGATGATGACATAGATCTTTTAATGCTCCTGGAGCGCAAACTGCAACGCTCCGGTTATCTTATCGAATCGGCTGCATCGCTGCCCGAAGCCGAGTACGTACTCTCGCTCTTCAGGCCCGATGTCGTGCTGCTCGACATCAACATCGCCGGCGACGACGGCCGCCAGCTTTGCTGGAAAATCAAACACTCCGATGCGAACAGCAAGGCGAAAGTGATTCTTATGTCGGGGTACAACTATCCCATCAGCGGACCGCTTTCTTTTGGCGCCGATGATTACGTGGCCAAGCCTTTCGATACGGAGTACCTTGCCAACAAAGTAGAGCAGTTGCTGAACGAACAACCTGTGGCCGAACCCATATTCGCCTTTGAATTGCCAACGATTGATCAATAGGCTATGGGCTCCCGATAACTATCGGGAAAGCAACTGGCAAGAGTAAATAGGCAATAGACAACAGGCAACAAGCAACAGCTACTTAGTAACTGCATGTAAAGGCAACCGCCGTCAACGCTAAAAACAAATTCTTTGAAATACCCAAAATAAAACGGATGCACTATTGCATCCGTTTTTGTTTCGGCTTGTTTCTTCTGTTGCTTTCACTTTACGTATTGTCCGTATGCTTTCCCGATAGCTATCGGGAGCCCGTTGCTAGTCCTTCGGCGGCGCTCCCCTGAAAGTATCAAGCGTTGCAATGCGCTCAAGCGTTATTACCTTTCTTTCTCTTGCCGATTGATAAATGGCCTCCATCAGCTTGTGATCCTGCAAACCTTCTTCGCCCGGCGTGTACGGTTGCTTGTTGTTCATTACACAATCGCTCATGTGGTCCATCTCCAACGCAAACTGATTTTTCTCCGGCACTTCGGGATGTTCTTTCCAGGCCTTACCATCACGTACTTCCGAGAGTTCTATTTGCAAACCGTGATAAGGAAAAGCCGGGTCCAGGCCAAACCAACCGCCATTATCGGCAAGGCAGCGGTACCGCCTTGCTTCGTGTACACTGTAACTGGTGGCTGCGTTTACCATAGTGCCGCTTGGGAAACCCAAGCTAAACAACACATTTTCTTCTACTTCTTTAAACCGCGGGTCTTTCGGGTCGGAATAGATATTCGCCGAAACCCATTCCGGTTCTTCACCGGTTACATAACGGGCCGTGTTCAGGCAATACAACCCGATGTCGGGCAGGGAGCCGCCGCCGGCCAGTTTCTTATTCAATCGCCACTGTCCGTTATTCGCAATGTTTTGCCCGTTAAACATTTCTATCAGCCGCACCTTGCCCCATTTTTTAGCCCGCGTCCATTCTTTAATCATCTTGTTCTTTGGTTCGTATTGAATGCGGTAAGCGATCATCAACTTCTTGTTTGCCTTTTTGCAGGCATCAATCATCCGTTGCGCTTCGGCTGAAGAAGTAGCCATGGGCTTTTCGCACAACACGTGCTTGCCGGCTTGAGCGGCTCTAACTACATATTCTTCGTGCATGCCGTTGGGCAATACGATATACACCACGTCAACAGCCGGGTTGTTTTTGATCGAATCAAAGTTTTGATAGTTGTAGATGTTCTTCTCTTCAATACCGTATTGCGCCGCTACCTTTTTTGCTTTGGCGGCATCGCCGCTTACGAGTGCAACGGGTTTGGAATACTTGCATTCGGCAAAGGCGGGCAGTATTTCATCAAGGCTAAGGTGCCCAAGGCCAACGATGGCATAACCTGTTCGTTTGCCCGGCGGCAACGGCGTTGGCGGCGGTGCGGCCGCTTTTTCCGATGGTTGATCCAAGGGCGGAAGCGTAAGGGGTGTGGTGTCATTGCTAACTGTTGGCGGCGGACCGCTTTGCGCTTTGGAAGCGCAGCTCACCATCTGCCCCAAAGCCGATGCGGCCAGGATGCCTTTGCCGGTGCTGGCCAAAAAGCCGCGCCGGCCAAAAGATTGCGTGGTTACCAATTGCTGAAAAAATCCGGGGTTCATGCGTCCGTGTTTGTGTGGGTTACCGATGTTTTCGAGAGGCGTTCAACGACAACAAAACACATGCCTTGAAGGTTGCGGATGAGACGAGAAAAATCAGTATCGAGATATTGAGAAGCCATCTTACAACTGCTTTTTTTGAATCGTCAATGGCGAGTGAGCAACCTTTTATTCACTACACTATTATTAACGCAGAGTTGCTGTATATGAAGCCACTTGAAAACATTTGTTTTCGCGGCCACAAAAAAGCCCTGGGCTATTGGCCTAAGGCTTTTACGTTTGCAATAAACGAGCTTACTGAAAAATGATTTGCTCTCTTGCCTTGGTCTCGCCATAGGCCACTTCCAAAATATAGTGCGTTTCCCGCGAGAAGGACGGCGGCACACGGAAGTTGAGTGCATTTTGCACACCGCTGAAACGGTTGTAATAAATCTTGGAACCTATCAAATCATAAATGGTTACGTCCACCGGTGCATTCGGCTTTTCAAAAAACTCCACGTGAATGTTGTTGCCTTGTACCGGATTAGGAAACACTCTTATGAGTTGTGCCTTGTCCGATGAGCGAAGCAGCACGGTATTAGAATAATCCACCTTGCCCTGGTGATCTTGTGCCGCAATGCGGTAAAACATTTTAGGCGCCGATGTGGTGTGCGTGTAGGCATACGTGGCTTGCGCCGTAAGCGTATTGCTTAATTGGCGGCCTACTTCGGTAAACCGGGCGCCATCGGTTGAAAATTCCAGCGCATACCATTCGTATTTGCCGTTCTGTTCGGCACGGCAATTCAGACGGCTTTGTCCTCCGTAGTATTGGCCGCTAAGCGACACGCCATCAAGGGGTAGCGGCGCGGCATTGGATTTAAAGATGGGGACTCTGGTAAAAGTGCTTCCCAGTACCGTGGCCGATTCGGCAGGGGTCAGGCAAAGCCAGTCTTGCATTACGGTCGCATACAATTGCCGGAAGTCGTATTGCATGGGCACCTGATCGTTTACTCCAGCATTGGCCGGCAACACAGGCGAAGCGCCAAGAACGCTGCCTTGCACTCCCGCCCCAAAAAAGAATACAGGTGCGGCGGTGCCGTGGTCGGTGCCCACGCTATCGTTGCTTTTAATGCGCCGGCCAAATTCACTAAAGGTCATGCCGGTAACTTTATTGGCAACACCTTTTGCTTCAAGATCGGTCTGGAAGGCAGTGATGGCTACCGACAAGATGCTTAAGTTGGTGGCCTGTGTGCCGATCGTATGGTCGGACGTATTTACCTGTGCCGAGTGGGTGTCGTGCGAGTTGGGATGGTTAACAATATACACAGGCGTTTTTAATCCGCCGCCAATGAGCTTGGCTACAATCTGTAATTGATTTGCCAGGGAGTTTCCCGATGACGGATAAGTACCTCCTGACGCCTGCGTTGTATTGTAGGCATCGGTAATGCGCTGTTTATACACATTACTCTGATCTTTCATCAACCGCAAAAAAGTAAGCTCGTGCCCATAATCACTATTGGGCGCCGGGTCGGTGGTTGAATTGATAACGTTCAGCAAAGCCGCCGGATCGGTTACATTATAGCCCATGTTCACCCCCGGCCCCTGCAAAGAGAACGGCAGGGTGGAGCCAATTTGAATGGCCAAAGGATCGGGTGCTTGTGTATTGGGATAAGGCGTCTGCAAGGGGCCGGCACCCGAATTTTGGTTGCCTCCCGGGTAAGCCGGATAATTAACGTCCAGTTCCCGGCCCAGCCAGCCTGTGTCCCAATCCTGATTGGAGGGAGAACCGGAGAACCAAATGTCCGTTGCCCTGAAATGACTGAAATTTGGATTTGGGTACGACACGGCTTGGACAATGGCCAGCTTACCGTTGTCGTAAAGATTTTTCATGCCGGTCATGGCCGGGTTAAGGCCAGTGGCAGTGGAACCGTTCAGCCTAAGCACCGATGCCTGCGGAATCAGGATATTGCTGCGGGCAGCCGTAAGTTCCGAGTAGCGATCAAGCGGGATCACTGTATTCAGGCCATCATTGCCACCGTTTTGCTGAATAATGACCAATACTTTACCGCAGGTTTGACTGCTAAAAGCCAGAGCATCAAAAAAACTGTTGCCGGTACGCGGCGAAGCCATAACCGGGAAACCGTTTAGCAGCAAGGGCGCTGAAGCAACGGTTGTATTTTTTAAAAAGTCGCGGCGTTTCATGAAATGAAGTTTGATAGTGAATGATGAATGGTGAAAGGTGAATGGTGAGTTGCGAACGTTCGGCATTCACCCCTCATCATTTGTTATTCACAGATTTACATTAACTGGTATTCGGCAAACTGCGTGATTTCCGTCAGGAGGTTCTTCAACCGGTCCTCCACTAATTTTCGTTTGGATGCGTTGGTAGTGTCGGCAGTGTAAGCATTCCAGGCAGTGGTCCAATACGAGTCGGTTGTCTGCTGATACAAAAGCGTTCGGCCTTTGAGTGCAGTTTTCTGTTCCGGGCTAATGTCAACCGGCAACAGGTATCTGATGCAAATGTCTACCAAGGCATTGGGGTCAGCGGCGACGGTGTTCCCAAATTGCGCGGCAAAAGCCACCGTATCGGCAAAAAACTTACGGGCTGTAGTGCCGGTGGTGTACACACTGCCCACGGTGTGGTAGTTGGTAACTACGTCCCGGATAAAGGAGAAGCGTTTCTGGATTGAATTGGAATTGATCCAATACTGGTGATAGGCCGGTGTTTGATAAAAGGCATTCCACCCCGACACGTTGGGGATGGTACCCATCTGCTGCTCCATGCTAAGGCAGTAGCCATCGTTGTATTTACTCCAAATGCGGTATTGGTATTCGATATTGCTGTCGGTAGTATCTACCGCAAAATTATTCAGCATACCGGCCACCAAGTCAAACGGACTTTTGATGTAACAGCCCCGGTTGATCATGTGGTAAAAATGTTGGCTCTTGAAAAGTTGGGCCAGCACAAGCTTGATGTCCCAGTTGTTATTCATGAAGGTTTCCGCCAACGGGCCGATGATGTTGGTTCTAACGTTGTCGTCTATGTCGTAGTAAACAAAATA
Source organism: Flavisolibacter sp. (assembly GCA_965247695.1). GTDB lineage: Bacteria > Bacteroidota > Bacteroidia > Chitinophagales > Chitinophagaceae > Flavisolibacter. The sequence goes on from OZ252037.1 coordinate 936,519, forward strand.
GCGGTACAGCCGGCTGCAGATGTAGTAGCTCAAATTGTACTTCTGCGAAGGCCCGAAAATAAGTTCTATAAGTTGGTCCAGTTCGCCCGCCCACACCGTCGTTGGGTTGGTAGTAGAGGACTGTATGGTAGCGTTACCAAAAAAGGAGGAAAAGGCTTTTGAATTGGGGTCGTGCTTGCGGCCACTGGCGGTATTGGTGGTAAGCATGTCCGTGGTTACGTTGGCCGTATTGAGGCCGTTTACCCGCCAGCCGGTAAGCACCCGGGCCGCTGCCTTTACATCATCCTCGGTGTAGTGCAACGAGTCTTTGCCCAGCGTAAACAATTCCATTAATTCGCGGCCATAGTTTTCATCGGGTGCCGTTACGCTGTTGGCTTGATTGTTCAGGTAAAACATCATAGCCGGCTCCGTCGAAACTTTTTTTATCAGATCCTTGAAATTGCCCGTGGCGTTGTCGCGGAACAACTTCATGTAGCGGTAAAAAATCCGTGCACAGTTGTTGACCACATAAGAATTGCTCGATTGATAGATGGTTTCGAAGTCAATGGGAATAAAGTGGTACCAGAACCAAACCATTTTTTCGCGGATGGTGTGATCGCCGTTCAGCGTCAGGCCGAAGAGCCATCGCCGCAGGCTGTCCATACGGTAGTGGTTGGTAATTTGACCATTGGCACTGGTGCTGGTGTTGGCCGCGTTGGTGGTGGCAGAAAAGTAGTGCTTTGTCCAGTCGGCACCATACCCAACGGCGGAGTTATCGGTAGCGTTGTTGTTACCTGTAATAGCGCTTTCATCAGCAAAGAAGTTTTGATACCAGTTAACCGGTGGGGCAGGTGGTGTAGAACTGACATTCAGCACGGCATCTACGGCTGCTGAAGCCGAGCCCTTTGCCACTAATGTATCCACCCAAGCTTTCTTCCACCCGAAATTGGTGCGGCGCAGCAGGTGCAGTACCTCCGCTTCGCTCCAAGTGCCGGTGTACTGCGCTATTCCGCTGTTTGGTGGATTGTCTAAACGTTGCGTTTCGTCTTTGTCTTCGGTACCTACTTTTAATACCGATTCTTCAGTGCTGTAGCGGCGGGGGGTTGATTTTTTCCGGCTGTACTTCTGAAACAGTGGATCGTCTTCGGAGCCGGATGTGTTGTCAATAACAGGAGCGGCCAGCTTGCGGAAGAAATGCCTTCGCGAAACATTTTTATTTCCCATAGATGAAGCGTTTGTAGGGGTGAAGAATAAGGCGGGCAGGAGGAATCAAAATTCGGCAATAACCGTACACCAAATGCAGACAGGGTGCGGTTTTCGGTGAAAACCCGTAAACATCGGGTAGAAGTCCGCATACCAACCGGGAACGTTCCCGGAAATCTTTACTTTTTACGAATACAGAACTTGCATGATGTTTTTTTATATTGCAGTTCTTTACCAAAGCCGGGACTTGTTTATGAGACGATACCTTCTGCTGATTCTATGCACACTCACTTTTCTCACCGGGTTAGGACAGAGCATAATAGCCAGCGGTCCCACAAGTTTTTGCCAAGGTAAAAATGTTCAACTCAATCCTCAAAATCCTCCGGCTGGTTCTACTTATCAATGGCAATTGAACGGGACAGACATTAGCGGAGCAACAGGCGTCAGCTATACTGCTGCTGCGTCCGGCAGTTATACAGTGATAGTGACGGATGGCAACGGCCCGGTACTGTATGGGCCGATAACCATAACAGTTCATCAATATCCATCCGCCGGCTTCAGTTTTTCTCCCAACAACCAATGCAGCAGTACACCGGTAAGTTTTACCAATACATCAAACGGCACTGGGCTGACATACACATGGACTTTTGCCGATCCGGCTTCGGGCGGCAACAACATATCAACCGCCATAAATCCGGTTCATACATTCATTGGAACACCCGGCAACGGAACACAATCGTTTACGGTTAAACTTGTGGCCGACAATAACGGCTGCAAGGATAGCATTACAAAAACGATAACGACATCGCAAGTGCCGAATACAAAGTTGGGTGGCACCGGATCGCTTACGTATAACGGCCTTGATTATTTTACCGTTTGCGCCTCCACCACTTCTTTGTTTACGTTCACCAATCAATCCACAACCACGGCCACCAATACTGCTTATACCATTAAGTGGGGCGATGCCACTGCAGATTTTACCGCGGCTTCGTTTACATCCAATCAACACACGTATGGAATCGGGAATTATCACCTGCAGTTTATCGTCACGGGCCAAAACGGTTGTTCGGATACAGGCGATTATTATGTGTTTGTGGGAAACAATCCGGCTGTTGGTTTGAACAATCCGGGCAATACATTCATTTGTTCACAAACCTCATTGACCTTTCCTATCTCCGGCACGACTAACAATCCACCCGGCACTTTTTACACTGTATTTTTTAATGACGGCACAGCCGCTTTAACCTACAACCACCCGGCTCCCGCAGATGTCACCCATCTTTTTTCAAAAGGTTCCTGTGGCACTGCCAGCAGCAGTTTTCCCAACTCATTTCAAGCTACTATACAAGCGTCAAATCCTTGCGGTACGTCGGCCGCATCGGTAGTGCCCATTTATGTTTCGGAAAAAACAAAAGCCGTCATTGGTTACTCGCCTGATACGGTTATCTGCGTAAGCAATACATTGACGGTTACCAATATAAGCGGCAATGGTTTCGGCGTTTCATCAACCGGTGTATGCACGCCGGGCAAGGGCATCTGGGCCATTACACCGGCTACCGGTTGGACCTTAGCATCCGGCTCGTTGGGAAATGATTTTGGATTCACTGATCCATCGTTGTGGACAAACGGTTCCTTGTCCTTATCCCTGAATTTTTCTGCACCCGGCACATATACCGTTAAATTGAAAACATCCGCAACTCAACTTTGCGGCGGCGAAGAAGTGACGAAAACATTTTGTGTGAATCCAGCACCCACAGCCGCTTTCACGTTAAGCGCCAATGCCGGCTGTGTTCCATTGAACATAACGACAACCAACAACTCTAACACGCCGCTTTGTAAGTCCAACACTTATCAATGGTCGGTTACGTATAGCAACACATCAGGATGTACACCCGCTGTTTCGGGATACACGTACACTAACGGTACAGGCAGCGCATCGGCTGCGCCACAATTCAATTTCACCAATCCAGGCATTTATACCATTCAACTCATTACAAAGAATTCTGGCGGGCTTTGCATGTCATCGCCGGCTACACAAACCGTTACGGTTAAAGCAAAACCGCAAGGTTCTATCACGGCACCAACTGCCATTTGTCAAAACGCATCCATCATACCAACGGCTACCGTGGCCAATTGTTATTCTTCCACAGCAGCAACCTATGCCTGGAGTTTTCCCAGTGGCAGTCCATCTTCTTCAACGTCATCCAATCCCGGCAATATTATCTATAACACTTCGGGAACATATACAATCACACTTGACATCACCAATGAATGCGGCACAACAACAATTACGAAGAACATTACAGTTAATCCCGCACCGGATGTTACCGTACCAGCAGATAAAATATTTTGCGCCGGCGCACAAACAGGCGCAATAACGTTTACGAGTTCAGTAGCTGGTGCTACATTCAGTTGGACAAATACAAACCCAGCTATTAGTCTGGCCGCAAGCGGCACAGGCAGTATCGCAAGTTTTATCGCGGCCAATGCAAGCGCTTCGCCCATCACCGCAACCATCACCGTTACGCCAACAAGCGGTTGCTCCGGCATACCGCAATCCTTCACCATCACTGTCAACCCACGCCCCGCAAAACCCGTCGTTATTCGGCCAATAACTTATTGTTTAAACGAAACCGCGCAACCTCTAAGCGGAACAGGAACAACAGGCAACACACTCAACTGGTACTCGGTCTTTCCACTTGCTAATGGAACTACTACCGCACCAATGCCATCAACATCAGCACCGGGAGCAACAACCTATTACGTTACTCAAGTCAATAGCTATCCCTGCGAAAGCGATACCGCAAAAATCATTGTCACCGTTAATCCGAAGATTGCAAACAATACCATTGGCACCGATCAAACCATCTGTAGTGCCGGCGTCGTTTCGGCCTTAACGCAGCAAGGAACCATCAGCGGCGGTGCCGGAACGGGAAGCTATGGTTATCTATGGCAACAGTCCATTGACGGCGGCGTCACATGGGTGCAGGCCACCGGCAGTGCAACGGCATCAACTTACGCTCCTTTCAACGTAACCGCTAATACACAATACCGCCGCGTAGTGACAAGCGCTACGTGCAGTGATACATCAAACATCGTTAGTATCACCGTGCAAGGCAGCTTAACCAATGCGGGCATCGGCATTGACCAAACCGTTTGCCAAAACACCCAACCCGATACGCTTCGCGGACAAGTGCCTGTTGGCGGCAGCGGCACATTTAACTATCAATGGGAAAGCTCGCCAACTGGTTTGGCACCGTGGACAATCATCAGTACTGCAACCAGCGCAGACTATCTGCCTCCGGTGCTGTCATCAACAATGTATTATCGAAGAAAAGTTTCCAGTGGGCAATGCTCGGTTTATTCGGCCGTGGTAAAAATCACCGTTAATCTAAAGCCGGTGATGACGGCTGTGGCGGACCAATACTTCTGCAACAATTCAGCATCTACACTCATTGCTTTTGCTTCATCACCAGCCGCTACGTCTTATAGTTGGGTGAATGATAATACAGCCATCGGATTGGCGCCGAACGGTACGGGTAACATTGCTTCGTTTACAACGGCCAACAACAGCAATCCAAAAGTTCCTGTAACAGCAACCATCAAAGTAGTGCCGGCGTTTACCGCAAACGGCGTTGGTTGCAATGGCGATACGGCAACCTTCACCATCACTGTTTTGCCAACGATAACCATTGCACCAAAGTTCCCCGATACAACAGTATGCACCGGACAAACCATCGGCGTTTATGTGCCAACGGTTGATACAAGTTTCATTGCCAATGCAACCATCGCTTACAGTTGGACGGTAACCGGAAGCGGCATTTCATTAACCAACAGCGGCGGCGCACAAGTGCCTGCTTACACCACAAGCAACACCGGCACAACAGACTTAACGGCAACCGTAACTGTGACACCCAAGTACACGTACAAAGGAAAAACTTGTGATGGTGCGCCGATGTCTTATGTGGTTACGGTAAAGCCTTCAACCGCCAATGCGAATGCAGGAGCAGATCAAGTTCTTTGTGCACAAACAATCACTACGCTTTCAGCAACAACAGTTGCCAACACAACCGGCGCATGGTCGCAAGCAGGGACGGGTGCAAGCATTACGTCACCGAATTCAAACATCACAACCATAACAGGTTTGATTCCCGGTACGCAATACAAATTTGTATGGACACAAACAGGTTTTGCTTCCTGTCCCGCAACAAGGGACACGGTAGTAATTGACAACAAACCGCCGTTGGTAAACAAGATTGATACAACAACACAAACCATCTGCGCCGGCGCAACGGTTGCCATCACAGGCCAGATAGCAACAGGTGGAGGTGTAGCGCCTGTTTATCAATGGGAGAGTTCAATCAACGGCATCAACTTCACACCAATAGCCGGCGCTACCTCGCCGGGACTAACCGTCTCGCCAACTGTGCCCACATGGTACAGAAGAAATGTAACAGCCCCACCTTGCACTGGCTTTTCCGACACGGTGAAGATCATCGTGCAACCAGCGTTAACCAATAATGCCCTAACCGCAACACAAGCCATCTGCACAGGATTGACGCCGCTTCCGTTGACCGGTTCGTCACCCGCCGGTGGCAATGGTTTTTATAATTATCAGTGGGAGCAAAGCATCAACGGCGGCAGCACCTGGACGGCTATCACCGGTGCAACGAACATCAGCTATTCGCCTGGAGCGCTTACGCAAACAACGCAGTACCGACGGATTGTTTCAACGACTTTGTGCAGTGGTCAATTTGGAAGTATAAGCAATGTGGTGATCATCACAGTGAACCCCGATGCAAAAGCTTTGTTCATTCCAGCCGATACTATCAAATGCCCTTCGTTTGTCATTACACCAACGGTTATCAATCTGCAAACATCGTCTGCCAATAGCCAGTATATCTGGTATGCGAATGGCGTTCAAATTGGTACCGGTACAACCTTCCCTGGTTATACCATCCAAAACGAAAATGATTCGGTTGTTATCAAGCTGAAAGCGATTTCAATCTACGGCTGTAAGGATGATAGTTTGTCGCAGAAATTTAAAACTATCCGCAAGCCCACGCCTTCGTTTACCTTAACCGATACGGTTGGTTGCGGGCCTATCACGGTGTCGTTTACCAACACAAGTACCTACATAATTTCCTATAATTACTTCTGGGACTTTGGCAACGGCCAAACGTCATCGCAGGTGCAACCGGGCAGCATAGCCTTTGCACCCAACCCGGCTTACGGCGATACAACATACGTTGTGAAGCTGAAAGTTTTTTCGCCTTGCGATACGCTTACGTTTAGCAAAAGCATTCGTGTGAAGAGCAAGCCCAAGGCCTTGTTCACGCCAACAAAAACAGTTGGCTGTTCACCCATGACGGTGAAGTTTAAAAACACGTCCAAAGGAATCAACAATACCTATTTCTGGAATTTTGGCGACGGCACAACGCTGTCAACCGCTGCACCCGATACGGTTCAACATACCTTCATTACCGGCGTTGTGGACACCTTTTATGTGAAGCTGAAAGCGGTGAATGAATGCGGCGCTGATTCACTAACCTATTCAATCATCGTTGCACCCAACACCATCAGGCTAAACCTTGCGGTGAACGGTACCGAGCATTTTGGTTGTGCGCCACATGCAGTTTCGTTTATTAACAACTCACAAGGTGCATCGGTCTTTCTTTGGAACTTTGGTGATGGTGCCAATACGACCACGACAAAGAACGTTGATACGGTTCGCCATGCTTATCTCACGCCGGGAACTTATACGGTCACGATGCAGGCCATCAACAATTGCAGCGATACCACCACCACGGAAACCATCGTGGTGTATCCAACGCCAAGGGCACAGTTCACAGCCAACACCTTCAACATTTGCATCGGCGATTCGGTGAAGTTTATCAACCAGTCGGACAGTGCCACGGCTTATCTCTGGAAGTTTGGCGACGGCCTAAATTCTACTTTATTAAATCCATCGCACACCTATACAACCGCAGGCAGCTATGTAGTTACGTTGGTCAGCTATCGCAACAATCTTTCGGGCAATGTTTGCACCGACAGCGCAAAACAAACGGTGACGGTATCGGCAACGCAAACGGGCTTCTTTACTGTAAGTGATTCGGTCAGCAATTGTGCGCCGTTTACGGTAACAATGGTGAACAGGAACAAGCCATCTGTTTCGGCCCTGTGGGATTTTGGCGACGGCATCACGGCAACTGGTGACAGCGTTGTGCATACCTATCAAACCGCCGGAATCTATCTTGTAAAACTGACGGTGAAAGTACCGGGCGGTTGTACTTATATCAATACAAAAACCATCAACGTGCTGGGGCCGAAAGGAACGCTTCAGTACAGCAACGGTTATGTTTGTCATCCGTCGGCGGTGCAACTGCAAGTGGTGGCAACGGGAGCCAGTGCTTATGATTGGGATTTTGGCGACGGAACAACGCTGAACACAACACAGCAAACCGTTTATCATACCTACCTAAATGCCGGCTATTATCTGCCGAAGGTTACGTTGAATAACGGTTCATGCGGCGTTACCTTAAAAGGTATTGATACCATAAAAGTTGACAAGGTTGACGGCGGCTTCCGCTGGGCGCAAACGCAGGTGTGCGGGTCAACAATGCTTACGTTTACCGATACCTCGCATGTGTTCTTTGGTGTGCAGGCCATTCGCTGGAATTTCGGTGACAATACAAATGCAGCAGGCAGCAATCCTTCGCACAGTTACGCGGCAAGTGGACGTTACACCGTGCAGATGATTGTGTTGAGCAAGAGCGGCTGCGCCGATACGGTTTCCACCCCGATTGATGTCGTGGTGAAGAGCAAACCCGTTGCCGCCATCAACGCAGTGGATACGGCTTGTACACGCAGAAGCATTGCCTTTAATGCGGTGGCACAAACCGTTGACCCCATGGCCTTCATTCAATGGAGTGTATCAAACGGCGGCAGCGGAAGCGGCGCTGGTTTCAACTATACATTTACCACCGTTGGAACCTATACGGTTCGATTGGTGGTGGGAACCACGAACGGTTGTTACGACACGGCTTATCATACCGTTCGCATTAATCCTTCGCCGGTGGTGAGTGCAACGCCATCGCTGGATTTGTGCAAAGGAAACAGCGTACAATTGAATGCCATCGGTGCCGCCACCTGGCAATGGCTTCCGTTGAGCAGATTGACTTGCTACACTTGTTTTAATCCGGTTGCTTCACCAACGATAACAACGCCTTATGTGGTAGAGGGAAAAAACAGCTTTGGCTGCGCCGATTATGATACCGTTGTCGTTACCGTTGTTCAACCCTTAAAGATGACCGTATCGCCGGATGATTCCATCTGCGTCGGCAGTTCGGTGAACCTGTTGGCAAGCGGTGCATCATTGTATAATTGGTCGCCGGCCATTGGCTTGAACAATACCACCATCTCCAATCCTACGGCTTCGCCAACAGTGACCACACGTTACCGCGTTGTTGGTTACGATGGTTACAATTGTTTTACAGATACGGCTTTTGTTACGGTCGCTATCGGCCGATATCCAATCGTTAATCTTGGTCCTGATATGACCTTGCCGGCAGGTACTTTATATCCGTTGGCAACGACAATCACAAACGGACCAATCAGAAATTGGAATTGGACGCCAACTAATAACTTATCGTGCAGCAATTGTGCATTACCAATTGCGGAAATAAAGAAGGACATCACTTATACCGTGAAGGTGACAACGCTATACGGTTGCTCGGCATCAGACACCATCAACATCAAAGTGAGTTGTGCCGAAGACCAGGTTTATGTACCCAATGCGTTCTCGCCGGATGGTGATGGGTTGAACGACGTATTTATGGTTCGCGGAAGAGGCATTGCACGGGTTACTTATTTCCGCGTGTTCAACCGTTGGGGTGAACTTGTTTTTGAAGCCGCCAACTTTAAACCCAACGATCCGAAATACGGTTGGGATGGAAAAGTGAAAGGCAAGGCCGGCGGCCCCGAAGTGTTTGTGTACACCTGGGAAGCCGTGTGTGAAAACGGTGCTTTGTTCAGCGGTAAAGGCAATGTGAGCTTGATAAAATAGTTCGCAGCAAGTAGCGAGTGGTGAATAGCGATTAGCCTTCAAATCAAAAGAGATATTATTGATGGACTAACCTCAAACCTGAAGGAATGAAAAGAGTTTTAAAGAAAAATTTCGATAGAGGAATGAAGCGTTTTGTTTTCGGACTACTCGCCACTGGCTACTCGCTACTCGCTTGCGCTCAAGACATTAACTTCTCCCAATTCTACGAACTGCCCCTGCTGCGCAATCCCGCGCTGGCCGGGCTTTTTGAGGGCGACGTAAAAGTGACCGGCGTTTTTCGCAACCAATGGAATAGCGTGACCGTGCCGTACAAAACAAGAGGTGTTAGTCTGGAGGCGAACATTTACAAAACAGACAACACTCTCGTTGCCGGCGGCCTGCAGGTAGTAAGTGATGCGGCCGGTGATTCAAAGCTTTCCCGAACATCGGTGATGGGCACTTGTGCGGTTCACATTGCAATGGGCAATGGCTATCTGGGGGTTGGCTTTTCGGGCGGCGCCGTGCTGCAAAAGTTCGACCCCAGCGGCCTTCGGTGGGACGATCAATACGTGAATGGCTCATACGCTTCCACCAATCCCACGGCGCAAACATTCGGCGGCAATTTCCCCACCACCCGCAACTACGGCGATGCGGCCATTGGCTTTGTTTACAACACAGAGTTAAGCAACGGAGTCCGTTATTATGCCGGCGGTTCGTGGTTTCACTTTACCCATTCATCAAGAACATTTAAGTACGGCAACGACAGCACCGACAAAAGCAGGATGAAGTTCATGGGCAACGGCGGCCTTTCCATTCCGCACGGCGATTACAACCGCGTGGTTTTTTATGCCGATTATTTTTTGCAGGGCGGCGCCCGGCAGTTTCAAGGAGGCTTATTATACCAGCTCAATTTTACGCAGGAAGATGCCGACAAGGATTTGGGTGTGAACCTTTCGCTGGGCGCCTTTACCCGCTGGGCCGATGCGTTTATTCCCATGATAAAGCTGGATTATTACAACCTTGCCATCGGTGCCACGTATGATGTAAATATCAGCAAGCTGTCCAATGTAAGCACGGGCCGCGGCGGCTTTGAGATAACGGCGGGCTATCGTTATTTTAACGAGGCCAAGGCGGATATAAAGTGTCCAAGGTTTTAAGTGATCTTGAACGCATCATGCGTTCATGGGTAAAGTTGTATTGACCTTCACTGCTTGTTTTATTGATGGCAAATTGCCATCAATGTCCGAAACCGGCTGCAATAATAAATAAGCTGTAAGAAGATGTTTTTTACAACCGACCGCGAAGCGGTCGAACCCTCAATAGCCACGGGTTGTAACCCGTGGGGGAAATGAGTAGATATGTTTCGCGACCCTGAAAGGGTCAAACAACGGCGCTGAACATTATAACCAATTAAGGCTTGCCTGTAAAGGGGTTGAACCATACGACGACTTCGAAAACAGAATCAATATTTTATACCAACCAAAACCTCATCGCCATGAGCACCTACAAACCAATCTTCTATCACATTATATTCTCTACCAAACACCACGAACCGACACTGTCCAAACCGTATCATCACGAACTTTACAATTACATCTTCGGCGTCATTAAAAAGCAAGCGTGCAAGCTGTATCGTATCAACGGTACAGAAGACCACCTGCACATTTTTTCCGACTTGCATCCTTCGATTAATTTAAGCAATCATGTAAAAGATATCAAAATAGCCAGCAGTGTATGGATGAAAGAATCTGGTCATTTCCCTGCCTTCATCCAGTGGCAGAACGGCTATGCGGCCATTACGCATTCAATAAAAGAAAAAAGACCGCGTTTATGAATACGTGAGGAATCAAAAAGAACATCACAAAACGGAAAGCTTTTTGAATGAATACAAGCGGATATTGGAAGAAGCCGGAATTGTGTTTGATGAAAAGTATTTGTTGTGAGTATTAGATGCTGTTCTGCCAACGGTAAATCTTCTTCCTGTGATAAGTAGCAGTTCAACCCCTTCAGGGTTGTATTTGCATCCATAACGCTTTACCACGGGTTGCACTCATGGCTATTGAGAGTTTGACCGCTTCGCGGTCAGGCGTTGCCATCATCATTACGGCTCGACTACATTGGACTATTTTATACGGCCGGACAGAAAATAAAGAACATGATAGAGAAGATAAAAAGAGTAGTGACCAAAAGGAAGTTTGCCTTTTTTTTCGTTGTGTTTTGGCCGATTATAAATACGGTACAGACCGAAAGCCGCTATGGAAGAAGCTTTTATAATCTATGTCAGAGTTTATTGTTTTGTTACCACTGCATTCCCACCTTCAACCTTTGGTTGTTCAACGCCGCATCTACTTGCGTAACGCTGCCTTTTAAGTCACCGTTTGTATTGACCCATTTTTCCGTTATTAATGCTTTGTCTTTATCACGGTATTCAATCTCCAATGTGTCGCCGGCCACCTTTAACAACGCATAGCCGTTCAACCCCAAACCTGAACCTGCGCTTGTTTCCCTTTCGTCCACCATAACAAGTTTCGAAAAACCTTTCTTGCCTTCATCTTTTTTAAAGCCCTTTAATTCTATGGGCATGCCGCCGTGGCCAATGCAGCGGCCGTAAGCCGTAACGCCATCGCCCAATTGCGCTTTGTTGTACATCGAAAACTTGTGTTCATGCCCGAACAGCCAAACAATGGGCCGGTCTTTGCCAATAAAACCCGCCAATTGCTCCGCCGGTTTTTTGTATTCCGCTTCGCCTTTAAAGGCCGATAAGTATTGATGATGCGTGAGCACAACGAGGCCACGCTTGTCATCGCGGTCGCCCAGCTTTACATCGTTCGCCAACCAGTTCATCAACTTGTCGTCGAAGCGGCAGTTTGGCGCCAGAAACGGAATCATCTCCAACAGCGGCACTTTGCCAATGGAATGATAACCCGTGTCCAAACCCAGTATGCGCCAATGCGCATTCTCCAGACAAAAGAAAGCCGCGCCTTGTCCGCCAAGTTTATCGGCGCCGGCTTTAACGCCCATTTCCGGCAACAGCTTTTCGTAGTAAGCAATGCCTCTGGCATACATCTCGTGATTGCCCAACAACACAAAGCTGCCTGCCGAACCTTTGGCCCAGGGACAACCATCGCCCAAAAAATTAGCGGCGATTTCTTTTGGTTCGCCCACGTAATACGTGTCGCCCAAATGCACGGTATAGTGCGGATTTTGTTCCGCCATCCTGGTGGCAATCTCACAGGATTCAAAGGTAAACGTGGCCCAATCGGCCACCACACCGATGGTGGTTGGCTCATCATCTTTTAAACGGTAAACGCCTCTGTCCGCGCCGCCGTATTCTTTGTAGTCGGCCTTTGCCCCAAAGCGGTTGATTATATAATATTTCAGCCATTGCCAGGCGGTTTTGGTGGTGAATTCCTTGAGCAAATGAAGCTTGCGTTGCATAGTGGTTGTTATTTCACCAGTGGCTTCTTTGGCATCGGCTTTAGCCTCCGATTTTTTTATTTCGGTCTTAAAATGGTTGGCGGCCACGGAGCGGCTTAAGCCCTTGTAATCTTCGGGTTTGCGAAATTCGGTGAGCGGTTGGTCGGGCATAAAAAGGGCTTGTAAGGTGAAGTAAGATTTAGTATCAATCCGCAAGGCGGAAGATGAACGGGCGGAATCAAAAACAACCGGTGTATTATAGGCCGGTAATAAAAGCAAGGCTTGCATAGAGGGGAAGGGCCAAGATACGGCACATCGGCCGGGTGGGCAACGGCACCTGCTTAACGGATACTGTTTTTCTTTTTTCAGCGGCTGACTTCACCTGTTTAAAACAAATCCCAGTCGTCTTCGTATTCGGCGGCATTAAACGTAGCCACCCCTTGTTTGAACAAGGCCTTGAATTCGTCTATGACTTCTTCAATCACTTCCTTGTGCTCCCCATCGGCATTGCCTTCCAGCACGGCAAAGGCCACCTGCTCCCACAGTTGCCGGCAGTTGAACCGAATGAGCGCCGCGTTCTCCATTTTAATCATGTACAGCGTATTGCCGCAAGCGCTCATGATCTTGGGCGACACGATATAAGCATTTTGGGAGATCATGCTCTTGGTGCTTAACAATTCGTCTTCTTCTTCGGGCAGGGCTTCGGCAAAAGCCGACACCAATCGAAACACTTCGCGCCACTGGTTGTACATCGCTTCGGCTATCCGCAATTCTTCTTTGTATTTCCCGGCCTCTTCGCCATCAAAGTCGGTGAGGCGTTCGCGCCATTCGGGCAATGAGCCAAAATGAGGGAGGTCCATGGTGGGTTGTATTTGGGTGGAAGATGTAGTTCTAAAATGCGTAGATTTCTTTTTTAAAAGTAAGGCGCATGGGTTTAAGCATTCATTACAGCGGAAAGCTGAAAGACGTTGCGGTGTTGCCGCAGGCCGTTGAAGAAGTGCGGGATGTGTGCAGCTCCTTTGGTTGAACACATCACCCTTTTAACGACGAGAATTTTAAAGTCATTTGCATTTCGCCAGTAGATTGCGAACCTGTTTTTCTCACGTTCAATAATTTCACCGAATTAGCTTGCCCCATCAGGTGGCAGTATAAGATAGAACCGGTTAACGTCATCTCCACCAATACGTAATATGCAGGAATGGATGTTCATATCGCGTTGTTGAAGTATGTGGCCGAAAAATACTTTGCTGCGTTTGACCTGAATGATGAAGGCGGCTTTGGAACAAGTGGGACTAAGCGATTTTACAAAAGCAATTTAACCGCTATGACTTTTTGGTGAATGCCGTGGCCCGTGCCCTGCGATTTTAAATCGGCGCCGGACGAAAGCCCGGAAAGTTTGGCCGACCGGCTGCAAAAATTTTTAGAAGAGCGGCAAGATGATTTTAGGGCGAACGAACGTGAAGAGTAGAAGGAAAAGCTTACCGCCGCCACCAGTTGCCATCTTTGTTATTGTGTTTGAAGTTGAGGTAATAGGGAAAATACTCTGTAGCGTGATCATTTAAGAACAACGAAACAAATTGATTGCTTTTGTCAACAATTAACCCGTCTTCTTTTGTACGTCTCGAATTAGTCCTTTATGGTAGAAATTAATCATGCGCTTAATGGCTTTCAAAATCTGTGTCATGTTCAGGTCAAGTATTTCTTGATAGATAACCGTGTAATAAGCTTCCCAGTTGTCCTTATTGTTTTTTAGGTGAATGAGGTCATCTCTTATCTTCTTAAGATGGAGAATAGTCGAATAATATTTTGGATAAACAAGGGCAAAATCTTTTCCTGTAATGGATGGAATAAGTTTGGTTAGTTTTTCTTCAAAGCCGTAGTACCGTTGTATCTGTTCCTTGTTCAGCATTTTGTTCTTTCGTACTGCCGTATAGTTTTCGGGTATCAGTTGATTGAGTAATGCCTCAATTGCACAGAAGGAAAAAATAACGCCTACCGATCCAACTTTGAAAATCAGGCTGAATAAAACAACCTCGCTTTTCAAAGGGTCAGCTAGTTTTTCCGGTGCTGTGTAAAGCAGCAGTAATTTCTGTCTAAAATAATTTATGTCCCGTTCTCCTCCTGCTGCCAGAGAATAGTAGAAACTTACAGGGTTTGGTTCAGGAAAGACAATGTGACGACCTTTAAATTTCAGTGTTGTACAAGCGTACAAGTCCTTCTCCGTTGCAACAAACAGCATTTTGTATGGGTCTTTAAGAAATTTACCAATGTCCTTTATACTAACCTGTTTTACTCTTTTTAAATGACCCAACACATCACCATCCGGGATGTGTTTTTTGTTGGTGCATGGAATGACAGTTGACGAACGGTGGTTCATTGATTTAGGGTTTATTCGTTAGTTATACCTACTATGCAAGCAAGGTTGCGGCTCCACGCCCAATAAGATGCGGCCCTGTTTGCCTTTAGGCAAGTGGCCACCAAAGGTTTCGATGATTTTGGCGAACGAGGTAAAGCAAGCTTCTTTATTTGCCGGCCTTTGGCTTTGATGGTGAGCGGAAAGCTTTCCTGCGGCGGATGGTTGTGCGGCAGGACGGTGAAGTCAATGGGAAGTTGGTCAACGGGGTAAGGGGTTTCGTTGGGCATAGGCGGTTGGAATTAGGTTTAGGAAGATAAAAAAAGACGGTCACTAATTTTCAAGCATCCACTTCCTTATTGTATGACGATGAACTTTCAATGCCTTAGCAATCTCAACTTGTGTTGCTCCTTCGCTTACTTTCCGCTTGATAAACTCACCGTGCTTTTGCAGCTTTGGAAACTTCTTTTTGCTACCCTTTGGCCGGCCCAATGCCTTGCCTTCTGCTTTCAATCGGGCAAGCGCCTCTTTGGTTCGTTGCGATATTAGGTTTCGTTCAATCTCTGCTGAAAGTCCGAAAGCGAATGCCAACACCTTTGAGTTAATGTTATCGCCCAACTCATAGCCTTCTTTGATGGCGTAAACCTTTGCCTTGCGCTGCATGCAAAGATGAAGGATGCTCATTATTTGCATCAGGTTACGGCCTACTCTAGAAATTTCGGACACAATGAGCACGTCTTCCCGACGAAGACGCTTCAGCAACTTAAAAATCAACCTTTCCTCCAGTTCTTTTCCCGCACTTACTGTTTCTTCAACCCATTTCTCAATAGAGAGGCTGTTGGCTTTTGCAAATAGGTTGATTTCGTAACGCTGATTTTCTACTGTTTGTTTTTCAGTGCTGACCCGGATGTAAGCGTAAGTCATTTTTCCGGGCAATGTACTTTTTCAAGGCTCGTTTTTCTGCAACGACAAAGCATTCATCATTACAGGAACTGACTTGGAGTATTTGACAGCGGTTTTCAATTCCAGACTCTTTCGTTTTGCTTTTAAAGAAAGATTTCCAGAATTGTTGGGCGACAGCCGAGAGTTGCGAAAAGTATTCTTTGAAGCAATTCCAATTAAGAAGCCTGATAAAACTCACTTGTATTGCACAACGGTTGCACAGATAATGAAGTCGAAGGCAAAAGGCTTATCAACAGACAATTTAGAGAGACAGGTTGAGGAAGTTCTTTTTGACTTGTACAATCTAACATCCGATGAAAGGGAATTTATTCGATGCTTTCAAGGATAGGTTCATCGTTTACCTTGTAAATAAAACCTCTGTCCGCCTCGGATAATCGATATAAATCGGCAATCTTATTCTCTATTTCTGCTTCAATGTTGAGCGATGGCTTTCCATTTTTCTTTAACGTCTGAATTTGCTCAACCAATTTTGTAAAGATTTTATCCTCGGCATCAGTTACCTCTTTCACTGGCACAGTTTTAAAAAACACCTTACTCAACTCTCTCGTATCACCCAGCAGTTCAGGGAAATATTCTTTGAAAGCAAATTTGAAAAGTGTTGAGTTAAAGAAGGCCGTTAAATAACCCAAACGTTCACCTGTGATTATGAAGCATTTTTGGTTGCAGAAAAACGAGCCTTTATCATATACAAAAGGCATGAACTTAGTCATGTTTGGATAGATAACTTTAGGCTTGCTAAAATCTTGGTAGTATGAGATACTGTCTTGTGTTTCGAACCATTCATACGCACCACTTTTTCTACCTTCCCAGGTCGCTCCAGAAAATCCTTTTGGTTTTGGTTCAAGTTGTTTCCTGTATTTGGACAAGTGCTTCTTGACGGCTGTATATTGGTTAATCTTTAAGTTCAATGCTGGGAAGGTGCCAATAACCCATCTGTCATTCCAGTTAGGTATGTATGCTTTAATATCCTCACCTCTTAAAATCGGTTTAATAATTTCATCACTTTTTGGGTCTTCTTTTACAAGGCGGTTTCTTGTTTCAGTGTCTATAATAAATGCTTCATTGAGCCCGGTTAAAACGCCTCTATTGATTTGAATTTTCCAATCCTTCAAAGGAGTTCCTTGTGCCTCTATCCGTTTAATTAATGCGTATTCCTTTTTGTCGTAGCTAATCCAACTTTTTTGAACCGGGTTATCTATATGAACGGTGTTGCTTTTTACGTAAGCTGTCAATGGTGAGTTGAGGCTGTAATCATTCTTTATCCGGCACATCGGGATGAGTGAATGAGGTTTGCCTTTTTCAAGCAACAGAATGTTCGTGTAGGTGGTAGCGCTTTCAAACATCTGCGCCATTCCAAAATCAATCAGGATTTTTGCCTTTGCTTCCTCGCCAAAATACTTTCGTGTCAATTCGCCATAGTCCGTCCGCATCCATTTATTAGAGCTGATGTAACACAGATGACCACTTTTCTTTAAAATTTTTACACCCTTCTCATAAAACAATTGGTACAAGTCGCCTGTTCGGCTGTATGTTTTGTACTTCTGCTTCTCTAATTCCGTTTTCCCAACGGCAGGCAGCTTTTGTATTTGTATGTATGGCGGGCGGGTTTGCTATCACAAGGTCAAAGGCATCTTCCAAGTCTTTTCCAAACATCCACTCCGGTTCAAACCAAGTTGCGGCACTGTTCTGGTCGTAGATGTCAAAAGAAGCAATCCTGTCTGCCGTTTCATCCACTAGGCTTTTGTCCATCAAGCCTTCCTCTAGCCGTTGAATGCGGGCCTGTAAATCTTTTCGGGCTTTTTCAATCTTTGCTTTATCCGCTACACGCACGGTTGCTTTCGATGCTAAATCCAACTGGTGCTGCAACGGCTCCATTTGCTTTTGAATGGCGGACTGGTTTAGGGCAAACTCCTTTTTTATTTCATCGCTTATCTTTTTGCGGATTGCTTTGTCCCGCTTTTGAAAGGCAATCTTTTCTTTCCGCAGCTTTGCCTCAAAGTGCTGGTGGCGTATCTGCTTAAGTTCCTCCTCTAAGGCTACGATGGTAGCGCTTCTGAAATTGAGGCCTTGAGGTTTTCCAATCCAATCAAAGTGTTTGCTGCCACAAACTTTGTTTCCAAATTTGGTAAGGGCCGTATGCCCCGGTTGTCGGCACTGGCTCTTTCTTTTTGGTCAACCACTAACGAAATAAAGAAACGCAATTTGGATATTTGCACCGCTATGGGTTGTATGTCCACACCGTACACGCAGTTTTCTATCAGGTACAGTTTGCGGCCGTAATCGCTGGCGTTGTTTTCAAAGGTTTCGTTTATCTCCACCAGCTTCTTCTCCCGTTGCAACTTGTCCTTTTCATTTAACGCACCGCTCAATGCTATTTCCGCTTTGCGCTTTTGCAGGCTACGCCAACGGGTGTTACCCTGCACATCTTCCGCATCCAGCTTGCGCAGCAGGTACACCAGCTTGTTGAGTATGCCCATGGGAAAAGCGCCGGAGCCGCAGGCCGGGTCTAAAATCTTACAATTGTCAATGGCAAAAATCAGTTGGTCCACTTCTGCTTCGGCAAAGGGATGCGGCTTATTGTTGTAGTGCAGCAACAATCGCAAAGCTTCTTCTAACTCCTCTTCCCGACCTTCCCACGGAGATTGTGCCAGCGTTTCGGTAAGGTGCAACTGCCCCTTGCGGCCCCCGTTGCCAAACATGTCAGTTTGCGTTTTTCCGAATTCCAAATAAGCCGGGCTAACGGTAAGCAGGGCCGTTTTCAGGTAGGCAATGAGGCTTTCATCCACCATGTATTCCACTATCTCCCGTGGGGTGTAAAAGCTGCCGGTTTGCTTGCGTGCCGTGGTTTTGGTTTCGGGTGCGTAATAGGCCAATAAGTTTTCAAACACACGGCCCAGCAACTCCGGGTCCAAGGCAATCTCTTCCTCCACCGGTGTGTTCTCCTCCACGGTAAACTTGTAGTCGTGAAAGATTTCCAGCAGGCCCCGGCAGTTGTCTTCCTTTCGCTTGTAGCCGTAGGCTTCGGATAAATCCACTTTGCGCTCTTTACCAAAAAACAGCACATCACTAGCCTTTGCCCGCTTCTTTGGTTCCCGGCTAAAGCCGTCCACATATTCGTGCTTGCCGGTTTCGTCGTTGTCTTTGTCGAGGCAATCAAACAAGCCGCCGTTCAAAAAAGGAATGTTGCTGAACAGGCGCTTCACTTCTTCCTTGCTCATAGTAAACTGGTCGGCATAGCGGTATTGATTTTTGATGCCATGGTCGTCTTTGTGAAAGCCGCCGGTTTCTTTTACAAATTCCCGCTGGCCCATGCTTTGGTTGAGCGTGGCGAAAAACAGGTTTTGCAGAATAGCGGTGTAGTAAGCTGTTGTCGTTTCGCCTTCGGGGTCAAACTTTTTCAGCAAGCCATCAACAAAGTCTTTCCGGAACAAATCATCCTGAACCAATCCTTTTTCCTTCAGGAACCAAACAAAGATTAACCGAGTAATGAGACGAATGAGGTTGAGCTGCTTGTTTTCTTCTTCGGTAACGTCCTTTTGTTTTGGAAAGGCAACGTAATCCTGCGCCCAGTGGTACCAGTTTGACAGCTCGTTGAAGAATTTCTTGTTGAGGGTTTTGGTGTCTAAGGTCTTTTGCCAGGCGTTGTGCAGCTCTACAAAATTGCTTAAGCCGTAACGGTCTTGCAATTCGTCAAACGAAAGGTCGAAAAGGATTTTGGTGTGGCCCCGGTGTGGGTTGTCGGTGTTGATGTCTTTAATCAGCGTGACCTTTTCCAGCACGTCTTTGCTTTCATCCCGCTTGTGCAGGCGGCGGTTGATGACAGATAGCGTTAGCAGGTTGCCATACTGAAAAACAATCATGGCTGGCATGGCAAACAACCTGTTCACCTGCCTGGTGATTTCGGAAAGCTGCGTACGGGTATAGGCAGGTTCTTTTAATTCAATGGCAAAAAACAAGTAGGCTTCAATCAGTGTGCGGTCAACCCGCTTTGTGTCGAACAGTGAGGTTTGTTTCAGCACTTCTTCTTTGGTAAGCTGAAACAGCAAGTCCACTTTCTTCCACTGGCTTACCAACGCTTTGCCTTCGTCAAAGCGGGCTGCATCGCCAACAAAAGATTCCTTAAATGCCGGATAGGTTTGATGTGGCAGCGAAAGGCTTCGTTCGGTATTGTAACCCAAGGTTTGAAACAACTTCGTTGCATTGGCTACAACCGAACCGGTGCCAAAATTTTTCAGTGCTCCCTCTATGTCCTTTCTTATATCAACACTCATAAATTTTTCAGTTCGTTTTGTACAAATTGGGTCAACTCCTCTTTGCTGGGCAGTTGCACCAAATACTTGCTCACAAAAAGATGGTTGTCCATGCCCGCAGTGGCGTACTCCACCAACGCCGTGTTCTTGTCCGTCACCATCAAGATGCCCACTGGTGGGTTATCGCCGGGTTCCATCACTTCTTTCTTGTAATAATTCAGGTAGGTGTTCAGTTGGCCGGCGTTGTTGTGGGTGAACTGTTCCACTTTTAAATCAATCAGCACATGGCATTTGAGGATGCGGTGGTAAAGCACCAGGTCAATGAAAAAGTATTCATCGCCGATGAGGAGCCTTTTCTGGCGGGCTTCAAAACAAAAGCCGTGGCCCAACTCCAGTAAAAACTCCTGCAGGTGATTCAGCAAAGCGGTTTCAAGTTCTTCCTCGCCAAGTAAAGCCGTAGAACCGAGGTTGAGAAAGTCGAAGAGATAGTGGCTCTTTACAAGGTCGGTTGCCTTGGCTGGGTGAACCTTGGCCTTCAGTTCCTCAAAAGCAAGCGGCTTGTTTAATGATAGTCCTAGCCTTTCGTACGACAGTGAATGGATCTGCCTTTTGAGTTCTTTGACGGATGGCTGTGTTTTTAGCGCAAACAATTCATAGTACTTCCTTTTGTGTCCGTCGTCAATTTTAATCAACTCCGCAAGGTGGGTATAGGAGATGTTTAACAGGACTGCCTTGTAGTGCGCCTGTTCTTCCGCATTCGGGGCTAATGTCAATTCTTGGGTCGGCAACCCAAGAATCTTTTCGGGAGAAAGATGGGCGAATTCTTGGGTCATCAACCCAAGAATTCCTGAGTAAACTTTATAGAACTGCCGGCACCGGGACAGCTCGGGAGCGGTAAGGCCTTTAATCCTTATTTCCCCGGCAATCTTTTCCCGAAGCTTTGAGCCGTAGGCCGCCCGGTCTTCACCCTTTTGCTCAAACTCCACAATGTAAAAGCCAATGAGCCAGTTACGCACCGTCAGCGACCGGTTCACGGCCTTCACCGCTTGCTGTTGCAAGGCATCGTGAGTGTGTTGAATGGAGTTGACTAATTGCGTGAATTTCATGAGCAGCAGTGAATGGCTGTAATTTAAAAAATTATTGCAGAGCCGGCATCTGCCTGCAAAAACTTACCGGATCACCAGCCAGGTAATCAGTTCAAACTGCTCGCTGTTGGTTGCCTGTTTGCTTTTTGGTACCAGCACAGCGCTACGGTCGGTGGTTAGTTTTTGCGTTACCTTTTTGCGAAACACACGGCTTATTTCTTCAATGGCGGTGTGCAGCAGTTTGGTGTACTTCTCCATTTTTTGACCGTTGCCTGTTTCTTTATTCAACAAGGCACAGAATTCTTCGTAAGGCGTTGTTTTACCCAGGCATAAAAGGCGATATAAGTCCAGAATTTGCTTGGCGTGAATGTAGTTGTACCGCACCTCGCCGTTTTCTTTCATGTACACCAAAAAATAAGGCTGCAAAGGGTTTACGTCTTCGGTGCCGGTGGTGTCGCCTTTTTGGCGAAGGCAGTAAATGGTGCCTGCACTTATTTCTCCTTTTTCCGTTTGTGCCGGCACTACGGCATAAAGCCCCAACGGGCAATACTCCAACCGTTCTTTGTTGGCGGCTAAAAAATTAGAAAGTTCTATCCTGAAATCATCCAGCGTAAAATCGGTTAGCGAAATGCTTTCGTCCAGGTCTTCAATGTCCAGCACTTCTTTTTGCAGGCGCTTTAGTTGCTGGTTGCGGTATTTTAATTCATCGGTAATCAGCTCTTCTATTTGTTCGGTGTTTAAGATGTTGTCTTCGCCGGTGGCTGTTACATCTACCAGGGCCATGCGGGCCTCTACCCGTTCTTTAAGGTTGATGTAATTGTCTAAATCTTTTGTTGGCCAAAAGTTGACCAATTGAATTTTTCCGTTCTTGCTGCCAAGGCGGTCTATACGGCCAAAACGCTGAATAATGCGTACAGGGTTCCAGTGAATATCATAGTTGATGAGGTAGTCGCAGTCCTGCAGATTTTGTCCTTCGGAAATGCAATCGGTGGCAATGAGCAAATCAATTTCTTCGTCCTGCTTCATGTTCTTCAGCAAGCCCCGCTTTTTAGATACAGGCGAAAAGTTGGTGAGAATGTGTGAGAATTCATTCTTGCCAAACGTGGTGACTGTTTTGCTGCCGGCAACCAAGGCACTGTGAAGGCCCTGGCTGTCTTTCGCCCAAGGCTGTAAATGTTTATAGAGATAATCGGCTGTATCGGCGAAGGCGGTGAACACAATGACTTTTTTGTTGCCTGCGTTTACGGGTTTCGCCAGTTTCTTTTCAATCAACTTTTTCAGTTCGTGCAGTTTGGCATCACGGTCGGCATCAATAGCGCAGGCATTGTTGTACAAGTCGCTAAGTGCCTGCTTATCCTTTCCCAGGTCTTCCAACCAACGTGAAAGCTCCAGGTGCTTCAAATCAAATTTGAGTTTCTTTCCCACCTGCCATTGGTCGGCGTCTTCAGGGTTGTCTTCCAGCTCGTCTTCATCCGGTTCCATTGCAAACAGGTCCAGTTGCTCTGTGTTGCGTTTAGCCTCCTGAAAGCTTTTAATTTTTTGCTCCAGCCTTTCAATGCGTTGGATGGTACGGTCCATTGAAATTTGAAAAGATTCAATGGAGCTTTCCAACCGTTTCAAAAAGTTCACCTTCATCATGTTGATGAGAAAGTGTTCGCGGACGGCCTGCTTAAACCCCATTACCTGCCTGCTGGCCTTCGCTTCATAATCGGCCTGGTACTCTTCTTTTACATAAGCTGATGGGTTGAAAACAGAAAGCTTGTATTCAAGAATTTTTTTGTTCAGCGCATCGTCGGTGAAGAACCGGTCGTTCAAGTCAATCTTAGGATATACCGATTCGGGCTTCAATCGTTCCGGAAATTTTTCAATTTCATTGAAGTTGTAAAAATTGATGATGTGCTTTCTCGACCGGGCAATGGTAAGTTCATCCAGCAGCTTAAAGAAGGAAGCATCCAAACGTTCCAGTAGGTTCTTTACCGTTCTTGATTTGTTGCCGCGGTCGGCCCAGGTTGTGAACTGTGTTTGGGCCAGCTTCAGAGTTTGCCGGTAATCTTTAATCTGCGTGGCTTCGTAAAATTTTTGCTCATCATCCTGAATGATGTAGGCTACCTGGTTACGTAAATCACGAAGTGTATTATTTACCGGTGTAGCCGACAGCAGCAGCACTTTTGTTTTTACCCCGCTTTGAATAATTTTATCCATTAGGAATTTGGCCCTATTCAGCCTGGTGCTGCCATCGTCCATTAATTTTTCCGTAGGGTTGCCACGGAAGTTGTGCGATTCATCAATCACCACCAGGCCATAATTTGCCCAGGGAATGCGTTCAAAATCGTGACGGTCTGCGTCGGACTTGCCTTCAGTTCTACCCAGGTCGGTGTGATAAAGCACATGATAGTTGAATCGGTCTTTCTTCAATGGATTTAGCACATCCGCTTTACTGGCCTGATACGTTGTCCAGTTGTTGCTCAATTTTTTCGGGCATAACACCAAAACATCCCGGCCTTTCAGCTCATAATATTTTATCACGGCCAATGCCTCAAATGTCTTACCCAAACCCACACTGTCGGCAATAATGCAGCCGCCATGCTTTTCCATTTTGTTGATGGCGCCCTTTACCCCGTCCTTCTGAAAATCATACAGCATGTTCCATACGTCGCTGTCGTAAAAGCCGGTACGTTCATCAAGCAAGCCACCTTTTTTTTGGTCGGATAGATAGTTCTCGAAAAGATGGAAAAGCGTTTTATAATAAATGAATTCAGGGGCGTTTTCGGCATAAATATGTTCGATGTACGACAGCACTTGTTCCTTTACATCTTCTACTAAGCCATCCTTATTGTTCCAAAGTTCATCGAACCATTCTTTTAAATCAGCCCGGTCTCTTTCGCTATCCACTATTGCATTTAACTCGATGTTTGGGCTTTTTCCTAACCCAAGTCCATTCACGGTAAAGTTGGAACTGCCCATTACTGCTTTCTCTACACCATTGGAATGCGAAATATGGTACAACTTTCCATGCAGAAAATTGGGCTTCACCATAGAGCGGATTTCTACTTTTTCTCTTAACCAGTCGGCACATTGCCGGGCTATACTTTTTTGCTGCAACAAATTTTCTAAAGCAATAGCATTGTTATCTTGAATTCTATATTCTCTCGGGTTTTTAAGTTCAGGATTTAGCCGAGAAGGTTTAATAAAAGTTGGTTCGCCGAAAAGAAACCGCAGGCCATGAATAGCGTCCAGATTGTCTTTTAATTTTTCGTAGGCATAGATGGTGAAGTATGCTGAAACAATGGAGAGGTCTGACCCCGATTTGATCTGTTCTTTTAAATAGTCACCAACGGTGCCTCGTTTATGGTTATCGCGGATGCCAGAATGCATTAGCTGTATTTAAGCGTGGAAAATAGGATAGTTTGTTGAAAGGTGCAGACTAAGAATGCATCGTTTGAGAAGTAATGCCTTTTCCCCTTTGGCCCAATCTTTTTACTCCCTCCCTCATGGAAAACACCCTCACCATTTTTGTAGAACGCTTGCACGAACATTGGGACATGCCCGACCCGCTTGCTCTTAAATGGACCGAATACGAAAAGGAAAATCCCATAGACAGCGGCAACAACAACGCCGATCAAATTCACGAAGCTTGGTTGGCCACACTCACACCCGGAGAGCAACAACAAATCACCCGCAGAAAAGCAGAAGAGTAACTGCATCCTTTCTGCCACCCTTTTAAAACATACCCATGATTCTTGTACCCTTATTTACGTTTACTAAACAGACCATAATGCAAACACAAAACAGACCCGAAGGCGAAGACAATGACCGCAACAAGCAAGAGCCGCACGATCCCGTGCAAGCCGGCAAAGCAGCGATTGAAGCAGGCAAGCTGAACGAAAAAAGCAAGCCCGCTGAACAGCAACACAATGAAGAAAGAAAAGATGCGGAGAACTGGCGCAACGAAGGATAAAACCAATAAGCTCCCGATAGCTATCGGGATGGCAATAGGCAAGGGCAAAAACGATGCTGTGTCCGTGCCGAAGTAAAAACAAGATAAGAACGAGCAGCAACGCAGTCTGGCATTGGCCTGATTTTTACCCTGCGCAAGCAAACATCATTATCCATGAAAAGCTCCTTTCTATTTGCCGCGGCTTTATCGCTTCTTTTTATTTTCATCGCCTGCGATAAAAACGAGAACAACAACACTGAACTCATCGCCAAAGAAACCTATGCCTTGCCCGGCGATACCTTGTATCCCGAAGGCATTGCCTTCAAGACCTCTACCAACCAGTTTTATACCGGCAGCACTACGACAGGCGACATACTGATAGTGGATGCAAAAACCGGTGACGTAAAAACATTCGCGTCCGGCTTGGCGCAGGGCCGCAAAGTAGCTACGGGAATGAAACTGGATGCGCAAGACCGCTTGTGGGTGTGCGGCGGCGCCGACAACAAAATACAAGTGTTGAGTTCAACGGGCACCTTGCTTAAAAGCTGGGACACAAAAGCTTTGTTTGGTTCGGGATTCATCAACGATTGCATCATTGACACCGGCTATATTTATTTCACGGATTCGCAGATAAAAAAGATTTACCGCACCAGCGTGAAAGGCGATCCCGGGGCCCTGGAAGAATGGCTGACTTTTACCGATGCACAAATTCCGTTTGCAGCTACGGGCACCAATGCCAACGGCATCGTGAACACCCCTGACAATAAATACCTCATCATCGTGGTGTCCACATCGGGTAAATTGTACCGCATTGACAAAACCACCAAAGCTGTTGCTGAAATCACCTTGAACACACCCCTTATCGCCGGCGATGGCATGTATCTCGACGGCTCAACGCTATATGTTTCCCGCAACGCCACGAACCAAATTTTTCCGGTTTCATTAAACGCTGATTATTCAAGCGGCACGATAGGAACCGGCTTTGGCACCAATCTTCTTTTTAATACCACGCTGGTAAAAATTGACAAGTATTTTTTGGTGGTGAACGGCCAGCTTAATCGCCGCGGCACAAGCACACCGCCACAGTTGCCGTTTAGCGTGTCGAGAGTCACCATTCCTTAATTGCACCGGTGCTCTCGTCTTGTTGGTTTACCAACGCTGCAAGAGCGCATCTCAATCATTTCATAGTTGTGATGTTTGCCGGGGAAGATATAATTATGGGTTGGTAAACTTATTGCAAACGATACCAGCCTTCCTGTAATCCCTTTGTTCATGGAAAAGAAAAACAATCCTATGTGGATACTTTTTGCCTTGCTGGCCGCTGTAAGCGCCGCCGTAGTCACCGTGCTTTCCAAAGCCGGTGTAAAAGACCTTGATTCGAGCCTTGTGTTTGCCATTCAGGCCATTCTCATTATCATCGTTTCTTGGGGCGTGGTGGTGGTACAGGGAAACACTGGCCAGCTAAAGCAAATAGACGGCCGTACGTGGATTTATATTGGTGTCGCGGGAGTGGTTACAGCGGTTTCTTCCCTGCTTACATTTAAAGCACTAAAGTTGGGTGATGCTTCACAGGTCAATCCGCTTGAACGTTTGTCTTTGATCTTCGCTATTGTATTGGCCGGTGTGTTTCTGAAAGAAAAAATTACACTGCAAATTATTATCGGCGCCGTGCTCATGGCGGCCGGAGCCATCGTGATTGCAATGGCAAAGAAAGCATCTTAAAAAAGATATTGAGAGATTGAGATCTTGTGGCTTTAGCCCACTCGCGAAATATCTCAATCTCTCAATATCATATTATCAGTTATCCAATCCTCTTCCCGTTTTTTGCTGCAACTCTTCAATCTTTTCCGAGGCTTCGGCCTTGGTTAAATCCTCGTCCACCTCTTCGTGAGCTTCTGAAGCCAAGGTGTTTAAATAAGATTTTTGCGCACCGGTTGCGGGCTCTCCGCCGGTTGTCCAGTTAACAGGGTCTTTCACGGTATTGTCGCCTTTGATTTCTTCAGGATTCTTTTTCATAACACCAATTATTTTAGCAAATAGGGTTGCCAAAATGAGGCCAGAAATTTTGGGGAATAAGTTGGGTTGTGCCGAATCAGTTTATAAGCAATGAAACATTAGAAATTGCTTTGTGTTCTTTGTGCAACCTTCGTGGCCTTTGTGTTCCGTACGGCGGGAGTACAAAGGACACACGAGTAAAACAGCAAGTGGCAATCGTTCATCCTGAAAGCCTTCAACTCATACAATCATTCCAAATTACATGGCACTAAATATTCTTGCCTTTAGCAGTTCACGGGTTGGCGGCGGCGCTTATCTTGAAGCCGTCGCTCCGGTAATTAAAAGGTTTTTGGGCGATTCGCCGCAAACCATCGCCTTCCTTCCTTTTGCTTCGGTGGATGGTTACGATGGCTATGCAGATAAGGTAAGAGAAGGGTTGGCATCGCTGCCGCACACCATTAATCTTGTTACGGCAAACAATGCAAAAGATGTAATCGAACAATGTGATGCCATCATTATCGGCGGCGGCAACACCTTCAAGCTGCTGCACGATTTGTACGAATACGGCTTGATGAATCTTATCAGGCAAAAGGTGCAAAGCGGCACGCCCTACATCGGCTGGAGCGCCGGCTCTAATTTATGCGGCCCCACCATCCGCACCACCAACGATATGCCCATCATTCAACCGCAAAGTTTTGAAGCTTTCGGCTTCTTTCCCTTTCAAATCAATCCGCATTATCACAATGCCGTGACGCCCGGCTTTAACGGCGAAACAAGAGACCAACGGCTGGAAGAGTTCTTAAAGTTGAACGGCGATAAAAAAGTGATGGCCTTGCCCGAAGGAACTTATCTTCTTCAGCGGCACCATCAATTGTTGTTCGACGGCGTGTCGCAAGCCGTAATGATGAGCAGAGAAGATAACCTGACCGTTCATCAAATCATTGAGCCGGGAACAGTGCTGCAACGTGAATCGTGAACAGGCCGCAAGAAGTACAATCCATCAAAACCAATTTTGAATTTTACTTTCTAATTCAGGTCTTTCCAGATAAATCGCTTCGGTGGTAAGAAATAAGAAATCATTTTTTGGAAACGGTATGGTGTAAACGGCCCATTCACCACTGACCATTCACCATTCACAATTGTGCCCTACTTTTATCCCTTGCTCATCACCCCGTATTTTTTATTGCCGTATGATCCTGATTGTTGACGACAAGCCCGAAAACCTTTTTTCTCTTAAATCCCTGTTGCAACGTCATGCCTACGAAGTGGACACGGCTGCATCGGGCGAGGAGGCATTGAAAAAAATACTGAAAACCGAATACGCCCTGATTATTCTCGATGTGCAGATGCCCGAAATGGATGGCTACGAAGTGGCTGAAACCATCACCGGCTACAGCAAAACAAAAAGCATCCCGGTCATTTTTCTGTCGGCCGTAAACATTGATAAGCGCTTCATCACAAGAGGCTACGCCTCCGGCGGAGTGGACTACGTAACCAAGCCCTTTGACCCCGATGTGTTGCTATTGAAGGTGCGAACTTTTTACCGGCTGCACCTGCAAACGCAGGAGCTAAAGCAAATACAAAAAAAGCTGGAAGGCGAAGTGGCGCAACGCAAAGCCGCGCAGCAAGCCTTAGAAGAAGCCAACCTTCATTTGGAAGAAAAGGTAGCGGAGCGTACGGCGGAACTTTTGCAAAGCAACCAGAAGCTGGAGATGAGCAACGCCGAACTGCAGCAATACGCTTCCGTGGCTTCGCACGACCTGCAGGAACCCCTGCGAAAAATCACCACTTTCAGCAGCATTTTAAAAGACCGCCTGCACATAGCGGAACCCGACTTACGGCTCTACCTTGATAAAATTGTAGCCGCCAGCGGCCGCATGAGAAGCCTGATAAACGACCTGCTCAATTATTCAAAGTTGTCTTCAGCTTCGGTGTTTGTGCGCAGCAACCTGAATGAAATCATTACCGAAACACTGGACGACCTGGAACTGTCCATTCACGAAAAAGAAGCCCGTGTGGTGGTGGAGAAATTGCCGCCTGCTGAAGTCATTCCCGGCCAGATACGCCAGGCCTTTCAAAACATCATCGGCAATGCGCTGAAGTTTTCAAAAGCAGATGTGGCGCCCCTTATTAAAATTAGCGGATGCCGCATTGCGGAAAAAAGCCTTACTGCTTCGCCCGACGAGGCCGGCAATTACCTCCGCATCACTATTAAAGACAACGGCATCGGCTTCGATGAAAACTATACGCATAAAATTTTCGATCTTTTTCAGCGCCTGCATGCCCGCGAAGACTACGAAGGCACGGGCATCGGCCTTGCCATTGTAAAAAAAATTGTTGAGCAGCATAACGGCTTGTTAAGCGCAAGAAGCAAGGAAGGTGAAGGCGCTACGTTTATTATGGTGTTGCCGGTTAGCCAGTAGCCGGTTGGAGAATTTTAGTTTCTAAACTTACGCCATGAAAAGTTACCGGGAATTTGAAGTGTACAAGGTATCGAAGGCGCCTGCAGTGCGGATGCACAAGATGTCTCTTGTGCTACCAACGTTTGCATTGCATGAAGAAGGAAGTCAGGTCAGAAGGTCATCCAAATCCGTTGCCTCCACGATTGATAAAGGCTATGGCTGCCGACGATACAAAACTGATTTTATTAAATGCTTTGTTTATTCCCAATCCGAATGTGACGAGACCATTGTTCATTTAGACTTCCTGTTTGAAACGGAATTCTTAAAAGAGGAAACACTCTACAACGATTTGAAAAACGAATATGATGTGTTAAGTAAACGCAGCAACACTTTCCTTCAATGGGTAGAAGTGTCCTTCAACCCGTAGTAAACCCACTGGCAACTGGTAACCGATACTCAACCCCAAACGCATGAACGCATTTAAACGAAACCTTCTTATCGGCTACGGCATCTCCCTGCTGCTGCTTATCGGCAGTTCGGTAGCCTCCTATATCAGCATTAAAAACCTGCTTGCCAGCGCGGCAATGGTAAACCACACCAATATCGTAATCAATAAATTGGAGTCCGTCATCTCGGTTTTAAAGGATGCTGAAACAGGCACCCGTGGTTTTTTGCTCACCGGCAACGATGTGTTTCTGGAACCTTACACCGGCGCGCAAAACAAGGCCGTGGCCTTTGTGGATGAAACAAAGACCCTTACCGCCGACAACCCCGAACAGCAGGTGGACTGCGATCTGCTAAAAAGCGTAGCCAACCAACGCCTGAACATCTTAACCGCCATGGTTGCCGAACGGCGGGGCGGCGGCAAAGTAAGCGAAAGCGTGCTGCTGCAAAGCAAGGCATACATGGACAATGCCCGCCACATTGTAAACAACATGCAGCAGCGCGAAGGCGTCTTGCTCAAGCAACGCGGCGACAACCTCAACAAATTTACCGAGACCACGCCCATCTTTATCATCATTGCTTCCCTGCTGGCGATATTGGTAACGGCAGTGTCTTTCTTCAGGGTGCTGAAGGATTACAATAAACGAGAGGAGCTTCAGCGAGAATTATTTGATAAGGATGCCGAAACGGGCAAACGCATCAAAGTCATTCAAGACATTGCCGGCCAGATTTCGACCGGTAATTATAAATTGAAAGTAGCCGACGAAGGCGCCGATGCTTTGGGCGGCATAGCCGATGCGCTCAACAAAATGAGCGAATCGCTGAACGCTTCCTTTACCTCTCTTTCGCAAAAAGAATGGTTGCAAACCGGCATTGCCGAATTAAATGAAGGCCTGATTGGCGAAAAGAATTTAGCCTCGCTCACGCAAAAAGTATTGGGCTTTGTATCGGCTTATACAGCTTCGCAAACAGGCGCCTTTTATTTATTGGAAGAAGACAAAAGCCTTCGTCTTTCGGCCGGTGTGGCGCTAAATGCAGACCGGTTGAAAGTGCATATTGGCCCGGGTGAAGGCCTTGCCGGGCATACGGCGCAAACCGGCAAAGAAACCCTCGTGCAAAACATTCAAGACCCGGAATTGACAGTGGATTATTCCGGCGGCAGCCTCAAACCCAAAGCCATTTTTGTCGTGCCGGTTTATTACGAAGCGCAGGTAAAAGGAGTGATGGAAATCGCTTCGCTGTCGCCATACGATGCGGCGGCCATTGAGTTTGTGAAAGTGGCTGCCTACAACGCCGGCATTGCCGTTAACAGCGCCATAGATCATCAGTGCCAGCAAGACCTGCTGCACGAAACACAAGCCCAATCAGAGGAGTTGCAAACCCAGCACGAAGAGCTCCAAAACATGAACACCGAATTGATGGCGCAGGCCGAAAAACTGCAAGCTTCGGAAGAGGAACTAAGGGTGCAGCAGGAAGAATTGCAGCAAGCCAATCAGGAGTTGGAAGAACGCAGCCGCTTGTTGGAAGAAAGAAATGAATTGATACTCGAACGCAATTTAGAAATACAGGCCAAGGCCGAAGAGTTGGCCATCAGCACCAAGTACAAATCGGAGTTTCTGGCCAACATGTCGCACGAATTGCGAACACCGCTGAACTCCATCTTGTTGCTGTCTCGATTGCTGTCTGATAACCACGAAGGCAACTTGAGCGGCGACCAGGTGGAATATGCGGCCGTGATTCAGGCCTCCGGCAAAGGATTGCTTACGCTGATTGATGAAATTTTAGACTTGTCTAAAATAGAAGCCGGCAAGATGGACCTCGAATGGAGCAACGTCAGCATCGAAACGGTATCGAAGGAAATCAGCTCTTTGTTTGCACCCATTGCCAAAGAAAAAGGCCTTGCTTTTACTGTTGAAGCGGACGGTGGCATCGCCTCCGTGGAAACCGACAAACTGCGCCTCGAACAAATTCTTCGCAACCTCATTTCCAATGCCCTCAAGTTTACCAAAAAAGGTTCGGTGGCGCTGAAGATGGAGAAGCAAAGCGACGCTGTTGCCTTCACCGTTGTTGATACCGGCATCGGCATCGCCACGGAAAAACAGCAAACTATTTTTGAAGCTTTTCAACAAGCCGACGGCAGCACCCGCCGGCAGTTTGGCGGCACGGGTTTAGGCCTATCTATCAGCCGCGAATTGGCTAAGCTTTTGGGCGGCGAGATCAAATTGAAAAGTGAAGAAGGCCAGGGAAGCGAGTTCACGCTTCTTCTTCCATTGCACCAAGGGCAAACGATCGAGAAGCCGCAACATTCTGCATCCGGCAACGGTATGAAAATGCCGCAGGCTGATGCTGCGGTGAATGAAAATGCGCCATCTCAATTCATCAGCCAAACCATTCCCGAAGCCATCCCCGACGACCGCGATAAAATCACCGCCGGCGACAAAATCCTTTTGATTATTGAAGACGACACGGCCTTTGCCAAAATCATTTTGGATTACACCCGCAAGCAAGGTTACAAAGGCGTAGTGGCCGTTCGCGGCGACGAAGGCATAGCGCTGGCGCGAAGCCTGAAACCCGCAGGCATCTTGCTCGACATTCAACTGCCGGTGCGCAGCGGTTGGGAGGTGATGGACGAACTGAAGGGCGATGCGGCCACACGGCACATTCCGGTACACATGATGTCGTCGGTGGAAGCCAAAAACAAGAGCCTCACCAAAGGCGCCGTTGACTTTATAAACAAGCCCGTGGCTTTTGAACAACTGGGCGAGGTGTTTAAGAAGATTGAGCAGGCCCTGAACCGCCATCCCAAAAAGGTTTTGATTGTAGAAGAAAATCCCATGCACGCAAAAGCATTGGCCTACTTCCTGGAAAATTACAACGTAGCCACCGAGGTAAAGAACAGCATTGGCGAAGGGGTGAAAGCGCTGAACCGAAACGAAGTGGATTGCGTAATTCTCGACATGGGCATACCGGCGCACAACTCCTACGAAGTGCTGGAAGACGTGAAGAAAACACCGGGTTTTGAAAACCTGCCCATCATCATCTTCACCGGCAAAAATCTATCGCACATAGAAGAACGAAAGATCAAGCGATACGCCGATTCCATCGTGATAAAAACGGCGCAATCCTATCAACGCATCTTGGATGAAGTCTCGCTGTTTCTTCACCTCGTGGAAGAGAATAAAAAGAACGGCACATCGCAAAAAGCGAGGAAGTTGGGAAGGTTAAGCGATGTGCTCAACGGCAAAACGGTATTGATTGTGGACGATGATGTGCGCAACATTTTTTCGCTCACCAAATCGCTCGAAGGCCAGGGCGTGAACGTGGTGTCGGCGGTGGACGGCGAGGATGCTTTGGTGCAATTGAAAGAAGCGGGAGGCAAAGTGGACCTGGTGCTGATGGATATGATGATGCCGGAGATGGATGGCTACGAATCCACGCGGCAGATACGGGCCAATGCCGCTTACCGTGCTTTGCCTGTGATCGCCGTTACGGCCAAGGCCATGACCGGCGACCGCGAAAAGTGCATTGCCGCCGGCGCCTCGGATTACATCACCAAGCCCGTGGATGTGGACCAGTTGCTTTCGCTGTTGAGGGTGTGGTTGTATGAGTAACGGCCCATCCCTTCAACCTTTTCCGAAAGCGGTAAGATGATGCTAAAGCCCTTCCCGGTGGGAAGGGTGGGACGACTCTCAAAGCAGTAAGAAAATCATCGCTTAAAAGTTTGATTGAATAAAAGATGAAACATCGCAAAGCTGGCCCTTGTGCGATGGTGGCCTTCCCACCGGGAAGGTCGGGATGGGCCGCCATTATCATGAACAACACGATCTTAATCATAGACGACGACAATCGCAACATCTTCGCTTTGTCGGCAGTGTTAAAGGCAAAGGGTTTTGCCACGCTTTCCGCTTCAAATATGATAGAAGCCTTTGGACTCTTGCAACATCAAAACAGCATTGGCATTATTTTGCTTGACATGATGATGCCAGGCATGGATGGTTACGAAGCAGCGGCGGAATTAAAGCGGGATGAACGCTACAAAAACATTCCGGTGGTGGCGGTAACGGCGCAAGCCATGACGGGCGACAAAGAAAAAATACTGGCCGCCGGCGCGGATGCTTATTTATCAAAACCGGTGGACGTGGACGCTCTTGTACAGTTGTTGAATCACTACCTTAAATGAACGCGGCGTGGAAGGACTTACGGTGAACGAGGAAGAAGTGGAAGCATTGGTAAACGAACTGGCCCAAACCTATGGCTACGATTTTACATCCTATGCACGGTCGTCGTTAAAGCGACGAGTAAACCGCTTGCTGATAATAGACCGTCATCCCAGTTTTGCTGAACTCTTGTACCGGGTAAAAACCGATGCCGATTACTTGACACATGTGGTGGAAGAACTCACGGTGAACGTAACGGAAATGTTTCGGGACCCGCAAACTTTTAAAGTTCTTCGCGAACAGATTCTTCCCGTGCTGGCTACGCATCCCTTCATTCGCATCTGGCATGCCGGCTGTGCCACCGGCGAAGAAGTGTATTCGATGGCCATCTTGTTAGACGAAGCAAATCTCCTAAACAAAACCCGGCTGTATGCAACGGACATCAATCCTTCTGTAATCGAAAACATCCGGCGCGGAACTTTTCCGCTCCAACACATGAAGCAGTATTCCGAGAACTATATTTCATCCGGCGGCAAAAAAGATTTCTCTTCCTATTATACCGCTAAATATGGTTGGGCAAAGTTTGACGACAGCTTAAAACAGAAGATGATTGTATCCACGCACAACCTCGTATCCGACCGGTCGTTTAACGAGTTTCAACTGATCTTTTGCCGCAACGTACTTATTTATTTCAACAAGGACTTGCAGGAAAAAGTGTTGGGCCTGTTTGATGAAAGTTTGGAGAAGCTTGGCTTTCTTGTGTTGGGTTCAAAAGAAAATCTTCGCTTCTCGGCATTGGCAGCGGCTTACGAGCAAACCGGAAAGGAAAAGATATGGCGCAAGAGGCGGTAAACAAGATGGTGGTTATTGGCGGCTCGGCCGGCAGTTTAGATGTGGTGTTGAAAATAACGGCGTCATTGCCCTTGCATTCCGGCGGTGCCTTTGTAATTGTGCTGCACCGCAAAGCTGATAGCGAATCCATCTTAACGGCCTTGCTTTCTCTTCGTACAACGCTGCCGGTGAAAGAAGTTGAAGACAAAGAAAACATTTTGCCCAATACTGTTTATGTAGCGCCGCCCGATTATCACCTGTTGTTGGAAGACCGTGAAACCTTCTCGCTCGATTGTTCTGAAAAACTGCATTTCAGCCGGCCAAGCATTGACATCACTTTTGAAGCGGCGGCGGAAGTTTTTGGTTCCCAGTGCATGGGCATACTGCTTAGTGGCGCCAATGCCGACGGTGCGGCGGGATTAAAAACGATACGTGGGGCTAAAGGATTTACCGTTGCGCAGGAACCATCTTCGGCCGATGTAAGCTTTATGCCGCAACAAGCTATTGACTTGAATGCAGCGGCAAAAATTCTTCGGCCCGGCGAAATAGGCAAAGCGATTGAGCAGTGGCTGAATGCATGATGGAGTTTAAAACAAGGTCTCTTCAGTGTCTTCGATTCAACGGCGAAACCCTATTTTGAGCATTGCTTATTTCATTCATCAATTGGTTATGACAATAAAAATTCTTGCCTTATTGCTGGCTTTCTCTCTGCTGCTTTCGGCCGTCGCCACTGCACAAGTAAAGCCGCAAACACCGGTAAAAAAAGAGTACAGGTAAGGTGACATCGAAAGTTGCTGAAGCGCCCCCGGCTTCAATCGCCATAAACGATACGTCGGCCTCATGGAACGATGCGGAACAAAAAAGCTTTATGGACGCCTGTGTGCCGAATAGCAAGATGGGTACGGAGAAAGGCACCGCCTTTTGCCGTTGCATGTTGGAGAAGATGATAACGCTTTACCCCAAGCCGTCCGATGCCGCTGGCCTGACAAAAGAAAGGGCAACCGAACTGGCGAAAGAATGCTATGCCGATACCCGCAAAGGCGATTCAACCTGGTCGGCTGCGGAACGCACCGCCTTCTTAAAAGAATGCAGCGGCAAAGCCATCAAAAGCAAGGGCATCGCTAAAACACAAACCTATTGCAACTGCATGTTGGGCAAGATAGAGAAGGCCTATCCCAATCCACTGGATGCACAGAAGATGACGCCGGAGGAATTAAGCGCCTGGGCAAAAGAATGCGGACAATAAATTCAAGGAGCAATAGATTCCCGATAACTACCAAAAGGGCAAAGCTTATCACGAAAAGTAACCACGGGCCAATTCGTTGAAATGGCATAACGTCATCAACTACCCAATACAATACAAAACGCCGTTGCGCCGCAGCGGCGTTTTGTATGTTCAGAAGCCTTTGTACAATAGCAAAGGCCACTGGCTTTCTGTTGATGCTGTAGCTTAAAAGCACCCTTTAAAACTAAAACAAGGAAGCTTGGCCGTGTGATCTTATGTTTTTTTGCCGGATTATGATACGATTTTAACCGAATACATTTTTATGCAGCGTTGTTTGGTAAACTTGCCAATCAATTTGATTGCTTGTATAAGTTGCTGCAATACGGAACAGGGTTGTTTTCCGGCGTTGTGCCACCACCGCTTCTTCGGGCACAAGGCAACAGTTATACTTTTTCAAGATTGGATAATGAAAATAGCCTTGCAAAAGCAAACAAAATACAGGGCTATGCGATTAGGGATGAATTGATGAATGATTTTTTTAGCGCGGCGTTTGCGCTTCGCAAACGCACATTCGGGCAAAGAATAATCCGCATTTAAAAATGAATAAGCGTTGGGTTAAGATAAACGTACCGGAGGGCCTTTTGTAATAAAAGTTATTTGATACCCTATCGCCAACATGCCGACAGCCAAAACCAACAGAACGTTTTTGTTTCACCAAAATGGCAGGCGGTTAACGCTGCCTGTAGCCAAACCTTGTTTATGTCTAAAAATTGTATAACCGTTATGAGACTACGCTTGCTTTTGAGGAGCATGGCTCCTTCGCTTCGCACAAACAAAACCGTGCGTGCAGTTTTTCTTTTGCTTGCGGTTTTCTTTTCCTCCTTTGTGGTTGCGCAAACCACCGTACGCGGAAGGGTTAGCAGCGGCGACACTGGCCTGACTAACGTTACCGTTCGGGTGAAGGGGGCAAGAACCGCCACCACCACCGATGGCAATGGCAACTTCAGCATCAATGCTTCACCCACTGCCACGCTTCAGTTTTCAAGCGTGGGCTACGCACCTTTGGACGTGGCGGTGAGCAACCGCACCACCGTGGATGTGCAGCTTCAAGCCAGCAATGCTTTACTGGAGCAGGTTGTTGTTGTGGGCTACGGCACGCAACGGCGGCGGGACCTTACCGGTGCCGTGAGTTCGGTTAATTCTACATTGATAGAAAAAGTTCCCGTTATATCGGCTACACAAGCGTTGCAGGGCCGCGCTTCTGGAGTGCAAATCATTAACAACGATGCCGCGCCGGGCGGCAACATTAGCATCTTAATCAGAGGTATCGGTAGCCTCGCTCCGGGCGGTAATGAACCGCTCTACATTATTGACGGTTATCCCACACAGGGCGGAATCAACAACATCAACCCAAATGACATTGCTTCCATTGATATTTTGAAAGACGCTTCTTCTACGTCCATCTACGGTATTCGCGCCGCAAACGGTGTGGTAATTATCACAACGAAGAAGGGATTAAAAAACCGTACACAGGTGTCGTTCGACATGTACGAGGCGGTGCAAACCACACCTAAGAAATACAACATCTTAAATGCGCAACAGTTTGGTACTCTTTCCAACGAAGTGGCCGCCACACAGCCAACGTATGTTCCGCTGCCGATATGGAGAACACCGGGTGCATTAACTACCGTAGATTGGCAAGATGCTTTGTACCGTACCGGCCTCACGCAAAATTATAGCGTGGGTATCCGGGGCGGAAGCGACAAAGTACAGACTGCAGCGTCATTCGGTTACTACGATCAAAAAGGCATTGTATTGGGATCACTGTTCAAACGATTCAGCGCAAACTTTAATACGGATTACCAGCCAACCAGTTGGTTGAAGTCCTCCTCCAGCGTGAAATACAGTTACCAAGATTCAAAAGTTCCGTTTGGAACATCGGGCACCGGCGGCGGCGGCGGGCTCTTTCAGTTGTTGGTGAACCCGCCAACGCTTGACAGTGGTAACCGGCTAACCAATCAAATTAAAGACGCGGCCGGTAATTATGGGTTTTACAATCCGCTCAATGCCAACGTGAGCAAATTTGGCAATCCGGTTTATACCATTGAGACAAACAAAACAAAGAACATCAGCAATTTTTTGTTGGCCAATACATCGTTGGAGCTTACGCTTTTTAAAGGGTTTACCGTTAAAACGAATGCGGGTGTAAACCTGACTACTTACTCCGGATACTTTTATCAACCCGAAGACAGAAGGGTAAACTCCCAATATCCATCGGCTATTGTAGGCACTGCGTTTTACAACCAAAGTGAAAACAATAGTTTCGAGTGGGTTTGGGAAAACACCGCAGGCTACAACAGAACCTTTGGGTTGCATTCCATCAACTTTGTTGGTGGCGTTTCCGCGCAAAAAAATGTGTTGACGCAAAACGGCGGCGGCGGCATTCCGCCAAACGGCATTATTCGGGATTTGGGGCAAGTCACCAATTTAACGCTGAACCAGTTCGGCAATGGTGAAGTCATTACAACCTTGGCTTCCCAATTTGCCAGATTGAATTATTCATTTAATGACAAGTACCTTATCACCGGTACCGTTAGAAGGGACGGTTCATCCAAATTCGACACCAGCCATCAATACGGTGTCTTTCCCTCCGGTGGGGTGGCCTGGAAAATCAAGAATGAATCCTTTTTACAAAATGTGGGTTGGCTAAGTGACCTGAAGCTAAGGGGGAGCTATGGATTAGTTGGCAATCAAGGGCCGATACAAGTATTCCAATATCAGGCTTTGTATAGCGGAAACTTTGCTGCAAACGTTAACGGAGGCGGGCGGGACAACCTTGGCTATCCGTTTAATAAAGTTTACCAAAACGGCATTGCCCAAACGCAGCCGCAGAATCCTAACCTGAAGTGGGAAACCGATTACACGACGGACATCGGCGTGGATATGGCCTTGCTGCGGGGGAAACTTACGGTTACCGTAGATTGGTTCGACCGGCGTTCAAAAGATTTCTTGTTGAACATTCCTTCCTCGCCACAAACCGGGTACAACTTCATTACTCTTAACATTGGGGAGATGCGCAATAAGGGTGTTGAGTTTGCGCTTAATTATCTCGGCGCAAAAGGGCGTGATTTTCAATACGGCGCGAGCCTCACCTTGTCCGCAATTCAAAACAAACTTACAAAAATTGCTTCCGGCATAAACGAATTAACCAGTGAAAATTTCGGTTTCGGCGGTGCGCTGTCAGGACAAGGCTGGAGTGCCTTTAGCGTATCAAGGGTGGGCGGAAAAGTAGGAGACTTTTATGGCTATAAATCATTGGGCATTTTTCAAACGCAGGCACAAATTGATGCCTTAAATGCAAAGGCGCCCGGCGGTATTTACTACAGAGCGGCCACCAAACCCGGCGACCGCTACTTTGCCGACATCAATGGCGACGGCATCGTAAATGCATTGGACAGAACCTCCATCGGAAATCCTCAACCGACATTTTTCGGTGGCTTAAATTTAGACGCCACGTACAAAGCATGGGACTTCAACCTTTTCTTTTACGGATCGTATGGAAATAAAATATTGAACTACATCGAAAGCAACCTGGAATCTTTCCAAAAGAGAGGTTCGGAAGGTGTTCAAAACGTTAGCGTATCGTATTTCCAAAATTATTGGCGGCCCGACCGGCCCTCGGACAAATACGCAAGAGCACTGGCTGTTGACGACAATACCTTGAACAACGTTCCGTCCAGCGCTTGGATTGAAAACGGCAGCTACCTGAAATTGAAAAATCTGACGATTGGCTACTCATTGCCGTCAAGCCTTACCAACCGCTTTAGAATCACAAAAATTCGGGCTTACGTCTCCTCGCAAAACCTGTTTACCATTACTAAATATACCGGCCATGATCCAGAGATCGGGATACAGGGCGGCAATGCGATTTTCAGCGGCGTGGACAACGGCGTTTATCCATCGTCACGGTTCTTCACGTTTGGGCTAAACGTTACTTTCTAATTACCAAGCGAATAAAAATTGCGATATGAAAAGAATCAAATTCTATACGTTCATTTTATTGGCCGCGGCCACAACCGCTTTACCGTTGGCTTGTAAAAAAAGTTTTCTGGTGCAAACCAACACGTACCAAGGCACGGCCGATGCCACCTTTAATAAATCCGATGACGTGGTCGCCTTGGTAAATGCCGTTTACGACACATACCAGAACAGTGATTTGCTGAAAAAATGTATTTGGTACCGGGCCAACTTTGGCAGCCATGACTTTTTCAACTGGGGCGGCGATGTGTTTTGGAACAACTATCAAATTCCCTCTACGTTCGGCGGATTAAGCACCTTTTGGAACCAATCGTTCATCGGTATCGCAAGAGCGAATTCTGCCTTCAACATCATTACGAAAGCACAAAGCAAAGGCATTGTTACACCGGCTTTAGCCGCCCGGTTAAGGGGTGAGGCTTTCTTCCTGCGCGGCATGACCTATTATTACATGGCGGCTTCTTTTGGCGGCGTGCCGCTTGAAATTGATACCAGCGGTAATGTGAACCAGGGTTTACGGCCACGCGATAGCCGTGATGATGTGTTTAAACAGGTGGTGATTGACATGCAGCAAGCCGAGGCCTTGTTACTGTCGAAAACCGCTTTGCCCGCAGTTGATTTAGGCCGGGCCACCAAAGGCGCCGCCTATGCTTACGAAGGTGCGGCCCGCATGTGGCTGAAGGATTATGCAGGTGCTTTAACCGCTTACAACAATCCCGAGCTGACAGGTAAATATGCCTTGATGCCCAACTTTGCAGATGCCAATGAATACGACAAGCAAAACAACAACGAGTCTCTTTTTGAGATTCAATTTGCAAAAAAAGCCGGTGACCCGCAGGATTGGGGAGGAAGCTGGCAACCACCCGGCGCTGAATTAGGCTGGATAGATAGCTTTAGCTGGCCCGAAGAAATTACGCAGCAAGGTTATGATTACGGCAATCCTGCGCTTTGGAACTCTTACCAGCAAGGCGACAAACGCAAATTGCTGACCATCGTTGGACCCGGTGATGAACTACAAAGCCCTGGCATTATTGCTACATGGGGAGGCATTAAAGGTTATCCCCCGGTGGTATCGGGCTTTGCCGCCAACGATCCAAAATACAAAGCCGACAACGGCACCATCTTAAACACGGTGGGTACGCTCACCAAGCCTTGGTACGGTAGCGACGGAGGCCGCACCGGTTACTTTTGCGCCAAGAAATGGAGAGATCCAAACCTCACTGGCAACTATGGCCCGCAGCGGATTTTTGGCGATCAAAATCAGATCATGTTGCGGTATTCCGAAGTGTTGCTTAGCCGTGCCGAATGTAAAGTGCGTACCGGCGATGTAGCAGGCGCGATGTTAGACTTGAAAACGGTCCGGGACAGA
Source organism: Flavisolibacter sp. (assembly GCA_965247695.1). Taxonomy (GTDB): domain Bacteria; phylum Bacteroidota; class Bacteroidia; order Chitinophagales; family Chitinophagaceae; genus Flavisolibacter. Next base: position 978,208 of record OZ252037.1, read on the forward strand.
GCTTGGGGTGGAACCGCACCTGCAATTATGAAGGACAGTGCTACTTATAATGGAACTCCCGGAGTTGCCATTACCGATCCTTTACAGATGGTATTGAGCGAATACAGGCATGAACTCGCCGGTGAATATTCCGTATTTTATGACCTTTGCCGTGCAGGCAATGATGTAGCCATTGCCTTTATAAAAGCAGCGAATGGTACGGTAGATGCGAGTTATGATCCGGTTGTGAATCCGGCGCCGGGCCCAACGAGCGACGGGAAGAAGCACGGTTTGTACAACACAACGCTTACAGCGGATAAAACGCTTTTGCCAATCCCGCAAGTGGCTATATCCCTAAATCCCAACCTAAAACAAAATCCCGGCTACTAACATCAAACACTTCATACGAAAGGCTTTCTTAACCAGAAAGCCTTTCGGTTATTATACGGCATTGGTTACGGTCATCTTTTTTCATTGGCAAGAACGGCATTTTGCAGGTTGTATTCCGCGTTGCGTATCCATCCGCAAACGTTGTGGGCATCAAGAATTATCCATTGGCCGTTTTGAAAAACCATGGTAAAGGAGTATAGATTCAACGCCCGGTCTGCAACGGTTACTGCGTATTGTTTCGGGTTTAAAGCACTTGACCGTACAAAGCAAAAGTCATGAACGACGTTCCCGATGACAATTTCCGTTAAAAAGCTTTTCATGGTAAAAGGGTGTCACAGCCGGCAAATGAACAGTTTGCGGTTCCGCCGGATGCCTGGTTTGTTGGTAGGGTTTTATGGACGAATCGAGCATAAAATTTCATTTCAAAGATTGCATGTATTTTTTGACCGGCCCTACTTTTTGTGTAAAAATTTTCGATACATAGGGATTAATACTTAAACAGAAGCAATTGATTTAAAAAAGTCAATTACGAAGCCGAATATGAGTTCGATAGTTACGATTGTGGCGTTTGGATTACAGAACTTCTTTATTTTGAAGAACGATTTTGCTTAACGATTTTCTATGAGTTTATGCAGGCTGCCCGTTCTACTTTTTTTTGTTTGCTTTTTTGGGTGCAAACACAAATCCGTTCTGTTTACGCAAATTTCTTCGTCGCATTCCGGGATTCGTTTCAGCAACACCATCACCGAAAACGATTCCATCAATCCCTTGGATGTGGTCAACATTTACAACGGCGGCGGTGTGGGCATCGGCGATTTCAACAACGACGGTTTGCCCGACATCTACTTCACGGGTAATACGGTTTCCAATAAACTTTATCTCAACAAAGGTGATTTCAAATTTGATGATGTTACCGGCAAAGCCGGTGTTGAAGGCATGGGCCGCTGGGGCCGGGGCGTAGCGGTAGTGGACATCAATAACGATGGGCTGATGGATTTGTACGTCTGCAACACCATTCACAAAGACTCGATGCGCCGCCGCAATATTTTGTATGTGAATGAAGGCGTGGATAAGAACGGCGTTCCGCATTTTAAAGACATGGCCGCCGAATACGGATTGGATGCGCACGTGCAATCCACCATGGCGTATTTTTTTGATTACGACAACGACGGTGATCTGGACATGTATCTCGTAGTGAATGAAGCGTCGAGCGGATATAGCTCCACGGTGTTTGCAGAACGCAACAGCAACTCAACGCACAGCGCCGGAAGGTTTTATCGCAATGATATGGATAGCAGCTTGCACCACGGCGTTTTTCACGATGCCTCGCAACAAGCCGGAATTACCTTGGCGGGCTACGGCCACAGCGCCTCCATTGTTGACATCAACCGCGACGGTTGGAAAGACATTTACGTTGCCGATGATTTTTTATCAAGCAATCTTTTATACATCAACAATCACGACGGCACCTTTACCAATCGCTCCAAGGAATACTTCAAGCACACATCTTTCAACGCCATGGGGCAAGACGTAGTGGACATCAACAACGATGGCCTGGCCGATGTGTTTGAGCTGGACATGAGCCCTGAAGACAATTACCGGAAGAAGATGATGTTGAATGCAGGCAACTATAACACCTTTCAAAACTTCGACCGCTTCGGTTATCAATACCAATACGTCCGAAACACCTTGCAGCTAAATGGAGGGCCGAGGGTGGGAGAGAACGATTCCATCGGGGCGCCGGTTTTTAGCGAAGTGGCCTTTTCAAGCGGTGTGGCGCAAACTGATTGGAGTTGGGCGCCCCTGATTACCGATTTCAACAACGATGGCTATCGCGACATCATCGTTACCAACGGCTTTCCGAAGGATGTGTCCGACCACGACTTCATTGCCTATCGAAAAGAAAGCACCAACCTGTTGCCCAAGGCAGAACTGTTGAAAACAATTCCGCAGATAAAGCTGCACAATTATGCCTTCCAAAATGGCGATGGCGTTCATTTCACCGATGTCTCAACGGATTGGGGCTTATCGGTACCGACCTTTTCCAATGGTGCGGCTTATGCCGATTTAGATAACGATGGCGACATGGACATGGTCATCAACAACATTAACGACGAAGCGTTGGTGTATCAAAATACGGCCCGCGAAAAGAACGATACGTCAGCAAATTATCTGCATATAAACTTTGAAGGCAGCGGCGGTAACCGGGCTGGTTTGGGGGCCTTCGTTTCCATCTATTACAACGGCGGTAAGCAACAAGTGTTTGAAAACACGCCTTATCGCGGCTATCTCTCTACTAACCAAAGCGGCGCTCATTTTGGCTTGGGTAGAGTTCTCTTGGTTGATTCGGTTGTGGTCATCTGGCCCGATGCAAAAAAGAGCCTGCTAACGGCCGTAAAAGCAAATCAGGTATTGAAGCTGAAGGAAAGCGAAGCGGCATCTTTCATAGCACCACAGCCGCAGCTTATTTCCGCGGAGGCCTTGTTCAAAGAAGTAACGCAAGCAGTTGGCATTAATTATAAACATCACGACAATGACTTCATTGACTTCAACATTCAAACAACCCTACCACACAAGCTTTCAGAATATTGCCCGGCGCTTGCGGCCGGCGATGTAAACGGCGATGGCCTTGATGATTTGGTGATGGGTGGCAATAGCAGCGCACACTCACAGGTTTTTCTGCAACAATCCAATGGAAAGTTTTTACAAAAAGAATTGGCGCCTTACGGCGATACAGCCACCGCTGATTACAAAGACGGTGGCCTGTTGCTCGCCGACTTAAATGGCGATGGCAGCCTTGATGTTTATGCTTCCGGCAGCGGCTTTAAATATGCTAATGGCAGTCCCAATTATCAGGACCGTTTATACCTGAATGATGGCCACGGAAACTTTAAAGCGGCGTATAGTGCGTTGCCGCAAAACTATACAAGCAAACTGTGTGTGCGGGGCCTGGATTACAACGGCGACGGCAAACTTGATCTCTTTGTTTCGGGCCGCGTGGATGCCTGGCATTATCCCAAACCCGTGAGCAGTTTTATCTATCGCAACGATTCGCATAACGGCATTGCAAAGTTTACCGATGTAACAAAAGAAGTCGCGCCGGACTTGCAGAACATCGGGATGGTTTGCGATGCTTTGCTCACCGACTTTGACGGCGATGGTCAAAGAGATTTAATGCTGGCCGGTGAATGGATGCCGGTAACGTTTTTAAAGAACAACAATGGAAAGTTTACGAACGTAACCGAGTCCACCGGGCTTGCGGCACAATCGGGTTGGTGGAACTCCATTGCGGCAGGCGATTTCAGAAACACCGGCCGCACCGATTACATCATCGGCAACACAGGCACAAACACCTTGTACAAAGCCAGTGAAGGCTATCCCGTTTCCATCATCGCCAACGATTTCGGCAAGACCGGTGGCTACGCCGCACTGACCTCTTTATACTTACCCGATAAAGACGGAACGCTAAAAGAATTTCCCGCCAACAACCGCGATGAAGTTCTTGACAAGATGCCGTTTTTAAAAAAGCGTTTCAACAATTACAGTTCGTTTGCAACGGTTACGATGGACCAGGTTTTTAACGCGGAGCAAAGGCAAGGCGCTTTGCAAATGAAGATCGTCAACACCCAATCTTGTTACCTGCGAAACGAAGGCGGCGGAAAGTTTACAATGATTCCTCTGCCATTTGCCGCGCAGGTTTCGGTGGTTAACGGAATGGTGGTGGATGACTTTGACGGCGACGGAAATTTAGACCTGTTGTTGAACGGAAACGATTACGGCACCGAAGTCAACATCGGCCGTTACGATGCTTTGAATGGCTTGTTGTTAAAGGGCGATGGCAAAGGCGGCTTTTCGCCAATGTCCATCCTGCAAAGCGGCGTTTTTATTCCCGGCAACGGAAAGGCATTGGTAAAAATGCAAGGCGCAACGGGCAAGTATCTTGTGGCTGCTTCGCAAAACAGCGATGCCGTAAAAGTTTTTGAATTGAAGGCGCCTGTGCAATCGGTCCGCATCAATACCGATGATGTTTATGCGCTCATCAAACAAAAGGCCGGAGTAACAAGAAGAGAAGAGTTTTATTACGGCGCTTCGTTTCTCTCGCAGCCCGCAAGGTTTTTATCCGTTGGTCAAGGTGTAAAAACAGTGGAAGTGATGAACAACAAAGGCCAAAAGCGCACACTGAATTTTTGAACCGCCCTTGTCTTTGCTTATCAATGCCAATGCTCGTGTTTTGGCAACATACAATAACCTAACTGGCAATAAAACGATACCCTGTAGCGGTTGCATCATCCGTAGTTTTATCGGCCCTGCCATCTGATCGATATGCTTTTGTTATGCAAGCATCACACATGTTTTGCTTTTATTAAAACAGAAACCATGAAGCCTTTTTCCTTTAAAAAAATCGTTGGTTTTGCCGTTTGCTGCTGTGCATTTCTTGCAACTTTTGGCCAGGCGGAAATTGAACCGTGGGGAAACTTAAGCGGCATTCGTATAAAGGGACAACTGATGGAAGCGGAAACAGCTTTGTGTGTGGTGAAGAAGTATTGGTCAAGCATTGTTTCAACCGGTAAAGAAAGGCAGCGGCCGAAGTACGTTCGCAAAGGCAGGCAGCAGATTGTCACCACTACTATTGACAGCTTATATTTTACTGAAACCTTGGAAGATGCCGGTGCCGGTGCGGCAACGTTGAACGTGCAGGTGCAATCAAGATCGGATGAAACAGTGACCGGCGTGTTTCTGCGGCTTTCACTCCCTTCAAGATATTATGCAAAAGGCACGCTTCAGGTGGCCGAACAAAAACCGGTGCCGCTTTCAACTGATGCTGCGTTGACGGCTTCGCTTCAATCACCCGTTCGTTCTTTAAAATTCGGTTCACTGCAACGGCAATTGCTGCTAACGTTTGCCGAACCTGTAAATATTTTTACCCGGCCATCTTCCAATGAAGAGCGCATTGAATTTTACATTCCGTTGAAAACCGGCAGCGTAACCAATGGTGAAACGCTTACAAAAACGGTTTCGTTCAAAGCTTCGGGTACGGTGGACAACAAGCCAATAATACTAACGCTGAATACATCCGCAACGGGCAGAAGCTTTGATGGCTTGGGCGGAAATTTTCGTTTGCAAAACCCACGCACCGATCCGCAGGTGATTGATTATTGTTTGCAAAACTTAAGAGTAGCCTGGAGCCGTGTGGAGATGCCTTGGCGCTTTTGGCAACCAACTAAAGACAGCAATCCAATTGATTCCGCTAAGGCCGGAAGATTGCACCCGGCTGTAAAAGCCGCTATGCAAATGGCGCAGCGATTAAGCAAGATGAACATACCAGTTGTGTTGAGTGCCTGGTCGGCGCCTGCATGGGCCATTGTAGGCCCGCCGCGCTTTCGTCCGGGTGCGGATGGCGTATGGGGCAATGCTCTAAACCAAGATAGTGCGACCGAAATCTATCGCTCTATTGCCGACTATGTGGTTTACTTAAAAGAGGCTTACGGAGTAGAAGTGGTGGCTTTTTCTTTCAACGAATCAGACCTCGGCATCAACGTGCGGCAAACCGCCGAAGAACACGCGGCTTTGATAAAAGGTTTGGGTGCTGCCTTTGAACGCGGTTTAAAAACAAAACTATTGCTGGGCGATAACTCCGATGCCACCACGTATAAATTTATTGATGTGGCCTTAGCCGATGCATCAACGCATCCTTATATTGCTGCAGTATCGTTTCATTCCTGGCGCGGATGGGAGCGGGAAACCTTGCAGCATTGGGCTGATGCGGCTACGAAATTAAACTTGCCCTTGCTGGTAGCGGAAGGCAGCATTGACGCACAGGCCTGGGGCTATCCGCTGATATTTGAAGAGCCTACATACGCTTTACAGGAAATTAATTTGTACACACGGCTGCTTTCCATTTGCCAGCCGGCTTCCATTCTGCAATGGCAATTGACGGCCGATTATTCGCCGCTTTCCGGTGGTGGCATCTTTGGCGACAACACCCCCTTGCGTCCCACGCAACGCTTCTGGAATTTGAAACAACTGGCATCCACTCCGCAAGGTTTAAAAGCAATGAATCTGACAAGTGGCGCTGAAAACTTTTCATGCGCGGCCTTGGGTGATGCTGCAAAAGGCGTATATGCTTTTCATTTGGTAAACAGCGGCGCTACGCGGCAAGTGTTGTTAACCGGCCTGCCGAAAAAATTAAAAGCCTTACAGCTTTATGTTACCGATGCCAAACGGGCTATGCAAAAAGGAAAGGCCATCACTGCGGTAAACGGCCGGGCAAAATTTACGGTGGATGAAACAAGTTACACAACGCTGATTGCTGAATAAATAAAGAGGCAAACGGTGCTTGCCACCCTCGGAACTTTCAATCAAGACCGCATTGTTCCCTACAAAAAATTGCTGTATGAAATCCCTTGTCCGCATCATCTTTTTGTTTTTCGCTTTGTGCTTTTTTACAGCGCCATCTTTTGCTCAACAAAGCGCCAAGGCAGGCATGAAGCTGAACGACCTTGAGTACCTCGAATACGGCAGCGTGAACGTGATGCTGGCTCATGATTTTTATCCCGAAAGCCATCAGGGCGGTGTAGGCATTATTCAAAACGGACTAAGGGTTGCCACTAATGGTGACATACGATTAGAACCAACACCCGGTCAGTGGCAACCCACACCCAAAGTAGGCAAGCGTGTCATCAACAAAGCCACTGGTGAAGTGAGCGTTCGCATGGAATATCCCAACGAGGAAATCAACCGCAAAGGTTTTAATCCAATCATCTATCCCGATTTAAAATTCAGCTATAACGTTCGTGTGCAACCGGCCGGCAAGGGCTTTAAGATTATCGTTGATTTGGACAAAGCTTTGCCCGATGAATGGATCGGTCGCGTAGGCTTCAACTTTGAATTGTTTCCGCAAATATTGTTTGGCAAAGCCTGGTACATGGATGGTCAATCAGGCATCTTTCCACGGCAAGCCAACGGCCCGATGTACACCGATGCGCAAGGCGAAGTGCAGATAGCGCCGATGGCAAAAGGCAAGCGGCTAACGGTAGCACCGGAAACCGAAGCGCAGTTGATGACGATAGATGTTATACAGGGCGATTCGCTGCAATTGATTGATGGAAGAGGGAAGCATAACAACGGTTGGTTTGTGCTGCGTTCATTAATTCAAAAAGGCGCAACGGCAAACGCGATTGAATGGTTGGTGATGCCCCATGCTATTGAGGGTTGGATGGCAAAGCCCGTGGTGCAGGTATCACAAGTAGGTTATCATCCAGCGCAGCAAAAGATAGCGGTGATTGAGTTGGACAAGAACGATAAAACCCGCAAGCCTGTTTCGCTTTTACGCTTAAAAGAAAGCGGCGGTTACGAAGCGGTGTTGTCTTTGACGCCCAAAGACTGGGGTAAATTTCTTCGTTACAATTATTTGCAGTTTGATTTTACAGCCGTGCAAAAAGGAGGCATGTACGTAGTGAAATACGGCAGTGAACAAACGCAGCCGTTTGCCATCAATAGCGATGTATTCAACCGAAATGTGTGGCAACCGACGCTTGAATATTTTTTGCCGGCGCAGATGTGCCACATGCGGGTGAACGAACGCTATCGCGTATGGCACGGATGGTGCCACATGGATGATGCCCGCATGGCGCCGATAGACTCCAACCATTTCGACGGCTACATTCAAGGCCATTCAACGCTGACGAAATTTAAGGGTGGTGATAACGTGCAGGGCCTGAATCACGGCGCCTGGCACGATGCCGGTGATTTTGATTTGCGGGTAGAATCGCAGGCCGAAACAGTGCAAGGCTTGGCCCTGGCTTACGAAGCCTTCAACCTTACGTACGACAATACAAGCATTGACCAAAAAAACAGTGTGGTGGAAATACAAGTGCCCGATGGAAAGCCTGATGCTTTGCAACAAATAGAACACGGTTTGCTTTCCATTGTTGGCTGTTATCGGTCATTGGGACGATTGTACCGCGGCATCATTGAACCTACCAAGCGGCAATACGTTTTGTTGGGTGATGCGGCTAATCTAACCGACAACATTCCTTTCAAATCAGTAGCGAATGCAACGGCACCACCAGTTGGTTTGCCCGGCTCTGCTGACGACCGTTGGGTGTTTACCGAAGACAACCCGAACCGGGAATTGGAAGTCGCTTCTTGCCTCGCCAGTGCCGCAAGAGTAATGAAAGGCTATAACGATACGCTTGCCGCACAAAGCCTGCAAGCTGCTGAAGAACTTTGGACCATCACAAAAGAAAAGAACGCAATGAGCCGAGTGGCAACAGCCGTTGAATTGTTCATCACCACCAGAAAAAAATTGTATGCAGATTTTTTGTTTCAGCACCGAGATGAGATAGCATCACGATTTGAACGGGTGGGTTGGATGGTGGCAAGAGTGCTGCCTTATTTGAATGACCAAACCTTTACCGATGCGATGACGATGGCTGCAAAAATGCAGTATGCAAACGTGCAAGAGCAAGGAAGAAAAACGCCTTTCGGTGTGCCGTATGAACCAAACATTTGGGGTGCGGGCTGGGGCATTCAGAACTTTGGTTATCATCAATACTTTTTGCACGAAGCCTTTCCTCAAATCTTTCCGACGGATTACATGCTGCACGCCATGAACTTTGTTTTGGGTTGCCATCCGGGCAGCAACACGGCTTCTTTTGCATCCGGTGTGGGTTCGCAGTCGCTCACAACGGCTTACGGTTTTAACCGTGCCGATTGGTCTTACATTCCGGGAGGCATCGGTTCGGGCACGGCGTTGATCAGGCCTGATTTTCCGGAGCTATTGACCTGGCCTTTTTTATGGCAGCAAACCGAATATGTATTGGGCGGAGGCACCACCGATTACCTCTTTCTTATTCTTGCTGCGGATCATTTACTCAATAAAAAAGAGAACAACAACTTACTTAGTAAAGCAAAGAATTAAATGGAATGAAAGGAAGAACGATCAATCGCCATAAAGTGGTGGGTTATCATCCTGTAACAAATGAAGCAGTGAACTTAAAGTGGTTTAGAGGTGCGGGGCGTTATAACAACGGTGCTACAAGATTTGGAAGAAAATATGAATTCAGGCATATCATCAGTTCCCTAAAAGCATAGCTGATTACTCATGCAAACTTTATTTTCTTAGCGGTATCGCCAACTAAAAATTATGAAATGATCAGGCTAATTATCGCATTGTGTTCTCTGATTTTTTGGGCAGAAGCAAAAGCCCAAACAAGGGCAACGACTGCAAACAGAGAAGAACGTTTGCGCATCGCTGGCGAGATGGAAACATCACTGCAAAAAGAGTTGCTGGATAAATATTATCCGCGAAACATTGATACAACTTACGGCGGTTTCATCACCACCTACACTTTCGATTTTAAACCCACCGGCCCGCAGGATAAATTCATTGTAACACAGGCACGGCATGTGTGGACAACGGCCAAGGCTTCGCAACTTTATCCAACCAAAAAATATTTTAGCGAAGCCTCGGCAAATGGTTTTCGGTTCTTACGCGATAAAATGTGGGACAGCGAATACGGCGGCTTTTATTCGTTGGTGGACAGAACCGGCGTAAACAAAAGCAATCCGCGTGTACCGAAAGATGCTTACGGAAACGCCTTTGCCATTTACGCCTTGGCGGCTTATTACAAAGCTGCGAAAGACACGGCTGCGTTGAGTTTGGCAAAGAAAGCGTTTGCCTGGTTGGAAGCACATAGTCACGATCCAATTTATGGCGGTTACTATCAACACTTGGGCAGAGATGGAGCGCCGGTTAAACGTGATGCGTCTGTTCCGGCAACAGCCGACATTGGTTACAAAGACCAGAACTCTTCGATTCATTTGCTGGAAGCCTTTACTGAATTGTACAGCGTGTGGCCCGATGCGGTGGTGCGTAAGCGGTTGGAAGAAATGCTCTATCTCATTCGCGATAAGATCACCACACCGAAAGGTTCACTCACCTTGTTCTTCACACCCGATTGGAAGCCGGTTTCGGTTCGCAATTCATCGGAGGCTGCGGTGCTTCGCCATAGAAATTTAGATCACGTATCCTTTGGTCATGATGTGGAAACAGCTTACCTGATGGCCGAAGCTTCACATGCTTTGGGAATAAAGAATGATACGATTACGGCACGTGTTGGAAAGCGAATGGTGGATCATGCGTTACGGAACGGTTGGGACACAACCTTAGGCGGCTTCTACGACGAAGGCTATTACTTCAAAAACAAAGAAAGCATCACCATTATTAAAGACAGCAAGAACTGGTGGGCACAAGCTGAAGGTTTAAACACATTATTGTTGATGGCTGATAAGTATCCGGCTGATCCGATGCGGTATTTTGACAAGTTCAAACAGCTATGGAAGTATGTGCAAACCTATTTAATTGACCATGTGAACGGCGATTGGTACGAAGAAGGATTGGACAAAGAGCCGCAGCGCAAAACGGCCTTGAAGGCGCATCAGTGGAAAGCGACGTATCACAATTACAGGGCGTTGTCCAATTGCATAAAGCGTTTGCGCGGCGAGGAAAAAGAGTAAGCGCAAAACAATCATCAACATTATCAGCATGAAAAGTTTTTGTTTTATCGTCATTCTGTTCATCAACACAATGGCGGTTGCGCAGCCCTTTGAACCGGTGAACAAGTCTGCCACACCCGAAGCCAAAAAATTATTAGCTTATCTCTATTCCATCAACGGCAATCACATCCTGGCGGGACAGCATAATTACAATCAGGAACCAAATCGTTTTTCCGACAGCGCTTTTGTCTTCACCGGGAAAAGCCCCGCCGTTTGGGGCACTGACTTTATTTGGAACGGCACAAAAGACAACGGACAAGCCATTGTAGATGAAGCAATCAAAAAACATAAACAAGGCTGTTTGATTACCTTGATGTGGCATCAGGGAAGGCCCACCGACAATCCGCCTTTTGGTTGGAAGGAAAGCATACAAGGCAAACTGACTGATGAGCAATGGAAAGAACTAATTACGCCGGGCACGGACTTGTATAACCGTTGGCTGGCGCAGATAGATGCCATTGCCGGTTACCTGAAACAATTACAACAAGCGAACGTACCGGTGCTTTGGCGTCCATATCACGAAATGAACGGCGTATGGTTTTGGTGGGGCAACAAGAAAGGCAAAGACGGCATTGCCAAACTTTGGCGAATGATGTATGACCGGTACACTGCCTATCATCACCTGAATAATCTGCTTTGGGTTTGGGGGGCCAACGGGCCGCGGGATATACCCGGCGATGAAGCTTATGCGTACAAGGACTTTTATCCCGGCTACCAATACGTTGATATTTTAGGCACTGATATTTATCACTCCGATTACGAACAAAAAGATTACAACGAATTGCTTTCCTTAGCCGGTGGACGCATCATTGCATTGACTGAAGTCGGCACCTTGCCTTCGGAAGAAGTTTTAAAAGCGCAACCCATGTGGGCCTGGTTCTTAGTGTGGTCAAGCTGGCTGTGGACGGACAACCGCAAAGACCGCGTAAAAGAAATTTATACCAGCAAAAAAACCTTGACGCTTGATGAAGTGAAAGGAGCTTACTGATTTCTTGTCGTCTCAACAACATTACCTCTTTGCTTTTATTTCAATTATCATGATAGCGCATGATGAGCCAGTTTTGCTTTCCGGTATTTCTAACCGCACCACAATCCGGTTGTAATTTTTCCGCCGGTTCATTGTACGGCAACAATGTTGTCTCAATGAACCGGCGACAAAAGAAAAGCAAATGAAAACATTGGTATGTACAAAGCCCGGTGAACTGGCGTATGAAGAACGGGAAGTTCCAAAACTTCAAAAGGGCCAGGCCATCATTAAAATCAAACGCATCGGCATTTGCGGCACCGACCTTCATGCCTTTGAAGGCACACAGCCTTTTTTTGAATACCCGAGAATCTTGGGCCATGAACTTGCAGGTGAATTGGTGGCTGCCGATGGTGCGGATGGTTTTGGCATCGGCGAAAAAGTTTCCTTCATTCCTTATTTCAATTGCGGCGGCTGCATTGCCTGCCGCAACGGCTTGCCTAACTGTTGCGCGGCTATAAAAGTTTGCGGCGTACACGTGAACGGCGGCTTTGCCGAATACCTTTCCGTGCCCTCTTACTCCCTGCTGCACGGCGAAGGCTTAAGCTTTGATGAATTGAGCTTGGTGGAACCATTGGCCATTGGCGCACACGGTGTGCGGCGGGCCGGTGTTAAAGAAGGCGAAGCCGTGCTGGTGGTTGGTGCTGGCCCTATTGGTTTGGGCGTTGCAGAATTTGCACGAATCGCCGGTGGCAATGTGATGGTGATGGACGTGAACGAACAACGCCTGCAGTTTTGCAAAGAACGATTGGGCGTGCAGCACGTCATCAATCCGATAAGAGAAGACGCACTGCAAACAATAAAAACGATAACGGCTGGTGATATGCCGACTGTAGTGATTGATGCCACGGGAAACTTAAAAGCCATCAACGGCGCTTTCGGTTATATGGCGCACGGCGCCCGGTATGTGTTGGTGGGTTTGCAGAAAGGTGACATCTGTTTTAGCCACCCCGAATTTCACAAACGCGAAGCAACGTTGATGAGCAGCCGCAACGCTACGCGACAGGATTTTGAACACGTGATGGCCTGCATGAAAGAAGGTTTGGTAAAGCCAACGACGTACATCACACACCGCGTCGGCTTCGATGACGTGAAAGATAATTTTGAAAGCTGGCTAAAGCCGGAAACAGGCGTAATAAAAGCCACGGTGGAATTGAATTGATAACGAAAGCCGTCTCACAAGAAGAATGAATCTTTGTGAGACGGCTTTTACTTTAAAACACATTTATGACGAACGAAAACAAACAATCTTCACGGCGTAATTTTCTTCGCAATTCTTCCTTGGCAACGGTGGCCGGGCTTTCAATTCCTTCTCTCCTTTCTTCTGTTTTTGCCGCAGAACCGGCGCCGAAAAAGATTGCTTTGCAAAGCGGCGACGTTGTTCTTTTTCAAGGCGATTCCATCACCGATGCCGGAAGAAAAAAAGACGATGCTTCGGTAAACGCTACGGCGGCTTTGGGCACTGGTTATGCGATGATGGCGGCCTCGGAACTGCTGTACAAATACGCCGGTAAAAAGCTGAATGTTTACAACCGCGGCATCAGCGGCAACAAGGTTTTTCAACTGGCCGAACGCTGGCAAAAAGATTGCCTTGACCTGAAGCCAAATGTGTTGAGCATTCTCATTGGCGTAAACGACTTTTGGCACACCTTGAACAACGGCTACAAAGGCACCATTCAAACCTACCGCGATGATTTCAGCACACTGCTGGATAAAACCAAACAAGCCTTGCCCGATGTAAAGCTGATCATCGGCGAACCCTTTGCCGTTACCGGCATCAAAGCAGTTGATGAAAAATGGTACCCGGCCTTTAACGATTACCGTGCTGCCGCCAAAGAGGTGGCTGACAAGTTCGGCGCGATGTTTATTCCCTACCAATCCATTTTTGACAAGGCACAGCAAGCGGCACCCGGCGTTTACTGGACAAGCGATGGCGTGCATCCTTCATTGGCCGGCGCTCACTTGATGGCCCATGCCTGGATGGAAGCGGTAAAGGGATAATGGCGAATATTCAGTGGTCATGTTTTCATTTGGCGGGCTTGGTGTTGTAACTGGCTGTAAGTTTTCCCTACTTGTGTTTTCCTGTTGTTCTTGCAGATTGGTGTTAAGCTATTCCCTCTTACGGACACGGAAGAATTATGTGGAAAGCAGCGCCGCTGCCCGGTTCCGAAGCGGCCCAAATCTCCCCGTGATGGTTTTGCGCAATCTTTTTACAAAGTGCCAGGCCAATGCCCGTGCCCGCAAATTCCGTTTTACCGTGCAGCCGTTGAAAGATGCTGAAGATTTTTTCCGCGTGTTCTTCGGCAAAGCCGATGCCGTTGTCTTCTACCGTAATGAGGCAGTAGTCAACGCCGGGCAACAAGTCTTTGTGCGCTGCTTTTTCTTCATTGGTTAATGAGGCCGATGAGATGGAGATAATAGGCGGCACCTCTTCTCTTGTAAACTTCAGCGCATTGGAAAGAAGGTTGCCGAACAACTGCCGCATCTGTAGCGGGTTGGCGGTAAGGGTGGGCAAGTCGCGGTAGTGAATCAGCGCTCCTTTTTGCTCAATCACCAACTCAAAATCGCTTGTCAGGTTTTGGAGCAGAACGCCAATGTTTACTTTTTCAAAAATTTGCTGTTGGTTGGAGAGTTGCGAAAAGTGGAGCACGTCCCGTATAAGTTGCATCATGCGCTGGCTGGCCGTTGTAATTTTACCGAAGTACATGGCCGCCTTCTCATCCACCTCACCCAAATGGCTCTTGAGCATTTCCGTAAAGGTGCTCACCTTGCGCAAAGGCTCCTGTAAATCGTGTGAAGCGATATAGGCGAACTGCTCCAGTTCGCGGTTGTTCTGCGCCAGCAAAAGATTGGCTTCCGCTAATTCTTTGGTGCGTTGGGTCACTACATCTTCAATCTTTTGCCGGGCCAGTACCTGTTCGGTTACTTCTATTGCCACATCCATCACACCCATTACCGCCCCGTTTTCATAAAAAGGTGTGTACGCAAAATCAAACCACCTGTCTTCCAAAATGCCGGCCCGCTCCAGCGGCACCAACACTTCCCGGCCGTACTGGGCCTGGCCGGTACGGTACACTTCCTGAAAAACATGATAGGCAGCGGAACCTTTTAATTCAGGAATGATGTTCAGCAGCGGGTCGCCCACTACATCTTTGGTCCGCCCAATCATCTCCAACGCCAGTTTGTTGGCTGTATCAATAACCATGTTTTCGCCCCGGAAAATAAACATGGCTACCGGAGCATCCTCCACCAGCCTGCGAAAGCGGGCCTCGCTTTCTCTTAGCGCCATCTCCGCCAACTTACTTTGTGTAATGTCGGTAACGTGTACAATTAAGCCCAATACGGTTCCATCATCGCTCTTGTGCGGAGTATAAATAATGCTCCACCATATTTGCTGGTGCAGTCGCGAAGGCGCTTCCATTTCATAGCGTTCCTGCTGCCCTTTGTAAGCTTTAGACAAATGCGGCAAGACGTTTTGGTAAGCTGCTTCGCCAATAAATTCACGAACGGATTTACCAATGACTTCTTTATCATCCACGCCAAACCATTGCATAAAGGTTCCGTTGTATGATTGATAGCGCTGTTCCGCATCAAGATAAAAGATCATGGCCGGCACCGTGTTGCTTAAAATTTCCAGGCGGGCCTCGCTTTTTTCCAACGCTTTGCGGGAAAGGACTTGCTCGGTTACATCAACACCCATGCTTAGAATGCTTTCAACGGCTCCTGTGCTGTCGTGCAGGGTTTTTAAGGAGTAATTGTAGAAGCCTTCTTTTCGTATACCGTTCTCTTCAAAAGCTACCGGCGTTTCTGAAAAATGCAGGATGCCCCCGCGTTTGTACAAGTCTTGCATAACGGCGATCATCTGTTGCGCTTCCAGCTCCGGCGCCACGCTGGTGAGCGTCTTCCCGATAAAGTTGTAACCCTTGTTCCAATATTTTTGCGTGAGCTCATTCGCAATTTCAATGACGAGATCAGGTCCTTGGAAAAGCGTGGCGGCTACCGGTGCTTCCTGAATCAGGCTTCGAAAGCGGGCCTCGCTTTCTTTCAGTTGCTGAAAACTGGTGACCGCCTTGGTGGTTTCCGTGCAGGTAACAAACACGCCGGCCGGGTTACCGGTTTCATCACTCACCGGACTGTAGCTAAAGGTCCAATATACATTTTCCATTTGACCGTTACGGTAGATAGGAACTAACTGGTCTTCAAACCAAGTGGCTTCGCCGCCGGCCAAAATGCCTTGGATCATTGGCCCGATAAAGTCCCATATTTCCGGCCAGGCTTCCTTGCCCCGGGCGCCTAAAATGACGGGATGCTTGCCCTCATTGCCGAGGCTTGGACGATAGGCATCGTTGTAAAAGCAAAGGTGTTCCGGCCCCCAAAAAAGAAACATGGGAAACTTGGAATTGAGCAGAATGCTCAACGTGGAGCGCAGGCTTTGCGGCCAACCGTCCGGCGCGCCAATAGAAGTTTTGGACCAATCAAAATTCCGGGTCAGTTCGCCCATTTCGCCACCGCCCTGAAAAAAAGAAGTCGGTTTTGAACGTTGTAAAATCTCTTGCACAGATAGATAAGATTGATGAAAAGTAAAAATGAAAATAGTATTTTATTGAAGGCAATAAGAGTTACATTACCGGGTGTAAAACACAAATATAAGAGTGAACCGGATGATGCCTTTAGCCGGTTCGTACAACCGAATTTTAAACCTTGCCAATCATACTTGCCTTCATCCTTTAAAATAAGATAGCCCGATTGTTACAACCATGAAACCAAACCAAATGGACATAAATCATATTTTGATTGTGGATGACGATGCGGACGACAGTGAATTTTTTACCACGGCGGTTCATCAAATCAATCCTTCTATAAACGTCGCGGAAGCCTTCAGCAAAGAAGACTTGTTTCAACAGTTGGGGGAAGCGGTTCCCGATCTTCTTTTTATTGATTCCTTTCTTCAGCAGGAAACGGGGCAGGCAGCCATTGAAATCCTTCGGACCAACGCTGCCTTTGCCCGGCTGCCCATAATCATGTACACCGGCAGCAGCGATGCCAAAAGCATCAGGACCGCATTTGCCGCCGGTGCTTCCGCTTATATTGTAAAGCCGAATACGTTAAGCGAAATAAGATCTGTTTTGCAACAGGTATTAAATAAAGATTGGAAAGAAGCCGGTGCTTTTAAACAAGTTTATTCCGGCGGGCAGTTCCGGAATTTTGAGCCGTAAAACCACACAGGCTTTTGCTCATCATTTGCCACGCATTCAAGTAACCCTCGCGGGAGTTGCGCAGAAAATCAGCGCCTTTTTGGGCCGAATAAAAAGAATGTAGAGGAAGTCTGAATACGTATTGTCAAAAAGATATTCATAAAACCGGCAGCACCGCTAAAGGTTTGGTGCTTTACTTTTCTTGCCGTTGGCCTGCTGTTTCTTTAACGGCTTTTTTCACATCCATTGTTCTGCTCTCCCTGCCGGTGTGAGTTGCTTGCACGCCATCGGCTTGCTGCACGGTTGGATGAAAGCGAAGAGCGGCCAGGCTGGTTTGCCATATCAATTTGGTAAAGGCCCAACGATGGGCTTTGCGATTGAGCAAGATGCGAAACGGCATTACAAACATGCGGTGCGTCCACGATAGCCAAAACTTTAGTTCGCTCTCGTGTACACGTTTGGTGAAAAGCTCATTGCGCAAGCCGTAGCGGTATTTCCAAATGGCCGATTCGGGATCTTTCAGAACGCTGCTCCGGTGGTTGGTGGGTGTTTGGTGCAGCACGATGCTGTCCTCCACAGCCAGGCCGGCCAGGCCGTAGTTGATGATGCGCTTTGCATACTCCGCATCATCGCACCAGATAAAAAAATCGCTGATGGGCAAGCCCACTTTTTCCACGGCTTTTGCCGAAAGCAACATGGAAACAAAGGTGCCCCATTCAATCAACGGCAGGCCCGATTCCGCGGCGAAAGCAAAACCGGCACGCTTGTTTTCATCGTTCAACCGGTAGGTTTTGTTTAGCTCGTGCAGGTTGCCGTCGGTCCAAACCACGGTGCTGGACAAGAAGCCGACTTTATCCTGATGAGGACTTACTATATGTAGAGCTGCTTCTAATTTTTCCAGGGCGTTTTCGTGCGGAATGCTGTCGTCATCCATCAGCCATATCCAGTCGGCGCCGTGGCCGTAAGCCTTGTTTACACCGAAGGAAAAGCCACCGGCGCCGCCCTTGTTTTCTTGCGTATAAGTAATGACCTGTTGTGTTGCCAGCCATTCGGCGGTGGCATCCGTAGAGCCATTGTTGATAACGATGATGGCATCCGGCACTCTTGTTTGCTGCTGCACGGCTTGCAGGCTTTTCGTCAACAGAGGCAAACGGTTGTAGGTGACAATAACGGCAACTATTTTCATGCGTAGCTAAAGCGGAGGTTTATTCGTTCAGGCCCGTAACGAAGATCTGTCGGAAAGTACAACCGAATCCTCCTCTTCTAAAATTTTCCGGTCAATCAGGTCCAATATTTCCGCGTCCACGCCGTCATCAAACTTGCGGGCATAAAGGTCATCGGAGGCGAGGATGGCTTCAAAATCAGATTGACGTAAAAGATTGGGGTGAGCGCTGTCGGGCTTCTCCCAAATGGTCAGCCGCCTTTCGTTGTTTTCAATGCTTCGCAGCAACCGTTCATCGCGGCTGTTGGCAACAATCATGTGTACAAACAATTCATCGGCTACAAAGGTGTTGCTGTGAAAGCGAAAATACTCCGGATGTTTTGCGTGATAATCGAGAATGTACTCCAGTGCATATCTATCCAATATCCACCAGGTTTGGCCGGTGTAAGGCTTCATGCCGTCAGGCATTTTGCGGCGCAGAAAAGGAAGGAATTTAGCAGCAAGGTTTAGCGATCTTGAAAAAAGAAAGTTATACCATTTCAGCCCGAAGAAATATTTGTCAACACGGTACCAGCCGCCCCGGTCGCCGCCCGGCCATTTTTGATAATTGGGAATGGAGAAGTAATTCAGAAAGACGGAATAGGGCGAGGTTTCTAAAAACTGATTGATGTACGCATTGCTTTTAATGGGATAATCCTGGCCGCTTAATAAAACAACCCGTTCAAATTTCCGGGACGAAGCCCGTACTGCATTTAATCCGTTCAGGAAAGGCCGGATGACACCGTAGCCGCCCCAGGCCGCATCGAAGCGGTCCAAGAAATGAACAACATCGCCAAACTCCTTCAACGAGTCAAATGAAGTGATGTCAACTTTCTTGTCAATGTGTATAAAAAATTCCGAAGCGCCATCATTCAATCTTGACACAAGGCGATGCAATTGTTCAGGATTTTTATGCGCCATAATTAAGTACGCTTTTTCCATTGCCGGCGGTATGTTTTAGGTGTACTACAAAGTTCTGTGTTCAACAATTATCTTCCAACACAGGTTGCTCACGCAGCTTATTTGCTGTTCTTTCGCAAGGGTAAAATCAATGAAGTGAATAATTCCTGACTATAGTTACAAAGCCATGCCAGTGCTGATAATTGAAGCCAAAGCGTTGCCAGGTCACTGTTATTTGAACAATTGTGTAATAAACCGCGGTACCATGTTGCCAAATTGCGACCATATCTACCCACACTTTTAAGATAAAAGTAAAACAATGAGTAAGCGGAAACCTAAGCAGTAAGCGAAGGACGGGCTTACCTGAATGCGGCATTTGTTTTACTGATAGCTTGCAGTCGCATCATTTATTATCGGCCGTTATAAATTTTTTGCAGGATGAAGGTTGGCTCAAACAAAGCAATAAGGTATGAAATGATTGGCTTTGCGGTTTGTTTCGCGTTGACTTGTGTTTTCATAATTCTTTACAGCCCGGCCGTTCTGCTGTACGTGGGGCACGATGTTTCGCCGGTGCTTGACGGGGCCTGGCGAATTGAGAATCATCAAGTGCCGCACAAAGATTTTTCTTCCATCCTGGGCCACGGTTACTTGTTGCAACAAGACCTGTTTTTAAAAATCTTTCACTATGATTTCATTGCCTTTGCCGTTTCCTCCATCGCTACAACAACGGTTGCCTTCGCCATTTTTTTGTCGGTTTATTCATCGGATAAATTTTTAGCGAACACCGGCTTTCCGCTTCGGGTTTATTTGTTTTTGCTCCTGCTTTCATTGGGGTTGGGACAATATCATTTCGGCGAAAAGCACACGCTGCTTACGTATGCAAATTTGTACAACCGCTATTGTTTTTTGTGCTTGTTTGTGCTGTTGCTTCAGGTTTTTTTATGTAAAGACGAGAGAACGATTGATAAGAAGATGATGACTCGTTTGGTGGTTATGGCACTGTTGCTCAACTATCTTTTGTTTGTGAAGCTTACCTATTTTCTTGTTGCTGTTGGTTTGCTTACGCTGTGCTTCTTCCTGTCCCTGCTTGCGTTTAAACTGTACTGGCGGCTGCTGCTTTTGAGCGGAGCTATTTGCATTGTTCTTGCGCTAATTACAAAGGCCGATCTGCCGGCGATGCTGCACGATTACAAAACAATTTCAGCAGCGAGAGGAGCGGTGTTCACGCAGCTTTCCTTTGTCCGGTACAAGCTTTTTCAATATTACAATCTCCTGTTTTTAGGTAGCCTGGTTGTGTTGATGGCGGAACTGTTTTTCCGGAAAGTTTCTTTCAAATACCTTTTGCTGATTGGTTGCATTGGCCTGTGTGCCGTTCTTTTGCAGTTCACCAACTGGGGATCAACAGACATGGTTATGCTCACCTTTGTTCCGGTTGTGGTTGTGCTGCTGCCTCACTGTAAACGGCTGATTTCTTTCAAACTGTTTTTAGCGGCCTGCTGCTTTTTTATTTTTAAAAACGGACGAAGCATTTATTATCTAACCAAGGCCAAAGATGTTCCGTATACTGAAGTAAAAAGCCCTTACCTCTCCCGTTTTTATACCGACTTTAAAGAAGTGGCTTGCAACGAAGACTATGCAACCAAAGTAATGAGCGGCGTGGACTTAATTAATAAGAACAAAAAAACCGGTGACCGGGTGTTTAGTTTTTCGTTCGACAATCCCTTTCCCTTTCTTACGCATACCGTTCCGCCAAAGCACCTGCCAACCGTTTGGCAATACGCCACTACGTACACCTACACCGTTCATGAAGAGGCAAATGAGTTGTTCAGCGAAGTGGACTTGTTGCTGGTGCCGCAATGCCTGCGGGCGGAATCGGCCACGGAAATGATGGCGATATACGGCCGTACGGTAACTGAACAGTACTCCGTTATTGACAGCAATAATTATTGGGTGCTGTACAGAAAAACGGCAGGGCCGGCAAACCGCGAAATTCACTCTGGCGGCGTACGGCAATAACCCGTGTCCGATCCGCTTTGATGTGTATAGCAATTGAACCGCGGGCCTGTTAGCCCGTATCGTGGTTTTGAAGATCGAACAAGATCTCTTTGAGTTTATTAATATGGACTGCCAGTTCTTCCTGTTTTTCCACGTTGTTTGCCGCTATACTTTTGTAGCCCTTTTTAGTGCTGTCCACTTCCAGCTTTCGCAAAAGGTGCTTGCGTTCTTCCATCATGCGCAGGGCCACCCACAGGGTATTGCCGGCCGTTTCCGCTTGTTTTAAAATTAAATCCCGCTCGGTATAAGCATGCCCGATGTGGCAGCGATACCGTTTGATAACATCAGCTTGTACTTCCCACAAACCGCCGCCGCAATCGGGACAGGCAAAAATGCTTTGCTCCACATTCAACTTACGTACATCGTCAATGCCCACGGCCGTTTGTTCGGCAATCGCCGATTCCGCAATCACATCTTCAGGCGCAGGCTTTCTTTCGCCATTTGTAGTGAAGGCAATAGCCGCAATAGCAGGGCCTATTTCCGCTAAGGTCAACACGTGATCTACGTCCATGTGGTTGATTACAGAGACAGGCATATCGGGATATTCCGCTTCGTCAGGGTCTTGAACGATACACTTGCCGCCGCTTCTTTTAATGGCCCACATGCCGGACGTGCCGTCATCCAGTAAACCGCTTAAAATAACGCCGATGGCATTAGAGGTGTAGGCCACGGCCGCAGAACGAAACAACACGTCTATGGAAGGTCGCCAGCGGTTTTCCTCCGGCCCGGCGCCAAGCAGAAACTTGCCGTCCTTTACCAGCATGTGCTGATTGGGACGGGCCACGTAAATGTGATCTCTTTCTATGGCATCGCCGTCTTTGGCAAGGCTGCACGGCAATGAAGTAACCTTTGACAAGGTGTGCACCACAAAATCGCCGATTCCTTTTCGGGATAAATGCAGTACAATGCAATACACCGCATCCAACCCTGTTTGAAAGTGCCGCACCATTTCGCTCAAGGCATTCAGCCCGCCGGCCGATGCGCCAATGACCACAACGAATTTTGGAGGTTCCATTTTATTTATTTCAGTGTACCGGAAGATAAATATCAAACCTTGCGCCTTTGCCCGGTTCGCCCGATGCGGTTATGTACCCATTGTGGTTGTGAACAATCTTTTTTACAATGGCAAGCCCGATGCCCGTGCCTTCGTATTCGTCTTTCCCATGCAGGCGCTGAAACACCTGGAATATTTTTTCGTTGTATTCAGGCTCAAAGCCAATGCCGTTGTCTTCAAAGCGAATGTGGCGGTACTATTTCTCCGGCAACATCGTGCCTGCGGGCAGTGCGGGGTTTTCGGCCTGCAACGCCCTGTTATCAATTAAGCCGCTTTTTATACTCATGCGCGGCGGTACACCGGCTTTGGCAAACTTCAGCGAATTGGTAAGAAGGTTGTTGATTATTTGACGAAACTGAAAAGAGCTGATGTCCGCTTCGCCAAGCGGACCGGCTTCCAGCGTCGCGGACTTTTCGAGCAGTGCATGGCTGAAATCTGTTTTCACTTCGTCCACTATTTTATCAAGGTCTGTTTTTTCAGCTTTCCGGTCGGCGATGTGGGCATGCGAATAATCTAACAAATCTTCAAGCAAGGCTTGCATTCGACTCGCGGCGCCGTTTGTTCGACGGAGGTAATCCTTGCCGGTTTCTGATAACTGGTCATATTCTTTTTCGAGGATGCGGCCGGTGAAGGTTTGAATTTTTCGCAGGGGCTCTTGTAAATCGTGGCTTGATATGTACGTGAAGGATTCAAGCTCCTCGTTCATTTTTTTAAGGTCTTCATTTTTTTGAAAAAGAGTTTTCGCCGTTTCTTTTAGTTCAACCGTTCTTTCCGACACCGTTTTTTCCAGCTCGTCCCGCTGTTCTTTTTGCTGCTGTATCTCGGTGGTAACGCCTATCCACATTTTAATGTTGCCTGCTTCATCTTTTACCGGCGCCGCAAGGTTTAAGTGCCATATATAATCACTTTCTTTATTTAGAAACCGCATTTCCATTTCTAAAAAAGTGCCGGTAGCCGCCGCTTTTTGAAGCCTGCTTTGAAATTCTTCCAACTCCTCCGGATGCACTATTTTATGGTAGCCAAAATCTCTTAATTCTTCAAAACCATAGTCGCTGAAGTCTAACCATTGCTTGTTAAAATAGGTAATATCACCGGCCGGATTTGCGTTGCTGATTTTCGCCGGCATGAGATCTGCCAGCATCCGGAAATGTTCTTCGCTTTCTTTTATTTTTTTATTTACCAATGCCCGCGGGGTTACTTCATTGGCAATAATAGCTACACCCGAAATGGTTTCGTCTGCTTCGCGGTAAGGTTGATAAACAAAATTAAAATACACATCTTCCATTTTACGCTTGCGCCGCAGCCGTACAAGTATTTCATAGGCTGTGTACGGAATACCGGTGGCATAAACTTCGGTCAGCAATTCCGGAAACCCCTGGTCCTTAATTTCAGGCAACACGTCAAGTAATGGCTTGCCTTCTATTTCCGCCCCTTTTCCCCACATTTCTTTAATGCTGTCATTGGCAAGGGAAATTATCATGTCTTTCCCTTTCAGCACGGCAAAGGCAAACGGCGATTGCATCACCATCATATCGTACCGCTTTTCGCTTGCTTCAATTTTTTTGCGGGCTAAAATTTGTTCGGTGATGTCGTAAGCAACCACCATCAGGGACGTAACTTTCCCTCCGGTTTTCAGCGGCTTCAGGGTAAAGTGATAGTAGGTGGTGTGCGGCGTCCCTTCATTAAACCTATCAATCATTGCCTCAAATTCAGGGGCAACAAAC
This sequence comes from Flavisolibacter sp., assembly GCA_965247695.1. Lineage (GTDB taxonomy): Bacteria > Bacteroidota > Bacteroidia > Chitinophagales > Chitinophagaceae > Flavisolibacter. The sequence continues at coordinate 1,002,290 of OZ252037.1, forward strand.
GTTTCTCCTGTTTTAAATACGGCGTCAAAAATTTCAAATGCCCCCGATGCGCCTGATTCAGGAAAAACTTCCCTGACGGTTTTGCCAAAAAGCTGCTCTTCGGTGCGGCTGATCATTTTTTGATACAGTGCATTGGCAAGCACATATTTGTGGTTCTCTCCTTGCAGCACGGCTATGGCGGCAGGCGCCTGGTAAAAAATATCTTGTAAATCTTTTTCGCTTTCTTCAATTTTTTTACGGGCATTAGTTTGTTCTGTCACATCTTCAATAGCCAAGAGAATTAATTTTTCCGCACCATTTTCTTTTACCATTTCACTGGCGTTCAGCAGCATTGTCCGCTTGCCGATGTGCGGAAAATTGTGCGTTACTTCCACTTCGGCAAACGTTGTTTTTTCCGGAAGAATTTGCTCGAGAAGGGTGCGCAATTCCGGAATGTTCCATTGCCGGTTTCCCAAATCATAAATATAAACACCCTCTGTTTCGTGTTCAGCTACCTGAAAGGTTTTGTAAAAGGCCTGATTGGCAGATCTTATCCGAAGGTTCTTATCCAGCACCATCAGCGGTTCACGAATGGTAGTAACGATGGACTCCGCATAAGTCTTAGCTTCGCGTATTTGCTCATTCAGGCCACTCATTTCCTGGTTCACAACCGTCAACTCTTCATTGGTGCTTTGCAGTTCTTCCTTACTGGTTTCCAGTTCTTCGTTCAGGCTTTGTAATTCTTCACTGCCACTTAACAGTTCTTCATTGGCACTTTGCATTTCTTCGTTGGTCGCTTCCTGGTCTTCGGTAATGGTGCGCATGTCTTCCCGCAGTTGCAAAAGCTCGCCCTCCAATTGTTGTATGCGTAAATCTTTCTCGTCCTTTTTTATTTTGGAAGACGTTGTTTTTTTACCGCTCCCACCGCTTTGCGGGGCCAACTGCCCGCTATCAACCGATGTTTCGTGAAAGAGGATTAAGTAATGCGGCTCCACGGCATTGGGCAGCGGAATGGCTTCAATGGAAACGTAGCGCCGGACATCGTTGATTAACACCGGGATGGCTTCTTTTACGGCAGTGGCGCCCTCTGTTTTTGCTTTGTGTAAAATGCTGCGCAATTCAAAAGCCAATCCGTTCTTAGCCATCTTTAGTAAATTAAGGCTGGCCTTACCCGGCGAGGGTTCTAAATACATTCCGGTGTTGCCCCGGAAATGCACAATGTCCATCGCTTCGTTTACAATAACCCCCGCAGGTGTGTAGTTGTTCAGTAAAATATCCTCTGCTGTTTTTTGAAAGTCGTTCCGCATCGTTTCGTGCTTCTTAATGGCATTGTCGTCCTTCAAATTTTGTTCGGTGCGCTGCGTGGCGGTATGCATAAAGCGGCCCGGTACATCTTTGCGGGTAAACAATTTATCGCTCTTGCCGACAGGTGCAAACAGATCTGAAACAACGGTAGTGGTTTCTGCCTTGCCCAGCAGCAAGTAACCCTTCGGGACCAATGCGTAATGAAAAGCGGTGAGGGCTTTTTTTTGCAGGTAAGGCTCCATGTAAATAAGCACATTGCGGCAACTGACAAGGTCCACTTTGGCAAAAGGCGGATCTTTTAAAAAATTATGCACGGCAAACACGCACAAATCCCGGATGGCTTTTGTAAGCTGATAGCTGCCGTCAATTTTAGTGAAAAACTCCTGCAGGCGTTCGGCCGACAGTCCTTCTACTTCCGCCTTTGTATAAACGCCTGTCCGTGCTTTTGCAATGGCCGGCTCGCTAATGTCGGTGGCGAATATTTGCACTTTGGGCATCACCTCACCCCGGCCCTCTCCAAGGGAAAGGGAGGCACGGTCGCCTAAAAATTCTTTCAGGCAAATGGCAATGGAATAGGCTTCCTGCCCGGTGCTGCAACCGGCTATCCATATCCGGATGGGTTCCTTTGCTGCTTTTGATTTTGCGATAGCCGGAAAGACCGATTCGCACAACGTATCAAAAACTTTATGGTCGCGAAAAAAAGACGTAACCGGAATGAGCAAGTCCTGGTACAATACATCCTGCTCTCCTTTGGTTTCCCGCAGATGGTTCAGATAAGCTGCGGGAGTCTCTATTCTATTCAATGCCATCCGGCGCAATATGCGGCGGCGGATGGTGGTTTGTTTGTAATAAGTAAAATCGGTTCCCTTGCGTATGCGTAGAAGGGTAAGCATTTGTTTGTAAAGATCGTCCTCGGACACAGGAAGTTTTTGCAGCTCGTCATCCGTGCGAATTACCTGCTGTTTCAGGTCCCTGATTTTTTTATAAATACCCTCCGGCGGAAGAATAAAGTCCACCACGCCTGCCTGTACCGCACTGTTGGGCATGCCCTCAAAAGCAGCCGATGCCTCGTCCTCCGCAAAGGTTAAACCGCCGTAGTCCTTTATCGCTTTTAGCCCCACGGTACCATCCGTTCCAGTGCCCGACAATACAACGCCAACGGCGTATGCGCCGTGTACTTCGGCTAAGGAAGAAAAGAAAATATCAATCGGCCTGCTCCTTTGCTCTTTCGGCGGACGGGGACTCAACTCCAAAACACCGTCGTTGGCTATAAGCAGATTGCTTGCCGGAATAATATAAATGTTGTCAGGCTTAATGTGAATGTTATCGGTAATCTCGTGTACCGGAATGGACGTAACTCGTTGCAGCAATTCGGGCAACACGCTCGTGTGCGAGGGCGCCAAATGCTGCACGAAGATGTAAGCCATTCCCGATGCTTCGGGTATTGAGCCAATGAATTTTTGAAAGGCTTCTAACCCGCCGGCCGAAGCGCCGATGCCCACGACGGGAAACTGCAGCGTGGATTTGGTGAGCGGCTTATCTATTCTATGGTTATCGTTTGTATCCATTACTCTATAGCGTGTGAAAGCACAAAGCCTTCCTTGGAAGGTTGCTGGTAATTTAATTGAGCCGCGGTGGTTAATGCCTCATAGATGGCCCGTTTCAGTTCCGCGAATTCATTTGGCTTGCGGATATAAAATTGTGCTCCCTCGTGATATAAAAGATCCACCACGTTTTTCTGAAACGAGGTGGAATAGATTATAACCGGAAGGTGCTTCAACCTTTCCGTTTGTTTTATTTCCGCCAGGCACTGCAAGCCGTTTTTACGCGGCATATTGAGGTCGAGAAAAAGTAACTGGGGGAGTGGTTCACTTTTATTCAGCAGTTTCATCAGGGCGTCGCCACTGTGTACGGTGTCCAGTTGTATATCAATGCCTAAGTCATCTAATGCTTCTTTGAAAAGAAAGCAGTCATCTTCATCATCATCGGCAAGTAAAATGTGATGGTAATTAGGGGTTAAGAACTGCATTATTTTCAAATTAGTGAAAATGTAACTTCATGATGTTAAGCCGAACAGCAACACCGGACCGCATCACTTTTAAATCAGTGGAAATGTAACAAAACTAACAAGAGGGGAAGCAAATCTTCTTTATTTACTGTTACCAAATGTAAAGGCACAGCTTAACCTGGTTGAGAGTTGATGCCGCTATTGCCGCGCTCCGCATTTTATTTTTAGGATGAGTGTGCGAATTACGCCGCGGCTTGGGATAGAAAAAAAATCAACGACTTACGTAGCCCGTCACACTTTTTCTACCGTCTCTAAACGTTCGGGCGCCAGCACCGAATTTATAAAAGAAGCTTTAGGCCATTCAAAATTGGAAACAACTGAAAGCTATTTGGACGGTTTTGATAACGCCACTAAAAAACAAGTTGCCGGAAGGTCGTTGTCTTTTAAAAGATTTGCATTGGACACTTGACGTAGTCTTCCACGAAAATTAAAACCTGAAGCGAGCAGGCCATTAGCAGAAAATTTTGTCCTCATCAACCGCATTGCCCTCAACTTGCTTAAAGCAGATAGACAAACAAAAATTCCAATGAAAAATAGACCCAACAAAGCAGGATGGGATAATGACCACGTCATACACCTGCTCACAACTAAAATAAATTAAGATGCGTTTGCCCTGAAACAAGAAATAATCATCAACAAAATTCATACTTTTAGGTTGCTTGAAAAAAACGATTGCCATACTGCTGCTTTCCATTCATCTCTTCAACTTCGTTGGATACGCCGCCATCTACAATTATTTTATTCAGCAATCCGAAAACAAAATTCAGCGTACGATTGATTCCCGTGCGTATGATAAAACCACCGTCACGATTTTAAAGACACCCCTGCATCTTCCCTACTACAGCGGCAGTGCCGAATTTGAAAAGTTAACCGGCGAGGTGGACATTGCCGGCACGCATTACACCTATATAGAGCGCAAGGTGAGCCGCGATACACTTTACCTGGTTTGCCTGTTGAACACCGAAAAAACGGCCTTGAGTAAGGCTAAAAATGAATGCATAAAAGAAACCAGTCCATTGCCAAGCGATGGTAAAAAAGATAACCCTTCTTCCACCAAAAAAAGTGTTGTGGGCAGTGAGTATCCGCCCACCGTGTTGGAGTATTCATTCACTTCTAATTCTTCCGCTAACAACACAATAGGCTTCAAACGCTTATCCAACTTGCCTTCCGGCGTTCTTGCTATACCTTACAACCCTCCCGATTTAGCATAAGCCAACCGCCGTTTCATAGCCGCGTTCCGGCCCATTCATTTGCTGTTTACGCTTGTCTCTTGCGTTGATTTATTCAGCAATATTTAAGCATATAGCTTACTCAAACGGTTGCCTTAATCCCTTATCGCTGTTACAGCTACAACTACACATTTTAGCCAACATCATTACCATTCTTATGCCTTACATTTCGTTAGAAAGCCATCTGCCCGGCATCACCGGCTTGTTGGAATACAGTAAAGACACGGCAGCCCCCATTCGCGACCTCACGCAAATTTTACTGCGTGGCCCATCTACTCTCACGGAAGGCGAACGTGAACTCATTGCCACCGTTGTATCAAGCGGTAACGATTGCCGCTTTTGCACTACGGCACATACAGCCGCTGCTGATTTATTGTTGGGCGGGCCCGAAACAGCAGCGAAGGTGAAAACGGACATCGCCACGGCGCCGGTTAGTGCGAAGATGAAAACCTTGCTCACCATTGCTTCCATGGCTCGCGAAAGCGGCAAAGCAGTTACGGCCGAAGCCATTGCAAAGGCAAAAGAAGAAGGCGCTACGGATATTGAAATACACGATACGGTTTTAATTGCCGCTTTGTTTTGTTTGTATAACCGCTATGTTGATGGCCTTGCCACCGCCTTACCTGATAGCGATAGCTATTACGATACGCTGGCTCAACGCTTGGTGAACCACGGCTACACACGCCTGCCGCAAGGCTACGATCACTTAAAAACACAAGAGGTCCCATCATGAAAGTAGCCACCATCAATAAATCGCCATTTGTAACGGCATCGCCGGTTTCTCAAAAAACCTTCGTTACAAACACCAGCCTTGCTGTTGCTTTCGCCATCTGTTTTATCAGCATCATGTTCGCTGGTATTTCTTCTATGTTGATGTCGGTGTATCTACCCACAGTCGTAAAGGATTTATTAGGCACGGCCAGCAATGAAAAAGTAAACGAAGTAGGCGCTTACATTAACTCGGTATTCATCTTTGGCAGCATGTTCGGCGGCTTTGCCTGGGGCCTTATCTGCGACAGAATCGGCCGTGCCAAAGCAGTTGTGTTTTCAACGGCTTTATATGCACTGTTTACTGTGCTCACCGACTTTACCTCGTCCTGGCTGTTGGTTGGCGCTTGCCGCTTTGCCACCGGTTTTGGCGTGGGCGGCGTATTGCTAACCACCAATATTTTGTTAGCTGAAATCTGGCCTGAAAAAAATCGTGCGGTTGTTTTAGGTATTGCGTCGGCAGCCATGCCGGTAGGCTTTATAGCCGCAGGCGCCATGAACAATTTATTGCCCGACTGGCACCGTGCTTTTTTAACCGGTATCGTTCCGTTAGTAACTGCGGTAGTTGCCGTTTTTATTTTACGTGAATCAGCCGCATGGAAAGAACATCGCCAAACAGTTGTTGGAAAAACGGCATTGCGTACAAAACTTTTTGCCCCTGCTCACAAGGAGAATTTAGTAAAAGGCTCGCTGATTTTCGGAGCCATGCTCATTGGATCGTGGGCTGTATTTTCATGGGCGCCTACCTGGGTTGACAGCATTACCAGCGAAGCATCAAAGGCAGGCAGCCTTCGCGGCATTACTATGATGGTGCTGGCTACATCAGGCCTGGTGGGAAGCCTTGTTTCCGGTTGGATCGTCAATGCCATCGGCCTTCGAAAAACCATGATGGTTTGCTTTGCGGTCAGCTTTGTTATGACCTTTATCGTATTCAAACTAAACACCTCTGTTGCCACGGCCACCTTTATTGAAATGGGCGTCTTGGCTTTTTTCTTCGGTATCAGTCAGGGCACATTATCAGTGTATATACCCACTTTATTTCCCACTGTTATCAGGGCATCGGCAACTGGTTTTTGTTTTAACATCGGCCGGTTGTTTACCGCAACCGTTGTGTTTTTCATTGGCGCCTTAGTGAGCTTTCTCGGTGGCTACGGCAATGCGGTTTTCATCTTCTCTTTCATCTTCCTGATTGGTTTGGCTGTTACGTTTTTTTCAAAAGGGAAGAAGGCATCTTCTACTTCTACCCTCAATATTTCATTGGCTGATTAACCCGTAAAATATAAAATCACATGGCACATATAAAAGTAGAAGAAGGCGTACCCGGCATCAGAAGCTTGGTGCAATTTCGACCCGAAACCGGCAAGCCTTTGTACGAATTAGCGCAGGTTCTGTTGCGCGGCGAATCGCCGTTGTCGGAAGCGGAAAGGGAATTGATCGCCGCTTATGTATCGAAACAGAACGAAACAGTTTTCTGCACGGCGAGCCATGCCGCGGCTGCCCGTGAATTGTATGGTGCTGAACGAAACATTGTTGATGATGTGTTGAATGAGATGCAACATTCAGCTATCAGCGATAAGATGAAGGCACTGTTGAACATAGCCGGCAAAGTGGAGGTACTTGGTAAAGAAGTAACGGAAGATGACATTGCTGAAGCAAGAAGTCATGGAGCCGGCGATAGAGAAATACACGATGCCGTTTTAATAGCCGCCGCCTTCAGCATGTATAACCGCTACGTAGATGGCCTGGCCAGCTTCACACCAACAGATCCTGAAACTTATGAAGCAATGGGCAAACGCATGGCATTGCAAGGGTATGTATCGCCTTCGGTAACCAGCTCATTCACTTAAAAATAAAAACCTGTCTCCATCGCGGGTTTTATTGCTCCCCTTTAGGGGATGGGGGTTGAATTTTATGGCTTATATCAATTTACAAAATGACTTGCCGGGCATCCGCGGGCCCATGCAATACAGTCCCGAAACAGGCAAAGCTCTAAATGAGCTTGCGGAAATTTTATTGCATGATAACAACAACACCTTGTCGCGTGGCGAACGGGAAATGATTGGCGCTTATGTGTCGTCGCTAAACGATTGTTTCTTTTGCCAGAACGTACACGGCGCTATGGCGCAGCATTACTTTGAATGCGACATGCAATTAATAGACGACATAAAAAAGGATTATAATTCAACGTTCATCTCCGAGAAATTAAAAACTTTATTAAGCATTGCCGGAAGTGTTCAAAAGGGTGGAAAAGCTGTTACACCGGCACAAATAGAAGAAGCCAAAAGCGTAGGTGCGACGGATAAAGAGATACACGACACGGTGTTGATTGCCGCTGCCTTTTGTATATTCAATCGTTACGTAGATGGCTTGAATACCTGGGCGCCACAGGACAGGCAACTGTATGTAGAACGAGCAAAGATGCGGGCCGAAGATGGCTATGCAAACATGAACCTGAATAAATAATTGCCTTTGATCGGGACAATAAAAAACCGTAAAACCAAAACAAAAATGAAATCGTTTTTATTGATACTTGGCTTGTTGCTGTTGATTGCCGTAGAAATTTCGCGGGTGTATTTCATCATGCCTTTTCCGGGCAGCCAGCAAAAAAATACCATTGAGTTGGCGTATTGGATTGACCGCAACATTGTATGGCTGCGGCTTGTGCTGCTGGCTGTTGTAGCTTATTTCCTTGTAGTGGCCTTACGGCGTGCAAAACCCTGGCGAAGGCTTTTGGTGGGTCTTGCGCTCCTGCTTTATGCAGTAATTTTTTATTTCTTCAACTTTCGCTTTCTCGCGGACAAGATGTTCTTGCAGCCACAGAATAAAACTCTTGCATCGGCAAGCGATAACAAAGTGAAAGAAGATAAATTGGTGATCGGTATAGAAATCAATGGCGAAGCGAAAGCTTATCCAATACAGGTCATCGGTTATCATCATCAGGTTCGGGATACGGTGGGTGGTACACCAGTTATTATCACTTACTGCACAGTATGTCGAACGGGAAGAGCGTTTAGCCCGATAGTGAACGGCAAAGTGGAAACCTTTCGGCTGGTGGGCATGGATCATTTTAATGCGATGTTTGAAGATGCCACTACTAAAAGCTGGTGGCAACAAGCAACAGGTATAGCCATTGCAGGGCCACTGAAAGGAACGGCATTGAAAGAATTACCATCGCAACAAACCACGCTTTCCGTATGGCTTCGGGAACATCCTTCTTCTACGGTGATGCAGGCTGATACTACTTTTAAAAAACAATACGCTGAACTGGCTTTGTATGACAAGGGAACTATAAAAGGCGGTTTGGAAAAACGTGATTCGTTGTCGTGGAAAAAGAAGTCCTGGGTGATAGGTGTAGCGAATGATAAAGCGTCAAGAGCTTACGACTGGAACGATGTGGTGGCAAAAAGGCTTATTCAGGATTCACTACCTGGTTTGCCGTTGCTGATTGTGCTGGAAGCCGATACGGCTTCTTTCCACGTTTGGAACCGGAACGTCAAAGGCAATGTGCTACGTTTTGAAAAGGGCAGCGACGGGCAATTGTTGAAAGACGAAAACACGGGCTCGGCCTGGGACCTGAACGGCATTTGCGTATTTGGCGTAATGAAGGGAACGCAACTTCAACCGGTGCAGGCGTATCAGGAGTTCTGGCATTCGTGGCAAACGTTTCATCCGGGGACGATGCAATACAAATAGAAAATAGTGATGGTTACAATATCGGCTTACAACGTCGAGCGGGGAGGGCTTCGTGCAGGAGGGGCAATAGCATTTCGTCTGCCGATAACCGCCGTTTAATTTATAACTTAATGTTTATTGTTTAATCTATTGTTTGGCTTTATTCGTAACGCTGGAGCTCAAGCTAATGCCTGCAGTTACTTGAAGTAACAGCGTCAAGTCACACTTGCACAACGCCCCATGGGGTGCGTTCGTGCTGTTTCGTCAATGAAGATGTATATAATGCCGTCAACCTTTCTTCTTTAAAACCTTTGTCACAAAGTAGATTAATGAAAAAACAAGAATAAAAATTACAACTCCAATCAATTCTTGTTTTGATAAATTCGAAAGAAGCCATACAATAACACTTACTGCAAGTATGGGAATAATAAAACCTCCTGGAACTTTAAAAGTTTTTTCAGGTAGTGATGAATTATTTTTTCTAAGTTTTAAAGTTGCAAGTACGGCTCCTAAATAAATAATCAATGAAGAGGCACTTGCAATGACAGCAAGTTGCTTAAACGCTCCGAAAATTGCGAATAACAGGCCTAATGAAGCATAAAATATAACAGCAATATATGGAGTGGAAAATCGTGGGTGTATTTTAGAAAACACCTTTGGCATCAAGCCGTCTCTCGCACCTGCAAAAAGAATACGAGGCATTGATAAAATTTCACCACCCAGGGCACCGAGCATTGATACAGCTGTAGCCGCTGTTATTAAAATTATTCCGCTTTTACCAAAAATAACACCTGCCACAGCAGCCAATGGAGCGTCTTTATTTGCTCTAATTGTTGCTCCAAGCACTCCTTGTGTAACCAATTGAATAGATAGGTATATAACTAACACACTGCTGATACCGAAAAATATTCCTAATGGTACAGTTTTTTGAGCATTCTTCAACTCACCACCGTTACTAAGTGGTGTTTCAAAACCCATAAAAGCATAGAATAATAAAAGTGATGCCGAACCAATATTGTTAATTGTTGGGGCGGTAGTCCAATCCAAATTTTCTTTTGCGATAAAGCCTGCACCTGCAATGACCAAAATAAGCAAAGGGATAAGTTTTCCAAAGGCTGTCAATTCAATAAAACGAACTCCATTCTTTACACTTCGGACGTTAAGTAAGGCAATTCCGCCAAAAATTAAAACAAAGAAAATTATTCTAAAGATTTCGCTGTTAAGTGAGGGAAAAAAGTATTTCAACGTATCCGCTAAAGCATTTGCTAATGCTGCATCTGAAATTACACTTGCCCCAAACCAATATATATTATTCGCTAAAAATCCTGCGAAGGGTCCGAATGCAGTTTCTATGTATTGATAAACTCCTCCGCTTGCAGTTGTTTTGCTGCCTAATTCAGCAAAGCACAAAGCAATTAAAAATATTAGTACGCCGCAAACAATGTATGTAAGTACGGCTGCTGCTCCAAGGTTTACAGCGATAAGTGCAGGAATTACAAAAATACCTGTCCCTATTGTTTGGTTGATAATGGCTAAAGTGAGTGACCTTACCCCGATTTCCCGTTTAAGGTTTTCTTTTGTTGAAGATGGGGTCATACTATTTTTTGGTAACCATGTTTAGATTGAAGGTGCACTCGGCATTACGTACAACGAAAAAGTATTGCCGATGGTGGGGTAGTTGAAAAACCGTCCGGCTGGCACCGAAGTTCATTATTTATTCAAAGATTAAAAATTCATTCTAATGTTCAAAAGAGTCCCATCCGCCTGAACCAAAGCTGAAAGCGCTATGCCGCCGATTGCTCCAACGTCCAGCCCCACTATTGGCAATACTCTTGTTGTGCGTTCGTGCTATTTGTCAGAAAGGTAGTCCGCAATTGTCAGGATTTGTACCTCGCCAAAAGGATGTAAAACAAGCAAATCCTTATCTCCCGTCAACACATGTGTGGCAGCCCCGTCAACGGCTAACGATAGCAAAAAGTTATCCTTATCATCACGGCAAATATTTACTTGGGAATTAATTTGTATCAAATCAGCTTTGAGTTTGAGATTGCCTAATAAGTCAGTCAACTCCGAGAGGTCAAAGTATTTTCTAAACTTAGGTCGCTCGGCAACTTCAACTATCTCCTCTAACAATTCTTGACTTATTAATAAAGTCGTCCGGTCTGATAACATAAGCCGGTCAAACTTGGTGAAGTTTCTGGTCAGCAAAAAGCTTATCCAAAGATTCGTGTCAATAACGACCCTATGCTTTTCTTCTGGCATATCGTTCGGCTCTTACTGTTTCTACTTCTTGTGTTATTTCTTCCATGGTAGGCGGACCAATTTGTTCAGCCTTTGAACGAAGACGTTCAATCACTTCTATAAATCCATCGCTGCTCGTCTCTTTGATAGCAATGAGTTCCATGTCTGCAAGGTCTTTCAAAAGTCGGTCAGCCTTCGGGTTTAATATGTCCACTTGATACGTTACCATACTCAAATTTAATGAAAAGTTTGTCAGAAAAATGGTCAGCACGCATGACGCACAACACGTAAATTGGCGCAATGAAAATACCGCAATTGCTTGAAAAGCAAAACGGTCGCTACAGGCTTTTAATTCACGGTGTTGAATGCTTATTTATACCAATGGATCTTTTCACCACAGGACTTTCACCGGTAAAGCGCCGCCATACATCAGCACCGCCAATTCACTTCGGAATCTTCGCCGCGTCAATTGGTGCCGGCTCAATAGTTTGCGGTATAAAACCACGGTCAATATAATCGCTGACGGGAATGGGCTTTTTGAGGTAGCCAAGCTTGATGCCCATATTCTGGATTTGCTGAAAGTCACTCTCCGTTGGCGTTAGCTGCACATAGCTTACGCGACGTGGCTGCGAAGTCAATACATAGCTCAATACCTTTTCGTTTTGGCGGTAATATGGCGCTACCAATTTAGCCGCTTCGGCACGATGCGTCTCCGCCCAGGCGCCGGATTGCGCAATGCCGCGAACCAAATCCCTTACTGTTTCGGGATTGGCCTTTATCAGGTCTTCGTGCACTACCAAAGCACAGGAAATAAAGTTTGGCCAGATGTCCCGTGCATAATACAACACACGGCCGTGGCCGTCTAATTCTGCTTTTGCACAAAAGGGTTCGCCTACAAAAAAACCATCAATGGCGCCGGAGGCCAAAGAAGTTGGCATGTCTGGCGGAGGCAGCACTACAAAGTTGATGTCGCTGTAGTTCATGCCGAAATCATCCATCAGTTTATGCAGCACAAAGTTTTGATTGCTGAACAGGCTTGGCACCGCCAACGTTTTTCCTTTTAAGTCGGACAGGCTTCTGGCGGTGCTGTTTTTTGCGACGATAATTTCCGAACCATCACGGTGGCCGAGGTAACAAATCTTAACCGGTACGCCTTGTTCGCGAAGCTTCATGGCCAGCGGAACAATCATGAATGAAGCTTGAATTTGCTTGGCTTCCAAAGCACTGACAACGGTGGGAAAATCGGTGAACAACCGCGAATTGAAATTGGTGTTTGACGTAGTGGTTTTAGAAGCAAAGTCAGTAACCGGACAAGTAAGATGGCAGGTCACGGGAAGATAACCAACAGTCAGTTCCTTCTTCGCGCCATTGTTGGGACCTTGGTGCACTACATCGTGGGAATTGATTGCTCCGCTCTTGTTCCAGGGTTTATAACGAAGCAAGCCAAGCACCAAAAGCATAGAAATGATGCCGATGACAAAACCGGTTTTGGATAGCTTCATATTGTTGGTGTAGATGATTTAATGATGCAATTTATTTTAAGGGTAACATCCGTGGATAGGCGAAGCGGGTTGTTGTGAAAACATCCTGATATAACAGATCCATGATTGATTGTGTTTTCATTGCCCCGCTCTTCAGAGCGGGGGTTAGTAATAAAAAACGGCATTGGCTTTAGCCGAAAGTCCGGGCTAAAGCCCGTTCGTAATTTTAATACTGCAATCCCCGCCATGAATGGCGGGGCAATGAAAATATCATCATCAGGCCATTCTTGTAGAGTGAAACAATCCTTGAAATAATGTTCTCTTTACGGTTCATCAATGTGCTTGCCATATCACGAGTTGCTTGCGTGAGGGATAAGAGCGGTTATCCTTTTTTGCCACCAGCTTTTAGCATCGCGTGGTGAAAGCGCCATTGGCAAAAAAGATAAAAGCGGATAGCCCGGCCCGAGGCCTCCGAGGGACACGCCCAAACATTGTTCCTTCGCATTGTTAACTCATTATTTTTCTTACAACTCTTTATCAACAAATGTTTGCAGCCCCAGTTCATGCAAGATGGTTTTTGCTGCTTCTATCACCGCATCATCTGTAGGGTTACGTGGTCGCGGTGCGGTAATGTGCATGGCCTTGCTAATGTGCGCCGGACGATTGGATAACACCAGCACACGGTCGGCCAGTTGCGCCGCTTCTTCAATGTCGTGCGTGACAAACACCACCGTTCGCGGACGCTTTGCCAGCAAACGAACAAGCTCCTGCCGCATGCGTAATCTGGTTTGATAATCCAGTGCGGAAAACGGTTCGTCCATTAAAATAATATCCGACTCGCCGGCCAGCACCCGGGCCAGTTCTACCCGTTGGCGCATACCGCCCGATAACTGGTGCGGGTAGTGAGCTTCAAAGCCGTTCAAGTGTACCAGTTCAATGAGTTCCATCACTTCCGTTTGATGGCGTGATTGATCTTTTACCGAACGTAAACCCATACTGATGTTTTCAATTACGGTAAGCCAGGGAAAAAGCCCGTCTTGCTGATACACTGTGCGAATAACACCGTTAATGGTAACGCTGCCTGTAACCGGTTTTATGTAACCTGATAAAAGATTAAGCAAGGTGGTTTTACCGCAGCCCGATGGGCCTACTACTACCACGAACTCGCCTTGCCGTACAACGATATTTAGGTTGCGCAGCACGGCCAGCGAGCCGTAGCCGTGCGAAACATTTTCCAATGCAAGCCTCGCGGCGTTTGGGTTATCGTTCATAGCCCCATCGTGTGTTTGGTAATTTTGTAAATTGAATCATCAGCCTGTCAATACCTGCGCCCAGCAAGCCGATCACGATCATGTAGCAAACAGCGGAATCCAATCGCAGCCCGTTGCGGGCTTCCCAAATACCATAACCCAAACCATCCTGGCAACCTACCATTTCCGCAGCTACAATTACCACCCAGGCAATGCCGTAGCTTACCCGTAATGATGTGATGACCTGCGGAAGTATAGCGGGAAAAGTAACTTTTGTAATCAGTTGGAGGCCTTTGTAATGGTAGTCGTGCGCCACCCTAAAGTAGATGGCCGGAATGGTAGCCACTGCCGACATGGTGGAAATCACCAACGGAAAAAACGTGGCGAGAAAGATTAAGAAAATAGCAGGCTTATCGCCAATGTGAAACCAAAGAATGGCGAAGGGAATCCAGGCCAATGGCGACAGAAACCGAAAGAAATTTGCTAGCGGTAAAAACGCATATCGTGCATGCTTGTTTTGTCCAAGCCATAAGCCAATGGGAATGCCCAAACCGGCGGATAATACAAAGCCGACAGCGACCCGCCATAATGAAGCAACTACATCGTCAAACATCCGGCCGGTGGTTAACTGCTCACGAAAGCTTTTAAAAACATCGAGTGGTGATGGAAGTGAGTAGGCGGGAAAAAGATGCATGATAGAAGCGATCCACCATAAGAACAAAAGGGCGGCGAAGACAACAAGCGGCAAAATGGTTTGCTTCATCTTGCCGCTTTTTTTGATAGAAGATGAAGGCACAGTGCTTTGGTTTTTATTGCTCTCTACATTCATGTTTTATGTTTCGGTAAGCAATAAGTATTGGTGATGATAATCGAATATACTTTCAATGGGTGATAAAATTATTTTGTTGTTGCCGTGCGAACGCTTTGCCATAAATTAGTAGCACCAACAAAGCGCAATGCTTGTTGGAACAAATTTATTGGTAAACAATTTAAACCATCCCAAGGGACAATTTATGGCAAATCAGGACGAAGCAACACTGGAGAATCAAAAGGCAATTCTCGACAACCAGGATTCTCTGTTGAAGAACCAGTCAACAATCATCAGCAACCAGGAGTCTATTCTGAAAAATCAGGAGGAAATCAAAAGCAATCAGGAAGTGATTAAGAGCAATCAGGAAGTTATTGTGACCAATCAGTCGGGCATCATCGGCAATCAAAAACAGATTGTTGACAACCAAACTTTACTTGACGTGATTTCGAAAACGCAGGCACACATATTCAATGCGGTTCGCAAGCTTTCCGGTAAAGAAGAATCGTTGCAAGAAACGCAAACATTCCTGGAAGGTTTAAAGGCCGATGTGCAAGGCGGGGCTAAAACCGAACTGACCGAACCGGAATCTTTGTGAGGCTTTGTTGGGTAGCGGGTAGGTATATCCGTTCGACGGTTTATTTGTAAAGAAAGAGCAAGCGTCTCCGCTATTTCAATGCGATAAAGCCTTTATTGATTAAACAAACCAATGTAAGTAAAGTAGAATTCAGTTAAGTTATAGTAAGCAAGAAAGGAGATCATTCGCCTTGATAAATTCAATACAAACACGAAAATTCTCCCCTTGCGGTTGCAAAAGCAAAGTTGTCACAAGGTCGCTTGCTTCTGCCTGCAAGCAATGCCCGATACAGGTTTAGAGCAATGTCTTTGGTTGAAATAGTAATCGTAACTCCTCGCTGTATTGGTTCGGTCATTCTCCAATGTAGAGCACCGGACAACATTTTAGGCAATCCTTTTCAGGATTGCCTAAAATGTTGTCCGGCTTTTTATTTCAAAAGCCTTGCGAAAATTTCCAAAAGCGCAGCCTGTTGAATCAATGACTTTTTCTGTTGTCCCCTTTCCAAACTATTTGCATCAATTTCCATACGCCATAGTTGCTCTGCATGCAATTGAAAGCTGTTTGTGTACTTTTTTTCCGTAGTGTATTTTTCAAATTGTTTATACCCTCTTAGCAGCACCGCATTGAACCAATCGTTGTCTGGCCAATGATTTTTCTTAAAAAATTGCCGGTAAGCGCCTTCGGCCAAACGGCTGGCTAAATCCAAGAAGACTTTATCATCAAGGGCCTCATACAAAAGAACTGCCGCCTGTAACATAGCGCCGGTATTGTATGTGTATGTGCGTTTGTCAATGGATTGTTCGGGCAAATGCAGATTGTCATAGTAGACATCTTTTGGAGAAAGCAAGTGCTTGTTTACCCAATTGTATATCAGCAAAGCCGTGTCGAGATAATTCTTGTTGCCTGTTGCTTTGTAAAGGTGCAAAGCCATTAGCACACCAGGACCATTGCTGCATGTGTTTTTCGTTGTATGATCTCCTTCTTTCCAATACAGCCCGCCGCCGGCAGCGGTGTCAAAGCCCGTCATCATAAAGCGATAGATGGCTTCGCCTTCGGCTAAATACGACTTGTTCTTTGTTCGATTGTAAGCATCCATACAGGCAATGCCGATCCATTGATTGTCGTCGTAAAAACGGGCTTCTTTTTTAACCGATGGCAAGTAAGAAGCATAACCTTTTGCAGGTGGTGTCGTGTCTGTGTATTCATGGATGTGGCGCAGCACATCGTCAAAAAAACCGTTGGATAAACCGGTGGCTTCAACTTCATTTGCTGCCTGAATTAATGCACACAAGGGCCACAGGTAGCTCCACTCATTTTTATCACTTGTGCTGCGGTAATTAAATTCTTTGTAGCGATGATAAACGCTGTCGTAAAAAAAACGGTTGATGTTTTTTTGAATGACGGCAATGCGTTGTTTGTACGCTTGCCGGTTTACTGTTTGCGAACGGGCATCGCCGAAAAAAGGAAGAAAAAACAACAGCAAAACAAAGGGCCGCATCACAACAAGTTTAATCGTTTCAGTTCGGCCATTGCTTCGGCCAGCATCACACCGCTCAACATGGGCGTAAGCGTGGTGGAAGAAGGCGTTATTTTCCAATCAGGACCAATCAATCCGGGTGGGTTTAACGTGCCTTTGCTCCACATGCTCTCGGCATTCTTTTTTAGAAAGGCGATGTAGGCGTCTTTTGTTGAAGACGAAAGATTGCCTTCTACAATCAAGCGTGTGAGGTAACGCACAAAGATGCCGTTGAACAAACCGCCGTCGCCCGGGTCACCGGCCGGCAAAAGGCCGTTGCGGGCCATAGAAGCAATGCACTGCGAAGCCACGCTCACGGCATCGGCGGCATAAGCCGGATCGTTTGTGATTTTGTACAGCTCCAAGGCGCTGCCGATAACGGTTCCGTAATTGTAAGTGAAGGCCCGGTTGTCGTAAGTGATCGGATTGATGTTCGTGTAAAGCCCGTCCCACACATCGCCGTTTGATTTTATCAACTGTGTTTTCAGCCAGGCGTAAGTGTTTTTTGCCCAAGTCAGGTCGGCGGCATCCCCACTGATTTGATACAGCCTTGCGGCGAAAATGCAGGCCGGTGCATTGGCCGGTGTGTTTTTGTTGACGCGGTCTTTTCGCCAATAAAAACCGCCGCCGCTTACGTTGTCCCAACCGCCCTTCACTTCGCTCCAAATGCCGTCGGCGATAGCTTTGTATTTGGCATCGCCGCTTTCTTTAAAGGCACGAAGCGTGGAGATCAGCAGCCATTCCATATCATCGTAATAATAGTTGCTGAAGGTATTGCCGTTGGCCGCTTTCAATCCGTCAACCAAGTTGTCCATCTGTGTTTTAATGGCGGCGTCTTTGCTCTTGCGCAGGTAAGCATCAATCAACACATCAAGCGCATGAGCGTTGGGCCAATAGGCATAGTTGTAAGCCGTGGTTTGCGGCTGCGGCGTAAAGTATCTTCCGGCGGCGTTGTAGAAATAATTGTTGAGCGCATTTTGCGCCGTATCGGCAATCTTCGGCCAGTCATAGGTGTGGGGCTGAACGGGCGGCATAACTGTGCCTCCGCCGTTGTCTTCTTTTTGTTTCAGACAAGCCGGCAAAAGACAGATGCAAAGTCCAAAGCAAATGATTTTCAAAGTGAAAATTTTTTTCATGGTTTCTGTTGTTTATACAGGTGAAGGGCATCGTTGTTAATTGATACAAGCAGAGCCTTGCCGTGGCTTGTATTGATGGCGGCCAGTTTGCGAACCGGCCCTTGTAGAAGCAGGCATCCGCGCATGACAGCGTTGTTATTGTTAAAAGAAAACCGCACCGGCAACAAGGCATCATAGCGACCTTCGTAAGGGGAAACTTCATAAAAATTTCCGGCAGCCATAAACGTTTTTTGCTCCTCTTCATCCGGCAACTGAACAAAGGAGAATACCGGCGCCGATTGTAAAAAAGGGGGCAGTTCTTTCAATACCAGCTTGCCGTTTTGGTTGCGAAGCAAACAGGATTTTAGTTCTGTTGCCTGCAACAGCCTCGCTTTATTCAAAGCCGCCGGCGTAAAAATTTCTTCCACCGTTTTGCCAGCAAAGTCCGTGTATTTTAAAAAGCGTTTTTTTAGAAAAGGAAGGCGGCGTTCAAGATCGGCTTTGCCGTAGAAAGAATAATAGTTGTCATTCTTTGCAGTTGCCATAAGGGGTTCGGTTTCGCCGTTGCCGTCCCAATCATGGATGTATAATTTTAGCGGATAATTTTCAGAGGCAGTGAGCTTAGTATTGGCTCCCCAATTGCCCAATAAAAAATCCGTATTGCCGTCGCCGTCAACATCCGTTGGTAGGATGCACTGCCAAAGGCCGGTGCTGGTTTGCAAAGCATCGTTTTTTACCAACCTTCCTTTTTGGTTGATGAAAACGGTTACCGGCATCCACTCACCCACTACAATTAGATCCATCCAACCATCGCTGTTTACATCGGCCCAGCAAGCGTCGGTTACCATGCCCACATTGCTCAAGCCATTACTGGTGCTTGCTGTGAATTCCGTAAACTTGCCGCCGTTGTTTTGCAAGATGACGGATGCCGGCGTGTAACCAAACATGCGGGCATTGGCCCTCCCGCCCACAAACAAATCAAGGTCGCCGTCCTTGTCAAAATCGCAGGCACGAACGCAGGATTTGTTTTCATAGAGTTCGGGAAGATTGTTGCTTCGCGTAAAGTTTCCGTGCCCATCGTTTGTGTAAAGCCTGTCGGGCAAATGCGCATCGTGGCCAAAGTATTCGTTACCGCCGCTGCACACATAAAGGTCTAAATCTTTATCACCGTCGGCATCAAAGAACAAGGCATCCGTGTCTTCATAAATCGAATCGGCGGCAAATGCAGGTTGTATTGATTGTATAAACTTTCCATCCCGCTTTTGAGTGTATAACACACCGGTCTGGCTCTTGGCACCGCCAGCATAAAAATCCTCTAAACCATCAGCGTTCACATCACCCACGGCAAACTTTGGACCTTGGGTAGCAAGGCTGTGGGGCAATAAAGGCTGCACGTTTAAATCATCAAATTCGTCTTCGTGATGAACAAAGGAAATGCCGCTGCTGTCGGTTGCGTCTTTCCAATCCTGAATGATGTTGTTAACTAAAACCGGCGGTAAAAAATTCTTGGTTGCGTCGGATTGCTTCAACACCAAACGCTGATTGCACTTGACGTTTTGCAAACGCTGCCCGCTACCATCAGGCCAACATACTACCAAGCTGTCAACAGTTATGTTCTTACCAAAACCAAAATGCAGTACCGGCGAAACCGAAGACAGAAAGCCCCGTGTTGGCGATTGATGAACGCACTGCATTTGACCTGCTGCATAAGCATAAACCTTTGTGCCGATGCCAAACGTATTACCCCGACTGCCTTTTAATGAAAGGGACAAATAGTTTGCGGAAGAGAAGTCATTTCGATACACACCGGCCTCGCCGTTCATGCGGTTGACGATTAAATCCAAATCGCCATCGTTGTCTAAATCGGCGTAAGCCGCGCCGTTGCTTAGCGTTGGCGTGGTAAAACCAGCGGCGGCAGAAGCATCGCTAAAGCCTTCATCGCCCTTGCCCAAATAAAAATAATCGGGCACATCGCCGGCAGGCAAATAATGAAGTAAATCTTGTGTGGCCCTGCTGCCGGCAAGCTTCGCGTCCTGCATCATACGCACTTGGGAAAATGCTGTGAAGTCAAGGTCATTGGTTCGGTACCGAAAGCCATTGCTGACAAACAAATCCTTATTGCCATCATTATTAAAATCAGCCAGCAGCGGGCTCCAACTCCAATCTGTTGCGGCCACGCCGCTTTGCAGACCCACATCGCAAAACGCCGCGCCAGCCATATTTTTCTGCAAACAGTTTTTGGAGAACTGATAGTGAAAGCCAAAGTTTCCGTGCTTGTAATTGTAGGTTTCTATGTCATCATCAGCTAATGATGTTTTCAATACCGTTTCATCTTGCGAAAGCATGTCGAGTGTAAACACATCGGGCCAGCCGTCGTTATTGTAGTCAGCTATATCGTTGCCCATGCTAAAGCGACTCATGTGTGCAAACAACTCGCTTCCTTTTTCGCTAAACGTTCCATCGCGGTTGTTGAGATAACAGAAATCGGCTTCTTTAAAATCATTGCTCACGTAGATGTCGGGCCAGCCGTCGTTGTTCAAATCGGCAATGGCAATGCCTAAGCCATATTCGTTGGAAGCGCAATAGATGCCGGCGGAGAGAGTGACGTCGGTAAAGGTCCGCAGGCCGGCCTCCCCAAGCCCCTCCAAAGGAGGGGTTTTGCCAAGCTGCGCAGGCTCGCTTTGCAAAGACTCAAATCCTCTGGTTGAGTCTCTGACAAGCAAGGACTGTGCGTGGGTGACCCTCTCCTTTAGGAGAGGGCCGGGGTGAGGTATATCATTCCGCAACAACTTCCCACCCGATTTTTCATCCACTGTTTTTCTTGCCGCGATGCTTTTGTAATCATCGGAATAGGTCACGGCATGGTTCAATAAAAAGCAATCCAGATCACCGTCGCGGTCGAAATCAAAAAAAGCGGCTTGGGTGCCGTGGCCGGAAAACGCCAGGTCATCACTTTCTGCTTCTTCTTTAAATGTGTTGTTGCCTTTGTTGATGTACAATTCGTTACGGCCCTGCAGCTTACCGGGAATGCTTACGGTGCTTACGTAAATATCCAACAAGCCATCGCCGTTTATATCAACCATTGTAGCGCCGGTACACCAGTCCGAAAGGCCCGCCACTCCTGCTTTATCGGTGATGTCTTCAAAATGAAAAGCACCTTTGTTCAGGTAAAGTTTATTGCCGCCTTTTTGATTGGCGGTGAAGAAAACATCATCCAATCCATCACCGTTTATATCGCCAACGGCCACGCCACCGCCGGCATACAAGTAGGGATAATCAAAAATATTGAAGCCCGGCTTGTCACTTACGTTGTTCTGAAAAGTAATGCCTGTTTGGGAAGAAGGCATGCCGGTGAACGAAGGCTTGCGGCCACAACCCGCAGCTAACATCAGCAAACCAAAAAACAGCTTTTGCTTCACGCCTCTTGTTTGAAAGAAAGAAACGCCGGAGGGGCCCGGCGTTTGTGATTGACTGAACGATTGCTATACTTGTGAGAAAGGGTTTATTTGGAATAATTCTGTGTGTACACCGCATCACTGCCGCGCAACGACACCCAATAGTTGATAACGCTGCCCTGGGTCACGTAATTCTTATCCAGCTTCCAGCCATTATCGTATTGGCTACCGTCATTCTTATCCATGTTGATGGTACGGTAAGTTACGGTGCTTGGGTACTGGCCATCCTGGCCGGCAGGATCGCCAAAGTTGGAATTAATCCAATACAGTTTATCGCCTGTGCCATCGTTCACGGTCATGCGGTATTTATAACGTTCTTCCAGCCCCCACGATACGGTTTGCAGCGTTGTTACCCAACCGTTCTTTTGCCACAACCCATTGCTAACATAAGGCAACTCAAACCAAACTGTGTTGCCTTGTGCATACCAGAATTCCATCTTTTTTACTTCAAGGTATTTGGCATTAACGTCGTTAAAGTTGAGGGTGATGCGCATGATCTTATCAGGGCCGCTAAATGTAGTTTCGCCATTCACGGTAAGGCCCAGCGACCCGTTGGCTAATGTGTTGACGGAAAATTGTCGCGGCGTTCCTGTCAATCCATCAACAAACTTGAACGTACCGGCCGTGAGTTTTGAATACAGCTCAAATACACCTGCACTCACCTGGCGCATCTTTAATGCATTGGCGATGTTATTTCCGGCTTCTGTCGCGGTTCCATACATATACACCGTTCCGGGAATCACTGCAAAGCCGCCGGGCCTTTCCAGGTCAATGATGCGGCTTTGCGCCGAGCGTTTTACATTGGTTCCTTTAGAAGCATTCACCGCCCATTTAAACTTTTTGCGTTGAAAGAAATCGGCACCACCGAGTGCCGCAATCTGATTGAGTTGGCCGTGTGTCAAGGTCAGTTTGTTTTCCACACCGCGATTGTTGCTCACGATGGTATAAATGGGTTTACTGAAGTCGCCGCTCTCCTGGTCAAACACTACTTCATACAACACCAGCGAACCGTCTTCGGCACGGGCCTGGCTCCATTCAAAGGTTTCGGTAAGGTTGGCCGCGGGGTCAAGTTTTATATACTTGGCATCGGCTGGTGAAATCAGGGTTTGCACCTCGGTCAGATTGAGGTTGATTGCCTTCTCATCTTTTTTACACATCACAAACACAAGGCTTGCGGTGAGAAGGATAGCAATGGACAGGATATATTTTTTCATAACAACAGTTTGCAGGGCTTAATAATTGGGGTTTTGTGTAAGGGAAGAATTCAGGGCTCTTTCGCTTGGCGGCACGGGCCACAGGTAATGCTTGTTCTTGTCGAAGATGCGAAACTGGGCACGAATGAAACCATTGTCCACCGAAGGGTCGCCAAAGCGGGCACCGTGCGCCCATCCATTCAATACTGTTTCAGCAATCTTCCAGCGGCGGATGTCATCTATGCGCAAGCCTTCCATTGCAAACTCGGCGCGGCGTTCGCGGCGAATGATCGCTGTTAGATTGGCCGTGCCCGGAAAGTCTGTTGCACCCGCATCGGTAAAGCCGGCCCGTTGGCGTGTTAGCTTAACCGTCTTGTTCCAAACCGTGGCATCCATCTGTCCTAAAGCTTGTTTGGCTTCGGCATACATCAACAATACATCGGCATAGCGAATAAGATGAATGTTCAATCCTGATTGTAAACCCGCAGCTGCGTTCGGGTCGAAGTATTTGCGCCAGTAATAACCGGTGGCCGAGCCTTGTCCGGCCGTGCTGTATTCATTGGCTGCCGATGCACCACCGGTGGTGGAACCGGGCTTGATATAAATTTTTTGCGTACTGCCATCAGGGTTCGTCCACACATACCCATCATACACTACGGTTGCAGTTAAGCGGGGGTCGCGGGCTGTGTAAGGATTGGAAATGTCGTAACCCGAACCCGCATCGGCAATGCCTTTGCCATTGAGCATAACGTAATCGTTCACCAGCTCCTGTGTGGGCGACATGCCGCCGGTTCTGGCGCCTGCCGAAATAGGAATGAAATCAATATGATCGCCCCAGGTGCGCAGTTGCGGCACGTATTGAATGGACAGTATGCTTTCGTTAGCCGTCTTGTTGACTGTTTTATCGGAGAACAAAGTCGCATAATCGGAAGCCAATGAATAATTGCCCGCACTGCCAGTCATCAACGTTTCACAAAGCGTAGCCACTTCGGCCATTCGGTTGCCCTCATATAAAAGCACTCTTGCTTTTAACGCAAGCGCAGCCCCTTTGGTAATGCGGCCGTTATCGGCTTGTGCATATTGGTCTTTTGTAGGCAAAGCAGCAGCAGCGGCATCCAATTCGCCTAAAACAAAATTCAATACATCGGCCCTTGGCGAACGGGCAACGGTTTTGGCTTCATCGGGTGTCACGTCCTTGGTCAGCAACGGCACATCGCCCCACCACTTCATCAAATTGAAATGATGCCAGGCGCGAATAAAACGCACTTCGGCCTTGGCGCGGTCTTTTATGGATGCGGCCATCGTGGTGTTCTTGTCCACGTTCTCTAAAAAAATATTGCAGGACTTAATGCCGCCATAGTAAAAGGCCCACTCGTTTTGAAACCTTGCCAATGACGGTTGAAAGTTGCCGCTGGTGATAGCATCAGCATTGGTAGTGCCCGCAAGTTTGGCAAAGGCATTGTCCGATAAAGCCTCGTCGTAAAAAACCCAGGTGCTTGGATAGATGCCGCTGTAAACGTTGTTGAGCGCATTGTTCACGTTAGCGTCGTTTTGCCAAAAGGTGAGATCAGTAAAACGGTCCACCGGCGCCAGGTCAAGCTTTTTGCACGATGTTATTGCCAGCAGAAAAACCGCCGATGCCGCCAACCAATGTTTGTGTTTATGTAGAAGCATGTTGATCGTTGTTTGCGTTAGAAAGTAATGTCTATGCCACCGCCGAAGAACACCGGCATGAAGTAAGCCCTTGCGCTGTTGGAGCCCGTGTTCGGGTTCACGTTGTTGTTAAATTCCGATATCTCCGGGTCAAAGAAGGTGAGCTTTGAAAGCGTAAGGAGGTTTTGCCCGGTGAAATAAACCCGTGCTCTTTGAATGCCGGCTTTTTGCGTAATGCGTTGCGGCAACGTATAACCAATCTGTACGTTTTTCAACCGGGCATAGGCCGCATCAAAAAGAAAAAGATCAGAGCCTACACGATAGTTGTTGGCATTGGAAGCGGAACCGTTTTCCGCCAGCCGCGGCCACTTGGCATCGGGGTTTGTCGGCGTCCAGTAGTCGGTTTGATGCGTGTACATGGTGCCGCCGTAGCCTACGTGAAAAGGCTCTACTTGTTCGCCACGCAACATCTGGTCGCGTTTGCCCACGCCTTGTACAAACACCATCACGTCAATGCCCTTCGCCGCTACCGAATACGTAAAGCCAAATGTGTATCGTGGAAAGGGATTGCCAAGAACGAACTTGTCGTTGTCATCAATTACCCCGTCGCCGTTTTTATCCACGTACCGGATGTCGCCGGCCGTTACAATGCTGTTGGCAAACTTGGGTGCGCTCTTTATATCGTCAAGGTTTTGAAAATAACCCGCCCGCTTGTAGCCTTGGTAAACCGTGATGGGCTGGCCCACGCGGCGCACCAATTCGTATTCTTCTTTCTTAAAAGTTTCATCCGTTGCACCCGATGTTAATTGCAGCAATTCATTCAGGTTGTCGGCAAGGTTTATCATTAACGAATGCGTGAAAACCTTTCCGGTTTTATTGTAGTTAATCTTGAGTTCCCATCCCCGGTTGCGCACCTTGGCTACGTTGTAGTCAGGGAAGCCGGCGCCGAAGAGTTGCGGCACATCCGTGCGTTTGTATAAAATGTCGCTGGTGGTTTTGTTGAAGTAATCGAACGACACATCCAAATGCCGTTTCAGGAACGTGGCGTCCACGCCAAGATTAAGCGTGGCGGCTTTCTCCCAAGTTAGAGTTGGGTTACCAAGGATATAACCTGCGCCACCATATACCACGTTGTTGAAACCATATGCACCGGCGTAGTTGGTGAAGTTGGTTTGGTATTGATAGGCATTCACGTTTTGATTACCCAGCAAACCATACGATGCCCGAAGCTTTAAAGCGTTGATGCGTTTAGTAACCGATTGAAAAAAGCTTTCATCACTCACCCGCCAGGCTATTGCACCCGATGGAAAAAAGCCCCAGCGATTACCCGACGCAAACTTGGAAGAACCGTCGTAGCGGAAATTAAATTCAGCAAAATACTTATTGCTGAAATTGTAGGAAGCACGGCCGAAAATGGAGTTAATGCTGGTTTCAATAGTAGCCGGTGTATTGGTGCCGGGAATGGTGCTATTGGCCGTCCAACTGCTTTTGGGATCAAGTTGCGAACCGGTGGTGGGAATACCTAATGTCGAATCGGTGTAAAGCATCGTAACCTGTGAGCTTTCGGACTTGAACGACTCGTTGGAACCACCAACCAATATTTTGAAATCATGGTTCTTTATCTGCTTGTCGTATTCGGCCATCACCTGTAGATTGGTGAAAAGCGATTTGGATGAACTGTTGTACACAGGCCTGTCCGCGCCCCAGGCGCCACCCGGAATAAAGTTCAATTGAATGGTGCGGCCGTAGCCGCTGTTGCTTCGCACCGTGCCGCCAAACACGCCACGAAGCCTTAAATCTTTGGTGATGTTCAGGTCTGCATTCAGGTTGCCGAATATCTCATCATCATTGCTTTTGCGGTAGCCGCCTTTTTCCAAAATCGCTTTTGGATTGTATTGCGCCGACACGGGATTGGTCAGGTAATTTCCGGCCGAATCCTGAAAGGAATAATACAGCGGCACGCGGCCCGCATCTACAATCAGCGTGGACGCATTAAATGCATGATCCTTGCCATTCACTTTCGCATAACTCAAGATGGTGTTCAACTTTAACCGCCCAAACTCGGTGGTTTGATTAAAGCGGATGTTGTAACGTTTGTAACCGTAATCGGGACCGATAAAGGTGTTGCGTTGGTCGAGATAGCCAACGGAAAAATTATAAATGTTCGTGGCCGAACCACCACTTACCGACAGCGTATGCGTTTGCTGTGCGGCGTTTTGAAACAGGTTGTCGGCACGCCAGTCGCCATCGCCTTTCGCAGCCAGGTTGCGTATCTCCTGCGGTGTAAAAGCCGGGGCCAAACCGGAGTTGGCCAGCGATTCGTTTTTATAGTAAGCGTTCTCCCAGGCATGAACCGGCTTGTAGGTAATGCGTGGCGATTGTATGCCGTAAATGCCGCTGTAGGTTACCGTAGGCTTTTCATTCTTGCGGCCTTTTTTAGTAGTGATAAGAATAACGCCGTTGGCCGAACGCGAACCATAAATAGCAGCGGAACCCGCGTCTTTTAAAATGGAAACGCTTTCAATATCGGCGGGGTTAATCAGGTTAATGTCGCCGCCAATGATGCCGTCAATCACCACCAATGGTGTGTTGTCGCCAAGCGTTCCCAAGCCGCGTATGTTTAGGTTCACCGGCTGGCCGGGTTCAAAGTTCGTTTGCTGAATAATTAAGTTGGGAGAGGTGCCTTGCAACGCGGTTGATAAGTTGGTAACGGGCCTTCCGGCAATAGCGGCGCTGGAAATTTTATCCACTGATCCTGTTACCGAGGCACGGCGTTGCGTGCCGTAGCCAACCACCACCACGTCTTCCAATGTTTTTTGCGTGGGCTGTAAAGAAAGGCTGATGTTGCGGCGGCCGTTGATGGGTAACTCCTGGCTTTCGTAACCTACGTAAGAAACAACGAGTGATCCCGCTGCTTTATCATCGGGCACCGTCAATGTAAACTCGCCGTTGCTGTTTGTAGTGGTGCCGATGGTGGTTCCTTTCACAAGTATGCTGGCGCCGCTAATGCCTTTGCCTGCCTCGTCGGTAATGTGGCCGCTGATAACAATGTCGGCGCCGTTTGCAGCACCAATGTCAGCGGCATTAAAACCGTTGTTCTGCGGTTCGGCAGGCGCCTTTGTGCCGCTTGTTTTGCCGCGCAAAATAATTTTGTCGTTGATCATTTCGTAGGCAGCGCCGACTTGTTTGGAAATGATGTCCACCACTTCTTTTACCTCGGCGTTCTTCACATCCAGAGAGATGGGTTGCGTTGCATTCACGTCATCATTAGAATACACAAACACATAGGGTATCTGTTTTTCTAAGCGAAGCAAAACGCTTTGCAGCTTCTCATTTCGTGCTTTCAGGCTGATGCGTTGTTGTGCCGCTTTTTGCTGCTGCGTTCCTTCAGCAAAAGCCGATAGTTGCTGTGCCCGGATGGGAAAAAAATTGGTGAGAAGAAGGAGCGTGAATAGATACGGCGCTGCCTTTAACAAGGGCCGCCGCTTCTTTGCGTAGAAGTCAGGTTTCATAAAAGCAATCATTTTAAACCGTTGATCAATGCACCAGCGACAAAGTGATCTGCGTTTCGCCAACGGTGTACGTGAACGGTTTTGATTTAGACAAATAATACAGGATTTCTTCTGCGGAATTGTTTTCAAAGGTTCCGGTGAGGCGGTAGTTGCGGATTTCATCATCCGCTATCAAAACGGTTTTTCCAAAATAGCGTTCCAATTGTGTGGCAATTTCTTCCATGCTCGTGTCGTGAAAAATCAGCCTGCCTTCGGTCCAGGCTTTGTCTTCACTGCTCGTTGTGGGCATCGTTTTTACCTGCCGTACCGCCACGATATAAACGGCCTTCATGTCTTTGGTAAGAAAGGTAGTGTCGGCCTTTTTTACACCCGCCGGCACAAAGGCCACACGGCCCGTGGACACTGATGTTTCCACCAGCGGCGAATGATCGTAAGCCTTGATGTTGAACGAGGTGCCCAACACTTTTACGGTGCCGTTTTTTAAATGTATGATGAAGGGCTTGAGCTTGTTTTTTGAAACGTCAAAAAAGGCTTCGCCGGATAAATACACTTCACGGGTGGTTCCTTCAAAAGCAGTTGGGTATTGCAGGCGGCTGTCTGCATTGAGCCAAACCTTGCTGCCATCGGCCAATGCAATTACCGATCGTGTGCCCTTGGCATTTTGCTTTTCCACCAAGCCCTTGGCGGCAGTTAAAGGCTGCGAAACAGAACCGTTTGCCGGTGATTGATGAAATACAAAATAGAGAAGAAAGCCAATTATTAGTATTGCAAAAGCGGATGCAAGAACGGCCGGACGCTTCCAGGCAAAACGATTGCTTTCCTGTTTTGTTTCTGTGGCTTCTTCCATCTTGTCATCAGCATGAATGTTCTGCAAAACCTTTTGCAGGGCGGCTTCTACATTGGGCAATCCGCTTTTTTGTTTTTCTCCCCAAAAGCGTTTCAGCATTTGATAGTTATTGCTGTTATTATCCTGCTGCAAAAGCAAATTCAATTCTTCTTCTTCAGCAATCGTAAGCGCCGAAGAAAGCTTTTTGGAAACCAGATAAACAAAGCGGTCAGAAAGCATGAAGCGGGGAATTACAGTTATAAAGACAGAAGAGGAACGTGATGTACGTACAAGGGAGGAAAAGTTTTTTTGAAGCGTAATAGGGCGTATGAAAAAATGATAGCTAACGTTTAGGCTTTGTGTCCGTCGTGTGCCCTTCGTGTTCTTTGTGTTCCGATAGCTGGTCTTGCGTAGGAGGAACACAAAGAACACGAAGGGCACAACGAAGAACTCCTGATCGTAAAGTGTAAGCCGCTACGTAGCTAACTTATCGTTCTTTTTTCTTCATCTCATTTATTACGCTATGAAGCCGCTTCGTCGCCCGGTACAATTGCGTTTCCACGGTACGCACCGAAAGATTTAATATGGCAGCTACTTGCTGCGGCTTTACGCCTTCTTCCTTCACCAATTTGAAAATGGTGCGGCATTGATCGGGCAAGGCATCCACGGCTTTTGCCAATTGAAAAGCGATTTCCTTCCACTCTAATTTTTGCTGTGGCGTATCGGCGGCTACTAATTGCGATAAGAAGTTTTCAGCGGCCGAAACCTTGTAGCGGGAGTATTGTTTGATGTAATTAAGCGACTGATTCTTCACGCCGATGAACAAATAGCTTTCGGGGTTTTTTACTTCGTGCAAATGGCCGCGGTACTTCCAAAGCTTGACAAAAATATCGTTCACAATCTCTTCCGCCGTTTCGGCTGATTCGACGTATTGCATGGAGAACCGAAACAGCTTTGCGTATTGGCTGCGAAAAAGGTCGGCAAAGGCCTGCTCGTCGTTGTGCAAGCTGATTTGCATAAAAAGAAGTGACAGTTTCTCGTTCTCGTTTTGCAGCATTGATGGCTATTTGCAATCGTTTAGTAACAAAAAATTACAGCATTGGTTGAGGCATTACCCCACCAACAAATTTTTCTTGCGCAGCCAGGTTTCCCAAACCAGTTCGCCGAAAATAGTGTTGGCCCAGGCAAACCATTTGCGGGTGAATTTAGTGGCGTCGTTCTTGTGAAAAGCCTCGTGCATAAAGCCCGTGCCGCCGTGCGTAGCAACGAGTGTGTTGATGCATTGCATTACTTCCGCATCTGATGTGGCCGTTAACCCACGAACGATGATGCTCAACGGCCAGATCATGTCCACACCCACATGCGGCCCGCCGATGCCTTCGCCGGCCGGTCCTTTAAAAAAGAAAGGATTGTACTCGCTCAACACCAGTTTTCTTGTGGATTGATAAACGGCATCATTCTTATTCATCGCATTCAAATAGGGCAAGGCCAACAGGCTGGGTACATTGGCATCGTCCATCAAACTATAACTGCCAAAGCCGTTGACTTCATAGGCATATACTTTTCCGAATTTCGGATGTGTGGTAACGGCGTGTTGCTGTAAAGCCGCGGCTACTTCGGCGGCCAGCATCGTGCTTTCGTTGGCGAGTGCGCCATCGTGATAAACGCTGTTTGCAATCGCCGCTATCTGCTTCAAACTTACGACCGCAAAAAAGTTTGACGGAATCAGGTAAGGATAAATGGTGGCATCATCACTGGGACGAAACATGGAGCAAATCAAACCGTTTGGCTTTACCGGATAACCATAACCACCAAGCGGCACGCCATCGGTTGCCCACGATGTGCTGCGTTCAAACTTGTACGGCCCTTTGCCGGTTTTGCGTTGTTGTTCTTTAAAGGTTTTGATGATGGTTCGCGCCGCTTCTTTCCAGTGCGCATCAAACACCGAAGCATCGCCGGTTGCTTTCCAATACCCATGCGCCAACCGCACCACATAGCACAAACTATCTACTTCCCATTTGCGTTCGTGCAGGCCGGGCTTCATGTCGGTGTGATCATCTTTCCATTCGCCCACCTTGTTGCGGTCTTTGTAAAAAGCATTGGCATACGGGTCGAACAAAACATTAGCGGCCTGCCGGTTAATAACGCCGGCAATCAACTGCTGCAAGGCTTTGTCCGTTTTGGCCAGAGAAAGATAAGGCCATACTTGTGCCGTGCTGTCGCGCAGCCACATGGCGTCAATGTCGCCGGTGATGACGTAAGTGTCGGGCTTGCCGTTCACCATCCCAAAATCAACCGTTGTATCTATTGTGTTGGGAAAGCAATTGCCAAAGAGCCAGGCAAGTTCTTTGTTCTTCGCTTCCTTTTGGAACGTGGCAATGGCGGCTTCCACTGCGGCGCTGGTGTACTTTCGCTGGCCTGCCGGCACGCGAACTTCCGGGAAGGCTGATGAAAAAGCAAAGCCTGATTTTGAAATACAGAGACCGGCGGCGGAAAGTGCTGTAAGTCGTAGAAATTTCTTTCGGTACATGAGTGGTCAATCGTTTACGTAAAGCAGTGCGCTAATCAAGGACAATCGGTCAGAAAAATTTACTTACAGCGAGGCAAGGCCGCGCTTATTTTTTTCAAGGCTGTTTTTGTTGGAACAAATTGTAAATGCAAAAATAAAAGAGTGCGTTTGGGTTTCGTTTATATGACCGACTGCGGTTGCAAAAGGCAGTATATACCATTCCCGTTAAGATTTCATGCCATCTGACATGGAGGAAACGACCAATGAAGAACGGCGCACCCAAATTGGAAAATAAAAATTGAAGTCAACGACGCATCTGTTGGCAAACCGGCTTGTGCTTTAGCGTTAATGGGAAAAAGGGCTATTGCCACAAAACAAGAATTGATTTAATTGGCTGTTCAATCCGCTTCGGTGGAAGCAAAAGCTTCAGGCAATAGAAAACCCCTGGTTTCAAACGGATGCCCAGTCAAATTCGCAAGTGTTTAGGAGCAACTTTTTCCCTTAAATGGCGACTACGATCGGGATTGAAAATTGCAGAGCAATTAAACATACCGGTTAAAGATGCATAAGCACGATTGAGACACGAAGCGATAAAATTAGTTTTTATGACCCATGAGCATCATGATCACCGCCACGCCCACCATCACGGCGTAACACCCGAACAGGCAAGAAACAAGGCTTTTGTTTTTGGCATCGTATTTAATCTTGCCTTCGTGATTGTTGAATTGATTACCGGCGTTCTTGCCAATTCTCTGGCACTTATCACCGATGCGGGGCACAACTTCAGCGACGTGATCTCACTGGCTTTGTCCCTGCTGGCCTTCCGGCTGGCAAAAGTAAAACCCAGCAAAACCTACACTTATGGCTACAAAAAGACAACCATTCTGGCTGCTTTAACCAACGCAACCATTTTGCTTATCTCTATTGGTATTCTGGGCTACGAATCGTTTATGCGGCTGAAGTCGCCTGTGCCGGTGCAAGGCAGCACTATCGCCTGGATTGCCGGATTAGGAATTGCTGTGAATTCACTAACTGCCTTTTTATTTTTCAAAACAGGTAAGAACGAATTGAATGCCAGGGCTGCCTACCTGCACTTAGCGGCCGATGCGCTTGTGTCTGTCGGTGTTGTCGTTACGGGATTGGTAATTAAGTTTACCGGATGGTATGTTTTAGACCCTATCATCAGCGTTGTACTTTTGGCTGTGATTCTTATCGGCACATGGTCTTTGTTGGGCGAAAGTTTTCGGCTTAGCCTGGATGCGGTTCCAAAGGGAGTGGAACTTGCTGAAGTTGAGAACGTGATGAAAGAAGTAACCGGAGTAGAAGCCGTTAATCACATTCATATATGGGTCATGAGCACTACCGAAAATGCGTTGACAGCGCACGTAGTTTTAGACAAGCGGCTAACATTTGAAGAAAAGTATAGCACGATAAAAGAAATCAAGCACCGGTTGCTCCATAACGACATTCAACACGCCACCATTGAGATGGAAACAGAAACCGGCACAACCCTTAGTTGCCCGTAGCAATTTCCTCCATTCAATGACGGCAAACCTAAATCGGGGAACTGTCGTTGTGTATATCACCATCGTCATTTGCAGCAACGTGACTTTTAACAAAATGGCGGCGATGGTGAAGTAAACAATCAGTCCCGTTACGTCCACCAGCGTGGCGGCACTGTATTGAGCCAATACAACCATTTTGCAATAAGGACGGCAAGCAAAGGCGATGAAACCAAGTTTTCATCCTTTCAGCAAACCGCTGAAGAAAACAATCTGAAGGCGAAAAAACTAATGTTGACACAGAAGAATTACGGATAAATGGCGGTGATGAACTTTTTGTATTGGGCCAAGTAATAAAAAAATACTTAAAGGATGCTATAACGGAAGTAAGCAATTCTTTGGTAAGCACACCTATGGGTTTGATGCCACTAACGAACAAGGCGAAAATTCTTGAATATGCTGCGGATGAAAAATTGGATAAGTTTCTTTCAAAAGTGGGGTTCATTGATAAGTAGTGCCTAAGAAATAGATTTGGAGGCAGCATCATCATTTCTTACTTCCTTTTTCACATCTTCCACATTGATGCCCTGCTGTCAGATTATCAAAAATCTTCTGATTAAATTTTTTTTCTACTGCTTGCGACCTCAATTGGAAGCGTATCACTTTTCTTTGATAGAAAAGAATAAATAACATAAGCCCGATTGTCAATATAAGCATACCCAATGTCGCAATGACTAATGCGATTGGGATACCTATTTTTTATGAATGCTTATGAGCAATTACAGCAAGCATCGCAGGCATTGCATTCTGTACAGGCCAGGGAAAATGCTTTATCGAAAGATGTGCAAACGCTGAAGGAAAATGTATCAATGCTTAACAAGATTGTAAGCGCTATTTTGGCTACAGTGCCGAAAGAGCATCTTGAAGCAATTAAAGCCCAATTAGACGCAGCAGGAAAATAAATTCATCGGATTAATGAACGGTTCTGAAATCGCTTCACTTTTTGATGAAGGATTGCAACACATTATTGCGAAGTGTGAAAAAGCTAATGGCCCCGTCCCGTTAAAGTAACCTCACTGCGTGAGAAATTTAATGCCGGTTAGATACCGGCTTTCATAATCAACACATTTGAAACAAATGCACGACTTTATCACAAATTCTGCTCTTTTGGCTTCCCACTTTCTAACAGTCCCTTCGGCAAGACTGTTCCACTATACTTCACCTGAAGCATTGATCAGTATTGTCTCTAACAAAGAATTGTGGGCAACGAATACGATGTTTTTAAACGATTCCAAGGAGTTCCGACACGTTGGTGATAAGACAGAACAGGTCATAAGCCACATCTTTGAACATGAAATAGTTAATGACGAAGAAATCCATCTCTTAACTAATTTCAAGCAGCATGTGCATAGCGTAGCTCAACGATATTATATTCCTCTTTCACAGAGGATGGTGATCCGTTATTGCAACGGAGGGCGTATTGTCCAGCCTCTGGGGGCTATACCATTGGCTTTTCGTCTTCACAGTTCCAGAATATGGCGGGTGAGCAAGTTTTCAAATTAGTGAAGTGTCTTTATGATAGGACTTTACAGTGGCATATTGTATATCAGATTATGAAACACTTTATTGCAGAGTATTATAGCCGAAAACCTACTCACAAAGATTTACCAGATTTGGTTAAACAAATTACTTGGGAACGCGTTCAGCATTTGGCAAAAATCGGGGTGATTATGAAGCACGAAGCATTTCAAGACGAAAATGAATGGAGATTACTCCCTATTTCTCCTGTAAATGAAATCAATAATAATGATCCTGGCTTTCGCGCAAGTTATAAGGGCTTGGTTCCTTATTTTAAGTTTAGATTGGTTAATGAAGTGTATCCGGATTTAATTTGGAAGCATCCTGCGCACCTTGTGATTTTTGTCGGCCCTTCAGTTGATATGGATAACTGATCAACTGCTCTTCAATTTTATCTTTCGAGATATTTAGGAAATGGGTGTGGTGTTGGTCACTCGCAAATCCCGTATAAAACATGGTAGTTGGCTAACCAAAACCTCTATTCCGGCTTCAATTTTCATGCTGAAAATATTTTTTGCAAAATGGTTTTCAAATCTGAAAAATGTGTCGGAATTGTGTCCGGAGGACAAAAAAGAAAAGAGTTACAGGGATGTAACTCTTTTCTTTTTAAGCTCCCCAGTCCCGACTTGAACGGGAGACCCTCTGATTAACAGTCAGATGCTCTAACCAACTGAGCTACTGAGGAATGTTTGTTTACTTTACTCCAAGGTATTTAAAGCCCGCTACTTGCATAATTTTAGCTTGTCGGGTCTGTCATACCTTCATTTGCTTTAAAGCTTTTTAACTATGAGCTGTTTGCAAATGTGGGTGCAAATATAAGGGTGTGATTGAGAAATTGTGAACACGAAA
This sequence comes from Flavisolibacter sp., assembly GCA_965247695.1. Lineage (GTDB taxonomy): Bacteria > Bacteroidota > Bacteroidia > Chitinophagales > Chitinophagaceae > Flavisolibacter. The sequence goes on from OZ252037.1 coordinate 1,037,376, forward strand.
ATCCTTTTTTATGCCGGCTGCGCTTGCCATCACCTTTGCAGTACTACGGAGGGGAAAAAGAACGACTAATACTCAATAAGGCTTAAGGTAAATTGCCAAGCTCTTTTCAAACGCTCACAAGCAGAATAACAGCGGCCTCTAATAAGAAAATTTATCAGTGAGTATTTTTGTATTTGATAAAAGACGATTAACAACCCAGTTAAAATGAGTCTTTGGTATGATTGGTTAGCTACCATCCGTTTCCTTTCACAGATAAGTTTAGTCTGCCCAATTTGCCTGCAGTGTTAATCACCTTCAAAACGAAAATTATTTTGTTCCCTCTACTATACAAATCTTTAGTTTTAAGGCAATGAAACACTTGCATGTAGCATGGCTCACGGCTGCTCTTTTTTTCAGTAAGTCAGCACTCGTACAATCCCTATTTACACACGGCCGCCTTCACCCGACTACCAATGGCCATTATCTTCAATTTGCCGATGGCACGCCTTTCTTTTGGCTGGGTGACACAGGCTGGGAACTCTTTCATCGCCTGAACCTTTCGGAAATAAAACAGTACCTGGATAACCGCGCAGCCAAAGGTTTTACCGTCATTCAAGTAGTGGCCCTGGCCGAATTTGACGGCTTGCATACGCCCGATCAATACGGCGACCTTCCGTTGAAAAATGATGATCCGTCAAAGCCAAACGAAAGCTATTTCCGTGTTATTGATAGCGCCGTTCACATGGCCCGTGTGCGAAATATGTTCATAGGGCTTTTGCCCACCTGGGGCGATAAGGTTACGAAAGCCTGGGGCAAAGGGCCCGTGGTATTTGACAGCACGAACGCCTATACGTACGGCAAATGGATTGGCAATCGGTATCAGCATGAACCAAACATTATCTGGATACTTGGCGGCGACAGGCCGGCCGTTCGTGACAGCAACGACTGGCGTCCCATCTGGCGCGCCATGGCAAACGGAATCATTGATGCGACGAACCATCAATGCATCATTGGGTATCATCCCGGTGGCGGCACCAACTCCACCTCGCAATGGATACACAACGAACCCTGGCTGAATATAAATATGTTTCAATCGGGCCATGGTGGCGGACATGACGCGGCTTGTTGGGAAACGGCAAAGAGGGATTTCAGTTATACACCCGCAAAGCCCACAATGGATGCCGAGCCAAACTATGAAGACCATCCTGTAAATCCCTGGCCCAAATGGAATACCGATAGCGGATACTATCGTGACTATGATGTGCGCAAGCAATGCTACCGCTCTGTGTTTGCCGGTGCTTGCGGCGTAACCTACGGACATCATGCCGTGTGGCAATTTATGAGTGCAAGAGAAGAAGCCATTAACTATCCCGACCGCGGCTGGATAAACGCGATGGACCGGCCAGGTGCGAGACAAGTCGGCTATCTGCGAAAGCTCATGGAATCGAGGCCGATGCTAAACCGTGTTTCCGGTGAAGCCTTGGTTAGTAGCGGACAAGGCGCTAAATCCGAACACATAGAAGCGTTTCGCGACGAACAAAAAAGGTATGCAATGATTTACCTGCCTGTCGGGAAAACAATTACCGTTTCCGCAGCCAACCTTCCGGCACAAATGATTTTTTGGTGGTTTAACCCAAAAGACGGCAGCGCAAAAAAACTCGGTGAGATAAATACAAAAGACAAACTGGAGTTTACGCCACCCACAACCGGTGTTGGCAACGATTGGGTGCTGGTAATAGACGATGCGGCCAAGGGTTTTGCAGCGCCGGGTTCCAAACTTTATTCAGGTAAATAAATCAACAGCCGTTTTCTATTTTATTTGATTGGTATGAAAAAATACGCCTTGTTACAAGCCTGTATTTCCTTTTTATTTTCATTGCTTCAACCAACCCTTCATGCGCAGAAAAAAATCATTGATTACGTCAATGTTTTTACGGGTACTTCCAACTCGCGGTGGCAACTGTTTCCCGGCGCCACGTTGCCGTTTGGTTTGGTAAAACTTAGTCCCGATAACCAAGGCAATGTATGGACCGGTGGTTACGAATATACCGTAGGCAGCATTAGCGGCTTTAGTCACCTGCACGCAATGGCGTTAAGCGGCCTTAGTGTGATGCCCACTACCGGAAACCCCTATGCGGCGGAAGGTTGGATAAAGTCCTTTCAAGGCGTATCAGACGGGCCTTATGCAGGCATCTGGACGGCCGGCTACCGGTCGCGTTTTAAAAAAGAAACGGAACACGGTAGCCCCGGTTATTATTCGGTTGAACTAATGGACTATGGCGTGAAAGCAGAACTTACCAGCACCGTGCGTTGCGGCCTGATGCGCTTCACGTATCCAACAACGACGCAGGCGCACCTGCTCCTCAACTTTGATTTTGCCACCGAAGAAAAAACAGAAATTTTAGAAACGCATTTCGAAAAGGCTTCGCCGACGGAAGTCAGCGGTTACATCAAACAAAAGAACGGCTATGCGCCGCACTACACGGTTTATTTTGTCATGCAGTTAAATACGCCCATTACATCAGCCGATGCCTGGCAGGGCGAGGCTTACAAAGGCTCCGATACAAACTATGGAACCGAGTGGCGGGAGAAAAACAACGTGCAAAAAAATGTAACGGCCTTTGACGGAAAAAGTAAAAGCGGCGTGATGTTGAACTTCACCACCACGGCCGGCAAACCGGTCGTTGTTCGCACCGGCATCTCCATGGTTGGTGTTGATGGCGCACGAAATAACTTGAAAGAAGAAGTATCCTCATTTGGCTTCGACTTCGACAAAGTGGTAAAGGCTGCCCAAGCGGTTTGGACAAACCTGTTGGGTAAAGTGGACGTGTACACGTCGAATGAAAATGACAAAGAAAAATTTTATACAAACCTTTATCGCACTTACACCGGCAAGAGCGTAATGAACGATGCGGATGGCAAGTATGTGGATGCCTGCGAAAAGGTTCAGCAACTTTCGTCGCCCGGCAAAGCCGTGTACAGCAGCGATGCTTTGTGGGGCACGCAATGGGATCTTACGCCTGTGTGGACGTTACTCAATCCAGACATTGCACAAAGCTGGGCCAATGCTTACCTGGAGCTTGCAGATAAAGGCGGCTGGATTCCGTATGCTCCGGTGGCGCTTTCTTATTCGCCCATCATGGGAGCGCAGCATCAAAATAGTTTACTCATTAGCGCTTATCAAAAAGGCATCAGGGGTTTTGATGCGCAAAATGCGTATCAGCACATTTTACATGATTATACCACGCCGGGCATTGATTATCCGTGTGGCGGCTTTGCGGGCAACCGTCATTTAAAATCATACATGGACGTTGGTTATGTTGCCGATGAAGCCGGCCCCGCCAGCAACACCATGGAGTATGCTTACGACGATTGGGCCTTTGCGCAGTTTGCAAAAGCCCTGGACAGGCAAGACGTTTACCAACAGTTTCTGAAACGCAGCAAAAGCTATAAAAACATTTTCGATACGGCATCGAAGTACGTGCGCCGCCGTCACAGCGATGGAAGTTGGGTGGCTGATTTTGATCCCTATCATTTCGGAACCGTGGGCGGCTGGAACGGCAAAGGCTTTATGGAAGGCACCGCTTTTCAATACAGTTTTTTTGTGCCACAGGATGTACCGGGCATGATGAACCTGATGGGCCGCGACAGCTTTATTGCGCGGCTGGAAAGGGGCTTTGCGGCCGGCTTGTTTGACCTGGGTAACCAGCCTTGTCTCGCCACGCCGTTCTTGTTTAGCTATGCCGGCAAACCCTGGCTTACGCAGAAGTACAGCCGGTTTATTGCGTCCACCATGTTTGATACCTCTCCTTACAAAGGATGGACAGGCGAAGAGGACGAAGGGCAAATGAGCGCCTTGTATGTGTTGCTTAGCCTCGGGCTTTTTGAAGTGGACGGCGGCTGTGCCGTGAAGCCCTATTACAATTTAAGCACGCCGGTGTTTGATAAGATCATCATACATCTTGACAAGAATTTTTACAGCGGTAAAACCTTTACCATTCTTACCGAAAACAACGGCGTAAAAAACGATTACATACAAAGCGCTTTATTGAACGGCAAACCAATAAACCGTGCCTGGATATATCATGATGAAATCGTGAAAGGCGGTGTGTTGCAATTAATCTTAGGCGCTAAACCGGCTACCACCTGGGGGGTGCAGGTTCCCCCACGCGACAATAATTACTAAACGAAAACTCCGCAGAGATGAAAGCTGGCCTTCTTTTTACTTTATTGCTTTTGCAGTCGTTTTGCGGCATTGCGCAAAGCAACCCGACAGATACGATTTCCCAATCATCGCCCATCGTAATGGTAGGCAATTCCATCACCCATCATGGCGATTGGAAGAACGTTTTGAACCGGGAGGATGTGACCAACTGGGGCATTCCCGGCTACACCACCGGCCAAATTGCGTGGACCCTTAAACACGTGATTGCCTTGCACCCAAGGGTTTGCTTTTTGGAAGGCGGCATCAATGACTTAACACTTGGCATTTCGCCGCGGCGGGTGTTTCAAAATCAGGTAGGCGTAATTGATACCTTGCTGGCGCACGGCATCATACCCGTAGTACAATCCACCATCTATCAATACCAAAGCAGCGATGACAACAAGCGGGTAATGAAGGTGAATAAGCTGCTGAAAAATTATTGCGGCAAACACGCTGTTGACTATCTCGATGTAAACAGCGTGTTGTCGTCCGGCAGTGAATTAAAGCAAGAACTCACCACCGACGGCACACACCTGCAGCCGCGGGCCTACGCCTTATGGGCAGAGCTGATTAACGGGGAGTTGAAAAAACTTCACCTGTAAAATCTTTTTACTGAAAGCGCATCATCAATTCAATTTTTGAAAACACGCCAAAGTGGGCCGGCCCCATCGCCGGCGGCGCGGTAAAATTTATCCATGTTTTTTTCTTTCTTAAAATAGCCGGCATCTTTTATTGGCTCACCGGAATGATTTTCTGTTTATCCGTCGCAACGCTTTTTTCATCGGGCAGCCTGTTGTGCCACCAGCTTGAAAGAGCCGAACCCGTCACATTCATCGTTGGACCAAAGATGGCCGGCGCCAATCCCGCTGTTGCCAGTTTGCCCATCGTTAGCGCAAGCCCCGATGCCAGTCCGGCGTTTTGCATGCCTACTTCCAGGGCAATGGTGCGGCAATCGCGTTCGCTGAATTTCAACAACCGTCCCGACCAATATCCAAGAAGAAAACCAGCGAGGTTGTGAATGAAAACAGCCAGCACCAACAAGCCGCCCACCTTCAACAAGTTGTCCCGGCCTGCGGCCGTAATCACCATAATGATTAAGGCAATGCCCGCCATGGAAACCACCGGCATGGCCTTGTCCAACCAACTGAATTTTCCCCGCACAAGCGAGTTAAAAAGGAGGCCGGCCACCACCGGAAGAATGACAATCTTGGTGATGTCCCACATCATGTCGAGAAAATGAATTTGGACAAAGCTGCCGCCAAGTAGCTTCATCAACAGCGGCGTGAAAAAAGGAGCCAGCAAAGTAGAAGCGGTGGTAACCGAAACCGACAACGCAAGGTTGGCTCTTGCGAGATAGGACATTACGTTTGACGCCAAGCCGCTTGGGCAACAACCTACGAGAATGATGCCCGCCGCAATTTCATCGGGAAAGTGGAACAGCCTTGCCACCGAAAAACCAATCAGCGGCATGATGGTGTAATGGCAAACAATGCCCACCAGGATTCCCTTCGGCGTTCGCAGCACTTGCGTAAAATCTTTCAAGCTTAATTCAGTACCCATGCCGAACATGATGACTTGCAGCAACGGTACAATGAGTGAAGAAAGCTTGAAACTTCCTATCGTTTTAAAGTATTGCGGATAGTACATCGCCAGGCTCACTACGCCAAGAATGACCACCGTATAAGATAAGCCTTTGAGAAAGCGATTCCCGCGAAAGGCAAGCGCAAGGCTGATAAAGAAAGCCATCAACAGCCAGCCGGCCCATTGATGAACATTGTTGAAGGCAGCAACCGCATAACCCATGGCAAACAAAGCCGCAAGTAAGTAGAAGGCAGTGAAGGATGATTTGTTGTTAGAAGGCATGAAGCAAAGTTGCTTTAAAAGTTAGTGAGACATCAAACGTCAAAGCATAAAGTCACTCAAATGGTAAAGCTTTGGGTTTGATGCCTTGCATCTCACGTATAGTTTCATTAACTGAATATCCTGTCGTGCGAACGAATCGCATCCCATTCAGTCGTTGGTGCAAAGAATGATTTATCACTTGCGTGCAAGTGTTGTTTCACTACGTCTTCATTCAATTCCACACCCAATCCGGGAGCGGTCAACGGGATGTTTGCATAGCCTTTTGTAATCAGCTTACGGCCATCCGTCGTCTTCACCAAATCTTCCCACCAGGGCAAATCAATGGAGTGATGTTCCAGTGCCAAAAAATTTTGCGTGGCCGCCGCGCAATGCACGTTTGCCATAAAAGAAATGGGCGTACCTGCCTGGTGCATCGCCATCGCTACGCCGTGGTCTTCGGCATAATCGCCAATGCGTTTTGTTTCCAGCAAGCCGCCTGATGTGGCGAGGTCTGGATGAATGATGTCCACCGCATGAATGTCAATCAGCGGCTTGAATCCCGCAAGCAAATAAATGTCTTCACCCGTCAGCATCGGTGTTTCCAGTGAATCCGACAAGGTCTTCCACATGTCGGTATAATCCCAAGGCACCACGTCTTCCATCCACGCCAGACGGTACTTCTCTAATTTTTTGCCGAGCCGAATGCCGTTGTTTACATCAAAGTGTCCATAATGGTCTGTTGACAGCGGAATGTCGTAGCCCAACATGCCGCGTACATTGTCCACCAGCTTCGCCATTTCATCAAGTCCTTTTTCCGTGATTTGAATTTGCGTGAACGGATGCCTTGTATTGCCGTAATTCATGTAGCCAACACCGCCCCATTGCTGCAAATCGCCTTTGTCGTTTTGCCAATATTTTGAATTGACCAAAGCACCCGGTATGTTGTTCACTTCACCAATGCCCAGGTCCATCTTCAGCCAGGTATAACCCTGGTCGTTGATGCGGTAATTCATCAGCTTCTTTTGTTCTTCCGGCGAACCTGCTTCAGGAGTATCGGCGTACAGCCGGATCTTGTCGCGGTAACGGCCGCCAAGCATTTGCCAGGCCGGCACGTTGTACGCCTTGCCCACAATGTCCCAAAGCGCCATCTCTACACCGCATACGCCGCCGCCTTGCCGTGCCGGACCGCCAAATTGTTTGAGGGCTTTAAAAATCATTTCCACGTTGCAGGGATTCATGCCGAGGATGCGGCTCTTCAACATCAGGGCATAGCGAACGTCGGCGCCGTCACGCACTTCTCCCAAACCATAAATGCCCTGGTTGGTATCAATGCGAATGATAGATGTGCGGCCCAACACCGTAGTGGTGGCATACCGCATGTCGGTTATTCTTAAATCCGAGGGTGCACCAAAACGAGACACTTTTTGTGTGCTTTGCGCAATCACATCTTCAATAGGGGAGAAGACGAATGAGGTGCCGAGGGCAATGCCGCCGAGCGCCGATTTTTTTAAGAAGGCCCGTCGGGCATTTTCAGGCCCGCTTTCGTTAAATGAGCTTGTATTTGCTACTGTTGATTCTATCGGTTCGGGGTCTTTCAATCCGAGCTTTGAAAGGATTTTTTGTGCGGGTGTCATGGTTTGTTTTTTAGTTGTTGACGAAGAGTGTTGAGGAGGGTAAAACGTGAAAAGTGAGACGTGAGGCAAAAGCCGCTGACTGCTGTAAACGGCCGACGGTTTCATTTCTCCCGTTTGCCGTTTCACATAACGCTACCAGGTGCGTTGCTTCATGTAATCATCCAGCTCTTTTCGCGACATTGGCAGGTTCTTTTTTGCATCCAACCATTGCAGAAAATCTTTCCTGATGTCATCCGTCCATTCGCGGTCAATCTGCCCCGGCGTGTACTTGCCTTCGCGCAGGCGCTGATGGCCAAAGTCATCTTTCAATTGAATGAATTCCGAACTCTGAACAAGGTCGGCAACCATTGCGGCGGGAATAAAAACGGTACCGGTTTTCTTGGCAAGAACAACATCGCCGGGCAATACCGAAGCCCGTCCAATGCGGATGGGAACGTTGATGCCGGCCAGCATCATCTGTTGGATGTAGGATGGATCGGAACCTTTTATCCAACCGTTAAAGCCCTCAATTTCTTCCAGGCCTTCCACGTCGCGAACCGAACCATAGAAGATCACACCGCGGTGCGATTTGGCATAAATGGCATTGCCCAAATTATCACCGATCAGCGTGCCGTCAACAATCTTTCCGTAGCTATCGGCCACGTAAACGTCGCCGTCTTTCAACACGTCAATAGGCCATGAATTGGGAGCGCCTATGCGGCCTTCGCTTTTGCCTTTTGCCCGCATCAGGGAATCAACATCGGGCCGTAAAGGCATGTACTGCGCCGTTACCACGCGGCCCACCATCACCGAGTCGGGACGAATCACTTGCCAATCGCCTTCGTATTGGTTTTGATAGCCTTTGTTTCGCAAATAACCCCAGGCTTCTTCCATGGAAACGTTCTTTAGCCGGGCTAAAAATTTTGCTTCCACCACGGGCCTTCCGTCAGCGGAACGTTCGCCTTTCCAGGAAGGGGTCAGTGCTTTAATTTGATCCGGCGTTGAGGTGACTTGTTGCGCCTGCAAACACGTTGCAAACAGCAAGAAGAATAAGAGGCTTGTTATTTTCTTATTCATATAGCTGATTTAATTTTTGAAACTGTTATGTGGGCTCGGCTTGAACTGATGGCGCTACTTCGGAAGCAAGCGTGTCTTTCAATGCAGCGTAAACGGCCCCAAACTTTTTAAAACCCTTTTCATACACTTCACGGTTGGCTGAATCCGGTTCGTAGATTTTAATTGCCGCGCCGCTTTTGAAAGGCCCTTTGCCCACTGCTTCCATACCAAGCAATACAGCGCCCAAGGCCGAACTTTCCACCGCATCGGAAACTATCACCTTGAGGTTGCACACGTCGGCCAGCACCTGCAACCATAAATCGCTTTGCGTGAATCCGCCGGTTGCATACACGGCCGTTACTTTGTGTTTTTCAAAGAGGATTTGGGCAATGCCGTACACCGCGTAAACAACGCTTTCCATGCAGGCGCGAATCAAATGCGCCTGTGTATGATTGATGCTAAAGCCAACGAAGGTTCCGCGTGCCGCTGCGTCCCAAACCGGCGCTCTTTCGCCAAGTATATAGGGAATGAAAAGAAGCCCTTCGCTGCCTGCGGCAACGCCCTTTGCTTTTTCAAAAAGCGCTGCAAAACTTTCGCTTGTTTGCAGCAAATTATCCTTTAACCAGGTGAGTATAACCGCGCCGTTGTTACTCGGCCCGCCAACGATATAGCAATCATCTTTTACATGATAGCAAAAGGTCCGCATGGCTTCATCCACTTCCGGTTTTCTCACTACAATACGGGCCGCGCTGCTGGTACCGATGGAGATAGTCAGTGCGCTTTCATCAGCGCCGGTTGCAAGGTTGGCCATGGCTCCGTCGCTGCCGCCAATCACAAAAGGAACAGCGGAAGAAATTTGCGGATGGAGAGCTGTATTTGCCTTCAATAGAAAGACCGCTTTCACGGTATTTATTGCAGGCAGTTGGTTTTCGCGAATGCCGGCGAATTGCAGGATGCGGTCGTCCCAAACCAGGCTTTCTAAATTCAACAAACCCGTTGCTGAAGCAATTGATGTATCCGTTACGTATTCACCAAAAAGTTGGAAGAAGAGGTATTCTTTTATGCCGATAAATTTTTTGGTGCGGTAAAAAATAGCCGGTTCAATTTCACGAAACCAAATGATTTTGCAAAGCGGCGACATGGCATGAAGCGGCACGCCGGTGGTTTGATATAGAAAGGCCGCTTCGCTGCTTTTCTTTAAATCATCCGCAATGGCGGCTGCCCTGTTGTCGGCCCAAATGATGCAGCGGGTTAATGGCTTGTCGTCTTCGCTCATTAAAATCAAGGCATGCATTGCCGCGCTAAATGATACCAATAACGGTTCGGCGGCCAGTTTTTCGCAAACGTTGTTCATGCTCGTGTAAACCGCCCGGCAAATTTCATCGGGGTCTTGTTCGGTAAAGCCGGCTGCGGGATGATGCATGGGATAGCTGTGTGAACAAGACAAGAGTACCTCGCCTTGTGTGGAAAAGGCCACGGCTTTCGCCGACGTTGTTCCAATATCAACCCCGAGGTAGTAATTCATTGCCGCTAATTTATCAAAGCATAGCCGATTGTTGGTGGCGAGTTGCCGGTTGCCGGTTTGGAGCGTTTATAATTTGAAGCGTCTTTCGGGCCATTGATATTCTTGGTCGCCAAATGAAAAGAAGGACTGTTGTATGAGCAAGCAACTGGCAACTCGTAACTCGCAACTTGTATTATTTATCCCAAAAGATTCGCGTCGTTAATTTATCGCCCCCAATGCGTGAAGCTGCTTCGCCATAGTTGGCTGCGTTCACGGATTTTTCCCGGTCGGGATAAACAATGCGGTGTACAAAACCATCGGCACTTCCTTTTACATCGGGGTCTTGTTCGGGATAGTTGTTGCGTTGCAACAAAGGATAACTGCTGCGGCGCAGATTGGCCCAGGCTTCGGGTCCATTTAAAAACGAAGCAATCCAATACTGTGTGTTGATTAGTTCCAATGCTCTCCCGGTTGAATAGGCATTGCCCGCAACGTATGCATCCTGAAGGTTTGAAGGAATCACCGCCGTTGCATCAAACTGCTGCAACTGGGCCATGTGCGCTTTTATAGCCGAAGCATAAAGCGCAGCCGGGTCGCCGCTGATAAAGCCACGAAAAGTGGCTTCGGCCAGGAGCAATTGCGTTTGTGCATAGGTAATAAAAAATTCAGGGGAAGTAATCTTCGCTACCGTGCGCCGGTTTAGTTGCGAGTATTTAAAAGCCGCGCCAATCTTTCCCGGATAAAGCGGTTCGTTTGGTAAGGTTGCATCCTTGTAACCAAAGGGCATTCCTATCTGTGCCACGGATGTTGTATCGGCGGGTTCCGCTGCCGCAACCGTGGAACCAGAAGGGTTTGCATACCTGGCGCTGATCCACGGCAGGCGCGGATCGGCGGTTGATTTGAGGTAGTCAACAAACGGCCGTCCGAGATAATAGTTTGCTCTTTCGGTGCCTTGAAAAGAGTTGGCATTTGGATGATTGTAATCGGAGTTAAAAGTGATGAAAGCATTGTCGTTGTTCGAAGCCATAAGGCCGCCGTTTGCAGGATCGGTGGCAACGAGTACGTATTGTTTGGCCTTCGCAAGATCAAGCTTTGTATAACGCATCGCAAGGCGCAGGAGCAGTGAGTTGCCAAGCTTTTTCCATTGCGCAATAGCCCCTTTGTAAAACAAGTCGCCACCTTCGGTTGCCTTGCTTGCATCAAGGGCTTTCGTTGCTTCCGATACTTCTTTCAGTAAATCATCATAGATCGCTTTCTGGTCATCGTACTTCGGCAAGTTGGTGCTTTGCAAGTAAGCAAGGCCGGCCTGGCTATACGGAACATCGCCGTACGTATCCACCAAAACCTGAAATACAAACGCTTTCCAAATGCGGGCCATGTTGTACAAGTTGGAACGGGCCGCATTGCTCTTTGTCTGATCAATCACTGAGATAAGAAGACGTACGGGCCCGCCGTAATAGTTGTTGAAAAGTGGGGCGGTGTTGTTATCGTTTATCACGTTGTGATTGCCGCCTTCCAACACGCCGGTGAAGGGCGTTACCACTTGTTGCGACAGTTGAATATGATAAGCAAGCGTGGACGTGGCTGTTGAAAATTCGGCGTTGGAAAAAAGATAGCCGGGATCGAGCGCCGTAGCCAATACGGGGTTCTTGTTGATTTGCTCGAAGTTTTTATCGCAGCCGGTTATACTTACAAACAAGCCGGTTAGCGTCAATATGAAGATGCTTTTTTTCATGACGTTTGTTTAATGGGTTAGAACCGTACGTTTACGTTGGCGCCAATGGAACGTGTAGTGGGCAACGTATGCGTCTCAATGCCCTGCAGGTTGTCGGAGGCGGAAACCTGCGCTTCGGGATCAAGGTTGTCAATGTATTTTTTAATCATCAGCACATTATTCACCACTGCCGATACGGTAAGCCCTTTGATGAAAGTGCTTTTTAAAAACCGCGACAAATCGTAACCGATGGATAAACTTCTCCACCGCACAAAGCTGCCGTTGTAAACAAAAGGCGTGGCTACGTTGGTGCCGCGGTATTGGCTGTAAAAAGTTTCTGCTTCCACCTTTGTCGAATTGGGCGAACCGTCCGTTGCGTTGGCGCCATCGAATAGCACGCCCCCTTCCCGGCCCACCAACGACGCTTTGGCTAAACCGTGGCGAAGAAAGTTGAGATTGGAATTGGACATAATTTTATAACCGGCTTTAAAATCAACTTGTGTAAAAATGCGGAAGCCTTTTACATTGATGGTATTGAGCCAGCCGCCGATCCATTTGGGAATGGCGCTTCCGAATGTGGTGAGCTTGCCTTGTTGGAACAAGCCACCCGACGTGATGATTTGGCCTTTGTCGTTGCGCTTGTAATCGAAGCCGCGAAGCGAGGCAAGCGGCAAGCCGACTTCATGCGCAATGTTGCCAAAGAATTCGCCGGTACCCACTTGCACTGCTGTTTGTCCGGCTACCAATTGCAGCACTTTGCTGGTGTTGTAGCTGGCGTTAAAGCTCGTTTCCCAGGTGATGAAACGATTGCGTACCGGTGTTACCGAAAGCAATCCTTCAACGCCTTTGTTTTGCGATTGGCCGATGTTGACTTTCGTTTGGCTGAAGCCCGATGCGTTTGAAATGTCCACATTTAAAATCTGGTCAATGGTGAGTTTTTTGTACGCCGATAGATCAAGGCTCACCCGATTGTTGAACATCTTTAGCTCCAAGCCAATCTCTGTTTCCTTCACTCTTAATGGCCGCAAATCAGGATTGGGACTAACGGTGCCGGAAATGTTTCCAAGCCCAATGCCGTTGAACGGAACGGAGTTTACCGTGTAATACAAGTTGCTTGAATACGGGTCTGTATCGCCGCCCACTTCGGCATAGCCGCCGCGCAGCTTGCCGAAGTTTAACCAGCGCGGCAGATTCTTTATGGAAGACGTAAACACATAACTCAAGCTTACCGATGGATAAGTAATGTGATTGCTTGCCGGATTGAGTGTAGAGAACCAATCGGTGCGTGCCGTTGCGTTCAGGTAAAGAAAATTTTGGAAAGAAAGTTCGGCCGAAGCATAAACGGAATTGACTCGTTTTTTTGAATAGTCGTAGCCGGGGTCTTTTGTTTGTCCGTTACCGATGGTGTACAAATCGCGAACATAAAAGCTCGTGACGTTTGTACGCAAGCGGTCAAACACTTGCTGCAATTGGTTTCCGCCAACGGTTACATCAAGCCCGAACTTTCCAAAGGTTTTGTTCGCGCCAATCAAAACATCCATGTTGCGTTCGCGGTAGGTGGTTACATCCTGGTAGTATTGCCCATTAAAGCCAACCGATACGGCGCCGACAGAACGCGTGCCCGTTGGGCGGTCGTACTCATACGGACGTGTGTAATAATCCTGGCCGATGCGCCCTTGCACGTACAACCAATTGAGCAATTGATAACGCAAGGATGCATTGCCGAAGATGCGGTCGCGGTGAACGTTTTCAAAACGCACCAGCGTTACCCAATACGGATTGTTGCGGTTGGTAAAACGCGAAAGCGGTTGTTCATTGCCGGACGCGTCTTTGTATGTTGCTTTCAACCAGGCCACATCAATGCTGTTGGCCATTGTGTAAACGGTGGTGTTGGCATTCAAATCCTGAAGGCCGATCTGCGGCGGATTGTGGTTGTATTCGTTGGAGTAATTGGCGTTCAACTGCACTGAAAACTTTGGCGTGAAGCGATAGTTCAAACCCAGGTTCAAAATCTTCTTGTGAAAGTCAGAGGCCGGCATGATGGCGTTCGCATCCGTGTTGGCGAAGGACAACCGAAAATTCCCTTTGTCGCTTCCGCCCGAAAGGGCTACGGAATTCGTCCAACTGTAACCGGTGCGGTAAAAATCATTGATGCGGCCTTTGTGCGGTGAGTACGGCTGCATCGAACCATCGAATTGCGGCGAAGGAGCGCCGTCGAACTTAACTCCGAAACTGTGTACGCCGGATGACTGCGCATCACTTACGGTAGCCGGACGAATGCCGTTCTCGCCTTGTCCGTATTCGTATTGAAAATCGGTGTAGTCAAGTGCCTTGTCCGATTGAAAAGCAGAAGTCACTTCTACGCCAATGCCATTAGCTCCTTTGCCCGATTTAGTGGTGATGAGCAACACGCCGTCCTTCGCACGAAAGCCGTACAAAGCCGCTGCCGGTGCGCCTTTCAGCACGGTGATGGATTCAATGTCATCGGGGTTGATGCTTTGCAAACCATCACCCTGATCGGACGAGCCGCCCGTTGGATTTCCGGTTTGCCCGCCTTGCCCGCCGGAGATACTGCTGTTGTTGATGGGTATGCCGTTCACCACAATCAACGGCGAGTTATCGCCACCGAAAGACGACTGTCCGCGGATGCGGATTTTTGAAGAACCACCGGGCCCGCCGGCCGGCGCCGACACGTTCAACCCAGCTACTTTGCCTTGCAAACTGTTGCCCACGTTTACCGTGCGGTTGGTAGTGATTTGATCCGTGTTTACCGTGGACGTAGCGTAACCCAAACGCCTTGCTTCTTTGCGAATGCCAAGCGCCGTCACCACCACTTCGTTCAGGTTTTGGGTCCCTGTTGCCAACAAAACGGTAAGGCGCGAACGGTTGTCAACAGAAACTTCCTGTGTGCTAAAGCCAACGGAACTAACTACCAAAACATCGCTTCCGGAAGCGGTAATTTGAAAGGCCCCGTTAGCGTTTGAAACGGTGGAACGGGTGGTTCCTTTTACGTTAACGGTAACGTTTTGAAGCGGTTTGCCGGCGGCATCGGAAACCGACCCGGCAACGGTTTGCGAATAAAGAGAGCTTGAAAAGAAGAAAAGTGAAATGGCGATGAGCAGTCCGCTCAAACCCGGTAGCCGTACCGGTTCTAAATTTTTTCCCATAATGCAAACAATCAATTGGTGAATGAATAGCGGCGTTCTTCAGCAGGCAGCAATAAGACACAACGATGTTAATGACACATAGAACAAAAAACTTCCAAAAAAACACGGCGGTGAAATTTGAACAAACGAGGAGATCGGCTTTAGGTATTGCCCCGCCATTCATGGCGGGGCAATACTAAGAAGGCGATATTCAGTTTGAGTTCTGCGGCAAATGATTAAATGAAAAACATACACACGTTACAATGAGCCTGCACATCCATTCGGTTTAATGTAGTAATATCGGTATCGCAACGCGGCTTGCTTATTTCCCTACTTCAACGATGCGTGCATGAACTCATTTCATTGGCAAAGCGCCGGCAAGGAACTGCAACCGTTTCCGCACATCATTGAATTGGCGTTTAAAAAAGTCAACACCATTCAGTTTGATTCCTTCAGGAAAAACAACGTTGGCTTTTTCCGTTTCTATCAGGTAGTGGAAGGAAAGTTTGAATGGGTGATTGATCATCAACACCATGTACTTTATCCGGGTGATGTTGCTGTGATTTTGCCGGGACAACCCGTTGGCGGCGCCAAAGATTTTATGGACATTGGCGCCGTTGCATGGCTTCACGTTCGCATCAATAACAACGAATCAAAAAAGAAAGTGTTGGGTAGTTGGTCAGGCTTGCCGGAACACGACGGCCGCGCCGTACTGCAATTGTTGTTGGCCAACGGAACGCCGGTGCTTTCGCGGATAAAAGATGCCGCGTTCATCTTTCAACTCATGGCGAAAGAAATCACCGCCGGCGAAGTGGGTTACACCACAAGAGTGAATGGCCTGTTGGATGAATTGCTCATTTCCATTGCCCGCCACCTGACCCGTGAAAAAGATTCACGAAAAGATTTTCCGCAAACCTTTTTAAAACTGGAACAACAACTCCGCGGGAACCTGTCGCATCAATGGACGGTGGAAGACATGGCCGCCATTGTGGGCCTCGGCACCACGGCTTTTTCAGAGAAAGTCAAAAATTTTACGGGCTTTGCACCGCTTCATTACCTTATCAACATCCGCATTTCCGAGGCCATCAAATTGCTGAAGCAAAAAGACGTAAACGTAACAGACATTGCGTTGGACGTTGGCTTTTATTCATCACAACATTTTGCCACAACATTTAAGAAGCTTACCGGTTATACGCCGCGGGAGTTTCGAAAAGAAAATACCTCTGACCACTAAATTCTTGTTATGGATTGCATCATCACCATTGACATCGGCACGTCCACCGTTCGGCTCGTGGCCTTTACGTTAAAAGGAACCGTTATCGGCGCCAGCAAAGGATCGTATCCCACGTTTCAATCGCAACCTGATTACAGCGAGCAAGACCCGGAACAGATTTTCATCACCTTGCTTTACGTGCTGAAAAATTTTTTAAACGAGAAGATACGGCCGAAGAAGGCCAACGTTGTTTGCCTTTGTTTTAGTGCGGCCATGCACAGCGTGCTGGCGGTAAACAAAAGCGGCGTACCGCTGGGCAATGCCATTGTGTGGGCCGACAACCGCGCAAAAAAAGAAGCCGTTGATTTAAAAGAATCGGCTTTGGGCAAAACGCTTTACAACGCTACCGGCACGCCCATTCATCCCATGTCGCCGCTGAACAAGATTGCCTGGATGAAGAACCACGATGGGGAACGCTTTGCCGAAGCGCAGAAATTTCTGTCCATTAAATCGTACGTGATCCATCAATTGACGGGTGAATACGTAATGGACTACAGCCTTGCATCGGCAACGGGTTTGCTCAATATTCATTCGCTTCAATGGGAACCCGATGCGTTGAAATGGGCCGGCATCACTGCCAACAAACTACCCGAACTCGTGCCGGTGTTTTATGCAAAAGCAAAGTTGAAAAAGGAATATCAATCATCGCTAGGACTGCCGCCAACGGTGAAGATAATTGTTGGGTCAAGCGATGGTTGTCTCGCCACTTTAGGCGCCGGTGTTTGGGGCGAAGGCAAGGCCACCATCACCATTGAGCAAAGCGGCGCCGTAAGAGTAATGGGTAAGAAAATATTGCAGGATGAGAAGCAGCGCTTCTTCAACTACTTGCTCACCGATGGCAACTATGTTTCCGGTGGTCCGACGAACAACGGCGGTGCCGTGTTTGAATGGTATGCAAAACAGTTCGGCGACTTTAAACGGGCCTTTGATTTGGAAGAGTGCATGGACAACCTTCTGAATGAAGCCGCCAAAGTTTTACCGGGCGCAGGCGGCTTGCTTTTTCTTCCTTATCTGCAAGGCGAAAGGGCGCCCATCTGGAACGCCAATGCAAGAGGCGTTTACTTTGGCGTGAACCTAAAGCACGAACAAAAGCATTTTGTACGGGCAACCATCGAAGGCATTCTGTTCGCGGTTTACGCCATCGGAAAAGCGTTGGAAGAACACCGGCCCATTTACTCGCTTTCGGTGAACGGCACCTTTGCTTCTTATCCTTTATGGACGCAAATGATTGCCGATATTTTCAACAAGCCGGTTCACATTAAACCGGAAGTGGATAGCGTTGCCTTGGGTGCCTTTTTAGTGAGCGCCACGGAAGCGGGTTTGTATAAAAATTTGGATGAAGCCGCGCAGACAATTGCCTTGCCCGATAGCTTTCGACCGGCGAAGCACAACCACAATCTTTACATGAAGCACCATGCTGTTTTTGAACGTTTGAGCCTGAAACTGCACGATGAATTTGAGGCAGTGGCGGCCTTGCAAAGCACGACAACATAAAGACGAAGATCTCTATGCAGGCTTTCGTGCCGCATCAAAAATTGCCCTTGCACTATCGCACGGCTCATCATCAACAACTTTGCAATCACAGGCTTTCCTAAAACAGCTTTCGCTTTCCTGTTTGTTTTAAAACAGGCCGCAATGCTTTGTAAAAAAATAGACAACTCTTTGCTGATGCCGGCGAAATAAAATTTGCTGGACGCCGCGCCTCGGCTTTTATCTAAGAATAACTTCCTCTTTTCCGTTCGGTGTCTTTTTCTAAACCATGTCCTGGTTGCATCTATCTCATTTTAAGGTAACAATTTCACTTTACAGGCATAACGTTTTGTTTACACCCTGCCAACAGTTTTGCACGCACGGGAATAATGAAACTGTTGTTTATGAGACTACTTTACACAAAGAGATTTATTGGCTTTACGCTTCTTTTTACACTACTCTTTTCAACGCTGCCGGGCAAGGCGCAACAGATAGTTACCGGTAGAATTGTTTCTGTTGAAACACAACTACCGGTGGGCAGTGCTACGGTAAGCATTAAAAATTCAAAGCGATCCACTTCCACGGATGCGGCCGGCGTTTTTAAATTAGAAGCAGCGCCTGATGCAATCCTCATCATAAGTTCCATTGGTTTCATCAGCCGTGAAGTAAAGGCTGCTGATGCCGCATCTGTTTCCCTAACTACCGACACCAAGAACATGAACGAAGTGGTGGTAACAGCACTCGGCATCAGGCGGGCCGAAAAATCATTGGGCTATGCAGCGCAAAGCGTTTCAGAAAATGCGGTGAAGGATGCAAAGGCCAACAACTGGGTGAACACACTGTCCGGCAAGGTGGCCGGCTTAAATATCCAAGGCACCGGATCGGGACCCATTGGCTCTTCACGCATCACCCTTCGCGGCGAATCATCATTAAACCTTGACAACAACCAGGCATTGATTGTGGTAGATGGTGTTCCTGTCAGCAGCCGCATTACCGGCACAGGTTACAAGGCCCACTTAGCGGCCGATAGCCCGGTTGATTTTGGTTCTACCGTATCGGACATCAATCCGGATGATATTGAAAAAATAACGGTGCTGAAAGGCGCCGGTGCTACTGCTTTGTACGGCAGCCGTGCGGCCGGTGGCGCCATCATCATTACCACTAAAACCGGGGCACGAAAGGAAAAAGGTATCGGCGTGACGTATAACTTCAACGGGAGCATTGACGATGTAAACCGCTGGCCCGATTACCAGTTTGAATACGGCGAAGGGCGCACCGATGCCTACTATTCGTACGGCGATGGACCCGATGGCATCAACACCAGCACAAACGTAGCGGCCGGCCGTGCCTGGGGACCGAAGTTTAATGGACAAAATTATTACCAGTACAATCCTGCCGACCCAAACGGCAAGCCTACGATGGCAACGCCTTGGGTAGCCAATAAAGATTACATCTCCGGTTTCTTTCAACGCGGCGTCACTACATCGCACAGCGTTTCACTGGAAGGTGGCAACGAAAAAGGCTCCGCAAGGTTGTCGTTCACGCAACTGAATAACAAATGGATTTTGCCGAACACCGGCTTTGAACGCACCAACGTTTCGCTGTCGGTGAACCAACAGTTGTCCGATCATTTAAAAATTAATGGCAGGGTGAATTACACCCGCAAGAAAAGCGACAACCTGCCGTCGTCGGGCTACAACAACCAAACCATCATGTACTTCCTTATCATTGGAACAGCACCCAACATAAGGCCCGAATGGTTCAAGCCTTATTGGAAAGACGGATTGGTAGGTGTGCAACAAAAAAATCCCTTCAATACCGGACCCGATAATCCGTACTTGGACTTGTACGAAGACCTGAATAAATTAAACAGACACGGCATCGTTGGCAATGTATCGGCTACGTACACCTTCTCGCCGAAGGCAGAGTTGTTGCTGCGCACCGGCACCGATCTTTCGTTTGAATACCGGTCGCAGCAACGGCCGTTCAGCATGACCAAATTTCCAAGAGGTTCTTACCGGGAGCAGAATGTTTTTAGCTACGAGATCAATACGGATGGCTTGTTTACCTACCGCGATAAGATCAATAACGATTTTAAATACACTGCATCGGTTGGCGGCAATGCCATGCGGCAGACCTATGACTTTGCGGGATACAATGCCGACCAGTTGGCCCAGCCCGGCGTGTATCAAATCTCCAATAGTTTAGACCCGGCCGTGGCCGATCCCTTGCGCACAAAAAAAGCCATCAACAGCCTTTATGCATTCGGGCAATTGTCCTGGCAGGAGAAAATATTTTTAGACCTCACCGGCCGCAACGACTGGAGTAGCACGTTGCCTTACGGCAGTAATTCATTCTTCTATCCATCTGTCAGCAGCTCGTTTTTACTCTCCGATCTTGTTCATCTGCCAACGGCCATTTCCTTCGCCAAGCTTCGCTTTTCATGGGCGCAGGTGGGCAATGATACAAGGCCCTATCAAACCGATAAATACTATGATCGTATTTACGGCAACAACTTCACCAACCCCTCGGTGTTGTTCAATGCCAAGCTGAAGCCGGAGATTACCGCCAGCTTTGAAGCCGGCGCCGATGTGCGGTTTTTTAAGGGACGTTTGGGCATAGATGTAGCCGCCTACAACAATAAAAGCCGCAACCAGATTCTGGCCATACCGCTTGATCCCGTTGCCGGTTTTTCCAGTGCTTTAATCAATGCGGGTTTAATCAACAGCAAGGGAGTGGAAGTACAGCTAACCGGCAAGCCTTTGCTCACAAAAAATGTAAGGTGGACAACGACTGTTACCTGGTCAATGAACCGCAGCTACGTAAGGGAATTGGCCGATGGCATCACCAATCAGGTTATTTACAGCCATGACGGCAACGTAACCATTGAAGCAAGAGTGGGCGGACGCATGGGCGATTTATACGGCCGCGGTTTTCAACGGACCGATGATGGAAAGATTATTTATTCATCGGTGGGCCTGCCGGCAACGCTTGATGCCACCACAAAAAAATGGGGCAATGCCTTTGCCGATTGGAAGGCCGGCTTGCTGAATGAAGTATCCATCAAAAATTTTCGCATCAGCCTTTTGTTTGATGGACAAAAAGGTGGCAGCATGTTCTCGCAAACCAACCACAAAAGCAATACGCTGGGCAAAACAAAAGTCACGTTGCCGGGTCGTGCCGAAGGTGGAATTGTAGGCGACGGCGTAATATTAAATACAACAACAGGCAAGTACGAACCCAATACCGTGAAGGTGGCTTACGCTTCGTACTATGAGAACTATTACGCTATTAACAACGCGGAAACCAATGTGTTTGATGCGTCTTTTATTAAGCTTCGCGAAGCACGAGTGGAATATAATTTTTCACCAACGCTAATCAGTAAGATTGGTTTTAAAGGCGCCAGCGCGGCGGTGTATGGACGGGAGCTTTTCAACTTTACCAAGTTTCCTGGCTTTGATCCCGAAGGCGGCAACCTTAACAGCGGTACGCTTACGCCGGGTGTGGAGCTGATGCAGTTCCCTTCTACCCGAAACATCGGCATCAACGTTACCCTCAAGTTTTAATTGGCCCGCTCAACAACGAACATGAAATCAATTTATAGCCGCTTCATTGCTTTTATAATCCTGCTTGCACTTGCGTCTTGCACAAAGGATTTTAAAGAAATCAATACCGATCCCAATCGTCCGAAAGAAGTAAACCCCGGTGTGTTGTTAAGCCAGTTGCAGTACCGCATTGTAAACAGCAGCATCAGCGCGGCCCGCAACTTTACGCATGAACTGATGCAGGTGGATGCGCCGCGATCAAGCAGTAGCGGCGGCGGTATTCACCGTTATGAAGTCACGGCCGGCAGCGGCAGCGTATGGACTTCATTTTATGGTTATCTCACCGACATTGAAGACATCTACAATATCTCCACCAAACTGAACGAACCCAATTATAAAGCCATTGCGTTAGTGTATAAATGCTGGGCCTATTCCATTCTTACCGACCTGCACGGTGATGTTCCGTACTCGCAGGCAACAAAGGCTGCCGACGGCATTGTAAAGCCGGCCTTTGATAAACAAAAAGACATTTACATTGACCTGCTCAAGAACCTTGATTCGGCTAATGCGTTATTTAATTCATCAAAAGCCTTAACCTATGGCGGCGACCTGGTTTACGGGGCCAATGCCTTATCGGGATCTACCAATCCGGGCATTGTCAAATGGAAGAAGTTTTGCAACTCATTAAAGCTTCGTTTGCTCTTGCGTATATCGAAGCGTAATGGTGAAGTAGATGTAGCGGGTCAGATCAATGCGATACTTGCCGATGCTGTGAAATATCCGGTGTTCACTGCTAATGCGGATGAGGCCATCTTCCGCTATCCCGGTACCAATCCTTATTACAATCCTTACTACAACGCGAGGCAATTAGATTGGCGTGACGGTACTTATTTCACTTTTTTTTTTATTGACAAGATGAATGCCGATAACGATCCGCGCCGGGCCGTGTGGGCGACCACTGTTGCTGTAAACGGTGCGCAGGTTTATCGCGGTATTCAAAGCGGTTATCCCATCAACACCGTTTATACAGTAGGGGCTAATTCCAGTTATACCGATGCGTTGAAAACATCGCCCTTGATTGGCGTGATGATGCCCTATGCCGAAATGGAATTTATAAAAGCCGAACTGTCGCTCAAAGGATTCAACACCGGTAAAACGCCGAAGCAACATTACGATGCGGGCATCACCGCTTCGATGGTGCAATGGGGAACCGCGTTGCCTGCTAATTACTTAACACAACCCGGTGTGGCTTACGATGCAACACTTTCAACGGATGCGCAGTTGGAGAAAATTATGTTGCAGAAATACTATGCTTATTTCTTTGTGGACTATCAATCCTGGTTTGAAAAACGGCGAACCGGCTATCCAATTTTGCCAAGAGGTTTTGGCATACCGGCGGAAAATCAATTTCCTTATCGCATACCGTATCCAACCTATCTGCAATCACTCAACCCCGATGCCTTGGCCGCGGCGGTGGCAAGCATGGGCGGCGATAAAAGCAGCACCAAGGTTTGGTGGGATAAATAACGGAGCCAATGCTAAGCAATTCGGTTAAAAGAATGTATCCACACTGTCGCAACGAAAAATCAAAAAGGCAAATGGAGTTTTTGTATTGCCTCGCCATTTATGGCGGGGCTCGAATGGGAATAAACACGGGCTTTAGCCCAATAACGTTTGGCTAAAGCCCGGCACTTCTGTGCTTTAATCCCCGCTCTGAAGAGCGGGGCAATTATAAACAGCAATAAAAAATCATTCTTCCATCAACTCATTCTAATGAAATTCTTGAAACTGCTTTTTATACTCCCGGTGCTTCTCTCCATTCAGGCATCGGCACAAAAAAATGACACAGCCAATCTTCACACGCTGATTGTTTTTTTCGATGGCCTTCGCCCCGATTACATTACGCGGGAAGGGATGCCCAACCTTTACGCCTTCAGCAAAAGAGGTTGTTACGGAACGCAGCACCACAGCGTGTTTCCGACGGTGACAAGGGTGAACGCATCTTCCTATTCAACGGGTAGTTATCCGGCCACCAACGGGCTGATGGGCAACACCGTTTATTTTCCGCAAGTGGATTCTACCAAAGGATTGAATACCGGCGAGGCATCGGAGATGATGAAGGTGGCCGAAGCCACACACGACCATCTGCTAACCACGATTTCATTGGGTGAAATACTGAAGGCGGCCGGTAAAGACATGATGGTGTTTAGCTCCGGTTCATCGGGGCAAGCCTTAATGCAAAACCACAAAGTGGCCGGCAGCGTATTGAACACAAGCATGATTCTTCCGGCATCTATTAAGCAAAAAGTAGTGGACGAAGTAGGCCCCATACCGGCTGGTGGCAAGCCTAATGTAAAACAACATGCCTGGATCACGGATGCGCTGATCCATTATGGATTGAAGGCGGACGGACCATTAGTGAGCGCCATTTGGTTCTCCGATCCTGATGCCTCGGCGCACAGCGACGGCATTGGCTCGCCGCTGGCGGTGCAGTCCATCAAGGCCGTAGATGCGGAGTTTGGACGCATCATTGCTTCATTGGAAGAAACTGGCCTTACCAATCATTTCAACATTATTGTTTCTACCGATCATGGTTTTGTAACGCATATTGGCAAGACAGGTCTTGCTGAATTTTTAATTAACGAAGGATTGAAGAAAAGCAAGGAAAGCACCGATGTTGTTGTAGCGGAAGGAGCGGTGTATGTGAAGGATCATGATGCCGGAACCATTCAAAAAATAGTTGCCGCTTTACAGGCGCAACCCTGGGTGGGCGCCATCTTTACCAAGGCAAAAAAAGACGGCGATGCAGCCGGTTCCGTTGAGGGAACCCTTTCTTTTGATGCCGTTCATTGGAACCACAAGGACCGTTCCGGCGATATTTTGGTGGACGTGAATTGGAACGACAGCGTGAATGCCGCGGGTTACAAAGGCAGCTCTTTTGCCAGAGGCGTAGCGGGCCACGGAAGTTTGAGTCCGTACGAAGTTCACATTGCCTTGCTGGCTTCGGGGCCAGGTTTTAAGAAAGCTTACTCCAGTAATCTACCGACGTCAAACGTTGATCTTGCGCCGACGATTTTGTATTTGCACCATCTGCCTGTTCCAAAAAGCATGGACGGAAGAATCATGAATGAGTTGTTGTCAGAAGAAAACAAGGCGATGACGATGCAGCCGAAAACAGAACTGTTGGAAACAAAGGCGGCTTTTAATGGCGGGCAATATCATCTCACCCTCAACCGGACGATTTTAGGCCGCTATAAATACGTCAATTTTTCAACCGTTACCCGAAGCAAGTGACAGGCTGCGCCATTTAAAATATGCTTTCTCACTTCTTGACGGTAGCGCAATCAAATTACGAATTGATTTCTTGCCGCTCTTTTTTGTTTGGCGCCCGTTGAAAGGGAATACGGCTAAATCTTACAAATGCAGTTAGCCAAGTTGAAAAATTGCGTTGCTTGAATTTTGACTTGTTGAAATTATGGTTTGTAATGGTTTCAAAATCTTCAGGCTCTTTGCCGGTCAATTCTTTTACAACGTTATTGGGTGGAATGTCAAACCTATTTATCTGCTTAGATGGACAACGCGTTAAAACCATCCCGTAAAAGACGTTGATTCTATTCCCACATACACGCTGCCTTCTCTTATTTCCACCGGCCAGTGTTTTAAATGATAACCCTCGCCGCTTACGTTACGGCCGTTCTTCATACAAAACTTGTAGCGATGAAGCGGACACACTACGTTGCCCAAAGCATCTATAAAACCATCGTTGAAAAAGCCGCCGGCGTGCGGGCATTTGGCCGCAAAGGCAAAGAGGTCAGCTTTGTATTTGCCAATGCAAATCTTCTTGTCACCGGCCATTGCTTCGGCAATATTGTTTTCGCCAAACGCAATCTCCTCCAAACTCTCTGCAGCTTTTATCCAAGCCATTTTTTCGTCTTCTTTATAAGCACGGTAATACCTGTTTGCCGGCAGGCAAGCTTTCATAATCCTGTTTAATCGGTGGTCTGTTCTCCCGGCCATCCCTGGTCTGCTTTGTACGGATACCGTACCCGGTACATCTCCCGCACTCTGTCTAAAATAGCCTTGCGTAAATCATCAATGTGCAAGCGTTCCAGCGCCGAAATAAAAATGGCGTTGCCACCGGTTTGCTCCTGCCAGCGCTGCTTCAGATCATCCAGAATTTGTTCCTTGGTTTCATCGCTCAACCATTCGTCAAAGGTGTGCTTGATGTACAGGTCCATCTTATTAAAAACGGTCAACGTGAGTTTGTCCTGCACATTCATCTCCTGCAATGTTTTATTCACCACGTTGATCTGGTCTTCGTACCCCGGATGCGAGGTGTCCACTACGTGAAGCAACACATCGGCTTCGCGTACTTCATCCAGCGTGCTTTTAAAGCTTTCCACCAGGTGGTGTGGCAGCTTGCGAATAAAGCCTACCGTATCGCTCAATAAAAACGGCGTGGTTTCGTACACCACTTTCCGCGTGGTGGTGTCCAACGTTGCAAACAATTTATTCTCTGCCAGCACGTCGCTCTTGGTCAGCAGGTTCATGATGGTGCTTTTACCCACATTGGTATAACCCACCAGCGCCACGCGAATAAACTCGCCGCGGCCCTGCCGTTGCGTAGAAGCCTGCTTGTCTATTTCATTCAGCCGTTTGCGCAAGAGCGAAATTTTATCGCGAACAATACGACGGTCGGTTTCAATCTCCGTTTCACCGGGGCCTCTTGTGCCGATGCCGCCGCCTAAACGTTCCAGGTGTTTCCACATGCCCCGTAACCTTGGCAGGATGTATTGGTATTGCGCCAATTCCACTTGTGCTTTGGCCTGCGCCGTCTTTGCGCGGCGGGCAAAAATGTCAAGGATTAAATCACTGCGGTCAATGGTTTTTACATCGGCTTCCTTTTCAATGTTGCCGATTTGCGCCCCGCTTAGTTCATCGTCAAAAATCAGCAGGTTGATGTCGCGGCTTTGCACGTAAGCCTTTATCTCTTCCAGCTTGCCCTTGCCTACATAGGTTCGGCTGTCGGGGTGCGGAAGTTTTTGAATGAATTTTTTTACGGCCACGGCGCCGGCGGTTTCAGCTAAAAACGCCAGTTCATCCAAGTATTCCATTACTTCCTGTTCGCGTTGGTCTTTGTGTACCACGCCTACCAGCACGGCCCGCTCTTCTTTGTTTATTTTACTTTTCTTGTCCAGCATGAATCTTTTCTTTAAAGCATAAAACTAAAAAAGCGATGCCACCTCGCAAGATGGCATCGCCCTTCTTTGAATGAAATTATTTTACAGGCTTCGTGCAAACTTTTTATGAACGGATGCGGGTTGCGTTCAGCACTCACAATCCGCTTAACGTTATCCCGATGCTCATGGCGTTCATCTGCGGGCCTACACCTTCTTTAAACAAGGACGTTAACGCATACGAACCAAATAAGCTAAAGTGCCCATACCCCAGGCGGGCCGTAGCCGAAATGCGGGTGGTGTTGAAAAACTTTTTGCTCTTTTCTTTTTCAATGTAATCGTTTACGGTGCTGCCGCTGCTATTCTGCAAGGTCTTGCCCTTTGTCCATGCGGCCAGCATGGTGCCTACCCGCAAACCCAAAGCGACTTTCACGCTTTTACCATCGGCATCGGGATTAGAAGAAAACCGAAGCTCCACAGGCAATTCCAAAAAGGCGGTAGCCACTTTGAATTTACTGAAATGCGTCGTGTCCTTTTGGTTGCGAAAAATAACCTTTGACCCGGTGGTGGTAATGTTAGCCGTGCTCTTGTCTAAAAACACATTGTCGGTGGAAAGGCCGGGGCCGATGGCGATGCTGAATTTGGGAGAAGACTTAAACGGAAAATCATACATCAGGTACATGTTAAACGTGCGGGAAAAGCCGCCCGTCTTGATGGAGTCGGGTTTGTTTTGCCAGGAGGCACCGCCAAACTGAATCATAAAATGGTCCTTGGTGCGGGCTTGCACCGGACGGAAAATTTTTACGGGACCAGTGGTATCGGATTGAGCCATTGCAAACAAAGCCGGGCAAAAAAACAAAGCGCTGAACAGGAGTCTTCTCATACGAAAGTTTAAAAGGAAACAAATGTATTTTCCATTGGGTTAACCAAACGTTAAACGCCGCGAAGATAGCCGAACGATGTTCCTCAACCGAACAATAAGAAGCCGCGGCTTTACTTATTTCAATCACCGTTTCAGTGGACCGTTTTTTATGCAGCAAGCATGGCATGCCTGTTTATCATCCGTTCTTTTCTATTCGATAGGCAGCGTTAAAGAACAGGAGCCTTCACCAGATTGCCCGCTGCCTTGTTGGGAGAAGGATGTAAATTCTTCACTACTTTTTCGTTTACCGTTACAGGATACTTTTTCTTCAACTGCGCCAACCAGGCCTTTTCCAACCCGGCCTGATAATCGTTAATCAGCAAGCCTTTTGCATCGGTAAAGTTGCGTGGCTCCTCGCCACTGTGGAGGTTAAGGATATACGCAAACGAAACCGTGTTATCCGTTTTATTGACGGCAGGTTCGGTTAACACACCGGCGCCTAACAAGTCATTGGCGCCTTTGGGTATTTGCGACAGCTCAAAGCGGCCCGAATCCGTCGTGAGTTGTTCTGTATAAGCCGCCGTAACGCTTTTCCAGGCCGAAGGCGATGCCTTCAGTTTTTTATAAACTTCATCGGCAATTTGAGCGTTTGACGCATAAAACAAAACCGCGTCGGCGCTTTGCTTCCACACGTACTCTTTCTTGTGGTTGTTGTAATAGTTCAGCAGGGCAACGGTATCGGTTTGCGCCGGCGTCCACACCTTTCGCTGCATGATTTCGAAAAAGAGATTGCCGTCGGCAAACTCGGTGATCTGCCGCTTAAAGTCTTCGTTGTAATCTTCCAGGTGGTCTTCGTAATACTGCAAAGCCGTGGCCTCCAAAAACTCGTTCCAAAGTACCGGATAGGTTTTAATGGCGCCGCCGGCGCGGTAACGATGCAGTTGGGCGAAGTCAATCCAATCCTTTACCGTTGCCCTGCGGTTGCCGAGTTGCAGCAACGGCGTTACGGGGTTTATGGTCAGCTTCATTTGCGGCTTTATATAACCAAGCGCACTGTCGCTGAAAACCCACAACTCATTGCTGTTTGGCAACAGATTTTTATAACCCGTTCGCGCTAAAATTTTCTTTGCCAGAATGGTTTTGGTCACTTGCATCCGGTCGCTGGCCTCAAGCCGGTTGCGCAATTCATCAGCGGCGGCGGCATCAAACTTTATAGATGCCGGAACCAGCTTTATGCGTTTTACAATGTGGTAACCGTGTTCGGTAACAAAGGGCTTGCTGATGGCGCCATCCTTCGGCAAGGCAAACACTGCCGCTTCAAAGGCCGGACTGTATTCACCCACTCCAAAATCCTGCATCTGCCCGTTTGAAGCGGACGAAATCACATCATTGCTAAACAGGGTTGCCAGCTTGCCAAAGTCATCGCCGGCCAGCAGCCGGTTGTATAAAGAATCAGCCTTTCTTTTCAAGGCCGCTTTATATGCTTCATCACTACCCGGCGGAAAGGCCAGTAAAATTTGCGAAGCCTTCATGCGGCCCGTGGCTTTGCGTTCGGCGAGGGTTTTAAAAATATGATAACCGGCTTTAGAAGTGTAAACCGCTGATGTTTTGCCCACCGGTGTTGCGTAGGCAAGCGACTCCAATTCATAAGGCAAGGTGAAGGCCGTTATCCAGCCAAGGTCGCCGCCGTTGCCGATGGCGGAAGGATCATCGGAATATTGTTTGGCCGCTTCGCTGAACGAAAGGCGGTTGGCAAGCTTAACCAAAACGTCATCGCGTTTTTTCATTGCGGCCACGGTATCGGTGACGTTGTTTTTAGCAAAGGCGATAAAGATGTGCGCTACATGAAGCTCTTTTTGCTGGCGGCCAAAGGCCTCCTTGATTAAGGCATCGAGGCTTTCTTTATCGTTCAGGTACGTGGGTAAAATTTGCTGGCGAAGGCCGGCCAGATCGCTTTTTAATTGCGGCAAGGTGTCCAGCTTTTCTTCCTTGGCTTCGGCAATTTTTAGGCGGGAAGCGATGTACAAGTCAAGGTATTCCCGCACTGCTTTTTCATCCGTAGCGCCGTTGTTATTTTTCTGAAAGGCCCGAAGAAATTCATCGGCCGAAACGGCTTGCTTGCCGTAGGTAAAAAGCGTTTGTGCGGAGGCAGTGCAAACCGTAAGCACAAAGAGAACAGTCAGTAGTTTTTTCATGTGAAAAGGAAGTTCAAAAGTTCAAGTGTTCAAAAATTCAAAAGTTTCGCTTGCAATCAATCGCCCTTTTAAATTCGTTTGGTTAATACTGGTTTTCATTTCTGTTTTCGGATGCACCAAAGGCGCATTCCTACGCTTGCGCAAGCCATCAGCTAATCTTCAAATTAGCTAATCAGCTAATCAACTTATTGCCTGTTGCTCGTTGCCTTCAAGCGCTGGTCTAAAATTTCGTCAATCTGTTTGTCGGTTACTTTTTTAGCAATGATGCGTTTGTCTTTATCCAACAAGTAAAGCGTTGGAAAACTTTGCACATCGTACAGTTGCGAGTAAGACGGCACATTGGCCGAAACCCTTGCCTGTTCAGCTTCTTTGGAATAGTAAACATGCGTCCATCCTTTCAGGCCACGTTCGTGAAGAAAGGCGAACCAATCGTCTTTTCTTACGCCTTCTGTTTGCTTGGCCATGGCGTAAATCTTCATGCCTTCGCTCTTCCATTTGGCCCGGTAAAAGCTGTCAATCTTGGGCAATGTTTCCTTGCAATGCCCACAAGTAGGATCATAAATCACCACCAGGGTATAGGGCGCATCAAGGCCGTAAAGGTTTGCGGTCTTGCCGGTGCTGTCGGGCAGTTCTATCTCTGATGCCGGCGAGCCCATGATGTTTGCCATCAGGCTGTAAGCACGGTCGGTTATCATCTTTCGGCCTTTGTCGGTAAGCCAGTCGTAATTCTTTTGCGCAAAATATTTTTCAAACAGATGCACGAACACCGCGTCCTCCCACATGTACTTCATGTTCAGGTAACGGTTCACAAATTTGAGCAAGAGGAACTTTTGCATTTCGTCGGATGCCGAGGCATAGCCCAGCATCCAATCCATTTCTTT
The DNA here is from genome assembly GCA_965247695.1 of Flavisolibacter sp. GTDB lineage: Bacteria > Bacteroidota > Bacteroidia > Chitinophagales > Chitinophagaceae > Flavisolibacter. The sequence continues at coordinate 1,067,837 of OZ252037.1, forward strand.
AATCACCGAATCGGGATTCGGATAAACCAACTGGTCAAAGTATTTGTCTACGCGGCCTTCAAAAAAAGGCGTCCGGGCCAGGCGGTCATCCCAAAAATTCACGCCGTCCCAATAGTGCTTTTTAAAGTAACGATAGGCAAACAAGGTATCCTTTTTTGCCGCATCGGAAGCAGCCGGCACATCGGGTTCACGCATGGCTTTTAGTAAGGTAGTCAGCAATCCGCCCGGTTCCTTGTCCATCACTTGTGTGCGGTAGGCCGCTATTTTTTTGGCAACGGAATCTATCCTTTTGTTCAGCGCCAGCGAGTCGGATAAAGAGGCGCCGCCGCGCTGTTTGTAAAGACCGTCTAATGTTCTGCCGTTCTTGCCCATAAACTCCTGGTAAGCTTTGAAAGAAGAATTTTCGGCGGAGCCAATGAAGGTGACTTTATCCAAATGAGCGGTATCGGCCACGATGGAAAAATTCTGTTCCTTGCCGATTAAAAACTCAAAGCGGTTGGCACGGTCGGGGAAGCCGATAAGGTAGATGCCGCCGCCTAACTTTTTGGCGCCTTTAAACGTAGCCGTACTGTTTGCGTCCAGTATTGCCGAATCAAGGATGGGCAAGGTTTTGCCGTAATAGTGACCGAGATAGATGTATTGATTTTTAAAAGGCTTGAGGGTAACTTTTAATTGATAGCCTTCGGCGGGCTTTTGTGCACACAAAGCGGCGGATAAAAGAAGTGAAAATGCGGCGAGAAGTTTTTTCATACGATTTTGAATGGGGTAAAAATAATCGAATACCGTTTTTATGTGGTTAAAAAAAGGCGAAAGACAGAGGCAGGCGGTTTGAACTTTGCCATTTGGGGTTTGAGGTTTGGAGTTCTTCCAACCTTGGTGCGAAAGGCATTCAATAGCAGCCCAGATTTTTGGTTGAAAAGAAAAAGCTCAATCATTTTTATGATTGAGCTTTAAAATACAGTTTCCAACAGAGGTTTTGTGTGTTGGCTAAACATCTCCCCTCTCCAACTTGTTGGAGAGGGGCCGGGGGTGAGGTTTTACATTGCCCTGTTCACATTCTCATACCCAAACAAATCATCCATATTCAGCTTTTTCACTGTGCCGTATTTTTTCAAATCATCCAGCTTGATTCGCTTCTCCGATGCAATCACCGAATAGGTGAACGGCTGGTTCTTGAACTGCTGTTGATGATAAGCGGACAAATCGTTCAACGTAAGCTTGTTCAAATCGGTATAAACCGTTTTGCGAACGTCGTAGTCCAAACCTTTCTTTTTAGCCGCGAGATAATTGAAGATGATGGCGTCCTTGGTGATGCGTTGCGTTTCCAAATCCTTCTTCTCGCTCTTGATGGCGTTGTCAAAATTCTGCGGCGTCTTGGGCAGGTCGGTCAGCAATTCGTTCATGCTGTTGATGGCATCGTTCATTTTATCGGCCTGACTGCCCACGTAACCAATAAAAGTGTAATCGTCTTCCTTTTTGGCCGGTGTTTGCACAAAAGCAAACGTTGAATAAGCAAGGGCCTTTGATTCGCGAATGGTTTGAAACACCACGGAACCCATGCCGCCGCCAAAATAGTTGTTGAAGATGTCAAGCCTGGCGGTTTGCTTCGGATCATACTGGCCCAAATCTTTCACCCAATAAATCTCCGATTGCACGGCGTCGTAATCGGTAAACAAAACCTGGCTGGCCGGTTGTTTCAACGGTTTAAATACAACGGCTTTCGGCGTTGGCGTCCATGCCGCGGGCAATGGGTGAAGCTTCGCGATGTCGGTATCAAGTTTGGCCACCGGCGTCGGACCGTAGTACAAAACCTCGTGTTTGTAATTCGGCAGCGAATGCAGAAGCGCCACCAGTTCATCGGCCTTTAACGACTTGATTTCTTCGTTGGTGAGTACATAATTGTACGGATTGTTAGGCCCGTACAAAGCATAGCTGCGCACCGCTTGCGCAATGGCTTGCTTGTTCGTCTTGTTGTTGGCCCTTGCTTTCAACAAACGGTCTTTCAACGAAGCCAGGGCGGTTTCATCAGTCTTACAAGCCCGCAACAAACCTTCAAAGAGACTCACGGCTTTATCAAAGTTTTCCTGCAAGCCACTTACGGTGATGGTGGTTTCTTCATTGGTGGCGTTCGCCGAAAATGATGCGGCTAAATTGTAAAACTGTTTCGTGATTTCTTCCGACGATGCTTTGTCCGTTCCAAGGAATTGCAGGTACTGCAAAGCGATGGGCAACATACGGTTGTTGAACGTGCCCATGTCGTAATGATAATGCAGGCGGAACAAGCTGTTGTCTTTATTAGGCACGGCCATCACATCGGCCAGACCAGCCTTGCCTTTTGCAATGTCCTTGTTGTAATCAAGCCACGCCGGTTTGGTGGGCGGTAAGGGCTCCTTGGTAATCATGGCTACAAAAGGAGAGGTCTTACCGGCGTTGGTTTCTACTGGCGTAATCGGTGGCTTGTCCACCTTTACAATGCTCTTGTCTTCGCCTTTCCGTTTGTAGATAATGGCATAATCATCATCGGTAAAAAACTTGTTCGCAAAATCAACGATTTCCTTCTTCGTCACTTTGCTCATCTCGTCCAACTGCGCCACGTTCTTGTCCCATTCCTGCCCACGGTTTTTAATAAATTGGTCCACGATGTCTTCCACGCGGTTGTTGTTATCTTCCTGCGCTTGTAATTGCGTAAGCTTATAATTGGCAACGATGGATTTAATGAGCGATTCGTCAAACTCGCCCTTCTTCAGCTTGCCGATTTGTTCCAGCAAAATGTCTTTCACTTGTTCCAATGTTTGGCCTTGCTTGGGATTGGCTGAAAGAACAAACACGCCGTAGTCTTTGTACTGCCGCACGCCTGCATTTGCACCCAAAACTTTCTGCGCTTTGTTCAGGTTTAAATCGAGCAAACCCGCTTTACCGTTTGATAAAATGGAAGACGTTAAGTCAGCCAGAAAAGCCTCTTTTGAATCGGCGGCGGCGGTGCGGTAAACAATCCGCATCGTTTCGGCCAGCGGCCCGTAAATCTCTTTCACTATCGGACCTTTCACCGGCGCTTCTGTTGGTCCTTTGTAACCTTCCACGGGCTTGGGTTGCATGTAGGCAAAAGCCGCGTCAATCTTTTTAATCAGTTCATCGGGGTTGAAGTCGCCGGCCATCACAATGGCCATGTTGTTGGGCACATAATACTTGTAGTAGTATTCGCGAATGGCTTTAAGCGAAGGATTTTTTAAGTGCTCAATGGTGCCGATGGTGGTTTGCTGGCCGTAGTTGTGCGTGGGAAACAACAGGCTGTGCATGGCTTCCTGGATCTTCCATTGGTCGTTATCGAGCGAACGGTTTTTCTCTTCATAAACCGCTTCCAGTTCCGTGTGAAAAATGCGGAAGATGGGGTCGCGAAAACGTTCGGCCTGTATCTGCAAAAATTTGTCAACGGCATTGGAAGGAATGTCTTCTTCATAAACCGTTTCCTCCACCCAGGTATGGGCATTGGTGCGTTGCGAACCGATGGAGGCCATCATCTTGTCGTACTCGTTGGCAATAGCATACTTGGCCGCCAAGCCCGATACGCTGTCAATAGTATGATAGACCGCTTTACGTTGCAGCGAATCGGTAGTGGAATTGTACTGCTCGTACAGGTTGTCAATTTTATCAAGAAGCGGCTTCTCCTTGGCCCAATCCAGCGAACCGAATTTGTCCGTGCCTTTGAACAACAAGTGTTCGAGGTAATGCGCCAAACCCGTATGGTCTTTTGGGTCGGTGTTGGAGCCGGTACGCACCGGAATGCGAACCGCAATGCGCGGCTCCTTGTTGTTGGGCGAAAGCGCCACGGTGAGGCCGTTCTTCAAGGTGTAAAACCGTGTGGCCGTCGGGTCGCCGCTAACGTACTTGTAGGAATAACCCGCGGCGGTGGCGGCGGTTTTCCATTCGTACTTCTTTTGTGCCTGCACGGAAACGGTTAGTAGCAGAATGAACAAGAGATGCGTAAGCTTCATGTGTGTTTATTTAGTGGAAAGATGTTGACAAAATTTGGGGTAAGGCCGATCAGTCTTTTTTTAAATCCTTTTGCAGCAAAGAGGCGTAAAATAAAGGCAGAATTGGTTTCGGATAATGCCGTTTATCAAAAATTTAAAAGGAGGGAAAATGAAAACTACCAATTGTTCTTCTGCTCGTCGTGCAGCCGCTCCGGCGCCACCGGCGGTGTATGCTCCCAATCTTCATCATAGCTTACAAAAAATGAAAGCCACAAGGCTCGTGAAAACCGCATGAGCCAGGGTTGCAAAAGCACCAGGCCAACAGAGTTCAGCGTTATCCAAACAACAAAGCGATCGTCATGAAAAGAAAAGCCGATGGTTAAAAACCAAAGCCCGCAACTAACTACGGTAAGGCCGATAGCAAAAAGATAACTTACGTAACCGGTGCCGTAATAAAAGCCTACTTCAAGGTCGGTGGGTTGATTGCACACGGCGCAAGGATCAAACATTTCGAGGTTGCGATTGAGACGGAGCGAGAGGCCGTGTTTAAACAGCTTTCCTTCGCGGCAGCGGGGGCAGCGGCAGCTTATAATGGTGGACAAATAACCGCGGTTGGCACGCTCGGTTTTCATTACAAATAGTTCAGCACTTTTTCCATTTGCATGCTGCGCGAACCTTTGATTAACAAATAAGCATCGCGAATGTTTTGGGCCTGCAACCATTCGCCGGCTTCATCGGGGGTTGTAAACGAAAGAAAGGGATGTTCGCTCCGCAGAAAATCGCCGCCTACCAACAGCACATCTTTCCATGAATGTTTTTCAATTTCGGTGATGAGTGACTTGTGTTCATTCAAGCTTTCAGCACCTAATTCCGCCATCGCACCCAACACCAAAATTTTGTTGCCGCCTTCTGCCCTGGCAAAGTTTTCAACGGCTGCTTTCATGCTGCTTGGGTTGGCGTTGTAGGCATCAAGGATAATCTTGTTCGGCCCTTTTTGCACCAATTGCGAACGACTGTTGGAAGGTGCATACGCTTCTATTGCGGTCTTAATTTTTTCGTCACTCACGCCAAACTTTTTTCCTACGGCAACAGCGGCTAACACGTTGGGAAGATTGTAGCTGCCGACCAGTGATGTTGTTATCTCCCCAATAAAACCAACGCTAAACGCCACTTTCAAAAACGGATCGCTTTGCACCGCATTGCCTACCACATCTCCTTCTTTTGTTCCATACGTGAAAACGGCTGTGATACCGGTGCTCATGCCTTGTAAGTAATCGTAATCGGTCATGCGAAAGATGCTGCCGTTGTGCTGCCGGATAAAATCAAACAATTCGCCCTTGCCTTTTCGTACGCCTTCTTCGCCACCAAAACCTTCAAGATGCGCTTTGCCCACATTCGTTATCAAACCGTGTGTAGGCAAGGCAATCACGCAATACGACTCGATTTCTTTTTGATGATTGGCGCCCATCTCAATTACGGCCATTTCGGTATCGGGATCAATTTTCAAGATTGTCAACGGCACGCCAATGTGGTTGTTCAAATTGCCTTCGGTGGTGGCTGTTTTGAACGTGGTGGAAAGCACGGCGTGAATCAGTTCCTTGGTGGTGGTTTTTCCGTTGCTGCCGGTGATGGCAAGAAAAGGAATCATGAATTGTTTGCGGTGGTAAAGCGCCAATTGTTGCAGCGTTTGCAACACGTCATCTACCAAAATAGTTTTGCCTTCAACAGCGTATCCGGCTTCTTCAATCACCGCGTAAGCCGCGCCTTTATTAATCGCTATTTGCGCAAATTCATTGCCGTTGAAGCTGGGGCCTTTCAGCGCAAAGTACAAGTCGCCGCTTTTCAATTTTCGCGTATCGGTTTGCACCGAAGCATGCGCCGTGTAAATCTTATAAAGTTCCTCAATGGTCATGGGGCAAAAGTAGGGGGAGTTGCCAAGTTGATGAGTTGAACCGTTGAAAGGTTGATACGCAAACGGCCGCATCGAAGCACTAAACCACTTATCAACTTAGTAACCTTTCAACTTATCAACTTTTCCTTTGGTACGCTCTGTGCAGTAATGGAAAGAAAATCATGGCAAGTTTTTCAGAAATACTCAAGGCCGACAAACCCGTAGTGGTGGATTTTTTTGCCGAATGGTGCGGTCCGTGCAAGATGATGGCGCCCATTTTAAAACAGGCGAAGGAAACATTGGGCGATAAAGTCACCATTTTAAAAGTGGACATTGACAAGAACCGCGAAGTGGCCGAGCAGTTCCAGATTCAAGGCGTGCCTACATTAATTCTATTCAAAAAGGGACAAGTGAAGTGGCGGCAATCCGGCGTGGTGCCCGCAGCCACGCTGGTGCAAGTTGTCAATCAGAATGTTTAAAAAAATTGTTTCAACGCCGCTTTTGAAAACGGCAGTGTAGGCAGGGAGGAAATAATTTTTAATTCCTGCAACAGCGATGATTCGTTGTTTAAAAAGGCAAGCACATCGGCGGGCTTGTTCTTTTTAAAAAGAGTGGTGAAAATGTCTTTTGCACGAAGTGTGTCGTTGGCTAAAATGTGCAGCAGCACACGGTCGTAGAAATGAAAACGGGCAGACGGTTTGGGAGCGAAAGGCTTTCCGGTTTTCAGCAAGCTCGCCACAATCGCTTTGCTATGCTGTTGAATAAAATAGAAAGTATAACCGCTGGAGCCTTTGGTTTGTCCGCCTGCTGTGCCAATGTTGATGATGTTATGCTGTCTTGCCGGAAAGCGGTAATCCGTCATGGGAATAACACCAAATTCTGTATCGGTTATTTCTGTTTTGGGTAACTGCAATTGTTGTTTAATATAGTCGTCCAGGCCTTTGTCGTATTCTTCTTTGGTTAACAAGTCCGGCGTGAACAAGGTGTATTCAATCAGCGCTTCGTCATCGCTAAAAGGCAGCACGTAACAAAAGGCCGTGCCTTTTTCCTGACTGATGCGAAAGTCCATAAGCGTGGCCGCATCCTTGCCAAATTCACGGCCGGCTGTTTTTAGATGCCGGCCCTTAAAGTGTTGCAGCAGCCAATGCTGGCCTTTGCCAAGCGAAGGCTTTTGAAACAAGATGCTGTTGAAGATATAATCCGCGTAAATCGTTTCACCGTTGAGTACAACACCCGTTTTTTCTTCCGAAAAAATGCGGTCAACTTTTGCCTGAATAAATTCCACATTCGGGTGGTTGGCAAGCTGTTCAAAGCAATGGTTGTAGAAGTCAATGCCGCGAATCATTTTATACCGGTAAGGCGCAATGGAAAGCTCTTTGCTAAAACCTTCCCCGTAAAACCAAAGCTGCTTCCATTGCCGGAAAACAATGGGTTCAAACAAGCCCGGTTCTTTCTCCCAAAAACACCAGGTGCGGTCGTTTTTGTTTTTGGCATCTTCATCCAACAGCAAAATTTTTTTGCCGTCAAATTTTTGGGATTGCAACAAGTGCACAAGAAGGCTTAAGCCCGCACAGCCGGCTCCGGTAATGATGTAATCGTACTGTTTTTGCGGCATGAGAAAGAAAACAAAAATTGAATGCGTAAAGTTGTGCGACGAAGAAGTAAGTAGAAGAAATATTTTGAGCCAGAGGTTCGTCTATCCATGAAGCGTCTGTTGCGTTGCACTCGTGCCTGCCTGCCGGTAGGCAGGTACGTTCTTATGGCTATTGAGCAGTGTGCAATCACCCTTAAAAGGTTTAGTCTGTTTATAATCGCAATGTCTTTGACTTGTCGTTACGGTAGCCATTCGTATAAAATAGCAAAACAAGATTGCGCCCAAAACACCGGTACAGGCTATTCTCTTCAAGTCGCGTCTGGCTTCGCCACCTTCTTCTGAAGAAGAAGGAAAATGGAGATGTTTTTTTATTTAAAGAAGCTTGTGGCAAAGTTTTACGACGATCCCAGCCACACACCTACCGCAAGAACAATGGAGCCGCCAATCACTACTTGCACGATGGTTTTGCCGAGCGGTGTACGCATGTATTTAAAACGAATGAGCGCAATGGCGAGCAACTCAAAAATCACTACGCCGTAAGCAAGATGCAAAGCCGTTTGAATGTTTCCCAGTAAAAACGGCAAGGTGTGCAACATGCCCCCCAGACCCGTGGCCGCGCCGGTAATTAATCCACGCATCCACGGGTTGCCGCGGCCGGTGATGGTGCCGTCATCGGACAAGGCTTCGGCCAGGCCCATTGAGATGGCGGCGCCCAATGATGCCGCCAGTCCCACATAAAAAGTTTGCAAGGGTTGGTGTGTAAGACCGGCGGCGGCAAAGAGCGGCGCCAGTGTGCTCACGGAGCCGTCCATTAATCCCAGCAATGCGGGCTGCACGTATTGAATCACAAACTGGTGGTGCTTTTCTCTGGCGGCTTTGTCCATATTAATAATTGTGGGCGAAGGTCTTGAAAAATTGTACCGCGATTTCAAACATTCTGCTTCTTAAAAAAAAGGGAAGGTCGTTTACACGAGACCCCGTGTTAACTTTACCGCATGAGCCAGATAAAATATTTGGTGTCGGCTTTTCTTTTACTGCTTCTGCTTTCTTTTGTCATTGTTGTTGTTGACAAACTTTCTTCCACGGACTTCATCGCTGAAAAGCCTGTTGTCATTGATTTTATTGAACCCAGCAATACCAGCCCGCAGATGGTAAATTCGGAAGGCAATAATTTATACTCGGCCAATTGTGCCACCTGTCATGCGTTGGATAAAATGATTGAAGGGCCAAGTTTGAGAGGTGTCGAAAATAGAGGCCCTTGGACAGAAAGAAAAAATATTATTGCATGGATAAAAAATCCGGCGGCAACCATTAAAAAATTTGAATACACGAGAGATTTAGTTGCGCAATTTAACGGGCAAATTATGCCGTCATTTTCTAATCTTACTGATGGGCAAATCGAAGCTATTTTGGACTATCTAAAGCAAGGCTCAACAGCAATAGCAAGCGCTAAATAAGACATGGAAGATTGCATTTCGCTCGAAAAAATAAATTAAAAATTTTAGGTGCAAAAGCACGATTTCAGTGTGAATCTTTTTTGCCATTTGCAAAGTAAGAATGAAATATGCGGGAACATTTTATGAGTGTTAATAAATCTTGTGGGCTATAAATTTTAAAATAGAAGCAAAAGAGGTATTAAGCAGGGCTTTACAAATTAGTCTTAAGCGAGGTTTGTTTGGAGGAAAATTTTTGTTCCATTCACTTGCCTTCGTAATTTAGATTACTTTAATAATGAACCAGTCATGCAAATTTTACGTTTTTTTAGCATTGCTTTATTGATCTGTTTTGTTACGCTATCCTGCAAAAAAAATGATGTTCCTGAGTCGACGGGATATGCCTTCAAACTGGAGCCCCTAAGCGTTTCAAAAATTTCAAATGGCGACCAGTATATGTTTGGAAGTATTGACTTCTCTTCTACTTTCGATGTTGCGCTTCAGATTAAAACAGCTCAGGATACAGCAAATTGTAGCATTTGGAATATTTATTTGGTTACAGCCAATGGCGACAAGTATTTTGTTTCCGGTTTAGGCGCTAACAAAACCAGTTATTATTATACTCATCATTTTTATAGCAGTTCTAACGAACAAGTTAGCCTCATCATCGCTCGCACTTCAGGTGTAGCTGAAACTTATTCTTCTATACTTGTCACACGGTATAATTGGCGGTAAGTATTCCAATCCTATCTACCCTAATACGCTAAATATTTGACCGCATTTCTTAGCTAGCTTGATAATCTTTTTTCGCCAGAGTGTAGTTAAATAAACGGAGTAGAAATTATCATTTCACTTCCTGCATCTGCACCAACCGGTAATAATATCCCTGCTTGCGCAACAGTTCATCGTGTGTGCCGCGTTCAACAATCTCGCCTTTTTGCAATACCACAATCTCATCGGCGTGGCGAATGGTGCTTAGCCTGTGGGCAATCACAATGGAGGTGCGATTCTGCATCATCTTGTTGATGGCATCCTGCACCAACCGTTCGCTTTCGGTATCAAGTGAGGATGTGGCTTCGTCAAGAATTAGTATCGGTGGGTTCTTTACCAGCGCTCTTGCAATGGTCAATCGCTGGCGTTCGCCGCCACTCAACTTGGTGCCTCGGTCGCCGATGTTGGTGCCAAAGCCGCCTTCTTTTTTGGTGATGAAGTTGTAAGCGTTGGCCACTTTTGCCGCTTCTTCCACTTCGCTTAACATGGCTTCTTGCTTGCCCAAACGAATGTTGGCTTCAATGCTGTCGTTAAACAAAATAGGTTCTTGTGTAACGATGCTGATCTGGTCGCGAACTGACCGCAGGGAATAGTCTTTTATGTTCACACCGTCTATCAGCAACTCGCCACCGCTCACGTCATGAAAGCGGGGCACCAAATCAGCAAGTGTGCTTTTTCCCGCACCCGATGAACCCACCAATGCAACTGTTTTTCCTTTCTGCACTTTCAGATTAATGTTCTGCAGAATCGGCACGCCATTGTAAGCAAAGGCCACGTTGCGCAGCTCAATGCAGTCTTCAAACGCTTCTAACTTTTTTCCGTTCGGGTTGTCGTCCACGGCGCTTTTGGTGTTCAGTATTTCCTCAATACGGTCAATGGCCGCCGTGCCGCGGGCCATGTTTCCAAAGGATGCCGACAAACTTTTGGCCGGTGCAATCAACTGGTAAAAAAGACCGAGATAGGCAATGAACAACGACCCCGTTAACAAGTGTTTGTTTAGCACCAATTGCCCGCCAAAAAAAAGAATGGCCGTAAAAACCATCACGCCCATTAACTCCGATGTGGGCGAAGCCAGGTCGCGGCGAAAGCCCAACTTGTTTTTGGCTTGCACCAGACGGTGATTAATGTTGAAGAACCGTGCCCTTAACAGCGGTTCGGCATTGAAGGCTTTTATTACCCTTAAGCCGCCAAGCGTTTCATCCAGCACGGAGAGCGAATCCGAATTCAGGTTCACCATCTCCCCCGAACCTTTTTTTAAGCTGCGGCTGATGCGGCCAATGACAAAACCAATGACGGGAATGCAGAGCAACACAAAAAGCGTGAGTTGATAGCTAATGAGCAGCAGGGTGATAAGCGTTACAATGATGTTCAGCGGATCGCTGATCCAGCCTTCCAGGGTGCCCACCACCGAACCTTCCACTTCGCTTACGTCGTTGGTAATGCGGCTGATGATGTCGCCCTTGCGTTTTTCAGTGAAATAACCAATGGGCAAGTGCAACACTTTTTCGTAAAGCTCCGTCCGCAGTTGGTTTACGATTTTATTTTTCAGCGGATTGAGAATATAAGCCGCGAGATAAAGAAACAAGTTTTTAAAAAATATGGAAACGATGATAAAAATGCAAATGATGCCAAGAGTTTTTACATCGCCTAATTGATCCCTGCTTTTGAATAAAAGTTCGCGGATGTAAATAACTACAGGATTAGTGGTGTTGTCCAACATGCCTGGTCGCTTGCCTGCATTAAAAATCATTTCCAGAAAGGGCAACAACATACCCAGCGACACCAAGGAAAAAATGATGGATAAAAAAATAAACAGGATGTACAAAACAGCCTCGCCCTTGTACTGGCTTAAGTATCTGAAAACTCTGGCGTACTTCTTCATGCGGTGGCCGGTGGCCGTATTTTGGAAAGGGGCAAAGTAAGTAATTTTACCGCCGCTGCCGGTGCGCCGGCAAAAGTGGTTCACAACAATTAACGATTAGATTATGAAAGAAGGAAAACGGCAAAAGCAAGTGGGCGGACTAATTCAGGAAGAGATGGCCACCATCTTTCAACGACTGGGCTTGAGCTTTGTCGGCGGAGGCCTGGTGTCTGTGACGTCGGTTAAGGTGACACCTGATTTGCTGGAAGCCCGCATTTACGTAAGCATCTATAACGCAGCGGATAAAAAAGAAGTGCTGAAAAAAGTAGACGACCGCCTGTGGGAAATCAAAAAAGAATTGGCAGCACAGGTAAAGCACCAGTTGCGCCGCATCCCCGAGTTGAAGGTCTTTCTTGATGATACACTTGACCAGGTGTTCAAGATGGAAGAACTGTTTGATAAAATCAAGCACGAGGAGAAAAAGGACGAGGAAAGTTGAAAGGTTGATTAGTTGACTGGTTGATTCGGCGAGTTATGCCGCAACTATTAAACTAATCAACTGCTCAACGGCTCAACTTATCAACCAATTAACCTGTCCACCTGTGCACTACCTCTTCGCCTGGCGCTACTTCAAAGCAAAAAAAACTACCAACGCCATCAACATTATTTCGTGGATTTCGGTTGTAGCCATGTTGTTCGGCACCGCCGCGCTGATACTCGTGTTGAGTGTGTTCAACGGTTTTGAAGATTTGGTAAAAGGCCTTTATTCTTCTTTTTATCCCGACATCCGCATTGCTCCGGCTTCGGGCAAGCAGCTTACATTAACCGCCGAACAGATAGAAAAGATCCGCGCAGTAAACGGTGTGAAAGCGATTTCGCTTGTGGTGGAGGAAAGGGCCTTTTTGAAAAACGGTGACGCCCAATCCATGATTACGCTAAAAGGCGTTGACAGTAATTATTCAAGAGTGACATCTGTTGCGCAGCATATAGTGAGTGGTGAGTTTAATACCGGCACCGATGAAAAACCCTTGCTTGTTTTGGGCGCCGGCATCGAAAACGCCGTAGCCGTGCAGGCCGACCGCAACATTTATCCGCTTACGGTTTATCTGCCGCGCAAAGGCGCAGTGGACTTATCCGATCCCTTAAAATCATTGTCTACTGATACGGTGAATACGTCGGGGAGTTTTATCATTCAGCAAGACTTTGACAACAAGTATGTGCTCACTAATCTCGCCTTCGTAAAAGCCATGTTGAACCTGCCGCCCGACACTTACGGCGCGGCTGAAATAGCTATCAATAATCCCGATGATGAAAGCACTATTCAGCGCCGCTTGCATCTTTTGTTGGGCAATGCCTACACCGTGCAAACGCGGTATGAACAAAACAAAGGTTTATACTCCATCATGCAAATGGAGAAGTGGGTCATCTACGCCATTCTTTCTCTAATATTGGTGGTGGCCGCCTTTAACATGATCGGCGCTTTAACCATGTTAGTATTGGAAAAACGCGAAGACATTGGTGTGCTGCACGCTATCGGCGCGGGCCAGCGGTTTATCAGAAAAATTTTTTTAACCGAGGGCTTGTTGTTAGCCACCATCGGCGGCGGAGGCGGCATGTTGTTAGCCTTACTCATTGCCCTGGCACAAGCCAAATTTCACCTCATTGCCTTGCAGGGCGACTCATTTTTAATCAACTATTTTCCGGTGAAAATAAATCCCTGGGATTTTTTGCTGGTGGGCACAACGGTGTTGATCATCTCCATCATTGCTGCGTACATACCGGCGCAAAAAGCGGCTAAGCAACAGTTAGTTTTACGGAGTGAGTAGAACCTCACCCCCAAGCCCTCTCCGGCAAAGCCGTAGAGGGAGTGCTTACGCAAGCGGGTTACAGGTTGTGATATTCTTCTAGCTGTTGTCTTTTTTGAACCAAGCGTCTGTCTACTTATGAAGCTTCTGTTGCGCCAACTGGCGGAAACTGTGAAAAAAAGAGCAAACAGTTTTATTAACTGCATCAGTCATTTAGCGCAGTCCACAGATGCCTCGTACCTCGGCAGGACAGGTCAGAGACGCTACGATAGTAGTTTATACAAAAGAGTAAAAAGAAAGACCGTGCTGTAAACACCGCCGCATGGTCTCCCTCTCCTCCCGATAGCTATCGGGATTAATGGGGAGGGCGGGGTGAGGTCAATGCAAATCACTTGCACCAAACGTATCGCCTTGTTTTATATCGCCGGTTTCAAAACCTTTCTTTAACCAATACATGCGTTGCGCCGATGTGCCGTGCGTAAACGATTCAGGCACCACGTAGCCTTGTGCTTGTTTTTGCAGCCGGTCATCGCCGATGGCTTGTGCCGCATTCAGGGCTTCTTCAATATCGCCTTTGTCCAGCAAACCCTTCCCCTGCACATAATGCGCCCACACGCCGGCAAAATAGTCAGCTTGCAGTTCCAGCCGCACGGAATATTTGTTGTATTCTTCTTCACTCAAGCGGCCACGCAGCCGGTCCATTTTATCGGAGATGCCCAACAACTTTTGAACGTGGTGGCCGACTTCATGGGCAATCACATAGGCCATGGCAAAATCGCCGGAGGCGCCAAAGCGGTCTGATAATTCTTTAAAAAAGGAAAGGTCAACGTAAAGCTTTTGGTCGCCGGGACAATAAAACGGACCCGTAGCGGCGCTGGCATTGCCGCAGGCCGATTGAACTGCATTGGTGAAAAGCACCAGAGTGGGATCGCGGTATTGAATGTTGGCTTGTTGTGGCAACAACTGGCTCCATACGTCTTCGGTAAGTTTGAGGGTAACTTTTGAAAACCGTGCAAGACTATCTTGTTCCGCAGTTTGTTCCTGCGATGCCGGTGCGCCACCACCGCCAAGCTGCGGCAATTGCGAGGTGTCCACATCGCCTCCGAATAACAGGTTTACAATTAAAGCAATCACGCCGATAAGGCCGCCGCCCACGGCAATGGGTCCGGTCATGCTGCGGCGATCTTCTACATTCCCGCTTTCTTCTTGTCCTTGCCAACGCATAGTTGTTGAGTTTTAGACCGGCAAGGTATAAAAAAACGTGCCGCCGAACCTTACCCCGCCCTCTCCATCAATCCCGATAGCTATCGGGACGGGTGCGACGCAACAGATGATCAATAGATAGACAGACCCCTGGTTCAAAAAAGGATTGTGCTTGAATACTTATACAAGCAATTTGGGTAAATTATCCTCCGCTTGCTGCTGTGAAAAAAGCCGTTTCTACCAGTCCATCTTTTAACCGCACAACCCGTTTTGCATAGGCTGCAATATCTTCTTCGTGCGTCACCAAAACAATGGTGTTGCCGGCGGCATGTATTTGCTCAAAAATGCTCATGATTTCCCTTGAGGTTTTGGAATCGAGGTTGCCTGTGGGTTCATCGGCCAATATAATGGATGGCTTGTTGACAAGTGCTCTGGCAATAGCCACCCGTTGGTTTTGCCCGCCGCTTAACTCGTTTGGTTTGTGATGGCTACGGTCGGAGAGGCTTACCGTTGCCAGCATTTCTTTTGCCCTTTCGTTGCGTTCTTTTTTAGACAAGCCGGCATAAACCAAAGGCAGAGCAACGTTCTCTAAAGCCGTCAATCGAGGCAGCAAATTAAATTGCTGAAACACGAAGCCGATGGCTTTGTTGCGCACATCGGCCAAGGCATCATCGGTCATTTTTCCAACGGATTGCGATGCCAGATAATAGTCGCCGCTCGTAGGCGTATCTAAACAGCCGATGATGTTCATGAGCGTACTCTTGCCCGAACCCGACGGCCCCATTAGTGCCACAAACTCATTGTTGTTTATGGAAAGCGAAATGCCTTTGAGCACTTCCACGGCCGTGGCGCCGAGGTAATAATTTTTGCGCACATCGTTAAGCTGAATCACGGGTGGCATTGGCTCCATCTTTTTTTATCACTTTGGGAACGAGAAAGAAATCATTGTTGTGCAGCGGGGCGTTTTGCAAGGCTTCGCTTTTGGTAAGCATGTAGGCTGGTGAGTCATTGCGAAGCACATTGGCTTCCGTTGTAATGTGCAACAAAGGCTCAACGCCGGTGGTGTCAAGTTCCTTTAATTTATCTACAAAGCCAATCATCTTTTCGAGGTCGGCTTTGATCTCTTCGCGTTCGGCGGCATCAAAATGGAGCATGGCAAGGCGGGAAAGTTTATCAATGAGTGCATCGTTTACCTGCATGGGCCAAAGATAACGAAGGCGGAGGACGGAAGGCAGAGGGCAGAAGACAGAACATAAACGGATGGTTTTTATCTTTTGTCCTGTCCTCTGCCTTCCGTCCTTTGCACTCAAAATTTGATGAACGGTAGCTTACATTTACGAAGAGGCTCGTAGTTTTGGCTAAATGTAATCAACGAATATGAAAAAAATATTTTTGCAAAAGAAGCTGCCGCTGCTCTTACTGGCCAGCGGATTGGTGATAACCGTGACCTTTTCACAAACAACCGCGGGCAGCAACAAAAAAACGACAAGCGATACGCTTCCTAAAAAAGAGAAACAAATCCGCGACCTGGATGATGCTTTGCTGGAATTGGACAAAGGCGAGGCCGAGATGCAAAAGGCGATGAAAGAATTTGACCGCGATAAAATGGATAAAGAAATACGCCAGGCCATGAAAGGCCTTGATGTGGATATGGCAAAAATGAAAAAAGAACTGGCCGAAGCCATGAAGGAAATAGATGCACAAAAGATCAATGCAGAAGTGCAAAAAAGCATGGCTGATGTGCAGAAGGAATTGGCGGGTATTGATGCTGAAAAAATAAAAGCGCAGGTGCAGGCGGCATTGGCCGGCGTGGATGCGGAAAAGATGAAAGCCGATCTTGCAAAAGTGAAAGAGATGGATTTTTCTAAATTGAAAAAGGAGTTGGCGAACATTCGTCCGGAGATAGAAAAATCATTGTTGGCCGCAAAGAAGGACATGGCAAAAGCAAAGGAAGAAATGATGTCCTACAAAGGTTTAGTGGATGCACTGGATAAAGATGGCTTGCTAAAGAAAACCGGCAACTATAAAGTGGAGTACAAGGACGGCGAACTAACGGTAGATGGCAAAAAACTTTCCGCGGATGAGACAAAAAAATTCAATGAGTTTTTAAGCGGCAAGAAAGAGTTTACGTTGCAAAAAAATGAAGAGGGAATGAACATCAACAATAAATAAATCCTCAACCATTGGAACAAAAAGTCCCGCTCGTGCAGCGGAACTTTTTTATGGCCAGAAACTCATTCAAACCTCGGTGGTTTTTAAAGACCTCCGAGGTTTAATCAGAAGACTGCCAACCGATAGTTTTGCTGCATGAACAGCATGTACTTCATTGCGGTTGTTTTGCCAGAGCATCTTAATAAGAAAATTCTCATTCATAAAAAATGGATGCAGGAAAAGTATGGCTGCAAAGTGGGGTTGAAATCACCGGCACACATTACCATCGTTTCTCCGTTTTGGATGGAAGTACTGAAAGACACGGAATTGAAAGACGATACCAAAACCGTTGCTAAGTCAGTTTCTCCTTTCAGCATCTATGCCAATAACTTTTCTGCTTTCGCACCGCAAACATTGTTTATCGCCGTAAAAGAAAATAGCCGGTTAAATGAATTGAAGAAATCCGCTGATGATCTCTTTTCAACGAAAGATTACAAGCTGAAAAAAGATACCCGGCCGTTTCATCCGCACATTACCATTGCCACAAGAGATATAAGCAAGGCAGCTTTTGCCGAGGCATGGAATTATTTTCAACACAAGATGTTTGAAGAAAGTTTTGACGCAGATGGTTTGTCACTGTTAAAACATAACGGAAGCAAGTGGGAAGTAATTTGTACAGCGAATTTTACGGTGTAATATTTCGTGTTCGTTGTGCTCCTTTTACGCCACCACATTTTCGGAACCTGCCTACCGGCAGGCACAACGGGCAAAACAAAAATCATCCCGCAATTGACAACGGAGCCTTCAATGCTTCGTTGAACTCGTTCCAAATATTTTTTACAATTTCACCGGCCGGTAAAATATCTTTTATCAAAACACTGACTTGCCCGATCTCCAATTCGCCTTCATCAAGGTTGCCTTCGTACATGCCTTGTTTAGCTCTTGCCCGGCCGAGGATTCTCTTTAATTCCATCTCATCTGCGCCTCTCGCTTCGGCTTCCTGTATTTGTTGAAAGAAACCATTTTTTAAGAGGCGAACCGGTGTGAGTTTTTTCATCATTAACTGCGTGTCGCCTTCGGCTGAATTGATGACGGCTTGCTTAAAGGCGGGATGCGATGACCCTTCTTCACTGGCAACAAAACGTGTCCCGATTTGAACGCCTTGCGCACCCAAAATCATTGCGGCCAGCATTTGACGCCCGGTGGCAATGCCACCGGCGGCAATCACCGGAATGCTTACCGCTTTTGCAACAGCTGGAATCAAAACCATTGTGGTGGTTTCTTCGCGGCCGTTGTGGCCGCCGGCTTCAAAGCCTTCCGATACCACCGCATCGCAACCGGCATCCTGCGCCTTGAGTGCAAACTTGCTGCTGCTGATAACATGCACTACGGTAATACCTTGTCTTTTAAAATGCTGTGTCCAAGTTTTGGGATTGCCGGCCGATGTAAACACAATCTTTACACCTTCTTCAATAATGATTTCGATGTGCTTGTCTAAGTCGGGATAAAGCAGGGGAAGGTTTACGGCAAAAGGTTTGGCTGTTGTAGCCTTGCACTTTTGTATGTGTTCTCTTAATGTATCAGGGTACATGCTTCCCGCACCGATGATGCCCAGGCCACCGGCATTGCTTACGGCACTGGCAAGCTTCCATCCACTGGCCCAGATCATGCCGGCTTGGATGATGGGAAGTTCGATGTTGAGTAAAGAAGTTAGTTGATTCATCAGGTGTGAAAATAATACGCGGTTTTTTGAACCACGAAGACACGGAGGCACGAAGTTTCACAAAGTATCTTGGTGCATCTCTGTGTCTTTGTGTCTTCGTGGTTCAATAGCCGCGACGATACAAAGCACAATTGAATTACCGAACGCACAAGAGTGCGACGCAACGGATGCTTAATGGTTAGGAAAACCCTTGGCTTAAAAAGAGATTGTATTAAAAGATAGATTGAACGATATAAAGTTTCTCCAACCTAAGTTCCCTTTAGGGACAGGGTTTGGACTTACCCCAAATCTATATCCGTATTGTCCCCAATATTCAACGTTCTCGATTCGCCGCGAATAACGGTATCGCTGCCGATCAATGAATCATCTAAAACAATGTCGAGCAGGTTGGAGAACGAACCGATGATGGAATTTTTAATGATGGAGTAATCTATGTTGGTGTTTTCGCCAATAGTGGCGTTGGGACCAATGACGGAATTTTTAATGGAACAGCCTTTGCCCACACTCACCGGCTGAATAAACACTGTGTTCTCGTAAGCCGGTGATGGCTCGGCCCTTGCACCGAACTTTTTAAGGAGTGTTGCGTTGGTTTCCAGCAGGGTGGCCGGCTTTCCGCAGTCGAACCAACTGTCCACTTTAAACGCGGTGAACTCCACGCCTTTTTTAATCATGCAGTCAAGGGCATCGGTGATGTTGTATTCGCCGTGGGTTTTAATGCCGGCGGCCATGTTTGCTTCAATGCATTGAAACAACAGGTGCGTTTCTTTTATTTTGTAAATGCCCACCAGGGCCATGTTGCTTTTGGGGATGTGTGGCTTCTCCACTACGTGGGCAATCTCGGTGTTGTTGCAAATTTCCGCGACGCCAAAGGTGCGGGGATCGTCCACTTTTTTTACACCGATCATGCTGGTGTTGCTATCAATAACCACGCGAACATTATAGTCGGCAATGGTATCGCCCAGCACAATCAACACTTCATCGTCCTGCACAATGTCCTTGGCCAGCTCAATGGCGTGGCCGATGCCCTGGCGGTCGGTTTGAAAAATAAAATGCGAGGTCAGTTCAGGATAGAGGTCGCGAACATAGTCCTGAATCTTTTCGCCGAGATAGCCAACGATAAAAATAAACTCGGTAATGCCGCCTTCTTTTAGCTGGTCAACAATGATGCTCAACACCGTTTTACCGGCAATGGGAATCAGGGCTTTGGGTTGTGTATAAGTATGCGGACGGAGCTTGGTGCCCGCACCCGCTACGGGAATAATTGCTTTCATGTACTGTTGTTTCGATGAACCGGAACGCCTCTCATCTTTCACACGTCATCTGGCCGGAGGCCGCTGAATTAAGCGGTCGAAATTAGGGATTTTTCATTCAAAGACTTTTTGTTCCTCTAAAGGACAGACCTGAATGAGAGAAACTTCTTTTTTCGCTTTCTCGCCCGGTGCCTAAGTTTGTCATGTACCAGAGACTATTGCATCCATTGAGCGTTTGTTGCGTCGCACTCTTGTACGTTCTTATCGCTATTCAACAACGAAACAGCCAGTAAAAATGATACAAACAGTAAAGGAAAATTCAAGCCTTCGTTCTTCCACTGCATTCGTAAACAAAGACACGGCCGTTTTCGACATCATCAACAAAGAACTTCAGCGCCAGCGCCAGGGAATTGAGCTCATTGCTTCGGAAAACTTTGCTTCGCTGCAAGTGGTGCAGGCCATGGGCAACGTAATGACCAATAAATACGCCGAGGGTTATCCGGGCCGTCGTTATTACGGCGGCTGCGAGTTTGTGGACGAAGTGGAGCAGTTGGCCATAGATCGCCTGAAACAAATTTTTACTTGCGAGTATGCTAACGTGCAGCCCCACAGTGGCGCACAAGCCAATGCCGCCGTAATGTTGGCCGTGCTAAAACCCGGCGATAAAATTCTCGGCCTTGACTTGAGTATGGGCGGGCACTTAACACACGGCTCACCGGTAAACTTCAGCGGTAAATTATACGAGGCGCATTCGTACACCGTAACCAAAGAAGGTTTGGTGAATTATGAAGAACTGGAACAAAAAGCCCGTGCTGAAAAGCCGAAGATGATTGTTTGCGGCGCCTCGGCATACAGTCGCGATTGGGATTATGCTCGCATCCGCAAAGTGGCCGATGAAGTAGGCGCCTTTGTAATGGCCGACATTGCGCACCCGGCTGGATTAATTGCAAAAGGTCTTTTGGCATCGCCGTTTGAACATTGCCATTTTGTAACCAGCACCACGCATAAAACTTTACGCGGCCCTCGTGGTGGCATCATCCTGGTGGGAAAGGATTTTGAAAACCCCTTTGGCCTGAAAGACCTGAAAGGCAACACACGTATGATGAGCAATCTGCTTGACATGGGCGTTTTTCCCGGCACACAAGGCGGGCCGCTGGAACACATCATCGCGGCAAAAGCCATCTCCTTTGGTGAGATATTATCAGGTGATTTTACGGAGTATGCAAAACAGGTGCAGGCCAATGCACAAGCAATGGCGAAAGCTTTGATGGCGAAAGATTACAACCTCATTAGCGGCGGCACCGACAACCACTTAATGTTGATTGACCTTCGCAATAAAAACATTACAGGCAAAAAAGCGCAGGAGACATTGGACAAGGCACACATTACACTCAACAAAAACGCTGTGCCTTACGATGATAAAAGTCCGTTTGTAACATCGGGCATTCGTGTTGGCGTGCCGGCCATCACCACAAGAGGCATGAATGAAAGTCACATGCAAACCGTTGTTGACTTGCTGGACAAAGTGCTGATGAATATAAATGATGAAGCCGTGGTGAAATCGGTTTCAGAGGAAGTGAAGGAGTTTATGGAGCAGTTTCCATTGTATCCGGAGTTGGGATAGACCAGATAGAAAATTGGCCTTGCATCTCTATGAATCGCTTATAAAGATTTCTCAATTTTTTTTTGATTCGTTTTCCTCTTCCATTGCCCCGCCATTTATGGCGGGGGTTTTTAGTGCAGTATGTGAATGGGCTTTAGCCCAATGAAAGAGGATGTTGGATTGGGCTAAAGCCCATTACTCTCAAACCAATTTAATCCCCGCGCTAAAGCGCGGGGCAATGAAAGATTAGAAGGGAAATGTTTCATCGAAACACAGAAAATCCATACTTCGTTATAAACTCCTCGTATTCCTGCGCAAAGGGTTTCTTTTTATGATGCACTTCCTGATTGTCAATGTAAGCCCTTACATTTTCCACTCCCGACTCACTAACTGATACCGCGAAATATTCATCCTGCCATTCCAACTTTGGCGCTTTCAATCCCGATTTGTTATTGAACCAAAATGCCGACTCGCCTTTTAAAAGCTGTGCCACCTTGTCTATGGTTTGAGAAGTTCCAAGAGAAATAAGTGTATGCACGTGTTCAAGATGGCCGTTGATTCTGTCAAGATAAATTCCTTTTAGTTTAGCGTTTTCCTGAATGTGGGAAAACAAAGACAAACGAAGGTCTTGCGTCAGAATGGGACTTCTGTTTTTTGTCGCCCATACATAATGAATCCAAACTCTTACAAAAGGCATTTTTATTTTAAGATAAACAGAATTGTTCAGTCCTTCTCATTATCCCCGCTCTAAAGAGCGGGGCAATGAGAGCGACGCGAGTGGCAGGCAATTTTTCCATCGGCTTTTCAGTGCATCGGAACTTTCTTTCCTTCTTCTTTCAATCTTTTGTCCCTTAAATCTCCTGCTTCGTGTAAATCCTCACCATTCTTTCAATAAAGGCAGACTACATTTGAGAATACATCATTATAAACCAAACCAACTTTATGAATCTTCTTGAAGCCCGCAATCTCAAAAAATATTTTGCCACACAGAAAGCCGTTGACGACATTTCTTTCAGCGTTGAACGCGGCAGCATCTTTGGTTTGCTTGGCCCCAACGGCGCCGGCAAAACAACCCTCATCCGGATGATCACCGGCATCTTTTATCCCGACAGCGGCGAGATACTTTTCGATGGCAAACCTTTCAATCAATTAAAAGACATTGAGCGCATCGGCTACATGCCCGAAGAACGCGGCCTGTATAAAAAAATGAAGATTGGCGAACAGGCTTTATACCTCGCCCAACTTAAAGGGCTTTCCGGCAGCGAAGCCACTCGATTGATAAAAGAATGGTTTGAGAAGTTTGAAATGCAAAGTTGGTGGAACAAAAAAGTAGAAGACCTTTCAAAAGGCATGAGCCAAAAGCTGCAGTTTGTTACCACGGTAGTACACAATCCAAAGCTGATTATTTTGGATGAACCCTTCAGCGGCCTCGACCCTGTGAACAGCAACCTGATTAAAGATGAAATTTTCAACTTGGCAAAGAATGGCGCCACTATCATCTTCAGTACGCACCGAATGGAGCAAGTGGAAGAAATTTGCGACCATATTATTCTCGTTAACCGGGGCCAAAAGATTTTAGACGGCACCGTAAAAGAAGCGAGGCAGAAATACAAAGCCGGCTTGTTCCACATGGGCTTTGATGGTGAGGTGCCGGCCGGCACCGATGCTTCCTTTACCGTTGTGAAAAGCGATGCACAATCAATGGTGGTGAAACTAACCGAAGGCTATGCGCCCAATGCTATTTTGCAAGCCGCGTTGCAAACCGGTGTCGCCATCACATCGTTCAATGAAATTCTTCCTTCGCTCAACGACATCTTTATCGAGTTGGTGGAAGGCACACCGGCCGCAAGGCAGTTTAGTCCGGTTGTTTCATGATCGTTCGAAGAACAGCGTTTAAAACGTATTAACTTATTAAACTGTCAACTTATTAACTCCACCGCACATGAACAAGTCCCTTCTTATCATAAAACGCGAGTACCTCACCCGCATTCGCAAGAAAACTTTTCTCATTTCCACCATTCTTTTTCCGGTGCTTTATCTCGGGCTCATTTTCGGCACTACCTACATTGCTAAAAAAAGCTCAAAGGTGTTGCGGGTAGCCGTTATTGATTCGTCCGGCGTGTTTGACCGCGGCGCCATCGGCCGCGCCAATCTCGCCGACAGCTCTTCTTATCTCGACTTTGTAGCCACCAATACCGACAGTGTACAAAAGCACTTTGCTTTGATGGGATATGATGGTTATGTGGTCATTCCTGCTTCGGCTAAAGACAGCTTGAAAAGCCTCACGCTAATCAGCGACAAAAGCCACGGGCTGTCCTCTGTTTATGGCGTACAAAGCAAGCTGAATGGTATTTGGGCCACCAACAACTACAACAAATTGGGCATTACCGAAGGCCAGCGCAAGGCCATTGAAGAGGGCAAAATCAGTGTGGCTGAAAAAAATATTAATGATGATAAAGCCGACAGCGGTGTGGCCTCCGGCATAGGTTATATTTCCGGTTTTCTCATCTACTTCATTCTGCTTATTTACGGTTCGCAGGTGATGATGGGCGTGATGGAAGAAAAAACAAACCGTATTGCCGAAGTGATGGTATCCAGCATCCGGCCCTTTCAATTGATGCTTGGAAAAATCATCGGCATCAGCATGGTGGCGCTTACGCAGTTTTTATTGTGGATTGTATTTGCCGTCATCATTTACAACGTCACCAAAGCATCGGGCAGCGGCAATGCTATTTCGCAGGCGATGGGCACCGTTGACGACATTCTTTCGAAAGTCAATGTGCCGTTTATCTTGTTTTGCTTTGGCTTTTACCTGCTCGGCGGCTTCTTCTTTTATTCATCACTCTTTGCCGCCATTGGTTCATCGGTAAATGAAGACATGCGGGAAGCACAGTCGCTTTCTTTCCCCATCACACTCATCATTATTTTTTCCATCGCCTTAATGGGTCCTGTCATTGCGGATCCCACGGGTCCGCTTGCGTTTTGGGCCAGCATCATTCCGTTTTCATCGCCCATCATTATGATGTGCCGCATTCCCTTTGGCATACCGGGAACGGTGCCCTGGTGGCAATTGGGTTTGAGTGCCGCATTATTGATTGGCGGCTTTCTACTCACCACTTGGTTTGCCGGAAAAATTTACCGCACGGGCATTTTAATGTACGGCAAAAAGCCAAGTTGGAAGGAGATGTTGAAGTGGGCGGTGAGGAAGTGATGATCGGGTACGTAATAAAATGCTGTTTGCCTAAGGCGGACAGCATTTTTTGTGTGTGTTTAGTTGTTGATTTCTGTTTAGTTGATTGATGTATTTTGACTTATCGGCATTCGCATTTTATCAATTCGATTTAATTACAATCGTTCAATAGAAATAATTAATCATTTGTTCTTCATCTTGCACTAATGGCAAACTAATAATACAGGCAGTCCCCTCGTCATCTCCACCGCAGCAGAATCAAACCTGAAACAATGACGGCGATTGAATAAAAGTGGCTGTAATTTTTCGCCATAGAGCCTCCGATAATTGAAAACGTTATAAGTATGCCTACGACCGCGAGGGACATCAGAAGCAGCTTCATTAAGACAGGGGAAAGTTTTCCAGATAATGCTGAATGTGCTAACCAAACGACCATAAATGTCGGCAAGGAAAACGCTATTCCGAATGGTATGAAAAGAAAAATAACCCCAAGATTTGCCGAATTTTTGAAGTGGTTTGAATCATACAAAACATCTCCCAGACTAAGTAGAATTGGGCCGACAATCATTGTCGTTAAAAGCCAAAGCCGAAAAGGGAAAAGTTTATTGTTGGTAGCAGTTGCCATAGAATTGCCTAACTCGTAAGTATTATGCAATATACATATACACTTAAGCCCACGGCCAGCGAGCTTTTTTCTTTGCGTCGCCGTTTTGGCGAATCAATCTAACCCTCTACTCACGCTTAAAAACCGCACCCTGTACCTTCGCCCCATGCACATCATTCAAGCTACTTATTTAATCAGCAGTCCATCGGTTGACTTATGCCCCGCACCCGACCGGCCGGAGTATGCTTTTATCGGCCGCAGCAATGTGGGCAAGTCATCGCTCATCAACATGCTGTGTCAAAAAAAAGAAGTGGCCAAAATATCCGCCTCGCCGGGCAAAACGCAAATGATCAATCATTTCAATGTAAGCGGCTCCGATGGGCAAGCCTGGTACCTCGTTGACCTGCCTGGCTACGGCTTTGCCAAAGTAGCCCAAAGCCAGCGCAAGGGCTGGCAAAAAATGATTAAAGAGTATATTCAAAAACGTGAGAATCTGGTGAACCTTTTTGCGCTTGTTGACAGCCGTGTATCGCCGCAGAAGCTTGACCTCGACTTCATGAACCAGTTGGGCGAATGGCAGATACCCTTTGCCATCGCTTTTACAAAAGCAGACAAAATCACCCAAAAAGAAACCGCTCAAAATGTGAAAAACTTTTTAGCGGCTTTAAAAGAATCGTGGGAAGAATTGCCGCCGCATTTTGTAACGTCTGCGGAAAAACACTTAGGCGCCAAGCAGATTCTTCGTTATGTGGCCGAACAAAATGCCGTGTTTACGCAACACAAAAAGAGCAAGGCATAGCTGCTAATGTTTTATATTGCACCTCTTTTAAACCGTTATGACGAAACAAGGATTGGAACGTGGATTGGTAGCCTTTCTTTTTGTGATGGTGTTGGTTGTTTTCTCCTTTGCCGAACGGGACAGTAAAAAAATTGAGCGGCTTTATACTACCGCTCAAGCCCTGAAAAAAACGTCTTCATCGTCTTCTCCCGTTGCTTCTAAACCGATACCTAAATCTTCCATAGCTAATAGGTAATAAACGCAGGACTGCAAGTTCCTTACAGGCACGGTATCCGTACCTTGCTGGTGCAAGCCATCATCAGCTAATCCTCAAATCTTCAAATTAGCTAATCCCCTAGTTTACCATCTTGTTGGCGCAACTGCTGCTGGCGAAGGCTTCGGGTTTGGCTTTGAATGCAAAGCCCATCCCCAAAATATAACCCATCGCTTCTTTCAAGGCATCGTTGCTTTTAAAGCTTGGGTTGGTGTTGATGTCGGCATGAACTTCCATCTCCACCTCGTATAAAGTAAAAAGATTGCACAGTTCGTATGCAATCTCTATACTCTTGGCTACTTCCACCAGCATCCGCTCTTTAATGGTGTAGCGGTGCTCCGTTTTTTCGTTGTGGATAAACATGAAGCCCCCGTGGCCTTCGCGCAAAAAAACAATCACCGTGGCAAACTCGGTTTCAGCGCCTTTTACCTGGCTGTCGGTGCCGATGCAAACTTTCAGTTTGTAACCGGCTTCGGTTTCGCGTTTGATGGCCGCTTCCACCGCATCGGTTATCGGGCTTTCAATGGGTTGGCCGTTGAACTTTCTCCATCGCATATATAAAAGTGTTTCTCCAAATTACGGCGAAACTCTTTACCACTCCGAACAAAGCCATTATAAAATTGTGAATAACCCAAAAAAGGGGAGAAGTTGCAGATAGTAAGAGAGGCAATAACGAACAAAAATTTAAACGTTTCCATAGTCTCGCATTTCACCTCTCCCGTTTCTTATTGCTTGCTGAACTTTTCAGCCCACTGTCCCTCGCTGTTCTCAAACCGAATAAGATAGACACCCGCTGAAGAAAATGAAGGAGCGATAATGGTCAAGCCTTGCGTAAGTGTTCCGCTGGCAAGAATGCGCCCGGCCATGTCAATGACGGCATACTTGCCTACCGATGGACTGCTCACGGTTAACGTGCCATTGCTCCTGCCGGCCACTACTGAAGGCTTCCCCTTACTGCTGTTGTTGCGCAGCGCAACGGTGTTGGAATAATACTGTTTGCCATCGTCAAGAAACACCTTCAGGCGATAATACAAAATGCTGTTCGCTGATGGCGAATAGTAATAGCTTTTAACGGCCGCAGCTATGGATGATAGCTCCTTAAAATCTGTGGCATCAGAAGCCACTTCCATTGTTTGACGCACCACTTTTTCATCGGCGTCTATCTGCCAATCCAGCTTGTGTTGGCCGCTTTCGGTTGTTCCTTTTAATTGCAGTTTTCGTAAGGGCAAAGTATAACCCGGTGTAAACGCTGCATTCAACGTATAAGCACCCAGGCTTGCATAGTTTGGCGCGAAGAGATTGCCCATGCCTTGCACACGCAAGTAGTACGTGCCGGCAGCCAGGAGGGTGTCAATGAATGCATTTAAAACAGTCGGGTTGTTATATACGCCCACTACGGTACCCGTATCATTCAACAATTCTACCTGAAGGTCAACGTCTGAACCCGTGTTGCCGGTGGAGATAGAATAAGGAGAGGCATCAAGTATCAATCTACCCGGCAGCGTGCTGCTGAATTTAACAACGTCCGTGTCGCCAGGCTTTTCAATAATACCCTGCACTAAAAAATTATTGGCGGTCAATGGAACAGCGGTTGCGGTTGCGGTTGTACTTCCGTGGTCGTCGGTGCGGTAAGCAATGCCGTTGCCGTTGCCAAGAAGGATGGATAAATCATCTTGCAGGTCATCGCAGCCAAAAGGATTAGAGCCATAATGCCACAGGGTCATGTTGCGGTAATAACCCACACCCATGATTGGCGCCCAGCCAATCTCGCCGCCGCCGAACCCGTAATGATATTCCGACAATTTGTTGCACTGTGCGTCGTATAATGATTGATGCCGCAAGCCAAGCGTATGGCCTATTTCGTGCGAAGCTGCTTCGGCAATGTACTTCGTATTGTTGCCAAGCAAGGCGGTAAATACAAAGCAAGGCGTGTTATCGCCCCAAGTGAACGAATTGATGAAGGCGACGCCTCCTGCTGCTCCGTACCAGGATGATGACGTGGTGAGCACGACTCTTACGCGGTGAGCCGGCGGCGCCGCCCAATACTTTGTTGAATCGGTGGTGATGTTGATGGTGAATGGCCGGTAGTCTTCGGCTATGCGGTTAAAGATGCCGGTGATTTGCGCGGCATTTAGCGTAGCAGAATCACAAACAATTGCGCCGCTACCGTTCCAATATGTGCCTTCTACAACATGGCCGTCAAAATCTAAAAACACCACGTTTTGTGAAGCGGGATAACTGCTCAACGCCGGCACTTGCGCCGAGGCGCCGAAGGCCGTAAGCAAAAACAAAAACAGCCAAGTTTTTTTAAAAAAGGTTTTCATCGGGAGGACGGATTTTAGGGTTGGATGGGTAAGGGTGAAGCCTATTCGTTAATCAAGTCATAGTAACCTTTTTTTTGAAGCACATACGTTGCGCCTTCTTTTACAATCTCCAGCGCATCACCGGAGCCTTTGCTTAACATGCGTCCGCGATAAGAAAAGCCGCCGTCGGTGTTCTTTATTCGTGCAAAATAGAATACGGCCCCGCCGCGGGCAGCACATTTCACAACGATGCTTTGCGAGCTTTGATCAACAGCCGTTGCTTTACTTACTACCGTTCCTGCCACCATAAACCCATCAGCAATGGTCGTGTTCACTTGCGCACCAACGGCAAGGTTTAACAGCGCTTCGGCCTCGGGCAAACGCAAGGTTGCTTTGTTAGGAAGATCGGCAAAAATTTTGGGCTTGTTGTAATCCGGTTCGTTCAGCGGCGGTGTGGAATTTTGCGCCGATGCGTGCAGGCATCCGGCAATGAGCAAGGCAATAAAAGCGCAGGCTTTTTGGCGTTTCATAGGATAATTGATTGGGATGTTTGCGGACTGCGATAAGGATTGGTTATCGCCGGATTTTGGCGCACAAGATTTAAAAAAGCAAGGCGCTTTGCAAGTGGTGGTTTGTCTTTTTTGGATAAATAAGGGGAACTACGTAGAATAAGGGAGATGTACGAAGAAGTTTTGCGAAAGGCTTTGTATAAAAGGAGGGAATAAAAGCAGTTGGCGGCAAAGACCGGTGCTATTATTGAGTGATCCCGATAACTATTGGGACTATTGGGCATCGCGCAATCATCGCTGATGTTTGCCGGCTTTTTTATGAAGGCCACGGTTCTTCCGGCTTCGCCACCTTCTTTTTACAGAGATGCGGGTAAGGTCAGTATTGCCCCGTTCCCAACATCACCAGCGTACACGCCTCCATGGTTTGAATGCCGTTCGCTTCCGCCAGCTTCTCCAACTCTTTATTTTCCGTACCCGGATTAAAAATGATGCGCTTGGGCTTGAGGCTTAAAATATAATCGTAGTACTCAACCTGATTGTGTGGGTTCAGGTAAAGCGTAACTGTATCCACACCTTCTTCTTTCACGTGTTCTTTGTGAATGGCGATACCGTTCACCGCCGTTTCCTTTCGGCCTACGGCCACCACCGGATGTTGATGCGCTTTGAGGCGATTGAGCGCCATGTAACTGTATCGCGAAGGATTGTCCGATGCGCCAAGCACCACTGTTTTCTTTGCTGCCATAACGGTAAATTTCAGATTGATAAAGTTGCAAAGCCTGTGCCTATATCAGTAGGCAATTGGCAATGAGCAATTGGCAAATAAAAAACAGGTAAGGTCTGCAAGCAAGTATAATTGCCGGTAGTAAAAGAAGGCACTAAAAAGGCTTGCCGTGTGTGAGGTTAATCACCGGCTTTGCCAGAAACGGTAATGTTTTAAATGTTTGCACAAGAAGGTTGCTTAATCGCTTGCTTCCAAAAAAAGATTGAATGATGCGGCCGCTTTTCAAACGGGCAGCAAAGGCTTTGTTCCATTGTTTTTGATAAGTCGTTTCCATCGCCTGACGTGAGATTTTTTCGTGCAAAAAATCATCTATTAACGCCGCGGCTATTTTAGAAGTGTGCAAGGCGATGCTCATGCCGTTGCCGCAAAGTGGCGTGATCATACCGGCCGCGTCGCCCAGCATCAACACACCGTTCTCCACTTTGGCCTTTTGGCTGAAGCTGATTTGTGAAATGGTTACCGGGAAATCCCGCATCACTTCGGCTATTGAAAATATTTTTTTCAGGTGCGGATTTTGGCTCAAGATTCTTTCCTGCATTTGCGCTACGTCGTTGCCGCAGGTTTTTAAATTTTCAGCCTTGGTCATGTAGCAAAGGCAGTATTCATCGCCTTCTATTTTAGAGATGCCGCAATAGCCGTTTTCAAAATTGTGCAGGCCGATCACGTTCTCTTTCCACGCTGTTTTGATGTGGTACTTAATGCCAACGTAATTGTTCAATCGTGCGTTTGTCTGTTGCAGAAAAGGCCGCTTCCACTTTATATCCAGATTGCTTCGCTTGCCGTAAGCAGCGCAGCAGACTTTTGCTTTTATGAATCGCCCGGAAAAGGGAACAACAAACGAGTCGTCTTCTCTTTTCACATCATCAACTTTTGTTTTTTGCAGGAGCACAACGCCGCTGGCAACGGCAATGTCCGCAAGGCTTTTATCCAATAAGTAACGGCTGATGCCGAAGCCGCCGAGTGGCAGCTTTGTAATTAACTCTTTCCCGTTCGGCGCGGTCAGTTGCAAGGTATCTATCAAGGGCAAGTTCATTGTTTGCAAAAGCAAACCAAGCGATTGCAAAAAGTTCCAGCTTTCGAGGCTGATGTATTCGCCGCAAACTTTGTGAAAAGGATATTCTTCTTTTTCAAACAAGATAACGCTGTGGCCTTTTCTGCTTAGTTGAATCGAAGCGGCAAGGCCCGCAAGACCGCCGCCGATGATGGCAATATCGTAATCAGTGTTCAGCATCGTTCACGCAAGTTACCAGCCAACGAAAAGCCCATCGCCATTTAAGGGTATAACCGGCAATACCGGCAAGCGCAAACAACCGCTCCCAATCTTTCTTTATAAAACCACGTTGCACCGACAGTGGCGCATCATTTTTCACGAGGTAACTTCTTGAGAAAAGATTCGTCAGCAATTTAATAGAATAATACGCCAGGGGATGCCGGTGCAGGTCGTTAATAAAAAAACCAAGCGAAGCAGCCTCCTTCATCCATTGCAATTGAAAAACCAATTTTTCATCGTTAAAATGGTGGCAGAAAAGTGAGGAGAAAATGATGTCGGGTTTTGTTGGCAAGCGAACGGTTTTGTAATCGGATCGAATGAAGTCAATGCCTTTGTTTCGCTCTTGTGTTTTTGCAAAAGCAATGCACTCTTCGTTGATGTCAATGCCTGTTAATTGCACCGGCAACTTTATATGTTCGGCCCAACCTTTAATGGCCCGCAAGTTATCGCCACCGCCGCAGCCGATTTCCACAATGTTCAAGTCTCTGTTGAACACAGGCGCTTGTTGAATAACAGCTACTACTCCATCCAGCGTTATCTCATGCCCGCCCAAATGCTTGTTGATAAAATCAAGTTCCTGCATGTTCCGCTTGATGTCGTCAAACGGAATATTGTCGCCGTCAAGCAATTCTTTTTTATAGGAACGATGAGTGAAGGAAGGCATGAGTTGGTTGTTCACTTGTTCACAAGTTCACCTGTTTACTTGTTCTTTCAATTCGGCACGCCAAATATTTTTAAACAAGTCTTCCGGCAAGGGCAATAACAGGTGAACATGTAAACAAGTTAAACATGTAAACAATTAGGCGCTTGCCGTAAACGTTTCCACTGTAAGCCCCGGCCCGAAGGCGGCACCGAAGAATTTTTTTGGTCCGCCTTTTTGCTGGAGCATCTTTTTTAGAACAAACAACACAGTGGCGGAAGAAAGATTGCCGATTTCATCCAACACCTCATACGAACACGAAAGCTCGCCGTTTTGAAAGCCCATACTTTTTTGTATGGCATCTAAAATACGTTTGCCGCCAGGATGAATGCACCAGTGCGAAACATCATTGGTGGTAAGATTATTCTTTGCCAATGCCCGTTCAACAACGGCTGCAAAATCTTCTTCAATCAGGTCGGGAACATACCCGCTCAAGGTCATTAAAAAGCCCGACGACGAAAGCTCCCAGGCCATGTCGCGTTTGCCTTTGGGATTGATCTCGCTGTAAAAGCCATCAAGGTGCAAACCTTCCGCTGCTGCTTCATCGTTCATCAACAATACCGCCGACGAGCCATCGGCAAACAGGAGCGACGACATCATGTTGTCCATCGTAGCCTCGCGTTGAAAATGCAGGGTACACAGCTCGGTGCAAACAATTAACACTTGTGCGGCTCTATCGCTTTTGCAAAAAGCATCGGCAATCTTCAGCGCTTGAATGGCCGCGTAGCAGCCCATAAAATTTACCGATGTGCGAAAGATGGTTTTGGGCAAGTCCATCAGTTCCATCACCTGCAAGTCCAGGCCCGGTGCGCTCATGCCCGTGCAGCTAACGGTAATGAGATGCGTGATGCTTTGCGGGTTAACGTTGTGTCCCAAACAGTCGCGTATGGCATCCACGGATAGCGGCGGCGCTTGTTTGTTGTAAACGGCCATGCGTTTCTCCAACGATGGAAAAGGTTCCAAGTTTTCGGTGGGCGAATAAAACTTCCATTCGTGCATCGGCTTGCCGTAATCGGGCAGCACCGAATAGCGATGGCCGATGCCCGATTGCGAATACATAAAGCGCAGTTTGCGGGCTTCGGCCGGCGGCAAGGCATACACGTTTTGCATGAAGGCAAGAATGTCTGTTTGCTTGTGACAATAACGGGGAAGCGCTGTGCCGATGGAAACGATTTTGCTCAATGGGTCAGAATAATAAGGGTGATGAAATAAGCCGTAGTGCAAAGTGTAGAGAGAACATTCATGCGCAAGCTGGCCGTAAAATCCGCGGCGCTTTCATCTTTCCAAACCCTGCCCATCCAATACAGAAAAAATAAGACCACGGGCAAAAGGAACATTAAGAAGAGAGTAAAATGCTTTAATTGCTTTTGTTGGTTAAACAAAAGATACATGAGCAGCGTTGCGAGTAAAAAAAGCACCATGCTGAAAACAAAGCTGCCGCGCTTGCCCAATACGTAACTAATGGTGATGACGCCGTCTTTTTTGTCTTCTTCGTGCTGATAGATTTGCGTAAGCGGATACAAAGCGCCAATCAATAAGCTGGACAATAAAAGCGCTGTCCATGTTGGGCTTGATAAATTTTGTGTGTTGACCGCTTTATACACGATAAAATAAACAAGCGCTCCTTGAAAAATAAAGACGGTCAGGAAGCCAATGATGGGATGCTTTTTCAAACGAATGCCGCGATAACTATACGCTCTTGAAGCAAGGATATAAAGTAAAACGCCACCGGCAAAAAGCGGTGAAATAACCAACGAAAGCAGCACCGAAAGCACATCCATTGCCACTGTTGTATAAAACAATTGCTTTGTTGGTTGCAGGGGAGAAGCGAGTCCACCAATGGGCGTTTCATCACGATCCATGTACGAATTGTAACCGTTGCTTGCGGGGTAAACCAGCAGATGAAGAATGATAAAAGAGAGAACGGCGTTTCGCCAGTTAATCTCACCCGCCTGGCTCAATGCAAACAGGTAAACCGGCAGCAAAAACAAGGAAAAATGAAAGCGAAGAAGTTGAATGGTGGAACGGAGGAGCATGGAATGATTTGATGATTAGCTGATTTGAAGATTTGAAAATGATTAGCCGAAGTGTAACACCGCGGCTGAACTGAAAAAAGTTGCTTGCAATAAAATCGTCCTAAGCGGAATGATATTCTGCAAAAGCTGCATGAAGTTATTGTTGCAGCAATCATCAAATCTTCAAATCATCAAATTTTCAAATCGCTATCTCCTTCACCCTTCCCGTTCGTTTCAGCACGCCCCAACTTTGCAGTTCGCCTTTCACCGCACGGCGGATGGCTTTAAACAAAACCCGCCACATCAGCCAACGGTAAATGAGGCGTTGCGGTATCAGCCAAATTAATCGTCCCAGGCTTTCTTTTTCCAAGCTAAACGCAACCACGGCCACGCCGGCATCAAACAACATAAAGGCAATGTAATAAGGAAGAATGTGTGGGGCATTGCCCGTGACTAATCCCACCAACATAAAGAAGTCGGCAACGGGAATAAAGAACGGAATGATGTATTGAAACAACAAAATGTTGGGCATGGCTAACCAGCCAAGCCAGCCGTAATTCTTATTGAACAAGATGTCTTTGTGCTTCCAAAAGGTTTGCAAAATGCCGAAGCTCCAGCGGAAGCGTTGCTTGATAAACGGTTTCAACCCTTCAGGTGCTTCGGTAAAGGCAAGGGCTTTGTTTTCGTTCTTCACTACGTAACCGGCGCGAAGGATGCGGATGGTTAAATCGCAGTCTTCAGCCAGGGTATCGGTAGTAAATCCGCCGGCATCTTCAATGGCCTGTTTGCGAAACGCACCGATGGCGCCAGGTACAACTGTGATGGCGTTCACCGCTGCAAAGGCCCGCCGGTCGAAGTTTTGGCTACTGATGTATTCAATGGCTTGCCAGCGGGTAAGCAGGTTAACTTCGTTGCCCACTTTTACGTTGCCGGCAACGGCGCCCACCTCACCCCGGCCCTCTCCAGCGAAGCTGGAGAGGGAGGGAGCCAGCCCACTAACCTCACTTTTCAACGACTCAACTTCAATGGCGGGCTCGTTGACAAGCGAGGTGCGTAAAGCGAAGCGTTGGTGGCCTTCCCACCGGGAAGGTCGGGATGGACCGTTGAAGTGTTTCATCATTTCGCTCACCGCTCTCGGATGCAGCTTTGTATCCGCATCAATGCACACCACAAAATCTGCGTTGGTTTGCGCAATGCCGAAGTTTAGTGCAGACGCTTTGCCGCCGTTGCTTTTTGTAAACACCCTCACTTTCGGATGGCCGCTGAACACGTCGGATACTTTCGCATAGGTATCGTC
Organism: Flavisolibacter sp.; assembly: GCA_965247695.1. Lineage (GTDB taxonomy): Bacteria > Bacteroidota > Bacteroidia > Chitinophagales > Chitinophagaceae > Flavisolibacter. The sequence continues at coordinate 1,102,814 of OZ252037.1, forward strand.
CTTGCTGCCGTCGTCCACAAAAACGATGTTGTAATTCGGATAGTCGGTTTTCAATAAATTTTGCAATGAACTCACGGCGTTCACCTCTTCGTTGTAGGCAGGAACGATGATAGAGACTAACGGTGCATCTTTCCAAATCGCCGGAATAATTATGGCCTCTTTTTTTTCTTTTTTTCTTTCAACAGCGGTTAATACCGCCATTAATAAAACACGGCCGATGGACAGGATGATGAAGATGACGAAGAGCGAAAACAACACATGGCTAAACCAATAAACCGCTTCGGACAAAACGGCGCTGGCTTGTATTAAAAAATAGCCGCTGCCTTTGGGCACAGGCGGCATTACGGCGTCTTTATTCTTACCAAGATAGTCGGCTACGGTGGTAAACGTATAACCTCTTTGCTTGAAGTAGTCAATAATGCGCGGCAAGGCTTGCACGGTAGCTTCGCGTGTATCGCCGCCAGCATCGTGCAATAAAATAATGTTGCCGCCTTGGGCCGTTTTTTCCAACTCTTCTTTGCGGGCCACAATGCGCTGAAAGATGGTATCGGCCGTCACGCCGGGTTGCCAGTCTTCGGGGTCAATGGACTCGCCGACATCCAAATAATTTTTTGTGCGGGCCAGCGCCACGGGTTGCAGTTCTTCCCATTTCTGCGGCATAAAGTCGGCGTTGTAGGGCGCACGGAAAAGAACTGTTGAACGGCCGGTGATGCATTCAATCAGAAGCCGCGTGGCTTCCATTTCTATCACGGCGCGGCGCGGACTAATCTCCGCTACGTTTGGATGCAGAAAAGTGTGGTTGCCAATCTCGTGGCCTTCGCGGTAAATGCGCTTCACAAGCGGAATGTTGTTTTCGGCGTTCTTTCCCACCACAAAGAATGCGGCCGGCACGTGCTTCGCTGAAAGAATATCAAGCACCTGCGGCGTCCAGGTTTCATCGGGACCATCATCAAAGGTGAGCACAATTTTTTTGCGGTTGCGGGCCGTGTCACCTTTGTTCCATCCGTAAGCAATTACCGCAAAATCCGAGGGCAAGCTTTCGTAGGTTTCTTCGCTGATCAGCAATTCGCTTGTGTCCACTTCGGTTTTTATAAAGCCTTTGGTGGGTTTGCCTACGACATCCAATACTTCGCCATTACCGGTATAATCTACATTCTCCGTTGATTTTACAGAGTTGAATTCTCTAAAGTCAAAGGTTTGCAACGCTTGCTTCGACATGTCGAGATTGTAAAAATCCCAAAGCCGGTTGTCTTCCGAACCCAGGCGCCAAATAGCCGTTCCGGCCAGGCTGCTTTCGGTAGCAAAACGCATGGTATTAAAAGCCGTGGCGGCATCGGTAAAATACACGTCGTGCTCCACATCATTGTCGTCGTAGTAATTGTAGTGAAGATTGTAGGTGTCGTTGTCAAAGTCAATCTTTCCTTCCGACTCCTTGGCCGTAGTTAAGGCTTGCTGATACGTAACCGGCGAAGCCATGCTGTTCTTTGGCCAGTCGTACCCGAAAGCAGCGAGGCACAAAATGATTTTTTCCGACGGGAGTTTTTTAGTGGCTTCGTCCACGGCGCCTTCTATCCATTTTTGTTCAGAGATGGGGCCGGGTTTCGTGCCGTCCGAAAACTCATCATAAGCCATCACAAACAGAAAGTCATTGTACTTGGCCAACGCATCGTAATTGTAATCTTCATTAAACGGAATCACGTCCTGTGTTACCAGCAGGTGCTGCGCATGTAGCTTTTGATACAACTCCCGTTGAAAGTTAATAAGCGGTTCATCGGTGGTTTCCACCAGGTCTTCAAAGTCTATGTTCACACCGGCGAACTTGTTTTTAGTGAGCAAACGAACCAGGTCATTGATCAGGCGTTCGCGTTTGGCCGGCGTGGTTAAAATGCGGTGTACGGCATCGCCGTGAAAAACGTCGCCCATGTTATTGGTAAGCACGGGCATAATGTTGACGCCGGATTGCTGCATGATGGCCAGCGCCTGCGGGTCAATGGACGTCTTTACGGTATCGGCCGAAGGGTCAATAAAAAACCATTCTGGAATAACGAGGTTTAGCTTGTTTACGTTGCGCTGAAGCGAGTAAAACGATTGCGGGTCCCAATCCACAAAAAAGCCGGCTCGGATGTGGCAAGGCGCCGTAGCGGAAGTGATGTTTCGAAAATTGGCGGGCAAGGGCGTTTGGTAAGGGTCGCGGGTTTTGGTCTTTACGTCGCGGTCGTCAATGAACTTGCGGAAGCCGTAATACTTGCGGGCCAGCTCACTGTTTTTGTAAACAAAGCTGGACGTATCTTTTAGCTTGGTGTAAACGTAACTCTGCAAACGCGGCTTGCCTGTGTTGCGGCTGGGTTCATCGTTGCTCAACGCCACAATCAAGGCGATGATGAGAAGAAGTGAAAGGAAGAGTAAAACGCGACTGCCCCATTTCACTCTTTGCCAGCGGGTAGCAGTAGATGCCTGAAAAACTTGTTTGCCTTGCATAAAACGTCAGATGCTTTAAGAGGCGTAAAGTTCAACAATCAATTGTTAAGCTGAACCTGAAAATTCAATTGGCAATTTTCAATAAGCAATGCGCAATGGGCAACAGGCAAGGGAAAGCTCTTTATATCTTGCCCATCGTCAATTGAAAATTGCGTATTGCCCATTGAACTTAATAGTCAAGGTCCAGCCGCAGGCGGTCTTTCAATTCTTTTACGATGGGGTATTCTTCAATAAGTTTTAGATATTGATCTTTGGCAGTGAGCGGCGCCTGATGCACGGTGCCTTCATCTTTCGGCGGTTCAATAAGGGTTATGGTGAACTGCAGCACACGGTTGGTTAGCTCCCTTTGCAAAAACTCACCGGCCTCCTTGCGTTCGAGTTCAATAAACTTTTCGTTTATGCGGTTAGTGACGATGGCTTCAAAACAGGCCGGTTCTTTAATAATCAACTCGGCCAGGTCATAACTCTGCCAGGCTGGATTTTTTCTACTTTTCAACAGTTCAACAAAGGTCTTCCAAGCCTTCTTTAGGCTTTCCTCTTCCAGCGGTTTATCGGCGGCAATTTGACCGCCGTTTTCAGCGGCAATTTTGTTGCGCAGAGTATCCAAGGAAGATAGCTTGGTTTTTACAGCAGCGGGTTTTGTTGCTGTTTGTGCCGGTGTATATTCTGGACTTTTTTCTTCTACCATCCCCGCGATTGCAGGCTTTGACGGTGGTGTTTCTATCACCAGTTTTGCTTCTGGTTTTGCCGCAATTTTTTTCTCTGCCAGTGGAGTTTTTTGCAGCGGTGCGGCAATGGGTTTGATGGCCCTGAAGGCAACGGCCTTTGCGCCCTCAACGACGCCCTTTTTAGTGAGACTGGTAGCGCCGGCCGTAACTTCCAATGCCTGCGACAGATAACAAAGTTTAATCAACGCCATCTCCACATGCAGCCGTTTATTACGAGCCGAACGGAAGTTTATTTCCGCTTCGTTCAACAGGTTTAAGGCACTTATAATGTACCCCGCATCCACATCTTTCGCGGCTTCGGCATAACGTTTCTTAAAGGTTTCCACCACTTCCAATAAACCCACTATTCGTTCGTCTTTGCAGATGAGAAGATTGCGCAGAAATTCCGCAAAGCCATTTAATACCATGTCGCCTTCAAAACCTTTTTTGTTGATGTCATCAAACAGCAACATAGCTCCCGCAAGGTCTTGGGCGGCCATGCAATCAAACAACTTAAAGTAGTAATCGGCATCGAGAATATTGAGATGCTCAATCGTATTTTCATACGTCACATCCGCATCTGTAAACGAAACGATTTTATCTAAGATGCTCAACGCATCACGCATGCAGCCTTCGCTTTTTTGGGCGATGAGTTGCAACGCTGTTTCCTGCGTTTTGATGTTCTCTTTTTTGGCGATGCTGGCAAGATGGTCAACGGTATCCTGAAGGGTAATTCGCTTGAAGTCGAAGATTTGGCAGCGGCTTAAAATGGTGGGAAGGATTTTGTGCTTTTCCGTTGTGGCCAAAATGAAAATGGCATAAGACGGCGGCTCTTCCAACGTTTTTAAAAACGCATTAAAGGCCGAAGCCGAAAGCATGTGTACTTCATCAATTATATACACTTTGTACTTGCCCGCTTGCGGTGCAAAACGCACTTGTTCCACTAGGGCACGAATGTCATCCACCGAGTTGTTGCTGGCCGCATCCAACTCGTGGATGCTCATGCTGCTACCGTTATTAAACGACACGCAGGACTGGCATTCGTTGCAAGCCTCGCCATCGGGTTGCAGGTTCTCGCAATTGATGGTTTTGGCAAGGATGCGGGCACAGGTGGTTTTGCCTACGCCTCGCGGGCCGCAAAACAAAAAAGCATGCGCCAGGTGATTGTTGCGAATGGCGTTTTTAAGTGTAGTGGTAATGTGCTCTTGTCCCACGACGGTATCAAAAGCCTGGGGTCTGTATTTACGTGCGGAGACGACGAATTTTTCCATGGTAGATTGGTTTGCAAGATAGGAAAAAGCACCTCACCCCCGGCCCCTCTCCGGCGGAGCCAAAGCGAGGAAAAGTTATTCAAAGAACAACTTTTGCAAATAGGCTTTCCTTTTCTCCTCGCATTTTATTTTTTATGTTCGTTGTCTATGAAACCTGTTGTTGAACATTTTGAAATTTATCAAAACAAGTTCACCTGATGGATGTTTTTGGTGTTAACCATGCTTGCTGTTTTTGCTTTCGCCATCAGTTCAAAAACGGATGATAAAAGATGGATAGAGCTGATGGCTATTGCGCTTTTCAGCGGCGGATTGTTTGCCAGCTATAAAGTCAAAATCACCGTTCAACGGGAGGGATTTGAAATAAAAAATTTACGAGGAACGAAATTCATTGCCTGGAGTGACATTACGGCTCTGCAGTTGGATATGGCTTATCACGGCCACGGTGTGCAGGAGCAATTGACAGTTACAACTCGTGGTAAAACTTATTTCCTGCACCCCAAACAGTTTCAAGCCAAACCGATGCGTCGCTTTTTCGAAGTGTTGAATGAGCAGTGCGACTATGCAATCAAGAATATTCATTTTTTGCGCCAAGCCACGGGGAAATGAGCTGGCGAAACAAACTGAAAATGTTTTGAACAAACACAATTCAAATATCATTTTGGGCGTACTCTTAGGCAATATCTTCGGTTGCAAAAATTTGCGGTGGGTTATAGCAAATTTTTAGTAATGAGGTAATAAATTTTTATGTCAAAGCAAAACACTATGGAGATTAAAGGCTGGTACGGTGCTAAAACTCTGTATGAGGTGAAAAGCAGTTCTATCGAAGCGAATAACAAATTATACGAAGAGAGGGTTGTGCTTATAAAAGCAGTTTCCTTTGAAGATGCTATTCGCAAGGCGGAAGAAGAAGCCTTTGATTATGCCAACGATGATTCAGGATTTGTTTATTTAGGTTTTGTCAATGCTTTTAAATTGGTTGATGAAAAGATTAGAGACAAGACGGAAGTGTTTTCGTTAATGCGAGAGAGCAATCTTAAGCCTAAAAAATATATTGATAGGTATTTCGATACTGGCTTAGAGCGCACAAAGCACACATAAATACTTTTATTTTCTCGAATAAATTTGCATGAGAAAACGCCTTTTCGGAAATGTACCAAACGTCATCGAAGGCCAACACTTCAACACCCGCCTTGAACTTTCTCATTCGCTTGTACACCGTCCGCCGCGGGCAGGTATCAGCGGTTCACAATTCGAAGGCGCCGATTCCATCATTCTTTCCGGCGGCTACGAAGACGATAAAGATTTCGGCGATATTATTCTTTACGCCGGGCATGGCGGCCGTGATCGCAAATCAAAAAAGCAAACCACTGATCAAGACCTCAATTCGCAAAACCTTGCCTTGATGAAAAACTACGAGTTAAGCTTGCCGATTCGGGTAACAAGAGGTGCTGCGCTTTCGTCACCGTTTGCGCCGCAGAGCGGTTATCGCTTCGATGGATTGTTTTATGTAGAATCGTATTGGAAAGAAAAAGGGACGTCAGGATTTGATGTGTGGGTTTTTAAATTGGTAAAAAGCACCGTGGTTCTTGCAAAACCAAAATTGCGCTGATTATTTCTGATAGACACAAGCTCAATCATTTTACGAAGCAAACCTTCCTCCGCTACCTTCGTTGCACAACTCAAGGCATGAAAAATTCTTCGCTCAACGTTTTGTTTTTGGACATCGGCGGCGTGCTGCTTAGTAATGGCTGGGGTCACGAATCCCGGCAAAAAGCGGCCGACCACTTTGGCTTCGATTATGAAAAGATGAATGCCCTGCACGAGATCGTGTTCGACATTTACGAGCAAGGCTCGGTCTCGCTCGACTTTTACTTAAACATCATTTTATTTTATGAGCCGCGGCCTTTTAGCAAAGAGGTTTTTATTGATTTCATGTTGCATGAATCAACGGAGTTGCCCGATACCTTACAATGGTTTTTAGAATGGAAAAAAACAAAGCCCGGCCTGCGCATCTTCTCGCTTAATAACGAACCCAAAGACCTGCACGAGTACCGGATAAAAACATTCGGGCTAAAAAATTTATTTGATGGCTTTGTTTGCTCGTGCGACGTGGGCCTGCGCAAACCCAATCCGGCCATTTACGAACTGGCCTTAAAGGTAGCCGGCGTTACACCTGAAGAATGCTTGTACATTGATGACAGAGAGGTGTTGGCTCGTGCCGGAACCATGTGTGGCTTGCAAAGCAAGCAGCACAAAAGTTTTGAAGAGACGAAAGCGTTTTTAGAAGGACTTTTTTGAAAAGCTCTAAGCATTTAATATAAGTTCACAAAAGCAAAAACTTCTACAGTTGTGAAATAAAAAAACCTTCCAAATGGAAGGCTTTTTCGTACCGAGGAGCAGACTTGAACTGCCGACCTTCGGGTTATGAATCCGATGCTCTAACCAGCTGAGCTACCTCGGCAAAGGGGGCGGCAAAAATAAGGGTTCGGTTTCTCCCGCTAAAATGATTTTTTTGTTCTTTAACAGGCCGCAAGAAATTATCTTGGCCCTATGCTCAACATCAGAACCGCAACCACCGCCGATGCCGCAGGCATGCTCTCTATCTATGCTCCGCATGTGCTGCACGATGCTATCACGTTTGAAACAGCCATTCCCACTATAGAAGAATTTGAAAACCGCATCACCAAGTGCCTTCAAAAGTTTCCTTGGATTGTTTGCGAAGCCGATGGCGTTATTGCAGTTACGCTTACGCTTACGCCTCCGCCCATCGCGACCGTGAAGCCTATCAATGGACATGCGAATCATCCGTGTATATGAGTGATGCCCACAAAGGAAAAGGCATCGGCCGAAGCCTCTACAATTCCCTCGTTTCGCTATTAAAAATGCAAGGCTTTGTAAACCTTTACGCCGGCATCACACTTCCCAACGAGGCCAGCATAAAGCTTCACGAAAGTTGCGGCTTCCAAAAATTCGCGGAGTATGACAACATTGGTTATAAATTGGGGGCTTGGCATAAAGTAGGGTGGTGAAAACTTCAGTTAAATGATCATAAACTCGATCTTTTACCACCCCTGCCATTTCCGCAATTAAATCCCGGATTGGTTACATCACTCTTTGACGAAGCGGCCAACGCCATAAAATCAAAAATGGCCAACGGTAAATAAAGGTTCTCTATTCACCGTTGGCCATTCAGCATTCACGTGCAAAAGCTATTAATTGCCGCCGCCTTCCTGCACACTTTCCGCTTCGCTGCGAATGATATTCGGGTTATCGGCTTTGCCACCTTGCCCGTTACTACCGCCATTGTTTGAAGAGGGAGAGGAATGTTTGGTTTCAATGTAATCTTTAAAGTTCATGATGTCCTGCCGAACCATTTTCTCCAACATTGGGTTCACCCATTTGGCGATGCCCGCACCCAATTCGCCGGCCGGTGGATGATAGCTGATGACCACTTCCAGTTCAGTACCTTGTCCGCCTAAGGCTTCTTTAAAACTTACCTTACCCGCATTGTTGATGGTAGAGTTGGGGATGGATTGCCAGCCGATCATTTGCCCTTCTTCTTCTTTCACGATCTCGGCGTTCCATTTAATGCGGCCAATGCCGCCCGGCACATCGGCTTCCCAATGCGAATGTTTAGCATCTATCTCCGTTACGCTGGCTAAGTGTTTCATAAACAGGGGCAGGTTTTCAAGCTTGCGCCAGAAGGCATACACCTCGTCTTTCGGCTTGTTTACAATCAGCCCCGTCCGAATGTTGATGGCTTGCGTGTTGCTTACGCCTTTGGTTTTGCCCATGCTGGCATAAACCGGGCAGTGCCCCGATACGCCGCGATAAAGCAGTGCGCCGCCCACCAATGTGCGCAACAGACCTTTGATGGGGTGCCGCGTTAAATTGCTCAAACCCGACGACAGCAAAAATGCGCCGAGACCCACATTAATCATGCGTTCCGTTTGGCTTACGTTTACTACGCTTGAGGTACCCATGTGTGCCTGAAATTCTTCGTCGCCTTGCCAACTACCATAATTTTCGGTATGTTCCATTTTGTAATTTTTTGGAGGTAAATAATTGCGTTAAATGTTTGAGGAAATTTTGCAATTATTATGCCCCGTGAAAGAAAGGGAGTTGGCAATAGGCAGTTGTCAGTTTGCAGTATCATTTACTTGGAAGAAGTGTTCTTCTGCGTACGCTTTTTATGAACCAGAAGTTTGTCTGTCTATGAAGCGTTTGTTGCGTCGCTCCCGTCCCGATAGCTATCGGGAAGTCTACGTCTTGTATCCTCATTCAGCATTGGCTAAGATTACTAAAAGCAAACTGCTTGCATGTACAGTCTTTCTGATATGCCGGAGACATATCCTTACATAGGCTTATGCCTTTCTTTATTTCTTACCGGCAGACTTATCGTTCGTTTTGCTGTTGCTTATTGCCCCTTGCTCATTGCCAATTGGCTTTTTGATTGTTGCGTTCTGCCCGGATAGTCGAGCAATGCTTTTTCCAAACAATCCATTGCATTGCTCAAGTCATGCAGATTTAAAACATAGGCAAGCCGCACTTCAGCCTTCCCTAAACCCGCCGTTCCGTAAAAGCCGGTTGCTGGCGCCAGCATCACCGTTTGGCCGTTGTAAGAAAATTCTTCCAACAGCCATTGGCAAAAGGCATCCGAATCATCAATGGGCAATTTCGCCATCGCGTAAAAAGCGCCACCGGGATTCGGGCAATACACGCCGTCCATTGCGTTCAGCCGCTTTACCAATAAATCACGCCGCGCAATGTATTCGGCCTTGGGCGCATCAAAATAAGAAGGCGGCAGGTCCACCGCGGCTTCGCCCATAATTTGGGCCAGTCCGGGCGGGCTTAATCGTGCCTGCGCAAATTTCATGGCCGCATCATACACCGCTTTGTTTTTGGTGACAAAGGCCCCGATTCTTGCTCCGCAGGCACTGTACCGTTTACTGATAGTGTCCATCAGCACCACGTGTTCGTCCATGCCTTGCAGGTGCATGGCGCTGGTATAGTCGCCGGTGTACGCAAACTCACGGTAGGCTTCATCCGAAAAAAGATAAAGGTTGTAATTGAGGCAAATGGTTTTGAGGGCTTCCATCTCCTGCCGGCTGTATAAATAACCTGTGGGGTTGTTGGGACTGCAAACAACGATGGCTTTGGTTTTAGGCGTAATGACTTTTTCAAATTCAGCAATGGGCGGTAATGCGAATCCGTTTTCGATGTACGCCGTGATGGGCACCACATTAATGCCTGCTTCCACGGCAAAGCCATTATAGTTCGCATAAAAAGGTTCAGGAATTATGACTTCATCGCCGGGATTGAGGCAGCAAAAAAAACCGAACATAATGGCTTCGGAGCCGCCGGTGGTAACAATGATTTGATCGTAACCAATGGTGATGCCAACGGACTTATAATAGCTCACCAGCTTGCGGCGGTAGCTTTCGTTGCCGGCGCTGTGGCTGTATTCCAGCACGGGGATGTCGGCTTTGCGAACAGCATCGAGGATGGATGGCGGCGTTTCAATATCGGGCTGGCCGATGTTGAGGTGAAAAACATGAACGCCTTTTTTCTTGGCGGCTTCGGCATAGGGAACAAGCTTGCGAATGGGAGAGGGCGGCATTTGCTGTCCGCGGTTACTGATTTGTAGCATGAATCAAAATTAGGGATGGGCCGCTACCGCAATAAATTCTTGATCAGAAAAACCTGCTCTCTTGCGCAGATAAACAAATCTTTTTTTTCGTTGCCACCCCAACAGCAATTGGCCGGAATGGTTGGAAAAGAAAGCAAGGCCAATCGTTTTCCTTCACTGTTTAAAATGATGATGCCGTCCTTGTTGCACAAATAAACACGGCCTTGCGCATCGCATTTGATTCCGTCGCTGTTTTCCTCCGCTAGTATGCGTTTGAATTGCAGTGTTTCTGTATCGTGAACGGAGATGAATTTTTCAAATGGTTTGTTTGAACACAGGTACAACTCACTTTCATCCGGTGTAAGGCAAACGCCATTTGGATACTGGTACTTGTCGTTGAAGAGAACCGTTTCGCCGTCTTTAAAGCAATAGGCGCCGGCAAGCGGCTGAAATTTTTCAAAATTCAACTTTCCATCTTTCAAGCCATACGGTGGATCGGAAAAAAACACGCGGCCTTGTTTGTCAACAACAAGATCGTTTGGCGAATTAAACGGCCTGCCTTTGTACAATGAAATAAAGGGTTGCAATTCTTTTTCATCCCACCTTGCAATCCCGTGGCTTCCGTGCCGGCATACGAGCAGCTTTTTGTCGGTATCATAAGCCAAGGCATTCGAGCCGGCCTGGTCAGGTTTTACGTCTTCGTCCTGTAAGTTGTTTGTGCCGCTGTTGGCGATGTACACTTCTTTCTTTTTGCCGGGAATAATTTTGTAAACCACATTGGCGGTGGTGTCGCTGAAAAGATAAAAGCCTTCCTTGTTCCAAACCGGCCCTTCGGTAAAAAGGCAATCAGCCGCTAAAGCTTCTGTTTCAAAATCGGTATGGAGAAAACTCTCAACAACGTTGTCGTAAATTTTTACTGATGGGTGCATGAGGGCAATTTAAAGCTTTGCGTTTGATTTGGTTTGTTCTCGCTTGAATGCAGTGATGTTGCGTGTACTTTCGGGTCATTATCTTTTCAAAACAAGTCTTTGGTGTGATGCAGACGGCTTTATCAAACACCGTTTAAAACAGGCGTCATTTTGCAATGGTTTTTGTTGGCACAGAATTGTCACCCTTCTTAAAAAAATAACTATGCAAGACAATAAAGACAAGCGCAGCAATCAACCCGAAAACGATCAACAGCCGGGCAGCATGAATTCTTTTAACCAACATAACGAAACAAGAAGCACCGAAACCGAAGTCGCTGTAAAAAAAGACAAAGATGAAAGCGAAGGTTATATGGATTACAACGGCAATTCGGAGGCCAATGCACCGGCAAGAGCGAGGGAAGGACAATAAGCAATTTGCAATAGGCAAAGCATAATAAGCAAATAAGAAATCGGCAAACTGCAAGTAAAAGCAAGATAGAGCCTTAGCCAGCGCCTGCCACAAGCAAAAGGAGAATGAACTCATTCTCCTTTTGCTTGTGTATTTACTGCCTACTGCAAATTATACAATCGCCAATTAATTAAGAAGCGGGAAAGAACATGTCGCCGGAGCGGTAAGCGTCGTGGCGGAACCAAGTCATCATCGTGGTCCATGCGGTTTGCCACCAAGAGGTACTTTGCATCGAACGGGTTTCGTAATACTCGGCTTTTTGAATTTTTACTTTCACTAAAGCTACGGCGCCATTCACCATTTCGTTCTGTTCTTCGGCCAGATCTTGCAGCCAATTCATTTCTTCAGGATCGTTCACCATAAAGCCTTTGCCAGTAACCTGTAAAAAGTAGCCTTTGCCTTTTTTATAAAAATCCATTTTCACCGGAAACTCCTGCTCAAACTCATTCAGCCGCTGCGAAGGCTTTTGTACGGCAAACCACACAAATCCGTAATCGTCCACTTTTACGGTATTGACAATTGAGGTAGGAAGTTTTAAAACCGCGTCGCTTTGGTTGTAAAAAATGGCACTGCCGATATCCTCAATTCTCTCCTGCAAAAATGTTAGTTGTTGATTTGTGTCCATATGGAATGTTTTAAGGGTATATGAGCAAATGGCTCGTGTGTAGATTATCCAAATTAGATACCACAAAATTTAGCCGGCGCAAAAACTGCCATAAGCAGTTTCGCTGGTTTGTAACGTTTCTCCTTAAAGAATAGTAGGCTGATGAACACCAAGCCATTGAGTTATTGTTTGGATTTAATTACCGGACACACAGTACTAACCTATTCTTACGGCCCGGTCTGCTTTTGGGTAAAAAATGCTACAAACATTTTAATCAGATTAATAATCTTTAAGCTGCAGACCTATATATTCCTACACCGTCAAAGCATCTCTGTTCATAATTTCTTTGTTGTTCGCAGCGAGAACCGCAGAAGTAACCAGGTGCAAAAAGCAACGAAGCAAAAACGGCCGAATTGTTTCTGGATGAATTGAGAAATATTTACGGAGTACAGAACCATCCGGTTGAAACGCAGGCGAAATAAGCAAGCGAAAACTTACGCAACCATTACTACCGCTTTTAAAATACATGACTTTCGTTGGGAGAAAGTAAAGCAGCATACGGATGGCCGGTTATCTTGGTCTGGCTTTTTCTCTTGTAAAAGAATAATTAATCAACTATGGACAGCAATTCAACAATATCCAAAGTGGACCGGGCTTTGGGCATGCGACAGGGCAGGAGCAAAAAAGGCTTTAAACGCTGGTTTGAGAAAGCCGCCAATGCCATCACGCGGGCCACGGGTTCCTCTACCACCTTTTTACTTGCGTTTGCGGTCATCGTTATTTGGGCGGTCACCGGTCCGGTGTTTCACTACTCCGATACCTGGCAATTGGTCATTAATACCGGCACCACTATTATCACTTTTTTAATGGTGTTTTTGATTCAACAATCACAGAACAAGGACTCACTGGCCATTCAATTAAAGCTGAACGAACTGATTGCGGCCGAAGAAAGAGCAAGCAACCGTCTCATTACCGTGGAAGACCTGACGCAAGACGAATTGGAAGTGCTTAAAAAGTTTTATATCCGGCTTTCACAACTGGCCCGCGACGACAACGATTTGCACAGTTCCCATTCGGTGGACGAAGCGGAAGACCTGGATGAATACAAGAAAGAATACCGTCAAAAGCAAAAGCAGGCCAAGTAAATTATGCAACCCGTAACAGAACTATCGCACAAGGAGTTTTTAACAATAGATCGCGACTATTCTAAAGCGGCCGAATTAGCGGCCCTGCTTTATGTGAGCGACAGCGATGAAGGCATTCTTCGCACAAAAAAAGGAACCGGCTTTGCCTATACCCACAAAGGCAAGGCAGTGAAAGATGCCGCAACTCTTGAACGAATAAAAAGTTTGGTGATTCCACCCGCATGGACGTCTGTTTGGATTTGTCCCAAGCCGGCCGGCCACATACAAGCCACCGGCGTTGACGGCAAAGGCCGCAAGCAATACCGCTATCATACACAATGGCAGGTTATGCGGAACCAAACAAAATTTCATCACCTGTATGAATTCGGAAAACTATTGCCGGCCATCCGGTTAAAAGTAGAAGAAGACCTTGGCCACAAAACATTGGACGAGGCAAAAGTTTTGGCTACCGTTATCGGTTTGATGGAGCGCACACACATTCGCATAGGCAACGACGGTTACGAAAAACTATACGGCTCTTACGGCCTTACCACGTTAAAAGACGGCCACGTGAAGGTGAGTGGGGCCACGGTGAAGTTTTCATTCAAAGGAAAGAAAGGAGTAAACCACAACATCACTTTACGCAACGCGAAGCTGGCGAAGTTGGTGAAGCATTGCAAGGACATTCCCGGCAAAGAATTGTTTCAGTATTACGATGCCGAAGGCAACCCGCATTCCATTGATTCGGGCATGGTGAACCGCTACATAAAAGACGCAAGCGGCGGCGAATTTACCGCCAAAGACTTTCGCACTTGGGCCGGAACCTTAAGTGTTCTTCGGGCTTTTTATCAAATGCCCGACTACGAAACCGACGGCGAGTGCAGAAAAAACATCATTGCGGCTTTGGACGACGTGAGCGATAAGCTTGGCAACACCCGAACCGTTTGTAAAAAATATTACGTGCATCCCGGCGTCATCAAGTTGTACGAAGAAAAAGCCCTGGGCAAATACACCAAAGAGCTTGACGCCATTGAAAAAGAAGACGGCCTGACCGGCTACGCTTCCGACGAAAAAGTATTGATGAAAATTCTAAAAGAGTTGGTGTAGCAAACGGCCGATAAATAAAAAGGTTGACGGGTTGAAAAAGATTCAAGCCATCAACCTTTCAAGAACACCCTCATTTATCGCGAACTTTTTTTGCCCGTTCCTTTTTGGAGGTTGTCTTTTCACCTGCTGTTTTCTTGGACGCTGATTTTTTTGCCACAGTTTTTTTCCCGGCTGCTTTTTTCGCGAACCCCTTCTTTGCAGCTGCTTTTTTACTTGCGCTTTTTTTGTCCGGAACTTTGGCGCCTGCCTTTCGTGCCTCCGACAAACCGATGGCGATGGCTTGTTTGCGTGAGGTTACTTTTTTACCGCTACGGCCGCTCTCCAGCGAACCTTTTTTCATTTCGTCCATGGCTCGGGCTACCTTTTTTCCCGCACCTTTTGAATAGGCTGCCATACTATAGAATTTTGGGTTAGTGAATAAAGGCTTCGCAGAAATTTTCAGACCAAATTCAATTAATGCAGAAGAAATTTTTTTAGCAGCGGTATAGCCGATATTGAAATGATGTTGGGTCCGCAAGGCGTATCCTTCTTCTTACAGATTTTAAACTGCTATCAAACAAACCGTCTCTATAAGGTCAATGCAAATCCCAACGTGCCCTCGGTTATCTTGCAGAGCCGGAGCTAAACTTCATGAAATAATCATGAGTTTCCACAGTACTTTGATTTATCATAGAGCAATGTCTTTGTCTATTTAAACAACAGCGTACAAGCCGCACAAGAGCAGGAAGAGTAAAACAGCAAAAGGCAATTTTACAAATCCCCATTCTTTACGACTTACTTTCGCCTGCTTTGCCGCTGTCGTTTCGGTACGATTTTTTACGCAAGGCTTAGATATAAACAATCAATATGGAAAAGATAGTAAGCATTTTGAACGATCTCATTGAAATCAATAACGATCGCGTAGTTGGTTATCAGCGGTCTATTGATGAACTGAAAGACACTGATGGCGATCTGAAAACTTTGTTTCAACGCTACATCAGCGAAAGTGGTCAATATTCGCAAGAGCTTTCGCAAGAAGTGACCCGCCTTGGTGGCGAACCTACAGAAGGCACCACCAACTCCGGTAAAATTTACCGCGTATGGATGGACCTGAAAGCCGTAGTTACCGGCCATGACCGAAAAGCCGTTTTAGAAAACAGCGAATTTGGCGAAGATGCCGCACAAAAGGCTTACGACATGGCGCTGAATTCCGATGTGGACATGGAACCCTCACTGCGCGACCTCATTGTTCGCCAGAAGGCCTTGTTGCGTAACGGTCATGATGAAGTAAAACGCCTGCGTGATTTGCAGAAAGCAGACGCATAAGTGATCATCAACAATGAGTAATCAGTAAAGAGCGATATAGAGTAAAGGAAAGCCTCCGGTAACAAGATAGTCCGCAGGTTCAAGGGATTTGCTTATCACTGATTACTCATCTTTTTTTGTGCTTCGTAATTGTAGAGATTCCTACTCATCAAATCGGCTTTCAAATAAGCCGATACTTCTAGAAATTGGCAGGTTATTTTCTATAATTATTCATCTTACGAATTTCACCCACCTTACCCGTGCAAAACATCCGTCAATTTTAAATCAAGGCCTTTTCAACCACCAAAAAAAGTCATGCACGCTATAAAGCCGCTTCACACCAATGCTTGCTTCAACGCCTGGATCAATTGTGAAAACCTTCTTACCGATCTTCAATCCATAAAAAAATACCTCTCTAACCAGGTTGTAAAAGTGGTGGACGAATGTGCTTACATCTGCATGGGAACGTTTCACGCCCTCAAAACCGGATCGGTCAACAGCCGGAACATGGCCTTGCTCTGCGTTGGTATTTGCGAGGAATGCGCGGAAGTCTGCGAACGTTTGAACGGCGCTTCGTTTGAGCAATGCGCTAAAGTTTGCCGCGAATGCGCCAACCGAATGAGCGAGTTTACATTAGCAGCTTGAATAAAAGTAGCAGTACGCAGTTAGCGGTTAGCAGTAATGTTTATAGGTTTCAAGCTCTTTCATTTTCAATCTTTTTAGGCCAGAAGCTTATCTATCTATTGATCGTCTGTTGCGTCGCTCTCGTCCCGATAGCTACCGGGACTGCACGTTCAGTAATTCAATTGAGCGTTGCGAAGCCAACATCTCCTTTTACAAACATTCATTCTATACAATCTTTCGGACATCCGCCAACTGGAGCATGTTCCTACACTAAAGCAAGTTAATCTTCAAATCATCGCATCTCCAAATCTTTAAACCGCTGCATTCTTGTATTTTCACGGCCATCAAAGCGCATGATAAAGATTCTCAAACTTGCCTGGCGGATCCTAAAGCGGACGGGTGAAAATTTTTCCGAAGACAACTGCATGAAGCTGGCCGCTTCGCTAAGCTACTACACCATCTTTGCCGTGGCCCCGCTGCTCATCGTCATCATTTCCATTGTGGGCAGCCTCTTTGGCCGCGCTGCCGTGCAAGGCCGCGTTTATACCGCCATTCAAGACTTGGTGGGCCACGATGCGGCGCTTCAAATTCAGGAGATCATTGCTAACGTTGAAAAGTCGCACAATACCGGCATCGGCACTGCCATCGGCATTGTGGTTCTCTTTATTGGCGCCACCGGAATTTTTACCGAAATACAAGGCTCTATTAATTTTATCTGGTCGGTAAAAGCCAAACCCAAAAAAGGCTGGCTGAAATATTTGATCAACCGTGCTCTCTCGTTCGTGTTGGTACTGACCTTGGGTTTTTTGCTGGTGGTTACGCTCATCTCCAGCACAGTGCTTTCGGTGTTGAGCGATAAGCTTACGGCCGCCTTTCCAAACGCCACGATTTATTTGCTGACGACCTTAAACATTGCACTGCTGCTGGTAGTGATTACCGGTTTGTTCATGGTTATTTATAAAGTGTTGCCCGATGCCATTATCTCCTGGCGGGATGCGGCTATAGGCTCGGTATTCACAGCGTTTTTATTTTTAGCCGGGAAATACATTATCGGCATTTACCTCGCTAAGTCACGGCTGGGCGTCAACTACGGCACGGCAGCCTCCGTCATCATCATCCTCACCTGGGTTTATTATTCATCGGTCATCTTGTATTTCGGCGCGGAGTTTACGCGGGCCTTTGCGCTCGAAAAAGGCCACGGCATCCGGCCCAAATCCACAGCCGTTTTCATCATCAAGCGGGAATCGAAAGAAATTCCGGTTTCGCGGCTGGACGGATGACTGTTTAAAATTTCAATTGCTCAAAGCTGACCACGGGACAACCTCTTTCTGCCTTGTTTGTTGCTTTACCGGAAGGAACAAATACGCGAAAGTGGTATAGATTTTTAACCTTCACCGTTAACGAACAGATTTATTCTTCAGACGAAAACTTCACGTTATGGCAAACATTCGGCATCCAAATTTCATCCTCGGTCTCGTCGCCATTCTTATGCTCGTCATCTCCATTGCCTTTCGCAACAACCGCGAAAGCGGAACCGGCGATATCCTCACTATTGTTACCGCCGGGCTGATGACGATAAGCTGGATTTGGAGCATTTTAGAAGTGGTGAAAACCGATACGCTGGAAGGCGGCCAAAAAGTTTTATGGACCATCGCCGTAGTGGCCGTTCCTTTTGTGGGCGGCATGTTGTATCACTGGCTGCACAGCAAGCGCAATACGATAGTGGATTGAGTACGGAGCGAGTCGCAAGTAGCGAGTCGCTCCGTACGCTTAAAGAAAATTAAATAAAAACACCCTCTTTCAAAATCGAAGAGGGTGTTTTTGTAGAAAAAATTATTGTCAGAAGCTATGTGCCACTCGCTACTTGCAACTCGCATTTATCACGCTGCCGGAAAGCTGATAACGAATGTTGTACCTGCTTTCAACACCGAGGTCACGTCAATGCTGGCTTTGTGCGACTGTAAAATATTGAGCGTGGCTGCCAGGCCCAATCCCATCCCGTTTCGTTTTGATGTGAAGTAAGGTTCAAATAGCCGCGAAAGATTTTCTTCAGGAATGCCACAGCCGTTGTCCTTAATGGTAACCACATGTGCGCCGCGGGCTTTTTCAATGGTGATGGTGAGTGTGCCTTTGCCGGGCTCCATCGCCTCCACTGCGTTAATCACAATGTTTAAAAAAGCGATGCGAAGTTTTTCCTTGTTGGCCATGATAAAGCACGGCACCGGCGGGTACCGCACGTCCATGTTGATGTGCTGAAGCGTGATGCGGTCAAGCGCCTCATTTAAGGCTTCGTCCATCAGGGTTTGCAACGGCTGGTTCTCAAACGTAAGTTCAGTGGGCCGGGCCGTATCCAGCAATTCGGTAATAATGTCGCCGATGCGTTTGCTGTTACGCTGGATGATGTCGAGAAACAAACCGTTGTCATCTTTTTCCTTTTCATCAGCGCTGTGTGCCAACTGCTCCACCGACATGTTGATGTTGTTAAGCGGGTTGCGCACTTCGTGCGCAAGGGTACGGACCAACCTGCCGGTAGCACCTAATTTTTCCACCATTAAATTGGCCTTCTCGGCGCGGCGCAGGGTAGTAATGTCGTGCAGCAATCCCTGAAAATAAGCCCCGTCATTTTCCGGCGTTTCCGTAGCAGAAAAAACACAGGTCTTACGGTCGCCGTCTTTGGTTAGCAATTCAATTTCAAGATCGGCCGCATAGCCTTCCGATTGCATCAGGTTTTGCAGAACGGCTTTATCTTTTTCGTCTTCCATCAAGTCGTAAACCGATAGCTGCACGAGTTCTTCTTTTGCGTACCCAAGCAATCCTGATGTGGCCGGGTTGCAGTCTTTAAAGCGCAAGCCTTTGTCGGAAATAAAAACCGCATCTTTCGACAGCTCAAACATGCTGCGGTACTTGGTTTCATTGGCCCGCAAGGCTTTCAGGTAAGCCGTGCGTTCAAGCGAATACCGGATGCAGCGTTCCAGCTTTTCGGTATTGAGTTCGGTTTTAATCAGGTAATCCGTGGCGCCCATCTGCATGGCTTCCACGTCCACGGTTTTGTTGCCTTTACCCGTAAGCAGCACAATGGGTTCTTCAGTGCCTATGCGCACCGCCTCTTGTAAAAAATCAAGGCCCGTTTTGGCGCCAAGGCGGTAATCAACAAAATAAATATCGTAGCTTTTTTTTTGCAGCCGCTCCACGGCATCGGTAAACTTATAGCTCCAGTCAATTTGAAGCTTGTATTCCTGAATGCTTTTTAAGTACTCCGATGTGATGAAAAAATCATCTTCGTCATCGTCAATAATCAGCACTCGAACAGAGGGAGGGGAAGCGGGCATAAGGGAGAAGTTAAGAAGTTGCCGGTGGCTGGAAACCCGAAGACACTGTGTTTTGTTATTGTTATGGGTTTTTCTAGTTAACAGTGATCGGCGCTTCGGCTATTTGAAAGTTTACACCAGTAGAGTTTTTTAAATAGCAAGATACCGGCAACCAGCAACTGGTAACCGGCAACTTCTACTGGTTATTAAACTCCTGGTATTGCTTCATTTTATTGTACAAGGTTTTGCGGTCAATGTTTAGCAGCTTGGCCGCCTTGCTTTTATTGAAGTTTACTTTTTTCAGGGCTTTTAAAATCATCTCGTACTCGGCATCAATGCTGGCGCCTTTGAGCGTGGTTTCGGACAGGTTGCTGCGTGGAGGCTCTTCTTCTTCCGCAACGGCAGATACAGGCGCCGCCGGTGTTTGCGGATGAGAATTGGAATTGTATGAATTGGTTACTGTTTCTATTTGCGGACCTTTGTCAAACTGCAGCTTGTTGAAGTTGGAGATTTCAAACGGCAATGCCATCGGCTCTATCTCTTCGCCATCGGTTAAAAGCGTTGCCCGTTTAATGACGTTTTTCAGTTCGCGCAGATTGCCGTACCAAACATAGTTGCGAAAGATGGCTTCCACATCGGGACTTAGGCGCTTTACGTTCTTACCCAATTCCAAATTGGTTTGTTGCAGGAAAAAGTTGGCGAACAACAACACGTCATCAGGCCGTTGGCGCAGCGGCGGAATGTCAATGCTGAATTCATTAAAGCGGTGGTACAAGTCTTCGCGAAATTTGCCCCGGCGCACCGCATCCCACAATCTTTCGTTAGAAGCGATGATGATGCGCACATCAAGTTCGATGTCTTTTAATCCGCCCACGCGGCGCATCTTTCTTTCCTGCACCACGCGAAGCAAAGAGACCTGAATTTCGTAAGAGAGGTTGGCAATTTCATCAAGGAAGATGGTGCCGCCGTTGGCCATTTCAAAGGAGCCAACCTTTAAGTTAAGAGCTCCTGTGAACGATCCTTTCTCGTGGCCAAACAATTCGGAGCCGGCGAGTTCTTTAGAAAGAGCGCCACAGTCAATAGCCACGAAGGGTTTGTTTTTGCGTTTGCTGCGCTTGTGTATCTCTTGTGCAATGCCTTCTTTGCCGCTGCCGCTTTCGCCGTGAATGATGACGGTATAATTGGTGGGCGCCACCAGATCTATTTGTTGAAGCAGTTGCTTAAATACGGGCGAATCGCCAAAAATGTAATCGCCGGAGATGATCACGTTCGGCGCTTTTTCTTTTGAAGCTGTAGCCACGCCGTTGGTGGAGGGCGCCTGCTTTTGTTCCCGTGATGTATCTGCAGAAAGCCTTTGCTGGCGCACGGGTTCGGCACTCTGCGGCGATTCCAAAGCTTTCTTAATCGTTATTAGAATTTCATCGGGAAAGAGCGGCTTGGTGATGTAATCGAAAGCACCCATCTTCATCACCTCCACGGCAATTTTAATGTCGCTGTATCCGGTCATGATGATGACAGGCAAGTGATAATATCGTTCCTTGATTTTTGCCAGCAAGGTATTGCCGTCCATGTCTTCCAACCGGAAGTCGCACATGACCAGGGCAGGTTCCGTTTCTTCTAAAAGTTCCAAAGCTTTTTTGCCGCTGTACGATTCTATAACGTCGTAATTGTGGCGGGTTAAAAAGCGTTTCAGCAGCAAGCAAATGTCGCGGTCATCATCAATAATCAGGATGGTTTGCATGTAACGAAGTGTATTTTATTAGGCTGTGAAATTAGTGGTTTTATGCCCACAAGCCGCGAACGTGTGACACGGGTATCTGCAATTGCTCACGGTATTTGGCAACGGTGCGGCGGGCTACGGAAAAGCCGCGTTGCGAAAGGATTTTCACTAATTGCTGGTCGGTATAAGGGTTGTGCTTGTCTTCGGTTAATATCACGTCGGAAATGGCTGATTGTATTACGCGGTTGCTGATGACCTGGCCTTTTTCGTTCGTAATGCCTTCTGTAAAAAGGTCTTTTAATAACAGCAGTCCAAAAGGCGTTTCGGCGTACTTGTTACAAGTAATGCGGGATACGGTGGAGATGTCAACGCCAACCATCTCGGCTACGTTTTTTAGGATCATCGGCTTCAGCAAATTGATGTCGCCGGTCATGAAATAATCGTACTGCAACTGCACCATGCAGCGCATGATTTTCAGCATCGTTCCTTCGCGTTGTTGCACGGCATGAATAAACCATTGTGCCGATTGCAACTTGTTCTTAATGTACTGCACCGCCGATTTATCTGTCGTGACCTTTGCATTGTTTTCCGCCATCTCGCGCCAGGCGGCATTAATGTTGAGGCTTTCGGAACGCTGGCGGTAAAGCTGCACTTCAATTACTTCGCCGTTGCGGGTAACCACAAAATCGGGAAGAATGTTTTGATTGGTGTTCACGCCTTCCTGTAATTCGCACACAGGCCGCATTTTAAGCGACGCAATAAGGGTAAGCACAATCTTGAGTTCTTCTTCATCTATTTTAAGATGCGCTTTAATCTTGTCCATGTTGCGATGGTGCAGGTCGGCGAAATGATCTTCCAGTAACTTAATGGCCATCTTCACATCGGGGCGTTTGATGTTGAGGCGGTAAAGTTGAATGAGCAAACATTCCTTGATGCTGCGGGCCGCAATGCCCACCGGCTCCAACGATTGAATTTTTTGAAGAATTTGCAGCAGGCTGTCGGGCTCAAACCATTTGTTGCGTTTAAAAGAAATGTCCTGCGCCACGTCTTCAAGGCTTTGCTCCATCAGTCCGCAGTCGTTAAGCGAATCAATGATGAATTCCGCAAGCTCTATCTCGGCCGCGTCATCAGCTATTAACTTGTATTGGTCTTTCAGTGAAGAGCGATAGTCAAAACCGTTGGTGATGGGCCGTTCGGGTAGCTTGTCGTTGTGTAGAAAAGAGCCGTATTCGGCTTTATAATCCGGGATGTCGTCGTAAACGAATTCTTCCCAATCCTGGTAATCCTGTACGCTGTCTTTGTTGAATTTTTCGACTTCAGTGTCAAAGTCGCTTTTTTGATCTTCCAGCAGGGGATTTTCTTCTATCTCCTGCACAATGCGGTGCTCGAGTTCTAACGTGTTGAGGTGAAAAAAATTGAGGAGTTGAATCTGCTGCGGCAATATTTTAAGCCGCTGCTTTTGAGCTAAGTGTTGATTGATCATCTGGTGGAGATTTTGGCGCTTTATTCCATAGGCAACTGTGGCTCCAAAATTTTTGCGCTTTAAAATCTATTCAGCCTGCAAATGGAAATCACTGTTTTACAGAAGAATTTTTTTTATTATGCAAGGCAGTTCTTGCATACCACGAAAGGAAGCGGCCTGTACGTGGGGAAGCAATTCTACGAAAATACACTTATTGACAGGCAAAAGAAAAATATATAGAACTTTGTTCTGGTTTTAAAATCTTGCTTTGATTACTGTACATCGTAATCTCGTGGCTTTGCCCTGCATTCAAAAAAAGAAGGGATGGGATAACACCGTCCTTTTGGCAAACAAGAGGATGGATCGAAAACACGGTTTTCAAAGATGATAAATTTTACGCTAGTAGGTTGCGCCGGGTTACTTTCTTTAAAACACTGGCAGATTGGTAGGACTGGCGGTGGCTGAAATACAAAAACTTCGACATAAAAAGGTGTTTGACAACACTTGATGCTACCGAAAAAATATACCGGCTTCCTTCCTTGTTCCAGCGACCAAGAGTAGAGGCTGAATTTTATTGGTTAGTAGAACTCTTTCCTCATCCCAAGCCCACTCGGAACAAAGTTTTTTGAAGCAAAATTCTCCAACCAACATCTTTACACCCGCCTTCATCTTCAAGCCGCGAGAATCTTATAAGTCCTCTCTGTATGTTCCTGTTCTTCTTTTGTAGATTCAGGCTAAAGTTCGTTTGTGCTGTTATCGCCTTCTTCGTTGTTGACTATCTTCTCACTCTCTTGTTCGTTTACAATTACCTTTTCATCGGCGCGGCTGTCGGTAATGTGGCGTTCCGCTATGGCGTCATCACCACCTTCCCGTCGCGGGGTCACGTCCGGGAAGTTTTCAAATGTTGACGCAGAGTTGTCTTCTTTACTTCGGGGGCCGTTTTTGGAGTCCATAAAAAATTAGTTTGATAAAAGAATACAGTAAGAATTAGCGATTGCACTCCATTGCCTGTCGCACCTTTCAATTATTCCGGTGGTGCTTCTTCAAACTTTTCTTTCTTTTTCTTCATTAGTATTTTGCTTACAAACTTGCTTACAGATTTGCCCACCGCTTTGCGCTGGTCTTCGGTAACAAAATGAGAAGCGTAATTCTTTACCAAATAAGGCACCACCACTTTGGTTATCCAACTGGCGCGGCCAAGCAGGATGCGTCGCAAAAAGACGTCCATGCCGAAGTTGAGGCCAAAGTTGAGTAAGGGTCCATTGTCGCCGCGGGTAAACAAATTCTTAGCCACATCAATACCTCGCTTGAACGGGTTCAAGCCTTGTTTAAGAATGACAAGGTCTTCCTGAATCAAATCCTTGTATGAACGCAATTGCGCCGTCAGACGCTGCTCTTCTTGTATGAGGTCTTCGTACGTTTTAATCTTTTTTGTCATAAACGGCACTAATGATGGCGTTGCGAATAAGTGGAACGATCACTTTTTTGCGCAGGGCAAAAATCAAAACAATCAGAAGTAAAAAAAGGCCGGCTACGCATAAAAAGCCAAGTGCCGGGCTATGAAGCAAATCAGCGAGCCACCAGGCAAGCGCCGTAAATAAAAAGGCCAGAAAAAAGAGGCCCAGTATAAGCGAAACTACGCCGATAGCCGCACCGGCGGCGGCATTGCTTGCGCCTTTGGCGGCTTTGGCTTTCGCCAGCTCCACAGTGGCTTTTACGTATTCGCCAACGTGGTCTTTTAAGCGAGAGGTGCTGGTTTTAAGGTCTTCCATGCGTGGTGGTATTTTTAAAGGCAATGGTTGAAAACACCATTGCCTTTTTCTTACGCGTACATTTCTTTTGCTTCTTTTACCCGGCGGGCTGCATCGGAAGCTGCTTTGGCGCCTTTCTTTTTCAGATCGGCAGCTTCTTCTTTAGCCGACGAAAAAAGGTCGCTGACGTAGTCCGTCCATTCGCCGGCGGTGCCGGCTATTTTTTTCCGGGTAGAAGTTCCGCTGTCGGGAGCCAATAAAAGGCCTACTACCACGCCGGCGGCGGCAGCGCCAACCAAGCCTAAAACCAGTTTTGTTTTCGCACTCATATACGGTGTTTTAAAGTGAGTAATGTTTCCCTGCATGTTTAAATAATCGTACCAACAACCGTGTTGCCTGTAACCAAAAAGTGGAAAAACAAATGAGCCGTCGGATGACGAAGGCCTATTTTTTGAAAAGAAAAAAGGCAGGGCTTGATAGAATGAAGGAAAGCGATTGCATTTTATTGGAGTCTCCTTTATTAGTGATTGGGTTTGGTATGATAATTAATGAATTGTAAGAATTGTTGACGAGCTATGACCACGCGGAAAAAGGTTTTAATTATAGATGACGAAGTGGACTTGTGTCTGCTGATGAAGACATACTTTCTGCGCAAGCAGTACGAAGTTTACATTGCACACACGCTGTCCGATGGGATGTCGCGGCTGAACAGCCTTACCCCCGAATACCTTTTCATTGACTACAATCTTCCCGACGGTTTAGGTTGGGACAAGTTGCCGGAATTGTACCATCGTTTCCCCGAAATTCAATACCACCTCATTAGTGCCTTTCGCCCTACCATGCCCGCGGAATTAGACGGCGCAAAACTGACCATCTGGGAAAAGCCCATTAGCTTAAAATCGCTGGATAATTTTTTTTAGTCTCACGCATCCCTTTCCGCCAATGCGGCAGCAGGAGCCATGCAATCTCAGAAATAGCAAGCAATCTTCTCAATGGGTTCTTTGGTTGTTTACTGTTGTAAACACACGTAAGTATTTGGTGGAGCGATTGTGCGCATAAATGGCCTGCTTCCTCTTCAATTTTGTTGGAGAGGGTTAGGGCGAGTTGTTATCTTTGGCCACACTAAAATTTTCCACATGAATTTGCACGAGTACCAGGCAAAAGAACTGCTCAAAAAATACGGCGTTCCGGTGCAGGAAGGCATGGCCGCCAGTACGCCCCACGAAGCCGAAGAAGCCTATCGCCAGATCAAAACCACTTACGGAAGCCCCTTTGCCGTGATTAAAGCGCAGATTCATGCAGGCGGACGCGGCAAGGGAAAAGTGAAAGAGACAGGTGTGAACGGTGTTAAGGTGATTAAGAATCTCGATGAGGTCACCGACATCTCCTCTAAAATATTGGGCGGCACGTTGGTGACCATTCAAACCGGCGAGGCGGGCAAAGTGGTGAACAAAATTTTGCTGGCGCAGGACATGTATTACGACGGGCCTAACGAACGCAAAGAGTTTTATCTCTCCATTTTATTAGACCGTGCAAAAGGCCAGAACGTAATTATGTATAGCACCGAAGGCGGCATGGACATAGAGGAAGTGGCGCACAATACTCCGGATAAGATTTATAAAGAATGGGTTTTTCCGGGCGGCGGATTGCAAGGCTACCAGGCACGGAAGATTGCGTTCAACTTTGGGCTGAAAGGCGATGCGTTTAAAAACATGGTGAAGTTTGTAACCAATTTATACAACGCTTACGTGGGATTGGATTGCGCCATGCTTGAAATAAATCCTTTGTTCAAAGCTTCCGACGACAAGATTGTTGCCGTTGATTGCAAGATGAACTTAGATGATAACGCTTTGATGCGCCATCCTGATTTGGCTAACCTTCGCGACGTGAGCGAAGAAGACCCAACCGAAGTGGAAGCGGGCAAGTTCAATCTGAACTTTGTAAAGCTTGACGGCAACGTAGGCTGCATGGTGAACGGCGCCGGGCTTGCCATGGCTACGATGGATATGATTAAGCTAAGCGGCGGCGAGCCCGCCAACTTTTTGGACGTGGGCGGCACGGCCAATGCGCAAACGGTAGAAGCCGGCTTTCGCATCATTATGAAAGACCCGAAGGTGAAAGCCATTCTCATCAACATATTCGGCGGTATTGTTCGTTGCGACCGTGTGGCGCAAGGCGTGATAGATGCTTACAAGAACATGGGCAACATTGCTATTCCCATCATCGTTCGCCTGCAAGGCACCAACGCCGAAGAAGCCAAAAAGTTGATTGACGAGAGCGGCCTAAAAGTGCAATCAGCCATTCAATTAAGCGAAGCAGCTGAACTGGTGAATAAGGCATTGGCCGCATAGTTATCATCAACCGAAATTTCTAAACGAGATGCCACCCAAGGCGTCTCTTTTTTGTTTCAAAACCTTTGCTTATTGGCGGCTTTGCGGGAAAGAAGTTCGCCGCACAGCGGTGAGGAAACGGAAGGCATGTCAAACTGTAAAGAAGCAAAAGACGCAAAGAATACAAAATGAGGAAGAGTGCATGGCCCTCTCTTGCAATCAAAACAAAAAAGTCCCGCACCCGCGGGACTTTTTGTTGTTACAGTATCATAGGTTATTGCTGGGGAGCTTGCAGAGTGTTGGTGGCAACACCGGATTTTACGCCGGTATATTGCCAGCCTTTCTGTTTGCTCGTGGCGGCGGTGAAAGATGTCGGGTCTTGCTCGTCAAACGGGCGGCCCAATACAACGGTTAACTCTTTGGATGCTGGATTGAAAAACAGGGTTCCTTCTGCTATGTCTTTCCCGCTGTCGGACTTTTGCGCGGGAATCTTGTACGTGGCGGGAGCCTTCTTCATAAAAGCCTTGAACTTGCCTTGGGTCAATCCTTCTACCCAAACAATTCCTTTATTGGCCGGGTCTAATGTGACCGTTAAATTACCGGTGGAAGCATTGGTAGCTGTGTAACTACCCAGCACCGGAAAAGCGTGTTCGGGCCGGAGTGTTTCTGTAGTTATGCCCTTCAAACTTTGTGGGTCGGCAACGTATGCGGAGTTAAGCGCATTATCGGTGGTAACCGCTGCGACAACCACCACATTTTGCGTCCGGTGTTGAACCGAATCAGAAGAGGTTTGGGCACCGGACGCTACAGCTACAAACAGTGCCGATGCAAGAATAATTGTGTTTTTCATGCGTTCTTATTTTGTTTAAAAAGGATTCGGCCCATCTTATTGAAAACTGTGCCAGAATGAGAAAAAGCTTCCCCGTTCTGAAACTTTATTTTTAAAAACCTAAAGTTTTTAGCACGGCTTTTCTCTGCCTTATCTTCGCCAGCCTTGATGGAAAAACGAATGAAAAAAACAAACGGCACTACCGTAAACGGCGCGGCTGCAGAAGAATTTATTGAAGTGTTTGGCGCCAAGGAACACAATCTTAAGAACATTGATATTTCAATCCCCAAGAATAAGTTGGTTGTTATCACCGGCATCTCCGGCAGCGGCAAAAGTTCGCTTGCCTTTGACACCATTTTTGCCGAAGGCCAGCGCCGCTACATGGAAACTTTTGGCGCTTATGCTCGCCAGTTTATTGGTGAAATGGAACGGCCGGATGTAGATAAGATTACAGGCCTTTCGCCGGTTATTTCCATTGAACAAAAAACGACAAATAAAAACCCGCGTTCAACGGTGGGAACGGTTACGGAGGTGTATGATTTTCTTCGCCTGCTGTTTGCCCGTGCCGGCGAAGCTTACTCGTACAACACTGGCAAGCGCATGGTGCATTGGAGCGAAGACGAAATTGTCGCCAACATCTTTAAACGTTTTGACAGCCAAAAAATAACGCTGCTGGCGCCATTGGTCAGAGGCCGCAAAGGCCATTACCGCGAACTGTTTGAAGAGGTTCGCAAGAAGGGGTTTTTAAAGGTTCGTGTTGATGGCGAAATAAAAGACCTCGCCCCTAAGATGCAGGTTGATCGTTACAAAATTCATGACATAGAACTGGTTGTGGACAGATTAAAGGTGGCGAAAGAAGAACGGACACGAATCAGTCAGAGTGTACAACAAACGCTGAAACTGGGAAAAGATTTGATGTTTGTAGCGGCCCATCCCGACCTTCCCGCTGGGAAGGCCACCAACACACAGCCCAAACCTAAGACAGACACTACAAAAAAAGCAGAGGCGTTGCAAAGCGAGGAGCGTAGCGCAGATGGCCTTCCCCTGGCGGGGGAAGGTCGGGATGGGGGCCACATTGCTACTTACAGCCGCGCTTTAATGTGCGAAGACACCGGCATCTCTTATGAAGAACCTTCGCCCAATTCATTTTCCTTCAACTCGCCCTACGGCGCTTGCCCCACTTGCAAAGGCTTAGGACAAGTTTACACCGTTGACATGAAAGCCATCATTCCCGATGATAGCCTAAGCATTAACGATGGCGCCATTGCGCCGTTGGGTGGCGAACGCGAAGCTTACATTTTTCGGCAGGTACAACAGTTGTCAAAAAAAGAAAAGTTTAGTTTGGATAAACCCGTGAAAGAGTTGTCGCCCAAAGCGCTCAATCTTTTATTGTTTGGGAAAGAAGAAGCGGCGGCTGATGAAGAGTTGCAATACGATGATGAAACCATCTCTGGTGAGGTTTACGCCGGTGAGTTTGAAGGCGTAGTGAACCAGGTGAAACGTTGGTTTGCCACCTCTACATCCGAAGCGATTCAGCGCTGGGCCGAAGGCTTTATGCAACTGACTACTTGCCCCACCTGTAAAGGCGCACGGCTAAAAAAGGAAAGCCTTTGGTTTAAGGTAGATGAAAAAAATATTGCGGAATTAAGCACGATGGACTTAACCGGCTTGCGCGAATGGTTTACCGGTGTAGAACAACGATTGAGCGGAAAGCAAAACATCATTGCGAAAGAAATCAACAAAGAAATTCGCGAACGTTTGCAGTTTTTGTTGGATGTAGGGTTGACTTATCTCTCGCTTAATCGTCCCACAAGAAGTTTAAGTGGCGGCGAATCGCAGCGCATACGGTTGGCTACGCAGATTGGTTCGCAACTGCAGGGAATCACGTATGTTTTGGATGAACCGAGTATCGGCCTCCATCAACGCGACAATCATCGGCTGATCGTTGCCCTGCAAAACCTTCGCGACATTGGTAACTCTGTTCTTGTTGTTGAACACGACAAAGACATTATGCTAGCCGCCGATCACCTGATTGATGTTGGACCCAAGGCCGGCTTTCACGGCGGACGCATCATGGCCCAAGGCACGCCGGCCCACGTGTTGACACAAGATACCTTGACGGCTCATTTCTTAAACGGCGAAAGAGAGATTGCCGTGCCGAAAGAGCGAAGAAAAGGCAATGGCAAATTCATTGAATTAAAAGGTGTGAAAGGCCACAACCTAAAGGCCGTCAGCACAAAATTTCCGTTGGGAAAAATGATTGTGGTAACAGGCGTAAGCGGCAGCGGTAAATCAACCTTGATTAATGAAACGCTGTATCCTTTGTTGTCGGTGCATTGCTTCAACAGCAAGATGACACCAATGGAATACAAAAGTGTTTCGGGTTTAGAAGAGATTGATAAAGTGATTGAGATAGACCAAAGCCCAATCGGCCGCACGCCGCGAAGCAACCCGGCAACGTATTGCGGATTCTTTACGGAAATAAGAACGTTATTTTCTTCCATTCCCGAAGCAAAGATTCGGGGCTATAACGCTGGCCGTTTTTCATTTAATGTAAAAAGCGGCCGTTGCGAAGTGTGCGAAGGCAGCGGCCTGCGCACCATTGAAATGAACTTCCTGCCCGATGTGTATGTGCATTGCGAAAAATGCAACGGCAAGCGATACAACCGTGAAACTTTGGAGATCCGCTACAAAGGAAAATCCATCGCCGATGTGCTGGACATGACGGTGGAAGAAGCGGTTGAATTTTTTCAGGCTGTGCCTTTCATCTACCGCAAAATAAAAGTGCTGGCCGATGTCGGCCTGGGTTACATCACGTTAGGCCAATCGGCGGTAACCCTTAGTGGCGGCGAAGCGCAACGTGTGAAGCTTGCTACTGAATTAGCCAAACGCGACACCGGCAAAACTTTTTATATTCTTGACGAGCCCACCACCGGCTTGCACTTTGAAGACATTCATCACTTGCTGGAAGTGCTTAACAAGTTGGTTGATCGCGGCAATACCGTGCTGGTGATTGAACACAACATGGACGTGATAAAAGTAGCCGATCACATTATTGATCTTGGCCCTGAAGGCGGCAACGGCGGCGGAAAAATTTTGTTCGAAGGCACACCGGAAAAATTGGTAAATGTGAAAGAAAGTTTTACGGGGCAATTTTTGAAAGAAGAGTTGAAGGTGAAATGACGCAGCACTGTTCACTCAAATTCTTTCTGTCTGCATACCGCTGATAGTACATGATGGTTGGCTGCAAGCGGTACCCGATTTTAGTGCAAAGCGTTAGAACCTATTTTATACAACGGTTCAGAAAATTAAACCGTAACCTTCGATTCAATATGGCTAAACGATTCTTGCACTCTCTTCCCTTTGTTTTTATTCTTGGCCTTTTTGCTTACGCAATGCCCGTGATGGCGCAATCAAAACCATCGCCCCAAACGGCTGCCCCGCAACACGATCCCCCGGTCATTAAGAAAGTTGATTCCACCATCGGCGAAGCCGGCAACAGCACCGGTTTTGATATGGCGCCGGAAACAACGCTATCTGTGGTAGAAGCGGCGGTAAAAAGTATCCCGGTAAAAATGCCGGCCGGTCCTTTTCAGCCAACGTGGGAATCGTTGCAAGCCAGCTATAAAGTTCCTGCTTGGTTTACCGGCGCAAAGTTTGGGCTCTTCATGCACTGGGGATTGTATGCTGTTCCCGCCCACCACAACGAATGGTACGAAAAGCACATGTATGCAGCAGAAGCAGCCTGGCACAAAGAACATTTCGGGTCGCAGGACAGCTTCGGCTACAAGGATTTCATCCCTATGTTTACGCAGGAAAAATTTAATGCGGATGAGTGGGCCGAACTGTTTAAAAAATCGGGAGCAAGGTTTGTAATACCCACTGCCCAGCACCACGATAATTTCGCCATGTGGGACAGCAAAGTGACGCCATATAACGCGGCCCAAATGGGACCGAAGCGTGACCTGATCGGTGAACTTTGCAAAGCCGTTCGCAGGCAAGGCTTGAAGTTTGGCGTCTCCAATCACGGCATTGAAAATTTTCAATTCATCAATCCGCCTCCGGCGATGCTTGAGAAGATGAAAGCAGCTAAAGCCGACCTCTTTGATCCGAAATGGCTGGACTTTTACAACGTTGCCGACCGCAGCGATGCCGCCTGCCAAAAATTTCTGGCGAACTGGTTTGAACGCAACGCCGAATTAATAGACAAGTATCAACCCGACGTGCTGTGGTTTGATAACGGTGTTGACCAACGCTATCTCGATCCCTTAAAGCTGAACGTGGCTGCCTATTACTACAACCGCGCAAAACAGTGGGGAAAAGAAGTTTCCATCAGCACCAAAAAAGCTGCCTTTGCCCCTTCAGGCACTAACATCAATACCATCGGATCTATCCTTGATTTTGAAGGGCGTATTCCACCGGGCATCCGCACCGGTGAATGGCAGGTGGACAGCAAGATCGGTTTTACCTGGGGCTATACCACGGATATGCGGGTATCGGGTGCGGGTTCCATCATTGCCACATTGGTGGACATTGTAAGCAAGAACGGCACCTTGCTTCTTAACCTTTCACCAAAGGCCGATGGTACCATTCCAAAAGAACAGCAGGAAACCTTGCTTGGTGTGGGCAAGTGGCTGGGCATAAATGGTGAAGCCATTTACGATACGCACAACTGGATCAAGTTTGCCGAAGAAGCCTGGGCCGGAACAAAGATTCGTTTTACCGCAAAAGGAGATGCGTTGTATGTCATCATTGTCGGCAAATGGCCGGGAAGTACAATCAACATTCAGTCACTGGCAAGCGGTAAGGCGCCGGAGGGAAAGATTGCATCGGTGACCATGCTTGGCGCAAAAAGTGACCTCAATTTTATACAGGATGCAAATGGTGTAAACGTAACCTTACCTTCTTCGGCGCCATGCGATCATGCGTATGTCTTAAAAATTACCGGACTTAAAATGAATGCACCAACGGCAACGCCGTCAGGCAATCCGATACCGGGTTATGGTGCAATAAAATAAAGTTTCGTAGCATCGGTCAAACCTGTTATCAAACCATTATTGAAAAGACTGAAGCCAGGAAAAATCTTCTTAGTGAATATTGTACGTCACACCTTCCAGCGCCAGTTCCGTATTGGGAAACACTT
This sequence comes from Flavisolibacter sp., assembly GCA_965247695.1. Lineage (GTDB taxonomy): Bacteria > Bacteroidota > Bacteroidia > Chitinophagales > Chitinophagaceae > Flavisolibacter. The sequence continues at coordinate 1,135,562 of OZ252037.1, forward strand.
CTTTCGCCTCGTGTAGAAACTGTTCAAGCGTGGCATATTTGGAACTAAAGTGGCCGATCAATAATTTCTTTACCGCTGCTTTTCTTGCAATCAATGCGGCTTGCTTGGTGGTGGTGTGAAAGCGTTCAACGGCGCGGTCACGCATGTTGTCTAAGTAAGTTGTCTCATGGTAGATAGCGTCGGCGCCGTGAATGTGCGGAATGATGCTTTCATCATAACGGGTATCGGCACAAAAGGCGTATTTCTTTCCCTCTTCCGGGTCAGCGGTTACGTCGGCATTGGGAATGCGTTTGCCTTTTGGCGTAATGTAGTCCAACCCTTGCTGCAGGCTGCTGTAAAACGAAATGGGGATGTCCATCTTCTGCACTTTATCAATCAGCAATTTTCGCTTGCCTTGTTTTTCTTCAAACAAAAAACCATAGCATTCGATGCGGTGTGTGGTGGGGAAGCACGAAATTTTTATCTTTTCACTGTCCACTAAAACGCCGGCATTGGTAAGGGTATGAAAGTAAAGCGGATAACAAAGTATGTTGTCGGCCACCTTTAACTGAAGCTCGATAATTTGTTGCAGCGGCGCGGGTGCGTACACATGCAGTTCCTGGCTGTGCGAAAGCAACGAGAAGGTATTGATTAAGCCTACCAGTCCAAAGTAATGATCGCCGTGCAGATGAGAAATGAAAATGTGCGTGATTTTGCCGCGGCGGATTTTATACTTGATCATTTGTATCTGCGTGCCTTCGCCGCAGTCCACCAGGTAATTGGTGCCGTCGTGCGACACCACCTGGCTTGTGGGGTGACGGTTAAAGGCGGGAACAGCAGAGTTATTTCCAAGGATAGTGACCGATAGCATCGGGCAAATTTATTGGGAATTGGTTGATTTGAAAATTTGAAGGTTGGCTTGCACAAGCGGATTTTGTAAGGCTATGCCCTTTGGCATGGCCGAAAGGTTCAGCTGAAACGTTTACATAAATTGCCGAAGTGTTCTTTCAATTTGTGGCAGGTAGCTCGTGCCGAATAAATACAAATGAATCAGCAGAGGATAAAGATTGCAAACGGCCCATTGCTCTTCATAATTTTTTGGAAGCGGGAAGTGATGATTGTACGCTTCATAAAATGGCGGCCGAAAGCCACCAAATAAAGTTGTCATCGCCAAGTCCATTGAACGATGACCGAAGTAAACCGCAGGATCAATTAAAACAGGTTCACCGTTTTGATTGCACATAAAATTGCCGCTCCACAAATCACCATGCAGTAGGGAAGGCGGCTCGTCTTCAAATAGTTCGTGAAGTTTTTCTTCAAGATTTTGAAACTGATGAAGATGATTTTTTTTGAGCAGTTTTTTATCGTAACACTTTTTGTTCATCGGCTGCAATCGTTCATTCATAAAGAAAGACGCCCATGTCCAATGCTCACGGTTGCTTTGTGAAACGCTGCCCATGTAGTTGTCATCGTCTAAACCAAAAAGGGTTGCGCTGTAGTTGTGAAGTGATGCTAACTGTTCGCCAAAGGTTCTCCAAAAAAACTTCCGTTCTTTCGCCGGGCTCGACCCATTCAAGTAATAAAATCTGCGTGTCATCTTGTTCAAAACAATCAATTACTAAAGGCGTTTTGATCACGTCATATTCGGCAATTAATTCAAGGCCCGCTTTTTCTTTTTGAAAGAGTCCGGGGAAAGCCGATGTTGAAGCCATTTTACAGAATACCGTTTTGTTTTGAAAGTTGACACAGTAACAATCATTGATGCTTCCGCCAGCAATGGGTTGAAGGCTGATTGGTTTCGATGAATATCGTTTGGCGACTATTTGTTGTATGGTATCTATTGATAACAAGTGACTTTAAAATTATCGGATCGTTTGACGAAATCATAAATTAAGGAAAGATCCCAACGCTCCAGAGGGGCGTTGGGATGATGTACGTGGAAAGGCACTTGCTGTCCGTCATCAATAGCGAACAAAGCGTACACGAGTGTGACGCAACGACAGCTTAATGGATAGATAAAACTCTGGTCCAAAAAAGAACGATAGTAAAACTATGATTGAAGCAAGTGAAGTCCTTTCGATCTAAAAAGCCTCCGCCTTTGGCGGATTGGGTTTCTACTCTCCATCCAACAACTCCCGTTCAATTTCTTCCATCTGCACAATATCGCCGGCTTCGCTTTCGGTTGGCGTGGCATTCATCAATTCCAGCAGGTCTTTGCTGTCTAAAAAATCTTCGACTTCCCTTGGCAGTTCGCACACCACAAACGAAGCGCCGCTTTCATAAAAATCTTGCTGGCTTCGCACCAGTATTTCCGCCGCTTCTTCAGTAATAGATTTAACACCCGCAAGGTTAAGCACCACGTTTCTCTCCCTACCTTTAAGCAGTTCTTGCAAGTGGCGGTTTACGTCCGCTGCCAGAGTAGCAGACAGTTCGGGGGTTTGCACCCTTATGACAGTAAACTTCTCTTTGGTATCAGTTTTGACTTCCATATTGTTTTAAATGAAAAAGGCGATTACATTTATTGCCTATCGGTTCAAAAATAGATTTATTGAATAAAGTACAATCAGCAAAATGGATAATAATTTTTCCTCGCAAGTAAAAGAAATCATCTCGTTCAGCAGGGAGGAAGCGTTGCGGCTGGGCAATGATTTCATCGGGACGGAACATTTATTGCTTGGCTTAATTCGTGAGGGGGACAACACTGCGGTGCGCATCCTTAAAAGCTTTAATGTGGACCTTTACGAATTGCGCAAAGAAGTAGAATTGGCCGTGAAAGACAAGACCGGTAAAAACATCGCTAACATCAACAGCCTGCCGCTTACCAAGCAGGCAGAGAAAGTAATTCGGGTAACGGTTTTAGAAGCGAAGGCGCTGAAAAGTCCGACTGTGGAAACCGAACACCTGATGCTGTCCATCCTTAAGAACAAAGAAAACATTGCAACGCAAATCTTAAATCAATTTGACGTGGACTACGACATCTTCAGACAAGAGCTGGGTATGGTGAAAAGCAATGACACCACCCGCGCCGAATATCAGGAAGAAAACGACGACGACTTTGACGATGACAAGAAGTATTCGGGCGGATCAAAATCGCGGCAGCAAGGCGCCGCCACCAAAAGTAAAACGCCGGTGCTTGATAACTTTGGCCGCGACATTACAAAGCTCGCCGAAACCGGCCAGCTTGATCCCATCATCGGCCGCGAAAAAGAAATTGAAAGAGTATCGCAGATTCTTTCGCGCCGTAAAAAGAACAATCCGATTTTAATTGGCGAACCCGGTGTGGGTAAGACGGCGATCGTTGAAGGCTTGGCGCTTCGCATTGTACAGCGTAAAGTTTCACGGGTGCTGTTCGACAAACGTGTCATCTCACTTGACCTTGCGGCATTGGTTGCCGGTACCAAGTATCGCGGCCAGTTTGAGGAACGCATGAAGGCCATAATGAACGAGCTGGAAAAGAACCGCGATGTAATTTTATTTATTGATGAAATCCATACCATCGTGGGTGCCGGCGGCGCTTCTGGTTCTTTAGATGCCTCCAACATTTTCAAACCTGCTTTGGCCCGCGGCGAATTACAATGCATCGGCGCTTCCACACTTGACGAATACCGTATGTACATTGAAAAGGATGGTGCGCTTGACCGTCGTTTTCAAAAGGTAATGATTGAGCCGCCGAGTGTGGATGATACCATTCAGATTTTAAACAACATCAAAAGCAAGTACGAGGATTATCACAACGTGGACTATAATCAGGAAGCGATTGATGCTTGTGTGAAGTTGAGCGACCGTTACATAACCGACCGCTTGCTGCCCGACAAAGCCATTGACGTGATGGATGAAGTAGGCGCAAGGGTTCACTTGAAAAACATCAACGTTCCGCAAAACATACTCGATCTTGAAAAGAAGATTGAAGACATTAAGGTGGAAAAGAACCGGGTGGTAAAGAGCCAGAAGTTTGAAGAAGCAGCGGCGCTCCGTGACACGGAAAAACGCTTGGGTGAAGAATTAGAGAAAGCCAAAAACCAGTGGGAAGAAGAAAGCAAGCACAAACGCTACCCAATAGGTGAAGAGGAAATCGCCGAAGTCATTAGCATGATGACGGGCATTCCGGTGCGCCGCATGGTGGAAGCCGAGACGGTGAAGCTGCGCAAGATGGGCGATGAAATGAAAGCAATGGTGGTTGGTCAGGAAGATGCTATCAGTAAAGTGGTGAAGGCCATTCAACGGAACCGAGTGGGTTTGAAAGACCCAAAGAAACCAATCGGCACCTTCATCTTTCTCGGCCCGACCGGTGTAGGCAAAACGGAGTTGGCCCGTGCCTTGGCAAGACACATGTTCGACTCGGAAGATGCGCTCATCCGCATTGACATGAGTGAATACATGGAAAAGTTTACGGTAAGCCGTTTAATAGGTGCGCCTCCGGGATACGTAGGCTATGAAGAAGGCGGTCAGTTGACAGAACGTGTGCGCCGCAAACCATACAGCGTTATCCTGTTGGATGAAATCGAAAAGGCTCACCCTGATATTTACAACATCTTGTTGCAGGTGTTGGATGATGGTCAATTGACTGACGGCCTTGGCCGCAAGGTTGACTTCAAGAACACGATGATTATTATGACCTCGAACATCGGTGCCCGCCAACTAAAAGATTTTGGCGAAGGCGTTGGTTTTACTACCCAAAGCCGCCTTCAAAATCAGGATGAGGCAAATAAAGCGGTGATTGAAAAAGCTCTGAAGCGTACGTTTTCACCGGAGTTCCTGAATCGGATTGACGATGTGATCATCTTCAACTCACTTACGAAGGAACACATCTTTGATATCATTGACATTCTCATGAAAGGTGTATTGAAGCGCTTGAATAACCTTGGTTTCAGTCTTGCACTGACCGAAGATGCAAAGAGCTTTATCGCCGACAAAGGCTACGACCAGCAGTTTGGAGCAAGACCTCTGCACCGGGCTATTCAAAAGTATTTGGAAGACCCGCTGGCCGAAGAGATTCTAAATATGAATATTAAGAACGGTGATGTGTTGCAAGCCGATTTGGACAAAGAAGCCGGCAAGCTCACGTTTAGTTTGAAGAAAGAAATAGAAGAAGAGTCGAAAGCGTAAGTTTCGCTGAAATGATTAGTAAACCCATCCGCCTTAGGCGGATGGGTTTTTTATTTACTCGGTTTTAGGCCGTTTGATCGTTAGGTGGCCTACGAGTATCCCAAAAGGTTTTTTGCGGTTCCCCTTATACTCTTCATTTTTGCAATGAGGGAAAAGGGCTATGAAAAAAATTATCATCACCATTGACGGCTGGTCAAGTTGCGGTAAGAGCACGCTGGCCAAACAAATGGCCAAAGCGCTCAACTACGTTTACGTTGACAGCGGCGCCATGTACCGCGCCATCACGCTTTATTTTCTGCGCAACCACGTGGACTGGACCGATAAGAAGGAAGTGGCCAAGGCACTGAAAGAAATTTCCCTGCAATTTATTTTCAACGAAAAAAGCCAGCAATCGGAAATGTATTTGAACGGTGAGAACGTGGAATACGTGATACGTGATCTGGTGGTGGCCGAAAAAGTAAGCGAGGTTGCGGCCATCAAGGAAGTGCGGGAGGCAGCCGTTGCACAACAACAAAACATGGGCAAGAACCGCGGCATCGTGATGGATGGCCGCGACATCGGTACCGTGGTTTTTCCGGATGCGGAGTTAAAAATTTTTATGACGGCCGACAATACCGTAAGAGTGGAGCGGCGATTTAAAGAGCTTTACGAAAAGAACCCCAACGTAACCCTGGAAGAAGTGCGTACCAACCTTGAGATGCGTGACTACATTGACTCTAACCGTGAGGTAAGCCCCCTGCGAAAAGCCGACGATGCGGTAGTGCTTGATAACACGCATTGCACCGAAAAGGAGCAATTTCAAAAAGCCATGAAATGGACGCAGCAAAAATTGCAAGTGCCAGCTTAATGTTTTGTTTGTTATTTCATGACCCGGCGACTTTCCATTTGTAAATGGTTGGGGCGCACTGACCATTTTAAAACGAAGCGCTTCCGTGCTTGCAAAAGCAAAAACAGCGTGTTATGTTTGCGCTACCACGTACCCAATCCCGCTGAATAAAACCAACTCTTTCCAATCTCCTTTTTTTATTTTGAATGAGTGATGTCTTTACGGCCGTCACCTTCCCGATTTATCCTGTCAGCAACCATTCCACTTCCTTAAGAAAGCCGCCTTTTCAGTGCCGATAACCGCAACCCGAGTTACCCGTTATGAAGACAATCTTTCTTGCCTTTTTTATAGCCGCAGGCTTTCTTGCACAAGCGCAAACCACCGTTACAAACGACTATCAATTGTTGCCGGAAAACCTTGCTTACTTCACTGCCAACCGCACTGGTAAAACCGTAAGCCTTGATTGGCAAACGTTGAACGAACAATCGTCAAAAGGGTTTACCGTGCAACGCAAAACAAACGGCGACTGGGAAACCATTGGCTTTGCTCCGACGAAAGCAATAGATGGAAACAGCAGTGTAAAAGTTTCGTATGCTTACGGCGATGCCAACACGTTCAAGGGAATTACCCAATACCGAGTAACTGAAGTAACAGCTGATGGTAAACAGCGACGCAGTGAAATAAGGGCGGTGAAAGGTGAGAACCAGGCCGCTAAAGTGATGCTTTACCCCAATCCTTGCTTCGACGGACGTATTAGTCTGGTGCTTGACAATTCGTCCGCAAAAGATATTGTTGTCGTGGATGTTTCGGGCCGTCTGGTAAAGCAATTTAACAGCACTACGAGCAACACTGTTTGTATTGAAAATTTGCAACCAGGTTTTTATAGCGTTTGCGTTGTTGACCGTGCCACCAGGGAAACAATTGTTTTGAAAGCAGTAGTTGAAAGGCGGTGAACAGTAAACTCTGATTTTTCCTATGCTGGAGACGCTGGACCTCTCTGGTTGAATTATCTTCTTATTGAAAGTTGTGTTTGAGAATCGTAAAGTCCGCTTTGAATGGGAAATTAATCCACCAGGTTATTCTTCACCGCGAAAAACACCAGGCCAGCGGTATTCTTGCTTCCAAAGCGTTCCATCAACCGGTCTTTAATGGCTTCCACTGTGCGAGGGCTAATCTCCATTTTTTGCGCAATTTCCTGCGCGGTAAATTCCATGCAGATATATTGGAGCACTTCTTTTTCCTTGTCGCTGATGCTGATATCGTTGTTTAAAGAGGGAAGGGTCTTTTGTTTGGCGTGCGCCTTTTTAATGAGGATGCGGTTAACGAAATTATTGAGGTAATAACCTTTCTCATACACATCTACAATAGCCCGGCGAATCTCTTGTGGCTCGGCATTTTTAAGCAAATAGCCATTGGCGCCATTTTCCATCAGGTGGCTTACAAAGCGTTCGTCATCGTGCATGCTTAACACCAGCACGTATATGTTGGGGTATTGTTTGCTGACGATTTTCGTGGTTTCAATGCCGTCTTTCTGGGGCATGCGCAAATCCATCAAAATCACGTCCGGCGCCGACTCCGACAGCCCGGCCAGGAGTTCGTCGCCGTTCTCGGCTTCTTGCACAAACTTAATGTTGCTGTAAGGCCGCAGCGAAAGCACCACGCCTTTGCGAAAGATCTTGTGATCATCGGCAATGGCCACTTTTATCACATCCATAGGAGATTGTTTCTATAAAGTAAAAATAAGTAGAATTTACCCATTGTAGAGGGCGTCTTCGGGTACCTCTTCACGCGGAACCTCAATGGTGACTTTGTAATAGGTTTGGGAGGCATCCTTCTCAAAATGAATCTTTCCGTGCATAACCCGCAGCCGGCTGGCGATATTCTTCAGGCCCAATCCGGTCTTGCTTTTGTTTAGTTTGTCAAAATCGTTTTGCACTAATCCTTTGCCGTCATGGTGTATGCGGATATAGCAGGCATCGCCTTGGAAGTTTTGGGTTAGGTGAATAAAGCTGGCGTTGCTGTGTTTTAAAATGTTGTTTAGCAACTCTTGAATGATGCGGAAGATGATGAGTTCTTTTTCCAGCTTCAGCCGGTCCTTGTAATCGTGAAAACGGCTGCTGGCATTAATGCCACCGGCGTTGCTGACTTTTTGAAACGAATCGTTTACGGCCGATTCCAAACCAAAGTTTTTAAGCGTGGGCGGCATTAAGCTATGGCTGATATTGCGTACCAGTTGAATGGTATCGTCCAAAATTTGCCGTGCCTGAAAAATGGATTGGAGTTGTGTGGCTTTATCCATGTTCACCAGGTTTTCGTTCAGGTAGAGGCGTGCCGTGGCGAGAAGCGGGCCGGCATCGTCGTGAAGGTCGGCCGCGAGGCGCTGGCGTTCTTCTTCCTGAAGGCGAATGGAGGCGTTGAGCAGAATTTTTTGCTGGCGCTTCTCCATTTCCTGAAGCCGCAGTTGAAAACGAATGACCTTGCGTTGGTGAAAAATGATGAACAAGATAAGCCCGATGGTAAGCACGAGCATGCCCAGTGTACCGATGAAGAGCACAAGTGAATTGCCGGGTGTAGAGGCTTGCAATAGGTACATTGAAGGTGTTAGTTTAAACTACTTAAATCAATATCGTAATTATGCTTTTGTTTGGGTGATTTTGTATGAAGAAGGATGGCTATAGAGAAAAAGATGTTTTTGATGATAGTGAAGATGTTGGTTATGTACCAATACTGCTGAACCTCATGTCTTTTTAAGCTTTCCGCAAAAATGTAGATAAAGAAATTTCCCGCCAAGTAGATTACGATTCCAAAAATTATCCAAAACACAGGTTTGCTATAAATGAAAAGTGTCGAAGAATCTTTTAACTCCTCATACAGGTAATAGAACGCGAAGATCATAATCAATATGGTTTCCACCCCAATTGGAATCGAATCAATGAATTTATATTTCACTATGAGGTTGTAGGCTACAATAAAAATTAAAAACCCAAGGCTAGCGAAAGTGATCAGATCTCGAAATTGTTTTTTCTTTATGTGTAGAAAAAGAAAATAGGCAAAGGCAAGAAACTCAAAGAACGTATAGCTCGCATATAAAGTTCTTTTGACCGGAGAATGAGGCACAAAATCAACTGCGTAGTTTATCAAAAAATCAACAAAAAAAGCGTAAAGAATAATTACCCATAAAGGTCGTGAGTCTTTACATTTTTTCCAATTAAGCGCAAAGAGCGCAATGGGAAGAAAAGAAGAATAGACGGCTATATAAGGAAAAAGGTTTTCTATGATATTGGTTTTTGCCAAAAATAGAAAACCTTCTGAATAAAACAAATCGGTTAAGCAACTCTTGTTAGTCGATAGACCAGATTGTTACTGTTTCGTCGTTATCCGGTGGAAACGATCTGAAGATTTTCTTAGTTTGTACCATATCAGTAAGTTTTTATGAACACAAATATGTATCGCTGTAGATTTTTTTGCAATGCCCTCCAAAACCTTCACCATAACAATTAATTCGTATAATGCAGCAGGGGCAAGCGTTTCGTAAAAGGCACTAAGAAATCTACGAAGGAAAATAGGGTAAAAATTCGTGAGGCCAATCGTAAATTTACGTAGCTTCTTTTAGGCCAACTACTAAAAAAACAAAGGCCGCGGCCGAATAAATTATTGCTTCTCTTGTAATTACCTATGGTGAGTAAGCAAGAAGCCAAAGAGCAGGTTGATCTCCGTCAAAGCGCAAGATAAGAACTACTCCTTTTCAGTAAAGGCGGTTGTTGCGTAAGCCTGTAATCTTTATCTCACGGGAGAGATTTGCATCGTAAATCTACCTGCCCGAAAACCGGAAATCTCTGGGCAGTTTTTCGTTGAAGGGTTCAAATTAATCTACGGAGATATTGTTTCGCCAAAAAAAAGGGGCTTATTTTGCCCGCTACTGATAACGTAACATAAAGCCAATTTCCAGATGAATGCCCAACTTATTAAAGTGGCCATTGCCGATGATCACAAAATCTTTCGCGACGGCATCAAAATGGCTCTTAGCAGCCGCGATCAATTAAGATTTTTATGGGAGGCAGAAGACGGCAAGGATCTGATGCACAAAATTAAAATGAAGCAACCGGATGTGCTGCTTATGGACCTGCGTATGCCGGAACTTGACGGCATCAATGCCATCGGCCTTATTCGCAAGGAGTTTGAGGGGGTGAAGATCATCGTCCTCACCATGTACGACGACCAGGAGATGATTACTAAAATGATGGAAATGGGCGCCAATGCCTATCTCACCAAAACCTCCGACCCCGATGAAATTTATCAGGCCATCGTTACCTGCATGACCGACGATTTTTACTTCAACGACCTGGTGAACAAAGCCGTTCTTTTAAAACTGCAACACAAAAAAAACGTACGTCAATATTATCCCACGCCCATTAAGTTTTCGGAAAAAGAGCTGCGCATCTTAAAGTGCATTGCCGAAGACAAGACCACCGAAGAAATTTCAAAAGACGTTTTCTTAAGTCCGCGCACCATTGAAACCATACGGCAGAACATGAAGCAAAAGGTAGGCGCCAAAACCATTGCCGGCCTTGTTATGTACGCCATGCGCAATCGCATTTTAGAATAAACCAAATGGCAATAAGCAGGCAAAGCAACGTTTAGCCTGTTGATTGCCAATTGCAGGTTGTTTACTGTCCCTCGCTTACCGTCCATGTCCACGCAATCCTCTAATATCAACGACACCTTTTTCAACAGCGCTTATCAGGATCTTTGGCGCAAGCTTATTCCGCCGGGCTTGTCCGAAGCCGAATGTGATTTTATACAAGATGCGGCGCAGCTAAAAAAAGGCGATGCCGTTCTGGACTTGCTGTGTGGCTACGGCCGCCATGCGCTGGAACTTGGCCGCCGGGGTTATGCGGTAACAGCTGTTGACAACGCCATTGATTATGTCAACGAGATAAAAGAGACGGCATCCGCGGAAGGCTTACCGGTGGAGGCTTTCGCCGAAAGCGTTCTAACCGTGCCGCTGCACGGGCCGTACAAAGCAGCCATCTGCATGGGCAACAGTTTTGCTTTCTTTCAACGCAGAGAAGCCGGCCAATTGCTGAAGAAGCTCTCCTCCCATCTTCAGCCCGAGGGCTTGTTAATCATCAACTCCTGGATGATTGCCGAAATTGCCATCAAACACTTTCGGGAAAAAGAATGGATGGATGTTGAAGGCTACAAATACCTGCTTGATTATAAATTTCATTTTCAGCCCAGCCGCATTGAGTCGGAGCACACACTCGTAAGAACAGATGGCCGCGTGGAAGTAATCAACGGCGTTGATTATATTTTTACCCTTGCCGAAATGGAAACCATGTTTGCCGAAGCCGGCCTTACTACGAAAGCACTTTATGCCACACCGCGCAAACGGCCGTTTAAAATGGGCGACAATAAAATTTACATCGTGGCATGTAAAACGCCGGGAACGTTGCCGTAATTTTTCACCTTTTTTTATTCAATTTTCAATCTGCTTTTTTCGATGTACCGTATGTACTGGTTTTTGTTGCACAGCCGCAAATGATGCGTAATATGGAAATGAAAATGGGTTGGATACGTAAATGTTGCAGTCAAAAATTGGTACAAATACTATTTTCGTTTCGGAAAGATTTTAGCATCTTGCAGCACTGTACAACCGTACAACTACCCAATAAAAAATCTTATGAAAAATAATGATACCCCAAACGTTATACGTGTAGCCATTGCTGACGACCATGCACTTTTCCGGGCCGGTGTGAAGACCTCACTCTCCGGCCGCAAAGACGTTCAGATGGTAGCCGAAGCCGAAAACGGCATGCAGCTCCTGAACCTTCTTAAGCACATTCAACCTGATGTGATTTTGCTCGATATTCAGATGCCCATTATGGACGGCCTGACGACGCTCCCCGAAATCAAGCGGCTTCACCCCGATGTTAGAGTCATCATGCTGTCCATGCACAACGACCACTCCGTTATCACCCGCATGATGGAGATTGGCGCCAACTCTTACCTAACCAAAGACTCCGATTCGGAGATGATTTATCAGGCCATCAAAACCTGCTACGAACAGGAGTTTTATTTTAACGACCTTACCAACAAAGCCCTGTTGAACGGGTTGCGCATGAAGCGTCCCGTTGAACAAGAAATTCCCGAAGTGTCGTTGAACGACAAAGAGGTGACCATCTTAAAATTGATGTGCGAAGAAAAAAGCACCCGCGAGATTGCCGCCGCCGTTGATTTAAGCCCCCGCACGGTGGAAGCCATCCGCGACAAACTCAAAACCAAAACCGGTGCAAAATCATTGGCGGGTTTGATTATGTACGCGGTAAAAGCGGGCATTGTTGAGCAAGCTTAACGCTGTTGTTCGGAGTTTCAAACTCCGAACAACGTAATTTATTCGCAAGGCCAATCGTTTGATTGGCTTTTTTTATTCCATTTTTGACGAATGAAAGTTTGTTTCAACGGCGAATTTTTTCCGGCTGATGCGCCCTTGCTTATGGCGCAAAACCGGGGCTTCAAATGGGGCGATGGCTGCTTTGAAACGATGAAGGTTTTTAACGGCCGATTGTTGTTGCAAAGCCTGCATTTTGAACGGCTTTTCATCAGCTTGCAATTGCTACAGATAGAGCCGTCCGAAAATTTTACACAGGACATTTTACTTCAAAAAATTTTAGCGTTGTGCAGCGAAAACAATTGCCTGAACAGTGCAAGAATTCGTCTGGCTATTTACCGCACCGATGACAACAAAACGGGTTATACTGTTGAAGCGACCTCGCTGGATGCTACTGTGAACAATTGGAGTGACGAAGGCCAAATCGTTTGCCTTTATCCTTATGCCCGTAAAAGTATGGACGCTTTTGCCAACATCAAATCCGCTAATTATCTGCCCTACATTTTAGCGCAGAAGTTTGCTTTAGAAAAGGGGATGGATGACGCCTTGGTGTTGAACGCCGCCAACGCCATTGCCGATTCGTCAAGGGCAAATATTTTTTTGATAAAGAACGATGCCATTTACACGCCGGCGCTTCACCAGGGATGCGTGAGCGGCATCATGCGAAGAGTGGTGATGGAAGAAGTAAAAAAGAAGGGCTACCGTTTGAAACACGATGAAGTCAGCGAAGACGACCTGCTGGCCGCTGATGAAATTTTTCTGACCAATGCCATTCAAATCATTCGCTGGGTGAAGAGCTATAAAAACAAAAACTATGGTTGTGGAAAAACAAAGGAAATCTTCAACGGCGTTTCCGCAACTCTTTTTTCACCTTCTTGTTAAAGGCACATGACGCAAGCCGTTGCTCTTTTTTGGTTCCGCCGCGACCTGCGGTTGCACGATAACGCGGGTTTGTTTGCCGCCCTTTCTTCCGGCTTGCCGGTAGTGCCGGTTTTTATTTTCGACACCGAAATCTTATCCCGTCTTCAAGACAAAGACGACAAGCGTGTGAGCTTTATTTACGCAGCGCTTTTGCAAATGCAACAGAAGCTCATTGAGGCTGGTAGCACCTTGGATATACAGTACGGCAAGCCGTTGGACATCTTTAAAAAACTGTTGAAGGCCTACGCCGTTAAAGCCGTTTATACGGCTCATGATTACGAGCCGTACGCTTCGGGCCGTGATGAAGCCATCAGGCAATTGCTGAACAAAAACGATGCATCCCTTCATACCGTAAAAGACCAGGTAATTTTTGAGAAAAGTGAAGTGGTAAAAGATGACGGCTTGCCTTATTCCATCTATACCCCTTATGCCAAACGATGGAAGGCAAGCTTGCAAAAAGAACGGTTACAACCCTACCGGAGCGAGAAGCATCTTCACAAACTTTATTCGCAAACACCCTTATCAGTTCCTTCATTAGAAGAGATGGGTTTTGTGTTTGATAAAACTGTTTCGGCCATTCCTTCGGTTGACAAAGCCATCGTGCAACAATACCACCAAACCCGTAATATTCCCTCGGTTGCCGGCACCACGAAGCTTGGCGTTCATCTTCGGTTTGGCACAGGCAGCGTTCGCAGACTGGCGGCTACCGCTTTGGAATTAAACCAAACGTTTTTGGGCGAATTAATCTGGCGGGAATTTTTTATGCAAATGCTTTGGCACCAACCAAGGCTTGTAAGTGAAGCCTGCAAAAAAGATTACGATAACATCAAATGGCGGAACAATGAAGAGGAGTTTGACCGCTGGTGCAAAGGCCAAACCGGTTATCCTATTGTAGATGCCGGTATGCGTGAACTGAACGAAACCGGTTTTATGCACAACCGCGTTCGCATGATTGCCGCTTCTTTTTTAGTGAAGGACTTGCTCATTGACTGGCGTTGGGGTGAAGCTTATTTTGCCCGCAAACTGATGGACTTTGAACTGGCCAGCAACAACGGCAACTGGCAATGGGTGGCCGGTTGCGGCTGTGATGCGGCACCTTATTTCCGCGTGTTTAATCCAACCATTCAGGCCAAACGGTTTGATCCGCAATCGAAATATACAAAGCGATGGATACCCGAGCTGGAGACCTTTGATTATCCAAAACCGATGGTAGAACACGACAAAGCGAAGGAGCGTTGCCTGAAAGCTTACAAAGCAGCCGTGGCCAATAAAGGACTCTTTATTCCACAATAAACAACGAAGCATTTTCTACTTGTGTGTTGTTGCGTGCATACACCTCATGCAGCTTTTGAATCGCCGCCCTTCCGCCTTCGCCTAAGGCTACCGTATAATCGTTTACATACAGTTCAATGTGTTTGCGCATCACGGCCTCTTCCATCGCTTGTGCGTGTGCCACCACATACGGCGAGAGTTCCGCGCCTTGCGCAAAGGCGTATTCTACGCTCTGTTTTATCAGGCGGTCAATCTTTTTTTGTGTGTCTTGCCCTATGCTTCTCTTTACCGCAATGCAGCCCAACGGAATCGGCAGGCCTTCACGTTGCTCCCATATTTCGCCCAGGTCGCAAATCTTGTGAAGCCCTTTCTTTTGATAGGTAAACCGGTTCTCGTGAATGATGACACCCAGATCAACGTCACCATTGCAGACGGCATCTTCAATAGCAGAAAACAACAGGGCTGTTTTATTTTTTGCCTGCGGAAAAACATAGCTCAATAAAAAATTGGCGGTTGTGTTCTCGCCCGGTATCGCTATGCGGCTTGTTTCGATGCTGCGAACACCGGCCATTTTTTTTGCGACAAGCAAAGGGCCAATACCATTGCCCAACGCAGCGCCGCTGTTTAAAATGGCATACGCATTTGTATTGTCGAACAAAGCCGGAAAACTTAATTTCGTTACGTCTAATTTTCCTTCGGCAGCCCAGGCGTTGAGCGTTTGCACGTCTTCCAAAACCGGTTCGAAGTCTAATCCCACGGTATCTATTTTTTTGTTGACAAGCGCATCAAAAATAGCCGTGTCATTGGGGCAGGGAGAGAAGCCAAGGGTAAGTTTCATACGAAATTTTTATTTGCCTGCTTGCCAATAGGCAGGTTCACTTTTACCTGTTTAGGTGTTCAATAGTTGAAGAATGCGTTGAAGTTCACTATTTAAATTAACGATGGCTTGCTGCATCATCCATTTTGTTTTGTCGCGTTCACCCACAAAATTAGACAGCGAACGAAGCTGCAAAAAAGGGATTCTTTCCATCAACCCAACATAATGCAAAGCAGCGCCTTCCATACTTTCTATCGTTGCGTTGTAAGCACCTCGGTAATGAGCTGTTCGTTTGCCGTTGGTGGAAATTTCATTTACAGTAACGCCGTTAACGACCGGCAATCCGCAAGCCGAAAGAACCTCGGTTGCATTGAGTAATTTTCCATTCGTCCATGGATACTCATCTTTATTCAAAAGCCTTAGATCAAACAAGGAACGAAAGTTTTGATTTTCTTCAACACCGGCATCCGCAACGGTTTCGCTTTCCACCGCCACTACATCGCCCAATGTCTTTGTTTCATCAAAGGTTCCTCCTATGCCGGCTTGAATGATAAAGTCGTAGCGATGTGCTGCCGCAGCTTTGGTGATGGCGTACGTGGCGGCCATCAAACCAACACCTGTAATCAATATTTCTACCGCGGATTTGGTCGAAACAAGTTGCTGAACGGTGGCGTCAATTTCCATCTGCGTAGCGGCACACAGTAAAATTTTCATGCGGCAAAATTCGGGGATAACACCGCAGCGTCAACCTTTACCTTTGTTGTTTGTTTTATCTCCAACGCATGAAAGAAAAAGTCGCCGTTATTCGCCGCGAACATTTTAACGCCGCCCACCGCCTTTACCGAAAGGATTGGAGTACCGAGGAAAACACGCAAATGTTTGGCAAATGCAGCCTTCCAAATTATCATGGCCACAACTACGAACTGGAAATAAAAGTTACCGGTGAAATAGATGAAGCAACGGGTTATGTAATGGACTTGAAAAAGCTTTCGGACGTAGTGGCCGAAAAAGTGCTGGAACGATTCGACCACAAGAACCTGAACCTTGATGTGGACGAGTTTAAAACACTCAACCCAACGGCGGAAAATATTGTGGTGGTGATCTACAACTTGCTTCGTCCGCACATTGCCGAACAAAACGACTTGTTTATTCGTTTGTTTGAAACGCCGCGCAATTATGTAGAATATCCCGTGAGTTAAATCCCAAATCTAAAATCTCAAATCATAAATTTCTCATGGCTTACCGCAAGATTGAACAGTACGATGAAGACGTAACCAAGGCAATGTCGGATTGCTTTAAAACCATCATTACTTCCGCAGGCGACGACCCGAACCGCGAAGGCTTGGTGAAGACGCCTGAACGTGCCGCCAAAGCTTTTCAATTTAACACACAGGGTTACGGACAGAATGCCGTGGCCGTGTTGAATTCGGCCCGTTTTACAGAGAACGTCAGCGAAATGGTGATTGTAAAAAACATTGAGTTGTATTCTATGTGCGAACATCATTTGCATCCTTTTTTTGGAAAGGCGCATGTGGCTTATATACCCAACGGATACATCACGGGTTTGAGCAAAATTGCAAGAGTGGTGGACATCTTTGCCCGCCGCCTTCAGGTGCAGGAACGATTAACTACACAGGTGCTTGGCGCCATCAAGGAAAGCCTTAACCCTCTTGGCATAGCTGTGGTGATAGAAGCCAAACACCTGTGCATGATGATGCGTGGCGTGCAAAAACAAAATTCCGTCACTACCACCTCATCGTTTGACGGGGAGTTTCTGCACAACCACGTTACCCGCAACGAGTTCCTGAAATTGATTTCAGCCGATTTGAGTTAGCCCTAAACCAAAGCGGACCATTTTCTTTATTGTCGCTTACTTTTACCGCTTATGAAGAATGCTTTTGTTTTTCCCGGACAAGGGGCACAGTTTCCGGGAATGGGTAAAACGTATTACGAAACCAACTCTTTTGCCAAACGCATTTTTGAACAAGCTAACGAACTGCTCGGCTTTCGCATTTCGGACGTGATGTTTACCGGAACCGAAGAAGACCTGAAGCAAACAGCCATCACCCAACCCGCCATATTTCTACACTCTATCATCGCTTTTAAAAGCATTGAAGCCACCCGTCCCGATATGGTGGCCGGCCACTCCCTTGGCGAATTTTCCGCTCTGGTTGCCAATGGAACGTTGAGTTTTGAAAGCGGCCTTCAATTAGTAAGCCTGCGTGCACAAGCCATGCAAAAAGCCTGTGACATGAACCCTTCCACCATGGCCGCGGTGTTGGGATTACCCGACGAAAAAGTGGAAGAAGTTTGCGCACAGGTTTCGGAAGAAAGCGGCGAAGTAGTGGTTCCTGCCAACTACAATTGTCCCGGCCAGCTTGTTATCAGCGGCAGTATAAAAGGAGTGGAGATGGCCTGCGAGGCCTTACGGGCCGCCGGCGCTAAACGTGCCCTAATATTGCCTGTTGGCGGCGCCTTTCATTCACCGCTGATGGAGCCTGCAAAAAAAGAATTGAACGAAGCCATTGAAGCCACCACCTTTCATGCGCCTGCCTGCCCTGTGTATCAAAACGTGGCTGCGAAAGGTGTGGTTGACCGCGAAGAAATCAAGCAAAACCTCATAGACCAACTTACCGGCGCTGTACGCTGGACGCAGTGCGTACAAGCCATGATCAGCGATGGTGCGGATAAATTCACCGAAGCCGGCCCCGGCAAAGTTTTGCAAGGCTTAATCAACAAAATAGACAAGTCGGTAATAACGGAAGGAGTTCAATAGGCAATAAGCAATAGGCAAAATGAAAACGCCTGTTGTGTATTCTTTGCGATCGCCTATCGCCCATTGATTATTGCTTATTGCCTATTGCATATTGCCAATTGCCTATTGAAAAGTGGCGGCAAAACTTTTGCATAAACACAAAAAAAGAATTATGAAAAAGCTTTCAATGGTTTGGATTAGTGCTTTGGCTTTGCTGTTTACACTTTCGTCCTGCGCAGCCATCGGCGGCATTTTTAAGGCAGGCATCTGGACAGGCATTATCATCGTGGTATTGGTGGTCGTGCTGATCCTTTGGTTGGTAAACAGAGGCAAGAGTTAGGCGCAGGCGCATCACTTCCCGTTTATTTTTAGGGAGAAGGCAAATAAAAAACGTTGGCCATTACAGCCAACGTTTGCAAAACTATTTCCCAAAGAATTAATGGGCTATGTCGTCTTCCTCTCCGGCCATCACCGGCGCTTGCGCCGGCGTGTAGGGCCGCTTGTACAACAACTCGTAATATTCTTCAGCCATGCGATTGCTGTTAAACGTTAACTGCACATCACGCATACCATTCTTTACAATCTGGCGCCATGTATTTTGGTCGCTGTAGTACAGTGGCAGAATTTCTTCGTTCAAAATTTTATAGAGCTGGTCAAGGTCGTATTGATCTTGTTCTTGTACGCTGATGCTGAAATAGTCAATCGGCGGCACCACAAAGCCATTGTTGCCGTGATGAACAAACTCCGGTATCCAGCCATCGTTGGTGCTGAAATTTACCGCGCCGTTCATGGCAGCCGTCATTCCGCTGGTGCCCGATGCTTCACGCGGCACACGAGGATTGTTTAGCCAGCAATCAGCGGCTTGCTTTAAACGTTTGGATAGTGCCAACTCGTAGCCAATCACCACCGCTACGTTTTTATAGCTTTTGCTTAAATGAACGAGGTAATTAAATTCAGAGATGGCGGGATAGTCAACCGGGTAAGGCTTACCACCCCAAATGATTTGCACCGGGTATTTTGTGCTGCTTAACAAAGCTTCAAAGCGTTCGCGGTCGGAGGCAATTAAACCCGCACGTTTGTAACCAGCAAAGCGGCGTGCCCATACGATGGTAAACACGTTCGGGTCAAACCATTTGCCGGTTTGGTCGGCCACAATCTCAAAGGCCCGTTTCTTCATCCATTTCTTGCGGTCGTCAAATTTTGCATCGTTGCCTTCTTCCCTTGCGGTGTATAAAGCCTTGTCGCTCCAGTAGCGCCAGTTTTGCGCATTGGTAACGGAAAGTATCGGGCAGATGTCTTCATACTTGCCCCACATTTCCCTTGACACTTCGCCGTGCAATTTGGAGACGCCGTTGGCAATGCGGGCAAAGCGTAAAGCAGCCAGGGAATGGTTGAACTGATCGTCGTGAATGCCGGTGAGTTCCCGCACTTCGTCAATGGTTAAGCCGCAGAAATAACTCATCTTATTACACAGGTAGATGTCGTGTTTTTCGTTGCCGGCTTCTTCTGGTGTATGCGTAGTGAACACGAGACGCTTTCTTACTTCTTCGCGGCTCTTGCCAAATTTTTGATAGAGATAAAACGCGGCCGATACGCCGTGGGCTTCATTCAGGTGATAAACTTCAGGGTTAAAGCCGATTTCTTCCACCAGCTTTGCGCCGCCAACGCCCAATAAAATAAACTGCGCCACCTTGGTGCTTACATTGGCATCGTACAAGCGGTGAGTAATGGTTTGCGAGATGTAATCGTTCTCCGGTATGTCTGTCGTCATTAGAAACAGCGGTGCAGAGTTGAAAGTTGTCGGCGGCAGATACATCACCTTTACCCACACCGGATGTTCGTGAATGGTGATGGAAAATTTAATGCCTGTGTCTTCAAGAAAAGAATAAATCTTTTCCATCCAGGTTACTTGCAAGGACTGATCTTGGTTGCGGGCCTGGTCGTAGTAACCGTACTTCCACAAGATGCCGATGCCGATTAAGTTTTGGCGAAGTTCGTAGGCGCTGCGAAGGTGTGAACCGGATAGGAAACCAAGGCCGCCGCTGTAAATTTTAAGGGGTTGATGAATGGCAAACTCCATGGAGAAATAAGCCACACGTTTGGCGTAGTTGTTATCCGCAGGATAAGGAACTTGATAAGCGTTAAAATTCATTCGTTTTCGTTTTTACAAGGCGGCAAAATAAACCTTTTTGCCTAATGTGTGGTAATCACACGGGCTTCAATTACTTTGTTTTGGTCTTTGCGGAAGCAGGTTTCACCGATTGCACCTTTTTGCGGGTGAAGGTTCCTGCAAGCGGACAGTCAAGATCGCGATAGTTGCCGCAACCTTTTTCCTCGGACATGGTTACCGTATTGGCCTTAAATAACAGGTTTAACACACAAGGATCGCCGCCCTGCCGATACGCTGCCGATGTGGACGAGGTAACAATAAATTCACCTTTCAGATGGCCACTGCAATCGCCGCTTTCATTTTCGGTATGAATGAACACAAGCACTTGCCCCGGCGTACGGCCGTCACGTACGGAGACTAAATTTTTCTTGTTAAGATAATAATCGCCGGCCAAGGCGTTCTTTCTTGAAAAGGTATCAATAGGGTTTACCAACTCGGCCGGTTTATCATTCAACGCATCGCTTAAAATCAAACTAAAATTTTTTGCGGCTGCATCATAGGACACCACTTCTTTTCCTTCGCCTACTACGTCAGTTCCGTTGCGAAGCGTAACGGCTTTTGTGACAGTGAAGTTTTTATCGAGGCTTGATATTTGGATTGTGGCCGGGTCATTGTCGGGCAAAAGAAAGGGGTAAGAGGCAAGAAATTCAGCCTTATTGTTAAACACTAACAATAATGCCGAGGGTTTGCCATTGCTAACAATCTTCACTACATAATACGTTTCCTTTTCTTTTTGCGATGCCTTAGCCAACGGATAAAACTTACGTGTTTGGCTTTTGTCTTTTGAAAGATGGATCAAGCTATCGGGAAGAACGCCTGCTACCGGAATGGCTTTTACCGATGTGGTGTGAAGCAGGGCTGTGTCGCTTAACTGGTACGGCAGTGTGGCGATTGTAAAGGCAGAAGCAAAGAAATCCATGCTTTCTTTCCCTGCTTCTTTTTTCCCTGTACCGTCGTTGCTTGCACAAGCCGTCAGTAAACAAACGGCGCTTGTTAAAACCCAGGCCGGTTTTATCATGTTAATGATTTGCGGCGAAGTAAAACAAATTCCGGGAACAGCGTGCAGAAGGCGGACGACGGCAAATAGAACAATTATTAATAAAATTTCTGTCTGCCATCCTCTGTCTTCCGCTTTCTTTTTTTAGCTTCGCCTAAATTTTAAATTAGCCTGCCTTGAATTATTCAACCAGTGAGGAAAATTACATAAAGGCCGTCTACCACCTTCAGGAAGAAGGCGGCTCGGCCACCACCAATGCGGTTGCCGAAAGGCTGAACACCAAAGCCGCGTCGGTTACCGATATGATGAAAAAGCTAAGCGCCAAAGGCTTGGTGGACTACACGCCCTACTACGGTTTTTCCTTGAGCACCGAAGGCAAGAAGACGGCTTTATTCATCATTCGCCGCCACCGGCTGTGGGAATTCTTTCTTTCGCAAAAGCTGGGCTTTAGCTGGGAAGAAGTGCATCAGTTGGCCGAAGAACTGGAACACGTGAGCAGCAAAAAACTCATTGACCGCCTTGATGAATATTTGGGCTTCCCGCTATACGATCCGCACGGCGACCCGATACCCGACAGCAAAGGCAAGATTGTAGTGCGTAAAAATCTACCGCTGCTTTTACTGCCTTTGCGCCAAAGCGCCGAGGTATGCCAGGTCACCAATCAATCGGCCGAGATGCTGGAGCTTCTAAAGCACAAAGCCATCGGCATCGGCACCCGGCTGGAAGTGAAGAAACATTTTCCTTTCGACCACTCCGTTGAACTGAAACTTAAAAGCAAAACAGTTACCATCAGCGAACAGTTAGCCAAAAACATTTTTGTAGGCTATGAGTAAACTAAACACAGAGGCATCGTTGAGCGAAGTGCATCAAAGCGTGGATACCACCAATTTGTCGAAACCAAAATGGCAGCGCATTCTTTCTTATTTCGGTCCGGCTTATTTGGTGAGTGTTGGCTATATGGATCCCGGCAACTGGGCCACTGATTTGCAAGGCGGCAGCCAGTTTGGCTACAAGCTTATCTGGGTTTTGTTGATGAGCAACCTTATGGCTTTGTTGCTGCAAACGTTATCGGCAAGGCTGGGCATCGTTCGCGGAAGAGACCTTGCGCAAGCCAACCGGGAAACCTATCCGGCAGGTCTTAATTTTGTATTGTACCTGTTGGCTGAAGTGGCCATCGCCGCCACCGATTTGGCGGAAGTGCTGGGCATGGCCATCGGCATTCAACTGCTTACTGGCGTTCCGCTTTTATGGGGCGTGTTGATTACCGTGCTTGATACGTTTTTACTCCTGGCTTTGCAGCGCCTTGGCATGAGAAAGATGGAGGTTTTCATCATCGGCCTCATTGCCATCATCGGCCTTTCGTTTTTGCTGGAAATTATTATGGCAAAGCCAAATTTCGGCGAAGTGGTCACCGGCCTTGTACCGTCTATCCCCAACACCAGAGCGTTGATTATTGCCACAGGCATCATCGGCGCCACCATCATGCCGCACAACCTTTACCTGCATTCGGCCCTGGTGCAAACGCGAAAAATAAAACGCAACAGAAAAGGCATTCGCCGTGCCCTTAAGCTAAATTTTATTGACAGCACCATTGCTCTCAACGCCGCTTTTTTTGTAAACGCCGCCATCCTCATTTTAGCAGCTTCGGTATTTTACAAAGCGGGCCGGCAAGATGTGGCGCAGATAAAGCAAGCGCATAACCTTTTAAATGATTTTCTCGGGACGAAGCTGGCGCCCATCCTTTTTGCCGTGGCCCTGATTGCCGCCGGGCAAAGCAGCACCATCACCGGTACCTTAGCCGGGCAAATTGTGATGGAAGGTTATCTGCGCATCCGCATCAATGCCTGGGTGCGGCGGCTGATTACAAGGGTCATTGCCATTATTCCGGCCGTGATAGTGATTGTATTAAACGGCGAAAGAAACATTGATGATTTGCTGGTGATGAGCCAGGTGGTTTTAAGCCTTCAATTGGGCTTTGCCGTTGTGCCGCTCATTCATTTTGTAAGCGATAAAGACACGATGGGTGAATACGCCATCAAGCCGTTTGTACAGGTGCTGTCGTGGTGTGTGGCGGCCATTCTTGTTTACCTAAACCTTCGGATGTTGTACGAAACCACTTCGGCGTTTTTTGCTGGCAGCGACAATATTCTTTGGAAGGTAGTCATTATTGTTGCGGGAACTTTTTTTGTGGGCCTTTTGCTCCTAACGGTTTTTTATCCCTTCCTGCGTAAAAAAGGTTCGGGGCTTTCGTCGCAATTGCACAAAAACGTACTGCCTTCATTGGAAGCAGCGGTTGTGCCGCGTTACCGCAGAGTGGCCGTAGCGCTGGATTTCAGCGAACGGGATCAAAAGATGTTGTCACACGCAGTAGCCCAGGCAGGCGAAGGTTCAACCGTAGTGCTGATTCACGTAGTAGAAAGCGTGCCGGCACAAATGTTGGGCGAGAACAGCAATGATTTTGAAACCCAAAAAGACCAGGAAAAATTAGAGATATACGCTGAAGGCATCCGGAGCCAAAACCTTCAGGCGGAAACCTTCCTGGGCTTTCGCTACCGCACAAAAGAGATTGCAAGATTGGTGAATGAATCCGGCGCCGATCTGCTCATCATCGGCGCACACGGCCATCGTGGTATGAAGGATTGGTTGTACGGTGAAACGATTGATGCGGTAAGGCACAAATTGAAGATACCCGTGTTGATTGTGTGAACCTCACCCCGCCCTCTCCTCCCGATAGCTATCGGGATTGATGGAGAGGGCCGGGGTGAGGTTTTACTTCTTTATCTGCAACAACTCCACTTCAAAAACAAGTACCGAACCGCCGGGAATCGGGCCTTGATCGTTCAGGCCATAACCCAATTGCTGCGGAACATAAAATTTGTATTTGGAGCCAGTGGGCATCAATTGTAAACCCTCCGTCCAGCCGCGGATAACGCCATTCAGCGGAAACGAAATGGGTTCGCCTCTTTTATACGAATTGTCAAACTCGGTTCCGTCAATCAGCGTGCCTTTATAGTTCACCACCACCGTATCGGTTGCCAATGGCTTAGCGCCGGCGCCTTGCGTCAGCACTTCGTATTGCAAGCCCGATGGCGTAGTTTTTACAGCCGCATTCTTTTTGTTCTGCGCCAGAAATTTCTCGCCGGCTTCCACCTTCGGTTTCGATTTGGCTTCCTGCTGTTTGTTCATGTAGTTCATGATGATGCCCTGACATTGGTTCGGATCCAACACCGGCTTTCTGTCGGCCAGCACATCATTAATGGCTTTGGAGATAAGCGAAGAATTGAGGTTGTTCAATCCCTGTTGTTTGTAGAAGCTGGCCACGCTTACACCAAGGGAATACGAAAGGGAATCAAGGCCGTTTTTTAATGAGGCGGCAGGTACAGAAGTGCCCGTTGTTTTTTTTAAGGGCTTCTTTTGTGCAGTGGCAGCGAGGCTTGTCAAGGATAAAAGGACGATACAAATTTTTTTCATGCGGCAAAAAATTAAGCCGCAAAAATAGGGGAGCGGGTTGTAAAGCATCCTTTAATTTCGGTGCATGTGGCAGGCTTCGATACAACTTTACAAAAACGCTTACAGCGGCATCCCACGGCCCGTGTGGTGGCTGGCGCTGGTGATGTTTGTAAACCGTTGCGGCACGATGGTGATTCCTTTTCTCACCGTTTATTTAACCAGTGCAAGAGGCTTTACATTAGAGGAGGCTGGCTATGTGATGGCGGCCTTCGGTACCGGTTCTATCCTGGGCAGTTACGTTGGCGGACGATTGGCCGACCGTTTTGGTTCGCACTACGTTCAGTTTTTTAGTTTGCTGCTGAACGGTATCATGTTCATCGTGTTGGGGCAGATGCATACGCTTGTACAATTTGCGGTTTGCATTTTTGTGTTAAGCAGTGTGGGCGAAGCATTTCGTCCGGCTAATTCGGTGGCCATTGCAGGTTATGGTAATGATCAAAATCGCATCCGATGTTATTCACTCAACCGCTTGGCCATTAATCTCGGTTGGTCTATCGGGCCGGCGGTTGGCGGCGTGTTGGCAAGCATTAATTACGGCTTGCTGTTTTGGGTAGATGGCCTTACCTGCATTGCGGCTTCGGCCATTCTTCTTCTCTTTTTAGAGCGGTCGCCGCGGAAAGAAAAAGCAACTGTTCCAAAAGCAACAGAAAAAATAATATCGGCTTACAGGGACAGGCCTTTTTTGCGCGGCATGTTTTACCTGTTTCTGATTGCGCTTGCCTTCTTTCAACTCTTTAGTGTGATACCGGCTTATTACAAAATCCAAATGCACCTGAACGAAGCTGTGATTGGTTGGATATTGGCCATGAACGGACTGCTGATTGCGGCCATTGAAATGGTGCTGGTGTACAAGTTGGACGGCCGCCGGCCTTCACTCACTTACATCATGACCGGGGCGGCTTTGATTGCGCTTTCTTTTCTGTTTTACGAAGCGGGGAAGACGGCAGCGGTGGCGGTGGTCAGCATGATCATCGTCACGGTTGGTGAGATGTTTCTCTTTCCTTTTATGAACAACTTTTGGGTAAAGCGCAGCAACGAAAGCAACCGCGGACAATACGCTTCTGTTTACACGATGGCCTGGGCCGGCGCCTCGGTGCTGGCGCCTACGCTGGCCACGCAAGTGGCTGCCCGAGCGGGTTTCAGCACGTTGTGGGGGCTTGATTTTTTATTTTGCATGATGGCCTCTACTGGTTTTTATTTTTTAAAAAAGAGTTTAGTATGAGTGAGTTTAGCAAGAGCCTTCAGATACGCTGGTCGGACCTCGACCCGAACTTCCACCTGCGTCATTCGGTTTACTACGACTGGGGCGCCATGTGCCGCGTGGAGTTTTTAAACGAATACGGATTGACGGCTGACGTAATGATAAAACTCGGCTTCGGGCCGATACTTTTTCGGGAGGAATGTGTGTTTCGGAAAGAGATAAGAAGTGGCGACGAAGTGAACATTGATTTGGTGATTACAAAGTCGCGAAAAGATTATTCACGCTGGAGCATTCAGCACCAAATTACCAAGAACGGCGATACGCTTTGCGCTGTATTGAACGTAGACGGTGCGTGGATGAACGTGCGGGAACGCAAACTGATGTCACCGCCGGAAAAAGTGGCGGAAGTGTTTGAGCAGATGCCGAAGGGAGAGGGGTTTGAATGGTTGTGACATTAGCATCTTTGACAGCTTTC
Organism: Flavisolibacter sp.; assembly: GCA_965247695.1. Lineage (GTDB taxonomy): Bacteria > Bacteroidota > Bacteroidia > Chitinophagales > Chitinophagaceae > Flavisolibacter. The sequence goes on from OZ252037.1 coordinate 1,161,982, forward strand.
TACCAAGGCTCGTACTTTATTTTTTCCGGATGGCCCAATAAAAAGTAGCAGTAAAACAGGTTGATGTCTTCGGTGAAATGCAGATAGGCTTTGCAAAGCATCAGGCTGTGATCACCTTCATTGGGCAGCACCACAAAATCGCGGATGACGCGAAAGAAACTCAAGTACCATTTGTGAAAATGGTCAATGTCGTAATTGAAATGCGCCAGGTGGAGATAGGGTTGATAGAGTTTATGGTAAGGTTCATCCTTTATGTACGACACCCGGAAATAGCCCAGTTGATTGGGCCGCACTTTGTGCAAGCCTACTTCCCATTTACCTCTGAATTTTTGATGGTCCTGAATCACGGTTTCGTTGTGCCCGAAGTTGCGTCCGTCTTTTTTGTAAAAGCCTTTCTTGAATTTTTCACCGGATAGGTTACCAATGGGTTCATGGTTCCAGCCGCAATAAATGTAGCCGTTCAGTTGCTCCACATCGGGCGGGGTGCCTTTGAGCAGAACATTTTCCAGCGTGGCTTTATCGGCTTGGGCAAGGGTTTCGTACGTCCATGTTTGTCCCATACATAAAAGTTTTAAAAGCTTGTGGCGGCACCGACGTTATAAAGTTATTCTTCTTTGTGATTGAGAAAGAAATTTGATGCGTCAGTTTCACCGGTTTCCAAACCTTCGCTATTTGATTGCTCTGCGCCTGGCAACGGCGCCAATAATTTCGTAAGCATTATTTGGCAAGGAAGTATAAAATGCCGACTTGCAACACCCGGTTGGCGCCGATTCTTTCTTGCCCGATAATATTCCCGTTCGCATTCACAAACACACCGTTTATTAAATCCTTGAATCCATAGCTATACCGAACGTTAAGGCCAATTGTTTTATTGAAAGCATACGCAAGGTCCAGGTCCATGCCCACATCAAACTTGCGGTAAAAGGAAGACACGTCGCTATCAATGCCGTTGAATTTTGAGTCGGCGCTGGTGAGAAAGCCAAACTCCGGCCCAAGCGCAACGGAAACGTTTTGGATGTAACGATAACCCACTAAAAGCGGCACGGCGATGTAGTTCAGGCTTAACGTTGCTTCGTTGTTTGCCGTCGTCGCTATCGTTCGTTTTCCTTATACTGAATAGAGTAATTCAGGTTGAAGAAAGAGCTTGTTTGGCAAAGAAACGTTGAGCAATCCTCCTGCATGAAAAGCTGTTCTTGCGCGGCTGTCATCATCACCTTTGACGTAAATGTTGGCGAGATTCAGGCCGGCTTTTAAACCAGCTTGCACTTGCGTATAAGATGATTTAATAAACAAGAATGAGAGCAGTGCGAGAAGAATGTGCCTTTTCATAAACTTGTGTTTGCGTAGCTGCGTTTGGTACAGACACCAACGAGGGCATAAGATTTCAAGACTTCATTTTGGTGAAGGTGATACTATAGCTCCTTCCGTTGAAATAATACGTGCCGTAAATAATCTTCGGCGCACGGTCATAGTTTTCCTCTATTGCGTCAAGAATGAAATAGTCAGTGAAGGATTTGTTTGAAGGTGAATGATGAGAAAACTTTAATTTCTTATCATCCGGTACCGAGCCGCTTTCGGGAAGAAATTGTGACGTCTTTTTTGTTTTGCTGTCGGTTGTCTTTATTTCAGAAGCACCGATGTAGCCATTAGCCAGCGTGAGTTTTACGGTTATGTTTTGCGTTTTGCCGGTGTAGTAAACGGCATCGTAAGCTTTTTGCGCGGCTGAAACGGAAGCAAAACCAATAATTGCCACAACGAGTAAAAGCGGTTTTATAAATTTTTTGGTTGTTCTCATCGTGAACGTTTACGCTGTTATTGATATGTCGGTTGACTTTGTGTGATGCAAACCAATAACTGAATGTAAGAAATGATCAATAATGTGTAGGCCGCTTGTAATTCGAATGATAGTTAGCTATGTGAAAGCCCTGCTACAGCACCAATAGCGGCGTAAATTATCCTGATCTAATGATTTTGAGATAGTCTTCTCAATGAACCATGGGGTGCTTATCAGACTCCTTTAACTGCCCGTCCTGTGATATGCATTGTAATTTTATCTCTACTACGTAATTCCAATTATCAATTTTATCTGTCTGCCAAAAGTTAGTGAATGTAAATATCCTTGCCTTATCGAAAGAAATAAGCAATCTCCTAATCGTATCCCATTTAATGTCAACGCCCTGATAATGATCGGCTGTAAACACAGAATATGCAATATCCCCTTGTCTTATTTTCTTTCCGGCAGTTACAATAAATACTGAATTGCCGAACGAGGTAGTAGCTCCTCCATTTGTTTCAACTAAAACCGCCTCAACTTTTTTGTCAGGCGAACTAATTCTTTTTAATTCTTTAAACGGCTCGCTTTCTACAAGATTACTGCCTGTGTTGTTACAAGAACAGAAGATAAGGACTAAAATAAAAATTAGTATTGTTTTAAAATTCTTCATGACACGTGCAAATATATCTTGATAGTTAAAAAGTTCTGTAACTGAATATTTTTACGCCGTTGTTGATATGCCGCTTGGCCTTGTGTGTCGGCGTACCAACAACTGAATGTGAGAAGGATTGCATGAAAGCGGGCCGTTCATGCTTTATCTGTTGGTTGGACTGTTCATATAGCTGCGTCGTGCCATCAACACTGGCAAAATTCTTAAATCATTTCATGCATATTCAATCGCGGAAACCATACTCCCTTAAAGGTTACGGGCCCCATGTTTGGCAGAACATGTTGCTTATCCAGCAGCTGAACATCGATGTTTTCGATTACTTCAATACTGTTTCCTTTCTCCAATCGTGCTAATGGCTCGTTATATTGAATCTTGATTAAGTTTTGTAAAAGCAAGTCCTTGGCTTCTTCTATGGAAGTGGCTGTTACACCTGCGTTCCAAGGACCATATCGCCACTCCGGGTAAATAACAAACCAGTATCTTTTGAACATCATAATCAAAAAAAGCAAAACAAAAATTAAGAGCCTGTTTAAAATTGTTTCAATAAAAGTTTTATAGCGGATAGTTTGATCATTTCTTCGGCAGATTCCATGAGCAGTTCGTAATTGCGGCAGAGGCGTCTGTCATTGTCAAACCAGGCAAATGTTCTTTCTACAACCCATCGTTTGCCTACGGGTGTGAAAGCACTTTTTTGTTCCGGCTTACGCATCACTATTTGCAGCAGGTAACCGAATTTCTTTTTTACTGTAGCTATCACATCGCCCCTGTACCCGCCGTCCGCCAGCACAGTCTTTATGCTGGCATAACAGTCCTTAAGTACCTGCATCAACCCCAGTACTGCCTGGCTGTCGTGGATGTGCGCCACGGTGACCATGACTGCCAAAAGAAAACCGTTTTTGTCCACAACAATATGCCGCTTAATGCCTTTGACCTTCTTGGCTCCGTCATAGCTGTTCAAAGAACGGTTATTGCCCCATCGTACACGTTGGCTGTCCATACCCCAAGGCTTGCCCTTGCATTTTGCCCTTTGCTCACCCTGACTTTGCTGCGCAACTTATCCAGTAGTTTGTCAAAGAGTTCCGCTGTCACCCACTTGCGGTAATAGTAATAAACAGCCTGCCATTTGGGAAAATCCCGCGGCAGCATCCGCCACTGGCAGCCAGTCTTCACCACATACATCAACGCATTCCACACAGAACGTAAAGAATATTTCCTTTTCCTGTCTCTGCTATTGATGTCCAAATAGCCCTTACTATTGCCCCACTGGGTATCGGTCAGGTCAGTTGAATACATACACTTTTCTTTAAGCTTGGTAACTCAAAGAAAAACTGTTTCCGCTCCTGACCATGCCCTTTATCCTTTTCTAACTCTAATTTTTAAACAGGCTCTAAGACAAAGTTGTTTCTTTTATTTTTTGAATAGAATTACCGAACGTACACGAGTGCCCTTCGGCTTCGCTCAGGGTAAACTTGCAACCGCCGCTCAATCGTCATTCAAGCCCTTGGCCTAAATGCTTTATCCGCTCCGGATTTGCATTAGCAAAACTGCTCAACAGCATCCGTATCGTGCTGTTGTCTTTGTACGGCGTAATGTATTCCTGTATCGCCTTCTCCGAAGTGATTTCAAAGTTCTTCGGCAAATAACCCATGCCGAAAAAAGCGCCTTGCACCACCATAATGCACGAGACTTCATCCTCGGTTAAGCCCTGGTCGAGCACCACATAAGACGGCCGTTTGGTGAGTGATGAAATGGCTTGCAGTATGCGGTCGTTATAAAGCGAAGGCAGCTCCTTCTTTTCGCAGGCGCCGTTGCAATGGCCGTCGACAATGCCCACGCAGGCATCGGTGCTCGTTTGCATAAAACAAAGCTTGGGACAAAGGCTAAACTCTTTCATCAGCTTGCGCAGCACAGCATGACCGTCCACCTTGTAATGAAAGGTGTAAATGGGCAGCGAGTTCTTACGCTTCTTTTCTATGGCAAGGCGCATGTAACCGTTCTGGTCTTCGTACACAAAAATGCCGAATACTTCTTCAGCCTTTTTCTGCGACACGTTAAAGGCCGGCCACAAGCGTTTTATTTCGGTTGATTCCAATATCGCGGCCATCAACTCTGTGGCCGTTTGCTGAAACGAAATAGAATGAATGGTGCGAAGAAAATTTTGCTTCTGCCGGCTGTCGCTGTTGTTGCTGAAATGCGAGTTCACACGGCTGCGGATGTCCTTGGCTTTGCCTACGTAAACCACTTTACCCTTTGCATCGTGGAAGTAATAAATACCCGGCGAATGCGGCAAGGCATCAAAATGAGCTTTGGGTACAGCCGGCGGCAACACCGCATCTTTTGAATTGCGATTCAGTGCCGTTTGTATCGCTCCTTTTTCATCGCCTTCCAATAATCGTTGAAACAGCGTAACCGTCGCCGACGCATCACCGCCGGCACGGTGGCGGTCTTTTAGTTCAATGCCAAGCGAATGGCAAAGATTGCCTAAACTGTACGACGGAAAGCCCGGAAAGATTTGCCTTGCCAACCGCACGGTACAAAGCTTTTTGGCGTTGAGCGAATAACCGAAATGAGCTAACGAGCTTTTGACAAAAGAATAATCAAAGTTGACGTTGTGCGCCACAAAGATGTTGCCTTGCAGCACGGTATAGACTTTCTCTGCGATCTCCTCAAAAAAAGGCGCTTCCTGCACCATCTCATTGGTGATGCCGGTGAAGGCTTGTATGTATCGCGGAATGGCTTTACCGGGATTCACCAGTGATTCAAAGCTTTCAATCACCCGCTCCCCATCAAATACCTGAATGGAAATTTCGGTGATGCCGTTGGCCGCCGCATAGCTGCCCGTGGTTTCAATATCTACAATAGCGTACATCGTTCTTTTGTTCACTTGTTTGGCTGTTCACTTGTTCACATGTTTTGTCCGCCTACACAATCGTTTGCTAACTTGTGAACAGGTGAACAAGTGAACAGGTAAACAAAAAGGAAGTTCCTAAATTCTTTGGCAATGTACCAACCGATTGGCAAAATTTTGGCGTTCAAAAACCGGCTCGAAAAAGTTTACCGGCACTTGCACAAGCAGGCGAAACGGCAGGGCATTTCTTGCTACCGGCTTTACGACCATGACCTGCCTGAAGCGCCGTTTATCGTGGAGATTTATGGCGATAAATTGTACGTGTCGGAATACAAACGGCGGCACGGTTTGTCGGACGAGGAGCACGAAGGCTGGATGGAAGAATGCCTGCAGGTAATGAGTGAAGTAACCGGCATTGAAGCGCAAAACATCTACACCAAACTGCGGCAACGAAAAGAAGGGAGGCAAGGCCAATATCAAAAAACCGGCGAAGAGAGAAATGAATTTGTAGTAGAGGAAAGCGGCTTGAAGTTCATAATCAACCTAAGCGATTACTTAGATACGGGTTTGTTTCTTGATCACTGCATCACAAGAGGAATGGTTCGGGAACAAAGCAAGGACAAGCGGGTGCTGAATTTATTCTGCTACACGGGTTCGTTTTCGGTTTATGCCGTTGCAGGTGGAGCAAGCCATGTTGTTTCGGTTGACCTTTCAAAAACCTATCTGGCCTGGACAGAAAGAAACGTGGCGTTGAATTTTCCCGGCTATAAAAATCATAAAACAGTTCACGCCGATGTGATTCAATATTTGAAAGAGCTGCCACCCGAAAGCTTTGATTTGATCATAATGGACCCGCCTACGTTCAGCAACAGCAAACGCATGGACGACATACTGGAAATTCAACGCGATCATGTCCCGCTCATCAACGACTGCCTCAAGGCACTCACCAAAAATGGCCAACTTTACTTCAGCACCAACTACACAAAATTTGTGTTGGATAAAGAAGCCATCAAGGCATCAAAAATAAAAGACATCACCGGCCAAACCACGCCGTTTGATTTTGCGGGAAAGCTCAAGCGTCAATGTTTTTACCTCACTCCCGGCCCCTCTCCAGCAGAGCTGTAGAGGGGAGCTGCACTCCGCAACTTTAATCTTTTCTCTCAATAGAAAGATTGGGATTCATCTTCATCTACCGATAAACAGTGTTTGTGCTTTTGGCCACTGTTCCCCTCTCTATCCCTGATGGAGAGGGGTTAGGGGTGAGGCCCAAAAAAAACCACCACGCTGTTCGCGTGATGGTTTTTCGCAAGCAATCGTTGACCGTTTTAATACAAATAATTCAAGGCAGTTCTGTCGTTCGTGTTAAACGTGCGGTTGCCGCCATTGGAGCAAGCCAGCATCCATGAGTTAGGATCGGGGCCTGAAGGCGTACCGGGGATTAAAATAGCGCCTACGTTGCTGGCGCCTTCGTTGGAAGCCGTGCCGCCGCAGCTATAGGCCCGGTTCATGTAATCGGTATGACGAAAGCCGATGCAATGGCCGATCTCGTGCTGAATCACCGAGCCTACATAATTCACATCGGGGTTAGAGCCGTAAGCATATTGGTTGGTGTTCATTTGAACAGTACTGTATGGGTTGCCCGATGATGTGGGGAAGCCTGAACTGCCCAAGGTAATGTAACCACCTGAAGGGCCTTGGTTAAAGCCTTGAATGGTGATGCCGGGTGTGCCGGATGTAATGCGTTGAAAATGCAGTTGCAGGTTGAGTGCATTGTAACGCGAAATGGCCAGGTCGGTACCTTGCACGAAAGCCGTTCCTAAGTTTACTACTTTAACCGTGATGGTACGCGGCAGGTTGCGCACAAGGTTAGTGGTGCGGTACTGCTCTTCGTCGCCTACGCGGAGCAACTTGTAATCGGGTGTGCTGTTCAGGAGTTCGTCGGTCAAATTGATGTCGCCTTCCACCATGTAACCATCTTCAGTTTTTTGCACGCCTTTGGTGCTAAAACCCAGGTGCTGAATTTTGGTTAAGGTTTCCTGTGAAATCTGATCTTGCACTGTTTCTGCTTGTTTTGCATCTTTCTTACAAGCAGCGAGAGAGAAAGCAGTAATACAAGCCACTGCTAAAGGCTTCCAGAAGTGTTTCATGTGTGTAAATGGTTTTGTTAAGGAAATGTTAGTCAATTTACGGAGTGTGGGTTTATTCAAAACCATCTTTTTGAATATTGGGTAGAAGCACTTCTGATGACCGTAATTATACGATGGCGCACAACCCCTGCATTGCTGCAAACAACAAAGCGGTAAATTGCTCTATCGTATGAAAGCCTTGTATATAGCCGTGTTCAGCGTTTTTGTTTGTTTACAGGTTTGTTGTCAGGTACGGCAAAGCAAACTTTCGCCTGAACTATTTTCTACGCTCAAAACAGCAAAAGGGAGCGATGAAGTAAAGCTGGTGGTAAGTGTGCTGGACACGGCCGCATTTAAAAAAACAAAAGGCATCACTGTCCTTCATCGCTATACTGAATCCTTTGTTGTCGCTATAAAATCCTCTGTTGCCTCGTCTCTTTTGTTGAATGAAAACATTCTGTTTGCAAGCGAATGGCACAAACCAAAAGAAGAGTTGACAACCGGCGCTTTCGATCTTTCCCTGAATAAATTAAACCTGGTTCACGATAAGTATCCGCAGTTCAACGGCAATGGAATTTTAGTGTCGGTAAAAGAGCAGGGCTTTGATACAACTGACATTGATTTTAAAGGGCGATACGTAAACATGGGCACGGCCGCGCCAACACAATCCGTTCATGCATCCATCATGGCGACGATCATTGGGGGCGGCGGGAACTCATCACCTTTTGCAAAAGGTGCGGCCTGGGGAAGCAGCTTATCATCTTCTGATTTTAGTTCGTTATTGCCCGATGCAATCAGCATTTATCAAAGCAAAAACATCAGCGTACAAAATCATTCTTACGGCACAGCGATAGAAAATTTTTACGGAGCGGATGCCGCTGCTTATGATGCATCGGTTTACAACTTGCCAACGCTTGTGCATGTTTTTTCCGCCGGCAATTCAGGCACGTCATCAGCCACATCGGGAACATACACAGGCATGACAGGATCCGCTAATCTTACCGGCAGTTTTAAAATGGCAAAGAACATCATCACCGTGGGTCATGTGGATTCAATGAACGCGGTATTGCCTTTGAGTTCGAGAGGACCGGCGTATGATGGAAGAATCAAGCCCGAGTTGGTTGCCTTTGGTGAAGACGGCAGTTCCGGAGCGGCGGCATTGGTATCGGGAACAGTGGCTTTGTTGCAACAAGCTTACAAGCAGACACACAGCAACAATCTTCCTTCGGCTGCGTTGGTAAAAGCAGTGCTGATAAACAGTGCGGATGACATTGGCGCCAAGGGGCCGGATTATGTTTCGGGCTACGGAAGCCTGGATGCTTATAACGCAATGCAAACAATAAACAACAATAATTTTATTGAAGATGTTGTTGCGAAGGCTTCAACCAAAATCTTTTCACTAACGGTTCCGACTAATGCAAAAGGGCTAAAGATTACCATTGCCTGGACAGATACCGTTGCAGGAGCCAATGCCTCAAAAGCATTGGTGAATGATGTGGATGCTGTTCTCCTTTCTCCTTCTTTGCAAAGTTTTCAACCGTGGGTGTTGAACGTGAAAGCGCATAAAGATTCGTTGTTATTACCCGCTATTCGGGCAACTGACACGTTGAATAATGTAGAACAAATAACGATTGAGGCTCCGCAAGCCGGAACGTATCAATTGCAGGTAAAAGCAACAAAATTGGTAACGGCTGCGCAGGCTTTTGCAGTCGCCTATCAAATAGACACCGCCAATAGTTTTACATGGACGTATCCGTCTTCTTCGGATATTATCAAAGCGGGCCAGCGGAACTATCTGCGTTGGCAAACGAATGTTACCGGCAATGGCATCATTGACTATTCAAAAGACGGAACTACTTGGCAAACGCTTTCTTCATCGGTGGATGTCGCAAGGAATTATTTTGTATGGTCAGCACCCGATACATTTACAACGGCTTTACTGCGCATGAGGCTCTCGTCGCCGGCGTTGACATTTGTATCAGACACATTTGTAGTATCGCCTTCCATAAAACTATCAACTGCCTTCAATTGCCCTGATTCGTTTGCGTTGTATTGGAACAGGCTTGCAACCACTCAATATCAATTGTATCAACTGGGCCAGCAATACCTGCAGCCATTGCTTTCAACAACCGATACGTTTCGTGTGTTTCAAAAAATTCAATACCCTTCGCTTTACTATGCCGTTGCGCCAAGGGTGGGAAGTAAACAGGGAGAGCGAAGCTTTACCATTGACTATTCAACGCAAGGTGTGAGCTGTTACGTTGTAAGCTTTTATGCGGTGCTGCAAAACGCGTCCGCGGCCTTGTTAACATTGAACCTTGGAACGCTGTATAATGTTGCGCAAATCTCCTTTCAAAAACTTACTGCTAACGGCTTTCAAACGGTGCAACGTTTTTCACCAACGTCTTTATTGCAAAGTTTTGTTGATACCGATCTAACGCCAGGTGTGAACCGTTACCGTGCGCAGATAAAGTTGACTAATGGTACTGTGCTTTACAGCGATGAAGACGCCGTTTATTATTTTCCGAATAGCCCTGTGATTGTTTATCCAAACCCTTCGCCGCAAAACATACCGGTGAATATTGCAGTGAAAGATCAAGGCGTTTATTCCATTAAAGTTTACGATGCAACGGGACGATTAGTGAAGACGGTTGATTTGAACAACCTTGTCAACAAACTCGCTTCTTTTACTTTGCCAAGAGGTATTTATTTCCTGCAAGTGGCAACGGCTACCAACAATCTTTTTGTACAAAAGCTGATTGTTTATTGACGATGCTTTGTGTCCGTTGTGCCTGCTGGCAGGCAGGTTTTCATCTACGCAAGATCGTAGGCGGAACACGAAGAACACAACGGAGCCACAAAGAGCACAACGAGAATGCCATCTGCGCAATTGTTTGAGAGAATTGTTCGAAGAACCCTTTGCCTCTTTCCCCCTTTGCGTGCAAAAAAGCCGGCACTTGGCCGGCTCTTACTTGTTGGTATTGGTTCACGAAAATCTTTACAGCGTCTTCAATACATCATTCATATTCCGTACCGCATCCGCGCTTTTATTGAACAGGCCTTGCTCGTCTTCGTTCAACTTGTAATCCACAATCTTTTCCCAACCTCCCTTGCCAATTACAACAGGAACACCAAGGCAAATATCGCTTTGGCCGTACTCGCCGTTCAGTGCCACGCAACAAGGGAATAACCGCTTTTCATCACGCACAATGCTTTCTACCAATGCCGCACTGGCCGCACCCGGCGCATACCATGCCGAAGTGCCAATGAGCTTGGTGAGTGTAGCGCCGCCTACCATCGTATCGGCTACTATTTTCTTTTGTTCATCTTCACTCAAGAACTGCGTTACCGGCGCCGAGTTCCAGGTGGCGTAGCGTATCAACGGTATCATCGTCGTATCGCCGTGACCACCGATTACCGTTGCATTCAAATCAGACGGTGAGCAGCCAAGTGTTTGCGACAAATAAAATTTAAAGCGAGAGCTATCCAATATGCCGCCCATGCCAATGACTTTGTGCTGATTCAGTCCGCTTGTGGTCATGGTCAGGTAGGTCATGGTGTCCATCGGGTTGCTTACTACCACAATGACGGCATCGGGTGAATGTTGCAGAATGTTTTGCGTGACACCTTTTACAATATTGGCGTTGGTACCAATCAGTTCTTCACGGGTCATGCCGGGTTTGCGTGGCAAGCCTGATGTAATCACCACCACGCCGGAACCGGCTGTTTTTGCATAATCGTTCGTGCTGCCTATCACCTTTGTATCAAAGCCGAGTAACTGCGCCGTTTGCATCATGTCCATCGCCTTGCCTTCGGCCAGGCCCTCTTTGATGTCCAGCAGCACCAATTCTTCACACAGTTCTCTGCGGGCAATGTTATCGGCTGTGGTAGCGCCTACGGCACCGGCGCCTACAACGGTAATTTTCATTTCGTGAAATTAATTTGGGTGTAAGAAAAAAGTTGTGCGGCAAATATAGTGGGCTGTTTCTTAAACGGCAGTCAGGCGGAAAAAACTTTATTAGCGATATGTGTTTTTGATTGAAACCTTTCGATGACTCGGTGGCTCATGTGTTGCCGCTATCGTCATTAATTTTTCCTTGTTTGTTGCTGTGATATTCAATGTGTCCCTTTGGTCGTCATCATTTTTATACGCCACCCTTCTTTCCGAAACCATTCCCATTTTGCCGTGAACTCACCTTTTACTTTCACGGTGTCCTTTTCGGATAATAAATCCGTTTGGGTATAGACTCCTTTTTGCAGGGCCGTATCACCCACTAAAGCTATTGACTCCGTCGTGGAGGCTTGCGACAATACCCTTACGTTTTTAAACGACGATAAAAATTTTTTGATGGAGTCGCGGCCAACGGCAATGTCACCTAAATTGCCGTCCGGTGTGAACAACAAAGAGATAGAATCCGCATCCAGTTTTCGGATCAAGCTGTCGTAACGCCGCATGGCGGATTCAACCCCGGTCTTATTGTGTGCCGTATAGCAAGAAAGAAAAAATACGGAACTGAACAGGATTAAAACGAGCAGAAATTTTGAAGCTATTGACATGATGTTATTGTTCAATTAGAAGTGATGCCTGTAATGATTGCGTGAGCAGAATAAGTAAAGTGACAAAGCTAAATCAACTTATTCCCTTTAGAAACGGAACTCAACCTTCAAACCGTCCGTCCTTCATCTGCAATACCCGGTCGCTAAGCTGTGCCAATTCTTCGTTGTGGGTAACAATCAAAAACGTTTGCTGAAAGCTTTTGCGTAAATCGAAAAATAAACGATGAAGCTCCTTCGCGTTGGCCGTGTCAAGATTGCCCGTGGGTTCATCGGCAAACACAACATCGGGCTTATTAATCAGGGCGCGGGCCACGGCCACACGTTGCTGTTCGCCTCCCGAAAGTTGTGCCGGTTTGTTTTCGAGGCGATGGCTCAAGCCCAGAATGTTGAGCAGTTCCACCGCACGGGCCTTTACCTCGGCCTTGCGGTTGCCGTGCAACCATCCTGGAATGCAAACGTTTTCGATGGCGGTAAATTCCGGCAACAAGTGGTGAAACTGAAACACAAAACCAATGTGCTTGTTGCGAAAAGAAGCCAGGGCATTGCCTTGCAGCCGGCTTATGTTTTGATCGTGCAGAAAAACCTCGCCCTGGTCGGGTTTATCAAGCGTGCCTAAAATATGCAGTAGTGTGCTCTTGCCGGAGCCCGAAGGCCCCACGATGCTGACCACCTCGCCTTTGCTGATGGTAAAGTCCACCCCCTTTAAAACTTCCACTGTTCCGTAACGCTTGTAAATATTTCTGGCTGTCAGCATAGCTCTTTTGTGGGCGCAAATATCCGCCGAAATGGGTATCGTCGGGAGGCGCAAAACTTGATTTGGAAAATAGGCGATTACCGCTACATTTGCGAAAAATTCAAAAACCGTATTTGGATTTTTGATACGAAAATTTTACGTCCGACTTTCAATAACCCATAAAAAGCAGCGCAATGTTCTGGACTCTTGAATTGGCATCTTACCTTGAAGAAGCACCCTGGCCCGCCACCAAAGACGAGCTGATTGATTATTCCATCCGTTCCGGCGCACCCCTTGAAGTGATTGAAAATTTACAGGAGCTGGACGACGAAGGTGAGACCTATGAAAGCATTGAAGACATTTGGCCGGACTATCCCTCGCAGGAAGACTTCATGTTTAACGAGGATGAGTATTGACGAAATTTATACAAAGCAAAAGGCTGTCAACCGACAGCCTTTTTTTATCTACGGATTTTTTCGCCTGTATTCCGCAAGCACGTTGTCCAAATGCTGAATAAACTTCGGCACATCGGGGTCATAACCATACCCGTTCGGCGCCAACATTTTTTCTTCTCCGTCTAAAAAAACATAGAAGGGTTGAGCAAGAGCGCCGTAGCGGCTGATCTGCAAGTGCTGAAATTTTTCGCCAACGGTGTTCACGTGTTCGCCCAATTCTTTTGAATCAAATTCCTCGGCGGCCGTTAGAAAAATTTGTTGCGCATCTGTGTACAAAGAAGCAATGATGAAATCTTCTTTCAGGCGTTTCATTACTTCAGGCTGGCTCCAAACCTGTGCTTCCATCTTGCGGCAGTTGACACAATTTATACCGGTGAAGTCAAGCATCAAGGGCTTCTTTGCCCTGCGGGCAACAGCCAGCGCTTCATCATAATCGAAGTAAGTTACCAAACCGGAACGCTTCACTACCTCCGGTTCGTTTGGGCTTAACTCTTTCACGTATTTCACAGGCACTGGAATGCCTTCGGCGGTAGATGAACCGGCGATGGGCGGAACAGCGGTGGCCGTGAAATCCTGTGTGCCGTAAGGCGGCAGCAAAGCGCTGATGCCGCGCAACGGTGCGCCCCACAAACCGGGTATCAGGTAAACGGTGAAGCAAAAACAAGCAATGGCAAAGAACAGTCGTGGAATGGAAATGTAGGGCTGGTCAAAATCGTTCTTTGGCAATTCGCTATCATGATGAAATTTAATCTTGCCTAAAAGATAAAGACCAAGCAAAGCAAAAATCACAATCCACAAACAAAGAAAAACATCGCGGTCAAGCAAGCGCCAGCCTTTCACTAAATCGGCGTTGGACAAGAACTTTAAGGCAAGCGCCAGCTCTAAAAAACCAAGGGTCACTTTCACGCTGTTCAACCAACCACCAGCCTTGCCCAAGCCGCCGATCCAACTGGGAAACAAAGCGAACAAAGTAAAGGGTAAAGCTAAAGCCAGCGAGAAGCCAAACATGCCGATCAGCGGCCCGAAGTAGCTTCCTCTTGATGCCAACACAATCAGGTTACCGATGATAGGACCTGTGCAGGAAAAAGAAACCATCACCAATGTCAGCGCCATAAAAAAGATGCCGGTAAAGCTTCGGGTACTTGCTTTTGAATCAGCAGCCGTTTGCCAGGAAGAAGGCAACTGAATATCAAATGCACCAAGAAACGAAATGCCGAAAACAAGAAAGACCAGAAAGAAAATAAGGTTGGCAATCCAGTTGGTGGCGAGTTTATTTAAAGCCGCGGGACCAAACAATACGGTGATTAAAAACCCCAGCAGCGTGAAAATAAAAACAATGGAAAGCGAATAATACGCCGCGTTGCGAATGCCTTCCTGCCTCGTTTTACTCCGCTTGGTAAAGAAGCCGACCGTGACTGGAATCATGCTGAAAACACAAGGTGTAACCAAGGCCAACAAGCCGCCCAAAAACGAAACTAAAAAGACATAACCAAGTGAATGCGTTTCCAGGCCATCGCTGCTCCTTACTTCACTTGCCTTGTTCGTGCTGGCCGTTTGCGGCTTTTTTATTTTAATAGCGAAGGGCTCTTCGTAATTATTAAATGAACCATCAGCTTTTGTAAAATAGGCAATGGTTCCTTTAACGGTTGTGCTGTCGGCGTTTTTTAGTTGCAATTTTTCTTGCCACTCAACCGAATCGGAATAATAAGTTATGGTGGTATTGTTGAAATCGGCTTCTTTTATTTGTTGCACTGAACCGTACTCCTGTACAGAGTCTTTTGCGCTAACGCTTGCCGATGAATCAAATTTTATTTGTGTGCTGATGGGTGCATCATCGGGTAACTTTTTCACAGACACAAGTTGTACTCCTTTCGGAATAACGGCTTTTATCTTCAATGTTACGTCTGGGCCTGCTGCTTCTTGTGTAAAACGAAACTGCACAGGATTTTGTCCCTGTGCAGCCTGATAAAAAAACGGTATGAGGAAAAGAAAAAAGATTCGATAGAAAGCTCTCATCTAACTTAATTTAAAGCCACGCTAAAGGCCACGGTTTTGGGAGGCAGACATTTTTTATCATCGCAGGTTTGAAAGGTTACGGTGCCGCCTACATTTGATTTGGCCTTGCCCTTTAATTTTATCCGTTGCACAAAGCTCACCTGCTTGCTGTATTGGTTGGCCGATATGCCTAACTCTTTATCCGTAAACTTTTCCAGCTTGCCACTCTCTTTTACTTTGCCGTCTATTTCTACCAACGGATTTTTGTTGAAGGCAAACGAAGTGGGTTGCGCAATGGCGTCCTTCGGTTGCGTTTGCGAGTACAGGTGCCAGCCTTGCTGAAGGTTAGCAATCAGTTGCACTTCATAAACGCCTTCGCTTAGTTTTTTACTGGTAAAAGTCCAACTTACGGGGTTGGCCATTTGCGCCGATGCAATGCTTGCAACAAACGCAACGGCGATTAAAAAGAAAAGTTTTTTCATGCGGTAATTTTTGCTGCACAAATTTGGTCCAATAAAAATTGCGGTAGTGTTAATTGTGTTGGCTTCATCGCACCGTTTCTTCCACCAACGAAAATAGGTTGTTGAATAACCGGCGTCCATCGGTGTTGCCAAGGGCTGTTGAACAAGCCCGTTCGGGATGCGGCATCATGCCGAACACATTGCGGTCGCCGTTGCAGATACCGGCAATATTTCTGATGGAGCCATTGTAGTTTGCTTCTTTGGTGATGTTTCCGTCTTTATCACAATAGCGTAAAAGAATTTGATGGTTTGCTTCCAGGTCATCAAGCGTTGCTTCATCCGCATAATACCGGCCCTCGCCGTGCGCAATGGGAATTTTCAGCACCGCATCTTCGCTGTCTTTTACAAACACATTGCGGCAAATAAATTTTTGCTCTTCGTTACGCAGCAAAGCGCCAGGTAAGAGATGCGCTTCGCATAAAATTTGAAAGCCGTTGCAGATGCCCAATACCTTGCCTCCACGCTTTGCAAATTCAATTACGCTTTGCATGATGGGAGAGAAGCGGGCAATGGCGCCGGTGCGCAAATAATCACCATACGAAAAGCCACCGGGGAGGACGATGCAATCATTAGTAGTGAATGAAGAAAGGTCTTCGCTCTTGTGCCAAAGCATTGTGCAGTCTTGGCGTAAATCATGCACCAAGGCATCGTGTACATCTCTGTCGCAATTGGAACCGGGAAAAACAACCACGCCGAATTTCATGCGGGCAAAGATATTGCAAGGGGTAAGCGGCGGCGGTAAAACTTAGCGGGGCAATAAGGGCAAGTTTTTTATGAAACGTGCATGAAACAAGCAAAGCGGAACGGGCTTTAAAAAATAAAATTTTCCGGTTGAAAAGGCAAGCCAATCGCATGAAAATTTTTTTTAAACGGAAAGCGGCGCCGTGGGTTATTTCATCACAGAAAAAAATTTTTTTTCCGAAGTCGTTTTGATGATATTCGTTTTCCTGTCTAAAAAAAATCTTTTTATACACAACCTGTGAAAAACCTCGCGGAACAGAATTCATAACGATTAAAACTGCTAAACCGACCATGGACAAAAGCGCTGAACAAGTTTGGACCCGGTGTCTCACCATCATCAAGGACATTGTGGAGTGGCAGCATTTTAAAACCTGGTTCGAGCCTATCCAACCCATTACGTTAAAAGAGGCCGTGTTGATTATTCAGGTGCCCAGCCAGTTTTTCTTCGAGTACCTCGAAGAGCATTACGTAAACCTGTTGGCCAAAACGCTCAAGCGTGAACTGGGCAAGGACGCCCGCCTTGAATACCGCATTATGGTTGATGGCGGCAACAACTACAACAAGCCTGTAACAGTGGACATGGCCGGGCATAGCTACAAGACTTTTGTGAACAACGAAATGGATTTCCCGCTGGTAATAAACACGCCGGTGAAAAACCCCTTCGTGATTCCGGGGTTGAAGAAGATGCACATTGATCCGCAACTCAACCCCAACTATACGTTTGAAGCGTACATTGAAGGCGACTGCAACCGCGTGGCCCGCCGTGCCGGCAAAACCGTTGCTGAAAAACCCGGTGCCAATTCATTCAATCCGCTGGTGGTTTACGGCGCTGTTGGTTTGGGTAAAACACACCTGGCGCAAGCCATCGGCAACGAGGTTAAGCGCTTAACGCCGAACAAGGTGGTGTTGTATGTAAGCTCCGAAAAATTCATCAATCAATTTGTTGATCATAGCCGCAACAATGCCATCAATGATTTCATTCATTTTTACCAGTTGATTGATGTGTTGATTATTGACGACGTGCAGTTCTTCAGCCGTGCGGAGAGAAGCCAGGATGCCTTGTTCGCCATTTTTAATCACCTGCACCAATCGGGCAAGCAACTGATACTAACATCGGATAAACCGCCGAAAGATTTGGAAGGCGTGCAGGAACGTTTGCTAAGCCGTTTCCGCTGGGGATTAAGCGCTGATATTTCGATGCCGGATTACGAAACCCGCATTGAGATTCTGGAGCAGAAGATGAAGAACGACGGATTGGAAATGCCGAAGGAAGTGGTGAAGTACATTGCTTACAACATCAACAACAACATTCGCGAACTGGAAGGCGCTTTGATCTCTTTGTTGGCACAGTCTTCGCTCAACCGCAAGGAAATTGATTTAGACTTAGCCAAAAAAGTGTTGCGGAATTTTGTAAAAACAGCAAGCAAGGAAATCACTATTGACACCATTCAAAAAATGGTGTGCGAGTATTACGAAGTGCCCTACGATAAGCTGCTGCAAAAGACCCGAAAAAGGGAGATTGTACAAGCAAGGCAGATCACGATGTATTTGGCCAAAGCCTTTACCAAAAATTCATTAAAGACCATTGGTGAACATTTCGGCGGCCGCGATCACACCACGGTGATTCACTCTTGTCAAACCGTAAAGGATTTAATGGACACCGACAATTCGTTTCGCGATAGCGTAATGGAATTGCAACAGAAAGTACAACTGGCGGCAATGTGAGGACAAAAATTTGGAGAAACAAAAAATAAGTTCCAATCGTTTGCGGTTGGAATTTTTCTTTTACAGCCCATGTGCTTTTTTGCAATTTGCTTTTTGTTTTTTGTGATTTTTCCTCCCGTCTCCCTATTTTTGCTGCCCTTGCAAAAAAAGGTGTTTCAGCACAAACGGTGAGGTGGATGAGTGGCTGAAATCAGTAGTTTGCTAAACTGCCGTACGGGTTAAACTGTACCGCGGGTTCGAATCCCGCCCTCACCGCAGAAAAGTTTCCCGATTACCGACAAAGCCTGTAAATCCTGTGTTTGCAGGCTTTGTCGTTTTGAATAAGTTGTCAAAATGGGCCAAAAAGCGTTAAAAAAAAGGCACTGAAAAGGGACCAAACCGGAAGGAAAAAAACAGGTCCCTTTTCCCTTGCAAATAATTGGCTCACAATTAGTTCAGAATTTGAACCTCTCTGTTTCCCGTTTGCTGTAAAGCTAATTTTAAAACTTTTAAAATGATGTTTTATGGTAACCAAACGATTCAGCCTACTCTTCCATCTGAAAAGCCAATGAATTACAAAGGTGGAAACCTGCTTGTGTATATGCGGGTAACGGTTAATTCTGAACGGACAGAATTAACCGTTGATCGTGACTTCGACTCCAGGCGTTGGAACAAAAAACCCGGACGCGCAACCGGTACCAGAGAAGATGCAAAATCGCTGATTAACTATCTTGATACACTACAAGTGAAAGTGCACGAAGTCCATCGGGTTTGTTAGCCATGTCAGAAGAGTTGACCGTCGGCCGATTAAAGGCGGCCTTACAGGGCAAGGGCACAGAAAAGCCCCGTATGATCCTTGATGTCTTTCGTGAACACAACAAGCAAATGTGTATCCTCATCGAAAAAGAAGAATATGCGGAAGGCACACTAACGCATTTTGAAACGACTTTGAAACACGTGCAAACATTTATGCAGAAGCATTTTCAGATGCAGGACCTGCCTCTCGAAAAAGTTGATTTACCCGTTACAAAATTGGATTATGGTTTTCTTTGTGATTTTGAATTCTATCTGAAGTCAGAAATCTGTGCCCACAACACCACGATGAAATATTTAGGGGACTTTAAAAAAATTGTGCTCATATGTGTTAAGCGAGGGTGGATAGCCGTGGATCCATTTATTGGCTTCAAGATGTCAAGACGCGACGTAGAGCCAGCGTTTCTGGTTGACGAAGAATTGGAAGCCCTCAGAAACGAACGTTTCTTATAGAACGGCTAACACTTGTTCGTGATATGTTTTTGTTTAGTTGTTATACAGGCTTGGCCTATGCCGACGTGCAAAAGCTAAAGCGTTCGGAAATTAGGACAGGTATTGACGGAAAAAAGTGGTTGTTTATAAAGCGACAGAAATCTACCACTCCCGCACCCGTACCACTTTTATCTGTTCCGCTATTCATCCTCGAAAAATATCAGAATCATCGCCGGTGCATTGTTACCGACCGGGTGTCGCCAATACTAACCAATCAAAAAATGAACGAATAGTTAGAGATTGCCGACTTGTGTGGGAAATCTTCCACGATTTGTCCGAGGCCGTGCCACGCTTTTTCTTTCACGGAGAAGAATAAATGTTTGCCTGTTCGTTCGTTGTAATTGATGTTGTGTGCCATAACGTGTTACCCAGCCTTAATTTCCATCCCGCAGGCGGTACGGCTGCGGTTTTGTGTAGAGGAAAAAAGGAGTAAAAGCACCGGCACGGCTGCACCGGTGCGGTAAGGGTTTAGAATGGCCTATTGCCGTCTTCAGTCGCCGTGGTTTCGGCCCCTGGTTCGGCCTTGCCAATCACTTCCACTTCCCGGGGCCAAGCCAAAATTTTGAAGTCATTTACATGGCAATTCAAGCCGGTTTTGGCTTCGCCCTCTTTAGAAACGTAAGCCCTTACTTCCACCCGTCCGGCCACTTCCAGTAGTGTTCCCTTTTTCAAAAAGGCAGCAACCTTTTCGGTGCGCCAAAACGAGCAAGCGCAGTAGGTTGTCACTTGCACCCGTTCGCCCCCTTTGGGCTTATAGGTTTCGTTCACGGCTACCGAAAAGTTCACCACTTTTCGTTCGTCTTTTGTTGTGCTAACTGTAGCATCTGCGGTAAGTCGTCCTGCGATTGTCATAATTGTCTATTTAAAAGTGAATGAATAAAAACATCTTGCTTTTTTGCGGCTCTTTAGCTTACGTTCAAAGTGACGGTCGGCACCGCGCCACACCCGAACAACATTCCGTTCTATGCCTGCTTCATTAATGGCAGCGAGTAGTTTAGCACCCCTGCTCAATTTGTGTAATGCTATACGCTGACCCAAATCGCTTTCAACAAACCCGATGTAATGCTGTGCGTGGTGCAGCTTATTTTGGAAGTGTATCAGATAAACCATAAAACAGCTTTTTCAAAGAAAAAGGGACAAAAGAAAGCTGTTCCAAGCAACGCTGCACGGGAGGGTCAAAAGGAAACGGAATAAATGGTGTCTCGGAGAGTGCTGGAACCGCTTTGTTTTATGCCGTAGTCTTTTGGCGCATTGACACAATCTTTTATGGGCAGCCGATAGCTTTGCGCCTCTTTTTGTCCATTTGAATTTTAAAAAGAGAGTGCTGGACGCTTTCGAAAAATCTCTTATAGCAATCCTTTCAACTGTCCTTGAAACGGTCTGTTTGCATCGGGCTTGCCGCTGGCCGACTGAAGCGCAGCGGATCGCCTGACGAGTAACGTTTCAATCAGTCGGTTTACATGTTGGAAGAAGCGGAACGAAAGGCGCCGCTGTCAGCGAGGGAGAAAAGCGGTAAGCCGGATGCAGCAATCGTTTTTAAAAAACGCTCTACCGTGAGGGACGAGCGTCTATACGGCGGCTATTTTACGATGAATTTGCGAATAAGCAGTTGTTGCTTTTGAGTGGCTTAAAGAAAATCATTGCATCGTCTTAATCGGATGTTGGTAAGCAGAGCGGGTACGGGCCGCACGATTGCTTTGTATGGGAAGCGGCTGAAATTTTTTCAAATGCTTCGGCTTGTTGGCAGCGTGTGTACGCTACTCCTTCCAAGTGTGAAGCAAATCTTGTGGAAGCAGCTGTATGATTCTGGCTTTCTGGCATGACTCTTACTTCATATTATGACAACCTGTTTGCCGTGCCCAACGGACGCAGGTAGGATCGCTAAAATGAAAGGCTAATTCATTTTATAAAATGATCGTTAAATGAGACCGAAGCATTCCAGCACGTGAAGGCACGGCAATGGGCCTGCCTTTGTTGTTTCAACAGAAAATACATTCAAAAACTAGTATAATTTTCAGTTTAAATTGTTTGGTGATTGAAACTGTCCTATTCAACAAATTAAATGCAGCGCCAGCTTTCGATAAAAATGAATACCATTAAGAGCAAGTGCTTGGGCGGCGCCATAACGCTTTACATTCCCTCGGTGGAGAAGGTGGCAAATGCCATCAGCGTCATTCCAAAAGACGAGACAAAAACGATACAAGAAGTGCGGCGTTTTTCTGATGTAAACCTTACAACTTGTCCATCTTTGTTAAGTTGGGAGGCCAACATTTCTTAGCCGTGATTTCCATACAACTATTTTTGAAGCCAAATTAATTTTAGATGAGCTAATGGTTTTCCTACTCATTTGAAAACAGTGAACAGGCTGAATTTATTCGAACCCTGAACAAAACCGGCGCTCATTTGCATGAAAGCGCCTACCACAAAGTATTCACTCCGAAAGACAAAGCGTTGAAGTATAAAATTGTTTTATTGCCGATGAAGGCAGTGCGGTCATCAAAACAGTGGGAGACAAATATCAGCTTCAAAACTGCATACCGCCAAAACGAATTACTCTTACAAGGATAGCCAGCTTCTCCGCTGATAGAGAATGGATGTTTAAAAACAAGACACAGAACAAAATAAATGAACTGAAAATACGTGTCGAATGGACAAACTAAAAATTACAACAAATGGTAGTAAGCGGACGATTGAAGGGGAACATACTTATAGGGTAGAAGATAGTAATACCGTAAAGCAAAACATTGAAAAGTTGTCTATCAAGTTTGACAACAGCTAAGGAGATGCCATGCTTTAAAGCCGCATCAGCAAAATTGGCAAATGGTCTTTCTTAACATCAAAAGCGGCTGATTCTGTGTTTGGGGTTCGTTGTTATGCCTTCTGCAGATACGACGGACTTTGAGCAGTTAGTTGAAGGGCGAGACGAGGCGTATAAGTAGCTATTGACTGTCTTGTTCTGAAACAGGTTGACACAAAATCAACCAAAAATGGACATACAGCGACAAGCGGTACAAGAGTATTTATTGCAAGGTTATTCTTATCGTGCATTAGCCGAAAAGTATGGTGTAAGCGGCAGCACCATCAACAAATGGATCTTGGTGTATCTAGGCATCCACAACGTCTCACGCAGCCACAAACAGATTTCTTACGACCTTCAGCAAAAAACGTTGGGTAAAAAAATCAAAGCAGCCCACTGAGCAACAGCGAAACGAGTTAGAAAAGAAGATTGCTTTATTGGAAAAGCAACTTGAGTATGAAAAACTTAAATCCCATGCCTTGGATACCCAGATTACGGTAGCCGACCCAGAACTGAATATTGACATCAGAAAAAAGCATGGCACCAAACAATCCGTGAAATAATACAAAGTGATAACAACATCATCCTTCAATCGCTCTGTAGTTTGTTTGGTTACTCAAAGCAGGCTTTTTACAAACATCAGCATCAGTTTAAAACAATTAACGACACCAAGCTTATCATAGAACAGGTGCTTCGTATCCGCAAATGGCAACCCCGCTGTGGAGGCCGTAAGCTGTTGATAATGCTTCAGCCCTTTCTTCAACAGCAAGCAATAACTATAAGCAAAGATGCTTTCTTTGATTTGTTTGTAAAAAAGGTCTGCTTGTGCGCAAACGAAAAAGAAGCGTGCATGCCACCAACAGTAAACATTTCTTTTATCGCTATCCCAATCTGGTAACGGCTTTTACATCATTGCATGCACACGGGCTTTGGGTGGCCGATATCACTTACGTACCGCTGACAGAAGAACGTTTTGCTTACCTCCACCTGATAACTGGTGCCTATAGCCGCAAAATTGTAGGCTTGCATATTAGCGATAACATAAGAGTGGATAGCGCTGTCATCGCCCTTGAAAAAGCCTTAGAACAAAAACCGCTTGATGCTATCGTTATTCATCACAGCGATCGAGGGATGCAATACTGCAGTTGTGAATACGTAAAACTTTTGCAGCAGCATCATGCGCTTATCAGCATGACACAAGACGGCGACCCTTACGAAAATGCAAAGGCTGAAAAAGTAAACGGCATTTTAAAAACAGAACTCGTCACCAGCGCGTATCCTACATTAAAAGAGGCTTCTCTGCACATTGCCCACTGCCCACTGCATAACCAGTCACAATTACCGCAGGGTGCATAGCAATATTAGCTACCAGATACCACACCTGCTGCACAGCCAACAAGGACCACAGGACAAGCGATGGAAACATTATAACAAGCTAAAAAGGGAAGTATATAAGCGGGCACCCAAACCGGCCCCCGCACGAAAAAATCGTTAGCTGTAGCGGCTACAATTTTTTTTGCCTGGCGCACCGCAGCCACCCTAAATGCCAACCTTATTCAGGATGTTTTATCTTTATCAACCTGTAAAACTATTTAGTACTTAATCTGTCAACTTTTTCAGGACGAGTCAGAAAGAAACGTCCTGATAGGGGAATCACTAGAACCATACACTTACACGGATTTGATTGTAAACATAATTCACCTTTGAACCTTTTATCAAGGCAAAATCATGGCTCGTCTAATTCAAGATCACAACTTTCCTGTTTTATCATTTGCTTTAACTTTTTAAATCAATACTACAGCTTCTGCCATCTGTAGATTTTCGGTAGAAACAAAGTGAATAAGGAATGAACACTATTGAATAATTCAATCTCTTAATTTAGACCTCATCTAATCTTATGTGCAGGACTTTACGATTGCTTTTCCACGTATTCATTTTTGGTTTTTTGAGCGGATTTACGCAAGCGCAAAAAGCGTCTTTGTTTACGCTATTGCCTTCTTCTCAAACCGGCATTGTTTTTCAAAACACCCTTACCGAAAACGACACGCTGAATATTTTAAACCAGGCTAATATTTACAACGGCGGCGGTGTGGGCATTGGCGATTTCAACAACGATGGTTTGCCGGATATTTACTTCGCCGGCAACATGGTAAGCAATAAACTTTACCTAAACAAAGGAGATTTGAAATTTGACGACATCACCGCGATAGCACACACTGGTGGTGAGGGGCGGTGGTGTACCGGTGTATCCGTCGTTGACATCAATGCTGATGGCTGGATGGACATTTATCTGGCGGCTTCCTTCAGCAAAAATCCGGTTGTCCGCACCAATCTTTTGTACATCAATCAAGGGCTAAATAAAGACGGTGTGCCCACCTTTAAAGAGTCAGCCGCGGCTTATGGCCTGGCCGATACCGGCTTCAGCACGCAAGGATACTTCTTCGATTACGACCGCGACGGCGATCTTGATTTATACCTTGTCACCAATGCCTTATACGATCCCAAAACGCCCATTCGATTCCGGCCGAAAGTGAAAGACGGCAGCGCCTTAAACGCCGACCGGCTTTATCGGAACAATGGCAACAACACCTTTACCAACGTTTCTAAACAAGCAGGCATTTTAGTAGAAGGCTGGGGACACGCGGCTTGCATTTCGGACTTCAACCGCGATGGCTGGCCAGATATTTACGTAGCCAATGATTTTGTGTCGAATGATCTTTTATACATCAACAACCGGGACGGAACCTTTAGTGATAAGTTAGGCGAATATTTCAAACACACAGCCTGGAATGCAATGGGCAGCGATGCCGTGGACATGAACAACGACGGTTATCCCGACCTGATTTCATTGGAGATGTTGCCGGAAGACAACAGCCGGAAAAAACGCATGTTGAGCGGTAACGAATACTACAATTATTTCAATGCCGCGCAATACGGTTATGTGCATCAGTATGTAAGAAATGTATTGCAATTAAACAGCGGTCCCACACCCTTGGGGCATCCTGTGTTCAGCGACATTGGCTTCATGGCTGGCATGTATCAAACCGATTGGAGTTGGTGTCCGTTGGCCGCTGACTTTGATAACGACGGCTTTCGGGATTTGATTGTTTCAAATGGTTTGCCCCGCGATGTAACCGATCTTGATTACATCGCTTATGATAACGGGCAAGGTGGCGGCGCGGCTAATTTATCCCTGGCAAAAGCGAACACCTTGCCCGTGGTGCATATTCCTAACTATGCATTTAAAAACAGTAATGGGCTGCAGTTTCAGAACGTCACCGCCGATTGGGGACTGACGCAATCATCCTTTTCAAACGGCAGCGCTTACGTTGATTTGGACAACGACGGTGATTTGGATTTTGTGGTGAACAACATCAACAGCGAGGCCTTTGTTTACGAAAACACTTTGAATAAAAAAGGCCGCGAACGAACGGCTAATGCCTTGGCCATAAAACTGCAAGGTGCCGGCGCCAACCGCGGCGGCATTGGTGCAACCGTTTCCGTCTTTATAAAAGACAAAAAAATTTATTACGAGCACCAACCTTGCCGCGGCTATCTGTCAACAGTGGATGACCGTGCGCATTTTGGTTTGGGTGGGGCCGCGATTGCTGATTCCATCATCGTGCAGTGGCCGGATGGCAAAATGCAAAAGCTTTTGAATGTTTCTGCCAATCAATTTCTCACTGTCAACTATGCGGACGCGGCGAAGGTGGAGAAAGCAATCATCAACCCTTCATCTTTCTTCTCAAACGCTGCGGCTAAATACGGTATCCATTACAAGCCAACGGAACGTGATTTTATTGACTACACCATCCAGCCCACGCTGCCGCATAAGCTTAGCCAGTACGGGCCGGGCATTGCCGTTGGCGATGTGGACAAGAACGGCTTTGAAGATTTTTACATCGCCGGCACATCAGGGGCTCCCGGTAAGTTTTTTATGCAAAATGCAAAGGGAAAATTTACAGTGGATAGCAGCCGCATCACCCGAACCAAAAATGAATTGGAAGAAGAAATGGGCGTGTTGCTTTTTGATGCAGATGGCGACGGCGATCTGGACTTATACACGGTTAGCGGTTCGTATGAAATTCCGCCTGGCGATGCGGCGGCGCAAGACCGGCTTTATTTAAACAACGGGCTTGGAAAATTTGTAAAAACAACATCGGCGCTACCAAAAGAAACCGTAAATGGTTCTTGCGTTAAAGCCGCCGATATTGACGGCGATGGCGACCTTGACTTGTTTGTCGGTGGCCGCGTGGTATCAGGTGCATATCCTTCTCCGCCGCAAAGTTTTTTATACAAGAATGTGGGCGGAAAATTCACCGACGTTACGGCGCAACTCTGTCCGCAGTTGTCCACCATCGGTATGGTAACCGATGCGCTTTTTTCGGATTTCGACGGTGATGGGAAAGTGGATTTGATTGTGGTGGGTGAATGGATGCCGGTTTCTTTTTTTAAAAATACCGGCAACGGTTTTGTGTTGCTTACCAATACCGGCGTAGCGCAAAATACCGGTTGGTGGAATAGCCTCGTCGCCGGTGATTTTGATAACGATGGCGACATAGATTATATCGCCGGCAACCTCGGTTTGAATTCGAGCTATCAGGCTTCCGATACCGAGCCGATGACCTTGTACGCAAAAGATTTAGATAAAAACGGATCGCTTGACGCCATGATTTTTTGCTATGCCAAAGGCCATAATGGACGCGAGTCTTTCCCTATGCACACCAAGGACGATTTGAGCAGCCAACTCGTTTCCATTCGCAAACGATACGCGACATATAAAGCTTACGGTGAAGCCACAATGGACGATTTATGGAAGGTGGCCGACCGCATCGGTGCCATTCAAAAGGAAGCCACCGACTTGTCATCGGCTTACCTTGAAAATAAGGGCAATGGGCAGTTCGTGATGCATCCCCTTCCGCTGCAGGCACAAACGGCGCCACTATTTGGTATGCTGGCCGAAGACGTGGATGGCGATGGCGCTTTGGATGTTTTGTTAGTAGGAAATGATTACGGCATGGAACCTTACAGCGGCCGTCACGATGCGTTCAACGGGCTTGTTTTGAAGGGCGATGGCAAAGGTGGTTTTGGGGCGATGACGGTGCAGCAAAGCGGTTTGTTTGCCAAAGGCGATGCGAAGAGTTTGGTGAGGATTCATACGGCATTGAATGAAGATGCGGTATTGGTTTCGCAAAATCAAGACAGCTTATTGGTGTTTAGTCAGCCGCTGCGAGCGGCAAGAACAACGGAATGGATTGACCTGAAGCCCGATGATTTTTGCGCCGACATCACTTTGCCCAATGGCCGTACCCGTCACGAAGAATTTTATTACGGTTCCGGCTATCTTTCGCAGAGCAGCCGCAAATTAGCCGTCGAAAAAAGCTTTGCAAAAATTGTCATCACCAATTTTAAGGGCCAAAAAAGAACGGCGCGATGAAGAACCTGTTTTTACTGTCCTTGCTTTTGTTTGCGTTTACAGTAAAAGCACAAACGGATTGGCGAAGGGCCGCCGAAAATCCCGCATTTATACACCGCGCTGTTAAACAACTTACCGACGTGATGGTGCACGATATTTATTCCCCACCGGTGGCCAGCCGCACGTATGCTTACGTCTGCATTGCCGGCTACGAAGCGGCGCTGCCGGGCTTTCCGGCATACCGTTCGCTGGCCGGACAACTTCACGGTTTAAAGCCATTGCCGCAGCCGGCAAGCGGGAAAGAATATTGTTACACGCTTGCCGCTGTGCAAGCCATTTTATCGGTGGGCAAAACATTGGTGGTTTCAGAAGAAACGGTCACGAAGTTTTACACCGGCATCCTGACTGAATTCAAAGCCACCGGTATACCGCAAGAAGTGTACGAGGCCTCGCTGGTTTATGGACAGCAGATTGCTACAGAAATCATTGCGTGGGCAGCCACCGATAACTATAAACAAACCCGAACCTTTACCAAGTATTCGCCGGTTAGCGATGCCGCTTCTTGGAAGCCCACGCCGCCGGCTTATTTCAAAGCCGTGGAGCCGCATTGGAATAAAATCAGAACCTTTCTGATTGATTCGGCGCAGCAATTTAAGCCCGTCAGGGCCACGCCATTTTCTGCCGATAAAGGGAGCAGGTTTTACAAAGAAGCAATGGCTGTAAGAGACGCTGGCTTAAAGCTGAATGGCGAACAAAAAGCCATTGCCAATTTTTGGGATTGCAATCCGTTTCGGATGAACGTGAACGGCCATGTGATGTATGCCTCTAAAAAGATTTCGCCCGGCGGACATTGGGTAAACATTACACGATTAGCTTGCCAGCAATCGGGCGCCGATGCGGTGCAAACGCTCGAAGCTTATGCCCGACTTTGCATAGCCCTGGCTGACGCCTTTATCTCTTGTTGGGATGAGAAATACCGGAGTGTGGTCATTCGTCCCGAAACCTACATCAACCAATATATTGACGGCGGTTGGATGCCTTTGATTCAAACGCCGCCCTTTCCTGAATACACCAGCGGGCATAGCGTGGTGTCCAACGCTTCATCGGTTGTTTTGTCAAAACTCTTTGGCGAAAATTTTTCGTATGCTGATTCCACTGAAACCGAATTTGGTTTGCCGCCGCGAAGCTTCATTTCTTTCAAGCAAGCAGCGGCCGAAGCGGCCATCAGCCGGTTTTACGGCGGCATTCATTACATGCCTTCTATCTTAAACGGCGCAACGGAAGGGCAACGCATCGGAGAGTTTGTTGTACGCAAATTAACCACACGAAAACCCGCGGCGGTAAAAGCAATGGCAACACGATAATAACCGCCCTTGCTTACTATGATTTTGGGATAAGCTTTTTTAAACACAAACAACAACGAATGAAAAAAATAATGTACTTCAGCGCCGTCCTTTGTTTTTGGGCTTGCACTGCAACCAAGCAAAACGGCGGAAACGATGGTTGGCTTTCCCTCTTTAACGGGAATTCGCTTGCAGGTTGGAAGGTGGGCGAGAATGCAAACGCCTTTCGGGCAGATAGCGGCATGATCATCGTAAAAGGAAATGTTGCGCACCTGTTTTACGAAGGCGAAGTGCACCATCATGATTTCAAAAATTTTGAATTCAAAGCAGATGTGCTCACGACAATGGGCTCCAATTCCGGCATCTATTTTCATACGGCTTATCAGGAAAATTCATGGCCGAAGAAAGGCTATGAAGTGCAGGTAAACAATTCACATACTGACTGGCGCCGTACCGGCAGTTTGTACGGCATCAGCGATGTAAAAGAGGTGTATGTAAACGACGGGGAGTGGTACACAGAATACATACAAGTGATGGGTAAGCGGGTCGTTATAAAAATCAACGACAAAACAGTGGTGGATTATACCGAGCCGGAAAACGTGCTGCGGCAACGCGGGAACGATACGGGCCGGGTTTTGTCAAGCGGCACATTTGCCTTGCAAGGCCACGATCCGAAAAGCAAAGTGTATTTTAAAAACATCATGGTAAAGCCTCTGGCGGATTAGATTTCGCCGGCCATTTTCTTTAAAAAAATCTTTTATAGAGAGGCAACCAAAGAACAGCCATCGGTGTGTTTATAACGTGTCACATTGAGAATGAAAAAATGCCCGTAAAATGTAGTGTATGAAAAAAATTTTGACGATCGCGGTAAGTCTTGCGTTTGTCGTTGTGGTTGCGGCGCAAGACATCAAAGGCACGTTTGCCATTAAGAATGCACAAACGGGAATGGTGTTGCGAGTGAAAGATGCGAACGGCGCCAACGGGACGCCTCTCGTGTCTTATACGCCTGTAAACTGGAAGTGTATGACCTGGGATTTTCAACCGCAAGGCAATTATATTTATCAATTAAAAAATCTTTTTACCGGCAAAACCTTTCAGCCCAAAGGCGATTCGGCGGCGGAAGGCGCGGCGCTCCATCAACAACCGATGAAAGCCGGCGCGGGCAACCAACAGTATGAATTCATTCCCGCAGAAAACAACGCTTACCTCATTCGTTTGAAAGGCACGGAACTTTACCTCACGCCATCGGAAAGTGGCGAGGTAAATTCAGCCGTCCTTCTTTATAAAAAAGCCGGAGGCAAGCTTCAGCAATGGACGCTGTACGAACAGCATCCGACGCTGTGAATTTTAGGTGCCCGTTATCTTCAATCACTTTGCAAAAAACCTTGTATGGATAGCCCCCTTCTCCCGCCGCTAAACAGTGAATTCGCTCTTCAGGAAAAAGACATTGATGCTTTTTGTATCAACGGCCATGTGTTGGTAAAGAAAATTTTAACTAGGAATGAGGCAGCGGCTTATCGTAAAGTGATAAACAAAGCGGCTTATGAGTACAACACCGAAAAGCGATCGCTAAACGAACGAGATACCTACGGCAAAGCCTTTTTGCAAATCATGAATTTGTGGGAATTAGATGAAGACGTGCTACGGTTTACACTGGCCAAGCGCTTTGCAAAAATTGCGGCTAATTTATTGGGTGTTGATGCCGTTCGCATTTACCATGACCAGGCATTGTACAAAGAACCCGGTGGTGGTTTTACGCCCTGGCACCAAGACCAATATTATTGGCCGTTGGATACAATCAAAACCGTCACCATGTGGATGCCGCTGATTGACATAACCGAAGACATGGGCATGCTCACTTTTGCTTCCGGCTCGCACACCGCCGGCTTTGTGGAGAACATAGCTATTTCGGATGAATCGGAAAAGAAGTTGGAAAATTATATCAACGAAAAAGGCTTTGCGCTGAGCCGGCCACAAACCATGCAAGCCGGTGACGCCACCTGGCATTACGGATGGACCCTTCACTCCGCACCGGGCAATGCTTCGGCCACAACCCGTGAAGTAATGACCATAATTTATTTTGCCGATGGGGCTCGTGTAACCGCACCGCAGAACGAACATCAGGAGGCCGACCGGCAGCGTTGGTTGTGCGGACTGGAGCCGGGAAGTTTGGCCGCATCGAAACTCAATCCGCTTATCAGCTAAATTCTTTCTTGTTCATTTCAAGGCTTTCACTTTATGAAAAGTCATCAGTTTTTTTTCTTTCTTGTTATTTGCATCAATCAAGTAGCTGCTGATGTGTCTGCACAAACCAAAGACACGACCATGCACATCGCGCCAGCGCCGCTTTTTCGCGATCCCATCTACGACGGTGCGGCTGACCCGGTGCTGGTTTGGAACCGCGAAGAAAAAGCCTGGTGGATGTATTACAGTGCCAGAAGAGCCAACGTTCCCACCCAGGATGTTTCTGCTTATTACGGTACCCGCATCGGCGCTGCGTCCACACCCGACCACGGGCAGACATGGATTTTCAGAGGCTATCTGAATCTTGAATTTGAAAAGGGTTGGAACACCTTTTGGGCGCCGGATATTATATTTCATAACGGGCAGTATCACATGTTTGTGGTGTACATAAAAGGCGTACGCAACCACTGGGGTGGCGATGCGCACATCGTTCACTTCACCAGTAAAAACAGTTGGGATTGGGCTTATGAAGGGCCGCTGAAACTTTCATCCGACAAAGTGATTGATGCCACCATTTTTAAAATGCCGAATGGAAAATTTCGTATTTGGTACAAGGACGAAACTCGCGGCGCCATCACTATGATGTCAGAGTCATCGGATTTAAAGAATTGGGAAACGGCAAAGGAGCCGGCCATTGGCGGACAGGCACACGAAGGACCGAAGGTGTTTGGCTTCAAAAATTATTATTGGATGCTTACCGATGAATGGCAAGGTATGAGGGTATATCGCTCTACCGATTTGGAACATTGGGAAAAACAGGGCCTGATACTCGACAGCCCAAGCAGGCGTGAAGACGACAAGCCAAGCGGCGCACACGGCGATGTGATAGTAGTGGGAGAGAAGGCCTACGTGTTTTACTTCACGCACCCCGGCCGCAAATCGCACGTTGAAATCAAACCCGATCCCGATGGGCAATGGTTCTATACCAACCACCGCACAACGATACAAGTGGCGCCGTTGGAACTTATAAACGGAACCTTGGTCGCCAATCGCGATAAGCCCTTTGATTTTTGGCTGCCGGATGAAGAGTGAGGCCAATTGGCAATAGACAATCAGCAACGGGCAAGAGTAAGAAACGCCAGGTTGCAACTTTAGGCAATGAAGGCTGATAAATGAAAAGCGGCATTGGTGTCTTCGGTGTTTTTCGTTTCAATCAAAATAATAAAATGAAAAAATTCTACTGCTTGTTTCTTGTTCTCTCCGTTGGGTACGGAAATGTCTTTGCACAACAAAAAGACAGCCGCTGGACGGAACAAAAAGCCTGGGATTGGTACAACAGGCAACCATGGTTCTGCGGGTTCAACTACATTCCGGCTTATGCCATTAACTACACGGCCATGTGGGATAAAACCACATTTGATTCCGCCGCTATTGACAAGGAGTTGGCACTGGCACAGTCGGTAGGCATGAACAGTCTTCGCGCCGTATTGCAATTTGCCGTGTACGAAGATGACCCGGCCTATTTTCTTAAAACACTTGATCGGTTTTTATCCATCTGCCAAAAGCACAAGCTGAAGTTTATGCCCGCGCTTTTTGATGATTGTGTGTTTGGTTTGGAGCATAACCCAAAGGTGGGTCGGCAACCGGAGCCTTTAAAAGATTGGTACGCATGGGCATGGTCACCAAGCCCCGGGCACAGTCTGGTTATTGATTCGGCGGCGCATCCCCGGATAGAGAAATATGTGAAAGCCGTTATGAATCGTTTTAAGGCCGACGACCGCATTTTTGTTTGGGATTTATACAACGAGCCTACCAACGGCGGCTTAGGAACGGCTACGTTGCCGTTGCTTAAAAAGGTGATTGCCTGGGCTAGAGAAATAGCGCCGTCGCAGCCGGTAACGGTTGGCATCTGGAACGGCAACAAGCAATTAAATGAAATTGCAATCGCAGGTTCCGACATCGTTACGTTTCACAATTACGGAAACAAAGAACGATTGGAAAAGCAGATTGCAGAATTGAAGCGGCACAACCGGCCGTTGATCAATACGGAGTGGATGAACCGTCCGGCCGGTTCTGTTATTGAAACCAATTTATCCGTGTTCTACACAGAAAAAGTTGGCTGTATGTTGTGGGGATTGGTAAACGGCAAAACGCAAACGCACCTGCCCTGGGGCCATCGCCCTGGTGACCCGGCGCCAACTGTTTGGCAGCACGATTTGTACAAGCCGGATTTCAGTTCTTACAACGCTGGTGAATTGCAGACAATAAAAGAATACACCGGTCTTTCGTCCAGAGAAGATTATAGAAGAGGCCACCTGCATTAAAAATCTGCCTGATGAAGCAGATTTAAAACGTTCGCAGCCTGAAGTAGAAATAGAAGCTAAACTTTTTTTCTTTCCGCCAGCTTGCTGTGCATGTAATCGGTCGGCGTCATGCCAAACTGCTTGTGAAAATTGCGGGCGAAGTTGCTTTGTGAACTAAAGCCCACCATATCGGCAACTTCATAAATCTTGTGATCGCCTTCGGCAAGATATTCCGCTGCTTTCTTAAGCCTCGTGATGTTGATGAATTCTATTGGGGTCAGGTTGGAAATGGCCTTGATTTTTCGGTAAAGCGTAATGCGGCTCATGGTCAGAATTTTTGCGAGGTGCTCTACATCCAGCTCCACATCTTCAATGTTTTTCAAGATGGTTTCGCTAAGCGCCTCTAAAAAACGTTCGTCGGCTTTAGAATGCGCAATGCTTTTAATGTGTACAAGTGGCGACGACGCAAAATAATCGCGAAGGGCATTGCGGTTATTAATCAGGCTGGCCATTTGCGCCAGCAGGTGGTCTTTTGAAAACGGCTTCTCTAT
Organism: Flavisolibacter sp.; assembly: GCA_965247695.1. GTDB lineage: Bacteria > Bacteroidota > Bacteroidia > Chitinophagales > Chitinophagaceae > Flavisolibacter. The sequence continues at coordinate 1,196,005 of OZ252037.1, forward strand.
GTAGGCGTCGGCGCCCAACTCCAATCCCTCCACTTTTGCCTGAATGTTGTTTTTGGCCGTAAGCAAAATCACCGGGATATGCGCCGATTCGACGTTTGATTTAATGAGACGGCAGAGTTCCATGCCGCTCATGCCGGGCATCATCACATCGCTTACCACTAATTGTACGGCTTCGGCTTTTAATATCGGCAGTGCTTCCTCGCCGCTGGCGGCTTTCAGTACCGTGTACCGGGTGCGCAGCAGGCGCTCTAAAAATTCAAGGATTTCCTCTTCGTCGTCTACAAGCAAAATAAGGGGCAACAAACCGTTCATTTGTATCATTTTTTATGGTTGCAATCGTTTCTTGGATAATATGGGTTCACGTACCGGTGAGTAAGGCAAGTGTAAGACAAAAGTGTTCGCCCCTTCTGTTGCAGCGGATAAAAATATTTCTCCTTTGTGCAGTTCTGTGAGTGAGCGGGCGAGGGCCAAACCAATGCCGGTACCCTTTTGTTTGACGTTTTGTTTCAAACGAAAAAATGGTTCAAATATTTTTTCTTTCATCTCAATCGGGATAAGCGGGCCGTCGTTGCTTACAACGACCTGCAAAAACTTGTCGCTTTTTTCCGGCGGCAGTAATTGAATTTTCACTTCCCGGTCGGCATACTTTACCGCGTTACTAAGAAGGTTGCTGAAAATTTTTGTCAAGGCTTCATCATCAGCCATGGTAAAAACGTTAGCGGGAGGAAGTTCGATTTTGTAACGGAGGTTTCGCTTTTTTGCAACCGGTTCAAAAGTGATGTACGCCTCCTGCAACACTTCGTTTATAAGTACGGGTGTAAAGTCAAGGCTGAACCCCTTCGTTTCTGTTTGCCTGAAGTCGAGTATCTGGTTTACGAGGTTCACCAGCCGCGTGGTGTTGCGGTTCATAGTGGCTACGTCTTCTTTAATTTCAGGAAGGCTTTCGGTCATGTCGTTCAGGTTCTCTACCGGGCCTTTAATAAGCGTGAGCGGTGTTTTAATTTCGTGGGCAATGTTCGTAAAGAATTCAATCTTGGCTTCGTAAATGTCTTTCTCTTTTTTATTCATCAGCATTTTATGATAGATGCGGCTGACGTAGTAAAGCAAGGAAGCGGCAACCATAAAATAAGCGGCATAAGCCCACCACGTTGCCCACCACGGCGGCGCTATGAAGATGGTCAACTTCCTTTCCTGCGCGTTCCAGGTGCCATTGGCTGCTGCATTCACTTTAAACATGTAGGTGCCGGGCTGCAGGTTGGTGAAGTAAACTTTGCGGTTTGTTTTCAGGTAGGTCCAATCTTTGTCCACGCCTTCCATCATATAACGATAAGCGGTTACTTCCGGGGAAGCAAAGCCAAGCGCCGCAAAGTCAATACTGATGGACGATTGATTGTGGCTAAGAGTAATGTTATCGGTGTAAACAATAGAGTTTTTCAGCACACCGCTATCTCTGGCTACTTCTATCTCTTTGTTGTGAATTTGAAGGCCTGTAATGTAAACAGGCGGTACAAAATCGCTCCGGTGCATTTCATCGGGGCGGAAAGTGATCATGCCGCGTACACTTCCAAAATAAAGTTTGCCGGTTGAATCCTTATAGCCGGAATTGTAATTAAACTGGTCGTTCAGCAGGCCGTTTTCCTTGGTATAAACAGTAACGTTTTTGCGGGCCGCATCCATTTTTACCAATCCTTTCGAGGTCGTTATCCAGAGGTTTTTACGGTTATCTTCCAGTACTTTAAAGACCACATTGCTTGGCAGGCCATTTTGGGTACTGAAGCGCTGAAACGTTTTTCTGTCCTTGTCCAACCGGCAAAGCCCACCTCCTTCCATTGCCAGCCACAAGGCGCCGTCGCCGTCTTCGTACAAGGCATTGATGGAATTTGTAGTCAGGCTGTTTTTGTTCGACGGATCGTTTAAAAATCGTCCTTTTAGACTTGTGGCGGGATTGAAATAGTAAAGGCCGCGGTCGTGCGTGCCCACCCATATTGTGCCGTCGCCGTCTTCCAGTAAACTGGAAACAAAGGCATCGCCGGAAATGTTATTAACCAATGAAAATTTACCGTCAGTACCCGCCCACTTTGAAAGCGAATTGCTGGTGCCGAGGTAAATCGTGCCGCTACGGGTTTTTAAAAGGGTTACGATAAAATTGCTTTTCAAATCAAAAGGGTTTGGGCCGGCCTTGTATCGTTTGATGACACGGCCGGAAGCAATGTCCATAACGTCAAGGCCGTGTTCGAACGTACCAATCCACAATCGAGGCCCGTCAACTAACAATCCGTGAATGTTGGAATAATCGATACTCCCTGACGAACCATCGGGATAAAAACGGGAAACGGCACCTGTTTTTACATTCAGTTTGTTGAGCCCAGCATCTTCGGTGCCAATCCACACGTTGCTTTGGCTGTCTTGGCAAATTTCCCGCACTGCACTGCCTGTAATGGAGTTGCCGGAATAGTCGGGAAAATATTTTTGAAAGAAAAGATTTTGCTTCGGATAATAATTTAGACCTCCAAAAAAAGTGCCCAACCAAATGCCGTCTTCACAGTCTTTCGCCAGCGTATAAATGGCATTGTCCGATAAAGAATATGGATCGAGATACTTTTTTCGGAGGTTGGTGAACGCATTTGTTGCGGTGTTCAAAATGAAAACGCCGGACTCCGTTGCCAGCCAAAATTCACCTTTCTTTGATTGCAGAATGTCCCGCACATAAACTGTTGTTTTATCGGCATTGGCCGTTAACAAATCTTTGTACGTTAACGTCGTTAAATCAAATTCCTTCAAACCCTGGCTGGCAGTGCCAATGTAAACGTTTGCCCGATTTCCAGCCACCAGTTTTGAAATCCATCTCGAAGCCGGCGTTGGCGAATGAGCAAATACATCGTAAGTGGAAAAAGTCGCGTTGTTGGATTGCCACAGTACAATGGAACCGGTGAGCAAAGCAAAGCACATACGGCCGTCGGATAACTGGCAAATGGCATTTGCACTATAGGCAGCAAGCGATGGCACCAAGGCTAACTTTTTCTTTTGAATATCGCAGCGGTAAATGTGGTAGTCGGCCGTAAACCAGAGCTGGCCGCTTATGTCCGTTGCCAGATTGCCTATGCCGGACAACGTATCGCTAAACCGGATTAGCTTTTCGCGTTGTGCATCAAAGTAATAAAGTCCTTTTTGCGCACCGACCCAAAGCGTGCCGCTTCCATCTATCACTAATGAATATATGGCATCGATGGAAAGGTTGTTTCCATTACCATCATTGGTATTGAATAGCTTAAAGCGGTAGCCGTCAAACCGGTTCAGTCCATCCTTGGTACCAAACCACATGAAGCCCGCCTTGTCCTGTACGCTACATAAAACCGAGTTGTTGGAAAGGCCATTCTCTACCTGATAGTGTCGAAAGTAATAGGGCTGTGCGGTTGTTGTAAACGAAAACAGGGCGGCCGTAATTAAACTATACAAGATTTTGCGCCTCACGGAGTTTTTCATCTTAACAGCAGTGTTAATCCAGGCAATCGTTGTGAAAAAGTAGCTAGAAAATGTAACATTATGAAAATATTATGATACGCAGTGAATGAGGCAAGTCGCGGATTAAATTTTTCTTCACGTATAGATTCAGCAGCGAAATTTTTCGCTTGATACTTGGGTAAATATGACTTCTTTTTTCACTAACTAATTGATTGCCGCATGAAATCTTCTACGCATTTAGTGCATCGCTTTACTCATGCCTTACAAAACTTCGGTTTAAAAAGAAGACTGCTTCTGCTAACCTTGTGCCTTTCGGCCTTTTTAGCCGGTTTTTCGCAGAACACCCAAAAGTTGCCGGTAACCGGAACGGTTCGTGACAGCAGCGGCGCCGGAATGCCCGGTGTTAGCATTACCGAAAAAGGGACGCAGAACGCTACCGTGACAAACGACAACGGAACGTTTGCTTTAAGTGTGGGCGGCGCACAAGCCGTTTTGGTCATTTCCTCGGTTGGCTATGCCAAACAGGAGTTGAGGGTAGGAAACAAAACCAACCTGGCCATCTCTCTTGTTTCTGCAAACGGAAACATGTCCGAAGTGGTGGTGGTGGGTTACGGTGCCCGCAGAAGGGAATCTTTGACGGGCGCCATTTCCTCGGCTACCTCCAAGGATTTGGACCGGGTACACGGCGCCTCTACCGTTAGTGCCACACTGGCCGGAAAAATTCCCGGTGTTACGTTTCGTATGCCCGATGGTCGGCCGGGCGCCAGCGCCAATATTCAAATCCGCAACATGGGTAATCCGCTGTTTGTTATTGACGGCATACAACAGGATGCGGGACAATTCAACAACCTTGCCCCAAACGACGTGGAAAGCATTACGGTTTTAAAAGATGCTTCCGCCGCCGTGTACGGCGCCCGAGCCGCAAATGGCGTGGTGTTGGTTACCACAAAGCGAGGCCGAACCGGTGCACCTTCTGTTAACCTGGATGCATTTTACGGTATGCAAAACTGGGTGCGGTTTCCTGAAGTGCTAAGCAGCTCTTACGATTATATGCGTTACAAAGCCGAAGCCGAGGTAAACAATTCCGGCACCACCAACATTACACCTGCCGAACTGGAGAAATACAGGGCCGGCACCGAATTGGGTTATCAAAGTTTTGACTGGCGCAAGTTCATTATTCAAGCAAACGCCCCGCTTACCTCTGCCAGCATAAATGTTACGGGTGGATCCGATGCGGTGAAATACTACATCTCCGGCACCAAACTGCTTCAGCAATCAGTATTGGGCCGTGAGTTCAAATTCGACCGGAGCAACATTCAATCCAATCTTGATGCTCGCATAACCAAGCGCCTGAGGGTAGGTGCCCAGATCAACGGCCGGGTGGAAACACGCACCAACCCCGGTGTACCGGGCGGCGATGATTACTGGCTGCCGCGTTTTGCCATTCTTCGCAACCGGCCGTTTGAACGGCCTTATGCGAATGATAACCCGAATTATCTGAACACCATTGAGCAAAACGATGCCAACTGGGCATTTATCAACTACAAGAACGCTGGTAAATACGTCTCTGAATGGCGGGTGATTCAAACCAACCTTGAAGCCGAATACCAGCTTCCCTTAATAGAGGGTTTGAGCGTAAAAGGCACCTACTCTTACTACATCGCCGACAACTTGTACAACAACCAGGAATACACATATAAAACATATACCTACCGCCCCGGCACACAGACCTATGATCAAACAGGTGGCAGCATTAATCCTTGGCGGGAGAAAGAACAGATCAAGCAAATCAATACGACGTCGCAACTTCAGTTAACTTACAACAAAACTTTTGGCCAACACACCGTGGGTGCCCTGTTTGCCAACGAACGCATCAGCCAGCAGTACCGCCGTAACTGGGTGCGCAGCATTCCGCAATCAAACGTACTGCCGCTGATTTATTATTCTACCTTGGCTGACTACAATGACCAAGAGAACCGCGAAGCCCGTGTTGGTTATGTAGCCCGCATCAATTACGGCTTCGCCAACAAATATTTTCTAGATTTGTTCGGCCGGCGCGATGCTTCGCAAATTTTTCGCCCGGGCATTCGCACCGGCTATTTCCCCGGCGTTTCGGTTGGTTGGCGTTTGGGCCGGGAAAAATTTGCCGAAACCTTTTTCAAAGGAATCGTCAGCGATTTAAAACTCCGGGCTTCCTACGGCACCTTGGGTGATGACCGCAGCCTGCCGTTTGGCAACTTTGGTTACTTGCCGGGTTATTTCTACGGCAACAACGGCGTGGCCATTATCGGCGGACAGGCCGTTACGGTGTCAAGAGACCGGGGCATACCGATTACGGACTTTTCGTGGTACACGAGCAAGACGACCGACGTAGGTGCTGACTTTAGCCTTTTCAGCAGCAAGCTTACCGGAACCTTTGATTGGTTTTACCGGAAACGCACAGGCTTGCCTGCATCGCGGTACGACTTGCTGCTGCCCAGTGAAATAGGCTACACCTTGCCGGTTGAAAATCTTAACAGCGATGCCAATTACGGCGTAGAAGGATCCTTGGCTTATACCGGCAAGGCAGGCAGTGTTGACTTCAACATCGGTACCAACCTTTCGTATTCCAGAGCCAAAACCTTGTCAACCTACAAACCGGTATTCTTCAACTCTTGGGACAAGTACCGAAACAGCGTCGAGGACCGCCTCCAGCGGATTGATTGGGGTTACGAAATCACCGGACAGTTCAAGTCGCAGGAGGAAATAAACAATTATCCGGTAAACATTGACGGTCAAGGAAACAAAACCCTACTGCCCGGCGACCTGATTTACAAGGACGTGAACGGTGACGGTAAGATTGATGGTTATGACCAACGTCCAATTGGTTACGGCAATGCCAATCCAAACATCAACTTCGGCTTGACCTTTGGGCTTGCCTGGAAAGGGTTTGATTTCAACGCTGATTTTTCTGGGGGTGCCGGATTTACCTGGTTTCAGAATTATGAAACGAGATGGGCCTTCCAAAACGGCGGTAATTTGAATAAAATTTTTGAAGATCGCTGGCACCACGAAGATCCATACAACGTTAACAGCCCTTGGATCGAAGGCAAATATCCGGCCCTGCGCTTTAATCAGGGCGGACACAGTGATTACAACAGAACGTCAACCTTCTGGGCTCACAACGTGAAGTATCTGCGTGCCCGTACGCTCCAATTGGGTTATTCAATTCCAACTTCTTTGCTGAAAAAGGCCAACATCAAGAGAGCCCGGTTTTACGTGAACGCTTACAACCTGTTCTCCTTTGATAACCTGGCGCAGTATGGCCTTGATCCCGAAGTAGCCGACGACAACGGACTGCAGTTTCCACAGATGAAGAACGTAAACTTTGGCGTCAACATTACTTTTTAATCCACTTTCAAACGAGTCAGAAAAACATGAAAAAACTAATAGCGATTGCGTCCCTGGCCCTGCTTACCGCAGTCAGCGGTTGCAAGAAGGACAGCGATTTTTTAGACGTACAACCGTTTAACCTGTTGACGAATCAACAATCCTTCTCCGATCCGGCCCAGGTGTTGACCATCGTTGCCGACTTGTACAACCGGGTCGTGGACATCACCGCGTTTAAAAACGGTTGGGAGAGTTTTATTGACCCCGGTGAAGCTATTGGGTCCACAAACAACATCCACTATACCAGTTCCCGCACCGGCTGGGGGTTCAACGAATGGGCCAACTGGGACTATGGCTATGTTCGTGAAATCAACCTTTTCATCGAAAGGGCGCAGGCCGCAACCGGACTTTCCGATGGAGACAAAAAGCGTTTCATTGCCGAAGGCCGCTTTCTCCGGGCCGTTAATTATTTTGAAATGGTAAAACGCATGGGCGGCGTTCCGCTCATTACCAAATCGCTGACCTATGATGGCAGCGGCGATGCCAGCAGCCTTCAAAATCCACGGGCAAAAGAATCGGAAGTCTATGATTTCGTCATCAGCGAGATGGAAGCCATTAAGGGTGATTTGCCAATGGCGGCGGGCACAAAAGACCGCGCTACGAGGGGCACCGCCTTGGCGGTAGAATCAAGGGCAGCCTTGTATGCCGGATCCATCGCCAAATACGGCGCAACCACACCGTCGGTCACATTGCCCGGTGGTGAGGTAGGCATCCCCGCAAGCATGGCTACAGGTTATTATACAAAAGCCTTGACAGCAGCGAAAGAAATCATCAGCGGCAGTGCCGGTGCTTATGCGCTTTACAACAAGTTCCCGACAAACAAATCGCAGAATTACACCAACCTGTTTGTGGACAATGCTGACAAGACCGGCAATCCCGAATTGATTTGGATAGAAGACTACAAAGTGCGCAGCGGTAAAACACATGGCTTTACCATTCAGAATCAACCCATTTATGGTGGCGAGGAAGTGGAAGGCGGCCGTGTTGACCCGTCGCTCAACATCGTCCAAACTTTTGAAAAACTTGACAATACGTTTGAGCCGCTGCCCATCAAAGATGGTGTGGGCAATCCGCTTTATTACGACGACCCGATGCAGCTTTTTGCGAATCGCGATGCAAGGTTGGCGGGCACCGTGGTGCTTCCGGGCTCTTACGGCCGTAACCGTCCGGTGGACATCTTTGCCGGACTTATATTGGGCAACGGGACTGTGGTGTCCGGTCCTTCGCTTGGGTCGCAGGGAAGCGCTTCAACCGGTACCGCAGGTGTACAGGTAGTAGGCCGCGACGGCCCGCTCAACGGCGGCGAATACAGCGCACAAAGCGGTTTTTACCTGCGCAAGTTTGTGGACCCCGCTGTGGGCGCAGGTTCCAGAGGTACGGGCAGCGAGGTGCCGTGGATACGCTACCGCTACGCCGAAGTATTGTTAAACGCGGCCGAAGCGGCCTTTGAACTGGGCAACACGGCCGAAGCCGTTGGTTATATGAATCAGGTACGCACCCGGGCGGGATTCACCACGCCACTCACCGTAGGGCAACTAACCTTTGACCGTATCGTAAACGAACGCCGGGTGGAGTTGGCTTTTGAGGGCCATTACATTTACGACCGCAAGAGGTGGCGCATTGCCCACATTGTTCTGGACGGTGCCTCTATGAGCGAAGCAGACCTGCTTTCCAACATCGGATCGGCGACAAAGCGCAACACACAGGCCTATTCGCTTTGGCCTTACAAGGTTTACGATCCGGGTGGCCCGAATCACAACAAATGGACCTTTCGTATTCAGCGCAACGCTAACATTACGGGTGCCAACCGGTTTCAATTCGGGAACTATTACTCGGCTATCGATGCCGGCATCCTGGCCAACAATCCCAAGCTGGTAAAGCAACCCAATCAGTAACCTGCAAAAATTAAAATCATGATGATCAAGATAATTCCTATTGCACTTGGCATGGTTTGCTTGGGTGCGCTGTCCTGTAAAAAAGACAATTACAAAGAGCCTCAATCAATGCTCACCGGTAAGTTTCACTACAAGGGCGAAGCCATTCAGGTGCAATACGATCAGGTGCCTTATGAAATTTACCAATACGGGTTTGGTAAAGTAGGCCCCATTGGGGAAACCGTTACGCCGGACGGAACCTATTCCCAACTGTTGTTTGACGGTGATTACAAACTGGTTGTGCGTGCCGGACAAGGACCATTTTACTGGCCGCAAAGCAGTGGTAAATCCGACTCCATTGCCATCACCATTAAAGGCAATACGGTGCGGGACATTGAAGTTGAACCTTATTACATGATTCGGTCGCCGCAAGTTTCGTATGCCTCCGGCGTCGTAACGGGCAAGTTCAAAATTGAGAAAATCATCACGGACTCACGGGCCAAGAGCATCGAAACGGCCACGCTTTTCATCAACAAGACGCAGTTTGTTTCCGGCAGCGACAACATTGCCCGGACTGATATTGCCGGCAGCGCAATCACCGATCCGAATAATGTCAGCCTCACCGTAACAAAACCGGTAATATCGCCAACACAGAATTACGTGTTTGCAAGAATTGGCGTAAAAACAGCAGGTGTGGAAGATTGGATATTTTCTCCCGTGCAAAAAATTACATTTTAGGTTTCTCATAAGCATAGCAGCAGTCAAATGAAGGCCGCTCCGTTAGCAGTCAGCGAGCGGCCTTTCATTTTTATGTCAGGCCAACTCTTCTAACGCATAATACCTGTGCAATGAAACATCGTTCGCCGTTCCTTTTATTTCTTGTTGCCGTGAGTTTGGTGCTTAATGCACAAGAATCTTGGCAAATAGTGCCTGGCCATATCACAAGTCCTTGGGCCGTGAAAGTTTCGTCAACGAATACTTTGCCTGAATATCCGCGGCCGCAACTCGTGCGCGGTAATTGGACCAACCTGAATGGCTTGTGGCAATACGCCATCTTACCAAAAGAACAAGACGCAGTTCCGGCAATCATGCAAGGGACTATTCTCGTTCCGTTCGCGGTAGAGTCAGCGCTGTCCGGCGTAGGCAAAACGGTTGGAAAGGATAGCCTGCTTTGGTACAAAAGTTCAGTTACTATTAACGACGCAAAGGGCAAAAACACATTGCTGCATTTTGGCGCTGTGGATTGGCAATGCACCGTATTTGTAAACGGAAAAGAAGCCGGCAAACACGAAGGCGGTTACGATCCGTTTACGTTTGACATCACCTCATTCCTGAAAAGAGGCGCAAAGCAAGACATTGCCATTCGCGTATGGGATCCGTCAAGCGACGGCCCGCAGCCAAGAGGGAAACAAGTGAAGAACTCAGCGGGTATTTGGTACACTTCGGTCACCGGCATTTGGCAAACGGTTTGGTTAGAGACCGTTCCGAAAACATACATTGCAACTACCAAACAAACACCGGATGTTGACCGGAAAGTTATAAAGGTGCAGGCGATGATTGAAGGCACACAAGCCGGGGATAAAATAATGGTAACGGCTTATGACGGCCCTGTTAAAATCGCTGAACAATCAGTAGCCGCTAATGAAGAAGCCGACATTCAAATAGCAGCGCCGAAGCTCTGGTCGCCGGAACATCCAACGTTATACGACTTAACTTACACCATCCTACGGAATGGCAGAACAATTGACGAAGCGAGGAGTTATTTCGCCATGCGCAAAATATCCATTGCACCCGACAGGAACGGCATTCAGCGCCTGATGCTCAATGATAAATTTGTGTTTCAGTACGGACCTTTAGATCAAGGCTGGTGGCCCGACGGCTTGTACACCGCACCTACTGACGAAGCCTTAAAATTTGACATTGAAAAAACAAAGGCGATGGGCTTTAATACCATTCGCAAACACGTAAAAGTAGAGTCGGCCCGTTGGTACCGTTACGCGGACGAATTGGGCATGTTGGTATGGCAGGACATGCCGAGTGGTGACTTGGGCAATCGTTGGGATTCACGGCCGGGCGTAATTGGCCGGGCTACCGATAAAGATCGCACGCCCGAGTCTATTGCCACGTACAAAACAGAGTGGAACGAGATCATGCAGGACTTGCACAATTTTCCGAGCATCGTGGTGTGGGTACCGTTTAACGAAGCCTGGGGACAATTTAAGACAAAAGAGATCGTGGAGTGGACGATGCAGAAAGATCCTTCGCGGTTGGTGAACCCAGCAAGCGGCGGCAATTTTGAAACCGTAGGCCATATTTACGACCTACACAATTATCCCGAACCCGCCATGCCCGATGCAATGTTGTTTGGCAAAAAAATGGCAGTGGTGTTGGGTGAGTTTGGCGGACTTGGATTGCCGTTGGAGGCCCACACCTGGCAGACAAAGAACAATTGGGGGTACCAAAGTTTTAAAAACGTCCAGGAGTTGACGGCCCGCTATTCTGAATTCGTGCAGCGCTTGCCGGGCCTTATTTCCAAAGGCTTGTCGGCTGCTATTTATACACAGACAACCGATGTGGAAGTAGAAACAAACGGCTTGATGACCTATGACCGAAAAGTGATGAAAATACCAATTGAGACATTGAAGAAACTGCATGACCAATTGTATGACCCAGGACTGGTAACACAACGTTGAAGGCATTTTTAGAACCATGAAGATGCAGAAACACAAAGGTTTCAAAGAGACTTCGTAAAACATTGTGCCTGCCTTTGTGGTTTGTTTGCATACATCGCAAAGCATGAACAAAAGTTCACAACGCTTTTTGCCAGAAGAAATTTTTTGAAGCAGTATTCATGCGTGTTTTACAAAGCATATTTTTTTCTTCCATCTTTTTTTTCTGCGGCCTCCTCTGCGCACAGGATTCGTTTCAATCCTTCACCAATCCTTTATTGCCTTCCGGCGCCGATCCCTTTTCTTTTTATAAAGATGGTTGGTATTATTACACCAATACCGTTGGCAACAGGCTCATTCTTCGTAAAACAGACAACATCGCTCATTTAAAAGACGCGGAACAAAAAACCATTTTTACGCCACCGCAAGGCACATCTTATTCTAAAGAAATATGGGCGCCGGAAATTCTCTTCATCAACAAGAGGTGGTACGCCTATTTCGCCGCCGATAGCGGTAGCAACAACAGCCACCGCCTGTATGTTTTGGAGAACGCTTCACCCGACCCGATGGAAGGCGATTGGACATTGAAAGGAAGAGTGGGGGACGCTTCTAACAAATGGGCTATTGATGGAGATGTATTTGAATACCGCAACAAATGGTACATGATCTGGTCGGGCTGGGAAGGGGACACGAACGGCCAGCAAAACATTTACATCGCTAGGCTGAAAAATCCATGGACCGTAGATGGTGAACGGATACAGATTTCATCACCAACCAAGCATTGGGAAACCCACGGTGATTTGCATGATGCCATCAATCCGCCACACGTAAATGTGAACGAAGGCCCGCAGGCTTTGCAGCATGACGGTAAACTTTTCATCGTGTATTCGGCCAGCGGTTGCTGGACGGATTATTATGCCCTCGGCCTTTTATCTTTCACCGGTAAAAAAAATTTACTTGACACAAAGGCTTGGAAGAAATCACCCGAACCTGTGTTCAGGCAATCGCCCGAAAACGGCGTGTACGCACCGGGACACAATTCATTTTTTAAATCGCCGGACGGCACCGAAGACTGGATACTCTATCATGCCAACTCCAGGCCCGGACAAGGCTGCGGCCGCGAGCGGTCGCCAAGGGCACAGCCTTTCAGCTGGAACCCGGACGGCACGCCGAATTTTGGCGCACCTGTCAAAGAAGGCGTCGCCATCCCCATTCCCTCGCAAGCAAAAAATGGAACGCTGTAAATGTGTTGACTTATGAAAAAAATTCTTTCGCTTTTCTTGAGTAGTGGTCTTGGGTTGATAAGCTGGAGTCAGTTAAGCAAAGCGCCGGCGTATCCACTCATTACTCATGACCCTTATTTTAGCATCTGGTCGTTCAGCGATAACTTGAATGCGACTGCCACCAAGCACTGGACAGGAAGTGATCAATCATTAATGGGATGGGTGAAGGTGGACGGAAAGCTCTATCGCTTTATGGGCGCCGAAAGCAAAACCTTTCGGTCGGTAATGCCCACGGCAATGATGGCAAACCATTATTCGGAGGCCACTCCTTCGGCCGACAACTGGAAGAGTGCCGGCTTTGACGATGCTTCGTGGAAGACAGGCAACTTGCCCTTCAGCACCAACAACGGCAACGGCAAAACCGTTTGGAAATCACATGACTTGTGGATGCGCCGTATGTTCAATTTATCGGCCTTGCCGCAAGGTGCGATGTTGCAATTGACGCACGACGACAACGTTCAGGCTTATCTCAACGGAGAAAAATTTTACGAGGCCGCTTGCTGCGCCAGCAAACCCATTTACCTGCCGATTAAAGAAGCGATGTTGCGCAAAGGCGAGAACGTTCTTGCCATTCATGTGGACAATACCGGCGGCCCGGGCTTTTTGGATGCCGACATTGTAACTGAAGTAAAATCGGTTGGTCCGGCCGTAATGACGGCGCAACAAAAATCAGTTGACATCACCGCTACAAAAACCGCTTATGAATTTACAGCGGGCAATGTGTTGCTGAACGTTTCCTTTTTATCGCCGCTGTTGATGGATGATTTGAACCTGTTGGCAAGACCGGTTTCTTACATCACGCTTGCCGCAAAATCTACTGACGGCAAGATGCACGATGTACTGGTGCAGTTATCCGCTTCCACCGACATCAGCGTGAACAATCGCTCGCAGGACGTAATCACAACAACCTATAAAGACGGCAGCTTCTCTATTTTGAAAGCGGGCACCAAGGCACAACCGGTGCTGCAAAAGAAAGGCGATGACCTGCGCATTGATTGGGGTTATATGTACGTGGCAACGCCATCCGCGGCCGGAACTAAACAATACGTATCGTCTGCTTCCGCGGCTTTATCCGCCTTCGGCAAGAGCCAATACACGGCCACTGCATCGGACGGCCGTTCGCTGATGTTGAACACTGTATTGTCCTTTGGAAAAGTGAGCGCATCGGTCAAAGAACAAGTGGTGATGATGGGTTATGATGACTTGTATGCGATTCAATACTTCAACCAAAACCTGCAGCCCTGGTGGCGTGAAGACGCTTCGCAGACAATGGAGAAGCAATTGCAGGCGGCGGCTACCCAATACAAAAGCATAAGCGATAGATGCACTGCTTTTGATAAAAAATTGTATGCTGATGCCACCGCTGCCGGCGGCGAAGAATACGCCAAACTTTGCGCCCTGGCTTATCGCCAGGCAATTGCTGCGCACAAGTTGGTAAAGAGTCCGCAGGGCGAAACGCTGTTCTTGTCAAAAGAAAATTTCAGCAATGGCTCCATCAATACCGTTGACATTACCTACCCATCGGCGCCGATGTTTCTGCTTTACAATCCGGAGCTGCTGAAGGGCATGATGAGCGGCATTTTTTACTTCAGCGAAAGCGGCAAATGGGCCAAGGATTTTGCGGCGCATGACCTGGGCACGTACCCGCTTGCCAATGGGCAAACCTACGGCGGCGACATGCCGGTGGAGGAAAGCGGCAACATGCTTATCCTAACCGCGGCCATCGCTAATGCAGAAGGCAAAGCCGATTATGCACAGAAGCATTGGAAGACACTAAGCACTTGGGTGGACTACCTGGTACGCGACGGCTTTGATCCCGTTAGCCAGTTGTGTACTGATGATTTTGCCGGCCACCTGGCCCGCAACGCCAACCTTTCCATCAAAGCCATTATGGGCATTGCCAGCTATGCGATGCTGGCTGACAAGTTGGGCTATAAAGATATTGCCCAACGTTACCGCGACACGGTAAAAGCCATGGTGCCGCGTTGGATGCAAATGGCCGATGCCGGCGACCATTACCGCTTAACCTTTAACCCCGGTGAAAACTGGAGCCAGAAGTACAACCTCGTTTGGGATAAAATTTTAGGCCTGAATGTTTTTCCAAAAGAAGTCTATCAAAAAGAAGTGGCCTACTATCTTAAAAAACAAAATGAATATGGTTTGCCTTTGGACAGCCGCAAGACCTACACTAAAAGCGATTGGATCATGTGGACGGCAACGCTTTCAGATAACAAAGCCGAGTTTGAAAAGTTTGTAGCGCCGATATATCAATACGCCACTGAAACAGCTACCCGCGTGCCCTTGAGCGATTGGCACGAAACAACGAACGGAAAACAAGTCGGCTTTCAGGCAAGAAGCGTTGTGGGCGGTTATTTTATTAAGATGCTGGAGAAGGTGCAATAGCTGCCATTGCAACAAGCGAACAGAATGCTGGTCAGAAACGAACGAACAAATCATGACACGCTACTTCCTTTCTTTATTATTGGTAACGCAATGCGTAAATGCTCAAACGTCCAGCCGCGGCATAACCCTTTTGCATTATGCTTTGGATTCTTTTACCGCCGGAACGATCTTGTTAAAGAACGGCACCTCGTCGCAGCAAATGCTCAACTACAATGCCATCACCGGTGAAATGATTTTTAGATCCGACGACAAATATCTTGCGCTTGCCCAGCCGCTGGACGTGGATACAGCATTCATTGCAGGGCGCAAATTTGTGCCTGTTGCCGATAAATTCTGCGAATGGCTGGGTGGCACGCAGCCGGCTTTGTTTAAAGAATACCGTTGCACCGTTAAAGAACCAAGCGTGGATGTTGGTTTTGGAAAAAGCACCACCACGGCTGCTACGTCATTGAGCAGTTTCATTCGGGCCGGAGGCGCCTACGGACTAAAGCTGCCCGATGAATTCGAAGTCATTCCATCCACCAAATATTTCCTTCGCAGCAAGGGTAAATTTTATGAATTTACCACCGCTCAAGGAGCGGCCAAATCTTTACCGGCTAAAAAAAGCAGCATTGAAGAATGGCTAAAAACACATTCCTCCAAATTCGCCACAGACGAAGAAAGGCTGCAATTTGTAAAAGCCATTCAGGAATAAAAAGAAGAACATCAAACCAAAAGAAATGAACAAAGCAGTGCAAATATTTTTTTCTACAACAACCAACAAATCCTACATCTCGGTAAGAAAATGCTTACGTGTAACCTTGCTTGTTGGAGTCTGTTTTGCTGCAAGGCCAGGCGATGCACAAAAAATGGAAGCAAGCTTTGTAATGACCGCATCAACGTCTTCTTCCAACTCATTTTACATCACCAATAAAACCCCGTTGCGGCCGCAGTATTTCGTGAAGCTTCCTGTTACGGCTATCAAACCCGGTGGCTGGCTGCGCAAACAATTAGAGCTGCAACGCGATGGCCTTACCGGCAACCTCGGAGAGATTAGCATCTGGCTTTCGAAAAGGGATAATGCCTGGCTGAACAAAGAAGGCAAAGGCAAATGGGGCTGGGAGGAACTGCCCTATTGGTTGAAAGGTTATGGCAACATGGCCTACATGCTACGCGATGAAAAAATGATTGCCGAAACAAAGTTTTGGATTGATGGTGTTTTAAACAACCAACGTGAAAGCGGCGACTTTGGTCCCGATGTGGAAAAGGGTGCAGGAAAACGCGACTTGTGGACGAACATGCCGATGCTTTGGTGCCTTCAATCGTACTACGAATATTCCGGCGATACCAGGGTTATTCCTTTCATAACAAAATATTTCAAGTGGCAACTGTCTATTCCCGACAATCTTTTTTTAGAGGACTATTGGGAGAAGAGCCGCGGCGGCGATAACCTCGTCAGTGTGTATTGGCTGTACAATCATACCGGTGAATCTTGGCTGCTTGACCTCGCCACCAAAATTGACAAAAACACCGCTAACTGGCGGCAACAAAGCAATCTTCCCAATTGGCACAACGTAAACGTGGCGCAGTGCTTTCGTGAACCGGCAACTTATTATATGCAAAGCGGTAATAAGGGAGATTTGGATGCGACGTACAATGATTTCAAACTCATTCGGAATCTTTATGGACAAGTGCCCGGCGGCATGTTCGGTTCCGATGAAAATGCAAGAAGGGGATACGATGATCCCCGGCAAGCCGTAGAAACCTGCGGCATGGTGGAGCAGATGACTTCCGATCAGATGTTGATGGCTTATACCGGCGATGCCTTTTGGGCCGAGAATTGTGAAGACGTTGCCTTCAATACTTTTCCCGCGGCCTTTATGCCTGACTATCGTTCGCTACGTTATCTCACCGCACCAAACATGGTCGTGAGCGACAGCAGGAACCATGCACCGGGCATTGCTAACGAAGGGCCTTTTTTGATGATGAACCCTTTTAGCAGTCGCTGTTGCCAACACAACCATGCAGCCGGTTGGGTGTATTATGCCGAGAACAGTTGGATGGCCACACCCGATAACGGGCTTGCCGCGCAACTTTATACGGAAGGGGCTGTAACCGCGAAAGTAGGGGCCGGAACCGAGGTAACGTTGATGGAAGAAACGCATTATCCTTTTGACGGAAGCGTTGCGATTATCGTGCAAGCAACGAAGCCTGTCCTCTTTCCTTTATACCTGCGCATACCGGCTTGGAGCAAAGGCGCAACGGTGATGGTGAACAGCAAAGCTGTTTCGGTAGAAGCGCAGCCGGGAGGCTATGTACGCTTGTTGAACACGTGGAAGAAGGGAGATAAGATTTCGTTGCAGTTACCGATGGAATTAACTGTGAGAGAGTGGACAAAAAACCGAAACAGTGTATCGGTGAATTATGGTCCGCTTACGTATTCGTTGTTGATCAACGAACGCCTCGAAAAAAAAGACAGCAAGGAAACGGCCATTGGCGATAGCAAGTGGCAGGAAAGTGCCGACCCCAAAAAGTGGCCTTCGTATGAGATTTATCCAGCTTCAGAATGGAATTATGGTTTGCTGTTGAAAGAAAGCCCCACTCAATCGTTTAGCGTAGTAAAAAAGGCTTGGCCAGCTGATAACAATCCGTGGACAACCGCCGCTGCACCGGTACAATTACAAGCGAAAGGAAAACAAATACCCGGCTGGGGCATTGACCGCAACGGCTTGTGTGCCGAGCTTCCGTTAAGTCCCGTAAAAACTTCTGAAGCAGTAACAACGTTAACCTTGGTTCCGATGGGCGGTGCAAGGCTACGCATTTCGGCTTTCCCCGTGGTACAATAAAAACGAAGAATGAGCCAATGATTTTTTTCGGACGATATAAAAAAATAGCTCCGGTTTGTTTTTGCGGCTTGTTGTTAATAGTTGTTTTTGCAAAAGCATCCGCACAACAAATCCTTAAGTCCGCACAATCTGGCACTATTCAGAACCCCGTGTTGAACAAAGACTTTCCGGACCCAACCGTTGTGCATATCGGCAACTTATATTACGCTTACGCCACGCAAGCACGGGTTAACGGAAAGACCTGGAATATTCAAGTCGCTTCTTCCACTGATTTGCAGCATTGGGCATTGTTGAAGGATGCCTTACCAACTAAGCCGTCGTGGGCCGCAACAACGCAGGATTTTTGGGCGCCGCATGTGTTGTACGATTCTTCGTTAAAAACATACGTGTTGTTTTATTCAGGGGAGTCAGATGACACTGCCACAGGCAAATGCCTTGGCGTTGCTTTCGCCAATAATCCGATGGGACCCTTCGTTGACAAAGGCGTTCCGCTCGTTTGCGGCGAGGGCTTTGTAAACATTGACCCGATGGCATTCGTTGACCCGCAAACCGGCAAAAAATATTTGTACTGGGGTTCGGGTTTCAAGCCAATTAAGGTACAAGAGATGGAGGACGACTGGAGGGCTTTTAAAAAAGGCACGGTCGAAAAAAACGTGGTGCAGCCCGGTAGCGAAAAAGCCTACAACATTCTGATAGAGGGCGCCTGGCTGGATTACGACAAGGGAACGTATTACCTCTATTATTCGGGTGATAATTGTTGCGGCGATAAGGCTAATTATGCCGTGATGGTAGCGAGGGCAGACAATCCCTTGGGGCCGTTTCAACGATTGGGTGAAGCGGCCGCCACCGGCCGCAGTGCGGTACTGGAAAAGGACAGCGTATGGATAGCGCCTGGCCACAACTCCGTCTTTCGCGATGCCGGTGGCAATGCTTGGACAGCTTATCATGCTATTGAGCGAAGCGGCCGGAAAAGCGGTGGGCACGAGGCCCGTGTTTTCTGCCTGAAGCCGGTGCAATACATCAATGGATGGCCACAGATAGGGTCAGCAACCGCATCTGCAACAAAGCAATAGCGACGACAGATTCTTTCAACAAAAAAATATGAAAAAGCGACTTCTCTTTTTTACGCTTGTTTTTGGCCTTGCAACGTTTACAGCCGATGCGCAAAAGACAAAAAAAGCTTCACCACTTGCAACGGAACCGGGCACAATATGGCCGGTGGAAAGAGCCGCTGCCTGGTATGCTTCGCACAAATGGCTCACCGGCGCCAACTACATTCCGGCCACTGCCATTAACCAATTGGAGATGTGGCAGGCCGATACCTTCGATCCCGCGCAGATAGACAAAGAACTCGGTTGGGCCGAAGGCATTGGCTTTAATACGATGCGGGTGTTTCTTCATTCGGTTGCCTGGAAGCAAGACCCCGAAGGGTTTAAGAAGCGCATGGGTGAATTTCTCACCATTGCCGACAAGCATCACATTCAACCCTTGTTTGTTTTTTTTGACGACTGCTGGAATAAAACACCCAAAGCCGGCAAACAACCCGAACCCAAAACCGGTGTCCACAACTCCGGCTGGATGCAAGACCCCGGACAAGCCGCCTCGTCTGACTCATCAAACTTCCCCCTGTTGCAACAATACGTGACCGATGTACTCACAACGTTCAAAACCGACAAGCGCATCCTGCTTTGGGACTTGTACAACGAACCCGGTAACAGCGGCAAGCGTGATTCATCGCTGCACCTGCTCACCAAAGTCTTTGAATGGGCGAGGGCCGTCAATCCCGACCAACCCATTAGCGCCGGCTTGTGGGCCTGGGATTTTGAGAAGCTCAATGCCTTTCAACTCACCCATTCCGACGTCATTACCTATCACGATTACGAAGACCCGCAGTGGCACCAGCGTGTGATTGAACTCCTGAAAGCGGCTGGCCGTCCGCTGATCTGCACCGAGTACATGGCCCGCATCCGCAACAGCCGCTTTGGTAACACCTTGCCCTTGTTAAAAGAGAAAGGTGTAGGCGCTATCAATTGGGGATTTGTGGCCGGCAAAACCAACACCATCTATGCCTGGGACACGCCCATGGCCGACGGCAGCCAACCCGTTGAATGGTTCCATGACATCTTTAAACCCGACGGCACGCCCTACCGCGAAGACGAAGTGGCCTTGATAAAAAAACTAAACGGCGTCCGTTGATAAACGTTCTCTCGTTTCTCATATAGCAATCGTAACCTGCTGTTTCTACAGCAGGTTTTTCTAAAACAAACCCCAATCGCAAAATATGAATCGTCAACACTTCGTCGTCTTTCTCCTGTCAATTGCTTTGCTAACCTCCTGCTCCAATCCGCAAGCAACCACAGAAACGGCACCGGAAAAAGGAGCGGATACAACCGTTGCTGCGGCACTTTCCGCAAAAAATTTTGAGGACGGCGTAGGCGGCCAATCCACCGGCTTGTACACGCTGCAAAACAAGGACGGCATGAAAGCCGCCATCACCAACTACGGCGGACGATTGGTAAGCCTGATGGTTCCGGACAAGGCCGGAAAGCTTACCGATGTGGTCGTGGGTTATAAGAGCGTGAAGGATTACGCCAATTCCACCGAGCCTTATTTCGGCGCTACTATCGGCCGCTACGGTAACCGCATTGCCAAAGGAAAATTTACCCTGGATGGAAAGCAATACACACTCTTCACCAACAACGGGCCGAATACTTTGCACGGTGGCAAGGTTGGTTTTCAGGCCGTGGTGTGGGGCGCAAAACAACTCAATGATTCCACGCTTGAACTAAACTATCTGTCTAAAGACGGTGAAGAAGGTTTTCCTGGAAACCTTACTGTAAAAGTCACGTATCAACTCACAGGTAACAACGAGCTGAAACTGACTTATGATGCAACGACGGACAAAAAAACCGTAGTGAATTTAACAAATCACGCCTTCTTTAATTTGAATGACGAAGGCAGCGGCAGCATCAACAATCACATATTACAGATAAACGCCGGCATGTACACACCGGTTGACAGCACGCTGATTCCGACAGGTAAAAATGAACCTGTTGCCGGAACGCCATTCGACTTTACTAAACCTACGGCCATTGGCGCCCGGTTAGAAGAGAAAAACCAACAATTGGCTAACGGCAAGGGCTACGACCACAATTTTGTGTTGTACGCATCAGACGATACAACGCTTCGGCACGCTGCAGTAGTTGTTGGTGACAAGTCAGGGATACAAATGGATGTTTATACCGAAGAACCGGGCCTGCAGTTTTACGGCGGCAATTTTATGCAAAGCAAAAACGTATTCAAGGGCGGAGCCAAAGATGATTTTCGCACCGCCTTTTGTTTGGAAACGCAGCACTTTCCCGACTCGCCAAATCAACCTTCTTTTCCGTCAACGGTGTTGAAGCCGGGAGAGAAATATCACACGACATCCGTCTACAGGTTTTCGGTAAAGAAATAACCGCAAACTGATGACACCATCCACACGAAGCCAATTTCTTACATCCATCAGCGTTCTTGTACTGTTGACCGTTTGCCTATCAACAAGAGCACAGGTAAAGGTTGATGTAAGGGACTACAAAACATCAAGTGGAGTAGCGTTGAAGACAGGCGGTGAAACAATCACCGTTTCGTGGCCTGCAGGCAATGCACAGCGGGCACGGATTATTTTCAATTTGGCCGGCAATCAGCCGCTGTTCAAAAGCATCGGTTTGGCGGAGGGCAAATCATTTAAAGAAATCGCCCAAAATTTAGACCCGGCTTTCATTCTTACTGTGGGCAAACGTGATCTGGTTTCACAAAACGGTTGGAACATTTTCTTTGACAAGGTGCCGCTAAAGCCGTTCCAATCCTACGTACTATCGCTATCCAAAAAGTCAGCGGCCGTTCGCAGCCAAGGTTCACGAACGATCGTTTCCATCGGCGATGTATCAGCACCGGGATTTACCGGTAAGTTGGAGCTTACATTGTACAACGGTTCTCCGCTGTTCAATGTGGCGGCTGTTGTTTCTACCCCTGTTGATTCAACGGCCATTGTTTACGATGCAGGCGTGATTAGCAGGGGAGAAGGATGGAAAAAGATTTCATTTGCGGATGTAAACAGCAGGCTGCAAAGCGCCACTGTAAACACAACCGATACCGCCGTGGCCGAAGCCGTGAAGTACCGCACCATCATCGGCACCACATTCGGCGGAAGCCTCGCTCTTTTTCCCGCCCCGCACCAATATTTTTATCCGCTTGACGAAGCCTTCAACCTAAAGTTTGTATGGCACGGCAATGCGTACCGCAAGATGCTTAATGGTTACGGTCTCGGCATACGCCAAGACTTGTACGGCGATCGGCGATTTGTGCCTTGGTTCAACTCGCCACCGGGCACGCAGCAACGGCTTAACTTTTTTTGTTTGTTGAGCGATGGTGACAACGAAGCATTAACCGCTGTAAAAAAGTTTACACACAATGATAATTACGCTCCGATAGAAGGATACAAACGGATGGCAAGCCATTTTCACAACGAGTTTATCATGAGCGTGGTGATAGCGAATAAGCCCGTGCCCGATACGCCTTCATTCATAACCGTGTTTAAACAGTTGGGCGTTGACATTGTACACCTCGCGGAGTTTCATTACACGGCCCATCCTAGGGGTCCCGACAGCCTTCGCTTAAAAGAATTAGCGGCCTTGTTTGAACAATGCAGGCGGCTTTCATCCGATACGTTTTTATTGTTGCCCGGCGAAGAGCCAAACGAGTTTTTGGGCGGTCATTGGCTCCACTTTTTTCCCAGACCGGTTTATTGGATCATGTCCCGCAAAGAAGGCCAGCCCTTTCAAACACAAGACCCTGTGTATGGGACGGTTTATCGTATAACCAATGCCGCCGAAATGTTACAATTGCTTCAGCAGGAAAAGGGTCTTGCGTGGACGGCGCACCCCCGTACCAAAGGCTCTACCGGCTTTCCGGATAAGTACAAAGACGAAGCGTTTTTTAAATCAGACAAATTCCTCGGTGGCGCCTGGAAGGCCATGCCGGCTGATTTATCACAGCCTCGTTTAGGCAAGCGCGTACTTGATTTGATGGACGACATGAACAACTGGGGCGTGCATAAAAAAATGGTGTCCGAAGCCGACCTGTTTACCGTTGAACCCGAGAACGAGATGTATGCGCACATGAACGTAAATTATTTGCGGTTGAACAAGCTGCCGCATTTTGATGAAGGCTGGCAGCCGGTATTGGACGCTTTACAAGGCGGTAAATTTTTTTCAACCACCGGCGAAGTATTGATTCCCTCGTTCACCGTGAACGGCAAGGGCAGTGGCGAAACGGTGACGTTGAACAGCAAGACAGCAATGGTTTCTTTCACCCTTCAATGGACCTTTCCCTTGCAGTTTGCGGAGCTTATTTCGGGTGATGGTGTGAACGTTTACCGGCACAAAATTGCGTTGGATTCCACCACTGCTTTCGGCAGCAAAACCTTTACGCTTCCCGTTAATTTATCCAATCGGAAATGGGTGCGGTTAGAGGTTTGGGACGCCGCGGTGAACGGCGCTTTTACGCAAACGATATGGTTGGAATAAGAGAAACTATGCGGACAAGAAAACGATATAGATGTAGTACGGTGGTGTTGTTACTGTGCCTATCTACGCAATGCAGAACCGGTCGTGATGCGGCATCCGCACCGGTCACCGATGATTCCACCAATGTCTTTCTTGCGGACCCCACCATCTTTTCCGGCAATGGCACCTATTATTTATACGGCACTGTGGAAAGGGGCGCCGACAATGGTTTTCTAAGCTATACGTCAACGAATCTGAGCGACTGGAAATTGCTTCAATCCGCTGATGGTTACGCCTTGAAAAAAGGCGAAGCCTTTGGCAGTGCGGGCTTTTGGGCGCCGCAGGTTTTTCGGCATGGTGCAACGTATTACATAGCTTATGTGGCCAACGAGGCCATCGCCATTGCGCAAAGCAGTCAACCATTCGGACCTTTTACACAAGAGAAGAAAGAGCCACTGGCCGCATCGGTTAAACAAATAGACCCCTTTGTATTTGTTGACGATGACGGCAAAAAATATTTGTATCACGTCCGGCTCACCGGTGGCAATAAAATTTTTGTAGCGCAAATGACGGATGACTTCTCCGCCATTAGACCGGAGACATTACGCGAATGCATTACCGCCACCGATGCCTGGGAGAACACCGCACATTCACAGTGGCCGGTGGCCGAAGGCCCGTCGGTGCTAAAACACAAAGACGTTTATTACCTGTTTTACACGGCCAATGATTTTCGCAATCCCGATTATGCTGTGGGTTATGCCACCAGCGACAATCCATTGGGACCGTGGAAGAAGTATGAAGGCAACCCTGTCATCAACAAAACCTTGCTTGGCTGGAACGGTACGGGGCACGGCGATTTTTTTACCAAAGGCGAAGACCTGTACTATGTGTTTCATACGCACAACAGCAGCACTAATGCAACGCCGCGAAGAACGGCTTTGCTAAAAGCAAGGTTTGTAAATACTGCCAACGGGCCTGATAAACTTGAGATAGACAAGGCCAGCTTTCGCTTCCTGCATAAACAATAGGGTAACAAAATGAATGGGTTTGTGAGAGGCTTTGCCGCAGTCTTTTTTCTTTTAAGCTGGATGGCGTTTCATCCGGAAAGAATGAATGTTTTGTCAACTAAACAATCGGCCCCTCTATCAACTTCGTTTCATAAGAAAGGCGGCGTTATTCAGTGGGACAGCAACACGTTAACCCGCATCTCACCAAAAGATAGTTCCGGTTTTTACCCGCGCATGATTGGCTTAAAAAATACCTTATTGCTCACGGCTTATTCATCAAGAGGAAACATCGTTATAGCGAAAAGCGCCGATGCCGGAAAGACCTGGGCTTCACCGAAAATCATTGCCGCTATGCGTGACGCTGTGAACATGGACACACCTGAATTGCTGCAATTGCAAAACGGAGTCATCTTGCTTTGTTACGCCACAAGGCCGCAAGCCGCTTTGCGCGGCCGGCCTGATTCAACCAAACGTTTTGAAATTCGCGTACAGCAAAGCAGCGACAACGGTGACACATGGAATGATGAAAAAATTTTGTACACCGCCGGTGCTTCGTTCAACGACGGTTGTTGGGAACCATCCGCGGTTCAATTGCCATCGGGAGAACTTCAACTCTTCTTTGCCAACGAAGCGATTTATACAACCAGCAACGAACAAAACATTTCGATGCTTCGCTCTGCTGATAACGGAAGCACATGGACAACAACTCCTCAAATAGTCTCATTCAGAACAGGAAGCCGCGATGGAATGCCCGTGCCCATCTGGTTAAATAAGGAGGCGAAGATTGTTGTGGCCATTGAAGATCCGGGCCACAAAAACTTCAAGCCTTATCTTCTTCAATCGGGGAAGAACGGACAGTGGGAAGGCGCTATCGGCGGCGATAGCAAAAGCCGGTGGCCTGCACTCAAGAATCCGTTGGCCGACAGCATTTATGCCGGTGCGCCTTACCTGCGGCAACTTTCCACCGGCGAAACGATTTTGTCTTACCAATCAACCGAAGGCCGCACTATAAACCGCGACAACAACGCGGTGATGCGTGTTGCCATTGGTGATGATGAAGCAAAAGGGTTCGGCAACGTAACCACACCGTTTGCAATACCCGAAGCTTATCATGCCTTGTGGAACGGCTTGTGCGTATTGAAGGACGATACCATCATTGCGGTGACTTCTACCAACGGCTATTCAGGCGGAAAGCGGTCGGAGATATGGATGATAAAAGGACGGCTTGGGAAAAACTGATAGTCCCTTTCGGTTTAGGACCGATAGACGCATTTAAAAAATTTAGTAAACAGAAGATTATAACAATTAAGGAATGAAACGAACAAAGAACACCACCTCCCTCGCCGTGAGAAAAATTTACGCAACGGCTTTCTTCTTTTTCCTGGCGCTTGGTCTTCAGGCGCAAAGCTGGCAGCCTAAGAAAGCAAAGCTGATGACGCGGTTTGCGCAGGACGTAAACCCAAAAAATGTGTTGCCCGAATACCCGCGGCCGCAGATGGTGCGCAACCGGTGGATGAACCTTAACGGGCTTTGGGAATTTCAGCCATCTACCACTGCAACCGAGCAAAAACCAGCCGGTAAATTGTCCCGAAACATACTGGTTCCTTTTCCGGTTGAATCGGCCTTGAGCGGCGTGATGGAACACCACGAAAGACTTTGGTATCGTCGTACGTTCGCTGTTCCCGCAACTTGGAAAGGACAAGACGTGTTGCTTCATTTTGGCGCAGTGGATTACGAAGCTGAAGTCTTCATCAACGGGAAAAGTTTGGGCGTTCACCGTGGCGGTTACGATCCGTTTTCGTTCAATATCAGTCCTTACTTAAAAGCAGGCGGTGAGCAGGAAATCCTTGTGCGGGTATACGACCCTACCGATAACAAAGGCTACCCACGCGGCAAGCAAACGCTTTATCCCGGCGGCATCATGTACCAATTGGTTACGGGCATTTGGCAAACTGTTTGGCTGGAACCAGTGCCCACCGCTGGCATCAGCGAATTAAAGATGGTTCCCGATGTTGACGGCTCTCTTTTAAAACTTACCGTGAGCACAACGGGTTCTTCTTCGCCCATCATTGTAAAAATTAAAGACGGGGCTAAAGTGGTCAAAACTTTTGCCGGTGTATCAAACAAAGAAGTTAGCATTCCGGTACCGAACGCAAAGCTTTGGTCACCCGATACACCCTTCTTGTACGACCTTGAAGTTTCGGTGATGAAAGGCAGCACCGTTGTTGATAAAGTGGAGAGTTATTTCGGTATGCGTAAGATTTCCGTTGCCGAAGACGGAGGCTTTAAAAAACTTTATCTAAACAATAAATTCTTGTTTCAGCTTGGTCCGTTAGATCAGGGCTTTTGGCCCGATGGCGGCTACACCGCACCCACCGATGCGGCGCTGAAATACGATCTGGAAATGACAAAGAAGTTTGGCTTTAACATGGTGCGCAAGCATATTAAAGTAGAACCTTACCGCTGGTACTATTGGGCCGACAAATTAGGCCTTTTGGTTTGGCAGGACATGCCTTCGCCCAACTCTTATACTGACAAACCACAACCGATAGACACGGCTGCATTTGCGCATCAATTGACGCGATTGGTGCAAACGCATTGGAACTCGCCTTGCATTGTAATGTGGGTGGTGTTTAACGAAGGACAGGCCCAGCACAACACACCGGGGTTGGTAAAGATGGTACAAGGCCTCGACCCTTCACGCCTCGTGAATCAGGCCAGCGGTGGCGGGCATTATGGCGTTGGCGATGTGATGGATGTGCATAGCTATCCGCCACCGGCAGCGCCTGCACACAGCACTACGCAAGCCCTTGCCTGCGGCGAATACGGCGGCATTGGATATGTAGTGCCTAATCATATTTGGGCCGAGCAGCCAACCTATATTTTTATCAAGAACGAAAAAGAGTTGCTGGACCTTTACGACCGCTTTGCCGATGACCTGACTGTTTTCAAGACGAACAAAGGATTGAGCGCCGCGGTTTACACCGAGATAACCGATGTGGAAGCCGAACTGAATGGCTTGCTTACATATGACCGGGCCGTGGTAAAAGCCGATCCCGAAAAGCTTCGTTTATCAAACAAAAAAACCATTGAGAAAGAACGTTACCTGACGGAGCTATTGCCTTCATCGGAAAAGAGTCCAGCCGTTTGGAGCTATACATTTGAAAAGCCGCAAGACGATAGCTGGTTTGCCACCGCCACTGATGTTGCTGCATGGAAAAAAGGCGAAGCCGGCTTCGGCACTCGCAACACACCGGGCGGACAGGTGCGTACGGTTTGGAACACGCCAGACATTTGGCTGCGCCGGGAATTTTCATTGCCTGCCATGCCTTCGGCAAGAACGGAAAGCATTGTCTTGAACATCCATCATGATGAAGACTGCGAAGTGTATATCAACGGCGTGAAAGCGGCCACCATTCCCGGTTACACATCGGGCTACTCGGTGGTGCCGGTGAATGATGCGGGCAAATCGGCGTTGAAATTTGGCAATAGAAACATCATCGCTATTCATTGTCATCAAACACAGGGCGGGCAATATATTGATGCGGGATTGTCCATCATCAGTAGCGATAAGCCTTTAAAAAATAAATGAAATCATCTGCATGAAAAATCTCTTCTTAGCCCTCACTTTACTTCTTCTGTTGCAGGCTTGTTCGCACAAAAACGGCCCTGCAAGTTCTGCAAAACAAACGTCCGGTAATCCGCTTTTTTCCGGTTGGTATGCCGACCCCGAAGGGACGGTGTTTAACAAGCAGGTTTGGATTTATCCAACCTATTCGGCTAAGTATGGGGAGCAGGTTTTCTTCGATGCCTTTTCTTCACCCGATTTACTTACGTGGACAAAGCACCCGCATGTGTTGGACACCCTTAACGTAAAGTGGGCGCACCGGGCGGTGTGGGCGCCGGCCATTGTGAAGAAAGATGACAACTATTTTTTATTCTTTGGCGCCAACGACATTCAGAACAATAATGAAAAGGGCGGCATTGGCGTAGCGGTTGCGGATAAGCCAGAAGGACCTTTCATAGACCATCTCGGTCATCCGTTGATAGATAAGTTTTACAACGGCGCACAGCCCATTGATCAATTCGTGTTCAAAGACAAGGACGGCCAGTATTACATCATCTACGGCGGCTGGCGGCATTGCAACATAGCGAAATTGAATAGCAATTTCACCGGTCTTGAACCCTATGCCGACGGCACCACGTTTAAAGAGATAACGCCGAAAGGTTATGTGGAAGGGCCCTTCATGTTCATCCACAAGGCCAAGTATTATTTTATGTGGAGCGAAGGCGGCTGGACCGGCCCTGATTATTCGGTAGCGTATGCGGTTTCCGACAATCCCTTCGGACCGTTTGAACGGGTGGGAAAAATTTTGCAGCAGGACCCAGCCATCGCTACCGGTGCGGGACATCATTCAATAATACAAGCCGCAAAGGACAAATGGTACATCGTGTATCACCGCCGGCCATTGGGCGACACCGACGGCAACCACCGCGTCACTTGCATGGACGAATTGCGGTTTGATGAAGCCGGAAACATCCTGCCGGTCAAGATGACGAACGAAGGCGTGCATAGATTTAATCTCAAATGAAGCGAAGATGAATATGCGTAGGCTGTTTTTAAAGGGGACAGGTTCAATTTTATCTGTGTATGGTTAAAGCACAAAAGCGGGTAGTGAATTAGTTCGAATTTTAAAATCGTAATTGGAAGTCATTAAAAAAAGCCTGCAGTTGCGAACGACATTGGTATAAAGAAATTTACAAAATGACCTGCTCCTTACAAATACATTGAATGTACTCCTCGGCCATGTCATCGTGTGCTATCCAAATTTTCTGCTTTTAATGAACAATAACAAACTCGTCACAAAGCCGCATTATCAAATATTGGATGGCCTTCGGGGTGTAGCCGCTATCATCGTAGTAATCTTTCACCTTGCCGAGCCACTCTCCGGTAGCCACCTTGACAACGTTGTCAATCACGGTTACCTGGCCGTTGATTTTTTCTTTCTTCTGTCCGGCTTTGTCATTGGGTATGCGTACGACGACCGATGGGAAAGCCTAACCATCGGCGGCTTTCTCCGGCGCCGGTTTGAGCGGCTGCAACCGCTGGTTGTATTGGGCATGACGCTTGGCGCCATTGGCTTCTACTTTACCGATTCAACTATATGGCCACTCATTCATGCCGTTCCCGTTTGGAAGCTAATTGTTGTTTGGCTGATAGGATGCACCATTTTTCCCATCCCACTTTCCATGGACATACGCGGCTGGCAAGAAATGCATCCGCTCAACAGTGTCGGCTGGTCTCTTTTTTTCGAATACATAGCGAACATTCTTTACGCAGTGGGGCTACGAAAACTATCCAACAAAGCCTTAGCCCTTTTTGTGGCATTGGCAGGTGCGGTGCTTTGCTATTTTGCTGTTACCAACCCGAACGGAGACGTTGCCGGCGGCTGGACACTGAATGCAGAACACATGCGTATTGGAATAATACGGACAATATTTCCCTTTTTTGCCGGTTTGCTTCTGTCGCGGGTAGCACGGCCGGCCTACGTTAAAAATGCATTCTTGTGGTGCAGCCTGCTGGTTACAGCTGTATTATTTATGCCAAGAATAGGGGGTGCAGAACATCTTTGGATGAACGGCTTGTACGAAGCTTTTTGCATTATACTTGTTTTTCCGCTCATTGTGTACATCGGTGCCAGCGGGGTGATGCATAATCGGACAGCAGCTAAGGTTTGTCAGTTCCTTGGAGCGGTTTCTTATCCTTTATACATGACGCATTATGTGCTCCTTTATTTTTATGTGGCATGGGTAAGCAACCACAAAGGCATTACATTAGGGCAGGCCTGGCCGGTTGCATTGCTTACGTTTTGGGGGGCTATTGGGTTGGCTTACGGAAGTTTAAAGTTGTACGACCAGCCGGTAAGAGCTTGGTTGCGAAAAAAGCTGAAGTAGCGGAAAGGGACCTATGTCATTCATTCTTCGCCTCTACGGTTTTTTTGAATTTCTTAGTCCATTGTTCCACTTGAGGACGTTGCAAGGTTTATTGATTCAATCTCTCATAAAAAAGTAAATCTTCTAAGATGTGTAAAAACGTTGTGTTTCTGCTGCTTTCTTCCATCACAACTATCGTGGCTGACGCCCAGCTCAAACAGGCATCCGGCACCTTCAGAATTACGGCTAGCCTTGCCAATTGGGATTCAACCTATGTATTGATTACAGCAGAGGGAGATACCCTGCACCAGGATTCGGTACGTCACGGAAAGTTTGAGTTTTCAGGCCGCGTTAACGGAGCGAAAGAAGGGAACTTTATCATTAAGAAAAACCACCTGACGGTAACGCTGCCGCTTTATATCGAACCCGGAGAAATACATGTGCAAGACCACGAGCGAAATACCGTACGTTTTGATATTTCGGGAACACATCACAATGATTTATTTACAGCCTTCACCAAACAAATTGCCGCCGCTTACCGAACGTTTAATTCGGCAACACCAGAAGAATTTCAAAAAAGCGCAAGGTTATACGTGCAGCAATACATTCAAAACCATAAGGCCTCCTTGCTGACGTTAACACTCTTCCGGCGATACATCCTGAACGCTGAATTAGGCGAGCAAGAAAAACGAAATCTTTTCCTTTCCATCAATAAGAATATCCGAAATACTTACGGTGGTAAAGAGATAGCGCGAAAAGTCAATCAGTTAATAAATACATCGGTTGGAAAAGCCGCTCCGCTTTTCAGCCTGCCCGATACGGCAAATCAAATCATCTCCCTTCAGCAGTTCCGTGGCAAGTGGGTGTTGCTCGACTTCTGGGCCAGTTGGTGTGTTCCTTGCCGAAAGGAAAATCCGGCAATTAAAAAAGTGTACGAAGAATACAAAGAGAAAGGCCTCGTGATTGTTTCCGTGTCGCTTGATAGCGACAAAGAAAAATGGCTTGATGCAATAAACCACGACGGGCTGACGTGGGTACACGTCAGTGATTTGAAAGGTTGGGAAAATGCGGTAGCAAAACAATACCGTATCGAATCCATACCGGCTAACCTGCTTATCAATCCGGCCGGCGTTGTTATTGATAAGAATTTAGACGGAGAGGCTTTGCGTACAAAGCTGGCGTCGGTTATAAAAAATGCGGCAGGAGGTAAATAAACCTGATCGCTACAATCGTAAAAAATAGTTTATGCATTCTCTTTTCAAAAAGATCAAATTCATTTTTTGTTGTGCGGGGCTGTTCGGTGTGTTTAGTTTACTTAACCTATTTACCTTGAGCAAAGCAATGGCCCAAACCGCAGCCACAGGTGCCGTTCGCCTTGCCGTCATTGGCACCAAACACGTACATGTGCCTTGGATATTGAGCCGCAAGAACAAAAGCGATGTACAACTGGTTGGCATTTATGAACCCAGCAAGGAGTTGGCTCAACGCTACGCTAAACGGTTTGCTTTAGATACCTCTCTTTTTTACACTAACCTCTCTAAAATGCTGGATGCCGTGAAGCCCGAAGCGGCCGTCGCCTTTGGTTCGGTATATGAGCACATGGAAGCGGTGGAAGCCTGCGCCCCACGAGGCATTCATGTGATGGTGGAAAAGCCGTTGGCCACCAATCTTGCCCATGCAAAAAGAATGGAAGCACTGGCGAAGAAGCACAATATCTACCTGCTCACAAATTTTGAAACATCTTGGTACCCCACAACAGCAAAAGCATATCAACTGGTGAACGATAGCAACTACATTGGGGCTATAAAAAAGGTGGTGGTGCACGATGGGCACGAAGGCCCGAAAGAAATTGGCTTAAGCAAAGAATCATTAGACTGGCTCACCGACCCTGTGCAAAACGGTGGTGGTGCCTTGATAGATTTTGGTTGCTACGGCGCCAACCTGATGACTTACTTAATGAAGGGACAGGAACCCGTTTCCGTTACGGCCGTTACCCGCCAATTCAAACCCGAGGTTTACCCGAAGGTGGATGATGAAGCCACCATTGTGGTGGAATATCCATTGGCGCAGTGCATCATTCAAGCGTCCTGGAACTGGCCGTTCAACCGCAAGGACATGGAAGTGTACGGACAAACCGGTTATGTAATGGCAGTGAACAATACGGATATGAGGCTGCGCAACAAGACCTCAAAAGGAGAGCAGGCGCTGAAAGTATCGGCAGGCGAGATGAAGGTATATGAAGACCCGTTTTCTTATTTCGCCGATGTGATTCGCGGCCGGGTTAAGCTGCCCCAAAACGGCTTGTATTCTCTTCATACCAACGTTACGGTTGTGCGCATTTTGGAAGCAGCAAGAGAATCGGCAAAGACAGGAAAAACAGTGAAGCTGAAGTAAGCGAAACGTCAGTAAGAAATCATCAGCGCAAGGACTTGAACAATATTTTGCCGGGCGGGTATTCGGCTTTGATAAAAGAATGAAAGCCTGGTATCAGGATTGGAAAAGAACGAATGAAGTGTTACAAAATCTCCGTGACCGGTGCAAAATTTAGACGGCTTATGAATAAGGTCATAATGGTATTGCTTTCCCTTGGTCTGTATTATTCTTGTTCACTCGCATACGACACAAAAGTTCCCAATTTGATTGTAAAACAGTTCAGGGGAGATTCTGTCCAACTACAGGACATTGCAAAAGACAAGGTCACTTTTGTCAGTGTATGGTCGGTCTTTTGCGGGCCTTGCTTGAAAGAGATGCCAATGCTTCACCGGCTATTTGACAAGTTTAAAGGCAAATCGCATTTCGCCTTTGTTGCCATTGCGCTGAATACAAGCAACGAGTTGGAGCATTTCGTCTCCGGAAACGACTCCGTTATTTTCTTTTCGCAATTATTGAAGTCGTCGAAATTGAAGCAATACAATTTGCCGACCGTCATCGCCCTAAAGCGGGAGAGCAAAGTCATTAAGTTTGGTGATGGTTCCATGGGCGTAGGAAATTCTCAGCAAGAGATGGCAACATGGAAAAAGATGTTTGGTTTTGAGGCCATTCCGTTCATTATCATTTACAACAGAAAGGGTGAGGTAGCCTACCAAACAGACTACAGCATTGATACTGAAACAATGCCGGAAAAATATGAAAAGCTATTAAATCAAAAAACAGATAGCCTATTAAGAGACCAATGAATGAATAATGGTCGCTTCGTATGAAACACTACCATTTTTTGCCTTACCTCGTTGACTGTCGCTCAATCAACTTCGCTTCCAACTTAACAGATTCTTTGGGTGTCGTTTCCGTTTTTCCCAACTTCGCCATTAAAATCGCCACCGCCTTTTTTGCCAATTCTTTCACGGGTTGCTGCACCACGGTGATCGGCGGATAATGCAGTTGAAACAACTGATCATCATCAAAGCAAATTATACCCACATCGGCGGGGATGTTCCACTTTAAATTATGGATGGCTTCGAGGCCTTGGATGCCAAGATAGTTGGCCGCGAAGAGAACGGCGTCAGGCTTTGCCTTCTTTAGAAACGTTTGAATTTTTTTTGTTTGCTCTTCACGTTCATCCAGCACTGGAACGGCCAGCAACAATGCCGGCGATGCTTTTAAACCGGCTTTGCGCAACCCGTCAGAATACGCCCGGCTTCTTTCTTTCATCTGTATCATGTTTACATCGCTGGTGATAAAAGCGATTTTCCGATATCCCTTTTCAATGAGGCAACCCACTGCACGGCTCATGCCGCCATAATTGTTCACTATAATGTGGGTCATTTTGCTTTTTGGGAAATAGGTGTCGAGCAACACCACGGGTTTTCCGTGGGCTTCCAATCCGCTGACTTCTTTTTCCATGCCGGCGGCGGGAATAATCATGTAGCCATCCACCTGGTGCTGGTGCAAGAGCTGGATCAATTCCTTACCTTTTTGCGCATCGTTGCCGGTGCTGCAATAAATAACCTTGTAGCCGTAAGCGTCCACTTCGCGTTCAATCACTTCGGCAAGCGCCGCGAAAAAATGGCCCGAGATGGTGTCCACTATCAACCCGATGATGTTTGATTTGCCCGTGCGCAGGCCCACGGCCATCTTGTTGGGATGGTAGCCTTCCTTTTTGGCAACGGCCTTAATCTTCTTGGCCAGGGCATCGCTGATGCGCACTTGTTTTTCCTTGCCATTCAATACAAAGGAAACGGTGGAGATGGAAACGCCTACCTGTAAGGCAATGTCTTTTAGCGAAACAGTCTTCATAACAGGCCTAAAGATAATCGCCAAGGCCTTCAGTTAATGTCCCGTTCTTTCAGGCTGTAGATACTTACTAAGCCTTGGAAGTTTTGAAGACCTCCAAGGATTGACGCCCAATATGAGAGTAAAATTTTAAAGGAGGGAAGTCCTTATCATGATGAATCATCGGCTTGTTCAGATAGAGGGATTGACACTGTATTCACTCCACAATTCCGCAAAGGTTTTCCCGGTTTCGTTCTTCGCGAAATCGGCCGTATAGGTTTTTTCCCGCATGGCCTTGTCCAACTTCTTTACAAACTTTTTATTGTGCGTCTTTTCTATCCACAAAAAAAACCGTGCGGTTACTCGGTAGGCGTTATCAAAGTTTTGCTTTGCCGAATAGTCGGGCAACTTCCAATTTGAGGCTTCATTATTCACGCCCATCTTGTACCGAACATAATCGGCAATGCCTTCTGTGATCCAACCTGGCCCGCTGCCACCGCCATATGATTGTACGATGTGCATGCACTCATGCGTAACCACGTCTATGTCCTGTGGGTTTTTCGCAAACCAAGCAGGGCTGAAGAAGATGCGTCCGTTGGCCGCAGCCGCCACGCCATTGTAACCCGGTTCAGTAGTGAACACAACCTTCTTCATCGCCATTTTATTGTAAGCTTTGGCTTCTTTCGGATAGACTTCAAAAAACGTGTTGATTAATTTCTGCTTGGTGCTGTCTGCAAATGTTGCGCTGCGGTTCACAAACACAAGGGTGTAGCCTTTCTTCGTGAAGCTGTCAATGGATAAAATCGGATAGGTTTCTTTTGAAGCCTTGTCAGAAATAACAGCCGGGTAATTGCTGTTGTAAAAGTCAACATCCGGTTGTGCAGATGCCGTGTAGCAAAGAAAGCTGAACGCAAGAATGGAAACGTGTTTGAAAATTGTTCGCATGATTGATTGTCTTGTAATGGAATAAAAGTTTTTAAGCCGGTAGATAACGATGATTCATTTCAATGGCTTTGCAGCCATGTAAAACACCAGCTTGCCTCCGGCCATGATTTCGTTGTGGGTGATGTAATGCCGGTTCAAGGCTTGACCGTTCAGCAGTACTTTTTGCACATAAACATTTTTATCGCTTTGGTTGATCGCCTGTATGCTGAATGCCTTTCCGTTCTCCAGAGCCAGCGTCGCTGCGTCCACCGCCGGTGAGCCAAACCAGTATTGGTCCGAAGCCGGCGCCACAGGATAAAAGCCCAGGGAGCTGAAAATATACCAGGCACTCATTTGCCCGCAATCATCATTGCCGCCCAAGCCATCGGGTGTGTTCTTGTATTGCATGGGCAATATTTGCCGGATGCGGGCTGCCGCTTTCCACGGCTCGTCTGTCCAGTTATACAGGTAGGCAATGTGGTGTGAAGGTTCGTTGCCATGCACATAATTACCGATGATGCCTTCGCGGGTGATGTCTTCGGTTTCGGCAAAATATTTATCGGGAAGTTCTTGGGTAAACAAGGAGTCAAGATGTTTGACAAAAGCCTTTTTGCCGCCCATCATGGTTATCATGTCCGCAGGGTCTTGCGGCACATACAAGCTGTAGTTCCAGGCATTGCCTTCGATAAACCCTTCGTTAACGGTACGCAACGGATCAAATTCTTTTCGAAACGTTCCGTCGTTCAATTTTGGCCGCATGAAACCGATTGACGCATCGTAAACATTGTGATAGGCCCGTGCCCGCTCGCTATAGGTTTGATAAACATCGTCACGCCCCAACTTTTTTGCGGCCTGCGCAATGCACCAATCATCGTAAGCATATTCCAGGGTTTGCGAAACCGAAGAACCGCTTTTGTCTTCGGGCACATAGCCTTTGTCCAAATAATAACTCAAGCCATCATAACCGCGATGATTTGACGTTGCGATGCACGCATCAAGCGCCTTGGCCGCATCAAAGGTCGCATTGCCCTTTACAATGGCATCGGCCACAACCGATACGCTATGATAGCCTGTCATGCACCAGTTTTCGTTAGCCGAGTTGCTCCACACCGGCAGCATGTGTAAACTACTTTGGTTGTAATGTGCCAGCATGCTTTGCACCATGTCCGCCGCCCGTTTGGGCTGTACGATGTTGAACAGGGGATGCAAGGCCCGATAGGTATCCCAAAGCGAGAACGTGGTGTAGTTGGTAAAGCCTTCAGCTTTGTGATTATTTTGGTCGAGGCCGCGATAGCTACCATCTACATCCATGTAAATAGTGGGAGAGATGAAGGCATGATACAGTGCGGTATAAAAATTTTCTTTGGTTGCGGTGCTCCCTGTTTCAATTACCACCTTGCTCAATTCTTTTTCCCATGCCGCTTGTCCATCGGCCTTCACGTCATTAAAATTCCAGCCCGGTGTTTCGGTGCGAAGGTTGAGCAAAGCGTTATCAGTACTAACGGCTGATAAGGCCATCTTTAATTTGACGGCTTCGTCTTCGGTTGTCCTAAAATCGAAATAAGCCCGAAGCTGTTTGCCGGCTAACTCGGGAAAGTTTTGCCCTTGATTCCACTTGCCCCAAAAACCGTGATAAACTTGGCGTTTGGAAAAGTTTTTACAGCCATAACTGATGAATGATTTTGAAAAGCTAAGAGCAAAATACAGCGTTCTTGTTCGTCCCCAGCCGGCCGTTTGCCGGTAGCCCGTTACTAAGGTATCATTCTCAATACGAAGAAAAGTCCAAACGTTTTTATCCTCGTAATTATAGATGCCGCTTACCAGGTCAAGGACAATGTGTGCCTTGTCCGACGCCGGAAAGGTGTATTGATGAAAGCCCACCCTTTCAGTAGCGGTTAGCTCCGCAAGAATGTTGTATTTATCCAGCTTCACCTTATAATAATTAGCAGCCGCTGTTTCATTCTGATGCGAGAAAGCCGAACGAAAACCGGCTGCGGGATTATCAGCCGTGCCGGGATTGAGCTTTAATTCACCAACCGTGGGCATGATCAAAAAATCACCTAAATCAGAATGGCCTGTTCCGCTGAAATGCGTGTGGCTGAAGCCAACGATTGTCTTATCGTCATACTGATACCCCGCACAATATTTATAAACATCAGGATTGTACTTGCCGTTCATCTCATAAGGAATGGTATCCGTATCCGGACTTAATTGCACCATTCCAAACGGCACCGTGGCGCCGGGATAGGTGTGACCCATGCGTTGCGTACCGATGATGGGCTTTACGTATTGAACAACAGTAGCCGGCGGCTTTTGGGATTTTAGTTGAGTCAATGCAAAACAGGCAAAGAAAGAAAGAAAAATTACTTTATTCATGTGTTATAAGGGTTGTCGTGAGGTCAATCAACAGTGTAATGGCCGTTCACATTTAAGCGATGCTTATTCAACGGGATCTAAGATAAAGATTACAACTAAAACGTTTGAGCAAAAAAATTCAGAATGCAGTATGCAATTTAAAGAAGTAGACAAGTTGAAGTTAAACCGGAGCCTTCATTTTTATTTTCGCCGGTCAAGTGAAGCAAAGACCGCCGTAAAACGGCTAAGAATTCATTGGAATCTCCTGCTCAAACGTTTTAATATTGCAGGAAGGCTTGAAGCAAAGCAGAAATCATCAACAAGTATGGTGTCCATAAAAGATATTGCTAAAGCGCTTTCTGTTTCCCCTTCGTCTGTTTCTTTGGTACTAACGGGGAAGGCAAAAGAACGCAGAATCAGCGAGTCCTTGAGCGAGAAGATAACAGCCAAGGCCGCCGAAATGGGCTACCAGCCCAACCGCGCTGCGGTAAGCCTGCGAACAGGCAAATCCAAAACAATCGGGCTAATTGTTGAAAATATCTCCAACCATTTTTTTAGTTCGCTTGCTCATACCATACAGCAGGAAGCAAGACATTTTCATTACAACGTTGTCTATTGCAGCACCGAGAACGATGCGCAAAAAGGAAAAGAAATACTACAACTGCTGCAAAATCACCAGGTGGACGGTTACATCATTACACCAACGTTGGGCATGGAGGAAGAAATTGAGAAGTTGATCAAACGCGAAAAGCCGTTGGTGCTGATGGATCGAAATATGCCCGGCTTGAACGTACCCTTTGTGATGGTGGACAATTACAAAGGCGTTAAACTTGGCATGGATTACCTTATAAAAAGAGGTAGCCGTAAAATTGGCTTTGTTTCCGTTACTCTAAAGATGATGCACATGCAGGAACGCGAAAAAGCCTACGTTGACACACTAAAAAACCACGCGGTAAAGTTTACCGCTAGTCGCATGTTGCAGCTCGACTACAGTATGTCCAAGGAAGAAGCGGTGGCGCATATCAGCCGCTTTCTGAAAAAGCAGAGCGACCTAGATGCAATTTTTTTTGCCACCAACTATTTGGGAATCTTCGGTTTGTTGAGCATGAAAGAATTGGGCCTGCAAATACCGGCCGATATTAAAATGCTTTGCTTCGACGACCACGATGTATTTGAATTATACCAGCCTGCCATAACAGTAATTCAGCAACCCATCCAACAAATCGCTCAAACCGCGCTTAACTTATTGGTTACACAATTGGGCCACGCCAAGCCGTTGCGCAAAACACAGATTCTCATCGCGCCAAAATTGCTTCTTCGGTCATCTGCCTGATCGTTAGTCACAAATTTTTTTAATTTTTTTTGGTGAATTAAAAAAACATCCTAATTTGCTCAAACGTTTTTGCAAAATGCTCAAACGTTTGACTAAACTAAAATGTTTGCTATGCGAAAGTTTCACCTCCCCAGGCCTCCCCGGTTCAACGCCGGTTTAATGGCCGCTTCACTGCTTTGCCTCATTGCTTCTTCTCCATCCTTTGCCACTCCCGGCGGAGAAAAATTTTCCAAAAATTATGAACGCCACGCATACGTGGATGTGACCATCCGTGGCACGGTGAAAGACCGTTTAGGCGCACCGCTATCCAACATTACGGTGCAGGTCGTAGGCAATCCTGCTTTAACCACACGCACCGATGCGCAAGGAAAATTCTCCTTAACCGTTCCAGAAAAAAGCACCTTACAATTTTCTTCCGTAGGGTACAAAGCACAAACCATCGGTGTAAACGCATTGGAGATGGAAGTGGTGATGGATGCCGCCGAGGGCAACATGCAGGAAGTGGTTGTTGTGGGTTACGGCAAGGCTAAAAAAATCAGCCTCGTAGGTGCGCAGTCAACGGTGAACCTTGAAGACATCAAACAACCCGTTGCCAACCTGAGCGCTACTTTAGCCGGCCGCATTGCCGGTATTGTCGGCGTGCAGCGCTCCGGACTCCCCGGCGAAAACGCCGCCGATTTATGGATTCGCGGCATCTCTACTTTCGGCCCGAATCCTTCCGGTCCGCTCATTGTAATTGACGGTGTGCAAGGACGTGATTTGAATGGTTTAGATGCCGAGGACATTGCCTCTTTTTCTATCTTGAAAGACGCCTCCGCCACCGCGGTTTACGGTGTGGCCGGCGCCAACGGCGTTGTGCTGATCACCACAAAACGAGGCCGGGTTGGAAAGCCCGTATTGTTCTTCAACTACAACCAGGGCGTTACGGCCTTCACCAAGCTTCCGAAATTAACCGGAGCGGAAGCCTACATGCGTTTGCGCAACGAGGCGGAGGTAGCATCAGGTTTGCTGCCCGAATATTCGCAGGCACTTATTGACTCAACGTTGGCTGGTAACCAGCCGTACCGCTATCCCAATGTAGATTGGATGAAGACGCTGTTCGCCCCAACCTCTACCACACGCAGGGCCAATTTTAGCGCCAGAGGCGGATCGGAAGCGGCCACGTTTTATGTAGCAATGGCTTATTACGACGAGAGCAGCCTGCTACGCACCGATGCGCTTCAGCAATACAAGGCCGATACCCGCTTCCGGCGGATAAACGTGACCACCAACGTAAATATGAACTGGACCAAGACCACCAAGTTTGAGTTGGGCATCCAGGGGAATTTTTCAAAACTGAATACGCCGGGCTACAATGCGCAACAGGCCTTTCGGGAAGTAATGCAAACAACGCCCATCCTGTACCCGGTGATGTATCCGGGCAACCTGGTGCCGGCTGTTAACGCGGCCAATGCACAGCGCAATCCCTACGAGGAAATTACGCAAACGGGTTTTGTCAACAATGCCAACAACCAGTTGTACACAAACGGCCGCATCAACCAGGAACTGGGTATGATCACAAAAGGCTTATCGGCCTATGGCTTGTTTTCCTTTGATGCTTTTAATGCGCAACAAATCCTTCGTACACGCAACCGCAACACGTACAAAATAGATCCAGTCAATCCCTACAATGCTGACGGATCTGTAAAGCTTTTGCCTGTCAAAACAGATGGGTCAGACAACCTTGGTTATGGACGTAACAACGGTGGCAACCGTCAGACTTATATAGAAGCGGCTATTAATTACGATCGCGACTTTGGCAAGAATCATCACATCACCGGCCTGCTTCTTTATAACCAGCGGGAATTTATTGATGCTTTTGCCGGTGATTTAACGTCATCACTTCCTGTACGCAGCCAGGGTTTTGCGGGCCGCTTAACTTATTCCTGGAAGGACAAATATTTCTTTGAAACCAACTTCGGTTACAACGGTTCCGAAAACTTTGCTCCGTCCAAACGGTATGGCTTCTTCCCGTCTTTGGGTGTTGGATGGGTCGTATCAAACGAAGAATTCTACAAGAATTTGGCAAACGTTTTCCAGTTTCTTAAGATCAGGTATTCCGATGGCTACGTCGGCTCGGGATCGGGTGGCCGCCGCTTTGGCTTTTTGACCATCGTGAACGATGCCGCAGCCGGTTTTAATTGGGGCAACAGCACCAACAACCAGGGCAGTGGTGGTGGCATCACGGTGCAGGACTACGGCGCTCCGGTGCAATGGTCGAAAGTGCGCAAGCAGGATCTGGGCATCGAGTTTAAAACGTTCAACTCTCGCCTCTCCGCTACCGTTGATTT
Organism: Flavisolibacter sp.; assembly: GCA_965247695.1. Lineage (GTDB taxonomy): Bacteria > Bacteroidota > Bacteroidia > Chitinophagales > Chitinophagaceae > Flavisolibacter. The sequence goes on from OZ252037.1 coordinate 1,237,588, forward strand.
TTTTAAAGAACACAGAACCGGAGTGTTTTTACAACGTCAGAGCCTGCCGGCTTACGTGGGCTTAAACAACAACCCGTACGGCAACCTTGGGGTCATTAACAATGCGGGTTTCGACGGTACTCTGGAAGCCGATGGCTTTAAGGTCGGAGGCATCACGCTTTCGGTTCGTGGTACCATTACTTACAACCGCGACATGCTGATTGAAAACGACGCACCGGTGCAGCCTTACCCTTACCTGGAGCGCCGTGGCTATAACGCTTTGTCCACTTATGGCTATGTTGCCGAGGGCTTGTTTCAAACACAAAAAGAAATTGACAATTCGGCCGACCAAAGCCCCCTGGGCGGCAAGGCGCGGCCGGGTGATATTAAATACAAAGATCTGAACGGCGATGGCCTCATCAATAACCTTGACATCAAACGGATTGGCAACGGCGACGTGCCCAATTGGATATATGGCTTTGGCGTTAATTTAAACTACAAGAACTTTTACGTGGGCGCCTTTTTCCAGGGCGTAAGCGGCGCGGACAGATTGCTGGGTGGGGACGGCATCATTCCGTTCAACAACAGCACCGGGCCTGAGCGGAGCAACCTGCTTACGATTGCGGAAGACCGCTGGACGGAAACGAATCCCAACCCAAATGCGTTTTATCCGCGTCTGGCCTACGGCAACGGCGCCAACAAAAACAATTCGGTGGGCAGCAGTTGGTGGATAAAAGACATTTCTTTCATCCGCTTAAAAACGCTTGACCTTGGCTACAACCTTCCTTCATCGTTGGTAAAAAAAGCCGGTTTTAAAAGCGCGAAAATTTATTTGCAGGGCGTCAACCTGCTTTACTGGAGCAAGTTTAAATTATGGGATCCTGAGCTGAACACAGGCAACGGCGCTTCGTACCCCAATACCCGCAACCTGTCGGCCGGTATTCAGTTCACGCTTTAACACAAAAAAAAGAACAATGAAAAAATCATTTTCACTATACCTGCTTGCCAGTTTGGTGTTGCTGGGGTCTTGCAAAAAATACCTCGACACTGTGCCGGACAACATCCTCACCATTGACGATGTGTTTAAAACACGGGCCAACGTAACCAAGTACCTCGGCAACATTTACGCTTCGCTCCCCAACGAGTTCAACCAGCGTTTTGAAGGCAGCGAAAATTCAGGCGACTGGACCGGCGCTTCCGACGAAGGCAAATACAACTGGGATTTTAACTACACCACCATCATGAACAAAAGCGCCTGGAGCACGACCGATGGCCAGGTAAGGGTGTATTGGGTGAATTATTACAGGGCCATCCGTAACGCCACCGATTTTATACAGCGAATTGATGCCGCTCCCGCAGATATTTCCGCGGCCGAAAAAACAAAGCTGAAAGGCGAAGCCAGAGGCTTGCGGGCTTTTTACTACTATCAGTTATTAAGAATTTACGGGCCTGTGGTTTTATTGGGTGCAGACCTGATACCTGTTTCGGCCACTTCGGAACAAGTGAACAAGCCTCGTTCATCGTTTGATGAATGCGTAAAGTTTGTAACCGATGAATTAGACAAGGCTTACACCGAAGTGGAAGCACCGCCTACAAGCCCGGCCAATGACGGTGCCAAGTATGGCCGCATCAATAAGGGAATGCTTAAAGCTTACAAAGCGCAAGTACTCCTGTTGGCTGCCAGCCCCCTGTTTAACGGGAATTCGGATTATGCGTCGCTCAAAAACGACGATGGCAAACAATTAATCAGCCAAGCGCCTGATGTAACCAAATGGGCAAAGGCAGCGACAGCAGCAAAGGAGTTCATTAATGAATTTGTACCCGGCGTTTATGACTTTTATCGGGTGAGCGATCCCGATCCTTTCAAAGCCGCTTACCTCGCCGAAAGAGATGTGGTAATGGTAAACTGGAACAAGGAGTGGATCTTCGGCCGCAGCAATTCGGGAACTTTTGTACGCTACGATAGAACGCCCTTTCATGACGGCTCTGCAGGTCAACAACACGGTGCCGGCGCCAATGGCGCCACGCAAGCACAGGTTGATGCGTATTTTATGGCCAATGGCTTGCCCATCACTGATCCTGCATCAGGCTATCAAACATCCGGCTTTACTAATTTTCAGGCGCCTTTTGAAACAGCAGCAAGATCTACATTCAACCAATGGATAAAAAGAGAACCCCGCTTTTATGTTGGCATAACCTACACCAACAGCACTTGGCTGTATAAAGACCAAAATTCGGGTCAGCCTATCATCACCAACATGGAATTTTCAGGCAACTCTGGCCGTTCAAGAAGCACGTCCGACGTATCACCTACAGGTTACATCATTCGAAAGAATGTGTATGCCGACGACGCTACACGCGGTTGTTTGTATGTGCGCCTCGCAGAGATTTATTTAAACTATGCCGAAGCCCTGAACGAGTCAACGCCAGGCGATGCAGACGTTCTGAAATACCTCAACCTGGTGCGTGAAAGAGCCGGTGTGCCCCAGTACGGCGCCGGTACCAATCTTTTGCCGGTACCAACGGACATGCGTGCTGCTATTCGGGCCGAAAGAAGAGTGGAGTTGGCTTACGAAAACGTGCGGTTCTTTGATACCCGCCGCTGGAAAGTTGCCGAGCAAACCGATGCTGGCCCATTTTACGGAATGGATATGACACAAAACGGCACGGCCTTTTACAACAAAACGCTATTGGAAACCCGCATCTTTAAAAAACGCGATTACCTGTTTCCTATCCCGGCTAATGAAGTATTGAGCAACCCGATGGTAAAACAAAACACTGGCTGGTAAGCCCATTCATTCACTCTTTACACAAACAACAATGAAACAATACAGTCTTCTTTCAACGGTTATTTTGTCGGCAGGTTTCTTAATCGTTGGCTGCAACAAACCCAAAGCCGTAGAGCTGACGAACGAAGGCACGGTGTACATGCCGCAGGCGGCGGGCACCCGTGCAAAAACCGATTTGCAACTGTCCACCAAAGCGCAGGAGATTGCTTTTGGCGCGGCATACGGCGGCTTAAATTACTCCGGTAAGGAAAACGCAGTAGGTTTTAAGTTGGATACTGCAATGGTATCGGCCTACAACGCAAAGAACGGCACCACCTATCGTGTGCTGCCGGATAGTGTTTACACCATCTCCGGACTTAGCTCCGTGATTCCCGCAGGCAGTACCACCTCCAATCCACTTACGCTTTCGGTTTCGTCCAGCAAAGTGCGGTTTGGCGTTCGGTACATGTTGCCGATCACGCTTGTGAGCAGCACCAATGGGCCTATCAATCCCGATTTGCAAACAAGCTACTTTCGCTTCGATACCGTACTGCGAAAATCAGTTGACATCACCGCGCAGGGAACGCTTTCGGTGAGCAACGAAAACCCCGGTGGCGCCGGTGCCGGCGAGGGTTCGGCCAAACTGGTTGACAACGACATCAACACAAAATATCTCTACTTTAATTTTAATCCTTCGGGTTGGTTTGGAGAGAGGTTTACAAGCCCGGTTACCGTAGGTGCTTACACCTTTACCTCGGCCAACGATGCCTCCAGCCGTGACCCGAAGGCCTGGACCTTGCAGGGCTCTAACGACGGCAACACCTGGACGGTTTTGGATACGCGAACCAATGAATCTTTCGGTGCACGGTTTCAGACCAAGCGGTACGAAGTGCCCGTTGCCACCACCGGAACTTATACTTACTACCGTATATTTTTAACTGCCAACAACGGTGATGGTCTTTTTCAGATGTCTGAATGGCGTTTGATCAGGTATGAATAGCCTCCGCTCGTTGGTGCGAATTGTAAGCATTCATAATAAAACCCGGGCGATGATGAATGCATTGTCCGGGTTTGTTTTAACGGTGCAATTGCTTTTATATGAATACGGATCACTCCACAGCAAAAAGATGCGTTCTGGCATGGTTGGCGCTTTCGTTGGGCGCAGTTATACCAGCGCAATCACAACAGCGTGAGAAAACCTCTTTCCAGATTTCCGATGCCTGGGATTCCACCTACGACGTACGCTCCGACATAGCCATGGTGTACGGCGTTAATGATGCCGGCGGCGATTTTGAAAAGCGTGTGGAAAGCTGGCGAAGCAAAGGCTACAACGTGCAGTTTATGACCGGCATTGCCTGGGGCCAATACCAAGATTATTTCACGGGCAAATTTGACGGCAAGACCCATTGGGACGAAGGCCAGGTAACCGCAAAGGGCGATACCATTTGGCACGGCCGATATGTGCCTTACATTGTGCCCACCGCTTCCTTTCTTAGGTACATGAAAACGCACGTGAAGCGGGCCATTGATGCGGGTGTAACGGCAATTTATTTAGAGGAGCCGGAGTTTTGGTCCCGCGCCGGCTACAGTGCCTCATTCAAACAAGCATGGCAAACTTATTACGGGTCTCCGTGGCGGCCGCAACACGAGTCGCCCGAAGCCACTTATCTCTCTGCCAAACAGAAATACCATCTTTATTACGAAGCGCTGAAAGATGTGTTCACCTACGCCAAAAAATACAGCGACAGTGCGGGCAAAAAGGTTAAGTGCTATGTGCCCACGCATTCGCTTATCAACTATGCTACCTGGCACATTGTAAGTCCGGAGGCAAGCCTTGCAAACCTTTCGGTGATTGACGGATACATCGCACAGGTATGGACGGGCACGTCAAGGGAACCCGTGTTCTTTAACGGGGTTCGCAAGGAAAGGGTTTTTGAGAACGCTTTTTTGGAATACGGCTGCGCCGAATCCATGACGCGACCCACCGGGCGAAAAATTTATTTTCTTACCGACCCCATTGAAGACCGTCGCCAAACCTGGGATGATTACAAGCGAAACTACCAGGCCACGTTCACCGCGCAGTTGCTTTATCCCTCTGTTGCCGATTATGAAGTGATGCCTTGGCCGCGCCGCATTTACAAAGGGAAGTTCAGGGTAGAAAACAACGGAACGCCGCAACCCATCTCGCCGGAATACGCCACACAAATGCAGGTGATGGTGAACTCGCTCAACGACATGCCGGTTTCTTCCAATGTCATCAACGGCAGCGGCGGCATTGCGGTACTGCTTTCCAATTCCATCATGTTCCAGCGATTTCCGGTACACCAGGGTTATTCCGACTCCATGTTGTCAAATTTCTACGGCATGGCCTTACCGCTTTTAAAAAGAGGCGTGCCTGTGGAGTTGGTGCACATGGAAAATTTGGCTACACCAGCTGCCTTAAAAAACGTGCATGTATTGGTAATGAGTTATGCGAACATGAAGCCGATGGAGCCGCTGGTTCACTCGCAATTGGCCCAATGGGTGAAGGGCGGTGGCAGCATCGTTTACATTGGCAGCGACGCCGATCCCTTTCAATCGGTGAGGGAGTGGTGGAACACAGGCAGTAACAATTTTGCCACGCCTTCGCAACACTTGTTCCAGTTGTTGGGTTTGGGCCGAACGCCAACCGCAGGCGAACACGCCGTTCGCAAAGGCCGCATCGTCATCATCAAACAAGACCCGAAAGAATTGGTAATGGCTACTAATGCCGATGGAGAATTTGTGGCTGCGGTTAAAAAGGCGTATGAACATAATGGCCGCCGCTTTGAAGAAAAAAATTACTTCCTGCTGCAACGAGGTCCGTATGATATAGCCGCAGTAATGGATGAAGCTTTGTCTGCCAAACCATTGACCGTGAAAGGACCGGTGATTGATTTGTTCGACCCGCAGTTGCCCGTACTGGCGGAGAAAAAAGTGGCCGTTGGCCAACAAGCTTTTCTTTATAATCTCTCCCGCATAAGGGAGAAGAAACCCTTTGCGGTATTGGCTTCCGCGTCGCGGGTGTATAATGAAAAACTTACCGCGAACACTTATTCGTTTACCGTTAAAAGCCCGAGCGGTACCACCAATGCAATGCGCATCTTGTTGCCTGCAAAACCAAGGTCTATAAAGCTATCCCGAATGAGTGGTGAAGAACTGACCGCAAACAAAACGGAATGGGATGCGGCAACACATACCTTACTTCTTTGTTTTGCCAACAGTAGCGAGGGCATTCACGTACAACTCAACCGAAAAACAAATTAGCGCATGAGCATTTACCGCAATATCGCACTCTTGTTTTTTGTCTCAGCCCTTGCCTCCGTTGCCAAAGCGGATACCACCGATTTGGTGCGTTACGTGAACACCTTGCAAGGCACCAACTCCAAACAAGAGCTAACGCGTGGCAATACCTATCCAACAACCGCCTTGCCCTTTGGCATGCACACCTGGACGCCACAAACCGGCAAGAACGGCGACGGCTGGAAGTACCAGTATTTTAAAACCACCATCCGTGGTTTTCAGCAGGCGCACCAGTGCAGCTCGTGGACAACCGACTACGCCGTATTTTCCTTTATGCCTGTCGTTGGAAAGCTGGTAACGAATGAAGACGAACGGGCAACGGATTTTAATCATGCGAATGAAATTGCCAAGCCGAATTATTACAAGGTGAAGTTGGACAACAACATTACCGCCGAAATAGCGCCAACGGAAAGAGGGGCGCACCTGCGTTTTTCCTATCCAAAAGGCGGCGAAAGTTATTTGGTATTGGACGGCTACACCGGCTTTAGCGGCATCAAAATTTATCCCGCCGAAAAAAAGATAACCGGTTATGTGCGCAACAATAAAAATAACAGGGGCAACATGGTGAAGAGCTATTTTGAAGTTCACTTCAACAAGGCTTTTAAAAGCTACGGCACCTGGGAGAACCGGAAGAACAGCGTTCAGAAAGAAACATCCGAAGGCGAGGGCGAAGGCATTGGCGCTTATATTCAGTTTGCCGAAGGGGCCGTGGTGGAATTGAAGGTGGCTTCTTCTTACATCAGTGCCGAACAAGCTACCGTTACGCTTGATGCTGAATTGGGCCCGTACAAAAAACTGGAAGACACAAAAGCCGCCGCCGCTAAAATCTGGAACAATCATTTGGGAAGAATATTGGTGGAAGGCGGCACCGAAGAAGAGAAGGCGACCTTCTACTCCTGCTTCTTTCGGGCTTCGCTTTTCTCCCGTATGTTTTATGAGATTGATGCTTCGGGCAATCCCTACTACTTCAGTCCTTACGACAATCGGGTGCATCAGGGTTATATGTTTACCGATACCGGTTTCTGGGATACGTTCCGGGCACAGTTTCCGCTGACTGCCTTGATGCATCCCACCATGCACGGCCGCTATATGCAGGCTTTGCTGGACGCACAACAGCAATGCGGCTGGCTTCCGTCCTGGTCCTTTCCCGGCGAAGGCGGCAGCATGATCGGCAACCACGCCATTTCTTTATTGGCCGATGCCTGGGCAAAAGGCATTCGCACCTTCAATCCCGATTCAGCTTTAAAGGCCTATGCAAAAGAAGCCATGAACAAAGGCCCTTGGGGTCCATCCAACGGACGTGACGGCTGGAAAGAATATTACGAATTGGGTTATGTGCCTTATCCGCAATACCGCGAAGCCACGGCCAAAACATTGGAATATGCCTACGATGATTTTTGTGGTTATCAATTGGCCTCTCTTACCAACAATGCATTTTACAAAAATGTTTTTGCCCGGCAGATGTACAACTACCGGAATGTGTACGATTCCGCCACCCGATTTATGCGCGGCAAAAAAGCCAGTGGCGATTGGGTCGGAAATTTTAGTCCGGTAGAGTGGGGCGGGCCGTTTACCGAAGGCAATGCCTGGCACTGGGTGTGGTCGGTTTTTCATGACGTTCAGGGGCTCATTAATCTTATAGGAAGTGATGCGGCTTTTACGGCAAAACTGGATTCTGTTTTTTCCGAGCCGAACACGGTAAAGGTGGGCACGTACGGCGGCATGATTCACGAGATGACGGAGATGGTAATGGCCAACATGGGCCAGTATGCGCACGGCAACCAGCCCATTCAGCACATGGTGTATTTATACAACTATGCCGGTGAGCCGTGGAAGACGCAGCAACACGTACGTGAAGTGATGGATAAATTATACAACGCCACAGAGAACGGCTATCCCGGTGACGAAGACCAGGGACAAACCTCCTCCTGGTACGTGTTGAGTGCAATGGGTTTTTACAGCGTTTGTCCCGGTACCGACCAATACGTGATTGGCAGTCCCGTGTTTAAAAAAACAACTATCACCTTGGAGAACGGAAAGAAGTTTGTGCTTGAAGCGTCCGGCAACAGCAAGGAGAACGTGTACATTCAAACGGCAGACTTAAACGGGAAGCCTTACAGCAAAAATTATATTCGGTATAGCGATTTAACGGCCGGAGGAACACTGCGTTTTGTAATGGGCGATAAGCCTGCAACGGGCCGCGGGCTCACGCAAAACGACAAACCGTTTTCACTTTCAACCCCAAAAAAATGATGAACCGCAAAACCTTTATACGCAACACCAGCCTTGCAGGAACAGGGCTTTTGTTGAACCGTCTTTCTTTCGCCGCCATGCCCGCTGACTTTCCGGTGGTACGAGTGGCCGAAGGCAAGCGGCACTTTACCAGCACTGCCGTGGAAGCCGCCATCACGGAGTTTTCAGCAAAGGTGAAGGACAAAGAGCTGGCCTGGCTTTTCAACAATTGCTTTCCCAACACACTGGATACAACGGTGTATCACAAAACGATTGACGGCCGGCCGGACACGTATGTGATTACCGGCGACATTGACGCCATGTGGCTGCGCGACAGCAGCGCACAAGTGTGGCCGTATCTGCAATTGATGAAAGAGGATAAGGCTTTGCAAGGCCTGATTGCCGGTGTGATCAATCATCAAACGTATTGCGTTCTTCGCGACCCTTATGCTAATGCATTTTATAACGACGAGAACAAGCGCGGCGAATGGAAGACCGATAGAACGGACATGAAGGCTGGTGTGCACGAACGCAAATGGGAGATTGATTCGCTTTGCTATCCCATCCGGTTGGCGTATGCCTATTGGAAACGAACCGGCGACAAAGCACCCTTTAATGCGCAATGGAAAGAGGCAATTGCATTAACATTGAAAACATTTAAAGAACAGCAGCACAAAGAAGGCGACGGCCCTTATCATTTTCAGCGAAACACAGCCAATGCTACCGATACCCGTTCGATGGCCGGTTATGGTTACCCCATAAAGCCGGTGGGCCTTATCTGTTCGGCTTTTCGCCCCAGCGATGACGCTACTGTGTTTTCGTTCCTCATACCCTCCAACTTTTTTGCCGTTACCTCTTTGCAACAAGCCGCCGAAATGATGAAGGCGATGCACAACGATGTGCAGTTGTCAAACGAATTGGCCGAATTGGCGAAAGAAGTGCAAACCGCATTGGCCCAACATGCCACTGTCAACCATCCGAAATGGGGCAAGGTCTATGCCTTTGAAGTGGATGGTTTTGGCGGCCAGCTTTTAATGGATGATGCCAACGTGCCAAGCCTGATGTCTTTGCCCTATCTCGGCGCGGTGAAAAATACTGATCCTGTTTATGTGGCTACAAGAAAGATGTTGCTCTCTGCCGATAACCCTTTCTTCTACAAAGGCACGGCCGCGGAAGGCATCGGCGGGCCGCACGTGGGCAAGGACATGATCTGGCCATTAAGCCTCATTATTCGCGGAATGACCAGCAACAGCGACGCAGAAATAAAAGCATGCGTTGCGGCCTTGAAATCCACTCATGCCGCTACCGGTTTTATGCACGAAGCCTTTCACAAGGATGACCCGAAAAAGTTCTCCCGTTCCTGGTTTGCCTGGGCCAACACCATCTTCGGTGAGTTTCTGTGGAAGGTGTATAAAGAGCGGCCGCAGTTGTTGACGGCATGAGAACAAGCGACTAAGCAACCGAAGGGAAATTATGATCGAAATAGGAACGCATCGTTAAAATAAATTTTACATGAAGAAGATAAAAATAGCCTTGCTTTTCACCTCGTTGTTTGCAACGGCAGCGGCAAGTGCGCAGATGGTGGACAAACTAACTGATCCCGTGGAATGGGTGAATCCCTTGATGGGCACGGACTCCAAACCATCGCTTTCCAACGGCAATACGTACCCAAGTATTTGTGTGCCCTGGGGCATGAACTTCTGGACGCCGCAAACCGGCAAAATGGGTGATGGCTGGGCCTATACTTATGCGGCGGATAAAGTCCGTGGCTTCAAGCAAACGCACCAGCCTTCGCCCTGGATGAACGACTACGGCCAGTTCTCCATCATGCCGGTGACGGGCAAGCTGAAATACAAAGAAGACGATAGGGCAAGTTGGTTTTCGCACAAGGCAGAAACCTCCAAACCATACTACTACAGTTTGTATCTGGCCGATGCCGATGTGACCACAGAGATTACCCCAACGGAAAGAGCTGCGCAGTTCCGTTTCACCTTTCCAAAAAGCGACAGTTCGTTTATTGTGGTAGATGCCTTTGACCGTGGCTCGTACGTCAAGATCATTCCCGAACAAAAAAAGATCGTGGGCTACAGCACCCGTTACAGCCGCGGCCCGCTGAAGAATTTTAAAAACTATTTCGTTATTTACATTGATAAGCCGTTTACGTTTTCAAAAGCCTGGAACGACGGTGGTCTATTGACTGATTCGTTAGAAACGATGGCCGCCCATGCCGGCGGTGTCATTGGTTTTAAAACAGCAAAAGGCGAGAAGGTGGCCTTGAAAGTAGCATCGTCATTCATCTCCATTGAACAAGCCGACATCAATTTAAAAAGAGAATTAGCGGCTGATAATTTTGACGCCACCTGCCGCAAAGCCAAAGCCACCTGGAACACACAGTTGAATAAGATTCTTGCCGAAGGCGGTACGGTTGACCAGACGCGAACCTTCTATTCCTGTTTGTACCGTGCCTTGCAATTTCCGCAACGCTTGTACGAAACAGATGCATCAAATAAGATTGTACACTGGAGTCCTTATACCGGCGATACCCAACCGGGCTATCTGTTCGGCGGCACTGGCTTTTGGGATACGTTCCGGGCTTTGTATCCCTTCCTGAATTTTGCCTACCCTGCCATCAACAAAGAAATGCAGCAAGGCCTCCTGAACGATTACAAAGAAGGCGGCTGGCTACCCGAGTGGAGCAGTCCCGGTTATGCCAACATCATGATTGGTAACAACTCGGCTTCGGTAGTTGCCGATGCCTACATTAAAGGTTTGCGTGGCTACGATATCAATACTCTTTATGAGGCCCTGAAACACGGCGCGGCCAACGAAGGGCCGATGGAAGCGGTTGGCCGTGCCGGTGTAAAGTATTATAACGAGTTGGGTTACGTTCCTTATGATGTACGTGTAAATGAAAATGCAGCCCGTACCTTGGAATATGCTTATGACGATTTCACTATTTATCAACTGGCAAAAGCACTGGGCAAACCGGCGGAAGAAATTGCGTTGTATGCAAAGCGGTCGCAGAACTACCGCAATTTGTTTGATGCGCAACACAAGCTGATGCGGCCCAAAATGGCAGATGGAAAATTCGTGGCGAATTTTAATCCCTTTAAATGGGGCGATGCCTTTACCGAAGGCAATAGCTGGCATTACTCGTGGAGTGTTTTTCACGACATTGGCGGATTAAAAACATTGATGGGTGGCGATGCCGCGATGGTGACTATGCTGGATTCCGTATTTGCCATGCCGCCGGTGTTTGATGAAAGCGGCTATGGTGGTGTAATACACGAAATCAGGGAAATGCAGATCGCCGGCATGGGCCAGTATGCGCACGGCAACCAACCCATTCAGCACATGATCTATTTGTACAACTATGCCGGCCAACCGTGGAAAACGCAGTACTGGGTTCGCGAAGCGATGGACCGCTTGTACAGAGCCACACCGGATGGCTATTGCGGCGATGAAGACAACGGGCAAACCTCGGCCTGGTACCTGTTTTCAGCCATGGGTTTTTATCCCGTTACGCCGGCTACCGATCAATACGTGCTGGGGGCGCCTTTGTTTAAAAAAACTACCGTGTCGTTTGACAATGGAAAGAAAGTAATCATCACTGCACCGGCCAATAGTGCGGAAAACAAGTACGTACAAGCCGTTACGATTAACGGCAAGCCTTGGGACAAGAACTGGCTGTCGCATGACGAATTACAGAAAGGCGGTGAAGTGAAGTTTGTGATGGCAGCCACGCCGAACAAGGGCCGTGGGACAATGGCGGCGGCCTATCCGTACTCGTTCAGCACCAATGCATCAACAAAAGGATTTTAATCGCTGGAACACGCCCTGGTCTTTTAAAATTATTCGGAAGAAGCAGGTTAAAAAATGTTCCGCCACACGCATGAAAAAATTTAAGGCACTTGTTGTCTGCTTCGCACTCCTAAACGCAAACTTTGTTTTCGGGCAAAAGGTCAACCCGGTTGACTATGTAAATACGTTAATGGGCACCGACTCTAAAAACTTAGTGTCGAATGGAAATACTTACCCGGCCCTAGCCCTGCCCTGGGGCATGAACTTCTGGATGCCGCAAACCGGCAAAATGGGTGATGGCTGGGCCTATACTTATGCTTCCGACAGAATACGGGGATTTAAACAAACTCACCAGCCCAGCCCGTGGATCAATGACTATGGACAGTTTTCCATCATGCCCCTTACCGGTAAACCCGATTTTGATCAGGACAAAAGGGCCAGTTGGTTCAGCCACAAAACCGAAATTGCAAAGCCATATTATTACAAAGTCTATCTATCAGATTACAACGTAACCACGGAGACTACACCCACCGAACGGGCAGCGATGTTTCGCTTTACGTTTGCCGAAGAAAAGAATGCATATGTAGTGGTAGATGCGTTTGACCGAGGCTCTTATGTAAAAGTGATTCCCGGCGAGAATAAAATCATTGGCTATACCACCAAGAACAGCGGCGGCGTACCGGAAAATTTCAAAAATTATTTTGTCGTTGAATTTGACAAACCGTTTACGTACACGGCGGCGGTAGCGGACAAGGAAATAAAGGAAGGCGAGCTTGAGGCAACGTCGAATCATTCAGGCGCAATCATCGGCTTTTCCACCAAAAGAGGGGAGGTGGTTCATGCCCGCGTGGCTTCTTCTTTTATCAGTTTTGATCAGGCTGATTTAAATTTGAAAGAACTCAAACCAACCTTCGAAGCGGCCAAGGCTTATGCAAAAAATGTATGGAACGAAACACTTGGCCGCATTGAAGTGCAAGACGATAATATTGACAACCTGAGAACATTTTATTCTTGTCAATACCGCACGGTGCTTTTCCCCCGCAAGTTTTATGAGATAAATACAAGAGGTGAAACGGTGCATTACAGTCCGTTCAATGGCAAAGTGCTGCCTGGCTACCTGTTTACCGATATGGGTTTTTGGGACACCTTCCGGGCTTTGATGCCCTACGTGAACTTGATGTATCCCTCCATGGGTGAAAAAATTCAGGCAGGTTTATTAAACTCTTATTTGGAAAGCGGCTTATTCCCGGAATGGGCCAGTCCCGGCCACCGCGAAAGCATGGTGGGCAATGCATCGGCTTCGGTTATCAACGATGCGTTTACCAAAGGCCTTATCAAAAAAGATGCGGAAAAAATGTACGAAGGCATGTTGTACGGCGCCAACAATGTGCATCCAAAAGTTTCTTCTTCGGGCCGCACGGGCTATCAATATTACAACAAGCTTGGGTACGTGCCATACAACGTAAAAATCAGAGACAATGCTTCGCGAACGTTGGAGTATGCTTATGATGATTGGTGCATTTATCAAATGGGCAAAAAGCTCAATCGTCCCGCCAAAGAGATTGAAGTGTATCGCCAACGTGCCTTCAATTACCGCAACACCTTTAATAAAAAATTTGGCATGATGAGTGGTCGGAACGAAGACGGTTCGTTCCCCGAAAACTTTAAGCCGGTAAGCTGGTGGGACGCCTTTACCGAAGGGAATAGTTGGCATTACACCTGGTCGGTCTTTCACGACATACAAGGCCTCCTCAACCTGATGGGAAGCAAAGAAATTTTTGTCAACCGGCTCGACTCTGTTTTCATCATGCCGCCCACCTTTGGCGGCACTGATAAACCGAACAATAATCTCGTGCACGAAATGCGGGAGATGCAGGTTGTAGGCATGGGCCAATATGCGCACGGCAACCAACCCATACAGCACATGATCTATTTGTACAACTATGCCGGTGAGCCGTGGAAAGCGCAGTACTGGGTTCGCGAAGCAATGGACCGCTTGTACAAAGCCACACCCGACGGCTATTGCGGTGATGAAGACAATGGTCAAACCTCCGCCTGGTACGTGTTTTCAGCTTTGGGTTTTTATCCCGTCTGTCCGGGTACCAATGAATACGTGATTGGATCGCCGCTGTTCAAATCGGTGAAAGTGAATCTTGAAAACGGAAAGCAGATCGTGATCAATGCAAAGGGTAATAACGCGGATAACAGGTATATAAATTCGATCAGAATGAACGGAATTTTATACGGCAAAAATTACGTCAGGCACACAGAGTTAGTTAAGGGCGCCACTATCAACCTGGAGATGTCGGCAACACCCAACAAAGGCCGCTGCACAACGGCGGCAGCTTTTCCCTACTCTTTTTCTACCAGTGAAACGGAGTTGTCGGGCAAGGATAGAGCAGGAAGCAACAGGCAATAAAAAGTAAAAAGCATTGGGTTAAACAAAGCGATGCTTTCGCCAGACTAAAAACAATTTAGGTTTTCAACAAGCAAACGGTTTATCAACCTTTTTTTTCTCATATAGCAGTCTTTTAAATCCCGCGGGCAATTCGCTTGCCTGCGGCTTTTTTCCTTCTGTGAAGAATGTAGAAACTGAACAAACAAAGAAGGAAAATTTATGACGACAACAAACAAGTGGATGGCGCAAAGAACGGGTGTACGATTGGCCGTTTTTGCATTGATGGTTACACTGATGCCCTCCTGTTCACCGGCAAAAAGGGCTGCTGCAAATGGCCCGCTGAATGGCGCTGCTGCCACGGAACAAAAAGCGGGTGAAAATCTTTGCGACCGCACGGTGAAGTGCTATATCGAGAAGTCACTTTTTATAAATGAAGGCGGCAGTGAAAGAGAGGACAATACTGCAGTGAAGCTAACGCTTAACCCGGCTGACAAGAAGCTGACGGTTATGATAATGGAGACGAAAAAAGAGGAGGCACAGGAATTGAGATTGGTAAGCTGCAGTCTTACCGTAGGTATGCAGGGCGGCGAAGCGCTTTATGAAGTTGTGGAAAGTAAATTAGAGGAAAATGGTAATACGGTGGTTCAACGTGTCAATTTAAAAGTGGTAGCAGTAAAGGGTATTGTTACCCTTTCGATGTTCGCAGAGGGCAAGCCTGGGGGCATGAAAGCAACAGCTACACAATGGGAAGTAGCGAATTAAAAAGACGAGCCAATGCGGCATATCGTTCTCCAACAATGCCCGTGAGCAAAACAAAAAAAGTAAACAATGCAACAAAGATTCTTACGAATAAAAAAGCGCTTCTCCTTAGCCACGCTCATCGTTCTATCATTTTGTCTCCTGCACATAGGCTGTAGCAGTTCAAAGGAGCCAAGATTTATTCGTTCCTCACCACCGGTGACTTTTTTAATTCCTGCCGGTTTCCAGGGCAACCTGCGTGTGGTGTACGAAGAGCCTTGCGGTGTACAAACGGAGGTGGAAAACGGTCGGCAGCTTTTTCAATTTCCGGCCAACGGTGTACTGCTTCTTCAAAAGAAAAGTGAACTGCTGGACACTAAAGATGCCGACTACTTTTTTGTTGATGCAAATGGCAGTCGAAAAAAGATTGCACAGGTGATAGACAAACAGCAACAATGGACCGTGCAAAAGGATGGAAGTAAACTGTATTTGAACCATGGCAACACCACGTTGAAAGAACGTATAGAAAACGAGCCTGTGGTTGTCATTAAAGGGCAGGCCTTTAAATCTCTGGAAGTGCTCCGCTATGTAAACGGCAAATTGATGAACGAGGGCAAGACGGGTGCCGAATACACGGAATACGGCGTATACAACGCGGGGCCTATAGACAGCACAACGTTGAGCGTATTGCCTGATAAAGCCAGTGTGGTAGAAGATGTGGTGAAAACTTGCCGGAAGGAAAAGAAGGCAAAGGCTGAATTGTAGTTGCCAGGCGAGAAATTATGAAGTAAGCCAGCGGATTCACTAAAAAATTGCAGGGAGATAGAATTTTTTTCACTGATTTTTTGTACTCACTTAAAACGGAAAAGTTTGTTAAACAGAAATTATCCATTAAATAGAAATGATGAAAAGCAACACGATGAAAACAAAACAAATTTTTACCGCCTTACTCCTTGTTTCTTTTTGCAGCGCCAGTGCACAGGATTGGGCCAACATAAAAAAATATGAAAAAGCAAACAGCCAGATTGTACCTCCCGTAAAAGGAGAGAAACGGGTTGTTTGGATGGGCGATTCCATCACTGATTTCTGGATCAATAATGACTCATCCTTTTTTTCGGGCAAACCGTATTACGACCGTGGCATCAGCGGGCAAACCACCGGGCAAATGCTCGTGCGCTTTCGACAGGATGTGATCAATCTACAACCAAGTGTGGTAATAATACTTGCCGGCATCAATGACATTGCTGAAAACAACGGGCCATCAAAATTGGAAGATATGTTTGGCAACCTTGTTTCTATGACCGAATTGGCTAAGGCGGCCGGTATTAAAGTGGTGCTTTCCTCGGTCTTGCCTGCCTCTTCTTTGCCGTGGCGCGCCTCTATAAATCCTGTACCAAAGGTGGCGGTGCTAAATGAAATGATCAAGACCTATGCGGGTAAAAACAACATTGTTTACCTCGATTATTTTACCGCTATGGCCGACGAGAAAAGCGGCTTGCCTTTGGCCTTGTCGAAGGACGGTGTGCATCCCAACCTCGAAGGATATAAGGTAATGGAGCCGCTGGCAGAAAAAGCAATTGCAGCAGCACTAAAGAAAAAGTAAGATGTTTTGGTCAATTGTAAACAAGGAGATGGAAGCCAGGCCACGGGCCGTTTGCCGGGCGGCAGCTTAGCGATTGAAAGGCAAAATTTACAAAACCGTTTGATGGAAAAGGCAACAGGATAAAAATGAAAATCAACGTCAAAAAAAGTTCAGCCCCGCTGTTCATTCTTATCTTCTTTCTTGCCCACAAACCAAGTTTTGCACAACCCGCAACAGGCGCCTTGTCACCATCCGATACAGCCTTTGTTCCAAAGGAAATTGAAGACCCCGAAAACATCGGCATCAACAAAGAAGGGAGTCATGCGACACTGATGCCTTACGGTTCTTTAAAGGAAGCTTTAGCAGCCAATCGCCACGCTTCTTCTTTTAGCCGCAGCCTGAACGGGATGTGGAAGTTCAAATGGGTGGACTGGCCCCAGAAGCGCCCCGTTGATTTTTACAAAGTTGCGTATGATGTTTCCGCTTGGGAAGAAATCAGGGTGCCGTCAAGTTTTCAGGTGGAAGGTTACGGCACACCGGACTATAGCAATTTCACCTACATCTTCAAAAAAGATTTTCCACGGGTAATGAGTACGCCTTCCGAGCGTTACACAACCTACAAAGAACGCAACCCGGTGGGCAGCTATCGCCGTGATTTTACAGTGCCTGCCGAGTGGAAAGGCCGCCGCATCTTTATCACCTTTGACGGCGTGGATGCGGGCTTCTTTATTTGGCTGAACGGAGAGAAGGTTGGCTATAGTGTAAACAGCCGCAACGCCGCGGAATTCGACTTAACTAAGTATGTAAAGCCGGGCAAAAATGTTCTGGCCGTGGAAGTCTATCGTTTCACCACCGGCAGCTATCTGGAGAACCAGGACATGTGGCGCTTAAGCGGCATCTTTCGGAACGTGACTTTATGGAGCAGTCCGCAAGAACACATCCGCGATTACTTCATCAAAACAATGCTTAATGACCAATACAAGAATGCTGATGTAACCGTGAGTATGAAAGTAAAAAACTACGGCACTACGGCAACAAAGGCCAGTCATGCAGAAGTTTCGTTGTACAACGGAACTGCATTGGTTACCGGCGCATTGGGTAAGAAGCCGGTTCCCGCTTTGAAGCCCGGAGAAGAGGTAACAATTGAACTTAGTTTCCACGTAACCGCCCCGGAGAAGTGGACCGCCGAAACACCCAAACTTTATACGTCTGTCATCACACTGAAAGAAGGCAACAGTACGATAGAAACACTTTCTTCCCGCACTGGTTTCCGTGAGATTGAATTGAAAGGCCGACAGTTTTTGGTGAATGGTGTTCCCATTAAATTAAAAGGAGTTAACCGCCACGAAAACTGGCCGGATGATGGCCACGCCGTTACCGAAGCGCAAATGATAAAAGACATTGTGCTCATTAAACAAACCAACAGCAACCACGTACGTACCTGCCATTATTCCGACGATCCGCGGTGGTATGAACTCTGTGACGAATACGGCATCTATCTGGTAGCTGAAGCCAATGTGGAGTGCCACGCAGAGCAAAACCAATTCAACGAAGAACCAAGAATAAAAGCGGCCATCATTGACCGCAACGTAGCCAATGTTGAAAATTTCAAAAACCATCCCTCGGTAGTCATTTGGTCGTTGGGCAACGAGAACGGCAACGGTGGCAGCAACTTCCGGGCGGCACTTACAGCCATCAAGGCCATTGACCCGACAAGGCCCACGCACTATGAAGGTTTCGGTATTGGTGACAAAAACCCCGCTGACATTGATAGCCGGATGTATACCGGTGTAGAAGAACTTGAAAAAAGAGCTATTGAAAATTCGCTTACGAAGCCGTTCTATTTGTGCGAGTATGCACACGCCATGTTCAACTCCATGGGTTCGGTGGATATCTACAACGAGTTGTTTGATAAATATCCTGCCTTGTTAGGTGGCGCTATCTGGGAATGGCAAGACCAGGGCCTCTACAACAATCGGAATCCGGCGCACCCGATTACGGCTTTCGGCGGCGGCTTTGGTGATTACCCCAATGATCAATACTTCAT
This sequence comes from Flavisolibacter sp., assembly GCA_965247695.1. Classification (GTDB taxonomy): domain Bacteria; phylum Bacteroidota; class Bacteroidia; order Chitinophagales; family Chitinophagaceae; genus Flavisolibacter. Next base: position 1,256,454 of record OZ252037.1, read on the forward strand.
TCACAAAGGCGTTGTATTTTCCGACCGGTCGCAGAAGCCGCATTTCCCTGAATTGAAACACGCTTATCAATGGATAACCATCCGCACAAAAGATTTAAAAAACGGTATCGTCACGATAAAAAACCGCTATCAGTTTACCAACCTAAGTGATTTTACCGCCAAGTGGGAACTGACGGAAAACGGTAGCCCTCTATCGGCGGGAAATTTAGTGGTAGGAGGGATTAAGCCGGGCGAAGAAAAAGAAATAAAGCTGCCTTTTAAACTGTCTCCAAAACCGGGTTCAGAATATTTTCTACGGGTTTCGTTCCAACTGGCAACCGATAAACTGTGGGCAAAAAAGGGGTTTGAAGTAGCGGCACAGCAACTTGAAATAGGCACACCTGTAGCCATGCCCGTTGCAAGGAACACGGCGCAGAGCGGCAATCTGACCTTGAAAAATTCAAAAGATTTTATCTCCGTAAAAGGCACTGATTTCAATCTTGTGTTTGAAAAAGCGAAAGGCACTTTCTCAAGGATGGAAAAGGGTGGTGAAAACATTTTGCAAGAAGACGGTGGACCAATGTTACACCTGTGGCGTGCGCCGCACCAGAAAGACGACATGTGGGCTTATCGCGATTGGGAAAAGAATGGGTTGAAAGCAATTAGCTGGATGGTAGATGATGTGAAAAGCGCACAGCTTTCTTCGGGTGAAGTGGAGATAAGAGTGAATTTAACCGGGACTGGTAAGAACAACTTCATTGTTCATCATAATGCTGTTTACACCGTTAACGGCAAAGGCGAAATTAACGCGGTGAACGATGTGGCCTTCAGCGACCCGAAACTGGTGCTGGCAAGAATTGGTGTACGCATGTTGCTCAATAAAGACATAGACCAGTTTGAGTACTTTGGCCGCGGGCCGATGGAAAATTATGGCGACCGCAAGAGCGGCTTTGATGTGGGCCGGTATTCCAGTTCTGTTTTGAAGCAAATGACACCGTACGAAAAACCAATGGAATGCGGTAATCACGAAGACGTGCGATGGGCAGCCGTCACCTCCGCAAACGGTGCAGGTATAAAAATAAAAAAAGGCGACTCCTTGCTGCAAGTATCGGCGCTTCCGTACAGCGATGAAGAGATGGAACCGGTTGAATACAAGATAGACCTGCCAAAAAGCAGCGGCACTGTTTTGAGTATAAATCATAAAACGCTGGGCGTTGGTTCAAACGGTTGCGGGCCACGGCCGTTAGACCCTTACAAGGTCTATGCAATACCAACAACGTTCCGGTACCAACTGCAATTGGTGAATGGTAGCAACAAGGGCGTGGTTTTAAATAAGTAAATGGATTTCTAACGTCTAAACAAGTAAGCATGTCTTTAGCATTGGGTGTTGATATTGGAGGGTCGCACATAACGGCCGGGTGGGTTGATTTAAAAAAGGCGGTTGTATTGAAGGATACGGTAAAAAGAAAACCTATTGATTCAAAAGGAAGCGCCGGAAGTATCTTGTCCGGTTGGTGCAATCTTTTACAAGCCACCATACAAGACAAGCTTCACGACAACATTAAGATCGGGATTGCCATGCCCGGACCTTTCGATTATGCCGAAGGCATTTCGCTGATGAAAGAGCAGGATAAGTTCAAGGCCCTGTATAGGTTAAATGTCAAAAACCTGCTGTCGGAGAAAATGTCGTTGCCATCGGAGAATTTTCAATTTTTAAACGACGCCGAAAGTTATTTGTTGGGTGAGGTTGCGGGAGGAGCTGGCAAAGGCTTTTCGCATGTCCTCGGCCTTACGTTGGGTACCGGCCTGGGCTCGGCTATTCACAGCGGCGGCCAAACCAGAGATGCTGATTTATGGAAGATGCCTTTTAAAGAAGGCATCGCAGAAGACGTTTTATCCACACGCTGGTTTGTAAAACGCTACGGCGCCCTTGCTGGAAAACAGGAGGCAGGGCTGAAAGAAATACTTGCCCAGGGAAAGGCAAATACCATTCATCATTTGTTCGCTGAATTTGCGCAAAATTTTTGCGACTTCCTCATACTGCTTTCACGTGATCATCCTTTTGAAGCTGTGGTTTTGGGCGGCAATATTTCGCAATCACATGCGCACTTTCTTCCGGCGTTAAAGCGATTGTTAAGCAAAGGAGGTATTACCGCTGATGTGCGTGTGGGCATGATGCAGGAAGAAGCGACATTGATAGGCGCCGCCTGCCAATGGATAAAGGTGTTACAAGACTAATGCGGAGGGATGTGTCCTTTTATATCTGAACGGAATAAACGGGCGCAACGGGTCAGCAAGTGTTAGAACGAGTACCATTGGCTTTTGCACAGGTGATCTATGGGTTATTTATTTTTTTAACCTGATAGCGGTAAGCACGCCTTTATGTTGAAACAAGGCAATCAGGTCAAAACCTTTCCGCTTCGAGCCGAATTGTTTTCTCATACAAGCAGTCATTTAACTTGCTATTTCTACGGCGGGTTCTTTTTTATGCTTGCCCAAAACATAGGGAACTTCAATAGCTGATGCTACAAGGGAAAAGCGTTTTCTGCCTGCAGACACACAATGGGAAAAACGGCCGGCGGCCTTTTTTTGGTTGCCGCTTGTTGAAAACAAACTGATTTTAACGAAAGGCAATAAAAAGATACTTATGGCTTTTTCCGCAACGCCGTTTAAGAATGCAAACATGAAAAAAAACCTCTTTATGATCCGATGGTTGCCAGTTATTTTTTGCCTTCCCTTGTTTGCATTTGCGCAGCAAAAGCCCGCCATGTACTTTGGCGACAGCAGCCGTCTTGGCCGGCCGTATGCGAAAGACCCGAAAGTTGTTTCCTTTAAAAATACCTATTGGATGTATTACTCCATACCCGCCACCGATAAAATGGGTTGGGGCATTGGCATTGCAAAGAGTGATGACCTGACGCATTGGAAAAAGGCGGGAGAAATGGCACCGGCGGAAGCGTATGAAAGCAAAGGCATTTGTGCGCCGGGCGCAATCGTAAGAGCTGATACTTTGCACCTGTTTTATCAAACCTACGGCGGCGGAAAAACGGATGCAATTTGTCACGCCTGGTCCATTGATGGTTTGCATTTCGTTCGTAATAAAAGCAATCCTGTTTTTCATCCCTCCGGTGCGTGGACGATTGGCCGGGCCATTGATGCCGAGGTGGTTGGTTTCAACGGCAAATACTTTCTTTATTTCGCCACTAGGGACGCGTCATACAAGGTACAAATGCAGGGCGTGGCTACGACGCCGTTTACATCAACGTTCGGCAAAAGCGAATGGGTGCAAGCCGTTGATTCGTCCATTTTACAACCGCAATTACCCTGGGAAAAAAATTGTATAGAAGCCGCCTCCTGTTTGCAACTTGGTGGGAAGCTTTACATGTTTTACGCCGGTGGCTACAACAACGAGCCACAGCAGATCGGCCTCGCCCGAAGCAGTGATGGAATCAGGTGGGAACGGTTATCGAATAATCCGTTTTTACCCAATGGCGCAAAGGGAAGCTGGAACGAAAGCGAAAGCGGCCACCCCGATATTTTTAAAGATCGCAAAGGCAGGTTGCACCTTTTTTTTCAGGGAAATAATGACAAGGGTAAAACGTGGTTTTTAAGCAAACAGGAGGTGCGGTTTAACCCTGAATCTAAAACCATAAGCTTAAAATGATGGAGTATCAACAGTAAAGCAGTTTGCCGGCTATGAGCGGAAAAAAATACTTACTCCGGGTGCGGCGAACTAAAAGGCAGAGCATTTTATCCCGCTAGGGTTTCGTCTTCATCCTTAAATTATAAACATGAAGCGCATTTTTTTCTTTTGATGGGGGCAGCCATCACCGCGACGGCCCAGCAACAATACAACGTTGAAAAGGACATTCGTTATTAGGCCGATTTCATCAATAAAAAAGACGCTTATCTGGCCGCGCAATGCACGCTTGATGTTTACTATCCCAAAGGCGCAAAGGATTACGCAATGATTGTTTGGTTTCACGGCGGCGGCCTTACCGGCGGTGATCAGGAAATACCGAAAGCGCTAATGGGGAAAGGTTATGCTATCGTGGGCGTGAGTTACCGTCTGTCCCCAAAAGCATGGCGGCTGCTTATATTAAAATGCTGCGGAGGCCGTTGCTTGGGTATTTGCGCACATTGCCGGTTATAACGGAACCGACAGTTTGCTTTTTATTTCCAGTCATTCAGCGGGTGGCTATTTGGGCATGATGACAACCTTGGATAAAACATACCTCGCCAAATACGGAGTTGATGCCGACCGCATAGCGGCCCTGATTCCTTCTAGCGGACAAGCCATCACACATTATACCCTCTGTAACGAAAGAGGGATCAAAGAAACGCAGCCGGTGATAGATAACCAGGCACCGTAGTATCATGTACGGCCCGGTGCTCCTGAACTTGAGCTGTTGGGACGCTACGGGGAAAATGCCTACCTGCTTCGAATGGCGAAACTGGCGGGCCATGCCCGAACAACCTTGTAAGAGTTGCAAGGGTCCGATCACGGCGGAATGGCTGAACCGGCGTTACCGCTGTTGTTGAAAGAGGTGGCGTTAATTATAAAGAACCAAAGGCAGTAACGCCAAATGATCATTGCCTCGCAAACGGCGAAGCTGCGAAACACATTCTTGAAATAAAAGACCTTTTTTTCACAAGGCGAAAATACTTTTTTTGCGTTGTTGCTAATATGATCCGCGACCATTTCTGGCGCATAAAAAAAAGTGGCGGCCACATTTGCTGCGGCCAGTGCAGGTTTTTCTTCTTCGTATTCTCTGGCTAAACTTGTTTCCGAGACAATGTAGAATTATTATAGATGCTTCGCCTAAGCAGCCATTGTGCTTGTTGGTTAAGTTATTAATTGAAAAACGAAAATTTTTTTGCTAAAACGTTTTTGCAAATCATTAATTTCCTAAATTGCTTTCATAAACGATGTTAGAGTTGTGAATTGCTTTCTTAAAAACACTTTGTTTTTCTTGTCGATTTCAGCGCAAAAGAGTTTCGTAGTCTTGGGTTGCGTTGGAATGATATCGGAACGTCGCTCCGTTTTTAAAGCATCAGCCGACACTGTTTGGAACTCTTTGGAAACTGAACCCGGTCTGCTGCTTGCCGATAATCTCCCTATAAATTCAAGCGTACGCTGTGCAAACAGCATGAGTAATCAATATTTCTAACGCTAAAAACAAACCGCCTGTTCAAGGAAATTATTTTTTCCACTGCTTACGATTTTCACAAATCTACTTTTTGGGCCAATTTCAATTCTGATTTTTATCACTTCAATCAGCGCTTTATTTACGACGGCTCCTTTAGTGGAAACGATGGCGTTGTGGTCATTCCGGGTGTTTATACAAAATACAAAGACGCGGAACTCCGTAAAAAAGAGTGGATGTTGGTTGGGCCGCAATTTTACCTGACAGATCCGACCAAACCGGTATTGGGTGGTTATGAATGCGCTAACCTTCCATTGGTGTTTGTGTACAAAATCCGGAACAAAAAAACCGGTGGTACAGAAACGAACATGGGTGTTGGCGAAGAAAATAGCGGTGTACCGTTTAATAAATACAAACCGGGAAGATTGGCCAATGACGCTTATATCAGCAATGATTGGTCGGTGTACCGCTTGTCACAGATTTATTTTGCGAATGCAGAAGCATTGATGCGGAAAAACGGGGGACCGCTTCTGCGGAGGCCGTTCAATTAATCAATGCCGTGAAGCAACGTGCTTTTGCTGCAGCCGACTGGCCAGCGGAAGCCTATACTACGGCAATGCTGACTGTGGATGAATTGCTGGAAGAAAGAGGCCGTAAATTTATTTTTGAAGGTGTCAGAAGAACTGATCTTTTACGGTTTGGAAAGTTTGTTACCACGTCTTGGTGGGATCACACGCCCACTAATGACCTTAACAAAGAAGTGTTTCCGGTTCTGTTCAGGTAGATTGCGGCCAATCCCAATTTGAAGCAGAATCCGGGGTATTGACTCATTCACTTATTTCTCTCAACAGCACCAGAGCGGCCCCCTTTGGTGCTTTCATACAATTATGAATTTATGAATAAAAACCTTCTCTTCTGCGGTCTGTTTGCAAGCGTGCTGGCGGCCTGCGGTTCAACTAAAAATTCTCTTGTAAATGCCCAACGAAACGGTGTGGCAACAAAGGAGCAAACCGGTGGTTGGCAGGCTTTGTTCGACGGCAAGACCACGGCCGGGTGGCATACCTATAACCGCGACACGGTAAGCAGCAACTGGAAAGTGGTGGACGGCGCCTTGGTTATGGATGCAGCCGCAAAAGGAGCGCAGAACCGTGGCGATCTTGTTACCAACAACGAATACGAAAATTACGAGCTCTCATTAGAGTGGCGCATCTCCGAGGGTGGCAACAGCGGCATCATCTTCAACGTAAAAGAAGACCCGAAGTACGGCAACACCTTCAACACCGGGCCCGAAATGCAGGTGCTGGACAACATCAAAGCCGAGGACAACAAAAAAGAAAACCATCTCGCCGGTTTGCTCTACGACATGTCGGGCACGGCGGCGTTTTCAAAACCAAAACCGGTTGGCGAATGGAACAACGCAGTTATCCAACAAAACAAAGGGCATCTTCGGTTTTATTTCAACGGCACAAAAACGTTAGACGTGCAGCAAGGCAGCGAGGAATGGAAAACAATGCTGGGGAGCAGCAAGTTTAAAACATGGCCCGCCTTTGCGCTTTCGCCGAAAGGCAAAATTGCTTTTCAGGATCACGGCCATGAAGTGGCTTTTCGCAACATTAAAATTAAAGTGCTGTAAAAAAGATATCGGATCTGTCCCGGTTTACTAACCGGTCAACTTGGTTGACTAAAAGGCAAAGGTTGATTTCCATCCCGCCAAAAAAATTGTGTCGTCTCTTTGCAGCTCATCATAATCCTCAAACCCGTTTAACGCACAAAGCTTCTCTCTAAAAACATTGTTTATGAACAGGAAAGACTTTTTAAAAAACACAGGCTTTGCCACAGCCGGTTTCTTCATTGTGCCGCGGCATGTATTGGGGCGTGGGTTTGTAGCGCCGAGTGATCGTCTTGTGGTTGCCGGCGTGGGCGTGGGCGGCAAGGGCCAGAGCGACATCGCTAACTTCTTTAAAAGCGGCAAAGCCGACATTGCTTTTTTGTGCGATGTGGACGACCGCCGGGCAGCCGCCAGCGTAAAGGCTTTTCCCAAAGCTAAATATTACAAAGACTGGCGCGAGATGATGGACAAAGAAGCTAAAAACTTTGATGCCGTTTCCGTGTCCACACCCGACCATAACCATGCGGTGGCGGCGCTTGCCGCCATGCAATTAGGCAAGCACGTGTATGTGCAAAAGCCCCTGACGCACGATGTGTATGAAGCAAGAGTGCTAACCGAAGCCGCAAAGAAGTATAAAGTAGTTACACAGATGGGCAACCAAGGCGCTTCCGGCGATGGCGTGCGGCAGTTGATGGAATGGTACGACGACGGTGTGATTGGCAAAGCACATACAGTTTATGTATGGACCGACCGGCCGGTATGGCCGCAAGGCATTCAATGGCCATCGGCCAAAGCATCCGTGCCGCAAGGATTGGATTGGAATCTTTGGCTCGGCACGGCGCCCTACAAAGATTACGTGGAAAAGATCGTTCCCTTTAACTGGCGCGGCTGGTGGGATTACGGCACCGGTGCGTTGGGCGACATGGGTTGTCATTTAATTGAACCCGCTTTCCGTGTACTCGGCTTGCAATACGTAAGCGACGTCCAAGCCAGTGTGGGCAGTGTGTATGTGGATGAGTTCAAACGCGGCTACTTCCCGGAAAGCTGCCCGCCATCGAGCCACGTAACCATGACCTTTCCGGAAACAAAAAAAACAAAAGGGCCGATTACGCTACATTGGATGGACGGCGGCATTCAACCCGAAAGGCCCGAAGAACTCGGCGCCAACGAAGTGTTTGGCGACGGCGGCAACGGTTGCCTCATCATCGGCACCAAAGGAAAGATGATGTGCAGCACCTACGGTGCCAACCCGCGGTTATTGCCTACCTCCCGCACTGCGGAAGTGCCTACCAAACAAACCATTGCCCGTGTGCCGGGCGGCGCCGAGGGCCATTATGCGCAGTGGGTCGAATCGGCCATTGCGGGTTATGGAGCCAAGCCTGTGAGTTCACCCTTTGAGATTGCGGGTCCGTTAACCGAAGCCTTACTGATGGCCAACCTGGCCATTCGCGCCTACGACATCCAGCAACCAAAAGCAGACGGCAAAGGCACGAACTATCCCGGCCGCGGCGTAAAACTCCTGTGGGACAAAGACGCCATGAAAGTCACCAACCTTGACGAGGTCAATCGCTATGTGAAACGGCAATACCGCGAAGGATACAGCCTGAAGGCATAAGCGGTCAGCGCTTGAATAAGCAAATAATTTTCTTGACGTTGAAGCCGTCGCACATGCGGCGGCTTTATTTGTTTTAACGTATAAAAAAACCTACTTAATCTCAACACAATTTCTTTAGGTGGCGCGATACGCCTTTCATTTTCGAAAACAAAAATGATACGGTTGTTAACCCTTTCAAAGATTTTAAACTCTTTCATTGCCATGAAAAAAAAGACAAAAATTTTTTTATTGCTTTGCGGATTAGTGATTGTATCAACAACAGTGCAAACACAATCACAGATGTACACGAAACACGTCAATACATTTGTCGGTACCACGCCGCTGACTGACCCGAAAATTTTGGGCTACGAATTACCAAAAGGATGGCGGTCATGGGCGGGGCTTACTTTTCCCGGAAGCTCTCTCCCCAATGCAATGGTGCAATTAAGCCCAATGACAGAGTACCGGTCAGGTGCCGGGTACCAATACGAAGACTCGGTAATTTTAGGCTTTACCCACACCAACAAAGGCCATTGGAATTTGTGCAACATTCCTGTGCTGCCGTTTTCCGATGGGACGTCAAAATCCGGCTCGCATTTTTCGCACAAGAAGGAAAGCTCCGCGCCGGGCTATTACCAGGTTTATCTTGATGACTACGACATAGACGTGCGGTTAACGTCCACCTTGCGTTGTGGCTATCATCAGTATGCGTACAAGAACAACACGTCAAGACAACTGCTTTTTGATTTGGCCAAAGCCAACAGTCGTGTAAGCACCTGGAACATCAGCCAGGCTGGAACCAACGCCGTGCAGGGCTTTCAGGGAGGCGAGAACGTTTACTTCTATGCTGTGGTAAATGTTCCCATTCAAACGTTGGAAAAGAGCGAAGAAGGTAAGCCGACTGGCTACGCGGTTTTGCATTTGGCCAATGAAGGCAAAAGCCCGGTTGAACTTAAGATTGGGTTGTCGTTTGTGAGCGTTGAGAATGCAAAGCAGAACCTTGAAAAAGAGATTGGCAACAAAACGTTTCAAACGGTTCGCAACGAAGCGGGGCAAACCTGGGAAAGTCTCTTGTCCGCCATACAGGTCAAGGGTGGAACTGATAAACAGAAGCGGATGTTTTATTCCTGTTTGTACCGCTCTTTTTTATGGCCGGCTTTGCGCAGCGACGTGAACGGTGAATATACCGATGCAAAGAAGGCTGTAATAAAAGCGGACTTTAGTTATTATACCGAGCCCTCGCTTTGGGATACCTATAGAAACAAGGATGTTCTGTTGGGTTTAGTTATACCGAATGTTACGTTGAACGTAATTAAGTCTATGAAGGATGTGGGTGATAAAACAGGTTCCATTCCAACGTTCTTTCACGGCGATCACGGCGCTTCGTCCATTGCCGGTGCCTACCTCCGGGGCATTGACGATTTTGATGTGAAAGGGACTTATCAGTTGCTGTTGCGAAATGCCAACGTACCCGGCCGTGCACGTCCGTTCCTTGCTGAATACATGGCAAAAGGCTACATCTCCGATCCCGATGTTCCAGACCCGAAAGTGGAAACCAAGGCCAAGGCCGGTGTGTCTAAAACATTGGAATATTCTTATGACGACTACTCGGTGGCGCAAATGGCAAAAGCATTGGGTGATACGGCTAATTACCGGTTGTTAATGGCGCGGTCGGGGAATTATAAAAATATGTTTGATCCTTCAACGCGGTTCATGCGTGGGCGGCTGGAAAACGGTGACTGGATAAAACCCTTCAACCCGCAGTTCCCTTATTATGAATACATGTATCGTGAAGCCAATGCCTGGCAGGTTTCGTTTTTTGCCCCGCACGACATGGCAGGTTTAATCCAATTGTACGGAGGCGCTAAAGGCTTTGAAGCAAAGTTGGATTCGTTGTTTACCGTGCCTTGGAATCCAACTTACATCGCCAGGAATGTAGAAACCATGGTGGGCCAATACTGCCAGGGAAATCAACCGGATCATGAAGCGCCATTTGGCTACTACTTTATCGGCAAGCCGGAGAAGTCCCAGAAAATTCTTGATTACATTTTAAACAATTTATACGGCATGGGGGATGGCCTTACACTTTCAGGGATGGACGATGCGGGAGAGATGTCGGCCTGGTTTGTTTTTAATGCGCTCGGACTTTACACCTTCTCCGCAACCGACCCTGAATACCTTGTTACCGTACCGCTTTTTGATGAAGTGAAATGGAAAACAAGCACCGGCAAAACGTTGACGATAACGAAAGCCGGAAAGAGCAGGAATCTAAAAGCAATTAAAGTAAACGGAACGAAAATAAATGGCTACTTCGTGCCGCATGATTTGTTTGCCAACGGCGGAAACATAGAAGTGATAACAAAGTAAACAGCGGCGCCTGGGTTGGGGGAAGAGCGATGAATAGCTGTTGAATTTGTATGCAAACATCCGGTGGGCGTCGCGTGAAACGGAATAATATAGTTGCATAATAGAAGCTTCGGTGACAGACAGAAAGAGCTTTAAAATCTTACTGTTTTCTACCAGTTTGATTACCCTCTCCATTTGTGTTTGACAAATTCCAGGTTGTGATCTGTGTAGGGTAGAAAACATAAAAATGAAGGTTTATCTGCGCCCTCAAACAGCCGTCCAAATAGACGGAACAACCATGTACGCGCCAGAGACCGCCATAAAACAACGCCTTATGAAATCGAACAATGGTTTTGAAAGAGCCGTTTGTCCTACAGCAACAGAAAAAAAGATAAAAGAAAAAGGTGAATGCTTTGGTTGGAAGAGGAGAGGATCTTACTTCTTTATGTCTTTGAGTCTTTTGAAGGATTATATCTTGCCGTTATAAATTTTCAAGCGCACATAGTAAAATCGTCTTTCAACAATAGCATTTCTATGAGATCTGCTTTGTGCTTGGGCTTGCGCTGATTTGCCATGGGAAGTAACGCATGCTGAATGAATGGAAAGTGATGAACACTTGTTGCGGAATCCGCAGATGCGCTTATCCTTTTAGGTGCAAAGTCTGACCCGGTATTGAGCTCCGCTTATAGCAAGGCTACTAAACACCTCGTGGGAGATTACGAACGAATCGCTTCCTCGTCACAATAGGACAATAGTTTGGAAGCTATGCCCACCAGATGGTCAAAATGAAGAGGCTTTGTTATGTACTCCACATTTCTTCCATGAAAAAATTGTCTGTCAGCGGTATTACTGGATGTGCTTAAAATCACAACGGGAACAGACGAAAGGCTCTCGTCATCCTTGATGATTTTGAAAGCTTCTTTCCCGTTTATCCTTGGCATGTTTAAATCAAGCACAATCAGGCAAGGAAGATTGGCTGACGTCTTCATCTTTCGGAGTTTATCCAGCCCTTGCGCACCGTCGAGTGCCTGAACAATTTGCAATTTAGGGTCAATGGATAGAATGGCCTCCTGCAGCATTTGTAAATCATCAGGATCATCATCTACATGAAGGATGGTATGTATTTTCAGAGGTTGACTGGATGTTTTTCGCATGGTGTTGCAAAAGTCAATTTAGGTGCTGTTGGAAACGATTACTGTTCGATGAAACATGGTCTAAGAACGGTGAAAAGAGGAAGTATTGTAGAAAGAGATAATGAAAAAAACAATCGTTTGTGCTGCCTTGGAGGGCCGATGTATCTACCCTTGATCTGATGCCATTGGAAATTTGTAAATCATCTCGAGGAGGAGAGGCAAAAGATGTAGGTAGAAAAAAGGGCTTTAATTGGGCAAACGCTGCCCTGCTGTACAAACCAGACAGCAGCTGTTATCGTCAAGTGGCAATATCTTGTAACCAATTTGCAACCGCTTGATCATCGCCATCAATTCGCCAGAATAGGGCCTGCTGATTTCTATGCGTTCAGTTTGCCGTTCATCAACCTCTGTGAACCCGATGTAGTGCTGTGCATGATGTAGTTTACTTTGGAAGTGTATCAGATAAACCATAAAAAAGCTTTTTAAAAGAAAAAGGGAAAAAAGAAAGCTGTTTTAAGCAAGGCTGCCGGGGAGGGCCAAAAGGAAACGGAATAAAGGGTGTCTCGGGGAGTGTGGGAACAGCTTTCTTTTATGCCGTAGTCTTTTGGCGCATTGAGGTAATCCTTTATGAGCAGCCGATAGCTTCGCGCCTCTTTTTTCCCGTTTGAATTTTAAAAGGCTACCCTACCGGACAGGCTTGTAAAAGGCAAATTGGTTAGATTGTTTTTGTTTCTTGTTTGTGATGTCTTCGGCATTGGGCTTGCCGGCTCCGACCGATACGGTGAGGGTCGCCGGAGTGTAGCGGTTATACTTTTTTTATTTAGTGTTGAAAGAAGCGAAACGGCGGCGCTCCCGAAGACGTAAGGGAGCAGCGGTGAGCCGGATGCCGGCGATCGTTTTCCAAGGCCTTCTCTCCTGGCTAAAAGCGACAGCATTTTTTGAGCGTCAGGAGTGAAGGCCGGGTCTATTGCAATAGCCTCGTCGTATCTGCCATCATAACCTCATGCATCTTTCCGAATACTTGAGGCGTCTTCGTCTTCGGGTGTGAGGAAAACGAATACCGGCTGGCGCATCGACATTGGACGTGCAGCGGCTGGAACCTGATTGAAGTCCTTGCTTCTGTTAGCAGCGGTAGCACGGCTTCTTTCTTCGACCATTTCTGATGCAATCATTCGAGAGTCTTCATGACGTTCTCTGTTGCCACCCTTTGATCCCGCCTGTAAGAACAGCTCTATGCTCGATGTCATAGAAAGTTCTGTCGCGGCAGATGCGAAACCGAGCACTGATCGGTTTTGCGTTTTTTATACAAACTAAAACTGCTACGGTCAAGGTCGAACAGTGTAGAGCGTGCAATTGTCTATAGAACCGTTAACGCTATTCATACTTCCAAGCCATTTGTGAGGATGTAAAGAACATTGCAGATTTTCAAAACCATTCTACGAGACCCTGAACGAATTCGGTTCATTTTTTAGCTGGCAGCGTTTAATGAGAAAATGTTGATTCCCTCATGTCCTTGGCTTTGAAAGATAGAGAACAACTGTCGCTATTGTTTACATTTGAATCGTAACGGTTATGGATATGAACGAACCACCGATTTTAAGTATAGATGACGATACGGATGACCGGGACCTGTTGCAAGATGCGTGGCGGGAATTGAACTTTTTAAATCCACTCATTTTTTTCAGTACAGGGAACGAAGTACTGCAATATTTAAGGGCGGAAAAAGTGGGCCCCTTTCTGATTCTTTGTGATGTAAACATTCCGAAGATGGATGGCTTTGCGCTGAAGGCTAAACTTCTGGAGGATCCGAAGCTGAATTACAAAAGCATCCCGTTTGTGTTCTGGTCTGCGCAAGCTTCACCGGCCCAAATTCAGAAGGCGTATGACTTAGGGGGCAATGGCTTTTTCATCAAAGACAACAATTTTAAAGACCTGGAACGATCCCTGATTGACATTGTGAATTACTGGCTCAAAAGAAAAACGCCCCTGTGAGGGTTCGGCTTGCGTTGTAAAGAAGTGTGAAGCACACAAGCGGATGCACCGGCGGCTCTTCGCACTCGCTTCATTGAATTTACTTTCACCGCTTGAAAATAGCGTTCTGCCGAAGACTAAGCTGCACGACCTACTAAAGCAATGATTTTTGCAGGATCCTGCTAAAAACCTTAGCTCACCCGGAGAAGAAGCGCACCATCCTTCATGTAGATGACGACTCCAATGATTTGTAAATGCTGCAAGAGGCCATACGGTCTATTGATCCCAACCTCCAGATTGTGCAAGCAGTGGACGGGCAACAGGGTTTGGAAAAACTTCGCCTAATGAAGGCGTCAGCCGAACTTCCCTGTTTGACTGTGCTTGACCTGAACATGCCCAAGATAGACGGAAAGCAAGCCTTCAAGGAAATCCGGGACGGTGAGCGGTTGTGGGCTGTTCCCATTGTGATTCTAAGCACCTCGAATAGTGCTATGGACAGGCTGTTCTTTCAAGGAAAGAACGTAGAGTACATAACGAAGCCAATTAGCTTTAACCACCTGGTTAACTTAGCCGCTAAATTATTATCCCATTGCCATAGCTAAATCCATCGTTTTTGCTTTTCTCAATTATCTTCCCTGAAATGGTTGCACCTTTTGTTTGTATTTATCTAAGAACGTAGAGCACAGGGCAGAAGTTTTTTATTCTTTTGGCAAATAAACAGTGAAGATTGAGCCTTCATCCACTGTACTTTGCACTGGGATAAAACTGCTGTGGTTCTTCACTCTTTTTTTTGATGTATAAACCAACGCCCGTTCCCTCGTATTCATTCTTGCCGTGCGGGCGTGAAAACAGCTAAAAAATCGTCTCCGCATAAACTTGGTCAAAATCGACCACATTATCCTTCACCAAAATGACATTGTACCCTTTGCCGTTCTCTCGCGTTTTACCAGAGCTACTTTCAGTGTCTGGCGGAACGTCTGCCTTCCTGTACTGGAAGGCATTGCTAAGGAAGTTTTCAAAGATGCTGTTGGTTTCGGTGAAGGTGTTCTACGTCGTTTCTGTACGTGTTCCCTCGCCTATTCGTGATACCGTGGTTTCGGTCACGTTGAGGCGACTCGCGATGGTTTTTCCTTTCACACCCTCGTTAAGCAAGGCTTTAATTTTGGCTACCGTACCCGGCGGCATTGTGGGAATGGATTGCCTGGCCCTTGTCTTTTTCGGCAGACCGTGCGACCAGCAGTCGCCGCACTGTACCCGCTGCACCTGCATCACGCTGACGCCAAAGCGCTGTGCTAACTGACCCGGCGCGTCTTTAGAAGATTTAATCTGCCGCATTACGGCTTCTGTTAGCTTGAAGTTTTTATTGCGTCCATTTTCCACAACGCGGTGGGCTCTTTCGCCGGCCGTTACCTCCGTTAAGTTGCGGTAATAGTTGTTGAACTTGTCATGATCCAAGTGAACCGTATTGAGTACCGGATCGTAGTTCTTCAGCCAATGCGCAGCCATCAGGACGTGCAAAAACTTGGCCTTCTTTTCCTTTAGGATACAATCCGTGTATTCAAAAGAAAAGTAGCCGAAGATGATGCGCAAGTTCAGAATTTCATCGGTCGTGGTACTGCGGATGCGGCCATAGCGGGAAAGCTGGTAGCGGGGTCTTGACGGCACCTTGAGCGGATTCCTTTATCATCGGTGTGTTTTTCGCGCAAGAGACGGCGCCGTTGTAGTAGCACATGCGTTAGGGTTTGAAAAAAAATACTGCGTCGTTGTCGAAAAAGGGTGACTACAACATTCGACAAAGAAAGGAAACATGAAAGGGAAGAAATGGACGCAAACAGACTCGCCCTTCGCTGTTTTCATTGCCGCGACAAAAGACGATTTCTTATCCTGCTTCTTCCTTATCGCACTGCCGGACTTCTTCTTTCTCTACACTGAAATTGTAAAATGTCTCCTCCCATTGCAAAAGGACACGGTAGTTGTACCCAAGGTGGCCGGCATCCGCATTGGAAGATGCGAGTTTTGCGCAACGGCTGCCCGGTAAGCGGTGCCGCGGTGAATAAATGCGGCAATTAAAAACAGTGAGTCACTACCGTCTTGTTCTTGCGAAAACCGGTGCGGAATCATCCCGTAAAGTAAGCGTAAAAATTACCGTCGGTGCTTGGTGACGAAATCATCTTTTTCTCTGTACATGGGGTGACTATTATTTTACGGCCTCGGAAGCGATTTCTTCGTAGTGGCGTTCGGCTGCCCTTCTCAATGTGCATTTTACGATGGTGACTTTTAGCCCCATTTGCCTTGCCGTTGCCCGGGCTTCAGGCAGCGATGGGCAAACGTCTGCTACCAGTGCATCCTCAGGATGCAGCGGAGTATCTTTCATCATAAATTTCGCAGTGTATCTTGATTTCTTCCTGTGACATAACAGAAAATTTTTCAAATGTAAGCGGGTTATTGTCTCTGCTCATTAGAAGAAGATAGGAAAAAGGAAACCTCCATAAAAATGGAGGCTGTCAAGCTTGAGAGAATTAACTGCTTATATGAGAAGACCCAAATTATGATTTATTACATAAGAAAAAAATATTCTTACGCCTCGACGGCCCAAAGTGGGAAGGATCGTTCACTCAGCTCTTCTTCCCACAAGTACAGCAAGCAGGAGCGCCAGAATAATTTTACCTTGTTCAAAAAGAAGTTGTAGCCTTTTCATGCCGGGGGCTTTACAGATTAGTCGGTAAAAGATAACTAGTAGGAAACAAAAAAGCAAGTCTGGTAAAAAAGCGAAAGAGCGCCAAGGCCTTAAATTGCCGTTAATGAACAAACACTTTTACAAAGTAGATTACGAGATAGCCGGGAACAATAAAACCACAGATTCGGGTACTGTTTTTCTCGCCTTCACCGAAATGGCAGGGCCTGATGATTTCAACACCCTTAGTTGAGGCTGACCATAAAGTAAAGCCCCAGCCTTGCTTTTGAACGAAAGGGGTTGAGGTGAGTAATGTTGTTGGTTTCTTTGTCATAATACAACTCCATGTAAAAGTCATGCACCCGGTAAAGCATCACCGTGCTTTTTTCTTCTTTACGGTAGGTCATGAACTCACCCTGCCAGACTTCTTCGGCCTAGGCATCCTAGTCAAGTATTATGAATTCATTAAGGCTCATTGTTTAACGGGCGTGACAGTATCAGATGCGATAAGGGAAAATTGATTAGCTGATCGCACAGCAATCTGCGGCCGGCCTTTGTACAGTTCAATCCTGCCCGTGACCTTAGCAAGGTTGCCTTTATTGTCTTCGGTGGGCATAATGACAACACTGGTTTTATAGGATGGAAAGATGGCGACGGTAAGGAGTTGATTGGGGAAATCAGCGCCGAGATTTAGAAGTACGGGCGAAGTGGACCGCTTAAAATTTTCACACCAAAGATTTTTCCTCCAAGGCTCACCCTGTCGCCGACGTGTTTAGCCAAGTCGGCAAGGTCAATCTTGGTTTGTGAAAAGGCGCCGGTGATGGCACAAGCGAACAATAGGTATAAAAGCAGCTTCCTCATCACCAGTAATTTAAAAGTCAAGATAAGGCTTGTTAGCTCACAGCCGGCCGGTGAGCAGTTGTTTAGAGGCGAAATAGTGCAAAAGCGATGGCAATAGGCCCAAGGATGCGTCAGGCAAGCACATAGCCGCGCCGCTCAAACTTGCGCCGTCGTTCTTCTTTGCGTTGTTTGAGCCATTCGTCCAGCACTATAGAGCAATTTCTATGTTTGAAGGTATGGCTCAAGTCCGTTTACGGAACTAAAGGAGCGGTAGCGGTCCCCTTCCGGATGATGCCAGTGACATACATTTCGATATAAAAACCGTCCAGTTAAAGCAGGTACACATCGCAATCTGGTTTCTCGCGGTCTGTAATCATTGAAACGTCGCGCATCGCCTTCCGTATTTCGTTTTCGCTAAGTTTGTTAAACTGGTAGAGCGTCGTGAACACCAAGGTAGGAGATAGCCTTTAATTTTCATAGCCTTAGTTTTTTGAGCCTTTGTGGAATGACTGTGCAAGGATTGCAAACGTGTTGCCGGGGAGATTGGAAAGTTCATGATCTGAATCAGGTATCTTTATTTTTGGCATGATGGAATTGAACCAAACCCCAAAGCCATGAGTGATACCCTTTCCGCAGGAGAAGAACACGACCTTCAACTAAAGTACCTTAGCGACAAGCACATTGATTCGCTCGTGCAACGAATGGCTGAACTTTATAAAAATCACGCAAAGCCTGTAAGCGTTGGCGAAGGAGCGGTTACCTCCGTTTTGCCACCGGAGGAGCAGGCCCGGTGGGAAGCCCTAAAGGTAGAACTGGAGGCTTATAAAAAAGCACGCTACCCGCTGTTACCAAAAGACGAGTGAGGTCAAAGCGTCAAGGGATATTTCTTACTTTTAAACTGGCAAAGTTTTCACGATTCAAAGTGTACGCAACCGCTTGTTTCCATGGGCGGTTTTTAGTGCACTTGCATCTCTGTGATAATCTTTCTATCTTGTCCGCAACAGTCTCATGTGTTAATGAATAAAATAAATGTAGCCCCTTTGCATTTCTATGCGGGGTTTTTTTATTTAAACAACTTGAAGCCGATCATTGAACGTTTTACAAATTGAAATGCCGGCTAAGAATAGCGATTCGTCCGCATATAGTTTTAAGAAAGAGAACAGATGCTTGACTTTTTGAGAACGTCGTTTTATTTTGCCTTCAAATATCCAACGTCATGAAGAAACTAACCCTTCAATTTCCTTCACTTAGAGAATTGTCTTCCTTCGTCAAATCCTTGCAAAGCGGCTATATCGTTAACACCATCGAGCTGACGCTGACGGCAAGCCTGCCAGACATCTACTTGTATAAAGCCGTCCACCAGTACCGGGCACAAGAAGTGTAAAAGAAGGTGCCCGGCTAAGAAATAAGTGGTCATTGTCTTGGTTAATTCCCCCCAATTATATACGTAACCCTTGCTGTCGCCTACCTTCACCGTATGGTGGCAACGAAGAATGAGGGAGCATCATCGGATTGAGAAAAATACAGCGCTAAATTTCAGTTGAAAGAGTCGTAAGCCTGTACGTCTCGTTGTGGCCATTATTTTTCGTGGCCTGCTCGTAATCTCCTTGCGGAACGTCTATTACAACCGGTAGGATAGGCAAGTCCGCGGTGAATGAAGTGTAGCTTAGAAAGGCTAATCGATGGCCTTTGGGGGGAAGGCGGAACGGCGGTATGGCATTGTTGCCCAACAAGACGAGCGAGGCAACGAAAGCAAAAGGAAACTACCTTTGAAATCTACATCGTTGAGCCGTTTCCTGCATTTCTTCATTCAATCGTGTACACACAATGATCGCATTAAAACCAGCTGATGATGAGTCAACGTATGAACGTTATGTAGCGTGTTATGAGCGAATGGCGAACCTTCAGGTGCCTCCCGAGTTCTTGAAAAAGAATAAGACCTATGTATTTTATAAAAAGGCCAGCTGATTGGCGGTTTTGTTTTATCGGCAGGTGCTGAATTAAGGACGATTGCTGTTTTTGCGACGGTGCCTAATGGGCTGAAACTATACGAACGCATAAAAAACCCCACGGCATTTTGCGAGGTCTGTTGCTTTTGGATGGACAGTAACGTTAGGAAACGAAGAGTCATGAACCTCCTGATGTGGACGCTAATGGCAAACAAAATCAGAACGCAAAAAAAGAAATTCATCATGTACGGCACCAACAGCAAAGGACTTGCTTATGTGTACGGCTATCCCAAAAACTCGGTGTTACTACACACAGACAACGTCAACGGGAAAGGCACCTTTATCTTCATTGCCAGACGGCGGCACCTATTTTTAGGGACGATGGAAATTACGTTGGGTAGGCTATTCGGCATCAAAAACCCGCACGTTCTTATAGACAAAAAAATACGGCAAGAAAAAATACTGGCTGAAATTGCCTAACAAACCTTTGACCCACTTTGCGTGCACTATCCGAAGGTAAAACAGGCCGCCTGTAGAACCGAGACTTCAGGTCATTGGTTCGCATCCAATCCTGTACACTTGCGGTAGGTTTTAATGTTGCGGCTCCATTAGTCGGGCATCTGACTACGGATCAGAAGGTTTCAGGTTTGAATCCTGACGCGGTCACCCAGCAACCTGTTTTCAATCCCTGTGCAATTACTCGGCTATTCCTGCAACAAGCTGACGCTTCAGTTGAACTGGCCGCGTTGACACCGTTCATCAAGTTTTCTACGAAGGCCTTAATACACCGAGTAGCTTGCTGGCTTCTCAAGTGCCGTATTTCGATCTCGTACCCGGCCTTTGTTTCGACAGGGGCCTTTCTTGCATTAGTAACCGTTTTTGCTACGTTTCGTTTGCGAGGTATGCCAGGGAGATATAGCGCACTTCCATTGAAAGAACCCTCACAATGTTCAAAGAATTGAAAATGAAATGGAACTTAACAAAATCATAGAAAATCAATAGGCCTGTAAAGTTTACATACAGTAACCTGATTGCAGTTCAAGAAGAATCAAGAAGCGAGGTTGAGTGAGTCGTATTGAACGAAAATGGTCAACCGTCGAATTCATTTTTGAAAATTAAATTGCCGGAGGAATTTAAATAGAAAGTGCCTCTTATTTGAACCGGTGGCTTCCGTTCACTTTGGTTGAGGAAGAGGCGCTTCGATCAGACTTAAAATCAAGGCAACGCACGGCTTCTACAAATCAGTTTAGCGCTACAGGACATTGGCTTGAGAGACGTTTGCGGAAGGAGATAGCGAATTAACGATGCCTGTGGAGCCCTTGTAACGAAAAGGATAGGCTTCTTTGTGTGGAGAGTTGGAAATAAGTCTGCGTCAGCGCTTCACCTACATGAAACGTTTCTGCCTGGCCGTCGTTGTCTTAGAGGCTGTTTAAGATTTTTGCAGCATAATTAGTATAGAGGCCAGATGGATCATTACCTGGCTAGTTTCGATGAGGCGTTCATAATCTTTTGAGTTGCGTCGATTGGTATCCAACCAGGCGAACGTTCTTTCTACAATCCAGCGTTTAGGAAGGACAGTAAAGGCGGCAGTTTCTTTTAATGATTTGCACTTCGATTGCAAAAACCCGCTTTAGGCGTTTTGTCAGTTTACCGCGATAGCCACCATCGGCAAAGATTTTGTTCACGCACCGCCAACACCGTTTCATCCGCTCAATCACTTCATCTGCTCCATCTCTGTCCTGTACAGAAGCGCTTTGAATCACTACTGCCAGCAAAAGGCCTAAGGTGTCAACAATAATATGTCGCTTTCTGCCCTTTACTTTCTTGCCGGCATCAAAGCCTCTGCTTTCCCCGCCAACCAGTGTCGTCTTCACGGATTGGGCCTCAATGATGGCTGCTGTTGGTTCTGTGTGGCGGCCTGCTTTCTTACGCAGTTGTTCCACCAGCCTTGCTTGTATCTGTTCAAGCGTTCCGTCTCTTTTCCAGCGGCTGAAATAAAAATACACCGCCTGCCATTTGGGATACTCATGTGGCAGCATCCGCCACTGACAACCTGTTTTCACCAAATAAAAAATAGCGTTTACAATAACCCGGTAAGCGTACTTCCGCTTTCATTTATCTTTTACATAAGGTTCTATAACTTGCCATTGGCTGTCGCTCAGATCAGTTGGATAAATCAGCATATGACTTGCATTTGTAGTTACTTACAAGTTATTGACTTTGTCCAGCCCTAAGCACAGCCATTCTTACTGATGACCCTATAAAAAACTTATCTCAAAATCTTAAACAGCTTCAAAGGCATCTGCCACTAAATGTAGATAAGCAGCTTTTGCGTTGAGTTCGTCTTTTCCTGTTTTGAAAAATAAAAATGCAGTTACCGTATTTACAACAATCCCAATTGCTGCAATCCATGTAATTGTGCCTCCTTGAACAGGTACTGGATGCTTCAATCGCATAAATGATTCATAGCCTGGAATGCCAATAGCGATGAGCAAGATTGTAGCATTGGTCAAGGCAGCCAGAATCGTTATTTTCTTATAGCCGTAGGTATAAGCCTTAATGGATTTTACTTTCGCCAGCCGGAAGGTCAGTAGAGACAAAGCTAGCGAAATCCCGTCGCTAAAATTGTGGTCGGCATCCGTAATAAGCGCCAATGAATTCATGATGAATCCAGTTACTAATTCAGCTATAACAAAAGCAAGATTTAGAATAATTCCTACAATGAATACTTTGCTTCTCGCCTGGTCGGCAGTTATACCATGATGGTGAGAATGGTCGTGCCCGTGATGCTCGTGTGCCATAAGAAAATAATTTTGGCATAGGGGGTAGCGCTACATACTTATGCTCTTTTCAAAGGGATATGTTCTAATCACTATACAATTTTTGTTGCAACCTCTTGCAGACATCCATGCGGATAGCAAGAGGATACGTTGTTTTAGATAAGGAAGAAGGCTGTTGAAGGGGAGTGATAGTGGCCATACGGGATGCCTGAAATGATAAACATCTGTACAAAGGTGCATTTGCAATTTAGTTGTTCCTTTATCAACTAGTCAGGTAGAAATAAAAAAAGATATTCGCCTTTTTTTCAAAAAAAATAAAAAGCCGCTTGAACCCATTCGCCCGGCGGAATGAGTTATCAATACACTTATAAAATGGCAACCACACACCAAGAAAAACACTTGCAGAGCTCTGACTTTATTACGGATGTCGTCATCGGCATGAGCGATGGCTTAACGGTTCCCTTCGCGTTGGCGGCGGGCATCAGCAGCGCGGTAGCGGACAATCACATTGTAACAACGGCAGGCATCGCGGAAATTATTGCCGGCTCCATAGCGATGGGCTTGGGTGGTTATCTCGCCGGTAAAACAGAACAGGATCATTATGCTTCTGAACTAAAAAGAGAATACAAGGAAGTAGAAAACGTTCCCGAAAAGGAGAAGGAAGAAATCAAAGACATCTTTAAAGATTATGGCTTGAGCGAAAAAGCGCAAAACATGATTGTTGACGAGCTATCAATGGACAAAGACAAGTGGGTGGGCTTTATGATGAAATACGAATTGGGCCTGGAGGCGCCCGACGTCAACCGTGCGAGCAAAAGCGCCCTGACTATCGGCATGTCGTATATCGTTGGCGGCATCATTCCCCTTTTGCCTTATTTCTTTACCACGACACCGCTTGAAGGGTTGAAGATTTCCGCGGTCATCACCATTATTTGCCTGTTTGTTTTTGGGTACTTTAAAAGCAAGATCACGGGACAGGCGGTATTGCAAGGCGCTGTAAAAGTCACCGTCATTGGTGCGCTGGCTGCCGCTGCAGCTTTTTTTGCCGCTAAACTTATTGGCGGATGATGAGAGTTATTCTATCACCCTTTTTCTTTGAACAATGAATTGACAGGGACCAATAAATAAACTAAAAAATGAAACTATGGGATTTGAACAGTATCACGAACCGGCCAAGGAGCTTTCGCAAGACATAAGAACCTTTGCGCGTATGCTCACCTCTCTAACAGAGGAAGCCGAAGCCATTGGGTGGTACGAACAACGGATATCACTGGAAAAAGATGACGAGGCCAAAGCCATTATGGAGAATGCGCAAAAAGAGGAGTTCAAACATTTTTCCATGGACCTGGAGTTTCTTTTGCGAAAAAAGAAGGAGTGGCGAGCGATTGCCCAACGCATCCTCTTTCAGTCCGGAGACATTGTTGAAAACGGCGAGAAAGCAGAAAAGGCAGTAGACTAAAGTGTTTATAAAGTACGAGAT
This sequence comes from Flavisolibacter sp., assembly GCA_965247695.1. Lineage (GTDB taxonomy): Bacteria > Bacteroidota > Bacteroidia > Chitinophagales > Chitinophagaceae > Flavisolibacter. The sequence goes on from OZ252037.1 coordinate 1,279,956, forward strand.
GAACGCAGCCTACATCACGGGCTGCGTTATGATAATACGCGTCGAAAAGCTGGCTGTAGATTGATGAGGCACGTCGCTGATGCAACGACGCTTTATCCCGCGGGCATTTACCATTTCTGTGTTGGCTTTTATATTGAAGCCAGTAGCTACGCTTAGAAACCAACACCGATGTAAATGCGTTGCTCCTTACACAAGGAATTGCAAAGACCAAACCGATTGAATCAAGTGCAACGCCAACGCATTCCACGGCTCGTAGTGTATTAAATGTAGGTTTGAGTCAGCCAATAGTTAAGTGTATTTTATCGATGTAGACCGGCGTAGAATGAAAGAAGCCCTTGTAAAAACAAGGGCTGTTCCATGCATCTCTTTCGAGATTGACCTCCCCCCGCAAAACCGGACAGAGCTAAAGTAGAGAAACGGGCAAGATTTCATAATTTAAAAGATGAAAGAATTGCCATGAAAAAATCAACGTTTACAGAACAGCAGATTGCCTTTGCCCTGAAACAGGCGGAAACAGGCACCCGGGTGGACGAGGTTTGCCGGAAGATGGGCATTGCGGAAGCCACCTTCTACAATTGGAAGAAAAAGTACGACGGCTTGGGTGTTTTGGAACTGCGAAAGCTTCGGCAGCTGGAGGAAGAAAACAACCGTCTGAAGCAGATCTGACCTTGGATAAACAAATGCTGCAGGACGTACTAAAAAAAATCCTTGAAAGTGCGGCAGTTGCGCATTCTTGTCACTGACCTGATGAATAGCTACCGAGTATCTGTTCAGCGGGCATGCAGGGCTGTCCGCTTACACCGGTCAGTGTGGTATTACAAGCATTACCGCAGAGAAGACCGGCCACTCAGGCAGCGTATCAAAGAGATAGCAGCGGCGCGGGTGCGGTATGGTTTATGGCGCATCTATATTCTGCTGCGAAGAGAAGGTTTTAAGGATAACCACAAGCGTGTGCATCGCATTTACAAAGAAGAAGGGCTGAACCTGCGGAGCAAACGGCCAAGGCGGGCCAAAGCGGCCGCTCACCGCTTGGAACGTCCAGAGAACAACAGTTTACACCAGTGCTGGAGCATGGATTTCGTGCAGGATCAGCTCTACGACAGACGTAAATTCCGGTGCTTAACTGTCGTGGATAATTTTAGTCACTATTGCTATGCCATCCGGGTCGGAAAATCCATCAAAGGCATCGACGTAGTAGAAGTGATGGAGGCCTTGAAGAAGCAAAACAGTTTGGTGCCGAAAAGAATTCAGGTGGATAATTGAAGTGAGTTCATTTCGAAAGATTTTGACAAATGGGCGTATGAAAACAGGGTAGTGTTGGATTACTCAAGACCGGGCACACCGACCGACAATCCGTTTATTGAATCGTTCAATGGCTCGTTCCGGGATGAATGCCTAAATACACACTGGTTCTTGTCCTTAGAAGATGCGTACCAGAAAATCAATGCCTGGGTCAGTGAATATAATAACTTCCGTCCCCCACAGCTCCTTGAACGATCAAACGCCGGCAGAATTTATGCAGCAATATCAACCCGAAGAAAGTAAAAATGACGGCCCTCCGGCGGCATCTCTTCAAAAAGTTATGTATTTTGCAGCAGAAGAATTTCCATCAGCTGCATCAGAAAATACATAGCTTTCCGAAGAGATTTTAACCCCTTTTCACACCCCGATTTCTCCATCTTAGCGGTGTCCGGTTTTTGGGAGGACCTCATTCAGATTCCGTTATAAAGAGTGTAGGTGTTTCATTAAACACGGCTGCATTTGATGGTGATTTTTATATAGCGCCAAACGAGAGTTATATCATCATTAGTGCGGATGAAACGCTTTGACACTTACAGCCCTAAGTGACTAGGGTATTGCTAAACAACCCACATTAGGTTTTTTGGTTGCTGAAATATATTTTATGGAAAAACTTGGCGCTGAATGTGTGTCGTTCTTACAATAAAAGCCTTACAATAATAGGGGGTATGTTTTAAATTTCTGCTTCAAATACAAAAAGATTCAATTGATGTTCGTCTCTTAAAATTGCTAATTTACAGCAAACACAAATGAGAGAGAAATTTGGGATTTTAATAAGTACAATTTTATAACGGGTTGATTTCTTTGTGCTAATGATATAGGTTCGAATCCCGCCCTCACCGCCATCAGAAAAACGAAGCCTGCAATCATTTCGCAGGCTTCGTTGTTTGCTTAGCTATTTTAAAAGCGGCCCACCGGTAAACCCCTCCCTACTTTTACCGAAACAACACATCCTTCATTAATCGCTTCTTTATGAACCCATCCACAGACGAAAATATTCTGGTGCTCGACATCGGCGGCTCGCACATCAAAGGCATCATCTTAAACAAACCGGGTGAACCACAAAGCGATTACGTACGGTTGGCCACGCCGGTTCCCGCTTCACCGGCGGCGGTCATTGACACGATAAAAGAATTGACAAAAAGCTTTCCGGGGTACGGTAAAATAAGCGCGGGTTTTCCTGGCTATGTGAAGGCTGGCGTGATTAAAACAGCGCCAAATTTAGATGCGGCGCATTGGGTGGATGTTGATTTTACGGCGCAGTTGTCGGGTGCGTTGGGCCGCCCCGTAAAAATTGTGAACGATGCCGACTTGCAAGGCCTGGGCATCGCCAGCGGCAGCGGATGGGAGATGGTGATTACGTTGGGTACAGGGTTTGGCACTGCCTTGTTGCTTGATGGAAAATTGTTGCCCCATCTTGAACTGGCGCATCATCCTGTATCGAAACAAAGGACGTATGATGAGTATGTGGGCGAAAAAGCATTGGAAGATGAAGGCACTGAAAAATGGAACCGGCGGGTGCAAAAGGTGATTGAAATTTTAAAGACGGTTTTTAATTACGACCGCCTCTACATCAGCGGCGGCAATGCAAAAAAGATAAGCTTTCCACTCGAAGCCAACATTGCCATCGCAGGCAACAAAGACGGCATCAAAGGCGGCGCAAAACTTTGGATGTAGTTCGTTTTTCTATGTGGCCGGTAGCCGGTTCTTTCAGGTCAAAGAAACTTTCGTGTTAGAACACTCAATGAAGGGAAGCCGAATGAAAGAGAAGTTTGAAACCAATGAATGAAAGATTGCGCTTTTAAAAAATCAGCAACCGACAACTTGTAGTCTTATTTCTGTCCGATTAAATTAGTCACAAGCGCCGTCCATCCGGTTTGATGGCTGGCGCCGAGACCGTGTGCATCATCGCCGTGAAAGTATTCGTGAAAGAGCAGGAGGTCTCTGTTTTCTTCCCGGTTGTAAAACCAATTGTAAGGGCCATGCAGCGGCCGGTTGTCGTGTTCGTCACGTTCAAAAATGCCAACGAATCTGTCGCGAAAAAAAGCAGCCAGCTCTTTCAACGTAAGATGATGGCCCGAACCTTTCGGGCATTCTATCGTTAGGGCATTGCCATAAAAAACTGCATACTTTTCCAGGGCTTGTATAATTAAATAATTCACAGGCATCCATACCGGCCCCCGCCAGTTGGAGTTGCCGCCAAACATTCCCGATGTGGAATCGCCCGGATTGTACTGAATGGAAAATTCCGTTCCGCCAATGCGCAGTGAATACGGCGCATCCTTGTAGTGTTTCGACAAAGCCCTGATGCCGCCGAAGCCCAAAAATTCTTCTTCGTCGGTTAAGCGTTCCAATAAACAAAGCAATCGTTCTTTGTGTACAAGCGACAGCAGCATTGACTCATCGCTTCTTGCCTCGTGCGGCAAATACTTTTTATTGGCGGTGCGATAATTTTCAAACCATTTCATTCGCCTGTTAAAATCGGGCAGCGTTGCCAGCTTTTCTTTGCTGATGATGGAAGCGGCAAGCAACGGAATGATGCCCACAATAGACCGCACTTTTACCGGCACCGGATCGCAGCCGTTTACCGCCAACACATCGTAAAAAAAGCGGTCTTCTTCGTTCCACAGGCCAAGCTCATTTAAGGCTTCGGCAATGAGCACAAAGTGTTCGTAAAACTTGGTGCAGGAATCTTCAAAGGCAGCATCGTGCTGGGAGATTTCCAACGCAATGTCCATCATGTTCAGTGCATAAATGCCCATCCAGCTTGTACCATCGGCTTGTTCCAGAAGAAAGCCGGTAGGCAATACATTGCTGCGATTGAACAAAGCGATGTTGTCCAGGCCAAGAAAGCCGCCTTCAAAAACGTTGTTGCCGTTGCTGTCCTTACGGTTGGTCCACCAGGTAAAGTTGATGATGAGTTTTTGAAACGCTTTCTTCAGGAAATTAACATCACCTTGTCCGCTTCGTGACTTTTCCAGGCGATAAACTTCCAACGCCGCAAAGGCATGCACGGGCGGATTCACATCGCTGAAGTTCCATTCATAAGCCGGCAACTGGCCTTCGGGGTTCATGTACCATTCCCGCATAAAAAGCAGCAACTGGTTCTTGGCAAACACGGGATCAATGACGGCCATGGCTATGCAATGAAAAGCCGTGTCCCAGGCGGCATACCAGGGATATTCCCATTTGTCGGGCATTGAAATCACGTCTTGATTTTTGAGATAAGGCCACTTGCTGTTGCGGCCTTCTATGCGGGCTTCGGTAACGGGTGTAATGCCGTCGCTTCGGTTTAGCCAACGTTCTAAATCGAGATGATAGTATTGTTTACTCCACAACAAGCCGGCGAAGGCTTGCCGCTGTATGTTTTTTGAGCCCGGTGAGATACTGTTTGGAAGAAGCGCTTCATAAAATTCATCGGCTTCTTTTTTTCGTTGTGCAAAGATGGCGTCAAAGCCTTTTTCAAACGGACGGTCTGTTGCTTTGTTCGTGAGGCGAAGAAAAATTTCGGTGCTCTCTTTTGCGTCAATCGTTCGCACATAAACCGGCGAACATTTGGTACCGCTTTTCTGGCTGCTTACTTCCTCTCTGTTCTTACCGTTGATGATGGCTTCGTGAAAAGCATCTTTCACAAAAGCTGTCTTGTTCGGTTGCCCGGACGCCCGTTCTTTGTTCGTTTCATTTTCGGTAAACAACACTTCGGTTACTTCTTCAAAATAGAGATAATAATCGTCCAGCCTTTCATGCGAAGCTTGTACCGATTGCTTGTTTATTAAACGAAGCACCGGCTTTTGTTGAAGCCCTCCGTATTGCCAGCGGTTGTAAAACCACAAGGTTGGCAACACCGTGATGGTAGCGGCTTCCTTCGCTCTGTTTATAATTTCAATCTTAATAAAAATGTCTTCGCTGTCTGCCTTTGCGTATTCAATAAAAACATCAAAATAAGCCCCGTCTTTAAATACATCCGTGTCTAAAATCTCGAACTCGGGTTCGTCTCTTGAGCGGCTTCTGTTTCGTTCAATTAATTCAGTGTAAGGGTAAGCCGCCTGCGGATACTTGTACAGGTACTTCATGTAAAAATGCGTGGGCAGGTTATCGAGATAATAGTACAACTCCTTCACGTCCTCCCCGTGATTGCCTTCGCCATTCGTAAGGCCAAACAATCGTTCCTTTAAAATCGTGTCTTTGCCGTTCCAAAGGGCAATGGCGAAACAGAGGTTTTGAAAATAATCGGAGATACCGGCAAGGCCGTCTTCGCCCCATAAATAGGCGCGGCTCCGTGCCCCATCGTGAGATAAATAATTCCAGGCATCGCCGTTCTCGCTGTAATCTTCACGCACCGTTCCCCATTGCCGTTCACTTACGTACGGACCCCATTTTTCAAGCGGCGTTTGCTTGGCGGCGTTGTCGTTTAAACGAAGCTGTTCAGCGGTTGTTGGTTGAGCCATGCGGGGTTTGAATTGTGATTGCGGATAAAGATAGCTTTGGAAGAAGACGATGAATACGCAAGGCCTGTTTTAAACGGTGATAGAACACGCAGGAAAACCCCGGGAAAAAACCCCAATGAAGGCCATATCTATCCTTTCAATAAAATCAGTTTATTTTAGTCCGGGTTAACTAAACACAAAACCTGTTGAACTACGATGGCCGCCACCGCCGCGCTAAACCGAAGCCGTTTTTTGCAAGCGTTGAATGATGTTCCCGAGTGGGACATCGCCATCATTGGCGGCGGCGCCACCGGGTTAGGCATTGCAGTAGATGCGGCCAGCCGGGGCTATAAAACCTTGCTTTTAGAAGGTTCTGATTTTGCCAAAGGCACTTCCAGCCGCAGCACCAAACTGGTTCATGGCGGCGTTCGTTATTTGGCGCAAGGCGACATTGGCCTGGTTTATTCCGCCCTTCGCGAACGCGGCCTCCTGCAAAAGAACGCGGCCCATCTTGTCAAGCGGCAATCCTTTGTTATTCCTTGTTACAATCTGCTCGAAAAAGCCAAATACCTAATCGGTTTAAAACTTTACGACTGGCTTTCGGGCCGCTTCAGCTTCGGAACATCAAAGGCTTTAAATCCCAAAGAGATTCTTCAAAAACTTCCCACACTTAATCCTAAAAATTTGGCAGGCGGTGTTGAATATTTCGACGGCCAGTTTGACGATGCCCGCCTTGCCATAAACCTTGCGCAAACCGCTGCTGAACAAGGCGCGGTTCTTCTTAACTATTGCAAAGTAACAGGCCTCATAAAAAAAGATGGAAAGACAAGTGGCGTAAAAGCGGTTGATGCCGAAACGGCAAAAGAATATACGATTAATGCGAAAGTTGTTATCAATGCTACCGGCGTTTTTGTGGATGATGTGTTGCAGATGGATACACCCGGCCGCAAGCGGTTGGTGCGGCCAAGCCAGGGCATTCATCTCGTGGTGGATAAATCCTTTTTACAAAGCGGCAGTGCGGTGATGATTCCAAAAACGGCCGATGGCCGCGTGTTGTTTGCCGTGCCCTGGCAAGGCCATGTTCTACTGGGCACCACAGACACGCCGTTGGATAAACAGTCTGCCGAACCCGAAGCCCTGCAAAAGGAAATCCACTTCGTTCTCGATACCGTAAAACAGTACCTCGCAAAGCCACCGCGGGAAGGAGATGTGTTGAGTGTATTCGCCGGGCTTCGTCCCTTGGCTGCGCCGCAAAAAGCGGCAAGCAGTACAAAGGAAATCTCAAGAGATCACAAGCTGATGGTGAGCGAATCGGGGCTCATCACCATCACCGGCGGCAAGTGGACAACCTACCGAAAGATGGCCGAAGAAACCGTGGATAAATGCCTCGAAGCAGGTGGTTTGCCCGCAGTAACTTGTATCACCAAAACCATTCGTATTCACGGTTGCTCCGAAAGGGCTTCCGAAAACGAAGCCTCGGTTTACGGAACGGATGCAAAAGAATTGGCGGCCTTGATAGAAGAATCGCCGCAGTTGGGAAAAAAGCTCATTGATGGTTTGCCCTATACCGAAGCGGAAGTGATTTGGGCCGTTCGGCAGGAGATGGCGCGAACAATAGAGGACGTGCTGGCCCGCCGGCTGCGGCTTCTTTTTTTAGATGCAAAAGCCGCCATCATGGCCGCGCCGCGGGTAGGAGAACTGATGGCAAAAGAACTCGGTTATGATGATGACTGGAAGAACGAACAACTGGCCGCTTTTACAAAACTGACCGGTAATTATTTGTTGAAGCCAGGCGCTCTGTAAACCAATGAAAAGCTTACGTCAAACCTCCGAGGTTTGTGTTCAAAAGAGGACTTTAAAAACTAACGATTAAAACGGCCGCATGAGCAATCAATACATCCTGTCACTCGATCAGGGAACCACGTCTTCCCGCGCCATTCTTTTTAATAAAAAAGGCGAAATCGTTTCGCTGGCGCAGAAAGAATTCACGCAAATTTTTCCGCAGCCCGGTTGGGTGGAGCACGATCCGAAAGAGATTTGGTCAAGCCAGGTAACCGTGGCTACCGAAGCCGTTTTAAAAGCCGGAATCATACCTGCTGACATAGCCGCCATCGGCATCACTAATCAGCGCGAAACAACGGTGGTGTGGGACCGCGAAACCGGCGCACCGGTGTACAATGCCATCGTATGGCAGGACAGAAGAACGGTGGGCTTTTGCAATGAATTAAAGGCACAGGGCAAGGACACGCTCATTCAAAAGAAAACCGGGTTGATTATAGACGCTTACTTCTCCGCCACCAAAGTAAAATGGATATTGGATAATGTGGCCGGTGCAAGGCAAAAGGCCGAAGAAGGCAAGCTTGCTTTTGGAACCATTGACTCGTGGCTGATCTGGAATTTAACCGGCGGAAAAGTTCACGCAACAGATGTCACTAACGCTTCGCGATCGATGTTGTACAACATTAATACGCTTGAATGGGATGAGGAATTGTTGCAATTGTTTTCTATTCCGGAATCAATGCTGCCAACCGTTTGCGCTTCCAGTGGGCTCATTGGCGAAACCGCCGGACAAATTTTTGCCGCGAAGATTCCCATTGCGGGCATTGCCGGCGACCAGCAAGCCGCTTTGTTCGGGCAGATGTGTACAGCCCCCGGCATGGTAAAGAATACGTACGGTACCGGTTGTTTCATGCTCATGAACATCGGCGGCAAACCAACCATCTCACAAAACAAATTACTAACGACTATTGCCTGGAAAATCGGTGATGACGTGCAATACGCTTTGGAAGGAAGCATCTTCATGGCCGGCGCGGTGGTGCAATGGCTTCGCGATGGTCTGGGCATCATCAGTTCTTCATCCGATGTTGAAAGCCTCGCACAAAAAGTAGAAGACAACGGCGGCGTTTATCTCGTTCCTGCTTTTGCGGGCCTTGGCGCACCGCATTGGAACGGCGAGGCAAGAGGCACCATCGTTGGCATGACGCGGGGCACGACGGCGGCGCACATCGGCCGCGCATCCCTTGAAAGCATTGCCCTGCAAACGGTGGACGTGTTGAAAGCCATGGAAAAAGATTCGGGCATCTCCATACAAGAATTAAGAGTGGATGGCGGCGCCACGGTCAACAATCTTTTAATGCAAATACAAGCCGATGTGCTGCAGGCAAAAGTGGTGCGGCCTCGGATTACTGAAACCACGGCAGCCGGCGCCGCTTATCTCGCCGGCCTTGCAGTTGGCTTTTGGAGCAGTATTGATGAAATACAAAAACAATGGGGCGAGGAAAGAAGCTTTGTGCCCGTATCCAACAATGTAGATGAATTAACGAAAGGCTGGCAAAGGGCTGTGAAGACTTGCAAAGCATGGGCGGAGTTGGGAACTGGTTAATTAAGTTATTAGGGCATTAGGTCAATAGGCGAATAAAATGTCGCGATTGAAAATTGACTGAAACCTACTCCCCAATTCCCAATAACCCAAGTAACGAATAACCTGATTCAAAATTCCAAATACAATGAGTGAATTTACCGCTGAATTAATCGGAACCATGCTGCTGATTACGTTGGGAAACGGCGTCGTCGCGAACGTTGTTTTAAAAGGCACCAAGGGCCACAACGGCGGCTGGATGGTGATTACCACCGGCTGGGCGCTGGCGGTTTATGTTGGTGTTGTATTTGCCGGGCCTTATAGCGGTGCACACTTAAATCCGGCGGTTACTATCGGCCTTGCCATTGCCGGAAAATTTGCCTGGAATAAAGTGCTGTTATTCATAGCGGCCCAGTTGATTGGTTCGATGTTCGGAGCTTTTATTGTGTGGCTTGTTTACAAAGATCACTTTGATGCAACCAACGACGCGAACACCGAGATGGCGGCCTTCTGTACGGCGCCGGCCATTCACAACAGGTGGTTTAATCTTCTTAGCGAGATCGTGGGGACCTTCGTGCTGGTTTTTGTTGTTTTTTATTTTACCGATGCGGAAATCACCGGCCAGAAACTAAGCATTGGCCTCGGTTCCTTAGGCGCTTTACGGGTGGCGTTTTTGGTTTGGGCCATCGGCCTTTCGCTTGGCGGCACCACGGGTTATGCCATCAATCCGGCAAGGGATCTCGGGCCGCGTTTAGCTTATCGTTTATTGCCCTTAAAAAATAAGACGCAACCAAACTGGGAATATGCATGGATACCGGTAATTGGCCCTTTTATTGGAGCTGCCATCGCCGCTTGTCTCTTTCTTTTTCTGAAGGGTTAACTTGCAAACTGTAAACGGTCGAGATGAACCAACTTGCTTTCATTCAATCAAACGACACAACCGATTTGCCCCTTCCGCAAATCATTTTCGGCACCAGCATTTTGGGCAACTTGTATCAAGCCTTGCCGTATGCGGCGAAGCTGGAAATTGTAAGGCAATACGTTTTGCAATCAGAAGGCATGCCTGTGTTTGATACGGCCGGTAAATACGGTGCGAGCCTTGCACTGGAAACGCTTGGCCGCTGTTTACGCGACCTGAACGTAAAGCCCGAAGACGTCATCATCAGCAACAAACTGGCCTGGCTGCGCATCCCCTTAAAAACAGAAGAGCCGACTTTTGAACCCGGTGTGTGGAAAGGCTTGAAACACGATGCCGTTCAACAAATCAGTTACGAAGGCATTTTACAATGCTACCAAGAAGGCGCAGATTTGTTGGACGGTTATCATCAGCAATTAATCTCCGTGCACGACCCCGATGAATACCTCGCTATTGCGAAAGATGCGCAGCACGAAACTGAATTATACGCCGACATCCTTGCTGCTTACAAAGCATTGTTCGAACTAAAGGCGCAAGGCAAAGTAAAAGCCGTCGGCGTTGGCGCCAAAAACTGGAAGACAATAAAAAGGCTTGCCGCCGATGTGCCGTTTGATTGGGTGATGATCGCCAACAGCCTCACCATTCAATCGCATCCGAAAGAACTGTTGGAATTTGTTGCAGCATTAAACAACAAAGGCGTTAGGGTGATTAACTCCGCGGTGCTTCACGGAGGCTTTCTTACCGGCGGCGATTATTACAACTATCGGTTGGTAAACCGCGACGATCCATCGGATACAGCATTGTTTCAGTGGCGGGATGCTTTCTTTACCTTGTGCGAAGCACATGCAATAAAACCCGTGGAAGCTTCCTTGCAGTTTGGCTTGCGGGTGCCCGGCGTACAAAGCATTGCATTAAGCACAAGCGCACCGGAAAGAGTGGCAAAAAATTTTGACGCGGTGAATGCGGCCATCCCGCAAGCCTTTTGGAAAGCAATGAAAGAAAAAGGATTGGTGGATGTTGATTTTGTTTAGTTCTGTTTTCAGTTCAGGAGGATGCTGTGCTAAACTTTGAAGGTTTCCGTTCCGGTAGCTATCGGAACCTCGGAGGTCTCTGTTTGACGCCGTTTCCTTCACTAAAAAATCTTTCCGGCGTGGCCTAAATCATTTAACCTTTGCGGCCCATGCGCATCATCAAATTAGGAGGGATTAGTTTTGTTTTTCTCTTTCTCATCGTCACGCTTATCTCACTGTTGATTCCCTCGCACATCCGTCTTTCAAGAGCCACCAATTTGCCCAACCATTGCGACAGCATCTTTGCCTTGATTAAAGAGGAAAAAGCCTGGCATCCGGCGTATCTCGATTCAACGGCTTCATCGCAAATGAAGGCTGTGAGTAAACGCCTTATAGAACAAAGTGATTCAACACTTGTTTATCGCCTGCAACAGGAGGGCAGAAAGCCGGTACTCAATGGCTGGCAAGTGTACGGTTTGCCAACGGCCGACTCACTAACCTTGCAATGGCGCATGGATTTTCAGTTAGGCTGGTGGCCCTGGCAAAAATTCAGTTCCCTGTTTTATGAAAGCACCTACGGCGCCATGATGGAACAGGGTCTTGCCAACATTAAAAAGCGGTTCATGATTCAATAAAAGAAGGACAATTCTTGCGGTTTCTTTCTTCGTATGCAGCCTTTGGTTTGATTTATCCCGCCCCTTTCGAAAGCGTTTTCCATTCATCTTGCCCGACATATTCAGCTTTCTTTTCTCTTTCCAAAAAATAATTCCCTCCGCTGCAACGCTTCCTCCTTTTGCGTTGTCAAGGTCAGCGTAACGCTCGTGCATGACTGATGACCGGCTGGTAAAAGAATGCCTGAAAAACAACGCGGTGGCGCAACGGGAGTTGTACGACCGCTTTGCTTCGCCCATGCTGGCCGTGTGCTATCGTTATACCAAGTCAATCACCGATGCCGAAGACGTATTGCAGGAAGGTTTTGTAAAGGCCTTCAGGAAGTTGAATCAATACAAAGCCGATGGCGAACTGGGCGCATGGATACGCCGCATCATGGTCACCACGGCTATCAATTTTTTGAAAAAGAACAGCCGCTATAATGCGGAACTGGTGTTTGGCGAAGAACATCTTCATGCGGTGTCAACGCATCACCCACACGTAAACCTTGAAGCCAAAGAACTGGCCGGTTTAATTCGCCAACTGCCTTCGGGTTATCAAACCGTGTTCAACCTCTACGCCGTGGAAGGCTATAATCATTTTGAAATCGGCGCTCTGCTGGGCATTGCGGAAAGCACGTCGCGGAGCCAGTATGCACGGGCGAGAGCCTTGCTCATTCAATGGATAGAACAAACTCCCAACGAACAAAAAACCACCGCCTATGCAAACTAATTTTGAAAAGGACGTGCAGCAAAAGATGGACGAGCTGTCGCTGTCGCCATCGGCCACCGTGTGGGAAAGAGTGGAGTTGGAAATAAGGCCGGAGAAGCGCAAACGCCGGGGCATTTTTTGGCTGCTACTCGCAGCACTACTGTTGCTCGGCGGTGAATGGTGGCTGCATCAATCTTTTGAAAATAATCATCGAGAATCTGTTGAAAAGAACAGTCGTCAAAACCATACCAAACAAACTGCGGAAGCGCCAACCACTATCACAGATAATCAAGCAGAAAACAAGAAAGGCAACGAAACAGAAAAGGGATCATCACAAATAAAAACTTCGCCAACAAAAAACACCGCAACGTTTGGTGAGAAAACAAAGCCGGTGAAAATTTCATCTCTCGTTGCCAAAAGAAAAGCATCTTTTAAAACACAATCAGGCGCGGTTGCGGTGCAGGCATCAGTAAATAAAAAGCCTGAAACAACAGCCGTTGATATCATCTCTAAAGCCGATGCGGCGCCGATTGAAAACGAAAGCACGAAAGCGGTTGCAACGGTTGATTCAATGCGTTTACAAACCATCGCCACACAACTATCGATAGACAAGACTGATTTGGTAAAAATCAAAGAAGAGAGAAAAGAAGCGTCTTTGCCAGGCATTGATTCAATCGCAAAAAACAACGATTCAGTCTCAAAAAAGAAAATGGCATCGGCAAGCAAGTGGCGCAGGCAGGTCGGTTTCAGCGCGGGCATCAGCGGCTATGCCACAGGGCCTTTCTTTCAATCGTTCAACAGTTCGCGCAGTTCATACAATGCATCTGCACTAAGCTCTCCCGGAACACCGGCGGTTACGGCTGCGCAGTCTTCGCCAACTGCCTCCGGCTTTCATTTTTCGCTTGACTTTTTAATGGTAAAAAGCCTAAGCAAACGATGGGAGTTCTCCATCGGTTTGCAATATGCTTATACATCTACCCACCAAAAGGTAGGTGATAAAAAAACGGCCGATACTACTGTGCAATTTGCAGCCGATAAATCTACAGCCAGCGGTTTTTATACCAACACGGGAACCGCTGATTACACGGCTCACTTTCATTTTGTGGAACTGCCCGTAAGCCTTTCATTCAAACCATCACTTCGCCTGCCTTTGTATGTTTCCATGGGTGCGGCTTACGGAAAATTGATCTCGACAAACGCACTAACGTTTAGCAGCACCTCCAATCTTTATTATCAAAACAAAGAGAACTATCTGCGTAACGCATTCAGCATTTCTTCGTCGGTGCAGATGAATGTACTGTCAAAGAAAAAGTTGTCGTTGCGCACAGGGCCTTTTGCGCAATACAATACTATTAAGTTGCAAAAGGAGGCCAGCAGCGGCACGCCACATCTTATTACCGCTGGCATAAAAGCAGCCATCATTTTTTAAGCCGGTGCAACGCCGGATTTAAAACCGTTGTCAACCTCAAAGACCAATGATTTAACCACGCCAAATTCTGATTATGAAAAAGATTCTTTATCTCTTGCTTATTGCCATCGTATTGTTTGCGCAGCAAAGCTGCTTAAAAGACAGTGTTCGCAAAACCTATACGCTTTATCAACCCATCTACAAATCGCTTGCGCAAGTGCGGGCCGACATGAAAAGCACAGCGCCGCAACCAGTGGTTTCAACCGGCAAGCTGAACGTGTTTGGCGCCACCATTTTTTTAAACGAAGTTGGCAAGGGCATTCACATTATTGACAACAGCAATCCCACCGCGCCAAAGAACCTTGGCTTCATCAACATTCCCGGCAATATTGATTTGGCTGTGAAGGGTTCCTATCTCTATGCCGATTCTTATTCCGACGTGGCGGTGTTTGATATTTCTTCTCCTACCAATGTTACTGCTGTAAAATTTTTGAACAATGTGGTGAAGGAAAAGAATGTGTATTGGAACGGACTAACCACCAATCCTGATTCGGTGAAAGTGGTGGTAGGCTACACCCAAAAAGACACAACGGTGGACGCGGAAACTTATAACTACTTAGCTAAAATACAATCGAACTGCGCCTCTTGTGCAACAAGCGCCGGCGGCTTGTCTTACTACAGTGCGGCGCCAACGCAAACCGGCACGGGCGGCAGCATGGCCGGCTTTACCATTGTGAACGATTACCTGTATGCGGTGGGTTCGTCAAGCCTTTATTGCCTCAACATCAGCAGCCCTTCTAATCCACAACAAGCCGCTGTGAAGTCGGTGGGTTGGGGCATTGAGACCATTTATTCCTTTCAAAACAAATTGTTCCTTGGCTCCCGCAACGGCATGTTCATTTATGATTTAAGTAATCCGGCTAACCCAACGCAGCAAGGCCAGTTTGCACACATTACCGTTTGCGACCCGGTGATAGCCGACGGGCAATATGCCTATGTAACCTTGCGTGGCGGTACGGGTTGTGGCGGCAGCGTTAACGAGCTTGACATACTTGATGTCAGCAATCTTTCGGCGCCGCAGCAAAAGGCAAGGTACAATCTCGCAGGCCCTTATGGCCTGGCCAAAGACGGCGACAACTTATTTGTTTGCGATGGCAAGGCGGGATTGAAACTGTACAACGCCTCATCGCCATTGAACCTGAAGCTGGTGAAAGAACTTGGCGGCATGGAGACGTATGATGTAATTGCATTGAACGGCCTTGCCATTGTGGTGGCTAAAGACGGCTTGTATCAATTTGATTACAGCAATCCTGCGGCCCTGAAACAAATCAGTAAACTTTCTCTTTCAAAATAACTCATGAAGGCAAGAAATCTTTTTGTTGTTATTGCGCTTGCAATGACAGTAGGCGCAACAGCACAGACCAGCAAGATCAGTTATGGAGGCTTAGTGCAAGCGGGTTTGCTGGAAGGCGAACGCGGTTCGGCTTTTGGTTTGCAAACCGTGCAGGGATTAAAGTATAAAACCTGGTCGGCGGGTATTGGCACCGGGTTGGATTATTATCATACCCGTAGCATTCCACTGTTTTTAGATCTGCGAAAAACGTTTAGCAAAAAAGACAAGGGCGCTTTTGTGTATGCAGATGGCGGTTATGCCTTTCCGTGGTTGACAACAGCCGATAAAGCGAATTTTATCAACAAGGCAAAGGCCGGTGCTTATTTCGATGCGGGTGTTGGTTATGGCTTTGCATTAAAGAAAAAAAACCGGTTGTTTTTTAGTGCAGGTTATTCGTACAAGGCGTTCAAAACAATTTATGAGTATGTCATTTGTCCATTTATAGGCCCTTGCTTCACACAAAGCGAAATTCAGGCGTACAAACTTCGCCGGTTAAGCATCAAAGCCGGTTTATCCTTTTAAAAACCTGATGTTTCGTTGAATGCCTTTGTGCTTGCTGCGGCTAAGCGGAGAGTTTTTGAAAATGGTTTTAAAGGCTTCTTCGCTTAACTCTTCCCATTCTTTTGTGGAGAGGTTTAAAATTTCGGGAAGAGGAGTGAAGGCGGCTTCGTTGTGCGGTTGGCTGAAGCGGTTCCAGGGGCAAACGTCCTGGCAGGTATCGCAGCCAAACATCCAGTTGTCAAACTTACCTTTCAGCCCTTCGGGTATGAATTCATCTTTCAATTCAATGGTGAAATAAGAGATGCATTGGTTGCCGTTCACCACTTTGGCCTCGCTGATGGCATCTGTTGGACAAGCATCAATGCACCGTCGGCAAGAGCCGCAATAATCTTTGGCGAAGGGATCATCGCACTCCAATTCGAGATCGGTAATCAACGTGGCGATGAAGAAGAACGAGCCGCTGCCCTTGTTGATCAAGTTTCCATTTTTGCCGATCCATCCAAGCCCGCTGCGTTGCGCCCAGGTTCGTTCCAGCACCGGCGCCGAATCCACAAAGCCTCTTCCGGTAAACTGTCCAATCTTCTCTTGCGCTTTGTGCATCATGGCCTTGAGCGATGTTCGTATCACTTTGTGATAATCTTCGCCGTAGGCATATTTGGAGATTTTGAGATCGCCTTCTTGTTGTTGCGACGGATAATAATTCTTTAGCAGCGTAATCACCGACTTTGCACCGGGCACCAGCTTGGTAGGATCAATCCGCAAGTCGAAATAATTCTCCATGTAACCCATCTTCCCGTGCAGGCCTTTGTTCAGCCAGGCTTCCAGGCGGCGGGCATCATCGTCCAGCATTTGCGCCCGGGCAATGCCGCAGTAATCAAAACCAAAGTGGCTTGAAAGGGCTTTAATGATCTGTGTTTGTTGTGCAGGTGCGGCCACGAATGAAGAATGGTTTATACGCCGCAAAGTTGCATCAGCCGCTTAATGTTTCAACCGCGTATTTGTATTAGAGTGATAAGTCTATAGTGGTCTGCATCGTTGGCTTCCTTCACTTTTTAAAATACCAAAAGATTTTTTTGCCGCCCTTGTTTTATTCAACGGCAAGGCATTAAATTAGTGCAACCTAAATTTTATTCACCCAAACCGTCTGCACATGCGACCCTGCCTAACGATACTGCTGGCTTTCATCGGCCTATGCTCCGGCGCACAAGAAAGTCCCTTTCAAAAATTTGGAAAAATCACTCCGCAAATCCTTCAACAGAAAATTTATTCACTCGATTCTGCAGCGGCGGCCGTGGTGTTGAGCGACATTGGCGACGCGGCCATTGAAGGCAATTCCAAGGGTTGGTTTTCCGTCATCACCAACCGGCACAAGGTGGTGCACATCTTAAACAAATCGGCTTACGACGAAGCCAGCGTGGAGATTCAATTGTATTCTAACGGTGAAAACGAAGAAAAGCTGGAAGACATCAGAGCCATCACTTACAACCTCGAAGGCGGCAAGGTGGTGGAAACAAAACTCGAGCGCAGCAACGTGTTCACAGAAAAACGGGACAAAAACCTGATTGTAAAAAAGTTCACGCTTCCGGCCGTAAAAGAAGGCAGCATCATTGAGTACCAATACAGGGTTTCGTCGGATTACATCAGCCACATTGATCCCTGGGTTTTTCAGGCCGGCATCCCGGTTCTTTGGAGCGAGTTTAATTTTTCGGTGCCGCAGTTCTTCTCGTATGGCTTTGTAAGCCACGGTTACGTGCGGCCTTTTATCGCCGATAAAAAAGATCGCTCCGTGGCCTTTGCCGTTCACGAGAACCGCACGGCTGGCCCTACCGAAAATTATAATTTTTCGGCCGGCGTTACCGACTATCGTTGGGTTTCCAAGGACATCCCCGAACTGAAGCCGGAGAGTTATACGTCGTCCATTGAAAACCATTTGTCAAAGCTGGAGTTTCAATTGACCTCGCAAAGCTATCCGCTTTCCCCGCATGACTTTCGGCACTCCTGGACCGGGCTTACCAAGGAGTTGCTTGAATCGGATTACTTCGGCAACGGCATTAAAGGCAGCAATGGCTGGGCAGCCGATGCGCTTAAACCCGTCTTGGCCGGCGCGGCTACTGAAACCGAAAAGGCCCGCAGGATCTACTGCTATGTTCGCGACCATTTTACTTGCACCCGTTTCAATGGAATAAGCACCGAGCAAGCGCCCAAGGCAACGTTTAAATCGGGCAAAGGAACCGTAGTGGAAATCAACCTGCTTTTAACGGCGATGTTGCGGGCCGCAGGACTGACAGCCGACCCGGTTATTTTAAGTAAGGCCAGTCACGGTTTTGTTTACGAAATCTATCCCATGCTTAGCCGCTTTAATTATGTGGTGACGCAAGCGCAAGCCGACGGCAAAACGTTTTATTTAGATGCATCGCACAATCACCTCGGGTTTAACAAGCTGCTGCCCGAATGTTACAACGGTCACGCAAGAGTGGTGGATGAACCCGCGACACCGCTGTACTTCGTGGCCGACTCTTTAAAAGACAGAAAAGTAACCGCTCTTTTTTTAAGCAAGGGAAGCAAGAATTTGTGGGAAGGCAACATGAGCCAGACACCCGGCTATTATGAGTCTTATGAACTGCGGGAACGAATTAAAAGCGACGGCGAGGATAAGTTCTTCAAAGACATTCAACGCGATTTTGGTTCGGAAGTAAAGCTCTCCGAAACGCACGTTGATTCGCTGAACAATTACGACGAACCCCTCGGTATAAAATACGCCGTGGATTACAACCCCGAAAAGGCCGACATCCTTTACATCAATCCCATGTTTGGCGAGGGCTATAAAAAAAATCCGTTTAAATCGGCAGAGCGGCTGTATCCGGTAGAGATGCCTTTTGCCACCGATGAGACCTTTATTTTAAACTTAGACATACCCGATGGCTACACGGTGGACGAGTTGCCCAAGCAAGTGATGGTGAAGCTGGACGAAGAAGGCAAGAGTTATTTTGAATACCGCATTCAGGCTTCGGAAAACAGCGTGGCCTTGCGTTCCCGCGTAAAGCTTGACCGCGCCTATTACGAACCGGATGAATACACCCTGCTGCGGGAATTTTTCAACCTCATTGTAAAAAAGCACAACGAACAAATTGTGTTTAAGAAGAAGTCCGCCGCACCGTAAAAAAGAGTCTTTGTAAAAACAAATTCGTTTTCATTGTTGTCTATTCATGGTGTCATTTGGGCTTCTTTCCGGCCGATGCCAACGCAGCAAAAAACACCAGCGCACAACGAAACGTCAACCAAAAAGAACAAACCATGAAGCCTGCTTTTTTCATCATCGTATTTTCTTTGTCTCTCCTGTGTTCTCCTGGCCTGCAGGCGCAAAATAAATACCCTGTGGCCGCCATTGCACCGGCTTTGCTGAAAGATGCCCACGTGGTAAAAAGGCTGGAGGAAATCCGCTTTGAGATAAAGAGTCTAAAGGAAGCCGTGTTCACGCACAAAACCGTACTTACCATCTTAGACGAAGCCGGGGAAGATCAGGCGGAGTTGGTAGTGAGTTACGATAAGCTGCATAAGGTCAGTTCCATTGAAGGCGCTTTGTACGATGCCGCCGGCAGTCCGCTCAAAAAAGTGAAAGGCAAAGAGATCAACGACATTAGCGCCACGCGGGACAATCTGTACGACGATCACCGGTTGAAGCAATTCGATTTTCATTACCGCAGCTTTCCCTACACGGTGGAATTTTTAGTCGAAGAAGAATACAATCACACTTTTTATTTTCCCGATTGGGACCCAAGGGATGACGAACACATTGCCGTGGAAAAAAGCAGTTACACCTTTGTGGTGCCGTCCGATTATGCGGTGCGCTACAAGGCTTTCAATTACAAAACAGATCCGTTTGTTTCAACGGAAAAAGACAAAAAGGTAATGCGGTGGGAAGTCACTGATCTGCCGGCCATTGTTCAACCATTTGCATCGCCGGCCTGGCGCGAACTAACGCCGGTGATTTACTTTGCTCCTTCTGAATTTTCGATGGAAGGGTACAAAGGCAGTGCGGCTTCCTGGAGCGAGTTCGGCAAATTTGTTTACACCCTTTTTCAGGGCCGCGACAAGCTTCCCGATGCGGTTTTGCAAAAGGCAACTGCGTTAACCGCGGGCATCACCGATACCAAAGAAAAAGTGGCCAGGCTTTACGAGTACCTGCAACAAAACACACGTTACATTTCTATTCAATTGGGCATCGGCGGCTTTCAGCCTTTTGACGCGGCCTACGTGGCGCAAAAAGGTTATGGCGATTGCAAAGCCTTGAGCAATTACATGTATAGTTTGTTGAAAGCCGTTGGCATTAAATCCTATCCGGCGCTTATCCGCGGCGGCCGCGGTTTCAGCGCAAAAAATTTAATTGAAGATTTGCCGTCAACACAATTTAATCACGTTGTGCTTTTTGTGCCGATGGAAAAAGATACTCTTTGGCTGGAATGCACAAGCCAGGACGATCCGGCCGGTTATTCGGGCAGATTTACCGGCAACCGCAAAGCGCTGGCGATAACCGAAAATGGCGGCGTGCTGGTGACCACGCCGGCTTATACCGCTGCTACCAACTGGCAGGTGCGGTTATTAAAAGGCACTGTGGATGATGAAGGCAACTTAGCCGTAAATGTGGACACGAAATATGCGGCTACGCAGCAGGATGATTACAGTGACATGTTGAGCGCTTTGTCGAAAGAAAAGGTAAAAAAATTTTTGAATGAACGGCTTGATCTGTCAACCTATGAGATTACCGATTTTGCTTATCATGCAAAAAAGGCGCGGCTGCCGGAACTTGATGAAGAATTAAAAATCAACGTGGCTAATTACGCTACCGTTAGTGGCCGCCGCCTGTTTCTTTTGCCCAATGTAATGAACCGGGGCGGCACCCGTTACACGCCATCGGAAACCCGTACCTGCGACTTTGTTTTTGACAATCCTTATACCGATGTGGACAGCGCTGAAATTACCATTCCGCAAGGGTATCAACTTGAGGCGCAGATGCCGGAAACGGATATAAAAACAGCGTATGGAAATTACACCGCATCGGTAAAGCTGAACGGAAACAAAGTGATGTACTCCCGAAAGATGGAACGTTTCAGTGGCCGCTTTCCGGCAAAGGAAGGCGTACAAATTGCGAAGTTTTACGAGGATGTTTACAAGGCGGATAGAAGCAGAATAGTATTGGTGAAGAAGGAAGAAGGGGCGAAGCCAGGGATGTAAATTTTAGCGTATCCATTCAAAACGCAACCTCCCGTCTTTTTCGATGGGTCCGAACTCGTGATGGTCGCTGGTTACAACCGCTGCGTCATAAATTTCAGCCGTGGCTAAAACAAAGCAATCGGCAAAGGAGACTTTGTATTTGGTTTTGTAAAAGCCAATGGCTTTGATGAAATCATGATTGAGGTGAGAAATAAATTGAACAGGCAATCCGTTAAGTGATTTAAGTAGTTGGTCGGCCTTGGAGGCGTCATAATACAAGCTGTCGTAATAAACTTCCGCTACAGACGCATTGTGCATCAGCAACATTGCTTCCCCATCCGTTGCTTGCTTTATTCGCAGGCTAACCTTCTCCCAACCGGGTTCTTTACGAAAAAGAGCAATTAAAGCACAAGCATCTATCACAAAAATATCCGGCATCAGCGGTCAAGCTTTTTTTCTTCTTGTTTGCGTCTGCTAAACTCATCCGAAGGGGTAAGGTAGTCTCTATATTTACCAACAATTTCGTCTAGATTCTTTTGGTATTCTTCCTTCGTTCTCAAACTGATATTTTCCATGTGAACAAGCAACCCCTCCAGGGCCTTATCGGGTAAGGTTTGCATTAAGGCGGTAATTCTTTCTTCAAGTAATTTTCGTGCGCCCATAAAAATTTTTTTAAAGATAATGTTGTTTACTGTTTTCCTTTTTTGGTGGTGTCACTACCGTACTAGCTCAATATCTCACTATCCCACTATCCCTTTCACTTCTTCCACTTCGCATCCAACACCTGTTTCAATCCCATATACACATTTGAGTTTTGCTCACCGGTAAAACTTTTCGGCATCAGCACAAATGCATAACCGCGGGTAAAGTCCACCATCGGCCACACAGCGGTTAAGCTTGGGTAGGCCAACGCCGTAGCCATACCACCCAACTTTTCATCACCGTCAATAGCCCACACGCCAAGCGCCTGACCGAAGGCCGCAAACGGCTTCGGCGTGTTCTTCATCCGCGAAGCATCCACCTGAATTTTGCGCATCTCCGCCACGGAAGCTTCGCTTAAAACTTGCTTGCCGCCAAATGAACCTTTGGCTAAAATCATTTGTAAAAACTTAACCAAATCAACGCCTGTTGATTTGGCGCCGAAAGCTGCATTAGGGGCACCCCCATCATCCGAAGCAAACGTAGTATTGCGCATACCAAGCGGTGTAAAGATTCGCTGGCGCATCAGTTGGTCAAACTTTTTCTTGGTCACCACTTCTGCAATGCGGGCAGCAATAGCCGGCCCCATTCCGCTGTAAGCATACGCTTCGCCGGCATTGGCCGCAATATCGGTTTTTGCGTAAGCCGCAGCTTCTTCTTCGAGCGAAGCGTAACGGCTTTTTACGGGAATATTGGCTGTTTTGAATGGTTCGGTTTTGATGCTTGTTACGTTGGTAAGACAATGGCGAATGGTAAGATAAGTTTTCATGTAGCTGCTGAAAACCGGAAGGTATTGCGACACTTTATCGTCCAGCGAAATCTTGCCTTCATCCACCAATTGCAAAATCAAAGCAGTTGTGAACCAGGCGCTGGCCGCACCTACTTGGGCTTGTGTACGGTTAGTCATATCACCAAAGGCCTTTTGATAAACAACCGTGTCAGCGTTTGCGACGAACAACATCAGATCGGTGCCTAACTCTTTCTTCCGGTCTTCAATAGCTTTGTCCAAATCGGGAAAAGGCGAGGAGACAACGGGCTTTTTCGCTTGGCTGAAGACAGGCTGCACAAATAGCAGCAAAGCCGCTACGGCACTGCATTTGAGGCAGTTTAACAAGGTTTGTTGTGACATAATAACGGGAGATGATTGGTGGAACTGTATTTGATACCTAACGAATATCCGCATCGAATCTGATACGGAAAGCAAAATTTCTAACCTCAAAAAGATTCAATCTACGATATATGAATTTGAACAATTTTACAGTGAAGGCGGCGGAGATTATTCAGGCTTCTCAACAAGTGGCCTACAATCACGCTAACAGTAACATCGAGAACGAGCACATATTAAAAGCCATGCTTGATCAGCAGGATTCGCCTGTGGAATTTCTGCTGAAAAAGAACGGTGTGAACGTGCCCCAACTCGAAAGTAAGCTGGATACACAACTGACCCGTTTGCCTAAGATGACCGGCGCCGAACCTGCTCAAAATATTGGCCGCGACGCCAACAACACGGTACTAAAAGCGGCCGCTTCGCTCAAGAGTTTTGGCGATGAGTTTGTAACCCCTGAACATTTGCTTTTGGCCTTGGTTCAGGCGTCAGATAGCGTCGCTTCATTATTGAAAGATGCCGGCCTTACCGAGAAAGGTTTGATAGCAGCCATTAAAGATTTGCGCAAGGGTTCAACGGTGAATTCGCAAACGCAGGAAACGCAATTCAATGCCTTGAACAAGTATGCAAAGAACCTGAACGAACTGGCTCGTCAAGGCAAACTTGATCCCGTGATTGGTCGCGATGAAGAAATTCGCAGAACGCTTCACATCTTAACCAGAAGAAGCAAGAACAACCCGATACTGGTAGGCGAACCCGGCGTAGGCAAGACGGCTATCGCCGAAGGTTTGGCCATTCGCATTGTGAACGGCGACGTACCGGAAAACCTCAAATCAAAAATCATCTATGCCCTTGACATGGGCCAACTCATTGCCGGCGCCAAATACAAAGGCGAGTTTGAAGAACGATTGAAAGGCGTGGTGAAAGAAGTCGCTACATCGGACGGCGAGATCATTTTGTTCATTGATGAAATACACACACTCGTGGGCGCCGGTGGCGGCGAAGGCGCGATGGATGCGGCCAACATTCTGAAGCCTGCATTGGCCCGCGGTGAGTTAAGAGCCGTTGGTGCAACGACGCTTAACGAGTACCAGAAATATTTTGAGAAAGACAAGGCGCTTGAACGCCGCTTTCAGAAAGTATTGATTAACGAACCTTCTATTGAAGATGCCATCTCCATCCTTCGCGGCCTGAAAGACCGTTACGAGACACACCATCATGTTCGTATAAAAGACGAAGCCATCATTGCCGCCGTGGAGCTTTCGGTGCGTTATGTTACCGATCGTTTTCTGCCTGATAAATCCATTGACCTGATTGACGAAAGCGCCGCCAAGCTTCGCCTCGAAATGAATTCGATGCCCGAAGAATTGGACAAGCTGGAAAGGCAAATCCGTCAACTCGAAATTGAACGCGAAGCCATCAAACGCGAGAACGATGAAGACAAGCTGAAAGAGTTGAATACGCATCTGGCCAACCTTGCCGTAGAACGCGATACCCTCAAAGCCAAGTGGCAGGAAGAAAAAGAACTGGTGGAAAAAATTCAATCGGCCAAGGCAAGCATAGAGGGTTTGAAACAAGAAGCCGAACAAGCCGAACGCGAGGGCAATTATGGCAAAGTAGCGGAGATACGCTACGGGAAAATAAAAGACCAGGAAGCGTCGATTGCAACCTTGCAAACCGAGTTGAACGAGTTAAGCACTCACAGCAAACGCTTGATGAAAGAAGAAGTGGATGCCGAAGACATTGCCGAAAGCGTGGCCAAAGCCACGGGCATTCCGGTAAGCAAAATGCTGCAAAGCGAACGCGAAAAATTATTGAACCTTGAAGATGAATTGCACCACCGCGTGGTGGGCCAGGAAGAAGCCATCACCGCCGTTGCCGATGCCATTCGCCGCAGCCGCGCCGGCCTGAACGATCCGAAGAAACCGATTGGTTCTTTCATCTTTCTCGGTACAACCGGCGTGGGCAAGACAGAACTGGCAAAAGCCCTTGCCGATTATCTTTTTGACGACGAGCACATGATGACCCGCATTGACATGAGCGAGTACCAGGAGAAACATGCGGTGTCGCGATTGGTGGGTGCGCCTCCGGGATACGTGGGTTATGAGGAAGGCGGACAACTGACTGAAGCCGTGCGCCGCAAGCCCTATCAAGTGGTATTGCTCGATGAAATTGAAAAAGCGCATCCCGATGTTTGGAACATTATGTTGCAGGTGCTGGACGATGGCCGCCTTACCGACAATAAAGGCCGCGTGGTGAATTTTAAAAACACCATCATCATCATGACCTCCAACATGGGCAGCGACATCATACAAGAGAACTTTGCCAAGGTGACGGAACGCAACAAAGAAGACGTGGTGGAAAGCACAAAAGTGCAGGTGATGAACCGGTTGAAAGAAACCATCCGTCCCGAGTTTTTAAACCGCGTGGACGAGATCATACTCTTTCAGCCACTGATGAAGAGCGAAATAAGAGGCGTACTGAAAATACAGTTGGAGAACCTGAAAGAACTGGTTGCGCACAGCGGCATTCAACTGGAGTTCTCAAATTACGTGATTGACTATCTCGCCGAGAACGGCTTTGACCCGCAGTTTGGCGCAAGACCTTTAAAGCGGCTAATTCAAAAAGAGATTGTGAATGGATTGAGCAAAAAGATTCTTGCCGGTGCGGTAGATAAAAGCCATCCTGTGTTGGTGGATGTGTTTGATGGGGTTGTTGTGTTTCGGAATGAAGTGGAGCAGGTGGTTGCGTGATGAGTAATGAGTTTAGGCCCCGCAATGATGTGGGGCTTTTTGTTTATACGTGTTTTCAGAAAAATGTAAGGCTATTTATCTGGAATAATTACATTAGAGGCATTAGCAATAATTTTTGTTGTTGCCCATGACTCGGAAAAGTCTAAAATCCGGATATTTTTTTCATTGAGGATTTTGGCTTCTTTCCTTTTCCTCTTCCTGCGAAATCCGAAACCATAATCTGTTCTTGTGCTGACGAATAAACAAACATGTAGAAGATTATCTGGCGGACATGAATATAAATATTCAGTTGACATGCTTCTACCATGATAAAAGGCTTGGGATTGTTTCCAAAATTCGGTTGGCGGCTTCCACGTCGGTTTAACTTTCAAATTCAGTTCATCAAACTCCTCCTTAAACATAGGTACACATTCCATGAGCTTTTCAGTTGATGATAAGGGGTATTCAAAAATTTGCAACAAAGCAATATCTTTCTTTGCTTTAACGCCTCCTTTGTTTTCAATAGTTAATTTTAGTTTCAACTTCCCAGTTTCCTTATCTAACCACTCGCTTGATATGTCTAAGTAAATGATGGGAATGAATTTCCAATAAATTCGAAACGCAATAAAGGCACCTATGAACAATGCTATGATTTCACACATTGATTTTACAATAGCCATCTGATCTTTAAGTTCCATAACAGCAAGTTTGTTTTATGTTTTGAAAAAAGTGTATTTAGATGGTTTGTTTACTCAAATCAAGGAGTGTATGAAATGTGTCCACATCCTCAGAAACTACTTCCCATCCATCTTTTGCGTGAGCATGGAAAGCTCTTAAATTCTCTCTGGAAATCGTACTAAAGAAATATTCATAACTGATGGTATTCAGTTTGACGAGTTCATTAAGCATTAACTTCCTAAGTATCGACCCTTGAAAGTTACTGTCTACTAATGCTTGGGCTCCAAGGGCTACCCGGCTTCCGCTTGCTATAACTTGCTTGTCTTTCAAAGTCTTTACTATACTTCCATGTTTTATTAAAATGCCATCTCTACTCACGCTATTTATAAGGTAATAAGAAACGATCCTTTCGTTTAGAGAACCAATCACAATTTCATTTTTCTCAGCAAGGGTTCTAAACGTGTCAACAGTAAATGCAGCCGATAAAAAGCCCTTCGACGTATCGTTTCCTAAAAGTAATTTTTGCCATCTATGGTTCAGCGCTGCCAATTCATGAAGTTCTTCTTCCAAAGTAAGGCTTATGTCAACTGCATAAGAAATTGTGTTATGATCAATGATGTATTTCAAGACCTTTGATTCCTTATTTGTTATGCCCATTTACTGACTGCTATCTCTAACATTAATTCTTATGTAGTAGCTTAAGGTTACGTTCTTCGGCCGTGTTTCACTTCCTTCAGACTCTTGAGTTGCATTCGCTATACCTGCATTAATATTATTTGGAACGGGCGCAAAGGGAGGCAAAGTTAAAAAGAGTGGCGCATCACCCAATTTATAGCCCAACATTCTATAGTACAACATATGGCTATGATGCTTCAACTCATCTAATTGTAGATAACCTTTCGGTTTATCTCCTTCAGGATTGCCGAATTCATCATTTCTTGAATAGTTCTTACCTCTGATAAACATGCCCCTTAGATCTGGCACTGTCTTTCCATAGTTAGAAATAAAAAATGTTGCTGATTTTGGGACCTCATCGCCATTCGCAAGCATCCATTCGTCTTTGTGGATGTTTGGAAGTTTAAAGAAGGCAGTTGAGTCGAATACGCTTGTCATAATCGTGCCGATGACAGGAGAGTTTATGTACTTGTGTTCCCTGTATGAAAGAACTTCTGGAACATTCACATTCAAAGTATTTCGATCATCGAGTAGCAACGAGATGATTGTATTTCTAGATATAATATCTCGAGTGCCATGACTATCTGCAATTGTAGTTATGCGGCTGGGGTCAAGTCTTCTTTTCAAATGAAGCGCATAGCTCCTAACCATTTTCTCTTTATTGATTGCCGCTTTGTATAAATCATCATCAATTATCTCAAACACTAACGTATCGATATCCATTTTTACAAATGTAGGTGCCATTTTGGCGACTGTTTTTGCATTTATCGACATTACTACTTCTCTAAAATCATCATCGCTCTGTGTGATCTGAAAGTCAACATCTTTTGCACATAAAGCAATGCACCTGTTATATTCTGATAATAAGTCAGAGGAAACGATTTGAGAATAGTATTTTGAATCCCTGTCAGCTCGAATTGTTATTTCTTGAGAACTGCAATAAGTTTCTTTAATACTTTCTAATTGACTTTCACTGAAGTTGCCTGAGATTCCAAACCCTACAAATGGTAGCGATACTCCACCTCCAGTAGACTTGGATTGCTTAATTAGTTTTTCCACTTCTTGGCAGCTATTCATCCGTTCCTGTTTATAGTCATTGGTCTTACTGTCTTGTTTGACTATATTATGTATTCCGTGTTCCAACAGCTTGTTGCAATCACAAGCTTGTGAAAATGTTGTCGTTTCACCTATTAAGAATGAAATCAAGGGAGCAAAGTACTTGGCTACTTTCATAAAAATTTCTTTGTCCCAAAGTTGTTTTTAATCCCTATCCGATAACAATACCAACCAGTTGGTATTTTTTCTAACTATGCGCGGTCTAACTTTATGCTATGATGAAGAAGTGGCTACGCTTCATATTGTTTATCATCACAACAAGCAATCATGTTGTTGCCCAAGTACAATTAGATAACCGCAGCGCTTACTCTCTTAGTGGTTATGCTTCTATTTTATCCGAAACCGAAGATCCACTTTCTATCCAAGAGGCATGGGCTGCTTATCGTCAAAACAAATTCGCTGCGGTTCAAAGAACGAGCTACATCGAATCGGGTTTTGTAAAAAATATTTATTGGGTTGCTCTGCCTATTCAGAATACGTTGACCGCAACACAAAACCTTGAAGCAGGCATTGACAACGGCGGTATTTTCCAAATCGAGTTTTATCTTCTAAACACAAACGGTCAAGTGCTTAGCCAGTTTATCACTGGTTCCAAATACGATTTCTATACTCGGCCCATTCAATACCGGCGCTTCTTGTTTCCTATGGCGGTTGAGCCTCTGGCTTCATTAGTTATTTTTTATCGTGTGGATATGCGTGGCAATGCCCTTCACTTGCCGCTACTTTTAGAGAAAAGGGGCAGTCGCCAAGGCTTTGATTCCCGTATTTCACTTTTCTATGCGGTGTACAGCGGGGGATTGCTATTCGTTAGCCTTTTCAGTTTCCTTGCCTGGCTTTATGCAAAGAACCGGCTTTATCTTTTTTACTCCTTGTATGTGCTTAGCTTTTGCCTGTGCTTTTTAGGCGACGGTAATTTTGACGTTGTCTGGCTTTATCCACACTGGCCTTTCCTGGCCACGCTTTCTCCAACCATCTATGGCCTGTTCTTCTGTGGTTTTATGCTCCTGTTCATGAGTGGATTTTTACAATTGGAACAGAGTCACAAAAGAATGAACTGGACAGTAAAGCTTTGGCTGGGCCTCCTGGCAGCCGATCTTGTTCTGTTGCCGCTTGCTTATGTTGTTTTCACCAACATGGCTTTGCGGATGATTGTCTTTACCTATACGCTGTTTTGTTTTGCTGGTGCACTTGTTGTGCAAATCAGTTGTATTGTACTGCGAATAAAAGACAATTACAAGCCGGCTTATCTCTATGGGGCTGCGCTGGGTTTCGTGATAATGGCTTTGTGCATGTATCTGCTGCGGGTGTTGAGCATCATACCTGATCTGATCCCAAGTTATGTTTATACTCCGTTGGGAGTAGGTATGGAAATCATCATTCTATCATTTGCGCTTATCTATACCTACAACTTTTATAAAGATCAGCATCAGCAATTGTCTATCTCTCTGGCACAACAAAAACTCGATTTCAGCAACCAGCTTATTCAAATTCAGCAAGCGGAACAGAAACGTATTGCACAGGACTTGCATGATGAATTAGGCGGTAACCTGGCAGCTTTAAAAATGAATTTGCAAAGCCTGCCATTAGAGGATGTAAAACTTACCAGCCAGATCATTCAGCTAATTGACAAGGCATCCGACAATGCCCGCAACATTGCCCATGACTTGATGCCACCAGAATTTGAAAGAACAAGCCTGCGGGAATTGCTGCAAACCTTTTTCAACCGCCTGAATACAGAATCAGGCATTCGTTTTCATTTTTATTCTTCCGGTAAAAACAACCGTTTTGATAAAAGGGATGACTTGGTTATCTATCGCATCATCATCGAATTAACGAACAATATCATCAAACATTCCGGCGCTTCAGAAGCGACGGTTCAACTGATTTATTACGAAGAGCAACTTGAAATCATGGCCGAAGACAACGGCAAAGGCTTTACCAATACTTCTTCCAATGGAATGGGGCTTTCGAACGTTCAATCGAGAGTGAATTATTTAGGAGGAAGCCTGACGATTGACTCTACCCTGCACGGCACAACAATCATTGTAAAACTGCCCTATAAAAAAGAAAATGGAAGCGCATAAAATTCACCTCATTATTGCGGACGATCACCAACTGTTTATTGACGGACTGAAACGCTTGTTAAGCGATGAGGCGGACATTGCCGTTGATGATGTCGCCGCCGATGGAAGAGAGTTGTTATCCTTGTTGCAACAACAAAGGCCCGACATTATTTTACTGGATATAAACATGCCCCGTCTGAACGGTTTGGAAGCAATCCGTATTATCAAGCAACAAAGCATCCCCGTAAAAATCATTGTGTTATCCACCTATAGCGACGAGCATCTTGTGGAGAAGGCAAAAGGCTCCGGAGCCAATGGCTATTTATTGAAAAATTGCAGCAAGGCAGAACTCTTGCAAACGATACGTTTGGTTTCATCCGGTCATACCTCGTTTCCTTACAGGGAACCAACGCATGAAAATGAGTTTACCGCAAACGATCACTTCCTAAAACAATTCAATCTTACAAAAAGGGAATTGGAGATTGTGCAGTTAATCAAGGAAAATTTTACCAACCAGCAAATTGCTGACAAGCTTTATTTAAGCATTCATACCGTGGAAACACATCGCAAAAACATCATGCAAAAATTGGAATTAACCGGTCCGGCGGCATTGATGAAGTTTATCTTGGAAAATAATCTTTAATGTGATTTCTCTTGTACTATCTATATCCCAACTTATTTGACGACTTCCCGCCTCAACCGTTCACTTTATCATAAATTTTCCGGGGGCTCGTCGTGTAATTGTGAGACCTGTATCAACGTCGCACACTACCGTCAAGACAGCCCCTTGCGGACTTTCAGCGGAAAGAATACAGCGTTGGCCGAAAGGCTCACAATGGCCCAATGCCCGGCTTCTATCTTCCGGCACTAAATCACAAACGATGCTTCGCACCATTGTCCTTCTTGCTACGATGTTCATGGGTTTCTCACTTTTTGTTTCTATTTGCCTGTTTTTGTTGCACCGTTAACGTCACCAATGGATGATGAAAACCCCTTCCGTTTTTCGCGGCGTTCAGCCAGGTCATAAACGCTTTTCCTTTGTTCTCTCTAAAAGAATGTTTCGCTATTGTTGGCGCGGGGCGATGATTTATAAGTCACCATCAACCGCGCAGTGTATAGTGCAACAAAACAGAGGGATAGTGGCAATTGTGTAGATTCGTTCCATGAAATTCGTTGACGTCACCAACGACATTGCCTTTCGCAAAATTTTCGGCAACGGGAACAAGAAAAAGTCACTCATTTCTTTTCTCAATGCCGTCATTGACCTGCCCGGCAACAATACGGTGATAGATGTCGAAATCACCAATCCCTACCAGCTTTCTAAACTGAGTGGCGGTAAATCCACCATTGTTGACGTAAAAGCAAAAGACCAGGCCGGCAACATCTTTATCGTGGAAATGCAGATTGCCGAAGCCGACTTCTTTCACAAACGCATTCTATACTATACCTCGCAAAGCTATACGTCACAGATAGACAAAGGAGTGGACTACAGCAAACTCAAACCTGTTTATTTCATCGGCATTCTGGAGTTCGAAATCGGCGCCAACCCTGCTTTCTTCAGCCGTCACAAGGTGTTGGATGTGGAAACAAACGAACAAGTTATCAGGGATGTTGAATTCAATTTTATCGAGTTGCCGAAGTTTACCAAAACTCTTGCGCAGTTGCAATCGCCCATTGACCAGTGGACATACTTTATCAAGAATGCCGAAAGCCTGACCGTGATTCCGGAAAGTATAAAGGACGAAGGTTTACGGGAAGCGTACACCGAAGCCGACAAACAAAACTGGACAAAATTGGAACTGGAAGATTACGAAAGAGCCTCCATTAAAGAAGGCGATGAAATAAACCGCACGGCATTAGCCGTAAGAAGAGCCGAAGAAAAAGCCGCATTAGCCGTAAGAAGAGCCGAAGAAATGGCCGCATTAGCTGCGGAAAGAAGAAATCTTGAAGTTGCAAAGACTTTAAAAGAAGCCGGCGTTAACATCGGCATCATCGCTAATACAACAGGACTTACAAAAGAAGAAATTGAAAAGTTGTAAGGCAAATCCGCAACGTGTGCGGCAAACAGATTTTCATCCGCGGCCTGGCTCTCTCATGGTTTAGCTTTTGTAAAAACAGTAATTTGGACTAACTGCACGTAAACCAACAACCGCCATGAAACTTCTCTATCTCTTTTTGCTGCCTCTCTTCTTCGCCTGCTCTTTTAAGAAAGAACAACCCATTACCGATGCCGAAGCAACCGCTTATGCTAAAAGCATTGAAGCCGCGCTGAAGAAAGGGGACAAGAACATCATCAACAAAGTATTGGACCAAGACCTCTTTGCCGATGAAGTGGCCAAGGCCGCCGGTGAAAAGTCGAACAAAGGTTTGAAGGATGGCATAAAAACCGGACTGCAAAAACAAAACTTAAGCCGGCAAGTTTTTAATTCGCTCGGCGACGACGGTTCCTACGAATTGGTAAAGCAGTATCAGAAAGACGGCACGCAGCACATCGTCTTCCGCTTGTTTGGCGAAGGCGGAATCAACTACCACGACTTTACCCTGGCCAAATACGGCGACTCCATCAAAGCCCGTGATGTTTACCTTTTTCTATCGGGCGAAACCTTAAGTAAAACGATGGGCGGCATCGTTACCGCCATGATGAGCGCCAGCGAAAAAAACAACACGAGTTTGAAAGAACAAACACAGATGCTGCCGGAGATACGGTCTTTATATCAGCAAAAAAATTATGAAGAAGCCAAACGGCTTTTCGACCGGTTGCCAGTGGACATGCGAAAGGAAAAAGGCTTTCAGTTGATGAACGTGCAGATTGCATCGGCCATGGGAAAAGACAGTTATACGCAGGCGATGAACGAATTTGAAAAGCTTTACGGGGCTGACCCAACGGTGCAACTGGCTTTGTTCGACAACTATTTTTACCGCGGCGATTACGACCGCTTGCTGAAGGTGATTGACGGCCTTGACAAAGCCGTGGGCGACCCGTTGTTGAATTACTACCGTGCCTTGGTTTACACAAAAAAAGGAGACGAGGCAAAGGCTACCACTTATCTTGAATCGTTGTACAAAGCCAAGCCCGGTTTTCAGCCTGGCGCATTGGAATTGCTGGCGCATTACATGGAAAAGAATGAGATTGATAAAGCCGATGCCCTGACGGCTTCGTATAAAGCCAACGCAAATTTTAATCAACCCAAATTGGAAGAAATAAAAGCGTTGTATCCCGATGCCGCGGCAAAGATGAAAGAGTAAAGGTTTGTGCAAACGACCTTGCATTTGCCGGAGCAGGCTTACTGTTCTACAATTGAAAATGCAATGGGCTGTGTATGGTAAGATTTTACTGCCCGGCCAAACTGTTTTCCGGGTTGCCACCTCGGCGCCTTTCGTAAGGCGGCTATTACTTCTTCTTCGATGCCTTGCCCCAGTTTTGTTTGCGGAACAATGTCGGTAACGGTGCCGTCTTCCGTCACTAAAAAACGCACGAGAACAATGTAGTTGCCTGCCTTTGCGCCTCTTCTGGCAAGGTTATCAATTATGGAGAATAAGCTTTTCTCTAAAAAGTTTTGCCAGCCCTTTAGCCCTCCGGCCGGTACAGCTTCTTTTTCGCGGCAGGAAGCCGTGTCTAATGCTTCGCCTTTTTGCGTGTAGCAGTTGCATACGGTGAATTTGCCGGCCGCATAATCTTCGGTTGCCATCACGGTGCCGTCGTTAAAATAATATTTCCAGCGTCCTTTCTTCAGCGTGTCCTGGGTCCAAAAGCCGGCGCTTGACGGTGATCCGTCTTTGTACCAGCTTACCTGCACGCCGTTGCCGGCGCCGTCAAAATTTAGGGAGTCAGAAGGCATGCCGTCTTCATACCATTTCATGCGCACACCTTTTGGCCGGCCTGCCGCATACATGCCCGAATCAATGATGAGGCCTTTGTCGCTAAAGCCTAACCAGGGGCCTTCTTTCTTCCCGTTTACATAGGCTCCGCTTTCTTTTTCAAAACCCTTCAAGTCGTACGAAACATAGCGGCCGTGCGGAACGGTGCAGGCTTCATCCTTGTAAAAGCAATCGGTGGAAAGCAAGGCCGTGGAGATGGCGTAAATCTTCCGGTGCCAGCCGCTGTCTTCTTTTTCAGTGGTTACAAAATAGAACGGGAATTGTTTGTTGGGCCGAAGCGAGTAATCAAAAATCTCTTCGCGTTTTTGCGCCAGGGCCGATAGGGTTAGGGCGCAAAAAAAGCAAGCGGCTGAAAATTTCATGTCCCGGTGTTTGGCCGTAAAATAAAGTTTTTTCACGTTCACCGCATCGCGGCAAAGCGTAAAGAGTTTTGGTTTTTCCGCATCTTCGCCGGCATGAAAACAAAACATACCGTCTTGCTGATTGCCGTGGGTTATGCCCTTGATTTTTGGGCCACATTGCGCCGCATTACACACAGTGCCGATGCCAATACTTTGCTGTTCATCGCCACGCTTTGCAAAGTAGCCGGCGTGCTTTTGCTGGCCTATAAAATCATTCGCTATCCGGGCTTTCAGAAGTTTATGGAGTGGTGAGCGGCGCGGTAAAATCAGCCAGATGTTTTCAGGGTAGGAAAGGAAGCTACGGCGCTCATGTAGGCCTGGGCGGTGTTTTCGGTGGATGCTTTTTTGGCGCAAAGGTTTTCGTATTCGTAAAGCACCTTGCGCTTTTCAAACAGGGCGATTTTTTTGCCTTCTTCCAGCGAGGTTAAAAACTCAATAACCACTTCCTCAAATGGCGCCCAGCTTGCGCAGCGGATGGTATCGAAATTGGTTTCGCTCATTTTCATCTCCGTCAAAAGCACCTGGTCTTTCCGGTCGCGTATAAAATAAGCGGTGAAGAGCTTGAAATCGCCGAAGTAAAAATCAATGGCCGTGGGGTAATAAAACTGAAACCTGACCTTGGGCTGCGGATGCCGCTGAATCCAGTCGTCAAATTCAGGTTTGTTGGTGATGAAAAATTCAAGCAATTCTTTTTGCCCTTTGCCAACAGTAAGTGCGAACGCTTTTCGGTTAAAAAATTTTTTAAACCAATTCATGAAGCGGAGGTTAGATTCATAATAAATTTAGTGGAAAGGCTTTAGAATCTGCTCACTGCGACGGCATATTTTTGAAACAGGCCAGATGATTTGTCTGAACTTTTTAAAACAACATCGTTTTTCTTTTCTTATCTAATCAATTCACGCATGAAAAAGTCCCTGCTTCTCGGTTGTTTGTCGGTGCTAACAGCCGCTTCTTTTGCTCAAGATATTGAGGCCGAAGCCAGGAAGTTCACCCAAAACACCACCGGCATTCCGTACGGAAGCAATAAAGCCGCCGGCAAGGTTTACAATCTGCGCGGCTTTGGCATGTATGCCGAAACGTACGGCAACGGGCAGCCTCTGCTGATTATTCACGGCAACGGCGGCTCTATTGCCGACTTCGTAAACCAGATTCCCTACTTCAGTAAAAAGTACAAGGTTATTGTGGCCGATAGCCGGGCGCAGGGCCAGTCAAAAGATGCCGCGGATTCATTGTCTTACGAAATGATGGCCGATGATTATGCGGCCTTGCTGGATGCGATGAAGATAGATTCGGCCCTGGTCATTGGCTGGAGCGATGGCGGCATCAACGGGCTCTTGCTTTCCATTCGCCATCCTCAAAAGGTAAAGAAGCTGGCCGTTACAGGCGCCAATCTTTGGCCCGACACGACGGCTGTGGTCAACGAAGTAGAGCAGATGGTTTTGCCCGAATACAATGGGCTGAAAAACATGCAGCGTACCACGGCGGAGCAAAAAGGAGCGTGGAAGCTGATGCGCTTGTTGATAGAAGAGCCGCACATTTCGCTGTCATCGCTGCACGGCATCGCTATTCCTGCACTCATTATTGGCGGCGACCATGATGTAATCAAGACCGAACACACGATGCTCATCGCTCAAAACATCCCGCAGAGTTATTTATGGATACTGCCGTCTTCAGGGCATTCCACGCCACTGGTTTACCGAGATGAATTCAACAAAAAAGTTGACGATTTTTTTAGCAAGCCTTATCGCAAGATTGAAAAGGCCGCCCGGTTTTTATAAAGAAGAACGACGATGAAAGTAAAACTCAAGGAGCAGTCGTGGGTGGCAAAGCTGGCCGCGAAAAAGATGCGGGCCGGTGCGCTGGCGATTGTCTTTGGCCGCACCGTTCATCTTTGGAACATCAGCCGGCAAGAGTTTCTGGCTTCGCCCCGTTTGATGGTACACGAAGTGGAGCATGTGCGGCAATACCAGCGCCACGGCTTTCTGCCCTTTCTTTTTTTATATCTGGTTGATTGGATTCGGAAAGGCTATCACCATAACCGTTTTGAAGTGGAAGCAAGGGCGGCTGAAAGGCGTAAACATTCTTTAATTGACATTGAATTTGTTTGAAGAATGGTTGGGCATAGCAGCAACTTCTTGCAAAAAATTTTCTTGTGAGCCAAAATTTCATTGTTAGGGTTTCTAAACTTCTCAAAATCAGCGATTCTTTTCTTTAGTATAAAAGCGTAACCGCTGTCAATGTGGCAAGCGACAAAAACAAGGGGTTACTTTTTTAGCAGATGTGTATTAAGGGCAAACTATCCTCAAATGATTTCGAAGACATACTTCAAAACGAAAGATTACTGTAAAGTAAAATTCACGCTGAAACCTGAAAGCGCCGAAACCGTCGCCATAGCCGGTTTGAACGGAAACTGGGAAACCCTGATTTCCATGAGCAAGAAAAAAGATGGCAGCTTCAGCGCCGAAATTTCCCTCCCCAAAGAAAGCCAGCACGAGTTTAAATACGTGGTTAACGAGAGCCTGTGGATCAACGAGCCTGATGCCGATACTGAAAACCCCAACGGTTTTGGCTCCAGCAACAGCGTGATCATTTTATAATCTCTTCGCGTTTTATTTTTTAGAACGGCGGCAGCAATGTTTGTCTGCAAAAGGACGGAAGCGTTGCTGTTTCCGTTATCTTAAATACAGGCCCTTATTTTTCTTTCTATGCAAATATTTTTTTTGCGGTTAACGGTTTGTGTTAGAGCGGGAACAAGAAAGCCAGACAAGGCATTGCGGTCTGAACCATTGGTTTTCTAAAACGGAGTGTTGACATTTGCACTTTTAAAGCTTATGACCAAGAAAGCCACCGGCCTTGCCGAATACGCCGAATTCACTGAAGACCAGCAATTTGAAATCCTCCACCGCGATGGTGTGTATGTAGGCAAGCGAAAAGTAGGCAAACAAACAGTGGTGTTGTTTCAGCTTTACGGCTTCTACGTGGAAGTGTATTACAAGCATTACCGCAAAACCGTTGACCGCACCATCGCCACCGACGATGCGGCTATTCTTCAACCTTACCTTGACCAGATCAACGTTCGCGATTTAGAATAGGCATTCGTCGGCAAATGACGGAAATGTGAACAGATAATTTGCTACCGTTCTCTTACATTTCTTTTATTTGTAACCACAAGCCACCACCATGACTAAATCGCTACCACCGAAAAGCCTTGTGCTTTATGCCGATGACGATGCTGACGACCGCGAATTGATTCGGGAAGCCTTTGAAGAATTTTCACCCGTTGTTGAACTGATAACCTTTGAAGAAGGCGGGGCACTGCTTGCCTATCTTCAAAACCTTGCGCCACTGCAACCCAAACCTTGTTTGGTTATACTTGACGTAAACATGCACGGCCTCGACGGCAAACAAACCTTGCGGCGCCTGCGTGCCCTGCCGGATTACAATGATGTTCCCGCGGTTTTGTTCACCACCTCCACACTCCCTTCCGAAGCCGCCTTTGCCAAAGCGAATGGCGCCGGTTTTGTAACCAAGCCGCTTCACGGCGCACAAATTCAAAGCATCATTGATCAGTTGATTGACCATTGCGGCAACGGCCTGAAAGAAAAGATTAAAAAGCACCGGGGTTATTAGAAGTCCTCTCGCAACACGTTGTCCAAATAGTGAATGATCAGTGGTGGGGGAACATTCCTTTATTCACGAAACACCATTCATCATTCACGGTATGGAATAGCCGTTTATAAAATCACTTGCCGTTTTGCCTTCGGGATGGTGCGGTGCCCGGCCGTCTGTTCTCTGTGTTCTCCTCGTTAGCAGCCACACTAAAAGCGGGAAGGAAAGAGCCGCCAATACAAAGGTGGTGAGGTTGCCGAAAAAAAAATTGGCGCCCACTGAAATGATGATGTAAAGAAGGGCGGCAATTCGCATAGGGTAAATGTAAGCAAGCTTGTTTTTTTAAGGGCGATGATTTTTTAAATGCAAATTGACACCGGCCTTACGATTGTCTTTTTGCAAAACTTAAGTCAATAAAATTGGAGTGCCTTCTGCCTGAAAGCCGTCTTCATACAAGCAAACTGTTTGTTTTTGCGGAAGTAGGGCTTTGGCAACTGGCCGTTATTCCGTTTTGCCTAAATGCGCTTACTTTGAAACACAAACCCACATTCACTCCTTTGTCTTTCCGCTTTTTTAAACTATCGTCCGTGCTTGTTGCCGCAGGTGTTTTTGCCTCCTGCCAACGCGAGTTAGCCGAACCGGCAATGGCTACGACGCCGGTTACCAGGTCTGGCTTCGACAGCATTCCGGCCATAACATCCATTCAACCCATGATACAGGAAGCTTCCGGCATTGCCGACAGCAAGGCCAATGCGGGTTATTTGTGGGTAGAAGAAGACAGCGGCAACCCGAATCAATTGTACCTTTTAAAGCATGACGGCACAATCCAAAGGAAGGTTTATTTGGCCGGCATCACCAACCGCGATTGGGAAGACATGGCGCTTTGCAACGGTGATATTTATGTAGGCGAGATTGGCGACAACAACGCGGTGTACCCTGATTATGCTTTCTATAAATTTCCAGAACCGGCAGCCCCCGTTGACACGGTTAGAAACATTGAAACCATTCGCTTTAAATACCCTGATGGTTCGCACGATGCCGAAGGCTTTTTTGTAGAGCCGTCCACCAAAAACATTTACATCATTACCAAACGAGACAGTGCATCACGCATCTATAAACTAACAGCACCGCTTTTCACATCGGCTATAAATATAGCGGAGTTGGTGGGGCAACTGCCGTACAATGGGGTGGTTAGTGCAGCCCTGTCGGCCGATGAAAAAGAGATCATTGTAAAAACGTACCTGGCGCTTTATTATTACACGGTAACTACAGGAGAGAAGAAGGAAACTGCTTTGCAAAAGAGTTTTACCAAACTGCCGTATATTTTAGAACCACAGGGCGAAGCGGTCTGCTTTAGCGCAGCCAATGACGGCTATTATACATTAAGTGAAAAAGGTTTCTCATCGAGCCAGCAACTTTATTTCTACAAGCGCAAATAGCGGTTTGACTTTTTCAGCCGCCTTATTATCTTGTCCGGAATTTCATCACAACCAAAAACTACTTGCATGTTTAAATCACCTTTCTCATTTAACGGCCGCATCAGGCGCTTGGAATATGGTCTTTCCATCATCATCTTTTACGGCGCTCTGTTTATCATTTCTTTGTTAGCAACGGCCGTAACTGGTGGGCGGGATAACACCTCGGTTGAAGGCATTTTATCGTTTGTCGTCTTCATACCAGGCTTCTGGTTTTTGTTGGCGCAAGCTATAAAACGGTCACACGATCTGGGCAACAGCGGCTGGTTTATTCTCATTCCATTGTATGGTTTTTGGCTTTTGTTTGCCGACAGCAAGCATGGGGAGAATGAGTACGGCTTGAACCCTAAAGGCATCGGCAATGAAGCGAATTTTTCGTTTGAACAAGAACAAGGAGGCGGGTACTAATCATAAGCCACACGCATTAAAAAGCCACGCTTTCCGGCGAGGTTTTTTTATGCGTAGTCGTTGAATGTTTTTTCAAAAAGCAAACCGGTTCCTTCTCCTTCTTGCCCTTTGCTCTTACTTGTGTATCACACGATAGACCGGATACTGGTTGTGCGCCGGTTCGTAATACGGCGAGGCTTTGTAAACAAAATCAAGCTGCGCATAAGCATTTTTGGCAAAGGCCGAATCGGTCTCTTTCTTTTCTTCCAATGCTTGTTTTACATCGGAGTGGTTTTGTAAAAAGGCTGCTGCAATGTCTTCAAAAGCGTAATCGGAAAAACCTTCCTTTTGGCCGAGGATGGCGTCAAAAAAGTTCCAGGCAAAATAGCTGTCTTCTCCTTGCGGCTCTAATGTTTCCATCAAAAAACGTGTACCGCGTTGCGCCGTTGAAATGTAATAATCCCCTTTGCGGAAAGCAACCTTCTTTATGCTTTTTGAAACCTGCACATCCCGATTGGGGTGATGGCCTTCATACGGCCTTGCGCCTGATGTATAATTTTCGATGCGGTAGGCTTCTACTTCAACGATGGTGTCGTGTATCAAACGCTTCATTTGAATGCCGTTTGCCTGCAGGCGTTCGATCACTTTCCACCAACCTTGCGGAATCATATAAGCAATTGGCTTTTGTACAAGCAAGGTGTCGGTGTAGGTATTGTAAAACGGAATCACCTTTTCGTACGGTTTGCTGCGGTCGTAAAATAACACCGGCAAACCCGAAACGTCGCTAGTTTTGGTGCCGGCTTCAAAGCCTTTAAAGGTTATCGTTGTTGATTTTGTTTTATCCCACTTCCACGCCAATGGAAAAGAGGCTTGCGTTGTTTGCGCCTTTCTTGTTTCTTCCCTTAACGCTGTTATTTCTTTGCTGTGTTCTGAAGCAAATTGAATAAAACATTCCATCAATGCTTTTGTTGCAGCCACTCGTTGGATGTATGGTTTAAGCATGTGTGTTTCGGGCACAAAGGAAAACGTGTTCCAAAGCGTTCCGTAGCCACTGCTGTACCGAGGTCCGTCATAAAACTCCGGCCAGCCTTTGTCCACGGGTTCGCCAAAATGATTGACGTAAGGAACCAGGTCGAAACCTTTTGCTTTCATCATTGGATATAAAGCCGGTTCAAATGTTTTGCTTATATACTCACCCATGGCGCCGCCAAGTTTGTTGTGTTGCGAGGTGAGCAAGGTCATTACGTGCTGGTAATCGGCGCCATTGCTCACATGGTTGTCAATAAAAATATCGGGATCGAGCAAGGTAAAAATTTTTGAAAACGACGTTGCGTTCTTTGAATCCATCTTGATGAAGTCGCGGTTTAGATCAAGGTTCTGTGCGTTGCCGCGAAAGCCTTTTTCCGTGGGACCATTTTGATCAATGCGATAGTTCGCACTTCGGTTTAAAGACCCGCCGATATTATAAACAGGGATGATGGCAAGAACAACATTGTACGGCAACGTTTTTATCACCCATTTAGGCCCGTCTGTGTTTGGAAGCGGAGTGGGATAAATAAATTCTTTCGCCAACGCAATCGTTGCATCAATGCCATCCGGTTCGCCAGGATGAATGCCGTTGTTGATAAGAATGATTGTCTTCTTTTTGGCCTTGATGCTTTTTATATCTAAGTCGCCATCGGATGAAATCAGCACAAGATGCAACGGAAAGCCTGCATCGGTCGGTCCCGTCTCCATCATTTTTACAAGCGGCGAAGCCGCATCCAACCGCTTCCAAAAATCAATGGCTTCGGCATAGGTAACCGATTCTTTACCGTAAGATGTATCAAAGCGGGTAAGCGGAAAAATAGATTTCGGCGGCCGTGTGAGCCAATACGATGATGCCGTGTTTTGACCGAAAGAATGTTTTGTGGTGAGAAGAAAAAGGAAAAGAATTGTTCGCATGAGCGAATGTAATCACGAAACAAAGCTGGAATAACGGCAAAACAAAAAGCATCCCGGTTACCGGAATGCTTTTAAAATTTTTATGCGGATGGCTTATTTGGCCAGTGCGTTCACTTTCTTCGCCAACTTACGTTTCAGGTTAGCTGCTTTATTTTTATGAATGACGCCTTTTTTTGCTAAGCGATCAAGCATCGAAGCCATTTCGGGTAATTTTTCGCCGGCTGCGGATGCATCGGTCACCGCTTTAAAATCGCGGATGGCATTGCGGGTGGTTTTGCCTACGTAACGGTTACGTTCGCGGCGGGCCGCCGATTGACGCATGTCCTTTTTTGTTGCTTTATGATTCGCCATGTTCGTTTAAATTTCGGGAGGCAAATGTAGGGGAAAGGAGCAAGATTTCAGACTTGAAATTTGATATTTTTTGTTAACGAAGAAAGGAACGCAAAAGACGCCGGAGGCTTGCCGCTGGCAAAAGCAACAAGTAAACAAGCGAACTTGTGAACAGGTGAACACCGCCACGCGGTATATTTGTTGCCCCAATCCAAACACCGCTCCATGAAGGATTTTAGCTACATCACCAGTGCGCATCCCAGCTACATTGAAAGCCTCTACAAAGATTTTGTTCAGAACCCCGAAGGTGTTGACCCCGAGTTCCGCCGCTTCTTCGAAGGCTTTGATTTTGCCATGGCCAACACCAACGGCAAATCGAACGGCAACGGAGCCTTAACGGCAGAGCCGGCGGTGGTTTTTAAACCGGCTTCCCAACAAGAAGGCGCCGACTGGCACAAAGAGCTGGCGGTTTACCGGATGATTCTGGGCTACCGCAACAAAGGACATCTCATTGCCAAGACCAATCCCATTCGCGAACGCAAAGACCGTGATGCCAACCTGCAACTTTCTTTTTTTGGATTGGACGATGCCGATTTGAACACCACATTTCAGGTAGGCGAACGCATTGGGATAGGGCCGGCCACGTTGAAAGATATTCTCGCAAAGCTGAATCAAGTATATGCGGCCCATGTAGGCATCGAGTTTAAATACATCAGCAACCAAACAAAAGTGAACTGGCTGGCGGACGAAATGGAAGCGAAGTTCTCCGCATGGGTGCCCATCGAAAAACAAAAACGCATTCTTGACAAGCTGAACCAAGGCGTCATCTTTGAAAAATTCCTGCACACTAAATACATCGGACAAAAACGATTTTCCCTGGAAGGCGGCGAAACGACCATTGCCGCGTTGGACGCCATCATCAATACCAGTGCCGACCATGATGTGCAGGAAGTAGTGATTGGCATGGCTCACCGTGGCCGGCTTAATGTGCTGGCCAACATCATGGGCAAAACTTACGAGCAAATCTTTAGTGAGTTTGAAGGCACGGCCAAGTTGGATCAAACCATGGGCAGCGGCGACGTGAAGTATCACATGGGTTACGGCAGCGAATTGCAAACGCCGAGCAACAAAACCATCCACTTAAAGCTTATGCCCAACCCTTCACACTTGGAAGCGGTGGACCCGGTGGTGGTAGGCTTTGCCCGTGCTAAAGCCGATGTATTGTACGAAAGTAATTTTGATAAAATTCTTCCCGTTCTTATTCACGGCGATGCTTCCGTAGCCGGTCAGGGTATTGTGTACGAAGTGTTGCAGATGAGCAACCTGAAAGGCTATTATACAGGCGGCACCATCCACTTCGTTATCAACAATCAGATCGGCTTCACCACCGACTTTGACGACGCCCGTTCATCTGATTACTGCACCTCGTTGGCCGCCGCCATTCAGGCGCCGGTCTTTCACGTAAACGGCGATGATCCCGAGGCGGTAGTAAAGTGCGTGGAGATTGCCACTCGTTACCGTCAGGAGTTTAACAGCGATGTGTTTATTGACATGGTTTGTTACCGCCGCCACGGCCACAACGAAGGCGACGATCCCAAGTTTACGCAACCGCATTTGTATGCGTTGATTGACAAACACGCCAACCCGCGTGAAGTGTATGTGCAGTATCTGTTGCAACACGGCGAACCCGATGCGCAACAGTTGGCCAAGGACATGGAGAAGCAGTTCTGGAGCGACTTGCAAGAGCGCCTCGATGACATCAAACAAAACCCTCTGCCTTACAATTACCAACAGCCGGAGTTGGCCTGGAAGAGTTTGCGCAAAGCAACGGAAGAAGACTTTGACCAGTCGCCGTTTACGGCTGTCACTGAAGAAACGTTCAAAAAATTATTCAATGGTTTGATGACTTACCCGCAAGACTTCAAGCCCTTGCGTAAGGTGGACAAACTGTTGCAGGATAAAGTAAAGCTGTTTGATGCCGAACAAAAAGTGGATTGGGCTACCGGCGAGCTTTTAGGTTACAGCAGCTTGCTCATCGAAGGCAAAGACGTTCGCATGAGCGGACAGGACGTAAAACGCGGCACTTTCTCGCACCGCCACGCCGTTATTTATGACGAGAACAACAACAAAGAATACAATCGCTTAAATCATTTTCAGGACGGACAAAGCAAGCTGCGCATCTACAACTCTTTATTAAGCGAGTACGCCGTGTTGGGTTTTGAATACGGCTATGCATTGGCTAATCCAAATAACCTGGTGATTTGGGAAGCGCAGTTTGGCGATTTTGCTAACGGCGCACAGATCATCATTGACCAGTTTCTTGCAGCCGGCGAACAAAAATGGGGCCGCATGAGCGGCGTTACGCTACTATTGCCGCACGGCTACGAAGGCCAGGGGCCGGAGCACAGCAGCGCAAAACTTGAACGCTTTCTGCAACTGTGTGCGGAGTTAAACATGATTGTAACCAACATCACCACATCGGCCAATTTCTTTCATGCCTTGCGGCGGCAAATGAGCTGGTCTTTCCGCAAACCGCTAATCAATTTTTCGCCCAAGGCAAACCTGCGTTTGCCGGCTACTTACTCACACATGAGTGAGTTTATAAATGGACGGTTTAAAGAAGTGATTGACGATACTTTCGTAACCGATG
The DNA here is from genome assembly GCA_965247695.1 of Flavisolibacter sp. Classification (GTDB taxonomy): domain Bacteria; phylum Bacteroidota; class Bacteroidia; order Chitinophagales; family Chitinophagaceae; genus Flavisolibacter. The sequence continues at coordinate 1,324,584 of OZ252037.1, forward strand.
CCGGGGCTGTAAAAAAGGTTCTTTTCTGCAGCGGCAAAGTGTATTACGATTTGGCCGAGCGGCAACAAAAAGAAGAGCGCAAAGATGTGGCAGTGGTTCGTGTGGAGCAACTCTATCCATTGCCTTACAAACAACTCGAAGACCTCTATAAAAAATACAGCAAAGCCACCTGGTTTTGGGTGCAGGAAGAACCGCTGAACATGGGTGCCGCTTCGTTTTTACAAATGAACTTGAAGGGGATGAATTACGGCATCATTAGCCGTCAGCCCGGCGCGGCTACGGCGAGCGGTTATTCAAAAGTTCATGCACAGGAGCAGGCGGAGATTGTGGAGACGGCGTTTACAATTTGAGTACATGAACCAGCAAGAATTTTTAAAAGAGATAAAAGACACGGTTTTGTCTTTTGATGACAAAGCCGAAGTTATTCTTTACGGTTCGCGGGCCAGGGGAGATTACAAAGAGGACAGTGATTGGGATGTGTTGATTTTGACGAGTCCTGACCTTGACGCGAAACGGAAGAAGCTTTCGCGGGATGAAGTGTATGAAATTGAATTAGACTATCTGCAGGCAATATCAACCTTCATTGTTGATAAGAAAAGTTGGGATTATTGGGAAATAAGGCCTTTGAACAAGAACGTAGCAAAAGAGGGCATTCATTTATGAAAGCAAGCAGACAGGATTTGATAACCGCTGAACTGCAAAGAGCCGAGGAAGCTTTTGCAATGGCACAGTTGGCAGTGGAGGGCCAGGTTCTGGAACAGCCTTGCGGGTGAACTTTATTATTCTTGTTTTTATTTGATCCAAGCGCTTTTGCAGCAAACGAAATTCAGGCGCATACGCACACCGGCGTAAAATCTTTGTTTTCGTTACGGTTCATAAAGTCAAAGGAATTAGACGAAAATTGGGGTAAGCTATTAGCCAGGCTCTTTGAATACCGGCAGGAAGGAAATTACGGCGATTATGCCATAAAAGAAACACCGATTCTTCCGTTGGTAGAAGAAGTTAAGCAATTTAAAAAAGTCGTTATTAAACGAATTGAACAATCAGGATACAAAACCAATACTCAATCATGATAGAAATAAAAGTGCCCACGGTCGGCGAATCCATCAACGAAGTAACGCTGATAAAGTGGTTGAAAAAAGACGGCGATTACGTGGAGCGTGATGAGGTAATCGCCGAGTTGGAAAGCGAGAAGGCCACCTTTGAACTGAACGCCGAACAAGCCGGCATTTTAAAAACCGTGGGCAAGGAAGGCGATACGCTGAACATTGGTGACGCCGTGGCGCAGATTGACGAAACAGCTGCAAAGCCAGCAGGCAATGAACAACCGGTAACTGATAAAGGCCCTGAAATGCAAAAGACCGATGCTCTTGCACAAGTGGTCAAACCCGCACAGGAACCGGCAACAGGCAAACAGCAACTGGCAACTGGCGGCAATCAGCAACCGGCCGCTGACGTCAAGGCAACTCCTGTTGCCTCCGCCATTATTGCCGATAAAAAAGTTGACCCGAAAAACATACAACCATCAGGGCCAAACGGAAAAATTTTAAAGGATGATGTCTTGAGTGCCTTGGAACATCCAGGAACCAAACCCGGTGTGGAGTTGTTTAACCGTACCGAAGGCCGCGAAAAGATGAGCAACCTTCGTAAAACCGTTTCGCGCCGGTTAGTAGAAGCCAAGAATACCACGGCCATGCTCACCACGTTCAACGAGGTGGACATGAGCAAGATCATGGCCATCCGCGCCGCCAACAAGGACAAGTTCAAAGAGAAGCATGGCGTTAACCTCGGCTTCATGTCCTTCTTTACCAAAGCGGTTTGTTTTGCCTTGGCCGAGTGGCCTGCTGTGAACGCGTACATTGACGGCGACTCCATTGTTTACCACAATTACTGCGACATATCCATTGCCGTATCGGCGCCCAAAGGTTTGGTAGTGCCCGTCATCCGCAACGCGGAAAGTTTGAGCATGGCAGGGATAGAGAAGAAGGTAGTGGAACTGGCTACCAAGGCCCGCGACAATAAGCTAAGCATGGAGGAGATGCAGGGCGGAACCTTTACCATCACAAACGGCGGCGTGTTTGGTTCGCTCATGAGCACACCCATCATCAACATACCACAATCGGCTATTTTGGGCATGCACAAAATACAGGAACGGCCCGTTGTAATAGACGGCCAAATTGTTGCCCGCCCCATGATGTATCTCGCCGTAAGTTATGACCACCGCATTATTGACGGCCGCGAATCGGTGTCGTTTTTAGTGCGGGTAAAAGAGCTACTGGAAAACCCTGACTTGTTGCTATTTGGTAAAGACCCGGTTAAGACTTTGTTGGAATTGTAAGTATATTGGCGGCGAAAAATACTTTATGAAAAAGCTACTAACTGCTCTTGCAGCCATCACCCTTTTTGCCTCTTGTCAAAAAGAAATCTCATTCGATCCGAATAACCCCGCTGGTACCAGTTCAGGCGGCACGGGAACCGGCGGAAGCACGGGTTCGGGCCTCTTGGTTAAAGCGGTAGCCGTAGCCGGTGCCGAAACACAAACCACGCTTTACAGTTATGATGCGCAAAGCCGGTTGGAAACAATAACTACTTCTGGCACTTCCGGCGGCTTTCCGGCAGATAGTTATCAAAAATTTTTTCGTGATGGTGCCGGCCGTATTGTAAAAGTGCTGCAAAAGCTGGCCGATCCTCCCGGCGCCACTTCCGATACAACCGTGAAAACATTTCACTACCCCACCACCAACAGCTTGGATTACGACTACTCCCTTAGTGTGCAGACCTTAAACTTAGGTGGTTTCTCCTTGAGTACCACCGACAGCAGCGCTTATACGTATTCAGGCGGTAAAATGGCGTCGTACAGCAGCGCTCTTTTTTCATCAATTGCACCCGGTGCATCAACGCTTAACAGCCGGTACGACTTCACGTATGATGCATCTAACCGGGTAACGGGTATGAAGGTTTACACCGATGCGAGCAATCCGGGCGGAACAATGGACTTAGATGCGGACAATGTATATGCGTATGCGGCAACCGCTGTGAATACCGTTTATATGTCAACCAACGGAGCACAGAATCTTGCTTTGAACGGCCTGCCCAGCACTGGCGCCGGCATTATTGCAAAAATGGTTACGACTTCCTCAAGTACCGTGCCTCCCACCAATCTTACCATCACGTTTACGTACGTTACCGGCACGGGCAATAAACCCACTTCGGGAACGGCGTTGGTTACGCAAACAGGGCAACCCACACAAACCACCAAGTACACCTTTTACTATCAATAAAAATTTTTGAAACGCATTTGAAAGCCGCTGCCCTGCGGCTTTTTCTTTTGTATCTTTCAACCCAACCCTGCATACAATGAAAAACGTTACTGCCTTTTCTTTGTGCCTCCTGCTTTTACTGACTGCTTGCCAAAAAGAAGCCGATTTAGGAGACCCTGCCGGTGGAATCGGCTCCGGAGGGAGCGGCGGTACCACTTCCGGTACCAGGTTGATTCGCATCGGCACCCGCACCGGAGCCGATACCATCACCACTTCTTTTGCCTACAACGCGGCAGGTTCTATCAGCAACATTGCGTACGATGGTAGTTTAAGTGGACAGTTGATTGATGCACAAGTGCGCCTTGTTCGCAACGCGGCCGGCGTCATCATGTCTTATATCGCTAAATCAAGCATCTACGCGACCATTGGCTTAGACAGTTTGGTTACCAATTACGTTTACGATGCAATGGCCGGCCGGTACAAATACGGCCTTGCCAAATACAATGCTTTTGGTACGAATGGAAGCGACAGCGCCGTATTTAGCTATGATGCTTCGGGCAAGTTGGTTTCGGGTATTACCTATCACAACGACGGCAGCGGTTACGCACCCGACACAAAAACCGACTACACCTATAGCGGCAACAACATCGCCACCCAAAAAACGTATTCTTATAACGGTACTGCTTTTGATTTAGACGAGTTGGACAGTTATGATCAATACGACGCAAAAACAAATCCCCTTCAATTTCAGAAAGATGCCCCCATAATCGGCCTCACGACGTTTTACTCGGCCAACAATCCTACCAAAAGAACAGTCACGGATTACAGCAGCGGTTCGCCGGTGGTTTCCGCAGGCACGTTTACTTACACGTACAACAACCAAAATCAACCGCTAAAAGCATCGGGCACCGATGGTTCACAAAGCTCTACTTCCACCTACACGTATCAATAAAAAACAACGGTTTCTGAAGAAGCGTTCCAAAGTGCGGGGCGCTTTTTAGTTTGGAGATATTCACTCATGCACCTTCAATCGTACCTGCGCTCTGCGGCGGAAATTATCGGACTTTACAACGATCCCATGCCCTTTGCCGCCTGGTTGAAGAATCATTTCAAACAGCATAAAAAGTTCGGTTCGACAGATAGAAAGGCGATTGCTGATTTGTGCTTTTGCTACTACCGCCTGGGCCATGCTTTTGCCTATAAAACCATCGGTGAAAAACTTTTGATTGGGCAATTTTTGTGTCGCCAGAAAAGCCTTTTTATAAATGAATTCAAACCGGAGTGGAATGAAGCGGCAACGTTGTCTATCCGTGAAAAACTTGTGTTGCTTTCGCCAGATAAAGAGCAGATCATCTTTCCTTTTTTAGAAGAAGTAAGCGGCGAAATAAGCACAGCGGTTTTTAACCGTTCGCATCTCGTTCAGCCGGATTTGTTTTTGCGAATACGGCCGGGAAGGCGGGAAGACGTTTTGCAAAAAATGTCTTCGGCTGAAGTGGCTTTTTCCACTGAAGGCGATTGCCTTCGCTTGCCCAACACCACCAAGATTGATGACCTTATCGCATTGGATGACGAGGCGGTAGTGCAGGATAAAAGTTCGCAGCAAGTGCTTGGGTTTCTTCAATCTGAAATCGCAAATCGCAAATTGCAAATCCGTTCCGCTTGGGATTGTTGCGCGGCCAGCGGTGGCAAAAGCATCGCCCTTTACGATGCCTTTCCAAAAGTGCAACTCACGGCAACAGATGTCCGCGAAAGCATCCTGCACAATCTTCGGTCTCGTTTCAAGCGGGCCGGCATCCGTTCTTACCGAAGCTTTGTAGCCAACGTGGCATCGGCCGGCTTTGCGTTGGATAAAACATTTGACGTCATCATTTGCGACGCGCCTTGCAGCGGTTCCGGCACCTGGGGCCGAACGCCGGAACAGTTGTGGTTCTTTCAAAACGAAAAGATTGAGCACTATGCTTCCTTGCAAAAAGCCATTGCGGTAAATGCAGTCAGGTATTTAAAAGAAAGCGGACTTTTTTTATACATCACTTGCTCCGTTTTCAAAAGAGAAAATGAAGATGTGGTGGATTACATCACGCAACAAACGCCGTTGCGCCTGCTGAAGCAGCAATATTTTAAAGGCTATGAAGAAAAGGCCGACACCTTGTTTGTGGCCTTGTTTGCCACTCATGATTAACGCCTGCGTTATGCGTTCTAAAGTCTTTGAGGACTAAACTTCCTTCGCCATTCGTTACTGCTATCAAAAAAATAAAGCGGGATTTCTTTACGTGGTTTATTCATTCACGATTTTCAACAGCAGCGTGAGTTTTAGTTCATACATCGCCTTTTTCACCGTGTGCTTGACGGCGGGTTGTTTGTTTCGTACCTTTTGCCCGTAATGCCTGCTTTGACGCGACTTGCTTACATAACGTGCTTGCTGCTTTTTCCGGCGCTGCTTTTCTCCCAACAATTCTACATCAAAGGACAGGTGCGGGACGAAGGCGGCACGCCGCTGCAAAACGTAACCATGCTTTTGCACAGCAGCGGCTACTTGTACAAAAGCGGCAGCGATGGCGGCTTCGGCATCATGACCACGGCCAGCCCCGATACCCTCACCATCTTTCGCGAAGGCTACAACAAAGAAAAACGCATCATCGCCGCCGGCAAATTCAACGACATTGTTTTGAAGAAAGCGGTGGTCGTAAAAAGTGCCCTCTCCAACAAGCTTTCTTCGCTCACGCAAAACCTCAAACGCGAAGACCAGCAGATTTTGTTTGCCGGCGACGAGACTTATGCCAGCACAGTGGAGAATACGTTTATCAATGCTTCGGCTTATCCCAAAACCGGTTTAAGCTTGAACGTTGATAAGGCCTCGTACAGCAACATCCGCCGCTTCCTCACCATGGATTCTCCCGTGCCGCCCGATGCGGTGCGCATTGAGGAGATGCTCAACTACTTTAATCTTGAATACAAAGAGCCACCCCCTGATAAACCCTTTGAAATAACCGCCACGCTTACGGCTTGTCCCTGGAACAAGAACAACGAACTGCTGTTTGCGCACATCAACTCAAAAAAGCTTCCGCTGGACAACGTACCGCAAACGCATTTGGTGTTTCTGATTGACGTTTCGGGTTCGATGGACATGCCCAACCGCCTGCCCCTTTTAAAGAGCGGCTTTAAAGGTTTGGTGAACAATCTGCGGGCAAAGGATTCGGTTTCCATTGTGGTTTATGGCGGCACGGTGGGCGTGGCGCTGCCCACCACAAGCGGCGCTGAAAAAGAAAAAATTTTTGAAACCATCGACAGCTTGCAACCGGGTGGCAACACGCCGGGCGAATCGGGGGTAAAGCTGGCGTACAGCTTAGCAGGAACGCATTTTATCAAGGGCGGCAACAACCGGGTAATACTGGCCACGGATGGCGATTTCAACGTGGGCCTGCGAAAAGAAGAAGATTTGGAGCAGATGATTTTGGCACAGCGGGCCGCGGGTATTTACCTAACTTGTTTGGGCGTGGGCATGGGCAATTACAAAGACTCGAAAATTCAAACGCTGGCCCAAAGCGGCAACGGCAACTTTGCCTACATAGACAGCTACCGCGAAGCGGAAAAAGTGTTGATGAAAGAATTCATGCAAACGCTTTACACCGTAGCGGACAATGCTTTTCTTTCGGTGCAGTTCAATCCGCAATACGTGAAGGAATACCGGCTGATTGGATTTGACAATAAAGTGGGCGCCATTAAAGACACCGCCGCTACCATCGAAGGCGGCGAGGTCGGCTCGGCTTATTCCACCATCGCGGCCTTTGAAATTGTGCCGGTGGAAGGTTATCAAAAAAGCCTCACTGATCCCGTAAACTTTTTGCTTCGTTATCAAAACAGCAACAGCCACACAGCCTGTGAAATGGCGGAGCAACCGCAGTTGTTTTACACGCCGTTCAATCAACTTTCCAATACCTATAAATTCGCCAGCGCCGTGGTGATGTTCGGCTCTTTGCTGCGCGGCTCCAAATACGTGAAGGACGTAACCTGGGCGGACATTACAACCCTTGCCAAGCCCGCTGTTGACCCGGCTAATTTCTCGCAAAAAGAGTTTTTGCAGTTGGTGGAACTGGCGAAGAAACTTTATGGAAAGAAGCGGAAGAAGGAGGAGTAACGAACCATCAGTAATGCAGTGCAAAACAAATGTTTTAAATGGATCCTCAAAAAAAGCGACAGCAGCTATCGCAAAGGAAAAAAGAATTAGCGCTTGCGTTTAAGAAACATTTACCCGATGATAAACTGCAAGCGTTTGTTGAAAGATACCGACTGGCACAAATCGGAATGTTGAAGGCTCAACTTCATGAAAAGAGGGAGAGAGAATTTGAGAAGAAGAGAACGATGTTGAGTGAACAAAAAATTACAAAAGAAATTGAGGTGTGGAAGAATAAAGCTATCGAAGAGATTATTGCGGAGGCCAAAAAGAGTAATGATAGCACGATAAAAAAGTAAGAGTGATCAGTTGTTTAACATTTGGCCACATTGCTATTATAGTGCCTGTGTCCTGTCCTCCCGACGCAGGAGGGATCTGTGGACTTTGCAAAAGAAAAGCCTGATGAAAAAAGCAACATCTTGCCATCATGCAACAAAAGACTTTCTACGTTTATATCCTCACCAACGAATTGCGAACGGTGCTTTATACCGGCGTCACAAACGATTTGTTGCAACGTATTACTGAACACTATCAAAACCGCGGTCAGGAAGAAACGTTTTGTGGCAAATACCACGTCTATTACCTGCTTTACTTTGAGAGCTCCAAATATGTAAACGATGCTATTGCAAGAGAAAAAGAAATCAAAGGATGGCGAAGGGAAAAGAAGTTGCAATTAATTGCCACGGCGAACTCAGAATTAGAATTTTTGAACGAGGAATTTTTTGAAAAATGGCCGCCGGATGAATTGCCTTCAAGGTTATAAGCCGCGGCTTCTTTTGGTAAGTTGCATTCAAGCGCAGTTCACAGATCCCTCCTGCGTCGGGATGACAGGACAAAGTCTTTATGATAGAAAAATTTCTAAAATTTAGAGAAATAAAAAAGCAATGCCTCTTGCTTGTCATGCTGACGCAGGAAGCATCTGTGCTTACCGCTGTACGAAAAGATGGCTAATAGTTTTACTGATTGCGTAAAGCATTTTACGTATTGTCCATAGATCCTTCGTTCCTTGAGATGACAGGTCAGTCGCAGTGCGATAGCATTGAGATTGAAATGATGAAAAGCACAACAGGGCTTTGCATTCAAATCTAAGATGCTCCGACTATTAAAATAAAAAAGGACGACCAAACAGCCGTCCCTTTTTTCTATAAACTATCGTCATCACGAAAACATCTCCCGCATTTTATCAAAAAACGACTTGTCTGTTTTATCCGGGGCGGGCTTGAAGTTGGGCGAGTTACTCATCTTCTCTAATATTGCTTTCTCTTCTGAAGAAACATGCTGCGGCGTCCATACGTTTACATGTACCAACTGGTCACCTTTCTCATAACTATTCACGGCCGGAAAGCCTTTGCCTTTCAACCGGAATATTTTACCGCTTTGCGTGCCCGGTGGGATTTTAATTTTTGCGCGGCCATCAATCGTAGGCACTTCGAGGTTGGTGCCGAACACCGCATCGGGGAAGGAGATGTGCAACTCATAAACCGCATTCAGGCCTTCGCGTTGCAGGTCTTTGTGCGCCTCTTCTTCCACTAAAATTATCAGGTCGCCGGGTGAGCCGCCACGTTCACCGGCATTGCCTTTGCCGGTGATGTTGAGTTGCATTCCTTCCTGTACACCGGCGGGTATGTCAATGTTCACGGTTTCTTCGCCGTACACTCTTCCCTCGCCTTTGCAGGTACCACATTTGTGCGTAACCGTGGTGCCTTCGCCGTTACAAGTAGGGCAAGTGGTTACGGTTTGCATTTGACCCAAAAATGTGTTGGTTACTTTGCGCACTTGTCCGCTGCCACCACAGGCGCCGCAGGTTTGCACACTGTTTTTGTCTTTAGCGCCGCTGCCGTTGCAGGTAGCGCAGCCCACATATTTTTTAACCTTGATGTTTTTGGTTACGCCTTTGGCTATCTCTTCGTACGTAAGCTTTAGCTTGATGCGAAGGTTGCTGCCGCGAATACCTCGTGGTGCTCTTTGTCCGCCACCACCTCTGCGGCCACTACCACCAAAAAAGGAACCGAAAACATCATCGCCAAAGATGTCGCCAAACTGGCTGAAGATGTCCTCCATGTTCTGCCCTTGGCCACCGCGTCCGTTGCCGCTGACACCGGCATGGCCGTAACGGTCGTATTGCGAACGCTTGTCGCCATCGCTTAAAATTTCATAGGCTTCGGCTGCCTCTTTAAATTTTTCCTCGGCTCCTTTGTCGCCGGGGTTGCGGTCGGGGTGAAACTGCATGGCTACTTTGCGGTAAGATTTTTTAATCTCCTCCGTGGAAGCACCTTTGGCTACACCCAGTATTTCGTAGTAATCTCGTTTCGACATTTTGCCCCCATCCCCTGAAGGGGAGTTTAGGAACACACTGATTGTGCCAGCGTGTTTGTGATTTGTATTTGTTGAATAATGTCCTGAACGTACCTGCCTGCCGGCAGGCAGGTAAGAGTTCGACGCAACAGAAGCCCAATAGATAGACAGACCTCTGGTACATGATCACGAACCTCGTTTAAAGAACTTTTTTACATGTTGAAAACGGTTGTCCGCTTTCTGCGGCCTTCATTTGCCCACCACCACTTTGGCAAAGCGAATGATCTTGTCATTGAGATAATAACCTTTTTGCACCTCGGCCACTACTTTGCCTTTGCTGTCTTCGCCGGCTTCTATCTCGGTGATGGCCTCGTGGATGTCGGCATTGAAAGGCGTGCCCACCGCTTCCATCGGCTTCAGGCCTTTTGCCGTGAGCGTGGCCCGGAACTTATTGAACACAAGGTTCACACCTTCTTTGATTTGGGTAATGTCGCCGGTGTTGTTCAACTGCTTCTGTGCCCGTTCGCTGTCGTCCAAAACGTCCAGCATATCAATGATCACATCCTTACCGGCGGTTTGAATCAGTTCTACCCTTTCCTTGGCGTTGCGGCGGCGAAAGTTATCAAACTCCGCTGCCTGGCGCAAATACTTATCGTTAAGCTGTGCGATTTGTTCTTTTAAGGCGTCTATCTCGGTATCGTCGGCCACCGGCTCGTTCAGGTGCTGGTTGCCATCTATGCTTTCATCGGCATTGATGTTAAAGCCGTTCTCTTCAAAGCGGCCATTGTCGGGCATTTCCGTGGGGTTCATGTGCTAAAAATTGAGGTGCAAAAGTAGGTTTCAAACTTGTTGCCAATGCCTAAGAAAAGGACAAAATGTCTCTATTAATGAATGAATGAGATACTAGGCTAATAGATAGAGCGTTGCTACATGACGTTAGTGGGAAGTGAAAGGCAAAGCTTGAATGAACAGTATTCAACCTTTTGAAGGTTGAAGAATCCATTTTCCATTATTACCGCGTGTTTTACCCGTGGCTATTGAAGGTTCGACCGCAAAGCGGTCGGCTTTATCCTAAACTAAAGTTTGCCTTACGTCTTTTACATTATCCTTTTCACAAGCGGTTCCTTTCATTAATGATTGCATATCGCAAACAAAAAAGCAACCGTTACAAAGGCGGTTGCTTTTCAAACTATGATTGACCGAAAGAATTATTTACCGGCCTTCTTTTTTGTTGCCGATTTTTTCACCGCTTTCTTAATTGGCCATTTGCCTTCCAGCTTAAGGTTTTCTTTCAGCACGTCCCAATATGGCTTTGTGTAATCCACCAATATCTCGCCGCCGGCAGGAATATTTTTGATGGATTCCAGATAGGCGCGGGTGCCTTCGTTCACGTACACGCCGTTGTTGGTAATGCCTTTAATGCGGGTAAGGCCTTTCGCATCGTTGGCATAGCGGGCCAAGGCCGAAAGGGTACGGCGGGCATCAATCACATGGTTGCGGTTGATGGTGTAGATGTAAAAATTATCGTGCTGGTCCTTTACTTCTTTCCAAATGGTTCTTCGCCCTTTGTATTCCACAACGCGGGTTCCTTTGGGAATGTCAACACGTGTAAATAAACCATTGCCGGCGCCGGGGATAGTGGATTTTTGTATGAACAGATGCTTTTCGAGGAAGGCCATAATGTGTGGTTGTATTTGTATGAAGACCGCGTGGAGCGGCCAGACACATAAGGCGCAAAGAAAGAGAAATACAGCCAATTGCAAACGCTCAATTATAAACACAATTAGAACGATAAAGCAACTGCTTGCCGATAGTTTTTGAAATAAGGAAGGGTGAGTTGGTACGACCTGCTTATTGTGCCCTTTGTGTGCCTTTCGTGTCCTTGGTGTTCCTTCTACGCTGCCAATATCGGAACACAACGAGCACAAACGACACACAAAGGGCACAATGTAAAAACAAACAGCCCGCAATGAGTGCCGGGCTGTTTAGAAGAAAAACAAGTTACTTAATGAGCACCTTTTTCATCCTTGGGAAGTTTGCCGGCTAAGTAATTCACTTGGTCGGTCAATCCGTCTTCCACTTTTCCTTTTTGCACTTCGTTCAGGGCCTTGTAAATCTGCGGCATTACTTGCCCGCGAAGAGCTTCCGGCAGGATGGCTTCCACTCCCATAATGTCGTCTATGCCTCGTTTAAAAATTTCAAAGTCCGATGTCGTGCTCACGAGTTCAAATACACCGTTGAGCGCCTGAAATTTGGCTTGTCCAAAGGGCATAGCTTCATAATCGGTAAGCGCTTTCAGGGCCGTGCCTTTGTCTCTTGCGTTCATAATGTTTTTCGTGGCCATCTCCAACCGGCCTTTCACCTTGCCTTTGCTCATGGTCTTGGCGGCATCAAATGCGGTAGTCGTATCAATGCGGTTCAGTGCTTCCAGCGCCGCACCGGCTACCGAGTATGATGAATCATTCAAAGCGGTTTTAAACAAGGATACGTATTTGGAAAAACGGTACTGGCCCAACTTGTTGATGGCGGCGGCTTTCACCTTTTTGTCGTCAGCTTTGGCGCCATCGGCTAAGGGAACTTCCAAAGCATTTTTCACCTGCGTCAAGCTCATGTCCAGACTGTTGATGGCGTAAGCCCGCAGCGGTGCGTATTTATCTTTTACGGCGTCCATCAAAATTTGCACACCGCCGGTTTCGGCTTGCTTTTTTGCGGCGGCGTCAATGGCTTCGCGGCGATCAATATAGTTGCCGTGAGCATATTGAAAGGCATAGTCGTCAATGGTTTTGTTCTCTGTTTTATCGGCCAGTAAAATTTTATCCGCATCAAAATTTATAAACGATGGTTTGGACGATGCCGCAAAATAAAACGTGTCCGCTTTGTTCTTTACCCACACGTTGTAGCGGGTTGGCGTGCCGCCGGTCCATACGTCAATGGCCACGGGAAGCGTAAAAACTTTATCGCCTTCCTGTTGCTGCGTTACGGTCACCATCGCTTGCTTGCTCCCGGCATTGTAACCATAAGTAATATTCAGTTTTGGATTGCCGCTGCTGAAGTACCATTGGTTGAAAAACCAGTTAAGGTCTTTGCCGGTAATTTCTTCAAACGCCAGGCGCAGTTGGTGTGCTTCGGCTGACTTGTATTTGTTGGTGGTGAGATAAAGATTAAGCGATTTAAAGAAGGCACTGTCGCCGACAAACTTGCGCAGCATTTGAAGGATAGCACCGCCCTTGTTGTAGCTCACGGCGTCAAACACATCTTCCTTGTCGTTGTAAGTAAAGCGTACAAGGTTTTTACTTTCGCTGCCGCTGCGGAGATAGCCTCTTGCAGACGTATAGCGTTCTTCATCCCCGGCGTCTTTGCCGTAATGAAACTCGTTCCAAAGCTGCGAACCGATGGTAGCGAAAGATTCATTCAATGTAATGTTGCTCCAGCTTTCGGTGGTCACGTAATCGCCAAACCATTGGTGAAAAAGTTCATGGGAGATGACTTCTTCCCAGCGGTTGCCATCGGTTAACTCGCGGGCATCCTGCTGGGCCGATTCGCCGTGCAACGTAGCCGTGGTATTTTCCATGGCGCCGCTTACATAATCCCGCCCTACAATTTGCGAATACTTCACCCAAGGATAATCCACACCGGTAAGTTTGGAGAACAGCGCAATCATTTCCGGTGTTTTGCCAAAGATGCGGCGGGCCACCGGTGCGTATTCCTTCTCTACATAATAGCTTACTTCTTTGCCGTTATAGCTGTCTTTTACAATGGCGTAATCGCCGATGCCAATAAAGAACAAGTAAGGCGAATGCGGCTGGTCCATCTTCCAGTTATCCGTTTTAGTGCCGTCGGCATTTGTCTTTTGCGAAACCAGTTTGCCGTTGCTTAACGAAACGTATTTGGCCGGATACGTGAGGGTGAATTCATCCGTGGTTTTTTGATTCGGCCGGTCAATGGTAGGTATCCAAACCGACGTGGCTTCGGTTTCGCCCTGCGTCCATATTTGTGTGGGTTTCTCTTTGTCTTCGCCCAAAGGATTGATGAAGTACAAACCTTTGGCATCGGTGATGGCGGCGCTGCCTTTTGTTTTGAACTCACTAGGCTTGGCGGTATAGGAAATGTAAACGGTATATTGTTCTGTGCTGCGGTACGTCTTGTCAAGATTGATGGTCAAGAACAAGCCGTCGTAATTGTATTTAAGTGCATTGTTCCTGGCGCCTTTCATCATCGCCACTTCGTGTATGTCCATGCCTTTTGCGTCCAGCCGCAACGAGTCGGTGGGGTAGAAGTGCGGCTTCAGCGTAATCCATGTTTTGCCGTTCAGTTGCTGTTTTTGATAATCAAACTTTGCGTCAAGCTTAGTGTGTACAAGGTCGTTGATGCGTTCGGCCGTGGCACGGTACACCGGCGATACGGCCGGCTCTTTACTGCCTTGGGCAAAACCGCCAAAGGCACAAAAGGAAAGAAGTGAAAACAGGAGAGAGCGTTTCATACAAATTGTTTAGGGGAGCAAATGTAAAGCCGCACCAACGGAAAAAAGAAGCCAAACCGTTTGAATGGTGCAAGACTTTTCTTAACGCAGGGATAAACTTTTTCACGAAAACAAGGCCGTTGCATCACTTCCATTAAACAATGGCGCCGCTGCCGGTAAAAACCCTGTGGGGTGGTCTGCGTAGTTTTTCTAAATGTTATTCCTTAAATACTGTAAACGCCTTTTTTGGCTTGTATGGCGCATAGGCTGCATATATCTTAGCCGCAATCCTCTCGCACCATGCAGTTAATGATGTACATAGGCAACGACCTGATTGAAGCCGTGCCGCTCGATCGCGAGCAGGTTCCAGTGCCCGGATATCTTGGCAATGTGAAGCGCCAGCTTAAAGAGAAATACAAAACGCTTATACAGGAATCGGCGACCCCTGCTGATTTTTTGGTAGTGCCGCGCAATACCGATACCGAAGGCGAGGAGCCGTAAACCGCACACCGGACTTCCTGCGTTAAAGCGTTTACTGCTTGCATCTATTCAATGCCCAACATTTTTCAAGCAATCCTTCTTTTAAAATTATTTATCGCGGTTTCAGGCTTGCAAAAATCGCGGCTGTTCTTTCGTTATTTTTAGCGGCATACACAACGCCGTTTACATGAAATTCAGATTCCTTCTGCCGCTGTTTTTCGGTTTCTTCTTTTCATTTTCGCAACAAACGCTTTCGCTGTTAACAGTGGAAAAAATCATGCGTGACCCAAAATGGATCGGCGCCTCGCCTTCGGCTCCGTATTGGAGCGCCGATGGAAAGTACCTGTTCTTTTCGTGGAATCCCGGCAAGGCCGAAAGCGATTCACTTTATTACATCACCCTAACCGATAGAACACCAAAGAAAGCAACGGCGGCCATGCAACAAAGCATTGCTTCGTTTAATAACATCGTTTACAACAATGCAAAGACGGCATACGCTTATACCAAAGACGGCGACTTGTTTTATGTAGATGCGCAGAAGCGTGAACGACGTCTCACCCAAACAACCGAAACAGAAGGCTCGCCGCAGTTTATAGATCACGACGCGAAGCTTGCTTATACCCGGGCGCAAAATCTTTATGCGGTTGATCTTGCCACAGGACTGACAATGCAACTGACAAATTTTGTTCGTGGCGTTGCCGCTAAAGATGCGCCGTTAAATGCACAGGAAGGCTGGTTGCAGGCAGATGCGTTGCGGATGTCGCAGGTGTTGCAACAGCGGAAGGCGAGACGTGATTCAACGGAAGCGGCCAACAAGCGAAGCAAGCCGAAAGAGTTGCGAACGATTTATACCGAAGACAAGAACGTGTTCGGCGCCCTAAGTTCTCCCGATGGAAGATTTATCGCTTATCGTTTGGTAAAGCAACCAACAAACGCAAAGAACACCGTCGTTCCGGCTTACGTTACCGAATCGGGCTTTACCACCGACATGACTGGCCGCACCAAAGTAGGCGCCCCGCAAACGGCTTCGGAACTGTACATTTTTGATAGGGAAAAAAACACGGTGCTCTTGGTGAAGGCGGCCGACATTCCCGGTATCACCGATGTGCCGGATTACCTGAAAGATTATCCATCAAAAGACACAGCGAAGAAAAAACCGGCAGCAAGAGCCGTAAATTTTCGTGGGCCGGTTTGGAACGATGAAGGCACAAAAGCGGTGGTGGAAGTTCGTTCGCAAGACAACAAAGACCGGTGGATCATGTTGCTTGATGCAGCCACCGCAACGTTGAAGCCTTTAGACCGCCAACGCGATGAAGCCTGGGTGGGCGGCCCTGGAATTTTTGCCTTGCCGTTTTGGATAGATGAGAGTAACATCTTGTTTCAAAGCGAAGCCACGGGTTATTCGCACGTGTATAAAATTGACGTAACAACAAGTGTGAAGACACAGCTTACCAAAGGGACTTATGAAATAAGCGGACTGCAATTATCAAAAGACAGAAAGGCGATCTATTACACAGACAATGACATTCATCCAGGCGATTATCAGGTTTATAAACTAACGTTAGCCAGCGGTGCAAAAGAAAAGCTTACTACGGCAACGGGCATCAATCGCTTTGCATTATCGCCCGATGAAAAAAGCATGGCCGTTTTGTATTCCTATTCCAACAAGCCTTGGGAATTGTATGTGCAGGAAGCAAAGCCCGCCGCGAAGAGCCAGCAAGTGACAACGTTGGCCTTGTCGGATGAATTCAAGTCCTATCCCTGGCGCGACCCGGAGATCATAACCTTTACGGCAAGAGACGGCGCTACGGTTTATGCCCGGTTGTACAAACCAGCCACACAAGTAGCATCAAAACCTGCGGTGATTTTTGTACACGGCGCTGGCTATTTACAAAACGTAACCAAGGGTTGGAGTACTTACTTCCGCGAATACATGTTCAATAATCTCTTGGCCGATGGCGGCTATACGGTGCTTGATATTGACTATCGTGGCAGTGAAGGCTATGGCCGCAATTGGCGCACGGGCATTTATCGCCACATGGGCGGAAAAGATTTGGATGACCAGGTAGATGGTGTTAATTATTTGGTGAAGAACCACGGCGTGAACCCAAAACATATTGGCCTTTACGGCGGTTCTTACGGCGGCTTTATTACGTTGATGGCGCTGTTCACGCAGCCTGATGTTTTTGCCGCCGGTGCTGGCCTGCGCAGCGTAACCGATTGGGCGCATTACAACCACGGCTACACGGCAAACATTTTAAACGAACCGTATAACGACAGCCTTGCTTACCGGCGCAGCTCGCCCATTTATTATGCCGAAGGATTGAAAGGCCGCCTGCTCATGTGCCACGGCATGGTGGACGTGAACGTGCATTTTCAGGACATCGTGCGGCTTACGCAACGGCTGATTGAATTGGGAAAAAACAATTGGGAACTGGCGGTTTATCCGGTGGAAGATCACGGTTTTGTTGAGCCAAGCAGTTGGACGGATGAATACAAGCGGGTGTTGAAGTTGTTTGAGGAGACGTTGAAGTGAAAGAAAGTTTGCAACAAAAATTTTATTGCTTACAAAAGAAGACATAAAAGCTGTAGACTCGTCTTGATAGCATTAGCATGTAAACTATTGTTGTTTCTTCATTTAAGAATTGTTCCAAGTGCTTTGATGTATTCAGTATTGTCGGTTATGCCGTTGTGTCCTTGACCGTTCAACGTAATCAATGTGTCGCCGACTTTCATTTCTTCTTTCAATTTGAGAGAAGAGCCGTAATAAATTACGCCGTCTTGGTTGCCGTGAAAAATAACGACAGGCATCTTGCAGTCTTTCAGGTATTCATTTGTTTGAAACTTATATTTCAAAAGGAAAATTGGAATAATCGGATAACGGTGCCGCATCATGTCTGTTAGGTTGTAATAAGGCGCTTGCAGGATAAGTAGTTTTGGATGATTGGTTGATGCAACTTTGGCGGCAAGCCCGGTGCCAACAGAATACCCCAACACCACAATGCTTTCTTCGTGAAATCTTTTCTTCATTTCATTATACGCCGTCTGTATGCTGTTAAACAGCTGCGTTTGGCTCTTGATCGTCCCTTCGCTTTTTCCATAACCGGGATAATCTAAAATGAAAACATCGTAATGAAGGTCTGTGTATCGTTTGGCAACTACGCCCCATTTTTTTAACGACCCGGCATTGCCGTGGAGATAAAAGAGTAAACCTTTTGAGCTGTCTGATTTGAACAACAATCCATTAATGTATTGCCGTCTTCGGTTTTGATGTTGACTTCTTCAAAAGTTTGACCGAAAGAGAATTTAAAGTTTCTGTCCACCTTGTCGGGAAAGAAGATGAGTTTTTCTTGAAAGAAATACAAAGCCACGCAAATAACGACGTAAAAGATGAGCAATACTTTCAATGTTCGGTAAACTACCTTTTTCGTCGTGAGCATAGCGGAATTAAAACGATGACAATAATTTTATGAATGCAATAAACGTAACAGTTAACAACCTTGGTTACTAAACTTCGCACTGTCCACTCTTGTTGCCGAATGTTTTATAAACCGCAGAACCACTGCTTGACGTGGCGTTTTGCCAAGGGCAGAGAGATGCTGACACAACGAACGCTTCATAGATAGACAAACCTCTGGCTCATAACTTCCAACTTTTCACAGCTGTCTTGAAAACCTCGCCTGTAAATTTTTCTCACTCTCCACTATAAATTACACCCGTTGTTGGTGTTTCGTACAATTCTATCTTACTAAGATTGGATAACACCGGTTTTATGTGGTCCCAAATCCAAACCGTGATGTTTTCAGCGGTTGGATTCTCCAGGCCTTCGACTTCATTAATCAGTTTGTGATCCAGTTGGTCAATCAATGAATTAATGACGTCCTTGAGTTCCTTAAAATCCATGATCCAACCCAACCGCGGGTCGCGGTCGCCTTTGATAAATACCCGCAATTTGTAGGTGTGTCCGTGCATGTTCTTACACTTGTGGCCATCGGGCACGTGCGGAAGAAAATGCGCCGAATCGAAAGAGAAGTCTTTGTAAATTTCCATCAGGCGGCGAAGGTAGGAAATTGATTAGCTGATTAGCCGATGTAGCGATTAGCTGATTTGATGATGTGGTGATTTGAAAATTTGATGATGGCTTTCAATGATGTTGAGACCTGATTTTTTAAACCGTCTTTACAAAATAATTTGATGGAAAGTTGAATGATGATGATGCATCTTTTGCAAACAAACCAAACACCGTGGAGCCACTGCCCGTCATGGCTGCGTAAACGGCGCCGGCATTATACAATACATTTTTACAGTCTTTAATTAGCGGATGCTGCGCAGACACGGGTTCTTCAAAATCATTGGTCAATCTATCCCTCCATTCTTCAACCGGCAGCGAGATAATTTCTTTTAGCGGGCTTCGTTCTGCCGAAGGCTTTAATTGCGAAAACGCCCAGCCGGTGTTGATATGAATTCTCGGATTGACCAAAACGATTTTATAGAAAGATAGATCAAGTGCAATGTTTTCCAATCTTTCGCCGCGGCCGGTGGCATAACAAGGCGTATTGCGAATGAAAAAAGGACAATCGCTTCCCAACCGCAGGGCATATTCAATTAATTTTTCTTCATCAATTCCCAGGTTGAATTTTTTGTTCAACAGCACCAACGCAAATGCGCCATCGGCACTGCCGCCGCCAAGCCCCGCACCCATTGGTATCGTTTTGTGCAAGTGCATCTTTACCGAAGGCAACGCTCGAAAATTTTGTTTGAGAAGATGATAAGCTTTTACGCAAATGTTGTCGGAAGTTTTGCCCTCGACGCGTAATCCTGATGCGCTGAATTCAATGTCTGTTACCGGTTGCGGATGTTGCACAACCTCCAATGCGTCCTGCAAAGCAACGGGAAAAAAAACCGTCTCTAAATCGTGAAAGCCATCACTTCGTTTTTGAAGAATGTGCAGGCCGAGATTGATTTTGCAATTGGGAAAAAGAATCATGGAGAACTAAAATTGGCAGGATGGCACCGGATTTTTTAGGAAAAGGAAAGCGGACGTATTTGAGGAGTCTGTCATTTCTTACCAATCCTGCTTAATCCAAAAAATCTTAGTTCTACTTTCTTTTGTTCCGGCTGTTGATCTCGTCGCGAATGGAGATGGCGCGGATGTAATCTTCCTGGTCCAGCACTTCGTTTAAAAGCGTGTTTAAATCTTCCAGCGACAGGCTTTTGAGATCGTCTTTACCGCCTCGGGTTTCCTCGTGCGTGGTAACCGTGGAGCCGCGGCTCTTTTTGGTTTTGCCGGTATCTTCCATTAAAATGCCGGCGCTTTCCAGAATGTGTTCGTAGGTATAAACCGGGCAACCGAAGCGCACCGCCAGGGCCAGTGCATCGGAGGTGCGGCTGTCTATTTCAATCGTATCACGTTCGGAGGAGCAAATGAGCTTGGAATAAAAAATGCCTTCCTGCAAATCGGAGATGATGATTTCGTGGAGGTCAATGGTAAAGGCCGTCATGAAGTTTTTCATAAGGTCGTGGGTGAGGGGACGGCTCGGTTGCATTTTTTCCAGTGCCACGGCAATGGCCTGCGCTTCAAAGCCACCAATCACGATGGGCAATCTGCGTAATCCGTTCACTTCGCCCAGTACCACGGCATACGAATGGGTTTGCGTAATGCTGTGCGAAAGGGCCACTATTTCCAGTTCTATTTTTTTCATACGTTCAGGCGCTTGCTCGTTTGCAAATGGCTCCAAAATTAAGCAGGAAAGGGGTTACGGCGTACATTCAAAAAACCCTTAGCTGTCCTTGCGGCGGAGGGCAGATTGCTTAGGTGCGGATTTATTCTTCGCGGGTGATTTTTTGGGTTCGTTTTTAGGATTACGATCTTTAATTTCAGACTCAATCATTTCTTTTTGTATTTCCATTATGCGGTCAATGGAATCTTTTTCCGCTTTATACTTCTCTTGATAAGAATAATCTTTATAATCTTTCGGAATGCTAAATAAATCTTCACTCAAATTCTGTTGAGTTACTGTGTCAGCAATAATGGATAATGTATTTTGTGCCAATTCAAATGTGTCCTCTGCGTTGCCTGCAAAAGCATCTGATAAAGGAACTTTTGCTCCAAGAACAATATCTTCCATTTTGTACTATAAACAGAAATTCACTGCCGAAGTATTTATCCGAATCGGGAAAAAACAAATCGTTTGCAAGGTAGATAGTGGCATAGGCCAAAGCCCCTCCGAGTCGAAAATCTTTACCCATTTGTTGTGGAGGAATCGTTGTGGCTTTGAAGCCAGCAATCTCACCGAGGCTATCAAACCGAATGGGTTTGTTTTTTTGTAGCAGTTTTGTTGTGAACATCTTGTTTGCTGACGAAACAGTAAAAACTTTTCCTGAATCAAGATTCACGATGGTATAAACTTGGCTGCGTAAATCATTTTTATCAGAAACTTCAATTCTTATTTTATTTTTTCCAAAATAGGCAAATAACCGGGCGTCTTGTTTATCTCTCGGAGATCCAATTACATAACTAATTTTTCCTTCAAAAGGCTTTTGTGCTAAAAGGTTAATTCCAAAACCTGCAAAAAGCAGGATAAAAATGTATCTCATAAAAAAGCGGAACGAGGCTATCGTTCCGCTCCCAAAGAAAACATTTTGTTTTAATGCCCTTTTATTTTTTTCACCGCTTCAGTTATCTTCGGCACAATCTCAAAAGCATCTCCAACAATGCCGTAATCGGCAGCTTTAAAGAACGGCGCTTCGGCGTCTTTGTTTATCACCACAATGGTCTTGCTTCGGTTAACGCCGGCTAAGTGTTGAATGGCGCCGGAGATGCCAACAGCTATGTACAAATTGGGCGCAATGGCCACACCGGTTTGTCCTACGTGTTCGTTATGCGGCCGCCAATGCGCATCGGCTACGGGACGGCTGCAAGCAAGCGCTGCGCCTAATTCATCGGCTAATTCTTCCACCATCTTCCAATTCTCCGGGCCTTTAAGTCCACGGCCGGCGCTCACCACTACATCGGCTTCGGTCAAGGCCACCTTGCCACTGGTTTTTGTGGAGCCGGTCACTTTTATTTTAGGCGCATCTACCGTTGCGGTAAATGGAACCACTTCGGCCGTGCCTTCGCCGGTTTGAATAGTGAAGGCATTTACGTTTAACGAGATAACTTTTATAGCGGTGTTGATGGCAACATTGGCTACGGCTTTGCCGGAGAAAACGTTCTTACGCACCACAAAGCCGTTGTTGGTATCGGGCAAGGCGGTTGCACCTGAAACCAAACCTGCCTTTAATCGTACAGCCACCCGCGGCGCTAATGATTTGCCGCTTGAATTGTTGGAGAACACTACCACTTTAGCGCCGGTCTGTTCCGCCACTTGTGCAATCACTTTGGTATATGTCTGCGCATCGAAAGTTTTTAGTGCATCGTTCTGCACCTGATGCACTTTTTTTACGCCGTGCTGGCCCAATGCGGCTAGGTCTTCGTTCACCGCGCCAAGCACCACAGCTTCAGCGGTATCACCCATTTGTTCGGCAATTTTAGCACCGTAGGTTAGGGCTTCGTGCGACGATTTTTTTATGTGTCCGTCGAGGCTATCTACAAAAATCAATACAGGCATAAAGTTGATTTGAAAATGTGATGATTTGAAAATTTGAAGATGATTGCTCAAGTTCAAATTTTCCTTCTGTTCAATAATGTTCTGAACGTACACGTCCCGATAGCTATCGGAACGGGAGCGACGAAACAGGCGATGATAGTAGTACGGCCGCTGGTACCACAATGAAATTTATCTATCAAAAGAGCTGTCAATCCAGAGTTGGTAATCTTCAAATCTACCAATCACCAAATCTTCAAATCGCCCTAGCTTCTTCGTGCAACAGCCTTACCAGTTCGTCCACATTATCCGCGGAAACAAGTTTGACGCCGGCCTTTGCGGGTGGCAGTTGAAACGAGGTGTATTGTGTGGTGGCTTCGATGCTTGCCGGTTCTATCACCTTCAGCGGTTTTGTCCGCGCCGCCATGATGCCGCGCATGTTCGGAATGCGGGCTTCGGCCATTCCTTTTTGGCAACCAATGACTACCGGCAATGAAACTTCAAGCGTTTCTTCACCACCTTCAATTTCACGTTTTACGGTAGCTGTCGTGCCGGCAATTTGAAGATTTGTAGCATTGGTTATATAAGGCGCATCCAACAGTTCGGCCAACATGCCGCCAACCGCGCCACCGTTGTAATCAATGGTTTCCTTGCCCAATAAAATCAGGTCATAACCCTCGGCGATCTCCGCAATTTGTGCTGCTACCGAAAAGCTTTCGGT
This sequence comes from Flavisolibacter sp., assembly GCA_965247695.1. GTDB lineage: Bacteria > Bacteroidota > Bacteroidia > Chitinophagales > Chitinophagaceae > Flavisolibacter. The sequence continues at coordinate 1,347,556 of OZ252037.1, forward strand.
GGGTTCGGTGTTGATGCGGTAAGCTTCATCACCACCAAGCGCCAACGCCTTGCGAATGATGGGATCAGCATCGGCAGCGCCAACGGTAACAAGGTGAATGACGGTGGACGCATCGGCTTCTTTTAGTTCAATAGCACGAACCAAGGCGTACCATTCATCATAAGGATTGATGATCCATTGCACGCCGGCTTCGGCAAACTTCGTGTTGTTGTCGGTGAAGGCTATTTTTGCCGTCGTGTCGGGGGTTTTGGAAATGCAAACCAAAATCTTCATACAGCGAATTTAAGCAGAAAATAAATTAGTTGCTTATGCAACTACTTAATTGTTTGCAAATATAGCAGCAGGAATTTGGAAACAAAATGACGGAACGAATTGAAAAATTAAAGGCCTTGCTGGCGGCGAATGAAGCGGACTCTTTTGTGCAACACGCACTGGCATTGGAGTACGTAAAGCTTGGCAACGATGCCGAAGCAAAAGAACTTTTTGAAACGTTGTTGGCAAGGAATGAGAAGTACGTTGGCTCGTATTATCACTTGGCAAAATTGCTGGAGCGAAGGGGTAAGAGCGAGGACGCCATGGCGGTTTATGAAAAGGGGATGAAGGTGGCGAAAGAAGCAGGTGATAGCCATGCGTACCGGGAGTTGATGGCGGCGTGGGAGGAAACCCAATCCTAACCACTTTTCATGAAAGCGGTAAGCCGTGCTAAAGCCCTTCCCGCTGGGAAGGGTAGAAAGAGACTTAAAGAGCTACAAAGAGCTTCGCCGAAAAGATAGATTGAATAAAAGATGAATCGTTGACTGGCATGAGCTGTGCGTTGGTGGCCTTCCCAGCGGGAATCCCGATAGCTATCGGGACGGGATGGGCGGCTGCCGCGACGCTGTGATGAATAGCGATACGAACGTACACGTCCCGATAGCTACCGATAGCTATCGGGACGGGAGCGACGCAACAGACGCTCAATGGATAAACAGACCTATGGTCCAAAACACGGCCCTTGTAAGCCATGCACAAACATTTTTCAATTGACCAAAATAGAATTTTCAAATCCTAATCATTTCTTCTGCCATGAAACAAACAATACCCAATCGGCGCAAATTTTTGAAAGATGCTGCCGCCACTGCCGCAGGAATGAGTTTTCTTTCCGCACTTCCGCAGAATGTCTTCGCTTCGCAAAAATTTCGTGAAGTGAGTGCCGGTGATGCAATGCCGCATCATTGGGACGAACCGCGGATAAAATTTTCCGTCATCGCCATCAATCATGCACACATTTATTCAATGGTAGATGCCGTAACAAGAGGCGGTGGACAGTTGGTTTCTGTTTATGCGAAAGAGCCGGACTTGCTGGCGGCCTTCACTAAAAAATATCCGCAGGCAAAACTGGCTAAGAGCGAATACGAGATTTTAGCCGACAAATCCATACAATTAATTCTTAGTTCGGCCATTCCGGTTGAACGTGCCGGCATCGGCATCAAAGCCATGCAACACGGCAAGGATTATATGGTTGATAAACCGGGCATCACTACGTTGGAACAATTAGAAGAAGTGCGCAAAGTGCAAAAAGGAACCGGCCGCATTTATTCCATCATGTACAGCGAACGGTTTGAAAACAAGGCCACCGTGAAAGCAGGCGATTTAGTGAAGGCCGGCGCTATTGGCAAGGTCATTCAAACCGTGATTATGGCGCCGCACCGCATTAGTTTAACTACCCGCCCGTCGTGGTTCTTCGACAAGAAGAATTTTGGCGGCATTCTTACCGACATCGGCTCACATCAATTCGATCAGTTTCTCTTTTTCACCGGTTCGGATCATGCAGATATTATCGCTTCGCAAGTGGGCAACGTGGCGCATCCGCAATACCCGGCCTTTGAAGATTTTGGCGACGTGATGCTGCGCGGCAACGGCGGTGCAGGCTACATTCGTGTTGACTGGTTTACACCCGATGGCCTGAACACTTGGGGCGATGGACGGCTGACCATTCTTGGCACCGAAGGCTATATTGAAGTGCGCAAGAATACCGACATCGCGAATCATGAAGGCGCCAATCATTTGTACATCGTGAACAACAAAGAGACGCAGTACATGAACTGTAACAATGTTGAATTGCCTTATGGCAAACTGTTGGTTGACGATGTTCTTAACCGCACCGAAACCGCCATGACGCAGCGGCATTGCTTCTATGCAACCGAGCTTGCGTTAAAGGCGCAGAAGGCTGCACAAAAACTTAATTATCAAAAAGCATAAAACCTCAATAAAACTTTTCTCATGAAAGAAGAAGAAAAGTCTGCGCTTAGTCGCAGAGAGTTTATCAACAGCACCGCAAAAGCGTCTTTAGGCACCGCCCTCGCCATCAACTTTCCCACCATCGTTCCCGCTTCTGTCTTTGGAAAGAACGCACCGAGCAATCGCATCAACGTCGCCTCCATCGGTTGCGGCCGCATCTCTACGGGTCACGACATGACGGGCATTGCACGTTATGCCGGTGCACGCATCATGGCCGTTTGCGATTTAGACAAAGCCAGAGCCGATGCTGCGCCGCAGGCCGTCAAAGACAATTATAAAAAAGCGTCGAAAGAAAACGGTGGCTTAACCGGCGATTGGGACATCAAGGTTTATTACGATTACAAAGAGCTTTTGCAAAACAAAGACATTGATGCGGTGCACATCAGCACACCCGATCATCAACATGCGGTGGTTGCCGTTCATGCGGTAAATGCAGGCAAAGATGTTTACCTGCAAAAGCCTGCCTCGTTAACCATTGAAGAAGGGCGAATCTTAAGCAATGCCGTAAAACGCACCGGACGCATTTTGCAAATGGGTTCGCAACAAAAATCAATTGATCCCTGGCCGCAATTCAAACGAGCCTGTGAACTTGTACGTAACGGCCGCATTGGTAAAATCAAAACCATCGAAGTCGGTTTGCCCGGCGATCCTGGTGGCGGCAACACCCAGCCAATGAACATTCCATCAAACCTGAATTATGATGCATGGCTTGGCACCACACCCGAAGTTTATTACACTGAAGACCGTGTGCATTCGCAGGACGCATCAGCCAAAGGTATTGGCAGCCGGCCCGGTTGGTTGCGTTGCGAACAATTTGGCGCGGGCATGATCACCGGTTGGGGTGCTCATCACATTGACACGGCGCATTGGGCCATGGGCACCGAATACAGCGGACCGATAGAAGTGTGGGGACATGCGGCTTTTCCAACCGATGACCCGAATTACAAAGGCTTGTGGAACGTACACGGCATCTTTCGCACCGAAGCGATGTATGCAAACGGCGTACACATGATCGTGTCCAACGAGTTGCCGAACGGCGTCAAATTCATCGGCACCGATGGTTGGATTTGGGTCACTCGCGGCGCTTACCGCATCACCGATAGCGATCCGGTTGCTGATAAAGACGGCGTAAAACCCATTGATGCCAGCAATCCAAAAATTTTGAGCTCGGTGATTGGTCCGAAGGAAGTTCATTTGTACGAAAGCCCGGAGCAACATAGCAATTGGTTGGACTGCATCAAGTCACGCAAGCAACCGGTAGCGCCTATTGAAGTGGGTCATCGGTCGTGCAGCGCCTGTCTGCTGCATCACATTGCCATGAAGCTGAAACGAAAGCTGTATTGGGACCCGGCAAAAGAAGCTTTTACTAACAATGACAAAGAAGCCACGGCGATGTTGTCACGGCCACGAAGAAGGCTGTATGATTTTGGTGCGTAGGCTTTTTATGAACCAGGGGCCTGAACATCTATTAAGCATCCGTTGCGTCGCTCCCGATAGCTATCGGGACTTTTACGCTTTGTTCGCTATGCAGCACACCGTCGCGGCAATTGAACCACGGAGACACAAAGACACAGAGATGCACAAAGAGTCTCTGTGAAACTTGGTGCCTCCGCGTCTCCGTGGTTCAAAAAAAACCAACAACATAAAAGAACTCACTATTATGAAATACATACTCACTTCAGTTCTCTTCATTACCCATCTCCTTCATGCACAAACACAAAAACCTGTGCGCCTTCTCACCCTTGATCCCGGCCATTTTCACGCGGCCCTCGTGCAAAAAACAATGTACGCCGATGTTGACCCAACGGTACACGTGTATGCACCCGCCGGCCCCGATCTGCAAGCACATCTCGACCGCGTTAATGCCTACAACAACCGCAAGGAAGCACCCACAAAATGGAAAGAAGTAACCTACACCGGCGATGATTTTTTTGAAAAAATGCTGGCGCAAAAGAAAGGCAACGTTGTTATATTAAGCGGCAATAACCAAAAGAAAACCGACTACATTTTAAAGTCATTGCAAGCCGGCTTTCATGTGCTGGCCGATAAGCCCATGGCGATTGATGAAAAAGGATTTGACCAGTTGAAACAAGCCTTTGCCATCGCCGAAAAAAAGAAGCTCCTACTCTACGACATCATGACCGAGCGTTTTGAAATCACCTCTGTTCTCATGCGTGAATTATCCACCATGCCGGAGTTGTTCGGCACTTTGCAAAACGGTACGGCCGCCGATCCTGCAGTGGTAAAAGAAAGCATTCACTACTTCTACAAATACGTTTCCGGGGCAGTTCTTACAAGACCGCAGTGGTTCTTCGATGTAGCGCAACAAGGCAATGGCATTGCCGATGTAATGACGCACATGGTGGACCTTGTGCAATGGGAAGCCTTTCCCGAACAGAGCCTTGATTACACCAAAGACATTCTGTTGCAATCGGCCAAACGCTGGACAACGCCTTTATCGCTGAACCAGTTTCAAACACTAACAAAGACCGACACCTTTCCTTCTTATTTAAAAGCCACTATCACTAACGATACAATTCTCAACGTTTATTCCAACGGCGAAATTCACTACCGTCTTCGCGGCGTGTTTGTAAAAACGTCGGTTGTTTGGAACTACGCCGCACCCGCCGGCAGCGGCGACCAATATAACGCTATGATGCGGGGAACAAAAACAACGTTGGTAATTAAACAAGGTCCTGAAGGAGGATATAAACCGGTCTTGTACATTCAACCTTTTCCAACAACAAGGCGCAGCGAGATTGAAGAAGCGTTTAAAAAGCTATCAACAAAATATCCGGGCGTTGAATTAAAAAAAATCACAAGCGGTTGGCAAGTTGCAATCCCCGATAGTTACAAAGAAGGCCATGAAGAACATTTTGCACGGGTCACGCAAAATTTTCTTGGCTACCTGAAAAACAAGGCCATGCCTTCGTGGGAGGTACCTAATATGCTGGCAAAATATTACACCACTACAAACGCCTTAACGCTGGCTCAACGAACCAAGTAATGAAGACACTCTTCGCCGCATTCTTCCTCTTCATTTTTTTCGGAGCAAAGGCGCAAGTAAAATTGCCGAGGCTCATTCGCGACAGCATGATACTGCAACGCGATGTACCGGTAAAACTTTGGGGTTGGGCGTCGCCGGGTGAAAAAATCAGTGTTCGGCTCAACGGAAAAACTGCAAAGACAAAAACAGCAAGCGATGGCAAATGGACGGTTCAACTTCGGCCCATGAAGGCCGGCGGTCCATACACCATCAACATTGATGCACGCAATCACCTTGTATTGAAAGATGTTTTGTTTGGCGACGTGTGGCTTTGTTCCGGTCAATCAAACATGGTGCACCAAATGGTTTTACATAGCGTTCGCTATGCTGATGAAATCGCAACTGCGGCCTATCCGCAGATACGCCAGTTCTGGGTTCCCAACATCACCAATCTACAAGCCCCGCAAGATGACCTGCCTTCTGGTTCATGGAAGGAGGCCAATCCAACCAATGTGCTGGATTTTTCAGCAGTGGCTTATTTCTTCGCTAAAGACCTTTACGAGAAGTATCATATACCCATTGGCATCATCAACGTCAGTTGGGGCGGCGTACCCATTGAGGCAATGATGAGCGAAGAGGCATTGAAAGAATTTCCAACCATTCTAAACACGGTGCAAAAGAATAAAGACACGGCTTACGTCAACGGTGTAAATCGCAGGTCATCTAACAACATAACAACCCTGCAAACAGACAAAGGTTTGATTGAGTCTTGGTTCAATCCATCGTATGTTCCCAAAGGCTGGCGCACTATCAACATTCCCGGTTATTGGGAAGACCAGGGCGTAAAAGATTTGGACGGCGTGATGTGGTATCGCCGCGAAATTGATGTTCCTGCTTCAGTAACAAATGCGCAAGCAACAGTTTTTTTAGGAAGAATCGTTGATGCCGACGTGTTGTACATCAACGGCAGGCAAGTGGGAGCCACAACGTACATGTATCCGCAACGGCGCTATCAAATTCCTGCCGGCATCTTAAAGCCGGGTAACAATCTTTTTGTCATTCGCGTTACCAACAATTCAGGCAAAGGCGGCTTTGTTCCCGGCAAGCCTTATCAACTTATTGCCAGTGGCGATACGATTGACCTCAAAGGTTATTGGCAATACAAAGTTGGTCAGGTGAACATTCCGCAAAGAGGTTTAACGAATAACAGCATCAGCCTTCAAAACCAGCCGGCGGCTTTGTACAACTCCATGATTGCGCCGCTGATTAACTACGGCATTAAAGGTTTTGTTTGGTATCAGGGTGAATCGAACACTGGCCGTGCTGATGAATACGCAAAGCTGCAACCGGCCATGATAAGGGATTGGCGAATGAAGTGGAAGGCTGCCGATGCACCGTTCCTGTATGTGCAGTTGCCCGGCTTCATGGACTATACTTATCTGCCAACCGAAAGCCAGTGGGCACAGTTTCGCGAAGCACAATTAAAATCATTATCGGTTCCCAATACCGCAATGGCCGTTGCCATTGACTTAGGCGAATGGAACGACGTTCATCCCGATAGAAAAAAAGAAGTCGGCGAACGTTTGGCCTTGGCCGCGGAGAAAGTGGCGTACGGTGATAAAGCCGTTGTCTCTTCTGGGCCGCTGTACGAAAGCGCAACGATTAACGGCGGCAAAATCAGGCTCACATTCAGCAACATTGGAAGCGGTCTAACAACGAATGACCATGAAGCTCCAAGCGAGTTTGCCGTAGCCGGCGCGGACAAAAAATTTGCATGGGCAAAAGCAAAGATTGAAGGCCATAAAGTTGTTGTTTGGAATGAAGAAATCCAATTACCGCTCTATGTTCGTTATGCCTGGGCCGACAATCCTGTCAACCCGAATTTGTACAACAGGGAAGGCTTGCCCGCATCGCCTTTCCGAACCGATAAATAAGTTGCATGAAACGATTTCATTTCGTCTTTTGTTCTCTTCTTAATTGCATGCTTACTCACGCACAAACGGCAACAACCTGGAAAGGAAAATCATGCGCCGTTGTATTGACGTATGACGATGGTTTAAACATTGACCTGACCAACGTTGTTCCTGCATTGGATTCCTTCGGATTCAAAGGAACCTTTTACATCTGCGATTACTTCAACGGGTTGAATGCACAGATTCCGGGTTGGAAGAAAGCCGCTGCAAAAGGCCACGAGCTGGGCAACCACACCATCTGGCATGCCTGCGAAGGCGGCTTTGCCGGACGCGAGTTTGTCAAAGGCGATTACGACCTGCGGTATTACACTGTGCGGCGGATGGTGGATGAAGCGAGAGGCATGAACAACCTCTTAAAAGCCATTGACGGCAAAACAGAAAGAACTTTTGCTTACCCCTGCGGCGATGCGAAGATTCACGACACGGCGTACATGGATGAATTGAAAACTGATTTTATTGCGGCAAGAGGCGTGCAGGCGCAAATGCCGACGCTTGATAAGGTTGAGCCGTACAACCTGCCCTGCTATGCCATGAATGGACAAAGCGGCGAGCAAATGATTGCCCTGGTGAAAGAAGCAATGAGCAAACACGCCTTGCTTGTTTTTCTTTTTCACGGCGTCGGTGGAGAACACCCGCTTAACGTGTCATTGGAAGCGCATAGAAAACTGCTGCAATTTTTAAAACAGAACGAACAACAAGTCTGGCTTGCAACGATGGTTGATGTGGCCGAATTCATCAAAAAGCATCAAGCGAAAATGAGGTAAGGTTCTTTCAGCGCTAAACACTTGTTGAAACAATACAAACAACCATGCAGAAAACAATCCTGCTTCTTCTACTCATTGCAACAACGTTTGCCGCCGATGCACAGCCAAAGCCTGCACCGGCCGATAGCCTGCACCGTGACAGCATCAATAAACAAACGCAGAAAGATTACAAGACCATGTTGGCGCAATTAGGCCTTACATCCATCAGGCCCGGCGCCAACGGCAACGATCCTTCCGCGCCCAATGCCGCTAATTACGACGAAGCCAGGGCCAACCCTTATCCCGGCCTACCCGAGGCACTTACCTTAAAAAACGGGAAGAAAGTTACCAACGCAAAAACTTGGTGGTCGGCTCGCAGAGCCGAGATTGTTGAAGACTTCGACCGCGAAGTGTATGGACGAACGCCAAAGAACTTACCGGCCGTGAAATGGGAAGTGGTAAGCACAACAAAAGAACTGAACGGCAACGTGGCCGTCGTTACAAAAAAATTGATTGGCCACGTTGATAACAGCTCTTACCCGCAAATCAGTGTTGACATTCAACTGACTTTGTCAACGCCGGTTGAAGCAAAAGGTCCTGTGCCCGTCATCATGGAACTTGCCTTTCCGCTTCCGCCCGGCCTTGTTTCAAAGCCGGATACGTCAAGGGCGTCACTGCCTTCGTGGCAATTACAAGTGCTGCAAAAAGGCTGGGGTTACGCAGTGCTGTTACCCGTGAGCATACAAGCCGATAACGGTGCGGGATTAACAAGCGGCATCATTGGTTTAGCAAGCGGCGGACAGCCTCGCAAGCCCGATGATTGGGGCGCTTTAAAAGCCTGGGCCTGGGGCGCCGGCAAGGCGCTTGATTATTTTGAAACAGACAAAACAGTGGACGCAAAACGGGTTGGCATCGAAGGCCATTCGCGGTATGGAAAGGCGGCTTTGGTAACGATGGCTTACGATCCGCGATTTGCCATTGGCTTTATTTCTTCGTCAGGCGAAGGCGGCGCCAAATTGCACCGCCGCAATGCCGGTGAGATTGTAGAAAACGTAGCCGCCAGCGGCGAGTATCATTGGACGGCGGGCAACTTTATCAATTACGCAGGGCCGTTAAACTGGAACGACCTGCCGGTGGACTCACACGAGTTGATTGCGCTTTGTGCGCCGCGTCCGGTGTTCATCAGCGCGGGCAATAAGGGCGATGGCTGGTGTGATCCGCGGGGCATGTTTATGGCCGCCGTGGCTGCCGGATCGGTGTACCGCTTACTCGGCAAAAAGGATTTGGGCACAACCGAAATGCCCCCGGTGGAAACGGGTTTGCTGGATGGCGAAATTGCCTTCCGGCAACACAACGCAGGACACACGCCTGCACCCAATTGGCCAACGTTTTTAGCCTATGCCGAACGGTATTTTAAAAAATAGCTCTTTATAAAAGGCGATGGTGGGCCAGAGGTTTATCTATCCATTGAACGTCTGTTGCGTCGCACAGCGTGTACGTTCGTATCGCTATTGGGCACAGCATCGCGGCAAGGCAGAACACAAAGAATGCACGAAAGAACACAAAGTCGGCAAAGCCCCAATGGGGCGCCAGCGCATAGCCCAGGGTGCAGCCCTGGGTCAATGAATAGAAAAGTAATTCAAGCCCTGAAAGGGCGAAAGCCTCTACGGTCTATGTGTTCGTGTTGACACCGAATCGCTTGCGCCCTTTCAGAACCTTGTTACCATGCGAGATATTTAATTCCCAGCCCTTGTAGGCTGGGCTGTGGGATTATGCCCCGTTAGGACTTTCCTCTACTGGCATCACATGGCTTCGCTTCATTGCCCAATAGCAATACGAACGATGAATGCCTGCCTGCCGGTAGGCAGGGAGCGTCGCGACGAAAGGTCAATAGCAGCAATAGCGCTGGCAACACAATAAATCAACAAACCCGCCAACGTAACCATGATAAAAAAAATTTTGACAGCAAGCCTTTTATTTCTTTTTCTTTCCTGCCACGAAAGCAGGCACCTGCAATCGCAAACCACTCATCAAGCTTTTGATTCCACCAAAGGATTAAAAGATTATTACGCAGCTTATTTTCCCATCGGCGTAGCCGTTTCGCCGCAGGCAACAAAGAGCGATGAAGCGGCGCTGATTCTTCAACAGTTCAACAGCCTTACGCCGGAGAATGCGATGAAGATGGGCCCTATTCATCCGCAGGAGAACGAATACAATTGGCGGGATGCAGACAGCATCGTGGCCTTTGCGCAACGAAAGCATTTACGGGTAAGAGGCCACAATCTTTGCTGGCATAACCAAGCGCCGCGATGGATCTTTCTTGACGACAAAGGCGCCACGGTTAGCAAAGACGTTTTGCTGCAACGGTTGAAGGATCACATCACCACGGTGGTCAATCGTTACAAAGGAAAAATATACGCCTGGGACGTGGTAAATGAGGCCGTCTCCGATAACAAGGATGAATACCTGCGCCCTTCAACATGGCTGCAAATTTGCGGCGAAGGCTACATTGCCAAAGCCTTTCAATGGGCGCACGAAGCCGACCCGGATGCCCGGTTGTTTTACAACGATTACAACGAAATCAGTCCGATAAAACGAGAAAAGATTTATCGGCTGGTAAAGAGTCTTAAAGAGGCCGGTGTTCCTATTCATGGTTTGGGTTTGCAGGCACATTGGGCGGTGAACGAACCGTCAAAAGATCAACTGGATTCAACGTTGAAACGCTTTTCAGAATTAGATGTGAAGCTGCAAATAACAGAGCTGGATGTTTCGGTTTATCCAAAAGAACATGAAGCAAGAGAACGAAGACCAGAAGACGCGGCCACGGTGTTCACACCGGAAAAAGAACAAGCGCAAACAGCGAAGTACGCAATGTGCTTTGGCCTCTTTCGACAATACCGCAAATACATTAGCGGCGTTACGTTCTGGAACCTTTCTGACCGCCACAGTTGGCTGGATGATTTTCCGGTGCGGGGACGAAAAGATTATCCCTTGTTATTTGATAAAAGCTTACAGCCAAAGGCTGCTTTTTGGAGCGTGGTAAAGTGGTGAGAAAAACAAAAAAGCGAAGTTGCAATTACTGTTCAATCGAAATAAACATCAAAATCACCATCCATGATTTTCCGGTAAACGGTTTCAATCTGCGAGGCCAAAATCCGGTTCTCTGAAAGCGGCGGCAAATGGTTTAGCGCAAAGTATTGCACGTCTAAAACATCAAAGCCTTTGCTGATTTCAGCCGTAATTGCTTCGCACCAAAACACCAGCTTAAACACGTAAAAACCTTCCGGCGGATGCGGATGCTTTCGTTTGTCGAACACAGCCAATAGTTTTTTTGGAAGCACATCAAGTCCCGTTTCTTCTTTGCATTCTTTCACCACGGTTTCCGAAGGCGTAAAGCCAACTTCCGCCCAGCCGCCGGGCAGCGACCACCGGCCGTCGTTTTGTTCCTTTACCAACAATAGCCTTTTATCGGGGGAAAGAATCAGGGCACGAATGTCAACTTTGGCGGTGGGATAATCCTTCACCAGTGGGAAAGTTTCCTTCAAGGCTTCAGCTTGATAACCGCTTATGTTGCCAAGTAAGCGAAAGCTTATCTCCCGCAATTCTTCATAGCGTTCTTTGTCGTATTCATCTTTGTGGTAAAGCAGGCCGATGTCGGCGATGGCCTTGATTCGTTTTATATCTTCTAATAAACTGTTGTCATGCATGCAAGAAAGATAGGGCACAAAGTTTCAATGGGCAACACGCAAGACGACTACCAACGGCAGTACCGGCAACTGGCTGCCGGCAACCGGAAACTTGTATCTGGCAACCGTTACTTGTACGGCGTACATCTACGAAATTAATAGGGTTCTTTTCCGATTGCGGATGAATGCAAAGCCGTTTACATTCGCTGCACATCCAACTCCAATGTCTATGAACCGCATGTTTCAACCAACGGCCGATGCCGTTCTCTTTCGCCTCTCCGATGGCGCTGAACGCTGCCGCATTAAAGAAGGAACCTTTAAAGTGGTTTATCAAAAGAAGAAAGAGAGAACCTTCCCTTCCCTGCTGGAAGCTTTCCTGTTTTACATTACGCTTGACGAAGAAGCCGATTTGCTTCACCTGCACAATGGCGAAACACTTATCGAACGCAAGATTCAGCTTTGCATGAATTAGCAAAGTGAGTAGTGAATGGTCAGTCGTGAATAAGGCGTTTACTGATGTGGGTTGCGTCCACTTGTTCAAAAGTTCAATCGTTCAAATGTTAAAGGACCGGAACATTGAATCTTTGCTGTTGCTATCACAAAGCAATTAAGAATCACGCATCTTTTTCATTCACCACTGACCATTCACCACTCACCTTTTTATCCTTTCCGCGCCGATTGAAGTTGGCTAAGCAGCCGGCGGTTGTCGTCGGCTAAGGATTGGTAGGCACCCTTAAGCGATTTTTCGCTGGCGGCTACTTTGTCGAATGAAGATTTAAGCGACTGGTATTTCTGCTGCCACTCACCGCCATTGTTAACAACGGCGGGCCTGGCCGCCGATGCCGTTCGCAATTCCGCATCTTTTTGTTTTAGCTGGCTTTGCAGCGAGGTAACCTGCCCTTGCAACGTAGCAATAGTTTTGTCTTTTCCTGAATTATCAACCGGCCGGTTAGTCGAAGCGGCCTGCAAAGCCGATTCTTTTTGCCGTAGCTGATTTTGCAGAGCGGCAACCTGACCTTGCAGTGTGGCGATGGCTTTATCTTTTCCTGAATTATCAATAGGCTTTGTAGCAGATGCAGACTGCAAGGCAGCTTCTTTTTGCCGCAATTGATTTTGCAGCGAAGTAACCTGGCCTTGCAGCGAGGTAATGCTTTTATCTCTTTCGGCAAGGGCATTTTGCAAACCGGTATTGGCCGAACCGCTGGTGGTGGCCGCAAGCTGCGCCTGCTGCTGCAAAGAGGCGATGGTTGCCTCTTTTTGCCCCAACGAACGCCGCAAAGAATCCAATTGTTCAGCCGCTTTTGCACTGCTTGCCGTGACATCGCTTTTGGCTATGTTCATAATGCCGGCCATAACAGCCTGGCGGGTTTCCAGGGCTTTGCGAAAGTTAGCCGCCACGGAATTCATCACTGTTTTCTTCGGGCCGTCGCTCAAATAGCCCGCTTGCTGGTCAATGCTGTCGAGGGTTTTGCCAAAGGACTGGCGCATTAAAAACCAGGCGGCGGTATCGGGTTGTGAACCGGTCTGTTTTAGCCGAACATAGGACTGGGCAAGGCGGTCCAGTGCGCCCATCTTTGCGTGAAGAGTTGTGTCTATTTGTACAAACCAGGCATCTTTATCCGATGCCTGATCACCGGTGCTTTGCGATCCTTTCGGCGCCAACTTTTGCCAGAACGCACTCAACAGCACAACGATTAAGAGGAGGCTTATCGCATAAAGAAGTATAAAACGGATTTTTGCTTTTTTGCGTTCGGTACGTGTTGTCATAGCTTATTTTTTTGTGCGGCGCTTCTGCATTTTGCGGACGCGCCGCACTGATTTCGGGTAGCGGATAGTGGCGATTTACACAAAGGCCGCGAACTACTTATTTGTAGTGGCCGCAACCGGTTTTTCCTTCAATTGTTCTTTGCTGCGCACCGTAATGGTCGGCACATTGTTGCGCAACAGCAGCAATCCACTAACGCAAATTTCTTTGTTGATAAAATCCGCATCGGGCGCAGTGCCAAACTTTGGACGGTCTTCTTCTCCTATCAATAAGTTTACCACGGGCTCGCTGTAATCGGCCTGAAGGCTTGCCACTACCGCTTTTTCACCAGCGCTTGGCCGGATGTTGTAAATCCTGCTGCAAAACTCCACCGAGTCGCCAATGTGGTTCAGCACGTCTTTAGCAGCGATGCGTTTGAGCGGAACAAAAGCCACCGCTTTTTTTAATTCGGTTAGGAAAGCGGCACTTTGCCTTTGCAGTTTTGCGCTGGCTTCCTTTGGCAACTTTATGTCGGTTGCTTCCTTAAAACTAAACTTGCGCAGGCCGGCAATTCCGTTGCGGGCAAGGGCTTCCACACCGGCTTGTGCAATGCGGTAGCGATGCCGGTATGTGCTTTGCGGAATGCCGGGCTCAAAGGTTTGCAGGCCGTCGGCTTTTACGGTAACGGTGCTGTCGTTGGTCAATTGAAAGAGGAGGTCGTCGCCGTCATCCACGGTGACGGCGCCCCAACCCGCGCCGGTAAACTGCACAAACAAGTCTGAAGCAACGGCCGAAAAAGCAACGGCCATTTTTGCTGCCGAAGTTTGAAGCAGCGGCACAGGTTCCATCTCAATGCGGTGCTTTTTTACAAACGCATCATAACCGGCCATCTTAACGCCTTGCGAAAAACCTGCGACCGGCAGACAGAAGAAAAACAGGAGCCACTTCATCATTTGATTACTCATTTGGCGATCAGTTTTGCGGCGGTACCAAAGGCGAAAGATATTGAATCTTAAAGAACGGTGCAGCCCGGCCACCAGGTAGCCCACGCTGCCGGTTGCCGGTTGCCAGTTACCAGTAGCCAGTTATCGTGATTGAGTAAGCTGCTTTCCGGTTAACAAACCTTGTAGGTAACAAAAGGTTTGTTTCGTTAACGAACGGCTGCTTGCGCAGCCAACTGGCAACTATCATTATTATCTTGCTCCGGCAAATAGCGGCATCTTCGCGGTGCATGAAAATTTCTTTTTGGGCCTTGGGCAAGGCGCATGAGCGGTACGTAAAAGAAGGCGTAGATGAATTCACCGGCCGCCTTGTCCACTATTTTGCGGTGAGTTGGAACGTCATTCCACCGCCAAAAAATGCGTCTTCGCTGACCGAAGCGGAGGCTAAGAAACGCGAAGGCGAAATGATCTTAAATCAGTTGAAAGCAGACGACTACTTGATAGCGTTGGATGAACAGGGAAAAGAATTTACATCGGAAGGGTTGGCGAAACTGATGCAGCAACGAGCCAATGAAAGCACACGACAGTTGGTGTTTTTGATTGGCGGCGCTTTCGGTTTGGATGAAGCGGTGTTGAAAGCAGCAAAGCTTCGTTGGTCGCTTTCGCCACTCACTTTTCCACATCAATTGGTGCGGTTAATTTTAGCGGAGCAGGTTTACCGCGCCTGCACTATTTTGCAAAACGAAAAATATCATCACAAGTGAAACGTGAGCCGATAGACGTGAAACAAAAGGCCCTGGCATTTGTAAACAACCCCGCCTCACAACATTTGAACTCTTCAATTTTTGAACCCTCATGTCCTTCAGCATAACCCTTGTTCTCGTTGTCATTACCGTCATTACTTCCATTGCCGCGTTCAGCAACCAGCGCATGAAAGAAGACATGATCTTTTACCCGCCGGCCATAAAGAACCGGAACCAGTGGTACCGTTTTTTCACGCATGGTTTTATTCATGCCGACATTGCTCACCTGGCGTTTAATATGCTTGCTTTGTACTCTTTCGGCGAGGGGCTTGAAGCCGTATTCAGCTTCGATTGCGTGTTTGACAAATGGGGCAAGCTGCTGTATCTTTTTCTTTACTTCAGCGCCCTGTTTATGGCCTCGTTCCCCGATTATATTAAGTACAAAGACAGCTATCATTTTCGCAGCCTCGGCGCATCGGGAGCGGTGTCGGCGGTTATTTTTTCCATGATTTTGTTTTTTCCGCAAACGCCTATCGGTATCATCTTTCTGCCTGTGAGTGTTCCGGGTTGGATCTTCGGCTTGCTATATCTCGGCATCTCGGCTTACCTCGACAAACGCGGTGGCGGCACCATAAATCACGGAGCGCATTTCTGGGGAGCGGCTTACGGCATTGTGCTTACGGTGTTGTATTGTTTGTTTTTTGCTAGGAATTTTAACTTGTTCGAGAATTTCATGACGCAGTTAAAATCTTCGAGCAGCCACTTAACCTTGTTGTGCCAATAGCAAAACTTCTTTGGTGGTTTCGGTGAGTTTAAAGCGGTCGTCAATGCGATGGCCCACCACCCACACAATGCGCTTGTGCGATTCGAGCACCCAAACTTTTTCCTTGTCGGTTTTAGAAAGCTTTTGATCAATAAAAAAGCGGGCAAGCTTTTTTTTCTTGGTCATTCCCAACGGATAGAAATAATCGCCGGCTTTCCATTTGCGCAGCAGAAGCGGAAAAGCAATGGTCTTTGCATCCAACTGCGCAACGGCTGGCGAAGCATCGGGTGAGAGTTTATCGCGGTCTATAAATTTTAGCTTCAATTGCTCATTGCCAAAGTGAACAAGACTATCTTCTTTTTCTATGACAAGTGTTTGCGCTTCGGTGGTGTTGGGTGCGATGATAAACCACCGGCGATGGCGTATGATGCGATAGTTCTCGCTTGCGATGTACTTACCCGAATCGGCTTCGGCCAATTTCAACACTTCAGCCACGGCACCTTCTCCAAACCCAAAGTCTTTAATGATTTCGTAAATGAGCGATGTGTCTTTGTACTCCACCAACTTCAGCACCGGGATGTGAATCTCCTCCCCTTTTACTTCGAGCATTTTGCTTTTTAAGCCACTTACTAATTTTTTATAAAGAACATTCGTTTGCCCAAAGCGAAGAATGTTGTTCAACAGGTTTTCATCTGCGTTCGGAAACACAGTTCTTATTTGCGGAAGCAGTTCATTGCGAAAAAAATTGCGGGTGTATTTGTTCAGAGCGTTTGATGAGTCCTCTACCCATTGCAAACTATTTTCTTTTGCGAAGGCTTCTATCGCTGCCCGCCGCATGTGCAGCATCGGCCGCAGGCAGTGGGCGTCTTTTTTTTCTTCGGGCATTCCGGTTAGTCCTTCTAACCCACTGCCGCGAAAGAAGTTGATGAGTAATGTTTCGATGTTGTCATCGGCGTGATGGGCAAGAAGCGTGTATGCAAAACCCTGTTCTTTTCTTAATTCTTCAAACCAAGTATAGCGAAGATTTCTTGCGGCTTCCTGAATGGATAATTTGGCCGCTTCGGCAAAAGAGGTGGTAGCAAACTTCTTTATAAAAACATCTACGTTATATTTCTCACCCAATGTTTTTACAAAGCTTTCATCGCGGTTGCTTTCATCGCCACGCAGATTAAAATTGCAATGGGCAATGGCAAAGGTTAATCCGGCTTGACGGCTTAGTTCGCAGAGTACAACGGAATCAACACCGCCGCTGACAGCAAGTGAAACTTTTTTGTTTTGAAGATGATGTTTTAAAAGAAAAGAAGAAAAGGTTTGCAGGAGATTCATGCGGGAAAGTTACGGCCCATCCCGACCCGATAGCTATCGGGATTCCCGCTGGGAAGGCCATCCGCTGCACCTGCCTACCGGCAGGCAGCCCTCGCTTTGAAACGATTCACCTACTCTTCAATCAAACTTCCAATTCAAGCCTTTACTTCACTGCTTTCCAACTCTCGCTACCCTTCCCAGCGGGAAGGGCTTTAGCACAATCTATCCGCTCTAATGAAAAGTGGATAGGGATGGGCCACATCAATCCACTTTCAGAAATGATTGAAAGGGATGGGCTGCTGGTTCTACGGTTTGGTTGTTTGCGCTGTAATTGTTTGAATGCTGCCATCAGCATTAAAATGCAATTCCGTCACTTTCACGTTGCGCAAATGCGTCTTGCCACTTAACTGCGTGTCGTGATAAAACAACCACCACTTACCGTTAGCCTGTACAATCGAATGGTGCGTTGTCCAGCCTTCAACAGGATTCAAAATAATACCTTGATACGTAAATGGCCCGTACGGCGAAGTGCCCGTGGCATACACCAAATTATGTGTATCGCCGGTGGAATACGTGAAATAATACTTGCCGTCTTTTTTAAACATCCATGAACCTTCAAAGAAGCGTTGGTCGTTGTTCTTCTCGGTATAAGTCTTGCCGTCTTTACTTAAAATCTGAATCTCTTTTACCGGTTCGGCAAAGCTTTTCATGTCAGCGCTAAGCTTTGCTACGCGAGGTAAGATGGCTGCTTCATCTCCTTTACGGTTGCCTTTGGTTGAATCATATTGATTGTTATTCCATCGCTGTAATTGTCCGCCCCAGATGCCGCCGAAATACATGTAAAAAGAGCCGTTGTCATCTTTAAAAACACAAGGGTCAATGCTGTAGCTTCCCTTAATGGGCGTGGCTTCCGGCGTAAACGGCCCTTCGGGCTTTAATGATGTAGCCACGCCGATGTGAAAGACATCCTTCCTATCCTTCACCGGAAAATACAGATAGTATTTGTTGTTGGCAAAAGCTGCATCCGGCGCCCACAATTGGCGGCCGGCCCACGGAATGTTTTTGATGTCTAATGCCACGCCGTGATCGGTAACTTTTCCGCCCACCGAATCCATCGAAAGAATATGATAGTCCATCATGTTGAAATGCGAGCCGAGATCATCTTCGGGTATGCCGGTGGCGGTGTCGTGCGAAGGATAAATGTAGATGCGGCCGTTGAAAACATGCGCCGAAGGATCGGCGGTGTAAATGTGTGTGACGAGTGGTTGCGAGAGGTATTCTTTTTTGATGCTGTCTTTTTTGCTTTCGGTGGAAGCAGTGTTCTTTCCGGCTTCGTTTGACAGGCAACCGGTAGCCATGATTGTGAGTAGGACAGCACTGACGATTTTATAGTTCATTTCGTTGTTGGTTTATTGTTTGCTCTTTTGCCTAACAATTTTATTGCGCCGTGCCCGGTGCAAACGGGAAGGTTAAACCCTTGTAATAATCAAGTGTATGCTGCGACTTTTCATAACCATCCGGCAAGGGCATCTTTGAAAAAGTTTGAAAGTAAAGCAGGCAGGCATCGCGCCACCAAACGGCTTCTTTCTCTTGTATTGTCAACAACATCTGCACTTGTGTAAATCGTTCTTCGTCCATCAGCGGCTTCAGGCTGTTCCATTGCCGCTGCATCCACCGAACCGTGTCAACGCCTTGCTGATATTTCACACACAACTCATTCCATAAGGTTCTTCCCGACTTCATCTTGTGAGCCCACGATACGTGATGAAACCACAGCAAAAATTTTTCATCGCCCCCAGATGAGTCGCTCCATTGCTTTTGTATTTCACTTGCGTATTGCGCCAGCGCATTGCTACCGGTGGCGGTGCGGTTAAAACCAATGCCGAACGAATCCGCACGGTGATAATAAACGGGGTTCCAATCAGCGCGGCCGGCATTGCTTACCCACGGCGCCGGGCCGTAGTGATGGCCCGTACCCATGATGTGATGCAGGCCCAGCGGCGTCATGTAATTCACTACGGCTTCGCGTGAAGCAAGCATGAGTTGTTTGATGGTGACCACGGCTTTTGCATCATTGCCAAAGGTTTGCCGCGTCCATTCGTCGGCAATGCGTTCAGAGGATAACGTATAGTCCCAGGCCAGTCTTCCAAAGGCATACCAGTTGGCTCCTCCAAAGGGATGGGCCGTCCAGTTACGTTCGTTGCCGATATTGGCTACGCCGGCCATTCCACTTATGAAATGATGATCTAAAGAACCGTCAATGACCTTGGCAACGGTCGAGCCTTTTCCGGCTGTATATGTATCGGCATCCAATGCTTCTTTAAACAGCGGCGCTTCGTAAACAAGATGCGTTCCCTGCCCGAGATATTCCTGCGTCAGTTGATATTCCATCATCAGCGGTGTGCCCGGCATCGTACCAAACAAAGGCGAAAATGGTTCACGCGGTTGAAAATCTATCGGGCCGTTTTTTACCTGCACCAAAACGTTTTTGCGAAAGGTTCCGTCCAAAGGTTTGAATTCATTATAAGCTTGTTTAAATCGGTCATCCGGCGTTTCGTTGCTATAAACAAAAGCCCGCCACATAACGATGCCGCCGTGCGGCGCTACAGCATCGGCCAGCATGTTGGCGCCATCGGCATGGCTTCGCCCATAGGCTTGCGGACCGGGTTGCCCTTCGCTGTTGGCTTTTACTAAAAAGCCGCCGAAGTCAGGGATGAAAGAATAAATTTCGTTGGCTTTTTCTTTCCACCATAACCGCACCGAATCGTTCAAAGGATCGGCGGTTTTTAAGCCACCAATCTCCATCGGTGCGCTGAAACGGGCCGTGAGATAGACTTTCAGGCCATAAGGCCGAAAGACATCAGCCAATGCTTTTACTTTCAGCAAATAGTCTTTTGTAAGAACAAGTGCATTGGCGTTTACGTTTGTGAGCACCGTTCCGTTGATGCCGATGGAGGCATTGGCCCTTGCATAATCAATGTAGCGTTGGTCAATGTAATCGGGTAATGTATGCCAGTTGAAGATGGATAAACCGGCATAACCGCGTTCAACGTGACGATTGAGATTGTCCCAATGATTGAGAATTCTGTTTTGAATTTTTGGAACGGAAGTGATGTTGAGGTTTTGAATGGATTGATGCGTTTGCAATAAGCGCAGAAAGTGAAAGATGCCGTATAAAATTCCAGCTTCAGAGTTGGCTTCAATAACGGTGATGTTTTTATTGGAAATGCGAAGTGTTTTGATTCCAAATCCTTCTTTACCCAAGTTGGTCGTTTCAAAATCGGGAAGGCCGCAGGCAAGTGGATTAATGCAAACAACAACACTGTTGTTCATTACTTTTTTTGTTTCGGCCACATGAGTTCCAAGCAGTCCATGTAAACCTGATAGCAGTTCTTTCTTTGCAACGCTAAAAGCCGGCGAAGCATCGCTTATGATAACAGAACTGATTTGATTCCTGTATTGCTGCAACAACGCCGCATCATCAATTTTATCGTACCGCAGCCAGAGCCGGTAACCGTCTTCGGCAAATGCGAAGGCCGCATGAAAAGAAAAGGCCAATAGAAACAGCAACCGTTTTATCATGGAGAAGAAATCTGGTTTTGAATTTACGCCGCTCCGTATTCTCGCAAAAGAATCTTTTCCGGCGATGCCCGCATCAATAACTTTACGCCTCATCCATCACTCCTTATGCTTCTTCTTGGAATAGACCTCGGTACATCGTCCATCAAAGTTTCGGTTGTTGACGGCGACACAGGCCATTGCCTTGCTTCATCGCAGTATCCCGAAACCGAAGCGGACATCATCGCACTGCGACCCGGTTGGGCCGAACAAAGCCCAGAGCTTTGGTGGGAACATACTTGTCAGGCGATTTTAAAATGTAACGCCACGGGTGCCTACAATCCGAAAGACATCAAGGCCATCGGCATTGCTTATCAAATGCACGGACTTGTATTGGTAGATAAAGAGCAGGCCGTTTTGCGCAATGCCATCATCTGGTGCGATGGCCGTGCGGTGGAGATTGGCAATGCGGCTTTCGATGCCATTGGTGAAGAAAAATGCCTGTCGCATTTGCTTAATTCTCCCGGAAACTTTACAGCAGCAAAGCTTGCCTGGGTAAAGAAGAACGAGCCCGATGTTTACAGCCGCATCCATAAAATCATGTTGCCCGGAGACTTCATTGCTATGAAGCTGACGGGTGACATCACAACGACAACCTCCGCTTTATCTGAAGGCATTTTTTGGGATTTTAAAACGAACGGTTTATCGGAAGATGTGATGTCCTACTTTGGTTTTGATTCTTCTTTTATCCCAACCATTCAATCGCTGTTTTCAGCACACGGCGGTGTGAAAGAAAGTGTAGCCGAACGCTTGTCTTTATCAGCGGCCATTCCTGTTACTTACAAAGCGGGGGATCAACCTAACAACGCCTTTTCGTTAAACGTTTTGAATTCTGGCGAAGTCGCCGCCACCGCCGGAACATCGGGTGTTATTTACGGCGTAAGCGGTGGCCTGAACTACGACAAACAATCCCGCATCAATTCATTCGCCCACGTCAATCACAACCCCAACCTGTCTAAACAAAAGGAGGAACGAGCAAGGGATAACTCCCCTCTACATCTCCGATGGAGAGGGGCCGGGGGTGAGGTGGATGAGGCTCGTATCGGCATTCTTCTTTGCATCAACGGCTGCGGCATCTTCAACCGTTGGCTACGCAACGCCATTGGTGCAAATCATTCCTACGAAAGCCTCAACACAGAAGCCCAAAAAATCTCCGAAGGTTCCGACGGCTTGCTGATGCTTCCCTTTGGCAACGGCGCCGAACGGATGTTGAACAACAAAACTATCGGCGCTCATTTTCACGGCCTCGATTTCAACATCCATTCAACCGGCCATCTCGTTCGTGCTGCACAGGAAAGCATTGCCTTTGCCTTTCGTTATGGGTTGGATATTATGCGGGAGAACGGCATGAACCCAACAGTGATTCGCGCCGGCAAAGCCAATCTTTTTTTAAGCGATGTGTTCATTCAATCCTTTGTGAACGTGACCGGCGTGCCTGTTGAGCTTTATCAAACCGACGGCAGCATCGGTGCGGCTTTGGGTGCGGGTGTCGGAGCAGGATTCTTCGCTACACCAACCGATGCCTTTGCGGCACGCCAACCGCTGAAATTAATTCAGCCGGCAGCTTCTACAAACCTTCCTTCTTTTTACAATGAGTGGACCGCTTTGCTCGAAGCACAATTAAAGTAACTTGCCAACCTCTTACAAAAGCATAATCAAACAACATGACAGCCCAATCAACTTCTTATTTCAAGGCCATTCCGCAAATAAAGTTTGAAGGACGGGAAACCGACAATCCCTTTGCCTTTCGCTGGTACGACGAGAACAAAGTCGTGGCCGGTAAAACGCTGAAAGACCATTTCAAATTTGCCGTTGCTTACTGGCATTCCTTTGTCGGCTCCGGCGCCGATCCCTTTGGCGAACCCACGCATCTTTTTCCTTGGGATAACTACGGCGATGCGTTGGAGAAGGCACACGCCAAGATGGACGCGGCTTTTGAGTTCATCACCAAGATGAGCATTCCTTATTACTGCTTTCACGATGTGGACGTAGTGGACTACACCAGCGATGTGGTGGACAACGAACGCCGCCTGCAAACGATGGTGCAGTATGCGGCTCAAAAGCAAGCCGATACCGGTGTGAAGTTGTTATGGGGCACGGCTAATCTTTTCTCCAACAGAAGATACATGAACGGTGCGGCTACCAATCCTGACTTTCACGTGTTGGCGCACGGCGCGGCGCAAGTAAAAGCCGCCCTTGATGCGACAATCGAACTGGGTGGAGAGAACTACGTATTCTGGGGCGGGAGAGAAGGCTACATGAGTTTGTTGAACACGAACATGAAAAGAGAAAAGGAAAACCTTGCCCGCTTTCTTCACACGGCAAAAGATTATGCAAGGCGCAATGGCTTTAAAGGCACCTTCTTTATCGAACCAAAGCCTGCCGAGCCAAGCAAACATCAATATGACTTTGACTGCGAAACCGTGATCGGCTTTTTGCGCCAGCATGATCTCTTGAATGACTTTAAAATCAACATTGAAGTGAACCACGCCACGCTTGCGGGACATACGTTCACGCATGAATTGCAAGTGGCGGCTGATGCCGGTGTATTGGGTTCAGTGGATGCCAATCGCGGCGACTATCAAAACGGTTGGGATACCGATCAATTCCCGAACGATTTGAATGAACTCACTGAAGCAATGCTCATCTTCCTCGAAGCCGGTGGACTGCAAGGCGGTGGTGTAAATTTCGATGCCAAGATCCGCCGCAATTCTACTGATGCGGCTGACCTGGTTTATGCGCACATCGGTGGCATGGATACGTTTGCAAGAGCTTTAATTACCGCCGATGCGGTCCTGCAAAAAAGCGAGTATAAAAAGTTCAGGCAGGAACGTTATGCCAGCTACGACAGCGGCAAGGGCAAGGAGTTTCGCGAAGGCAAATTGTCGTTGGAAGACCTGCGTGACTTTGCCATTCAAAATGGCGAACCCGAGATGAGAAGCGGCCGGCAGGAGTGGCTGGAGAACATCATCAACAGATACATTTAATTGATAGAGGTGTAGGCGTTGCTCGAGAAGCGTCTCGTCGTGTTCGTCGTGTAACCTTTGTGTTCTTCGTGTTCCGTTATTACGCAAGCCCGTAAGCGAAACACAACGAACACAAAGGACGCACAACGAACACAAAGATTTACACAAACAAAGATTTTAAAAGCAGATAGCGCATTATGCAAATGGAACAAACCATGCGGTGGTTCGGGCCGCAAGACCCGGTAAGCCTGATGGACATTAAGCAAGCCGGTTGCACTGGTGTGGTAACAGCGCTGCACCACATTCCTGTAGGCGACGTTTGGACGATAGAAGAAATAATAAAGCGCAAAACACAAGTGGAAGAAGTCGGCCTCACGTGGACGGTGATTGAAAGCCTACCCGTGAGTGAAGACATCAAAAAGCAAACGGGGGCTTATCAACAACACATCGAGGCTTATAAGCAAAGTTTGCGCAATGTGGCGGCCTGCGGCTTGACAGTAGTGACTTATAACTTTATGCCCATCCTCGACTGGATGCGCACCGATGTGGCTTACGAAATGCCCGACGGCAGCAAGGCTTTGTATTTTGAAAAGGCTGCCTTTGTGGCCTTTGACCTGTTTATTTTAGGCCGTCCCGGTGCCGTGAGCGAATACACAGGAGAACAAATTCAAAAAGCAGAGCAGCGATTCCAAAGCATGACGGCCGAAGAAAAAGAAACACTTTACCGCAACACTCTTTTGGGCCTGCCCGGCAGCGAAGAACGCTTTACCGAAGCACAGATATTGGCCGCATTAAAAACATACGAATACATTGATGCGAAGAAGCTAAAGGAACACTTGAGCCATTTTCTACAACAAATAATTCCGGTGGCCGAAGAAGCAGGATTAAAGATGGCCATTCATCCCGATGACCCGCCTTATCCCATTCTCGGCTTGCCGCGTATTGTAAGCACAGAAGGGGATGTCGATGACTTGTTGCAGGCAGCTCCATCTCCGGCCAACGGACTTTGTTTTTGCACGGGTTCGTACGGCGCAAGGGCCGACAATGATTTGGTGAAGATGATAAAACGTTTTGGCGATGCCATTCACTTTCTTCACCTGCGAAACACCAAGCGTGACGCCGAAGGAAATTTCTACGAAGCCGATCACTTAGCCGGTGATACCGATATGTATGCCGTGGTGAAAGAACTGGTGCAAGTGATGAAGCGCCGCGCCGTTTCTATACCCATGCGTCCCGACCACGGCCATCAAATGCTGGATGACTTAAAAAAGAAAACCTATCCTGGTTACAGCGCTATCGGCCGATTAAGAGGACTGGCGGAATTAAGAGGGTTGGAATTGGGCATTCGCCGCAGTTTGGACGAAGCGGTTTAATCTTTTGAAGTATTTAAAACGCTCTTGCAAACAAGCTTAAAAAATGAAAGGCTAAATATGGAAGCAGGTTCAAAAACTTTTGGCGGCAAAGGTGTGCAGGCTTATTTTTGCCACCCCAAAAGAAAAGGGGTTTGATCTCGTAGCTTGGTTGATAGAGCATCCCGATTTTACCAGGAGGGCTTTAGGTTCGAGTCCTATCGGGACTACCCTCAAAAGTTCTTATAATATAATTGATCTCGTAGCTCAGTTGGTAGAGCAATACACTTTTAATGTATGGGCCCTGGGTTCGAGTCCCAGCGGGATCACGAAGGCCACCGATTTTCGGTGGCCTTTTCTTTTTCCATTAGCCGTAACTGTTTGGTTGCTTCGGATAGTTTTATGCATGGCCACAACACCCGCTGAACCCGATTGTGTTTCCTCTCCAGCCAATGCCTTTTATAAACGGCTGCAAAGTTTGCGTACCCATCCATTCACAGCAAGCCGTCCTTAGCCCTTCGGCAAAAGGCGTTAGAACCGGCAAGCCATTGATGCGTTTTGATGGATAAAAATCAACGGAAGCAAGCAAGAAACGCTGGCTTGATTTTTTAAGAAAAATTGTTCTCGCCCGTTGAAGACCGCAAGGCTTTTAAAAAAACAACCATGATACTTCAAAAAGGCACGCCGGCTCCCGACTTTGAACTGGCCGCCACACCCGATCAAAAATTGCGTTTGAATGAGCTGCGCGGCAAGCGGGTCATTCTTGCTTTTTATCCCGCCGACTGGAGCCCCGTGTGCGGCGACCAGATGGCTTTGTACAATGAAATGCTCAAACTCTTTCACAAACAAAACGCGGAACTCATTGGCATTTCGGTGGACAGCAAGTGGTGCCACCTGGCCTTTGAACAGGACCGCAAACTTCACTTCACCTTGCTTGCCGACTTTGAACCCAAGGGCGAAGTAAGCCGCTTGTACGGCGCCTATAACGACAAGGAAGGCCAGAGTAAGCGGGCTTTGTTTGTGATTGACGAAGAAGGCGTCATTCAATGGAGTTATTTATCACCCGACGGCATTAACCCTGGCGCCGATGGCATCCTGGATGCGCTGGAGGAATTATCATCCGTTCAACAACACTGATCAACATGGCAAAGCTAAAACCGGCGGTGAGTGAAGCCGACCAACAAACCGGCAACGTACACGCAAGCATAACCCTGGTGGAATACGGCGACTACCAATGTCCTTATTGCGGACGTGCTTATCCCTTGCTAAAAAAGCTGCTGAAAGAAAAAGGCGGCGACTTCCGTTTTGTGTTCCGCAATTTCCCGTTGCAGGAGATACATCCCGTGGCGATGGCTGCTGCTTTGGCCGCAGAAGCCGCCGCTAAGCAAGGGAAGTTTTGGGAGATGCACGACGCCATTTACGAACGTCAGGACGACCTGTCAACGGCCATGCTTTTAGACCTTGCAAAAAGCCTGAAGCTGGACCCCAAACAGTTTGCCCAGGATTGGAAAAGCAACGAAACCGTCGCTAAGGTTGAAAGCGATTTTGAAAGCGGTGTGCGAAGCGGTGTAAACGGCACACCTGCGTTTTTTGTGAACGGCGAAAAGTTGAACAGCTATGATGAATCCTATGAATCCTTGCTGGATGCCATTGGTGTAAAGACAGCATAAACATTCGGCGTTGATGAGTCTTTTTATTTTCGTTTCTTGGCGGAGAGGGCCGTGCTGCTTACATTTAATGCTCCCGCATGAACCAATCACCCGAACAGCTTGCACGAGACCGTATAGACGCCCAACTGCTCCTTTGCGGATGGACTATTCAAGACAGAAAATCAATTAACCTTTCGGCAGCTATCGGCATCGCCATTCGCGAATACACCACCGGTGTTGGTCCCGCCGATTATGTTCTCTTCGTCAACAAAAAGCCCGTGGGCATTATTGAAGCCAAACGTGAGGAAGAAGGCGTGAGGCTTACGATGCATGAAGAGCAATCAACCGAATACGCAACGGCCAAACTCAAATACATCAACAATGATGTATTGCCTTTTGTGTACGAAAGCACGGGAGAGCTAACAAGATTCACTGATTACCGCGATCCCAAGCCGCGTTCGCGGCCGGTGTTTAGCTTTCATCGTCCGCAAACATTTGAAGGTTGGTTGCGGGAAACGAAAACAATCAGAGCAAGAGTACACAACATACCGGTTTTACAAACAGATGGATTGAGAGACTGCCAGGTAACCGCCATCACCAATTTGGAAAAGTCATTCAAAGAGGCAAGGCCAAAAGCATTAGTGCAAATGGCCACCGGCAGCGGCAAAACATTCACGGCCATCACCAGCATCTACCGCTTGCTAAAATTTGCCAAAGCCAGGCGCATTCTCTTCCTCGTCAACACAAAAAACCTTGGCGAACAAGCCGAACAGGAATTCAAAAAGTTTGAGCCGCAAGACGACAACCGCCTCTTTCCCGAACTCTACGGCGTTACACGATTAAGCAGTGCCTTTATTCCGCCCGACAGCCAGGTTTACATCAGCACCATTCAACGATTGTATTCTATTTTAAAAGGAACCGAACTGGATGAACGCGACGAAGAAGAAGACCCGGCCGAAAAAACATGGAAGAAGAAAGAACCGATGCCCGTGGTGTACAATCAAAAGGTGCCGATGGAGTTCTTTGACTTCATTGTGATTGACGAATGCCACCAAAGCATTTACAACGTGTGGAAGCAGGTGCTCGATTATTTTGACGCCTTTCAAATTGGCCTGACCGCCACACCCGATAACCGCACCTTTGGTTATTTCAACAAGAACATCGTATCGGATTACGGCTTTCAACAAGCGGTGGAAGACGGCGTGCTGGTGCCTTACAACGTGTTCCAAATACAAACAAAGATTACAAAGGACGGGGCCAAAATTTCGTTGGGCGAATACATTGACCGGCGCGAAAAGCTCACCCGCAAAAAGTTCTGGAACCAGTTGGATGAAGAAGTGGAGTACAGCAGCAAACAAGTGGATGACAAAGTGGTGAATCCAAATCAAATCAGGCTGATCATTCGCACGGTGAAAGAACAACTGCCGTTGATGTTTAAAGACAGGTACACCTCACCCCCGGCCCCTCTCCAACAAGTTGGAGAGGGGAGTATAGACGATCCCTATGCTCGTGGTTTTGAAGTGCCTAAGACCCTGATATTCGCAAAAGACGATAGTCATGCCGATGATATCATCAACATCGTAAGAGACGAATTTGCAGAGGGTAACAACTTTTGTAAAAAAATTACTTATCGTACGGAGAAGCCAAAAGATGTGCTGACTTCATTTCGCAACAGCTATTATCCACGCATTGCCGTAACGGTTGACATGATTGCCACCGGCACCGACATTCGTCCGCTGGAAGTGCTGCTGTTTATGCGGGACGTAAAAAGCCGCAGCTATTACGAACAGATGAAAGGCCGCGGCACCCGCACCTGCACGCTGGATGAATTACGCAGCACCGGCACACCCGCCGCCAAATTCACCAAAGACCATTTTGTGATCATTGATGCCATTGGCGTGGAAAGGAGCCAGAAGACCGACAGCCGTCCGCTGGAAAAGAAGCCGGGCTTGAGTTTAAAGGAAGTGCTGGAAGGCATTGCCATGGGCAACAGGGAAGAAGAGATGCTGACTACGTTGGCCAATCGCCTTATACGATTAGACAAACAAATCACCGATAAAGAACGGGCCGCCTTTGCCGAAAAAGCCGGTGGCAAAACCATCAACAGGGTTGTAAAAGATTTACTCAATGCTTATGATGCGGACACGATAGAAAGTGAAAAGGCAAAAGTGAAAAGTGAAAACCCGGAAGTGACCCCGCAACAGTTGGAGACTCTATTCACCACTCACCATTCACTACTCACGGAAGCGGCAACAGCGGTCTTCAACAACTACGACCTCCGCAACTATATCATTGATGTTCGCAAAAAATACGACCAGTTTATTGACCACATCAACCCC
The DNA here is from genome assembly GCA_965247695.1 of Flavisolibacter sp. GTDB lineage: Bacteria > Bacteroidota > Bacteroidia > Chitinophagales > Chitinophagaceae > Flavisolibacter. The sequence goes on from OZ252037.1 coordinate 1,376,641, forward strand.
GATGAAATCACGCACATGGGTTGGGTGGCCGACAACACCGCCGCGGCCGAAGCCATCGTGCAGGATTTTGCGCAGTGGATAGAGGCCCATAAAACAGAGATCACCGCCCTGCAAATTTTTTATGCGCAGCCTTACCGCCGCAGAGAGCTTTCCTTTGCCATGCTGAAAGAACTGGCCGAAGCGGTGAAGCGCCAGAAGCCAACGCTGGCGCCGCTTTCCGTGTGGAAGGCTTACGAACAACTGGAGGCCGTGACCGGTAAACCCAAACAGGAAATTATGGCGCTGGTGGCCTTGTTGCGCCGGGTATCGGGGATGGACACAACCCTTACGGCCTTTGATAAAACGGTGGACCGTAATTTTCAGGACTGGATATTTAAGAAGCAGGCCGGCGCCACCAAGTACACCGACGAACAGGTGCAGTGGCTGCGCATGATAAAGGATTACGTAGCCGCCTCCTTTCGTGTGGATAGGGAAGATTTTGAGTTGGACCCGTTTAACAAGCAAGGCGGCCTTGGAAAGATGTGGCAATTGTTTGGCGGGGAAACCGATGCGATTATTAATGAATTAAACGAAAAATTAACCGCATGATAAAAAAAGAACTCATTGCAGAATTATTCATTCAGTTGGAGCATGCTGCTTACGAATATAAAGGCCTCGAATGCTGGAGCGCAAGAGAGTTGCAACAAATATTTGCTTATACAGATTGGCGAAACTTTATTAAGGTCGTTGACAAGGCAAAAGCCTCCTGCGAGAATGCAGGAGAAAAATTGTCAGACCATTTTGTTGACGTCAACAAAATGGTTGAACTAGGAAGCGGTGCGCAACGGGAATTGGAAGATATGGCCCTTACCCGTTATGCCTGTTACCTCATTGCGCAAAACGGCGATCCATCGAAACCAGCCGTAGCTTTTGCCCAAACCTATTTTGCGGTACAAACCCGCAAGCAGGAAATTATTGAACAACGCTTGTTAGATATTGACAGGGTATCAGCAAGAGACAAGCTATCAAAAAGTGAAAAGAAACTATCCGGCGTTTTGTTCGAGAGAGGGGTTGACAGTGCCGGCTTTGCTGTTATAAAATCGAAAGGCGACCAGGCACTATTTGGTGGTTTTACCACAGGCGAAATGAAGCGCAAACTCGGTGTGCCGGAGGCGAGACCGCTGGCTGACTTCCTTCCTACACTTACCATAAAAGCAAAAGACTTTGCCAATGAGCTAACCAATCATAATGTGGTAGAGAAAGATTTACGCGGCGAAGGCCATATCACGAAAGAGCATATTGACAATAACCTTGCTGTGCGGAAGATATTGAAAGAACGAGGCGTACAGCCGGAAGCATTGCCACCCGCCGAAGATGTAAAAAAAGTAAGCAGAAGAATTGAAAGTGATGGAAAGAAAGTGGCTAAGCCGAAGAAAAACAAGTAAGGCTGCGCACTCTTGTACGTTCTGAAACACGATTGAACAATGAAGGAAGAACAGGCAGCAATATGGAAATTTGAAAAACTTAGTGAAGTTGGTAATATCATTTCGGGTGGTACACCGTCAACAACAGTTGTCGAATATTGGGATGGTGAAATTTCATGGATTACGCCAGCGGATTTATCGGGTTATTCAAACAAAACAATTTCAAAAGGAAGAAAATCAATAACTGAATCAGGGCTGAAAAATTCTTCTGCTCGTTTAATGCCAAAAGGAAGTGTATTGTTTTCTTCAAGAGCACCGATAGGGTATGTAGTGATAGCATCTAAAGAACTATCGACGAACCAAGGATTTAAAAGTATTGTCCCAAATGAGAAAGTAGATTCAGAATACCTCTACTACTTTTTGAAACATTCAAAACGAAAAGCGGAAGAAGCCGCAAGTGGAACAACGTTCAAAGAAATTTCATTAAAAAAGTTTGCAGAACTTGAAATTCCACTACCGAGCCTAGAAACACAACAACAAATCGTTTCCAAAATAGAAGAACTCTTTAGCGAATTAGATAAAGGCATTGAAGAATTAAAGACAGCAAGCCAGCAATTAAAAGTTTACCGGCAAGCTGTATTAAAATGGGCCTTTGAAGGAAAGCTAACTAGTGAAAATGTAAAGGATGGAGAGTTGCCTGAAGGATGGAAATTTTTGCGATTAGGCGAAATCATAGAACAACCTAAATATGGCACATCTAAAAAGTGTGATTACAAGAAAGCAGGCAAAGGAGTTTTAAGAATACCAAACATAAAAGATGGGAAGGTTGATGATGCTGATTTAAAATATGCTGAATTTGATAAGGGCGAAATTGAAACTTATAGCTTGAAAGAAGGTGACCTTCTTACAATTAGATCAAATGGCAGTGTTGACATTGTTGGTCAATGCGCTTTGATTACAAAGCAAAGCATTGGCTATTTATATGCAGGGTATTTGATTAGACTACGACCATTGCAATCAATGATTAACCCACATTATTTGCTTCATGTCATTTCATCAAGCAATTTGCGAAACCAAATTGAGAGCAAAGCAAAATCAACAAGCGGTGTAAATAATATCAACTCTGATGAATTGAAAAGTTTGATTGCTCCAGTGTGTTCAATTGAAGAACAACAACAAATCGTTCAGGAAATAGAAAGCCGCCTTAGTGTTTGTGATAAGATTGAAGAAACAATAACAGGCAGCTTAAAGCAAGCAGGGGCCTTGCGGCAAAGTATTTTAAAAAAAGCATTTGAAGGAATACTTGTTTAGTATTTTGCGAGGATTTAAAAGGAATTGTACATGACTACAAAAGTTTATAAAGTTTTTCTAGCGTCGCCGGGTGATACAAAAAGCGAAAGAAAAATTGTTGAGAAAATTGTTGATGAAATAAATAGCACAATAGGTGAGCACCACAACTTTACTGTGAAGGTCTTAACGTGGGAGAACAGTAGTTATCCTGACTTTGGCGAAGATGGTCAATATGTGATTAACGAGCAACTTGGGATGGATTACGACATTTTTATTGGAATTATGTGGAAGAGGTTTGGAACACCAACGAATAGAGCCGAATCTGGTACTGTTGAAGAATTTGAAAGAGCATATACAAAACTGCAGACAAATGGCAAAGTGAAAATTATGTTCTATTTCAACACTGCTCCTATTCCACAAGACCAACTCGATTTGGCACAATTCGAGAAGGTGAGAGATTTTAAAACAAAGGTTGGGGAACTAGGCGGTTACTATTGGTCTTATGATTCACTGGAGATTTTTGAAAAAGACTCAAGAAAGCATTTGCAAAAGCACTTGCTTAACTTAACAACCGCAATTTCCACTAAGAATACGACTAACGTTAAGCAAGGAGTGCAAAAGAGCTTGGTACCTGAAATCAGTAATGGATTTTTACAATATCTAGATGACCCTGGAGCAACTTTTTCTCACAGTAAAGTAGATGCAGTAAAACTTCAGGACATTTATGTTGCTCCCGATCTTCGAGATTTAAACGATACCAAAAAAAATGCAGGCTATAAAAGTGTAAACTTAGAGGAGTTGACTAGTGCAATTGATGTAGATGGGATAAAGTATGTTGTTGTTGGCAATGAATCGTCAGGAAAGACAGCAAGTGCAAAATTTTTGTTCCGTAACTATTTCAATTATGGACTCTTACCCATTTTAGTAAAGGGAAGTGATTTCAATAACAACATTAGAAGTGACTCAATTAAGAAAGTTATTGAGAATAAAATTTCCGATCAATACGAAGAACCTTTTGGTCTAAACGAGTTTCATAAGGACAGATTTATTATCGTCATTGACGATTTTCATAAAGCAGCTAAAGGCAATAATAAATACTGGGCAGCTTTGGTAGCAAATATCGAAACGTTGTTTACGCATGTAATTCTAACCGGAAATACATTAATGCCTATTGAGAACGTAGCCAAACACAACCCTTTTCAACATTTCAAAGTTTATTCAATTTTGGAATTTGGTCCAAAATTCAGATCTGAACTTGTAACGAAATGGTATTCTCTTGGGATAGAAGAAAGGCATTTCGATAAAAACGAGTTGCTCAGAAAACATGACAGCGCAGTTGCTCATATAAGAACAATTATGGGCAAAAATTACATTCCGGCTTATCCATTTTATCTATTGTCGATGTTACAAGCATTGGAAAGTGGAAATGCGCAAAACCCGAACTATTCGATTCATGGCTTTTACTATGAACTGATAATAAATGAAGCGTTCAGTCGCGCAATTAAGGATAAAAAAGAAATCTCGCTTTATTACAACTATCTGACAAACTTTAGCTTTTATCTTTTTTCGCATGATACGAAGGAATTATCAATAGACGAGTTCAATCAGTTTCATACGGCTTACTGCGAAAAACATGACCTGACATATAGCGTTGAAACTATTATTCAAACTTTCGAGGCTGCCAAACTTATCAATGTAAACCATAAGGTTTATATCAGAGAAAAATTTGTCTACTATTTCTTTGTGGCAAAATATATTGCTAATAGCATCGCGAAGCAGGAAATCAAGGATATTGTTACAAAGATGATTGTACGCATATTTAAAGACGAATACGCAGCGATCATAATGTTCGTTACGCACTTATCTAAAGATGAGTTTATTGTTCAAGAATTAATTAACAACGCTAACTTTTTATTTAGCGATACGCCACCAGCCGAATTAGAAGAAGATATTAAGGCTATTAATGACTTGGTTGAGAAACTCCCTGATCAAGTACTTGAACTTGTTGAAGTGGATGAAAAGAGAGCCGAAGAATTAGAGGAACAAGAGAAAGTCGAGCGAGAAGAAAAAGAGCGGGAGTTTGATACCGAAGAGACCAATTATGATCATATTGACCTTGAGGCAGACATAACAAGAATTGACTTCTTAGCTAAACTCACTTTAGCAGTGAAGACAATAGACATATTAGGACAGGTGACTAAGAAACATTGGGGCGAGATAGACGGTGAAAAGAAATTAGAATTAGTGCTTTCAACTTACAATTTAGGATTAAGGACTTTATATGTTTACCTCAAGTTTCTTCAGGATAACTCAAAGGAGATTATTCAGCATTTGAGCGAAATTGTAATTGAAAAACACATCAAGGACAAATTTGAGCTTAAAGAAGCGATTGAGGAGGCAACACATGACTTTATTTTTAAAATGTGCTTTATTAGCTCTTGGGGGATCACTAAGCGTGTCTCTAATTCGATCGGTTATGACAAGCTAAAAAACTCTTTTCAAAAAGCTCTGGCTCTTCAGCCCTCAAATGCAGTTAAATTAATTGATTTAAGCATCAAGCTCAGTTATGCTGGAATACCAATGGACGAGATTCAAGAGTACAAAAAACAGATGGAGAAGAATAAACTAAGCTATGTTGTTCTTCAAAACTTAGTCATTGATCACTTGTACTTGTTTGACACGAAATACAAAACGAAGGATCAAGTCTGTTCAATCCTTGGAATTAATATGAAAGATCAACTCAGAATTGATGCTACATCAAAAACTAAGAGAACAAAGTAAAAAACCTCATTTACTGGATGTTAAAAAGATTGTTGGCGTGCTGAATAGCGAACAAACCGTACAAGAGTGCGACGCAACGGAAGTTTCATAGTAGCACTTCAGCTTAGTACATAAAAATTCATTTCATGTCCACCCATCAAATCATCTCCAAAGTGGGGTCGTTCTGCAATCCCCTTTACACTAAAGGCGCAAGCAGTAATTGATGACAGCACCTTAGCTTTATCCCATGACCGCTGACGGCATCAACGAAATTATTTCCCGTGGCGAGGGCATCGAGATCGAGTTCAAAGAAGCCTTCTTTGAATTGCCCAAAACCACCTTTGAAACGGTTTGTGCTTTCCTCAACCGTCGCGGCGGTCACTTGCTGTTTGGCGTTAGCGATGCCGGTAAGGTTGTAGGCGTGCTGGAAGATGCCGCACCAAAAATGATTACCGAATTGGTGAACGCAGCCAACAACCCCACCAAACTTTCGCCGCCTTTTTATCTCGCCCCGCAGGTGATGGTTGTTGACGGTCGCACACTCATTTACTGCTACGTGCCCCAGAGCAGCCAGGTACACCGCACGGCCGGCAAAATCTTCGACCGCAATGCTTCCGATGGTGATGTGGACGTTACAGCCAACAGCCACGCGGTTACGCAGCTTTACCTGCGCAAGCAGCAAGCCTACACCGAGAACCGCATTTATCCGTATGCCGATCTCGCTGACTTTCGTCCCGACCTGCTGAAGCGGGTGCGCATCATGGCCGCTAACCAACGGCCCGGCCATCCGTGGGCAACGCTTTCCGATGAAGCCTTGTTTCAATCGGCCGGCCTTCGGTTAAAGGATGCAGCCACCGGTGCAGAAGGTTACAGTCTTGCAGCGGTGCTGCTCTTGGGTAAAGACGAAGCCATCCTTAGCGCCTTGCCCCATCACAAAACCGATGCATTGGTAAGGGTGCATAACCTTGACCGCTACGATGACCGCGACGACATTCGCACCAACCTTATTGATTCCTTCGACCGCCTGATGGCCTTTGTAGCCAAGCACCTGCCCGATCCGTTTTACCTGTTGGGCACACAACGCATTTCCCTCCGCGACCGCATCTTTCGGGAGGTGGCGGCCAACCTGCTTATGCACCGCGAGTTTGCCAATGCGTATCCGGCCAAGCTGATTATTGAAGGCAGCAGCGTTCGCACCGAAAACTGGAACCGTCCGCACGGCCACGGCCTGCTGCAACCCGACCGCTTTACACCCTTTCCAAAGAACCCGGTGATTGCCCGCTTCTTTAAGGAAATTGGGCTGGCTGATGAATTGGGTTCGGGACTGCGCAATGCCTTCCGGTTTGTGCCCGAATACAGTGGTGGCGGAAAGCCTTTGTTTGAAGAGGAAGATGTGTTTCGGTGTACGGTGCCGTTGCCGGCATCGGCGTTTGGGAAGGGAAATAACCAGGATGACGACGATACGGTAAAAGCGGTTCGTGATACAGTAAATAATACAGTAAATGGCGGTGTAAATGACGGTGTAATTGGCGGTGTAAGTGACGGTGTAAAAAAGGGTTTGGTAAACGTAATGGAAGCGATTACAAAAACGCCAGGACTTAACGCCGCAGCCATTGCAGCGGCAACGGGCACCACGCAACGAACGGCAGAAAGGTATCTGCAAACATTGAAAGCGTTAAACGCAATTGAATTTAAAGGCCCACCAAAAACCGGCGGCTATTTTTCGACCGAAGATTTTGAAAAACGTCTTGCCGACTTACCGGCGAAATAAAAAAAAAGTATGTCCACCCATCAAATCATTTCTAAAGTCTGGTCGTTCTGCAATACCCTTAGGGATGATGGCGTCGGCTACGGCGATTACTTAGAGCAACTCACGTATCTCTTGTTTCTAAAAATGGCTGATGAATACAGCCGGCCGCCGTACAACCGCACCGTCAACATTCCACCGGCCTACAACTGGCAAAGCTTAACGCCGTTGCGGGGTGCGGAACTTGAAGGCCATTACACACTTGTGCTTCGGGAACTGGGAAAAGAAAAAGGCATCCTGGGCCAGATCTTTACCAAGAGCGGCAACAAGATTCAGGACCCGGCCAAGCTGTACAAGCTGGTGCAGATGATAGATGCCGAGAACTGGGTGATGATGGGCGCCGATGTAAAGGGCGACATTTACGAAGGCCTGTTGGAGAAGAATGCCGAAGACACCAAGAGCGGCGCCGGCCAGTACTTTACGCCTCGTGCCCTCATCCGGGCCATGGTGGAATGTGTTCGTCCAGAGCCGATGAAGACCATTGCCGACCCGGCCTGCGGCACCGGTGGTTTCTTTCTCGCGGCTTATGATTTCATTACCGCCACGCACAACGATTTAGACAAGGAAGGCAAGCGCTTTTTAAAGTTCAATACCTTTTGGGGCAATGAGATTGTAGCCGGTACGCGGCGGCTGGCCCTCATGAATTTGTTCCTGCACAACATTGGCGACATTGACAGCGATAACTCCATTTCACCCGCCGATGCCCTGATTGCCCCTTCGCCAGAGCGGTACGATTACGTGCTGGCCAATCCGCCCTTTGGCAAAAAAAGCAGCCAGACTTTTACCAACGAAGAAGGCGAGCAAGAGAAAGAAGACCTTACGTATAACCGCCAGGATTTCTGGGCCACCACCAGCAACAAGCAACTGAATTTTGTGCAGCACATCCGGTCCATGCTTAAGCCCACAGGCATGGCGGCCGTTGTTATTCCCGACAATGTTTTGTTTGAAGGCGGTGCCGGAGAAACGGTTCGCAAGAAGCTATTGGAAACAACCGATGTGCATACGATTCTTCGGTTACCCACGGGGATCTTTTACGCCAATGGTGTAAAGGCCAACGTGGTGTTCTTCGACAACAAGCCGTCGAGCAAAGACCCGTGGACAAAGGAAGTTTGGTTTTACGATTACCGCACCAACGTACACCATACGCTGAAGAAAAATCCACTCAAGCTTAGCGACCTTCAGGACTTTATTACTTGCTACAATGCAGGCAACAGGCACAAGCGAAAGGAAATCTACGATGCTGTTGATAATCCCGAAGGCCGTTGGCGCAAGTTCAGTTTTGAAGAGATCATTGCAAGAGACAAAACATCGCTGGACACAACTTGGCTGGAGTATAAGAGCCTTGCTGATTTGGATACCCTTCCTGACCCGGATGTGTTGGCGGAGGAGATAATGGAAAATTTGGAAAGTACGTTGGGGAGCTTTTGGCGCAGTTGAAAAAGTAAGTTTATAGATGCCTTTGCCGCTCTGTTTACGGGCCAGGTTTTACATTTAATTCATGGCTAATAAAACCGAATCTACCTCACTCGTCTTCATCCGCTCACTCGCACCGGGCCTTCTTTTAAGCATGGTGTTTATGTATGCGGTTCATGTGTTGGGCAGTTGGACTGTTGAAAATTATCGTCCTGATTCGGACACAACATACACTGTGCTCCTTCACAACAAATGCGCCCTGTTTGGCCATGTTCATACACTGCGGCCCAATACGGATGTTTCATCCATGACCAGCGGCATTGATGGAACAAAATTGGGTGGCAGCTTTCTCATTTTTTTCGACGGGCACATCCTTGCAATGATACTTATTGCTTTTGTAATCGGTGGACTTGTCTTTGCCCTTCGCAGAAACAAAAAAAGTACACCGGGTTAAGGGGAAAACAATGTTTGTTGGCCTGCAGATTTTGTACTTGCTGCTGCAATGTTGTTGATCATCCCCTTAAAAATAAAGCCGTGAAAAGGCAGCACCGCGTACCAATACAACCGCCCGAAAATTCCCAGCGGCCGGAAGGTGGCTGTTTGGTGCAATACGTCATCGCAGATTTTAAACTCAAGCCAGGCTTCGCCGGGTAATTTCATTTCGGCATACAGCAGCAAGCGCTTCCCTTTTTTATCAGCCAGCAACACCCGCCAAAAATCAAGGGCATCGCCGCTGGAAATATCAGTGAGGCTTTTGCGTCCGCGCCGCAAGCCAACGCCGCCCACTATCTTGTCCATCGCCCCTCTGATCTTCCACAACCAGTTGCCGTAATACCAGCCGGTGCGTCCGCCAATGGCCCAGATTCGTTTCAAGGCCAATGCCGGATCGGTGAGCTTCTTTTTGCGCACATCGGTAAAGCAACCGTTCGTGGGCACTTCAATGTGTTTGGAGATGCCGTGGTACAGCGTTTGGCTGGTGAGGGCATCCTTCCAACTTGATACCACCTGGTTCTGTTCAATCTTGCCAAAGGCCAGCTTAATAGCGGTGTCGTAATCAATCAGTTTTATACCCAACAGTTCACGCAGCTTATTGGGTTTGCAAATCACTTCCACCTTCATGCTGTCCACTAAATTTTTCGCCAGTGTGTAGGAAGTTGAGGTAACAAAATATAACCAATACGAAGAGAGCTTTGGCGTCATTACCGGCACAACAAAAATCCGGCGCTTTAGTCGGCGTACTTTGGCAAAGCGCAGAAGCATTTGTTTGTACGTGAGCACTTCGGTGCCGCCAATGTCGAAGCTTTGGTTATAGGTTTCTTCTTTCAATAAAACACCCGACAGGTATTCTATCACGTTGCGGATGGCAATGGGCTGGCAAGCCGTGTTGAGCCAACGCGGTGCAATCATCACCGGCAATTTTTCCACGAGGTCGCGAATAATTTCAAACGAAGCGCTGCCGGAGCCTACGATGATGCCGGCCCGCAACGTGGTTAACGCAAAAGAGGCGTCGCTTAAAATCTCTTCCACATTTTTACGTGAATGCAAATGTTTGGAAAGATGTTCTTCGTTAATAATGCCGCTTAAATAGATGACTTGTTTGGCCGATGTTTGCCCGATTCTTTCCCTGAAATTTTCAGCGGACGTTTGTTCCAGCTTTTCAAAATCCTGCCCGCTTGTTGACATGGAATGAATAAGGTAATAAGCCGCGTCAATGTCTGATGGGATGGCGGTCAAACGATCCTTTTCGAGAAAGTTAGCTTCTATCACTTGCAGCTTTGCCGAAGCATATTTATCTGCGGCAAAACGGTTCTTGTCGCGAACACAGCAAACCACTTCGTGGCCCGCTTCCAATAAAACGGGCAGCAAGCGTTGCGCAATGTAACCGGTAGCGCCGGTGAGCAAAATCTTCACCGCTTATACTTTTAATGTTGAGAGCCCGCCGTCCACGTGCAGCACTTGTCCTGTCATCCAACTTGAATCAGATGACAAAAGAAACAACGCCATGGAAGCAATATCACTTGCTTGGCCGATGCGCTGAAGCGGATGCCGCCTGGCCGCTCCTTCCATCTTTTCAGGTGTGTTCACCAACTTATCGGCAAGCGGTGTTTGCGTGAGCGAAGGCGCAATGCAATTAACCCGTATCCGCGGCGCTAATTCAGCGGCCAATGATCTTGTCAATCCTTCCACCGCTCCTTTAGCTGACGCGATGCTTGCGTGAAAGGGCATGCCTACACCAGCGGCAACGGTGCTGAACAATACGATGGATGCACTTTCGGCTCCTTTCAATCGCGGCAGCACCGCCTGGATAATTCTTACCGCTCCCATAAAATTGATTTGCCAGTCGGACAGAAATTCCGCTTCGGTCAGGCGGTGAAAAGGTTTTAAATTGATGCTTCCGGGACAGTAAACAAGGCCGTCAATAACCTCGGGCAAAGACGACAAATCAATATTAGGCTGGGTCACATCAGCCTGAATAAAATGGACGTTTTCGGCATCGGAAGATTCCGGGCCGATGCGGGCCATCACATATATATGGCTATCGGTTGTCCGTTGAACAATCTCTTTGCCAATGCCTTTTGTTCCGCCAACCACTACGGTATTTTTCATTCGACATGTTTATGTTTTATCCATGACAAATGAAGGGGAGGGAAGGTTGTGAGTAAGCCTTTCTTTCGTTTTATTTCGTCAACTATTGCTTCACTAAAATGGTTACTCGTGGCCGGATACGAATAAATACAAGGGCGTTATTTGCTGATAGATTGCAGTCATGAAAGCACTTCCTGACGAATGCCTTTTCTGCTCCTGCATCCGCCGTACATTTATAGCCGCACAATCATCAACAATGGCGACAACTCACGAAAGCCTGCGGGAACTTTTTGATCGCATTCCCCGGCGGCACACGGCCGACAACGTAAAAGAAATCTACGGCATACTGGATGCGTACGAAGATGTATTGAAGGACATGGAAACCGATAACCGTTATGAAAAAAGCGTGACGGGTTTGTTTGACGCACTTGACCCCATCAGGGCCACTGTCAAAAAGTCAAACGACAACAAAGCGTCTAAGAAAACAAAAGACGTGTTGTTTGATGAAGCCTCCGGTGCGTTGAAAGATGCCATTGAAGAAGCGATGAAGTTGTAAAGAACCGCGGACGATTGAATAAAGGTTTACAGGTGTAACAAGGGCAACATTGTTTTTCAATTTGCTTTACTTTCCTCTCTAAATTTTGCTGTATGAATGCTTCCCTTTCGCGAAGGCAATTAATGAAAGCCGGTTTGCTGGCGGCTGTTGGTTCCACCGTATTCTCCGGTGCACCGGCCGCAGGCATTTTTGCTGAAGATGAATACGCAACCGATGATGATCCCTGGGCTGGTTTTAAAATGGGCATTGCGTCGTACACCTTTCGCAAGTTGAGTGTGGACGATACCGTCAAAGCAATGCAACGCCTGGCTTTGCATTATATCTCCATCAAGGATTTTCATTTATCGCTAAACAGCACTACGGCCGAACGCAAAACCGTTGTGCAGAAGTTTACCGATGCCGGTATCACGCCGTTGAGTTGCGGCAACATCACCATGCAGAATGATGAAAAAGATATTCGCCGTGCGTTTGACTATGCAAAAGATTGCGGGCTCTCCACTATCGTTTGCAGTCCGCATCCTGATTCAATGCCAATGCTTGATAAGATGGTGAAGGAGTACGACATCAGGCTCGCCATTCATAACCATGGGCCGGAAGACAAGCGCTTTCCTTCGCCTTATGATGTGTACAAAGCCGTGCAAGGTTTTGACAAACGCATCGGCTTGTGCATTGACGTAGGCCATACGGGCCGTGCAAAGGTGAACCCGGCCGAAGCCATCATCAAATGCAAAGACAGGTTGTACGACCTGCACTTTAAAGACATCAGCAGCACGGAGCCGAACGGCAAAACCATTGAAGCCGGTCGCGGTGTGCTCGATCTTCCGGCCATCATTCATTCGCTGCAAAAAATAAAGTACCCTTATCTGGTTAGCGTGGAGTTTGAAGAATGGGAAGCCGATCCCTTACCGTCAGTAGCCGAAACCATTGGTTATGTAAAAGGCTTGCTGGCCGGCGGCAAGAAGAAAGCGGGATAATTTAGACTCTCACGAGAAACGGTATTTGGCGTAGCTTTCGGAAAGAACATCGTCCATTGAAAGCAATCCTTTTTTTACTGACCATTCTTCCTTTTCTGCCGCAGGCGCAAACGGCCGGCTGCGTTTTTAAACAACCGTTCATCACCATCCATTTCGGTAGTGGCAATGTACGCGACCTGAACGCGGAACCGCCGCCCGGCTACCGGCGTATTTCGGGCGATTGCCCACCCGATGGGTATTATACATACATTGCCGCTACCACCGATTGTTTCGGCGGCGACTGGCTCACTATTCCCGAAGACCACACACCCGGCGATGCGGACGGCAACATGATGCTGGTGAACGCGGCCTGGAACAGCAGCACATTTTTAACCACAGCAGTCAACGGGTTAAAGAGCGGAACCGTTTACGAATTTGGCGTGTGGCTGATGAACGTATGCAAACCCAGCGACAAATGCCCCTTCCCCTTGTTGCCCAACATCAGCATAACTCTTCAGGAAGCCAATGGAAGGGCAGTGGCGCAGTTCAACACCGGCGAGTTGGTGCGGCGCAATGCGCCGCAGTGGTCGCAGTACACAGGCGTTTTTACGGCGCCGGCAGGCGCGAGCTTAACGTTGATGATGACCGATAACGCACCTGGCGGTTGCGGAAATGATTTCGTGTTGGACGACATTACGTTTCGCGAATGTGTGAAGCCGACGGTTATTACCGCACCCAAAATACCCCCGGTTGTAAAGCAACAGCCCACTGCTAAACCGGTGGTAAAAAGAGAGCCGCCGCTTGTACAGAAGCGGACAAAACTTGACCAAACCGGCAAGCCGCAAGAGACGTTATCAGCGCCGGCTCCTCCCGTTGCCAACCAAAGAACACCGGCCCTGCCCGCACCGCCACCGGTACTCACCACAAGGGAAAATCCATTGGTAAAGCGGATTGAAACCGAAGCCGGAGAGATAAGGTTTGACTTGTACGACAACGGTGAAATAGACGGCGATACGGTAAGCATCTATCACAACAATGTATTGGTGAAGGACAGGGCGGGCCTTTCGCAAAAGCCCGTGTCGTTCCGCATTACCGTGGATGCCGCGCATCCGCATCACGAGTTAGTGATGGTGGCCGATAACCTGGGTTCCATTCCGCCCAATACATCGCTGATGATTGTAACCACGGCCACCGGCCGCTACGAAGTCTTTATCTCGTCCACCGAACAAAAAAATGCCAGGCTGGTAATAGACCTGAAAGAGTGAAGACAATGGCAATAGACAGTAGTATTTTAAAACAGCCGCTTAAGACCCGCCTGCATCAAGTAAAGCACATTTTTTTTTCAAGTAAATTGATTGTTGTTTTTGTGCGGCTGGCGCACCGCTCTCAATGTGCCGGTCAAGGTTTCGGGCCGGAAGGAATTTTTTCAAGCTTGTATTTTGTTTACGATAAAACAGTTTTTATAAAGGCAAAATTCTTTCAACAAAAAAATATGAAAAAGCGACTTCTCTTTTTTACGCTTGTTTTTAGCCTTGCAACTTTCACCGCCGATGCGCAAACGGCAAGGAAGGCTTCACCACTTGCAACGGAACCGGGCACAATATGGCCGGTGGAAAGAGCCGCTGCCTGGTATGCTTCGCACAAATGGCTCACCGGCGCCAACTACATTCCGGCCACTGCCATTAACCAATTGGAGATGTGGCAGGCCGATACCTTCGATCCCGCACAGATAGACAAAGAACTCGGTTGGGCCGAAGGCATTGGCTTTAATACGATGCGGGTGTTTCTTCATTCGGTTGCCTGGAAGCAAGACCCCGAAGGGTTTAAGAAGCGCATGGGTGAGTTTCTGGTCATTGCCGACAAGCATCACATTCAACCCTTGTTTGTTTTTTTTGACGACTGCTGGAATAAAACACCCAAAGCCGGCAAACAACCCGAACCCAAAACCGGCATTCACAACTCCGGCTGGATGCAAGACCCCGGGCAAGCCGCCTCGTCTGACTCATCAAACTTCCCCCTGTTGCAACAATACGTAAGCGATGTACTCACAACGTTCAAAACCGACAAGCGCATCCTGCTTTGGGACTTGTACAACGAACCCGGTAACAGCGGCAAGCGTGATTCATCGCTGCACCTGCTCACCAAAGTCTTTGAATGGGCAAGGGCCGTCAATCCCGACCAACCCATTAGCGCCGGCTTGTGGGCCTGGGATTTTGAGAAGCTCAATGCCTTTCAACTCACCCATTCCGACGTCATTACCTATCACGATTACGAAGACCCGCAGTGGCACCAGCGTGTGATTGAACTCCTGAAAGCGGCTGGCCGTCCGCTGATCTGCACCGAGTACATGGCCCGCATTCGCAACAGCCGCTTTGGTAACACCTTGCCCTTGTTAAAAGAGAAAGGTGTAGGCGCTATCAATTGGGGATTTGTGGCCGGCAAAACCAACACCATCTATGCCTGGGACACGCCCATGGCCGACGGCAGCCAACCCGTTGAATGGTTCCATGACATCTTTAAACCCGACGGCACGCCCTACCGCGAAGACGAAGTGGCCTTGATAAAAAAACTAAACGGCGTCCGTTGATAAACGTTCTCTCGTTTCTCATATAGCAATCGTAACCTGCTGTTTCTACAGCAGGTTCTTTTCATGGCGGCACAACAGTTAACTCTCAAGCAAAAAACAATGAAACCTTACTTTTCATTCCTGTTTCTTCTGGTGCTTTTACAAGCCTGTTCGCACAAGGCCAGTCCATCGGCTTCAGCAAGCCAAACATCCGGCAACCCGCTTTTTCCCGGTTGGTATGCCGATCCCGAAGGAACTGTTTTTAATGGCCGGTATTGGATCTATCCAACCTACTCGGCTAAGTATGGGGAGCAGGTTTTCTTCGATGCCTTTTCTTCACCCGATTTACTTACGTGGACAAAGCACCCGCACATCCTGGACACGGCCAACGTAAAGTGGGCGCACCGGGCAGTGTGGGCGCCGGCCATTGTGAAGAAAGATGACAAATACTTTTTGTTCTTCGGCGCCAACGACGTTCAGAGCAACAACGAAAAAGGCGGCATTGGCGTAGCGGTTGCCGACAAGCCGGAAGGTCCGTTTATAGACCATATCGGGCATCCGTTAATAGATAAGTTTTACAACGGGGCACAGCCAATAGATCAATTTGTATTCAAAGACAAGGACGGTCAATACTTTATTATTTATGGCGGCTGGCGGCATTGCAACATCGCCAGGTTGAAAAGTGATTTCACCGGGCTTGTACCCTACGCCGATGGCACCACGTTTAAAGAGATAACGCCCAAAGGTTATGTAGAGGGACCGTTCATGTTTATCCGCAACAACAAGTATTATTTTATGTGGAGCGAAGGCGGCTGGACCGGCCCTGATTATTCGGTAGCGTATGCGGTTTCCGATAATCCCTTCGGGCCTTTTGAACGGGTGGGCAAAATTCTGCAACAAGACCCGGCCATCGCCACCGGTGCGGGACATCATTCAATAATACAAGCCGCAAAGAACAAGTGGTACATCGTGTATCACCGCCGGCCATTGGGCGACACCGACGGCAACCACCGCGTCACTTGCATGGACGAATTGCGGTTTGATGAAGCCGGAAA
Source organism: Flavisolibacter sp. (assembly GCA_965247695.1). GTDB lineage: Bacteria > Bacteroidota > Bacteroidia > Chitinophagales > Chitinophagaceae > Flavisolibacter. Next base: position 1,393,030 of record OZ252037.1, read on the forward strand.
TATCCTGCCGGTCAAGATGACGAACGAAGGCGTGCGCAAGTTCAAGCCCAACTAAATTGTGTGCAATAAAAGAAGGATTTATTATGAACGATGTTTTATTTGCAACGCGACATGATCTGGCCATTAAGCCTCATTATTCGCGGAATGACCAGCAACAGCGACGCAGAAATAAAAGCATGCGTTGCGGCCTTGAAATCCACTCATGCCGCTACCGGTTTTATGCACGAAGCCTTTCACAAGGATGACCCGAAAAAGTTCTCCCGTTCCTGGTTTGCCTGGGCCAACACCATCTTCGGTGAGTTTCTGTGGAAGGTGTATAAAGAGCGGCCGCAGTTGTTGACGGCATGAGAACAAGCGACTAAGCAACCGAAGGGAAATTATGATCGAAATAGGAACGCATCGTTAAAATAAATTTTACATGAAGAAGATAAAAATAGCCTTGCTTTTCACCTCGTTGTTTGCAACGGCAGCGGCAAGTGCGCAGATGGTGGACAAACTAACTGATCCCGTGGAATGGGTGAATCCCTTGATGGGCACGGACTCCAAACCATCGCTTTCCAACGGCAATACGTACCCAAGTATTTGTGTGCCCTGGGGCATGAACTTCTGGACGCCGCAAACCGGCAAAATGGGTGATGGCTGGGCCTATACTTATGCGGCGGATAAAGTCCGTGGCTTCAAGCAAACGCACCAGCCTTCGCCCTGGATGAACGACTACGGCCAGTTCTCCATCATGCCGGTGACGGGCAAGCTGAAATACAAAGAAGACGATAGGGCAAGTTGGTTTTCGCACAAGGCAGAAACCTCCAAACCATACTACTACAGTTTGTATCTGGCCGATGCCGATGTGACCACAGAGATTACCCCAACGGAAAGAGCTGCGCAGTTCCGTTTCACCTTTCCAAAAAGCGACAGTTCGTTTATTGTGGTAGATGCCTTTGACCGTGGCTCGTACGTCAAGATCATTCCCGAACAAAAAAAGATCGTGGGCTACAGCACCCGTTACAGCCGCGGCCCGCTGAAGAATTTTAAAAACTATTTCGTTATTTACATTGATAAGCCGTTTACGTTTTCAAAAGCCTGGAACGACGGTGGTCTATTGACTGATTCGTTAGAAACGATGGCCGCCCATGCCGGCGGTGTCATTGGTTTTAAAACAGCAAAAGGCGAGAAGGTGGCCTTGAAAGTAGCATCGTCATTCATCTCCATTGAACAAGCCGACATCAATTTAAAAAGAGAATTAGCGGCTGATAATTTTGACGCCACCTGCCGCAAAGCCAAAGCCACCTGGAACACACAGTTGAATAAGATTCTTGCCGAAGGCGGTACGGTTGACCAGACGCGAACCTTCTATTCCTGTTTGTACCGTGCCTTGCAATTTCCGCAACGCTTGTACGAAACAGATGCATCAAATAAGATTGTACACTGGAGTCCTTATACCGGCGATACCCAACCGGGCTATCTGTTCGGCGGCACTGGCTTTTGGGATACGTTCCGGGCTTTGTATCCCTTCCTGAATTTTGCCTACCCTGCCATCAACAAAGAAATGCAGCAAGGCCTCCTGAACGATTACAAAGAAGGCGGCTGGCTACCCGAGTGGAGCAGTCCCGGTTATGCCAACATCATGATTGGTAACAACTCGGCTTCGGTAGTTGCCGATGCCTACATTAAAGGTTTGCGTGGCTACGATATCAATACTCTTTATGAGGCCCTGAAACACGGCGCGGCCAACGAAGGGCCGATGGAAGCGGTTGGCCGTGCCGGTGTAAAGTATTATAACGAGTTGGGTTACGTTCCTTATGATGTACGTGTAAATGAAAATGCAGCCCGTACCTTGGAATATGCTTATGACGATTTCACTATTTATCAACTGGCAAAAGCACTGGGCAAACCGGCGGAAGAAATTGCGTTGTATGCAAAGCGGTCGCAGAACTACCGCAATTTGTTTGATGCGCAACACAAGCTGATGCGGCCCAAAATGGCAGATGGAAAATTCGTGGCGAATTTTAATCCCTTTAAATGGGGCGATGCCTTTACCGAAGGCAATAGCTGGCATTACTCGTGGAGTGTTTTTCACGACATTGGCGGATTAAAAACATTGATGGGTGGCGATGCCGCGATGGTGACTATGCTGGATTCCGTATTTGCCATGCCGCCGGTGTTTGATGAAAGCGGCTATGGTGGTGTAATACACGAAATCAGGGAAATGCAGATCGCCGGCATGGGCCAGTATGCGCACGGCAACCAACCCATTCAGCACATGATCTATTTGTACAACTATGCCGGCCAACCGTGGAAAACGCAGTACTGGGTTCGCGAAGCGATGGACCGCTTGTACAGAGCCACACCGGATGGCTATTGCGGCGATGAAGACAACGGGCAAACCTCGGCCTGGTACCTGTTTTCAGCCATGGGTTTTTATCCCGTTACGCCGGCTACCGATCAATACGTGCTGGGGGCGCCTTTGTTTAAAAAAACTACCGTGTCGTTTGACAATGGAAAGAAAGTAATCATCACTGCACCGGCCAATAGTGCGGAAAACAAGTACGTACAAGCCGTTACGATTAACGGCAAGCCTTGGGACAAGAACTGGCTGTCGCATGACGAATTACAGAAAGGCGGTGAAGTGAAGTTTGTGATGGCAGCCACGCCGAACAAGGGCCGTGGGACAATGGCGGCGGCCTATCCGTACTCGTTCAGCCATTCGGTTTCGAAATAAATGCGTTGTCCCCTTGATTACTGTGTATTCTATAACTGAAATAATTGAACAGATTCTGAATAAATGAAGAAACCCCTGACATTGTATGCGTAGAACTCCGATTAGTTTGTGCGTTGGCTTACGATGGTTGGGGTAAATACCATACGGTAAAAGAAGGGTGAAAGCGCTCTTGCCCATAATGGGTCACCGGCCTACTTTTGTGTCAGAAGTTGATTGATACGCAAACAAGAACACAGTATCAATCCAATCCAAATCCAATCCTGAAAAGACCAACCTAAGTCCAGATCCGAAAAAGACCTATCCAAATCCTGTAGAGAACCAACCGATCCAGATCCGTCCTGAAGAACCGAAAAATCCAATATCAGTCAACTTCTTTTTTTATCCTATCCCTATTTTAAAGCCGTTGCTAATCCAAGCCCTGTCCGATTGTAAAGACCTGTTTTGATCCAATCCTGTTGAAAATCTAGACCGAAATCCGATCCTTGTAAAACTCCATCCAATCCTGTGAGAGGCTAAGGCGTCCGTAGTCCGATGAAAATCATTCCACACAAACGAAAACTACGCCTTGGTATACATCTTAACAAACACGCCCCGCTGAAGAGCAGGGCGTGTTTGTTTGGGTAAAATGTGTCGTCCTTATCGCTTCAATAGCAAAGAAGCTTACATTGACAAGCAACTTATCTATCCGCTAAAAAAGTATGAAGGCTGGTATGGCTACAATCGCTACCGTCTCACGGTTTCAACTCCGCCTGTAGCTTTTGCATGATGTCTTTTTGGATCATCTTCTGCGCCAGCAAAATCATGTTTTTAAAAGCCTTTGCCTTGGAAATACCATGACCAATAATCACCGGCTTATTGATTCCCAACACCGGTGTGCCGCCGTAGTCTTCAAAATTAAAACGGTCAAGATACTCATGATGAATGGCCTTGCGCTGTGTGATTTCATAAAGGCTCTCGGCCATTTTTAAAATGATGTTACCGGTAAAGCCATCACAAACCATTACGTCGGCTTTGTCCAAAAAAATATCGCGGCCTTCAGCGTTGCCTACAAAATGGATATGCTTGTTTTCTTTCAATAAGGGATACGTGGCTTGTGCCAACAGGTTGCCCTTGCCTTCTTCTTCGCCAATGTTGATCAACGCCACTTTAGGCTTTTCAATGCCCAGAATATTTTGCGCATACACGCTGCCCATTATGGCAAACTGGTTCAACTGCTCCGGCTTGCAATCGGAGTTCAGTCCTACATCAAGCAACAAGCCCGTGCCGCCCGTTTCTTTTGGAATCAACGTGGAGATGGTTGGCCGCAAAACACCTTCCAATGTTTTCAATGAGAATAATGAACCCACCAACATGGCGCCGGTGTTGCCTGCACTGATAAAAGCATCGAACTTTTCCTTTGCCAATAAGCCAAAGCCAACAGCGATGGACGATTGCGGCTTTTCCTTCAAGGCTTTGGTGGGATGCTCGTGCATGCCAATCACTTGCGGCGCATGAACAATGCTGTAAGAATCGTTTGGCAAATCCGCTTCCGCAAGCAATGGCCGTAGTTGCGCTTCATCGCCCAGCAAAACAATGCGCACTTCGTTCTCTGCTTCTAACAAAAAATCTTTTACGCCGCTGATTGCTTCTGCCGGGGCGAAGTCGCCGCCCATTGCGTCAATGCCTATTTTCATGTTGGGCCAAAAATAAAAAATCCATTCTCCCGCCGGTCATGCGGAAAAATGGACGATGAAAAATTATTTTTTGCCTACTTATTAATCGGCGACTTCTCAACAACCACTTGTCCTTTGTAGTACAACTTGCCTTCGCTAACGTGAGCACGGTGGCGAACGTGAAGTTCACCCGTGGTTTTATCGGTGGAAAGCGTGGTAGGCTCGGCCTTGTAATGCGTACGGCGCTTAGCGCTGCGTTGTTGCGAATGTCTGCGTTTGGGATTTGGCATGACTTAAGAATTTCTGATTTCTAATTTTTAATTTCTGATTGTTTGTCTCGTGGTTCGGACTTCACTCCTGTATTCGGTGTTCACGTTTGAACATTCTTTATTCTTCCAGCCCTTTAAACTTCTCCAATCCCTTCCACAACGGGTTGCCGTTTTCACCACCCGCCTGTTTCATGTTTTGAAGCGCTTCTCTGGCGGTTAGGTTGCAATGAGGCCCGTCCATGTTCTCGTACTCACATTCCTTTTGCATAGGTATGCTCAAGGCCACAAACTCGTAAATCATGGGCGCCACATGCAGATGGCTTTCGCCGCGGGAAATGTAAAACACATCAGGGTCTTCTTCCGTGTCGTTCATCTGCTCCGGATTTTCCACTGCCTTTACCGTTACGGTAAAATCTTCAAACAAATTCAGCGGAAGATTGGAACTGCACCGGTCGCACACCACTTTTACGGAGCCGCCTACCTGAAAGCGCAGCATCATAAAATTGGTGGTTTTTTCAAGCAGCAATTTTACCGTGGCCTGGCAATCCCAGAAATCCTGGTCTCCGTATTCTGCAAAGAACTTATCGGTGATTTCATAGTTGAATTCGTGAACACCGGTCTTTAATCCAACAAACGCAATCTCAAATTCACGCCGGCTGTTCATGGCTTCAACTTTCCCGCTTTTTTGCGGGTGGCGAAGGTAAAGGAAAACGCCGGAAAGCGTGTACTTTGCCGAAAGATTTTAACGAATACTCCGGTAACTTATGTTCAAGGCTTTGCTCCGCGACCGGCTTCTGTTTGCGCTGGTCCTTCTTGTCATTACCCTTAAACTTTTCTCTCTAAATGCGGCTTGGGTAGAGCATTGGTACAGCTTCGGTTTCTATCCCGTCGTTTCCAAATTATTGCGAGGCCTGTTTGGATGGGTGCCGTTTAGCGTTGGCGATGTGCTGTATATTCTAGCTTCTGTTTGGTTGTTGATTAAAGTTTGGAAGGGCATAAACTTGTGGCGACGCAAACGATTGAAAGCACATCTCTCCTGGGCTTTGTTTCGCAAGCATCTCAAAATTATTTTGGTGGTTTATCTTCTGTTCGATCTGTTTTGGGGCTTGAATTATTACCGTCAAGGCATTGAAAAACAACTGGGCTTAAAACTGGAACGATACAGCCGCGACGATTTGTTTACCCTGACAAAACAGTTGCACCACCAATTGAATGAATATGCGGCGAAAACGGATTCGGTTGAGCGGCTTCATTACAATACAAACAGCTTTTCGTTTGCAAATGGCGCGGAGGCTTATAAAAAGGTCAAGGACAGTTATGCTTTTCTTGCCTATTCGCCGGCGTCCATCAAAGCCTCTTTGTTTACACCCATCGGCCACTGGTTTGGCTTCACGGGTTATTACAATCCTTTTTCGGCGGAAGCGCAATTGAAAACCGATATTCCTGTTTTTTTAAAGCCCTTTGTTACCACACACGAAATAGCGCATCAATTGGGTTATGCTAAAGAAAATGAAGCCAGCTTCGTGGGTTATCTCGCCTGCAAAGCATCGGGCAACACAGACTTACTTTATTCGGCTTACTTTGATGTGTATCGTGATGCGGTGTTTCAATGTTTGCTGTCGGGCGGTAAAGGATTAGTGGACAGCTTGCGAAAAAATCTGCATCCGAGGGTAAAAGAAGATGTTCAGGATTTGCGGCTTTACAACCTCAATCATCAAAATTTTGTTGAACCGTTAATGAGCGGCGCTTACGATAAATATTTAAAGCTAAACAACCAGCCAAATGGTCATGCTACGTATAATGAAGTCGTGGCTTACCTGATAGCTTACGCCAAAAAATTTGGTCTGGCCGCCATCTAAAAAACGCTTCGCTTGTTTTTCCGTTATGAAAAATTGGATAAAGCTTGTCATCAGCATTGCATTGCCGCTGGCCGTTGGCGGCGTGGCCGGCTTTTTTACACAGCCGGAAATTGAAGGTTGGTACCGAACCATTCAGAAGCCTTTATGGCAACCACCGGCCTGGCTCTTTGCTCCGGTGTGGACGACGCTTTATGTGATGATGGGTATTGCGCTGTATTTAATTTGGAAAAGCACCGCGCCGCAACAGCAAAAACGCACGGCTATCATTTTATGGGCGGTTCAATTGCTGCTGAATTTTTTTTGGTCGGCTATTTTTTTCAAACACCACAAAATTGGTTTGGCGTTGATTGATATTGTTGCTTTGTGGTTAGCCATTCTACTCACCATTTTTGCGTTTGCCCGAATCAATAGAGTAGCTGCGTGGCTATTGGTGCCTTACATCAGTTGGGTAAGCTTCGCGGGTATTTTAAATTTTACTATTTACCGGTTGAATTGAATTGGCCAAGGCTTGCTGAACAGCGATAAGAACCTTGAACGCCTGACCGCCGGTAGGAAGGGAGCGTCGCAACGACAGATTAATAGCAACACTGGCCTTCGCTCTATAGAAAAAGCCCAATCAAAAATGATTGGGCTTTTTCTATAAATCAATTCAGACGTTTTATTTAGAAACCTTCTTTATGGCTTTCACTTTGGTCTTTGTCTTTACATCCGTAGCTACTGCTGGTGTCATCGCTTGCACAGCCTTTGCAGGTTCAGCCTTCACGGTTGCCTCGGTGGAATTAGCGTCCACTACTTCGCCGGTAATCATCACTTGCTTGGTATCGCTAACGCCGGCCAGTTTAAGCGTTACGGGTTTTGTGAACGGCCCCATGTTCGCTGCGTTGTAACCTACTTTCAATTTGCTGGTTCCGCCCGCGGGGATTGGTTCTTTGGAATATTCCGGCGTTGTGCAACCGCAACCAGCCGTAGCAGATTCTATCACCACTGGTTGGCTGGATGTGTTGGTGATGGTGAAATACGTGGTTACCGGTACGCCTTGTTTGATCTTGCCAAAGTCGTACTTGTCGGAATTCAATTTGACGGTTTCGTCAATTTTTGCCTGCGCCATAGCGCCGATGCCGGCCACCAGAGCGGCGGCAACGAAGAAGAATTTTTTCATTGTTTTATTGCATTTGATTTTTTAAAAAAGTCACCGAGGTATTTGCTGGGGCGGAGCCTGCGGGCGCCTTCCAAACCGTTCCTTTTATCTTGATTTGTTTTGTGGTGTTTCCGTTGTATGTAACCGTAATAATTTTTGTGAACGCTCCTTCGGCGGCGGCATTAAATCCTACTTTAATCTCATCCGAACTGCCGGCGGCGATGGGATCCTTCTTCCATTCCGGCGTGGTGCAGCCGCAGGAGGCTTGCACATTATCCAGTTTCAGCGGAAGAAGGCCGTTATTGGTAATTTGAAAAAGGTGATAAACCGGCTTTCCTTGCGGAATGGTGCCGAAATCATATTCCTCTTCTTTTACTTTTAACGCATCGGCCACGGGAGCAACCGATTGTGCATTGACCGCAGTAAAGGCCGCAAGCGCAAACAAAAAGACGAAGGCTTTTTTCATATCAAAAACGTTGCGCCCAAAAATAAACGAAAGATTGAGGAAAACGAATGCAGGCCGGTAATTTGGCTTTTTTTAACGCCAGAAGAAAGCAGATATTGGGTGATTAGGATATGGTGATATTGAGCGTAGTACCTCAAAGCCGTTCCCTGTTGCACCGGAACCCAATATCTCAATATCCAATATCCCAATATCTTATTTTCGCCGCATGGAAAATTCAGCGGTGCAAGGCGGTTCGCTCGAACAGTTGTCGTTTGAAACCTTTCGCAAAGAAGTGCTGCACGATTACCGGCTCACTTGCTTGAGCCGCGAGGCCAGCTTGCTTGGCCGCAAGGAAGTACTCACTGGCAAGGCCAAGTTCGGCATCTTCGGCGATGGCAAGGAAGTGGCGCAGGTGGCCATGGCCAAGTTCTTTCAGGCAGGTGACTTTCGCGCCGGTTATTACCGCGACCAGACCTTCGCCTTCGCCATTGAGCAGGCTACGGTTGAACAATTCTTTGCACAACTTTACGCCGACCCGGATTTGACCCATGATCCCTTTAGCGCCGGCCGGCAGATGGTCTCACATTTTGCCACAGCCTTTGTAGATGAAAGTGGCGACTGGCTTCCGCTCGTTGAACGAAAAAACATCACTGCCGATATTGCCCCCACAGCCGGACAAATGCCCCGTGCTTTGGGCCTTGCCTTCGCCTCGAAAACCTTCCGTGCTGTTGATGGCCTCAAACAGTTTCCGCATCTATCCGACAATGGCAACGAGGTTTGCTTTGTCACCATAGGCGACGCCTCCACATCGGAAGGACATTTTTGGGAGAGCATGAACGCCGCTGCCGTGCTGCAAGTGCCGATGGCGGTTTTTGTTTGGGATGATGGCTATGGAATTTCCGTGCCCAAGAGATATCAAACCACCAAAGGCTCCATCTCTGAAGCCTTAGCCGGTTTTCAAAAAGAAGAGGGCACCAACGGCTTCAATATTTATAAAGTAAAGGGCTGGGATTACGCAGGCATGTGCGAAACCTTTGAAGAAGGCATTCGACTGGCAAGAGAGACGCATACGCCAGTACTTTTTCATGTGGAGGAGATAACGCAGCCGCAAGGCCATTCTACTTCTGGCAGTCACGAACGGTACAAAAGCGCCGACCGCCTGGCCTGGGAACGCGAATGGGATTGCCTGAAAAAAATGCGCGAATGGATTCTATCCAATGCCTTGTCCGACGAAGAAGAACTGGACGATATTGAAACGCAGGAAAAGAACAGCGTTCGTCAAAGCCGGCAAGCCGCCTGGGAAGCGTATCTCTCGCCTATAAAAATGCAAGTGGCAAAAGCAGTTGAATTGATGAATGATGTTGCCGCAAAAGAGGCTGCATCTTCCGCTGCCGTTGCCGCGTTAAGCCGAGAACTTTCGTCCATTCGCGAACCCTTGAGACGCGACGTGATGCGCATTGTCAATCTCGCACTGAACGCCGTTGCGGATAAAGAAGCCGCTCACGAATTGAAGGCCTTTTACAACGGCTTGCTGAAAGAAGCGAGGGAATTATACAACTCGCATTTGTACAACGAAGGCCCAAAAAGCGCCTTGAAGGTTGCCGAAACAGGCGTTCAATACGCAGCCGACGCACCAACGTTGAATGGCTTTGAAGTGTTGAACAAATATTTCGATGCCTTGTTCGCGGCCAATCCAAAAGTGATGGCCTTTGGCGAAGACCTCGGCTTCATCGGCGATGTGAATCAAGGCTTTTCCGGCCTGCAAGCTAAACATGGCGAGGGGCGGATCTTTGACACGGGCATTCGCGAACTCACCATCATGGGTCAGGGCATCGGCCTTGCCATGCGGGGCTTGCGGCCCATTGCCGAAATTCAATACCTCGATTATTTGTTGTATGGTTTAGAGCCCTTGAGCGATGATGCGGCCACGCTCCATTACCGCACCAAAGGGCAGCAAAGCTGTCCCATCATTGTTCGCACGAGAGGCCACCGGCTCGAAGGCATTTGGCACAGCGGTTCGCCCATGGGCATGGTGATAAACGCGTTGCGCGGCATGTATGTTTGCGTTCCTCGAAACATGGTACAGGCGGCGGGCATGTACAATACTTTGCTGCAAGGGATTGATCCCGCCATTGTGATTGAATGTTTGAACGGCTATCGCTTAAAAGAAAAATTACCGTCAAACCTTTTGGATTTTACCGTTCCTCTCGGTGTGCCGGAAATTATAAAAGAAGGAGAAGATGTAACGGTGGTGAGTTACGGCTCTACGCTTCGCGTGGCAATGGATGCGGCGCAAGCGTTGGAAGGTCAAAACATATCCTGCGAAGTGGTGGACGTACAAACACTATTGCCTTTTGACATTCACCAGAAAATTTTAGCCTCGTTGAAAAAGACGAATCGGATTGTATTTGTGGATGAAGACGTTCCGGGCGGTGCCACTGCTTATTTGTTTCAACAAGTGATGGAAGGACAAGGCGGCTATAAATATTTAGACGTTGCCCCGCGAACCATTACCGCCAAAGCGCATCGTCCGCCGTACGGCAGCGACGGCGACTATTTCAGCAAGCCCAATGCGGAAGAAATTGAAGCAGTGATTAAGGAGATGATGGCAGAATAATGCTACGTCAAACACGTTTTTCATGTAACCCCAAGCTTTAGCTTGGGCGCAAAGTCAAAAATTTTTAAACAACGTGGGCTTCAGCCCAACGGCCATAACCATCGTTTCAGGTTCAAATAAAAGATAACTTCAGGGTGCATAAATAATTGCAATGCCAAAGCTGTTTCCGATATTATTCCTGTTATTCGCTTGCTCCAATTTATCAACTAATAAAGTTGAATCAAAAGTCGCTGTTGATACGATACGCAAAGAACCGCAACGTTCGCAAGATCTTTCCGACCCCACAAATACATTGACCGGAAAAATAGAAACGTTGCAACTCGAGTACATTGCCTGGGGATGTGCTTGCGCCAATTGGGTAAAGCCATCGGATTTTGAAAAATACCAAAACGATAAACTTAAGTTTCTCTTCATTTTTATTGAGCCTGCCAGCAAGGATTTAGAATTGCCATTATACTTTGATGCCCGAAGACACACAATAAAAGTTGAAGGCCAGTTTTATAAAAGGCCGGATTATCCAAAAGGCACAGAAGAAACCGAAGAAAAGTTAGACAAGGCAAAAGTGTTTCGTTACACAAAGCTGGAAGTAATTGAAAAGCTCATTCGCTACTCTCCAAAAGACGACATTACGCTAACCCTTACTTACAACGCCATTGCCTGCACTTGCGCTCAATGGAGCGAATCAAAATTTGACGACAGCCATAACAAGCGGGAGCGGATGTTTCTGGAAAGAGGAAACAAAAAATTGATTGATCCGAACAAATTATATTAGGGCAATATTCCGCTGCAAATAAAAGTAACCGGACAATTTGTTTCCGAATCGGGTTACCCAATAGGTTATAATTTAGAAAAAGGAGACCAGGAACCCAAAAAAATTTTTCGGTACAGAAAAATTAAAATCATCAGAAACGGGAAATAAGTACAAGCACTTTTAGCTGCGCCAATCTTCCCCATAATTCAAGAATTTTTTCGTCTAAACTTTTGCCGTTTTCGCCGAAAGAATTATTTTGCCTCTGCACTAAAGCAAACTGTTAATGACCTTAACCGCTCCCCTGAAACTTGCGCTGGCACTCTGTTTTGCCACCGCTGCCTCTTTTCCTTCTTTCGCCCAAACTTCTTTTGCCGACAAAGTTCCCGAATGGAAGAAAGCCTTTCCCAAAGCCGATGTGGTGGCCACTACTTACAAACAAACCGTTGACTTTGCGCTGAACCCATCGCCCAAAGCCGGCGAAGGAAAACTAAAAGCATCGGTAAAAGAAGAAATCAGCTTAGCGCCCTTAAAGGATTTTCTGAAGTACGAAGACGGCCTTTTCTATTATGATGAAATATCTCTTGATAATGTAAAAGCCGCCAACGCCGAAGGCAAGGACCTGAAGGTTGAAAAGCTTTGCCGCTCGTATGCCGAAGAAGACATCTTTCACAGCGACCTGAAACTTTGCGTAATAAAATTTCCGCTGGCGGAAAAAGGAAAGCCTTTCACGTATTCCTTTCAAAACACTTACCGCGATGTGAAGTTTCTGACTTCTTTCTATTTTCATCATCATCTTCCGTCCATTGAAAGAGTGGTGCAGTTTAACGTGCCGTCGTGGATGGAGATTGACCTGCGCGAATTCAACTTTACCGGAAACAATGTGGAAAAGACCTCGGTGAAAGAAGGCGACGTAACAAAGATTACCTATCGCATGAAAGACGTTCCGGCTTATACCAAAGAACCGGCTTCGCCAAATCATGCGTTGAGCTATCCGCACCTGATCTGCGTGAGCAAGGCCTTTACCGACGGTGGCCAGCGCACTGCTTTGTTTGAAAGCGTAAAAGATTTGTACGGCTGGTACAGCACCGTGTGCAGCGACATCGGCAATCAGCCCGAAGCCTTAAAAAGTAAAGTGGCCGAACTAACGGCTGGCAAAAAAACTGACCTCGAAAAAGTAGAAAGCATTTTTTATTGGGTGCAGGACAACATCCGGTACATCGCTTTTGAAAACGGCATCATGGGCTTTAAACCCGATGCGGCGCAGAACGTTTTTAAAAACAAATACGGCGATTGCAAGGGCAAGGCTAATCTTTTAAAAGAAATGTTGAAGCTGGCTGGTTTTGATGCAAGGCTTACGTGGATCGGAACGTCAGATTTACCTTATGATTATTCACTGCCTTCGCTGGCGGTGGACAATCACATGATCTGTACCCTGATTCTTGGCGGCAAAAAATATTTTCTCGACGGTACTGAAGAACACATTGCCCTGAACGATTATGCCCAACGCATTCAAGGCAAACAAGTGTTGATAGAAGACGGCAAAAATTTCATCCTCGAAAAAGTGCCCCAGTTTCCCGCCGAGCGAAACAAAAAAGCGGTCAATACAAGGTTGATTGTTCAAGACGACAAATTAGTGGGAACATCAACCACTGAATACAACGGCGAGTCGAAGATCATGGTGCAAAGCGTGTATGCTTCGGTGCGCAGCGACAATAAAGACGATGTGCTTTCCAGCTTCTTAAAAAGCGGCAACGATAACGTGATGGTTTCCCAAATTGAAACACCGGGCTTCGCCGACCGCCAAAAGCCATTGCAAATTTGTTACGAAATGAAGGCTGCCAACCAGGTCACCAAAACCGGCAACGAGATTTATGTGGTGATGGATTGGAACAAAGACTTCGGCAGTTTAGAGATGCCCGATGACCGCAGGAACGATTACGAATTCAATCAAAAGTATTGCCTTACCTCGCAAACGGAGCTGGCCATTCCAACGGGTTTCAAAGTGGCATACATGCCTGCGCCCTTTAAAAAAGCAACGCCTGATTATTCCTTTGAAGGAGTTTATGTAAACAACGGCAAGGCAGTGGTGTACAAGAAAACAATTGTGGTAAACAAAGCCATCCTGCGCAAAAGCGAGTTCCCGCAATGGAATGCTTTCATCGCCGACATCAACAAGTTTTACAACGACCAGGTGGTGTTGGACAAGCAAGAGGCTACGGCCGTTGTTGCCAGGCAACCGGTAACAAATACTCCTTCCAAGCCATCTACCCGAAAAGCCAACTAATTAACTATTGGCCAAAGTAACTAATCAATAATCTCCCGATAGCTATCGGGACAACCAATCAACTAAAATTTATGCTTCGCTATTTGTTTCTATCGCTGGCCTCTTTCTGCTTCTTCCCTTCGTTTGCACAAATTCCGCAGCCCGGTGCCACCATCGAAAATGAATTTTCCGTAACCGCCGTTCCTGATAAATGGAAAAAAGAAAGTGCGGTCATCATCGGCCAACACTCCGAGTATCTTTTCACCCGGCTTTCGCTCAACAAAAAATCAGCGGTAACACGCATTAACGAGTACGTACACAAACGCATCAAGCTACAGGACAAAGCGGCCCTGGAAGCTTACTCCACTTTTTATTACAACACCATGGGCGCCGACGGAAATGCGGAATACAAAGTAATTAAAGCCTCCGGTAAAGAAGTGACCATTGACATGAAGAACGCCATCGCCGAAGAAAAGGACGTGCCGGCCATTTACAAATCCATTTTTTTGAAGTTGAACCTGAAGAGCATGAAGATGGCTATTCCTGATTTGGAAGCCGGTGACATTGTTGACTTCACCGTTCGTTCCACTATTGATTGGGACATGAAGGAGAACGGCATTGAATTTAATCCCTTTGTGTTCTCATTGGCCAATACTTATCCAACGATATATCAAACCTATCGCTTTGGGATGATGAACGGCATGAAGGTCCGGTATAAAGGATTGAATGGCGCACCCAACATTAAGTTCGATGCGAAGGCTTCTGTTCACGGCGATAACAACTCAATTATCACGTATTACTTCACTGATAAAGACCGCGAAAAATCAGTGGATGAACGTTGGGGCCTTTCTTACCGAAACGACCCGACGGTGAAGTTCAGTGTGGTAATGATTTCCAACAACGACGAGTCCAAAACCGGTGGTGAAGCGATTGTTGACCGTTCGGGACTTGACGTAGAGAGCATCTATCGTCGTTATGTTGGCGCCGGTATTCATGTAACACCAGCCGTTAATCAACTGGTTGGTTACACCGGTGAATATGTGTTGAAGAAGCGCAACGAAGGTGTATTGAAAACTGATGATGACATCATTCGCGAAACTTATTATTGCCTGCGCAAGGTGTTTCTCGAAACCTATTACAAAGGCCCGGTGCATTCGGAACTGGAGAAAGCGTTATCGGGAAAGAAGGTGTTTAAGCAGGTGGTCAATGCTGAACAGAAAGAACAAAAAGAAGAGCGTGAAGACGAGGTGCGCATGAACTCCGTAACCTTTGCCACGGCCATGCGCATGGCGCTTGCGGGACAAGGCGTGCAATCGGAACTGTTTGTATACGTGCCGCGTAAATACGGCATCTGGCGCGAAGCCATGTTCACCGACGAACTTGATTTTGGCTTGCGTGTGCGTGGCAAAAAGAAATATTATTACCTCGAAGCCTTCAACAATTTTGATGCGTTTGGAACACTGTATCCGTATATGGAAAATGTGGAAGGCTATGCGCTCGGTTACACGGAGGCTAACAGTTATTTTCGCGCTATCGTGCCGCCTTCAATCGCGACCGACAACGTGGAAAAGCAGAAATACAACTTAAGTTTTTCCGATGCGATGGATGTGTTGAAAGCCGAACGCAGCAGCTCTTATTTGGGCGCCGAAAAGATTGACCTTATTGCAAAGGCAAACCTCACCAGAGATTACATCAAGAACGATTTGGAAAAGTATGCCTATGTTTCAAAGAGCGGTAAGAAGAAAGACGACATACCGGTGGAAACAACAACCGGTTATGATTTTCCGGACAAAGAACCAAAGGAAAAAGAACGCAAGGAAATTTTTGAAAAAGATTTGAAAGCCGTGTTCGACGTGGACAAATACCTTGGCTTTGAGTTGATAAAAGACGGCCGCTACGGCGATACAGCCTGGCTTCAATTCAATGAAAAGTTTACGTTGAAAAAGATGATTAACCGCGCCGGTAAAAACTATATCGTGGAAATCGGAAAGATGATCGGACCGCAAATAAAGCTAGAAGAAACCGAGTTGAAGGGGCGGCTCACTGACATCTGGGTGCCGTATGCAAGAACCATCGAGAACAACGTGTCGCTCACTATTCCCGCCGGCTATACGGTGGATGGTTTGCAGGACTTAAATCAATCCGTTGACAACGAAAGCGGCTCCTTTGTAAGCACCGCATCGGTGAAGGACGACAAGTTGATCGTCAACACAAAAAAAATATACAAGAAGAGTTCCGACAAGAAAGAAGTTTGGAACAACTACGTGGCGTTTTTGGAGGGGGCGTACAAGTTCAGCCAGGCAAAGATTGTAGTGAAGAAGAAATAATAGTAATCAGCAAAGGGCAATAGGCAAACTTAAAAATTGCAGTACAGATCTTACTAAATACAACCGCTTGTTTAAAATAAATAGCTTCTCTTTTGAGAAGCTATTTTTGTTTGATGAAACTGACGATTTACCAGATTGATGCCTTTGCCAATAAAGTTTTCTCTGGCAATCCCGCAGCCCTTGTGCCCTTGGAAAATTGGCTTGACGATAGCCTGATGCAGCAGATTGCGATGGAGAACAATTTGGCCGAAACGGCCTACTTTGTAAAGACCGAAGCCGGTTATCACTTGCGCTGGTTTACGCCGGAATACGAAATTGATTTGTGTGGCCATGCGACCTTGGCTTCGGCTTACGTCATTAAAAATTTTGTTGAGCCGCACATTGCGGAGATAAATTTTAGTACGCAAAAGGCAGGCATTTTAAAAGCCTCTGCCAAAGACGGTTTATACACGTTGGACTTTCCTTCGCGGCCCCCGCAAACCTGTGAAGTTCCGGATGGCTTATTGCAAAGTCTTGGCATCGGCAATGCCGTGGAAGTGCTTCGTTCAAGAGATTATTTTGTAGTGCTGCCCGATGAAGACGCAGTGCGAAATGTAGAACCGGATTACAATCTCATGAAAGAGCTTGACACAATTGGTGTAATCATCACAGCTAAAGGCCATAATGCCGATGTAGTGTCGCGTTGTTTTTATCCCGGCGCCGGCATACCCGAAGACCCGGTTACGGGTTCGGCGCATTGCAACGTTGTTCCATATTGGGCGGAGAAGTTGGGCAAGACCAAATTGTTCTGTCAACAATTATCGTCGCGTGGCGGTGATTTGCTTTGCGAATTGCAAGGCGATAGGGTTTTGATGAGCGGGAAATGTGTGTTGTATTTGCAAGGAGAAATAACTGTCTGAACCATGATTTGGGTGGATTGAAATGATTAAATAGACATTGTTTTAAAAAAGAGAGAGCCGTTCAGTACTGAACGACTCTCTCTTTTTTCTGTTAGAATCTCTTTAATCCACTCAAATCATGGTTCAGACAAGAAACCGGCTTCTTACTTCCGGCGTCGGCACCATGCACGCCTCTTTCTTTCCAAACCATTTGTATCGGTTTCTCGCAATCCAACCATACACGGCATTGCGAATGAACTTCGGCGCCAGCCAAAACGCCTGCGTCCATTTCCAATACCACCGCAGCTTGCCGTACACCTTTAGTCCGGCAGATGACTTCATGTAAACCTTGCCATCGTCTATCAACACAAAGGACTCAAATCCTGTGGTTGGGAGATTGTGATGTTTCAACAATTGTTGTCCGGCTTCTGATTGCAAAGCCGCAAAGCGAAAGACCTTGTGCTTGTCTTGTTTGATGATGAAGTTGATGCTAGCGTTGCAGAAATTGCAAACGCCGTCGAAGAGGATGATGGGATGATTCATCGGCTATAAAGTTAGACAGCGATTTACTACTTTTATTCCATGGCTAATAGAATGATTCCTGTGGAATGGTTGCCGCAATACACTTACGCTGACTATGAAGTTTGGGAAGGCGATTGGGAATTGATTGAGGGTATTGCGTATTCATTGCTTCCCTCTCCCAAGAGAACACATCAGGCGACAAGCCGTAATTTTGTTCGATTGGCAATGGATGCGTTAAAAGAAAAAAATGCACCGTGCAACTGCGAAATTTTTTATGGACTGGATTGGATTGTTAACGATGCAACCGTAGTGCGGCCGGATGCTATGATTATTTGCGGCAAGTTTGAAGATGACTTTCTCCGTTTTCCGCCCTCATTGGTAGTTGAAGTTGCCTCCCGAAGTACGCAGATGATTGACCGCAACGTCAAGTATAAACTATACGAAAGTCAGAAAGTTCCCTACTACATTATTGCAGACCCGGAGCGTCGGAATGCAGAAATTTTTCAACTTGTAAACGGCACTTACTCTAAGATTGAAACGACGTTTTTTTCATTAACAGATGAATGCACTATCAGCATGGATATTTCTCAACTTTGGTATTGAGTTTTCGTTGGCTGTCACTTTAGAATAAAACAAACCCCGCAAAACTTGCGGGGTTTGTTTTATTGCAGGTTATAAAACACTTTCTGCACGTCTTCGTCCTGCTCCAACTTATCCACCAGCTTCAACACGTCCTGTACTTGTTCTTCGCTAAGCGCAACCGTTGTTGTCGGTATCCACTCCATTTCGGCGCTCAAGGGGTTAATGCCTTTTTCTTCCAATGCTTTTTGCATGTTGCCAAAATCGGTAAAGGCGCAACGAAGCACCAAAACTTCTTCGTCATTTTCAATGGTTCCTTCGCCCATCTCCTCCAGGCCGTGATCAATCAGTTCAAACTCCAGTTCTTCGGTATTTAATCCTTCCGGGTCTAAGCGGAACACACCCATCTTCTTAAACTGAAAAGCAACGGAGCCACTGTTGCCCAAAGCGCCATCGCCTTTGTTGAAGATGGACTTTACATTGGCTACTGTACGAACATGATTGTCTGTTGCCGTTTCTACCAACACGGCCACGCCGTGCGGTGCATAACCTTCGTATAAAATTTCTTCATAGCTGGAAGTGTCTTTGCCTTGTGCTCTTTTAATGGCCGCTTCCACACGGTCCTTCGGCATGTTCACAGCCTTGCCGTTTTGCATGGCGCGGCGCAGGGCCGGGTTGATGGCCGGGTCGGGGCCACCGGCTTTTACGGCAATCACAATCTCTTTACCCACACGGGTAAACTGTTTGGCCATCCGGTCCCACCGGGCAAACATGGTGCTCTTTCGTACTTCAAATATGCGGCCCATAAAAAGGTTTGTCGTTTATGGTTCTGTTGTTCGATGTTTTATATACCTAGCTGCATTGGTATCATTAACGCTATAAAGCTGTCGTTGCATCACCCTCTTATACGTTCTAATCGCCTTTGAGCAACGTTTAGCTACAGCCAAGCCGCGCAAATGTACACTTCAAGAATAAAAAAAAGCAACCCGGTTCGGCGCTGCTTTTTTATTTAGGTTTAGGAAGTGTTTTTACTTTTTATTTAACCGCATAGCATAAAGCACAAGGTGGATAGCCGCGAATATAAGTGAGAAGTAAAATAGACCAGTATCATTGTCACCTTCTTTAACGGTATTGTGATGGATGAGTGCTACAAGTGCTAACAACACTACAAGCGATAAACCAGTTATTCCAATAATACGGTTACTCCGTCCGTAGGAGGCGGTGTCGTGTCCTGAAAGAACACTCTTGCGCATACCGTACCACGCATATACGTCAAAGCCAATAATCATCCACACCAGCAACCGAATCCAAGTGTCCAGCGGCAGAAACACCATCATAAACAAGCACGTGAAAATGCCAAGTATGGGAATGAGTGGAACAAGCGGCGTTTTGAAAGCTCGCGGTGCGTTCGGTTCATTCTTTCGCAACACCATTACGCCAATGCAAACAAGTATAAAGGCAAACAAGGTTCCAATGCTTGTCATTTCGCCCACAACCCTCGCCGGAACAAAGGCTGCAAACAAACTCACAAACAGCATGAACATGAGATTGCTCTTGAAAGGCGTTTTAAATTTTGGATGCACTTCGGAAAAAACTTTTGGGAGCAAGCCATCACGGCTCATGCTATAAAACACACGGCTTTGTCCCATCAGCATAACCAAAATAACAGACGAATAGCCCGCAAGAATCGCAACAAGAATGGCGCGGTTTAACCAGGGATAATCCGGCGTGATAATGCCTGCCGAATTCGCAGTTCCCATGTGGTCAATTGCAACAGCTACAGGTGCAATACCATCTTGGCCCTTAAATGATGTATAACTGGTAACACCAGTCATGACGTGAGCAAACAAAATATAAAGCACAGTGCAAATGGCGAGTGAACCCAATATACCCCAAGGCATGTCCTTCTTTGGATTTTTTGCTTCCTGTGCAGCTGTACTTACCGCGTCAAAACCAATGTAGGCAAAGAACACAATAGCGGCCGCACGAATAATACCGCTGAATCCATACTCGCCAAAGGTTCCCGTATTGTCCGGAATATAGGGATTGTAATTAGACTTATTGATATATCTCCATCCAAGAAAAATGAAGATCAATACAACCGCAATTTTCAACATCACAATAACGGCATTCACATTGGCGCTTTCTTTTGTTCCTTTTATTAATAATAAGCTAACAAGAACCACAATAAAGACTGCCGGCAAATTAATTACGCCTCCATCCCAAGGCCCGGTTGCAAGCCACGCTGGTAAATGAATATCAAATCCGGCTAGGAACTTAACAAGGTACCGGCTCCAACTGATGCTAACCGTTGCCGCACCCACCGCATATTCCAACACCAAGTCCCAACCAATAATCCACGCAATGAATTCACCCATTGTTGCATAACTGTAAGTATAAGCACTTCCGGCAACCGGAATCATGGAAGCAAATTCGGCATAACACAATCCCGCGAAAGCGCAACCTAATGCGGCAACAACAAATGAAATTGTAATAGCCGGGCCGGCCTGATTAGCGGCAGCGCCGCCCGTAATGGAAAACAGCCCGGCGCCAATAATGGCCCCAATTCCTAATGCAATCAAGCCGCCGACACCAAGTGTCTTCTTTAGCGAATGGCCGCCTTCGTCCTGTGCTTCAGCCATTAAACCCGCCAATGGTTTCTTTACAAATAAACTCATAAGAGAATTTTAGAAATGTGGTTTGATTAAAGCTCGTAAAATAAAGCATTTAATCTATCGGCCTTTCAATTCTTTTACACGGATGAGGCAATCAGCGAAACTTGCCGGAACCGTTTTTTACCGATATTCGGCCCTTCGTTTTCTAAACCTCCAGTATGAAGAAAGGCAACCGGCTGACCGCTTACATTCTCATTTCAATGGCAGTGGGCATCCTGGTTGGTTACGTTATTCATACAACGTCAAGCGCCGCTTTTCAAACGTCGTTTTCTACTAACATCAAACTGCTTAGCGGCATCTTTATCCGGCTGGTGCAAATGATTATTGCGCCGCTGGTGTTTACAACGTTGGTGGTGGGCATTGCCAAACTGGGCGATTTAAAAACAGTAGGAAGAGTAGGAGGAAAGGCTATTCTCTGGTTCGTCACCGCATCGCTGGCTTCCTTGTTAATTGGCCTTGTACTCGTTAACTTTTTCCAACCGGGTAAATACATTGACCTTTCACAAAAGGATGTAGAAAGCCTTGCCGATCTTTCCACCAAAGGCAAAAGCTTTTCGCTGCAAAATTTTGTAGAGCATGTGATTCCTAAAAGTTTTGTGGAGGCTATGGCTACGAACGAAATTCTGCAAATTGTTGTCTTCTCTATTTTCTTTGGCGTGGCTGCCGCTTCTCTTGGAGATTATGCCAAACCGCTTATTAAGGCCTTGGAGGTAGCCTCACACATCATTTTAAAAATGGTGAACTACGTAATGAACTTTGCGCCCGTTGGTGTGTTTGGCGCTATTGCCGCCGTGGTGGCTGCCAAGGGTTTGGGCATCTTCAACTTTTACCTGAAATATTTTTCTTTTTTTCTTATTGGCATCGCCGTTTTGTGGGCCTTGCTTATAAGTGTAGGCTTCTTGATTTTAAAAGGACGAATGAAAGAATTGCTGCGGCGCATCAGCGGTCCGTTGTTAATTGCCTTCAGCACCACCAGCAGCGAAGCGGTATTTCCAAAACTTACCGAAGAATTGGAGCGCTTTGGGTGCCGCGATAGAATCGTTGCTTTTGTGTTGCCGTTGGGTTATTCGTTTAACCTTGACGGCAGCATGATGTACATGACCTTTGCTTCTTTGGCCATTGCGCAGGCGTACAATGTGCCGCTATCTTTGGGCACGCAGTTAACCATGTTGCTGGTGCTGATGCTCACAAGCAAAGGCATCGCCGGTGTGCCGCGGGCTTCGTTGGTAGTGGTGCTGGCCACTTGCTCCATGTTCAACATACCACCGGAAGGCGTTGCGCTGATTTTGCCCATTGACCATTTTTGTGACATGTTTCGCACGGCCACCAATGTGGTGGGCAATGCCTTGGCAACAAGTGTGGTGAGCAAATGGGAGGGAGAACTGGGGAATGTCGAACAGGCGAACAAGGAATGATGAATAACGAAGTGCTTGCGCCTGCGTAGGACATGCCCGTGGCATGTCCGGTAAACGGAATATCAAACCCAAATCGTAAACAAGAAATTGGAATGACACATCTTTTAAACATTGTGCTGTTAAACGGGTTTTTAAACAACCTCGTTCTTTGGATAATGAACAACGGCGGCTTCTTTTTTCTTTTGTTTGTCGTGTTTGCCGAGACGGGATTATTTGTCGGTTTCTTCCTGCCGGGCGATTCGCTTTTATTTACTGCGGGAATTTATTTGAACACCCACCCGGACCTTTTTTACAACCTTCATTATTCAGTTGTTGTGTTGCTTCTCATTACCGCATCGGTATTGGGCAACATGGTAGGTTATTGGTTTGGCCGCAAAACCGGCCCCGCGCTTTACAACCGCAAAGAGTCCTGGTACTTTAAGCGAAAGCACCTGACCAAAGCCCATGATTTTTACGAGCAATACGGCAAGGGCACCATCTTTCTCGCCAAGTTCCTGCCCATCATCCGCACCTTTGCGCCCATCGTGGCCGGCATTGTGGAAATGAAGAGGGCCACTTTTATATTTTACAACGTTGTGGGCAGCATTGTTTGGGTAACGCTGATGGTGCTCGGCGGTTATTTTTTAGAAAACTGGGTAGAGGCAAAATTCGGTTTTAAGCTGACGGAATACATTGATGTCATCGCCATCGGCATCGTTCTGATAACCACCTTGCCCATCTTGTATAAATTGTTTTTTTCCAAAAAGAAAGTTGTTCCTGCCAACGATAACGATAATTCCTCTGTGTTGTAATTATGCTTGCCGCTTCCACCAAACCTGTAAACAAAGCCACCGGCGTTTTTAGCCTCGTGGTTATTGTGGCTGCCCTCGGTTACTTTGTTGACATTTATGACTTGCTGCTGTTTACCATCGTAAAAAAGGGCAGCATGTTGGATGTTGGCGCCACGCCGGCCACCCTGCTTGCCGACAGTACAAAGGTGATTAACTGGCAAATGATCGGCCTTCTGATTGGCGGTATTTTGTGGGGCGTTTTGGGCGACAAGAAAGGAAGGCTTTCAGTTTTGTTCGGCTCCATCATTTTGTATTCGGCGGCTAATTTTGTTACCGGCTTTATTCAAACGGTTGACCATTATGCGGCCTGCCGTTTTGTGGCGGGTTTGGGTTTGGCAGGTGAGTTGGGCGCCGGCATCACGCTTGTGAGCGAACATCTTCCAAAAGCAAAACGCGGCATCGGAACCTCAATGGTTGCGGGCATTGGGCTTGCCGGCGCGGTGGCGGCTTATTTTACCTTTCAAGCTACAAAAGACTGGCGGCTGTGCTATAAGATCGGCGGCTGTTTGGGAATTGTGTTGTTGGTATTGCGGATCAGCGTAGCGGAATCGGGTATGTTCAAAACCGTAAAAGAACAGAACATCTCCCGTGGCAACTTCTTCGCTTTTTTCAATAACAAAACGAGGTTTCGAAAGTACCTGATGGCCATCCTTATTGGTTTGCCTACCTGGTACGTTATCGGTATTTTAGTAAACCAAAGCGATAAGTTTGGCGAAGCGCTGTTCGGCAGTAAAACCATTGACTCGGGCCGGGCCATCATGTTTGCTTACGCGGCCATCGCCGCCGGCGACATTGCCGTGGGTTTTATTTGCCAGGCTTTCAAGAGCAGAAAAAAGGGCTTGCTGCTTTATTACTTTCTTTGCATCCTCTCTCTCGGCCTTTTCTTCAGCAGTTTTAATAACAGTGATGCGCGGCTTTATGCCATCTGTGCCGCATTGGGTTTTAGCACTGGCTTCTGGGCCATTTTTATCACCATGGGAGCGGAGCAGTTCGGCACCAACCTTCGGGCCACGGCGGCTACTACCATTCCCAATATGGTTCGCGGTGCATTGCCATTAATGAACCTGATGTTTTTAGACTTGTTTCAAAAGTCATGGCATTGGGCCATTATCAAAAGCGGAATCGTCACCGGAATTGTGGTGATGACGGTGACGCTGATTGCCTTTGCTTTTACTGACGAAACCTATCACAAGGAATTGAATTACGTGGAGGAGTGATCAATGGGCAGTAAGCAAGGCTTGCAATGAATAATCATGTCAACAGTTCAATTAAAACAACTGCTTTCTTTTAAAAACGAAGATTTATTGCATCGGCCACCCGTTCCCCATCCATCGCCGCACTTACAATACCGCCGGCGTAACCTGCGCCTTCGCCGCAGGGATACAAAGCCTTTATCTGCGGATGCTGCAAACTTTCGTCCCGCGGAATGCGAACGGGAGAGGAGGTTCTTGATTCGGTGGCGACCACCACGGCATCGTTGGTAAAATAGCCGCGCATTCTCTTGCCCCATTCTTTGAATGCTATCTGCAACGATTGATAAATAAATAGCGGCAACACTTCTTTCAACGAAGCCGAATGAAGGCCGGGCAAATAACTGCAATCGGGCAAAGAAGAGGAGACTTTATTGGCCGTGAAGTCAACCATGCGTTGCGCCGGCGCTACCAATTTTCCGCCGCCAAGTTCAAAAGCTTTCCGTTCAATAGACTGTTGAAAATACAAGCCTGCCAAGGGCCCGTGTTGCTTAAACGCTTGAATGGCCTTTTCGTCCACAGTCACCACAATGCCACTGTTTGCATACGGATTGTTTCGCTTCGATGGCGACCAGCCGTTTATTACAATTTCGCCTTCAGCAGTAGCCGCCGGTGCAATGATGCCGCCGGGACACATGCAAAACGAGAACACGCCTTTGCCATCAACCTGTTCAACCAAGGAATACGAAGCAGGAGGAAGATGCTCACCGCGAAGAAGGCCTTGTGCAGCTGTTTCTCCCCTCTCCATCTTTGATGGAGAGGGGCTGGGGGTGAGGTGATATTGCACTGTGTCAATTATGCTTTGCGGATGCTCAATGCGAACGCCGAGAGCAAAAGGCTTGAAATGAATCTCGATCTTCTTTCGATGAAGCAAATGAAAGATGTCTCGTGCCGAATGACCCGTGGCAAGGATAACGGCGCTGCCAAAGATTTTATCGGCATCGTTTGCGACGATGCCTTTCATCTCATCACCGTCTAAAATAAAATCGGTGACCTTATGGCTAAACAAAACGTCGCCGCCGCATTCAATAATCTTTTCCCGCATGGCGGTAATAATCTGTGGCAGCTTGTTGGTACCGATGTGCGGATGCGCTTCGTATAAAATTTTTTCATCGGTGCCGAAGTAAACAAGCGTGTTTAGAATTTTCATTACGTCGCCGCGCTTGGTGCTGCGGGTGTAAAGTTTACCATCACTGTAAGTTCCTGCACCGCCTTCGCCAAAGCAGTAATTGCTTTCGGGATTGATGATGCCTTCTTTATTGATGGCAGCCAAGTCTCTTCGCCGTGCACGAACGTCTTTGCCGCGTTCCAAGACAATGGGTTTGATGCCACGTTCAATGAGCCGCAAAGCCGCAAACAAACCTGCAGGCCCCGCGCCGATAATGATGACATTTTGTTTTGCGTTGTGAACGTTTTGCAATTGTGGAGCGGTGGCTACTGCTTCTTCATAGGGTTCATCAATAAAAACGTTGACGGTTAGTTGCACCCATACTTGTTTGCGGCTGCGGGCATCAATGGATTTTTTGAAAACGGTGTAGCCGGTGATTTGCGAGAGACTTACAGCGCATGCTTGCGCCAAAATTCCTTTGAGTGCATTGCTGTCTTCTGCTTCCGATGGAAGCACTTTCAATGAAATTTTCTTTTGCATGGTGTCAGGTATTTATCCTGAAAGATTATGGTTTCAGTTTTCTCCTTATTGCCCCGTGCTTTAGCGCGGGGGTTGAGTTGAGTGAGCTGTTATGGGCTTTAGCCCAAGTTGTGTATTAGACTAAAACCCATTCGTTATAGTCAACTTTAACCCCGCCATAAATGGCGGGGCAATGGAAGCAAAATACTGTTTGTCTGCGTTGTGCCTTTTGTGTATCCTTTGGGTTTTTCGTGGCCTTTTTTCGGAACACAAAGGGCACGAAGGGGCCACAAAGAACACGAAGCTAATTGACAGCCTCACTTAGCTCTAACCACCGCATTTCTTTTTCATCTATCAAACCATTTATCTCAATGATGCGTTCCGAAAATTGCTGAAGCTTATCATACGCCAAATCACCAGCCATCTTCTCGGTTAACTCCGCTCTTTCCTTTTCCAACTGCGGAAGTTCTTTGCTAAGATTGCCTAACTCGTGCTGCTCTTTAAAACTCAATTTCTTTTTTGGCGCTTCTGCTTTTACTGCTTGCGGCTTTGTTTCGCTTTGCGCTACAATCGGCTCCCGCTTTTCGGCGGGCAAGGCTTCCTGCATCTTTTGCCACTCGCGGTACTGTGAGTAGTTGCCGGGGAAATCTCTTACTTCTCCTTCGCCTTCAAACACAAACAAGTGGTCCACCAAACGGTCCATAAAATACCGGTCGTGACTAACAATCAGCAAGCAGCCCGGAAAGTCAAGCAGGAAACTTTCCAAAACAGAAAGCGTTGGTAAGTCAAGGTCATTCGTCGGCTCATCCAATATTAAAAAATTGGGATTGCGAAACAAGATTGTCAACAAATGCAGCCGCCGTTTCTCGCCGCCACTTAACCGGCTGATATACGTGTATTGCTGCTCGGGCGGAAAAAGAAACAACTCCAAAAATTGCGCGGCGCTCATGCTCGACCCATCAGCCAGCGGAAAATTTTCGGCGATGTTCTTCACGTATTCAATCACCCGCATGTCTTCTTTTACTTGCAAACCCGTTTGCGAATAATTGCCAAACACGATGGTATCGCCTACGTTTATCTTGCCGCTGTCAGCCTGCTCAAGCCCTTGAATGATGTTGATAAACGTGGACTTGCCAGCGCCGTTCTTGCCCACCACACCTACCCGTTCGCCGCGTTTAAAACTGTAGTCAAAACCTTTGAGAATCTTCTTTTCGCCGAAGCTTTTATACACCTTTTTCATCTCCACAATCTTGCCGCCCAGCCGGTTCATCTTGCTTTGCAGTTGCACCTGATTGTCCACCATCTGTTGCTTAGCCCTCTTCTCAATCTCGTAAAAATTATCCTGACGGCTTTTGCTTTTGGTGGTGCGGGCCTTGGGTTGCTTGCGCATCCATTCCAGTTCCTTGCGGTATTGGTTACGGGCCTTGCCGATGCTGGCCGATTCGCTTTCTTCGCGGGCCGCTTTCTTCTCCAAAAAGTTTTGGTAGTCGCCGCGATGCACATAAAGGTTCGTGTCCATCTCCCAAATCTCGTTGCACACGTTGTCCAAAAAATAACGGTCGTGGGTAACAAGAATCAGCGTGACGTTCTCTTTGTTCAGGTAATGCTCCAGCCATTCCACCATCTCCACGTCAAGGTGGTTAGTGGGTTCGTCCATAATCAGCAGCACGTGCTTGTGCTCAAAGCCGATGTCAATCAGCGTTCGCGCCAGCGCAATGCGTTTGCGCTGCCCGCCGCTTAAAGTGGACACGGTCTGGTGCAGGTTCTGCACTTTCAGTTTGCTCAATATCTGGTGCACTTTGGTTTCAAAGTCCCAGGCGCCGAGGTCGTCCATCTTCATCATGGCATCGCTTAGCGCCTGATGATAGACCGGCGTGTCGGCTTCTTCGTCCAATAGCTCTTCGTATTCTCTGATGGCCGACATAATGGGATGGGCGGTGTGAAAGATGTTGTCAAGTGTTGTGGCCGATTCGTTCAATTGCGGCTCCTGTTCAAAGAAAGCAAGGTCCACGTCTTTGCTGATCCAGACCTTGCCTTCTTCGGCGGTTTCTTTGTCGGCAATGATTTTTAGTAATGTGCTTTTTCCCGAACCGTTGCGGGCCACCAGCGCAATTTTATCGCCTTCGGAAATGTGAAAAGTAATGTTTTGAAAAAGCGGCTTGATGCCGTATGATTTGCTCAAATTCTCTGCGGTCACATAATGCATAGCGGCAAAGATAAGAACCGCACCCCGGCCCTCTCCATCGAAGATGGAGAGGGTGTGCTTGCGCAAGAGGTTTACAGGCGGTGATGAGCTTTTAGTTGTCGTCTTTTTTGGACCAGGGGTTTGTCTATCTATGAAGCGTCTGTTGCGTCGCACTCGTGTGCGTTTGGTAATTTTATTGATCACCTTACGGGTCAAAACATAGAATTATTGATATTGAGACTCGTTCGTTAGCCACTTGAGCCGAACCCTTGTTATTGGTAATGACAGTTTACTTTGAGGTATCAAACTTGGGTAATCCGACGGTTTTCAGAATATGGTTAGCACGGTCAACCTTGTCTTCAAATAAAGGTTGGTCATCGTACTTTCCTTCTAAAGTGGGGTCAATGGTGAAACCCTTCGGCAGTTTCGGCTTGTTATCCTTGTCTTTTTTTGATTTCATTGTAAACAAATTTACATTTTCCGGCGCACTAAAAAAGCACCGTAGCTAACGTTTTTGCGAAACGGTTCCCACTCGGTATTTGTGGTCAGGCCTAAAATCTCAAAGTCTTGTTCTATCTCGTCAAGGTGGTTTGTAATCCCCATTCGATAAAGTCGGGTTCTGGCCTCTGTACTTCCTGTCGCGATGATGGTTGCACCGGGATGTGTATCTGTGAACGCGTAAAGTGTTGCCGCAACGGTTGCCAATACCTTCTGGCTGTCGTTGTTGTTGGTTACCGCAAGGTCGCTGACGAAGCCGGTTAGTTCATCTCTGTCACCGAAGCCCAAATTGTAGAAGTTGCGGATATTGATTTCGAAATACCGGACGACTTTACGAACCGTACCCCGCGGTCCAATGCTGTTAAACTCAAAGGATGTAACATCAGGAGCGGTTTTTACATCGTAACGTTCTTCCAACATAGGTTGTGGGTGGTTTAGTTTGTTGTAAGACTGATCGAATGTAGTTGGAACAAATTGCTGTCTGTCTTCGCAAGTCGTTCTAAATATTGGTCATAGTCTTCTTCACCTTCAGGAAACGAAAACCCCATAGTAACTCCACTTGCCAGTATTTCAATTCCTGCTGATGTAAATCCATTTAATAAAGTCCCGTATTTTAATTGATAGTCAATTCTCTCTTTAGCGAGATGAGTTGTCACATTTTGGATTGTCAATTCTTGAGGTTTATCAAATATCCATTTGTGTAATTGCAAACTTTGTCCGCCACTCAATGAATCAATACGGTCTGAATAAATCAAAAACACCTTGTTGTTGTCATTGAAGTGAAATTCAATGTCTCCATAAAACCAAATTGGGCTATTGTAGTTGTCAGTGTACATGTCGTCCGGGTCAGGAAAGTTGTTGATTATCCATTCTTTGGTCTGTCCCAGTTTTATGCAATCAAACTTACCGGTTTTTATAAATGTCATCAGGTCAATATCTATTGGTTTAGTAACTATCATATTTTAACTAACCGCTCTTGTTGTTAGTATTGTTGGTATAAATATATCCTGATTCTCAACAGAAATTTTTGCCAGAGACGCTTTTGTCGAATAGCGATAAGAATGTACACGAGTGCGACGCAACGAAAGCTCAATAGCAGCAATGGCTTTTGGTTCACAAAAAGACAACAACCAAAAGAATGTCACTACCTGTAATCCTCATGCGCAAGCACTCCCTCTCCATCTTCGATGGAGAGGGCCGGGGTGAGGTCTTATCTTCGCCTCTTGTCTTTCACTCATGCAGGTCCTTTTTTGGATAGCGCTTTTTCTTCTTTTTTATACCTACATCGGCTACGGGCTTTTGCTGCTTTTATATAATGCCTTGTTTAAAAAGAAAGCATTAATAGATGAAAGCGGTTTGCCCGCTGTCACCTTCATCGTTCCCGCTTACAACGAAGGCGGCATCATCCGGCAAAAAATTGAAAACACCTTGGCGCTTGACTACCCTGCAAATAAAATTTCCTTTCTTCTTATAACCGATGGCTCAACAGATGAAACACCGGAAATCATCAAGGCGCATCCACGACTAAGGTTGTTGCATCAAACAAAAAGAGAAGGTAAATCAGCCGCCCTTAACCGGGCAATGCAAACCGTGCAAACCCCAGTGGTTGTGTTCAGCGATGCCAACACCATGGTGCATCCGCAAAGCCTTCGCAAATTAGTGCGGCATTACGCTGATGAAAGTGTTGGTGGTGTATCGGGTGAAAAGCGCATCGCTTCCGGCCCGGCTTCTGCCGTTGGTTTTGGCGAACGCCTTTACTGGCAATACGAATCATTATTGAAGAAAGCGGCCAGTGATTTTTACACCATCGTCGGTGCGGCGGGTGAATTATTCTCCATTCGCACAAAGCTTTTCCAGCCTCTCAACAACGAAATTATTCTGGATGATTTTGTGGTGTCGGCAAGGATTTGTTTGCAAGGCTATCGTTTTTTATACGAGCCGGAAGCCTTTGGTGTGGAAGGCTCGTCGGAAACGGTAGGCGAGGAGCGCAAACGCAAAGTGCGCATCAGCGCGGGTTGTTATCAGTCGCTTGTTGCGCTGCCTGCTTTATTAAATGGGGTCAAGCATTTGCGGCTTTCTTTTCAATACGTTTCGCACCGTGTGTTGCGTTGGGTTGTTTGTCCGCTGGCCTTGCCGCTGGTCTTTTTCAGCAATTTGTTTTTGTATGCACATACGGACAGCACCTTCTATGCTTTTTGTTTTGGCTGCCAATGCTTATTTTATTTTTTAGCATTGATTGGCTGGCTCTTGTCAGCGAAAAAACCAGTGGCCAAAGTTTTTCTTCTGCCTTTTTATTTTTTATTTATGGTGCTATCGCAGTACGCCGGCCTTTACCGTTTTGTTACGCGGCGGCAACCGGCCGTGTGGGAAAAAGTTCGCCGGCGGCCGGTGACAGAAACATGACCCGCTTGACTAAACCCGCTGGCAAGCCGAAAAATTTACCGTGAGCAGACGAATGCGGCTCAACAAGTATTCTTTCTCCATCCTATTTTTGTAACGATACACTGACTATTCCCTTATAACCACCCAAAATGACAACCAACAAGCACTCCATCGTTTACGCCGAAGATGACCTTGACGACTTGTTCTTGGTAAAGCAAGCTTTTGAAAAACACGATCATATTGACGTGAAGCACGCCGCCGATGGCAAAAAGGCGCTGCAGGTATTGGAGGAAATGCTGCGGCAGAATACGTTGCCCTGCCTTGTTATTTTGGACGTGAACATGCCGGTGATGAACGGCCGCGAAACGTTACAGGCCATTCGCAACAATCCGGCCCTGCAGAAATTGCCTGTGGTGCTTTTTACGACTTCCAACAATCCGGCGGACGTTGCCTTTGCCCAAAGCCTGAATGCCGCTTATGTGACGAAGCCTATTGAGTTTCGCGATTTGGAAAAAATTGCACTACAGTTTGTGGACCAATGCAACTTCGAAATGAACAAATTGTCTGTTAATTAAAACAGCCGGGCCTTTATCTGTTTCCTTGATTATCAACCGGCCTCTTTACGAACAAGAAACTTTGTAGTCAACCTATTCTTTCGTTGCTGAATCTCGAAGCTGCTTGGGCTTCTCAACAAATTGCAAAACTTTTTCCCGCTCCGAAGTTTTTTCTTTCTTTCCATTTTTCAACTCCGATAACCTTTACTTTTGCTGCCCGGCAAAATCAATCGGCAATAAGCAATGGACAATAGGCAAGGCTGAAATCCATTGTGCTTTATTTCTTGCCAATTGCGTATTGCCCATTGCCTATTGAAACGCGGGTGTGGTGAAATTGGTAGACACGTCAGACTTAGGATCTGATGCTTCACGGCTTGGGGGTTCGAGTCCCTTCACCCGCACAGTTTAGTTGATAAGTTGAAGAGTTGACAAGTTCTTATTGGGTGCTTTCCTCATCAACTTATCAACCCTTCAACTTATCAACTTATTACATGGCAACAATCACCCAGCAGGACGTGGCGCCTTTGCACAAGCAACTTAACGTCACCATCAACAAGGAAGACTACTTTCCGCAGTTCCAAAAATCCTTAAAAGATTACAGCAAAAAAGCCAACATTCCTGGCTTTCGTAAAGGCATGGTACCGGCGGGGCTCATCAAAAAAATGTACGGCACCTCGCTCTTTACCGACGAAGTGCTGCGCACCGTGGACAAAGAGGTAAACAAGTTTCTGGACGATGAAAAGCTGGAAATTTTTGCGCAGCCTTTGCCCCTCGATTTTAACCTGCAACAATTAGACGTAAACAATCCTGCTGCTTACACCTTTACTTTTGAAGTGGGCATGAAGCCCGAAGTGCAGATGCCCAACCTCGCAAGCGAATCTATCAAACGCTACAAGGTTGACATAACCGACGACATGGTGGCCGAAGAAGTGGAACGCCTGCGTACCCGCTATGGCAATATGAGCGAACCGGAAAGCGTAGAAGGCGACGAGACCGTATTGAACGTAACCTTTATTGAAACCGATGCAGACGGGGCCGAAGTGGAAGGCGGCATTCGTAAAGACAATTCGGTGCTGGTAAAATATTTTACCGAAGCCATGCGCCCAGGCCTTATTGGCAAAAAGAAAGACGACACCATTCAGCTTTCGATTGACGAAGCGTTTGACGCAAAAGAAAAAGAATGGATTCTGGGTGATCTTGGTTTGGATAGCGCAACGGACAAGCATTTCAAGCTGCTCATTACCAAGCTGGGTTTGGTAGAGCCACGTGAATTGAACGAAGAATTATTCAAGCAACTCTTTCCAACCGATGAAATTAAAACCGAAGACGAATTTAAAGCCCGTGTGAAAGAAGAACTGCAAAAGCAATGGGACAGCGAAAGCCGCAACCAGCTTCAGCACAATCTGTATCACGTGTTGTTGGATCACACGCAGGTGACTTTCCCCGCCGACTTTTTAAAACGCTGGTTAAAAACACAGGGCAAGGAAGGCCAAACGAAAACTGAAGAAGAAGTAGAAGCCGAGTTCCCGAACTTTTTGAACCAATTGAAGTGGACGTTGATTACCGATGAACTGATAAAGCAAAGCGGCATACAAGTGCAACAAGATGAATTGCGGCAGTTTGCCAAGCAACAACTTTTTGGCTACATGGGTACGGGCAACATGGACGAAGAGCAAAGCTGGGTAAGCGATTACATTGACCGTATGATGAAGGACCGCAAGTATGTGGAAGATGCCTACAACCGCCTGCAAACCCAAAAGATGTTTGACTGGGCCGAGGGCCAGGTGAATGCGGTGGAAACGCCCATCACCAAAGAGGAATTTAGCAAGATGAACGAAGAACATCAGCATCAGCACTAACGGCCTCCATCCCGCGAACTACGTTCCCAACCTTCGTCTCACTCGGTTGCCTCTACCGGAGGAAGGCCATCAGTCGCACAACGCCAGCTTTGGAACGATACGTTAAACGCTCAATCACAGAAAATGATTGAGCGTTTTGTTTTTGGATGTATGCAAAAGACCTCGGAGATTTTGAAAACCTCCGAGGTCTCAATCGGAATATTAATAAATCGGTGGCCTATTTATTTTTTCACACCTATCCCTTTCGCCGAAAGCCAAGCAGCAAGCCAAAACCTGCTACAGTTGCTATGGCAGTCAGCACCGGACTTGCGCCTTTCTTCACTTCTGTTTTTGCCACGGCTGCGTAGGAATCTTCTTTGGGAACGTAGGCGTTGTCTTCATCGGAACTTAGGTCCCAATCGTTATAATTACGGCCGGTTAAGTAAGTCAACATTTCCATTTCATCGCCTCTGCGCTGCTTCAATTCTTTTAGATAACGTTTGCCCGCATCGCAACTAAAGTCACCTTGGGCCGGATGCGTAACCACGTACCGGGCCTGAAAATTTTCAGTATTGGGTGTTGCTTGAAACATCAAATCCTGCGGAAAAGAATTCCGGTTGTAGCGGACGTGCAGCCGTGTGAAGAAAACATTGCCGTTGTATTCCGCATTGTCATTCTTTGATGGGTCCATCCACCAAACGCCGGCTTGCACCAGGTCTTGTTGTGAAGGTGCAGTAGCTATACAAGGATCGCATTTCATAAAGTTCTTTGGGCTTACATCCCAGGCGTATTCAAGCATGGCCACTGCTTTGCCCTCCCGCTTCCATTGGTGGCTAAAAAGGTTGCCGTAAAAGTTGCCAAAGTCGTTCTTTACAAACAGGGGAATGTTCTTGCCGGTAGGCAAACTTACCGTGCGATAATTGGTTACTTCGGCACGGCCCTTTTTGGTAAAGGCATATACCAGCATGTCCTGGTCGCCATCGGCATTGGCCATGCCGAGGCGAATGGGCAACATGAACTTGGGGGAGTTGTAGGCAATCTGAATCGGCCGTAAAAAGTTACCGGGCAACTTGCGCTTTTCAGCCTCATTCACCTTCACCACAAAAAATTTGAGGTTGCTTTTAATGTATGGCTCCAATACTTCTTCAGCGCCTTTTGGAATTTTATAGCCGTTGTCGTCCAACCATGTTTTTAGGGCAGATGATTCGGTGGCGCTAAGAATTAAAATGTCGTATTCACCAACGAGATATTGCGCTTCTATTTTCACTTTCTTTTCAGCTTGGGCTGATGGTGCGGCCATACTTCTTCTTGCGCCATATCCCACAACAACAGTTTCGTTTAAAGATTTATCCTCAAATCTTTGTTCGCAAGGGTTCTGATCATAATACTCCACCAATCTTGGCTTGCTGTATTCATTCAGCGTGGTGAAGATTTGCTGATCTACCACTTTAATGTCTTTCTTTTTCAACACCACCGGCACGGGCACCACCATCGCAAAGTCTTTGAAGGCCCCTTTGAAATCGTTGTACATCGTGACCACACTGCGGTCGCCGTCACGCACCATAATTACCTGTGAGGTTTTGTTCTTCAAAGTGCCATCGGCCTTGCTTACATAAAAGCCGCAAAAGGCCGCCGCTTCATGCACAAGCATTGTTGTCATTAAAAGGGAAGCAATAATCTTTCTGCTTAACGGATGCGAAAACCATCTGAAAAAGGCAGGCGTGGATAAAGTTGTTTCTTTCCAGCCAAAAGCTTTTGCTTTGAAAAAGTAATCAAGCAAAGGCACCATCGGCGCCGCCATCACCAAAACAAAAATGGGCGTGCTGTTCATCCACTTAAAAGCAGATAGATAAAATGAAACAGTGGCAATTGTTACTGCCCAAACCGTTCGCGCCAGCGGATGGTCCGGTGCCGTTCGCGGGTCAGAGATCATAAAGAAGGTGAACAAGAGCAAGCTGCCTGTACTTACAGAGTGAACAAAATAATCGGCCGGCCATCCCAACACATAAATCTGCCGCCATGCCAGCAAGCCAATAAAGGTGAGCAAGAAAGCAAGGCTTACATCAAGTTTCTGCACACGAGTTACTACAATAATACCCAACGTTACGGCAAAGAAAAAGATGACCGCATTGCTGCCCCATTGCCCCGGCGATAGCCAGGCATCGTGGGTAAGAAGAATGGTGGCTACAATGCCAAAAGCCGACGGATTAAAAATGTGTTTGCGATGATAATGGAAGGCGTACTTGGAAGCCACGGTTAAGAATGTTGCCAGCAGGCTCACGTACCAATGATTGGTTTTTAGCAGGAGACAAAGACTCGCAGCCGAAATTAAAACGCTGAAGCCCCAATGCTTGAATCCATGGGAACCGGTAAAAGCCAGCAACTTTTTTTGTTTATTGCTTTCAAAAATATAATTGAAGAAAAGACAGCCGCCGATGCTGATGGCATAGTGCAGCCAGTCGGCCTTCCAGCTTAAAAAGAGAAGGCCGTAAGTTAGAAAGAGGGCTTGAAAAAGAATTTGAAAATAACGGGGATCGAGTGCAAAGGATTTCTGTTGCATAGCAGACGTGTTTGCACTTGGATGACTGCTTGCGTTGAATTACACAGAACGTTTTTCAAAAATTTTTTTGCCTGATGCAGACCTCGGAGGTTTCTAAAACCTCCGAGGTCTGTAAAGTCTCTCCAACTATAAATGATTCCACCGGCAACTGGCTACTGGTAACCGGCAACTTGCATTCTTGTCACTTCGGCACATTTATCCGCAGCAAATCCCGCATCTCGGACCGCTGCTCATCTGAAAAAGCCATCTTGGGTACGAGGAAAAAAGAAGTTGTATTGAAATAAAGATGAAAGAAGTGTGGCGTTTCCAGCGTAGTGCTTAAAGCCTTCCATTCCCAGTTGCGGGAGCCGCGTTCGTTGCCAAGGCTGAAACCGGCGCCGTCAAAGTTCATGGTGAAATGATCTTTAAACGTAGCGGCCCGGCGGTAAATAAGCGCAGGCAGTAAAAACCAAAAAGTAACCATCAGCACAAACCATAAAAAGGAGGAAACCAAAAATGCAAAAGGCAAAATCTTTCGCAGGAAAAAAAGTGCGGCGGAAACAATGGCAAATACGTTTACCAGAATAATCATCAGCCGGATTTCTTTGCGGCTTAAAAAGTGATAGCGGAGGGCTTGAAGGACTTTGGGTTTTTCGTAATTAAAATGGACCGTCATGAGTTTACAGCATTTTCTTTTTAGGGTGAATCAGTCACCGCCGCTTTCGCAAGAAAGGCCGGTTATCTTCCAGGCGCCTTTCTCTTTCACCAAATCAGCGCAGCAGAACAAGTCGCCTTCGGGGTACATGACAGATACATGCGCCTGTCCTTTTTCGGGGTAAGTAATTTTCCACTTGTTGGACTTTTTCAGCAGGTCTTTTAAAAAAACGCCGGTGCCTTCCTGGCTGTTGGTAAAAGAATCGTAATCGAAGCCGGCAGGTACATCGTCTTCCGGATTTTTTAGAAAGTCTTTTTCGCATTCGGTCAAACGTTTCTTTTCCGTTGCAATAAAGCCTTCGGCGAGATAAGGAACGCTTTTGCGCAGATAGTCAAAGTACCGGCTGGCTTCCTCCCAATCTATAACGTATGGCGGATGGTCGGCCTTCTCTTTGCCCTTGTACAATTTAAAAGCGGCCAGCTTTTTCCAGTTTACATTATACCATTTATAGAAGTTGATGATGGTTCCCTTTGCCAGGGCCAAATCGCCTGTCGATTTTTGCTGGCCTGCCGAGAAGATAGTTGCCAGCAAAAGACAAAAAATGAGCAGAAATCTCATGTGAATGTTTGTGACATAAAGATAAATTAGTTCGGCCCGGCTACTGCAATAAAAAACCGGCCATTGTTTGATGGCCGGTTTTAAAAAACGTTCTTAGCGTTTATTTGTTCATCATCTGTTTAGCCTCAATGCTCAAGGTGGCATGGGGCACTGCGCGAAGACGGGCTTTGTCAATCAGCTTGCCCGTAACCCGGCAGATGCCGTAAGTTTTGTTTTCGATGCGCATGATAGCTTTTTCAAGGTGATCGGTAAACTGAATCTGACGGCTGGCCATTTGGCTCAATTGCTCACGTTCCATGCTCATGCTGCCGTCTTCCATGGTCATGTATCGGCCTTCGTCCAGGTCGCCGCTTTCGTCTTTGCGGGTGATAAGACCTTGTAAGTATGCCAGTTCTTTTTTGGCCACATCCAACTTCCGGTTAATCAAATCTCTGAACTCTGCAAGTTCGGTGTCACTGTATCGCGTCATGGGTTTGTTTTCGTCCTGTTTCGATGAATCCAATACCGAACGGGTAAAGTCCGGTTCGTATTTAATGACCTTATCCGTAGAGGTTTTGGGAACCACAACTTTAGTGGGTTTGGCCGGTTCTCTGGCGGCAGATTTTGCTTCCAATGGTTTGGTGGCCGCTTTAGTTGTCTGCGGCGAATGTGCTTCGACCACCGGCTTTTTTACAGGCTCGGCTGGTACTTTCGCAAGTTTCGCGGGGGCTGCTTCTCTTTTCAAGGGCACAATCTTTTGAACATTGGCAACGGGCTTGGCCGGCGCTTTGGCTGTTTTTGACAGCAACGGTTTTGCCGCTTTGGCGAGTGTTTTTGCCACAGGTTTAGGGGTGGGCGCCTTGGCTTTAGCCGGCGCCGGTTTTAAATTTTTTTTAGGAGCCGGAGTTGCTTTTTTTGACGCGGCGGCTTTGTTGCCATTCTTGGCGGCCGGCTTGGCAGACGCTTTTCCGCCAGCAGGCTTGGCGGGCTTAACTGCCTTTTTTGGTGTTACCTTTTTTGTTGCCATACGGTTGTTACCCTTTTTTAATAACGATGACTTTCAGTGGGTTATCATTCACTTCTACCTCCACGCCATCGGCAATCGTTTGCATAATCTCCAGCTTGTCTGCCAGAATTTCGGCGCAAATATAGTCATTATACTTTGCCAAAGATTCCGCTATACCATTGGTGGCGGCCACCTTCACCTCTATGCGGTCGGTGAGGGCAAAGCCGCTGTCCTTGCGGATTTTTTGCACCCGGTTTACAAACTCGCGGGCATTGCCTTCCTGTTCCAGTTCGGGGGTCAGTTGTATGTCAAGCGCTACTGTTAAAGAGCCTTTGCTTGCTACCGACCAGCCCGGAATGTCTTCGCTGGTGATCTCTACCTCGCTCAACAGTAACTCTACGAACTCATCGTCAAGGGGCATTGAATATCTGCCTTCTTTCTCAAATAATGAAATGTTGTGCTGCGAAAAATTTTGGAGCGCTACAGAAACCGTTTTCATCTTCGGCCCCAGCTTTTTGCCAAGGGCTCCAAAGTTTGGTTTTATCTTCTTTTTAATAAAGCCCTCGGTTTCGGTGAGGTACTCAATCTCCTTTACATTCACCTCGGCTTTGATCAGGTCTTCCACTTTGCGGAACTGGCTTTCCATCAACGGATTGAACACCGGAATCAATGCCTTTTGCAGCGGCTGCCGAACTTTGATGTTTACTTTTTTGCGGATAGAAAGGATGAGCGAACAAGCCTCTTGCGCCGCCAACATCCGTTCTTCCAAAAGCTGGTCAACAACTTCTTCGACCGGTTGAGGGAAGAGAACATGGTGTACCGATGCTTGCGGATGCCGGCCGGTGGCGGTATTCAGAGCCAGAAAGATTTCATCGGAAAAGAAAGGAGAGATGGGCGCCATCAGCCGCACTACCGTTTCGAGACATTCGTACAGGGTTTGATAGGCTGCAATCTTATCGCCTTCATATTCACCCTTCCAAAACCTACGTCGGCAAAGCCGAACGTACCAGTTGCTCAACTGTTCGTCCACAAAATCTTCGATTAAACGTCCCGCCTGCGTGGGCTCGTAGTCATCCAAAGCCGCCG
The DNA here is from genome assembly GCA_965247695.1 of Flavisolibacter sp. Lineage (GTDB taxonomy): Bacteria > Bacteroidota > Bacteroidia > Chitinophagales > Chitinophagaceae > Flavisolibacter. Next base: position 1,432,186 of record OZ252037.1, read on the forward strand.
TTACCTTTTTAACTAAGGTTTGAAGGGCAGACAAAATCCAGCGGTCAATCTCCGGCCGTTCAGCTACCGGAATGTATTCTTCGTTGAAATTGAAACCGTCCACATTCGCATAGAGGGCAAAAAACTGATAGGTATTATAGAGTGTGCCGAAGAACTTACGCTGTACCTCTTTAATACCATCAAGGTCAAATTTTAGGTTGTCCCAGGGCGAAGCGTTGGTGATCAGATACCACCGCGTGGCGTCGGCGCCAAAGTCTTCTATAGTCTTAAAAGGATCTACTATGTTGCCGAGGCGCTTGCTCATTTTTACGCCGTGCTTATCCAACACCAATCCGTTGGAAACGCATGTTTTGTAGGCCACCGAATCGAAAAGCATTACGCCCAAGGCATGAAGGGTATAAAACCAGCCACGGGTTTGGTCCACGCCTTCGGCGATGAAGTTGGCGGGGAAGGCTTGGGCAAACTTGTTTTTGTTTTCAAACGGATAATGCCACTGCGCATACGGCATAGCGCCAGAGTCGAACCAAACGTCAATGAGGTCGGGCTCGCGGTGCATGGGCTTACCGGTTGCGGAAACCAACACCACTTCATCCACATAAGGCTTATGAAGGTCTAGAATACCATCGTGCATGTAACTCTTATTCGTGTCGCTGCCCAGCACTTCAGTCGCCTTCTTTATTTCTTCATTCAGTTCGGCAATGGAGCCGATGCACTTTTCTTCGCCGTCTTCGCTTCGCCAGATAGGAAGCGGCGTGCCCCAGTACCGGCTGCGGCTAAGATTCCAGTCCACCATGTTCTCTAACCAGTTTCCAAAGCGGCCGGTGCCCGTACTTTCGGGTTTCCAATTGATGGTTTTGTTCAGTTCCACCATCCGGTCTTTTACCGCCGTGGTTTTAATAAACCAGGCATCCAGCGGATAATACACCACAGGTTTGTCGGTGCGCCAGCAGTGCGGATAACTGTGCTCGTATTTTTCAACCTTGAAAGCCCGGCCATCTTTTTTGAGCTTGACGGAGATGTCAACGTTCACATCCTGGTAATTGCTCTCGTTCTTGTAATCTTTAATAAAGCGGCCGGAGAACTCGCCGAGGCCGTCCACAAATTTGCCTTCGCGGTCAACAAGGGTTAAGATGCCGATGTTGTATTTCTTGCCGACGCGAAAGTCATCTGCGCCAAAGGCAGGTGCGGTATGAACAATGCCGGTGCCATCTTCGGTGGTCACGAAATCTCCCAACAAAATGCGCCAAGGTTTGGCATCGGGGGTGATGGCGTGAACGGCTTCGAGAGAGTTAGCAGGATAGGGAAGTAGCGGTTCATATTCCAAACCTTCCAGTTGGTGGCCTTTAAATTCGCTGATGATTTTCCAAGGAACGATTTTATCGCCTTCTTTATAGGTATCAAAATCGCCATCCTTACCTTCTTCTTTGAAGTATTTATGAAGTAAAGCTTTGGCAAGAATAACGTTCTGCGGCTGGTGAGTATAAGGGTTAAAACTTTTGACGAGAGCATAGTCAATGTTCGGTCCGACGGTGAGGCCTAAATTCGACGGTAAGGTCCAAGGGGTCGTCGTCCAAGCAAGAAAGAAAAAATCGTGTGACGTGAGTTCCCTTCCCGGTGTTTTTTTGAGCCAATCAAGATTGGCAAACGAGTCATCTTTTAGTTTGAACGCCGCAACCACACTTGTATCCTTTACGTCTCGATACGTCCCCGGCTGGTTCAGCTCGTGCGAACTCAAACCCGTTCCCGCTGCCGGCGAGTAAGGCTGAATAGAAACACTTTTATAAAGAAAGCCTTTGTTATACAATTCTTTCAGGCACCACCACAGGCTTTCAATGTATTCGTTGGTGAAGGTGATATAGGGATGTTCCAAGTCCACCCAATAACCCATTTTCATCGTCAGGTCATCCCACTTGTCTTTGTACCGCAGCACGGCTTCGCGGCATTTTTGATTGTACTCCGCAATAGATATTTTCTTGCCGATGTCTTCCTTTGTAATGCCCAACTCCTTTTCCACACCCAACTCAATGGGTAGGCCGTGGGTATCCCAACCGCCTTTGCGCTCTACTTTAAAACCTTGCATTGTTTTGTAACGGCATACCAAATCTTTCAAGGTTCTTGAAATCACGTGGTGAATACCGGGCATACCGTTGGCACTGGGCGGGCCTTCGTAAAAAACAAAAGGTTCGGCGCCTTCTCTCCCTTCAATGCTTTTTTGAAAGGCCTGTTCTGCATTCCATCTTGCCAGCACTTCTTTTTCAATGGCGGGCAGGTGCAGTCCTTTAAACTCTTTGTATCTATTGGCCATAAGGCGAATTGCTTATTTAAAAATGGGGGCAAAGGTAAGAAAATGCGTTGCGCTAAAGAGGCCAGTGAAAATAGTAGCTAAGCGTTTTTGCTTAGTATTTTAAATTGGAAGAAGTGCTATTATGAGATGTCAACCCTGGCTTCTATTTTAGCCCCACAAATCCTAAATCCGTCCTAATGAAAAAACCTTCCCTGGCTGGCTTCAGCCTATCTCTTCTTGTATTATTTCTATCATTTATCTCCGGTTGCAAAAAAGGCGATGAACTCTATACCGGTTCCTTTTCCATTTATGTAACCGGCACGTCACCTGAAGAAACAGCAACCGGCTCTGCTTATGACGGGAATGTAACCGCCACGCTCAATCGCTACGCCGACACGTCGCGTTTTTTGGTTACACTCATGCTTGCGAAAGGTGATACCGCTGTACAAGGAACGATAAAAGAAGAAGATAGCCTCCTGACCTTTAACCCCGATAAAGAGTTATTGCCTTCGTCTTCTTATTCCGCTGTGCTAACCATCACCGAGAAAAATTCGTCTGCACGGCCCTATAAGTACAAATGGAACTTTAGCACCAAAGCGCCGGATGAATACAACATGACAAAACATAGCGACCACGTAACCGACTTTGTACGCGACGGCAGCCGCTGCATGCAACTGGGCGATTACCTCTATTCCTTTGGTGGCTGGACGGACAACGGCGGCGAAGTAACCTACAACGATGTGTACCGCAGCAACGGTGATTTATCAACCTGGGAGAAGATGCCCAACGCACCATGGGCTCCGCGCCATGTGTTCGGCTGCGTAAAAAAAGACGGCAAGGTTTGGGTGATGGGTGGCGATAACCTGAACAGCACCTTCAATGTTTGGAGTTCAGCCGATGGGCTGAACTGGACAAAGGAAAGCGAAGACAACCCGCAACCCGTTGGGCCAAGAATGTACATGGGCTGCTGTGCACACAAGATCGGCAAACAAGAGTGGCTTTATGTAGTAGGCGGCTATGGCAGAAAGGACGTACTTCGTTCGCTTGACGGAAGAAACTGGGAAATGGTCGCTTCCAATGTCTCCGTTCTTGGTTCGGCTCCCTATCCCGGAGGCGAAGGTTTTGCCTCTTCTCTTGCTTCGCTCAACGGTAAACTGTATGTCGTTTGCGGCGGTGGAACCATTGATCAAGGCCCGCCAAGAAAAACGGTTTTTTGCAGTGCCGACAACGGCGCCACCTGGCAACGTCTCCCCGATTTCTGCGGCACCCCGCGGCGTTATACGGATGTATTGGTTTGGGACAACAAACTTTGGATGGTAGGCGGCTACGATGATACCAGCGTAGGCAATCTGGCTGATGTTTGGTACCTAACGGAGAAAGGCACATGGCACCAGGTGCAAACACCGTCTGATTATATCGGCCGGCACGCAACGGGAATAGCAGTGTACAACAACCAACTGGCCATTACCTGCGGCAACTATAATAATGATTGCTGGGTGATAGATAAAGTGAAGTAATACACAGTCATCACGAAATGCAAAAATCTTCATTGTATCATGAAGCTTTTTGCATTTTGTTATAATGGCTCAATCATCATACAATAAAAATTCAGGCAATCTTTTTTCCTTTTATAAATCCTTTTCCCCGACGTGGCATCAGTAAAAAACAGCGGCATAAAAGAGATGAGCGGACAAACCTATAGCAAAGGCGCGGCGGTAAATCTGACGATAAGCCGATGCACGGCTTTGTCATTATTGCTGTTACAGTTACTACCTCTTCTGTAAAGTAACGTTTGTCCTTGTCGTGAAAACAGTGGTGCAGAATAAACTTTAAAAGCGGCTGTGGGCTTGCATTTTAAGGGATTGAATTTTACATTTGTTTTCTTCAATCCCATCCCATGACCAACTATTATCTGCATGATGGCCGCAACGAAGCCGGCCCCTTTACCCTTGCTGAATTAAAAAATCAAAAACTTACCCGCAACACGCCCATCCGCGAAGCCGATAGTGATAGCTGGATGCCCGCTGAAAGGCTTCCCGGTTTGAAAGATGTGGTTGTCCCGCAAAAAATACGCAGCCCGAAAGACGTGGTGCCCGTGGTAACGCAACAGCTTTCGCAACTTCATTACCAAAGGCCGAGAACTTTATACGGTAGCTTACTGGGCCTTGCCTTGCTTGCCGGCTTATCGCTTTATTCCATCAATAAAGTATCAGCAAAGGAGACATCACAGGCGCCAATGCAGGTACAGTTTTCTGGCGGGCAACAGGCGATGCTGGCGCAGCAAAGGGCCGCTGCGGAAACGGCAAAAAGCGGCGAAGAAGCAACGGCGCCTGCCAAAACCGAAATGATAAAAGAAGACGCGGCAAAAGCATCGCGGCTTCGCTGGAACCGGCTTATTTCGGCCAACAACAGCAATTACGGCATTGGCTTGTTTGGCGGCATCAAAGACCTGAAAGTAATTGTATCCAACCGCTCCGACTATCCGTTGGATGAAGTGGTGGCTAACGTCACCTACGTTAAAGCCAACGGCAGTGTATGGAAGACAGTTCCCATTACGCTTTATGCCGTGCAGCCGCACGACAGCAAGGAACAATCGGTGCCGGATGCAGGCCGTGGCAAGAAAGTAAAAGTGAGCTTGCACAAAGTGATAAGTAAGAAAATGCAGTTTAACTATACCGAAGGCAAGAAGGGCAAAGACCTCGGCGATCCGTACTTCAAGGAAGTGTAGTTCAAATGTTCGGAAGTCCTATTAATGAATAAATGGTTTTCTTATACGGGTTCAACTATTGAACAGTTGAATTTTTGAACACTTGAACCTTCTCTCACACCTTCGGCAGCGTAAACGAAAACACGCTGCCCTTTCCCACCTCGCTTTCAATTTGCAGCTTGCTGTTGTTCTTTACTAAAAATTCGTGGCAGAGCATAAGGCCCAAACCGGTGCCGGTTTCACTGCCCGTGCCGGTGGTAGTGTAAAATATCTGTTGCCGTATTTTCTCCAACGCTTCCTCGCCAATGCCCACACCGGAATCCTGCACATAAACTTCTATATGTGAGCCAAGGTCGTTCAAGCCAAGCGCAATCTTTCCGTTTGTTGGGGTGAACTTCACCGCGTTCGACAAGAGGTTGCGTAACACAAGGTGAAGCATGTCTTTGTCGGCGTGAACAAAAACATCATCGTTCATCATCGTTTGCAATTTTATCTTCTTTGCTTCGGCCTGCAGGCGCAACAGCTTTGCTACGTCTTGCATCAAACCAACAATAGATACTTCCTGCACATGCACTGCATCGGCCTGCATCTGCGATTTGGCCCACTGCAACAAGTTTTCCATCAGGCTGGTCGTATAGTTCAAGTCTTTCACCACGTCGGGCAACATCTCTTTTATTTCGTCCGCAGGCAAGTCATATTGCTGTGCGTTTTGAAACAAATTTCGCAAGGCATAAACCGGCGATTTCAAATCGTGGGAGATGATAGAAAAGAGTTTGTTCTTAAAAGCATTCACCGATGCCAATTGTTCCTTTTGCGCTTCAATCTCCATGTTCTTTTCGGCGAGGTGTTTTTGTTTGGATAGGATGTTGAACTGGTAAATCGTGTTCTCTTTCTTTACCAAAAACAAACCGTAAAAGATAAAGGCCAGCGAAACGCCTTTATTAAGCAAATAGATCACTGGGCTTGCACTTTCGGCTTCGTAGGTAAAATGTTTTAAGATGACTGCCAGCACAAAAAACGACAGCATGGAAAATCCGATGGTGAAAAGCATAAAGCCGGCATCTTGTAAAAAGAAAACCGAGAGGATGACAAACAAGATGAAGCTTAACTCTACGCCGGGATTGATGCCGTTGAGATAAACAAGGCAAGTGAAAAAGGGGTAAAGAACGAAGTAGGTATAAAGTGATATTTCGTACCGTCGCAGACGAATCAAGGCCATCACGGCCAGGCTCACTACCGAAGGCAAACAGGCAATGGCCCAAGCTTGCGCCGGAATGCTTGCGGGCAAAGCCATGCCTAGCAACGGAATAAAAAGCCCCGCCAGAAATTGAAAAAAATTGATTTGGTTAAAGATGCGAAGCTTGCGTTGCTCGTAGTCGTCCATGGTGTGCGAGTAGCCGAGAAACTTTACCCGTAGAAAGAGTTGTTCGGAATGATTACGGATGGCATCAACGGTTTCAGCGACAGTAGAAGAACGATAGGTTGTTTGGGCTTGCAAACTTTTCATAGGCTGGAAATCTATCGGCCAAGATAAGGTTACGGTTTTGGGTATGCAAACGCCAAACGATGAAATTATGTCTTGCGGCCGCGAAGAATTTTATACAGCTTAATGGCCGTCATCAACACAATAACAAAACCGATTAAGCCAACCAATCCCCACACCCAACTGATGCTTTGCTTTACCGTGGCCAGCATTACAATGGGCACAAGAAAAAGCGTGGCTACTTCGTTCCAGATGCGCAAGCCTTGCGAAGAATAACGAAAGAGGCCGGCGGCTTGCTGCCTGTAAATTTTATGGAGCGAAAGGTGATAGACATAAAGAAAGAATACGAACATGAGTTTTATCAAAAGCCATCGTCCGCTTGTATCGTTCAGTGTTTTGTTCCATCCGCCGTTGAACATGACTAATGGGCCAAGTATTAAAGTCAGTACGGCTGAAGGCCAGGTAATGCCGAACCAAAGCCGTTTAATCATGATCGAAAACTGCTTTTGCAGAATACTTTTTTCCGGCTCGGCTTTCTCATTGGCTTCCGTGTTGTAAATGAATAACCGAACGATGTAAAACATTCCTGCAAACCAGGTAACGATGAAGATGATGTGGAGGGCTTTAAGGTAGAGATACATTTAATGAGTGATCAGAGATAAAATGAGCTAGCTCACCAAGTTGGAAGTGATTCGGCGTTGAGAAAAGTGTGCAAAAGTTTGTCGCTGCAAACGAATTGTTGAACTTGAGATCAAATAGATACTGCTGTTGCGAGTTGAATGCTGTCCAGCGTTCGAAGCCCTTGTTCTCCATATTTAAGAAACAGCATCTTGGCTTGCTCAAGAATCGCATCGTCAAGTATGGAGAACGTGTATTTTCCTTCGTCTCCTTCAAAAGCTCCCAGCATTGCGTCCGCCTGAACCGTAGTGATTTCTTTCATCCGGCGCTTTTTCCACACGGTTGAAGCAAATTCCACTCTGGCGATTACGGACAAGAAAATGGTTTCAACGTCATTAGCGAGAAGAATGGTTTCGACACGGTCTGAATACGTTTCTTTATGATAAAGCTTAAACAGGGACGAGGTGTCAAAAAATAGATTCATAACTCACTTCTTCTTTCTTCAATTAATGCATCGGAAAAAGAGCCGTTGTATCCTTCCAATGCTTTTCTGCTTTTGGCAAAAGAAAAATCATCAAAGGTCAATCGCTTCTTAGAGGCAACCACCGGCTCATCCAAAAACGTAACAATTACTTTTACCGGTCCATCCGAACCGTATTGCCTGTCAAGCTTTATCTCTCCGTTTTGATAGGTACCGGCAAGTGCTGTCATGTTTGTAAATTCAGAAGTCAAAAGTAAAAATTCTCACCGTATTGTTTCAGATAATGGCAACACCATTTCTCGTTTGCCCGAAACATATTCACCAACCCACTTTGCCAACGTGTCAACCCATAACGGATTCACATTCATGCACGGCACTAAGTCAAAACGTTCGCCGCCGGCATCCAGAAAAAACTCACGCCCTTCTTCGCCCATTTCTTCAATGGTTTCCAAACAATCGCTGACAAAGGCAGGACAGACTACAACTAATTTCTTTACACCTTCCGCCGGAAGTTCCTTTAATCGCACGGCCGTGTAAGGCTTCAGCCACGGGTCGCGACCTAAGCGTGATTGAAAGGAAAAGCCTCGCTTTTCTTTTGGAATGTTTAAAGCATCAGCAACGAGATTAGATGTTGTCCAACATTGATGGCGATAGCAATAGGCATGTGCTTCTGATGGCACTTCGCAGCAATTATCAACTTTCAGGCAATGGCTTTTTGTGGGATCGCATTTTAAGATGTGCCGCTCCGGTATGCCGTGGTACGAAAACAAAATCTGATCATAATCGCCGTCCTCCACATAAGGCCGGATGCTTTCGGTGAGGGCATGAATATAATCGTCGTCATTGTAGAAAGGTTTGATGAACGTCATTTTAAAAGCATAGCCGCCTTTCTTGTATTCATCCTTTGCGTATTCCACCGCCGTTTCATAAGAGCTCATTGCATAATGCGGATAAAGTGGTACCGCAATCACTTCTTCCAAATCAGGATTGCCTTTCACCAATTCATCAAAGGCGGCCTTGGGCGAAGGATTGCCGTAGCGCATGGCAATCATCACCGGTTCTTCAATCTCTTTTTTCAATGCATCACGCAATTGTTTCGAAATGGCAATCAGCGGCGAACCTTTTTCCGTCCAGATGGATTTGTAGGCTCGTGCCGACTTGGGCGCACGAAAGGGAACGATAATGCCCTTAACCAGCAAGGCCCGCAACCACCAGGGTTTATCTATCACCCGTTCATCCATCAAAAATTCATCGAGGTAACGCTTCACGTCTTTCACCTCCGTACTGTCCGGCGACCCAAGGTTCATTAATACAACGGCTCTTTTCATGCGGGGCAAAAGTAGTGTGGGAGCAGCGAGTAGTAAGTAGCGATTGGCAAGTAGTTTCCTTTAGTTTAGTCTTGCCTTTTAAAATATCATGGTTACAAAATCGAAAAAGATTGTGTGATTAAATACCTGTTTGCTACAAACGGCTACTTGCCACTCGCTATTGGCTACTCGCTATCACCGCTCGTTCACTCTTTCCCACACTTCACGCAACCATTCCCGCACTTGAAGAAAAAGGAGGGTTCAAATGACAGAGCAATGACAGAACTTTTCGGCCGTTAGCGGCACCGAAAATTACTTTTGCGCCATCGTCGTTGACTATCGCTTAGATGAATACACAGCACTTTAAAAGCATCGCCAATTTCTTTGTAGCCGGCATCAATTATAAAAAATCCGATGCGGCCGCAAGGGGTCAATTTGCCATTGGCAATGAGCAATACGTAAGAGTTTTGCAAGCTGCGTCCGCGCAGGGTTTGGATGAACTCTTTGTGCTTTCTACCTGCAACCGTACCGAAGTTTACGGCTTTGCACACAATCATCATCAGTTGATAGAAGCGTTGTGTTCACAAACGGCCGGTGATGTGGAAACTTTTGTAAAGTCAGCATACATCAAAAGCGGCAACGCGGCCGTTGAACACTTGTTCAACGTAGGCGCCGGCCTCGATTCGCAAATCCTCGGCGACTATGAAATCGTGGGACAATTAAAAGCGGCGGTGAAGTTTTCCAAAGATCAAGGCTTTGTGGGTGCCTTTACCGAACGTTTGTTCAACTGTGTACTTCAGGCTTCAAAACTGATTAAGAATGGCACCTCGTTAAGCGGCGGCACCGTGTCGGTTTCCTTTGCCGCCGTACAATATATTTTGAACCGCGTGATGGATGCGTCATCAAAACATATTCTGTTGCTGGGTGTGGGAAAGATTGGCCGCAACACCTGCAAGAACCTCGTAGATTATCTCGGTACAAAAAACATTACACTTATTAATCGTTCGGCTGATAAAGCCGCGATGCTTGCCGGCGAGTTAAACCTTCGTCACGCACCGCTTGATAAATTGGAAGAAGAAGTAGCAAAGGCCGACATCATCCTTGTTGCCACCAATGCGCCGCAACCGGTGATCTTAAAAGAACACGTGCAGAACAAAGGCGGGAAACTGATCATTGACCTTTCGGTGCCTTGCAACGTGGAAGAAACCGCGCAGCAGTTGCCAAACGTGCAAATGATTAATGTAGATGCGCTGTCGAAAATAAAAGATGAAACACTGAAGATGCGTATGGCCGAAGTACCAAAGGCCAAAGGAATGATTTCAGAATTGATGATGGAGTTTACCGACTGGTGCGAGATGCGCAAGCACGTGCCCATGTTGAAAGATTTAAAAATAAAGTTGAAAGAATTGCACGCCCATCCCTTGCACGTGCAATCAGTAAGCTGCCCCAAAAAGCTTGACGTGCACATTCAGCGGGTGCTGAACGATACTGCGGGAAAGGTGAAAGCGCAGAACCAAAAAGGTTGTCAGTACCTTGCCGCGCTGAATCAGTTTATCAACGCTAAAAATTAATGAAGCCCCTACGCATAGGAACACGCGACAGTCAACTGGCTGTGTGGCAAGCTACGCTTGTGCAAAGCCTGTTAAAAGAAGCCGGTGTTGCATCGGAACTTGTGTACATCAAAAGCGAAGGCGACGTGGACACGGTAACGCCGTTGTATGCTCTTGGTGTCACCGGCATCTTCACGAAGACATTGGATGCAGCCTTATTGAACAACCGCATTGACATCGCCGTTCATTCCATGAAAGACGTGCCGACGCAAATGGCGCAGGGCATTCAACAAGCGGCGGTGTTAAAACGGGCTTCGTACAAAGATATTTTTGTGGCACATCCCGACCTTCCCGATCGGAAGGGCATCCTTGCGAAAGCCTCGCTTTTCGAAGACCCGACTGCAATTTTTGAACAGGCCATCGTAGCAACGGGTTCTGTTCGCCGCATAGCACAATGGCTGCACCGGTTTCCAAATCATAGAATTGAAAATCTGCGCGGCAACGTGAACACACGGTTGCGCAAATTGAAAGAAAGCAATTGGCAGGGTGCCATCTTCGCGGCGGCGGGATTGGAACGAATTAATCTTCGGCCCGAAACTTCCATTGACCTGGATTGGATGTTGCCAGCGCCGGCGCAAGGGGCAATCATGGTTGTGTGCAGAGAAGGCGATGATCAAGCTTTTGAAAGTTGCCAATCGTTTAACGATGAAGCAACAGCGCTTTGCACAAAGCTGGAAAAAGATTTTTTGCGGGTGTTGATGGGCGGCTGTTCTACACCGGTTAGTGCTTTGGCACAAGTGCATGAAAACAACATTGTTTTTCGGGGAAGCATTTGCAGCGTTGACGGAAAAGAGTTGATTGAGATAAGCGGTGAGGCCTCGTTGCAGAACGCAAGCAATTTGGGCGAAGAAAAAGCAAAGCGCCTGTTGCAACAAGAACAAGTGCAACGGATCATTCAATCGGTACAAAGTGAACGACAGTAAAAAATATATTCTTAGCACACGGCCGTTGAGCGGTTCCATCATAGCGGAGGCCGAGGCCGCAAACGTTGTTATTGAAACGCTTTCGTTTATTGAAACAACCCCGGTGAAAGATGAGGCAGTGCTGCAAAAAATAAAAGAGTTATCAGGCCAAAAGATTACGGTTGTTTTCACCAGCATGAACGCGGTGGAAGCTGTGGCCGATGTGGTGCATGACACACCGCAGTGGCGTATTTACTGCATGGGCAACACCACGCAGCAATTAATAAAAGGGCATTGGGGCGAAAGGGTCATTGCAGCTACCGCCGAAAATGCGGGTAGGCTTGGCGAACGGTTGATAGATGACGGCATAAAAGAAGCCGTGTTTTTTTGCGGAAACATTCGTCGTGATGAACTGCCGAACAAGCTGCGTTCCGAAGGCGGCACGGTGGAAGAAGTGGCGGTGTATGAAACAACCGAAACGCCATCGGTGCTGACGAAAGAGTATGCGGCTATTTTGTTTTTTAGTCCGAGTGCGGTGGAGGCTTTTTACAAGCAAAATGTTCCGCCGGACAATACGGCTTTGTATGCCATTGGTAAAACCACGGCTGAAGCGCTGCGGCAACACAAAGCAAAGAAAGTGGTGGTTGGGAATGTAGCGGATAAAATAGAATTGGCGCGGCTGGCAATTAAAGACCTCGGAGGTTTTTAATTCTGCTTTCAGGAGCAAGCTATAAACAGGTTATGCATTGTTCTTTGCTATTGCCCCGCCATTTATGGCGGGGCTGTAATGAGGAAAGAGTAATGGGCTTTGGCCCAAAAGGTTTGGGCTAAAGCCCATTTCGTTTCTTACCTGAACCCCGCCATAAATGGCGGGGCAATGGACGAGGACAAATCACAATTATTGAAGGCTAATTGGCATCGGGCTACTTGCCGTGGTGAAGTGCTGAATAGAATTACAAAGCGTACAAGAGTGCGACGCAACAGACGCTCAATAGAAGTACTGGCCTCCGGTTCATAAAAAAACATCAGGCTACAACGAACGATAAAATATGACGACACAACAACAAGCGCCTTTAATTAGTAGCGTTTTAAAAAATGATTTATTGCTTCGTGCTTTGCGCAAAGAAAAGGTGGAACGTCCGCCCGTGTGGATGATGCGTCAGGCCGGACGTTATTTGCCCGATTACATCAAGCTGCGTGAGAAATATGATTTCTTTACCCGTGTGCAAACGCCGGAGTTGGCAACGCAGATAACGCTTCAACCTGTTGACCAAGTTGGCGTGGATGCGGCCATTATTTTTTCGGATATTCTGGTGATACCGCAGGCGATGGGATTGGAAGTAACCATGGAGGAAGGCCGTGGTCCGGCGCTGCCGAAAACTATTAGAACGCTAAGCGATATTGAGGCCTTGAACACGGCCGATGCAGCGCATCATTTAAAGTATGTGCTGGATGCCTTGTCGCTTACAGAAAAAGAGTTGAACGGCCGTGTGCCCTTGATTGGTTTTGCCGGTGCGCCTTGGACAATACTTTGTTACATGGTGGAAGGCAAGGGGAGTAAAACATGGGACAAGGCCAAGCAGTTTGCTTACACGCAACCGAAGCTTGCACATGCTTTGTTGCAAAAGATTACAGATATCACGATTGATTATTTGATAGCGCAAACAGTGGCCGGCGCCGATACCGTGCAGGTGTTCGACAGTTGGGCGGGCTCGCTGTCGCCGGAAGATTTTAAGGTGTATGCGCAACCTTATCTTTTGCAAATTGCCGATGTGGTCAGTCCACATGCGCCGGTGATTTTGTTTCCAAAAGGCGCGTGGTATGCGTTGGAAGAGTTGAGCAAGAGCAGCGCAAGCGGCATCGGGATTGACTGGACGGTTTCGCCGCAAATGGCGAGAAAGCTGACGAGCAATAACATCACGCTTCAAGGCAATTTTGATCCGTCAAAATTGTTGGCCCCAACACCGCAAATAAAGCAGTGGGTGAAGGAGATGATTGACGGTTTCGGCACGCAGAATTACATTGCCAACTTGGGTCATGGCATCACACCGAATGTTCCGGTTGATCATGCGAAAGCGTTTGTAGAAGCGGTGAAGGAATATCGTCTTGAACCATGATTTAAAGGATTTGATAGATTATGCAGGAGATAAAAGAACAGTGGATAGATTATATACAAGACTTGCAGAACCGCATCTGCGCGGTAGTAGAAGAAGCCGACGGCAAAGCAATGTTCATTGAAGACAAGTGGGAGAGGGCCGAAGGCGGGGGTGGTAGAACAAGAGTGATACAGAATGGTACTGTGTTTGAAAAAGGCGGTGTGAATACATCGGTTGTTTTTGGCGAAGTAACAGACGCCATGCGAATGCAACTAAGGATTGATGGCGATAAATGGTTTGCGGCTGGATTGAGTTTGGTACTTCATCCTTTTAATCCGTTTGTACCCACGGTGCATTGCAATTACCGCATGTTTGAATTGTATGATGAGAATGATATGTTGGCTGACCGCTGGTTTGGCGGCGGCACGGATCTTACGCCGTACTATTTGTTTGAAGAAGACGCGAAGCATTTTCACGGCACATACAAAAATGTTTGCGATGGCTTTGATGGTTCATTTTATCCTGCCTTCAAAAAAACCTGCGACGATTACTTTGTAAACACGCATCGCGGCAACGAACGAAGGGGTATCGGTGGTATTTTTTATGATCACAAGCGGCCGGATGATTTCAAAGACGTTGACTTTTGGATGGCTTTCGGAAAGGCTTGCGGCGATGCGTTTACGGAAGCTTATTTGCCCATTGTTGAGAAAAGAAAGAATATAAAGTTTACGGAAGTCAATAAGCATTGGCAGGAGATACGCCGCGGCCGGTACGTGGAGTTCAATCTGGTACATGACCGCGGAACCATCTTTGGTTTGAAAACCGGCGGCCGCATTGAAAGCATCTTAATGAGCCTGCCGCCAACGGTGCGTTTTGATTATAATTATCAACCTGTGCCGGACAGTGAAGAAGATAAGTTGCTGCAGGCTTGTTTGCATTCAAGGGATTGGGTTTAGACCGCTTGTTTTGTAAATTTGGAAAAACGAATTGTATGAGTTTAGCGGAACAGAAAGAAAAGTTTCACAAAGTAATAGAAGAGGCAGATGGAGAAACGATGGTGCAGTTGCTTGAACTTTTTCAACAGATGCAGCTATCAACTCCTGCTTTTTCTGAAGAGGACATGGCGGAATTCAGCCGTCGCAGCAATGAACACGATAAAAATCCCGGCAGCAGTATCCCCTGGACGGAATCCATGGCCCGCATAATAAGCAAACTGCAAAAATGAACTTTCGTCTACTCCTCCGGCCGCAAGCTGAACTTGAAATTTTGGAAGTAGCAGAATACTATGAGGGCGAAAGGGCGGGCTTGGGACTCGAATTTTTGGATGAATTGGAAAAAGCAAAAAGTAAACTGTTGGAATATCCCCAATTTTATTTCAACATCTCTCCTGAAAAGGCACAGCGCAGATTTTTATTAAATCGTTTTCCTTATACGGTCGTTTACGAAATTAAGGCTGACGAAGTCATCATTATCGCTGTGCGCCATTCAAAGCGAAAACCCATAAAATGATTTTATACCAACGTCCCCGCATCCTCCGCTCATCGCCGGCCATCCGCAGTCTTGTTGCCGAAACAGTTTTAACGCCTAATGATTTCATCGTTCCGCTTTTTATTGATGAAGGAGAAGACATCCAAACGGAAATCGCTTCAATGCCGAACTATTACCGAAGAAGTCTTGACTTGACGGTAAAGGAAGTGAAAGAACTTTGGAGTATGGGATTGAAAAGCGTGTTGCTCTTCATCAAATGCAAAGACGAATTAAAAGACAATACCGGCAAAGAAGCATGGAATAAGAATGGACTTATGCAACGCAGCATCAAAGCCATTAAAGAGGCTGTTCCCGAGATGTATGTGATGACCGATGTGGCCCTTGATCCTTACTCATCCTACGGGCATGACGGCATAGTTCAAAATGGAGAAATCGTTAACGATCTAACCGTTGAGGCCCTGGTGCAAATGAGCATATCCCATGCTGAAGCCGGTGCTAATATGGTGGCGCCGAGTGACATGATGGATGGCCGCATTGGTGCGATACGACAAGGGCTTGAAGAAAACAACTTTACTAAAACCGGCATCATGGCGTACAGCGCCAAATACGCTTCTTGTTTTTACGGGCCGTTTCGTGATGCGTTGGATTCGGCTCCGGGCTTTGGCGATAAGAAGACCTATCAAATGGATTTTTCCAACCGCACCGAAGCCGTTAGAGAAGCGCTGTTGGATGTGGAAGAAGGCGCAGACATTGTGATGGTAAAACCAGGTTTGCCTTACCTTGATATTGTTCGGGAAGTGAAAAATGCAGTTGATGTTCCCGTAAGCGTTTACAACATCAGCGGCGAATACGCGATGATTAAAGCCGCCGCAAAAATGGGTTGGATAAATGAAGACAAGGCTATCATTGAAACGCTGACTTCGATTAAACGTGCCGGCGCTGATTTGATAGCCACGTACTTTGCAAAGGATGCGGTGAAGTTGTTGAATAGTTAATCGGTTGAAAAGTTTTGCCCTGCAAGTCAATTAGAGGTGGTCTCATAAATGGGTTTGGTAGTTTTGGTGGATGAAGTTAAGTGAGAAGCAATGGGAGAAGATTCAGGATTTGCTCCCAGATGGCAGTGTACGCAAGGACGGGAAAGGCCGGCCTTGGACTGATAAGCGACGTGTTTTGGAAGGCATTCTATGGATTGTCAAGACCGGTGCCCGGTGGCGGGATTTGCCCAAGGACTATCCACCGTATCAGACCTGCCACCGCAGGTTTCAAGCCTGGGTGGAGGGTGGTGTTTTCGACACGGTGATCGAGGCGCTGGCAAGAGATCTACAGGAAAGAGGCGGTATTGACATGTCGGAATGTTTTATTGATGGCACGTTTTCACTGGCCAAAAAAGGGGGCTTTGTGTGGGAAAGACTAAGCGAGGTAAGGGCAGCAAGATCATGGCAATCACAGACGCTGGTGGCGTTGTTTTATCTGTCTCAATCCAGTCCGCAAGCCCTCATGAAGTCACCTTAGTGGAAGCGACCTTGGAAGAACGCTTTATAGCGGCACTGCCCGAAAAACTCATTGGCGACAAAGCCTACGACAGCGATGCCTTGGACCACCGTTTGGCCGAACAAGGCATTGAGTTGATTGCACCGCACAGAAGCGGCCGGATCAGAGCCAAAACCCAGGACGGCCGTAAACTTCGCCGCTACAAACGAAGGTGGAAAGTGGAACGCTTCTTTGCCTGGCTCTTTAACTACCGGAGATGCATCGTTCGCCATGAAAACAAAGAACAAAACTTCAAAGCCATTGTGCTGCTCGCCTGCACAATGATCTTCCTAAAATCCTATCTCCATTTATGAGACCACTTGTAGTGTTATGACCACAATAGTCGCACAAAATATTTCAGTAGAAGAATACCTGCGGATGGATGATGCCGCGGAATTAAAGCACGAATATGCCGGTGGCGAGATAAGGATGCTTGATGGCGAATCCGTCGCTCACAATACCGTTGCGGCCAACGTTATTGGCGAGGTCGGAATGTATATCAAAGGCAAAGACTATCGTGTTTATCCATCTCTCATGCGTTTGGCAACGCCTGTTGCCAGCGGCTATTTTTATCCCGATGTAACAATCGTTCAAGGAAAAGCACAACTTCAGGAAGGCGTTTTTGATACGCTGGTGAATCCGTTGATAATAATTGAAGTGATGAGCGAGGAGAGTTTGCAAATTGACAAAGGATACAAGTTTTTTTACTACCGGCATATTGCTTCGTTACAAGAATACATCGTTATTGATTCTACCCAATTCGCTGTTGACATCATTCGCCGTCAAGCACCGGACACATGGTCATTTGAAAAGTTTACACGTCATGGCAATCACTTTCATCTTAACGCGATTGGCTGCACCGTGTCATTCAACGATCTTTATGACGGGCTGAATTTCACAAACACTGAATTCATTGCCTGATGCAATAAGCCATGATTCTGGACTTCATTCTCCTTTTGATATTTTGCCTTTTTCTGTCCAGCAGTTTTTGCTTGGTTTTTTATTTTGTCGCAAGGCTGCTTTTTAAACGCGAAATAAATTTTCAAAAGGTCCTACTGTATTTCACCATCGCGGGCTTCGTCTTTTTCATATGCTCCATGTTCATTTTTTATAAAGAAGGAAACCAATTATGATTCCCATCTCCAAAAGCAAAGTCCTTTTCACCAGAGCACAGCAAAGCATTCCCGGCGGCGTCAATTCCCCCGTGCGGGCCTTTAAAAGCGTGGGCGGTACGCCGTTGTTTATGCAACGGGCCAAAGGTGCTTATCTCTACGATGCCGACGGCAACCGGTACATTGATTATATCAACTCTTGGGGACCGATGATCATGGGCCATGCCTTTGAACCGGTAGTGGAAGCCATTCAAAAAAAGGTTATGGATTCCACGTCGTTTGGGGCGCCAACGGAGTTAGAAGTAGAGATGGCCGAATTGGTTAAAAGCATGGCGCCGAATGTGGATTTGATCCGCATGGTAAGTAGCGGCACCGAAGCCTGCATGAGCGCTTTGCGGTTGGCAAGAGGCTATACGGGCCGAAACAAATTCATCAAGTTTGAAGGTTGTTACCACGGCCATGCCGATGCGTTTTTAGTAAAGGCCGGAAGCGGCGTGGCAACGTTCAACATTCAAACGGTACCAGGAGTAACAGCCGGTGTTTCTGCCGATACATTAACGGCGCCTTACAATGACCTGGATGCGGTGAAGCAGTTGGTGGCGGAAAACAAAGATGAAATTGCCGCCATTATTATTGAACCCGTAGCCGGCAACATGGGTTGCATTTTACCGCAGCCTCATTTTTTAGAAGGCTTGCGAAAGTTGTGCGACTTGGAAGGCATCGTGTACATTTTTGATGAAGTGATGACGGGCTTTCGGTTGGCTCCGGGCGGTGTGCAGGAGCGGTTGGGCATTGATGCTGATTTAATCACGTACGGTAAAGTGATTGGTGCCGGAATGCCGGTTGGCGCGTTTGGCGGCAAGCTCGAAATCATGAAGCACATTGCGCCGCTGGGCAATGTTTACCAAGCCGGAACGTTAAGCGGTAATCCATTGGCGATGATTGCCGGCTTTACGTTGTTGTCCCATCTTAAAGCCAATCCATCAATTTATACGGAGTTAGAAGAAAAGGGAAATTATCTAAAAGCCGGTTTGCAAAAGATGTTGGAGGAAAGCGGGCAGCCGTTTGTCATCAATCAAATTGGTTCAATGATTTCCGTTCACTTTAGTGAGAAGCCGGTGATTGATTTTGCTTCGGCTGCATCGGCAGATAATGCTTTCTTCAATGAATACTTTCATGCGATGCTTGACCGCGGAATTTATCTGCCGCCATCGGCTTACGAGAGTTGGTTCTTGAGTAATGCGTTGAGTAAAGGGGATTTGGATAGAACGATTGAAGCGACGGGGGAAAGTCTTTTAAATTAAAGTAGCGTTATAAATCCTCATATGAGAAACATCAGTTTCAAAATCTTTTAAAATAACCAATAGTTTTTATAATCCGCAGCGCCTTTCTCGGAATAGATTTTTCTATATAATAATGATACTTGTAAGTAGAACCAATATCTCTTTTTAGAGACGTTTTTAATACAACAAATTCCCAAATATCAATTCCCTCATAGTCTACAAAGTCCAATGCGTAAAAGTCGCTTGGCTTAAGCGAAACATAAATGCGTTTAGAATATCTAAGACCTTTCCAGCTACATTCTTCATCCTGACTGCCAAAATGAATTAATCCTTTATTGATAATGCTTTCTCTGTTTTTGATTGGGGATACATGATAAACTTTTTGAAACATGGCATTTATCAAAAGAGATACTTCGTTTTTAAAGGAAGGGATGTTGAGTGTAAAAGTTAATGAACATAATACCTAAACCTGTACTCCATATTACCGAAGTGAATTTCATATTTCTCTCTATCCCCTTCTGCATTATCCAATATCGTTATAGTATTTCTTTGGCTTTCTACGATATTGATGTACATGTAAAAACGAATTTTGTAAACATTTTCTTGCAGTAGCTTTCTTATAACGACCCTTGCCACCCGATGAAAGTTAAAGACCTCATTCAGGTCAGAACTCCCTTGAATTGTATGTATTATTTCATGGGTATAAGGCAAGGAATAACGATTTTGTTTTACAGTACTATTGAAGTCCAAATTCTTTAAAATATCCAAGAGTTTCGCTTCGCATTGCGTTTCAAATTCTTCTATTCGTTCAATGTAAATTATCGTTGAACGTTCATCTGCATCATCAAAAAAAAGACTATAAAGTTTGTATTTTTGAAGGTCAAGAATTTTTCTTTTTTCCATTAAATAAAATCTAAACATTTTAAAGTGTAGACTCCCATGTTGTAAAGCCATTACATTCACTAATATGGCGATAATTTAACCATTCCAAATCTTGACCATTGTAGAACATGTATTTAGGAATGTCATGTACATTATGCGAAACAACCCAGTGAAACGGACCTTGTACATCCCTAAATTCGGTATAGTTACCTCCAAACCCATGGTCGGTAATGATAATTACCTTCGCTGATTGAAAGTTTGTCCAATATATGGCTTGGTAAGTAGCAACTCCCTCTCCCCCAATATACAACAGGCTAAATCTTTGAGGCCCATGCTCAACATTAAAGTTTTCCTTTTTTTCGTACACAATCCATGTCGCAAACGGCTGGACATTAGCATTTCGAAACCTGTTTGCTGTTTCGAGATTGAAATTCGGCGGTAATTGGGGATTCCATCCATTTGGAATTAGTTCTTCAGGTCGCAATTTCCTAGATGCCAAAACAGAATAACGTAAAAATTCGTTCTGATGTTGAAATATTTCATTTTCCCTGACTCCATAGTCACAGTAAATAAAACTTCTTATATCCCATTCGGCATACAAAGTATTGCAACATTTAACCACTCGTCCATCAAATGCTGCTGCTGGGTAATAACATGAATCTTTTAAAATGTCAATTAGTGGAAATGTACCAATTTCAACGTCGTTCGAAGTCAACTTGTCAACAAATGACATAGCGCTTTAAGATTTGACGTTGAAAATATGATATATTGAAGTAACTGAATTAAAATTTCTAATCAGACAAACAAATCACTCGCTATACCATCCGCCCTCAACATACCCTCACCTGTTAACTGTGCAAAGCCATTATTTATTCGCACCAAACCGGTACCAACAAATTTTTGAAGGTCCTTTTCTATCCGCAACCTTTCCTTTTCTCCCCAAACGTTTGCAATTTTATTCAAATCAATTCCTTCCATCGTTCGTAGCGAAATCATGATAGTTTCATTTAGCTGTTGCCTTGGCGTCAAGGTTTCGGTTTCGCGTTGCGGACAGCCTTCGGTCAGCCCTTGAATGTAAAGCGAATTGTTCGCCACATTCCATCGTCGCTCAACTCCGTTAAATGAATGTGCCGATGGCCCGATGCCTAAATACCTCTCACTTTTCCAGTACGCCGAATTGTGCCGGCTTCTAAAACCTGGCTTCGCAAAATTGGAAACTTCGTAATGCTCGTAGCCGGCTTCGCGAAGCCATTGCATCAGCAACAAAAATTGTCTTGCCTGTTTGTCGTTGTCAACGTCAACTGTTTTGTTCAACGCAATATTTTTTTGCAGCGGTGTTTTTTCTTCCACCGTTAAAGCATAGCAGGAAAGGTGTGGAATGCCCAAAGCAATAGCGGTATCAACGTTCTGCTTCCACATTTCATCCGTCAACAGAGGCGAGCCGTAAATCAAGTCTATCGTAATGTTTTCAAACTGTTCTCTTGCTAATTGCAAATTGCTTATTGCCTGTTGTGCATCATGTGCCCGGTTCATCCACCGCAGCTCTTCGTCAAAAAAACTTTGTACGCCAATGCTTAGGCGATTGATGCCAAGGGCCTTCCAGGCCTTCAATTTTTCTTCACTAATATCATCGGGATTCGCTTCCAACGTTATCTCTGCATCTGCGGAAATAGGATAATATTTATTCAAATCAGAAATCAGAAATCCCAAATCGGAAATCTCCAAAATACTTGGTGTACCACCGCCGAAGTAAACCGTTTGAATTTCTTCATCTCCTAAATAGTCTTTTTCAGCGACGACCTCTTGCCGCATGGCCGCAATGGAATCATCTTTGCGGCGTAACGAGGTAGTAAAATGAAAATTGCAATAGGTGCAGGCCTGCTTGCAAAACGGTATGTGCAAATAAATTCCGGTCAACTTCGTTATTGTTTTCTTTTCGTTTATTTAAAAAGATGGCTAAGGTAAAATACGTTGTTCTGTTGTTGGGCCTTTTAACACGGCTGTGCGTAACCGGCTTTGCGCAAGGCTATGTAGTGAAGTACACCGGCGATGACTCGTTGCAGGTGAGAGCACAAGGCCTGACGGCCGGCTTTGCCAATCGCTTTGATGCCAATACGTATATCGCCGGGCTCTTGCCGCTGTTGCAAACAAAAGGCTTTATGACCGCTTCGCTCGACAGTGTGCGGATGGACAGCACCGAGGCTATGGTTGCCATCTTTTTTGGCGAGCAATACAAGTGGGGCCTTATTCACACATCGGAAGCCGATGCGCCACTTCTAGCGGCCATTCATTTTCCGCTCATCAAAGGCCCGATGAATTTTGCGGCATTGAATGATTGGCAAAAGCGCATTCTTGATTACTTAGAGGAAAACGGCCGGCCTTTTGGAAAAACGTATTTAGACAGCGTCACCATCATCGGCAGCGAGGTGTCTGCGGCGCTTCGCATCAATCAGGGGCCGCCGTATAAAATTGACAGCCTGCAGGTTTTTGGCGATGCAAAAGTGGCGAACGAGTTTTTGTACAAATACCTTGAACTTTCGCCCGGCATACCGTATAACAAACAAAAACTGCAAGGAGTAAGCAAGAAGCTTTCGGAGCTTTCCTATCTTGAAGAAGAGAGCCCCGCAAGGCTTTCGATGTTGCCTACCGGCGGTGTGCTGAACTTGTACCTGAAAGCTAAACGAAGCAGCCAGATAAATGCTTTGATTGGCTTCTTACCCAACAGCCAACAAGCCGCCGGCGAGAAGAAGTTTCAACTGACGGTAGATGCCAACATCCTTTTAAAAAATGCTTTGGGCAACGGTGAAACAATGGGGCTTGTGTGGCAGCAGTTGCAGAAAGGATCGCCGCGGTTAAATCTTTTGTACGAACAGCCCTATATTTTCAAGTCACGCTTTGGCGCAACGTTTTCGCTGGACATGTACAAGCGGGATTCGTTCTATCTAAACTTGAACATGAACCTCGGTCTGAATTATCGCCTGGCCGAAAAGCAAATGGCTTCGGTTTTTTTGCAGCGTCGTGCCTCCATTGTCAACGGCATCAATGCCGCGGCCATCATTCAAAACAAACAACTGCCGCAAGATGCCGATGTCAGTTCGCTGAACCTTGGCATCGGCTACGATTACAACAGCACGGATTACAGGTACAATCCCCGCAAAGGCAGCCAGCTTTTGATTACATCTTCAGCAGGAACAAAAACATTGAAAAGGAACAACCTGATTTTAGAGCTGAAAGACCCGAACGACCCCGGCTTTAAGTTTTCGAGCCTATATGACACCGTAAAGCTGAAGGCTTATCAGTTTCGGGTGACGGCAAGCGGTGCGCAGTTTGTGCCGCTTGGCAAGCAAACGACATTGAAGCTTGGGTTGAATGCAGGCATCTTTCAAAGCGCCAGCATTTACCGCAACGAACTTTTTTTAATCGGCGGCAACCGTCTGCTGCGCGGCTTTGACGAAGAGAGCCAGTTTGTGTCGCAGTACGCCGTGGGCACGGCGGAGTTCCGGTTGCTGACGGGCCTGAACTCAAACTTTTTTGCTTTTGCCGATGGCGGCTGGGGCAAGTATCCACTCGATAAGACGCCATCGCATACCTACATCAGCGCCGGTGCGGGCCTTTCGTTTCAGCCCAAAGCCGGTTTGATAAACGTAACGCTTGCCGTGGGCAAACGCGACGGCGGAACATTTAATCTTCGCCAATCAAAAATTCACATCGGTTTTGTTTCTTTCTTTTGATGCTGTTTCCTTGCGACTATTTTTGCGGCCTGTGAAGAGTTTCTTGGCGATAGTGTTCTTCTTTTTTGCAATAGCGGCAACCGCCCAGGCTCCGGCCGATTCGCTGACGGCGAAAGACAGTTTGCGAATGGCTGATTTGCTGCGGCACGTCAACGATTCGCTTCGGATTGTTGATTCTTTGGTCCGGCTTGATTCCCTCCAGGCCGATTCGCTTTTCCGGGTTCCGCCGCCCATTCGGGATACCTTGCGGCCGGCTTTGCAAAACGATTTTACATCCGATTCTTTTCTTCTGCGCAAGCGACTATTCTTCACCTTCACCAATCCCGTTCGCTATACCGTTTCGGAAAAAAAGTGGGAAGGGAAGGACGTGGTTTTTTACACAGTGCTCATTCTGATTTTCCTTTTTGCCCTGCTGAAAAACGCTTTCTCCCGTTATCTCCGCGATTTGTACAGCGCTTACTTCCGTACCACCGTGCGGCAAAAACAAATTAAGGAACAGTTGCAGCAAAGTCCTTTGCCCTCGCTTTTTTTTAATGCTTTTTTTGTGGTCAGCGGCGCCGTGTTTGTGGCCTTGCTGGTGCAGCATTTAGGCTATGCCGGAAATTTGCCGTTTGCCTTGTTGGCTTTGTATGCGGCGGCGAGTGTCGCCTTTGTATACGGGGGCAAATTCTTGCTGCTGAAATTTTTTGGTTGGGTGTTTCAGCTTTCCGAAGCTGCCAACGCGTATCTCTTCGTGGTGTTTTCCACCAATAAAATTCTCGGCATTTTTTTATTGCCTTTGATTGTATTGTTGGCCTTCGCCTATGGTTCGCTTAATGCAGCCGCTTTGACATTAAGTGTGATTGTGGTGCTAACCTTGTTTGCCTATCGTTATTTTCTTGCTTTCATTTCCATCAACCATTTGATGCGGCTTAACTTTTTTCATTTTGTGCTTTACTTTACCACATTTGAGGTGCTTCCTGTCTTGTTGATTAACAAAGTGTTGTTCACCTTTCTAAGGGAAATGGCTTAGCTTTGCGAAACGTTAGCCGCACCGCACCATGGTAAAACACACAGGGGTTAAGTCCGCAACAAAGTCCACAAATAAAAAGAAGGTTCTCATTACGCAGCCGCGGCCAGAAAGCGACAAATCGCCGTATTTTGAGCTGCAACGCAAATATGACGTAGAGTTGGACTTTCACCCCTTTATCAAGCTTGATGCGATCCCGGCAAAAGAATTCCGCAAACAAAAGATTGATATTGCCGCACACTCTGCGGTTATTCTAACCAGCCGCAATGCCATTGACCATTTCTTCCGGGTGTGTGAAGAAATGAAGGTGGCTGTTTCGCAGGATACCAAATACTTCTGCATTACTGAAGCCGTGGCGCTTTACCTTCAAAAATTTATTCTTTATCGCAAGCGCAAGGTTTTTTATGGTGCCGACGGCAGCAATAAAAGCCTCTTCGATGTTATCAACAAACACAAGATCAACGAACGGTTTTTATATGTCTGTTCCGAGAACCAGCAGGACAGTGAAATTACCGGTTGGCTCAAGACGAATAGTTGCCAGTTTTCACTGGCTTTTATGTATCGGACTGTTAGCAATGATGTGAAAGAAATTCTCACCCAACGCGACTACGATGTTATTTGTTTTTTCACGCCCAGCGGTGTGAAAAGCTTGTTTGATAATCTCCCTTCTTTTCAGCAAAACGGTACGGTGATTGGCGCTTTTGGCAGCAATACCTCAAAGGCGGTAGAAGAAGCCGGCCTTCAACTAGAAATTAAAGCGCCACAGCCGCTGGCGCCTTCTATGGTAACGGCATTGGAAAGGTATCTTTCCACGCTCATTCCTAAAAAATAGAATTGCTTACATAGTAAACTATCATCCTGCTACGGCGGGATTTTTTTTGACCACGGATTGCCGGGGTTATTAAATGATTATTGGGATTACTGCATATTTCTTTTTGGAAAAACTAACGAATAAACCTTGGTCTGAAATTTTTACCTGATTCCTTTGCGGGTGGTTTAGTCGTTCAGGCCTCTTCAAATTTCCATCCCGATAGCTATCGGAACACCGCCTCTTCAAATCAGCATCATGTCCAATCGTTTAGCAAAGGAAAGCAGCCCGTATTTGTTACAGCACGCTCACAATCCTGTGGATTGGTTTCCGTGGGGTGATGAAGCCTTTGAAAGAGCGAAAGCAGAGAACAAACCGGTATTGGTCAGTATTGGTTATGCCGCCTGCCATTGGTGCCATGTAATGGAGCGGGAAAGTTTTGAAAACGAGGCAGTGGCGGCCTTAATGAACGGGCAATTCATCAACATTAAAGTGGACAGGGAAGAGCGGCCGGACGTGGACCATATTTACATGGACGCCGTTCAGGCCATTTCCGGGAGCGGCGGCTGGCCGCTAAATGTGTTTCTGACTCCCGATGGTAAACCTTTTTACGGCGGTACATACTTTCCGCCGCAGCGGGCTTTTAACCGGGCCTCGTGGACAGAGGTTTTGCAAGCCATCGTGCATTCCTTCACAACAAAGCGAGGCGAGATTGACCAGCAGGCGCAAACGTTGACTGAACACTTGCAAACGTCCAATGCTTTCGGGCTGTCTAAGCCGGAAAGCAGTTTTGGTGAAGTGCAAATAGACGACGCCTTTATCAACCTCATGAAAAATGCCGACACTGAATGGGGCGGTTTTGGCCGTGCGCCCAAGTTTCCGCAAACCTTCAGCATAAATTTCTTATTGACTTATGGCCATCTTACCCAAAACACCAAAGCGTTAAATCAAGCTTTTCTTTCGCTTGATAAAATGAGGCAAGGCGGCATTTACGACCACATCGGCGGCGGCTTTGCCCGATACGCTACCGACACCGAGTGGCTGGCCCCTCACTTTGAAAAAATGCTGTACGACAATGCACTGCTTGTTGCTACGTATGCCGATGCTTATTCACTTTCAAAAAATGAAACTTACAAACAAGTAATAGAAGAAACACTGGCCTTTGTGGAGCGGGAACTTTTACACCCTGAAGGCGGCTTTTACAGCGCTTTGGATGCCGACAGCGAAGGAGAGGAAGGAAAGTTTTATGTGTGGGATTATGAAGAGGTTCAATCCATATTGAAAAGCGAAGCGCAGATCTTTTGCAACTACTTCGACATAAAGCCCGGTGGCAATTGGGAAGGCAAAAGCGTATTGCGTGTGAAGGTTCCGTTGAACCAATTTGCGGAAGCAGCCGGTTTGGATGAAGAGTCTTTGTCGAGCCTCATTGCCGAGGGCAAGCAAAAACTTTTACAGGTGCGTAACCGGCGAATCCGGCCTCAGTTGGACGATAAAATTTTATTGAACTGGAATGCTTTGATGAACATTGCCTTCAGCAAGGCGTATGCCGTTACGGGCAACGAACAGTATAAGCTAACGGCCGAAAAAAACATGCAGTTTCTTTTGTCTGCCTTTGGAGATGGCGAAAACCTGCACCACAGTTGGAAGGCCGGCGAGGCGAAGCACCCGCCGTTTCTGGATGATTATGCTTTCCTTATTGCCGCTTTAATAGAATTGGCCCAAGTCACGTCAACGTTTTCTTACCTGAACAAAGCCTCGGAACTAACCGTGACTGTTTTAAGAAATTATGCGGATGCATCCGGTCCTTTCTTTTTCTATACGGCCGAAGAACAAAAAGATATTTTACTCCGGAAAAAAGAAATCTACGACGGAGCTACACCGTCGGGCAATGCAGTGATGGCTTACAATCTGTACCGGCTTTCTATTTTACTTAACAAGCCGGAATGGCGGCAAAAGGCCGAAGAGGCGATGCAGGCAACCGCAAACGTTGCGGTAAAACATCCGACATCGTTTGGTGTTTGGCTATCGCTGCTGTACGAAGCAACAAAAGGCACTGCTGAAATTGCCGTAGTAGGAGTGGACTTTACAAAGCTATTGACTCAAATGCAGGCTGTTTTTATTCCTCACAAACTCATCATGGCTTCGGCCGGTGAAAACAATGAATACCCCTTGCTGGCTGATAAAAAAACGGATGCAGAAACCCTCGTTTTTTTATGTAAGAACTACGCATGCAAAAGGCCGGTAACTACGCTCGATGAAGCACTGGCGCAGTTATCGGCCAAATAAATTAGCAGAAATGCAATAATCGCTACCGTCCTCCGTTTTTGTTTTTAGGTCAACCCTTTTTGACTATTGGAAATGAGAAAAAAACTTTTTAACCTTGTCCCGTCCTTTAGAGCAAACAATTATATTTGCCCAATACCTAAGTATATGACACTGAAAAACCACTACTACACGCTTATCGCGTTGTCAGCTCTTTCGCTGGCAAGTTGTTTCGGTAAAAAAGACAAAGGCAGCTTATTGCCAAACGACGGCCAGGTGCATGGGATTGCACCCGGAGGCCGTTACGTGCTTCCCAAACCTCCCGGCATGGTGTACATTCCGCAAGGCACCTTTCACATGGGCCCCAGCGATGAAGATCCTGCTTATGCCTTCAGTGCCCGCAATCGCTCGGTTTCTATCAGTGGCTTTTGGATGGACGCCACAGAAATCACCAACAACGAATACCGTCAGTTTATACAATGGGTCCGCGACTCCGTTGCCGCCAAAAAACTCGGCGCTCCTTACGTGAAGGACAACCCGGATGGCTCACAAACAATTGACTTCGCAAAGATGAGAACCGTGAAGTGGAATGATCCCAAGATCATTGAGCAACTAAACGACATGATCATCCCGGAGCCAGACCGCATTCACGGCAAAAAAGAATTAGATCCATCTAAGATTGTTTATCAGGTTGAACGCTTTGACCTGAAGGCGGCTGCTCAACGCGAGAACGCCGGCAAACCTCGTTCACAATTCTTGGAGCGTTACCCCGTATCCGTTTACCCGGATACCCTGGTTTGGATGCGCGACTTTTCTTACTCTTACAATGAACCCATGACCAAGCGCTATTTCTCTCACCCTGCTTTTGGCAATTACCCGGTGGTAGGTGTGAATTGGAAAATGGCGGAAGCGTTTTGTAACTGGAGAACCTTGTACCTAAATGCTTTTCTGGAATCGAAAAACCGGGTGCAGGAATCCGACTTCCGCCTGCCAACAGAAGCACAATGGGAATACGCAGCCCGCGGTGGCCGGTCACAATCATTGTTTCCTTGGGGTAACTATTACCTGCGCAACAAGAAAGGGTGTTTGCTTGCCAATTTTAAACCCGGTCGCGGCAACTATCCCGAAGACGGTGGTTTTTATACCGTTCGTGCCGATGCTTACTGGCCCAATGATTATGGCCTGTATTGCATGAGCGGTAATGTGGCCGAATGGACATCTTCTATTTATTACGAAGGCTCTTACACCTTTCAACACGACATGAATCCTGATGTTCGCTTTAACGCGAAAGAATCAGATCCTCCCAAAATGAAGCGCAAGGTTATTCGCGGCGGAAGCTGGAAAGACGTAGGTTATTATCTGCAAACGGGTACCCGCACGTACGAATACCAAGACTCCACCAAGTCTTACATTGGCTTCCGCACCGTCATTGATTTGCCTGCGCAAGTCAGCCGTCACAAATAATTTCCCCGGCAAATAATTTTTTCTAAACCCAAACGTTTCTGATGGTATCGAGGTTGGCAACAACCTCCGTATCCTTCCCTTGTTAAACCGCAAACTAAAATATCAACCGTTTAAAATCTCAATTCTATGGCAGTTGCAATTCCACCAAAAGTTAGTAAATACGTTGACGTAGCCGTGTCCTTCGGCGCAGCCCTTGTAATTTGGGGTGCTCTTCGTAAAATCACCCACGCCGCCGACGCCGAAACCTGGCTGTGGATCGGCCTTTCCACCGAAGCGGCTATCTTCTTGCTTTACGGCGTTCTTTACCTCATTTTCCCTGTCGAAAAAGGTTCGGGCCATCCCGAAGAAGTGACGGTTGATTCTGCCTCGCCTCAAGGAAAGGTGTTAGGCCAAATGGATAAAGCTCTTTTGGAAGCCGACATTACACCGGCCAATCTTAGCCGCTTAAGTGACGGTTTCAAAAAGCTGAACACCACCATCTCCAACATGAGCGACATTACTGATGTAGTGGCTGCCACCGGCGATTATACCGCCAAAACAAAAGAAGTTACATCGGCGCTCACAAAAGTGAAAGATGCGTATGTAAGTGCAGCCAACTCCGTTGGTTCCTTCAACGCCGCTTCCGATGGTGCCCGTGTGTTTCATGATCAAATTCAGGTATTGACAAAGAACTTATCTTCTTTGAATACGATTTATGAAATGGAACTGCAGGAAAGCAACAACCACGTGAAGGCATTGAACAATGCATTCGGCAAACTTTCCGAAACGTCCACGGCCATGGCCAACACTGCTGAAGATGCGAAAAAGATGCAGCAGCAAGTGGGTGCATTGGCCGGAAACCTTACAAAGCTGAACGGCATCTACGGCAACATGCTCACCGCTATGCAAGGCCGCTAAGCTTTACAGTAACCTAAACCACAAATTACTTCAACGCAAATTCTAATAGACTATGGCACTTCCTAAAGAGCCGCGGCAGAAGATGATCAACCTGATGTACCTGGTGCTGACAGCCTTGTTGGCCCTGAACGTCTCGGCGGAAATTCTGAATGCATTTAAAACCGTGGACAGCAGCCTTGATAAAACCAACAAAACCATCAATGCCTCAACTGACGATGTAATTAAATCGTTCCAGGATATGTTGGCTGATGATAAGACTAAAGTAAAAGCCGCCGAGTGGTATCCGAAAGCGCAAAATGCACAGCAGCTTTCAGCAAACATGTACAGCTACATTGAAGGCCTGCGCAACAGGCTTTTGGAAAGAGCGGATTTCAACCCGGCTAAAAAGAAAGACTCAACTTACAAAGAGGACAATCAGGACATTGCCACGAAGATGATGATTGACCAAAAGACGGGTGATACGCTGAAGCAAAAGCTTGACGATTACCGCAAAGCCATGCTGGCCATTGACCCGAAAGTGGCCGAAGAATTCAGCCGCACGTTACAGGTGAATACGGATATGCCCGTTACGCAGAACAAGAGCAACAAAACATGGGCGGATGCCTACTTCCACATGGTGCCTACCGTAGCAGCGCTTACCATGCTCCGCAAGTTTCAAAACGATGTGAAGACGTCGGAAAATAAAGTGGTGACCTTCCTTCACCAGCAAGTGGGTAAAGTGGTTATCCGGTACGACAATTTTGAAGCTATCGTTGGGCAAAACTCCAAGTACCTGATGCCCGGACAACAACTTGAAATTACCGCTGGCTTGGGTGCATTTAGCAAACAGAAACTTCCGACGGTAAGCATTGGCGGCGCTGTAGTTGGACTGAACGAAAAAGGCATGGCCATCAAACAACTTGATGCCGGCGGTTTGGGTTCGCACACCATCCCTGTAACGGTTTCTTTTGTGGACCAGGACGGCGTTCAGCAAACCAGAACCATTCCTGTAGAATACACCGTTGGCCAGTCAAATGCTTCTATTGCTTTGGATAAGATGAATGTGCTTTACATTGGTGTTGCTAATCCAATTACAGTGGCTGCATCCGGTGGTGGCGATGACAAGACTCAAGTTTCCATTACCGGCGGCGGCGGTTCTGTTACGAAAGCTGGTGCTGGTAAGTACATTGTAAAAGTATCCAGTCAAACTGACGATTGCACAATCACTGTGACTGTGGATAATAAGATTGCTGGTTCATCACGCTTCCGCGTAAGAAGTATTCCTACACCAGCGGCCTTCGTAGGTGGCCAGCCAAGTGGTGCTACGTTGAGCGCTGGCGCATTGGGAAGCCAGGGCGGTGTACAAGCAGGCATTAAAGACTTTCCTTTCGATCTTACCTACAATGTTGTTGAATATACGGTATCGGGTTTAGATGAGGAAGGCAACGTAGTAAAGGCAACTGTTAACGGTGCTGCCTTTACTGATCAAGCTCGTAAGATTATCAGAGTGGCAAAACCGGGTGATCTGCTGCAGATTGGCGGTATATATTGTATAGGCGACGATGGTGTACGCCGGAAATTGCCTTCTTTGGTTTACAACATCAATTAAAAAGTTTATGAAAACAGGATTGTTCAAATTTGGTTTCACCGCAGTCGTTATGATTTGCATAATGCATAGTGTAGATGCTCAACGGCGACCTAAGACACGTAACGATGCTGGTGGTGGTCAAACGACCACTGGCGGCAACGGAGCGCAAGTGGGTACTACTAACAACAACCAATCGGTTACCAATTACAACAGCAGACTGCCTATCTCCTACGATAGTTCAGCTTTTGGATCAGGCAGCGGTCCAGCCGGAAATTCCATGCGGCCTGACAATGCTTTTGGTTTTAAAGATTCGATCCTGAACGAAAGAACGCCGCTCCCTTACGAGTTTCTTCGTTTGGACGATGCCTTGTATTCTGAAACCGTTTGGCGTGAACTGGACTTGCGGGAAAAGATGAATCAGACGTTTAACTACAAGGTTCAGGAAGATAACGGCGATCAGCAATTTGTAAGTATTGTACTAAAAGCCGTGCAAGACGGAAAACTGACAGCATTTGCCGACGAACGTTTCACCACACCACTTTCCCTGGCTGATGTAAATAAAATGGCTACCGGCGGATCGGCTGATACCTTTGAAGTGAAAGATTTGAAGGACATGTCGAAAACCGTGGGATATAAAATTGTTCCAAAGCCGTTTAGACCAGAAGACATCAAAAAAATCCGTTTGAAAGAGCAATGGATTTTTGATCGCGAAATCAGCCGTATGGTTTCCCGCATCAATGGAATTGCCTTCTTGAAAACCGAGTACTTCGAAGGAACGACGAGAGAGCAAGGCTCTTCCATCATGTTCTGGGTTTATTATCCCGATCTGCGTCCAACATTGGCCCGCTATGAAGTGTACAATGCTAAAAACATGGGCGCTCAACGCATGACTTGGGAAGAACTGTTTGAGAGCCGGATGTTCTCTTCATACATCACAAAATCTACGTTGGACAATCCAGGCAATAAGAATATCCGTCAAATGATTAAAGATCCGATTCTTGCTCTGCTCGAAGGGGACAACATCAAAGAGCGCATCTTTAATTACGAGCAAGATCTTTGGTCGTATTGATTCCGTAAAATCGTTTTAGAAATCCCATCCGCTTTGCGTGATGGGATTTTTATTTTTAGGCGGTTGTTCTCTGCCGTTTGTTAACTCAAAACAGCCGTTTGAAAATTTGTGGAAACTACGTGTAGGAAATTTGCCGGGAGTTTGTATTTTCGTCTCGGTTTTTCATAGGATATTGGATTTTAAAACGGGGCAGGATTTCTATCCAGCCCTTTTTCTTTTTGTACCACGGATTGTCCGAATTGCGAAAGGATTATCGGGATTATTGTCATCTTCTGCACTATGCTTCTTCCTCTTGTTGGCGTACACAAGTTCTTCCCTCTTGCATTCATTATTCTTTACCGGCAGACAAACTTATTCATCTGTTCAATATTTATTCGTTGCCTTCGAAGTAATTCTTTAAAATTTTGGCTTTAGAAACACCAACCACTCTCGCTAATTCCGATTCCGGTTGCTTTTTAATGTTGTTAATAGAACGAAAGGTTTTGAGCAATGTGTTTGCCGTATTGTTGCCGATGCCTTTGATGTCTTCCAAACCATTTTTGAACGTGCCCTTGCTGCGCTTTTCGCGGTGAAAGGCCAAACCGTAACGATGCACTTCATCGCGGATTCTTCGAATCAGTTTATGGCTTTCACTGTCATAAGGCAGCTTCAGCGATTCGTTGTCGCCCACAAAAAACAATTCTTCTTCGTTCTTGGCCAGGCCTACAAATGTCATTTGACCTTGAAGACCCAATTCTTCAACGGCCTCATTGGCTGCGTTTAACTGGCCTTTGCCGCCGTCAATAATGACGAGTTGCGGAAAGGGTTGCACTTCTTCCTTCAAGCGTTTGTAGCGGCGGTAAACAGCCTCTTTCATGGTGGCAAAGTCATTGATGCCTTCCACTGTTTTCACATTGAAAACACGGTAATCTTTTTTGCTGGGTTCTCCGTCTTTAAAACAAACCATCGCCGATACGGGATAGCTGCCGTGAAAGTTTGAATTATCGAAGCACTCAATGTGTTGCGGCACCGCCGGTAATTGCAGATCATCTTTTATTTGCAGCAGCACTTCAGTTTTATCGCCGCCGGCGGCCTTTAATTGCAACCGTTCTTTGCTCTTAATGCTGTCAATAAAATACTGCACATTGGTTTGCGAAAGCTCCAGCAATTTCTTTTTGTCGCCGCCTTTGGGCACCGTTACTATAACATTGGGTTCGCCATACTCAATCTCAAACGGCACAACAATCTCCACCGCTTCGCTATTAAAGATGGACCGCAATTGGGCAATGGCAACGGCCAGCGTTTCTTCAATGCTTTCATCCAAATGCGTTTCTACTTTTATGGTTTTGGTTTGGATGATGGCGCCGTTGTTCACCATCAGATAGTTCACATAAGCAATGCCGTCAATCTGCTCAATGGTGAAGGCATCTACATCCTTTAACGTGGAGTTAATGACAATAGACCGCGATTGGTAGTTTTCGAGATAGGTGATTTTCTTGCGGATGCCTTCGGCTTTTTCAAACTCCAATGCCTCGGCGCGGACCTTCATTTCCTTTTTAAAATGTTGAACAACCGCTGAAAGATTTCCTTTTAAAATGTTTTTGATTTGCCGAATGTTCTCATCGTAATCTTCTTCGCTTTGGTGCGCTTCGCAAGGGCCTTTGCAATTGCCAAGGTGAAACTCCAGGCAAACTTTGAACTTGCCTTTTTCAATATTGCGCTGCGTAAGATTAAGCGGGCAAGTGCGCAGCGGAATGGTTTGTTTGATGAAATTCAGCAATTCACGAACTTTTCCAACGGACGTATAAGGTCCAAAGTATTGAGAACCGTCTTCAATCTTTTGCCTTGTTAGAAAAATACGCGGAAACGGTTCGTTTTTGATAACGATATAGGGATAGGTTTTGTCATCCTTTAAATTGATATTGAAGAGCGGTTGAAATTGCTTGATGAGTGAATTCTCCAGCAAAAAAGCATCTTGCTCCGTATGCACGATGGTGAACTCAATGCGGCGGATGCGCTTAACTAACTCATAGGTCTTATAGCTGGACAGTGTTTTATTAAAGTAAGAACCGACCCGCTTGCGAATGTGTTTTGCCTTGCCTACGTATAAAAGCGTACCTGCCTCATCATAATATTTGTAGATGCCCGGCTCCTGCGGGAGTGTGCCGGCTATCTCCTGAAATTCTTTCTGCGTCATACAATCGTCTTCTATTTCTTTTGACTTTTAAAACCGTTCCAAATTACGGTAATCCGTTTTATCGTTTGCGAAGCACCCGGCGCATCGGTGGTGGTGGTTACCTGAAAACTTTTATTGGCCACCCATAACATGTTTTTCCGCACGGAGGATTTTCCTTCAGTTATCCAATAATCGGCATACATCGAGCGGATGTCGTTCTGCCCCTTCGCATTTGGCTGCGGCTCCACAGTTATGTCTTCGCGTTGTACCGGATGCGCTTCAGTAGTCGTATAAGTAAAGATGAATGCTTCCTGCAAGTCATCGTACAGATGCGATACGTCGTAATCGTCACGCAACTTTTCGGAAGAAATATCAGGAAGGTTCAAAAAATCTTGGGCCAAAACTTTGGCTTCTGCAGCGGTTATGGAAGCCGTATCGCGGCGTTCATTTATGCTTTGAATTTTTACAAACGGGCGGCGAACCGTATCCAATGTGACCACTTGTCCTTTAATGTAATCGTTCAAAAAAAAATTAGCGGCCGGTGTATTGCTCTTCTTTTTGTTTTTGCACGCAACGAAGAAAAAGGAAAAAACGGCGACAAACAAAATGCGGTTCATGCGATAAAATTAGGCAACAATGGCCCACTGCTTAAAACGAAAAATCCCGCCGTGCATTGCACCGGCGGGATTTTAAAACATTTTAGTTTATTTTTTTATTTGCTCAACCTAACGCCCACTTTCAAACCAAAGTCAAACAAATTTTCTTTAACCGGGTACTTGCTTTCAAAGCTTGAGAGCAGTTGATAGCGTACCTGCGGGCCAAACTGCCAGCGCTTGTAGCTGACGAAGGTTTCCAGCGAAGTATTTACGTTCCAGCGGCGTGTAAGCCAGGGAACTTCCGTATAACTTTTGTAATCGGTGGTAATGAGGTAGGCACGGTCGCCCAAAACATAAGTGGGCTGCACGGTAGCGGCAATACCGAAGTGCGTCTTTTCATCGCCCTTGACAATGTATTCGATGCCAAGCGGCATGGAAACCTGAAAGGAAAGATTTTGGAGCCAGTCGGACTTGTAACCCGAGAGGTTACTGTAACGTGAATAGGTATTCAACGAGTCAACTCTTGACCCGTTGTTGAGCGCAATGGTAGCGATGGAGCCCGATGAGCTAAATGCTTTTACATCGTAACGGTTTACATTAAACTGAACGCCGGAGCGAATTTTTACATGGTTTGAGAAACTGTGTTTGATTGTCAAGCCTAGCTCAAACCCTACATCGGGTTTGTGTGTAACATGGCTGTTTACGCTGCTTGATAGTGCCGGGTAGCCCAGTGGCATGGAAGCAGGATTGAGCCCGCGCAGATATGATTTGTTCTCGGTGAGCTTGCGGTAGCTGACCGTTGGCGTAAAATACAATTGCGTTTCAAAGCGATTTCCGGTATGCTTACTTTTATAAGCGTTTAGCACACTTTCAATAGTAAGCGGGAGCGCATCGGTAGTCTCTGGTGTAGCCGGTTTGTTTTCAACTGCAGTCAGCTTTGGCTGTGCCTCCTGCTCGGGGTCAGAATCTACAATTGTACTTGTGAAAGTATTTTGAAAGAATGCGTCATCACCCGTAAAACCGATACTTTGATCACCCGCTTTTGTTTTATTGGTAATATCAATAACCGGCGCAAGCGTTTTTCCAGTTCCTTCCTTCGCATTGAAAATAGAGACAGAAGATTGCCACATAGGTTGCAAGGAAACCACCTTGGCTCCGTTATCATCCGGTACGGATGTTTCCGCGCCTTCATTTTTGCCGGCTAATGCTTGGTGAGACGTGGTGGTTGGCTGCTTGCCGGCATTTGGATTAACCTTTTGCTCTTGCACATTGCCGGTAAGCAAATAATAACCGGCTGTGGACGTGAGTAACAAAAGAACAGACAGGCTGGTAATGAAGCGGCGGCGTTTTTTGTTGAGTTCTTTGGAAAGGTTTTGCCAAACCCTGTCCGGTGCCTTCAGGCGAAAGCCATCGGTACTTTCCTTTAAAAAGTCTTCGAAGTTTTCCGGTGTAAAATTTCTGTTCATAATCAGTCGCAGTTTTCGGGACTCGTTAGCGCCCCGCGGCAGCGTATAGCGGCTCTTTTGGTTTATAGATGATGTTTTTTCTGGTCAGTATATCTTCCAGCATGGCTTTGGCGCGGGTATATTGACTACGGCTTGTGCTTTCCTCTACATTTAATATACCTGCGATTTCGCGGTGCGAGAAACCTTCAATGGCGTAGAGATTCAATACGGTACGGTAGCCCAGCGGTAACATGCGAATGCATTCCACTACTTCTTTCGCCTGCACAATAGACGGCACCGATTCTTCCCGCACCTGCAACGCCGTGGCGTGAATCAAGTCCACGCTTTCGTTAAAACGTTTGTTCTTTTTCAAAATGTTAATGCAGGTGTGAATCATGATTCGCCGGATCCATCCTTCCAGTGCGCCGCGGGATTCAAACTTGTGAATCTGCGAAAACACTTTAATGAATCCTTCCTGCAACATGTCCTCGGCATCCTCACGGTTGTGGGCATAACGGTAACACACGGCAAACATCTTGTAACTGTAGTGGTCGTACAGTTCTTTTTGTGCGGCGGCGTTGTTACGGATACAACCTTGCAAAAGGGCTTCCTCTGTCATATGTGTTCTTTGGTTGCCTGAAAGTTAGACAAATATTTTGTTCAAATGCTGCATCACCGGCCAAATTCAGGAAATGAGTACGGAGCCCGTCATTTCCTTCGGTATGGGTAAGCCCATTATGGTAAGAATGGTGGGAGCAAGGTCGCCGAGTTTGCCGGGTTTCAGGCTGCCTTTCCACTCTTTATCAATTACAAAAAAAGGAACGAGGTTTAACGTGTGAGCAGTATTGGGGGTGCCGTCGGCATTTATCATGTAATCGGCATTGCCGTGATCAGCGGTGAGAAAAACGGTATAACCATTTTGAAGTGAGGCGGTCACTACTTGTTCAACGCAAGCGTCCACGGTTTCCACCGCCTTTATCACGGCATTCCAAACGCCGGTGTGGCCAACCATGTCGGCATTGGCAAAGTTCAGGCAAATGAAGTCCGCTTCGCCTTTGTTAATTTCGGCAACGATAGCGGCCGTTACTCCCGGCGCACTCATCTCCGGCTGTAAATCATAAGTGGCCACTTTGGGCGAAGGCAGCATGATGCGACTTTCACCTTCAAAAACTTTCTCTCGTCCGCCGCTGAAGAAGAAAGTCACATGCGGATACTTTTCCGTTTCGGCAATGCGGATTTGTTTCAATCCGGCTTGCTCCATCACTTCACCCAAAGTGTTGTTTAAATTATCCGTTTCAAAAATTACGTGTACGTTTTTAAACGTAGCATCGTATTCCGTCATGGTGGTATAATGCAATTGCAAGGGCTGCATGTCTTGCTGCGGAAATTCCATCTGCGTAAGCGCTTTGGTTATTTCGCGGCAACGGTCGGTGCGGAAGTTGAAACAGATGACCGCATCGCCGTCTTTTATTGTGGCAACCGGGCTTCCGTCTTCATTCGTAATCACTGTGGGTTTGATGAATTCATCGGTTACATGTTCCTGATAAGATGTGGTGATGGCTTCAATGGCACTGTGGCTTTTTTGACCTTCGCCCTTTACAAGTGCATCATACGCAAGTTTTATCCTCTCCCAACGGTTGTCGCGGTCCATGGCGAAATAACGGCCGCTTACAGTGGCAATCTTACCTGTTGATGTTTCAAGATAGCCCTCCAGTTCCGTAATAAATCCGGCTCCGCTTTTTGGGTCGGTATCGCGGCCATCGGTAAAAGCGTGAATGAATACATTGGTCAGGCCTTGTGCTTTGCAGGCATCTAACAACGCTTTCAAATGTTTAATGTGCGAATGCACGCCGCCGTCGCTAACCAAGCCTACAAAATGCAGGGGCTTGCCTGCTTGTTTTGCATAGTTGATGCTTTGCAAAAGCACGGGATTCGTTTGCAATTCGCCTTCGCGGATGGCGACGTTTATACGCTGCAATTCCTGGTAAACAATGCGGCCGGCGCCGAGATTTAGATGGCCCACTTCCGAATTGCCCATCTGTCCTTCGGGCAAGCCAACAGCCTCGCCACAAGTAACCAAGGTAGTGTTTGGATATTTGGAATAAAGCGAAGAAACAAAAGGTGTTTTGGCAGCCCTGATGGCATCGGAAGAAGGCACTTTGCCCAATCCCCATCCGTCCATAATCACCAGTATAACTTTACGGTTTGGCATCATAACAAACGTTGTGGGCGCAAATCTAACCCATTCGTAAAGGTTTTGTTTATTTTGGCAGCGCTAAAACGGCGCTTGTCTTGTGGCATATTTTTCGCACACCGCAGGCCGAACAAAACGTTCATGTATGAAAAAGATAATTGTACTTTTTGCTTTTACCTTAATTTTTGTTGGGACAGTGTTCGCGCAAAAAGGAGGAGTTGACGATGTCATCGGGTCGTTGCGATCGGGCAACGCAACGGAGCTGGCCAAGTATGCCGATGCCAATATAGAAATAGCGCTGCCTTCCAAGACAGATAACTACAGCCGCCAGCAGGCGACGGTCATTTTGCAGGATTTTTTTAATACTAACGGTGTAAAAGGCTTTGAAGCAAAACACCGCGGCGACAATGGTGGCAGCCAGTTTTGCATCGGTACTTTACTAACCAAGTCCGGTAGCTTTCGCACCACGTTTTTTATGACTGAAAAGAACGGTAACCAATTGGTGAAGGAAATCAGGTTTCAATCCATGTAATACCTCGAATCATGGATGGCCGGGATGATAAAATGATTATTGGGATTGCTCAAAAAGCAATCCTTTTTCTTTTGCAGACTATTTCTTTTAATAAGAAAAATTGAAAGAATCATCTCGGCCATCCTTATAAAAATCCCGATAATCCGAAGTTAGTTTTGGCTCATGATAGACTTTGACACACGGCTTTATAAATTGGTGGATGCGGCTTTGCAGGAAGACGTAGGCGATGGCGACCATTCGACTTTGTGCTGCATTCCCGCCGATGTAAAAGGGAAAGCGGTTTTAAAAATAAAACAAGACGGCATACTGGCTGGTGTGGATATAGCCGAAAAAATTTTTAAGTATAAAAAGCCTTCGGCAAATTTTATCCGGCGCAAGACTGATGGTGAAGAAATGAAGGTTGGCGACGTGGCTTTTGAAGTAGAAACTTTTGTGCACGCCATTCTGCAATTGGAACGTTTGGTGCTGAACATCATGCAACGCATGAGCGGCATTGCCACGTTAACCCACCACTACACCGATAAATTAAAAGGCTATAAAACAAAGTTGCTTGATACAAGAAAAACGACACCCAATTTTCGGTTGTTGGAGAAGGCGGCTGTACGTATCGGTGGCGGCGTCAATCATCGCTTTGGACTGTTTGATATGATTATGCTGAAGGACAATCACATTGATTATAGCGGCGGATTGGAAGCTGCCATTTCAAGAGCTTATGATTACACACAGGCTTATCGCCCCGATTTAAAAATAGAAGTGGAAACCCGCAGCCTTGCCGATGTAAAGACCGTTTTAGAAATTGGCAAGGGCAAAGTATTCAGGGTGATGCTGGATAATTTTACACCACAACAAGTGAAGGAAGCGGTGGATTTAATTGGGCAAGCATTTGAAACCGAAGCCAGCGGCGGGATTACATTGGACACGATTGAAAGTTACGCTGCCACCGGCGTTGATTATGTGAGTGTGGGCGGATTGATTCATCAGGCAAAAAGTTTGGATTTGAGTTTAAAGGCAGTAATTGTTTAATTTAAAGAAAGCATTTATCAACCTAGGACGATCATTGTATGAACAATAAAAATAAAAGCGACAAACACGGCTTCGTGTATAGCACTGACCCGGCTTTTCGGTTTCAGCATGAGGGCGAACAAGCTGCTGAAACCCTGCCGCCGGGCCAGCAGAAATTAAAAGTGCGGTTGGATGTTAAAAAACGCGGCGGCAAAACAGTCACGCTGGTGGAAGGTTTTGTAGGCAGGGATGAAGACCTGCAAACTCTGGGAAAGACACTCAAAAATTTTTGTGGTACCGGCGGCGCGGCCAAGGATGGTGAAGTCATTGTGCAAGGGGATCAGCGGGAAAAAGTGTTGCAATGGTTATTTAAGAGCGGTTATAAAAACGCGAAGAAGATTTAGTTCGTCAGCTTTGCGTTGGTATTCATTTTTGCTAATGTGGCCTCATAGTTTTTTGCAGGGAAACCGCGGCGCTTTTGCAAATCCACGGCTTTGGTCATTTCTTCTATGGCTTCTGTTTTTTGATTCTGCTTGTACAAGAGTTTCGCGTACGTGTCCAGCGTCTCCGGAGATTCATAAAACTCCAATGCTCTCTTTGCCCATTCGGTGGCAATAGAAAGCAGGTAAGGATTGCCGGTGCGCAGGTAAAAATTATAGGCGCCATTGTTTAATTCGCTGCTGAACCGTTGTACAAGCGGCGCAAAGGCCACTGTACTTGACACCCTTACTTTCCCGCCTTCTCTTACCGTATCTTTTTTAGCGGCTTGCATCATGCGCTTCATGTTAGCCGAATCAGTTCGTTTGATAGAATCTGGACTGACCGAAAGAAAATAACGTTCGTAATAAGCGATAGATTTACGAAAGTAGGCGGTTGTGTCTTTTACCTCATCATAATAGCGCAGCATATTCGTATCAAAGGCTTTTGCACCGGCTGCTGGATTAGTGTTGTTGGTGCCTTGCGCAAACGAAGCCGTACGAACCGCCAGTTTTTCATCCTTCTCTTTAATGGCTTTCTCCATGCCGTTATAGATGATCGTGTTGTTGATGCTTATTCGCTCGGCAAGCGGCATTCCATACCAGGCGCGGTTAAACAACGGCATGTTGGCCCGCATGGCCCTATCGGCTTTGCTATCAAGCATCGGCGCCATTTGCGCCAGAAACGTTAATGTCCCAATAGACTGCAATGAATCGGGAGGCAAGGCATCTACATATTCATCTAACAACGCACCAGTAGGCATGTGCACTGCTTTTCTTTTTTGCAGTAACAATTGTAAAAAGCCAAAGCTCTTGTTGCCATTCCGGTATTCATTTTCAAGTTCCCTGATGTTTAAAACTTCACCGGCTTTTTCAAAAGCCTTTTCCATTTGGGTGATGTAGTCCTTGGAAAAAGTAGTTGTCTTTAAAAAGGAGTGAAGCAACGTTCCATTGCCGTCGAGAAATAACGTTCCAAAACTCTTTTGCGGCAGGAGATTGTACGTGGTTGCGATAGTGGCCCGGTCCTGATGTGCCGAGTCAATCTTCAGGCAGACAAAACCTTGCTCTGTTTTCGCCGTTAGCTCTTTGTTTTCAAAGCCCTTGTTAGCTACATCGTTGCATTGTTCGCAATCGGCTGCTTCAAACTGAAGCAAGATTATTTTTCCTTCGGCCCTTGCCTTTGCCAAGGCGTTGCTAAACGAAATGTTTTGAAAGGCAACTTGTGCAAACGAAGAAGAGGGTAAGGCAGTAAACAGCAGAAAGAATAGCTTTCTCATACAGC
The DNA here is from genome assembly GCA_965247695.1 of Flavisolibacter sp. Classification (GTDB taxonomy): domain Bacteria; phylum Bacteroidota; class Bacteroidia; order Chitinophagales; family Chitinophagaceae; genus Flavisolibacter. The sequence goes on from OZ252037.1 coordinate 1,474,458, forward strand.
TAAGTGTTTCTCTAAATTAAAAACAAATCTTTATCCGCTGTCGCGAAAATTAATCTTCCTGTGGCTCCCGTCGCAATACGGTTTATTAACCGAAGTGCCGCAACGGCACAAAGCAACGTTACCTTCCTTCTTCTCTTCGTGTCCATCAGTAAACTTGATGACTATATTGCCGGTTAATAAAAAGGGGCCATTGGCTTGAACCTGAATTTCAACGTCGGCATCAGTGCTTTTTGTGTCCAGGGGCGTTGGCTCTTTATCGTTGTCAATGCTTAATGCGCCACTTGGACATCTATGAACTTGCTCAACGATGCGCTGCGCCTCCGCGCCGTTAATGTTCACCCATGGCCTTGCCTTCGGGTCAAAAACTTCAGGCAAACCTTTGAAACAAATAGCGGAGTGAATGCAAAGCTTCGGCTTCCAAACAACGGTAACGTTTTCGTTTGTGTATTTGAGCGTTTCTTTTGGCATTGATTGGGAATTGGAGGAAATAAGAATTGGGTTGCCGCAATTTATCAAGTCATTAAACGATTGATAGAACCAAATAAAGTTAGCAAGGGTATGCCTTCAGTAATATCTCCTAATTCCCTAATGAACCAATTGCCAATTCCAAATGTCCATCATTGTCCCTGCGCCAGGCTGTATGCTTTTTTACCTCCCCACATGTTCAGCAATTCAAGTGAACAAACTTTGTAAACGGCACTAAGGCTTACATACAAGCCAATGATGTCTTGTTGTTTCAAGGCACTGTCGTTGATGGATTCAAACCGGAGGTTGTACTGGTTTACCAGGTTAGTGTATTTAGAACCCGTGGGCCACACCTGTGTGCCCCGGTTGCTGATGTTGATTAGTTTGAATTTAATGCCGCCGTGATGCAAACATTGTTCGGCAATGCTTTCGGGCTGCTCAACGCTTTCAATAAAAAAATCAACACCGACAATTTTTTCCTCCTCGGTTTCCTTCGATACCATCATGGCATTTCTATCCAGGCGGCAAACCGCTGCTGTTTCAAGCTGGTTGGGTATAAGGGGTTTGGCGGCAACGGTTGGCGATTGGCCAAAATTACCGATGATGGCTTCGGCAAACCGCAGGGTATCCAAAGCCGGTTTGCTTCTGTCCCCGAAGTCGCCGGTGTGTACTCCTTGTTCAAGCGTATAAAGAAGTGCGTTTTCAATCACAGCCGCGTTTTCGGTCAAACCGATGTGACGCAACAGCGAGAGTCCGCTCAACAACAAAGCTGTTGGGTTGGCAATGCCTCTGCCGGCAATGTCCGGTGCGGTGCCGTGCACAGCTTCAAAAATGGAGATGTAATCGCCGATATTGGCAGACGGCGCGAAACCCAAGCCCCCCACAAGTCCTGCGCACAAATCAGAGATAATGTCGCCTTGCAGATTGGTCATTACAATGACGTCGTATTGGTCAGGCTTCACTACCAACTGCATGGCCAGATCGTCCACAATCTTATCGTCGGCGTTTAACTCCGGATAATCTCTTGCTACTTCGTAAAATACGTCAAGGAACAAGCCATCAGTCAACTTCATGATGTTAGCCTTATGTCCGCAAGTGATGCGCCGGGCACCTTGCTTTTTTGCCATTTCAAAAGCATATTTAATCACCTGTAAGCTGCCGGGACGGGTGATGAAGCGCCGGCTTAGCGCAACGTCGTGCGTGAGCATGTGTTCGATGCCGCCGTAAGTGTCCTCAATGTTTTCCCGGACGATAGTGAGGTCTATGGCAATTCCGGCTTTGCTAAAAACAGTGTCCACGCCGTGCAGCGATTGAAACACTCTCTTGTTGGCGTAAGTGTTCCAGGTTTTACGGGCCGTAACGTTAATGCTTTTTACCCCTTTTCCCTTGGGCGTTTCCATCGGGCCTTTAAACAAGATGCCCAACCCTTCAATCGTCTCCTGGGCTTGCGGCGTCATGCCGTTGCTGAAACCCTTGTCAAACACCCATTTCCCCATATCTACGTATTCGTATTGCAAACCGGCCTTGCTGGCATCGAAAATCTGAAGCACAGCTTGCATGATTTCCGGCCCTATTCCGTCACCTTTGGCTACTGCTATTTTCATGGTTGTTTTAGTTGTGGTTAAACGGGATCAAAAATACAGTAACAAGCGCCGCCGATTCTACAAAAAAATGGTTCCTCAATTTGTGGCAACAACTTTGTTTTAGTATTGTTGTCATCAAAAATCAGTTTGTATGGTCAGCATGATATCGGCAGGCGTGAAAGTAAGCGTGGAAACATTCTATCAACAGGACTATAGTAATCCCCTGCAATCGGAATTTATGTTTGCTTACCGTATTACCATTGAAAATCACAACTCATTTCCCGTAAAGCTGCAAAGCCGCCACTGGCACATCTTTGATTCGGACGGTAGCAATCGCGAGGTTGAAGGCGAAGGCGTGGTGGGCATGCAACCAGTAATCAGCGCAGGCGAGGAATATCAATATGTAAGCGGTTGCAACTTGCATACTGAAATGGGCCGCATGAGGGGCGCTTATGCTATGGAAAACCTGCACACGAAAGAGCGGTTTGAGGTAAACATTCCCGCTTTTGAAATGGTGGCGCCGTTTAAGTACAATTAAAGCCGGCTTGTTTTTCATTATAGAGCAAAGCAGCAGGCTTGGCTGTAAATCTTTGTTGACTCAATCGTTTCGCGATTGAGTTTTTTTTTGGGACCAAAGGTTTGTGTATTTATGAAGCGTTTGCTGCATCGCACTCTTATACGTTCAGGAATTTTACTGGGCAATGCGCCATCCTCAAAACTATTTATGGCATTTCGTACAGCAGTACACGCAGATGATTCCTTCGTCGGCATGACAAGTTAAAAGCAAAACTTTTTCAACCTCTTTAAATTTCAATGTAAACGAGATAATAATGACTTTAACCTGTCGTCCCGACGAAGGAAGTATCTGTGAGCTGTATCAAAGAAACATTTACAATCGTAGGGCTGATCGCCCAATAGAAGTGCAGAACGAAGAACGGAGCGTCGCAACAGCAGCTTGATGGTAACTCTGGCCCCCGTCACCAAAAATTCCAGCCGCCACTTTCTCTCTTGCTTTTCATTTGTTTTCTTCGTGCTATGCTAAAAATTTCTGTTAGGGGCGCAAAAGTATTTGCCATCGTGTGGCTGATTTTTATTTCAGTGCTGTTCTTCTTACCCGGTTCGGCATTGCCCAAGAGTGAATTATTCGATGAGGTGTTCTTCGACAAGTGGGTGCACTTCGGACTTTTTGTGGTGTTGCTTTTTTTGTGGCGGTTTTATTTGCCGGCCGAAAGAAAATATAATTGGTGGCTGCTGCTTTGTGCTTTGGCTTATGGCTTTGGTGTGGAGGTGATTCAACGTTACTTTGTCACCAACCGTTCATTCGATCTGGGAGACGTGGCGGGGGACATGCTTGGAGCATTAGCAGGCGTTTGGTTTTGGACCAAGAGGTATATAAAAAAATAGACCCCTGTAGAAACAGGGGTCGCAACCAAAACTAACTGCTTATGAGAAAATTGACTGCTTATGTGAGAAGAACTGATTTTAATAACGCAAATATGCTGCCAAGTGTTTTACGGGTTTTGTTAACCCAAACTAAAAAATTGTAACCCGAAAAACCTTGAAAGAACTTTTGAATCGTATTTCTGAAAGTAGAAAAGATTATGCCAAAGATAAAAGGGTTTAAAGTAAATAAGGGTAAAAAATTTTTTGCGAATATTGATTTTTTTGTAAAGAAGTGAGACCTAGATAACTGTGTTGTTTTTAATCAACCAAAGAAGGTCATTGCTTATGAGCTTTAGTCAACTCAATTTTGTTTCGCCAGTTTTTCGGAGTTTTCTGCAAATTGCAAGGCATCTATCAACTCATCAATAGCACCGTCCAACACTTCTTGAAGATTGTAAAGCGTTAAGCCGATGCGATGGTCGGTTACACGGCCTTGAGGATAATTGTAGGTTCTGATTTTTGCGCTACGGTCGCCGGTGCTTACAAGGCTTTTTCGGTGGCGGGCAATCTCGTCTTCCTGTTTGCGCACCTGTTCTTCGTAAAGCCTTGTGCGAAGCATGTTCATGGCTTTTTCGCGGTTTCCTAACTGGCTTCTTTCTGTTTGGCAAATTACCACCGTACCGGTAGGGATGTGCGTTAGCATCACCTTGGTTTCTACCTTGTTCACATTCTGTCCGCCGGCGCCGCCACTACGGGCCGTTTCCATCTTTACATCGCTTTCCCTTAATTCAAAATCCACTTCTTCAGCTTCGGGCATCACGGCTATGGTGGCCGCACTGGTATGTACACGGCCACTGGCTTCGGTATCGGGCACACGCTGCACGCGGTGTACGCCGCTTTCAAATTTCAGAGTACCGTACACATCTTCGCCGGTCACTTCCAACTGTACTTCTTTAAAACCACCTACGCTTCCTTCGGTTTCAGAAAGAGTCGCGACTTTCCAGCCCTTACGTTCGCAATAGCGGGTGTACATGCGGGCCAGGTTGCCAGCGAACAGACTGGCTTCATCGCCGCCTGTGCCGGCCCTAATTTCAAAAATGGCATTCTTGTCGTCCTGCGGGTCTTTGGGTATCAACATTTGCCGTACGTTGCTTTCCAATGCCGTTAGCTTTTCTTCGGTTGAAGGCAATTCTTCCTTTGCAAGCTCACGCATCTCCTCATCACTGCCATTCAAAGCTTCTTTGTAAAAATCCACATCGGCCAAAAGCTTTTTGTAATCCTGTTGTGCCGTTACAAATTTTTCGAGGCTATGGTATTCTTTCGAGAGCTGCCCGAACTTTTTGTTATCGGCAATAATTTCAGGATTGGTGAGGGCAACGCCCAGGTCATCAAAGCGGGCTTTTATGGCTTCCAGTTTATCGAGCATGTAAAAAATTAAGGGAGCAAATTTAGGAAGGTCTGCGGAGCACCGGGCTGTATTTTAGACGCCCCATGCAGTACCGGAAAATTCATCCCACAAAACTTTTCGATGGCTACAAACTTTTGACCGGACAAGTATTGATTGTGGCTGACGACGGAACGGTTGAAGGCGTTGTGCCTTTAAATGAGGCCGGTGACGGTGTTGAAAAAGTTGACGGCCTGCTCACGCCGGGCTTTGTTAATTGCCATTGCCACCTTGAGTTAAGCCACATGAAAGGTCTGATACCTGAACGAACCGGTTTGGTGGATTTTGTTTTTAACGTGGTAACGCAGCGAAGCGCACCGGAAGAAGAAATTCTGCAAGCCATCAGTGATGCCGAGGCGCAGATGAAAGCTGTAGGCATCGTGGCCGTAGGCGACATCTGCAATAATACACTCACCCTGCCGCAGAAAGAAAAAGACAACCTGCGCTATTACAACTTTATTGAAGCAAGCGGCTGGCTGCCTGCGGTTTCGGAAGCAAGGTTTGAAAGGGCACGTTTAATTTATAAAGAGTATGTACGAGTAATGACCGGCAACCGTCTCCCGATAGCTATCGGGACGGCAACCAACAACTGCTCCATCGTTCCTCATGCACCGTATTCGGTTTCAGAAGCGTTATGGACCGCCATTCAGCCCTTCTTTCAAAACAAAGCCGTTACCATTCACAATCAGGAAACCGTTTTTGAAGACAAGTTTTTTTTGCACGGAACCGGTGACTTTACCCGGATGTACGAATTGATGAAGATTGACAACTCGCACCATCAGCCGACTAAAAAAAGCAGCTTGCAATCATACTTCGATAAGCTATTGGGCGCCGATAAAATTCTGCTCGTTCACAATACTTTTACCTCGCAAGAAGACATTGATTTTGTAAATAGCCCGTCAACCGGCAACAGGAATCCGTCAACTTTCTTTTGCCTTTGTCCCAATGCCAACCAATACATTGAAGGCGCTATGCCGCCGGTGGACTTATTTCGCAAAAACGATTGCGACATTGTACTCGGTACGGACAGTTTAGCCAGTAACTGGAGCTTGAACATTCTGGATGAAATCAAAACCATCCGCAAAAATTTTCCGGATGTTCCGTTGGAAGAAATGTTGCGCTGGGCGACAATCAATGGAGCAAAAGCACTGGGAATGAAAAAGGAAATGGGAAGTTTTGAAAAAGGAAAGAAACCGGGTGTTGTTTTGGTTGATGAAGAGACGTTGGAAGTGAGACAACTTTTGTAAGGCTTATTCATCTCACATCAAATCAATCATAGACGGATTTCAATTCGTCCCCACCTGAATGTTTTTTAATTTGGATGTTCCGGACACTTCTTCGAGAAACAAGGCGCCGGTATCCATATCCAAGTCAAAATATTCATCTACCTTCTTCCCTCCGCTAAAGCTGCCCATGAAGCCTGAATATTTTCCATCACCCGGCACCGCTCTTCCGGTTAGCTCGGCTACTGTTCGATAAGAAAGAATGCGAAAACTTTTGTCGCAAGGAATGAGTTCCGTTGCTTCTTCACGAAAGATCAAAAAGCTTTTTTGCCCATTGCTCAAACCCCAATATTCTTTCAATGAAACCTTTGTGCCCCTTTCATCAAGTACATCTTTCACACGGCCATTGTCGTAGGTAATGGTGATTCCGCTGACGGAAGGAGAAGCATTCTTGAATTCACTAAATGATTTATAAAGCCCCGGCGGCGGCCGGCGTTGATACAGCGGAAGTTCAAATCTTTTTTGCAAGGCCGCGGTAACTTCTGCATCGGAAAAAGAAGGCGGTTGCCCCGAAGTTTTCCAACTTTTAAATGCCAGCAGTTTGTAAATCATTTTGTTTATAATGGCCGAGCGTTGGGTTTTAATGTGTTGAAAGGAGATTTTAACATCAGCATCCATGTCCACAAATTCACTCTGTAAATTGTCTATCGAAAAAAGCTTGGTGTAGCGGCCGTCTTTTACACTGTAAAAGGAGGCGGAGAGATTTAGCGTGAGATAATCATTGATGGTTTCCTGAACGGAAGTGACGTAGTTTTCAGCTACGCGAAATTTTTTGATCAGTATGAAAAGCGTTTCCTCTTTGCTTGGGTCAAGCGCAGTAAAGCCCTTGATCAACTCGGGAAGATAGCGATGCAAACTATCCGGAAAGTTTGCCGCCTTTTTTTTAAAGCTGTGAAAGCCTATAACTACTTTATTATTGATGCACCCGATTTTGGTTTTATCAAACCGTGCATCTTTAACAATGATTTCTTTAAACGGCAGATTAATTGTTTCAGGCTTGTAAAACTCATCCGGTTTTAGTATCTCGATGTCTTGGGCTAAACAGACAATAGTCCAACCACAACACAAAAGCAGCAGGGTAAATCGTTTCATCTTGCCAAAATAATTCTTTATCCGATAATCTCCCGCAGCACCGGCAGCGTTCGCAGCATCCCGAACTCCGGCACATGAAACGCATAATATTGTTCCAGTCCGTGCAGGATTCGTCGCCGCATTTCCTGGTTTAAATACACCTGCTCCAACTCGTGCGGTTGTTGAATTTTCAAGATGTCGGAGACAGCAGCGGCCTCACGGTCAACGAGGTAATATTGATGCACCGGCTGGTCTTCCGAAAAGCGGCCTTCCTGCAGATCGAGGTATTGTTTTTCCGTTGAAAATTCGTCGGTGATGCGAAAGCCAAAAAACACGGCAAGATGCAAGGCAAAGAAAAGGGGAAAGTTTCCGGTTTGGGCCGGCGTGGCTTTATCCAAATGTTTCAACGCATCTTCTGCAAAATAAAAAAGTTCAGCGTTGGGTTCGGGTTGCTTCAGGCATTTAGTCAACAGCTCCACCATAAACAAAGCCACGGCATTCTTATGCACATCCGACAAAATGTGCTGGTATAAAAAATCCCATTTGTATTCGCGTAGCCGCTGCAGGTTGGTAAACTGATTGTTGTAAGCCACCACATCCAGGATAGCCGTAGGCTGAAATAGCGCCGCTTTGGGTGTGCTTTTTTTTGTGGCCATTCGCACCCCGTTTACAAGGTAAGATTGTAAGCCAAATACTTCCGTAAACATCGTCACTACCATTGAGGTTTCGCCATATTTAATCGAGCGCAGAACGATGCCCTTTGTTTTTGCAATCATAAACCACTGTTGCCATCAACGGCTTTCAATTTCTCACTCTTCTGTGTTTTGTAAATGGTTTTTGAAGATAACTTCAAACTCCTCCAAGGAAACAACATGAACCACGGGAAAAAGTGACCGTTTGACTTCATCAAAGTCTCTGTCGTTTGTAACAATCATATCGGCGTTTCCTGCAATGGCGCAGTCAACAAATTTGTTATCGTCAGTGTCGGTGGTTATAAGCCTCCAAGCATAAAACGGATTCATTAAGATTGTATTTTTCTTCAGTAACAGAATTTCTAACAACCCATTGGTAAGTTCCAATTTATAACGCAGGCCCAATTGCTCTTCGTATTCCAAAACCATTTCCGATGAAAGCAGAAGATCGAGCCGGTTCTGTTTTATCGCCTCAAAAATCCAATGATGTTTTGAGCGGTAAGGAATGATGACAAGAAAAACATTGGTATCAATAACGACCTTAAGATTTTTCATTCAGCCATTTTTCAAAGTCTGAATCGGTTAAATTGTTTTGCTCCACAAATGTGTCCACTTTGCTTTGCAGTTTATTTAATAAATATGTGCCGATCAAATCTTTTATCTCTCTCAATTCTTCGTCGGGTAATTGGAGGGAATAAAGCCGCAACAACTCCTGTTGCAAAGGCGTAAATTTTGTGGGAGCAGGAAACGCTATATTCATGTGCTTAATTATTGAATCTGTAAAATTGGTATTTCTAATGCGGAATGTCAATTTACAAATTTACAGCCGGTCTTGGTCAAATTACCAATAAAGCATTGGTGCCCTTAATGGCTAATCACCACAATTTTCGCCACTATTTTTTCCTCTTTGTTCGCATCTACAGCTATCACCAAATACACGCCGGACGCGGCTTTGCGGCCTCCGTAGTCCTTTCCGTTCCATGTCGCTTGGCCGCCCAATGAACGGGTTTGATAGACAAGCCTTCCACTCGTTTCGGTAATCTTCACTATAACGTTTTCGGGCAAACCACGAATGCCGATGGCCCCGGTAAAGTTGGGTGGAACCGGATTGGGAAACACCAATACGTTGTTCTTCGTCTCTTCATATTCCGTTGCGCCTCCGCGACAAGAAATCAGTCCTTTCGCGGTGGCGATGAAGACTTCTCCGGTACCGCCATCTATGGCAATGCGCTTAACATCATTGCTCAACAAGGGACTGTTTTGCTCTGTATAATTCGCCAGCACTTTATCGCCGTCGCGGCTGATGAGCCAAAGGCCACTGCCAGTGGCCACCCACTTTCTATCCGCACCGTCCACGGCTATGCTTCGCACTTCTTGCCCTTTGAATAAATAGGCCGCAAAAGCGTCTTGTTTAATGATGGGTAAGATGGCCTCGCAACCAGCGGCAAACACCTCCTGCGGGCATTGAAACACCCCGATGCCGTTATCGGTTCCGGCCCAGATAAAACCGCTTTTGTCTTTGGCTAAACAAAGCACTTCATTGGATGGAAGATTGCCCAAACCGGCGCCGGCTTTAAACAGTTTCCACTTGTCATCGGATGGATTTGCCAAAGCACCTTCGTTAAAAACAACAATACCGTTTCCCTTTGGCGCTTGAATCCATTTCTGCCCGGCATCATCAATCACAATTTGTGCAACTGCATTCTCGTACAAACCAAACGGTATTGAAAACGATTGCCAGGTGCCGTCTTTTTTCAGCACGTGTAAACCTTTGGCTGCGCCGAAATTGGATACCCATAAATTATTATCGGCATCAAAGGCAAGCCCCGAAACGCGGTAGCTTCCCGGATCGCCGATGGTGGGCAGGAGTGGAGAGTTCTGCTTAAAAATTTTTAGCGATGATGCCACATCAATGTGCAGCAAACCGCCACCGAACGAACCCGCCCAAATTGTGTTGTCACGCGGGTCAACGGCTACGGTAATGAAGTCAAGCAAGCTATCGAGCTGCTTGTAGCTGTAAATATTATAAGCCGACCAATCGCCATTCTGCAATTTAAAAACACCACTTGGATTGTACTGATAATTCCAACTGCTGTTAACCGCTCCGGCCGCGGCCCACAACACACCGTTGCGTACTACCATCTGACCTTGTACAATGTTTTGCGGCGAATTCAATTTGTAAGTTTCAAAGCCGGCTCCATTATAGTGCGAAAGGCCGCCATCAAGATCAGCCGTCCAAACATCAGCCCCAACTGCCACTGCTTTTTCGGGTGATGAAATAACACCGGGTTGTCGAAGTGTTTTTTGTACAACACCGCTTGCGCTCAAACTCACAACTTGCGCTTCGCCGGTTGGCTTACGCTGCGTGACCAACAAATTATTTTGCGATGCATTTATGGACGTTACCGGCCATCCGTTGGCGAAGAAAAGAATCCACGTTCCGTTGTTCTCCACAAACAAAGAATCCTTCTGCAATGCAATAATTTTTCCTTGCAAAAGCACAACCGCTTTGGCCGGTGAAGCCGCTAAACCGTTCGTGCCGGATACCGTTTGCCATGCACGGAAGTCTGCCGGATTGGGCGTGGATGTTGGCGTTCGTTTCAATCCTTCTTCCGTGGCCGCATAAAAAAAGGCTGTTGTTTTTGTAAAGCCGTTCACCTTTACATAACCGCCGGCCGCGCCAATAAACCAGGAATCTTTCACTTCGTATTTATCGGCATCCAGCACAATTACACCAAGACCTGTGCTCAAATAACAACGGGCCTTATCGGGATAAATCGCGTAAATATTTTTATCGCCGCTGATGGCGGTGCGTTTAATATCGGGAATGTTGTTGATGCCGCTTTCGGTCAGCACGTCTATATTACTGTTGTTGTAGGCCACAAACAATTTTTTAGAAGCCGCGTCGCATTGAATGGCGCTTACGCCGGTTTCGCTCAAGCCTGAAACTTTGCTAAAACGTTCGATTTCTTTTGTGGCTACATCAATGCTGAAAAAACTAAAGGCCGTGGCGGCGTAAACTTTTTTATCCGATGCTGTCACGTCAATCGTGCCCTGGTAGGGGAGGTGTTCGCGCCAGCCGCCAATGGGCGGAAAGGTGTTTTGGCTTTGTGCAAAAAAGGGGGCCAAGAAAAACAGGAACAGGAATCTCACTTTTCAAAACTAAGGGTAAGAGAAAACCGAAAGAGAAAAATAGATTTTAGTAGAAGATTGAGAGTGCTGTCACGCACCCAAGTCTGCGCAAGCATTTATCAGCTAATCTTCAAATCAGCTAATCATTTCTCCTTTTCTTTGCCCCCATGTGGAAATCGGTTGCCCTGCTTATTCTTCGCTTCAAAACCATTTTGTTTGCCCTGCTGCTGACGCTTACGGCCTTCTTCGGCTGGCACGCAAAAGATGTAAAGCTGGGTTATGAATTTGCCAAAGCCGTTCCTGTTGACAATCCCAAATACGTAGCTTACGAACGCTTTAAAAAAGTGTTTGGAGAGAATGGCGGGTTGATGGTGATAGGCGTACAAACACCTCATTTCTTCGACTCATCTTTCTTTGTTGATTATGTGGGTTTACAAAAAGGATTGAAGAAGATTCGCGGTATCGAAAGCATCTTGTCGGTGCCATCGGCGGTAAACCTGGTGCGTTCAGACAGTGCTGAAAAGCTGCAGGCGTTGCCCATTTTTAAAGACACTATCCTAACGCAGACTCAACTTGACAGCGGCAAAGCCATCTTTCTTAATCTGCCTTTTTATCGCGGCTTGTTGTATGATAAGGAAGCAAAGACCTGGCTGATGGCCGTCACTACTAACAATGCCTTATTTAACACACCGGCGCGTAAGGCCGTTATTGACAGTGTACTGCAATTGACCGACGTTTTTGAAGCGAAACATCAAGTGGATCTGCGCATGAGCGGCCTGCCGTTGATTCGCACCATCATGACCGATAAGATTAAGAACGAGATGAAGTATTTCCTTATCGGCTCCATTGCTTTATCAGCCCTGATTTTATTGCTGTTTTTCCGGTCGTTCAGCGCCGTGCTTTTATCGCTGGCGGTGGTGGGTATCGGCGTTGTCTGGAGCATAGGTTTTTTGGAGTGGATGGGCTACAAACTTTCCATTCTTACGGCGCTCATTCCCCCGCTGATTGTGGTTATTGGCATTCCCAATTGCATTTACTTTTTAAACAAGTTTCATACAAGCTACCGCCAAACCGGCGACAAACAGACAGCCCTGGTGGAGATGATCAGCAAGATGGGAATTGTGACTTTGTTCTGCAATATCACGGCCGCCATTGGTTTCGCGGTGTTTGGCCTCACTAAAAGCGCCATCCTGAAAGAGTTTGGCGTGGTAGCTGGCGTCAACATTTTTGCGTTGTTCTTTATTTCTCTCTTTCTAATACCTGCCGTAGTAAGCCTGTTGCCTGCGCCAAAGGCTGTACACATGAAGTATTTGGATAGCCAACGATTACAGCGCTGGCTTAGCCGGTTGGAATCTTGGTCACTCAATCATCGCAGAATCATCTTTGTTGCCACTGCTTTGGTGCTGGCGGTTTCTATTGCCGGTATGTTTCGGTTGCGGAGTTTGGCGTATGTGGTGGATGATGTGCCGCAAAAGGATAAAGTCTATCTCGATTTGAAATTTTTTGAGCAAAACTTCGGCGGCGTGTTGCCGTTGGAGGTAGTGATAGATGCTAAAAAGCAGCGGCGCATCGTCAATCTTGCCACGTTTGTCAAGATGGATTCGCTGGTTCAATACCTTTCTTCGCGTAGTTACGCAGGCCGGGCCCTTACGCTAACTGAAGGATTGAAGTTTGCGAAGCAGGCCTTCTTTGAAGGCGACAGTACCTTTTATGCGTTGCCCGGTGAAAATGATCTACTGGCGTTGAAGCCATACCTCGCACAAAATGCAGACAGTGCATCATCCGGTACAAACACCGAAGGCAAAGGCTTTTCCAAACTGGTTTCTTCTTTTATGGACAAAGACCGGCAGCGGGCTCGTATTTCCGTCACCATGAAGGACGTGGGTTCAGAGGCTTTGCCGGCCATTTTGGATAGCATTGAAGGCCGCGCGGACGCAATTTTTAATCGCGATAGCATAGAAGCTTTGTCGGCTACCGCCGAAGCAAAGGCGGAACACAAAGACGATACAACCTGGGGCAAACGCAAATACAATATTGAACTCACCGGCGGATCAGTAACGGCTTTGGAAGGTTCTCGTTTTATCATCAATGGGTTAAAGGAAAGTATTTTCTGGGCCTTTCTGCTCATCACTGCCTGCATGATTTACCTCTTTCGGTCGTTTCGGATTTTGCTTTGTTCGCTCATCCCCAATTTGATTCCGCTGGTAATAACCGCCGGCGTTATGGGCTGGACCGGCGTACCGCTGAAACCCTCCACGGTGCTGGTTTTCAGCGTGGCGCTAGGCATCGCCATTGACATTACCATCCGCTTTTTGGTTAATTACAAGCAGCAGTTAAGTGGTAACAGTGGCGATGTAAAAAAGACGGTAGGGCAAACCATTCATTCCACGGGCTTAAGCATCATTTATACTTCTATTGTGTTAACGGCGGGCTTCGTGATTTTCTGTTTCAGCGAGTTTGGTGGCACTAAAGCCTTGGGCTGGCTCACTTCACTTACGCTGTTGACGGCTACGGTGGCCAATCTTGTTTTATTGCCGGCCTTGCTGCTTACGGTTTTTAGAAACGGACTGGAGGCAAAAGGTGATAATTAATTGGTGGGCCAGAGATTGGAAATTTTTCTTCGCCGTTCAAAAAAGGGGCTTGAAAGAAAAAGTTGAGGCCTGTGCAGCGCATCGGTAAAAAATGCGGACTATGTAAATCCCTGTCCCTTATTTTCGCTCACTTTTTAAAAAAAATATATTGTACATGAGAAAAATTCTAATGCTGCTATTCAGTGTACTGCTGCTGAATCTGCAACTTCTCGCACAAAACCGAACCGTTACGGGCAAAGTAACGGATGCGGCCGGGGCGCCGGTTTCCGGCGCTTCCGTACAGGTGCAAAACACAAGAGTGGGAACCGTTACTAAAGATGACGGGACCTTCTCCATCAGTATTCCTGCAAACCGGCGGGTACTTGTGATTTCAGCGGTTGGTCAAGCCAGCCAAGAAGTAACCATCGGTACTCAAACTAATGTTTCTGTTACGCTGCAAGCCGGTACGGGTGCAAATCTGCAAGAAGTTGTGGTAGTAGGTTACGGTACCCAACGCAGAAGAGAGGTAACCGGAAATGTAGCCAATGTAAGCGGCGCAGCCGTAGCGGAAAAGCCGGTACAAAGTTTCGAACAAGCTTTAGGTGGCAGGGCTGCCGGTGTACAGGTTACCATCCCTACCGGCGTATTAAACAGCCCGCCGGTGTTTCGGATTCGCGGCACAAACTCTTTATCACTTAGTTCTTACCCGCTTGTTATCGTTGACGGTGTGCCCAGTAATACCGGTGATTATAGTTCCACTAATGCCGCAGGCAATGCCTTAGCCAGCATTAACCCAGCCGACATTGCCAGCATAGACATTGCCAAAGACGCTGCCGCCACGGCTATCTACGGCAGCCGCGCCGCTAACGGTGTGGTGTTTGTTACCACTAAAAGAGGCCGTGCGGGTAAACCCCGTGTGACCTATGACGGTAACGTAAGCTGGTCTGAAGCATATCGGTTGCCAAAAGTGCTGGATGCTTTTCAATACACAGATTTTAAAAACATGGCCGTGGCCAACAATCCAGGGCAACTGTCTTCGTTAGGCGCCAATCCGTTTAAGTTAACCAATGGCCCTGATGGAAATCCCATCAACACCAATTGGTACAATTACGTTTACCGCAAAGGCCTCTCGCAAAATCATACTTTGAGCGTATCGGGCGGTAGCGATAATACAACCTATTATCTATCTGCGGGCTATTCAAACCAACAAGGAATTATTAGAAAGAATGATTTCATTCGTTCAAACATCTTGTTCAACTTGGACAGCCGTATTAGCAACATCTTTTCATACGGCGGTAAAATTTCGTTTTCAAATGAACAGAACTTTGCGGCTACTACTTCCGGCTCCTTATCCGGTGAAGCCTATAACACTGGCGGCCTGGCAAGATTGGCCATTGTGAATGCCCCCAACGTTTCTCCATATAATAATGATGGTTCCTACAACATTGGAGCTGCCTATATCGGCTCTATGAATAATGCTCTTCCACAAGTTGGTTTTTACAATCCGGTTCCAATTTTGGACATGAATCGTTCGAACAGTGAAACCAACCATATTCAATCAAATGTTTACTTGCAATTGAAACCGGTGCCTTGGCTTACTCTACGTTCACAATATGGTATAGATTATCTTTTGGTGGATAACGATTTGTTTTGGAACCCTATTCACGGCGATGGGCAATCTTATAACGGTTATGCCACCAGCAACTTTGGCAAATACAAAAGGTGGGTTTGGGACAATACGGCTCAAGTTGAATACAGTTTTGCAGCCAAGCATAACGTGAATTTAATTGTGGGCAATGAGCAGGACCGCCGCACTTCGTTGGGCTATGGTATTAATAGGCAAACGCTATCTGATCCGGCTTATACCATTTTACAAGCAGGCTTTACTACTAACAATTCAGCCAGCAATGTCTTTGGCGAAAATTATTTGCTTTCCAATTTTGCCCGTTTGAACTATGACTTCAGTAAAAAATATTTTTTAAGCGGAACGGTAAGGCGGGACGAATACTCTGCCTTTGCTGTAAAAGCAGGTGTTTTCTGGGCCGGTTCTGCCGGTTGGGAGATTACTAAAGAAGGATTTTGGCAGTCAGCTGGTTTAGATAAAACATTCAGCAGCTTCAAAATTCGCGGCAGTTACGGCAAAGTGGGGAATACGGCAGGCATCGGTGACTATCCTACTTTCTCTCTGTTCTCTTCTGGCTTATACGGTGGTGCTTCTACTCTGGCGTTTTCGCAGGCCGGCAATCCCAACCTCCACTGGGAAAACAGCTACAAAACAGACGTTGGTTTTTCGCTTGGATTATTTAAGGACCGACTCACCGGCGAATTTGCCTATTACAAAAACAACATCACGGACCTTATCTTAAATGTACCGCAAGCGCCGTCAACGGGTGTCCCCAATTCCATTCCTTTAAACGTCGGCAAAATGTTTAACAAGGGCGCTGAAGTGACTTTAAATGTCACTGCGATCCGGTCGAAAGATTTTTCTTGGAACAGTTCCTTCAACATTACGTTCAATAAAAACCAAGTGACGGCACTGTCGCCTGATTTGAGCGAGATATTAACCACCACGTCTTCATTGGAAACCGTCAACAAAACCAAAGCGGGATATTCAGCGGGTTACCTATGGGTCATCAAAACCGGTGGCGTGGATGCCACAACCGGTAAGCGCATCTTCATTAACTCGGCCGGAACACCTGTTTATTACCAGTATTATGCACCCACCGGCCAATTCAACTATTCCACGACGCCGGATGGGTTGACAAAATATGTGAGCCCAACCGGTGGCACCTCTATCAGCCAGTCTGCCGATGCTCTTATGTATGCTAACGTGCTTCCAAAAACCTACGGTGGCTGGAGCAATACCTTCCGTTATAAAGGTTTTGATTTAGATGTATTGTTGACGTATCAAGCTGGGTTTTACGTGTATTACGGCACGAATGCCGGCCTGCATGACCAACGCTTTTGGAACAATAGTGTTGACGTTTTACAAGCGTGGGGCAAAACAAATGACATGGCAAAGTATGCCAAGCCAGTTTACGGAGATAATGTCTCAAACGGTTCCGCAATGCCGCTCGACATTAACGTGTTCAAAGGCGATTTTGTAAAACTTAAGAACGTGAGCTTTGGTTACACGCTTCCCAAGGGAGTTTTGAACCGGGTTAAAATAGCCAACGCAAGGCTTTATTTGACTGGCCAAAACTTAGCCGTTATGACAAAGTATCCCGGCCCTGACCCGGAAGTATCGTCGAACGGTAACGCCACGCAATCGCAAGGCGTAGATAGAAATGGCGCAGCCAATGCCAGAACTATCATTGTGGGATTGAATGTTGGTTTTTAAACTTTAAAACGCATTGCAATGAAAAAACAATATAAGTATATGCTTTCCCTGGGGTTGTGCGTAATGGCAATGAATTCCTGTAAAAGGGATTTATTAAGCCCAACCGTGCAAACTTCAGTTTCCGATGCATCGGCCTTTGATACACCCAGCCGGATATCGAACGGTGTGCTAAGTCTTTACGGTTCTTTAAAAAACGGTAATTTTTACGGTGGTCGTTACTTGGTGTACGGCGATGTAAGGGGAGAAGACTTTTTAAACCAAACAAGCAACCTGGTGACTGCTTCCGATATTTGGAATCAAAACCCCACTAACAGTGCTACCGCCGTAGTGAACCTTTGGTCGGCTGCTTACAGTACCATTGAGAACTGCAATATTTTTATTGACGGCATGGCGGCAAAAGGAACGTCAGTAGTCGGCTCAACACTGGCAAACAATTATTTAGGTGAAGCTAAATTAATAAGAGCCTTGTCGTACTACAGCCTGCTCCAGTTTTATGCCCGTCCTTATGCCGACGGAAATGGCAGCAAACCCGGATTGCCTTTGCGTTTATCGGGCATTAAAGGACCGGGAGCATCTGATTTGGCCAGGAGTTCTGTGGCCGATGTGTATACTCAAATCATCAGTGATTTGGATTATGCTGATGCCAACCTCCCTCTCACTTACGCCAGTGTCTACAACAACACAACACGTGCCCACCGAAACACAGCTATTGCTTTAAAGACGCGGGTTTATCTTTCCATGCAGAAGTATGACAAAGTGATAACCGAGGCAAACAAGATTGTTTCCGCAGCTGCGCCATTCACCGCTACGACCGGTGTTAATCATTCTCTGCAGGCCGATGTTACTAACGTTTTTAAAACTTACACAACGACGGAATCCATTCTTTCCATGCCCATGACCGCTACCACAGGCGACAATCCAGGCACGCAGAATCAACTGGCTTATTACTATACACCAGGAAGCACAACAAAAGATGCAGCCGGAAATCTTATCGGTGGGGTTGGCAATGGGGAATATTCATTAAACCCAAGTGGGATCATTGCCGATGCTGGTTGGACAGCTACTGACAAACGCAGAACCTTTATTAAATCAAGCGGTTCCGGTTCATCTATAAAATACTGGTTGTTTAAATACGCCACTGGTTCGCCTTATACCGATTATGTGCCTGTAATTCGGTATGCAGAGGTATTATTAAATTTAGCTGAAGCAAGAGCCAGAAGCATTGGCAGTGTGGACGCACAAGCTGTGGCTTTGTTAAACGCTGTACGTAACCGCTCCGACGCAGCCACTACCTTCACGGTCGCAAGTTTTGCTACTTCTGCAGATTTAATTACTGCTATTTTAAAAGAAAGGCGCATCGAATTTTTGGGAGAAGGTTTACGCAATAATGACATCACGCGTACTCTGCAAACTTTTCCGGCTAAGGGTTCAGCACAGGCTAAAGCACCTACTGATGTTGGTTATGTTTGGCCCATCTCCAACACAGAGCTTTCGCTTAATCATCTAATGACGGACAACTAATTGTAATGGAGTGCATATGACAACGAACAGGGCCTTCCATAATAGGAGGGTCTTGTTCGTTTTGCCACATGTTTATTGTTTGGGAAGCATACAAGAAAGAGAATTCGTCATTGCCTTCCGAAAAACATAAATAATTTTTTTAAATGCAGCTATTTGTTAAAAAAATGTGACTTACTCATTCTCTCATCCCCTAAATTCGCTCACTTTAAAAATCAATACATACAAATGAGAAAAATTTTATTGCTAATGCTGGGAACGTTGTTGGTTAGTCTGCAACTTCTGGCACAAACTCGTACAATTACCGGCCGGGTGACGGATGCGAGTGGTGCACCGGTTTCTGGTGCATCTGTTCAAGTAAAGGGTACTCGAGCGGGAACAGTTACAAAAGCAGATGGTACCTATTCTATTAGTGTACCAACAAACGGGAGTGTACTGGTAATTTCAGGTACTGATGTAGCACAGCAGGAAGTGAACATAGGTACCCGATCTTCGATTAATGTTACAACACAATCTTCTGAAAAAAGTCTTCAGGAGGTCGTGGTAGTAGGGTACGGCACATCCCGGAGAAAAGATTTAACCGGTTCAGTTAGTACGATCAGAGCCAAAGATGTTGAGAACAAACCTTTCACATCTATTGATAAAGCCTTGCAAGGGGAGGTTGCCGGTTTGCAATCCGTTGCTCCTTCTGGCGCTCCAGGCGCCAACCAGCAAATACGCATCAGAGGTATTAGTTCGATCAATGCAGGCAATGAACCTTTGTGGGTAGTTGATGGCGCTATCTTAAATACGGGTGATGCTTCAAGGCTCACAACAACGGCCAACCTTTTAAGTACCATAAATCCAAATGATATTGAAAGTATATCGGTCTTGAAAGATGCCTCTGCTACCGCTATCTACGGAAGCCGCGGTGCAAACGGGGTTATCATTGTTACTACAAAAAAAGGCAGAGCGGGTAAAACAAAATTCAGGTTTGATGCGGAAACAGGGAATAGTACTACCGCATACAACAATTCAAAATATTCCCCTCTTACTGCTAGCCAATACATTGATATTACAAGAGAAGGCTTGGTAAATGGTGGCTATCCCCAAGCTACGATTGACGCTACACTTACCTCTTTAGGCAATGGCAATGGTACGGACTTTAATTGGTTAGATGCTGTGACACAAAAAGGCACGCAACAGCAGTATAATCTTAGCGCCAGCGGCGGTACTGAAAAATCAACCTTTTACATGTCGGGTGGTTACTTCAAGCAACAAGGCACAAGCATTAAATCAGATTTGGAAAGATACAATGGTGCTATTCGTCTTACAAACCAAGCTACCGATCGCATTACTTTGAACATGAATTTAGATGGCGGTTTTGTTCGCCAACACACGCCGTTAAGTGGTGGTGCTTTTGGTAACCCGGTGCTTAGCTCTTATTTTATTTTGCCAACGCGTTCTGCTTACAAAGCAGACGGGAGCTACAATATTTTAACGGCTGATTTTCCTACAAGCAGCACGTTCAATACAATAGCATTAGCTAATTTGGATAAGCGTTATTTGAAACAATTCAGCTTACGCGGCAGCGTGGGAGGCGAATATCGAATATTGGACAATTTGCGTTTCAACTCCAATTTTAGTGCTGACTTTAATTCCTTAGAGGAAGACCAATACAATAATCCATTTTACGGCGACGGTGCTGTACTGGCAACCGGTTCTCCAACGTTTGGAGCAAATGTTCAATACAATCCAACCTCAACTGGCAGGGCGTATGATTATTATACACGCTATTTTAACTGGACTTGGACTAACTCGCTGAACTATCGGCAAAACATCAACAATACAGGAGATTTTTACAGCACATTGCAGGTTGGCTATGAAACACAATTATCGAAGGGGTACTTTACTTCTTTACAGGGTACAGGATTTCCCCTGACTTATTTATTACAATACCCTGCTTCAAGCGCGACACCTAAAACAGCATCAGCAACAATTTCTGATTATTCTTTCCTGTCCCAATTTGCAATCGCGGGTCTAAACTATAGGGACAAATACATTCTTTCAGGCAGTTTCCGTCGCGATGGTTCTTCGCGATTTAGTGAGAGCCATAAATACGGCAACTTTTGGTCCGTTGGCGGCTCTTGGAATTTGGATAGAGAAAACTTTATGAAGGAAATTGGTTTCTTGAACCAACTAAAATTTAGAGGATCTTATGGCGTAGTAGGCAATGGTGCTATCGGCAATTATGACTACTTTCCCAGCTATAGCTTCGGTTCTAATTATAACAGTGCTCCAGGCAGCGCACCCTCAAATGTTGGAAACCCTAATTTAACCTGGGAGCTAAATAAACAATTTGACGCAGGCTTAGATATTGGAATATTTAATAATCGCCTTAGCATAACAACTGACTATTACATTAGAAAGTCATCTGATCTGTTATTGGATGTACAGCTGTCAAGAACCTCGGGCTTTCTTTCACAGAGAAGAAACACGGGAGCGCTTCAAAACAAAGGATTTGAGCTTGGAATTAATGGCATACCGGTACAGTTAAAAGACTTCTCTTGGACAGTGAATTTTAATTTTGCATACAACAAGAACAGAGTGACCAGCTTGCCTGATGGAAAAGACATTGCCAACGGTTCCTTTTTGATTCGTCAAGGATATGATGTGCAATCTTTTTATGTACGTCAATATAAAGGCGCAGATCCAGCCAACGGTGATCCATTATGGTACACAGACTCTACGCTAACGAATACCACGAACGTTTATTCTACTGCCCAAAGATTCTTATACGGATCGGCTTCTCCCAAATATTTTGGGTCATTGACAAATACGTTCCGGTATAAAGGGTTCAGCATTGAAGCGCAGCTATACTACAATTATGGCAACTACGTTCAAGACGCATGGGGCAGCTATTACGTGGGAGCAGGTTTTGGGGCCACATTTAATAAAGTAGAACGCATACTTGATCGTTGGCAGAAACCTGGTCAAATTACAGACATTCCCAAATACATCTACGGTGGTAATAAAAGCTTTCAAAGCTTCTCTACATTTTATTTAAACAAAGGCGATTTCATTCGCTTACGCAATATACAGGCAGGTTACGATCTACCTAAATCGGTTTTAGCGAAAGCAAAAATAGCCAGCGCCTTCTTTTACGTAAGAGGTACAAATGTTTGGACATGGGTGAAGGATAAAAACCTGCCTTTCGATCCGGAACAAGGGGTTGCAAGTCAAACGAATCTGAATGTTTTTATACCCAAAACGGTAACCTTCGGATTAAACTTGGGATTCTAAATTTTAAACAGAATTATCTGAAAATTATGATGCGAATACTTAATAAAGGTGTAGTGCTGGTTATCGGCCTGATAGCATTTACCACCTCCTGCAAAAAGAGCTTCATTGAGTTAACTCCGCCTACAGTCTTAACACCGGATCAAGCTTTGGGGGCAGAGACGGATTTGGCCACTGCCTTACGCGGCGCTTATGCCGGTTTACGCAATGTGGACTATTATGGGCGAACAGTGCCGGTACTTGGCGATCTTATGGCAGACAATGCTTATCAATCCTTGTCCAATAGTAACCGCTACACAGTTTATAGCCTAAATACATTTACGGTTGCTGATGGCAATGTGTCTGGCTTCTGGAATGCGGCTTATAATACAATCCTGCGTTGCAACAACGTCATTAATTCTAACATAGCCGCAAACGCAAATCTAAATCAGTATAAAGGTGAAGCTTATGCAATAAGGGCTTTGTGTTATTTCACACTTGTTCGCTATTTTTCAAAACCTTATACTGAAAATCCGGCCGGTTTAGGTGTTCCTATTGTTACCTCCTATAATCCTGATTTCTATCCGTCCCGAAATAAGGTTTCAGAAGTGTATGCGCTTATAAACAGTGACTTGACGCAGGCCTATTCTTTAATGACTCAATACATTAATTCTACCCAATTTAGCAAGTATGCCGCTAAAGGTTTACAAGCTAAAGTGTACTTAACCATGGGTGATAATACCAACGCAAAAGCAGCGGCTTTGGATGTGATAAATAATGGCGGATTTACTGCGGTAACGGCCGCCAACTACGTGAGTTATTGGAACAACGCATTGCCACGAACGGATAAAGTTGAGACTTTATTTGAGGTATCTTCTGATGCGGTAGCCAACAATGGTTTTGATGCCTTACCGAATATTTATAGCCAAGCCGGTTATGGAGACCTACTTGCCTCGGATGTTTTATACAATTTGTTTGCTGCAACAGACATTCGGAAGAGTTTATACAGTACAGGTATAAGAGGTGGCCTCGCCGCCGTTTTTGTAAATAAATATCCAAATACGTTTGGAAGTGATGTAAGCGATACAAAAGTGCTGCGACTAAGCGAAATGTATTTGATTGCTGCCGAAGCTTCATTACCAGGCAATGAATTGGATGCACTTACTTATGTAAACTACATCACGTCCCGCCGAGGTGCTGTGGCCATTGCATCAACTGGCCCACAATTGTTCGAAGACATTATTTCAGAGAGAAGGAAGGAGTTAGCTTTTGAAGGCGACCGTTATTTGGATTTGCAGCGTTTAAAACGCGATGTTGTGCGCAGCACAAATTATCCGTCGTCAGCAAGGACTATTCTTTACAATGACAATAGACGGTTGCTGCCAATTCCTCAATCCGAATTAGACGCAAACCCAAATATCAGGGGACAGCAAAATCCTGGCTTTTAAAAAAGTGGTTGCGAAAGAATAAAAAGCAGAAAAGCCGTCCTCATGAGGACGGCTTTTCTGCTTTTTATTCTTTGGTTTGGAAAACCAACATGTCTGGATAGCTTTAAATGTACCCTATTTTACTGCAGATGTCTATCAAGCGAATAGACTTTTCCGTTTGAAATAAATTTCTTCAAGGATATAAAATTTATTGCTTATTATTAAAACCTGCTTTACCTCTTATTAATCTGTATCTTATTTTTACAAAATGAGGAGTTTAATTTTTATTTTTTGGGTCTTTTCTTGCGCCGAAACACAGGCACAGAAAGTTGTTGACGTGAACAATCAACAAACTGGTGAAAGCGGACGGAAAGGTTTCCGTGATCTTATAAATGGCGATGTTTTTTTAAACACAAGATTTGTGAACCTTAAAGAAGGTACGCCCTATCTAATTGATAGTTGGATGAACGGTACCGTGGTAACAAAAGCAGGCGAGAGATATTCAGCACCATCGATAAAATTCGATCTGTTGGCTAACAAATTACACATACTCGATGAAGCGGGAGCAGAACTAATTTCATCAGTAGAAGCAAGTGAAATATGGTTCAAGGATACGGCTACGGAAAAATATTATCACTTTTTAAATGCTTCTTTAATTACAGATGACACTAAAAGTATAAATAAATGGTATCAGTTACTGGACACTGGAAAGGTGAATTTATATAAAGCGTATTTTAAAGTGTTAACAGAAACATTGCCTTATAATTCTTCAACGTACGAACAGCGGATTAGTACAAAAGAAATGTACTATCTAAAAGTTGATAATCGTTTTCTCTACATAAAAAACATTAGCGAAGTGCCAGAACAGTTTCCTGATCAGAGATTGGAGTTGCAGGAATATTTAAGAAAAAAAAGCGATAAAAAAGATTCACGTGATAAACAATGGAAGGATTTGATTGAATATTATAATTCACTCCATACAAAAAGTAGCTGATTACTCATCAAACAAGACATCTTTTTACAAATAAAAAATATGAAGAGTTTAATGTTGATATATTCATTTTTTAGCTGTTATAGTGATTAAAAAATCATGATGACTATTGTTGCGTTTGCTACGGTTACATTAGTGGTATCTCTCCTATACAACAGGAAAAATTGTCTTGAATTGGAGTATTGTATAAATCACGCTAACTAAATACAGTGATAATTAAGCAAAAAAAATATTACCTAACGACTTCTTTGCTGTTTTAGCATAATTTACTTAATCGTACGCCGTAGCGTCTCCGCCAACTCTCCTTCCCTTAAATCCTTCGCAATAATATTCCCCTGCGGGTCAATTAAAAAATTGGCCGGAATGCTTTGCACCCCGTACAACACCGCCGCTTCGTTATTCCAAAATTTTAAATCGCTTGCATGCGTCCACGTTAAACCATCTTGCTGAATGGCCTTTTGCCAGGCCGCTTTGTTTTGATCCAAAGACACGCTGAACACGGTGAAATTTTTATCCTTAAACTCGTTGTACGCCTTTACCACGTTTGGGTTTTCGTGGCGACAAGGCCCGCACCAGCTGGCCCAAAAATCAAGCAACACATACTTGCCCTTAAACGACGAAAGCGAGACCGGCTTGCCGTCGGCATCGGGTTGCGTAAAGTCGGGAGCGGCGCTTGGCGCCAAACTTTTTTTAATGGCCTGAATGCCTGAATGGGTAGGAAACTTTGCCGATGCAGTGCTTACGGCATCGGTAATTTCGGCCGGCGAAAATCCCTGCAGGCCGATGTTGTTCAAAATGTTCTGAAAGGCGCTGATGGCGTAAATCAAAAGCACCGGGCTATTTGTATTTTTAAGAAAGGCGGTTGCATAGGCTTTTGCATCAGCAACGTTTTGCTCTACTCTCCGGTAAGTAAGCGCAATCACGCTATCAGGCGCCTTGGCTGCTTTCAGGCTATCAACCGCACTGCCTTCCGCCACGATTTTTTCCGCTTTTGCTTTCAATTCCTTGTCGTAAGAAACAACGGCCTGCGAAGCCGGCGAACCCGTTATCGTATAGGGTTGTGCCGCATTGGCAAGATCTGCTTGCACCGAGACCTTGGGCACATCGTTCACCAAAAATGCCAACGGCACCGTTTTGCCTTTAAGCCGTAATTGATAAAAAGCTTCTTCTTTCACCGGCGACTGCAGCCGAAAAGAACCGCCGCTTTTAAGCTCCGCCGAATCCATGATCACGGGCTGGCCGGCGGCTACATCTTCCTCCAAATAAATCATTTTGGCATCCGTATTTTTTACATTGCCTTCCACATCAAAACTGCGGCCGGTGTTTTTTTGCGAGCAGGCCGCTGCACTCACGGCAAATGCCATCCAAATAATTTTTTTCATTGGGTTATGCGTTTAATTTTTCCGTTAATTTTTTCGTGACTTCTTCCGCGGCGGCTTTGCCTTTTGAGAGTTTCATTACCTCTCCCACAAATACGGCAAGCAAACCTTTTTTGCCCTTTTTATAAGCGGCAATTTTATCCGCATGTTTGCTCAATGCGGCTGCAATGTGCGTATCGGTTTCGCTTGCCACTTGCAAACCTAAATTCTGATTTTCAATATACTCTTCAATGTCCGTTTGCGGACTGTTAAGAAGATGCGGAAAAATTTGTTGCGCCGCAATGCCATAGCTGATGATGCCTTCATCGGTTAGCGAAATCAGTTTTGCGATGGAGGAAGGTTTGATGCTTATTTCATCCATTGATTTGTCTTCCAGCACCAACTGATTTTTTACCGGCCCAAGTACCCAATTTGCCGCCGCTTTATGATTTGCCGTTTCTTTTGTAATGGAGAAAAATAGTCCGGCCAGTTCGGTGTCTTCGGCCAATTGTGAAGCCGCATAATCAGGCAAGCTATATTCCTTTATTAAGTTTTCTTTTACCTCGCTTTGCAGCGGCGGCATCGCCCTTCTCACGGCATCTATTTCTTCAACAGTGATGTTGAACGGCGGCAGATCAGGTTCGGGAAAGTAGCGGTAATCATCTTCGTCTTCCTTGGTGCGAATGACATAGGTTGTTGATGTCTTCTCGTCCCAGCCTTTTGTTTGCTGCAGGATGGTTTCACCACTTTCCAGTTTTTTTATCAAGGCTTTGCTTTCGTATTCGGCGGCTTTCTTAATGAAGCGAATCGAGTTGAGGTTCTTGATTTCCACCTTCGTTCCTAATTGTTCATCGCCTTTCTTTCGTATCGATATGTTCACGTCGCACCGCAGGCTGCCTTCTTCCATATTGCCGTCGCACACACCCAAATGCCGGACGAGTTTACGGAGCGTGGTCACGTAAGCCGCTGCGTCGCCGGCGCTGCGCAAATCGGGTTCGGTTACAATCTCCAGCAAGGGCGTGCCGGCCCGGTTAAAGTCAAGTTTTGTGTAAGAACTTTCGTCATCATGGATGCTTTTACCGGCGTCTTCTTCCATGTGTATGCGGTTCAGCCGAATGGCTTTCTTTTCAGCGCCAGCAGTTATTTCCACAAAACCACCTTTGCAAATCGGCGTGGTGTGTTGGGAGATTTGATAGCCTTTGGGAAGATCGGGATAGAAGTAATTTTTGCGGGCAAAATAAGCCTGCTGAACAATGGTTGATTGCGTTGCTAAACCCAGTGTAATGGCAAGCCGTATCACTTCTTTATTCATTTTGGGCAACGTGCCCGGATGCGCCAGCGATATAGCGCTGACTTGTGTGTTGGCTTCCCCGCCAAAAGCGATGGTATCTCCGCAAAAGAGTTTTGTTTTTGTCAGGAGCTGTGCGTGTACCTCAAGTCCAATCACCACTTCGTACCGATCATCAACCATGCAAAAGATTTGGCGCAAAGATAAGCCCCGCCAAAAAAGGCAGGGCGGTTGAAAGACTGCACAATGAAACACGTGAATCGTGAATCGTCAAACGTGAATGGAAGATGCTCTTCACGCTGAAACCTTATTAGGATGTTCGCGCACAAATGTTTCTCTTATTCACGTTTGACGATTCACGATTCACGTTATAGATCCACCGTCTTCAGCTTGCGTGGAATTTTTACATCAATGGTTTGCGGTTTGCCGTCGCGGATAACCTGAAGCTTAAAAGAGAGCTGGTCTTTTTTATCGCGAATGAGTTTGGAAACTTCGTCGGCACTGTTCACGGCTTTATCATCAAGCTGTGTAATGATGTCGCCTTCTTTTACACCGGCCTTGGCCGCGTTGCCTTCATCGTCCACATCCAAAACTTTAGCGCCTTTGCCGTCATCGGTGTCTTGTACCGATAAACCAAGCCTGGGGCGATTGCCACCGAAGGCATAAGCCATACTCGGCGCCGTGCGTTCAAATACGCGGTTGCTCAAATTGTCCTGCCATACTTTGTTATATGAGTTGTTCGCCGCAGAATAGCTTTGTACACTCATGCCTTTCCAGCGGCCCAATTCGGTGGCGGCTTTTTGTTCTTTGCCATCGCGGAGATAAGTGATGCTTACTTTTTCACCGGGCTTGTGAGCACGAACCGCATCGGTTACGTCATCCGTTGCGTCAATTTTCCGGCTGTCAATTTTGGTGATGACGTCACCTTTTTTCAAACCTGCTTTTTCGGCCGCGCTTCCTTTGGTTACCGATTGAACGGCCGCGCCTTTTTCATCGGCTTCGGTTACCACGCCCAGCATGGCGCGGTTACTGTCCACCTTGTACATGGCCGAGTTGTCGTCGTCCCAATTCATTGAAAAGCTGTTTGGACTTGGCATCCTGAAATTTATGTTCGGCATCTTCGGCATGGTCATGTTGTTCACATGAACCTGAATGTCTTTCAGGTCGGCCACATCTTTACCGTTCACTTTCACTTTGTCGCCGCTGATTTCCACCACGGTCTTTTCTTCTTTGTCGCCGTTGCGGGTGATGATGATTTGCTGGAATTCCTTTTTCTCCTTTTTTTCTTTCTGCTCTGCCTTTTCCTTTTTCTCCGGTTTTTCTTCTTTTTCGTTTTGGGCAAGAAGGGTGGCAGGCAGGGTGCAGATGGCCAACGCGGCAATGGTAAATTTTTTCAGAAGAAACTGTTTCATAAATGCTTTGATTATTTTAACTACGTTGAATTTCGTAGTTCAAATATAGTGTAGGCGATTTAATTACGAAAACGTTCGCAGTTGTTAAAATGCCGAGCGGTGGAAAGTGAGGACAGAAGGCGGCGACAGCAAGTAGCAAGTGGTAAGTAGCAAGTAGCTTGACGTTTGAAAGATTAGCTCTTGGTAAAATTTCTTCGCTTGTAGCTCCCGGCCAAAGGTTTATGGGTTTGTCAATTTTTCTCTTATCGTGTCAATGATCTTTTGCAGATTCGATGTGTCTTGTCCGCCGGCCGTGGCCAATGTTTTTTGTCCGCCGCCGCCGCCTTTAATCAACGGTGCTATTTTTTGCTTGATAAGGGCAGCCGCATCAACTCCTTTTTCTTTTGCCACTGTTTCATCAACGACAATCACCACCTGCGCTTTGTCTTGAACCGATGCGGCCAGCACTACAACCGCACGAGGCAGATGCGCTTTGATGTCGGTGGCCAGCTTCTTCAACGCATCGGCACTGCTTACATCAGTTGTTACACTGCCTACAAAAGAAACACCGTTGATGACTTCACCTTGTTGTACCAAGGTTTCGCGAAGGTTTCGCAACTGTGCTGCTTCAAATTTTTCAATCTGCTTTTTCAACGAAGCGTTTTCTTCTTGCAAGGAAGCGATGGCGCGGCCGATGTCCTTTGGATTTTTTAAAACCTCGCGAAGGCCGCGAAGGGTTGTGAAGCTTTCTTGTGCATATTCTTCGGCCGCAAGCCCGCTGATGGCTTCGATGCGCCGAACACCAGCCGCCACGGCGCCTTCGGAAGTAATTTTAAAGAAACCCAATTCACCCGTGGCGCCAACGTGCGTACCGCCACAAAGTTCAATGCTAAATGGCTTTTCTTCCGCTTCCCTTCTCTCTTGGGAGAAGGTGCCGAAGGCGGATGAGGCCATTGGATCAATAGTCACAACTCGTACGGTGTCGCCGTACTTTTCGCCAAACAAAGCCATCGCACCGGTTTTCATCGCTTCTTCTTTGGACATGTAGCGAATGACCACCGGAATGTTCTCTCTTATTTTTTCATTAACGATGCGTTCAACCTCTTTGATTTCTTCATCGGTCATCTTGCTGAAATGCGAAAAGTCAAAGCGGAGATAATCGGCATTCACCAGTGAACCTTTTTGTGCGACGTGTGAGCCCAATACTTTGCGCAAAGCAGCATGAAGCAAGTGTGTCGCGCTGTGATGAATGGCCGTGTGTTTGCGCTTTGTTGCATCCACTTTGGCTATCACTTCGCCGTCAAATATTAAAGGAAGCGTTTCGGCAAAATGAATAATTAAATCATTCTCTTTCTTCGTGTCAACAATTGCCAATTGCTCATTGCCAATCGTCAATTGACCTGTGTCGCCAACCTGTCCGCCGCTTTCAGCATAAAAAGGTGTTTTATCCAAGACAATTTGATACGATTCTTTGCCTTTGGCTTTTACCTTTCTGTATTTGAGAATTTGTGCGCCTGTTTCAAGTGAATCATAACCGACAAATTCATTGGCATTGCCTTCATTCACGATTATCCAATCTTCGGTGTTAACGGTTGTAGCGGCACGGGAACGTTCTTTTTGTTTTTGCATTAATACATTAGTCTTCTCATGATCAATTTTCCATCCCATTTCATGCGCCATTAGGGATGTTAAATCAATTGGAAAACCATAGGTATCATACAGCTTAAATACGACTTCGCCTGGGACAACTCCCTTAGTTATCTGAGATACCGTTCCATACTTTTCTGATATAAACTCTCCTCCAATAATATTGCCTACGCCACTTAACAAGCCAGTGATATTTCCAAACTCTTCAATTCCTTTACCCAACGTTCGTAAAAAAGCTTCTTCTTCCTCTCGAATCACTCTCGCAACAAAACTTTCTTGCTCCTTCAATTCTGGAAACACAGTTTCAAACTGCGTGGCAATCACCGGCAGCAACTGATGCAACAATGGTTGTTGATAATTCAGGTAAGAATAATAATAGCGAACGGCTCTGCGTAAGATCCGTCGAATCACATAACCGGCGCCGGTGTTTGATGGTAATTGTCCATCGGCAATGGTAAATGCAATAGCACGAATGTGATCGGCCAACACACGAAAAGCAACGTCGCTCTTTGTGTCGCTGAAATTATACTTAACGCTTGTTAGCCCTTCAATCTTCGCAATGGTTTCGGTAAATACATCCGTATCGTAATTGGATGTTTTATTTTGAATTACCCTCACTAGTCTTTCAAAACCCATTCCTGTATCCACGTGCTTTGCGGGCAAGGGTTGCAGGCTTCCATCTTTTAAGCGATTGAATTGAATAAACACGTTGTTCCAAATCTCGATCACCTGCGGATGATCGGCATTTACCAACGTGCTTCCCTCAATGCTTTTTCGTTCTTCATCAGGCCTTGTGTCCACGTGTATTTCGGTGCAGGGACCGCATGGGCCGGTGTCGCCCATCTCCCAAAAATTATCTTTTTTATTGCCCAATAAAATGCGGTCTTCACTTATCCACTTCTTCCATTCAGCAGCGGCTTCTTCATCCTTGGGCAATCCTTCGCCTTCATCGCCTTCAAACACGGTCACATACAATCTATCTTTTGGAATGGCCAACACAACTGTCAGTAATTCCCAACTCCATTCAATGGCTTCTTTTTTAAAATAATCACCAAAGCTCCAATTACCCAGCATTTCAAACATGGTATGGTGGTACGTATCCACGCCTACTTCTTCCAGGTCGTTGTGCTTGCCGCTCACCCGCAAACATTTTTGCGTATCGGCCACGCGGGGATGCGGCGCTTGCCGGTTGCCGAGGAAATAATCTTTAAACTGATTCATGCCCGCATTGGTGAACATGAGGGTCGGATCGTTCTTAATTACGATGGGCGCCGAAGGCACAACCACGTGTCCTTTGCTGCGAAAGAAATCCAAAAAAGCGAGACGGATAGCTGCACTGGTCATCAGGAGAAAAGCTGTTTTTTATTTTTATTGCCCTTATTTTGTCGTTCCCGTTTTGGGGACGGCAAAGATAAGTGAATGGTGAGTGGTGAGTGGTGAATGCGTGCTTTGTGCAAGCGTTTCACCAACGTCGGAGGCCTTCATTCACCATTGACCATTCACCACTCACCATCCATGAAGAAAATCAAATACTACTATAATACGCATACGCTTCGCTACGAAAAGCTCATCACGCCGTTTCGGGTAAAAATGCTGCGGGTGTTTGGTTTTGTGGCGGCGGCTGTTGTTACCGCGGTACTCATTGCCTTTGTGGCCTTTCGCTTTATCGGGTCGCCTTACGAAAAAAAACTTGATCGGGAAAATAGCGATTTGAAAGACGAATTGCAGCAGTTAAATGAAAGCATAAAATCCATTGATCAGCAAATGGCTTCATTGGAGAAACGCGACAATGAAGTTTACCGCAGCATCTTTGAAGCCCAACCCATCCCCGATAGTTTGCGTACTTTGAAAGCTGAAAAAGAACAAGAGATAGCCAAGGTGCAAAGCCTTCCTGAAAACGAATTGATTCATGCCATTGACACCACCATCAGTAAGCTAAAGGCCCGCATTGAAGCGCAAAAAAAATCCTACGAAGAAGTCACGAAGCTAATTGCCAACAAAGAGCAGTTGCTGGCCAGTACGCCGGCCATTCAGCCGGTGAGTGACAAAGATTTAAACCGCATTGCATCGGGCTTCGGTTACCGCATTGACCCGGTTTATAAAACCATCAAGCTGCACGCGGGCCTTGACTTTGCCGCGCCGCAAGGCACACCCATTTATGCTACGGCTGATGGAACCATTTCGATATCGGGCTTTAGCGAAGGCGGCTACGGCAACCACGTAGTCATCAATCACGGCTACGGCTACGAGACATTATATGGCCACATGCTGAAGGTGAAGGCAAGAGCGGGACAGCACATCAAGCGGGGCGAGATCATCGGCTATGTAGGCAGCACCGGCAAAAGCACCGGTCCGCACTGCCACTACGAAGTTCACAAAAACGGCCAAAAGCTTGACCCGGTTTACTTCTTCTACAATGATCTTAGCCCGCAGCAGTTTGACCAATTGCTGAAGCGGGCCAGTTCGAGCAATCAAAGCCTGGATTGATTTGAAAATTTGATGATGGTTATAACTTCTGTAGGGCCATGCGCTTGGCATGGCCGATCCACAAACAAAAGATCTTAAAAGAATTTCATGACCATTCAGGAAGCGCAGCAAAAAGTAGACGATTGGATAAAAACAACCGGCGTTCGTTATTTCAGCGAGCTGACCAACATGGCCATCCTCACCGAAGAAGTGGGAGAGGTAGCAAGGCTGATGAGCCGTAAATACGGTGAACAATCTTTCAAAAAAAGTGATGTAGAAAAAGAGCTTGGTGATGAACTGGCTGATGTGCTTTGGGTGCTGCTTTGCATCGCCAACCAAACCGGCGTTGATTTAACCGAAGCGTTAGAAAAGAATTTTGAAAAGAAGACAATTAGAGATAAAGACCGCCATCAACAGAACAAAAAACTCCTGTGAATTACGCCGAATTGCCGCTTGACGAGCGAATCCGAATGGCATCGGATTATGCACTCTTACTGATTGAAGACAGCCTTAACGAAGAGAGCATTGTAACCGGCTTGCAAAGCCAATTCTTTCTAACGCAAGAGCAAGCCTTGTTGGCTTTGTCTCGAACGAGAAGTGTTCACAAAGAAGCGTACAACCGATCACTTAACGCTGCTGTTTTGAAAGCCGTGGCCTCTCTTTTTGTAAGCATCGTCAGTGCTACCTTCTATGTAGCTATGGGAGAAGAAGCGGGGACTTTTCTCATTTTAATCGGCGGCTTTTTTCTGTTATCAGGCCTTGGGGCTTTTGCGCTTATAACGCAAAAAATTTTAGACCGGCTCTTTTATTCTCCTACATTAATTGAAAAGCGTCTGTCAAAAGGGGACAGGGATGAACCTCCGCGTCGTGACTGGACGGTAAATCTTTTTTTAGGAAGCTTCGTCCTTTTTGCGGTGGCAACGGTCTTGTACTTGAAACAAGCTGGTTATGAAGAAACCAGAGACGTGGTTACTGTTCACAGCCTTCATCTGAAACGTCCGCCAGTGCGTCAAAGCACAGGAGGAGATGCAGAACGTTATTATTATCTGTTCCAATTTGCCGAATATTCTAACGAATTCCGTTTTGACGAAAGTTATTACGAATACGCTGGTAATAATTTTCAGTCGCAAGACTTTCGGGTCGGCGATACGTTAAGCGTTCAGGTTCGTTCAAAGGACTATTATGACAAACTCTATTGGCATCGGGAGGGCGAGGTAGCCGTCGTGAACATTATTAACAAAAACCTTCCCGCGATAGACCTGATACTTCGTAACCAGAAAGTGTTGCGTAAAAACAAAGTTTTCTTTCAAGCAGCAGCTCTTTTAATAATTGTCACTTTTCTTTTTATGTTACTTCGTCACAAACGGGCAGCCGACAAAGACAAAGTCGCTGGCATCATAAGAGCACACGAGATTTATTTGTAAACCACATGGCTCCGTTTTTGTATTGCCACAGGAAAACATCGCGATGAAAAAGTTCTCTTTCGGCCTTGTGTGGAAATCATTAAAGGATGCCTTTAAAGGGTTTGGCGATGACAAGGTAACAAAGTTGAGTGCCTCCCTGGCTTATTACACGGGCTTTTCCCTGGCGCCGCTGTTGGTTGTTATCATTGCTCTTTGCGGTTTCTTCTTTGGCCGCGAAGCCATACAAGGAACCATTGACAATCAGATACAAGGCTTCATTGGCGCCGACGCGGCCAAGCAGGTACAGGACATGATAAAGAACGCGGCCGTTAGCGGCAAGGGAACGTTCGCCACCATCATCGGCGTGGTTACCTTGCTCATTGGCGCCACCACCATCTTTGGCGAAGTACAGGATTCCATCAACAGCATTTGGGGACTGAAGCCCAAACCAAAAGTGGGCTTTATGAAAACGGTTCAGAACCGCTTGCTTTCCTTCGGGCTGGTGGGCAGCCTTGGGTTTTTGCTGCTGGTTTCGCTCGGCGCAACGGCGGTGGTGGAAGGCTTAAGCGGCCGGTTGAAAACCGTATTGCCCGATGTGACCGTTGCGGTTTTTTACATCATCAATCTTGCGCTGAACATTACCGTAATAACGGCTTTGTTCGCCGTTATTTTTAAAGTGTTGCCCGATGCTAAAATCAAATGGAAAGACATCTGGCCGGGCGCCATTGCCACTGCGTTTTTGTTTCTCATCGGCAAGTTTGCCATCTCGCTTTACATTAGTAAAACCGATGTGGGCAGCACTTACGGCGCGGCCGGTTCCTTTGCAGTCATCTTTGTTTGGATTTATTATTCAGCCATTATTCTTTATTTCGGTGCGGAGTTTACCAAAGCCTATGCGTTAAACAAAGGCGCCACCATTGTTCCCAACGAATATGCGGAGTGGAATGAAGAGCCGACTGTGCCCGGCGCGGATAAAAAGCAACCACCGGCCAATGCGCCGCAAGCACAAAAAAGCAACAATGCTCCATTGGCAGCGGAAAATAAGAATGATGAACAGCGCGAACAACGAAGCAGTAAACCGGCCGCGCAATACGCCGCAAGGCCGGCACTGCATCCGGTTTTGGTAAAGCCGGCTTTGGTGCCTGATGTTCAAAAGAAATCACCCAACATTGGTGTGGTAATTGCCGGCCTGCTTCTTTATTTCATCAACCGCCGCAACGACAAAAAGGACATCACGCTAAAGGCCGCGAAATAACAAAACCAAGAGCTGCGTTTTATTCAATACTATTCACATGGCAGACAAATTATCCATCAAAGGCATCTGGGGCGTTTTACAAAAAGCCTTCGGCGGCTTTAGCGACGACAAGGTGATGAAGCTAAGCGCCGCTCTGGCTTATTACACCGTGTTTTCCATCGGGCCGCTCATCATTGTTGTGATTTATTTCGCCGGACTTATTTACGGCCACGAGGCCGTGCAGGGAACCATCTTCGGACAGATACAAGGCTTAGTGGGCGCCGATGCCGCGCTGCAAATTCAAAGCATGATTAAAAGCGCCGCGCTCAACTCCGGCGGTCATTTGGCCTTCATCATCGGCATCGTTACTCTTGTGTTGGGTGCCACCAGTGTGTTTGCCGAAATTCAGGAAAGCATCAACATCATCTGGAACCTAAAGCCCAAGCCAAAAAAAAGCTGGCTGAAAATGATCATCAACAGGCTGCTTTCGTTTTCGGTTATTGTCAGCCTTGGATTTATTCTATTGGTTTCGTTGGTGCTCAACGGCCTCATTGAAGCCCTGATGACCCGCCTGCAGATTTATTTTCCAAACATCACGGTGGTGTTGTTATACATCGTCAACCTCTTAATCACTTTTGCTGTTATCAGCATGTTGTTTGGAGTGATTTTTAAAGTGTTGCCCGATGCCGTTATCAAATGGAAGGATGTGATTACGGGCTCTATGGTTACCGCCGTGCTTTTCATGCTGGGCAAATTTGCCATCACGTTTTACATCGGCAAATCCAATATAGGCGGTACGTACGGCGCGGCGGGTTCGCTGGTGGTGTTGCTTTTGTGGGTGTATTATTCGTCGGTAATTTTATACTTCGGCGCGGAGTTCACCAAGGCATACGCGGCCGCTTACGGCTCTGCTATTCATCCCAACCAATATGCCGTGTGGGTGAAGAATGTAGAAGTGGAAGACAAGAACGGTTCGTTAAAAGAGCAAGAGCAAAAAAAGCAGGAGCAGAACAATACAACGGGGGATCATATTAAGGTGACGTAAGCTCCTATTCTTCGCGTTAGACGAAAAGGCTTAGGTTTATCAAACTTTTTTTGGTTCGATCATTCTTTTCGTTCATTTTTTTTATGGACCAGGGTTTTGTCTATCTATAAAGCGTCTGTTACGTCGCTGCTATCCCGATAGCTATCGGGATAAGAGCATGTTGCAATCACACTTTAAATAGTCAACCCGTTCTGATAATAGCCAAGCTAGAAATCAAAACAAGACATTGTGTTGTAAACACCGGTGCTAGCGCTCCCTCTCTATTTCCAACGGAGAGGGCTGGGGTGAGGGGTCATTCCACCCGAAACCAATCCATATCCGCATACCCACTGTCATTTGTCTGCGTTTCTCTTGTGCAAAACAAACCCACCTTCGCGCCAATCCATCTGCCTACTTCCGCAGTAAACTCATCGCCGGTTGCAGTGAATGTTTTTCCATCGAGGCTATAGCTAAAATTGCAGGTTGCGCCTTTTGTAATCTTGACCCGTAAATAAACAGTTGATGAAGTCATCTTCATCACTATGCTTTCTTTTTCACGAGCGCCTTTCACCGCATCCTTACAAACGGTTTGCACGAGATAGATTCCATCTTTTTTATTCTTCAGTGCAAGGCCCGCATAACTAAAACCCATCACCACCAAACCGGCTTTCTCATTCTCCAATCTTGTATTTGGCGTGAACGTAATCTTTGTAGTGACCATAAATTCTTCAGCGGGAAATTTTTGCAGTAACACATTCGGTGCCTCCCATAAATTCCTGGCGCTATCAGGTAGCTTATCGGAGAATAACCGCAGCGAACCTTTTGCTGCATTTGGAAAAGCCCACGTTGCTTTTGGGTTCGCCATCCATTGCCATTGCAAGCCGAATGAAGTTCCGTTAAATTCATCGCTCTCTTGAGGTGTTTGAATGGGATAGCTTTTGCCAACATTCGGTTTTTTGTAACGTACAACCGGCTCGCCTTTGCCGTCGCCGTCCTTGTCAATTCCTATCACCGGCCAATCGTTTATCCACTTCATCGGTTGAAGATGAAGGATACGGCCGTAAGCCTCTTTGTCCTGAAAATGCAGGAACCAATCTTCACCGGTCTGCGTGGAAACCCATGCGCCTTGATGCGGGCCGTTGGTGGGAGAGAAGCCCTGGTCCATCACCACCTTTCTTTCATACGGCCCATAAATGTTTTTAGAGCGAAGCACGAGTTGCCAACCCGTAGGCACACCGCCGGCCGGTGCAAAGATGTAATAGTAGTTATTGCGCTTGTAAAACTTCGGGCCTTCAATGGTTGGGTCGGTTTCATGACCGTCGTAAACCAACACGCCGTTGTCCAAGGTCTTCGTTCCGTCGGCACTTAATTTGTTCACTGCAATGATGCTTTTAATGCCAGCACGACTACCCGCATAAGCATGAACGAGATAGACCTGTCCATCATCGTCCCACAAGGGACAAGGATCAATCAGGCCCTTGCCTTCCGCAACAAGTATTGGTTCGCTCCACGGGCCTTCAGCCTTCTTTGCCTTGGTGAGATAAATGCCGAAATCAGGATCGGGATAATAGAGATAAAACTCACCATTGTGGTAACGCAACGACGGTGCCCAAACACCTTCGCCATGGCGCGGAAGAGAAAAGTGTTCGTAAGGCGGCTGGCGCTTCAAGGCATGGCCGATAATGGTCCAGTTCACCAAATCTTTCGAATGTAAAATGGGCAAGCCCGGAACATCTTCAAAGGATGAAGCAACAAGGTAAAAGTCGGCCCCAACTCTTATGGCATCGGGGTCTGAATAGTCTGCGTGAAGGATTGGATTCTTATATGTGCCATCCCCGTTATCGGCTACCCATACTTTGGAAACAGAAGGCTGCTGGGCCAATACGGCTTGTGTGCAAATAAAGCAAAGCAAAAAGGAAAGAGACTTCATCGGATGATTTTAATAAATCGTTGAGAACGAAATAACAAAAAAAGGCTGCATCGCTACAGCCTCTTTT
Organism: Flavisolibacter sp.; assembly: GCA_965247695.1. Lineage (GTDB taxonomy): Bacteria > Bacteroidota > Bacteroidia > Chitinophagales > Chitinophagaceae > Flavisolibacter. Next base: position 1,512,423 of record OZ252037.1, read on the forward strand.
CCGTTCTTCTGGATATCTATTTCTTTAAAAATTTTTGCGTGACGGTTTCGCCACCGGTTACAAATTGCAACAGATAATTTCCGGTTGCTAAATCATTTACGGCAATCGTGGTGTGGCCGCCTTTTGCCTGCACGCTCTTCATCAACTTTCCGTCCATTGTCAGCACAAGCAAAAGCCCTTCAACCTGCGGATGCGTAACCGTCAGTCGTTGCGAAACAGGATTGGGATAAACCGACACCGCATAACCTTCATTATTGGTGATGCGAACGGTGCTGCTGTACGTTGTCCTTGCATCGTTATCAGCTTGCTTTAACCGATAATAACTGATGCCCTTCAGTGGTTGTGCATCAGTGAGTGAATAGGTATTGACGCCGCTCCTGTTGGATGCTATTACACTGCCAACCGTCGTGTAATTGCTTCCATTGTCGCTCCGTTGCACGTCAAAGCTTTTCACATTCTTTTCAGCAGTAGTTGTCCATGTGGCTGCCGCTTTTTTATCCTTGTTTAAAACAACAGTAAAGGAAAGAAGGGTTAATGGCAAGGGACTGTTGCTGGCGCCAAAAGTTACTTTATCGGCGCCGGCATAAAGCGGCACCATCGTTCTTACCGCCGATGCCGCCATTGGCGTGTATGAATAAAATGTTGAAGGCGTAAACACAGCGCCTGGGTTCAACTCATCAAACTTTATGGAACGGCCGCCAGGATTAAGCATCGCAGGATTTATTTGCGCCGTAATCACGGGCAAGCCGCTATCGTCATAAGCATTGCCGCTTTGCTTTAAACCAACGGCCGGATAGTTGCCAGTTTTAGACGTATAAACATCATCAGTATTGTTGCCGTAAACTGCTTTAAAATCAGCTACGGTTCGGTCGGCATACATCGGCCAATCGGTGTTGAGATAGAAGTTGTTTTCGGCAAAAATCTCCGCGCTGTTGGCCGCTACGCTACCGTATAGTTTCACACCTTCCATCAGGTTGTTCAGCACATGTACTTGCCCGAACCGCACCCTCGGATTGCGTGAATTGGTGCCGAGAAAATAATTGTTCACGTAGGTCACTTTCAACCGCCCGATGTCGGTAGCGCCATTGTTATCCGAATGGCCCACGAGGCTTGTCTTCCAACTGTTGCGAAACAGGCACCACGACACGGTAACATAAGAAGCGCCGTCTTTAATGTCACAACCCCCATCAGGATGTTCAGTGTCAGCCGGCAGTGCAGTGGGATGCCCGATGGTGCAATGGTCAACCCAAATGTGATGCGTTTCAGGATAGCCGATGTTGATGCCATCATCATAATAATCCTGAAAGAAGATGTTGCGGATAAGCACATTGTACGAGCGTTTTACGTTGATGCCGATCTTAAACACTACGCCGCTTTGTCCCATAAAAGTTAAGTCGCCTTGTTCGGGAATGTCGAGCATGTAATTGCCAAACACTTTTGCGCCGATGGTGCTCAATGTTTGTGTGCCGTCATAGATGCCGGCCTTTAAATAAATCACCAACTTGGCTTTCTTCATGCCACCGACAACCGTGTTGTTTTTATACGCCTGTTGCCGATTGTACAGTCCTTCGCAAAGCTTGTTAAACTCCGATGGACCGTTAATAACCAACGTATCTATTGCGTTCTGTCCGCCGGTTGTGGGGCCGGTGAAGCCATCACCCGGTGCAGCGGCGAAGCCAATCACGTTTTCAAAGTTGAAGGGATAAGCACTGGCTACTGTTGAAACGCTTACCGTCCAAACCTTGGTTGAATTGTCTTGTGCCGTAACGGTGTAATTAACAGGCGAAGAAAAATTACCTGTTGCTGTTGGCGAAGGACTGACGCTGGCACCCGCTGACACCGTTAGCGTAATGGGTACAAGGTTCGTAAGTGAAGCCGTGTTCGGCATCGCCACGGAAATGGTGCCCGCCGCGGAATTAATAACCGGATTGCCAATTTGATTGTTAGATAGTTTGAAGTCCGTTATCTCCTTGGCCGATGAAGCCACCTGCGTTACCGTTACCGTCCATGTTTTTGCAGCACTGCTTTGTCCGGTTACGGTATAAACCACCGGAGCTGTAAAGTTCTGCGCGGCAGTAGCGACAGGGCTGATGCTTGCCCCGGGCGAAACCGATATTTGTTGCGGAACAACCGAACCAAGTGCCGTGCCTGACGGTACATTAATGGCGATAGTGCCGGCGGCGCTGTTGATAGTTTCTGCTCCAATTTGCCCCGCAATTTTAAAGGAGGTTATCTCCGCTTCATTGCCAACCGCACCACTTGCTGTAAGGTATAAATCGTGTATTTGAATGTTGCCGTTGGTAGGTTCAATGCGAACCGTGATGGGTGCTGACGTCACCAACACGGGATACAGCGTTGTTAGGTTGAATGAAGCCGCATTCAGTACCGACAAGGCAGGCGTAAGTGTGGTAAAAACTGTCTCGCCGTCTTTTTTGTATTTCACCGATACGTTTCTCGACGAGCCGCCGGTTGACTTCATGTTCAACGTAAACACGCCGCAACTGGAAGCAACCACCTGCATGTAACCACCACTGTTCACCTGCAACATGCCCATGCTGCACACGCCGTCGGCTGCCTTGGTTGGGTTCATCGTGCCGTCGCTGGTTATGCCCGCCGGCAGCGTTGTGGTTTGAAAATTATAATTGTACAAAACGGTTTGTGCGCTGCTGGTGTAAGCCAGTGTTGCAAAAAGAAGAAGAGCAAGCAATCGTTGTAAAATTGGTTTCATACAATTGTATTATGGTGAATGAAAATAGGCCGAACGGAAAAAGCGGGATGAACAATTTACGCAAACGATACCGGTATGAATGTGATTTGGAAGAAGAGAGAAGAATTGGTAAGAGGTGCACATTCATGTTGATATGAGCAGCGATCGCCAATGAAATTTTGATTAGTACTGCGGTAAAACGTAGTTGAATACTTTTGAACCAGAGGTTTGTCTATCTATGCAGCGTCTGTTGCGTCGCTCCCGATAGCTATCGGGACGTGTACGCCTTGTTCGCTATTGAGCAAGGGTAGCAAGCGCATTTCAACCACACCATTTAAAAGCCCCGAAGGGGCGTCATCGCACAGCCCGGCCTGCAAGGGCCGGGTAAATATTGGGAGTATGTTCATTAAGCCCTGAAAGGGCGTAACAAAGGATAGTGTGTCATGGCAATTAGTAAATACACAATGATTGCGACGGCATAGTTATGACGCCCTTTCAGGGCTTGAATTCATCCTTGTGTTTATTGACCCAGGGCTATGCCCTGGGCTATGCGATGACGCCCCTTCGGGGCTTTGGAAACAGATGAATTGGCAAGTTTTCGCCATCGTTGCTCAATAGAATTTCCGAACGATGAACGGAGCGTCGCAACTGATGTTAATAGTAGTAATGCAGCTTGTCGCCAAAAGTGTTTAGGACGGAGACACTACAATAGGTGAGGCAATATCGTTGTAAAATAGTTTGTTCGCTGCCACAGTCGTTTCTTTACTTTTTCACCTGCCATTCAAACGGCTTGTCTTGTTGTTGAAACCAAACCGCATCCAGTGCTTGCAACGACATGGCCGAAAAAATATTTTCAACTGTAAAGTCCTTTGCTTCTTTATCACTCAAAACCTTTGCCCACGGCACACGATCTTTCGTGGCCGCACCTTCGCCGGTGTTTTTGTATTCGGCATAAAACGTTGTTTTCTCATTCTCCGCGTTGCTCCAATTGTTCCAGCCTTCGGGGGCAATCTTCTTCGGTAATTCGCAACGAATAAAAGCCGTTTTTGCAGCAGCCCGCCACGGCCGTCCGAGGTAAACTTTGGTGACGGCGCTATCGGCAATGATTTTACAATTGAAGAAAACATAACCGAACTTCTTGCCCGGCGTAGTGCTGGCGGCCGTGATAAAAGAATTGCTTTTGGCTTTTATGGTGCAGGACTGAAACACGGCTGTTGACGGTCCGAAAATAAAATCCGTTGTGCCTTCAATATAGCAATCCATAAAGTATTGCCGCGAGGTTTCTCCCGCCGCGAAGATGGTGTCCTGATTGCCGAGGAACTTGCAATTTTTGAATACCGCTTTGTCGGCATCAACATACAAAGCCACTGCTTGTCCTACCGGTCCGGCGCTGTTGGCAAACGTGATGTTCTCCGCACGAAACCGGTTGCCGGAAATTTTTGCAGTATAAGAAGTGAACGTCGTCAGTTTACCGCGACCGGAATGATCGTTAAAGGTGATGATGGTTTTGTCAGCGCTTTCGCCAATAAAAGCCACATCGGTATTGGTGGCAGGCAGTTCAATTTTTTCGTTATAGACGCCGTTTTTGATGTACAGTGTTATCGTTGCCAGGGGATATACCCGCATGGCGTCAATGGCATCCTGAATGTATTTATAATCACCGCTGCCGTCTTTAGCCACGGTGAAGATGTATTTGTATTGTTGTGGATTGGCGGTTTGTGCGGAAGCCAAAATCGTGCAGCATACAAAGGCAGCAAACAGCATTACTTGTTTTACCATTTTTGATTGGGCGGCGGGTTAATAAAAACGGTTTTCAAAAATTCATCAATGTAGCCAACCATCGGTGTAAACCACGGCTCAAATAATGGGAAGTGATGCGGCGCATCCGCAAAGATTTTTACATCAACATAAATCTTATTCTCTTTCAACACTTTCATAAAATCGTTACGGCCGGCGTGCATTCTTGCCACGCCGCTGTTGATGAACAACGTGGGCGGTGTGGCTTTGCTTACATGATTTAAAGGCGAGGCTTCTTCCCAAAGTTTTGAGTTCTCTTTTTTTGAATAGCCAAACCAATAGGTTCCCGCGGATGTTTTTTTGCTGTCGTCGCCTTCGCCGGATTCGGGATGAACAAATGAGAGTGTTCCGTCAAGATCAATAATGGCCTGCACATTTGCTGAAGCTTTCTGCACACAACCACTCCCTTCATCAAACAATGCATCGCCGTTAGTAGTGCCAATGAGTGCGGCCAATTGTCCACCGGCTGAAAATCCGAGTACGGTTATTTTGTTTGTGTCAATATTATATTTTTTTGCGTTTGCACGAATCCACCGCAAGGCGGCCTTCAGGTCGTACAGCGCGGTGGGATAGAGCGCTTCCGTAGACAGCCGGTATTCCGGCGTGAAACACACATAACACCCCATTGCAGCAAGATGTTGAGCTAAGGGATAATGTTGCCCTCGGTTACCGGAACGCCAGCCGCCGCCGTGGATAATCATTACCGCAGTGCGTTTTTCGTTTGTTTTATTAGCGGGATAAAATGCATCAAGCTTCAACCTTCGTTCACCATCCGTGCAGTAAACTATGTCCTTTTTTTCTTTCACCACCGGCGAATGAAGCTCCTCTGCAGCTTTTGCATCGGGATAAGCTTTATGAATACTATTGTAAGCGGCAAGCGTTGTGTAGGATGTATCGCGAACATTGGTGATGCCGGCAGTTGATTGCGAATGAACGACAGTAGAAGCAATCAATAAAATAAATGAAAGAAACCCGTTGTGTTTGTTGTAAAACCGTTGTGTTCGTTGTGTGTTCTTCGTGTTCTTTGTGCTCCTATCTACGCAAGGCCTTAAGCGGAACACGAAGAACATAAAGAAACCACGAAGGGCACAAAGGACTTTCATCGCTTACTTTTTTACAGGTTGATAAATGTGTTCCGCCAACGGCAGCTTCAAGGCTTTGATTTCTGCTAAAACGATCTCCGCAACTTTGCATGCACCCAATTCACTGAAGTGCGTATCGTCCGCTTTGCCTTCAGGATAATTCGGGTGCTCGCCGGGTTGCAAATGATTGAACAAAAGTTTTGAGTTCTCTACACCCATGCTTTGCAACAAGGCTTGGCCTTTTACATCAAGGTCTATCAGGGGAACATTCATCTTCTTCGCTATATCGCGAACGAGCGCCGAATACACATCGTGGGTTCCCATAACCTTGCCGGTTGCATCAAATTTGCGGCGGGCAACCGGCGTTAATAAAACAGGAATTCCACCTTTTGCTTTTGCCTCGGTTATGTACCTGACTAAGTTCGCTGTAAACTGTTCTTCCGTGGTGTATGTGGCCTTTGTTTTCACTTCATCGTTGTGACCGAATTGAATAAAAACATAGTCGCCTTCCTGCATGTTTTCCACCACCGGCTTCCACAAGCCTTCTGCCATAAAAGACGCCGTGCTACGTCCGTTCTTTGCCCGGTTATCAACGGTTATAGTTGAGTCAAAAAAATAAGCGAAGGGCATTCCCCAGCCGGTTTCGGGGTAAGCATGAATGTCTTTGATGGACATGGTGCTGTCGCCAATCAACCAAACCTTTACTTTCTTCGGTGGCATAACAAATGCGGTTAAGGCCAGCAAGCCAAGGGCACAAAGTTTTTTCATGGCGATTGATTAGTTGACGATGCTGTTAAGATAAACTTCGATGGCCGTATAAAATTTGTGCAGCTTCAAGCTTGAAGCATCGGATGCATCGGTAGAATTTAATCCGTGTTTCTTCTCCCATTCATCCGGCATGCCATCACCGTCGGAATCTTTGGGCGCAACGCCGCTTTTTAAAGCCGGCCATGCCTTTACCGTTTGTTCATAAGCCGTGCCGTGTGGATAGCCGCCTTGTACGTCTATTAGCCTTCCGGTGCGGTTCTTTACATCGTTAATGATGCGTTGGTCTAAGGTATCGCGATGAAAACTTGCACCGGCGCTTTTCAACACTAAATCGTAGGCATCTTTTGCAGATTGTGTTGTCACTGCTTCAGCTGCGAATGGTGTAGCTGCTTTTGCTTTCGGAATGTCGGCATCAGTGCCTTCATTCATCACCACGCCTTTCCAATTATCGGCAGTTACGTCGGGCACAACTTCGCTTACATTGCCCGATAAATAAAACTTTCCGTAATCAAGCGCCGGTAATTTTTTATACGGATTCAATACACGGTTGTAAACAGTTTCCTTTGTATTCGGTCCGGGCCGGTAATAGTTATTGACGATGTTGTATTGGCCGCCTTCACCCGCATACACGTTGTTGTTGCCCCAATCATAAATCACGTTGTTCCGAAAGTCCACGGCCTCCGGCCCGTGCGTTCTTGCACCGTTGAAGCGCGGTGTACGGGTAACGCAATGCGCAAACAGGTTATGATGCGCGGAGGTTTGCCTGCCGCCCCAGATGCCGCCGAAACCGTGGTGTTCGTAGTCTTTATCCCCTTCTTCAAAATGATAAGAATAGTTCAACGGTTCACTCATCAGGTTCCATTGCAGGGTAATGCTGTCGCCGCCATAAACCGAAAAGGCTTCGTCGGTGCTCCAACTCATGGTACAGTGGTCAATGAGTATGTTCTTTCTACCAGTTCCGCTAAAGGCATCATCACCGCCGTTGCCGTCTACCATACCGCCGCGCTGGTTTTTATCGCCCATGCGAAAACGCAGGTAGCGAACAATGATGTTATTGCCGCCAATCAACACGGGTTCATCGGCTAAGCAAATGCCGTCACCCGGCGCAGATTGTCCGGCAATGGTTACATCACCTTTAATGGATAATGGCGAGGCCAAATGAATGGTTCCCGATATGGCGAATACAATCATTCGCGGCCCTTTCTTTTCTACCGCTTCGCGAAAGCTACCGGCGCCGGCGTCATTTAAGTTGGAAACGACCATCACCTTGCCGCCGCGGCCGCCAGTGGTGTATTTTCCAAAACCTTCGGCAGAGGGAAAGGCAACAGGTACTTCATTCGCCGAAGGCTTTGTTACGGCTTTTTGCTGCGCACAGGAAAGGATAGAAAAAGAAAAAAGGAAGGCGGAAAAGAGGGAGCATTTGAACATGGCAATCGAATGTTTAGTAAAGGCAATTGTTGCGACCTTGCGAAGCGCCGAAGCGGCAACAAGTCTAAACCGAAATGAGCTACGGCCATCCAATTAATTGCGCAATCGTTACCGGAAACGTTGCCAATAAAAAAGGCCGCAACTGGTGCGGCCTTTTTCTGTTTATACCGTAACCTTATTCAATAATGATCTGTTGTGTCATGGCAGTTTTGCCGTTTGAAAGCTGCACGGTGTATCTGCCCCTCGACAAGGAAGGCAAAGCAATGGTTTGGCTTAGTGAAGAACCTTCAATTGCCAGAGCTTGTGTTGCTACTTGCTGGCCCGCATTGTTGTAAAGGCGCAGAGCATACATCCCTTTTTCCAGGCCGCTCAGTTGTACCGTAAGGCTTCCGTTGCGTACGGGGTTGGCCGCAATCACAAAACTTGCAGCGCCCTTGCCAACACTCACTTTCATGATGGCAGTGTACTTGCCGCTGCCGCCTTCGATGCTTTTAATGCGGTAGAAATTATCACCTGCTACCGGCGATGCATCAAACCAGGAATAAGCCGATGACCGATTGGCCGCACTCACTACACCCACTTGCGCAAAGTTTCTGCCGTCGGTTGACCGTTCGATAGCGTAAGCAAGGATGCCTTCTTCTGTTGCAGTGGTCCATTCCACTTGCACGCCGCTGCCTTTTGAATACGCTTTTGTACTCATAAAGCTGACCGGAAGAACGGGTGAATTGCCAACGGTAAAAGGCGAGAAAGAAGTAACGCCATTGACTGTGGCTACATAGGGATCGACCGTGGTGCCGCTGCCTGAAACCGTTGCCGGCAAAGCATCCCAGCCCGTACCGTTGTAGTGGTAAACAAAAACCGGAGCGGTTGTGGAAAAGCCTGCGGTTTGGTCAGCGGTTGTCCAACTGAATTTAAGTGTGGCGTTGCTGCCGCCGGCAACGGCTTCATTGATTGTCCATTGCCGGTTTACTCGTTTTGAAGCCGGGGGCGTTACGTCAAAGGCAGCTTTCACGTTTACGGAAAAGTTATCCGAAGTTCCACCGTTGTTGATGGTAACATTGTTTGTAGACGTGCCTGTCGCCACCGGAAACAGCACATCAGATGCCCCAACTGTGCGGTTCATTTTTCCGCTGCCAAGCGTTTTGAAAATAATGGTGGGGTCGAACACTAACGTAGCGCCGTTAGCCGTTGCATCAAAGGCTCCGCCATCATTAATGTTGATGGCTAACGTGCCGGCATTGCCGCTATTGGTTGATGTGGTAAAGGAGCCAACCTTAAGCAAAGAATTAATGTTAACGGTAATGGTATTTCCTGCGCCGGCCGGGCCTAAGATGGTAACGTTCGATATGCCTACATTGGCTGAATTATCTAAGGTACCATTGATGTTATAGGTATATGAATTAGTGCCAGTTGCCGTTGCGGCTTGTGAGTTGTTGTTAAAGTAACCGGAAGCGTTGTTGATGGTTACTGTTTTGCCCGCATTGATGGTAAGGGTATAATTATCCGACCCGCCGGCTACAGGATTGTAAATGGCGGTGAGGGCATAGTTGGCACTTTGGGTTAAGGTAATGTTCTGATCAATCACTGCCGTCATGATGTGCGTGGGATTAGCCGAACCGCCTACTATGCGTATCCTGTTTATCTGCGTAATGCCCGTACCGGTAAGGGTCCATCCAAAAGAGGCGACATCGTTGTACGCTTCAAGCACAATGGCATCAGGGCCGCTGGTTGTTCCGCCAAGCGTACCGTTGTTTGTAATAGTGACCGGGTTGGCCACATCACCGTAAGGCCGCAACGACCTTGCTGTACCGTCTGACTTTAACGTTGCGCCGGTATTGATGGTTAAGTTCTTTACCGTGTGGGTGGTTGTTAGGGTAACGGTATGTCCGTTTAAAATAATTACATCAGCGGTCTTGTCCGGAAAATTTGTTCCGCCCGTGGTGCCCGATGGCGCGGCGCTAAATGGACCGCCTGTACCGGTTGTTGAAATCTCCCAAATTGTGTAAGCGTTCCAGTTGCCCGACCCGGTCGTTCGAAAAACCTTTTGTGCAAATGCGCCGAATGAAGAAAACAAAAGTGCGATGATTACAAATAGAAAAAGTGTAGAATTTTTTTTCATAACAAGCTGATTGATTTTAAAGGGATGATTATACAATCGAGGCTAAAAATATCCATGAAAGAAAGTCTTTTGATTTTTTATTACGCAATCGTTTGCGGCTTTTATGGAAGCTGTTTTTTATAAAAGCAAAAAGCAGGCGCTCTTGTTGCGCCTGCCTTTGACCCTATCTTTTTGTGATTACCTGCGTGGCTGTCTTTTCGCTGTCACTGTATTTTAGTACATAAGTTCCGGAGGCTAAGCCATCCGTTAGAAAGTCTGTTTTGTTCACGCCTTTTACTACTTGCAGGCGTTTTACCAGTGTGCCGTTTGCAGAGAATAATTCAATCGTTGCATTGTTGGACGCCTCACCGTGAATGACCGAAACAATTTTATCAACCGGGTTGGGATAAACGGAAAGCGTTGCCGATGCCTTGCCATCAAGTCTCACCACGTTGCTCCATCTTGCTTTGCCGTCATCATCTATCATCTTCAACCGATAATAAACCGTTCCGGTGAACGCGGCATCCAGCAAGGTATAGTCGTTTATACTGTTCGCATTTTTCGCCATCAACGAGCCGATCCTAAGAAAGCTTCTTCCGTCGCTCGACTTCTCTGCTTCAAAATGATTGACACCTATTTCGTTTGTCGTTTGCCATACTAGCTTTGCACCACCTGTTGTTTTTTGTGCATTGAAAGAAAGCAGTGTCAGGGGCAATACGCCATTGCCCGACGCCAGGCCTTTTATTTGTACGTTTTTCAAAAATGCAAAGCGCGGCGTGCCCGTGCTTCCGCAAGCCCAATACAAACGAATGGTGACCGAGTCACCGGCAGCCAGCGCAATGCCCGTGGCGTTGTTTAAAGCAACGGAGTAGGAATTCAATGCGCCGTTGTCGTTGCGCAAAATGCCAAAGGCTTTTGAAAAGCTACCGCTGGCGGCTATGCCCGATGAACCGGTGGCATACACGGCACTTGAATATTCCGTGGAGTCGGCGGGTGAGGTGAAGCCGTTCTTCGAATACATCACGGCCATTTTGATGTTGCTCGTGGTTAAATAAAAATCCGATTGAAAGCCGATGGAATCAATGCGTAGTGTGTAGCCCGTGGCCGCTTTCACGCGGAACTCTTCGTAATAAACATTTTTCAACGTGCCGCCGACGTTACTCCAATTGTTGCCTGCGGCATTGGCGCCAAGTGCTTGCCCGTATGTGCCTGAATAAGCCGGTATGTTGGCACTGGCCGCACTGCCATCGGACACAAATAAATTGTTCAACCGGGAAGCGCTGGCTATCACACCGGCCGAACGCATGGCGGCATCGTCATTATTGTCTTGCGTGAGCGGCCAGGCTTTCAACAAAAAAGAAGTTGGCGGCGCGGCCGTTGTACCGCTCACGGCGACGGCCACAGCGGCAGCACCAGACGATGCGTTCACGATGTTGCCCGAATAGCTTCCCGCGGCAGCAGCGTTTAGCCGAACGTAAACAGTGGTTGTTGCCACCGCGCCGCCGGACTGTGCAATCGTGAGCGGAGACGAATTGGTAAACCAGGTTGACCCATTTAATGAAACTTCGAAATTCGCCGGTGGCGTTATGGTTATGTTAGATGTCAGGTTGGAGCCTGACAATGTATAGGTCTGCGAAGACGAAGGCGAGCCCAGTGATTGGCTGAAGCCGCAAAGCGAAAGCGCCAATGAAGCGTTCACCGAAAGCGTTGGCGTGCTGCTAATTTGCACAATGTCTGTTGTGTGCGTGGCAAAGCCGGTTTTGGATGCAGTGAGATAATAAGAATAAACGCTGCCCTGCGGCGGAAGCGTGGCATCGGTGTAGGTGAAGTTTACCGATGAATCAGTTGTTGAAGTAGTGGTATAAATCGAAGAGTAACTGATGCCATCGGTTGATCGGTATAAGGTGTATTGAATGCCAGCCATCGGCCAACTGATGTTCCAATCAAACTGCGAAGTACTTGCGCCTTTCGTGGCCCTGAAATTTGACACGGCAATATCCGCCGCGGAAGGTGTGCAGTTAATAACCGAACAAGGATCCCAAGTTCCCAAAATATTGGCCGTGGTATAGGTTGCCGCTTCCGCATCTGATAGCTGCACCGAGCCGGCAATGCGGCCACTTATATCAGCCAGCGTACCGTTGCTCACTTTTGTTTTGTATTCGCCAAAATACGATTGCGCAAACGTGGCTGACCCGGCAGAGGCCGTACTCCATCCTGCCGGTAAAATATTGGCGTAATTCAATAGCGTCGCGTTGAGGTAAACGGCTTTTGGATTGTTCTGCCAGGGCCTTCCCAAATAATAGGTGGTGCCACCATCATTGCCCGTAAGGCGATTATCTCGAAACACAAAGCCATAGGCCTGGCCGGTAGTGGTGTTAGGAGCAACCATGTACGACGAAGCGATGCCTGATTTTGTTTTGTTGTACAACACACAGGAATCAAACAAGGCGATTGAGCTTCCGAAAATATAATCAGTTAGGCCATCAATATAGCAGTTGGTAAAGTAGTGGCGCGGCGTGCCATTACCCTTTAAGTACAGGGTATCCTGCGCACCAATAAAGCGGCAGTTCTTAAAAGCAGCACGGTCGGCATTTACCAAAACAGCAACTGCCTGTTGACCATTATTATCAGGCACACCGTACACGTGGCTGTTTTCAAACGTAACGTTGACGGCGCTAAAGTCAGCCGCGTTGATGGTGACACTGGCGGAGTTTTGTGTCCCCACGGTTGAATTGCAGGTCAGCAGCCTGTCCGCATAATCATCATAGGTGAGAAGAACGTTCGCCACGCTTTCGCCAATGAGCTGGATGTTTGGCTTGTTGGCCGGCACCGTTATCTTCTCTTTGTACTTGCCGTTTTTAATAAAGATGGTAATGAGGGTGGCGCTATTCGGCACCGCTGCATCAATGGCTGCCTGCACGGTGGTGTGCGTGCCGCTGCCGTCTTTGGCCACCACAAAATCATAAGCGCTTGCCTGCAGGAAAGACATGCTTATTAAAACAAGTGCCAGTGCAAAGACGTGTTTGCGCAAAGGGCTTTGTTGCCAAAGCAATTGGGTAGAAAGATTCATATAGCTCGCGGTTTATTGTTTCAGGAAATTGGCGGTTGCGTTCACCTGTTGATTGATGTATAAAAGCCGATAGACTCCTGATGGCAAAAGGGAAACATCCACGGTTGTTTGCACAGTGCCGGCCGTTACTTTTTGCGATAAAAGTTTTTTGCCGTCGGCCGAAACAATTTGTACAACGGCGCCGGCAACCGCTTTGGCGTGATTAACCATTAACGTGTTCCGTACAGGGTTTGGCGCAAGTTGCAAAGCGTTGTCTTGCCTATTGCTGATGGTGATAACGCGGCTATAACCAAAGCTTCCGTCCTTGTCCTGCATCTTTAAACGATAGTATGACAAGCCTTGTAATGGTGATAAATCGGTGAAGGCGTAATCGTTTTGTGCGGTGTTGTTCTTGGCGGCTACTGTCCCAACCGATGCGAACGACCGGCCGTCGGCACTGCGTTCAACGCCGTATTCTTTTACGCCTACTTCAGCCGTTGTGCGCCACGTGAGGCCAACGCTTTTTTCTTTCAATGAACCGTCAAAGAACAACAAATGCAAGGGCAACGTAGCCGATGAAATGGCGGATGTGATGAAGAACGTGCTGAACGAAGATGTTTGGAATTCTACATAATAACCATTTGCGTAAGTACCAAACACACCCGAAGCCGTTGGTGTAATCACACTGGTGCTTCCGCTCAAGGCAGTCAGGCAAGTGTTGCCCGAAACTTTTACGATGCGCAAATCGTTCAATGAAACAATGCTGGCATCGGCGGCTTTTAAGGCATCGTATTCGGCCTTGGTAAAATATAGCCGTACAGTCACCGGCGATGTGATAGCCGCCGGATTGGTTGGTATAACGGTAACGTTGCGGTTTAAGTAAGGATGATTGTACGCATCGTAACGCAACGTGTTTGATGTGTAGTAAGAAACATTGAAGCCGCCGTAAGCGCCGTTGTCCAATACCGATGCAATCAGGTTCGTGGAGTCAGCAGATGAAATGTAGGAAGAAGAAAAAAAGCTGCTGCTCGCCGTATCCGCCGCATTGATCCAGCCGCCCGAAGCCGTGGCTACAATTGTTTTTGTGCCAACGCATGTATTAACAACTCCTGTTGCCACAACCGAATCACCGTTCAAATAATTTTCAATGTTGGGATAGCCGTTGGCCGACACGTAACCGTTTGCATCCGTCGCATTGTTCGGGTTTAACCCCCTTGCGTTTTCCCAGGCATCGGGCATGCCATCATGGTCGCTATCGGTAGGCGCTGTGCCGCTGGCAAGTGCCGGCCATGCCGATTGTGAGGTGGCGTATGGCGTGCCGTGGGCATAACCGCCTTGTACGTCTATCACGCGGCCGGTACGGTTCATCACATCGGCTACAATGCGCTGGTCAAGCGTATCGCGGTGCGGCAACACGCAGCCGGCTTTTACCAATACGGAAGTATACGCCTCTTGTGCTGATTGAGTGTTGATGTCAATAGCCGCAAACGGAACGTCAACTTTTGAAGCAATGGAATCGGCAAAGCTGCCGTTGTTGAAAGCCGCGCCTCTCCAATTATCAGCCGTAATCACCGGATCATTGTCGCAGTAATTTCCCACCAAATAATATTTGCCGTAAGGAATCGCGGTTGAGGTGGTTTGCTTGTACGGGTTCAGGATCATGCTTCGCCTGTTTACGCCAGCAGTAGATGTCGTTAGCGTGCTGGGTCCCCACTTGTAATAATTGTTCACCACGTTGTAGTTGCCGCCCTCGCCGCCGTTGGTGTTGTAGTCAATCCAATCATAGATAACGTTGTTGCGGAAGTCAACATTTTCGGAAGCGATGTTCCGCGTACCATCGAAGCGAGGGCCCCGGCCTTTGATGTGGGCAATAAGATTGTGGTGAAAGGTGGCATGAGCACCGCCCCAGATGCCGCCGTATGCGTGTTGCTCGTAGTCGTTATCACCGCTTTCAACGTGGTATGAATAATTAAGCGGTTCGCTGATCATACACCATTGAACGGTTACGTTGTCGCCTTTGTAAATGGTCAGCGATTCATCATCGCTCCAGCCGGCCGTGCAATGGTCAATGATGATGTTTTGCCGTCCGCTGCCGTTATCGCCAAAGGCATCGTCGGCTCCGCTTGGATTAGCGCCGGTAGCGGTAGGAACGCAAGATGGGTTATTTGTAAACGGAGGAACAGGCAAGCCGCAGCCTGCAGGTGTTGTCTTCAACTGGCTTTTATCGCCAAGCCGGAACCGCAGGTAACGAATGATCATGTTATTGGCGCCGATGTAAACGGGATAGTCAGCAATGCAGATGCCTTCGCCCGGCGCGGTTTGTCCGGCAATAGTGGTATTGGCTTTGTTTAATGAAAGTGTTTGGTACAAATGAATAGTGCCTGATACCCGAAACACGATAATGCGGTTAGTGGCCGTGCTATTGGTACAAGCATACCGAAAAGTGCCGGGAGTGGTTGAAGAATTTATATCGTCAACCAAAGTCGTGACTTCAAAAATTTTTGGCGCTGCGGAAGCCGAGCCTCGTCCGCCGGTAGTGAATTTTCCGGCGCCTTCGGCCGTGGGGAAAGCAGGTAACTGCGCAAGCACAGGGGCGGAAAAAAATAACAAGCAACCGCAGAGGGCGGCAATAGACAAGCAGGTATAACGCATCATAAATTTTTTGTGCAAGCGGCTTTTTCAGAGGAAGGATGCGATGGATAGATAGAGCCTACAAGTTTAGCTTCATAAACATTGCCGCGATGATGAAGAAAGGAATTTATTTACGCAATCGTTACCGACATCGTTGCCAACTATCAAAGCATAGAACAAACAAAAAAACAGTTGGCTTCCTTTGGTCGTCACTTAAAGGAATCAGGTATAAAACAATGAGCCGGCCTTTGCGCCGGCTCATTGTTTTATTGAAAGGACAATCAGTAACCGAAGTTTTGCGTCAGGCTGCTGTTTGCATCGCGGGCCGGTTGTGGTATTGGCAACAGTTCCGATTTGCCGGTGGTAAAACCCGTGGCAAATCTTGACAAGGCCGTTGTGCCAATCGCGTTTTGCGGAGCGGCTGTCGTGGGCAAGGCAATCCACGTAATTTTTGTGGTATTTGTAGGCGTACTTGTTGGCGCGGGTTTATAAAAAGAATTTGCCCACAGGTTTACATCATCGGCCGTGCTGTTGTTTTTGTAATACATGGCAACAGGCAGATTGCTGGTTAAAACGTAGCTTGGTTGCGGGGCCATGTATGACCACGGCGCCATAGCCGCGGCCACCGCCATTTTACCGAGGTTTGCTTTTGTTTCTGTAATGGCGGCGGCCAGTAAGTTCCAGCGGATCAAATCATACTTGCGTATGCCTTCGCCGCCAAACTCCAGCGAACGTTCCCGCACCAATGCCTGAAAGAAAGTGGCTTTGCTCAATCCCGCCAGGTCAACCGTAGGATCGGCTGCGGCAAGCGGTTTTCCGTATCCTCTGCGGCGCACTGCGTTAATGGCATTGTAAGCCGCGGCCGTTGGGCCGTTAATTTCATTCTCTGCTTCGGCAAACATGAGCAGCACATCTGAATAACGGAGAATCTGCCACTTAAAGCCTAAGTACTGCACTTGGTTGGTGGGCGAAATAACCGGGCTGCTTGCCCAGTCGCGCCGGTATTTTCCGTCATTGATTGCCGTAATGGCCTGGCCGGTTTTTGTAACGCCGTCGGCATTTACCACATAAGGAACGCAGGTAACGTCACGGCGCAAATCTGTGGAATCGAACAAATAAAAATAAGTCGGCAATACATTAACGCTCTTGTTGCCAAGACCGTTAACGGTAGGGCCATCGTAGTAACCCAGTTTGCTGTCCTCGGCTCCGGACAAACCGATGGCGCTTGCCTGGAACATCAATTCTCCGTTTGGATCAACGGCAACGTGAGCGCCTACCTGGTCTTTCCACAAAGCCCGGAAACCTGGGTTTAATGAATGCTGTCCCGATGCCATAATCTCGTTGCATTCATCCCTGGCAATTTGGTAGAAGCTTGGGTAGTTGTCCGTCCGCTTCATCGTTCCATCCTGTGCCAGGGCATAGCCGCCGCGGTACAAGGCAATGCGGGCACGCAAGCCTTTCACCGCACCTTTTGTAATGCGTTCATCAAGCTGATCGCCAACAGCCGTTACTTCGTTTTTCCAAGGCACAAGGTCTTCGGCGGTTTTTAAATCAGCCAGTAAGTGTTCGTACAAAACATTTTTGTCTTCCCGTTTTGGAAACGGGTTGGCAACGGCCAGCGTGCTTGCCGGTTCAAACTGTGCAGGCAGATCGCCCCAGTTGCGGATGGCTTCCAAATAAAACAAGGCACGAAGCGTAAGCGCTTCGCCGTACATGCGCTGCAACTGCTTTTTTTGTTGATCGGATCCGTTGTTGTACATGTCCATCTTCGGAATGTTGGCAATGCAGATGTTGGCGAATTCGATGCCTTGAAATAGTTGATTAAACGGATTGTTCAATTGCGCATTTCCCGGCGTGGCTGCATATCGGGCAATGTCTCTGCGGTCGTTGTCGCCGGCGCCGGTAGGGCCCTGCATTTCGTCGTTGTCCAGGGGGTAGTACAGGCTCACGCGGATTCCATACAACTGGTCGCCCATCAGCCTGGAGTACACGCCGGCCAAGGCTTTGTATGTGCTTGGCACGTCTTTAAAAACCTGGTCGGTGCTGATTTCAGTGATGGGTGTTTGATCTAAATATTTTTTACAACTGCCCAAGCCAAGCGTTGCGCCCAAGGCAGCGAGAAGGAACGTTTTTGAAACTGATTTTATGTTCATGTAACGAGGTTATTCGGATGATTAAAAGGTAGCCTGCACGCCAAAGATGACGGAGCGGCTTTTTGGATAAGCAGAGTAATCGAGGTTGGGCGTAAGACCGCTGCTGCGCACACTTACTTCCGGATCGTAACCCGAATAGCCGGTGATGATAGCGAGGTTGTTTCCGGTTAGGTAAAAACGCAAGCGGCTGTTATGGTCAGTAAATAGTTTGACGGGAAACGTGTACGCAACCGTAACGTTGTTCAGCCGCAAAAACGAGCCGTCTTCAATGGCCCATGAATGCGGGTAAAATGCGCCGGCGCTCCGTAGCGGTTGCCAGATGTTGGCATTGGCGTTTAATAACGCTAACTGATCGGGGGCTATTCCGTAAACCGTTGAACCGTTTACGTACTCCGCTGTTCTGCCGTCAGGCGTTACGGTTTTCCAACGGTTTTGCATTATGGCCAGCAAGTTGGAGTTAACAGTGTAGCCATTGGTGAATTCAATTTTATTGGCATTGTACACGCTGCCTCCAATGACAAAATTTACAAACACGGAAGCATCCCAACGTTTATAGCTGAATTGCTGGTTCAAGCCGCCGGTGAACTTGGGCGTCGGGTTGCCAATCACTTTTCTATCGTTGTCCAAATCCACTTTGCCATCACCATTCAGGTCCTGAAATTTGATTGAGCCGGGTTGCACAACGCCAATGATAGCCGAGTTGTTTACCACGCCGGCCTTTAAGGTATAAGCGCCGGTTACGAGATTGTAATCAAAGTCGCTCACTTTATAAAAGCCATCCGTTACCAGGCCCCACATGGCTCCCACCGGATCGCCGATGCGGGTGATGTAATCAGTAGGCTGGCCCGATACCCCCCAACTGGCTGCGGGGTAGAAGGAGCTTTGGTTTCTGCCCAGGGCAACGATCTTGTTGCGGTTGTGTGAGATATTAAAGTTGGCATTCCAGTTAAAGCCAGCCGGCTTGCGCAACAGCACAGCACTTAACTGAAGTTCCACGCCCTTGTTGTTGGTCTTGCCAATGTTTTGGTATTGGCTGGTATAACCGTAAGTGGATGCAATGGGAACGTAAAGCAAAAGGTCTTTTGAATCGTTATTATAAACGTCAACCGAAAAATCAAGGCGGCCCTTCAATAAGCTTACGTCAAACCCAAGGTTGCGGTTAATCAACGATTCCCAGCGCAGTTGATCATTGGCCAAAGCCGATGGATAATAGGCCAATACAGACTGCCCGTTAAGACCGTAATAATAGCGGCCGTCGTTGGCAAAATTGGGCAGGTACAAATAATCGCCGATACGGTTGTTGCCAATTTCACCGTAAGCAACCCTGATTTTAAAATCATTCAGGAAAGAAACGTTTTGCAGAAAGCTTTCCTTCTTCACACGCCAGGCAAGAGAACCGCCCGGAAAAGTTCCCCACCTGCGGCCCGGTGCAAATTTGGAAGCACCGTCTTCACGCACATTAACCGACAATAAATATTTATCCTTGTACGCATAGTTCACGCGGCCAAAGAAGGAAAGGCTTGTATAACGGGTCTTCCCAAGTTTGGGGTAACCCACGAAAGGCGTTGCTACATCGGTATGTGTAAAGGCATCTCCCGCTGCAATGCCCAACGGATAGTTTCGGAACAAATCTGAATAGGCCGCTGTCCGCAAGTCATAGGTTTCTTCGCCCAACAGCAGGGTAAGGTCATGCTTGCCGCCGATGCCTCTAAGCGTATAATTGAACACGTTTGAATTGGTATAGACCGTACGGTTGGTGGTGTCCAATTCCGCAATGGGTTTCTTTGCGCCCTGAATGATGGAGTAGGGCGTTGCCGTGTCGCTAAACTGCCGGTCAATAACGCTGTTGCGGTTATAGCCAAACGTAGAGGTAAAGGTGAGATGCCTGGTAAGGTTATAGTTCAGGTTTGCGCTGAAGTTTGCATCCTCGGTTGATCGTTTGCGGTATTCGGCCCTTGCCAGCAGCAACGGATTAATAAGGTTCAGGCCATTGCCCACATTCGGGTCGGCCAAAATATCCGCGCTGTCAATGGATTGGTTGGGCGATAAAAATGGCCTGTACTTTACGGCATTGCGCAAGCGGTTGTACGCCGATCCCTGATCGGATGAAACACCGGCGCCGTAAACATCCTGCCTGGTATAGCGGCCGCTCACACCAAGCTTTATTTTACTGGTGATTTTATAATCTGCTTTCAGGTTCAAAATGTCGCGCTTGTATTTCGAATCCACCACGATGGCCTTTTCATCGTTGTGCGTATAGCTAAAATTATAGGTGAAGAGTTTATTGCCTCCCGACAGCCCAACGATGGCGCGAAAAGATTGGCCTGTTTGTCCAAATGTTTCGTCCTGCCAGCTAACAGGGGCTATATTTTTATAAGCGTTCAAGGTATCCCAGGTTGTACCAAAGTTTTTACCAAAGGTTAAGCTGTCGGTGTTGCTTCCTCTTGCCCGCTCCGATTGATATACGACGTAATCATAGGGATTGAGAACCGCCAGCCTCTTGGCCAAATAGCGCTGCCCGTAATAAAGATCCAGGGTTACAACCGGACGTCCGGGCCGCCCTGATTTTGTGGTGATAACAATAACGCCGTTGGCGCCGCGGGCACCGTAGATAGCCGTTGCCGATGCATCTTTTAAAACATCAATGGATTGAATGTCTTGCGGGGCAATGGTGTTTAAGGCGTTCTCCACTTGCACCCCGTCTACAATGTAAAGCGGTGAGTTATCGCCGGTGATAGACATCCCGCCGCGTACACGTATGCGTACGTCGGCATCAGGCGAGCCTTGCGAAGTCGTAGCCGTAACACCCGCCAAACGCCCGTTCAGGGCTTCGGCGGCCGAGGTCAACGGAACATCTTTTAAATCTTTTGCGCCGATGGATGATACAGAAGCCAGCACGTCTCTGCGGCGAACGGTTTGATAGCCAATAACCACTACATCACTAAGGGTGTTGAAAGAAGATGCCAACGTAACATTGATAACGGTCTTGGCACCAACGGTTACTTCCTGTGCCGTGTAACCCACGGAGCTAAAGACCAAAGAGGTTTTGCTGTTGTCGGGAACGGAAATGGAATAACCGCCGCGGGCATCAGTAATGGCGCCACCGGATGCGCCCTTAACCGTAACGTTCACACCCGAAAGTCCTGCGGAAGCGCTGTCGGAAAGAACACGGCCCGTGACCCGCCGTGTTTGCGACCAGGCTAATGTAGTAAGCAGACAAAGAAGAAGGGAGAAGCAGAATTTTCCTTTCATATACAAGCTTGAGAGTTGACTGTTTGGAGTTTCCTTTTTACAGGAGCTTTAAGGGCACCGGAAAAAGCCAATACGCTGCATCCCGGTGAAAATACAGGACGCAAGGGCAGGGCTTGTGTCCGGATTTAACGACAAGTGTAACCCCTTATTACCGGCAGGCAAGGGTGCTGCGGCTATTTATTTACGCAATCGTTACCGACAACGTTTGCAGTTGCGGCGGTGCCGTAAAAACTGTTTATTTTTAAAGCGGTTTTCCTTTAATAACCTCTACGATACCTGCTGATGAAATTTGAAAGCGCCACGATAAAAGACATTGCCAAAGCCCTTAATCTTTCCACCTCCACTGTGTCGCGGGCTTTGCGTGGCAGCTATGAGATCAGCGCCGAAACAAAGAAGCAGGTGCTGGAATATGCGGAGAAAATCAACTACCGTCCCAACCCGATAGCTTTGAGTTTGAAAGAGCGCCGAACAAGGGCCATCGGCGTGGTGGTGAGCGAGATTGCCAACAACTTTTTTTCGCAGGCCATCAACGGCATTGAAAGCATTGCGTATAACCGCAGCTACCACGTTATCATCACCCAAAGCCACGAAAGCGCCGAACGCGAAAAGGTGAATGTGGAGCACATGGCAGCTCGTGGTGTGGATGGTTTGCTGGTATCGCTGTCGTCCGAAACCACGGACTTGTCTTATTTAAAAGAGCTGCACGAAAAAGGGCTGCCCATTGTTTTCTTCGACCGCATCTCCGATGAAATAGAAACGCATAAAGTAACCGCCAACAATTACCTCGGCGCCTTTCACGCCACGGAACATTTAATTTACCAAGGCTATAAAAAGATTGCGCACATCACGTCGTCGCCACATCTTTCCATTACCAAAGAAAGGCTGGATG
The DNA here is from genome assembly GCA_965247695.1 of Flavisolibacter sp. Classification (GTDB taxonomy): domain Bacteria; phylum Bacteroidota; class Bacteroidia; order Chitinophagales; family Chitinophagaceae; genus Flavisolibacter. The sequence goes on from OZ252037.1 coordinate 1,534,277, forward strand.
GCTACAAAGCCGCGTTGACGAAACACAACGTTGCCTTTGCCGAAAGCTTGGTGAAGCATTGTAACCACGGCGGCATGATAGCCGGTGAAGTGGAAGAGGCCCTGACGGATTTGTACAAAGGCAAAGTAAAACCCGACGCCATTTTTACCGCCGGCGACCGGTTGAGCATGGTGACCTATGGAATCCTTAAGCGCATGAAGCAAAAAAAAGAAGCCGGCTTCACGGGTTTCACGAACACGCAGGTTGGCGACTTGTTTTCGCCGCAGCTAACGGTGGTGCGGCAGCCGGCCTTTGAAATTGGACAAACAGCGACGGAACTGCTCATTCAGATTATTGAAAGCAAGCGGCCGGTCACAGAGTTTGAAACAAAGGTGTTGGAAACGGAATTGATTATCCGGGAGTCGTCACTGAAGAACCTCACCCCGCCCTCTCCATCGGAGATGGAGAGGGAGACCATACGGCGGTGATTATAGCACAGCCTTTCTTTTTGATCTTCAAGCATACTGCTATCGTAACGGCTCTAGCCTGTCATCCCAATGAAGAAGGAGTCTGTGGAGGATACTTGAGTGATTCATATAACCAGTAAGACTCTTGGCTGCTTTTTTTCATAGTACAACACACAGATTTCTCCTGTGCCGGCATGACAGGACAAAGGTGTTATGATTGCAAAAAGATTGAAACTTGAAGGAGTGATTGTACAATGCTGAATAGCATTACAAAGCGTACAACATTGCAACGCAACAGACGCTTAACGGATAGACAACCCTCTGGTCCAAAAAGACTATAGCAAAAAGAATGTCACCGCCTGTGGCCCGCTGGCGCAAGCACTCCCTTCTCCAGCTATGCTGGAGAAGGGCCGGGGATGAGGTGATAAGCTTTCGGTTTTGTAAACGCTCTTAATCCCGCACTTGATAATGTGCTGCCAAAGCCCGAATGTTTGCGGCCGCTCCACGGCACGGCGGGACTGACTCTATCGCAGCAATTCCAATAACCCGTGCCGGTGTTTAGTTGCTGTAGAATGTTTACGGCTCTCTGTTCGCTGTTGCTGTAAACAGAGGCCGTTAATCCGTATTCGGTATCGCTCATTTTTTCAACCGCTTCTTCATCACTGCTCACTTTGGCGATGCCGATGATAGGGCCAAAGCTCTCGTCTTTCATCACGGTCATTTCCTGTGTAACATCGGCAAGAACGGTGGGTTCAAAGTAATAGCCTTTGCGATCCGCCGGTTCGCCGCCGACGAGAAGCGATGCGCCTTTTTCAATGGCGTCGTCAACCTGGTTGACTAAAAGGCTCACCTGCTCCTGGCGGGTTAGTGGCCCGATGTAAATACCGTCATCTGTTGGCAAGCCGGTTTTGTATGATTTTACTTCGTTGACAAAAGCATCCACATAGTCATCGTAAATTTTTTCGTGTACGTAGATGCGTTCAACGGCGCAACAACTCTGGCCGTTGTTGTAAAAAGCGCCATCGGCAGTGGCGGCCGCAACGGCCTTGATGTCTTCCACATCATCGGCCACATACAAGGGATCTTTGCCGCCTAACTCGCATTGGCAAGGAACCATCTTCGGCGCCACCCGTTCATAAATGTGCTTGCCGGTTTTGTACGAGCCGGTAAAGAAGTAACCATCGAATGAAAGATCCAGCAAGGCTTCGCCGACATCGCCGCCGCCAATAGCGGTTTGAAAAACAGCATCGGGTAACCCGGCTTCTTTCAAATATTTTTCTATTTGTAAACCCGTAAGCGTGGCGTATTCGGAAGGCTTGTACAACACCGCATTGCCAGCTAATAAGGCAGGAATAAACACGTTCACGCCAACGAGGTAAGGATAGTTCCAGGCCGAAATGTTACACACCACGCCCAACGGTTCATAGACAATCTTTTCCTGCAAGCCGTCTTCGTCCTTCATCGTTTCATCCGACAAATATTTCCCGGCATTGGCGGTAAGCCAGGCAATGCGTTTGCAAGCGCCGGCTATTTCGTTTTTTGCTTGTTTTAATGGCTTGCCCGTTTCGGAAGTGAGTATCGCTGCAAGGCTTTCAGTATTCTTCTGCAAGAGCGATGAAAATTTTTGAAGTGTAGTTGTTCTTTCTTTCAAAGAAAGGTTCTGCCAAACCGTTTGGCCGGCTTGAAGCATCACAAATTTTGCCGAAACAGATTCGGTGGTATCAACGTTAAGGTTCGCAACAACTTCTTCGGTAGCGGGATTGATGATGGAAAGCTTGGCCGCTTGAACACTTCGCACTTCGTGCAGAAAACGTTCTTTAAGCCTTTGCGAAAAAGGATGCGATTCTTTTGCCTGCATTCGTTCGGGATGCCACTGCACGCCGAGCATAAAAGCCTTGCCGGTTTTGTCGGCAAATTCAATGGCTTCTATTACACCATCGTTTGCCGAAAGGCCGGAAGGGTGCAAATTATTACCAATCGCATCTTTAGCAATTGCCTGGTGATGCGCACTGTTAATGAGCGAAACAGTTTGACCCGTTACTTCCGCCAGCAAACTAACGGCTTCTGTTCTAATCGCATGGGTTTTGTCTTTACCGATTTCTTTGCGGTGGCGTTTGTTCAACTGGCCCAAATCGGGAATCAATTTGCCGCCTTCGACGATGTTTACCAATTGCATTCCGCGGCAGATGGCGAGCAAGGGCAAGCGGTGCTGCTGCGAATAAGCGTATATCTTTTTTTCAAAACGGTCGCGTTCTATTTCAAACGTTTTGGGTTGATTGCTGTACGTTGCTTCGCCGCCGTAAAAAGAAGGATGAATGTCAACGCCGCCGGTTAATACAAAGGCATCGCAGGTGGTGAAGTCTTCGACGTTGTCTTTTTCGAATGACAATAAAACCAATTCCAGATCATCGGCCAGGTCTTGTTGTGTAAACCAATCCCAATAGAACTGGAAGTTGGTGCGGGAAAAAGAGATGCCTATCTTTTTTTTCATGTTTTTTGTTTTGAATGAAGCGCCTGAAAGTTATCGCTGCTGAATCGCTTTGACCTTGCGTTGTGCACTTTGTGTGTCCTTAGTGTTCTTTGTGTTTCGATGCTATGGCGGCGTAGGCAGAACACAACGGAGACGAAGCGCAAGCGACGAAAGCTGTTACAAGGCTTTCAAATAAAGTTGCTTGAAGTCTTCGCGGCTTACCGGCTTTGGATTATTGGGATGCGCAAAATCAACGATGGCGAGATCAGACAATGTTTCAATGTGTTCTTCTTTCACACCTACATCGCGAAGCCTGTGCGGAATGGCGATTTTGCTGTTTAAGTCAAATAAATATTGTACGACTGCTTCGCCAGTTTCATCTTTCAACTCCAATGTTCTTGCAATGCGCTTGAACTTTTCTTCACTGCCCTCAATGTTAAACCCCATCCCGTAGGGAATGTTTACTGCGTTAGCAAGACCGTGATGCGTGTCTAACAAAGCCGACATCGGGTGCGCCAATGAATGCACTACGCCGAGGCCTTTTTGAAAAGCCACGGCGCCCATCAAAGAAGCCATCAACATCTTGCTGCGGCTTTCGAGATCAGGTTTGTTGACTGCTTTTTCTAACGATTGATGAACAAGGTGAATGGCTTCCAGTGCAATGCCATCGCATAGTGGATGAAAGGTATTTACCAGAAAGGCCTCCATGTTGTGCGTGAGAGCATCCATGCCCGTGGCGGCCGTTACAAAAGGCGGCAAGTCCATCGTAAGCAACGGATCGGCAAAGACAATTTTTGCCAACAACTTAGGTGAAAACAAAATCTTTTTCTGGTGCGTTTCGTCATCCGCAATGATGGCGCTACGGCCGACTTCACTGCCTGTGCCTGCAGTGGTGGGAATGGTGATGAAATGCGGGACATCAGCCGTTACGTAAACATCGCCGCCAATCAGGTCATCGTATTTGAACAAGTCTTCGCGATGATGAACACGAAGCGTGATGGCTCTCGCTACATCAAGGGCCACGCCGCCGCCGATGCCGATAATGCAATCTCTTTGTGTGCCATCCCAAACATCCGTGCCTTTATACACATCACTCTTTACCGGGTTTTTGTGAATGTCGTGAAAGACTTCAACCGAAATGTTTTTCGCTTTTAAACCTTCGATTAGTTTTTTAAAAAAATCAAGACCGGCCACTACCGGATCGGTGACAATCAAAGGACGAAGCAGGTTGTTCTTTTTCAAGTAGTCGCTTAACTCATTACTGGCACCTGCGCCAAAGCGGATGGTGGTGGGAAAGTTGTATTGATAGATTTTGTCGAACGTCATGCGCAGGTTTTTTGAACCACGGAGACACAAAGGCACGAAGTTTCACAGAGTCTCTTTGTGCATCTCTGTGTCTTTGTGTCTCCGTGGTTTTGGTTAGATAATTTCAAAATACCGTTTGTACTCCCAATCCGTCACTGCCTTCAAATGTTGCTTCCATTCCCATTCTCTCGTTTTCACGAAATGGTCAACAAAGCCTTCACCAAAAATCTCTTTCGCAATGCCCGATTCTTTCATCGCGGCGGTTGCTTTTTCCAATGTGTTTGGTAAGATGCCATGCGAATAATCACGGTAACCGTTACCGGTGGTTGCCGGTTGCAAGTCTAACTTGTTCTTTATTCCATACAAGCCCGAAGCAAGGCAAGCAGCCATGGCAAGATAAGGATGGACATCGGCGCCAATGACTCTTGTTTCCAACCGACAGGATTTTTTTCCGCCGCTTAAAACACGCAGGGCAACGGTTCTGTTATCCAATCCCCAAGTCAATGTTGTGGGCGCCCAGGCGCCTTCCACCAAACGTTTGTAGCTGTTGATAGTTGGGGCAAACATGGGTAATATAAAAGGCAGGCAATGCAATTGTCCGGCGATGTATTGACGCATGGTTTCGCTCATCTTCACCGCATCGTTTTCATCATGAAAAACATTTTCATCCTTCCGCCACAAACTTTGATGAACATGGCCGCCGCAACCCGGAAGGCTTTCGTGAATCTTAGCCATGAACGTAGCCATGATGCCGTGCTTGTAGGCAATTTCTTTTACCGCTGTTTTAAACAATACAGCCCTGTCGGCGGCTTCTAAAATATTGCTGTAAGCCATTGCCGCTTCGTACGTACCCGGACCGGTTTCGGTGTGCAAGCCTTCAATGGGTACATCAAACTTTTTTAGCAGGGCAAACAAGTCGGTGAAGAAGGGATTATTTAATGTGCTGCGCAGAACTGAATAGCCAAACATGCCCGGTGTCAGCGGCGATAAATTTTTAAAGCCTTTATCAGTTGCGCTCTGTGGTGTCTCGGCAAAGTTGAACCATTCAAACTCTTGTGCGAAGACAGGCGAGAATTCCATCGCTTCGGCATCGGCCAAAACTTTTTTTAGTAGCTGCCGCGGACAAACGGGAGACGGCTTTCCATCTTTATATATAAAATCACCCAGAAAAAAAGGCACATCGCCTTCCCACGGAATTTTGCGAAAGGTGTTTAGATCTATAGTCGCAGGACTGTCCGGGTAACCGGTATGCCAACCTGTGTACGTGGCATTGTCGTAAGCCACATCGGCCGCATCCCAACCAAAAACTACATCGCAAAAAGTGGTGCCGTTGTCAACGGCAGTTAAAAATTTTTCGGTGGAAATGTATTTGCCGCGAAGGATGCCGTCAATATCAGCAAAGGCGATTTTCACTTTGCCGGATGGGTGGCCTTTGACGTATTGGATAATGTCATTCTTGTTCATTGCCATTTGTTTCAACAGAAAAAGTAAGCGAATCCTTCACGGTTTTAGGAGAAAAAATTTTGAACAGAACAAAACAAATACTCATCACTCCCACATAAACCAGCGCCAGCACCGGATTGTAAACACACATGGCAATGAAAGAAAGCACACCAATCACCAAAGCAATTATCGGCAACGAAGGATATAAGGGCACTTTAAACGGACGATCTAATTCAGGCTCCGTTCTTCGCAACTTCAACAAGGCAAACATGGAAAGAACATACAGCGTCAACGCACCAAAAACAGAGACGGTAATGATGTCCGCTGTTCGTCCGGTAAGCAACGCAATAATGCCGATGGTTGTGTTCACCAATAACGCATTCACAGGCGTTGCAAACTTTGAATGAATTTTTCCCAAAAAGGCCGGCGCAAAACGGACGCGACCAAACTCAAAGGAGGCGCGGCCTGCAGCCAAGATCAATCCATGAAAAGACGCCACCAATCCAAACAAACCAACCGTGATTAACAGGTGGTAAAGCGTGCCATTGTTGCCAACTATATGCGAGAGTGCCAGCGGTAAAGGCGAGTCGGAATGGTCAACAACAACAGCAGGCCAACCCGCAACGCCAACGGAACTAACAAAGGTTAGCACACACAAAACAACCAGCGTGATAATGGCCGAACCGAAGCCTTTTAAAATTGTTTTTTGCGGGTTGATGGTTTCTTCGGCTACGTTGGCCACGCCTTCAATGCCCAGGAAAAACCAGATGGCGAAAGGCACAGCGGCGGCGGCTCCGCTCCATCCGTTTGGCAAGGCATTCTGCGTTAAATTTTGCCAGCTAAAATGCGGCAGCGTGATGCCTGCGAATAACAACAATTCGCCAACGGCAAATACGGTTATCACCAACTCAAATAGTGCCGCAGCTTTTACACCAATGATGTTCAATGCGGTAAATAAAATGTACGCAACAACGGCAATGGCTTCAATGGAAATGCTTGGGAAGAACAAATGAAAATAAGCGCCGATGGCGAAGGCGATGGCCGGCGGCGCAAAAATGAATTCGATATTTTGCGCCATGCCGGTGATGAAGCCAACGTCGGCGCCAAAGGCCCGCTTTGCATAATCAAAAGCGCCGCCGGCTTTAGGCACGGCGCAGGCCAGTTCGGCATAACTGAACGTAAAGCACACGTACATAATGATTATGAAAGAAGTGGCCACGGCCATGCCCAAAGTGCCGCCTTTTTCAAGGCCTAAGTTCCAGCCGAAATACATGCCGGAGATAACGTAGCCAACGCCGAGGCCCCAAAGCATGGCGGGTGTTAGCGTCCGTTTGAATTGCGCAGGTGAAGACAACGAAATTGTTTGGGGGAAGATAAGGGATGTAGCGAGAGTTTGGTTTGTGCGGTGATGTTTTGATTGTAGAGAACAGGATTTTATAATGATGATTTTGCAGGAAGGCAATTTGGGGACAAGGGTTTGTCTATCCATTGAGCGTCCGTTGCGACGCTCCCTTGTACGCTTTACTCGCTATTGAAGATTGAACAATCACTATGATTGATTGCTAACCTTTCCTACAGCGGTATGCACAGATGCTTCCTTCGTCAGCATTACAAGTCAGAGTCGTTGCGTTTACAATCTCTCTAAATTTTTTGTGGGACATAAACAATCATTGAATGTTTGCCTGTCATCCCGACGCAGGAGGGATCTGTGCTCGACGCTATAAGAAATATTTATTAGAAGCAGGAAACATTGCACAATGCTCCATAGCGAAAAAAGCGTACACGTCCCGATAGCTATCGGGAGCGACGCAACAGACGCCCAATGTCTGCAATAGCCTCTGGTTCATAAACGCTATAAGTAATCATCACGGCCTTTACTTTCAACAGTCGTTCGTTAACAATTCTTTCATACTCTCCATTGGCTGTCGTTCGCACTGTCCGTTGAAACCCTTGCCCCGCCTGTGTTTCAGCAATCATTGTTTTTGTTAGGAATGGGAATTCTACCGTGAACATGGTTCGTTGCCGCTAAAAAGCGCGGCTACTTTTGTGTTCGTGAATGAGAAGCGTACCCGAAAAAAATAGACGCTCATTTACATTCTTCTAATCGTTGCTTGCCCCACTGACGATTGTTTGTGAAATTGAAAAACCTTTAAAACACAAACAACATGAAAAAGCAAATGACAACTCAAGCAACCGGGCTTCGTTCTTCTTTCGCACGGCTTTTGGCAGCAGGATTTCTAATGGCAGGCAGCTCTTTTGCCGCACAGGCCCAAACCGCAAAAACCGCCGTTGATGCCGACATCAAATACGCCGGCACATCAAACGATAAGCTCCTCTTTGCCGTGGAATACGACAACATAAACGACGAGCCGTTTACCGTGGAAGTGAAAGATGGCGACGGCTACGTGTTCTACAACAGCCGTTTTAAAGACAAAAAGTTTAAGAAGTTTTTTGCCATTGATAGAAGCGAGTTGGAGAAGGCTTCCATCACCATCCAGGTAGCCAACAAGAACGGCGTTCAAAAACAAGTCTTTGATGTAAACACCACCTCGCGGTTTGTACAAGACGTGAACGTAAGCGTGGTAAAACTCTAAGGAAACGATATTAGATATTGGGATATTATGATATTGAGGCCGTGGTCGCAACCAAAATCATTTAATATCCCAATATCTCAATATCATAATATCTTTTCTCTCGCTAACATTGCGTATGCAAAGGATTACGACTGGTCTTCTTTCTTACGGAATGTCGGGCAAACTATTTCATTCCCCTTTTCTTCAGGTTAATCCCGGCTTTGAATTTTACTCTGTTTGGGAGCGAAGTAAAAACGCCGCGCAGGAAAAATTTCCGCAGGTAAAAACGCTTCGTTCGTTGGAGGAACTGTTGAGTGATGATGCCTTAGAATTGGTGATTGTGAACACACCCAACTACACGCATTACGACTACGCAAAACAATCGCTGCTGGCGAACAAGCACGTTGTAGTAGAGAAGCCTTTTGTCGTAACCGTTGCGCAAGGTGAAGAACTGATTGCGCTGGCAAAAGAAAAAGGGAAAGTCTTATCGGTCTATCATAACCGCCGTTACGACAGCGACTACCGCACCGTTAAAAAACTCATCGGCGAAGGCTGGCTTGGCGACATTGTAGAAGCCGAGTTTCACTTCGACCGTTTTAAAGAAGAACTAAGTCCCAAACTGCATAAGGAAACACCCGGTCCCGGCACCGGCGCTTTATACGATCTCGGTTCGCACATCATTGACCAGGCCTTGCAACTCTTTGGTATGCCGCAAGCCCTGTTTGCGGACATCCGCACCGTGCGGCCCGCGTCGCAGGTAGATGATTACTTTGAAGTGTTGCTTTATTATCCCTCGCTTCGTGTTCGCCTGCATTCAAGCTATCTCGTTCGCGAGGCTTTGCCCGGTTATATTTTACACGGCAGCAAAGGCAGCTTTCTCAAAGCCAAAACCAATGTGCAGGAAGAAGCTTTGGACAAAGGCATGCTGCCCCTTGGCGACGATTGGGGCAAAGAACCCGAAAGCGAAAGAGGCTTGCTGCACACGGAAAAAGACGGCCGCGTTATTCGTGAATACATCACGTCCGAAACCGGCGCATACAATGATTATTTCACCGCACTTTATCAGTCCATTCGCAATGGCGGCCCCGTGCCTGTAACCGCCGATGAAGGCTTGAACGTCATCCGCATTATTGAAGCGGCGTTCAAAAGCAGTAAGGAAAAAGGAGTGATTGAAATGAAGTGATGCCTTTTTTGAACCAGAAGTTAGAATATCTATAAAGCATCCGTTGCGTCGCTCCCGTCCCGATAGTTATCGGGAGCTATCGGGACGTGTACGTTCGATAATTCTATTCAACACCACGTCGCGGCAACAGCCCATCCCGACCTTCCCTGCCTACCGGCAGGCAGGCCGCTGGGAAGGCCATCTGCTCACAAGCCTCGCCTGTCAACGATTCATCTTTTACTCAATTACTATTTTTATCAAAGTTTTTGTTTCAATACTTTCAGACTCCTTATACCCTTCCCAGCGGCCTGCCTGCCGGTAGGCAGGGAAGGGCTTTAGCACCATCCAGCCGCTTTAATGAAAAGGTGAAAGGGATGGGCCGCCGTGCTTCCTCCGACAACGTTTTCGGTAACGATTGCGTAAAAAAATAGCCCAAACCCGCTTGCCGGGCCGCAATAAGAGCTTAGACTTGTTCTTCTGTATGTGATCTCTCACGTCAGAAAAGCAGCAATCAATTACGGCTGTGTAGTTCACTGCGCGGCCTTCTTTTTAAAAGTCTATATGAAACTTCACCTAACGAGCCTGTTTGTTCTTCTTGTATTTATAGCCGGTGCCCAACGCATCAACTTTACTGTGCAACAACCGGTATTTAAAAAAGATTCCTTCTTCATTACAAAGTTTGGCGCCAAGGCTGATGGCCTTACGCTGAATACCAAAGCCATTAACAATGCCATTGATGCCTGCAATAAAAAAGGCGGCGGGGTAGTAGTAGTGCCCGCGGGACTATGGATAACCGGGCCGGTTATTATAAAAAACAACGTAAACCTTCATTTACAGAAAGGCGCTTTACTCCAGTTTACGGCCGATAAAACACAGTACCCGCTTGTAGCCGGCAATTGGGAAGGCCTGGAGCAAATGCGTAATCAATCGCCTTTGTCGGCAAGCAACGCAAGCAACATTGCGGTCACCGGCTTTGGCATTGTTGATGGCAATGGTGATGTATGGCGTGCCATCAAAAAAGACAAACTCACCGAAACCCAATGGAAGAAGCTAACTGTATCGGGTGGCGTGGTAAGTGAAGATAAAAAAACGTGGTATCCTTCCGAGCAATTTAAGAACGCTTCATCACTTAAAAATCCCGGCGAAATAAAGCCGGAAAAGGACGCGGCCTTTTACAACAGCATTAAAGATTTTTTGCGCCCCAATCTACTCGTCTTCACATCCTGCAAAAAAGTTTTGTTGGAAGGCGTTACGTTTCAAAATTCGCCTGCCTGGTGTTTGCATCCCCTGATGTGCGAAGACCTGACGGTGCGCAACGTGTATGCAAAGAATCCCTGGAACGCACAAAACGGCGACGGCATTGACGTGGAAAGCTGCAAGAACGTTCTCATTGAAGGCAGCACCTTTGATGTTGGCGACGACGGCATCTGCATCAAGTCTGGCCGCGATGAAGCAGGCCGGACCCGCGGTATGCCCACCGAAAATTTAATTGCCCGGAACAACACCGTGTATCATGCGCACGGCGGCTTTGTAATTGGCTCTGAAATGAGCGGCGGCGCAAGAAATTTGTACGTTGATAATAACACCTTCATCGGCACCGACATCGGCCTGCGTTTTAAAACCTCTCGCGGCCGCGGCGGTGTGGTGGAAAATATTTTCGTGACCAACACGTACATGAAGGACATTGCGGCCGAGGCCATTTTGTTCGACATGTACTATGCCGCACAAGACCCCGTGGTGTTAAGCGGTGATAAACGCGAACCCCCGAAAGTGGAAATGCTCCCGGTAAACGAAGGCACGCCGCAATTCAAAAAGATCTTTATTAAAAATGTTGTTTGTAACGGAGCGGAGAAAGCCATATTTGTGCGCGGCCTGCCGGAGATGAACATTAAGGAAATCGAAATTGAAAACGCGGTGCTGCAAGCCACTAAAGGTTTGGACATGACCGAAGCCACGGGCATTTCATTGAAGAATGTGCAACTGATAACAAAGGACTCGAACCCCTTGATGAACATTCACAACAGCCAGAACGTAAAGCTGTACAACATTGGTTACGAAAGTGCCGATGTGCTGTTGAACGTAACGGGTGAAAAATCAAAAGACATTGCGTTGAGCGGTATAGATATGAAGAAGGCGAAGAAAGGTGTTGAAGTGGGTTACGGTGCTACGAAAGAAGCGGTAAAGGTGAATGGGGCGTTTTAGATTTTTTTACAATCATTTCGGCTTGCTGGCGTAGAACCCACCCCTTTCAAAGAGTTGTTTATAGATACAATCTGCCGCCCTTCCAAGGAGGGATGATCACTCCGCTGGCTCGTCAAGTCTTGCTTCTTTATGCAACTTGCAACGAAAGCAAAAGTGAATGATTATGCTTAGGCGACCATCTCCTCCTTGGAGGGGCGACCTAACACATGATTGTACTTTGAACCACCGGGGTGGGTTTAGCCGCGACGAAGTGCCCAATAGCGATAAGAACGTACACGTCCCGATAGCTCCCGATAGCTATCGGGACGGGAGCGACGCAACAAACGCCCAATAGATGTTTAAGCCTCTGGTCCAAAAAAACGCAAGATCAATTACTGATATGAAACGATTTGCAACGATATTCCTTCTAACGATTGTTTGCTTTAACACCAAAGCACAAACGCCGCATTCCTATGCGCAAGACATGGCGGTCACCGCTATTAAAATATGGCCCGATTCCTTTTCAGTAAAGCCGGGCAACCCGGCCAAATGGAGCTACGACCAGGGCGTAATTTTAAAAGGCATTGAAGGCATTTGGAAAGCCACCGGCGATGGCAAGTGGTTCCGGTACATTCAAAAGCAGATGGATTATTTTATTGCCGAAGACGGCTCCATCAAAGGCTACAAACCCGGTGAACACAACATTGATAATATAAACAATGGCAAGCTCGCGCTAACCCTTTACGAAGTGACCGGAAAGGATAAATACCGCAAGGCGGCGATGCTTTTGCGAACGCAATTGAAGTCGCAGCCGCGTACATCCGAAGGCGGCTTCTGGCACAAGGGCGTTTATCCCTCGCAAATGTGGTTAGACGGTTTATACATGGGCGAACCTTTTTATGCGGAATATGCAAAAGTGTTTGGCGAGAATGAAATTTTTAACGACGTCACCCGCCAGTTTGTGTTGATGGAAACCCATGCAAGAGACGCGAAAACAGGACTGCTTTATCACGGTTGGGACGAAAGCAAGAGTCAAAAATGGGCCGATAAAACTACGGGGCTTTCGCCCAACGTATGGGCCCGCGCCTTAGGCTGGTACGGAATGGCCATGGTGGATGCTCTGGACTATTTTCCGGCGAACCATCTCGGCCGCGACAGCATCATCAAAATCTTGGCTCGCTTTGCCGCCGCGGTTACAAAAGTGCAGGATGTAAAAACAGGTTTATGGTTTGATGTGGTGGACAAGCCGAAAGAGACGAAGAACTATGTGGAGGCTTCTGCTTCTTCGATGTTGGTATATGCCTTGGCGAAAGGCGTTCGCAAAGGCTATCTGCCGGCAACGTATTTAAGCAATGCAAAGAAAGGATGGGACGGCATTTTAAAACAGTTTATTCAGTATGCAGTAGATCCAGAAACGAATCAGGGTACTACTAACTTAAAAGGCACCGTGAGTGTTTCCGGCCTCGGTGGCAACCCTTACCGCGATGGCAGCTTTGCTTATTACATGAGCGAACCCGTGGTGGTGAACGACCCAAAAGGCATGGGTGCTTTCATTAACTGCGCCAACGAAATGGAACTGTTGACAATACCGAAAGTTGGTACTGGCAAAACCGTTTTATTAGATAACTACTTCAACCACGAAACACGAAAAGATGCCGCCAGTGCGCAAACAGTGAACTGGCATTACGTGTGGGACGAACGGGATAACGACGGCTTTTCTACCTTGAAGCACGTATTTGAAAGCTACGGGGCAGAAACAAAAACGTTGATGACAGCGCCAACGATGCAATCAATGAAAGACGCAGGTATCTACATCGTCGTTGATCCCGATAACGAAAAAGAAAGTGCAAAGCCAAATATCATGAATGACAAAGACGCATCGGTTGTTGCCGACTGGGTAAAAAGCGGCGGCGTGTTGCTCTTGCTTGGGAACGATTCAGGCCACAGTAACGTTCCAAGCATGAACGTGTTGTCAACAAAGTTTGGCATACGGCTGAACGAAGACCTTTTTAATACGGTGGAAGGAAGCAAGTTTGAACAAGGCATCGTGGACCTTTCCGGCGCGCCTGTTATTTTTTCAACGGCTAAAAAAGCATACGCAAAAGAAGTGGCTACGCTGGCCGTAACACCGCCGGCAAAAGCCGTGGTGACAAAAGGCGGAAAAAACATTGTTGCTACGGCAAGCTATGGCAAGGGAACCGTGTTTGTGATTGGCGACCCCTGGCTTTACAACGAGTACACCGATGGCCGCAAACTGCCCGCTGATTACGATAATTACAAAGCCGCGCAAGACCTCGCCAAGTGGCTCTTGCTGCAAACAAAGAAGAAATGAAAGTGAACAAACCTTTGTATAAATTCTTTTTGCTGGCCGGAATTTTGTTTGCGGCAACATCCTTTGCGCAAGATGCCGTAGCTGATAACATGTTGGTTTATCAACGGGCGGTTGGCGGTTGGCCCAAGCACATTGGCGAAGAAAAAATTGACTATACAAAAGCATTGTCGCCGGCAGAGAAGGCCGGTGTGCTGGACGACAAAGGCCGCAACGATGCCACGATAGATAACAACGCAACATCAAAAGAAATCCTCTATTTGATCAAAGCTTATAAAAAAACCGGCCACAAAGATTATTTAGAGGCGGCCCAAAACGGCATTCGTTATTTGTTGGTGATGCAAAAAGGCAACGGTGGTTTTCCACAATTTTATCCCGACAGTTCGTTGTACCGCGGTCAGATAACGTATAACGACAATGCCATGGTGAATGCCTTGAACATTCTTTGGGATGTGGCGTACGGCAAGAACGGCTTTGATGCGGTGGACACAAGCTTAAAAGCACCATCAAAAACCGCCGTTGAAAAAGGTATTGATTGCATTTTGAACACGCAAATAAAGGTGAACGGAAAGCTGACCGTTTGGTGTGCGCAGCACGATAAAAAAACATTGGCGCCTGTGAAGGCAAGAGCCTTTGAACTGGTTTCGTTAAGCGGGCAAGAATCAGTGGGCATTGTTGAATTTTTGATGAAAGTGGAACATCCATCTGAACGGATAAAAGAATCCATTAAGTCGGCGGTGCAATGGTTTGAAGCTGCTAAAATAAAAGGCTATAAATACGTTGATGTTGACGACAAATCACAGCCGAAAGGTAAAGACCGTGTGATACAGAAAGAAGATGCCTCCGTCATCTGGGCTCGCTTTTATGACATTGATACAGCCAGGCCTTTCTTCAGTGGTCGCGATGGCGTAAAAAAATGGAGCGTTGCTGAAATAGAAGTGGAGCGCCGCACGGGTTATGCCTGGTACGGAACTTGGCCGCAAGGCTTGTTGGACACAGAATATCCGGCGTGGAAAGCAAAGAATAAGATGGGTGCATGAAGGCTTGGTTGACGATATTGTTTTTTACTCTTGCGCTTTCATGCTTTGCACAGAAGAAGATAATCGTTTCACAGGATAGCAAAGGTGATTTTACTTCTATTCAAGCGGCCATTAATAGCTTGTCCGAGTCGTCAGCCACGCCGCGGATCATTCACATTAAAGCCGGACGTTACTACGAAAAAATTTTCATTGCAAAGCACAACATCGTGTTGGAAGGTGACGACCGGGAAACGACGAAAATTATTCAGGCCATTGCCCGCGATGAATGGCGCTGCGACCATAAAGACGATTGGGGCGTGGCTACCCTGAACTTAAATGGCAACGACATTACGTTAATGAATCTCACCATCGCCAACGAATACGGCTTCACACAAAAGGAGCCGCGAACAATAAGTTGTGCGAGTGATTCAACGGGCAAGAAAGTAATTACGAACGGCGGGCATCAAATGGCTTTGCGCAGCACGAACACCACGCGATTGAAAGCAATTAACTGTCGCTTTAGTGCTTGGGCCGGCGACACGGTAAGCCCGTGGAATTTGGTGGATGGAATGTTTTATTTTAAGAATTGTGTAATGGAAGGCGGTGTGGATTTTTATTGTCCGCGTGGAGATGCGTACGCAGAGAACTGCAGCTTTTATGCAAACACGGGCACGGCGGCTATTTGGCACGACGGCTCTGCAAAAGAGAGTTATAAAACGGTGTTGAAGAATTGCAGCTTTGATGGATACAAAGGTTTTAAGTTAGGCCGCTATCACAAGGATGCGCAGTTTTATTTGATTGATTGCCGGTTTTCCGAAGCGATGGCTGATGAAGATATTTATTTGGTGCCGACGGCGAATACCATTCAATGGGGCCGACGGGTTTATTACTCCAATTGCCATCGTGCTGGTGGTGATTATGCGTGGCACAAGGATAATTTGAGTGCAGCGAAAGGTTCGCTGAAAGGAAAGGAGATAAATGCGGATTGGGTGTTTAATAATAAGTGGAGGCCGGAGGGAACAGGAGAACAGATGAACAAGGAACATCGAATGTCGAAGTGAGGAAGTTTTTATAGGTGCTGGCGTAAATCCCACCCCTTTCGAAGAGTTCTTTATAGCTATAGTCTGCCGCCCCTCCAAGGAGGGGATGACCATTCCACTGGCTTACCAAGTCGTACTTCTTTTAAGGAGATGCATGAGTTAAGTGAGTAAAAAACTATGCTTAGGTGACCATCCCCTCCTTGGAGGGGCGACCTAAGATAGAATTGTGCAGTAAGACACCGGGGTGGGTCTAACCGCGACGATGTGCTGAATAGCGATAAGAACGTACACGTCCCGATAGCTCCCGATAGCTATCGGGACGGGAGCGACGCAACAGACGATCGATAGATAGACAGACTGCTGGTCCAAAAGCAACGAACGCAAACAAAACGAACCACCAATCATAAACTACAAACCACAAACAATCCTTATGATTTTATCAAGATACACACTTCGCAACATAGACCCCGAAGTGGCGACGGTGCCGGAAGATGTGCTGTTTGATTTGCCGGAAAAGGTGCTTCAATTTGGTACCGGTGTGCTGCTGCGCGGACTGCCTGATTACTTTATTGACAAGGCCAACCGGCAGGGAATTTTCAACGGCCGTGTGGTGGTGGTGAAATCAACGGCGCAAGGCGATACGACGGCCTTTGATAAACAGGACGGGCTTTATACCATCTGTGTTCGCGGGTTGGAGAATGGGCAGAAGGTGGAAGAGAACATCATCAATTCCTCCATCAGTCGCGTATTAACGGCTACCGAAAGCTGGAACGAGATATTGGAATGCGCACACAACTTTGCGATGCAGGTGATTGTTTCCAACACCACCGAAGTGGGTATTCAATTAGTACACGAAGACATCCGGCAGCATCCGCCCAAATCTTTTCCGGGCAAGCTTTTGGCCTTTTTGTACGAACGTTTTAAGGCCTTCGGCGGCAGTGAACACAGCGGCATGGTGATCGTGCCCACGGAACTGATTCCTGATAACGGAGCCAAGCTGCAAACGATTGTTTTAGAGTTGGCGCACCTGAATAGTTTGGAGGACGAATTTATAGACTGGCTGGATTGCTGCAATCATTTTTGCAATTCGCTGGTGGACCGGATTGTGCCCGGCAAGCCCGATGCGGCGACGGTGTCGGGACTTGAAGAGACTTTGGGTTATACCGATGGCAATCTTACGATGTCGGAAGTTTATCGCTTGTGGGCCATTCAAGGCGATGCGCACATAAAAAGCATTTTGAGTTTTGCGCAGGCCGATGAAGGTGTAGTGATTGAAGCCGACATTGATATTTACCGCGAACTGAAGCTGCGCATGTTGAACGGCACGCATACTTTAAGTTGCGGCCTTGCGTATTTGGCCGGCTTTGAAACGGTGAAAGAAGCGATGGATGATGAGGCGATGTCGGGCTTTATAGCCGGTGTTATGCAGAATGAAATTGCACCGAGCATTCCGTACCCGGTAGACATAATCACAGCGCATGATTTTGGCGATAAGGTGTTGGACCGCTTTCGCAATCCGCACATCAAACACTTATGGATTGCCATTACCATGAACTATAGTTCGAAGCTTAAGATGCGTTGTGTGCCGGTGTTGCTTCAACACTATCAAAAAAGCGACAGCGTACCGGAAGCCTTTGCCCTGGGCTTTGCCGCTTATCTTTTGTTTATGAAAGCAACGGTGGTGAAGGAGGGTAAATATTATGGCAAATTGAACGGCAAACAATATTTTATTCAGGACGATGCCGCACCGGCTTTTTATCAGCGTTGGCAGGATTTATCGCCGGTTGAAGTGGTGAAAGAAACCTTACGCGACAGCAGTTATTGGGGCAGCGATTTGTATGTGCTTCCGGGTTTTGCCAAAGCGGTTACGGCCCAATTGAATGTATTGATGGATGGCCGCGCCAAAGAAGCCGTCGGAAATCTCGAAAACAAAAAAGTAAAAATGGCTTAATGCAAAACGCCAAGCGAATCTATTTTTTATCTATTTGTAGCTTGCAGGCAAGGAAATAAACATGAGCAGTAAAGTATTAAAAGTGCATCCTTCCGATAACGTGATTGTGGCCTTGCAGGATTTGCCCAAGGGCGAAACCGTGCAATACAACGGCACCAGTTACACGGTGGCGAATGACATCATTGCCAAGCATAAATTTTTTGAACGCGACATGAAAGCCGGCGATGAAGTGATTATGTACGGCGTGTTGGTAGGCAAAGCGCAGAACGAAATTCAGCAAGGCGGATTGATGACAACGGGCAATGTAAAACATGCGTCGAGCGGATATGATTATCGCGGCGTAAATTATGAATGGAAGGCGCCCGATGTTTCGAAGTTTGCAAACAGGACTTTCAACGGTTATCATAGAAGCGATGGAAGAGTAGGTACGGCCAATTATTGGTTGTTTATCCCAACTGTGTTTTGCGAGAATAGGAATCTTGATGTGATTCGCGAAGCCTTGCACAATGAGTTGGGTTATGCGGTTTCAGACAAATACAAGCAGTATGCACACAAGTTGGTGGAAGCTTATAAGCGAGGTGAAAATCTTGCGGAGGCTTCACCCCTCGCCAGCTTTGCTGGAGAGGGGCCGAGGGTGAGGTTATTTAAAAACGTTGACGGCATTAAGTTTTTGAATCATCAGGGAGGTTGTGGCGGCATTCGGCAAGATGCCGCCATCTTGAGTAAACTTCTCGCTTCTTATGCCGATCATCCAAACGTCGGCGGCATTACCGTGCTAAGCTTGGGTTGCCAGAATTTACAGGTGGCCGACTTTCAAAAAGACTTAATGGAACGAGCGCCGGATTTTGACAAACCCATTTACATTTTTGAACAACAACAAGTCGGGGCCGAAGAAGTGCTGATTGCCGAAGCCATTAAAAAAACATTTGAAGGGCTTATCGAAATAAACAAGCAGGAGCGCAAGCCTGCCTCGTTAGATAAGCTAACCGTTGGTGTGAAATGCGGCGGCAGCGATGGTTTCAGCGGCATCTCGGCCAATCCCGCTGTTGGATATACTTCTGATTTATTAGTGGGGCTTGGTGCTAAAGTTTTGTTGGCCGAATTTCCAGAACTCTGCGGCGTCGAGCAGGAGTTGGTTGACCGCAGTGTGAACGAACCGGTTGCCAGAAAGTTCATGCACCTGATGCACCGTTATGAGGAAATTGTTACGGCAGTGGGTTCGAGTTTTTCCATGAACCCTTCGCCTGGCAACATTAAAGACGGCTTGATAACCGATGCCATTAAAAGCGCCGGCGCTGCCAAGAAAGGCGGCACATCACCGGTGGTTGATGTGTTGGACTATACCGAACCCGCCACAAAGCCCGGATTGAATTTGGTGTGTACACCAGGCAATGATGTGGAAGCCACCACAGGCAAAGCGGCAAGCGGCGCTACATTGATTTTGTTTACAACGGGTTTGGGCACGCCTACAGGAAATCCGGTTTGTCCGACAATTAAAGTGGCAACGAATAGCAAGTTGGCGACACGCATGAAGGACATCATTGACATTGATACCGGCGGAATCATTAGTGGTGAAAAAACCATTGAACAAATGGGAGAAGAGATATTGGAATACTGCATCAAAGCCGCGAGTGGCGAAGTGATCCCGAAGGCGGTGTTGTTGAATCAGGATGATTTTATTCCGTGGAAGCGAGGCGTATCATTATAGATGTCCTAATGAGGATGCTTCCTTGCAAGAGCGAAACTGTGATTATGAAAAGCTATAAATCGTCCCATCGGGACGTCTAGTGGGTAGCAGAACATCATCATGTTTTATCGGCGTTCCGGAAGAACGCTTCGTGCAAAGCCGCGTCAAAGCAAAAGGATTAAACCGGTTCTTTGAAAATATATTGTTCATCCCATTCAATTTCAAACAGCGTAAGCAGCCTTCGGTATTCATCTAAAAAGCTTTGCTTTTTATGGTGCGCTTCCTGATTTTGAATGTAGCGGATCACGTCCGGTACGCTGCTCTTCGAATACGAAAAAGCGCCGTAACCTTCTTGCTAGGCAAAGGCTGGTGACAGGTTCTGTGCCTTTATCCATTTTCTGCTTTCGGTTTTGATATTTTGCACCAAAGCTGAAATGGCTTGATGCGGACGAAGGCCGACTAAAATGTGGATATGATCCGGCATGCTGTTTAGCTGAAGCATTTTGTGACTGCTTTCCTGTACAATGCCGGTGATGTATTTATGAACGGATTCTTTCCATTGCGGTCGAATCAATCCGGTTCGGTATTTTACGGCAAAGACCAATTGAATATGCAGTTGGCTATACGTGTTGGCCATGAACAATGTTTTCTCATCAATGTACGCAAAAGCACGAAGCGTGCCTACGGCACGCTGCTCACAGACACAACAATATTTCTACCCACGAAATGTCCCGATGGGACAATGAAGAAAGGGATACAATAAACGGTTATGAAAAAATTTCTCGGCGAAAACTTTTTACTACAATCCGAAACGGCAAAGGAACTCTATCATGATTACGCGAAGGAGATGCCTATCATTGACTACCATTGCCACCTTCCGCCCGACCAAATTGCCGACGACAAACAGTTTGATAACCTAACCCAAGTCTGGCTTTACGGCGACCATTACAAGTGGCGGGCCATGCGTACGGCCGGCGTTGACGAAAGCTATTGCACCGGCGATAAACCCGATTTTGAGAAGTTTCAAAAGTGGGCGGAAACGGTTCCTTATACGTTGCGCAACCCGCTTTATCATTGGACGCATTTGGAACTTCAACGCTACTTTGACGTGCACGAAATTTTGGATGGCGACAATGCAGAAAAGATTTATAAAGCCTGTTCCGCTAAGCTCCAAAAGAAAGACTACTCCGTCCGTAATCTGCTGCGCAAGATGAACGTGAAAGTGGTTTGCACCACCGATGACCCAACGGATTCGTTGGAGCATCATCAACGCATAAAAGACGACGGCTTTGAAATCAAAATCCTTCCCGCTTATCGTCCCGATAAAGCGATGAATGTGGACAATGCATCTTCTTTCAATAATTATTTATCAAGGCTTGAAGCAGCCAGCAATACAAGTATTGCTTCTTTCCATCATTACTTAGATGCATTAAAAGACCGCCACGATTTTTTTGCCACGATGGGTTGCTCTGTTTCCGACCATGGTTTGGAAGCGGTTTATGCCGAAGAATACACTGATACGGAAGTAGAAGCGGCTTTCAATAAAATCCGTTCCGGTAAAGAATTAAGCAAAGAGGAAAACGTGAAATTTAAATCGGCCATGTTACACATCCTTGCTTTGTGGGATGCCGAAAAAGGCTGGGTGCAACAATATCATCTTGGCGCTTTACGCAACAACAACAGCCGCGCCATGAAGAGCCTTGGTGCCGATACCGGCTGGGACAGCATCGGCGATTTTTCGCAAGCCAAAGCGCTGGCAAAATTTCTTGACAGACTGGACACCAACAATCAGTTGGCAAAAACCATTTTATACAACCTTAATCCCGCCGACAATGAACTCATGGCAACCATGATCGGCAACTTCAATGATGGCTCCTCGGCCGGTAAAATTCAATGGGGAAGCGGTTGGTGGTTCCTCGACCAAAAAGACGGCATGACAAAACAAATAAATGCGTTGTCGAACATGGGGCTATTGAGCAAATTCGTTGGCATGTTAACAGACAGCCGTAGCTTTTTATCGTTCCCACGCCATGAATATTTCAGAAGATTGTTGTGCAATTTATTCGGCGAAGAAATCGAGAACGGCGAGTTGCCAAACGACATTAAATGGACGGGCAAAATCATTCAGGATATTTGCTATAATAACGCAGCGAGTTATTTCGGTTGGAGTGAAAAAGCAAACACGAATTTGAAGCACGAATTGCACGAAGTAAAGACCGCAGGCCGCTAAACCGGTTTCTTAAAATAAAATCATCAACCATTTTAAATTTCAAAATCAACAAGTACGAATGTCCTTAAGAGTTACACAAATCAACGGTAGCATCATCCCAATAATCCTTTTTAAATCCCGATAAGCCGTGGTTTTGTTCGTATAATTCGTAGCAAAAATTCGTCTTTAAATCAACCATCATGGCAAAAAAAGTAGTCACCTTGGGCGAGATTATGCTTCGCCTGTCCACCCCCGATTTTAAGCGCTTTGTGCAAACCGATTCCTTTGA
The DNA here is from genome assembly GCA_965247695.1 of Flavisolibacter sp. Lineage (GTDB taxonomy): Bacteria > Bacteroidota > Bacteroidia > Chitinophagales > Chitinophagaceae > Flavisolibacter. The sequence continues at coordinate 1,556,381 of OZ252037.1, forward strand.
TGTTACCTATGGCGGCGGCGAAGCCAATGTAGCCGCTGCACTTTGCAACTATGGCCTTAACGGCACCTTCGTTACCAAAGTCCCGAACAACGCCATTGGTCAGTCGGCTATCAACCACCTGCGCCGCTACGGTGTGGACACGCAGTTCATTGCACGTGGCGGCGACCGCCTCGGCATCTACTTTTTGGAAACCGGCGCCTCCATGCGTGCCTCGCAAGTGATATACGACAGAGCCGGTGCTTCTATTGCGGACGTTGACGCTTCCGAATTTGATTTTGATAAAATACTCGACGGCGCCGATTGGTTTCATACAACCGGCATCACGCCGGCATTAAGCGATAAAGCCGCAGCCTTGACGGAAGCTGCTTTAAAAGCCGCCAAAGCCAAAGGCATCACTACGAGTATTGACCTCAACTACCGCAAAAAATTATGGAGTAAAGAAAAGGCCCGCGAAGTAATGACTAAACTTTGCCAATACGTGGATGTGTGTATCGGCAATGAAGAAGACGCCGATACCTCGCTTGGTTTTAAAGCAGGCAACACTGATGTAACCAAAGGTGAACTTAACCTCGAAGGCTTCAAGGATGTGTTTAAACAAATGAAAGAAAAGTTCGGGTTTAAATACATTGCCTCCTCACTTCGCGAAAGCCACAGCGCCTCCGACAACGGCTGGAGTGCTTTGCTTTACAACGGCAATGAATTCTATCACACCCGCCAATACGAAGTCCGTATTGTGGACCGTGTAGGCAGCGGTGACTCTTTTGCCAGCGGCCTGATTTACGGTTTGGTTACCGGCATGCCCATGAACGAAGCCGCTGAATTTGGCGTAGCCGCATCGGCATTAAAACATACCATTCCCGGCGACTTAAATCATGCAACTTTAGAGGACGTAAAAGGTTTGATGAAGGGCGATGCAAGTGGTCGGGTGCAGCGGTAACCTCACCCCGACCCCTCTCCATCGGAGATGGAAAGGGAGACTTAGGTCAATCAGTCTCTACTTGTTTCAATATAGTTCTTTGCAATGCGCTTTTTTTGAACCGGAGGTTTGTCTATCTATTGAGCGTCTGTTGCGTCGCTCCCGTCCCGATAGCTATCGGGAGTTATCGGGACGTGTACGTTCGGGAATTCTATTGGGCAACAATAGTAAGATTCATTGTGTTAGTATTGTTATTAAAGCCCCGGGTAAAACGGATGCGAGTGTAAACGCAAGCCCTGAAAGGGCGCAATCGGCAGCAAAACCTGTTGGCGAAAATCGCTGCGTTCCGATTGCACCCTTTCAGGGCTTGGAGGAATGTCATGGTGGCTTTCAACCTTGCAGGCTGGGCTATGCGATTGCGCCTTTTCAAGGCTTTGTGATATTTAAGTTTAGATACGTTTGCTTACGTTGCCCAACAGCGATAAAAATCCTGAACGCCTGCCCGCCGGTAGGCAGGGAGCGTCGTACCGATAGCTATCGGGATCGTCCAATAGTAGCAATGTAGATGTTCAACAAAAAATCAGAGAAGAAAAAAATAAAAATGCTTTATCTCTTTTACTTTTTAACTCTTAGCAATGATCATAGACAGCTTAGCCAATTCCGATAAGTACATCAGCCTTCATCCCCGCTTTGCCAAAGCTTTTGAATTCATCAAAGCGCAGAACCTCGATAGCATTGAGGTCGGCAAGTATCCCATTGACGGCGCCGAGCTTCACGCTTCGGTTACAAGCAAAGACGGCGTAGGGCAAGACGAAGCCAAACGTGAAGCGCACAACTACTTTATTGACATTCAGGTTTGCGCCACCACCGGCGAAGGCTATGCCTGGAAAGACCGCAGCAAAGCCAGCATCCCCAAGGGCGATTGCAACCCTGAAAAAGATGTGATCTTTTACGATGACAAGCCTGACACATATTTCACACTGCAACAAGGTCAATTTTCCATCTTTTTTCCCGAAGACATGCACGCCGCTAACATCGGGCAAGGCCCGATAAAGAAGCTGGTTGTGAAGGTAAAGTTGTAGGGACATGCCCTTGGCATGTCCGGTGAAACATCCGCCGGCTGGCGGATGTCCTAATAACGATGAAATAAACAAGCAGAACCAACCATGAACAAAAAAGAAGAAATCCTCAAACTCATTCCCGAACAAGGCGTATTGCCCCTGTTCTTTTACAAAGACACCGACGTAAGTATTGAAGTCTTAAAAGCCTTGTATGCCGCCGGGATTCGCTCCGTTGAATACACCAACCGTGGCGAAGCGGCGCTGAAAAATTTTGCAGCAATGCGTAAGGTTTGCGACACCGAATTGAAAGGCATGTATCTCGGCGTAGGCACAATCAAAAATGCAGATACTGCAAAAGCCTTTATTGATGCCGGCACGGATTACATCATTTCTCCGGGCTTGGTGGAAGACGCTATTAAAGTGGCTAATGATAACGACATGCTTTGGGTACCCGGCTGCATGACGCCTTCGGAGATTATTAAAGCCGAGCAGTTAGGCGCAAAGCTGATTAAGCTTTTTCCCGGCAACATTCTCGGCCCCGCCTTTTTAAGCGCCATTAAAGAGTTGTTTCCGGCATTGTTGTTTATGCCAACTGGCGGCGTGGAAGCCGAAAAAGAAAATCTCGCGGGCTGGTTCAAGGCCGGTGTTTGCGCCGTGGGCATGGGCAGTAAGCTCATTACCAAAGCAGCTTTGGAAAATAAAGATTACGAAGGCATCAAAGCCGGTACATTGAAATCATTAGCTTTAATTAAAGAAGTGCGGGGGAAATGAAATATATGAGACGGTAGACGTCAGAGTTGAGACTTTTAAGACTTAATACTTTGAATGACTTTATGGTCTGACGTCTCTCATTTCACATCTTCCGTTTTACTTTTTATTTCCGCGATTGCTTCTATAAACTTTATTGAATGGCCACAACTTTCCGCACAGAAACAGTTTCGCCGCCAACAGGCCAAAGCCTCAATCAAGCCATCGGCAAATTTCGTTGGACCATTTGTGGTTTGATCTTCTTTGCCACGACCATCAATTACATTGACCGCAACGTTATTAGCTATCTTAAGTCCACGTTCACCGATCAGTTGGGCTGGAACGATGCAGATTATGCCAACGTAGAAATCACGTTTAAGATTTTTTACGCCCTTGGTATGCTGGGTGCGGGGCGCATTATTGATAAACTGGGAACGAAGCTGGGTTACGGACTCTTTATCACTTTGTGGAGCATTGCCGGTGTAGCTACAGCATTGGTGCAATCAGTTCTTGGCTTTCAGGTTGTACGCGGCGTGTTAGGCGTGGCGGAGTCTGGCAATTTTCCGGCGGCCATTAAAACCGTGGCAGAATGGTTTCCTAAAAAAGAGCGGGCACTGGCCACAGGCATTTTTAATTCGGGCGCAAACATCGGCGCCATTGTTACGCCACTATGCATTCCATGGATGGTGGTAAACTGGGGGTGGAAATGGGCTTTTATTTCAACTGGCTTGCTGGGCTTTCTTTGGCTCATTTTCTGGCTCGTCATGTATGAAATTCCATCCCGGCACAAGCGGTTGTCGAAGAGTGAGTTCGCTTACATCGAAAGCGATAAAGACGAGAACCACGATTTGAACGAAGCGCAGCCGAAGCTTGGCTGGACAAAGCTTTTAAGCTATCGCCAAACATGGGCTTTCGTTATTGGTAAATTCTTAACCGACCCCATTTGGTGGTTCTATCTTTTTTGGCTCCCCGATTTTTTTGAAAGCGTTTATAAAATCAAGCTACAGGCGGCCAGTTGGCCGGTAGCCGTAGTCTATCTTATTTCAACAGTGGGCAGTGTCGGTGGCGGTTGGTTGCCGCTCAATCTTATACAAAAAGGAACGCCGGTTTTTAAAGCCCGCAAATCGTCTATGTTGTTGTATGCCTTTTTGGTGTTGCCCATCTTCTTTGTATTGGTGCTGGGCCGCATGAACATTTGGTATGCGGTAGGCGTGATTGGCATCGCAGCCGCGGCGCATCAGGCATGGAGCGCCAACATCTTTACCACTGTTAGCGATATGTTTCCAAAAAACTCCACCGCTTCTGTAACTGGCCTTGGCGGCATGGCAGGCGGGGTTGGCGGTATCGCACTTTCGCTGTTTGTGCAAAAGCAAATGTTTGTTCATTACCGCGCCATCGGCCAGATAGAAACTGCCTATTACATCATGTTTGCCATCTGCGCCAGCGCTTATTTGCTGGCCTGGCTCATCATGCATGCCTTGGTGCCGCGCATGAAACGAATCGAACCATAGGGCGTGATTGCAGAAAAACAAAAGCCCCGAACGATTGTTCGGGGCTTTTTCAACCAACAACGTTATTGGCCAAACCGTTTACTGTTTCTGCTTCATTTGGTCTTTGGTGATCCACTCGCGGCCGCCTTTATCATTAATCCAATAATACTTTTCACCGTCCATGTACACTTTACGTCCGTTCTGCGCTGTGTAACCTTCCACCTGATGGTCCGTTACTTTCGCCTTGCCTTCGGTGGCAAGTTCGGCGGTTTTGTTGCCCACGGCTGAAGCGGCTTTTTTGGTGCCATGCCAGGCTTTCTTAGCGCCTTTTTTAATGCCGTGCCCCATCCGTTCAGCGGTGCTGCTGGTGGAGTCTTGTGCAAATGAAGAACTGCTGATGCTTAAAAACGCCAATACGGCGGCAATTGCAAAAAATCTTTTCATAGCGATTTATTTTTAAAAAAGGATGTGTACGAAAACAATGCCAGCGCCCACTTGGTAATTTGATTAAGCTGACGATGGCACAACTTTTACCAGTGTTTTAGGAAAAAATGCCCAATAGTACAAACAACACGGCCCATCAGCCCACCGGAAATAATTCACCTGCCCAAACGGGCAATGCTTCCAATCCTTCACCGCGAAACGATGCGCAATCAGACGTAAACGAGCAAATCTTGCCCAAAGAAGCCGAGACGTATCTGCGCGAAGCCGGCAACATAGAAGACATGCCTGATGCGCAGGATGAGGAAGAAGCGAAGGTAGCCGGCAAATAAATTCCTCGTCCAAGCATGCTTTAATAGCTCAAGTTGCCAGTTAGCAGTAGCCGTCCCGATAGCAATCGGGAGCCGGTATTTTTAAGCGCACTGATTTATTGCCGTTTTCAATCTTTCCTTTGATTCGGTTTTCAGTTGTTTTATGGTTGCCGTTTGTGCAGATCCTTACATCTGATGTACTCCGTTACCGGCAACTTGAGTGTTGATAGCATAACTGTCCTTGCAAACGTTTGCGCAGATAAATCGCTTGTTCGCAAATTTCCTTTGCCTTCGAAGCTTAGTTTTGCCCGTCTGTAAAATGCCTTACCAAAATCAAGTATCGTCATGAGCGTTTTTCATCAGTTTGATTTATCGGGCAAGACGGCCCTTATTACCGGCAGCAATACCGGTCTTGGCCAGGCCATGGCGATTGCTTTGGCCGAAGCTGGAGCCGATGTTGTGGGCACTTCTAATTCGGAGGACATGCGCGGCGGTGAAACCGAAAAGGCTGTCACGGCGCTCGGCCGCCAATTTGCCGCCTATCAGGTTGACCTTTCGGACCGCGAAGCCTTGTATGCTTTTATTGCCAAGGTGAAAGCGGATCACCGGGTTGATATTTTAATAAACAATGCGGGGATGATTCTTCGAAAGCCGGTGGCGGAGCACAGCGATGAATGGTGGGATAAAGTGATTGCCGTAAACCAAACAGCACAATTTATTCTGGCCCGTGAATTTGGTAAAGACATGGTGGACAAAGGTTCGGGCAAAATTGTTTTTGTTTGTTCGCTTTTAAGTTTTCAGGGCGGAATAACCGTTCCGGGTTACACGGCCAGCAAATCGGCGGTGGCCGGATTGGTAAAAGCTTTTTCAAATGAGTGGGCGGCGAAAGGGATAAACATCAATGGCATCGCACCGGGTTACATCGCCACCAACAACACCCAGACCTTGCGTGAAGACCCTGATCGCAGCCAGTCCATTTTAAGCCGCATACCCGCCGCCCGTTGGGGAAAGCCCGAGGATTTTAAAGGCCCCGCAGTTTTTCTTTGTTCCGAAGCCAGCGCCTACATGAACGGCCACGTGATGGTAGTGGACGGCGGCTGGATGGGGAGGTAATTCTTTTGTTCACTTGTTCGTCGGTTTACATGTTCACATGTCAAGCGTGATAAAAAATGATTTCTTAGCACGGACGAAGAACAAGTGAACAGGTTAACATGTGAACCGATCGAGCAACCCATTGCTGATTACTCAATATTTATTATGGAAGTACGTTTTCAAAACAGTCCGAAAGAAACAGCCGCGATGAACACAGCGGAACTGCGGGAAAATTTTTTAGTGCGGCAGCTTATGGTTGATGACGAGATCAAGTTGGTTTATTCGCATTACGACCGCGTCATTATTGGCGGCGCCAAACCCGTCGGCAGTACACTTGTATTGGAAACACATCCCGAGCTTCGTGCCGGTTATTTTTTAGAAAGGAGGGAGCTCGGCATCATAAACGTTGGCGGCGAAGGAACGGTAACATTAGATGAAGAAAGTTTTTCGTTGCAAAAGCTTGATTGCGTTTATGCGGGCAAAGGCGTAAAAAATGTTTCGTTTAAAAGCAATGATGCCGCAAGCCCTGCTTTGTTTTATTTGCTCTCGTCTCCGGCTCACCAAAGTTATCCCACAAAAAAGTTTACAAAAGAAGAAGCCATGCCGTCGTCACTTGGCGATGCATCAACCGCTAATAAAAGAACCATCTACAAATACATTCATGCCGACGGTATTAAAAGCGCACAATTAGTAATGGGCCTTACGGTGTTGGACGAAGGCAGTGTTTGGAACACCATGCCTTCGCACACGCACACCCGGCGCATGGAAGCTTATTTTTATTTTGATGTGAAAGAAGAGCACCGGGTATTTCATTTCACGGGACAGCCGCAGGAAACGCGGCACTTAGTGGTGGCTAATTACGAAGCCATTATTTCGCCGCCCTGGTCTATTCACTCTGGTTGCGGCACGGCGGCTTATGGCTTTATTTGGGGCATGGCTGGTGAAAATTATACTTACACCGATATGGACCCGGCGCCATTGAAGGAGTTGCGGTAGCGGTTTATTGGTGATTGCTTCATGATGCCTTGAATCAATAGGTTTACAAAACCCTTGTTGTTTCATTATCCGCGCCAACAATCACTTTATTCACCATTGTATTGGCAAACAAGCCTACTTCTACCACACCCGGAACGGTGTGAAGCTTTTCATTCAGCAACATTGGGGATTCAATAAAGCCAAAATCACAATCCAAAATATAGTTGCCGTTATCGGTGACGAATGCCTTGCCTTCTTTCATTCGTAAGCTTGGATTGCCCCCAAGTTTACGAATGTTTCCCATCGTTAACGAAGAAGCAAACTGAACGACTTCTAAGGGCAAATTAAACTTACCCAACCGCTTTACGGCCTTGCTTTCATCTACAATCACCACAAACCGTTTACTGTTGTAGGCTAAAATTTTTTCACGAAGCAAAGCGCCGCCTCCGCCCTTGATCAAATTCTTTTCTTCGTCCACTTCATCGGCGCCATCAATGTAAATGTGGAGCGAAGAGATATCCTCAAATGAAACGATGTTGATGCCCTGCCGCCTTGCTTCGTCTTCCGATGCAATTGAACTGGCAACGGCGGTTATCTCCAAACCTTGCCGCACCATTTCACCAATTTGCTCAATAGCATAGTAAGCCGTTGTACCCGTGCCCAATCCCACCAGCATTCCGGCCTGCACCTCTTTCACCGCCTCTTTTGCCGCGGCTTCTTTGGCGGCATTCATTAACTGGTTATTTTTTCGTCCACTTTTTTCAGCGAAGCGGAGTTGATGCAAAAACGCAAACCGCTTGGCGCTGGACCATCGGGAAATACATGGCCTAAATGCGCATCACAAACGTTGCACAACACTTCAACCCTTGTCATGCCCCAGGATGAATCTTTTTTGTATTGAATCACGTTGTCTTTCACCGGCTCGGTGAAGGAGGGCCAACCCGTACCCGACTCAAACTTGGTGGTGCTGTCAAACAATTCCGTGCCGCAACAAACACAAGCATAAATACCGGCTTCATGACGTTCGCAATACTCGCCTGTCCAGGCCCTTTCTGTGCCGTGTTCGCGGGTTACATGAAATTGTTCAGGTGTCAGCATCGCTTTCCATTCCGCAGTGCTTTTGGTTATTTTTTTGTCGGGTTCAGGATTGTCCTTGGCAAAATTTAATACGTCATTCCAATTCATAAAAAGGATTTACATGGACAAGGCTAAAAATTTATACCAACGTTGCCGCTGCTTGGTAATTAATAAAGATGATGAGGTTCAAATGAAAAACCATGGCTGATTTTCCGTGCAAACATTTGCTGCAAGTGTCCGTTTCTTTTGAACAATTTGGCTTACGCATGAGCCGCCTATTTGGTATGCCGGAACATTTCAAAGCCTTATCCTTTTTTTAGAAAAAGAGTTTATACTTTTTAGTACAAACAGGGGTAAATTTGCAGAATGAACACAGACTTATTGAGGCCGGAAGTGGCTGAAATAGACCAAGACCGTTTAGCCATTGAACAGGCGGTTTCGGGCGAATATAAATACGGCTTTGTAACCGACATTGAAGCTGACGAGGCGCCTATAGGATTGAGCGAAGACACCATTCGTTTCATCTCCGCAAAAAAGAACGAACCTGTTTGGATGCTCGAATGGCGCCTGAAGGCTTATAGCCAATGGCTGAAGATGGAAGAGCCACATTGGGCCAACCTTTCTTATCCCAAAATAGACTATCAGAATATCATCTACTACTCCGCACCCAAGCAAAAAATAAAGTTGGGCAGCCTTGATGAAATTGACCCTGAACTGCGCAAGACCTTTGAAAAGCTCGGCATCTCACTTGACGAACAAAAGCGTTTGAGTGGTGTAGCCGTTGATGCGGTGATTGATTCGGTTTCCATCGCTACCACATTCAAGGAACAACTTTCCGAACTCGGCATTATCTTCTGCTCCATGAGCGAAGCTATTCAGGAACATCCTGACTTGGTAAAAAAGTACTTAGCCTCGGTAGTGCCTGCCACCGATAATTACTTTGCGGCCCTGAACGCAGCCGTGTTCAGCGACGGCTCCTTTGTTTACATTCCAAAAGGTGTCCGCAGCCCGATGGAACTTTCCACTTATTTCCGAATCAATGCCGAGAACACCGGCCAGTTTGAACGGACCTTGATTGTAGCCGACGAAGGTGCTTACGTTAGTTACCTTGAAGGCTGTACGGCGCCCATGCGGGATGAAAATCAATTGCACGCAGCAGTTGTTGAGTTGGTGGCTTTGGACAATGCAGAGATTAAATATTCCACGGTTCAGAACTGGTACCCCGGTGACAAAGAAGGCAAGGGCGGCATTTACAATTTTGTTACGAAACGCGGCATTTGTAAAGGCATTAATTCTAAGATTTCATGGACGCAGGTAGAAACCGGTTCGGCCATTACCTGGAAGTACCCGGCCGTGATTTTGAAAGGCGACAACTCCATTGGAGAGTTTTATTCCGTGGCCGTTACCAACAATCATCAACAGGCCGATACCGGTACCAAAATGCAGCACATCGGCAAGAACACGAGAAGCCGCATTGTATCGAAAGGCATCTCCGCTGGCTTTAGCAACAACAGTTATCGTGGTTTGGTTCATGTGGGCAAGACAGCCGCAGGAGCCCGCAATTTTTCCCAATGCGATTCCTTGCTGCTCGGCGACAAATGCGGGGCACATACGTTCCCCTACATCGAAGTAAAAAACAGCACGTCTATTGTTGAGCACGAAGCCACCACATCGAAGATTGGCGAAGACCAAATCTTTTACTGTAACTCACGCGGCATTGATACCGAAACTGCCGTGGCGCTGATCATCAACGGCTTTGCCAAAGAAGTAATGAAGCAATTGCCAATGGAATTTGCCATCGAAGCGCAAAAACTTCTTGCTATTAGTTTAGAAGGAAGCGTCGGTTAATGTGTTAGTTGGCCAATGGGTTAATATGCTAATGAAGAACAATTGCCGGGTAGATAAATCTGAAATCATAAATCTCAAATCCGAAATAGAATCATGCTCTCTATAAAAAATCTCCGCGCCGAAGTCGAAGGAAAGAAAATTTTAAAAGGCATCAACCTTGACATTAAGGCCGGCGAAGTACACGCCATCATGGGCCCCAACGGTTCGGGCAAAAGCACGTTGGCTTCTGTGTTGGCCGGCCGTGCGGACTATGAAGTCACCGATGGTACGGTTGAGTTCATGGGCCGCAACCTGTTGGAACTTTCTCCCGAAGAACGTGCCGGCGAAGGCGTGTTTTTGAGTTTTCAATACCCCGTTGAAATTCCGGGTTTGACCACGACCAATTTTGTAAAAACGGCCGTGAATGAAGTGCGCAAGTACCGCGGGCAAGATACCCTTGATGCTGTGCAGTTTTTAAAGTTGATGAAAGAAAAGATGGCCTTGATGGAAATGAACCAGGCGTTGCTTAGCCGCTCACTTAATGAAGGCTTTTCCGGTGGCGAAAAGAAGCGCAACGAAATCTTTCAGATGGCGATGCTGGAACCAAAGCTGGCCATACTTGATGAAACCGATTCCGGTCTTGACATTGACGCCATCCGCATCGTATCAAACGGCGTGAACAAACTTCGCAATGCGGACAATGCTGTGTTGTTGGTGACGCACTATCAGCGCCTGCTTGACTACATCGTTCCTGACTTTGTACATGTGCTTTACAATGGCCGCATTGTAAAATCAGGCGGCAAGGAACTTGCCTTTGAACTGGAAGAAAGAGGCTATGATTTTATTAAGAACGAGTTACCACAAGAGGCTTAAATAGACATTCCATTTCTTCAAGAAATGGAATGTCTGAAAAAGACAGTCATGAACTTACTTGAGACGATAAAAGAAAAATTTGATCAGCTTCAATCGGCCAATGGGCATAGTCCGTTAACACCGTTGGAGCAATCTGCTTTTCAAAACTTCAACACCTTGGGTATTCCTACAGTGAAGAATGAAGAGTGGAAATACACCCGCATCAGCGGCGCCTTCAACAAAGAATATGCTTTCACGTCTGAAAACCTTTTTTCCGCTTTTACGGCCGATGAACTGAGTGATGTCCGGTTGCCTGGTTTTGAAGAGGCGAATGAATTGGTATTTGTTAACGGTATTTACAACGCCTCGCTTTCTACGATACGTTCCGCGTCGTTGGTTTTGTTGTCCTTGGAAGAAGCGGCGAGGAATGAATACAAGGACATCGTTGACCAACACCTTGGCCACAGCAGCAAATACATCAAGGACGGTCTTCACGCTTTGAACACGGCCTTTCTGCAGGACGGCATTTTCATCTACATCCACAAAGGAAAGATTGTTGAACATCCGGTTTACATCTACAACATCACCGATGCACGAACAGCTAATGTGCTGTCGCAGCCACGCAGCCTTGTGTACGTGGGCGAAAATGCGCAAGTAAGATTCACCGAAACATATATTACTCTTGGCCTTTGCGAAAGCTTTACCAACCAGGTAACGGAAGTGGTGGTGGAAAGAGACGCCATCATTGATTACTATAAAATCCAGAACGATGCAGCGCACAGCAACCAAGTAACCACAATGCACCTTCGCCAAATTGGAAAGAGCCTTGTGAACACCGTCACCATTTCTTTGAACGGCGGCATCGTTCGCAATAACTTAAACATTGCAATGGAAGCCGAGTATGCGGAGTCGCATTTTTACGGCTTGTATTTTTTGAAAGGCAATTCTCACGTGGACAACCACACCGTGGTGGACAACGTGAAGCCTAATTGCTTAAGCAACGAATTGTACAAAGGCATCATTGACGACCGGGGCACGGCGGTTTTCAACGGAAAGATTTTTGTGCAGAAAGATGCGCAAAAGACCAATGCCTTTCAATCGAACAAAAACATTTTGCTTTCCGAAAACGCCAGTGTAAATACCAAGCCGCAATTGGAAATTTATGCCGATGACGTGAAGTGTTCGCACGGCTGCACTGTCGGCCAGTTGGATGAAGAAAGTTTGTTTTACATGCGGTCAAGAGGCATCAGCGAGAAGTCGGCGAAGGCCTTGCTGGTTCATGCCTATGCGCTTGATGTATTGGAACACATTAAGCTGCAACCGATTCGGGAGTATGTGGACAGGATCATTACGGAGAGGTTGCAAGTGGAGGCCCGTCCCTAACCATCGCGGCCCATCCCTTTCAATCATTTTTGAAAGCGGTGAGAGGCGGCCCATCCCTTTCAGCCATTTCCGAAAGCGGTTAGATGGTGCTAAAGCCCTTCCCGGTGGGAAGGGTAGAGACATCATCAAAGCGGTAAGGCAAGTTCTTCGACAAAGAAAATGATTGCATAGAAAATGAATCGTTGAAAAGCGTGGGGTGTGCGTGGATGGCCTTCCCACCGGGAAGGTCGGGATGGGCTGCAATGCTCAATAGAATTACCGAACGTACAAGAGTGCGACGCAATAGACGCCCAATGGATAGTCGGACCCTTGGTCCCAAAGGCAAAACATAATTCAATGCTTGCCAACTTTATTGAAATGACGGAAACCCTCGACATAGAAAACGCTTTGGATGTGCAAGCCATTCGCCGGCACTTTCCCGTGTTGGAACGCGAAGTGAAGGGAAGGCGGCTGGTCTATTTTGACAATGCCGCTACGACCCAAAAACCGAAGGCGGTGATTGATGCGCTGATTGCTTATTACAGCGGTTACAACGCCAACATTCACCGCGGTATTCATACGCTGGCCGAAGAAGCTACGGCCGCTTTTGAAGGCACCCGCGATGCCATCAAAGAATTCATCAACGCTGAAAGCCGCGAACAAATCATCTTCACCAGCGGCACAACCGAAGGCATCAACCTTGTAGCGCAAACTTGGGGACGGCAGAACATAAAAGCCGGCGATGAAATCATCATCTCCAATATGGAGCACCATTCCAACATTGTTCCGTGGTACATGCTGGCGCAGGAGAAAGGCGCTGTTATTAAAATCATCCCCATTAACGATGAAGGCGAATTGAAGATGGATGCTTTTGAAGCCTTGTTGAATGAGCGGACCAAATTCGTTTCCATCGTTCACGTGTCTAACGCACTCGGCACCATCAATCCGGTAAAAGAAATTATTGAAAAAGCACATGCCGTCGGCGCAAAAGTTTTGGTGGATGGCGCCCAATCAACCGTGCATCTTGACATTGACGTGCAAGATTTAGATACAGACTTCTTTGTTTTCTCGTCGCATAAATTATACGGTCCCACGGGCATTGGCGCCTTGTACGGACGCAAAGAGTTGCTGGAGGAGATGCCGCCTTATCAAGGCGGTGGCGAAATGATTAAAGACGTTTCGTTCACGAACATTACCTACAACGACCTGCCGTATAAGTTTGAAGCCGGCACGCCGAACATTGCCGATACCATTGCCTTTAAAGCGGCGATGGATTTTACCGCAAGCATTGGCAAAGACAAGATTCGCCGGCACGAGAACGACCTGTTGGCGTATGCCACGGAACGATTGGAAGAGATAGACCGCTTGCGCATCATTGGTACCGCCAAGAAAAAAATCAGCGTCATTTCCTTTGTGGTTGACGGCGTTCATCCGCAGGACATCGGCATTCTGCTTGACAACAAAGGCATCGCCGTTCGCACGGGCCACCACTGTGCTCAACCGCTGATGGACCGGCTATGCATTCGCGGCACCACACGGGCTTCGTTTGCGATGTATAACACCAGGGAAGAAGTGGATGCGATGATTGAAGCCCTGCACAAAGCCATTAAACTTTTGTCTTAACCGATGAACAACCACAAATCCATTGAAGGGCTTGAAAGCGAGATTGTCGAAGAGTTTTCGCTCTTTGACGGTTGGGACGATAAATACGAATACATCATTGACCTCGGCAAAAAGTTGCCGCCGTTGGAAGCGAAATACAAGGTGGATGAAAACAAAGTGAAGGGTTGCCAATCCAGCGTTTGGCTCGGCGCTGAAATGAAGGACGGCCGGATTTATTACAAAGCCGACAGCGACGCGGTGATTGTAAAAGGATTGATTTCGATGTTGGTTCGGGTGTTGTCGGGGCAGGAACCGGACGCTATTGTAAATGCGAAATTGGATTTCATCAAAGACATCGGCATGATGAGCCACTTGGCGCAAACCCGCAGCAATGGCTTGTTGGCGATGGTGAAGCAGATGAAGAATTATGCGTTGGCGTACAAGCTAAAAGAATCCTCAAACAATTAGGACAACTCATTATTGATCATTCATTACTCATTACATGGATACCGACATTCTTAGAGATAAAGTGGTTGAAAAGCTGCAAACGATTTACGACCCGGAAATTCCGGTGAGCATTTACGAGTTGGGCCTGATTTACCGTGTGGACATCATGCCCATCAACAACGTGCAAATCACCATGACGCTGACGGCGCCGGGTTGTCCGGCTGCGCAATCACTGCCTGTGGAAGTGGATCAGAAGGTTCGGGAGATTGAAGGCATTAATGATGTGCACGTGGTGGTTACTTGGGATCCGCCTTGGGACAAAAGCATGATGTCGGAGACGGCGCAACTTGAACTCGGTTGGATGTGACCACGGATTATCGGGATTTTGACCACAGATGATCAGGATTCTATAAGGATTGTCGGGATTGGATTTACAGGACAAAGCCATCATGATACGAATTCACCATTGACTATTGACCATTCACCACAACATTCTTTATTGACATGAAAATAACCGCACAAGAAGAATACGGCCTGCGTTTGTTGATTCGCATTGCGTCTTGCAAGGATGCAGATGGCATGAGCATTCCGCAGTTGAGCGAAGCTGAAGGCATCACGCCGCACTACGTGGCGAAGCTGACACGCGTTCTGCGCATGGGCGGCTTTATAAACAGTACGCCGGGATACAAAGGCGGTTATGTGCTGGCACAGCCGGCAGCTGAAATCATCATCAATAAAGTTTTGAAATTATTGGGCGGGCCCTTGTTTGACAAAGCCTTTTGCGGCACACATGCCGCTGCCATGAAGTTTTGTACCCATTCGGTTGATTGTTCGTCGCGAAGCCTTTGGCAGATGATGCAGGCCTTGCTGGATGATTTTTTGGACAAGGTGACGCTGCAGGATTTGGTAAGCACGGAAGAGAACTCCGCAAAATTCTTTCATGCTCTTTTGAATGAAGCGAGGGCTGCGCAAAAAGACAATGCTGTTGTAAGCTCATCGCAAAACAATTAAATAATACACTTACTTTCTAAAACGGTATCGCAGTCTATCAAGGTTAAGCATTTTCGATCTAAATTCATTCGTCCTCACCTTTCCCATTTGCGGTTTCGCTTCTCTAAATACATTTGCCAAATTCTGCAACCCACATTAGGGCGCAACGCATCATGGCTGAAACAAAACGAAACCACCTCCTCTCCGGCCGCCTCGACCGCTTTTTCCTCATCTTCTCCGATGTGTTGCGGTTCATTGGCCGCTTCTTTCGCGAAACCTTTCGCGGCCGGCGGGAGTGGAATGAACTCATTAAACAATCTTATGAAATCGGTTACCGTTCGTTATTGCTCATCACTTTAACGGGCTTTATTACCGGCTTGGTTTTTACCAAACAATCCCGCCCTTCGCTTTCTGAATTTGGTGCGCAATCCTGGTTGCCTTCGCTGGTTGCCATAGCAGTCATTAAATCGTTGGCGCCGTTGGTCACTGCACTGATTTGCGCGGGCAAAGTCGGTTCAAGCATCGGCGCAGAGTTAGGCTCCATGCGGGTTACGGAGCAGATAGACGCCATGGAAGTGTCGGCCGTCAATCCGTTTAAATATCTGGTGAACACCCGCATCGGCGCAGCCACCGTTATGCTTCCAATGCTGATGTTGTACGCGGCCTTCGTGTCCATGATGGGTTCTTTTCTTGACATCTCCATGAACGAACAAACGGCGTTTACTGTTTTTGTAGCCCAGGCTTTTTCCAAGATCACGTTTTTGGATTTTGCCTCGTCCATGATTCGTTCATTGGTTTTTGGTTTTACCATCGGCACCGTGGGTTGTTACAAAGGTTATTATACCAGCGGCGGCACACAAGGCGTGGGCCGTGCGGCCAATGCAGCCGTGGTCACCAGCATGTTTTTAATTTTTATTGAGGAGATGCTGATTCTTCAAATTATCAATTATTTCCGATAGGCCATGAACGAAAGGAAAGAGCGGGAAGCGGTTATTGTCATCCGGGATTTGTACAAAGCCTTTGGCCCCAACGAGGTGCTGCGCGGCGTGGATTTAGACTTGCATCGCGGCGAAAATCTGGTGGTGCTGGGAAAGTCGGGCACGGGCAAATCGGTACTTATTAAAATCATCTCCGGCTTGCTTACACCCGACAGCGGAACGGTTACCGTTCTTGGTCGCGACGTGCCGCGGTTAAGTGAAAAAGAATTGAACGGGTTGCGGTTGAAGATTGGTTTTTCTTTTCAGAACAGCGCCTTGTACGATAGTATGACGGTGCGGGAAAACCTTGCCTTTCCCCTTGTACGGCACAACCGCCAATTGACACGTAAAGAAGTGGAAAAATCTATTGACACAGTGCTTGATGCCGTAGGTTTATTAAAGGCAAAACGGCAAATGCCATCCGAGTTATCGGGCGGGCAAAAGAAACGCATCGGCGTGGCCCGGACCTTGATTCTGCAACCGGAGATCATGTTGTACGACGAACCGACGGCCGGCCTCGACCCCATTACGAGCCAGGACATCAACGAATTGATTAACGAAGTGAAAGAGAAGTACCGCACCAGTTCCATCATCATCACGCACGACTTAACCTGTGCTAAAAACACCGGCGACAGAGTGGCCATGTTGCTCGACGGCACCTTTGTAAAGCAAGGGCCTTTTGAGGAAGTATTTGCTAGCCGGGATGAGCGAATCAAAAGTTTTTACGACTATAATTTTATTCAACAATGAACCAAAAAAATAAACGGGCGGTGATTGTCGGCATCTTTGTTTTTCTTGCGCTGGTCATCTTCGCATTGGGCGTGATGACGCTTGGCGGACAGAAAAGTTTGTTCAACAAAGGCGCCACCATCAATGCTTATTTCGATGAAGTGAACGGCCTCACCGCAGGCAATAACGTATGGTTTGCCGGCGTAAAAGTGGGCACGGTACGCGACATTGCTTTTGACAAAAGCGGCAAGGTGAAGGTGGAGATGAACATTGGCAAGGAAAACCTGTACATCATCAAAAAAGATACAAAAGCCAAAGTGGGCTCCGACGGTTTCATCGGCAATAAGCTGGTGGTTTTGTATGGCGGTGGCGCATCGTCGCCGGTGGTGGAAGACGGCAGCACCTTGGCCGTAGAATCCGCAGCGGGGATAGAACAAATGCTGGCGATGCTACAGGAAAACAATAAAAACCTGTTGGGCATAACGGCCAATTTTAAAACCCTAAGCGAGGGCATGATTGCGGGCAAAGGCACCGTAGGCAAGCTGTTGAACGATGATAAACTGTTTACCGATTTGCAAGGCTCCGTTTCCACCATTAAGCTGGCGGCCGCCAATGCGCAGCAAATGCTGGTCGGCGTTTCAGATTACACCGCAAAGCTCAATCGCAAAGGTTCTCTTGCCAATGACCTGGTTACCGATACGGTAATATTTTCCCGATTACGAAGCACGGTCAAACAGATTGATGCCTTGAGCGAACGGGCGAACGACGTCGTAATTGGCTTAAACAAGGCAAGTGAAAACGTGCAGCAAAAGTTGAACGATAATTCTTCCGCTGTTGGCTTGTTGTTGAACGACAAACAAACCGCCGCTGATTTAAGAACTACCATTAAAAATCTTTCCACCAGCACCCAAAAGCTGGATGAGAACATGGAAGCTTTGCAGCATAATTTTTTGTTGCGGGGGTTTTTTAGGAAGAAGGCAAAGCAGGAGGCGGAGCAACATTGATTTTTATCCGAGTGTTTTCAATTGTGATGCGTACCAAATAAAGCTAACTTCACAGACATGAAAGAAGCATCTTTCTATATTTCAATTAATCCGGAGATCCGTTTCGGCAAACCCTGTATAACCGGAACCCGGATTGCGGTCGTGGACATCCTTCAATGGCTTGCATCGGGAATGACGGAAGCGGAAATTTTGGAAGATTATCCAACGCTAAAAAAAGAACATATCCTAGCGGCTTTGGCTTTTGCGGCCAACCGCGAATCCATCATTAAAATGATTGCTGCCTAAAGAATGAAACTTTTGCTTGACGCAAATATTTCGTGGCGACTGGCGTCAAAATTGAAAGGGCACTTTGATGACTGTTCGCACGTGGACAATATTGGTTTAGCTGTTCCGGCAAAGGATATTGATATTTGGAACTACGCTTTGCGTCATTGTCTCATCATCGTTACCAATGACGAGGATTTTTTAAATTTTTCCAACCTTAAAGGCTTCCCGCCAAAAGTTGTCCTTCTGCGCACAGGCAACCAAAGCAACTCATACGTTGAGCAATTGCTCGTTAGTCATAGAGACGACTTGCAAAAGCTTTTTGAATCGGAAGATTACGGCGTTTTGGAATTGTTCTGATAACCATACAATTTCAAAAATCAATATTAACTGTTATGCTAAACAAAGATTTATGAGATGGTCAGTCATCAATAAAGTTGCTGCATTTTTAATGGCAGGATTTCTTGTTTTCATTTTAGTGAAAAAACACGTCATTGACAAAGACAAGTTGAGCGCAAATCACAGATTTACGATAGCAACTCTTTACAAAATATCTTATCCTGCTGACAGCGGACCGGATGCCGATTTTGAATACTGTGTCAACAACAAAAACTATAAGCACTTCAGTAATTTCAATCCTGACGGGCAAACCGTATCTGCTGGCGATAGATTTCTATTAAAACATCTTCCACAAGACCCTGCAGTTTTCCAAATTTTATTTGATAAGCAGTTTGACAATACATCTAAACCGGAAGTAGTTATAGACACATGCCAAGTCATTCCGAAATGAACCGATGCTTCCGACTCGCACTTGTACATCACAAACCACTTCAGCGACATCTTTTAAATTTGGTACAACCTATTGTATGGACATACTGGTGCGGATGAATGTCGACGAACTCAATCAAAGCTTTCTTGACTTCATCAATCAGTCCCTCAAAAGCAAGCGCATCGCCTTGCACATCTACGAAGATCAAATGGACGAAACTGAATACTTGTTGAGCGACCCGGTTCATAAGGAAAAGCTTCTGAAGTCGGTGGTGGAATTGAACGAGCAAAAAGGATTAGAAACTTACAAGTTTGATAAATTAAAAACGATGTTTTTGAACGAGATTAAATCCTGATAAGAATTCTATATAGAGAAACAAATCATCTTTGAAAATCAAAAATCAAATTTTGGATTTTCAAGGATGATTAAAATTCTATCACTGCACTACTCTCACCATTCCCGCCCCGTTATACGAATGCATCTCCCCGTTGTACATCGCATCCGCACTCACCGGCCCTTGCTTAAAATTCCCCAGCGACACAGCCCGAACCGCATAATAATATTTTTGCTTCGGGCCGTAAGCGTCCACAAAAAAATGAATGCGGTCGTCGCGAACATCAAGTGCGGTTGGGGCATCACCATCCTTTATCCAATCCATGCCTGGTATCTCTTTCGTTCGCGGGTTTTCAATTTCAAAACCGGCGGGCAACAAGTCGGTGATGACGATGTTTTCAATAGAAGCATCGTACGCTTTTTCCAGCGTAATGCCCACGATGATTAAATCGTTTTGCTTGAACGTGGTTGTATTCAAAAGATGTCCGGCCCGGTCGTAAAACTGGCGGCGCACCTTCAGGTAATTGTCTTCCTGTTTATAAGCGCCGCTTACGCTGATGCCTTCAGCCACCCAACTATAATACAACTGTCCGCTGCCTTTCGTAGCCAATTCAACACTTGTGCCTTTCAACGTTTCATTACTGCCTTTCCAATCTTTATCGCCAATGGTAGCCACCACTTTTCCACCCACTTTCACGTCGGCTGTTACCGTACTTTTTGCAGTGGCCTTGGCAATTTTACCCAAGGCCAAAAACGAGAAAGCCCGTTCCTGTGTATTTAACCAACGGTCGGTTTTCAACCGTTCCATCACGTGCTTTGCCATCGGCTGCACCTGCGCACTTCCTGGGTCCACGTCCATCAAGGCATTCAGTGAAATGGCTTCGTCGCGCAAGGCACTGTAAAAAGAGCCGCCGGTTTCCTGAACCGATTCTTCACCGGTGAATGAAGCAGGCAGCAAAGCCGTGAACGAACGCTTGTCGCCGGCAATGGCGTAAGCCGCCGACAAAAGGTATTTGCCATCAAGCGCTAGCAAGGCGCCAGCGGCTTTGTAGTAATTCATTGTTGATGCCTGCGGACGGTTTGCCAACGACAATACGTACAAACTGTACGCAACTTCTTTCGGTGCAATCTTTCGCTTCTGGTCGCGGTTATAATAGTAGTCAATCGTCTCTTTTGTTTTGAGGCGATTATTGATGTAATTCAGCATCGTTTCCAGCAAGCTTGCATCCACATCATAACCCGCCTTTCTTGCTTCCAATAAAAAGTGTGCGGCATAGATGGTTGCCCACCAATTCGCCTTGTCTTCATTGCCGCCCCACATGGTAACGGCGCCATTATACAACTGCCGCATTTTTATGGTGCGAATGGCTTCGCTCACGTTATAAGCTGCGTTCTGTTTGTTGTCAGGATTTAGCTTCAACGCATCCACCATATCGCCGTAATACAATTGCGGGAAAGCCGCGGAAACGGTTTGCTCCGTACATCCATAAGGATAGGTAACGAGGTAACGAAGCTGGTCGGCTACTTGCGCCACAGGCGAACGGCTCACCATCAAATCATACTTAAAACTGCCTGCCATGAAATCGCTTTGCGGAATGTTGATGGTTTGTGTTTGGCCGCCTGCAATCTGGCCACTGCCCGAAAGTTTTTGCAACGTAGAAGCCGGACGAATGGCTATCTCCGTCTCTTCTTTAAACTCTTCGCCCAAAGCTTTTATGGCGATAACAATTTTTGCGGGGGCAACCGTTGGCGAAGCAATGACTTGAAAGGCTGCACGGCCCTCGCTGTTCGCATTGATATTGATGTTTTGCGATGAAGCGCCGACAACTTTCACCGGTCCTGAAACATTCACTGTTGCCGTTCCTGTCGCTGTTTTGCCTGTTGTGTTGGAAACGCTTACCGGAATCAAAACCGTATCACCTGGCGAGACGAACCTTGGTAACGAAGATGAAATCACAACAGGATCGGCAACGGTTGTTGTGGTTTCGGCATTGCCGAATTTTTCATCCTTAAAAGCTACCGCCATTAACCGGATTTGTCCGCTGAACTGCGGCACATCAAATTCAAACGTGACGTTCCCGCTCCCGTCTGCTTTTTTCAATCCGCTCCAATAACTCATTAGCTTGAAACGCTTGGCCGGTATGGGGTTGACGCGTTTTTCCAAACTCAAGTCGCCATCGCCGCCGGTGCTGCTTAAGCGGCCGCGCAGTTCGGGAAAGAGCAGCGGATACATGTCAAAAGCTGACACGCTCAAGGCATTCTTCTGGTAATAAAAATCATAAGGGTCGGGTGTTTTAAAACCCGAAACTTGGAGCACACCGTTGTCAACTGCTGCCAATGAAACATAGCTTCCCGCAACGGCCTTCACCGTTACTTTTTGATGAGTTTTTGATCGCGATGTTTTGGCTGCGGTGATCTCCACAGGAATCTTTCGGCCGGTCTCTTCTACGCTTATGTTTTGAAAACCATGAGCAACGGTGAGCGGCATGTCGGTTACTTCGTGCGGCTTTATCAACGTGGCCGTAACGTACACATTCGGCACATGTTCGCTGCCTAATTTCAGGTCCATCGAAGCGGTGCGTTTATCAACGGTTAAGTATTGGTGGGAGAGAAGGCCATCTCTTTCCACCGTCACTAACATCTTGCCGCTGAACGGTGTTTTGAAAAGCACTTTCGCCACATCACCAGCCTTGTATTTTTCTTTATCCAGACTGATGTCCACCTGTCCTTCGGTGTTTACTTCAAACGAAGATGCTTCGCCGCCGCCACTGCCGTAGCTATAAAAATGTTTGGCCACATATACGTTCGCATCCGGACGATAAACCCTGATTTCATAATTGCCAGGCGACCGCGGCGTGAAGGAATAATCAGTCTTGCCCAAGGTCATCTCTTTTTCGAACAAGACCTTGTCCTCTTGTTGCGATTCGTAACGGAAATAGCTTCCGTTCTTTGCCAACACGGTTTTGTATTCGTGCTTGATCACTTGAATAGTAGCCGGTGCGTTCACTGGTGCACCGTCTTTGTTTACACTCACAAGGTTAAACGTAACAGCGCTGTTGAGCGGATAGTAATAGTAATAATCGGTTTTAATGCCATTGAAAACCTCCTGCGTATAAATATCGGACGTTGTTACGCGGCTTACAGGTCGGCCGGTTTCATCAAACACCGTCGTGTAAAAACTGGCGCTTAATAAACCCGTGTTCGCATACAAAGCCGGCACATCAAACGTGATGCTGGCGTTGCCGCTGGCATCGGTGGTACCTTGCTTTACAATCTTGTCGCTAAAGCTTTGCTGGTTGGCAAGCGAGAAATCATAATCATTAAAACCTTTTGCTGTAAAACCTTTTTGCCGTACTTGTATTTCGGTTTCAAAAGCCCGATTGGCGGCAGGCGGGCCGAAGAAGTTAACGGCGTTTATGTTCAAGGTTGTTGATTCGGAGGGACGCAAAAAGGTCTTGTCTAACTTGGTTGTAACCTTGATTCTGTCGGGAACGAATTCTTCTATCTGAAAAGCTTTTGTGGCAAGCAACACATCGTTGGAACTATACACATCCATTGTGTATGAACCGGTAATGGCAGCCGTTGAAATTTCCATGCTGCCATCGGTGGCGCCTTGTTCGTTCAGGCCTTTGCGAAATGTTTTCAGTTCCTTTCCATTGGGCAGGAGGAATTTTATTTTCACGGGCAAATCGGCAGCGGGCTTCCAACCTCTTTCACGAACTACCAAGGCATAATTCAGCTTTTCGCCGGGACGATAAATGTCACGTTCCGAATATACAAACGCATCCAGTCCTGTTGCGTTTTGGCGCTTGCCTCCTACATCAAAACGGGACGTATTTACTCTTGTGTTGTTGAAGGGCAAGTAGGTAAAATCATTGGCGGTTTTGGCAATAATCATGGCCGGTGCATAACCCGCAGCAAAAGACTTTGCCGCAACGGAAATTTCCGCCACGCCATCATTGTTGGTAGCGCCGGTTCCGAGCAATTGATTGTTCTTGCCATATACGTTAACGGTAACGCCATTCGCTGCGTTTGCGCTTTGAATAGAGTTGGCGAATACCACCATCTTATCGCTGCCTTGCTTTGCAATCAGGCCAATGTCGGAGAAGGAAATGAAGCGGCTGTCGCGAACCCAATAATCCTTCGCCGAACGAATCATCACGTGATAAATGCCGCGGGCATCAGGCAAACGGTCTTCAAATTGCGAGATATTGAGTAATCGTCCCGAACCGCTTTTGGGCAGCGATCGTGTATCAATTTCTTTAGAATAAATCACGTCGCCGGCAATTGCTTCCATGTAGCTTTCGGAATAATCACCTTCGCCTTCACCTTCGTAGGAAGCGTACTGCGGTTCGGTGTTCTCATTATCCTGCGGTTCGTAGCCATGCGCAAGTGCCGTCAATAAATTGTTCTCGTAAATTTTTGAGATGACCAATTTCAGTCGCGGCGTATTGGTGACCTGCACCTGTATGTTGCCGCTGCCATGCCTTGATAAATAAACGGCTTTACTGTTTGTGAACTTTACGCCTGATTCCAATTCGCCAAAGCCGACGGCGCCGTTGTAATCTTCCTTTAATGTGCCGCCTAATTTTCCGTGCAGGCCTTTTTTTATAGCCAGGTTGTAGCTGTTTTCAGGGTTGAATTTATCGCTACGCAGCACAAGGCCCGTAGCCGAACTTTCGACGTTGAAGGTGAGCGCCGGTTCAAAGGAAATGTATTGGCTGATGTCTTCCACACTCACTTGCTGGCTGGTGTTCAGCCGCACCACGCCTTCGGTGCCGGTGTACTCGGCCTGCATGTCGGAAACGCTCAACACATAAGGTGAAGAAATGGTGAGATTTTGTGTGATGGCATCAGTGGTGGCGGTTGTGCCCTTTGCCGGTTTGATGCCGGATGCCAGGGTAAGCTTTGACTCGTGCGGTTTGTCTTCGGTGGATTTTAAGCCGGCCAACCGAACGCCGATTTCGGAGGCGGTGCCGGATGTAGTGAGGGTGTAATCCGTCTTTGCGTCGTCCACGTCCACGCTCAATTTCTCTTTAAGGTCTTCGGCTTTAACGGGGTAGTTGAAGTGCAGGGTAATCTGCGGTTGCGCGGCGGTATTGGTTTCGGTAGATGTGAGCCATGTAAGCTGCGCATCTTCTAATTTCAACGGCTCCGTGTTAAAGGTTACGTCGCCGTCTTTCACTTCGTTGTATTTGCTGTATTCAAACAAATCGCTTTTGAACTTCGCCTTGTAAGCAGTGGCGGGAAGCAAGGGGCCCGATGGCGAGAACACGAGTTCTTCGGGTCCGTTCCAGCGAAAGCGGCCGGGGATTTTAGGGTCGAAGGAAATGTATTCGGCGCTGTCCCAGTTGTTCAGCAGGCTATCGGGGTGAAGCGCTTTGTTGAAGCGAAAGGTGAGGTTGCCGAGGGCCGGCACTTCGCCTTTGGCGGTGGTGGAATCGAGGGTGACGTAATCGTGCTTGCAGGCGGATAAAAAAATAGCCATCACGATGGTGATGACGAGTGAGGATTTGATACGCATAAAGGGGTGGTTGAGAATTGTGGTAAAAAGATAAGCAGAAAGATGATACGCGGATTATTTTGGGCCAAGGGTTCGTCTATCCATTGGGCTGCTGTTGCGTCGCACTTTTGCGCGGTTAGTTCGCAGTTCGGCAACCATAAGATATTCATTGTGATTGCTTAACATTCAAGCCCCAACGGAGCGTCATCGCCCAGCCCGGCCTGCGAGGGCCGGGGTCAAGGACGGCGGTATGGCCGCAAGCCCTGAAAGGGCGCCATCGGAAGCAAAGCGGCCGTCAATCCCACACGTAGCGTTCATCGTAATCAATGCGGTATTTTTTTAGAAAGGCCCGGAACTCGTCTTGAAACGTAACCTTGGTGTGGTGCTCCCGTTGATGAATGATACAGTTAATGACCTTGTCCACTTCATAAGGGTTAACCGAAAAGGCTCCGTAGCCGCTTTGCCAATAAAAATCTTGGTATGCGTCGCCTTTGGTTTTCATCCATGAGGAGGAGTGAGATTTTATTTGCTCTACAACCTTTACCAGCGTTAGCTTTTTATTCAGCAGAAACAAGGTGTGAATGTGGTCGGAGGTGCCGCCGGTTTGAACAGGCTGACAATCTATACCTGCACAAATGCCGCTGATGTAGCGGTGCAGTTCATCCTCAATAGTTTCGTCAATGAACGGCTGGCGGTGTGTGGTGCTGAAGACGAGATGAATGTAATTTCTAACGAGGGATTGCGACATACGGTTGGGTTTTGGTTGTAGAAAAGGTAAGCCGTTTTTGGGTTGTTAGCGGCTGTAATGCCGATGGCGCCCTTTCAGTCCTCGACCCGGCCCTCGCAGGCCGGGCTAAGCGATGACGCCCCGTTGGGGCTTTGAGTTTGGTGCTTATTGTAGTCTTTGTGGCTTTTGTATTTCGCGTTATGGAACATGAGTGTAAATCTGTGTCGAACTATTGTTGAGGGTTCCTCTGGTGTTGGCGTTTATAGTTGCACTATTTACCTCGATTACAAGCGGCGTTATGGACATTAAACCCCATTCAAGATTATGCTTGTTTTCAATATAGCATCAGTGGCTTCAACAATGTTAATGTAAAAGACGAATCGTTGGCAAGCGAGGGCTGTGCGCAGATGGTCTTCCCACCGATAGCTCCCGATAGCTATCGGGACGGGAGCGACGCAACAGACGCTTAATAGCAGCGCTGGCCTCTGGTCCCCAAAACGATTGCTCTAAAAAATAGTTGAATCGAAAAGCGAATTGGCGCAAAAGAAATCCTGACAATCCCTGCCTAACGGCAGGCAGGCTTTTTAAATCCGTGTAATCTGTGGTTTACATTCGTGCTACCACCAAGCGAGTAAATCCGATGCATTCATTCACAATGATAGTTGCTCCAAAAATTACAAAGCCAAGGCTTTTGCGATTTGCCAAGCGAGGTTTGGTCTTTTCTGTTTCCTCCTTTCTCCTTTTTCTGCTGCTGAATCTTTTGTTTCCGTTGCCGGATAAAATTGCGTATTCGGTGATGGTAAGAGACGCTTCCGGGGAAGTGGTAAATGCCTATCTAACTCCTGATGACAAATGGCGAATGAAGACCGAACTAGACGAGATTTCGCCGCTGCTGCGCAAGACGATTGTGGCCAAAGAAGACAAGTACTTTTATTCGCATCCGGGTGTGAATCCGTTGGCGATGTGCCGTGCGGCTTTTACTAATGCGCTGCACATGAAGCGGACGTCCGGCGCTTCCACCATCACCATGCAAGTGGCAAGGGCATTGGAGCCGCGAAAGCGCAATTTGTTGACGAAGGCGATTGAAACCTTTCGGGCTTTTCAATTGGAATGGAAATACAGCAAGGATGAAATTCTGCAACTGTATTTAAACCTTGTGCCGTATGGCAGCAACATTGAAGGCGTGAAAGCCGCGTCGCTGCTGTATCTGAACAAGATGCCCGACCATCTTTCGCTGGCGGAGATAACGGCGCTTTCGATTATTCCGAACCGGCCGTCGTCGCTGGTGGTGGGCAAGAGCAACGAGGCGATTGTAAAAGAACGCAACCGTTGGTTAGAAAAATTTGCAAGCGACGGCGTGTTTACATCGCAAGAGATTAAAGATGCCGAAGCCGAACCGCTGACCGCCGTGCGAAGAACGGTGCCGCATTACCTGCCGCATTTTGCGTACAAGTTGAAGAAGGGCAGCAGCAGTGTAAACATCAAGACGAACATTGTTTTAAACACGCAACTAAAAATTGAAAAGTTGACCGAAGATTATGTGCGGGGATTGAAATTAAAAGGCATTCGCAATGCGGCTGTGGTGGTGATTGACAACAAAACGCACAAGGTGGTTTCGTATGTTGGTTCAGCAGGTTTTGCCGATACCACCGACGGCGGACAGGTGAACGGTGCGGCGGCGATGCGCCAACCGGGAAGCACCCTGAAACCTTTGCTGTATGCGCTTTGCATGGATGAAGGTTTACTGACGCCGAAGATGATGTTGAACGATGTGCCCGTGAATTATACCGGCTATGCGCCGGAGAATTACGACAAGGAATTCCACGGCGCGGTAACGATGGACTATGCCCTGGAACATTCGCTGAACATTCCGGCGGTGCGAAGCTTAAAGCTGTTGGGCAAAGAAAAGCTGGTGCAAAAGTTAGTGGCCGCTGATTGTAAGCAGATACAAAAAGACCAAGGCAAGTTGGGCTTGTCGGTGATACTTGGCGGTTGCGGCGCTTCGCTGGAAGAACTCACGGGATTGTTCTCTTCGTTTGCGGCCGACGGCACTTATTTTTCGCCGCAGTACAAAGCCGAAGATGTTTCAAAGCGGGTGCAAATGATTTCTCCCGAAGCGGCTTATCTCATCACCGATGCGTTGTCGAAAGTGAACCGTCCCGACTTCCCGCTGAACTGGACGGCCACCGAACACATGCCGAAAATTGCCTGGAAAACGGGCACCTCGTATGGCCGCAGAGATGCGTGGAGCATTGGTTACAACAAGGCGTTTACGGTGGGGGTGTGGTGCGGAAATTTTTCCGGTGCGGGTGTGGCGGAATTGAGTGGGGCCAACATAGCCACGCCGTTGTTGTTTAAGATTTTCAACTCCATTGACTACGACAGCGATGAAGATTGGTACGCTCCGCCGAAGGGTTTGGAACTGCGGCAGGTGTGCAGCGACACGGGTTTACCGCCCGGCCCGAATTGCACCAACCTTATATCGGATTACTTCATTCCGTTGGTGAGCAGCACCAAGGTTTGCGGGCATTTGCAGGAGGTGAAAGTATCGCCGGATTCTTCGGTGAGTTATTGCGAAGCCTGTGCGCCGCAAACGGTTTTTATAAAGAAGTTGTACAAAGTTTTTGACCCGGAGCTGCAGGATTATTTTCGGGCGAACGGCACGCCGTATCAAATCATTCCGCCGCACAATCCGCAGTGCGAACGCATCTTCAAAGGCGAAGGGCCAAACATCACCTTTCCGGTGAACGGCGCGGAATATTTTATTGACAAATCTCACCCCGAACCCTTGCAATTGACGGCTTCCGTTCCGGCCGATGTTTCCAAAGTTTACTGGTACATCAACGACCGTTTTTACAAAGCAGCGAACCGAGGGGAGAAGCAGTTTTTTGTACCGGAGGAAGGGCCGGTGAAGATTGGGTGTAGCGATGATAAGGGGAGGAGTAAGACGGTGAGGGTGATGGTGAGGAGAGTGAGTTTGTGATGTGGATTATGGGCCAGGGGTTTGGATGTCTATTGAGCGTCTGTTGCGTCGCACTCTTGTACGGTTGGTAATTCTATTCTGCAATATCCGATTTATCTTTTCACTTGGTACATTTCTTTGTCCGTAGGCTCATTCGTACAATCGTCAACAGCGCGAAAGTTTTTCACAATAATGTGACCATCACGAATGACAAAAGAAAGTTTATACAAAATACTTGCAGGAAAACTTGCTTTTTTATAAACTCCGAATTTCTTTAGCGCTTTGATACTTATAATTCATACCCAAAATCCAAAACTATTTTATGCGAAAAGGCATGTTTATTTTAGCTGTTCTAATGTGTCTTGGAATCTCCAACCTTATTGCACAATCTTACACATCCATCCAACTTGTCGAAAAAAGAGTCTATTCTTTGAATGGAGGTGCCCGTGCTGAATTTGGAGGTGTTTCAAGAGTGGTGATAAAAATTGATTTGCCAAAAAACACCCGAAAATGGTACTATAGCTTTTCAACTACACCTGGATCAGATGGTACTAAACTATTAAATTTAGGCGTACAAGTCGCTGGGGCTTTGTCTACTGGTGGAATGACGGCTTTGGCTGCTAAATCCTTTCAAGTACCTCTAGGCTCTGGTTCCGCAGATGTATTGATACTTCCAGCCGAATTTAAAGACGCTTTCCTTAATAAGGCTGACAATAACTGGCGTTTCTTTTCAGATATTAGTTTGCAAAACTCAAAGCAAGCAGTGCAGTCAGTAAACAATACCTATGGGAATTCGTTTTATATCGGTCTTAGAAATCCTTCGGTTCTTAACGGTATTAACGTAATTATTGAAGTTGTTGCCGTTGTTGAAGATGGTAATATAGAAGCTGATAAAGGCATCATGTATGGTAATTTAGGCTGGAAGGCTTTCGAGAGAGGTGACTTGGATAAGTGTATAGAACTTAGTCAAAAGGCTCTGGCCTTTAATTCCAATCTCTGCTTTGTGAAATTTAATATTGCCTTAGTTCATTTGATTCAACAAAAAGATGAAGCGCTTGATGAATATGTTACAGCCATAACTAGTTCGGCGAAGGATTTACATCCTAAGTCAATTTTAGAGGGTGCAATTCAGGATATAAAGGACCAGAAGATGAAAACCCCCAATCTGAAAAATCTGCAGGATATAGAAGGGTTGCTTGATTCAGAATACAGGAAGTAATAAAAATGCAAGCAGGCTTCAATTGATTATGATGACCAACGTTTATTCCTCTTCTTCTTGTCGAAAGCAAAATGCCTCCAACAATAGGAAACATCTCGGAAAAGAATCGTAAATCTCATGGCGACTAATACTTTTTTGAAGTCGAAAAGAGGATAGCTCCTTTCAAATCCAAAATCTATTTTGAAAGCAAAAGCAGTCTATGAAAAACAAAATCGTGCGATCTAATTTCTTTATGAAGAAAATATTAATTTCAATTTTTCTCGTTTCGCTCTTTGCATGCAATGAAAGCGGTAGGAAAAACAAGGAAAATAAAGACAGTAAAGACAGTATAGTAGTGGATTCTGTCTTCATTAAAGAGCACTTTGATAGCAGCAGTTGTTTTGAAATCGATGAGTCTTACTATCCAAAATTTTTGGGGATACATGATAAAGACTTTCAAACTCAACTGAATGATTTGTTCAGAAACGAATACTCTAAATTCATTGATTCTTCAAAAAAAGCCGCCCCCGGCTGTGGTGATACTTCTGACTCCTCAATGTTTTCAATGCCAAGTACTGCTGGTGCAACTTTCACCGTACTAACCAAAACGGATAATATAACCTCTCTAATACAGGAGTTTGGAACAACAGTTGGTGGGGGTGGAAACAGTTACAGCGTTTTCACAAGGGTATTTAATTTTGATATTAGAAAGCGGAAGATTTTAAAATCAGCTGATCTTAATCTGCATCTAAAGGACTCGGGTTTAATAAACAAAGCCATTATTGGTTTTTTTGAAAAGCAATTCCCAAGTGGCTTTGATAAAGAAAACATATCATTGATTAAAACGGTTGACGACTTCGAGAGGTTGGGCATTGGTGTAAGAAACGATAGCACCGTCATCATTTTACAGGCGTGGCCTACAGGCCATGTCAGCTATGGGACTTACATTATTCCATACAGTCCAAAATGATTTCTCTTTCTTTCCTAACGAGTTTCGCTGCGGCATCCTCTTTCAGAACGAGTCTTGAGCGGGACTCGTTGGTGTTCATGCTCGGCAAATTCAAGCAGTATTTCTTTAGTAGATTTCTCGTACATCTTTTGTTCTGCTATGTAGTAAAGTTTTTCGGATTAGCTGGCGGATACTTTTCTTGCTCATACGCTTGAATCGCCAAAGCCATCCTTCTGACTTTACCGTTCTCTGCTGCTGTTAAATTGCCTTCGCCTTTATTCATAAGATAAAAAACTTCTTCGGCAGCTTTCTGATATTCATCTTCTGTTTTGATTTCTCTCATGGTATCTTTTTAAAGATGGACAAACGAGCTCTTATCATAAAAAAGACAGCCCTCAAAGACTGTCCACAACAACAAAACTTTCTCCCACCTAAATTCCCCCATAGGGATAGGGCCCTACATCTTCTTCACACTCGACGCCCCCGAACTCTTTTGATTAATATTTGCATTGCCGCGATACTCTACATCACTCGCACCCGATGCTTCAATATCCAATTCTTTTTCCGCAGAAACATTTGCTTTGCTGGCGCCCGAGACGTTAACCTTCGCCTTGTCCGTGGCCAAATCAAAACACAAAATTTTACTGGCACCACTCGCTTCCGCCGAAAAGGTTTTTGCTGTTCCCTTCAATTGAATGCTGCTGGCTCCCGACAAGTCCGATTCTATTTTCGATAGGTTCACATCCATTTGAATGTCGCTGGCGCCGCTGGCATTCAGGCTCACATTGTCGCCGGTGAGTGTGCCCTGGCTGCGCAGTTTGCTGGCACCGGAAACAGTCAGCTCTTTCAACTTCGGCGCAGAAGCGTAGACAATAATTTCTTTCGATGGATCAAGGTTATAACCATTCTTCGGCCGAATCTTCAGCGTGTTGCCATCGGTGCGAATCTCCAAGTATTCAAACAGGTTATCGTCCGTTTCCACCTTTACTGATTGTGTCGGATTCTGCTGCACATAAACCATCACGTTGCCGCCGGCTTCAATGTTTTCAAAGCTGCCCACGGTTTGGTCGCGGGTTGAAATCTTACCGTTGCCCGAAATGCGTTCGCCGCCCATGAAGCGGCAGGAAGAGAATACAATCAGGAAAAGAAGAGAGAAAGTGAGGATGCGCATAATGTTGGTTTTGTGTGAGACGTGGAAGTTAAGATAAGCACCTCACCCCAACCCTCTACATCAGAGATGGAGAGGGAGCCATGTAGCCTCTGAAGCTTTGATCTTTGTTTTCGATTGACAAGGTGAAATACGCAGATACAAAACGTGAACGACCGCAGTGCCTTCAGCCATTGCTCCCCTCTCCAACTTGTTGGAGAGGGGCCGGGGGTGAGGTGTTATCTTCGCACCGCATGACCGAAAAAATTATCATCCTCGATTTTGGTTCGCAGTACACCCAACTCATTGCCCGTGCCGTTCGTGAGGCAAATGTGTATTGCGAAATCCTTCCTTTCTCCAAAAGTTTTGCCGTTGACGAAAGCGTAAAAGGCGTCATTCTTTCGGGTTCGCCCTTTTCAGTGAACGACGAAGCTGCTCCGGAAGTGGACGTGGCCCTTTTAGCGGGCCAGTTGCCGGTTTTGGGAATCTGTTACGGCGCACAACTCGCCGCCAAACAAGCCGGCGGCAAAGTAGAACGAAGCAACAAACGTGAGTACGGCCGCGCCATTCTTCGCCAGCAAAAAGACGATGCCTTGCTGCAACACATCATCCCGGCTTCGCAGGTTTGGATGAGTCACGGCGATTCCATTTTAGAACTGCCGCAAGGCTTTGAAATCTTGGCAACAACCGACAGCATCCCCATCGCCGCCTTCAAAGCAATAGGCAAGAAGCAGTTGGCAATAAGCAATGAAGAAATTTCTGATAGCAATGAAACCTCTGTGCAAAGCACGAATACCGGCAACACGCCCACCAATCAACCAATCAACCAGTCAACTAATCAACCTCTCTACGGTTTGCAATTCCACCCCGAAGTCTATCACTCCATCGAAGGCAAAAAAATCCTGCGCAACTTTTTAGTAAACATCTGCGGATGCAAACAAGATTGGACGCCGGCGCATTTCATCACCGATACCATCGCCTCGCTGCAGAAACAAATCGGCGACAAGCAAGTCGTGATGGCTATATCGGGCGGCGTGGATTCAACGGTGGCGGCAACATTAATTAGTCGGGCAATAGGAGAGAACCTCCACTGCATTTTTGTGGACAACGGCGTACTGCGCAAGGATGAATTTGAAATGGTTTTGGCTACGTACAAAAAGCTTGGCCTGAATGTAAAAGGCATTGACGCCAAAAAAGATTTCTATAAAAAACTTTCCGGTAAATCCGACCCCGAAAAAAAGCGCAAGGTCATTGGCAAGGAGTTCATCAACATCTTTCAAAAAGAAGCGAAGGACATTAAAGGCGTGAAGTTTCTCGGGCAGGGCACCATCTATCCCGACGTTATCGAAAGCGTGTCGGTACACGGGCCTTCTGTTACCATTAAGTCGCATCATAATGTTGGCGGATTGCCGAAGAAGATGCACCTGAAACTTGTGGAGCCTTTGCGTTCATTGTTCAAAGACGAAGTGCGAAAAGTCGGCACGGAATTGGGCATTCCCGATGACCTGATTTCGCGACATCCTTTTCCCGGTCCTGGTTTGGCGATACGGATATTGGGCGAGGTGACGGAAGAGAAAGTTGACCTCCTTCAACGGGCCGATGATATTTATGTGAAAGCTTTAAAGGAACACAAACTCTATGCAACGGTTTGGCAGGCCGGCGCCATCTTATTGCCGGTGAAAAGTGTTGGCGTAATGGGCGACGAGCGGACCTATGAATTTACAGTGGCCTTAAGAGCAGTGACAAGTGTGGATGGAATGACGGCTGACTGGGCGCACTTGCCCTATGATTTCCTGGCGAATGTGTCGAACGAAATCATCAACAGCGTGAGAGGCATTAACCGCGTAGTGTACGACATCAGCAGCAAGCCGCCGGCGACGATAGAGTGGGAGTAGGGCCCATCCCTTTTAGCTTTTTCCGAAAGCGGTAAGATGGTGCTAAAGCCCTTCCCGGTGGGAAGGGTACAAAGAGTCTCAAAGTGTTACAAAACTCTACTGCTTTTGAAAAGACATATAATTGAAAGACTCGTTGACAAGTTTGGGCTGTGCGCAGATGGCCTTCCTACCGGGAAGGTCGGGATGGGCCTCCTCACCAAAAATTGACACGACCAATAACATGAAAAAATATCTCTTCTTTCTATTCTCTCTTTCTTGCTTTATTACGTCTACCGCTTCCGCGCAGCGCCATAAAATCGCCGTGTTTGCTCCGCTGTACCTCGATTCCGCTTTCAACTATTCGGGCGGCTATGCCTTCAACAAAACCTTTCCAAAATTCTTAAATCCCGGCGTGGAGTTTTACCAGGGCGTGCAAGCCGCACTGGACTCATTGGATAAGCAGGGCGCGCCACTGGAGGTTTTTGTTTACGATACCAAGTCCCAGACAGCCTCGCTCCAACAACAACTGCAAAGCCCTGATTTTACGGGCATGGAAATGATGATTGCACAATCAAACGCCGCTGAAACAAAGCTCTTGGCTGACGTAGCCTTAGCCAAAAAAATCCCTTTCATTTCAGCCACGCTTCCTAACGATGCCGGCACCACCGCCAATCCTTATTTTGTTGTGTTGAATACCACGTTGCAAGGCAACATTGAAGGCATCTACAAGATGCTGCAACAGCGGTATGCGTTGGACAACATCATCGTGTTTCGCAAAGCAGGCATACAAGAAGATGCCATTAAAACCAACCTGATCGAATTTGGAAAATCAACTGTTTCTGCTCCACTAAAGCTAAAGTTTGCTGATGTGGGCGTTGACTTTACAGCCCAAACTTTACTGCCGTACATGGACAGCACCAAACGCAACGTCATCATCGCCGGCAGCCTGGAAGAATACTTTGGAACCAAGCTCGCATCCACATTGGCGTCGCTCGGCAAAAAATACATTACGCTGTTGGTGGGCATGCCTACCTGGGACAATGTGAATTTCAGCAAGCCTGAATTTAAAGGCGTGGACATTGTGTATAGTACGCCGTTTTTTTATAATCGTTTGACGCCGTTGGAAAGCAAGTTGTCGGCGGATTTTGAAAGGAACATGGGCAGTAAACCAACCGATATGTACTTCCGCGGATACGAGGCGGTGCTTCGCTTTAGCCTCTTGCTTTTGGATACAAACAAGGATGTGGCCTCTGAACTTACCCGCAAGGGCAACCCTGTGTTCACCCGCTTCGACGTGCAGCCTGTGTTTAAGGACAAGCGTGCCATGACGCTGGATTATTTTGAGAACAAGAACGTTTATTTTGTAAGGGTTAGTAATGGCGCGAAGCGATTGATGTAAGCAAGAAAGTTTACAAGTTTACAGGTTGTTTGAACAGCGGTTTTTGATTACTGGAACAAGGCTTAAATTTGAGAAAAGTCTTTTTATGAGCGAACGTGAAAATAAAATCGTGGCCAAGTACGCAAAAGCCTTAGAAGAAGAAAGTCTAAGCGAAGAGGCAATGGCAGAATTAATTAAACTCTTGTCAACCCCCTCGCGAAAAGACGAAAAAGATATTGATGAGAAATTCTGGGCCACGTTCGGCGGCTGGCCTTCCGATAAGCCTGCAGAAGAAATTGCGGCAGAAATTCGTGCCGCCCGGCAATTCAGAGACAAAGACCTTACATTCTGATGCCTTACCTTCTTGACACCAATATCTGTGTTTTCTATTTAAGGGGCGTGCCTTCAATCAGGCAGAAACTGCACGACATCGGGAGAGAGGCCTGCGTTATCAGCGAAGTCGTGATTTTTGAGCTGCGTTTTGGAGCGGAAAACAGCGCCGACCCGGCGGTAGGTCATCAACTGATTGATGACTTTTTGGAAGGACTTGAGGTGGTGCCCATTGCTAACGTGGTGATGCGATACGCCAAAGAGAAAACTAGGCTGCGCAAACTTGGTACCCCTCTTCACGATGAATTTGATTTAATCATCGGCGTTACCGCAGTTGAACACGATTACACCCTCGTAACCGACAATACCAAGCATTTCAACCGCATTGAAAATATTCAACTTGAAAATTGGCTTCCCCGGTAGCAGCTTCGTCCAATAATTGCTTTTACTCACAACTCCTGAACAAGCAAACAACTCCCTCGCTGGCATGTTCTCTGCATAACTTCATTCATGCCCCTCATCGAATTTTCTGACAAAGGCCTTTACTGTCCCACCGGCGGCTTTTACATTGATCCGTGGAAAGGTGTTGATAAAGCCGTCATTACTCATGCCCACAGCGACCATGCCCGTTGGGGTAGCAAGGATTATCTCTGCCATCCGTATTCAAAACCAATACTGGAAGCAAGGCTTGGTCCGAACAACTACCAAACCTTGCCTTGGAATGAGCCGCTTAACATCAACGGCGTAAAACTGTCCTTTCATCCGGCGGGACACATCATCGGCTCTTCGCAAGTGCGGCTGGAATACAAAGGCGAGGTGTGGGTTTTTACCGGCGATTACAAAGTGGAGAACGACGGCATCAGCGGCGAGTTTGAACCGGTAAAGTGCCACAACTTTATTACCGAGTCAACCTTTGGTTTGCCTATTTACAAATGGAAACCGCAGCAGCAGATTTATGACGACATCAAAACATGGATTCGCAAAAACCAAGCGGAAGGAAAGACGTCGGTGCTGATTGCATACAGTTTGGGCAAGGCGCAAAGGCTGCTGCAACCCGCGTCGGAATGCACCGATACCATCATGCTGCACGGTGCCGTTTACAATGTACACATGGCCTTGGTAAACGCCGGATGGAAACTGCCGCACGTAGAAAGAGTAACGCCGGAAACACCGAAAGAAAAACTGAAAGGCGCCGTGGTGATTGCACCCGGCAGCGCCGAAGGCACGTCGTGGATTCGCAAGTTTGCGCCGTATGAAGTAGGTGTGTGCAGCGGTTGGATGCAGGTTCGTGGCAACACGCGGCGGCGCAACGCCGATGCAGGTTTTGCCTTGAGCGACCATGCCGACTGGCCGGGATTGTTGCAAGCCTGCAAAGCTACTGAAGCAAGTTGCGTGTATGCGACGCACGGTTTTCAATCGGCATTCAGCCGGTACCTAACAGAACAGGGAATACAAGGAAAGGAAGTGCATACGGAGTATGGAAACGACGAAGAGGAGGGAAGCAAGGAAGCGGATGAAAAAGGAACAGAAGAAGTTGTTTAAAGTTCTTTTGAACCACGGAGACACAAAGACACAGAGGTGCACAAAGAGACTCCGTGAAACTTGGTGCCTCCGTGTCTCCGTGGTTCTCATTGCCGCGATAATGTGCCGAATAGAATTACCGAACGCACACGAGTGCGACGCAACGATAGCTCAATAGATGCAATAGCCTCTGGTTCATAAAAAGCATTCAATGAACGATGAAGTTTTAAACAACGGAAACGAAATAGTCAACCAGGTTGACGGTATGGCCCTATTTGCTGAATTGGTATCCGCCATTGGCAAGAGTACAAAGACCAACGCCAAGCTGGATGCGCTGGTGCAATACTTTTCATCACACGCAGAAGAGAAAGACAAGGTGTGGGTGATTGCTTTGTTTACCGGTCGAAGACCCAAGCGGGTAGTGAACTCTACGCAGTTGGCTTCGTATGCAATTGAATTGGCGGGCTTGCCGTTTTGGTTGTTCGAAGAAAGCTATCATACCGTTGGTGATTTATCGGAAACCATTGCCTTGCTTCTTCCTGAAAATGATGCACAGCGTCAAAGCAGCGAACCGTTGCACTATTACATCGAGCAACTAAAGTCGCTGGAAAAAGAAAGCGAGGAAGCCCGCAAAGGTTTCGTTGTGGAAAGCTGGGCGGCCATGAACAAGGCCGAACAATTCGTGTTCAATAAACTAATCACCGGCGGCTTTCGCATCGGTATCTCGCAGTCGGCGATGGTGAATGCGTTAGCGAAAGCATTGAGCGTGGACTCCGATAAAGTGGCGCACCGCATCAGCGGGCAATGGGACCCGAGTACGATTACGTTTGATGAATTGCTTGGTGAACACGGAATCAATACCGACATCTCCAAACCCTATCCGTTTTACCTGGCTTATGCGATAGAAGAAGATTTGAGTACGCTTGGCGAACCGGACGAATGGCAGGTAGAATGGAAGTGGGACGGCATCCGCGGACAAATGATAAAACGCGAAGGTGAGATGTTTATTTGGAGTCGCGGCGAAGGTTTGATGACGGATAAATTTCCGGAGTATCATTCTTTGTTGAACGTGTTGCCCGATGGCATTGTGCTCGACGGCGAAATCATTCCGGCAGTTGATGGCAAACCCTTGGCCTTTGCATTATTGCAAACCCGCATCGGAAGAAAGAACGTAACCAAGAAACAACTACAGGAATCGCCGATTTGTTTTTTTTCTTACGACTTGTTGGAATACGACGGTGTTGATTGGCGGGACAAGCCATTAGTTGAACGCAGGGCCAAACTGGAAGAAGTGGTAAAGAGTATAGCCCATCCAACCCTGTTGCTATCCGATGTTGTGGGCTTTTCATCATGGAATGAATTGGCGGAGATGCGCAATGAGTCCCGCACAAACGGGGCGGAAGGCTTTATGCTTAAACGCAAATCGTCTATCTACGGAACCGGCCGCCGGCGCGGCGATTGGTGGAAGTGGAAGATTGAACCGCTGGTGATTGACGCAGTAATGATTTATGCGCAAAAAGGCACGGGCCGCAGGAGCAATCTTTATACAGACTATACATTTGCTGTTCGCGACGGCGATAAGTTGGTTCCGTTTACAAAAGCTTACTCTGGTTTAACGGATAAAGAGTTTTCACAGGTGGATAATTTTGTCAAACGCAACTCTATTGAAAAGTTCGGTCCGGTGCGAACGGTGAAGCCCGAACTGGTTTTTGAAATTGCCTTTGAAGGCATACAAGCCAGCAGCCGGCACAAAAGTGGTGTGGCTTTGCGCTTTCCAAGAATGAGCCGTTGGCGCACCGATAAAAAGCCGGATGAGATTAATACGTTGGAGGATCTGAAGAAGATGTTGGAGGTGTACGGGAAGTGAACGATTTAAGTAAATTTGAGAATGCGAAAAGATGAAATCATAAAGGTGCTTCAGGAGGATATGCCTACGTTGAAAAGCCGGTTCGGCGTCCAATCTATCGGCTTGTTTGGGTCTTTTGCAAAAGGGAAAAATCGTGAGGACAGCGATTTAGATTTTCTTGTAGAAGTAGAAGAGCCACTTGTTGATAATTATTTTGGCCTGTGGGATTTTTTGGAAAATCGTTTCAAAAAGAAAATTGATTTGGTGCGAAGAGGCAACCATCTTAGTGAACAATTCCTTACCAGGGTACAATCGCATATCATTTATGCATGAAGATATTTTGGACCGGTGTGAGCAAATCCTGAAATCTCTTGACGCTATTGAAGAGTACATGTCTTCCATTACCTCGGCCTCTGATTTTCTGGAATGGGAAAAAGGACAACTCTACTTAGACGCCATCACGCTTCGGCTGCAGGTGGTTGGCGAAAACGTAAAGCAAATCGAAAATCATCACCCGCAGTTTTTTTGGCAGGAACTGGATCACGATATAGGTTACCTCGTTCGCTTTCGTGATTTCGTTTCGCACCATTATGAAATGCTTGACCACGAAGTGGTTTACCGGCTTTGTACAATCAAACTTTCAAGATTCAGGCAGGTGCTTACAAACTACTTGCAATCACACTAATTACTATTCACCCTTTTACTATTCACCCTTTTACTTTATAAGTCAATCACACATGAAACTTTGGACCATCATTTTCGTAATTATTGGTTGCGTTTCCGTTTGCGCATTTGCCGTGCGCCAACAAAACGACGACCCCGTGCCCATCCCGCCCTCGCCCCAACGCACCGGTGGCGATGCCGCCAAAGGCTACGACTACCTCGTGAACGGCGACTATATCCGCAGCGGCGTGCCCCAAAGCTTTTACCTCTTTGGCTTTGGCGCCGATAGCAACAATTACCTCAAGCGCACCGGAATTAACGAAAAAA
Organism: Flavisolibacter sp.; assembly: GCA_965247695.1. Lineage (GTDB taxonomy): Bacteria > Bacteroidota > Bacteroidia > Chitinophagales > Chitinophagaceae > Flavisolibacter. The sequence continues at coordinate 1,596,072 of OZ252037.1, forward strand.
TTTCGCACGGCTTTACAGCCGTTAAAGCATCCAATGGCCAAATCGTGGTGGCGCCCAACTGCCTGCAATGCCATGCGCAGGTGTTCGACGGAAAACTGATTGTTGGCCTTGGCAACTCCTTAGCTGATTTCACCAAAAGCAAAACCTTTGATGCGAACAACATGGTGTTGTTAGAAAAAATGCTCAAGCTGCAATCGCCAAAAGGGTACGAAGCCGCTTACGAATTCATTCGCGCCAGCAAAGCTATTACGGAAGGCTTGTACGCACCGGTAAGAGGCGTGAATGTGGCCGATAAATTAGCCTATTCACTGGTGGCCCACCGCGACCCGTCAACGTTGCAATGGAACGAAACCGCTTCGCTCAACATTTCAAAAGCGCTGATACCCACTGACACGCCGCCGTGGTGGCTGCTGAAAAAGAAAAATGCCATGTTTTACAACGGCTTCGGCCGCGGCGATTTTGGCCGCTTTCTTATGGCCTCCAATCTTCTCACCGTAAAAGACACGGCCGAATCCGCAGATGTGGATGCGCACATGCCCGATGTGCTGGCCTACATCTATTCGCTGCAAGCGCCTAAGTTTCCAAAGAACATCAATCAATCATTAGCAACGCAGGGCAAGGTTTTATTTGAGAAGAATTGCGGCGGTTGCCACGGCAAGTACGGCGCGGACGAAAGCTATCCCAACCTGCTCATTCCGGGCTCACTCATCGGCACCGATTCGGCCTTGTATTCAGCTAATTATTCTGAACCGCAGTTCATTGATTGGTTCAACCGGAGTTGGTTCACGCAGGGCAGTCATCCGGCGCGGCTCGAACCATTTAAAGGCTACATTGCTCCTCCGCTTGACGGCGTATGGGTTACCGCACCGTATTTGCACAATGGCTCCGTGCCTACGTTGGAAGCGCTGTTGAACAGCAAGCTGCGGCCAACGATGTGGTCACGCAACTTCGATAAGCCGCAGTACGATTACGAAAAAGTAGGATGGAAGTTTGCCACTGAAACGGCCGGCGGCGCCACCAATATTTACAACACAACGTTGACAGGCTATAACAACGGCGGCCATTATTTTGGCGATGCGTTGAGCGACAAAGAACGAAAGGCTGTGATTGAATATTTAAAGACCTTGTAAGCTTAGTTTTCTTAGATAAAATAAAAGGTTGGGCGTTGCGCCGAGGCTGCGCCGGGCTGTCCGCTTCTATCTTTTTATTGGCGATTGCACTACAACACAATCTTTTTCTACTTCATGCAATCATTCATCATCAAGCGCCAATAAAAAGGATATCCGCTTCCCTGCCTACCGGCAGGCAGGCATCCCTAACGCAAACAGCCGGATTGTATTTTTACTTCTTATGAACAAAGCGCTTCAAAAAACACCCGGCTATAAAATCATTAAAGCGTGGCTTGCCGCCAAAGACTTCAAACCATTCGCTTATCAGGAAGAAGCATGGACCCACATCATCGCCGGCGAAAGCGGTTTGGTGAACGCACCTACCGGCACCGGCAAAACCTTCTCTGTTTTTCTTGGTGCTTTAATCCAATACATTAACAGCCATCCAAAAGATTATCAAAAAAAGTCAAAGAACGGTTTGCAACTCATTTGGGTCACCCCGCTCCGTGCCTTGGCCAAAGACATTGGCCGCGCCATGGAAGAAGTGATTGACGAATTGAACCTTCAATGGAAAGTCGGCATCCGCAACGGCGATACTTCAACATCCGATCGTGCAAAGCAAAAACGCCAAATGCCTGAAGTGCTCATCATCACTCCCGAAAGCATGCATTTGTTGCTAGCGCAGAAGGACAATGGGGCCGTTTTCAAAACACTCAAAACAATTGCCGTTGACGAATGGCACGAACTCATTGGAAGCAAACGCGGCGTGCAGATGGAGTTGGCGATCAGTCACCTCACCCCCAACCCCTCTCCAGCAAAGCTGGAGGGGGGGGAAGTTGGCCCTCCGCATGGCGTGGCAATATGGGGCATCAGTGCAACTATTGGAAATTTAGAAGAAGCAAAAGATGTTTTGTTAGCACCGCTCCAAATCAAAAAGCAAAACAACAATAACAACACTCAAGGAGCACTTACAACTGTAGGACAACTCTCCCCCTCTCCAACTCTGTTGGAGAGGGGGACGGGGGGTGAGGTGGTTCGTGCGGCGTTGAATAAACGCATCGAAATCGAATCCGTCTTTCCCGACGAAATCGAAAACTATCCCTGGGCCGGACACCTCGGCATCAAGCTCGCCGAAAAAATTATTCCCATCATTGACGCCAGCCGCACCACACTTATTTTCATCAACACCCGCGGCATGAGTGAGCTTTGGTATCAAACCCTTTTGAACGTAGCGCCGCACCTTGCTGGCGCCATTGCCTTGCACCACGGCAGCATAGACATGGAGTTAAGAACGTGGATTGAAGAAGCCTTGCATGAAGGAAAACTAAAGGCTGTTGTTTGCACCGCCTCACTTGACCTTGGTGTAGATTTTCGTCCCGTGGAAACCGTTGTGCAAGTCGGTTCGCCCAAAGGCGTTGCCCGCTTTTTACAACGGGCCGGACGAAGCGGTCATCAACCCGATGCCGTCAGTAAAATTTATTTTCTGCCTACGCATTCGCTTGAATTGATTGAAGCCGCCGCACTCAAAAAAGCCATCAGCCAACAGTTCATTGAAAGCCGCGAACCGCTGATGCTTTGCTACGATGTATTGGTGCAATACCTCGGCACACTCGCTTGCGGCGATGGCTTTTATCCTGCCCAAATTTTTGAAGAAGTGAAGCGAACGCATTGCTTTGCCGAAATCACTGAAGATGAGTGGAACGAAATGTTGTACTTCATCACTTCCGGCGGCAATGCCTTGCAGCAATACGATGAATACAAAAAAGTAGAGGTACTCAACGGCCTTTACAAAATCACCTCGCGGCGCATGGCCTTGCGTCACCGGTTGCACATCGGCACCATCGTTAGCGACAACATGATGAAGGTAAAATTCATGACTGGCGGTTATGTAGGTGTGATTGAAGAAAGCTTCATGTCGCGGTTAGAACCCGGCGATGCTTTCACATTAGCGGGACGCCAACTAGAGTTGGTCACCGTCAAAGACATGACTGCTTTTGTAAAAAAGTCATCGAAGAAAAACGCAAAAATTCCAAGCTGGATGGGCGGACGGTTACCGCTTTCCGCAAGCTTGGGGAAAGTGCTGCGGGAGCAAGTTAGCGAGGCGGCAAAGGACAATAGGCAATGGGCAACGGGCAATAGGCAAACCGCAAAAGGAAACAAGCAAAAGAACGCAGCCCAATTGCCAATTGCCGATGGTTCTTTGGCTATTGAACTACAGGTGTTGCGGCCGTTGTTCGATTTGCAAAAGGAACTTTCTCATGTGCCGGCACAAAACGAATTGCTGATTGAACAAATCGAAACCCGCGACGGCTTTCATCTTTTTGTTTATCCGTTTGAAGGACGGCTTGTACATGAAGCCATGGGCGCCTTGCTGGCTTATCGCATAGGTAGGCTTCTGCCCATCACTTTTTCCATCGCCATGAACGATTATGGCTTTGAGCTTTTGAGCGACCAACTCATTCCTGTTGATGATAGCAATGTGTACGAACTCTTCTCGCCGGAAAATTTAATTGAAGACATTCAACGCAGCGTAAACAGCACTGAAATGGCCAAGCGAAAGTTCCGCGACATTGCTGTTATCGGCGGCCTCATTTTTCAAGGCTTCCCCGGCGAATACAAAAAGACAAGACACTTGCAAGCATCCGCTGGTTTGCTGTTCAATGTCTTCAATGAATATGATCCGAATAACGTTTTGATTCGTCAGGCTTACAGTGAAGTATTCTCTCAACAAATGGAAGAAGTGCGGTTACGCGACATGCTTCAACGGGTGCAAGCTTCTAAAATTATTCTTACTTACCCCGAACGCTACACGCCGTTCTGCTTCCCCATAAAAGTGGACAGCATGAGGGAAAATCTGACTTCAGAAAAACTCGCCGACCGTGTGCGGCGGATGCAGGAACAACTAAACGCAAGTTCTTAACCTGAATAAATTTTTGACCCTGACAACCTTCATCCAAACCTAAATTGCAGCCCTAAAATTTTTAGCTTTTTTGGGGCCAGACGGCCCATCCCTTTCAATTTTTTATCAGAGCGGCCGGATGCTGCTAAAGCCCTTCCCGGTGGAAAGGGTAGAGGCATCGTCAAAAAGGCAAGAAAACCTCTGATATAGAGATTGATTGTATGAGAAATGAAGCGTCGAAAAGCGGGGGTCTGTGTTTAGATGGCCTTCCCACCGGGAAGGTCGGGATGGGCCGCCATGCAACCAATCAAAAACGATTTTGAAAAACACATGCAGGCACCGATCTTATACAAACTTCATTCGCAAACCCTCTGGCTTTCTTCGCTTCGTTCCCTTTTTTGGGAAGAAGAAAAAGCCCTCATTGTTTCCGATTTACACTTCGGCAAAACCGGCCATTTTCGCAAAGCCGGCATACCCGTGCCGCAATCTGTTTACAAAGAAGACCTGCAACGCTTGGTAAGCTTGCTCAACCATTTCAACCCAAAAAAATTAATCGTTGTCGGCGATTTTTTTCACTCCGATGCCAATACCGAACTCGATTGGTTCAAGCGCTGGCGCGAAAGCTTTTCGGAATTGCAAATCATCCTCGTTCGTGGCAACCATGATATTTTAAAAGCCAGTTGGTATGCCGACGCGGCAATTGAGGTTGTATCACCCACACTGCAAATGAATTCATTTCTTTTCTCCCACGATCAATGCGAAACACCAGGTGATGTATATACTTTTTGCGGCCACATTCATCCCGGTATTTTGGTGCACGGCCTAGGCAAACAATCGCTTCGCTTTCCTTGTTTTTATTTCGGCCGCAATAGCTGCATCTTGCCGGCCTTCAGCAAGTTTACCGGCGCGGTGGCCATGGACAAATCTTCGGCGCAAGCCGTTTATGCGGTGGTGGAAAACGAATTGGTAAAAATCAAATGAGCGAACAAAAACTGCACATTGCCTTCGATGCCATTTATGCGCACCCCTTGCCCGAAGGCCATCGCTTCCCCATGCTGAAGTATGAGCTGATTCCGCAGCAGTTGTTGTATGAAGGAACCATTACTGAAGACAACCTTTTCGCTCCAAAACCTTGCCTGGAAGAAATCATTTTGCTAACGCATACGAGGGAGTATGTTGATAAACTGAAGCATCAAACACTCTCTGCGAAAGAACAACGGCACATTGGTTTTCCCCAATCGCCGATGCTTACCCAGCGGGAGTTTATCATCACGCAAGGCACCGTTGATTGTTGCCTTTATGCAATGCAAAACGGTGTTGCTATGAACGTTGCCGGCGGCACGCATCATGCTTTTGCCGATCACGGCGAAGGATTTTGTTTGTTGAATGACTTCGCCATCGCTGCCAATTATCTGTTGCAACAAAAGCTTGCGCAGAAAATCCTCATTATTGATTTGGACGTACATCAAGGCAACGGTACAGCCAAACTTTTTGAAGACAATGCTACCGTGTTCACTTTCAGTATGCACGGCCGCAACAATTATCCTTTTCGCAAAGAGAAAAGCGATTTGGATGTAGAGTTGGAAGACGGCACAACCACGGAACAATACTTGCAAAAATTAAATGTTGTTCTTCCTTCTTTGTTGAAAGAAGTAAAACCTGATTTTGTGTTTTATCTCTCCGGCGTGGATATTTTAGATACCGATGGCTTTGGCAAGCTGAAAGTAACATTGGAAGGTTGTAAAGAAAGAGACCGCATTGTTTTTTCTCTGTTGAAAGGAGCTAATCTTCCTTGTACGGTTTCCATGGGCGGCGGGTATTCGCCGCAGGTTAAGACTATTGTGGAAGCACATTGCAACACCTTTCGATTGGCGAAAGAGATTTATGAGTTGAATTAAATTTCGTAAAGATTTTTGTTGTGTTCGTCGTGGTCCTTTTTGATCCGAAAAAAGGTATCACAAAGGGCACGAAGGACACATAAAGAACACAAAGCCTCAATGCCTTTTTCGAAGGCTGTTGTAATCAAGAAAGTAAATAAGCTTCACCGTTAATTCATTCCCGTGACTGCTGTTAAACAACTCGGTGAGGTTATGAAAATAATTGGGCTGGTTCATTACCGCGTACGGGTTGCCGATCCAGTTTTTATAACCCACAATTACACGGCTGCCGTAACGAAAATCCCAGGTTAAAAAAGCATCGGCATTAAACAAGTTATAATTCTCGTCTTGCCCGTTTATAAAAGCTCTTTTGATGGGTGAGCCATTGGCAGCTACATTGAAGAAGTCTTTGTACAAAACCTGGTTCCAGTAATGCCTTGCACGTAGAGTGAGGTTCAGTCTTGACGTAAAATTGTAGATTCCCGAAAGCACCGTAGTGACATCGGCATTGGCACGATAACCGATGATTGGCTCCCCATCGGCTTCGCGCAAAAAAGCATAGCCGATTTGATTCTCATCTTTCTCCTGCGTGGCGTCAAGGCTCAAGGTAAAGCGATTGCTGAAGCGGTACCGGGCACCGAGATTGAAGTACTCATAATCGCCGCCTGCAACTTCGGTATGCGCATAACCACCGCCATAGCTCACGTATAATTTTTTACGGCTGTCCGTGCTTCCCTGAACCGACACGTAATGAAAGGCCGGCTTTACCACATAACGCTTTGCGGTGCGCAAATCAAAATAATCGTGCTGGTCGTACGGCTGCGTGCCCACGGTTATACGAACGTCCCAAAAGTTTTTAAACCACCAAAAGGCCGATCCCCAAAATTCAAGCTGACTATACGCATACGGTTTGTACATGTAGTTATATCGTGTATTCAAACTATAACTGTAGCTGATAAATTTATCCGTGGCGGTCGGCTGGCTATAGCTGATGCTGGCGTTGTACGTTACATCATTCGGTGCCTGGTTGTAGCCAAGATCATTAGGGTCGTAACCGTTCGATTCAATGTTTGCAGAAAGGTTGTACTGCAGCTTGCCGCTCACCTTTCCGTACTGAAGCTGCGCATTAAAGCCGCCATAAGGTTTCACATAACGAAGACCATTAATTCGCACCGTATCGTCAATCAGATTGATGTTGCCGCGATAAGGTGTGTAGCCAAAAATTTTGCTGTAGCGCACTGTGCCCCGGAAGCGGTGCTTATTGTTGGCCGAATACAAAGCCCAATCAAAGGATGAAACATTGGCATCGCGATTCGTACCGCTGCGCATCACATTCGTGTTGGTAAACGTGATGGATGACCGGCCTTTCAACGCCTGGTCTAAAACAACGATGTTGTAATTGGTCAGCGGCTCGGTTTCTATCAAGGAATCTTTGCCTGACAAATTATTTTGAAGCCTGGCCTGCATGGGCGCCGTAATCGCATTAAAAACGCCGATGCCCAATTTGTTTTTGGTGCGGCCCGAAAACTTTACGGCGTTGTACAACTGTGTAACCGAAGGATTTTTTAAGACAGAATAGTTGTTGCCGGCGATGCCATCCACATCGTAATAACCGCCCGGTACGGCGCCGATGCGCCTTGAATAAAACAAGCCGGCTTTGTTGAACAACTCCGTGCCTTCGGTAAAGAAAGGACGGTTCTCCGTAAACTTCACTTCATAAGGCGATAGGTTGTTGATGACGTTATCCGAAACCACCTGGCCAAAATCAGGAATGAGTGTGGCATCGAGGGTAAAGCTTTCGTTGATGCCGTACTTCACATCCATGCCGCCGTTGCGCAACCATTCGCTCGTTCTGTAACTGCCTTCAGGGTTCTGCCGGTAACCGCTGCTAACATAAGGCGAAAGACTTAAACGCAACGGTGGCTGTATGTTGGTTACTGCCGTGTACTTTCCAAACTGATTGATGTAGCCATTCTGGTTAGGGTCCACCGGGTTCCAGTAGTCGTATTCGTTATTGCTTCGCGAAAAGCGCAGGAACTGCAGTCCCCATGTTTGCACGTCATTCTTGGCAAAGCGAAGAGAGATGTACGGAATGCGCATCTCCACCGTCCATCCATCACTTGTCATCTTTACAGCGCTTTGCCAAACGGCATCCCAACTGCGGTCGCCAAAATCACCAAAGGAATAGGAGGCCGTTGCGTTCAGCTTTACATCAGTTTGCACATTAGCAGTTGTCACCAAAAACAAAAAGCCGTTTTGCTGGTCGTTATAGGTATCAAGAAAAACAGCGAAGTAATCAACGTCCTGCCGCTGCTCACCGTCGCGGGCCGTTAGCTGTTTTCGTATTTGCGAAGGATTGCCGTACACATGTGCGCTGATGTAAACTGCGTTGTTGTCGTATAAAATGTGCGCTTCTGTTTTGGTTAACGCCGCACCACCAAAAGATGGAAAAGATTGAATGAAATTGTCGGCTAAGGGCGCCGACTGCCAGGCTGCATCATCAAGCCGCCCGTCAATGGCGGGGGCTTGCAAAGCCTTTACGGCTTGCAGTGTTTTTTGTGTTAGCGCAGCTTGCCCGCAAAGCAGGGCAAGCGCAAATAGCAATCCTCTCAACATGTGTGTTTGGTTGGCGGGTGTAAATATAGAGGTTGCTACCAGCACTTACAAAGCAATGCTTCAAGCTTGCATTCAAAGGCATTATTGAAATAAAAAGCGTTAGTAAGCACCGGCTCACTAACGCTTTTTATTTGCAGAAAATTTGTTTAAGCCATTTTCTTTTTCAGCACCGTAACTTGTTGTTGCAGATTGGTTACTAGGTTGGCTAAATTGTTAACGTCCCAACGCTGTTGGGTATTGGCTTTGGAAAGGATCATTTGCGCCTGCCACAATTCTACAATTTCATCGGTGCTTACGTTGTAAGGCTGGTAAGCAGGGTTGTCGCTCACAAGGGTAAATTTGTTTTTCTGGCGGGTGTTTTTTAATACACGTTTGTAAACGATGCCGTCGGTTTTAGAAACTACCACGTAAGTATTGTTGCTTTTAATTTCTTCCACGTCCTGCACTTTTTCGCCCACAATCACGCTACCGCTTGGCGTGGGCATCATGCTGTCGCCTACAATCTCAAAGGCACGATAATCGCCGCCGGCCAACATAGGAAGTGTAAATGTGTTTAATTCATCTATAAACTCGGGGTCGCCGTAGCCGGCGAGATAACCCGCCGCAGCTTTCACCGGAACAAAGGGGATATCGCCACGGCCCTGCACCATTTTCTGTGCCCGGCGTTTGGAGAGATAACTCACCTTGTTGTCGCTCACATCGCGGCGAAGCAAGTCATCCAAGGTAAGCTTGAACATATCGGCAATCACTTCTAAAATATCAATCCGGGGCTCGGCTCTTTCTTCTTCATAAGCGCCCAGTAATGAGCGTTTAATGCGCAGCTTTTGCGCAAATTCTTCTTGTGTCCATCCGCGCAATTTGCGCAGGTATTTCATGTTTTTATTGGCTTGTGACATGGCACTAACTTATTTAGCCGCAAAATACTAATTTATTTAGAATAGCAAAGTTTGAAAAGAATCAAGTTGCAAAGAATACTTAATGGATCAGTCATTCAATGATGTGAGGAAAACTGCTTGCGTTGTCGTAGGTACATCCGCCAATTGGCGGATGTCCGAAAGGTTGAAGAGGAAGTATGCTTGTGTTTGTAGTGATGACTGATTAGGGCTGAATAGAATTGCAAAGCGTACACGTCCCGATAGCTATCGGGTGCGACGCAACAGACGTTCAATAGATGCAATAGCTTCTGGTCCAAAAAAAATTTGGAACGGAAAGAAGTTATCATCGGAAGACACACTGCCTGTTTTCGTCTTTTGGATTTACCCAATTTCTGGAACACCTTTGTTGCGAAATAAAAACGAATGTGAATGGCAGAAGCAAAAGAGCCGGTTATTTTAGTAACGAACGATGACGGCATTACGGCGCCGGGCATCCGCAATTTAGTGGAAGCCGTGAAAGGTTTGGGCAAAGTAGTGGTAGTGGCGCCGGATAAGCCACAGTCGGGCATGGGCCATGCCATCACCATCGGCACGCCGTTGCGGTTGCACAGCGTGCAAATGTTTGAAGGCATCGAAAGCTATCAGTGCAGCGGCACGCCGGTGGATTGTGTAAAGCTGGCCGTGGACAAAGTCCTTCATCAAAAACCCGACATCTGCATCAGCGGCATTAACCATGGTGCCAATCACAGCATCAACGTTATTTATTCCGGTACCATGTCGGCCGCGGTGGAAGCAGCCATCGAAAGCATTCCTTCGGTTGGCTTTTCATTGCTGGATTATGCGCTGGAAGCCGACTTTAGGGCAGCTCGCCATTATGCCCGCATCATTGTGGAGCAAATGCTGAAAACGCCGCCCGACAAGCATTGCGTGCTGAATGTAAACTTCCCCATAGCCACGCCGGAAGAAATAAAAGGCATAAAAATTTGCCGGCAGGCTTATGCCAAATACGAAGAAGACTTTGTGGAGCGTTATGATCCGCACAACCGCAAGTATTACTGGCTCACCGGCGAGTTTGTAAACTTCGATGAAGGCACCGACACCGACGTGTGGGCCTTGGCGAATAAATATGTAAGCGTAGTGCCCGTGCAGTTTGATTTAACCAACTATAAATTAAAAACGCAACTTGAAAACGACTGGAACATTTTTTCTAAAGAAGGATAACCTGCAACTGGGTTTGCTGCTGGGCTTTGTGTTGCCGCTTGTTGTTTTCTTCATCATCTATCTCGTGCGGTTCAGGGAGGCTTCGTTGCAGGATTTTGTGTCCACCTTCGCCACGCAAAAAAGCCTGATCACATTTTTCGGTGTCTGGTGTTTGGTCAGCAACATCGCCTTGTTTACCTATTACGTCAACACGCAAAAAGACAAAACCGCCAAGGGCGTTTTTGCCATGACCTTGATTTACGGCATCGGTATTTTGCTGGCGAAGGTGTTGATTTGACTTTACCCCAACCCCTCTCCACGTGGAGAGGGGCGGGCTTGCGCATGAGGGCTACAAGTGGTGCTATTACTTTAGCTATTGTCTTTTTTTGGACCAGAGGCTTGTCTATCTATTGATCGTCTATTGCGTCGCTCCTGTCCCGATAGCTATCGGGAGCTATCGGGACGTGTACGTTCTTATCGCTATGCAGCATCACATACCTTCGTGCCTTAATCAAAAAGATGGTTGAAGAGGCAAAAAGCAACGCTGACCTAAGTCTCCCCTTTAGGGGAACAAGGGGTTTTAAATACTACCTCATCGCCGGTGAAGCCTCCGGCGATTTGCACGGCAGCAATTTGATTAAAGAATTAAAGAAACTTGACGCCGATGCAGTCATCCGCTGCTGGGGCGGCGACATGATGCAAGCGGCTGGTGCAACTGTGGTTAAACATTACAAAGACCTTGCGTTCATGGGCTTCATTGAAGTAGTAAAAAACCTTCCCACCATTTTATCCAATCTGAAATTTTGCAAGCAAGACATCCAAACTTTCAAGCCCGATGTTTTGGTATTGATTGATTATCCTGGCTTTAATCTTCGCATGGCAGAATGGGCAAAGAAGGCCGGCTTTAAAGTGATTTATTATATCTCGCCACAAGTATGGGCCTGGAAGGAAAGCCGTGTAAAAAGCATTAAGAAGTACGTTGATAAAATGCTCGTCATCCTTCCCTTTGAAAAATCATTTTATGAGAAGTGGGATTACACCGTTGAGTACATCGGCCACCCATTAGTGCAGGTAGTGGAAGAAGCTATCCAACAAAAAAAAGGCTCACCGCTCGAATGTTATTCTACAACAGGAGAAAAAAGCGTAATTGATTTTTCAGATGAAAAAAAGATCATTGCCTTATTGCCCGGAAGCCGCAGGCAAGAGATAATGGTTAAGCTGCCGCTGATGCTTCAGGCAGCAAAAGCCTTTCCCGACAATCAATTCATTGTAGCGCAGGCGCCATCCCAACCCGCTGAATTTTACAAGAACCTTCTTACAGCCTACCCAAATGTGTTGATTGCGAGGGAAGGCCAAACCTATTCCTTGCTAACCAAAGCAGCAGCCGCATTGGTGACATCCGGTACGGCTACATTGGAAACGGCTTTGTTCGGCGTGCCGCAGGTGGTTTGTTACAAGGGCAGCAACATTTCTTACCAGATTGCCAAGCGGTTGGTCAAAATCAAATACATCTCGTTGGTCAATCTGATTATAGACAAGCCAGTGGTGAAAGAACTGATCCAAAATGAATTGACGGTGCAAAATATTGTAGCGGAATTGAACGATATTTTAGTCAACCCGCAACGCATCTCGCAAATTAAAAATGATTACGCCGCACTGAAAAACCGTTTGCAACAAGAAGGCGATGCCTCGGCCCGTGCCGCACAGGAAATTGTGAGCTTTCTAAAAGCTATCGCTTGAAAGTTAGTTTGATGATGAGGATAATCAGCGACAGCAAAAACAACATCAGGCTGATGCGGTTAATGCCGTGCATATACTTTACAAAATCCGTCTTCGGCCGGTTAGGATCAGGCTTGCGCAAGTATAAATATTCGGCCAATTGTTTTCGTACTCCCATAGCTTAAAGTTAGCACGGGAACAGTGAGGGTGAGTGGTCAATTGTCAACGGTGAATGAAAAGAGTCTTGTACTAGCAATTGTACTGCTACGGCAGCACTGCCAAACCGGATAAATAAATTAGTGCAAGGTTATGGCTATAAACAGCCCCGTTCACGATTGACCGCTCACCCTCAAGGTGCCGGATTTCGCCTCACGCCGTTTTGCATCCGAACGTTTGCGCGGATGTGTAAACAATCCGGTGAAGCCTGTAACGAATAGGAGTTTTTGCTTTGGCGGCGCTTTGTTTTTTGCGCATCGTTCTTGCCCGCAGCCGAATGAACGGCCGCATCGAAATACGTGAGAATAGTTTGTAGATATCCGCTCATGGTCGGGAGTAGTTTTGGAGAATAAGACATGGGTTTTTCAACGTGGTTTTTTTGGCCTTTGTTAATACTGGATTTCTTTCAAACTTAATTACACGGCCACGCAATGTCAAGCACTCATCGCTAAACTATAAAAAAACAAAGGCGAAATGGAGTGGCTTAGGGCGAAGAAGAACGATGCGGGTTTTTGATGCCTTTTGCAATCAATAATCATTCGTATGGTGACTGATGATCATTGTTGCCTTTATGATGGGTAAATGTCTTCAGCGGCGATTGTTCTCCCATTCAAAGCCTTCGTCGGACATCATTACTAAAAAGCCGAAACTGGCTTCTTTTTATTTGGCTTTGCTCACCGACGTCGCGTTTTTTAAAACTGTGATGATTTCTTCTAACGATGCGTTCATGGATTGCATCTGCTGATAATTGGCGTAGTTGATTTGCGTGTTCACCCAACGTATGTACACGGCCTCGTTTTCCAAAGCCGTTAAGCCGGTTTGTTGCCGAAAGGCTTCAGCGGTGAACGGTTCAAAGAGATGGGTCATAGTTCTGGTGTTGGCGTCTTACGAATTTACAAAGATTCGCGCAACACTACCCGGTGCCATTGACCCCGCTTTTAAATCGGGCGAAAACACGGGAAAGCAGTGGCCGTATTTTTACGCCGAAGCGTTTGTGAAAAACAGCGATTGATTTAAAAGCTAAAATTGTAGCCAACGTTGACAATCGGCCGGTTGCCGTAGGGTGAATTGGGGCGTTGAAAAACATCGTATAAAACAGTAGTAAGAAAACGGCCTTTCCCGGCCTGCGCCGAGTAGCCGCCTCCTACCAAAAAACAGGGGATGATTTCAGTGTTGTTTTTATACGTTTGATTGGTGGGTTGATTGTCGGGTGTACGGTAGTAAGTCGTGTTTCCAAACCGGTAATTAAATTCTGGCTGTACCTGCGCAAAAAAATTTTGGACAGGGTAAAGGCGGCCAAACAAATTCAGCCCGGTTATCCCTTCCGATGTTTTGAAATAGTCGTTGCCGTATTCATTCTTTTCCTTCGTGCTTATGTATTGCAGGTTCAAGCCCAAGCCCGCAGCTGCAAAGCGGTTAAAACGGTAACCGATTTGCGGCGACAGATTAAGAAGCGTATAACGGCCCAGCGATACACCGAAGTTGCCGCCGGCAAAGAGCTTTTCTTTTTTCGCGCCTTCATCATTCTGGGCAAACAAAAAGCCGGAGCTTATTAAAAGAAGAAAGAACAGGACAGATTTTTTCATGGTGCTTTTAATCAAAAAATTTCCCCGCGTTTAGAATGTTGTTCAGGTCAAAGTAGCCTTAACGCTTTTCAGTAACCTCAATTTTATAGTGGTTACGAATTTTAAGAATGGCACTTGTGTCTTTGGTGCTGCCGGGTTTTATTACAACATCAAACAGAAAATATAGATTCCCCGTTTTGTTGGGTGGATAATTGTCCGTCAAGTCCTCCTCCACACGTATCTCTCGCCGCATATTTCTTTGAACGCATCCAATTGTTCAACGGCCAGCTAAGACGAAGCAAGTGCGGTCATGGCTGTAAAAATCGGGGAAATAAAGGGAAATCCCAAACCTATGAACGAGGCTTCGCGTTTAAGATTTTAAAGGCTATTGACAACTATTAAAGATTTGAGTCGGGTCTTGTTTGAAAACATCACCTCTTTTTCAACCCCCTTATTAAATTCTTTAAGGCGCATAAATGTTTCCAGCAACATGCTCTCTGGTTCACTGAAAACTATTCGGCTATTGGAGGCAAAGTCCTTTTAATGATTTGAGATTTATTGCCTAAACGTTGGGCACATGCTCTGCCGGCGGTCACCGTTGTATTGGTCAAACAGGCCTTGCTTGACGAGCGAAAACTCAAAAGCGCCGCGGGTATTGTTGTAGGCTTTTAACGAAGAAGACGTGGCATCGTAAGTGAACGAGAACGTGTAATCTTTTAAGCCAAGGCCCAGCATGGGAATAAAGGCATCGTTGTAGCGATAGTACAAGCCACCGATCAACCGCATGTCGCCATCGCCAGAAAGGTTGTAATGCGCATTAGCACCGCCCACAACCTCATACAACGATGTCTGTTGTGAATAATAAAGATTAGGGTTGATAATCCATTCGTCATTGAGCTTGAAGCTGCCGTTTATAAAGCCGGTGTAGCGCAGCGGCAATCTTGCATCGGTCGAATTCTCGAAAAACGATTCGTTTGGCCGGTTCACATGAAAGGCCGAAAAACCGGCGTTGAGATAGGTTTTATCGTTTGGAAAATAAGCGTAATTCATGCCCACCTGCACGTCAAAATAAGAAAGGTTGTTCTTGTCAAGCATCACGCCTGTAGGAATTTTACTATCGAAGAATTTGCCGTCAAACTGATCGGGAAATTTCAGCGCTGTGGTGTTGATTTGCTTGGCCGCCCAACCGAGATTAAAGCCCAAGCTTAAAAGACTTGAATAACCCAGTGTTTGATGATAAGCCACCGAGCCGTAAATTTTTGTAGAAGTAAGATTTCCGCTCCCAGCCACATCGTGAAGAATAACGCCGCCAATGCCCATCCAGCCCTGGTCTTTATTAGCCTTCATGATCTGCAGGTCGCCAAATGCACTCATGGTTTTATACGGCACTTGCATAACCGATGACCATTGGTTGCGGTAGTTGATGCCGAGCCTGTAATCGCCTTCGGGCATAAAGCCCGTATTGGCTGGGTTGGTCAGCAAAGGCGAGTTCATGAACTGCGAAAAATGAAGGTCTTGGGCAAAGCCTTGCATTGTAAGGGCCAAGCCGCAAGCCAACAGCAGCAATCGTTCAAAACAGTGTTTAGCGTATCTCATTTGTGCCTTTCGTTTTAAAAATCATCAATTCTCATTTTTTCACACAGGCAGAGGCGGTTTTTCTTCATCAGCTAAGCTGCCGGCAGACCGGTCATTTTATAAGCGTTATATCACCGGTCTTCCGGAACTTTTTGCCGTCGTTAAATTCACCTTCCAAGGTATAGGCATAAACATCCATCGGCACCAATTGCCCTTTGTAGCGGCCGTCCCAACCAATGCGCCGGTCTTGGGTTTCAAAAACCTTTTCGCCCCAGCGTGCATAAACCGTAAACTTCATTTTGGCAATGTCGTAACCTTTTACAAATACCCTGCTGTTTATATCACCGCTTTGCGGTGTAAAGGCATTGGGCACATCTACGGCAGGCTCCACGGTATTGTTCACCTGACGGCACTGTTGCGCTTCGCAGCCTGCGGCATTGTAAGCAGTGAGGCAGGTGTTGTACGTGCCGGTTAAATTAAAATCGTGTTGCAATAAACCGCGTGACACCGTAAATAGTGAATCGCCATCGCCCCAAACCCATTTAAATCGGTTAGCATCGGCACTTGATAAGTTGGTGAACGCTATGGGTGTATTTACCGTTGGTGGCTGCGGCGAGGCACTGAAATCGGCTATCGGCGCGGCGGCAATGGTGATGGTGAACCTGGTGGCGTCAATGATGTTACAGGTATTGCTGTCAATGGCCGTTAAGATTACCATATAAGTTCCGGGATTATTGTATCGGTGCGTAGGTGAAGCCGGCGGACTGGTGGCCGTTGTACCATCACCAAAATCCCAAATAAATTTAGACCCGCCTACGGATTGGTTGCTAAAGAAGGCATCGTACGGCGCACAGCCTTTGGCCGGGGTAACGAACACTGCCTTTACATTGGCGGCTACCCGTAACGTATCCACATAGGTTTCCGGTGAATTGCAATACGACGTATCGTTCAGCGTGAGCTTGACTACATAACTGCCCGCGTTGGCATAGGTATGAAAAACGGATTGGGAGCCAGCTACAACTTTGGCTGAACCATCGCCGAAGTCCCAGGTGAATGTATTGGAGTGGAACGGGATGCCCGGCGGCGCCACGGTGATGTTGTCAAACCGGTAGCGGAAGGTATCGCAGGGCGGGCTCAATTTAACTGCGGTGAATTGTGGTGTTGCCCGGTTGTTGCCCACTTTGATAGTTACGTACGACGTATCGCGGGGAAAACATTTTGATGAATCAACCGCTACCAGCATTACCCGGTAAGCGCCAATTTGGGTATAGGTATGCGAGGTATCGGGTTTAGTAGTGTAAAAGCTTGGCGTGCCGTCGCCGAAGTTCCATTCATAAAGCGGCGCTTCCTGAATGGTGTCAATGAAATCAACCGTGAGCGGAACGCAACCTGTGGTATCACGCGGTACACCGTCCACCGATGCCCGTACATGACCCGCTGTGCCGGCGAAGTTGAAAGCGATTTTCACCATTGCCAGATTACAACGGTTAGTTGGCTTTCGGGGGCTCCAAACATCATTTGGATAGGTAGGAAAGGGAGTGGTAAGGCCGCAACTTGCACACATGGCTTGATAGATTACGCCGTCCTGATCAAAGCGGCTGGTGCCGCCATCCACGTGGTCGGGAAACAAGTCACCATCTTGCCCGAAAAAGCTGCCGTATAATTGTGAAACAGCGTCTTTCTTTAAAACAAAGAAATAAAAGTCCGAACCTATTCCATCGGTTCCCGGATCAGCGTTGGTTTTTAAGGCATCCGGGGTTACGGTGAGGCCCAGCACACCGGCATTTGAAAAGGCTCTCGAAGCCGTGCCACCCCAACCCGAAACATAAACGTTTTCGCAACGGTCAACTAAAAAAGCTACCGGCGAAATATCCGGCACTGCCTGTCCTTTGCCGAACATGGTGGAATACACGTAAGCAGATAAGTCGGGCCTTAATTTGGCAATGAATTGTTTCCCATTGGCCTGACTCCAAGATGCGTTAACCGGCTGCCAATTTCCGGTGGTTTGTCCCATGATATAAGGGTAGCCGCTGTTGTCAAACTTAAGCCCATAAATCTCATCTTGCTCACTGGTGCCGATGTACGTTGTCCTTAGCAAAGCAGATCCATCCGGCGAAAGAATGCTGACAAAGCCGTCTGCTTTGCCGATGGGTGTGGGACCTATGGTACCGGCTTTTGGGCCGGGCAATTGGTCAGGAATATTTAACGAGTTGCTTTCGGTACCACCGGCCACGTATATGTTGCCGTTTTGCGGATGAAGGGAAACAACATAAGCGGCATCGTTACCCTTGCCGCCCAAAAAAGTGCAGAACAAAAGGCTGTTGACGCCGGGGTCAAATTTGAGCACAACTCCATCCTGAAGTCCGCCGCCTGCGACAGGCTGAACGGCGTTTATTACAGGAAAGCTATCACTAACGGCAAGCGATTGCGTACATGACGATAGATAAATGTTACCCGCAGGGTCCAGGTTTACTTCACTCCTCGCTTCATCGCCGTAATTGCGCAAAAGAGAATTGGTGCCGTTTGAACATTCCTCAATATTTATTCCATCCATGCCTGCGCCGCCTACTCTTTTTGAGCCGATTAATGCCGTACCGGCTGCGTTCAATTTGGTAATCACAATATCATAACTGCCGCCTTTGCCAAAATGCCCGCCGCCTGTGGTCGGATAATCGGTAGAATTGCTGGCGCCGGCAACAATCAATTCTCCCTGCTCATCCACTATCAAGCTGTGTGGCCGTTCGTTGCCGCTTCCGCCAAGGTACGTAGCGTACATACGGTTCTTTCCATCGGGCGAAAGCTTGATGATACCGATATCGTAGGGAGAATTAAAACAATTGCTTGTGCCGCCTTGGAATGATTGCTGAAAACTTCCCGGCGACGTAGGAAACCCTTCCCCGAAAACAATGCCGCCGCCGTACATGCTGCCATCAGGGCCATAGGTGGCGGTAAAGCCCCAATTATCGGTGCTGCTTCCGCTAAAGGAACAGAAGATAAGGTCGGGGTCAATCACCAAGGTCGTCGTGGGATCATAACCTTTTACATCAAAGCGAACCACGTTTTCTTTTACCGTGTACTTCGCATTTAGCTTAACCCGTCCGGCATTGTTGTATTGGTAAGAATAAGGCTCCAGTTCGCGCAATTCGCCTACAGATGTTTTAATGCGAAGTTCTTTACCTTTTACTTCAAGGCCTTCGGCTCCATTATATTTTAAAGCAATGGCTAACGGATTGCCTCCAGGATGTACGATGATGTCATACTTCATAGCACCTCCTCCCGAGTAGTAGCGAACGTCAATGTTGGGGTAAACATCTTTCACCGTAATGCCTTGGTAAATTTTACAACTGCTGGCCCACTTCGACGGATCGTTGCCGATAAAATAATTGTTGTAAGAAGGCACCGGTTTGTCGGCAATGATTTGCGGAGACGAGGCGCCGCCCAAAAAACTTACGCGGTAAGCATGAGATTTCACCACCAGGTTTCCGGCCGTATTTCTTGCAGCAGGAAGAGCATCTTTTTCATCGTGATGGTGATTCGCTTCGGTAAGCCTCGCCCAGTCTTTTACGTCGTGCTGTAAAACGGTAAAGCCGTTTTGATGAACAAAGAAAGCACCGGCTTCCACGCGGCCCATGAATTTTACCTGTGCATCCCATTGTCCCTTGTTTTCAATAAACTCAATGTTTTGACTGAATGCGGCGGCGCTGCAAAAAAGGGTGAGGACAAAAAATATAAAAGATTTGTTCGTCAATTGTTTCTGAAGTTAACTGTTATCTACGATACTAATAAAAATTTGGTCGAAAATCATTGTAAATCAATACTGTAATTCAGTATTTTTGATATTATCAACCATCAAATACAAAGGAAATAAGGGTATTTTGTGGGTTTTGGGGGAAAGAAAACGCTACAAAAAAGCTACAATTTTTCATCTTTAAATATTGACCGTATGGCTACTAAAACGTTTATTCTGAACGAAAATTATGCAGGGAAAAAAGCTGATGGAACTTTCCCTATTATTATGCGGGTTGCTCACAAAGGAGATACGAAATTTTACAAAACCGGATTTAAAGTATTGTCCCAAAATTGGGATGCTGAAAAAGAACGGGTCATTGGTAAACTTTCAAACCGTGCTGAAATAAACGACAAGATAGAAGCAATGGCAGGAGAATTTTCAACATACAAAAAGAAATGCGAAGTCAACAACCTCCCTTTCAACATTGAAAAGGTTTTCCGGCACGAAATGACGGACGGTAATTTTACCAAGTTTTTTAAGTTACGGATAAAGAAATATGAAGAGGACGGTAAATTAGGTTATCGAAACATGGGGCAAAGCATCCTCAACCATTTGGCCCAATGGAATAAAGGGAAAGACCTTTATTATTCTGATTTAGACCTAAAGAACTGTGAAGCCTTTTTAGCTTACCTAAAAAAACAAGGCAATGCACCGTCCACAATAAATGTAAGACGCGACTATTTGCGTTGCATTTATAACAAAGCTATTAAATACGGTGGCGCTTCAGAACCCAATCCCTTTGCTTCGCTTGAACCTGTTAAAGAAACCAAGAAGAAAAAGGACTGGTTAACAAAAGAAGAAATTGAAAGGCTATCATCCGCAAGGCTTTCACGCAAAGCACAACAGCGGGCAAGAGATATGTTTTTGTTTAGCTACTACTGTAAAGGAATGCGTTTTCAAAATGTGTTTTTGTTGGAAAAAGGCCACATCAATAAAAAAGAAGGAATGATACACTGGATTTCCGTCAAAAGCAATCTTCCTATTTCAATGCGGATTCATCCGAAGGTGCAGGAAATTATTAGCCGGTGGGAGAACAAGACGCGGGGTAAGTTTTTATTCTTCGATGATATTAAAGACGGAACAGCGGTTACTAAGTACAATGCAATACGCAACAAAAACATTTTAGTAAACCTTGCGCTCCAAAATACCCTAAAAAAGGCGGGCATTACCAAAGAAATAACATTTCACAACGCAAGGCATACGTTCGCTAATCATTTCAAGCGAATTGCAAAAAACCTTTCATCCGTGCAGGAAGCGTTGGGACACGGTGATATTACTACAACCCAAATTTATACGTCCAATTTTCACGATGATGAATTAGATAAAGAATTGTTGCCGATGTACGAATAATTTTAAGAGGCTTCGGCCTCTTTTTTATTTCAGCACTACCCTTTGCTCAATCCAGTTATCCAAATGTCGCTTTACGAACCGTTTCCGATTGCCAATAACTACATAGCAGGTCAATGTACGGGCCGCAACCATATCTTTTACAGTATCGTAGCTAAATCCTAAATAGGTCGCTACTTCTTTCATTTTTAATAACCGATCCCTTTCAATAACGTTTTCCGTATTGCTCATTTGGTGGGGTAAAACCGGATTTGGTGGTTTTCGGTGGTAAAATTAATAATTATTACTACTTTAGCAAAAATTATTAATAATGTTTTCTAAAGATTTTTACCCCTCGCCGCTTCACGTTATCGAAGAAATGACCGCCGATATAAACCTATCCGGTAAGGTTGTTTTAGAGCCGTCCGCCGGTAAGGGTGACATCGTAGATTACTGCCAAAGTAATGGCGCTTCGGTAATTGCCTGTGAAAAACATCCTGAATTAAGAGCCATTGTTGCCGCTAAGTGTAAAATAATTGCCGATGATTTCTTAACCCTTACTTCCGATCAAATCAGCCACATTGACGCTATCATAATGAACCCTCCTTTCAGTGCAGATGAACACCACATCATGCACGCCTTTGAAATTGCGCCCGCTGGCTGTGTTATCAAAGCCTTGTGTAATTTAAAGACCGTAGAGCCTGATACATGGAACAGGCACAAGAACCGTTTAGGGACGATTATAGGACAGTACGGCCAATACGTGAACATGGGAAACTGCTTTGATGATGCGGAGCGTAAAACGGGGGTAGAAATCGCTTTGGTAACGTTAGGGAGTATAACGCCTGTTTACACAAGGCGCTTTCAAACCACGTTTGGAATCGTTTTTACAAGCGATAATGAAAATGAAGTAATCGCAATGTATTATTTAATCAAAGCATTGCTGATTGCGCTCATGCCTTCCAACAGTTTAGCAGGGTTGGAAAATGTGAATTTAAGCGGCGGTGATATTCGGTTGGAAAAATTATTCAATAAAGTTTTGAACTTTAATTGTCAATATGAAACGTCTGTGCCAAGTCTTTATTCCTCCCCGATACTAAAAAACTTGGATGCACACGGAACGCCGGTGAATCCGTAAAAAAGTGTAGATTTGTAATAAATTAGTAGTAATTTTACAGCAATAAAAACCGCACACAAAAATTGCCAATGAAAACTATCATCCTTAAAGATGGCAACAAAAGTTCAGGTACGGGGCAAATCCATTCAGCGGGCAGGCGTATTTGCAACCATTAAAAGTGCAGTTAAAAACCCCTCACAAGCTACTTCCTACGGAAACGTTTTAATCATAGATGATGGCATTGGCGCTGGCTTCGGCGGTGGCAGTGGTATTAACGGCCTGTATAAACAAGGCAAGGATGCCATTTACAGCTTTGATGATTTAGCATCCTTTCAAGCCTTCGTTAAAGGCGGTGATTTATGGAACTTAGGAAAAGCCTTGTTTCAGCCAGCAACGGGCCAGAAGGGGGCTTCTAAAGTTTTTTTAGGGCAGGCCCGCACAACCGCACCGGCAAAAATAGCGTGGACGTTTACAAATGGGGCTTTTAGCATTGCTACAAAAGACGAAGGGCTAAATGCCAACGGTGTATTAAATACGAACTTCGGTTTATCGCTTGGCTATGCGTCCAAATTATTTCAACGAAATGCCCCCTTAAACGGCACGGCTACCTTTGTCACTTCCGCGATTCAGACGCTTACCAATCCAACGAATGAAACCAAAGCAACAGCGAACGGCAGTGTTCAAAATGTTGGCGCAAACGGAGATACTTTTAGGGCAACGGTAGATGGCAGTGAAATTGGTTTTTTTATAAAAACTTCCGCTGAAACAACGCTTACAGCTATTGCTGCGGCACTTGTGAGTGATATTAATTCAAAAACCGCAACGCACGGCTATACGGCAACGAACAGCGCCGGTGCGATAACGGCAACGGCTCCCACAGGATCAGGCGCAACCGCAAACGGTCGTGCCCTTCAAGTTTCAAGAACATTTTCCGGTGGAAACGAAACCAACGGCAGTAATTTTAACGGCGGCGTAAACGGTACAGCAGGCGCTCCGCAAAAAAACAGAGTAGTTGCCGTAAACATTAATAAAGGCGATGTATTTAACGCGGTTGTAAACGGTGTGACCTTTACGGTTTCCGCACCTTCTACGATTGCTACCGATGTTTACCGTTTGTTGGTGTCACTAATAAGTGCAAACGCAACCGTTAGTGCTGCGGTAACGCCTTCTTACACAACAGCAGGCTTGGTACTTACAAGCGTTTCATCTGCTTTCACATCATCTTCAAGTGCATCCGCAGCACCGGCAGAATTTACCTTTCAAATCTGGCACGGCAACTACAAAGGCATAGATGCGTTAAATGGAATTGATTTCGGTGGCGTTAGCCAATTGGATGCGGAAGCTACACTGGTAGTTGAATCTCCGGTAATAAAAACAGTAGCGGATTTGCTTGCTTTTTTCAATTCGTCAGTTGATTTCAAAGACGGTTTTGTTTTGGAAGCGGGGAGCACAGCAACAGGTTCAATCGTTGTAGGTGACATTGCTTCAAACCAAACAAACGGTTGGAAATTAGCTTCAGGTGGTACAGAAAACTACGGCGCAAGTGATTTTAACGAAGTGCTTTCCAAGATCAATAATCTTGATTTTACACACATTCTTTCGATGAAATACGGCGACAACGCCAAACATACCAACAATGATAAGTTAGTTGATTTTGTAAAAACCAAAAGCAAGTATGATCGTTTGGTTGTAATTGCCGGTGGCTTTGATCGTTCTACAAGAACCGTAAGTGATTTTTCATCCGCTGGCATTGCGAAATACTTTGATTGTGATGCCGTTGTTATTGTACACGGTGGCGTAAAGAAAACAGCTAAATCCGGCTTCAACGTTTATTCACAATTGTATCATGCCGCAGCGATATTAGGTCGCAATGTTGGTTTGGAACCGCAAGTACCCGTTACGCTCAAATCCATTGGTATAGATGGCTTGGTGGATAATTTGGAAGATGCAGACCAAGAGGCTTTGATTACCGCAGGCGTAGCGCATTCTTACTATGATACGGAATTAGGCGGTGTGTTTGTGGTAGGATTGGACATTACTTCGATTCAAAAGAACGATTACCTTATCAACGATAACGGTACAACGTATAGCTGGCAATTAAAGCGCATACAGGCTGATTTGAACAAGAGCCTTGTATTTGCCGGTAAGAAGCGGTTCTTTGACCCCGAAGGCACAGGTGGGAACCGTAACACGACTTCAGTTGAAGAAGTAACAGAGTGGGCTACAAAAGTGTTCTTCCCTTCTAAAACAGCAAACAGCAAAGCGGATAATTTGATTATCGAAGTGCGGGACGTTGTGGCTACACTGAATCAGGATAACATCAATTTGCAATATTCATTTGTACCAAATACGGAAGTAAAAACAATTGTTGCTACCGGAACAATGATCGAAGGCTAATCAACAAATTTTAAACGTACCTAAACTAAGTAAATAAAATGGCAAACGTAATCACAGGCGCTATTGCAATCGTGAAGTCCAACGGCAAAATAATTTCCAAGTTAAAATCTTGGTCGTTCAATGAAAATATTCAGCGTGGTGAAGTGGTCGGTATCGGCACTATCTATGCGTCTGAAGCGCCGGTATTGAAGTATTCCGCTACGTTAAGTTGTGCCGCAATGACAGTCGGCTATAAAGACGGCATTATTCCGAATGCTTTTAAGCGCAACATCAGTAAAATTCAATCACAGGTACTAACGGGTAATGTGAGCGTAGAAGATAATTTGACGTTAGAAGATCAAGGTGTAACGATTGAATGCTATCTAAAAATAAAAGACGTGATTGATGCACAGGGGAACATTGTGCCGAAAGTTGCACCGTTGATTACCGTGCCAAAATGCTTTTTAGAAGGCAGTTCACTTGAAATTTCCGAATCTGCTATTAGCGGCACAAATCAGAACTTCAAAGTTCTTGAACCGCCGGTTTATTGAAAATAATGATGCTTGAACAAGTAAATCCTGTCTTTTGGCAGGATTTTTTTATTTTAGCAGTAAAATGACTAACTGACATGAAAAAATTAATATTAACTGCCACATTATTACTAATTTTATTAGTTGGGTTTTCGCAAAAACCACTAAGTATTGCAGCCGTCAAAGACTTTTCTTCAAGTGCTTTTTATTATTACCGTTACGGAAAAAACGGAACCGCTACGGCATACTTCAATACGATGCTCTCACGTAAATATCAGTTTTCGGATATAGCGGTTATCATGGAAACGCTGGAAACAAATAAAGAGGGCAGAGAATTTTTATTTGAACAA
The DNA here is from genome assembly GCA_965247695.1 of Flavisolibacter sp. Classification (GTDB taxonomy): domain Bacteria; phylum Bacteroidota; class Bacteroidia; order Chitinophagales; family Chitinophagaceae; genus Flavisolibacter. The sequence continues at coordinate 1,621,212 of OZ252037.1, forward strand.
ATGCGCCGACAGTTTGGGGACGGTGAATATTTGTTCAGGCAGCTTTATAGTTTAGGTATTAAGGCAGTGCATTGCAAGGAAATAGTAAATTATGTAGCTGCGAAGGGGAGTGTGGAAGTACCGCCGGTTGTACAAATAGATAGTGTAAAAAAATCATTTGTTATCTATCAGGGCACAAGGCGTTTTGCGGATGAAACTAACACCTATGTTAGGGAGGTTACGATACAAGGGAACGAAATAAGTATAAAGCTATACGCGGGTAAAAATAACGGGGAAACAAAAGACACGACCAAATTGTTTGCAACGGAAACGGGCTACATCCGTAACGGTAAAATTTTTATCAAACAGGGGAAAGACTATACTTCAGGTACATACCGCATCGAAAAAGGCGAATTAATTATTGCGAAAGATCAGGGCGATTAAGCCGTTTATTTAGCTACTTTACCGCTAATTATTACTAACTTTGAATTAAAATAGTAATAATTATGTCATTTCCCGCCAGTTCAAAAGCAATCGAAGTGAAAGGTAACAGTTATTCGGTTTCCTTTCCTACCAATCGTCAACTAATGGCTATTTACAGCCGCAAAGGTCAATTAACCAAAGAAACTTTTGATTCACTTTCGCTTTCCTTAGATGGTGATTCCCGGTACATTGCGTTGCTTGCCGAAGCCATTGCAACCTTTGAAACCATCATGCCGGAACAATTCCTAAAAGATTTGAATTTTACTTCCATAGCCGATTCAAGCGTTTTGATCGGCGCTGAATTGGTGAAAATATACCGCGACCAAATTGAAGATTGGTTTAACGAGTGGAAAAAAGCCATCGGTGAAATATTGAATCCAAAATCAGAAGAAAAAAGTAAAGCGTAATGCTAAAAGATAGCCTGAAGGAGTTCGTTGTTTTTTGGAACAACGAATTTCCTTTGGATCGCTGGTGGCGCTTGAAGTACAAGGTATCGTTTGGTTCTGAAGCACATCTTCAAATGAATCAGGCGGCTATTTTTTTGGAATACCTTGAAGAGTTGACGTTTGTTGAACACGCAAATAGTTCAACCGACAAAGAGAAGAAGAAGAAAAGTTTAGAAGAAGGAGAATGGATTTCTGAAAACGTTAGCGATGAAGATTTTGACAAGATTGTGATTTAATGTATCTGAATAATGACGAATGAGGTTCGTTTTAAAGTTAGCGGCAGTGAGCTTTCTGCGTATATGGATCAGATACAAAAAAAATCTGATTCAATTACCAATTCAGCTATCAAAGGGGCGAGAGAACAAACTGATTCGGCCAAAGAACAGCTTAAAATAATTAATGAAACGATTTCTGCCCTTGAAAAAAAACAACGCTTAGAATCACAATCTCAACGTTCTATTCTTCAGCAAAAACGCGATAAATCAATTTCGCAAATACAGAATGAATTTGGTGGAAAACGGGAAACAATATTTGCTGATAAAAGTCTTTCTGATAAAACTATAAAAGAAAAGATTGAAAGTTATGACGTTGCTGAAAAATCTAAGATTGAGAGAGCAAACCGTGATTATCAGGAAGAGCTAAGACTACTTAGGGAACAGGATAAGCAATCTAAATTATCTTTCGCTCAATCAAGAGAATCTTTCAAGGATGCGAAGGTTGCTGCGGAAGAACAGCGACGAGAAATTAAAAAGGGGAACACAACCTTAGATGCTGTTAAAGATATTGCCGCCAGAACAGGCGAAGAGGAGAAACTTACCGCAAATATTTTAGAAGAACAATTAGAGCAAGATAAACGTCAGGAAGAAAAGGAAAAGAAAGGTGAAAAAGGCATTCTAAAAAGCCTGTTATCGGTTGACAACATAAATAAAGTTTCGCAATCGGCTACACAAATGGCGCAAACCAGTAATGGGTTTGATGCGATACAATCTACCGCTTCAACTACGGGAAGGATTGTGGGTGGTATTCTTGGTGCTATGGTAGGAAGCCTTTTTGGAGGCGTTGGCGCAATAGGTGGTGCTGCGGCAGGCGCTTCCATGTTAGGGGAAATAATGGGTGGCGCGGGAGCGGTTAAGCAAAAACAGGCGATACTTACACAGGATTATTTAAAAGCCCGAAATAAGTACAACGCGATTACGGGCACAAGTGATGATTCTGAATCCTTAGCGAAGAGCATGAGCGGAACGGGTGTCAGCGTTACTGATTTTTACAAAAATCAAACGGAAACAGCAAGAGCAAGAGGGTATCGAAACGGTTCTGATAAAACGGCTAAAGATGCCATCTATGCCGAACGTGCTTACGGTGTTGACGGCGCTACATCTAATTTGCTTATTGAACTTCAGCGAAGCAGTAAGGAGAATAACCGTGACTTGATAGGGCTTATTGGTGGCGTTTTGGAGAAAGGCAAGGGCAGCTATTTCAAAGGTGGTGATACGACTTTTTTGAATGAATTTCTTTCTAAGTTCACCACACTTCAAAAGGAACTTTTAAAGTACAATACAACCGTTTCAACAGGGGTTACAATGGATGTTCTTTCCAAATTCAATTCGATGGGGGGAATGTTTGATACAAGGGATAGTCGTTCAAGCGGCCTTATTTCATCCATTAACGGCGGTTTGGTTAATCCCTCTTCTGACAATGCAAAAGCACTTGCTTACCGCGTACTTAGTAAGTTGCATCCGGGAATGGGGATTTTTGGTTTAGATGAAGAAATGGAAAAGGGGTACAATTCACCGGGATATATGAAGGGAATGATGGATGAATTAAACAAACGTGGCGGCAGCGATGATTACAAGTTGAAGAATTTAAGCGGTTTGTTTCCCGGTATTGCTAAACAGGCGATCAGAACATTGATGGCAGGCTATAAAAATGGGAAAATTCCGACCGGCAGTGCAGCGGAATTAAACGCACTTGTGCCGGAAGATATTTTGCGTGGAAAAGCTGAAAAGAACACAGCGCCGATTGAACGCCTTACGGCTGAACAGGTAAATAAAACATTAGCGGGCCAGCCTTATGACGCTGCTATTGATGCTATTTCTGAAGCGTTGGAGAATGCCTTTAGCGGCGCTGTAATTACCATAAATTCTAAGGATGGGATGATAACCCTAAAAGGTAATTCAGCTATGATAAAAACTAATAATATTAAAAAAGTGGCAGATGCTAAAAAAGATGCACAAAGACCCACTTCATCCGCTAATCCAATGAGTTACGGATCATTATATGGTGGTGGCCCTCAATAAATAAAATGCCAAATAGTACCCTATACAAAGTAACCGTAAAATCACCCTTGCACAAGACGGTGTATGACTACCTGAATGATTCAAATTCACCGGCTTATGAATATGCAGCAACACCCGATATTTTTTTAGCTGTTAAGAGCGATGGAGATAATTTAACCAATCGGCAACGGTTAGAACTTGACTTGAATAAAAAACCAGAAACGAAATTGTTCATCGGTCAACCGGCAGAAAATTTACCGTTGACCGTTGGAACCGTTTTTTACTTGGAATATCCAAAGGTTAATTATCAATCATTCATTACTGAAGGCATAGAGGTTGTTAGTTATGATTCTATTGCCTTTGAATCGGCTGAAATAGCCAAACTGAAGGCGGATAAGGGTTATGTTCAGGTAAGCAAACCACAGGAAGGGCAACGCGAATTAGGTACTTCCAAAGAAACCTTTCCTGACTGTACGGTGTGGATGTGGTTACGCTCCCTTTCTTCAAAAAATGATGGTAACGAATTGTTAGGACAATTGTTTGACGTTACGCCTTATGTTCAACGCCTGCAAACCAACGTAGGTAAAAACGGTGGCAACTTCACTATAACGCTCCCACCACTTACTACGGAATTGGACGAAAATAACAGGTGGCAAATCAAGGCGCAGTCCATTAGCAATTTCCAAAACGGAGAATACGTTTCTGAAGTGAATTTATATGATGAAGGCAAGGCTGATGAATTATCCCGCAGTCAATTTTTCTTTCAAAATGCCGTCACTTCAAACGATTTGATATTCATTCGTTTTGAGGCTCTTCAGATGGAGAAGGAGCAACGCTTAAAAGATGCCGAAATAGACATTGTTGATAAGTCTAACTTACCAAACCGTATTTACGACATGATAGGGCTTGTAGATTCTGTTTCAACTTCCCTAAGCCCGCAAAACAATGATTTAAGCATTAATATTAGTGGCCGCGATCTGTTAAAATTGTTCATAGAAGATGGCACGTATTTCTATGCGCTTGAAAATTCAGAAGGCGTGCTAAAGTTTGCGGGCCAGTCACAATTAGAAAACGGACAAATAAACAGAATATTAGGTGATGGAGCAACAGACTTTCTTTCGCTTTATATGTATAATTCCATTGAATACATTTTGAAATTTATTATCCAGCAGCTTTCAAATATTAAGATTGTTCCTGATGAACTTTTTGAAGCCTATGGTGAAAGAAGGAATAAAAAGTATAATGTTATTGCTGATTACAAAAACACCCCAAACCCTGAATTTACTTTTAAGGAACAAGTAACTAAGCCCGTTCCCGCAAAAGGCATTTGGTCAATTGTAAAACTGGTGCTTGACGAAACGATTTTGGGCCGCTTGCTTCAGGATTCATCTTTTTCAATGGCGCAAGGCTCTTTATTAAATTTTATTCGCACCGCTTGTCAGGAGCCGTTGGTACAGTTCTACGGTGACACGATGGGAGATCAGTACGTGTTAACCGTAAGAAAGCCTCCTTATGATAAAAAATCAGTGGTTTCTTTGTTGAACGGTAGAATAAGTACAGAGGACGGTAATTTGGTTTACAATTCACAAGTAGCAACCGTTCTTGGCGAAGATGTTTTGCAGGAAAACTTAGTTATGGATGATACGCAGATTTACAGTTGGTATTCCATGTTGCCCAAGTCAAATTATTTTGGCAATGAAAAAGATTTATCTCTTGCTTACTTGGGTGCTTTATACTTTCCTGAATACGCAGATGTTTGGGGAGCAAAGCCCTTACAAATTGTTCACCCCTACGTTGCCTATGTGCCTTCCAATAGCCCTGACAAGGGCATTACCGGTGACGAGTTGCAGGCTATAAATGACTACAAGTATCTTATTGAGAGCAATCAGTACCTTCCCTTTACCCGCAAAGGAACCCTTGTTTTAAACGGTGACAGGCGCATTAAAGTAGGCAACATTATTCGTTACGAGCCAACAAAAGAAATATTTTTTGTTGACAGTGTTCAGCAAAATTTTACAATTAATGAAAACGTTATTGACAGAACAACAACGATACAAGTAAGCCGGGGAATGATTGAATCTTTTATCTACGGTGTAGAAGTGGAAGATGAAAAAAAGGCAAGGCATAAAGTAGGTTATTTTGATATTATCAATACCAAACTAATAACAGAACAAACAACCAAGAAAGTTCCTTATACGGAAACGGTGGTGGTTGGAACAGAAACGGTAGATGCTCCACCTGTACTTTCTCAAAAAGCCGATGAATCGCCTGTTGCCTTACTGCATCCAAATTTGGTTACAGGTCAAGGATATTTGAATAGTTACAACCCCTTTCCAATCTATAAAAATAAATTCATTCGTTTTATTAATTTTATTACTGAATCGGGATATGCGGTAACAATAACTTCTACTTACAGGACTTACCAAGAACAATTGAATCTTTGGAATAAATACCACGGAAAAAGAGCGGTGGCAGTACCGGGAACTTCAAAGCATGAAGTTGGTAACGCAATAGATATAAACCTAATAAATATAAAAACAGGCGATAGGTTGATGATGAAATCATCCCTTGCTGATTGGCAGGCAACAGGTGTTCCCGCTATTGCAAAATCAATGGGTATTCAGTGGGGTGACGAACGACACATCGGGCAGTTTGGGGGCCGTGCAGATAGGGTGCATTTTCAAATTCCTGCGGACGCAACAAAGCCAAAAACTATTATCCGTAACAAAACGAAGCAGGAAACAAAATACAAAGATGTTCAAGCGATTGACAAGGATAAAGTTTTTAGCAATTTTAAGGTAAACAAATTCGTGTTTAATTTCTTTTTGAAAAACCTTCAATTTGATCCAAAGTACAGAATGGGAACGTTTTATGAATTTGGTTCGGAAGATGGTGAAATTGTTTCTGAACAGTATTTTAATAAATAAAAATGCAGGAAAGCACTTACAATATAGGCATTCAGCAAGACGCGGGTGAAATGTTTGCCGCAGGCATTGCTTACATTATTCTTCCTTCCGATGTAACAAGGGAACAGTACATTCGGGAGTGTTACAAAACAGCAACGGTTAGTATCTATTCAGAATTTAACGGTTTTACCAATCGCGTTCCAATAGATATTTATTCATTAAACTTTGTAAAATTTCCGCTGGAAAGAAAGCAATACGGAAGTGCAGTGTCATTCATAGTAAATCCGATTTCTAATACGCCACTCATAACCGGCATATACTTCAAAGGGGATGAAACAGCAAGTGAATTGAATGAACACCAATTCACCTTCAAACGCGACTTTAACGGAAACGTAGTTGAAATATCCGGTTCGCCAAAAGACAATTGTTTGGTGTTAAATGTAAATTCTTCAGACGTTGGGGGACAACTACAAATAAACGTAAAAAGCAACGATGAATCCGGGAAGGTTAGCATCAATGTTGACGGAGATTGTGAAATAAATTCACTCAATAAAACTATCCTTCGTCAATTTGATTCCCTGCAAATGATAACGCAAAACAGGGATGATGAATACGAATTAACTTACGAAGAACACACGCCTACCGGCAGGCATATAATGAGCGGGGAAGAAAAGTTGGACACCGATAGTTTTATTATTAATGATGGTGAAGAACCCTTTGTATTGGGCCAAAAGCTGAAAACCTTTTTAGATGATTTTATTGACGAGTTAAGCCGAATAACTGTCACAACGTCATTAGGACAAATGCCTATTTTGAACAAAGCACAGGTGACGGAATTTAAAAAGAAAACGGAACCGTTACTTTCTGAAATTGCTTTCATAGATAAGTAGTAAATTAGTAGTAATTTTGCCTAATGCTCGTACCCGGCGTTTTAGCAAAAGAAATGAAAGCGTTTGTCACAAAGGCAAACGGCATGACGCAAGAGGACGCAGATAAAGCGATTGAAGCCTATTGCAGCGCACTTGAAAAGGCCGTGTACAACGCCATCCGCAACCTGACCCTTACCATTCCTTCGGGCATGGTGATCGTAGCGACACCAACAGGGCCAGCGGCCAACCCTGCACCGATTGTATTAACAAAGATGATTAGTTGAGTTTAGAAAGTGCCATAGCGTCCCGTTTCAGCCTTCTGTACAACGTAGGCAAGCAAGCCTTAAACATAAAGTATCCAAATGAGTTTGAGCTTTACATTATCGCATTGGAGCTAACGGATGAAAATTGGAAAACGCTGCGGTATTTTGTGTTCCCCATTAACCCTTCATCCATCGAAGAAGTAAAACCGCAACTCACCAACGTAAAGAAAACATTGGGCGGCGTAACGGTACTGAAAACACCCACCTTCGTTCCTACCGATATAACGTTATCGGGAACCTTTGGGCGTAGCTTTAAAGTTTTGTTGGGCGATACCTTTCAGGACTTGGTTCACTCTTTTCAGTACCAAGTAGGCGACAGCGGTTTGGTTTACCGGACAACAAACGACAGCGTTAAAAAAGGCGTAGGGCAATTTTTTGATGATCGGGTAAAAACGGGCTACGGTTGCACAAAGATTTTAGAAGAAATCATTGCTGAAAGCGTACAGAAAAACAGGCGGTTGATTTTTCACAATCCGGCACTGGGAAACAATTACTTAGTAACGGCGGGTAGCCTTCGTTTATCCATGAACGAACAAAGCAACATGATTTGGAATTACAGCCTTCCCTTAAAATCAATTGCACCGCTGGAAAGCGTTTACAGCCTGAAAGACAGCGAAAGTGCCGCAAAGAACCTAAGCGTTACCAATTACACCCAAAAGAAAACAAACGAAGTCATAAACGGCGTAAAAAACTTGCTGGCAAAAGGATTTGAATAGTTATGCTTACACCACTTCAACATCAGGAAATAATCAAAGCTCAAATTTTAAAGAGCTATTCAAACGGGGATTTAGCGAAGTCTAATGCCCTTGTTGGCGAAGTTCACACTTGGAAGGACGGAAAAAGATACCGGAAAACGTTGAATGGTTGGGAACCCGCTGAAGAATCTAAATTAGCGGAAAAGAAGGAAGAGATTAAAAATTCAAAAATTGACTTTTCTAAAATGTCAGAGGAAGAATACAATAAAATATACGACAACGCTCCACTTAAAAGCGGGCAGTGTTACTTTTTACGATATACTGAAAACCCTGAATTGGATTTAAAAAGGGGAACTTCTGTTCATTTAACGAATCATAGTTCAATGAAAGAAGCGAAGAAAGACAATCCCGATGCTGAATATGTAAAAACAGAAAACGGGGATATTGGTATGCTGATAAATGGTTTGGCGGCGTATGAAGTGGGTGATGATTTTGAAGAAGTTGATGACGCTATTGACGATGCGGAAGGAAGTGTAACTTACAATTTAAAACAACACAATTCTAATGCGTCCTTCGATAAAAACAGGATACCTGTTTTGTTTAAAGGCAGGTATGTTGAGAATGATGATATGCCGGACGGCGTTACCTTTAAACCAATTTCGATAGTGAAAAGATTGGGTTGGAAGCATTTGCAGGAAATGAAATAAATATGCAGCTTGATTCAACCATACTAACGGAATTTGTCCGCATAACCGGAAAAGATTTGTTCGGTTACTTTCGGCAATCCGCAGCCTTTTTTGCCGGTGATTACAACACCATTGTAAACTATTACAGCGGCAATACGGGTTCTATCAGCAGCGAACCCTTTGCGAACTTTAAAGCCTTGCAGGAAGAAAACGGAAAAGTGTTTGAAGTATTCAAGGAACATTCCCGGCAGTTCAATAACGTTAAGTGGTGGCTCTTAATTGAGCAAATAGAAGAAATAGACAACCGGCTGAAAACCCTTGCCAACATCAACAAATGGAGCCGCAGCAGCCTTACCAAAGTTGCCTACGATCCCACCTTTCAGGTGGACTACACCATGCGGCAAAAGCAAACGCTGGAAAACGTATCGGCGTTGGAAGGTTCAGGTAATCCGAACGATGATTGGGCCGATTTAGCCATTCGTAACGACTTACAGGAAGAAGAATACACACCTGAAGGCGGTGTGCCTCTAAAGCTCAATTTCAGCCGCATTAACCGCAACTACACGGTGACTTGCGTAGTGGACATTATTAATGGAAAAAGCATCTACGGAAAGGACGTGGACAAGCGGTTGCAGTGGACGAAAACAAACGGCTATTTGAACCTCAAAACCCTTTCTTACGACGAAACCATAAAGCAGGCAATTCTTATCCTCATAAAACTAAAGAAGGGTGACAATCCCGAATTTCCGACCCACGGCCTGCAAACCGCTTTGGTGGTAGGTACAAACCGCTCCCTCTTTAATTTCCCCGTTATTATCCGGCAAAAGTCACAGGATTTTGCTAATGACGATACCTTAAAGAACTTCACAATCTCAAACCTGAACCGGGATCAAGACAACATGAGTTTGGATTATCAAGTTCAAACGCGGATTGACGAAGTGATTTCCGATACAATTTCCCTTTAATTATTACTAATAATTTCCATTTTTATTACTATTTTTGTAGGAATGAAATCGGGAATTTACATTATTACGTGCCTTGTAAATGGGAAGCATTACGTGGGGTATGCTAAAAATGTAAAACGCCGGATAGATAGCCATAGGTGCGCTTTGAGAAATAATAAACACGCGAATGTTTATTTACAAAATGCGTTCAATGAACACGGTGAGGAAAATTTTTCTTTCGATGATTTAGAATACTACTCACATGATTTGTGTCCTTCAATGGAAAATTGGTGGTGCAATATGCTGGATACACATAATAGAGAAAAAGGTTATAATATAGAACCAACGAATCCGTATTTTTTAAAGATTCATTCTAAGGAAACGAAACTAAAAATTGGTAAGGCAAATACCGGCAAAAAACGTAGTGATGAAGTTGTTGAAAGATTAAGGGAATTGGGAAAGCAGCGGAAGCATACACCTGAAGAAATTGAAAAGATTAGAAAAGCGCATATTGGCAGTAAGCGTAGTGATGAAGCAAGAAAAAGAATGAGTGAAGCACAAAAGGGGAAACCAAGTCCACATAGGGGTAAGCCGAAATCTGAAGAAATGAAAAGAAAACTTTCTTTAGCTATGACAGGTAAGCCTTCTAAGAATAAGGGAATGAAGATGAAACCTGAAGTTGTAGAACAGAATCGAATTGTAAATCAAAAATTTTTGTATCAAATACAAACACCAAATGGAGAGATAGTTGAAACTGTAAATCTTACTGCCTTTTCAAAAGAAAATAGCTTGAAAGTTTCGTCTCTGCATAAAACGATAAAAGGTAAAGATCATAGGGGAAATAATTTGTTACAGCATAAGGGCTACAAAGTTATTTCACAAGTCAAAATTGAAACACTAAAACAAGCTGCATAATGCCACTTAACATAAAACCATCTACAAGTTTAGAGAGGCGTTTGCTTTTTATAGAAACCTTATTGAATAATACTGATGAAGTCAGCAAGGTGAGCGATGAAGCGGTTCTTTCTGCAATAGCTTCAGGTATTTCTAAAGTGGCCGGTAAAGCGGAAAAGGATATAATTTTAGCGGTTAGTCAAATTTTTCCCGAAACTGCATTTGGGACTGCTTTGGACGATTGCGCAAGGAACTTCGGTATCTCCCCACGTTTTGGCGCAACGGGTTCATCTACTTATGTTCGTATATCCGGCACACCGGGAACGCAATATTTAGCTTCACAACTTACATTCCGTTCAACGGACGGCATACGCTTTCAACTTTCGGAAGATTTCTCAATAAACGCCTTTGGATTCGGCTATGCAAGGGTTAGTAGCATCGAAACGGGCCTTAAATCAAACGTTGCGCCTCTTACTATCAACCAAGTCTCACCCGCTCCCAATGGGCATTTAAACTGCATAAACGAATACAAGGCAGACGGTGGCCGCGATCAGGAAAGCGATGAAATTTTTCGCATACGTATAAAAGACGGCGCTAACATTTTAGCAAGAGGCACATTGGCAATGTTGGAACAGCTTTTTATGAGCATCAACAACAAAGTGCTAAAGGTGTTCAATCAGGGCCACGACCTGAACGGAAAGATTGTACTGGCAATTCAAACGGTAAACGGTTCGGCGTTATCGCAAACCGAATTAGATGCGCTATTGGTGGGTTCGCAAAGCTATTTTAACCTCAACGATTTGCGGCCTTTCGGCACACAGTTTTACGGCATCAAACTAATCAATATCGGCTACTTTTTTGTTGATATGTTTTTTCGCTGCAAGATCAACGTATCGGCCAATCCCGATGAAGTAAGAAAACAGATTCAGGTAAACGTTTCCAAATATATTGATCCGCGTTTCTTCGATCCATCCAAACAAAAAGTGGAATGGGATAACCTATTGGAGATTTGCAAGAACGTGCAAGGCGTGGATTACGTGCCGGATCAATATTTCTATCCCCGAACCGATTTGTTTACCCCGTTTAACGTTATTCCTCGGCTGAGAGGCTTTCTAATGCTTGATTTGAACGGTCAAATCATTGCCAATTATCAGGGAACGCTTTCACCGCAGTATTATCCGAACGTTATTGATTCCTCATATATTTCTACCGTCTTAGACCGCTAACATGATCCTAAACAAAGTTCGCAACGAAGGCAACAGCATCTTCATAAAGTCTAATCCCATTACGGGCATTATTGCCCTTACCTCATTCGTTGATAACGCAAGCGGGGAATATGGACAAATTTATTTTACAAAGAAATTCCGGTACACTACCAACGGCATTATCTATTCAGATTGGATTGATTTAAGCGTTCAAAACGTTTTGGGTATTACTGTAAGCAGTAACGATGTTTTCATTCTCGAATTGCAATACCGTCGCAATCCGGTAGGAGAACAAAGCCTTGCCGTCTCACAGGCAACCATTAACGTTAGCAATGCAGGACAAACCGAAACCAACCTTTTTAAAAATTCTATCTTTTATACCTTCTTTGGAAATGGTGATGTGGAAGTTTTGAACTGGATGATAAACGTACTGGAAAAGCTATTTGAAAAAGGGTTGATTCCAAATTACATAGATCGTTACAACAGTGAAAACAAACCGGATGATTTTATAGAGTTTTGGGGAAGCGTTTGTAAGTTCTTTGCTTACTACGTTATTTATGCCCGCAAGTACCAAACCTTTTACAACAATCAAATCCTGCTTGCGGAGTATTTGCGGGAGCGTGGCTTAACGGTTTCGCCCACCAATACTTTGCAACAACTTCAGGTGATGATGGCAAAATACCACAGGGAAATAGCCCGTAGGGGCACTGTGCATATCGTTGACCATACCGGACTAAACGCCGCTTTATTTGATGGTGAACTTCTCCGGCTTATTCAGTACAACAACTACGATGAATTTTTATTCAACCTAAATAAAACAGAACACCACGGCTGGAACATAGGCAATGGTTCGCCTCTATACCGCAGCGTAACGGTTCACGACAACTTCAACAAATTTTACGAACCGCAATCAGAACCGGCAGATATAGCTAAATACCCGCTTGTCAACAGCGGCAACGTTTCCATTGTAACAGATGGCAATAAGAAAGTGTTGCGATTGATTAACGGCGGTGGTATTGATTCATCTACCAATGCAGTATCGGCTATGATTCCGGTAGATGAATACATGGATTATGAGTTTTCTTTTTTTGTAAAGAAGGCGGGTACAGGAAATGATTTAACCATAGGATTTAAAGCCTTTGATAAAGACCACAATCCGGTTGACTTGGTAAGCCGCAAGGACGCTACCACGAAGAATTATTATTTACTCAACAAAGACCTGTCAGTAAGGTATGATAAGTACGTTTATTTCCGGGCCTTTTTGTACAATAAGCTAAAACCTTTTAATGAAGCCGATGATTTGAATATTAAGCTGGCCGATAACGTTCACTTTGTGATTCCGGTAATTAGAACTGCCGGTACGGAAACAAGGCTTTACAACATTCGTTTTCTTCCGATGGCTTTGCCTTATTCAAAAGGCTTTATTCAGGTAAATAATTTTATTGATGCTTTTGTAAAAAACAACAACAAAGAACTAAACATTCGGGACGTTAAGCATTTCATTAAAAAATACCTGATTCCGTACAGTTCACACATTCGCTTAATCGAAACCGACAAGGCGGGCGATTACACGTTAGAGGAAGGCATAATATCTTCCACAGTAAACGCGCAGCTTCCCACGGTGACAACCGCAGTACCGGCAAATGTAATGGGCACAACGGCGGTTTTGGGTGGTAACGTAACATCGGACGGCGGGGCTGCGGTAACAGAAAGAGGCATTGTCTGGGCGCTCACTTCATCTCCAACCATTACGGATAATAAAGTAGCAAACGGCAGGGGCTTGGGCACATTTTCCCAAACCGTAACGGGACTTCCAAAAAACAGTACGGTTTACATTCGGGCCTTTGCTATTAATGCAAAAGGAGTGGCCTACGGAGCGGTGCAGCAAATAGCTACGGTAGGCACCGTGAATGTTGTTTCATTGCTCCGCAAAACACCCGCCAGTCCAACGAACGCAAACAGTGTTCAGTTTGAACTTATTTTATCCGGCTTTGTAACGGGAATTAATGCGGCAAATTTTGAAATAGTAATAAGCGGCGGCGCGGGCTACAACACATTAGCAAATCCTTCAATAACCTCGATTACCGGATCGGGAACAACGTATCTCATTACGGTAAATACGGCCACAGGGGATGGCTTATTGGGCTTGAATATGGCAAATGACACGGGAGTAAGCAGGAACATTGAAAACATAAAATACACCGGCGAAATTTTTCTTATAGATAAAACAAAACCAATAGCGGCAATAAGTTATCCAAAGCCGCCGATGTTAAGCAACAACACATCGGCAACGTTTTATTTCAGCGCAACCGATACGGGCGGCAGCGGGATAAAAGAACTGTCGGTAGCTACGGACGGCGGTGCTTTCAGTGTGGCAACCTCCCCCGTTACCATGCAGGGGTTAACGACAGGGCCGCATAATTTTCAGGTGAAGGCAAGAGACAACGCGGGCAATGAAAGTGATGTTGTAAGCTACGATTTTAAAACCGACGTTGACCGCCCCGTAGTTGTAAGCAGCAAGCGGTTCAATCCACCGGAACAAATACAAACCGCTATTAAGCAAGTCATTTTTGAAGTGGTATTTTCGGAAAGCGTTTCGGGCGTTGATATAGCTGATTTTGCGCTGACGGTGACCGGAAATATAACCGCCGTCATTGCTGCCATTACGCAAATTTCACCGGCTGTTTACCGTGTATTGGTGAACAGCTTTTCAAAAGCAGCGGGAACAATCCGTTTAGATGTAGCAGCTTCGGGAACCGGCATTGCAGATGATTTAGGCAATGCGCTCAATGGGGGATATACAACAGGTGAAATCTATGAGATAGACAATACCGATCCGGTTGTGGTGGATAATTTCTTTGTGGAAAATCAGGCAACCGTAACGGGAAGCATTATGACCGTCACGCCGAACAACCTTTATACCCTCAATCAATCATCTGGCACTTTCCCGGTACAAAATAGCCAGATTATTCAAGGGCGGCACGAACAGGCAGAGAATGTCTCCATTACGGTTTATGTGCAAACGGCTGCGAATAAATTATTGTTCTTACTCATAAATAACACCGCAACACAAATCTTGGTGGTAACGTCAACGCAAATGAATTATGCGTTTGACGGCATTAGCTTCACCGCTGACGACGAAGTGAAAATAGTGCTGAAAAATCCGCTCCGGTAGGTTTTATTCTCTATAAAATCCCGCCTTTTTTCTTAATTTTACTAATAAATTAGTAATAATAGTGAGTTATTTAAAATTCGTACCCGACCTTTTTTTAGAAGCTGCGGAATTAAACCGCTTTAAACAATTCGTGGATGATAACGGCTTTCGCAAGAGCCTGTTAAACGATACGGTAAGTTTCGGTTTAATTAAACACGGAAGGGACGCAAATTTTACCAATGGCAGGGTAGAACGTGACTTAGATACAACGTTAGGTCAACGAACGATTAAGGTTCGTGAACTGTTTGGTATAGACAAGAGTGCTAATTTTCTTCACCTTGCGCAGACAAACGGCATAGCAGTTCCGGCAGATGGGGCATGGTACTGGCTAAAAGTTGCCTATGCGATAAGCAACCTTGAAAAGGGCACTTTTTCGATTAGCGGTAACGGCGATTTGGTAGATGATAGCGGCACTGCGGAACTGTTGAGCATCTTTCGCGGAATGCCTAATTTTCCTACGCGAATTAAGTTTGTAGGAAGCGTTTACAATACACTTGAATACGATGTACTGGAAGTGATAGATAACCTTCACGCAACCCTTCAGCATCCGGCTACAAGCACCAACGGCATATCGGAATTTGTACCCGAAAGCAATCTTCAGATTAAGATAGTCGGCACATTTACACAAGGCATTGCTGTACCGACTGCAAATAAATATCCTTTCAATTATGATTCCGCAACCGTTACGTTAGTGGCGGAAAGTTTTGTTAACACGCAGCCTGTTATTAACGACGGTGAAGAATTTTTATTAGCCCGTATTCAGGCAACGAATACGACTGTTATTATTCAGGACAAGCGAACGCAATTTTGGCAAACAAAGGGAAGCGGTGCGGTTCATCAAATAGACAGGGCGGCAAATCCGTTAATTGGCATAGAATCTTCACAGTTTAATCATTTATTTACTCCTTCGGACAGAAACATAGTGAAAGTAGCGTGGGGATTGCGCTCAACCAACTGGAGCGTAGATAGTAATAATAATATTGTCACTTTCAACAGCGGTTTAGGCGGTAAATACAAGTCTGTAAATGATTTTCAAAACGGTGATTTGGTAGGCGGCAGGCTGTACGCACCAAACGGAAAATACGGCAAGATAATCGGCAGTATAAAACAAGGCAGTGCGATTAATTTTACCCTTGATGTATTGGACGTAAATAATTTTTCTGTTGATGGTGGGCAAACCTTTGTGGCCGGAACCGCCTTTGTTTCGCCGGACTGTGAGGAAGTGGAAATTTTATTCACCCCTGACCCCACAGATAAGGTTTCAGCAATAACGGAAAAATTTGTTTTCCCGGTAAATACACCCCTTGCAAAATGTGACGTACTGGTGTACAAAGACCCAACTTGTTTGTATAACGTTCAGTACCGCTATAAGTCTTTTAAAGAATTTGGACAGTGGGTAACGCTTCCAACAGATGCAGGGAACGGTTATTACCTTGAATCCTCCTTTGATGATAACGGCAACCTGAAAACAACAGGCACAGCCTTCTTTCCTTATAAGGCGCACCCCACCAACGGTTTTATTCAACTAACAATTTCTCCCTATGCCATTAGCAAGTTTCGGAGCAAGGTGGACAAGGGTGACATTATCGGCGTAAACACCATTAATAATTTAACCGGCATTGCAACGCTCAATTTGGTGGTAGGGGTGGATAAGAACTACCAACTCCTTACAGGGAACCTTACCCTTCCAAATGATGTTGTGTTCAATTTAGACAAAGGAAAAGCGGTGGAAGGAAACGAATTTAGAATACACATTGATTGTTCATTTCTTGACCTTAACGGACACAGCATATCCATTGTACAGGATGCGGGCCAATCTTCACAAAAAACACTAAAGCTGTTGAAGCAAGGGGACGTTTACCAAATGAAAAACGTGGAAGGCGGACTTTGTTTTGATTTAAAGTACAATGGCAGTACATGGGTAATGTACCAAAACTATGAGTGGGGAAGACCCTATGAGATTATATCCCTTGATGGAGCGATCAATGCTTTGTTTGATGCAGTAACGGGGATGGGTAAAGTAAGAGGTTTGTACGGCTTTGCTATTTGCGATCAGCAGCGAAATGTTGATGGCGTGGAAATACCGGATTTGAGTAAGACGTTTTTGATTGGTGCAAAAAATAATTTGAAAGATTATGATGTAACGAATACAGGCGGGGAAGAAACGCACAAACTTACGCGGGATGAATTACCAAAGTTTGATATTTCGATTGATGTTGCTGATCCTGATAAGGGGCCGTGGCGGGGCACGTTAGGAAAAGGTGGTACAAATAATTTCAATGTGACGTTGGGCTATATTGGTAGTGATGTGCCTCACAACAACATGCCGCCTTATTATGCAGTAATTAAAGCAAAAAGAGTTTTCTAATGATTTTAGTTTATACAGGCGCTCCGCAGGCGGGCGCATCAAACATTGTCGCTGATCTTTCGTTAGGCGGTTATCCCTCAACAACCGCAGTACCAAACGGACGTTTAGCAAATCTGTTTCCTGCCATTTCAAAAAGCGATGTGGAAAAAGGACGTTCGGTAATCCGCATGATTGCGCTGAAGAACACCACAGGCGCGGACGTTACAGGCGTAAGTATTTATTCTACCACAGCGGGGAAGAAAGTAAAGCTAAAGATTGCCGCCGTGGGTGCTGCGGTTGATAGTAATAACAACCCGGTATTTGAACAAGTGAGTGATAGTGGCAGCTTACCTTTTCAGGCGGTATTGGCAGAACATGAAGGCGCTAATAATGCAATAGACGTAGGCACAATCTCGAACGGCAGCTTCGTTGGTATATGGATTCAACGTGAAATAAATCCACTTTCCTTTCCTGAATTTCACTCAAACGCTACGGGAAAAGAATTGGCTGATTTGCTGGAAGAAGCCACACAGGAAACGGAAGAAAACGTTACGTTAAGCGTTTCTTACAGCTAAAATAATTATTACTAAAAATTACATTTAGGCGCAATTATTACTAATTTTACGTCACGTTAGTAATAAAAATAAATCGCCGCCTGAATGATTACTGTTCCGCAAGTTGAAGTTTTTTTTTCTTACTTCCACGAAAGGAAATACGGCGCGGGACAAAAGTTCAGAACGTCCAAAACAACGGAAGGTTACTGCGATACATTTTTGAAATTACTACACAAGGAATACAACCTGCACTGTGTAGGTAATCAATTTCTCTGGGATTATTTCTTGTTTCAGTTCAATTACTGGCATGAGCTAAACCTTCAAAACGGCTTCAGCGACAAAATAGTTATAGCGTGGATTGTTGGAAAGAAAGCCTTTAAACGATGGACGCAAAGAGATAAAGAATTTGATTGGGCAATTGATAAATCAGAAATCATTGAAGCCTACGGGCTGGATCAAAAATACTTATTCCGCTTGACGGAATCCCTACATGAAAAACCACAAACAAAAATTCAATCCGTACCCTTTGATTCTTCCAAACGAATCCGTAAAGAATACCTCAATACCGACAAGGGCTTTGCGATTTGCATAGAACAAACGACCCTGTTTGACCCCAAAGATTTTAGTTGCCTAAAGTGCAATAACAGGACAGACTGCAAAGAACTGTTGCGGGTGAATTATCCGACTTTATTTAAACAAAGAATACATGAGTGATATAAACGTAGCGGAAACATTTGGTCGTACCGAAAAGACAACCGATGAATGGCTAACGCCGAAACATTACATAGAAGCAGTTGGGGGGGGTATCGGATTTGACCTTGATCCGTGTAGTCCGATAAACAGGCCGTGGGATACAGCACGTAAGCATTTCACGGTTGAGGATGATGGATTAAAGCAAGTGTGGGATGGGAGAATTTGGATGAATCCGCCTTATGGGAAAAAATGTAAGTATTGGTTACAAAAATTAGCAGACCACGGAAACGGCATTGCGCTTGTTTTTGCCAGAGTGGAAACAAAAATGTTTTTTGATTCGGTTTGGTACGTGGCGGATGCAATTCTTTTTCCTTCAAGGCGAATAAATTTCTTAAACGTGAACGGAGATAAAGGCGATGCCGGTTCAAACGCTGCTTCGATTTTTATTGCTTACGGAAAAGAGAACGCTGAAATACTAAAAAACAGCGGAATAGAAGGACGGTTTATTTACTTAAATAATTAATGGAAGCTAACTTATTAGACCAACTTAAAAAGGCGACAGAGACGAAGTTAGGTAATGACTTCCTTACGGAGCTTTTGAAGGCTTGCTTTACCAACCAAAAGATATTTGATATATGCAAACAGCACCTTAAATATCATTACTTACAATCGGATGCGCAAAAGGTTATTCTAAAGGCTTTATTTGACCATTATGACGTTACCGGCAAGATTCCGACCATTGGCATTATCGGACAATCACACGCCGATAATCGGGACGTAATAGCCTTGCTGCAACAGATTAAGAAGATTGAGATAACGAAGGATGTTCACGAACCTATTTTAAAGGAATTTGAAAATTACATCAAGAAAAGCCGGTTCATAGCTGCCTACACGAAAGCTGGTGAATTGTTCAATCAGGGAAAGCAGGAAGAAGCAACGGATTTGTTGGCAACAGAAGGCAGTGCTATCGCAGCTTTTGAACTGAAGGATACCTTTTATTCAACCATTTTTGGAGATTTTGAAAAAAGACAGGCGAAACGAACTGAAGTCAAGGATAAGACCTTAGCCCGCTATTGTGTGTGGGGAATCCATGAGCTTGATGATATAACGCGGGGTATTGAATACGGACGTTCTGCCCTGTTGATGGCACGTTCAGGCGGTGGTAAGTCCACAATGAAAAAATGGTGTGCCTTAGCAAACGCACGGTTAGGGAAAAGGGTATTGCACTTTCAAGCCGAAGGAACCGAAGAGGAATGCAACAACGCTTATGATGCTGCCTTTACCGGATGTACCATTGATGAAATTGAATTTGGGAACGTATCAGCTAAACAGCAGGAAAAAATACTAAAAGCGTATCGAAATATAACAGCAACAGGTGGCGAAATTATTGTTCATGCTTCGGAACAGTTTGATTCGTTGAGCTTGGAAGAATGCCGGGAAATTATTTTGGATGTAGAAGCCAATCCTAAGCACGGAAAAATTGACCTCATAATTTTTGATTACCTACCAAAGTTCACGGTGGCGGGAAACTTTACAGGGGAACACGGCGAAAGACGCAGGCGCTTAGTGATCGGTGATAAAATGACAAACATTGCTACCGAATTTAAAGCAGCCGTATTGACTTCAGTGCAGGCCGATGATGTGAAGTCTGAGCAATACAACAAGCCTGACTTTGTAATGAAGCGGGGCAATATTTCTGAAAACAAATCCCAAACAGAACCTTTTTCTTACTTCATTTCCATTAATCAAACGGATGAAGAATACGAAGCCGGAATAGCAAGGCTGTACATAGATAAGGCCCGTAAATGCAAGCGGGGAAGTACGATAAGAATTTACACCGCTTTTGATCGGGCAAGGTTTTACAATTCACAAAAAACGTTAGAAGCATTTTATCAACTAAAGGCGGCCTGATGGTAAGGGTTAAGAAATATTACTACATATACATTGTATTTAATATAATAAATGATAGGTTTTATGTTGGACAACGTGGATGTAATTGCGTACCGGAAAAGGATACTAAATATTTAGGATCAGGATGTGCGTTAAGAAATGCCTTTGTTAAGTATGGGATAGAAAATTTCAGTAAAGAAATAATTGAAATATGTACTGTTGATGATGTTGATGAAAAAGAAAAATTTTACATCAAATATTTCGATGCAAGAAATAAGAAAGCCGGAGGATACAATTTAAGAGAAGGGGGACATACAGGCGGGAGGCATCACGAATCAACATTGGTTAAAATAGGTAATATAAGAAGGGGTGTTAAGTTAACAGAAAAACAGAGAGATCATTTGAAAGTAGGTTGGGGATGGAATAAAGGTTTGGATGCAACGGAAGAGGCAAGAAGAAATCAAAGTAAAGGCCAATTAAATCAGGCAAAATTAACTTGCCCTCACTGTTTTAAGACAATGAATGTAACAACTTCCAAACGGTATCATTTTGATAAGTGTAAGTTCAAAACCGCTGTATGAAACTAAGTATTGAACGCATAAAAGAGCTTTTACCCGACGCAACACCTGATCGCCGAAACAAATATGTTTTAGCAATCTGTCCGAAATGCAATCAACGCGAGTTTACTTTATCGCTGGATTGGCCGCACAAAGCAGGCTGTAACCGAAAGAAAAAGTGTTCGTTTGTAACAAATGTCTTTGGCTTATGTAAGTTGTTAAAAAGACTTGATCTTTTAAACATTGAAGGGGAAGTTGGTAAGGTTGAAAAGTTAGAAAACAAAATCCTTCAGGAAAACGCTTTAGTGTATGACTTGGATTTACCAACAATAAAAATGCCTTTGGGCTGGACGCGGTTAACGAAGGATGATTACATGGATAGCCGGGGTTTTGTGGAATACGAACGTTACAAGGTAGGGCGAACAATGATTCATCCAAAATTGAAACGAAACTATTTGATAATGGCCGTGGAAGAAGAGGGGGAAATAAAAGGTTATATCAGTCGGCACGTTTGGGATAAGCAGAAAATTGATGCAGAAAATAAATTTAGAAAAGAACAAGGATTGCCGGAAATAAAACGGTATCTGAATAGTGAGGTTGATTTTGGGAAATTACTGGCAGGCTTTGATGAATTGGTGCAAAACGAAACCAAAACCGTTATCTGTGTTGAAGGCTACTTTGACAAATTCAATGTTGACAAGCTAATGAATCTTCATTCGCAGGATTCGGTTAAATGCAACGCTACTTTTAAATGCGCAATTTCCATTGAACAGATGATAAAGTGGAAAATGAAAGGAGTGGAAACATTGATACTTTTTTATGACCCTGACGTGATTGAGCAAATTAAGAGACAGGCAAATCAACTCATGCTTTGGTTCAACGTTCTCATAGCCTTCAACGACAACGCGGACGTAGATGCAGGTGATATTGACGAAGCCGGATTAAGCAGGGTATTCGCAAATCTTAGAACCGTGAGTGATTTCACAAGCTCAAAAGTGGTGAATAAGATTCGATAAAAAATAGCAAAATAAAAATCGTACAAAATGAAATCTATCCATGCGATACATGGGTTCAAAGAACCGTCATGCCAAATACATCCTTCCCTTTATTTATGACGCAATCAAAGAAATCAACGCTTCCGCTTATGTAGAACCGTTTGTAGGCGGCGCAAACATGATTGACAAGATAAACGTTAGTATTCCGAAGATTGGAAATGATTCTCATTATTATCTCATTGAAATGTGGAAGGCATTGCAGAATGGTTGGATTCCACCACAAGAAGTAAGTGAAGATGAATACAATTTCATAAAGCAAAATAAGGATAAAGTTGAACCCTGTTTAGTTGGTTACATTGGATTCAATCTTTCATTTGGCGCTAAGTGGTGGGGGGGTATGCGAGAGGAAAAACATCTGACGGAAAGGTGCAGGATTATTCACGGTATGCCTTCAATAATCTAACAAAACAAACCCCCTTATTGATAAATGTAAAATTTGAAAATCAATCGTTCATTCATTTAGACATACCCAATAATTCGGTTATTTATTGCGATCCACCTTATGCTAACACGACCAAGTACAAAGGCAAATTTAACCATGATATTTTTTGGGAATGGGCCGAAATCATGGTTGAGTTAGGTAACAAGGTTTTGGTTTCGGAATATACCGCTCCTTCAAATTGGAAATGTATTTGGGAACGAGACGCTTCGGTAAATTTTTCAACGGAAAATAAGGACAAAAGAGCAACAGAAAAACTTTTCACCCTGAACTAAAAATTATTAATAATCTGTTTTAATTATTACTAAAATCATCTTACTTTTACAATACAATCAAGATCGCACCTTATGAAAAGAAAATAGCAAATGCAGAACGAACAAGTAAGCGCAGAAAAATCACAAAAATCACGGCATCTTTCCACACTTGATTTCTATGAAACCTTACAGGTAGAATACATTCAAGCTGATTTAAGACACAAGATTTACCCAAAGTTAAAGGACAAAGCCTTTTGGGGCCGCGTTGCCGGTGGTAAAAAAGAAACCATTGAAAAACTGTCTGAGCGCAACAGCTTGCCATCCATCTTCACCGATCCGGCAATGCTTCGGGAGTTTCAAAAAAAGGTTTACTGCGATCAGGGTTTTCCAGCCTTCCGTTACAAAAACGATCAGGACGAACAGGATCAGGGGTACAGGGATTTGCAGTTTTATTACCTGCAAGGCGCTGAAGTTCGCGTTGATGTGGACGGTGAAGTTTTGATTGGTAAAGTAGCCAAAGAGTTCATTCCTTATAAAGACACAGCCGTTACCGTTGCCGTGAAAGGAACTGAAGCTAAGTACAGCATCAAACAGGTTACACGAATCCTCTAAATAACAATCTACAATCGTACACATGAAATCGCTACCGATCCTTTTAGCTATTGATTTTGATTTAACTATTGTCAATTCTCACCCATTCCCCGCAATCAAAGGCTTCCGCAAGGATGCTAAAAAATATCTCCAACGACTTTACAAAGAGGGTTACTACATCATCATTTGGACGTGCCGTACAGATAAGGGTGAATGTTTGGATGAAACAGACGCGAAGTATTTTTTGATGCGGGAGGATATTAATTTTCATCAAATAAACGCCAACCATCCGGCACTTTGCAAACGCTTTGGTAATGATTGCCGCAAGGTTTCCGCTGATATGTATGTAGATGATAAAGGATTGTGGCTGTTTGGCCTACCCTCATGGTTTTGGCTGTACTGGATGATCCGGTTTAAATCCTTCTTTCTCAAAGATAAAAGGCGGCTTCTTTCTTACTGCAAGCCTGAACACTTTGTCTAACTCTTTGCCTCTTTCAATATCAATTTCGATTATATCACAAAAGATACTAAATTCGTTTCTTTATGAATCGTATAGATTTTAATGCCCACGTAGAACAGGTTTTTGACCGTAGCCGCAATGTAATGGTGAAAAAAGGCGCGGAGTATAGCGGCGATGCGGAAGTATTTCACAATTTCAACAATTCGGTAGGCATATCGCTTCACAAGTCAAACGTGGCCGTGGCATGGGAATACCTCACCAAACACTTGCAATCGGTTAAAGACATGATTTTAGCTATTGAAACCAACGGCGACTTAGGTAAGATTAATCAAAATATGCTGGATGAAAAATTTGGAGATGTGGTGAACTATTTCCTTTTGATTGAGGGGATGGTAAAAGAGAAAATTCAAAACAAAGAGATCAAAGGTTAACCTATGAACCAAATCGCTACCATTGCTCAATCCCTGCGTGAATGGATTGAAGCAAACCAACTTGCCGCTACTTTCATCAACGACAGAACTGTTGTTATACCTGAAGTTGGAAGATTCCTTTTAATTGAACCCAAAGATGTACTTGTACCCAATCATACAAGCGGTGGGCAAAATGTAGTACGGGATAACGTTCTGTTTGATTCCGACTTTCAAATTCTACTAAACGATACGGAAAACGAACTAACAGACGGAATTGATTACTTACTATTCCAGTTCGGCAACCGTTTCTACTATACCAATGAGCTTGTGCCCGATCAAATCAAAGAGTTTAAGCACTTAGGTAAAGCCGATCTTATTTTTTCCGACAAGTCCGTTCCCCACTTAGGCATTCACACAGGCTATGAACTTTGCAACGGTTCTAAACTTGCAAAAGACTGGATCAAAAAAGCGCAATTCTTAGGCGTTACCACGTTAGGTATCTGTGAAGAAAACACCCTTGCCGGTACACTTCCCTTTCAGGAAGATTGCCTGAAATACAAAATCAAACCAATCATCGGTGAAACCGTAACCATCCTGACTTCTTCCAAAACGAAGATGAACATTAAGCTGTACGTGCAGGATGCGGAAGGGTGGGAGAACTTACTTACCATCAACAAAATCATCAACGTTGATAACAACGGGGAGTACATACCGATAGCAGATTTATTCATGTGCAAATTGAAGGGCTTGATTTGCGTTCTTTCTCCCGATGTTGACTTGATACAACACTTAAAGCATTTCAAAAGATGGTTTGTTAATCTGTACTACCAGATTGATCCGGTAGAATGGAGCAGCAACAGCAAGGATGAACAATACCTGAAAGCTCTAAAAACCTACTTTGACGAATGGTTATTCAAAGAAGGCGGTTTTGAAACGCTAAAGCCAATCCTCATTTGCGATTCCTACTATTTAGACAAGGAAGATGCGGTAATCAAAAAGCACCTGAACAGCATCGGCAAGGTTGGTTTCAAGTCCCAAAGCGCCGACCAACATTTCAAATCCATTGATGAAGTTTATCTGCAATTTTCTTCTCTGTTTAAAGAAGAAGATGAACGGTGGAATTTGGTGTTAGATGCAGCATTGGCAAACCTGAACAGCGTTTGCAGCAGCATTGATTTTACAATACCCGTAGGTGTGTTTCGTTTGCCGGAATACGAAATGAACGCCGAAGAAGCCGCACAGTTTACCGACAATGAAAATCTTTTCTATTACCTCATTGAGCAAGGTTTAGAAACAAAGATTTTAGGCGAGGTAAAAAAGGAAGCGGTTTATTTTGACAGGCTGGAAGAAGAAATAGACGTTATCAAACGAGGCGGTTTCATTTCTTACTTTCTTATACTTCGGGACATTATTAACTACTGCAAAGAACAAAACATTTGGGTAGGGCTTGGCCGTGGATCGGCAGCGGGTTCGTTAGTGTCCTACCTTTTGGATATTGTAAAAATTGATCCGATTCACTACAATTTATTGTTCTCCCGCTTCCTCAATGCCGGACGTATTGGCAAGAGTTTGCCGGATGTGGATTTGGACTTTGAAGGCGGTCGCAGGGATGAAGTAAAACGATACATGGAAACCAAGTACGGTGCTGATTATGTGACCGCTATTGGCACATACAGCACGTTCAAGGTAAAAGGCGCTATAAAGGATTTGGCGCGAGATATAGGTGTGGATTTCAGCAAGACGAACTTCATTACCTCCTTGCTTCCGAAAGTGGAAAAAATGGGCTTTGAAACCACGTTTACCGACCTGTTTAAAATTTACGGCACAAAGAACGCTGATTTTAAGCTCTACCTCCAAAAGCACCACAAGCTATTTGAAAAGCTCCCGTTGTGTTTGGAACAGCCTAAAACGGCATCTGTTCACGCTTCAGGGGTTGTTATCGTTCCCAAGTCGGAAGGTAAAAATATCTATGCGCAAATGCCTGTAAAGAAGGTTGACGGTGTGCTGGTATCGGAATGGGAAGGAACGATAATAGATAAAGCCGGTTTTTTAAAATTTGATATTTTGGGTGTAAAGCAATTGGACAAGTTTGCGGCCATTACCAAACTGATTTTAGAAAACACCGGAGAAGTAATCACTTACGATAGCATGGATTTGGAGGATGCGGACGTTTACGACTATTTTAAAGAAGGCTTTACCGAAGATGTGTTTCAGTTTGGCACATCTGGCCTTAAAGCCTATTGTAAAGAACTAAAGCCGGATAACATTGAAGATTTAATTGCCGCCGTTGCCTTGTACCGTCCTTCTACAATGGAAAGCGGATTGCATAAAGAATACATTTTAATTAAAAACGGCCAACGTAAAGCGCAATATGATATTGGTTGTTACGAAGCCACAAAAGAAACCTTTGGGATTGCCGTTTATCAGGAACAGGTAATGCAGATAACAAAAGACGTTGCTGGTTTTGATTTAATAATGGCAGATGATGTACGCAAGGCGATGGGTAAAAAAGACCATAAATTATTAGCAACCTATGAAGAAAAATTTATTGACGGTGGACTGAAAAAAGGACACAGCAAACAGCAGTTAATTGAGCTTTGGGAGAAGCTGAAATCCTTTGCTTCTTACGGATTCAACCGCAGTCATGCCGCTTGTTATGCCATTATGGGTTATTTCTCGCAATGGCTGAAAGTAAAATACCCGATTGAGTTTTGGACGGTAGCGATGCAGTTTGCGAAGGAAGAAGAAATCATTGAACGCATTTCGGAAATCAGCAAAATTTCCACCATCCAAATCAAGCCCGTTGACATAAATAAATCCACCACGCAATTCTATCCCGACTATTCTAACAACTCAATCTATTGGGCCATGAATAGCGTAAAATGGGTGGGTGAAAAAGGAGTGCAAGAAATCTTTGAAGAACGGCAGAAAGGACAATTCTTTTCCATAGAAGAATTTGCCGACCGCATAAAAGGCAAGGCGGGTGTAAACAAGCGAACCATTACAAACCTAATCCTTTCCGGTGCATTCGACGGGGTGGAAAAGACAGAACCGCACGAACGCGGAAAAACCTTAGCAAAATATGTTGCCTTTACCGGCCAAAAGTTAGCTGATGAATTAGAGGGCATTAACGTATGGAAGCCTTATCAATGGGTACTGAAGCAAAAAGAGCTTACCGGATTTGGTTACATTGACTTTCAAAAAATAGTTGCCGGTTCAAAAACATTTGCCACAAAGCAGAAGAATTTTTTAGAAAATAGCGAAATCCTGTTTGGCGATGATGTGGAAGATAAGGACGTGGTGATTGCGGGCATCCTTCAGGCTTGCTACGACAAACCCTTTAAAGGCACAGGCAATAGAGGTTTGGGCGCAAACCTTGAAATCATTGACAATACAGATTTGATTCGCGTAACCATTTGGATGGACGTATGGGAAAACATTGCGGATCAGGTCAAAGGAAAAACAGGCGGCATCATTCTTCTTTCGGGAAGGGTAAAATTTGATTCGTTTCGGCAAAAGAACTGTGTGCAGTGCAACAAGTTTTCAAAAATTGAAGTGATATGAATTTATTGACACTATTCCACAAGGCTCAAAAACAAGAATTATCAGCAAAGGAAATCATTGTGGAGCGTTTATTACAGCACAAACAAATTTCAACATCTGAAGCTGTAATTCTACTTAAAACAGTGGATATAAAGATTGAAGCCGCAGAGTTAACAATGTCGGCAGGCGCTAAGATTGTTGGCGGTTCAGACTTTGAAAGAACAAGTTATTAAACATTTTAAAAAGATCGCTTATGAACAACAGAATTTTAAATGACAAAGGGAAAGAAGTTTTTATCGGATTTAAAATTACATTCCGATTATTTCAAATGGCAGGAGTTATTAGAACGTTACGAAAACTGGCAGGAGGGATGTAAAGATATTCTCTTTGGACACGGCATAAAATACAAAGGGCAAAAAGAGGAATTGCAGCCGTTTTTTGAAAGTGTACTGGAAAGTATAACAGAGCAACGGGTTTTGGCTTCGCAGCGAAATTTACAGTACCGCTGGCCGCAAATAACACAACACAATGCAAGAATGTTCAATTGCACGTCAACGCATTTGGTGAGTAACAGGCGGTTTCAGGAAATTCTTTATTTAGGATTGTGCGGCTGCGGTGTAGGTGTGTCATTGATGATACCGTTTGTTGATAACCTTAGCCGTATTGAAAAAAGAACAAAGGGTGCAAAAACATTTGTTGTAGCCGATACGATTGAGGGTTGGGCTGATGCGTTAGGCGTACTGCTATCTTCCTTTTTTGTTGATAAACAGCCTTTTCCTGAATACGCAGGTTACGAAGTGAAATTTGACTATTCACAAATCAGAACGAAAGGAGCTTACATATCGGGTGGTTTTAAAGCACCGGGGCATGAGGGGTTAAAGCAATCGCTGGAAAGAATTGAAACGCTCATTGAAAACTGGATTCAAAAAGAAGGAAATGTAATCCGGCCAATTCTTGCGTTTGACATTATTTGTCACGCTTCTGACGCGGTACTTAGTGGTGGTGTGCGCAGGTCTGCTTTAAATATGCTGGTTGATCCCAATGACAAGGAAATGATTTATGCCAAAACGGGGAATTGGCGGCAGGAAAACCCACAGCGCGGCAGAAGTAACAATTCGGTTTTATTGCTAAGAGGATTAACGGTAAAAGAGCAATTTGAAGCACTTGTTGGTTTAAACGAAGGTGATTCGGACATAGGTTTTGTTTTCGGCAACAGTTGGTTCGACCTATTCAATCCGTGCTACGAAATAATGAAGCTGGCAATTTTGTTGAAATTGGATTTTAGTAAAATTATTTACGAACAGTTGGCGGCTTTTGTAAAACAAAACGAAAAATGGTTTGGTATTCAGGGGTGCAACCTGACGGAAATAAATGCGGAGAAAGCGGAGAATGAAGAACAGTTTTTACGTGCCTGCAAAGACGCAAGCGCATTGGGTACGTTTCAAGCCGGTTATACAAAATTTCCCTATTTAGGCGAAGTCACAGAACAAATTTTCAAGAGGGAAGCCTTATTGGGCGTGTCAATTACGGGATGGATGAACAACCCTAAATTATTCAATGCGGACTTGTTGAAAAAAGGCGCACAGGTGGTAAAAGAAACAAACCGGCAAGTGGCAAAAATTATCGGCATTAATCCAGCGGCACGTACCACTTGTGTAAAGCCATCCGGTAACGCTTCGGTTGTATTGGGTACAGCTTCGGGTATTCATCCTGAACATTCCGAACGGTACTTTCGGGTAATGCAGTTGAACAAAGAAAGCAATACGGCAAAATATTTAGCGGAAAATATGCCGTTCCTTTTAGAAGAAAGCGTATGGAGTGAAATCAAAGCGGATTATGTGGTTTTCGTGCCGATTGAAAATCCAAAAGCGGGCTTGTATAAAAAAGACATGAAAGGTGTAAAACATTTGGAGTTAATCAGGCTTGTTCAGGAAAATTGGGTGAACGAAGGAACGGATGAAGAATTGTGCGTGTACAAGGGAATGAACCACAACACAAGCTGCACGGTGATTATTGACGATAAAAAAGAAATTGTTGATTACATCTGGCAAAAGAGGGAGGATTTCACGGCGGTTAGTTTTCTTTCGGATTACGGTGACAAAGACTTTAATCAAGCGCCGTTTACCTCCGTATTAACATTGGATGAAATTGTAAAGGAATACGGTAAAGGCTCCCTGTTTGCTTCGGGTTTGATTGTGGACGGCCTGCATTATTTCAATAACAATTTGTGGCTGGCTTGTGATTCGATTGTGAAGAAAGAGGATTACCCGTTAACCGGCACAAGGGAGGAAGTGTTATTGAAAAAATATTGGTTGCAAAGAGCAAAAAAGTTTGCAAAGAACTACTTCAAAGGTGATTTGAAACGCATGGTGTATTGCCTGAAAGACGTTCACCTGTTTCATAAATGGGAAACTGTTACAAGGCAGTTTAAAGAAGTGGACTTTGGTAAAATACTAAAGCAGCCTGAATACAAAGACGTTGGCGAATTTGGAGCGCAAGCGTGTAGCGGTGGTGCTTGTGAAATAACGCGAATTTAAAAACTAACAATCAAAAAACACAAATAACAACATGATAGTAAAATTTAAAAAACTGCATCCGAATGCCGTCATACCGAAAGCATCATTAACAGGTGATGTAGGGTTAGATTTAACGGTAACGGAAATCGTAGATCGGAATGAATTTATTGAATGCAAGTTCGGGGTTGCCGTAGAAATACCAAACGGGCATTTTGGAATGCTTACCCCGCGAAGTAACATTACGAAAATGAACCTAATGATGAAGAACGGTATTGGCATCATTGATTCAGGGTATCGGGGTGAATTGGTTTGCCGGTTCAAGAAAGTAAAGTTTGAGGACGGCACACAGGAACAGCTTTACAAAGTAGGGGAAAGGGCAGCACAGCTTATCATTCTACCTTATCCACAAATTACCGTTTGGGAATCAAATACGCTTTCGGAAACAGAACGCGGTACAGGTGGCTTTGGCAGTACCGGATTAGCGGAAGTAAAGAGAACCGAAAGTGAAATATATTAATCAATCGTAAAACACATAATATGAAAGAAGTTTTTGTAATAAGGAAAATAAATAACTCACGGTTGAAAAACCCACTACTTGTAGGCTATGTGAAAGTAGATCATGCTGCTAAAACGTTATCTTATGAAGAAGATTGTTGTTTAGCTACTCAATTTGCCAATTATCAAGATGCTGTAACGGAAATACAGAATATGGGTGAAATCAATAAGGGCACTGGCGGTACACTCGTATTATCTATTGAAAAACATTTTACAACTAATTAGCCTAACCCAAAAAGATCGCATGAGATTCTTTCTCAAAAACTCAGCGGAAGTAACAACCGCTGCACAGGAACTTACCCAACAGGAATTTTTAGAAAAATATAACCACACCTCTTCACCGCCTGAATACATAATAGCCGCTTACCATGAAATAAGAGCGTTGAAGGGGAAAACAAAAGCGTTCAAGTCCGTTACGTTTAAAGTGGTACGGACGGATGAAAAGGTAGTTTCAATAACCAATCGCAAATCAAAATCGCATTGATACCATGAATATTGAAAACGCAAAAACCCGATCCGCAATTTGAACAAATTACCATTGAGCTAAAGAACAAAATCGTTGTTCTCAATATCCTTCCCTTTGATACGGATGTGGATGTTACCCAAATTCTAAAGATTCAGCATGAACACTTGTGGGCTGAAATAATTTCCTTCAACGTTGTATTTAACCGCATTGCCAACCTAAAGGCAGAACAGGAAAACATTGTTTCGCATAGCAAATTTGACCTTGAAATTTTTGAAAGCCAATTGTACGACGAGTATAAAAAGAAATTGGTAGATGCGGGTGAAAAGGCAACGGAAAAAGCCTTAGAAATGGCTATCCTGCGGGATGCGCGATTTTCAATAAAAAAGAAACTGCACTTTGACAAGGTTAAAAACTTAGGTTATTTGGACAGTTTGTATTGGAGTGCTATGAATAAAGCGGGATTACTCAAAGTCCTGTCAGATAAACTAAAGCCAGAAGAATTTTCAAACGAAATCCTAACGGACACGATCAACGGGGTAATGATTAAGGCATCTAAAAAATTGATCGCTTAATTTTTTTTGAAAATTCTTAATAAAAAGTTGGTAATATCATTACTGATACTTTTCTTTGCTATGCAAACGATAAGAGAACCTTATCATTAAAAACAAAAATTAAAACTCAACAAAATGAGCATTGACAGAAGCAAATTCAAAAAAAGTACAGCATCACAAATGGTTCAGGCAGACAAAGACTTGAACAAAACAATGGGCAAGCGTGAACAAGGTTTTAGCAACGGGCATGAGGTGGAAGAAGGTACAAACCTTTTCCGTATTTACCCCGTTCATCCTGACATTGCCGACAGCGATCCAAGAGCCGTTTTTGCCGTGCCGTATGTGCAGACGTTTATTCCGGCCATTGTGGACGAACGTGACAAGGACGGTAAGGTAGTTACGGAAAACGGTCAACCTAAGAAGAAGACAACCGTTAAGCCGGTGTACAATGCAAAGGTTCACGGCGGTATGCCGAAAGACCTTATTGAAGAGTATATCGCATTGGCAAATAGAAAAGCCAATGAACTGAAACTGTCAAAAGATCAGCGGGAAGAATTTATGATACCGATTTACGGTAAGTATTATTCCAAAGGCAATCCAAAGAACGTTAACGGCATAAATTACCCGCAGGTGTGGATAGTTTACGCTGATAAGTATGCCGGTGGAAATCCTACCGCTACGCCGATTTTCGATGAACTGCGTTTGAAGAAAAGTATCAAGGATCGGTTGAATAAAATTGCCGCCGTTGAAGCTGCAAATGATCCAATGGGTACTGATCCCTTCACCGACATTGAAGAAGGTCGCGCAATCAAAGTTTTAAAGGATTCACAGGCTGTTCCCGCTACCAATGTTTACACAACAGAATTAGACAATTCTTCTGAAACACAGGTAATCAACGGCAAGAGCTATAAAATGCAAAAGTTTTTCCCGCTTACTGATTCACAATTGGAGCATTTTTTAAAGCAGGAGCCTTTGCAGGTCAAGTACGGTAAAAAACTTGCTACCCGCAAGAATTTTGAAACCCAGCTTGCCGGTTTGGAAATGGTAGATCAAAAGTGGAAGTTGGGCATTTTCGATATGCCGGAATGGAATGATGTGGTATTGGAGATTGATGGCTACTATCCTGAAAACGATGCAGCCGCAACAACAGAACATACCGCACCCGTAGAAGATGCAGTAGAAGAAGAAACAAGCGGTGACAAATTTGACCTTCTTGACCGCAAAGAGCTTCAGGAATTTGCTAAAGAAAACAAAACCGGCATCTTGGTAAAACCGGGAATGAGTGATGATGCAGTAAGGGAAAAGTTACGTG
Organism: Flavisolibacter sp.; assembly: GCA_965247695.1. Lineage (GTDB taxonomy): Bacteria > Bacteroidota > Bacteroidia > Chitinophagales > Chitinophagaceae > Flavisolibacter. The sequence goes on from OZ252037.1 coordinate 1,654,325, forward strand.
AATGGGAAGTGAACAGTGTTATCCCTCACGTTGACCTTCCTACCGATAATGTGGAAGGTGAAGCAGAAAGCGTAATACCTGATGTTGTTGCACCCGTTGTTTCAACAGGTGGTTCAGCAAAAGACCGTTTGGCTGCATTAAGAGCCAAGACGCAAGCCGCAGCCTAACAATCCGTTTCGTATAAAACAAAAGGCAGGAGATCAAGCGTATTTCCTGCCTTTTTTATGGCCCTATGAAAAAGCATAAATGCGCTACCAAATATTGCAAGCGTAAAACGACCGATAAACATTGTTCAACATGCCGGTGCAGGATGTGGCGTGAACAAAATCCGCTTCAGGCTTGCTACAACAATCTTAAAAGCAACGCAAAACGCCGCAGCATCCCCTTTACGCTCACGCTGGAACAGTTTGCTACGTTCTGTTACAAAACGGATTACCTCAAAGGAAAGGGCCGTAAAAGCGCCTCATACAGCATTGACCGCATAGACAACGATAAGGGTTATACGCTGGACAACATTCAGGTGCTTCCGTTAGGGGAAAACAGCAGAAAGGGAAACAAGATATTGCACTACGACTGGCAAACACGGTACGCTACCGTAGTTCACAACAAGTCGGAAGTTTTGGAAGATGTGGATAACTATTTCTAATAAATTGTTGCTAATATCGAAAAAGATACTTTTCTTCGTGTCAACAAAACCAAATCGCATGATACACAAATTACGCACTGACGGTACAACAATCTTCTTCACCGTCATTACCGAAATCGGAAAAGCTAACTGCACTATTCAATTAACTGATTTAGATAGCGATTGCCGCCCTAAATGCTTCGCTGATGAATACGAAGTATTGGGCGTTAAATACGATAATGAAGTTCACTTTAACCGTTTTTGTATGGGAGAAGGAATCAAACGTATCAGCAACGCTGTTAGGGACATTTGCGACAACAACGGCTGGAATCTTTGGAGCTATTAAACTAACAAACATGAATCTTACTCAACTAAGTACAGCAGACGTAAAAGCCATCAAGGATCAGGCGGAATCAATGTGGGACGTTTACATTGATAAGGATTGTTGGTGCGACAAATGTACGGACAAGCATGATTACTGGATGGGTGTGTTTGAAGATTGCGCATTGGAATTAGAAGATAGGATAGAAAATATTTTTGGTGATATTCCTTTTCGGGATGAAGAGGATCAGGATTTTAGCGAGGGTAATATAGAGGAAGATGATAGCTATTTACAAAGAGCGTCAAGGCAGAATTAAAATATAAAACCAACAGTCGCACAGCAATGAAAACTCCAATCGCAGCCATTTTAGCTGATACGCACCTAAAGGAAGAAAACGCAGAAATTGTTAAAGAAATCTTCCGGCAAGCAACCCGAAAAGCCAAAGAATTAGGACTTCAACAATTAGATCACGCGGGGGATATTTTCAACTCCCGCAAAGCACAGACACAGCCGGTTCTACTTGCCTTCAAAGAAATATTGGATGAAATGTGGAATGAGGGGATGCAACTTTATGCGTGTCCCGGCAACCATGATAAAGTTTTTTACGGTTCAGGTGAATCTTTTCTTGATCCTTTTGCATCACATCCGGCATTTGAACTTGAACCGTATGCGGGTTTTCGGGAGTTAGACGGTATCAATATCCACTATGCAGCCTTTCTTTCAGATGAACAGTATGTTTCGCAAATGAACTATTTACATGAGCATAACGTTTGGAATTTACGCAACGTTCTCATTACCCATGTTGGGATTTCTGGCGCAACGATGAATAACTCTACTGTCATTCATTCCGATTTAATTACACCTTCTCTATTCAAAGACTTCGATCTTACAATTGTCGGCCACTACCATGATGCGCAAATATTAGCCGATGGGAGAATCAAGTATTGCGGGGCAAGTTTACAACACAACTTTGGAGAAATGACAGGCAAGGGGCTTACCGTATTGTACGATGACCTCACGACCGAAATAATCCCCCTTCAATACCCGCAATACATCAAATACGAAGTATCTCCAAAAGACCTTACGGCTAAAGATATTGCTGATATAAAGCAGGAAGTGGCTCAAACAGGCGATAACATTCGCGTGGTGCTTACTGGCACGGATGCGGAGGTAAAAGCCTTTAATAAGCAGCTATTGATTGATGCCGGGGTATCGGTACAAAACAAAGCTGATGATATTTCGATTGAGAAAATTGAGAGCCGTATAGAAGCCTTTGACGCCAATAGCTTGTACAAAGAATTTGAAATCTTCTGCGAAAAGAACAAGCTGGATTTGCAAACCGGTATGAAGTATTTCAAACACATTATTGGTAACGTTTCGGTAAAACAAATGGAGGTCGCGTGATTTACTATAATTGGACAGGGTGTAGTAGATGGACAAATGCAAGCCGTCCTATGGCAATTCATATTAGTTCTGATGGTGGTAATCCTCTTTGCGATAAAAAATATAAGGGTGGAACGTTAACGAAAGAACATCTTGATTTAACAAAAGTTACTTGCGCTAAATGTTCAACAACATATAAAAAAGCAATATGACCCTCCTTAACCGTAAATACGCCTCATACTGTCAAATCTGTTATCAATTGGAATGTTCGCCTGTACCGTTCAATGATTTCACTTATGATACGTTTGTGCAGGCGAAGATGTTTTTAAATTTGGTATTACTGAATTAAGCCGCCAACGATAGGGCTTGGCGATGGTTTGGAATTTGAAAATCATCTGCCCGAACAAATGATTAATTGAAAAAAAAAAAAGTAAAAATGATGCACAAAAGTAAAATCAAGGAACTTCTGCCCGAGCCGAAGCCTAATAAAGAACTAAAAGCCGATGGACTTCCGTCTGCCAAACTATTGCCAAACCCAATGTTGTGTGTCTGTGCATTTTGGAAGTGGCTCAAAGAATTGCGTTTTTCAGTCTGCCCTAAATGTAATAAAAAAGGTGTTTCTTTTTCACATGAAGAACACTTTACCCTTGGTTCACCAAATGTGTACCATTGTAAATTTTGTAACGAATATTTTATTTAAAAATTATGGATATAGTAATTGATTTTGATGGAACAGTAGTAACACACGAATTTCCAAAAGTAGGTGTAGAAATTGGAGCTGTGCCTGTACTAAAAGAACTTGTAGCAAATGGTCATAACCTAATCTTATTTACAATGAGGTCAGATGTTATTGAACCATATTCTAAAAGTCCTGAAATAGTAACTGAAAGTGGCAACTATTTAACAGATGCAATAAACTGGTTTAAAGAACGTGAAATTCCTTTGTACGGAGTTCAAAGAAATCCAACACAAGATAGTTGGACTTCTTCACCAAAAGCTTACGGTCAAATTATAATTGATGATGCAGCTTTAGGTTGTCCATTAATTTATAGTTCTGTAAATGGTAATGTTCAAAGACCTTATGTTGATTGGCAAGCTGTCCGTTCACACCTGCAAATGTTAGGGTGTGTCCCTGCATAGCACACAACACATTAATTGTCGCACCTTTTTGTAATTTAATGCAATGGAAATCATTGCAAAACTTTACAATCCTGTTTTAAACTTAGCGGTTGTTTCGTGGCGGGAAGTTTATCAAATGCCTGATGTTTTTCTATTGTCAGTTGAATACCACTGCGGACAAATTCACTACCGGCTAAAGGGGCAAGATAAACGAATAAGCTACCGACAACTAAAGAAAGGGCTGATAAAGAAAGTAACAATTATAAAAGAAGATTTACCATTTTAAATTGCAAACAATGTATTCCCTTCAATCGCTCAAAATCGCAAACATCATTTCCTTCAAAGAACAAGAATTTGTTTTTCGCAACGGCAAGGCTATTCTTATCGTTGGTCATAACTTAGATGAGGCTCAAAACCAAAATGGCAACGGTAGTGGAAAAAGCTCACTCATTGAGAGCATAAGCCTTGCGTTTACCGGCACTTCCCTTCGTGACGTTAAGACAAAAGAACTGATTCATTCCGATCAGGAATCCGGTGAAGTTACCCTAACGCTTTTAAACAAGATTTCAGGCGTTGAATTTATCATTTGGCGGAAACTCTATGTCAATACAAAAAGTGCCGAATATCGGTCTTGGGTTAACGGTAAAGAGCAATCCGACCGCTATGCAGACCTGAACGGCTTCAATGCCTTTGTATGGGAAACCATAGGGATCAGCAAAGAAGATTTCTATTCTTTCTTTCTCATTACTAAAGAAAATTACGTTCCCTTTTTATTGATAGGTGACACAGCAAAAAAAGCCATCATTAACCGCTTTTCCGGTGCTGATAGGGTGGACAACGCAATGCCCTTTATTCAGCAAGATAGTGAAGCTATTGCAAAGCAGATCATGGAACTGGAAAAGTGTTTAGTTGCCAATCAAACGCGGCAATCGGTACTGGCTGAACAAATTATTGAGGAAGAAAACAGGAGTGGGGAGGAGGCGCAGAAAATAAAAATTGCCCAAATCGAAACCGAAGTGATGTTACTTATTGAAGCCGGCTTTAAAATTTCAACACAATTAGAAGAGGCAAGGCAACAGGTAGCAAACACGGTAGCTGATTTATCTTTTTCACAGGATGAACAGTCGGCAATCTTAGCACCTTATCATTCAGCCATCAAAGCTGCTGAAAAAGAATGGGAAACATTCTCTAAAGAACTGGATAGCAAATTACTTCCCTTAAAAGACGCTGTTAATTATGCTCAGTTAGCGGTAGATGGTTTTCAGTTTACTAAAAACTACGGCGGTGAATTAGGCGCATTGATGGGAAAGCGAATATTGCTAAACAAGGAAATTGAAGAAAAGAAGAAATCAATTCCATTAGCCAGAACGCTATTTGTTGATGAAATTTCCGCTATCCAAAAAGAAGAAAAGGAATTAGGTGATGATTTGAAACTGGTTGAAGCAGAATTGAAAATAAACGAACAGTTAGAATCAGAAATCAGCAAATCGCTTCAGGATGCAATAGAATGCCCAAAATGCAGGTATCATTTCTCTTTACGTAGCGAATCATTCAATTACGAAAGCGCACAGGAGTTGCTTAAAACAACCATAGAAGCCATTGCGGAGTACAAAGGGATTGCTAAAGAATTAAAAACCCAAATACTGACAACCATCCAGCAAAAAAAGCAGGATGTTAACGCCAAAATTCTAACAGTACAGGAAGGCATCAAAAATGAAATTGAAGTTTTAAACCAATCCTTAGTAAAAATAGGAAATGACGAATTGGCATTAAAACAAGAACAACAGGTAGAATTGTCAGAAAAAGAAAGTTTGAACAACGTTGTTTTAATTAATAAAAGGGCTTTGGAGAATAAGCAACGGGAACTGGAACACGATAACCGTTTTTACGCCAACGCTGTAAACGTTACAAAACAAGACTTAGCGGAAAAGAAACAGGAACTAAAAAACCAATTGTCACAATTACAACAAAAAATAAAAAAAGCAGAAATTGATTTAAAAGCATTTGAACAGGACTTTACCGCAAATGACAACCAAATTAAATCTCTTCAGGAGCTTATTTTACGCCTCCAATCCCAAGAGATAGATAAATCTAAGGTGCTGGAATTAGAGGGCAAAATCCGAACGCTAATACTTGCAGAAGAAGCATTGAACAAACAAATGGAGGCGAAGCGAATTGAGAAAGAAGCCGTTGATAAGTGGGAGTTACATTTTCGCGGGTTTAAATCCCATTTAGCAAACAAATGTATTGGCAACATTGAGCAATACACAAACCTTTTTCTTCAAAATATGGGTTCAAATCTTACAATTTCAATCGAAGGGTATCGTCAATTGGCTTCAAAGAAGCTAAAAGAGCAAATAACTACGATTGTAAATCGCAACGGTTTTGAAGCCGGTTCTTATGGTAAATTTTCTGGCGGTGAAAGATCGCGTATAGATGTGGCCGCAATACTTGCGCTTCAGGAATTGATTTTGGTAAATGCTGGACACGGAAAAGGAATTGATTTTTTATGTGTGGACGAAATTTTAGAAAGCGTTGACTTGACAGGCATGGAATGTATTCTTAATTCGCTGCAACCGCTTCAGAAAACCATAATGTTAGTTTCACAACATACTGAAATTTCATCTTTAGCGCAGCATACCCTTACTGTTCAAAAGAAAAATAAAGTGTCAACAATATTGATGTAAGCTGTTTATTATTACTAAATTTGTAGTAATAAATTCCCCTTGAAAACAAGAATTAGAAAACATCTTGCTACTGACTTTGTTATCTACAAAACAACCAACCTGATTAACGGTAAAATTTACATCGGCCAAGATAAATATAACAGAGGGTGGTATTTAGGTTCAGGTTCAATTTTTTCAAAGGCATTAAAAAAACACGGAAGAAAAAATTTCCTAAAAGAAGTAATAGAACACATTTCCTCACTGGATGAAGCAAACCAGAGGGAAATTTATTGGATTGCTTTTTATAATTCTACTAAAAAAGAAATTGGTTATAATATAACTACCGGGGGAAGTGGAGTTCCGAGCGTATGGTTGGGGCGCAATCACAAAGAGGACAGTAAACTAAAAATGGCAGAATATAGGAGAGGAAAACCTACAACGAAAGGTAGGATTAGACCTGAACATGAAAGAGTACATTTAAGTAAAGTAAAAACAGGTGTAAGGTTAAAATATGCTGGTAAGATTGTTCAGATAAATCCTTTAGATAATTCTATTATCAAAATATTCAATTCTGCAAATGATGTTAAAGACGCATACGGCAATTGTGATTTGGGAAAGGCTGTTAAAGGAAGATTCGCTGCTGGATTTTTATGGAGGTGGCTAAAAGATTTATCTGAAGAAGAGATTATAAACGGCAGACTAAATATTCCTATTGTAGATCGAATTGTTACAAAAGTAAAAAATAGGGTTTATCAGTTAGATAAAGAAAATAATCTGATTAAAATTTGGCAAAATCCAAAAGAAATAAACATATTTTATAATACAAGTATGGCTTACCACTGGATAAAGAAAAATATGTTCAAAGAAAATTCATATTGGGTTTATGAGCCTAAAAAATAAAATCACAACAAAAAAAATCGCACTAACCCTTTAAAAATGTTAGTAACGTCAGAGTTCAGAATAGACAAAGTACAAATGACCGTAAGGCGGAACAGTGAAGGTTATTTAGAGTACCTAAAAAAACAAGCTGCGGCAAACTTTGGAACGGAAGTTCATAAACACATCCCTTTTGAAAAGATAGAGGAAGAATCTTTCCGTGGCCGTGTTCCCGATTACAGAACGGAACCTGTTCAACATTATCCCAATCATCCTTTCCATGATGTGTATAAAATGAGGGTAATGGTTTGCAGTGCTGAAAAGTGGTTCAACTTCAAGGAAAAGTTGCATTCCCTTACTCTCAAATTAAGTGAATGGGAGTTTAATGGAATAGTGAATGCTATCCGCGAATTGGAAAGTATTTAGTAATAATTTTACACCACAATCGCACACCCAAAATCGCAATAGAATGAAAACTAAAAATGAAGATTCTCGCCATAGATCAGGCTTCTAATTGCGGATGGGCTATAAGTAAAGATATTTTCGGTTGTTGGGATTTAACCACCCGAAAAGACGAATCCAGCGGGATGAAAATGATTCGTTTCCGTTCCAAACTAAAAGAAATTGTTCAAGCGGAAGGCATTGAGCTAATCATTTACGAAAGGGTAGCGGGCTTTCACAAAAGCGCCATTATTCACGCCTCCAAGATGGTAGCGATTATCGAAACCTTTTGCGAAGAAAATAAGATTGCTTACGCCGCTTACTCCGCTACCGAAATCAAAAAATTTGCAACTGGTAAAGGCAATGCCAACAAAGAGGCAATGATAACCGCTGCCGCAAAGTTGTATGCCTATACCGGAAACAACGACAACGAAGCAGATGCCCTGCATATTCTTCATTTAGCCAAATCGCAACATCATTAATCTAACCTTAAAAAGACAACAACTTATGCCTACTTACAATTATGTTTGCTTCAACTCTTCAGATCGTTCGCAGTGTGAATTTTGCTGCAAAAACGGAATGGTTCAAATAGATGAATTAGATTCTTTTACCTGTCCTAATAATGGCTCCGATTTAAAGCACATAGGTCAAGTTAGTTCCGTGTCAATTAAAACCCCGACAAGAAACCGTTTCTTGGATATTTCAAGGAAACAGCGCAATAAAGAACACTTCAAAAAGGAAGTTCTTCCTACAATCACTGATAAAGACAGTGTGAATCATCACATTAAGAAGATTCGTAAAAATACGCAGTAAAGTTCCGTAGTAATTTTACTAAAATATTTGTACTAAAATTTGCATTTGTAATAATTGTAACTTAGGTTTGTAATCGCTAACCATTAATTATGATAACCAACCTACTTCAACAATTAACAAAAATCGCAAAACAATGGCGTCGCAAAAAAACAACAAAACCGAAACTGCCCCTCCTGATCTTAGCACCCTAAGAACATTTGATCTTGTCCTCAACATTGCAGGTGGAAAGTACACAGAGCAACAAAAGTTTGAAGCATTAGAAATCATCAAAAGCAGGGAACCGGAAGAATCCAAGAGGCGGGAAAAATCTACAAAACCTCCACTGGCGGGAAGCAAAGCAGAAAAGATTTTAAAACTTTCAAAAGCTGGCAATAATCCTAAAGAAATTGGTGAAATTTTGCAGAAGAAACACAAAATAAGGGCTTACCCCGCTGAAATATACCGTGTGATTAACAAATACGATACAGCAACGGTTTAAGTTTTTTATTTCATTATACTAAATCCTTTTCTCTAAGAAAGGATTTTTTTTGCCCTATCGAAAAGGATATTTTAAATATCATAAAAGATATACCTTTGCGTTATCACATTTTTTAATGCGATTACTAAAACTGATAACGCAACATGAAAACAGAACCCAACATCAAACAGCATTTTGGCAAGCAAGTGGTGGAAAACAGAATGCGTTTACACATCACGCAGCAAACCTTAGCTGCACACCTTCAGGTAAGCCGTATAACGATACGGAACATTGAAAAGGGTATCAACAATACCTCATTAGACAATGTGTATAAAATCTGTTGTGTATTAAACGTAACGCCTACCGCTATGTTTCCGAAAGTCATTCCTGTCAAGATACCCAAGACAAAAGGGGGAAAATAACCGGATCAGTATTTTATTTATTTCTCAACATTGCAGTACCCTGTAAGTAAAAACAAAACTTGTAATTTCAACAATGAATTATTATTTTTGTAAGCGATACTTACATTGAAACTAAATTTAAACCATATACTCAACACTAATGCCTTCTCCAAAAAAATTGTCAAAAGATGAAATTATAGAAAATCTTTGCGAACAAGTAGTAAATGATTTGAAAGAATTACGGGAAAGTAAAAAGATTACAACTGCTCAATTAGGTGAAATGACCGGACTGCAACAGCCTAATATTACTCGTTTAGAAACCGGTGGAACGGGTGAAAAGCCGCAACGCCCCAATCTCAAAACCGTAATCGCTTATGCGTATGCTTTAGGGGCAAAAATCAAAGTGGTTATTGAAAAATAATTACCTGCTTCTTATTTTTTTTGCCTTCATTTTTGAAGGCTTTTTTGTTATATCGAAATTGATTTACCTTCCCCTTTTACCAACAATCAATTTTGATACGAGCTTACCGCTACCGCATTTATCCAAATAAAGCGCAACAGGCCGCAATAGAGACACATTTTAATGCGGCAAGGTTTGTGTTCAATCTTGCTTTAGAAACGAAAATTTGGGCATGGAAAAGCCAACGTGTGCGACTATCGGCCTTTGATCTTATCAATCAATTACCCGAACTAAAAAGGGAAAATAAATGGTTGAGTGAAGTCTTTTCTCAATCTCTGCAATCCTCCATTAAAAACATAGATAAAGCCTTTGAAGCCTTCTTTTCGTCCAGCAGTGGTTTCCCTAAGTTCAAAAAAAAGAATAGTAAAAAAAGCTACTGTATTCCTTCCCGAACCAAAATTGACTTTGCTGCTAAACGGATCACATTACCTAAAATAGGAGAAGTAAAATTTGCACTGGATAAAAGGGAAATAATTGGCGTTTTGAAAAGTTGCACGGTACACAAAACAGCTACGGGTAAATATTTTGCAAGCCTTGTAACGGAACCTGAAGCGCCGACAATTTTAAAACCTGTTCCTTGTATTAATAACGCAATCGGCGTGGACTTAGGTATTAAATCTTTCATCACAACATCAACGGGAGATAAGGTTGACAATCCGCAATACCTGAAAACTAACATTCAAAAACTAAGTTTTCTAACCCGTGTGCTTTCGTTTAAAAAGAAAGGTAGTAACCGACATAAAAATCAAAAACTTCAAATAGCAAAAAATTACGAAAAAATAAGCAATCAGCGTTTACACTTTCTTCATTCTGTTTCTAACCGTTTACTAAGTAATAACCAAACCGTATGCGTGGAAACATTGAGAGTAACAAACCTGATGAAGCGAAAACGATTAAGCAGAAGCATTGCGGATTGTAGTTGGTCAACTTTTATTTCTATCCTTCAATACAAAGCTGAACAGCGGGGCGTAAATATCTTGCGTGTAGGCCAATTTGCGCCCACTTCTAAGGCTTGTAGTTCCTGCGGACACATCTACAAGGATTTGACTTTAAAAGAACGGGAGTGGGCTTGTATATGCGGTCAAAGCCACGACAGGGATATTAATGCAGCTATCAACATTCTGCACTTTGCTTTTAATGAATTAAAAGGAGCTATGCCCCTTTCATCCAGTCAATCCGTTTCGATCCAAAGAGAAGCGGCGGGTGAAGAAAAGTCTGTGAAAAGAATCGCTACAAAAACCTTACAATTTTGAAATACCTCTTTGTAAGTAGTTGAAGGTGAGATTTTTATACACGAACTTTAGTATATTCTACGAAAATTATTGCGCTGCCGGTTGTTAAGAAATTTTGCTCCACGGCGTTTTGCTTTTTAAAGAAAGGAAGTATTGTTTCAACGGAATGTTTTCAGCGCTTGTAAGCTCCGGGTCCTTCTCCACCATCTCTTCCGCAAGCTTTCGGGCCGCATCCAATATGGGCTTGTCGTGGACTATGCTGGCCAACCGAAAGTTTAAGATGCCGCTCTGCTTTGTTCCTTCGATATCGCCAGGTCCGCGCAACTCCAAATCCTTTTCTGCAATTAGAAAGCCGTTGCCCGTTTGCACCATTGTTTTCATGCGTTCACGGGCTTCGGCCCCAAGCTCCGTGGACGTTATCAAGACGCAATAACTTTTTTCGGACCCACGGCCCACACGGCCCCGCAACTGGTGCAATTGCGATAGTCCAAACTTTTCCGCACTTTCTATTACCATCACGCTGGCATTGGGAACGTCCACGCCCACTTCAATCACCGTAGTGCCAACCAATATCTGTGTGTCCTTATTCTTAAAGCGTTGCATGTTGGCTTCTTTCAACTCCCAGGGTTGCTTGCCGTGTACCATGCTGATCCAATACATTGGTTCCGGAAAGAAAGCCTTGATGTTTTCGTAACCGCTCATGAGGTTTTCGTAATCCATCTTGGCGCTTTCTTCAATCAGCGGAAACACCACATAAGCCTGGCGGCCTGCATCAATTTCCGTTTTCATAAACTCCAGCACTTTGTGCCTTGCGGTATCAAAACGATGGACGGTGGTGATGGGTTGCCGGCCCGGTGGCAATTCATCCATCACGCTATAATCTAAGTCGCCATAAGCCGTCATAGCCAGCGTTCGCGGAATAGGCGTGGCCGTCATCACCAGCACATGCGGCGGCACCGCTGCCTTCTTCCAAAGCTTTGATCGTTGCTCTACGCCAAAGCGGTGCTGCTCATCTACAATCGCCAACCCTAAATTTTTAAACTGCACCGTTTCTTCAATCAGGGCGTGTGTGCCGATGGTGATTTGTATAAAGCCTTCGGTCAATCCTTTGGCAATCACTTTGCGGTCTTTGGCCGCCACTGAACCCGTGAGCAAAGCCACTCGCAGCGGCAACCCTTCCACCATTCGTTTGATGGTGGCGTAATGTTGTTGCGATAAAATTTCAGTGGGCGCCATCAGGCAACATTGATAGCCGTTGTCAATAGCAATGAGCATGGCCAGCAAAGCCACGATGGTTTTGCCGCTGCCCACATCGCCTTGCAGCAAACGGTTCATTTGATGGCCGCTGCCGGTATCGGTCCGTATTTCTTTCAACACTCTTTTTTGCGCACCGGTTAATTCAAAGGGAAGATGATGCTGATAAAAGTTATTAAACAGTTCACCTACTTTTGAAAACACCACGCCTTTTGATTTACGGTGCCGCTCCATGCGTTTCATGGCCAGCCTTACCTGCGAAATGAAAAGCTCTTCAAACTTCAACCGCCGCACGGCTTGTTCATAGGCTTGTGTTGAGGCCGGGAAATGGATGTTTCGCAAGGCTTCAAAACGCGAAATAAGTTTTAGTTTTTCCAACAAGTAATGCGGCAAATTTTCCTCCAGCTCACGTTCGGGAAGCACCGCAAAAAGCGAAGCCGTTAGCTTGCTGATCTGTCGTCCGCCCAGGCCCTTTGCTTTTAATTTTTCGGTGGTGGGATAGACGGGCTCGAGGTAACTTTTGACGGCTGCTTTAGCATCGGTGATTACCTCAATTTCAGGGTGCACCATCTGCGGCTTGTCCATAAAAAAGCCAACCTTGCCAAAAGCGTTGTAAACCTCGTCTTGCTTCAAAATTTTCTCTACCCAGGTCATGCCTTTAAACCAAGTCAATTCTATTACGCCGCTGTCATCTTTTAGATAAGCGGTTAAGCGTTTGGTACTGCCGGTGCCGGCGGTTTCAAAATACCAAAGCCTGCCTTGCACCTGTGCATATTCGGTTAAGTTGCTTAGGTCTTCAATTTTGGTGATGGAAGTTTTATCAATGTGCCGGTAGGGGAAGAGATGAAGCAAATCCTGGTAGGTAAAAATGCCCAATTCTTTCTTGAGCATATCGGCCCGCAAAGGCCCAACGCCTTTTAAGTATTCAATGGGTTGAGAGAGTATAGAAGCGAGGTTTGTGATGGCAAAAACTGTTTGAAACAAATATAACGCCTCACCCCCGGCCCCTCTCCAACAAAGTTGGAGAGGGCGGAGCAGGCACAGAAAGCACGGTGGTCGTTTGCAAATTTGCGACTGCTTGCCCGGACTTATTTATTATAAAATTATACCCGTCAGAAGCCGCGCAGTTCACTATCCGATTTTGATGCAAAGGGTCGTAATAAAAACGCTCAACCAAAAATGATTAAGCGCTTAAAGTTTTACTGTATAACAATGCGTCTCACACTTGCGAAAGCACTCCCTCTCTGGCCTTGCCGGAGAGGGCCGGGGTGAGGTTTACTGGCCTGTATTCGTTGTTGTAGTCGTTCCGCCGTTATTGCCGCTTAGGTCAAACACCAAAGAAAAGCGCAAGGTGTTGGCCAATGGGTTTTGATTGTTGCCTGAACCGGTGGGAATAAGGTAAGAGAAGTTTAAGCCAAACACGTTGTACTTGATGCCCACACCAGCTGTAAAGTACCGGCGGTTGCCTTTGGTTTTGTCTTCAAAAAAATAACCGCCGCGCAACATAAACTGATTGTTATAGCTGTACTCCGCACCGGCTGAAACCTGAAACTCTTTCATCTCTTCCGAGAAGCCGCCGGGGGCGTCGCCAAAAGAAGAGAACCAACTGCCTACTACGCTCTTGTTGCGGTAAGTGGCAGCGGTGGCGCTGTTTTGCGCATCAATAGTGGAGTCGCCGTTCGGATTGTCACGGAAAGCAGGCGGCGTAGGCACGAGCAGCTTGTTTAAATCAACACCGAACATGACCTTGTTGCTTTCGTCCATCACCGCCGTATAAGTAGCGCCGATGCCAAGGTTAGCCGGCAGAAAATCTTTCGCGGTAGCGTTGTTGGTATAGGCAATTTTTCCACCTAAGTTGGTAAGCGCCGCGCCAAATGACCAACCTTGTCCTTGTGCGTTTTGGCCGTTGTGATAAAGCCCGATGTCACCGGCTACCGTACTGCCGGCCTTGTAGGTGCCTGCCGCGGAAGAAGCGCCGGAAGCCAGATTGGAATAAATGTATTTCAGTCCTACACCAATGCCGGTTTTGGGGCCAAGCTTACGCGAGTAACCCACATCAATGCCAAATTCACGCGGCTGGCCGGTGCCTTGAAGATTGCCATATTGATCGGTAAACTGAATTTGTCCCAAACTAAAATAACGGAGTGATGCAGAGAGGGCTTCGTTGTCGTTCATTTTTACGTAACCCGAAGCCGAGGCGAGATAAACGTCGTTCACCAATTTCTTTAACCAAGGCGTATAAGTAAGGTTGATACCCGCTTTGGAGTCGTTAAACGGTACCTTGCCCAAGTTAAAATAGGATGAACTGGCATCGGGGCTGGTGGCGATGCCCAGGTCGCCCATGCCGCCGGCCCGTGCATCGGGCGATATGCGCAAAAAAGGAACGGCGGTAGTGACTACGTTGATGGGTTGAGCGGTTTGTGAATTCGAAATATTGGGTTTTGCGGCAATCAATAAGGTTAGGGCAGTGGTCAATTTAATAGCAGTTGATCTCATAGTTCAATTTTAAAAATGGTTGTGAAAATAGACAGTTTTGGGTATTCGCAAAATAAAATGTGCGGTTGTTTTCTCATTGAAGAAGCACCAGTCTTTCCCACTTGCCGGCCGCTTTTCCGTTGGGAGCTTTCACCAACAAGTGATAGAGATAAACGCCCCTTCCAATTTTCTCACCCCACTCGCCGCGGCCATCCCAGGACAACTCCAATGAACGATTGCCATCGGTGTTTATTGTTCCACTTATGGTTTTTATTCTTTTGCCGCCGATGGTGAATACATCCACCTTCACAAACAAATCAACACCGGGATAATTGTGCTCAAACCAAAAGGCGGTTTTAGTGGTAAAAGGATTGGGATAATTTAATACGTGGTCAAGCTTTAATTCTTCGTTGTTGACGACGGTGAAATTCAACAAGTACTCACTTGAATTGTTGACCACGTCCCACGCTTTTATTTTAAGGGTGTGCGGCCCCGCCGATAGCGAAGGCAGGCTAAAACGCACCGTTCCTTTTTGATAACTGTTTACATCTGTTTCATAAAAGTTGTTGAGAACAAAATATTGATTGTTGTTCCCGTCCAGCGTCGCTACGATGTCATGGTCAATGCTTGAACTACCGGTATTGATGCCGGAGGAATCGAAGAGATGAAGTAACAAGACCGGTGAGGAATTGGTGATGCTGCCGTTTACAAAGCGATCATCATTTAAATACCCTTTGATTTCAGGACCAAGATTGTCCGCAACGCCACCTTGTGCGATGCCGCCGATGATTACATTGTTGGAATATCCGCTTCCATCCTTTAATCCGTCCTGCGCATACAAGCTAATTTTGCCCGCGCCGTAGCCAAAGTTGATGTCTTTCGGCAACCGAAAGCGAAAGGAAAATTTTCCGCTTGCCGTGGATACTTTGCCGTTAAACAAAACGGTGCTTTGGTCGGAGAAGGCAACAGGAAGGCTGGTTGGATCATTGCCAAGCGTAGTTACTGTTTTTGGCTTGTCAAATAAAGAGAGGTAAACCGTTCCGTTGAAACCTGTTTGTAAAGCGCCATTCTTGTCCCGTACGTCCCCATCAATGGTTACAAATTCAGTAGCGCTTAGAGTATCTGTTTGCGCTGTGACGACTTTGCCATTGACGCTTGTTGCCAGAACGTTCAACGCCGGAAAAGCCAGCGTCATGGCCGGGTCGCCAAGCAAGGCAAATTTTCGGTTATTTATTACATCGCCGGAAGTAGTGTATGTGAGATTCTTTGACGCCTGCACCGCTTCGCCCAAGGATTTGTAACGTCCGCCTGCATCGGGCTGCAAAGAAATTTTCAAATAATTATTATTCAAGATGCGGTTGCTAAAAGCAAACACGACTCTCGTTGTTGTCATCAATGCAATAGCGCCTGTCTTTGGCCGTAGAATCAGGTTCTCACCCAGAGAAGCCGCATAAGGATTGTCGTAAGGTGCAAAGTCGCAGGTGGCGGTGATAAATAAAGGAAGTTTGTATTGATTGCTCCAGCCGTTCACAATGTTTTGGTCCAGCACCACTTCTTCGGCAAGGCGTTGCGAGCCGCCATGCCCGTTATAATTCCAAACAAGTGTACCGTTGTAGATGTCGCTGTTCACGGCAACATTTGCCTGCGGGTAACGTCCGCCGGCAGAACCACTTTCTTGTTGAAAAGCATCCAAATAAATTTTGCGTTCATTAAATGAGGGAGCGGTTGCAGTAACCGTCGCCGTTACGGCTTCGGCATCCTGCAAATGCAGATTCTGGTCTTCATCATCGGCAATAAAATCAAGGTTGGCTCGCCAGGGTCCAAAGGCGGCCGCCGAGTGATAATCCATCACCTTATCTACAAAAGCTTTTGCTGCTTCCGCAGTGGTTGCGGGTATTCGGCCGATGCCAATGTCCAACGTATTGACGATAGCCGTTGCGTTGATGTCTTCGGCATCGTCCAAAAACCCGAAGAAATCATCGGAAGTATAGGTAGAAAGGGGATCAACGGAAGAAGTACTTTCATACGCCGGAACTAGTGATGTGTTGGAAGTTATCCGGTTCCTGTAATCGAAAGAAGCCTTGCCAAAGAGAAGAAGATGTTTCGGCTTGGCAGTCCAGGAAGAAGCGTATTTGTCGAAATACATTTTTACCCAATCGCGGATAGCTGTGGGATCGGGTGTGCCGGCGGAAAATTCAGTAAAGATTTGTTCCGGCGTAACAATGACCGTCGTCAGTCCATCGCGTTGCTGATGAAACGCCGCCAGCCTTTGTGCCTGCGGAATAAATGCGGACGGTGAGACGATAAAATAATCAGCAGGGGCAGTGGCGTGAAGATTTTGATTCGCGACCCGTCCTTCTGCCTTCGGTGAAAAAAAAGTAGCCCCGAAGCCGGCATACTCCCGCAGCCGCAATGCATCGTTTCGAAATGAAAGTTGATTGCCGGCTACCGATGTTATCATCTTCACAGGCTGCAATGGATCGGTTACATCCCAAACCTGCGCGGTGGCATCTGCTGTAATATTGAATTGCGCGACTGTGGTTCCAACACTGTTCCAGTCCCGAAAAAGAAGTTGTTTGTTTGACGCGAGTATAAGTGCCCTGCGGCAAAAAACTTCAACCCAATTGATCCATCCCTGGCTGTTAACGCTGCCGGGCAAATAGGTGTAGGAGAGCACAAGGCTGCTGTTACCTGTTGGAACAAAATTGTCTGTCCGTTGCGTCTCTTGCACATAGCGGTCGTAGGTGCCGGTCCCCACAGGCGGCGCTACCAATTGCTGTACCGGCGCACCGTTCACGGCAACGGAAAAGCCGCTGCCGCTGCCTGCTGACCGCGCCGCCACAGAGGATGTTACTGTAGCCGGTGCAGACAAAACATCAGATAATGGCAACGTAAAACTGCGGGTCAGGCTGTGTCCCGGTAATGCCGACAACTCTTCGCCAAACCATTCTTTACCGCTTGATAAAAAGTTGACCGTATCCAATTCGTGAAAATACCGTTCGTCAAAAGACGTAACGCTTACTGAAGCGAAAGGAGAGGAGGCCTGTATAGCAATGCGTTTGCCCGAGCCGCCAACGGTGATGAAGTAAAACACTTTATCCGAATACAAATTCTTTTGGTGACCGAAACGTTTGGCCGCCGAATCTTTCTTCCATTCGTCTGGGCCGGGGCTGTAAAACAGTACGTAATCACTTCCGTTTAGTTGGCCGTCGCCACCGTCTTCTATGGTAATGCCAATTTCCTCCAAATCATCAGGCCGAGGCGTTGCGTTCGCTTCGGGCAACATGCCGCCAGTACGGCCAAACAACCGTAGTTGTGAAGAAGGAATACTGCCGCTAAGTCCAAGTGAAGCCAAAAACGTCGCGTCCATTTTGTAAACGCCTTCCGCAGCCGTGCTTATTTTGTACCAGGCGCCGCTTGCCAAAACAGAATTTTGTGTGTAGCTGCGTTGCGCCGCGACTGTCTGAAAAAATCCGGACAGAAATAAAAGGCAAAGAAGCGCGGCAGCAGTCCGCCAAAACCGGTTCGTAAAAGTCACATGCAAAAAACGTGTTTTTCGCTCGTTATTTTATCGCATTGCTTCTATATTCGCACACTGTCAGAAAAATCTGTTTGTGAGGGTGCAATAATCCGGCTGCACGGCCGTTTAGGTTACATCCAAACAAGCGTTTTGCAAACGGCAGGCACACCAAAATCCGTGTGTCCTTTGGAAAAACAAAAAAAGCAACCATGCAAGTAAAAAATCTGGTCATCCTTTTATCCTGCACTGCTGCACTCTCCAGCTGTAACCTCTTTAAAAAGAAACAAGAATCCTCCTCCGCTACCGGTTGGAATTACAACGACAAAAATCAAGGCGGCTTTCAGGTTTCTAAAGCTACTGAACAAGCCACGGGCCCGGGCCTTGTGTTTGTAGAAGGCGGTACTTATACCATGGGCCAAACCGATGAGGATGTGATGGGACATTGGGACAATATCCCCAAACGGGTTACGGTTCCTTCATTTTACATGGACCGCACCGAAGTGGCCAATGTTCACTACCGCGAGTACATTCACTGGCTTACCCGCATCTTCCCGCCCGATGAAGAGCAAGGGCAGAAAGTGCTGGCCGCCGCGTTGCCTGATACTCTCGTCTGGCGCAGCGAGTTGAGCTACAACGAACCGCTGGTGGAATATTATTTCCGTCACCCAAGCTTCAATAACTATCCGGTGGTAGGCGTTAGCTGGCGGCAGGCGCACGATTTCTGCCTCTGGCGCAGCGACCGTGTGAACGAAGTCATTTTAATGAACAAAGGATTGATTGGCACGCAGAACATAAAAAGCCAGCAAGGCGAAGACAACTTCACTACGAAATCTTACCTGCTTGGCTTGTACACTCCGCAGCCCGGCAAAGGCGTAAAATCAAAGAGCAACCCCCTTCGCGATGCGGATGGCCGTCCGAGATCGCAGGCAACAATGGAGGACGGTTTGTTACAACCTGACTACCGTTTGCCTTTTGAATCGGAGTGGGAATATGCCGCTTATGGTTTGGTGAATCAAAATCCGCGTCCGTCCCGTAAAGAAGGCAATCGTGGTGAAGAATTGCAATCAAACAAACAAATTTATCCGTGGTCAGTAAACGTAAATGGACTTCGTGATACGAAGCACGGTAGCTGGCAAGGACAATTCATGGCTAACTTTAAAAGAGGTTCGGGTGATAATGCCGGTGTGGCCGGCGGCCTGAATGACCGTGCGATTTATACCGCTGAAGTCACTGCTTTTTATCCCAACGGTTTCGGCTTGTACAACATGGCCGGCAACGTGAGCGAATGGGTGTTTGATGTGTATCGTCCTCTCTCTAACCTTGACTTTGCCAGCAACAACGACGACGTAGCGCCTGTGCGTGGCAACGTTTACATGACGCTTGATAAAAACGCCGAAGGCGAGGCGGAACGCGACAGCATGGGACGTGTAAAAATGCGCAAGGTAACCGATGCCGAAGCCCGCAACCGCCGCAACTATCAAAGAGGCAATGTTATCAACTTTCTTGATGGCGACAGTCTTTCCAATTCCACTTACGGTTACGGCGTTACTACTCTTATCTCCGACAAGTCGAGAGTGTATAAAGGCGGCAGTTGGAATGACCGTGCTTATTGGTTAAGCCCCGGCACCCGCCGCTATTTGGAAGAAGATCAGGCAAGTAGCCAAATTGGTTTCCGGTGTGCCATGGACCGCATGGGCAGCCCTGAAGGCAACAAACGTAAAACCGGCAACTTCTGGAAACCGAAAAAACAAACTCGCTAATTATCCGCTTGTCATAATAAAAGTCCCGTCTCAAAAGGGCGGGACTTTTTATTTGCCGGCACCTCCATACTGCCGATAAAGTTCATTAACTGATCAACGTTTTGCGATTCTATTCCGCCGATTTCTACTTTTCTGTTGCGGAGTTTCCCCCAATTTTGCCTCAAAGCAGGTCTTACGGCCGGGCTTGATGTTGCCGTTTTGCACCGAGTGAGTTAAGTTTGCCGGATTGATCTATTCCGTAACCCCCAAAATTGAAGTTGCATGAACCGATTAAAAAAAGTAGCCGGCGTTTTCTGTTTTGTATTAATGACCACCGTTGCCACGGCGCAAAAAGCGGTAAAGAAGTACATCAAAAAGTACGAAGGCCTGGCCATTGAAAAGGCGGAGAAGCACCAGATTCCCGCCAGCATTATTCTTGGCGTTAGCATGGTGGAAAGCGATGCGGGCCGGAGCGCCATCGCCAAATCGCTTAATAATTTTTTCGGCATTAAAGGCGCCAACTGGAGTTCGCAAAAAAAGATGGGCTATAAATCTGCGTACAAAGAATATAGCACCGACGGCGAAAGCTTTGAGCATTTTTGCCAGGTGGTAAAGAAGAAAAAGTTTTACGGCAAATTAAAAGGCACGGTGGATTACAAGCAATGGCTTGCCCAAATGAACAAGGCCGAATATGCTACCGCCAAAGGTAAATGGGTAAGTAAGATCAACGCAACCATCAGTCAATTTAAGCTGTACGAATTCGACAACATTTCCGCGCAGCCAAAAAATGCCGTTGTGGCAAGATGAGTTCAATAACGGGTCAACAAAAAAGCCGTTCGCCAATTGGCGAACGGCTTTTTTGTTGACCCGCTTTTAACGGCCAAAGCTGTCAGGCTTAAAACAAAATGCAATTTGGCAATTGAGGTTTACTGCA
This sequence comes from Flavisolibacter sp., assembly GCA_965247695.1. Taxonomy (GTDB): domain Bacteria; phylum Bacteroidota; class Bacteroidia; order Chitinophagales; family Chitinophagaceae; genus Flavisolibacter. Next base: position 1,675,042 of record OZ252037.1, read on the forward strand.
ATAGTCTTCCACAACTTTTGGAGCAAGTGGGGAGAAGAACTCCACAAACAGATACACCCCTATATTAAATACAGGCTTTGGCGAAGAATGCAGACCTCGTAAGAATATACCTTCTTCAAGTAGCCCTAAGATTTCGATGCAAAGAGAGTCATCGGTAACCGGTAATGCCCATACTTCTTTCGACTTCATCTTACCGTTCATTTTTTCGTCTCCAAAAAGCGAACACTGATCATGGCTTCTTGTGCCATGTTATTTTCACAAAGCTGATGGCACAGGAGTTGAACCATTACGGTTTCACCCTTAAAAAAATAATTATGGCACAAGAAAATGGAAACAGTTGGGCCTTGGTTACCGGCGCCAGCAATGGCATCGGTTACGAGTTGGCCAAACTTTTTGCCCAAGATGGGTACAACATCGTAGCGGTATCGCGTACCGAAGACGATTTGCAGCAAGTAGCGAACGAATTCAAACAACAGTACGGCGTGCAGGTAGAAGTCATTTCAAAAGACCTGTTTGGTGAAAACTCCGCCAAAGAACTTTACGACGAAGTAAAAAGCTGCGGCATTGAAGTAGAAGTGCTGGTGAACGATGCGGGCCAGGGTGTTTATGGTTTGTTTGCCGACCAGGACATTGACCGGCAGATAAAAATTATTCATCTCAACGTTGTATCGCTTACGCGACTTACTTATTATTTTTTAAAAGACATGCTGGCCCGCAACAGCGGCAAGATATTGCAGCTTGCTTCTATTGCGTCTGAAACCCCCGGGCCGTACCAGGCGGTTTATCACGCCACCAAGGCTTATGTGCTGTCATTTACAGAAGCGTTGATCAGCGAAGTAAAAGACACAGCCGTAACCCTGACTGCTTTGCAGCCCGGCGTTACCGATACTGACTTCTTCAACAAGGCTGACATGCAGGATTCGAAGGCGGTGCAGGATAAATCTAAAATGGCTGATCCTGCAAAAGTTGCCAAAGACGGTTATAAAGCACTGATGAGTGGCGATGACAAAGTAGTGTCGGGTACGAAGAACAAAATACAAACGGCAATGAGCAACGTGATGCCGGATACGGTTTTAGCTGAACAGGTAAAGAAGCAGCAGGAACCGGTAGGAAAGGGAGATGCGTAAACAGGCAGCGCCAAACTTGTAACTGGCAGGAAGCCTTGTATTGCGTAAGGCTTCCTTGTTCACTGCGAGACGGATGAGCTAATCTGCCCAAAAGCCTTTTATGCTTGCGGGTATTTATTCACTAATAACCATTCACAACTCACAATCATGAAAGCAGCACAAATTCACGGGCCAAGAAATGTATCGTACGATACGGTAGATGATCCAAAGATTAAAGAAGACAGGGACGTTATTTTAAAAGTAACCGCAACGGCTATCTGCGGTTCCGATTTACACATTTATTCCGGTGGCTTGCCCCAGCCAAGGCCGATGGTTTTAGGCCACGAGTTCATGGGCATTGTGGAAGAAGTTGGCGCGTCGGTAAAGAATCTGAAACGCGGTGATCGGGTGGTAGTGCCATTTCCCATTGCCTGCGGCACTTGCTTTTTTTGCAACCATCACCTGCCCGGTCATTGCGAAAACAGCAACCCTGAACATTATGGTCCCGAAGGTGGACTGTTGACGGAAAAAGGCGGCGCTTTGTTTGGCTACACCGATTTATACGGCGGTTACGATGGCGGCCAGGCCGAATACGTTCGGGTGCCTTATGCCGATTACGGGCCGCGCCTTGTGCCCGATAGTTTAAGCGATGAGCAGGTGCTTTTCCTTACCGACATTTTTCCTACGGGTTACAGCGGTATTGATTGGGGCGAAGTAAAAGGCGGTGAAACGGTTGCCATTTTTGGTTCGGGTCCGGTTGGCATCATGGCCGCTAAAAGTGCCTGGCTTCGCGGTGCGGCAAGGGTAGTGATTGTAGATACGTTGCAATACCGATTAGATAAAGCAAAGGCTGCGGCTAATTGCGAAACCATTCTTTGGAACGACGGCGCGAAAGAAGTAGTGGAGCAAATTCGGGCCATGACCGAAGGCCGCGGCGCGGATGTCGTAGTAGAAGCTGTTGGCTTTGAGCCCGACCGCAATTTGCTCGACCGTTTGAAGTCGGTTGTCAATTTGGAGAAAGGCTCTCCAAAAGTGTTAGAGGCTTGCATGAGCGCCGTTCGTCGCGGCGGCATCGTGTCGGTATTGGGTGTTTATCCTACTACCTATGACAATTTCCCTCTTGGACAATTTTTCGACAAGGGCATCATTTTAAAAGGAGGACAGGCCCCGGCGCACAAGCACATTGATGCTTTGTTGAAATACGTGGTGGAAGGAAAAGTGAAGCTGGACGACATCATCACCCATCGTTTACCGTTATCTGAAATAGCCCACGGCTACAAAATTTTTAAAGAGAAAGAAGAAGATTGCGTTAAGGTGGTATTGACGCCTTAACCATCCGGTAAGTAGGCAAAAAGTTTGCGACAAGGCGGTGTGTATATACACACCGCCTTGTCGCGTTTATAGTTCACGCAATAAAATTCAAAAAGATTGCGCGGATAAACAAGCCTGTACAACAGAGTTTGAGAAATTACCGTGATGGCCTCGGCCGTTCATCGGGAAAAAGAAGCATACGCCGGTTGAGAACCTTGCGGCTTGGCTTGCTTTTGCACGGTAGCGGATGGTTTGGCTTCTGTTTCCAAAGCGTAAATTCCGCAAACAATTATGGACAGTACCGAAGAGGAAAAAAGGCAAAGCACGATTGCCTGGAAAATTTTCGGACGGTCTTTAAGCGCTACATGAAGTGGGTGAATCCGTTGCATAGGTGAGGGATACGTTTTTGATTGGGCCGTGAAGATAGACCGTTTTTGCTTAAATGGAAACCCTTAGCTGATTAAGAAACAATGAACAAATGAAATTTGTCTGCATCTAAAAAAGGTTCAGGGTTTGTGGTTTATAGAGCGAGATAGCACACTAAAAAATGTGCCACGGCAAATTCCCTCTCCACAATTATCAATCAAGTTTTTTATTTCTATGCTATACAAGAATGTTCTGTTGCAATAGCTGTTTTGCGGCATCTTCAATTACATGGAAGTTACCGTCTCTTTTTCCGCGCAACGAAACCGGCTTGCTGTTTTGCATCACAAAGTTGAGGGCCGGCGGCAGGTTAGCGACTTCAAGTTCGTTGGCACTTAAAAGCGGAACCAGGGAATAGTGATCGTCTTCCTGAAAGAAATCGAAGATTACATCTTGCTGGCTAATGACATTGCCGGCCCTTTTATACGGAACAGCGAGGGTAAGGGTGGTTAATTTATTTTTCATGGTCTGAAGGTTTTTAGCCCGGCGGTACTGCCAACAAACAGGATGCCTTTTGTCTGCTCAAAGTTGCACCGGCTCTTAAAGTTATGAGAAGGATATGCGGCGACTTAGCTATGATGTTGGCAGGTGAGTCCCTGATAAAACAGTCTGCTTGCTTTGCCCTTTCGCATTGCGCTTCTTTATATCCTTCCGTTATTCAGCTATGAGGAAGCATTGCTAAAACCGCTTGGGTAAACAACAATTTATTTAATTCTTGCAAATCCATTTAATCAATGGTGTCGGCGCTTTGTACGCTCAAGAGCGATAAGAACGATGAATGCCTGCCTGCCGGTAGGCAGGGAGCGTCGCAACGGATGTTCAATAGTAGCATTACCGCCAGTTGTTAAACGCTTCCTGTCGCTTGCATCATCCCGACAATCGTTTCAAAATCCCAACAATCCGCGGTTCAAATCCCGTCCATCCGTGGTTATCTTTAGGCCGCTTCAAATTCTCTCAATACAAATCAAAAACAATGGGCATTATTAAGGACAGGTTTAAAGCAAAGGGCGATGCCACCGCCGCCGAAATCAAAGATTTACTTAAAGAGCACGGAACAAAAAAAATTGGCGAAGTGCAGTTGGCGCAAGTGTATCAAGGCATGCGCGGCATCACCGGATTGGTAACTGAAACCTCGCTCCTGGATGCGCAGGAAGGCATTCGTTTTCGCGGTTGCTCCATCCCCGATTTGCGCAAACAATTACCGAAAGCCGAAGGTGGTTCGGAACCTTTGCCCGAAGGCCTGTTTTATTTAATGCTCATCGGCGACCTGCCCACCGAAGCGGATGTTGAACACCTCACCGGTGTGTGGCAACGCCGCAGCCACGTACCCAATCATGTGTTTGCCACCATTGAAGCCCTGCCCGTAACTACGCATCCCATGACGCAGTTTGTGGTGGCCGTGATGGCGCTTCAAACAGAAAGCGACTTTGCCAAACGTTACGCCGCCGGCATGAGCAAAAAAGATTATTGGGACGCGGTGTTTGATGATTCGATGGACCTAATAGCAAGATTACCGCGAATAGCGGCTTATATCTATCGCCGCAAGTACAAGAACGGCGATCACATTCAGCCGAATGGTTTGCTGGATTGGGCCGGCAACTTTGCGCACATGATGGGTTATAGCGATGAAAGCTTCAAAGAACTTATGCGCCTTTACATGGTCATTCATGCCGACCATGAAGGCGGCAACGTATCGGCGCACACAACGCATTTGGTTGGTTCGGCTTTAAGCGATCCTTACTTAAGTTTTGCCGCGGGCATGAACGGCCTGGCGGGTCCGCTGCACGGCCTGGCCAATCAGGAAGTGATCAAGTGGATTTATGAAATGCGCGAAGAACTGAAAACCGAAACGCCGTCAAGTGAACAAATCGCCGACTATGTGAAGAAGACGTTGGAGAGCGGCAAAGTAGTTCCGGGTTACGGCCATGCAGTGTTGCGCAAAACCGATCCGCGGTTTACAGCGCAGATGGAGTTTGGCAAAAAACACATGCCTGATGATCCCTTGGTGCAAACCGTTTGGAACATTTACGAAACCGTTCCGCCCATTTTGCAATCGCTTGGAAAAATTAAGAACCCCTGGCCTAATGTGGATGCGCACAGCGGTGCTTTGCTGGTGCATTACGGCATGGTGGAATACGAGTTTTATACGGTGTTGTTCGGTGTAAGCCGTGCGCTGGGTGTGTTGGCAAGTTTATGTTGGGACAGAGTTCTAGGCTTCCCGCTCGAAAGGCCAAAGTCCATCACAACGGATCTGGTGAAGAAGTGGCTGAAAGGAGAGGATGAAGTGTGGGGAGATTGACCTCACCCCCGGCTCCTCTCCAACAAGTTAGAGAGGGGAGAAGCCGCAACACAGCCCTCGCTTATAAACGATGTAAAAAGCCTCAATCATAAAACATGATTGAGGCTTTTTTTATGGACTTGGCTGTATTGCTACTATCATCGTCTGTTGTAATCTTTGATTCATTCATTTCTTCCGGGGGAAGAAATGAATTCTCACTTATACATTCGGTAATTCTATTGGACACTAAACACTTACTCTTTCATGTTACTAACTTTTTTGTGTAATCCACAGATGCCTCGTACCTCGGCATGACATGTAAAAGTGTTTTCGTTTTCCATCTCTCAAAAATCGGAGTGTTCAAAACAGTAACGCATCTATCTTGTTATCCTGACGCAGGGGGATCTGTGAACTGCATCAAGGACAGGCAATAAAAAGAAGTGTCCGTTCATCACTTTTTCTTTTTTACCGCTGCTTTTTCTTCGTTTTCTTTTACCCGATACTTTACAATCTTCTCAATCAACTTTAGCGGCAATGGTTCATTCAGCGGAAACTGCACCGTGCCTTTGGAGCGTTTGTACGGCGCCAGTTCATCATCAAATAGCGCAAGGCTGGTGCCTGTAGGAAAAAGGCTGACATGAGCCTTAAATCCACCGAAGTAAATCAACGGACCATGATATTTATAAGCTGCCAAACCATAACTGATGCTTTCTTCCGCTTTGGGTGCGGCTCTTTTAAATACATCACGAAGTTGTGTTAACAGCGTTTGTGTTTGCAACGAAAACGAGGCAATGTACTCGTCAACGTTAGAAGGTTTGGTCATTTGCATAACCGCAATTTTATGGATGAAAAGATAGCCACCAAAACCGGCTGATAACAAGCCTGTCGCTAAGCACAGATAACCTTTGCAAACTTCTCTCTGAAAACCCTCTGCTGTCCGCTTCCCGGAAAAGGCAGCCGTTCATTAATCACGTTGTAGCCGTGTTGGGTAAGCAAAGGATAACACAGGTCGTAAACATCCGCCTGAATAAGAATAATGGGTGTTTGCTTGGTAATGTATTTGCCCAGTCGTTCGGGTAGATCGTTAAGGCAGCCTTCGAGTGAATTGCCCGCCACACCAAACGGAACTTCCGCTACAGTCATTAACCAATAACCGTCGCTTTGGAACTGAAAAAGCAGTTCTTCTTTCAATTCTATTTTACGTCCCGACTTTAAATAGCGGCCTTTTAACTCCGGGTACAAAACACCCATGATTTCTAAAAACAAGGAGTCTTGTTTTTTTACATCTTCAAAATAAAAGTAGCGTTCAAGGTTGCAAGGCGGTGCTTCAGTAAGCAGCAGGGTTTGAATTTTTGATGGCTTGTATTTGTTACGGGCAAGGGCGTAAACGTCTTTGAGGAAGGCGATGTCGGAAGAATCGTGAGTCATTTTGAAAAAGTTATGGATGCAGGTTGGATATTCACCGCATTTGAGTTCGTCCAAAATCAGTTAACATTTTTGCATAATCTTTTAAAGTAATTTGGTATTGAAAAGTCCATAAGTCATCTAACGTCATATTGTAATGAACGGAACATCTTTCGGTGTAGATTTTCAAGTTGCCGGACTTGCATAAAAAGCCAATTTCTGCGATATAAGAAGGATTAATTTTTTTAGCAAGGCAGTCTGTGTATAATTGCTTTTTCTCTAAAATATCATTTCTTGTATTCTTTACTTTCCTGAGCCGTAAAGAAGTGTTTAACTCCTTTATTTTTTTGAGGACTCTTTTATTTCGATTTAGATTCAAGTTGTAAACCAATGTTTTTATTCCTACTGGTGTGAACAAGCTATCCAATGTTAATTGATTGCCTGTTTTTGTGTTGAATGTAAAATAATAGGTAAATGGCTCACAATAAGCGCCGCAGCCTTGGCCCGATATGGATAGTGAAATTAATCTCGCGTTGAGTTGACTAACCTGAAAAGACAAGTCACTTACGTTTCTCCAAACACTATCAAAAATGTTTGCGTCGGTAATATTTTCCGTAACGCCAAGAACCATATCCCGCATTGCCTTATTTATTTTTTCCGTGGCTTGAAAAGAAGAAGCGACAGCCTTGGGAAAAACGTAAATTTCTTTTGTAAAAGGGTTTCTCTTTTTTAATATTAGAATTTTTGCACGTTGGCCAAAACTTGCAAATGAAAAAAGTAAAAAAATAAAAGAAAGCACTATGTTCATGGACTAAAGTTCTAGCAACTGTTATGACGATTTGTATTTAATGAAACTGATTCCTCCAATTCAGTTTTTTACAACCTTCTCAAAACAACCCAAACAACTCCGCATCCACCGCGTTAATCACCTTGCCCAAATCTTCATCATTCTCTCCAAACTTGTTCTTGTCGCCGTTAATAACCAGCAGCGGGCCTTCCTTGTAACCCTCAATCCATTTGTTGTAATATTCATTCAGCTTCTTCAAGTAATCCAGCCGTATGTTCTCTTCATACTCGCGGCCGCGCTTTTGTATTTGTCCCACCAATGTAGGCACCGTCGCCTGAATGTAAATGAGCAAATCCGGTGGCTGAATCATGCTCTTGAGCGTTTGAAAAAAAGAGAAATAATTTTCAAAATCACGCTTGCTCATCAGGCCCATGTCGTGGAGGTTGGGCGCAAAAATCTGTGCGTCTTCATATATCGTGCGGTCTTGAATAATCGTTTCCGTGCCTTCCCGGATTTCTATCAATTGGCCCAACCGGCTTTGCAAAAAATAAATCTGCAACTGAAAGCTCCACCGCGGCATGTCTTCATAAAAATCGTTGAGGTAAGGGTTGTTCTCCACATCCTCAAAATTTGGAATCCATTTATAGTGCTTGCTTAACTGTTGCGTAAGCGTGGTTTTACCGGCGCCGATGTTTCCCGCAACCGCAATGTGCTTTGGCTTTTTTGCTTTCATGCCCCTGTCCCCTAAAGGGGAATTTTTGAATAGTCGTTAAAAATAAAGTTTTGCTTCTTGAGGCAAAGTAGGTTAGAAATAATTCACGCCAATCATCTCCCTTGTTTGTTGCAAAGTTTCTTTTGCGCTTTCTCTTGCCTGTTCCGCGCCGCGTTGTAAAACTTTTTTCAGACTCGCTTCATCACTTCTTATTGCCTTTGCTCTTTCTCGTATCGGCGCAATAAATTTCACCATGTCTTCCGCCAACTGCTTCTTCACATCGCCGTAGCGGATGGCCGCGTTGTTGAAATCATCCCTGAACTTTTGCACCGTGCTTTCATCGCTTATAAGGTTCATCAACTGAAACAGGGCCTGAATATAATCTGGCATTTCACTATTTGGTTCCGTTGGACCACTGTCAGTTTTTGCCTTCATTACTTTCTTTCGAATAAGGTCATCCTCATCGGCCAGATAAAGCGTGGCGTATTGGTTCTCGCTCTTGCTCATTTTACCCGCGCCGTCAAGACTCGGAATCTTTATCAGGTCTTCGCCAAAGTTGAAGGCCATCGGTTCGGGAAACAAGTCGCCATAGCGATGATTAAAACGTTGCGCAAAGTTGCGGGCCATCTCTAAATGCTGTTCCTGGTCTTTGCCCACGGGCACATATTTAGCGCGGTGAATAATGATGTCGGCAGTTTGCAAAACAGGATAAGTAAGCAGGCCCGCATTCACGTTATCGGGTTGTTGCCGCACCTTATCCTTAAATGTAGTTGTCTTTTCCAGTTCGCCTTTGTAAGCCATCATGTTCAGGTACAAATACAGTTCGGCAATTTCGGGAATAGCGCTTTGCAGGTACAAACAAACTTTCTCTGGATCAAGACCAGCGGCCATGTTTTCCGCCACCACGTTCAGTACGCTGTTGCGCAATTCTTTTGTATCGGGATGCGTGGTCAGCGAATGCCAATCGGCCACAAAAAAATAACAATTGAATTCTTCCTGCATCCTTACATAATTGCGCAGTGCGCCAAAATAATTTCCCAAGTGAAGGTTCCCGGTGGAGCGAATGCCGCTGACGACGATCTCTTTCATCATGTCGCGAAGATAAGACCTCACCCCAGCCCTCTCCATCAATCCCGATAGCTATCAAGAGGAGAGGGAGTGCTTGCGCCGGCGGATTAGAAGCAGCAGAGTGTTTTTTATTCATAGTTTTTTTAGAACCGGCTGCATTGCTACGTAGCATCGCCTGTTGTGTCACTCACTTGTACGTTCAGTAATTCTATTCGGCATTTTTAATCCACACAACGGTAAATGACCGTTGTGATTTCTGACGCTATTCCCCTCTCCTCCCGATAGCTATCGGGATTGATGGAGAGGGGTTAGGGGTGAGGTTCTATCTTTGCCCGCTATGCCCGCACTTTCCTTCGAACTCACAAAAACCGATGCTCTTTCTTCCGCAAGAGCCGGTATCATCACAACGGACCACGGCCAAATACAAACGCCCATCTTCATGCCCGTGGGCACCATCGGCAGCGTGAAAGCCGTGCCGCAACAAAGCCTGAAAGAACAGGTAAAAGCGCAAATTATTTTAGGCAATACCTATCATCTTTATCTGCGTCCGGGAATGGAAACAATGGAAGCCGCAAGCGGCCTGCACCGCTTTATGAATTGGGATAAACCCATCCTCACCGACAGCGGCGGCTTTCAGGTTTTTTCATTGGCGGCCAACAGAAAGATCAACGAAGAAGGCGTGATGTTTCAAAGCCACATTGACGGCAGCAAGCACTTGTTCACTCCCGAAAAAGTAATGGACATCCAACGCAGCATCGGTGCCGACATCATGATGGCTTTTGACGAATGCCCGCCGGCGCAAAGTGAATACAAGTATGCACTCAATTCCATGAACCTTACGCACCGTTGGCTGGATAGATGCTTCACGCAGTTCAACAACACACCTGATAAATGGGGCCACACGCAAAACCTTTTTCCCATTGTGCAAGGCGCAGTTCATCACGATCTGCGAAAAGCCTCCTGCGAATACGTTGCATCAAAGAACGCAACCGGCAATGCCATCGGTGGTTTAAGTGTGGGCGAACCCGAACCGGTGATGTACGAAATCTGCGGGCTTTGTTGCGAGAACTTACCAATAGCCAGGCCACGTTATTTGATGGGCGTGGGCACGCCGTGGAATATCCTTGAATGCATTGCGTTGGGCGTGGACATGTTTGATTGTGTGATGCCTACCCGAAACGGCCGCAACGCACAACTCTTTACCACCAAAGGCATCATCAACATTGACAATAAAAAATGGGAACGTGACTTCTCGCCCATTGATGACGGCCTTGAAAACGAATGGAGCCACTATTACAACAAGGCTTATGTGCGGCACTTGTTTAAATCCAGCGAGCTGCTTGGCTTAACCATCGCTTCCGTGCAAAACCTTGCATTTTATTTGTGGCTGGTTACCGAAGCACGAAAGCATATTTTGGCCGGCAACTTTGTGAGTTGGAAGGCTGAAATGATTCCAATTTTAAAAACACGTTTGTGACATCGTTGCGGCAATTGAACCACGGAACCATGGACGCACAGAGACGCACAAAGAGCCTCCGTGAAACTTTGTGCCTCTGTGTTGGAGTTTATCCGCCGAAGGCTGATGGTTACGACGATGATTGCAGAAAAGAAAAGTCAATACCTATAGCACTACAAATGATATTATGCCCGATGATGATTTACACAATTGGCAAAAGCGCAGCAGGGACAAGCAAAAGTTGTTCAAAAATTTTTTGGCACAAGCCAATAAGAATAAAGTATTGAAAGAATTGCCGCACCTGCACGAAGAAGCTTTTAAAAAGATCGATTGCCTGCAATGCGCGGCTTGTTGCAAGAACTATTCGCCGCGGTTTAAAACGCCGGATGTTAAGCGCATCAGCAAACATTTGGGCATGAAGGAGAGTGTTTTTATTGAGACGTATTTGCGGGTGGATGAAGAAGGCGACTTTGTTGTGAAAGCATCACCTTGCCCTTTTCTTGGTGACGACAATCGCTGTGGTGTTTACGATGTGCGGCCTTCCGATTGCGAACGCTTTCCTTATACTGATGAAGACGTGATTATTAAACGACAACCACTCACGCTAAAAAATTCCACCTTCTGCCCCATTACGTTTTATGTGCTGGAAAAATTAGAACAAAAGCTGAAGACGTGAATGGCCGTATGTAAAGTTGACGTTCTGCTTTGTTCAAATGTTCAAGCGTTTAATTGTTCAAAAGTTATCCGCAATGCCACACTATCGAGAGTGAGGCTGTAGCCGGATGAATCTTTCATTCACAACTGACCCTTCACTACTCACGCTTTTGCGCTCACCTCTTCATAAGCCGCCGTCAGCGGACGCTCAATACCTTGTCCAGACCATTCCGTTACACCGGGGATAGCCGTGTTTTTAATGAATTCTTCTTTTGTCGTGCCTTTTTTAAATTCAGTGCCAGCAAACACCACCACCTTGTCTAAATAATCAGCAAACTTTTTCAGGTCTTCTGCACTGCCGGTTTCTTCGCCTTCGTTTAAGGAGTGGCCGAAGATGTAAATGGTGTCTTTGTTTCCTATCTTTTGAATCTTGTCCAAAGCGCTTATCCAACTGCGCATGTTGGCGCCTGCGCTGCGGTCAACAAAGGGGTGGCGTTTGTTGAACATTAAGTCACCTACGTGCATCACGTTCGCGTCTTCAAAGTGATAAACCGCATCGCCGTTGGTATGGCCGGCGCCGAAGTAATGGCCCGTTATCTTTTCCTTGCCCATCTTCAATTTTAATTCTTTATCAAAGGTTTGATCGGGGTAAAGCTGCTTGTCCACTTTGTTTGCTTTCTCTGCCACGGCCTTTTGATTGGCCAGTGAATTTTGATGGGCCGCCACGTGTTCAACAAGCCCTTTAAAAGCAATGTTGCCGGAGGTATGGTCGCCGTGGTGATGCGTGTTCAACAAAAATTTTATCGGCACGGTGTTGCGCTTTTGCACTTCGGCTATCAGGTGCGGGGCCGTGTCTTCAAACTGCGAGTCAATCACCAGCGTGCCATCAGGCGAGAGTAGAAAGCCGATGGTGCCGCCTCTTTCGGTAAAGATGCCGACGTTGCCGCGCAGCATTCGTATTTTATAATCAAATGGGTTTACCATAGAAGCCAGTGCTGATTTTTGAAAGAGGAGCGAAGCGCCTGTAAACAGGCCTGCGTTGTAAAGAAAATTACGGCGGTGCATGAAGATGAATTTAGGTGTTGAAGATACGACCTCACCCCTCTCCATCAATCCCGATAGCTATCGGGAGGAGAGGGCGGGGTGAGGTCAATACTCAAACTTGCGCAACTGCGGTGCCTTTATCCACGCCACTATCACCACAATCATCGTCATGACGCCGCCGAAAATAACCGCCGGCCTGGCGCCGCCAAACAAGCGTGCCGTAAAGCCGCTTTCAAACTGTCCCAACTCGTTAGATGAGTTAATGAACATTGAGTTTACCGAACTTACCCGGCCACGGATTTCATCGGGTGTTGTCAGTTGAAAAACCGTTCCTCTTACCACCACGCTTATGCCGTCGAGTATGCCGGCTATGAGCAGAGCGGCAAACGAAAGCGCATAAAAATCGGACAAGCCAAAGGTGATGATGCAAAGCCCGAAACCCGCTACCGCGCAGAGTAAAATCAAGCCTTGCTTTTTGCGCAGCGGCGTGATGGTGACTACAATTAATGTGCATACAGAACCAATGTCAATGGCTGCATTCAGCCAGCCGAAACCAATAGGGCCAACGGCCAAAATCTTGTCGGCAAACTCCGGTATCAAGGCTTTAGCGCCGCCGAACAACACGGCAAATAAATCAAGAGAAATAGCGGCCAATAAAATTTTGTGTTTGAAAACATACGTCAGGCCTTCCTTCATGCTGTCCCAGGTGCGAATGTTTGTTGCCGTATGCACAATGGGTTTTTTTTGAATTCTTGATAGCGCAAAACCCGCGATTAGAATGTAACAAAGGATGATAAAAAAGCTGCCGTTGATGCCGGCGAGTGCAATTAAAAAGCCCGCCGATGCGTGACCCGCAATAGAAGCCGTAAGCCAGGTAGTGGAACTGATGTTGGCCGCGAACTGCAAGATGTTTTTGGGCACCAGCTGCGAAAGAATGGCATTGAATGCTGGTCCAACAAAAGCACGAATGGCGCCGGTGAAAAAGATAACCGCGTAAAACATTGCGGATAGCGCCGTGATGGTTAGTTGTTTTTGAATCGAAGGCACCGTAAGCACAATCAGCGCCACCACGCAAAGCAGGTACGTGAACACGCCGCGCAGCAACAGCGTTCGTTTGTCCGAGCGATCAATAACATGGCCGGCATAAAGCGCCAATGAAAACACAGGTAAAAATTCGGCAAGGCCGGCCAGCCCGATGGAGAACGAATCTTTGGTGAGATGAAACAATTGATAGGCAATGACGGTACCTACCATTTGAAGGGCCATGATGTAAAAAAAGCGGGTGAAGATGTAGAGCCGGAACTCTTTGTGGTTGAGCGGCGCAAGGCTTTGGCGTTGAAACTGCATGGGTGCAAATATCATTCATGGTGAAGAGACGGCTCTGCTTCAAGCTCCGTTTTCTTTTTGCGGAAACGTTCGTACGCCAGCAGCGCAAGGTATGACGAAACGATGCCGACAAAGATGCCCGCCAGCACATCGGTCACAAAATGCTGCGCTAAATAAACTCTTGAATAGCCAACCAAAAAAGCAATTAAGGTGAAGACATAAGGCGCCCAATTACGACGAATGATAAAAGCTAACAATAGTGATGTGGTAAAGGCCGTGCAGGTATGGCCTGATGGAAAGCTGTTAACGTAGCGGTTGTCTTTAATAATGGGTACGGCGCGGGCCAGGCCTTCCAACAACCGCAGCGGCCGTGGCTGGCCCACATAGATCACTTGTTTAAACAAATGCGTGATGAGTGTGCAAACAACCAAGGCCACAAGAACCGCAATAAAAAAATCGCGGTTGTAAAACAAGGCATAGGCAAACAGCGGTACCCACAACAGCCATTCGCCCAAAAATGTAACCCCGTTAAAAAAGTAATCGGCCTGCACGGAATAGTGGCCGTTGATCATCAGGAAGGAATCATTCTTTCCGTAAATGGCAACAAACACGGCCAGCACAAAAGCAACGCCAAGGCTAAAGAAAACAGCTTGCAAAAAATGATTGTACTCTTTCCGGGGCAGACGCATGAGGAACAATTGGCAACAGGCAATGAGCAATAGGCAACGGACGTGAAATGGCAAACGTGAGATGTGAAACCGTAGCGAACTCTATTCTGTAATGAATCTACGGTTTCACGTTTGAGGTCCCGCGTCTCGCGTTCATACCGTTATTTCCAGCGTTTCAGCTTCGCGGCTTTTCTGATACACCTTGCGCACCTGGTAGGTTTTTTTGCTTTGCGATTCGTAATAAGTTCGCACGGCTATCTCCGCCAAAATACCGATGGTGATGAGTTGAATGCCGCCGAGTAAAAAGATAAGCCCGAGTATCAGCATCGGCTTGCCCCAAATATCGTGACCCAAAATTTTTAAGATGAGCAGGTAAGCATTGATGATGATGCCGAGGCCCAAGGAAATAAAGCCCAAGGTCCCAAACAAGTGCATGGGCTTTTGCATGTAGCGCCGGAAGAAAACCATCAGCACCAAATCCGACAACACACGAAAGGTGCGGCCAATGCCGTATTTGCTTTTGCCAAATTTGCGCGGATGGTGCTTCACGTCCACCTGTGTTATTCTGGCGCCTTGCAGCTTTGCCAGCACCGGAATAAAACGGTGAAGCTCGCCGTACAACCCCAGGTCATCGGCAATCTCTTTTTTAAAAATCTTGAGTGTGCAACCGTAATCTTTTATATAAACGCCGGTCATGCGTCGAATGAGGGCATTGGCAATCTTGCTTGGAAACTTGCGCAACAAGGTGCCGTCTTTGCGGTTCTTGCGGTTACCGGCTACCACGTCCCAATCTTCGCGTTTAAGCAACTCCACCATAAAGGGAATGTCGGTGGGATCGTTTTGCAAGTCGCCGTCGAGCAAGGCCACATACCGGCCGCGGGCATGGTCAATGCCGGCGGTCATGGCCGTGCTTTGGCCGTAGTTTTTACGAAGTTCTACGAGCACGGTACGGTCATCAGAAAACTCAATAATTCGTTTGCGGGTGGCATCGCTTGAGCCATCATCAACAAGGATGACTTCGTAGTCAAAATCTTTTAACGCATCATGCACGGCTTCTAAAAGCGGCTTGATGTTGTCTTCTTCGTTCATCACGGGAATGACGAGGGAAAGTTCTTTCATGAGGCGGCAAAGATAGCCGCAGCGGAACGATGAAGAATTTTGCGGGCTTATTTCAACATTTCGTTTGGAGGAAACGTTTTGTGGGCCAGGGGCTATTGCTTCTATGAAGCGTCTGTTGTGTCGTACACGTCCCGATAGCTATCGGGACGTGTACGGTCGGGAAGCCTATTGAACACCTAACGAACAGGATTTGGCGTTATTAGGATATTTGAAAAACGTCAGGTAACAATTGAAGCCCAATATTTTTAAAACTTGAAGTGAAGCGCTAAAGCTAAATTACTAACGTCAAGCTGGAACTCTAGCTGATAACGAACTACAGCCGAAGTTTCAACATTGAGCCTTAATAGCGTCAAGCCCCTTTTTGTGTGCTGTCCTTTGTCAGTTCGTATTTCTGTATTGATGTGGTGTCAGTCCTGTTTTGGTTTTAAAAATTTTGGTGAAATGTGAGGGATATTCAAACCCAAGTTCATAAGCAATTTCACTGATTGATTTTTCGGTACTCCACAAAAGCGATTTTGCCGTGTCAACAAGTTTGAGATGAATGTGTTCTTGCGTTGTCTTACCCGTGAACCTGTTGAGCAAATCGGATAAATAATTAGGTGATAAATTTAAGTGAGATGCAAAAAATTTAACGTCTGGAAATCCAGCGTTAATTGATTCTTGTTTAGCAAAAAAATCGTTCAATAAATGTTCAAAGATTTGAACAATGTCTTTGCTGACTTTACTTCTCGTAAGAAACTGCCTGTCGTAAAAGCGGTCACAATAGTTGAGCAGTAGTTCAAGATTACTTACAATTAAGCCTTGCGTATGCTTGTCTATATTTTGGGAATATTCTTTTTTAATTTTTTTAACGCAATCTTGCAAAATCAATTGTTCATCGTCGGAAATATGCAAAGCTTCATTGGCCTCATAATTAAAAAATGAATACTCATGTATTTTTCGGGCAAGAGAAGTACCATTGATAAAATCGGGATGAAAAAATAAGCCCCAACCTTCTTCCATTTGAAGGTCGTGGCTTGCATTGATAACCTGATGAGGGGCAGTAAATATTAATGTCCCCTCGTTAAAATCATAATGAGATTTTCCATATTTGAAAACGCCGTGAAAACGTTTACAGGCAACGGTGTAAAATGACATCTCGTAAAAAGCTTCGGTTTCTATTACAGCAGCTTTTATCTTCGTTAAGTCAACCAATGAAATTAGCGGATGCTTTGGTTTGTCATATCCAAACAGTTTATGTGCTTCGCTTATTGATTGTAGCTTTATAAATTTATTTGTCATTGCCTAAATTTTTCCTGAAAAATTCATCTAATTTAGGAACAGCCTGCGAAACATATTCTTCTTTAAAGTAAAGGTCAACGTGAGTTGCTCCTTCAATTAAAAAAAGTTCCTTTTCTCCTTTGCTTTGGTCGTAGGCTTCTTTTGTCATCCACAATGTCTGTGCTTCTGTACCTGCAATCATGAGCACGGGTCGTGGCGCAATTAAATAAGCAAAGTGCGGTGAGTAGAACGCTGCAATTCGTTCTATGCTGCTCCATACAAAGAATTTTGCAGCATTTGGATGATAACCCTCATCGGTACAATAATATCTCCAGCCTTCATAAGCCATGCCACCAGCGGCTTTTGCCTCTTCTTCCGTTTTTGGATGTATGGGCATTGAGCCAGCTGCTTTACCGTTGGCAATATCAATTTTATCCGCTGATGCCATATCAAGCATACTTTGTATAATCTTAGGGTCTTGCTTTCCGTCAGAACCTTTCCTATACCAATCGCCTAAATCTACGCCGCTCACCGTTGCAAGTGCTTTTACATTATGGTTTGTAGCAACAGCAACAAGAGTATAACCGCCGGATGCACATATTCCTAACACTCCGATATTTTTTGTGTCTACATCTTTTACAGTAGTTAAAAAAGCTACGGCAGCTCTTATATCTTCTACTCTTTGTGCAGGGTCTTCCAAACCTCGTGGCATTCCTTCGCTTTCACCTTGATAAGCGGCGTCAAAGGTTAAAGTGACAAACCCTTTTTCTGCCAATCGTTTTGCATAAAGCCCAGCGGTTTGTTCTTTTATACCACCAGCCGGGTGTGAAACAACTATAGCAGGTAAAGGCTTTTTATCAGGATTGCTTGGGTAATAAACATTTGCTGAAATTCTGATGTTGTTAGACAGAAAGCTAACTTGTTTTGCTCCGTCAGTATTTGTGTTTATCATTTTGAATTGTTTTGATTCTTCACAAAAGTCTAACGATAGTCAAGAGCAGGCTTATACATTTCTACGGAAGTCTTACACATTTCACGGAAGTTACAGGGTGTCTGATAGAATAGCACACAACAAGTGTATTGTGCTAATATACGTACGGCCAACCAAATGAATAGATGCCCATTAGCTGTACGTTGCCCATTGCCGTTTGTGCTTGCAATCGCTATCACACAATGATTTTCAGCCTTCAAGAATCACCTATAAAATCGATTGTTAACCTCTAGATTTTACAACGCATAAAAATTGGCTGAAGCAGCATAGCTTATAAACATTGCAGAACCGAAAAAACCTTGCTCTTTTTGATTTCATCAAAAACCCGTTCTATATTGCACCAACGTGAATCGCATCTGTTCACATATCATCTCTTCTTTCCGCCGGAACACCGTTCCTTCTTTTGCTATTTGCTTCCCCGCTCCAGGCCCCAGGTGCTGACAGGCGCCCCCTGCGTTTGCCCCTGTCAGTGAAAGTTTTTCAGCCCCGTTTTCAAAACTGAATCTGTTTCATCAACACCTGTTTTATGGCTACGCATCAAATCATCATCCGCCTTGCCGGCGAAGGAGACCTTCATCATATCAATACCATCATTGCCGAAATAGAAAGCTCTGCGCAAACGAGAGGCACCGGCATCTGCAAACGTTCCCCTTCTCAATTGGAACAACGAATAAAAGAAGGGACTGCCGTGATTGCCCTAACGGCCAAAGATGAGTGGGTTGGCTTTTGTTACATCAAAGCCTGGGACGATGACCGCTTTGTATCTACCTGCGCCCTGATTGTTGCGCCGCAGTACCGCAACAGCAATGTGGCAACACGGTTAAAAGAAAAAGCCTTTGACCTGGCCCGTACAAAATATCCTGGTGCAAAGCTCTTCGGCTTAACCACTTCATTGGCCGTTATGAAAATCAACAGCCGCCTTGGTTTCAAGCCGGTTACCTATTCGCAGATCACAACGGCCGAAGTTTTTTGGGATGCCTGCAAAAGCTGTCCGAACTATAGCATACTTGAGCAAAAAAACAGAAGGGCTTGCCTTTGCACAGCCATGTTGTTTGATGCGGCAGAGAATGAACAAGCACTTGCGTCATGCAATCGTCATGCAGGCCCACTGCATCATTCCGATGAAACATGGTTACAAAAAAAATTTTCAATGAGTGAAGCCGTTAGCTGATTGCGTTCTATATTCGCTCATCGCTCTTTTTATACTTATCAAGAAAGGTGTAGGGACTTGGCCCGTTGATACCTTAGCAACCATCCCCTGAAAAGGAAAGGTGCTACCTCCAATCCGCCGCAAGCGGGACAGATAAGGCAGATGTGCATTCGTAAAAAAATTACAAAATACCGAAGCACCGCTGATTTATCGGCGGTGCTTTTTTATTTTCACCTTGTCTTGACGAGTGGCAACGTTTCAATTTTTAAAAATGGAAAAGACAACGATCTTCTTTGCACAAACAATCGCCGCCAACGTTCACACAACGGGGATTGGTTGTTGTCGAAAGTGAACCGCTTGTTGTTGTAAGTCCTAACCCGCTTCAACGTTCCTCTCTCCCGATTGCTTTCTATTTAAAATTTTTCACGCTAAACCTTTAGGCTATGTCTATTGCGTTAGAAGACAGTTTTCTGCCATTACAAAATGATTTTGCACAGGCGTCCATCCCCGATGCCCTGGAAAAGATTTACGAAGCCTTTCCTGACCGCCTTGTGTTTTCTACATCTTTTAGTTACGAAGACCAGGTGATACTTGACTACATCAGCAAAAGTGTTCCGGTTTCCATTTTTACATTGGACACGGGCCGCTTGTTTCCGGAAACTTATTCGACATGGAGCCGCACATTGGAACGCTATAATCTTACCATTGATGCTTATTATCCGCAGGCGCAAAAGCTGCAGGAGTTTGTTCGTGCTTATGGTCCCAATTCGTTTTATGAATCCGTTGAAAATAGAAAGGCTTGTTGCCACATTCGCAAAGTCGAGCCGTTGAAAAGAGCACTTGCCGGCAAGGCTGTTTGGATCACCGGGCTTCGTGCGGAACATTCGCCCAATAGAAGCGACATGCAGATGTTAGAATGGGACGAAGCCAACCAGATCATCAAATACAATCCGCTGCTGCATTGGACGACAGATGAAGTGAAAGTATACATCAATGAGCACAACGTGCCTTATAATTCTTTACATGATAAAGGCTTTGTGAGCATTGGTTGTGCGCCCTGTACAAGAGCCATCAAGCCCGGCGAAGACTTTCGTGCCGGCCGTTGGTGGTGGGAAGATGCCAGTAAAAAAGAATGCGGCCTGCACGTTCATGCCGCCGCAGAATCATCAACATCTCAATATCCTGATATCGCAATATCTCAATAACCCTCTATGAGTTTTCGAGCCGATTATTTAGACCAGTTAGAATCCGAAGCCATTTACATTTTGCGTGAAGTGGCGGGTCAATTTGAAAAGCCGGCCTTGTTGTTTTCGGGCGGCAAAGATTCCATCACGCTTGTTCATTTGGCCTTGAAGGCCTTTCGCCCCGACAAGTTTCCTTTTCCGTTGGTACACATTGACACGGGCCACAATTTTCCCGAAGCCTTGGATTTTCGCGATGCGCTTGCAGAACAAATAGGTGAGAAGTTGATTGTGCGAAAAGTGGAAGACACCATCAAAGCCAAGGGCCTGAAAGAAACCACAGGTAAACTTGCCAGCCGCAATGCTTTGCAAACCTTCACCCTGTTGGATGCCATTGAAGAATTTGGTTTTGATGCCTGCATTGGCGGTGCCCGTCGTGATGAAGAAAAAGCAAGAGCGAAGGAAAGAATCTTTTCGATAAGAGATGAATTTGGCGGATGGGAACCAAAGAAGCAACGCCCTGAACTCTGGAATATTTACAACGGCAAGATCAACAAAGGCGAAAACGTTCGTGTGTTTCCCATCAGCAATTGGACGGAGCTTGATGTTTGGAATTACATACGGAGAGAAAAGATTGAATTGCCTTCAATTTATTTTTCTCACGAACGGCAGATATTGGAATACGAAGGACAGTTAATTGCCACCTCTGAATTTATTCGTGTGGATGATGGCGATGTGGTTTCGCAAAAACGTGTTCGTTACCGCACCGTTGGCGACATGACCTGCACCGCTGCGGTGGAAAGCACGGCATCAACACTTGATGACATCATCTCCGAAATCACCGCCACGAGAATTAGTGAAAGAGGTGAGACAAGAATTGATGATAGAATATCGGAAGCGGCAATGGAGGATCGGAAGGTGAATGGATATTTTTAAGATAGTCCAGCGGCCCATCCCTCTCAACTATTCATCAAAGCGGTTAGATGGCGCTAAAGCCCTTCCCGGTGGGAAGGGTGGAAAGACTCTTAAAGCAGTGATAAGATTCTTCGATAAAAAGAATGATTGAATAAAAAGTGAAAGGTTTACAAGCGTGGGCTGTGCTTGGATGGCCTTCCCACCGGGAATCCCGATAGCTATCGGGACGGGATGGACCGCAGAACAGACGAACAAGGAATGTTTAATGATGAAGTGAAGACCGAAATAAAGAAATCAGAAATAATAAATTAGAAATCGCACCGATGGACTTACTACGCTTCATAACCGCTGGCTCCGTTGACGATGGCAAAAGCACCTTGATTGGCCGCTTGCTTTACGACAGCAAAAGCATCCTTGTTGACCAGATGGAAACACTCAAAAAGCAAAGCAAGAATGCCATTCATTCCGACATTGACCTTGCGCTCTTGACTGATGGCCTGCGTGCCGAACGTGAACAAGGCATCACCATTGATGTGGCTTATAAGTATTTTTCTACGCCGGCACGAAAGTTCATTATCGCCGATGCACCGGGGCATATACAATACACCCGCAACATGATCACCGGCGCCTCCAATGCGGATTGCATTGTGATTTTGGTGGATGCCCGCAACGGTGTGGTGGAACAAACCAAACGTCATTCCATCATCGCTTCGCTGTTACGCATTCCGCACGTGGTGGTTGCCATCAACAAAATGGACATGGTGGATAACGACGAAGTGGTGTACGATGCCATCGTGGAGCAATACAAAGCATTGGCGATACAACTGAATCTGAAAGACGTTTACTACATCCCGATGAGTGCTTTAAAGGGCGACAACATTATTGCTTCATCGCCAGAATTTCCCTGGTACAAAGGCGAGGCTTTGTTGCCGTATTTGGAAGCTCTGGAAGTATCCCACGGCGCCTCCGAATCACCCTCACGTTTTCAAGTGCAGTATGTTATTCGTCCGCAGTCGGAAGACTTGCACGATTACCGCGGTTATGCGGGGCGCATCAGCAATGGCAGCTATAAAGTGGGCGATGCGGTGCGCATACTTCCTTCCGCATTCACATCAACCATCAGCGCCATAGAAGTGAACCGAAAGGAAGTGCAAGAAGCTTTCGCCGGTCAGTCGGTAGTTCTTCACCTTAAGGATGATGTGGACGTAAGCCGTGGCGATGCGATTGTAAAGATTGGCGAACTGCCTAAGCTTGCACAGGAGTTTGAAGCGCTTATGTGCTGGATGGATGCAAAAGAATTGCAGGAGGGGGCCAAATATTTATTGCAGCAAGGCAGCCGGAGAGTGAAAGCCATTGTAAAAGAGATTGCCTACAAGCTGGATG
Organism: Flavisolibacter sp.; assembly: GCA_965247695.1. Lineage (GTDB taxonomy): Bacteria > Bacteroidota > Bacteroidia > Chitinophagales > Chitinophagaceae > Flavisolibacter. Next base: position 1,697,278 of record OZ252037.1, read on the forward strand.
TAAACACACTTGAACAACAGCCGTCAACGTCCGCAAAATTAAATGATGTGGTGAGGGTGCGCATTAAAACAGCGGAACCGTTGGCTTACGATGCGTACACAAAGTTGTCGGCAAACGGCACGGCGATATTGATTGATTTGACGAGCAACATGACAGCGGGGGCGTTGATGTTGCAATGACCTCACCCCCGGCCCCTCTCCATCAAAGATGGAGAGGGGAGAAGTGATCGAAAGGACAATCAAACGTTAGTTCTTACAAACCCGATGTTCAAAATAGTAAAGTTTTTAAAACTGTAAACGACCGGTTCCCCTCTCCAACTTGTTGGAGAGGGGTTAGGGGTGAGGTACAAATGCAAACCGCAGATAAACATATAGATTCTTCAACCTCGAATGGCTTTCTCTATGAGTTAGTCGAGAACCGCGACAGCCTCACGCAACGGTTTCCGGACAAACGCTCCGCCGAAACTTTTGCAAGCGATGTGTTTCATTTTCTTTTTGTGGCGGATGCAAAGAAGGCGACGTATGCGCAAACAGAAACGGAGTACAACCGGCTGCAAAGCAACCTGGCTTTACTGCTTGCCGAAACCAGCACGACCGAAGAAGAAGTAGAGACAGTGACCGAAAACTTTTTTAGAGAACTGCCGCATCTCTATAAAATTCTTTTGCAGGATGCGCAAGCCATCCTTGACTTCGACCCTGCTGCGCAAAGCATAGCCGAAGTGGTAGTGGCTTATCCGGGCTTTTTTGCCACAGTGGTTTATCGTTTGTCGCACCAATTGTGGAGGCAAGGCGTGAAGTTATTGCCGCGATTGTTTACCGAATATGCGCACAGCAAAACCGGCATTGACATTCATCCCGCGGCGTCCATAGGTCACGCCTTTGCCATTGACCACGGAACCGGGATTGTTGTGGGCGAGACAACGGTGATTGGCAATCATGTAAAGCTCTATCAAGGCGTTACTCTCGGTGCCTTGAACGTTGCCAAGAGCCTTGCCAGCAGCAAGCGCCATCCAACGATACAAGACGAAGTGGTGATTTATTCCGGCGCGACGATCCTTGGCGGCGATACCATCATCGGCAAGGGCAGCATCATCGGCGGCAATGTTTGGCTCACGTACAGCGTGCCTTCCAATTCTGTTGTTTATCATCAAAGCGAAATAAAAATAAAAGACAGAAACCCATTTCCTGAACCCATCAATTTTATCATTTAAAACCTAACGATTCAACATGAAAGCAAATAGCATTTTAGAAACCATCGGCAACACACCGCACGTTCGGTTAAGCAAACTATTCCCCGACAATGAAGTGTGGATTAAACTTGAGCGAACCAATCCCGGTGGCAGCATTAAAGACCGTATTGCCCTGGCTATGATTGAAGACGCCGAAGGCAAAGGCATCTTACATAAAGACAGCGTTATCATTGAACCTACATCAGGCAATACCGGCATTGGCTTGGCATTGGTAGCCGCGGTAAAAGGCTATAAATTAATTCTGGTAATGCCCGAAAGCATGAGCGTTGAACGCCGCCGTCTAATGTCCTCTTACGGTGCTGAATTTGTTTTGACGCCGCGTGAAAAAGGCATGAAAGGCGCCGTGGACAAAGCGCTGGAGTTGGCCGCGGAAACGCCGAACTCCTGGATACCGCAACAGTTTGATAATCCTGCAAACACAGAGATACACCGCCAGACAACGGCGCAGGAAATTATCAATGATTTTAGCGAAAGCGGTTTGGATTATGTTATTACCGGCGTGGGTACCGGCGGGCACATTACTGCTATCGCCGAAGTGGTGAAGAAAGCAATTCCGGGATTGAAAGTTTTTGCTGTGGAGCCGGCACTCTCGCCCATACTTAGCGGCGGCACACCCGGACCGCATCCGATTCAGGGAATGGGTGCAAACTTTATTCCTTCCATTTTAAACAGAGAAGTGTTGGACGGCGTGATTACGGCGGAGAAGGACGAAGCCTTTACATACGCACAGCGTCTCGCAAAAGAAGAAGGCATTCTTGCTGGCATTTCCACCGGCGCGGTGCTGGCTGCCGTTGCAAAAAAGCTTCCCGAAATAGCCAAGGACGCAGTTGTATTGACGTACAACTATGACACCGGCGAACGCTATTTATCCATCGAAGGATTGTTTCAATAACGGTGAATGGTGAGTAGTGAATCGTGAATACTGAAGTTGTTGCGACTCACCACTGACCACTCACAATTCACAATTTTATGAAACGAATAGTCAACAGCACCATCACCACTGCCGTCCTGCCGCTTCGCATGATGAAAGACCTGATGCTGCTTTTGTTTATTCAACGCAAAACCACCACGGATGAAAGGCAAAGTGATCATCATCGGCGCGGGTCCGGGCGACCCGGAGCTGCTTACCCTCAAGGCTTTTCGGATCCTGCAAACCGCCGGCGTAGTCTTAGCCGACCGCCTGGTCAGCCCTGAAATTTTGCGTAACTACGTTTCGCCCGAAGCCGAGATTGTTTACGTGGGCAAGCAGTGCCGGCGAGGGCATTCCACGCCACAACGAACCATCAATGACCTGATGGTGAAGTATGCGATGGACGGCAAAACCGTAGTGCGGCTGAAGGGCGGTGATGTATCTATTTTTTCCAACGTGTTGGATGAATTGGAAGCCTTGGTGCAGCACCACATTCCGTATGAAATTATTCCCGGCGTAACGGCGGCATTGGGTGCGGCAGCTTATGCCGGCATACCGTTAACGGCCCGTAATTACGCAACGGCTGTTCGGTTACTAACGGCTTACAAATCGGATGTGGTGACGGATGATTACTGGAAAGAGTTGGCGCATTCGGATGATACGCTTGTCTTTTACATGTCGAGTGAAACGCTGGACAACGTGGTGGAAAAGTTGATTGCCGCCGGTGTGGACAAAGCGAAAGAACTGGCGGTGATAGAACAAGCCACAACACCTTATCAAAAAGTTTACACGACCAGTTTGTATGATTACGAAACAACACTGAAAGACAAAACATTCTTTTCGCCAACGCTTGTCATTATTGGCAAAGTAGTGGGCTTGTACAAGCAGTTTGCCTGGCGAAATGAAGAAGAGATGGCCGTTGAATATTTCGGTAAACTTTACGAAAGAGCGGCCACAAAAGTTGAACAATTAAAAGTAACGGCATAAACGAAAACGATGTTAGGGAACGCAAAAATTAAGATGGTGAATGAGCTGGTGGCGGACTTATCGCGAGATGAAATTATCTGGTTGAATGGCTATCTCACAGGCTTGTTGTCGAGGGAAGGCGAGTTGCAACCAACACCAATTGTAAAAGAAGATGCAGCGGCGCAACAAGCTTCGCCTGCGGCTTTAAAAATTACGCTTGCTTATGGCACAGAAACCGGCAACGCAAAAAAGCTGGCAACAACATTCGCAGCGAAAGCGAAGAAGAACGGCGTGCAGGTGAAGCTGGTTTCGTTGGACCAATACAAGGCCACCGATTTGCAAAAAGAAGAACTGTTCTTTGTTGTCATCAGCACACAAGGCGAAGGTGAGCCGCCGTCTGCCACTAAAAAGTTTTACAATGCTTTGTTTTCGGAAAGTCTTTCCTTGCCCAACTTAAAGTATGGTGTGTTGGGTTTAGGCGATACGGCTTATCCCTTGTTCTGCAAAACCGGCGAAGATGTAGATGTGCAACTGCAAACCCTTGGAGGCAAACGGTTGCTGGCCTTGCAGAAATGCGATGTGGATTATGAAGCCGACGCGGATGCCTGGTTTGAAAATGTTTTAACTACGTTGAAGTCAACGAACGCACCAAAACAATCAACGACTGTTTCGAATGCTATTGCGACAGCACCGACTGCACCCAAAGCAAAAGGCAAACGGTATTATGATGGTAAGATTCTCACCAACATAAATCTAAATGGACGCGGTTCCACCAAACAAACTTTTCACATTGAGATAGGCGTGAACGAAGCCGTGGAATACGAGCCGGGTGATTCACTTGCTATCGTTCCGCAGAATAGAAAGGCGGTGGTTGATGAGATCATCAAGCTTACAGGTGTTGATGGAAATCTTGTGCTGGCAACAGACAAGTATAACGGCACGATAGAAGAGTTGCTGACAAAAGAATTGAACGTTTGTTACCTGCTCACATCCACCATAAAAAGCTATGCGGAAATAACGGGTCAACAAATTCCGGACACCCGCATGGACTTAAAAGATTTGCTGCGCATTTATCCGGTAAAAGATGCAGCGCAAGGTGTGGACGTGCTGAAATTGTTGAAGTCTATCGCTCCGCGGTTGTATTCGATTTCATCATCACCGTCTGCACATGAAAGCGAGTTGCATTTAACCGTTGGCAAACATGCCTTCTTGTTGCAAGACGAACAGCACTTCGGTTTGTGCAGTGAGTTCATGGGTGAACTTTCAACCGGTACAAACATTCGTTTTTACATTCACAAGAATCGTGCATTCAAACTGCCTGCTGCCGATAAAGACATCATCATGATCGGTCCTGGCATCGGCATTGCGCCTTATCGCTCCTTCATTGCAGAACGTGATGCAGGAGGCGCATCGGGCCGCAGTTGGCTTTTCTTCGGCGACCGGAATTTTACCACTGACTTTTTGTATCAAACCGAATGGCAGTCTTACCTGGCGACGGGTTCGTTGACAAAGATGAATGTGGCTTTTAGTCGCGACGGTGCAGAGAAGCTTTATGTAGAACACAAGCTGTTGCAACACGCAAAAGAACTGGCCGAATGGATTGATGGCGGCGCCAGTACTTATGTGTGCGGCGACAAAGGCCCGTTGCACGAGAAAGTGGAAGCTGCATTGAAGCAGATTATTGGAGAAGGCAAAGGGATTGGTGAAGAAGAGGCAAAAAAATATTTTGAAGAATTGAAGAAGAGTGGGAGATATGAGAAGGAAGTGTTTTAACGAAACAGCGACACGGCCCAGCGGCCCATCCCAACAACCATTCGCCAAAGCGGTGAGATGGTGCTAAAGCCCTTCCCTGCCTACCGGCAGGCAGGCCGCTGGTAAGGGTACAGCGCTTCTCAAAGCACAACAGATCTCTTCGATTGAAAGACTGATTGAGCAAAAAATGAATCGCTGATAGGCGAGGGCTGTGTGCAGATGGCCTTCCCAGCGGGAAGGTCGGGATGGGCCGCTGCCGCGACGATGTGTTCAATAGAATTACTGAACGTACAAGAGTGCGACGCAACAGACGCTCAATTGATAGACAAACCTCTGGTCCAAAAGGAAAACATAAACATGCAAACAGGAAATAAAAAAGAAGAAGCGTTGAAAAGCGAGGCAAGTGCATCGGCCACTCCTCCGCCGAAGGCGGACAGGGGGGCCTTATCTCCCATCGAGAAAATAAAAACGTCAAGCGACGGCCTTCGAGGTACGCTGAAAGAAAGCCTGTTGGATGAACTCACCGGCGCGGTGCGGGAAGCCGATCATGCCCTCGTGAAATTTCATGGCATGTATGAGCAGGACGACCGCGATTTGCGTGAAGAACGTGCGGGGCAGAAACTTGATAAGTTGTATTCTTTCATGATTCGCCTGCGCATTCCGGGCGGACTGATAACGCCGAAACAATGGATTGCCGTGCATCACATTGCGGGCAAATATTCAACGGGGGTGATAAAGATTACCACGCGGCAAACCATTCAATTGCACGGCATTTTAAAACGCGACATCAAGCCAACGCTGAAAGATTTTGATACCATCGGATTGGATTCGATTGCAGCCTGCGGCGACGTGAACCGCAATGTAGTTGCCAGTAGCCATCCATCGATTTCACCGCTGCATAAATACATACACGATTATGCGTCGAAGATTAGCGAAGCTTTGTTGCCAAAGACAAGAGCCTTTTATGAAGTATGGTTGGATGAAGACGTATTGATTGATAAGAAGAGTGAAGAAGATCCCTTGTATCAGGATCGTTACCTGCCACGAAAATTTAAGATTGCCGTGGCCATTCCGCCAAATAATGACGTGGATGTTTTTGCCAATGACCTTGGGTTGATTGCGATTGTTGAAGGTGAAAAGTTAGTTGGCTTTAATCTCGCTGTTGGCGGTGGATTAAGCGCCACGCACGGCAATCCTGCAAACTATGCACGAATTGCCACCGTAATTGGTTATGTGCCCGAAGAAAAGATGATGAAGGCTGTGTATGAAGTGTTGACTGTGCAACGTGATTATGGCAACCGCAGCGATAGAAAATTAGCCCGCTTGAAATACACGGTTGACAAGATGGGCGTGGCTGCTTTTAAAGAAGAATTGGAGAAGCGTTGTGGTTTTGAATTAGAAGAAGCAAGGCCATACACTTTTACTGAACGCCGCGATCACTTTGGGTGGGAAAATAGCAGCGACGGCAGATGGCATTACACTTTGTTTATTGAGAATGGCCGCGTGCTGGATACGAAAGAACTGCCATTGAAAACAGCTTTATTCAACATTGCGGAAACGGGCCTTGCAAATTTTCGTTTTACGGCTAATCAGAACTTAATTCTTAGCGACATAGCTGATAGTGGCAAGCGAAGCATCGAAGTGCTGTTGAATAAATACGGTTTGATTGACTACACAGAAACAGCAACCGAGATAAGAAAGAATGCTGTGTCTTGCGTGGCTTTGCCCACTTGCCCGTTGGCGCTTGCCGAGGCGCAACGTTACCTGCCCACATTGATTTCAAAGATGGAACCGCTGCTGCAAAAGCACGGATTGTTGGAAGAAGAAATTCATGTGCGCATGACCGGTTGCCCCAACGGTTGCGGACGTTCGCCGCTGGCGGAGATCGGCTTCATAGGCACCGCGCCAGCCCGTTATAACCTGCACCTTGGCGGCGATAGATTGGGTGAACGCCTCAACATAAAATACAAAGACAGTTTGGATGAAGCGGCTATCCTGAATGAACTGGATGCCTTGTTTGCGGCCTATGCAGCAGGACGAAACGAGGGCGAAACCTTTGGCGACTTTGCCCTTCGTGAAAAATTGGTAACGTCGTAGAATGAAAGAGATCAAGTGCCTGTCGTACGGAATCAAATCCATATTGTTGAAGGCAAGCAAATATGCGATGCTGCCGTTGCTGTTTTCGCCGTTGCTATTGAATGCGCAACGAAAAATGATTTACACAAATGGTGTTTGGCTTTGCCATTTTGGAACGATTCATCTTGACAAGCGTTTGTCTATCGTAACCGAAGCGGAAGTGCACCTGAAGCAATGGGTCGAACGGTGGAACGAACAAGTGTATGACGTTGGCCTTTCGGATAAGTTGAGTGATAAATGGCGTGTGGCGGCAGGCATTGGTTGGTACCGTGGTGCGCAATACCTCGACAAGTTCTTTTTTCGGAATGAATGGCGGCCCTGGCAGGAAGCAAATTTTTATCTGCGTGGCAAATGGGTTTGGTGGCAACGGATGCGGGTGGAAGAACGGTGGGTACAACAGGTAGTCAATGGCAAAGCCACCAACGATTACGAATACACTACCCGCCTGCGGTATCGTTCCGAACTGCAAAAGCCTTTGCTCGGTGGAAAGATTTCGCCGGTTATTGGCAATGAATTCATGGTCAACCCGAACTATTGGAACAGCAATCATTTTATGGATCAAAACCGTTCATGGATAGGCATAAATGTTAAGCTCTCAAGAGCGATGTCACTGCAAACGCAATACATGAAAATTTTTCAGTGGCGCACGAACAACACCCTGGAAGATCAAAACATATTCCGGGTGAACGTGGTTCAACATTTTAATTTGAAAAGCTGATGTTGGTACAAGAGACAAATAAATTATTTCCTATCTTTTTAAAACTGGAACAGCTTTCCATTTTAATTGTTGGTGCAGGATATGTGGGGTTGGAAAAGCTAACGGCGGTCTTAAACAACTCGCCGGCGACAAAGGTGACGGTGGTGGCCACGAAATTTTCGGTGGGGGTGGAGGCCTTTGCCACGGCGTATTCAAACGTGACGCTGGTGGAAAAAGCGTTTGACGAAAGCGATTTGGACGGAAAGAATATTGTCATCGTTGCCGTGAACAATAAAGAAACAAGCCGGGTCATTCGCGGCCTTGCTAAAGAACGTGACCTCTTAGTAAACGTAGCCGATACACCTGACTTGTGCGACTTTTATTTAAGCTCAATCGTACAAAAAGGAAACGTGAAGATTGCCATTTCCACCAATGGAAAATCGCCCACGGTTGCCAAACGATTGAAGGAAGTTTTGGCCGATTCCATTCCCGAAGAAATCAACGGCGTTGCTAATGATTTAAGCGTTATTCGCGAAGGATTGAAAGGTGATTTTGGTGACAAGGTGAAGCAGTTAAACGAATTGACAAAAACACTCGTGTCGAAACGAATGACGCTTGATGAAGTGGTAAAGCCCGAACAAAAGCTGTGGCAAAAGATTGTGCTTTATTGTTTGTTCGCCTTTGTATTCATGATCATCGGTCATGCGGTGTTGTCGTATGTGCCGTTTGAAAAACTAATCGGCAGCATCAAAACCATTCCGCAAGCCATTGACACCAAGATGTTTTTCATGATGTTGCTCTGCGGCTTTCTGGCCCAGATGTCAGATGGCTCGCTGGGCATGGGTTACGGCACTATCTCCACTACATTTTTATTGGCCATTGGTGTGAATCCCGCCATCGTCAGCAGCCGTGTTCATGCGGCAAGGGTTTTCTCCAGCGGCGTTTCCGGTTACAGTCATCACCGCTTTGGCAATATCAATAAAAAATTATTCAAAGCCCTGGTTATCCCTGGTGTTGTTGGCGCGGCGCTTGGCGCAACAATGGCTTATTTCGGACAGAAGTATGCGATGTATGTGCGGCTGCCGCTATCGCTTTACACCATCTATCTTGGTTACTATATTCTGCGCAAAGCCTTCAGCAAGCCAAGTTATGAAACCAAAGTAAAAAGGGCCGGATGGCTGGCGGCAACGGGCGGCTTTTTGGATGCCTTTGCCGGTGGTGGATGGGGTACCTTGGTCACAAGCACCCTGATGTCAAAAAGGAGAAGTCCCCGTTATGTAATCGGTTCCGTTTGCCTCGCTGAATTCTTTGTGGTGTTTGCCAGTTCAATGGTCTTCTTCGTTTTGCTCGAAAATTTTTACTGGCTGGATATATTGGGCTTGATAATAGGCGGGGTTATTGCGGCGCCTATTGCCGCAAGGCTTGTCGGCAAATTGCCCCTGAAAACAATGTTCATTTTAATCGGCAGCCTGGTGATACTCACAAGCTGCAACACGCTTTGGAAAGCGGTCGCAAAGCTCCTCTGACACAACTATACATTGCAAATCCATCATCACACAATTAAAAAAAATTAGGTGTGAAAACCGTACCCGGTTATATTTGCCTACCATTTTAGTAGGAATTGAAACGGCCAAGCATAAAACGAAACGAAATGACAACTGGTAAACCGCTTACATCAATCGCAAGCAAAGTTTTTAAAACCAATGTTGCAGGTTCTTGCTGTTGTTGTATCCCCCTTTGTTGTGCCTCCTGATACGGTCTTCCGTGCAACGATAACCTTTCCCCGATTGCTTCAATTTCTGTTAGCCGCTGTTGCAGTAACGGTCTGCGTAACGCTTGTTTAATCAGAAGAGCAGAGCCGTCTTCTGCCAAAACTTAATACACATGTCTATACCCAATACACAAATCATGCTTCGCACAAAAAAAATCTTTCTCTTTTTTCTTTCGCTTGTTTTCATTACCTCTTTATCCGCACAAGATGCGATTGAAATCTCCGGCTTTGTTACCGGCCAGGAAACACACGAAGCGTTAACCGGAGTGACTGTCAGCATCAAAGGAACGGAAGCAAAAACCGTCACCGCCAACGATGGTTCGTTTAAGCTTCGCACCAAAGAAAAATTGCCGTTTACGCTGCTCTTTACCTCGGTGGGTTTTGCAACGGAGGAAGTGCAGGTGGCCAGTCTCGGCTCTAAACTGCAAGTGGCGTTGGCTACCACCACCGTGTTGGGCAACGCCGTTGTGGTAACGGCTTCCCGTGTACGCGAAAGCATTTTAAAGTCCCCCGTTGCCATCGAAAAGCTTGACATCAGGGCCATCAAAGAATCGCCGGCGCCAAGTTTTTATGATGCACTTGAAAATGTAAAAGGCGTGCAAATGACTACTTCAAGCCTCACCTTTAAAATTCCAAATACAAGAGGCTTCAACATTCCCAATAACTTTCGCTTTATGCAATTGGTGGATGGCGTGGACATGCAAGCGGCTACACTCGGTGTACCACTCGGCAATGCCATCGGGCCAACGGAATTGGACATTCAAAGTGTGGAAATCACACCTGGCGCGGCTTCTGCGCTTTATGGCATGAATGCCATCAACGGCATGGCTAATCTTCTTACCAAAAGCCCGTTCACTTCGCAAGGATTGAGTGTGTATCAAAAGACTGGTATTAATCATGTGGACGGCATTGATTATTCGCCGAGTGTATTGACTGAAACAGCCATCCGTTATGCAAAGGCTTTCAATAACCGCTTTGCGTTTAAGGTGAATGTGGGGTACATGCAAGGCACGGATTGGTTGAGCAACACACGCCGCGACCAAAACACAAACAACCTCAAAAGCGCCAACCCTTCTTTCCCTGAATTAGCCGGTGACGCCAACGTAGCTTTTGATGGCTGGAACAAATACGGCGATGATGCACTGGCCGGGAGCAACGTGGTTTCCATTGGTGGGTTGACCATTAACAACAAGACAAACCAAACGCTTCGCGTAGCACGAACGGGTTATTGGGAAAAGGATTTAATCAATCCAAAAGTGGACAACTTTAAAGTGGATGGTGCAGCTTATTATAGAACCAAACACGGTGCGGAAATTTCTTACGCCTATCGCAGAGGAAAGATGGACGGCGTGTTTCAACGCGGCAACAAGATTCAATTGGACAACGTGATTGTGCAGAACCACAAGCTGGAATTTAAAACATCAGACTTTTTAATTCGCAGTTATGTTTCACTGGAGAATACCGGCAATTCCTACAACGTAAAGCCCCTGGCCGACAACCTCGATTTGTACAGCGGCGGCGCAACCGATACAAAAACGCCAACAAGTTGGGGAACGAAGTACAAAAATGCCTTGCTCTCTTACGCGGCAACAAACGGTGGTGCATTGACGTCAGCCAACCTTGCCGCCGCCACACAATACGCAAGATCGCAAGCCGATGCCAGCCGCGTAAAGCCCGGCACACCGGAGTTTGATGCATTGAAGAACACCATCATTAAAATAAACAACTGGGACATTAAGTCAAGCGCCATTCCTGATGCTCCGGAGACCGGCGGCGCTGCGCTGATTCAAAAGAGCCGGCTTTATCATACCGAAGCGCAATGGGACCTGTCGAAGAAAGTCAAGTTGGTTGACTTGTTGGTTGGCGGCGATGCCCGCATCTACCAGATCATTCCCGACGGCAACAACTTTGTTGATTTCACCCGGCCCATTGCCGAACGCAATCAGCAACTGAAAGACGGCACTTACGGTAACTATGTTTACTACAAAAAGTTTGGTGGCTTTGCACAAGCAACCAAAACTTTCTTTGATGAGAAGTTAAAGCTCTTTGGTTCGTTGCGTTACGACTACAATCCTGAATTCGACCCGAAGGTCACGCCGCGTCTGGCCGCTGTTTACACATTCAAGCAAAAGCACAACTTCCGGTTTACCTATCAACAAGGCTATCGCTTTCCATCCCTGTTTGAAGCGCTGTCTTACGTAAACAATGGGCGGGTAAAACGTGTGGGTAGTTTGTCCTACATCAACGAAGGCCTGGGTTATTTAGAGAATAGTTACACACAGGCTTCGGTGGTAAACTTTAATGCCGCCGTTAGTGCTGCGGGTAATTCAGACAGCGCAGCCTTAGCCAACAGAAAGCTGTTAACCGTTGCGAATCTGCCCAAGGCAAGACCTGAAAAAATTCAGTCGTTTGAGATTGGCTACAAGGCGGTTTTGTTCGACAATAAGCTCTTTGTGGACATTGATGCGTACACCAACAAATACGATGGCTTCCTGGGGCAAGTACAGGTATATGTACCCAAAGGCGAAACCGTTGGTTCCGATGCTTCCGTGCTCTCCATGCTGGACAGAAACCGCGATGCAACAACCGCAACATCTACAACGGCGGCAAGCAAAGGGCAAGACCGCTACCGCGTTTATACCAATGCAAAAAATACGTACACCAATTATGGGTCGGCGCTCGGCATTACATACAATTTTTACAAGAAGTACACTGTGGCCGGCAACGTCAATTTCAATAAGATGAAGGCCGCTAACGCTGATGATATTTTCGTAACCGGTTTCAACACGCCGGCGTGGGCTTCTAATCTTTCTTTTGGCAACCGCGAGATAGCGAAGAACATCGGCTTCAACATTGTTTGGCGCTGGCAGGACGCCTTCTTGTGGGAAAGCCCACTCGTAACCGGTGGCGTGGATGCGTACAGCACTCTGGATGCGCAAGTCAACCTTCGCATTCCAAAGCTGAAATCAACCATCAAAGTCGGTGGCGCCGATGTATTCAACCACCGCTACCTTCAATACGCCGGCGGGCCTACGCTTGGTGGGTTGTATTACGTAGCCATAACGGTGGACGGGATTTTAGAGAAGTAAAAAAAGTAACAACGTTTTACGGCGCAAAAGCATTCTAACCCCCGAATCGCTTTTGCGCTTTTTATTTGCGCAAGGGAAAAAACATCTTTCTGGTCTTTGAACAAAACAGTACTCGCTGCTCTCATTTATGCTCATGCCGTTGCGGACTTAGCCCTGTTCTTTCGGTAACCCAAACACAATCTCCGTCGCCGGCTTGTCCTTCCAACTTCCAAACAACCTGTCCCAAAAGCTGAACAAACTGCCGAAATTAGAATCCGTCTCTTCGGCAATTTGCGAATGATGAATGCGGTGCATAAGCGGAGAAGCGAATACTGTTCTATAAACCGCATCGGCTCTTTGGGTAACGTAAATGTTGGAATGATGAATGACCACGGCGATAAAAAATAACGTTTCGTAAATCAGCAGCGGCCCGTACGAGATACCGAAAACAAAACAAACGGCTGCTTTGCCGGGATACGATAAAAACAATTCAAGGACATGAAAGCGCATGGCCGTGGTGCTGTTCATTTTTGTTTCCTTGTGATGAAAGCGATGAAACCGCCACAGGAAAGGAAATTGATGATTGCCGCGGTGCCAGGCGTACATCCAAACATCCATCAGCAAAATGGTAAGCAATAGCTCCAGCCAAAACGGAAGATGAAATTGATGCAACACACCCAGTTTGTGCGTTTGCAAAAATTGAAGCCATTGAATGAAAAGCCCGGCCGGAATAAACGTTAGAACCACATTTAATAAGCCAATGCCTATATTAAAACGTTCGTGCTTCCAAGTATTCAATTCGCTGCGTTGCGGATGAAGATGTTCCGCCAGGAATTGCAGGGCGAAAACCGAAGCGAGAATGATGATTTGAACGTATTTTACCGGCATTGTAAAGGAGGGGCGAAATTAGTTGTCGGTGGCCGGTTTCCGGTTAGGCTCCATCATGCGGTCTCTCAATTTCGATTCAGGCTTTATGAATTGCCGTTTGAAACAAAAGCGGCCGCCGGCAACTTGATTTACTTTTGCCTTTCCAACATGACGATAAGCATAATTGTACCAACTTATAACGAGGCAGATGGCATTCAGAAGTTAGTAAGCCACCTCAAAAAATACAGCAATGAGGCCGTGGTTGACCTGATGGTGTCGGATGGCGGCAGCGAAGACGATACAATAGAAAAAGCGAAAGCGGCCGGAGCAACGGCTTTGCTTTCTCCCCGAAAAGGCCGTGCCGCTCAAATGAACTATGGCGCTTTGCTTGCCAAAGGCGATGTGCTTTATTTTGTTCATGCCGACAGCTTTCCGCCGAAAAGTTTTGTAACCGACATTGCGCAAGCGGTAAGCAGCGGGTACGACCTGGGCCGCTACCGCACAAGGTTTGCGTCGCCAAAAGTCCTTTTAAAACTCAACGCCTGGTTCACCCGCTTTGATTTGTTTGTGTGCATGGGCGGCGACCAAACTCTTTTCATCCGGCGGCAGCTTTTTGAAGTCTTCGGTGGTTTTAAGGAAGATATGCGGATAATGGAAGAATATGAATTTTGCAGCCGCGCAAGAAAAACAGGCCGCTATAAAATTTTACCCGGCACCGCTATTATTTCTGCACGCAAGTACGATACAAACAATTGGTGGCAGGTGCAGAAAGCAAATTCAACAGTCGTGCGTATGTATAAAAAAGGCGCTTCGCAACAAGACATGTTAGACACATACAAACGGCTTCTTAGCTACCGGAAAAATGCATTTTAAAGACAAAGTAATTTGGATAACGGGAGCTTCGTCCGGCATTGGCGCTGAATTGGCCAAACAACTTGCAAAGGAGAAGGCGAAGCTCATTCTCACCGCGAGAAACGAAGGGGCTTTGGCCGACGTAAAAGCAGAATGTTTAGTGCAGACGGCTCACTGCGCTGTTTTGATTGCTGATATGCTGCAAAGCGGAACGTTGAATGAAATAGCGTCCAATGCCATAAACATTTACGGGAAGATTGACATTGTTATTTTTTCTGCCGGGCAAACGCAACGTTCACTGGCCGAGGAAACGGCCATGGATGTTTACCGGCATTTGATGGAGTTAAACTTTTTTGCGCCGGTTGCCCTTACCAAAAAATTGCTTCCTCATTTTGCCCAACAAAAATCCGGGCAGATTGCTGTTATCAGCAGCATGGCCGGGTTAATGGGGTTTCCGTTACGAACGGGCTATGCCGCTTCAAAACACGCCCTCAAAGGGTTTTACGAAACGTTGCAAACAGAGTCTCAAATTTCCGGCTTGCACATCACCATCGTTAGTCCGGGCCGCATCAATACACCCATTTCTATAAACGCCGTTACCGGAAGCGGCGGCAGGCACGGCCGGATGGATAAAGGGCAGCTTCACGGCATTCCCGTTGCTGTTTGCGCCAAAAAAATACTCAACGCCATCCGCCAAAAAAGACGGCACATCACGATTGCCCGAAGCGAACGGGTGTTGTGGTGGCTCTGGTGGTTTGTCCGGCCTTTGTACTATAAAATTGCAAAGGCAAAGGGAGCGCAACACTGAATATACGCGGCAAGTCATTCACGGTAAAAAAGGAACGGGTATCAATGGAAGACTTTATTTCCGGCATACAGCAGATCGGCATCGGGGTGAAGAATGCGCCGCAGTGCCTGCGGTACTATGCAAAGCTGTTCGGGATGAATACGCTGGTGTTTAACGATGTGTCGGAAGCGCACCTGATGACCCTTTACACCGGCGGAAAGATTTACCGGCGGCAAGCCTTTCTTTCAATAAACATGCAAGGCGGTGGTGGCTTTGAACTGTGGCAGTTTCAAAACCGGCAACCACTGGAGCCGGCGAAAACTCCGCGGTACGGCGACATTGGAATTTATGCGGCCAAGTTGAAATGCGCCGATGTAGAACAAGCCTTCACCCACTTTTCGTTGATAGAAGGTGTCGCTGTGTCACCGTTGAAAATAGATGCGAAAGGCGACCCTCATTTCTTTCTTGCCGATGAACACAACAATCAGTTTGACATTGTTCGCGGCAATTATTGGTTTCAGCCAAACGGCAAGCCCGTGGGCGGTGTAACCGGCGCCGTGATTGGCGTGAGCGACATGCAGCGATCGTTGCCGTTTTATCAATGGCTGTTATGTGTTAACGACGTAGCGTATGATTTCGCGGTTACTGAAGGCGGACAGAAATACAGGAAAGTTTTGTTGCAAAAACATCCCACAGGCAAAGGAGCGTTCGGAAAATTATTAGGCTCCGTAGAGATTGAACTGGTGCAGTCATTGGACAGACATCCCGATAGAATTTATGAAAACCGCTATTGGGGCGATTGCGGATTCATTCACCTGTGCTTCGATGTGTTTGACATGTGCGGTTTAAAAGGCCATGCGGAAGCGGCCGGTTATCGCTTTACTGTTGATAGCCTGGCTTCGTTTGACATGGAGGCCGCATCGGGCCGCTTTTGTTACATGGAAGACCCTGACGGTACGTTGATAGAATTGGTGGAAACGCACAAGGTTCCGATTGTAAAAAAACTCGGCTTGTACCTCAATTTAAAAAAGCGTGATTTGAAAAAGCCGTTGCCCGATTGGATGATAAAGCTGTTGGCCTTGAATAAAGTGAAGCAGTAGAGTCAGGCTTGGTGTATAATGCCTTTGTATTCTTTGTAGCACCACGCAGTAAACGGTAAAAACAGCAACAATAACCAAAAGTAAAGTTGCCGTGTCAGCAACACAACACAACTTGTTACCGTAATCAACACTACGGGATAAACAATCAACAGCAACCCGAATAAGACAGAGTGATAAAATACAGTTCCCCTGGTTTTACGACGAGCGAACTTCTTCAAAATGCTATACAAACCGATGTGCGCCAGCCAGCCAATAGCAGCGGGAACTGCCAATAGCGATCGGCCCCAGCTTGCAGCAACTTTGTTTTGGTTTGCCATTTCAGCCGGCGAACAAATACGGCTCTCTAATCTTTGTTGCAACAATGCGTTGAAGCAAGTATAAAACCGCCCCGGTTCTTTTGCGGCAACGTCATCAAGGTGAATGCTTGCCGCTTCTTTTACGCTTACACAAATAGGCAAACGTGTAAAACCTGAATAAGACAATGCCACCGGTTTAATAGCAAGCTCCGTTAGTGCTTGCTCATGCCAGGCCGTGTAGGCCAAACGTGACGTGCCTTTTTTTAACGGCAGCAGCTTCCACTCGTTTTTGCAAATGCCTTCGGAAAAAATAAGCAATGTGCCACCCGCCTGCAATACATCAAGGCACTTGCGAAAGGTTTGTTCATTGGACTTCAACCCTTCTTTGCCCTCGGATAAGCGATGTATGGGCATCATGTTTATGCCCCGGAGCAAGCGGGCCACAACCGGCTTTGCAAAAACATCTCCTCTTGTTAAAAAATGAATAGGTCGCTTGTAATGGCTTCCAATAATGAGCGCATCCAAAAAAGAATTGGGATGATTGCAAGCAAGGATAACGGGGCCCTTATGGGATTGCACGGTAAACCGAAGCCTTTTGCAGTAAAACCACAACCCTGCACGCACCCATATTTTTACCAGTACGTACAACGCTATTTTTTTATGGCCGTCAGCCAGTCCGCCGGTACATCCTGGGCTTCGTCCACATCGTGTAAGGCCGGTAGTTGCGCAACTTTTAGAAGTAGTTGGTGAGCCGTTTGTAACGTGTCTGCCAGCACTGAACCCGTGCTCCAGCTTTTGTTTTGAAAGAGAGAAGAATGAAGCCATTTCATTCCCAACAAATAATAGCCGCCATCATGAGCCGGGCCAATCACGACATCGCTTTTTTCCAACGCCTGAAAAGCATCTCTGATAATTTCCGGCGTGAGTTCATAACAGTCGCTTCCTACAATACAAACTTTACCGTAGCCCATTTTTAATACGATTGCAAACGCATCGTTCATGCGTTGGCCTAAGTCACCATTCGCTTGCTTTTGTTTGAAGTAATCTTTCTGCCGCCACATATCATCTTCTTGTATGTCATCAGCGTAAAACACAACCTTATCTGCGTTCACTTCTTTCGTAGTCTCCAGCGTATGTTGCAATAATTTTTGGTAGATGAGAAGCGCGGCGTCATCACCCAGCGAAGCGGCTAACCTTGTTTTTACTTTTCCCTTTTCGGGTTTGCGCACAAAAATGATCAATGCTTTTTTCATCAGGCAACGGCTCCTCCGCAACTGCTTCCCGAACCCGCGGTGCAGCCATAACAATGTTGGTTGATAACGATGCTCCGCCTGTTTAGTACATCGGTATTGAAATGGGAAATGTGCTTGGACGTTCCTTCTACTTTCAAGTCCAGCATCTGATTAAAGTCGCAATCGTACAAATAGCCGTCCCAACTGATAGAAATGGTATTGCGGCACATGACGTTAGCGGCCGCCACGGGATTGTAAGCTGCTACCAGCTTCTCCATGTACTTTTCATAGTTGCCGCTTTGCAGCAGGTAATCTAAAAACCGGCTGATGGGAAGGTTGGTAATAGCAAACAGGCTGTTGAACGAGATGCCGTATTTGTCCGCCAATGCTTTCTTGTATTCGTTTTCCAAAGACGCCTGTGGTGCCGGCATAAACGCACCGGCAGGATTGTACACAAGGTTTAATAGTAAACCGCTGCCTTCTACACCGTAGCCTACTTCGTTCAGCATTTTCAAGGCTTTGATGCTGTCTTCAAACACACCGTTACCCCGTTGGCGGTCGGTGCGGTCTTGCGTGTAAAACGGAAGCGAGGAAACAACTTCCACGCCGTTGTCTTTGTAAAACCGCGGCAGGTCGTTGTACTTTTTGTTGGCAAGAATGATGGTCAGGTTGCAACGGACAATTACATGCCGTCCTAATTTTTTTATCTCGCTCACAAACCAGCGGAAGTGTGGGTTCATTTCAGGGGCACCGCCGGTAAGGTCAACCGTTTGCAATGATGGATTATTGCGTAGTGCCGTCAGGCATTGCTCCATCGTTTCCTGCGTCATAATTTCTTTGCGGTCCGGCCCTGCATCCACATGGCAATGTTTGCAAACCTGGTTGCACATCTTGCCAACGTTCACTTGAAAGATTTGTATGCCGGTAGGTTTTAAGGGCAGCAAGCCGCTTTCTTCCAGCTTTTGCTGAAAGGGTATAAGAGCGTAGTCGGCTGTTTGGCCGTGTTCAAGAATGTTCAACTGCACGTGTACATCGGCAAGTTGATTGTGCTGGTAAAGAAGTGAAGTCTTTGCTTCTTTTTGTTTTGGTAATTCTGCATTGTTATTTAAAGTGTTCATCGTTCAAATTTATTTCACGCAGTGACAGCAGTGGAGTGCTGTCGCAACGGTTTGTAGTGTGCCTGTTGCTGCATAGCGAACAAAGCGTACACGTCCCGATAGCTCCCGATAGCTATCGGGATTGTTGGAGAGGGCCAGGGTGAGGTCACATCGCTATCTCCTTCACCTTGTTCATCATTTGCACACCGTGTACCAACACGGCGCCGCCTTTGATGGCCCCGGCTACGTGAACGGCTTCCATCATCTGCGCCTGGCTCCAGCCTTTTTCAAACGCATCGCTGCTGTACGCATCAATGCAATACGGGCACTGCACGGCGTGGGCCACCGCCAGGGCGATGAGCGATTTCTCTCTTGCCGTTAGTTCGCCATCGGCAAACACTTCTCCGTAGTAAGCAAAAAATTTATCGGCAAGCGGTTTTTGAAATTCCCCGATGTTGCCGAATTTTCCTAAATCTTCCGCGTTGTAATAATGATTGCTCATGGGTTTTGCGTTGTATAGTTATTCAAGGTTAATGTCCAATCGTAGGCTTTGAAGCTGATTTTGGGTTTCGCATCAGCGGCAATGATACCGTGCTGCCGCAATATCTTAATCATTCCTTTCTTGCCGCCAAAGTCCGCACGAAACCAACTCATTAGTTTGGGCAGGCGGATGGTGTTAGCCGTGCTGTCATATTCCGCTTCGCCGGTCAGGTAGGCAGTCGTGGCAAGGTCTAATTGCGCATCCAGGGTTTCATCGTTATAAAAGGCAATGGGCGGACAACTTTTAGCACCGCAATTCAACGCAAAATGAATACGGTAGTCGAGCTTCTCGACACGCAAGCTCTTTTCTTTTTTTGAAGGAAACAATTTATTCAAATGCCCTAAGCTCCATTTGATTTTTGAACGGCGAAGAATACCGTGCTCAATATCATCAAGGCTAAAGATTTGTCCCGCTACGTCAATGCTTTTCTTTTTAAAAAAAGCGTTGCGGCTTTTGTACTGCGCTGCATTTTGCTTTAGCGCTGCCTGCGTGTAACCATTATACAGGTTAATCCAAAACGCTTTCTTTTGGTTATCGGAAATTAGATTTGCTTTTAAATCATCAAAAGAAAGAGCAGATAAATTTTGTGTTAGTGAGGTGAGCGAAGCCTCCGTTTTAGCCGCATAGATATACTCCTGCGATAACCGTACAACAACATTTTGGCTTCGCTGAATACTGTTCACTGTTGATGGCTTGTTACTTGTTTTTTGTTGCTTGTTTTGGGATGATGCCGCCATCACATCGGATTGGGTTAACCAGTGACGAATGGCTTCACTCGTGATAGCCGCTGCGTCGGTTACGGCCAGCACTTTTCCATTTTTTACGATAACTGTGTAAGGTAAGGCAGGCGGTTGGAAAGTTCCGTTCCAGCCATTGTCTTCATCCACAATAACGGGAAAGGAAAAGTTGGCCCGGGCCTTGATAAATTTTGTCAACTGCGCTTCGGTTTCGTTGGAGACAAGAACAATAGCCACTTCGTTTTTGAAACCGTCTTTTAGTTCGGTTAGATGCGGCAAGGCCCGCAAGCAGGGAACGCACCAGGTGCCGAAGAAATCAACAATGGTCAGCCGGTTCCCAAAAGCGGCGGAAGAAGTCATGGGTGAAACACTGTTCAGCAGTTTTTTGATGGGCAGGTTTTGAACGGCATCGCCTTTTGTTAAGCCGGCCTGCCCGATGCTGGACAATTGCATCAGGCAAAAGCAAATAAACCCGGTTGTTCTACTCGCAAACCTATTCATCCATCCCATTTCGGGTTAAGATACGAGAAGGAGCCGTGTAAAGTTTTATTGCTTTATTTTAACTCATGCAAAAATCATTTGTAGCGGAAACCGCTGAATTCTTAACGTCAAAAGGTGTAGGAAATCCATCAGTGGGTTTTGTATTGGGCACCGGCCTCAATTCTCTCATTGAACAAATTACGGTTTCCGCCACCCTGCCCTACAGTGCTATTCCGCATTTCCCCGCTGCCACCGTAGAGTTTCATAAAGGACAGTTGATCGTTGGAAGGCTTGGTGACCGCCCCGTTATTGTGATGCAAGGACGGTTTCATTACTACGAAGGCTACAATATGCAGCAAATCACGTTTCCCATTCGGGTGATGAAGGAATTGGGCGTTGACACCTTGCTTTTAAGCAATGCAGCCGGTGGCATGAACCCCGAATTTAAAAAAGGTGACTTGGTTATTACAGAAGACCACATCAATCTCTTGCCCGACAATCCGCTTCGCGGCCTTGGCGCCGAATTCGGCAACCGCTTTGTGGACATGAGCGAACCGTATGATGCGAGTCTTCGTAGAAAGTTGGAAGATGCTTTCCGCAAAGAAGGCGTGCCGGTAAAACGCGGCATTTACGTGTCGGTAATGGGCCCGAATCTGGAAACAAAGGCGGAGTACCGCTGGCTTCGCAACACCGGGGCCGATATGGTGGGCATGAGTACCGTACCCGAAGTGATTGTGGCGGCGCAATGCGGGCTAAAGTGCGCTGCCGTTTCCGTGATTACGGATGAATGCGACCCGGATAATTTAAAGCCGGTGAACATTGCGGAAATTATAGAAGTGGCGGGGCAAGCGGATAAAAAACTAACCAAGGTATTTTGCCGCTTGGTGGAAGATTTTTAAGCCGTGTGTAAATTGTTTTCGACAAATTCACGGCTGTATTCTTTAATCATGTTTCGTACCTCTCTGAATTGTTGTGCTATTTGTTCTTCCGTTCCGGTGGCTTTTGCCGGGTCGGGAAAATTGTAGTGAAACTTTTTGGCGTTGGTAGGAAAGAAAGGACATCGCTCCCTGGCGTTGTCGCAAACAGTAATGACGTAATCGAAAGCCATGTTCTTGTATTCCGTTACGTTGTTTGACGTGTGGTGCGATATGTCAATGCCGTCTTCCTTCATCGTTTGCACGGCTCTTCGGTTTACGCCATGGGTTTCCACCCCTGCGCTATAAACGTCTGCGTTGTTATCGGCAAAGTACCGCAGGTAACCTTCCGCTATTTGACTGCGGCAACTGTTGCCGGTACAAAGCACTAAAATGCGTTTCATGTATAAGCTTTCATTTTCGTTAGCAGCAGCCCGCCCCCGGAGTGCAACATGCGTCTTTTGGCTTCTCCGCATATACGGTAATGCTAAAAATGCCGGTTTCGGAATCCTTGAACGAAGCAATTTCCTGCACCGATAAATAGTTCCCCAGAATTTCATCAGGCACTATAATAACCTTCTCTTTTTGAATGGTGATGTTTTGAAAACCTGCTTTCTCAATCAGGTTCAAATAGTCTTCTTTTTGAATGGCGCCTGCCACACATCCCGCATACATCTCTGCGGCATTTTGAATGTTAAGCGGTAGCTTACCGACAAGCACAATATCGGAGATGGAAAAGTGGCCGCCGAACTTCAATACCCGGAAGATTTCTTTGAATACGCCTTCTTTGTTAGGTACAAGATTAAGTACGCAGTTGCTTACAATCACGTCTGCTGTTGTTGCTGACACAGGCATTTGCTCAATGTCGCCTTGCCGAAACTCCACGTTTTGAAAGCCTCGTACTTCGGCGTTCTTCTTTGCCATCTCGATCATTGCGGCAGTAAAGTCAATGCCAATCACACGGCCATCGGCGCCGGTTTCGGACCGGGCAACAAAGGCATCATTGCCTGCACCGCTACCAAGATCAACCACTATATCGCCTTTTTTTATTTTGGCGAATTGTGTTGGCAGTCCGCAGCCTAAGCCCAGGTCTGCATCGGGATTGTACCCCTCAAGCTGCGTGTAATCATCAGCCATGATGTTATAAACTTCCGCGCCGCAGCAAGAAGCCGTTGCGCCACAACAGGAAGATGCATTCGTGTCTTTGTCCTGCAAGGCAATCTCTGAATACTTCTGCCTTACAAGTTCTTTCATGTCGGTTTGTGGATCCATTGTTTTTTATTTTAGAGCGATTGTAATAAGCCGATGGAATTGAGCAAAAAATCAGCAGCAACCGCTGCCGCCTTTGTAAGCGTCAAACAATTGGTTAAGCCAGGATTGAGCCGCCTTCCATTCTTTGTCGTTAATACAATAGCAGATCTTTGCGCCGTCTATTTCACCCTTAATTAAGCCCGCCTCTTTTAATTCCTTCAAGTGTTGCGAAACCGTGCTTTGCGAAAGCGGCAGCTCCTCTACGATATCGCCGCACATGCAGGATTGCTTTTTGGACAGGAATTGCAGAATGGCAATGCGGGCAGGATGAGCCAATGCTTTGGCGTACTTCGCCAGGCGGTTTTCCTTTGCGCTGAATTCCAATGATTTTGTTAGGCCCATAATTCTATCGCAATATTACGATAAGATAAACCTCGTCCAAATTTTTTCAGTTTGGGTGAAGCAATAAGCAACGGCCGCTGCGAAAACATACCGCCATATTATTTTCATCCGGGTTTAGGGTTTTCGCTTTGTTCCGGCACTTCGGTGAGAGTGAGGCAGGAAAGGGCCAACGGGACGCATACATCGCGTATTCTGTTTTGCCGGCAAATCATCATTCCATATAAAATTTTTGTCGTGCTGTACGGTGCCCTTAGCCTTGTCATCAAAAAACCCATTGCGCTTTTGAAGCAGAATTCTTCAAGCAAAAAAATGAGGATGAGAAAACTTTACCCGCTGTTGATTGCCCTCGTGCTTTTTACGTCCGCTAAGGCAACAAACCATTGCGTGGATGCCGTTATCGGCAAAAATGGTTATACCGGTTTTAGTCCGGCGCAGGCTTTTCAACCGATACAAACAATGGCCTTGTGGAGCCGCGAGTATGAAAAAGGATGGGGGCCAAAAGTGTGAAGAGGATAAAGTGAGAAGGAACAGTTGCAGGAAAGAATTACCTTTTCAACCACGTAGCTATCAACTTGACCGGTTCGCCAACGGTTGGCAAAGGTTTAGGCGATAAAATGTACCTTTCGTTTTAGACGGTTTTCTTGCCATGAATTATCAACTGCACAGGGACGAAGTCCTGATTGACTTGCTTGCTAAATCCGACGCGAAGGCGTTTGATGAAATCTACCGCCGTCATTGGAAGGCTGTGTTCCGCTATGCTGTTTGCAAAGTGCAGGTTCAGCAAGTAGCCGAAGATTTATGCCAAGACGTTTTTGTTTCGCTGTGGCAAAGAAGAGCCGACGTAACCGTTCGAAGTTTAGAAGCCTACCTCATACAAGCCGTTAAGTTCAGCGTGCTGCACCATTTTCGCGGGCAGGTACGTGACAGAAAACACCGGGACGCCATTCGTTTATACAAACCCAACGAGGCCGAAACCGAAGATGCCGTTTCTCTTCGCAACCTCGTAAGCGCCTGGCAAAAAGCGGTGGCGACGTTGCCCGCAAAAACCGGCGAAATTTTTCTCTTGAGCAAAGAAGCTGACTACACCAACAAAGAAATTGCCGACAAATTTCAACTGACCGAAAAAGCGGTGGAATACCACATTACCAAATCGCACAAAATTATTCGGCTTCAACTCCGCGATTTTATCACCCTTCTTTTCGCGTTTCTTCTTCACAGGTAAGTCCTGAAATTTTTTTAAAGCTGTTTAGGGTTTTTTATCACCTGCGGTACTACCGATGGTAAGCACTGCATTATGGATAAAAAAACGTTGTACGATTTGTTGGGCAAGTACCTGAATAATACCTGCACGCAACGCGAACGGAACCTGATTGATCATTGGCTGGAACTGTTGCAGGAAGACAAAGCTTTTGCCTCCTACACAAAAGATGATCTTGACGCCATTCACAGCCGGATGTGGCAAAAAATACAAGCGCAAACCTATGGCGTTAATGCGCGGGAACAAAAGGAGTACCGCCGGTTTAAAATGAACTGGCTTGCCTGGACGGCAGCGGCTTCTGTGGCGGGCATTCTTTTGTTTGCCGGCCTCCGTTTTTTTCAAAGTAAAGAAGCCGTGAAGCAGCCCGGATTCGCGTCCATCATTCCGCGGCAAGGCATGCTAACCAAAACCAATGCGGATTCAAAACCACTGGCGGTGCGTTTGGAAGACAGCAGCGTGGTTGTGTTGGAGCCGGGAACAACCCTCAATTACCCCGAGCGGTTTTTGCCCGCCAAACGCGAAGTGTATCTCCAAGGCAAAGCTTTTTTCGACGTATCAAAAAACAGCAAACGCCCGTTCTTTATTTATCACAACAACCTGGTGACGCACGTCCTGGGCACCAGCTTCACCATTGATACAAAAAAATTGGCTAACGAGGCAGAGGTATCGGTTCGAACCGGCAGGGTGGAAGTGTCTGAAAATGCGGCGCTGGTCGCCGGTTCAAACAGAAAAATGAAAGGCGTTATTCTTACCCCCAATCAAAAAGTGGTGTACGCCACCGACAGCCGGTCCTTTGTTTCTTCCGTGGTAGATAAACCGGTGCCGGTTAAACAAATTGCTGCCGGCGAATTTCGTTTTCACGAGTCAAAACTTGCCGCCATTTTTTCAACGCTCTCTTCGGAGTATGGCATTGACATCGTTTCTGAAAACGAGAACATCAACAACTGCACGTTCACCGGCAACCTGGCCAAAAACGACCTCTATACCAAACTGGATATTTTGTGCAAAGCCACGAACTCATTGTACGAAGTAAAAGAAACCAAGATTTTAATTAAGGGTGCAGGCTGCGAATAAAGATTGCTGAAGAAAGCCTCACGACGAACGGATAGGATAAAAGCCAAAGAAGATTTATTGGGTTAACGAGCAGGAATACACGGCACTGTTTGCTGCTTTTGATTTTTCGCACTCACTGCTTTCGTCATTGTTATAAAAAATTTCAGACCATAAACTTTAGACATGAGAAATTTTGAATTACCGCTTTTCTCCGGCGTCAGGCGTTTTCCGAAAATGCTTATAAAGGTTGCTTGCGCGGCTTTTTTAATCACCGGATTAACGGCAAATGCCGGTGCGCAGGATTACATGGCAAAGCCGGTTACCATCAATGTAAATCAGGTCGGGTTGACCAAAGTGATTTCCTTGCTGGAAGACCAGACAAAAGTTGACTTTGTCTATAGCCCCAACTCCATTCAGGCCTACCGGAAAATTTCCTGTGCCGCAAAAGAAAAAAAGCTCGGTGAATTTTTGGATGATGTTTTTAAACCCCTCGACATCGGCTACAAAGCCGGCAACGACCAGATTATTCTTTACAACAGCCAGCCGCAAAAAACGGCGATGCTTACACCGGTGATAAATACCAGTTTAACAGTGTCCGAAACAGTTAACAAGTCCGCTGCCATTGCCATCTCCGGATTGGTGAAAGATGAAAAAGGAACGGCGGTGCAAGGCGTAACCGTTACCGAAAAAGGCACCCGCAACTCCACACAAACCGATGCAGCCGGTGCTTTTTCCATCGGTGTAAAAAACACCGGTGCCGTGTTGGTTTTTAGCTCGGTTGGCTTTACCTCTAAAGAGTTGGCGGTTGGCGGGCAAAGAGTATTGAACGTGGCCCTTGCCAGCACGGCTACGGTGGGCGATGAAGTGGTGATTGTGGGTTACGGCCGGCAAAAGAAAATAAACAACACCGGGGCCATCGCCACCATCGGCACCAAAGAACTGGTGCAGTCGCCGGTAGCCAACATCAGCAATTCCCTGGTAGGCCGTATGCCCGGACTTTTTGCGCAACAACTCGGTGGCGAACCCGGTAACGATGCCTCTAAAATCAGAATAAGAGGCGTGGGCACGTTTGCCGGCAATACCGATCCCTTGATTTTGGTGGACGGTATCGAAGTCTCTAACTACAACAACATAGACCCAAACGAAATTGAATCACTCACCATTTTAAAAGACGCTTCATCAACGGCCGTTTACGGTATTCGCGGCGCCAACGGCGTGCTTATCATCACTACAAAAAGAGGCAAGGCCGGTCCGCCAAAAGTGAGCTATACGTTTAACGAAGGCTTTAATTCTTTTATTGAACTGCGAAAAGCCATGAACAGCGGCGATTATGCCACCGCTTACAATTATGGCCTCAAAGCCGATGCCTATGTAACCGGCGTTCCGTACACGCCAAAGTATTCGGCTACGGATATTGACCTCTATCGAAACGGCAAAGACCCCATCTTTCATCCCAATGCCGATTGGGCTGATTTGTTGTTTAGAAAGGTATCGCGGCAGATGCAGCACAACCTAAGCATAAGCGGCGGCCAACAAAAGGTGAAGTACTTTATATCGGGTGGCTTTTTTCAGCAGGAAGGTTTGTTCAAGGACCTGCGAAACCTGGTGCCTGACTTTAATGCGCAAACGGTTTTCCGGCGCTATAACCTTCGGTCCAATTTCAATTTTGACATTACCGACCGTTTTAAAATGGCCCTTGACCTGTCCACCCAAATCGAAACACGCAGCGGGAACAACCAATCAACGACGGAACGATTGGTAAGGGATATTTTAAACGCAGCACCGCTCGACGGTCCGGGTGTGGTGGACGGCAAAATTGTCAACATCAATTCACTGAATCAAAACCCGTATGTATCGTTGCTGTTTCCCAATGCGGCGGGCGGTGTGCGGCGATCATACCGCAACTATTTGAACGGTTCTCTTCGTTTAGACCACGACCTTGGTTTAATCACCAAAGGTTTATCCACGCACGGCACCGTAGCCATTCAAACCTACAACGACCAAACCATCATTAACCAAAAGCAGTTGATTTTTTATACGGCTTATCCCATCAACGGCGGGCCTATCAACGGCGGCACGGTAAACTATGTGCCCAACACCACCGAAGCACAATTTAGCTTTAGCCAAAGCGGTACCTACAACAGACGAATTACGGCGGAAGCAGCCATTGATTATGCACGGCGGTTCGGTTCGCATTCGGTAACCGGCTTGGTATTATACAACCAGCAAAAAACATTTGATCCATCGTTCGCATTTCGTGTGCCGAAAGCCTATCAAAGTTTTGTAGGCCGCGTTACATACGATTATCAAAGCCGCTATCTGCTCGAGTTCAACGCCGGCTACAACGGCACGGAAAATTTTGCGCCGGGCAAACGCTTTGGTTTTTTTCCGGCTTACTCTGTGGGTTGGGTAGCGTCGAACGAAAAGTTTTTTCCAAAAACAACAGGCATCACCTTTTTAAAATTCAGAGGCTCTTACGGCCAAGTGGGCAACGACCAGATTGGCGGTAGCCGTTTTTTGTACAATCCTACCAGCTATACCGGCTACAGCGCTATCTATTACTTCGGAAACACAAGCACCAATTACAATGCCGTGCTGGGCCTGCGCGAAGGCGCTACCGGCAACCCGAATGTAACCTGGGAGCGGGCCGTAAAAAAAGACCTGGGCATGGAGATGCGTTTGCTGAAAGACAAGGTTCGGCTATCGGCTGATGTCTTTTCTGAAAATCGCAACAACATTCTGGCGGTGCCGCAAACCATTTCAAGCATCGTTGGCTTTACACAACCCGCCACCAATTTGGGTAGCATGGAAAACAAAGGTTATGAAGGAGAAATCAGTTTTTCCGACAACATCGGCAAGGTTGGTCTTCGCATCGGCACCAACTACAGCTTTGCCCGCAACAAGGTTTTGTTTCGCGATGAAATACCAAACACGTACTCGTACCAAAACAGAACGGGCCAACGCCTGGGTCAAAACTTTGTGCTGATAGCCGATGGCATTTTTAATAGCTGGGACGAAGTGAACGACGGAAAGCGGCCGGTGTACAGCATGAACCAAAACCGTGTACAGCCCGGCGATTTAAAATACAGGGACGTAAACGGCGATGGCATCATCAACGGCTTTGACGCAGTGCCGGTGGGCTACTCCAGCATTCCTGAAAAAACATACGGCGTTTCGTTGGCTATTAATTACGGCGGCTTTGATATGTCGGTGTTGTTTCAAGGTGTTGCCAACGTATCGCGTTATTATTTGCGCAACGAAAGGCTGACCGGATTTGGCGCCAACGTCCCCTCCACCACGGCCGATTATTTTAGTGCAAGCTGGACGCAGGATCGGTACGATGCAGGCCTGCCGATTAAATACCCGCGGTTTAACGTAAGCTCATCACCCAACCAGGATAACTCTACTTTTTGGTTGGCCGATGCCAGTTATCTGCGGCTGAAAAATGCGGAAGTAGGCTACACGGCCAAACCCAGTGTATTGAGAAAGATTGGTGTTTCCTCCTTTCGCATTTACGCCAATGCCAACAACCTTATTACCTGGAAAAAAACATTTAAAGGCGTTGACCCCGAAAGCGATTCACCCGACCGGAACGACACCAACTTGGAACCTTATCCCTTGGTTCGTACCGTAAACCTTGGCCTCAACATAAACTTTTAAGCGCTGTATATGAAGAAGATAAAATATTTCCTTCCACTCTTTGCGGGCCTGCTTTTTACCACCTCCTGCAAGAAGAGTTTTTTAGATAAAGCTCCCGGCGTTGACGTTACCGAAAACACAGTGTTCAGCAGCCGCGCCAATCTCGAATCGTTCATGGCTACCATTTATAAATACGCCATGCACTCCGTGTTCCGCTATGGCGACCAGCAAAACTTTTCCACTACCGTTGGTGTAGTGCAATACGACGTGGCCGGGCCTACCGGCATGATGTGCGATGAAGGTGACGCATCAGAAGCCGGCTATTATTTAACCAATAACTGGAACACCGGAAACATCCTCTCGTCCAACATAGTTTCCTCGGAAGACTTCCGTTATTACATCCGGTGGATTGCCTTGCGTCAGATTGCACTCGTGATAAATCGGGCCAAAGAAGTTCCGGCGCTTGACCCGACCGCCACGCAAGCCTACATCAACCAGGTAACCGGCGAAGTAAAAGTGTTGCGGGCCATGAACTACTTTGAAATGATCAAGCGCTACGGCGGTGTACCCATCGTGGCCGACGTTTATGATCCGGGTGAATTTGTAAAAGTTCCCCGCGGTTCACTTCAGCAATGCATTGATTTTATCTTGAAAGATTGCCAGGATGCCATTGACAATGCCGACTTGCCGGCAACGGTTTCCGTAGCGCAAACCGGACGGGTTACAAAGGCCGTTGCGTATGTAGTAAAGGCAAAGACCTTGTTGCTGGCCGCAAGCCCGCAATTCAATACGGCCACACCTCCACTTCCCATGCCTGACGGCGACAACAATTTAATCTGCCTCGGTAACTATGATGTAAGCCGTTGGCAAAAAGCCGCCGATGCCGCAACGGATGCTATTAATTATGTACAGAGCAACGGCTACAGCATGATTGACGACCCTGCAAAAAGAGATCCGTCCGACACGGTGAGCACCGTACCAACATGGGTAGGCAAAGCGCCGGATGGCAACTACAAAAATGCCTGGCTGAACTTCGATAATTCGGAAATTATTTTATCATACAAAGGCGCAGCGGCGGCCTTCTCTAGCCAAGACCCGATACGTTTGTTTAAGCCTACGTTTTCCGATGGAGGCACCAGCCGTTCGGGTTCAACAGTACCGCTTAATTTTTTGCGCAAGTACGAAAAGAAAGACGGCACGCCGCAAACCTGGCCTTCCGCCGGCACTGATCTGCTTACAAAATATCTGGAATTAGATCCCCGGTTTAAACAAACCATTTGTTATACCAATAGCTACTATGGCTCCTCCGACCCCAAGGCGGCCATCTATCAGGGCGGAACACCAGGCAATGTTTATCTCACCTGTTTGGGTGGAACCTGGATGCGCAAGAGTTTACCATATGGTGGAAACGTTCGCAGCAACATCAACGACATTCTTTATCGCGTAAATGAATTGTATTTATACCGTGCCGAGGCTTTGAATGAAGCAACCGGTGGACCCAATGCGCAAGCCTATTCCGACGTGAATAAAATCCGGACCCGTTCGGCCATGCCGGCCCTGCCGGCGGGTTTATCCCAAGCACAGTTCCGGGACAGAGTGCGGAATGAAAGCGCTATTGAACTGGTTTGGGAGGACCACCGTTTTTGGGACATCCGCCGCTGGCTGATTGGTGAAGACCCCGGCGTAATGAGCGGTGCGATGGAAGGATTAAAAATTACCAAAACCACGGATCGCTTGTTCGCCTGGTCAACGTACACGTTTGAAACAAGAAGCTTTACAAAGAATATGTACCTGCATCCCTTTCCGCAACCGGAAGTGTTGAAGGGAAACTTGAAACAGAATCCGGGATACTTCTAAGCGCAACAATTGCTTTTGTGAATTGAACGATGCTAACGGTCAAAAATTACAAACTGCTTTAACGATGAAAATGAAAGTGAATAAATTAAAAACGGTTGCCTTGCTGGTGCTGCTTGGTGCAAGTGCCAGGAGCTTTGCACAAGAGCCTGCTACCGCTGCGGCCAATACCGATACCGTCTTGCTGAATGTAAATAAGAATTTGGTGAACATTGGTTTTGGTACGCAGCAATCAAAGCATGTTACCAGCGCTGTTTCTGTTGTAAAAGGCGACGACATCAACAAGGCTTTCAACCTTAATCTTGGTAATAACCTGTATGGCCGTTTAGCCGGTGTACACGTGGCGCAAGGCGGTTCCGAACCGGGTGCGGCCGTGCCTTCTCTTTTTGTAAGAGGCCGCAACACCTTTGGCGATGCGGGCACGGCGCCCCTGTATGTGATAGACGGTTTTATCAGCAACGGTTCGGCCATCTCCAATGCCTTTATGCAATTGGTGCCCGAAGAAATTGAATCCATTACGGTATTGAAAGATGCATCGGCAACGGCCATCTACGGCAGCCGTGGCGCAAACGGCGTGGTGTTGGTCACCACAAAAAAGGGAAAGGAAGGGCCGCTGCAAGTGAGCTTCAGCACCCGTCAAGGGTATAGTCAGGCACAGCAACTTCCCAAGTTCTTGAACTCGTATGATTATGCACGACTGTACAACGAAGCAAGAGCAAACGATGGCCTGGCGCCTTTATACACCGATGCGGATTTGGCGGCTTATCAAAGCGGCAGCGACCCTTATTTTCATTCCAATGTGAATTGGTATGATGAAGTGTTGCGGAAATACGCACCGGTGTCAAGCTATGACCTGACTTTGGGTGGCGGCGATAAAACCGTGCGGTATTACGTGGTGCTGAATGCGGTGCGCAGCGGTGGCTTGTACAAAACATTCGGCGACCAAAGCGATGAAAGTTCAAACTCAAGCTACTCTCGTTATAATTTCCGTTCAAACCTTGACATCAATCTGACCAAACGGTTTTTGATTGAATTTAAAATCGGCGGCGCCGTTGAACAAAAGAAAAATCCTTTTGATTATACCACCGCTTCTACATTTAATTTACTCGCCTCGCTGCCCCCCAATGCCTTTCCGGTTTACAACGCCAACGCAACATTCGGCGGCAGCGGATTGTACACCAATCCGTTTGCCAACCTGCTTTCCACCGGTTTTTATGAAACCAATGCACGTACTGTTTTAGCCTCGCTAAAAATTACGGAGCAGTTGGACATGCTTACAAAAGGCTTGAGTGCATCGGCCGCCATTTCGCTCAACAGTTACTTTCGTTCCGGTTCGGCAAAAACAAAACAATACGCACGGTACAGCCCCACAAAAACACCTGCCGGCGCCGACAGTGCGGTGCTTGTTTCCGGCAGTCAAAAAACCTCACTTTCCAGCACCGAAGAAACGCTTGATCAATACCGCAACCTGATTGTTCAGACCTTCCTGAATTACGAACGGACATTCGGCAAGCATAACGTGAATGCAATGGTCATGTTTAACCGAGATGAAGTGACTTTGTTTGGACCCACCGGCGATCCTTCTAACCCCACCGCCAATTCAACGGACCCTTATCGTAGCAATGCCGGCGCCGGCCGTGTAACTTATGTTTACAATGACAAGTATATCGGTGAATTCTCGGCGAATTACATGGCCAGCAATCTTTTTCCAAAGGGGAAAAGAGGCGGTTTCTTTCCCGCAGGTTCGGTAGGATGGATAGCTTCCAACGAAAGCTTTTTAAAGAACAGCAAAGCGCTCAATTTCTTAAAGTTTCGCGGCTCGTATGGCCTTGTGGGTAATGACCTGATTGTTGGACTGGGCTTGTCAACAAGGTATTCTTTATACACCCAAACTTTTGCCAGTAGCAGTTATGTTTTCGGCACCGGCAATCAAACCTCTTTCGGCAATGCCGAAGCCTTGTTGGCCAACCCGAATATCACCTGGGAAAAAGAAAAATCGTACAACCTTGGCTTTGATGCAAAGCTCTTTAACCACGTTGATTTGTCGGTTGATTATTTTAACCGCGATCGCTATGATATTCTGGTGGCGTCAAACAGCACCTTGCCGCAATACCTCGGTGCCGTTACGCCGTTTTTAAATCAGGGTAAGTCAAACAACAAAGGTTTTGAAGTCGCGTTGCGGTACAGTAGCAGCGACAAAAAAGCGATGCGCTATTTTGTTGAAGGCAATGTCTCCTACTACAAAAGCAAAGTGGTGTTTAATGCCGAAGCGCTTCAGTTGAACACCGGTTTGTATGCAACCGGCTATCCCATCGGCCAGCCATTTGGTTTCAAAGCGATTGGTTTTTACAGTGCCGACGACATTGCCAAAAGAGCGCTTGACCCCAAGAGTGTTCCGGGGGTGTTAACGGAAACAATTAAAGCCGGCGATATAAAGTATGCGGACATTGGCGGGCCTAACGGTGTGCCCGATGGCATCATTGATGCGAACGACCGCATGGCGATTGGAAAACCATTCACACCCAACTTGATTGCCGGCCTGCACGGTGGGCTTCAGTACAAAGGCTTTGATTTGGATTTTGTGTTGCAGGGCGTAACCGGCGTTTCGACAAGTTTAAGTGGGGCTTACTTCTATGCTTTCCAAAACAACGGACAGATTTCGCCGATCGCTTTAGACAGATACACACCGCAAACCGCTGCCACCGCCACGTATCCGCGACTGTCTTCCACCAACAACTTGAACAACTACCAGTTCTCTACTTTCTGGTTGCGGGATGCCAGCTTCATCAAATTGCGCAGTGCTGAAATCGGCTACACCATTTCGGCCAAATTATTGAACAGAGGCGGCTTAAAAGGCGTGCGGCTTTTTGTAAACGGCACCAATCTTTTCTCGCTTGACCATATCAAATACGGCGACCCTGAATCGCTTACCGGCTATCCGGTTTTGCGAACCATCACCGGCGGTGTGCGCATTAATTTATAAGCCCTCAAAACGATTGACAACATGAGAACCCGCAGCTCTATACTTTACCTTTGCGTTCTGGTTTCGTTGGCCGCTTGCCAAAAACTTGATCGCGAATTTGTAACCACGCTTAACCGCGACCAGATTGAGATTTCGTATGGCAATACGAAAACACTGCTGACGGCGCTCTATACCGATTTGCCCGACGGCATGCTTTACATTGGTGGTAGCGCCATGATGGCTTCGGCCACCGATGAAGCCGAGTTCACGAACGAAACCAACGCCGTGCAAAGTTTTAATACCGGCAGTTGGAACGCCATCAGCAATCCTGATTTTGTATGGGGCACTTACTACCGGACCATCCGCAGGGCCAACGAATTTTTGCTGTCAACAGACAAGGTAAATCTTGACCAGTATCGTTTGGACCCGGCGCCGGCGCAGCAGTTGCTTTACACCACTTACCTCGCCGAAATCAAACGGTGGAAATACGAAGCCCGCTTTCTTCGCGCCTTCTATTATTTTGAATTGGTGAAACGTTACGGTGGCGTGCCGCTCCTGAAAGAGGCACTCACGATAGAAGAAGATTTTTCAAAAGTCAAACGCAATACTTTAAGTGAGTGCATCCAGTTCATCAGTGATGAATGTGATTCCGCTGCAACCCAATTGCCGTTTAACGCAAGCACATCGCCTTATGTGTTAGCTACCGATTTGGGTAGGGCAACTAAGCTATCGGCATTGGCTTTAAAAAGCCGTGTGTTGTTGTATGCAGCAAGTGACTTATTCAATACACCTTCGTGGGCGGCAGGCTATCCGAACCCGGAATTTATTTCCTTGCCCGCAGGCGACCGGAATGCCCGCTGGAAAGCTGCTTCCGATGCTGCTAAAGCGGTGATAGATGCAGCGGCTTTGCCTGCACTCGGTGCTTATAAGTCCTTGTTCAATACCTTCAACAACGGCGAGATCATCTGGTCAAGAATCAACAACGCTTCGGGCAACAGCAACCTGTTTGAACGAACCAATTCGCCCATCGGTTTTCCGCAAGGCCAAAGCGGTAACACGCCCTCGCAGGACATGGTGGATGCTTATGAAATAAAAGTGGATGCGAACACCGCTATCCCGTTTGATTGGAACAACCCGGCCCATGCCGCCAACCCTTATGCAACATCAGGAGCAACGGCCAGAGACCCGCGGCTTTTCATGTCTGTTGTGGTGAACAACACATCTTTTGGTACGCCGTCACGTACGGTGCAATTATGGAACGGAGGGCTGGATGCAAAACCGGTACCCAACGCATCAAAAACCGGTTATTATCTGCGCAAATATTTGCAGGAAAGCCTCAACATCACCAGCGGTAATACCGGTGCGCACAGTTGGATTTTCTTTCGCTACCCGGAGATCTATTTGAATTACGCCGAAGCCTTAAACGAATGGAGTCCAGGTCACGCTGACATCAAACTTTATTACGATAAAGTACGGACAAGAACCGGTGTGGCGATGCCGCCATTGCCCGCAGGTCTGTCGCAAGCGGCAACACGGGATAAGATACGCAACGAAAGAAGAGTAGAACTGGCGTTTGAAGATCATCGCTTTTGGGATGTGCGAAGATGGATGCAGGCAACAACGTATTTCAATGCACCCTTGCGAGGCGTAAACATCACCATGACGGCGCCTTCCACCTTTACGTACGCACCCTTCACCGTGGAAAGCCGCGTGTTTGTTCCAAGGATGTATTTGTATCCAATTCCCCAAACCGATTTGAATATCTCGCAACAGCTACTGCAAAATCCGCAATGGTAAAAGCCGGTAGTTTATCAATGAAAAATTTAGTGCCTCCCGATTTATACGAAGGCTTCTTAAACAAGGAATCATGAAAAAAATTATTCTTGCTTTTACACAAAAACGGCTGTTGTATTTGACGGCTGTTGTTTGGCTGGCCGCTTGTAATAAAAACAACAGCTATATAAACACTACTTATCCCGATGGGGCGATTTACATGTCGCAATCGGCGGTGGCAACGGTAGGCCCCGGCGCTAACAGCATTTACAGCATTACGCCAGGCGTGCCGGCGCAGCCGCAACGGTTTACCGTGGATGTTGCCGGCGGCAAATTCAACATTCCCCTGGGCATTGTTCGGTCAGGCGTTAGTACATCCGGCGCTTATACCCTAAGCATAGGCACCAACACGGACAGCATCAACAAATTGATTGCTTTGGGCAGATTTGCCGTGCCCTCCGACCCGGCGGTGACAACCGAATTGTTGCCGTCAACTGCTTATACACTTCCGCCTTCGGTTGACATAGCCGATGGAAGCCTAAGTGCCTCTTTCAACTTGGTGGCGGACCTGAATTTTCTCACGGCCAGTTTCAACGCAACTCCAAAGAAACGATACGCGGTAGCGGTAACTATTTCTAACGGCGCCAAAGCATCGGTTGTAAAAACATCGCTTGCCACAACGGTTATCCTGATTGATACAAGGCAGGTGATTCCGCCCATACCGTCTTTCACAAGCTATGTGGCCAAGGATTCACGAACAGCTGTTTTTACCAACACTACCGGCAACGCCATCAGCTATTCCTGGAACTATGGCGATGGCACCGCGCCGGAAACAACAATATCACCAAGCCACTTGTACACAGCAGCAGGAACGTATGCGGTTACGTTAACGGCAACGGGCGTTCCAAACAGCGGGCCGGCCGTGATAAAAACCTTGACCGTAGTGATACCGTAAGACGATAATCTTTGTGGCAAAGCCGCATTAACAATCAAAGAGGCATAGACGCATTATGTGCATGGATGCAATCTCAAAAAATAAAAACTTTTTATGATTAAAACAGCGAGACAGGCTTTTGGCCTTGCTCTTTTTGCGCTGCTCGTGGTTGGCTGCGCCAAATCTAAATTTACACAGCCGCCAGTGCAGGGTACTACACAGGTAACGGCAAGCAACGGCAAAAGCTATTACGTATCCGACCAAAGCGGTGCGGATGCCAACACCGGCTTGTCCGTTGGCTTGCCCTTTAAACAATTGAGCAAAGCGGCCTCTGTTGCAGAGGCAGGCGATACCGTATTTGTAATGAACGGAACCTATACCAGCACATCAGGCCCGGTTCTTACCATTACAAAACCAGGAGCTGCTGACAAGTACATTACCTACAAAGCATATCCCGGCCACTCACCAAAAATTTCCGCTTCCGGTAATGTGTGGAATGCCGTTTCCATCAACGGTTCTTACACGGTGCTTGAAGGCCTCGATTTACAAGGCGACAACGCGAACCTAACATACGCTGACGCCTACGCCGCGTTTACGGCTTCTGTTGGCGGTGCCGCGGCCCAGGCCAAGTTTAATACCAACGGCATCACAATCGGCGGACCAGCGGCCGAATCCAAATTGCCAAACCACGTTATCATTCGTAATTGCAAGGTGCACGATTTTCCCGGCGGCGGCATCAGTTCCATACAAGCCGATTACACAACCATTGAAGGAAACACGGTGTATAACAACGCCTGGTACATGATGTACGGCGGCAGCGGCATCAGCATTCTTACACCCGTTAACAGCGATGCGCCGGACGTAACCAAGTACAAGAATATTGTTCGCAACAACATTGTTTACGGCAATAAAACCACGGTGCCCTGGATTAGCGCTAACCCGGCCCGCTTGTCGGACGGCAACGGCATCATCTTAGACATCAACGTTTATCCTTACAACCAACCGACGGTTTTGGACAAGCCTTACACGGGCCGCACACTGGTGGAAAACAACGTGAGTTTCAACAACGGCGGATCGGGTATTCATTCCTATAAGGCCGATCATGTGGACATCATCAACAATACGGCTTATGGCAACGGAACGATCGTGGGCTATCCCGATATCTATGCCGGTTCGGCAACCGATGTAAAAATTATGAACAACATCATGTATGCACGAACCGGGGGCAAATGCAATGCGGCGCCCAGTGTCGGCGCCACGGTAACCTATAACTACAATATTTATTACAACGGTACGGTGGCTGTGCAGGGAGCGAACGACAAAGTGATGAACCCGCAATTTGTCAATGCTTCCATTGACGGGGCAGTGGCAAACTTTTCGTTAACCGGCGGCAGCCCGGCCATTGATGCGGGCACGCAAAGCCTTTTTGCCGCGAAGGATATAAAAGGCGTGACGCGGCCCAAAGGCGGCGGCGTTGATTGCGGTGCGTATGAATATTAAGGCGATAAATAAATCTCTTACCAATAAAAAGAATGGACAGAATGAAACTGGACAGTCAAATAAAGAATGCAGAAAGTAAGCACCGTGATTTTAAGAAACCGTTGCAGCCTAAAGAACGTCTCTCACATAGCAAGCAATCATTCGTCGTCCGCTGTTTCTACAGCGGACTTTCTTAAACCTTTGAAGAATGCGGAATAGATTTTAAGCAAACTTGCGAAGAGCAATGGTAAGTACTTGTAAGAGGCACCTAAAAACAATACGCTTGAAAATAGTTAGCACGGTCCTGGCCTTTTTAGTGTTTACGGTTTCAGACGCCCAGCCAGCCATTGATGTAGAAAAGACGTTGAGTGATGCGGCCTTGCAATACAAAGGCATGTTGGCATCGCATTCCGATGTTACAAAATTCCCGCAATCATTAAAGCCGGATGGTACGCAGAATGACAGAACCTCCGATTGGTGGTGCAGCGGCTTTTTTGGCGGCTCGCTGTGGTACTTGTTTGAAGCCACAGGTGATACCGCGTGGAAAGTGGCCGCGCACAAGTGGAGCATGGCGGTGGAAAAAGAAAAGTACAACAAAGGAACCCATGACCTTGGCTTTATGCTCTATTGCCCCTTTGGTAACGGTTACCGGCTAACAAAGAATGAGCAATACAAAGACATCATGCTCACCGGTGCGCAATCTCTTGCCACTCGTTTCAATGCATCGTACGGCGTTATTGAATCCTGGGATGGCTGGAAGGGCTTTGATTACCCTGTCATCATTGACAACATGATGAACCTGGAATTTTTGTTTTGGGCGGCTAAAGCATCCGGCGACAAAAAACTTTACGACATCTGTATTTCCCATGCCGACCATACTCTGAAAAATCATTTCAGAAAAGATGGCAGCAGCTATCATGTAGTGTGTTATGGGCAAGGTGGAAAAGTGTTGAAGCAAGCCACGCACCAAGGCCTTGCCGATAGCAGCGCATGGGCACGCGGGCAAGCCTGGGGCTTGTATGGTTATACGGTGATGTATCGGGAAACAGGCGATAAAAAGTATTTGACTCAAGCCGAAAAAATTGCGGCCTTTATCCTTAATCATCCAAACCTGCCCAAAGACAAAATTCCCTATTGGGATTACGATGCACCAGGCGAAGAAAGAGATGCCTCCGCCGGTGCGGTGGCGGCATCGGCTTTATTGGAACTAAGCCAGTACAGCAAAAAAAACAAGAACCAATATTTTGATGCCGCGGCAACGATGCTATCCAGTCTTGGCTCTCCGGCGTACAAATCAGCTATCGGCGGCAACGGCAATTTTTTGTTGATGCACAGCGTCGGCAGCAAGCCGCACAAGTCCGAAGTAAACACACCGTTGGTATATGCCGATTATTATTATCTCGAAGCCTTGTTGCGGTATAAAAAGTTGAGTCAACAAATGAATCGCCAATCAACAGGCAGTACGGCGTCCAAAGGCAGCCTTCTTTTTCAAAACGGTTTTGAAGGAACGTCCTGCATAATTCGCAATGCAAAACCGCCCGGCGCCGCCATCACCACGGGCTACGCCATTGACGATATAGAAGGCGTGGATAAAACAGCGGGCTTAAAAAGTGATTGGGTGAAAGACCTTGACCAAAGCCCCGAAGCAGGCCTCTTCTTTTTTGAATATACCGGCGGCGATTCCACGCAGCGCAACGTGAACATCATTCCCGAACCGGGCAATGAAAAGAATCACGTGATGCAGTTCTGGCTGGCTGATTCATGGCACGCTTCCGAAGGACAGCAAAAGGCCCGCGTGCAAGCCAGCCTTTACAACATAAAAAAGGGCTTGAAGGAATTTTATCAATCGGTGCGTGTATTTCTAAGCGAAGATTTCAGTGCGCTGAAACGGTACCCGCAAACCATTCCCTGGTGCACCATCTCCGAATTTTGGAACAACGAATGGTGGGTGAAAAACGAGCCTTATGGATTCAGAGTAACACTGGGCATTGGCAAACCAGTCGTTGAAAACAGTGAGTTGTATTTTATACTGGAAGCCGAAAACGCCGGACAAAAACTGGTGTGGCGGGCCGATTATAAAACGTCAACTATTGCGGTGCCCATCGGTAAATGGTTTACCATGGATTACTACTTTAAAGAAGGCAATGAACAAACGGGCCGGTTCTATCTTGCCATTACTCCCGACGGCGGTAGGAAGCAGGTAGTGTATGACGTTCACAATTTTACGCACAACACCGCTGACCCTGCGCCGAATGGGGTGACGGGATATAATCCCATGAAACTTTATACCTCCAAAGACGTCATTGGCTTTATAAAAGATCAGGGCAAAACGCTCCGTATTTATTGGGATGATTTTAAGCTGTGGAGAAACAAAGAGCCGGATTGAAACACCGGCGTAAAATTCAACGAGGGTTTGCTAAAAATGTATTGCAGCCGTCGCGCAGGATATAAGCCAAACGGTAAACCTAACCCGTTAGAAGACGAATCGAAAACTCATCAAATTTTTTTTAGCATTGAAGTGGCCTACGATAAATACCATTACTTGTGCTTTTGCGAAAAAAACAGTTGTGTTGGCCCTTCTCCTCCTGGTTAATTGGACAACTTACTCGCAAAAGCAAACGGTATGGATAGATGCCGATACGGGAAATGAAACCGATGATATCTATGCCCTGTTTTATGCGCTAAGCGACACCGCGGTTTCGGTGGTTGGTATCAGCTCGGCCCACTTCAACAACGCTGACCTGGTGGCCTTTAAAAAATGGAATCAGTACGATACGAAAGCCATAAACACAGTTGTTATTTCGCAAGGCTTGAATGAAAATTTGCTTCGTGCAATGAACCGGCTATTCATCCCGCATCCGCTGGGCGCCGACCGGCAAATGGGCCGTGCCTGGGGTGGGCGGGAGCCACGGCCTTCCCCGGCGTCGCAAGCTATAATAGCCTGTGTAAAAAGGTTGGCGAAAAATGAAAAGCTTCACGTTGTTTGCCTGGGTGCGCTAACCAACATTGCTTCTGCCATTGCGATAGATTCATCCATCGCTGAACGCATCGTGTGCTATGCCTTGGGTGCGAAGTACAACGTTGCCAAAGGGTGGTGGAATAAAAGCGAATTCAATATCCGCAACGATTTAAACGCCTTTGATTATTTGCTGGATAACGCCGCTGTTGACCTGGTGGTGATGCCAACGGATGTGGCTTTTCCATTCCGGTTTGAACGGGATTCTTTGTATAACGTTTTAAGCGATGATGTGCCGGTTGAAAGGCTGTTGAAGCAACGTTGGCAAGAAACCAATCCGCAGGATAAGGTTCGCACGTTGTGGGACCTGGCCTTGGTGGAAGCGTTTTTAAAACCTGAATACGCTGTTATGAAACAGGTGGTTACGCCGCCTGAAAATGTGCAGCGGCTGATTAAAATTTATTCTCAAATAGACGTTCCAAAAATGAAAGAGGCATTCTTTCAAATTTTAAAAAATAAGGCTAACAAGTAATTAAACCGGCAAGTACATGGCACGCATAAAAATTGAAGCAGTAAAACAGATAGAATCGTGATCAAAAAGGTTCTGTATTTTATAATGGGCACAATAGCGGCAGCAGTGGCCACCGCACAAACGCCGGCCGGCACGCAGCTTTTGCCAGATGGACTGGCCTCATTTACCGCGTTCGGTCCCGGAACGCCGGCCGTTTTGCGGGCCGACGTTTCAGTAACCGGGCAGCCCTTTACAAAAGCCGTATCAATCAATACATTTAAGAGAACGTCAGTAAACGGTGACTATGGATTAAGCGCCTCCATCAACACGCCGCTAAAAAAAGGCGATGTGCTGTGGCTTTCTTTTAAAGCCCGCAGTTTGGAAAGCAAGCGGGAAACGGGCGAATCGTTTATAGAGGTACGCTTCGACCAGTTGGTGGACGGCAAATACGTGTGGCCACCGCATTTGGAAAGAGGCATTTCCATCGGCGCTGACTGGGCCGAAACAAGCATTCCATTTGTAATGAAGCAAGACGCCGAACCAAGGGACGTGCGGTTGGTAATAAAATTTGATAGTTACGCTGAACGCTTTGAATTAGGACCGGTAAGCTTTATTAATTACGGTCAGTCTGTAAAACTTGCCGACCTTCCAAAGAGCGTAGTTCATTACGAAGGCGATGCACCCGATGCGCCGTGGCGAAAAGCCGCTGACGAGCGAATTGAGAAGTACCGCAAAGGGTCTCTTTCTGTAAAGGTGGTTGATGAAAACGGAAAGCCTGTAAAAGGTGCGGCGGTTTCCGTGAAACTGAAGAAGAATGCTTTTGCCTGGGGCACAGCTACTAACTCAACACTTTTGCTGGATACGGTAAATCCTGACAGTAAACGATACCGCGATACCCTGCTGCGTTACTTCAACAAAATTGTTTTTGAAAACGAAATGAAATCAAAGAACTGGGCAAAAACCGATCACGCAAAAACCACCGCGGCCATCAATTGGTTAAATGCCCACCACATAACGGCCCGAGGCCATGTGATGGTTTGGCCGTCGTGGAAAAACTCTCCGCAACTGGTTCAATACACCCATGACACCGCAGCGTTAAGAACCGCCATCTTAAAAGAAATTGCCGATGAAACAACGGTGATGAAAAACCGCTTTGTGGAATGGGATGTGGTGAATGAACCCTATGCCAACCACAACATCATGGATTCCCTGGGCGGAAAAAAAGTAATGATAGATTGGTTTACCGCCGCTAAGAAAAATACAGACGGCGTAAAATTATTTCTGAACGAGTTTACCATGTTTCATACGCAGGGCGATGGCAGTGAGGACTTCTACAATAATGTAAAATTCCTTCTCCATAACGGCGCACCCATTGAAGGCATTGGCGAACAGTCGCACATCGGCGGCACGCCGCCGGGCATGGAGTTCATTCTGAAAAAACTGGATAAGTTTGCTTCCTTTGGCTTGCCCATTCAGATTTCGGAGTTTGACATTACCAGCGATGACGAAGACTTTAAAGCCCGTTATCTACGGGATTATTTCACCGCCGTTTTTAGCCATCCTTCCACCATGGGCATTCTGCAATGGGGCTTTTGGGAAAGTTCGCACTGGATGCCCGCAGCCGCCTTGTGGAATAAAGACTGGAGCCTGCGTCCGGCGGGAAAAGTGTTTACGGAATTGGTAAGCAAAACATGGAGCACGAACCTAAGCGGAACAACCGATAAAGACGGGAACTGCAACCTTCGTGGATTTACCGGCGACTATGAAATTAGGGTGGCTTATATTGGCAAGACGGTTAAGAACGATTACACCCTCACTACCGGGGGTGGTGTGCTGACGGTGCAACTAAAATAGCACGGGCACCCCAAAATAAACAATCACGCTTCGGCGGAATGAAACAGAAATAAATAAAGCCGTAAATTTTTTTATGCAGCGACGGACTATACTTAAACAGATGCTTTATGTAGCCGGCGGCGTAGTGTTGTTACCTGCCTGTGTACATAACAAAAGCAAATCCGCTATCCTTTTAAAGCAGCTTAAAGTTGATGGTGACGAAGAGCAATTAATGGCTGACTTGTGCGAAACCATCATTCCGGCTACCGACACGCCGGGTGCAAAAGATTTATCAGCGCACCTCTTCACCCTTATGATGGTGGATGATTGCTACAAGAAAGAAGACCAGCAAAAATTCATCAACGGTTTAAAGGCTTTTGAAGGCAAAACCAAAAAAGATTTCAGCAAGGCCTTTGTAGATTTATCAGCCGGGGAAAAAGAAAAATTGCTTGCGGAACTGGAAGCAAGGAAAGACGATAAAGAAGACCTGTCCTTCTTTTACACCAGCACGAAACGGCTTGCCATACAGGCTTACACTACCTCAAAATATTTCTTAACCAAAGTGCAGGTGTACGAGTTGGTGCCGGGTCGTTACCGCGGTTGCGTACCGGTAAAAAAAATCGCTTAATCTGTTTCATTATGGCAGCAAATACATTCGATGCAATTGTGATTGGCTCTGGCATGAGCGGCGGCTGGGCGGCCAAGGAGTTTACCGAAAAAGGTTTTAAAACATTGGTGCTGGAAAGAGGCCGCGATGTAAAACACCTGAAAGATTATCCCACCACCAACATGATGCCCTGGGAGTTTGAACACCGTGGTACCATTCCGGCTGCGGTTCAAGCGGAGAACCCGGTGGTGAGCCGTTGTTATGCCTTTAGGGAAGACGCAGCGCACTTCTTTGTAAAAGATACCGAGCACCCGTATGTGCAGGACAAACCGTTTGACTGGATACGCGGGTACCAAACCGGCGGCAAG
Source organism: Flavisolibacter sp. (assembly GCA_965247695.1). Taxonomy (GTDB): domain Bacteria; phylum Bacteroidota; class Bacteroidia; order Chitinophagales; family Chitinophagaceae; genus Flavisolibacter. The sequence continues at coordinate 1,741,610 of OZ252037.1, forward strand.
TCCTTGCTTTGGGCACGCCATACCCAGCGCTGGAGCGACTTTGACTTTACCGGCCCGGCCCGCGACGGGTATGCGGTGGACTGGCCCATCCGGTATAATGACTTAGCTCCCTGGTACAGTTACGTAGAAAAATTTGCGGGCATCTCCGGCAACAAAGACGGCCTTGACAACCTGCCCGACGGTGAGTTTTTGCCGGCGCTTGATTTGAATTGCGTGGAGAATCATTTTAAAACCGCGATGGCAAAAACCTATCACGACCGTCATGTGATTTATGCCCGTGTTGCCCACCTCACCGAACCGCAGCCGATCCATTTTGAGCAGGGCAGGGCGCAATGCCAGAAGCGGGTTTTGTGCCAGCGTGGTTGTCCCTTCGGTGGCTACTTCAGTTCCAATTCATCCACGCTTCCCTGGGCGGCAAAGACTGGTAATCTTACCCTGCGTAACAATGCCGTTGTGCAAAGCATTATTTACGATGAGAAGAAAGGCAAAGCCACCGGCGTACGCATTTTTGATGCGCATACAAAAGCGATGGAGGAATATTATGCGCCGGTGATTTTTGTGAACGCTGCGGCACTCAACACCAACCTCATTTTATTGAACTCCACATCAAGCCGCTTCCCGGCCGGATTGGGTAATGACAACGGCTTGCTCGGAAAATATTTTGCCTTTCACAATTACCGCGGCCGCGTTTCAGCCGTCTGCGAAAATTTCTTGGATTCAACTACCGATGGCCGTACGCCTTCCGGCGCTTACCTGCCGCGGTTTCGGAATGTAAAAAAACAAGAGACGGATTTTTTACGCGGTTACGCATCTACCTTCTCCGCCGGCCGAAATCAGAAGATCAACACGAACGGTTTTGGCAAGGACTTAAAAACACAACTGGCATCAAAAGAATTGGGGCCATGGTACGTGGGTTCGCAGTTCATGGGCGAAACCCTTCCCAAAGAAACGAACACTGTTAGTCTCGACCCTTCAAAGAAAGATGAATGGGGCGTGCCGTTGTTGAAACTGAATGTAGGTTATGACGATAACGATGAAAAAATGCTGCTTGATTTTTTTGAGCAATTGACGGCCATGTTCACCGCCGCCGGCTTTACGGATATTAAAACCAAAGACAGCAAGCAAGCACCGGGATTGGACATCCATGAGATGGGCGGCGTACGCATGGGCCACGATCCAAAAACGTCTTTGTTAAATAAATGGAATCAGTTACACGCCTGCAAAAATGTTTTTGTTACTGATGGCGCCTGTATGACTTCGACGTCAACACAAAACCCATCGCTCACCTACATGGCCTTAACCGCAAGGGCCGTTGACTATGCCGTTAGCGAACTGAAAAAACAAAATCTGTAAGGGCGAATCGAAAGGAGGAAGAGGTTCAAAAATTTTGGTCGGATTCATAAAAACTCATCCCGCTTCAGTAATAAAAATTAAAACGGCAGGCTGCATGAAACAATCATCACGTCAACTTTCGCGACGAGAGTTTATACAAAATTCCACTACCGTTCTTGGTGGTTCGCTCTTGATGCAAAGCGCCGCCGGTGCCGCGTTTGCGCAAGCATTCAAGACAAAGACGAAGGTGGTTGCCCACCTTTGGGTATATGCCAGCAAGTATCCGCCCGATTGGGACAGTTACCCCGACATTGAAACCGTGTTTGCAGATTTAAGCTATGCGGGCATGGACGGCGTGGAGTTGATGGAGTCGGTGTTGCGCCACGACGATGCGGTGGAGAAATTAAAAGGCTTGGTCAAAAAATACGGCCTGCCGGTTTCAGGCACATCCTATGGCGTGCACATGAATATGTGGAATGCGGAAGAACATAAAAAAATTCTCGATGATTTAAAAATCGTTGTTCCGCGCCTAACACAAGTAGGTGGCAAAACATTGGGTATATCGGTGGGCGAAGCAAAACATCTAAAGACAGAGGCTGAATTGGATGCACAAGCAGAAGTATTAAAAAAAGTGTTGGCCCTTTGCAAAGACAACGGCATTGAACCCAACCTGCACAACCACACTTATGAAGTCGAAAACAGCCTGCATGATTTAAAAGGAACAATGGCCCGCCTGCCGGACATTAAACTCGGCCCCGATTTAAACTGGCTGATACGGGCCGGCGTTGACCCGGTTGCCTTCATCAATACCTACGGAAAACGGCTTGTTTACCTGCACATTCGCGACCAATACACCGACGGCACCTGGACGGAATATCTCGGGCAGGGTGCCACCAATTTTAAGGCGATCGCGGCGGCACTAAAACAACAAAACTTTGCCGGAAGAGCGGCCGTGGAACTGGCCTTTCCAAACGGTTTCAAGCCAACCAATCCATTGAAAGAGGACTGGAAGTTGAGTCGTCAATTTGTGAAAGAAACATTCGGCTGGTAACCTGATTGTATTTCTATGAGCAACGCAACGAAACTAAAATTTTCGGTCATGATGTTCCTCCAGTTCTTTGTCTGGGGAGCCTGGTATGTAACGTTAGGAACCTATCTCGCCAATAGCTTGCACGCGGATGGAATTCAGATCGGCAAAGCCTACAGCGCCATGGCCATCGCCACTATTTTTTCTCCGTTCTTCATTGGCTTAATTGCCGACCGTTATTTTTCAGGGCAGAAATTAATGGGTGTTTTACACCTGGCGGGCGGCGTCGTTTTGTATTACCTCCCGTCTGTCAGCAACCCCGATACGTTTTATTACTATATACTTCTTTATGCGCTTATCTACTCGCCAACGCTGGCGCTTGCGGCCAACATTACGTTTACGCAACTGAAGAATCCGGGCAAGGAGTTTTCGTCTATTCGCATTTGGGGCACCATCGGGTGGATAGCCGCGGGAGTATTCATTGACAAGGTGTTTAAAATTAATCCGTCGGCACTGTCGCCAACGTTTACCATTGCCGCGGTAGCCTCTGTAGCCTTGGGTTTGTTTAGTTTTATATTGCCGCCGGCGCCCCCCAAAGCAAAAAGCACTGAACAGGCTTTTTCACAGGTTGCAGGTACAAGTGCCTTCTCTCTGTTCAAAAATAATTCCTTCCGTACGTTTTTTATTACCTCCATCCTTATCTGCATTCCGCTTTCGTTTTATTACAGCCAAACCAATCAATTCCTGACCGAAACCGGTATGAAAAACGTTACCAGCAAAATGACGTTGGGACAAATTTCAGAAGCGGTATTCATTCTTTTAATTCCGTTTTTCTTCCGGAAGGTGGGGTTGAAAAATATGATCTTGATTGGCATCGTTGCCTGGATAACAAGGTTTGTTTTGTTCGGTATCAGCAGCCTTGGTTTTAACGAAGGGATATTGATTGCGGGCATCCTGCTTCACGGCGTGTGTTACGATTTCTTTTTTGTTACCGGACAGATTTATACCGATACAGTAGCCGGTGAAAAAACAAAAAATGCCGCCCAGGGATTAATTACCATGGCAACGTATGGACTGGGAATGTGGCTGGGTACGCTGTTGTCCGGCTATGTGGCTTACCGCTACACCGTTGGAACCAATATCCATCAATGGCAATACGTGTGGGCCGTGCCGGCCGTTATTGCTTTCTGCGTTGCCATTTATTTTCTACTTTTTTTTAAACAGCAAAAGGCTGTATCCATTACATGAACCTGCGGCCTGTCCTTTCAAAAAATATTCATCACACATGAAAATCGCCATGTTGGGTTCCGGCTTTATTGCCCGTTTTTATGCCGCGTCGCTTCATGCGCAACGGCGCAAGGATTTTGTTTATACCGTGTATTCCCGAAACATAGCCAATGCAAAACGGTTTGCAGACGACTACTCGCTACCACATTTTACCGATGACATGGAAGAAGCCATCAACCATCCCGAAGTAGAAGTGGTGCTGATTTCACTGCCCAATCATTTGCACGAAGCGGCGGTGGAAGTTTGCGTCAACTACCGGAAGCACGTGTTGTGTACAAAACCATTGGGCCGCACCGCCGCTGAAGCAAAACGCATGTTGCAGGCCGTGGAAGGCGCCGGCGTTTTTGGCGGTTATCTCGAAGACTTGTGCTACACGCCAAAGTTTTTAAAATCAGTCGCCAGTATTAAAGAAGGCAGTATCGGAAGAGTATTGTGGACCAAATCAAGAGAAGCGCATCCCGGTCCGCACAGCGATTGGTTTTGGGACAAAGAAAAATCCGGCGGCGGCGTTATCATTGACTTGGCTTGTCATTGCGTTGAGATTGGCCGCGGCTTTATCGGCAAAGAAGTAAAGCCGCTTGAGGTGATGTGCTGGGCCGCTACGCAGGTTCATCCCATCGAAGCCGAAGACCATGCCATTGGGCTTGTGAAATATGCCAACGGCGCCATCAGCCAGTTTGAAGTTAGCTGGACATTTCGCGGCGGCATGGACCTGCGGGATGAAGTAATGGGTACCGAAGGTTCTATATGGCTGAATAGTTTTTTGCGTACCGGCTTCGAGATGTTCAGCACCGGCAAGGGAGGTTACGTGGCCGAGAAAACGGAGGTCGCCAATGGATGGCTTTTTCCGGTGGGAGATGAGGCGCATGAACTGGGATACCCCAATATGTTTACCGATATGTTTGAAGCCATCGAAAACAACAAGCAACCGTTTGAAACTTTTTATGACGGCTATGTAGTGAACGCCATTTTGGATGCCGCGTTTTTATCGGCCGGTTCAAAGCAGTGGGAACCCGTGTTGATAGATGATTGGAGAGGAAGCGAAAGAGTGGTTGAAAAAGAAACAGTGACATCTTACGATGATGATTATGACCTTCTAAAAGAAGAAGTGTTGCCCAATGGTGATGTGAAGCTGATTTTGAAACACAAAGCAACCGGCAAAGTCGTGCAACGCGTGACGGAACATCGGGAATAGAACAAGCTGCATGAATTTATTGAATCCGTGTAGATGGTTTCTCCAAGCCGCTAAATTTGAAGACAAGGAGCTTGCCACAAGAACTCAATAAACAAGAAAGCCTTTTTAATTTTTTGTGTGATGCATATTCTTCGAAAGCCTTTTTTTACGCTGCTGCTATTTTCTATTTTTTGTACACAAGTTCAGGCTTCAATTCATGGCAATAATCACGAACGAAACAACCTCACAAGAAACGTTGTTGACACGGGTTTTACAGATGCGGCCGACTATGGTTTTCTTTCCACTGAAACCGGCGTGAATAATAGCAAGGCTTTGCAAGCCGCATTTGACAAGGGCGGAACCATCACTGTAAGCAAACCGGGTATTTACAAAGTATCCGGCACGGCTTACATCGGCGACAACACCTCGCTCATTTGCGGCGCCGGCGTGGTCATTGAAAAATCAGGTGAGAAAGGCCGCTTCACACACGTCATCTTAAACAAAGGCGCACTCACGAGAACCTATAATCACAACATCACCCTCACCGGTTTGGATGTACGGGTGAACGGCGTTGATTCGCCGTGGAGCACCATCTACGGCCTGCGTGGGCACATTGCTTTCTTTTACATAAAGGATTTGAAGATTGAACGCTTCCGCTGTTCGGGTTTGGTGAACGGACAGTTTGCCTTACACATCTGCACCTTTGAAAATTTGTTGATAAACGATGTGATGATTACCGGCAAAAAAGACGGGATTCATCTTGGTCCCGGAAAGCGTTTTAAAATCAGCAACGGCTTTTTTCAAACCGGCGATGATGCCATTGCCTTGGTGCCGGGAGATTGGATAAGCGCCAACCCTGAATTTGGAAATTTAGAAGACGGCGTGATTGAAAATTGCTCCGACATTCCTGATGATTATCTAGAAGGCGCCTTTTCCAAAATCGTTGCTTCGGCCTGGGTGGATTGGAAGCCCGGCATGTTGGTTCGTCACGGCGATGCAGTGGTATCAAACCGACGAATTTATAGAGTGCTGGCCAAGCTGGATGATGTGCAGTATAAATCGGTTACGCAACCAACATTTGACAGCGGGCAAAAGATAATGGACGGCATCAACTGGCTTATGTTTCAAAGGGATACCATTCACACGGCAGTAGTAAAAAACGTGGTGTTTCGCGACATCTTTTTAAAAAGCGTTCGGGTTCCTTTTCAGGTAATGAGTTATAGCAACAAGTGGTCGCATTCGTATTATCCCGGTGCGGCAATGCCGGTGCAAGGGCCGCTTTCGTTTGAGAACATCAACGTACAAAGTGAAAATAAAAAGGCGCTGGTAAGCATCACCACGCCGCTCAATCTTCTAACCATCCGCAATTCTTTTTTACAAAACAACTGGATAGAATTCGGCCATGCCGCCGACTATAAACTCTACCCTAAAACATTCGTCAGCTTTAGCAATTGCATTTTTAATTACGCCGGTGAATTCACCCTGATAAAGAACAACAGCAAGGGAAAAGAAGTGTTTGTAAAAACAATTGGCAGCATCGAAACCGGTGAAAAGTTTTCGGCTAAAGTTGATGCCGGGCCGGGGAAGATTTATGTAGAATCCGATTTGACAGGCTTAAAAAAATAAGCCATCATTCATAAAATAAAAGCAATGGAAAGTAGGAAAAGAAACGTCTCAATCATGCGCCTCGCTGCGTTTGTTCTCGTTGTTTTATTGGCCGGCAAGTCATCGGCCCAAACTATTTATGTTTCCGGCACAGGCAGCGATGCCGCTGATGGAAAAACGATGAAGACGGCCTTTCGTTCCCTGCAAAAAGCAGCGGACGTTGTTCAACCCGGCGCCACCGTTTTAATTGGTAATGGCGATTATACCAACGATGAAAAAGGGAACGGCAGCGCGGTTTTGTCCATCAACACATCGGGCAAGCCAAACGCATGGATCACCTGGAAAGCCGCGCCGGGCCAGCATCCTGTTATTCGTCCCGCGGGCTGGGCGGGCATTCAGGTTACCGGCTCCTACAATATTTTAGACGGCATTTCCGTCATTGGCGCTAACGATTCCATCGTGTTGCTTCAGGCACAGGAAGACGTAAAAAAGCCGGCGGCCGATCCACGTTTTAATACCAATGGCATCTTCTTTAACGGCCGTACCAGCAAGCCCGATGCAAAGCCGCATCATCTTGTCATCCGTAACTGCGTTGTTCATGATTGTCCCGGTGGCGGCATCGTTGGCATTGAGATAGATTACTTCACCGTAGAAGATTGCAAGGTGTACAACAACGCCTGGTTCATGCGCTACGGCGGTTCGGGCATTACCACTTTAAACAATTGGCGGTATGATGATGCGCTGGGTTATCATGTCGTCATCCAACGCAATTATGTATGGAACAACAAGACCAATGTGATGTGGGAAAAGATCGGCAAGTTGAGCGATGGCAATGGCATTCTGCTCGATGTAACTGATCAGGCTAAAGAAGGCGCCACCAATCCCAATGCGGATGCGGTAGTAACAAAGAAAGATTCAACGCCGCCAAAGCCGGTGCGGCCCGAGTGGAAAGGCCGTGCGTTAATTGCTAACAACCTAAGCGCTTACAATGGCGGTTCGGGCATTCATACTTTTCGTACAAAGCACGTGGATGTCATTAACAACACCACCTATCACAACGGTGGCAACGTGGGCTACCCGGAGATGTTTGCCAACAGTTCAGAAGACGTTGTATTTCTCAACAACATCATTGTGCCAAGGCCGGGCGGCAAGGTCACGTCTAACAGCAACAAGAACGTCAACATTCGCTGGGACTATAATCTTTACTCCATTGCGCAACCGTTTTTTAAATCGCCGAACGAGGTTATTGCCGATCCAAAATTTATGGATGTGCAGGATGATATTACCAAGGGAAATTTCAAGTTGATGAAGGACAGCAAAGCCTTGAATTCAGGAACGAATGATATAGCACAACCAACGGATATTGATGGCAAGCCAAGGCCGAAGGGGGTGAGGGACAGGGGTGCGTTTGAGCAGTAACAACTTGAAGGAAGCAATTCTCTGAAATGACTTTTGCTGCTGCTCATTGCGTTGCCGATGAACGGATTGCGACGCAACCAGGATGCCATGAAAAACCGGTGCTGGTATCTCAAAAAGACGAACGATCAGGCACAGCTAATTTCAAATGAATAATGGTTTATAGAACAAAAAAATTTTAACGGGTGCGTAGGGAGAATCACATTTTATGGTTTCTACTGCTGCTGTTTTTTTCCTGTGGAAACAGGGAGAGTAATAAGCAGTATGCAAGCTGGCAGGTGTACGGTGGCGATAACGGAAAGATGCACTATTCTTCCCTGTCGCAGGTTGATACATCCAATGTGAAAGAGCTTCAGGTGGCCTGGGTTTATCACACTTTTGATGTAGACAAGGGAAGCCAGATACAGGTTAATCCAATCATCATAGACGGCATTTTGTACGGCGTTTCTCCCCAACTGAATTTATTTGCGGTAGACGCGGCCACCGGCATTCAAAAATGGGTGTTCAGTCCCACGGAAGCATTTAAAGCCGGCAGCACTTTTACTGAAGGCGAAACCATTTCCATTAATGTTTGTCGCGGTGTTACTTACTACAAAGACGATGACGGTGGCGGCTGTATTTTTTACACCGCAGGCTCTTTGCTGTACTGCGTAAATGCGCAAACAGGAAAGATGGTTTCCACCTTCGGCAACGGCGGCACCATTGATTTGCACGAGGGCCTTGAGCGTGACGTAAAGAACTTATACGTGACGTCAACCACACCCGGTGTTATTTACAAAGACGTATTAATTGTTGGTACAAGAGTAGCCGAAGAAGCCGGCGCGGCACCCGGTCACATCAGGGCTTATGATGTACAAACAGGCGCCCTGCGCTGGACCTTTCACACCATACCTTTTCCGGGTGAAGACGGTTACGAAACCTGGCAGGACAAGGAAGCTTACACACGTGCCGGTGGCGCTAATGCCTGGGCCGGTTTTGCAATGGATGAAGAAAAAGGAATTGTGTTTGCACCGGTTGGTTCTGCAACGTATGATTTTTACGGCGGCAAACGAAAGGGCGATAATCTTTATGCCAATTGTGTGCTGGCTTTGGATGCTGCTACCGGCAAGCGAATCTGGCATTACCAAACTGTGCATCATGACGTGTGGGACCGCGACCCGCCAACAGCGCCGGTGTTGGTGACCGTTACAAAAGATGGAAAGAAAGTAGAAGCCGTAGTGCAGGTAACAAAAGGAGGATACATTTTTCTATTGGACCGGGCAACGGGTAAACCATTGTATCCGGTTAATGAAACGCCGGTGCCGCCATCTGAATTAAGTGGCGAACAACTGTCACCAACGCAACCGGTCCCTATTTTTTTTGAACCCTTTACAAGGCAATCATTTACCGAAGCCGACTTAAACAACCTGGTGCCGGATTCTTCTTATCAGGATATAAAAAAAAGATTCGCCTCTTATAAAAATGGCGGTCCTTATACACCGCCGTCAAAAGAAGGAACGCTGCTTTCGCCGGGCACATTGGGCGGTGCGGAATGGGGCGGGCCGGCTTACGATCCCGAATCAGGTTTGCTCTACATTAACTCCAATGAAACTTCCAACATTATTACGATGGCCGAAGTAAAAGAAGACAGCGCTTCCGCTACTTCTACCCGAACAAACGGGCAGGCCGGAACGGCGCTATACACCACCACCTGCATGGGTTGTCACGGTGCTAACCGTGAAGGCAGCGGTGTTTATCCAAGCCTCATTGGTGTGAACAAGAAGTATGATCATGCTTCATTTGTATCGTTGCTGAATTCGGGGCGGCGAATGATGCCCGCCTTTAAGCAATTAAGCGATGCAGAGAAAGGCGCTATCGCTTCTTTTGTTCTGGAAGATAAAACCGCACAAAAAGAGCTGTATCACAACGAAGCAACCGTGAAAGATGACTACCTCAAAATGCCTTACCTCGCCACCGGCTACAATCGCTTTTTAACGAAGGAAGGTTATCCGGCCAACAACCCGCCATGGGGCAGTTTAACGGCTATCAGTCTAAATACAGGCAAGGTTGTCTGGAAAGATACATTAGGCGATTACCCCGAGTTTAAAGCAAAGGGCATTCATACGGGCAGCGACAATTTTGGCGGGCCGGTAGTGACCGCCGGAGGGCTGCTTTTTATAGCCGCTACCAAGGATGCCAAGTTCAGGGCTTACAACAAAAGAACAGGACAGCTTTTACGGGAAGCTGACTTGCCGGCCGCGGGCCTGGCTACGCCCTCGGTTTACGAAGTAGCCGGCAAACAATACATCGTAATTGCCTGCGGTGGTGGAGGAAAAGCAAAAGCAAAATCGGGTGATGCCTACGTGGCCTTTGCTTTGCCCGGTAAAAAATAAATGCGGTGAAGTAAGAATTTAATGAAGGTGAACGCATGGTCATTTTGGTTCAGGCTGCTGAACGGTAAACCGCCGGTGAAACCTCTTAATGTAGTTTGATGATAAAACCGCTTTTTAAAATCAGCATTTTCATACTCACCGGCTGGCTGCTGTGTTTCACCGCATGGTCGCAGGCAGCATTGCCGGATAGCATACTCCATACGCTGAATACCCGTCATCCACGCCTGCTTGTTCGTTCACTACAAGAGTTTGAAGCGATAAAAAAGAAGAGCGAAACGGATGAATTTTTAAACCGCTCCGTCGCCAATGTTCTTAAAAATGCCGACTCGCTTTTTGCAGAACCTGTAGTCACTTATTCCTTCATGGATGCCTTCCGGCTTGATACAAAAAAAGTGAATGCACATTGTTTTAATTTAAGCATGGCCTACCGCTTGACGGGAAATAAAAAATATGCGGACCGGCTTTGGAAAGATCTTGAAGCCGTGTCGCGTTTTCCCGATTGGAACCCACGCCACTTTTTGGATTGTTCATTAATAACACAGCCTGTTGCCGTTGCTTACGATTGGCTTTACGATGTATGGACGCCGGAGCAGCGCAGGATACTGAAGCAACAAATCATCAGCAAAGGCTTGTTGGAAAGTCTGGTGTATTATGACGGGCTGGTGAATGCAAAACAGTTCGACTGGTCGGTGATTGAACACAACTGGAACCTGGTGTGCAACGGCAACATGGCCATAGGCGCATTGGCTATTGCCGATGAAGAGGGGCCGCTGGCAGAACGGGTTTTACGGGAAGCATTGACCCGCTTTCCAAAAGCGCTCCGGCACTTTGGCCCTGATGGTGCCTGGAACGAAGGGCCGGGTTATTGGTCTTTTGCCATGCGGGCCGCGGTGCCCATTCTTTCTTCACTTACAACATCATTGGGTACTGATTTTGGGTTGACGGACATGGCTGGCTTTTCAAAAGCCGGGCAATTTTTTGTAGCCCTCGGTGGCGCCGATGCTGTTAGCTTTAATTATGCCGATGCCTTGCCGGTGCTTACCCGTTCGCCTGAACTTTTTTGGCTTGCCAACCGCTTTCATCAACCCAAGCTTACCGAGGTATATAAAAGCTATGGACAAGATCAATTGAATAAAGGAGGATGGCCGCAATCGCCGTTGGAATTGTTGTGGTACGGGCAGGAAAACAACATCACTAAAAATGATTTGCCCCTGGATAATTATTTCCGCGATGCAGAAGTAGCAACGCTGCGGAGCGGCTGGGATAACGGTGATTGGTTCGTTGGTTTTAAAGCCGGAGATAATGAAGTTAATCATGGTCATTTGGACATTGGCAGCTATGTGCTGGACCATGATGGAATAAGATGGATTATGGACCTGGGTTTTGAGAATTATAATGTGCCCGGCTATTTTGGTGACGTGGGCAAAGGCAGTAAACGCTGGACGTATTACCGCACAAGAGCGGAGGGGCACAATACGTTTGTGGTGAATCCCAATAGTGGCGAAGACCAGGACGTTTACGCGAAAACAAGGTTTAACCGCTTTGAAACAACCGCCGCAAAATCTTTCGGCATCATGGATATTACGGATGCCTACAAAGCGGCTGTTACGTCGGCAAAAAGAGGCATCGCGATGGTGGCCCGTAACAGCGTTTTAATTCAGGATGAGATAAAAGCAGCAAACAATATTGATCTGTATTGGTTCTCACACACAAAGGCTGCTGTAACTCTTTCTAAGAACGGAAAGACAGCAACGTTGCAACAGGATGGGAAAAGAGTAATAGCGCAAATTCACAGTCCTGCCACCGCGGTTTTTGAATTGATGGAGGCGAAGCCTTTGCCCACATCGCCGCATCCGGAAGCGAATAATAAAAACGAAGGAGTCAAAAAATTATTCATTCATCTGCAAGATGTAAAAGATGTTTTGATAGCGGTGGAATTTACGAGCACCGGGAGCAAAAAAAACACAGCCGTTGTGCCTCTAAGTAAATGGTAAGGCAATTTTTTAATCAGATGAATGATGCTGTTTACGTTGATAAAATTCGTTTGAATACAAAAACAATGAAGAGCAAAAGGCGCATAGGAATCTTAATTACAATGCTGCTTTTATGCGCCGGTGAAAAAAACGCTTTGGCTCAAAAACAGGCAGGAGAGAAGACTGTGCTTACTCTGCCCTTCTCGCAATATGTCATTAACGAAGACATGTGGGACGGCACGTCTAACTGGAAGTATTCAGAAACGTTGGATCATAGCGAGTCGGTTATCGCTCCGCCAAAGCGGGGTGAAGATTGGAACGTTTGGTACAAACGTATGAAGGACTATCAAACCTTCGTTCGCCAACATCTTAATGATACATCGGCTTATTTCATAGAGTTAACACTTGATAAAGTAAAGCAGACCTCCATCAATTTTAATAAGGTCGCTTTTGACATGAAGCTGGCGCCATCGGAAAAAATTCTGGTGGAGGGAAGGTTTGATGCAAAGAGCGGCACCGCAAAATTGTTTGTGGATTTTCAGGCCAAATACAAGGGCGAAGAAATTTCTAACCCGGTTAGAAGAACCATCACGGCTACCGATTATTTTTTGATCCAGAACGGCTCGTCAACATTTAGCAAAGAACTGACAATGCCCGTGTTTAATACGGACAGTTTTTCCGTTGTTCCTATCATTCGTATTGAAGCCGTTGATACCGGTTTTACCAAGCTTTATGTACGAAGTTTAAAGTTGTCTTTTCCATCAACGCCAGTCCGGTTAAAACGTTATAATGAATTGGCGGTGATGTTTCATGCCAAAACAAAAGGCATTGACCGGCAGCTTTACGACAGGCCCGAAATGCAGTGGCTGAAACAAAATTTTATTATGGGCTTTGCCTTTATCTGGGATAAAGATTTTTATGATGACGAAACCGGTCAGTATAAAGTTAAAGCCTATTGCGACAAGATGAAGGCGGCGTTTGGCGGCTTTCAATCGGTGATGATCTGGCACAGCTATCCAAACATTGGCATTGACGATAAAAACCAGTTTGACTATTTCTACAACATGCCTGGTGGCTTGCCCGCATTAAAAAAGGTGGTAAAGGAATTTCATAACAACGGCGTGAAGGTGATATTGATTTACAATCCCTGGGATGTAGATACGAGGCAATCGGACACGAGTGATTTTAAAACCTTTCCGGCTATTATTGGAAAAACGGATGCAGACGGTTTGTTTATGGATGTGGGCACTTATGGTTTTGAATTTCAACCGGAGTTGGATAAATACAAACGCGGCGTTACCGTTGGGCCAGAGTTGAGTCCGTTGTTGCAGGTTTCGCAAGGGCCAAATGCGGTGACATCATCCTGGGCACAAACGGTAAAGCCAATCAATAACCAGGGCGTGTTAGCATTAAAGTGGATCATCCCCGATCATCTGCAGTTGCGCATCAACCGGTTTACGACCAATCGTCAGAACGATCTGGCATTTACATGGCTTAATGGACAAGGCGCTATCGTGTGGGAGAACATCTTTGGTGTAATGAACAAATGGAACGCAACCGACCGGCAAACCATACGAAAAATGAACGCCGTTTGGCAACAGTTTTATCCGCTTTATACATCCGATTCGTGGAAGCCTTACTTACCGACAGACAATGCCGCTGTCAATGTTTCTTCATGGGAGAATAGCGATACGAGAATATGGAACGTAGTGGCCAATGCTTCGTTGAAAGAAGGCAAGGTTGACTTTGATGCCGATGCCTGTTTTACTCGTTATTATAATTTATGGACGGGAGAAAAGCTGCAACCTTTTAACGGTAAAATTGGTGTAACGATTGAGCGTTTGGGTTGCGTACTCGGTGTAAAGAACGCACCATCAAAAGCATTGCTGGCCTTATTAAAAAAACAGCAATTGGAAGAAGCGGTTGAGCTGCCTGCCGATGATTTGTATGCGAAAGTGCTGTCTATAAAACTACCGAAGCCTCCACCACAAATTCTATCGCAAAATCAAAAAAATTACACATCGCCTTTATTAAAAATCAAGGGCAGCAATTACAGCTTCACCGTAAAACATGCGCAGCGTGAAGGCGATTGTTATCCTGATATGGATGCGGCAAAAGAAACGGATTATAAGTATGTGAAGGAGGGCGGCTACAACTTCATTATTCATCATCAATCGCAAACACTTCCTGATTATGCCATCATGCCGGGTGTTGTGACCAACGGAGAGTTTCAAGCTTTTCTAATCGCTTCTCATTATCACCCAAAAAATAGCGACAATTTTTTAAAGCACTGGAAGGGCAATGTTTGTCCCGATTCTATAAGAGACAAACCAGTTGTTTATGTGTCGCTGCAAGATGCAAGGGCTTATGCGGCATGGGCCGGTATGCGGTTACCCACGGAATGGGAATGGCAGGCAGCCGCTGAAACAGCCAGTGATGCCTTCATCTTTAATAAAGTTTGGGAATGGAACGAGAGTGAACGCTTCGATGGCCACAACAGCTTTGTAACACTGCGTAGCGGATGCGAAAGCTGGCAGTTGAGTACGTCGCGGTGGTATTTTGGCGGCGGCACGTCTTACTTTAAAAATGCACCCGGTGGCAAGCAGCCCATTGATTTTCACTGCAAGTATTTTTTGATGTACGAGGGCATGGACAGAGCCGCTACACTGGGTTTCCGGTGTATAAAGTAAAGAACAGCTAAATGGTGGAGAAGAGCTTTGCCGCTCAATAACGGTCATTTTTTAGAAACGATTTTATGCGCTTAACACAATAATTCGATCATGCGGCAAATCACCCGAAGGAAGCAAGCTTTTGTTGATGATAAAGAACAATCTAAGCAAGGGTTAATCTTGCGCCAGCTTCACAAACTTCCGTGCTCATCTTACCAACTAATTTTTATCCTCGCAAGTCTTGTTTCTACTTCGTCGTGGAGTCAATTAACCGAATGCAAAGCGGTTTTAAAAAACGACACCTTGCTACTTGAGAACAATAAAATCCGGCGTTGTTTTCTTTGGAAAGACGGCGATTTTAAAAGCATTCGCCTTGAGAACAAAGTCACGAATCAAACCATTACAGCCGCTGATACCGTCAGCAAAGGCGATGTCTCTTTTCCGGGCATAATGGGCACAGGCAGCGGAGGCACTTTCCGTGTTTACAACGTTACGGCTACGCCGTCCGGTTATGCCTACCTCGCAGCGGAAGCAACGGTGCATTTTGCTGGCCTTGAACTAAAGCGGATTTTTAAACTCTATGCCGGTTGTCCGGCCATTGCCTGCGATTATTATTTAAAAGGCAAAGCCGGCGACTGGAAAAACATTCTCGCCGAAGGCGAAGCCTTGAAGAACATTGAAGACGAGGCTTCCAAAAAAAGCGGTGAAGGCAAAATACTGATGACCGATAACGTCCCGGTAAGTGGCAATCATTGGAAGATAAAATCGGTGGAGTTTTTCGATGCGTCCGATTACAACAACACGTTTGTACAGGTTTATGAACGATTGATCTATCGGCAAGAGAATCGCTTGCGCGGCAATCTGCTCTTCGCCACCAATCCGTTAGGCAAAGCAGGGTTTTTTATTTTAAAGGAGGCGCCGGTTTCGGCCAGCCAGTTGTATTACCAGGGGTTTGATTTTACGGCCGTCCGCGGCGCTGTAAAAGTTGCGGGCATGGGCATCTCACCAAAGGATCTTTCTGACAGCGGTTGGGTAAAGGGTTACAGCGTGGTGGTGGGTGTGGGAGAGGAGAAAGGCGAACGGGGCTTGACGGCATCGCTGCGCAACTATCAAAATCATCAACGCATTTACCGGGAAGACCGCGACGGTATGATTGTGTCCAACACATGGGGCGACCGAAACCGTGACAGCCGTATTAATGAGTCTTTCATCATGCAGGAGATTGACGCCGGCGCAAGGCTTGGAATCACGCATTTGCAGATTGACGACGGCTGGCAGGTGGGGCGAAGCAGCAACTCTGCTTTTAAGGGTGGAAGCCTTGCCAACATCTGGCGAAACGAACGGTATTGGAATGTGGACAGCGCTAAGTTTCCGCACGGCCTGGCGCCGGTGATTGACGCCGCGAAAAAGAAAGGCATGAAGGTGAGCCTGTGGTTTAATCCGGCGGCCGACAGCAGTTTGGCACATTGGGAAAATGATGCAGATGCGTTGATTGCGCAATACAAAAATTACGGCCTCTCCATGTGGAAGATTGACGGCGTGCAGGTAACCGATAAGAAAGGAGAAACAGCGTACCGAAATTTTTTAGACAAGGTTACCGCAGCTACGAATTATGATGCGGTATTCAATCAGGACATTACCGCAGGCCGTCGTTTTGGTTATCACTACCTGAATACTTACGGCAATTTTTATTTGGAAAACCGCTACACCGATTGGACGAATTATTACCCCCACACCACGTTGCGCAATCTTTGGCAGTTGTCGGCTTACGTGCCGCCGCAACGTTTTCAGATTGAATTTTTGAACAACCGCCGCAACGCCGGCCGGTACCCTGCGGACGATGTGTTGGCGCCTGCGGTTTATTCCCTGGACTATTTATTTGCCATCACAATGGTGGCGCAGCCGCTTGCTTTTTTTGAAGTGTCAAACCTGCCGGCGGAATCGCCTGGTATTTCCAAAATCATTCATCAGTACAAAACCATCGCAAAGGATTTGCACGCCGGGGACATTTTCCCCATCGGTGATGAACCGGACGGCTTTAGCTGGACGGGCTTTCAATCCATTCAAAAAGCCAGCGGTTATTTTTTGGTGTTTCGGGAAAACAATGCGAAGCAGGAAATGGCCGTTAAAACGCATTTGCCTGGCGGGAAAAAAACAACAATGAGATTGGTAGCAGGCGAAGGAAAAAGTTTTCATACCGTGACCGGTGAAGGAGGAAACATAGTCTTTAAATTGCCCAACCGGAGAACCTTTGCTTTGTATGCGTACACTTTGCGTTAATGATGCCGCTGCACTCGCTCACCGCCAAGGTTTTTAGAAGTACAAAAGAACAGCGGAAAAATTTCCTCCGGTATCGCCATTCGATTGTTATTGTTGCGCGGCCGTTCACAAAAAACATTTCCAGTACAACCGTTGGCCAATGATGAAGTAAGAACATCATTTCAACCGCTCCGAGATTTGCTTTGCCGCACGGCGCAACAGCTTTGGAATTTTGGTTTTTGCCGCCTCGGTATAGCGGCTCTCCGGTACAAACACACTAAGACCGGCCACCACACGGTTGTCCCGGTAAACCGGCACCGCAAAGCCCACAGTGTGATAAATGGACGTCAACATGGCCATCTTTTCTTCCCGTATTTTTTCCAATTCTCTGTAAAGGCCTTCTTTGGTTTCGGCGCCCGCCCAGATTTTTTTTGACGGGAGCCCTGCAATTTTTATCAACTTTTCCAACGCTTTTGGCTCCAAAAAGGCCATCAGCAGGCGACCCGTGGAGGCGTTGTAAACTTCGGTGATAAGAGGCGCTTTTACTTGCAGCATTTGCTCGCATTCTTCCATGTGCAAAATGTAGCGTTTATTGTTACGTATCACCGCTAACAGCGCTGTCTCGTTCAACTGGCTTTTCAGTTCCTCCATGGGCTCTAATGCCGGTGCTATCAGATCCTCATCGTAATCTGTATTGCCCGATAACTGGTAAGCGGCCATGCCCAGTCTATAACCAACCTTCCGGCCCATCTGCTCCAGGTAATTTTTTTGAACCAGCGTTTTTACAATGTTGGCCGTAGTGGGTTGGCTCAAGCCAAGGTGTTCGGCTATTCTGATTAACTGCACGGGTTCTTTGCCGTGCTGGGCCGCAAATTCCAATATGTCCAACGCTCTGATGACAACTTGTACCATGCCTTGTTTTTTAGAAAGAAAAAATTCAAATTCAATATTATGGAATTTACCAGGTAAACTCCTCTGCCCGGTAAAAGAAAAATTATCCGGTATCCGTTTTCCATTTTAAGTCGCGTTGAGGCGTGAATGTTTTTTTGGCGGGCAACTAAAAAAAGCTATTTTAAATTAATAATTAACTGTTATTCAATAATAATTAATTATAGGTATTATAAAAAATTAACTTGCGGCATCAATATGATGGCCGACCGAAAATGTTTTTGCTTTGCTTCTTCCTGTTTTCTGTCTTCGTTGCCGCCGCGTGAAAATTGCCGCTCCACATAACGGCATGGTTGCCGGCTACAACGGGCGGTGCAAAGCCACCAACGGCGGCGCACAAACATCTAAATTTACCGCGGTGAATGTTTTATCCTGAATTTACAAATGAGCGATTGCTGGAACTGCTTGCAGAATCGGATGCGAAAGCATTTGAGGAATTATATTACCGTCAATGGAGCCGCCTTTTCCGGTATGCTTTCACCAAAATTTCGAAGCAGCAAGACGCCGAAGACATTTGCCACGATGTGTTTCTCACCCTTTGGCAACGGCGCGAGACTTTGCAAATAGTTAACCTCGAAGCTTATCTCATTCAGGCCACCAAGTACAGCGTGATTAATTATTACAAGGAGAAAATGAGCGATGAAAAGCACCTTTCTAATTACGCCCAATCCATAGAACTTACCCACAACGAAACGGAATACACCATGTTTTCCATTGGCCTTCAACAAGCTTACCTGTAGGCCCTCAAAGGGCTTCCGCAAAAAACGCAGGACGTCTTTCGGTTTAGCCGCATTGACCATCTAAGCAACAAAGAAATCGCTGCCAGACTGGATCTGACTGAAAAGGCCGTGGAATACCACATTACAAAAGCCTTGCGACAAGTAAGGGAACACGCAAAAGAATTTTTTTCATAGTACCGGTACTGGCAAAAATATTTTTTTAGAATCTTTAGGGTTTCGCCTACCGCCACCTTACTTAATACGTAGACCACTTGTTGTATGAACAGAAGAAACTTCAGTCAACTGCTGCAAAAATATCTTGATAGCAATTGCTCGGCGGCAGAGAAAGAGCTCGTTGAAAGTTGGTTCTCGCTTCTTGACGACGAAGAGCGCTGGCAACAATTGTCAAAAAAAGACCTCCAAGAAATTGAACAAAAACTTTGGATTCGTTTACAAGCTTCATCAGCCTCGTTTGACGTAACCCAAAACACTCCTGCTCCTTCAAAAATTTTTCGTTTTCGTTCCACTTTTAAGATACCCGCGGCAGTACTCTTTTTTCTGGCAGGCGCCGCCTTGGTTTATAAGCTCGCCCAATCATCATTGCCTGCATCCGGCACCCTTACCGTAGCCGGATGGCTTAAAAAAACAAACGAAAACACCAAGCCGATTTCCGTAATCTTTGAAGACGGCAGCCGCATTGAGTTAACTGGTGGCGCTACTGTTTATTACCCGCAACATTTCGAAAAAAACCGGCGTGAAGTAAAGATAGAAGGCACGGCATTTTTTGAGATTGCCAAAGACAGCGCCAAGCCGTTTTACGTCCATTCACAGGACATCGTGACCCGTGTTCTTGGTACGTCATTTTGGATTGTGTACGACAAGGTAAAAAAAGAATCGGCGGTGGAAGTCGTTTCGGGAAAAGTATCGGTTTACAAGCGGGATGCCACCGAAGAAAAGAAGCCGGTGGAGACTGAAGGGGTACTCTTAAAGCCAAACGAAAAAGTCATTTTCAATACCACCGAAAAAGTATTTGTAACCGCACTGGTGGATGCACCGATTCCCGTAAAAATTGATTCGGTACAAACCGCCGTTAAACGCTTTGTGTATGATGAGACAGCGTTGGCAATCGTTATTCGTGATTTAGAAACAGAATACGGCATTTCCATTTTATTGAGTGACGAAGGGCTGAACAATCTTCAGTTTACCGGCAATGTTTCATCCCTTGACTATTATGCCAAACTAAAATCCATTTGCAAGTCCTTACAGGTATCCTATGAAATAAAAGGAAACAGAATTTTACTGACAAGGAAATAAAATCAGTTTGAAGAACGCGTCCGCTGCTTATTTACGAACACAACCTTAAACAATTGATTGCTATGCTAACTCCTTCTTGCCCAAACTCAACGTAATTCCATAAAAATGGCCGGTCCTGTTTGCAGCAGCGCCGGCCAAGAAGCTTGCCCGAATCGTATTGTTCACGAACAAAACTTGGTTGAAATTATGCCAAATAAAAGAATTATTGCACTAATCAAGCTTGCAATGAGAATTACAATCGTACAAATTTTTCTCCTCTGTGCATTCACGTTTACCACCTATGCGCACCGCACGGAGGCACAGGAGATCCTGAACAAAAAACTAAGCCTGAATATTGAGAACGGCGAAGTAAAAAAAATTCTCCATCAGATTGAAAGAGCCACCGGCGCATCTTTTGTGTATTCATCGGGTGTTATTAAAAGCAACCGTAAAGTTTCGGTAACGGCGGATCAAAGACGCCTCGGCGATATATTAAACGATGTGTTTGCGCCCCTGCACATAAACTATGCGGTGGAGAATGAAACTGTGATTGTTCTTTTTCCTTCGGACGAAGAAAAAAAGGAAGACGACGCAACCGCGCAGCAAAACAATGTTTTCGACCGCACCGTTACCGGCCGCATCACCGACGCAGATGGCAAACCTCTTGAAGGCGTTAGCGTGGTGGTAAAGGGTACCAATAAAGGAACCACCACCGATGGCAACGGCAATTTTAAGTTGGTGGTAGCCGACAAAGACCAAACCCTTGTTTTTTCTCGCGTTGGTTATGCCGGCCATGAAGAACGAATCGGCAAAAGCTTTATGGAAGTGCGGCTTACAGCCGGTAACCTGAACCTGGACGAAGTGGTTGTGATAGGCTACGGCAAACAGCGTAAAGTAACCAGCGTAGGAGCGCAAAGCTCCATCGGCACCAAGGAGTTGGTTCAATCGCCGGTGGCTAACATAAGCAACTCGTTGGTAGGCCGCTTACCGGGTTTGTTTGCCACGCAGGGCAGCGGTGAGCCGGGCAACGATCAATCGCGGTTACTGATTCGCGGCATCGGTACCTTTTCCGGCAACCAGTCACCGTTAATTCTTGTGGACGGCATTCAGGTTGACAACTACAACAACATTGACCCCAATGAAATTGAAAGCATTACCATTTTAAAGGACGCTTCGTCCACAGCGGTGTATGGGATAAGGGGCGCCAATGGCGTTATCATCATCAGCACAAAAAGAGGCCGCACGGGTGCGCCAACGGTGAGCTATACTTTCAACAATGCCTTCAACAGTTTTACCAACATTCGCAAGCAAATGAATGCGTATGATTTTGCAAATTCGTTTAACCAGGCATTGAAAAACGATGCGTATACCGGTAACTATATCTACGTTCCAAAATTCACTGACGCGGATCTCGACTTATATAAAAACGGCACAGACCCGATTTTTCATCCGAATGTGAACTGGTACAATACGGCATTAAAAAAAGTATCCAACCAGCAACAGCACAATCTCTCCATCAGAGGCGGCACCGATAAAGTGCGTTACTTTATATCGGCCGGTTATTTTAACCAGGAAGGTTTGTTTAAAACGCAAAATGTGGTGACTGATTTTGATCCGCAGGTGCGGTACAAGCGTTTCAACTTCCGCTCTAATTTAAACTACGACATCACGTCCCGCTTCCGGGCAGCGCTGGATGTGTCCACACAGGTAGAAAACCGCAACGGCAACAACGCCAACACCAATTCGGTCTTTAATTACATTGCCCGCGTAAGCCCCATTGCTTCACCGGGTGTTATTGACGGTAAGCTCATTACCCTGACGCCGGGCAGCAGCAATAATGTAAACAATCCACTGACCTTTTTGTACGGCTCGGGTTACAAAACAGATTTCAGAAATATTCTGAACGGCTCCCTTCGGTTGGACCACGACCTTGACTTCATTACAAAAGGGTTGAGTGTTCACGGCATTGTTGCGTACCAGAATTACAACCGCCGGTTGAATGTTTACAACAAAAACTTCATTAGTTATCAGCCCAAGCGCTTGCCCGATAATTCCATTATCTACATTCAACAAGCCGATGCATCGCCCTTCAGTTTTAGTTCACAAAGCCCCGACAGAAACCGCCGCACTACCAGCGAGTTTGCCTTTGACTACCGCCGCAGCTTTGGACAGCACAACGTAACAGGACTTTTGCTGTACAACCAGATTAAAACCTACGATCCTTCCTTTGCCTTTGGTGTGCCCAACGGGTATCAAAGCTATGTTGGACGGGCAGTGTATGACTATGCAGGACGTTATCTTGCCGAAGTCAGCGCAGCTTATAACGGTACCGAAAACTTTGCACCGGGCCGGCGCTTTGGTTATTTTCCCGCGTACTCATTAGGCTGGGTACCGACGGCTGAAAAATTCTTTCCAAAAAATAAAATTCTTAGTTTCTTAAAGTTCCGCGGCTCTTATGGCGAGGTTGGCAATGACCAATTGAGCGGCGATTTTCTGACCAATGCGAACAGCCGTTTTTTGTACCGGCCCACGGCGTTTTCCGCTACCGGTCCTTACACCGTCGCCGGATATTATTATTGGGGAACGGTGGGCAGCAATTATACGCAGTACAATGCCTTGCGTGAAGGCCGCGCCAACAATGCTTACCTCACCTGGGAGCGGGCCGTTAAAACCAACCTGGGTGTCGAAGCCACGTTGTGGAATTCAAAAATCAACCTGACGGCAGACGTCTTCAATGAAAAGCGCGACAACATTCTGGCCGTACCGCAAACGGTATCGTCGCTGGTGGGCACGGCGCTGGCGGCACAAAACTTAGGCAAGATGAACAACAAGGGTTATGAAGTTGACCTTACCTACCGCGACAATGCCGGCAGCCTGAATTACTGGATCAAGGCCAATTATTCGTATGCGCACAATACCGTGGTATTTCAGGATGAAGTGCCGCCGACTTATGCCTATCAGGCCCGTACCGGACAAGTCTTTGGACAGATGTTTGGCCTGATAGCCGAAGGTTTTTATAATACATGGGATGAAGTGAATGATGCCAAGCGGCCCATCTCCACTTACGTTGGCGGTAACAAATTGCAGCCCGGTGATGTGAAGTACCGGGACGTGAACGGTGACGGCGTGTTAGACTTTAAAGACATGGTGCCCATTGGCTACCCCACAACGCCTGAAGTTATTTACGGTGTTTCCTTTGGCGCTTCCTGGAAGGGTCTCGATGTATCAGTCCTGCTTCAAGGTGCACAGCGCGTTTCTATTGCTTACACACGCTACAACAACCAGGCTTTCTTTGATGCGGAGCCGGCCGCTGCCGCCAATTATTTGTTGGAAAGCTGGACGCAGGACAGGTACAACCAGGGGCTGCCTATCAATTACCCCCGCTTTGCCGTAGGCAACGGCGCCAACAGCTTTACGCACAATTACCAAAGCTCCAACTTATGGATAAAGGACGCTTCTTACGTTCGGTTAAAGAATGTGGAGATTGGATACACCTTTAGTTCCGCGCTGTTGCGCAAGGTTCAACTAAAGTCAACAAGGATTTACATAAATGCCAACAACCTTTATACCTGGAGTAAAGTGCTTCCCGGCGTTGATCCCGAAACGCCCAACCTGACGAGCATTAATGGAAATTACGAGCCTTATCCCTTGGTTCGCACCGTTAACGCCGGCATCAACATTACCTTTTAATTTATCTAACCATTGCTGATATGAAAAAGAATCTGCTGCTTTTCTTTGCCGGCCTTTCCTTGGCTCTTTTCTTCTCCTGTAAAAAAGTAGAAAACTTTTTAGACAAGCCGCCTGGCGTTGACGTAAACGAAGACGTGATATTTTCCGCAAAGGTGCAAACCGAAAAATACGTGGCCGACATGTATCAGTTGGGCATGACTTGTCCTTTGCCCATCCGTTCCGCGGACGCGGGTTTTGGCGGCGGGCTTCCGTCAAGCGGCGGGGGCTATGGCCTGTCTTACAACACTGCTTTAATGGGCATCACCGATGAAGCCGAAGCCACCGAATCCTTTGCCGTGATACAGGCCTGGAACTCCGGCAGCATCAACGCGCAGAACATTACGGCCAATGAGGACGAACGTTACTTTGTACGGTGGCAGGCCATTCGCGCGGCCAACATCATTGTAGAAAGAATCAATGAAGTGCCCGATGCAGACGCCGCTTATAAAACCATGGTAAGCGGTGAAGCGCTGTTCATTCGGGCGTTGAACAATTTTGAAATGCTGAAGCGATACGGCGGCTTTCCCATTGTGAACAAGCGCATCGTTACCACCGAAGAATCAAAAATTCTGCGCAGCAGTTTTGAAGATTGTGTGAACACCATTATTAAAGATTGCGACGACGCGGTGGCAAAATTGCCCGCAACGCAGCCTTCCAACTTTGTAGGCCGTGCACACAAAGGCGCGGCATTGGCATTGAAAGCAAAAACTTTGTTGTATGCCGCCAGCCCGCTATTTAATGCGGCCGCTCCGCCGGTTAGCTTTGGCTCGGCACAGGATGACAAGCTGCTTTGTTACGGCAATTATGATGTAAACCGATGGAAGCTTGCGGCCGATGCGGCCAAGGCGGTATTGGATTGGGCGCAGGCAAATGGCTTTGCCTTAATTGACGTAGCGGCTAATCGCATTCCCGTTATCACTCCAGGTGGCATTGTAAACGGTAACTATCGCAATGCCTGGCAAACCGCCGACAATTCTGAAATTATTTTATCAAGTAAAGTATACGGTTCGGCAAAAGGCACCGGCAGTTTCCCCTACCAGTACGTTCTTCCCAGCGCTACCTACATTGCAAATACCGGAGGATTTTGGACAGCGCCCAACGTCACGTTCAACTTTGTGCGCAAGTATGAAAAACGCGACGGCACGCCGCAAAACTGGAACTACAGTGGCGGTAACGATTTGCTGCAGAAGTACAATGAACTGGATCCGCGTTTTGCACAAACGGTTGTTTATGTGGGCGCACGCCTGCACAACAACGTTACCCGTGTACAAATTTGGGACGGAGGCGCTTCGCCAAAAGCATTGTCCAATTCTTCTAATTGTAAAGGAGGCCACTGGATGTTGAAATACATCCCCGATGCTTTGGGCACTACGGCACAAATACCGGTATTGCCTGTGTTTCGGGTAAATGAAGTGATGTTAAGCTATGCGGAAGCCTTGAATGAATTTAATGCAAGTCCTCCGGCCGAAGCCTTTGACGCGGTAAATAAAATCCGGGCACGATCGGCAATGCCCAACCTGCCTGCAACGCTTACCCAAAGCCAGTTTCGGGACAGGGTGCGCAACGAAAGAGACATTGAGCTGGCTTTTGAAGACCACCGTTTTTACGACATCCGCCGCTGGAAAATAGCGGAGCAGGACGGCGTAATGCAGGGAAATTTCTGGGGCCTTCAAATAAAAACATTAGACAACGCCGCGCCGTTTCCAACTGCTTTCAGCTATCAGCCTTTTGTATTTGAAACAAGGGTGTGGCAAACCAGAGAATACTTGTTCCCCTTCGACAACACCGAAGTTTTGAAAGGCAATCTGAAACAAAATCCGGGTTGGTAATGATGGTGGGATAACGTTCACCCGCATAGCAACGCCCTCATTTAATAAACCGAAAACGACTTCTATATGAAATTGACAAGAGCAACCGGAATTCTTTTTACAGCGGGACTTTTTGCCCTGGCCCAAACCGGTCATGCGCAAACCGAGAGCCCCGATTCTATTACCGTGCTCACTTACGAAAAGACCGAAAAATACATTGGTTACGGCAAGCAGGAAGAGCGCATCATAACCGGTGCCATCAGCACCCGGAAGGGCGTTGATTTGCGCAAAGCCTTTACCAACAACATCAGCAATACATTCTACGGCCGCTTTGCAGGCTTGACCGTAAACCAGGGTGGCAACGAGCCCGGCGCCAATTCAGCTGCGCCCTACGTCCGCGGTGTGAACACCTTTGGTTCCAATAGCAGTCAGGCGCCGGTGGTGATGATTGACGGATTTTTGGGCGATTACTCGCAATTGGTCCCGGAAGAAATTGAAGAAATTTCTGTGCTGAAAGATGCCTCCGCACTTGCGGTGTACGGCATGAGAGGCGCCAACGGCGTTATACTCGTGACCACAAAAAAAGGAAGAGCGCAACCTTTGTCTGTTGACTTTAGCGCCCAGTACGGCTACCAGCAGGCAACGGCTTTGCCGAAGTTTTTAGATGCTTACAATTACGCCAGCTTGTACAACGAGGCATTGGCCAACGACGGCAAAACACCTTTGTATTCGCAGGCCGACTTAACCGCTTATCAAACTGGAAGCGACCCGGTGTTTCACCCAAACGTAAACTGGTACAAACAAATCTTTCGCGACAAAGCGCCGCTGTCGAACTACAACCTAAGCTTCACGGGTGGCAACAATACCGTGCGTTTTTTTACCACGCTTAATGCCCTCACCACCGGCGGACTTTATAAAAATTTCGGCGATGATTTTGCCGAGAGCAGCAACGCGAAATACAATCGTTACAACTTTCGCACAAACGTGGATGTTACGTTGAATAAAAGCCTCACGGCGCAACTAAACATTGGCGGCAGTGTAGAAGAAAAACGGAACCCCGGCGATTTGTACACAAACAACACCCTTGCACTCGTTGACCGTTTAGCGCCCAATGCCTTTCCGGTTTATTACCCAACTGGCTTGCCCGCTGGAATTTATACGGCAGGTGGGGTTGCCTTAACCACCCCCTTGGCCATACCGGCCGGCGCAAGCAACGGATTTGGCGGCACCAACAGTTTTGCAAACCCTGTGGGCAACTTAACCACCACTGGTTTCTCCACTTCAAATGCCACTACACTTCAGTCGTCGTTGCGCATGACGCAGGACCTGAATTTTATCACAAACGGATTGCGTGTGAGCGGCGCCGTTTCATTTAACAATTATTATGTAGGCGGTTCTAACAAACGCAAAACTTACCAACGCTATTTATTGGGAAGAAATGCTGCCGGTGATTCGAGCATCGCTGCGTTTGGACAAGGCACCAGCTTGAGCCCTGAAGAATCTGTGCTTTCGCAATTTCGTAACTACGCCATTCAAGGTTCACTGAATTACAGCCGCAACTTTGGCAACAATTCGCTGTCTGCATTAGTCTTGTTCAACTCCGATAACTTCGACATCAATCGCAGTAATTATTCAAATAGCACGGATGCAGCCAACCAGGCTTTCCCTTACAAGTCCAACAGCGTTTCGTCAAGAGTAAACTATGTGCACAACCAGAAGTACGTTGCTGAATTCTCCGGCGGTTACATGGGCACCGAAAATTTTCCGAATGATCACCGCTATGGTTTCTTTCCCGCAGGTTCTCTGGGATGGATTGCCACGAATGAATCCTTTTTAAAGAACAGTTCGCTGATCTCTTTTTTAAAGCTGCGTGTTTCCTACGGTTTAACCGGTAATGAGAACATCGGCGGGCAACGCTTTGCCTTTGCGCAACGTTATCCGTACTCCGCTTCGTATTACTTAGGCACCGGTGCTTCGGCTGTTACGTCCATTGGCGAAGGAAGCAGGGCCAATTCTAATCTGACATGGGAAAAAGAAAAGAAAGCGGATCTGGGCCTTGACGTCAACATTGGTAAAAGCGTGGGTGTAGTGATAGATGTTTTCAAAAACAACCGTTACGATATTCTTGCTACATCCAACGGTACGCTGCCGCAATTTTTAGGCTACAACGGCTATCCCGATTTGAACATCGGCAAGGCCGCCACTACCGGTTATGAAATCACAGTAAGCTATCATAGCAGTGCGAAGAAATCGCTTCAGGTATTTGCCGAGGCGATGGTATCGTATGCAAAAAACAAAATTGTCTATAATGGAGAACCGGTTAATCCGAACCCTAACCTTTACAAAACAGGCTTTGCCATTGGCCAGCCTTTTGGCTTGCAGGCGCTGGGGCTATTTCAATCCGATGCGGAGATAGCTGCCAGTGCCGTGCCGCTGGGTGTTGCCATCAAACCCGGCGACATTAAGTACCGCGACGTAAACGGTGATGGCGTTATTGACGGCAACGACGCAACAGCCATTGGCAAAACGTCCGTTCCCGAGTACACAGCCGGTTTGCATACAGGCTTGCGGTATAAAGGTCTCGATGCGGATTTGGTGTTTCAAGGCGTAACCGGCGTAACCCAATACCTTGGAGGCAGCCGCTATGCTGCGTTTCAGGGCAACGGACAAATAGCCGAACTGGCGCTTGGCCGATGGACGCCGCAGACGGGATCGGCGGCTACTTATCCGCGTTTGTCTATTGACGGCAATCAGAACAACTACCGTTTTTCTTCCTTTTACCAACGCGACGGCAGTTTCATCAAATTGCGGAGTGCTGAAATCGGTTATACGTTCTCCGACAAAACGCTTAAGCGTTTGCACCTGTCGGGTACCCGGTTGTTTGTGAACGGGACTAATTTATTTACCCTTGATAAAATTAAGGAAGGCGATGCCGATGCTTTGTACGGTTATCCGCAGTTGCGCACATTTTCCGTTGGGCTAAAGCTGCATTTATAAAGAAGAAGCGCAAAGCCGTAAGGCATTGCCGAAAAAAAATTACGGCTATAAAAATTAAAAAAATGGAAACAAAAGGCATACGATATTTTCTGCTCGGAGTAACGGGGCTGGCTTTTGCGGCTTGCCAAAAGTTAGACCGCGAGCTGCAAACCGACATTACACAGGAACAGATTACCGGCTCCTACACCAACACGCAATATTTACTGAATAACGTTTATGCCGAGCTGCGTGAAGGCTTTCAGGAAGTTGGCGGTGAAGCCATGATGGCTTCCACCACCGACGAATCGGAGCATACCAATGAGGCAAGTTCGGTGCAACTATTTAACCAGGGTGCGTGGAGTGCTTCCGCCAATCCCGCGGATGTGTGGGGAACTTATTTCAGGGCGATAAGAAAAGCCAACTACTTTCTTGAAAATGCAGCTCCGGAAAAAGTAAATCTTGACATTTATAAAACCGACCCCACCACGCTGGCCCTGAAGCTATCCGATGTGGTGCGGTGGCGTTACGAAGCACGTTTTCTCCGTGCCTTTTATTACTTTGAACTGATAAAACGTTACGGCGGTGTACCGCTTATCACCCATACGCTTAGCGACGCCGACATCAACACCACACAGCGGACATCTTTAGACCAGTGCATCAGATTTATCAGCGATGAATGCGATTCAGCGGCCACTAATCTTCCTTTGAGTTATGCAACCGGTGAGTTAGGCAGGGTTACAAAAGGCGCTGCCCTTGCCCTAAAAACAAGAACATTGTTGTATGCCGCCAGTGATTTGTTCAACACGACATCCTGGGCCTCGGGCTATCCAAAACCTGAATTGATTTCGTTGCCGGCAGGCGACAGGGCCGCTCGTTGGAAAGCCGCGGCGGATGCTGCAAAAACATTGATTGATTTGGCGGGAACAAATTATGCCTTAGCCACTAACTACAAGGCCTTGTTCAATACCAACAATAGCCCTGAAATTATTTTTGCAAGAACGGCCGCGCCTTCCAACACATTTGAAACGATCAACTTTCCCATTGGCTTCGACAAAGGGCAAAGCGGCACAACGCCGACGCAGGATTTTGTAGATGCATACGAAGTGAAAGTGAACGCGACAACGAGTGTTCCGTTTGACTGGAGCAACCCAATCTACGCCGCTGCGCCGTATGCAAACCGCGATCCTCGATTGGCCTTAACCGTTGTTACCAACAACGCCTCTTTTTCTACCGTATCGGGCATTACCCGCAACGTGCAAATATGGGAAGGCGGCAAGGATGGCAAGCCGATCCCTAACGCAACTAAAACAGGTTACTACCTGCGCAAGTACATAAACGAAAGCGTGAACCTGACGAACAACACCACCGCTATCCATAGCTGGATTTACATTCGGCTTGCGGAAGTTTACCTGAATTATGCCGAAGCACTGAATGAATATTCGCCGGGCCATGCCGACATTAAAAAATACTACGACTTCGTACGAAACCGCACCGGTGTAACCATGCCGCTGTTGCCTGCAGGGTTATCGCAATCACAAGTGCGTGATAAGATCAGAAACGAGCGGAGAATTGAGTTGGCCTTTGAAGACCACCGCGCCTGGGACGTTCGCCGCTGGATGCTGGCACCGCAAACATTGGGAACGCCGATCCGCGGTGTAAAAATCATCAGCACCGGAACCAACACATTTACCTACACGCCGCAAACGGTGGAGAGCCGGGTGTTTCAGCCAAAAATGTATTTGTTCCCCATACCGCAGTCGGAGTTAAGCGTAAGCCCCGGATTGATCCAAAATCCGTTGTGGTGAAATAATGAAAAATGAGTGAATCTCTCTTAAAGAACATAGAGTAAACAATCAAGCATGAAATCATTTAAAAGTATATTGACGTTAGCAATTCCGGTGTTGCTGCTGGCATCGTGCAAAAAATACCAGGATATCAAAGACGCGGCCTACCCTGACCAAACCGTTTATTTACCGGCCGCAGTTTCCGGTGTTTCCAGCAATGGAATTTATAGCATTAATGCGGTGGCGGTACCGGGCTATAGCTTTCGCTATGTGGCTGATGTGCCAAACAAGAAATTGAACATTCCATTGTCGGTTTACCGTGCGGGTACAACGACAAAAGGCACCATTACCGCATCGGTTTCAGCCAATACCGATACGGTGAATAAATTTATTGCAGCGGGTAAATTTCCTGCGGGGATGGAACTATTGCCTACTGACAAATACATGCTTGGCAATTCCGTAACCGTTGCCGATGGACAAGATGCCGGAGACTTTACGTTATCGGTTGACCTGAATTTTTTATTGGCCAATCCAATTAAGAAATATGCAATCGGGGTAGGGCTGGCGAACAGCAGCAAGGGCCTTGCACCATCTTCAGTCGCAATCGTATGGATTGACCCGGCTTTTCTAGTGCCAACGGCAAACTTTACAACTTCTGTTTCGGGACGGACCATCACGTTTTCTAATACGTCAACCAACGCCGCAACGTATAGCTGGAACTACGGCGATGGCTCTGCGGGTTCAACGGCGGCTGCGGCTTCTTACACTTATACCGCGGCCGGAACCTATACAATCACCTTAACCGCCGCCGGTGCATTGGGCGCACTCAATCCGGCCGTAAAAACGGCGACGGTGACGGTCTTATAAACAAACGACAGAAAGATCCATTCACATAAACGCATCTGCAGCGGACTACGTACGTTGCAACAAAGAAGCAGCAGCATTTTTATTTCTCACATAGCAATCAGGGAATAGTTCCGGGACGAAGTTTCTACTTCGTTCCCCAACCATTCCTTTGTAATGAAATGCCAGACGGTGATGAGCTAAGCCCAATCAGTGCCCCCGGACGTACATGTGAATGACACCTGCCGGCAGGCAACCGGCGATGCCATAAAATACCAAAGCCGGTATCAAAAAAAGCATCACCCAATCAGCAGTGGAAAATTAAATGAGCTGGAACATAAGCAGCAGTAACAAAAGGATTGCCGGGTATCTTGCTGTTGCGGCTTGCATGAAGAAGGAGGGTTTAAAACCTCGCTGGTCATGAAGCGATGATGGATAACCACAACTATTTTGAAATGAAGGTTGATAAAGCGAAACAAAAGGAAGCGAACAAGTGCTTGCGTATTTTTTTTTGCTGCACATTTCAATTGATTGCAGCGATGCCTGTTTCTTCGCAAGCAAACGGGCCGGCTTATTTAAATTCTTCCTTGCCGGTTGACGGCCGTGTTGATGACATTATTTCCAAACTATCGTTATCCCAAAAGATAAAACTGTTGATGAACAAAGGCACGGCCATTGACAGCAACGGCTTGCACATTCCGGCTTACAATTGGTGGAACGAATGCCTGCACGGCGTGGCAAGAGCGGGCAAGGCTACCGTGTTTCCGCAAGCCATTGGTTTAGCGGCTATGTGGGATACGGTAATGATGAACAAAGTAGCCAACGCCATCTCTGACGAAGCCAGAGCCAAGCACGAATACTTTGCGCAGCACAACCAACGCGGAATTTATACCGGCCTTAATTTCTGGACGCCCAACATCAACATCTTTCGCGATCCCCGATGGGGAAGAGGAATGGAAACCTATGGTGAAGATCCGTTCCTTACCGGCGCTACGGCCAATGCTTTTGTGCGTGGTTTGCAAGGGAATAATCCAGCCTATTTTAAGGCCATTGCCACCGTAAAACATTTTGTTGTGCATAGCGGCCCCGAACGAGGCCGCTCCGGCTTTAACGCGGATGTCAGCGATTATGATTTTTTAGAAACCTATACACCGGCTTTTAAAACCACTATACAAAACGGCGGCGCCTACTCGGTGATGTGTGCTTACAATGCTTTTCGTGGTGAGCCTTGTTGCAGCAACAATTATTTGCTGGATACCTTGCTTCGGAAGCAATGGGGCTTTAAGGGATTCATCGTAACCGACTGCGGTGCGGTTAACAATATTTATCGCTATCACAAAGCTGTTCCTACGGCAGAAGAAGCATCGGCCATTGCTATAAAAGCCGGTGTTGACATGGAATGCGGAAGCACTTTTACTGCGTTGGACAAAGCCGTTGCTAAAGGCTTGGTTCAGGAAAGCGATTTGGATAACGCCTTGCGACGGTTATTCAAAGCCCGCTTCTTATTAGGATTGTTTGATGACCCCAACAGCATCTCCTTTACCAAGATTCCGTATAGCGTTGTGGAGAGCAAAGCCAATGTGCAACTATCGGCCGAAGCCGCCAGAAAATCCATTGTGTTGTTGAAGAACGAAGGCGGTGTTTTACCGCTAAAGAAGGGCATCAAAACACTCGCTGTTATCGGGCCGAATGCGGCTGACGAAGAAGCATTGCTGGCGAATTACAACGGCTTGCCGTCAAAAATTATAACGCCGCTACAAGGTTTGAAAAATGCTTTGCCGGCCACAAAAATTTTGTACGCCTTTGGTTCTCCACACGCGGAAGGATTGCCTGCGCCACAAATTATTTCATCCCTTTATCTGTTTCAGGATAAGGAAGGCACGAAACGTGGTTTGATAGGAGAGTACTTCAACAACCTGCAACGAGCCGGTACGCCGGTAATGACAAGAGTAGATAGCGTTATCAATTTTCTTTGGATCAATGGTGCGCCGTCGCCAAAGCTCAATGCCTATGATTTTTCCATTCGCTGGAAAGGTTTTTTGAAAGCGCCGGTGGATGGATGGTATCAGTTAGATATGTCAGCCAGTAGTCAGTATGAATTCATTTTTAACGATACTTCACTCTTCAAATACAACAGCCCCGACGGTTTTGATCACCGGCACAAAGCGGTTTATTTAAGAACCGGACAAAGTTATCCGGTTCTTATCAATTATGCCAACGAAGGCGCCAATGCCATTGCCAAATTGAATTGGGAAATACCAGGCCAGGATTATGAAGCGAAAGCTTTGGCGGTTGCAAAAGAAGCCGATGCCGTGGTGTTGTGCATGGGTCTTTCGCCACGAGTGGAAGGCGAGCAAATGGATGTGAAGCTTGACGGCTTTGACGCCGGCGACCGAACAAAACTGGAACTACCACAAGTGCAACAAGCGTTGATAAAAAAGATTGCTGCCCTTGGCAAACCGGTTGTGTTGGTGTTGGTAAACGGCAGCGCTCTTGCCATTAATTGGGAAGCGCAAAATGTCCCCGCCATCATGGAAACCTGGTACGGCGGACAGGAAGCTGGCACCGCCATTGCCGATGTGCTCACCGGCAAGTACAATCCATCGGGACGATTGCCGGTAACGTTTTATACATCGGAAAAAGAGCTGCCTGCCTTCGACAACTATAACATGAAAGGCCGCACGTACCGCTATTACACCGGCAAGGCTTTGTATCCATTCGGTTATGGTTTGAGCTATACAAGTTTCACTTATAGCAAGGTTGTTTTTCCATCAACTGCAAAAACCGGTGATGCGGTTAGGGCAAGCATCACCGTAAAAAATTCCGGCAAATATGATGGTGATGAAGTAGTGCAACTCTACCTGCAAAGGCCCGGCGACAAAGCCCTTCGCAGCCTTCGCGGCTTTGCCCGTATTCATGTAAAGAAGGGCGAAAGTAAAAACGTTTCCTTCAATCTTAAGCCTGACGATTTCTCGCAAATTACCGGTGACGGACAGCGAAGGATACTTCCCGGCGACTACCAAATTTCCATTGGCGGCGGCCAGCCAACGATGAACAACAGCGGTTTGGTTGTGGTGAAAAAAATAACGCTGACCGGGCAAGCCGTTCAACTTTATTTGTAAGACTACAGGCATGAAAAACGTTTTCTCATACAGCATAATAGCAATCAAAAAAATGAACGCCGCAACACCCGTTTCTTTAAACAAGGTGGCCGGCTTCATCTTTTTTATCACGCTTTTGTTTGTGAGCACTTTTGCCAATGCAAAAGAATGGGTACTCCAAAACCAAAACCTTCGCATCACCTTCAACGATGGAACGCTTGTGTTGAAAGTGTTGGATAAGCGTTGCAACAAAACATGGGAGCAGTATCCTGTACCTGATTCTGTAAAGCTGCAAAGCGTTTCGCAAAAAGGCGCTACACTCACGCTTCACTTTGCTGGACAATACATCTTTGATGCGGCGCTAACCTTGTCGCCAACATCAGCATTGAAAGTGAGCATTTCCGCAGCGGCGGATATGCCGATGAAAGAACTTTTATTTCCCGGCGCTTTCAAATCACCCAAAGACCATTACCTTCTTTTGACCGATGGCGAAGGCTTGCTGTTGCCGGTAGTAAATAAGGACTATCCGCTTGGCAACGGCATCACCTACTACTGCGGCGGCGGTCTTTCCATGGCCTGGATGGGCGTTACAGATAAGGACATGGCCGCGGGTTACATGGCAATTTTGGAAACGCCGTACGATGCGGAGTTGCATCCGAAACGAAGAGACGGCATCGTCACCTTTGAGCCGGTTTGGCTCCCCTCAAAAGAACAATTCGGTTACACCCGCAACGTCACTTACGCCTTCTTTGACAAAGGCGGTTACGTGGCACAATGCAAACGTTATCGCAGCTATGTTTGGGAGAAGAATAAAATAGAGACGCTGAAAGAGAAGGCGGCAAAAACAGCGTCCATCAACAAGATGGTTGGCGGTGTGCACATTTATGTTTGGGACAATGCAAGAACGGCTGCTTTTGCAAAAGAACTGAAAGACGCCGGCGTTGAAAAAGCGATGTTGCTTTGGAACCCGAACCACTTGCCGTATCCGGCAAAAGGCTACGACGATTCAATAAAGGAATTGGGCTATGCGGCCGGTGTGTACGAATTGTTTACTGACGAAAACATTCGCGACACGGCCTGGTACGACCTGGCCGCGTCACCCACGTATTTAAAACGAAATGCTTATCCCGGTTTGTATAACCAACTCGTTGCCCGCAAGAAAGACGGTACTGCTTACACCAACCAGTTCGGCCATTTCATCAGTCCGAAAGCGGCCTTGCCGGTAATTGAAAAGCGCATCACAAAAGAGACGGCGATATGGCCGCACGAAACGTATTTTCTGGATGTGTACGAAGCCAATGGTTTGTACGAGTCGTATGCGAAAGAGGCGCCGCTGACGCGAGAGCAATGGGCGGAAGCAATAAAAGCAAATCAGCAATTTATCATTGATAAATACAAGGTCTTTCTCGGCGGTGAATGGGGCGCTGATTTTTCGGGTTCCCAAATTTCTTATGCCCATGGCATGATGACCTTGCAACGAACCTGGTGGGGTACTGAAGTGGGCAAGAAAGGCACTGTTTATTACGGGGGCGATTGGAAGAACGGGCCGCGTCCGTCCATTATGCTGGGCGAAAGAACAGCACCGCCCAAGTACATGCAGTATTCCATCAACGAAGCCTTGCGTGTGCCGCTGTATGAACTGGTTTATCACGATGCCATCGTCACTTCCTGGCGGTGGGAAGATGCGAACCATCACTCGCCGGAAATCTGGTGGAAAAAAGATTTGTTCAACATTCTTTACGGCACTGCGCCGTTGTGGTCCATTGACCGTGACCGTTGGGAGAATTTTAAAAACACCTTTGTTCAGAGTTATAAAACAATATGTCCGTGGCTCGGGCAGGTAGGTTATGATGAACTGCTTTCGCACCGCTTCATCAGCACCGATAGAAAAGTGCAGGAAAGCGTTTTTTCATCCGGTAAAAAAGTGGTGGTGAATTTCGGCGATGCCGACTACAAGATAAAAGACAAGACAATCCCCGCGAGAGGTTTTGCCATTCTTCAAACCGAAAAAAGGAGCGGCACGGCGTGGAACGAATAGACAGCCATCAGCATTTTTGGAACTACAACCCGCAGGCGCACGTGTGGATGAACGAGCACATGGACGTTTTAAAAAAGGATTACGGCCCGGAAGATTTAGCGCTGCTTCTGCAAGCCTGCAAGCTGGATGGCTGTATCGCAGTACAAGCAAGCCAAACCGAAGAAGAGAATGCTTTTTTATTGCGCCTTGCAAACGAATCATCCATCATCAAAGGCATTGTCGGTTGGGTTGATTTGCAATCGGCCAATTTAGCAGAACGACTTTCTTATTACAAACAGTTTCCGCTGATAAAAGGCTTTCGCCACGTCATTCACGATGAACCCGAAGCGGACTTTATGCTGCGTCCGACATTTATCAGCGGTGTGAAGCAGTTAAAAGATTTTGGCTACACCTACGACATCTTGATTTTTCATTCGCACTTGCCGTACACGATAAAATTTTTAGAGCAGTTGCCGGAACAAGCGTTTGTAATTGACCACATCGCCAAACCCGAAATACGCAACGGGCAATTGAACAATTGGATTAAAGGATTGAAAGACGTTGCTGCATTCCAAAATGTGCATTGCAAAATTTCGGGGATGGTAACGGAAGCAAGATGGAAGCAGTGGAAGAAGGATGATTTCAAAAAATATTTAGATGCGGCAGTGGAGGCTTTCGGTGTGAATAGAATCCTTTACGGTTCCGACTGGCCGGTGTGTACGTTGTCGGCTTCGTATGAAGAACAATACGGCATCGTTGCCGATTACTTTTCCGGCTTTTCAAAGTACGAACAAGACGGCTTTTTCGGACTGAATGCGGTGCGCTTTTACGGCCTTCACACATAAAGAATCTGTCATGACAAAAACAATGACCGCAAGCCTGCTCCACGGCGCAAAAGACATACGGTTAGAAAGCTACCCTGTGCCCGAGCTGCTGCCCGGCATGGTACTCCTGCGCACAAAGCGGGTCGGCATTTGCGGCTCTGACCTCCACTATTTTGAAGACGGTTACTGCGGTGCCTTTGTGCCTTCCAAGCCATTCATTCTGGGACACGAATTGACCGCCGAAATAGTAGCGGTAAATGCGGTCGGATCAAACGTCTTACCCATCGGTTCAAGAGTCACCGTGAACCCCGCCCGTGCCTGCGGATTTTGCAATTATTGTAAAGATGGCAAGAGCAATCTTTGTCCCAACACGGTCATGCTCGGAAGCGGCAGCACGACTCCGCCCACCAACGGCGCCCTTGCCGAATACGTCACCGTTCGTGCCGACCAATGTCACGTATTGCCGGAAGATATGGATGATGGTTTCGGCGCCATGATTGAACCGCTGGCCGTGGCACTGCAAGCCTTGAAGCAGGCCGGCAACGTGGCGGGCAAAAAAGTGTTGGTCACGGGCGGCGGCGCCATTGGTTTGCTTACCGCATTGTCGGCAAAAGCCTTCGGCGCGGTGCCCGTGGTGTTGAGCGATATTGTTTCCGAACGGAGAGAAGCAGCCTTGCATAGCGGCGTGGATGCCGTTATCAATCCTGCTGATAAAGCAGTGAGCGAAAGCATTGCTGAAATAACCGGCGATGGCTTCGACGTAATACTCGAAGCATCGGGTGCGCCGAGGGCTTTGCGGCAAAGTTTCGATTGGGTGAAGCGTGGCGGAACAATTGTGCAAATCGGCACGCTGGGCACCGAAGACCTGCCCTTGCCGGCCAATCAAATC
This sequence comes from Flavisolibacter sp., assembly GCA_965247695.1. GTDB lineage: Bacteria > Bacteroidota > Bacteroidia > Chitinophagales > Chitinophagaceae > Flavisolibacter. The sequence continues at coordinate 1,779,655 of OZ252037.1, forward strand.
ATGACCAAAGAAATCAGGTTCATCGGTTCGTTCCGTTACGGCAATGTGTTTGACGAAGCGATTCGCCTTGTCCATTCAGGCCGCATTAATCTGGCGCCTTTCATCACCGACGTGTTGCCGCTTTCCGACATAAGCAAAGCCATGCACCTCGGGGCCGATAAAGTGCATTCTTTAAAAGTTCAGGTAGCCATTGCGTAAATAAATCAGTATGCACGCAGCAACGATTGACATTGTTATCATCGCCGTCTATATCCTTGGCATTACGGCCTTTGGCATTTGGATCGGCTATCGTAAAAGCAGTTCCTCGCAACAATATTTTCTGGCTAACAAATCGCTCGGTTGGTTTACGGTGGGAGCGGCGGTATTCACGTCAAACATCTCCACCATTCACTTGGTTGGTCTTGCGGCTGGTGGCGCCAAGGACGGCATGGTCATCGGCAATTTTGAATGGATGGCCTGCTTCACGCTAATCCTGTTGGCGCTCTTGTTCGCACCGTTTTACATCAACTCAAAAGTGGCCACGCTGCCCGAATTCATGGAGCGTCGTTATTCGCCGCAGGCACGGACTTTTTTGGCGGTGATTGGATTGTTCGGCGCCTTGTTCGTACACATTGGCATCTCTCTTTTTGCAGCGGCCAAAGTGTTTCAAAGCTTTCTCGGCGTGCCCATGTTCACCACCATCATTGTATTGTCCATCTTCACCGCTATCTATACCGCTTTGGGTGGATTGAAAGCCGTGGTGATGACGGAAAACGTTCAGGTAGTGTTGCTGCTCGGGGGCGCTGTGTTGCTTACCGTGCTTGGGCTGAAAGCCTTGCCCGGCGTGGGTGTTCACAATTTTGCGGAGTTTAAGCAAGCTGCCGCTCCGGGGCAATTGGAGATGCTGCAACCGGTGATAAATAAAGAGGGGGCTCTGAATCAGTTCTCATGGTTAAGCATCGTGCTGGGTTATCCCATTCTCGGCATCTGGTATTGGTGCGCCGATCAAACGCATGTGCAACGGGTGCTTGGCGCCAAGTCGCTAAAGGACGGACAGAACGGTGCCTTATTTGCCGGATTTCTAAAAATTACGCCGGTGGCCTTGATGGTATTGCCGGGTGTGATCGGCTATATACTTTGGCAGAAAGGCGCTTTCCACCTGGGCAACATTGCGGGTACCAACAATCCCGATTACAACACCATGCTGCCGTCCATGATTAACTACCTGATACCGGTTGGCTTGAAAGGTTTGTTGGCCGCAAGCATGGCAGCAGCTCTTATGAGTTGCATGGCAGCAGCGCTGAACAGTTGCGCTACACTCATTTCACTGGACATTGTGAAACGTGTTCGTCCGGAAACGCCTGATAAAAGCATCGTAACCATTGGCCGCGTCAGCACGGGCGTAATAATGATACTGGCAATTTTATGGTCCACACAGGGCGACCAGTTTGGGACCATCTTTGAAGCCATCAATAAAATCCCCATGACCTTTGCGCCGGCTGTTACCACCGTTTTTGTGTTGGGCGTGCTGTGGAAGCGGGGCACAAAGCAAGCCGCCATGCGAACGCTCTATCTCGGTTCGCTCATTGGCGTGTTGTATTTTCTGTTCGATATGCCGGGCATCGGCAAAAACATTTTGCACTTGCCGTCAACCGAAAATTTCAGTGGATTGATTACCGATCCGGTAAGAGGTTTAGGCATTCCGTTTATGTTGGTTGGGCCAATGCTTACAGCGCTTTGCATCATCATCTATGTAGTGAACAGTTACCTGACACCGCCCATGCCTCCCGAAGAAGTAGCCAAGGTTTGCTGGGATCATCTCTTGACATTCCTTAAAGGAAAAGTCACGGGTTGGAGTGACCCGCGGATCATCACGCTGATACTCATTGCTACGGTTGCTTTACTGTACATCATCATTCAAAGCATAGGCTGACATGGAATACAATCCGCTCGGCAAAACAGGTTTGAACGTATCGGCCTTAAGCTTCGGTGCTTCGGCACTCGGCGGCGTGTTTGGCAGCGTGGATGAAGCCACTGCTATTGCGGCCGTTCACGCCGCTTTGGACGCCGGCATTAACTATTTTGACGTGGCCCCGGCTTACGGCGGCACCCGTTCGGAGACGGTGCTTGGCAAGGCTTTGAAAGGGATTGACAGAAGCCGTTATTACCTCTCCACCAAGGTTGGCAAATACACCGATCCCATTGTGTACGGCAAAGACAGCCTGGATTATTCCGAAGCCCGCATCCGCCGTTCGTTGGACGAAAGTGCGGAGCGCCTGGGTACCAATTATTTTGACATCATCCACATTCACGATATCGAATACCAGAACCGGCAGCACACCGAATGGGCGTTAACGGAAGGACTGCAAACGGTGCAGCAGTTAAAATGCGAAGGCCGCACCGGCGCCTTAAGTTTCGGCATTTATCCCCTTGACCTTTGGCAACGCATCCTGCGGGATTATGAAATTGATGCGGCGCTCATTCATAATCATTACTGCTTAAACGATACGACGCTTTTGGACTTGCTTCCCCTTGCGGCTGAAAAAGGCATCGGTGTGATAAACGCTTCACCATTCGGCAGCGGTTTACTCACGGACCGCGGCCCTGCCGATTGGCATCCGGCAAACAAGGAAGAACGGACAGTGTTCCAAAAAGCGGCGGATTTGTGTAAGCAACAAGGAACAACGATTTCAAAACTGGCCTTGCAATTTTCGGGTCAGCACAGCGGCGTACCTACAACGATGTTCAGTACAGCCAATCCGGCTTCGGTTGTGCGCAACGTGCAGTGGCACGAAGAAAAGCTTGATGAAGAATTGGTGAAGGAAGTGCAGGCAGTGTTGACGCCGGTGATGAACAAGCAATGGGATTATTAAAAATATTTCACGGCCCGGCGAATGCGTTGAAAAGCCGGGAAAGAAATTTTTCCAATTCCGGCCACGCCAATATCTTTAACAATAATAAATAATGATTCATTATTGTTGAATTTAAAATCTGCTTGCCGGTATGAACCCAAGACTGTTTTTCCTCTTGTTCTTTTCGGCTGTCGCTTGCTTTTCTGCTCCGGGACAGCAAAACAGCCTTCGTGCTTATTACACCCGCCTTCCGTTTGACGATCAAAACTTCACCGGCAAGTACGCCGACATTATAGTACAAGTAGGCGGCAAAGGGCAATTCGTTTTCTGCCGCCAATACGGTTATCAACCGTATTGGCAGCCGGCCGGTGGCAAAAAAATTTCTGTGTCCAGAATCATTGAGCGCAAAGGCGACGGTGCGGCCGAACGGCCCGACAACCACAACATCGCCTGCAATGCTGCCATCGTTGAACAAAGCCCTTCTTCCGTAAAAGTTCATTGGCGTTATGCCCCCGACATTACCAAGCCTTCGTTCTCGGACTTCCATTCGGCCTACAACGAAGCCGGCAACCCTTCGCCGTTTTATGCCGATTATGCCGACGAATATTTTACCATCTCCGCCGACGGCACTGTGCTGCGTGAAGTAAGAAAAGGCGCTTATAAATTTTCCGATTGGGAAGACGGTGCAAATACCGTAAGCGAAAAAATTGTGCTTACGGCAAGTGGATTAAATGCCACCAAACTTTCTTCTTCCCCAAAAGCAAAAACCGCATTGGTAAAGGGTGAAATAAAAAAATCATCACCATTGAAAGGCGCTGTTTTGCATTGGGCCTTTGACGAAGGCGCTACCACCGGCGGCGGCAGCACCACCGAAGCCGTCACGCAAACGTCAACACCTGTTAACGGTGTGGCCGCTTATTGGCGCAGAGGCGTATCGGGCACTTGCCTTTCCTTTGATTCGTACAGCAACAGCATTGAATTGTCTGCCGGCAAAACTCCTTCTCTCAACACGGCATTTTCAATAGAAGCCTGGGTAGCGCCGCAGGAATATCCGTTCAACGACGCTGCCATCATTGACCACTTGAAAGGCAAGGCCGGTTATTTTTTAGGCTTGAGCACAAAGGGCGAGGTGGTGCTGAAGATTGCCAACGGCGACAGCGTTTACCGCATGGCGTCCTCCATTGTTCCGTTGTACAAATGGAGCCATGTGGCGGCATCGTTCAGCAAAGAATCCGGCATTGCCGTTTATATCAACGGCGCACCGGTTTTCAGCAGTCCGTATTCCATCTCTTTTAAAGATGCACCGGCCACGCCCTTGTTTGTCGGCATGACGGGCAATACAAAACAATATCCTTCCGGCGCGGAAAGAGACATCACCCGTTCCTACCAAACCAATTTTTGTTTGAGCAGTTTGCTGGACGAAGTGCGGGTTTACAACCGTTCGCTTACTGCATCCGATGTTTTGCTTGCTTACAAAACGGCGAAGCCAACGAATAGCCAACCCTTACAGCCTTTGCCTTTGCCAATCACAGAACCGGGCAAAGGCTTTGGTGCAGCCTACACCAAGCTTACTTACAGCCCCGAATGGGATGGTTTGTGGCGTGTGGGAAATTACGCAGACATCGTCGTAAACTTTGAGGCCTCGCCTTGGCGCTACGTGTTTTGGCGGGGCACTCGCTACCTGCCTTCGCTTGTAACGGGTAATGATGCAAAAGCGGTGTGGAGTTCCGACCAAAGCCCGGAGCATTTCAACGGACAGTGCTTTGAGCACATGAGCGACATGCAGTGCCGCTTCGGCAACGTCCGCCTCATTCACAACTCGCCGGCAAGGGTAGTGGTGCACTGGCGAAATTCATCGGGCAGCATTGGTTACACCTGGCCCAAGCTAAACAGCGAAGGGTGGGGCATTTGGACCGATGAATACTGGAGCATTTACCCTGATGGCATTGCCGTGCGCCACCAGGTTTTGCACAACGGTTCCGGCGCCCGGATTATTGAGATGAACCAAAACGAAATCCTGCACAGCGCCGGCCAAACGGTGAACGATGTGCTGATGGACGATGCGCTTTCCTTTAGCGACGCCGATGGCGCTGTGGAAACACTATATCGCAGCCGGCAACCCGCAGACAAGAACTACTGGCAGGTGCAAAAAAATCTGCAATACATCAATCTGAATTCGGACACCAAACAATTTCAGATAGGCGAACCGGGAATGAAGATGGATGTGGACTTGTATCGTGACATCTGGTGGAACGGCTGGAACCATTATCCCGTTCAACTTATTCCTTCCGACGGCACGCAAATTTTTCACTACGACCGTCCTTCCAGTTCTTGCATAGCCACCTTTCGCGAAGTGCGGCACCAGCTTGACTCAACGAACCTGGAAGCCTATACGATTTACGGCCTCACCAAACGCGGGCCCGCAGGTCTCACCGGTTTAAACCGGGCTTGGAATTTTGCACCGGAATTGAAGGTGCGGGAAGGCGCAACATCAAAAGGCTTTTTAAAAGCCGAAAGGGCGTATCAATTGGTGAAAGAAAACGGGCGAATAAAGTTCTCCATTGCGGCAAGCGAAAAGCAACCTCTCTTCAATCCGGTGTTTAGCATCGGCAATTGGGCAGAAACGAAAAATAATTTTACGCTAACGCTCAACGGCAAACGATTGAAAGAAGGCACAGATTATAAGGAAGGAATCGAAGTGGATACCGATGCCTCAACAAGGATGGTGATTTGGCTGAAGCTGGAAACAGCAAGTCCGGTTGAAGTGATGATAGAGCAGTGAAAGATTTTTGGTAACCGGCAAAAGAAAAATGATTGTGCTTTCGTTCCTCCGGTTAGCGAACCCTTGCCTGCCGGTAGGCAAGTACATTCTTATTGATAACACGGTAAAGAGCCGTTGAAAACAAAAAGCATGAAAAGAATAACGATCGCATGGTTTCTCCTTCTCGCAACGGCAAACGCCTTTGCGCAGCAAGGCTTAATCGCCAATATCGCCGGTAGAAAAACGGTTTCACTTAACGGCAAGTGGCAATACATTGTTGACCCCTACGAAACGGGCTTTTACGATTACCGCTACCAGGAAAGGGCCGCCAACGATGGCGATGCGTACTGGAACACAGATGTGCCGGCCACGAAGACCGATAAGAAAGAACACGGCTACATTGATAAATATTCCATCAACGTACCCGGCGATTGGAACTCGCAGGACCCGAAGTTTTTGTATTACGAAGGCACGGTGTGGTACAAAAAATCCTTTGACTTTAATGCTTCGCACACCGGCAAAATTTTCCTTCACTTCGGCGCCGTTAATTACAGGGCCGATGTTTACCTGAACGGAACAAAGCTCGGTGTGCATAAGGGAGGCTTCACGCCGTTCAATTTTGAAGTGCCCGCCACCCTGTTGAAACAAAAAGACAACCGCTTAGTGGTGAAGGTTGACAACAAGCGATCGAAAGATGAAGTGCCCACACTCAACACCGACTGGTGGAATTACGGCGGCATCACCCGCGACGTTGACCTGGTGCTGTTGCCGGACACCTTTATTCAAGATTACAGCATTCAACTTGCCAAAGGTTCGTCGGCAGCGAAAACTAAAACCATTGAAGGCTGGATTAAATTAAGCAATGCGGGTGGTGAGAGCATCTCCGTAGAAATTCCTGCGTTGGGCCTAAAGCAACCGCTAACCGCAAAAGGCGACAGCATCAACTTCAGCATCACTGCCAAAGACCTGCAGTTATGGTCGCCGAAAACACCAACGCTTTATAAAGTCATCATTACAACAAAAGATGACAGGGTAGAAGAAAAAATCGGGTTTAGAAACGTAGAAGTCAGGGGCGACCAGGTATTATTGAATGGCAAGCGGATTTTCTTTCGCGGCATTTGCATTCATGAAGAAGTGCCTGCCGAAATGCGAAGGGCCGTAAGTTATAAAGACGCTCTTCACTTGTTAAGTCAGGCAAAAGAACTAAACGCCAACATGGTTCGGCTGGCGCATTATCCGCACAACGGGGCGATGACAAGAGTGGCGGATTCCTTAGGCATTTTGGTATGGTCGGAAATACCGGTGTATTGGACCATAGATTTCGGCAGCGCAGCTGTGTTGGCCAAGGCACAAACACAATTGCATGAAATGATAAGCCGCGACCGCAACCGGGCCAGCATTGTAATATGGAGCGTCGGCAATGAAACGCCACCAGGCGATGGACGATTGGCGTTTATGAGTACACTTGCTAAAACCGCAAAGGGTATGGACTCCACACGAATGATTGCGGCAGCCCTGGAAAATTTCGGGCTGAATGGTGAGCAAGTCGTGAAGGATGAATTAGGCAACTTCACCGACATCATTGCGGTAAACCAATACATCGGTTGGTACGGTGGCTTGCCGGATAACTGCCGCAAAGTAAAATGGGCAGCAAACGCAAAGCCTTTCTTTTTTAGTGAGACTGGCGCGGAAGCGTTAAGCGGTTTTCATGCAGACAGCGCCACGCGGTGGACGGAAGAATTTCAGGAATGGTATTACAAAGAACAGGTGGCCATGTGGAAGCGAATGCCGCCAAATTTTCTTGGCCTGTCGCCGTGGATATTGAATGACTTTCGCTCGCCGCGGCGCAACAACCCGGTGTACCAGGAAGGCTGGAACAACAAAGGTTTGTACGACCACAAGGGACGCAAGAAAAAAGCGTTTTATGTGGTGAAGGCTTACTATGATGAAATGGAAAAACTATACGATAAATAAATTGAGATGATGACGACCAGGCAGGTTCGGTGTAAAACGAATGCAATGAAACCAAGCAGCTTTCTTTTCTTGTTTTGCCTGGTAGCTGCGTCAGTAGCTGCACAAACATCGCAGCCGCTATCGGCATCTTTACAAGCATTGCAGCCCCAAAATATTTTTCCGGCCAACGCTGAAAAAACATTCCTATTCAGCGATAAAACATCAGGTGCAAAGCCGGCAACGTTTTCGGCAACATCGCAAAACAACCGGCCTTTATTTACCGCAGAAGTTTTTTCTGCAGGCAAGTCACATTTTGAAGTACAGTCTTCGTGGCGAACAACCGGCGAGGTAAAACGCGGCGATGTGCTGCTGGCCCGCATTACGGTGCGAAGCCTCTATGCAAAACAAGAATCGGGGGATGCGGTGCTTAATTTTTTCTTTCAGCAGGCCGTCGCACCGTTTGAAAGAACGGTGCTGATAGAAATGCGCATCGGCCCGGAATGGAAAACTTTCGACATTCCCTTTGCGGCAACAACAGCGATGGCTTCCGGTGAAGGTTCTGTTGGATTAACCTACGGGGCATTGGCGCAAAAAGTGGAGATAGCCGGCATAGAAGTTTTTAACTTCGGCACCAAAGCATCGCTGGCCCAACTGCCCGCAACAAAGTTTTCGTATGCCGGAAGAGAGAGGGACGCCGCATGGCGAACAGAAGCCTTGAAAAGAATAGACAGCCTGCGTACAGCACCTCTGGTGATACAAGTAAATGACGCGAAGGGCAAGCCGGTTAGCGGCGCCACCGTCACCGCACGGTTAGTAAAACCGGCCTTTATTTTCGGCACCGCCGCATCCGCTTCGTTAATCGTAAGTGATGATTCGGATGCCGTCATTTACAAGCGCCATCTGCTTCAGCTTTTTAATTCCGTTACGTTAGACAATAACTTGAAATGGCCGGAGTGGCGCGACCCGAAAAAACAGGAAATAACCAAGCGTTCTATTGAATGGATTTTGAAGAACGGACTTCGCCTTCGCGGTCATAACCTTGTGTGGCCCGGACGGAAATTTTCGCCGTCGGTGTTTGCCAAACAAGCTGATTTCGGTCCCGGCTTCGCCGATTCTATCATCGCACATATCAGGGATGAAGCCGCGTACACCAAGGGAAAAGTATATGCCTGGGATGTGATCAACGAAATGGTGCACGAGAAAGATTATTTCAACTTCATGCCTCGTTCGCAGGCAGTAGAATGGTTTAAAGAAGCCCGCCGCACTGACCCGAACGCAACCTTATTCATTAACGAGTACGGGATGCTGAACAACTTAGCCAGTCCGCAGGCCATCAGGGAATATCTTGGCGTGATTGCGGAGTTGCGCAACGGCGGTGCGCCCATTGATGCCATTGGTGTGCAAGGCCACGTGGGCCGCCAACCCCGCAGTCCAAAGGAAGTGTTGAGCGATCTTGATTTGTTTACACCTACCGGCTTGCCTGTGCAAATCACCGAGTTTGACATTAACTCACCGGACGAAGATTTGCAGGCCGACTACACCCGTGATTTTTTAATTGCGGTGTACAGCCATCCGGTGGTGAACGGCTTTACCATGTGGGGCTTTTGGGAACCGGCGCATTGGAAGCCGGATGCCGCGATGTATAAAAAAGATTGGAGTTCTAAACCGAATGCAGCGGCATGGCAAGAATGGGTGGTGAATAAATGGAAAACGTCTTTAACTGCAACAACAGATAAAGCGGGTGGTGTAAAAGGCCGCGGACATTTGGGTAAATATGAGATTACGATAACGAAGGGAACAAAGACCGTAAAAAAGTTTTATCAGCTAACAAAGCAGTCTAAAGCTTTTTTGATTAAGCTATAAACCAGCGGGCAGGATGGTGCGTTTCTACCGGGTTCATTCATCAGATCATAAACAAGGTCAATTTAAAATGGGCATCAGAAAATAGCGGCAAAAATCCGAAGATTTTTGCCGCAACAAAAGCAATAAAACAGTTCTTTTTCATCAATAAAAAAATCACATGAATACTGCTCACGACCGCCGCGAATTTATTCGCAACCTGTCACTCACAGGTACCTCCGTATTGCTCTCGCCGTTGCTGTCATCGGCTCATGGTTTTTATACCGGGAAGCCGGCAAACAAAGTCGTGATAGGCGTGATGGGCACCAACAGCCGCGGCTTGTACCTGGCAAAAACATTTGCCGCATTGCCCAATGTGGAAGTAGGGTACATCTGCGACGTGGATGCCCTTGTGCTGCAAAAAACAATTGCCGAAATAGAAAAGATAACGGGTAAAAAACCGCAAGGCTTTACCGATCTGCGCAAGCTGCTGGAGCAAAGGGATTTTGACGGATTGGCCATTGCCGCTCCCGATCATTGGCATACGCCGGCGGCCATCATGGCCTTGCAGGCCGGTAAGCATGTGTACGTGGAAAAGCCTTGCAGCCATAACCCGCAGGAAGGCGAGTGGCTGGTGGCAGCCTCAAAAAAATACAAGGGTCTCGTGCAGATGGGAAGCCAGCGCCGGACCTTTAAGAATGTGCAGGACATGATTGCCCGGCTACATCGCGGCGACATCGGTCGCGTTTATTTTGCAAGGGGATGGTATGTAAACAACCGCAAGACAATTGGTAAAGGAACGGTGGCTCCTGTGCCCGAACGATTGAACTTTGACCTGTGGCAAGGCCCTGCGCCGCGTCGCGAATACAAGAGTAATCTCGTGCCCTACAACTGGCATTGGTTCTGGCATTGGGGAACCGGCGAAGCCCTGAATAATGGAACGCACGAACTGGATGTTATTCGCTGGGGATTGGGTGTTGACTATCCGACGAAAGTAGTATCCGCCGGTGGACGCTTTCATTTTAGTGACGATTGGGAAACACCCGATACGCAAACCATCACCTATAATTTTCCGAACAATACCGGTGCAACCTGGGAAGGCCGCAGTTGCAATAATTACAACTCGGAAGGCAGTGGGAGAGGAGTTGTTTTTTATGGCGATAACGGCACCATTGATTATCCGGGCGGCAACAGTTTTACGGTGTACGATTATGCGAACAAAGTGGTGGAGAAAATTGCCGACAATACAAAGGTGGATGCGGGTAATGCGGTGAGTCCGACGGCTGATTTGGACGGATTGCATTTATTGAATTTTTGCGAAGCAATAAGAGGCAATGAGAAGATCAATGCACCCATTGCAGAAGGACATAAATCAACCTTGTTACCGCAGCTCGGAAACATTGCTTACCGTGTGGGACGAGTGCTGGAATGTGATCCAACCAACGGGCATATCCTCCACGATAAAGAAGCGATGAAATTGTGGAGCCGTGAATACGAAAAAGGATGGGAGCCGAAGGTGTAAATGATGTTTGAATTTTTGATGTTCGATTTGGAAACATCCATTTTTTACTAAGTTTTTTTTGGCCTCTTGAAAATTTATTTTTATGAAAATAAAATCTATCGCCACCTGTTTATTTGCAACGATTGTCTTGTTTTTTGCAACTGTTACGAAAGCACAAAACAAGCTATCGCCAAAAGAAAAGGCCGATGGTTGGGGCCTGCTCTTTGACGGCAAAACAACCGCAGGCTGGCGTGATGCTTACAAAGACAGCCTGCCAAAAGGAAGCTGGAAAATTGAAGCCGGAGTTTTACACGTCCTGCCAAAGCAAGCAGGAGATACCATCACGAGAGGCGATATCGTAACCCAAAAGCTATACGGCAATTTTGAACTTACCGTTGACTTCAAAATGACCGAAGGAACCAACAGCGGCATCAAATATTTTGTAGATAAAAATGCGTTGGGATTGGAGTACCAAATCATTGACGACGATCGTCACCCCGATGCAAAACAAGGCAAGAACGGTAACCGCACGGTGAGTTCTTTATACGATTTGATCCCTGCAATTTCCGCTAAACCAATAAAGCCGATGGGTGAATGGAACACGGCTAAAATTGTTTCCAGGGGTCAGCATGTAGAGCATTGGTTGAATGGAAAACTTGTGCTTCAATACGAAAGAGGCAGCGATAATTTTAAAGCTTTGGTGGCCGACAGTAAGTATAAAACGATTGCCGGTTTTGGATTGGGAGACACCGGCCGGATTTTATTGCAGGATCACGGCGATGAGGTGTATTTCAGAAATATAAAAGTCAGGGAGTTGACTGTCAAATAAAGGTTTGTTGATTGCCCCTTTGGCTTTTCAGCCTTAGCCATTTTTCAAAAGGGCATCGGCCAGTTTGGGCGAGATGCGCTGAACTAACCGGAGAAGCTTTGTCTTGCCGATGTTGCTTTCGAAGGTGTCGTTTCTGAAATTGCGAATGAACTCGTCAACAAGTTGTTCGGGTGAAATTTTTCCTTTGCCACGACCGGCCGTCATAGCCGTATCTACCAGCGGCGGAATGATTTCAAACATTTTCACGCTTGTTGCTTCCAGTTGATACCGAAGCGTTTTGGTGGCACTGTGCAAGGCCGCTTTGGTAGCGCAATAAACAGGCACCGACTTCTTTGGCGCAAAAGCTAGCCCCGATGAAACGTTGACGATGGCCGCCGCCGGCTTCGCAGTAAGCAAGGGCAGAAGGCCGTAAATGATCTGCATTGGACTGGTAAGGTTTACCCTGTTTTCGGTTTCAATCTTATTCATTCCGTCCGTCTCGTTTGTCCATTGATAATTGTATTGAATGCCGGCGTTGTTGATAAGGACGTTGATGTCGCTATGATTTGTCAAGCAGGTAGCAATCAGTTGGCGTACCGCTGCGCCATCGCCAAGATCGCAGGCTACTGTAAAGATGTTTGGATATTGAAGCTTTAAATCGGCCAGCCGGGCTTCATTGCTTGCTGCCACTACAATCTTATTGCCGAGTGCATCAAATTGCTTTACCAGTTGGCGCCCAATGCCCGATGTGCCGCCGGTGATAAGGATGACGTTGTTAGATGTTTGCATGAATGATGGACGTTTGTTGTTGATAGTAGTGATTGTTGTTTTTCCCGATGCTCTTCTCGCAGCAGCCTGTTAATGATCCATAGATACTGCCGCGGAAAATCGTCGTGGAAGAAGGGTCTTCATTAAGTTGCCCAGCGCTATTGGTGATGTGCGTTGTAGTGCGGAGGAGTGATATGAGGGTGGAGGTTGGCAAGGGGGGAGGCCTATAATAGCAGCAAGCCTACTGTTGGCAGTAGTTTCGTCAAAAAAGACCAACTGATTTATTTTGTTTCAACTCGCTAAATTGCCTCTAATGCTTTTTCGCCGATTGATTTGTCTTGGTTGAAGTCGCCGCCGGAAATTCCAAGTCCGCCAACTAAAATTCCATCAACAACAATCGGAAAACCACCGGCGATTGTTAAGATATTTACGTCTTTGTCAAATGCTTTTTGCAAGTCGGGTACTGTTTGCCCGATGTCAGCGAGAATGTGTGTCGGTGTTTTAAATTGAGAAGCCGTAACCGCTTTCTTTTTGCTTACATCAATCCCGAAAAAGCCGGCGTTTTCGGCCCTGCGCAATGCAATCAAATTTCCGCCTAAGTCAACAATGGAGATGGTTATACCGACTTTTAATTTGTCGGCTTCCAATAAAGCAGCGTTTATCAATCGGTTAACTAAGTCTTGTTTCATTGGCGTGTCTTGTAATATAATGCCTGTTTGAAATTACTGCCAACGAAAAAGTATCGCCGATGGTGGGGAAATAGCATTCCGTCCGCCGGGTGCTGGTGATGAATAAAGATACCAGGGTTAAAGATAGAGAATCAAAAGACCAAAAGAGTCACGGTAGCTGGAGCTAAAGCCAAATAGCCAACTTCCCGTCGATTGCTCCTACGTCCAGCCCCACTATTGGCAATACGCATGTTAGCTGTTCGTGCCGTTTTCAAGCAGGTTGTTTTGAATTACGTTTAGTCTGCGTCGCTTTACGTTGCGCTTTCAATTTCTGTTTTGCTTTAGAAGCATTTATGTACTCGCTGATGGCAAGGAATTCTTCTTTTGTCGGTGTTGGTCCGCCGCCGATAAAGTCAACATCAAGTTCTACTCTCTTTTTCATGGTTCTTGATTTTTAAAGTATTTATCAATAAGTCTTAATGCTGCGGATGTGTCAATAATCATGATGTGTCCGCCAAAGTGCATTGCTCCTAAAGTTTTTGTGTAGTGGTCAATCAACTGTGTCTTTGAAACGAATGAAACGTTTCCTTCAAATCCACGCTGAAATGAAAGTCGGCAAGCAAAAGCTACAAGGTTTCCGGGAACACCTGCATAAACTTTAGATTTGCCTTTATTGAATGAAGCACTTTCAACGAGGTGCATGTAAATGTGGTCACTTCTTATCTCAATGCTAACTATTCCTTGAATTACCGATAAGGCAATTGGGATAGTTAATTTGTAAACTTCTCTTTCTGGTTGTTTCAGCTCAAATCTCCAATCAAATTGCCAACCATTTTTCTTTGTCACAGATTTCAGGTCTGTCGCTGTAAGCAAAGTAATATTAGTTGGAAAAACGTCTCCGGTCAAAACATTTTCAATAGAATTTGTCAACTTGTCAACGATGAAGTCAAGCTCTATGGGATTATTTTTTTTCACCGTGTTAAGTTAGTCAATCTTAAAGCGAAAATTGCTTTTCCAAGAGGTGTTCTGGCACGACAGCTAACGAACAGGGCTTGGCGTTGTTGGGATAGTTGAAAAACGTCAGCCGACAACTGAAGCCCAATATTGTTTTAAAAGTTGAAGTTAAGAACTAAAGCTAAATTATTAACGTCGAGCCGAAACCGAAGCTGATAGCGAACTGCAGCCGATGTTTCAACGTTCCGCCCCAGTAACGCCAAACCCGTTCCTATGTTTACAAAACGATACCTTGTACTACCGGATCAAAGAGAGGCAAAAAGAACAAAGGGGCGGAGTAAGACCGTAAAACCCCATCGGCATAAAAGCCTTTACAACATGATCGTCCCCGCCCCTTTTCTTACCAGATGCTGAACAGTTCAATGAGCGTTTAAAACAGCTCGCAGTAGGATAGATAGCACCGCGTAAGAACTGTTCTTTACACCTCGTTCGTAGTATTAAAGTTAGTCGTTACTCACCTCAAAACAACCTGTCATGCAAACACAAAAACTCTGTTGTGGCGTAGATGTTTCCAACACTACACTGGACGTAAGTTATCAAAACAATTTAGGGGAGTTCTTTCACCTCCGTGTTGGAAACAACAATGCGGGCTTTGCGAAAATTATGGAGCATACCGGCACCGATTATCATTTTGTGATGGAGGCGACAGGAGTTTACTATATCAGGTTTGCTTTTTTTCTTCACGGCAAGGGCTGCCAGTTAAGCGTCGTCAATGCCCTTAGCATCAAGCGCTTTATTCAGATGCATTTGGAGCGCAACAAGTCGGATAAAAAAGATGCCGTCTGGATCTGCCGGTACGCAATAGAACAGCGACCTCCTTTTTGGGAAATGCCCGCCCCTGCTTACTTTGAAGCCAAGCAACTTTACAATACCATCCGGGAGTACACCGAGCAAACCAAACGCTTCAACAACCAGTTGCACAGTCTTGGGCTGTTGCCGGTGCCGAGCCGGGACACCATAAAATCACTACAGAGAATAAAGCAGGTCTTACAAAAAGAAGTGGATGCTTTAGAACAAAAACTTGAAGCCCTGCTAAAGCAGTGGCAACCCGCACAACTTAAAAGTGTAGGCAGTATAAAAGGTATTGGCAAACGGGCAACAGCTATGCTGATTGTTTTTACCCAAGGATTTAAGAACACGCACAGCCACCGCCAGCTTATCAGTTTTGCCGGCATGGCGCCTACGGAGTACAGCAGCGGAAGCAGCATCCATGGCAAACCAAGAATTTACAAAAAAGGAGGCAAAGCTTTACGGGATGTCTTGTACATGTGCGCCATGAGTGCCATGAAAACAAACGTGGCCTGTAAGGCACTTTATGAGCGGCTGAAAGCCAGCGGAAAGACCGGCAAGCAAGCCTTGATTGCCGTTTGTAACAAACTACTTAAACAAGTCTTTGCCCTGGTGAAGTCCGGAGGCCTGTACCAACCAAACTATTCTTCCGTCAGGCCCTAAAAACTGTATTTTGTATTTGGTTTTTATCACAGTTCATGTTGTACGCTGTATTTTACGTCAAGCTTGTTAAGATTTCTTCAAGCTCCAATGTCCTGTCCCGCACTTTATTCATAAAATGAACAGAAGATAATATTTGCCCTTCTCGTCCAACTTTCATTCGCAGGTCATTAAATGAATACATAAACATTTGGTCAAGCTCTATTTGCTTTTTCCAATTGTTTTGAGACTGAATAAGTTTTTCTTTTTGGTCACTACCAATTTTTTGCAAAAGAGAATTATAGATGTTCTCCAATTCCTTATTCCATAGGTCTAAATGTTTGGAAATGCACTCATTCCATTCAATGTTTGTTACCCATTCGCATTCATTAAAAGACTTGTCAATCCAATGTTCTCTGTCATCACCCGAACCATGAAAAATTACTCCACGATTTGCAATTCTATTTTCTAAACTGTCAACAATTGCTGGTCCATTGTCAATTACCCATTGTGCATTTCGTTGGTCGTATTCTACACCATGAGCTGCATGATTTAGAGTTGAAATCATGTCTTTCAATACAGTTGTCTCTTGTATAGTAAGAATATTCTTTTTTGCTAAAGCGTCTATAAGCCTTATAACCGAATATTTTTGTGTGTCAATACTGTATTTAGTTGCAATCTCTCTTAGTCTTTTTTCAATTTCAATTCTTAGGCTAACAAGAGCCAATTCTTGGTTTTTCTCTGCAATTTCAACGAAATAATATTGTGGTTTGTCTTTATTGTCTTCAACTGCTTTTGTTATTTCTACTGTTGAAATTAATCCAACCTTTTTGGCTTCCTTCTCAATTTTTTCCAACTCTTGGAACTCAAGTTTTACTCCACCTGGTAATTCAACAGATTTAAAAAGTGTCTCAAGCCATGGGATTATTGCAAGTGCAATGAGTACAACAGTAATAATGTCAATACTAACTTTTGGAAAAATAAGATGTGCAGTTGCTACAAGTGCCGCACCAATTGAAATTATAAGTTTTAATCTTTTTTTTGCGGTCATTTTTTCAAGTCATTGCAGGATGAGGTGCATGATAATATAGCGTACAACGAACAGGGCTTTGTGCAGGCAGGGCATTGTTGATTGTCCAGCCCGGAACTGAAGCCCAATAAAGAAATAAAAGTATAAGATAACAACTAAAAGCCCAACAGAATTCCGTCCAGCCCGAACCAAAGTACAGCGATGCAAACAGCCGAAGTTTGAACGTCAAGCCCTGCTTGCACAAAACCCCATGTTGGTGGCTGTTTTGTCATTCTAAATTTTCATAATTTTTTGATTATTTAGTGTGTCCCACCATAATCACTTTTTCTATCACGCCAAATGGAATGGAAATGGTAAGGTTCATTAGGTAAAACTTGTCCTCGTTGCACACTAAGTTCTATCCAAATGTGTGGACCATCAATACGGAAATAATCGTTTTGAGTTGCTAATGCCTTTGTCCCGCTGTAAATAATAAATGTACTGTCTAATTCAGATATGTACTTAGAAAGAATTATTGAGGCATCATTGTCGCTTATGTCTTCGGTGTAAGTTTTAATTACTTTAATTACAAGTTCTTTTTGGGTCGGTGATAATCCAATTAATTGTAATCCTGTGCTTTTCTCAGGAAATTCCCAATTATTTAGTGGTTTCAAAAGGATGTTCGTAAAAATATTTGGCGATTTTGCTTCGATTAACTGCTTTTCAGTAAGTGAATTCAGTAAAGCAGCCATGGCAGCTCTCTCTTGGCTAATTGGGGCATAAGTCTTGCCATTCCATACAAAAGAAAAGGGTTCTACAGCTTCGAAACGTGGTGTCGCACCAGCTAATTTTCCATTTTTGTATGTGTTGGCTATTGTGTAATGATGGCCAGTAAGTAATATTTCAAATGTTCCATTCATTGCTGGTGTTCCTAAAAAGGCAATATAATAATTACCTGCTCCATATTTTCCGCCTGGCTCTTTTGTGTTGAGAAAATCATCTGCCATCCATACTTGCTGCATTTCATCCCAGCCTTCATTAGGAGTAGAACCAGTAATCTCTTTAATTAGAGCCTTTGCAGCAACTAATTGATTATTACTTAGGTCGCCCATTCTTAAGCCTAATCTTGGTGATATAGCCGCTGGTAAATTTGACCAAATTTCAATATTGTCTTTTGTATATTCAATTTCCAAATTTGGAATTTGAGATGAGGACAATGTTGCTTTAAAGGCATTTACAAGACAAATAACTTTCTCCATTCCTGTCACTGCATCACAATCATGTGATTTTTGATTTAACGAAGTTTCATAATTCTTATTTGTTTTGTTTGTAAACGTCAAAAAAACGATACCGAACAGAAAAGAAAGTACCATCAATGAGTATTTCATATTTAAGTAAGTTTTTGTTGTTATAAGTTTATCCGAACCATTTTGGTCTCGCTAAAATAGCCACCAACGAGAGTTTGTGAAAAAACCACTCTGTTGCTCACTAAATATACACACCCTGTAAATAGCTTCAAAGCTGTATAATAATTGCTGCAAAGTGGTATGCAATTCATTCAGGGTAGCAATCGTCATCAAAGTTATTTTTCAACGCTTGATGAGCAGGTAAGTGCAGATAATGCGGTGCGGCTCATAGATGCTTTTATTGACAAGTTGGATTTACATCAGCTTGGATTTGGTAACACTGTTCATAAAAGCGAAGGCCGTCCGCCCTATGCCCCCTCAGTACTTTTAAAGCTTTATTTGTATGGTTATTTAAATAAGATACGCAGCAGCCGTAAGCTCGAAAAAGAGTGCACTCGCAACATCGAGTTGCAATGGCTCCTGCAAAGTTTACAACCCAACTATCATACGATAGCTGACTTTAGAAAACTGCATCCGGTTCCGCTACAAAGCATGTTCTGCCTCTATGTACAGTTCCTTGATAATACTGGCCTGCTGGGTAAAACCACTATTGGTATTGATGGCAGCAAGTTTAAAGCGGTCAACAGCAAAAAGAACAATTACAGCCAGGCCAAAATAGACAAGCACCGCCGGTTTATAGAAGACAAGACTGCTAAGTATTTGTTGGAGCTCGATGAACTGGATGGCGAGGAGAACGCAATGGGAGAAGAACTACAGCTAAAAAAAGGAAAGATAACCGAAGGTCTTAAAAAGCTAAAAGAACGAACAATCAAGTACGACAAGCTTCAGGTGCAGTTAAACCAAACAGACGACAAACAAATCAGTACAACCGACGGTGATAGCCGCAGTATTATAATTGTAAAGAGTATTGTGGAAGTGGCCTATAATGTGCAAAACGCTGTGGATGATAAGCACAACCTCATTGTACATACTCAAGCTACGAACACCAATGACGGCAAGGCTTTATATAAAGCTGCCACACAGGCTAAAGAAAACCTTGGCCTGCAAAAAGAAGATAGGCTGGTGGTACTGGCCGATAAAGGCTATCATACCGGGGCGGAGTTAAAGCAGTGTCATGATGATAATATGATTACGCATGTTGCTTACAAAGAACAACCCGGCGTTAAACATATAGCACACCAGTTTTTAGCAGAGAGCTTTGACTATGATAAACAAGCGGACAGCTACACCTGTCCTGCAGGCGCTGTACTAACATCGCTGGGCACCTGGCACAACAAAAAGGGAGAAGCTAATGAAACTTCTTACCGGTTTAAAACCTACCGCACCGATGCCTGTAAAACATGTCTGCTAAAACACCAGTGCACCAAACTCCCTAAACGCATTGTTCAGCGCAGTGAGTACCAGGATGCAGTAGACATCAATGATAACAACATAAAACAGGCCCCGCATTATTACAAGCGACGGCAAGCCATTTGTGAACACCCCTTCGGCACCATCAAGCGCCACTGCGGTTACACGCACACCTTACTTAAAGGACTCCAAAAAGTGAATGGAGAAATGAGCCTCATTATGCTTTGCTACAACTTTATACGTACTAAAAATATACTTGGGTTTGATAAAATGGTGCAAGCCATCAAGGCCTTTAAACCAAACTATGAGAGACTGGTTTGTGCTGTAAGAAATAGCTTTATCAAAGGCATTTACAGGCCAATAACGGATGTTGTTTTTTACCCCTATATAATCGCGGTAGTTGATAGAGCCTGATAAACAGGAGGTAAACAGTTGCAGAATGAATCACACAAACATGACTACAGAAAAAAAGAAGGTTTTCTCACAGTCTGACGAACAGGGCTTTGCGATGTTGGGAAATTTGAAAAACGTCCGCCCGGAACCGAAGCCCAATTGAAAAACTGATGATGAGGATAACAACAAAAAGCCAAATTGGAAATCGTCTGCCCGAACAAATGCTACATAGAATTACAAATGCTCATTGTTATTCCGTCCGCCCCAATATTGCAAAACCCCTTGTTATCGGCTGCCCTTCTTCTCGTCTTTCTATTGTTTGGTTATTAAGTTGTCTGCTGAATATTTTCCACTTCCGTTAACAAGTGTCGCTAAAGATAAACCAATTATTAGCAAGTCATATTCGTAACCTTCGCCTTTTTGATTGCCAAACCAATTCATAAAAAATCCGTTGTCAAGGTGTGAAGTAAATATAATGCCGATAAATAAAATGATTGTCAATGCACTCCAAATTCTACTTGCAAAACCTGCGATTAAAGATAATGCTCCTACAAATTCAATGATGATTACTAAAAAGCCAATTATCCAAGGCAAATGTAATGTGCCTGTAAAGAAATTCATAGTTCCGCTAAAACCATAGCCACCAAACATTCCAAGCATTTTCTGTGCACCGTGTGGAAAAAGAATTAAACCAAGTGTAAGACGGATAATTAAACCTGTCAAATCGTTATTTGTACTGAATATTTTATTTTTCATTTCTTAATTAAATTATTTTGATTGTTTAAATTGTTTTGTGATTTGTGCAATGCGTTCTCCAAATAGTTCGGCTGTTTCTAACCCTTTTGGTTGGTTCACTTCCTTCGTAGAATTGTCGGAAAGTGTCATAAGCCCCAAATAGCTTGCAAGTCCATTTGGTTCTTCCAATTGTTTGTCGTTTTCAAACTTTGGTAAAATACCTGTTGAAACCCAAAGCATACTGTGTTGAGAAGCAAAAAGTGAAAGTTGTTGCAGAGTGTTCAACTTATCGCCATTTAAGGTTGATGAGTTTGTAAAACCTGCAGCAAATTTGTCTTTCCACTTTTGGCTGTACCAAAATTTGCCTGTTGCTTCCATAAACTTTTTGAAGTCGGCAGAGATTGTCCCCATATACGTAGGACTACCAAAAACTAATGTGTCTGCCTGATGCAACATTTCAAAATTGTCTTGTGCTTCAAGAGTTGATAAAAGTGTTACTTGCTCCAATACTCTTGAAGCTCCTTTTTGGATATGTTCAGCAACAATCTTTGTATGCCCATATCCACTGTGATAAATAATTACAATTTTCATTTTCTGTTTTTTTGTTAAATGATTATGCAAAAGAACAGAGAACTAAAACGATAAAAATTAAAGTAGTTTAATAAATCACTTTTGGGATAATTTTTTACGAAGCATACTTAAAAAAACTGGTGTAATGCCAAGATAGGCAGAAACCTGTTTTTGAGAAAGGCGTTGTTCCAAATTTGGATGTTTGTTAATAAAGTCTAAATATCGTTGTTCGGCAGAGTAGGAAAGATTTTGATTGATTCGTTGTTGTTGTGCAATAAAAGCATTTTGAAGTATTAGTCTAAAAAAACGTTCAAACTTTGGTACTCTCTCGAATAGTTTGTCAAGGTTTAATTTTGAGATTTGTAAAATTTCTGTGTCTTCTAATGCGTCAATAAAATAAGTCGCTGGGCTTTGAGTTAGAAAACTAAATAGGTCGCCAACCCACCAATCTTCAATTCCAAACATTACGACATGCTCAAAACCGTTGTCGTCAATTGTGTATGTCCGCAAACAACCTTTAACAATAAAATTTTCTGTTCTGCAAGTGTCTCCTTGCTTTAATAAAAACTCTTTTCGTTTAAGTTTCTTTGTTTGAAGAAGAGAAATAAAAAAATCTGTTTCAGTTTTGTCAAGCTGAATATGTCGGCTGATATTTTGTAAAATTAATTCTGTGTCCATTTTTGTAGGGTGTCACATAGGGCTGCCGATAACTCAAAAATAGGCGAAAGTTTTTGGCCCTGAAATCTGCTGACAATATTTTTTATCGGCTGATTCTGAAGTATAAAAACGTTTAAACGAAAGTTTTAAAACTTTCGCAAATACAATCCTACTTCACTCCCAACTTCTCTGTCAACCATTTATTCAATACCTCATACTGTTCACCATACGCCCAGTGGCCCGTGTCTAAAAATGGCAGTAATGTTTTAAGAGAAGAGATGCTGTTATACGCTGCGTACATACTCGCTGGCGGACAAACCTCATCATTATAACCCCAGGTAAAAAAGCCCGGCACTTTCAGGCCTTTGGCAAAGTTTACCACGTCATAATAACCGCAGGTTTTTATCTTATCGGCCTTGTTATTAAAGTCAATGTTCCATTTTTCAAAGTACTGCGGCCAGCCACCGGCGCGGCCTTTTAGCGTAGCGGTTAAATCGCAGAGAGCAGGGTACATGGCGGCGGCACAGGTCACCCGTTCATCTAAAGCAGCGGTAACAATCGTTAATGCACCACCTTGGCTGCCGCCGGTTACGCCTAAGTTTTTACCATCGTATTGCGGCAGCGAAACCAGAAAGTCATTGGCCCGTACGCAATTCAGGTAAACCCGTTTGTAATAAAACTTATCGCGGTCATCAAGATTAAAATTCTGGTAGTTGCTCAAGGCACCGCCGGCAAGGCTTGTATAAACAGCCGGGTCCATCGTAACGGGTATTCCGTGTATGCCTATCTGCAAGGTAATGATGCCCCTTTCGGCTAAGCCAATGTCACCATTGTAGGGCCGCACGCCTGCACCCGGAACTTCCAACAGGGCCGGATATTTACCGGGCTTGCCCGGCACACAAAGGATTCCGTAAAGGCGGGACGCCTTGCCATAGCCTTGCAGGTTTACATGATACACATTCACGTTTTGTGTGCATCGCTCCGGGAGCAAAGTCATTTTATTATCCATCGCAAAAGAAGCCAGTTCTTTTTTGCCGTCGCTCCAGAATTGGGCAAAGTCCGCAGGCATTTCCGCAAGCGGTTTAATGGTTTCCGGCGCAAAGCCAACGGTTACCAGGTTGCGGTATTTGTTGCCAGCCAATTCAGTGGTCACAATGCAACGGAGAAAGCCGGCTTCGGTCAACGTGCCGCCATCAATGCTAAGGGTTCCGTTGGACAGCGTTTCATCTTTACTGATAGCGGGAGTAATGCGTTCCCGTCCCACTTCATAATGCACTTTTATAGCCTTCAGCGGCGTATTAAACTCATTGATGGAAACGGCAAACTTCACCTTTTCACCAATCTTGTACAACCAGTCCTGATGGTCGGGCACAATGGAAATTTTCACCAGTTTTTCGGGCGGTATTTGAGCGAACGCTCCGACGGTGTAGATACATAAGATGAGACAGGAAACAATTTTTCTGATGTTCATATTCTTGTTTAAGAGATGGTGAAATGTTGAGTTTTACGACAAGCTCCCATAGGAAGCGTTGATGGGTAGCGTAATAGCGACGTCCGGCAGCAGGCGTTCCGACACAGGCGAGTTTTGATTGAGTATAATGTTCGCGCCGTTGTTCGACCCCTTCTTCAGAGTCACGGGAAATCTCTACTCCTTCTCACCACGGGTTGCCACCCGTGGCTATTGAAAGTTCGACCGCTTCGCGGTCAGCATTTTTATAACCATTTTAAGCCCGCCGGTAAAGGAACGTTTGATAACCACCAATAAATGTTTCTACTCATCGGTTGTTCCTATGAACCATTCCTCAAAATGCGTTTGTTTTAAACGGTATATCATCGAAGTAAATTTATTGAAGCAAACCTATTCTTTCAACTTAAAATAACAGAAGAGTGGCCATGTATGCGGGTGCGAACACCAGCCTTGAAAAGCATGTTTACGGTCTTGCGATGGCACCCAAAATGCGTACAATCCTTCGCGGTATAAAGTGGAGTTTACTTCATCGGCTGCCGTCCATTGGCCCACCCAATAATCGGGATAATTGTCAGCGAAGTTTTGGAAGGAAAATTTCAGCAACAAAGCCTTCGCTTCCTCTTTATCAAATGAGGCTACACCCAGTAACAGGGGGTATTCCAGCGAGAACCAGATGCCGCCGTCCTCGCCATCGGGATTGCCCTTCCACAACGGTTTTTCTCTTGTTCTGGCACCGATCTTTTCCGGTGTCAACAGTTTGCTTTTCACGTAGTCATAAATTTCTTTTTTGCGTTCTGTAGATAGAGTTGGAATCTGCAAAAGATAACCTTGCGGTTCTATACAAACATTGTCCACACCAAAGCGAAGTTGGGTATTCAAATAAGCCCTTGCGGCAAACTTCCGGTCGCCCAAATCCTGCATGAATACTTTTTCAATGGAAGCCCTGTATGCTTCCAATGCAGAAATAAATACAGTGGCTTCCGGGTTCTTCGAATCTTTTAATACCTGCATCAGTTTTGGAAAAACGGCCAACACCATGGCTGAATTGAGATGCGATTCCGCCGACCAGGAATAAACATTAGGCGAGTACTGATGAAAAAAGCTATCGCTCCAATCGGAGTTTAAAATCTTTACTAAACCCGTTTGGCCCGTACCGATTTCATCACGCAGGAACAGAAAAAATTTCTTTAACAGCGTAAGCATCTTTTCCTTTCTGCCATTTTCCGCGGGATAATAACCAACCATCTCATTCAAAAAAGCATAGTCTTTTGTAATTAATAAATATTCCGCCAACGTATTGAAAAAATACAATTGTTCATCGCTTTCTTTCAGCGGTGCGGATTCTGTCGTACCCAACTTGGAATACCCAAACCCACCGTTGCCTCGCTTGATCTCGCCGTCGGTATCGGCGTGCTTAATCACGTAACGAAGAACGGACTTGGCCAGTTCGGGATTGGTATAACAAGCCGGTAATGCGGCTGCCAGATGGTCGCGATTGGAGATGTTGTTTCCGTAGTAATAACTGTAAACCGTGCCTTGCGGAATAACGGTTTCTTTGTAATACGCACTGTACTTGGCCGAGGCTTCCACCATGTGCGCATTCCACAACATCTCCCGGCGCAACACCTCGTTTGGCTCGGCAGAAAAATCAGGCAGACGGCTTTTCCATTGGGTCGCATATAAGCCTTCAGATGGATTGGCTGTCGTGGCTCCATTCAGTAAATCAGCCACTTCGTTTTGCACAATTGTAAAATTCTTACCGTGAGTCAGCCCAATAACAACATTAAATGAAACGGTCTCCGTTGGTTTGACAGAAGTCGTTATTTCCGTGGCTAACGTATCGCCCTTTGCTTTTACAATTGTTGTGTAGCGGGCGCCTTTCTTCGAATACATAAAGGCAGACGGCGGATCAACATCATACATAAAACTTTCGGTTGCCTTTGGCAGAACAAAAAAAGCAGTCGCTTTTGGAACCACGTCCGCAATAACTGTTTGTTTGCCCGCATCAACGGCAACAGCAGTGTTGTACAACATTTGCCGTTCTTGTTCAGGCGTGTATTGCGTGCTGTTTAATACAAAGTTCACCACCATTCGTTCAGTATATGTGAGTGATTGCGTAGTAGCACCGTTGTTTTTCAAACTCACGGTCACGACAAAAGAAGGATTGCCGGTGTTTATTTTTTGTGATGGCTTGACGGAGACGATGCTGGTGCAGGTAATGTCATTATCTAAGCGGTACGTATATCGGGCAAAGCCAACGCCAAAAGTTTTTTGTGTTGCTGTTGCATCAGCAGCAATTGAAGCCATACCAACCAGCGAAACCTTTTTATTGCTATTCTTAAAAACAACGCTGGCATCATTCCATCCGTAGTTGGTTTGCTCTGCTGCGTTGATTCTTGCCCAGGCCCGTTCCGCCGTCAAAAACTGATAGATGCCACTCGCATGAGTAATCAACGTCATGCGGTAATTGCCCAACAAAAAATAAGGGTCTTCGGGCTGGGCTGCATCCTTGCCGTCTTTATCAAAAGCGGTAACAGGAATGGTGCCGGTGTAATTGTAAACCGGTAGGCCTTTTGATGTAAAACCCCAAGTTCCAAACTTTTGTGCAAGGACTGTTTGCGAGCAAAGTATAATGCCAATTAAAAGAATTGTCGTTCTCATGTTCGTTGATAGAGTTGCGTTCGTTATTGTGTAAATGATGATGTGCCACTTTATTATTTGTACCTGTCTTTCAGCAAATCTTTCATCCAGCAATTAATGTCCCATTGGTTAGAAATAAGCTCACTGGTATATGGCATTACCTGCTGATAAGGTGGCGCACCGTATTCGGGAGTGATGGTAAATGTTTTCGCCCCTTGCTCTCGTTTTAAGCGGATCAACGCATCCCACCAGGCCAGGTGCGCAGACAAGATGCTTTCATTCTCCGGCGCTCTTGGGTCAATCACCTGTGGGCCTTCGGGATAACCCACACGGGCATGAAGATGGTCGGCGTGTTGTATCGCCAATTGCACCGCATCTGCCTGGTCTTCCAGCAAACTTTCCGCTACGTTACACCAATGCGAAACATCCAGCGTAAGCCTTATTTGCGGAGCGATTTGTAAATATTGTTGTGTGATGTGCGCCGCAAAAGACCATTTGCCGCGGTGCGTTTCGTGCAGGATTGTAATCCCGGTTTCTTTGCCAATGTCATTCGCAATTTGCATTAGCGACAAGTTCTGTTCAACTGTAAAATAGTCCTTGCCGGTTTGCGTGTTGATGAATAAAGGCCGTAGTTCAGCAAGGCTGTACAAATGTTGTTTAAAGACAGTGCAGTGTTCATCAAAATCCTTTTCTATCGTTTGCCAATGCTGTCCGATGGCTTTCAAATGATGATCCTTCAACCCGTTGATGATCTCTGCTTTTTCGCCTGCGGACAAGGTGAAGGAAAAGCCAATCTCCACGCCATCATACCCCGCTTCTTTTACGTTTGAAAAGAAGGCATTCCACGATTGCGCTTCGCAGCCCCAGCGTGGACAGAAGACCAAAAGTTTCATATAGCCGCGCAAGTTATTGTGGTGAACTTATTTCACATGCAACGTAATCTCTTTCTCTTTGCTTAAAAAATCGGCGTTGCTTAATTTCTGAACACCGCTTTCCAACAACCGCTCATCACTCACGACGTTGATGGGTTGAATGCACGACAGGTTCTTTTCGCGGAACGGCACATTGTAGCTTAAGTTGTAAGCCGAGATAATAGACCATCTTGATTTATCGGAGGTATTGGCAGCGGAGCGGTGCAGGATGTTGCTGTGAAAGAACAACACATCACCCGGCTCCAGTTCGACATAAATTAATTCGCAAACTTTTTCCGCCGCGGTTACAAAGTCCATGTCGGCGCCTTGTTGTTCGCCGGCGAAGTTGTGTTCAAAGCGCTGCATTTTGTGGCTGCCTTTTAGTACTTGTAAGCAACCGTTTTCCTTCGTGGCTTCGGTTAAGGCCACCATCACGGAGATCATCGCTTCGGGATATAAAAAGCCGTTCTTGTACCAGTAACCATAATCCTGGTGCCATTCCCAGGCGCCGCCTACCTTGGGCTCTTTCTGCATTACCTTGGAATGAAAATGACAGACTTCACCTTCGGTTCCCAACAAAGCCGCAACGGCATTTACCATCCGCTCCGATCGCGACATCAAACCAAAGGAGTCATTACCCGGCGTGAACCACAACGTAAGCCGGGTGCGGTTTCCGGCCTGGTCGTTAAAGTCCATCGAGTTGCCGATGACTGTATCGTCAATGGATAAATTGTACAACAGCGCTGTTTCGTCTTCCGAAAAAAACCGGCGGCGGATAACGTAGCCGTCACGGTGAAAAGCCTGTTGTTCTGCGGCGGTTAATGTGTACGACATGATGTTTAATTTAAAAGATGTGTTGAATGAATGGTTTTTTGAAAAGCCATTACTTAATTTTTTGTGTTGACAGTGATGGCGGCATTGTAACCGTGTCCCAATACACCGCGAGGAGCAATGCCGGGCTGGTCATCGCCATCAGAATTTTTGTAAATTGCTTTCCCCTTTTACTCATCACAACTCATTTCTTTCAAACGGAAGTACCATAACAAGGCATACTTCCTAAAACGGAAAAGGAATTAGTAAACATTGGCTCCAAAGATTATTCGCCGGAGTCTTTGGAGCCAAGCCATTTGGTTGTTACAACTATTTTATAAAGCTACTGCTAATGGATTGCCCATCGTTTTTATAAACAATAAAGTAAAGGCCGCGCTGCAAGCCCGACACATCAAGGCTGCGTTGCGTGGAGCCGTTTGTTACATTGTAGTCCAACAATTTTTTGCCATCCACCGTACAGATACTTAGCACCGCATTTGCCGATGCCACAGGATACGACACGGAGCAATAAGCACTAACCGGGTTTGGAAACAGTTTGAGAACAGAACCGCCTTTCGTTCCAACCAACGTCACAATATTGCTGTACATAAAGGCGCCGTCTTTATCAACTGATTTTAAACGGTAGTAAACTTTGCCACTGATGGCTTCGCGGTCGGTAAAGGAATAGCTGCTTCCGGTAGCCGCATTGCGGGCCGGTACCGAACCGATAGCAATGAACGTTGCCGCATTGCTGCTCTTCTCTAACACATATTCTTTTGCATTGCTCTCGTAAGCCGTCTTCCAATTCAACACGGCATTGTCGCCGATAAGACTGCCGCTGAAGAAAGCCAGGCTAACCGGCAGTGTAACCACAGGCTCTTCAATCATCACAACGTCGTCGAAGTAAACCGGTATGGTGTTCGTGGCCACAAAAAAACGCAGGGCAACATAGCCGGTGAAGGTGCTGGTATAAGCGTAGGTTCCAAAGGTTGTTTGCGTGGTGGTTAACGGAATGTTGCTAACGGTGTAAAGAGTTCCAAATGGCGACACATCTTGCAGCAATCGCATCGTTATGGTTCGGGCAGCATCGGCATTAGCCTTAAACGATATCAGGTAGTTTTTATCCTTCACTAAAAACACACGGGTGCTTAATTGTACGTTGTCAATACCGGAGGTTGTTCCAATGTTGCTGACCACTACTTTGCCCACATTGGTTGATGAACCGGTCATGGGAACAGATGTAACCGTGGCCGCGCCGCCGTTTCTGTAGGCAAAGCTCCAGCCGGTTGTATTGACATCAAAATTTGGATTGCTTACCATATTGTCTCCCGGTGCCGGCAACACGGGTGTAACCGTTAATAATTGCGTAACGTTGCGGGCCGGATTGGTAGCGGCATCGCCAGGTTGTGCGGCCGTAATGGTAGCTGTGCCCGCAGTCACGATGTGAATTTTACCGGCAACGATTGTGGCAACGCTTGTATTGGAACTGGTATAAGTAATGGCCAGCCCCGCACTGGACGTAGCGCCTGGGTCGAAGTCAGGAGCCCCAATCACCTTTATTGGCAACGAAGGAAAAGTGATGGTTTGAAGTGCTTTGTTGCCATCGTAGCCATAACCGGCAATGGGAAAGGTGTAAGGGTTTTCATCTGCATCATTACTGGCAATGGAGATGGTGCCTGCGTAGTTGGCGGCGGTTGATGCCGGTGACAAAGTCACCGTAAAACTTGCGGAACCATTGGCCGCTACAACAGCAGGTGCATCGGTAGTTAGTGAGAAGCCGGTACCGGTTGTATTAACAACTCCTACTTTTGGTGTGCCCGTGAGGGTAAGTGTTAAGTCGCCGATATTATTGATGGTAAACGTTACTGTCTTTGGCGCCGTTGACGACACATCGCCGAAGTCGTAAGCCGTGGTGGCGCCGCTGGCCATTTCAGTGTTGCCCTGCAATACGGTTATTTCAGGACGGGCAATAACAGTAGCATATTCATAGGCGCCCATGTCAGATGCAAAGCCTACGGGCCTTGCAAGGCCCAGCAAATCCGTGGGGGTAAACTGGCCGGCTACATTGCTGCCGTTGTTGATAGCGGCACTGGTAGCCTTTAATTGAAGATTGGCCGTAGCATCGGCTGCCTGCAACACAAACTGTGGGTTTCCTGTTTTATCATGCGGACCGTTTTTGTATGAGGTGCCGTTAAAATAAAGGTTGTAATCATAGATGGTGTTTGCATCGTTTCCATTCGCATTGCCGCCGGTACGGGCATACATGATGTTGTTATAAATTTTTACATCACTGCATTGGTTCGCATCTATCTCCGGATAGCCTACTACGGTGCCGTTGTTGTAAGCCGTGTTATTGATGATGTCTACATGAGCTGCTTTATAGGCATGTACACCGCCGCCGCCATTGTTATAGCTCACGTTATTTGCCACCAAGTAACGGCCTACATAAGCGGCTGTTGTTGTTCCATTGCCCACATTCACATCCAGAATAATTCCGTTGCCATCGCTAAGGGCATTGATTCGCTCCCAAGGAATGAGGGTCTTGTTGTTGTGCACCACGTTGTTGCGGATAAAAATTTTATACGTCGTAGTGTTGTCAATGCTGGTGGGGTCAAGTATGCTAATGCCGCTGCCTGCATACATGGAATACCAGCAGGTATTGTAAATGAGGTTGTTTTCAAGGGTGATGTAGTCGCATTTTGTGCCGCCAAGGCCGCCGCCGGTATCGTGAATTTTACAATTGGTAACGATGACATGGTGAGCCGGTGCACCACCGCCGATAGAGATGGAGCTGCAGTTGTACATCGAGATTTTATTATAATCCTTGATGTTGTTTTTATAATCCTGATAGGTTTGGTAAGCACCGGTGTAGTCGAGTAGCTGGTTGGTGCCTTCTATTTCAATGCCCGTGAAAACAATGTACGAAGCATCAATGGCCACGGCCCGCCATATTTGAAACGAGAGCCCGGTAAGCAATTGCAGCTTGGGCGTATGGCCCGGATAAGCTTTATAGGTAATGTACGCACCGGGTGCGCCGGAACGGGTGATGGTAACAATGCTTTGCTGAAAGTTTGAAATGGGGTTGTAGGTGCCGTTCATAATAAACACCGTGTCGCCGGGGTTGGTCAGGTCAGCCGCTTTTTTAATGGTGGCAAAGGCTTGGCCGGTTGATGTTCCCGAATTGGCGTTGCTGCCGGTTAGCGCCGACACATAATAATCGGTAGCAAACGATTTTGCACTCATCATCAAAAGGGCAAACAAAACGGGAAGGGTAATCCATTTTTTCATACAGCTTTTTTTACTGGTTAGCGGGCTGGTTGCTTTTGATAGCCCTGATAATGGTGGCCGGTATGTGGCCGTGGTTCCGGAGGATATTGCAAGTGAGGCGAAAAGTATAACGGTTGTCTATCGTCATCGCAGCCCTGCCTGTGGGCTTGGCGATCCACCTTCATGCTAAAAAAAGTGACGTTATAATATTCATTATTATTGAATAATTATTTTGCATTGTAAACTAACAAAATTTTTTTGACTGCGCCGCATTGCAAAAAGTTTTTTATTTTCGATTTTATTTCTTATTAATGAATGGTTATTCAACATTGTAAAATTTAAACGGACGACGCCGGTTGCGAGATGAGACCTTTGCCGGTCATGCACAGGGTGCGGGAAAGTTCGGGCGGCAGTGACGCAAGCAATCAAACACAGATCGGCGGAACGATCATTTATCAGTACCGAATCGTTATTGCTTCTACATGAATAAAACAGTTTACATGAACCTTAGATGGAAAGCTTTACTGGCAGCCGTTTTTCCTTTGGCCCTTGCCGCGCAAAAAAATATATCTGAAATAAAGCCACTGTCCGGTGAACGCTGGTACGGCGCCTACACGGCGAAGGCCTTTTGCAATACGCCACTCAAAGACCTCACCTTTCAACCGTACCAGTTAACCGAAAAGAAGAAAGACCTTGCCGTGGACAATCGCGGCAACCAGGCAGCCCCTTTGCTGCTGTCAAACAAAGGCCGCTATGTGTGGAGCAACGAACCTTTTGCGTTTGAGTTAAAAGACGGCAGTTTGCTTCTCTATTCAGATCACGAAAAAATGGCCGCGATCGCCGCAGGCAAAACCCTGCGAGATGCCTACATCGGCGCGAAGGATAAACAGTTTCCCGCTTCGGGAAAAACGCCCAATCCCTTGATGTTTACGGCGCCGCAATACAACATGTGGATAGAGCTGAACTACTATCAAACACAGGAAAAAGTATTGAAGTATGCCGATGATGTGTTGAAGAACGGCTTCCCGGCCGGCACGTTTATGATTGACGATAACTGGAGCAAAGCTTACGGCACCTTTGAATTTGACGCAAGCAAGTTTCCAGACCCGAAAGCAATGGTGAATGAACTACACGCCAAAGGCTTTAAAGTGATGGTATGGCTTACGCCCTTCATCAGCGCCGATACAAAAAGTTTTCAGCAACTGAATAAATTGGGTGCGTTGGTGTTGCGCAAGGAAAGCAAAAAACCGGCGCTGATCAAATGGTGGGACGGCTACAGTGCCTGCCTTGATTTAACCAAACCGGCCGCCACAGAGTGGTTGCGGACACGGCTTAAAAACCTGCAAACAGCTTACGGCATCGACGGGTTTAAATTTGATGCCGGCGATTCTGATTTCTATTCCGACAACTCTAAAATTTTTCCGAACGAAGGCAGCAATACTACCGGCCCGGCACAAGCCGAAATGTACGGCAAGTTAGGAGCGGAGTTTGACTTTAACGAGTTCCGTGCCGGATGGAAAAACGGCAACCAACCCATAGCCCAACGCCTGCAGGACAAACGTTATTCCTGGGATGACCTAAAGTTATTGGTACCTGATATGGTGTCGGCCGGATTAATCGGCCATCCCTTTACTTGTCCCGATATGATTGGCGGCGGCCTGCTTGGGGATTTCGAAAACATTGACTACAACAAGTTCGATCAAACACTTCTCATTCGCTCCGCACAAACGCAGGCCCTCATGCCGATGATGCAATTCTCGGTAGCGCCGTGGCGGGTGTTGGATACGACCCATTTACGGCTGGCAAGGGAAGCAGCTTTGCTTCACGCTAAAATGGGCAGCTATATTTTTTCATTGGCACAACAGGCCGCAAAAAATGGAGAGCCCATTGTCCGCCACATGGAATATGCTTTTCCGGGCGAAGGTTTTGAAAGCAGCGATGACCAGTACATGCTCGGTGAAAAATATTTAGTGGCGCCGATGAATGAAAAGGGCACAACAAGAACCGTGAAGTTGCCAAAGGGAACCTGGGTAGATGATTTAGGGAAAAGGTACAATGGCGGTACTACCGTGAAGATAGAGGTGCCGTTGAACCGGCTGCCTTATTTCGTGCTGCAAGCAAAAAAGTAAAACAATTCATAAGCAGCGAATTTTTTTCGCTGGCTTCGGTAAAAATTTTTCATGAAACGATTGTCTTATTTTCTTCTGCAATTGAAACAAGCGGTGTGTACTGCACTAACCATTTTGTTCACGTCAACTATTATAGCGCAAGGCACTTCCAACAACTTAGGAAAGACAGATGTAAATGCTTCGGCGCATTGGAAAAGCCTGCCTTCACACCCGCGGCTTTTTGCCAACAACGCTCGTATTGCCATCATCAAAAAGCAAGATGATGACGTCTCCAAACAATTGCTTTTCATCTTAAAGAGCGACGCTGAAAAAAAGCTGACGGCTATGCCGATTATCTATCCAAATGGCGTCAGCAATTTTGGTGCATCGCGTACTGTGCAGGGACGAATTATATCGCTTGCCCTGGCTTACCGCATCTTCGGCGATGTTCGTTTTGCAAAAAAGGCAAAAGAAGAATTGTTGCAACTGGCCGCTATTGATAACTGGGGCACCGGCCATCTTTTAGATGTGGGCGAAGCATCATTAGCCGCCGGCATCGGCTACGATTGGTTGTACGATTATCTGTCACCAACCGAACGTAAAACGGTTGTTGAAGCCATTAAATCCAAAGCCTTGGTTCCGTCGCTTGCCGTAAAAGAAGGGAGCGGCAGTTGGGTGAACGGCAACTTCAACTGGAACCCTGTTTGTAACGGCGGCTTAACCGTTGGCGCCTTGGCCATTGCTGAAAACGAACCTGAAGTAGCCAAACAAATTGTTGACCGTGCGGTGAAGAATATTCCTACGGCCGGTGATGCATATTCACCCGATGGTTCCTTTGCCGAAGGCCCGAGTTATTGGAGCTACGGCACTACGTTTTATGTGTTGGCGGTGGAAGCCTTGCGATCTGTTTTGGGTACAAGCTATAACCTCGAAAAAGTTCCCGGCTTTTTAAAAACGGCTGACTACAATAACCAAATGGTTGGCGCAACGGGTGAAGAATACAACTACTCCGATTACCATATTGAAAATCTAAATGAGCCGGTGATGCTTTGGTTTGCCCGTGAACTAAACCGCGCCGATTTAATAAAAGATGAACGGCGTGATATTCGTCTGATGCAGGAAGTATGGGCGAATGGCGGCGTGGCTAAACCCGGCAACGGCATTCAGCAAAACCGCCACACGCCTTTGGAAATTTTATGGTGGCAACCTTCACTTCTTCAACAAAATCTTTCAACATCGCCACCCTTGCAATGGACCGCCAATGGCCTCATGCCGATCAGCGTAATGCGTTCGGCTTGGGACGACTCACTAGCAACCTTTGTTGCCCTCAAAGGCGGCACACCCAACAACTCACATGGCCACATGGATGCCGGCAGTTTTATACTCGAAGCCGATGGTGTGAGATGGGCACTCGATCTTGGCACCGAGAGCTATGATAAAATGCGGACCGCTAAATTGGATCTCTGGAATTATAGTCAGAACAGCAGCCGTTGGACAACGTTCAGAGTTGGACCGGAAGGTCATAACCTTCTGCGCTTTGATGGCGAGCGCCAACTCATAACCGGTAAGGGTGAAGTGAAACAATTGTCGTTGAAAGATGGTGCCATGGGTGCCGAAGCTGACCTCACTTCATTGTATTTAAACAAAGCAAAAAGCGTTACCCGAAGGCTCATTTTGCATCCCGATAAGTCTGTTTCTATTCAGGATGATTGGATAGCAAAAGACAGCGCTGTGAATGTTTCTTTTCAATGGCTCACCAAAGCAACGGTGACTAAAACAGCAGATGGTTTATTGCTTCAACAAGGCGGTAAATCGCTCCGGCTAAAATTAGAAGAGCCAATAGAAAATGTTACGATAGACATACAGGATGTTTCAAAATCAACAGCGGTGCAGGATTCGGACAATCCCGGGCTGCACCGGATTGTGATCACGACAAAAACAGCGGCCGGTGCAAAAGGCAGCCTGCACATCACCGCTTCTCCCGAAAAAAACAAAATTGTCGCATTAAAATCAGCTATCACCATGCTAAAGAATACAGCGCCTAAATTTTTTTTACTCTTCCTGTTCATCATCTCCTGCCGTTTTATGTCCGCACAAAACATTGCCTCTTCACCCGACTACATCAAAGCACTCACAAGCGAATGGACCGGCGAACGATTCGCTGATGGCCGCCCCAAAGTATCTGATAGTTTGTTGGAACGGTTGAGCAAACTAACCCTTGAAGAAGCCTGGGCCGAGCTCATTGAACTCGGCTATCCCAACCAGTTTGAAGGTGACTGGAAATTAATCAACGAAGACACGATGACCACCATGACCGGCCGTGCGGTAACAGCGCAATTCATGCCCGCTCGTCCCGACCTGGAAAAGCAAATCCGTGAACAAGGAAAGATAGAAGGCAGGGCCTACGATAAAGCCACGGTTTCATGGGCCATTCCAACGTTAGTTAAGGGCGATGTCTATGTCGCCGATGGTTACGGCAAGCCCGTACTGGGCACCATCGTTGGGTCCAATTTAGGCAACGGTGTGTTTACCCGAACCGGTAAGGGTGTGGTGTTTTACGGCTATGTCCGCGACGCCGAAGACCTGCGAAAAATCAAAGGTTTCAACGGTTGGATCAAAGGCACACATCCGTCGTACATGAGGCAAACCATTCTCACCTCCATCAACGCACCCATTCGCATTGGCCAGGCCGTTGTGTTGCCCGGCGATGCCGTGTTAGCGAAGAAAGACGGCGTGTTGTTTATACCGTCGCATCTGGTGGAGCACATCGTTTTAACCGGCGAAGTCACCAAGTTGTTTGACGTCTTCGGCCAGCAGCGAATCAAAGAAAAGAGATACACCGCCGGCGAGATAGACAGCAAATGGACAGACGCCATCAAAAAAGATTTTCGCGAATGGGCAAAGGCCTACAAAGGCCCGATGCCCATGTCAAAAGAATCGCTGGATAAATATTTAGAGACAAGGAATTTTTAGTGTTGAAAAATGTATGGTGATGCTTTATGAACCAGAAGATAGAATAACGATTGAGCGTCTGTTGCGTCGCACTCTTTTACGTTCTTATCGCTATTGAACAATTTTATGTAGGGTCGTTCATTGCACAATCAAAAGGCCCCCATCCGGCTTCCCCCGCCGGGGGAAGGGTTAGCACACAGCCCTTGCTTGTCAACGAGTCTGCTACAAACAAAACCTCGTTGAAAAGCGGGCCGCGTAAAGCGAAGCGCTGGTGGCCTTTCCCCTGTCGGGGAAAGGTCGGGATAGGGGCCGCATCAACAAACAAAAATGCTCAAACAATGAAGAAAGTTTTAATCCTGATTTTGTTTGCTATTTGTTTGTACTGCACAGCAACAGCGCAACAAACCGTCAACACCTCCACCCTTGCCCACAAAGTCCTCGAAAAAGGCCTCAAAGAAACTGACCTCGGTCTCTACCAGGGCAGCTTGTTATTACAGGCCATGACAGAACTATCACTCGCCACAAACGATAAAACACTGCAAACCCGAACGATCAATCTTTTCAAAAAATTCGGCACAAAACAAATAGAAGGCAAAGGCAGTTTTATCAGCTACAGCTCTGGCGGCAGCGGCGCCGCTTATGTAAACTATTTAGGCGGTGATACCTCCCTCAACACACAAGTCAGCGAAGCCGCAAAGCGCATGGTAGCGCAGCAAAAACGTTCCAGCGAAGGATTGCTGATTGCAAGTTGGCTCGTTGATAGTCTTGACCCCGTGTTCATTGACATGGCCTTTGCCGTTACTCCCTATCTACTCTATACCGGTTTAAAAGAACGCAACAACCAATACATTGACCTTGCCATTTTTGAAACACTGCAGCTCTTCAAAATTTTGAAGGATGAGAAAACTGGCTTGCTTCATCAGGGCCGTGGCTTTGCTGGCAAAGGTTCTATTAGTGAAGACAACTGGAGCCGCGGCAACGGGTGGGGTGCATTAGCCATCGCTACATTAATCAGAGACTTGCCGGCCTCTCATCCAAAGAGAGGCGAAGTAGAAAAAATTGCGAAGGCTTTTTTTGAAGCCGTTCTCCGCCACCAGGATGCCGATGGTTTATGGCACCAGGAAATGACCGACAAAGGTTCCTTTACTGAAACATCGGGCAGCGGCTTGCTGTTATATGGCCTTGGCATCATGCTGGAAAAAGGCCTGCTTCCAAAAAATCATCAACAAAATTTTGTAAAGGGCTTAAATGGATTGACTGCGTACATCGCCGATGATGGCGGCGTAAGCCATGCCTGCTTTAGTTGCCTTTGTCCACGCAAGGGCCGCAAAGAAGATTACGTTAATCACGTATGGGTGTACAACGATCCGCACGCTTTTGGTCCAGTTGTACTGGCCTATGCGCAAGCAATTAAAATGGGCATCAACGAATTGAAACCTTTGCAACCCGCCGGTTCAATGGCTGTGTTAGACACCATCACCAATGTTGTAAAAACGTATGTTCGTTACATTCCCGAACGCAGCCAGGACATTGCCTGGGAGAACGACCGCATCGCCTTCCGTTATTATGGTCCGCCGGTGCGTGACAAAGTGAGCAGCGGCATAGACATCTTCTGCAAGTCGGT
Organism: Flavisolibacter sp.; assembly: GCA_965247695.1. Classification (GTDB taxonomy): domain Bacteria; phylum Bacteroidota; class Bacteroidia; order Chitinophagales; family Chitinophagaceae; genus Flavisolibacter. The sequence goes on from OZ252037.1 coordinate 1,817,087, forward strand.
TGATTATTCCATCATTGACAAATGGTATCGCCTCAATGCCCGTGGCCTCGACTATCACGTTGACCGTGGTGAGGGCTGCGACTTTTATCACGCCGGTTTCCTTCGTGGATGCGGCGGCACCGCTATTTGGGTGAACGGCAAACCTTATCCCTCCACCACGTACGCTTCTCATCACATCATTCAAAATAGCAAAGACAAGATTGTGTTCCAACTCGTGTTTGATTCATGGAATGCAGGCGGCACAATGATCAGTGAAAAGAAAACAATCACCATGGTGAACGGCACCAACTTTTTCAAAATAGAAAGTGTGATTCAGAGTTCATCACCAGAGGACATCGCCGTGGGCATTGGCCTCACCACTTTCGGACATCCGTCACTCATAAAAAATAGCCAGCAAGGTTTGTTGGCATCATGGGAAAAGACTGATTCAACGCACGGCCATTTGGGAACAGCGGTCGTTGCGAATCCAACCAGCCTAAAAGGCTTTGCAAAAAGCACAGATGATGAATACGTTTTAATAACAGTAAAACCGAATCAGCCATTCATTTATTACGTTGGCGCCGGATGGGAGGGCAACCCTCATTTTAAAAACAACGGTGCATGGCAAAACGAAATGGCTGAAGCCGCGAATTGGAAAGCCTTAAATGCGATCTATAAAAATGAAATCCGTAACAAATAATCAAAAGTGTGAAGCACTCTTTTTCAAAATATTTTCTGTCTTTATTCACTGCTTTTGCATTGGTGATAGTAGTTCAATCTGCCGCTGCACAAAAACTTTCGCCGGTTGATTACGTTGATAATTTCATTGGTGTACGCGATGCCAATACCAGTTGTGTGTTGGGCCCGCAGTTGCCCAATGGGAGCATCAATCCCAGTCCGCACACGGCACCTGGCAATACGAAGTGGGACATGGATTGCTACGTGATGGGACAACCCATCCGCGGCTTTGCGCAACTGCACGTAAGCGGCACCGGCTGGGGCAAGTATGGAACAATCTTATTATCGCCACAAGTGGGTCTGGCCGTTGGCGAAGAAGAACACGATTCACCAAAGGAGGCAGAAACCGCGAAGCCTTACGAATATGGTGTTACGCTAAGCCGTTACAACATCAGGGCAGCCCTTACGCCTTCGTTTCATTCAGCTATTTATCGCTTCACGTTTCCCAAAACCGATAGCGCCAGCATTTTGTTGGATGTAACACACAACATCAACGACATCGCCACCGGCATGAAGGGTAAGTACAATAAATTCATAGGTGGCGAAGTTTCGTTTAGCAATAACAATAAGACAGAACTAAAGGGCTATGGTGAATACATCGGCGGCTTTTCTGACGGGCCGTATAAAATTTACTTCTGCGTACGTTTCAGCAAAACGCCATCGGCAACAGGCACCTGGTTGAATGGCGTTGTTCATTCAAGCCAAGCATTACAAAAATCTACGGCCGACAATGACCGCATCGGAGCCTACGTGCAATATCAAACAAAGAGTGAAGAAGCTGTGTATGTAAAAGTGGCCGTGTCGCTGAAAAGTAGTGAACAGGCAACTGCTTGGGTAGATGCTGAAATACCGGCCTGGGATTATGCAAAGGTGAAAAGCGATGCGATCAAATCATGGAACAAAGAACTTGGAAAGATCACTGTGGAAGGCGGCACCGAAAAAGACAAACGGCTTTTTTACACGGCATCGTACCATGCATCAGTAATGCCACGCAACCGGATGAACGACATGGTTGGCTTTGATAAAAACGTTCCGGTTTGGGACGATCATCTTGCCGTATGGGATACCTGGCGAACGTTATATCCATTAAAGGTGTTGACGAATCCCGACATGGTCAGCGGTACCATCAATTCCTTCATTGCCCGTTGGAAGAAGAACGGAAAAGTAAAAGATGCTTTCGTTGCCGGTACAGATAAATCTGATGACCAGGGCGGCAACGACATTGACAACATCATTGCCGATGCATACATAAAAGGTGTGAAAGGCGTGACTTGGAAGGAAGCGTATGCACTCATGAAGTTTGAGGCCGACAGTCAACGCAACGGCATCAGTTATGGAAAGAAAGACAGCAGCAAGCTGTATAAAGAATTGGGTTGGATACCAGCCGGTAAAATGAGTTCATCGGTATCACTTGAATATGCGTATAATGATTTTTGTGCCGCTCAAATGGCAAAGGATTTGGGCACTCTTGGTGACTATCAAAAATATTTAAGCCGAAGCAATGGTTGGACAACGCTTCGGAACCCCGATGCGGAAAGCGATGGCTTTAAAGGCTTCATCGTTCCAAAAATGTTGGGCGGAAATTTTATACCAATTGACGTCAAAAAGAACTGGGGTTCGTGGAGAGATTATTTCTACGAAGGCAGCTCCTGGACTTACTCGTACTTCGTGCCGCACGGTTTTGAAAAACTGGTGGAGCTATCTGCTGGTAAAGAAGCCATCGCTAAAAAGCTGCAGTACGGCTTTGAACACAACCTGATTGATTACGGAAACGAGCCGGCCTTTCTTGCGGTTCATGCTTTTCACTATGCAGGCAGAAGCGATTTGGCGAGCTACTACGTTCGCAAACTGCTTCGCCAAAACTTTACGGAAGACGGCAGTAAAGACAACGACGACAGCGGCGCCATGAGCAGTTGGTACCTGTTTTCAGCGATGGGTTTCTTCCCCAACGCCGGACAAAATATTTACTATTTAACCGGTGCAGCCTTTCCATCCATTACCCTCACATTGGGCAATGGAAAGAAACTAAAGATTACAGCAAAGGGTGCATCGGATAAAGCCGTCTATATCCAATCCTGTAAAATAAATGGCAAGCCGTGGGGCAAAGCCTGGTTCACCCACAACGAAATTAAAAACGGTGGAAGGATTGAATTTATCATGGGCGATAAGCCTGCCAAGCCATAAACAACAGCTATGAAAGGAGTTAAATACACATTGTTGGCCGCACTGGCATTTGTTGCACTGGATCTGTTTGCGCAACCCTATGCCACATGGACAAAGGACAGCCTGCGGCTGACGAACGGCATGGTTGAAAGAACGATCAAACTGCCTGCTCCAACAGGAACCTTCGTAACTACGTTGTACAAACCAGTTGCCGGAGAGTTCAACTATTTCCGGCCGGTCAATACCGATTTTGCTTTTGAAATGGCGGGTGCTGTTTATTCTGGAAAGAGCATTTGGCGGTTGAGCCGCATTGTACCCATTACCGATAAAATGGGTGGTGACGGCGCAGCGGTAACAATGGAGAGTGCAGATAAAAAGATCGAACTGACCCTACGCTTTTTACTTTACCCGAATCTGCCCGTTATTCGAAAAAATCTCGTCGTAAAAAACCTTACAAAGGCAACCCTGAAACTTGAATCGGTTGACGTGGAGAAGTTTGAAGTGCCGGGGTATTGGCCGACTACCTTTAGTTGGATTTGCCACGACTACGGCCGCCGCCGTTCCATCGGTCCTTACGACGGCAACATGCAGGACGCCCTGGTGACGGTACACAACAGCGACTGGCAACAAGGCATCGTTATCGGCAACGAAGCGGCAGGGGTAGTAAAGCACACGTCGGTGTTTTGGAACGAAGAAAGCATTGTCAGCGGACTAACGCACAAAGATGCCCGTTTTCCTTTTCGCAAATACATAGCGCCGGGCGAAAGCTTTACTACGCCGCAGGTGTTTACCGCAGTTTACAACAACCACAAAGACCCCGACGAAGTGTTGAATACCGCGGTGCCTGATTTTGTAAGAAAGCACATGGGCATTCGATTATCGGAGCTGGCGCAAAAGCCAACTTTTGTTTACAACACTTGGGTGCCGTTCCAAAAAGCCATCAATGAAAAGCTGGTAATGGAGCTGGCAAAATCAGCGGCTGCTGCGGGCATGAAGGAATTTGTGATTGACGATGGCTGGGAGGAAAATTATGGCGATTGGGTGATTGACAAGAAAAAGTTTCCGAATGGATTGAAACCCGTGTTCGATTATATAAAATCGCTGGGCATGAAGCCCGGACTCTGGGTTAGCGTTGGCAGTGCATCGCCAACAAGCAATGTATTTAAAGCGCATCCCGAGTGGTTTGTGGAAGACGAACGAGGACAGCTTACCAACCTGCATATTGAATCGGACCCCATTCGCACCGCTTGCTTTGGAACCGGCTGGTACGGCTATATCAAAGGCGTGCTGCAAAAACTTTCTCTGGATTATGGATTGGAATACCTGAAGCTTGATTTTACGGTGGTGACCAGTCCGTACCGCTTTTCAAAAAACATCTCCGGATGTTATGCATCGGCGCATCCCGGTCATAAAGACCATAACGAATCCCTGTTTACGAACTACGAACGGGTGTGGACCTTGTTCGATGAATTGCATGCCGCCAAGCCGAATTTATTTATTGATTGCACCTTTGAAACCATGGGCGGTTTGCAGTTGATTGATTACGCCATGCTGAAACATGCGGAAGGGAATTGGTTATCCAACTTTAACGGGCCGGAAGCCAAGGTTGACCTCCGCATCCGCAACATGGCCTGGTGGCGTTCGCCGGCGGTGCCTGCCACAGCCTTGGTCATTGGCAATCCCGAAATGCAGGACACGGGTTGGGCCTTGCATGTAAAATCTTTAGCCGGTGCATTGCCCATCATGTTAGGCGATCCGCGAAAGTTATCAGTAGCGGATTTTACAGAATACCGCGGCTACGCCGATTGGCTGCAGCAGATGGAGACCCGTTATAACATCATGAGTTTCCGCCAGGACTTACCCGGTTTTGGCGAACCGATGGAAGGCGGATGGGACGGCTTTGGCCGCATCAATACAGAAACAAAGAGTGGCGGTATCATTGGTGTTTTCCGGCAGGGAGCTATCGAAGACAGGCGGCGCATCACCGTTAATAATTTGGATAGCGGAACCGTTTATACCGTAAAATCTTTAAGGGGAGAAACACTGGCCACGTTAACCGGCAGTGAGTTACAGGCGAAAGGTTTTGACGTAAAACTGAATAAGTTATATGACGGAGAACTGTATGAAATCACAACCACTAAAAAATAAAATACCATGACGAATCAATCTTTAAGCGCCGAACAAATCAGGCAATACAAAGAAGACGGCTACCTCATTGTCAACCGTTTTTTAAAGGAAGCGGAAGTGGCAAAGCTCCACCAAATTGCCGTTGACGACAAGGCCATGAGCAATCATGCCATCAATATAAACGACAGCACCGGCAGGCGGAGTAAATTGTCCTTGTGGTACAAACCGGGCAATGATGTTTACGGCTTGCTTACCCGCAGCAAAAGCCTGGTTGACGCCGTGGATGCCCTTCTTGATGGCGATGCGGCGGTCTGCCATTTTCATTCGAAGCTGATGCAAAAAGAACCAAGGGTTGGCGGCGCCTGGGAGTGGCACCAGGACTACGGCTATTGGTACAAGAACGAATTTCTTTTGCCCGGCCAGATGATGTCGGTGATGGTGGCGGTAACAGAAGCCAATCAATCCAATGGCTGTCTGCAGGTCATTAAAGGTTCGCATAAAATGGGCCGGGTTGAACACGGCTTTGCCGGTGAGCAGAACGGCGCTTCGCAACGATATGTGGACCTGGCGTTGAAAACAATGGACTTGATTTATGTGGAACTGGAAGCGGGCGACATCCTGTTTTTTCACAGCAATCTTTTGCACCGTTCAGAGGCCAATCTATCGGACCGGCCACGTTGGTCAATGATTTCCTGCTACAACCGGGCAACCAACATCGGCTACAACGAATCGTCATCTGCTTCGTCCAGCATCACCCCCATTGATGTTGTACCCAACGAGGCGCTCCTGGAGTGGGAGGCCACCGGCCTTGCGGAAGACAGCGCCGATTTTTTGCGCAAAGAAGCGGACAAGGCCTTACAATAAATTTCAACCAAACCAATTACCCCAAAGCATGGCAGTCATCATTCAGGCGGCACCCGCAGCGGCACAAAGTTCCTTCACGTTCAACAAAGGCTACGTTTACCTCATTAGCGCCATTGCCGCCTTGGGCGGAGTGTTGTTTGGGTTTGATTTAGTTATTATTTCGGGCACCGTTTCTTTCTTCAAAGGCCATTTTCGTTTGGATGAATTTGAAACCGGTTGGGCGGTGGGCTGCATCAACTTGGGTGCAGCCATCGGAGCCATCATTGGCGGAAAATTAAGCGATGCCATCGGCCGCAAAAAACTGCTCATCCTGTGTGCGGCTTTGTTTGCGTTAACGGGTGCTGGCACGGGTTGGGCCGGTACGTTCACGATCTTTGTTTCGTTCCGGATGTTGAGCGGCGTGGCGGTTGGCGTGGCGGCATTGGTTTGTCCCATGTACGTAGCCGAAATTTCACCAGCCGCCATCCGTGGGCGAATGGTATCCTTCTATCAGCTATCCATCGTCATCGGTATTTTGCTTGCCTACCTGTCCAATTACTTTTTGCTGAACACCGGCATAAACAACTGGCGGTGGATGTTTACTTCGCAGGCAGTGCCGTCGCTGTTATTCTTTACCGGTTTATTCATTGTAGCCGAAAGCCCCCGCTGGCTAATCGGCAAGGGCCGCAACGGCGAAGCGAACGGCATACTCACCCGGATCGGCGGCGCCGGATACGCCGTTAGCGAAACGGCATCCATAGCCGAAAGTTTCTCAAAAAAAGGGACCGAAGGCGTGGCGCAACTTTTCAAAACAGACGTTTGGCACATCGTCTTTATCGGCATCGTGATAGCCGTTTGCTCGCAGGCGGTAGGGCAGAATTCGCTCTTTTCTTATGCTCCCGAGTTGTTTAAAAAAGCGGGCATGGGACAGAATACGGCCTTTCTGCAATCCATCATCATCGGCCTTGTCAATTTCATTTTCACCTTTGTCGCCATTGCCTCCATTGAAAAAACCGGACGAAAAAAATTGTTGCAATACGGTTCCTTCCTCCTCTTTGTAGATGCCCTGGCTTTGGCCGCCACTTTTTACTGGCAGTTGCCAGGTGCGTGGGTATTGGTTTTTGTGCTTGGTTTTATTGCTATTTATTGCGCTACCATAGGGCCCGTTACCTGGGTGGCGTTATCGGAAATTTTCCCAAACCGCATTCGGGGAAGTGCGTTGGCTTTGGCAACACTGGCCTTGTGGATCGCCAATTTCTTCACCACCTTTTTGTTCCCCATTATGAATGAACATTTGGGGCTGCCGGTTACCTTTCTCATTCACGGGTCTGTTTGCCTTTTGTACTTCTTCTTCGTCAGGAAAAGAGTGCCCGAAACAAAAGGAAAATCATTGGAGGAGATAGAAGCGTTGTTAATAAGACCATGAGCACTGAACAGCATGTGCCGCAACGGTGTAATACGTCCATTTCATTCGGCTAAACAACTTGTAAAAAACATAACATGATACGTTTTCAATTGATACTGCTTTTATTGATAGCCAGCTCGAAGGCTGTTGTAGTTACCGCACAGGAGCTGGTTTTAAACGGTCCGTGGAAACTAAGCTTTGAAGACAAAAAAGAATTCAGCGACGTAGATGTGACCGATGCAGGCTGGGAGAACCTTACCGAATTAAAGTGGAGCGACGACCGCAAGACTACTGCCAACCGAACACTGTGGATTCGCAAGAAAGTGGTTATTCCGTCAAGCCTCCAAAGCGAGTTTGCAAAAACAGGATTGCTCTCCCTAAGCATGGGCAAGATCCTTCAGTCGGATGATACCTATCTGAATGGAAAGAAGATTGGTTCCACCGGCTCCGGCGATACGTATCGCAACTATCCCATCACAAAAGAGGACATTCTGTGGGACAAGGAAAACACCATCGCTATTCGTGTGAGCCATTGGGGGCAGTTCCGCATTACCGTCATTCCAAAATTTACAGCGGCAGCGCCGGAACATTTTCTTCGCTACGGCACGGGTGTAAAAAGCGGCGATGCAAAAGCGCAGGTGCTGAACAAAGCTTTGGTGTATCAGCTCACCGTAACCAATGCATCGCCGAAATCAGCGGATGGTATGGTGACTGCCGACTTCTACAATTTTGAAGGAACAAAAATTCATTCGGCACAAAAAAATATAGCGCTTGGCGTTGGTAAAAATTCGGTTGATTTTCCGTACACCTCCACATCACCTTTTCTTAAAATCGTTTACAACGTATCGGTACCGGTTTACAATTATAAAAAAGATTGGAACGCTGAAGTGGGCTATGAAACAGTGACGTGTAAACCGGTGCAAGCTGTTGTTGCCTACAAGGCGCCGCAGAAATTTTTTCCGGCTGATCCAGGCAAACAATCCATTACAGGATGGCTGGGCGAAAAACTAAAAGCCAATACCGAACAGCGTTTGGAAAAGGTAGATGAAGACGCTTTGCTGGCCGGCTTTATCAACCGTCCCGGCGCCCACTCATGGATTGGCGAACACATTGGAAAGTTTCTGGAAGCCGCTTGCAATTCGTACGCAAATAACGGCGATGCCGCGTTGAAGATTCAGATAGACCGCAGTGCGCAACAGCTCATCGCCGCACAATTGCCCGATGGTTATTTGGGCACGTATGATATGGACAGCCATTGGACAAGTTGGGATGTATGGAGCCACCGTTATGACCTGATGGGCCTCTTGCGTTATTATGAATTATCGGGCTTCAAACCTGCATTAACTACGTCAGAAAAGATCGGCAACCTGTTGATAAAAACCTTCGGCACGGCACAGGGCCAAAAGGACATTGTAAAAGCCGGCGGCCACGTAGGCATGGCCGCCACTTGCATACTGGAATCCATGGCTGAACTCTATCGTTTCACCGGCAATAAAAGCTACCTGGATTTTTGTTATTACGTCATTAAAAGTTATGATGCTCCCGGCGGCCCGCGCATCATTAGCACACTCGATTCTGTTGGGCGTGTTGATAAAGTGGCTAACGCCAAAGCCTACGAAATGCTTTCCAATTTATTGGGTGTTGTTAAGCTCTATCGCCTTACGGCAGATGAAAAATTTTTACGTCCTGCTATTAAAGCATGGAACGACGTGGCGGAAAACCGTTTATACATTACCGGCACGGCAAGTTCGTTTGAACATTTTCAGGATGATGAGGTGTTCCCCGCAGAGCGGACATCAAACATGGGAGAAGGTTGCGTAACTACCACCTGGGTGCAGTTCACTTACCAGTTGCTTTGCATTACCGGCGAGATGAAGTATGTGAATGAATTGGAACGTTCCGTATATAATCATTTAACCGGCGCAGAAAATCCGCAGACCGGTTGTGTGAGCTATTACACGCCGTTGGTTGGCATTAAACCTTATGGTTGCTCCATCACCTGCTGCATGAGCAGCGTACCAAGAGGCATTGCACTCATTCCTTTGTTTGCAAGCGGAAAGATCGGCAATGCCCCAACCTTTTTGTTTTACCAACCGGGAACCTACACAACAACCGTTGGCAAGAATACTTCCGCTTCATTCACCACTACCACTGCTTTTCCGGCTGATGGTGCCGTAGTGATTACGGTAAATAACAACAGCGCTGCCTCTTACCCAATCAACTTTAGAAAGCCTTATTGGGCCACTGATTTTACACTTGCCATCAACGGTAAAAAGCAAGCAGTAAACAATAGTGAATCAGTTGTTGTAAACCGTATGTGGAAGAAGGGCGATAAAGTGGAAATAGTTTTTGCTATGCCGGTGATGGCATTGGCCGGCGGCAAGACTTATCCCGGTAAGGTTGCCTTTCAACGAGGGCCGCAAGTGCTGGCCTTTGATGAAAAGTTGAATGGCTTTGCCGCGGCTGACGTTACGGTGGATGCAAAAGCGAAAGAAATTAAAAAAGCTTTCTCCATTCTTCCGCAAGCCTGGGTTGGCGGTGAGGCGTTTGAGATGAAAGCCGAAAAGGCCAACGCAACAAAGAACATTATTCTTGTTCCCTATGCCGATGCCAGCCAATCGGGTGGCGCAATTTCAACCTGGCTAAAAACCGCAAACAACTGACATGAGCAAAAAGATAATTGTAATAGGCAGTTCTAATACTGACATGGTGTTGAAAACAGCCCGCTTCCCAAAGCCCGGCGAAACCATTATCGGCGGTAACTTCTTTGTTTTTCAAGGAGGCAAAGGCGCCAATCAAGCTGTGGCTGCCGCAAGGTCCGGTGGTGATGTTAGCTTCATTTGCCGGGTTGGTAACGATCCCTTCGGACTCAATGCCATCAAACATTACAGCGATGAAGGCATTAGGGTAAACAGCATTATAAAAGACGAAGTGGCGCCAACCGGTGTAGCGGTGATAACGGTTAATGCCGAAGGAGAGAACAGCATCATCGTGGCTTCGGGTGCCAATGCTTTGCTTACTGTGACTGATGTATCCGCAATTGTTGAAAGCAGTGATGCAGAATGGCTCATCACACAATTGGAAACACCGCTTGAAGTAATTGTTTATCTCGCTAAATATGCACGGGAACATAAAAAGAATTTAGTGCTCAATCCTGCTCCCGCAGCGGCACTGCCCGAAGATGTGTACACCGGCCTTTTTTTAATCACGCCAAACGAAACGGAAACGGCTTTGCTAACCGGCATTGATGTAACAGATGAAGCAACCGCTGGCCGGGCTGCCACTGTTTTTAAAAACAAAGGCGTGCAAAACGTCATCATCACTATGGGCAGCAAAGGCGCTTACGTGCACACTGAAAATTTCAAAGGCATCATCGATTCGCCCATAGTGACCGCAGTAGATACCACGGCCGCCGGCGATGTATTCAACGGAGCATTGGTTGTCGCCTTATCGGAAGGCAAGTTGTGGAAAGATGCGGTGCGTTTCGCTTGCAGGGCAGCGGCCATTTCCGTAACGAAAATGGGAGCGCAAACATCAGCGCCAAGAAGGGCGGAAATAGAAGGCTTCGCAAATACTAATCAACCTTTTCATGAAACAAATCGTTAGCTATACTGTTTGCCTTTTGTTTGCGGCTTCCTTGTTCGCACAACAGCAAACGAAAATTTCTAAAATCGCAAAGGCGCCGGCTTTTTTCAAGCTTTCCGTTGCCGATTACAACGACCGGGTTTATGCCATCTGGCGCGGACAAATACTGGCTACCCTTGCTGCCTTGCCGGCCGAACACAACGTGGCCACGGTAAAGTATGTTGATGCGATAGCGCCGCGCCATCTTGGTCTTTTATTGGATGATGACTGGTATTACGAAATGATTGCGGTAAGAGGCTTTGAGAAGTACGGACCGGCAATGACGGTAGAACAACTGGGCGATATGTGGAGGGAGAACCAATGCGGTTCATGGGGGTCAAGCTTTGAGGCAAGGAAGCTGTTGGAAAAAGGACTGAAAGCACCGCTGACCGGCCACCCGTTGTACAACCGTTGGTGGTTTACCATCGGCCCGCAATTTAGCTCCGATGTGTACGGCGCACTGGCGCCGGGAATGCCAAACGTAGCGGCGAAGATGGCAAGGGAATACGGCCACGTAAACGGCTATGCCGAAGGCGTTGACGGTGCTGTGTTTGTCGCCACGGCCATCAGTCTTGGCTTTGTAGAGAAGGACACAAAAACGATTGTGCGCAAAGCTGCTTCGATGTTGGATAAAGCATCCCCGTACCGGCAATGCCTTGACATGGTGATCCAATTAGCAGATGAAGGAAAATCAGCACAGGAAGTGATGGAAGCCGTGGAAGAGAAGTGGCACATTCGATACCCGGCCACCAACAACGCCGTGGCCAATGGCGGCATCGTAGCCGCCAGCTTGTGGTTTGGCGAAGCCGATTTTTTGAAGACACTGAACCTTGCGGCACGAAGCCTTAGTTACACCGATGCCGATTGCAATGCGGCCAATGCTATCGGCGTCATCATGGCCATGAAAGGCAGCGCGGCCATCCCGAAAAAAATAAACGGGCAGATTGGCGACCGGATAAAAGGAGAGAAAATGGGGCCTGTGGTTTTTACACATCCCGTTGATGAAAGCATGACGGCACTGGCAAAGCGAACAAGCAAGATTGGTGAAAGCATTGTTTTACAAAACGGCGCTTCGTTAACCGGCGATGTGCTTAGCATTCCTGTTCATCCCATCGTAACGCAAGCCGCTGAACTCTTTTCCTTGTCCGATTACGCCAAAACATGGAATCCTGATTGGGCCTTGGCTGGCGCGGGTTTCAGCGGGCCGAAAGGCGGCACTTATCTGGACGTGGACAGCAGCGTTTTGGTCACGTACCCAAGAGACGAAGTGCGGCGTTTGAATCTTTCCCGCATATTGAAATTAAGCGGGCAAAAAAGTCTGAACATCGAAGTGGCATCGGACACAGGCAAGGCCTGGGAGCTAATTGTTTACATAAATGACGATAAAATGTTGACGAAGCTAATTGCATCAATCGGTGATAACGCTAAGTGGCAGACGGTGTCCGTTGACCTCACGCCCTTTGACGGACAGGAAGTAAAAATCCGGCTCTTTCAAAACGTATTGCTTGCCGCAAATAAGGCAAGTGGCAATGGTTACTGGAAACGCATTACCATTCAATAAATACCAAAACAGAAATATGTTCATTATTCATTCTTATTCCACCGCCATTTTATTCTGCATCATTACCATGCTTTGCTGGGGCTCCTGGGCCAACACCACCAAGCTGTCGTCAAAGGGCTGGCGCTTTGAATTGTTCTATTGGGATTATGCGTTCGGCATTTTGCTCTTGTCCATCATCATGGCCTTTACCATCGGCAGCAGCGGCGATAGCGGCCGTCCGTTTTTAGCAGACATAAAACAAGCCGATAGCGGCAATCTGTTATCGGCATTTATCGGCGGCGTGGTGTTTAATCTCGCCAATATTCTGCTGGTTTCCGCCATTGCGTTAGCGGGCATGTCGGTAGCGTTTCCGGTAGGCATCGGCATTGCGTTAATACTTGGCGTCATCGTCAATTATTACGGCAATCCGCAAGGCGCCGCGCCGCTCTTGTTTGGTGGCGTGGCACTGATTGCCATCGCCATTGTAATGAATGCGGCTGCCTATAAACAAGTGGCCAAAGGCACGGCATCTTTTTCGGCGAAAGGTTTAGTATTATCTATTGTCGCAGGTGTGCTGATGGGATTTTTTTATAAATACGTAGCGGCCTCCATGACCGGGAACTTTGATGCGCCGGAAGCAGGCAAGCTAACACCTTACACCGCTCTTGTCTTCTTCGCCATTGGCATCGTGGCGAGTAATTTTTTATTCAACGGCTTGCTCATGCGGTTTCCGTTTGCAGGTACGCCATTGCGTATTGGTGACTACTTCCGCGGGTCGGCCAAAGACCATTTGATTGGAATACTCGGCGGTGTTATCTGGCACATAGGAATGTCGTTCAACATCATTGCATCAGGCAAAGCGGGACCGGCCATCTCTTATGGATTGGGACAAGGTGCAACCGTCATCGCTGCTATTTGGGGCATCTTTATCTGGAAGGAATTTGCTACGGCATCCAAAGCAACCTATCGCAATTTGTATTTAATGTTGGCCTTGTATGTCATCGGTATCGTGCTCATTATTCTGGCCAAGAATTAAGTAAGATAAAACGTGAGGAGTTACCCACTATTTCGAATAAATTGTCACTAATAAAACAGAATAAAAACACCACGGTCATCCGGTTGCGAAGATTGCGTTTATCTTTTGCTTTCGCTGCCTGCCTTTTATCGCCATTTGCACCATTGCTTGCGTAACCCTCACCCGCAGGCAAGATGAATTCAGGACAGAAAAAACATCACTCGCAACTGAAGCAACAATCCTCGCTTTATCAAACGCAATTGAAAATCTGGTGCGATGCCTTGCTAAAGCTTCAATACAAAACGGGCAGCGACGAAGGCGGTATTTTTTGCGAATCACATCAACTTGTTCACGGCCGTTGTGGCGATGCAGTGTATCCTTTTCTCACCTTGTTTAAGCTTACCGGCGAAGAAAAATACAGAACAGCAGCACGAAAGGTTTATCGCTGGTCGGAGGCCCATGTATCGCAACCTGATGGCTCTTGGCTCAACGAAGCCGGCGGAAAAAATAACTGGCAGGGCATTACTTGTTTTAGCGTCATTTCCATTGGTGAAGCGTTGCGCCATCACGGTGATGCGCTTACTAAAGCGGAGAATGAAGAATGGCGGCAGCGGCTTCGCAAAGGCGCTGATTTCATTTTGGTTTTTCAAACCTTTGAAACCGGCGATATCAATTATCCCATTTCCGCCGCCGCCGCATTAGCGCTTAGCTATAAACTTCTCGGCGATGAAAAATATTTGCTTCGTGCAAAGGCCTTAGCAGATTTTGGGCTTCGGCATTTTACGGCCAATAACTTAATCTGGGGCGAAGGCATTCGTGGCCCCGCCGACACCTCGTTGAAAGGTATGCGTCCAATTGATGTGCCGTATAACATGGAAGAGTCCTTAGCGAATTTGGCCTTGTACGGCACCTTGCTGCAAGATGAAAAAGTGTTGGCTGCCGTCGCGGCTTCTTACCGTTCTCACCTGAACTGGGTCTTGCCCGATGGCGGTTTGGACGCAGGCTGGTGCAGCCGCCAATACAAATGGACATATTACGGCAGTGCCACGTCCGATGGGCTTGCAGGTGGCCTTGCGTTGATGCATAAATGGGACAAGCGATTTGCAGAAGCTGCGATGCGCAATCTGCAACTAAGAATTGCCTGTACGCACAATGGACTGCTGCACGGGGGCCCAGGCCTATTTGAACACGGCGTTCCGGTTTGCAGCCAACACACGTTTACCAGCATAAAAGGAATGGCAACTGCTATTGATGCCGGAGCTGAAAAAGTTGCCTCTATTTCGTTGCCCAACGACAATGCCTATGGCCTTCGGCAATGGCCCGAAGCCGGCGTTACACAAATTGCCATTGGCCCTTGGCGGGCTTCCGTTACCACTAATGACGTCGCCTCATCGCCCAAGCGCGGCGGCCATCCTATGGGCGGTGCGCTATCCATACTTTGGTATAAAAACGTTGGCCCGGTTGCCGTGGCCAGTATGAACGATTACAAATTGTATGAAGGCGTCAATATGCAAACGCCGGTTAGCGATTCAGAGCTATTTTGTCTTACCCCACGGATAGAGGTTGTAAATAACGGCATTCGCTATTCCAATGTTTATGATGGGAAAGCAAGCAGCAAAGCAAAGAGTGGACATTCAATTCAGGTAAACGTACAGGGCAATCTGCGGGACGTAAAAGGAAACTCTCTTACCGGTAGCGATGGTTCGTTTCAATTAACATACACCTTCACTCCAAATTCGTTTGAAGCCAAAATTCACACAAAGGCAGCGGGAGTGAAACTTTTGTTTCCGGTAGTGACGGCTTCTTCGGAAAAAGTTTTATACAAAGCGGATGGCATGTTGGCCGTTCAAAAAAAGAGTGGCCGGTTAAAAATTCACGGCAGTAACACAAGCGGATGGAAGAGTAGCATCAACCGTCGTGTTTTTAATTTTATACCCGGTTTTGAAGCCATACCGCTCCAGGTTTCATTGGACAAAAACGGCGATGGCTTCATACGTATTGAAGTCAGTAAGTAAGAATCAAACAAAATAACAAGTCTGCAATCATTCAAAACATAGATCATGTCAACCCGCAGACGTTTCATTAAGCAGTCGGCAATGACGGCAACCGGCGCTGTTTTTTTTCAGTCGGTCTTTGCATCGTTGCTGAATGGAAATGATGTTTGTGGCTCTATCAAAAAACCGAGGAATATTCTGCTTCGTTCGGGTTGGCAGGTAGAAAACATTGGCGACATCGGTCACACGCCGGCGATGCTGGCGCTGATAGAAAAATACATCCCAACTGCGACCGTCACCTTCTGGCCCTGGTACAATTATCTGCCCGATAACGAAGTGCAAATGCTGAAGGCCCGCTTCCCCAAAATGAAGTTGGTGGAAGGTAAGCTGGATTCTAATGGCAAGGCCTCTACCAAGGAATTGGAAGACGTCCTTTCATCCGCTGATTTTCTGCTGCATAATTCCGGGCCGGCTACCATAGCCTGGCAGGATTTAACCGTGTTCAAAAAAGTTTTCAAAAGGCCCTTTGGTGTGTTTGGTGTGACTTATGGTTTGTACGGCACACCGGAGAAAGATATTTTGAGCGAAGCTGACTTTGTTTATTTCCGCGATTCAGTTTCCTTGCAAAAAGCGAAAGAAGCCGGCATTCATGCGCCGGTTATGGCTTTCAATCCCGATGCTGTTTTTTCCATTGACGTAACCGATGATGAGAAGGCGCTTGACTTTCTATCGGCTAATCATTTAGAGCAAGGCAAATTTCTTTGCGTGATTCCAAAACAACGGAATACGCCCGTGTGGTTACACAAACAAAAAGGCCGTCCGCTTGACGAAGCAAAGGCTGCCCGCAACGAAGCCATGAAAGAACACGATCACCTTCCGCTGCGCGAAGCCATCACCGAGGTGGTGCGAAAAACAGACCTGAAAATTTTGATCTGCCATGAGGATGAAACCGAAATGTCCATTGGTAAAGAGTGGCTGCTTGATAAACTGCCGGAAGATGTAAAGCCTAAAGTGGTTTGGCGGGTAACGTCCTGGTTAACGGATGAAGCGGTAAGCATTTACAAGCGTTCAGCAGGTTTCTTCGGCGCCGAAATGCACAGTCCAATCATGTGTATTTCGCAAGGCATTCCGGCTATAGTGGTGCGGTGGGAAGAGCAAAGCAGCAAAGGCATTATGTGGCGGGACATTGGCCTTGGTGACTGGCTGTTTGACTTTGATAACGAAGAAGACATCAAACGGTTTGTGCCAACGGTGTTGGCGATGGCAACAAACATAAAAGTGTCAAAAAGGAAAGCCGAAGCCGCCATGAAGTTTGTGCAGGCAAAGCACAAGGAAAGCATGAACGTAGTGGAGCGTAGCAGCAGGCACAGTGGTTAAACAGTTATATTCATCGGTATGAAACGGCTTCTTTTTCTTTTACTGGTTTTGGGTGCGACGGCTTTTGGATATTCGCAGGATAAGGTCACCAATTTCATTGCCCCCGGCGATAAGCGCATAGGGTATATGGGCCGTGTGGGCCATAACGACACCTGCGCCGAGATCTACTGGACGGGTTCAAGCATACAGGTAAACGTTAAGGGAACATCCACCGTGAAAGCTTTACTATCCGACGACAACGGCAACAACTATTATTACGCCATCGTTGACGGCAAGGAGAACAATCTGCACAAACTTAAAATTGACAAAGAGAAAAAGCTTTACACGTTGGCTTCAAACCTTGACAAAGCGGAGCATCACATCGAGTTGTTTAAAGTGACCAACACCGATTATATCACCACCCGCTTTTTTGGACTTGCCATTGACAACAAGGCCCGGTTTTTACCGGCCTCGAAAATGCCAAAACGCAAGATTGAATTTTTTGGTAAGTCCATCACCTGCGGTCACGGCGCCGATGTGCCCGTGGATAGCGCAGATAGCGGCGCACCTGAATTCTTCAACAATTACAAAGCTTACGGCGCTATTACGGCAAGGCATTTCCATGCACAATATCATTGCACGGCAAAGAGCGGCATCGGCATTACTGTAAGTTGGTTTAATGAGGTGATGCCGGACATTTATGACCGCCTTGATCCAGCCGATTCATCCAGCAAATGGGACTTTAAAAACTACACGCCTGACATCGTTGTTGTAAACCTTTTTCAAAACGATAGTTGGTTGGTAAACCTGCCCGCACACGAACAATTTAAAAAGCGGTTTGGCGCGGTAAAGCCTACGCAAGAATTTTTGATTGCGGCTTACGCACGGTTTATTCAAACCTTGCGAAGTAATTATTCAAAGGCAAAGATCATTTGTTGTTTGGGAAACATGGACGCCACAAAAGGGGGTTCATCGTGGCCGGGTTACATAGAGCGGGCCGTCGCGTCGCTTGCGGATAAAAATATCGTTACGCATTTCTTTCCGTATAAAAACACGCCGGGCCATCCGAAGCTGAAAGAGCAACAGGCGATGGCCGATGACTTGATTGCGTTTATTGAAAAGAATTTCTGGAAGAATTGAATTCGTTGATGCCCTTAAAGACTATACAAGCAATAACTGTCGTTCACGCCTGCCCGTAGTCATTTTTGTTGGGGGGAAAAGCGCATTATCTTACCGCCTCGATCGTATGATAGAAGTTTTGCGCAATCATATCGTAAGCCGCCTTGGCAATAACGTCGAAAGTCTGGAAGAAGTGCTTTCTACCTTCAAGCCGCTTTCGGTAAAACGGACTGAAGCACTGCTTCGCGAAGGCGAAATTTGCCGCCATGTTTATTTTGTGGCCAAGGGCTGCTTGCAGGTTTATGTACACGACGCCGGCATGAACGAAACCACCCGTGACATCATCGTGGAAGAAGGCTGGTGTTCGGAGCTTATCAGCTTTGGAAGCGGTCAGCCGGCCACGGAAAACATCCGTGCGGTGGAGGCTTCGGACTTGTTGTGCATTCACCGGGCAGATTTTCAAAAACTGCTGCAATCCGTGCCGCAGTTTGATGACGTGTACAAGCAAATTTTAGAAGCTTCGTATGCCAATGCGGTTTATCGCATCAACACTTTTGTTTCGCTTTCTGCATTGGACCGGATCAAATGGCTGATGCAGTACAGGCCTTCACTCATGACACGCCTTTCCAGCAAACTCATTGCCTCTTATCTCGGTATCTCCGGCGAAACCTTCAGCCGGTTAAAAGCAAAATTGTAAGCCTTGCTTTTTTGTTGTTCATCATTGCCCTAAACGATGAAGTGAGTGACACCTGCCTACCGGCCGGCAACCGGCGATGCTATGAAAAACCAAAGCTGGTTCCACAAAAAACTTCCTTTTTAAAACGTTGACATTTGTCAATGCCTGCAAAATTTTTTGCCAACAGTTTTGTCGTCTCAATCAACAAAAAATTTTTTGCCATGGACCATCTCTCCCAAAAATTAGACGCGTTAAACAAGCTGGTTGCTGCCTACGATTACGAGCAGGCCTTTGAACTGTTTTACGACGAAAGCCTTCAGGATTTTGAAAACGAAAGCCAGTCGGCGGACAGTCTGCAAAAGCATAAGGAAAACATGAAGCAATTTCTTGCCAGCCTTTCCAACAAGTCCGCTACGGTTGTGAACACGCTTGTCAGCGACGACATTACTGTCACGGATTGGCACTATGTGTTTGACCATGCGCAGTGGGGCCATCGTGATTTTCACGAAGTGACGGTACAGCGTTGGAAGGCTGGCAAAATCATGCACGAACGGCATCATTATAAAACCAACCATGCATAAACAATGAAAGAATATTTATTGCTTTTTCGCAACGCCAGCAACAACGATGGTTACCTCGCCACCGCACAAGACATGGCCGAAGACATGCCTAGGTGGCAAGCCTGGATCGGCGCCATTGCCATGCAAGGCAAACTGGTGTCCACCGCTCCCATTGAATATGCGTCGTTTGTAGTGAGTAACGATGGACTGGCAGACGGTCCGCACAAAGAAGGGGACAGCGTGTTGGTCTCTGGCTTCCTGATTTGTAAGTCCGACAGCGTAGCCGAAGTGCAAGAGTGGAGCAAGGCTTGTCCTATTTTAAAATACCCGAACAGCTCTGTTGAAATACGGCCGATCATGCCTTTTCCCGTCCATTAAAACCTGCGTCATGAACAAAATTTTAAGCAGCGGCCGCTATTTGTTTCCGCTTTCCTTCTTGCTTTATATCGGCCTGCATTTGGGCAAGCCCAATGTGGGTGCGGCCTTTGTTCCGGGCTGGATTCCCTTTCCGTATTTCTGGAATTATTTTACCGCGGTGTGCATCCTTGCCTTTATCGTCAGCGCCGTTGCCGGCAAATACGATAAGCTTGCGTATTGCCTGATGGCTTTGTATGTGATTTTAATGGCGGTGTTGGTACACGCACCAAGAGCGTTTGGCGAGGCAATGGACATCGGCGCCATGACGGCGAACCTGCAACGGGAGAAAGAATTGGAGATGGTGAATGTTTTTCGCAACGTGATGGTGACCGGTGCGTTGTTGGCATTTGCACGTTATGTGGCAAGGGACAAACGAATGATTGGTTAGCACCGGATGGCAAAGAGCCCGCGGGTTCATCGGCGGCTCTGGAATTTTTTCATTCATCGCAGGCCGGGCAGAAGAGTGAGCATGGCAGCAGCAAGTATAAGTGAAAGCAAGGTGTAACGGCGCAAATTATCTGCCGGAAGGTTTCGGCTGCGTTTGCAGCCTGAAGCCGTTTTGTTATTTGCGCGGCCCTTCGCGTAGGCATTGAACAATCAGGTTGTGCCGGGCAACCGTATAGCGGTAATTCTTATCCGTATAACGTGGCCGGCGCCTTCGGTTTTGGTCACGATGATCTGCAAAGTTTTGTAGCGCCACAAAGTTTTTGAAATAGTACGTACTGTGTCAGTTGAAGCACTCCGCATTACACCAATGCGGGGACAAGAAAATGCAAGACGGCGGCACCCTCGGCATCTACAACCAAAACGGGCAGACAAATTTTTTATGCAAGTTCGCCATCACTGCACATCAATTCTCCTTTAACGCAACGGCTGCGATGAAGACGTCACTCGAACACCGGAATTCCTTGGCAGCGGGAATGACAACGGTCGAAACGCATGTCCTTCTGTCAACAACGTTTTCCTGCTTATCATCAGCGATCCAAATGTGTTGTTGTGGAGCGTAAAGCCTTCCGGGGAAGGAATAGAAAGCGGGCTGATTACCCGGTTTTGGAATTTTAATGACGGCCAGGTAAAGATGGTTCTTCGCTTCTGCAAGTCATTACAAAAAGCCAGGCAAACCTCGCAGATTGAAACAGAGGAAGAGGTACTACGGCCGGTAAGCGGCGCATTGCCGTTCCGGCTGCGTGGCCACCAAACGGTCACTTATAGGTTCTTGTTATCGGGTGACAAGAAGTGAACGCCACTGCTCATTTTATGACCCTGTTGTGCAATCTAAGATTCTTCTATACCGATGTTTTGCCGGCATAACAAAGAAGTGCTCCGCTGCGGCAGTGCCTTGCGAAAGTATAAACTCAATCCTGTCTTCAAGCCAAACAGAATTGCGTCCGTGTAAACGGTGAAACGTTGCGGGAAGATTACTGCGAGAAACGAGTTCGCATCATCAGGCAAAAAAGATTTGACCGCGTCGGGTAATCTTTTAATTTTACTATGAACAATATCTATTCAACAATAATTAATTTGAACGTCCAATATTGCGCAATGATTTCTTGAACAATCGCTTCATCTTTATTCCGCGTAAAGGTGTGAATCGTCGGTCTTGTGCCGATTTGCACCGGCGAAAGAGTTTTCAATCTACAACCGTGATTATGCCGTCAATCAAACAATTCCATTGGCTTCTCTTTGTTCTTTTTGCAGCGGCACTGTGTGGCAACGCATCCGCCCAGCAAAGACGTTTTTATCTTGCCAACGACGATCATACCGATTACATGTGGACGGCGAATGAAGCCGTATATGATTCTGCTTTTGTACACATGCTGGATTATTACCTGGCGCAAATTGATTCTACGTCCAACCTTCCCGACGACCAGCAAACCCGCTTCAACTGCGACGGAAGTTATTGGATAAGGGCTTATGAAAAATACCGGTCGCCGCGGCAGTACAAAAAGTTGATTGATGCCGTTCGTTCCGGCCACATCAGCAGTCCTTTAAATTTTTTGGTGAACACTTACGGCGCACAACCCACCGAAGCGGTGCTGCGTGGCATGTATTCGGCGGGCCAGTTGGAACGCGACCAGAAGCTGCGCTTTCCGTTGGCCGTAGCTATGGAAAATCAAACCCTTCCTTTAGGATTGAGTTCACTTTGGGCCGGCGCCGGGGCCAAGTACAGTTGGCGCGGCGTGTGCGGTTGCGCCACCCGTTTCAGCAACGAATCACTAAGCCACCGAAAAAATCAATTGTACAAGTACACTGGCCTTGACGGCAGAAGCGTGATGATGAAATGGTACGCACGAACCATCTACAACGGCCGCACATTGGGCGGTTATGCGGAAGCCCGCCGCGAAAAAAAACCCGCCACCATTGATGCTGACATGGGCCTTATGATAAAAGATTTGGACAAACTTTGCGACAATGCAAGGAGCTCCTATCCGTATAGTGTTGCGGGAGCTTTTGGTTACGGTTGGGACGATCTGTCTTCTTATGCCGCACCGGCTTTTAGCAAGGCTGCAAAAATCTATTCAACGCCATTGCGAAAAGTAAGGGTATCCAACGAAGCCGATTTTTTTGAAGACGTCGAAAGAAATTATCCGAAGCTGCCTTCCGAAACGGTAAGCTTTGGCAATGAGTGGGACACGTACTGCGCCTCCATGAACGAGACCACTGCGAAGGTGCGGCGTGCCACGGAAAAGTTGCGAACGGCCGAAGCCCTGGCAACAGTAGCCGCGCTGAAGGGAAAGGATTTCACCGGCGAACTCTCACCGTTGCGCAAAGCGGCCTGGGAAGCCTACGGTGCTTATTGGGAACACGATTGGACGGCCGATGCCGTTGTCACGCAAGCCCAGGCGGACCACGGCCTGGTAACACAAAAGCAAAGAGCGGCCTGGCAGATTAAATTGCAGGAGCAAATAACAAGCTATGTAGATGCGCTGTATAACGCAAGCAGCAAAGCTTTAGCCGCCCGGATTGGCAAGGGTTCAGGCTCTGTTTTTTACGTTTTTAATCCATTAAGCTGGGTGCGTTCCGATGTGGCGGACATTGAATGTAGTGATAGCAACATGCGGGTTACAGACCTAAGCAACGGTAAAGAAATTGCAAGCCAGGCAATCAGTAAAAACGGTAAAAAATACATTCGCTTTATTGCCGGGAATGTTCCATCGGTTGGCTACAAATTGTATGCGTTAAAAAGCGGAAAACCCTCTTCCCAAACCAGTGGCTTGAAAGTGGACGGTGAATACATCAGCAACAAATTTTTTCGGTTGCGTGTAAAACCTTCGGGAGTAATTACTGAATGGAAAGACAGTCTTGCGGGTGGCCGGTCATTGATAAAAGAAACGTATGGCAAATACGTGAATGACCTCGGTACAAAAGACCTTTCCGCGGGAACGCTGACAGTGGAAAATTTGGGTCCTGTTTCGCTTACGGTTAAAGCCGTTTCTTCCGATCCGCTTCCGCATACGGTTCGCCTCACCATTTTTGCCGCCTCTCCACGCATCGAGATTGAAGACAGCATACAGGCCAATTTTGGCGATTTAAAAACATGGGCTTTTTCGTTTGATCTTTACAACCCCACCACACACCACGAAGAATTAGGCGCTGTTCTCACCGCAAAAAAGAACACACGCGGCGGCAATTACGGAACAAGCAATACCCGCTACGACTGGCTTACGTTCAACCACTTTGCCGATGTAAGTGAAAAGGATTACGGCGTCACGCTTTCCAATACCGATTGCAGTTTTTTTACCTTGGGCCGCAGCACACCGGATTCGCTTTGGGAAACGTCCGCGCAAATCAATGCGCTTGCCGGCGGACAAACAGATCCCTACAACGGCTTGAGTAAAAACATCAAAGACACGGTGATGATGGGCATTTACCGGCAGGGCGGCGAGACGAACTTTCGTTACCAGTTCGCTTTGTTCTCGCATCAGGCTGCCTTTGATCCGTTATCACAAATGAAGGCTTCTTTGGAACATCAAAATCCATTGCTGGCGCAAAGGGCAACGGGGAGCGAAGGAATGGCGAAGGCAAACAGCTTCTCTTTACTAAAGGTTGATGATCCGTCGGTGATTGTGTGGAGCGTCAAGCCCGCGGAAGAAGGCCTCAACAACGGCATCATTGCACGACTGTGGAATTTTAAAGCCTCATCCATAAGTACAAAGCTTTCATTGGCAACACCGCTTACCGCGGCCTGGCAAACCTCGCACATCGAAACCAATGAAAAGCGGTTAAACCCGATGAACGGCGCATTGCCCGTTACTTTGGCGCAACAGCAAATAAACACCTATCGCTTGCTGACAAGCAAAACAAAATGACCCCGGAATTTATCATAGGCGTTGACGTTGGCGGCACCCGAACCAAAGCGGGTTTGGTAAACATAGCTACGGGCGAAGTCGTGCAAGCAAACGTGCAGGCAACAGAGAAAAATGATGCGCAACTTTTTGTCGCGCAATTGGACAGTGCAATTGAAAACTTTAAAAGAACCGCTGCGCAGATAGGCGGTACCGTTAGCGGAATCGGAATCGGCGTTCCGGGTTTTACAACGGCCGGCGGCCAGGTACTGACGACCTACGGCGCTGTTTCCTTTATGGAAAATTATCCGCTGAAACAGGTTGTGGAAGAACGTTTTTCCATCCCTTGTTCCATTGACAACGATGCAAGAGCTGTCGCCTTAGGCGAGGCTGTTTTTGGCAAGGGGAAAGGCTTTGACCGGGTGTTGGTATTAACCCTGGGCACGGGTGTTGGTTTTGGCTTTGTGGTGAGCGGCAGGTTTAGCGATGCGGCGCCTTTCTCGCACATGGGCGGCAACATGGTGGTTACTTCCACGGGCGGTGAATGTTATTGCGGAAAGAGCGGTTGCCTGGAAGCGTTGGTATCATCATCGGGCATTATCCATCTTTCAAAGGAAGCCGGCCTTGAAAACATTGCCTCTTCGCAAACTGTTTTTGAACTGGCTGCAAGCGGAAATGGCATCGCAACGCAAGTTGTTGACCAGGTCATACAGTATCTGCACACCGCTATCCACAACTACACCAATCTTTTTGCGCCGGATATAATCGTATTGGGCGGAGGCATCGCTAAAAATTTATCGCCTTACCTCGATAAGATTAAAGGCCGGTCGTACATGGGGCCTTATCCCGGCTACGATTTCCGGTTAACCGTTTCCAGTCTTCAAGAGGAAGCCGGTGTGCTCGGCTGCGCTGCCTTGCTCACTCACCGTCATCAAAAACCGGAACAACAATGAAAACAAAGAACAATTCCTGGTTTGTGCTGGCCGTTACGGCAGCACTTTTCTGGGGCATTTGGGGCGTGGTGGCCAAGTTGATTTCAGAAGACGTGAACCCCTTTATGAACCACTTGCTTTTCTCAATCGGCATGTTGTTCACCCTGCCTTTTGTTTTAAAGGGCTGTACAAAGGCAAGCTTTAGCCGCAAAGGATTTTTGTGGGGATGCGTTGCTGGTTGTTTTGCCATTGCGGGCAACATAGCGGTGTTCTATGCCTTTAGCAACGGCGGCCAGGCCTCTATCGTTATTCCCTTCACCAACCTCTATCCCCTGGTTACGATACTGATAGCGGTGCTGGCTTTTAAAGAACGGTTGAACGCCATTAACGTGCTGGGTTTAGCCATAGCGGTTCCGGCCATCTTGCTGCTTTCCGGCGGGGTACAAGCCTTCAAAGACCCGTCCGGCTTTTTCAAAGGCATTGGGCTTAATGGATGGTTCCTTTTTTCGTTGGCCGCCATTGTTTGCTGGGGTGTGTTTAGCGCCGCGCAAAAAATTACCACCAATTATATTTCGGCCGAATGGTCGTATGCCGCTTTTGTTTTTACCTCCTGTCTGATTGCCATCGGTTTTTCAGTCACCGGCAACATTCATTTCAATCTTTCCACAAAAACCATTTCCCTCGGAGCCGTGGCAGGCTTGTTAAACGGCCTTGGCGTGCTAGCCTCTTTTGGCGCTTACCGCGCCGAAGGAAAAGCATCGGCCGTCACCACCATCGCCGGTGCGTTGCAGCCTGTGTTCACCATCGTGTTGGCCGTGTTGTTTCTCAAAGAAAAATTATCGGGCATTGAGTTGTTGGGCATTGCCTTGGCCATCTTTGGTGCGCTGCTGCTGTCGTACGAAAAGAAGAGGAGCGACGAAAAACCACAATTGGCAACAAACAACAACCCACTTTAAATGCTTACAGAAATCAACGAAATGCCGCAACGGGCAAAGGCTTTCCTGGCCGGCTCGCCGGACTATGTTTTGCCACTCGGCGTGCCCTACATTGGCATGGGTTCTTCTTATTTTGCGCCGCTGTGTTTTAAGTTCATGGGCCTAAACATTCGTCCCGAAATCGCTTCGGAATTTGCCAACTATCTGCACGTGGGAGAGAGGGCGCCGAACGGTGTTTTGCTTTCGCAATCGGGCCGCAGCACCGAAGTGTTGTGGTGTGCCGGTTTGTTCCAAAATTTTACGGCTGTCACTAACACTTCCGACAGTCCGCTTAGCCGTGCAGCCGGTGCCGATAACGTCATTGATTTGTTGGCCGGAGAGGAAAGATATTCATCGTCTAAAACCTACATCAACACCCTACTTGCCCTGTTCAAAGGCTTTGACTTGGACGTAAGTAAAGCCGTTCAATTGCTAGACCATAACAGAGCGGTATATGAAGAAAAGGGGAGACACATTGCCGATGAAATTTATCGGGTAGTGCAACATAAAAAAATCAGCGGGATATACATCACGGGCAGCGGGCCAAACATCGGCACAGCCTTGCAGGCAGCATTGATATTAAGCGAAAGCACCAAGCTTAATTTCACGGGATTGCCGATGGCGCAATACGACCACGGACCGAAGGAAACCGCAAAGGACAGCATCCTCATACAGATCGTTGCAAAAGGCAAATCTTACGAACGGACAAAGGCGTTGAGCAATACCGTTGCCGCCGCCGGAGCACAGGTTTTTGAAGTGGAAGAAAGCGGCGCAAGTGAAGCCGAATCTGTTCTTCACAACATCATTCCGTTTAATTACCTGGCTTATTACCTGTCCGAAAAGTTGGGTGTGCGGGAAACGTTTGCCGTTGGGGCAAAGGTGACGGAAGTAAAGACTAGCAAGAGCGAGAATAGTAGCCGATAAAAGCACAAGCCCTATCTAAAAAATTCGGCGGCGTTTGCGCTTTGCAATCGTTTGGTTATTTGCGCGGAAGCTTCCAGCAAGCATTGAACAATCAGGTTATGCTTGGCAGGTGTGTACCGGTAATCAGGTAAAAAAACGCTAAGCCCGGCCACCACTTTATCGTCGGCAAACACCGGCACGGCAAATCCTCTGACGTGCCGGTTATTCACTTGCGTCAGCACCAGCGCTTCTTTTTTTATCTTCTTCAAACTATCTGTTAATCCTTTTACCGTGCTGCCCTCTTTCCAAAGCATTTTATCGGGCAAGCCATGCTTTTGTAAGAAACGTTCCAGTTCCTTTTCGGATAAGTAAGCCAGCAGCAGGCGGCCGCTGGCTGTGTCATATACGTTGCGGTCGGTACGCACCTGCACCTGCACGTCCTGGTTGCTGTTCACCACGTGCAGAATGAAGCGTTTGTAGTTTCGCAACGTACCGAGAATGCTTGATTCGTTTACCTTTTCCGTCAGCGCTTCCATCACCTCTCTTGCGGCATTCACTAGATCCTGTCCGTAGGGTTTGGTGTTGGTAAGCCGCTGGGATGCCGGGCCGAGACGATAGCCTTTCTTCTTGCCGATGTGTTCCAGATAGCCTTTATGCACCATGGTCTTAATAATGTTGGCGGCGGTGGCCTGGTTCAGGCTTAATTCAGCCGCGATTTCCGTGAGGGTGATGGCCTGGCCGTTTTGCGAGGCCACCAATTCCAGGATGTCGAAAGTTTTAATAACCACTAATACCATACTCAACTATTGTGAGAGTAAAATTAAAACGTTTTAAGGAATTGACGTTTTGCGGATTCAAAAAAATACACAGGCATGAATTGCGCATTGCTTTAAGCAAAGCCTGAAATCTTCCGGTGTGCCTGGTCCCGTACGTGACGCCTTCTGCTTTCTATCTTGACCGCAAGTCCTTTTTGGTAGCGCCTTTCATCAGTTCAGAAAAAGATTTTTGCTTTTGGGCTGCTTACATTCACGCGATTATTCTACTTGCCTCAATGCCTGGGTTTGCCGCTCCCTCTTTTGACCAATCATTGTAAAAAATATTTTTTTGCCGCAATTTCCAAATCTTCTTATTATTGTAATGTAATAGTATTATTTCACAATGCTATAGTATAAACTTGCTTTTATGAAAAGATTGCTTCCTCCACAGGCCCCGCGTTGGCTGTTGACCTTCTTCTTTCTTCTTTGCCTTTCCACCGCGTTTGCACAGACCGTTACCGGAAAAGTTGCCGGCGAAGGCGGCCAGCCTTTGGCCGGTGTAAACATTACCGAAAAAGGCACGTCAAATGGCGTCGCGTCCAAAGCCAGTGGCTCGTACAGCATCACCGTTAAATCGCCCAAGTCAGTATTGGTGTTTTCGTTTGTAGGCTATACCACGAGGGAAATAGGAGCGGATGATGTAGCTGCTTTAAGCGTGGCAATGGCAACCGACGATTCTAAAAAATTAGAGCAGGTAGTGGTGGTGGGTTATGGCACGCAACGCAGAAAAGATCTAACTGGAGCGGTTGGTTCGGTTAGTGCAAGAGACATTGAAAAAGTAACCACGAACAGTGTAGATAAAGCTTTGCAGGGACAAGTGGCCGGCCTTCAAATCAGCACCACCTCCGGTGCACCGGGCGGCAATACAACCATTCTTGTCAGAGGCATTTCCTCCATCACCGGCGGGGTAGAGCCCTTGTTTGTAATAGACGGCTATCCCGTTACCAGCGTGGGTTACAGCAATCCGTTGTCAACCATTAATCCCAGTGATATTGAAAGCATTGATGTTTTAAAGGATGCCTCTGCCACCGCTATCTATGGGTCAAGAGGTTCCAACGGCGTTATCATCATCACTACGAAAAGAGGAAAGAATGGTACGCCCAAGATCGCCTTTGATTCTTACATCGGCGTACAGGAAGTAGCGCATAAAATTAATCTGATGAACGCCCAGCAGTTTGCACAATTCGATATTGACGGACGCAATGCAGGCTATCTCGATAACTTCCCTGCGGGCAACATTAATGATGACAACAACACCCGGCCGGGGACCTCATACGATGTTTCTGACCGTTATAGAAGCAAAGCCTTTATGGACTCGGTTGGTGCCGGTACCGATTGGCAAAGTGTGATCTTCAGGAAAGCGATGGTGCAAAGCCACCAAGTATCGGTATCGGGTGGTAATGAGGGAACGAAGTATTCGCTGTCTGCTGGTTACTTTAACCAGGATGGCATCATCATTCAATCGAATTTTAAGCGCTATAGTTTTAAGGTGAATGTAGATACCAAGATCTCCAACAAGGTAAGCGCCGGCATTAGCGTGTTGCCCAGCTTTAGCGAAGAATTCAGCCCGCCCATCACCGGTCACTATGGTTCTTATGGATTGATTGTTTCCGCCTTGGGCGCCGATCCTACCATTCCGGTGTATAACGTTGATGGCTCTTACGGTTCGTCCATCTCCGGCGAAAGCGGCAATGCGCCTATCGCCAATCCTATTAAAATTGCGAATGAGTATAAAACCAAAACAACGCAGTTCCGAATGTTCAGCAACGCGTATGCGGAATACAACATCTTATCAAACCTGAAGCTGCGGACCACTATTGGAACCGATATTAACTACTATAAGTTCCGCGAATTCAAGGCATCAACCTTGGCCACCAATGCACCTACGGCGCCGGCTTTTGCCAATGCCGCCAACAACGAAGCCACCAACTGGCTAAGCGAAACAACCCTGGCTTATAAGTTTCAAAAAGGCCAGCATAGGGTAGATGCGATTGCCGGCTTTACGGCTCAAAGCGACTATGTAGATGCGGTTACGGTAGCGGCTACCAACTTTCCCGATGACCTGGTGCAAAACATTAACGGAGGTACGGTAAATGCCGGAACCGAAAGCATCAACCGGAATAATATTCTTTCGTTTTTAGCCAGAGCCAATTATGTTTTTCATGATAAATATTTATTGACGGCGACGATACGCAGGGACGGTTCTTCCCGCTTTGGCGAGAACAAACGCTGGGGTAATTTTCCTTCGGCGGCTATTGGCTGGCGTGTCTCCGACGAAGCTTTTATGAAACCACTTCATTTTATCTCTGACTTTAAGATCCGCGCCAGCTACGGCGTTACGGGTAACAACGCCATTGGTAATTACAGGGCCTTGAGTCTATTGAGCACCTCTAATTATGTCATTGGTGACGCCCTCACGCCGGGCACCGTTCCGGGTTCGCTGGCAAATAGCAACCTTGGATGGGAGTCGCAAAGCCAGGCGGATATTGGTCTTGATTTGTCGTTAGTCAATAATCGTATAAGCATCGTGGCCGATTACTATGACAAACGAAACAAAGACATGTTGTTTAGTGTGCAAACGCCATCGGTCACGGGTTTTACTTCTGCTACAGTTAACCTTGGCGAAGTGCAAAACCGGGGCTTTGAATTTTCATTGAACACCCGAAACCTTACTGGTAAACTTAGCTGGAACACGGCTTTTAACATCACCTTCAACCATAATGAAGTGTTGGCCATGAGTACCGCCAATGATAAAATTTATGGCAATACCGGTGGCAAAGGCAATACCAATGTAACGCAGGTCGGTTCGCCCATTGGTGTGTTTTATGGCCGGCGGGCGATTGGTGTTTTTAACTCCGATGCAGAAGCGGCGGCTTATGGCGCACAACCGTTGGCCCGTGCCGGCGATATTAAATTTAAGGATATCAATGGTGATGGTAAGATTGATGATAACGACCGTGAGATTATCGGTTCGCCGCATCCGAAATATTTTTTGGGCTTCAACAATACGATTTCGTACAAAGGTTTTACCCTTGATATTTTAACCAATGCCATGGTGGGACAAAATAACGCGGCTTTTATTGACCAGGCCCGGTGGCGGAGCGCTGATAACCCCGGTGGTGGCGAGTATGGCCAGTTTGGCCGCGACATTCGCGGTGGTAAGAACAACAACTTTCAATACAGTTCCTTGTCCCTGTTTGATGCGTCTTTCTTTCGCATCCGCCAGATTAATGTGGGCTACAATCTGCCGCCTTCTGTAATCAGTAAATTTAAAGTGCAAGGCGCCAGAATCTATGTGGGCATGACCAATGTACACACCTTCACCAGGTATTGGGGGTTTGATCCAGAGGTTGGTTATGCCGGCGACAATCAATCGGTATTGGGTGTTGATTTTGGTACCTACCCGATGGCCCGCACAACCACTGTTGGTGTTAATGTAACTTTTTAAGCTTCGCTAAACTCATTCTATATGAAAAGAAATTTGTGGTTCTATACAACGCTTCTCCTTGCAATATTTGCCACTTCTTGCAAAAAGGATTTTTTAGACCAGTTGCCCGATACAACCCGGACCACCAACAATGTGTACAAAACCTCTTCGGATTTTTATAACGCTATCGTGGGTGCGTATTCTTCTTTCAAGCAAACCGGTTTATACGGCAACTGCAACTCTAATACAGGGCTTTTAAATCTTGGTGAAACCGCTACTGATAACGTTGATTTCGGTGCCACAAGAGCTACCAGCAACGTTTCCATTTTTGAGTTGAAGGATTTCAACTTCTCCTTGAGCAACACCATTTTTTCTTCGGTATGGACGGGCCATTATATCGGTATCAGCAGAACCAACACTATTCTTGCCAGGTTGCCTGAAGCATCTTTTGATCAAGCCACAAAAACAAGGTTTGAAGCTGAAGCAAAATTTCTTCGCGGGATGTTTTATTTTAATCTTGTTCGCTTGTTTGGCGATGTGCAATTGGTGACAACGGAGTTTAGCGATCCGGCCCAGGGCTATGGCATTTCCCGTACCGCGGCCTCAAAAATATACGAGCAAATCATCAGCGACTTATCATTTGCTGAAGCTAATCTTCCGACAACCATTACCACAGCAGAAGGCGGCCGTGCTTCGCGTTGGGCAGCCAAGGCTTTGTTGGGAAAAGTTTATCTCACTCAAAAAGATTATGCGAAGGCCTCCGCCAAATTGAACGAAGTGATCACATCCGGACAGTTTAACGTAACCGCCAATACTTACGCAGCCGTGTTCAGCAATACAACGCCATTGGCAAGCAACAAAGACATGATTTTTTCGGTTCAATACAAGTCGGGGCAGATAGGGCAGGGCAGTGCTATATGGTCGGCCACCATTCCCTGGAACGGCACCGGCGCTTACTTCGGGCTTACCAGCGGCAGCGGCGAAGGCTTTATGCGGCCAACACTGGATATGTTGAATGAATACGAAGCCGGCGACCTTCGGAAAACAGCAAGCATTGCCACGTCCTATGTAAGCGGAACCACTACTGTGAACGAACGATATGTAGTGAAGTACAAGCAAGCAGGCACTATCGCCGGCGAGGCCGACATAGATTTTCCGGTGTTGCGCTATGCCGATGTTTTGCTGATGTATGGCGAAGCGGTAAATGAGCAGGCGCAAACGGCCACTGGCATTCCGTTAATTAATCAGGTAAGAACAAGAGCCGGCTTAGCGGGTTTGCCGACAACCATTTCACAAGCCGATGCACGACTCGCTATAGAACACGAACGCCGCGTTGAGTTGGCATTTGAAGGACAGCGTTGGTTTGACCTGGTGCGTACCGATCGCTTTCTTCCTGTGATGACATCAAAGGGCTATGCGACAAAAGCATTTCATAAATTGTTTCCCATCCCGCAACGCGAAACCGATTTGAATTCATCGCTTGGTCAAAATCCGGGTTATTAAGCTTGCTTCATTGCAATAAATTTTCCATGCAAAAATTTCTAACGATACTCTTTTTATTCATTGCCGCCATCACTGCGCAGGCGCAAACACCTCTTTCATCTTGGAAAGAATTGGGTGTAGTGAAAGCTTTGCCGGCAAAAGAAATCAAGTCTTCCCGATGGTCCATTGGTGGCGAAACCTTAGACAGGAACTATGCGGATTACAATGCTTACAAATCTTACCTCGGGCCGCTTGGGGCAAAACGCTTACGTCTCCAAGCCGGTTGGGCAAGATGTGAAAGGATCAAAGGTCAATACGACTTTGCCTGGCTGGATTCTATTGTGAACGATGCACTGTTGCAAAGCGTTCAGCCTTGGTTGGAAGTATCGTATGGTAATCCCATTTACGAAGGCGGTGGCGATGCAGCATTGGCTGGTGGACTGCCTACTTCTGAAACGGCATTGGCGGCATGGGATGCTTGGGTATCTGCGGTGATAAAGCATTTCAAAAGCCGGGTTCATGAATGGGAAATCTGGAACGAACCTGATTTAGGAAAGAAATTTACCGCAAAAGATTATGCTGTTTTTTATGTGCGAACGGGAAGGGTAATACGCAAGGAACAACCATTGGCAAGATTGATTGGACTGGCGCTTTGCTGCAGCAACTGGCCGCAATACACCCAAACGTTTATTGATCATTTAAAATCAGTTGGTCAACTCGGTTTACTAAATGTAGTGACGCTGCACGGTTACAAGCTTCGTCCCGAAGACACGTATGCAATGGTGGATGAAGTAAGAAAAGTGGTGCTGGCCGCGAAGCCGGATGTGGCGTTCTGGCAAGGCGAAAACGGCGCTCCGTCTGTAAAAAAAGGAGAAGCCATCGGTGCCTTAACGGAGTTCAACTGGACGGAACTATCGCAAACCAAATGGGACCTTCGCCGCATGTTCGGCGATATGGGCGCTGACATGGAAGTCACCAATTTATTTTCGATGTCGGATATGTATTACGGTTCCGGCGACCACATGCTGGGTTTGAACGCAAAGGGCTTATTAAAAGCAAGGCCGGATAAAAGCATCGAAAAGAAAAAAATGATGTACGCGGCCTATCAACATTCGGCTTCCCTTTTTTCGGAAAAAATCAATCGAAATAAAGAAGCAAATTTTTCTACTGAAGCCGGCGTATCCGCCTTTGCGTATACAAAAAACAAAGCCAGTTTGCTTACGCTATGGGCATCGGCAAAGCCCGTAACAGAAGACGAATCGGAAACAAAGACCATCACGTTTACCGTGAAAAATGTTGTGTTTAAAAAGCCGGTATACATTGATTTAATCGGCGGCAAAGTCTATGAAATTGCAGCGGCTCAATGTAAGAAAGACGGCGATGGTTACATCTTCTCCAACATACCAATACCGGATTACCCGGTGGTGATTGCAGAGAGGTCTTTGGTACGGTTGAAATAATACAGACTGGTCATCCCTTCCTTGGAGGGGCGGCAGCAACTTCTAATAAAGAAATGTTTAAGAGGGGTGGGTTTACGCCAGGACAAAGAATGAAACAAACAAAATCGCACATAAGCTAGTCATTCAAGTACAATGAAAAAATTTATCATCCGGTTAGCCTGTTTATTCTTCCTCGTCACAATGACTAAGATGGAATCACATGCGCAATCTTCGGATGATAAAACTTCGTCGGGTATGGTCGCCATGAAAGGCATTAATATAAAAAAGGTCAGCTCCGGCCGGGTCATTCATCGCTTCTTTGATACATCACCCATTAGTCCATCCGGTAA
The DNA here is from genome assembly GCA_965247695.1 of Flavisolibacter sp. Taxonomy (GTDB): domain Bacteria; phylum Bacteroidota; class Bacteroidia; order Chitinophagales; family Chitinophagaceae; genus Flavisolibacter. The sequence goes on from OZ252037.1 coordinate 1,851,251, forward strand.
ATTTTTGGCCTTGTTCCGTATGCCGTACGAGAACAAGTCGCCGCGACCGGGTGATGCGGGCGATGTGATAGTGGTGGACCTGAAAACAGGAAAAGAAAAGGTAGTGGCGCAATCAAGAGGTTGGGAAGTGCAACTCGGCGCCAACGTGCAATGGGGCGCAACCGACAAAGAGCTTCTTTTTAATGACGTGGATACAGCTTCGTGGAAAGCGTATTGCGTGGTGCTTGATCCCGCCACAGGAAAAAGTCGCAAACTTGATGGAACGATCTTCATGGCTTCTAACGACGGCAAGCGACTTGCCACCTACAATCTCATTAAATCAACCTATGCGCAAGTCGGCTATGGCGTTGTAATACCAAAAAAGTTGGTTGGCCGAAATATCGGGCCTGTTGCGGATGATGGCATTGACATCGTTGATGTGGCTTCCGGTAAAAGCAAGCGCATCGTCAGCATCAAAGACATTTACGAAAAATCTGTTCCTTCTATTGCCATTACCAACCCGCAGGATTACGAGTATTATTGCTTTCAGGTAAAATGGAATCCCCAAGGCACAAGGTTGCTGACAACATTGCAATGGTCGCCCGTGAAAGGCGGTGCGAGGTTGCGTTCCGTTATCACCATGAAGCCCGATGGCAGCGACATACGGACGGCTGTCACGCCGGAGCAATGGGCCAAAGGCGGCCATCATGTAAACTGGATGCCTGATGGAGAGCATCTTTCGATGAACCTGAATATTGATGGTAAAGAAGGCCTTGAATTAATATCGGTGAAGTATGACGGCACTGAACTGAAAACAGTTTTCACACCCGGTTCCGGTCATCCGTCTTTTCATCCGAAAGGCTTGCCGCTGATCATCACCGACGCTTATCCAGATGAGCCCATCACGGCCCGTGACGGCTCTGTGCCCATTCGTTTCTTACATACCGATACCGGCGTAGAAGAAAAGGTTGCGGCCGTATTCGTTTCGAACGTTACCGGCGAATTTCGAATTGATCCGCATCCGGCCTGGGATAGAACGGGACGTTATGTGGTATTTAACGGGTACGTAGGCAATACCCGCAATGTGTTTGTGGCTGACCTGCGGAACCTGATAACGGAAAGTAAAAAGAACAGTATGGTACGAGTACATAAATAAAATGCACAAGCGACGATAATAGGCATTGCGATAATAAATAATCAAGGCATCTATAAAAGATATTAAGCAACAAACATGAAGTCATTACAAACCCTGGATTATGCGGCCATAGCGGTGTACATGCTCTTGATGGCGGGCATCGGGCTGTTCCTCGGGCGGTTTGTAAAAAACATTGGCGATTACTTCAAGGGCGGCAATTCCATTCCCTGGGTATCAGGCGCCATTTCCAACTTCATGACGAAGTTCAGCACCTTCATTTTTGTGGCTTATGCGGGTATTGCTTATAGCGATGGCATCATTGCCATCACCTTAATCTGGAGCACCGTGTTGCCGGCATTAGTTGGTGCTGCCGTATTTGCCAAGCGATGGAGAAGAGCGGGCATCACCACGCCGATGGAATATTTGGAAACGAGGTTTAGTCCGGCGGTGCGACAGGTATTTTCGTGGAGCGGCGTTGGCTTTAAAATACTCGACAACATGGTGCGGTTGTATGCACTTGGCTTGTTCCTGAAAGCCGCCACGGGCATCAGTTTGGAAACATCAATACTTGTATGTGGAGTCATCGTTGCGCTGTACACCATTGCCGGCGGCTTGTGGGCCGTGGTCATAACTGATGTGGTACAATTCATCATTCTTATTGTAGCTACGCTTATTTTGGTTCCGCTTGCCATCACCGCGGCTGGTGGTTTTCAGGCTTTAGTGCATACGATTCCTGATCACTTCACCCCGTTCAATGGCAAGAAAGGAATCCCACTTTATATCGCTGTTTACTACATCATGATCCTGATAAAGTACAGCGGCAACTGGACGTTTATTCAGCGGTTTTACAGCGTTCGCGACGAAGCGGCCGGGCGAAAGCAAGCCTTGTTAAGTGCTACGCTTTTCTTTCTTTTTCCCGTTGTGTTCTTATTTCCTTCCATTGCCGCAAGGGCCATCATTCCAAACCTTGAAAACCCGGAAATGGCCTATGTCAGCATCAGCCTGAAGCTGTTGCCGCAAGGCATTATGGGCCTGATGGTGGCCGCCATGTTTGCCGCTACCATGAGCGTATTAAGCGGCGAATACAACGTGACTGCCGGAGTGCTGACAAAGGACATTTATCAACGCTTGTTTAAGAAAGATGCGGGTGATAAAGAGTTGTTGTGGGTGGGCCGGATGATGACACTTTTTCTGGGGGCGATGATCACCGTTGGCGCCTTGTACGTGGGTGGTTTCGGTGGTGCCTTTGAAGCCAATAAATTGTTCACGGGACTATTCGCCATACCCATGACGATACCTTTGGTACTCGGCATTGTATTGAAACGTCCGCAGCCTTGGGGTGCCCTGGCTACCGTTGTTATCGGCATCATTACCGGACTTGTTTTAAACACGCAACCGCAAATAAGCTGGGAGCTGGGAACAGGTATTGAGATTGCTATTTGCATCAGCGTGTTTCTGATCTCCGGTTTGTTTCAAAGTAAGAATCCGGTGTATCATCAAAATGTATCAGCCTTATTTACAAAGCTGGCAACGCCGTTAACCGAAGCGCAAAAACCGGTGGAGAATTGGGGCTTCCAAAAAGCGATGAACAAACTGTATGCGGTGGCTTTGCTGGTGGTGGGTGTGTTGTTTATTGTGATGAGTATTCCATCCATAAAAAATGCAAGTGGGGTATCGTCCATGATTGCAGGAGCTATTTGTTTGGTGCTGGCGGGCGTGATGTATTTTTTAAACCGAAGGGGTGAAGCTGAACCTGTACAAGTAAAGGAAGCAGCTAAAGCAAAGCTGCAAACTGTTAACCGGTAATCGTTGTTCCAGTAAAAAACGATAACTAATATAACGCATAGATGGAAAGTACAGTAAGGGAGCAGAATGAAAATGAATGGTTACGATTAGAATAAAACAATACAATCGGTTGCAAGAAAAATAATAATGAAGGGCATTTACCATAAAGATTTTTTGCTGTACAATGAGGCAGGCCGAAAGCTGTATCATGGTGTGGCTGCCTCATTGCCCGTCATTGATCCGCACAACCACATAGATGCATCAGCATTGGCTGCCAACAAAGGTTTTGAAAACATCTATCAGCTTTGGGTACAGCACGACCCGTACAAGCACCGCGCCATGCGCATCTACGGCATTGCAGAAGACCTCATCACAGGCGGTAAACCCGATTACGACAAGTTTTTGGCCTGGGCCGAATGCCTTCCGCACACTGTTGGCAATCCTTTGTTTCATTGGTGTTGCATGGAGTTGAAAGAGGTCTTTGGCATTAAAGATGTTCTCACGCCGGACAATGCCAAAAAGATTTGGGAGACTACCAATAAAAAATTGGCGAAGAAAGATTTTGGTGCGTTGGACATTATTAAAAAACTAGGTGTCGAGATGCTTTGCACGTCGGATGATTTGCTGGACGACTTGACGCATCATCAGGCCTTAGGGAACCAACAAAGCGGCCTTACCTGTTTGCCTTCTTTGCGCAGCGACAGCATCATCAGTTTCAATGCAAGCTTCTCTACATGGTTGAGTAAACTGCAATCAATCACCGGTGTTCCCGTAAGCGACCTAATTTCATTTAAAGAAGCGGTTATAAAGCGACTGGATTTTTTCGACAATGCTGGTTGTTTGCTTAGCGATCATTCTTTAGATAGCGGTTTTTTATTTGCTCCCACCAACGCAGAAGCTGTATCAGTACTATTCAAAAAAGTTTTAGATGGAGAAGCGCTAACAGTTGAAGAAAACGTTGGCCTGCAATCGCACCTTTTGCACTTTCTTGGAAAAGAATACGCTGCACGAAAATGGAAGATGCAACTGCACATAGGAGCGCATCGCTACACGAGTTCCATATTAAGAACAAAGCTTGGTCCGGCGGGTGGCTATGCAGGGATCGGCAACACAGTAAACGTTGAATCGCTTTGTCTTTTTCTAGACGGTTTGGATAAAGAAAGTGCGTTGCCCAAAACGATTTTATACACACTCAATCCAACAGACAATGCCGTGCTGGCCACGCTTACCGGTTCGTTTGGGGAAGACGGCGTGCAGGGCAAAATTCAATTCGGTCCGGCGTGGTGGTATAACGATCATTACGAGGGCATCGTACAACAACTCGTCACGCTAAGCAGCTACGGTTTGTTGAGCACTTCCATCGGAATGACCACTGATTCGCGAAGCATTCTTTCCTTTGTTCGCCACGATTATTACCGAAGAATTCTGTGCAATCTTTTAGGCGGCTGGATGGAAGAAGGGAAACTGCCCGATGATTTTGACTTTGTATCAACACTGGTGAAAAACATTTGCTGCAACAATATAAAAAACTGGATTCAAAAATGAGCGGAACTATAAACGATAAAGTGGCAGTTGTGACCGGTGCAGGCGGAACACTTTGTTCAGAGATGGCAAAGAATCTTGCCGGGCAAGGTTATAAAGTAGCCTTGCTGGGAAGAACATTGGATAAACTTAAAGTTGTGGAAGAAGAAATAAAAGCGGCTGGCGGAACGGCTATTTCGGTGAGCGTTGATGTGTCAAATGAGGCTTCCGTAAAAGAGGCAAAAGACGCTGTGGAAAAAGGCCTTGGCATTGCCACTGTTTTAATTAACGGCGCCGGTGGCAATCAAAACGAGGCCCTGACAAACATCACTGAATTTGATGAACGTGAATTGAGCGATGATGGTTCGGTGAAAGGTTTCTTTAATCTTAACATGAGCATCTTTCAAAGCGTCATTGACATCAACACCATGGGCACCGTAATTCCAAGTTTTGTTTTTGGCAAAAGCATGGCCAAACAGAAGCAAGGCGTCATTATTAACGTGGCCAGCATGAACAGTTATCGTCCGTTGAGCAAGGTTGGCGCTTACGGCATGGCCAAGGCCGGCATTGCCAATTTCACACAATGGCTGGCCGCTTACTTAGCGCCGGCTAACATCAGGGTGAACGCCATTGCACCGGGCTTTTTCTTGAATGATAGAAGCCGCAAGATCATGTTCAACGAAGACGGTAGTCATACTCAACGTGCAACGAGTGTACTGGGTCACACGCCCATGAAACGCTTCGGCGAAGCACCGGAATTGATCGGTTGTATGAACTGGTTAATCAGCGATGAAGCGGCAGGTTTTGTCACGGGAATTGTGGTGCCGGTGGACGGCGGATTTTTATCCACCGCAGGAATTTAAAAAGCAGTTAAGCCTCGAATACATTCAATCAAAACAAGTAAAAACGTTCACGTATGGATACGAAAATAAAAGCCAATGGCGCCGCTAAAATCAAAGGTTCCGAGCAATACCGCAAAGAGGTGGGCATGATGAACCTGGAGGCCTTGATTGCGGAAAGGGAAACGATCTCTAACAAGCCTTTTCCTATCGGCGATAACGAATTGCTTCACCGCTTTGAACAACTTTATACCGGTGCGGTAAACGATGTGTTGCGGGAATTTTGTTTGCTGAACCAAGCCTTGCCCAATCGTATCATTCCCCTGCGCGAATACAGGACGGTGGCGGGTTTTGCCTTTACGGTAAAGAGTGCGCCCAATGCAAAAGTCTCCGGCGAAATGGAATTTCGTTCGCAGATGCTGGACGACATGCAGGAAAATTCATTTGTGGTTTGGGACACAAGCAAAGATGAAAAAGCAACGTTGTGGGGCGGCGTAATGACGGCTACTGCAAAAGGCAAAGGCTTAAAGGCGGCTTGCATTGACGGCGGCATAAGAGACACACATCAAATTTTAGAAGCAGACTTCCCGGTGTTTTACAAATACAGAATTAGCAACGGCAGTTTAGGACGCTGCCTAATCACGCATTACCAAACCGTGTTGCAGATTGATGATGTGACCATCAGGCCCGGCGACGTAGTATTGGGTGATATTGACGGCGTGTTGATTGTACCGAGAGATATTGCCTATGATGTGTTGTTGCGGGCAGAAGAAATTAAAGAGAACGAGAAGAAGATTTTTGGTTGGGTTGCGGCGGGTGATAGCGTACAGGAGATAACGAAGAAGGGCGGATACTTTTAAACCTCACCCCCGCCCCCTCTCCATCAGAAATGGAGAGGGGAGAAGTGATCGAGAGTGCAATCAAACGTCAATTATTACAAACCCGATGTTCAAAACAACAAAGTCATTAAAATTGTAAACGACCTGCTCCCTTCTCCAACTTGTTGGAGAAGGGCCGGGGATGAGGTTCTTATGAAATTATCCTTTCTATTTTTTGGAGCGAAGCCCGATGAAAAATGGACGTTGTGCAGACAGATGGGCATTGATACGGCCATTGCCAAATTAGCGCCGGAGCTTACCGGCGAAGCTGCCATTGATGACTATAATTCCTTTGCCCGTTCAAAAGAAATTTATGAAGAACAGGGCTTTCAATTGTACGGTTTGGAAGGTGACCAGATAGACATGACGCGAATAAAACTGGGTTTACCGGGTAAAGAAAAAGACATTGAAAAGTACCAGCAGATGCTGCAAAACATGGGCAGGCTTGGCGTCAATTTTATTTGCTACAACTTTATGTATCCCGGTTGGTACCGTACGCACAAAGCGCTGCCGGAACGAGGCGGGGCCCTGGTTTCAGGGTTTAACTACGAAGCAACGTTGCAAGAGCCGCCCGATAAGTATGCACCCATTAGCGAGAGCCAGCTTTGGGAGAATTATCATTGGTTTATTGAAAGAGTAACGCCGGTGGCAGAAGAAAATGGCGTGAAGATGGGACTGCATCCCGACGACCCGCCGGTGAGTCCGGTGCATGGAATTGCACGAATTCTGACATCGGCTGATGCGATAAGAAAGGCCTTGTCATTTTCCGATAGTCCTTCACATGGATTGACCTTTTGCCAGGGCACTTACACCACCATGAACGAAGACGTGAAAGCCTTGATTCGCGAATGGCAAAAGCGCATTTTTTTTGTACACATACGGGATGTAGTTGGTCACCCTAAAGACTTCCGCGAAACCTTCCACGACAACGGGCCGACCAATATGTTTGAGCTGATGAAGGTTTATTGCGAAATCGGTTTTGACGGACCTATTCGTTCGGATCATGTGCCCACCATGGCCGGCGAAAGCAACGACCATGCGGGCTATGAAATGAAAGGGAACCTGTTTGGCATCGGGTATATCAAAGGTTTGATGGAAGCCGCGGCGGAAACGGTTAAAGCATCTGCCAACGCTCAACAAAAAACTTCTGTTTTGTCTTGATAACTGGCTTCAACGCAAATCAATGCTATTGGCTTTCCGCCATTTCATTTCTATCAAACTTACTTTTACCGGTAAACCCAGTTGTTCATGTTAGATGAAATAAGTGGCCGCTTTTCCGGTGAGTTGTACTATCGCGATACGGTGGAGCATAAAGCCATCATCAGCAGTTATGCCACCGATGCTTCCGTTTACCAGGAACGGCCGCTTGCCGTTGCGCTTCCAAAGTGTATTGATGATATAAAAAGCCTTGTTGCTTATGCTAACGGAGCAAAGCTTACCCTCATCCCAAGAGCGGCGGGTACATCGCTGGCAGGACAAGTTGTGGGCGCCGGCATCTTGGTTGATCTTTCAAAAAACTTTACTCAAATTTTAGAAGTCAATAAGGAAGAAGAGTGGGTGCGTGTGCAACCCGGTGTGATTCGCGATGACTTGAACGTGCATCTGAAGCAGCATGGATTAATGTTCGGTCCGGAAACATCAACGGCCAATCGTGCCATGATCGGCGGAATGATCGGCAACAATTCCTGCGGGCTTCATTCAATCATTTGGGGCGATACCAGAGGAAACTTATTGGAAGTAAACGCTGTTCTTTCCGATGGTTCCGAAGCCGTTTTTAAAGACGTCAACAAAGAGAATTTTGAAATCAAATGCGGCTTGCCAACACTGGAAGGAAAATTGTACCGCGAAATAAAGTCTTTGCTTCAGAATGCTGAAAACAAAAGGGCCATTGAAGAAGGCTTTCCCAAAAAAAGCATCAGCCGCCGCAACACGGGTTATGCCCTGGATACGTTGTTGTATGCCATTGAAAACATTGATGAATTGCCGTTCAACTTTTGCAAGCTCATCGCCGGTTCGGAAGGCACGCTGTGTTTTATCACCGAAGCAAAACTGCGGCTGCGGCCACTGCCACCGCCTGAACGCTGCATTGTTGCGGTGCATACCGCCACCATCAAAGAAGCGCTGCTTGCCAACATCGAAGCCTTGAAACATCACTGCTCGGCATCGGAGTTGGTGGACGACATCATTCTTCAATACACCAAAACAAACATTGAACAATCGAAGAACCGCTTCTTTGTGCAGGGTGAACCGGCGGCCATTTTGATGGTAGAATTTTTTGCGGAAGAGAAAGAATTGCTTCAACAAAAAGCAGCGGCTTTAACCGCGGTGCTAAAAGAAGCAGGCCTTGGTTATGCCTATCCGGTTTTGTACGGCGGTGATACGAATTCCGCCTGGGATTTGCGCAAGGCAGGCCTGGGCTTGTTGCGAAACGAACCCGGCGATACGCAACCCGTAAACCTGATAGAAGATTGCGCCGTGGATGCGGAAGATTTGCCTGATTATATTGATGATGTGGAGGCCTTGCTAAAAAAGTACAGCATCAAGTACTCGATGTACGCACACGCCGGCGCCGGTGAGCTGCACGTGGAGCCGATGATTAATTTAAAAACAGGAGCCGGTAAAATTCTTTTTAAAACGGTATTGAAAGAAACCGCTGCGATTGTAAAAAAGTACAATGGCTCCTTAAGCGGAGAACACGGCGACGGTCGCTTGCGCGGCGAGTTCATTCCATTTATGATGGGAGAGAAGGCGTATGAACTTTTCAAAGACGTTAAGCATCTTTTTGATCCTGATAATTTTTTTAATAAAGGCAAGATTGTGGATACGCCGCCCGTGAACGAAGCCTTGCGCTATGGGCAGGACTTGATAAAAGGAGACATTAAAACCGTGCTTGACTTCTCGGCACAGGAGGGCATTTTGCGCCTTGCTGAAAAATGCAGCGGCTCCGGCGATTGCCGCAAATCGCACATCAGCGGCGGCATCATGTGTCCAAGCTTTATGGCCACACGAAGCGAACAGGATACCACAAGGGCAAGGGCCAACCTGCTTCGGCATTACTACACGGGCAGGACTTATGGACAGGGAATGAAGGTATCGGAAGAAGAAGTGCGCAATGTGCTGGACTTGTGCCTTTCCTGCAAAGGCTGTAAATCTGAATGTCCTTCAAGTGTGGACGTTGGCAAAATGAAAGCAGAATTTACACAAGCCTATTACGACAAGCACGGTGTGCCTTTGCGGTCGAAGTTGATTGCAAATTTTACGGCGCAAATGAAGCTCGCCTCCGCTGCGCCCTGGGCTTATAATTTTCTTTTTAAGAAGGCTTCGCTTCGAAGAATAATAAATAAGGCAGCCGGCTTTCATCCCCAACGAACGATGCCGCTGTTGCACAACACGACGCTGCGAAAATGGTTTGCAAAACATGAACGCACACCGGCAAGCAGTGACAAACCAAACGGCCGTGTGCACTTGTTCTGCGATGAGTTTAGCAATTACAACGATGTGGAAGCGGGGCAGAAAATGATTCTGCTTTTAGAGGCTTTGGGTTACGAAGTCATCCTGCCTCATCATGCGGAAAGCGGAAGAACTTATCTTTCAAAAGGCTTGTTGCGAAAGGCAAAAGCCATCGCCATTAAAAACGTCGCGGCATTGAAGGACTGTGTAAATGCGGATGTGCCCATCATTGGCATTGAGCCATCGGCCATCTTAACCTTGCGTGATGAATACCCCGATCTTGTACCACAAGATTTATTGCCTGCCGCGAAGGACCTGGCCAAACACAGCTTCCTGTTTGAAGAATGGTTTGCCGGAGAAATGGCCAAGGGAAAAATCAGATCGGAACAATTTGCAGCCAGGCAAACAAGCGTTTTGATTCACGGGCATTGCCACCAAAAGTCCTTGTCGTCAACAAGCTTTATCAAGCAAAGCCTTTCCGTTGTTCCGGGTTTTACGGTGGAAGAAATTCCTTCGGGCTGCTGCGGCATGGCCGGCTCTTTCGGTTATGAAAAAGAGCATTACGATGTCTCCATGAAGATTGGTGGGCTTGTTCTTTTTCCCGCAGTGCGCAACAGCCACGCAAGCGACATCATTGCCGCCTCCGGCACCAGTTGCCGCCATCAGATAAAAGACGGCACCGGCCGCACCGCAAAGCACACAGCCGAAATTCTTTACGATGCGTTAAAACAATAGCGCTTCTCTTTTACTCACGCAATTGCTGTTACGCACAACAATGATTTTGCCGCGGCGAGTGACCGGACAATGCAATTGGCGGACGGCAGGATTGTTAGCCACGATAAAGAGTTTACGGCATAAGCAATTACAAACCGCGGCCTACTGGTTGCTCAATTTATTCGTACTCATGTTCTAATCACTTCACTCCGTATTGCGCCGCCCAATGCGAAAGCACATTGCTGCCGCCAGACAGCCCAAGCTTTTTTATGATGTTGCTGCGATGGTTCTCTACCGTTTTTTCGGATATGAAAAGCTGTTCGGCAATTTGCTTGCTGGTTTTTCGGGCCGCAATCAAGGACAAGATTTTTTTCTCCGCGCCGGATAAAGTCTGAAGCTTTTCTTCTTCGCTGCTTCCGGGGCCGGCTTCCAGTGCCGTATCTAATTTGGGACTGAACCATTGTTTTTGAAATTTCAAGGTATGAAGGCAATCTTTTAATTCCTCCAACGCAAAATCTTTCAGCACATAGCCGTTCACACCCAGTGCTTTTGCTTTTTCAAACAAAGCAGCGTCGGTGTACATCGTGTACAAAATCACCTTCACTGTTTTGTTGCGGCTGCGTACTTTTTCCAATACTTCCAGTCCGTTCATGCCCGGCATTGAAACGTCAAGGATGGCATAATCGGGAAGCAGGGTGAGAATATTGTTACAGGCTTCGATGCCATTGGCATATTCTTTTACAATGCGATGGCCCAATGAACGCAGGTATTGGCTGATGCCATTAAGCGTAACGGGATGGTCGTCGGCGATGATGATTTTGGCCATAATCAGTGTTGTTTCACTAAAGTAACGATGGTGCCGTTAGCACTGCTTTCCCAACGCAGGTCGGCACCGACGGCACGGGCCCGTTGCTTCATGCTTTGCAAACCAAAAGACAACGCACTTGCATTCGCCTTCTCCGCATCAAAGCCCACGCCGTTGTCTTTAATTTCTACCCGCAGTTCAGCATCGTTTGACCTGATGGTGATTTTACACGCTTCAGCACTTGCGTGCTTCATTATGTTATTCAACGCCTCCTGCACAATACGGTAAATCTGCAATTCATCTTGTTTGGATAGCCTTGCTATGTACGCAATGTCGCAAGTGGTAAAGAAGCCCGCGGCAGTCAATCTTTGACATAACGATTCAAGGCTTGCGGGCAAGCCCACACTTTCAAAAAGCGAAGGATACAAATTGCGGCTCACCTCCCGTACCGACGTTATCACTTCCTCCACATCGTCTGCTTCCACCGGCTTGTGCAGCAGCAGGTTGTTTTTTAAAGCCAGCAGGTCGTGATTAATGCCGTCGTGCAATTCGGTGGCGATGCGTTTGCGTTCGTCCTCTTCTTTTTCCAATAGCTGATGGGTGAAGCTCTCCTGCAACAACGCTTCCTTGCGTTGCTGGCGCCGTTTTAAAAAAGTAAGGTACAAGCCCACTGCAGTTGCGGTAAACATGGTGGCAAGGAGTACGACAACCAGGTAAAGGTTGTTGTTCTCCAAATCTTTTTCCGCAAGCCGTTGCTTTTCTTTTTCTGCCCGCAACTCTCCGTTCAGCAATGCCGTACGAAGGCTGGTGAGCACATCGCCGCTGCTTACCTGCTGGTTAACCGCTGCACTCAACCGGTTATAGTAAAGTGCTTTTTTGTATTGTCCTGATACGTCAAATAACTCGGCAAGATGCAGGCTGTAATAAGCCGAGTCGAAACGGTTGTTGCAATTGCCCAGGGCTTGTGCTAATGAATCGGGATAACGGGAGTTCGTGTTGCCATTATGATAGACAGCGATTTGGGAACGGGTGAGATAATAGTGATCGAGATAATTGTTTGTAGCCGGATTGTTTTTTGGCCGAAAAGGCAAGTGAGCCAAAATGCTATCCGCCAAAACATACGCCTTGCTGTTAGAAGCTACCCAGGCAAAGTCAGGAAGAAAATCCATGGAGTCCACCGTTGTTTTGGGCAGGCAATGAATGCTTTGTAGCGCGGCGTTGATGGCTTGAACGCAGCGTACACTGTCGGCCGCTTTTTCTCCATCGTAAGCATGAGCGATGATGTAGTACAGATAGTGCTCTTTAATGCGTTGGTGTGGAAGGCTCTTGAAAATGGCAGCGGAGCGGCCGTAATAATCAATGGTTTTTTGCGGCTCGCCGTTCCAGGCATTGTACACATTGCCGATGTAATAAAGTGTGTTTGCCAACAGCTCTTTGTTGCCTATACGGGCCGCCAGGCGATTAGCAGAATCAAAATACAAAAGGCTTTCGCTAATGGCATTCATGCTGCTGCGGCGGCTATACAAGCTATCGCCTTTGTGTAATAACTCCTCTACACGCAGCGAGTCGGAAACAGGGTTTGTTGCAATAGCCGTTGAGTTGGATTGACGGCAACCGTAACCAGTCAACAACAGCAACGTTGCAGTGCAAAGAAGTAGTGATGAAAAGTTTTTAGGTTGCGATGCGTATTTCATAAGAATTGGAACAGGCACAAAAATAAGAGAGCTTGTGGGTCGTGCAACTATTTTGCGGCATATAGGGGTTCCCCCTATTTTAAGCAGATTATTGGCGCGAGTGAAAAGGCGTTACCATCTTGTGCAAAATCCTTTATTCAATGAAAAGAAGACCACTTCTGGCCTCTTTCGTGTCTTTGTATGCCGCTGCCTCAACAAACCAACAGCGGCAATTTTCAACAAAAGAATTGCGAGAAAACACTTTTGCCGGGCACGGCGTCATTCCCATCTTACTGCTGCTATTTTCTTTTGCTTTTAATGAAGTAAGTGCTCAATCGCCGCCGATTGACGAACCCCATGTGCCCATTTATGGCGCCGCTGCTACCCAGAATAAAATTCTGGAAGGTCCGGACGGCGCCACTTATTTGTTTCCGGCAAGCCCTTATGGCAATCAGGTCGGGAGAAAAAGCGGCTCCTATTACAATGCTGCCTGGGTAACCGTTAACAGCAACATTATGGATGCATTGATTGGGCAGGATGGCGCCATGTACCTGCTGCTTAGCCCCCTTTCCTCGGGGCTTACCGCAAGGGTTGCACGGGTAACGTTTGATTCGGTTGCAAACGTTTCATGGGCCGATATTAATACAGGCTCTACATCGTGGGACAATATGATACAGGCACCGAACGGTAAATTGTACATCACAAATAGCTCAAATGTTATCAAGTGTGTAACGCCTGTCACATCAGGTTCCGGTACTATTGGCGTGGTAAGTACGCTGCTGACTGCAAGCCCTGCAATGAAGTTTTACAAGCTGGTAACCGATGATAATTCAAACATTTATTGTACTCAAATAAATGATTCCGTCATCAGTAAAATTACTCCGGCAGGGGTTGCAACAGAACAATGGGCCTTGCCACAAAGAGCACAAACTGGTTACTTTAATAACATCGTTTATAGTAACGGGAACATTTACGTGGCCACTGTTTTTCCCGATGTAACCACCAGTGGCAGATTCGGTGTCCATAAAATACGTGTTTCAGATTCCGTGGTTACCAACAAATGGGCGGTAGTAACAGCCGCTAACAATGATTTTTGTGGTGGCTTCGTGGCAGCGCCAAATGGCAATTTATATTTGACGAGTGCAATGAGTTCGGTTGTCTCTAAAATTGCAACAACAACCGGCACCGTATCCAACTTCGTTTCACTTTCCACCACCGGCGTTGGTTCAGGTTATATGGGAAACAGGCTGTTTGCCACACCCAACTATTTATACCAGATAAGAAGCAAGATGGATATGATGACGCTTAGCAATCTCTACCTGCTAAGCCGTATCGGCACTTCGCCCTTCTCGGTAAGCTTCAATCGTACTGACGCCACTTGTGCAAGCACTTCGGATGGTGGTGCAAGAGCCATTGCAACCGGATGCTCCGCGGGTAGCTATACGTATTTATGGTCGCTTGGCGGTGCCACTACCGATACCATCAGCAATCTGGCACCGGGAATGTACAATGTAAGAGTAACCTGCAGCGGCGATACGGTGAACAAGTCAGTTACCATTACCACAACAACAGTGATAGCCGCACCTGCGGCAAGCAATCAAACCTTTTGTGCAGGCGCCAATTATACGGTGGCCGATTTAGCGGCTACAGGCAGCAGTATTCAGTGGTACTCAACTGCTACCGGTGGCTCGCCATTGGCAGGCACAACGCCACTTGTTGATAGTGCAATGTATTATGCTTCGCAAACCATCACCGGTTGCGAAAGCGGAACAAGGGCGAAAGACACCGTCTTTATTCGGGGACAATTAAAACCAACTTCCGATACTGCATTCTGCAACAGCAACGCCAACGCAAGCATCGCTATAAAAGGCAGTGCAAATAACATAGCGTGGACGGCAACACAAAGCGGTACCGGTATTGCGGCAAACGGCAACAGCGGCATCATTTCTTTCACTGCCAACAATACAAGCAATGCGGTGAAGACTGATACCGTGGTGATTGCAGCATCTTACACAACGCCATCCTCCTATGCCATCAGCAATGGAACCTATGCCTTTGCCGATACCACAGGCTCAACTTATTTAAACCTTGGTACCGAGTACGCCTCCGGAAATTTGAGCGCAGCCAAAACCATTGGTTTTCCTTTCAACTTTTTTGGCAATGCGTATTCAAATTTTTACGTTTCCAATATTGGCTCCATCACTTTTGATGCGGGAGCAAACCCAACTAAAATAATTTACGGGCAGATGCGTGGTTTGTGGAAAACGAACGCAAGCAGCAGGATTGCTTATAAAGTAAGTGGTACAGCCCCCAACAGAAAGTTGATTGTGAGCTTTGTTAATCTGCAAAAGCCGGCCGATTATACCGGCACTGTATTCCTGGGAATACCGATGATGCAAACGCATACGTTCACAGCTAATCCTTCTACAGGAACGGGTTCTTTTCAAATTGTATTGAACGAAGGCAGCAACAGTATTGAAAGCTTGAAAGGTTCGGTGCCCTCGCTAACCGAAAGTTTAAGCCCCGATCCGTATAATCAATCGGGTACCGTTGGCGGCGCTTACGAAGGAATAAAAGACGGAGCCGCTTCATACTATGTTGCGGGCCGGGCCAACGGCGGTTGGATCAATCTATCCAATGAATCAAAAGTATTTACACCGCTCGCCGGTTTAAGCTGCCCGCAGCAGCGGGATACGTTCTATGTCTCGGTATTGCCTACACCAAAAGTGGATAGCATACCGGCTGCGCTGGCTTGTCCGGGCAGCAGCGTTGCCGCTATCAACTTTACTACATCCATCACCGGTGGCGCTGTTTACTACAAGTGGAGTAACAGCAATTCGTCCATCGGGCTTGCCGCAAGCGGCAACGGGGCTATTGCTTCTTTCACCGCAAGCAACACTCCGGCAACGGCAACTGTAACCGTTATGCCATACATGATGAAAGGGGCAGATACCTGCTTTGGTACGCCACGTTCTTTCACCATCACAAGCGGACAGCCATCGGCGCCAGCCGCATCATCGCTGGTTATTTATACCGGCAACAAGGCGCTGAATAGCTTGGCTGTAACCGGTAGCAATGTTCAATTTTATACAGCCGCAACAGGTGGTGTTGCCTTAGCGGGTACGGCGGCTGTGCAGGATGATTCAACGTACTATGTCTCGCAAAGCATTGGTGGTTGCGAAAGCACTCGCACCAAGATTTTATTAAACAGAATCAGCAACGACTCATTGGCGAAATGTGGTGCGGGTACGATTGCCGACATTGCCACCGCATCGAATGCCGGCGACACCGTAAAGTGGTATCGCGGTGCTCTATCCACAACTGTGCTGCCAACCACCACTTCATTGGTGAGTGGAGTGGATACCTTGTATGTGGAAGAAGCCGCCTCCAACCGTGTGCCCGTCATTACCATCACCAACCCAACACCGGTTGTAAATACAACTGCCGATAAGGTAGTTTGTAACAGCAGCGCTGTTGCGGCCATCGCCTTTAGCACAACAACAACCGGTGGTGCGGTTAATTACACATGGACGAACAGCAATACAGCCATCGGCCTTGCGGCGAACGGTAGCGGAAACATCGCATCGTTTACTGGAGTGAATACATCGGGCACAAAAGCAGACACCGCTACCATCATCGTTACACCAACCATCACCAATGCCGGTATCAGTTGCGTGGGTGTGAAGGATACGTTTTATATCGTTGTAAATCCTGCTGCGCAAGTAAATGGTGTAAGCAATCAGGTTGTTTGTAACAATGCAGGCACGAATGCGGTAAACTTCAGTACCGTAAATACAGGCGGCAGTACATCGTATGCGTGGACAAACAACAATACAGCCATCGGCCTTGCAGCGAGCGGCAATGGGGCTATTGCATCATTTATCGCTCTCAACAATACTACCGCTCCCGTATCGGGAACAATCACCATAACGCCAACATTCACTAACGGTGGTGTGGGTTGTACCAGTGCTGATAGTTCATTCACCATAAGCGTAAACCCAACGGCAACCGTTAATCCAGTCAGCAATCAAACACAGTGTAATGGTTCCTCTGTTGCGGCAGTGAACTTTACTTCGCCAACCACAGGTGGAGCGGTTACTTACCAATGGACAAACAGCAACGCAAACATTGGTTTAGCGGCCAATGGCAGTGGAAACATAGCAACGTTTAATGCCATCAATAACGGTACGGCGCCGGATAGCGCCACCATCACTGTTACGCCAACTTTTACGGCCAACGGGGTAGCTTGCAGCGGCACGGCCCGAACCTTCAAAGTTTATGTGAACGCAACAGCCACTATTATTAATGTAACGAACCAGGTATTGTGCAACGGTACAAACAGTACTGCTATCAACTTTGGTAGTTCGGCTACTGGCGGTGCCTTAAGCTATGTATGGACAAACAACAATCCCTCTATCGGCTTGCCAGCAAGCGGTTCAGGAAATATCGCTTCTTTCATTGCAGGCAATAACAGCAATGCACCTGTAACTGCTGCCATTACCGTAACACCAACATTTAGTTTCAACGGTGTGAGCTGCACCGGAACGTCAAGAACGTTTACCATCACGGTTAACCCGACCGTTTCGGTCATTGCAGTCAGCAACAAAACACTTTGTAACGGGTCTTCGGTTGCGACCATCAATTTTAGTTCATCGGCCACAGGCGGCACAGTAAGCTATGCCTGGACTAACGATAAGCCTTCAATTGGTTTGGCCGCTAGTGGCAATGGGGCCATCGCTTCTTTCAATGCCATTAATAATGGCACGGCTCCGGTAACGGCTACCATCAGCGTAACTCCAACGTTTAGCAATGCAGGGGTGAGCTGCGTAGGTGCGGCGCAAACATTCACCATCACGGTTAATCCAACGGCAGCCATCAACCCCGGTTTTGACCAGGTGTTGTGCAATGGTTCAAATACCTCGGCCATCGTTTTCAGTTCGGCGGCCAGCGGCGGCACAATGAACTACGCATGGATCAATAATAACCCGGCCCTTGGCCTTGCTTCAAATGGTGCCGGAAACATTGCTTCGTTTGTTGCTACCAACAACGGAACAGCGCCGGATAGCGCCGTCATCATCGTATCGCCAACGTTTACGAATGGAGGTGTGAGTTGTGCCGGCCCTGCCAATAAATTGGTGGTGATTGTAAACCCTACACCGGTAGTGAACGCAATCAGCAGCCAGGTGATTTGTAACGGGGCACCAACGAGCATCGCTTTGTTCGGCACACCAAATAGCGGCGGCAGTGTAGTGTATAACTGGACGAATAGCAACAGCGCTATTGGGCTTCCAGCAAGCGGCACAGGTAACATTGCCTCATTCAATGCGATCAACAACACACAGGCACCTATTACCGCAACCGTAAGTGTAATCATGACCTATACATACGCCGGTGTTAACTGCACCAGTGCGCCGAAGCTGTTTACTTATACCGTGAACCCAACAGCCACTGTAACTACCATCAGTAATCAAACGGTGTGTAATGGCTCGGCTGTTAGTGCGGTAGCCTTTGCTTCACCAACTATTGGCGGCACGGTTAATTATCAATGGACGAACGATAAGCCTTCTATTGGTTTAGTGGCGAACGGCAGCGGCAACGTGGCTTCATTCAATGCCATCAACACTAGTACTGCACCAATAACAGCAACCATTCTGGTAACGCCAACGTTCAGCAACGGCGGTGCGGTTTGCACCGGTACGCCGCGCAGCTTTACCATTACCGTTAACCCAACAGCGATAGTAAATGTGGTTAGCAATCAAATGGTATGCGCCGGTACGCCGGTAAGTGCAGTAAGCTTTAACGGACCGGTAGCGGCCACCAGTTATACCTGGAAGAACAGCAATCCATCTATTGGTTTGGCGGTAAGTGGTAGTGGGGCCATTGCTTCCTTTAGCGGCATCAACCCATCGCCAAACGCAACCAGTTCTACCATCACCGTTACGCCCAATA
The DNA here is from genome assembly GCA_965247695.1 of Flavisolibacter sp. Taxonomy (GTDB): domain Bacteria; phylum Bacteroidota; class Bacteroidia; order Chitinophagales; family Chitinophagaceae; genus Flavisolibacter. Next base: position 1,869,979 of record OZ252037.1, read on the forward strand.
CAGCGGCAGGTTGTGTGGGGCTGCCGATCAATTATGTGGTTACTGTAAATGGTTTATCGGTAGCGCCAACTTCCATCAACAACCCGACGCCGATTGTTTGTGCCAACTATGCCTTTACCACTTTAGGTGTGAACGGAGGTGCATTAGGCAGTGGTGCGGTTTGGAAGTGGTACGCTGATAGCTTAAATACGCCTTCTATCGGTAGCGGCGTTACCTTATCAAATACCGCCGTGGCAAAAACCACCGCCTATTTTGTTCGTGCCGAAGGCACTTGCAACAACACGGCTGCAGCCAGTGTGGTAGTACAAAGAGCCAACCTGGTGATGCACGTACGCCAGCACTGGAGCGATGTGTTGCTGTTCGATAATTCGAGCAAGAATTACGTGGCCTGGCAATGGTACAAGAACGGTGTGTTGGTACCGGGTGCTACGCTGCAACAATACAGCGAGAGCAGTGCTTTGCTTGGTTCATATTATGTGGTGGCAACGGATAAAAACGGAGTGAAAGAAATGTCTTGTCCGCTCACGGTTAGCGCTGGTTCGTTTACCGGTTTGCGCATTAGCTTGTTCCCTAATCCGGCTGACAATGGTAATACGGTAACCATTTCAACCAGCTTTACACAAGCCGAACTGCAGGGCGCCACCATCATTATCAGCGATGTGTTTGGCCGTGTGGTGAAAGCGATGCAAACCGTATTGCCTACGCAAACCGTGCAGGCACCAACGGCCACCGGTTTGTACATGGTAACGCTGACGTTACAAAATGGTGTGAAGTACAGTGCCAACCTTTTAAGCAAATAACCAACATCCAAATCCAAAAAATCAATCAATGAAACGGCTTATCATAACGGCATTCCTCTTTGGAGGAATGCTTTCCCAAACCAAAGCACAAGAAATAACAGCAGGCATCAATGCCGCACAATCCGGCGCCAGCTATGGCCTGCCGTACGGCAACACGAGTTTAAAACTTTCCCTCGGTGGAGAGCTTGGCTTGCAAGTGCCCGTCAGTAAGCATCTGAATCTTCTTGCCGGGGCCGAAGTTTTCCGCTACAAGTCAACCGCAACGCTGGCCGACAACCAAATTTACAGTTACAACCAGGCGGACGACATGGGTTCTTATTTTGAATACCGCGTAACCACTAAAGGTTATGGTGAAACGCAAAGTCTTACGGCATTGCGCTTGCCACTAACGTTGCAATACACAACGGGCAATGCGGCAAAAACGCAATGGTATTTGAATGGAGGCGCCAAGTTCATGTTGCCCGCTAAAGTGCAGATAAAAGCAAGTGCTGCCAGCATCACCACCACGGGTTATTATCCCGATGTGAATGCCGAAGTACACGACCTGCCACAACATGGTTTCGGTACAATTGACAATTGGCAGAACACCGGCAGCTATTCCACAAAATCCGGTTGGCTTTTGACCGGCGCAACGGGCTTCAGCTTTAGGTTGAACGCATCGGGCAGCACAAGGTTGTATGCGGGTGCGTATGCCGATTACGGTGTGAACAATTTGCAGGGGAACAAAGAAGCTTTATCATTGGTGAGCTACAACTCGCTAAGTGTTTCCAACATGCAGGCAAATGGTACGATGGGAATGAGCGGTGTAAAAGATTTTAAGCTGGTAAACTTCGGCATTCAGCTAAAGTTGGGTTTTGGACACAAGAGCAAGGCAGCGAAAAAGCCACTGCCAACTATTGAATCAACAACGCCAATGAAGCCAACTGTCCGCAATGAAAAAGAGCAGGCAGCAACGGTTAACGCAGATGAGAAAAAGATAACGGCTGCCGAACGTGCGTGGATTGAACGACCGGTTGCTTTTGGTAAGAAAAACAACATCAGCTTAAGCGAAGAGGCGAAGCAACACTTAGCGGTTGTGGCTTCGATGCTGAATAAATATCCCGGTAGCCACATTGTTATTAAAGGCCACACCTGCGATTTGGGCACACCGCCGGTTAATGAAAAGCGCAGTCGCGAAAGAGCTACGGCTTTTGCCGATTTTTTAATCAGCCAAGGTGTAAGCAAAGACCGGATGCAAATTGTAGCAGCGGGAATGGCGGAACCTGTCGTGCCCAACACATCGGAAGAGGCCCGTGAGAAGAACAGAAGAGTGACGATTGCTTTGCTGGATTAACTACGAGGCGAAGGCATCAACATTTCGCAAACAAAAATGCGGTGGGTTAAATTGACAAGCCATAAAAAGTTTTCATTGGACGTCTAAACCGTCAAACAAACCGCCCTGCTTTTGCACGGGCGGTTTTGTACTTTATAAATGAAGCAGCTTAACGTACCAAAGGGCATAGGGGTTCCCCCTAATTTGAGCAGATTGTTGGCACAGGTGAAAAGGTCGGAACATCTTACAGGCAAATCCAAAATCCGATAATCCATGAAGAAGTTGTACATCATCTTATTAGCCGCGTTGTTCACCGGTTACAATAAACTGTCTGCACAATGTGCCCCTGGCAATCTTACATCTGGCGGAACCAACGCCTCCTATGCCATTTCTACCATTCAGACATTTAAAGCGACTTGTAGCGGACCGGTGCGTACCGTAGTAGCTACTCCTGTTGGCGCTTCATTAGACGATTTTAGAGGTTCCGGTTATTATGTGCAATGCCGCCTTCGTACCGCTACCGGAACCCTTTTAGCCACCAGCGCCAAAACAGATCAATGGTACAGCGGAGCAACAATTGTATTTAATTTTTCCTGTGCCAACGTAGCGTTGGTAAACGGCGCTACTTACCAATTGGAGTTTTATGAGAGCAGCGGAACCTATGCGGTTTATCTCTTCCTTCGTACCACCACCAGTGAGTACGCCGATGGAAACCTGATGGAAGACGGGGTTGCACGGCCGGCCTTCGATTTACGCAAATGGCAAGTGAATATTGACCCGGGCACATTGTCATCGGCTTATGCCACATCAACCCAAATCATCAGCCCCTGCCTTGGCTTTTACGATGGGAGTATGAATTTGATTGCCAGTGTTCAGGCCAGCGCCACTAATGGCATCAGCGGCAGCACCACCGCTAAAGTTTGGATAGAAACAACCCAACCCGCGAGCTATGTAAAGCGCCACTACGAAATCACACCTGCCGCCAATGCATCAACGGCAACGGGTAAAGTAACACTCTACTTTACCCAAGCCGAGTTTGATGCGTTCAATGCAGTAAACACGTTGAAACTTCCGATGAATTCAAGCGATGTTACTGGCAAGGCGGCCCTTCGGATTGAAAAGCGTGGTGGCATCAGCAGCAACGGAACGGGTTTGCCCAATACCTACACTGGTTCCGTCACAAACATTGATCCCGCCGATGCCGATATTATTTGGAACAGCGGTTTGAGTCGTTGGGAAGTAAGTTTTGATGTAACGGGCTTCTCCGGTTTTTTTGTAAAAACCTCCCTAAATGTTTTGCCACTGCAATGGTTGACCATGAACGCCATGCTTAATAGCTCTGGCCAAACGCAATTGTTATGGCAAGTGCAGGAGACGGACATACGTACGTACACCATAGAACGCAGTGTTGATAACCGGGAATTTGTTGTTGCAGGCAACATTACCAGCAAAGGCGATGGCGCTAACACCTACGGATTTACAGAAGCAATGCCTTTGAATGGTACGGCATATTACCGCATTAAACAAAGCGGCAACGATGGAAAAAATTCTTATAGCAAAACGCTAAGAGTAAGCAGCAAGGGTTCTTCATCAGTGTCGGTGTATCCCAATCCATTTACAACAACCATCACCTTACAAAGCAATGCTTCGCAAACGGCCCGCCTGCTGGATGCTTCGGGCAGGCTGGTACAAACCCTTGCACTTAAAGCCGCCGCTAATACGATCAATACGACTATATGGAGTAAAGGCATCTATACTTTGCAAACACAAAACGGCGAAAGCATGAAGATGATAAAAAAATAAGAAGTTTTTCATTGGTAATCTAAACCGGCCGCCCTGCTTTGCATCGGCGGCCTTTATTGCGTTTCATGGGAAAGGTATTGAGATAAATATATTTAGCTAAAACACAGTGGAAGATTACAAAGGAAACAACAGCAAAAAAGCTCCGAAAATTCGGAGCTTTTTTGCTGTGCCCGGGACTGGAATCACCCAGGCTTGTAAATCAGTTATTTATGACGTAAGTGTGTCAAAGTTGTGTCGTAAACCAAAAGAACTTTCAGGTAATTCGGTTTTGCTTACTTCTATTCGCTTTCTACCTGTCTCCTCAAAAATACATACCTATGTCGGAATTTCAAATTTATAAGCCGTATAATACGCCCCATTTTGGAATAATCATAATTAAGGTGACTATCCAATTCAAATCGAGTGTAATTTGAATTACAAGATTTGAGCTTCTATTAAATATTTCCGGATAAAACTGACACATAAAAAGTTCGGTGTTTTCGCCGTCTATATTTCGTCCATTCTTAATAATAACAAACAAAGGCAGTCCTCTTGGCTGCCCTTGTTTGTTATTTCAAGGCAGTCGTCGGGTTCTTTAAAAAGTTCTCTTTACAAACCTTAGAACAAAAGCCATACAACTTCCCATTGTAATGTGCCGTGTCGGTTACACCGGCCGTTACCGGCATCCCGCAACTCAAATCTTTGGGGCTATCGTACTTCAAACCTTTGAACACAAGTTCGGGGTGTAAGGCCGTTTGCATTCCTCCATCATACATGGTCCGCATCGCTTCTACCAAATTTTTATCGGTATTGTTTTCGCTTCCGCCCTTGAATGGCGGCTGTGGATCATATTCCATATCAAGCATGGAGGCTTTGGTATATTTCTCACCGGCAATCTCATTTAACAACGCAAGGCTCATGTCAATGCCTGCGGAAACACCGGCGCTTGTCCAATATTTGCCGCTGTGTGTGTAGCGTGTATCCTGAACCTTGGCACCATAATCGTCAGCCAATATTTTTTTGCCGTACCAATGTGTCGTTGCTTCTTTACCGGTTAATAAACCGGCTGCGCCCAATATCCAGGAACCGGTGCATACGCTGGTTGTGTATTTAGAACTACTGTCTATACGGCGTACCCAGCTTAAAAGCGCTGCATCTTTCGTTTCTACGTAGGTTTCTTTTAAACCGCCCGGTATCAGCAACACGTCAAGATGCTTTACTTCATCAATCGAAGTATCTACTTGCACTTTCAAACCCCTGCCGTCTTCAATAATGCCTTTGTGCCTTGCTATAAAAAACACGTTACTACCCATTAGGTGAGTAAAGACGGAATAGGGGCCCATTGCATCTAAGGGCGAATAGCCGTCATACAAATAAATGCCAACGGTTTTTATTTCCACTTTAGGCTTTGGAAATAGCTGCGCCATTTGCTCTTCGTGCGTAGTTGCCTTCGCAACGGTTGCGTTTTCTTTTTTAGTTCCACATGATGTAACAATGAGGATACAAGCCAATGCTGTTATAAGTTGTTTCATTTTTTAGTTATTAAAATTTTCCGGTTAAAGTAACGCCCCACATTCTTGGATTGCTTACCATGTATAAAGGAAATGCTGGTGATTGCGAACCGTATGTGATATATCTTTTGTCAGTAAGATTTCTCATCCAAAAGGCAATCTCATATTTATTGACATTTACACCGGCCCTGGCATTCAGCAGGCCATAACCATCTTGTTTTTCCGCATTGTAATAATCAAAATAATAGTCGCCGATTTGCCTCCACTCACCACGAATAAATGCCGAGGTATTAGATTTCGATTTGCCAAAGGCACAATTGTATTGCAGTGCCAGCATGGATGTAATGGGGGGTGCAAAAATAATTCGGTTGCCATCATAATTTTTGGTGGTTCCGGTCGCACCATCAAAAAGGTTCAGCTTGGTAAACCTGCCGTCCGTGTAACTAAAATTCCATTCTGCCTGTAAGCCTTTTGCCACAATAGCCGCCAGTTCGGTTTCCACACCGGCATTCCTGTAATTGCCAAGGTTCAGGTAGTAGTAATTAATTCCATCGTCCGTGGTGGAAACCTGGTGCCCTTTCAGGTACAAATAATACAGCGCCGCATTAAACCGGATTTTATTATTCAGAAATGTTGATTTGTAACCAATTTCTGCATTGTCTGAATTTTCAGGATTATAAACCAATTTATCGGCAGATGCACCGGCATTAAAGCCGCCCACACGGTACCCCTTTGCATACGAAACATACAAGAGTTGTGTGGAGGAAAGGTCGTAACTCAATGTAAGCTTGGGTGTAAACTTGGAGAAGCTGTTGGTATAAGCCGCTTCAGGAACAACGGTTGTGATAGATGTCCCTTTTACAGAATCGGTGTACCGGCTCAACGCTCTTTTCTCGTTGTCAATCCTTCCGCCGACCGATAGTTTTGTCCCTTTTGCAAGGTCAAAGGAAACCTGTCCGAAAAAGGATATTCCCCTGTTGTTGACCTTCCCGTGCGTGATGGTGCTATACGGCGCATTGGGGTCAATTATCACAGCGTCTGCGCCATAATTGAAGGTTTGTTCCAGACTATATTTTTGCGAAAAAGCGAATAAGCCGCCCAGCCATTGAATTCTCTTTGAAGCCGACGAGCTTAACCTTACTTCTTCCGAAAAATTATGCTGGCCATGAGGGTAGGTGTTATTTCCCGACAATATATCGAGGTTTGTAAAATCGGCCTCGTAGTTACCGGGATAGCCGGAGCTAAAGCGGTTGTAGGCGCTGATTGAAATGAGATTGATGTTTTTGCCGGTACATCTTGCCACAAACGAAACATTGAGGTTTTTCCGTTCTTCAATATTTGGGTTTGAAAAGCTTACGTTATAGGCACCGGATGTTTTAAGCAGGCTGTCAATGTTTGTAACCGTTTGCCAGGGATAGGCGCCGTGGTCTTTCGCATAGTTGCCTTTTACGTTCAGGTTAAAATTCCAGTGTGCATTGGCAATGTATTTAAGACCGGCATTAAAGGCCTGCCCGTATTGCTTGTCGTATGGTTTGCCATCATTGGTAAAAACGGCTCCCCGCTGCACATACATGAACGACGCACTGGCGAAAAGCTTGTCTTTTACTACCGGAAAGGTAACGGTGCCCGAGTACCGCTGTTGCCCATAGTTGCCAACGTTTAGTTCTACCTGCCCAGATGCTGCGTTGGTAGGTTGTTTAGTGGTGATACTAACGACGCCTGAAAGCGAGTTGCGGCCGTAAAGCGTTCCCTGCGGCCCCCGCAACACTTCAATGCGTTGTACATCCAGGTACTGAGAAGGAGCAGAATAATACTCATACTGATAGACGCCATCAACATACGTGGCAACCGATTGCTCCGGCGTGAAGCCCATTACGCCGCGAATGTTTACAAAGTTGGCCCCGGTACTGCCGGCGTGTTCAATCACAAAAAGGTTAGGAGCCACCGCTTCCAGGTCACGCACATCCCAGATCCTGTAATTTTTTAGTTGCCTGTCGGTAATGACTGAAACCGCCAGCGGTACTTTTTGAAGTTTGTCTTCTCTCTTTTCTGAACTGACCAATACCTCGTCAAGTTGGTTTTGCTGTTCCTGAAGGATAACGGAAACTTCTGTTGCGCCAGAGCTAACGGCTACCGGTACCACTTGTGAGGCAAAGCCAATGCTGCTGATGCTTAACTGGTAGTTACCTGCCGAAATATTTGCGATGGTGAAACGGCCTTCTTTATTTGCCACGGCGCTCTTGTCCGTATTTAGAATACGGACGGTTGCCGCTTCGATACCCGCGCCTGATGCGCTTTGAATTTTTCCCGTGATGCTTTGTGCCTTTACGCTGCTAACAAAGCACAGCGTAAGCACTATGTATAAAAATGATTTCATTGTTGTATTGTTAAGTAATGATGCACAGGCTTGCCCAAGCCTTGCTTGATGTCTGCCTCAAACAACGCATTGTTGATGCTGCTGTTTAGCCATCTAAGGTTTTTGAGCCATCGAAATAAATTGCTGAAGTTTGGTGTCAGGCTTTGGGCGGACGGAAAAGAGCCAAGGAGCGGTCTATCGCTTTTCCCTGCGAATGCGGAGAGGCCAATTCAACTTCTAAAAAAGTTTCCGCCCGCATTAGTTGAGTAGCAAAAAAAGATTTTGTGGAAAGAGTAGTTTCGGCCTTGTTTTCTGATTTCCTTTCGGGGCTTTGCTGGTCTTTTTTTTCTTCTTCCTGAAGTTTTTTCATCATTTGGCACTTGCCGTTGCAGTGCATCATCGGACGTGCCTTGTTCTCACAGCTTTTGGCAAACGAGGTAGTGTTGGCATAATAGTCGAACACAATGACAGCCCGGTTAAAGACGTTAGCTGCAAAGATGAGCAGGAATGATATGGCCAGTATTTGCCGAAACATGAGCGGTGCAAAAGTAGTTACAGTTTCTTGCTTGGTACTGACGAATGTCATGCAAAAAAGGTTTTTTATTTGTTGAGGCTAATATTGCCTTTCGCCGGTTGTGTTTGCAGCGGAACCATAATTTGTAATTTTAAAGCAATGAAAGGTTTGATTTTGTTTTTGTGTTTAGTGGTGAGCGGATTGGCAGAAGCGCAACTGAAACGAGCCACCCTTCAGGTAAGTGGACTAACCTGTGCGTTGTGCGCCAAAACCGTACAAAAGGCGCTGGAAAAACTGTCGTTTGTAAAAGAAGTAAAACCTGATTTAAATACGCAGGAATACACCCTTACCTTTCGCACAGATAAACAGATAAGCCTTGAAGAGATTAAAGGCGAAGTTGAGGACGCAGGCTTCTCTGTTGCCCGGCTGCAATTGGTTGCCGCCTTTGAAACCCTGCCTGGAGAGGCACAATTACCAATAAAAATGGGAACGCTGAACTTTTTGTTTTACAACGCTGCAAATCTTCAAGTAAAAGGAGACAGAACATTTACGCTTGTTGAAAAAGATTTTCTTTCAGGCAAAGCCTTGTCAAAGTATTGCAAGGAAGGCGGAGCGAACTGCGGAAACCGGAGTGTATCAACTTCTGGGGCAAGAATTTACAAAGCCATTTTCTCCTAATTCATTTTTGCATATCATGCGTCTTCTGCGAGCAAATAAAATTCTTCCTGCTTTTTTGCTCCTTCTGTTTTCTATGGTCGCCCGTTCGCAAGAATTGTTTGTTTTTACAGACGCTGCTTCAGGTCTTGCTACCCGTTCGGTAAACCTGCGCTTATCAGAACATTACATGCCCTTTGACCGGGTATATGACCGCCCAGGCAGACGGCTGATGTTGGAGGCAGGTGTTGGTTTAAGCAAAAAATGGATGCTTTCGATTGGTGGTTCTGTTTCTGACATGCACACTTTTAAAACAAAACCGGAAGCCGTTTTTGCCGAAACAAAATTTCGTTTCTTTTCGCATGATGACGTGCACCGTCATTTTCGCATGGCAGCCTTTTTTCGGGGCAGCTATACCAAATCGCCGTTTCATTACGATGAGTTTACTGTGATGGGCGATAAAAGCGGAATTGAAGGAGGCGTTATCGGCACACAACTTTGGAACCGCTTCGCACTGTCAAGCACCATCAGCCATGTTCAACTCTTGGATGCTTCCCGCTTTAGCAGTACGATTTACCTTCCCAAACGGCTCTATCAGGCCATGACCTATTCTCTTTCCACAGGCTACCTGCTTTTGCCACGAACCTACACGAGCTACAAACAAGTCAATATAAATCTTTACACAGAGTTTTTGGCGCAGCAGTCCCTTGACTTGCCTCGGTGTTACGTGGATGCGGCACCTGCCGTTCAATTCATCTTTTTCAGCGACACCCGCTTGAACGTGGGCTATCGTTTTCAGCTTACGGGAACATCACAGCGCATGTCGAAAGCGAGTTGGCTGTTTAGTTTGGAAAGAAGTTTTCTAAACGTGTGGAAGCGAAAACAAAAACCTTAGTTAACCGATACATCCACTTGTGCAGTAGCCAGGTTTTGCGCCGGGTCAAAGGCGATAATTTTGATGGTATAACTCACGCCTGCTTGTGCAGAAAATGAATCTTGCACCGTACCTTTCCTATCTCCGGGATAAGAATGTATATCTCTTAACAGTGCACCTGATGTTTTATTGGTTACATGAATATGAAGCTCCGTTACTTTCACGTTGTCGGTAGCATTAGCGGTAATCTGAATGACTTGCCCGGAACTGAAAAGTTGATTGTTGAAAGGTGTGGTAATTGTAATAGCGGGAGCAATTAAATCTTTGCTTTCTGTCGTATTTGTTTCGTTCTTTTTACACGATTGAAAAAGCAGCGTTAATGCAAAAAGGCGAAAGGTCTTCGGGTAATGCATGAAAGCTATTTCTATGAAGGGTGAAGTTAGTAAAACCTGCCAGTTGATAAAGTAACTAAATCGGCGGCCTGGCAAAAGCTATTACTGCATTATTAAAAGGGCAGTAGCAAAGAGCACAATCTGGCTATAAAGTACAAGATGAAGCGTGTCATATATGGGTCACAGTAAAGAACTTTGAAAGTGTGCCATTTATTTCATTTTTATCCAATTAATAATTAACGAAATAAACATAAGATTGGTGCAAAAAGGTAAAACTGTCGTGGAAAAAAAATCACACACTCGTTTCATCTTTAGTCACATCTTCCTTATTTAATTCTTCATACAACCGACTCTCAAAATCATCTAAACTCTTTTGTAATATCTGGAAAGAATTGCGTTCTGTTTCATAGCCAAACTTTTTATCAAACAGGTCGAACATCTTATTCACATATTTGGCCGCTAATTCTGCATAATGAACATCTGGAGGAAATTTGTAAATCCCTGGCCGTCTAAAAGATTTGTGCAAGGGATTGTCAGATTCAACTAAATTATATTTTGCAACATGGTTCCACATATTGTGAGCCGCTGAGCTAAACGGCTGGTAAACGTAGTTATATAGGTCTAAGCAATTTGCCTCTTCAGCCATTTTGCGAACGCTTACTTCCGACCAGCTTTTTAAACTCACTTCCGTTAAAAAACCAAACCGTTGCGTATTTATCCATTGTTCCGACGCTTCAATTATTAATTTCTCATTGTCTTCCGCATCTCTATGTTTCAACTCCTCTTTGCGATGTTCTAAGTTCAATTTTTCCTGACCTAAGCCATAGTATATAAATCTTCTTGCCCGCTCAATAGAATCTTCCAGCACCCAAGCAAAGTTTATATAATTATCTACCATGCTTCGCATAATGATAGGAGCAATGTGCCCGTTCCAAATTGAACTACAGCTTAAAAAGTTCAGTGCTATGGTCACCTGCCTTGACATCAAGCCTCCAACTACTTCATACAATTCAGGTACGGTCATGTCTTTTTCCCAAGTGTTCCATCTGACCTGTAAATCCTGCTCAACATTAATTTTATAGGTATTAAGTATCTCGCTTAATCGCTCTGAATAATCCATGTTAATCAAAATAAAGGTTTTCAATTTTGTTAGGCTCAATTGTATGTCCCCTGTTCCAAAAATAGCTTCTCCAAAAACTCTTTTGAACGACAAAATTCTCTTGGCTTGCAAAAAGGTTTACTGTTGAACGAAAAGTGCTGGCAACAATCTTACTTTCCTCAGTTGTGGGGTACAAATGAATACTATTCAATTTTAGTAAAGAGCTTTCCTTATGCACTTTCAATCTTCCCAATTCAAAAGCATAATAAATAATATTCGCCAGTGAAAAGGTCGTCTCTTTGCCTACTTTCTCAAGTAACAAATTGATTATTCGTTTGCATTCACCTACGTCCTGATTGGAAAAGCTCTGAACAGGAGTGTCGAATAAAACACCAATAGGACAATCAGGAAAAACACGTACAAAAGCTGATAAAGCAGAAGCAATCATTTTTAGTTCCTGATAACAATTTTCTTTTATTTTTCTTACGTCTGTGTCGTTGAGTGATTCATAGTTACTTAAAAAGCAAAAAAACTTTGTGTTTGATTTCCCCAAAATATTGTCCACTTTTTTAAGGAAAGAAAGACAGATGTCTGCCGTATCTCGTACTCCATATCTCTCATTCAAAATCGCCTGCCAAATAATTTCTGGAAGAACCATGTTCACGTAGGGAACTTCATTAAAGTGTTGTTCCCAACCTTGCAAGGCGTGAAAAAAAGGCGGGATAAGTTTCTTGCCTTTTAATTGATGGTCAGATAGGACTTTTGTTTTTTTATTCAAAAGTTATAAATTAAGCCTGAACTGAATTTGTGTAAGCCTTCCAATGGCAAGGTTATGGACGAATATAAATCTCTACTAAAAGATTGTCATCAGATAATTTGGCAATATCCCGTTCTAAACCTTTGGGGTTGGAAACCCGGCTTTCCGGGTCATAAACAAAGCAGACTAACTTGTTGCAATTTGGATGATTCTTGTAATGTGCAACATCTAAAATCAGTTGTTCACCAATCTCCTTATCCGTTAATCTCTCTCTTGTCTTTTTTACTTCAATAACCGTTTGTTCGTTCTTTAGTAAAAAATCCATTCTGGTGGAACTCCCTGCATAAGAAGGTGTATATTCTTCTTCCCGTACATCTTCAAAGTGCAATTTTAAAAGAGCATGTAACAAGTCCTGCACGTCGTATTCATCATTTATGACTATGGTGTTGCGGTTACTGTGTCTGTTGCGAAGTTGCCTTGCGCAGTAATGAAATTTCTCTAAAATGTTACCAATTATCTGTCCGCTGGGAGCTTCTGCACCCATCGTTTGTGTACGTGAAATCTTTATTTCAACTTGCCGCAATAACCTTAACGCAATTTCTGAAAAGGATTTAACGGACACAGCCTTTGTTCCAATAGATAAAAGCATGGCGGCTAATTTGATGTGCGGAGGAATCTCTAAACCCCTTGAAAGTATGTGCATATCATATATAGGAATTTGATTGGGCCGCTTCATCTTTATATAATCACTCTCACTGATTCCCCATTGATAATGTTCGATTGTATTTAAAAGTTCGGCTTCTTGTTTAAAGCTTTCGTCGTCTTTAATGATAGAAAGTTCTGTAACTATTTCTGTCTTTAGCTTCTTGTATTTAAGGATGTTTGCGTCCAGTTTCCGAATAATATCATCAATATCAATCCGGCACTTTTTTTCTATGAGATCAATCAAAAAATTATCGTTGATTTCGCAGGTCTGACCTGGATGGCCTGGTAAATTGTGATAGTGATTTACATCCTGCCTACCCCAACCGCCAACCCATGAATTTTCAAAGGAAATATGCCAATCAGTTCCCCCCTTGAGTTTCTCATTCAGTTGTTCTAAAACCTTTCCTTCTTTACTATTGGTGTTATCCAATTTTAAACGAAGGTCATTGACAATAGCTTTAAGATCATCCATAAGGCGTTTTCTTTAATTGGTTGGATTCGTAATAAATATCGGCGGCTAACAGACTGCTTTTTGGCAGGTCTATCTTGCCATCGTTTTCAATTGCTCTATTCCCGAAATAAACTTTACAATAGCATCAACAATTGTTTTTTCTTCGTCGCTTTTAAGCTCGTTAATGTATCGGCTTTTTAAACCTTTCATTGTTCCCCAAACAGTATCATAATGCCCCTTGCTACCTTCCATTAATTCAATCTGCATTTTATTACTTTGAAAAAGGTTCTTGTTTGCCTTTGCATAGTCAAGTTCTTTCCCGCTTATTATCCCAAACAGCCGAAGGTCATTTGTTTTACCAGTAATAATGAAGGCCTCGTATTTATTTGCTGTTTGTATTTGAAGCTTTCCATCGTATTCCGTGATGTAGGTCTCACGTCCTAAAGCCTTAAAAAGTTCCTTGTCTAATTCTTCACGCCAATTGGAGTAACTATCAAACCCCATCCCCGGCTTACTAACTGCGTTTTGTATATACCGTGTATAATATCCAAAGAGGTCAGTATATTCTTTTTCGTTTTCGGATTTAAGTGCAATGTCAAGTGAATTAGTGTCGGAGCTTAATAACAGGTTCATTGACGAAACAATGGCTTGCTTTTCGTTCAGGTAAAGTTTTGTATGAAGGTTGGGAATGGCTATTGGTTGAAAGCCGGTTTGCAGCACTTCTTCTATACTATCAATCTCACCTTCACGAACATAAATTTCAATATCAATCTGGCGTTGCTTAATGGCTTCCAGGCGGTTGAGTAGCTTGTACCATTTACTAATTCTAAAGTAAGGGCTTACTAAGATGACCTTTTTATCAGCTTCTTCGATAAGGGTCATAATTTCTCCCGAAATCTGGCTTGGTTTAATGAGTTGCATAGGGTTGAACGTGATTTAAGTTTAAATGCTTCGTATAATGTCCATGAAGTCTTCGAGTTTATAAGCTCCATCTACCGTTCTTCTTTCGTACACTATGAAATAGCGATAATTATTTCCTGCTTTACTTGCCCACAAATTACCAAGCCGAATTTTCTGCTCTGCATCCAGGTGATCGCCTTTGGTTTCCAACACCACCGTTTTTCCGCTTTTGGTTTGTATGATAAAGTCAGGATAGTGGTTAATAAAGCCATTGATGCGAAAGCCCCTGCGTTCAATGTTTCTTGTCCAAAAAACGATATTGCTACTGTTGCCAATCTCATTAATAACCCTTTCTTCAAAGCCGTTCATTTTACCCTCTTTCTCATAAAGCGACTTGGTGATGTCCTTTGCCGTTTCACCCGGTGCAATAGTAGGCGGCAGCGAGAAAGCATGTTTTGTAAATACCTTGTCCTTGTCTAAAAATTCCTTGAATTTTTTTTCAGCATGGGCTTCGGATAAAGCCCTGATCTTCTGCTTGATTTTATCGGTGTAGGTGTATTCGTTATTGGAAAAATCGTTGAACTGCTCATCGGTGAAGCTGTCTAAAATGCGGGCTATGTATTTTTCAATTTCCGGGTCGGGTATAGGGTACATATTGCCGATGGTTTCCATGATGCGGCGAGTAAGGTTTTTTACCCGGCTACCTTTTCTTGATGGGTCAAGGATGTATGCCAGCAGGCTTTCTTTCAATGCTCCGTCAATCCGCACAAAGGTGGGAAGGTGTTCTTTCTTTGTTTCATCCAAGTCCACTTTGTATAAGTCTGTTTCAATGCTGTCAAAGGCGATATTGGTGTCGCCTTTGCTCAACGCAAAGCCTTTTAGCAGGGTTTCTTTTTCCAATGGTTCGTCGTGGTACTCTTCACCGAAGTTGAATTGTGAGGCCGGAACCTTTACAAAAAATTGCGGCAGCTTAATGGTCTGCGCCTGTTCTTTAAAAATTTCTTTGATGGGATAGGTTTTCACAAGTGATTTTATTTCGGTAGGAATAGCGGTCCCGTATGTGGTCTCCATTTCCAGGGCGGTGCTTTCAAAAGCTTCGTTCTGTTTTATTGCCAACTGCTCAATTTGAAGCACAGCTTCGGAGGGTTGGGAAGTATCAGCCTCCAGCAAGCGGGCCGTATCAATGTCCGCCGCAACGTCTTCTGTCGCTGCCTGATTGCCGTTTGCAAATACGGAAAGCTGTTGAAATGCTTCGGCTTCCTTAGCCTGTTCTATAATGGCTTCGTTTGGTAGCTTAACGTCTTGTGCTGTGAAGCCCGCCTTGTTCAAGCCCTTTACAATGTTCTGCAAGGTTTGCATGAACTTGGCCGTGGCCGTGGACGTTAGCACGTAGCTAAGGTTGAGCAATTCTGATTGATGCTTCATTACATAAGGCTGGCGCAATACCCGTCCTAAAATCTGTTCTACATCCACCGCTGAACTTCGGTCGGCTAATGATGCTAATACATAAGCAAACGGACAATCCCATCCTTCTTTCAAAGCGTTAATGGTGATGATAAATCGTACCTCGCTTTCCCGGCTCATTAACTCCTCGTTCTTTATCTCGTTCATATTAGCCGTCTTAATCTTTATTTGCGCTTCGGGTATTCGCAGTTCCATCAGCTTTTCCTTCAGCCGCTGCACGTTGGTCTTTTCTTCTTCGTTGTCAGTAAAGTCTTTACCGTTTTTCGGTTGCACCTGAAACAAGACAATGGGTCGTATGTAATGGCCACCGGCTTTTTCTTCCTGCATTGCCTGTGCCTCCAGCCGCCTTTGCATTTGCAGGGCCGAAAGCACTACTTCCGTTTTGTCCTGGTGGTTGTAAACAATCACCGGCAACTTTATCATCTTTTCTGTTTTCAGCGCCCATGCGTCCACAAACGAAATGATGTTGCTGTTGGCCCGTGGCGTGGCCGTGAGGTCAAGAATAAAACAAGGATTTATCTCTTTCAGCATTTCTACACTCAACTCGCTTTCGGCATTGTGGCTCTCGTCCACAACCACCACGGGGTTTAGGTGTTTGATGACGGCGCCTAATGTTAGCTCCGCACCATTGGGCAATAAGTGTTCAAAGGTTTGCAGGTTGCCGTTTTCCTGAAACACTTTCCGGTCTTCCTTGTTTCGTGCCCGCAGGCTATCAAAGCTGAAAACCATTATGCTCAACTGCTCTTTTACCGATGTAGCGTTGAAACTGCCACCTTGCAAAAGCGCCGCCTTATCATACACTTCTACCCGGTTTCTAAAATGCGTATTCAGCCTTTGACGGTAAGGGTGCGAGGGGTCTCGCAAAGCTTTAATGGTTTGGTCAAGGATAGTGATAGACGGCACCAGCCACACCACCGCCTTTGGCTTGTCGTTAGCAAAGGCACCGAAAACGGTATTGAGTGCATTGCAGGCAATGAATGTTTTGCCACCGGCAGTAGGCACTTTAACGCAAATGTGCGGCACACCGGAAACGTTGTTCTTGTAAGGCTCTACTGCCGTTCCGGGGAAGGGTTGCACGGGTGTGCGGGGGTGCTCCGTCCAAAACAGCCGGTAGGCTTCCCGCTCGTCTTTTGCCTGCTGCACTTTGTCCAGGTAAACGGCTATATCATCAATTACGGTTTGTTGGTAAGGCTTTAACTCCATTGCTTAAAATCTTGAAATGTCTCGTGGTATTTTCTTAAAAATGATGTGGTGCTTAGTCAAATAGTTTTTGGTAAGCAAACAGTTGTCGGCATACACTACATATTGGCTTGCCCTGGTTTTTAGGGTGGCTAAAAACTCATGGTCTAAGGTGGTTGTTTCGTCGGGTTTGTAATGGAAGTAGTAAGCCGTGTCGTTGTACTTGCCTAAAAAAGCTGCATCGTCTTTGTGCGCCTTTTCTTGCAGTGGTTTTTTTGTTTCGGTGTAGAAAATATAAGCCCTTATTTTTTGAATGCCTACTTCTTCGTTTAGGTTGCCGTCATCGTTGAAAAGCCGCTGCCCTAATTCATAATAATCAAAACTGCCGCCAGTGCCTTTCACATCTGAATAACCATTGATAACCCGTTTCACCCTTTCAGAAGTTATTGCGTCAGCATAGTCTTCCATTTCAATCATTATAAACTTTCGATTACCACCATCATCATTATTAAGGTTAAGAACTGCATGTGCTGTTGTAGCGGAACCAGCGAAACTATCCAATATGATTGCATGTTTGTCGGATGCTATTTCTAATACTCTTTCTAAAAGTCTAAATGGTTTAGGCGTGTCAAATGAGCTTGCATTAGGGAATAATGCTCTCATCTCATTTTTAGAACTCCTATTACTACCTACATCTTCTTTTCTCCACAAAGTTCTTGGTACAAGGTCTGAAACTTCGTTCACATATCTCTTGATACTTGGTCTTGCATTTCCAGTAGGACCCCACCAAATTTTCCCTTCTGCATTCATCTCTTGAAATTTTTCTTCTGATATTCTCCAAAACCTTCCTGCGGGTGGTGAAAATACTCTTCCTGTTGGCCCAGTCATCTGATACAATCCTTTTGAATATGGTTTATTAGCGTAAGGGTCACCTGGTATCCAATCGCCTTTCGGATCATTGTCTGGATTTTTATATATTGAATTAGCAGCTTCTGTTCGTTTCAATTTATTAGGTGTCCAATCAGGAGTTTTAGAATACACCAATATAAAATCATGGTCAGTGGAAAACTGCCTTGCTGAATTTCTTGGACTATCTGCCTTCTCCCAAACAACGGATGTTACAAACATTCCTGTACCAAAAATCTCATCAAGCATCAACTTCAAATGGGAATATTCAACATCATCAATCGAAACAAATATTACTCCCTCATCTGATAATAGTTTGTGTAATAATTTTAAGCGAGGATACATCATACATAACCATTTATCATGTCGGCTTAAATCTTCGCTTTCCTTGCCTACTACCTGCCCCAACCACTTCTTGATTTTTGGGTCGTTCACATTGTCGTTGTACACCCAGCTTTCGTTTCCGGTGTTATACGGCGGGTCTATATAAATGCACTTAATTCTTCCCTCGTATTCAGGCAATAATGCTTTAAGGGCTTCCAGGTTATCACCGTGGATGATTTTATTTCCGCTTCCGGTTTCTTCCGCCGTTTGCTTGCCATCGGCAAAACCATAGCTATGTTCCAGAACTTTAAAGGGTACGTCGGCGTGGTGGTTCATCACCTTTTCTTTTCCAATCCAGTGTAGTGTCGGCATTTGTGTAAATCGCTATTCTATAAAAAGGCGTAAAATAAATAAAAAGGGGCGGTTTGTTTAACCTGATTTAGTGGATCGTGCAGGGCAGAGGAGCGTATGCGTTTGTTGGAACCCTTTAGCAATCAAATAGGCTCTGTTGTTGTTGATGCCAAGAGGAAAATTTGTTACCTTGACGCACTATTTAACTCTCCCTTAAATCAATGACCTCAACCCCCTTAGCCAATACCGCTGCCCTTCCCGAATTTTTATCAGGCGGCGGCGAAATGGGCCGCCGCATTCGTGAATACGATTGGTTGCAAACGCCGCTGGGTGCCCCGCAATTCTGGCCGCAAAGTTTAAAAACCTGCGTTCGCATCCTGCTCACGTCGCCACAACCCATGTTTGTGTGGTGGGGAAAAGACACACTCATCAACATCTACAACGATGCTTACAGTTTTATTTTAGGTGATAAGCACCCGGCCGCGTTAGGCCAGCCGGCCAACCTTGTTTGGAAGGAAATATGGGACACGGTTGGTGCACGTGCGGCTATTGTATTCACTAAAAATGAAGGAACGTTTGATGATGCACTGCCGCTCGTATTAAATCGTTATGGTTACGATGAACAAACTTATTTTAAGTTTTCCTACAACCCCATTCCCGGAGATGGGGGCGAAACCGGTGGTCTTTTTTGTGTCTGCACCGAAGAAACGGCTCAAGTGGCGGACCGTAAAAAACTGGAAGAGAGCAACCAATTGGTTCAAAGGTTTATCCTGCAAGCACCGGTTGCCATGTGTTTATACAGAGGACAGAATTATGTAGTGGAAGTTATTAACCAAAAGCTGTTGGAGATATGGGGGAAATCATTTGACGAAGCCATCAATAAACCTCTGTTTGAAGTGATGCCAGAAGCAAAGGAACAGGGATTTGAACATCTGCTTGACCGTGTTTACATCACTGGCGAACGGTTTGCCGCCAACGGTATTTCCATCACCCTACCGCATGGAACAGAAAAGAAGACCATCTATGTAAACCTTTTGTACGAAGCCTACCGCGAATCCGACGGCACCATCTCCGGCATAGTAGAAGTGGCGAATGATGTAACCGAACAGGTGCTTGCCCGCAAAAAGCTGGAGGAAAGCGAAAAAAGATTTCGCAACCTGGCGGACGAAAGCCCGCTGTTTGTATTTATTATAGAACCGGATTCAAATGCTCCGGTGAGCTACTGGAATAAGACCTGGCTTCACTACACCGGGCAAACGGCTGAAGAAGCTATGGGCAGGGCGTGGGATGGCATTATACACCCCGATGACGTACCGGTGGTAATGGAGTTTTACGTTCCTGCATTTCAGGCCAGGCAGCCTTATTTTATTCCGGCTGTGCGGGTGTTGCGCCATGACGGTGTGTACCGGTGGCATTCCTTCAAGGGAAACCCACGCTACCGCGATAACGGCGAGTTTAACGGGTACATCGGTGTCGGTATTGACGTACACGAGCAAAAGCTGGCGGAAGAAGAAGTAAAGCGTTTTAAATACATGGCCGATAATGCAAGCGATGCATTTATCCTGATGCGGGAGAGTGGAACCTTTTCTTACCTTAATAAAATGGCGCTGGTAAAATGGGGCTACTCACCAAAAGAAGCGCAACAGCTTCGTGTGCCTGATGTGGACCCCATCTATAACGATGATTTATTTGCTGCTGCATTTGCCAAAGCCCAAAAAGAAACTATACCACCCTTTGAAACCCTGCACAAAAGAAAAGACGGCACAATCTATCCAGTGGAAGTGAGCATGGGCGGTTTACTGCTCGAAGACGAGCCCCACCTTTTTGCCGTAGCACGAGACATAACTGAACGGAAAGAAGCCGAGGCAGTTATTAAAGAAAGCAAAGAACAGTTAGAGTTTGCCATTGATGCGGCCGAACTGGCCACCTGGGATTTTAATCCTATCACTAACCAGTTTACTGCCGATGACCGTTACGCAGATTGGTTTGGGATAACAGCAAAAGAGGCAACAGACAACAACATAGCCATCAGCATTATTGCGGCGGAAGACCGCCAGCGGGTGATAGCGGCCTACACAAATGCGCTGGTTTACGGCACCGGCAATACGTACGACATCATCTATACCATCCGGCCCAGCAACAGGCCCGAACGCATTTTACGGGCTAAGGGCAAAGCCTGGTTTGGCGAAGATAAAGTTGCCTATCGCTTTAACGGAACCTTGCAGGACGTTACAAAAGAAATTATTGCCCAGAAAAACATTGAAGAAAGCAAGCAGCGTTTTGCTGCCGCCGTGGATGCTGTTCAGGGCATTTTATGGACCAATAACGCAAGGGGTGAAATGGAAGGAGAGCAGCCAGGATGGGCGGCTCTCACCGGTCAAAGTTTTGAAGCGTACCAAGGCTATGGGTGGAGTAAAGCCGTGCATCCCGATGATGCGCGGCCTACGGTTGATGCCTGGAACGAAGCCGTGGCCGAAAAGAAAACATTCATTTTTGAACATCGGGTAAAAAAGATTGACGGAAGCTGGGGACAATTTTCCATTAGAGCACTGCCTTTGTTAAATGAAGATGGCTCCATACGGGAATGGGTAGGCGTGCATACAGAAGTTACAAAACAGAGGGAGGCAGAAGCGTTGCTAAAAGAAAGCGAAAGCCGCTTTCGCACATTGGTAGAAACACTTCCGCAATTCGTATGGATCACCGGACCTCTTGGTGAAAGGCTTTATACCTCCCGGCAGTGGGTGGATTATTCGGGCATGGAAGTAACGGACGAATCTTGGAAAGAGATGGTGCACCCGAACGATTGGAACGGCGTTATGGACGCTTGGGCGCACAGTCTCTCTACCGGCGATAAATTAGGGTATGAACTTAGAATTAAGAACAAATTCGGTGACTTCCGTTGGTTCTATACATCCGGCAGTCCCATAAAAGATGACGCGGGAACTACCTTGCAATGGACAGGTGTGGTAACCGACATACACGAGCAAAAAACAAGGGCACAGGAGTTGGAGAAATTGGTGGCCGAACGTACGGCGGAACTGCGGCGCAGCAATGAAAGCCTGCACCAGTTTGCCCACGTTGCCAGTCACGATTTGAAAGAGCCTGTACGAAAAATAAGAACCTTTAGTACACGCCTGGAGGAAGAGATAAAACCATATCTAAATGAAAGTGGGAAACTCTATTTTGAAAAAGTGTACAGCGCTACTGATCGCATGTATGCTATGATTGATGGCGTATTGGCATATTCCACCGCGGATGCTTCGCAACAGCCTATAAACCGAGTGGATTTGGCTAAACTCATACAGAGCATTGAAACGGATGTGGAAGTTGCCGTCAACCTAAAAGACGCTACAATTGTTTGCGGCAGCCTCCCCATTATAGAAGGTGCTGAAGTGCTGTTGTATCAATTGTTTTATAACCTAATAAATAATTCGCTCAAATTCACCAAGCCAAACGTGAAACCAGTGATTAACGTGAATGCCGAAATCACCAACAGGGATGAAGCGTCGGCCGTTATCATTGTAAAGGACAACGGAATTGGATTTGATCCCGAATACGCAGAAAAGATTTTTGAAACATTTACCCGCTTAAATTCCAGAAACCAGTTTGAGGGCACCGGGCTTGGCCTTTCGCTTTGTAAGAAAATTGTGCAGCGGCATCACGGGTCTATCGAAGCAAAGGGAGAAGTAAATGTGGGGGCGACCTTTATCATTACACTTCCGTTGCGCCAAACGCAGGTCTTGATTTAACCCTGTATCAATAGCCCTGCTTTGCAATCGGCACTTGCAAAACAATGCGTGGTGTCGTGGGATTTGGGCGCACCAACTTCCTCTATAAAAACAAAACAGAAGACAGCATAGTTAGCAAGCGTTTAGGTAATTAAAAAAAGCGCAAACACTTGGTTTATCCTATTCTACTTTTCGGATGTTCCATTTGATTTCATCGTGGCAGTATTCTACAAACTCATTGGCAATCGCTCCAATTTCAGATTGGTGTATTGGCTTCGTCCGGAAATAAGCATTATAGCATTTTGCGAAATCCCGGTCAAGTGACAAGGAAGATGTGGTAAAAAGGACAATGGGTACATCTTTAAAGCGTTCCACTTTTCTGATCTGTGCCAGTGTTTCTTTTCCGGGCAGATGAATAAGTAATAGTGGAAAAACAGGCAGTTCCCAATGCCAAATGAAAGACCCCTGTAAAAACAGGGGTCGCAACCAAAACTAACTGCTTATGAGAAGTCAAGCGGTTTGTGCTTGACCATAAACTTCGCAATGATAGTTATTTTCAATTAGGATTTTCTACATCTAATTCTGACAATTTACCTATTCACTGTCATCGTCTGCATTTTGGTCAATAAGAAGCGCTGACAGCATAAAACTGCTTAAACGCTGGCAAACACCATACAGTCACCTTGTTCTTTTGAAACGTTTCAAAATCTTTTCAACATGTAGGACATCAACTCACGAACCATCCGCAATTATTCCTCAATCATTCCCCAAACCATTCGTTACAAAACGAAACCATTCAGGACGCCAAGGCAATTGCTCCGCAATCATTCCCTAAATCTTCATCGGGTGATTTCAATACTTGGCCGAAAACGATTTACTAACATTTTTAGTAATTTAAAGCATTCATTGTCAAGATACTTACGCCTTGTGTGGAAAACTCCCCGCACGAAATTCTTGGCATTTACAAAATGAGATTGCTAATTTTGTTAGTAATTAAAAATCAAACACTTGAAAAATGCCAACTGTTGTAAACCCTAACATGATTGTGCTTGCACGAGAGGCAAGAGGGCTTACGCAACAAGACCTTGCCGAACGCCTCCATCTTCACCGGGCGAACATTTCTCGATTAGAGAAAGGCGAAACGCCTATTCAGCAGGGCACATTACTCGCTATTTCGGCAGCTACTTCTTTTCCTCCCCAATTCTTTACACAACGAGGAATGTTCATGCCCGTAAACTTGGCTTACCGGAAACGTGAGCATGTTCCTGCGAAACTGCTTAATCCCATCGAGGCCAAAATGAACATCATCAGAAGGCATGTTCAGTTTATTACAGGAGCATTGGGAAAAGACATTCCTAAACTTCCCTTGAATGAAGTAACCGAAGAAAGAAGACCGGCACATATAGCCGCTTTGGTAAGAAAGCATTGGAACGTTGGAAGTGGCACGATTGAAAACTTAGTGGAATTGCTGGAAGACAAGTGTATTGTCATCAGCGCCTTTGATTTTGGAACGGAAAGAGTGGATAGCCGTTGTATGCTGACCGATGAGAAATACCCCATCATCTTCGTCAACAAGAATTTGCTTGGGGACAGACTGCGCTACACGCTGGCCTATGAACTTGGGCAACTCCTTATGCACACTTTCTTTCCGGTGAGTGCGGACAGGGACATTTCCAGAGAAGCCAATCATTTTGCCGCTGCCTTTCTCATGCCCGAAGAAGATGTTAGTAAAGATTTTGAGGCTGGCATCACGCTAACCATCCTTGCCGACTTGAAACGTAAGTGGAAGGTGTCCATGATTTCACTGCTCTACCGTGCAGACGATTTGGGCTACCTCACGCCAAACCAGAAGCGGTATCTCATTCAACAATTCAACGAGCAAAAGATTAGACGCCGTGAACCCGTGGAATTGGATTTGCCCATTGAACAACCGGCGTTACTAAAGCAGCTTGTCAACCGATACATCATTGAGTACGAGATAGACATTCATGCGATGGCTGCCATATTCGCCATATCAACCCAAGATTACCTTGACTATTACGGATAAACCAGTGAGCTATGAAAAAAAGTGAAACCAATAAAACCAAATCTGAAATGAGCACTACGAGTATAGAAGTAAAGATTAAGCCGTATAGCCTGACGGAATTATCGGGCTTATACGGAGTGAGTAACCATACCATGAAAAATTGGATTGTCCCTCACCATAATGCTGTGGGCAAAAAAATCGGACGATTGTTTACAGCATTACAAGTGAAAATAATTTTTGAAAAATTAGGATTGCCGGGGAAGGCGCATGAATGACAATATAACAGAGCCCTGTATGCAATGACATTGACTAAGAAGGTAAGGATTTTTGCTACTGTGCCGGGAGCCTGTGACCGTTCCATTCCGAAAAAGTAACCGGAATTTACTCAAAAGTTAAACACAAGGTTTATTGCTTGCCATTTGGCTGCAAATTTTTTTGCTGGCTGTAATTGGCTGCCGAAGTTTTTTATGCCCAGCCGAACTTACACCATAATCCATACTAAGCGCATTTGCTTCTTTTTCAAATATTGATTAATTGTATTTTTTTGAATAGTGTTCTATATAAAATTTGTCAGCTAAATATTTTTTCCGCCAGGATTTATTCAACTTGTCCAAAAGAATGCCCTCTGCAAATCCCACTGAATAAAAGCTAACTCTTTTTGTTTCATTAAGATTCTCTTCAAGGAGATTTTTAGTTTCGTTTTTGTACATTTTTGTTTTAAGCTCAGGAAAAGAAATGAAATCAGGTAATGCAAGCATTTCCTTTGACGGAGTATAATTTTTGAGCAATTCTAAAAAATTATACTCCGTGTGTCTGGCTAGACCTTCCTGCCAGACTTGAAAAGAAAAGTAACGATATTGTGCATCAGTCATTAGATCCTTTAATTTCTTCCGTTCGGCGATGTATTGTTTCAGGTTTGATTTATAGATTTTACTATTTGTGTTTGTTATCGTTTTGTATAGGGCCGTTGTAAATAATTTATATTGAGTTATAACAGGCAGACTATCATAAGGAAAGGGATAATTTAGCATCCACATTCCAGTTTGGTCGCCACCAGAAAGGCCAAGGTTACTAACACTTTTGAAATAGTCGGGGTAAGAGCTTTGATATTGATGAAAATGTTCGTGGAGCAAAGTTATAACCCACTCGGTAGAACTTCTATGAGTGTTTTCAGATGTCCCCACTACGATGCAACTAAGTCCGTTTACTGCTGGAAAAGTTGCAAGAAAGCGAGGATTAAATCTGGCCTTACGATAATAGATACTTGTATTTAGAATATTGTCCCGCCCTAACAACTTAAAATCGGCAGATGGGTTTGGGTGATTTATTAAAAACTCTGTACTGTCCGTTACCAAAACAATTGCAAACGGAACAGTGCTATAGCCTTTGAATAATTGGTCGCCAAACTCTGTTGAAATAGTCATTGCTTCTTTGATACGAATTTTGTTAGCATATCTTAGTTCAGGCAATGTTTGTCCGAATAAAATACCGCAAATTAGAATTGCCAAAAGAAAAAATAAAGGTTTCATACACAGTTTTTTTCAATATTACGAAATTTTTCGTATCACTACCGTTGACCGACATTTAACTGGAAATTTTATCGTGCAAAAACGAGAAGAAACGTGCCCAAACTCATAACTTCTTACAACTTCTCAAAAGAACTTACACAAACTTGCACAAACTGAAAAGTGACCGTTTGCGGTGATAGTATGTTTGTGTTGTCATCAGTGATAAACGAATAAAAACAAACACTGCAAATGAGACACAATAACATGAAAAATCAAACTGTATCTGTACCCCATTTATCTATCGTAATGGACAACATTGATAGCCACATGCAAACGGCGCAATTGGTAGATGCCGCCTGGAACTTTGCTTATACTTCACTTTGGAACACAACTCTTTTTTCAACAAAGGAAGCCGACGCTGCAAAAGAAAAAATTTTTGAATACTTCTCGCTTGCCAAAGACACACGCAAAGCCTTTGTGTCGTTTTGCCAACGGGTATTGCTTGCCCGCTATTATGTGAACGGCGTGAAGGGACGTTACATGCCGCTGCCTTCCGTGTGGTTTGATAAGGACAATGAATACGGCTTTGTCAGCACACGCAAATGCTTTTATGAAATTCGTCGGGTTCGTGAAGCGCTTCCGTCTTACAAACAAGAAATTAAGGCTCTTGCCGAAGCCGTGTTAGAGTTCGCAGAAGAACCCACGGTGAAAAACTATCAATACTGGCGGGGTTATTTCATCGAACACAAAACGCCGGGTTTGTTGAGCCTTTTTCAAATGACGGCCATTCAGCAAGTCTGCAATTAATACCGACATCCAATACATCCTATGAAAATTGTCAAACGTGCCTTCTTCGATGAAGAAGGGCACTTTCTCATCAAACCTTACCGGATAAAAGACCTCGCCGAAATCTATGACGTGTCCACAAAGACCGTCCGCAAATGGGTGGCAAATAAAGCCGGTGTAGAGAAAACGAAAAGCCAATACTTCACGGTTCACGATGTAACAAAAATTGTAACCGCCATTGGCCTTCCGCAAAAAATCAACATAAAACAAGCCGCTTAAAAATCCTCATCCTATGGACAACAAACATTCAGATAATACGAGTAGCAACATGCTCTTAACGGGGTGCATCTTCCTTGCCAACATTGATTTAACCGGAATGGTTGACTATGCCATGAAAGCCTTCATCGGCGGCGGCATTTGGCTTGCCTACAAGTTAGCCGCCGAAATGATTGACAAAAGAAGGAACAAAGCAAAATGAGCCTTGCCAAAATACTTACCGGAACTGCGTTAGGCGCTACTGTCATCGCAGGCTTGGGCTACTTGAAAAACCTAAAAACCGCCGGAGCTGAATTAGTGGTCGTGCCAAAGGCATCCATCCATTCGCTAAGCTGGAATGGGCTTACCATTCGCCTCGATGTCCTATTGAAAAACCCAACAAACGGGAGCTTTTCTCTAATCGCTCCTTTTATTCAACTTCTCTACAAGGACACCACGATAGGCAGCTCAACGCCGGTGAATAAAGAGTTCAAGCTACCGGCTCACGGTGAATTAATGATTGACAAAATCATGGTGCAAATTCCGATGAGCAATGTGTTCTCAATGGCTTTTACCCTGGTTAAACTATTGATAGGCGAGGGTACGGCAACCATCACCGTTCGGACGACAACCACCATCAACTTGGGCATCATCAAATTGCCTTATGAAAACAAACAAGACATCACGATAAAAAAATAATCCGTACCCGATGGAAGCTAACAGAAAACGTAACATCAGTAGTGGTGAACAATACACCCATCTCTTTCCGAAAGCGGAAGGAACCAGTAAGACAATTAGAAAGAACGCTGATGTTACGCATACCGTTGCCTTCATTCCGAAAGTGGTGAACGAAACCTTGCACCACACCGAACGACTGTCTAAAATTTTAAAAGGAACCGATACTTATGAAACCTGTAACGCCATCTGGCACTTCGTCTATCAACACATCGCTTATAGAAAAGACCAAGAGGGCTACGAACAAATAAGAAGCCCGGCAAGAGCTTGGCACGACAGACAAAAAGGGGTGGATTGCGATTGTTACTCGGTGTTTATTTCCTCTATCCTAAGTAACCTCAAAATCCAATACGTCCTACGGATCACCAAATACCACCGGGACTACTTTCAACACATCTACCCCGTCGTCGTGCTAAATGGAAAAGAGATAGCGATTGATTGTGTAACTGACCAATTTAACTACGAAGTACCGTACTCTGAAAAGAAAGATTATCCTATGGACTTACAATATCTAAATGGCTTTGACGGTGGCGACTTAGGCCAACTCTACGGAAAGAAGAAGGACAAAATGCCAAGTGCTGCGAAAGCGAAAAAACCATCGCTTCTACAAAAACTCTCCAAGGGCAAAACCCAAAAAGCGAAAGCCGCACCGAACGGCCAGAAGCCAAAAAAGAAAGGCTTTTTCAAAAAAGTGTTGAACACCGTCAATCGTGTAAACCCGGCCACCATTCTTCTGCGCAACGGTGTATTGGCGGCGATGAAGCTCAATGTAAAAAACGTTGCCGGTCGTTTGCGCTGGAGCTACCTCACGCCGGAAGGAGCAGCCGGAAAAGGCATAGACCCGCAGAAGTTTAGCCGCCTTGTAGCCACCCGTGAAAAGCTGGAAAAGATATTCTATGGCGCTGGCGGCAACCCCAAGAACTTAAAGAAAGCCATGCTTGGCGGAAAAGGCAACAAAGACAAAGCCGTTGCGGGTTTGGATGGGATTTCCTTCGCTGGAATAGAGTACCTGAACGCCTATACACCGCTTCCGCAGCTTCTTGGCCCTGAAATCTTCCGTTCGGAAAACGTGGACGGCATGGAAGGCTTTGCGGGACTTGGACAATTGGGCGAACCCGTTACCCTTGCCTCTGTTGGTGCGGCAATGGGTGTGCTGGCCGGGATTGTTGCCTCGCTCAAGCAAATCGGAAACATTTTTACCAACAAAAGCGAAGGCTCAAAAGACTTTGACGAGGCAACAAACGATGCCGCAGAAAACAATCAACCTGTTCCAGGCACCACGCCGGTTCCAGAAAGCGAAGCCAAGGAAGCCGCAAAAGAAGCGATGAACAATGCAGGGGCAACCATTACTATGGAAGAAAGCCGACAACTTCCTGCATCGTCAGGCGGTGCAATGGTGAAGTCGGATAATACAGCGCTAACACCGGAAGAAAGCGGCTACGCATCTGACGGGAACACGAATACCTCTATAACCGAAACATCCGGCGAAGAACAGACCAGTGCAGTTGCCACAACGTCAAATGCTGTTACAAACAAAGTGGCAACAACAACGGACACGCCACCAACCAATGAAAGTTATTGGGACAAAAATAAAAGCTGGCTGAAACCCGTAGCCATTGGTGTGGGCGGTGTTAGTCTCTTAGCCATCGGGTTTGCGGTTTTACAGCCTAAACATTCGCTCACAAAATCATCTTCCCGTTCTCTTTCCGGCCTGCCGAAAAATAGAAAGAACCACAAGCGTAAAGGCAAACAAAAACCTAAACCAAAACATCAAAAGAAAACAGCAGTTGCCCTGCTCTAAATCCAAACTCTAAAACAAAACAAATGGCAAAACCAAAAAAGAAAGGCCGCTATACCAAAAAAGGCAAACGGCAAACCATGATGCAGGGCTTTGGCTCTGAACTTAAAACCGAAGGCAACATAAAAAACACCGCCATTGAAACCGGCAAAGCCGTCTTGGTGGGTGTATTGGGCGGGGGCTTGCTTGGCGCCGCTATCGGTAAACCCTCGTTCGTCGTCGGCATCATCACCACCGGCGTAGGCCATTACTCCGGCAACAAGCTCACCCAAATGGTTGGTATAGGTATGATGGCAGCCAATGGCTTTGTAAAGACTAACGCAACAGTTAGTGGCATTGAAGGGTTGGACGGCGTAAAAGAACGCTTGCAAGCCTTCAAAGAAAGTTTCTCCGAAAAGATTTACCTGGATAAACTCAAAAAGAAGGGCATCACCGGAGGAACGACAGCGGGCTTTGGCGACTTGCAATATTTCTCTTATCCAAACAATGACCTCGCTGCATTAAACGCCATTGAAGAACAACTTACCGACAGTGCGGCGCAATTTCAAGGCAGCCTGCCCGATACTGAATTCAGTGGCGCAGAAGAAGAATTTGGCGACTTAGATATGGCTGAACAAAATTTCTAATCCGCAATCAAAAAATAAATACAAACCGCTTCCAATGCGAAGCACAAAATCTAAATCTTATGTTAGGCTTACTCGAAGGAATTGAAGAATACAACAACCAGGGTGCATTACTCGGTATTGACGGAGTAGATGATGCAGAACTGTTAGGCGCATTACGCCGCATGAACCCCATTCAGCGAGCAAAGACGGTGAACAAAATGACCAACACTACGTCAAGTCGTGGTTCACGGGCAGAAATGGAAAAGTTCTTTGGTGAACTACCGCAATCCATCAAAGAAGGATTGGTTCGCGGCGAACTCCGACTGGCTGATAGTACCATCTACTCTATCAAACCAGTGACATCAAAAACCATCAAGATGTTTGAAACACAGGATGACAAAGAGATTGGCCTTCGTAACGTGTCCAATGCGAAGCTGCCAAAGAACCAGGCTTTCCTTGTGAGCGGTATCTTTTTTCTCGCCGGTACCTCTGCGGACAACTCGAAAGACAAGATCATTGCCACAGAGTTCAAAGGCTTGGAGAACTACAACACGATTGCCAACGGCGAGTTCTCGCTCAAGAGCAACAAAAAGCAAATCGTTCCTGATACCAGCAATGTTGTATTTAAAACGTCGGCAAATCATAACGTGCCCGTTGGTTATTACAAGCTTGCCAATCCCCGCCTAATTCAAGATGACATCCTCATTGAAATGACAATTGAGCTTGGTTCAATGGACAGCATCCCGCAGAACACCTACATCTACGTCGGATTGCACGGCACCATTACTACGCCGTAGTAAATGAACCTTCTCAACACCAAAACCGGAATGGTAGTCGCAGGCTTCACCCTGCCTACGCTACTGTTCTTTATCAAACGCAAAATGGACAAAACAGAAGTAGCCTATAAAAACATTCGTGCCTTTCTGATTATGATACAATACGCCGAAGGCACTTACGGGAAGGACGGATACAAACGTCTTTACGGGGGTGGAAGTTTCAACGACTTTGCAAAGCACCCAAACACGGCGCAAACAAAATGGGGCATTACGTCAACCGCTGCCGGAGCGTATCAAATCCTTAACAAAACATGGATTGAATTGCAAGGCAAATTGGGCCTTACTGATTTTAGCCCTGTTAACCAAGACAAGGCTGCCATTGAACTCATTCGCCGCCGCAAAGCATTGGATGATGTGTATGCAGGAAAGTTCAAAGATGCCATCACCAAATGCCGCAAAGAATGGGCGTCGCTGCCGGGTGCAGGATACGGTCAAAATGAAAAGAACATACAGAACCTGATGGCGGTTATTAAAGTAGCCGGTGGCATCACTACTTAAAATTTTATTATGCCAAAACGAATAAAAAAGCGATACGATATAGATGTGCAAACAGCAAATGCCATAAGCTCAAAAACCTTTGAGTTGGATAAAACGGTAACGGCCATTCACGGGATGTTGTTTGCTTCCGATAGAGATGACTTGATGTACTACCGTGGCTCTGCGAAAGTAGAAATCAACTCGGATGAGGTCTTTCCCGAAGGTTACGAAGTGAAGCTGCTTATGAGTGGACTGAATGTTTCCCCTAACGATAGGTTCTACAATTTGGGCGGTGTTCTTCCTGGCAACTTCAAAGTAAAAGTTGAATACAAAGACACTCCCGATACACGCCTTCAATTCGTGGCTTATCGTGTGAGCATTTACCTGGACGTAGAAATCAAATCCTGATGCAGCAGCAAAGAGTTATTATACAAACGGAGCAAATCAGCCGCAAGGGAGAGATTAAATATTTTCAAATCCCGTTGCTCGGCACGCCCATAACAATTATCGGTGTTGAAGCAAGTGCTTTTTTGTTCACGCAAGCTGCACAACCAACATCGGCAACACCATCAGGTAGTGCAGGTGGAAGTACCCCGGCCACTCCAACAACGCCGACAACACCAACTAACAACAATTGTCCCAACCCTGGCACAGCTTCCATTGACCCAATAAGCGATACCACGGACAGCACAACCCACGAACAAGTTTTTCGCATCGGTGCCGCCGTAAACCCTGGCTTTGTTTACAGTTGCGGTGTGTATTCAGTGGTGCTATCAGTAACGGCAGTCAGCGGCGATACACCAACGAGCATTGCAACCAAATTGGCTGATGCCGTAAACAACACAACGCTTGCAGAATGGAACCAGTACGGAAGCAACAACCGAAACTACAAACCATCGGCGTTAACCAATGGAGCTTTGCTCACACTGCTAACCGATAGGCAACATTCCTTTTTCGCATCCGGTACAGGTTCCTGCACAGGCGCACCACCGCCGCCTCCACCACCGCCGCCGGTTACGCTTTTGGACTATGACCCGCTGTTTACGATTGTGCAGAACGAAAAAGCAGGAACGGTATCGCTGCAAAGCCCTGACGTTACTGACATCTTCTTGCAGTGCGAAGCATGGCGGGAAGACAAGAACATTGGCTATGGTGATTTTCTATATGCTGGTGAGATGAACGGCGAATGGCTCAAAGGAAAAAAGCGATACAACAGCGATGTAGCGATAAGCACTGCTTCACCAATCTTAGAAGCCTATTACAAAGACAGTTGGGGGCTGTACTTCGGCAAGGATGTGAGCTATGGACTAAACATTTTTATCTGGTACGAAAAGCTATTTGGCAATGACAAGTGATTTAGCCCTTGATTATATCAGCAGGCGCATGGCTGAAATGGGTTATGGTAAAAAGTATCTCTTGCGCTTTCGCCACATTCTTTTGAAAGAAGCGGAAGTGCGGGAAATCACAGCTTACAATCAGATTTTCATTTTAATTGAACCCATTCAAACCATCCGCATAGAAAGCGACGTGGGATTGTTTGACCTGAACGAAGACCACGCCAATGAAATCCAATACGAACACAGGGGACGAATAAAGATTACGAACCTTTCCCTGTCACCAACCAACGCAAGGTTTTTACAAGCGATACCGATAAATAAAGAAGACAATGCCAGTAACGACGGAACAATACGACCAACTGAAAATTGACAAGCTAAAGCACTTTCTGGAAGCGCAAGCGGAAAAAGGATTGGCAAAGCCGTTCGAGATTTTCGTGGACAATCTGAAAGTGGTTGCGAAAACAGACGACCCGAAAGAGTTTGACAGCTATGAGTTTTACATGAACGAAGACACGGAGAAGGTCCGCATCCTGATTTACAACTCCAACCTTTCGCCTCGCAATGACCAGTATTGCTTTATGGTGCAAAAAACTATTGGCGGCAAAACACTAAATGGTTTGGGCGAAATAGAAAACATCGTGCAGGAAAAGTTCGCGGCTCGTGAAAAGGAATACGAGATGAACCGGCTCAAAGAGGAATTGGAATCAACAAAAGAAGAATTAGCAGAAACCGAAGAAGAATGCGACAGGCTGTTGAAAGAGATTGAAAACATGAAGGCCAATAAGTTCAAGCTAAATGGGGCGGACATTCCTGGCTTTGTTGGTTCAGTGCTGGAAAGCATTGCCCGGCGTAATCCGCAGGCACTTGCCAAACTGCCTTTTGGCGGCGAAGCCTTGGCCGGTTTTATTCAACAAGACAACAAAGAGCTGGAGGCACGTTCACTTAACCAACCATTGGCAGAAGAACCCGCCGTTTCCTTCCAAAAAGACACAGGCCCGGAAATCACCGAAGAAGAAAAACGCTACCTGGCTTACCTCAAAGCGTTTGAGAAAAACCTAACGCAAGAGCAAGCCGGCATGTTCAACCTCGTTTTGCAAGCGATGGTGAATGACCCTTCAATCATACCAACAATACTTGATTTAATCACCACCAAACAATAAACCCAATGAAAAGCTACACCTACAAAATTTCCCTTGAGGGGCAAACGGAAGCGGATGCCGATGCAAAAGTGGAAGCCCTCACCGTGCTGGCAAAAAAGCTAAGCACAAAAGAGTTGACAAAGCTGGCGCATGTAGTAAAAACTGACCCCATAAAAACAGCCCTTGCCAAACAATACTTGGGCGTATAGACAGAACCAAAACTGACTTCCTATGAAAGCCACTTCCTACCAAGAGCACGACGACTTTACGCTGAAAGAAAAGCTAACCTATTCAATAGTAGGTCTGGTTGTTCTTGGGGGAAGTTTTTTGTTAGGAAGAAGTGTAGTAAGAGGAGCAAGAGCCACCAGTGAACAGAAGAAAACTTATGAGGACGGCAACGCCGCATCGTTTGCCCAACAGCTAAAGATGGCGTTTGAAAACGACAACTATTTCGGGTGGGGAACCGATGAAGAAGCGGTACGGGACGTGATAAGAAAAGTGCCAGGCAAAGACTATTTCAAGCAAGTCATCAACTCTTATCAAAAGCTTTATGCAAGAAGTTTAATGGCTGATTTAAAAGATGAATTAGAAAGTTCAGAATACAATGAAATGCTTGCCATCATTGCGGGCAAGCCCGACAAGATAACGGGCAGCTACAAGCCCGTCATCACACAAGCGCAGTACCTCGCCTGGGCGAAACGATTGAAGGCTGCCTTTGACATCACCTATTGGTTTGTTCCGGGTACGGACGAACCGGCTATTAAAGCCGTGTTCATGGAAATCCCCACACAAGGAGATTTTCAAAAGGTAGCTGCGGCATACTTCAAAGAATACGGTAATGAATTAGTGAGCGATTTAAAAAGTGAATTGGAGTTCTGGGAATACGGTTCCATGATGGACATTATCAACAAAAAGCCTAACCTATGATAAAAACAAAAAGAGCTGCGACGAAGAAGACCGCTGCCAAAGCACCGTCAAAGAAAAAGCAGCTTAAAAAGAAAATCATTGTTTCCACGCTGGCGGTAGGAGCCACCGGCATTTTGGGCTACTTCGGCTGGCAATATTTGAAAAAAAAGAAAGAACAAAAAGCGGCCAATGCAGACATCAATACGCTCCTTCAAAACATGGAGCAACCCATTGTGCTCACGCCAAGTTTGCCGAAGCCAAAGACGAAAACCAAAACAACCACGTACACTTCATCAGCTCCGGTTGAGCGCACTGACGACTTTCCGTTAGCGAAAGGAAGTAAAGGCGAAAATGTAAGAAAGCTGCAAGAGGCATTGATTACCAAATACGGTAAACAGACCTTGCCCAAGTATGGTGCGGATGGCGACTTTGGTACGGAGCTTCTGACCGCCTTGAAAAAACTTGGCCTGCCTACATCCATTACGCAAAGCAGCTTGAATGTAATTGCCCAAGGAACCACCGTCAATCCGGCAACAATCGGCAAAGACTTGTATGCTGCGGCTTCGGCAAAGGATTACAGCAAAGCCATTGCACTGCTAAAAAAGATGAAGAGTGTGGATGACTATACGGCTGCCAACAATGTTTTCAAACAAGAGCGCATTGACGGCGTTCGGCAAACGGTGGTGAATGGAATGCTCAATGTGTTTTCAAGCGATACGCAAAAGCAAGCCATCAAGTTTGAGTTCCTGCGCATGGGATTACAATTCGACGGCAGCAAGTGGAGCTTATCAGGTTTTGATGGCCTGCCCATTGTTACCCTGCTACCTACATCTGTATGGATCAATGCAACCGAAAGTGTAAAAGTTCCTGCAATGATGGTACTCGGCAATGAAGTCAGCAAGCGCCTTGATTACACACTTTTTGAAAATGGCGGTAAGCATTTTCTTGTTCAAACGAAAACTGTAAAATACCTCTAAACATATTCTATGAAAAGACACATCAAGTACATCATTGTACACTCAACCGCTACGTTTGACCCCAAAATATCACAGTTCTACGGCGACTTTCATTATGTAGTGGAACGAAGCGGTGAAATTAAACGCATCCATCCCGAAACGACTGTTGTGAAGAACATTGCTGCGGCAGACAACGAAGCCATTCACATTGCGTATGCCGGTGGCAGGAACAAGGCCGGTAATTTGGGCGATACCCGAACACCGGTGCAGGAAGAAGCCCTCTACAACAAGCTCATTGCACTAACGGTCAAATACCCTTCTGCCCACATTGTCGGCCACAACGAATTTGAAGCGGCTTCTGGTTGTCCTGGCTTCAATGTCAAAGATTGGCTTCGTACTTATGAACCTGAAATAGCCGTAGCCTAAACCCCAAAAACATTTTCCTATGAATACAGTACAAGAAGCCCTTCAAAAGAAGGGATACAAAATCTTCATGCGTCCTTTTGAGCTAAACATTGTCGGCGTTCGCTCCGACAGCACAAAGCCAAACGCTTTTGACGATGCCATTTACACCTTTTACAACGATGGTGGCGGCAAAGTTGTGCAACACCAATTTCCAGCAACAACTGACCCCGGAACCTACTGGCTGCAAAATCCGATGAACCCACAAGGCACGGCCATTCTGAAAGAGGGCCAGTACATCAATTCTCATGCAATGGGTTTGCACAGGGGTAAGTATATGGCGCTCGTGCAACAACAACCGGTAACTGTTTTACGAGACTACGACCGCAATGCCGTTTTGGACTTCAACAACGGAAGAGAGGACACCGGGCTTTTCGGCATCAACATTCACCGTGCATCCGAAACCGGAACAACAAAAACCGTTGACCATTATTCTGCCGGTTGCCAAGTGTTCGCCAGCATTACGGACTTCGTTGGCTTTATGTCCATCTGCGAACGGCACAAAGGGCTTTACGGCAACAGCTTCACCTACACGCTCATTGACGAAAGGGCCATCAACCGGGAAGCAAAAAAAAATTCTTGATGGCATTGTCGGGCATCACGCTGACAGCCGGACTAACTGCCTTTACTTATTCACTACTAAACTCTGATACCTCGTGAACGCTTTTTTAAAACAAATCCTTCGGGACAAAAACGGATGCTTCTCGCTACGTGAAGTCATCATTGCTCTCCTTTTTTTCATCATGCTTGTAAGCTGGATAGCGCAGCAATTTTTTGGAAAGAACATACCGGAATTTATGTTCTACTCTTTTACAAGCCTTGTGGCAGCGGGCTGCTTTGGCTACTCCATTGAAAAGAAAACATTCGACAATCCAACATCTACAAACGAACAAACCACCAATCCATGAAATACTATCTTATCCCTTTTGCAATCGGTCTGCTACTCGGCATTTTCTTGGGCTTTGTGTACTGCACTTCTTCACTTGGTAACAACCAGCCATCTGTACTTGTCCCTTCGCCTAAAGAGCTTAAAAAAGAAGTCGTACAATTTGAAACGGGTTACTCAAAGTCTTTCGATACGTTGAAGAAAGAAAGCGACAACCTCCGTTCTGAATTAACCGATACTAAGTCTCAACTCCAAAGAGCAAAGCAAAGAAGCCAAGTTTTGCAGGGACAAGTTTATAGTCTGTTGGATAACCGCTTGGAAAGGAAGCAAACAGACACAATAGCCACCACAACCTCATGCGATACACTGTCAACAACAGTTGTTGAATTGATGCAAGCGGCTGCACAGAAAGACACCTTGTATGAACAAGTTACAAGCAACTTGGAAGAACAATTAAAGAACAAGGACACAACCATTGCTTTAAAGGATTCTCAATACACCGACCTCAAAACGACCTTTGATAAAAGTGTGGATAGCCAACAGCTTTTAGCGGACCAAAATAAGCTGTTGAACAAGGAATACAAAAGGCAGAAAATTAAAGGCAAGCTTCTATCTGCAATACTGTTTGCCGTATCCGGCGCAGCCGCCACCTATTTCATTCACCACTAAAATGTTTCCCGTACCATGAAAGAGAAAACCATTGTTTCCACCGTTACCCTTCTCACATCGCTGCTTGCCTATTGGTACTCTAAAGAAGCCGAAAAGGATTCAGTGCCTTACGTGATGATGGGTGGCTTTCTTGGTTCCATCATCGGGGAAAGCATCGCTGAAAACGTCACCAAACAAAAATCCCAATAACTATGGCAGTAGCCCAACCACGGCCCGTCCAGATTTACAACGACGGCGCCTGCATTAGAGTAGAAAAGAACGGCAAGACTTTACTGGTTGCCAAAGACCAGGTAAAGACAATTGACACCGTTCACGACAACATCATCCGCATTGACATCGGCGAAGGACCGCTGAAAAACATCTTCCTGAATTACCTGGACGTTGGTACGCCGGAAGTGCAGTCAGCCAATGAGCTTCGCGACAACATCAAAGCGATGATGCTCACGGACGCTTATTTAGGCGGTGACGCAAAAGAGGTCACGCAAGTCAGCATCTTGGCCCAGGTAAGCCAGCTTACCAATGTTTTAGTAGCAATGAACCTGCGGCAGCTTGACCTAACAACCGCCGAACCATCCCGTGTTGATGAATCAAATCCCAACACCATTTACCGGGGATGGCACGCAAGGTTCGGTGTTCCCGAACAATCCGAATGGGCCATTGAGCGCATTCGCCAGGTCAATGACGAGATTATTCACGAATGGGCTTATGGAACAAAAAAAGCGATTTATGCCTGGAGTGTGCGGGAAACGCTGAACTACGTTCCTTACGACCATGATTTGCCAATGGAGGTTCCACCGCCACCGCCAAATTATTTGGTGGTTGACCAACCAGCCGAAGGCAACGTTCCGGTAACACCGGATTCTAATCCACCGGCACCCGTTGAACTGCAAACCGCAGAATGACTAACTAACAGATGATGTACCCAACAACACCAGAAATTGTGCTTGCGGGCATCCCGGAAATTCAAATTCCCGAACTCCAGGTTTCCTATAACCGGAGTTCGGGAAAATTTCTGTCGGGTGCGCTCACGGATGCTACAAGCGTATCTGATTTTATCAGGCGCACCATTGGCATAAATGAAGTAGAACTGCAAGAGCAGTTTATCGTACTGTACCTAAGCCAATCCAATCATGTTATTGGCTATTATAAGCACTCTAAAGGTTCCATCAATGCGACGGTAGCCGACATTCGTATCATTTTAGGAACGGCTTTAAAGTGTGCTTCTATTGCCATGATTGTAGCGCATAACCATCCGTCAGGAAATTTGAAACCCAGTGCTGCCGACGAAGGGTTAACCAAGCAGTTAAAAGAAGCAGCCGCACTTCACAACATAAAGCTGCTTGACCACTTAATCATTACGAAGGATAATTATTTGTCCTTTGCAACCGAAGGCTTGTTGGGATTAGAAGGTTTGAAAGGCCTGTTAAAAGGACAAGACATTTTTGTTCAAGCCGTTACTCAATCCTTGATTGAAAAGCAATCACACAATAAAATCTCTATTGAAAAATTAGCGTCTTCTCTTGGCATTACCGACAAGACCGAAGTCAAAGAACTAACCGAGCTTGCCATTGTAAAAAGAGCAAGGGAGATTGCGCATAGAAAGGAAAGCATACAGGAACGGCATTACAGCATTGTAAACCTTTACAATTCACAAGTAAATCTATCGCACCGTACATCGCAATCCATACTTCTCCAACAATATTCAACACCAGCGCCCATCGGCTTTTTAGCAGGTATTTTCTGCCGCCTGCACGAAGGCGCTTCTGTATTTGAGCCTTCCGCTGGTAACGGCTTACTTACCATTGCGGCCAATCCTTCACAATGCACCGTAAACGAGATTGACACAGTACGCAGACAAAATTTAGAGACGCAAGGCTACCGGCTTGTGATGAACCAGGATGCTACTCGACCATTCAGGGGATTGGAAAAGAAATTTGATGCCGTGCTAACTAATCCTCCATTTGGTAAAATGGATGTGGAAGTGATGTATGATACATTCCCAATAAAGCCATTGGAGCATGTGATGGCAATAAGGGCATTGGACTGTATGAAAGATGAGGGACGTGCTGCTATTATCATTGGAGGGCATACATCATGGGATGAGAAAGGACGCATACAAGCAGGTAAGAACCGCATCTTTTTTAATTTCCTATTCAGCCGCTATCATGTGGAAGACGTTATCAACATTGACGGTCACAAACTTTACTCAAGGCAAGGAACCTCGTTTGATGTTCGCCTTATATTAATAAGAGGTCGCAAAGCGGCTCCGTCAGGTGCAGCGCCTACATTCAACCCCTTTAAAGATAAGGTGGTTACCACCTTTACTGAACTCTATGAACGAGTAATGGAGGCAAGTTCTGAAAGTCCCTTGACCAATACACAAAGTGTACAAATTCTCTACAAGAACTATCAAAATATAAAAGCCCGTTACCCTGATGCTATTGTGTGCCTACGTGATGGCGACTACTACAAAATACTTGGCGATGATGCTTTAGAAGTAACAAGAAATACCGACCTGCTTATTGCCGGACAATTTGAAATAGACAATGCAAAAATTCGCATCATCAGGTTTCCAGCTAACTCACTGACCTACTATCAGAATATTTTATCAAAAAGTGGTTATAGAATCGCTATTGCAGACGAACTAATGTTACAATCCACGCAACCATCTCTCACCGATTTAGAAAAAGAAGCTATGCAACTGCAAAATGAATTAGAAAAAGAGGCCTTGGAACTCCAACGATTATTATCAGGCTCCCCTTTAGGGGATGGGGGTTTTGGCGCACCGTATGAGCCAGCAAGTGAGGCTTGCGTGGTGCTGAATACCCAAGTGCCGGACAGCATGGCCTTTGAAACCCGGCAAGCCATTCTTTCCATCAAGCGGGAAGTTGGCGGCGACATTGACAACTTCGTTCGCCACCGGCTTAAATACTCCACCAAAACATCTTTATGCAAAGTCTTGTCAGCCGAGCAAATAGATGCCGTCGCAATGGCGATTTACAACATCGAAGCAAGAGGCCAGGGAATGATAATCGGCGACCAAACTGGAATTGGCAAAGGCCGTGTTGCTGCCGCCATGATTCGTTACGCTGTGGTGCAAGGCCATAAGCCTGTTTTCTTGACTGAAAAAGCAAACTTGTTTTCTGACATATACCGGGATTTGTCTGCCATTGGTTCCTCTCATTTGCGTCCCTTCATCGTGAATGGGCGTGAACCCAAAACGGACATCAAAGACGAAGACGGCGAAGTGGTTTATACCGCACCGCCACCCACCGAACAGCAAAGAGTATTTGGAGATGGGCATGTGCCCTCTGCCTATGATTTTGTTGTCGCTACTTATTCGCAGTTCAACTCCCCGGAAAAGAAGCCGGAGAAACCTGCCTTTTTGCAAGCCATTGCCGACAACAACATTTTCATTTTGGATGAAGCACACAATTCAAGCGGTTCATCCAATACGGGTGAGTTTTTGCAAAAGGTAGTAGCGGGTACAAAAGGCGTTGTATTCCTATCCGCAACGTTTGCCAAGCGTCCCGACAACATGCCCATCTACGCCATGAAAACATCCATTGCGGATTGCAACATGAGCCGGGATGATTTGGTAGATGCCATCACCAGGGGAGGCGTAGCCTTGCAGGAAATTCTTTCCTCGCAACTTGTGGCCGAAGGACAAATGGTAAGGCGTGAACGCAGCTTTGAAGGTGTGGAAGTGAACTACATTAATTTAGATGACAAGGCAGAAGAACACAATGCCATTGCCGATAACATCACTGATATATTGCGTTCCATCATCGGCTTTCAAGGTGAGTTTATTGACAAGGCAGTGGAAGACCTGGACAAGATAGCCGTGGCCGAAGGAAAGGAAGTTGACGTAAGAGAAGGCACATCGCAAGCCGGTGTTGACAACCAACCTTACTTCTCCAAAGTGTTTCAGGTTATCAACCAAATGCTCTTTTCGCTCAAAGCTGATGCCGTTGCCGAACAAACGATACAGCGATTGAAAGACGGCAGAAGCCGGTTATCGCTTTTGCGTCAACGATGGGCAGTTTCATTGAAAGCATGGAGAACGAACACGGAATGCCGGTATCTGATGGCGACACCATCAACACCGACTTTACCGAAGTTCTTATGCGGGGTTTGGACGGCGTGCTTCGTTACACGGAAAAAGACATGGACGGCACACCCATCTACAAACGCTTTGCCCTTTCCGAACTGCCAGTTGAAGCGCAAGCCGAATACCACCGTATCTACAACCGCATCCGCAACGTTTCCACTGGCATTACCATTTCGCCCATTGACGTTATCATAAACAAGCTGAAGGCGGCGGGTTATTCGGTTGCGGAGGTAACAGGTCGGAAATATGAAATTCAATTGAACCCGAAAACGGGGATGGGACTTGTCTTGTCCCGGAGGCGTATCAATACAAATGATGCCTTCCGCCAGTTCAATAACAACGAGGTGGACGTGTTGATGATTAATCAATCCGGTAGTACCGGCGCATCGGCTCATGCCATTCCAACGGCGAAGGTTCCTAAAGATAGAGTACAACAGCGGGTGATGATTGTGCTGCAAGCAGAATTGGACATTAACACCGAAGTCCAAAAGCGTGGCCGCATCAATCGCACAGGCCAAATCCTGAAGCCAATCTACGATTATGTAACGTCCGCCATCCCTGCCGAAAAGCGGCTAATGATGATGCTACAAAAAAAGCTGAAGTCGCTGGATGCTAACACAGCTTCCAACCAAAAGCAATCCAATAAGATTTTGGACGTGCCGGACTTTCTCAACAAGTACGGCGATAAGATTGTGAAAGATTATTTGGTGGAGAACAAAGACGTAAACGCCTTGTTGGGTGATCCCTTGAAACTGGAGGAAAGTGCAGAGGACAGTGGAAGCATGAGGGAAAGCGCCACCGAGGATGCAGCCCATCGGGTTTCGGGACGTGTAGCCGTGCTTTCCACCAAGATGCAAGGGGAGTTCTACAATGAAATTTCAGAGCGATACAACGACTATGTGGAATACCTGAAGCAAGTGGGCGAATATGATTTGGAAGTGGAAGCCATGAACCTGGAAGCGGAGACGGTCGGCAGTAAAATCATCAAGATGGGAAAGGGTTCTGACAGTGCCTTTGGTGATGACAGCAACTTGGAAACGGTACGGGCCAATGTTTTGAAAAAGCCTTTCACGAAGGCAGAAGTAGAAAACATGGTACAAGATGCTCTTAAAGGTGTTGAACCCAAGACGCAGCAGGCCGAGCTTATACAACAGTTTGCACACTTCAATGCGCAGGCGTTGGAGGCGGAGCTTGCCGAAGTGGAAACCAAGTACAAAGACCTTATCCTTAATATCCCGAATGAAAAAGCGATGCTGAAAATTCAGGCAAAGCAAGGCGAAGGTGCCTACTTAATGGCTTGTGCGGAACGAAGGAAGGAATTGGAAACGGCAAGAGATTTAAAGAAACAGCAAACGCAAAGGGTATATGAAAACCGTCGCCAATACCTGATGAAAATGTTTTCCTTTTATTACGTTGGCCGGGGGCTGAATTATCCGATGCAGACTTACAACAACGGTAATGAGATGGTGCCCGCCGTTTTTGTCGGCTTTGTCATTGACGCAAAGAAGGCGAACCCCTACGCACCTTCGGCGATCAAGTTGCGCTTCGCCATTGCCAATAGCTCCAAATACCTGGCTGTCCCTGCATCGTATTCAGAAGACATCATGGCCATTATTGGCGCATCCGTTGACGTGCCGGAGCACTCCATGCCAGTGTTACTAACCCAATGGGAAGAATACACGAAGCAAAATAATGTGGACCGCAGAGTTAGGCACATAATCACCGGCAACTTACTACAAGCCTTTTCTGATTTCAAGGGTAAGCTGGTGAGCTATACAACCAACGACGGTCAAACAAAGAAGGGAATACTTATGCCGGAAAATTGGAACCCTACGGAACAAGTGCAAGACAAAGTGGTGGTGCCTATTATGAAAGCACTGCCTCTCATTAAATCGCTTCAACATGGTGGGCATATCGTAACGAACAACGGCCTTTCCATTTTTAAGCAAGGAAATTATTTCCGGTTGATTGTTTCTGCTTCAAGAGTAAAAGGTGGCGACATCTATTTAGACCGGCAACTTTTGGAGTTAGTTCAAAACAACAACTTTGAAAAGACATCTGATAAGATGGTAGCCATTCTGCCCGACACGGCCATTGATAAAGCGGTGGCACTATTGCAGGCCAACCATTCCCTTTCCGTAACCATTCATTCCTACCAACTCAAAGATTTAAAAACGGACAGCATACGGTTTAAGAACCGCAAGCCAATCTTGGTTCCCGACAAAGAGGAAGAACCGGCAAATAATGTTCTGTTACTGGAATTGGAAGCCGAAGCACTTGCCCTTGAATTAGAATTACTCGCCGCTTAAAACTTTAACTATGATTACCCCTGAAAACTACCTTAACAAAATAGCAGCCATTGATTTGACTGTGTTGCCTACTCCTTTGCAGAAAGGACATGCTTTCGTGATGAAGGCAACTGGCGAAGGAACTGAATGGAACAATTACCGTAACAGTGCCGCCATACA
Source organism: Flavisolibacter sp. (assembly GCA_965247695.1). Classification (GTDB taxonomy): domain Bacteria; phylum Bacteroidota; class Bacteroidia; order Chitinophagales; family Chitinophagaceae; genus Flavisolibacter. The sequence goes on from OZ252037.1 coordinate 1,913,998, forward strand.
AAAAACGGTTGACCTCTATTTTAAAGCATTGTCCGAACACATTGCTGTTGCTAACAAGGTGCCCGCCCGAAAACGGCCGAAGCAAACACCTGCACCAAACGAAAGCAGTCAATTAACGCCAAGGCCATCCTCCAAACGAAAGCAAAAAGTGGCTGTGCAAGAAGTGGTACAATGGGTGGAACGAATGCCCGAAGAACTGCGCTTTATCAAACGCTATGTGAACCTTGACGGCAAGACCAAAACCAAAGAGGACATTCTTCGCTTCCTTAACTCATTGCAAAAAGCCATTGTTGAAAAGCGCATCCGCAAAACATCGCCTTACGCCGACCAAATCAAGTACGTGCAGGAACGATTGATTGAAGTTTACAACACAATGAAGGCAAAAATTAAGTTAGAGCTAAAGCTGGAAACGGCTGAAGAATTAAAGAAGCTCACGGCTGGTGAAAAGGTCATGGCATCCGTTGGCTTTATCAAACGTTATATCGCTATGAACGAAAAGCCGGGCATGAAGGAAAAAGCAAAGAGCTTGCTTGACCAAATCAACCGGGCAATGGAGAAAGGAAAGATTACAGACAGTGATCCTTACATCGTAGAGATACATGAACTAAAGAAAAATCTGAAAGCCTTTACAACTGACAAGGCAATCAAAGTGCTGGAAATAGAACAAGCTACGCTGAACGGATTGGAAGGCATTTTAGGTTGCGCCTGTCAAAACTTGAATAGCATGGATAGAAGGCCAACGTTGATGAACAGCTTGGATTTTGTCAACATTGAATTTGACACACTCGGCTTTGGAGGCAAGTGGTTAAGGCTGATTGGCGACCCGTCATCCAACTTCACGGCAATGGTGTTTGGTAGGCCCAAGATGGGCAAATCCTATCTGTGCATAGACTTCGCTGGCTACTTGGCCTGCCATCACGGGAAGGTGCTTTATGTTGCCAAGGAGGAAGGTTTGGACATGACCCTTCAAACGAAGCTGCAAGACAAATCGGTTGCCCACCCAAATCTTGATGTTGCCTCTTATTTGCCCACAACGCTCGCCAAATACGACTTTATCTTTTTAGACAGCGTAAGCCGTCTCGGACTGAAGCCAGAAGATTTAAACCGGCTCAAAGGGCAAAACCCAACCAAAACTTTTGTGTTCATCTTTCAAACCACCAAAGACGGAAAATTCCGGGGTGAAAATTCATTTCAGCATGACGTGGACGTAGTGATTGAAGTGCCGGAGAAAGGAAAAGCTGTTCAAATGGGCAGATTTAACCAGGGCGGCGAAATTTCCATCTTCAACAATTACTCACAAGCAGCATAAAAACCAACCTATGATAAAACGAGATGAACTTATTACCATGCGGGCAATCGCCATTTGCTTCAAACCTTTCTTAAAGCCTGAAGAAGCACTTATCTACTGCAATCTGGGAAGAACACAATTTTCCAAGAACTGCGAAGAATTTGGTGTTTACAAAAACAGTGCAGGCTACTATAAAAAAGAAGATTTGGACAAGATGCTTTCAGGTGCGCCTTCCCTGATTGCGGAGGCCGCGAGCAAATTAAAAGTGTAGCTTTCCCTAATTGAAAAGAAAAAGGGCTGTCCACCGGACAGCCCTTTTTAGTTAACTGGCTATGCTTAGGAAGTAGGGGGCTTTATCGGGTGAAGGCAAATGGCTAATAGATGCCAGTTGATTTTTTGGCCGGTGGCGCTTATAGGTTTTTCTGACTTGTTCGGTTGTTGCATGTCCCATTAAGTAAGCAACAGTGGCATCATCAACATTTTGGTCTTGCAACAAAATGGAAAAGCTAAGACGGGCACATGACCATGTGATGTGTTTTTCTATCCTTGCCTTTTCAATCCATATACCCAAGGCTTTATTACCACCGTTAGCAGTCGGCAACGAAAACACAAACCTGCTTGGTTTGCCTTCCATTTCTGTTTTCCCTTTTTGCTTGTCTAAAATACCCTGTGCAATGGGGTGCAAGGTCAGCGTTACGGGTTTGCCGGTCTTGGCTTGAATAATTCGAGTAGTGAGTACGCCGTCCCGAATGTCTTTCCACTCCAGCTTTTTTACATCCACCCAACGAAGTCCGGTGTAACAAGAGAAGGTAAAAGCTGCTTTCACTTCTTCGTTAAGACATGGCGTTTTTAGCAGGGCTAAGTATTCATCAACTTCTAAGTTCTCTTTGATCTTGGAGGAAGGTTTGAACTTCGCTTTCACTTCTTCGGTTGGGTTTTGATGAAAGTAGCCATCTTTTGTTGCTGCGTTCACCACCCATTTGAAACGTGCATAGTAACCGCCCGGTGTTTCTCCGGTGTACTTATCCATAAGATATTGACGGAACCGTTTGCAGAAGTTTTCATTTATCTCAACTGGCGCAATAAAGTCCCTGTCAATAAAAAGCATGAATTGGGTGTAGCTGTTTTTCAAATGGCGGTTGCCTTTGCGTTGGTTCAGCTTCAAGTAGTCCTGGTAGTAATCCACAAAGTTTTCTTTGAACTTGTGCTTTGGAATATAAGCCGAGCCAATGGCTTGCTTTTCGATGATGCACTGGCTTTTCTTTGTCTCCAAAAGGGCAAGGGCTTCTTTGTTGTGGGCCCGTTGGATTTGGTCTTTAGGCTTGGCGTAAATAAAAATGCCGGTTGATGGACGCTGGCCTTGGCCACGGCCATAATCATAATAGAAGGTAATCTTGTCGCCTTTTGAGTTTGCTCGTTTTAGGATGTTCATAGGGTGGCAGTTTTTTGGGTAAGGAGATAGGTCAATGAATGTGCCGTGCCAGAAGCGTCTGACAGATTGGAGAGGGCAATTTTAAAACCGGGAACGCTTGGAACAAACCGGGAAGAAAGCGGTTCTTTTGCTACCGGCTTTACGACAAAGCGGCGAGGAAAATCCTGACAAAACCGGGAGTTGGATTGCGGGCAGTTTTTGGGTCGGTTGCCGCTACCACAACGGCGTTTTTCGTGTGTCATTTCGTGTGTCAATTAAGTGTCAATAAATGTGGTAGAAAGCGATAAAAGGCGACACTATTTGACAACCCCAAAATAAAAAAGCCTTGTAAGTCAACACTTACAAGGCTATAACTGTACCCGGGACTGGAATCGAACCAGCACATCCTTGCGAACGGCAGATTTTGAGTCTGCTGCGTCTACCAATTCCGCCACCCGGGCAATTTTAAAAAGAACGTTGAGGGCTGCAATGTTACAACAATCCCGGTAACGGAAAACCGGTTGCTAAAATTTTTTTACGCCCTTTACTTGCAGCAACTTTTTCGCGGAAGCAAGATTTTTCCAATCCATTTCAGTATAAACCCAAGCCATTTCATTGCGTTCAATTTTGCAAAGGCAAAGGTGCTTCCGTTCTTTCAGATTGCTATCGCTCTTTCCCTAAAGTTTCGTTTTGATTTTGACAATTATTGCCAACTCTTTGTTGTCGCCATGTCCGTTGATAGAGCATGATTCAACAGTTGCAATGCGGAAAAGACACCGGCCGTTTTTGAAAAATATCTTTATGTTGTGGTTACAAAAGTAAAGGGCATAAACACAAATAATGGTTGCAAGAAACGAGACATTCACTGATGCGGAATTGCTTGAGGGCCTGAAGAAGAACAGTCCTTCCGAGGCCGTTCTGCGGTTTCTGTACCGGGAACATTTTGCCTTGTTAAGCCGCTACATTCTTAACAACAGCGGAAGCGAACAAGATGCCGAAGATATTTTTCAGGAAGTGATGGTGGCTTTCATCAACCTGGTAAAGGCCGGCCGCTTTCGCGGCGAATCAAGCGTGAAGACGTTTCTTTTTTCGCTCAACAAAAACATGTGGCTGAACGAACTGAAGCGAAGCGGCCGCGCCTCGGCAAGAGAAGAGAAATACGAAAAGCAAAATTTGCACGAAAACCCCACGGCCGATGTAGCGATGGAGCTAACGCAAACAAAAGCCGCCCTGATGAAAGCAGTGAATGACTTGGGAGAGAATTGCAAAAAGATTTTGCTGCTGTTTTATTTTGAGAACAAAAGCATGAAAGAGATACTGGAATACCTACCCTATGAAAACGAGCAGGTGGTTCGCAACAAAAAAAGCAAGTGCCTGAAAGCCCTGGAAGGACTTGTCACCGCCGATGGAAACCTTTACCGTCAATTGAAAAACTATTTACATGATTGAAAACGTACACAACGACGACTTGCTCATCCGCTACCTCGATGGCCAGCTTCCGGCCGGTGAAAAAGAAGAATTAGAAGCCCGCCTTGTCTCCGATGAAGCCTTGCGCCAGCGACTTACAAGCCTGCGGGTAGCTATACAGGCGGTTGAACAATTTGGCACAATGCAAACCGTTCAGGCCGTTCATACCGAGATGATGAAGGAATTAAAAGCACCGCAAAAAACCACCGTTGTTTCCTTTGGCAAAACACTTCGCTACACCGTAGCCATCGCAGCAAGCCTCGTGATTTTATTCATGGGCGTAAGGTTTTATCAGGCCGCGCAACTTTCACCTGATAAGATTTACAACGAAAGCTTTGTTGACTTCAATGTTTCCTCCGCAAGAGGCAATGAAAGCGGGCTTTCTGAAACGGAAAAGCAGTACCTGCAAAAGCAGTACGAAGCTGTTACAGCCGGGATTCGTTCGCTAAATCTGAACGCCAAAGACAGTTTGCTCATTGGTTTGTCCTATCTGCAAATGGGCCGCATTGCGCAAGCCATCGGCTTTTTTCAACCTCTTGCTTTTACCGCTAACGATTATCAACAAGACGCCGAATTTTATCTGGCGTTAAGCTATCTAAAAAACAGGTCGTACAATAAAGCATTGCCGCTGATGGAAAAAATCAAAAATGATCCGGCGCATCTTTACCACAACCAGTTGAGCATAGATGCCGTGAACAAAACGAAGAAGCTAGCAGCTAATTAATACTCTTTGTGCATTCACCTGTGAAAAACTATCGTCCCGCCATGCGGGACTTTTTTTTATGAGCAAAGAAGAACAGGAGAAGCAGCAGCGCGATGGCGCCGGCCCAATAAAATCCAACTGTTTTTTCCGGCTGATAAGCACCCACAAAAACAAGATGCGACCAGTAATAAGGTTGCTTAAGGCGAGGGTTGATAGTCTTGTCGTTCAGGTAATCAAGCTTTGCTTGCCTTACCGCGTTTGTAATGGAGCATCCATCTTTCAAATAACGATGGATGTGCCCTGTGAGATAAGCCGTTGAAAAATCATCGGCCTTCCAAAGCGATGTGATAACGTTGGGGCAACCCGCATACGCAAACGCACGGCTCAAACTCAACACGCCTTCGCCTTTGACCAAGCTTCCCGCACCGGTTTCGCAGGCACTCAAAATAACCAGGCTTGTTTGTTGCAGCCGCAGGTTGTAAATCTCTTGGGCATACAACAAATTATCCTCTCCCTTTTTTGTTTGCGCAAAAGCAATGTAGGAAAAGTCATCGGCGCCATTTCTGGCTACGGCGTGTGTGGCAAGATGAACTATTGGATATGACCGGCTGTAGAATAAAAATTTTTCTTTGGTAGCAGCCGTATCTATAAAACGTTTGCCTTTTTTGCCTTCAATCTCTTGCGCGGAAGCCGGGAGAACCGGCAAACTGTCGGTATAAGACTGCGTTGCAAAAGGTGCAAACGAAAGCGTTTCCGCAGAAGAGAAATCGGTTTCGTTTTTAGCAAGCAAAGCGGTGGAAAATTGATATTGAACAGCGAGGGTTTCAATTAAAAATTTCCCCTCTTTGTTTTGCAAACTTTCAAACGGCAGGTAAGCCAGCACGTCATCGGGGATAATGATTAACTGGTCTTTGCCGGTTAGCAGAACATCGCCCAAGAGAAGGTTGTAAAGAGCAACTGTTGCTTCCTTCACGGGCTTTACGGTTGGTGTTTTTAACGAAAGGATTACTTGCTGAACATTGGTTGTAAACTTCTTTGGCAATGCTTGCTGATAACATTTGGCGGCCCCTTTCGTAATCACAAGCGTGGTTATTTTTTCGGGGGAGACATGATAAGAAACCAAGACTGTTTTGGCGTCAAGAAACGTGTTTTGCAAAGAGGCAAGCGAAGGCACGTCGTCTCTAAAGCTTGCTTGCGGATAAGCGCTTTGCCGCAGCTTTCCCAATTCAATTTCGTAATCGCGAATGCGGCTGTTAAGACCCTCTCTTGTGCTGTCGGCCGTTTGCGCGGCTTTGATGGAAAGCCGCGTGATCTCCCTTTTTAAAGCCCTTTCTTTTTGGACCATCGGCGATGCGGCTGAATCAAGCGTCGTGTTCAATTGCCGGTTCAGCGCCAGCACGGCGGCTTTGTTTTGTTGGTCGAAAGTGTACAAAAGAGACAAGTATTTTTTGTCGCGGGAGCGCAAATACAATTGATAGGTTGTATTTATTGGCTTGTCGTGTACAGCCGCTATCGTTTTAGTCAGAAAGAGCCGTGCCTCGTCGCTTTCGTACGTTTTTTCAACGTAGTCAATCAGCTTGAAAGCCGACTGATAAACGTTTAATTCTTCTTGCGCAACGTTGCTATCGTTCCGTTGCAGATAGAGGTCATGCCAGGCCTCGGCTTTTGCGGTTAAGGCATTGAACAAATTGATATAAGAAAACACACCTGAAAATTCTTCAGGATTGTCGCTGATGCCGGTACGTGCAAACGAAGGATAAAATTGATGAACCGACCTCTGATAGGAATGAAGCGCCTCGCTGTCTTTTCCAAAGTGCCGGTGATAATCGCCAATGCTTTTCAGCACGAGGCCATATCCCACTGGGTCAGCATTAGTTCCTAATGATTTATAAGCCGTTAACGCTTTTTGATAATAAGCCCATGCCGAATCATAAAGCGAAAGAGAAAAAAAAGCTTGTCCGGTTGCCGTGTACAGCCGCACGATTTTATTGCTTTGATAGCTTACTTTTCGAAAGTAGGTAATTGCGTCTGCCGGATGGCCGAGGGCCAGATTAAGCGAACCAATGTTGTGGTAAATTTCGTTGAGGCTGACTTTGTAGGGCAACAGGTCTTTATAAATTTTATTGGCCTGGTCATATTCTTCCAGCCGCATGTGCAATTGCGCCAGGTTGATTCTATAATTCACAAAGAGCTCCTTGTAATAAGGATTGGATCGCGGCAGCAGTACCAATGCTTTTTCAAAATAATTTTGCGCCTGTTTGTAGTTGCCGCGTTCGTAATAAAGCACGCCGAGAATATTGTAAAGGCGTTCGCCTTCCGTCAATACGTTGTCGTATGCCGCCTGAACGGCTTCCGCCCTTTTAAAGAATTTTATGGCCGTGTCAAACTCGTTTTGGTTGTAAAAAATAATGCCGGCGTACAACAGCGGCTTAAACAACAACGAATCCGGTAGGGTGGTTCTTTCTTTAATGGCGACTGCTTGCTGGTAATAACGGGCTGCTTCGTCAAAGTTTTCAAAGTAGTGTTGTAGTTCGCCAATTTTAAAAGCAAGGTGAAAGCGAAGCGAATCATGAAATGCGGTTCCGGTGGGAAGCGCTTTGTAAAGGCTTGTAAAGGCTTTCAATGCCTTTTCATTCCACTGCTTTTCTTCGGCTTCTTGCTTCGCTCCATAGTTGGAAAACTTGCTTAAGCCGGTAGCCCTGTCATAAAAGCTTTGCGCATCGGCATATTGCCGAAGATATGTGGAATAAGACAAGGCCGGTTTTTGTGAAAGGGCGTAGAACAGCAAAAAGAAAGGCAGCAAAAAAAAACTACTGCGTAAAGCAACTTTCTTTTTGCGATAGAAAGAAATTAATTGCCCACGATTATCACACACGGTGGTCTTGGTTTGGCGAGAGAAAGATCGCTTGGTAGGTTGGTTTCGATGGCGCCGGTTGTGGACGGAATAAACGGGAGATTGCGTAAGCCCAGCGTCTGCTGCTGGTGGGCCTGCATGACTGTGCTCACATTGCTAGGGACGTCGTTCATTGTGTGGTAATAATAAATAACAAGGTCAATCTTGTTGGTTGCCTGTTGGCTGTTATCATTGATGGAATATTTTACAGTGGCCGTTTTCCAACCGGTACCCATGACACCGGAATTGAAAAAACCTCTTCGTAAACATTCTTTGATGTTTATCTGCCCGTTGATAGAACTAATCGCAAACTTGTTGTCGCTGGTTAAATCATAGTTCCCTTGTGGAACTGTCTTCGAAACATCGCCGTTGTAGATGGGATAAATGATGGAATCGTCTTGGGCAAGGTTGTAAAATTTATCCACGTAAGTAAGCCCCGAAATCAGAAACGATGCCGAATCCGTTTGGCTCCCATCCGCCGCCTTGTACCTGACTTTGTACCACATGCCGGTTTGGCTTTCGCCGTCCGTTGCTTTTTGCGTGATGGTGATGGCGCCTGTGGTTTTGTCAATGGTAAGGTTATCGGGGAAGACGCTAAAGCTTCCGGCCTTTAGGTTGTTCACCGGCCCAATAGCATAGTCGCTGTTGCTTAAATAGAAAACAGAGTCGCCGTAGTTTAATCTGTTGCTAATCGCCGGTTCTATCAATTGAATGCCGCCGTTGTCTTTTTTGTTGCAGCGGAACAAAAGCAGAGCGCAGCCAAGCATACACGCTGTGAAGAAAGGCTTTCTCATGAATTAGATAAATTATTTGGTGACCAAATTTACTTGAATAAACGGTCTTTGTAAGCAGTGGTTTGACCGCTCCGGTTTTTGCCTTCACCTTTGTAACCGTACCGCCGCAAAATATAACCACCGTTCATGAAAAAAATTGGAATCATTAAAGAAGGCAAGATACCGGCCGATAACCGCGTGGCGCTAACACCGGCGCAATGCAAATGGGTGCAAAGCGCTTTTCCGCATTGCAAGATACTTGTTCAACGTTCACCGGTCCGTTGTTTCAGCGACCGCGAATACAGCATGGCCGGAATTGCATTAGTAGATTCTTTAAACGATTGCGATATTTTACTGGGCATCAAAGAAGTGCCGCCACAAGAGGTTCTTTCGCGTAAAACCTATTTATTCTTTTCGCACACCTGCAAGAAACAACCGCACAACCAACCGCTTTTGCAAACGATTGTTGAACGCGGCTGTACGTTGATTGATTACGAGTGCCTGCGGCATGAAGACGGGCAGCGCATCATCGGTTTTGGATTTTTTGCGGGCATCGTAGGCGCTCACAACGGGATGATGGCTTACGGCAAACGCACCGGTTTGTTTCAGTTGCAAAGAGTTTATCAACAGAAAGATTTTAAAACCCTCATTCATACTTACTTCGGGTTAAAGCTGCCGAACATAAAAATCGCCGTTACCGGTTCGGGCCGCGTAGCCCACGGCATTCTCGAAATCATGAATCTAATGGGCGTGATTGAAGTAGAGAAGGAAGACTTCGTCGCACGGGAATTTGCCTATCCTGTTTATGTGCAATTAAAAGGCGCTGACTTGTATGCCCGAAAAGACGGAGTGGCTTACAACCGCGATCATTTTCATCATCATCCACGGGAATACGATTCGTTGTTTGTAAACTACTTGTCGCATACCGATGTTTTGCTGAACGGTGTTTATTGGGACAAGGATGTGCCCCGGTTGTTTGAGGCAGCAATGGTTCAACAAAAAGAGTTTCGTATAAAAACCATTGCCGACATTACCGATGATGCAAACGGTTCCGTTCCTATCAACCTTGGCGATCAAACCCTGCAAGACCCGGTTTATGGCGTTGATAAAACAACCTTTGCCAAAACAAAGCCTTATTCAGCTAACAGCGTTGATATAATGGCCGTTGGCAATTTGCCGAACGAACTTCCACGCGATGCGTCAAAATATTTTGGTGAGCAACTAATCAAATACGTACTGCCTGATTTACTGCAAAGCGAATCGGCAATCATTCAGCGGGCAACAATTGTAAATGAAGGAAAGCTTACGGATGCCTATACTTATTTGTGCGATTATGCAACCGGCAAAGAAGAAACCCGATGATTGTCAAGTGATGGAGAAGAGCAAATGGCTTCTGCGTTTTTTCACCGGACATAAAAGATTACAGCTTCGTTTTTATTTTTCAGATAGCCTTTTGCCATAGTCCACTTTAAATAAAAATAAGTGGCTGGTGTATCAACCCGAAGTTGATTGAGCATCTTTGCTGTCTCTATTCCTGAAATTTTTCGAAGCGCAACAAGCCGGCAATAGTTTACCGGCATACCGTAAAATTTGAGCCTTGTTGACACCCTTGGATCAAGAATTTTCGCCAATAAAAACTTTACAGCGCTTGTGTCTCTTGCTTCGCCAATTTGATAACAGGCGCTATCAATCTTGTTTATGTCACCTGAAGGCAAATCTTGTTTGTATTGTGCCGCCGACGTGCAACAACATAAAACAACGGATGTACAATACCAAAAAAGTAGTAATCGAAAAGTTATTCTCAATTTATTCACAAGATGAAAAGATGGTAAAATTTCGAAAGAAATTGATGGAAACATTCATTCTTTAATCAATGACTGTGGTGTTATTTAACCAATTAATAAGTATATCAAGTAGGCAATGCATTTTTATTCCATCACCAAAATACCAGACATAAAAAAAGTCCCGGACATCCGGGACTTCTATAACTTTCAAATGTTTGAGTTCTTACTTAGAACCTTTTTTAGCAGCGCCTTTAGCGGATGCTTTCTTGGAAGCTCCTTTTGCAGAGGCTTTCTTAGCAGCGCCTTTAGCACTTGCCTTCTTCATCATTCCACCGCCTTTAGACGATGCGCCTTTTTTAGCGGCTCCTTTTGAAGAACTTTTTGCGGCGCCTTTAGCGCTTGCTTTTTTTGATGCTCCTTTAGCAGAAGCTTTTTTGGCTGTAGCCATGTTGTTTGAATTTAATGGTTAGTAAAACAATAACGAGAGTAAAACTAAAAATAAATAGTAAACTCTCAAAGTTTTTTAAACAACCATCATACCAAACAAACAATACAAGCTATGCACCTGCTTCAACAGGATTGACGGAAACAAATGTTCTGTCTTGTCGGCCTTTGCGATATTCAACAACACCATCTGCAACGGCAAACAACGTAAAATCTTTTCCAACACTTACATTTTTACCGGGATGATATTCTGTGCCGCGTTGACGAACGATGATGTTACCGGATATCGCCGGTTGTCCGCCGAAAATTTTTACACCCAAACGTTTGCTGTTCGAGTCGCGTCCGTTCTTTACCGAACCTTCGCCTTTTTTATGTGCCATTGTTTATGGATTTAAAATTTGAAATTTCTGATTTCTAACTCTGCCGTGTTGAAGCAAATCAGAAGTTAGAAATCGGTATCAGAAATTGCTTACGCGATTTTGCTGATTTTAATTTTAGTGTACTGCGTACGGTGTCCTTTTTTCTTACGGAAACCTTTGCGGCGTTTTTGTTTGTAGGCAATCACTTTGTCGCCTTGCACGTGGGCCAAAATTTCGGCGGAGATTTTTACACCGGCATTGCTGAAGGTGAGGTTGCCGTTGTTATCGGCCATTACCACATCGGAAAATTCTACTTGCGAGCCAGCGTCACCGCCAATCTTGGGGACGTATAATGTCTGGCCGTTTTCGACCTTGAATTGCTTACCGGCGATCTTTACTATTGCGAACATAACGGTTCAAAAATTAGGTGGGCGAAGGTAGGGGAAACGGCGCAAAACTGAAAAGCTGCAAAGAAAAAATAGTGTGATGTAAAAAATTTTTAACGTTTGGCTTTTGATGAGCATTGAAATTTCTATCGGCCTTGACGTAGGTTTGTGCGCCTTTTCGCTTGCCATGAAACTAAAATCATTCCTCGCCAAGCCTTTTGCCTCTTACGTGTACAAACAAATCCGCCGCGGCAGCGCCACAGCCCTGCCAGACCAAGATGCAATGTTGAAAGACTTGCTTAAGGCTGTAAAGGCTACCGAGTTCGGCGCCGAACACAAGCTTGCCGAAGTAACTACGTACGATGAATTTAAGCAGGCCGTTCCCATTCGCGATTACGAAGGCTTCAAGCCTTACATCGAAAAAATAAAAGACGGCAAGCACAACATTCTTTGGAAAGGCAAGCCCATTTATCTCGCCAAAACATCCGGCACCACCAGCGGCGTTAAATACATTCCCATTACCAAAGATTCCATCGGCAATCACATCAATACCGCCCGAAATGCCTTATTAAATTATATGGCCGAAACGGGCAATACCGCTTTCGCAGACGGCAAGATGATTTTTCTTTCGGGTTCACCCGAACTTGAACGCATTGCCGGCATACCAACGGGACGGTTGAGCGGCATCGTCAATCATCACATTCCGGCTTATCTACGGCGCAATCAATTGCCGTCGTATGAAACCAATTGCATTGAAGATTGGGAAACCAAGCTAGATGCTATTGTAAAAGAAACCATTGACCAGGACATGACGCTCATCAGCGGGATACCGCCGTGGGTGCAAATGTATTTTGACCGCTTGCAGGAGAAGAGCGGGAAAAAGATGAGCGATTTGTTTCCGAACTTTTCCGTTATGGTTCATGGCGGTGTGGCTTTTGAACCCTACAAAGCAAAACTTATTCAAAGCATCGGAAAGAAGCTTGACACCATCGAAACCTTTCCGGCATCGGAAGGTTTTTTTGCTTTTCAGGATTCGCAAAAAGAAGAAGGTCTTTTACTAAATACTGCCAGCGGAATCTTTTTTGAATTTGTGCCTGCGGCAGAAATTTTTAATGAGAATCCTACGCGGCTTTCGTTACACGATGTGAAAGTAGGAGAGAACTATGCTCTGATAGTAAGCAGCAATGCCGGTCTTTGGAGTTACAACATCGGCGACACAGTGAAGTTTGTCAGCACGGCTCCTTACCGCATTGTGGTTACGGGCCGCATCAAACATTTTATATCCGCTTTTGGCGAACACGTGATTGCCGAGGAAGTGGAAAGCAGCTTGCTGAAAGCCGCTGTGGAAGAAGGCACAAAGATTACCGAGTTCACCGTGGCTCCTTTGATTCAACAAGGCGAAGGCAAAAGCTATCACGAATGGTTCATTGAGTTTGAAGAAGAACCCTTCAACACGGAAGCGTTTGCGATTAAAGTGGACAATAATCTTCGCCAAAAAAATATCTATTACGACGATCTCATTCGCGGCGCCATTCTTCAGCCGTTAAAAATTACTGCTGTGCAAAAAGGCGGCTTTGTGGAATACATGAAATCCATCGGCAAATTGGGTGGGCAAAACAAAGTGCCCCGCTTAAGCAACGACCGAAAATTGGCCGACGCTTTATACAAATGGGCCAAGGAACCAGCGGGCATGGTGAATAGTCAATCATGATGTTTCGCTGACTGCGCAAAAATTCATTCCTGACATTTCTAATTTTTGATTTCTGATTTCTGATAGCGAAGCGATTTCGTTTGTCTGTATAAAATCAACAACCAGAAATCAGAAATAATAAATCTTCTCTTTCCACGACCTTTATCCCCTCTTTGACTCTTTTGATTTTGCCTATCCACCATGAACACAACAAATACAATCAAACGCATTGCACTATTTGGCTCCACCGGCTCCATCGGCACACAAGCCCTGGAAGTGATTGAAGCCAATCCCGATAAATTTTCCGTGGACGTTTTAACCTGCAGCCACAACGTTGAACTCCTTATTCAACAAGCCGTAAAATATAATCCAAACATCGTTGTCGTTGGCGCCGAAGAAAAATACATTGAAGTAAAAGAAGCCCTTTCGCATACCGGTGTAAAAGTGTTTGCCGGCGAAAAAGCCTTGGAAGAAGTGGCCTCAATGGACGTGTATGATTTAATGCTGGCGGCCATTGTGGGTTATGCCGGTTTGAAGCCTACGCTTAACGCCATCAATGCCGGTAAGGCCATTGCGCTGGCTAATAAGGAAACCCTTGTAGTAGCCGGCGACATCGTGATGCAAACGGCTTACGAAAAGCGGGTTCCCATTATTCCGGTGGACTCTGAACACTCGGCAATCTTTCAATGCCTTGTCGGTGAAGTGCGAAACCCCATTGAGAAAATAATTCTCACGGCATCGGGCGGGCCTTTTCTGGGCCGCAAGACCAATTACCTTGTCAATGTAAAACGAGACCATGCCTTGCAACATCCCAACTGGAGCATGGGCGCTAAAATCAGCATTGATTCGGCCACGCTCATGAACAAAGGTCTGGAGATGATCGAAGCCAAATGGCTATTTAATCTCAAGGCCGAACAGATAGAAGTGGTAGTGCATCCGCAAAGTATCATTCACAGCATGGTGCAGTTTGAAGATGGCAGCGTGAAGGCGCAAATGGGCCTGCCCGATATGAAGTTGCCGATTCAATACGCCCTGGCTTTTCCCAAGCGGGTGAAGAATGATTTCCCACGTTTAGATTTTAAAAAAGCCCGCAACCTTACGTTTGAAGAACCCGATTTAAAAACCTTCCGCAACCTGGCGCTGGGCATCGAAGCCTTGCACAAAGGCGGCAACCTTGCCTGCATCATGAACGCCGCCAACGAGATCGCCGTTTATGCTTTTCTGCGCAATCGCATCGGCTTTCTGGACATGACCGATGTGATTGAAGAAACCATGCAAAAGGTGTCTTTTCTGTCAAAACCATCTCTGCAGGATTACCTCGACAGCGACGCTGAAGCCCGCAACTATGCGGCCGATTTAATAAAACTTTAAATGCAAAGACACTGCCTCGCCAAAGGGAGATTGTAGTATTGTACCCCTCAATAATTATCTTGCGACCTCAAAATTTGAACGGCTGTTTTGGACCAGGGGTTTGTCTATCCATTGAACATCCGTTGCGTCGCACTCTTATACGTTCAGAACATTATTCAACAAAATCAGTAAACACTCGCTAAACGCCGGAGGCCAAAGCCTCTGTCCAAGGCGGATTGGAGTTTTTAAATGACAAATCTTCTCGCCATAAATTTTTCGGCTGCGCTTTTACAAGTGGGCCAGTTGCTTCTCGCTTTGTCTATCCTTGTTATTCTTCACGAGTTTGGCCATTACATTACGGCCCGCAAGTTTGGCTGCCGGGTGGAAAAATTCTTCCTCTTTTTCGATTGGCCGTTTGCCATCGTAAAGAAAAAAATTGGCGATACGATTTACGGCATCGGTGTATTGCCATTGGGCGGTTATGTAAAAATCGCCGGTATGATAGACGAGAGCATGGATAAGGAGCAAATGAAACAAGCGCCGCAGCCCTGGGAGTTTCGCAGCAAGCCGGCCTGGCAACGGTTGATCATCATGCTCGGCGGCATCATCATGAACGTGCTGACTGCTTTTGTTATCTATGCCTTTATCGTTATGATTTGGGGCGATCGGAAAGTGCCCGCAGCCTCGCTTAAATACGGCGTGCATGTAGTGGACAGCACCTTGTATAAAATTGGCGTCCGCAATGGCGACCGCATCCTGGCCGTTAATGGCGAACCCATTGAAGACTTTGAGAAAACCATTCGAAAAGTCATTGTAGGCGACAACCTCACCGTTGACCGGGCCGGTAAGCAACTAACCTTAGACATGCCCGTGAATTTCTTAGGCCAGTTGATCGAAAACCGCCGCAAAGACGTCAGCAGTTTTTTGGAGCCGCGCATACCGGCGCTTGTTTATATCGTGCCCGATACATCGGCGGCTTACAAAGCAGGCCTTCGTGTGAACGATAAAATTATTGGCATTGATTCTTCCCGTTTTCAGTTTTATGATGAATTAAAAACAGCCGTGCAAAGCCGGAAGAATGACAGCATAAACCTTACGGTTTTGCGCAACAACGCCGAAGTGAACATTCGCACGAAGCTTGACAGCGAAGGCCGGATTGGTTTCATTCCGTATTCTTCGTATCAGCAAATGGACAGCCTTGGCTGGGTAAAGCTGAACGTGACCAAGTACGGATTTTTTGCGGCCTTTCCGGCAGGCGTGAGAAAAGCAAAGGATGAATTTTTTGATTATTTGGATCAGTTCAAAAAAATAGTGAACCCGAAAACGGGCGGCTACAAAGGTGTCGGTGGGTTTAAATCCATGGGCTCCATCTTTCCAAAATACGGTTGGGATTGGGAAACCTTTTGGCGCATTACGGCTTTCTTTTCCATTGTACTTGCCTTCATGAACCTATTGCCGATTCCTGGTTTGGACGGCGGCCACGTTCTATTTACGCTTTGTGAGATGGTGGCCGGCCGCAAACTGCCGGAGAAGTTTTTGGAGTATGCGCAATATGCCGGCATGGCCATTTTACTGTTGCTGATGCTTTATGCCAACGGCAACGATTGGTTTGGTTGGGGTAAATAATTTCAATTTGCAATTGGCAAAAGGGTGCAAGCACGTCTGGCAATGCCAGCCGTTAAATTGCATTGCAGGCTGACCAGTCCGAAATTGTGTAAGAGTGAGTACTTGGTTCCAGATTTACTATTTCTAATTCCATTTGCTTCAACAAGTCGTCGTAAGTTTGCCGTTCGCTTTTGTTACGGAGGCCTTCAGAATGTCCAGTAGCGATACGAACGTACACGAGTGCGACGCAACGAAAGCTTAATAGTAGCAATAGCCTCTGGTTCAAAAAAGCGTTTCGTAAACGGACTTACAAATTGCCCGTTGTCTATTGCCTATTGTCTCTCCGGGGCCGTTTGGTTTTGACAGCATAGATCTTTGAAAGTGTAAGCATGCAGAGCGTTGAATAATTAGCTCTTTAATCTGAATACTCAAAACTATAAATGGCAATACTTCGTATGCCATGGCTGCCTAATCAGTGATTAGATAGTCATTAGGGCCGCCGCATGGGTTTGTCTGTAACCAGTGCCGCCGCCGACTTAAAACAACTACAGGCTGCTGCAACCGAAGGCTGTGACGGTTGCGTAAGACCATCCAGCTAAGAAGATGATTGGTATGTTTCTGTCCGGTCGTCTTCCGACAAGCAATCAGGAAATAAGCATGTAGAAAGCTTTTGAATGTCATGTTTGGACACGGGTTCGACTCCCGTCGGCTCCACTTCACCGGAAGGCAAGGCAAAATTTTTTGTCCTGCCTTTTTTATTTTGTTTCAAATCCTTGCTGGGCTTGATTAGTAGCGAGACGGCGCTATCGGGAGAAGTGGTTCGACATGCGCCATCTGTAAAAACCAACTTTTCCGGGAAGGTCGAACCAAGAATGCGGTGCTTGTCCTCCAAATCCGCTACAGCAAAGAATTTGTCGAGGTTGCGCAAAAAGTAAAAGCCAAATTCCATGATCTCCTCTTCATTTTCGTCCCTGCAGTTTAACTCACTTTGCTTCCGTAGAAGCCTGTTCATTTCGGGTTCTAGCTTTCCTTTGATACTCCTGTATTCCGAAGCATCTATTGCACCATCAAGAGTCATCATTTGTGCGTTGTTTAAACGCTTTCGGATGACCTCAAGTTCTTTATTGGTTTTCTCCAGGTCGGCTTTCTTTTGCTTTTTGTCTTTTAGGTAGTGATCTGATAAAATCTTTTCAAAAGACCTGAGCGCTTTTTCATTGCTACTAATGTCAACGAGCATCTCGTAAAAGGAGTCGTTGACTTCAACCGCTTTTTGGCGCTCCTTGCAAGCATTCTTACAGTGATAGTAATAGTATCTCCCACCATTCCCTTTCGAGGCACTGCCGGTCAGATTGCGTCCACACGATGGACATTTCAAAAAGCCTCTTAACGGTAAGGCCTCTTGCTTGGAGTGGTGGGCAGGCAGTTCTTTTCTTCGCTTGCCTTCCAGCACGTCCTGTACTTCATAAAATAGACGTTCAGAAACAATTGGCTCGTGCTGACCGGGAACGATCATGACCAGCTCGTCTTTGTAGGGCGGTACGATGACTTTACTAATATATACGGGGCTGCGCATCATCCACCAAAAGGCGGAGCGTTCCACCTTCAGTCCTTTGCCATTCAACATCTTTCGTACTTCATCAATATGATAGTGGCCTGTGGCCATTTGTTCGAAAGCCCAATGGATTAATTCTGCGTCTTTGCTTGGCACAATACAAGGCCTATTGTTCTCATCCCGGCTGCGTTTATATCCCTTTGGCGCTCCGCCCATCCAACGGCCTTCCTTCATTGCTTTGCGCATACCGGCAAGAATGTTCAAGGCTCTGCGATCATTCTCTACTTCTGGTGCAGCAAGGTAAATCGCCAGCATAAACTTGTGCTCTGGTATTTCCATGTTGAGTGGCTGCTCCATTGCTTGTGGCTCTACACCAAAGCGCAATAGCTGATTGATCATCGCATAGGCGTCCGCCGCGTTGCGGGAGAAACGGTCCCACTTTAGAAACAGAAGCATGTCCGCCAAATTCTTATTGGCCTTGATAAAGTCCAGCAGCTTTCTGAAGGCAGGCCGTTCAAAACTCTTGGCTGAATGATCTTCTTTAAAGAAGGCGACAACTTCAATGTTGTTGTGAAGGCAATGGCTGCGAAGACGTTCTTCCTGGTGGCTAAGGCTGTATCCTTTTTCAGCTTGCTCGTCGGTGCTCACCCGGACATAGATAATTGCTTTTCTCGTTTTCATGTTCGGTACTTATCTGTATTACTCTACTTTGTTGTTTTACTTTATCACTGATTCTAACAATGACTTCTGCTATTGCATAAAGCCAAGTCCGGATTTGTTCAAGCTGTTCATCGGTGTATTGTGTCTCTTTATCATTCCAGATTTTTCTTAAGGCTTCCAAGGGTACTTTGTCCGGGAAGAGCTCTTGCTCGGTTTTTAAGTCAATTAGTTTGGCGTTCATAGGAGTTGGTCTTTCAAAGATATAAAATGTTGATTATCAATACGGGTATTGGATTTTACGGTGACATCGTCTCAGCGTTTAAAGGTTTGTTTCCAGTGCTTTCAAGGCCTCTTTTACGGCGTCGTCAATCAGCTTCACTATCTTCTTTAAATTGTCAGAACCCGTTTTTAATGCGGGCAGATTCATAACCGCTGTTTTATAGCTTCCCTCCAGCCAGTCAATGATGGTAGGGAAGTCATACGATAACACAGGTTCTTGGTGGAGATTTTGAAAGAGGTGGTAAACCTGTAAATCATCCTGCAGCTTTTGCGGCAAACCGTTATCGAACTGCGGGAATAAAAGGGTTGCTGCATCATGCAACAACCGGGTAGGAATGCGTGGCTGGTTGAAATCTAAAACTTGCGCAAGTTCACCGCCGCTGTTTAAAACAGCTAAGCGAAGTCGTGGCTTTAAATAGGCCTCCAGCGCTTGATAGACAGAAATGGAGTATAGGTCGTATTTACGCTTTAGGCCTTTTAGTTCATAGCTTTCTTCAGCCCCCTTTGCTTCATAGCGGATAATTTTTGTGAGCAGCTTTTCTTCAAAGGCCGTAAGCTCCGCGGGCACTTCTTTCAAGTTCTTGTAGAAAAGGCCATAGCGGCTTTTAAACTGCATGTTCTTCCGGTTGTAGGTTACCTGCAAATAAAGTGGGTACAGCTTCTTTCCCCTTTCCCCCGTAACAGGTTCTAAGGCTTGGTTCAAAAAGAACTTGATGGTAATCTTCTTTTCTTTTCGTAAACTGCTCATGCCACGAATATAGCGATGTTATTTTAAGGTGCAAATTATAATAACAAATAGCTACCTTTGAAACGGATGGAACGTCGGCACGGTCGCCAGATTTTAAACAGGGTGGAATTAGGGTAGCATCAGACCCCACCTGTCTTCGTTAAGGCGCCCATTAGGTTACCGTTAGATTACAGTACGGCAGCCGTTGAAAACAAATAAAACCATACAACATGAATACGGAAAACACATTTGTAAGAAGAAAAAAGAGATTGGACTCACAAGAGCACTGTGTAAGTGAAATGGAAAAACTGCTTCAGCAAAAAGACATCACGCTCCAATCGCAGTTTTCGCTGCTCAAAGAAGCCTATATCGAAATCCAAGACTTGCAAGCTGAAAACAAAGAATTAAAAGAACGGCTTCAGGATTATGAATGTCCACATGATGGTTACCGCAAGGACTGGACATGGGTTGCTAAAATTGCTTTCATCTTAGAGAAAGCTGCCAAGCCACTGGCAACAAAAGAAATCATCGAACTTCTCGAAAGTCGCGAACCAATACTGCAAAATCACCACGATAAAGCAAAGTTTTTCTCCGCTTTTCTCAACCTGGCCATGAAGCATGGTCGCATCCTACGGGAAAAACGAAAAGGTGAAAGAGGATATTACTATTTTGCAAACTCAAGGTAAACCCATAGATACTTTATTGACTGCAGCTAATTATATCGCATCGGTAAACAACTGCCGACGCTAAATAATTACACTTGACCCTACATAAACCAAAAATCGCAATGGACGATATCGAATATCGATTTAAAGGTCCCGATGCTAGTCTTTCGTACTTCGTCGAGCGATTTTATTTGGTAACGAACAGCTCCGGCATTGACAAGGAGATGATTGCCATCCCCGACGGCCGCATTGACGTTTTCTTTTTATCAACCCACCACAGGGATTTTTCTTGCACGCTCCTGGGTTTGGAGACCGGCCCAACCACCGTCACGTTTTCCGCCGCAAGCCGCTTCTTCGGCATCAGCTTCAAACTGCTGGCCGTGGAGGACATTTTCAACACCAGCATTGCCCACATTGTCAATAACGCCCAGCAATTACCGCCGGATTTTCTGGGCATGGAAGAAGACCATCTTGCTAGCTTCGAGACCTGCTGTGAAATTGTTTCAGCCGGCCTTAAGCAATTTTTAAAGCGCCCCGTTGATGGGCGAAAGCAAGCCTTGTTCAATCTTGTTTACCTCACCAACGGATCGTTGACTGTTGCCGAATATTCCGCGAAAGTATTCTGGAGCCGCCGCCAGATCAACCGCTATTTCAATCAAACTTTCGGGCTGCCCTTAAAAGTTTATTGCCAGATTTTACGGTTTAGAAGTGCCTTCCAGCAAATAAAGGAAGGCAGGCTTTATCCCGAGGAACACTTCAGCGACCAGGCACATTTCAGCCGGGAAGTAAAGCGGCTTGCCGGCGTGGTGCCCAAAGAATTGTCGCGGAACAAAAACGACCGATTTGTTCAATTTTCCAGCCTGCCGAAAGAATAGCTTCGTTCCCTTAATCAATTACCAATGACGGCGTCAGGTTTACAATTCATTGCGCTCTTTCTGTTGCTGTTGGTGACGGGTGTTTTTTGGGGACCGTGGCTGGCGCTTCACCGCTCACTGCACGTGTTTACAAAGGCGGAGTTTTTGAAAATAACCAAAACGCTGGCCGATAACCTGGGCCGGCCCATGCAGGTATTATTGCCGTTGTGCATCCTGTTTATGCTCCTGTGCTTAGCGTTCTTTCCCGATAAAAGCGCCACCGGTTTTTACCTCTTGATGGCCTCCTTTTGTTGTTTGCTGTTGACGCTTATCGTTACGCTCACCACCGAGCTTCCCATCGTCAACAAAATCAAAACCTGGACGCTGGAAACAGCGCCACCCAACTGGGAGGCCATCCGCGACAAATGGGTGAGGTGTCATGCGCTGCGGGTGTTTCCTGCCCTCGCCGCTATCGCCCTTTTTCTGTTGGTTGTGCTCCGCATTTTTTAATAAAATCAAACAGCAACACCATGAACGTCGTAATTACGGCAATGCTCTTCGTGACCTTGTCAAGCTTCTCCGCGTTTCGCGCAACACAGTTGGGCAAACTAACAGTAACCGTAACAAGTCTTCGGAACGATAGGGGTGAAGTGGAAATTCAATTGTTCAACAAAGCAGACGGCTTCCCAAGCGAAAACACAAAGGCCTATAAAACGGTGCGCAACAAGATAACAAACGGAAGTTGTGCCGTGTCGTTTGATGGTGTCCCGTACGGGCAATATGCCGTTGGCGTTTACCATGACGAGAACAACAACGCTAAGCTCGACGAAACTTGGTATGGAATGCCGAAGGAAGGTGTTGGTGTTTCCACTAATCCGTCGTTGGGCATCTTTAGCCCGCCAAAATTTGAAAAGGCCAAGTTTCTTTTTAACGCGGCCGACATTGCTATTTCTATCCGCCTTAATTATTTATAAAAAACACATCATCCTTCGTAGGTTCGGATTTGACACACAGGGCTGCAAAACTTTCTTTTCGTTTTCAACTCCTTCGTGTAGCGTAACTTGACAATGCTTAAAAGCCATATTCGGAACTGGTTTCTTAAATCAGTAAACTATTAGGCAGAGAGTTCAACAAACTCACCATGACACCGCCGCTGGAAGCAATCAAGAGTATTGGTATGAAACAAACTGAAAGTAAAGTGGTCGAATGGTTCCTGCGCATTGCCTTGAGTGCGGGCTTGTTATCAGCCGTGGCGGATAGGTTTGGGCTTTGGCCAAAAGGCGTTTCGGCCTGGGGCAACTGGGAAGCGTTTGTCGCCTATACGCAAAAGCTTAATCCGCTTCTTCCGCATGCCCTTATCCCGTTTCTGGCATATGCGGCCACCGCGTTGGAGATGGCTTTTGGCGTATTGATGCTGACCAACATCAAAACGGCTTTAATAGCGAAAGGCTGTGGGCTTTTGCTCTTTTTGTTTGCATTGGCCATGACATTTTCGGTAAACATAAAAACCCCACTCGACTATTCGGTTTTTAGTGCATCGGCTTCCGCTTTTGCGTTGAGTGTATTGGTAAAGAAGCACAGCACAACGCCCCGTTAAGCAAAGCAGGCCCTTAGCCATTTCAATAAAGCTTATCGCTCATTGATTTTATAATAGCAATACAAAATCCAAGCATGCGGATGGGCGCAACACACTGGTACATCGCTGTAATTATCGGTTTGGTCGGGCAGGCCCTCCATGGGTATCAGCGATGACTCCACGTTATCCGAAGCCGACCAATACGACGACCAGTATCAGGCCTGTATTAAAACCGTATCGCCTGACTTAATTGGATGGCTGTCGTGTGTAAGATAATGCGCCGTCAGGCCTTGCAACAAAACGGCGGCAGCGGTTTCAATCGAAATAGCGTGGGGCAAATGAATGGCGTGGTCCACCGGCACCGCTACCAATTCTGTATTGGCAAAGGGAACGTCGGCAACGCAAACGGGGTCGCCGGGTTTAAAACCATCAACACCGTTGGCGGTCACCAACACACCCGCGCCTTCATAGCCTGCAATGAAGGGCGGCTCGCCCTTTAAATGATACGCTCCCTGCCGGTGATAGACGTCCGCGTAATTCAACCCGATGGCTTTTATTTGCACCAGCAGTTCACCGGCAGATACATCGGCGTCTGGTACCTCTTTGTAGTGGAGTACCGAAGGATTGCCAAAGGTGGAAAATAGGAGTGCTTTCATGCCGGTTTGTTTTTGCCTTGTTGCTTTACACAATTCAATTCAGCCACTTGTTTTTTAAATTGTCCAATCAGTTTTTTTACGTTTTTCAACTGTTCTATTTTTTCATCAATTGCCGACAGCTTTTCATCCAGAATGAATAACTTCTTCGCCACCGTGAATTTTTTACCGTACCAGGCGTCAATCAATTGTCGAATCTCGTTGAGCGTAAAACCAGCCGCTTTTGCATCGCGAATGAGTTGCAGCTTATCTACCACCTCGGCATCGTAGTGGAAGTACTGATTGCTTTTCACCTCCGGCTTTTGCTTTCCTTTTACCAGTCCGTACTTTTCGTAATAGCGAATAGTGTGAATGCTGATACTCGTTGTTTTTGCCAATTCGTTAATCAACATAGCACGAAGATAGGAGCAAAAAATAAAGAACAAGTATAGACTATACTCTATAGTTTTTTCGGTTGTGCGGGATGGTATTTTTGCAATGCAAACAAGCAGTGGTTCCAAAGCAGTTCGCTTGTCTTCCGCGACAAGAGGTAAAGTAACCATCAAAAAAAGGCAAATGCCTATCAGGCCATTATGAAACAGTATCATACCGAAATTATTATCGAGGCCTCGGCAGAGACGGTTTGGCAAGTCCTCACCGACGTTGCCGCTTATCCCGATTGGAACCCTTTAGTGGGAAAGTTCGACGGCATGTTGACCGAGGGCGCCGTCATTGCCACTTATATCATACCCTTGCACAAAACCTATTTTCCAAAACTGCTTTCGGTAAAAGAAAACCGCGAACTGGTGTGGAAGGGAACGCAAGTGGCGGTGTTTCTTTTAGCGGGCAAACATTATTACAAGCTGGAACCTGCCGGTCAAAACGAAACGCGGCTTTTGCACGGCGAATAATTTACCGGTTTCCTGTCGGCATTCACCAAAAAAACTTTGCTCCAAAAAATGGAGGCCGCCTTTATTCAACACAACCTACTTTTAAAACAACGAATTGAAAATGCAAAAGGATAAACTGCTGATTTACGGCGCCGGCGGCTATATGGGAAAGTTGTTTGCCAAAGAGGTGGCAAACCATTCGCTGCCCGTTGTGCTGGCGGCCCGTTCGGTTTTTGAAGGGAGCCAACCGCGTCGCATTTTTTCGTTGAGCGACCAGCGTATCGTGCAGGAAAACCTACTCAATGTCAAGCTCGTAGTAAACCTCGCCGGGCCCTTTGCGACTACCAATAAGCCCTTGATTGAAGCCTGCCTCGCCACAGGAACGCACTACATAGACATCGCCGGTGAAGTTCCGGAGTTTGAAACCGTATATGCCTTTAATCAACGGGCAAAAGAAGCCGGCATCATGCTGCTGCCGGGCGCGGGTTTTGGCGTAGTGCCTACCGATATTGTTGCCAATCTGGCCAAACAAAAACTGCTCGATGCTATCCATTTGAAGATTGCCTACGTCACCGTCGGCGGCGCTTCCAGAGGCACGCTAAAAACGGTGCTGAAAGGCATCAACAAAGAAGGTGTGCAGGTTGTGAACGGACACTTTGTAAAAGCGGCGCCGGCAAAAGATGCTTTTCGTTTCACCGCCGAAGGGAAAAGATACCGCGTAGTGTACAATCCCTGGCGCGGCGATTTGTTTACGGCGCAAAAATCAACCGGCATTGCCAACATTGAAACCTACGCCAACTTTCCGGGCTTTGTGGAGAGCATGATGAAAGGAAAACTGCCCTGGCTGCGCAAAATTATCCTGAAACGTCTTATCAACCTGTTGCCGGTGGGTCCCTCCGAAAAGGCATTGCAAAAAGGAAAAACGATTTGCTACGCAGAAGTGATTAACAGCAAAGGAGAAAAAGCATCCGTTACCATTGTTGGCCCGGAAGCCTATTTGTTCACAGCGCAAACCCTGCTCACCATCAGCAAGGCTATCTTGAATAACCACATTCAACCGGGTTTTCAAACACCAAATTTTTACGGAATTGATTTGTTGAATGGTATTGCAACGGTGCACTGAATGGGACGCTGAATAAAGGACAAGATGCGCCGTCTTTTGCCTTCATTTCTTTCTTACTTTTTCAACACCAATACGACGCGGGTGCTACCCTAAAAATGCTACATTTAAAGCTTTATGAAAAAGATTGTTTTGGCGTATGCTTTTTCCCTCTTGTTCGCTTGCATTCTCACCCCACCAGCACAGGCACAAAAGCGCCCCGTGGATTACGTGAACGTTTTCACTGGCACGTCCAACTCGCGTTGGCAGATGTTTCCGGGACCCACCTTGCCCTTTGGTTTGGTAAAGTTGAGCCCTGATAACCAGGGCAACGTATGGACTGGCGGCTACGAATACACCGTGGGCAGCATCAGCGGTTTTAGCCACATTCATGCGATGGCCTTGAGCGGTTTGAGCGTGATGCCCACCACCGGAAGCTCCTATGCACCGGAAGGCTGGATGAAATCCTTTCCCGGTGTTTCCGACGGGCCTTATCCCGGCATTTGGACGGCCGGTTATCGCTCCCGATTTAAAAAGGAAACCGAGCACGGCTCGCCCGGTTATTACAGCGTTGACTTGATGGACTACGGCGTGAAGGCCGAACTCACGAGCACCATGCGGTGCGGCATGATGCGCTTTACGTATCCCACCACTTCGCAAGCCCACCTCATTTTAAATTTTGATTTCGCCACCGAAGAAAAAACGGAAATTTTAGAAACGCACTTCGAGAAAGTTTCTCCCACAGAAGTCATTGGCTCCATCAAGCAAAAGAACGGCTACGCACCGCACTACACCGTGTATTTTGTGATGCAACTGAACACGCCCATCACCACCGCCGACGGCTGGCAGGGTGAAGGCTACAAAGGCACGGTAACCAACTACGGAACCGAGTGGCGGGAGAAAAACAGCATACACAAAAACATTGCTGTCTTCGATGGAAAAAGCAAGTGCGGCGTGATGCTCCACTTCAGCGCATCCGCAAACAAACCCGTGGTGGTTCGGTCCGGCATTTCGATGGTGAGCATAGCCGGGGCCCGAAACAATTTGCAAACAGAAATGGCTTATTTTGGTTTTGATTTCGATAGCGTGGTGAAGGCCGCACAATCCCTTTGGAACAAGCTCTTAGGCAGCGTGGATGTATCTACAGCAAAGGCCGACGACAAGGTAAAATTCTACACCAACCTTTACCGCACCTACACCGGCAAGAGCGTGATGAACGATGCGGATGGCAAGTATGTGGATGCTTGTGAAAAAGTGCAGCAGCTTTCATCGCCCGACAAAGCCGTGTACAGCAGCGATGCCTTGTGGGGTACGCAATGGGACCTTACGCCAATGTGGACTTTGCTTAGTCCGGGCATTGCACAAAGCTGGGCCAATGCTTACCTGGAACTCGCCGACAAAGGCGGCTGGATACCGTATGCGCCGGTGGCCCTTGCCTATTCGCCCATCATGGGTGCGCAACACCAAAACAGTTTAATCATTAGTGCGTATCAAAAAGGCATCAGAGGTTTTGATGCACAGAACGCGTATCAGCACATACTGCATGATTACACCACGCCGGGTATTGACTATCCCTGCGGCGGCTTTGCCGGCAACCGGCACTTGAAGTCGTACATGGAGCTTGGCTACGTAGCCGACGAAGCCGGGCCTGCCAGCAACACCATGGAGTATGCATACGACGATTGGGCCTTTGCGCAGTTTGCCAAAGCGTTGGGCAAAGAAGATGTTTATCGCCAATTTTTACAGCGCAGCAAGAACTACAAAAACATTTTTGACACTGCATCGCAATTTGTGCGCCGCCGCCACAGCGACGGCACTTGGGTGGCCGACTTTGACCCTTATCATTTCGGCACGGTGGGCGGTTGGAACGGCAAAGGCTTTATGGAAGGCACGCCGTTTCAGTATAGCTTTTTTGTACCACATGACGTACAAGGCATGATGGCGCTGATGGGCCGCGATAGCTTTACGGCGCGGTTGGAAAGAGGCTTTGGGGCCGGCTTGTTTGACCTGGGTAACCAGCCTTGTCTCGCCACGCCGTTCTTGTTTAGCTACGTGGGCAAGCCCTGGCTTACGCAGAAGTACAGCCGCTACATTGCCTCCACAAAGTTTGATACCTCGCCCTACAAAGGCTGGACGGGCGAAGAAGACGAAGGGCAGATGAGCGCCTTGTACGTGTTGCTTAGCCTCGGGCTTTTTGAAATGGATGGTGGGTGTGCCGTGAAGCCGTACTACAATTTAAGCACGCCGGTGTTTGACAAAGTGGTCATTCATCTTGATAAGAATTTCTACAGCGGCAAAACCTTCACTATTGTTACCAAAAACAACGGCTCCAAAAGCGATTACATCCAAAGTGCCACGCTGAACGGAAAGCGGCTCAACCGTGCCTGGATTTATCACGAGGAAATTGTAAAAGGCGGCGTGCTGGAATTAATGTTAGGTAACAAGCCGGCTACTTCATGGGGCCTGCAACCGCCACCGGTAACCGGCGAATAATTCGCACTTGATTTTGAAATACTGTCCGTAAATGGTAAGACAAAAAATGTATAAACACATGTTGGCTTTTTGCTACTGTAAAAATATATCTTGACAATCTATAATTATAAAAATGGTAAAAAGATTTGTCATTCTCCGCAAGAAGCAGGGCATGACCAAACAAGCGTTTTGGGACTATTGGGAAAACGTTCATGGTAAATTAATTGGCAACATACCGGGATTGATAAAGTATATCCAATACCACGTTACTTCTGAAACCACCGACCTTATTGACGACCCGATAGATGGAATAGCCGAACTATGGTTTAACAGTGAAGACGACCAGAAGGAAGCCTACAAATCAAAAGAATACATGGCTGTTGTTGCCGATGAGCCCAATCTTTTTGAAATGAACAGCCATTTTGTTCATCCTGTAATGGCGAAGAAGGTAGTTATAATAAAAGAGTGACCACGCTATTCTCGTTTGATTGCAGCTTATGGAATAGGCATTGTAAAATCTTGCGAAGCACCTTTTATTCACCAATTCAATCATGCGAAACTCGATTCTCTAAAATACGTTTTACAATGAAAGTTTTTTTACTGGTATGCATGCTACTCTTGCTTTCTTTTTGCACCGTTGCACAACGTAATCCAACGGACACCATCACCCAGTCATCTCCCATTGTAATGGTGGGTAACTCCATCACCTTTCAGGGCGATTGGAAAAAGGTGTTGAACAGAAATGATGTGACTAATTGGGGCATCCCTGGCTACACCACCGGACAAATTGCCTGGACTATCAAGCACGTGATTGCGCTGCGCCCAAAGATTTGTTTTCTCGAAGGCGGCATCAACGATCTGACCCTCGGCATCACGCCGAAACGCATATATCAAAATCAGGTTGGCGTCATAGATACCCTGCTGGCGCATGGCATTATACCCGTCGTACAATCTACCATCTACCAATACAAAAGCAGCGACGGCAACAAGCGGGTAAAAAAAGCGAACAAGCTGCTAGAAGACTATTGCGCCAAACACGGAATTGATTACCTTGATTTAAATGGCGTGCTATCTACGGGCAACGAACTCAAACAGGAGATTACAACCGATGGCACCCATTTAAAACCGGAAGCCTACACCTTATGGGCAACGCTGGTGCTTGAGGAATTGAAAAAGTCACGCCTGTAATACCACCGCTTCTTGCGGTATTACATTTCGTCAAAAAAAGCAACGCTGTTGCGGTATTGATTCGGCGTTACGGAGTTTATCTTTTTGAATTGTTTGTTGAAGTGGGCGAAGTTATTGTAACCGCATTCATAACAGATGTCGGCAATGGCCCGTGCTGGGTCGCGCAGCAATTTACAGGCTTGGCTGATGCGCAGTTCATTGATGAATTCGGTAAGACCTTTATTGGTGCGCTTTTTAAAAAAACTGCAAAAAGCCGGTGGCGTCATGTGCGCCACTTTCGCTACTTCAGCTAACGACACCGGCCTGTCGTAATGCTGAAAAAGGTATTGATAAACATCGTCCATCCGTTGCGTATCGCTTTCTTTAAACGAGTTGGAATAGCTGCCGCTGGCCAGGGGTTCAAACTGTGTGGTGGCCGCAAGCCGTTTTATAATTTGCAGAAAAAGAATCAGCGCATCAATCTCTCCGGCAGTTGGGAGTTGTTGCACCAGCGGAATAATTTGTTGTCTTGCCTTTCCCGAAATTTTCAATCCGCGTTCAGCTTTTTTAAATACGTGCTGAATGCGTTTTAAAAAAGCGGTATCGGTAAAATGCTCTAAAAACAAATCCGGTGTGAAGTACAACACAACCGCTTTGGCCTTTTGCTTTTTGTCTTGCGAAAAAGCGGCATCGGTCTTCCATACGTGCGGAAGCCTGGCGCTCAAGAGCACAAGATCGCCGTCGTAAAAATTATCAATGTTATCACCCACCACGCGTTTGCCATGGCCTTTTAGTACACAGTTCAGCTCAAACAAATCATGAAAGTGAAAAGGGGTTTCAAAGCTGTTGCTTTCTATCTTTTTTACCTGCAACAGCTTTTTCTTTTCCGCATTTAATGTAATTAAGGTAGGCTTCATTGAAGGCGTATTAATCTGTTGGCCTTAAAATTACTCTTTTGAAGATTAAAATAGTTTAACTACTGCTTAATATCGGGTAAATCCGCGGCAATGGATTGCCATAGCTTTGACCCTTACTAACAATTGGTTTGCTATTTTGAAACCCGACAAGCAAAAGAGCCT
The DNA here is from genome assembly GCA_965247695.1 of Flavisolibacter sp. Taxonomy (GTDB): domain Bacteria; phylum Bacteroidota; class Bacteroidia; order Chitinophagales; family Chitinophagaceae; genus Flavisolibacter. The sequence continues at coordinate 1,943,803 of OZ252037.1, forward strand.
TCATGCAATATTGCAGCGCAACGAACTGGGTTGCCTGCTTTTTTTTCGGCCCGATGAACTGGTGCTTACGACCGGTTACCTACCCCATCACGGCCTTTCGTTTTTGGTTTGCACCGCCGATGGCGACTGTACTTTATACGTACCTGGCTGTGAGCCGGCCGAAAGGCTTCCGGCAAACATCGCTATCAACACCTTTCCCTGGGGCAACTTTACCATTGCTGATCCCTGGCCTTTTTTATTTGACAGCATTGCCGGTTTGCTCAAAGCAAAAGGGCTTCATACAAAACCGGTTTCCTTTATTCAAAATAGTAATGCCAACAGTCCCGCTAAAATGTCCGCTGAATCAGCTGCACTTCCGGCCGGTTTGCTTGCTTCACTCGCCAATGTTTCCGAAGCCGGTTTAAAAAGTATTGATGGCGAACTAAAGGCCTTGTATCAATACAAAACAGCCGGGAATGTTGCCGGAATAAAGCTGACGCACAAAGCCGCTTCCGTTGCATCATCAACATTTTTTGCAATGCTTCGCAATGATGTTTCAGAGGCTGCAATAGCTGGTACAATTGAAGCTGCTGTAACTTCTTTGCTGGACGAAGAAGAAATTTTTTATGCGAAGGCCTGGCCTTGTATTCAGTCGGGCGCCAACGCGATTTTTGCCGGCACATACAGTAACACCACCGGCAAAAAATTACGCGATGGCGAACTGGTTGTTTTGGAAATGAGCGTATGCGTAAACGGTTACTGGGCTGACATTACCCGCACCGGACAGGTAGGTATGCTGACACAAAAAAACAGCGAACTTTTTTCGATTATAAAAACGGCCCAAAACCTGGCGATGAAAGCGATAAAGCCAGGTGTAAGTATGAAAGAAGTTGACACGATTGCCCGCGACTATATCACCGGCAAAGGTTACGGTCACTTGTTCGCACATGCCCTCGGCCATCAGGTTGGTTTTCGTTACCACGATCCCGGTGATGTGTTGAGTCCGTACTCAAATGGGGTTATCGAAGAAGGCATGGTGCTAACGGTGGAGCCGGGCATTTACGGCCGCGAAATCAACGGCGGCATCCGCATTGAGGACAATGTGCTGGTAACATCATCGGGCTACGAAATTTTATCGGCGTATCCATAAAGCAACAATTGCATTGCATGAACAAAAACACAATTGACTTATCCGGGAAGAATGTACTCATCACAGGTGGCGCGGCGGGCATTGGTGCCGCCATTACACAAACATTCGCGGCTTGTGGCGCCAACGTTTTTATTAATTATCACACCAATGAGGCGGCGGCAAAAACGTTAGCGCAATCATTGGAAAATGACCATGGGATAAAGGCCGCCATCTTCAAGGCGGATGTATCAAATGAGGAGGAAGTAAACGCCATGTTTCGGAACATGGATGAAACGTTGGGCACCATAGATTTTCTTGTCAACAACGCCGGTTGCGAAAGCGTAGGAACGGCCATCACCCTGGATTTGGCGGAATGGGATAAGATATTCAATGTAAACCTGCGGGGTGCCTTCATGTGCGCACAGCAAGCGGGCCAACGCATGTCAAAACAACGCCGCGGTGTTATCATCAACATCTCCTCCATGCACGATAAAGTGCCGCGCAAAGGCCTTATCCATTACTGCTCCGCAAAGGCCGCATTGAACATGATGACGCGTTGCCTGGCGCTGGAATTGGCCGGGTATAATATTCGCGCCATTGCGGTTTCGCCCGGTGCTATTGAAACCAGCATGAACCGCGAAGAGATAGAAAAATTTGGCCGCGAAAAATTCAACAATTGGATTCCGCTCGGCACCATTGGCGATGTGGCCGATGTGGCCTGGACCTGTGCGTTTTTATGCAGCGACATGGCTAAGTACATCACTGCCACGGAGATTTATATTGATGGCGGCTACAAGGAAAACACCATCCCTTACGACCCGCGCAGCAAACACTAAACATTCATAAACTTTTTGCAATGGCAAACAACGACGAAAAAATATTTACGCATTTCCGCACCGAATTATACACGCCGGTAGTAGGCGATATTCTCGACAGCCTTGGCTTTTACCACCAGTTTTTACCGCCGCAATTGCAACCGTTGCGACCCGCCGATAAACTCATTGGCCGCGCCATGCCGGTGGTGATGATTGATGTTTTTGGCCCGCAAAAAAAACCGTTTGGTTTACTTACTGAAGCCCTCGACCAACTGGAAGAAGGTGACATTTATCTCGCCAGCGGCGGTGGTATGCGTTGCGCTTACTGGGGTGAAATTTTAACCGCGACTGCTAAAGCAAGAAAGGCTGCGGGTGCGGTTATCAATGGCTTTTACAGAGATACGCCCATGGTGATGGAGCAGAACTGGCCGGTGTTCAGTCGCGGCCGATATGCGCAGGACTCGGGTGTGCGCACACAAGTGGTGGCCTACCGCTGCCCCATCGAAATTGAAAACGTTTGGATAGAGCCCGGCGACCTGATTTTTGGTGATATAGACGGTGTGGTTGTCATCCCCAAAAAAGTGGAACAGGAAGTGGTAGAAAAAGCATTGGAAAAAGCAAGGGGCGAGAAGTTAGTGCGCCGGGATATTGAAGCCGGGCTTTCCAGTACCGAAGCGTTTGCCAAATACGGCATCTTATAAAACGTCCATAAAAAAGAACGTCATCACACATGAAATTAGGTTTAGGAATCTATCGTCACATGCTCAATCGTGCCCATTACGATTTTGCGCGGCAATGCGGCTGCACGCACGTGGTCGTCCACCTGGTTGACTATTTCAACAACAGTGCGCAAAGCAATAAGAACGATCAGCCCATTGGCAACAAAGGCGGTTGGGGAAAAGCAGTGGCAAACGATGATTGCTGGAAATTAGAGAACCTGCTTGCATTGAAGAAAGAAATTAACGATGCAGGCCTTGTGTGGGAAGCCGTTGAAAATTTTAGTCCTGCGGATTGGCATGATGTGCTGCTGGACGGGCCAAAGAAATATGAGCAGATAGAAACCTGCAAGCAAATCATTCGCAATGTGGGTGCTGCAGGCATACCCGTGTTCGGTTACAACTTTAGCTTAGCCGGTGTAAGCAGCCGCACCACCGGAAACTTTGCCCGCGGCGGTGCGCTATCGGTGGGCATGGATGCGGTAGATGAAACACCTGTTCCGCAAGGCATGGTTTGGAACATGGTCTATGATGATGCGGCGCACGAAGGTGTGTTGCCAAACATTACACACGATGAATTATGGCAGCGGCTTGCCTTCTTTTTAGAAGAACTTTTACCTGTGGCCGAAGAAGCCGGCGTAAAGCTTGCCGCACACCCTGATGATCCTCCCGCGCCCTTTGTTCGCGGTACGCCCCGCCTAGTTTACCAGCCCGGCATGTACCAGCGTTTGTTAGACATTAAACAAAGCAGCAGCAATGCACTGGAGTTTTGTTTGGGCTCCATTGCGGAAATGACCGAGGGAGATGTTTATGCCGCCACGGAAGCCTACGCTGACAGCATTGCCTACATCCACTTTCGCAATGTAAAAGGCAAGGTGCCCCATTACAAAGAAGTGTTTGTAGATGAAGGCGACATCGACATGGTGCGCATCTTAAAAATTTTAAAGGCACACAACTTCAATGGTGTGCTTATTCCCGACCACACACCGCAAATTACCTGCGATGCGCCCTGGTATGCAGGCATGGCTTTCACGCTTGGCTACATGAAAGCGGCCATGCAATTGGTTCCATAAAAAAACAGCCTGTTTGTATGAACATTACCGCACAAAAAAACATTCCGTCCGCCATGTATGAGAAGCCCAAAGATTACACCGGCACTTTTGTGTGGATGATCTTTATCTTTTTCATCTGGGGCTTTCTCACTTCCTTAAATGACATCCTCATCCCGCACCTGAAAAAAGTTTTTGCGCTTACCTACACCCAGGCTATGCTGGTGCAGTTTTGTTTCTTTCTTGCCTACTTTATCGTATCCATTCCGGCAGGTAGTTTCATTGGCCGCTTTGGCTATAAACGCGGCATTATGGGCGGGTTGTTTTTAGCGGCGGCCGGTTGCTTTTTATTTATTCCGTCCGCGCTGTTAAAGTCTTATCCTATGTTTCTGGGAGCCTTGTTTATCCTTGCATCCGGACTAACCATGTTGCAGGTAGCCAGCAACCCATACGTAGCTGTATTGGGCAAACCGGAACATGCCTCAAGCCGGTTGAACCTTACACAGGCTTTCAATTCATTGGGCACTACGCTGGCGCCCCTCTTTGGTGTGTACCTTATTTTATGCAGCAATTGTGTAGATGCCATCGCGGAAGCAAAGTCAGTGCAACTGCCCTATTTGTTGTTAGGCATTGCGTTGTTGGTTGTCGTTGCCGTTTTTTCCAAACGAAAGTTGCCACCCATCTCCATTGAAGATAAAACGCGGGATGAAGGCGGCTCTATCCGCGGATTTCGTCACTTGAAGCTGGGCATCGTTTCCATCTTTTTCGATGTCGGCGCCGAGGTAACCATCGGAAGTTTTTTGGTGAGTTTTTTAACGTCACCGCAAGTCGCCGGCATGACTACGGAGGGAGCCGGCAAGTACGTTTCATTTTACTGGGGTGCGGCTATGGTGGGCCGCTTTGTTGGGTTTTTCCTACTGAAAAAAATTAAGGCGAATTACCTGCTTGCGTTTAATGCTATCGCCGCCATTGTCTGCATTGCGCTTGCACTTGCGCTGAAAGGCAATGTAGCCGTATATGCCATGACCGGTGTGGGCTTTTTTAATTCGGTGTTGTTTGCCAACAATTTTTCATTGGCTATTGAAGGCTTAGGCAGGTACACCAACCGGGCGTCGGGCTTATTGTGCATGGCCATTGTGGGTGGCGCTGTTATACCACTGCTGCAAGGCATTTTAGCCGATAAGTTTGGATTGTTTTTCTCCTACATCATACCCATCATCTGTTATGCCTACGTTTTGTTTTACGGCGCTTATGGTTACAAGCCCACGGCGCGGCATAGCTATACACAACAGCCATAACATACCCTTAATAATAAATACCACAAACGCTTTATTATGAGACTGTCTATTTGTTTTTGTTTGCTTTTTTCTTTGTGCGCCAATCAATTGTTTGCGCAGGTGCAAAAGCAAATGCAACCTTCTTTGCTGCCCTACGTAAATACTTTTATAGGAACGGTGCCAAGCACCACCAAAGCCGCGGTAAAACATGGCAACGGCACGGAGCGTTTCGCCAATACATTTCCCGCTGTTACCCGCCCATTTGCCATGACGCAGTTTGTGGCGCAAACACGCACCACGGAACAAAAATGTTTATCGCCGTTTTACTTTAACGATACGATGCTTAGCGGCTTTCGCGCCTCGCATTGGATCAGCGGCAGTTGCATGCAGGATTATGGCAGCGTGACGATTATGCCCATCACCGGCAAATTAGTCACCTCGGTTGACCAATATAAAACGGCTTATTCGCACAACGGCGAAGTGGCCGAACCATCGTATTATAAAGTGACGTTGCCGAAGTACAACCTTACCACCGAAATGACGTCAACCCTGCGGTGTGGCCTGTTCCAGGTGACCGCAAACACGGATGATAGTCTGTACATTTTGGTTACACCCAACAGCGACCGCGGCGAGGGCTTTGTAAAAGTGGATGCGCTGGCTGGCGAAATTGTTGGCTACAACCCGGCGCATCGTCTTTACCAGGGCAACGGCAAGCCGGCTGGCTTCAGTGGTTATTTCGTTATCAAATTTGAACAGCCGTTTACAACAAAAGGAACCTTTAAAGGCAGTGTTGTTTCGGCGTTGGACAGCATCGGCAAAAACTTTTCTATTGGTGGCTTTGTTGGCTTCAAACAAAAGAAGGGAAGCATCGTACGGTTTAAAGCCGGCACATCGTTCACCAGCATTGAAGGCGCCCGAAAAAATCTGGAAGCTGAACTTCCGGGTTGGGACATAGAGCCCGTACGCAAAGCCGCCGCCGCCGAGTGGGAAGCCGCGTTAAACACCGTGCAAATTGAAGGCAGTAAAAAAGAAAAGCAAATTTTTTATACGGCCATCTATCATACACTCACACATCCGCGGTTGTTCAATGATGTGGATGGAAGCTATCCGCGTTTTGCTACCAGCTACAAAGTTGAAAAATTAGCAAAGGGTGCTTACTACGACGACTACTCGGTGTGGGATGCCTATCGCTCCGCCTTCCCTTTTTACCAGCTCCTGTTTCCATCAGCGATGAATGATTTTGTGCAAAGCAATATTTTGAAGGGGCAACAATTTGGCTGGCTTCCTATAATGGCTTGCTGGAATAATGAAACCCAGGAAATGATTGGCGACCATGTGGGAGTGCTCATCACATCGGCATACAACAAAGGCCTACGTGGTTTTGACGTGACCGAAGCTTACCGGTTGATGCGCAAGAATGCTTTTGAACAAGCTGCTCCAGCCGATTACCGGCAGGGAAAAGGCCGCCGTGCGCTGAACAATTATGTAAAGTATGGCTATGTGCCGCTGGAAGATAGTGTGCTGGATGCCTTTCATAAAATGGAGCAGGTATCAAGAACGATTGAGTATGCGTACGATGATTATTGCGTGGCCCTGTTGGCGAAAAAATTAGGGCACGAAGACGATTATCAGACGCTCATTAAACGTTCGCGGAGTTACCGGAATGTGTTTGATAAGAATGTGGGTTTTAGCAACGGCCGCTATGCCGACGGTAGCTGGTACAAGAACTTTAATCCGGATAAAAAACATTCCTTTATTACAGAAGGTACATCGCGCCAATACACATTTTATGCGCCGCATGATGTTTACGGTTTAGCAAGCGAAATGGGCGGTTTAAATAAGCTTGAACAAGCGCTCGACGACATCTTTCAGAAAAACGAATACTGGCACGGCAATGAACCCGGTCATCAAATACCCTTTATGTATAACTACACGCCGGCATCTTACAAAACACAAAAGGCCGTGCGAAACATCATGAACGAAGAATACGACGAGGGTACAGGCGGTTTAAGCGGTAACGACGATGCGGGGCAAATGAGCGCCTGGTACCTGTTTGCGGCTATGGGTTTCTATCCGTCCGACCCGGCTGCGGAAACGTATGATCTTTGTTCGCCATTGTTTAGCAGTGCGCTTAATTTGCCTAACGGCAAACAGTTTAAGCTGGTGGTAAAGAAGAAGGGCGAGGACGATATTTATATTCAAAGCCTGCGACTCAATGGCAAGCCCTACACAAAAAATTACATCACACATACCGATATTACCAACGGCGGCACGCTTGAATTTACACTGGGTGCAAAACCAAACAAAAGCTTTGCGCAGTCGCCGCAGGACAGGCCGGCGGGGCTTTCAAAATAGGTGCGCTGTACATCGTTTAGTCACATGAAAAGGCAACAAGTAATAAAGAACGGCTTCTTGTTTTTTGCCGCTGCCGGCTTGTTGTCTTTTTCCGTTGGTGCGCAACATGCAGCCGCTGACGACTATCGCTTTGAAACATCGGCTGCCATTAAAAAAACCTTTTACAGCAAGCCGTCCGAGTTGGCGGTTATTGGGAAAGATCGTTCAGTCTCCGGCGCATGGGGAAGGGTAAACAGCCGCTGGGATAGTTTGCGCACAGGGCTATGGTATATTGAAGAACAGCGCCATGCGGATAACGCCATTATTGCGGGTGTGGTTGGCAATGATGAAGCCGCCATCGAACGCGGTTTCCAAAGCCTTGAATGGGGCTTACAACAACAACAACCCGATGGCTCGTTTGACTGTCTGGATGCATTTCACAGTACCTCCTTTTTTATAGAAGCAGCCGCACACTCCTGCCTGCTGATTGAACAAAGCCGCTACAAAACCGTTTATGCTGAACGCATCCAAAAAATAAAAAATGGTTTAGAGGCGGCTTGTGCCTGGCTGTTGCAACCCGCCGTGCTAACAAAAGGATTGCGCTACAACAAACCCTACACACACCGCGGTTATCTGGTAGCGGCGGCCTTTGGCGAGGCCGGTGTGCTTTGCGGTCGCGATGACCTTATAGCACGTTCCCGATTTTTTATTGAGCAGGTATTGGCCGCACAGGATTCAAGTGGCTACAACCCGGAGCGCAACGGCTACGATTGCAGCTATCACGCGGTGGGCCTTTTGTATGCGCACCGCTACTACGATATTGTTGCCGATGAAGCCTGCAAGCTTCGTTTACAAACCATGTTTTACAAAGCAATGGGCTGGCTGCTGTCGCGCATCAATGAAGATGGTGTGGTAGATACGCAAGGCAATACCCGCACCGGTATGGCGCAGGAAAAACAGCGCGATGGCGAGGTAAAGAACATTAGCTATCGTTCCATTGCCAATGTGCTGTTTTGGTGGAGCTGGCAGAGCGGGCAGGTATATTTAGACGACTTAGCGAAAAAGGTTTATGGCGGTGGGCGTCCGCTGCCGAAGAGGAAATAAAAGGTGTCGCGTAAATGCTTTTGTGAGTGGTTAGCACAGAGGCTTGCGATAGGTCATTGCCTCTTCACTACTCACCATTCATCACTCACCATCTTCGCCAACTACCTTTGACTTTTGCGCCCCCGCGTCCCTTGCAAAAACTACAATATAACATGCAAAGAATCTAACACCGTAAGCCCGGTATCCAAAGGAAATTTACAAAACTCAAAAGCCGTTTTCCGGTCTGCGGGAAGTTTCGCGTAACGATTAAAAACTGTCTATATGAAATTGAACTACCGGCACCGGTTTTCCTGCTTTTTTCTATTGCTCATGCTCCTTTCTTTTCAACAAAGTTTTTCGCAAACACGCCGCATTACCGGCCGCGTGGTGAACGAACAACGGGCACCCATGGCAGGCATTACGGTAACGGTAAAAGGCACCACGCAACAAACGCTCACTAACGACGATGGCCGCTTTGCTTTACGCGTAACGGAGCGTGACAAAGCGCTGGTATTTACGTACGTGGGCTACCAGTCGCAGGAAGTCCTGATCGGCAACATTACCACCGTTTCCATCACGCTCAAAGAAGTGTCGAGCATATTAACTGATGTCGTAGTTGTTGGCTACGGTACCCAACGCCGCAAGGATATCACCGGCTCGGTTGGTAAAGTATCGGTTACAGACTTGCAAAAAGCGCCGGTGCGTTCGTTTGAAGAAGCGCTTGCGGGACGTGTTGCCGGTGTGCAGGTCACGTCAAGCGATGGCCAACCGGGTGCTTCCGCCAACATTGTTATTCGCGGCAACAACTCCGTTACACAACAAAATTCACCGCTTTATGTTATTGATGGTTTCCCCATTGAAAACCCCGACAACAACGCCATCAACCCCGAAGAAATTGAGTCCATTGAAATACTGAAAGATGCTTCCGCCACCGCCATCTACGGCGCCCGTGGCGCCAATGGCGTTATCATCATCACCACCAAAAAAGGCAAGTCCGCGGTGCCGGTGATTACCTACGATGGCTACTATGGTTTTCAGAAAGTAATACGCCGCACAAAGCTGATGAACGGCTATGATTTTGTACGCTATCTTTTTCAGGCCGACTCGGTAAAAACGCGGCTGCTTTATCTCGCCCCAAAAGGGTTGACGATTGATGATTACAAAAACATCGAAAGCAATAACTGGGAAGACAAATTGTTTCAGCGCGGGCCCATGCAAAGCCATTCGCTATCCATACGCGGTGGCTCACCTGTAACAAAGTATTCCATTTCGGGATCGGCCATCAACCAGAAAGGCGCCATCATTAATACAGGGTTTAAGCGCTATCAGGGCCGTTTTGTGCTGGACCAAAACATCAGTACAAACATTAAAGTGGGTGTGAACTTAAATTACTCCGCCGCTACAACCTTTGGTGTGATTCCATCCAATGCCAACAATGCGCAGTACAATCTAATGTACAACACCTGGAGCTATCGGCCGGTATCCGGCACCGATAATGTTGCCTTGCTGGAGCAGTTGCTCGACCCCGGCGTGAACCCTGTTTCCGACTACCGCATCAACCCGGTGGTGAGCGCCAAAAACGAATACAACTACAACTTCGCCAACACGCTTATCACCAATTTATACGGTGAGTACAGCATCACCAAAAATCTTACGCTGCGGGTGAGCGGCGGCATGAACCGTTATGCTTCGCGCCGCGAAATTTTCAACAACAGCTTTACCCGTTCAGGCAGCAATTTGGTCACGGGCATCAATAACGTAAATGGCAGCGTCACCAACAGCAACGTGGATGATTACCTGAACGAGAACACGCTGAGCTATAACCGAAGTTTTAAGAACAACCAATCGTTGAACATTGTGGCCGGCGCCACGGTGCAAAAGACAAGCTTCAACCAGAACGGTTATTCAGCCACGCAAATACCCAACGAAAGCCTGGGCATCAGCGGCCTGGATGAAGGGCGCCCGCTTAAACTGGTTACGCTTAAATCGTCGTCTTCACTTGTTTCTTTTTTGGGACGAATCAATTACAACCTCACGTCAAAATATCTGTTCACGCTTACCATGCGGGCCGATGGTTCCTCTAAGTTCTCGAAGGACAATCGCTGGGGCTATTTTCCGTCCGGTGCCTTTGCCTGGCGCCTGAGCGATGAGGGTTTTATGAAAGGCGTAAAGGCTATTTCGGATGCAAAAGTCCGCGTGAGTTATGGCGCCACGGGCAACAACCGTGTGGGTGATTTTTCTTATCTCTCGTCTGTTATTTACAACAACACGTTTGGTTATTCCTTTAACAATTCCATCGTTAACTTTTCGCAAACGGGCTTGTTAGGAAGTCCGGCCCTGAAGTGGGAAAGCACCACGCAGGCCGATGTTGGTTTTGATCTTTCGCTGCTCAACAACCGCATCAGCTTCAGCACCGATTATTACAACAAGAAAACCACTGACCTTTTGCTAAACGCCGATCTGCCGCCAACGTCGGGTTATGCCAATGCATTTAAAAACATCGGCAAGGTGCGCAACGAAGGACTTGAGTTTACGATGAACACGAATAATATTCAGGGCAAAAACTTCAGTTGGAATTCCAGCTTCAACATCTCCTTTAACCGCAACCGCATATTGGCACTGAACGATAACCAGGAAAGCATTTTAACCAGCATTCCGTGGGATGTGAACTACGGCACCATTCCGCTGTTCATTGCAAAAGTGGGCCAACCCATTGCGCAATTTTATGGCTACATCTGGGATGGTAATTATCAGTACAACGATTTCGAGAAGTTGTCGAACGGAACGTTTTTATTAAAAGACAATGTGCCCACAAACGGTAATACACGCAGCGTGATTCAGCCGGGCGATATTAAGTATAAAGATTTAAACGGCGATGGCAAGGTAGATGCCAACGACCTTACCTCTATCGGTAGTCCGTACCCCACACACATTGGTGGCTTCAACAACAACTTTACGTTTTATGGTTTCGACTTTACCGTGTTCCTTCAATGGAGTTATGGCAACCAGGCTTACAATGCAAATCGCCATACGCTTGAAGGCAACCCCGCTTACGGCCTAAACCAATTTGCTTCGTACAATGACCGCTGGACGCCGGAAAATCAAAGCAACACCTACTTCCGCTACGGTGGGCAAGGACCGTATGCTTATTCATCGCGTGTGCTGGAAGATGCGTCCTTCCTGCGTTTGAAAACCGTGTCGCTTGGCTATACCATCAGTCCTAAACTTTTGCGCAAGGCCAAAATCAGAAGTGTGCGCCTTTATACATCGGCGCAAAACATTCGCACATGGACGAAGTATGGCGGAACAGACCCGGAAGTTTCCACCCGCGAAAGTGCCCTCACACCTGGCTTCGATTACTCGCCATACCCGCGTGTGTTTACGTTAGTGTTCGGTACAAAAATTCAGTTTTAGTCGTTTAAAAAAATTGCCGCATGAAAATTTTTCTTCTCACCATAACTGCATTGCTCGGCCTTGCCGCCTGCAACAAAATACTGGACACAAAGCCACAGGACTTCGCGTCACCGGCGCAGTATTATTCCACCGAATCACAGTTGAACGATGCCTTGGCAGGCGTGTATTCAACGTTGGGCTCAAGCGCATTTTACGGCGATAATTATTTGTACCTGCTTACCACCGGCAACGATGAAACCTGGTACCGCGTAACGCCTACGCCCAACATTCCGCTTTATACGTTTGATGCCAATGACGTGCAGATAGCGAGGCTTTGGGCGGCGCTGTACAGTGGCATTAACAACGTCAACCAACTACTGGAAAACATAGACAAGCCACGTATGGACAGTACTGCCCGTAATTCCATAAAAGGGCAGGCGCTGTTTTTAAGGGCTTACTATTATTTTATGCTGGTGCAGCATTGGGGCGATGTACCGCTGAAGCTGAAAAGCACACAAACATCATCGGTGCAGGAAACAAACATTGCCCGCACACCCAGCCGCGATGTGTATAGTCAAATCATTGCCGACATGACGCAGGCCGAAAGCCTTGTGCCCAACATCAGTGCCCTTGGCTACAACGGACGCATTACAAAATCGGCTGTACGCGGTTTGTTGGCAAGAGTGTGTTTGTACATGGCCGGCCAGCCCGTGAATGATGCTTCCAAATACACTGATGCCATACGTTGGGCGAGAAAGATTGTTGACTCCGGCTATCATTCGCTAAACCCTGATTACAAGCAAATCTTCATCAACCAATCAGCCGACAGATATGAGATAAAAGAAACACTTTGGGAGGTGGAGTTTGCCGGCAACAGTGCCACCAGCAGTTTGTTTACCTACGGCCTTGGGGGCATACGTGTAGGCGTGCCGCAAACCAATATTGATTCGGGCTATGTGTATGGCTACCTGCAGGCAACGGGCTTGTGGTATAAAGCATACGAGCCTACCGATGTGCGTCGCGATTGGTGCATTGCCAACTACACGTATTCGTATCCTGGTGGCGTGCCTGCCCGTAACGCCGTTGCCAGCACCAATTTTTATGCACGTTATCCGGCCAAATGGCGCCGCGAGTTTGAAACCGTATTGCCGCGGGTGAAAGCATACGGTCCCACCAACTTTCCGGTGATACGTTATGCCGATGTGTTGCTGATGCTTGCCGAAGCGGAGAATGAAGTGAACGGTCCTGCCAACGCATTGGCTTATGTAAATGCGGTTAGGGCAAGGGCGGGCGCCAGCATTTTGCTCGCTACAGATGCCGCCGTTAGTTCTAAAACTTCCTTCCGAAAAACCATACAAGACGAACGCCTCCGCGAGTTGAATTCTGAATGCCTGCGGTCTATGGACCTTGTGCGATGGGGATTGCTGGTGGCCAACACAAAGGCCGCTGCTAACGACATTACCACCAGTGCGCCAACGAACTTGAAGTTTGGCGCCGCTGCCGGTAACAACATCACCCAACGAAATGTGTTGTGGCCCATTCCTACCCAAGAAATTTCTTTGAACCGAGCAATGACACAAAACCCCGGTTATTAACCGTAAACGATTAAACCAATGATGCGAGTTTTTCTTCCGCTGACTATTTTATCCGTTGCCTTTGCCGCCTGCAACAAAGTAAAAATTGATGCGCCGGCTTTTGATGTAACGGCTAACAAAGCCGAGTACAAAGTGGGCGATAGCGTGGTGTTTAATTTTAGTGGCAAAGCCGACTATCTTGTTTTTTATTCGGGCGAAGCCGGCGGCCGGTATGAAAACAAAGACCGCACAACAGCCACGGGTGCCATCAACCAACTACAGTTTTCTACCACGCTGGGTTCGGGAAATCAAACCAATAACTTGAACATATTGGCCTCTACCAATTACAACGGCATGGCGGATTCGGCCAGTATCCTTGGCGCCAATTGGACGAACATTACAAGCCGTGCGACGTTTGCAACAGCATCGCTTCCTGTTTCATCGGGTGTGATAAATGTGTCTGATTTGCAGGCGGGCGATAAGCCGTTGTACATCGCCTTTCGTTACCTGAGCATAACCACAGCCGTTGGCTACGTGGCCAAGGCATGGGCCGTATCTAATTTTCAATTCACCAATGTATTTGCCGATAGTTCACGGGGGATTGTTGCCACCGATGTTCCAACGGGCAGCTTCACGCTGGTGAGCCTGAAAAACGATTCCCTTAAATGGAGTATGGGGCCAACAACACTTGCCTTTGCCACCGGCCGCGTAGGACAAAGCGACGACGACTGGGCCATCTCAAAACCATTAAGCCTTAATAAAGTAAATGCCGATGCTGGACTTGCGTTGAAGAACACCAGCGCCAGCATGACGCAATACATCTACACATATAAAAAGCCGGGTACATACACCGCTACGTTCTTTGCCAGCAATGCCAACATTAATGATAAGAAAGACCTGGTGAAACAGGTGACGATAACGGTGAAGCCATAGCGCTTTTCGTTAAGCCAAACTTCCACTATAAAAGCAGAACAAGCCCTCGCAACCAAGATATATTGCCTTCTTTTTAAAGTACACAAACACTAACTTTTAAAGGACACAATATGATGAAAATGACCATGCTTCTTTTGTTGCTTTCCATTGGCAACTTGGCCCTGCTGCACGCACAGCCACCAAGCAATCTCCAAAATGTAATTTCGGTTAACGGAAAGGTAGTGGACGAACGAAGCCAGCCACTTGCCCGTGTAAGCGTTTCTGTAAAGGGCACCAACATTAACACTGCCACTGATAGCTCTGGAAATTTCTCCATCAATGTTTCCAACAAATCTGCCACACTTCTCTTTCGCTTTATTGGATACAACGATGTAGATCTGCCGGCAGTGCAAACAGGCCCTTTGCTGGTACAACTCACCGTGGCCACCAAATCAATGAACGAGATTGTGGTGATTGGCTACGGCCAGCAGTCGCGGGCCCTTGTTACATCTGCTGTTACTAAAGTTGATTCAAGAAGCATTGGTGTGCAACCAGTAGCCACGCCGGGCGAAGCATTGGCGGGTTTAGCACCGGGCGTGCAGGTACAATCCGACCAGGGCGCGAAACCCGGTGCGCCGCCCACCATTCGTGTGCGTGGTGTGTCGTCGTTGAGTACTTCCAATGATCCCTTGTATGTGGTAGATGGTTATCCGCTGCAAACATCATCGGGCTTTAATCTTCTTAACCCAAACGATATTGAGTCGTTAGAAGTATTGAAGGATGCTGCTGCGGCCGCCATTTACGGTTCGCGTGCCGCCAATGGCGTTGTATTGGTAACTACTAAAAGAGGCCGTGCCGGCAGAACCATTTTCTCTGTTTCATCGTACATTGGCAGCCAGAAAGTAAACCGCTTTTACAACGTGCTGAAACGCGACCAGTTTGTGACACTGGTGAAAGACATCAGCCGCATTCGTAACCTTGCCTACCCAACAAGTTTGGATGGTGATATTTCGGCATTGCCGGATGTGGATTGGCAGCGGCAGGTGTTTCGTACGGCCACCATTTCCAACGTTGAGTTGAATGCTTCCGGCGGCAGCGAGAAGGTGCGCTTCAGCGCTTCCTTTGGCAGGTTTAAACAAGAAGGCGTTGTAGTAGGAACGGAGTACAGCCGTTATACAAGCCGTGTAAGTCTTGATGCCGACATTGTAAAAAACGTACGCTTTGGTTTTTCTGTTTCACCTTCTTATTCCGAAGAGTTTCGGCAGCCTGCATCAGGACAGGCAAGCGGCGCGGGTGCTAATGCCGCTGACCTGCTAACGGGTGTTCCGGGGCTTATTGCAAATTATAGTTTACCCAGTCCTTTGAACCAGGCGCTTACCTTTCAACCCATCGTTCCGGTCTATCGGCCCAATGGCGATTATGCCCAACCTTACGACCGCGACCTTGGTTTTAATCTTTCGCCAACCGCCGTGTTTTTTGCCACCAACTTTTTTAATCCTGTGGGCATCTTAAAACAGTCCATCAATCGTGCAAGAGCCTTCCGCACATTGTCCAATGTGTTTTTAGAGTACACACCGGTAAAGAATTTGAAGCTGAAAACATTTGTCGGCGCTTTTTTAGAAACTGAAAAAGTGCACGGATATATTCCGGGTACGATGGCCGCCAGTCAGGCACCAACGGCCTCGTTCAGCAATCCATCCCTTGCCGGCATTTATGCTTCGGACAATGTGCGCAACAGCTTTGATTGGGTAGTGGAAAACACAGCCACTTACGACAGAGTTTTTGGCGAACATCATTTTAATTTGCTCGGCTTGTTCTCCGCACAGAAGTATAACTCGCAAATAAACTATACGGCGGGTGTACCCGGAACCTTTATCACGACGGCGGTACAAAGCCCCCTGGCTTCGCCCAACACCGTAGGCACGGAGTTGTTTGACGATAATACGTTCGTGTCTTATGCAGGCCGCTTAACCTATGATTTTGCGAAGAAGTATTTATTCACCGCAGCCATACGGCAAGATGAATCATCGCGTTTTGGGCCCAATAATCGCAAGGCTGTCTTTCCTTCTTTTTCCGTTGGCTGGCGCTTAGCCGAAGAAGTGTTTTTAAAATCTGCCTTGAATGCAGCGAAGATTAGCGAACTAAAATTAAGAGGGGGCTATGGCCGCACGGGCAATGCCAACATTGGCAGCTTTACCTACGTGAATGCCATTACGCTTAACCGCAATTATGCGGCAGGCAACATTCGTTTGTTTGGCTCGCAGCAAGCTGGTTTTGCCAACCCCGATTTGACCTGGGAGAAGAATGACCAGATAAGCGTAGGTGCCGATGTTGGCCTCTTTGGCAACAAGCTGTTGCTAACGGCCGATTATTTCTTTCGCACATCAAAAGGAATGCTGCTGAACAAGGCCTTGCCGGCTATTGTGGGTTATGCTACATCGTATCAAGCTAATCTTGGTACGTTGGAAAACAGGGGCGTTGAATTTTCGGCGACTACATCGGTCAACCTTAATCAGCTTCGGTGGACGATAAACGCCAATGCATCTACTTACAAAACAAAGGTGACTGATTTGGGCGGGCCGGCTGCCTTGCCGGGTGTTGCCGCCATCAATGGATGGAACAATGTGTACCAGGTAAAAGTAGGCCAACCGCTGGGGCAGATGTATGGTTACACCGTAGTGGGTGTGTTTAAAAATGCAGGAGATTTAGCCGCCAATCCGCAAACTGTGTCGGGCAATAAAGTGGGCGACTGGATGATTAAAGATCAGAACGGCGATGGCAGGATTGATGTGAATGATGTAACGGTGATTGGTCATGGATTACCCGATTTTATTTACGGCCTGACAAATACGTTTCAGTACAAGAATTTTGATTTGAATGTGCTGGTGCAAGGCGTGCAAGGCGTAAACATCATCAACGGAAATTATCGCCAACTGATTACCGGCAACAACAATCAAAACACGCTGGATATCTATTACAACAACTACTTCGATCCCGTCAACCCAAACAGGAATGTTGATTATCCCATCCCTGCATCGGGTAGCAGCATTAATCCAACTAATTCGTTAGTGAATAAAGACGTGGAGAATGGCTCTTACTTCCGGGTGAGAAACATTACGTTTGGCTATCGCTTTAGCAGTGCTTTGTTGCAACGGGCAAAGCTGACATCAGCAAGATTGTATGTAACCGCACAGAACCCTGTTTTGATAACAAAGTACCGCGGCTATAATCCCGAGGCCAATATCAATACCAGTAACCCGGTAACGCCGGGCGTTGACCAGGGAACCTATCCTGTAGCAACGACCTACATCGTTGGAATCAACTTTGGATTTTAAGATTTAAAGCACGTAATCACATGCAAAACAAACACACACTCAACTTAACATTAGCGGCAATAGCAATTCTTATAGTTGGCAGCAGTTGCAAAAAAACGTTCACCGATTTAACGCCGCAGGGTCTTGTGCCCGTGAACACCTATTACAATACGGAAATTGATATTAAGACGGCGCTCAACGGCGCTTACAGCAGCCTGCGTCCAATCTATAACGAGCAATATGGCTTTGGCGAAGTACCGTCGGACAACACACAATCGTTCAGCGAAAGCGAAGTAAATTATGGTGAGATGGACAAGCTGGCCTGGACGTCAACATCACCACGGGTTCAGGCGGCATGGTCACGGTTTTACACAACCATTTCGTACACCAATATTTTGCTTGGGCGAATTGGCGGTGTAACCATGCCGCAGGCAAACAAGGACAGTTATACGGGACAGGCAAAATTTTTACGGGCACTCATGTACTTTAATCTGGTGCGAATGTTTGGCGGCGTGCCATTGGTATTAACCGAGATTACATCTGAGCAGCAAGCTTATTCGTACACCCGCGCACCTGTTGCCGATGTATATGCCCAGATCGAAAAAGATTTAAGCGAAGCATCGGCGGTGTTACCGGCATCGTACACGGGCGCCGATGTAGGCAAGGCCACGACTACAGCGGCAAAGGCGTTGTTGGGCAAGGTGTATCTCTACCAAAATAAATACCCGTTGGCCGAAGCCAAGCTGGCCGAAGTAGCAGCGACCGCAGGCACCTTGTTGCCCTACGATCAAATTTTTGGCTTGGGTAAAGACAATAACCGCGAGATCATTTTTGCGGTGCAATATCTCGGTGGCGGGTTTGGCGAAGGCAACAGTTTTGCCAGCGGCTTTGTGCCGCAAACATCAGGCACTACCATCATTGGCGTTAGCGGCGGAAGCAACAATGTGGGCACGCCCGATTTATACAAAGCCTTTGAACCCGGCGATGCGCGGCTGCCCGTGGCCATAGGTGTGTTTACTGCCGGAACGTTTACGTATTACTATGCAAAAAAGTTTACCTACCCAACGGTGAGTACCGGCAATGAAGGCGATAACGACTGGCCGGTATTGCGTTATGCCGATGTGATTTTACTGTATGCCGAAGCCTTGAACGAAAACAACAAAACCGATGCAGCACTCACACAATTAAATCTTGTGCGCACCCGCTCAAACCTTGCGGCAAAAATGGGTTTATCACAGGCCGATGCACGAACCGCTATACGCAATGAGCGAAGAGTAGAGTTGTGTTTTGAAGCCGAACGCTGGTTTGATTTAATTCGATGGAATATTTACGTGTCAGTGATGCAGGCATATAAAGCTACTTACACGCCGCCCAGCGGCAGCATTGGCAATGTGGTGCCCACGCTCAATTTATATCCCATTCCCTTTCGGGAAATTTCGCTCAATCCAAACCTTACCCAGAATCCGGGTTATTGATAGTGCAAAGCAGGTAATCAACACGGGTCTGTTGTAAAACAGGCCTGTTGTTTTTTAGGAAATGAAGCAAAGGCCGATGCGGAAAAAATTTGACCCTCTATGCAAACAACTGCACATAACCTGCAAATACCGTAACAATAGCAACGGGGATGGAGCCAATAACTTTGAAACGATGAAACGCACCAGGCAGGTTTTGTAAATATGCCTTCAGCCTCTTCAAGGCCCGGCCGTTCCATCACAAACGATCCCCTTGTAAAAAATAAACTTGCTACATGAAACAAATTCTACTTTTCTTTTTTTCTTCTCTTCTTTTATCCGCGCAGGCGCAGTTTACAAAAGGCAACCTCGCCGTGCTGAGGGCAGGCGACAATGTGTCCAGCATCACCAGCGCCGCTACCTCGGTTACCGTGGTAGAGTACACAACAGCGGGCGCCACTACCGGCATCTCTTATTCCATCCCTTCAACCACTGCCGGCAGCCGCATGGTGATCTCGGGTACGCAGGCCTTTGATGGTACGTTAAGCCGTAGTGTGGATGGGCGCTATCTTTTATTCGGAGGCTATGATGCGGCCATTGGAACAGCCTCTTCAACCGCGCAAGCGGCAACAAAAGTTATTGGCCGCATGGCCTATGATGGAACCTTGGATATGACGACAAAGCTTACCGCACCGGGAGGCGTAGCGGCTTCCATTCGTCGCGTGGCAAGCTATAATGGTTCTAACATTTATTCCTGCATTTCCTCGGCAGCGGCTATCGGCATTACTTATCAACCACTCGGCAGCACTACCTACACCGATATCAACACGGCAAACTATCGTGGCGTTTACATCTTCGAAAACCAACTTTACGCTGCTTCCGGTGGTAACGTCTTGCCCATAGGTACTGGTTTGCCTACGTCATCAGCCACGGCAGGTTCCGCCATCATTACAAGCGGTGCATCCGGTAATGGCATTGTCATGTTTAATTTAAGCAACACAGAACCGGGTATGGATGTGGCTTATTTAGCCGACCAAACAGGCACCACCAGCGGCCTGCGAAAATTTTGTAAAATCGGCGGTGTGTGGACGTCCACCGGTGTCCTTGACATCTCGGCTTATCCCAATCCCAACGCCCTGGCCACCGCCGCTAACTTGTATGACCTTGCGGGTGAAATCAACCTCTCCGGTAATGCCGTATTGTATTCCTGCCGCGGCAACAGCGGCAACAATTACCTGGTGTCCATCGAAGACCCTTCTGGCTATGGCAACAACCTTTCCGCCGGCTCGGCTATCTATACGCAATTGGCTACCGCTGGTACATCACGTTTTATTTTCAAAGGTGTAAGCCTTGCACCCACGCAATTCAGCATTTTGCCGCTTCGTTTTCTTTCCTTCACCGGCACGCTGAAAAATAATACGGCCAACCTGCAATGGAAAACAACCAACGAGGTGAACGTAAAAGGTTTTAGCATTGAGCGCAGTAACAACGGTCAGGATTTTACCCCTATCGGTTCCGTAGCAGCGGCCAATGTTAGTGGTGATAACCGGTACTCATTTGAGGATAAAGGCGCTACGGCCAAACGCCTTTACTACCGCCTGAAGCAATTGGATTTGGACGGTAGATTTTCTTACAGCACAGTGGTCGTCCTCCGAAATACCGGCGAGGACAAAGGCATTGAATTGTTTCCAAACCCGGTAGGCAACAACACGGTCTTGCTTCATCCGAAAACAGGCAAGGCCGCCGAATATGCCATCATCACTACCGGCGGACAAATAGTTTTGCGCAAGGCCATTGGAGATGGCGCTACGCAAACGGCACTTGATCTTTCGTCGCTAACAGAAGGCAGCTATTTCATTCGCTTCGTAAATGATGGTGTGGCCACGACGCTAAAATTCATCCGGTAAAAAATTTACACTCAACACTTCTTAACACCGAAAAATGAAAACAGGATTAATGGCATTGTGCGTTTCGCTTTTGACCATGGGTTGCGCTGCGCAGAAAGAAAACACCCTCACCAAAAAAGAACAGAAAGACGGCTGGCAGCTTTTGTTTGATGGAAAAACGCTCAACGGCTGGCGTGGCATTTACTCCGATTCGCTGCCCAAAAAAGGATGGGCCGTGGAGAATGGTGAATTGCACGTATTGGCTTCGCCCGGCGGCGAAGAATCAACCAATGGCGGCGACTTGATTAGCACAAAAGAGTTTGACAATTTTGAAATTACCTGGGAGTGGAAGATGCTGACGAAAGGCGGCAACAGCGGCCTTAAATACTTAGTGCAGGAAGCCAAAGTAAAACCGCGCAACCGCGCCTCGGTTATTGGTTTGGAGTACCAGATTTTAGACGATGACAACCACCCCTGGATGTTGAACGGCACTATGAAGCCCGGCGACTATTACACCGTCGGGGCTTTGTATAATTTGTATGAACCATCGCCGCAGCGTAAAGTAATGCCGCTGGGCGAATGGAATACAAGCAAAGTAATATCGAAAGGAAAACACGTGGAGCAATGGCTCAACGGAATAAAAGTAGTGGAGTACGAACGCGGCAGCGAAGACTTTGAGCACCGCAAGGCAAAAAGCAAATTTAAAGACCTGAAAGACTTTGGCGAGAACGACAAAGGCGCAATTGTGTTGCAAGACCACGGTGCTCATGTTGCCTTTCGCAACCTTAAATTAAAACCCCTGAAATAAAGCCCATGAAGCGTCGCAATTTTGTACAGAATGTAGGACTTACCGCAGCAGGCACCCTGTTTTTTCCTTCTATTGTTCCATCTACGGTATATGGAAAGAACGCACCCAGCAACCGCATTAACGTGGGATTGATTGGTGTGGGCCGGCAATGCTACAATACCAACATGCCGCAGTTTTTGGCGCATGAAGATTGCCAGATTGTAGCCGTGTGCGATGTGGATAGCTGGCGCTTAACACAGGCCGCAAAAAAAGTAAACGACTATTATTCCGCCAAAAGCGGCAAGCCATTCAATGGTTGCAAAACCTATCGTGATTTCAGGGAATTGCTAAAGCAAAAAGACATTGATGCTGTGATGATCTCTACGCCTGATCATTGGCATGCCACCATAGGTGTGCTGGCTGCACAGGCGGGCAAGCATGTGTCCATTGAAAAGCCGTTGACCAACTGTATTGCTTCGGGCCGCGTGCTGGCCGATGCCATAAAAAAAGCCGGTGTAATAAACCGCACCGATAGTGAGTTCCGTTCGCTCCGGCCTTACAACAAATTGGTGGAGATAGCGAAGAACGGATACCTCGGAAAGATTCAGAATATTTATACCACTGCGCCGTTTGATAATTCATCGGCCACCGGCAAAAACAACCTGGCAAAATTCGATGGCAACATCATGTCGGCGCAAAACGATATGCCCGTGCCGGAAGAATTAGACTATGATATGTGGCTTGGTCCTGCGTTCTGGTCGCCATATACCGAAACCCGTGCCCACAAACGGTTTGACACGGGTGCCCGGCCGGGGTGGATCCGCATAAGCGAGTATTGCAACGGTATGATCTCTAACTGGGGCACGCACTTAAATGACTTGGCGCAATGGGCCAATGATAGTGAGTATTCGGGCCCGGTGGAAGTGGAAGGAACGGGCGAGTTCACCAAAGGATTGTGGAACACGGTAGCCACGTTCGATGTGAAGTACAAGTATGCAAACGGCGTGAATCTTTTTTACAAAACCGGTCCGGTGGCTACCATAAAAATTGAAGGGAGCAATGGTTGGATGCAGGTGGAATATCCGAACAAAGTGACTGCGAGTTCGCCGGTATTGTTGGACGCAAAGGTGGAAAAAGGCATGGTGGATTTTAGCGGCAACAAAGAAGACAAACGCGATTTTTTAGATGCCATAAAAAACAAAACTGCTACCATGGAACCGGTTGAAGTGGGCCATAGAACCGTATCGGTTTGCCAGATGGGGCTTATTGCTATTTTGCAAGGCATAAAGCTTACGTGGGACCCGGCGAAGGAAGAATTCCTGAACAATAATGCCGCCAATGCCATGAAGCGTGTGCCTATGCGGTCGCCGTGGAATATTCTCGGTTAACTTTAGCAGGTTATGTTTTTTCATTCAACAAGCATCGTTATTTTCCTTGCGTGTTGCTTGTTTTCATCGCTACAAAAAAAAGCCGTTGTTGAACAACAAGCGGTCAAAGTGTTTCACCTGCGCGGGTATGCGCAAGGCACTACGTATTCCATTGTTTATTATGCCGGAGATAGTTTGGTAACAACGGGCCAGGTGGATAGCATAATGAAAGTGATTGATGCTTCGATGTCACTATATAAACCTTCATCATTAATCAATCGCTTTAATCAATCCACAAAAGGTGGTGCGTTGGATGCGCATTTTTTATCGGTTGTGAAAAAAAGCCTTGAAGTTTACAAAGCATCCAACGGTGTGTTTGATATTACCGTTGCACCCTTAGTTGAAGCCTGGGGTTTTGGACCAAAGAAAGAAGCAGCGTTGCCATCCTCTCAAGCCATCCGCCAAATAATGGCGTATGTTGGCAGCAATAAATTATCGCTCAGAAAAAACTTCTTAGTCAAAAAAAAATCAAAACTGCAATTAGATGTAAATGGCATTGCCCAGGGCTATACGGTTGATGTAGTGGGCGGCTTTCTTTCTGCCAACGGCATAAAAAATTTTTTGGTAGAATTGGGTGGCGAAGTTTTGGTGCGGGGCAGGAACATGACAACGGGTGAAGCCTTTGAAGTAGGCCTGGAAACACCACGCGAAAAAGGCGATTTTGATACTGAAGACTTCGCGCAAATAGTGGCGTTGCCTTACGGCGGGTTAACCACCTCGGGCAATTACAGAAAGTATAAAATCAAGGGCGGCAGAAAACTATCGCACCTCATTGACCCGCGTACTGGCGCACCGTTGCAAAACGAAATGATCAGCGCAACGGTATGGGCGAAAGACGCCATCACCGCCGATGCGTACGACAATGTGTTTATGGGCATGGGTATTAAGCAGTCCTTTGAATTTTTAAAAACACATCCCGGCATGGATGTTTACTTTATTTATCAAACGCCCGATGGCGCTGTGCGTGACACGGCATCGGCAGGCTTTACAAAACTTTTAAAAGACCGTTTGTGAAGAGAAGGAATTTCATTAAGAACTCAGGGCTTGCATCGGGCTCAGTTTTATTGGCGAAGCCCATGCGCATTTTAGGTAACGACGACCGCAAAATAAACATTGCGGTGGTGGGTTGTGGCTCACGTGCAAAAGGCTTAATGGGCTTGCTGCGCAGAGATGCGTTTACCATTGTAGCCGTGTGCGATTTGCTGGATGCACGCCTTAGCGAGGCGAAGGCCATCGTGGGTAACCCCGATGTAAAAACAACGAAGGATTTTAAAACATTGTTGGACGATAAAAGTATAGAAGCGGTACTTATTGCCACGCCGCTGTTTGAGCACTTTCGCATAGCAAGGGAGTTTATCCTGGCAGGCAAGCATGTGTATTTAGAAAAAACAATGACGTACAACATTGCACAGGCACAGGAGTTAATGAAGTTGGTAAAAGCCCATCCCAAACAAGTGTTGCAGGTGGGCCATCAGTTCAGGTATTATCCGCTTTACATTAAGGCGAGAGAAATGGTGCAGCAAGGATATGTAGGCAAGGTGACGCACATTAATTGTCGTTATGATAGGAACGGAAGCTGGCGCAGGGAAGTGACCGACCCGAAATTAGAACGGCAAATTAACTGGCGCATGTACAAAGAATATTCGGGCGGATTAGCCGCTGAAATTTTATCGCACCAGATTGATTTTACCAACTGGGTCTTTGATACGCACCCCGATGAAATTATCGCCACCGGTGGCATTGATTTTTACAAAGACGGCCGCGAAACAGACGATAATTTTGACGCGGTGCTGCGCTATAACAAGGCTGGTTTTATCGGCAGCTTTGGCGCTACCTGTGCCAACGATTACGAAGGCTTCTCCATAAAAATAAAAGGCAACAAGGGCACCATCTTACTCATTATGGATGATGGCTTTTTCTATCCGCAAAAAGAAGCGGCGAAAACCTACCAAACTGTTGATGGAGTTACCGGCGCTACCAAACTTAGCTGGAACACAGATGGGGGCATAAAAATTTGGCCCGACAAACTCCGTGACCCTTCGTACTATGCCATTCGCGGTTTTTATAAATCCATTGTGGAGAAAAAAACGCCAACCTCAAACGTTGTCTCCGGCGCGACATCAGCCATTTGCGTACACATGGCCAACAAGGCAAGAGAAGCCGGTGCGCTGGAAAAGTGGAAAGACGATTATTTGTTGGCGTAAAATCTCAGGCACCGTTGCGGTATTCGAGTGGTGTTTGCTTGCGGTATTTTTTAAAGGCCTGTATAAAGTGCGATACATTCTCAAAGCCCACTTCGTAACAAATTTGAGAGATGGATTCGCTGCCGTTGCGCAATAATTCGCAGGCATAATTGATGCGCAGCGAGGTCACGAACTTCATTACTGTTTGTCCGGTTTGCCCTTTAAAATACCGGCAAAAAGCAGCCGCGTTCATGTTGGCTATTTCGGCGATTTTTTCCAACGACACTTCCAATGTAAAGTTGCGCATCAGGTATTCGATCACGTTACCGAGCCGCTCGTTTTGCCGTGCAATTTGCTTGTGCGAAATAAAGGTGGGCGAGATGGTTTCAACCTCGTTCGACACCGCAATCAATTGCAACAGGTGAAGAATGGACATGAGCTTTTGAAAATCATCCAACGCAGTCAATTGCACTAAGCGTGCCGCCACTTCTTCGCGTAGCGCACCGGTAAGTTTCAGTCCTTGCCCTGCTTTTTCAAACAGCACACCAATCTTGCTCAACTCCGGTAAACTAAAAAATGTGGTGCCTAAAAATTGTGGTGAGAAACGTAGGATGATGGCTTCTGCTTCGTTTTCGTTGCCCCCTTCATAATACGCATTGCTGTTGCGCCAGTAATGTGGCAGGTTAGAACCGAGGAGCACAATTTCGCCATCGTTAAACTGCTCTACGCTTTGTCCGATGAAGCGTGTGCCCGTGCCGGCGATAATAAAGTTGATTTCAATTTCGGGGTGAAAGTGCCAGAGGTTAGTGAAGTAAGGCACTTGCTCGTGGCGCAAGTCGAAGGACAGTTCTTTATTCACCGGAACTTTTAAACGGCTGGGTATGAGTGTATGCATGGAGCAAGCATTTGTCTCGTCAAAATAGAACAGAAAGTGCAGGTGGCAAAATCGGAGTGGACAGTGAATTTCTCTACCGGCGTTGAATAAGGCGTTTGGCTGTATTGCTCTATTGCAAAAAAGATAATAAATCTTGCAAATGGCGTAACAGCGACGGACTTCAATTTGCCGGTACTTTGAAGAGGGAACACTTTTTCATCATTTAACGCAATCAAATTTTTTGCTTGCTGCAACCACTCTGTTGCTCTTATCAACCTATTATAAGAACCATTTTTATCATTAAAAATTCCAAACGAATGCTCACCGCAGAACAACTTAAGCACTACGACGATGAAGGCTACGTGATTGTAAAATCACTTTTCACCGCGGAGGAAGCCGCGCTGTTACACGAGTCCTCCGTTGGCGATACGGTCATCTCCGAAAACTCTTATGAACTGCTGGATGCCAGCGGCTTTAAAACGAAGCTGGCCTTGTGGTACACACCGGGCAATGACATCTACGGCATGATGTCGCGCAGCCAAAAAATTGTTTCCGCCGTGAAGCAATTATTGGGTGGCGAGGTGGCGCACTTTCATAGCAAGGTTATGCAGAAAGCGCCATTTACCGGCGGTGCATGGGAGTGGCACCAGGATTACGGCTATTGGTACAAAGACGGTTTTTTATACCCCGATATGTTGAGCGTGATGATTGCCCTCACTCCATCTATTATTGAAAACGGTTGTTTACAGGTGTTGCCTGGATCGCACAAAATGGGCCGTGTGGAGCACCTGAATACCGGCGAACAAGTGGGCGCCGATGCGGAGAAGGTTGAAGCCTACTCCAAGTTGCGCGAAATTGTTTATTGCGAGCTGCAGCCAGGTGATGGCTTGTTTTTTCATTGCAACTTGTTACATAGTTCGGGACAAAACCGCTCGGCCAATCCACGCTGGTCTATCATTTCGGCCTACAATAAAATTAGTAACAAGCCGTACAAGCCCACGGTAGCCGAATCGAGCTATACACCGCTGGAGATGGTGCCTGATGGAACGCTGCTGAATTATGGCGCAAAAGGCATAGATTCAAACGTGTCTTTCCTGAACAAAGCAGCCCGGAAATACCAAGACACGGAAGGCTAATGAAGATTTTATTTTTTTGTCCGCGATGGGGTGCAACCGACCCCTGGGAAACGTTTTGCAGCCGTGTAAAAGAAGCGGGCTATGATGGTGTGGAAGCCTCCTTTCCGCTGCACGATGAAGCGGTGAAAGAAGAAGCCTTGCAGGCGCTGTCGCGACATAATTTGTTTTTGATAGGACAGTACTGGCAATCATTGGAAGCAGAATTTCAACAACACTTTCTGAGCTACCAAGCCTACCTGAAATTTCTGCAAAGCTTTCATCCGCTGCGCATCAATTGCCAAACCGGTAAAGACTATTTTACGTTTGTACAAAACCAGCAACTGGTGGACTGGGCGCAGGAATTTTCCGCCGCCAACAACACCCCTGTCTCACACGAAACACACCGCAACAAGATGGCCTTTGCCGCGCATGTAACCAAACAGTTTTTACAGCAACTGCCGGCTATTCGCTTAACGCTTGATATGTCGCATTGGTGTGCGGTGCATGAATCCTTTTTAGATGATCAGCACGAAGCTTTGGAGTTGGCTTGCAGGCACGCCGATCATATTCATGCCCGTATTGGTTACCCCGAAGGGCCGCAGATCAACTGCTTTGGCGCGCCGGAATGGGAAGAGGCAACGCAAAAGCATTTGCTTTGGTGGGATAAGATTGTGGAGCGCAAGCGGCAAGACGGTACTGACTACTTAGCCATAACGCCGGAGTTTGGCCCCGCGCCATATATGCCTGCCTTGCCTTTATCGCAAATGCCCGTGGCCGACCAGTGGCAAACCAATGTACGCGTGATGCAATTTTTAAAGAACCGCTATGAAGCTTCCCACTAACTATCGCTGGCGCATTGTGGGCTTGCTGTTTGCGGCCACCTGCATTAATTACATTGATCGCAACGTGCTTTCATTTACCATGATTGACCCGGCTTTTAAAAAAGATATGTTGGGTCTTAGTCAGGATGCTACGTTAACTGAAGCGGCCAACAACGCGTTCAAAATTCACATCGGCTATGTTGACTCGGCGTTTAAGCTGGCCTATGCGTTTGGCTTTTTGCTCATGGGTTACGTCATTGACAAACTGGGAACAAAGAAAGGTTTTGCCACCGGCATTTTACTTTGGACAGCCGCGGCCTTTTCGCAAACTTGGACGCGGACGTTAACGCAATTAAGCATTGCTCGTACGTTCTTAGGCATTGGCGAAGCCGCTAACTTTCCGGCCGCCATTAAAACCATTGCCGAATGGTTTCCAAAAAAAGAACGGGGGCTGGCTACAGGCTTGTTTAATGCCGGCGCCAACGTGGGCATTATTGCCACCGCGTTTTTGGTTCCGCTCATCACCCTTCATTATGGCTGGCGCTCTTCGTTTTTTGTGTCAGGATTTTTGGGCTTGCTCTTGTTTATTTTGTGGCGCATTTATTATAAACGGCCCGATGAACAAATCAAGTTATCAGCAGAAGAAAGAGCGCATATTGAAAGCGATGGGGAGTTGTTGGCAACGGATGGAAAAAAGATTTCGTGGATCAAGCTTTTGCGTTACCGGCAAACATGGGCATACGCCGTGGGCAAGTTTATGGCCGATCCTATCTGGTGGTTTTACCTAACGTGGCTGCCCGATTTTTTCAACAGCAACGATGCCCTGGATAGCAAGCTTAATTTAAAATCCATCGGCATACCTTTTATCATCATCTATGTAGTGTCCGATATCGGCAGCGTATTTTTTGGCTGGCTTTCTTCCTACTTTTTAAAGCGTGGCTTTTCGTTAAACAAAGCCCGCAAACTTACGTTGCTGATTTGCGCTTTGTGTGTAGTGCCCATCTCCTTTGCCTCGCAAACGCACAGCATTTATGTGGCTATAGCACTCATCTCGTTAGCCACCGCAGCGCATACCGGTTGGGCGGCTAACATATACACCTTTACAGCCGATATGTTTCCGAAAAGTACCGTGGCTTCCGTAACCGGCATCGGCAGCATGTTTGGTGCGTTGGGCGGCGTATTGCTGGCAGCGTTCGCCGGTGTTATTCGTGTAAAGTATGGCTACTATCCCTTGTTTTTAATTGCCAGTTTATCGTATGTCACAGCGCTGTTGATCATTCATATCATTCTTCCGAAGATGCACCATATTAATGCCGCTGCGTCCAACGCCGCAGCGGTTACGTTGCCAACGCCTGCGGCAGAAATAGAGCGGGTGTAAATTTTTATTTGCTCAACTTATTTATGAAGAATTTTCTGTTGCTGCTTTGTTTTCTTTGGCTGACGTCTTTATGTGCAAAAGCGCAAAAGGCAATACCACTTCGGGTAGAAGAAGACGCAGTGCATCACCGCATCAACATAAAAAGCGGCGGGCAACTTTTCACTTCTTTTTTATTCAGCGACACACTTGATAAGCCTTGCCTCTTCCCTGTTTATGCACCCGATGGCGTGGACATTACACGCGGTTATCCGTTGGCGCCACGGCCAAACGAAGACGTGGATCATCGTCACCATACCGGCATGTGGTTTACGTACGAGAATGTGAACGGCGTTGATTTCTGGAGCACATCCTCCGAAGTGCCTCCTGCCCGCCGCGAGAAAAACGGCCGCATTGTTTTAAGCAAAAATCCAGTCATCACCAATGGCAAAAAACCTTCTGTTTCTTATGCGGCCAATTGGGTTAATAGTAAGAATGATACCTTGCTGGAAGAAGAAACACAGTTGTTTTTTTCCGCCCAAAAAGACCAGTATATTATTGACCGCATTACAACATTGAACGCCGATACCGATGTTACTTTTCGCGATAGCAAAGACGGTTTGCTGGCCATGCGTGTAACCAAGGCATTGCAAATTCCAAAGAACATAAACGACACCGCTTCGCGTGGCGATTTTTTAACCAGCGAAGGCAAAATGGGCGATAGCGCCTGGGGCACAAGAGCCAGTTGGTGTTTGTTGTATGGAAGAGCGCAAAAGAAAACAGAGAACATTTTGATATTAGACCATCCGATGAACGCCGGCTATCCTACGTATTGGCATGCACGAGGCTACGGTTTGTTTGCCGCCAATCCGTTTGGACAAAAATTTTTTAGCAAGGGAAAGGAGTCATTGAACATGCGTTTAAAAAAAGGCAAGTCAACCACGTTCCGTTACCGTGTGGTGATTACATCTGCTGCGGGACCATTGTCCAAAAAAGTCATTAATAATATGGCAAGCCACTTCGCTGCCGGCGCAGGGCAATGAGAAACTTTTTGAGTGAAACGTTTATGGGTGAACCATCTGTAAAAGAAAAAGTGCTTTGTTTTGGTGAACTGCTGTTGCGGCTCTCGCCTTTGTCGGATGGCGAATGGATACGGCAGCGGGCATTGCCCGTGTATATCGGCGGGGCCGAATTGAACGTGGCAACGGCATTGGCCAAGTGGGATGTGCCGGTATCATACAGTACGGTTCTTCCCGATCATTATTTATCAAAAGAGATTATTGCGTCTGTTGCAAGCCGCGGGATTGATGTATGGGCCATCCAGTTGGCAGGGCAGCGTATTGGAACCTACTACCTCACGCAAGGAAGTGATTTAAAAAGCGAAGGTCTCATTTACGACCGATATCATTCTTCCTTCTGGGAACTGCAATGCGGCCAATTGAATTGGGATGAAATTTTTGATGGAGTAACGTGGTTCCATCTTAGCGCGATCTCCCCGGCGTTGAACGCAAATGTTGCGGCGGTGTGTTTGCAGGCAGTTGAAGCAGCGGCAAAAAAGGGCTCATTATCTCTGTTGACTTGAACTATCGCAGCCAGCTCTGGAAATACGGCAAACAGCCTGCCGACGTGATGCCTTCGTTGGTAAACCATTGCAATGTTGTCATGGGTAATGTATGGGCCGCTGAAAAAATGCTTGGTGTAACAGTGCAACGAAAAAACGAAAGCAACACTTCTATTTATCTTGAACAGGGGCTTACGACTTCACAAGAGATGCAACGACAGTTTCCACGTTGCACGCAGGTGGCCAATACTTTTCGGTTTGAGACTGGCAATACCATTCGCTATTATGCAACACTTTACGGCCAGTCGAAATTGTTTGTTTCGCCGGTAATGCACACGAAAGAAGCGGTTGATAATATAGGCAGTGGCGATACCTTTATGGCTGGTTTCATTTACGGCAATGTTCATCAACACGCACCGCAAGCAATTATTGATTTTGCTGCTGCAGCGGCGTTAAATAAACTTTTCATTAAAGGCGACGCCAGTACTGCGACTCTAAATGAAATATGCGCTGCGTTAAATAGAATTGCCGAACCTAAAAGAGTGCGACGGAAAAGACCGTCAATAGATAACAAAACCCCTGGTTCATAAAATATACAGCATGAAAATGGAACAAACAATGCGCTGGTTTGGGGCTTCCGATCCGGTGAACTTGTGGGACATCCGGCAGGCGGGATGCACCGGCGTGGTGACGGCGCTTCACCACATTGCGGTAGGCGAGGTGTGGACGGTGGACGAAATCAACAAGCGCAGAGCCGACGTAGAAGCCGCCGGCATGACTTGGACCGTGATTGAAAGTTTGCCGGCGAGCGAAGACATTAAAAAGCAAAGCGGTGCCTACGGGCAGCACATCGAAAACTACAAGCAAAGCCTGCGCAACGTGGCGGCCTGCGGACTGAAAGTAGTGACCTACAACTTTATGCCGATCCTGGATTGGATGCGCACCGACGTGTTGTATGAAATGCCCGACAAGAGCCGCGCCTTGTATTTTGAACGGGCGGCCTTTGTGGCCTTTGACCTTTTTATTCTGGTCCGTCCGGGTGCCGAAAAAGAATACAGCGAACAGGAGGTGCAACAGGCCAGCCGGCGGTTTAAAAACATGACGGCGGAAGAAAAAGAAACGCTTTACCGCAACACCTTGCTCGGCCTGCCCGGAAGCGAGGAACGGTTTACCGAAGAACGGATACTGGCCGCGCTAAAACAATACGAACGCATAGATGCGCAAACGCTGAAGCAGCACCTTTTTTATTTTTTGCAGCAGGTGGTTCCGGTGGCCGAAGAATGCGGGCTGAAGATGGCGATTCATCCCGATGATCCGCCGTACCCGATACTGGGATTGCCAAGAATAGTAAGCACCGAAAGGGATGCGATGGAATTGCTGGAAGCGGCGCCGTCGCCGGCCAACGGCCTTTGCTTTTGCACGGGCTCCTACGGCGCAAGGCCTGACAACGACCTGCCGGGAATGGTGCAGCGGTTGGGCGAACACATTCATTTTTTGCACCTGCGCAACACCCGTCGCGATGCGGACGGAAATTTTTATGAAGCCAACCACCTTGATGGCAATACCGACATGTATGCCGTGGTGAAGGAGCTGGTGCTGTTGATGAAGCGGCGAGGGGTTTCCATTCCCATGCGGCCCGACCACGGTCATCAGATGCTGGACGACCTGAAGAAAAAAACCTATCCCGGTTATTCGGCCATTGGCCGGCTGCGCGGCCTGGCGGAATTGCGCGGATTGGAGCTGGGCATCCGGCGCGGTCTGGAGGAGGCGATGTAACAATCTCTGTTGATGGGGATGCCTAAGGTTTTCAATTCTGAGTTTTATTACAAATGGCTTTTAATGTAAAAACTGCATTCAGCAATTCCCATATTTGGTTCGACATTTTGCTGGTTAAGTCCACCAAATCTAAAAAGTCGAACCCACTTGGGTTCGACTTTTTGCGTTTTAATTTCCACCGCACCGCGCAAGAAATTGAACAGGCATTTAGCCCTTTCAAAATTTCACTTTATTCAGGATATTTTGTGCCACTTTTTTCCCCACAGCCACCCCTGCATATACAGCAGGCTTGTAATGAATGCCGGCATATACTCTTGCAATTGCCATTTCTTCTGCCAATTCATCAAATGAATTGTAATGGCGCTTTGGCAATCCGTTGCCAGGCCAGTTTGATTCACTATAATAATCTACGTCAAAGGAAAAGTTGTTACCAAATATGCTGGAAAGCATAACCGAAAGCATGCCGCCATTTGTGGGATGCCCGGCAGGATATTCAGGGTATAATGGTGTACCATAAACCGTAGTCCATGCGGGATCGAAATTAGCTTTTATGTACGTGACGGGACGCATAACGAGGAACTGGTATTTCTGAATAAAGGTTGTTGTTAGTCCATCATAAGATCCGATACCTACTTTGGCAAAAGCCTCCGCGGCTAAATCAAGCGTAGCGTTAGCGGCAGTGAATACGCCAATCAACTGCCCTGCAATGGATGACCCGCCGCCGTAGCTTCCGCCATTTACAGTAGGCCCCTCGCGATGGTAAAGAGCCGTTTGCCTTTGCTGTGCAGTAAGGCTCTTTGAAATATCATACACTTCTTTCGCCATTTTATAGTAGTCAGAACTAGCGTCTGTACTGTAAGCAAAAGCTAATGGTGGAGCCCCCGCATCGGTGTTGCTGCCGGCTACTATTAACCGGCGATACATGTGGTAAGCATTAGCGGGAACGCCTGCTGAAGTCAGGACCCAGGCGCCGGGTCCTGCGCTGGCCGGAACTGTATATACCGGTTGTGCTGCAATTATGGCGATACCGTCGCCCTTAGCCCACTCCCATACCGCACTGGCCACTGCACGACCGAATTCAACAGAACGCTGCAGCACGGCTCCATCGGCCTCGCTGGCAAACCCGCTTTGCATGTCGCTTTCAAGTTTGTTGATCTCGGTTTGCGCCGCATCACCAACAAAGAGTTTGCGATTTACCTCCGCAAGAGCCGCATTGGCGCATGCCGGCCAATAATAAGTCTGGCCTGTTATTGTTTTGGGCAGTGGGTTTGAGGAAAGGGGGAATCCATTAAGCTGTCCGGCCAATGATTGATGAGAGGGCATGCCAGGCACCACGGCTTCGTAAAGCGCAATTCCTGAATAAGCAAAGGCGCGGTCGGCTGATGGTGCGGCCCCAAACGCAAGAGGCTGCCGGAATAATTTCAATTGCTGGTCAAGCCATTTTACCACTACCTGTGAAGAATAGTTTTTAACCTGATTATGATCGTCGGGTGGGTTGTCGTGCTTTTTACAAGCTGCAATTGTGATGACAATCAGTAACATCAGGAAGCACGTTGTTTTCGATTTGAAGAACATAAAAGCTGGTTTTGAATGAAAAGATTTTTTAATGGGCAAAAGGTAAATGGATGGCCATATCCTTTCCAACTTCTATCGACAGGAGGAAGAAATCGCTGCAATAGAACACCGGCTTGGCGGCAGATGGTTTATTTATCTCGTTAATGGCTGTTTGTCGACGAGTTTCGTCATTCGTCTATTTGATTTTTAAAGCAAGCACAAATGGTTAAATTGTGTAAGTAGTCAATTCATTCATCATGACGGCAAATGATTTTATTTTCTCCCCGAAACACAGGATACTACGGCCGGCCGTATTCTGGTTGTCCTGGCTTTTCGGGTGGAGCTGTTTCTTGTCACTGATTTTTTCAACGTTCACGGATAATCTTATTCGCATCGGACTTTGGATTCCCGCCTTTATCATCTTCAGTTATCCTGTTGCGTACATTGCTATTCCAAAGTTGCTGTTCAAAGGCAAATACCTGATGTTTATCGGCTCCCTCCTTTTGTGGCTGGGGGTTGGCTGGTACTTAAGCGTCTATTATCTTATGTACATATCTATTCCTGTGCTGGACCGGATGCACATGCTTCACGGTGATGATTATCCATGGCAATGTTTCCTTTGCGTGCAAACGGCCGCCGCTTGTTTCTGTTCCTTGTCTCTTGGAAAGCAGTGGTTATTGAAGCAAAAACAATTTCAACAGGCGCAACAGGCATGGATGCTTGCGCAGCAGGAGAAAACAAACGCGGAGTTGCAATTGCTGAAAGCACAACTGCACCCGCATTTCTTGTTCAATACACTCAATAATATTTACGCTTTTGCACTGGAGAGTTCCCCCAAAACGCCACAGATGATCCTCAAACTTTCCTCTCTGCTTAGTTATATTCTATACGAGTGTAGCACAGATGAAGTGTTATTGGGGAAAGAAGTAGAGGTAATGAAACACTACATTGACCTTGAGAAGGAACGTTACGGAGACAAAATAGATATTTCGGTGAATATCGAAGGCGACATTCAGGATAGGTACATCACTCCTCTGCTTATTCTGCCTTTCCTGGAAAATGCATTTAAACACGGCACCTCCGAGCAATTGGAGCGGCCCTGGATGAGTG
The DNA here is from genome assembly GCA_965247695.1 of Flavisolibacter sp. Lineage (GTDB taxonomy): Bacteria > Bacteroidota > Bacteroidia > Chitinophagales > Chitinophagaceae > Flavisolibacter. Next base: position 1,979,277 of record OZ252037.1, read on the forward strand.
TGGATATTACTGTAAAAGGGCATACGCTAAGCTGTAAAATAGTGAACAGTAAAAACGAGGTAACTCCTTTTCGCAAGGAAGGCGTTGGCATTTCCAATGTAAAAAAGCGTTTAGAATTGTTATACGCGGGCAGGCACGATCTAAAGCTTAAAGATGAGGGAGAGTTTTTTGTAGTAGACCTTTTGCTGGAATTAACGATTCATAAATTCATACCGGCCATTTCTATACAAACAAAAGAGCAACCGAAAACAAAAATGAAGAATGAAGATTCGCTGCTTATTAATTGATGATGAACCGCCGGCACTGAAAGTGCTCCAATCTCACATTACGCAAATTGGTGGGTTGGAGGTTGTAGGTGCTTGCAGCAATGCTGTGGAAGCAATTGAGGTTTTGCACCGGAAAACAGTTGATGTGATGTTTGTCGACATCAAAATGCCAAAGATACTCGGCACTGATTTTCTGCGCAGCTTATCGCATCCTCCAAAAGTGATTTTCGTCACCGCCTACCGCGACTATGCAGTGGAAGGCTTTGAGCTGGATGCCGTGGACTACCTTGTAAAACCAGTGTCGTTTGAACGGTTTCTAAAAGCGATCAACAGGTTAAGAAAATTGGCTGATACGCCACCCGTGGATGAAAAGAACCTGTATGCATCCAACCCTGATGCGTTTGTATACGTGAGGGCAGACCGCACCATGCAAAAGATCGTTCTGAATGACATTCTTTACATCGAAAGCTGGAAGGACTATGTAAAATTCATTTTTACCAACGGCAAATATTTGCTGGTAAAGCAACCCATTGGTACCATAGAAAGCCTGCTTTCCGGCCACAAATTTCTTCGCATACACCGTTCTTACATCGTTTCGCTCAATAAAATTTCGGGATACAGCAACACAACTGTCAAACTGGGTTCAACCGAGATTCCCATTGGCAGGCTGTATAAGCAATCGGTAATGATTCAATTAACCGCATCATCAATTAGTTGAGGGCCTGCAACCCGTTGCAGTTGGTGGCAAGGTATTACTATATCACTGCTGTTATTTTACAGCTTACGTTCAACTCTTCAGCCGCTATCTCACAAAATTTGTATGAACCTCCGTAAGTGTTTTCATGGAGGTTTTTCCCGTCAATGGTCTTACTGTCTAATGGAGACTGCAAGAAATTCCCGTTGCTGCTTACCAGGGTCATAGAATTCTTCCGATACCCGCGGCAAGCGTGACGGCATTTCCGTTTTGAATCAACCAGCCGCAAACAACCAATTGTCTATTTCATCTATCGGCGCCAGGCAAAGGCCTGCTTTTCCAACCAATGTCGTTGCGATGGCTTCAAACAAATGCTTCACACCATAACAATAAATCTCGGTGGCAATTTACTTGAAGCCGTAAAGGAATTGGCGCAAACAAAATCCTTCGGAGAAGTCTAAACAGCTTTGCGGATGTGCTTTTTTGTTTCTTCATTACAGTAGGCTACAAATTCGTCGGCAATTTTCCCGATTTCTGATTGGTGGGTTGGCTTTGTCCTAAAATAGGCATTGTAAAGTTTCGCGAAATCCTGATCAAGCGACGACGATGAAGTGGTAAAAAGCACAACGGGTACATCTTTGAAACGTTCCGCTTTTCGGATCCGTGCCAGGGCTTCTTTTCCGTTTAGCCGGGGCATGTTTACGTCGAGGATAATCAGGCAAGGCAATGTTCCAAAAATTTCTATATTCTGTAAATAGTCGAGGGCTTCAGCGCCGTCAACAGCCGTTACAACGTCTATATTTTTGAGATGCCGGGAAAAAGCTTCTGTCACAAACTGTAAATCGTCCGCGTCATCATCGGCATAAAGAATGATGTGTTTTGGTGGTGTATTTTTTTGCATGGAGGCTAACGATATTTCATCAAATGTATTTCATTCACTAAACCGTTCGCTAAAAAAATTGGCAAAAATATGGTTCCGGCGCAAGGAGCCGTTACAAGCAAAGCGAACCTTATTTGCCTGCGATGAAAAAATAACGCACATGAACGAATGATGCCTCTTTGCCGTTTAAACGAAGCACAGAAAAAGAAATTAATCTTCCTTCCAACCCATCCTTATTCGGGTCGGTAAGTATTGTTTTTGAAAAAGCGAAAGCGATATTCTTTATCAATCACGGCACCGGGGTAACCCATTACCAAAGGGCCGGCCTAAACCGGCCCGCAAATCGGCCTTTGTTATTGAGATTTTTTATACGGTCTTCAAATAAAGCAAGCCGGCGTTCGGTGCCGGGAACACGAAAGAAGTCATTGCGAAGCGATTCGGTGTCGGCGTTTTTGCTTTCTTCCTTATGCCGAATGCCGACTATACCGGCGTCTTCAATCTGAATACGGCTTACAAGCATGTTTCATCAGCGGTTACAACGATCGCGTTTTGTAAATACCGGCTCGAAATCTGAAGAAATACTGAAGCCAATATTAAAATAAAATGAACAATAGGTTACCAAATCAATAACGATGGTCCTGCCTGCATTTGCAATGGCGGAAAGAAACAGTTTTGCAGCCAAAACTGTTTTATGCGAAACGCTAAGGCATTGCCTCCCTTGCTTTTTTGTACGCTCTTGCTCCTGCTCTTCAACGTTTCTTCTTTCGCACAAACCATTAAAGGAAAAGTAAGCGATGCCTTTACCGGTGAGCCGCTGGTGGGCGCCACCGTTTCAATGGACGGAACAAAAAAAATGTCGCTTTCAAAGCTGAACGGAAACTTCGCATTCAGCAACATCAGCAAAGGTTTGCACCAATTGAAAATAACTTACCAGGGATATAAAGCATTTGAACAAGATGTGACGGTTAACGAGACGGAAGCCAAGCCGGTGGTTGTGCAGATGGAGCCACTTTCCGCGGAAATGTCGTCCATTGTAGTAAGCAGCGCCGGCGACCGCGACAAAGCGGCCCGCAACCTTGAGCGCCGCTCCGATCCACTGATTAACGTACTCTCCGCGAGAACCATTCAATTGCTGCCGGACATTACCGTGGCCAATGCCTTGCAAAGAGTGAGCGGTGTTACCATTGAAAAAAGCAGTTCTGGCGAAGGCCGTTATCCCATCATTCGCGGCATGGAAAAACGCTACATTAACACGCTGGTAAACGGCATAAAAATTCCAAGCCCCGACAACCGGAACCGCTTTATTCCGCTTGATTTATTTCCATCCGAATTGCTGGAACGATTGGAGGTTAGCAAAAGCCTCACCCCTTCGATGGAAGGCGATGCCATAGGTGGAACCATTAACCTGGTGATGAAAGATGCGCCGCAGAACAAATTGCTTCAGGCGAATGCGGCCTTCGGTTACAACACCATCTTAAACGATCAGCCTTATCAAAAGTTTGACAGAAGCAGCATCGCCAAACAATCGCCCTCTGAAATAAACGGATCAACCTATGTGGCAACGCCGAAAGATTTTTCGGTGGCGCATTTAAATTACACGGAGAAAGGTTCACCCATTAATACCACGGCAGGCCTTACGTTTGGCAACCGCTTCGGATCGAACAAACAATACGGCTTTATCGTTTCGGGCAGCTATCAAAACATCTATCGCGGCACTACCTCTAATTTCTTTTTGCCCAATTCGCAACCGGGTCTGAACAACATTCCGATCTTCTCCGATTTGCAACTGCGGCAATACTCCGTGCAAAGCCAACGCATTGGGCTTAACGGAAAGTTTGACTACAAGATTAACAACCGCCACAAGCTTTCCTTCATCAGCACTTTTGTACGGTTGGATGATTACCAAACAAGGATTGTTTACGACACAGTGACCTTGAATTCATTAGTGAATAACTGGCAACGCAGCACCTGGCAATACCAGTCTATTTACAACAGTACGGTGCAAGGTTTGCACAAGCTTTCTTCAACCTTGCAGGCCGATTGGAGCCTTGCTTATTCTATTGCCAACAACCATATTCCCGACCAGTCCCAGTTCATCCATCAATACCCGATTGTTGCCACCAATCTTACGGCCGACAAACTGCAAAGCATGTCGCGTATCTGGTCGCACAACAGTGATAAGGACAAGGCAGCTTATTTAAACCTTACGCAAAACCTGACTGTTTTCAATCGTTCTTTTGAATTCAAGGTTGGCGGTTTGTACCGTGATAAAACACGGGATAATTTTTACAATTCCTACGGCTTAGACCCGACGCTTGGCGAGGTTTACAGCAACATCAACAGTGCTGTTTTTATTTTTAATCCCGTTAGCAACGGCACGCCCAACGTTAGCGGCAACAACTACACTTTTACTGAACGCATTGCCGCTGGCTATGTTCAAGGCCGCTTGCAATTATTGAAGAAGTTGGAACTACTCGGTGGCCTTCGGGTAGAAGATACGCACCAGGAATACGAGACGGCATTGAGCAAAGATGTGGATGCGAAATCGGGCACTATTCATTACCGGGACTGGCTGCCGAGCGTTCAGGCTAAATATTCAGTAACGGCGAAGCAGTTGTTACGGGCGGCTTATTACAAAGCATTGGCCAGGCCGGGTTTTGCCGAACTGATTCCTGACGGACCTGATGGTGAATTTTTCAGGGAGATCGGCAACCCGCAAGGACTGAAACATTCGGTGGCCGATAATTTTGATTTGCGCTACGAGTTTTATCCCGGTGGCGCCGACCAGGTTTTACTGGGCGCTTTTTATAAAAACATTCAAGATCCGATTGAAATTTCCGCTGTAAAACCGCTCAACGTAAACAGCCTTTATTTAGAGCCCGTGAACATCGGCCGCGCCACCAACTATGGCTTTGAAGCCGTGGCCACAAAATACTTTGGGGTCTTTGGCGTATCGGCCAATTATACCTACACCAAATCGTCCATTACCAACGACAGCCTTATCCTTTCTACCCGCAACGGTGCCGGACAATTGGTGTCAACGAGAGTGTCGGAGTCAAGACCGCTGCAAGGCCAATCGAAACACATCGGCAACGTTTCACTTATTTACAAAAACCCGAAGATTGGTTTTGACTTTCAAACGGCGCTTGTTTACACCGGCGAACGCATCACATTCATTTCGCCTTACCTCGGCTTGAATTATTGGCAGGCGCCTACAACACAACTTGACTTTTCTTTTGAAAAACGTCTCATACGCAAACTTACGGTGTACGGTAAAATCAACAACGTTACCAACGCACCGTTCGAGCTTTCGCTGCACCAACCATACAGTGATTACGCAAAAAACAGCGGCTCCCGTTCGCTCGCTTTGCAGTCGGATGCCGATCACAAAATCATCATTCAAAAAGACTATTACAAAACCTCTTTTTTGTTTGGACTCCGCTACAAACTCTAAACCTCATTGAACGATACAACATGAAAAAGAATTTCTTCCTCTATCTGCTGGCGCTCATTGCCTTTCTAAGTTCCTGCAAGAAGGCCATTGATGAAAAAGATTTATGGAAAGCCGTCGTGGCGCCTGCCTCGCCCATCAGCGATGCGGCTTGCTTATCGGGTGCTATAAAAGGAACCATGCTTGCCGGCAAAACCTATACGGTTTGCGGCGACGTCTTTGTTAATACCGGCGATACGTTAACCATTCAGGAAGGCGTCACGGTAAACTTTACCGGCAATGCGGCGGTCGCGCCTTTTTCGCCGGTTGGACTTGGCGTGAAAGGCGCCTTGCTTTGCCTGGGCACCAAGGACAAACCCATTTTAATGACGTACCCCGGCGTTACAAAAACCGATCAGTTGGGCGCAGACCCTAACAACGATCCGGCGCTCAAAGGCAAGTGGACCGGCATCATTGGCGCCACCACCTGCCCCATGATGATTATTAAATGGACACGCATTGATTTCGGCGGCGCTACCATCAGTCCGGCTATGAAAACATTTACCGCCGCCGCCAGTCCTTACCCGCTTTATTTCGCCAACACAGCCGGCATTTTTGTGTTGGAAGATTCATGGGTTTACGGCAGCGTGGATGATCCCTTTCGCATTAACGGCGGCAAAATTGCGGTTATGCGAAACGTGTTTGAAAAATGCGGCTACACTGGCGGCGAAGCCATGAACTCGAAGGCCGGAACCATTGGCGATTTTGCTTACAACCTTTGCATCGGCATGGCTACCAACGGACCTAAGGTTTCTAACATCAACGTACCTGTTGGCGCACCGGGTTCTAATGTTCGCATCTACAACAACACAATGATAAACTGCGGTTATCGCAGGGCTGCGGCAGGCCGTGGCGGCTCCATTAATTTTGAAGAAGGCGCCGGCGGCATGGCCTATAACAATTTAATCGTGAACTGCAAATTTGGCTTGCGTGTGGTGGGAAATCCTATTGCCGACACCGCCAACCTTCGCTACGGATACAACTGGTATTATGCCGACTCGGTTTCCGTAGCCAGTCAATTTATTCCATCATACTCTGTAAGCACCGCCATCAGCCAGCCGCAGGAAACCGACGTGCCGAAGCCGTCAACGTATCTGCCAGCGGGATGGAAAGTAGGTGATGTTTACACGGCGCCTTCGTCCGTCGTCGGCATCAACAACCCGCAATTCATCAGCGCACCCGTTCCGCTGCCCGCCGGATTAAAATTGGCTGATGTATCGGTAGTTGGTACGTCAAACTATGCGCTTAAATCTACATCGCCTTGCATCGGTGCAGGCTTCACCGGCTTCGACCCACGCGGTGATGTGAAGGTTGATTTAAAGTACGGCGCCACGGAAATAACACCGCCCGGCAAAGACATCGGCGCTTATCAAAGTAACGGCCGGGGCAATCAACATTAAACGACATCAACTTTGTTATGCGAAAATTTATAATAGGCATCCTTATGATGCCTTTTTATTTCAGTCACGCACAAACGGCAAGCAGCCCCTTTTTTGTGAAGCCTTATCTGCAGGTTGGTTATCATCCCTCCGAAACAACGCTGGAGCTTTTATGGCAGGGAAGTGAAGGCGCAACTTTCGTAGTGGAAAAAAAGAACGCGGCCGAAAGCGGCTGGACAAAAATGCAGGTACCGAAAGCCATGACCATCACCATTGCCGGCTTTGCCAATCGTGTTCAATACCAAAGTACATTAACGGCACTCCTTCCCGGGACCTCTTTTCAATACCGTGTTTCAAAGGGAAGCACTGTTGTGTTTTCTGCTGAAGCCAAAGCGCCAGCAAGCGCGGCAAAGGCTTCACGCTTTGTGGTTTTTGGCGACATTGGCGCGGGTACGCCGGAAGCAAAGGCCATGACGCATCAGGCCTACGAAGCAAAGCCTGCTTTGATCGTTGTTCCCGGCGATATTGTTTACGATTATGGTTTGCTTTCAGAATATGAGACACGTTTTTGGCCGGTGTACAATACCGATAAAGTGGATAGTGCCGGCGCACCGCTGATGCGTTCCATTCCCTTTATTTCGGCTGTTGGCAATCACGATGCCGACACCAGAGATTTAGATGCCCACCCCGATGCCTTGGGTTATTATTCCCTTTGGCAACAACCGCTTAACGGACCGTTGCGCAGCGAAGGAACGTCATTGGTTCCTGCGTTGAAAGCATCGCCGCAGGCACGCAAAGCTTTTACCGATGCGGCTGGTGATGCGTATCCGCGCATGGCTAACTTTTCTTACAACTGGGGCGCCGTTCATTGGACAATACTTGACGCCGATACCTATGTTGATTGGACAGACAGCAGCTTGCAAAAATGGGTGAGCGATGATCTGGCTTCCGCCAAGAATAGCACCTGGCGTTTTGTGATTTTTCATCATCCGGGCTTCAATTCATCCCGCGATCATTATGAACAACAGCAGATGCGGCTATTGTCGCCGGTGTTTGAAAAAGGCGGTGTGGATGTTGTGTTCAACGGCCACGTTCACAACTACCAACGTTCTTATCCATTGCGTTTCGTACCCGATAACGGCGGCATTTTATTGGCGGCAAGCAAAGCAGGCAAACCAAGAGGCAGAGTGGTAAATGGCATGTGGACGCTTGATAAAAAATACAACGGCACAACGGTTACAAAACCTGATGGCGTGCTTTATATCGTAACCGGCGCCGGCGGCCAAGACTTGTACAATCCTGAACAAACAGGCAATCCAGATTCCTGGCAGAAGTTTACGTACAAGTTTATGTCCACCATCCACTCATTAACCATCGCAGATGTTGACGGGAAAAAATTAACCGTGCGGCAAGTGGGAGAGGACGGGAAGGAGATAGATAAATTCATCGTCACGAAATAGATTACCACTGGTTCTTAGTGCATACGTAACGAATTGCTTTTGCAACAGTTTACTTTGTGTCCGTTGTGTTCCTGAAAAAAGATGGCGTAAGAGGAACACAACGGACACATAAAGAACACGACGAAGAGCATAGCATTGCTTGCGACTTGCCGTACACTCTGTGCGTTTTTTAAATCATTGACCCTTTAACATAGTCAAGCCAAAATTTTTTCATTTTATTTCCGCATTTGCCTGTTGCTTATTGCCCATTGCCTATTGGTCTTAATTCTCTCCTGGCGGCTTGTTCAAATAATCCTCTTCCGCTTTTGGCTTGATGAATTTAATGTTGCCAAACTTGTAAATAAAGTTGATGCCAATAGAGCGGTAAGGAATGTTGCGCACTGAAGTCGAAGTGAAGTTATCACTGGTTAAAGTAGTCTTTTGAGTAAGGTATTTGCTGAATGCATTAACCGCCGTTAGTCCCACGCTTGCCTTGCCGTTAAACAATTGTTTGCGCACCGCCGCCGTGTAAGAAGAAAACGCGGCCTGCCGGCCCTGCCAGCGCAAGCCCGAATTGTAATTGCCAAAGGCTTCGGCCACCCAGTCATGACTAATTTGATAGGTGATGTTTGCATTCACGCGGTATTCAAAACCGCTGACGACGGAAGGCACCACGAAGGGATTGTTCGTTTGCCGGCTGTAGAGTTGCACATTGGGTCGCAGTGTAAGTTTTGAACCTATTGCATACGAACCCGAAAGGTTGGCGCCCCACCGGTTTTCCGAAGCAATGTTGCCCCGTTGCGTCAGGTTCACGTTGCTGTAAACCGAATCGCCTACTTTGTACGACGGATAAAAGGTGGTGTATGATTTTATATCTGGACTGTTGTGCGTGTACACCAGCGTGGCGCTGATTGCGTTTTGTCCGCCGAATGATTTGTTGTAACCCAGTTGATAGTTCTTCCCAATCTCCGGCTGAATAAGCGGATTGCCCGTTATAATGTTGTGCGGGTCGGCAAGGTTCACAAACGGATTCAGGTCGCGGTATTCGGGCCTCTCAAGCCGGTACGAATAGCTAAACTTAAGCGTTTGATCAGCCGGAAAATTGTGCGCTACGATCAGCGAAGGCGCAAGGTTATTATAGTCTGGAACCTTTGCATTTTTATAGTTGCTGTAGCTGGCGTTGTTGACGGTATGTTCCCAGCGCAGGCCGGCAATCACAGTAAGGTAATCAAACAAAGAAAATGTTGCCGATGCATAAGCCGCATAAACCTGGCGCTTGAAAAGCGATTGATAGGTTTGCGCGGCATCCAACCGCTCACCATAAAGCAAGGGGTCAAACGTAAACACATCGGCATTGCTGCGCAGGGATTCAATCTCCGATTTCAAACCGGTTTCCAACAGAAAATTTGTGGCCAGCGGATGGCTGTAATCAAGCGTGATGGTGGACAGTTTATCACGGCCCGGATTGGCACTTCGCGAACCGGAAAAGATGGAATCCGTGTTGAGGTATAACTGGCGTTGCAAATAGCTCGTATTGTTTTGTTCCGTTTCGTAGCTGTACGAAAGACTTAACTCCTGGCCTTCCTTTCTGAATTTCTTTTTATAGTCGAGGCTTATGGCAACATTGCTGTTGCGAAAACGGTTCTCCGATTTTCGAAGACTGGCTTCCTGACTTAACAGCGTTCCGGTTTTGGTAAAAGAAGAAAGCGATTGGGCAGTCGAACCATTGTTGTCGTTTCCAAACTGGTCATAAGCCAACGAAAGGGTAAGGTTGTCTCTTGGCGTCAGTTCCCAATCCATGCCCACGCCGCTTCTGAACGACGACCGTGTAAAGTCGGAAGTTCCGTTTTGCATCAAATGAAATTGGTTGCCCGTGACCAGGTCAAACGAGTTGCGGTCGAGGGTATTCAGCGTAAGCGATTTTAGCTGCGAGCTGCCGTTGAAATAACCGTTAAGTCCAACGCTTCGTTGCTTCCACGACAGGTTCACCGAACCGTTTTCGAGCCTTGTGCCGGCAGTGGCATTCACGGTTCCATTAAAGCCCTGAGCCTTGTTTTTTTTCAGGATGATGTTAATGACACCGCCAGTACCCGTGGCGTCGTATTTCGCACCCGGACTGCTCATGATTTCAATGCTTTGAATTTGTGCGGCGGGTATGGATTGCAAGGCATCGGCAATGCTGTTGCCAAAAAGAGTTGACGGTTTGCCGTTCACCAAAAAACGAATGCTTGGGTTGCCAAGGAGTTCGACGTTGCCGTTAACATCCACCGTTACCTGCGGAATTTTTCGCAGCACGTCGGTAGCCATGGCTCCTTGCGAAGTCACGTCCTTATCCACATTGTAAACAATGCGGTCCACTTTGTTTTGTATCAGGCTTCGCGTACCGGTAACCGTAATGCTTTGTAAGGCTTTTGCGGAGGAAGACAAATAAACGTTTTGTACAACCGGAGCGTTGGTTATCGTAAGATTGTTTTTTATGTACGAACGAAAACCCACAAACACAATCTTGATTGAATAAATGGCCGGCTTCAAAAACAAAAACCGATAGCTACCATCCCCGCCGGAAAGCGCTTCCGCGGCGGGTTTCGTGTCATTGCCAACATATAAACTGACGGTAGCTTTTTGCAGCGGTTGGCGGCTTGCGGAATCAACAATGGTTCCCGACAAAGAGCCCATGGGACTGTCACCCGTCTGTTGGGAAAAGGCAAAAAAAGGAATGAGTACAATGAGAAAAAAAGTGAAAAAGCGGTGCATGTTAGCTGTATTGAAATAAGCCGCAAAACTATCCCCCAAATCTGAAGACATTGTGAAGCCACGAAATAAAAAATCAGGGGCTTGCTGCGTTGCGGCAACCGCTTCAAAAGCGCTATGTGCATCGTGCCTGGTTCATAAAAAAAGCAGGCATTAATCCATGCCTGCTTTTTTTCGTTGAAGTCTCTTCTTTAAAAAATATACCGCAAGCCAAACTGCATTTGCCAGCGGGAGATGAGGTCGGGGCTTGTGGTGAAAGTTGTTTTTTGCGAGGGGTCGAATGTAAACACCGGTACGCCTGAAGTAGTAAACCTGTTTACTGAAAGTGGTTGGTAAAAGCCACTGGTGGTGGCGTATTTCCGAACACCCCATTTACTGCTAATAAGGTTGCCGATATTTTGCACGTCAATACTGAATTGAACGGTGTGCCTTTTGTTGCCTTGCATAAAATTATAGTCTTGCAAAATGCGCAGGTCCACCTGACTGAACCAAGGCGTCTCCCCCGCATATTTTTCCGTGTATTGTCCGCGGCGGCTGCTTAGATATTTATCCTGTGCAATGAAATTTTTTAGGGCCGACTGTTGCACACTGGCCGATTGCACCGTTCCGGAAACGTCGAAATAAGGATCGAAGGACATCGCGTTTATCTCAGCATCGGTGGGCACATACATCAGGTCATTGGTTCCTGTTCCGTCGTTGTTAATGTCACCGCCATAAACGTAAGCAAACCTGTCGCCGCTCACCCAATTGGCAAAGAGCGAGATGGTGGTGCCGTGCGCATTGTTCTTGCCGTAATCAAACTTTTTAATGCCGGCCAATACAAAGCGGTGTGTATTGCCGTAAAGGGAAGTAGAGTTGACGGCCGCATTGGCATTGTTCAAAATCGGGTTGCGGTCAAAGGCATCACTGGAGATTTCGGCGGAGATGGAGGAAGCGTCTTTTGCAATTAAATAATTGTACGAGGCTTGCGCATACAATCCCTTGCGAAAGGTTTGCTGTGCCTGCAGGCTAACGTTAAACTGATAGCCGGTTTTTACGTTGGTGAAGACGTAAGTCTGATTGGCGAAAGGCCCATCTGTACCTTTGTCGGTAGGCTTGTAAATGCTTCGTTTGTCGCCCGTGCCCGAATTCAATACACCCGTTGGCGTACCCAGGTTATAGTTGCGCACCATCATGGCTTTCTGGTCTTTTGAATAAGCTACATCAGCAGAAAAAACAGTTCCCGCAGGTATTTTAAAGTCAACTCCAAGGTTGCTGCGCCAGATTTGCGGCCAGCGAAAATCGCTTGCCGTTGCGTTGTAAAAACCGGTGTAGGGGTTGGCTAATTGGTTTCCAAGCCACACAAACGGAAAGCGTCCGGTAAACAATCCTGAACCACCGCGCAACTGCACCGTTTTATCGCCGTTCACATCCCAGTTAAAACCAACCCGTGGCGAGAACAAAGGCTTTGTGGTCGGAAACTTCGTGTTGTCCAACTGCTTGCCTACACCGTTGGTCACCCGGTTGCCGGCCGCGTCGTATAACACCTGGTTGTCATTGTTAGGCAAAGTAGGCGAGCCTTGGTTATACGTTCCTTTAAAACTTCCGTCGGCATTAAATTGCGGGTCTTTAAAACTTGCATTGCTATACGATGGTTTGTCAATACGCAAGCCGTACGTTAGCCTGAAATTTTTTCCAATTTTCCATTCGTCCTGTGCATAGGCCGAGAGCTGCGCCACGGTTAAATAGTAAAAAGTCCATTGGTTGGCCGCTGCCCGTTTGCGTGCATAAGCCACGTCCACATCCAAAGGGTAGGCGCCAAATACATAAGCGCCGCCTTTTGGAACGCTGTCCAAGAAGGTCTTAATGTCTGCATTGGAAAAAATCGCCGGGCCATAGCCGGTCAGGTTAAATGAATTGGCAAACTTGAAGGACTCGTAAGATGCACCTAACGTTACCGTATGGTTTGGCAGGATGATGTTGAAATTATCCGTTGCCTGAAAAGCATCCTGGTTTAGAATGTTGTTGATGGAGAAAGGCTCGTGGCCGGCGATGATGTACCGCACGTTGTTTTTGGTGATGTTGATAACGGGGAACGGTGCGGAGAAGGGATCTCTCGTATCGCGAAACAAGGTATAGACAAGCCGGAGCTTGTTGGCATAGTGGCTGCCGAAAGAGGACTTCAGTTCCGAACCGAAGGATTGCAGTTTGTTGTTGATGCGGTAGCCCGAATTGCGGAACTGCAGCGTGGTAAAATCCGGCCCGCGCCGGCCGATAGCGCTTGGGTGGGCGGGTTTTTCTTTTGAGGCGTCAAGCCCGTTGTACGTAAACGACAGGCTGTTATTGCTGTTGATGACCCAATCAATTTTCGCCAGCCACTTGTAACTTTTTTGCTTGAGGCTATAGCCCTGGTAGTCGCCGGTTTCGTAGCCGAATTTGTTCTTTAATATGGATCGCACCGCATCAAGGTCTGCCTGCAACACTCTTGATGTATTCGTCTTTCCGTTGTTGCCCGAGGTCTGCGCTACATAACTTGTCGGCGCATCATTTCGTTGCTCGGTTTCGAAGTTTACAAAGTAATAAAGCTTGTTCTTTTTCAAAGCGCCATCGAGGGCAAAGCCAGCTTGAAACTGGTCAAGGTTGGGCACAACGATGGAGTTGCCTTCCACTTTTTTTCCGGTGAGTCCCTGGTTGCGGAAGAAGCCGTAAACTGTTCCGCCAAACGTGTTGCTGCCGCTTTTGGTAACGGTGTTTATGCCGGCGCCGGTAAAGCCGGCCTGCGTTACATCGTAAGGCGCAATGTTCACCTGTATCTGGTCAATGGCATCCAGCGATACCGGTTGCGACGAGGTTTGTCCGCCCGGTGTAGGCGCGTCCAGGCCAAAAGGATTGTTGAACACCGCGCCGTCAAGGGAGTAGTTGTTATACTGTCCGTTGCGTCCGGCAAAAGAGGTTCCGTTAATAGTGGCCGAGGCCGAAGGCGTCAATCGCGTATAGTCATCCGCCGAACGCGAGATGGTGGGCAATTGCCTTATCTGTCGCGAGCTGATGTTAGTGGATGCGCCGGTACGCTGATTGTCGAAGATTCTGGAACGGCCCGTAACCGTTACGCCCTCAAGAGTTGCCGCAGCGGCGTCCAGTTTAAAGTCAACCGCTGTGTTTTGTCCAAGTTCAAGTACAATCTCGTTTTCCGATTTCGACTGATAACCGGTATAGCTGACCGTTACTTTATACGGTCCGCCCACACGAAGGTTTGGCAAGAGATAGGTTCCGTTTGATTGCGTGACGATGGTCTTGTTAATACCAGCGTTTGGGAATTCAATATGTACGGTCGCTGATGGCAAGGCTTTACCATCAGTCCCTGAAACCGTACCGCTGATGGTTGCTGTTGTTACTTGTGAAAAGGCGGGGAAGAAAGCCAGGCAGAGCATAAAAGCCACAAAGGCTTTTGCGGGTTTTGGTCGTTTCATACAAATAATAATTTGGTGATAAAGCTATAACAACGCGGTAATGCCGGGCAACTACAATTACGCACATAACACAGATAGATTTGTGTAAAACCGCCGACGGCTTTGCATTTTAAATTGGTAACAATTCGGTAACGGTTTCTTAACCTTGCCCTCCCCTGCTTGCCGGAGGCGCCGCATAGTTTCGCCGCAATAAAACTTACCGGCAATGCAAAGAATTTTACCCTTCCTTCTTCTTTTTTTCTTTCAACAACTCACCGCACAAAATTTTACACCCGGCAATCTTGCCGTACTACAGGCAGCGTCGGCTACGGCCAACAACACCACCGCCAGCGTTCTTGAAATAGGCAGTACAGCCGCCCAGGCTTCGCCGGTTCGCGCCATTGCTATTGACGGGAATACGATCCGTGTTTCGGGCAGCGCCACATCAACCCTGTATGCGTCCAACAGTAATGACGGCTCGTTATTCAGCTTTACCGGCCATTATGCTTCTTCTACTTCGGTTAACGCCAACACCCTTTTGCCAAGAGCCGTGGTCACGGTTGACAACAGCGGAACGGTAAGCACGGCCACGACTTATACCGGTGCATCGGGCAACCAAACAAGAAGCGCCACCAGCTTGAACAACACAGCCTGGTACATTGCCGACCAGGGCGGCATTTATACCAATGGCGGCACGGCTCCCAGCCCAACGGGAAACGTTCGCGGCATCAAAGCTTTTGACGGCATTGTGTATGTAGGCCAGCAAAGTTCCACGGCCGGTAGTATTCAGGTTTCTACTGTTTCGGCTCCAACCGGCGGCGCCATAACCGGCCTGCCGGGCCTGACAAACAATGCGAGCTTTCAGGATTTTTATTTGGTTTCATCAGGCACCAACGGTGCTGCTTATGATGTGTTGTACATTCTTTCGGCTACGTCAGCAACTGCGGGCACCATTGCAAAATATTCTTTCGTTGGCGGCACATGGGTAGCCAACGGAACCCCCTACACGACCGCCTTCGGCGGATTTGGCCTGGCTGCAAAAGCGGCTGTAAGCGGCGCCTATTTGTATGCGACCACAGGCAACGGGGCTTCAGCGGCAAACAGCGTTATTCGTCTTACCGATGCGGCGGGCTACAACAGTGCCATCAACATAAGTACGGGTAACAACCTTACGCTTTACACAACGCCGGCCGGCACCACCTTGAAAGGGCTTGCTTTTACGCCAACGCCATCGGCATCAGTCAATAACCTTTCGCTTTCTTTCAGTACGGTTTCAGCTTCATCTGCCCTTAATCCGCCGGCCGTTACCAGCACGTTGGCCGATGCGACCGATCCTCTATCAACAGCCGGTGTTTCCGTTGATGTAAAGGACAACGGCGCGAACATTTTAGCCAGCGATTACAGCTTAACAGCTACAAGCAGCAATACCGCGGTTTTGCCCAATGCAGCCGTCATCATCACCAAGGCCGATGGGCAGGCAACTGTCAAGATAACAGCGGCAAGTGTTGGTTATGCTGATGTAACGCTGACCCTAACCAAAGGCAGCTTTACAAAAACACTGGTTATTAACGTGGCAGTATCGGCAGCGTCAAACACACCCGCAAGCACCCGCTTTCATACTGGTTCGTCGGATGCTTCGGCGGCTATCGCCATTGACGAGAACTACATGATTGTGGGCGATGATGAAATGAACAAGCTCTTTGTGTACAACCGCAAGTCGTCTGGATTGCCCGTAACCAGCTTTGACTTCAGCGGTTTGCTTGGCCTAACGGATTACAACGGCGGCGTGCTGCGCGAAGTGGATGTGGAAGCGGCAACCAGAAGTACAAGCGTTGCCAACCGCATTTACTGGCTCGGCTCCATGAGCACCGGCGGCAACTCGTTTGCCATTCGTCCAAACCGCAATCGCTTGTTTGCTGTAACAACCACGGGCACCGGCAGCAGCACCAGCTTTAGTTACGTTGGTTTGTACAATAACCTCCGCCAGGATTTACTAACCTGGGGCGATGCCCAAGGTTACAATTTCACAGCCAGCGCCGCGGCCGGAAAGGATTCAAAGCTGATTGACGGTTTTAATGTGGAAGGTCTTGCCTTTGCACCCGATAATACAACGGCCTGGGTCGCCTTTCGTGCGCCGCTGGTGCCAATCGCTAATCGCACCAAAGCAGTAATTGCGCCCATCCAAAACTTTGAAGCCTGGTTTAACAACGGTTCGCCGTCAGGCTCGCCAACCATTGGGGCGCCAATAGAATTGGACCTTGGCGGAAGAGGCTTTCGCGACGTTGTTCGTTTGGCCAACGGACGTTACATCATCCTTGCCGGCAACTATGACGACGCACCATCTAACCCGGCGATTTATTTGTGGAACGGCAGCGCGGGTTCGGCGCCGGTCTTGCTTTCCGCATTCAACGTAACGGGCTTAAATCCCGAAGGCGTAATGGAAGTGTATTCGGGCGGCACATTGCAAGCCGACCGTTTGCAGGTGTTGAGCGATAATGGCGACAATGTGTATTACGGCGATGGCATCGCGGCCAAAGACCTTTCGCAAAACAATTTTAAAAAATTCCGGTCGGATGTACTGGTATCCGGTGCAGGCGCACCGCTGCCCGTGGTGTTGAAAAGTTTTACCGTGCAGAAGGAGGCAAACGGTGCTTTGCTGCAATGGGAATGCGGCCAGGTGGCGCTTAGTCAAAACTTTATAATTGAGCGTTCTACTAATGGAACCGGCTTTGCCGCTGTTGCTAAAGTTTCGGGCATTGCAGGCCTTGCCGTTTACACTTATCACGATGCATTCACAACCGAAGGCAAGGTTTATTACCGCATTGCCCTGGTGGATGCCGATGGCCGCAGAACCTTTTCATCCATTCGGTTTATCAGCCGTGGGGCGGAAACGGAGATGGTGCTTTACCCCAATCCTGTCGCAGCCGGAACCACTACGTTGTCGGTAGCGGCCACGGGCCTTAAATACCTTGCCCTGTTTGACGGTGGCGGCAGAAAAGTAAAAGACTTTTCATTTACCGCCACTTCGGTTGACATCAATCTGCGTGACTTGCCCAAGGGCAGTTATTATCTTGTTGTTTCCACGCCGGAAAAAATTATCGGCACAAAGCCGGTGCTGGTGCAATAAAATTTTCAGTGCATTTAAAACCCTCCGCTTGCGGAGGGTTTTTTTTGAAGTCCAGGCGATTAAAAAGGGTTCACTATAATTTAATGCGGCAGTAACCAATTGTTCACCCTTTCCGCTTTGTTTTGCCACATGTTTGCACTCAACCCTTTTTGCTTTTTTATGCGTTTTTTGGTTTTGCGGGTGGTGTTTTTTATCCTGTAGTTCGCATCTGGCCTTCTTTGTTTTCTTCAGTAAATCATGCCTTAATAACACGGATTCCAATGTATTCCTTCCACCTGTTTAAACGCCTGCCCGCCGATGTCCGCATTGACGAATTAAATGAACACGGCATTTCACTGGACCTTGCCCGTGCTGATGGCTTGGCCGAAAAAGTGTTGTTTGCCTACAATAATTTTTACGTGGAGTTGGTGGTAGAGCGTTATACGGATGCGATCATTACACTGACCTGTTTTAAGAGCGGTAAAAGGCTGGAGCCTTATCTGCCGCAGGTGGACATTGGTGAAATTACTTTCCTGCTTTCAACCAACAAGTAAAAGCAATTGGCAACTGTTCGACGCGGATACAAGTGTACAACGGCCGACTGAAAACAATTGGACCTTCTTTCTTGCTTTTACAAACGCTCTTTGTTCATCAGTCTTCTTATCGTCACACAATGTTTAGTGCCGGTAATAATAAAAGAACACATAGAATTTGAAAAATTGAAGAAAGCTTTTCATGCCCGTTTGTTTTCCGGAAGTTGGGCAACGGCATTAAACAAACCGTTAGCGTTGCGTGATGTTTTCGTCATTAATGCGGCGATGGCCGGTAACAAAATGATAAAGCCGGCGTCACAAAAAAGACATGCGCCGATGGTTTCTTTGCAAAACCTTTCGGTATGAAAATTCTTGTGTGCGGCTGGCTTTTATTCTTTGCATCGGCGGTAAAAACGCAGGAGAAAGCGGAAAACCTTTTCATCATCACTACAGACGGCGTGCGGTGGAACGAAATCTTCAACGGCGCCGACCCGTTGCTTATCAACAACCCTCATTTTGTAAAAGACACGGCGCTCGCCCGGCTTTTGTATTGGGACGATGTACTTGAGCAACGCCGAAAAAAACTGATGCCTTTCTTTTGGAACGTGATTTCGGCCCGGGGGCAACTTTACGGCAACCGCCAAAAAGAAAGCAAGGTGAACGTAAAGAACATTTACAAAATTTCCTACCCCGGTTACAACGAATTGCTTACCGGTTATGCCGACCCTTTGCCAATCCTGAATGCACCGCAGTACAACCGCAACAAAACCGTGTTGCAACTTTTGAACGAGCAACCCGCCTTTGCGGATAGCGTGGCGGCCTTTACGTCGTGGAATGTGTTTCCGTTTATTTTGAACAAGGCCAAAAATTGCATTCAACAGAACTGTGGCTATCAACACAGCGCCGGTTTTACTGAAGCCGACAAGGTGCTGAACGAAGTGCAGGACAGCATACCGCAGAAGTACAAAACGCGGTACGACGCCCTAACTTTTTTCACGGCAAAAGAATACACAAAGCAGCACCACCCACGGGTGGTTTTTTTAAGTCTTGGCGAGACCGATGAATTTGCGCATCAGGGCCGGTACGATTTGTACCTGCAACAATTGAATGAAGTGGACAAAATGATTGCGGAACTTTGGTATGCTGTTCAAACCGATCCGGTTTACCGCAACAAAACGGCCTTTCTTATTGCCACCGATCACGGACGCGGCCGGGCTGAAAAATGGACCACTCACCATACGTTCATCCGCGGTTCCGGTGAAATATGGCTGGCCCTCCTGGGCAAAGGCATTGCGCCAATGGGAGAGATGCAGGAAAGTAAAACCGTCTTTCAAAATCAGGTGGCGGCTACGGCGGCTTTTTTAGTGGGCGAGGAGTTTAAAAGCAACCGCAACACAGGCGAACGGATAGCCTTGCCTACAATGGAAAAAAGAATGGCAAAAGGGCAAACCAGTTTGCCGGAAACAACCGGCATTGGCGCGGTTGTTAAATAAGCGGCAACAACAAGCGGCTAAGCCACCAACCCTGCGTCCGTGTTTTTTTACTTGGGTTCCCAGCGGTAACAATTTCGTAATGATTGCTTAACACAGGCATTATTCGTTCGTTGTTTTTTTGAAGACTATGCAAAACCTTCTCCTGCCATTGCGTTATCAAAAAAACACGGCCTTGTGAAAATTTTATACGCTATACAAGGCACAGGCAACGGCCATCTAACGGTGGCGCTGGAAGTGTTGCCATATTTAATGAAGAAAGCCGACGTGGATATTTTAATCAGCGGCACCGAGGTGGACGTAACCCTTCCTTACCCGGTTAAATACAAGCTGCACGGTTTGTATTTTGTGTTTGGAAAAAAGGGCGGCATTGATTACCTCGAAACCTACAAAAAAGCCCGGCTTAAAAAATTTTTCACCGAGATACAAAGCCTGGCTGTGGAAGAATACGACCTCGTGTTCTCCGACTTTGAACCGGTGAGTGCCTGGGCTTGCTACCTGAAAAACAAACCGTGCATCGGCTTCAGCCACCAGGCGGCGGTGATAAATAAAAAAAGCCCCAAACCTACAACCGCCGACTTGCTCGGCCAGGCCGTTCTGGCTTATTATGCACCGGCTTCGGTGCGGTATGGTTTTCATTTTCTGCCCTACAATAAAAACATTTTTACACCCATCATCCGTACCGCTATTCGTACCGCCACGGTTACGCAGGGCGATCATTGCACGGTGTATCTGCCTTCGTACAGTGACAAGCGCATTATTAAATTACTGTCTTCTTTTCCCGACCAAAAGTGGGCTGTTTTTTCCAAGCGACGCAAGGACGAATTCGTACACGAAAATATTTCCATTTACCCCATCACGGCCGATGCGTTTGTGCAAAGCATGGTAACGGCTAAAGGCGTGTTTTGCGGGGCGGGATTTCAAACGCCGTCCGAGGCTTTGTATTTAAAAAAGAAGCTGTTGGTGATACCCATGAAAGGGCAGTACGAGCAGCAATGCAATGCGGTTGCCTTAAAATTGCTGGGCGTTCCGGTGCTGAAAAACATCAAGCCGAAGCAATACAAAAAAATAAAAGCCTGGCTGGGAAGCGATGCCAGGACATCGCTTGATTTTCCCGACGAAACCGAATGGCTGCTGGCGCAAATCATCGAAACCGAAACGGCCCGCAAGCCAACGTTGAAACAGCCATCGAAGCCCGTTTCCTCGGCCGGCAAATTCAGAGACCTGGTGTTGAAAAAGATTTTTTATGGCGCCGGTTCCTGACATCAACCTTCACAGCACACAGTTTGGCGATGGCTTTGTTTGGGGCGTGGCTTCATCGGCTTACCAAACCGAAGGCGCTTCGTTTGAAGACGGCAAAGGCCTTTCCATTTGGGATGTATTTACGCGGGTAAAAGGAAAAATAAAAGACGGCGGTTCCGGCAACCAAGCCACGGCCTTTTACCACCGCTACATTCAGGACATCATCCTGATGCAAGCCCTCAACATAAAAAATTTTCGCTTCTCGCTTTCGTGGCCGCGGCTGATACCGGACGGCATTGGCAAGAAGAATGAGAAGGGCATTGAGTTTTACAACAACGTCATTGATTTTTGTTTGGAATGCGGCATTGAGCCGTGGGTGACGCTTTACCATTGGGATTTGCCCCAAGCTTTGGAAGAAAAAGGCGGATGGACGAACCGGGACATGGTGCAGTGGTTTGAAGACTATACCGCTTTTTGCGTTCGTCATTTTGGCGACCGTGTGAAGCATTGGATGGTGCTGAACGAACCGATGGCGTTTACCGGCGCCGGTTATTTTTTGGGCCTTCATGCACCGGGTAAAAAAGGCCTGAACAATTTTTTGCCAGCGGCCCATCATGCGGCCTTAAGCCTGGCGGCGGGGACAAGAGTGATTCGGTCAATGGATGCGGGAGCGGTGGTTGGTTCCACCTTTTCCTGCTCGCCGGTAGATGCGCTTGACGATGCCAAACTTTCCGGGGAAGCCGCGCTACGGGTGGACGTATTAAGTAACCGTTTGTTCATTGAGCCGTTGCTGGGACTTGGTTATCCCTTGCGGGATTTGAAAGTGTTGCAAGGCATTGAAAAGTACATGAAGCCCGGCGACGATGAGCGGGTAAAGGCAAATCTCGATTTTATCGGCTTGCAGAATTACACCCGCGAAGTGGTGCGCCACAGCACCGTCATGCCTTATATCAATGCCCGATTGGTAAAGGCAAGTAAACGCTCTGTGGAACGAACGGAAATGGATTGGGAAATTTATCCGCAAGGCATCTACCGTGTGCTCAAACGCTTTGCATCGTACAAGGGCATTGATAAAATCATCATCACCGAAAACGGTGCGGCGTTCAACGACGTGCTGGCAAACGGACAAGTGAACGATTACAACCGCATCCGTTTTTATGAACAATACTTGCAACAGGTGTTAAAAGCAAAGGGCGAAGGCGTGAATGTGCAAGGCTATTTCGCCTGGAGCTTTACCGATAATTTTGAATGGGCCGAAGGCTACCGAAAACGCTTCGGGCTTGTGTACGTTGATTATCCCACGCAGCGAAGAATCATCAAGGCATCGGGTTTTTGGTTTCAACAGTTTTTGCAGCAGCAGCATTATTACATGCAAAGCGCATAACAGCAGGCTGCTTACAAAAATTAAGTATTTCTTCAATGTAGAGCGCCGCCTTTAAAATCAGTTATGTTTGCACTAACGATCCGGATGGATGCATGCTTTGCCCGATAAAAAATAAGTACCGCACCGTGCCTTTTTTATTGACTCATAAATTTCTTTTTTTAATGCCGCGCAGTACATACAGCAATTGCCGCTGGCATAACGTACTTCTTGTTTGTTAAGGCAAGCGCCTTTTTTAAATTGCCGCTCCTATTTCATGATTTGAATGTGTACCGTAACCGGTGGCAAAGCCTTGGCTAAAACTTTTGCTCCTGGCCTTTATACGTTCTTCGCCGGCTCAAAAAATGACGCAGAAACTTTCCTTAGATTTATCCTTATTCTTACGCCGGCAACAACTTTGACATACTGTTTCTTTTACCGGAAAAGCCAAATCATTATTCATGCAGACGACCGTTTTCTCCCGCCTTTGCTTCCTCCTTATTCTTTGCAGCTACAGCTTACAAAGCACTGCGCAAAAACAAGGCACCGCTTCCGATCCCTTTGTTCTTAATCCGTCGGCCACTACAGTGGTCTGGGGTTACTACTGGTCGGAAGCCACACCAGCCTTGCGCATTCAGTCCGGCGATTACGTGCGGGTACATACCTTGTTAACCTCAAACCCCGAACGGTTAGAAGCAGCCGGAGTGCCGCCGGCGGCAGTGGAAAAAGCACTGCGCGACGCGCAGGCCGTAAAAGATAAAGGCCCCGGCGGCCATGTGCTGACCGGACCTATTTATGTTGATGGCGCAGAGCCGGGCGATGTGCTGGAAGTACGGTTCGACTCCATTTCATTGGCCATTCCTTACGGTTACAATGCCATCGGACAAGCAGGTTTTTTATCCGATGAAATATTTGAGCGAAAGATGCGCATCATACCGCTTGACGCTAAAAAAATGGTGGGCCATTTTACCGACAGCATTGCCATTCCACTGCATCCGTTCTTTGGCAGCATGGGTGTGGCGCCGGCAAAGGAAGTAGGGCGCTGGAACTCCGCGCCGCCGTGGAAATTTGCGGGCAACCTTGACAACAAAGAACTGGTGCAAGGCAGCCGGTTGTTCATTCCCGTATTTGTGAAAGGAGCGTTGTTTCAAATTGGTGATGGCCATGCCGCACAAGGCAACGGCGAGGTGGACATTACCGCTATTGAAACCTCGCTGATCGGCAAGTTGCAGTTCGTTGTTCACAAGGCTAAAAACTACAGTTGGCCACGGGCCGAAACGCTGACCCACATCATCACAATGGGTTGCGACCGCGACCTGAATGCCGCTACGCACATTGCCGTTCGGGAGATGATAAAATACCTGATGGAAGAAAAACATTTATCGCAAGCGGATGCCTATATGCTTTGCAGCGTGGCGGTGGACGTAAACATTACACAATTGGTGGATGGAAACGTAGGCGTACACGCCATGCTGCCCAAAACCATTTTTAAATAAAATTGATTTGTTTTCAATGGTGCCTTTCGCCGCGCAAATTTATTTCTCCGGCGGCTTGCGAGGGAAATTTTGACAATGCCGGCTATACATCCCTGCAATTTGTAAAGCAAAGTAAACCGAAGGCGTGTAATGAATCATGTAACTGCTAACAACAGCCGGGTCATCATGCTGAATGAAAGCATTTCCGATAAAGCTCAAGATGGCCTCACTATAATAGTTTGACCTTACATTCCGCGGAAGCGGTTACGGTTTCAGCGCTGATTCTCCCCGCTGTTCTTTCTTTGCCAGCGCCTTGATGTCCGCTATTTCAAGGATTGGTTTTGCGTAGCCAATGGTAGCGGCATTAATCATGGCCCGCCCCAGTTCCTGCATGGTAATAACTTGCTTGGGCACGAATACATTGATTGCTTTGACAATAAATTTATAAATGGCCTTCCAGTTTTTCTGGCCCTCAAACGGCATCATGGCGCCGGGCCTGAAATTGTATTCGGCTTTGAAGGATAGTTTCATCAACTCGTTTTCAGTCTTACCTTTTACCCTCGCCCACATCAGCCGGCCTTTTTCCGTGCTGTCGGTATGGCTTCCCGATACATAGGTGAATACCATGTTTGGATTTTGTCCCAACAGCGTTTTGGCAACGGACAGCGTGGTATCGTACGTAATGCGGGTGTACGCCTCTTCCTTCATTCCCACCGAACTTACACCCGCGCAAAAAAAACAGGCATCGTAGCCGCCGATACTTTCGGCAGCTTCGTTCAGTTTGAAAAAGTCCGGGACGATTATTTCCTTCAGCTTTGGATGTTGCCTCTCGTAATGCCGGCGGTTGACCATCAACACTTCACTTACCTTTTCGTTTTGCAAACATTCAAACAACACGCCTTCGCCCACCATGCCCGTGGCGCCGGTGATAATCACGTTTAATCCTGCCATAGCGCTTTTGATTTTAGAGGCAAAGGTCCAAAGAAAACGCGGTCGGTTGGAAGACGATTATTGATGTCAGGAAAATTGCATAATGAAAACCGTTCCCGCGTTTTCGACTGACTGCACCTGCAATGTGCCTTTGTGCAACAGTACAATTTGTTTGCAAAGGCTAAGGCCGATGCCGCTTCCGTTCTTTCGGGTGCTGAAAAAGGGAATGAAGATTTTCTCCCTCACGTCCTCGCTCATGCCTTGCCCGTTGTCGGCCACTTTTAAAACGACTTTGCCGTCCATTGTTTGTTCCGCCGACAGCGTAATCTTTGGCTCCGGTTTTTCTTTTACCGCTTCCAGCGCATTTACAATAAGGTTAATAAAAACCTGTTCAAGCAAGTTGGCATCCGCGTGCATTTGCAAGTCGGGGCTGCGCAGAATAATGTCCAGTTCCGCGCCTTTTTGTTCGCAGGTCGGTTGCATCAGTTGGTGCAATGCGGCAAACAGTTCCCGTACATAAATTTTTTTTACCTGAAGCGTCGTGATTTTATTGAGGCTGCGATAGGTTTCGGCGAATTTCAACAAGCCTTCGCTTCTTCGCCGGATGGTATCAATGCCCAGTTCCAAATCTTCCACCGCATCGTTTTTGATGTGTGCACTGGCCGTTTGCAAACGGCTCTTCAAAGTTTCCGCAAGCGATGAAATGGGCGCTACCGAATTCATGATCTCGTGCGTCATCACGCTTAACAGTTTTTGCCAGGCTTTCGATTCGGTTTCGTCCAGGGCTTCGTTTACGTTTTGAAAGGCCACCAGCTTGGACACTTTGTTGTTGATTTGAAAAGCCGAAGCGGAAAGCAAGGCTTTAAACGTTGACTTCTCCAAATGAATGGAAACAACGCGGCTTTCGGACGGGCGGATGGCTTGAAGCTCGCGGTACAAGACCGGGTTTCGCCTGCTTAATAAATGAACGGTTCGCAGGTACGGAAGCTCCAGCAAACGCTTCAGGGTTTCGTTCATCCAAATCACTTCGCCGCTTTCTACGTCGTACGACAGAATGCCGGTATCCACCAACTCCAAAATCTTTTGCAGGTACTGGTACTGGGTTTCCCGCTCCTTGCTGATGACTTTGAATGCGGTGTTGATTTCGTTGAAGCCTTGCCGCAACGGTTGTATATCGGCGGAGGCATGCTTCACATCAAACTGTCTTGAAAAATCGCGGTAGTGGATGGCTTCTAAAAACTGGCCCACTTCTTCGTGGGTCTTCTTTTGAAAGCGAAAGAACAGCACCATTTGGTAAAACAAAACCGGCGTAATGATGGCCGCCCACAACCACCAACCCTTCACTAAAAGAAAGGATTCCGCGGCAAGGGTAACGAAGAGTAAAATGCTTCGGAACAAGATGGCAGTGTAGGATGTTTTTGCAACCATAATTTTTTGATTGGAAACGGAGCGGCTTAACGGAAAGTCGCCATGAAGTTTTGTTTATTCTTTATTCTTTATTGGTTTAGTTTTTTGTTGACCATCTGCGTTGCTGTTATTGAACTGCCGTTGCGTCCACTAGCCGTTGTTTAGAAACTTAATATATTGAATAATGCAACCATCATTCATTTAAGCAAAGACCGCAGAGCGGTCAAATGTGAATAGCCGCTGGTAAAACCGGCGGACAAACAACGATGCAACGCGACCCCGGAGGGGTCGAATGTGGCCTCGTTAGCGTCTTGCCATAAACAGTGCTGTTCGACCCCTCCGGGGGTCGTTGAACATTATCCTCATCGTGTACCTACTGATAGGCTCCAAAAAGCAAGAGCGGCAAAGAAAAGTCGTTTCATTCTTTACTGTTTGGTCTTGTTTCCAATCGGCTTCTGTTTGCTATAATGTACTTGGTAAAGGCGTTTTCAATTATTTGCTGCACATCACTCCGGGTATGTGTTGGTGTTACCGGCGGCACGATCACGAAACTGCCTATTTCAGGAATGAGCTTTAGCACGGAGAGAACTGACTTTGTTATCAGTGCCTTGTTGCCATCGCCGCTCACTTTCACACCGGCAAAGTTTTTGTACAATACCGGGCCGGCTGCTGTTGCCACCCTGTATACGATTAGGAAATCCGGGTTAGTTAAGCTACGGATTTTATCTACCGTGGAAACGTTTTGCTCCTGGGCAATGCTTGTAAAAACGATAAAGAGTAGCTTTCTCATAAATTTTTCTCTAGTCAAATGATCGTATTTTTTTTGAGCGAATACTTATATCTTACTACGCTATGAATATTTTACAAAAAATCAAAACTCACCTGCGTGCCGAAAAAGATTTTCTTCAAGGCAGAAAAGGAATTATGCACGTCGGCGCTAACTTGGGACAAGAGCGCGACAATTACCGCAAACACGGACTTTCGGTAGCCTGGTTTGAACCAATACCGGATGTATTTCGCCGCCTGTCTGAAAACATTTCCGGCTATCCAAGACAAAGTGCTTTCAATTATCTGCTGGCTGATCAGGATGGACTTCCCATTACACTTAACGTTGCTTCTAACGACGGAGCTTCCTCTTCCATTTTTGCACTGCAGAAGCACAAAGAGATTTGGAGCGATATTGATTTTGTTAGTACTGTCAATTGCACAAGCGTCACACTGCCAACCGTGATGAAAAAAGAGGGCATGTCTTTTAATGATTTTGATACCCTCATCATGGATACGCAGGGTAGCGAACTGCTTATTTTGAAAGGAGCAGAAAGTATCTTGAATCACTTTACCTACATAAAAACAGAGGCGGCTGATTTTGAGAGTTACAAAGGCGGTTGCGTTCTTTCGGAATTGACAGACTGGCTGGCAGGACGCGGTTTTAAACAAGTACATAAAAGGCAGTTTGTTTTTAAGGAGGGCGTTGGTGGTTACTACGATGTTGTATTTCGCAATACGAACAATCGGTAAATAAATTTTTTAATGTTTTGTTTTTTTCATTACGGTGTTTTTACATAACTGGAAATCGCACCAGTAGTAAACATGTCTCCTCACGCATACAAACCCATTCCCGATGTTCCTGTATATGTGTCAGTATTGGAACTCAATTGCAGAGGATAGATTTGCGCGGTTAGCCCAAAATTTCCAATTGTATTTGTGTTATCCGCCTTAACCACAATACGCTGCAATCCGTTCCCGGTTGCAACCGGGGGCTATTCACATTGAACCCCTCCGGGGTTCTTCCTACTTCAGCGGCAAACAGTTCCATCTTATACTGTTGTTTGTGTGTCGAAAAGAAATCCCGAACGTACACGTCCAGGCCCTTAGTTCAGAAAAACATTGTTGTAAAGAACTGTTTGAAACAAGTAAAGATTAATTGACCTGCGTTCTCCTGCCTACCGGCAGCAGGCTTTAAGGACAGGCTTTTAAATGTCATGCTTGCTTAACCTTCTGTAGAGCGCTGTTCGGGTAATGCCTAACTCCTTGGCCGCTTTGGAAATGTTGCCGCCGGCCTTTTCAATCACCTTCAAGATGGTGGCTTTTTCCACGGCGCTCAAGTTTGATTGGTCTTCAAGGTTTGCTTCCGCCAGCGACGACTCAATGGGTGAAAACAAAATGTCTTTGGCGGCCAGCTCGTTTTCATCAGCCATAATCACGGCCCGTTCGATAGCGTATTGCAGTTCGCGAACGTTGCCGGGAAAAGGATAGCCCATGAGCTTTTCTTTCGCGGATCTGTCCAACGCCAGTTGCGGTTTAAAATATTTATCGCAATAGAGCTTCATAAAATGAGCTGCCAGCAGCAGCACATCGTTTCCGCGTTTGCGCAGCGGTGGCACTACCATTTCAACCGTGTTGATGCGGTAAATTAAATCCTTGCGAAAGCGGCCTTCGTTTGCTAATTCCGAAAGCGGAAGATTGGTGGCGCAAATCAGCCGGATGTCAACCGGTTTTGCTTCGTTGGTGCCCAACCTTGTCACTTGCCGGTTTTGCAAAACGCTCAACAGCTTTGCTTGCTGATGCAGCGAGATGTTTCCGATTTCATCAAGAAACAAAGTGCCGGTATTGGCGGCTTCAAAGCGTCCTTCGCGGTCGTCCCTTGCATCGGTAAACGCGCCTTTTTTATGTCCGAACAATTCACTTTCGAACAAAGATTCAGTTAAGGCGCCTACGTCAACTTTTACAAAAGGCCTGGCCGCACGAAGCGAGAACTGATGAACCGCTTTGGCAATGACTTCCTTGCCCGTACCGTTTTCGCCAAGGATTAAAATGTTGGCGTCGGTGGGTGCAATCTTTTGCAGCTTGTAAATAATGTCTCGCATGGCATCCGATTCGCCAAGCAATTCTTTTTCAAAAAGGGTAGTGCCATTGGCCGCGGCTACATTGCCCTTTGGCCCTTTCTGCTTGAGCGTTTCTTTAATGGCCGCCAATAATTTTTCGTTGTGCCAGGGCTTTACAATAAAATCATAAGCGCCTTCTTTTAACGAACGAATGGCCAGGTCAATATCGCCGTAAGCAGTAATCATGATGACCGCCGCGTTGCTCTTGAATTCTTTTATTTTTTTCAACCAGTAAAGGCCTTCGTTGCCGGTGTTGATGGAGGCATTGAAGTTCATGTCAAGCAGGATGACATCGAATGTTTGTTTGCTCAACAGCGAACGAATGTTCTCGGGATTTTTTTCGGCGACGATTTGATTTACTTCCGTTTTTAGCAACAAGCGAACGGCGGTTAATACGTCCACATCGTCATCAATCACCAAAACAGAAGCGGCTTTTAAAAACATTCGGTAAAACAATTTGGGGTAGTGCGAAACTAAGCTCATGCCATCACTCTAACCTGCTGAAAGTGAGAAGGTGCAAGCAAGCCATGCAAATGGATTGTATCAAAAGCGCACAGTGCTTGTACGGTTGCGAACAAGTTGGTTGCAAGTGGCATTGCTAACTGCTTGAAAAACATGCCTTCTTTCATTTGGCACTTTATTGCATACCTGTGTAGCATTGCAAAAAAATAATTGTGGACAGAAAAATTGAACGCAAAGGCTGGAGCAAAAAAATGGTTTATACCGTTGTGGGCATTGCGGCTTTGGCCTTGCTCATAGCCGGCAGCATTTACGTTACCTCGGGCGGCGCCAGGCTAAACGTGGAAGCCGAACGCATCACCGTCAGCGAAGTAAAGAAAGGCGCTTTTCAGGAGTTTATTCCGGTGAACGGCGTGGCCCTGCCGCAAACGACCATCTACTTGGATGCCGTAGAAGGCGGCCGTGTGGAAGAAAAATTTATAGAAGACGGCGCGATGGTGAAAAAAGGCCAGCCCATTCTTCGCTTATCCAACACCGATTTGGAATTGAGTTTAGTGAACCAACAAACATCGGTGTACAACCTGCTTACGCAGATGCAGATTGCAAAAAATGCCGCGCAGCAAAACACCACGCAAAAGCTCAATCAAAAAACCGATGTGGAAAGCGCTTACAAAGAAGCCAAGCGCATCTATGATTTAAACAAATACCTGTACGAACAAAAAGCCATCGGTTTGCAAGAGTTTAAGCAGGCAGAGAACAACTTCAACTACCAGATGGAGCGCATGAACCTAACCGATAAAATTTTGGCCCAAGATGCTTCGTCCAATGTTCAACAGGTGTCGCAGGCTACGCAATCGTTTCAGGGTTCGCAAAATGCGCTGAACGTAATGCGCAAAAAAGTAGGCGACCTGATTGTTCGGGCGCCGGTGGACGGCCAACTCACGTCGCTGGATGTGGAGATTGGCCAAAGCAAGAACAAAGGCGAAAGGCTTGGGCAGATAGACATCATCAACGGATACAAGGTTCGGGTGGATGTGGACGAACATTATATTTCCCGTGTGTTCATTGGCCTGATGGGCGAAGCCGCGATTTCGGGTAAAGATTACAAACTAAAAATCACAAAGGTTTATACACAGGTGAACAACGGCCGGTTTCAGGTGGACATGTTGTTCGACGTGCCGATGCCTGATGGCATTCGCCGCGGGCAAACCTTGCAAATACGCCTGGCCTTAAGCGACGAAACACAGGCGTTGTTGCTCAACAAAGGCGGCTTCTTTCAGCAAACGGGCGGCAACTGGGTGTACAAAGTAACGGGCGACGGCAGCAGGGCGTATAAAGTAGATGTGCAACTCGGCCGGCAAAATCCTGATTATTACGAAGTGTTGAGTGGATTGCAGCCGGGTGATAAAGTGGTGACCTCAAGCTATGAGAATTACAACAACATGCAGGAATTGGTGATAAAAAAATGAGGACGTGAGACGTGAAACGTGAACAGGTCGTTTACGAAATCGGTTTTCTTTCTGTGTATGATCAGGTTACTGTTCTTGCTATCGTAAACACAATTGTCGTTAACTGTTTATCCAATTCACGTTTGACGTTTCACGTATAAAACCAACTGATATGAAAGTGCTTCTTGTCTTCTCGTTGCTCTGCATCAATAACGCCTTTCTGCCGCCCGAAAAGCAAAAAGCTGATACGGTAAAAAAAGTCGTGAAGCCCGTGAAGAAAGGCAAGGGCAGCGGAGCCATCTATCCTTCTTTTTTAATTGTCAATATTTGGTAGTTCAACTGAAAAAGCGCATCAAGAAAAAAATCCCCAGTTCCCATTTCCCAACCAACATCAACATGATAAAGATTACGGACCTCGAAAAAATTTACCGCACCGAAGACGTAGAAACCGTTGCCCTGAACAAGCTATCCATTGAGGTAAAAGAAGGCGAGTTTGTAGCGGTGATGGGACCGTCGGGCTGCGGCAAGTCCACGCTGCTGAACATTCTTGGATTATTGGATGATCCCGATAGTGGAAGCTTTGTTTTTAACGGTACCGAAGTGGCGCACTTCAACGAACGCAAACGTGCCGACCTGCGAAAGAAGAACATTGGCTTCGTGTTTCAAAGCTTTAACCTGATAGATGAACTGACGGTATTTGAAAACGTAGAACTGCCCCTGATTTATCTCGGCGTTTCATCGGCCGATAGAAAAAGTAGGGTAGAAGAGGTGCTGGATAAAATGCAGATCATGCACCGCCGGAACCATTACCCGCAGCAGCTTTCAGGCGGACAGCAACAACGGGTAGCGGTAGCAAGAGCCGTCGTAAATAAACCCAAACTCATTCTGGCCGATGAACCAACGGGTAACCTTGATTCATCCAACGGCAATGAAGTGATGCAAATGCTTACCGACCTGAATGAACAAGGCACCACCATCGTAATGGTAACGCACAGCGAACACGATGCGAGGTACAGCCACCGCATCATTCGCATGTTGGACGGACAAACGGTATTGGAAAATATAATGGTCTAATCAGCTTGCTGTTTGTCGCTGTACCAAGGCTTGCCTCCTGTTATCAACCGAACCGAATAAAACCAAACGAATGTTCAGTAATTATTTAAAAACAGCGTGGCGCAACCTAGTACGGAACAAAATTTTTTCAGCCGTCAACATTGTTGGTTTATCCATTGGCATTGCCGTGTGCTTTGTGATCATGCTTTACGTGCAGGACGAGTTGAGCTACGATCGCTTTAACGAAAAAGCGAACCGGATGGTTCGTGTTCTTTTTCGGGCAGACATCAACGGCGGCAAAATAAATGAAGCCAATGTGATGCCGCAGTTGGCGCAGGCGGTGAAGAATGATTATCCCGAAGTGGAAGACGCAACACGAATGCGGCTATACGGCGCTCCAAAAATTACCTACAACGACAAGTCATTTAAAGACGATGAACTTGTTTTTGTTGACCCCAATTTCTTCAACGTATTTACGCTACCGCTGATTGAAGGCGATGCCAGAACCGCTTTACTGCAACCGCATACGGTTGTAATTACGAAAGAGGTGGCCAGGAAATATTTTGGGAATGAAAACCCGCTTGGAAAGACCCTTGGCTTCAACAACAACACGGAGATTTATAAAGTAACCGGTGTTATTGATAAAGTGCCCGTTAATTCACATTTTCATTTTGCGCTTTTTGGGTCAATGGCTGGGTTAGCGGAAGCCAAGTCGGATTCGTGGATGGGTTCTAATTTCTTTACTTACGTTCTGCTCAAGCCCGGAGCTGATTATAAAAAATTAGAAGCCAAACTTCCGGGCATGGTGGAGAAGTACATGGGCCCGCAGATACAGCAGAACATGGGCATCAGCCTGGCGCAGTTCAGAACCAAAGGCAATGCTTTGGGCTTTGCCTTGCAGCCGTTAACGGCTATTCATTTACACTCGGAAAACAACGGTGAATTTGAACCCGGCGGCAATGCATCCTACGTTTATATTTTCGGAGCCATTGCTGTTTTCATGTTGCTGATTGCCTGCATCAATTTCATTAATCTATCTACGGCAAGTGCTTCCAAACGTGCTAAAGAAGTCGGTGTTCGCAAAGTGATTGGCTCTGGCAGAGGAGCCTTGATCAAACAATTTTTATTGCAATCGTCACTATTTGTTTGCCTTGCTCTGGTGGTTGCTTTTCTCTTAGTGAAGTTAGCCCTGCCGCTGTTCAATGAGCTCGCCGGTAAACAGTTACGATTTGGTTTCAACGTAAGCATTCTTGCAGCGTTTATAGGTTTGGGTATTGTTGTCAGTCTTACGGCCGGACTTTATCCGGCCTTTGTACTCTCTTCATTCAAACCCATTGCTGTTTTAAAAGGAAGCACAACCGGCAACAACCGGAGCTTTGGTTTGCGCAGCAGCCTGGTAGTGTTTCAGTTTGTTATCTCAGTTGTTTTGGTCATTAGCACCATCGTGGTATGGCAGCAGATGAAATTTATTCAAACCAAAAAATTGGGTTACGAAAAAGATCAGGTAGTGGTGATACCCAACTCCTGGGCTTTGGGCAAAAACGAAAGATTTTATAAGGAGATTTTATTAAAAGATCCGCGTGTTGTTAACGCAACGATTTCTTCGTACAAACCGGCCGGCCCAAGCAATAACAACAACGCCCTTGGCTACCCGGAAGGACGCGAGAATGCCATCATGAAATCGTTGGAATATCATATAGATGAACAATACATACCCACCCTTGGAATGCAAATGGCAGAAGGCCGGAATTTCTCAAAAGAGTTGGCCTCGGATTCTACCGGAATGATCATTAACGAAAGTGCCGCCAAAGCTTTTGGCTGGGGACTGAACAATGCAATTGGAAAAATCATCATCCGCCAAAACAGCGACAGGGGAATTAACGTGCCCTATCATGTAATCGGCGTAGTAAAGGACTTTCACTTTCGATCGCTTCACGAACCTATCACGCCGTTGTTAATGACGCTGGAACCCGACCAGGGTTTGTTGTTTAAAATAAAAACGGCCGACGTACAAGGCCTGCTTGCTACCATGAAAAAGCAATGGGACAGCTTCAACACCGAAGAACCGTTCACCTATGCCTTCATGGATGACTTGTACGATAAGACCTATTCGGCAGAGCAGAAAACAGGAACCATCTTAAACATTTTTGCGCTGCTTACCATATTGGTTGCCTGCCTTGGTCTGTTTGGATTGGTTACCTACACAGCAGAGCAACGCACAAAAGAAATTGGCATCCGCAAAGTGCTCGGCGCCAGTGTGGCGCAGATAACCGGCTTGCTTTCAAAAGATTTTTTAAAGCTTGTTTCGATCGCCTGCCTCTTGGCGTTTCCGCTTTCATACTGGGCTATGTATAAATGGCTGCAAAGCTTCGCCTACCGCATTCAAATCGGATGGACAGTCTTTGCTGTCGCGGGTGTGGCCGCCTTGCTGATTGCGCTGATTACGGTCAGCTTTCAATCCATCAAAGCCGCTCTCGCGAATCCAGCAAAAAGTTTACGAACCGAATAATTCATTCACATGTTCACCAATTATTTCAAACTCGCCTGGCGCAATCTCTGGAAACGAAAAGCTTTTACGCTGCTTAACGTCGTTGGGCTGTCAGTTGCTTTTGGCATCGCCATCTTGTTGTGCACCGCGGCTTTATTTGATTTATCGTTTGATAAGTTTCACCAAAACATTGACAGCCTTTATAAGATTTATACCACCGTGCAAACACCAAAAGGGCCGGACGCTTCCACGTCGCATCCAATTCCTTTTGGCCCTGCCTTGCGAAGTGAAGTGCCCGGCGTAAAAAGGCTTAGCCGGTTCGGTACCGGGGTGTTGAACGTTACTTATGGCAACAAGCAGTTGGCGCTTGGCGTGGTGAAAGTGGACAAAGACTTGTTCACGATGTTTACCATACCCGTGGCCGCCGGCAATGCGGCCGATCCGTTGCCGGAAAAATCGTCGGTGGTGTTGTCGGCGGATGCGGCTAAGCGGGTTTTTGGCAATGAAGAAGCAGTGGGAAAAACGGTGTTGTTGAACACAAACGGCAACGATCAACCCTTTGTGGTAACCGCGGTTACAAAAGACCCGCCGCCGCAAAGCAGCATCAAGTTTGACGCCGCCATCCGGTTTGAAAATTTTGAGGGCTACGAAGGCAACGTCACCCATTGGGATAACATGAACCACGAGGTGTACGTACAGTTGGACGACAACACAACACCCGCACAATTCGAAGCCCGCAGCCGTGCCTTCTCCAATCTGCATTATGCAGAGTCCATTACCGCTGCCAAGCGCGATGGAGCAAAGCCCGATGCTTCGGGACAGTACCAGCAACTACGGCTGTTGCCTTTTGCGCAAGAGCATTTCGTGCGGTATATAAACGGTACAGCCACGGAAAGTAAGGGATCGGTTTACACCCTACTCGCCGTGGCTTTTCTTATCCTCTTTATCGCCTGTGTAAATTTTGTGAACATGAGCATCGGCGTTAGCGTGCAACGGCTGCGTGAGATCGGTATGCGCAAAACCCTGGGTGCGGCAAAAGCGCAATTGTTCTTTCAGTTTTGGGGCGAAAGCGTGATTGTGTTTTTAGCATCGGTGGTCTTTGGTGCGTTGTTGGCCAACGGCTTGCTGGAAGCTTTCAAAACCTTGTTTCACATTCAGGCATCTTTTGGTTCTGTGCTGACGCCTCAAATTTTATCGGGCTTTGTCGGTTGCCTTCTTCTCATCACGTTGATAGCCGGTGGGTATCCGGCGCTGCTCTTAAGCAAGTTGGGTACGCTGCAATCGCTGAAAGGAAAACTGGAAACGAGTGGCCGCCACCGTCTGCGCAATGCGCTTATTGTTACGCAGTTCGCCATTGCCATTTTGCTCATTAGCGGTACGTTGGTTTTGCGCAGCCAGTTAAGCTATTTGCGAAACAAAGACCTTGGCTTTAATAAAGAACAAGTGCTTGCCTTTCCGCTGAATGGAAAAGGCAACAACCGTTTAGACTTGCAACGCCTGCGCAATGAACTAAGCGGTAACCCAGGCATCGTCAGCGTCACCGCGTCGGACAATATTCTGGGCCGCGGCAAAGACGGCAGCGCCTGGGGCAGCGTGTTGGGCTTTGAACACAAAGGCCGCACCGTGCACACCAACATGCTGGTGGTGGACTACGATTATCCGCAAACGCTGGACATGAAGTTGGTAGAGGGCCGCAGCTTTGACAGGGCTTACGGTGGCGATAGTTTGTCGGTGATGATTAACGAGGCCATGGCGAAAGAGCTGGAAGAGGCAGATCCCTTATCGGCCACTATTCTCTTTGACGACTCGGTAAAGCACAACATCATCGGGGTACTGAAGGATTACAATTTTCAAGGGTTGGACAAAAAGATTGAACCCATCACTTTCTTTTTAAAAGAAGGCTGGGACATACGCAATGCATACATAAAAGTGGCGCCAGGCCAGTTGGCACAAGGGGCGGAAACGGTGAAGGCGGCGTGGAAAAAGATAGAGCCGAATGCGGAGTTCTTTGGTTCTTTCCTTGACGAAAATATTGACCGCACGCTACGGCGCGAAAAGGTAATGACGGCCATCATCACCAGCGGCGCAGCCATTGCCATTGTGTTAAGCTGTGTGGGCTTGTTTGCCATTTCCTTGCTGGTGGTAGCGCAACGAACCAAGGAGATCGGCATCCGCAAAGTCGTGGGTGCCGGCACGGCCTCATTGATGTTTTTGTTAAGCAAAGATTTTTTAAAGCTGGTGGTGATTGCCTTGCTCATTGCGGTGCCACTTGCCTGGTTTGTGACGAGCAAATGGTTAGAGAGTTATGCCTACCGCATTGCGCTTACGCCGCTGTATTTTCTTTCTGCCGGATTACTGGCCGTGCTGATTGCTTTTGCCACCATCAGCTTACGGACGGTGAAGGCAGCAAGGGCGAATCCGGTGAAGAGTTTGCGAACAGAATAAAACAGTTTCTAACCAATAATAAAACGACAATGCTTAGAAGTTACCTAAAGACGGCGTGGCGAAACTTGCGAAGGGCCAGGATGCTTTCCTTCGTGACTATCTCGGGCTTGGCTATTGGCCTTGCCTGTGTGATGCTCATTGTTTTGTTTATAAAAGACGAATGGAGTTTCGACCGGTTCAATACAAAAGGCGCAAATATTTACCGGCTTGTGCAAAATGTCACCGATGCATCAGGAGGCGAAAGAAAAAGCGGTATTTCGGGTGTGCCGCAAGGGCCTGCATTTGCAGCCGAAATACCCGGGATAGAAAGCTATTGCCGCATCAAGGGATGGGACATGACTGTGAAGAAAGGAATGGAGGGAACACAGTCGCAAGTCCTCTTTGCCGATCCGTCTGTTTTTGATCTTTTTTCCGTTGAGGTGTTGAAAGGCCGGGCGCATGAAATGCTGACCGGAAGAAACACAGTTGTGCTAAGCGATGAAACCGCAACAAAATATTTTGGAAGCGAAGCGCCGTTGGGCAAGACGCTGGAGATACAAGTGGACGATGCCTTTGAACCGTTTTTGGTAACGGGTGTGGTTAAAACAATGCCGCTGAATTCTTCGCTCCGGTTTGACATGCTGATACCGTTTGAACGCCAAAACCCATCTGACGTTGCAAAACGGGACGAACAAGTGAATGATTGGGGATCGAGTTATTTAAATACGTTTTTTCTGCTTCGGGAGGATGCCGATGCCAGGGCGATAGAACAAAAGATGCGGCAGGTTTATACGAAGTATAAAAAAGAGGCCGTGGGCGGCGCATCAAACAAAGCGGCAAAAGTACAATACGCCCTACAGCCGTTTTTTTCGATGCACCTTGACAAGTCTTATTTTGCCACAAACGGCTTAAGCAACTGGAGCGATGCCACCTACTCATACATTCTTTTTGGATTGGCCGGACTCATTCTTCTGATTGCCTGCATCAACTTTATCAACATCACCCTCGCCCGGAGCATGCAACGCACAAAGGAGATCGGCGTTCGCAAAATTTCGGGCGGCCGGCGCAGTCAAATCATTTTGCAATTCTTGTGCGAATCGTTTGTTGTGACAGCCATCTCCTTTTTTGGAGCGCTGATTTTGGTGCAACTGGCGTTGCCGCTTTTCAACGAGTTTTCGCACAAGCAATTCAGCGTGGCTTACTTGGTACAGCCCGCAACGGTAATTGCTTTTGGGCTGTTAATTGCAAGTGTCTCTTTTCTTGCCGGTTTTTATCCGGCTTTTGCAGCGGCACGTTTGCGCCCTGTGCAAACCTTGTACGGCCGCGTAAAATTATCGGGCAAGCAAGCATTGGGAAAGGCATTGGTAGTGCTGCAATTTTCCATCGCCATTGCTTTGATTATCGGAACCGTTGTTTTTAACAAGCAGTTTAATTACATCAGCCATGCCGACCTTGGCTACAATCCGCAAAACATCATTCGCCTTCAATTTCCCTGGGGCAAAGCGGCGGAGGTAAAACAATTCAAAAACAGCCTTGCGCAAGAGTCATCTGTTCAAGCGATAGGCACCAAGGGCGGCGATTGGAACAAAACCGCTTTTGAAATTGACGGCAAAAAAACAGATTGGACCTATTTTGAAACGATAGACGATCACTATCTGCAAACCTTGCAAATACCGCTGGCGAAAGGAAGGTATTTAAGCTATAACAATGTAGCGGATACCGTGTCTAACTGTCTGGTGAATGCATCCTTTGCCGAAAAACTTTTGGATAAAAACAAAGACCATATCGGTCAAACCATTAAACGTTCCAGCGAGAAAAACGCATATACCGTTATGGGGGTCGTTAAAGATTATCATTCCGCAGACTTGAAGGAAAAGATTGAGCCCGTGTTCTTTTCGTTGGATAAACGCGGTGCGGCTTTTACGTGTTTTATCAAATACGTTCCCGGTACGGCTAACAAAACCAGCGCCGCTGTAAAAAAATTATACAAGGCCGTTGATCCCTTTACACCGATTGAGTTTACGTACATGCAGGATTGGCTGATGCAGCGATACGAGGCGGATGCACAGTGGAAAAAGATCGTTTCGTTCTCGGCCTTTATTGCC
This sequence comes from Flavisolibacter sp., assembly GCA_965247695.1. GTDB lineage: Bacteria > Bacteroidota > Bacteroidia > Chitinophagales > Chitinophagaceae > Flavisolibacter. Next base: position 2,018,009 of record OZ252037.1, read on the forward strand.
ATTCTTATTTCTGCCTTGGGACTTTTTGCACTAACCGCTTTATCGGTGCAGCAGCGGGTAAAAGAAATCGGCATACGAAAAGTCCTTGGCGCAACCGTAGCCAACATCGCTCTTCTTTTCTCAAAAGATTTCTTAAAGCTGGTTTTGCTTTCGCTCATCCTTGCTTCGCCCGTGGCCTGGTGGGTAATGAACGGCTGGTTGCAAGATTTCGCCTATCGCACAGCTATCGGCTGGACGGTGTTTGCCGCTTCTGGAGCCATTGCGTTATTGGTGGCTTTGTGTACTATTAGTTTTCAAGCGGTGAAGGCGGCCAGCGCCAATCCCGTAAAAAGTTTACGAACAGAATAAAAACAAAATCAAAAATGATTGATGAAATGGGAAGAATTTAAAATAGGAATGTTGCGAAAGGAGTGCAGGACTAACAAGTCTTCATCACCGGTAATTAGACAGGAAGCGTTTGCGGCAACGGCCAGCTCAAGGAATTTGTCATCTTTCGGGTCACGGCATTCTTTGATGGTTTCAGTTGATTTCACAACCGCCATTTGCTGGCTAAATTCGTGGATAACAACTATCCTTTCTTCTCTTGAAACATATTTATCAAATTTTGACCTACTAAAAACTTCAACAAACTCCCTAAAAGTTTCAGGGCTTACTAAAATCTTCCCCTGGTCAAATGTCTGTCTCGGCTTGGAGTTGGGGAAAAGAAAAGCGCCTATCAAAGTATTTGTATCAATTACAAATCTGGTATTCATCCTTCAGCAATTCTTGAAGAATTTCTTCAATAAATCCGTTTCTTTTTGCCTCTTCCCCAACCCTATCCAACAAGGATTTGAAATCAGCGTCTTTAACACTCTGGAAAATGATGTCGATCTGGTCCTCAAAACTTTTCTGCAATTGGGTTTTAATTTTTGGAGGCACTCCGTCCCATTTTTTCGCTGTGGCATCGGCTACTTCAATTACTATTCGTTCCATAGTACTGTTGTTGTTGATTTCAAATTTACAAAAAGAAACCGGCTGAACCCCTATGCTTAAGAACTACCTCAAAGTCGCCGTTAAAACAGCATTGGCTAATGCCGGTAAAAAATTTACGAAGCGAATAAATCATCTCTATGCTTAAAAATTATTTCATCGTTGCCCTGCGCCAATTGTTCAAGAACAGAACCTATAGTTTCATCAACGTTTTTGGTTTGGGTCTTGGTTTGGCTACCGGTTTTATTATGCTGCTTTGGGTGCAAACGGAATACAGCATGAACCGTTACCACGGCAAAGCCGACCGCATTTACGAGGTTAACCAAACCGTTCACTGGGGCAATGCTGATGATGTGTGGGAGCAAACACCGGCGCCACTTTCTGCCGTGCTCAAACAAACGGCTGCCGTTGAAAACGCTACACGATTTAAAATTCAAAACGACCAGCAAGCGATAAAAGTTGGCGAAACCAACTTCGTTACAAATCAATACGGCTATGCCGAAAACAGCCTTTTTCAACTCTTTGATTTTCCGGTAGTAAAAGGCAATCCGCTACAACCATTGGCGCCGGGCCTTTCGGTAGCAGTTACTGAAAGCGCCGCAAAAAAATTTTTCGGTGAGGCAAATCCGTTGGGTAAACAAATTCGCTTTCGCGATACGGCATGTTTTGTCAGCGCCGTTATTAAAGACCTGCCGCTTACGTCTTCGTTTCAATTTGAGCTTTTGTTTTCACTGGATTTGGTACGGGCAAAATTCCGGGGCAACGGTGTTTGGAAAACCATTGACACCGACTGGGGCAATGCCAGCTTTCTGACTTTTGTATTGCTAAAAGAAGGCGCCCCTACAAAGGGCTTGCCCGAAGCCTTGCTGGCCGCCGTGAAGAAGAACAACCAGCAATCGTCCGTGTCGGCTTTTCCCTTTCGTGAATTGAAAAATATTTACCTGTACAAAACCGACGGCAGCAAAGGGCGGGTAATACTTGTTGAAATATTTTTTATCGTGGCGCTTTTTGTTTTGCTCATCGCGGCTATCAATTACATAAACCTGGTAACGGCAAGGGCCACGCAACGCATAAAAGAAATCGGCATTAGAAAAGTAATTGGTGCGGAAAAACGGCAACTCTTTGCACAGTTCTTTATTGAAACAGGCGTGCTTCTTTTTCTTGCCGCTGTCGTTGCCTTCGTGTTGGTAACCGTTCTTCTTCCGGCGTATGAACAGGTAGCCGGAAGTAAAGTCAACGTTGGCCTCAACAACTGGCAAATGTGGCGGTTGATTCTTTCCATCGGCGGCGGCATCTGGTTTATTACAGGAGCCTATCCGGCGTTTTTATTGGCGGCCTTGCGTACCATTCCTTCACTTAAGGGACAAGGAAATTTTCGTACCGGCTTGCTGCGCAAATCGCTTGTGGTATTGCAGTTCGTGATAAGCATTGCGTTGTTGCTCGGCACCGTATTCATTCACCGGCAAATGAATTATGTGCAAAGCCGCAACTTAAACCTGCTTACCGATAATGTTGTTTCCGTTCAGGTATGGCGGTTAAAAAACAGCGCGGCTTTTATCAACGAAATGGCGGCTTTGCCAGGTGTGCAGGCGACAACTACCAGTAATAGCCTGTTGTTTAAAGGCACAAATTCATCCGGCGATATTGATTGGGAAGGAAAGCCGAAAGATGCAGAGATGGTCATGAGCAGCTTTGACGTGGATAAAAATTTCCTTTCGTTTTTCGGAACAAAAATTTTAGAAGGCACGGACTTCCGCAACACGGCCGACGGCGCACCCGATTACATATTGAACGAAACGGCCGTACAAAAGATGGGGCTAAGGAACGCCGTCGGTAAAACCATAAGCTGGCACAATGTGACGGGAAAAATAATAGGCGTGGTGCAGGACTTTCACTTCGAAAGTTTGCACAACCAAATAAAGCCGGTATTGCTACAGCTTCAACCGGAAAATATCAGTGCCGTATATGCCCGTGTGTCGCCATCGCAAACGGCCGGCTTTCTTGCAGCGGCGCAAAAACTTTGGAAAAATTACGAGGCTGCACTACCAATGGAATATGGCTTTCTCGACGAAACCATCGCCGCCACGTACGATAAAGAAAACCGTGCAAAGAAATTGTTCGATGCCTTCACCTTCGTTACCCTGCTCATCTCTTGCATGGGTTTGTTTGGCTTAGCCACGCACAGTGCCCAACGGCGGATAAAAGAAATCGGCATCCGCAAAGTGTTGGGGGCGGGCATCGCCAATTTAACGGCGCTGCTTTCAAAAGAATTTTTTGTGTTGTTGCTGATTGCCATCGCCGTGGCGGTACCAATCGTGTACATGGGCATGGACAAATTGCTTCAATATTTTGCTTACCGCATTACGCTGCAATGGTGGGTGTTTGCGCTTACCTGTGGCTTGGCTGTTTTGTTGGCCATGGTAACGGTGGCTACACAAGCAATACGAGCGGCAAGAGTGAATCCCGTTAAAAATCTCCGAACCGAATAAATAATTTTTATGCTGAAGAATTATTTCAAAATCGCCTGGCGGCATATACTAAAAGCAAGGTTTCATTCAACCATCAACATTGTGGGCCTTTCCATGGGCATGGGCTTTACGCTGCTCGTAGGCGCTTATGTGTGGGGCGAGTTGCGGGTCAATAAAAACCTTCGTAATGCCAGCCAACAATACATCATACAAAGCCGCTGGAAAGACCCGAACATGGGGCTTGACCTCACCACTTTCGGTCTGATGGCAAAGGCCTTGAAAGAACAGTATCCGCATCTTGTTGCGGACTATTATCGTTGGGACGGTGTTACCTCCAGCGTATCAAAAGGCGACAAGGTTTTTCGGGAAGGCTTGCAAATTGGCGACAGCACCTTGCTGACCATGTTTGGTTTTAAGTTGTTGTACGGCGATGCGGCGACGGCTTTGAATGAACCCTTCACCACCGTGATTACCGAAGGCCGTGCCCTAAAATATTTCGGGCGGAAAGATGTATTAGGTGAAACGCTGACGATTGAAAGCTTTTCCGGTTCGCGGCACGACTTCAAGATCACCGGCGTGATGGAAAAACCGGCGGATAATTCCGTGACGCATTTAACGCCGGAGAACGATAATCAGGTTTACATTCCAACGGCGTCCATTGCTTACTTCAACCGCAGCCTTGACGATTGGAACGATGCTTACCGTGCAGGTTTTGTGGAGCTGCAAAGGGGAGTTAGGCCGCAACAGGTAGAAAGCGCCATGATGCAAATGCTAAAGGCCAACACATCGCCGCAAGTAGTGGCCAACTTGCAACCTTACTTAGCGCCGTTGCACGATTACTATCTGCACCAAAACAACGGCCTGGTGCAAAAGATGCTTTACACGGTTTCATTCATCGCGGCCTTTATACTGCTGATGGCGGTTATCAATTTCATCAACATCGCCATCGGCCGTTCGGCGGCACGCATGAAGGAAATCGGCTTGCGCAAAGTGATGGGCGGAAGGCGGCGGCAATTGATTCTACAATTCCTGATCGAATCTATTTTATTAGTAGCGATGGCTGCTGTTATAGCGGTTGGAATTTTTGCGGCCGGCCGCCCCTTCCTTTCCGAAGTGTTGGGAAAACAGTTGCCATTGCTCTCGCAAGCCCCACCCTTGTTTTTTCTTGCCTTGTTGGGGATGGTTTTATTCATCGGTGTTCTTGCAGGAATCTATCCCGCTTTTGTCTTATCCAATCTAAAAACCACCGAATCTGTAAAAGGAAAAACAGGTACGGTAGCGGCCAATATTTTTCTTCGCAAATCATTGGTGGGCTTTCAGGTATGCACGGCCGCAGTGGTGTTCGCCGGTGTGCTCATCACCATACAGCAGGTGAATTTTTTCTTCAGTAAAAACATCGGCTATAACAAAGACTATGTGTTGTCGGCACAGGTGCCGAGAGATTGGACGGCGGCGGGTTTGCAAAGGCTGGAAACGGTACGCAACCGTTTTGCCGCCATGCCCGAAGTGACCGACGTAGCCATCAGTTGGTCCGTACCGGATGGCGCCGGTTCGGGAAGCTATCCGCTTTATTCCGAAGGAAAAGATTCTACGCAAGCCATCGCCCTGGAAAATTTAAAAGCCGATGAACACTATTTGAATGTGCTGCAATTGCCTTTGGTGGCCGGACGCTTTTTACGAAATTCTTCCGATTCACTAAACGTGGTGCTGAACGAAAAAGCAGTAGCGGCAAACGGCTGGAAGAACGCTGAAGAAGCCGTCGGCAAGCGGCTTTATTTTAACCCCAATGCCCCGTTGACGATTGTTGGTGTGGTGAAGGATTTTCATTTCGGTTCCATGAAGGCGGGCATACAACCCATGGTGATAACGCATCCGCAATTTGATAAGCTGTATCGTTTGATGGTGTTCCGGTTAAAGCCTGGCAATCTATCTTCTTCAGTTGCTGCGTTGCAAAAGCAATGGTCGTCGCTGTTGCCCGGAGCCGCCTTTGAATACAAGTTCATGGATGAATCGCTCAAGGCCGTTTACGCTTCCGAAATACGGTTGAAGAAGGCTTGCCAAATTGCTTTGGTATTGGCCGTAGTGATTGTATTGCTCGGCATTTCGGGCTTGCTTTCGTTAAGCGTTCAAAAGCGAACGAAAGAAATTGGTGTAAGAAAAGTGGTAGGCGCCGGAGCCGCCGATGTCATTGCCTTGTTCCTGAAAGATTTTATTCCCGTTGTGTTAATTGGTGGAATGGTGTCGGTGCCTATTGCCTGGTACATCATGCGCCAATGGCTGAACGATTATGCTTACCGTATCAACATTTCCGTTTTGCCATTTTTGTTTTCTGTAGTGGCCATGGTCTTGCTGGCAACAGCCGTCATTGCGTTGCAGATTGCAAAGATTTCAAGAGAGAATCCGGTGAAGAGTTTACGAACGGAGTGAGGCGTTTGGACCGGAGTTTTACTTATCTATTGAGCGCCTGTTGCGTCGCACTCTTGTACGTTCTGAACATGATTGGGCACTGCGGCCCATCCCGACCTTCCCGGTGGGAAGGCCATCCCTTCACAGAACCTTGCTTTTCAAAGACTCAACGTCAATAGCAGAGTCGTTGCAAAGCAAGGTGCGTAAAGCGAAGCGTTGGTGGCCTTCCCACCGGGAAGGTCGGGATGGGCCGCCTTGGTGCATAAGGATAAGAACGATGAATGGAGCGTCGCAATTGTCGCTCAATAGTAGTAATCAGCCGGTCAACAAAATCGCACACAATCTGTATCAAAACCGGACGATCAAAATTCTTCCGCAATTCCAACCCACTGTTTATCAACCTAAAATTTTTTTGGTACAGCTTTGCGCTAAAACGCTCCGTATGATCGAGCTCCAACATCTCTCCAAATGGTACACCGTCGGCGGTAAGCCTTCCTTCGTACTTAAAGACATCAACCTGAAAATTGCCGAAGGCGAATTTCTTTCCATCATGGGCCCGTCGGGTTCGGGCAAATCTACCTTGCTGAACATCATCGGCATGTTGGATGCGCCATCGGAAGGGACTTATCTCTTCAACGGTGAATCCGTTTTCTCCCTTAAAGAAAAACAGCGCACTGATTTATACAAGCGAAACATCGGCTTCATCTTTCAGGCTTATCACCTCATTGATGAACTAACGGTTTATGAAAACATCGAGACGCCACTGCTTTATCAAAACGTAAAAGGCGCCGAACGCAAAGCGATGGTGGGAGACATGCTCGACCGCTTCAACATAGTGGGAAAAAAGGATTTGTTTCCGGCGCAGTTATCGGGCGGACAGCAACAATTGGTCGGTATTGCCAGGGCTTTAATTGCAAAGCCTAAAATACTGTTGGCCGATGAACCCACGGGTAACCTCAATTCCAAACAGGGCGAAGAAATCATGCAATTGTTTAAGCAGCTAAACGAGGACGAAGGCATCACCATCATACAAGTAACCCATTCGGAAAAAAATGCGGAATACGGCAGCCGCAGGCTTGATTTGCTGGATGGCCGCATCGGGCAACACACAAAGGAGAACGTTCGCTTATGAAACAACTGGCGGTTATTGGAAGTTTGCTTTTTTTGTTGAGTAGAAACGCTTCTGCGCAGCATTACACTTTACAGCAGTGCATTGACACCGCATTGGCAAAAAACATTGCGGTAAAACAAAGCGGCTTGCTGGCGGAAACAGCGGACGTAAATCTGAAGCAATCAAGGGCCAATCTGCTTCCTGACCTTAATGCCAATCTCAATCATGGCCTCAATCAGGGACGAAGCATTGATCCGTTTACCAACACGTACGTGAACCAATCTGTGAATTATGCAAACTACGGCATCAGTTCAGCCGTGGTTTTGTTCAACGGCATGACTTTGCAAAACAGCATCAGGCAAAATGCGTATGCGTATGATGCGTCGCGAATGGAATGGCAACAAGCAAAGGACAACCTGACGTTGAACGTGATATTGGCGTATATGCAAGTGCTGAACAACGAGGATCTTTTATCATCCGCTATCAAACAAAAAGAAGTGAGTGCAAAGCAATACGAACGCCTGGCTATTTTAGATGGGCAAGGCGCCGTTCCGCCTTCACAGCTATCCGATGTAAAAGGGCAATTGATGAATGACGAACTCGGTATTCTAAACCTCCGGGCCAATCTTGAAACAGCAAAGCTTACGCTGGCGCAATTGATGAACGTTCCGTACAACAAAAACCTTTCCCTGGAGCGGATCAGCGCCGATGAATTTCTGACGGATTATACAAAAAGCAGCGATGAAGTTTATCAAACGGCTTTGCAGCAATTCTCGTTGGTTAAAGCCGTAGGTCTTCGAAAAAGAAGTGCGGAATACGCCGTGAAGGCCGCGAAAGGAACGCTTTATCCGGCTTTGATTTTGGGCGGCAACCTGCAGACGAATTATTCAAGCGCCGCGCAAAATACAGGGGGTAAGATTCCGTATAACGACCAAATTTCAAACAACGTTTTTTCAGGTATCGGATTGGGACTCCGGATTCCGCTGTTCAATTCTTTTCGGGTGAAGAACACCATCCGGCTTGCCGGCATTGCGGTACGCAACAGCGAACTGGCGGAAGAAAATACAAAGGTCCAACTGCGCGGGCAAATCGAACAGGCGCACCTGAACATGACGAATGCTTATGACCGCTATAAAGTGTTGGTAGAACAAGTGGTGGCCTACACAACTTCGTTTAAAGCAGCGGAGGCACGGTTTGGCGCGGGTGTGGGCACGTCGGTTGATTACCTCATTGCAAAGACCAACCTTGACCGCGCCAATACGAATTTGATCAGCGCCAGGTATGATTTCGTGCTGCGCAAAAAGATTCTGGATTATTATCAAAACGCGGTAGAGATAAAATAAACGCTTGCCAAACGTTGAGCGGCCACCCGCCGTTAACGAAGACGCACCAATTTAGAGTCCCACGATACCTGCGTTACAATAGCGGTATAAAAAGACACGTGCCGGATGCGGGAAACATGACTATTAAGGAGCGAAAAGAAGCGTTGAGTTATTTCGCTTAAAATTTTGCAGAGCGATGGAAGTCCTGTATCAAAATTGTACAGAGCGATAGGTTGTCCCGTTCTGCTTTTAAGAAAAATTTCGCTATAAAAATTTGATGGCGGTTACCGGATGTATCTCCCATGAGGTTTTGGGTTTAAAGCCTAATGGCCCCACGGTTCCGGGTGCGTGGTCTATGTCGTAAAATGTAGAACCCGTTAATTGAATTTTTACACCGTTGGGAAAGACGGCATAGCCGCTGGTATTGCAATTGGGCTGGCCGAAGAAAGCATCCACCGCCGTTCTTGCCTTGGACAGTTTTTGAAAGCTGGCAGCCGTAGTGGTGGGTAGTCCCGAAATTTCAACATTGAAAAACGTGTTCGTTTTATTACCGACAATCATGTGGTAATCGTTGTCGTTTTCCCGTTTGATGGCGAACAGAAAAATTCCATTGAGTTGAACGTTATGGTTCTCGGCGGCCACCCGTGAATTGTTGGGTGCTTTGGTGATATTGGGATCAGCCATCATAGTAGCATCTGCGGGAAGCATAGCGATAAAATTGGCAAATGTCATCGTTGTTTGCGCGGCGGCGGCAATAGAGATCTTGCATTTTTTTCGGTCCGTGCCGGTAAACACATTGGTGGTGCAGTTGAAAGATGAAGTCTCGGCGTGGGCCTCGCTGTCGGCAACAAAAGTTAGCTGAATCAAGTGGCCTTGTTTGGTTTTAAAAAGCGTATCGTTGCTAAGATGATTCGTTAACGAAGTGATGAAACCCCGCTTTTGACCCAAGCTTACCGCGGAAATCAGTAGAATGAAAAAGAGTAAACGTATTTTCATAACGCAGCTTTAAAAAGTAAATAAACCAACGCACTTTAAATATACGTCTAAATTGAAATGCGTTGTGGCAGCCGCAAAATTATAGGCGCCTTTTCCTTTCTTCATTACCGGGAGAATAAAATTTATTTGGCTGTATAAGCTGACAATCATTTCCGGCGCAAAACTAACCGTACGCTAAAATCCAGATTAGTCAACAGGTCTTCACCGTGTCTTGTCTATTGCTACCCCATACTAAACAGATGGTTGCCACATTGATATTATCCAAAAAAATTGGTTTTTTGGCGGAACTTGATACCGAATCCAAAAATTTCGCAAGACCGTTTCGCTGATATGCAGGCAAGAAAGGATTACAAAGGAGGAAGAAAAACTAAAGAGCTCCGAAGATTTGGAGCTCTTTAGTTTCGTGCCCGGGACTGGATTCGAACCAGCACACCTTGCGGCGCCGCCACCTGAAGACGGTGCGTCTACCAATTTCGCCACCCGGGCATTGTCTTCTGTAAAAGTGAGCGGTGGCAAATATAGGAGACAACACCAAACCATAAACTTCAAACCACAAACTTTCTACACCGCCACGTTAAACTCACGCAAGGCATTGTTCAGGCTTGTTTTTTTGTCAGTACTCTCCTTTCGCTGGCCAATGATCAGGGCACAGCTCACATTGTATTCACCCGCCGGAAAGCTTTTTGAATAGCTGCCGGGAATCACCACGCTGCGGGCGGGCACACGGCCTTTGTATTCTACCGGTTCGCTTCCGCTTACATCTATAATTTTTGTTGATTGGGTCAGTACCACATTGGCGCCAAGCACCGCTTCCTTTTCAACGCGAACGCCTTCTACTACAATGCACCGCGAACCCACAAATGCGCCGTCTTCAATGATGACCGGTGATGCCTGCAAGGGCTCCAATACACCGCCAATGCCCACGCCGCCGCTTAAATGAACGCCTTTGCCTATTTGTGCACAACTGCCCACGGTAGCCCAGGTGTCCACCATCGTGCCTTCGTCCACATAAGCGCCAATGTTTACGTAGGAAGGCATCAACACAACGTTCTTTGCAACGTAAGATCCGTACCGGGCAACCGCAGGCGGCACGGCGCGAACCCCAAGTTCCTTGTACCCTTTTTTCAGTAACATTTTGTCGTAAAACTCAAAGGGCTCCATTGTCCACGTTTGCATCGGCTGCAAGCCAAAATATAAAAGAATGGCTTGCTTTATCCATTCGTTCACGACCCACTCATCACCACTCTTTTCAGTCACCCTTAGCCGTCCTTTATCCAACTCTTCAATCACCTTCCGAACGCTATCCTGAAAGGTTTCGTAACCCATCATTTCGCGGTTAACCCATGCCTGTTCAATTGTTTCGCGTAAGTTCATCGCCTGAAAATTATTTTTGCAAACTTAGCGTAGAACATGAAGATTTTAGTTCGGTTGCCAAACTGGTTAGGGGATATGGTAATGGCGGTTGGCGCCGTGAGCCAACTGCCCCATTTTTTTCCCGGCGCGGAGGTGAGCGTGGTGGCAAAAAATGGACTTCAAGGCCTGCTTGATTTCTTTCCGCCGCTGCATCACCGGTTTATTTTTAATAAAGCCGATCACAAAGGCCCGAAAGGACTGTGGCAATTTGGAAAGATGATTCGCCGGGCGGAGATGTTTGACCTTTTTATTTCTTTTCCTGATTCCTTTTCGTCGGCGCTGATGGGATATGCTACCGGTGCACAAGAACGAACAGGCTATAAAAACGAAGGCCGCAACATGTTGCTTACGCAATCATTTGCCAAGCCGAAAAATTTACACCGCGCCGGGGAATACACAAGGTTGTTAGAGCTCTTTAGCGGTAAAGAAAGCGAAACAATAAATGTCCGTTTGCAGTCCTCATTTTCACCGCAGGATTATATCGTCATCAACATCAATTCCGAAGCGTCGTCGCGAAGGTTAACCGTGCCGAAGGCCGTTGAAATTATAGCGGCGGTGCGGGAAAGGTTCAGTGAAAAAATTTTGTTGATTGGCGGCGGTAACGAAAAAGAATTTGTGGAAACCGTGTTTCGAAACTTAACCGATAACAACGGTGTTGAAAGCCTTGCCGGCAAGACATCCTTACCCGAACTGGTGCAGGTTTTGGCTTCCGCGAAATCATTGTTAAGCACCGATTCAGGTCCGGCGCATTTAGCCAATGCACTCGGTACGCAAACGGTGGTTTTATTTGGCGCTGGCAATGAAAACAACACGGCTCCGTATAACAAAGAACTCTTACAAACGGTAAGGTTTGGCAAACTTTCCTGCGAGCCTTGCACTAAAAATATCTGTGTGCAATTTGGTACACCGCAGTGCCTCGAACTGTTGGAAACCGAAGTCATCACCACGGCCATGAAAAAAGCATTACGCCATGATTGATTTTACCAGCGAAGTGGAAGCCGCCTTGGCCGTGTGCCGAAACCGTGGTGTAATTCTTTATCCAACCGATACGGTTTGGGGCCTGGGTTGTGATGCGACAAACGAGGAAGCGGTAAAAGAGATATATGCCATCAAACAACGCGGCGACAGCAAAAGCCTGATCATTTTAGTGGCGGAAGAAAGAGATGTACTTCAATACGTGGCCGCACCCGATCTATCCGTGTTTGATTTTATTCAAAACCAAACACGGCCGACGACAATCATTTTTGATGGCGCTGTGAATCTTCCCGATAACCTCATTGCCGACGATGGTTCCATTGCCATTCGCATTGTGCGGGATGAATTTTGCCGGCACCTTATCAAACGTTTGCGCAAGCCCATTGTTTCCACTTCGGCCAACATCAGCGGACAGCCTTCGCCAAAATTTTTTGATGAAGTCAGTGATGAAATTAAAAGCGTGGTTGATTACGTTGCGCAATGGCGCCAGGATGATAGAACCCCGGCGCAGCCATCGCAAATCATTCGGTGGAAAGGGGAAGGAAAGTATGATGTAATCAGAAGTTGATGACAGAAAATGATTAATGCGAAACACTCAATTTTCAACTGTCAATACTCAAAGCAAAGAACAATTGCGATTGAATCATCCCGACAATTCCCGCGTGCCGGCAGGCCAAAAAATCCGGGTCATCCGTGGTTATTTTTGCCGCTAATGAACATTCAATTCAGCGAGAAAGAAAAAGCCGTTTTCAAAAAGATTTCCGAAGCCGCCCAAAGCCTCGGTTTTCCTTGCTACCTGATTGGCGGTTTTGTTCGCGATAAAGTGTTAGGTCGCCCGACAAAAGACGCGGACTTTGTTTGTGTTGGCGATGCTTTGCAGTTGGCATCGGTTGCCGCAAAAAGTTTTCAGCCCCAACCTAAAGTAAGCTTGTTCAAAAACTTCGGTACGGCTCATTTTAAATTAGCCGACGGCTTTGAGTTGGAGTTTGTGGGTGCAAGAAAGGAAAGTTATCAGCGCAACAGCCGCAAGCCCGAAGTGAAGCCGGGAACGTTAGAAGACGATCAACTGCGGCGCGACTTCACCATCAACGCACTGGCCGTTAGCCTGAATGAAGATGATTACGGAACTTTTATTGATCCCTTCAATGGCCTTGCCGATATGGAACAACGGATTATTCGTACACCATTGCCGCCTTCGCAAACATTCAGTGATGATCCGCTGCGCATGATGCGGGCCATCCGTTTTGCCTGCCAACTGAATTTTCAGATTTATCCTGAAACCCTTGCCGCCATTGAAGGGAATAAAGAACGCATTAAAATCATTTCGCAGGAGCGCATCGCCGATGAACTGAATAAGATTATTCTAAGCGAAAAGCCGTCCATCGGTTTTAAGCTGTTGTACGATACCGGCCTGCTGCACATCATCTTTCCGCAGATGGTGGCATTGGCCGGAGCGGAGTTTGTAGAAGGCAAGGGCCACAAGGATAATTTTTACCATACCCTGCAGGTGCTGGACAATACAGCCGAACGTAGCGATGACCTTTGGTTGCGTTGGGCGGCTATCCTTCACGACATTGGCAAGCCCGCTGCCAAACGTTTTGAAGATGGCCAAGGCTGGACCTTTCACGGCCACGAAGTGGTGGGTGGCCGCATGGTGCAGAAGATTTTTAATCAGTTGAAGTTGCCACTGGGTGAGCAGATGAAATACGTTCGCAAACTAGTGGAGTTGCACATGCGGCCCGTCTCCTTAACCAAGGAAAACATCACTGACTCCGCCATTCGTCGCTTGCTCTTTGATGCCGGCGAAGACTTTGATGATTTGATGAAGCTTTGCGAATCGGACATCACCTCAAAAAATCGTTACAAAGTCAATCGCTACTTGCAAAACTTTGAACTCGTCCGGCAACGTTGTAAAGAAGTGGAAGAAGCCGATCAAATTCGCACCTGGCAACCGCCCATCACCGGCGAGGTTATCATGCAAACCTTTGGCATTTCGCCATCGAAGCCTGTAGGAATAATTAAAGATGCCATAAAGGATGCAATCCTTGATGGGCAAATCCTCAACAATTACGAAGCCGCTTATCAGTTTATGTTGCAAAAAGGAAAGGAATGCGGGTTGGAGCGAATAGCGAGTGGTGAATAGCGGGTAGCCTTTGGTCGGAACGCATTCTTTTCTTCTGTAAAAGGAAAATACAGCGACCAAGCCATAAACAATTGCTTGCCGGACAAACTGATCTTCGGCTTGATTGATGCCAACGGAAATTAGGAAAATTTGCATCGAACGGCTACTGGCTGCTCACCACTCGCTACTCGCTATTTCCCTATATTTGGCGTTTAACATTTCCAACCGTATATGGCCGTTCTCAAATTCAGGATTTACTTCGAAGAAGACGACAGTGTATATCGCGACGTGGTGATTCGGCACAGGCAAAATTTTTTTGACCTGCACGAAACCATTTTAAAATCCTACGACTTCGACAGCAAACACGCTGCTACCTTTTACCGCAGCAACGACAACTGGCTGCGCGGCCGCGAGATTTCGCTGGAGGTTTATGACAAGGCTTACAAAGCCGCGCCGCTGCTGATGAAGGAAACCTCTATTGGTTCTGAAATCAAAAATCCCAATCAACGGTTTATTTACGTTTACGACTTTGCCAAGAACTGGACCTTTCAGATTGAATTGATTAATGTAAGCAAGGAAGAAAGCCCGAAGACCACGTACCCTTCCGTGGCCCGCAAAGAAGGCATTCCACCAAGCCAGTACGGCACCAAAAGCCTGCTGGGCGAACGCTTTGCCGACATTGAAGAAAAGTACGACCTCACGAAAGGCGCCGAAGGTTTTGGCGAAGTGGGAGAGGACGGTTCTGAAAGCAGCGATGAACAAGGCACTGAAGAAAGCGGAGCCGAGGAACAGGGGAGCGAAGAAGAAATTTAAATTAGTGTTCAGACTTTGGACGGTCAACCAATAGAGTTTCTTGAAAAACAGCAACGCCTCCGACTTCTACCGTCGGAGGCGTTGCTGCTTATAAAAACTGTTGATCTTTCGAGAGGTTAAGCTATTCTGTAATTGGGGTTTCTCCTTCGTTTGTTTGAGGGTTCTCGTCTCCGGGAATGAGGTGCTTAAACCGGCTGAAGGTTTCGGGTTGTATGTTCAGCAAGGAAGCCAAAAACTTTTGCGGCGCCCTTTGTACTAATTCCGCATTGCGCTGCACAAACTGCAGGAAGCGTTCCCGCGGTGTCATCTTCATTAGCATCATCTGCCAGCGTTCGTTCAACACCGTTACTTCCGTAGCCACCAAACGGCCCAGGCGTTCCATGCGAATGCTGGAAGCAAAAATAGAATTGAGGGCATTGTATTCGATGGAAATAAGCGCTGTGTTTTCAATGGCTTCCAAAAAATAATGTGAAGGCGTTTCCTTGTTCAGCGACTCTTGCGAATAAATGAGCTGGCCCGCTACCGAAATCTGTGTGATCAGCTCTTCGTCGTCGCGCTTGAAATACTTGCGTACCAGGCCTTCGCCAATAAAATTCATGTACCGCTCCACATCGCCGGCGGCGCTGATGACCTGTTTGCGCTTAAAGCGCCGTAGCAGGATATGAGGTTGAATAATGTCGTTGAACTCTTCATCGCTCAACGCAATAAACTTGCTCAAATACGAGCGGAAGTAGGCAATCGAATCCATGACGGTGGCTTTGTGATGGGGTATAAAGCTAAACACAAAATTTTAGCGAGAGTAGCGTTATGCCTTAGTTTTGCCGATTATTTTAAACCAAACAACGATACAATGGCGGCGAAAATTAAAGTGGCGAATCCGGTGGTGGAACTGGACGGCGATGAAATGACACGCATTATCTGGAAGTTTATTAAGGACAAATTGATTCTTCCTTATCTCGACCTCGATATTAAGTATTATGACCTTGGTGTGGAGTACCGTGACCAAACCGCCGACCAGGTAACGGTGGATGCGGCCAATGCCATCAAGCAATACGGCGTGGGCATCAAGTGCGCCACCATCACTCCCGATGAAGACCGCGTAAAAGAGTTCAATCTGAAACAAATGTGGAAGAGCCCAAACGGCACCATCCGCAACATACTCGACGGCACCGTGTTTCGCGAACCGATTGTGATTAAAAATATTCCGCGTTTAGTGACGACCTGGGACCGTCCTATTGTTGTAGGCCGTCACGCCTTTGGCGACCAATACAGAGCCACCGATTTTGTGGTGAAAGGCAAAGGAAAACTAACCATCACCTTTGTAGGCGAAGACGGCACCAAACAGGAACACGAAGTGTACAATTACACCGGCGAAGGCGGCGTGGCCTTGGCCATGTACAATACAGATGAAAGCATTCGTGGCTTTGCCCGCAGTTGTATGAACATGGCCTTGCAAAAAGGCTGGCCTTTATACTTAAGCACCAAGAACACCATTTTAAAAAAATATGACGGCCGCTTTAAGGACATTTTTGAAGAAGTGTTCAATGCGGACTTTGCGCAGAAGTATAAAGATGCCGGCATTATCTACGAACACCGCTTGATTGACGACATGGTGGCGAGTGCAATGAAGTGGAACGGCGGCTTTGTGTGGGCCTGTAAAAATTATGACGGCGATGTACAAAGCGACAGCGTGGCGCAGGGCTTTGGGTCATTAGGCTTAATGACTTCCGTGTTGGTTACACCCGACGGCGGAACGATGGAAGCCGAAGCGGCGCACGGCACGGTTACCCGCCACTACCGCGAATATCAAAAAGGAAATCCCACTTCCACCAATCCCATTGCTTCCATCTTTGCGTGGACGAGAGGCTTAGCCTTTCGCGGCAAGTTGGATAACAATCAGGAGCTGATTGATTTTTGCAATGCTTTGGAAGAAGTGTGCATCGAAACCGTGGAAAGCGGCAAGATGACGAAAGACCTTGCGATGAACGTTCATCCCGATAAAAAACTCGTGGCCGGGACGGATTATTTGTACACCGAGCCATTCCTCGATGCGATAGATGAGAATTTGCAGAAAAGAATGAGTTGATAAGTTGATTGGTTGATAAGTTGATTTGTGAATTGGTCAATATCGTAATAATTAAGCCCCGCACAAATGCGGGGCTTAATATTGTTTATTCGCGAACGATCTGTGTTAATCCCTGCCTACCGGCATGCTTTATTAATCCGTGTAATCCGTGGTCATGCGCGGTCATACATTTGTACAAATCTCCTTTTAATGAAAACGTTTCTTTCTTTTTGTTTTGTGCTGATAGCCTTGACATCGTTTGCGCAGAAGGATAGTGCATTCGCGCCGCCCTATCAACGCTTTCCCGTACTGCCGCCGCTGCAAGTTCTTTTGGCCGACAGCACTACAAAATATACCAAGGCCGACCTGCCCAAAAACAAACCCGTATTAATTATGCTTTTCAGCCCCGATTGCGAACACTGCCAGCACGAAGCCGAGATGTTTTATGCAGGTCGCGATTTGCTGGATAAAATTCAAATTGTGATGATAACCACGTATCCCATTTTCCGCATGACGGACTTTGCATCGAAATATGGTTTGGACAGCATGAAGAATGTGGTGGTAGCCAAAGACCCGCATTATTTTTTAATTCCGTTTTACGACGTCCACAACTTTCCCTTTATGGCTTTGTATGACAAGAAAGGGAAGTTCATTCAAACGATTGAGAGTTCGGCTACCGTGGAAAAGATATTGGCTGCATTTGGCAAATAAGCACTTGTTGCCTTGCGCTATATTCGCAACACACAAACCCTTTACACACATGAAAAAAGTTTTGTTGTTCCTGTTTCTTCTTCCTCTTTTCTCCGTTGCCCAAAACAAACAAATCACTCTCGAAGACATTTACAAAAAAGGCACTTTTCGTGGCGAACCCGTACCCGGCTTTGCGGTTGAAGACAACAGCTCATTGTTCGATGCGAAGGAGATAAAAGATGAAAGCGGAAAGACTTTGGCTTCATCCGATTACGAAGTGAGCGCAGACAAAAAACGCATCCTCTTTTTCAACGGCCGCGAATCCATTTATCGCCGATCCTCAAAGTCAACCGTATATGTGTATGACGTGGCAACAAAGAAGTCGCTGCTGCTGAACAAAGGCAAAGTGCTTCACCCAACTTTCTCGCCCGATGGAAAAAAGATTGCGTATGTGTTTGACAACAATCTTTACCTCTATGATGTCACTTCCGGCAAAACAACCGCCGTTACCACCGACGGCAAATGGAACAAGATTATCAACGGCAATTCCGACTGGGTTTATGAAGAAGAGTTTTCGTTTAGCAAGGCCTTTCAATGGAGCCCCGACGGCGCTTATCTCGCTTACTACAAGTTTGATGAAAGCCGCGTAAAGGAATACAGTTTTACTTTTTACAATGATGAACACAACCGCGAATACAGTTATAAATATCCGAAGGCCGGCGACAGCAATTCCACTGTCACTATTCATGTTTACAACATCGCCAGCGGTAAAACCGTTCCGGCCAAATACCAGCAAGGCGACATTTACATTCCGCGCATCGTATGGACGACAACCGGCAATAAACTCGTGGTGTTTTGGATGAACCGCCACCAGGACGATTTAAAACTTTTGTTGACCGAACCCACCACCGGCGCCGCTTCCACGCTTTACGAAGAAAAGAATAAACGCTATGTAGACATTGACGGCCAGGACGACTGGCACTTTCTTAAAACCGGAAAGCAGTTTTTCTTTCGTTCCGAAATGAACGGCTGGTCGAGGATTTATGGATTAACCATGGACGGTAAAACACTCACGGAGATAACGAATACAAAGTACGACGTGGCCGGCATCGAAGGCATTGATGAAGGCGCTGGTTTGATTTATTATTCTGCGGCTTATCCCACACCGATGGACCGCAATTTATTCGTGACTGACTTTGCCGGGAAGAAGTCAACACAGTTGACTACCGGCGCCGGCTGGCACCGCATTGAAATGAATAGCGACAATACAAAGTTTTACGATACGTACTCCAATATCAACACGCCGCAAACCGTAACGCTCTACGACCTTCAGGCCAGCGGCGGTAGTATAACGGCTTCAAAGAACAAAGTGGTGAACGAAAGTGCCAAACTAAAGTCGGTGCTTGATCAATATGCCCTTGGCAAATCGGAGTTCATTCGCGTGCCCACCAGCAAGGGAGATACGCTCAACGGCTGGATGTTAAAGCCCGCCAACTTCGATCCTACTAAAAAATATCCGGTGCTGTTTTGTAATTACGGCGGCCCGGGTTCGCAGCAAGTTACCAACCGCTTTGGCGCCACATCGTTATGGCATCAAATGCTTGCACAGCGCGGCTTTATCGTGGTATCAGTTGACAATACCGGCACCGGCTTTCGTGGCGAAGAATTTAAAAAGAAAACCTATTTGCAACTCGGCAAGTTTGAAATTGAAGACCAGATTGACGCGGCCAAATGGCTGGCGAAAATGCCATTTGTTGACCCGAACAACATTGGCCATTGGGGCTGGAGCTTTGGCGGTTTTATGAGTTCATTGGCCATCACCAAAGGCGCCGATGCGTTTAGCGCCGCGGTGGCCGTGGCACCCGTTACATCCTGGCGTTATTACGATAACATTTACACCGAACGCTACATGCGCACCCCGCAGGAAAATGCAAAAGGCTATGATGACAATTCGCCCATCAATCACGTGGACAAGATTCGCGGCAAGTACCTGCTCATTCACGGCACGGCCGATGACAACGTGCATTTTCAAAACAGCGTGCAAATGGTAAAAGCCTTGGTGAAAGCCAATGTGGATTTTGAAACCATGTATTATCCCGACAAGAACCACGGCATCAACGGCGGGCCGGATAACACAACCTATCATCTTTGGAGCAAAATGACCAACTGGATTTTTCAAAACCTTGGCAACGAGAACGTGAACAAGGCAAGAGTGGGTAATAGCGTGAACGGACAGAAGGCGGGAATGTGAACCGCACCCCTCTCCCTCTCCGTTGGAGCCGGAGAGGGAGTGCTTGCGCACGAGGGTTACGGGTGGTGAGAGGATTTTAATCACAACCTTTTTTGTGAGCCAGAGTTTTTTTTATCTATTGAGCTTTCGTTGCGTCGCACTCTTGTACGCTTTGTTCGCCATTGGGCATTGCGAATCAGTAATGACAATTATATGGTGAGAGAATTGGATGAAGACAGTAATTTGACTATTCGACTTTTGAGTTATGATCAACCAACTTTGTTGGCAGAGCGTTATTACTTCCATGAAATGTCAACCTTACAAGCAACGATGCTATTGCCACAACACAAAAAAATCATTTCCGCCACAATATTTTCTCATACAGATGACTCCAAGTATTTGGATGAGAAGACGGTAGGAACTTTTAAAACAATTGAGATATTCAACAAATTCTTTTTGCTTAATGATGGCTATTACATTCATGACTGTAATATAGAATTAGAAGATGGAATGTTAATCGGCAGCCACGACGACGGAGAGGTTTCGATCGAATTTCGCAGCGATAGCTCGGATAAGTCAATCATCAATACAATATTCGAAAAGTATAACCTTGACAGAAGTCTAATTGATGTTTTAAAAGACAAGCCCGGACATTACATAGGAATTGACAAGAAGAATAATTCCATAAGAGACTTTAAAGATTTTGATGACTTTATCAAAAACGGGCGGGATTTATTTGCTGACAAATAATGGCATTGTGGCTAACTCATGTTTTACGAAAGGCGTCATTTCAAAATAGAAAGGCGTTGGCGAATAAGGCTGGTTATAGGGACTACTAAAATAAAAAGGTCAGGTATCCTTGCGGGAACCGACCTTATGACCTTAGTAGTAATCATTCACAAAACGTCAGCAACCTTATTACCTTATTCGGTGTTATTGTTCAGGCAGTATTTCTACATGCTTCGTGCCTTGGCCGGCAAATGAAATGGCCACATTGAAAGAATCATCATGAAAAAAATTGCTGTTGCCATCACCGGTGCAAGCGGCTCCATTTATGCAAAAGTTCTGCTGCAAAAACTGGCAGCGCTAAAAGAGCAAATTACCGAGTTGTCGGTAGTGATGACGGACAACGCAAAAGACGTTTGGAAAACAGAATTGGAAGACGAATCCTATACTCAAATTGAAGCCCGCATCTTCGGTACAAAAGACTTCTCTGCGCCGTTTGCATCAGGTTCCGCCAAGTATGATGCATTGATCATCATTCCTTGCAGCATGGGAACATTGGGCCGCATAGCAGCAGGCATCTCTAACGATTTAATTACAAGAGGTGCTGATGTCATGTTGAAAGAAAGAAAAAAGTTGGTGTGTGTTATTCGCGATACACCGTACAACCTTGTACACATTAAAAACATGGAAACGGTTACGCTGGCCGGCGGCATTGTTTGTCCGGCCTCGCCATCCTTTTACAGCAAGCCGCAAAGTTTTGAAGGCTTGGCGGCCACAGTGGTGGATAGGGTGATTGATTTGGTGGGATTGGAGGGCGAGAGTTTCCGGTGGGGTAACAGGCCTTAATTTGAAACGGTTTCGGCATCACTTACGAAAAAGCGTTAGCAAGAAGAGCGCCTGTAGCAACCGTTTTATTTTTCAAGCAATTGCGGTATTTTCATTACGTCAATTTACGAGTTGGCTGCAACCCTTGTGGAGCTTTCCGTTTCAAAAAATAATTCCATGGACAGTACAAAAGAAATAGAGCAAAAGGATTTTGAAAGCACTTTCAATAATATGCGAACATTTCAACTTGTACACAACGAACTAAGGAGAGATTTCGAAATGATTTACGAGTTAGCTAAAAGCAAAATTGAGGATGTTGAAATTATAAAGCCATTGATAAGAGGCTGCATAAAAGAACTATTTAGTTTAATGGAAGCGGACGTTTATCTGTTAAATCAATTCAATCCATATTTAAATTATAACGACAGAGATGACTTTTGTAAGAAATTTAAAAAAACATTTAAGCAACATGCAAAAACCTTCAACAAGCAAGACACAACCTTAAAATTTAATAGTTCTCATTTCAAACTTTTGCTAATTCAAAAAAATAAGAGAGACGAGATCACACACCCTAAAGGAAAAAATTCTATTCGAATTGAGAAAAGTAATTTAGAAGACATTTACGACTTGTTCATAAAATACAACTCATTTATAAATGAATCAATGACGAATGTTTTCATTTCTACAAAAATGAATTTATTTTAAAATAAACCAAAGCATGATAATCAAAAAGCCAGCAGACTGCACCAAAGAGGAATTAGAATTATTTGAAAGCTTAGTTCTTTTAGGTGGACAGGTTGACCCTAATGGATTACAAAACAGAATCAAAAATTGCAAACTTTTAGCCTTCTACTATTCTGACAATAAAGAATTAATTGGAGTTTCAGCAATAAAGCAAAAAGAAAAAGCTTCAGTTGAACGTATAAAAACTAAAGCAAAAATTACTGATAAGGAAATCCCTACTGTTGAGTTAGGATATTCCGTAACAAAAGCTGAATTCCGTGGAAAGGGAATCAACAAAGAAATTAATGACGCTTTGTTGGAAAATGTGCAAGACGAAAAAATCTATGCTACAACTGACAATAACACTATGAGAAAATATTTAATCGACAAAGGTTTCTCAAAAAAGGGAGAGTCTTTTCAAGGGACATACAATAAAAATTTAGATTACTTCGAGAAGTAGGGTATGCAGCCAACATGAACTGTGATAAAAACCAAATACAAAATACAGTTTTTAGGGCCTGACGGAAGAATAGTTTGGTTGGTACAGGCCTCCGGACTTCACCAGGGCAAAGACTTGTTTAAGTAGTTTGTTACAAACGGCAATCAAGGCTTGCTTGCCGGTCTTTCCGCTGGCTTTCAGCCGCTCATAAAGTGCCTTACAGGCCACGTTTGTTTTCATGGCACTCATGGCGCACATGTACAAGACATCCCGTAAAGCTTTGCCTCCTTTTTTGTAAATTCTTGGTTTGCCATGGATGCTGCTTCCGCTGCTGTACTCCGTAGGCGCCATGCCGGCAAAACTGATAAGCTGGCGGTGGCTGTGCGTGTTCTTAAATCCTTGGGTAAAAACAATCAGCATAGCTGTTGCCCGTTTGCCAATACCTTTTATACTGCCTACACTTTTAAGTTGTGCGGGTTGCCACTGCTTTAGCAGGGCTTCAAGTTTTTGTTCTAAAGCATCCACTTCTTTTTGTAAGACCTGCTTTATTCTCTGTAGTGATTTTATGGTGTCCCGGCTCGGCACCGGCAACAGCCCAAGACTGTGCAACTGGTTGTTGAAGCGTTTGGTTTGCTCGGTGTACTCCCGGATGGTATTGTAAAGTTGCTTGGCTTCAAAGTAAGCAGGGGCGGGCATTTCCCAAAAAGGAGGTCGCTGTTCTATTGCGTACCGGCAGATCCAGACGGCATCTTTTTTATCCGACTTGTTGCGCTCCAAATGCATCTGAATAAAGCGCTTGATGCTAAGGGCATTGACGACGCTTAACTGGCAGCCCTTGCCGTGAAGAAAAAAAGCAAACCTGATATAGTAAACTCCTGTCGCCTCCATCACAAAATGATAATCGGTGCCGGTATGCTCCATAATTTTCGCAAAGCCCGCATTGTTGTTTCCAACACGGAGGTGAAAGAACTCCCCTAAATTGTTTTGATAACTTACGTCCAGTGTAGTGTTGGAAACATCTACGCCACAACAGAGTTTTTGTGTTTGCATGACAGGTTGTTTTGAGGTGAGTAACGACTAACTTTAATACTACGAACGAGGTGTAAAGAACAGTTCTTACGCGGTGCTATCTATCCTACTGCGAGCTGTTTTAAACGCTCATTGAACTGTTCAGCATCTGGTAAGAAAAGGGGCGGGGACGATCATGTTGTAAAGGCTTTTATGCCGATGGGGTTTTACGGTCTTACTCCGCCCCTTTGTTCTTTTTGCCTCTCTTTGATCCGGTAGTACAAGGTATCGTTTTGTAAACATAGGATGGGGTTTGGCGTTATTGGGGCTGTACTTTGTTATCTTCATCTTCAGCAACATAGCATCTTTTGTTCGGGCTGGACGTTTTTCAATTTGGCTTTTAGTTGTTAACTTCAACTTCAGTTTCTTAATTGGGCTTCAGTTCCGGGCGGACGATTTTCAAATCCTCCAACAATGCTAGGCCCTTTACGTTGGGCGAAATGAAGTGAGAATGTTCGAAACATAATTTTAAATCTTTCAATCGTCAATTATGAGTTTGTTTCAGCACATAATTCACAATTTGAGTCATATAATGCTGGAGAACTATGAGCGTAACCAGCGCCTAAGTGAATTTGCTTCACATAATAGCCGACGAGACTTTATTCTAATAAATCAAAAGTACTATGATACTAAACGTGAAGTTGACAGATTGATTGAACGTTGCGAACCGATTTCTCAAGACATATATAATTTTTTTCCGGAGTACCTGACAAGATTGTGCCAAGAAAAACATTGTATGCATTTGATCGAGGAGTGTCAGAGCAGACCTGAATATCTTATCAAGATTAAGTGCATTTGGGATTATCACACTCTCATTTATTTGGCTAACAATGATAAAAGTTTATACCCGTTCATATTAGATGGATATCACTAAAAGGCTCATTATTCACATCACCCAACAATAGTATTTGCAAAAGCAGGACTGAACATTGTAACATCAGCTAAATGCAGGTATAAGCAGTGGTTCGGGCTCTACGTTCAATTTTCAACTATAGTTCATAACTTCAACAGTATATTGTCAAATGGGCATTTGTACCGGGCAGACGAGCAATGAATCCCTTGCCTTCGCAAATACTCAAACGTTAGCAAAAACTCCATTCTCTCCCATCCCTCCACTCACCGAAAAAACTCCGCCGCTTACCGGTAAATCATCTTTCACTCACCTTTCTTCCCTTGCCTTCGCTTGCTGAAAAATCTTTCTTTGACTAAAATTTAAAACAATGGACAAAGAAGAATTTGAAAGTCGAATGCAGCGCCGCCGCGAACGGTGGGAGCGGCGCGGACGCATCCGCAACGAGAAAGGCCGCGTTTGGGGCGGACTGTTTATGCTTATCGTAGGCGCGGTGCTCCTGCTGAAAGTAAGTGGCGCTTTGCTGTTCCCCGGATGGTTTTTTACCTGGCCGGTACTGCTGATTGCCATCGGCGTTTTCTCCGGCATCAAGCATCGCTTTCGCCGCGTTGGGTGGATCATTCCCATCGTCATTGGCAGCATTTTTCTGGCCGGTGAAGTCACACCCGGACTGCATTTGGAACCCTACATCTGGCCAATTTTATTGATTGCCGCTGGTCTTTTCGTCATCTTCAGGCCAAAGAATCGTCGTTGCCGTCCGGGTAGTGGTCCCGGCGGCGGCGATGATCTTAACGACAACAAAAACAGCAACGATGAAACAGTCGTTGCCGCAACTGAAGGCAACACAGGCAATAGCGATTGGCAGGCCGCATCTGCAGACCGCAACGATACCATTGACGCCACAGCCGTCTTCGGCGGTGTAAAAAAAAACGTGCTGTCGAAAGCATTTAAAGGCGGCGACATCACCACCTTTATGGGCGGCGCGGAAATCAATTTAACCCAGGCCGATTTCAACGGCAAAGCCGTTATTGATTGCTTCAACATGTTTGGCGGCACCAAGCTGATTATCCCGCCCGATTGGGAAGTGCAGAGCGACGTAGTGGCTATCTTTGGTGGCATTGATGACAAGCGTCCGCCGGCCGCCAATCATACCGCCAACAAAGTGCTTTATCTTGACGGCACTTGTCTCTTTGGTGGATTGGAAATCAAGAGTTACTAATTTGAAATCCAGAATCCAAAATTCAAGATTCAAGAAGCGATTGACGATGTGCGAAACAATCTTGGTTTTTGGCTTTTGCAATCTTCTTTTATGAACCGCTATCTCGTTAAACTCGTTTACCAAATCATTTGCGGCGAAGACCCGCACACCGCTCAATTCGACGAACAACTGCGCTTTGTTATCGCCGCCGACGAAGAAGAAGCGGTGCACAAAAGCCGCGGCATCGGCGTACAGGAAGAGGAAACGTTTTTCAACAACAAACAACAGTTGGTGCAGTGGAAGTTTATCAACGTGGTAGAACTCTATGCGCTGGATGAATTGGGCGACGGCGCCGAAGTGTTTTCGCAAATAAAAGAAACCGGCGATGCGCAGGCCTACCGCAATTTTATGCATCACAAAGCGGCCACCCTGCAAACTTCCCTCACGCGGCAAACCGCATAATCTCCGGCTGTGACCTTGCTTAAAACCCTTCGGTTTCGCATCGCTTTCAGCGCAGGGTTCTGTTGCTGGGCGGCCTTGCATTTTTGGGTTTTGTACAAAGCCGGCCACGCCATCAACACGGCTTTGCTCGATAGTATTTTGTCCAACGCCTTGCTTGGCGCGGCGGCCTTGCTTGTCACCTTTAGCCTGCATTTTTACCTGCCTTCGCAAAACAGATACGGGTATGTGGTGAGCCTTTGCGCGGGGTTGACTTTTTTATGGTTAAGCGTCACCAGAGCCCTGCTGTTCTTACTAGTAAGCGATGGCAAGGAATACGAAAGTTTCTTTTCGCAATCGCTGTTTATACGCGGCGCCACGGGCTTCTTGGTCATCGCCTGCGTAGCTTTAATCAGCATTGTTTATTATACGCTGCAAGACCAGGCCGAAGCCGATAAACGCCGCACTGAAGCTGCCGCTCTGGCCAAAGAGGCGGAGCTGAATAGCCTGCGGCAACAACTGCAACCGCACTTTCTTTTCAACAGCCTTAACTCTATCAATGCCCTCGTGGTTTCGCAACCGCAAAAGGCCCGGACAATGATTCAACAACTGTCTGAATTTTTGCGCGGCACCTTAAAGCAGGAGCAAAAGGAGTGGATCAGTTTGGAAGAAGAACTGCAACACCTGCAACTCTATCTCGAAATAGAAAAGGTACGCTTCGGGCACCGGCTGTCGGCAGTTGTTGAAAACGAAACAGCGGGAGCGAAGTTGCCATTGATGTTGCTTCAACCCGTGGTGGAAAACGCCATCAAGTTTGGATTGTACGATACCACCGAAGCCATCACCATCAGCATTAAAGCAATACAGGCGGATGGTTATTTGGCGTTGGAGGTAAGAAACCCTTTTGATGCCGAAACCAGCTCGCCGAAAAAAGGCACAGGCTTCGGTTTAAGCTCGGTGCAGCGAAGGCTTTATCTTTTGTTTGCCCGGACCGACTTGTTGCAAACAACCACAGAAAAAAATCTTTTCATTACCACCGTAAAAATTCCACAGCCATGACTGCTGTTATCATAGACGATGAACCCTTGGCCCGGTCCGTTGTCATCGAATACCTGCAAGCTTTTCCGCAAATAATTGTTGCCGCTGAATGCAGTGATGGCTTTGAAGGGTTAAAGGCCATTCAGCAACACAAGCCCGGTATTATTTTCCTCGACATTCAAATGCCAAAGATCAACGGCTTTGAAATGCTCGAATTGATTGAAGATGCTCCTGCAGTCATCTTCACCACCGCCTTTGACGAATATGCCATCAAAGCTTTTGAAGCTCATGCGGTGGATTATTTGTTGAAGCCGTTTAGTGCCGGACGTTTCACCAAAGCAGTAGAAAAAGCACTGGCGCGGAAAGCTTCATTGCCGGGCCAAAAGAAGGCGATAGAGAACCTTATGCAAACAGCGACGCAAAGCCCGGCGCAAGCGGAACGCATCGTGATAAAAGACGGTGGCAAAATAAAAATCATCAACCTGCAAGCCATTACGTTTTTAGAAGCCGCGGATGATTATGTAAAGATTCATACGGCCGACGGCGTGTTTTTAAAAGCAAAGACAATGGGCTTTTACGAAAGCAGTTTACCAACCGACAGCTTCGTGCGTACGCACCGTTCCTACATCGTGGCCGTGAAGGAAATCACCCGCATTGATCCGTATGAAAAAGAATCGCATCTTGCCATTTTGCGATCAGGCGAGAAGCTACCTGTGAGCAGGGCCGGGTATGGGAAATTAAAAGAAGTGTTGGGATTGTAGTGTTGGTCTCACGCAGGAAATAAGGATGTGCGTTGCCGGCTAACTATGCGCCTTTTGGTTACGCCATTGCAGGCGGGCCGCCGGTTATGCGTTGCGGCAACTAATCCGCTTGGTCAACCGTTATTTTTTGGAGGGCTTTTATTCGTTCATGCCCGTTGTGGTTATCATCTACTTCAATGAGCAGGATCCGGTCGTCCAATTCCTCTATCTTTTTCCCGTCTTTTTCGGTCAACAAAAAAATGCTGGTACAGGGCTTTGCGTGAAAAATTTCATTCCACGAAAAAACCAGCTTAAATCCGTCGGTAGCGGAAAAGACAAGATAGAAGCGATTCAAATCCTTTTTGTTTTGGGTGTTAAATTGAATGCCGGAAAACAGGTCTTTCAATAAAATTCCTTTAAGGCTTTTGGCTATTTCTTTTCCGTCGCCTTTCCCATTCAGCATGTTGACACCCGTGACTGTTATTGTTTTAAACGTATCCAGCGCCGCGAGGGTAATCATCTTTTCGTTGCTTACTTTTCCCGAAATAAGAAAACTGTTGGTAGGCGTTATTTTGGTTTGAGCGATTACAACTCCTGTTGCAAAAGTTGCAAGCAATAAGAATATTTTTTTCAAGATTAAAAGTTTGAGGTTGGTGTATACCTACGAACCAGTATTGGTGCAGGTGCGGTATTTGACAAACTTCTGCCGGCAACTGAAGCCCAGCTTTTTTTTAAAAGTTGAAGCTATAAACTAAAGCTAAATTACTAACGTCGAGCCGAAACCAAAGCTTATAAAGAACTATGGCCGAAATTTCAATGCTCCGCCCCAATAACTCCGAGACTCTTGTTTGCAGTTCGTTATTTTTTTAAATCTGATTTGGAATTATAACGGTTGCCTCAATTTCTATAAGCCAATCGTCACTGAATAGGCTGCTTGTTTGTACTAACGTGCTTGTTGGCGGAGTTTGAAGATTTATAAATTTATTTCTAATGTCTCTAAAAGTTTGGATTTGTGTCAAGTCAACCATGTAAACTCCTGTTTTAACAATATTGTCCATAGTCCCGCCCGACTCCTCAATAATATTCTTAATGTTTAAGAATACCTGTTCTGTCTGCTTTGCTAAATCGTCTTTGCCAACTATGTTTCCTTGTTTGTCAAGAGGGACTTGTCCCGAAATAATTATCATTCTGCAATTTCCTAAATCAATTTCAACTGAATGCGAATAACCTTTTGGTGTCGACACGGAAGTTGAGTTCTTAAACTTTACAATTGATGTATTAGTCTCGGAGAAGCCTAAGTTTTTCATTTTTCTGTCAGTGTTGTAAGTTGCTCTAAATAGTCAAAGACAATTATTTTCAATGGTAAGGTAGACATTTTACAATGGCCGCTAAAGAACAGGGCTTTGTGCAGGTTGGCGAATTGATCAACTGTCTGCCCGGAACCGCTGCTAAATTTATAACTAAAAGACGAAGTTTAGAACTACTGCCCAACAGAATTACGTCCGCCGAATATAAAGCTGGGATATGCACTGCCGATGATTGTTTCAACCTCATGCCCCAATTACACGAAACCTGTTGTTGTGCGATGTAATTTTAGTCGAAGTCTACAAACTCAATTTTATTAGTGTCTAAATATATTTTTATTTCACTGTTAATTAGGCTGTCAACAAATTCAATTGGAATAACAGTGCCATATCCTAAATCGTCATAGTCGCCTTCTCCTGTTGATAAACTTACGGAAACTCCAACTACAGAACCATTTTTTGCTACAACTGGACCACCACTATTTCCACCCTTTATTTTTGCAGTCACGAGGAAAAGTTTTTCTCTAATCCAAATGTCTTCCGCATTAGAAACAATCTGTCCTAATGAGGTTGTAAATCTTGCTGAAACGGTCGCATTTTCGGCAGTCATAAAATTATGATAACCTGGTATCTTGGGATAACCTAATGTCATAACCTCGTCTAAGATCTCGGCTTTGTGGCTGAACATTATTGACTCTTTTGGTGGCGTAAAAAGTCTAATGTAGAGTAAGTCCATTAATTTGTTTTCGTGAACTTCAAACTTTGATTTAGCTAAATCTTCTTTGGTAAGACCTTGAATCGAAATTTTACTAGCTCCTTCAATGCAATGCCTTGCAGTAACAATTCCATTGTCATACAGAAAACAAGTTCTTAGTGATTTATTCCCAAGCGTGTCTGTATACTCAACAGGTAAAACATACTGCTTATAGTCTTGATAAATATGTTTAAAGCCATAGACGATATAGTCCAACTTCTTTTTAAGATACAATTCTAAGAAAGGGCTTTCATTTATTTTATTGTTTCTTAAAATACCATAATAACTGTTATCAGTTCCGTCGATGCCACCTCTATGCACAACAGATAATTGATGATTTTCGCAGAATATGTCGCAAATTTTTACAATAATTCTTGGTTGAGGAAATGCTTTAGCAGGATATTTTTTTTGATAAAAAGTACAAAAGTCCATAACTTTTTTCGATACTATTTTATTATCTACAGGTTCGTTCTTTGAAAAGAATGAAATTATTTCATACGGAATTTCTGGGTAAAGCGTTGAATAATTTATTAAGTCGTCCATTTTAGGTTTTTATATCGCACAACACACTAATATACGCAACAGCGGGTAGGGATTTTAATTGATCATCAGGATAAATTTGTACCAGCACTCAATTGCTTACCCACTTGTGATTTATACTAAAGTTGCCTTGCGATGGTGTCATCCTGTTTTCAACATTGGGTTGGCGGACAAAAAATGCGCCTGGCTGCTAACCGATGAGCCGGTGCCGCTAATGGCAACCGTTCATCGCGGCAACCTTGTTTACCGCATACCCAAAACCCGTCAACGCATCAGCTATCGTCAACTGAAACCGGGATTGGTGAAAACAAACCGCACGGTAAAACAACCACTCCACCTTTTGCCGTTCTAGCCGTTTCTTATTTCAACCCCCGCATCCAATCTACCAACCTATCTGTCCACGTTTCCAGATAACCTTTGCCCATCGCCAATCCAAAGCCATGTCCGCCGGTTGGGTAGATGTGCATCTCCACCGGCACACCGTTGTCATTGCAGGCTTGATAAAACAGCAAGCTGTTTTCTACCGGCACGGCTTTATCATCCGAGGCATGAATCAATAATGTTGGTGGTGTTTCTTTGGTCACTTGCAGTTCATTGGAGTAAAATTTTGCCAGGCTGCTATCGGCAGCCGCTCCAATCAAATTGTTTCGCGAACCGGCGTGCATGATCGGTTTGCTCATTGAGATGACAGGATAAACCAACACCGCAAAATCTGGACGCGACGACATCCGTTCAACGCTGTCGGTAGATGCCGCATCACCGGCGTCAAAATGCGTGGCGAGAGTAGAGGCCAAGTGCCCGCCGGCAGAGAAACCCATGATGCCGACTTTGTCCTTTTTAATGTTCCACTTGGCAGCGTTGGCACGTACCAAACGAATGGCCCGCTTCGCATCCATAAGAGGCGTAAGGTGCGGTGTGATGTTGCTTTTAGAATTGGGCAAGCGGTATTTTAAAACGATGGCCGCAATGCCCTTTCCATTTAGCAGTTTGGCCACGTCGCTGCCTTCCCAATTGTAAGCTAGTGTTGAGTAGCCGCCACCCGGACATATGATCACAGCTTGCCCGGAAGCATTTCTTTTTGCGGGCAGATAAACGGTGATGTCCGGCGTCTGCACATAGCTGATGTGAATAATCTCCGCCGTGTCTCTCTTTTCAGTCTCGGCTGTTTTTTGATAGTTGGGCACTTTGCCCGCGGGCCAAAGCGGAAGGCTGATTTCCTGCGTCATTGCGTGTTGTTGAAAAAGGATAAAAACGAGGAAGTAAAGCATCGGTTTCATACAGCGAAAGTTAAGCGACGTTAAAAGATTGTGTCGAATGTACCGAAGGTTGATGAATACGGCCGTTTTTCAGGATGCAACAGGACAGTGGCCGGAGGGCACGGTTCTAAATTTCGCTTTCATTGCTTGGGTGTATGAATACATTTCGCGTCGCCGCTTTTTGTTTGTCTTTTTTCATTGCGGCTCTACTTCAGGCGCAGGTAAGGTTGCCTGCGCTTATCAGCAACAACATGGTGCTGCAGCAAAATAGCAAAGTGGCTTTGTGGGGTTGGGCTTCACCCGGCGAGCAAGTCACTATCACTAACAGTTGGAACAACAAGGCAACGACAGCAACCGCCGATGCTTCAGGTAAATGGCTTACTTACATCAGCACCGCGAAAGCCGGCGGCCCTTACAAACTTACTTTCAGGGCTTCCAACCAAATAGATGTTGACAATATTTTGTTGGGTGAAGTTTGGTTGTCGTCGGGACAATCCAACATGGAATTTTTTATCGGCAAAAAAGGAAATGGCTCATACACCGGTGTTGTAAATCATGATGAGGTTATGAAAGATGCCGAGCACCCCGACATTCGTTTGATTGATGTGCCCAACAAGGTAGCCGATGAGCCGCAGTACGATTTCAAAGGCGACTGGACAATCTGTTCTGCAAAAACCATTGATACCTTTTCGGCCGTAGCGTATTTTTTTGCGAGGGAGATTAATAAAGCAACCGGTTATCCTATCGGCATCATCAACTCAACCTGGGGCGGTACGCCGGCCGAATCGTGGACAAAAAAGGAGGTGCTGCAAAGCGATGCGGATCTGAATGAAATACTGGTGCGTTATCAAAAGGCCCTGGATGCTTTTCCGCAAGGTGCTGAAAAAAACAAAGCAGCCATGGATGCCTGGAAGGCCGATACGAGCAGGCGCAAAGGCGCCGCACCGGCGGCGCCAATGGGACCAACAAACAACAAGTCGCCGTACAAACTATACAATGGTATGATTGTGCCGATAGAGCCTTACACTCTTCGTGGCGTCATTTGGTATCAGGGCGAATCTAATGCAGATCATGCCTACCAATACCGCAGGTTATTTCCGGCCATGATTAAGAATTGGCGTGACGATTGGAAGGCTGAAAAACTTCCTTTTTACTTCGTTCAGGTTTCGCCGCACCGAAGCGAGAATGGCGAGATACGCGATGCGCAGTTATATGCACTTCGTACCGTGCCGTACACGGGCATGGCCGTGACTACCGATAACGGCGATTCGCTGAACATTCATCCCCGCAACAAAGAGTTGGTAGGAAAACGATTGTCGCTTTGGGCTTTACACAACGACTACGGCAAGAAGGATGTCATTGTTTCAGGACCATTGTATAGGTCTATGAAGATTGAAGGCGATAAAATTAGAATTGCCTTTGACTACGACAAAGGCCTGATGGCGAAAGATGGTGAATTGAAAGAATTTACCATCGCTGGTGAAGATGGAGTTTTTATTCCGGCACAGGCAAAGATTGATGGCAATACGGTTGTTGTTTGGAGTGATGCAGTAAAGGCGCCAACCGCTGTGAGGTTTGCATGGAAGGCGGTGCCGCATCCGAATTTGTATAACGGTGCGGGGTTGCCGGCATCGCCATTCACAACAGCGCTACCCAAACAACCAGTTCTTTAAGGTTAGGTCGTGAGGCCCCTATCCCGACCTTTCCCCGACGGGGAAAGGCCACCGGCGCTTCGCTTCGCACCTTGCCTGCCAACGACTCAACTTCATTTGCAGGGTCGTTGGAAAGCAAGGGCTGTGTGCTGACTCTTCCCCCGGCGGGGGAAGCCGGATGGGGGCTGCTGCCGCGACGATGTGCCGCATAGCGATAAGAACGTACAAAAGTGCGACGCAACAGACGCCCAATAGATAACCAAACCTCTGGTTCAAAAAATAAAACATGAATCGCTACACAAGCATGAAAAAAATACTTCTCTCACTTTGTTTTCTCCTAGCATCAACGCTTTTGCTGCAAGCGCAAACAGATTTATCCTGGACTAAAAACGTTGGTGCACGAACATTCCCAACAACGAAAAAAATCTATTGGGTCAATGACTTCGGCACGACCAACGACAGTACCAAGGTCATTTCGAAAATCATTCAGCAAGCCATTGACAAATGCGCCAAAGATGGCGGCGGCATTGTATCATTTAAGCCCGGTGTTTACGTCACCGGGTCCATCTTTTTAAAGAGCAATGTTTACTTAAAGATTGACAAAGGTGTGTTGATCAAAGGCAGCACAAGCTTTGATGATTATCCTGAAATTGACACCCGCATCGCCGGTATTGAAATGAAGTGGCCTGCGGCGCTCATCAACGTAATGAATGTAAAGAACGTGATGGTTAGCGGCGATGGTAAAGTAAATGCGCAAGGAAAATTTTGCTGGGATAAGTATTGGGCGATGCGCAAAGAATACGAAGCAAAAGGCCTGCGCTGGATTGTAGATTATGATGCTAAAAGGGTACGAACATTTCTCGTGCAGTCATCATCCGACGTTACGTTGAAAGGCCTTACGTTTTCTAATGCCGGCTTTTGGACGATGCAACTTTTGTATTCCGACCACGTGACGATTGATGGCGTCACCGTAAAAAATAATGAAGACGGCAAAGGCCCAAGCACCGACGGCATTGACGTGGATTCGTCAACTTGGGTGTTGGTGGAGAACTGCGACATTGATTGCAACGACGATGATTTTTGTTTGAAGTCGGGACGTGATTGGGATGGCCTTCGGGTGAACAAACCAACGGAGTATGTAGTCATCAGAAAATGCGTGGCCCGCAAAGGCGGCGGCTTGTTGACGTTGGGCAGTGAAACTTCCGGCGGCATTCGTCATGTGCTGGCAACGGACTTAACCGCGATGGGCACAGGCAACGGCTTTCACATCAAGTCGGCCACTACCAGAGGCGGCGTAGTGGAAGACATCCATTTTCAAAACATAACGATGGACAGTGTGGGCAATGCCTTTATGTACACCATGAACTGGAACCCTGCGTACAGCTATTCCAAACTTCCCGATGGTTACACGCAAGAAACTTTGCCAGCGCATTGGAAAGTAATGTTGACGAAAGTGGAGCCTGAAGAGAAAGGCATCCCGCATTTCAAAGACATCTATGTTTCTAACATCACGGTTAAGCAGGCAAGAAAGGCCATCAGCGCAGCCGGATTGCCCCAATCGTCGTTAAGCAATTTCAATTTCAGCAACGTGCAAATGGCCGCCGACAATGCCGGAGAAGTGAGCTATGCCGATGGCTGGAACTGGAAGAATATTTCCATCATTACAAAAGACAAAAGCACCGTAGCAGTTAAAAGTTCTACCGGCGTTATTCTATAAATTTTTATGCGAATCCTTTCAACCATAGCCTTCATTTTTATCTTCATTCATCTTGCCGGCGCACAATCGGCGAGAACGATTATACCGTTTGATAACGACTGGAAATTTTACAAAGGTGATGCCCCCGGTGCAGAGGCAGCATCGTTTAGCGACAACGATTGGCGTTCATTAAACCTGCCGCACGACTGGAGCATTGAAGGCCCTTACGACCGCGCCAATCCTACAAGCCGCGGCGGTGGCTATTTGCCCGCAGGCGTTGGCTGGTATCGCAAAACATTTTCGTTAGCGGCCAGTGATGTTGCCAAAAAATTCTTCATTCAATTTGATGGCATCATGGCGAACAGTGATGTATGGATCAACGGTCATCATCTCGGCAAACGTCCTAATGGTTATGTGCCTCTTAACTATGAACTCTCGCCTTATTTAAAATTCGGCAGCGAGAAAAATGTATTGGCTGTTCGTGCTGATAACACGGTGCAACCTGCAAGCCGTTGGTACACCGGTGCGGGTATCTATCGGCATGTGCGGTTGATTAGTACAAGCCCTTTGCATGTTGAGCAAAACGGAACCTATATCACCACATCAAACGTTACTTCACAAAGCGCCAAACTTCAAACATTTACAGAAGTTTTTAATGCTTCATCCTCTCCTCAAACAGCAACGATTCGCATTCGCTTTTTATCTGCCGATGGCAAAGAAGCGGCATCTGTTCAAGCAACAAAAAAGATAGAGGGGGGCAAGAAAGAAACCATTACACAAACTGCGGCCATCAAAAGCCCATCTCTTTGGAATTTAGAAAGCCCGCAATTGTATAAAGCCGTTACTTCAATAACCATCAACAAACAAACGGTTGATGAAGTCACAACAACCTTCGGCATTCGCGATGCACATTTTGAAGCCGCAACCGGTTTCTGGCTCAACGGGAAAAACATCAAAATCAAAGGCGTTTGTTTGCATCATGATGGCGGTGCCTTCGGCGCAGCCGTTCCTCTTCGCGTTTGGGAAAAGCGTTTGCAGTCGTTAAAAGACATTGGTGTCAACGGTATCCGTACTTCGCACAACGCTTATGCACCGGAGTTTTTAGACTTGTGCGACAAGATGGGTTTCTTGGTAATGGACGAAACCTTTGATACCTGGAATGCTTCAAAGCCCAACGCTGAAAAAGGCTATAATCTTTACTTCAATGATTGGTGGGAACGTGATACACGAGATGAAGTGCTTCGCGACCGCAATCATCCCTCCATCGTCATTTACAGCATCGGCAACGAGATACATGACAACCTCAATGATTCATCGGGCTTTCGCAAGTATAAAATGCAACAGGATTTGATTCATTCCTTGGATGCGACGCGGCCTGTAACGATGGCTTTGTTTCGTCCAAACGTTTCCAAAGTTTACGACAACGGCCTCGCCGCATCAATGGATGTCGTCGGGCAGAACTACCGCGAAAATGAACTTGTTGCGGCACATGAAAAACATCCCGATTGGAAAGTCATCGGCACCGAAAACACACACGTCATTAGCATGTGGCTGGCCCTTCGCGATAAGCCGTACATGAGCGGACAATTCCTGTGGACGGGCTACGATTATCTCGGCGAAGCAGACTGGCCCAAGGTGGCAAACGGCCAGGGTTTGTTTGATAAAACCGGTGAGCAAAAAGTCGTCGGCTATCAACGCCAAAGCTGGTGGGACGATGAACCGATGGTGTATGTAACCCGCAAAGAAGGCAACGCGGCCGGCACGGTCTGGGCCAGCGATTGGACACCTGATGACCCCGACATTTATACCTCTGCCGACCTGCAGGTGTTCAGCAATTGCGACGAAGTGGAACTGTTTTTAAACAACAAGTCTATGGGTGCAAAAGGCCGCACAGCCGACAACGCATCGCCCCGAACATGGACTATTCTGTTTGAAAAAGGAACACTAAAAGCAGTTGGTAAAAACGGTGGTAAAGTGGTTGCACAGCAGGAATTAAAAACCGCTGGCCCCGCATCAAAAATTTTGCTGACCGCTGATAAACCATCCGTGCAAAACACGCCGGACGATGCCGTGTACATCACTGCCACCATCACCGACGATGAAGGCAATCCTGTTTCATCGGCCGATACAAAGCTCGCCTTTTCCGTCAGTGGTCCCGGTGTAATTGCCGCTGTTGACAACGGCGATGTGGCCAGCAGCGAACCCTATCAATCTACCAATCGTTGGACTTTTAAAGGCAAGTGCATCGCCATCATCAAAGGCAGTGCGGGCAACGGTAAAATAACCATCACAGCCGCTGGCGAAAATTTAAAAAGCGGCAGCGTAACCATTAATGCCGTGAGCGAAAAAAAGTAGAGCGATTATGAAACAGGGGGAAGAATATCTATTGAGCGTTCGTTGCGTCGCACTCGTGTACGTTCAGTAATTCTATTCAACGGCCCATCCCTTTCAACCATTTCACAAAGCGGCGAGATGGTGCTAAAGCCCTTCCCGGTGGGAAGGGTACGAAGAGCCTGAAAGTGTTGAAGCAAAAGCTTCAATTAAAAAATTGATTGAGTAACATAAGAATCGTTAAAAGGAAGGGGCTGTGCGCAGATGGCCTTCCCACTGGGAATCCCGATAGCTATCGGGACGGGATGGGCCGCAATTCAAGCATAAAGACTGTTCATCCCCTCCTTGGAGGGGCAGCAGAATGTAACTGTAAAGAAATGTTTGAAGGGGGTGGGTTTACGCCCCAACAACATTACTAAATTAAAACCCTGAACAACCTATATGAATCATTACAAAAAAATTCTCTCCATCTGTTTACTTGTTGTATCCCTTACTGCCTCCGCCCAACGCCGCATGGAAGCCCTTGGCCGTGGCCTCATCGCCATGCGAACCACCGACAACAAAGTCTTCATCAGTTGGCGACTGCTCGGCACCGAACCCACCGATCTATCCTTTAATCTCTATCGTATCATCAACAACAAAACAGAAAAACTAAACAAAGCCCCACTCACCAAAGGCACAAACTACACTGATGATTTAGCTGACACAGTTGCCCAACGAACTTATTTTGTAAAAGCCATCACTGCCGGCAAAGAAGCCGAAAGCAGTAAGCCTTTCACATTAAAATCAAGCACAAAAAACTATCTCTCCATTCCATTGCAAACACCACAAGGCTACACACCCAACGATGCAAGTGTAGGCGACCTTGACGGCGATGGCGAATACGAGATAGTGTTGCACCAGGCCGGCCGTGGACGGGACAACCCCTCCAATGGCATCACCGACCCGCCCATCTTTCAAGCCTATAAATTGGATGGGACTTTACTATGGACCATTAACCTTGGAAAGAACATCCGCGAAGGCGCACACTACACCCAATTCATGGTGTATGATTTAGACGGCGATGGCAAAGCCGAAGTAGCCATGAAGACTGCCGACGGCACCATTGACGGCAAAGGAAAACCCATTGGCGACTCAACAAAAAACTGGGTAGATAACAACGGGAAGATTTTAACCGGACCTGAATACTTCACCATTTTCAGCGGGCAAACCGGCGAAGCCTTAGCCACCACCGACTACATTCCGAATCGTTACCCAACCGATAAATGGGGCGGTCATGGTGGCAATGGTGGCAACGACAACAACGGCAACCGCGTTGACCGTTTTCTTGCCTGTGTAGCTTATTTAGATGGCAGGTTGCCTAGTGTTGTGATGTGTCGTGGCTATTACGGGCGAACCGTATTGGCTGCCTGGGATTGGCGCGGCGGCAAGCTCACCTCGCGCTGGGTCTTTGATTCCAAAGATGGCGAGAATCCTTTCTCTGGTCAAGGCTATCATACCGTTTCTGTTGCCGATGTTGATGACGACGGCAAAGACGAAATCGTTTATGGTTCAATGGTGGTTGATGATAATGGAAAAGGCTTATTCAGTACCGGCCTTCGTCACGGCGATGCCTTGCATGTGAGTGACCTTGACCCTTCGCGTGCAGGTCTTGAGGTCTTCGGCATTCATGAAATTGAAGAAAAAACAAAAGGCCCCGGCGCTGCTTTGTACGATGCGGCAACAGGAAAAATTTTATGGACCGGTAATCCTGATCAGGATGCCGGTCGCGGCGTGGCCGAAAACATTGACCCGAAAAATCCCGGTGCAGAAATGT
This sequence comes from Flavisolibacter sp., assembly GCA_965247695.1. Lineage (GTDB taxonomy): Bacteria > Bacteroidota > Bacteroidia > Chitinophagales > Chitinophagaceae > Flavisolibacter. The sequence goes on from OZ252037.1 coordinate 2,056,983, forward strand.
GGTGGAGCGGTTCCGATGGTTTATACAACATGAAGGGTGAAAAGATCGGCGCCAATCCATCGTCAACCAACTTTTTAATTTGGTGGGACGGCGACCTGACAAGAGAGTTATTGGATGGCAATCATATTGATAAATATGGCGTGGGCCGCATCTTCACCGCCGAAGGTTGCACGTCAAACAACGGCACCAAATCAACACCAACATTAAGCGCTGATATCCTTGGCGATTGGCGCGAAGAATTCATTGAACGCACTACCGACAATAAAGAGTTGCGCATCTTCAGCACTACCATTCCAACAGAACATCGCATGTACACCTTAATGCACGACCCGCAATATCGCGTTTCCATCGCCTGGCAAAACGTAGGTTACAACCAACCGCCGCACACCAGCTTTTATATGGGCGAAGACATGAAGCCTGCACCTAAACAAAACATTGTGTTGAACAAACCGGTAAGTGATAATAAAACCACAGCCCGTAAATAATCATTGCTAATGATGAAAAAAATTCTCGTCAGCCTTTTGCTTTTTTCTTTCGTCAATGTCATTGCACAACGACAAATGGAAAACCTGAACCGTGGCGTTTCGGCTGTGCGAATGCCTGATGGAAAAGTATTTGTCAGTTGGCGGTTGCTTGGAACAGAGCCACAAAACACAGCTTTCAATTTATACCGGACTTCTGGCAATATGAAGAACGGAACCAACCAGACAATAAAATTGAATCATTATACGCCCATTATAAAAACCACAAGTTTTATAGACTCGGGAGCATCAACTTCTGGTGACTACTCATATTTTGTATCAGTCATAGATAAAAAAGAAGAACATTTTGATGGCAATTATTTTTTTCTTACGGTAGAAGATAGTACTTACTTCTCCATTCCTCTTCAAACACCAATCGGTTACGCCGTAAACGATGGTTCCGTCGGTGATCTTGATGGCGACGGTCAATATGAAATCATCCTGCACATGGCTGGTCGCGGTAGAGATAATTCACAAGCCGGACAAACCGATCCTCCCATCTTTCAAGCCTACAAATTAGACGGCACTTTACTCTGGACCATCAACCTTGGCAAGAACATTCGCGAAGGCGCTCACTACACACAATTCATGGTCTATGATTTAGACGGCGATGGCCGTGGGGAGATAGCCATGAAAACCGCCGATGGAACCATTGATGAGAAAGGCAAAGTCATTGGCGATTCAAGCAAAGATTGGCGCAACGATCGTGGCTATATTTTATCCGGTCCCGAATACCTCACCGTGTTTGATGGCTTAACCGGTGCAGCTATCAGCACCGTTGATTTTATACCGCCGCGTTACCCTACTTCATTAACGCCAACCACCGATGAATTAAAGACAATGTGGGGTGATGGTTACGGTAATCGTATGGACCGCTTTCTTGCAGGCATTGCCTACTTAGACGGCAAGACACCAAGCCTTATCATGACCCGTGGTTATTACACAAGAACCTATCTCACCGCATGGGATTTTAAAGGCGGCAAGCTCATTAAACGTTGGGCCTTTGATAGCGATGATCCGGCGCATCCGGAGAACAAACCCTATCGCGGACAAGGCAATCACAACTTAACAATCGCCGATGTAGATGGTGATGGAAAAGATGAAATTGTTTTCGGTGCGATGGTGATTGACGACAACGGTAAAGGCCTTTTTTCAACGGGTCTCGGTCACGGCGATGCGCAACACGTATCCGATCTTGATCCCTCTCGTCCCGGCCTTGAAGTCTTCGGCATACAAGAGCGTTTTTCCGACGCCGGCTCACGAATGTTTGATGCTAAAACCGGAGAAATTTTATGGAAGAAGGCTTCGGTTAAAGCCGGTGAAGATGGTGAAGGTCCGGGCCGTGGGTTGGCGCTTGACATTGACCCTACGCATCCCGGTTACGAATGCTGGTCATTCGGCGCAGGCATCACCGGTTTGTACGATTGCAAGGGCACGTTGATCAATGCGCAATCGCCGCCTTCCTGTAACATGGGCGTCTTTTGGGACGGTGATGTATTAAGCGAATTGTTGGACGGCACCACCATCAGCAAATGGGACTATGCAACGGCCAAAGCCGTTCGCATGTTGGATGCCTCGCAATACAATTGCGTAAAAAACAACGGCACGAAATCAAACCCGGTATTGTCCGCCGACATCTGGGGCGACTGGCGCGAAGAAGTCATGTACCGCACTGCCGACAGCAAGGAGTTGCGCATCTTCAGCACGCCCATTCCAACGGACAAAAAGTTTTATACGCTCATGCACGATCCGCAGTATCGCTTGAGCATTGCCTGGCAAAACGTAGCGTATAATCAACCGCCGCACACAAGTTTTTATTTCGGCGAAGGCATGAAGAACCCACTCAGGCCGAATATAGTTTTAGTAAAAGCGAAAGCTAAAAATGCAACGGCTTTAAAATAATCTGTTGCGTCAATGGAGTTCTTTTTTTATGGACCAGAAGGCTGTCTATCTATTGAGCTGTCGTTGCGTCGCACTCTTGTACGTTCTTATCGCTATTGAGCGGCCCATCCCTTCAATCATTTCTGAAAGCGGCGAGATGGTGCTAAAGCCCTTCCCGGTGGGAAGGGTAAAAAGAGTCTTAAAGTTTGAGACGGAACAGCTAAGATCTAAAGTTTGATTGAATAAGAAATGAATCGTTGACAAGCGAGGGCTGTGCACAGATGGCCTTCCCACCGGGAAGGTTGCGATGGGCCGCTGCTTATGCATCAAGACTGTTCATCCCCTCCCTGGAGGGGCGGCAGACATTAGCTATAGAGAAATGTTTGAAAGGGGTGGGTTTACGTAGAACCAAACAAGAGAAACCAATGAAAAAAATTGGTCCGTTGCAAAGCGAGGGTCTGTGTTTGGATGGCCTTCCCCTGGCGGGGGAAGGTCGGGATGGGGTCCGGTAGCCATGCAGCCAAGTACAAAACACAATCGTCATAAAAACAAAACATGATCAAAACCCGCATTCTCCTTTTTGGTTTCATCCTGCTTCTCTGCTCTTCCTTTGGCTTCCTGCAAAAAGAGGCGCCCACCATCTACATCATCGGTGATTCCACCGTGCGCAACAGCAACAAAGAACAATGGGGCTGGGGCAGTTTGTTGCCGGAGTTTTTTGACTCCAACAAAATCGCCATCTCCAATCAGGCGATGGCCGGGCGAAGCACAAGAACCTTCATCAAAGAAGGCCGTTGGGACAAGGTGTTAGCGACGCTAAAGAAAGGCGATTACGTGATGATGCAGTTCGGCCACAATGAAGGCTCAAAGCCCGACACAACAAGAGGCGGTTATCGCGGTGTGTTGAAAGGGATTGGTGAAGACAGCGTGGGTTTAACATGGCCTGATGGTACCTTGGAAACCGTTCATTCCTACGGTTGGTACATCCGCAAATTCGTCAGCGATACCAAAGCAAAAGGCGCCACGCCGATTGTGCTGTCTATGATTCCGCGAAACGAATTCCGCGAAGGCAAGGTGCTTCGTGCCGATAAGGATTACGGTTTGTGGGCCAAACAAATTGCCGATGCCGAAGGCGTGATGTTCATTGACCTCAACGCCATCACCGCTGATAAATACGATGCTTGGGGAGCGGAAAAAGTGGCGACCTTTTTTCCCGGCGATCATACCCACACCAATCAGGAAGGCGCCAAAGTAAATGCTGCTTCGGTGGTTGACGGCATTAAAGCAAATTCTAAAAACTCATTAAACAATTACCTTATCAAATCATAAGTCTTATGAGAAAGATTTCAACAAAAATTTTTATTGCGTTATTCTTAGTTGCTGCCTTTAGTTCATTCATGTTACTGCAAAAGGACAAACCTGTTTTTTACATCATTGGCGATTCAACGGTAAAGAACGGCGACGGCACCGGCAAAGGAAGTTTATGGGGTTGGGGCGATTTTATTGCGCCGTATTTTGACACGGCAAAAATCAGCATTCGCAACCATGCTATCGGCGGACGAAGCAGCCGCACCTTTATCACCGAAGGTCGTTGGGACAAAGTGCTGGCCACGCTTAAAAAAGGCGATTATGTCATCATGCAATTTGGCCACAACGACAGCGGTCCGCTTGACGATACCGCAAGAGCAAGAGGCACCATCAAAGGCATTGGCGAAGAAAGCAAAGAGGTGTATAATCCCATTATGAAAAAGCAGGAAGTGGTGTATAGTTACGGGCACTACATGCGCCAATACATTCGCGATGCGAAAGCCAAAGGAGCGATAGCCATTGTTTGTTCGCCCATTCCACGGAACGATTGGAAGGAAGGCAAAGTAACCCGTTCTGCTGAAAGTTATGCGGGCTGGGCACAACAAGTAGCCAAGGAAGAAGGCGCTTATTTTATTGATCTGAATAATTTGGTAGCTACAAAATATGAAGCGATGGGCGCCGATGCGGTGAAGCCTTTCTTTCCCGGCGATCATACGCATACGAATATTGATGGCGCAAAGTTGAATGCACAAATAGTAGCGGAACAGTTGAAAGAAATTAAACCAGAAGGACTAAAAAAATACATGAATTAACTTGATGGTTTAATGATTGTTGGCATGATAGTACGCTTTTGCTTTTTTCTCTTTTCTATCCTTTCTTCTTTTGTGCTTTTCGCTCAAAAAATTGACCGCAAAGCAGTGGTACAACGGCATAATGTTGTCGTAAGCAAAGCCGATAGTTTGTCATCGCTAACCGTTGGCAACGGCCGCTTTGCATTTACTGTTGACGTCACCGGCCTGCAAACATTTCCCAAAGACTATGCGCATGGCGTACCGTTGGGAACGCAAAGCGAATGGGGTTGGCACAGCTTCATTGATACGGTTGGTTACAAGCGGGAAGAAGCGTTGAAGACCTTTCATGTAAACGGAAGAGATATCACATATGCAGTGCAGGTGAAAGAGCCGGAACGTGCGAAGAAAGCCGCCGATTGGTTCCGGCAGAATCCGCATCGGTTGCAGTTGGGCAATATTGGTTTTGTGTTGTTGAAGAAGGATGGGAGTGAAGCAAAGTTGGAAGACATAAAAGACATTCATCAGGAGTTGAATTTGTGGACGGGAGAAATTAGAAGTCATTTTACAGTGGAAGGCAAACCGGTGAAAGTGTCTACATTTTGCAACAATGAAAATGACGCAATTAGTATAGAAGTAACGTCTGTTTTAGTTTCTGAACAAAGATTGAAAATAAAGATTGCGTTTCCATATCCAACAGGTACTTGGGCGGATGAAGGTATAAATAATTCAAACACTGACGGGCATCATTCAGGCCACACTCTTGAGGATCAAAACGTCAGAAGTTTTACTCATTGGCTTGATACTACGCGATACAGCGTTGATTGTGTATGGATCGGTGAAGGTGGCCTTAAAAGAACTTCTGCAAACCAATATCTGATCACACCAAAACAAGGACAAAAGCAATTTGAGTTCAGCGCAAATTTTCATTTGTCTGATTCAGTTTCATTGATAACATACATGCAGTCACGAAAGAGCAGTATCAACGGTTGGCAAAAGTTCTGGCAAAGCGGTGCTGCTATTGATTTTGCGGGCAGCACTGATAAAAGAGCGTTTGAATTGGAGCGCCGTATCATCCTTTCGCAATACCTGATGAACACACAGGAAGCGGGCAACTTTCCCCCGCAGGAAACCGGCTTGACTTACAACAGTTGGTTCGGCAAGCCGCATCTGGAAATGACCTGGTGGCACGCCGCTCATTGGACTTTGTGGGGACGAATTAAATACACGGAAAAGTTATTGAACTGGTACGCTTCTGTTGCCGGCAAAGCAAAAGCCATCGCACAACGCCAAGGTTTCGCCGGCGTTCGTTGGCAAAAGATGACGGACAACAACGGCGATGAAGCCCCGTCTTCGGTTGGTGCCTTTCTTATCTGGCAACAGCCGCATTACATTTATTTCGCCGAACAATGTTATCGTCATTACAAGGATGTAAGGACATTGAACAAGTACAAGGATTTGGTGTTTGCTACGGCGGATTTCATGGTTTCGTTTGCACATTATGATAGCGCCACTAAGCGATACATTCTCGGCAAAGGTTTGATACCGGCGCAGGAACGGTATAAAGCCGAAGAAACATTCAACCCGACCTACGAATTAGTGTATTGGCATTGGGCTTTGGAAGTTGCTCAAGGCTGGCGTGAACGTTTGCATTTGCCAAGAAATAAAACATGGGATGATGTGCTGCAAAAGTTGTCGCCGCTACCTGTTCAGGCTAATCTCTATCTCGCTGCCGAAAGCGCAAAAGATTCCTATACCAATCCCGAGTATAGAACAGATCATCCTTCCGTATTAGCCAGCTTAGGCGTTATGCCATCAACGGGTCAAATGGATTACACCATCATGCAGAATACGTTTGATTGGGTTTGGAAGAACTGGACGTGGAAAGATACTTGGGGCTGGGACTTTCCGATGACAGCCATGACCGCAACAAGATTGGATTTGCCGGACAAAGCCATTGATGCTTTGCTGATGCCCATTCAAACAAACACCTACTTAGTTAACGGGCACAATTACCAAGATGATCGGCTGCGCATTTACATGCCGGGCAATGGCGGCTTACTGGCGGCGATTGCCATGATGGTAGCGGGTTATGACGGAAGTAAAATCGCCATGCCGGGCATTCCAAAAGACGGCAAGTGGAAAGTAAAGTGGGAGGGGTTTGAGAAGATGCCGTGATTAATACATCTGAATATCATTGCTCCAAGTGTTTCTTTGCGGGACAAATTACTTACATGAATTATCGCTCATTCAAACAATACAAAATTTCAGAAATCGGCCTCGGCACTTGGCAACTCGGCAGCGCCGATTGGGGTGTTGTTGATGAAGAAAAGTCGTTCGCCATTCTGCAAGCTTTTGTTGATGCGGGTGGCAACTTTATTGACACCGCTGATGTGTACGGGATGGGCATCAGTGAACAAACCATCGGTAAATTTCTAGCAACAACGGACAAGGAGATTTTTGTTGCCACAAAGCTCGGGCGGCGGAATGACGGAAGCAACGGCTGGCCGCAAAACTTTGGGTACGATGCCATGCGAAGGCAAGTAGAAAGTTCCCTGAAGAACCTCGGTCTTTCACAACTGTTCCTGGAACAACTGCATTGCATTCCTACCCAAGAAATGCGCAAGGGTGATGTGTTCGATAATCTTCGCCGGTTGAAAAAAGAAGGCCTGATTGAAAACTTTGGCGCCAGCGTGGAAACAAGCGAAGAAGCCATGATTTGTTTAGAGCAGGAAGGTTTGGTTTCACTGCAAATCATCTTTAATTTGTTCCGGCAGCACGTAGCCGATGAAGTCTTTGCCAAAGCGAAAGAGAAAGGCGTTGCTGTCATTGTTCGTGTGCCGCTGGCAAGTGGTTTACTTACGGGTAAGTTCAATGAACAAACAACATTCGCGGCAAACGATCACCGGAACTACAATGCCAACGGCCAGGCCTTCAACAGTGGCGAAACTTTTTCGGGAATCGAGTTCAATGAAGGAATAAAATTATCGAAAGAGATAGCCGCATTGCTGCCCGACAACCGAATGGCGCAATGGGCTTTGCGCTGGATATTGGATCATCCCGAAGTCACAACCGTCATTCCCGGCGCATCATCAATGAAGCAAGCGGAGAACAATGCCGCTGCATCGGATTTACCACCTTTGTCAAACGAAGTGCATGATAAATTAAGAACTCTATACAACGAGAAAATAAAGCCGCTTATTCGCGGGCATTATTGACGATTTATTTCAAAAGATTTTTGTAGCCGCATTGCTGTGTTCAATAATGATAAGAACGTACAAAAGTGCGACGCAACAGACGCTTCATAGATAGACAGACTTCTGGTCCAAAAAAAAGACAGCTTTTAACGGCTGTCTTTTTTTGTAAAGTTTAGTTGACCTACGTCCTCCCTTTAGGGAGAAAGAAAGTCTTGGTTCAGCCACTCATAAAACAAGGGAAACTCTTCCCGCCACACACTTTCCGTATGGCGGCCTTCGGCGCGGATGTGCGATTTTAATTCGGCTTTGGAATGGGCATTCAAGGTTTCAAATACCTGCAACATATCGGGCACCATGCGTTCGCTTTCCAGTCCGCCGGCATAAAAATAAATGCGTCCTTTTACCTTGGGCGCTCGTTTGGCTACGTAATCTTTTAAACCCGGCGCCATCCAAAATGCGGGTGAAAAAACACCGGCCGCACCAAAGGTTGACGGATGTTTCATCATTGCATAAAGCGAGACTAAACCGCCCATTGAACTGCCCGCAACGGATGTGTATTTCGCGGCTTTTTTTGTGCGGTAATGCCGGTTGATATAAGGCACAAGCGTATGCGCTAAAAAGTCCACGTAAGCATCACCTTCGCCTTTGCCAAATTGCTGCGTAGCAAAAGGTGAGTATTCACGAATGCGTTTTTCGCCGCCGTGATCAACGGCCACTACAATCACTTCTGCACGTTCGCGGCACAAAGAATCCATTGCTTCATCTACACCCCATTCGCCGTAAGCCGATGTTGCCTCATCAAAAACATTTTGCCCGTCCTGCATGTACAACACAGGATATTTCTTTTTGCTGGTGGCATAAGATTCGGGCAAATAAATCCAAACCCTGCGGTGACGATCCAGTTGCGGCATGTAAAAAGCCGTGTCTAATATCTGTACGTTTTTACAAGCCGTGCTTTCTTTTCCTTTCTTTGGAAAATGGTCGGCCCAATGATCTATCTCGGTAAAAATGGTGGTATCGCTTTCTACGTTTATGATGTGATTTTGTACCGGAAAAGCTTCGGCCCCTGATTCAACCTCATCCCAATTTCCGCGGGTAAACTTATATTCATACATACCCCTTTTCAGTTCAATTGTAATGCCACCGTCAACTAATCGGTAACGGTTGTCGTGCGGGTTCCAACTGTTGAAGTTGCCCACAAGGAAGACTTCATCATTCTGGCGATGATAAGTGGGAAACTTGTTAACAACAAAGCGCACTTTATACTGCGCAGTAGCCGCTGTTGTTGCTAGTAAAAAAGCAAAAAGGGGAAAAATTTTCATTCGCTTATTTCAGCGTAGGCAAGTAGTCTACAACCTGCTGGTGAATGGCCGCACTCAACGGCACCAACGGAAGACGCAGGCTGTTTTCAATAAGGCCCATCTCCGATAGTGCAGCCTTTAATCCAGCGGGATTGTTCTCCGCGAACAACAGGTCATAGCCTTGCAACAATTTATTGTTGTAAGCTCTTGCCGTAGCGTATTCATTGTTGAGGGCAGCCGTAACCATGCTCGAAAAATCTTTTGGAAAGCAATTGGCGGCAACGCTGATTACGCCGTCCATGCCGCAGGCGATTTGCGGCAGAGCCAAAGCATCGTCGCCGCTCACCACCATAAACTCCTGTGGCTTGTCGCGAAGGATGGCCATACACTGTGCCATGTTACCGCTGGCTTCTTTAATGCCGGCCACAGTGTCCACTTCTTTTGCCAGGCGCACCGTTGTGGCAGCGCTAATATTGCTGCCTGTGCGGCCCGGCACGTTGTATAAAATAAGCGGTTTACGGGTAGCGGCGGAAAGGGCTTTATAGTGTTGAAAGATGCCTTCCTGCGAAGGCTTGTTGTAATACGGCGAAGCCGATAAAATGGCAACGGCTTTTTCCGTGGGTAGGTAATCTATTTCCTTAATCACGCTGTCGGTGCTGTTGCCGCCAATGCCTACCACTACTGGCACACGGTCGGCTACAAACTGAAACGTAGCTGTAACGACGTCGGCTTTTTCTTCTTTGCTCAAGGTCGGCGTTTCGCCGGTGGTTCCCAGCGTAACCAGATATTGCACACCGCCATCAATCACAAAGTTTATAATGGCTTGCAGCGCATCAAAGTCAACGCTTTTATCTTCTTTGAACGGCGTAATCAGTGCCACACCGGTTCCTCTCAATATTTCGCGAAGCATAAGTAATTTCTGATTTGATGTTTCTAATTTCTAAACCCCAAACCTCTAAAGGGGCTTATTAGGCCGTAGATTCTTTTACTATTTCAATCCATCTTTAGCAACGCCTTTTTTTGTGAACCAGAGGCTATTGCATCTATTGAGCGTCTGTTGCGTCGCTCCCGATAGATATCGGGACTTGTACATTCAGTATTTCTATTCAGCATTGTGCCGTCAATCCTACTGCACACAAGCCTTCCTTTTCACATCGTCAACTTTTGTCATTGGCTCAAGCCAATGTTGTAATCGGCATCTCTTCACTTCCGTGAAAGTCCGACGGTATTTCGCTTCTTGATGCTTCTTCCCAAAAGCCCATTTTGCCAAATTTTTCGATGCGCTGGTTTATTCTTTCTTCCTGCGGAATGATTTTCAATTCGGCCAACACTTTTAATAAATGGCCTTTGAGAATTTGCGCCGCTTCGTCGTAATCCCAATGAGCGCCACCGGGTGGTTCGGGAATAATGTCGTCCACCAAGCCAAAGCTTTTCATGTGTTCCGGTGTCAACTTCAATTGTTCAGCAGCTACTTCTTTTTTGTCCCAGCTTCGCCATAAAATAGACGAGCAGCTTTCCGGCGAAATCACGGTGTACCAGGTGTTCTCCATCATATAAACCCTGTCACCCACACCAATGCCCAACGCCCCGCCCGAAGCCCCTTCGCCAATGATGATGCAGATGACCGGAACCTTTAAGCGGATCATTTCGTAAACGTTGCGGGCAATGGCTTCACCTTGTCCGCGTTCTTCAGCTTCAAGGCCTGGGTAAGCTCCCGGTGTATCAATGAGCGTAACAATGGGTTTATTAAACTTCTCGGCAAGCTTCATCAGGCGGAGGGCTTTTCGGTAGCCTTCCGGGTTAGCCATCCCGAAGTTGCGCAGTTGACGTGTCTTGGTGTTGATGCCTTTTTGCTGGCCGATGAACATACAAGTTTGTCCATCAAGCAGGGCAAAACCACCCACCATTGCTTTGTCGTCGCGAACGTTACGGTCGCCGTACAGTTCCACAAAATCGGTGGTCATTTTTTCAATGTACTTGAGCGTATAAGGCCGGTCGGGATGGCGGCTTAACTGCACTTTTTGCCAGGCCGTTAAGTTCTGTGTGACTTCTTTGCGGCGCTCCACCAATAGCGACTCCAATTCGGCAATCTTGTCGGCGTAATTAATTTTTTTGCTTTCCTGTGCGTGGCGCAGCTTTTCTATTTCATCAATGATGTCCTTGACGGGTTTTTCAAAATCCAGAAACTGTCGGTTTGCATTAGCAGGCATAGGCGTTGTAAATGGCGGTAAAATTAAGGGAAAGCGGGAATGTGAAATTTCTCTGATTATTGTACTGCAGTCTGCTTTCTCAATGCTGTTTAAGTTGCTTAGCCGATCGTCAACTACAGAATCAAAATTGAAACTACTGTAATCAATTTTACCGTTGAATTTTATAAAAAAGAAGTCGTGTTCAAGTCCGGCGTATGCCTTAATGTGTAATATTTTTTTCGCGGCCTTATTATTTCTATTCGAAAGACCGCTTGAAGGATTTTGCTAAAGAAGAACGGGTATGTGAGGAAATGAAGTTGAACGGATGTGTACAGTAGGAACTTTTACAAGGCAGGAGTATGATGAGAAAACAAACTACTTATCATTAGATTTTTGAAAAGGAAGCTTAGCCCCTTTCAGCTGCTCCTTTGCTTTCGCTAACTTTTCGGGAAAAAGAATTTCATTTTCATATTTAGCCAATGAAGGATTGATGGTAATTCCCGAAGTGCCGCTCTTGCGAATTTCTTTTGTCGTCTTCATACACTGCAAGTTAAAGACTTTTTCTTTTGGCTACAAAGCCGGAATATTCTTGTCCTTTTTCGAAGGGAAAAAAGTCCAGACCTATTTGTCCGTGAACTTCAAAAAATTCTCCACCTCGCTATAAAATTTTGTAATGCCGATCCGGTAAAGACGTGTTCGAGACGGCGTGCTGCCAGTGGCATAAAGGATTGCATCCGGATTTTTGTCTGTAAATGCAATAACGGCTGCAACTACTGTTGCCAACACTTTCTCTGTGTCGCCATTATTTGAAATGGCTAAGTCGTCGAGACTGCCGGTTGTAATGTTTTTATCGCCGAACGCTAAATTGAAAAGATCAGGATCACCGATCGGTTGAAACTGAACGAACTTAGAAATTGAGCCATTTCTTCCCTCACTTACAAATTCAAAAACAGAAGAGTTAGGGCTCGCTTCAATTGGATATTTGTCGAGATGCATTTAGGTTTTGACTTCAGTTGAAGTTAAGTGGCAAAATGAAGAAAGTTGTTTGTATGAAGTCCGTCGTCATTTTTCACACTCTTATCTTCACCTGCTCCGCCATCGGCACTCTGTTCCGAATGTGCCTCCGCAAATACCAAACTTCCTTCACGTCTTCTTTCTTTATCAAATGCTGCGGCGCTACGTCTTCGTTGTCGCTAACAAGCACCCATTCGTCATCGGACTTGTTGTACAAACGTTTTATCAGCAACTGGTCGGCAGTATGAATCACGTACACACAAAAGTCGCGTGTATCATTCCAATCTTCAACGGGTACAAGCGTTGCTAAGACTACATCGCCGGCACTTAGTGTTGGCTCCATGCTGTCGCCGTCAATTTCAAAATAGCGCCACACCGCGCCGATAGGGTTTACGCCTGGAGGCAAGGAATATTGTTCTAAGGTGTCCATGTAATCTACCTGCTCAAAGCCTTTGATGTATCCTGCTTGTGCTTTTATCCCAACCAAGGGTACGAGATGAATATGCGGTTCGTTTTTGTGTTGCAGCCGGTCAGAAAGAAAAGCCTTTCCGGTCACACGTTTTTCGTCTGCTTGTGAACTTTTGCCTAAAATATTCACATCGCCATAATAGTTGTGATTTTGATGGTTCTGAAGGAAGCTTTGCACTTTGGCGAAAGTTCGTTTTGATGGCTTCATCTTACCACTCTCCATTTTGTTAACGACCTCGCGGGAAAGCCCGAGTTTACGGGCAAATTCGGTTTGACTTAATCCGGCCAACTCCCTGATTTCCACTAAGTTTTCGGCGATAAACATGGCAACAAAATTTTGTGAATAAATATGTGAATAAATTGTGCGAAATGTGAACTTTCCGTATCTTTATGCTTCACAAATCTAAAGAAATAATTCACAACTCCAAACGATGAGAAATACAACACAAGACTTCAGCTTTCAGTTCCCGCTCAAGCACAAGGTGGTTCGTGATTTAAAGATCGTTACCGAACACGTAGGCGAGTTGAACATAGAAGGCGTTGGCTATTTCAATCCTTCGGCCTCTGCCCTTGACATTTTTGACCGCTACAGCGTGGACATTGATTTTGTGAAATGGAACGGTGCTGATATTAAGCCTGTGCTGGAAGTTACCGGTGCCATGGATGAAATTCAGGAAGCGGCCGTTCGCTATTTCGCCGGCGCCTTTGGTTCACAACTGGGCCAGGCCGCATAATCAGCAATGAGAAATGAGCAGGCCGTTCAACGTTGAAATGACTTTACGAACAGCACGAACTCATTACTAATTACTCATCATTCATCACGAGTACGATTAACTAATAATACTTACAGTCATGCAATTACGAAAAGCAACACGCAAACAAGCAAAAATTCGACTCGGCCTTTCCGCAGTAAGCGGCGGCGGCAAAACCTACAGCGCCATTTTGATAGCCAAAGGCCTTTGCGGCGATTTGAGTAAAGTCGCCATCATTGACACCGAAAACGGCAGCGCTGATTTGTACGCTCATCTCGGCGATTACAACGTGCTTCCGCTCACAGCGCCGTTCACGCCCGAACGGTACATCGAAGCTATCAGAAGTTGCGAAAAAGCCGGGATGGAAGTGATCATCGTTGATTCCATCTCGCATGAGTGGGACGGTAAAGGAGGTTGTTTGGAGATTGTTGAGCAACTCGGTGGGAAGTATCAGGATTGGGCAAAGGTTACGCCTCGCCACCAGGCTTTTTTAGAGGCAATTCTACACAGCCCCTGCCACGTGATAACCACTGTGCGCCGCAAGCAGGATTACGAAATGACGAAGGACAACAACGGCAAAATAAAGGTGGAAAAAGGCGGGCTGCGTGAGATTACCCGCGAAGGTTTTGAATACGAGTTGACCATCAATCTGGAGATGGATACGGCCCACAATGCCATTGTTTCCAAAGACCGTACGGGTTTGTTCAGCGGCAAGCCGGCCTTTGTGCCTTCGGAAAAAACAGGGGAAACAATAGCCGCCTGGTGCGAACAAGGCGAAGCGCAGTTCCACGTCATTCGTCCCGGCAGCGACTGGTACCAAAAAGTGGACGATTGCGGCTCGCAAAAAGAACTGGTGGACTTGTATCAAAAGAACAAACCCGAAGTGGATTCCAATCCGTTATTGCAACAATTAATTTCCAACCGCAGAAATCAAATCAATGGAAAAACTCTTAGCGCAGCCTAGCACTTTGCCTTCCATACACGAAGGCTTGAGCAAAAAGCAGCTTCACAACATGGCCGATGAAGCCGTTGGAACGTTGTTGGACGAAGGCAATGTGTTTGGCGTAGCCGAAGCTTTGGCAGCGATGGAAGAATTTGTAAAGTCAGTGCGCCACGACGAACGCTATGTTCAGTTTTTACGCGATGAATTGGCAAAGCATCATGGCCGTTTAACCACCACTTCTGGCGCCCGCATTGAACTCTGCGAAGCCGGTGTTAGCTACGACTATTCGGCCAACGCGGAATGGTGTGCTTTGGAAGCCGAGCGTTTCGAAATAGAACGAAAGAAAAAAGCGGTGGAAGAAAAGCTTCGGCTATTGGCGCCGGGCCGAGTAGCCGTTGATCCTGACACCGGCGAGATGCTGGAAGGGCCGTTGAAAACATCGAAATCTACTTACCGGATAACCTTAGCACGATGAACACGATATATTACGAATGCACGGAGATTGTAAAAGACTTGGTTGGTCACGACTATCTCTATTTTGAGACGGCGGTGGAAGTAAAGACCTCACCGCATACCTATCCGTTCAGCGCATGGGCGGTTAGCGTTAGCCCGAAGAACGAACTGTACGTGATGGACAGCGATGAAGAATGGCACCACGTGGAAGCAGAAGATGTGAATGCTTCGCTGGTCCTCGGCAGCTTGTACCAAAGGTTGAAACTGATGCGTATTGATTACGCGAAAGCATCTTAATGAATGATGAATAATCAGTAATGAGTGCGTGCTATTGTAGCTGAAAGCGGCTTAGTCCTTCCACTTATTGATTACTGATTTAAAAAAGGAGACAAACATGAACAACATAAACAACGTCGTAACCATGGCGCCGCAAGTGCCGGTAATGAACCAGGCACCGCGTAAACGATTTGTGCAGTCATTGGAATACAAGATCATCGCTAATTTGGCGAAGAATCAATATACGGACGGTGACAACATTTTATTCGAACGATTGCTTTCTATTCCTTTAACCGAACGCATTCCAGGATTGATAACCGATTACGGGTTGCAAAGGGCGCAGCGTCTGGTGAAGACGGTGCTTCAAGAGTTTTGTTACAGCGTTCCTCTGCCTAAAAGCGCCAAACTTTCCGACACAAAGATTGCTGCATGCGCCTGCGACATTATTCTTGCCGCCTACGAAGATCAATTAAGCCTTGAAGATGTGGTGGTGTTTTTAGAAAGAGCGAAAGATGGCAAGTATGGCAAGTTCAAAGGCATGGTCACGCACTTTGGCGTGATGCAAAAGATGGGACAGTACCGGGCCGATCGTTCAGCAACGTATCAAACGTTGAAAGCAGAACAAGAAGCCGAGTTGAAAAAGTTGAACGACCTGCCGCGAATAGGCGAGGTACGAAGCATCGGTGAGATTATGCAAGGTGCCGATGTGATTAACATGAACAGGCGAATGAGCGGTTAGTGAGAGTGACAAGCAACGGAACGGCGACGTTCCGTTTTTTATTTGCCCCATCCGTAAAAGCCGGTAAAAATTTCTTTCTCAAAAACTTCGGTTTGTTTTTGGCAAAAAAGAAAAGACCCCTATTTTTGCCCCCCAACGAAAAAAGGATTGGTAGTTCAGTTGGTTAGAATGCCGCCCTGTCACGGCGGAGGTCGCGGGTTCGAGTCCCGTCCAGTCCGCAAAATTTCTTCCTCAAACCCGCTCTTGCAGCGGGTTTTCTTTTTTTGTATAAAAGAGTGAAAAAGAAATTTTTTCCGCCTAAAAATCAGTGTGCGGGTGCCACAAAAATTTTATAATTGGTGAACAAGTTGAAACGGCACGGGATAGCGGCTAACAACACAAACTTTCTACCTTCATTTCCATGAAAATAATCAGCCTGTTTTTTATTTTCTTGCTCCTGGTGGCGTTTTCCCTTTCACTTTTTGCACAAGCCAATTTGCAGGTTAGCAACCTGACTTGTGAGTACATCAAAAAACCATTGGCACTGAACACGGCAAGCCCACGATTTGGTTGGAACATGCAATCGCAAAAGCGCAATAGCTTTCAATCGGCTTATCAAATCATCGTCAGCACCAACCCTAAAGATTTACAAAAGCAAAATGGAAGAGAATGGAGCACGGGCAAAGTCGCTTCTTCGCAACCGGTAAACATAAAGTATGAAGGATTGCGGTTGCGCCCCTTCGCAAGCTATTACTGGCGGGTAAAAGTTTGGGATGAAGACGGCAAGGCTTCGCCGTGGAGTGAGATAACAAGTTTTGAAACCGGCGCTCTTTCTCCCTCCGATTGGACCGCCAAATGGATCAACGACGGCAGCAAAAATCCGGAGCGTAACGAAGACTGGTACAGCCCTGATCGCATGCCGCTTTTGCGAAAAGAATTTACAGCCGCTAAGAAGGTTTACACAGCCCGTCTTTATGTGAGTGGCCTTGGTTATTACGAAGCCTATCTCAACGGAAAAAAAGTGAGTGATGATGTGTTAAGCCCCGGTTTCACCACCTATCGCAAGCAGGTTCAATACAAAGCCTATGATGTAACGGCTTACCTAACCAACCGCCGAAATGTTTTGGGCCTGATGTTAGGCAGCGGCTGGTGGAACCCGCTTCCCATAAAGCTTTTCGGGCAATGGGATTTGCGAACCGTACAACAAACCGGCCGGCCTTGCGCCAAGGCAGAACTGCATCTAACCTTTACTGATGGAACGAAGCAAACGATCATCACCGACGAAAGCTGGCGGGCCGCACCGGGGCCTGTCATTCAAAACAGCGTTTATCTCGGTGAGCATTTTGATGCAAGATTGGAGCAGAAAGAGTGGAGCGGTATAAAAGCAGATGCCTCCGCATGGAAACCTGCGGTGGTTGTAGAAGGACCTTCGGGTATATTGACGGCGCAAATGCAACCGCCCATCCGCGTTACAAAAATCATCAAGCCGGTTCGGGTGCTGGTGCGTGGCCTTGATACGTTTCTTGTGGACATGGGCCGAAACTTTGCCGGTGTTGCCCGCATTAAAGTCCGGGCAAAAGCCGGCACTAAAATCAGCCTGCGCTACGGTGAAGATTTGATGAAAGACGGTTCGTTGAATTACCATACGTCGGTAATGACGCAAATAAAAAAAGGCATCATCAGCGGCGGTCCGGGTGCGCCGGAAACCGCCTGGCAGCAGGATGAATACACGACAAAAGGCGAGGGCCTTGAACTTTGGTCGCCACGGTTTACATTTCATGGGTTTAGGTATGTGGAAATAACCGGCTGGCCCGGCCAGCCAACACCGGATGATATAGAAGGGTTGCGCATGAACAGCGATGTGGAACCGGCCGGTGAATTTGCCTGCTCCAATGCGCAATTCAACCGATTGCACGAGGCCATTCAATACACTTTTCTAAGCAACCTTTTTAGTGTGCAAAGCGATTGCCCGGCGCGGGAAAAAATGGGCTATGGCGCCGACATGGTGGCCACGGCCGATGCCTTTTTGTACAATTATAACATGGCGCAATTTTATCGCAAAACCGTGCAGGATTTTTCGGCTGAACAACGGCCGTCCGGCGCCATTACAGAGATAGCGCCATACACCGGAATTGCGGACAGAGGCTATGGCGATGATTCGGGTCCATTGGGTTGGGAACTGGCTTTTCCGTACCTGCAAAAAAAGCTGTACGACTACTACGGCGACAAACAAATCATCGCCGATAATTACGAAGGCTTCAGCAAGCAACTAGCCTTTTTACAAAGCCGTGCGGTAAATGGTTTGTTTCATTGGGACATTGGCGACCACGAAGCGCTTGATCCGCGTGCCGAGGCATTTTCCGCCGCCTCTTTTTATTATCATCATGCAAAGCTGGCCGAAGAATTCGCGGCGATATTGAACAAGCGGGAAGACTCTATCAAGTGGAGCAAGCTGGCGGCGCAAATCAAAACTGCGATTGTCAAAAAATATCTGGTGCCGGGCACGGGCCGTTTTGACAATGCCACACAAGGCGCCCAGCTCTTTGCGCTTTGGTACGGCTTCAGTCCTGAAACAGAAAACACATGGCAGGTTTTTTTGAATGAAGTAGAAAGGCACAAAGGCCATCTTTCAACGGGCATCTTCTCTACTAAATTTTTGTTTGACGTGACGAGGCTGCGGGACTCCACTTCTCTTGCGTACTCGATCGTCAACCAGGTTGACTATCCAGGCTGGCTTTACATGCTGAACAGCGGCGCCACCACACTTTGGGAAACCTGGGCTTATCCCGAACGTTTTCCTTCGCAAAACCATCCCATGTTTGGTTCTGTTGACGAATGGTTTTACCGCTCACTACTTGGTATTAACGGCACATCGCCGGGTTTTGAAACGGTAGAGATCAAACCCCAGCCGGCCGGTGATTTAACTTGGGCAAAAGGAAGCTATCAGTCGGCGCGGGGACGGATTGTGAGCGAATGGAAAAGAGCCGAACAAACGTTTTCGCTGCGGGTAATTATTCCGCCAACGGTGAAGGCAAAGATTTATTTACCGGTACAAAAAAATGGGGTGATAAAAGAATCCAACAAAGCGATCGTTGGATGGAAATACGAGAATGGCTATGCGGTGATTGAAGCCGGTTCGGGTGAGTACGTGTTTACTACCGCTGCAAAAAATTAAATCAATAATTGAAGCACAACGCACAACAAGTATTCGGCCCGAAGAATGAAATCCCTCTTGTCTATCATTGCCCTGTTGTCTGCGGCCATGGAGGAAACGCCAGGCATTATCTTTAATAACGCAGTGAAGATTGTTCGCTGACCTCATTATCAAACCAAAACGAAATGAACCCGATAAAAAAATATTTCTTAACCGTTGCCTTGTTTGTACATGTTGCTTCGCTTGCGCAAGTAGAAAATTATCCCGTTGATTCGGCCAGCGTTGAAAGGGCAAGTGTGCCAAAAGGCGAGATCATCAAATTTGTTTTCAATCGTTCAAAGATTTTTCCGGGCACGACACGGGAGGTATCTGTTTACGTTCCCCCCCAATACAAACCCGGCCAACCGGCTTGTGTGTATGTAAATCAGGACGGCGTTCAATGGAAAGCGCCAACCGTTTTCGACAACCTGATTTTCAACAAAGAAATGCCGGTGACCATCGGCATCTTTATTACACCGGGCCTGGTGATGGCGGACAGCAACGGCGCCCAACACCGCTACAACCGCAGTTTTGAATACGATGGCTTGGGCGATGGCTACGCCCGTTTTTTACTTACCGAAATTTTTCCGGAAGTGGAAGCGAAAACGACAACCGATGGCCGGGCCATCCGCCTTTCCAAAAACGGCAACGACAGGGCCATCGGCGGCTCAAGCAGCGGAGCGGTTTGTGCATTTACAGCAGCCTGGGAACACCCGGAAGAATTTTCAAAAGTTTTTAGCGCCATCGGAACCTATGTGGGTTTGCGCGGCGCCGACCGCTATTCAACACTGGTGCGTAAGTGCGAACCAAAGCCTATCCGGATTTTTTTGCAGGACGGCAGCAATGACTTGAACATTTATGCCGGCGACTGGTGGATGGCCAATCAAATGATGGAAAGGTCGCTAAGCTTTGCAGGTTATGAAGTGAATCATATTTGGGGCGAAGGCCGGCACAGCGGAGGTCAGGGTACGGCTCTGTTTCCGGCTGCCATGCGGTGGCTTTGGAAAGACTGGCCGAAAAGGGTGGCAAACGGGATTTCGCAAAACCAGTTTTTAAAAGACTTATTGGTGCCCGATGAAAACTGGCAACTGGTTGGTGACGGCTACAAGGCAATACTGAATTTATCGGCCACTGCCAACGGTGATGTTTTTTATCGTGACAAAGACAGTTTGTATCGCATCGGGTCAGATGGCAAACACACGGTGCAAAAAGCAGATGAGAAACCGACAAGCATTATCCGGTATGGCGGACAAGGAAAAAAATATGTGTTGGATAATGCACGCAAACAACTCTGGTCTTACTACAACGAAAAGAAAACCCTGGTTGCCGCGCAGGTTTCAGGCAACGATTTTACCGTCGCTGCAAACGGCACTATCTACCTTCTTTCCTCCGCCAACAATATGCAACGGAGCAAAATTTCTCTGCTAAAGCCGGACGGAACAAAACAGCAAGTTGACGAAGGGTTACTGTTGGCAAAGTCCGTTGCCATCACACCGGATCAAAAGCAGTTGATGGCTACCGAATCGGCTACGCATTGGGTTTGGATATACAAAATAGCAGCCGATGGCAGCCTGACGCACAAACAACGCTACGGCTGGCTTCATGTTCCGGATACGGAGGAAAACGCCGGCGGTGCGAGTCTTGTTTGCGATACGGCCGGCCGGGTTTATGTAGCAACGGCAAGCGGCATACAGGTGATGGATCAACTGGGAAGGGTGAACGCTATTTTGCCGGTGCCGGATGATGGAGCGGTGACCGCGGCCTGCTTTGGCGGCGCCAACCTTGATGAACTCTTCGCCGTTTCTTCCAACAAATTGTACAGAAGAAAACTAAAAACCACGGGCATTTATTCTTTCAGCCCCGCAATCAAACCAGGCATTCCCAAATTGTAAACGCTTGGCGAAGCAGGCCGAGTGATTAAATCGGTTTCGATGCCTGACTTGTTCAACGTCGGTGTTCATTGTCTGATGCCGGACAAATCTTTCTTTCGTTAACGGAGGCATTGGTTTTATTCGCCTTCGCTTGTTTCTGCTTTGCATTTTTTCAACTGAATGAACGCGACTATCAGCCGATTAGAAACCGTCATGAGTGCGAAAGCAAGGCAGTGCTTATCGAAATTAAACCACGGCCTAAAAGCGTAAGGCCAAAGAACGCTGTCTGCTTCTGTAGCCCGATCAAATTAATGACTTGTTTTAAAAACAAAGCCCCGGCACACACCGGCGTTTTGTTTGAACGATTGTCAACGCGTTTATTGTACGACTATCCTTAACACGGACGTGCTGTTATCGGCCGTTACGGTAACAAAATAAATGCCCGGGCTAGTTGGCGGCATAAAGAATTGGAGCGAAGCGGTCAGCGTAATTTGTTTGCTGGCCACTGCCTTGCCGGATGCATCGCTTACCCTTATTGTTGCCGGCAACGAAGATGCATTGGACAAACGGATTTTCATCTCGGAAGGCCGGCCCGGATTGGGCACTATCTGTACGTCATAGCCATTTGTTGTTGCGAAGAGGCCGATGCTTACAACCGGTGAATAGCTGGCCGCACCGTTCTTATCTATCTGCCGGATGCGGTAATAATAAAGGCGTCTGCCGGCATCAAGGCCCGCATCGGTAAAGCGGTAGTTTTTTGTTTCTGAAGTTGTGCCCGAAGCGGTCACCGTTCCAATGGCAGCGAAGCTCACACCGTCAGCCGAACGTTCAATTTCAAAATGATGGCTATTCATCTCCTGAACGGTTTGCCAATTCAAATACACTTGTTGTTCTCCCTTATTAAACCAGCCTTTAATGGCGCCCCAGCTAACCGGCAACGGCGCATTAGCGGCCACCCGAACGGTGAAGGTGTCGCGAAGGCAATTGTTTTGGTCAGCCGCATAATACGTCGTGCTGTCGGCTGGCGAAACGGTGATGGTTTTGGTGGTGGCGCCGGATGGCGTCCAGTTGTAGCTGCCTACGAATGAAGCGGTAAGGGCTATGTTATCGCCGGCATTGATGGTGTAAAGCTTTTTGGTGTTTACGCTTTTCATCATCGTAAACTTATCGCGAATGACGCCGTCGGCGCAAATCCATTTGGCATCAAGCCGGTTGTCTTCAATTTCCAAAATCATGGAGCCGCCGTTCGTGGCATTGGAATATTGCATGGCATTGTGCGGATAGCCCGCCGTGGTGCCGCCCAACTGTCCTGCTGAACCCGATACGACATACACAGTTCCGGTATTCGTGGAATCTTTCACATAAGCGCAGGAGTTGTTGCTTCCATCGTACAAACCGCTTGACGTACTCAAGTTGTGCAGCGCCGGGTCAAAGGTTGTTTCTATACCGAAGTGGCCTCTTTGCAAACGGGAGCGTTCGTAATCGTGGCTATGTCCGCAAAGAATCAGGTCAACGCCGTAACGTTCCAGTATGCGGATAAAATTGGTGCGGATGTTTACCAACTCGGCTTCGGTATCGCTGTTGTGCGAACCTTTTGTAAACGGCGGATGATGCCAATACGCAATGATCCATCGTTTGCCACGGTTCGCGTCCAGGTCTTGCTTTATCCATTGCACTTGTTTGCCTAAGGTATCGTACAAACGAGTGGCGTTGTCCTCATTGCCGTAAGAGTCAAGCGAAAGAAAATGCGCATTGCCGATGTTGAAGGAATAATACGCTTTGTTGTTTGACGGCACGCCGCCGGCTTCACCCGCGGTGGGCATGCTGAAGATGGTGTAATACGGCACCGCATGGTTGTTTTGCTCGGTTACCGCGCCGTTGTTGTAATCGTGGTTGCCCGGACAAGGGAACATCGGATTTTGTTTCAGAAAACGGTCTTTGTAGATATTAAAGAACTCCGCCTGAAATTCCGTTTCGGTACCGTTAGTGTAAGCGTTGTCACCCAATAAAATCCAGGAGTCCATGTAATTGCTTCCGAGATAAGCCTGCAATTGGTTGCGAACATTAATCTGATTGGTGGAGTTGTTGCCGCAGTCGCCAATGACGCCAACGCGAATCAGGTTCTTCGAACCAACAACCGGCAAGGTCATAAAGTAATTATCCACATCGCCTTGATAAACGGTGGTGAGATTGCCGATGCTGTAATAATATTTTGTGTGCGGCGAAAGGCCCGTTAAGACGATCTCGTGTTCGGTTACAGCCGTTGCATCGGTCAATGAATTCGGTAAGTTGCTTGCCGACGTTCCCCACTGCACGCGGCTTTGGTCGGCCACATTGGTGCGCCAGCGAATGTGGATGCTGACATCCGTTGCCACTTGCAGATAAGGGCCGCGAATGAGGCTGGCTTGTCCGAAAGAAGAAAACGAAACAAAGAGCAGCAGAAGGAAGAGTAGCCGTGGTAGCATAGTCAATTTTTTGTAAAGAGAAGTGAAATTCATTACCGGATTGTGTGTCCCGGATTAACAAATTATAGCTAAATAGTTAAGTAAGTTTTTGATGGGTTGATGCCGTTAAAATGGTAGTCCCGCCTTATTGAATTTACTTCTCTAATAGGTATTCGTGAACAATGTTCTTTTGATCGAAAATACAACAACATTATTCGGTCACCAGCTTGTCTGTCAACGATTCTAAAAAGTCAATTAGCGCGGCTTTTTCTTTTGCCGTCAATTGCAAGACCTTCTCCGATAAGGTTTGCCGCGGAACATCTAAACCCAAGCCACGGCCGCCTCCGCGATTGTAAAACTCAATCACTTCAGGCAATGTTTTAAAAGCGCCGTTGTGCATGTAAGGCGCTGTTTTGGCACTGTTGCGAACAGTAGGCGTTTTAAAAATGCCTTTGTAGAATTCAATGGGAAAATATTCAAAGCGGCCTTCGTCTTTATCTGCCACGGGCTTTTTAAAATTAGCCGTTGCCGTCAGGCCCAACGATTCCAGTTCGGTGCGGTTGTAAAGCGGCGGCAAAA
Source organism: Flavisolibacter sp. (assembly GCA_965247695.1). GTDB lineage: Bacteria > Bacteroidota > Bacteroidia > Chitinophagales > Chitinophagaceae > Flavisolibacter. The sequence continues at coordinate 2,080,879 of OZ252037.1, forward strand.
GGCTGTTGAACAGCGGTGCAAAATGGCAAGTGCCGCACTGCGCTTTGCCCATGAATAAATTAAAGCCTTGCGTTTGTTTTGCCGACAGCGCCGCTTTGTTTCCCGCCATGTAATCGTCAAAGGCAGACGTCATAACCGGCAACGATGTTTCGTAAGCGGCAATGGCTTTGGCAACGGTGCCCACCGAATATAAACTGTCCTGCGATTGAGGAAAAACCGCCTTCATCAGTCGTTGATAAATTGAATCATTCGTAAGGGCTTTTTTGAAATCAATCGTGCCCGCATTCATCTCGGTACCGCTTTGCAAAACTTGTTGTATTTGTTCTTCCAAATTATTGGAACGGGCATCCCAAAATTGTCCTCGTTGATAAGCGGCATAAAGCAAAGAAGGTGCGTTGCGCCGCACTTTATCGTGCCCGTTAAAGGCCGGGCTTTTATCCAAACCATCGGTAAAGAAGCGGGCCGGTTGATGGCAGGAGGCGCAGTTTCGCTTGTCGTTGCCGGAAAGTTTTTTTTCTGAAAATAATTCTTTGCCAAGGGCAATCAAAGCTGAATCTCCGGCCACGCCGTTCAGTGCCGATGCGTTTACCGCGCCTTTGCTGAATATGTTTGGAGCGGAATAATTCAACACCGGTTGCGCCGCTTTTTGCAGGCCGCACTCTTTGATAAATGCTCCCAATGATTCCTGTAAAGGCAGTGCTGCTTCGGTAAGAAATTGGAGCCGGTCAAAATCATCAAAACTTTTTGAAGACACCAGTAACGCAAGGCACCGGTCTAACTGTAAAGCCGTTTGCCGGCTGCTTTGCGAAGGCTTTTGCTGAAGGTAAGGTGCAAGGTTTTCTTTTATCGAACGCAACGCTTCTCTGGCTTCGCCGATGCTTGTTTTCAGTTGCGGCGCATCATAACCTGTAATGCCAAGGGTCATCAACCGGATTAGTTCGAGACGAAGGCTTTCGAGTATTTCATCATCACGCAACGTGCGGCCATACAAAAAAGAAGAGAACCCTTTTGCGGTAGTGAGCAACACTTCTGTTTCGTCCAACAATTTTTGTTTGGCCCGCCAAGGGTCTTTTTCAAACAACGAGCCTTCCATCACCTGAAGGCCTATCGGCGACTGATACTCCATATACGGCTCTTCTACTTCATATACCGGCGCGCCGTTAAAGATGGCGATGCGTTGCTCAAAAAAGTATTCTACAAAAAATTCAATGCTTTTGTAAGCGATGCGGCAGGCGGCTAAATTCTTCTTGGCTGTTGCAATGGTTAGGGGAGCTTTTTTGTCCAATGCGTTGATGGCGGTTTGCAAATCCTGCAGCGAGGCAACAAGTGTTTTAGAGTGCGCATCGAAATAAGCAAGTGTGTGCTCAACGCCAATGCCTGGCGTCTTTTTAAAGAAGCCTGTTCCGCAAAAACATACGGAAAGAAGGCAAAGCAACACAACGGTTTTTTTCATGGCGGTAAAACAATTGAGCTAAGGAAGAGAACGCCAAAGGAAAGAAAGAAATGATGAAAAGGTGTTTTGCCAAAAGTCCGCAGAACGCTTCCTTCTTTATACCAAACAAAAAAACGCCTGAAAAGGCGTTTCAGTAAAAAGAAAAGGTCGCGGCTTACTCGTCGTCCGTATCGGCTGCATCATCAGTCAGGCCGTCGTCATCGTCTGATGAATCATCATCAGGCGTTACGTCATCGGCCGAATCATCTGTTGCTACGGTAACTGTTTCATCGCTTGTTCTTTCGCGGGGATCCAATGGATCGGGTGTTGTTGCGTTGTACATAAATAAGGGTTTGCGGCAAGCTACACGCAAGCATGAATGGAAAATGCGGGGCAAGGATTCCTTAATGATTTCTTCATGCGGCCCCCAGCGTCGCCCCAAATTCTTTCATTCCTTCTGCGTAGGAAACGGGCATTATGCCAAATGCTTTTTCAAACTTCGAGGAATCGAAAATGTAGTCGCGGTCGTATTGATAATACATCTCCGCCGTTTCGCCGAGGAGCTTGTCAAACAAGCCGATGGCTTGTAGCATAAACCTGCTTACTTTCTGATACGATGGCTTCACGCCAAATACGTTTGCGGCCAGCTGCATAAATTCTTTTCCGGTTAACGAAGGCGCCGTTGGCACGTGCCAGATCTGTCCATCCGATGTATCATTCTGACCCAATAAGAACAAGGCCTTGCCGGCATCGGGTACATAAGTAAAAGAATGGTTGACGGAAGGATTGCCAAGCCACAAGGCTTTCCCTTTTTTGGCGTATTTCGCCAGCACGGTTGAATCGAAGAATGAGTTCATGGACTCGGAGCCGTAGAAGTCAGCCGCACGGGCAATGGACCCATTAATGCGGCCGTTCTTTACTTCGCTCATAAACTTCTCCGCGATGCCTGCGCGAATTTTTCCTTTTACCGAAACGGGACGATAAGGTGTGTCTTCCTTCATCGGGCCATCTACTTTCCCGTACATATACACGTTGTCGAAAAAGAGAAGCCTTGCGCCGCTTTGTTTGGCCGCGGCAATGAGGTTATCCATAATCACCGGCCACTGTTCCGCCCATATCTTTTTGTTGTACACCAAACCGGCGCACATGTAAATTACGGATGACCCTTCGGTGGCTTTGAGCACATCGCCGTTATTCAACAAATCAGTCTTTATCCAGCTTGGTTCAGGAAATTTTGCGACGGGCTTGCGGCTGGCGAGGCGAACGGTTTGACCGCGACTAATTAACTCTTTGGTAAGAGCGTTGGCTACCGGTCCGCCGGCTCCGAGAATCGTATGCATATTGTTTCGTTTTATAGCTGCAAGCTACCCTTGCCCGCAAACCGAAAACGATAACAAAAGATAAGAAATCAAGACGCCAGCCTTTGTTGCGCCGGATTGGAAAAAATGCGTTTGCGAATGCGGGACAGCGATACCGGCGTGATGCCGAGGTAAGCCGCGAGATAATGCTGCGGAATCTTTTCTAAAAAGACCGGCTGCTGCTCCAGCAGCGAAGCGTACCGTTCTTCCGGCGATTGGGTGATGAAAGAAATGACACGTTCCTCGTAGCAGCATATAAGGTATTCGGCTACGGTGCGGCCGAAGCGTTCCATCTTAAAGGCCGTGCGGCCATCGTTCAGGAGCGTTTGCAATGAAGCGTGAGAAAAACAGATGAGTTCCGCATCCTGCATGGCTTCGATATTGATGTTGCCGGGCAATTGCTTAAGAAACGAACGATAAGAGGAAATGAGTTCGTTTTGAAAACAGAAGTAATTGGAAATCTCGATGCCGTCTTTTATAAAATAAAAACGAAAAGAGCCGCTGTAGATAAAACCGATTTCGGTGCACACTTTTCCATCGCTGATAAAACGTTCTCTCTTCTTCAGGCGGCGCAGGTAAAGGTGTTCCGCGAATACGTCCCATTCTTCATCGGCCAATTCTACAAAACACCGGAGCTGCGAACGGAAGTGCGCCAATTGCAAAGGCGATGGGGTTTGCATGACTATAAAGCTAAGCGAAAAAAAGGCGCAGTAGCGAACAACGGCTGCGGGTGAAAAGCGGCTAACAGGTAAAACAGTTTTGCATGAACTTGTTTTTACAAGGATAAAATTAAATTCAATTTGACGGTGCTTGTACAAAAGGTTTGCTTGCCGGGTAATGCAGGCTCGCCGGGTTATTTATGATTGGCGAAATTACCGGCCGGCTGTTGGCCACAAAGGCAGAAGTCTTAACGGCGAATTTTAATTCCTATAATTTTTGTAGGAATTAAAATTGCCTTATCATTGCACTGTGATTTTAGTTACCGCATTTATCGTTTCTTCCCTGGCCCGATGTCAGTTTACTGCCGTCCGTTAAGTCTTTATTGACAGCTCGATTTTTACCGCCAAAATTTTGTCCGCGATGCATAAAATCATTTTAGCCGTTTCGGTTATGTTGTTTTCCTACAAAGACGTTCGTCACCACATTCCTTTTACACTTGAAGGAACCGTTCAGGAGAAAGCCTCCGGCCAGCCAGTCCGTTTCGTGCATGTATTTACGGTGAAGGGAGAGGAGGAAGCGATAACCGATGAGAAAGGAAGTTTTCGTTTTCAAAGCTGGAACACTACCGTTGTGTTAACCGCGGAAGCTTCGGGTTATCAAAAAAAGCAAATCCGCTTAACGCTTCCATCGCCAAAGCAAACGGTTCTTCTTCAAAAAGAATAAGGACGGCCAACACAGTCATGTGGCCGAGGGGACAGGCAGAGATCTGCAAAATCTTTTACGATGGTTCGAATCCATCCATGACGTCAGTTCATATAGCAAGCATTGTTAGCGTTTAGAGCGGCATGTCTATGCTGGTCTTTTTTTATCGCAAAGAAAAATTATAAAACATAGTCCATGAATTTTACTCTCTCGCAAATACCCAAACGTTTCGACAAGCCGCGCACCGCCGGCATTACCATGGTCATGGACAAAGGCTTGAGCGTGGAAGAAGCCAAAAACTTTTTGAGCGTTGCGCACCCGCACGTTGACATCGTTAAGTTGGGCTTTGGCACGTCCTTCGTCACAGCGAACCTGAAAGAAAAACTGGACGTTTACCGCTCGTACGGTATGCCCATTTATCCCGGCGGAACCATTTTATATTTGAATCTTGAAAAAGAAAATAAATTGTGCGGCACTCCTACGCAGTTTACACGATCATTGAAAAGAAAAGTAAAAGCATGGTAAAAAGATCTGTCATCCTTCGAAAAAAGCCGCAAATGACCACCGGCGAATTTTGGCAGTACTGGGAACATACCCACGGCAGATTGATGGCAAAAATCCCGGGGCTTGTGAAGTACATTCAATATCATGTGAGTTCCGACATACAGGATGACACGGATGCACCCATCGACGGCATTGCGGAGCTTTGGTTTGAAAGCGAGGAAGCACAACACAAAGCTTATCAAACGAAAGCGTACGCTGATGTAGTTGCCGATGAACCGAATTTATTTGAAATCAACAGCCACTTCGTACATCCCGTCATGGAAAAAAAGACGGTAGTGATTAAAGAGCGGAAACCCGCAAGGTGAGTGCTGCTTTAGGAAAAAATCAACTTATTTCTCTAACAAACAAAAGCCCGTGGCAAACACCGCAGGCTTTTTTATTCAAAACTAAAACCACAACAAAAATTTGCGATCGGTTTTCTCTTTATGCAATGCCGTACGCCCCCCTTTTCCTGTTTGCTTTTTACTTATTCCTCGCCGGCAATGCCACCACCGAACGAAGTAAGATTGGCAAAGAAAATAGCGTTTAAAAAAATGCGGGCCGTGCCCAGCCAATAACCGCGATAGGTAGGATCGTCGGCAAACAACACGACCTGCCCTGCGCCGCTGGGACTTAGTATGATAGCAGCGGAATTGCTGACTTTTTTAATGTTGGCCTTAGAGGTATAGCCGTTCACAAAAGGCTCTGCCGTGTATTGTGCCACGGTAGCGTATTTGTTAGTGCTTGGTTGTAAAAACGTACTGCCGTTTTTGTTGATGAACAGCTTACGCGAAGTGATGCCAAAGGCCAAAGGATTCGTTATGTCTAAGTCGGTGGAAAAGATGGCGCCGTTGATGCGCTTTGCACCTTCCACATCTTGTTGTTCCGCATAATCAACTCTTGTTGTTTTTGCTTTTGGTGCCATCGTTGCTTCCGGCGTTTCTCCGGCGTTTTCATTGGTGCTTTGTCCAAATGATGCTTGTTGCACGGGACGTGTAGCCGTTCTGTTTTCAGTTGCAACCGGCGTTGAAGAAGGCGGCGTAACCGGACGTCCGTTTGGCATGACTTCTTCTATTAATTTCTCCCGCACGATCTCATTTTGCACGGCCCAGGCACTGGCGTTTTGAAAGGTAATGAGTGTGCCGCCTTCGGCTATCCACGCTTTGATTTTGTCAATCACTGCCTTGCTCCAAGTAGTGTAATTGCCACCCGGTAACACAAGCGTAGTGTACCGCTTTAAAGAAAAACGTTCAAAGTTCTGCACGTCTAATTTTGATACGGGCAAACCAAGCTGTTGGCTCAAAAGCTGCCACACTTGTCCATCTTCCGATGCCGTTACGCCTTGTCCAAAGGCCACCGCCACTTCCGGTTTTTTTACGGCTTTAATGTTGCTGCTGCCAAGGTCAATGCCTTCGGCGCTAAAGCCTGTACTTACGGAAGTGAATGAAAGGTTTGCTGTTTGCGCTGTTTCCGTTACCAACCGGTATAGACTATCGCTGGAGAGGCTTTGTCCTGCCACGGGAACAATCAGCGAGCCGTACCCGAAACTTTTCTTTTCGGCGCCGGCGTTTGCGGTAAACGGTATGAAAGCCGTCTTCACCACCACGCCTTTGTTTAACAAAGCAAACAAGGCTTTAGAGGCATTGTAATCGGTATATGGTATGAGGTAAGCCAATGATGTTTGGCCACCGGTCACTTGACCTTTTGGCAACGGCGCTTCTGTTATTTGCTTGCCTTTTGCAAAGCCCGTCGTGTTAATGGAGGCGTATTGCAAACCATAAGCATGAATCACACTCCATCCGGTGTTGTCATAATAAATGCTGTCCTTTAAAATGTTTTCTTCAAACAAGGAATGCACAATTAAAAAATTCGGTTGCTCCGATGGAACGATATAAGCTTTTCCTTTCTCAAATTTTTTGCCGGCCAAAGTTGTTGTTCCGTCCAAATCATAAACGGCTACGTGATGCTGCAACAATAAGTTTAGAAACTTTTGGGTAAGATTGGCATCGCGGCCATCGCCAAATACATAGGCTTTTTCAGGATTGATCTTTCCCTGTTCCAATGCGTACTTGAAGAAATTTTTCTGCACTTTAAACAAGTTCTCTTTCTCCGCGATGGCGCCCCTAATGGTAGAAAACGAAGTAGTTAAATGATTGCGAATGGAAAAGGCGAATGTAAGCGGGCCATTGGTGCTTTCCGTTACCAAGCCGCGGGAACCGGCCTGCTCAAACGTAGCCGCTACACTGCCAAAAAATTTGGGATAGGTGCTGCCGTAAACCGGCGACAGGTTATCGTAGTTTTCTTTGGTGAAATAAAGCGAACCGATTTCATCCAGGGCCTTTGCGTGAAACTTTGCCAGCACCGCATTTTCTTCGTACAAAAACTGCGGCACTATCGGGCTTTCGTGACGCTTGGGCGTGGGCTCAAAATAGTAGGTAGCGTTGGAGCCCTGTTCGTGAAAATCAATCTGCACATTCGGGTACCATTGATGAAAAAATTTTACTCTGTTGCGACTTTCAACGTGTACAAGATTCAGCCAGTCGCGGTTTAAATCGGCGAAGTAATGATTGGTTCTGCCGGCGGGCCAGCCTTCGTTGTGTTCTTTATCTTGAGGATCGGCTACAGAAGGCCAGGAAGCATAACTGTTGAACCAATTGGCTGCTCTGTCGCGGCCATCAGGGTTCAACGACGGGTCAATAAAAATCACGGCCTCTTTCAACCAACTATCTGTCTCCGCGTCCTTGCTGGCGGCGAGATAATAGGCGGTCAGCAAGCTCACTTCGGCGCTCGATGATTCGTTGCCATGAACGTTGTAACCAAGGTGAATAACTACCGGTGCTTTGCTGTTGATTAAAGGCTTTGCGGGATCAACAAGCGTTAGGTGTTCCTGCCTGATTTCCTCTAAGCGATTGTAGTTCTCCGGCGATGTGATGGTGGCCACGATCTGTTCCCGTTCTTCATAGGTCTTGCCGATTGTTTGTACGTGAATGCGGTTGCTCACTCTTGCCAATTCGCGGAAGTATTCAACAATTTGTTCGTGCCTTGTGTAATGCGAACCGATGGGATAACCCAGGAACTTTTCCGGCGATGGAACGGCGGCGTCAAGAACCGTTGCCTTCGGTAAGAAATAACTTGTTTGCGCGGATGCTTGCAGCGCAAACAGGATGATGGCAACGGCCGTGGTTATTTTGAAGATAGGTTTCATGTTAATGGTTTTTATTTTTTATGAAGTGGAAGCCGGCACTGCCATTCGGCATTGGTTCCGTCGTGCTCTTGTGCGTTTCATTCACTGTTCAACGAGGCTTTTCTTGTTTGCCTTGTTGAACATCTTTGTTCTGTTGATTTAAATGCGCCACTCATGCGGTTTATTCAATTGAATTTGCAGGCGGACAAGCGTGATTCGGATTTTCTCTTTCACCAAAAGAAAAGAATCAGAACGAATCAACGATTGCAAGAGACGAGCCATACAAATGCTTTTGGAGGGTTCACAATTATTTTAATAGCCTGGGTTTTGCGTTACGTCCGGGTCCGACAACACATCGGACAGCGGTATCGGAAACAGCCAAAAATTTTGATTGGTGATGCCGAGTACAGCACCGGTTCTGCCGGTTCGCACAAGGTCAAACCAGCGGTGCGCTTCAAAGGCAAATTCAAGACTGTTCTCCTCTTCAATCGCCAATAGCAGATCGGCTTGCGTGGCGGCCGTTGATGCCGGTACGCCGGCACGAGCCCGTATCACATTCAGGTCGGCCAGGGCACCTGTCAAATTATTTTGTTGTGCCCTTGCTTCGGCCCTTATCAAATACATTTCGGCAAGGCGAATAACATACGACGGATCGGTACTGGTGGCTGATGTGTTGTACAAAGCACCGTAAACATTGTTGCCCGTTCCCGCTACTAACGCATTGCGTGTTCCACCTATAGCAGGGTTTGTAATCTTTGTTACAAAAGGTGCCGAAGGCTTGAGTGTAAACTGTCCGCTGGCGGAACTTGGGTACCATAAATTCCAAAACGAGTTCTTGTCATTCGCGGAGAACGTGAGTTCAAAAATGGATTCCGTTGTACCAAACGGCGCCGTGAAAAAAGTTTTGTACGGCGTTGCCAAAGCATACTTGGTATTGCCAATCACCTGCGTGGCATACGTTTCTGCCTGCGTCCATTCTTTGCGGTACAAATGCAGCCGTGCACGCAAAGCTCTTGCCGTGCTTTTTTGTGCTCTGTTTCTTGTCGTGGCATCTTCCGGTAGTAAACTTTCGGCCTGCGTCAAATCAGTCAATACCTGGTCGTATGTCTGTTGCAGAGAGCTTCGCTTGATGCCTTTGGTAGAAGCCAGATCCGTAGTTGGTTTTAACTGCAACTGCACACCGCCCCAGCCGCGGCCCAAATCAAAATAACCGAGGGCACGAATGAAATACGCTTCGCCTAAAACCTTGTTCTTCTCGGCAGCCGTCAGCAAAGGGTCACTGACTTCCGGCACATAGGTGATGACACTATTAGCCGAATTAATGGCTTTGTAAATTCCCTGGTAAGCCGCAACGGTTGTTACGTTATCCGGCGGAATGGCGTTCTGGTCTAATTGCAAATACTGGCTCAAGGTTCCGTTGAACACCACATTATCCGCCGTGATGGTCCCGAGTGTTGGATAGTTGGCAGCGTAATAATTCTGCACCGCATCGTAAGCCCCGGTGATGGCCGCTCTTGCCGTGCCGGCATCAGTAATGCTTTTGTCGGTGGGCAAGGCGTTGTTCGGCGTCTCCTCTAAAAACTTTTTGCAGGAGGAAGCCAATGTTAGTCCCCCAAGTAAAAGCAAACTATAATAATGTGATTTCATGTTGATGATTTTTGTGGTTAGAAAGTGAGGTTCAATCCGACCTGGATGGTCTTTGGTTGCGGCACCGTGGCCCAATCGTAACCGGCGGTGTTTTGATTGGCGCTTTGTGAACTCACTTCAGGATCGAGGCCGCCGTATTTGGTGAACGTAAGCAGGTTGGTTCCCTGCAGATACACACGGGCGGAAGACAAGCCAATGTTCTTTACAACCGATGCCGGCAATGTATAGGAAAGCGATACCGTACGCAGCCGAATGAACGAACCGTCTTGTAAATAACGGCTGCTAAGATTGGCTACGCTGCCACCATAATTATTGGCAGCGCTGTTGTTGGCTGTCGGGTTAAATGAGGTCGTTGTCAACCGCGGTATGTCTGTAACATCGCCCGGCTTTTGCCAGCGATCCAATTGCCGTGGCAGAAACCCAATGTTTGCCTGCGTGCCGCCATGCACCATAAAAAAGTCGTTCATATTCATGATCTTGTTCCCTTGCTGAAAGTAAAAGAAGAAGCTAAAATCAAATCCGCCGTGGCTGATGCTGTTAGTGAATCCGCCAGTATAGCGAGGCAAGGCGTTGCCCACAATTTGCCGGTCGGCTGCCGTAATTTGTTTGTCACCATTTACATCATCATACACCGCGTTTCCCGTTTGCGGGTCCACAGACAATTGTTTGTATAACCAGAAAGAATTGACTGCGTAACCCTGGCGAAGAATAGAGATGTTCCGGCCCGATGCGCCTTGCGCAATGTCGGAAGCGAGCTTCTCGACGCGGTTGATATTTCTCGACACGTTTAACTCCGTCGTCCATGTAAACTCTTTTGTTTTGATGTTGGTTGAACGAATCGCAATCTCAAATCCCTTATTGCTCACCGCTCCGTAATTCTGCAGGTACGATGCAAAGCCTGTGCGGTATGGAACCGGTACATTCAAGAGCAAATCATAAGTGTACTTGTTGTAATAATCGGCGGAAATAAAAAGACGATTTTTCAAGATGCTAAACTCTGTTCCGACATCGGTTTGCCTTGTGGTTTCCCAGGTTAAATCGGGGTTGGCCAATTGCGAAGGCGCTATGCCGGGTTGGTCTAAATAGTTGGCGCCCGATGCCCACAAGCCTTGCGCCGCGTACGGGCCAATGCCGTTCTGATTACCGGACAATCCAACGCTGGCACGGAATCGCAGTTCGTCAAATAGATTTGAGTTCCTGATGAAATCTTCTTGGCCCGCACGCCAGGTAATGCCACCGGAAGGGAAATAACCCCAGCGATTGTTGGCGCCAAATTTTGACGACCCGTCGGCCCGCAAACTTGCATCAACCGTGTATTTGTTGTCGTAGGTATAACTGGCTTTTCCAAAGAAGGAGGCAAGCTTTGACTTGCTGCGGTACGACGAACCCGAACGAACCGAAGCCACCGAAACAGCGGTTAAAGCATTGCTTGCAAAGCCGGTACCGCTGGCGCTTGTGCCTTGCGACAACACGGTGTTGATTGTATTCCCGATGAGTGCATTGATATTGTGCTTGCGGGAAGCGCCAACGGTTTTAATAAACGTAAGCACTTGTTCATTAGTCAGCACAAGGTTCTTGGTTTCATAAGATGCAGCCGAACCGTTGGTGGAAATGCCGGCGGCCAGCAGGGTGTTGGTGTAGTTGTTTTCGTACTCGTCGCTGTTATCAATGCTCCAACTGCTGCGGAATTTTAATCCAGGCAGGATGGAATACTCACCGTATAAATTTCCAATGGTGCGCCAGCCTACCGCGTCGTTGTTTAAGTTATCAATCAGGGCCAGATGGTTGTCGAAGCTTCCGTAGCGTGCATAGGTTCCGTCGGCATTAAAAACGGGCAGGTAAGATCGGGGAAAGAGAGCGGAGTTAATGACCCCTTGCGGGTTGTTGTCGTTGCTGCTCACGTTCCGCCACGTGCGGCTAATATTGAGGCTGGTACCGACTTTCACCTTTTGGCTGATGTAGTTGTCGTAGTTCAAACGGCCGCTGTAGCGTTCAAAGTTTGAGGGCTTCACAATGCCTTCTTGTTTCAAGTACCCAAAACCAACATAATAGGTGCTTTGTGCCGTGCCGCCTTGTGCCGATACTTCGTAGTTGTTGGTAGCGGCCGTGCGAAACAAATCATCCGTGCGGTTGTAGGTGGGCTGCGATTCGGGATTCGCAATTAAGGCAACGGTTGAGGGATCAACACCGTTGTCTTTTGCGGTGTTCAGGCGTGACTCATTGGTAAGCAATGCCGTCTCCGGCCCCGATGCTACTTTGTATTTTTTTGTGGCCGTACTCCAACCCCGGTACGCATTTAAACTAATTTTTGCCTTGCTGTTTAAACGCCCTCGTTTTGTATTTACAAGTACCACCCCGTTAGCGCCAAGCGAACCGTAAATAGCCGTGGCATTGGCATCTTTTAAAATGGTGATGCTTTCAATATCGGATGGGTTGATGTCGGCAATGGGATTGGAACCGGCCTGGCTGCCAAGTCCGGTTTGAACGGGATCAGTGGCAGAAATGAACACACCGTCAATGATGTAAAGCGGATCTACCGAGGCATTGATAGAATTGTTGCCGCGAATGCGAAACGTGACGCCGCCGCCCGGCACCCCGGAGTTAGCCGTTACCTGTACCCCCGTTGCTTTACCTTGCAAGAGTTGGTTGAACCCGGCAGCGGGTATGTCTTTAATAGCAGACCCGTTGATGGTTTGAATAGAGCCGGCAATGAATTTTTTGTTTTGCGTACTGTAGCCGGTTACCACCACTTCGTCTAAGGCTTGCTGGCGGCTGATAAGACTGATGGTAGAGGACGAACCCGTAATGGAAACTTCTTTGGCCTCATAACCCGCATAGCTGACGATGACCGTTACCGGCAAGGCTGGAGCAGAAAGGGTAAAGGTTCCGTTTTCGGAAGAGAGGGTACGAATGTTTTTTCCTTTAACGGTAATGGTAGCGCCTTCGAGCGGTGTCTGTTTGTCGGCAGATAAAATGGTTCCGGTGATGGTTGATTGTGCAGTGGCTGCATGGGTAAGCAATAGCCACAACAAAAGGTGAAGCCCTTTTGCGTAAAATGGTTTCATATACAATGTTTAACAATAAAAGAATGACGGTGCCTTATACGGCATGAAGTAATTAGTGATCGTTCAAAAGGAGCAATGTCCGAGGAAGTTCACACAGCGTGAACAAGTGTGCAGGTTAACAACAGCAGCAACAACAGAAGACGTTAGCAGCAGAAGCAAATAAACAAGGAAGGGTGGAGGCGGAAGATGGAGACAACGTTCGTCGGTTGTCAAGACTCTTTTTCATGTCGTTGGTTGTTCTGTGAAAAAATTAATTCCTACCAAATAAGTAGGCAAATGTAAACGCCTATCTTTGTGCGCTCCAAAAAAATTTTTGCATCGTGGTGGAGAAAGTCAAAATTTCTAAAGAGTAAGGGCAGTCGTTGCGGTTGCAAATGATTGTTGGCTATACTTTTGACTTCTTTATTCGCACTTAAAAAAAATTCATGAAACCCATTGCCATTTATCACGAACATCCTGATTGGTTTAAGCCTTTGTTTGCAGAACTCGAAAAGAGAGGCATTCCATACGAACGCATCAATCCTACCCAACACAACTTTGACATTGAAGACACGGCGCAACGGTGGTCCCTTTTCTTTAACCGCATGAGTCCATCGGCTTATTTGCGCGACGGCGAGCAAGGCCTTTTTTTTACGTTGAGCTACCTGAAACACCTGGAAAATTTTGGTACTAAAACCGTGAACGGTTACAAGGCCTTCAGCTATGAATTGTCAAAAGCAGCGCAACTTTCTTTACTCAAAAAATTAGGCTATGGTTATCCGAAAGCACGGGTTGTGAATCATCCGTCGCAGGTGCTGAAGGCAGCGGAAGGCTTGCGTTTTCCAATTGTGGTAAAAGCCAACATCGGCGGCAGCGGCGCCGGCATCACCAGGTACAATTCCGTTGATGAATTAACGGCAGACATTAATGCGGATACGCTCGATTTTGGTATTGACAAGGCGGCCCTGGTGCAGGAATACATTCCGGCGCGGGGCGGCTACATCACACGGGTAGAAACGCTGGGCGGCAAGTACCTGTATGCGATTAAAGTTTATACCACCGGCGAGTCGTTCAACCTTTGTCCGGCGGACATCTGCCAAACGAATGATGGCAAAGAACTGCTCCGTAATGCTTGTGCGTTGGACGCACCCAAGAACGGTTTGAAAGTAGAAGGCTACACGCCACCGCAAGAGGTGATTCAAGCAGTGGAAGCCATTATACAGAGAACGGGTATTGATGTAGGTGGCATTGAATACATGGTGGATGACCGCGACGGCGAGATTGTTTATTATGACGTGAATGCCTTGTCAAACTTTGTGGCGGATGCGGTAAACGTGATTGGGTTTAACCCACACGAAAGATTGGTGGATTGGTTGGAAGCGCAAGCACACGAAGCGAAGCCGGTACCGGCCAGTCGTTTCGAGGCAACTCATGCTTTGTAAACGGCAGGTTGTACTTTGTTGCTGCGTAATAAACAAAGCGTACAAGAGTGCCTTTAGGTTTGTATTTGAGTAGTTTTTTAAAATAGTACTACTATTATTTTTTCTTTTTGCTATCCACGTTACTATGTGGATAAAGCAATCAAGTCAACCACCGGCAACGGCGCATTAACAGAGTGCCAGGCTATGGAGGCCTACGCGTCGATTTAATCCGCTGCCGGATGGTTTACTGACCTGACTCAAATAGAAATTAGGGCTCCCAGGCCCATTATCAAGGCTTTAAGTAAGGCAGTAATGGTTGACTGATTAAAAAGAAAAAACAATGGAGCAAATTAAGTTTTTTGTTGGAACGGATGTGTCCAAAGAATGGCTAGACATGAGCGTTGTAAGCGGTGGCAAGCTGTGGCATCATACACAGATTGATAACAAAGCAGCAGCGATAAAGCGCTGGCTGCGGCAGACACAGAAGGAGTTTGGCTATACGCTAAACGACACCCTGTTCAGCATGGAGTTCACGGGCCTGTACAATCATCATTTGCTGGAAGTGCTGCACGAGCAAAAAGCGATGGTGTGGCTGATACCGGGGCTGCAGATAAGTGAAGGCAGTACACAGGGGCTTAAGCGTGGCAAAAGCGATAAACAGGATGCGGTACGTATAGCCGTGTATGCGAGTAAAAACGGGGAGCAGGTACGGTTGTGGAGAAAGCCAAGAGAAGTCATACAGCGGTTACAAACGCTCTTGATGTTGCGGGAAAAGCTGCAAAAGACAAAGCATCAGTATGAGACGACACTCAAAGAGTTCAAGCGCTTTAGCGAAGGCACGGTTTGTAAAATGGTAACAGAAACGACAGCCGCCATGCTTAAAACAACCCGGCAGCAGTTGGAGCGTGTTGAAAAAGAGATGAGCCATTTACTACAAGGAGATGAGAAACTCCAGGAGTTGAATGAATACATCACCAGTGTGGACAGCGTAGGACTGATAACCTCAGCGAGTGTATTGGTAACAACCAATGAGTTCTTAGATATCAGCGAAGCCAAGCAATATGCCTGTTATGCAGGCGTGGCGCCATTCAAAGACGAGTCAGGCAAGGTGAAGAAAAAGCAAAGGGTATCGCACAAGGCCAACAAAAAAATGAAGAAGCTTTTTCACCTGCTGGCCATGAGTGCCATCAGAATGAAGGGAGAAATGAAAGCCTATTATGAACGCAAGCTGGCCGAAGGTAAGGCCAAAATGAGTGTACTAAACGCTATCCGAAACAAAATCATCCTCCGGATATTCTCTTGTGTAAAACATAAAAAAATGTATGAAAAAAATTACGTCTACTCCTTGGCTAAACCATAGAAATCGACGCAACAGACGCTTCCTGGCAGCACTGCGCTCTGGTCCAAAAATATCAATGCTAAAAAGCAAATTAAATAAAAGCTCTTTCTCTTCTTTTCTCTTTTAAACTCTTGGCAAATGAAATACGGATACTGGATGCCTGTTTTTGGCGGGTGGTTGCGCAACGTAGATGATGAAAACATGCAGGCCGATTGGGATTATGTGAAGCGATTGGCACAGCGCAGCGAAGAATGGGGTTACGATCTTACGCTGATTGCTGAATTAAATTTAAACGACATCAAAGGCGTGGAGGCACCGAGCCTTGACGCCTGGAGCACAACGGCTGCATTGGCAGCGGTCACAAACAAGCTTGAGTTAATGGTGGCAGTACGGCCGACGTTTCACAACCCGGCTTTGTTGGCAAAGGCAGCCGCCAACATTGACCACATCAGCGGTGGCCGCATCTCGCTGAACGTGGTGAGCAGTTGGTGGAAGGATGAAGCCGAAAAGTACGGTGTTCATTTTGAACAGCACGATGACCGCTATGCAAGAACAGAAGAATGGCTGACGGTTTTAGACAACGTGTGGAAGAAGGATCATTACAGTTTTGAAGGCAAGTATTATAAAGTGAAGGACAACGTGCTGCAACCAAAGCCGGTGTCAAGGCCACGCCCTTTTATCTATGCCGGCGGTGAAAGTGAAAAAGCAAAGGACCTGATTTCCTCTACCTGCGATGGTTATGTAATGCACGGCGACAGTCCCGAAACCATTAACCGCCGCATTGCCGATTTACAGGAAAGGCGTGACAAGAAAGGCCTTCCGCCGATGAAATTTGGTGTGGCCGCATACAGCATCATCCGCAATACCGAAACTGAAGTGAAAAAAGAATTGGAACGCATCACCAATGTAAAAGAGGGCAGTGCCGGTTATCATAATTATCAGCAATGGCTGTCGGGAACACAATTGGAACAACGGGTGTCGCTGGAAGATTATAGTGTGAGCAATCGCGGCTTGCGCAGTGGCCTTACGGGCACGCCGCAACAAGTGCAAGACCAGATTGGCGAGTTTGAACAGGCGGGTGTTGATTTCTTTTTGTTGCAGTGCAGTCCGCAAGAAGAAGAAATGGAACGCTTTGCCGATGCGGTGATTCAAACAAGCGGAGTCGTGGTTTAAAAAAAATATCTCATTGATTCATTGGTTGAGTGAATAGCTGCTATAACAATACTGTTTGCCTGTTGAGTTGGTGAACATTGCTTTGAAAGTGTTAGCGGCGCCATCCGTTTTTCTCATCAGCGATTGCTTTTCATCTTCTACATTTTTATACCGATAAAAGTTGCGCGGGTTGTGCCGTTTATGCACTTTTGATTTATTACGGCAATGCAGGCTTCTCAAAGAGCGACGGTATTGGCGTATGCCCGATATTTGCGACCATATAAAATCATGTTAAGTCAAAAGACAAAATATGCCCTCCAGGCCTTGGCCTACCTGGCCGCCCACTACAACGAGGAAGCGCCGGTGTTGATTGGAACCATTGCCCGTGAGAAGCGGATACCCATTAAATTTTTAGAAGCCATTCTTTGCGAGTTGCGTAACGAAGGCATATTGATAAGCACCCGTGGAAGAAGCGGCGGCTACCGGTTAGCGGAGCACCCCAAAAAAACCGTTTTATCTAAAGTGATTCGGGCCGTTGAGGGGCCGATTGCCTTGTTGAGTTGCGTGAGCCTAAACTTTTATAAGCCCTGCGAGAATTGCAATCAGGAAACCTGTTGCATCAACCCTGTGATGGCAGAAGCAAGAGATGCCATTTTGAAAGTATTGGACAAACGAACGTTGAACGACATCCGGGACGAACAGGCTTGCAAGGTGACAAGGTCTGTTCGCTAACGGGTGTGCCTGCATGAAGATTGTCTTATGCTTTATTGTAAAGAGGCACACCAGCATCGGGTCTTGCTGCGGTTGATGATGGCATGAACAGCAGAGCTATTTACCTTGAAAAGACTTGCGCAGTCCGGCGTGTTTGTTACCGCAGTTAACTCCCAAATCTGTTTTTCTGTCAAGCCCTTTCTTCTTGTGCTTTTAATGCAAGCCGTATAAATTTTTCCGGCGAATTCAAATTATTTCTTCAAATTTAGTTACGCATACAAGCCGCGGTCCTCAACATCTTTTGCTTATGAACACGGTTAACTTGCTTGACGAAAACCTCCTGCTTTGGAACCAGTTTCGCGAAGGCGACGCTGATGCCTTTGGCGAAATTATGCGTCTCCACTACAACGATTTGTTTAGTTATGGTTCCCGCTTTACGAAAGATGCCGAACTGATTAAAGATTGCATTCAGGAACTTTTTTTATCGCTTTGGAAAAACCGCTTAACCATCAGCCAGACTTCTTTTGTAAAATATTACCTGCTAACCTCTTTGCGCCGCAGGCTGAACAAAGCCATAAAGAAAGCGGTTCGTTTTTCCATCCGCAATGAACTGACCTTTCAGGGTTTGTTTATTGAAGACGCTTCGCCCGAAAATAACCTGGTAAACGATGAAGATTCAAAGCAGTTAACCGTTGCCGTTCGACGGGTGCTGAACGACTTGCCCAAACGCCAGCAGGAAATTATCTGGCTGCGTTTTTTTATGGATGCCGATGCCGACGAGATTGCGGAAATCATGGCGCTCAACAAACAATCGGTTTACAATCTTCTGCACAAAGCACTAAAAAAATTAAAGGACAACTCACTCAAGAAAGGCTGGTCAATGGCCCGCTTCTCCACCTATCTCCACAGCTTTTTTTAAAAATTTTTTGAAGCAAGGGTAGATATTTTTTGCGGCGGCCTTTGTATAAACAAGGCACTAATCCTGCTGCTTGCGTATGCCGGACTTTGACTACAACTCCATCGAAGACCTGGTCTTTAACCAATCCTTCCGCGCCTGGGTTTTAAATAAGAACGCCGACTCCTTTTGGGACGATTGGGCCGCCAAACATCCCGAAAAAAAGGCGATGGTCAATCATGCCAAAGCCATCATCTACGCCTTGCAGCCGTCGTTCAAAAATCTTTCCGAGATTGAGATTCAGGAAGAAATACAAAAAGCTTTGTCGCGGCTAACCGAGGAAGAAACTAACGCTTTTTATTTCCATCCCGCAAGCCATTTTACCGTAAAAATTTTTCAGTCCGCCGCATCTAAAATCGCCGTCGCCATTATATTGATGGCCGTTGCGGTTTTGTTTTTTTTGAAGGAAAAGGAAAACAACACGTCTCCGTCCGTAACGGCTTACGAAAAGTTTTTAAAACAGGCCGGCAGCGAACGCATTGAGCAAAGCGCCGCTACGACTGAACGCAAAGACCTTCAACTTCCCGATGGAAGCAAGGTGTATTTAAAACCCGGCAGCAAGCTTTCTTACACCAAAGAATTCACCGGCAAAAGCCGCGAAGTTTATTTAACCGGCGAAGCGTTTTTTGAAGTCAGCCGAGACCCGGCGAATCCCTTTATCGTTTACACCAACAGCATCATTACAAAAGTTTTGGGCACCAGTTTCTGGGTTAACGCAGCCGATACCGGAAAAATGGCAACAGTGACAGTAAAAACCGGAAAGGTTTCCGTGTTTCGAACCACTGCGTTTAGCGATGAAGGCAAGGAGCCAAACCTCGATGGCGGCATGGTGGTTACACCCAATCATTCGCTTGTGTACAATGCGGAGAACAACCAGCTTACTAAACGATTAACCCCCGACCCGCAACCGCTGGCAGGCGAACCGGGTAAGAAGGCGTTTGCCTTTCATGCCACGCCCATCGGCACTGTGTTTAAAACCCTGCAGGAAACCTACGGCATCACCATGATTTACGATGAGGAAACGCTGGCGGGTTGCTCCATCACGGCCACCCTCGGCAGCGAATCGTTTTACGACAAGCTGGAGATTATTTGTAAAGCCATTCACGCCACATACGAAACCATTGACGGCAACGTCGTCATCACCTCCAGAGGGTGCAATTGATCATCTAAAAAGTTGCGTATGAAAAAAACATAGACACACAAAAAAGGCCGGCCGTGTTGAGACCACGGCCAGCCTGCGATTTTTTATCGTTTGAAAGGGCGGGGTTAAGGCGTCTTTCAAACCTGCTTGCGCATTCCTAAAAATCAAACCTAAATTATGCGAAAAAGGTCTAATCATCAAATTGCCACTGCTATCATGAAAATTTCGATTGCTCCCGTTTTGATTCTCACGCTGGCATTTTCCAGTTATGCCAAGGACACCAATGGGCAGGAAGGACTGAAGAAAAAAATTTCGTTGGAGATATCCAACGAAGAAATCGGCGCGGTTTTCAGCCGCCTCGAAACCTTGTCCGACCTGCGTTTTGTGTACAGTCCCGAAATCATTTCAGCTTCGCGAAAAATAAGCCTGAATGTTCGGAACAAAGAGCTTTACAAAGTGCTGAAAGAATTGCTGAAACCCCTGAACATTCAATACGAGTTAGACAACAATTACATCATTCTGGCAACTAAAGAAACAGCATCAAACCCAACGCAGGCAGCTGATGAAACAAGGGTGATTACTAACGATAAAACCATTAGCGGAAAAATTACATCGGCCACCGGCGAACCGCTTGAAGGCGTTAGCGTGGTGGTGAAAGGAACGAACATCGGCACTACTACCAACCGTGCCGGCCAGTTCAGGTTAAGCGTTCCCGAAGCCGCGCAAACCCTTGTGATTACCTACGTGGGTTATCAGCAACAGGAAGTTTCATTGAACGGCAAAACATCGCTCAACATTTCCATGGCCGCGGGCAGCAATCAACTCACCGATGTGGTGGTGATTGGTTACGGCACGCAAAAAAAAGTTACCGTTACCGGCGCCGTTGCCACTGTAAAAGGCGACGACATTAAAGACATTCCGGTAGGTTCTGTTGCCAATACGCTGGTTGGCCGTATGCCCGGTTTGATTGCAAAAAACACCAGCGGCGAACCGGGTTTCGATGACTCGCGATTATTGATAAGAGGCGTGAACAGTTACGTGGGCGACAATGCCCCGTTGGTTGTGGTGGACGGCGTGGCCGACCGCGCCGGTGGCTTCAGCCGCATTGATGTGAACGACATTGAAAGCGTCACTATTTTGAAAGACGCCAGTGCGGCCATCTACGGTTCCCGCGCAGGCAATGGCGTAATACTTGTGACGACCAAACGAGGCCGCGCCGGTAAAACATCAGTTGGATACACGGTAAATTACGGTTTGCGCACGCCTACTATTTTACCCAAGATGGTAGATGCAACTGACTATGCCATCGCCATCAACGACATCACACGTTTGATAGACAAGAACCCGGTGCCTACTTATACGCAGGCCGAAATTCAAAAGTTCCGCGATGGTTCCGATCCGATTAATTATCCCAATGTAAACCCGATAAAAGAAGCGCTGAAAGACTACAGCCAACAGATACGCCACAACCTTACCGTATCGGGTGGCAGCGAGAACGTGCGGTTCTTTACGTCCTTGGGTTATCAATACGAAAACAACATTTACAAGGCCAGCGCAAGCAATTATAAGCAATACAACTTGCGGTCAAACCTTGACATACAGGCCACCCGCGAACTGAAAGTGTTTGCCAACCTGGCGGTACGGCAGGAAGACCGCAACTCGCCTTATCAAAGCGGCTTTGGTTCGGGAGAAGTTTGGCGTAACATCGTACAAGGCGATCCGCGCCAGTTGATACAATATCCCAACGGCTTGCGCAGAGCCGTGACATCAGGTGGTTACAATCCGTTAACGGCGGTGGATGGCACAACGGGTTATGGCCGCAACCGGGCCACCTTCTTAAACGCTGATTTGGGTTTTGCGGTGGATGGTTCGCGGTTGCTGCAAGGCCTCGGTCTGGATGGCCGCTTATCGGTTGATCGCGGAAACATCTTGGCAAAATCCTTCAACAAACGTTGGACACTTTATACACTGAACAATGCCACCAACCAGTACGATCCCAATCAATACGGACCAACGAATGCCTCGTTAACCGAAAGCATGAGCGTGAACACGGGCATCACGGCCAACATACGATTGCTGTACAACGCCACCTTTAACAATGTTCATCACCTGAACACTTTTGTGGCTTACGAACAGTATGATTTTAAATACGATTACCTGCAAGCGTCACGGCAAAATTTTACCTCAACAGCCATTGATCAAATCTTTGCCGGTGATGCCAAGTCGGCTACCAACAACGGCTCGGCCGATCAAAGTGCCCGGCAGAATTATTTTGGCCGTGTTGATTATTCATACGCTGAAAAATACTTGGCTCAATTTAACTGGCGCTACGACGGCTCGGAGCGTTTTGCCAAGGAAAACCGCTTTGGTTTTTTCCCCGGCATATCACTTGGCTGGCGTGCATCGGAAGAAGATTTTTGGAAGAAGAATCTATCGTTCATCAATTCCTTTAAGCTCCGCGGCTCCTGGGGCAAGATGGGTTACGACCGCATCTTTTACAACGGGCAGGAACAGCGCTTCACCTTCTTAACCCAATTTACGTTTGGCCAAAACGCCATCTTTGGCGGCGGCAATCCGCAACCTTATCAGGGCATTGTATTAAGCCAAACAGCCAACCCCAATGCACAATGGGAAGTAGCCACTACTTACAATGTTGGCATGGAAGGAAAACTGCTGCGAAATGCGCTTGCGTTTGAGTTTGATGTGTTCAAGCAGAAACGGTCCAAGATTTTAGACCAGGCCACGGCCAGCGTTCCGCAATACGCGGGAATTTCGTTGCCCGCCGAAAACATCGGCGCAGCCCAATCACACGGCTTTGAAGGAAGTTTAAACTATACCAAAAATGTAAGAAGCTTCAAGTACAATGTGGGTGTAAACTTCACGTATGCCAAAAGCAAAATTGTAAACTTCAACGAACCCGAATCTTTGCCCGACTGGCAAAAGCGCACCGGCAAACCCATTGGCGCCAACTGGCTTATGTATGAAGCCATCGGCATCTATCGAAACGCAAGTGATTTGGGCAAACACCCGCAATTGGGCAATGCCGATTTGGGCGACTTGATCTATCGCGATGTAAACGGCGACGGCAAACTTGATGGCAACGACCAGGTGCGGTTGAGCCAAACCGAAGTGCCGGAAATTATTTACGGCATTACGATGGGCGCGGCGTACAAAAATTTTGAATTGAGCCTGTTGTGGCAAGGCGCCGGCAACGTATCGCAATACGTGTTTTACGAAGGCGGTGGCGGTGGCATCGGTACGTACACGCAAGATTATTTTGACAACCGCTGGACGCCGGAAAACCCCGATGCAAAAGGCCCCCGCATTTATGACCGTGAGAAGACGGCAACCACAAGGCAGAACACTTATTTTTTGCACAACGCTTCGTACCTGCGGTTGAAGAACGCAGAACTTTCGTACAACCTTCCGCAAAGCCTCATCTCGCGTTTGCACCTTGCCAATTGCAGCGTGTTTATAGGCGGTTTTAACCTGTTAACATTTACCCGCTTAAAAGACATTGACCCCGAAGCCACGGCCAGCCGACAGAATTATGCGGGCTGGTTCAACGTGCAGAACAAGGTGTACAACTTCGGACTAAACATCACTTTCTAACCCAATCATCAATCGTTATGAAAAAGCTTTTTCAAATTTTTTATATAGCTTGTTTGGCAACCGCGTTGCTAACGGTGGCCTCGTGTAAAAAAAATCTCCTCGACAAAACGTCGCTTAGTGCCGTTACCGATGACAAGGTCTGGAGCGACCCGAATCTGACCATGTCTTTTGTCAACTCGCGGTACAACCAGATAGGCAACGGCTGGTATGCGGAATCGTGGGTCAGCTCCATGACCGATGAAACCTTTCTTACCTGGTCGCGGGATTGCGAACCCATTACGCAAGGCTACGTAGATGCCAGCACACGCAACAGCATGAACGGTGGTCACTGGGGTGAGAATGCCCGCCGCTGGGATGTGGTTTGGAAGAACATTGCCAGTTGCAATATGTTTTTCGACAATGTGGACAAAGTGCCTTTTACCGATGCGGCCTTGAAGAAAAGATTAATGGGTGAAGTCACGTTTATTCGAGCGTTGATGTACTGGGACTTAATCAATCGTTGGGGCGGAATGCCGTTGATTACAAAAAGCTACGGCATCAGCGACGTGTCGCAGATAGCCAACGTAAAACGCAACACCTACAAAGAGAACATTGATTTTTTGGTGATGGAATGCGACAAGGCCGCAGCCGCTTTGCCCGCTACGTTCAGCGGGTCCGATAAAGGCCGCGCTACCAGTTTAGCCGCGTTGGCCTTAAAGTCAAGAGTATTGCTTTATGCCGCCAGCCCGCTCATGAACAATGCCCGTGGCGATGACCCGAATAATCTTGTACATTACGCAACTCCCGACCCCGCACGTTGGCAAAAAGCTGCCGATGCCGCGCAAGCCGCCATCACCGCGGCGCTTTCAAACGGCTATGCCTTGTTTGATAAATACGGCAGCGATGCAAAGGCAAAATACACGGGCATCTTTATGGAGGGCGGCAACAGCGAAGTGTTGTTCGACAGGCAAGGCGGCAATAGCGCCACGGGTACCAACTTGAGCTATATTGATGAAGCCAACGGGCCAAACGGTTACGGCGCCTGGGGCGGCAACACGCCCATCTCGGAGTTGGTAGATGATTATCAAATGAGCGACGGAACCAAATTTGATTGGAACAATCCGGCGCACAAGGCGGCTCCTTATGCCAATCGTGATCCGCGGCTTTATGCGACGGTTCTCTCCAACGGCGATACATGGAAAGGCCGTCCGGTGGAAACGTATTTCTTTAAAAAAACCGACGGCAGCGAAACCGGTGGATTGGATACGAAGTACGGTTCTAACTCCTGGAACACAAGTGCCACGGGTTATAATGTTCGCAAGTTTTTGGATGAAACCGAAGTGCAGGGCAGTTGGAATTTCAATCCGAAAAACTGGATCTGGTTTCGGTTGGCGGAGATGTATTTAAACCTTGCTGAAGCAAAGTACAATGCGGGTGATGAAGCCAGTGCAAAGACAGCGTTGAACGTAATTCGCACCCGTGCCCGAATGCCGATGGTGATAGCAAGCGGCACACAGCTTTGGGACGCGATTGTTTACGAACGCCGCGTGGAATTGGCGTTGGAAGAACACCGCTATTTTGATGTTCGCCGCTGGATGATTGCACCCACGGTGCTTAACCGCAACGCAACCGGTGTGAAGGTGTTTAAAGAGGCCAACGGAACTTATACCTACACGCCCGGCCAGTTGGTGGAAGTGAGGAAGTTTACCGCGCCAAAAATGTATTGGCTGCCCATTCAGTTGGACGAGATTACCAAGAACCCCAATCTGCAGCAGAATCCCGGTTATTGATAGTGCCTCTCTCACATAGCAAGCAAGAAAAAGAGTGAACCTTCGTGTTCACTCTTCGATTGTAATTTCCTAAGCAAATAAAAATTTCCTCTCGAACTTTAAGCGCAAGAAATTGCAGGCTGCGTCACAAACGGTTTTTACTATTAGCTTCATCAATCGAACCCTTCTTTCTTAACTACAAGGATTATTATGCTAGAAAAAATTCTTCGCACCAGATGGAAAGCTTTTTTGTTTTTTGGAATCCTCTTTCTAAATCATTTTCCTGCATCATCACAAATCCTTACCGCTTTTGCGCAAACACCGCCGATGGGCTGGAACAGTTACAATTGTTTCGGTTCAGCGGTGCATGAAGACGAAGTAAAGGCCAATGCTGATTACATGGCCAGGAACCTAAAGCAATACGGCTGGCAATATGTGGTAGTTGATTTTTTATGGTCGTATGACAATCCACCGGGAAGCAAGATTGGCAACCCGTTTCAAATGCGCTTACAGGATGGTTCCTATATACCCTGGCTTACGATGGACGAATGGGGCCGGTTGGTTCCGCACGAACACAAATTTCCTTCTGCCGTTGGCGGCAGAGGATTTGGCCCGTTGGCCGATTACATTCATTCGGTCGGATTAAAATTCGGCATTCATGTAATGCGTGGCATACCGCGGCAAGCCGTGTGGGCCAAAACTCCCGTGATGGGCGCCAAAGGAATCACCGCCGATATGATTGCCGATACGTCTTCAAAATGTCCGTGGATGAACCACATGTACGGATTGAACATGAGCAAGTCCGGTGCGCAGGAATACCTTAATTCATTGCTGCAATTGTATGCTTCCTGGGGCGTTGATTTTATCAAGGTGGACGACATTGCACGGCCGTATCATCAACCTGAAATCGAAGGCTATGAAAAAGCCATCGCCGCTTGTGGCCGTGCTATTCCATTGAGCATCTCGCCCGGCGAAACCGCTTTGTCCGCCAAAGACCACGTGACCGGCCATGCCAGCATGTGGCGCATGGCGGATGACTTTTGGGACAACTGGAAAGAAGTGCTGAAGATGTTTGATTACGCAAAGAATTGGGAAGGCACGGGCGGGCCGGGTCATTGGCCCGATTGCGACATGATACAAATCGGAAAGCTCTCCAAACGCGGCCCCGTAGGTCCCGAACGCTACAGCCGTTTTACTGAAGATGAGCTTTATACGCACATGAGTTTTTGGTGCCTTTTTCGTTCGCCCTTAATGTTGGGCGGCAACCTGCCGGAGAACCGTGAACTTGACCTGAAACTCTTTACCAACGAAGAAGTCATCGCCGCTAATCAACAAGGCGAAAACCCAAAACAAATTTTCAAAGATTCTTCCAGTATGATATGGGTATCCAATGTGCAAGGCAGCAAGGACATGTACGTAGGGCTTTTTAATACAGCCAACAACGCACACGAAATCGCTATTGACTTTGCCGCCATCGGCATCAAAGGAAAACCCGTTGTAAGAGACTTGTGGCAGAAGAAAGACATCGGCCCTTTCAGCAAACGATACAAGCAAACGGTGAATGCGCACGGCGCCGTGTTGTTGCGGATAAAAACTTCTTAGTTCCGTTTGTGAGAACATTGTTGTTGACAGATTATCGCAACTGCTTTGCATGATTAAATCAAAGGCTTCCCGCAGGCAATTTTTGCAATCGGCCGCCGCGCTAACGGCAGTGGCAATGCTTCCGAATGTTTTGAAAGCAACACCGTCCGAAACAGACCTGTATGCCGGCGGCGAAGGCTTTAGCTTTTTGTTTCAGGGCGACTCCATCACCGACGGGGCCCGCAGCCGCAACAACGATTGGAACCATGTGATGGGCCACGGCTATCAATACATCATCGCCAGTAAACTTTGGTATGAGAAACCGCAAAAAGGCTTTCATTTTTTTAACCGCGGCGTCAGTGGCAACAAGGTAACTGATCTGCAAGCCCGCTGGCAAAAGGATGCCCTTGAACTTAAGCCGGATGTGCTAAGCATTTTAATCGGGATAAACGATGCGGCCGCGTTTATCGGCGGAAACAATGCCTTTAGTGTGGATGCGTATGAAAAGGAATATCGCCAATTGTTGGCTGAAACCAAAGCCGCTTTACCAGCCGTTCAATTGGTGTTGTGCGAGCCTTTTGTTCTACCCGTTGGCAAAGTGGCAGACAAGTGGGACGATTACAAAAGAGACGTGCAAAGCCGTCAAACTGTGGTGAAAGCGTTGAGCAATGAACACGATGCGGTTTTCGTTTCGTTTCAGCAAGCCTTCGACGATGCATTGAGCAAAGCACCCGCGGCGTATTGGATATGGGACGGCATTCATCCCATGCCGGCGGGTCATGAATTGATGGCGAGGGAATGGCTGAAACAAGTGGGTAAAAAACTAAAGTTCATACGATAGCTGTTGCGTTTTCTTCCGCTTCTTTTTTCACGCTTTTGATTCAATTTATGCAATGCAGAATTATGTATAAGCTGCTAAAATTTTTATGGCTCTTGTCTTCCTTCTTTATTGCCGGCATTACCCGTGCGCAACCCCGCCAGCAACGAGAGATTGTATTAACGGCGGAAGACACCGCTGCCTTTGCACCACCGCCGCAAGGCTTTGATGAACGAAAAGCCAGCGTGGCCGCTGGCCGGACCGATTCGGTTCAATACGATTCAAAAACCGTGGGTACAAAACGCAGGCTGCTCATTTATACCCCGCCTGGTTATACCCCGCAAAACAACTATCCCGTTCTTTATCTGCTGCACGGCATTGGCGGCAACGAAAAGGAATGGTACAAATACACGCAGCCCGATGTTATCCTCGACAACCTGATTGCGGCGAAAAAAACAGTACCGATGGTTGTGGTGTTTCCAAACGGCCGCGCCATGAAGGCTGATGCCGATACGGGCAACGTCTTCGCGCCGGAAAAAGTGGAGGCTTTCGCGGCCTTTGAAAATGATTTGTTGACCGATGTGATTCCGTTTATCGAATCACATTACGCCGTTAGCAAAAACCGCGAACACCGGGCACTTGCCGGCTTTTCCATGGGCGGCGGACAATCGCTAAATTTTGGTTTGAGCAACCTGAATACGTTTGCTTACGTCGGCGGATTTTCCTCTGCGCCCAACACCAGGCCGCCAAAAGAATTGGTACCGAATCCACCGGAAACCGCAAAGAGTTTGAAGCTGCTTTACATTTCGTGTGGCTCTAAAGACGGCCTCATTTCCATCACGCAAAATCTGCATCGTTACCTGAAAGAAAGCAGCGTTCCGCACGTCTATCACATTCTTCCCGGCGGTGAGCACAACATTCAAATGTGGGCGGCCGACCTTTATCATTTTTCGCAATACCTGTTTAAATAAACCGTGGGTTATGAGTAAAAAATTATCCTTCTTATTCAGCCTTTTCCTTGTTCTCATGCAAGGAATTTCCGCGCAGCCGCCGGGCCGTCCACCCTCCATCAACGATACGTTGCAAACAGTAGCGGTGTTGCCCGACAACACGGTGCGATTTAGCCTCTATGCACCCAAAGCAAGCGAGGTTACCGTAAGCGGCGATTTTACCTTGGGCGGCCCCGCCGCCAAATTGATAAAAAGCGATAACGGCGTATGGAGTTATACAACGCCGGTGATTCCGGTAGAATCTTATACTTACAACTTTACCGTTGATGGCGTAAACACACTTGACAGCAAGAGTGCGGAGTTTAAAGAAAACCCCAACGGCTTGTTCAACTACTTCATCATGCCCGGCGCCGAAACGGATTTCTTTGCGTTGAAAGCCGTGCCGCATGGACGAGTGGAAAGTGTGTTGTATCATTCGTCTTCCTTAAACACCGAACGCCGCTTGCACATTTACCTGCCGCCCCATTTTGAAAACAACAACCGCAAACTGCCGGTGCTTTATTTGTTGCACGGTGGCGGCGATAACGACATCTCGTGGACAGGTGCTGCCAAGGCCAACCTTATTTTGGACAACCTGTATGCCGAAGGAAAACTGAAGCCGATGATTGTGGTGATGCCGTCGGGACACACGCCGGTCAAAGGCGTGTTCTTGGGCACGGGACCGGAAGGCGATCCCTTTGCCAAAGATTTTTTACAGGACATTGTTCCCTTTGTAGAAAAGACGTATCCGGTTTCCACCAAACGCGAAGACAGAGCAATAGCGGGCTTCTCCATGGGCGGTGTACAAACGTTAAACATTGCGTTGTGGAATCCGGATAAATTTGGTTACGTGTGCCCGATGGGAACGGGTTATTTTCCGGCTTCCATCAAAGAGTTCGACGACAAGTACAACAGCGTTATAAAGAACCCGGCGCTCAACAGTTTTAAACTGTTTTATATCGGCAAGGGCAAGGACGATCAGCTAACGGCCGTAAACAACAAAGCCATGCTGGCGATGTTTGACAAATACGGTGTAACCTACAAATACATTGAATTGCCCGGAGCGCATTCCTTTGTTTTTACACGACGCTATCTGGCTTTTTTTGCACCGATGCTTTTTCGGTAACAGGTGTTGTTGCCTGTGGCAGGCAATCCTTGCTTCGTTCAACTAAATGAAGTGGATGCACGATAAAACATTGTGTGCCAAAAGACATTGTAGAAGTATCACCTGCTTATTTAGAAATGGTAAAATGATATTTTCCCGAGCCGGTTTCTATCATCACGCAGCCGTCTTGCTGGCCAATGATTTTGGCGTCCGGCAAGGAAGCTAAAGACTTGCCGCCGTCTGTAATTTTCTCTGAATTTGTTGCGGGTAAGTAAATAGTGGCGCTTGTATTCGCGGGAATTTCCACATCCAAAATCAATTGTTCGTTTTCTTTTTTCCACGCTGACGACAACCACCCATAACCGGTTTGCAGGCTACCGGCTGCGTAGGTTAAATCGCCGCCCGGCCGTGGTTTAATGATGATGGATTTGTAGCCGGCGCCTTCAGCTTCGCGACTGTCTATGCCGGCGATGGTGCGGTACATCCAATCGCCGATGGCGCCGTAAGCATAATGGTTGAACGAAGTCATGCCGGGATCTTGAAACGTGCTGTCGGCTTTCATCGAATCCCACCGCTCCCAGATGGTGGTGGCGCCGTGCGCTTTGATAGGATACAGCCATGATGGATACGTATCCTGCAAAAGTAATTTATACGCAACGTCCGTTTTGCCAAAGCGGGTGAGCACGGCGGCCAAAAACGGTGTGCCCAAAAAGCCTGTGGTTAAATGATAGTTGTACGACGCAATGTTAGCGGCCAATCGGTCCGCTGCTTCGGGCCGCACCGCTTCGGGCAACAGATCAAATTGCAAGGCTAAAACATAAGCCGTTTGCGTTTCGGAAACCAACCGTCCCGATGCGGTCATGTATTCTTTTTGAAACGCTTGCCTTACCCGTTGCAACAAGCCGGCATATTCTTTTGCCTCATCCGGTTTTTGCAGCACGTTGGCCGTCTTTCGCATCAACTCCGCGTTGTACGCATAAAAGCATTGCGCCACCAGGTAATTGTCGGTGACGGCCGACTTCATGCCGATCATTCCTTTGGAATCGTCCACGCGGTACGAAAGCCAATCGCCAAACTGAAAGCCGGTATTCCATAGATCATTCTTTGCCGATGACTGCATATAATTCAGGTAAGCTTTCATGCTGCTGTATTGGTCTTCCAAAACTTTTTTATCGCCATAAACAACATACATGTTATAGGGAATGATGATGCCGGCATCCGACCAGCCTGCGGCGCCGGTCCCGCCCTCACCGGGGCGTCGCAGCACATCGGGGATTACAAAGGGAATGGCGCCGTTCGGATATTGGTCAGCGGCAACATCTTTGAGCCATTTGGCGAAAAAGCGGTTGACATTAAAGTTGTAAGCGGCCGTTCGGGAAAACACTTCAGCATCGCCGGTCCAACCGAGGCGTTCGTCACGCTGCGGGCAATCGGTGGGCACGTCTAAAAAATTACCGCGTTGTCCCCATTGAATGTTGTGCTGCAAGCGGTTCACCAGGGTATTGCTGCATTCAAAGCTTCCTGTTGGTTTCATGTCGGAATAAAGCGCCGTGGCCGTAAATGCGGCGGCCGGATGATCGCCGGTTAATTGAGCCGCAGTCAAGCCTTGCACCTTCACGTAACGAAAGCCGAAGAAAGTAAAATGCGGTTCAAAGAATTCATCGCCTTTTCCGCTCAATGTATAAGCCGCTTGTGCTTTTGCCGAACGAAGGTTTGCAAAATAGGGATTGCCGGTTTTGTCCAGCATTTCAAAATGTGAAAGGGTGATTTTAGTGCCGGCTTTCCCTTGCATGTGCAGGCTAACCCATCCTACCAGGTTTTGTCCGAAATCCAAAATGGTTTCGCCTTTTGGCGAGGTCAAAATTTTTACCGGCTTCAGCGCTTCGTGCTTTTTAATGGGTTCGTTAATGGCGGCAACAAGGTTGTCTTTTGCGGCGTCTTTTTCCAACACCGGTTGCCAACCGTTTTCTATGAATGAAGCGGCCGTCCAGTTGCCTTGTCTTTTTCGTGCGTCCTGCACTTCACCGTCATAAATTTCGGAGGAGAGAACATCGCTTGAAGACGCCGTCCAACTGCCATCGGACACAATCGTTTCCGTTGTGCCATCCTCGTAACTCATGGCTAATTGAAAAAGCAATGCGGTTTCCGCACCGTAAATATTTTTTGTGTTGTTCCAGCTTAAGCGGGTGCGGTACCATCCGCTGCCCAGCAAAGCGCCAATGGCATTTTTGCCGGTTAGCAAAAGATAGGTTACATCATAGGTTTGATACTGCAGATGCGTTTTGTAACTCGTCCAGCCGGGCGACAAGCAAGCGTCGCCAATGCGTTGCCCGTTTATCCACGCTTCGTACAAGCCATGCGAAGAAATGAAAGCCGTGGCGGAACGAATTTTTTTACCGGCGGTGAATGTTTTGCGCAACATCGGCACAAGGCCGTTCACGGTATCGCCTTTCAAGCCCGATGTTATCCATTTCGCTTTCCAATCGGAGGGATGCAACAGGGCTGTTTGAAAAGACGACCCGGCCCAGTCGGAAGTCTCGTTCCGGTTATCGGTTACACGAACCCGCCATTCGTACTTTGTATTCGATTGCAGATTGTCGCCCCCGTATTCATTCCAAAGCGAAGACTCCGACGCTACTTTGCCCGATGACCAGAGCTTCTTGCCGCTGGCGATAAGTTCCATCTCGTAAGCGGTTTGTTTTACGCCTCGCTTAGCTGAAACCAATTGCCAACTGAAGCGTGGCCGTTGTGTGCCGATGCCAAGCGGAGCGGAAAGATTTTCGGTGAGCAAATTGGCCAGCTTCAGTTGAGCGGCGCATGGCGTTAACCCAATAAGAACAAAGCCGGCAAAGCAATAAAATTTTTTCAAAACAAACAATTGAGAGAATAAATTTCGGAATCCGCTGCAATTAAACAACGATTGTTTTTATTGGTCTTTTTTAGGGTTTATAAACCGCCTGTTAGTAATGTACTATTGTTGTCATCGCATCAATGGACTTGGTTAGGTTAGTTGCTGGTTTTTGCAATAAAGCGTTTGATCAAACCGGTACCCGTTCCTTCCGTGCTTACCTTACGGGCATTGCTATGAAAGAACAGCAAAGTCTTCTTTCAGTAAGCGCAACATCAACAGGAATCATTTCAATACTCAACCTTTTTTCAATTCTTTTCGCATGAGCAAATACACAATCGCAATCGTTGCGCTTCTTCTTACAGCAACGGCGCAAGCACAATCAAAAAGCGGCACCAAAGCCGACAAGCCTTTGTTTCACGATCCGGTTTACGACGGCGCCGCAGACCCGGCCATCATCTACAATAAAAAAGAAGCGAAGTGGTATATGTTTTATACGGTCCGTCGTGCAAGTGATTCAACAGCCAAAGGCGTAACCTGGGTGCACGGCACAAGAATAGGGATAGCCGAATCAACCGACGGTGCGCACTGGCAATACGTGGACACGACTAACATTGATTACCGCCGCGACAGCGGTTACACTTTTTGGGCGCCGGGCCTCATTGAAGCTAATGGGCTTTACCACATGTACCTGACCTATGTGCCGGGCGTGTTTGAAGACTGGAATCATCCGCGAACTATCGTTCATCTTACCAGCAAAGATTTGCGTAACTGGAAATACGAAGCGGTTCTAAAGCTGGCAACGGATAAAGTGATTGATGCCTATGTGGTGAAGATTTCAGATAACGTTTGGCGGATGTTTTACAACAACGAAAAAGATCACAAAGCCATTTATTATGCCGATAGTAAAGACTTGTACAACTGGCAAGACAAAGGCAGAGCATTAAGCGACAACATCGCCGGCGAAGGGCCGATTGCCTTTACGTGGAAAGGCCGCCGGTGGCTGATTGTGGACAATTGGAAAGGCATGGGCGTTTATGCAAGCGACGATTGGCTGGCTTGGAAGCGGCAGGAAGAACGATTGCTGGAAAAGCCTGGAACGGGGAAGGAAGACGGCGTGAAAGGAGGCCATGCGGACGTGGTTATCAGCAACGACAGGGCTTATCTTTTCTACTTTGTTCAGCCGCGAAAGCGAAGCTGGATTCAGGTGGTGGAATTGAAGTATAACAGCGACGGCACGCTAACGGCCAACCGCGATGACGACACCTTCATTCAGTTGAAGCCATCCGCAAAATAGATGCGTGGCCTTGATGTTTGTTGCCAGATAACCATTACCGCGTCGTGTTCTCAAAACAAATTTTCGAAGCAATCAACGAGTAAGCACTTTAAATGTTTCGGCCAACTTTCTTTCATCAATCGTCGGCGACTCCTTTCTCACTTTTTTCTGTTCCCTCAACCTTGCGTATTTTTCCGAGGTATGCAAACCATTCTTTTGGTGGAAGACGACCCGGAGATAGCGGGTTTAATCAACCTTCATCTCGACGCGAAGCAGTACCGCCTTACCTGCTGCGGCACCCGCAAAGATGCCTTGCGAAACATGGCCGAAACGGCTTACGACTTAATCATGCTTGACATCTCATTGCCTGATGGGAACGGCATGGAAATCTGCAAGCAAATACGCAGCACCGATGCCCAAACACCGGTGATGATGCTCACCAGCCATTCCGATGAATCCGACAAAGTGCTGGCGCTGGAACTGGGCGCCGATGATTACATCACCAAACCGTTTGGCATTCTGGAACTGATGGCGAGGGTGAAGGCCGTGATGCGCCGCAACAAAAAAAGCGGCGAAGCGGAGGAGAAGAAAATGATTGACTATGCGGGTCTGGCGATAGATGCCGTTAAACGCAAAGCCATGCTCAACGGAACAAGGCTCGACCTGACGGTAAAAGAATTTGATTTGCTTTATTTGCTGGCCAGCTATCCGGGCAAAACCTTTACACGGAAGGAACTGTTGCAGGAAATCTGGGGCTATCATTTCAGCGGTTACGAACACACCGTGACCTCGCACATAAACCGCTTGCGGTTAAAGCTGGAAGCCGACTTGAATCACCCGAAATATATTCTAACCGCCTGGGGTTTGGGTTACCGTTTTGCCGAATGACTGATAAAAATTTTTCCATTGTACGGCGCTTTGCCCTGTTGACCATCGCCTTGATAACCGCAATGGGCCTGCTTTTCATTGCCATTACTTTTTTTGCCACCACCGCTTATCACCAGGCCAGCACCCAATTGTTGAACAAAGACGTGGCCGGCCATGTGGCAAAATTTACGTACGCATTTACAAACAAAGGGTTGGACAAGACACAGGCCGATTCCGTGTTTTACAACGCGATGGTGCTGAACCCAAACACGGAGGTTTATTTTTTAGATACGGCCGGTAACGTGCTTTATTCCAAGGCAACGGAAGCGCCGCTAAAACAGCAACGCGTGGACCCCGCGCCAATAAAAAAATACCTCGCATCAAGCGGTAATGTTTACATAAAAGGCGCCGATCCAAGAGACCCGGGGAACCCGAAAATATTTTCCGCCGCCACGGTTGGCAACGGCGGCGCCACGGGCTACATCTACGTCATTCTCGACAGCCAGAAAACAGAAAGCATCATGACGGTGTTGTTCGGCAGCCACGTAATGAGCCTTGTGATTAAAGCCATCGCCGTCATCATCGCCCTTTCGTTTTTGATTGTTTACGGATATGCCAGAAAGGCGAAGAAAAACTTTATGCAATTGGTGACTGTGTTGGCTCGTTTTGAGTCCGGCGACTACACGGCCCGTTTCTCCACCGCTAGCAAAGATGAAATGCAACCGGTAACAAATGCCTTTAATAAAATGGCAGATTTGCTTACCGACAACATCAATAAAGTAAGCCGCTCCGAAGAAGACCGCAAGGTTTTTATCGCCAATATTTCGCACGACCTGCGCACGCCGCTGGCGATTGCCCGAGGCTATTGCGAAACGCTTTTGCTGCAGAGCGGCAAGCGGGAATTATTGCCGGAAGAAAGAGAAAAATACTTGCAGCTCGTGTTCACAAAAATGGTGCAGATAGAAAACATGGTAAAACAATTGTTTGAGCTTTCCAAGATGGAGGCGGTGGAGTTTGCGCCAAAGAAAGAACCCTTCGTGCTTTCGGAAATCGTGCAGGAAGCAGTGAACAATTTTCAGCTTTTGGCGGCGGAAAAAAACGTGCGGTTGAAATGCGTGCAATGCCTTTACCACGTGTGGGTGAATGCCGACATCAGCCTGATGGAAAGAGTGGTGCAGAACTTGGTGGAGAACGCGGTGAAGAATACACCCGAAGGCGGGTCCATCGAAGCAGCGATAGCGGTGGAAAACCAAGACTTGCTCTTTACGTTGGCGAATGACGGCCCGCCGTTGCGCAATGAGTTAATGCAATGGATAAACGACTATAAAGACAGCGGCATAACAGACAATCGTCCGCAAAAGCCGGGGCTGGGTTTATTGATCGTTCAAAAAATATTGCACCTGCACAACACGAGATTAGAAGCGACTGTAAAAGAGGCCCGTACTGTTTTTTGTTTCCGGCTTCCGGTTTATCAATCGCCTTCAAGTTGACGGCATGAAATTCATCGTTGCCTTTTGTGAATGGTCAACGTTGAGTAGAAGGCACTGACTCATCATTTGCAATTCGTTGTCCACTGCCCCGTTTATATTCAGCGCATACTTGTTATACTTCCGTGAGGCTTTTGGCAAGACGTGGAAACATGTTTGTACCGTTGGGGACAACATTCCTTTTTTCACCCTTAACCAAAAAATCAAGATGAAACAATCATCTCTATCAACGGCTTCTTTTTTTGCCTCGGCCATTCTGCTCGCTTTCGGGTTCGGCGCTTCTTCCTGCAACAAAGACGATAATAACAACACAAAGGCGTACGACATTGTGTACGTGCAAACCAACAACTTCAACGCCAATCAAAACGCGGTGCTGGCTTATCGCGATGCCGGAGATGGTAAGTTGGAAGCCTTGTCCACGCCGTCGTTTTTAACCGGCGGCGGTGGTGTTGGCAACCCGATGCAGATACTCGGCCCCTCCGACTCGGATTACGAACTGCGGCTTTCTTCCGACGGTAAGTTTTTATTGGCCGTTAACTCGGGCAGCAACACCATTGCCGTGTTTTCCATTAAAGACAACGGAACCCTGGAAGCCGTTCCAGGTTCGCCCTTTGCTTCGGGCGGGCAAACACCGGTGCACATTGACGTATCGGGCAATACCGTTTTTGTAGTGAACAAAAGCCAGAACCCGTTGGCGCCAACGAACACGGCTCCTAATTACAGCACCTTCACTATTGACGGAGCCGGAAAGCTAACGCCGGTAGCGGGCGGCAAGTTTGAAACTACTGTTGGTTCATCGCCTTCAAACGGTCTGGTTTCCCGCGATGGAAAATTTCTTTTCGGTACCGATTTCCTGGGCTTTATGTTGATGCCGGCTGCCGGTACACTACGTTCTTTTAGCATTGGCGGCGGCGGCACCTTAACGCCGGTAACCGGTACGCCGTATGTGCTTCCGGCCGGCGCCATGCCTGATAACGGCGCTTTGGGCTTGTGGCAGCATCCATCGGGAAACCCGCTGTACGTGGGTCTTCCGGTGCAAGGCAAGGTGGGTGTGTTCAACATTAATTCCACTACTGGCGCCTTGAGTTTGCAAACAACAGTGATGGCGGGAAAAGCGGCTTGCTGGTTGCGTACGAACAAAGAGGGTACCTATCTCTATGTCCTCAACTCCGCCGACAATGCCGTGCAGGTTTATAATACCGCGACCCCGATGTTGCCAACTTCGGTTCAGGTATTGGAATTGAAAAATTCGGGACCAACTTACCCCGGCGGTGGCGGTGCGCCCTTTAAAACCAGCCAGGCTTTTTCGCTGGCGTTTTCTACATTGGGCACTATTCTTTACGTGGTGTGTCAGCACACCAATACCGATTTCAGCATCGGCAATTACAATTATCTCCACGCTTTAAAAGTGGGTACTGATGGAAAGCTGACGGAAGACACCGATCCCGTGCAACTGCCCGTGGCTAACACCGTTAGGCCAAAAGGGTTGGCGATTGTGAACAAAAATCTTTAAGCCCGCATTTCTTTCAATCTTTTTTATTCATTGTTCAGGCCCCGGGGTTTTCAACACTTCCGGGGTCTTTTCGCATGCCCACAAAACCAATCGGCTGACTTCATTGCTGAAACAAACTTCAAAGAAATTTGAGGCTTTTTGTTTACTGCCTGTTATTGCGGTTCCACGCCTGCACAGTTTATATTTTCAATCGTGCCGGTGATTTTTTAAAGGTCATACGGCGCTTTTTGTGAATGATGCGCCAACGCAAATTTTTCCTGTTTTCTTCTCACCGGAAAACAAGATATTTAGAGCGGTAAAACTTTTCTTCTTCAATCCATTCATCAAAACAAATTCTAACGATCATGCCATCACGCAGAAGATTTTTACAGAACTCTTCCAAAGCCGCAGCCGGTATCTATCTCGGTTCCATCGGCTTCAGCGCAAAAAGTTACGGCCGCATCATGGGCGCCAATGACCGCGTTCGCGTTGGCGTAGTGGGCTTTTCCGACAGGCACCGCAGTTCGCACATGCCCTCCTTTATGAACCATTACAAGGAACTGAATTTTGACCTTGTGGCCGTATCGGACATTTGGAAGCAGAGGCGCGAAGACGGCTCCGCCATGTGGAAGGAAAAAATGGGCCACGACGTAACCGCCTGCCGCAACAACGAGGAGATGTACGATAAGAAATTAGTGGATGCCGTGTTTATCAGCACTGCCGATTTTCAACATGCTTTGCATACCGTGGAAGCCGTAAAAGCCGGTTGCGATGCGTACGTGGAAAAGCCTTTTGCCGAAACAATGGACGATGCCCGTGCCGCATTAAAAGCAGTGAAGGCCACAGACCGCATCGTTCAAATGGGATCGCAACGGCGGAGTGGCGCCAACTATCATGCGGCGGATGAATTCATCAAGTCAGGCAAGTTTGGTCCGATAACGATGGTGGAATTAACCTGGAACGTTAATCAGCCCGGCCGTTGGCGCAGGCCGGCGTTAACGTCGCAAATAAGAGAGCAGGACACAGATTGGAAACGCTTTTTAATGAACCGTCCGGCCGATACCTGGGACCCTCGGAAGTATCTTGAGTTTCGCTTGTTCTGGCCCTATTCATCGGGCCTTCCGGGCCAATGGATGGCGCACCAGATAGATACCGTGCATTGGTTTTCCGGATTGAAACATCCACGCAGCGTAACGGCTAACGGCGGCATTTATATGTGGAAGGACGGACGCAAAAACTGGGACACCATCATGGCCGTTTTTGATTACGGTCCTGAAGAGGATTTAACCTCCGGCTTTCAGGTAACCTTTGGTTCGCGTATGCACAACGGTGACGAACATCCCACCGAAATTTATTATTCCAACGGCGGCGAATTGAACCTCGACACCAATAAAGTTTCGCCCAAAGGCGGGCTTACGAAGAACATGGCCGCAGCCATGAACCTACAACCGAACCTATTACCGGAATTGAGCTTAGCATCTACGGAAAAAGTGATTGCTTCCGCCAACACCGGCGGCGATGCCCTGACATCGGCGCACGTGCGCAACTGGATGGAATGCATCCGTAGCCGCAAGCAGCCCAATGCACCGGTGGAAGCGGGTTACTCTCATGCAGTTGCCTGCATCATGACCACGGCTGCCGCACACACCGGCCAAAAAGCAACCTTTAATGAAAAGACGGGTGAAGTGATGGCGGGAGGGAAGGCATTTAAGTATTAAGCGGCCGGATTAAACAAGGACATTTTAAAACTGAAGAAACGCAATCATTTATTCTCATCACAGGTGGCTGAATTGTCGAATCATCAACAGGCAATCGAGGTTCAACACAGGGCTGTTTGAAACCTTAGTAGTCATAAAGCACATTGCAGATTTTTACCTTATTACCTTCTTCATCCTTCTTTAATAAAAAAGGGTAATAAGGTTGCGCTTTCGTTCTTTTTTTATGGCTACTAAGGTTTCAAACACAAGGGTGAAATCCGTCGGAAGGATCGTGAATAATAAAAAAATCCGCCATTTGGCGAAGTTGAATTTTTGATAACCTCATACAACACTTCAATGAAAAAAACAGTTCTCTTCATAAGCATCATCCTGATGAATCATCTCCTTCATGCACAAACAAAGCCGTCAGGCTTTCGCATCGTACCGCAGCCCGCAAAAAAGCAGGTAGATGTTTTTTACAATAACCAGTTGATGACATCCTACTGTTATTACGACACCATCATGAAGCCGTTTTTATTTCCGTTGAATACGGTGGACGGCATCACGGTTACACGCGGCTACCCACTTAAACCCATGGCCGGCGAACGCACCGATCATCCGCACCACACGGGCATGTGGATGAATTATGAATCGGTGAACGGTCTTGACTTTTGGAACAATTCTACGGCCATCGCTGCTGATAAAAAGATCAATTACGGAATCATCAAGCACGACAAGATTTTATCGCAGGTCGCTTCAAAAGACAAAGCGACATTGACCGTTTCGGCTACATGGGTTCGTCCCGACGGGCACGTGTTGCTAAACGAAAAAACGGCCTATGTTTTTAGCGTAAAAGGCTCCCGGTTTTTTATTGACCGCAGCACTACATTAACTGCTAACGACACAACGGTTTTGTTTAAAGATGTGAAGGATGGCTTCCTCGGCATTCGTGTGGCAAGGGTATTGGAGATGCCCTCGAAAGAGCCGGGTGTTTTTGTGGACGCACACGGCAATCAAACCAAGGTGCCGGTGGACAACAACGGCGTTACGGGGCTTTATACCAACAGCGACGGCGTTACCGGCGATTCGGTGTGGAGTACCAAAGGGCCGTGGTGCATGTTAACCGGAATGAAAGACGGCAAGAACATCACCATCGCTATTTTTGACTATCCATCAAATGTGGGTTATCCTACCTACTGGCACGCCAGAGGTTATGGTTTGTTTGCGGCCAATCCGTTGGGACGGAAAGTTTTCAGCAACGGCAAAGAAGAATTGAATTACTCCTTAAAGCCCGGTGCTTCAATGTCGTTTCATTACAAAGTTTTGGTGCAATCGGGGGAGAAGGGAAGGAGTGAAGAGATGAATGCGATTTCGAAGGAATTTCTGAAGAGTAAATAAGATAGCACTCATGTGACTTATGGAAGTATTTGCAGACGCAAAGCAAAAACTAGAAAAGGAGGGCTTCGCCATAATCAACAACGTTTTTACACGAAGTGAGATTGAAGCCATTGTTTCAACCGTTTCAACATCCGATACCTCAAAACCAACTTTCCGAAAAACAGCGGATATATTTGCTATCAGGCAATTCTTCAAGGAAGTGCCGGCCGCTTTTGAAAAAGTATTTACCAACAAGTTTAGACAGTTTATTTCAACCTTGCTCGGATCTGAATTCTTTATCGTCAAGTCTATTTATTTTGACAAGCCGGAAACATCAAATTGGTTTGTGGCTTATCATCAGGACCTAACCATTTCGGTGAATAAGAAGGCTGATGTTAACGGCTTCGGATCGTGGACGACAAAATCATCTCAATTCGCAGTTCAGCCTCCGTTGAACATATTGGAAGATAACGTTACCGTTCGCATTCATCTTGACAATACGAATGAAGAAAATGGTGCGCTGAAAATCATCCCCGGTTCGCATGTAAAAGGCATTTGCAAAGCAGAAACAATCAAAAGTCTTATGGATACGGAGACGCATTGCAACATTGCAAAAGGCGGCATCATGTTGATGAAGCCTCTGTTGCTTCATTCATCGGGCAGAACTACGAATGGCCAAAAGAGAAGAGTGATTCACATTGAATTCAGCAGAAGTTCTTTGCCGGTACCCTTACAATGGTCGGAACGAATGACTCTGTTTTTTTAGAAGCCAACATTACTTAAACTGTTATTGTCACTGACGGTCATTCTGATGGACAAGGCCTTCTAACAACTTTAAATCTTGAGCAGCTACCTTCGACCCATGCAAGACGACACAAGTTGGACGCCTTCTGCCGAAGACAATCTTCTTAACCTTACCGATAAAGATGCCATCAATGAACAAGAAGCAAAAGGAATTGCAATAGCCGAACTGTATGTCTTGGGCCTCGATACTGATATGCCCATTTCCACAACCCTAATACTTCAACTTCATAAGATTGCTTTCGGACAGCTTTACGATTGGGCAGGCAAATGGCGAACAACAAACATCTTGGTTGGACAACTCGAACCACCGCAGCCTTATCAGGTTGTTCACTCCATGCATCAGTTTACTGACAACCTGAATTTTAAAACAACCATCGCCAAAACAAAAGAAGAATACATTGATTGCCTGGTTTATACCCATTATGAGTTTATACGAATCCATCCTTTCAACAACGGCAACGGACGAACGGGAAGAATGCTTATGAATTTGGTAGCCATGAAGTTTGGCTACAAACCACTGGTTCTTTATCATCGTGAAGGTGAAAGCCGTACCGTTTACATTGCTGCGATGAAAGCGACAGACAACGGCAATTTTGTGCCATTAAGAAATTTGATTTCCAGCGAGGTAAGCGCTTTCTGATCGCTTATCGGAAAGTACGGACAAAACAATTTCCTCAACCTTTGCTTTTGAAACTTCCTGATCTTCCAAAGACATGGTGGTAAAAACAGTTTTGGTAAGCATTTCCGTGAGAAATGCTTTCTCTTGTAGTTGCGGATATTTTTCGAAAAAAGTCATTGACAACAAAAGTAAATTTTAAACTTCACAATAAAGAGCACTTTGTTCAGCAAAAGTTTTAATGCGCTGGACTGACGGAATACGGAAACTGTTACAACGCCGGACCTTTGCCTTATCAAGCTTACCCCTTCGGCAACTTCCACCCGTTATGATACTCCGGCTTCACCAAACCATCAGCCTTCTTTTGTAAAAACTTATTATCGGCTGCGTTCCAAAAAATAGTTTCACCCGTGCGGTAAGCGATGTTGCCCATGTGCGAATTAACGGCCACTCTCACACCCGCTTCTATCGGGCAATTCAATCGTTCCTTCTTTCTTGACTTCACCGCTTCAATAAAATTTACCGTGTGTTTGTCCAAGCCCACATCGGTTCGCGGTTGCCAGGCCACGGCTTCCATCATTGGTGCATCCTTTTCTTTATCGGGACGAACTTCCCAGCCGCTGCGGTTTAGCAACAGCGTTCCGTTGTGGCCAATAAACGCAATGCCGTGTTGCATGTTGTAAAGCCCTATACCCGTGGAAAGGTTTTGCTCCCAGGTCATTTGAAAATCGCCGTAGTCATACAAGGCCGTCATCACATCCGGCGTTTCCCGCGCATCAGTAGGGAACACATATTTGCCGCCAGAAGCCGTTACCGACTTCGGCACTTCGGCCTTCATGCCCATCAACACCATGTCAATTAAATGCACGCCCCAATCGGTCATCAGGCCGCCGGCATAATCCCAGAACCAACGGAACTCATAATGAAAACGGTTTTGATTGAAG
Source organism: Flavisolibacter sp. (assembly GCA_965247695.1). Lineage (GTDB taxonomy): Bacteria > Bacteroidota > Bacteroidia > Chitinophagales > Chitinophagaceae > Flavisolibacter. Next base: position 2,123,428 of record OZ252037.1, read on the forward strand.
GGACGTTTTTGCGTGGGACCAAGCCACATATCGTAATCAACGCCGGCCGGCACGGGGCCATTTGGAACAACCGGCAACGGCGTAGTGCCGCCGCGATACATCCATGCCTTGGCTGATGTGATCTTGCCCAACTTGCCGCTTTGCACAAAGGCTATGGCATCCTGAAAATGCTGCTGGCTGCGTTGCCATTGCGCCACTTGTATGATGCGGTTGGAACGATTAGCGGCTGCCAGCATTAGTTGCGCCTCGTAAACGGAATTGGCTACGGGCTTCTCCTGCCACACGTCTTTGCCCGCCGATACCGCATCGGTCATTTGCAGGCAATGCCAATGGTCGGGAGTGGCGATGACTACCACGTCAATGTCTTTGTTGTCTAAAAGTTTACGGTAATCGGAATAGGTAGTTGGTTTGATGCCCAACTTTTCCAGTTCGGCTTTGCGCTGCGATAAAATGTTTTGATCAATATCGCAAAGCGCCGCGCATTGCACACCCGGAATTTTCAGCAACGACGTGATGTTGTTCCAGCCCTGTCCTTTGCAACCAATCAAGCCCACACGAATAACATCGGAAGGAGGAACGGTTTTACGAATGGCGGCTAACAAATCCATCGGCGCCGAAGCCGCGATGCCTGTGCCAATGCTTGTAATGATGCTGTTGCGAAGAAAGTGACGACGATCCATACGAAAGGGCTTTTAGAAAGAAAGCTAAATGTAAAAAGATTCTTCGGCCAAAATTTATTGTGTTTTGAGATGCTGATAAAGAGTTGCCTCTTAATATCAAGATTCGTTGTGTTCTTCGTGTGCCTTTTGTGTTCTTCGTGCCTGCCTGCCGGTAGGCAGGTTCCGAAGAAAGGCTGGCGTTAAAGGAGCACGAAGAGCACAAAGGACACACAAAGGGCACAAAGAAAAATTCAACATGCAATTGTTACAAAAGTGTTGGGGCATCACGTTTACGCTGCATGGCCTCCTTGCGCTAACTTGCCCAAATGAATTGGTGGCAACGGCTTTTCTCTACCGAGGCTAAAAGCGAAACAGGCGAGCAGTTGAGCTTTAAAGACCGCTTCTCCGCGCTGCAAAATCTTCCGCGTTTTTTTGGCCTGGTTTGGCAAAGCAGCAAGGGCATGATGGTGGCCGATGTGACGCTGCGCATTCTTCGCGCAGCCATTCCCGTCGCTACACTTTATGTGGGCAAGTTGATCATAGACGGCATCGTGCATTTAAAAGATCCGGGTGCTTCGCACGAACGCTTATGGCAGTTGGTGGCCTTCGAGTTCGTGCTGGCTATTGCTTCGGATGTGCTTAACCGCGGCATTGCTTTGCTGGATTCGCTCATCGGCGACAAGTTTGCCAACAGCACGTCCATTCAAATCATGCAACACGCGGCGGCGCTTGATTTGGAGCAGTTTGAAGACTCACAGTTCTATGATAAATTGGAAAGGGCTCGGCAACAAACTATCGGCCGCACCATCCTTCTTTCGCAGGTTTTGAGCCAGGTGCAGGATGTAATAACCATGGCCTTTCTTGCCGTAGGATTAATCGCCTTTAATTTTTGGTTGATACTCTTGCTGCTGCTGGCGGTGGTGCCTGCTTTTTTGGGCGAATCGCATTTCAACAACCGCAGCTATGCCTTGAATAGAAGGCAAACACCGGAGCGAAGAGAGCTGGATTATATCCGCTACGTTGGCGCTTCGGATGAAACGGCCAAGGAGGTAAAAGTTTTTGACCTCTCCCACTTTTTTATTGACCGCTTTCGCACCTTGTCAACAAAGTTTTACAACGACAACAAAACGCTTTCCAAACGCCGTGCGGCCTGGGGAACCTTCTTTTCTTTTTTGGGCAGCGCCGGTTATTACGGCGCTTATGTTTACATCATCAGGCAAGCGGTTGTCGGTTCGCTGTCCATTGGTGACGTCACTTTCCTGGCTGGTTCGTTTCGGCAATTGAGGGGACTGCTTGAAGGCATACTTGGACGCTTTACTTCTGTTTCGCAAGGCGCTATTTATTTAAAAGATTTTTTTGATTTTTTTGAGATTGAACCACGCATCAAACTGTCATCATCGCCACGGCAGTTTCCGAATCCGATTCAAGAAGGATTTGTTTTTGAAGACGTTGGTTTTAAGTACACCAACTCCGATAGATGGGCGAACAGGCATGTAAGCTTTACGCTAAAAGCAGGAGAAAAGCTGGCTTTGGTGGGAGAGAACGGCGCCGGTAAAACAACATTGGTGAAACTCTTGTCGCGGTTGTACGACCCAACCGAAGGCCGCATTTTATTGGACGGTTATGATTTGCGTGATTATGATTTAACGGCGGTAAGAAAAGCCACCGGCGTTATTTTTCAGGACTTCCTGCGCTATCAAATGACAGTGTCGCAAAACATTGCCGTGGGTAACATTGCACACGAAGAAGACTTGCCCTTGATTGTATCATCGGCCGAACAAAGCCTCGCCAACACAGTAGTGGAAAAGCTTCCCGCAAAATATGGCCAGCAGTTGGGAAGGCGATTTAATAACGGCGTTGAACTCTCTGGCGGCGAATGGCAAAAAATTGCCTTGGCAAGAGCCTACATGAAAGATGCGCAGTTATTGATTTTAGATGAGCCCACGGCGGCTTTAGATGCCCGTGCCGAGTATGAAGTTTTTCAACGTTTTGCCGAACTAACCAAAGGCAAAACAGCCGTGTTGATTTCGCATCGTTTCTCTACCGTTCGCATGGCAGACAGGATTTTGGTTTTGAACGACGGTGAGGCCGAAGAAATTGGCAGCCACGAAGAATTATTGAAGAAAAACGGGCGGTATGCGGAATTGTTTTTGTTGCAGGCGAAGGGGTATCAGTAGAGTCAGCAGCCGAATGATTTGTTTACCGGCTTGTAAAAATCATTGCGGCTGCAGCCAAACCTCACCCCAAAAGCAAGATGTTCATTGCTACTTAACAACAATGTTTTTGTTATGTGGTCGGGGGGCTTTGTTTATTTAAATTCCAGCTTTACAGTTGACCTTGTTTCACTGTAAAACAAGTTCAATGCAGTAGGTTTCGCACCCGGGGGTATTATGAATTTGTTACCAGTTGACGAAGCAGTTGCTTCCGGTTCCACGGACACGGTATTGTAGAAGTCATGAGTCAGTTTTGTTCCATTGTCTAATTCAAGCCTAAAGTCACTCGGGTTGATGTAGGTTGATGAGCCACCAATGCTGTTCTTATTGGTCACTTCAATATCGTAGGTTAGTTCTATACCTGTAACTTGTCCATTGGGATTCGAAAGCTCTGTTGCTTTCAAGTTTTTAATTTTAATGACTGCCTCTTTGTTTTTTCCCAGAAGTACGCTATCGGGCAATGCAGTAACTACATAAGTTTTAGACTCATTTGCAGAAGTACTTGCGGATTTTGTTTCGGTTGTTGATTGAGTAGCTGTTGATTTGTCGGTTTGTTCTTTGTTTCCTTTGCAGGAATAGATCGTTACAAGTCCTGCGAAAATTAAAAATGGTATTGTGCTTTTCATTTTATTCTGGTTTTATCGTTTGAGATTGTCAGCCATTGTACGCTTTCTATTTTTACGCACGTTAGTAGTGTTGCCGCTAAAATACGCTGCTTTTCCACTTGCGGCCATATTTTCCGGTCGCTTGTTGTCAGGAAAACAACTTTACCACAGTTTCTAATACCCGTGTCAACCCAAAAACATTTTTTGGCTTTAATCCTATAATGTTTGACAGTTAACGCGGAACCTCTTTGCCAGCTAATTATTTTTTTCAGTGTGGCTGTAGCTGTCAACTTTCCGTATCGGCTTTGCAGCCCTTAGCCAAAAAACAAATCAACACCCATCAAAGCAAAAGATCAAATCCAAATTGTATCAAACAAGAATTAAACGGCAGTACTGGTTCCGTGAAATTGTCAACTTCCTCTCCACTTATTTTTGCCCCATCTTGAATAATCCCCATTCCGCTGAAACAGAAGCCAAACTTCAAGCCTTAAGCAAGCGATTAGAAGGCGAGTTTTACCACGATGAAACGATGCGCCTTTTGTATGCAACAGATGCCTCGGCCTATCGTGAGTTGCCCCTTGCCGTTGCGCTGCCAAAATCCGTGGCCGATATAAAAAAGCTCATAGCGTTTGCGCATGAGCAAAACACGTCACTCATTCCCCGAACAGCCGGAACATCTTTGGCCGGGCAGGTAGTCGGCAAAGGCATCGTGGTGGATGTTTCCAAATACTTCACACAGATTCTTGAACTGAATAGCGAAGAAGGTTGGGTGCGTGTGCAGCCTGGCGTCATTCGCGATGAACTGAATCTTTTTTTGGCGCCGCACGGCTTATTCTTTGGACCCGAAACTTCCACCGCTAACCGCGCCATGATCGGCGGCATGGTGGGCAATAATTCCTGCGGCTCCAACTCCATTGTTTACCGCAGTACCCGTGAACATTTATTGGAAATAAAGGCTTTGTTGAGTGATGGTTCCGAAGCAGAATTCAAAGCTATTGACATAGACGCTTTTCATGCAAAATGTGAAGGCGATAATCTCGAAGCAAGCATCTACAAAACGGTGCGAAGCCTGTTGAGCAATTACGACAACGCAGAGGAAATCAGAAAAGAGTTTCCAAAGAAAAGCGTGGAGCGGCGCAACACGGGTTATGCAGTTGACGCCCTTTTGGATGCGGCGCCGTTCACCGCCGGCGGTCCCGATTTTAATTTTTGCACCCTCATTGCCGGCTCCGAAGGCACGCTTGCCTTTATCACCGAAATCAAATTGGCTGTAGTGCCGCTTCCACCGAAAGAAGCCGGTTTGCTTTGCGTTCATTTCAATACGATTGATGAAGCCTTGCGGGCAAACTTAATTGCGTTGAAGTACGGCCCCAGCGCCAGTGAACTCATAGACCATTACATTCTGGAATGTACCAAAGACAACATCGAACAAAGCAAGAACCGCTTCTTTGTACAAGGCGATCCCGGCGCTATTCTCGTTGTTGAATTTGCACGAACAAGCCGCGAAGAAGTTATACAAATAGCTGCGGAAGTAGAAGCTGAAATGCGGGCTGCCGGATTGGGTTATCACTTCCCTTTATTGTTTGGCGAGGACACGAAAAAAATATGGACGCTTCGCAAGGCGGGACTTGGGCTATTAAGCAATTTACCGGGCGATGCAAAGGCCGTTCCGGTAATTGAAGACACAGCAGTGGACGTACAGGATTTGCCGGAGTTTATTCGCGACTTCAATGTGATTTTGAAGAAGTACAACCTGTATTCGGTGCACTATGCACATGCCGGTTCGGGTGAGCTTCATTTGCGGCCCATCATCAATTTAAAAACTGCGGAAGGCAACAGTCTTTTCCGCGCCATTGCCGAAGAAATTGCAACGCTGGTAAAGCGGTACCAAGGTTCGTTAAGCGGTGAACACGGCGACGGCCGGTTGCGTGGAGAATTCATCCGGCAGATGGTTGGCGACAAGAATTATACGTTGCTGAAGCAGATCAAACAAACCTGGGACCCGCACCACATTTTCAACCCAGCCAAGATTGTGGACACGCCGCCGATGGATACGATGTTGCGCTACAAACCCGGCCAGCAAACGCCGCTTTTCAAAACGGTTTTTCGTTTTCACAACCAAAATATTTTGCAACACGCGGAGCAATGCAACGGCTCCGGTGATTGCCGCAAAACGGAGCTCTCGGGCGGCACCATGTGCCCATCCTTCATGGCAACCCGAAATGAAAAAGATACCACGAGGGCAAGAGCCAATATCCTTCGTGAGTTTCTTACCAATTCGTCAAAGCTAAACCGCTATGACCATGAAGAGATTCTTGACGTAATGGACTTGTGCTTAAGTTGCAAAGGCTGCAAATCGGAGTGCCCGTCGAATGTGGACATGGCGAAACTGAAAGCCGAGTTCCTTCAGCATTACTACGATGCCAACGGCAGTTCGTTTCGTTCCAAGCTCATCGCGAATTTTAGCAAGTCGGCAAAGCTGGGCGCAATGATTCCAGGCCTTTATAATTTCGCGGTGACAGCGCCAGGCATCAGCACATTGGTAAAGAAAATTTCAGGCTTTGCCGAAAAGCGTTCTATGCCCACGATGTATAAAACAACGTTGAAGACATGGTGGAAGAGGAGAGCAATGGGCAATAAGCTTCCGATAGCTATCGGGATGGCAATCGGCAATAGGAAAACAGTTTATCTCTTTTGCGATGAGTTCACGAATTACAACGATACAGAGATCGGTATTAAAGGAATATTGTTGTTAGAAAAGTTAGGGTATGATGTCATCATTCCTGAACACGAAGAAAGCGGAAGGGCCTGGTTGTCGAAGGGTTTTGTAAGAAAGGCAAAAGAAATCGCGAATAAGAATATCGATTTGTTATCTCACTTAATCACACCCGAAACACCGTTTATAGGCATCGAACCTTCAGCCATCTTAACCTTTCGCGACGAATACCCTGACCTTGCCGACGACGAGCGATTGGAAGCGGCGAAGCGGTTAGCAAAAAGTGCTTTTCTGATTGATGAATTCATTGCCACTGAAATAGCAAAAGGCGCCATCAGTAAAGAACTGTTCACCAAAGAAGCACGACGTATAAAATTGCATGGCCATTGCCAGCAAAAAGCCTTGGCTTCCGTGGCGCCATCGGTTGCGCTTTTGTCCCTGCCCGAACATTATTCTGTGGAAGTTATTCCTTCCGGTTGCTGCGGCATGGCCGGCTCTTTTGGCTATGAAAAAGAACATTATGATGTGTCCATGAAGATTGGCGAATTGGTTTTGTTCCCAGCCGTTCGTGCACAAAGTGAAGAGGTGATTATTGCCGCGACCGGCACCAGTTGCCGCCATCAGATAAAAGACGGCACGGGGAGGAAAGCCTTGCATCCGGTAGAAGTTTTGTACAATGCTTTGTTGTGATGATGAAAAGATCGTGCTTTCACAATCAGGCGTCTGTATTATTACACACCTCGGAGGTTTTTAAAACCTCCGAGGTCTTAATCACGAATCACAGAAAAGCAGATGTTGAATGCTTGCTTACTTTCACCGCATGACGAGACTGATTCTTGTAAGCCTTCTACTTTTACTTTCACTGCTTGTTTTGTTTCGTGCGCCAACAAATTTTTTGTGGTATGTATCTATTCTCGTTACAGAGTTTTGCTGGGTCTTTTTTCTAATCGTTTGCTTTCTTTTGTTTTGGCGCTTTGGCAACCCGGCTTATCATCGAATAACAATTGTTATTGGGAGTGCGGCACTTCTTATCTATCTGCTTCCGATTGTGCAAGCCGCGGTTCTTGCAGGTAAAGTTCAACGCGATTTTCAATCGGCGTTTACGCATTCTAAATCAACCAAAGCCGCTTCGCCTTTTCATCCCTTGCAAATGATAACGGGCATCGGCGCAAAAGCAGTTAACTACAAGACATTGACCTATGACACGAGTAACAATCTGGTACTCGATTTTTATCCATCTATTGTTGCCGGCAAACGTCCCTGTGTAGTCGTAATTCACGGCGGCTCCTGGGCAGGTGGTGATAGTCAGCAATTGCCGGAGCTGGCCAGCGAGCTGGCGAGAGAGGGCTATCATGTTGCCAGCATCAATTATCGTTTAGCGCCTGCGCATCATTATCCCGATCCAATAGATGATGTGAAAGCAGTGCTGGCCTTTCTTTCTTCGCAAGCAGCCACTCTTCAAATTGATACAACGGCTTTTACTTTATTGGGACGAAGTGCCGGTGGACAAATTGCTTTGTCGGCCGCCTATACATTGAACGATGAAAGGATAAATGGCGTGATCAGTTTTTACGGTCCGGCCGATATGATTTGGGGTTATCAAAACCCAACCAATCCGCTTGTACTCAACAGCCGCAAAGTGATGGAAGATTATCTCGGTGGCACCTTGGACCAAGTGCCGCAACAATACAAAGTGAGTTCGGCTACGGAAACAGTGAATATGCATGCGCCGCCAACTTTGCTCATTTATGGTGAGCAGGATCCGCTTGTTTCGCCGCGACATGGCAATAGGTTAGTTAAGAAGCTGGATGAAAACGGCATAAACTATTTTATCCTTTACTTGCCCTGGGCTACACACGGGTTTGATTATACATTGAACGGTCCCGGCGGGCAATTGAGCACATGGACCGTGAAGCAGTTTTTGGCTTTGGTGAACAAGCCTTGAGGAAGAAGCCATTTGAATCGAAGGGAGCCGCATTCTTGTTTCGCGGCGAAGAAGGAGGAAGCGATAAAGGAGCTGCCGGCGAAACGTAATAAACCACGGACATTTTTAAAACTTCCGTGGTCCATTGCTGCTTAGTTTTCACAAGCGATAAATTTTTACTTAAGATTTTTCTCTACTTTCCAACACGATTGCTTGCTGTTGTTATCTTTAAAACAATTGCCAAGCCATGCACCTCACTCCCCGCGAATCGGAAAAACTGCTTCTTTTTTTAGCAGGCGAACTTGCCCAAAAGCGAAAGGCCCGCGGGCTTAAACTAAACTATCCCGAATCCATTGCGCTTATCAGCAGCGAACTGCAGGAGGCGGCAAGAGACGGCAAATCCGTGGCGGAACTCATGTCCTGGGGCGCGACAATTTTAACCCGCGAAGACGTAATGGAAGGCGTTCCTGAAATGATTCACGAGATACAAATTGAGGCCACGTTTCCCGATGGAACAAAGCTGGTGACGGTGCATGATCCGATACGATAAAGTTGATCGGTTGATTAGCTAATTGGTTAAAAGATAACGCTACTCATTACTCATCATTCATTATTCATTACATGATTCCGGGAGAATACTTTTTAGCAAGCGGCGACATTGAAATCAATGCCGGAAGAAAGACGGTAAACGTTGCTGTCGTCAATACCGGCGACAGGCCCGTGCAAATCGGTTCGCATTTTCATTTTTTTGAAGTGAACAAACAGATGTTGTTTAAAAGAGAAAAAGCCTTTGGAATGCGGTTGAACATTGCCGCCGGAACGGCCGTAAGGTTTGAGCCGGGTGAAGAAAAAGAAGTGGAATTGGTGGAATACGGCGGCGCGAAAAAAGTAGTAGGCTTTAGCAATTTGGTGGATGGTGAAGTCAATGAGGCCAATAGGCAATTGGCATTAAGCAAAGCGGTAAGGCAAAACTTCAAGGGCTGATGTTTATGCAGAACTACCTCGTTTGTCGTTGCAATTTTCACGCGGCGACGGCAGTGATTTGGCGACGCTGCGTCGTTGCTTCATCGCGTCGCCGCGTGCTGCATTTTGCCGCAACGATGTAAAGCTCCATAACGAACAAAAAGTACCTGCCTACCGGCAGGCAGGCACGGGTCCGCCAGTTGGCGGAATAGACGATCAATACTTATTCCGGCCTCTGGTCCACAAAACAAAACAATCTTTCTATGGCATCAATAAACCGGATTAAATACGCAAACATGTACGGGCCGACCGTTGGCGATAAACTGCGGTTGGGCGATACGGATTTGATTATCGAAATCGAAAAAGATTTTGCGGTTTATGGCGATGAAGCCAAGTTTGGCGGGGGCAAAACCATCCGTGATGGAATGGCTCAATCGGGTACCGCAATGCGTGATGAGGGTGTGCTTGATTTTGTGATAACGAGTGTCATCATCATTGACCATTGGGGTATTGTGAAAGGTGACATCGGCATCAAGAACGGAAAGATCGTCGGTGTGGGCAAGGCCGGCAATCCCGATACGATGGACGGTGTTTCGCCGGATATGATCATTGGTGCGTCCACGGAAGTACATGGTGGTGCGGGACTGATAGCAACCGCCGGCGGCATAGACACCCACATTCATTTTATTTGTCCGCAACAGATAGACCATGCGCTGTTCAGCGGCATCACCACCATGATGGGCGGCGGCACCGGTCCGGCCGATGGCACGGCGGCAACAACGGTAACACCCGGCGCCTGGAACATTCAAAAGATGCTGGAAGCGGCCGATGCTTTTCCGATGAACCTTGGCTTTTTCGGCAAAGGAAATTGCGCCACAGTCGAACCGTTGAAAGAACAAATTGAAGCCGGCGCTTGCGGCTTAAAGATTCATGAGGACTGGGGCTCTACGCCGGCAGCGATTGATGCGTCGTTGACTGTGGCCGATGAAATGGATGTGCAGATAGCAATACATACCGACACGTTGAATGAAAGCGGTTTTCTGGAAGACACGATGGCTGCAATCAACGGCCGCGTCATTCACACCTTTCATACCGAAGGCGCGGGTGGCGGCCACGCACCGGACATCATTAAAGCGGCCATGTACCAAAACGTGTTGCCGTCATCTACCAATCCAACACGGCCCTTTACTAAGAACACGATTGACGAACATTTGGACATGCTGATGGTTTGCCATCATTTGGATAAGTCGGTGCCGGAAGATGTGGCTTTTGCGGATAGCCGCATTCGGCCTGAAACCATTGCCGCCGAAGATATTTTGCACGACATGGGCGTGTTCAGCATGATGAGTTCCGATTCGCAGGCAATGGGCCGCGTGGCCGAAGTCATCACACGAACCTGGCAAACGGCAGATAAGATGAAAAAGCAACGCGGTTTTTTAGCAGAAGATGAAGCGAACAGGAATGATAATTTTCGTGTGAAGCGATACGTGAGTAAGTACACCGTCAACCCGGCCATCACACACGGTATTTCAGAAGCCGTTGGTTCGATAGAAGCGGGTAAGCTTGCTGATATTGTGTTGTGGAAGCCTGCAATGTTTGGTGCAAAACCGGAGATGATTATCAAAGGCGGAATGATTGTGGCCAGCAAGATGGGCGACCCGAATGCATCCATTCCAACGCCGCAACCTGTCATTTACAGACACATGTTCGGTGCTTACGGCAAGGCGGTACAAAAGACGTGCATTACGTTTGTTTCACAGGCTTCAGTTGATAATGGCGCCATTGAAAGTTATGGTCTACAAAAGATGATAATGGCTGTGAAGGGTTGCCGCACTGTGTCAAAAAAAGATTTAATTCACAACGATCAAACGCCGCAGATTGATGTGAACCCGGAGAACTATGAAGTGAAGGTGGACGGTATTCACATTACCTGTGAGCCGGTGAGTGTGGTACCGTTGGCGCAGCGGTATTTTTTGTTCTAGCACCTCACCCCCGGCCCCTCTCCATCGGAGATGGAGAGGGGAGACGCGACCAAAAGCACAATCAAACGTTAGCTTGAGCAAACCCGATGTATAAATTCATAAAGACTTTAAAACTGTAAACGACCGGTTCCCCTCGCCATCTCTGATGGAGAAGGGTTAGGGGTGAGATGCTATGCTGATCAAAGAAAAAATAGGAAACCTTTCTTCATTCGATGTTGCTGGCCGCGATGTTGATGTATTGTTTTTGGAATGGTATGAATGCAGCAAACGCATTCTGCACAAGCGAACAGAGGGTGGGAGAGAAGTGACTTTAAAATTTTTGAAGGAAGCGCAAAATCTTACGCAGGGCGATGTGTTGTTTGCGGAGGAAGAGTGCCTGATTGTTGTTGATATACTCCCTTGCGAAGCCATCGTGCTCAAGCCTTCCTCTATGTACGAGATGGCTTTTGTTTGTTATGAAGTCGGCAACAAACACCTGCCCCTTTTTTATGAAGACGGTACACTGCTCATTCCTTTTGATGCGCCCACGCACCGGATGTTGAAAGCATCGGGCTTTGAGGTAACGATTGAGAATAGAAAGCTCTCAAACCAGATACGTACAACCGTTTCGCCTCATGCGCACACAGGCGGTGAAAGTTTGTTCTCAAAAATTTTAAAGCTTACCACATCAAATGAATAATCTTTTGCACTTGCTGCAATTGTCCGATCCGGCTTTGCCCATTGGCGGCTTTTCGCATTCGGCGGGGTTAGAGACGTATGTGCAACACGGGTTGGTGAAAAATAAAGAAACGGCTCGTGAATTTGTGCAACAACAGCTTTCGCAAAATATTTTTTATACCGATGCGGCCTTCGTTTCACTGGCCTTTGATGCGACGGCAAATGAAGATTTTGAAGCGTTGTCGAACTTAGATGAAGAATGCAATGCGGTTAAGTTGCCAAAGGAAATGCGCCAGGCAAGCCAGAAGTTGGAACTGCGGTTGTTGAAAATTTTTTCAGCACTTCAGCAGCATGAAATGGTTGATAACTATCGCAAAGCAATTACAACTAACGAAGCAACTGGGCATTATTCAATTGCTTTTGGAATGCTTGCTTTTTTAATGGAAATAGAAAAGAAGGAAGCACTAACAGGTTTCTTTTACAACACGGCTGCCAGCATGGTTACGAATTGCGTGAAGCTAATTCCGTTGGGACAGGTGGACGGTCAGGGGCTTTTGTTTTCACTGCATTTGTTGATTGAAGAATTGGTGGAAAAGTCAATGACACCGAACCGCGATTTGATTGGCTTGAGTTGCGCGGGGTTTGACGTGCGGTGTATGCAGCACGAACGGTTGTATTCAAGGTTGTATATGAGTTAAGGCGGCCCATCCCGACCTTCCCGGTGGGAAGGTCACCTATGCTCCGCTCTACGCACCTCGCCTGTCAACGATTCTACTTCATTGGCAGCGGCGTTTAAAAGCGAGGGCTGTGCGGAAGATGGCCTTCCCACCGGGAAGGTCGGGATGGGCCGCAATGTTCAATAGAATTACAAAGCGTACACGAGTGCGACGCAACATACGCTCAATAGATAAACAAACCCTTGGTCCAAAAAAAGATTATGAACGAAAGAAGCTACATAAAAATTGGCGTTGCCGGGCCTGTTGGTTCGGGCAAGACGGTCTTAATTGAACGATTGAGCAGGCACATGATTAGTGATTACAGCATCGCTGTTATCACTAACGACATTTACACCAAAGAAGACGCGGAGTTTTTAACGAAGAACAGTTTGTTGCCTGCTGAACGGATCATTGGCGTAGAGACTGGCGGCTGTCCGCACACAGCCATACGCGAAGATGCGAGCATGAACCTGGAAGCCGTGGAAGAAATGGCCGGCCGCTTTCCCGATGTGCAAATCATTTTTATTGAGAGCGGCGGCGATAACCTTTCTGCCACCTTCAGTCCTGACCTTGCCGATATAACCATTTTTGTGATTGATGTTGCCGAAGGCGACAAGATTCCACGCAAGGGCGGACCGGGCATCACACGTTCGGATTTGCTGGTGATAAACAAGATTGATCTGGCGCCTTATGTTGGCGCTGATTTAGGCGTGATGGAGCGAGATGCGAGGCTGATGCGCAAGGGGCAACCGTTTGTGTTTACCAACCTGATGAAGCCAGAAGGGTTGGATAGCGTGATCGGTTGGATAAAGAAATATGCATTGACTGAAGAATTGGAGGAGCCGAAGTTGTGGCATTAAAAGCGGCAGTACATATTGAAACGGCGTTGCGGGCCGGGCGAACGGTTGTAAGTCGTTCATTTTGCGATGCGCCGTTTAAGATTGCCGACGTAACAGAAGACAAGCGAAGTGCTGCGTTGAGGTTGATGCTGATGTGTTCTTCGCCGGGTGTGCTGGATAGCGATGAATACAACTTCAATATTCGCCTTGCCCAAGGAACTTCATTGGCTTTGCAAACACAATCCTATCAACGCATTTTCCAAATGAAGGCCGGCGCTTCGCAAGGTATGAATGTGCAATTGGAAAGCGGCGCTTCGTTTGTCTATCTGCCGCATCCGTCAGTACCACACAAGGATGCAGTTTTTAAGAATCGAAACAGAATTCATTTGGCTGATGATTGCACCTTGGTTTGGGGAGAAATCATCAGTTGCGGACGTAAGCTGAATGATGAAGTTTTCGCCTTTACATCTTATCACAGCCTGACGGAAATTTTCTTACATGGCAAACTGGTAGTAAAAGAAAATTTATTCATCGAACCAATGAAGATGAATGTTGGCGGTATTGGACAAATGGAAGGTTACACGCATCAGGCAACGTTTATTTACCTGAATGAAAAGATGATTGCGAATGAATGGGCCGATGAAGCTTTTCAATTTTTGGAGGTGCAGGAAAACATTTGTTTTGGCATCAGCGCTTTGCCTGTAAAAGGGCTAATTGTACGCTTGCTTGGACACAAAGCGGAACAGTTGTTTCAATTGTTGAACCGCCTTCATGCCTTAATTGAAGCCTTCGATCATTCCATTATTATGAAAGCCAAAGCCAATGACTGATGTTCAACTTTTGTTGTTGACGGCTGTTTCCATTTCCTTCTTTCATACGTTGGCGGGGCCTGATCATTACCTGCCTTTTGTGGCCTTGGCAAAGGCAAAAAGTTGGTCGGTGGGGCGAACGATGTTTTGGACGGTCACTTGTGGCGTTGGACACGTAGGAAGTTCGGTGGTGTTGGGTTTGGGCGGTGCGGCTTTGGGTTGGTCGGTTTCAAAAATAAAAGGATTGGAAGCCGTTCGCGGCGGCGTGGCCGGCTGGACGTTCTTATTCTTTGGTCTAGTATATTGCATTTGGGGGCTGTGGCGGGCAAGCCGAAACAAGCGACACAAACATTTTGATGTGCAGGATGATGGCTCCGTTTATGTTTTTGAACACAAGCACGGCGAAACTGTCGCACCGAAAGAACGCCATGCCGTTACGCCATGGGTAATGTTTATCGTGTTTGTGTTAGGGCCATGCGAACCGATGATTCCTTTATTGTATTTTCCTGCGGCAAAGCATTCGGCAAGCAACATGGTTTTACTGATTGCCGTTTACACCTTGTTTACGTTGCTGACGATGCTGTTGATGGTGGTGCTTGGCTTTTACGGGTTGTCGTTTTTAAAAACAGAAAAGCTGGAGAAGTACATGCATGCGTTGGGCGGTGCGGCTATTTTGATTTGCGGAGTAGGGATGGTGTTTTTGAGTTGGTGAAAAAACCGTCTGTCGTATTTCGGCTTTGGCACTTCTCTCAAATAGTCTGTATTGCCGCTTCGATTTTAGATGTATGGATGATTAATAGATAAATTTTGGCAAACAAGAATATGTATAGTTACAACCGTGCATTTCTGTTTTTTACCACATCGTAAACTTGTATGCCTGCGGCAGTTGCATAGTCCGATAGCCTTGAGTCAGACGTTATCAAAAGCTCGTGTTTCATTGCAACGTGAAGCAGTAGTGTATCAGTTAAACCAATATCCGAAAAAGCATAATGATTGGTTGCGGTTACTGCTTCAACATATCGTTCGTTAGTGATTGTGATCGCTTTTGTAAGTTGCTGAATGTATAAGTACTTGTAGTTACCGCCGAAGTTGTTTAAAAGATTGTCAACTTCGGTCCAAACATTCGGTAAAACGACTAATCGCTCCATGCGTTCTATAACAGTTGTAAGATCAATGAAGTCTTGTTCGTCGTAGATAGATGTGGTCTTATGATTTTTGAACAGCCGTATGTCAATAAGCCCGATCATTAGAACAATCAATGCATTGCTATCAATTAAAACCATGGCTACGTATTGAAAATATAAAGACCGGCGATTGAGTTGTCCTGATTTATTTTCATTCTTTTATAAATCCTATGAAACTGAAATTCTGAACCAAAAGGCGCCAACGCCGTTGTACGCTTGTTGGTGTTTTCTACCAGATAAGACACGACAATCTCCCATACGTTTTCAGCCTCGTTGTACTCGGCTTGTTCCAAGCGGAAATCAGGGTGATCAACCGTGGTCAGTTCTTTTAGTTGCTCTTTAGCGGTTTCTAAAAGTTCCTTGAAAGTTGTTCTTGTCATCGTTTTCAATTTAATGAAGCAATGAAATTCAAATTCAGCTATTCAAAGATAACCTGGTTTGAAAAATTGTAAAGCCCTTCTTCATTGCTGTTGTTGCTGCTGTTGCTGTTTCTTCTTCATTTCCTGCTCTTTCCGATAGCGTTCGTTTACATTATTCAACTCCTCAAATGTTTGTCCGTCTTCATAACCCACCGAAACATATACCGACAGTTTTTGTTCCGCCGTGCCTTTAAAGGTTCCTTTCATGGGGCTACAATCATTAAAGTTTCGGCCAACGGCCAGCTTTACATGCGTGTTCGTCACCCAAATGTTGTTGGTTGGATCTATACCCGCCCAGCCTTGGTTTGGTATCCAGGCTTCTACCCAGGCATGCGTGGCGCCTACGCCTCTTAAGCCGTTTTTATTGGGGCAGATGTACCCGCTTACATAACGGCTGGGGATGCTCATGCTGCGCAATATCTGCAACAGCAAGTGTGCAAAATCCTGGCAAACCCCACTCTGGTGTTCCAATATTTCGTCCAGTGTAGTTTCTACATTGGTGATCCCTTTGATGTACTGAAAGTTTTTGTAAACGTAATCACAGGCTTCGTAAACGATAATGGCGATGCTTTTATCTGCCTGATGAATCTGACCGACAATAGCCATGATTTTCTCTTGCGAATTAATAGTGTCGGGTTTTGTTAACTCCAGCATGTGCAAATGACCGTTGATGTCTTTGCGCAACTCCGTAAAGCCGCTCAAGTAATTCAGCGTTGGCTCCGGCGGACTGATGGTGCGTACAATGAGCTTGTTTTCAATCACCAGCTCTTTGTGCGGCTGCAAAAGATTGAACGTACCCGTGTTGTTTCCCCAATAGTCGGCAAAAGTGTGCACCGGCGGCTGGCCGGTTATAATAAGGGTTTGTTGAAGCATCTCCTGCTCGGCGCACTGGTAAGGCAGAATGCGGATTTCGTTAACGCTTTCCCTCACGGGTTCGTCGTATTCGTAGCGGGTGATGTGTTGTATTTTAAATACCGGCATAAGTTCAGGAATATAAAAAATAGGCGCTGCCCAATTGAGCGGTGAAGGAGGAAAGATCCGTGCCAACTTCGGCCAAAAATTGTTGCAGGGCCGGCGTGTCCATGCCTTTCAGATTCATGTACTGCACTTTGCTGTGCAGGCGGCCAATGGCATGTGACAATTCTTTTTTCTCGTCGGCGTGCATCTCCATAATGTTTTCGAGATAATACTTTATTCGTATCAGCGAATAAATAACCGAGCGGGTAAAATTTTCGTTGATGGTGACCTGGTGAAGCGCATTGTACCGGTGATCGTCGCTGCGATAAGTTTTCAGGTGCATCTCGTAACCCGACAGGCAAAACAACAAATAGCGCCATTGCAAAATGTCGTTGCCCGTGGTTTGCGCCGAGGTTTGGTAATCGAGTTCTTTTCGCAACAAAACAATGGTTTGCAGGCAACGTTCAATAAACTTTCCGAGGTTCATAAAGTTCCAGCCCAGCCCACGAAACATGGTGTTATCGGTGATGCCCGTGTAAAGTGCCGTACGCTTGGCAAAGCCGTCAACCGCTTTAATGGCGCCTTCTGTTGTCAGCTTAGTAGCAAGCGCGGGATCGTTAACCTGGTGGTACATGCTGTTTACCACTTCCCACACTTCTTTGGTGATGTGGTCTTGCACGCCGCGGGCATTTTCTCTGGCGCGGGTCACTAACGATTTAACCGAATTGGAGTTTTCATCATCCAGAAAAAGATTCAGCAAAACGTCCGGCGTGTTGTCTTCAATTTCGGAAATGATCTCCGGCGGCGATGCCGAATGAATCTGCAACACACTGCGCCAGTGCTTGTCGGTATTCAGCGCCCTGTCGAGCGAGAGAATGTAATGCACGTACACATGACGCAAAAGGCTATCCGACCGTTCGGTATAACGATTGAGCCAAAAAAGCGAGTCGGCAATTCTGCTAAGCATGATGTTCATCGTCTCTGTTTAATTCAGGTTGCCGGTTACCAGTTCCCGGATTGAGCCGCCTCTATTCAATTAACCTGACTGTACTTTAAAGACCGGAAACCGGCAACCAGCTACTGATAACTTGTTTTCAATTCGTGTCTTCAATAACCAATGTGTCTTTGCTGCCGCCGCCCTGCGACGAATTCACCACCAATGAGCCTTGCGTTAAAGCAACCCTTGTTAAACCACCGGGAACAATTTCAATGCCTTTCGGTCCGCAAAGGGCATAGGGCCGAAGGTCCACGTGGCGCGGCTGTAACTTGCCGTTAATAAAACAAGGCACGGTTGATAATTTAATGATGGGTTGCGCAATGTAACTGCGGGCATCGGCTTCGATTTTTTTCTTTGCTTCTTCCCATACTTTATCGGTCACGGCATTGCCCATGATCATGCCGTAGCCACCCGATTGATTGGTTTGTTTAATCACCATCGAACCAATGTTTTTAAACACGTGTTCACGGGCTTCGCCGTCGCTTAATTGATACGTGGGAACGTTAGGCAGCACAGGTTCTTCGTTCAGGTAATATTTTATCATTTGCGGCACATAACTATATACCGCCTTGTCATCGGCCACGCCGGTACCCAGGGCGTTTACAATAGCCACGGTTCCCTTGCGGTAAGCGCTGGTTAAACCCGGAACGCCTAATAAACTGTCCGACTTAAAGACAAGCGGATCTAGAAAATCATCGTCCACACGACGGTAGATGACGTCCACTTTGCGCAAACCGCTGGTTGTTTTCATAAACACCTTGTGGTCGTTCACCACCAGGTCTCTCGACTCCACTAACGGAATGCCCATGTGCCTTGCTAAAAAAGTATGTTCGTAATAAGCCGAGTTGAATACACCGGGCGTCAGCAAAACCACCACCGGGTTGGATGAACCACTTGGCGAAAGAGCAGAAAGAATGCCGTGCAGATGCAAGGGATAATTGCTTACCTGCCGTACGGGATTGTTCACAAACAGGTCTGGGAAAATGCGTTTGGAAATCTCGCGGTTCTCCAACATGTACGACACACCGGACGGTGTCCGAAGGTTGTCTTCGAGCACATAAAACTCACCGCTCTGGCTGCGGATCAAATCAATGCCGGAGATGTGCACGTAAATATCATACGGCACCCGTATGCCAAACACTTCGCGGGTATAATGCGGACAAGAAGCGATGAGCCCTGCCGGTATGATTTCATCTTTAATGATCTGCTGATCGGAATAAATATCCTTTAAAAAAAGATTGAGTGCTTTTAAGCGTTGCTGAATGCCGCGTTCAACGTGCCGCCATTCGCTAAGTGCTATCACACGCGGAATCACGTCAAAGGGAAAGATGCGTTCAATGCCCTCATTATCGCTATAAACGGTAAAGGTGATGCCTTGGTTCATGAACAATTCGCCGGCAATTTTTTCTTTCTGCTCCAGTGAGGCAACGTCCTGCCGGCTTAGGGTAGAAAAAACTTTTTGGTAGGCTGGCCGAACGCCTTCGCCGCTCGCCATCTCGTCCCAAATGCCCGGCTCGTGAATGTATTGTTGCAGTAAGGTTTCTATGTTCATGCTATAAAAAATGCAGCCTCCGTTCAGGCTGCAATCGTTTGGCGTAAAGTAGGGAAACTTCGCCGCTCAAAGAAATTTGTTTCCGGTCGAAACTTCTTTTTGAAACCGGCATTGCCAATCATCTCTTCTAAAAAGTGCTTCAAAGATTTGCTTGTTAAACTACGGCAAAGAGAAAAGCCTTTAACAAACCCTAACCAAACATGGCGGTGCGTTTGCTTTCTCACGAACCGAACGACCAGAAACAACGTTCGCCATTTTATGAAAAAACAAATTTTACTCTCTTCTTTCGTAGCGCTTTCTTCGTTTGTTTTTGCACAATCATCAGCGCCATCTTTCGGTATTAAAGCCGGTGTTAGTAATTCAAGTTTATCCGGCGATGCTGTGAACAGTCTTCAAGGATTGGTAAACGTTTCTAATGGCGCTGTGACTACAAGCAGCCGCACGGGATTCTTTGCCGGTGGTTACGCATCCATTCCGGTAGCAAGTAACTTCTCCATTGAGCCGGGTATTTATTATTCGCAGAAGGGTTATGCCGTGCAAGGCTCGTTCAATGTAAAAGGTGCCGCATTTTTAAGCGCCGGCGCCAAAGCGCAATTGGACATGAGTTACTTTGATGTACCGGTGTTGGCAAAAGTGAATGTGTCTGGATTGCAGATCTTTGCCGGTCCGCAGGTATCGTATCTCGCCAGTGCAAACCTGCACACAACGGCGGGTGCTTTGGGTTTCAACTTTGTAAACAGTACGATGGACGCAAAGAACCAGTTTAATCAGTGGGATGTTGCTTTAACCGGCGGTATCGGTTATCAATTCGCAAACGGTTTCAGCGTAAGCGCCGCTTACGATCATGGGTTGTCTAAAGTAGATAAGGGCCAAAATTTCAACGCCTACAACCGGGCGGTGAAGGTGGGTTTCGGTTACCGTTTTTAAGCTATATCCCCTCCCTGTTAACACGGCCGCTTCATTTTTTGAAGTGGCTTTTTTGATGGTGGCGTTGCTTTGATTATTGATGTTTTTTGGACCAGAGGTTTGTCTATTTATTGATCGTTCGTTGCGTCGCACAGCGTGTACGCTTTGTATCCCGATAGCTATCGGGACTATTGAGCATTCTGCAACTGCACTACAATGGGCGACAGTTTTTGGTATTCATAAACTAGTTCTGCATTAAATCAGAACCCCGCGAGGGGTTCAACCTGCCGGCAGGCAGGTGTGAATAGCCCCCCGTTGCAACGGGGGGTTTATGTTAAGTATCATTAACCCGACCCCGGAGGGGTCGAATGTGGCAAAGAATGCAAGTCTCCGATGTGGTCACATTCGACCCCTCCGGGGCCGGCCGAATGCATACTACGGTTGACCCCCGGCTGCGGCCGGGGGCTACTCACATTCGACCCTTTCAGGGTCGGGCTTGTGCCTCGATGATTTTATGGTCAGTGCTTACTATGTAAGTGTGGCTTATTGCCGCGATGTTGTGTTCAATAGCGATAAGAACGTACACGCTGTGCGACGCAACAGACGATCAATAAATAGACAAACCTCTGGCCCAAAAATGCCTTTTCTTCTTGACTGCCTTGCGTAAAAAAATATGTGCCTAATTTTCGCCGCTGATAAAGCACAACATTCAAGATCATGAAATCAACAACTGCCTTGCGCACCGTTGACGTCACCCGTTACGTAACGCCGCTACGCGAAGGCGGCTCCTTGCCGGCGATTGTGGAAGCCGATGATGGCTTCTTATATGCTTTGAAATTTCGCGGCGCAGGGCAGGGAATAAAAGCCCTGATTGCCGAACTGATAGGAGGCGAGATGGCCAGAGCACTGGGATTAAAAATACCGGAAATCGTGTTCGCGAACGTTGATCCGGCTTTTGGCCGCACCGAGCCCGATGAAGAAATTCAGGACTTGTTGAAAGCCAGCGCGGGTCTTAACCTTGCGCTTCACTACCTGTCCGGCGCCAACACCTTTGACCCCAACGTGACGATCATTGACGCAAGACTGGCTTCGCTGATCGTGTGGCTTGACAGCTTCATTACCAATGTTGACCGCACCGCTAAAAACACCAACATGCTGGTGTGGTACAAAGAACTTTGGCTGATTGATCACGGTGCTTCGCTTTATTTTCATCACAACTGGGAGAACTGGCAAGAGCAAAGCAAGCGGCCCTTTGCGCTGATAAAAGATCACGTGCTGTTGCCGTGGGCCACTGAATTAAAAGCCGCTGACGAAGAAGCCCGTTCGATCATCACATTAACTAAAATAAAAGAGATCGTGGCGCTTCTTCCTGACGAATGGCTGCAAGGCATTATGCCTTCTTCAGTTGAAGAAGTCAAAACTGTTTATGAACAGTTTTTAATCAATCGTCTTTCCATCAACCTTATAAACGAAGCGCAACATGCCAGATAAACTGCTGTATGAATACGCTGTTATCCGGGTGGTGCCGCGAGTGGAAAGAGAGGAGTTCGTAAACGCCGGCATCATTTTGTTTTGCAAGGCAAAGAAGTATCTGCGCTGCCTGTACAAAACAGACAATGAGAAGCTTGCGGCTTTATGTCCCTTGCTTGATAGCAGCGATGTGGAAAGCAACCTGCAATCTTTTGAAGCCATTTGCAAAGGAGATAAAGAGGCAGGCGCTATCGCTGCCCTTGATGTGGGTTCGCGCTTTCGTTGGCTGACGGCTACGCGAAGCACGGTGGTGCAAAGCTCCAAAGTGCATCCGGGCTTTTGCACCGACCTTGATGAAACCGTGCAAAAACTTTTTGCGCAGTTGGTTTTGTAAAGAGCATAAAAGCGATTCTTACGGCCGGGCCCGCCACGTAAAAATCCCATGTTTTCTTTCCGTTTATTTACGATGCCGCATGTATTTTCCATACGCAAAAAAATGCGTGTTCTTGCCATTGCGTACCCTCTGCTCATTTGATAGTTTTGTAGCCGAAGTTGATTGGTTTCCGACCGATCTATCCAATGTCTTAGAAAAATAGAACAGGTCCAAAATCCGAAACACCGTCCAGCAATTTTTTATCCGGTTCCTTTGAAAACAAAAGAAAATCCGGTATCAGTCAACTTCTTTCTCTATCCCCTACGATTCCAGAAGTTCCGTTTTATAATCCAATAGCGCAAGGGCGCAATTCTTATCCTTTTAAAAGCCAGACCCGCTTAGGTTTCAACGCCCGAGTACCAGCGCCCAACGGCCTTTCCCCTTTCGAGGGGATTTTTTTATGATCAGTAATGAGTAATCAATAACCTGCCTGCCGGTGAGTTCGTGCTAAGCAAAATTTCATTACAGATTGACAGCATCTTTGCACGGTGAAGGTTGGTTGTAATTCAGGAATTCACTCACCTGCCTGCCGGCAGGCAGGTTACTCATCACTCATTATTCATCATCATGTCCCACGTTGACGTCATCAGCGATATTCTCGCCGCCACTTTAAAGCGCTATCCCGATTCGGATTTTGTGCAGAACCTTTCGCACCAATACCTGGTGAAAGGCGGTTTGAGCAAACGGCAATTGGAAGGCTTGTATAAAAAGGCCGAAAAGATTGACGGACTATCGCCCGGTAAGCTGGCAACGCTGGAAGCCATCATTTTAAAAAAGCACAAAAAGTATCGTTCAGAGTTGCCGGCCACCGAACCGCTCTTTAAAAAAGACGAAACATCGGCTGTGATGGTAGAAGATATTTTGGGCAAATACCCGCAACACAAACGGGTGCTTTTCTTTGGAGCCAAACTCAAAGCGAACGAAACCCTATCTCCACCAGAAGCGGCTGAACTTCAAAAATTTCACAAGTTGCTTATCAAGTAGACTCTTTTAAATTTTAGCCCTTGAATCATTTGTTCTTTGCCGGCTTTATCACTGTTAGCGTTGCGGCTTCCATCGCCGCAAAAAAACTTACCGTGCCGGCAGCACTAACGGGTGGTTTGTTGGGCATACTGATTTATACGGGTGTTGGTTGGGCAGGCATTGCATTACTGGGAACATTCTTTTTGCTGGGAACGTTGGCAACAAGCTGGAAGAAGAAAGCAAAGCAAGGCCTCCATTTGGCCGAAGAAAAAACAAGCGGAAGAACCGTTGGACAAGTGTTGGCGAATGGCGGTCTGGGCGGCTTATTTGGCCTGGCCGCAATCTTTTTTCCACAACAAAAAACTTTGCTTTTATTGTTGATGGCCGCCGCTTTTTCTTCGGCCACGGCCGATACGGTTTCTTCCGAATTGGGCAGTGTGTACGGCCGAAAATTTTACGACATTCTTACGTTTAAAAATGGACGTCGCGGCGCGGATGGTGTGCTTAGTTTGGAAGGAACGGTGTTCGGGATGGCAGGAAGTTTTCTGATTGCAGCCGTGTATGCGGCATGGCCTGGATGGAGCCGTGATTGTTTTGCCATCGTTGCTGCCGGAACGGTTGGCAACCTCACGGACTCTTACCTCGGCGCCACACTGGAAAGAAAAGGCGTCATTAAAAATGACGCCGTAAATTTTTTAAACACGGTAGTGGCTGCGCTGACGATGTGGGCACTGGCCTACGCTGGACTGTTGATAAGCACATAAAGCATTAAGGCGATAAAACCGATGCAGGCAACAGAGATGGACAGTTCGCGTACGAGTTCAACGGGACGGATGGCGGCAAATTTTTTCGTTAGGGTTTTCATGCTGATTGGTTTTTAAAAGGATTTGTTGGGCTGAAAATAGAAAGCGCTTCTTTCTCTTAAAAGCACTGCCGCTATAAGTTTTTAAAATTGCGTACAACTGCAAAGGTTGCAGCGGAGAACTACGAATGCCGCGAAAGGGGTTGCCCTATCTTCACCCATTTCCCACTATGCGCAAAGAAGCACTCCTGACGATAAAGCTTGCGGTTCCCATCATCATTGGCGAACTGGCGCAGATGGCTTTGCACATAATAGACGCGGCTATGGTGGGTGCCATCGGGTACAAACAATTGGCCGCCGCTGCACTGGTTTTGCAAGCCACCAACATTCCCTTTGTAATCGGCATCGGCATGACCATCTCCGTTTCGCAAATGGTGTCGCTGGCACATGGCAAGGGCGATGAAAGGGCCGTGTCTCATTATTTCTTTAACGGCTTTTGTTTGTGCGCCGCTACGGCCATACTTATCTCTTTGTCGCTGGTGTTTGGCCGTGGCCTGTTGCATCATTTGGGGCAAGACCCTGAAGTGGTTTCTTTAGCGCTTCCGTTTATGACGTTGATGGGTCTTTCTATAATTCCTGTGCTGCTGTTCATCACGTTAAAACAATTTGCCGATGGCTTGCAGTTCACCCGCACGGCCATGACGCTTTCGCTGCTGTCTATGCCGCTGAATGTTTTTTTAAACTGGCTGCTGATTTATGGGCATTGGGGTTTTCCACGGTTGGAATTGCTGGGCGCCGGTTATGCCACGCTCATAACCCGTTCGCTTGCCTTTGTTATTTTATTGGTAGTGGTATTGCGTCACAAAACCTTTCGTCCGTTTACCGTTGCGCACAAAAATGCTTGGGTTTTGCGGCGAAAAACCGGCCGCGAATTGCTCGGCATCGGCGTGCCAAGCGCCTTGCAAATCGGCATGGAAGCGGGAGCCTTTGCCGTGTCGGGCATCATCATTGGAACGTTGGGTGCGGTATCGGGTGCCGCGCATCAAATTGCCTTGAGTTGTGCATCACTTACGTTTATGGTGTCAATGGGTTTGGGTCAGGCCGGTTCTATTCGGGTGAGCAATACGTTTGGCACCGGAAACTGGAAAAAGATTTCAGCCATTGGCCGCAGTACCTTGCTGACGGCTTTTATATACGGCATTTTTTGTGCGGTGTTGTTTGTCTTGTTTCGAAGACAATTGCCCCCATTTTTTACCAGCAATGCAAGCGTTTTGAAAATGGCGGCGGAACTAATTTTATTGGCAGCAGTGTTTCAAATTTCTGATGCCACGCAAGCCATTGGTGCGGGTTTGCTGCGTGGAATCAAAGACGTAAAAACGCCTACGGTTTTAATCGGTGTGGCATATTGGGTCATTGGTATTCCTGTCGGTTATCTGCTGGCTTTTAAAACAGACATGGGTGCCGGCGGCATGTGGGTAGGATTTATTCTTGGTTTAACCTTCGCTTCGCTTTTTTTGCTTGCCCGCTTTTTACGAATGACGAAGAAAATAAGTAATGGTGTAATGAGCAATGAATAATTAGTAATGAGTTCGTGCTGTGCACAAATGGTTTATGAATACAAAAGGGGTTTCAATTTTAAAGCGACCGACGCATTATTGATTATTCATCACTCATTTTGTTGTTCTTTCTCACCGTGTCCCAATACTTTCTGCCGTAGTCCACAAAAATTTCTTCACCAGCTTCAATGTCTTTTATCGTTACCAAATAAACACGCAGGCCATCGGCTTCAAATTTTGCATTGTTCCATTTGTTTATGGCGGGTGTTAGCCCCTTGGCATCATTGGCATAACGGGCCAATGATTTTGGATGGTCGCGGCCATCAATGACGTATGCGGCTTTCAGGAAATAAATGTAGCCGTTGGTAGGATCATCTTTTACTTTTTCCCAAGTGGTTATGGTGCCTTTGTATTCGACAATACGAGTGCCTTTTGGAATGGCTGTTTTGGTGAATAGTCCTTTTCCAGCACCGGAGATGGTTGATGATTTTATTTGGAGGTCTTTTTCTAAGAGTGCCATGTTGCAGTAAATTAAGATTAGCGTTTGAACCACTAAGACGTAAACCTGCCTGCCGGTAGGGACACAGAGATGCACAAGAACCTTTGTGAAACTTCGTGCCTCTGTGCCTTTGTGGTTCAAAAAATGGTTGAGCAAGAAACAATGCCTACTTAGCTGGAGAAGGCCGATTCAACATCCATTCTTGCTTCATCATTTCAAACTTAAGTTCTCCTTTGCCATACATACCAACTTCTTTCCATCCGGCTTTGCGATAAAAACCTTCCGCTCTTGAACGCGGTGAGGTGCTTAACCAAACTGTTTTATCCGTTTGCGAAAAATACCAATTCATCATTAATTGATGAAGCCTGTGGCCAATGCCTTTGCCTTCGTATTCGGGCTGAATAAACAAGGCCCAAATGTTGGCCCCAATAACATCGGCAATGGCAAAGCCAACGACAGTTCCCTCTTCTTCGCAAACCCAGCCTTTGCCTCTGCGGGTAATGTAATCATGCACATCCGCATCGGGCACAAGGCTTGGGTCGGACAAAACATTTTCTTTTACCGAGTTGCGTACCCTTTGTATCTGCGGAATATCAGCCGGTGTTGCTTCCCTGAACTGCATGATTAAAGATAGCCGCTTCCGCCTTTACCTTGCCGCCATGAATCAGCGCCTTGTACAACTTTCTCTGGTGGTGAATAATTACGACGAAGCCATTGCCTTTTACACAAAATCCCTGGGTTTTGAACTGATAGAAGATACGCCGATGAGTGAAACCAAACGTTGGGTGGTGGTGAAGCCAAAAGGCGAAGGCGGCTGCTCATTATTGCTTGCCAAAGCCGCCAATGAAGAGCAGCAAAAGGCCATCGGCAATCAAACCGGTGGACGGGTGTTTTTGTTTTTGCATACCGATGATATTGAAAGAGACATCGCCAATCTCAAAGCAGCCGATGTAAAAATTGTGCGTGAGTTAAGTCACGAAGTTTACGGCAAAGTGGCCGTGTTCGCCGACTTGTACGGCAACTTATGGGACCTGATTGAAGACCTCACCCCAACCCTCTCCGGCGAAGCCAGAGAGGGAGCCGGGAACCCTCCGCTGTTGTAATTATTTCTTTCGGTTGCCGGTGCGGGTTTGCTCTTTTGTAGGGACATTCGCCAACTTGCGGATGTCCGAGAGACTGAATATGAAGAGTGTTTGTATTTATAGCGATGACTGCACAATGCCCAATAGTCCCGATAGCTATCGGGATACAAAGCGTACACGAGTGCGATGGCGCTAAAGACGCCACAGGCTGCAACAGACGCTTCATAGATAGACAGACTTCTGATTCACAAAACCTTTCTATTGCAAACCATTCTCCATTCATAACAAAATTCGCCCCGGACAACAAACGTTAAATGTATTCAACTATGCCGCCATTTCTTGACGCGGCTTTTTATCATTGCAAAATATAAACCGCCGAACGGCGTTACATTTATCACCAAAGATTAATGCATGTTCCATTTCTTCTTATTGCAAACCGATAGCGCTGCTCACGCCGCAACAAGCAAAGGCGTTAGTTTGATTGAATTACTCACTCTCGGTGGTTGGGTCATGATACCGTTGGCAGCGCTGTTCTTCGTTACCATCTTTGTTTTTTTTGAACGCTTTCTTTCTATTCGCAAGGCTTCAGCTATCGAAGGCAATTTCATGAACATCATTCGCGATCACATTACAAACGGCAACGTAACCGCGGCCCGCAGCTTTGCCAAGAACACGAACAATCCGGTCGGCCGCATCATTGACAAAGGCATCCAACGCATTGGCAAACCCATTGAAAACATTGAGCGCAGCATGGAGAACGTAGGCAAGCTTGAAATCTTCAATCTCGAACGCAACCTTTCTGTTCTTTCACTCGCTGCAGGCGTGGCGCCGTTGCTTGGTTTTTTGGGAACTATTATCGGTATGTTTCAATTGTTTTACAGCCTGGCTTCCGGGGGCGAGTTCAGCATACAAACGATGGCCAATGGCATTTACACGAAAGTCATCACTTCAGCTACTGGGCTGATCGTCGGTTTGCTAGCTTACGTAGCGTACAATTTTTTAACCACACAAGTGGACAAAACCGCGTACAAAATGGAAGCGGCCAGTGCGGAGTTTTTGGACATATTGCAAGAGCCGACAAAATGATTAGCTGATTAGCCGATTTGAAGATTAGCTGATTGGCTAACGCCAGTGTGAATTGGTTGACTGAAAATAGGCTTTCGTAAAACTTATCATTTTTATGAACCAGAGGTCAGAATGTCTATTGAACATCCGTTGCGTCGCACTCGTACCTGCCTGCCGGTAGGCAAGTACGCTCTGTTCATTACGCTGCATCGCCAAATCAGAAATCAGAAATAATAAATCAGAAATACTTTTCCCGTGAACATCAGACGAAAATTAAGAGCACACACCGAAGTCCACACAGGACCGTTGAATGACATTTTGTTCATCCTGTTGCTGTTCTTCTTGATCGCCTCCACGCTGGCCAATCCTAACGTTATTAAACTTTCGACGCCAAAAGCGAAAAGCGATACAAAAGCAAAGCAAACGGTTGTGGTTTCTATTAAGCCCAATAATGTAGCTCCTAACGCTTTAAATTATTACGTAGGAACCACTTTGGTTAGCGGCGATTCTGCGATGAAGCAGGCATTGATCCCATTTTTGGCTAAAGAAGATTCTGCGAATAGAACAGTTGTTATCAATGCAGATAAAACCGTTCCTCTTGAATCTGTTGTTGCCGTGATGCGTATAGCAAGAGACCTGAATGCCAAGTCAGTTTTGGCTGTAAACAAGGATAGCAAATAAGATGTTTGGATGTTGATGATGCATTGGTATTATGCGCCGACTATTTTGTGCTGTCCCTTTTTGCTTTCACCATCCTGTCCTTTCCCTGCATATCTTTTTTTACTTCTACCACAAAGCCCTCGCTTTCAAAAAGGCTTTTGACCTCCTTGCCAAGGTTTTCGTGAATCTCTAAATAAATAACGCCATCGGGATACAATCGCTTTTTGGCAAATTGCAAAATGGTTTTGTAGAAAAGCAGCGGATCATTGTTAGGGACAAACAAGGCGGTGTGTGGTTCGTACTCCACTACATTTGGGTTCATCGTTGCTTTTTCACGCAAGGGAATATATGGTGGGTTGCTGGCGATGATGTCCACAGTAGGCAAATACCTTCGCTGTGCCTCATCTAAAAAATCAATGCCTTGGAAGTCCACACGAACATCCAAGGCAGAACCATTTCGCCGCGCTACGTTCAAAGCTTCTTCGCTTATATCACAACCCCAGACTTCTGCCTTGGGCATTGCATTCTTCAGCGCTAGTGCAATGCAACCGCTGCCTGTACCGACATCAAGAATTTTTAGTTGTTTGGTCGCATCCGCTTCGGCGTCTTTTGTTTGAAATGGATTCTTGCCGGTTGTTTTTACATCATTTACAATCCAGTCAACTAATTCTTCGGTTTCTGGCCGGGGAATCAACACCGACTTGTCCACATACAATTCCAGTCCATAGAACCAGGTCTTCTGCATGACATACTGAAGCGGCTCATGACTTTTTAAACGTTGCACATAAGTTGCTATTCTTTCTTCCTGTTCGGTAGTGAGCGGAGCAAGTTTATTTGTTCGCAATTCTTCCTTTGACAAACCTGTACATTCTTCCAACACCAAGGCTGTGATGGCTTTGCTTTCGCCATCATCATACAGCGCTTTTAATTCCTGTTTGATGTGTAGGTCTGCTTTACGTAGATTCATGCACAAACCTAAACCTTTTATTTTTGCGCCTTGTCCACACACGAACTATACATGAACCGCTGCCTGCAATTGGCCACTCTTGGCGCCGGTCACGTTGCGCCAAACCCGATGGTTGGATCGGTATTGGTTTATGAAGACCGCATTATCGGCGAAGGCTATCATCAACAATACGGGCAGGCACATGCCGAAGTGGCTTGCATCGCTTCGGTAAAGGAGCATGACAAGCCTCTTGTTCAACAAGCAACGCTTTATGTTTCGCTGGAGCCTTGTGCGCATTGGGGCAAAACACCGCCTTGCGCCGATATGATCGTAGCGCAGCAAATACCAAACGTGGTTGTCGGTTGCCGCGATCCCTTTCCGCAGGTGAACGGCAAAGGCATTGAAAAATTACTGGCGGCAGGAGTGGAGGTAAGCCTTGGTGTTTTGGAAAAAGAATGCAACGAATTGAATAAACGCTTCTTCACTTTTCATACAGCGCACCGGCCCTTCATCATTCTAAAATGGGCACAAAGCGGCAACGGTAAAATCGGAAGCATAGGCGAACGGATTTTCATCAGCAATGAATACAGCAATCGTTTGGTTCATAAATGGCGGAGTGAAGAAGCCGCGATTGTTGTAGGCACCAACACGGCCTTGGCCGATAACCCGCAACTAAACACCCGGCTTTGGTCCGGCAAGAATCCAATCCGCATTGTTGTGGACATAAACCTTCGTTTGCCGCAATCATTGCATTTGTTTGACAAAACAGTACCGACGATTGTATTCAACAAGCATCAACACAGCCTTCCCTTTGAAAAGATCGCAGCCAATGAACTGACCGGTGTTCACTATTATCAAATCACCGAAGACGTCAGCCTTGTTCCGCAATTGCTTAACGGCTTGTATCGCCTCGGCATTCAAAGCATCTTGGTAGAAGGCGGTGCTCAATTACTGCAATCTTTTATTGATGAAGGGGCATGGGATGAAGCAAGAGTGATAACGAATGAAAAACTCATCATTGCTGATGGTTTGCCATCGCCGCAGTTGAAAGATCGAGTATTCATGATAGAAGAAAATTTTTCTTCGGATAAGTTGCGCATATACAAAAGCGAATCTTCATTCAACTAAAGACCATTGCTTCTTTGCCGCTTTGCGTCTTTACGAAAAAATCCGCTGTTGTTCGATGGTTTTCGGACATCTGCCAACTGGCGGATGTCCCTATAAAGCCCCGCGTCTTTTCTTCTACCTAAACCTTTGCCCCAATCTGCTTCCTATCTTCGCCGCTTTGCATGACGCATTATAAAACCATCACCCAATCGGCGCAAGCCGAATTCAAAGACCGCGGCAGTCGCTTTCTTGCGTATGCTTTTCCACTGGCAACTGTTGATGAATTTAAAAAGCGGTTGAAAGAATTGAAAGAAGAACACCCCAAAGCTGTTCATCATTGTTTTGGGTACCGCACCGGTATTGATGGTACTTCCTTCCGGTCAAGTGATGACGGCGAACCGTCGGGCACAGCAGGCAAACCCATTCTTGGACAAATAGACAGCAAGAGCTTAACCAATGTAGCCGTGATTGTGGTGCGTTATTTTGGCGGCACCTTGCTGGGTGTGCCGGGATTAATTAATGCCTACAAAACAGCGGCCTCGCTTTCTTTACAATTGGCACCCATTCTTGAAAGGCCCGTTCTTGTAACCTACGAATTGCTGTTTGACTACACGCATATAAACGAGGTGAGGATATTTGTGAAACGCTACAACGCCAGCGTCCTTCAAAACGAGACGCACCTGTTTTGCCGCCTTGTTGTCGGGGTTCCAAAAGCCGAAGAAGCCGTATTTGCCGAACGCATCGGCGACCTTCATACAGTTGAATGCCGCAAACTGTAAATCATTTTTCGTTTGATGCAATTCATTCCTTAATTACTATACCACTTCAGCCGGAATAAGAAGAGAGAACACTGCTTGCCTCTATGCGTAAAAACTTGACTTTTTATTTTCCTGAAAATTCATCACAGCCTGCTTCGCCTCCTCCGCTTTTAAAGCAGGCGGCTACTTACTTTGCAATGGGCATGACGGTTCTCATTTCAGCTTCTTTGCAAGCATATTTCCGGAGAAAGTCTTTTTTGGAATCACGGTAAGATGACACCGCCCCCAGCTTGTGCATCAACCAGATATAAATCCACGCAAGGTCTATCTGATAAGGTAAAAAACCGGCTCGGGCACTGCCCGGATAAAGGTGATGGTTGTTGTGCCACTCACCGGCAAAGAGGCCGGGCCTTGATTGGTTGATGGAAAGATTGCTGCGGTCGAAGTCAATGCCGTCTACGTGTTTTTCTTCTCCTTTACCGTGACCGGTGTAATTAAAAGCACGAACCAAAACAAACCAAAGCATGGCGGC
This sequence comes from Flavisolibacter sp., assembly GCA_965247695.1. Lineage (GTDB taxonomy): Bacteria > Bacteroidota > Bacteroidia > Chitinophagales > Chitinophagaceae > Flavisolibacter. Next base: position 2,155,399 of record OZ252037.1, read on the forward strand.
CGTGAATAAAGCACAGGCAAGGCCGTGGCCGCCGATCAAATAAAAAGCGCCGTACCAAAACGCCCAGTTGAGCAGCCAAAGACTTACCGTGTAAAACGGCGTGGCTACGGAACCCCACTCCTGATATTGGGTGTACGTATTTATTTGCACACCGGTGTTACGTAAAAAATGAGCGGCTTTTTTATAATCTTCTTCGCTCATGTTTTTTGAAATGCTTTGATGATTTACGTCTGATAACATGCAATACATAAAACCGCCTTTGGGGTTGTAGGGATCCCCCGGTTCATCGCTTTTTGAATGATGCACGTGGTGCGACACAACGTAAATCTCTTCGGGAAACGTTTTAATTACGAGGTTTTGTGTAATAAAACGCCAGATGTTGTGGCGAAAGGTGTAAGCCTTGTGGGTGCAATAGCGATGGAACCAGATGGTGCCGTGCGTACCCATGATGATCATGCTGTACACCACAATGGCGGCCACGAGTTTCCAAGAAAAATACTGTGTAATGAAAACAAAAAAGAAGGGCAACATGCAGGCCGCCATCAGCCAGCTTATTAGCGAGATCCAATTCTTTTTTGTTTTGAAAACATTGATGCGGTTAAAGGCTTCCGCCCATAATTGCTTTGTGGTGGGAACAATCAAGTCGCCATTTTCGTTTTTCCAGCCATAAGACGGGGTCTGGAGTACGGTGTCAATAAATGCCATAGAAATATAAACGTGTTAAATACGGATAAAGAAAATACCCGGATGGGCTAAAAGTAAACAATTAACCACCGACGCGGTGGTATAAAGCTTGGCCGTACTCATTTTTTATACACTCCTTGGCAAAATAATTTTACTGCTGGGGTTACGGCCAATCTTTTTATGAACTGTTTCATTGAATAGTTGAGCTGTTAGGGCTACTTTTATCATCCATCTTCAAACGTCATTCATGCGCATTTTCTTTTCATTCCTTGCCCTTCTTTTGTTTTTTTCGGCAAGCAGCCAGCAGTATTATCTTTTCATTGGCACCTACACCGGCACCGGCAGCAAAGGCATTTATGTGTATCGCTTTGATGTGGCCACTGGCAAAGCCACCAGGGTAAGCAATACCGACAGTGTGGTAAATCCTTCTTTTCTCGCCCTCTCGCCCGATCATCATTTTTTGTATGCCTGCACCGAAACAAGAACGGCAAATGCCGGCGGCGTAACGGCTTTTAAATTCAATAGCGCCACAGGCAAACTCACGCAACTCAACAAACAATCGAGCGGCGGCGATAACCCTTGTTATGTGAACGTTTACAAGAACGGTAAATGGGTAGTGGTTGGAAATTATTCCGGCGGTAGCCTGGCTGCATTCCCAATAAATGGCGATGGAAGCTTGCAACCGTACAGTCAATTAATACAGCATGAAGGCACCAGTGCAAACAAGGAGAGACAGGAACATGCCCACGTGCATTCAACCATCTTTTCACCGGCGCAAGACCAGTTGTTCGTACCCGATTTGGGCATGGACAAAGTGATGATTTATCGCTTTGATCCGGCGGCAAAAAAGCCTTTAATGTCCGCAGCGCCACCGGCGGCCATTACCGATGCTGGCAGCGGCCCAAGGCATTTTGAATTTCACCCGAACGGCAAGTGGGCTTATCTGGTTGAAGAGTTGGCCGGCGCCGTGGTAGCCTATGATTACAAAGACGGAAAGCTCGTGCAAAAGCAACGCCTCTTCTCGCATCCCGATACATTAACCTCACAACCCGGCAGCGCCGACATACACGTATCGCCGGATGGAAAGTTTTTATACGCCAGCAACCGCGCAAAGGAAAACAACATCGCCATTTTCAAAATTGACCAAGTTACCGGCAAGCTAACATCAGTGGGTTATCAATCTACGATGGGCCAAACGCCGCGCAACTTTTGCATTGAACCAAGTGGGAACTATTTGCTGGTCGCCAATCAGGAAACGGACAACATCGTCGTATTCAAACGCAATGCCGTTACGGGTTTGTTGACCTACACCGGTGAGCAGTTATCCATACCAAAACCGGTTTGTTTGAAGATGATAAAGTACGAAGGAAAATGAGAGGCGGCTTAGTGAGGGTTTCCAGTTACACAATGGCCTGTCTTCCTGAAATTGCGTTTGTTTTACCAAACCGATTGTAACAACTGTTTGCATCTCCAGGCCGAAACTTACTGCTACCAAGAAACGCCTTTAAAAGTTTATCGGCCTGCTCATTCAATGTGTCAAGATGCAGATTGCCGTACTTACAAACACTGCCGGTTACGTTTTGCCTTTGGTCAGTGAAATAAAAGTAAGGCAGTGCCGCATTGCAACGGATCAACCAGGCAAAGTGCTTGGTAAATGTGGGTAGTTCCAAAGTTTCCACCCGCAATGCCCCGTTGAAATGTTTGCCAATCTTCTCCTCTTTCAAATATTGAAGCGCCTCTCTTGCCGGTTTGTAGTCATTTTCTTGGAACAGCCAAGGAGTTTGCGTGTCGCCAAGAAATATCAAAGCGTCGGTGCAAAGCGACGTTGATAATTTGGTCAGCTCTATGCCCAAAGCCGTTATTTGCCCTTTAAAAGATTTGGAAGGAAGCGTTAGAATATAGCTTTTGAAGATATCGGGATAGAAAAATGTTTCTTCGTCGTTTTCAAGATCGTGGCTCCGTAAAGGAAAACATTGGTATTTAGCCAAACAATCTTGTCGTTTGATTTTTGTTAGCATGCGTTGTAGTTATGTTGAAAACGAAAAGAGCAGTACAACCGCCGGTAAAGGTACATTCTGCTAAATAAAATAAATTTGTATCACACCTGATTCAAGCAAGAGCCAAGCAATGAACCCTCTGAAGTATTAACTTTCAACCAAATGAGCAAAGAACAAACACAAGAGCTCTTGGCATTTCTTTCCCCATTCGATGCCGGTACTGTTGATACCGTAATGTGGCTTCGCGATTTTGCCTGGGACTTGTGCCCCGATGCGAATGAATTAATCTACGATAACTACAATGCCGTGGCTTTTGGATGGTCGCCAACGGATAAACTTGGACACACCATCTGCTCTATCGCCGTCATGCGCTCGAGCCAGAACATTCATTTTGGTTTTTATTGGGGCGGTGAGCTTTCGGACCCGGACAAGTTGCTTTTAGGACAGGGCAATCAATACCGGTACGTTCTTGTAAAAGACAAAGTCGGCTTTCCAAAAGCTTACATCAAAAAACTGGTGAATGAAGCCTATGCCAATTCGCTTTCCAAAGTGAAAGACCCCAAACAAATAATACACGGACTAACGATTGTGAAATCGGTATCGGATAAAAAGCGGCCGGGCAAAACCCAGAAAACAGCGAAAGCAAAAAGGAAGTAAGACAGAACAATATCTGTTGGATGGAGACCAGCAAACATTCAGTTAACAGGATTTCTTTCGGGTGAAAAGTTTTGGCATCTAAACGATTGTAGTGTACGTATCCGTCCGAACTTTTGCTTGTACGACTTCCTTCTTCATTTGTTTTTGATAGTAGCTTTATAACCTAAGTTGCCAGATACTGGTTTGTGGACACAAGGCTTTCAATACGCAATTTTTAAAAGCAACTGTACAAACAACAACCTTTGAAAGGATGCACAATACCAAAGAAAAACCGGCATCTGAAAGCTGGCAACCAGCAACTTAATTTTATCGCTTATGAATCCTTCCGTTATCAATTGGGGCATCATCGGTTGCGGCGACGTAACCGAAGTCAAAAGCGGACCGGCCTTCAGTAATGTCCCGCGGTCAAAGCTGGTAGCCGTTATGCGGCGCAATGCGGCCAAAGCAGAAGACTATGCAAAGCGTCACCAAGTACCTAAATGGTACAGCGATGCACCAGCGCTTATCAACGATCCGGCTGTAAACGCGGTTTACATTGCCACCCCGCCGCTTCAGCATGAAGAATATGCGGTGCAAGCCTTGCGTGCCGGCAAGCCGGTTTACGTGGAAAAGCCAATGGCCTCAACCGCCGTTGCCGCCGAACGCATGATGAACGCGGCTAATGAAACCGGCGTCAAACTTTCGGTGGCTCATTACCGCAGGCAACAACCACTCTTCTTAAAAATTAAATCGTTGTTGAAAGAGAAAGCAGTTGGTGATGTACGGCTCGTGAACCTTCAATTTCTTCAACCGCACAACTCAACTGTAATTGCGCAAACAGAAGACGCCTGGCGCACCAATCCCGCCATCTCCGGCGGCGGTTTGTTTCACGACCTGGCGCCGCATCAGCTTGACTTAATGCTTTACTTTTTTGGCCGTCCGGTTAAAGCAAACGGAATGTCATTGAATGCTTCTCAACTTTATGACGCGGACGATACGGTGACCGGTCAGGTACTATTTCCCGGTAACGTTTTATTCAACGGCTCGTGGTGCTTTACCGCTTCGCAAAAGAAAGACAGTTGTGAAATTATCGGTTCCGAAGGAACGCTTTGCTTTTCGGTGTTTGAGCAACAGCCTGTCGTTCTACTAAAAGATGGACATGAAACCCTTTTTGAATTTGAAAAACTGCAACACGTGCAACAGCCCATGATTGAAAACGTAGTGGCGTACTTTCTCGGCTTTGCCGATAATCCTTGCTCCGCGGAAGAAGGTCTTGAGGTGATGAAGATGATAGAAGCCTTCACCAGCGTTGCCTGATAGAGTGCTTCTGAATTTAATTGAACACGTTACTCACTGTTTCTTTTTTACCCGCTACACAACCGTTGTTTATGAACCGCAAAGAATTTGTCAAAACCACCGCCATGGCAACAGCAGCACTGGCAATCCCGGGCGCAGGCCTGCTGGCCGCTGATGCAGAAAGCAAAGTTCGCATGGCCATCATCGGCACCGGTTTACGCGGACAAAATCATTTGGAGTTATTGCTGCAACGAAGCGATGTGGAGGTCATTGCCATTTGCGATGTGGATGCCCGCATGTTGGGGATGGCGAAGGAACTGATAACAAAAAGCGGAAAGAAGATGCCGCAGGTTTATACCGGCGATGGCTATGCCTGGAAGCGTTTGTTGGAAAAAGAAAAGCTTGACGGCGTCATCACTGCTACGCCCTGGGAGTGGCACAAATCCATCATCATTGGTTCGCTGGAGGCCGGAATAAAATACGTGGGTTCCGAAGTTATCATCGGCATTACGTTGCAGGATCACTGGGATGTGGTGAAGGCTTGTGAGCAATACCATGCGCATGTGATGATGCTGGAAAACGTTTGCTACCGCCGCGATGTGATGGCTGTGTTGAACATGGTGCGGCAAGGTTTGTTTGGCGAACTGATTCACCTGCAAGGCGGTTACCAACACGATTTGCGGGAAGTAAAGTTTAACGACGGCATCAATCCTTACGGCCACGGTGTGGAGTTTGGCGAAAAGGCTCTTTCCGAAGCCCGCTGGCGCACTGCTCATTCGGTTCATCGCAACGGCGATCTGTATCCAACGCACGGCATCGGGCCCATCGCCAATTGTGTCAACATCAATCGCGGCAACCGCTTTCTTTCGCTTTGCTCATTTTCTTCCAAGAGCAGAGGCTTGCACAACCACATCGTAAAACAAGGCGGCGAGAATCATCCGAATGCAAAGGTTCGTTTTGCACTTGGCGATGTAGTGACTACATCCATCAACTGCGCTAACGGTGAAACGGTCTTGTTGCAACACGATACCAATCTGCCAAGACCTTATTCTCTAGGCTTTCGTGTTCAAGGCACGGAAGGCTTGTGGATGGACGTGAACAAAGGCGTTTACATTCAGGATAAAGCCGCAAAGACGCACCAATGGGATGAAGCCAAAACCTGGTTGGATAAATACGATCATCCGCTCTGGAAACGATGGAGTGCCAATGCCGAAGGAGCGGGCCACGGTGGCATGGATTTCTTTGTGGTTCACGCCTTCATTGAATCCATCAAACGCAAAACATCCACGCCGCTTGATGTGTACGATGCCGCTACATGGAGCGCCATCACACCATTGAGTGAACAGTCTATTGAACTGGGCCATCAAACCATTGAGTTTCCTGATTTCACCGGCGGGCAATGGATGTACCGCCAGCCGGTGTTTGCGTTGACTGATGATTATTGAGGAAAAGACAATGAATTTAGACGACGCCAATCTCGAGCACTTTTGTAAACGTGTTTTGAATTGAACAAGCAATGAATTGGGAAAATGGTTGATGATGTTTTAGAAAGTTATGGTTTGATGAATGCCACGGTTGAAGCGCTTGGCAACGGCCTTATCAACCATACATGGAAGGTGCAAGCAGGAGGGAAGCTGTTCGTTTTGCAGCGCATTAATGAAAATGTTTTCCGGCAACCGCAAAACATCGCCTTCAACATAAAACTGATAGGCGAATATCTGCAAGCAACTTATCCTGATTATCTTTTTACACGGCCCGTTGTTTCCGCCAACGGCGAAGAAATGATTTGTGTTGATGGCGGATGGTACCGGATGTTTCCGTTTATCGAAGGTTCACACACCATCACTACCGTTAAAACACCCGAACAAGCTTACGAAGCCGCCGCGCAGTTTGGAAAATTTACAACGAAGCTTTCCGGTTTTGATGTGCATGCGTTAAGAACAAGCCTTCCGCATTTTCACGATCTGGCTTTACGCTATGAGCAGTTTCTAAATTCCATCAAAGCGGGCAATGCCGGCCGCATTGTCGAGGCAAAAGATTTGATTGAGGCCTTGCTTGCAAAAAAAGATATTGTAACCGTATTCGCTTCACTGCAACGCGACAAAAATTTTATGACAAGGGTTACGCATCACGACACCAAAATCAGCAACGTGCTGTTTGATGAAAGCGGCAAAGGTCTTTGCGTGATTGACCTTGACACCGTCATGCCCGGCTACTTCATCAGCGATGCCGGCGACATGCTGCGCACGTACCTTTCACCGGTGAACGAAGAAGAGGCAGACACGGATAAGATTGTGGTGCGGGATGATTTTTACAAGGCCATTGCGCAAGGTTACACCGAATGGATGAAGGATGAATTAACAGCCGTTGAACGCCGTCATTTTTTTTATGCCGGCGAGTTCATGACTTATATGCAGGCCCTTCGTTTTTTGACCGATCACTTGAACAATGATGTTTATTACGGGGCCGCTTACGAAGGCCACAATCTTGTGCGGGCCAAAAACCAGGTAGTGCTTTTGCAACGCTTGCAGGAAAAGAAGAGTTTGTTGGAAAAAAGCATGTAAACAAACTTTGCTAACCGTTCAAGGCAACCGTTCCACCAATCCTGCACAAAGACAAAGTCCTGTGGAAACGGACGCCGGAACGACAACCATCAGCGGCTCTGAACAAAATCAAAACGATTGCTTCTTTCTATCACCACCTTACCCACACTGCTTAGGTTTACAATGCCTTCACCATCTAAAACAACGTTGAGATATTGGTAACGGCCGACAGGTTATTCACCACAACTAAATGGTGAGCTGTTTCGGTACGATGAATGGTGGTTGACACCAGTGGAGCGGTCTTTGTTTTTTGCGCAAAGCCGGCCATGCATACTGTACAAAGCACAATGCCGAGGATAAAATTTTTGGTTTCATTTGTTTACAATTTAGGCTACAAAGTTGTCTTTGCCTGCCGCCGTAAACAATCGCATGACCGTGTATGTTTTTACAAAATACCGGCCTTTTTAAAGGCTGGTCTCACATAAATATGTAGAAGTGGCGAGATGAGTTCAAAGTAAATAGCCCTAACCCAAACCACGTCCGGTAAGAATCCATGTCCGGGCTAATTTTCACCAGCATCAGCAAGAGGTTTTTCGTAACCATCTACTAAAATCATTTTAGTCTTTGCCGTGCGTTGCCGCAGGGCTTTGGCCGGCGCGTATTCCGCCGAGGCCCACCAGGCTTTGGCCGCTTCTTTTGTGGGAAATTCCAATACTACGATTCGGGCCGCTTGCCAATCGCCTTCAAGTGTTTCGATTTCGCCGCCGCGTACGATAAATTTTCCGTTGAACGGTTCAAGCGACGGCGGCGTGAGTCGTTTATACTCCTCGTATTCTTCTTTGTTGTGAACGTCCACTTCAACGATGATGTAAGCCGGCATAATGCGTTTTATTTGGTGAACAAAGCTCTTAACTCCACGGCATCGTCCGGCTTCATTTTGCCGCCGAGGATCAGCCGCACCTGCCGTCTGCGCAAAGCGCCTTCGTACAATTTTATTTCTTCTTCCGACTCGGGCGCCAACTCCGGTACAGTCCGCGGCCGGCGGTTGGGATCAAGCGCCACAAAAGTGTAATAAGCTTCGTTGCTTTTGTATTTAAATTGCTGCGTAAAATCTTCGCCCCAAACTTTTAAATGCACTTCCATGGAAGTAGTAAAGGCACGGGAAACCTTGGCTTCAATGTGCACGGTGTTGCCAAGTTTGATGGGGTTTTCAAACGAGATGTTGTCCACCGAGGCCGTAACCACCGGGGCATTGCAATGGCGTTGCGCGGCAATGGCGGCGGCAATGTCCATCCAGTACATCAGGCGGCCACCCATCAGGTTGCCGAATACATTCGTATCGTTGGGCAAAACGATTTCGGTCATTAGGGTATGGCTATCGGAGGGCTTTCGGTTTGGTAGTTTGTCCATCATGCTGCGAAGATAAGACCTCACCCCGGCCCTCTCCATCGGAGATGGAGAGGGAGGCCATACGGCGGTGTTGACAGCACAGTCTTTCTTTATGAACTTCAAGCAGCCTGCTATCGTAGCGTGACCTGTCATCCCATCGAAGGAGGCCTGCCTGCCAGTAGGCAGGGATCTGTGGACTGCGCTTGAAGGTTTTCTGTAACCTGTAAAACTGATTGCCATCATTTCTCATAACAGAACGCACAGATGCCTCGTTCCTCGGCATGACAGGTTAAAGGCTTTAGAATGGCAGACAGGTTGATTATTTAAAGAGTGATGGTGAATTGCTCCATAGCGATAAGAATGTACAAGTCCCGATAGCTCCCGATAGCTATCGGGACGGGAGCGGCGCAACGGATGTCAAATAGATAGACAAGCTTCTGGTTCAAAAAAGCCAATAACTAAAAACCTCTCACCGCCTGTAACCCGCTTGCGCAAGCACTCCCTCTCCCTGCCTACCGGAAAGGCAGGCATCTCTGATGGAGAGGGCCGGGGTGAGGTCAAACGTTCTTTATCTCCCCAATCAAATCCTGCAACACCTTCTTCGCATCGCCAAAAAGCATGGATGTTTTAGGGCGAAAAAACAAATCGTTTTCAATGCCGGCATAACCAGGTTTCATGCTGCGCTTATTGACGATAACGGTCTTTGCCAACTCAACATCAAGGATGGGCATGCCATAAATGGGAGAGGAAGTATCGGACTTGGCGGCGGGATTTACGACATCGTTGGCACCGAGAATCAACACAACGTCCGTGGTTGAAAATTCTTCGTTGGCTTGTTCCATTTCTTCCAGCTTTTCGTAAGGCACATCGGCTTCGGCCAGAAGCACGTTCATGTGTCCGGGCATGCGGCCCGCCACGGGATGTATAGCATACTTCACTTCCACACCGCGGTCATTCAAGATTTTTTCCAATTCATGACAAGCATGTTGGGCCTGCGCTACCGCCAACCCATAACCTGGAACGATCATCACTTTATTGGCATACGCCATTACCACCGCCGCATCGGGAAGACTGATTTCTTTATAGTGGCCAGCTTCGGTACTGCCACTTGCCGCACCACCTTTTGCACCGCCGCCAAAAGAACCAATCAACACATTGGCCAGCGAACGGTTCATGGCTTTGCACATTAAGATGGTAAGCAGCGTGCCCGCAGCGCCTACCAGAATGCCTCCGGTGAGCATCACTTTATTGTTGTACAAAAAGCCACCGCAGGCTGCGGCAACACCGGTGAAAGAATTAAGCAGGGAAATCACCACAGGCATGTCGGCGCCGCCAATGGGAAGAACGAAGAAGACACCGTAAAGCAAGGCTAACGCGAAGACGGCGTAAAAAAACAATGCGGTGTTTAGAGGCAACCAACCAAGAATATAAACAGCCAGGCCAATAATAATGGCAAGCAGCGCCAAGTTAAAGATGTGCTGCCCGGTAAAAGAAAAGTCTTTGATCTTGCCATTCAATTTTCCCCACGCAATCATGGAGCCGGCAAATGAAACGGAACCGATGATTAAGCCAAGAAGGATAATCAATAGCCGTCCCATAAAACCTTCGGGAACGATTACGATATGCCATCCTGGTATGACACTAAATCCGGCAGTTATCAAATGATTAAACTCCACCAACGAAATCAATGCAGCACAGGCGCCGCCCATGCCGTTGAACAAACTTACCATCTCCGGCATGGCCGTCATCTTTACTTTCTTTGCAGCTAAGGTCCCTATTACGCCGCCGATGGCGATGCCGCCGAAGATCCAAGCATGGTTGTGCAAATGATTGCCAGCCTCGTCGCGGTACAAAAAAATGGTTCCGAGAATAGCGAGTGTCATGCCTGTTGCCGCTACTAAATTTCCTTTTCGTGCAGTCTCTGGATGGGAAAGCATCTTCAAACCAAGAATGAACGTAACCGATGCAATGATGTATAAAAGCGTGAGTAAACTCGGCTCCATAATTTGGTATTAATCCGGTGAAATCTTGTGAATCTTAGTTCTGTTTCTTTTTCGACTTAAACATTTCCAGCATCCGGTCCGTTACCACAAAGCCGCCCACAACATTCAACGTTCCGAGAATGACGGCAAGGAAGCCAAGTACCAGTGCGAGGTAATTGTTGCTTTCAGCCTTGCCCATAACGATGATGGCCCCGATGACAACCACACCGTGAATGGCATTGGCGCCGCTCATTAACGGCGTATGCAAAACACTGGGCACGCGGCCAATGATTTCGATGCCTACAAAAATCATCAGGATAACGATGTAGATGATTTGCTCGTTCGAGGCGATCCAATCCAAAGCGTTCATGTGTTGTTTATTAAGGGTTGAGTAAACCTTTGAGGCGCTCGTTCACTATCTCTCCGTTGTGGGCAACGCAAGTGCCTTGTACTAAATCGTCTTCCCAATTCAGGTTGATAGCTCCATCCTTCGTTGTAATGAGGCTTAAAAAATTCAGGATGTTTTTACCATACAATTTACTGGCATCCGATGGCGCAGTGGCTTGCAGGTTGCCGTTGCCTACAATGCTCAAGCCGTTGCGTACAACCGTTTCGTTGTTTTTGGTAAACGGTGTGTTGCCGCCGGTGGCCGATGCAAGATCAATGATGATTGAACCGCCTCTCATGCCATCAAGCATTTCTTCGGTAATCAGTATCGGCGCTTTCTTTCCGGGTATCTGTGCGGTGGTAATTACAATGTCGGATTTGGCGATGCTTTCTTTAATGCGTTGCTGTTGTTTTTGCTTGTAGTCATCGCTTTGTTCTACCGCATAGCCGCCGGCCTTTGAAGCATCGGCTGCCCCTTCCACTTCTATAAACTTTGCCCCAAGGCTTTGCACTTCTTCTTTCACCGCCTGACGGGTGTCAAACACTTCCACCACTGCACCCAAACGGCGGGCCGTGGCAATAGCTTGCAAGCCGGCAACACCGGCGCCGAGTATCAACACTTTAGCCGGCGCAATGCTGCCCGCCGCCGTCATGAACATAGGAAAATACCGTGGATAGATATTGGCTGCCAACAACACGGCTTTGTAACCGGCAATGTTGGCCTGCGAACTTAATACGTCCATGCTTTGCGCACGGGTGGTGCGGGGCAACATTTCCATGCTGAAAACTGTCAGCCCTGTTTGCGCCCAACGCTGCACCAGGGCTGCATTGTATAAAACACCGTATTGGCCGATAAGGATTTTTTGCGTAGGAATCTGCGGGCTTTCGGCCGGTATGTTAATGCTTAAAATAACATCGCTTTGTTGGATAAGGTCTTGCGCGGATACGATTTTAGCGCCGGCTTTTTCGTAATCGCCGTCAGTGGCGGAGGCTTTATTGCCAGCGGCCGATTCTACCAAAACAGCAATGCCTTTTTTGAGTAAGGCGGCCACGCTTTCGGGCAGCAAGGACACTCTGGTTTCGCTTTGCGGCTCTGCTAAAACACCAACAATCATGCGGGCAAATTATGGCAAAATGAGGGATAGTCAAAACCGTATAGTGAAATGCTGCGCCGTTTTAAATTCCTGCCGGAAAAAAACCAAGCCGAGAAAAAAAACATCCACGGTGCAACGAACCGAGGGGTGGACTTTGATCTTTTCCCAAGCTCTTTCCATTTCTTCGCTCCAATGGATGTCGTCGAAGACCAAGATGGAATCATTGCCGGTTTTGGAAAGAAGTTGATGAAAATAATTCATCGTGGGTTCGTACCGATGGTTGCCGTCAACGTAGCCGAGGCCAAAGGAAGAAAGGCGGCCGAGGACAGAAGGTAAAACTGCGTCGAAAGAGCCTTGCAGCAGTTGGATGTTTTTCAAATTCATTATCGAAAAATTTTCCGCGGCGCTGGCTGCGATAGCTTTGCTGCCTTCAATGGTGATGATACTTGCGGCCGGATTTGCAGAAGCCAAGTAAGCAGTGGTTACTCCCAACGATGTTCCCAACTCAATGATGGTTTTGGGCTGATAGTGCTTTGCCAAGCGGAACAAAAGCTGTGCGTACTTTTTTGGCTTGAGTGCCGACTTTGCCAAGTGCTGAACGCTTCGGCTTTTGGTGGCTGATGTTCTTGAACCCGCGCCAAGGTCTTCAATCGCCAAAACGGTTTTATTCTTCAACAACTGTTTCCGCAGCCCTTCTGTTTCCGCCGGCGGTTGATAGTCCGAATTGTTGTTCAGCACATGCAGAATGAAATCGAATACAAACGGCGAGTGTATGCCGTGGCCTTTACCGTTGTGAGCCGTGCGGTAATAGTGAAGATATTTTTTGGCGAGCTGGAAAGAAGAATACACGGCGGCAATGTAAAATCTTAACTGTAAAGTGACGAATGTAAAACCAGGTCTCCCGTTGCGGCGTTCTTTCTTTTTACATTTTGAGCTCTTGATTCTGCCTTCTACATTTTCTTTTCCCAAACCTGAAAACTGTGGTTGTAAACATTCTTTTCATCCGCTTCGCAAAAGTGGTCGGACACCAGGCCCCATTCATCTGCCAATGACGGGAAAAAAGCGTCGCCTTCCACATCGTTATGAATGCGGGTGAGATAAATCCTGTCGGCCAGTGGCAATGCTGATTCAAAAATTTCGGCGCCGCCTATAACAAAAATTTCCTTCGCGCCAAACGATTCTGCTTTTGCAATGGCTTCTTCAATTGAATAAACAACATCAACGCCTTCCTGCCGCCACTCCCTGTTTCTTGTGATCACAATGCTTTGGCGGCCGGGCAAAGGTTTGCCGATAGACGCAAATGTTTTTCGTCCCATCAAGATGGGCATGGCCCACGTTAGGTTTTTAAAATATTTTAAATCATTGGGCAAATGCCAGGGCAAATTGTTGTTTTTCCCAATGACGTTATTTTTGGAAACGGCCACTAAAAGCGATAGCGTAATGCCCCTTGTTTGAGGCGAAAGATTTAGGTTATGGCTTTCTCTTTTTTCTTCAATCATTCTCTTAGTTGATTGGCGAAGGTAGGTCTTGCTCAATGTTGTGCTGAACGTACCGGCCGGTACGTTCAGCACAACGGCCCAATTGATAAAGAAAACTCTGATTGTTAGAAAAGATTATTCTGAAAGCAAGATTGACAACGGGATACTTTCTTCGACCTAAGTTTCTTCGCCAGTTGGCGGAGAACATAAGAGTTAACCCCGTATGGCCACCGCCGGGTCCAACTTTGCCGCCCTTGCGGCCGGAATGATGCCGGCAATCATACCCGCTGCCACGCAAATAAAAATGGCGAGGGCAATAATGCCCGGTGAAAGGAAAATGGGAAAATTGAGCAGCGCTGTTGCCACTTTGGTCAGTATGTAAACAAGGGCCAAACCAATCAGGCCGCCGATGATGCACAGGAAGGCCGATTCTACTAAAAATTCGGTAAGTATCAACCGGCTCTTTGCACCCAAGGCTTTCTTTAAACCAATTTGCGAACGCCTTTCGGCCACGGTTACAAACATAATGTTGGCAATGCCGAAGATGCCCACGATAAACGACAAGGCGCCGATGATCCATCCTCCGAGATTGATGCTGACAAAAGCCTTGCTCATTACTTCGCTAAAATCGTTTACATCGTTCAGCGAAAAGTTGTCATCGTCGTGTGGGCTTAACCGGCGAACGGCCCGCAGGACGCCTTTCAGGTCGTCCTGCAAAACCTTGCTGCTGATGCCGTCTTTACCCTGCACTAAAATCAGCGGGTCTGCCTTTGTTTCGTTCATAATAGTACGGGCGAATGCATAAGGCATCAGCACGCATTCATCAAAGCCCCAACCGCCAATCAATTGCTTTCCTTGCTTCTTCATCACACCGGTTACCACAAGGCTTTGCCCACGCACTGCAATGGTTCGTCCGGTAGCCGAAGCAACCGAGCCAAACAAGCGTTCGGCAAGTGTGTTGCCTAACACAACAGTGTTACTGCCACGGGTAAATTCATCATCGGAAAAGGCGCGGCCGTACTCAATCTCTACCGGTTGAATGGCAATAAAATCCTGGCTGACGCCGTAAAGCCGTACCCGTTCGGCTTCGTTGCCCGCCGCGGCCACAACCACCAGCGAACTGATTTTAAAAGCCGCGTATTTAGCCGTTGGCGTACGGGCTTTTATTTCAGTTATTTCATCGTAGCGCGGCGGCGGCCTTTTTACATACTTCCAAAACGGATAGTCAGCGCCGGCAGCGTACTCCCATTTGTCCACATAAATAGTATTGCTGCCAAGGGTGCGTATTTCGTTTTGAAGATTCTTCTCTAAACTTCCTACCGTAGCCAGTACGCCAATGATGCAAAACACTCCAATGGTAATGCCGAAGAGCGAAAGAAAGGTGCGCAGCTTGGCCTTCCAGAGTTCGAGCAAGGCGATTTTAAAACTGCTGCCGATGATGGCGAAAAAGCGCTGCATGGGAGTAAAGTTAATAGCAAGTAGCGAGTAGCCAATAGCACACAAAGCAGTTGGCCGTTACTGCAAAAGAGCTTTTTTACGAACAGCGTTTTGGCTGCAATGAAAAAAACTGCGCTATAAAGGCTACTTGCCACTCGCTGCTTGCTACTGGCTTTTTTCATTAATTTCGGCGCAAACCTCTACCTTTTAAAAACACTGATAAACGATGCTTGCCAACAACAATATGCAAACGATTTTAGTCATTGACGATGACCCGGACGTTCGGATTTTAATGAGCGCCACCCTGCAACGGGAAGGCTATGCCGTGGATACCGCTTCGGGGCGAGAAGAGGCACTGCTAAAATTAAAAGGGCAAATTCCCTCGCTCATCCTTTTGGACGTGTTGCTTTCCGGCGCCGATGGCCGCGAACTTTGCCGTGCGATAAAGGCTGCTGAAGCCACACAGCACATTCCTGTTATCATGTACTCCGGCCACCCAGGAGCGGCCTTGAAATTTGAAAGCTATGGAGCCGACGATTTTATTGCCAAGCCTTTCAATACCGGCGACCTGCTGGCAAGGCTTACACGGCAGATGAGTGTGGAAAAATAAAGGGAAGTCAGATGGCAGCAGCCAGGAGAGGAATTGAAACAGTAAACTTACCGGAACCTTGCTTTTTTCTTTGCCTCTTTGCTTCTCTCTCCCCTCTGCGTGATCTGTCTTTCCATTGCGAAGCAACGCTCACCAATACCGGAAATAAAAAGTCCTTTGTCGAAACAAAGGACTTTAATTTTTGGGTTTCACGGTTAAGCTGTGTCCGGCCTTTTACCGCCATTGCGTTCGTCTAAGAAACTGTTCCTGCCTTTATGCTCCGAATTATAAGGTTGGCGAATTTGTTCGAAATTCATCCCCTCAAATCCTTTATAAGACTCTGCTTGAGTGCCTTCAGTTGCAGTCCGGCTTATGTCCTTGTCACCCATCATCTCATTTCTCAAATTCTGCGACATAATAAACTAAAAGTTTGTTCCGAACTGCTTATCAGAAAAATGATACCAATTATCAAGCTGGCATAGCCTCCGTTTACAAATTTTAAAATGCTCCTGTTTTCTATACAATTTGTTTTAACGTCGTGGCTGAAATTCTACAATTAATGCCAGTATGAAGCCGCTTTGGGTTTCGTTAACAAAAAACGTGGAAGGCTGTGCAGGCTGTCCGCTACTTTTGCAACCGCAAAAAGGATTAGCGGATGTGACGATTAGCTAATTAGTTAATGAAGAGAGCATCTTTATTTAGAGGCATTTCATCAGCTAATCGTCAAATCACCTGATCAGCTAATCAACTTCATGAAGTACACAGACGAAATACGCAAGCGCCGCACCTTCGCCATCATCTCTCACCCCGATGCGGGCAAGACAACTCTCACTGAAAAGTTCCTGCTCTTTGGCGGCGCCATACAAGTGGCCGGCGCGGTTAAAAGCAACAAAATAAAAAAGGCCGCTACTTCCGATTTCATGGAGATCGAACGCCAACGCGGCATTTCGGTGGCCACTTCGGTTATGAGCTTTGAATACGACGGCACTTTAATAAACCTGTTGGACACACCCGGCCACAAAGATTTTGCAGAGGATACCTATCGAACCCTAACCGCCGTGGACAGCGTTATTCTTGTGGTGGACAGTGTGAACGGTGTGGAAGACCAAACCCGCCGGCTAATGGAGGTCATTGCCATGCGCAAAACGCCGGTGATTGTGTTCATTAATAAAATGGACCGCGACGGCAAGAACCGTTTTGATCTGTTGGAAGAAATCGAAAAGGAATTGTCCATTTCTCTTCACCCAATGACTTGGCCCATCAACCAGGGCAAGGACTTCAAAGGCGTTTACGACCTGCACAACAAAAGCCTTCGCTTGTTCGCCGCAGGTTCAAAAGCCGCCGGTGACGATACCATCTCCATTGCTGATTTATCGTCGAACGTGTTGGAAGATAAACTTGGTGGCCGCGACGCGGACACTTTGCGTGAAGACGTGGAATTGATTGACGGCGTTTATGGCGAACTGGATGTGGAAAGCTATCGGAGCGGGGCCATTGCACCGGTCTTCTTCGGTTCGGCCATCAACAACTTTGGCGTAAAAGAAATGCTGGATACCTTTATCCGCATTGCCCCCGAACCACAAGATCGCGAAACTACCAAACGCGAAGTAGCGGTGAGCGAAGACAAATTCAGCGGATTTGTGTTTAAAATTCACGCCAACCTCGATCCCAAGCACCGCGACCGCATTGCCTTTCTCCGGGTATGTTCCGGCCGGTTTGAACGCAACAAATACTTTCATCACGTGCGGCTTGATAAGGACGTTCGCTTTTCGGCTCCGTATTCGTTTTTGGCAAGGGAAAAATCGGTCGTTGACGATGCCTATCCCGGCGATGTGGTGGGCTTGTTCGATACGGGTAACTTTAAAATAGGCGACACACTTACCGAAGGCGAAGACTTTTATTTTACGGGCATTCCGACCTTCTCCCCTGAAATTTTTAAAGAAGTAGTGAACAAAGACCCGATGAAGACAAAGCAACTTGAAAAGGGTTTGCTGCAATTAACCGATGAAGGCGTAGCTCAACTCTTCACGCAGTTTGGCGGCAATAAAAAAATCATCGGCTGTGTAGGCGAATTGCAGTTTGAAGTGATTCAGTATCGGTTGTTACATGAATACGGCGCCTCGGTTGTATTTAATTCTTTGCCTTATTACAAAGCCTGTTGGATAACGAGCTCTGACCCCAAAAAGCTTGACGATTTTATCCGCTTTAAAGGTTCAAACATTGCCGAGGACAAAGACGGCCATTTGGTTTATCTCGCCCAAAGCGAATGGTTCCTAAACACTGAACGAACCAACAATCCTGACATTGAATTTCACTTTACGTCGGAAGTTCATAAATGAGCAATGAGTAATCAGTAATGAGTTCTTAATTTGCGTTGATGCGTCCTTCAAATTAGACGCCCTAAACTTTGAACGACCCACTCATTACTCATCATTCATTACTCATTAAATGAAACTCGATATTCTCGCCATCAGTTCTCATCCCGACGATGCGGAACTCGGCTGCTCCGGTACGTTGATTGCTGAAATAAAGCGTGGAAAGGCAGCCGGCATCATAGACTTGACCCAGGGCGAGTTGGGCACACGCGGTACCATTGAAACACGGTACGAAGAAGCGACTGAAGCGGCGAAGATCATGGGCCTTTCGGTGCGGGAGAATTTAAAAATGCGTGATGGTTTTTTTCGCAACGACGAAGAGCATCAATTGCAGCTAATTAAGGTGCTGCGCAAATACCAACCGGAGATTGTTATTGCCAATATTTTGGAAGACCGCCATCCCGACCACGGACGCGGTGGTTGGCTGGCTTACGATGCTTGTTTTCTTTCGGGTTTGCGGCAAATAAAAACAATAGACGATGACGGAAAAGAGCAAGAGAAGTGGCGGCCCAAAATGCTTCTTCATTACATACAAGACCGCTTTTACGAACCCGATATTATCCTTGATGTTTCGCATGTGTGGGAACAGCGCATTGACGCCATTAAAGCATATCGTACACAATTTCTTCCCGATGCGAGTGGCGACCCGCAGACCTATATTTCGACTCCCGACTTCATGGAAGCTTTATCCGCAAGGGCAAGGCTTTTGGGCAAAAGAATCGGTGTGAAATACGCCGAAGGTTTTGTATCGAAAAAGAGCATCGGCATTAAGAACCTTGATGCCTTGGTGTTGGAAGAAACCTGATTATCGCATCTGCCAAGACTTGCGGCTGTTCTATCGGAATCAGGTGTCCGCTGTTTTTGATTTCAACAAAAGAAGGATTGGGGAAATAACGGCGGAACGTTTCCTGTAAAAATTTTGTAGAGAAGTTTGGGTCGCTGTCGCCGCTGATAACCGCCAATGGCACAGCGATATTTTTCATTTGCGAAGAGACGTCTTCTTGGCTGCCTTCATTAAGCCAACCGTCCCAGGCCGTTTTATCAATGCGCAGATTATCCGCAACGATTGCCTGAAGGTGCACCTGTGAAAGTGGTTTTGCTACCAAGCCTTCCGCCGATTTTTTTAAAGTTGTTTTATCGCCGTAGGCCGACAACAAATCCTTTCGTTGTTTATCCGTCATTGGTTCCGGCGTTGGCGGAGATGGCGCCACAAGAATCAGGCTGCGCAAGGCTTTTGGCTCCGTGGACGCAATAAAAGCCGCCATCTTTCCACCCATTGAATGGCCGACCAATACATAGTTCTTCAACTCCAATTCCTCAATGGCCTCGATTACTTTAACCGTCACATTTTCAACCGTTGGCTTTTTCAATGGGGCTGAATCGCCAAAGCCCGGCAAGTCAATAGCGATGCAATGAAATCTGTCTTTCAATATTTCAACAACAGCCTTCCAGGTTCGTGACGACCCGCCGAAATAGTGCAGAAAGACTAACGTTGGTTCGCCGCTGCCCTCGTCAACAAAACTCAATTCATTCTTCATCCTACCTCACTTGCTTTTTACTCATGTCGTTTAAATAACAATCATAAAGAATCTCTTGTCTCACGTTTCCCGTTTCACTTTTCGGGTTCAAACCTCCACCTTCAACCTTGCTTCTCTTTCCGTTACTTCAAACAACTCGCCATGCGGCACAATCGTAATTTGCCCAAATTCTTGCAGCAACTGCCGGTAGGCATCGGCCACCGGTCTTGGCTTTCGTTCAAGGTCATACAAGCCACAAGCATTCACGTTGCCGTTCTTCTGCGCAAGGCCCGTGTCCCAATCTATTTGATCTATCAAACTATACCAGGTAAAGCCCAGCACCGGCACGCCGTCCTTGCGCATCTGCAGTACATTCACCCATTGCTTCCAAAGCCAGGTGGGAGCGGCAGCCGCGTCAAACGTATTGGTTTCGGTGTGCATCACCGGCTTGCGGTACCGTTCAAAGTAATCTTTGGTTATCTGGTACCAACCCATCACGTCTTCGGCCACTTCAATTCTTCCATCAGGCAATAGAATTTTCTCGTTGCGGCCGTAATAATCGTTACCCATGATCTGATAACCCGGTGGCTCGCCAGCCATAAACCAATCGTATTCTTCGCGGGTAAGGCCATTGTCCATCAGATAAAAAAGCGTGTCGGCATCAGGTGGATACGCATACAAAAGATCAAGGGCCAGCAGGCGTTGGTTGTTGGCCAGCTTTACTTCCTTCGATTGTTCGGCCTTGGCTTCGTGCATGTATTCGGCGCTTTCACTTTGCACGATGATGGCGTTGGGCCGAACCTGCGCAATGTGTTGTGTGCCCAAAATGCTGGCCGCCACCAAATGCTTGATGGCCGTAACAAAAGCCTTGTCGGTTTTTAATTGTTCGTTCCAATGGCCGTCCTTGGCACTCATGCGGGCTGTGACATAAATCTCGTTGATGGGCGTGTAATACCGCACCCAGGGATAACGTTTGGCTACCGCGGCGGCATAGTGCGCAAAGTGAATGGGAAACTCCGGGTTTTGAAAATTGCCGATCCAATCAGGAAGGCCAAAATGCAGCAAATCAAGGATGGGTGTGATTTTCAGCCGCTTCATTTCGGTCATGGCTTCGTCGGCGAAGCTCCAGTCGTAGCGGCCCGGCCCGCGATGGATTTTATAATAAGGCAGGCCGTAACGCAGCACTTTCAATCCGAGGTCTTTCACCAACTTCAGGTCCTTCTTCAGGTTTTTATAGTGCCCGCATTCGTCCAGTTGGTCTCTCCTTATTGTGCCATTTCCAATCGTCGGGTACGAACATTCAATGCCGGTGGCGAACAAAAAGCTACCAGGAAAACCATCCGGCAAACCACGGCCCAATGCACCCGATGCACCACCGTGTTGATCACCGGCATAGTTGCTGTCGCCGAATGTTTTTTTAATGATGGAAAGAAATCCTTTTTTCATAACCTCACCCCCGGCCCCTCTCCAGCATAGCTGGAGAGGGGAGACGGCCGTCTAAAGTTTTAAAGTCATTACCGTAGCGAACATTGTTTCAAAATTTTTTTACACAGCTTCCAAATCAAAAAGTATGATTGTTCTATCGGCCACTGTTCCCCTCTCCAGCTATGCTGGAGAGGGGTTAGGGGTGAGGTATTGATCCGCCGTCCGTAACGACAGCGCCATTATTGTCAGCGCCGGATTTGCACTCAATGCACTCGGAAAAACCGAGTTGTCGCAGATGTACAAATTGGGCACGTCAAAGCTTTGGCAGCGGCTGTTGACAACGGCATCATCCGCATCACCACCCATGCGGCAAGTGCCGATGATGTGTGCACTGCGGTTGTATGACCAAACATCTTTTGCACCGGCCGCCTCCCATATTTGCCGCATCAATTTTTCCGCGTGTGCCGTCAACTTCTTTTCATTTTCACCGAACGAAAAATGCACGAGCGGCTTGGGTAAACCTCTTTCATCTTTTTCACCCGACAGTTCTAAATAATTAGTATCATAAGGCAAACAATCACCTAAAATATTAATGCCCGCCGTGTGGTTGTAACCGCGCATGTGTTCCTGCAAAGCCACGCCCCATAAGCCTTTCGCCCGGACCAATTGCGAAGCATAAGTTACCGGCATCACGCCGATGGACTGCAATAAATAACCACCCGCAAAGTCTGCATCTTTGGGCCGGTGCGTGTCTTCGGAAATAACAGCGCCGGGTATGCCCTTGTAGGGACGCACATCATCGTCAAACCGTCCCCAAACCTGTATTCCGGTATGCGCCATAAAATTCTTTCCCACTTGTCCACTACTGTTGGCAAGATTATTCATCAGCAACAACCTTGGCGTTTCCACCGCACCGGCGCATAAAAAAACCGCCTCCGTTTTTTGCCGGTGTTCGGTGCCATTTTTTACATAAACAACGCCGCTGATTTTCTGTTGCGCATCCAATTCAAAACCGATAACAAAGCATTCTGCTCTTACTTCCGCGCCGTGATGAACCGCAAACGGAATGTAAGTAACATCCATGCTGCCCTTTGCGCCGTTGTTGCAACCGGCCTGGCAAAAGCCTCTGTTCGTACAAGCCGTTCGCCATCCAACACCATCCCGAAAATAAGATTGTGATAAGGCCGCGTTTGGTGCGGCTGATGTTTTAATGCCCACGGCTTCGCAACCTTTTTGCATTAATTGTCCGGCAGCGTTTATCGGCAAAGACGGGAGAGGATAAGCATCGTCCCGAACATCGCCCCACGAATAAGTTGACGGACCCGATACTCCGATGAAACGTTCCACTTCTTCATAATACTTTTTCAAATCGGCATAGCCTATGGGCCAATCTTTTCCTGTGCCAAACTCTGTGTTTAATTTAAAATCATCCGCTTGTGCACGGGGCACGTAAGCCGTAAAGTGCAGCGTTGAACCGCCTACGCCGGTGCCCGAATTATTGTTGCCGAAATGCACCGGATCGGCGCCGTCAGTCAATCGTTCATCGGTCCAAAACAAACCCGCTTGCGCTACTTCATCGGTGGCAAATTCTTTTGATGGATTCCATTGCCTGCCCGCTTCCAGGGCCACTACTTTTAATCCGGCTGCTGCTAGCTTTGCCAGCAAAGGCGCACCGCCAGCACCGGTTCCGATGATTACTGCGTCAACGATTTCATCTTCCCTAAACTGCTGCATCGGTAACAGATTTTAGTGGCCGTGGTTCGCGGTCTTCCAGGTTATTCAAGCCGAGATACATCCAGCCTTTTGCATCGCTGAACGACACGTCGCCAATGACATCTTTTGCCATCGGATGGCTGTAATACAACTCGGTTAACGAGGCGAGTAGCTCTTCGAAGAATAAATCGGAACGAAGGCCTTTCCATATTTCGGCAATGGCTTTGCCTTGTTGAATGTTGGTGAGAAGAATCTCTTTAGTCGCGGGAAGTAATTGAGCGAAGGAAGACTGATGGACTTGTAGCGCTTCTTCATCAACACCTTTCAAACCCTGTGTAATGGCGGCTTTCAGCGGAGGCATTTGGCTGTATCGCCAGCCTTTTCCTTTGCCGGTGGCAAGACTTTCTTCGTACAAAATTGCCAATGGTATTTTTTGTTCTTCGCTGATTTGCGGAAAGAGGATGTCGCAAACGGCTTCTAACACCGTAAAAGTTTTATCATCAAAAAAAGCAGGCTTAATGCGTTCCTTGCCCTGCAAACGTTCGTTCAAAACTTTCTTCGTTTGCGCATTCACTTCATCCGAAGCCAATAAAGCCTTTATTGTTCCTTGCGGATAAATGTTGTTAGGCATCGCTTGATAATTTTCCGCCCGTTACGTCAATCAAACAACCGGTGATGAAGCTGCCGTCGTCCGATGCAAGGAACACATAAGCCGGAGCCAATTCTTCCGGTTGGCCGGGACGTTTTAATGCGACTTCATGCCCAAAGTTTTCCACTTCTTCGAGTGGCATCGTACCTGGAATATTGGCCGTCCACACCGGGCCGGGCACAACGCAATTAACCCGGATTCCTTTCTCGCCAAGATTCAGTGCCAGTGATTTTGTAAAGGAATGAATGGCGCCTTTGGTGGACGAATAATCAACGATAATGGGAATGCCCGTCTTGCCTACAATGCTGCCCGTGTTGATGATGCTGTCGCCTTCCTGCAAATGCGGCACCGCGGCTTGCGCCATGAAGAAATAGGCGATGATGTTGGTATCAAACGTTCGCCGCAGGTTTTCTTCCGTGATGGCAAGAAAATCTTTTTCGATGTGTTGAAAAGCGGCGTTGTTCACCAAAATATTCAGTCCGCCGTATTCATCCACTGTTTTCTTCACGGCTTCAATGCACTCGTCTTTTTTGCGAACATCAGCTTGAAGGACCAGGCATTGTCCTCCGTACTTTTCGCAAAGCATTTTAGTCTCGTTCGCATCATCAGTATTGTGGTTATAAACGATAGCGACCTTTGCGCCTTCTTTGGAAAAAGCAATGGCCACCGAACGGCCGATGCCGCTGTCAGCACCGGTAATCAACGCGATCTTACCTTTCAATTTGCCCGCCGGTTTGTAGTTATCGCCTTCGGTTTCAGGCTTCGGTTTTACGTCCGATTCTTTTGCGGGATAAGGCAGCTTCTGGCCTTTAAACTCCGATGATTTTGGATAGTGCTTCATGCGTAAAAAATTTCCAATCCGAGTAAAAAAATTAAGCCATTCATTTTTTTATTGCAGGCCTCATTCATCATCCGTTGAACTCTTCGGGTTGCTTTAAAAACTTCTCTGCCTGTTTCGTCAATCGTTGAAACAAACAGAACCCGGCGATGTTCAATCTGGCAGTATGACACAAATACGGCACCGTAACCAGCGCCAGGCGTCACGAAAGCATAACGCTTTTATGTAGAAACCAAAACTGCGTACAAAACGGTTGAAGGGCTTCGCCGGTTTGCAGAGATGGTTTTTTGAGGGTAAGACCTGCCGCTGCTTTTAAACAAATCATCCGAAAAATGTGCTAAGCGTTTTGCGCCGGGTAAACCAGCAATTCTTTTTTATCGGCGCTGCTGATGCGATGATGGCTGCGATTAAAAAGATAAGCCGCTAGTAACATGGCAGCAATCGGGGAAACAAAATAAATCGGGAGATGTTCAAACTTTATCGCCGCCAGGTCGCCGGCGGTGCTGCGTGCCGGGTTTAGACTCATGCCGGAGAAGGGCATTTCGAAAATGATAAAGGATGCAATGAGCAAGCCGGAGAAAAGCGGAACGCTTTTTTCCAATCGTTTGGAAGCCGATGCAGAAAGCACCACGAACATCATGATGAACGAAATGATGAACTCCGCCGCAAAGGCCGTCATTGCGTGATACTGCGGCTTTGGTGCTGTTACGCCGTAATCAATAGTGGGATAAGAAAACCAATAGCCAACAGAGTGTTTCAAAATTTGCGCGGCGATGATGGCCCCGGTAAACTGCGCCGCCGTGTAAAGCATTGCATCTTTAGCGCTGATCTTCTTTAAATAATAAAACGACCAGGTAACGGCGGGATTGATGTGCGCACCGGACTTCTTGCCAAATAAAACCGTGATGAGATAGATGTATCCGCCCATCAAAAGCCCTAACGGTACTCGCCGTAACAGAGGATGATCTATCAAAGACGTTTGCATCACAGGCAGTTCGGGATGTTCTAAGAATATCGTTAGCAATCCGGCTATAATAACAAATCCACCAAGGCCGGCGGCTTCCATGCCGTAAAATTTTAGTTTGGAACCGTTGCGGCCTGTATTCATTAAAGCGTGTAATTGTTTTAAGGAAGCCATAAAAACCGCGCCGCCGCAAGCTCTTCCATCATTGTTTAGCTGCGCCGAAGCAACGCGATCAGCCCAAATTTTCAGGACAGTTCAGGACACGGGATGAAGCTCGTCAGCCGTACTTTATCAATCCAAGCTTGTTATATGAAACCAATCATTCCTTGTCTGATTTTTCTTTGCCTTTTCTTTTCCCGAAAGATTGCGTATGCCCAGCCCCAAATGGAAACCGGCGGGCAGAAAATGCCGGACGAATGGATTGACAAAGACACGCATCACAAAGTGGTTAGGCTAACCCGCAACGGCCGCAGTAATCTAAGCTTCTATTTTCATAACAATCCTTTCATCGGCAACAAGATGGTTTATTACAGCAGCAATGCCAATCTTGCCAGGACGGACCAGAAGGTAGAAACCTACGATGCCGCATTGTCCCGAAACAAACAGATTCATTTGCTTGATCTCATTACGTTCAAAGACGAAGGCCTGACCTCGCAGGCATCGCCCATGAACGGCGAGATTGTGCACAACAAAAGCGGCGATGTTTATTATCAAATAAAAGACAGTGTTTGGTGCGTAAATGCACTGACGAAGAAGAACCGGTTGGTGTATGTTTTTCCCGCCGAATTTAAGGCAAGCATCACCACCATCAATGCCGACAATACGTTGGTGGCCGGTGTCTGGAACGAGGATAAAGAAAAAGAGTTGTTTAAAGACCATCCGAACAAAAGCGATTATTTCAACGTGATTTACGAAGCCCGGTTGCCGCGAACTTTGTTCACCGTGAACGTGAAAACCGGCGAGTTAAAAAAATTGTTTACCGACAGCGCCTGGTTGAATCACGTCCAGTTTTCTTCTACCAATCCATCGCTCTTGATGTTTTGCCACGAAGGCCCCTGGCACAAGGTGAACCGCATTTGGACCATCAACGTGGCCACAAAGGACACAGCGCTGATGCACAAACGAACGATGGACATGGAGATTGCGGGCCACGAATGGTTTGCTCCAGATGGAAGCCGCATTTGGTTTGATCTTCAACAGCCGCGAAGCACCGCTTTTTTTGTAGCCGGCACCGATGTAAAAACAAGAGCGGAGAAAAAGTATAGCCTCACCCGCGATGAATGGTCGGTGCATTTCAACATCTCTTCCGACCAAAAACTATTTTGCGGCGATGGCGGCGACGCGGGGCAAGTCGCCAAGGCAAAGGACGGCATGTGGATTTATTTGTTTAAGCCTGATGGCGATCATTTTGTGTCCACAAAACTGGTGAACATGAAGCACCACAACTATAAGTTGGAGCCGAACGTGCATTTCAGTCCCAACGGCAAGTGGATCATCTTCCGGGCAAATTTTGAAGGCATTGAAAACGTTTATGCGGCGGAGATTAAATCCTGAACCGGTGCTTTGCAAACAGATCGGTTGTTGTAAACGACCAAGCGATACGCCAATGATTTCTTCTATGCCAAACAAAATTTTCCATTACACAAAATGAAGAGCCTTGTTGCTTTGATGTGCAGTTTGTTTTGCCTGGCAGCAAAAGCGCACGGGACAGACAGCGTAAAAAGAGGCCAACTTATTTTCAATGATAATTTTTCAAAGCCTTCGTTAAGCAAGGATTGGATAGTCGAATCGGAAGACGAACAATCCGGTAGTTATTCCATTATTGACGGACAACTGCAATTGAATACAAAAGGCGGCATCACCGTTTGGTATAAGAACAAATTGCCGGGAAATATTTTGATTGAATACGACAGAACAGTGATGATGACAGGCGAAGCCAATGACCGTTTGAGCGATCTAAACCAGTTCTGGATGGCTACCGATCCGCGGCAAAAAATGTTTACCCGCAAAGGCGGCTTTCGGGAATATGATAGCTTGCGGATGTATTATGTAGGCATGGGCGGCAATTACAACAGCACCTCCCGGATGCGGCGCTACGATGGCAAGGGAACCTTGCAGGTTGTAGGCGAGTTTACCGACAGTGCACATTTGTTGAAAGCCAACAAAACTTATCATCTTGCCATTGTGGTGAAGGGCGGCACATCAACGTTTTATGTGGACGGCGTCCGGTATTTTTCTTTTAAAGACGAAAGGCCGTTGACCGAAGGCTGGTTTGCCATACGGAGCACCAGAAGCCGTCAGCGGATTGATAACGTAAAAATTTACTCGCTGCCTGAATGAAATGCTGCTTACGATTATTTACTTCATACCTCGGAGGTCCCGATAGCTGTCGGGACCTCCGAGGTATGTGACAGATTCTTAAAAATTTATAGAGCAGTTCAAGACCTGATGTCTAAATGCCAAGGCTTTATTTGTAAATGAACGAACTCAAAATTCAAACATGCCATGTCGAAAAAACTTTTATTTTTTGCTGCTTGCTTCTGTTTCATTCATACAAACGCACAACTCAAATGGCCAGCCATTACGCAAACCACAAAGCCCTGGACCCGCTGGTGGTGGGAGGGAAGCGCCGTGAACAAAACCGATCTTACTTACAACCTGGAGCAATATGCCAAAGCCGGTTTGGGTGGTGTGGAAGTAACACCCATTTACGGCGTGCATGGCTATGAAAAAGAGTTCATTGATTTTCTTTCGCCGCAATGGATAGAGGTATTTAAGCACACGCTGGCCGAAAGCAAACGTTTGGGTTTGGGTGTTGATCTCGCCAACGCAACGGGCTGGCCGTTCGGCGGGCCGTGGGTGAAAGATAAGGACGCCAGCAAAACCGTTTACTATAAAACCTACACGTTGAATGGTGGTGAAAGTTTGAGTGAACCGGTTCAATATAAGCAAGAAGCGTTGGTGCGAACGGCCAACAACAAACAGGCAAGTATTGATAGCATTAAAGCGCCGGTTTCGGCCAATAAGAATTTACAAGCGTTGGCGCTTGATCAAATTATTTATCCTGGTAATCTTCCCCTGCAAACACTGATGGCTTTTTCCGATGACGGAAAAAAGATTGACCTGACCAAAAGTGTGGATGCTTCCGGCAAGTTGAGTTGGATTGCACCTTCAGGTAAATGGACCCTGTATGCTTTGTTTGTAGGACTGCACGGCAAGATGGTGGAGCGTGCCGCACCCGGCGGCGAAGGCTACGCCATTGACCATTTTTCGGCAGGAGCGGCGCAGCATTATTTCCAAAAGTTTGATGATGCGTTTAAAGGCCAAAACCTTTCGGGCCTGCGAGCTTTCTTTAATGATTCTTACGAAGTGGACGATGCCCGCGGCCAGGCCAACTGGACGCCGGCTTTTTTTGATGAATTTAAAAAGCGGCGGGGCTATGACTTGCGGGAGCAGTTGCCCGCCTTGTTTGGAAAAGACGAGAAAGAAAAGAACTCGCGGGTGCTTTATGATTACCGGGCAACAATAGATGAATTACTGTTGCAAAACTTTACCGAAGAATGGAAGAAGTGGGGGGCTACAAAAGGAGCGATGGTGCGTAACCAAAGCCACGGTTCGCCGGCCAATACACTTGATTTATACAATGCCGTTGACATTCCTGAAACGGAAGGCACCGATATTTTGCGGTTCAAGTTTGCGACTTCAGTATCGAATGTTAGCGGTAAACCATTGGCTTCATCGGAATCTGCAACTTGGCTGAATGAACATTTTCTTTCGAGTTGGGGAGATGTGAAAAAAGCTATTGACTTGTACTTTCTCGGCGGCGTCAATCACATCTTTTATCACGGCAGTGAATACTCGCCAAAAGATGCGCCCTGGCCCGGATGGTTGTTTTATGCGGCCGTGCATTTTCAGCCCACCAATCCACAATGGAAAGATTTTGGAACGCTGAATAATTACATCACAAGAGTGCAATCCTTTCTGCAAAAGAGCAAGCCCGATAATGACGTGTTGTTGTATTATCCCATCATTGACCGTTACTCACAAACAGGAGGTGAATTGCTTCAACACTTCGACGGCATGGAGCGAAACTTTACGGGCACCGACTTTGAACACGTGTCGCAATGGATGCTGGATAAAGGCGTTGGCTTTGATTTCTTTTCCGACCGGCAACTGCAAAAATTTAGTGTAACGGCTTCGGGTGTGCTAACGCATGGCAACAACTACAAAACAATTTTGCTCCCGGCCAATAAATTAATTACCGATGCGTCTTTCGACAAACTGATAACGCTAGCAAAAAATGGTGCAACGGTTGTGGTTTACAAAAATCTGCCTACTGATGTTCCGGGTTGGTACAATTTGGACATCAGGCGAAAGACTTTTCAATCACTGGTGTCACAACTTTCATTTGTTGACGAAGACAAGATCAAAATCGCTTCTATTGGCAAAGGGTTTGTTATTATAAGCGATGATTTAGACGCCTTGATGACAGCGGCTTACGTTAAACGAGAAGCTTCAGCAAAAGATGGGCTTTCAATACTCCGCAAAAAAAATAATGATGGCGTTGTTTACTTTATTAACAACCGAAGCAGCAAAGCAATAAATGAATGGGTTCCTTTGGCAATGCACGCAGCTTCAGTTGCCATCTTTAATCCTATGACAGGTACATTAGGTTTGGCAGACTTAAAAAAGAAAATCCGTCCTAACAATTTTGAGGTTTATATACAACTTCAGCCTTATGAATCAATTATCCTTCAGACGTATAATATTCCTAAAACCGGCGCAAAGTATTCGTATACCAAAACCAGCGGCGAAGCGCAACCGATTGGTGAAAAATGGACGCTGGAATTTTTAAGCGGCGGCCCAACCTTGCCTGCTAAAACAACGGTAAACAGTTTGGGCTCGTGGACGGAATTGGCCGGTGACGACGTGAAGAATTTTTCCGGCACTGCGAAATACAGCACCACGTTTACAAAGCCTTCGGGCAATGTAAAAGAATGGCTGCTCGATTTAGGCAACGTACACGAAACGGCAGAAGTTTTTTTGAACGGAAAGAAAGTAGCGACGTTGATTGGTCCATCTTTTCAAACACATATTTCTTCAACGGATTTAAAAGCAAACAACAACCTTGAAATTGTTGTTGCCAATCTGATGGCGAACCGCATCAGTTACATGGACAAGAGCAATCTGCCTTGGAAGATTTTTTACAACACCAACATGCCTGCACGCAGAAGAGAAAATGCGAAAAACGGAATATTCGATGCGTCGGGCTGGAAGCCTTTACCATCGGGGCTCTTAGGGCCAGTAACCTTAACTCCATTAGCTTCGCAATAGCCAAACGAAAATAAATCATGCACTACAAAACCTTGTCAAAATTTTTCTTCGCGAC
This sequence comes from Flavisolibacter sp., assembly GCA_965247695.1. GTDB lineage: Bacteria > Bacteroidota > Bacteroidia > Chitinophagales > Chitinophagaceae > Flavisolibacter. The sequence goes on from OZ252037.1 coordinate 2,185,781, forward strand.
GGTTCTTTTAAACAGCTTTACTGCCTCTTCACAAATTCAATTAACTCTCAACACAGCCGACACCAAAACCACCATCAGCCGCCACATTTACGGACACTTCTCCGAGCACTTGGGCCGCTGTATTTACGATGGTTTTTGGGTGGGCGATTCGGTAAAAGTTCCGAAGAAAGACCGCATCCGGTTGGATGTGGTGGAAGCCTTGAAGAAGATTCAAATTCCAAACCTTCGCTGGCCTGGTGGATGCTTTGCCGATGAATATCATTGGCGCGACGGCATCGGTCCAAGAGTACAACGGCCCAAGATGGTGAACACCAATTGGGGCGGCGTAACTGAAGACAATTCCTTTGGCACACACGAGTTCATGGAGCTTTGCGAATTGCTAAAATGCGAGCCTTATATCGCCGGTAACGTGGGCAGTGGCACCGTTGAAGAAATGGCAAAATGGGTGGAGTATTTCAATATGGATGGTGTAAGCCCCATGGCAAACCTGCGGGCACAAAACGGTCACGCCGCGCCGTGGAAAGTAAGCTTTTGGGGTGTGGGCAACGAAAGCTGGGGCTGCGGCGGCAACATGACCGCGGAGTTTTACGCCGACCAATATCGCCGCTATGCCACATACGCACGAAACTATCCTAATGCGCCGCTCAAGCGCATTGCCAGTGGCGCCAGCGACCGCGATTATCATTGGACGGAAACCCTGATGAAGAACGTTGGCGCCGGCCGCATGTGGGGCCTTACGCTTCACTATTACACCTTGCCCACAGGCAGTTGGCGGGCCAAAGGTTCAGCCACGCAATTCGATGAAGCGCAATATTTCAACACGATGAAGAATGCCTTGGCGATGGACGAAATCATAACCAAACATTCCGCCATCATGGATAAATACGACAGCGCAAAACGCGTGGCCTTGGTGGTGGATGAATGGGGTGTTTGGACGGACGTGGAACCCGGCACCAATCCCGGTTTTTTGTACCAGCAAAACAGCTTGCGTGATGCTTTAATTGCGGGAACAACACTTAATATTTTCAACAATCATGCGGAGCGTGTACGCATGGCCAATCTTGCACAAACGGTGAACGTGTTGCAGGCGGTGGTGCTTACCAAAGGCTCGCAAATGCTGCTCACACCGACCTACTATGTTTTTGATTTATACAAAGTGCACCAGGATGCGAAGCTGGTTCCGGTAAAATTTGAAAGCCCCGATTATGTCAACGGCGATGCAAAGATTCCGGCCCTGAATGCATCGGCATCGAAAGATTCAACCGGTGCTTTGCACATTTCATTGGTGAATCTTGATGCGTCAAAAAATCTTTCGGTGCAAACAACATTGGACGGTGCCTGGAAAACCGTAACCGGACGAATCATCACATCGGCAAAGGTCACGGACATCAATACGTTTGAACAACCGAATAAAGTAATTGCTGCTGCGTTTAACGGCGCAAAGTTTACAGGAAATAAGTTGAGCATAGACCTGCCCGCAAGAAGCGTGGTAACGATTGAATTGCGATGATGGGCCAGGGGTTTGTTTATCTATTGAGCTGTCGTTGCGTCGCTCCCGTCCCGATAGCTATCGGGACTATTTGGCATCATGCAACCATCGCTATAGGTAGTTAGCATCTTGTCAGTCACAAGTAAGAACCCCGACAGGGGTTTAAAATGAATAGCCCACGGTTGCAACCGGGGGTCAAGAATGATTAAATGAACAACGACCCCGGAGGGGTCGAACAACAGCGATAACAGCAATCCCTTGATAGAGCCACATTCGACCCTTCCAGGGTCGGCCTCGTTACCGCTATCGTTTGCCCCGGTTGCAACCGGGGGCTATTCAAAGTATGACCCCTCCGGGGTCGGCCTCGAATCGTAAAGAAGATTGCTCTGTTGTTCAAAAGCGATACGAACGATGAACGGAGCGTCGCAACGTCAGTTCAATAGTAGTAATAGCCTCTGTTCCATAAAACCGAACACATACGACAACCATGATTTCAAAAAAACACATCCTTCTTTCCCTTGCTTCCTTAATCGCAATATTTTCTTTTGCGCAGCAAAAGCAAGTTCAATACCTCTCCGGCACCGACAACAAGCACACCCTTGACTGGGACTTCTTTTGCACGGGTGGCCGGGCTGCAGGCGAGTGGACAAAGATTGCCGTTCCTTCCTGCTGGGAGCAGCAAGGCTTTGGTTCTTACAACTATGGCCGCGACTATAAAACGGCCGGAAAAAATGCCCGTTTTGCTGATGAGAAAGGCATGTACAAACATTCCTTCAACGTGCCATCAACGTGGAAAAGCAAAAAGATTTTTTTGGTGTTTGAAGGGTCAATGACGGACACAGAAGTAAAGATTAACGGCAAAAGCGCAGGGCCTGTTCATCAAGGTGCGTTCTATCGTTTCAAGTATGATGTAACCGATAAAATTGTTTTCAGCGCAAGCAATTTGCTGGAAGCAACGGTAAGTAAGATGAGCGCCGATGCAAGTGTAAACAACGCGGAACGGCTGGCCGACTATTGGGTCTTCGGCGGCATCTTCCGGCCGGTGTATTTGGAAGCCGTACCGAAAGAATACATTGATTACGTGGCTGTCAATGCCAAGGCAGATGGAAGCTTTGCAATGCAAGCTTTTGTAAAAGGGCTTGCCTCGAATAAAACCATCGCTGTTGATCTTTTTGATGCTGCCAGTAAAAAGATTCATTCAACTTCCGCAAAGGTTTCTTCCCCTGATTCTATTGTGGAAGTTTATTCAAAGCTGTCAAACATAGAACAATGGACGGCCGAAACACCAACGCTTTACAAAGCTGTTGTGTCGTTAAAAGAAGGGACGAAAACCCTTTATCAGACAACCGAAAAGTTTGGGTTTCGGGCCATTGAAGTTCGTCATGGCGACGGCATTTATGTAAACGGTGTGCAGATAAAAATGAAAGGCGCCAACCGGCATGTTTTCTGGCCGGAAACCGGCCGCACGGTGAATCCTCAAATTGACTTGATGGACGTGACGCTGCTGAAAGAAATGAATATGAACGCGGTTCGGTGTTCGCATTATCCGCCCGATGTTTCTTTTTTAAACTTGTGCGATTCGCTTGGCCTTTATGTGTTGGATGAACTATCCGGCTGGCAAAAAGCATACAGCACAAAAGCGGGTGAACCGTTGGTAAAAGAGATGGTCACGAGAGACCTCAATCATCCAAGCATCATCTTTTGGGACAACGGCAACGAAGGCGGCACCAACAAAGAACTCGATGATGATTTCACCAAATGGGATTTTCAACAGCGGCCGGTGATTCATCCGCACCACCGTCCTGGTAATGCGTTCAACGGCATTGATTGCAACCATTACGAAGACTATTACAGCACCAAAAAAATTCTTGACGATTCGCTTATTTATATGCCCACAGAGTTTTTGCATTCGCAGGACGATGGCGGGGCCGGCAGCGGCATGGCTGATTTTTGGGATTTGCATTGGAACGCCAAACGCAGTGGTGGTGGCTTTCTTTGGGCCTTGTTGGACGAAGCCGTTGTTCGTACCGACTATAATAATGTGCTTGATGCAAACGGCCTCAATGCCAACGATGGTATTCTCGGTCCGCACCGCGAAAAGGAAGGAAGCTTTTTTGCGTTGAAAGAAATTTTTTCGCCGGTACACATCACGATGAAAACGTTGGCGGATGCTTTTAATGGCAACATTGATGTGGAGAATCGTTATCACTTCACCAACCTATCGCAGTGCAGCTTTCAATGGGCCCTTGTGAATTTCAGAAAGCCTTGGGACGCATTGGCCGGATATACGATTGAGAGGAGAGGAGTGGCATCATCTCCTTCCATTGCACCGGGAGCAAAGGGTGTTTTGAATCTTGGCTTAACGCCTGATTTTAAAAAGTACGATGCGGTCATTCTTGCTGCCTTCGATCCCTTCAAAAAAGAATTGTACAAATGGACCTGGAAGATCAAAAGCAATGATTCTTTACTCGCGGGTGTGTTGACGATGAATGACAGCGCAACAGCCTTTGCTGAAAACGATTCAACTTATACGATGAAAGGCGGCGAGAACACCATCGTGCTGAACAAAAGAACCGGCCTGTTGCAAAGCACAAAAAACGCAGCGGGTGATGCTCTTTCTTTTACCAAAGGCCCTGTGCTTGTAAACGGAACATCAACACTCACAAACAGCAAACATTACAAGGACGTGAAAGATGAAGTGGTTGAATTTACTTATGATGGTTCACTTAAAACTGTTCGCTGGAAGATGACCGGAAGCGGCTGGGCGCAGATGGATTATGAATATCGCTTGAACGGCAGTTATCCTTTTGCCGGCGTCAGTTTCAGCTATCCCGAAAACTTTGTGCTGGGTGCAAAATGGTTGGGCAAAGGGCCGTACCGCCAATGGAAAAACCGGCTGCAAGGAACGCCGGTAAACGTTTGGCAAAACTTATACAACAATACGCAAACGAGTTACAATCCCTTGGTCTATCCTGAATTCAAAGGCTACTACGGTGACATTAGTTGGATGGAGTTTAACACAGTGGAAGGCAAGTTTTATGTAGCCAGCAAAGACACAGGCTTGTACGTTCGGCTCTTCGATTTTTACGGCTTAACCGGCGCGAGGCCCGCACCGGAACTGCCAATTGGAAACATTTCGTTTTTAGATTGTATTCCACCCATCGGCACGAAGCTGGCATTAAACATCAGTTACAACACAGCGGCGTTAGGACCACAATCGGAGCTTACAAAAATTGACAAGCCGATTAAACGCACGTTGTACTTCTATTTTGGTCTGCCAAAAACGTCCAACACTAAAGAACAATATAGCCGGCCTGCGGTGGATCAGGTGTTCTGATGCGAGGCGGCAAACGGGAGATGTGAAAAAGAACAGGCATGTACGTTCAAAATGATTCACGATTGTTTGCTGTTGCTTCGCTCCAAAAAAAATTACAATGGCAGAAACTGTTTTGATACCGGCAAGTGAGATGACCGAAACTTTTCTTTCCATTTTACTCCGGCAAGGATTTACAACCCAAAAAGCGGAAGCGCTTGCGGAGGTTTTTACCGCCAACAGCATTGACGGCGTTTATACCCACGGAGTGAACCGGTTTCCGGTGTTTGTCAACGACGTGAAGGAAGGCATTGTGGCTAAGGAAGCTGAACCAACATTGTCATCAGCGGCCAACGGAATTGAACAATGGAATGGCAACCTTGGGCCCGGTCCCTTAAACGCAATAGCCGCCACGGACAGGGCCATTGCGTTGGCCAAACAATACGGTATCGGTTGCGTGGCGCTGGCGGCTACCAACCACTGGATGCGCGGCGGCTATTATGGTTGGCAAGCGGCAAGAAAGGGCTGTGTGTTCATCGGTTGGACCAACACAACAGCCTTGATGCCCGCCTGGGGTGCAGTGAACGTAAAGCTGGGCAACAACCCATTGGTGATGGCTTTGCCATACGGCGATGAAGCAATGGTATTGGATATGGCCATGAGCCAATATTCTTACGGCGCTATGGAGCAGGCTATTGGTAAGGGCGAAACACTTGCCGTGGCGGGAGGCTTTGATAGTGAAGGCAAGCTAACAAACGACCCATCCGCTGTTTTGCAATCTCGGCGGTCATTGCCTATCGGTTATTGGAAAGGAGCGGGGTTGTCGTTGTTGCTCGATGTTTTAGCGGCGGTTCTTTCAGGCGGATCCGCCGTGCATCAAATAACCGCCCAAGGAAAAGAGAAAAGACTGTCGCAGGTTTTTGTTTGCATTGATACATTGGTGCTTCACAATGTATCATCCATTGTTCAATCGGTGCAAGCCATTATTGATGATTACAAAACATCGGTGGCCGAAGACGGCAAAGAAATTTTATATCCTGGTGAACGTGTGTTGAAAACAAGAAAGGAGAATTTACAAAAGGGCATTCTGGTTTTAAAAAATGTATGGACACAAATTCTTGAACTAAACGCATGAAAACACTGCGCTGCCTGTTGGCTTCCTCCTTCTTTTTATTTGGTCATCCTTTGCAGGCGCAGGAAGGCCAGGCCCTGTGGCACGGCATCCAACGCGAAATTCATTACAAGCCCGATGGCGGCGACTTTGTTTTGGTACACGGCACGCGGCGGTTTAACCGGGCTTTGTACGGCGGCAATACCGCCTTTCGTGTGGAGGCCGGCGACTGGCCAGAGTTTGCGGTGTATTTGCCCGGCATGGGCGGCAATTTAAAATTCGGGATCAGCAAAGGCGACAGCAGTAAATGGATCATCAACGCCGATAAGATCGAAAGCCGCTATCGTCCGGGCTCAATGCTGTATAAAATTGAAGATGCTACGTTAGGCAAAGGCCAACTCTATCTCACGGTGCTGGCGTTGTATAGCAGGGAAGGATTGATGGTAAAAGTAGAAACCAAAGATCTTCCTTCAGATGTAAAATTGATAGCCGCTTATGGCGGCGCCACGGGACAAAAATTTTCACGCGACGGCGACATCGGCGCCGATCCCGAATCGTCTTTCTATTTAAAGCCTGACTACTGCAAGGGCAATCTTTACGCTATCAACAAATCCGGATTCACGCTTTATTACGGCTCCAAATCAGTCAGTGAAGAAGAGCGGTACGAGATTCAATACAAGCCGTTGACAGATTCGGCCAAAGCAACGCTGAAGGCCATTACGGGCATCTTTCCGTCAACAGCCGTTTTGAAAATTTGCGATGCAAAAGCACAGGCATCACCGCAGGCTTTACTTGCTTCAAAAAGCGATTCGTCAACACCGTTGATAGTGGCGCAAACCACGCCTTCAACAACGCCGCTTTATTTTTTTATTCAGGCCGGAAAGCCGCAAACATCTTTTGCTGATGCTGATCTTGCCCGGCTATTTGCCGATGCAGAAAAAAGCCGCGCTGCATTGGCGGCACGAATAAAAATCAGTACTCCCGAACCTTACATCAACACACTGGGTGGTGTGTTAAGCACGGCGGCCGATGCGGTTTGGGAATCCCCTTCTTTCCTGCACGGCGCGGTGGCCTGGCGCATGCGGCTCAATGGCTGGCGGGGTGCTTATGCGGCGGATGTTTTGGGTTGGCACGACAGAGGACGCGAACATTTTAGCGCCTATGCGCCTTCGCAGATAACGAAGCCGTTAAGCGGACCTATTGTAATGGATACCGCTTTGCATTTGGCCCGCGGCGCTGAAAAATTGGGTACTTCATTTTTTAGCAGCGGCTACATTTCCCGCAACCCCGGCGGCGACCAACGGCCGCATCATTACGACATGAATCTTGTGTTTGTGGATGAATTGCTCAATCATTTTAACTGGACCGGTGACACGGCTTATGTGAAGCAAATGTGGCCTTTGCTGGTTCGTCATCTCGCTTGGGAAAAACGAAACTTTGATGCCGACGGCGATGGTTTGTATGATGCCTATGCAGCCATCTGGGCCAGTGATGCCTTGCAATACAGCGGCGGCGGCGTTACGCATTCATCGGCATATAATTTTCGGGCAAACAAAACGGCCGCGGACCTGGCCAGCTTGATTGGTGAAGACGGCGAACCGTACCGGAAAGAAGCCGCCAAAATTCTGACGGCCATGAACAACGACTTGTGGTTGAAAGACAAGGGTTGGTTTGCGGAATACAAAGATTTATTGGGTGAAAAATTAGTGCATCCATCGGCCGGTTTGTGGACGGTTTATCACGCCATTGATTCGCATGTTCCTGATGCGTTTCAAACCTATCAATTACTGCGTTATGTGGATGGATACATTCCCCACATTCCCATCAGGGCAAAAGGCTTGAACGATACAGCGCTTTATACGTTGTCCACTACAAGTTGGCAGCCTTATACTTGGTCACTGAACAACGTGGTGCTGGCCGAATGCCTCCACACGGCATTGGGGTACTGGCAGGGCGGCCGAAGCGAAGAGGCGTTCCGGCTTTGGAAGAGTTCTTTGGTGGAAAGCATGTACCTCGGCGCCAGTCCGGGCAACATTCAGCAGATCTCTTTTTACGACGCCATTCGCGGGGAGTTGTACCGCGATTTTGCCGACGACATTGGCATGGCGGCCCGCAGTTTGGTAGAAGGATTGTTTGGCATTGAACCCGATTTATTGCACCACCGGCTGATGATCACACCGGGCTTTCCTTCCGCCTGGAATCAGGCTTCCATCTCAACGCCTGATATTGATTATTCGTTCCGGCGAACAGGGGCTAAAGACTCTTATTTCTTTACGACAAGATTCAATACGGCAAACACGCTTTTATTGAGCATAAAGGCAAGAACAGACAACGCAGAATCGGTTTTGGTAAATGGTAAGAAAGCCGCCTGGCAATTTGATTCAACGGCGGTTGGGCAACCCTTGTTATCAATCCAAGCAGCAGCGGCGAAAGGGTTCAGGGTTGACATAAAATGGAGCGGCAATAAGATGGAGAAACCGCTGATTGATGCGGCCGGAAACAACATCAATCTTTCTTTTCAAAAAGCAAAATTATCGGCGCTTTTCGATCCGCAGGCCGCTACACAAAATGCGAGGCTATCGGCAAGAAGCTTCGCCACCGGCATTCAAAAAGGAGAAGGCGAAAAGACGGTTTTTTTGAAGGTAGAACAAGGCAAGGCTCGTTACTGGATGCCCGTTTCTTTACGCTATCATCCCTTGTTTTTGCCGCTGAAAGACACCGTACAAAATGGAATTGGATTGCCTTACGAAAAAATTAATCTCTCGTCCTACTTTAATGATGATGTAAAAAACATCTTTAAAAACCAGTACGTCTCCCCGCGGCCGCAAAACACTACATTGCAATTGCCCACACAAGGCATCGGCAACTGGGCTTACCCCTTGACCACCGCAAACATCAACGATTCGGGCCTGCGCAAAAGAGCGGGAGCAAAGAGCGAAATCATCACGCAGGACGGTGTGCCCTTTGCCACGCCGTCCGGTACCGAATCAAAAAATATTGCCTTTACATCGCAATGGGATGTTTATCCGAAATCGCTCTCTGTTCCGTTGAACGGTAAGGCTTCGGATGCTTATTTTTTAATGGCCGGTTCCACCAATCCCATGCAAAGCCGCATGGTCAATGGTTTGCTTATTGTGCGGTACAAAGACGGCAGCGGCGATACGCTTGAATTAAAGAACCCGGAGAACTGGTGGCCCATTGAACAAGACTATTATGTGGATGGTTTTGCTTTTACCACCGGCGCACCAAAGCCGCTGCGGGTTTATTTAAAAACCGGTGAGGATACCAAAACCTTCAAAGACTTCATCGCCATCCGTGGCTTTAGCAACCGCGGCATAGACGGCGGCGCGGCCACAGTGTTGGCAATGCTTCTGAACCCAAGAAAGGACTTGGATTCGCTGACGCTTAAGGCCGTTGCCAACGATGTGGTGATCGGGTTAATGAGTGTAACATTGGTGCGTATAAATGAATACTAATGAAAAAAATAACGGGTCTTGCTTTGATGTTGATTGCCCTTCAATCCTTCGCGCAAAAAAGCGATAGCGTCTTTCTCTTCTGCTATTTTAAGGGCAACGGCGATGGCTTGCATTATGCGTACAGCAAAGACGGCTATAAATGGACGGCGATGTTTAACGACAGCATTGTAGTAAAGCCAGCCGTAAGCAAGGACAAGCTCTTTCGCGACCCTTGCATCATCAAAGGCGCGGATGGGGCCTATCACATGGTGTGGACGGTGAGTTGGGCCGACAAGGGCATTGGCTACGCCTCTTCAGCGGATTTGATTCACTGGAGCAGCCAACAATTTATACCGGTAATGAGCCACGAGGATTCGGCAAGGAACAGTTGGGCGCCGGAGATAACTTACGATGCAAAAACAAAACAGTACATGGTTTACTGGGCCACAACAATCCCAAGCCGTTTTGCGCAAAAGGACACTTCGGCCGAAGGGCGGCGAAATAACCATCGCATTTATTACACTATCACAAAAGACTTTAAAACCTGGAGCCCAACAAAGCTTTTATACGAGCCGGGTTTCAGCGTTATTGATGCGACGATTGTACCGGATGGCAACCGTTATGTAATGTTCCTGAAAAACGAAACACGGCAGCCAGTGGAGAAAAATATTCGTGTGGCTTATGCAACAAACATGGAAGGACCATATTCGCAACCGGGTGCGCCCATCACGGGTAATTATTGGGCGGAAGGGCCAACGGCGTTAAAGATCAACGGGCAATGGTTGGTTTATTTTGACATGTACACGCAGCATCAATACGGCGCCGTTGTCTCAACCGATTTGCAGCATTGGACGGATGTTTCAGACAAAGTACAATTTCCAAAGGGTGTGCGGCACGGCACGGCGTTTAAAGTTTCAAAAAAGGAGTTTGAAAAGATGGCGTGGAAGTTTTAGCGTGGTGGATGGTGAGCCGAAAATTGACAACAGAAAAATTTACTGTCAGCACTAAATGTTTATACAGCCTGCGAATTAAATTCTTACCAAACCGCGAAAGGATCTTCCTGCATAATAAGCTTGCGTACCGTTGTGATATACGAAGACGGTGTTGTAGCAACGGTCCGCAAAGAGGGCGCCGCCGAGATCCCTGGTGGCAGAAGGCGTTTTCAACCAGCTTGATGTTTTTGTATCGAAGGCGCCGAGTGTTTGCAGTTTCCGGTATTGTTCTTCGGTTAACAGCTCAATACCCATGGCTTCGGCCATATAAACCGCAGTGTTTTCAGGCTTGTGTTCTTTTCTTGATTCCAGCCTTTCACGGTCGTAACAAAGGCTTCTGCAGCCAGCCGGACTCTTTGCGGAACAATCAAAAGAAATGTACTCGCCTGTTTTGCTATCCTGACCCACAACATCGGGTTCACCGCCGGTTATTTCCGTTTCATTCAGCGACCATAAAGCTTTAGGAGCCGCTTCCAGCCTCGCTTGCATGGCCGCCCAGTTAATGCCTTTGTGGCGTTTGGTGTTCTCTTCAAAACGGGCTTTAGTGTGTTGAGCAGTTCTTGCTGTTCTTTTTGTGACAAGAATGTTTTGGCGCCCATTGTTAGAATTTGTTGGTGGCATGCTTGTGTTGTTTTGCAAATGACGATTTGTTGTGCGGCTATTTAATGCTTAGAATCATGTTGGCTGTATCGGCGCTGTGACATTTTGCGTTCCCCTGCCGACAATTAAAGCCAAATAAAAAAAGAAGGGAACACTTTGTATTGCTTGATAGCACTGCATTATGTTGGAAGTGTAGATCAACAGTAAATTGCTAGCAAAGCTATAATGTCCGATAGCAGTAATGCCAAAGTACATGCGGTGGTAGCTGCTATGGCTACCATTGCTGAATGATGATTCCCAATTGTTTATCCGTCAGTGCAAATTCTTTAGCGCCCCAGGGACGAAGTGTGATTTCCTTAAGGTTTGGGTGAAGAAATTCAGGATTAGATGCAGAGACTTTTTTATAAACCTCCTCAATATTTTTAGTTACCAACCTAAATTCGGGATTGTGCTCTTTTGCAAGTTTTGCATTTTGAAAAAGATTTATCCGTAAATCATCCTTTTCTAAAACGCAAAACGGTTGACTGGATTTCAATTCATCGTGACCAATGCTAAAACCCAGGCATTCGACGAATAATTTTAAACCTTGAGCAATGTCCGCATAAAAAATATTCGGAACTAACTTTTCAAAATTCATAGTTATGATTTTAGATCTAAAAAAAGGCTTTTACAATCACGGCCTTGGAAATATCGACGGCTATAATTGCCAACATTCTTTAGAAGCAAAAACCCTGCGCCGGCCGCAAAGTTTTTACTCCGCCGTAAGCTGTTTGTTGTCTATTGCTTTTTGCCAATTGGGCCTTACTTTCCCATCCACTTCTTAAACTCACTCACCTTCTCCCGGCTTACCAAAGCCTCTTTGTCCACAGCCGGTTTCAGTTGAAGAATCAGTCGGTTACCGAAGTAATCGTCAATTTTATCAATGGCCGCCACCGCCACATAAAACGACCGCGAGATGCGGAAGAAAGCCTGCGGATCAAGCATGTCTTCCAGTTCCTCCATCGTGTAGTCCACCACGTACTTTTTGTTGTCCGCGGTTTTAAAAAAGTTCAGCCGGCCGTCGCTGTAGAAATAAGAAATCTCTTCCACATCCACAGATACCAGCTTCTGCGCATGTTTCACCAAAAAGCGCTTGCGGTATTCTTTGGGCTGAAGTTGTTGTTGCAGTTGTTTAACAAGCGTTTCCAGGTGCATGTCGGGCTTTTTATCGCCGGCTAATTTTTTGTATTTGTTCAATGCGGCCTGCAGGTCTTCGGTTTGCACGGGCTTCAGCAGATAGTCAACCGAGTTGACTTTAAAAGCCTTCAACGCATACTCGTCGTACGAGGTGGTAAAAATCACCGGCGCCTTTACTTCTACCCGGTTAAACACTTCAAAGCTTTGCCCATCGGCCAGCTCTATGTCCATTAAAATAAGATCGGCGCTGCTGTTTTTTTGAAGCCATTCCACCGTGCTTTGTATGCTGTCCGTTACGCCGACAACGCTGGCCGAAGGATCTACGCCGGCCAGCGTTTTTTGCAGCTTTTTTACGGCCAGTTCTTCGTCTTCAACAATTAAGATATTCATGTCAGAGGGGTTTGATTTCTTTTACAAAACGCCGTTCCGGCGCGGCGGCATTGTTCCATATAAGCGGCAGCACCACGGTAAAGTTTTTACCGTCTTCCATTAATTGAAAGCCTTGTTGGTTCAGCAATTCATATTTGGCTTTTATGTTCTCTAAACCCACGCGGTTGCTGGGCGCTTTTACCGTTCGTCGCTGCAGGTTGTTGTTCACCACCAGCTTATTGCCGGCTGTGGTAAAAATTTCTATCATTAGCGGATGCGTTTTGGAGAGCATGTTGTGCTTCACCACATTTTCCACCAACAATTGCAAGGTCAAAGAAGGCAGGAGATAAGGGTAGTACCGTTTGTCAATGTCAACGGTCATGTGCAAGGCGTCGCCGTGCCGGGTTTTTAGCAAGTCGTAGTACGAATGAATGAAACGGATTTCGGCTTCCACCGTGGTCAGGCCGTCTTCGTTGTTGCGCAGCAGGTAGCGATAGACCTTGCTCAATTCATTTAAAAAAACTTCTGCTTTTTCCTTGTCTTCACTAATGAGCGAGGAAAGCGTGTTGAAACAATTGAATAAAAAATGCGGGTTCACCTGATTCTTCAGCGTGTCAAACTCGTGCCGCAGCGCTTCTTGTTTCAGGCTTTCCTTTTCCAGAATGCTTTCTTTCATTCGTTCCATCACGTAATCCATTTCGTACAAAGTAGAAAAGATAAGATTGACGCTAAAACCCACCAGCAGTCCGTATTCCATGTCGTTTGGCCGCAGGCGATAGCCGATTATGTGGAAGCGGTCGTACACCAAAAAAATGACGGCAACTGAAACCGACATGGTGGGAATAATGATCAGGGCCATGCGCTTTACCCGTTCACGGGTTTGCTTCAGCGTTGGGTACCGTTGCTGAATCCAATTTTGCAAAACCGATTGCATGTACCACGAGCCGGCGCCGATAAGAAAAATGAGCGGAAAAGAATACCCCCAAACCGCGCCGCTGCGAAAAACGGCATCGTCGTACAAAATGTAGTTGAGCACAAAATCTATCACCGGCATGGAGGCGATAAAACTATAGACTTGCAGGCGGGTTGGCCGCAGTTCAGTCAGCATGCAAGCCCTCCTTTGTTTGGCAGCAAGGGTAAAAAAATACTGCGCTGCCGGTCATCGTCTTTAATTACTACCGCAGCCTCGTTCAGGTGACGGTATTTGGCTACCAGGTTGTCCAATCCACTCTCCACGTCTAATGCGTTGCCGATGGCTTTTGGCTGGCGGTTGTTACAAACCAGTATTTCATCATTGGGGCGTGAACTGATGTTGATGATGAGCGGTTGGCCTTTGGTCATGCTGTTTTGCGAGAAGGCGTTTTCAATCAGCACCTGCAGGCTTAAAGGCGGCAACAGTTTCGGCAAGTCGTCGTCGTTCACGTTCAATTTCACTTGCAGGCTTTGGCCAAAACGTTTGGCTAAAAGATGGGTGTAGGAAGCAATGAACTTCAATTCGGTTTGTAAAGACACGAGCTGTTCATCATCGCCGCGCAGCATGTAGCGGTAAACCTTGCTCATCTCGTTTAAAAAAACTTCGGCTTCGGTTTCGTCTTCGGCAATGAGCGATGAAAGCGTATTCAAACTATTGAATAAGAAATGCGGATTCACCTGGCTTTTCAGTCCAAGCAACTGGCTTTGTGCAAAGGTCTTTTTTAGTTGCTCGGTTTCCGTCAGGTTTTCGCGCCAGTTGTTGTAGCGGGCAATGCCTTCCATCAACAGTGTAAGAAAGATGTTGATGATGGCCATGCTCACGTATGCCCATATAAAGCCCTTTTCATTAAAGCTGTAATTGAACGATGGAAACAGTTCGTAGCCATGGAAGATCGTGAGCAGAAAAACACCACTCAAAATCCCAAAGCAACCGATCATTAAAAACAAGCGCAACGTGGTTTGCTCTTCGCGTGGCATGCGCCGTTTAAGCACAAGGGCAATGGCGTCGAAGGCAATAAAGTCAACCGTAAAAAGGGCGCCGGACAAGGCCGTGGCGGTAAGAAAAACAGCCCAGCTTTTAAAATAAACCCCGCCAAAAACAAGGCTGTTGAGTGCCGTTGTAAACGGCAGCACTATAAGCATCCAAACGACGTAATCCCGTCCGCTATATCGCGGCAGCTTTGCTTTCATTGCTTTCAAATTACGGGCTTTTCAGAACACCGCTGACCCAGGGTGCAATCGCCGCCCGTTTCCATTGTATGAATTGACGAAAGCAGCGGATGAACTGCGGAGGAGGTGAGTGGTCAATAATGAAGGAAAGTCCGATGGCAACATCTTTTTAAACAATGATTGGCGCTTCTATTGTATAAACAGCAAATCAGAGATAAAAATCAAACATCGTATGAAGGAGAGCCTGTGTTGTAAACGACCCATTCGCGATTGACCATACACCATTACCACTTTATTTTAAATCGGCTAACTGCTTCGGCGCGGGTACAACGTTGGTTACCGGCGTGGTGTTTTTCAGATACGCAAAGATGGACTTTAGATCATCGTCGCTAAACTTGGCGAAGTTGTTCCAGGGCATGGGCGGCAGCATGTCGCGGTTGCTGTCGAGGCCCTTGACTTTGCCGTGGCGGATAGCGTTGATAAAAGCCGCTTCCGTCCAGTTGCCAATACCGGTTTCATCGGAGCTGATGTTGGCCGAAAACGACACTCCCCAGGGCCCAATTGCGGATGTCAGATCACCGCCAAATAACGTATAGCCTTTCTTCATGTCGGCGCCATCGGGTTTGGTCAGAGGCCGGTTCGCAGGATAGCCGCCGAAGCGTTGTTCGGGTATTATTTCAGGGCCGTGTGCACCCATGCGTTTAGGCGAATGGCAGTCGTCGCAGCCCACAGCGGCTACTAAGTATTTGCCCCGCTTTATCATTTCGGTTTGCGTGGGCGGAGCCTCTTCTTTTTTATCGGCCGATTTAATGTTGCTGCAGGCATACAAGGCGCCGGTGGCAAAGAGAGCGAAGGCGAGTTTACGAACGTTTGTGTTAAGCATATTGTGTGGTTTTGTAGTGAGCAAAGTTTTGATGGGCAAGAAGAAGTGAGAAGCAGGGCAGCGGCACACCGTAAACCAATCCGCCGGAACCTTGTTTAAAGCAAGTGCCGGCCATGGCATTCTGTTGATTTAAAGATAACAGAAATTTTAAATGGAAAACAGCGGACGCAATCAGGAGAATAATCATGATGCTTGCGTTTAGTTGAAAGGCGGTTTTGCTATGTTTCATAAACCATGTATTAATAAGCGGCAAGCTATCGCCATGAACCGGCGGTGGCAATGGCGGCGTGAACGAACTGCGCAAAACCGCGAATGAACTGCGGCTATTAAACTGCCGTATGCTTTGCGTATTGCTTGTGTACGGAAGCAAATGAAAACACTGTCGTCCTTACAGTAAAAAGCATGAATACAAAAGCCGGAAGCTGCCTAAACTCCCGCCTTTGTTTATTAACGTTGACTGCTTATTTAATTTCCGCCATCCAGTTTTGCACAAAGGCTCTTGCCGGCTCTATCACTTCCTTTCCGGCACGAAACGCCGTCTTCCACCGGCTGTCTTTTCTTTCATAAACGGGGTTCACAAAATATTTTTTACCGTTGCTTTTGGTAGTTAGTTCCGCGCTGTAGTCAACGTCTTTCGTGGCATCCATAAATTCCTGCAGGCGCATCTTTACGTACAGCAATTGGTTGGCCGGATATTTCTTTTCCCAGTTCGCTAACTGCTGTGCGTAATCTTCTTTAAACGACCTGGCAAGCTCCGGATAATTTTTAGCGTACAAAGCCTGGCTTTTATTGGCAGGATCTTCTTGTTGTTCAAGATCCTCCTTTGCCGTTTTCACAGCTTCCTCAAACATGGGTTTATAATCCGCTTGTGCTCTTTTCAAGGCTTCTTCCATTTTGGCTAAGGCGTCCTTTGCATTGGCAATGGACGTTGCCCTGTCTTGTTCAGGCGTGGGCGCAATGTTTTCCTTGGGTTTGTATTGCCCGCGCACCGCATTGTATCGTTTTACAAAGGCATCGCTTGTCGTCTGGCCTCTGGTATAAGCCAGCAGGTCAAACACCACGGCTTTGCGGTCGCCAAGGGCAATATTTTTTGCGTTCCTGATGCCGTAAACGTTTACGTAGCCGCCCAGCATTCCGTCCGTGATTCTCTGGTCGGCGCTTTCCTTGGTGAGGCCCAACTGCTTTAAAAAATCATCGCCAAGGCTCGTTGTTTTAAACGCACAAAACAGTACAATGGCAGCAAGAAATAAAAGCAGAGAAGTAGAGGAGATGGCGATTCGTAAAGCCAGTGATTTTGGTGTTGTCTGTTGCATAATGATGAAGGATAAAAAGTGATGAATTCGGATGTAAAATTGAGACGTGAAAGATGAAACGTAAGACAGGAGTGAACTATGGATGGAAAGATTATATAGCCTCACGCCTGCCGTCACACGTTTCACATTCAGGCCACCATCGCGCCTTCACTGATGGCTTCCTGAACGGCGTTCCAGCGGCCGGCCGAAAGTTCTTCTTCGGTTAGGGCCAGCATGGCGCCGCAAACCGGCGCGGGTGCCGATTGTTTAATGCCTTTGAGCCAGCCGCTTATTTCGGCGTTGCTCATGCCACGTACCATCCAGCGGCTAAAGGCCATCATCTCCGGAGGCGGAATGCTGCCGATGATTTTTTGCGTGATGGCGTGCAGTTCTTCGTCGCTGTAATAACGCCACAATATTTTGTTGATGATGTCTTCTTCCTTGGCCATGTGCTTTAAATTAAACACACTGAACTGTACGAAGGCTGCCGTCAGGGCTTCGCCGATGGTTTGGCGGGCTTTGGGGTCAACGGCATATTCCAGAGCCATCAGCCAGTTCTCTACGCTTTGGCCCAGTTGATGGTCTTCTTCGTGTTCGCTTTCAAAAGCGGCCACCACCGACGGCTCGTAAGCGGCAATGGCGGGCAGCACATAGCCGTCTTCTTTCGCCGCATGGCTTTCAAAAATATCCACAATGGTTTTTATGTTTTCAGCGGCTTTCGCGGCTTCTTCGGCATTGGTAAACGAGGTTTGCTGAAGCGATAACGAAGTTTGATAAAGCGCGGCGCGAAGGCCTTTGTGTACCGGGAAGAAAATGTTATAACGTTGCATGGCAAGTGATTTTTGTTTTTGATTTTGTTTACACGAAGATGGCTTGCGGCAAAGCCGCAGGCAATAAGGATGAACATGAAATGAGGTAAACAAAGGATGAATTGCAACTGCTTAGCGCAAAATTATTTTTGGCCCTTTGAAAGCTTTATTTAGATTTGAAATAACACCCACAAAAGTTTGCGCCGCGGCCCTTAAAACCAAAAACTAAAGCATCATGAAGCGAAATCTATTTTTTGTTTTAAATAGATTCAATTGTGGCTATGACATTTTTTATCTCAATGGTGGCGTGTAACAAGAAAACTCCATTAGGCCCACAAGTGATCAATTCGTCGTTGATTTTTCTGGTCAAGAAAAACAATCAGCAACTACCGGATTCAATCTTGAGTAACATGAAGATGTCGTTTTACCAAAATGGCTCTAAATTATATCAGCAGGACTTTGTACGTGCAGTCAATGAGGGTCCATTTTATGGAGCGGATTTAGGTGTGATGGGACCGCGAAACATCGGTGTTACAAGCGGCGACAACGGTGTCAAAGACTATTACTTAGGATATCCGGACGGGTCAAGGGACACACTCTTCGTGGATTATCAACACGTAAACTACAATGAAGCAAAAAATAATAGCTGCTATTGCTATTATCCGCTTGTTGGTTTGCGTTTCAATGGGCAAGTGCCCTCGCTTGATTCATCTATAAAAGAGCAAAACGTATATTTGTTTAAAAAGCGGTAAGCAAAGCACTATACATTTTTGCGTTGCAAAAAAGCCGGCTGCAGGTGCAGCCGGCTTTTTTTTCATCATCGTTCATTTACATCTTTGCAAACTCCACTCTTCTATTTTGCGCCTTGCCTTCTGCCGTTGTGTTGTCGGAAGAGCCGTTGCTTTTTTCGCCTTCCAAGTCATCTAATTTTTTATCCATCGTTGCGTCCACTCTGCTATCGGCACGCTGCGTAATTTTGCCTTTTGCTTTTTTCAACAGGTTGCCAAACTGTGCGTTTGAGAAATAAGGCAGCGATAAAATCACGAGGAAGGCAAGTGGCTTTTTCATAACGATTGTGTGTTTAGGCCGCAAACATATCTCGCCTGGATAGGGATGAAAATTAGGAGAAGAATGAAGTGCGAAAAGAGCGTTGTGCGGTGAAGAGCCGATGCAGTGAACAAACCGGAATTGTTTCTTTCACCGCGGTTGAAAAATGCAGGCGGGACTAGAGATTAAGATGATAGTGCGTGCTTCTTCCACCGCCAGACGGCAACAAAATTTTTGCGTCGGCCAGTTGCTGCAAGTCGCGGGTGGCGGTGGCTTTTGATGTTTTGGTGATGCCGATGTATTTGGTTGCGTTCATGCCGCCTTTAAAACCGGCCGGGCCTTCGGCAAACATGCGGGTTACAACGCGGCGCTGCCTTTCGTTCAAAACACTCCGGTGCCTCTCAAAGAACCTTGCCTTTTTTAACGTGAACAAAACCTGTTCTTCCGCATCGGCTTGCGCTTCGGTTACTGTCTGCGCAAAGTATTGTATCCACGGCGTAATCTTATTCGAGCGCTGCGCCTTTTGCAAGGCATTGTAATAGTCTTGTTTCCGGGCTTCAATGCTTTTTGAAAGGCTCAACATCACCGGCCACCCCATCGTTTGCGACAACGCTTTTTCCGCGATGGCTCTTCCCATTCTTCCGTTGCCGTCTTCAAACGGATGGATGCTTTCAAAATACAAATGCGCAATGGCCGCTCTAACCGGTGCTTTGTTCAGTTCCCGTTTTCCGCCCGGTGCCGTGCTGTTAAACCATTGAAGAAAGCGGTTCATCTCCACCGGCACATGGCTTGACGGCGGCGCTTCAAAGTGAACTTTTTGCTTGCCTAAAGCGCCGGAGACCACTTGCATTGGCTCCTTTCCCTTTCGCCATGCTCCCACAACGATGTCCGTCGTGCCGCCCATCATCATCGTATGCCAGGCAAACAGTTTCTCTTTGGTAAGCGGTTCGGCAAAGGTGGTACGCACATCGTTCAGCAAGCGTCCCATGCCTTCCGCTATTTTGTCTTTGATCGCTTTGCGGTCAACCGTCAGGCCAAGGTTCTTTTTTATGGAAGATGCCACGTCTTCGCGATTGAGGTTTTCGCCTTCGATGGCCGATGTTTTAATGGCTTCCGCTACCATCACATCAATCAACGTTTCCACTTTCAGGTTTTCGGGAAAGCTTTTTAAAATGCCGCTAACGTGGCCCGACTTCTCGGCAAATGAAAGCAGTAACGACTCTACACCGCTTAAATTATAACGGAAGTCAGGCCAGTCGCTTTGCTGCCAATTATAGATTTGCATGAGCCGAATACAGGATTTATTCGGCTCAAATCTAAGTGAATTTTGAGCCGAATAAGAAAACGATTCGGCTCATGTTTTGTTCTTGAAAAGATTTTATGTTTTCCGTGCGGCATAAAGTTTCGGGCCTTTCTTTATTACGCTGTTGTCCTTTTTTTTCCGTCAGATTTTTTACGAGGATTCAAAAAGCCTCATATTCGGCGCTGCCTTTATCGCTTCCGGTGCAGGCTTTGCCGCTTGTAAAACGCTTTCGCCTTTTCCTATGTCATTTTTAATCAGTGCTCAACTAACTTTCAACGGCCGCTACCGGAAAGCAACGGCATTGTGCAATGATGATTTACAAACGAGGCGCCCTTTTTTTGTTCGTCCTGTACGTGATTGTACTGTTCAAGCTTCTCTTCTTCAAGCTCACATTGAACTTCTCCGACATTTCCATCACCGACAACCACAAGGCCAGCTTTCACGCTTTGTTTGCTTCGTCTAACTTTATTCCCTTCTATCGCATTTATTATTATGCCAGCGGGCAAGAACCTTATCTGGTGGGCTTCTTAAATCTTGCTGGCAACGTTTTGCTTTTTCTGCCGATGGGCTTTTTTCTGCCGCTGTTTTTTTACCGTATAAACAGTGCCAAACGATTGCTGATTACTGTTGCGGGGATGAGCCTTGTGATTGAAATTCTTCAATTGCTGACGGCCACCGGCGAGTTTGATACCGACGACATTATTTTAAACACAGCGGGAGCGATGCTTGGTTATTTCATTTTTTGCAAGATGAAAATCTTTATTCCCTGGTATCGAAACGGAAGCCAACCGAGGGAAGGTGTTGTTGATTAAAAAGAAAGCCCGGCAAGGGTGCCGGGCTTAACTGTGGACTGTACTGGATTCGAACCAGTGACCCCTACTCTGTCAAAGTAATGCTCTAAACCAACTGAGCTAACAGTCCTGCAAGTCACTGCAAATATACTTCCGCGGCCTTTAGTTTTTTCGCGGCTTTTAAAACTTTCGTCTTACCAGCTACGGCTTTGCCACCATTTGTAAAACGCATCTACTTTTTCGCGGTTGCTTTCCATCCACGATTGGGCGCCGGCATCTTTTGAAAAATAAAGAAGGTTTGACAAAACCCCGGTATATCCTTCTTTCTTTAGGTCGGAAAAGAACGGAACGTAGTGCTCCCAAAAAAAGCCGCTGTGTTGTTTTGCACCCTCGCTCAATGAACCAATCAGCATCTGCAATTTGAAATCAAATTTGCCCGCCGCTGTTTTGGCAAGGCTGTCCATGCCCTTTGCGTTGTCCATTGATCCAACGAGGCTAAACATCAATTCAGCGGTGCTGAAATCATCCGGCATTTGCTTCTTTTCGGACCGGTTCAAAAAGTCAGGCGACAGTGTGATGGTGGTGTTCTTGCCGTCTTTGCTGATGTTGCGATAAACAATTTCCTGCACCGCATCATACGCTTGCTTCGACCGTTCGGATTGCGGTTCGCAAACAACAAACGTGAGGTAAGCCAGCAACGAGGCAATGCGGTTGCTTTTTTGATAAAGCGATCCGAGTTGGTAGTTGGAAGAAGCATGAAGTGGATTTAATTGCAAGGCAGATTTATAACAAGCCGCGGCTTCGTTGTACTTCTTAAGCCTTGCGTACGTGAGGCCTTTGTTGAAATGCAGCAGGTAATGATCGGGAAACGCCGCCAAGCCATTGTCGTAAACTTTCAGCGCTTCTTCGGGTTTGCCCTCGTCATCAAGCGCACTGCCCCAATTTGAATACGCTTGCTTTAGTGTTGGATTGCCGGGAAACTTTTCGATGAGTGTTTTGCTAAGCGCAATGCAATCGTTGTAGCGTTTTGCATACAAGCAGGTCATTGACTTTTCATAAGCCGCGTCAAAGTCTTCCGGGTTCAGCTTTAAGGCCTCGTCGTATTTTTTTATGGCGGCCTCGTAGTCGCCTTTGTCATGAAGGGCAATGCCTTCCTGCACCAATTTTTTTACGTCGGTTTGCTGTGCAATAGCGGGAAGAATGAGGGCTGCAAAAAGCGCAAGGCTGATAATTTTTTTCATGCCGTTAGTTTGCAGTAAAATACAGCAAAAGGGCAAGGCGCAAAAAAAATTTCTTGCAAAGAACGTCTTTAAGATGTTTGGGCTGAAGCCCGTTTTCGGTTAGATTTGAAACGGTGATTTGCAAGCTGCAATACAAAAATTTTGAGCCGGGCGAGTTTGTAAACGAACATGTCGCCGCCTACGACGAAGCGGTTGAAATTATAAAAAATTTTCCTTGGGAGGAGCAAAGAGAAAAGCTTGTTGTTGATTTGACTAATCCTTCGGTTACGTTTCAATCAAGCCTAGGTTTTTATCTGAAACTCGCCTTGTATTATAACGGAAAATTCGTGTTGCATTATTTTGAAGGAAAGCATTTGTACACAAAAACTTTTCGGAATTTAAAAGACAGCTATTCGCTGATAGAAACCTTTTTTCAAAACGAAGAATTGGATACACAGGTGTTGAAAAAAGAGTTAACGCCGTTTAAAAATCTTTCGGTTCATTTTTTAAACGGAAATTTTTGTTACCGGATTACGCTTTCAAAAGTCCGGTCTTTTTTCCTTGAATCATCGGGTATAAATGTTATAGTCGGTGTGTCACTGTTCGTGCTGATTCTTACAAAAAGTTTTTATTCCGCTTATTCTCCGTTTAATCTTTTCACCATTCTGTTTCTTTTGGCAGTAATCTTTTTTATTGGTGGCGGCATAAATATTCTTTTCTTTTTCAACTACTATCGCTATGCGAAAGGAAAAATTTTTATGGCGTCAAAAGGAGCCGATGTTTTTTATTTCGGCGATGAACGCCAGCCGCAGGCGTTCAATAAAAAAGACATTGTTCGAATCATTATTTACAAACACGGCACGGCAGGATCGAGGCGCAATCCGCTTACTGATTTTCAATTGTTCAAATTTTGTTTCAAGGACTTTGCCATTGTTGTTCCTTCACTCTTTATAGACGACTTTCGGTTACGCAATAAATTCAACGAAGTGGATATTGAATATTGGGCGGTTTACTTGGCATGGATAAACAAGAAAGTATTGGCGGCTTGCGCCAACGATGATTGATGCCTATGCTTGCATAGATGTTAACCCTCTTCGCCGCTTCAACTCTTTTTTTATCAACGCCAACTCCCGTCCCGTTTGCCCACCCACCGATGTATTCTCCTGCGCCCTTCGCATGAGATAAGGCACTACGTCTTTAATGGGCCCGAACGGCAGGTACTTGCTCACGCTGCAACCCGCTTCGGCAAGGTTAAAGGTGATGTTGTCACTCATGCCGTACAACTGGCTGAAGTGAACGTGCGGATGGTTGTGCGGATACCCTTTTTCGTCCAGCAGTTGCGTTGCCAGCAGATTGCTGCCTTCGTTGTGTGAAGCAATGATGACGCCGATGTTTTCCAAATGATTAATGCAAAAACGCACGGCTTCGTTGTAGTCTTTGTCGGCGCTTTCCTTGTTGGGTTGTATGGGCGACTTATATCCTTTTGCCACTGCCCTTGCCCTTTCCTTTTCCATGTACGCTCCGCGAACCAACTTAACCCCTAAAATAAAGGTTCGCTCCAACGCCGCTTCATAACACTGTTTTAAAAACAAGAGCCTGTCCCACCGGTACAGTTGTACGGTATTGTAAATCACGAGCCGCTTTTTATTGAATTCATCCATCATCAGCATGGTGGCCGCGTCCACCGGGTCCTGTATCCAGCTTTCCTCGGCATCCACCAACACGCCTACGCTTGCTTTCACGGCCGATTCGCAAATTTTACGAAAACGGTCTTGCACCCGTTGCCATTCGGCCACTTCGCTTGCCGACAGCAAAGTCAATCCCCGGTTGTATTTTTTTATCAGGCTTTCTTCCGGCGCTTCGTGCATTAAGTTGTCTAAACGTTCCAACAGACCAAAGCGGGCAAAGCCGGTTACTTTAATGCTCATGAACGGCACGGCCGCTTGCGTGCCGGCAAAGTCAATCACACGAATAAATTCATCTCTTGCGTGATCGTAGGCCGCTTCGCCTTCAGCGCCTTCTACACCGTAATCAAGTATCACTTGTACCCCGTACTTACTTAGTTGTTGCGCCACCGGCACCGTTTCTTCCAGTGTTTCGCCGCCTACAAACTGACTGAAAATAGTGCTGCGGATAATGCCTTTTACCGGCAAGCCTTTTTTAATAGACCAAGGCGCCAGGCGGGTGCCCAGCTTTACAATCCAGGGTTGGCCCATCATGCTAAAAAGGAAGCTTGCCTTCTTTAAATCTTTAGCCGATTTGGGCGCAAAAGCAATCGCGGTATTGTCAAAGGAAATCGTGTCGTGCATAGCGGGCAAAAATAGCAAAGGGTTTGGGGTTTATGGTTTGGGGCTTGTGGTTGGCGTGATGTGCAAAATGGCTTTGCTATTTTTAGCCGCTTGGTTGTATATGGTTTTTTTGAACCAAAGGGTTGTCTATCTATTGAGCTGTCGTTGCGTCGCTCCCGTCCCGATAGTTATCGGGAGCTATCGGGACGTGTACGTTCTAATCGCTATTCGGCACATCGTCGCGGTAAGACCTCATCCCGACCTTCTCCAAGTGGAGAAGGCCACCGGCGCTTCGCTTTACGCACCTTGCTTTACAACGACTCTGCTCTTTCATCAGCTTCTTTCTTAAGCAAGGTTTTGTGCGGAGCGAAACCAGGCGTAAGCAATGCCCCCTCTCCACATGGAGAGGGGTTGGGGTGAGGTTGTGCGCCATAGCAATACGAACGATGAATGGAGCGTCGCAACGTCAGCCCAATAGTAGTAATGAAGCCGGTAACAAAATCATCTGTCATGTTTCAACGTGCCTTAATTTGAGCCGACAATCACCGCACATGAAAAAAATCTTCTTCGCCGCCATCTTACTTCTCTTTGCCTTCGGTTCTTTCTCACAAAAAAAGCTCATGGGCTTTACCGATGCCCGTGCAACCAAACAGCTTGATTGGGAAAAAACATTTGATGCACAACTGACCGCAACCAATCTTGATACGTGGATGAAATACCTGACTTCGCATCCGCATCATGTGGGTTCGCCGCAAGACAAAGCCAATGCCGATTACATCGCTGCGCTTTTTAAAAGCTGGGGTTATCAAACGGAGATTGCCACGTATTCGGTTTTGTTTCCAACGCCAAAAACAAGGTTGCTGGAACTGTTGGGTGATAAGCCTTACAAGGCAAAGCTGGAAGAACCCGTTGTTGCCAGTGACAACTACACCACCCAACGTGCGGAACAATTGCCCACTTACAACGCTTACTCCGCCGATGGCGACGTGACTGCTGAACTGGTGTTTGTGAACCGCGGCGTACCGGCCGATTACGAAGAATTGGAAAAGATGGGCGTGGATGTGAAAGGCAAAATTGTGATTGCCAAATACGGCGGCTCCTGGCGCGGCATCAAACCCAAAGTGGCCTACGAACACGGCGCTATTGGTTGCCTGATTTATAGCGATCCCGCCGATGACGGTTACAGCGCCGGTGATGTGTATCCAAAGGGTGCCTTTCGTCCGGGACAAGGTGCGCAGCGCGGTTCAGTGATGGACATGCCCGTGTCTCCCGGCGATCCGCTGACTCCCGGCATTGGCGCCACGCCATCTGCTAAACGATTGGACAGAAGCGAAGCCAAAACCATTATGAAGATTCCGGTGATGCCTATCTCTTACGAAGATGCACAGCCCTTGTTGCAATCGTTGGAAGGCGCTCTTGTTCCCGCAGCCTGGCGCGGCGGACTGCCCATTACCTATCATGTGGGACCAAGCAAGGCCAAAGTGCATCTAAAGCTCGCTTTCAACTGGGATCAAAAACCCGTCAACAACATTATTGCAAAACTGCCCGGAAGCGAAGCCCCCGATGAATGGATCATGCGCGGCAACCATCACGATGGTTGGGTGAACGGCGCCGAAGATCCCATCTCTGGTATGGTGGCCGAACTGGAAGAAGCACGAGCCATTGGCGAATTGTACAAGAAAGGCTACCGGCCAAAACGCACCCTGGTTTATTGTGCCTGGGACGGTGAAGAACCGGCGCTGCTTGGCTCTACCGAATGGGCCGAAGATCATCAGCAGGAGTTAAAAGATAAGGTGGTGGCTTACATTAATTCAGATGGCAACGGCCGTGGATTCATCGGCGCATCGGGTTCGCATACGTTAGAACCTTTTTTAAATCAGGTGTTGGATGATGTGACAGATCCGCAAACCGGCGTCACCATCAAGGAACGCAAGTATGCGGCGGTAATGGCTGCAGCCGACAGAGCAACACGTCAAAAAACTTATGGCAACAAGAGCATGAAATTGGGCGCTTTGGGTGCGGGTTCTGATTACTCACCCTTCATTCAACACCTCGGTATTCCTTCGATGAACCTTGGCTTCGGCGGCGAAGCCGATGCCGGTGTTTATCATTCCATTTATGATGATTACGACCACTACACCCGCTTCGGTGATCCCGGTTTTGCCTACGGCATTGCGCTGACAAAAACCGCCGGCCGCGTGGTGATGCGATTGGCAGATGCAGATGTGTTGCCTTTTGATTTTGCTGCTTTTTACAAAACCGTTGCGGAATACGCAACAGAAGTGAAAACCCTTTTGGAAAACAAACGCAGCGATGATGAAATGCAGAAGAAGATGATGGCTGATAAACTGTTTGTGTTGGCTTCCGACCCAAAGAAAACCTATGTTGAAAAAACAAAAGAAGGTAGCGTGCCGTTTTTAAATTTCAGTCCGTTGGACAATGCCTTGCAACAGTTGAAAGAAAGCGCCGACAGCTTTTCAAAGCTTTCTTCTGTTGCTTTGAATTATTCTTCATCGCAACAAAAAACGCTGAACAAAGAATTGTACAAAGCTGAAGAAAAGCTGACTTCCGAAAAAGGCCTGCCGCGCCGTTCCTGGTACAAGCACTTGGTATATGCGCCGGGTTATTATACAGGTTATGGTGTGAAGACTTTGCCTTATATCCGCGAAGGCATTGAGCAAGGTGCTTATGCCGAGGCACAGGACGGCATTGATGCGGTAACGAAAGCGATTACGGATTACAATGCAGCAGTGAGTCAGATTAATGGACAGTTGAAGAGGGCGAATTAGAACCTCACCCCGGCCCTCTCCATCAGAGATGGAGAGGGAGTGCTTGCGCAAGCGGGTTACAGGCGGTGAGAGGTTTTTAGCTATTGTCTTTTTTTGGACCAGAGGTCTGTCTATCTATTTGACATCCGTTGCGCCGCTCCCGTCCCGATAGCTATCGGGAGCGATCGGGACGTATACATTCTTATCGCTATTCAGCATTATACAATCAATCCTTCAAACTTTTAATCTGTCTGCCATCTTAAAACCTTTAACCTGTCATGCCGAGGAACGAGGCATCTGTGCGTTCTGTTATGAGAAATGATGGCAATCAGTTTTACAGGTTACAGAAAACCTTCAAGCGCAGTCCACAGATCCCTGCCTACCGGCAGGCAGGTCTCCTTCGATGGGATGACAGGTCACGCTACGATAGCAGGCTGCTTGAAGTTCATAAAGAAAACCCGTGCTGTCAACACCGCCGTATGGCCTCCCTCTCCATCTCCGATGGAGAGGGCCGGGGTGAGGTCCTACATTTGTTTAATGAAACTTCCACAGGCTTTACTCACTTCACTCCAAAGCGTTGCCGGCTTTGACAAAGAAGCCTTCATTGCCGTGCACGAAATCCCAAGTCCTGTTACATCCATTCGTACCAATCCAGCGAAGTGGTCAATTGTGAATGCGCAATCTTCCGAGGGAAACTCACTACTCACTCCTCACTATTCACCCATTCCCTGGTGTGCTAATGGTTATTATCTTTCGCAGAGACCATCCTTCACTTTCGATCCGCTTTTTCATGCCGGTTGTTATTACGTGCAGGAAGCATCCAGCATGTTTTTAGAGCAAGCATTCAAACAATTGCTCGACCTTTCACAACCACTAAAAGTTTTGGACTTATGCGCCGCACCGGGCGGCAAATCCACGCATATTCAGTTGCTCATCTCAAGCAATAGTTTATTGGTGAGCAATGAAGTCATCAAGCCGCGAAGCATTGTGCTTACCGACAACATTATTAAATGGGGATGTAGTAATGTGTTTGTAACGAACAACGATCCCAAAGCTTTTCAAAAACTTCCCGGTTATTTTGATGCGATGATAGTGGATGCGCCGTGTAGCGGCAGCGGCTTGTTTCGGAAAGACGAAGACGCAATCAACGAATGGAGCCTGAATAACGTGGCGCTTTGCAGCCAGCGACAGCAACGCATCTTAGCCGACGCCTTGCCTTGTCTGAAAGAAGGCGGCTTGTTGGTTTATTCCACTTGCTCTTATTCAGTCGAAGAAGACGAAGCCATCGCCGATTGGCTGATGCAGGAAATGGAAATGGAAAACATTTGGTTAAACATTGATGTTTTTGATGGTATCGTTGAAACGGTCTCGCCGCAAACGGCTTCGCATTGCTATCGTTTTTATCCCGATAAACTGAAAGGCGAAGGATTTTTTCTTGCTTGTTTTCGCAAGAAGGCATACGAAACAGTAGCGCGACTGCGGCCTTCAAAACCTGAAATTATTTCGGCAAAAGAAAAAGCGATTGTTACACAGTGGATAGAGAATGAGTCTTTGGAATTCATTCGATTTCGCCATTCCATTTTTGCCTTGCCCCAAGCTCTAGTGAATAATTTTCTAACGCTGCAACCGATTTTAAATCTGCAGTACGCCGGTGTGCAATTGGGTGAAGTGATGAAAGACAAATTAGTGCCGCATCATGCCCTGGCGCAAAGCACAAGCATCCGAAAAAATATTATGGTGTTTGAATTGGGGTATGATGATGCCATCAGGTACTTGCAACGGCAGGAACTTTCAACGCTGCCACAAGTTGCCGGCTGGCAGGTTGCCCGCTACAATAGCCACAACCTCGGTTGGCTGAACGCACTGCAAAACCGCGTGAACAATTACTATCCAAAAGAGATCCGCATTTTGAAGAGCCGAAACGATTCCGCTTTTGAAAATTAAGCAGCATATTTGTGAGCGCCATCCGGCGGCTAACTTTGTAAAAAAGTGCAAGCCGGTTTTGACGAATCAAATTCTATCCACCATGAAAAAATTTTTGGCCCTAACAATTGTTTGCCTGCTGTGCGCCGGCGCCTTTGCGCAGGATGATGTAGTGCGCCACGGCGACAAGGGCCTTTACCTCCAGCACACCGTTGCCCCCAAAGAAAATTTTTATTCCCTCGGTCGTTTGTACAACATACCGCCCAAAGAGATTGCCGCCTTTAATGCGCTTGAAATGGAAAAGGGTTTGAGCGTGGGCCAAACGATTAATGTGCCGTTGAGCGCCACTAATTTTTCGCAGGAAAAGACGACCGGCCACCCCGTGTATTATACGGTTGGAGAGAAGGAGGGTTTGTATCGCGTAAGCGTGAACAATAACAAGGTGCTGATGGCCAGCCTGCGCAAATGGAACAACCTGCAAACCGATGCGATTTCGCCTGGGCAGAAATTGGTGGTTGGTTATTTGGTATCGAACGAAGCCGCTGCCCAACAAACAACGGTTGCAAAAACCACTCCGCCGGAAACAAAGACCGAAGTTCCAAAACCTGAACCCAAAAAAGAAGAGCCAAAGATTGATGTTGCAAAGAAGCCCGAAGAAAAGCCGGTGGTGAAAGAACCGGTTGTAGAAAAGAAGCCGGAGCTGCAACGGACGGTATCAACCGTAGCGATGACTGACAACAACGGTGGTTATTTTAAAACCGATTTTGATGCGCAGGTAAAAACGCAACCGGTGAAGAAAGACGACATGGCAACGGCCGGCATTTTTAAAACCGCCAGCGGCTGGCAAGATGCGAAATACTATGCATTGATTGACGGTGTGGAGCCGGGCACCATCATCCGTGTGGTGAATCCAAACAACAACCACGCTGTGTATGCAAAAGTGCTCGACCGCATGACAGGCATACGACAGAACCAAGGCTACAATGTTCGCATTTCAAATGCGGCTGCAACGGCGTTGGGGATTAGTGATACGGAGAAATTTTTTGTGCGGGTGAATTATTGAGGGAAGTAAGGTTCATCATATCAAAAGGGCCGGCGCATGCGCCGGCCCTTTTGATTATACTGTTGCGTAAAAGATGAGAAATTTTTAGAGTCAACGGCTGCCTTTTTGAAAAAAAGATATGGTCTAACGTCCTAAGCGTATGCGAAGGCATGGAATTAGAATTGTTTCAGTCTCGCTTTTGCTTTGTTGGTGATTAATGTTTTGTCGCTGAAAGATTGGGCTTCGGCTATGCTTTTACAAACGCTATGTTGTGCTTAGGCATGAGTTAACAGGAATTAATTTATATCAGAACAATCAATGTTTAAAGTCCAGGGATGAGGATTATCAATCTGCTTCGAAGTTGGCCGCTTGTTCAGAATAAAGCCAAAGCTATACTGCAAATAAAAAATCAACGTCTCGTTTTTATCAAACTCCATTCGAAAAGTTCTGTCATGCGTGATTATTTGATATTCCGTGTCAGCTTCCAGTTCTATTGAAATACAGGCAGGCTCTACCCAAACAAACTTCTCAACATTTGTTCGGTTGGCAAATTCAAGCACGACCAAGTTTGCGGGGTCATTGTAAAGTTGCTTGACCTTTTCACTGTCGTTGTTGAAATTCCAAAAGTTTGGTCTTTCCATGTTTCAATTTGTAAGTAAATGAAAGGTAGTCTGCAGCTTACGCAAAACTTAAAAATAGGCGAAAGTTTCTAGCCCCAAAACCCGCCAACATTTTTGCTTCGCCTTGGTTGTTAAGCTCAAAAACGTTTAAGCGAAAGTTCGAAAACTTTCGCAAATGCGGCCTAAGAAACCCGGTATCCCCGCAAAAATTCTTCAACACCCATCCGTTTCTTTCCTTCCAACTGCAACTCTTTTACAATTACATAACCATCAACACATGCGGCCTTCAAAAACGTTTTTCCATCACTTTCAAAAGCCCCAACTGCAACAGAAGGTTGTACTACTTCATTTTCACTCCGGTAAATCTTCAGCGTCTTCCCATTCAAGGTTGTAAACGCACTAGGAAAAGGCGACAACCCTCTGATTAAATTATGTACGTCAGCCACTGGTTTGTTCCAATCAATCCGGCAAGTCTCCGTAAAAATCTTCGGCGCATGTTTAAGCAGTGAATGGTGAGTGGTGAGTGGTGAATGTGTGTCCGAGATTTCAGCATTGCCTGTTGCCCATTGCTTATTGCCCATTGACTCCTGCGGTGTTTCTTTCAACGTGCCGTCAACTAAACCTTGCAAGGTTCTCACCAAAACCTGCGCTCCTAATTCTTTCATGCGATCATGCAACTCGCCAGCGGTTTCGTTCTCACCAATCAGCAACTTTTCCTGCAACAAAATATCACCGGTGTCTATTTCGTGTTTGAGTTTAAAAGTGGTGATGCCGGTTTCACCCTCTCCATTAATGATTGCCCAATTGATAGGCGCCGCGCCGCGGTATTGCGGCAGCAAGGAGCCGTGTACGTTCACGGTTCCCATCGGCGGCGCCGCCCAAACAACTTCAGGCAACATGCGAAAGGCTACTACAATCTGCAAGTCGGCCTGCAACGATTTTAGACTTTCTAAAAACTGCGGATTCTTTAATTTCTCTGGTTGTAAAATGTGCAAGCCCTGTTCAACCGCATACTTTTTTACAGCGCTTTCCTGCGGCTTCATGCCGCGGCCGGCGGGTTTATCCGGTGCGGTTATTACACCGACAATGTTGTAGCCGGCTTGCACCAAGGCTTGCAATGAGGCTACGGCAAAGTCGGGTGTGCCCATGAAAACAATCTTCAAATCGGTACTGTTCATTTGGAAGAGTAATTCCGTTACCAAACGGTGACAACGTTTTATAGCAAGATGTTTGCGTCTTTGGTAAGAAGTGTCAGTTCTTCGATCTGTGCTTGTGCAATCAAAAGCCGGTCGAACGGATCATTGTGATGAAACGGGAGGGAAGCCACAGTTAAAGTGTGGCTTGCGCTAATAGGTAGTACGTCGCAACCATTTTGGGCAACCAGCGCTGGTAGTTGTAATAAAGCAAAATCAATCTTCAAGCGGCCAATGCTGACTTTGATTGCAATTTCCCAAAACGATACGGCACTAACCACTTTTCTTATGGCTGTATCATCCAACAAGTTTTTGACTTTTGAAGAAAGATTAGTTTCTCCCCTTAGCGACCAAAGCAATGTATGTGTATCTAACAGATAGTTCATTACATATAATCTTTGAAATCTTCCAACGGTTCATCAAAATCAGGCGACATCCAAATCTTTCCTTTTAAAATACCGAATAAAGATGGCGGATTGTTGCCTTCTTCATTAACAGCAGTGGCTGTCAGGCGTTCTATCAAATCGTTCACTTGTCGCCTCGCTTGAGGATGTAAGCGTTTATATTTTTCAATCACTTCTTCGTAACTCATAAAACCATTTTTCCAAAGGTAAACATTCACTCAAAATCCGCATAGAGCAGATACTTCTTCCGTATCGCTTTAAAAGCGCTCAACTTCGGCTCCCAACTTCTTCTTATCTCACCTTCGCTCTTGCCGTCTTTTATTTGTTGCACCAGTTCATCGTTGCCCACCAACCGTGTGATGCCTTTGTTAAAAAAGCTGTCTTTTTGCGGATAGGCTTTGTACACCTCCATCAAATACTTTATCTGCACTTTGTTATCAATCAACTTCAATACCTGCTCCGGCGTGCCGCTTAAATTATAGCCGTAGCAAACCTTGTCTTTGTGCTTTGGAGACGGTGCGCCTTCAGTGCTTTTTGGTGTAAACGCAAACGCCGTTTTGGGCATCAGCGGATGACCGATGTATTGAAAGGGCTTTGGCGTGCCGCGGCCTTCGCTCAATACCGTGCCTTCAAAAAAACAAGTGGAACCATACCAGTAAACCGACTGTATCTCCGGTAAGTTGGGTGATGGCTTTATGGGCAACACGTACTTGCTTTTGTGCGTATAATTCTTTACCGGTATCACATGCAACTGAAAGTATTTGGCGCCGTTGGCAAAACGAATTCGTTTTAATACATCAAAAGCCTTGTTGGCCGCATCGCTTAACCAACCTTCCTGCATTAGCATGGTAGCGTATTCGCCTATCGTCATGCCATAAACAACGGGCACGGGTTGCAGGCCCACGAAGGATTTAAACTTCATGTCCAATACAGGCCCGTCCACATAAAAACCATTCGGATTTGGCCGGTCCAGAATCACCAGCGGAATACCGTTCTCCAGCGCCGCTTCCAGAAAGTATTGCATGGAAGAAATGAAAGTATAATACCGTGTGCCCACGTCTTGGATGTCGTACACCATCACGTCAATGCCTTTTAAATCATCCGGTGTGGGCTTATTCTTTTTGCCGTAAAGCGAAACCACAGGAATGCCTGTTTTGGCATCGCTTGTGGTTTCAATCTTTGCCCCGTCCGGCGCATCGCCCCTGAAGCCGTGTTCAGGTCCGAAGATGACCTTGATGTTTACACCGGCTTTCAACAAGGTATCTATCAGGTGCGTCTTGCCGACAACCGATGTATGGTTCACCAGCAGCGCCACGTTTTTTCCTTTCAGCGTGGGCAAGTAAAGTTCCGTTTGGTCGGCACCAGGCATAATGGCGGAGGAATTTTTAGCAACCGGTGAAGCCGGTTTGGCTTTTGTTTTTTGTGCCGTGCAAGCCAGGCTCAAAATACAAATCGCCGGTAGTAAAATCGCATTTCGTAAAAACATAACGAACCCTTTATTGATGGCTCCAAATATCCGCAAATTAACCACATCAAAAAGAAAGCTTCGTAACTTGCCGGCCTCCCTTTTTTGGCGTTTTGCTGATTTTATTAGGAAGGGTAAACTGTTAGTTAGTAAGGCACGAAAAGCCGAGGCAAAATCTTTAACCATAAAAAATAATGACACATGCAAGAGGCAAACAACGGCGATAAAGTAAAGGTGCACTATCACGGAACGTTGCGCAACGGCGAAACGTTCGATTCCTCGCAAGGCCGCGAACCGCTTGAATTTGAAGTGGGCGCCGGCCAAATGATCAAGGGCTTTGACGACGGCGTGAAGGGCATGAAAGTGGGCGATAAAAAAAAGGTGGAAATCGGGGCGGCCGATGCCTACGGCCACCGTGAAGATGAAAACGTGATAGAGTTTCCAAAAGATCAATTTCCGCCTGACATGAAGCCCGAACCGGGCATGCAACTGATGTTGAGCAACGACGAAGGCCAACAATTTCCGGTAGTGGTGGCCGAAGTAAAAGATGACAGCATTGTATTGGACGCCAATCATCCGCTGGCCGGACAAGACCTGATTTTTGATATTGAAATGATGAACATCGAGCCGAAGTCGAGGATTATAATGCCGTAACAGCGACGAAATAATTTCTTCAAAACCCCAATCGTAAAAATTGATTGGGTTTTTTTATGGACCAAGGTTTTGTTCATCTATTGATCGTCCGTTGCGTCGTCCGCCGGCTGGCGAATACCTTCTTATTGCTATGGAGCAAGAAGAAAAACGCAACACAACATCCAATCTTTCCAAAGTCCCGAAGGGGCGCTGTCGCTTAGCCCAGCCGGCAAGGGCTGGGTAGTTGAAACGTGGCGGATTCATCAAGCCCTGTCAGGACGCAACAGAAGGCATTGTGCAACGGTGAGTATTACATACATAGACGATTTCGATAGCATGGTTATGACGCCCCTTCGAGGCTTTCCTCGATTGTGGTTGGATGACTTTATGCTATTGTTTTCGGATAGTCCCGATAGCTATCGGTATACAGACCGTATCCCGTCCAGTCGGGACAATGCAAGAAACGCTTAATACATGGACAAACTTCCGGTCCAAAAAAATTGTACCGGATAACTAATGAAAGCAGAAAATATCTCTTTTCTACGATACTATTTTTAAGGCACCAGCAGAAATTTAATCGTCACCTTTCCCTTCTTTTTATTCTTCTTCCATTTGGGCCCTTCTTTTAAAAGCCGCACGGCTTCATCATCACATTTTTCGCAAAGAGATTTGGTAACAGCTATGTTCACTGCTTCGCCTTCTTTATTCACCTCAAACGACAATTCTACCTCGCCTTTGAGCCCTTTTATTTTCAGGTCGCTTGGCTCTTTTAAATTTTGCGCTATGTAATCGTCAAAGTTTGTCCAGCCTTCGGCGGGTTCTAAGGAATCAACCATCACGTGCATGCGTTTGGCCGTTGGAACGCTTCTTTCTTTTTGGTTCAGCAACACAGTTTGGTCAGCAGGGAGTTCGGTGGGCTTGAGGGTAACGTCGAAGTTTTTGATGGTATCAGGTAAAGCAGAGCCTTTTGGTGCATCTTTATCTGCAACGCTTGCCGCCTTCTTTTGCACGACGATTAATCCGCTCGTTCTTCCTTGCAGCGGTGCGGCTGTGGAATTTTTAAAAGCGGGTGATTCTTTTTTTCTTTCAACCGTTACTTCATTTAGCACTAGGTCTCTATTGCTTGCGCTATCAGCACGCCCTGCCGGCGCTGCATAGACGGTCGCGGGAATTTTGTATTGATAACCCGGTACTAATTCGCCACCAGCATCCTTCTTTTTTGCAATCGGCGCCTGCTGTTCCTCGACTTTGGTTTGATACTGTGTAGATTTTTGCGGTGCGTTGTTATAAACCACTAAAGAGGAATCAAGCGTCTTATCAAGTTTTACTACCGGCTCATTTTTTTGAACAGCCGGAGCGCCGGCAACCTTTTCTTTCGCTTCGTTTGTTTGAAAAAACACCCAGCCAAGCCCGACAATCAAAATTACCGACGCCGCAATCTTCATCCAGTTGTTTCCGTAAAAAATGCCGTGTTTTTCTTTTTCCTTTTTAATGCGCAGTTGCAGCAGTTGTTGCAACGCTGCTATATCCGCCGCTGGCGTTTGCGTTGTCGCGTAGCCTTCCAGCGCATCGGCCAAAAACGGATCACCGAGCGCCGCTTTTTCCAACGCATGACGTTCCGCAACCGAAAGCTTACCGCTGTAATAGCGTTCGATATCGGCAGCCGTGTATATTTTTGATTCGTTCATTTTAAGGCTGTTTTTGCCATACTGCTTTCCATGCAAAGTTTTAGGTTGCGCCGCCCGTTTTGAATGTAACTGCGCACCGTATTCCATTCAAGCCCCGTTTCCGCGGCTATTTCGTTATAACACTTTCCTTGCAGGTAAAAAAGTTCAACGGCTTTGCGCTGGTCGGCTGATAATTGTTTCAGGCAATCTTCCATCTGCAAAAAGCTTTCTTCACGGCTTAACGCGTCTTCCAGATGCCCGCTTTCGCCTGATTGCATAATTTCCTCGGCCATTTTTGCAACCGGCATCTTTTTATCAGACCGCAGCCGCATGAGGCAATGATTTTTTGCCAGTGTGTAAAGCCAGCTTTTAAAATTCTCCACCTCGTGCTTTTGCAGCTTGGTAATTAGTTCTTCAAAAACGTTCATTACGGCGTCCTGCGCATCGTCGGGTGTTTTGAGGTATTTGAGGCAAACACCGTATACGAGGTCCATGTAGCGGTTGTACAAGTCGCCAAGTACTTGCAGGTTGCCGGTGCTTCGGTAGGCCGCCACCAGTTCGGCATCGGTAGCGGCGGACGATATTTTTCGGAGAAAAGCCAAGGCGGTAAAACTAAGCAGAAAATATTTTTTGACGCGGCTTGTGCAATTGCTTTGGCAACGGCATCTCAACACAAAACCGCTGCGCATGAAAAAGATTCAACTCTCTATTCCCGAACCCTGCCATGAAAATTGGGAGGGCATGAAGCCCGAGGAAAAGGGAAAGTTTTGCGGCTCTTGCCAAAAAACCGTGATTGATTTTACCAGCATGAGCGACCGACAGATTGCCGAATTTTTTAAGAAGCCGGTGGGCTCTACGTGTGGACGGTTTCACAATGACCAGTTGGACCGACCTATTGAAATTCCAAAGAAGCGCATACCGTGGGTGAAGTATTTTTTTACAATTGCATTGCCGGCGTTTTTGGCTTCCTGCAAGTTTGCCGGGAGGGAAGAGACGGTGGGTAAAATGCTGACAACTGAAGTTGTGAAAAAACCTTTGGTCGGCGATACGACTGTCGTTTCTGACCTGCGGCCTACTCTTGGAATGATTAGCCTGCCAATTGATTCCATACCTGCGAAAAAGCAAACCAACCTTATTGACGAAACCCTAAAGCCTAAGCATTTGAACGAAGAGCCCATGGCAACGACGATGGGCAAAATGCTGCCGACAGAAGTTGAGATGGCAAATGACACGGCGATAAAAGACGTGCGTTTATTGGATACATTGAACATCACGGGTCTCGATAATTGCGAAAGAAAAATTTTCATGGGTGGTTTGGTGGCGAGCCCGGTTGTTGTTAAAAGCGAAAACTTTCTGTTAACTGAAACGCCACAACAAAAGATTGAAGTCCTTGCTTATCCCAACCCAATAAAAGCCGGTGGTCAACTCACCGTTTTAGTAAACAAGAAAGATGACGCAATAAAACAGGTTCAACTCTTTTCATCATCCGGTGCTGTAATTCCAGTGCAACGGAACGGCTCAACGAATGATGAAAGACTTGTCTTAACCTTGCCGGCTTCAGTTGCAGCGGGAACTTATTTCCTGCACATCGTTTCCGAAAAAGCGCAAGCATCAGCCGTAAAAATTGTCGTGTTAAACTAAACCGCATGAAACCCATTTCTCTTTCCATTCCAACGCCTTGTCACGAGAATTGGGAGGCCATGACGCCGGAGGATAAAGGCCGCTTTTGCGCCGCTTGTCAAAAGACCGTGGTTGACTTTACCGCCATGAGCG
The DNA here is from genome assembly GCA_965247695.1 of Flavisolibacter sp. GTDB lineage: Bacteria > Bacteroidota > Bacteroidia > Chitinophagales > Chitinophagaceae > Flavisolibacter. The sequence goes on from OZ252037.1 coordinate 2,223,549, forward strand.
ACAGGGAAGTCGCGCAGTTTTTTAAGAAGCCTGCCGGTTCTGTATGCGGCCGGTTTGACGGCAGCCAATTAAACCGTGTGGTGGAAGTACCAAGAAAGCGATTGCCGTGGATAAAATACTTCTTCGGCATTGCACTGCCGGCGATGCTGTTTTCAAAAAAAGTTGGAGCACAGGGCGAGGTAAGGTTTACTGGCAAGGTGGCTGTTTGCCAAAAACCAGTGCGCAGTGATACTGTTGCAGCTATCGTTGCTCCACCGCAGAAGTTACAAACATTCAGAGGCATTGTAACAGACAATAATGGAATTCCGATTGGTGGGGCTTCCATACTTTTCCGGCAAACACAACACGGAACTATAACCAACGAAAAAGGTGAATTTGAAATAAAACAGATGAAGGAAATGGAGAAAGAATTAATTGTTTCTTCCGTAGGATTTATATCGCAAATAGTCACTGTTGCCGAAGCTAAAAACATCACCCTTATACTTTCGCAGGCATTGATGGGTGAAATGATTGTGATAGGCGTCAGAAAAAAGAAGCCATCAATTATTCCACTCATTGTTAAAAAGAACACCGATAGTTCTTTTACCAAATTCTCCATGTATCCGAACCCAGTTAGCACGAATGGAAATCTTACCATTGACCCAAAAACATTGGAAGCTGGCAAGTACAGCTTATCTATTATTTCCAGCAGTGGAAACGTGGTACAAAGCGGCACTATAAATTTTGAAAAAGGAAAAACAAAACAAACCGTCAATCTACAAAGTGTTTTGACCGGCGTTTACTTTGTGCGGTTGACAAACGCAGACAATGCAAAAAGCTTTACAGAAAAAATTATCGTTCAGTAATCATTGACAGCTATCGCCTGCTGGTTTGCCACCGCCATCCAAAGGCATTCCGCCGGTGGCATGTCCACTCAACGCAGCCACGGCAAAAACAATTCTTGTATTTGCGGCTTTATCAGGCGAGGCGGCATCTACAATGGGTTTGGTATTGCCAAAACCAACAGCCAGCAGACGCTTGCAATCAATGCCTTCTTCCACCAACCAGTTCACTACAGCTTGTGCTCTTTGCTCACTTGAGGTTTGGCTTTGCGCTGCATCTTCTGAAGCCACATGGCCTTCAATGCGCAGAGTGCTGATAAACTTCTTTTCATCTAAATATAGCTTTACAGCCTTCAGGGCTTCATCGCTTTCGGGCAAGAGTTCGGCCGTGCCCCCTTTAAACAAAACCGAGTTGGTTAAAGCCAACTTGCTGTCAACGATTCTTATTTTTTGCGAGAAGGATGAAAGCGATGCAATGAACAGGGAAAACAGCAAAATTTTTTTCATGTAGAAAAGTAAAGTTTATGATTGAAAGCTTGGATGAAATTGCTCTAAGGTCTTCCGCAAAAACTCCCTGTCGAGGTGCGTGTAAATTTCGGTGGTGGTAATGCTTTCATGGCCTAACATTTCCTGCACGGCCCGCAGGTCGGCGCCGCCTTCTACCAAATGCGTAGCAAAAGAATGCCGGAAGGTGTGTGGTGAAACGGTTTTCTTAATCCCCGCTTTCTGCACTAAGTCTTTGATGATGAGAAAGATCATCACCCTTGTTAATCGTTTTCCTCGCCGGTTTAAAAATAAGATGTCTTCTTCGCCCGGTTGAATGACCTGTGTTTTGCGATAATGGGTTAGGTAAAAGTTGATGTGTTTGATGGCGCTGCTGCCGATAGGTACCAATCTTTCTTTATTGCCTTTGCCAATGACACGAATAAAGCCTACATCTAAAAACAATTGCGAGAGTTTAAGCTCGGTGGCTTCGCTTACACGCAGGCCGCAACTGTACATCGTTTCTAAAATGGCTTTGTTGCGGGTGCCTTCCATTGTGCTTAAATCAAGTTGTACAAGAATGGCTTCTATCTCGTCAAAGCTCAATACATCGGGCAATGTGCGTTTCAACTTGGGTGCTTCCAGCAAGGTTGTAGGGTCAACCGTGCTGATGTCTTCGAGCAAACAATATTTATAAAAGGTTCGAAGGGCGGAGATGATGCGGGCCTGCGAAGTTTGCGTCATGCCCAGTTCGGCAATCCATTTTATAAAACTTTGAAGGTCTTTCAAGTCAATGTCCGGCGGTGCCTTTTTCACATTGTTGTTCACTAAAAACTGCGTGAACTTTTCCATATCTGACAGATAAGCCATAATGGAGTTATCAGCCAGCGAACGCTCCAATTGCAAGTACGCTCTAAATCCTTTTTTGTACGGCTCCCACATCGGCCAAATTTACAATTGGCAATAAGCAATGGGCAAAACTTTTATCAATGGTTTGTCTTCTTCATTGTCTATTGCTTATTGCCTGTTGCCAATTGCCTATTGGCTGTTTCCCCGTAGTTTTGGCCCCATCAAAATCAACACATGAACACAAGTTTCTACAACGTGATGGTGCATCTGCACAGCGTGGGCCGCTGGATCGTTTTGCTGCTTTTACTTTTTGCCATTGTCAACAGTTTGCTGGCTGGCCGCCGGCCGTTCATTAAGTCTGATAATCGTTTGGGTTTGTTGCTTACCATTTTTGCCGACACCATGTTGTTGATTGGTATTTATCTCTATTTTGTCGGCCCCTGGGGCTATAAACAATTTGCGGCTTTTAGCAGTTTTGGCGAGATGATGAAAAACCCAACTGCCCGTTTCTTTGCCGTCGAACATCAGGTGGGAATGTTGCTGGCAATCATTCTGATTCATATTGGTAAAGCCCAGGCCCGCAAACCCATCGGCGACCGAGCTAAACACCGCCGCACCGTAATTTTTTACCTCATCGCGTTGTTGATTATCCTCGTTTCTATTCCCTGGCCGTTTCGGGTTATCGGCAGCGGTCATGGGTGGTATTAGGCTAAGAGAAGGCAAAGGGACGAAAAAGTAAAAGGAGAAATTCGCCCTTTTGCTCTTTCTCTCCCTTTGCCTTTTTGTCCTCTCTTAGCTTCCTCGTTTTCCTAATTCAATCACTTCGCAATCTTTAATGTTAGCGCCATCAATAGCAAAACGAATGACCGTTTTCACTTTGTGCCAGCCTTGGTTACCGGCCGCACCGGGGTTTATGTGCAGGCAGCCAATCTTATCATCGTACATCACTTTTAAAATATGCGAATGGCCGCAAATGAAAAGCTTTGCTCTGGCATCAATGAGTTCTTGCTTTATGCCCGGTGCGTAGCGCCCCGGATAACCGCCGATATGCTTCATGTAAATAGTCACATCTTCGCATCTCCAGATTAGTTTTTCAGGGTAAACACTGCGTACATCGTAGCCGTCAATGTTGCCGTAAACACCTTTAACCGTCAGGCCGCTTTTGGTTGCTAAATCATTTGCTATCGCGATGTTTCCAAAATCACCGGCGTGCCATATTTCATTGCAGGCTTCAAAGTGTTCCAAAACCGCATCGTCTAAATAGCCGTGTGTGTCGGAGATGAGACCGATTCTTGTCATTGGGATGTTTTACTTTTACATCAAACGATTGATCAATGCTTTTTCATCGCAATTTCCTTTACTGGATTGACAAACGTAAATGGAAATACTTCTTTCTGCTGAAAACACTTGAGCTGTCTGTTGTTGAATAGCGATAAGAACGTGCAAGTACCGATAGCTATCGGTACGGGAGCGACGCAACGACAGCTCAATAGACAGACAGACTTATGGCCCATCGTTGCTTTCATCTTTAAATTACCAAATCACCACATCTTCAAATTGCCTTTATGCCTTATTATTATACACTCGGGCAAATACCACACAAACGCCACACGCAGTTTCGTAAGCCCGACGGTAGCTTATATTCCGAGCAACTTTTCTCTACCGAAGGTTTCTCCAACGATTCTTCACTGCTTTATCATATTAACCCGCCCACGCAAATCATCAAAGCGGAAAAGCCGGTGGATGTATCGCCACAGATTGCGGAGGAAAAAATGCTTAGTCACCGCAGCTTTGAGGGCTTCAACATTAAACCGGTAAAAGATTTTTTGGAAAGCCGTGTGCCGGTTCTGGTGAATGGCGATGTGCACATTGTATTGGCGGCGCCGGTGCAAAGCCTAACGGATTATTTTTACAAGAACACCGATGCCGATGAACTGCTTTTTGTTCACGAGGGCAGCGGCACGTTGAGAACGATGTACGGCGAGCTGCCATTTGCCTACGGCGATTACCTTGTGATTCCTCGCGGAACGATTTATCAAATCCGTTTCAATGATGAACACAATCGCTTGTTTATCGTAGAGTCCTTCAGCCCCATCCGTTTTCCCAAACGGTACGTAAGCAAATACGGCCAATTGCTGGAAAACGCCCCTTTTTGCGAACGCGATCTTCGTGTGCCGGAAAATCTGCAAACGCATAATGAGAAAGGTGGTTTCATAATAAGGGCCAAGAAACGCGGCGTGTTGTATAACCTGCATTACGGTGCGCATCCCTTTGACGTGGTGGGTTGGGATGGCTGCTGTTATCCCTTTGCCTTTTCTATACACGATTTTGAACCCATCACGGGCCGTGTACATCAGCCGCCGCCGGTACATCAAACATTTGAGGCGAACAATTTTGTGGTTTGCTCTTTTGTGCCCCGGCTTTATGATTATCACCCCAGTTCCATTCCCGCGCCGTACAATCACAGCAACATTGACAGCGATGAACTGCTTTATTATGTGGACGGCGATTTTATGAGCCGCAAAAACGTAACAAGGGGAATGATAACGCTTCATCCGGCCGGTATTCCGCACGGGCCGCATCCCGGCACGGTGGAAAAAAGCATCGGTAAAAAAGAAACAAAGGAATTAGCGGTGATGGTGGATACTTTTCATCCGCTGATGGTAACGAAGCAGGCATTGGAGATTGAAAACATCGGTTATGTGAACAGTTGGTACGAAAGCTTGGATTAAGGCGTGGAAAAAAGTATAATAAACCAGGGCCGAAAAAAATTCATACGCTGCTTTCTACAATTCCTACCTTGGGCTGTTTGTTTTTTTCATCGCGGCTTCTATATTGCGCCCTAAAACAAAATTAACGACAATGAAAAAACTGATCTTGTCCGTATCCTTTGCAGTAGTAGCCCTTAGCCAACTTTTCGCCCAAGACAAACTTAAAAAGCATTCCGGAGAAACACTTGATGTGAAAGTGCTGCGGGTAAATGAAGCTACAATCAACTTCACCTATCCTAACGAAACGGCCGAACAAACAATCGGCAAGCTTGCCATAGCAACCATCACGTATGCTAGCGGACGCAAAGAGGAGATTTCAGAGAAAGTTGTTGTCAGCAGCAAGGACGATTGGGAAAAGGTGCAAATCATCACCGATCAAAGCCAGATTCTTGGGCTAAAAAAGGGAGACGAAGTAAGAGGCAAAACCTCCGGATTTTTTAGCTATAATACCGCTGGTTCTGCTGATAAGAAAGCGACCAAACGAATTAAAGAAGCGGCTGCCGAAGCGGGGGCTCCGTTCGTTTTACTCGTGAGCGACAAGAGCGATGGCTTTGGCGTTAAGCAGTCTATCAAAAACGGCGTTGTTTACACGTATAAATAAGTATAATCATCAAACGTTTTTGGTAAAGGCTGCTCCCTAAGTGGAGCAGCTTTTTTGTAATTGTCCGGCGGCGTTTCATTGCCCGAAAGAAGCGATGTTGTGATGGCAGCGGAATAAAATTTTAAAGTTTAGATGCTGAATGAAAAAATCCTTGTAATTTTTTGGCTTAAACAAACCAACAACCATGATTAAAATTTCCGATTTACAAGAAGGCGGTGTGGTAAAAGTTATAGACGAAGGTGTGGAGCGTGACGGCATTGTAAACCAAATAAGCCGCGAGGAAAATCAGGCTTGCATTGACAACGGCATTCAGGCGTTTTGGTACAATCCCGAGGAAATTGCACCCGTGCCCATGAGTGAAGAAAGGCTCGTGCACGTTCTTGGCTTTGAAAAAGAGGACACGCAAGAAGGAACAAAATTTAAAAAGGGCGCTTTTCGGCTTCTGGTAAAGGACCCCGGCAATTATACCAATCTTGATCTTTGGTACCGCGAAGACCACCGGCATTTCAATCATCCCCTTTATCTGCACGAGCTGCAAAATCTGCACCTGCAAATGACCAAGGTACCGTTGGAAAGAGTGACGGCGCATTAGTGCCGATTGTTGATAAGCAACGAGCACTTAGCAACAAAGGAGGCTCAAAAGCTTGCCTTCCTTCTTAAAGAATTGGCAAAATAGTGAATAAAGGGCGGGATTAATTTCCCGCCCTTTTATTTTTAGGTTCAATTCCTATATCTTCGCGCCTCCAAATTTAGTATGTCGAAACAGCCATTAATTAAACAGGACGGTACCATCTTAGAAGCCTTGTCAAATGCCATGTTCAGGGTGAAGTTGGAAAACGGCCACGAAATTTTGGCAACCATCTCGGGAAAAATGCGGATGCACTACATCCGGATATTACCGGGTGACAAAGTGGGAGTGGAAATGAGCCCGTACGATTTAAGCCGTGGACGCATCATTTTCCGGTACAAATAAATAAGCATTTCCAATCACTGATTTTAGTGATTAGAAATGAGAACTCATAAATCAGAATTTTTTTATGCGAGTTAGAGCATCCATCAAAAAAAGAAGCGTTGACTGCAAGATTGTACGTCGTAAGGGCCGTCTTTACGTAATCAACAAAAAGAATCCCCGCTTCAAGCAAAGACAAGGCTAACCTAATTGTAGATTGGCGATTGCGGATTTACCGATTGCAGTTGCCCAAAGTCTGAAATCGAAAATTAAAAATTTGAAACCGTATGGCTCGTATTGCCGGTGTTGATTTACCTAAAAATAAAAGAGGCGAGATAGGCTTGACCTATATTTTCGGCATTGGCCTCTCCACTGCCCGTTACATTCTTGACAAGCACGAGATTGATCGCAGCAAGAAAGTAAACGAATGGAACGATGATGAGTTGGCGCACATTCGCGGCACCATCACCGATGAACTGAAAGTAGAAGGCGCCCTTCGTTCTGAAGTGCAAACGAGCATTAAACGTTTGCTTGACATTGCCTGCTACCGTGGCCTCCGCCATCGTAAAGGACTGCCCGTTCGCGGACAGCGCACAAAAACCAACAGCCGTACACGGAAAGGAAAACGCAAGACGGTTGCCGGCAAAAAGAAGGCGCCGAAGAAATAAGAAGATTGCCGCAAGCTTCCTGCTGTCAGCTTCAAGCTTTGCTTGCCGCTGGTTGCCTGAAGCTTGTGGCTTTTTCAATACGCACCATCAACAGCTAAATCAATCGCGGATGTTCCGGTGCAAACGGAGGGTTGATTTGGGTTCTGCCGTAAGCAGAATTAGTTTCTAAAATAAAAGATTACCTACTACAAATGGCAAAAGCACAACAGGGCGGTAAAGGCGGCGCACAACAACAGAGCGCCAAAGCCGCAGCCAAAAAAAGAATCGTAAAAGTTGATGCCTATGGCGATGCCCACATCAACGCGACATTCAACAACTTAATCATCTCCATCACCAACAAGCAAGGCCAGGTTATTTCCTGGGCAAGTGCCGGTAAAATGGGTTTCAAGGGTTCTAAAAAGAACACGCCTTATGCTGCGCAAATGGCCTCCGGTGATGCTTCAAAAGTAGCCTTGGACGCGGGTGTTAAGCGTGTAGATGTTTTTGTAAAGGGTCCCGGCGCCGGCCGCGAAAGCGCCATCCGTGGCCTGGCCCAGTCTGGTATTGAAGTAACTTCTATCAAAGACGTTACGCCGCTGCCGCATAACGGCTGCCGTCCACCGAAGAAGAGAAGAGTATAAAGCAATTTCTGATTTGGTATTTCTAATTTCTGATTGGCTTCGCAAGAATTAGAAATCAGAAATTTTAAATCTGAAATTCCTCGACATATTGAGCCCATACGGTTTCATTTACTTAATAGGTGCTTCATTAATTTTTACCGCTTTCAACGATGAACGCACCGGTTTTTAAAAAGCGGAAATGAAATAAAACTATGGCACGTTACAATGGTCCCAAGACCAAAATCTCCCGCATTTTTGGGGAGCCTATCCTTGGCAATGGCAAATGGTTGGGCAAGAATTCCAACCCTCCCGGCCAGCACGGTGCGCAACGCAAGCGCAAAACATTAGGCGAATACGCCCTTCAACTTCGCGAGAAGCAAAAGGCCAAATACACCTACGGTGTGTTGGAAAAACAATTCCGCAAAACCTTTGAAGAAGCTGCCCGCCGCAAAGGTGTTACCGGTGAAAACCTAATTAAATTATTGGAAGCCCGTTTGGACAATGCCGTTTTTCGCATGGGCATTGCACCCAGCCGTCCGGCTGCCCGCCAGTTGGTGAGCCACAAACATGTGACAGTAAACGGTGAAGTGGTAAACGTTCCTTCTTTTCAATTAACCCCCGGCGACATCATTGCCTTGAAAGACAAAGCAAAAGACAACACGGCTATCATCAGCCACGTTCGCGGCAAGAACCCCAAGTTTAGCTGGATTGATTACAATGAAGCAGCCATGCAGGGCACGTTCATTACGTATCCCGAGCGTGAAGCCGTTCCCGAGAATATCAAGGAACAATTGATCGTAGAATTGTACAGTAAATAATGAGTAATCAGTAGTGAGTGGGTCGCTTAACGTTGTAAAGACTTTACACATAATACGAACTCATTACTAATCACTCATTACTCATTTAATTAAATCTGAAAGAAATATGGCAATCTTAAATTTTCAGAAGCCCGATAAAATCGTTCTTCAAAAAGTAACGGATTTCGAAGCCCAGTTTGAGTTCCGTCCGCTGGAGCCGGGTTACGGCGTTACCATCGGCAACGCCCTGCGCCGCGTATTGCTTTCCTCATTGGAAGGCTATGCCATCATGGGTGTAAAGATTGAAGGCGTGGAGCATGAATTTGCTACCATCAAAGGCGTTTCTGAAGACGTGGTGGAAATCATCCTCAACCTCAAACAAGTACGTTTGAAGAAAGTGGTTGACCATGACGTTCAAACAGAGAAAATTTCTCTCACTATAAAGAACCGCGCTGAACTTACCGCCGGTATGTTGGCCGATGGCACACAGTCTTTTCAAATCATGAACCCAGAGCTCCTGATTTGTACGCTGGATACATCAACAACTCTCGATATTGAACTGACCATTGGCAAAGGCCGTGGCTATGTTCCTGCCGAAGAAAACAAGCCGAAGGATGCGCCGTTGGGTTACATTCCCGTTGATGCCATTTATACGCCCATCAAGAACGTGAAATACAGTATCGAGAATACCCGTGTGGAGCAGCGTACCGACTATGAAAAGCTAGTGATGGAAGTCTTGACTGATGGTACCATCAACCCCGAAGAAGCGGTGAAGCAAGCAAGCCGCATTTTGATTCAGCATCTCATGATCATCACCGATGAAAACATCACCTTCGATTCGAAAGAAGAGAAGAAGGAAGACATTGTGGATGAACAAACCCTGCAACTGCGCAAGGTGTTAAAGACGCCGTTGGAAGATCTTGATCTTTCCGTACGTGCCTTTAATTGCCTGAAAGCTGCCAAGATCAATTCCTTGAGCGAACTGGTTCAATACGAGCAGGAAGACCTGATGAAGTTCCGCAACTTCGGACAGAAGTCATTGAGCGAGATTGAGCAAGTGTTGCACGAAAGAGGTTTGCATTTCGGAATGGACTTGAGCAAACTTGGTGCGGATAAAGACGACTATTGATTAGCTAATTAGCTGATTTGAAGATTAGCTGATGAACAGCCTCTTTAGTTTTCAATTAGTTCTTTGTAATTACTTTTTTTATGAACCAGAAGCCAGAATAACGATTGGGCTTTGGTTGCGTCGCTTCCGATAGCTATCGGGACTTGTACGCTATGTAATTCTATTCGGCATTTGTTCAATAGAATTCCTGAACGATGAACGGAGCGTCGCAATTGTCGCCCCATAGTAGCAATGCAGCCGGTTCCATAAAAACAAAATAGCTAAGTAGGCTGCAATTCCTTGACACGGTGCAGCCGAATTTTTAATCATCAGGATTGGATGAAATGAAAAAGAAGGACTGATTTGGTCATCTTCAAATTTTCAGATCGTTTAATCTTCAAATCAAATCGTCATGCGTCACGGAGACAAACAAAACAACCTCGGCCGGAAGAAAGCCCACCGCGAAGCGTTGTTAAGCAACCTGGCTTGTGCCCTTATTCAGCACAAGCGCATCGTAACCACACTGGCCAAAGCAAAGGCTTTGCGTGGTTATGTTGAGCCTTTGATCACCAAAAGCAAAAAGAACGAAACCCACCAACGCCGCGTGGTGTTCAGCTACCTGCAGGACAAAGCCGCCGTTACGGAATTGTTCAGCACCATCAGCGAAAAAGTCGCCGGCCGTCCCGGTGGTTACACCCGCGTTATCAAGTTGGGTTCTCGTCCCGGTGATAATGCCGAAACCGCTTTGATTGAGCTGGTAGATTTCAATGAGATTTACGGCAAAGGCAAGAGCGAAACCAAAGAAGCGACGAAACGTACACGTCGTGCTGGTGGCCGCAAAAAAGCAGATGGAACAAGTGAGGCCGCAGAGCCAGTGGCAGAAACCAACGCTATTACTGAAGCGGCTGCCGTTGATACAACGGCTCCTGAAGCCGCACCGGAAGCGTCGCAACAACAACCCAGCTAATGATTGCCCAGTCCAGATAAAGCATCCCGCCCAAAAGCGGGATGCTTTCGTTTAAGACCACAGATGATCGGGATTTTGATTACGGATTGTCGGGATTTAATCACTGATTATTGGGATCAAGTTTCTACTAAAACCATGTTGTCTTTTGCTTGCTATCAGCGAACAATAGAGGAATGATAAATACTGTGAAGAAATAATCCCGACAATCCTTTCAAAATCCGGCGCATCCGCCATTTCTTTGCGCAGATTTTTGCGACATCAAATCATCATTGATTACTCATTATTCATAAACATGGCACAGCAAGCAATTTTGGTTTTGGAAGACGGCACTACTTGTTACGGTCAATCCTTCGGCGCTGTTGGTACCACCGGCGGCGAAATCTGTTTTAATACTGGAATGACGGGCTATCAGGAAGTCTTTACCGATCCGAGTTACTACGGGCAGGTGCTGATTATGAACAATGTGCACATCGGCAACTACGGCGTGAAGGATGAAGATGTGGAAAGCAACAGCATCAAAATAAAAGGACTGATTGGACGTAACCTTGAAGAATTGTTTTCACGCAGGCAGGCCAAAGGTTCGTTGAATGAGTATTTGAAAAAGCAGAACATCGTAGCCATTGAAGGCGTGGATACAAGAGCCTTGGTATCGCACATCCGCAGCAAAGGCGCTATGAACTGCATCATATCATCAGAGATACTGGATGCGGAAGTGCTGAAGGAAAAACTAAAAGAAGTACCGGACATGTCGGGGCTTGAGCTGGCTTCTATCGTAAGCACGGATGTTGCTTATGAGTTGGGCGATTCATCTTCACCCATTAAAGTGGCGGTGCTTGATTACGGCACCAAACGAAACATTTTAACCTCAATGGTGCAACGCGGCGCTCACGTAAAAGTGTTTCCTGCAAAGGCATCGCTGGAAGAATTAAAAGCCTTTAATCCCACCGGTTATTTTATTTCCAACGGGCCCGGCGACCCGGCCGCAATGGAGTATGCAGTGAGCACGGTAAAAGATATTTTAAAAGAAGAGAAGCCTACGTTCGGCATTTGCCTCGGCCATCAACTGCTTGCCTTAGCTAACGACATTCCTACCTTTAAAATGCACCACGGGCATCGCGGCATGAATCATCCGGTGAAGAATTTAGTAACCGGCAAATGCGAGATTACTACACAAAACCACGGCTTTGGCGTTGATCCCGAAGCGGTGAGGAATGCTGATAATATTGAGATAACGCACATGAACTTGAACGACAATTCTATTGAAGGCATCCGTGTAAAAGGCAAGCCGCATTTTTCGGTTCAATACCATCCCGAAAGCACGCCGGGACCGAATGACAGCCGCTATTTGTTTGATGAATTTATTGGTATGATTAAAGAAGCGCTATAAGCTTGTTTTGCCTTCTCCAATTCGTGTTTATAAATTCGCGTAATGAAGATTGCAATCATCAACGGCCCCAATCTGAATCTCCTCGGTAAACGCGAAACCGACATCTACGGCAACCTGCCGTTTGAAAACTACTTTGAAGAATTGAAAGCAAAATATCCGCAGATAGATTTTACATACTATCAAAGCAATGTGGAAGGCGAATTAATCAACGAACTTCAACGTATCGGCTTTGATTACGATGGCATCATTCTTAATCCCGCCGGCTATACGCATACCTCTGTTGCCATCGGCGATGCCATTGTAGCCATTAAAACTCCGGTGATTGAAGTACACATTTCAAATGTTCACGCACGGGAAGATTTCCGCAAGTTGTCGCATGTATCGGGTAAATCGGTGGGAAGCATTTTTGGTTTGGGGTTGAAGGGATATGAATTGGCGCTTGAGTGGTTTTTGTCAAATTCAAAAGCGCACTAATTTTTTTCAATCCAAGTTCGTCAGGGTTTCGGCTTCCGTGCCGGATGCTAAGAATATGATTCGAACATCATTCATGTCGGTTAATCGTCCGATCTTAGGATGTGTGGCAAGCAACTTCACCGCTTGTTTAAAAAGTTCATTGAGCTTGAGAGAATAAGCGCTTGACTGGTTGTGCTTCTTCTAGTAGTGAAGAATTTCCTTTCTTTCATCCTGCGCCTGTTTAAACCAGACTATTCGTTTAGCCATTGGTCTATCTCTTTATTGGCTTCATCGTTTGTATAAGATTCTCCATTTTTTATTTGGGCCCTTGCTTGCGCTACCGCTTGCTTTTGGCTTTCGCTAAGTAAATAAATCCCTTCGGCTTCCTGTAATTCTATCAAGCTAGAAATTTCTTCCAACAATCCTTTGTCATCTGTTTGCCTGATTTTAGCAATCAGCTTTTCTTTTAATTCTTTTGCTGACATAGCTTTTCTTTTTTTAAAACTACAATGTTTTCGTACCCGTTCAAATTCTCATGTAAATACTTTCGTCAGCTTCTCCACATCCTTGCTCACCCCATAAATAAAACTCAACTGCTCTTTCATTAAATCATCTGCGGTTGGCGCAACACCGTCAACATTTACCGCATCGGGTAGGCCGGGCAGGTCTTCTTTATCGCCAAGCTGCTTGCGGCTTTCGTTTAATTTGTGGTAAGCCTTTTTCGCAGTTGACAATAGATCGTTCGAATAAACCTTCGGCTCTTTTGCCAACAACGATGTGGCAATGGTGGCGATGTTGGAAAACAAAATATGATTCAGCACCACAAACTGTTGCACATCGGACTTCTCACTTTGCTTACTTTTTGGCTCCGACAACATGCGCTGAAAAGCCGCGGAAAGATTGGCCGATGCGAGGTAAACTTCCTTTCGCGCCAGCTTGTATTCCAACAGGCTTAGCTTCTGTCCCGACAAAGCCTGAATAAGCCTTTGCAGATAAAGCGCATTGGCCTTTACCATGCTTTGCATATAGGTTTTCAATTGCTGCGACTCCCAACTTGGAAACAAAAAATAACTTGCCGCAAAGGCTATGGCACAACCGATCAGCGTATCCAGAATTCGTTCACCAGCCACCACTTTAAACGTCGCTCCCAGAAAGGAAAACAGGATTAAGATATAGGGCGTGGTAAACATTACCATTGCCAGATAATTAATGCGAAGAAAGGAATAAGTACCAATCATACCGATGACCAGGAAGATGAACAAAGCAGTTTTGTCGTGAACCAGCAACAAGATGACAACACCAATGCCGCCGCCGGCAAGTGTACCGATGATGCGTTGAATGTTTCGCTGTTTGGTTAAGCTAAAAGCCGGCTTGATGATAAAGGCGATGGTTAGCAATATCCAATAGCTGTGCGCCCCGTAGCTGAATTCTTTGGCAATGATGTAGCCAATAACGCTGGCGGCGCAAACCCTTACCGCATGGCGAAAACCTGATGATTGAATGTTCAGATTGTCCCAAAATATTTTCGGGTCAAGCGATTGATGCGTTACAAAATGCGAATGGTCTAAGCCGGTGCGTTTGCGCTTGACGCCGGTTTCAAAATATTCTTCCATGCCTGATAAATCAGTAAGCAGATTGCGAATATTGACCACAATCTTTCGCAACACCAAAACGCTTTTATGGTTGCCGGTTGTTACGACGTCTATCTCCGCTTTTATGCGTTTCACTTCCGCATCATAGTCGAACCCTTTTTTAAAGTTCGAGCCGGTTTGAATGGCAATGCCTACCGCATTTATTTCCGCCACAATCTTTTTCAACGAACCGTGAATAATGGTCAAGGCTTCTGAATCGCCAAACAATTGTCGCAATGAACGATAGTCGTAATAAGCCGCTGTAATGTCTTCAAACAAGTCAACGGTTTCGATAAACGTAAATACCAGCTTGCGGCTTTGGTCGGTGGATTCATCAACAATCTGCCGCGTTTTGTAAAACAGTTCCCGCACAAATTCCTGCTTTTCATTCACCACTACTTGCTGCGCCACCATGCGGTTATAATTATCATCAAGGTCGGTGGACTTGTTGTAGAAATCGGCTTTGATGGAAAGATATTCAGCTATCTCACGAATGCAGTCACCCAAAGCCCGTTGCGCATTGCGATACGGGCGAAGCTGATAAAGCAATAAACTGAACACAAGATAAAACACTCCACCAGCCAGGATCAGCAAAGCATGGGGCAGTACTTCAGCCGGAGGTATCTGTCGGTCCATCGTCAGGATCATAATGAGCAGTCCCGTGTTGCCCACCGCTGTGGCTCTTGCACCGTACACCACAAACATGGAAAAGAAGAACGTGACCATCGCCACCTCAAGTCCAAGCAAGTAAGAATGGTTATGAACCAAGGCGGTGATAACTGCGATGATAAAGGCAATTGCCGCAGAGAACAGCATGCCGTTGCGTTTATTAAGGATCGGTCCCGGTGCATCGGTAAGGCTTACGCACATGGCGCCGAGGGCAATGGTGAGGCCGTCTTCAAACCGGCCGATGTAGGAACCAATCAGTGCCGGTATAAGAATAGCTGCCGTGGCCCGGATGCCGTCGGCAAAAGCCTGGCTGAAAAAAAAATAGCCCACTTCTTTTACATGAGGATCCGTAAGCGGCGTGTAAAACTTCATGGCTTTTAAACGGTGAAAAGCGTTTGCGAAAACGCTACCGGCGGTGCGTAAAGATAGCCGAAGCACTTTTTGTTATGTTGTTTCTGCAGAAGCACAATGCCGCCGATGATGGCACTTAGTTTAAAAACATTGGTGAGTAGTTGCACGGAAGAGGAATTGCATTTCAACATAAGTTCAATACAATTCATTTAATCGGTTAAAAATGGTTATTTGCGGCAAAAAAGCTTTTTATAATTCTGCTTCCAATATCGTTCGGCATCAAAAGAAGACGGCATTGGCGTCTTAATGTTTTGAATGAATGAAGTGTCGTTGTAATTGTTTTTATTGAACCGATATAACTTAATAAGAATGGCGTTTTCTTTACTGCTATGATCTTCTTTCGTGAAGTAAATTAGCTTATAAAAAAAGTAAGGCTTGTTATTCCGAAAACTGTATAGTAGCGAATAAGGATAAGGTTCGCCGTATTGCGCATCCCGATAGGCCCATAAAGCTTTTCTTTTTGCATCTATTGTTCCGTGCCGTCGTGGAATGTAAAAAGCTTTTGCCGCGAAAGTTTTGGTTGCGGTGTCATAAATGGATACTTCTTCAAAATCATGGTAATATGTAACGAAGTCGTTATAGCCATCGCTGTCCACATCCCGCACTGCGTATTCCCCGTCTCGAACATAACCGTCGTAAAGGATTTCAATAGAACCTTTATAGATACGCTCAACAATCAATTTATTTGTTGTGCTGTCTGTTTGTCCACGCCAGAAAAGAAAGGCAGAGCCATGCTGGCGTAAACGCTTTTCAAGCTTGTAAAGGCTGCCGTTGAACCGCTTAACCGTTTGTGCATGAACAGCTGTTTCCGTGCCGCAAAAGAGCAACAGGAACAGAAGCGGGTAAACTTTTATGGGATGACAGAAATGTAGAAGCATGAATCTGTTTGCAAAGTAAACGCAGTTTTTTATTGGTTGTTATGGTGGCTTTTATTGGTAAGGACAAGACCGTTCGCCACGGTTTATCTTTACCCCATGAACGTTGACTTTAAAAAGTACAAAGACGGATTGGCCCCGGCCGTGGTGCAGGACTATACTACCCAAAAGGTTTTGATGCTTGGTTTTGTAAACGAAGAAGCGCTGAAAAAAACCGAAGAGACTGGGCTGGTTACGTTTTACAGCCGCTCCAAAAGGCGGCTTTGGACAAAGGGCGAAGAAAGCGGCAACCATCTTCAACTCAAACAAATTTTGCTGGATTGCGACAAGGATTCCTTGTTGATAAAAGCTGTGCCCACCGGCCCGGTTTGTCATACCGGTGCGGATACTTGCTGGATGGAGAAAAACCACAAAGAAGATTTTCTGGCCCATCTTGAACACATCATTGCCTTGCGGCGAACCAGCGAGGATCAAACTTCGTATGTGAAGAGCCTATTTGACAAGGGCATCAACAAAATAGCGCAGAAAGTAGGAGAGGAAGCGGTAGAGTTGGTGATAGAAGCAAAGGACGTTAACCAAGCGTTATTTTTGGGCGAAGCGGCTGACTTACTCTTCCATTACCTTGTATTATTGCAAGCAAAAAATTGTACGTTGGCCGATGTGATTGCGGTGTTAGAAAAGCGTCATCAGCCTAAATAAGATCCCTTTTTTTCGATTGCATAAACTACAAATACAGCACATGAAAAACCTTCTTTTCCTTTTGCTTCCGGTGATGATCATAACCCATGTCAACGGCCAAACGGCTGCAAAAACGTTCACGCTTAACGGAATGGTGCAAGGCCTCGGCGATGCCGATGTGAAACTTCTGCGCGGCGATCAGCAGCCTTTCCTGGAGAGCAAGGCGAAAGCCGGTGTGTTCAGTTTTGCCGGATCGCTGCCCGAACCGGGACTCTACTACGTCCAATTCGGCAGCGAAAAACCGGCTCCGGTTTTTTTGGAAAACACAGCCGTTAAAGTTTCGGGCGTCAAATCTGATTTGAAGAATTTAAAAGTGGAAGGCTCTGCTTCGCACAAAGATTTTCAGCTCTTCGAACAAACGTTTACCCCACTCTTTGGTAACCTCAATACCATCGTTACGCAAATCAACAACGCACCTGAAAACAAGAAGCCGGCGCTGATGAATCAGTACAATGGGGCGCTTCGCGGCATTCAGAGCGAAGTGGTAAAGTTTATTACGCCGCGCAAGTCATCTTATGTTTCACTCTTTGTGGTATCGGTTACCATGCAAGCTGCGGAGGGCATTGGCGATGTGGAAAACCGTTATGCGCTGTTGAGCGAGAATTTGAAGAACACCACGCAAGGCAAAGAAATCGCCAGCTATATCTCTTACGCGAAAATTGGTTCTATCGGCAGCGATGCAATGGACTTCACCCAGAACGATGTGAACGACAAACCAATCACTTTATCGTCGTTTAAGGGCAAGTATGTGCTAGTGGATTTTTGGGCAAGCTGGTGCCGCCCTTGCCGTGCCGAAAACCCCAACGTAGTAAAAGTGTTCAACCGCTTTAAGGATAAAAACTTTACCGTGCTGGGCGTGTCGCTCGACCAGCAAAAAGAAGCCTGGTTGCAAGCCATTTCAAAAGACAAACTCGCATGGACGCACGTAAGCGACTTGCAACAATGGAACAATGCCGTGGCGCAGCTTTACCGCGTACAGTCCATTCCGCAAAACTTTTTAATTGATCCAAATGGAAAGATTGTAGCAAAAGATTTACATGGCGAAGATTTGGAGAAGAAGCTGTGCGAGTATCTGGGCTGCAGCAACTGACCACGGATTGTCAGGATTTTGGTTGCAGATTATCGGGATTAAAAAATGATTATCAGGATGAAAAACCTCGCTGAACAGCGAGGTTTTTCATTGATAGAAGCATGTGTATTGATGAACAGATAATGCTTGCTGTCTTATTCACCCAATTCTTAATAACCTAATCAACCAATATCCTAAACAGCCAGCATCGGCATCAACGCCTTTGCTGCTTCGTTTAAAAAGTTGGGAAGAATGTGCGCATAGGTCCACATAATTTTATCGGGATCATTCAATTGATCCACCATGGATTGCCACTTCTCCTCGCTAAAATTATCAATCACGGTTTGCTTCTTTTCTTCGGTTTGCAGGTGCATGCTCATGCCTCTGGCATCGGCTTCGGGGTGAAACTGCGTGCCCATCATGTAATCGTTAAAACGCAAAGCCATCAGGGCCTGTGGAAGATCTACATGCGGCCTGTACTTTTCAATGCAGAGAATAGTAGCCCCATCATGGTGAACCTTATCTACATCGGGAGCGGTAACCTGGTATTCTCGGCTGTCCACCACATAAAACGGATCGGGCAACCCGCGCAGTACTGGCTCTTGCTGTCCAGCCAAGGTTACGTGAACGGGATAAACACCAAAGGATGTTTTCTTGCGTTTGCTGATGTCGCCAACCTGTAAATGGCGGCAAGCCAATTGAAACGAATGGCAAATGAAAAAGACTTTTTTCTTTCGCTCATTCATCGGGCTTGCATTCCACTGAAGCACACTGTTTATCCAATTAAAATACGAGCCCTCCCAACCGTTCTCGCTTACCTCTAAAGGCGAACCTGGACCACCGGACGAGATGTAAACATCATAGTTAAGATCGGGCACTTTGTTTTGGAGGCGTACTTCAAATTCATCCCACTGAACAGCAATGCCGTTCTCGTTGCTCCATTCGGTAAGTATTTGCCGGATGCAACGCATTCCCTGGTTGGGCTTTCCTTTGTTCAAATCTAAAATGGCAACGTTGAGCATAGTATAAAACGGTTTTCATTCAAGGTTCAATAGTTCAAAGTTTAATTGTTCAACCGTTTCTTAACCGCTGTTAATTGTTGAATGGTTGAACAATTGAACATTTAAACTGCATTTACTGCAAGCTACTTGCCATAAACTTTTTCCCCGCTAATATAAGTTGCCAAAACTTTCGCGGCAAGCACCTGGGGTGGCGCTGCTTTCATCAGGTCTGTGTCCAATAGAATGAAGTCGGCCAGCTTGCCTCTTTCTAACGAACCTTTTTCACCTTCTTCAAACGCGGCTTTAGCGGCCCAGATGGTCATGCCGCGAAGGGTTTGTTCGCGGGTTAAGGCATTTTCTTTTTGAAAGCCGCCCGCCGGAAAACCTTTGGCATCTATGCGAAACACGGCGGCGTAAAATGTTTTCAAGGGCGAGATGTCTTCCACCGGAAAATCAGTGCCCAAAGGAATCCAGCCGTTTTCTTTGAGCAATTGTTGGTAGGCATAGGCGCCTTTTATTCGTTGCGGCCCCAGCCGGTTGGCGGCCCAATACATATCCGACGTAGCGTGTGTGGGTTGAACCGAAGGAACGATGTTGTATTGGCCGAACAACGAAAAGTCAACCGGGTTGACTACCTGCGAATGCTCGATGCGCCAGCGGCGGTCATTTGGGCCTTTTAAATACTTGCTGTAAATTCTTAAGATGGTACGGTTGCCCGAATCGCCAATGGCGTGTGTGTTCATCTGCCATCCCGTTTTATAAATGACGGCTACTACCGAATCAAAATGTTGTTGTGAACTCAATAAAAAGCCCGACCATTCTGGTTTATCTGAATACGGCTGAAGCAGGGAAGCGCCGCGTGAACCCAAGGCACCATCGGCATAAACTTTAAAAGAAGACACGTTGAGCGAAGGCGTCTTCAACCTGCCATGACCTTGCGCCCACTGAAAGTTTGCCGGTGCATCGCTCAACATGGCGTAGATGCGCATCTTTAGTTGACGGCTCTTTTGCAAACTGTCAAACAACAAAGCCCCCTGGTAGCTTACACCGCAGTCGCTTACCGAAGTCAAGCCAACCGCAAAACAGTTCTGCTGCGCGTCTTGCAAAGCCTTGCTTAGCTGCAAAAGCGATGGCCCGGGAATCTTAGCAGCGACTAGGCCGACTGC
The DNA here is from genome assembly GCA_965247695.1 of Flavisolibacter sp. Taxonomy (GTDB): domain Bacteria; phylum Bacteroidota; class Bacteroidia; order Chitinophagales; family Chitinophagaceae; genus Flavisolibacter. The sequence continues at coordinate 2,243,562 of OZ252037.1, forward strand.
GTTGTCAATAAGAATGCCTGTTGGCTTTTCGTCTTTCATTTCTACCTGTCCACCGGTTACTTGAGTCTTGGCATTTACACCGGCAATAAATAAGGCCTGGCCATTGGCAATGGCTGCATGGCCGTCAATGCGGGTAAGCAGTACCGGATTGTTTGGAAAGAGTGCGTCCAATTTTTCTTTGCTTGGAAACTCTTTTACCGCCCAATCGTTTTGGTCCCAACCGCGGCCCGTTATCCATTGGCCGCCGCCAATATTTTTTTGTTTGACAAAATTCTGCAAACGGTTTAAGACGCTGTTCCAGCTTTCGGTACCGACAAGATTGGCCGATTGTAAACTCAAGCCGTAACCCAAAAAATGCGCATGGGCATCAATAAAACCGGGATAAACAAAAGCGCCTTTTGCGTCCAGCTTTTCTTTTGCATTGTATTGCGCTAACAAGATTTTGCTTTCGCCGGTAGCCAAAATCTTTCCGTCTTTTACAACCATTGCTGATGCAGTGGAAAATTTTTCATCAACGGTATAAATGGTGGCATTGTAAAGCAGCAAGTCGGCTTTGGCCTGTGCCTGTAGGTTCGTTGCGAAAGCAGCAAAAGCAGTTATCGTGATTAAGAGTTGTTTCATAAATAAGTTTATCGCCAGGCGATTTTTTCGGCTCTGTATTTTCTTTGACAGCAAATGTGCGGCAATTTTTCTTGGGGTTGCAAAGCCAGGAAAGCAATAAAAAAAAGGGTGCCTGATCTCTTTGCATAAACGATGCAGTTACCAACGGCAACCGGCCGTTTTAAAAGAGATATTTTGAACATACCGAAGCCTGTACGCGTATAGGAAAGGGAAGACAGCGAAACAGAATGCGTCCGGTCATTACTGCAATCTTTTCTTTCTGTTGCACGAAGGACTTATCGGTTGTGGAAGCATGTTCACGCCATGTGCTTAAACGCATCAACAAATGGATTTTGTTCATGGGCTTAAAAATAATTTAATCAATTTGGTTTTAGGTAAAGCACTACTTTTAAGTGTTAGTACCTACGAGCCTGCCTTGTTGTATGAATTTTTAGTTGATGTTTTACTATCCGCCAACGAAAAATTCAGTATGAGAAACAACAATCTTCCAATCCTGTATCAAAAAGTTGAATCGGTCTTCGGCAAAAAAATATTCTCCGTAAAAGAGTGTACGGAACTCCACCACGACATCCTGAAAAAAACAGAAGCCTTTATCAGCGTTCATACCTTGCGCCGCTTATTCGGGCTGGTAAAAAGCCCGCATGTTCCCTCTTTTACCACGCTAAACGTTTTGGCCAATTACTGCGGCTATTCTTCCATAGCGGAGTTAGCCACTGCCGGCGACGAAGGCATTGGCGAAGAGAAAGGAACTTCAAACCTACTGCTGTATCTCGTATCGTTGTTTAAAAATACGCCGGTACAGGTCGAGGACGATTTGACTTACATTAACATGGTGCGCCACACCGTTTATTTTTTGGAACGCGAACCCCAGTTGGCCGAACCTTTTCAAAGAGAAATTGCCAAAACGAAAAACGGGCAGGATTATTATTTTGAGCGGTTTGTAAACATGGACAAATTGAACGGTTACTATGGCAACGGATTGAGCCATTATTTGCGTGAAAAAACAACGCCGGAAGCACAGATTTTTGGAAACGCATCCCTGGCACTCCGCTACTGGCTCACGGGAAACAACCACTTGTTTAATCAGTATGCAGGCAAGGTGAATCTTTGTTCACTCACGGACGATGTTCATCCTTTTGTGTGCGGCCGTTACTTTGGTACCAGGCTATTAAAAGCGGCTTTCGACGAGGCCGACACCACTGTCTTATTAAGTGAGGCCAAAGCTTTTTACCGGCAACAAAAGTCCGTTAATCCGGGGCATCGCTTTCCCGGCTTCGAATTGACAATGGCCATGATGCTGGCCCTCATTGGCGAATGGGAGGATACCTTGTTTTATACCAAAGCCGGCCTTGAAAAATATTGTCACTTCGCTTCTTTAAAAGGAAAGCAAATCCACCAGTCGCTTCTTTTGTTCAGAGCGGTGGCTTTCACGCAATCAGGCAATACAGCCGAAGCAACGAAAGTGTACGAAGAAATAGATGTAACGGAGTTTTATTTTCTGGCTAAAAAATTTCTTTCCATTCTGTACATACAAACGGGTAAAGACCTGAAAAAAATCAAAACTGCCGAACCGCAACTTGATCACTTATTGGGCGAGACAGGCTTTGTACGGCTGCGCCAACGGCAGCGTTCAGAAAACACCGCCGCAATGCAAGTTGAACAAAAATGAACAGTGGAAAAGCCTGTTTTGTTTTTATGTTTGGATACAATCCAATTCATTTTAGAAAAGCCCCCCTTCCATTCTTCTATATGTATAAAACGGTACGGTTAAGCCCTTGCAAAACGGGTTAACATTCTTCAGTCGGTACCGCATCCTGTTTGCTTGAGTTTTTCTTTTTTTCGGCAATTGATGCCTGCCGCGCCGGCACGGTTTGTTGCCATTTTTCAACGGTTGTTGTTGCGCTGAAATTTATGCAAAGGCATAAGTCATTCGCTATTTGTTTTCGTGCTTGCCGTCCATTTGCAAAAGAGCAAGAAGGCCGGCGGTCAATGATTGCGGCGGATGAAAGGAGGCAGGAACGTAAACAGTAAAAAATCAATACTCACTCAAAACCATGTGACTGAGAGCGGCGAAGCCGTGACGCTGTACCGGTAAATCAGCACTTCGTTTTCTTTTCGTCACACAATTCAAAACCATTGAAAATTTTTCATCATGAAACACTGGTATGCAGTTTACACAAAATCAGGTTGGGAGAAGAAAGTCATTCGGCTTCTTTACAAGCAAAGCGTGGAAAATTATTATCCGTTAAATAAAACCGTATGCCAAAACGGGTACCGCCGTATGATGGTGGAAGAACCGCTGTTTAAATCCTATGTGTTCGTACACATTGAGGAAAAAGAACAGGTTTCTATCAGGCGGACGGAAGGCGTCATCAATTTTGTTTACCGAGTTGATCAACCTGTGGTGATTAAGACGGAAGAAATAACGGCGATGCAAGACTTTTTAGACACGCATAAAAATGTAGTGCTTGAAAGGGTAAGCCTTAAGCTTTTAGACAAATCAACGGTTGGCGACGTTGTTTTGACGAACCGCGGTGCGGATATGAATCCAGCGGTAAACAAAGCGGTGCTTCACTCCTTAGGCTATGCGTTGGTGGCGGAACCCGGTACGCAAGGAGCGGAGATTATTGCGCCGTCTGCGATGCCTTACTTTAAGAAACCGTTTTATCAATACGGCGCGGCCGTCCGGTGAGGCCAATTTGCAGTAAGCAATGAGCAGGAATGAATGAAATCTTGCCAGGCCTTCAATGCAAGACAACAGTTCACCGGCAACGCCAAGGCGGGTTGACTGCGGGGGCAACGGTCAACCGAAAATAAAGAGGCGTTCACACTCATCGTTTACAAAGAAATACAGGTACGAAAACCCTGACAGTTTGCTTTACACCGTAATCAGTGATGATATGTTTGCGCCGGCTTTACTAACGCTTGCCACAAAGCGGCGCAAACTTTATTGCCGGCTTCAACGCTTGCCATGAAGCCTATTCTTTACCGCAAAATCAATAAAATGGAAGACCTGGAATTGGTGACGGAAAGCAGAAAAACGACTTCGCCCGGCACGTTTATGTACAAATATCTGCCGTACTGGCCCTTGTTTGTTTTGTTGTTTTTGATTGGCGGTTTGTGCGGCTGGCTTTATCTGCGGTACACCACGCCGTTGTACCAGGCCACGGCCACCATCCTTATAAAGGATGAAAAGAAAGGCGTGGACGAATCCAAGATTTTGGAGTCTATCAACAACTCCAACATGACCAAAATTGTGGAGAACGAATTGCAGGTGCTGCAATCAAGAGCCGTGATGAAAGAAGTGGTGAACAATCTTTGTCTTTATGCACCCGTAAAAGAAGAAGAGCGCATTAAAACAGTTTCGGCTTACACCACGTCACCCATTTCCATAGCGGTGCAAGACCCTGACCATTTGAAAGAGGTTTCCAAAGTAAGTTTCACTTACCATGCAGCCAAGCGGGAAGTGCAGGCCGGAGGCGTTACTTATCCTTTGAATAACTGGGTAAACACGCCGTATGGTGTTTTGAAATTTACCGAAAATGGCAAGAAGAATTCATCGCCCAACGGGCCGCTCTTCTTTGCCTTGCAAAATCCGAAGTCCGTTACCGAAACCTTCTTGGGAAATCTTTCGGTGTCGGCGCTGAACAAACAATCCACCGTCATCAATTTAAAGTTTGTGGACGAAGTGCCCGAACGCGGCGAGGACATCCTGAACGAGATTACCAAGGTTTACACGCAGGCCGCCATAAACGACAAAAATGTTTTGGCTGCCAACACCCTTGCTTTTATTGATGAAAGAATGCAGTACGTAGAGCATGGCCTTGACTCGATAAACCAACAGATTCAGCATTTCAAATCCGCCAATGAAGTGGTGGATTTAAGCACGCAGGGAAAATTATTTCTGGAGAACGTGAGCTATAACGATCAGAAGGCAAGCGACGTAAGTATGCAATTGGCGGTTTTAGATCAGGTTGAAAAGTATGTGGTTACGAAAGACAACAAGGCCGGTATTGTGCCCGCTACGCTTGGCGTGAACGATCCGTTGTTGATGCAAATGCTTCAGCGGTTAAACGAAAAAGAATTGGAGTATCAAAGCCAAAAGCTTAGCGTAGGCGAAAACAATTTGGTGCTGACATCGTTACAAAGCGAAATCAACCAACTGCGGCCGTCCATCTTAGAAAACATTCAAAACCACAAGGCCAGCTTGAGCGCCAGCAGAAGCGACCTGTATTCCACCAATCAAACATTTGCGTCGAAGTTGCAAACGCTTCCAGTAAAAGAAAGAGAGTTGCTGGAAATTAGCCGGCAGCAAGCCATTAAAAGCAATGTGTATTCCTTTCTGCTACAGAAACGTGAAGAGACCGCAATAGCATATGCTTCTACCGTTGCAGATAACCGGATTGTTGACAAAGCGGAAGCCTCGCCGGTGCCCATAAGCCCGCACAAAAAAAGTGTTTATCTCTTGTCATTTGCCGCGGCTTTTGTTTTGGGCTTGGGCGTGGTAAAAGGGCGGGAAACGCTGAACCATAAAATATCATCAGTGCAGGAAATCGAAGACTCCATATCCTTTCCTGTAATTGGTGAAATCCCCTACACAAAAACAAAAAACTCATTGGTGTTGGCTACGAATGACGATGCGTTTATTTCGGAGCAATTTCGCCGGTTGCGTGCCACGCTTATCAAAATGAGTGCAACGGCCAACGCAAAAACTCTCCTTATCACGTCATCGGTTTCCGGTGACGGCAAGAGCTTTACCGTGGCCAATCTTGGATTAACCTTCGCCATGGCCGGTAAGAAGGTGGTGCTGCTTGAATTTGATTTGCGAAACCCATCGCTTAGTAAAAAAGGCGATGAGAGCCGAAAAGGTTTGACCGATTATTTATCTGGCCATGCGTCGTTGGAAGAGATCATTCAAACAGCATCGGCAAATGAAAATCTATCTCTTATTTCGGCCGGTACGCCATTGGACAATCCATCCGAACTGATTATGAGCAACCGCACGAAAGAGTTGTTCGATTACCTGAAAACCCTCTTTGATTACATTCTCGTTGATTCGGCGCCTGTTTGCTTGTTGTCCGATGCCTACATCCTCTCTAACTACTGCGATGCGACCTTGTACGTGGTCAGACAAAACCACACGCCCAAAGTATTCCTGCAGCGGATGGACAAGAGCAACGCGGTAACCGAAATGAAGAATACATTGGTCGTCTTTAACAGCATTCGGTCCCGGCGTTACAACCAGGAATATGCTTACGGCTATAACTACATCTACAAGCAAAAAGATTCCAAACGCCAACTGAAGCAAAAAGCGGAACAGAGCTTTGAGCTGTAGCGCTTGTACTTCTTTCACCCTTTCTTCTTAGCAAATTCAATTTTAAAATCATGAGCCGAAAAATTTCATGGGTCGCCAGCATAGACCCGCAGAACGAACCTGCCATTAACCAGTTGGAAAACCGGTTACGCCAGTTTTATGCGCACGATGCAGACTATTATGCTGATATTGATTTTAGCGCAGGAAACTGGAAAAATGAAAAAGAATTAGCATACGTAAAAATAAAGGAGTCTTGCGAAAAGGCGTCTGCCATTGGCGAATTTGGCTGTGGCGCGGCAAATATTCTGGCGGCTTTGCCGTCAATTGCGTCTCGCTATACAGGCTGTGATTTTTCAGAAACCCTGATGCGGAAAAACAAGTCCAAGTATCCTGATGCCGCGTTCCATACTATTCAAACGCCTAACCTGTTGCCTTTTGGTGATGCTTCCTTTGATCTTCTTTTTTCTGTGTTTGTATTGGAGCATACAACGCGGCCGCAATTGATACTTGACGAATGCAAACGGGTATTGAAAAAAGGTGGACGGCTCATCTTGTTTTGCCCTGATTTTCTGGGCAGTGGTGGCTTGTCGTCACAGCAAACAGGTTGGTCAGAAGGCATATCCAGCGAAAAATTAAAGCAAGGCAAATGGTTGGATTCTGCTGTTACTTTTTTTGATAACCGTGTTCGCATTCCATTGTACTGTTACCGAATGCGACACGAAAAAGACCCTGCCTTTTTAATCAACACTGATCCCACCGTTTTTTACCAGCGCTTTAAGCCAGATGTAGATGCGGTTTATGTAACGCACAAAAAAGAAATTGTAACCTACCTGTCACCTTCTTTCCGGCAAGAGACCAATGGTGCAGAACTGGCGGCTTATGAAAAGAGTAAACGGCTCATTTATCTTTCATTCATCAAGCAGTAAACGCAACCACGCATGACCTTGACAACAATGCCGATTGTGGTGCTGACACCCACAAAAAACGAAGATTGGATTCTGGATGAATTTCTTCGCATTACGTCCCTTTTCGCCGATTTAATTTTGATTGCCGATCAACACTCTACCGATAACACAGCGGACATTATTAAAAATCACCGCAAAGCCGTGTATATAAAAAACGAGAGCGACGAGTATGATGAAGAATATCGCCAGCGGCTCCTGATTGAAAAGGCCCGCGAGTTGGCGCCTGGAAAAAAACTTTTGCTGGCGCTGGATGCCGATGAACTGATTACGGCGGATTCACTCGGCTCGATGGAGTGGCCTCGCATAATGGCGCAAGCCGCCGGCACACGCATTCTTTTTAAAAAGCCGGACGTGCTTCCGGGCTTAGCGGCCTATCTGGATTATCCCGACTATTTTTTACTTGGTTATGTAGATGATGGAAAGCCGCACAGCGGAACCAGGTTTCACAGTCCGCGGGTTCCGCCTTCCGACAAGGAATATGTAGCCGACGGCATTAGGTTCATGCATCTTGCCCTGGTGCGCCAGTCGGAATATAACGCCAGGCAACGCCTTTACACCGTATTGGAAAACATAAGCCGGTCTTCTTCATTGCGCCTGCGCTATCGCAAATATTCGCTTCGTGCACAACGGCGCAGAAATAGAAATGCCGTGCGAAAATTACCCGCTGAATGGACAGCCGCTTATAACAACATGGGAATTGACTTAACTCGTTTCCCATCTTCAGAAATCAACAATTATAACCGCCGCATCCTTACCCAATTTAATGAATACGGCACGCGGCGTTTTTGGTTGGAAGATATTTGGTATGTTGATTTCGACCGCATCAATAGCGAATTGGAAGAGGAGTGTAAGCGCCGGATTGTACCGCCGCCTTTTTTTCTAAACGTTTTTCGTAGCGCTTTTATATCGCTCTATGAATTCGGCTTACACATTAAAGAAAAACTAAGCCGGTACCGCATAACTCATTCGTCCTAAAAACCTCTCATGTCTGTCGCAAAGCGATTATTTTCCGGTACCGCCGCCTCCTGGATGCGCATTTTTATTACGTTGCTTTCACAAGCCGTATTGGTGCCGGTATATCTCACCTATTGGGACGTGAAGACCTTTGGTGTATGGATGGCTCTTCAGGCACTTGTTTCATTTCTATCCATGCTTGACCAGGGCCATCAAACGTATCTGGAGTTTGAATTTTTAAAAGAGGCCCGAGATAAAAAAAAGATAGCTGCCATTCTTTGGTCAAGCACGTGGGTGGGTATTTCATTGGGTTTGATTCAGGTTGGTATCGTAGCTGTATTGATTGTTAGCCATGCGCTCGGTTATTTGGTGGGAACCGCATCCGAAGCAAACGTGGCGCTTGGCAAAGAAGCTGGCTATGTGCTGCTTATTCAGATGTCGGTATGGGCTTTTCTTACCAGTCTCGGTGGCATTTTTGTACGGGTGCTTTCTCCGTATGGCTACTACCCGCGCATGAGCTGGTGGGGCGTGTGGGCAACTGTGGTCACCGCCGTTGCTCCGGTGGTGGCGGTTATTACCGGCGGAGGGCTTTTGCTGGCCGGTGTAGTGTTGGGCATCGCAACGGTAGTGTATGCAATACCGCAATACATTGATATTTTTCGCCTGATAAAAAAAGAAAACATTCACTTTGAAAGGCCGTCGTTTAAAACGGGCTTTACTAATTTTCGGCGTTCGCTTGCCATAACGGCTAAAAGTATTTTAGAAAATATTCGTCAGCAAGGCGTACGGGTGGTATTGGCGCCGTTATCGGGCTCGGCCCAACTCGTCGCCTTCTCTACACTGCGCACGGGTGCTAATTTTGCTTTGCAGGGCCTTAATACGGTTACCAATCCACTGATGCCTGAACTAATGGCCTTTTTGCGACAAAAAGATCAGTCCCGCACCGAAGCATCATTTAGTACTATATGGCTGGTGGTGCTTATTTTTTTGGCGCCCGGCGTGGTGTTTCTGCAGGCTTTTTTTGAACCCTTGTTTTTACTGTGGACAAAAGGCAAAGTGCCGTTTCATCCCTTGCTGTTTTCCTTGCTCTCGACCGGCGTATTGGTTTATGCCGTGGCGCAGCCAGCCATCTCTGTCATTCGCGGCAATAACCTGTTACGACCGCAGCTAATTATTTCCGTTGTTGCTGCAGTGATCGTAGTGGGCGGCATGTTGGTATTGGTGCCGCTTACCGGCATAGCCGGCGCGGGTTTCGCTTTGCTGGCAGCCGAAACGGCGGCGGCGGTAATGTACACCATTGCAGCAAAAAAGTGGTTGTCAAACTACGGCTTGCAATGGCCCGTTCGTTCCGCGCAGTTGGCATCAGCATCGGTGGCTGTAGCTGCGGCTTTATTGCTTTGCCTTGTTTATTTTCCTGCACTCAAAATGGCATGGTTGTCAATTACTGTACTTGTGTTTGGATGGATTATCTGGGCATTCTGGCAAAGCATTCCGCAATTGGTTACGCACCGCACCCGCAGCACTCTTCTCAAATTTCCGTTCATCAGTAAGCTTGTTCTTCGCGGCTAACAGGCATCCGTATTTTGATTGGTTTGAAGCCAATCTGTTTTAATAAAATCATAACCAGCTTTTTCCGCAAGTTTTCTTTTCCATTTCGGCTAGTCAAATCATTTTACTGCTGTACCAATTATAAAAGAATGAAGACCCCCGCCATATCCATCATCACCATCGTTTATAACGGCATGCCTTACTTAAAGGAATGCGTGGAGTCGGTGTTGGCGCAATCGGTTCAGGAGTGGGAATTGCTAATCAGCGATGATGGTTCTAAAGATGGTTCACGAAACTATCTTGACAGCCTGCCAGATGATCCGCGCATTCGCATCTTTAAGCAAGAGAAGAATCTGGGCATTTTTGGAAATCTGAATTTCCTGTTTCAAATGGCCACCGCGCCGCTTTGCCAGATCTTATGCCAGGACGATTATTTTTCAAGCCAGGCTTCTTTACAAACCATTTTAGGTTACTGGCGCACCGCTTCGCAGCATTTGGGGTTTGTGCGGTTCAATCACCGGTTTGAAAAAACAAGAAACTTGGTTAGCTATGAAAAAAGAGTGGTGCCGGCGGTGATTAAACGAGGTGAGGCTGACATCTGGTTCTATATTTTTGGAAACATTCCCGGCAACTTATCTAATGTGTCGCTGCGCACTTCGGTAGTGGAAAGGTGCGGTTGGTTTGATCAGAGCCTGCCCTTTGCCGGCGACTTCGAGTTTTGGAGCAGGGCCGCAAGAAAGGTGGACATGGGAACCGAAAATGCGTTGGTGGTGCAGGTGAGAAATCATGCGGGGCAAGCATCGCATTATTTAAACTACAATGGAGAACTCATAGCGCAGAAGGTTCGGGTGATAAATGAAATTTACAACCAAGCAATGCAAAAATTCCCGCGCCGTTTTACTTTGAAAATACTCGGCACTTTTAACTACGACAGTCTGGAAAGAGACATGGCCTTGAAAAGTTTGTTTAAGGGCAACCGTAACTATATGAGCGAACTAAACGCAAACGCAAAATTTGCCCGTTACACTTTCTCCTCACTTGGCCGTTGGTTGCTTTATCTTCTTTCAGCCGGAGGACGGATTGGCCGCGTATTGGTGAGTAAATATTTGTTGGAAAAGGAAGTAATGCGAAAGATAAACCAGACCGTAGGGACATGAACGTTACCCAAATTGCCATCGGTCGCTTTCATCATTTTCATCTGGCCCGGCAGTTGGAAAAACACGGCTTGTTAAAAGCCATCTGGACGGGTTATCCTCATTTCAAATTGAAAGAAGAAGGTGGTATTCCTGCACATAAAATCAAAACCTTTCCTTGGGTGCAAACACCCTATATGATGCGCGGACGCGTTAATTTACACTCATGGGATTGGCTTAACAAAGAGTGGGAATGGCTGGCCCAACAATCGCTTGACAGCCATGTGAAGGCTTCAATAGATTCTCCCACAACTGTAGTGGCCTTATCTGCCAGCGGTTTGAACGCCGGCCGTAAAGCCCAAAAATTGGGTGGCCATTACATCTGCGACAGAGGCTCCTCGCACATCGTTTTCCAAAACGAGATTTTAAAAGAAGAATATAAGAAATGGGGCTTTCGCTTCGCTGGCATTGATCCACGTATCATTGATAAAGAAGAAGCAGAGTATCAGCAATGTGACCGTATAACCGTGCCATCGGAATTTGTAAAAAATTCATTCATTGCCAAAGGCGTTCCGAAACAAAAAATAGTGAAGGTGGTGTACGGCGCCCGGTTAGAAAGGTTTAAAAAAATCGCCGAACCTGATAACGCCAGGTTCATCGTGCTTTGGGTGGGTGGCGTAAGCATCCGTAAAGGCTTTATGTATTTGTTGCAAGCTTTTCAACAATTGAAACATCCGCATAAAGAGTTGGTAGTTGTTGGTACGGTGGAACCAGAAATCAAACAATTGCTGATGAACCAGAACGTGGACAACATCCAATTTTTAGGACACGTTGCCAATACGGAGCTGCCCAGGCTTTACAGCAAGGCTCACGTATTTGTATTGCCAAGCATAGAAGAGGGCTTGGCAATGGTGCAAGGCGAAGCGATGGGCTGCGGCTGTCCGGTGATTGCTACCGGACATACCGGTGCTGAAGATATTTTTACCAATGGCAAAGAAGGTTTTATCATTCCCGTTGGGTCGGCAAAGCCTGTTGAAGAGGCCCTGGAACGTTTGGCCCAGGACAGCGGCTTGCGTGAACAGATGTCAGAAGCAGCCATGGCAAGGGTAAAAGCAATTGGTGGCTGGGATGGCTACGGAAACGCTTTCGCGAAATTGATTGCAGGATTGCCTGCTAAAAAACAACGTGCTTCATTCGCATAAGGGTATGATTGTAAAAACACTTCAGGCAAATTTTTACAAACCAAAAGCCACCGTTTCAAAAGAGCAAGGCTTTATGGCCGGCTTTGTGATCTGGTCGTGGAGGATATTGTTGCCCGCGGCATTTTTGCAATGTTTTTTTACAAACACACCGGCCAACCTTTTTGCCGTATTCGTAATACTATCGGCCTGGAAACTCACTACAGCATTTGTGCTTCGGCCGGCTACGTTTTACCGCTATCCTTTGTCCTGCTTCGTTATCCTGTGCTACGCACTCACCCAATTTTGCTTTCCGCTGTTGTTTACGTTGTTGGAGGCAAAGCCGGTGATCTTCAACCTAAGCCTTCCTTACGATGTTTTTTTACATTCCCTGCTTTGCATCATTGTCGTAGTGGGCGCTCATGCGGTCTACCGTTCGCTTAATCGCACCAGGTACAACAACGGCCTTCAAAAATTGCTCTGGGGCGCCGGCCTTTACAAGCCGCCTACCGACAAGCAGATCTGGATGATGGGCGTGGCCGGTTTGTTGGCTCTATTATATTCCGTGCTTGGCCGGCAGGCAGGACAAGATTTTTCCGGGAACTCCAATAAGTTTATCGAGGGCTTCATCCTTTTCGCCTACGCTCCTTATTACCTTCTTTTAAAACCTCTATACGGCAACGGTAAAATACGATCGAAAAACACAATGGTGTTGTTAGCGATCTATACTCTTCTGATTTTTATAGTAAGCATTATGCGCAACAGCCGCGGTGCCTTCATGTATGGGTTTACGGGCATCGGATACAGCTATCTATTGGGTCTTTTACTCAATGTTTTTCCGGCGAAGTTTTTAAGTCCCAAAAAAATCTTTCTTGCGTTGTCGGCCGTTTGGCTGGTTACCGGCCCGCTATCCGATTTAGGAGTGGCCATGTTGGTAGCCAGGGCGCAACGCACCGATGTTCCCGCCACTGAAGTATTATCGCAAACTCTGGCGTTGTACAACGATAAGGAAGCCTTGCGCATGTACAAACTTCAAACAACGGGGACCAATACGGGTGAGTTTGACGAAGCTTATCTCAACAATTTATACCTGGCCCGTTTTTGCAATCTTAAGTACAACGATCTAAGCCTGCAGATGGCGCAACGGCTGAAAGGCGTTGATCCCTTGGTTAAAAGATTTTCAGTAGCGCGTCCGTTGGCGGCCATTTTACCAACTCCTTTGCTTCATCTTTTCGGATTGGAAATAGACAAGGAATATGTGATCTCTTTTTCGTACGGCGATTATCTTATTGACCGGGTGGGATGGAAAGGTGAGCTAGGCTCGTTCATGGTGGGGCACTTCGCTGGTTTTGGAATGGCTTCTTTCGGATGGTGGTATCTGGTCATTCTTTTTGTATTAATGATTCCCTCATTTTTTCTATGGGATGCCTTTGCCGTGTTTACAAAAAATAAACAGGGCGGTACAAAAATAATTTTCAGCCTTGCGGGGCTTGTGTTGTTAATCTTCGGCTCTCAATTCATTACGGTTGAAAACGTGTTTAGCATCGCGGAGTTTTTGTTTCGCAACTGGCTTCAGATGGTTGTGCTGTATTTGCTGTTGTTTCACGTTACCAAGCCACTCGTTTCGTTACTTCCCCAAAAGAAAAAATGAAAATGCTGCATATTCTTTACATCGGAAGCGCCGAACCGGGATCGACTTCTTATCATCGGTCGCAAGCCTTGGTAAGATTAGGCCACAAAGTTGAACTGTCAGATCCCTATCCGGTTGCCCAACGTTTATCACCTTCTCACTTCACCAATCTGTTTCATTTTAATACGGGCTATGTATTTGTTCAGCACAGAATGAAACGATGGATAATGAATGATCACGAGCCATCCAAAAAAAAATATGATCTCGTTTGGGTAGATAGCGGCGAACTTTTCGGTGCGCATTGTGTACAGCTGCTGGCAAAAAAATTTGGTTGTGCGGTTGTGTTATACAACGTTGATGACCCAACCGGCCGGCGCGATGGCCGGCGCTTTGCTTCCCTGCAAAAGGCTTTGCCTTATTATGACTTGGTGGTGGTGGTGCGGGAAGAAACAGAAAAAGAATGCAGGGAATTGGGTGCTAAAAAAGTACTGTTGGTGCGAAGGAGCTATGACGAAATTTCTCACCTGCCGTTTGAGAACCCGGAGGACATTCCTTCAACCTTGCGCTCTGAAGTGGCTTTCATTGGTACGTGGATGCGAAACGAAAACCGCGATGATTTTTTATTGCGGTTGGTAGAGAACGGCGTGCCCATAAGCATTTGGGGAGACCGGTGGAAAAAGAGCAAACATTTTAAGAGGCTGCGGCCTTACTGGAAAGGCGCGGCGATATACAACCGGGATTATGTGGCCGCCGTTCAAGGTTCAAAAGTGTGCATCGGCATGTTGTCGAAAGGCAACCGCGACCGGCACACCACGCGGTCGCTGGAGATACCCTACATCGGGAGTGTGTTTTGTGCCGAAAGGACACCGGATCATCTCGCCATGTATAAAGAAAAAAGTGAGGCCGTATTTTGGAACGATGCGGAAGAGTGTTCCGCATTGTGTATGGATTTGCTGGCGGATGATAACCAACGAGAGGCATTACGATTGGCCGGCATGAAAAAGGTTCGCGAGATAAGGGCCGGCAACGAGGACGTTTGCAAAGCTGTATTGTCTCATTTGTTTGCATAAGCCGGTGCGGACGTTGCTGGCAATAAACGAAACGCTTGCGCTTCGTCATTATTGGTACTGCTTAGGGAGGCAAAACTGTTTGTGTTGATACTAGCGCTTCCTCTTTTCTTACTCCTGTCATAAAGCACATGAATTTAGTCTTCTTCACACATCCTTCTTTTTTACCGCACCAAAGCATGCCGCGATTTGCCCGCATGTTAGCCGAAGGCATGGAACAACGCGGACACACGGTTTCGTTTCTTTCACCTCATCCGCTTTTTTTTAAAATGTCCCGTTCCGAACCGGTAAAAAAGTGGCTGGGTTATCTTGATCAATTCGCCGTCTTTCCACGGCAAGTGCGGCGCTTCTTGCGTACGTGCTCTGCGGAAACACTATTTGTGTTTACCGATCACAATCTGGGGCCTTGGGTGCCGCTTGTAGCCCAACGTCCTACTGTCATTCACAGTCATGATTTTATGGCGCAGCGATCGGCAAAAGGTGAGATTCACGAAAGCCGTACGCGGTGGACCGGCCGTTGCTATCAACAGTACATTCGCAAAGGATACTCCAAGGGCAAACATTTTATTCCTATTTCCGAACGCACCAAAGAAGATTTGTACCGCTTTCATTTGCACGAACCCGTAAGTGCGGAAATGGTCTATAACGGATTGAACCAGGCTTTTGAACCCGGTGATGAAATAGCGGCGAAGAAGAAGATGAGCAACGAGATAAAAATTAATGTAGAAGGAGGCTACCTGTTGCACGTAGGAGGCAATTCATGGTACAAAAACCGGATCGGCGTAATCAAGATTTATGCGGCCTGGCGCGGCATCACCAAACAACCATTACCCTTGTTGCTTATTGGCGAGAAGCCACCCACGGCACTGCGGACGGCATGCGAGGAATCAGGGTACAAAGCAGATATTCACTTTCTTACCGCTACTAATGATGATATCCTTCGTACAGCGTATACGGGCGCCAGCTTGTTTCTTTTTCCATCGTTGGCCGAAGGATTTGGATGGCCCATTGCCGAAGCCATGGCTTCGGGCTGCCCTGTTGTTACCACGGCCGAAGCGCCAATGACCGAGGTGGCCGGCAATGCGGGCTTTTTAATTCCGCGGCAATCGTACGGTTTGTACAAACAATGGGCTAATGAATCCGCTGGAATAGTAGAGCATGTGCTTACTCTTTCCAATGAGGAGCGTCGTGCGGCCGTGCAAGCAGGATTAGAAAATGCGTCCCGCTTTAATCCAGAGAAAGCACTGGATGCTATTGAAAGAATTTATTTAAAAGTGTTGAACGGTTACTCCACCGCATGAAACTACTTCACGTCACGTCCACTATGAATCCTGCGGCCGGAGGTGTTTGCCAAGCTGTTTGCACAATCATTAGCGGACTAAATGACTTGGGCGTTCACAACGAAGTAACGTGTATGGACGATCCTGCCGCGCAGTCGCATAACCATTCGCTTACTATACACGCGTTGGGGCCTGCCAAAAGTCCCTGGCTTTACGGTGCCTGTTTAGCGCCTTGGCTGCTTAAAAATCTTTCACGCTTCGATGCCGTAGTGGTGCATGGATTATGGCATTACCATTCTTTTGCTACCACAAAAACAATCAAGCGTCTTCGAATAAATCCGAAGCGAAATGCCGAAACCGCCACACCCAAGGTCTTTGTCATGCCACACGGCATGTTGGACCCTTATTTTCAACGTGCCCCGGACAGAAAGTTAAAAGCCCTTCGAAATGAACTCTATTGGCGATTGATAGAAGCCCCTGTCATCAACACAGCCGACGGCTTGCTTTTTACCTGCGAAACCGAACGGCGTTTAGCCGCAGAACCCTTCTCCTCATACGCTCCAAAGCGTGAGAATGTTGTGGGCTTGGGTGTGGAAGATCCGCCGGCATATCACGCATCCATGAAGGCATCTTTTCTTCAAAAGTGTCCGCAGGCAGAAGGGCAGTCTTATCTTCTTTTTCTTGGCAGGATTGACAAAAAGAAAGGCGTTGATCTTTTACTAAATGCCTATGCGAATGCTTATCCGCAAACAAACGCACCAAAACTTGTTGTGGCCGGACCGGGGCTGGAAACAGACTATGGACAGCAAATGCAAGAGTTGGTGTCAGCATTAGGACTTCAGTCCTTTGTGTTTTTTCCGGGCATGCTTACCAGCGATGCGAAGTGGGGCGCTTTTTATGGCTGCGAAGCCTTTGTCTTGCCCAGCCATCAGGAGAATTTTGGCATTGCCGTAGTGGAAGCGTTGGCTTGCGGCAAGCCGGTGCTTATTTCTGATCAGGTGAATATAGGTACCGAGATTAAAAGTGCCGGTGGCGGACTTGTTTGTGCGGATACGCCGGCAGGCGTGCAGGATATGTTGAACGATTGGCGACAATTAACGGATACAAATAAGAAATTATTTGGAGCAGAATCAAGAAAGACGTTTGAAAGACATTTCGCCGTTGCTTCAGCGTCTAACCACCTGCTAAAAGCCATCGGTTTCTGAGGGCTCAATGAGTAATGAATGTTTTGCTTTTGCTTAACCAGCGGACTTAGTCAAGGCAACGCATCAAGGAGACATCAAAACCTACAAAACCTGCCCCAGTGTTAGATAAGACTGAACGCATCATCAAACAAAGAGTTCCGATTCCCGTGCAAACCAAAACACGCAAACGCCTCTTTATTTTTTCTGTGCTCCTGAATGTTTTTTTTATCGCTCTTTTCTCCACGTTCTTTTTTGTACGGCAGGCAAGGGAATTCAGGCAACGTATGCTTTACACGGTTTATCCTCACTATCAGGCCACTATCGTAATGGACGGTAACTCGCTTACGCAAATGGGCTATTGGGAAAGTTTGTTATCAAGAACAGATGTCGTCAATAGTGGAAGAGGAGGCTTTACCACGTCTCACTTTCTCAACTTATTAAAAACCGATGTTCTCGACCACCATCCTAAAATTTGTTTTTTAGAAGGCGGCGGCAATGATTTTAGCGTAGGCGTGCCTATAAACCGGTCCATCTCGAATTATGAACGAATAGTGGACACGCTAAAGAAATACAACGTGATTCCCGTATTGCAGTCCACCGTTTATTCAAACAGCGATACGCTGAACAATCGGAAGGTTGATTCGCTAAACACACTTGTAAAAGAACTGGCCCGGCAAAAGCAAGTGGATTATCTGGAACTGAATGACGTACTGGCCGCCAATGGTTTTCTTAAAACCGAATACACTACCGACGGCACGCATCTAACAGACATCGCTTATCCGCTATGGGCAAAAAAAGTAAAAGCCATATTGGCAAAGTATAAGCTTTAATGCCAAGTTGCACTTCGCCAACTCCACGAATAATCGCAATAATTCGAGAGTGCAAAGGCAACCATTGCTACCATACTTGGCAAGCGATCCTTTCCCACAGAAATAAATTATTTATGCGTTTGCAAAACCTTCAGGAGTTTACCCTTCCACCAAATTTTCGCGGACGTCCGGGATGGTACGTTCAGTTGTGGTGGTTGGTGGAAGCATCGTTCTTCCGGCTTTCACCGCAGTTCATGTACGGCTGGCGGCGTTTTCTTCTGCGTTCCTTCGGCGCAAAGGTTGGAAGGAATGTGAATGTTCGATCCTCGGTGCGTACACAATTTCCCTGGAAGGTGAGGATCGGCGACTACAGTTGGATAGGGGATGACGTGGTGTTATACAGCCTCGGCGAAATAGACATTGGACGCAACGCAGTGGTTTCGCAAAAATGTTACATCTGCACCGGTTCGCACCATTATGAGCGGCCCGACTTTGCCATTTACAGCCAGCCTGTTCACATTCAGGATGAATGTTGGCTGGCCACTGATGTTTACGTGGCACCGGGAGTGGTCATCGGCAAAGCAACCGTCGTTGGCGCCCGTTCCTCGGTTTTTAAATCACTTCCCTGCAATAAAATTTGCGTGGGTTCGCCGGCCATTCCTGTTAAAGACAGGATTCCGCAACCTAAAGGCATCTGCAGTGCGGAGCCGGTATTTGCGCCAGACCTTGCGAAAATCTAAACCAGCCCTTCCCCAAACGCTTTTCATGTTTCAATCAACCGCGGACCTTTCTACCAAACAATCCAAACGCATCCTTTTCATCAGCACTTACTTTGCCCCCGAACCTACCGGCGTGGGAAAGTACAACGGTGAGATGATTGATTTCCTTGCCGCGCAAGGTTACCAATGCACCGTTGTGGTTCCGTATCCTTATTATCCGTTTTGGAAAGTGCAGGAGCCGTATGCAAAAAAGGCTTTCTGGTATCAGAAAGAAAAGAAGCGTGTTCAAAATAATGCGTCAATCACCATTTATCGTTGCCCGCAATATGTGCCGAAAAACCCAACGGGCGGACGGCGAATGATTCAGGATTTTACGTTCTTCCTGTCTTCTTCCGTTAAGATGCTCCGCTTGGTTTTCGGTAAGAAGTATGACTGCGTAATTGCCGTGGCGCCAAGTTTTATGGTTGGCTTTTCGGCACTGCTTTATAAAAAGCTTCGCGGCAGTAAATTTATTTATCATGTACAGGATTTGCAAATAGACGCTGCCAGGGATTTGAACATGATCAAATCAAAGTTTGTTGTCAATTCACTGCTAAAAGCTGAACGTTATATTTTAAAAAATGCGGACACGGTTAGCAGCATTTCGCCGGGGATGATTGAACGCATTAAAGGTAAAGGCACAAAGGAGGTTGCGTATCTGCCTAATTGGGTAAATACACAGTTGTATTATCCTATTGAAAACAAAGAAGACCTAAAAGAAGAGTTTGGCTTTTGTGTCACGGACAAAGTGTTTTTATACTCGGGCGCCGTTGGTGAAAAGCAAGGCCTGGAAGCGGTCATTCACGCCGCCAAAGAATTGCAGGCAATACCGCATATAAAATTTGCCATTGGCGGCGCCGGACCGTACAAAGAAAAATTGCGACAACTCGCAACGGACTTGAATGTAACAAACGTTGTTTTTTTACCCATACAACCAATGGAAAAACTCAACCGGTTTTTAAACATGGCCGATGTGCACCTGATTCTTCAAAAAGGAAATGCTGGTGATTTGGTGATGCCATCCAAGCTAACGACCATCCTGGCCGTCGGTGGTCTCGCCATTGTAACAGCGGGTCAAAACACGAGCTTGTTTAACTTAATCATGGAGAAGCAAATCGGCTTGTTGGCGGAACCAGACAATCCCGTTTCCTTGCTGTCAACGCTTAAAGAAGCCATCGGGAATAAGTCTGGCCGCATTGCCGAAAATGCAAGAGCGTATGCGGTGGAAGCGTTGTCCATTGACAAAATATTTACCGCGTTTCCCGGCTATTTATGACGCATTTCTTTTGCATAGGAAGGCCGGTCTTTTTTTAGAATTATTCGCACGTTCAATGAGCGGCTTTGCGCCCGTCGCAACCAAAACAACTGCCAACAAGCCTCTCATTGTTTACGTTTAATCCAGAATTAATGAACATCCGTTTTGTACATTATCTGCAGTTGGCGATAGCCGTTTTAGATTTGCTCATCTTCAACGTTGTTCTTTACACCGCCGGTTACTTGTTTCAGCACAGCATCGCCATGGACCACAACCGGTACGTTGCCTTGTGTATGTGGTTTAACCTGGCCTGGCTGATAAGCGTTGTGGTGAGCAATGCTTACCATAAGCGGGACATCCTGATATTTGAGTCGTCGCTTTTGCAGGCCGTAAAAACCTACGCTAATTTTCTCCTCATCACTTCGCTTTTGCTGTTGTTTCAACATTACTTGTTATCAAAGCCTTTTCTGCTTGTAGTATTGTTAAGCCTGCCGCTGCCGTTGCTAACCAACCGCATTCTTTTTGTAGCCGTATATCAATACTACAAGCGAAAAGATTTTTTGCTGGACAAAGTGATGATCATTGGCTACAACAATACCTCGAAACAGCTCATTGAAAACCTCGAAGAAAATTCATTGAACAAAGAAATCGTGGGCATTTGCGAAGAAGCCGGGAAAATTGATGAAGTCACCAACTATCCTGTATTGAGCGACCTGACCGGCATACTCGACGTGTGCAAAAAATACGGCGTCAATGAAATTTATTCAAGCATAGCGCCAGAACACAACCCGGAGATATACAAGTTGATTTTACAAGCCGATCAGCATTGCATTCGCTTTCGGCTGGTTCCCGATGTATCCTTTTTTGTAAAGAAAGAAGTGCATTTGAATTACATGAGCGGCATGCCGGTTCTTTCGTTCAGGAAAGAGCCGTTAGAAGAGATGACGAACCGCATTGTCAAAAGGGCATTTGACATCATTGTCAGTTTGCTGGTTATCGTCTTTGTTTTGTCCTGGCTTGCTCCGCTTTTGGGATTGTTGATTGGCCTGGAATCAGCGGGGCCGATTTTTTTTAAACAACTAAGGGCCGGAAAAAGCAATCATCCTTTTCTGTGCCTGAAGTTTAGAAGCATGGCGGTAAACAAAGATGCTGATGCAAGGCAAGCGGTAAAGAACGACAGCCGGCTGACACGAGTGGGCAAATTCATACGAAGAACCAATCTGGATGAAATGCCGCAGTTCATTAATGTGTTGCTTGGGCAGATGTCGGTGATTGGCCCAAGGCCTCACCCCATGAGTTTTTTTTCCATGCTTCGCAGCAAAGACGACGTTCATCATCTTCAGGACGATTACATGATCCGTCATTTTGTAAAGCCGGGTGTAAGCGGTTGGGCACAGGTGAATGGTTACCGGGGCGAAATAGAAAACAGCAAACAATTGGACGAAAGAATCAAACACGACATCTGGTATTCGGAAAACTGGTCGCTGCTGCTTGACATCCGGATTGTGTTGCTGACTGTTTTTAATACACTAAAAGGAGAGAAAAATGCTTTTTGAATAAATCACCAACAGTAAGTTTTTAAAAGTAAAAGCCAGCGGCCAACAACACCTGCTGGCTTTTGTATTTCTGCACGGTCGGGCGTTGGCCAATGCGGCTGTGGAAGAAACATTCCAGCCTGGCTGCACCGCGATGTTTGGTTTGCACGAAAGCGTTTCAGGAAAACGACAGCCATTGCCATTATCGAATGATCGCTTCGCTTTTGTTTTTTGCAGAATACTTTTGCCGCAAACAAACAGCGCACCCGAAAGCTACCTTTTATGCCTTTTACCTTTTCGCACCCGGCTATTGTGATGCCGATCGCTGACAGACTTAAACAAAACGTCTCCGTTACCGGATTGGTTATTGGCAGCACCGTTCCCGATCTTGAGTATTTCATTCGCATGAAGGGCTTGAGTATTTACAGCCATAGTTGGGCCGGTCTGTTTTGGTTTGATCTTCCTTTAGGTTTGCTGATTGCTTTTTTCTTCCACAATTTTTTACGCAACCCGCTCATTGTTCAACTGCCGCTTTTTGCGCAAAAAAGGTTTCAGCCGCATCTGCGTTTCAATTGGAACCGCCGCTTTTTGCAAAGCACGTTAATTGTTGTTGGTTCTTTTTTTTTCGGAAGCCTTTCGCATCTTTTTTGGGACCGCTTTGTGCATACCGGCGCTCGTTTTTTAGAAAGCTTTTTTGAGCAATACACGGCCGTATCTGACGATGACGACTTCTTGGTCTACTACCTTTTTTTTGGCTTAAATTCTTTAGCGGGCTTATTTTTTTTACGGCGCCGGTTTTGGCAATTGCCAACTTATCGTGTTACCGCTCAAAAGCAAAAGGGCTTCGCGTTTTGGTCGGTCTGCTCCATGACGGCGATCGCTTTCTTTTTGGTACGGCTTCTTACCAGCGATGATTTGCCGATGTTAAGTTTTATTGATTCGGCGATTGCCTCTATTTTACTTTCCCTTGTGTTGACGGTAGCCGTTCAAAAACTCATGCAGGCAAGGGCTATAAAGCTGGCCGCAAACCGTATCCGGTAAATTGAAAACGGTAACATACGCTCGTGCCTCGATTGGTTATGCCGTTGCGGGAAGCGACAATAGAATCGTGCGAGGCGTTCCTGCCTACCTGGAGGCAGGAACGCCTCGCACGGCCTTCAACTATAGAACCATTCATGGCTCAACCCAATAAAAAGATCTTTTGAATAATTGAAACACCAATGTCAATAATCCCGACAATCCCTGTCTGCCGGCAGGCAGGCTTTCTCAATCCCGATAATCAGCGGTTGAACTTCGCTGGATGCTTTTTGTTGTGTTCCGTTTTATCCTGGTAGGCTTTGGCCGCTTCCAGTATTGAAGCCTCGTCGTAAAGATTGCCAATGAAGGTGATGCTTTGCGGCAAGCCACGCTGATTAAAACCCATCGGCATACAAATAACCGGATTGCCGGTAAGATTGGTGATGGATAACTGGTTGCCCGCAAACGACGGCACAATCACCACATCATAATCTTTCATAAAGGCTTGCACTTGTTGGCACAATCGCGAACGATAGCGATTGGCGTTGATGTATTCCACCGCCGGAATATACCGCGATGCCCGAAAGCTGTTGGGCCAAAAGTTCTTGTCCTGCCGTTCAATCAAACTGTCTCTATCGGTCCTTGTCAGTTCATCAAAAGCGGCGGCCGATTCAGCATTTAATACAAGGTTTATCAAGGGCGATGTATAAACCGCAGAATCGGGAAAGATGACAGGCTGCACGGTTACACCCATTGCTTTAAACGCCTCCACTACCTTTCGCTCCATCGCATCTTCGGGCAAGCGACGAAAATAATTTTCTGCATAGGCAATGCGCAATTTTTTTATGTCTTGCTTGCTGTTATAATTAAAGGCGTGATCAACCGAGCCGTAATCTTTGCCATCGGTTCCTTTCAAATAAGAATAAATAACGGCATCGTCTTCGGCACTGCGGCTGATGGGTCCGGCTTTATCCAGGCTCCAGCAAAGCACCATCGCGCCGCTACGACTTATTGTACCAAAGGTTGGCCGCAGCCCCGTGGCGCCGCAACGTGTGGAAGGCGAAACAATAGAGCCTTGTGTTTCGGTGCCGATGGCAAAGGGCAACAAACCCGCAGCCACCGAAGCCGCGCTGCCCGCCGATGAACCGCTGGAGCCTTGCTTTAAATCCCACGGATTGCGGGTGAAGCCGCCAAACCAGCGGTTGTCATAAGCCAGTGAACCCAACGAAAGTTTGGCGCACAATACAGCGCCGGCTTTTTTAAGCTTCGTGTAAACAAAAGCATCTTCATCAATCATCTGGTTCATATAAGGCCGGGTTCCCCAAGTTGTCTTATACCCTTTCACGGCAAACAAATCCTTCAACCCATACGGTATGCCGTGAAGCGGCCCGCGATAAATTCCTTTCTTCAATTCTTCATCGGCTGCCTTCGCTTGTTGCATGGCTAAATCTTCCGTCAACGTAATCACACATTCCAGGGTATCTCCCCATTTCTTTAACCGGTTCAAAAAGAAGGTCGTCAACTCGGTTGACGAAATCTTTTTGTTTTTGATAAGCGATGCCAATTGCATCACTGAATAAAAAGCCAGGTCAGCCCGGTCGGCCGGAAGCGAAACATTCAGCGGAATATCCCAAACAATTTTGTCTTGTTTGGTTGGCAAAACAAAGCCATAAGGCGCGGGGTTAAAAGCAAACGGAAAAGCCAGATCGTTCTTCGGCAGTTCCCTGTGCATGCGGTTGTAAATGCTTTTGAAGAAAAGAATGTTGCCTTGCAGGGAGTCAGCTTCTGCTTCGGTGAAATCCAAGTCAAGCAAGGTTGCTGTTTGTTGCAAAAACCGTAGCGAATCACCATGCGTTTGCGCTTGTGCGGCTATCGAAAAGAGGATGAAGTAAGAGACGTAAAGTTTTTTCATACACATAGACTGTCTTCAAAGTAAACCCAAAACGTCCTAACTTTTGCGACAAATAAAACGTTTATGCGCCTTCTTCTTTTTATCTTCTTTCTCCCTTTTATTTTTTCCTGTCAGGTAAAGGTGAACACGCAC
Source organism: Flavisolibacter sp. (assembly GCA_965247695.1). Lineage (GTDB taxonomy): Bacteria > Bacteroidota > Bacteroidia > Chitinophagales > Chitinophagaceae > Flavisolibacter. The sequence goes on from OZ252037.1 coordinate 2,267,854, forward strand.
GGCGACGCTGAATCTGTTTTGGTAAAAGACTATTTTAATTACGGTGACACTGGTGTGCAAACAGCGGGCATCAAACTCATTCCCATCAACACACCGGTTGGAAATTTTAAAGTTTGGACAAAACGTTTCGGGAACAACCCGCGCATAAAAATTTTGCTGCTTCACGGCGGCCCGGCCTTGACGCACGAATACATGGAATGTTTTGAATCTTTCTTTCCCAAAGAAGGCTTTGAGTTTTACGAATACGATCAGTTGGGCTCTTATTATTCCGACCAGCCGAAGGACAGCAGCCTGTGGACGACGGCACGCTTTGTAGAAGAAGTAGAGCAAGTGCGCAAAGCCATCGGCGCCGATAAAAATAATTTTTACTTATTGGGCAATTCATGGGGAGGCATATTGGCCATGGAATACGCACTAAAGTATCAACAGAACATGAAGGGCCTAATGGTTGCCAACATGGTGGCCAGCGCACCGGAATACGGCAAGTACGCCGACGAGGTTTTGTCCAAACAAATGAAGCCGGATGTGTTGAAAGAAATTAGAACGATTGAGGCGAAAAAAGATTTCAGCAATCCGCGTTACATGGAACTGTTGACGCCGAACTTTTATCATGAACATTTGTGCCGTTTGACTGAATGGCCCGATCCTGTGAACCGGTCATTCAAACATGCCAACGAAACTATTTACACGATGATGCAAGGCCCATCGGAATTTGGCATCAGCGGCCGGCTGCAAAATTGGGATATCAAAGCCCGGTTAAAAGAGATTACTGTGCCCACGCTGATGATTGGCGCGAAGTGGGATACGATGGACCCAAAAGCAATGGAAGCGCAAAGCAAAATGGTCAAGAATGGAAGTTATTTGTATTGTCCGAATGGCAGCCACCTTTCCATGTGGGACGACCAGCAAGTGTTTATGAACGGCGTGGTGAAATGGGTTAAAGAAACCGACCAAACAAACTGACCTATGTTTTGCATCTAAGCTTCAATGATTGCCCGGCTGTATAGAACCGTTTTTGTTTAACCAGCGACATTGCTGCTATCATCGTCTCGTGCGACGCTCCGTTCATCGTTCGGAAATTTTATTTAACATCGTGCAGTCATCACAAACGAGTCGTAAACACTTTATCAATCAGAGATCAGAACCCCGCGAGGGGTTCAATGTGAATAGCCCCCGGTTGCAACCGGGGGGGTAGTAAGGTGGTGGTTATTAAACCGACCCCGGAGGGGTCGAATGTCCCAATGAACGTAAGCCTCCGACGTGGTCACATTCGACCCTTTCAGGGTCGGGCTTATGCCTCAATAATTTTATGATTGGTGCTTATTATACCAGCATAATTCATTGCCGCGACGATGTGTTCAATAGCGAACAAAGCGTACAAGTCCCGATAGCTCCCGATAGCTATCGGGACGGGAGCGACGCAACAGAAGCTTAATGGATAGACTAATTCCTGGCTCAAAAGCAAGGATAAAAACAAAAACAAAACATCAGGTCGGGATTTTAATAAGCGCAAGCTGGGATTGAATACTTTCAATAATGTCGTTCAACAAGACCACAGGATGCTTGCCCGTTTGGTGCCGGAAGCACATCTCTGTATCGGTTTCTATAACGAGCATGGATGGAAGTAGGTCGCGGATTTTTTCATCCACCTTTCCTAAAATGTATTCGGTAAAAAGCGTGGTTTCGTGTACAGAAACGACGGCACTGTATTGCACGTCATCGTGCATAAAAGAAATGGTAAACAGGCGGGTCATGAGGAAGGATTAAGGATGCGTCAGCCAATCTTCACAGGGTCATTGATTTATCAATTTAGGCAACACCAGTCGCCCGGCAAAACATTTTTTCGTTACGCCAAGAACTGCGAATGAATGTATTCGGCCACAGGCTTTAAATGGCTGCCATCGCCGCTTTGTTCATGCACGGCCAATTGGCGGTCGGCGCCCGTGCCGCGTTCAATTATATTTTTTACGAAGTTGATGCGGTGGCGAGAACCCAAGGGATCAACTACGTCGTCCACAAAATCAAGCAGCTCGTAAAGCAATACTCTTGTGTTCACTTCTTCTTCTTTGCCAAAGTCAATAAGATAGTCATCAATGCCGTAGCGGCCCGCCCGCCATTTATTTTCGTTAATCAGGGGCCGGGGATATTGAATGAAGTTCATGTTCTGCAGGCGCAGTTTGTAAATTTTTGCGCAAATGGCCTGGAACAAAGCGGTAATAGCAATGGTTTCATCCACCGTCATGGGCACATCGCAAATGCGAAACTCCACCGTGTTGAAAAAGGGATGTACCCGCAGGTCCCACCATATTTTTTTGGCGTTGTCAATACAGCCCGTTTTAATCAACAGGTTTATGTAGCGGTCATAAGCTTCAATGCTTTCAAAGGCTTCGGGTATGCCCGTGCGGGGAAACTTATCAAACACTTTTGTGCGGTAAGATTTATAGCCGGTTTTGCGGCCTTCCCAAAACGGCGAGTTGGTGCTTAGGGCATAAACGTGCGGCAAAAAATAGCGGGTGCTGTTGGCAATGTGGTTGGCCATCTCGCGGTTTTCCATGCCCACGTGCACGTGCAGGCCGAAGATTAAATTGCTTCTTGCGGCATCCTGCAATTCGTTCACGATTTCGTTGTACCGGGCATGTTCGGTTATCAACTGGCTTTGCCATTGGCTGAAAGGATGTGTGCCTGCGGCGCCCATGGCATAGCCTAAACTGCCGGCAATGTCGGAGATGGTGCGGCGCAGGGTGCTTACATCGCGGTGGGCTTCTTCAATGTCGGCGCAGATGTCGGTGCCCACTTCCACCACGGCCTGGTGCATCTCGGCCTTCACTTTATCTTTTATCATCTTCTGGCCTTCGTGCACAATCTTCTGCTCGTGGCTTTTCAGCTCCTTGGTCACGGGATCCATCACCATGTATTCTTCTTCTACACCCAGCGTGAACGATTTAAAATTCAGGTTTGCCATAAGGGGTTTGAGGTTTGTAGTTTGAGGTTTGTGGTTGTTTTTATGAGGGACCTTTCAATCGTAAATCAGAAGGGCCAGAACAGGAATAAGATCAAAGGAAAATATCGCTAAGGTTGATCGTCAGGCCCGGAATCGTTTCACTCTTAATGACGTCTTTACCTGTATAAATTTTTGCTTCTGCATACTTGCCATCTTTATTTAGGATAAAAATATCAACCGTTTCCGCCCTTGGCGATACCATCCAATATTCCTTTACACCTGACTCTTCATAAAGCCTTAACTTGGTAGTCCTGTCTTTTTTTCCCGTGCGTTTTGAAAGCACTTCTACCAACAAATCCGGCGGGCCAATGCATCCCCTTTCGTCAATTTTGCTTTCGTGACACACTACGCATAAATCCGGCTGAATAACCGTATCTATCTGGCTGGGCCGTTTCTTGTTTTGAACCGGCAGTCTTACATCAAAAGGGGCAGCGAATAACTGGCAACGTTTGCCCTTGAGAAGGGAATACATTTCGCCGTGAAGCCGACCGCTTACCAACTGGTGCAACGATGTTGGCGCCGGACTCATTTTATAAATCTTGCCCTTTATCAACTCCAGCCGTTCTTCAAAATTCCACTTCAGGTAGTCGGCATAAGTATAACGAAGTGAAGGATCGGGTTCCTCCACCTTCGTTAGCGTGCCTTCTTTATCGTTCCAGACCGTGTACATGATTCATATGAATATCAAACCAAAGGTTGCTTGGCAGCCCCTTTTATAACGTATTCGCCCCAGGTTAAGTTGTCAATATCATCCCGTTGCGCCTGCGCCCTTTCAATGGCGTAATTGGCGGCCGTTTCTACCACCCATTCAAAGTTCTCTTCGCCCACACCGGCCCGTTCGGCATCGGGTGCGGGGTTGCCAAAATCAATGGCATAAGGCACGCCATCGCGAAGCGCTAATTCAACGGTGTTGAAATCATAACCCAAATATTTGTTGATGCGAAGAACAATATCCTCCATCAGTTTGTGCCTTTCAGGTGAAGGAGAGAAGTCGGCTGAATAACGCAGGTGGTGCGGATTGCGCGGCTCGTAAGGCATGATGCGAACGTGCTTGCCGCCGATGCAGTAGCAACGATAGTATTCGTCGAAAATGATTTCTTCTTGAAGCAACATTACCAACTGTCCGGTTTCCGCATGTTTGGCGTAAAAGTCCGGCATGTCGTGCAGCTTGTACACGTTCTTCCAGCCGCCGCCGGCATAGGGTTTCATGTAAGCCGGAAAGCCAACGTAATTAAAGATGCCATCCCAGTCCAAAGGATAAGCAAGATTGGCGAAAGAGGCCGGCTTCGTATCGGTAGGCATTTCGTACGACGGCAGAATCACCGTTTTTGGAATGGGCACATCCACTTTCGTCATTAAACAGTTGTTGAAAAACTTATCATCGGCGCTCCACCAAAATGGATTGTTGATAACGGCCGTGCCGGTTAATGCTGCGTTCTTTAAATAGGTGCGGTAAAACGGAACGTCCTGCGAGATGCGGTCAATCATCACTGCGTAGCCGGTGGGTTCGCCCTGCACCACTTTGTCAATGCGTACCGGTTCGGCTACGATGCCATCAATGCCTTTGCTGTTAACCCGTTCGATAAAGGCCATGGGGAAACTGCGTTCCTGGCCGAAGAGGATGCCGATCTTTTTCATGCTGGTTGGTTTAATGTCCGAATGCGTTCAAAGTACAACTTAAATGAAAGCGGGAAAAAAATTCGTGCCGCCACTGCAAATTTTTATACGGCGGCTCTCCTGCTTATATTTGGCGTTATGGTCATAGACGAATTATCCACTATCCTTATCGAACAAAAAGCGATTGCTTCTTTGCACTTGAAGCGCCAGGTGATCGCCGATATTTATCTCCCCAAAAATATTGAAGACTCTTCGGAACTTTCGATGTTGATTATTAATGATGGGCAAGATTTGGAGGACATGCCCTTTGCACCAATGCTTAACGGCTTGCTGTCATCGGGACAAATACAGCCCTTGCTTTGCGTGGGTTTGCATTGCAATAAATATCGTCGCGATGAATACGGCACGGCGGCCATGCCTGACTATGCCGGACGCGGCGCACGGTCAGCCGCCTATCAAAAATTTATTGTAGAAGAATTGCTTCCTTTTTTGCACGCAGCGTACCGTGTTGATGCGTTCAAGGAAAAAGCCATTGCGGGTTTTTCAATGGGTGGTTTGTCAGCCATTGACACGGCCTGGAATCACCCCGGCTTGTTTACGACTGTTGGTGTTTTTTCCGGTTCGTTGTGGTGGCGCATGAAAGGTTTGGGAGATGGCTATCAAGATGGTCAACACCGCATTGTGCAACAGCAGATTCGCAAGGGCAAAAAGGTCCCCGGACTGCGTTTTTATTTTACCACCGGCTCACAAGATGAAACGGCGGATAGAAACGGAAACGGCGTGATTGATTCCATTGACGACACACAGGATGTAATAAAAGAATTGGAAGCCCTTGGTTACGATAGTGAAAAGGACATTCGCTACGTAAACTTTGAAGACGGCCGTCACGATGTACAAACCTGGGGCAGAGCGATGCCGGGATTTTTGTTGTGGGGATGGAGCGAAGGAAACAGAAGAACAGAGGAAACAGGAACGATGGATGAAGAAGTGAGGGAGCCTTTCAATTCCGAGATCACTGACTGATGCAAACACTTTTGTGAAACTTTGTGACTTCGTGTCTTCGTGGTTTTAATTGTCCTTTTAACGATAGGAAGATTACTTGCTCAATAAAAACTCTTCTAACTCTTTTTCATTCGCCTTCATTTTCATGCTTACCTTTTCTTTCTCCAACAAATGTTGAACCGACGAAGGCACATCAGCTTTATAGCCCGTTAATTCTTCAGTGTTGAATTTCACTGGATGCGCCGTTTCCAATAGATACCCTTTTTCATCGGGATGATCTTTTAGATAACGTTGCAAGGCAACGTAACCGACGGCTCCGTGGGGATCAAGCAAATAGTTGTGCGATGACTTAACTTTTTTGATGGCATTGATCGTTTCTTCATCGGAGACGCTGTAACTGCTCAATACATCTTTGAGCGAAGGCAAGTGATGATTGAAGATTTCGAGGATGCGAACAAAGTTGCTTGGTGCGCCTACGTCCATTGCATTCGATAAAGTAAAAGCTGTGGACTTTGTTTGATAATCGCCGGATGATAGGTATCGCGGCACCACGTCGTTGGCATTGCAGGCTGCTACAAAATGCTGAACGGGTAAGCCCGATGAATGAGCCAATAAACCGGCGCAGATGTTTCCGAAGTTGCCGCTTGGCACGCTGATTACCTGCGGCTCGTTTTCGGTCCATTGCTGGTGTGCATAGAAATAATAAAACTGTTGTGGCAGCCAGCGGGCAACGTTGATGGAGTTGGCAGAAGTGAGATAAAGCCGTTCGTTCAACTCTTTATCTGCGAATGCATCTTTCACCATCCGCTGGCAGTCGTCAAAGCTGCCTTCTATTTCTAAGGCCGTGATGTTTTTACCAAGCGTTGTCAATTGCCGTTCCTGAATGTCGCTGACTTTGCCGGAAGGATAAAGGATAACAACATCAATGTTCTCCACATTATAAAACGCATCGGCCACGGCGCCGCCGGTATCACCGGATGTGGCAACAAGCACGGTTATTTTTCGCTTTTCGTTCTTTGCAAAATGACTTAGGCAACGGCTCATGAAACGGGCACCGACATCTTTGAAGGCAAGTGTCGGTCCGTGAAATAATTCTAACGTGCTGATAGCATGATTGATTTTTACAAGCGGAAAAGGGAAGAAGACGGTTTCAGTCACAATTTTACGCAAGGTGTCTTCGTCAATTGTTTCGCCAACGTAAGGCTTGATGACTTGAAAGGCGACTTCTTCTTTTGAAAGACTTTTTAAGTTCTGAATGAAATCTTTTGACAACTGCGGAATGTGTTCAGGAAAATACAGGCCTTTGTCGGATGGTTGCCCTTGAATGGTTGCTTGCCTGAAATCGGCCTTAATGTTTTTATTGTTAGTGCTGAAATACTGCATGATGTTTTGATTTGCGTCGTGCTTGCCTGCCGCTAGGCAGGTTCTTCGTGTGTCCTTTGTGTCCGTTGTGTTCCAAAGTTGCTGCGGCGTAGGAGGAACACAAAGAACCACAACGGACACGATGTTTACGATTGCGATTCTTCAATGACGGTACAGCCTAGCTGATTAATTGTGGTAACATAGGTGTAGTGATGAAGGCCAATGGCGGTGTAAATTCCCTGCATAATTTTCTCAACAGCCTTCGCGGTTGCTTCGTCTTTGCTCAACATAAAAATGGACGGTCCCGAACCGGAGATGCCACCACCGAGTGCACCGGCTTCAATGCAGCGGCTTTTTACTTTGGCAAATTCAGGGATCAGGATGCTGCGCAAGGGTTCAATGATGCCGTCTTCAAGAGAACGGCCGATTAAATCATAATCGCCTTTCATTAATCCGGCAACCAGCCCCGCTATGTTTCCCCATTGTTTGATGGCATCTTTTAATTGCACTTCTTTTCGCAGAATTTGCCGCGCATCGGCGGTTCGCACTTCAATCTGTGGATGCACTACGGTAATGAACAACGGCGGTGCAGGAATAGGAATGATGTCCAACGGAAAGATGCACCGAATGAGTGTGGTACCGCCATAAATGACCGGCGCAATATTATCAGCATGCTTTACACCCGAAGCTACTTTTTCGCCGCTCATGGCAAAGCGTACCAAATCTTCTTTTGAAAAACGATTGCGGAGTAAATGATTGGCGGCAACCACAGCGCCGGCAGCGCTGGCAGCGCTGGAGCCAAGACCACTTCCGGGTTTGATGTTCTTTTGTATGCGAAGCTCAAAGCCGATATTTTCATCTATTTCATTCAGCATGTCAATCAGCGGCGCACCGGCTGTATTCAGGTGCGGTTCGGTTGGGAGGTTGCTGGCCCCTTCGTTGTGAATGATAATCTTCTTTTCGTTCAACAACGTCAGTTCCATCACATCGTAAGGTTCATTTAGGCACAGGCCAAGGATGTCAAAACCGCAAACAAGATTGGCGATGGTGGCCGGTGATTTTATTTTTATTTTTTTCATTTCCTAAAGCAGAAACTGTTTAAGGACGGTGGCATTTAAAGATATTACGCCCTTTCAGGGCTTAGGCCGTTTATCGTATCGTTAGCCCAGCCCTTGCAGGCTGGGCTATGTTATTGCGCCCCGTTGGGGCTTTTGATTTCATTCGCTATCGGATTTGTTTACTATTGTTGCTCAACAGTGAACAAAGCGTACAAGCCCCGCTTGGGGCGGGATGAGACAAGTGCGACGCAACGAAAGCTCAATAGATGTACTGGCCTCTGGCCCAAAAAAAGCCTATGATAAAGAACTGATTGAAACGAGCAATGTTTGATGAGCCTAAGTTTCCTCTGTTACATTCAAGCGTTGGCTCCAATAACGTCGCCAGAGGCGACAATAGAATCGTGCGAGGCGAGGACGCCTCGCACAGCTACCGCTGTTGCAACTTTATATGGTTCGTATCTGCAAGCGGTTTCGAGTTCAAATCCTCGCCGCTCTGATGATATCTGCAAACACACCCGATGCTGTTACCTCTGCACCGGCGCCGGCGCCCTTAATCACCATCGGATAGTCGGGATAACGTTCGGTATAAAACAACACGATGTTGTCCTTGCCGTATAGATGATAAAAGTCGTGGCTGGGATCAATGTGTCTTAATCCAACTGTAGCCTTGCCATCTTTGAAGGTTGCCACAAATTTCAACTTCGCCCCATCGTTTGCTGCAGCCGCGTATAAATGTTTGAAGTGTTCTTCCTGTTTCGACATCTCCACATAAAAATCATCCACGCTTCCTTCCATGCACGAAGGCGGCATAAAGGCCGTGTTGCTGATGTCGCTCATCTCCATTTGTACGCCGGTCTCGCGGGCCAGAATCATGATCTTGCGCATCACATCGGTGCCGCTTAAATCAAGGCGCGGGTCGGGTTCGGTGTAGCCTTCCGTTTGCGCCTGCCGCACAACATCGCTGAACCGCTTTTCGCCGTTGTAATGATTGAACACATAGTTCAATGTACCGCTCAATACAGCTTCTATGCGTTGAATGCGATCGCCGCTGCGCACAAGGTCGTTCAGCGTGCCAATGATGGGCAAGCTGGCGCCCACATTGGTTTCAAAATGAAAGGACGCGTCAAATTCAGCGCATAAATCTTTCAGATTTTTATAGCGGGCAAAAGGAGAGGAAGCGGCTATTTTGTTGCAGGCTACAACCGAAATGCTTTTTTGAAAGATGCCTTCGTAAACGCTGGCCACGTCTGCGTTTGCGGTCACGTCAACGAAGACCGAATTGCGTAGATTTTTCTCCAGCATCTTGTCAACGAAAGCTTGAAGGTTCATGGGCCCGCCGGCATCCAATTGTGCTTTCCAGTCAGTGGCTTCAATGCCTTCGTCGGTGAAGACCATTTTGCGGCTATTAGCTAACCCAATGATGCGGATTTGCAAGTTTGCCTTCTCTAATAAAAAATCCTGCTGTTGTTTTAATTGCGACAACAACTTGCCACCAACATTGCCAGTGCCAACAACAAAGAGGTTAATTTGCTTGTAGGTTGTTTCAAAGAATTCTTCGTGCAAAGCATTTAGAGCTTTGCGGATATCGTCTTTCACAATCACCGCTGATATGTTGCGTTCCGATGAGCCTTGCGCAATAGCGCGGATGTTGACACCGTTGCGGCCCAACACACCGAACATTCGTCCGCTAATGCCCTGGTGGCTTTTCATGTTATCGCCAACGAGGGCGATAATGGCGAGATCTTTTTCTAATAAGATCGGTTCAATCAAGCCCCGTTCGATTTCATACGAAAAAGCAGCGTCAATCACGCCTTTTGCTTTGGCCGCGGCTTTCTCTTCCACACCCACGCAAATGGAATGTTCCGATGAAGCTTGCGTGATAAGTATGACGTTGATGCGATGGGCCGCCAGCACTTCAAACAAGCGTTTGGAAAAGCCGGGAATGCCCACCATGCCGCTGCCTTCCAAACTCAACAGCGCAATGGCGCCCACACTGGAAATGCCGCGGGTGCTGTTGCCGTTTTTGTGGGCGTGTGCTTCAATGATGGTGCCCGCTTCTTCGGGTGCAAAGGTGTTTTTAATCCATGCAGGAATGCCCGCATCCATCAGCGGCTGCAAGGTTGGCGGATAAATCACCTTCGCGCCAAAATGTGAAAGCTCCATCGCTTCGTTGTAAGAGATGGCGGCGATGTGCTTGGCGTTGGGCACCAATCGTGGGTCGGCCGTCATCATGCCCGAAACATCAGTCCAGATTTCAACCGACGAAGCGCCGGCGCAAGCGCCGATAATAGCTGCTGTGTAATCGGAACCGCCGCGTCCGAGAGTTGTGGTGATGCCTTTTTCATCGGCGGCGATAAAGCCGGGAATCAGGAAAAGATTTTTTGGCGACGATAGCAGTTGCGTTTTCACGGCTTCTTTTGTGGCGGCAAAGTTCACCGCGGCTTTTGTGTGATGGCTATCGGTTACAATCAGCTTTCTTGCATCGGCCCATTCGGTTTCCAAACCGGTGCTGCTGAAAAAGGCCGCAATGATTTTTGAAGAAAGAAGTTCGCCATAACTCACAAGCCGGTCGCGTGTTCTATCCGATAATTCGTTCAACATTTTTATTCCAGTGCAAACGTCTTCCACTTCGTGAAACTGTTGCACCACCCAACTCAAGATGCTGCTTTGCGCCGTTACCGGAAGCAGTTCTTTCACGGCTTCCACGTGCTGGTTCGTTAAGCTTTCAATCAGCGATGTATGTTCGGAATTGTTGTCGAGTGCCAGACCTCCGCATTGCAACAAGTTGTCGGTAACGCCGCTGAAAGCCGATACCACAACGGCAATGTTTTCGCCGCTTTTTTTGGCAACGATGGCCGCCACTTTTTTAATGTTCGCAGCGTTGGCAACCGAGGTGCCGCCGAATTTTAAAACCTGCATTGGTTTTGATTTTTTAAGGAAGGTAAATGTATGAATGGCCCTTTGCGGGGGCGTGGCTTTTTAGCCCAAGTGGTTATATGAAGTAGTGTTATCCGCAAAGCGGATTGTTGTAATAATCGTGGTGGTAGTGAAGCTGATATGATTGTAAGCGCTTGTCATTTGCAGAGCGCCAAGATAAGGCTTAAATTTTATTGGTGATAGAAGTGGTGATTTGTTTTTTCTCGTTGGTGTTTTGGGCGTGTGCCGAGGCGGCACCGGGCTATTCGCTCCAATCTTTTTATTGGCGGTCGTTTTAACTATAGTCAGTCATCACGATAAGCCAATAAAAAGGATTTTCGCTTCTATCCCTCACGCGGCCCCATCCCGGCCTTCCCCACCGGGGAAGGAGCCTGGCACACAGCCCTTGCTTTGCGGTGATGTTCTGCTTTTTTGTTGCCTTTCCTTTTATATAGTTCACAGATCCCTCTTGCGTCGGGATGACAACTAACCCTGCGTTACTTATTTCAGATACTCTGAATTTTAGAAAGATTGCAAACACAACGCCTCTGACTTGTCATTCTGACGAAGGAAGCATCTGTGCTATCCGCTGTAAAGAACGCTTATGATCAATGGGAAAAGTTGAACAATGCCGAATAGAATTACAAAGCGTACAAGAGTGCCTTTAGGTTTGTATTTGAGTAGTTTTTTAAAATAGTACTACTATTATTTTTTCTTTTTGCTATCCACGTTACTATGTGGATAAAGCAATCAAGTCAACCACCGGCAACGGCGCATTAACAGAGTGCCAGGCTATGGAGGCCTACGCGTCGATTTAATCCGCTGCCGGATGGTTTACTGACCTGACTCAAATAGAAATTAGGGCTCCCAGGCCCATTATCAAGGCTTTAAGTAAGGCAGTAATGGTTGACTGATTAAAAAGAAAAAACAATGGAGCAAATTAAGTTTTTTGTTGGAACGGATGTGTCCAAAGAATGGCTAGACATGAGCGTTGTAAGCGGTGGCAAGCTGTGGCATCATACACAGATTGATAACAAAGCAGCAGCGATAAAGCGCTGGCTGCGGCAGACACAGAAGGAGTTTGGCTATACGCTAAACGACACCCTGTTCAGCATGGAGTTCACGGGCCTGTACAATCATCATTTGCTGGAAGTGCTGCACGAGCAAAAAGCGATGGTGTGGCTGATACCGGGGCTGCAGATAAGTGAAGGCAGTACACAGGGGCTTAAGCGTGGCAAAAGCGATAAACAGGATGCGGTACGTATAGCCGTGTATGCGAGTAAAAACGGGGAGCAGGTACGGTTGTGGAGAAAGCCAAGAGAAGTCATACAGCGGTTACAAACGCTCTTGATGTTGCGGGAAAAGCTGCAAAAGACAAAGCATCAGTATGAGACGACACTCAAAGAGTTCAAGCGCTTTAGCGAAGGCACGGTTTGTAAAATGGTAACAGAAACGACAGCCGCCATGCTTAAAACAACCCGGCAGCAGTTGGAGCGTGTTGAAAAAGAGATGAGCCATTTACTACAAGGAGATGAGAAACTCCAGGAGTTGAATGAATACATCACCAGTGTGGACAGCGTAGGACTGATAACCTCAGCGAGTGTATTGGTAACAACCAATGAGTTCTTAGATATCAGCGAAGCCAAGCAATATGCCTGTTATGCAGGCGTGGCGCCATTCAAAGACGAGTCAGGCAAGGTGAAGAAAAAGCAAAGGGTATCGCACAAGGCCAACAAAAAAATGAAGAAGCTTTTTCACCTGCTGGCCATGAGTGCCATCAGAATGAAGGGAGAAATGAAAGCCTATTATGAACGCAAGCTGGCCGAAGGTAAGGCCAAAATGAGTGTACTAAACGCTATCCGAAACAAAATCATCCTCCGGATATTCTCCTGTGTAAAACATAAAAAAATGTATGAAAAAAATTACGTCTCCTCCTTGGCTAAACCATAGAAATCGACGCAACAGACGCTTAATAGATAGACAAACCTCTGGTTCAAAAAACGATTCATCAAATGCTAATCAAAATATGTCGCGCCAATTGCAATTAAGTTTTCGCAGTGGGTTAAATTTGTCTGCATGGACCAACTCTCTCTCCGCCGCCTTGAGGCTTTTAAAAACGCCGTAGGTACTAAGTTCCAATTGTACAACAGCCTTTTTACGTCCTTGCCTTTTCACCGCATCGAAAAAACGGGCATCCTGCTTTCGGTTTTTCTGAACCATTGCGAGGAAGGCTATAAAAAAGGCTTGAGCCCCTTGCAGATTGTGGACAGCTTTTTTGAGAGCTATACCTTCTCCAAAAATGGCCAGGAACGAATGGATTTTTTGTTCCGGTTTGTGCAATACGCCGAGCGGCAGATTGTGTTGTTTGATGCCGTGGAAGATGCAGCTTTTGATGAAGTGAACGACCCAAGTGGAACGGGAACCTTGAAGCAATTGAAAACACGTATTGTGCAGGATGAAAAAGAAGAAGCGCTGGCGAAGAAGTTAGAATCCTTTGTGGTCACGCTTGTGCTCACTGCACACCCCACGCAGTTTTATCCCGGTTCGGTCTTGGGCATCATCAACGATTTATCAAAGGCATTAAAAGAGAACGATGCGGCTTTGATAAATACCTATTTGCAGCAGTTGGGCAAGACGCCGCTGTTTAAAAAACAAAAGCCCACACCGTATGATGAAGCGGTAAGCTTGATTTGGTATCTGGAGAATGTTTTTTACTACGCCATTGGCCGTGTGTTGGTTGAATTAAAGACGACGCTGCCACAGTTACAATTTGAAAAGAATCCCGTGATTCAAATGGGCTTCTGGCCCGGCGGCGACAGGGACGGCAACCCGAACGTGACGGCCGATATTACGGCCAAAGTTGCGAAGGCTTTACATGCTTCTATCATTCGCTGTTATTACTATGAAGTGCGCCGGTTAAAACGCAGACTGACTTTTGAAGGCGTGGATACAACGCTTGCCGAACTGGAAAGCTTGTTGTACCAACACAACTACCTGCAACCCGCTGAAAAGGTTTTTACACAACAAGATATTTTAGGCCCGCTGTTGAAGATTCGGGAAACGCTTGTGTACGAACACGGCAGCCTTTTTCTTCAACAAGTAGAGAGCCTCATTAATAAGGTGAATGTTTTTGGTGTTCACTTTGCTACACTTGACATACGGCAGGAAAGCACAGTGCATTCATCGGTGCTGGAAGAAATAGGGGAGAAGGAAGCGGGGCTATCGGGTTATGCAAGTTTGAGCGAAGAGGACAAGATAAGTCTCATTTCAAACCTTACTGCTGTTGTAAACCCTGATGCCTTCGCAGACATGGCGAAGGACACCTTGCTTTCGATAGATGTGATTAAGGAAATACAGGCCACCAACGGCGAACGTGGTTGCCATCGCTACATTATCAGCCAATGCGGAAGCGTGGCCAATGTGCTGGAAGTTTATGCGCTGTTTCTATTGCGCGGCTGGAAGAAGGAAGAAATTCATATTGACATTGTGCCCTTGTTTGAAACCGTGGATGATTTGCACAACGCAGCAGATGTGATGTCGGCGCTTTATCAAAACCCTTTGTACGCCGACCACCTGAAGCGGCGTGAGATGAAGCAAGTGATTATGGTTGGCTTTTCCGACGGCACCAAAGACGGTGGCTACCTGATGGCTAACTGGAGCATTTACCAGGCTAAAGCAAACCTTACCCGCATCTCCCGCGAGAATGGCGTTAGTGTCGTGTTCTTCGATGGTCGCGGCGGCCCGCCGGCAAGAGGCGGCGGTAAAACACACAAGTTTTATGCGTCCATGGGCAAGGCGATTTCAACGGATGAAATTCAATTGACCATTCAGGGGCAAACGGTCAGCTCCAATTTCGGCATCATTCCTTCGGCGCAATTCAACATTGAGCAGTTGCTGAACGCCGGGATTGTGAACGATATTTTTTCGGAAAGCGATAAGTCTTTGCAAGCCACGCAAGCCGAGACTTTGCAACAGTTGGCCGAGGCGAGTTACGAAGCGTACAAGGGTTTGAAAGAGCATCCTGATTTTTTGGATTATCTCTCCGAAATCAGTCCGCTTAAATATTACAGCGAGACGAACATCAGCAGCCGGCCGTCAAAGCGCGGCGGCGCAAAACGCTTGTCGCTAAAAGATTTGAGGGCCATTCCTTTTGTAGGAGCGTGGAGCCAGATAAAGCAAAACGTACCGGGTTATTATGGTTTGGGAACGGCGCTGGAGGCAATGGAGAAAGCAGGCAAAGCGTCTGAAGTCAAACACATTTACAACCGCTCGGCTTACTTCCGTACGCTGGTTGACAACTGCGAGATGGCGATGAAGAAAAGTTATTTTCCGCTCACGGCTTACCTCGCCACCGACGAAAAGTTCGGGCCATTGTGGACGATGATTGTGGAAGAATACGAACGCACAAAACGGCAGTTGCAGAAGCTAACCGGCAACAGCGAGTTGATGGAAAATTATCCGGTGGACAATCTTTCCATTCAAATGCGGGAGCGGATTGTGTTGCCGCTGACAACCATTCAACAATATGCCCTGATTTGTTTGCGCAGCCAGCCGATGATGAGAGCGGAGGAAAAGGAAACATTGGAGAAACTGGTGATACGGACAAGCTTTGGGATTATTAATGCGGGTAGGAATTCGGTGTAAGCGGCCCATCCCAATAACTATTCCTTAAAGCGGCAAGATGGTGCTAAAGCCCTTCCTGGTGGGAAGAAAAGGGCCGCTTCTCAACCGGTGGATGTTGGTTGCAGTTTATTTTATTGCAAGCTTGTTTTTAGAAAGTTTGCAATCTCCTCCTCGCTAACTTGAGAACCATTTGGCTTTCCACCACTCCTAACGTAAGCTTTGTCCGGTGGTAATGATCCCGAAATGTTTTCTGAAGTCACAACGTTTTCTTTCCCACAATCAAAAAAGTAGATAGTACAATAATGTTGAATTCCTGTGCTGCCACCTGAATATTTTCCCGATTTTCTCTCGCCTTTTTCTACGATAGCAACGGTTTTGATTTCATTTGTTTTTGGTGAAACGCTTGGGGCTAATAATTCGTTTACTTTTTTGTTTACCTCTAGATTACCGTCGTCCAAATTGAAAACAAAACAACCTCCTTTCGTTAAGGTTGTATTCTGCGGCATTGAGTAAGTAAATCTAAAACTTACTGCTCTTTGTAAGCTATCTACGTCGAAAGGAAATGAGGCCTTATATATTGCCATTTCTTTTTTTTCGATGATATGTATAATCAAATAAACGACTCCCATTAAAGGGACAATAATCATCCATCCTGGTATACCCTGTCTCATATTGATAGTTTATGTCTGTACAAAAATTACGTGTTTACAGCAGACTGCGTGGCTGTTTTGCTTTTGGTTTGGCATCATTCCCACAATTATCAAAATTTAGAATAGTGTCGTTATAACTCGTAGGGTTTTCGTTATGAAGCTTAATGAACAATAACCCTTTTTTGTAGGCGTTCCCATTCATCGGGTTGCCAAGACTACAAAGCAATTCATATCTGTTTTCGTCTAAAGCAGGTACAGGTTCTTTGAAATCATCGAAGTGAAGCAACACCAGCATCCGCTTCAAAAAGAAATCGTTTTCGTGCCTTATATCAATAGCCTTTAGTTCACTTGTCGAAAAATTTCTTTTTTCACATCTAAATTCTCTGCCTATTTTCTTTTGAAATTCTAACATAAACCATTCAACACATTTATCAAAATACTTTGAATAATGTGGTTCTTGTATAAGCGTCATAAGAAGCGTTTAAAAATTATAAAGTAAACTACAACATTTTTCTTTTCACTATGAACGATTACGCTTTTTTCTTCCGCGATAAATACCGCTTTAATCTCCCATGTAAAAACGAATATGCAACGGGTAAACTCCGGTCATAGAAAAATGTGTATTGAATTACTAATTCGCAATTTGCAAATTGCGAATTACCTTCGGCCCATGCGCAAACACAACGGCATGAGGCCGCAAGACATCGTGGTTCTCTTAAAGACTTTAACCATCGAAAAAGAGGAATGGCAGTTTAAAGACTTGGCTGTCGAACTTTCTTTAAGTGCGGCCGAAGTCTCTGAATCGCTTAACCGCAGCCAACTGGCAGGGCTGATAAGCGACGATAAACGGAAGGTGGCCCGCTTAAATGTTTTGGAGTTTATCCAATACGGTTTGCACTACGTGTTTCCACAAGCACCGGGTGCTATTATGAACGGCATTCCCACGGCTCATTCCCATCCTTATTTTCAAAAGCAATTTGGCGCGGAGCTAAAGTATGTTTGGCCTTTTGCAAGCGGAAAGCAAAGAGGCGCTGCTATCGCTCCATTATACGCAGGTCAGCCTGCCGCCGCCCGGCAAGATGAAAGGCTTTATCTTTTGTTAGCGTGTATTGACGTTGTGAGGGTAGGAAAATCCAGAGAGGTGAAAGCTGCAATGGAAGTTTTAAAGAAAGAGTTGTCTCATGAGTTACAACCAAAACATTGATAGAATCCAGGAAGTTAATGACGCATTGGGAGAACTCGCCAATGCAGTGGTGTTCGTTGGCGGCGCAACCGTTTTCCTCTGTGCAGACCGAGCCGCTTCGGAAGTCAGGCCCACCGAAGATGTAGATGTGCTTGTAGAAGTTTGGACCCGGACGGAATACGCGGCGGTGGAAGAAAAGCTGCGGTTGAAGGGATTTCAAAACGATTCATCATCCGGTATTATTTGCCGGTTTAAAATACACGGCATCACGGTGGATGTTATGCCGATAAACGATAGCAATTCTCGGCTTTTCCAATCGTTGGTATGAAGAAGGCTTTCAATATGCCGTTGAACAAATAATAGATGACCACTGCACCGTGCGCATTTTTACGGCTCCTTATTTTATCACTTCAAAGTGGGAAGCGTTTAAAGGTCGCGGACAAGGTGATGGCCGAACGAGTCATGATTTTGAAGACATTGTCTATGTACTAAATAACCGTTCAACAATTTGGGATGAAATGGAGAACGCACCGGAGACAGTAAGGCATTATTTGAAAAAAGAAATAAGCAAACTTTTGCAGAATCCGTATGCGGAGGAATGGGTTGCCGCTAACCTTGATTTTTATGATCAAAGCCGGACTGAATACATCTTGCAAGGCTTACGCAAATTTGTGAAATGAATTGAGATTATCGCCTCACACATACTCCACCTGCCTTGCCAACAAACTTTGATCCTTTGCTTCCAACGACGTCACACCTTTCAAATACTCATCCACCTTCACCGCACATTCTCGTCCTTCGCTGATGGCCCAGACAACAAGCGATTGTCCGCGGCGCATGTCACCCGCTGCAAAGACTTTCGCGATGCTGGTTTGATACGCTGCTTCCGCTGCTTTCACGTTGCCGCGTTCATCTTTATCAATACCCAATTCATCCAATAAGCCTTCGTGTTGCGGATGCAGAAAGCCCATGGCTAACAAAGCTAACTCGCAAGGCAATTCACGTTCGCTTCCGGGGACTTCGGTGAACTGCGCGGCGCGGCCGTCAGGTGTTGTTTTCCATTCGAGGTCCACAACTTTTAAAGCTCTTAGATTTCCGCTTTCATCACCGAGAAATTCTTTAGTGGAAACGGCCCAATGTCTTGCCGCGCCTTCTTCGTGCGAGGACGTTGTTTTTTCAATCATCGGGTACGAAGGCCAGGGCATGTGGTGCGGCCGTTCCTTTGGTGGACGCGGCAGTAGTTCAAACTGCGTAATGTCTTTTGCGCCGTGGCGGTTTGACGTGCCTACGCAATCGCTGCCGGTGTCGCCGCCGCCAATGACAACCACACTTTTAGCCGTGGCAAAAATGTCTTCTGTTGAAAACGTTTCGTTGCCCACTCTTCGGTTTTGTTGCCCCAAAAAGTCCATCGCAAAATGAACGCCTTTGAGTTCTCTTCCGGGTATATTCAGGTTGCGGGGAACGGTGGAACCACCTGCCAAAACAATGGCATTAAACTCACGCAGAATATCGTTGATGGAAACAGTTTTTCCCACATTGGCATTGCAACGGAATACAACGCCTTCTTCTTCCATCAAAGCGATGCGCCGTTCCACTACCCACTTCTCCAATTTAAAATCAGGAATGCCGTAACGCAACAAACCACCAGGTTTTGCATCGCGTTCAAAAACGGTAACTGAATGACCGGCATAATTCAACTGCGCCGCCGCGGCCATACCCGCCGGACCGGAACCAATTACGGCTACTTTTTTACCCGTGCGATAAGCCGGTTTGTGCGGCTTTACAAAGCCTTTGTCGAAAGCAATTTCAATGATGTGTTTTTCAATTTCTTCAATGGCAACAGGCGGTTGGTTGATGCCGAGCACACAAGCACTTTCGCAAGGGGCGGGACAAATGCGGCCCGTGAATTCGGGGAAGTTATTGGTGGACGAAAGAATGTAGTATGCCTCGTCCCATTGTTGCCGGTACACGGCATCGTTGAACTCGGGAATGATGTTGCCGAGCGGGCATCCGTTGTGGCAAAACGGTACGCCGCAATCCATGCAACGTGCGGCCTGATGATTTAATTTTTCATCGCCGTAGCGTTCTACAAATTCTTTGTAATCGTGTACCCGTTCGCCTACCGGACGTTTGGCCGGTTGCTCACGAGTGAATTCTAAAAAGCCTGTGGGTTTGCCCATGTGTAGATACCCCCAACCCCCTAAAGGGGGCTTTAGCCTCCGATGTTCGGAGAGTGTTTATAAAAATTGTTTTTTCTTTTTGGTTGACCGGCTGCATTGCTACTATTTAACTAAAGTTGCGACGCTCCGTTCATCGTTCTTATCGCTATTGGGCTTTTTTGAACCACGAAGACACAAAGACACAGAGATGCACAAAGAGACTCCGTGAAACTTGGTGCCTCCGTGTCTTCGTGGTTCAATTGCCGCGACGGTGAAATGCTCAATAGTGAACAAAGCGTAAAAGAGTGCGACGCAACGAAAGCCCAATAGATAATAAAGCCTCTGGTCCGAAAAAGCTAATGATAAAGAGCTAATTGGAAAAACTAAAGTCTCTACGACCTAAGTCTCTCCGCCAGCTGGCGGAGGACAGGGGGACGTTACTTCGCCATCTCCTTCGACGATGCAAAGCTTCTTTCCTGCAAAACTTTTTTATAATCCTTCGGAAACACCTTGATGAAATTCTTCAACTGGTTATCGAAATCATCAAGAATAAACTTCGCAACTGTGCTGCCGGTGTTGCGGTAATGTGCTTCAATCATTGTCCGCAACTCATTCGTATCGTTCGCGGCTACCGGATCAAGGTCAACCATCTCGCGGTTGCAAAGCGATGCAAACGTTCCCTTCACATCATAGACATAAGCAATGCCGCCACTCATGCCCGCGGCAAAATTTCTTCCGGTGTCGCCCAGCACCACCACGCGGCCACCGGTCATGTATTCGCAACCATGGTCGCCAACGCCTTCCACTACCGCATTCACGCCGGAGTTGCGCACACAAAAACGTTCGCCGGCTTTGCCGCGAATAAAAGCTTCGCCGGAGGTAGCACCATAAAAGGCCACGTTCCCAATGATGATGTTTTCTTCGGGAACGAAACCGGCTTGTGACGACGGATAAATTACCAGCCGTGCACCCGACAAACCCTTGCCGAAATAATCGTTGGCATCGCCTTCCAGTTCAAGCGTTACGCCTTTGGTGTTGAAGGCCGCAAAGCTTTGTCCGGCGGTGCCGATGAACTTGAAATGAATGGTATCATTGGGCAAACCATCACCGCCGTATTTCTTTGAAATTTCATTCGATAAAATGGTGCCGACTGCACGGTCGGTGTTGATTATGTTGAATGCAGCCGACACAGGTTGAACGGATTCTAACGCAGGCTTCGCAGCTTCCAACAACTTCCAGTCAAGCACTTTGTCCATATCATGATCCTGCTCTTCTTGTTTATACAAACCTGTGTACAAAGAGGCCGGGTCTTTAAACAAAACAGGCGAGAGGTCAAGCTTGCTGTATTTCCAATGTTTGATGTCGTCTTTTACACCAAGGCAATCAACTTGTCCAACCATTTCATTGATGGTTTTAAAACCCAGGTCGGCCATGATTTCTCTTAACTCTTGAACGACTAACTTGAAATAGTTCACCACATGATCAGCATCGCCGGTGAAGCGTGCCCGCAGTTCGGGGTTTTGCGTGGCAATGCCCACGGGACACGTATTCTCGTGGCATTTGCGCATCATGATGCAACCTTCCACAATTAAGGCTGCGGTTGCAATGCCCCATTCTTCTGCGCCGAGTAAAGTTGCAATGGCAATGTCGCGACCCGTTCGTAATTGTCCATCTGTTTGAACAACCACACGGCTGCGCAAACGATTCTTCACAAGCGTTTGATGTGTTTCGGCGAGGCCCAATTCCCACGGCAAGCCGGCATGACGAATAGAGCTTTGCGGCGAGGCGCCGGTGCCGCCGTCATGCCCTGCAATCAACACTACATCGGCCTTTGCTTTTACCACGCCGGCAGCGATGGTTCCCACACCTGCTTTGGATACCAGCTTCACGGAGATGCGTGCCGCCCGGTTGGCGTTCTTTAAATCAAATATGAGTTGGGCTAAATCTTCAATGGAATAAATATCGTGGTGAGGCGGCGGCGAAATTAAACCTACACCCGGTGTAGAGTGACGCACCTTGCCGATCCATTCATCAACTTTGTGGCCGGGCAATTGTCCGCCTTCGCCGGGCTTTGCACCCTGTGCCATTTTGATCTGCAGTTCATCGGCCATCGTGAGATAATAGCTCGTCACACCAAAACGTGCAGAGGCAACCTGTTTAACAGCAGAACGCATGCTGTCGCCATTAGGCAAGGTCTGATAACGCATCTCATCTTCGCCGCCTTCGCCCGTATTGCTTTTGGCGCCAATGCGATTCATGGCAATGGCCAGGGTAGAATGGGCTTCATGAGAAATAGAGCCAAAGCTCATGGCGCCGGTGGCAAATCTTTTTAGTATGCCTTCAGCGGGTTCCACTTCGTCAATTGAAATGGATGAACGAACCTTTTTAAAACAAAAAAGGCTTCGCAAAGTGCAAGCTGTCGTGTCCTGCTCATTCACCAGTTTAGAGTATTTTTTAAACGTGCCGAAGTCATTCAGCTTCGTTGCCTGTTGCAACAGGTGAATGCTTTGCGGATTGAAAAGATGCGCTTCGCCGCGGCGCTTCCATTGATACACACCACCAACCGGAAGGCTTTCAAAGGGCGTGGTTTGTTTCTTAAATGCGAAGCTGTGTTTGGCCAGTGCCTCTCTTGCAATTTCATCCAGGCCCATGCCTTCGATACGGGATATGGCGCCGATGAAGTGAGTGTCCACAACCGCTTTGTTGATGCCGATGATTTCAAAAATCTGGGCGCCTTGATAGGACTGCAAGGTGGAGATGCCCATCTTGGAAAATACTTTTAGCAAGCCATCGTTCACCGCTTTGATGTAGTTCTTTTTAAGCTGTTCTTCCGTAGGTAGTTCGCGATGCGTAACCTTTAAATCTTTGAGCGTGGATAAAGCGAGATAAGGATTGATGGCCGTGGCGCCGAAGCCAATCAAACAAGCAAAATGATGCGTCTCCCACACGTCGCCGGCTTCTACCACAATGCCCACTTGCCCACGTTTGCCTTTGCGAATGAGGTGATGATGTACGGCCGCAGTTGCCAACAAGGTTGGAATGGCTGCGTGTTCGCTGTCAATGGCGCGGTCGGATAAGATCAACACTTCAAAGCCATCGTCAACGGCATCGGTGGCATAGCGGCAAAGACGTTCCAAACCCTTTTGCATAGAGCCAGGTTTGCCATCGGCTTTAAAATAGCATTGCAAGGTCTTTGCATGAAAAATGCCCGTGTCAATGCTTCGTATTTTTTCCAGTTCGTAGTTGGAAAGAACGGGATGCTTTAACGCCACGCTGTGACAAGAGATCGGGTCTTCAGCCAAGAGGTTTCCGTTGTTGCCCACAAAGGTTGCCAGCGACATCACCATGCGTTCGCGGATGGGATCAATGGGTGGATTGGTAACTTGTGCAAAGAGTTGTTTGAAATAGTAGGAGAGGTGTTGCGGCTGGTCGCTTAACACGGCCAATGGAATATCGGAACCCATTGAACCAATCGGCTCTTTGCCATCCAATGCCATTGGCGCAATGATGTTCTCTACGTCTTCTTTAGTGTAACCAAATGCTTTTTGGTACTTGAACACTTGTTCATGTTCAAGGTCGGAAAACGTAACCCTTGGATTGGGCAATTCTTCCAACCGGATCTTGTATTTGTTCAGCCAATCGCTGTACGGCTTTTGCGAACAAATGCCTTGTTTCAATTCTTCGTCCGAGATGATGCGGCCTTGTTCCAAATCCACCACAAACATTTTTCCCGGTTGCAAGCGGCCGTATTCTTTCACCAGCTTTGGATCAATAGGAAGTACGCCGGTTTCTGAAGCCATGATAACTCTATCATCCGTTGTAACGCAATAGCGGGAAGGACGAAGGCCGTTTCTATCCAACGTAGCTCCAATGATTTTACCATCAGTGAAAGAGATAGAAGCCGGACCATCCCAAGGCTCCATGAACGATGCGTGAAATTCATAAAAGGCTTTCTTCACCGGGTCCATCAAATCATTGTCGTCCCAGGCTTCCGGTATCAGCATCATCATCACATGCGGCAGCGAACGGCCACACAGCGTGAGCAGCTCAATCATGTTATCCAAACAAGCTGAATCACTTTGCCCTTGTGTAATGATGGGCGTGAGCAATTCGATTTCTTCTTTCGTGAAATAAGCAGATGTAAAGTTTTTTTCGCTTGTCTTCAACCAATTTAAGTTGCCTTGCAGCGTGTTGATTTCTCCGTTGTGCGCAATGTAGCGGAAGGGTTGCGCCAGCTTCCAACTTGGAAAGGTATTGGTGGCAAACCGCGAATGAACCAGCCCAAATGCCGATACGACCCGCTTGTTGCTTAAATCGGGATAGTAACCGCGAAGCTGTCCGCTGGTCAACTGGCCCTTATACACCACCGTTTTGTACGAGAAAGACGCGATGTAAAAACCAATGTTGTCTTTCTTTATCGTGTTGTTTGCCGTGTGACTTGCATAGTTGCGTAAAAGAAAAAGCTTGCGTTCAAAATCTTCTGGGTTTGTGATATGGTCAGGACAGGCAACAAAGACTTGTTCTATTTCGGGTTCAACGGAAAGAGCTGTCGCCCCAATGTCATCGGGATTGACGGGCACTTTGCGGTAAGCCAACACTTCGATGCCCAAACCTTCCGCGCAGCGGTTTAAGATGTTGCGACATTCCTCTTTCAGCCGAATGTCTTTTGGAAAGAACAAAACGCCAACACCGTATTTTTTATACGAAGGAAGATGCACGCCCAACTTCACGCATTCATCAAAAAAGAATTCATGCGGCGTTTGCAGCATGATGCCAGCGCCATCGCCGGTATTGTTCTCGCAGCCACAGGCGCCGCGGTGCTCCATGTTTTCCAGAATAGTTAACGCATCGGAAATAATCTGGTGAGACTTGTAGCTTTTGATATTGGCCACGAAACCAATGCCGCAGGCATCGTGTTCAAATTCGGGAGAGTATAAACCGGTTTGGCTTGCCATTGTTCAACAAGTTGTTTTGTTGGAAAGAAGTATATAGCAAGCAAGCCCGATGAAAATAGGGAAAATAACAACCGGGGCCGCAAAATGACATTGTTCGGTCGAATAAAAATGAGAAGAAAATATGACAGCCAACAGTTAAAGCCAGTCCGCCACCAGCTTTGAAATTTGAATGTGCTCGGTTAAAAATCCATCGTGCCCAAACAGAGAGTCAATGGCATGAAAGGAATTGTTTGGGATGTGCTGGGCCAAAAATTCGAGTTCTGTTAAGGGACAAAGCAAGTCGGTACGAACGCCGATGATGAGTGTTTTTTGGCCGATGCCCGCAAGAACTTTTTGCAACGAAGCATTGCGGCCTCGTGCAAGATTATGGCTGTCTAAGGCTTTGGTAAGATGCCAATAGCTAAAGGCATTAAATCGCTTCACTAACTTATCTCCCTGATGACTGATGTACGACGAGGCTTTGAAGCCGTCCGTCTTTTCATCATTGGTATCGCTTTGCGTTCGTTTGAATGCATCGTAATTGCGATAGGTTAACATGCCAATGGCGCGGGCCGTTTTTAATCCGGCACTTCCCGCCGATGGTGAAGAATCCTTCCACGTACCATCGGCTTCAATAGCCAGGCGTTGTGTAGTGTGAATGGCAATGCCCCAAGCGGTTTCTCCCGCCGATGTGGCGATGAGAAAAAGGTTTTCGATGCGGCCACTTTCCATCAAGCACCACTCCAAAGCCTGATAGCCGCCCATACTGCCGCCAATGAGCAAGTGAATGTTTTGTAAACCGAGATAGTCGCGTAAGAGTTGGTGCGCTTTCACCATATCGCGAATGGTGATAAAAGGAAAGCTGTGATAATACCCTTCGCCACTTGTTGGATTAATGCTTAATGGCCCTGTGCTGCCGTAACAGGAGCCGATGATGTTGGCGCAAACAATGAAATGTTCGGTTGGATTGATGACGCAATCTTCGCCGATAAAGCCCACCCACCATTCAAAAACATTTGAGCTGGCGGTTAGGGCATGGCAAACCCAAACCACATTGCTTTTGTCTTTGTTTAATTGTCCGTAAGTATGATAGGCAATGGTCAATTCAGGAAGAATGGCGCCGGTTTCGGTTGTAAACGGATGCTTATAGTGGAAGGTCTTCATCAAAAATTTGTGGCGGCAAAAATAGAAAGGGCTTCGATTAGATTTGCGAATTGTTGTCGTGCATTTGATGGCAACAAAACCGCAGCCAAGGAGACACAAGGACACGGAGTGTCTTTGTGAAACTCTGTGTCTCCCTGTCTCCGTGGTTCAAAAAAATCAACACATAAAAGAACATCATGTCCCAACACCGCATCACCCAAGCCATCCGCAAACAGATTGACCGCACTAATGAGATGGAACATTCATCGCCTTTGTTTCTCACCAGTTCTTTTTGCTTTGACAACGCAGAAGACATGCGGGCTGCTTTTGCGGATGAAACGGACGACAATATTTACAGCCGCTTCAGCAACCCAAACGTGCAGGAGTTTGTAGACAGGCTTTGCATTCTCGAAGGCGCCGAAGCCGGCTTTGCCACGGCATCAGGAATGAGCGCCGTTTTTGCTTCGTTTATGGCCTTGCTCAAAAGCGGCGATCATCTGCTTTCTTGCAGCGCCATCTTTGGCAGCACACATACCGTCATCACCAAATACCTTCCGAAGTACGGGATAGAATACAGTTACTTTCCCGCTGATAAAACGAATACCTGGGAAAACCTTATCAGGCCCAATACGAAAATGATTTATGTAGAAACGCCGACAAATCCAGGGCTTGATATTATTGACATTGAGGCTCTCTCAACGTTGGCTAAAAAGCACAACATCATCCTGAACGTGGACAACTGCTTTGCTACACCAATATCGCAACAGCCGATGGCTTTGGGGGCCGACATTGTGGTGCATTCGGCTACAAAATGGATAGACGGACAAGGCCGAGTTTTGGGCGGCGCTGTAGTGGGTAAGAAGGAATTGATCAAAGAAATTTTTCTGTTCTGCCGCAGCACCGGACCTGCGCTTTCGCCGTTCAATGCCTGGCTCTTGAGCAAGAGTTTGGAAACCTTGGAAGTGCGGATGGAACGGCATGCCTGCAATGCTCACTTCATTGCCCAGTCGTTAGAAGGCCATCCGAAAATTAACTGGGTAAAGTACCCGTTTCTGGCTTCGCACCCGCAACATGCCATCGCCAAAAAACAAATGACCGATGGCGGCGGCATCGTTTGCTTTGAACTCAACGGCGGCATTGAAGCCGGACGTGCCTTTCTTAACAAGTTGCAAATTCTTTCTCTCACCGCCAACCTTGGCGATACCCGCAGCATCGCTTCACACCCGGCCAGCACTACACATGCTAAACTCACCGATGAAGAAAGGCAAACCGTTGGTATCACACCGGGACTGATCCGCATCTCCGCAGGATTAGAAAATAAGGCAGATGTTCTGGCTGACATACTTCAGGCACTTGGGTAAGGCCATTTCAAATTAAAAAATATTCTATGTTTTTGAGAATAGCTGATTTGGGAATTTAAAATCGCGTTTTTCTGATATCAGCCGGTAACTTTTGCACATTTGTAGAAAATTTTCAACTTTTTTGTAGGCGTGGGATAGTTTTTTACATTTCTTTTCTATTTTAGCTCTACAATGTTCTGAAAGGATTGTGCAACTAAGTCTTACCGTACAATCATTCTGCTTGAACACTTCTCAATCCTCTTCCTAAGAAATCTAATAACGAATTAAAAAGGTATTGCTTGCCATTTAGCCTCCACAACAGGCTTGTGCCATGCAATACCTTTTCTTTTTTCACATCAAAATGCTTCTTCAATGGTAAAAAAACTTGTCACTTCCGGAATGGCCGTATTGTTATTGAACTGCTCTTTTGCACAGGATTCCACTAAGGTCTCGCCGCTCACGGTTTCGGGATCGGCTGACTTCTATTACAAATACGATTTCGGAAAAACAAGAACCAACAACCTTACTTCCTTCACCAATTCGCACAACCGTTTTGAATTGGGGATGGCCAGCGTAAAGCTGGATTACAAATCAACCAAGGTAGAATTGGTGGCCGACCTCGGTTTTGGCAAACGGGCAAGAGAGTTCTCGTACAACGATGATGGCATTTCGCAAGCGGTTAAGCAACTCTACATGACTTATACGCCCAACAAATGGCTAAAACTTACGGCCGGTTCATGGGCGACCCACATTGGCTATGAGTTGGTAGATGCGTATGCCAACCGCAATTACAGCATGTCGTACATGTTTACCAACGGGCCTTTTTTTCATACCGGCGTAAAGGCAGAAGCCGCTGTTGGCGTAAGCGGGTTTATGGTGGGCATTGCCAATCCTACGGATTATAAATACGTACCGGACGGCGTTCAAAACAAAAAGACGTTTTTAGCCCAATACAGCTATGCGCCAAGTGACCTGTTTAAGGCTTACGTAAACTTCGTAAGCGGCAGCAACATTGATACGTCGAAAGCGACGCAATTTGATCTGGTGATTACAAGCAAATTAAGCAGCAAGTTCAGCTTAGGCTACAACGGTACGGTAAACCGTGCAAAGCTTTACATGGGCAATAAAAAGTTTGATGCCGCCAAAAGCTGGTGGGGCTCTGCGTTGTACGTGAATTTTGATCCCTCCAAAACATTTGGCCTCACGCTTCGCGAAGAGTACTTCAACGACAACAAGCAGTTAAAGGTGTATGCGGGTATGGCAAAGGGCGGAAGTGTATTTGCTTCCACGCTTTCAGCTAACCTCCGCGCCGACAACTTCATTTTCATCCCGGAGTTCCGGTTAGACAATGCCAGCCAAACCATTTTTAAAGACAGCGACGGCAAGGCTGTAAAGTGGGCCGCGAACGTATTGTTTGCCGTAGTGTATCAATTCTAAAAAAATCTTTTTTCAATAAAACCTATCAACTCATGAACAAACTCACACTTCGATCAGCCACGCCTTTTTTAGTGCTTGTAGCAATTGCGGTGGCCGCACTGTTTGCGCCCACTTTGCCCAATTTTGACGCCGGTAAATACGTGCCGGCCGACATTGCCTGGATTCTTGTTGCCTCTGCGCTTGTGTTTATCATGACGCCGGCACTGGCCTTTTTTTACGGCGGTATGGTAAACCGTAAAAACGTGTTGAGCACGATGATGAAAAGCGTGGTAGCTGCCGGTGTAGTGGGCGTTCTTTGGATTGTGATTGGCTACGGCCTTTGCTTCGGCGATGACGTGAAAGGCTTTATTGGCAATCCTTCATCGCATTTGTTTTTCAAAGGCGTTGCGTCGGGTGAGCCGTGGAGCCTCGCCCCAACCATTCCAAAATCTCTATTTGCTGCCTTTCAATTGATGTTCGCCATCATTACACCCGGACTGGTTGTTGGCGCCATTGCTGAAAGAATGCGTTTTGTTTCCTATGTTCTCTTTACTATTTTGTTTAGTCTTTTGGTTTATGCACCGCTGGCACACTGGAGCTGGCATCCCGACGGATTCTTGTTTAAAATGGGCGCTTTAGACTTTGCCGGCGGCACCGTCGTGCATATCTCTGCGGGTTGCGCGGCATTGGCCGGTGCCATGGTTTTAAAAAGAAGAAAAGTTCACATTGCCAACGAGGCGCACACACCTGCCAACATTCCTTATGTTTTAATCGGTACCGGCTTGCTTTGGTTTGGCTGGTTTGGCTTTAACGCAGGTTCGGCATTAGCGGCAAATACAACGGCGGTTTCGGCGTTCATGACGACCAACACGGCGGCTGCTTCCGCCGGTTTGTCCTGGATGTTTTTTGATGTATTGCGCGGAAAAAAACCTTCGGTTGTTGGCTTCTGCGTGGGTGCGGTTGTCGGCCTCGTAGCCATTACCCCGGCTGCCGGTTACGTAGCCATCGCACCAAGTATATTCATCGGTGTGGTTGCCGCGGTGGTTTCGAATATTGCGGTTTACATCAAATCAAAATCTTCGCTTGACGATACACTTGACGTATTTCCTTGCCACGGCATAGGCGGCATGGTAGGTATGTTAATGACCGGTGTTTTTGCGTCTAAAGCCATTTACCCTGGTGGAAGCGACGGCTGGGCCTTTGGCAACTTCTCGTTCTTTTTAACTCAATTGAAAGCGATGGCTTGTGCGGTAGCCTACAGCTTCGTGGTGTCTTGGCTCATCTTCAAGTTCATCAATTTCATTGTTCCGCTTCGCGTTAGCGACGAAGACGAACAAGCCGGCCTGGATGCTTCGCAGCACGATGAAAACTACACGCAAGGAACACTCATCATTACCGGCGAAGACGGCATCACCGAAAAAGAAATTCACATTGATCGCATGTTTGGCGCGAAAACAACAAACGGCGTGACCAAGGAAACCGTGTAAACGTGAGACGCAAAAAGTCAAACGTGAAACCGTAAAGTCCTTTTGATCTTAGACGGCCTGTGGTCTCACGTTTGACGTCTCACGCTTCACATTCCCATTCATAAACTCTTAAAAACAATAACAATGTCAGCTTCAAAATTAGAGTACATCTGGCTTGATGGTTACAAGCCGATACAAAGCCTCCGCAGCAAAACAAAAATTGAACAGGCCTTCGACGGCACGCTTGAGGATTGCCCCGTATGGAGCTTCGATGGTTCATCCACCGAACAGGCGCCGGGCGGCTCATCCGACTGTTTGCTAAAACCTGTGTATTTGGTAAAAGATCCGCAACGCAAAAACGGTTACCTCGTGATGTGTGAAGTATTGAACGCCAACGGCTCGGCCCACGAATCAAACGGCCGTGCCGCCATTGACGACGACGATAATGACTTCTGGTTTGGCTTTGAACAAGAATACTTTTTGTGGAGCCCCGATACGTCCAGGCCTTTGGGCTTTCCGAAAGATGGTTATCCACGTCCGCAAGGTCCATATTATTGTTCGGTAGGCGCCGCCAATGCTTACGGCCGCACCATGGTGGAAGAACACCTTGACGCTTGCCTCGAAGCAGGCTTGAACATTGAAGGCATCAATGCCGAAGTGGCTGCGGGCCAATGGGAATTTCAGGTGTTTGCCAAGGGCGCCAAAGAAGCCGGCGATCAAACCTGGCTTGCCCGCTATCTGCTCGAACGCATCGGCGAAAAGTACGGCGTTTCCATCAACTGGCATTGCAAACCGTTGGGTGCTTTGGATTGGAACGGCAGCGGTATGCACGCCAACTTTTCCAACGGCATTTTGCGCAACTGCGGCAGCCGCGAGATTTACGAAAAAGTTTGCGAAGCCTTCCGGCCTGTAGTTATGGAACACATTGCCGTTTATGGTCCTGATAATGACTTGCGCCTGACCGGCAAGCACGAGACCGCCGCCATCACCGACTTCAGTTACGGCGTATCGGACAGAGGCGCTTCCATTCGCATTCCCATTGCTACCGTAGAAAGAGGCTGGAAAGGATGGTTGGAAGACCGCCGCCCTAACAGCGCCGCCGATCCTTACAAAGTGGCGGGCCGCATTGTGAAAACGGTGAAGTCGGCCAACGTGCAATACGTACTGGAGCCGGCGAAAAAAGAAATGGTGGCTTAGTAAAACACACACAGTCCGAATGCGTCTGCATTTAACTATGGTTGATAGGATAATTCCCGGCGAAAGCCGGGAATTTTTTTGCTGATTGATTGATACGTAAGAAGCGAAAATTTTCCGGAGAGCTTGTGGTAGTAATTTAAAAATCAGGCACCCGTTTGCATTCGCCCTCTATTTTCGATTTACCAAAACAAGGAAATCTGTTTATTACAAAAAACAAAATTACATTCGGCCTGCCAGAGAACTGTGAGCCTGTCTGTTTAAAAAATCTGTCCCCGCAAATCCTGCGAAAGCCGCGCAACATCGCTTTATAAATTTTTTTACAACCAACTAAATGGGTCACAGAAAAGAGTCTGGAAAATTATCCTGTTTCATCAATCAGCCACTTTGCTATTCTGGTTCTTCCCACTTCAAAAAAAAGTTTTCATCATCGTCATTTGCCGGGCCTGCAAAAGCGGCTCATTTGCGGCAAGCCTTGAGAAGAAAAGCAGCGTTCTCTTTGATGACCGTTTGCCAATTTCTGTTTCTTTCAAACCTTATAGCGCAAGCTCCGGTCATCGCTTCTTTTTCGCCAGTGAGTGGCCCCATTGGTACAACCGTTATTATCACAGGTAGCAACTTCAACACAACGGCTGCCAACAACACCGTTTATTTTGGCGCGGTAAAAGCGGCGGTATCCGCGGCGACAACTACGTCGTTAACAGTGACCGTTCCCGTTGGTACAACGTATCAGCCGGTCACTGTTACGGCCAACAATCTTACGGCTTATGCTACGCAATCATTTGCAGTAACCTTTCCATCCAATGTTGCCGGCATTACCCCCAACTCCTTTGCAGCCAAAGCAGATTTTGCGGCGGGCAGCGACCCGGCAAGTGTTGCCGTTGGTGATTTTGATGGCGATGGCAAGGCGGACATGGTATGCGCCAATCTAAGCTCGAATACATTGTCAGTGTTTCGAAACACCGGTAGCAGCGGCAACATTTCTTTCGCGGCGAAGGTGGATTACCCAACCGGTGTAGGTCCTGTCAACGTTGTGATTGGCGACCTTAACGGCGACGGTAAGCCTGACGTGGTGGTGGCTAATAACAGTTCGGCTTCTATTTCCATCTATAAAAACACAAGCGTAAGCGGCGCCATTTCGTTTGCGCCTAAGATAGATTACACCGGCGGAAGCAGAACAAACAGCATCGCTGTTGGTGACCTGGACGGTGATGGAAAACCGGACCTCGCCGTAGCTAACACTTTATTTCCTGCCCTTTTAATTTTTAAAAACACAAGTGTTAGCGGAACAATTTCATTTAATGCGGGTCTTGATCTTTTCATTGGAAACTACACCCGCATTGCTATTAGTGATTTGGATGGCGATGGAAAACCCGACCTCGTTGGAACCGACGGCGGCAGTGGTCTTTCCGCACACCGGAACACAAGCGCATCGGGCACCATTTCGTTTGCGGCTGTTGTAAATTTTACCACCGGCAACAATAATTCCACCGTTAGCATCGGCGATGTGGATGGCGACGGCAAGTGCGACCTGGCCGTTGCCACAGGCGCCAGCGGTGTTTCCGTTTTGCGAAACACCAGCGTGATCGGGGCGGTTTCTTTTGCAGGCAAAGCGGATTTTGCGGCAGGGTTAAATCCACGGGATTTAGCCATGGGTGATTTGGATGGTGATGGAAAACCCGACCTGGCTATAGCAAATTCAAACGGCACAACGGTTTCCGTTTTAAAGAACACCGGCAGCAGCGGAACGGTTTCGTTTGCGCCCAGCGTGGATTTTCCTACAGGACAATATCCTTATAGCGTTGCGGTTGCCGACATGGACGGCGATGGAAAGCCGGACCTCGCCGTAGCCGATCATTACAACACGTCCTATGCAATTTCCGTCATCAAAAACCAAACCGATGGGCCAAACGTTGCCTCTTTCGCACCGGCCAATGCAGGTGTTGGAACAACTCTCACCATCACCGGTACCAACTTTACCGGCGCTACGGCTGTAAGCATTGGCGGCATTGCCGCATCAGGCTTCACCGTTGTTTCCGACGTACAAATCTCGGCCGTTGTTCCGGTGGTAACCGGCGGCCTTGTTGTGGTAAGTACGCCTAACGGAACGGCTACTCTTGGCGGTTTTTACAACGGTCCTGCCGTTGCTTCTGTATCGCCGGTCAATGGTGCGGTTGGTGCGCCGGTTACTATAACGGGTTCTAATTTTAATTCCGTTGCGGCAGCCAACGTTGTCTATTTTGGCGCCGTAAAAGCATCAGTATCCGCGGCAAGTGCAACATCCATTACGGCAACTGTACCTACCGGCATCACCTTCGAACCTGTTACGGTTACCACCGGCAACCGCACGGCGTATTCGTCTCAATCATTTGCAGTAGCCTTTCCCTCAAATCCTACCGGTATCACCCCAAATTCATTCGCGGCAAAGGTTGATTACAGTGTAGGCAATGGTTCAAACGGACTTGTCATTGGCGACCTTGATGGCGATGGCAAGGCCGATATGGTGAGCTCGAATTACAACGTCAATTCAATTTTGGTTTTTAGAAACACAGGCAGCCCAAGTGTTGTTTCTTATGCTTCCTCCATTCCGATAGTAACAGGTACCGGCGTTAACAGTATTGCACTTGGCGATTTGGATGGTGATGGAAAGACGGACATCATTGTAACCAATTACAGCCCCGGTTCGGTTTCTGTATTCAGAAACACTAGCACGGTTGGTAACATTTCCTTCGCAGCAAAGGCAGATGTAGCAGTCATTACCGGCCCGGCCAGCGTTACAGTAAGTGATATAGACGGCGATGGAAAACCCGACGTGGCCGTTGTTCGATCCGGAGCCAGCATCGTCTCCTTACTAAGAAATGCAAGCAACGGTGGAAGCCTGGCTTTTGCCCTTACAAAGGATGTTACCATCAACAGCGTAACCCGGGTTTTTATGGGTGATTTAGACGGTGATACAAAACCAGAAATGGTGGTGGCAAATTATTATGCGGGCACCGTTTCCGTGCTTAAAAATACCAGCGTGCCCGGTGTTTTTTCCTTTGATCCGCAAGTGGACTATCCCACCGGAAACACGGCAAACAGTGCCGCCATCGGCGATCTTGATGGCGATGGAAAGCCTGACTTGGCCGTGGCAAACAATGGTTCGGCTACCGTTTCCGTTCTTAAAAATCTAAGCACAGGCGGAACGGTTTCTTTTGCTTCAGCCCTTAACTATGCCACCGGCAACGGGCCTTCCGTTGTTTCCATTGCAGATTTAGATGGTGATGGAAAGCCCGATCTGGCTGTAGCAAATACCAGTTCTTACTCGGTGTCTGTTTTAAAAAATACAGGTAGCACTGGAACGATGTCTTTTGCCGCAAAAGTGGACCTTATACCCGGCGGCAATGTCACCAGTGTAGCTATAGGAGACCTTGATGGTGATGGCAAGCCTGACTTGGCCATAACCAGTTCCGACCAGGGAACGGCCTCTATACTTCGAAACCAAACGGCCGGTACCGACCTTCTTTCCTTTACACCTTCTAACGCACCCGTTGGAACAAACGTGACCATTAACGGTATAAATTTTACAGGCGCCACGGCCGTTAGTTTTGGTGGTATTGCGGCTACGAGTTTTACCGTTGTTTCAGATGTGCAAATCACCGCCGTTGTTGCATCAGTTGCCGGTGGCGCCGTATCGGTAACATCACCGAAAGGAACGGCAACGCTTATTGGCTTTTACAACGGCCCGGTCATCAATTCTTTTTCGCCTGCAAGCGGCCCTGTTGGAACAACGGTTACCATTAGTGGCACCAACTTCAATGCGACGGCCGCTAACAACACGGTTTATTTTGGCGCGGTAAAAGCAGTCGTCTCTGCGGCCAGCACAACTTCATTAACCGTAACCGTACCCGTTGGCGCCTCTTACCAGCCATTCACTGTTGGCAGCGGTACCGCTATCGCTTATGCAAGCAAACCTTTTTTGGTCACCTTCCCCGGCAACATCGCTGCATTCACGCCAGGTTCTTTTGCCGCAAAGCAAGATTACACGGCAGGCGCTAATCCAGGCTTTGTAGCTACCGGAGATTTGGACGGTGACGGAAAACCGGATATGGTTGTATCCAATACCGGTGGAAACATCATTTCAGTTTATAAAAACAACGGCGGCCCGGGCAATGTTTCGTTTGGCACAAAGCTGGAATTTGGGAACGGCTATACGCCAACCGGGATTTCCATAACCGACATGAACGGTGACGGGAAACCTGACCTGGTCGTCATCATTTATAATTCAAGCAGCGTCTATGTATACCGCAATACATCCACCGGTGGAACGATTTCTTTTGCATCGGAAGTAGTCATATACACCGGGATTGGAACCGAGCCGCGTGGCATCATCGTAAGTGACCTAGATGGCGATGGAAAGCCTGATATAGCAATAGCCAATTCCGCCGGCCCGATGGGCATCTTCAGAAACACCACTATAAACGGAACCCTTTCTTTTGCACAGCGGCAGGATGTTGCAGCGGCGGGCGGATCGCCGTACGGTATTGCCGTGGGTGATTTTGACGGCGATGGAAAACCTGACCTGGCATTGACGAATTATACCTTTAGTCCTTCGTTCGTAATTCTTATGGCCATGTTCAGGAATCAAAGCGTACCCGGCAAAATCTCCTTTGCCGACAAAAAGGATTTCATCATTGGAAGCAATCCTAAAAGCGTTTCCGTTGGCGACTTTGACGGCGACGGCAAGGCAGACCTGGCGGTAGCAAACAATGGCTCCAATACGGTTTCCGTATTAAGAAACACGAGCGCCGGCGGTGTTATTTCCTTTGCTTCTAAAATTGATTACCCTACGGGCGCCGGGCCATACAGCGTTTCCGTCGGTGATTTTGACGGCGATGAAAAACCGGATTTGGCCGTGGCCAATTCTGGTTCTGCCACCGTGTCTCTCTTTAAAAACGTGAGCACGACAGGAGTCATTTCTTTTGCCGCGAAAACAGATTATACAACCGGCACAACGCCGCAATGCATTTCCATCGGCGACCTTGATGGGGATGGCAAACCGGATATGGCTGTGGCCAATGCAGGCAGCAACAGCGTGTCTTTATTGGTGAACTTAATTGGTTCTCCGGTCATCACTTCCTTTACTCCATCCAACGGAGGCATTGGAACCACCATTACTATAAACGGAAGCCTTTTTACCGGTACTACTGCTGTCAGCTTCGGTGGCTTTCCGGCTGCCTCTTTTACCGTTGTTTCCGATGCCGTTATTACGGCTGTTGTCGGCGCCATTGCGAGTGGCAATGTAACCGTAACTACACCTGGTGGGATAGCCTCGTTGGGCGGATTTTACAACGGTCATAGCGTTACTTCTTTTTCGCCGGTTAGCGGTCCTGTTGGCACCGTAGTAACTATCATAGGTTTGGGTTTCAGCCCTACGGCTGCTAACAATACCGTTTATTTTGGTGCGGTAAAAGCGGCCGTATCTGCCGCCACTTCAACCTCTCTTACGGTTACGGTGCCCGCCGGAACTACTTATCAACCCATCACAGTCACCACTAACAACCTTACGGTTTATACCGCTAAGCCATTCGTGGTAACGTTTGCTTCCAATGCTTCAGGCTTTGCACCGAATTCTTTTGCTGCTAAAGTGGACTATGCTACCGGTATCAATCCTTCCACTGTTGTCATCGGCGATATAGACGGAGACGGAAAGCCGGATTTGGTGACGGCGAGCTATAATACCATCAATTCCAACATGATCTCCGTGTTGAGAAACGCAAGCGCCGGCACTGCGGCTTCCTTTGCTGCGAAGGTGGATTACACTACCGGCAACCTGCCATTCAGCATTGCCATTGGTGATATAGATGGAGACGGGAAGTCTGATTTGGTGGTAGCAAATGTTGGGGCGAACACATTTTCTATCTTAAAAAACGGGAGTACAACAGGAGCGCTATCGTTTGCGCCGAAAGTGGATTACGTTACGGAGACGAGTCCGATAGGCGTTGCCGTAGG
Organism: Flavisolibacter sp.; assembly: GCA_965247695.1. GTDB lineage: Bacteria > Bacteroidota > Bacteroidia > Chitinophagales > Chitinophagaceae > Flavisolibacter. Next base: position 2,304,909 of record OZ252037.1, read on the forward strand.
TGATTTGGATGGAGACGGCAAGCCCGACCTGGCCGTAGTAAATGTTGGACTTTACAGTGTGTCCGTGTATAAAAACACGAGCGTTGCCGGAGCCATTTCTTTTGCGCCGAGAGTGAATTACGGTACCGGAAATTTTCCTTACGGTGTTGCCATAGGTGATGTGGACGGCGATGGAAAGCCGGACCTTGTGGTGGTGAATGCCAACTCCAATTCTGTTTCTGTTTTCAGGAATACTGGCACGATCGGCACTGTTGCCTTTGCTGCTAAAACAGATTATGCTGTTGGAGGCACTCCGTACGCGGTTGTTATTGGCGATGTGGATGGAGACGGCAAGCCGGACCTGGCAACAGCGAATGGAACTACCAATACAGTATCCGTTCTTCGAAACACCAGCAGTTCCGGAACGGTTTCCTTTGCTATAAAGGTTGATTATACAACCGGAACCGATCCGCGAAGCCTTGCCATTACCGATATGGATGGCGATGGTAAGCCCGACCTGGCGGTGGCAAATAACAGCTCGAACAATCTTTCTGTTTTCAGGAACGGCAGTACCAGCGGAACCATTGTCTTTGCCGCAAAAGTGGATTATGCAACCGGCGTTAATCCACGCGGTGTAGCCTTAGGCGACTTGACCGGCGACGGCAAGCCCGATCTGGCTTCGGCCAATTATGGTTCCAATACAGTTTCTATACTAAAGAACCAGTTGGTGTCTGCTGAACTTTGTGCCGGTGGAAACATTTCTTATACCTCAAATTTATCAGGGGGGAATTACCAGTGGCAAGTAAACACCAGCAGCGGCTTTGCAGCTATCAGCAACAACGCCAACTATGCCGGCAGCGGCACGGCTACACTTCAATTAATCAATCTTCCATCGGCTTGGTACGGATACCAATACAGGTGTGTGGTAGATGGAGCGAACAGCAATATGTACACATTGCAGTTCACCAACACATGGACAGGTGCTGTAAACAATGCATGGGAGAATGCGTCCAATTGGAGTTGCGGCGCAGTGCCTGATGGCAATGTGGATGTGGTGATTGGGTCGGGTACTGTAGTAGTAAGTTCGGCCGCTACTTGCCGAAGCCTGAAAGTAAGCCTGGGCGTAAGTTTTACCGTAAGCACTGGTTATAATTTGGTGATTGCCCATTAATGATTGTGCTGCCGGCTGCTATAGACTGTTGAGATGATTTACAGGAGCCATTGTGGTACCGGGAGTGTCCGGGTCATGCTTACCGGAGAAGAACATTAAGACGGCTAAAGAAACGATTTCAAACTAAAAAAATGCCGCATAGGCAGTGCGATAGTTACCTTGCTTTTTTACTGCTGGTTTCATTTAGGCTTAATTGAAGACAGGGTGATTATTTCTTTCTGACCATGTACAGAACAAACTTGTTGTTTTCTTTTTTATGATAATATAACGTCCTTTGATCGGGTGTGATGGTGGGAGCTTCGGCAAAACCGGTAATGGTTTTAATTTTTATTGGAATGCCGAAGGCATCATTTGTGGTCGGCCTTGTTGATAGAAAGATTTCCGGTGACGAATTAGCTGTAATGGGTAACTGCAACCGCGTAAAATATAGCTCTAACTGATCTTCTGAAATACAGGCTGCATATTCCAATGCACTGGTATTAATATTTTTTAGCAAGGCATTGGAAGTAGCTGATCTTGTAAATCCTGAACCGCTATTAACCGCTAAAACCAAATCGGCGGTGGATGGATTACCTGTCTGGTCAAAGTGCGCATCTACAAAATAAAGCGACTGACCATCGGCCGTTACTTCTACATCAAAATTTACCCAACCAGCCTGCAGTTTGGAAACTCCATTAACCAGTTGAACATTGGTACCAGCGCCATTGGCAAACGCACCGGTATATAAAGTGGAAAGCGTAGTGGCATAGTTGCGGGTAGAAACAAAATACAGGTTGCCTGCTTTGTCTAAAGTAGGAACGCCTTCAAGGTCCGCGGTATTTACGCCGGTTAACTCACCCTTGTATTGAAACGTACTGTCGTTGATTTTTGTAGCCCAATGCAGGTTGGTATTTTCCGGTGCTGCATTGAGGTTATTAAAAAGTAGAATGTTTCCATCCCTTGACAGAAACGGTTCCATACTATTACCGGTATAACCATTTACTTCCACCTTAATGGGTTGGCTAAAATCAATTGCAGAATTAGTAATTACCGGCGTTTTATCTACCTGGCATGAGGGCAGTATCAATAAACAAAACAGCCATAAATGAAGCATAGTATGATATGTGGATTGAGTAGATAGCAATGGTAAAAAATTGCGCTTGACTAAAGATACACAAGAGGCGTTTGAAAGAAAAGTTGGCTTGCCCTTGATGAACTTTTTATTAGCAATGGGTTTAGTAAGGTGTCCCGCTCTTGATTAAACCGGCACATTACAGAGGGTATATCTGTATGACGGCAGCGAGGTTGCGGCGAACAGCAACGGAAAAGGCGATCACTTAAAAATATAATTGTATCGGCAAGTTTTTTTCAATTGCAATAACTGTCGCGCCAACAGATTAGGGCTTGGCGAAGTACCGGAAATTCGTGTTTCGTCAGCCCGATATGTTATTCAAAAACTCAATAAAGAACAAATGCCGAATGATTGTTCGTCAGCCGGTATAGCGGCAAACTGATGTTATAAGCCGTTTTGTTTTAGCTCGTTGATGATAGCAATAATTCCGTCTCTAGTGCCTTCGAAATACTTTTCTTCTTTGAACTTGGGTATGAAAGAATTGTCAATAATATTCTTAGTTTTTGCGTCCGGTAAAACATTTTCAATGCCATATCCATTTTGTATGCGCATGCGCCTTAGGTCAGGCGAAATGGCAATCAATATGCCGTTATTCTTATTATTTTTGCCAACGTTCCACGTTCTCATCATTATCAATGAGTAGTCTTCAAAATCTTCTTCTTTTACCATCGTCGAACTGATAGTCGCCACGCTAATTTCAACCGTTGTTGTTCTTTCGAATGCGGAAACAAGAGAATCTAAAATCCTGATTTCATCATGTGTAAAAAGCTGAACGAAATCATTTACAAATCCCTTAGCTGGTGGTAAATGCAATGCCAAAGAATCCGACCGCTCTTTACTGATATTTAGTCTCTTTGGCGAAAGACTTTTGCTTATGTCTTGTGAATGACACGACTGGACAGCTAATGCAAAGAGAAATGATAACGTAAAAAGATATTTCAATGCAGTGGAGGTTTAAATGGCTTATAACGTTTGGGACTTGGCGGTCGGCGGGGCCATCCGTGTTCGGTCGTTCCGGGCGACTGAACACGGATGATTTACCGCTGCTGAAAGTAAGTACAAAAGCTCAATGGTTGTTCATCGCCCCGAGACTAAAGCCGATGGGAGTTACTGCAGTTGACCTACGCTTTGCGTCGCCTCCGCTGCCGCCAAACCTGCTGTTGGCAGCAGCTCATTCAAGCAGCCGTTTGATGAATGCGGAATACTCGGTTGCCGTCCTGCTTCCCCAAGTGTTAACCCGGATATTTATAGTGTCGTCGGATTTGCGCAGTTCAAAGGTGTACTGAAAGCCGGCGGGAGATGGCTCTCTAAACTTCGCATCTATCAGTTGATGAAACCATTGTTTGATTGAAGTTTTATCTTTATCCGATAATTTTTTTGTGGTGTTCCGTATCAGTGTTTGTGGAGGCTCTCCGTTGTTCTCCTTTATTCGGTCGCAATCTGCCCTGTACTTTAAGTAGGTTAAGTAAAATTCATTTTTCTTGAGGAAAACTTTTGACAACTCGAGATGGCCACCCCATTCCCCACATTCCATGAAAACTGCTTTGATGTATAAAGTGTCCCCGATAAAGCTGTCTTCTTCAAAGAACGTAGAGGTGTCCTTTTGTTTCGTTTGAGCTGAACCGTAAAGAGAGTAAAATAAGAAAAGGACGAAGCAGAAAGTTTGAACTATAGATTTCATGCTGATGAGAATTGGCTTTTAAACAGCCAAAGTACATGAGTGTAGGCTTGAGAAATTTCCATAAAAACTCTGAAAAATCAACTTGGTTGGGATGTCGTTGAGTTGCTGCCAACACAAAGATTGGCGCTATTAGATGCACAGCCAAAAAAATTCGTCATCTGAAAACCACTCATTTAGCGTTAGACTTTTTGTACCTGCCTACCGGCAGGCAGGTTGTCATTAGGACAATCCGATCTCGTTATACGTTTTGTATTGTCACCGGATTCAACTTTGCCGGCCAAATGATTTGCTCTGTAAAATTTTGCTTCAATCCTGTAAATGTTTAGCAAGTGACGCTAATGTTCAATAGCAGATATTTTTATTCCACAAACCAAAATGCCTGCAGAGATGCAGGCATTTTTAAAACAATTTCGTAACTCAATCTTCCTCCGGCACACCGTCATCCTCGCCCCTCCGCCCCCTTAGCGCCGGCTTTTCCTGCGGCTTTTTCTTCAACCAATCCTTGTCCTTTTGCAGGCCTTGCACATCCGCCAAAGAAGCTACGTACAAGCTGCGGCCATGTGTGCCCAATACCAATTCATTTTCCCTTTCCTGTATGGCAATGTCATGCACCGGAACAGACTTTGGCAAGCCGCCGTTCCAACCCATAAAGCTTTGCCCGCGGCTAAAGCTTACGTACAAACCGCCATCGGTACCCACGTATAAAATGTTCTCGTTCTTCGGGTCTTCTTTAATCACGTTCACGGGTTCAAGCGGCAGGTCTTTGCCAAGTTGATTCCAAGTGGCGCCGTAGTCTTCGCTTACATACACATAAGGCGAGAAGTCATCGAAGCGGTAACCATTCAGTGTTGCGTAAACTCTTCCTTCTTTAAACCTTGATGCCGTTACACGGCTCACCCATAAGCCAGCCGCAAGGTTTGCGTCCGTTGCTTTTGTTGGCTTGTTGTTTACCAGCGCCCAACTATAACCACCGTCTTTCGATAGCTGTATGTTGCCGTCATCCGTACCGGCATAGATTAATCCAAACCGCAAGGGCGATTCAGCGATCGTCGTGATGGTTCCGAAAGGCACGTTGCCGCCCTTGTCGCCTCTTGTTAAATCAGCCATCGCGTACATCGTATCGGCTTTGTTCATAGAGCGGAAAAATTTGTTGCCGCCGAAGTAAACAATGTCCTGGTTGTGCTGGCTAATCAATACCGGCGTTTGCCAGTTAAAGCGGTACGGCCTTTCGCCCATTGGATGTAGGGGCGTTATGCGTTTGGCAGTCGGCCGCGGCATTATCTTATTCAAACGCGAGTAGTTGCCAAACTGAAAGCCGGTGTAAACCGTTTGGTTGTCTCTTGTATCAACCTGCACTTGCATGCCGTCGCCGCCCATGATGCTTTTGTAGGGATAGTCGCCGCTGCCGTACCAGTTAGCACCTTCGCGATTTGTGGACGGTCCCCACCAAACGCCGTTGTCCTGTAAGCCACCGTACACATTGTACGGCCTTGCATTATCTACAACAACAGAATAAAATTGTCCCACCGAAGGCGTGTTGGCTTTGAACCAGTGTTCGCCATTGTCATAACTAATGTTTACGCCGCCGTCGTTGCCGTTGATCAGGTGCGAATCTTTTTGCGGATCTATCCACAAAGCATGATGGTCCGGGTGAACGTTCGGTTTGTCCATGCTCTTCCATGTTTTGCCGCCGTCGGTTGACACCTGCGAGGTAAAACCAATAGCATAAACTTTGTCGGCATTGTAAGGCGACACGTAAATCTTTCCAAAGTAATACCCGTAGGTAGAATTGATGGTGAGTTCCTTTTCATTCACCTTTTTCCACGAAGCGCCGCCGTTATCGCTGCGATAGATTTCGGCGCCAACCGGCGTTCCTTCAAAGCCGGTGTTCATGTACAGGTAATCGTATAAGGCCGATGATTGCAGTTGGCCCGTGGCTACTTGTTCTTTAATCTGTTTGGCCGTGTACTTTCCCAGGATGCCGTTCTTCTTTAGCATCGTATCAATCTTACGCTCTTCCAGCCGCGAAAACTGTTCTTTGGTGAGGTTCTTTAATTCAGCCAATGCATAAACAAGTGTATCCTTTTTTGCCGTATCGGGTTTAGCTTGCTGATTATCCAAAACGGCATAAACTATCTGCGGGTTCTTTGGATAAACTGCTACACCCATCCGGCCCAAAATATCACCTTGTGGGAAACCCGAGCCCGCCTTTGAGATGTTCGTCCAGGTATTGCCGCCATCAGTGCTTTTATAGATGCCGCTTGTCTTTCCACTCGGCACAAAACTCCAGGCACTGCGGGTGCGGTACCATACCGAAGCATAAACTTCCGCAGGGTTTTGCGGATTGATGTCAAGGTCAACAGCGCCGGTGTTCTCATCTACATACAAAGTCTTCTTCCAGGTCGTTCCGCCGTCGGTTGTTTTGTAAACGCCGCGTTCTTGATTAGGCGAATAAAGATGTCCAAGCACCGCTACCCAGGCCGTGTTATCATCCGTTGGATGCAATACAATTTTACCGATGTGGTGTGAATCGGGTAAGCCAATCCATTTCCAGGTTTTGCCTTTGTCGGAACTTTTATACATGCCCATGCCGGCATAAGAGGAACGGCTGCTGTTTACTTCGCCGGTGCCCACCCAAATTGTTCCGCTTTTCCAATTGACAGCAATGTCGCCGATGGTTAACACATCCGTGCTGTCGAATACAGGGGTGAATGATTGGCCGTTGTTGGCCGTGTACCAAACGCCGCCGCTGGCATAGGCTACATAAAATTCAGTGGGGTCGGAAGGGTTGGCCTCAATGTCCACCACACGGCCGCTCATCACCGATGGCCCGATGTTGTGAAAGGATATGCTGTTGAGCACCGAAACTTTTTCCAGCGCCTGCCGCTGCTGTATCACCTTCATGCGATCGGCTGCCGGCGTGGGTTTCACCTGGGCATTTGACAAAACTGTAACGAGCAACAAATAGGCGAGTACCGCCGTAACTTTTACTTTTGAAAACATAAATGCAGCCTTTTTTCGTTGTAGGATGAAGGCCAAACTTACAAAACGATGCGTTACCTCTTTTCATTCTTCTTGCTGCTTTCGCTGGGTGCGAAGGCGCAACTCAAAAGCTATATCATTGGCATTAAAGGCGACACGCTGAACCGCGTGAATGCAAAGGGTTTGAAGCAAGGCCCGTGGACAATTCGGGTAGAAGAATTGCGCGGCAATCCGGGCTATGAAGAAGAAGGATACTTTATGAACGATAAGAAAGAAGGCCGTTGGGTGCGGTATTCATTGCAAGGCGACAAACAGGCGGTGGAAAATTTTCGTTGGGGGCAAAAGGATGGCCGTAGCGAATACTATAACAATGCGGAGGACCTGATTCGGGAAGAAAGCTGGCTGGCCGCCGACCCTAAAAATCCTTATGATACCATTCCGGTTATGGACTTGCACGACCCGACAAAAGTGGTGAGTTACGCCATTGTGAAGATTGAAGAACCATCGGTAAAGCACGGCACGTGGCGCTATTTCGACCCGCAAACCGGCCGCATTGAAAAAACGGAGCAATGGCAACTAAACAAAATAAAAACACCCGACGGAGAACTTAAAGCCGATGATGAACTGGCGCCGATAGACCCTGCCACGGGCAAACCTGCCGTAGCAAAGAAGGACGACAAAAAAGAGAAGGTCAAACCAAAGGAAGTGTTGGAGTTTGAAAAGAAAAATTCGGGCAAGAAAAAAATTAAAGTGCGGGACGGGAGTACAGGAGGTTGATTAGCCGATTAGCTGATTTGAAGATTAGCTGATGAAAAAGCCCGAAGGCAATTGATTGCCTTTGGGCTTTTTTGATGGAAAGATTTTCTTTTCAACTTTTCAACTTTTCAACGTATCAACTTTTCAACCGATTAAAGTAATTGCGAAAGAATAGCAACTGAAATTGCACGGCCGTGCGCCAATAGGCCCAATCGTGCTTGCCGGGCCGTTCGGTGTAGTCGTGCGGAATTTTAAGGGCTAACATTTTTTGGTGTGCGGCGCGGCTCATCTCCACAATAAAATCTTCAGTGCCGGTGTCCATGATGATAGCCAACGAATCTTTTGGATAGCTTTCCATCTGCTTCATGATGGAGTTTTGATTGTAAAGTGCCTTGTTGCTGGTATCGCCCAACCGTTTGTCTATTTGAAAGCCGCGGGTAATGCGTTCAATAACCAAGGCACCGCTCATGCTGCCGCAGGCGCCAAAAAAATTGGCGTGCCGAAAGCCGAGAAACAGTCCACCGTGGCCGCCCATGCTTAAACCCGAAATGGCTCTTGCTCTCCTGTCTTTAATCGTTGGATAGTTCGCATCAATATAAGCCGGAAGCTCTTTACTGATATAGGTTTCATAACGAAAGCTGCTGTCAATCGGGCTGTCGAAATACCAGGAGCCAAACTCACCGTCGGGGCAAACGATGATCAGCTTAAAGTCGTCGGCGTAGGCTTGCAATTCGGGTACTTTGGTAACCCAGTTGCTGTAGTTGCCGCCAAAGCCGTGCAGAAGATAAACGGTTGGATAAAGTTCTTTGCTCTTTTTGTTTTTGCCGGGTGTGATGACCACACATTTGCGCACCTTGTTCATGGCATCGCTGCGGATTTCAACAGTGTCGACAATGGCGGCAAAAGAGGCAGACAGAACACATACAGCAAGAAGTAGAAGACATAGTTTACGCATGGGGCGAAGATACACCTCACCCCGCCCTCTCCATCGAAGATGGCGAGGGAGACCATACGGCGGTGTCCACAGCACAGTTTTTCTTTCTACTCTTTATACAAACCGCTACCGTAAAGATTCTTGCTTGTCATCCCGCCGCAGGAGGCCTGCCGGTAGGCAGGGATGTGCGGACTATGCTTAACGACTAATGCAATCAGTTTTACTATTTGCTTTTTTTCTCACAGCAGAACGCACAGATGCCTCATAGATAGACAACCCTCTGGTTCAAAAAAAGATTGAAGTAGAAAGACTATCACCACCTATGGTCCTCGTGCCTCACCCCAACCCCTCTCCACATGGAGAGGGGTTGGGGTGAGGTTCCAAAAAACTTTTGCCCTCAACTTCTTTCCTGCCTATTTTTGCCACCGCAATGAAAAAGCGCTTACACATCCATCATCATTTGTTGCCGTAGCGGTAAGCTGTTGATGTTTGTGTACACGAATAAACTGAAAGCTTACCGCGAGGTAGGCTTTTCAATTTTTACTATGAACCTAAAACTCGCCATTCAAAAATCGGGACGCCTGCACCAGGACAGCATCGGCCTTTTGACCGACTGCGGCATTGCCGTAAAAAGCAGCGGTGGGCACTTGCGCAGCGTGGCCGAAAACTTTCCATTGGAAGTGTATTTTCTGCGCGACGATGACATTCCGCAGTACGTGGAAGACGGCGTGGCGCATCTCGGTATTGTGGGCGAAAACGTGTTGTACGAAAAAGGCAAAGCCGTGGAGATGATTGAAGCCCTTGGCTTTGGCAAATGCCGGTTGTCCGTTGCGGTAAAGAAGAGCGATGATTACAACGGCGTCAATTTTTTGCAAGGAAAAAAATTGGCGACAAGCTATCCCGTGCTTACGCAAAAGTTTCTGGATGAGAACAGGATTGACGCGGAGATTCACGAGATCAGCGGTTCTGTAGAATTGGCTCCCGGCATTGGTTTGGCCGATGCTATTTGCGACCTGGTGAGCAGTGGCTCCACGCTTTTTACTAACGGCTTGAAAGAAGTGCAAACCATCTTGAAAAGCCAGGCGGTGTTGGTGCAAAACAAGTCGCTGAACGAAGAACAATTGTATGTGGTTTCGCAGTTGTTGTTTCGCATTCGCGCAGTAAAAAAAGCGGCCAACAACAAATACATTTTGCTGAACGCACCCAATCATTCGCTGCAAAAAATTATTTCCCTTTTGCCCGGTATGAAGAGTCCTACGGTGTTGCCATTAGCGGATAGCGGCTGGAGTAGCGTACACAGCGTATTGCCCGAAGATGAGTTTTGGCAAAAGATAGAAGAGTTGAAGGCTGCCGGTGCACAAGGGATATTGGTGGTGCCCATTGAGAAGATGATTGTGTGAGATAATGAGTAATGAGTGGCTTGCGCCGGTGTAGGGACATTCACTAGTTGGCGGATGTCCGCAAACAGCACAGTAAAAAAACAAGACTGTGAATGGCCTGTTCGCAAATAAGACAAAAGGAAAAATCATGCAGGTTATTATCAACCCGGATAGAAAAGACTGGAAAGGCTTGTTGCAGCGGCCTTATGCCGATAACGCTTCTGTGTTGCAAACCGTGCAGGAAGTTTTGAATGAAGTAAAGGTTAGAGGCGATGCCGCGATAAAAGAGTTGACGCAAAAATTCACCGGCGCTGTTTTGACAAACCTTGCAGTTTCTACGGATGAAATCAGTGCCGCGTCTAATGATGTATCCACTGAATTGAAAACGGCTATTCAGCAAGCGAAAAAAAACATTGAAGCCTTCCATGCAAAACAGGTAAGTGAAACGGAGATTATTGAAACGATGCCGGGCATTCAATGCTGGCGCAAAAGTGTGGGCATCCAAAAAGTTGGGCTTTATATTCCGGGTGGAACGGCCCCGCTTTTTTCTACGGTCTTAATGTTGGCGATACCGGCAAAACTTGCGGGTTGCAAAGAAGTTATTTTGTGTACGCCTGCGGCTCCCCTCTCCGGCAGAGCCGGAGAGGGGGCAGGGGGTGAGGTTCATCCCGCTATTTTATATGCGGCGCAACTTTGCGGCGTCACAAAAATTTTTAAAGCCGGCGGTGCCCAGGCCATTGCCGCAATGGCTTATGGAACCGAAACCATTCCGGCGGTTTACAAAATTTTTGGTCCGGGCAATCAATACGTAACGGCGGCAAAGCAACTGGTGCAAATAGAAGGCATTGCCATTGACATGCCTGCTGGTCCAAGCGAAGTTTGTGTACTGGCCGATGAAACGGCAAATGCAAAATTTGTCGCGGCGGATTTGTTATCGCAAGCCGAACACGGCGTAGATAGCCAGGTATTGTTAGTGTGTAATGAAGCGTCAATGGTGAAGAAAGTGCAAGAAGAAATAGAGAGGCAATTAGCCACTTTGAGTAGAAAAGACATTGCGCAAAAAGCATTAGCGAACAGCAAAGCCATCGTGATGAATAACCTTGATGCCACCATTGATTTGGTGAACGAATACGCCGCCGAACATTTGATCGTTGCTTGTAAAGATGCTGATGCTGTTGCGGAAAAAATTATCAACGCCGGTTCTGTTTTCATTGGGAATTATTCGCCGGAAAGCGTGGGCGACTATGCCAGCGGCACCAATCACACTTTGCCGACGGCCGGCTTTGCAAAAGCCTACAGCGGCGTAAGTGTGGACAGTTTTGTGAAGAAGATTACATACCAGAAATTGTCAAATGAGGGGTTGCAAAACATTGCGGCTACCGTTGTTCAAATGGCGGAAGCGGAAGGGCTGGATGCACATGCAAATGCGGCTAAAATAAGATTGTGATTGATGAAAAAATGGCTTTTCGCGTCATGCGCCTTTTTGCATCCTGTTTTAGGGATGTTTCTTGCCGGGGTGGGGCATGGATGGGTTTTCGGCCTTTTTTCTCCTTTCTTTCTATGTTTGTTTTTATAGTGCTTGCATTGTTTGGCAGTAACAACAAATCCTTTTGTTTCCTTTTACTGCTATTGAACATCGCCGCTACTATATTGATGGTAGTTAAAACCGAAGCAGACGGGGTACATTATTTTATTAACACGTGGAATAGCTCACACATAATTGTAATACTCTATTTTCTTTTGTGGTTTAGCTGGTTGGCAATTCCAATTATTTCTCTATTCCGAAATAGATCGGTCAAATGAATTTTGATTTAAATAAGTTGATTCGAGAAAACATCAAAAACCTCAAGCCCTATTCGTCTGCACGCAGCGAGTACAGCGGAACCGCGTCTATTTTTTTAGACGCCAATGAAAACAGCTTTGGTTCACCGCTACCCAAATGGTACAATCGTTATCCCGATCCCTTGCAATGGGAGGTGAAGAAAAAGCTGGCAACCATAAAAAATATTGAAGCGGAAAAGATGTTGTTTGGCAACGGCAGCGACGAGTGCATTGACTTGTTGATACGGGCCTTTTGCAATCCGAAAGAAGACAACATTATCATTTGTCCGCCGACGTATGGCATGTACGAAGTGTATGCCCACATTAATGACGTGCTGGCGAAGGAAGTGCCGTTGACAGCGGCTTATCAGCTTAATCTGGAAGCGTTGGAAGAGGCCATAGATGCGAACACAAAACTCATTTTCTTTTGTTCGCCCAACAACCCAACGGGCAATAGCCTTGATCGCGAAGCCATTGAAACGGTGCTGAATAATTTTGACGGTTTGGTGGTGGTGGACGAAGCCTACATCAATTACAGCCGGCAACGTTCGTTTGTATCGGAGTTGAAAGACTATCCAAACCTTGTGGTGATGCAAACCTTTTCCAAAGCTTGGGGTTTAGCAGCACTCCGGTTGGGAATGATCTTCGCATCAATAGAGATTGTTGACGTGCTCAATAAAATAAAACCACCGTACAACATCAACGGGGCTACGCAGGAACTGGCATTAAAAGCATTGGATAATCTGGAAGATGTAAATGCAATGATTAAAGAAACGGTGACCGAGAGAGAAGCGTTGAAAACGAACTTGCTTTCATTGCCTGTTGTTCAAAAGGTCTTTCCCTCGGACGCCAATTTTCTTTTGGTGAAGATGGACGATGCTACAAGCATTTACAATTATTTAAAAGAGCAAGGCATCATTGTTCGCAACCGAAGCAATGTTTTGTTGTGCGATGATAGTTTACGAATAACGGTAGGGACGCCGGAGCAGAATGCGCAATTGATGAAACAATTATCCGCTTATGGCACATCAGCAAATGAGGTGTAATTTTAAAGCATGAGACCGCAAATAAAAAAAGTTGAAGCCATGGAGAAATACAAATTGTTTGTGCAGTTTGACGACGGGACTGAAGGCCTGCTTGAACTTGACGATTGTGCCGGGAAAGGGGTGTTTTTAAGTTGGGATGAGAATGATAATTTTTTCAACGTTTTTATCAGTCCCGAATCCGGCGCCATTACCTGGCCGGGAGAAATAGACATTGATACGTACAATGCTTACTGCACGATTAAAGGGATCACCCCGGAAGAGTACTTTACGAAAAGAAAAGCCTATGCCCCGAATTTCTAGCTTCTTCGGCATTGTCATTTGGCTATACTGGAAAGATCATTCTCCTCCCCACTTTCACGCCGAATACAACGAGCATGAGGTTCTTATCAAAATTGAAGACCTAAGCATTTATTCCGGTTCGCTTCCCTCACGTGCTTACGGACTGGTTATGGAATGGGCCTCGCAGCACCAAACTGAATTAATGGAAAACTGGAAGCTTATTCAACAAGGCCTCCCGCCGATTAAAATCGCACCACTGCAATAATGAAAAAAGTATTATTCATAGACCGCGACGGAACCATAATTAAAGAATACCCGCCGACCTATCAAATTGATTCGTTGGCGAAGGTGGCCTTCTATCCCTTCGCATTCAAGTACCTTGGAAAGATTGCGCAGGAAATGGAGTACGAACTGGTGATGGTTTCCAACCAGGATGGCCTGGGCACGCAGGCTTTTCCCGAAAGCGATTTTTGGCCGGCGCATAATCTTGTGGTGACTTCATTTGAAAACGAAGGCGTTTTTTTTAAAGAACAATTGATAGACCGCAGCTATCCCGACGAACACTTGTCAACCCGCAAACCGGGCATTGGCATGTTCACAAATTATCTCAACAATCCTGATTACGACATTCAAAACTCTTACGTTATTGGCGACAGAATCACTGATGTGCAATTAGCTAAAAACCTTGGCTGCAAGGCGCTTTGGCTGAACAACAATTCATCGCTTGGCGGCGCGGAAGTAAGAGATTCGGTTGAAGAATTGCGAAAAATTGTGGCGGTGGAAACAACGCACTGGAAAGATTTCTATGACTTTTTGAAAAGGGAAACACGAGTCGTGAAACACGTTCGTAAAACGGCTGAAACAGAGATTACTATTGAATTGAATTTAGACGGCAGCGGAACGGCCGCCATCAATACCGGCCTTCATTTTTTTGATCACATGCTCGATCAAATTGCAAGGCATGGCTTGATTGATTTAACCGTTGATGTAAAAGGCGATTTAGAAATAGATGAACACCATACAATAGAAGACACCGGCCTTGCGTTAGGCGATGCAATGCTGAAGGCTCTTGGCGATAAACGAGGCATTGAACGTTATGGCTTCGCCTTGCCGATGGACGAAGCAGAAGCCAAAGTATTGCTTGATTTTGGCGGCCGTCCATGGATCATCTGGAACGCTGACTTTCACCGCGAGAGGGTAGGCGATGTGCCTACTGAAATGTTCTTTCATTTCTTTAAATCTTTTTCCGATGCGGCCAAATGCAACCTGCACGTGGAGTGCCGCGGCGATAACGAACACCATAAAATTGAAGCCGTCTTTAAAGCTTTTGCAAAAGCCATTAAAATGGCGGTCAAGAAAGATCCGTTGAAGAATTATTTGCCGAGTACGAAAGGCTCCTTGTAAAAATTACCTCTTCCTCTTTGTTATTTATCTTTAAAAAAAACTTTGCATGGATGTGAAGCTATTAAAGGAAAATATTCGCAAGCAAATTGACGCCTTGCAAAATGAAGCCGCACTTCAGGTTTTGCATGATGCCGCGGTGGACTACAATACGTTTAACGGAAAAGATGTTCTTGATGCGTTGTCGGACGAACAAAAAAAGCGATTGGCTCAATCAATGGCGCAAGCCAACGAAGGCAATACCATTCCTCATGCCGAAGCCATGCAACTTCTATCCAAATGGCGCAACAAATAGAATGGACGCCGCTGGCGCTCGAAGATTATTACAACGTCATCCCTTTATTTAGAAAGAGGCTGGTCGCAGAAAATTGCGGACGATTTTGCAGCCACAACCCAAAGCAAATTAGCAACGCTGGCACAACAACCGCTGAAAGGCTTGCAGTCTGTGAATGAACCAGGAGTGAGAAGCATTTTGCTGACCAAACATAACAGAATGTATTACCGGCTTGAGGGACAGAAATTAGTTATCCTTAGCATCTTCGATATAAGGCAAGACCCGGCTAAGAATAAATTTTAAAGGTGAAAGTCTTTGCCATCCTTTATCACAAACGTCACTTTCCTGCACGTTTTTATATCTGCTGATGGGTCTCCATGTACAGCCACCAAATCAGCTAACAACCCTTTCTTAATTCTTCCGAGCCTATCTCCATAACCAAATACATCTGCATTGACAGATGTTGCTGACTTCAACACGTCAATCGGCTTCATGCCGTAATCTACCATCATCTCCATTTCCCTTGCGTTGTCGCCGTGAGCAAACACGCCCACATCGCCGCCCATGCAAATCGTTACACCGGCTTTAAGGGCCGCCGCGAAACTTTTGCGTTTGGCCGTGATGCGTGCCGGTTCGGGGTCAATCCCTTTCTTCCAACCGTTGTATTGAAAGATAGCATCGCCGGCCGCAAGTGTGGGACAAAGCGCCACGCCTTTTTCTTTCATCAGTCGAAAGATTTGGTCATCTCCATCATCACCGTGTTCGATGGTGGAAACACCGGCGGCAATACTGCGCCTCATGCCCTCTTTTGTGGCGGAATGAACCACCACTTCGCGGCCGCTGCTTCTGGCAATGGACACGGCCATCGCTATTTCCTTCACACTAAAAGTTGGTGCAGCCTGCCCGTTGGCGCCCCAACGATAATCCGCATAAACCTTTATAACATCGGCGCCTTTGCTGATTTGCGTTCGCACTGCTTTTGCCATCTCCTCTATTCCCGACACTTCTTCCGCGCCTTGCGGCAAGTCTAAATCGGCGTTGTTATAATTCGGGCCATAACTGCCTTTGGCAACAATGGCTCTTGTGGCGCAAATCATTCGCGGGCCGGGCACCACGCCTTTTTCTATTGCTTTCTTCAATCCGGCATCGTCGTACATCGCGCCTTCGGTTCCTAAATCCCTTACGGTAGTGAAGCCTGCCATCAACGTTGCCTTTGCATGGACAACGGCTCTTGCCGTGCGTTCGGCGCGGCTTTCTTTCAGCACCTGGTCATTCCAGGGAGTTTCGTTGTAAGGATGAAGAAAAAGATGCGAGTGGCCTTCGATAAAACCGGGAAGAAGTGTGCAGCCTTTTAATTCAATGACACGGGTATCAGCCGGCAGCTTGAACTGCATCTCGCCTGCGGCTTCTATCGTACTGCCCTTCACCAAAACAATCCAGCCGGTATGCATGGCCTCGCCATCAAAAACACGATCAGGTTTAAGCAAGGTAAAACTGTCGGTTTGTGCAAAGCCGGCGAAGGGCAGGAGTAAGGCCAGAAGGCGGAAGCGGTTCATGCCGGCAAAGGTATCTTGTCGGCGAAAATAACCGTTTAAAAAGCGGTACACTACCATTGGGCAAACGAAAATTGTTTTGCTTACCCCGTGTCTTCTACTTTGCTCTAAAATTTATTGCCATGATGCCGTCAATGTTTCTTCGCAGCCTTTTTATCGTTTTTTGTTTTGTTCTTTTTTCCTGTCAAAGCACAACGCCGGAAAAATGCTTTGACATAGCTGTGCTCAATTCAAACATGTTGGTGGGTTTTGCCGATGATGGCCTGTGGCGGGAACTGGAATCTCCATCGGTAAAAATGGGCAAAACAAAAGACGATGTGGTGCCCATGAAGCGCAGCGAGATAATGGATGGCAAAGTAAAATTTATTGAAGAAAATCTGGACAAACTAAAGGACCTGTCACAGAACGACGACAACAAAAATGTTGTGCAGGCATCAATTGCCTTGCACCAATTTATCTTACCGGTTTATAAAAACGAGTACAGCCAGTTGGCAAAAACACTTGACAGCGGAGCGTCTAAAGAAAGTGCCTTGGGAGAAGCAAAAGCCATACACGACAAGTATTTTAAAGACTTCGAAACTCTTTACAGTTCAGTTATCGGCAACGGAAAACTGTACGCGGAGAAACATCACATTGATGTTCGATGGGCCATGTAATGATAACGCCGATTAGTAAAATAGAGCCTGCAATTTGCGAACATGGGAGACAAAAGCGGCTAAGCTTTACTGCGGGGAAAATCAAGGCTGGTATCAAAATGATTGCCGGGGCCTCTGCAAGCCCACTATCAGGCTTTCCATTGTCCTTTCCCGTTCAACTTCTTATCTTCCCCTCATATTCCCCTGCTTATGCGCATCGTTCCATTTCTCATCAGCACCGTCGTTACCGTGGCCCTTGTGTTTGCGCTCAACAAGCGCTGGGGCAAAATCCCCGACCTCGGCCCTTTTCTCTCGCCGCAATCGGGCTTTTGGCAAAGCGCAAAAGGCGCTGAAGACGGCATGAACGAGAGCTTTGCTTTCAATGGCCTCAAAGGCAAAGCAAGCGTTTATTTAGACGAACGCCTGGTGCCGCACGTGTTTGCCGAGCACGATGAAGATGCCTACTTTGTCCAAGGCTTTTTGCACGCCAAATACCGTTTGTTTCAAATGGAACTTTCCACCTATGCCGCCGCGGGCCGCATTGCCGAACACCTGGGCAGCGATCCGAAATTCATTGCCTTCGACCGTGAGCAACGCCGCAACGGAATGGTGTTTGCCGCCGAAAATGCGGTGAAGACAATGGAAGCCGATCCGGTTACAAAAGCCACCTGCGATGCTTACACGGCCGGTGTGAACGCTTACATCAACAGCCTTACGCAAAGCACCCTGCCGCTTGAATACAAGTTGCTTGGCTTCCGGCCCGAACCCTGGAGCAATTTGAAGATCGCTTTGTTCTTAAAACAAATGAGCAAGACCCTGGCGGGCTACGATCAGGACCTGGAGAATACGGCTGCAAAACAGAAGGTAAGTTTTGAAGACCTGATGCAATTGGACAAGCAAGTGCCCGATTCTTTGTTGCCGATTGTACCGAAAGGAACACCGTTTGACGTGCCGGGAATCACACCCATTAAACCCGCAAATGCCGACTCGCTTTATTTTGAAAAGAAGGACACGTTTAAGATAACGCAATACACAAAACCCAATCCGCTTAACGGCAGCAACAACTGGGTGGTAAGCGGAAAGAAAACAGCCAGCGGTGCGCCAATTCTTTGCAACGATCCGCATCTTGAATTGACCTTTCCTTCGGTGTGGTACGAGATGCAAATCACCACACCCAACGTGAATGTTTACGGCGTTTCCTTTCCCGGTTCGCCATCGGTTATCATCGGCTTTAACGACAACATTGCTTGGGGTGTAACCAATGCCCAACGCGATGTGCGGGACTATTATGAAATTCAATTTAAAGACGACAGCCGCAGCCAATACATGTATAACGGCACATGGCATCCAACGCAGTTTCGCATTGATACGGTGAAAGTAAAAGGCGGCGCAACGGTTTACGACAGCGTGGCCTACACGGTGTTTGGTCCCGTGGTTTACGACAAAACCTTTGCGAAGTCGCTTTCTAAAAACAAAGCCATTGCCTTGCGCTGGACGGCACACGATGCCTCTAACGAAGGGGCGACGTTTTATAAATTAAATCGTGCAAAAAATTATGATGACTATCTCGAAGCCATCAAAACCTATACTTGCCCCGCGCAAAACTTTGTGTTTGAAAGCCGCGGCGGCGACATTGCCATTTGGCAGCAAGGGGCTTTCCCGGCGAGGTGGTATGGTCAAGGCGTTTACCTGATGCCTGGCAAAGACACCGGTTATCAATGGCAAGGCTTCATTCCGCAAGCGGAGAACCCGCACGCCGTTAATCCCGAACGCGGCTTTTTGGAAAGCGCTAATCAACGTCCGGTTGATTCCACCTATCCGTATTTTATTCCGGGCGGTTACCTTACGGCACGCGGCATTGCCATTGAACGGGCCCTTGCCGCCATGACCGGCATTACTGTTGACGACATGAAGGCTTTGCAAAACAACCTGTACTCCGTGCTGGCGAAAGACGCCAGAAATATTTTGATGAAATATGTAGAGGAAGCGGCACTGAATGCCGATGCCAAACGCTATTTGGACAGCGTAAAAACCTGGGACCTGAACACAACCGCTGCGTCCAACGCCACTACCATTTACCAGTCATGGATGGATAGTTTACGCAACGGCATTTGGGGCGACGAATGGCGGCGCGACTCCTTAGTGAACAGCCTTCCATCGGAGCAAACGATGGTGGAATGGATGGCCAAAGACACGGCCTTTAAATGGATAGACGACGTGAGTACGCCAAAACGGGAAACCTTGCGTGACGTGGTAACGACCGCTTTTGTAAAAGCATCGGCCGATTTGAAAAAAGAAGAAGCTGCCGGCAATCTGTCCTGGGCGAAGCACAAAGACCCGGCAATTTTTCATCTGTTGAAAGACGCCGTGCCGGCCTTTGCCCGCAAAATTCCGATGGGTGGATGGGGCAACGTAATTAACGCCGTAACCAAAACGCACGGCCCAAGCTGGCGCATGATTGTGCAACTGTCGTCGCCAACCGAAGCCTGGGGCGTTTATCCCGGTGGGCAGGACGGCAATCCGGGCAGCAAGTTTTACGACAGCTTTGTGGACACCTGGGCCACCGGAAACTATTACCGCTTGTGGGTGATGAAGGAAAGCGAAAAGACCGATAGCCGGGTGATAGGAACGCTTACATTCAATCACGGGTAAAAAACTTAAACGACAAATGACAAGAACCAAATAAAATACAAAAAGCGAAATGCAAAAAATCAAAGTCGTTTATTCACTGCCTTATTTATTTTGACTTTTTGTTTTCTTATTTGTTTCTTGGTTCTTGTTTTTAAATCTACCTCTCATGCGATTTATACTTGCTACGTTGCTCACTGCTACTTTGTGTTTTCTTGCCGGATTGTACTCGCCCTGGTGGAGTGTTGCCATCGTTGCTTTTGTGGTGGCCTTGTTCATCAAACAACGCCATGGCCTTGGCTTTTTATCAGGCTTCTTCGGTGTGGCCTTGTGTTGGGGTGTTTTGGCTTTTTGGATTGATGTGAAGAACAACCACATCCTGTCGCAACGGATGGCGCAGGTCTTTCCATTGGGCGGGTCATCGTTTGCCTTAATCGTTGTTACTGCCTTCATCGGTGCTGTGGTGGGCGGATTTGCCGCCATGAGCGGAAGCTCACTGCGCGGCTATCGCTGGTAGTCCGCTGTTAAAGTGACACCAATTTTCTTTTCGCATTGTTCCTCCATTTTGCGCAGGCTTACATTCGATTCCAATCAGCCTGCACATGAAGCCAATCTTACTCTGTTTACTTTCTCTTCTTTCTATTAAAAGCTTCGCCGCCAACATTACGGGAATTATTACCGATGAAAAAGGCGCCCCGCTTGGCTTTGCTTCTATCCTGGTAAAAGGCACGGGCAAGGGTGCCGCGGCCAACAGAGATGGAAAATATTCGCTTGCCCTTTCACCCGGCAATTACACTATCATTTGCCAGCACATTGGTTACAAGTCAGCAGAAAAAACCATCACCGTTAACGGCGAAAATCTTGCCCTCAACTTCACGCTGGCAGAGCAAGACTTAAAGATGGAAGAAGTGGTGATAAAACGCGGCGACGATCCGGCCATTGAAATCATGCGGCGCACCATTGCCAAACGCGAATTTTACAACAAGCAAGTAGATTCGCTGACCGTGGACGTTTACATCAAAGGACTTATACGAAGCCGCGCCGTTCCCGATAAAGTGCTTGGCCAAAAGGTGGACAAGAAGGAGATGCAAAAGCAAGGATTTGATTCCGCAGGCAAAGGCATTTTGTTTTTATCCGAATCGGTAACAAAGGTTTCTTTTAAACGGCCCGACAAGCTAAAGCTGGAAGTGATCTCGTCCCGCGAAAGCGGTGGAGGGCTCGGCATAAGCATTCCTTTTTTTATCAACTTTTACACGAATAATGTGGCTTTGTTTCAGGGCAACATCAATCCGCGTGGCTTTATATCGCCTGTGGCTGATGCCGCTTTTCGGTACTATAAATTTCATTTTGACGGATCGTTTTTTGAGGACGGAAAACTGATTGACCGTATTCGCGTAACGCCGCGCCGCAAGAACGAACCCTTGTTTGATGGCTATTTGCAAATTGTAGATGAGGAGTGGCGCATTCACAGCCTTAACCTTGCCGTTACCGCTTCGCAGGGGCTGGATTTATTGGACACCATCCGGGTGACGCAACTGCTGACACAAGTGGCGCCGGACGTTTATAAAACCGGCAACCAAGTGGTCACCTTCGCGGCCAAATTTTTTGGCTTTGATGTGGTGGGCGATTTTTTAAATGTGTATAGCAATTACAATATTGATCCTTCCTTCAACAAAAAGTTTTTCAACCGCACCTTCATGAAGTTTGACAGCGCGGCGCTCAAACGCGACAGCAGTTATTGGAGCAATACAAGGCCCGTGCCGCTGGAAAATTTTGAGCGTCGCGACTTTCAATTAAAAGACAGTTTGAACAAAGCCGAACGTGATTCGGCGTCCAGCCGCCGTTACATTGATTCGCTGCGCAAGGCGCGGAAGCCGGTACAGTTAAAAGAAGTGATCCTGTCCGGTGTGCGGCGGCAAACGGTAACGTACAAAGGCATCAACACCTACACGTTTCAATCCTTGCTTCGCGGCGCGGAATACAATACGGTGGAGGGCTTGTCATTGTCAGCCATGCAAGGCCTTGAGATCTCGCCACGCAACGGCAAAACCACTACTGACTTGGGTTTGAACACCCGCTATGGTTTTTCCAACGGCCATTTGAATGCGCTTGCAACACTGCGCCTCCGGCCGAAGGAAAGTAGCTATCACAACCGGTACCTGCTGTTTTCGGGCGGCAAACAATTGCTGCAGTTTAACCACGAGAACCCGATAGACCCGTTAACGAATACCATCACTACTCTTTTTTACAAACGCAATTACGCCAAATATTACGAGGCCTGGATGGGAAGCGCCGAGTACAATAACAATTTTGAAAGCGGCTTCAGGGTCAACATTTCGGCCCGTTACGAAGACCGCATTCCGGTAGAAAACAGCGCGGACTATGCGTTCTTTTATAAGTCGCGAGCCATCCTGCCCAATCATCCCTACGAGTTGGCGGCAGTGCCTTTTGACAGACATGCGGCGTTCACGTCTTCTATTACATTGGCCTATCAACCGGGACAGCATTACATTGAATTGCCCAATAGCAAAATTCCATTTGGCTCCAGGTACCCAACCTTCGAAATTCAATACACGAAAGGCTTTCCAACAATTTTCAACAGCACGGCTGATTTTGACAAGTGGAAGTTTTCGGTTTATGACAACCTCAACCTGAAGTTGCTGGGTACCTTCAAATACCGCATCAGCGCCGGTGGTTTCTTAAACAACAAGCATGTTGACATTCCCGACTTCACGCATTTCAACGGCAATCAATTGGCAAGCGCCGGCGACTATCTCAATACGTTTCAATTAGCACCTTATTACCGCTACAGCAACACCGAAAAGTTGTACACTGTGCTTCATGCCGAGCATCATTTTAACGGACTGCTCACCAATAAAATTCCGGTGCTGAACAAGCTCAAATGGAACCTGGTGGCCGGTACCAACACCTTCTATGTCAACGGCAATAATTATTATGTGGAAGCCTTTGCCGGACTGGAAAACATCTTCAAACTTTTTCGGGTTGATTTTGTAACGGCCGCGCAAGCCGCGCCGGGCCACAGCTTTGGTGTGCGCATCGGTTTTGGCGGCGCCCTGGGCGGAAGCATTAGCCGGAGAAGGTGAGTAGTGAATGGTGAGTAGTTGGTAGCGGATACAACAGTTTACGGTGTTGGCTTCCTTCTACTGGTTCGCTTGTTCTTTTGTTGTACTTCGAGGCGCAAGCATAACTGTGTTTAAAAGCTTGCCGTATTCACTACTGACCACCTGCCGGCAGGCTCACCATTCACCGTTTCACCCTATTTTTGCCGCGTACCGTTTTCACCAACCTAAAGAAAATACAATGGCTTTCAGCACAACCATCCAACACGTAGAGAAACCCGCCTCCACACCGCAAACAGTACCGAACAGCGATGTTTCCGATGCCTTGTTAAGCATGTTGATGCTTTCAGTTTACGGAGCGCAAATGAGCAGGAAAACGGTTCGCAAGCTGAAGCGAAAATTCTTCTGGACCTCGCTCAAACTGAAAGCCAAATCGCTTTTTAAACCCCGCGACGTTTCGGACCGGCAACTGCTTTACATCATCGCCGGCGCCGTATTTATCGCTCTGCTTTTCATCAACGCCATCGCGGCTTTGGTGGTAGCGCTGTTTGTGCTCATTCTTATTCTGGCCGGCATCATTTAATACCATTTTCAGCCTTTCCTTTTCACACTTCCTTCGGGTGGTTGCGGTTATCTTTGCGCCGTCCTGCCTATAGGCAGGCAGATAAAATTTTTGTCCACCTTGAATGTGTTCTAAAAATTTATGGCTCCACTGCATAACCGCGTTTCGCAAACCGAACTGAAAGAAAAATTAGCGGCGGAAACTGCGCCGCGAACAACCCTTTCTTTTTATCGTTATTTCCCCATTGCCGATCCAAAGGCTTTTCGTGACGCCTTGTTTATTGCACTTGAAAAGCTGGCCGTCTTTGGCCGCATTTATGTAGCCGGCGAAGGCATCAATGCACAAGTAAGTGTACCATCGGCAAACTTCGACGCTTTTAAAACTTATCTCTACTCCATTGAACCGTTAAACTGTTTGCGCCTGAACGTTGCCGTGGATGACGACGGCAAAAGCTTTTGGGTATTGAAGGTGAAAGTGCGGGAAAAGATTGTAGCCGATGGTATCAGCGATCCAACCTTTGATATGCAGAATCGCGGCCAATATGTGAATGCCGAAGCGTTCAATCAGCTAACCAAAGATGCCGACACAATTGTAGTGGACATGCGCAACCATTACGAATACGAAGTGGGCCATTTTAAAGGCGCCATCGAAATTCCTTCCGATACGTTTCGTGAACAATTGCCAATGGCCGCCGAAATGCTGGAAGAGGCAAAGGACAAGGCCATCATCATGTATTGCACGGGCGGCATCCGGTGCGAGAAGGCCAGCGCCTACATGCTGCACCGGGGTTTCAAGAATGTTTTTCACCTCGAAGGCGGCATCATTAATTATGTGAATGAAGCGAAGGAGAAGGATTTGCCGTTAAAATTTGTAGGAAAAAATTTTGTGTTTGATAACCGTTTAGGCGAAAGGGTGACGGAAGACGTAATTGCAAAATGCCATCAATGCGGAAAGGCCGCCGATACGCATGTGAACTGCGCCAACGAAGGCTGCCACTTGTTGTTTATTCAATGCGGCGACTGCAGGCAAAAATGGGAAGGCACTTGCAGCACGGAATGCTTCCACTTTATTCATTTGCCGATAGATGAACAAATAGAAAAGCGCAAAGGCATTGACAAGGGCCGAAACGTTTTCAACAAATCAAAGGCAAGGCTGCGGCCGATTCGCAACGGGTAATACGCAAGGCTGTAATAAATAGCAGTTAGCAGAAGCGGTATAAACCTTCCTGCTTATATTCGCAGCGCTTATAAAATGAGAAAAGGAATTGCGATAGCGTTGTTAGTCCCGCTGCTTTTTTTTACGGCCGGTTATCATTTGCTCTTCTTCGTTCGCATAGCGGAGGCCAAAGCGGAAATGAAGGAAGCCATCGTTAACGGCCGCCCTGAAAATCTCACCAAACTTCAATTTTCAACCAATGTATTTAAAGCCATTAATCCTGATGGCGGGAGCGAATTTGAATACGCCGGCGAGTTATACGATGTTATAAAGGCCGAACCCTCCGGCAAAGACGTCGTTGTTTGGTGCCTTTCGGATAAAAAAGAAAAAGATGCCGTGGATGCTTACCTGAAAACGCAAAAGCAATCATCGCAAAACAATTCGTCCACCGATTTAGCTAAGCTTCTTTCCCTTCCATTTGTTTCGGTGGCGATTTTGCAGATACTGCCTTTCACGCAAACCGTTTCTCACCACAATTCTTTCTATCAATTTTCCATCCCCGATTGTTGTTCGGTCATTCTGCTGCCCCCGCCCAAAGCCTGCTAACCTCACAAGCAGAACACTCATTTATTTTTTACGAACACACAATCATCTTTCATGAAAATTTTTTTATGCACGATGGCCGTCATGGCTATCGCCGTCGCTGTGTTTGCACAGGACGTGGTCCGGGGCACGGTAGTAGATTCAAAGTCAGGCATGCCCGTTGGTGCCGCCACTGTCAGCGGCGCTTTTAAAGCCACCACCACTGATAACCTCGGAACGTTTACCGTTCCGGCAACCGGGGGTAAAGTCACTGTAAGCCACATAGGCTATCAATCGTTCACCATCAGTACCGGTACTAACCGCGACCTGCGGATTTCACTCGTGCCCGGCGATGAATCGTTGGATGCCGTGGAAATTACCGCCACCTCCAATCAAAATAAACGGCTTCTTTATCAGCCGGCTTCCATTACCAAGCTAAACCCGATAGAACTTAAACGTGGCACGGGCTTATTCCTTGATGACGCCATCATTCAAAACGTGCCGGGTGTAACCATGAACCGCCGCGCCGTTTCATCGGGACAGCAATTCAACATACGCGGTTACGGCAATGGGTCAAGGGGAACGAGAGGCATTTCTTCCAACTTCGATGGTCAAGGCTACAAAGTTTACTTGAACGGTATTCCGGTAACGGATGCGGAAGGCATCACCACACTTGACGATATTGACTTCGGTTCCATTGGCAATGTGGAAGTGGTGAAAGGTCCATCGGGCACGTTGTATGGCTTGGCCATTGCCGGCGTGGTAAATTTGAAAACGGTGAAACCCGAAAAAGGCAAAACATCTATCAGCCAGGAAGCCCTGGTGGGCAATTACAACCTGCAGCGTTATACCACCGGCTTTGCCACAGCCGGCGAACATTCATCTTTGTTGTTAAATTACGGATCTCAAAAAACCGAAGGCTATACCATTCACAATAATTCTAAAAAGACATTTGTGAATGCCGTGGCGGAGTTTACTCCTAATGCCAAACAAACCATCAGCACTTATTTTGGTTACAGCAACAGCTATGACGAACGCAGCGGCGAGCTGACGGTGCAGCAATGGGACAACAACGACTTCACCGGGAATCCCGAATACATTAAGCGCAACGGCCATAGCAATGTTTATTCGTTTCGTGCGGGTGCCGGACATACGTATCAATTCAATGATAAAATCGCCAACACCACATCTGTCTTTGGCACCGGCTTTACCAGCAACGTATCCTCGGCCGGCGGCTGGACGGATAAACTGGCACTTAACATTGGCGTTCGCTCTACGTTTGATACAAAATTTACCGTGGGTAAGGGCGCGACATTGAGCGGCATTACCGGCGTGGAAACGCAACGGCAGAATGCGCAGACTATCGGCTACGGAATGATTGATCCGCTCGGCAGCACACATGTTTGGCGCTACGGCGATCCGTACTTCATCATTGGTACGGCAACCACCGGGGCTAACGGCACGACTTCAAATGTTTATTCCACTACGGCAACAAGTTCGTTGTTTACTGAATGGACCCTGGCCTTGCCCAGCGATTTTTCCGTGACGGCAGGTTTGGGTTGGAGCAACATGAAGATTGGATTGGATGACCGGATTTACAGCACTGCTACACCCAACAAGCCAACGCATTACGACACCACGTATTATCCCGGCGTGTCGCCGCACCTCGCCATCAACAAAGTGTTTGGCAAAGAGTTCTCGGCGTATGCTTCGTACAACCGGGCTTACAAAGCGCCGGTCAGTTCTTTCTTTTACGTTCCTTACGCCGCGTCTGCCGCTTCAGAAACCGGTGTAGTAAACCGCTACCTGAAACCGGAGACGGGCGACCAGTATGAGATCGGTACAAAAGGTTCGTTGCTGAACGGAAAACTGAATTTTCAGGTAGCCTTGTTTGAAGCCATCTTCAACGATAAGTTCACGAACAAAAATGTGGTGAATGCCGCGGGTACAGCCACGCTTTACAGCTATGTGTTCAATGGCGGAAAGGAAACACACAAAGGCGTGGAGGCATTGCTGAAGACGACGCTTTACCAATCATCAATGGGTTTTTTTAGCGCCATCATGCCCTTTGCCAACCTTACGTATTCTGACTTTAAATACGACAACTTTCCGTTCTCTACCACGGGTGTCATCAATAAAGACTCGGTGATTAATTATAACGGAAAAGCAGTTGCAGGCGTATCAAAATGGGTAGCTAACATCGGCATTGACTTTGCCACCAAACCGGGTTTATACGGCAATGTTGCTTACTTGTACCGCGACCCGTTCCCACTTACATCGGATGGTTTGTTTAATGGCAATCCTTATCACGTAACAAGCTATAACCTGTTGAACGCAAAGCTGGGGTATCGTCATTCCTTGTCAAGCCATTTTAATTTGGATGCGTACTTTGGGGTGAACAACATCACAGCCACCAAGTATCCGATCATGGTTTTTGTCAATCAAATACCGGATGCGTACATAGCCGGTCCTACCAAGGCGGCGTATTTCGGAAGTGTAAACGTGAAATATAATTTGTAATTCTTTTACCGCGGAGAACGAGAGGACACAAAAGTTTTCGCGGAGAAACTAAGAGTTGATCTCTACAACCCTCTTATTTCTCTCGTTCTCTGTGGTTTTAAAATTTTTACGGTGAAAAAATTTTTCATTCTTCTTATTGCCTCTTTGTTTCTCTTTGGTTGCGACCGCTTTGGCAACAAAGAAGTGAACGGTACCAAAGACATGCGTATTGTGTGCCTGTCGAAGCAGTTAACCGAGATGGTTTTTGCTTTGGGCAAAGGCCATGACATCGTAGCCGTGGATTTAAGCAGCACGTATCCCGACAGCGCAAAGCTGTTGAAGACCGTTGGCTATCACCGTGCGTTAAGCCCTGAAGCCATCATTTCCATGAATCCCGATCTGGTCATTCACAGCAACGACATCGGGCCCGATAATGTGCTGCCGCAAATCACCAAGGCCGGCTTAAATATCAAAGCTTTTGGCGGCGCTAACACCATTGACAGCGCCAGGCTTTTGCTGAAAGAACTGGGTAAGTTTTTTGGCGAAGAGAAGAAAGCTGACTCGTTGGTGAACGTGATGGATGCGGGTCTTGCAAGGGCTGCTGATACGTTAAAAGCAAGGTCTATTCATGATTCACTTAAAGTGATGATCATTCACTTTGGCCTGCGCAACAACAACTATTTTGTGATGAGCGGACGCAACGGCGTGGGTGATAAAATGATTCGGGCAGCCGGTTGTTCACCCACACAAGGCGTACGCGAAATGAGTCCCGAAGCGGTGGCGCTTGCCAATCCCGATGTGATCATCGCTACCGATTACGGCTACGATAAAATGGGCAGCATGGACAAGTTTATTGCGTCGGTTCCGGGTGTTGCGCTGACGAATGCAGGCAAGAACAAAAGAGTCGTTCGCTTTGAAGAACACGACATCATTTACTTTGGTCCGCGCAGCGGCGACAACATCATCAAACTCATTCAAGACCTTCATTCCACCACCGGTGCTCCGACGAAGTAAACTTTTCTTTCCGCTGCTTATTGCAGCCATGATCGTTGTGCTTTTGTGCGGCATCGGCTTTGGCGCCGTGTCAGTATTGCCAGGTAATATGTGGCATTCACTCAAGAATTTTTTCAGCGGCAAAGACCCGGCAAACATTTACGAAGCCGTGTTTATTCAACTGCGTTTCCCACGGGTGTTATTGTGTGGCATTACCGGCGCCGTGTTGGCCGTAAGCGGCGTATTGATGCAAGGCTTGTTTCGCAACCCGATAGTAGAACCCGGACTCGTAGGAACGAGTTCCGGCGCGGCTTTCGGGGCGTCGCTGGTGTTTGTGCTGGCCGCTAAAATGGACCCGGAGTTAAAGGCTTCGTTAGGGCCGTTGTTGTTGCCGGTGGTAGCCTTCGCCGGCGGATTGGCCGCAACGTTTTTGGTTTATTCATTGGCTAAAAGTGCGGGCCGTGTTTCCATCTTATCTCTACTTCTCATTGGCATTGCCGTGAACGCAATGTGTTTAAGCGGCACGGGCTTCATGGCTTACATTGCCCGCGACCCGCAGGCCCGCAGCATTACGTTTTGGAACCTCGGAACCTTTAGCGGCGCTTCGTGGATGCAGGTAGCCATTGTGGGCGGCGTAGCAGCGCTGGTGTTCATCATCACGTTGAAAGACGCCAAGGGTTTAAATGCTTTGTTGCTAGGAGAAGAGGAAGCCAATTATCTGGGCATAGACGCGGAAAAGCTGAAGCGGCGCATCATGGTTTTGAACACAGCGATGGTGGCAGTGGCTACGGCTTTTGTGGGAGTGATTGCTTTTATGGGATTGATTGTTCCGCACCTTGTTCGCCTGATGATTGGCAGCGATAACCGGCGGCTCTTGCCTGCATCGGCTATCCTAGGCGCCACGCTTTTAACGCTGGCTGATTTAGCTTCACGACTTTTGTTGGCTCCGGCAGAACTGCCCATCGGCATCATTACCTCGCTGGTGGGGGCGCCCATTTTTATTTTGTTGTTGAAGCGGTTCAACCTTGTGCAGGGAAAAGGAGGGTTGAATGATTAAAGCCGAAAACCTTTCGTTTAAAATTGGCACTGCAACGTTGCTGAAGGAAACAACCGTTGATTTTGAAGCGGGCAAGTTTCATGTAATCATGGGCGCCAACGGCGCGGGAAAATCAACCTTGTTGAAACTCCTTGCCGGTGACTTAAAGCCATCATCGGGAACCATTTTTTTAGATGGCGACAACCTTGCTGCTTTCTCCAAAAAAACATTGGCTACAAAACGGGCCGTGCTTTCGCAGCATTATCACTTGGCCTTTCCCATCAGTGTGGAGGAACTGGTGTTGATGGGCCGCTATCCTTATTTTGTTACGCAGCCTTCGGCAAAAGACAGGCGCATTTGTGCTGAAGCAATGAGGCTGATGGACGTTACTGCTTTCAGCGAACGCAATTATTCTACGCTATCTGGTGGCGAAGCGCAGAAGGTGCAAATGAGCCGTGTGTTGTCGCAGATAGCGAACGAGGAAGGAAAGAAACAGTTGCTTTTTTTAGACGAGCCCGTGTCGCATTTGGATGTGAAGTACCAGCATCAACTGCTTCGTGTGGCCAAAGAAACCTGTGGCTGGAATACAACGGTGATTGCCATTCTGCACGACGTTAACCTGGCCATTGCCTTCGCGGATAGATTGCTGTTGATGAAGCAGGGTGCAATCGCTTATCAATTGAACGATGCATTCGAACTGAATGCGGAAATCCTTCACGATATTTTCGACATTAGACCCACCCTTATTCAAACTCCTCAAATGCAAAAACCTTTTGTGGCTTTTTAAATCAAGTCGTTTTCCTTTCTTAATTTGCTTGACGACCAATCTTGCAATAATTGTTAGCGCCGAAAAACAATAAAGAGTTGATATAGATTGAACGGTTGAAAATTCCCGCCCTTCATTGAAAAACTTACACGGTACATTTGCTCAAACCCACGCATCATTTATGAATACGTCAGCCCTCAATTTCAAAAGAAGCAGCGCCGTCTTTTCTACAAGCTTTGTTCTTTGCTTTTTGGCTTTAACACTTTTTTGCATGAAGACAGTTCACGGCCAAGGCGCACCCTCTAACAAGGGAAGAGAATACATTCAAGTCAGAATTTACCACGCAGCCGATTCCTCTCAATTAACAACGATCAGCAGCTATTTACAAACCGCTTTGCAGCCGGCTTTGGAGAGGGGTAATTTCAAGCGGACAGGATTCTTTACCGCCATTGATAATGACACGGCCAAAGACAAACGCCTTTATGTATTTATTGCATTGCCTTCATTAGCACAGCTTGAAAACTTAACGGCATTAATTGATAAAACACAGGTTGACTCAATGACCGCGCCGGTTTATACAAAAGCAGCTTACAATGCCGCGCCGTACAACCGTATTGAAACCATTTTACTTCGTGCGTTTGAAGGAGCGCCGCAAGTAACGGCTTCAGGTGTGAAGGGAGCAATAGCTGATAGAGTTTATGAATTGCGCAGCTACGAATCAGCCACCGAAGCTTTGCATCAAAACAAAGTGAAGATGTTTAATTCCGGCGAAGTGGAGTTGTTTCAGCGTCTCGGCTTCAACGCCGTTTTTTATGGTCAGGTGATTGCCGGCGGCTACATGCCCAACCTTATGTACATGACGTCGTTTGACAACAAAGCCGCGAGGGATGAACATTGGAAAACCTTCAGCGCAGACCCGGACTGGAAAGTCATGTCAGCAAAGCCGGAATACCAACACAACGTTTCGAAGAATACGAGTATTTTTTTACGGCCACTCGCTTATTCAAGATTGTGAGGCTGTTAGGTCAAGGAAGAACAAGCTTACTTTGAGAGAGTTAATGATGACATTTTTTTGACTGCCAGCTAACGAAAAAGGCTTGGCGTTGTTGGGGAATTAGCATTCCGTCAGCCCATAACTGAAGCCCAATAATGCCAAATCTAATGTTAGCTGTTGTTTTTCTTTTTAAGGTCGTTTAATTTTTTGTTTAATAATGCTCTATCATTGTCAGTTTTCGCTTTTTGTCGTGCCATTTCAAAATACGAAATAGCTTTTGCATCGTCAAGGTCTGTATGCAAATAACCAAGCAAGGCAAAGTAAAATTGATTGCCTGTTATATTTAGTTTTTCTGCCTCTATAATTGCAGTTTGCTTGCCTTTTACTTGTGCCAGGGCATACGTTCTGTTTAGTGCTGTTATTGGTGAATATTCAATTAGCAAAAGTTGATTATAGGCTTGTAAAATGTTTTCCCATTTTTTGGGGTTTTCAATTTTGCTACTATGCCAGTAGGCAATGTTTGCCTCTAAATGATATTTGCTTAACTCATTACCTTGGGCACTTTGTATTAAATAAAAATTTCCTTTTGCAATGAGTTCTTCGTTCCATAATTTTTTATCTTGTTGGTCATACAAAATTGGTTCGCCTATTTGATTGGTTCTTGCATCAAAACGAGAAGAGTGAAAGCACATTAAAGCCATCAAAGCGTTTACGACCGGTTTGTTTGTAGTTTCATTTTCTATCAAAAAATAATTTAAACGCATTGCTTCCAAACACAATTCTTTTCGCAAATGAGTTTTCTGTGTACTTGAATGATAACCTTCATTAAAAAGCAAGTATAATGTTGTCAGTACAGTTTCTAATCTTGAATTAACATCGTTTTCTGTTGGCAATTCAATTTTAATATTTTCTGTTCGTAATTTTTCTTTGGCTCTGAATAATCGTTTGTTGATCGTTTCTTTATTGGTCAAAAATGCCTCTGCAATTTCGTCAATTCCAAAACCACAAAGAATTCTTAACGCTAAACCAATTTGTGCTTCTGCTGGAATTATTGGATTGCAAATTGTGAAAATCATTTGCAATTGGCTGTCAGTTATATTTTTATGAGATAAATCAACTTCAATTTCTTCACTTTGGTTTTGATTCTGTTTAATACCGGCAACTATTTTTTCGGAAAATGTTTTGTGTCGTTTAAAGTAGTCTTTGGTTCTGTTTTTAGCAACTGTATAAAGCCAAGACGTTGGATTTTCGGGAATGCCTTTTAATCCCCAGGTTTCAGAGGCCAATAAAAATGTATCGTTTGTAATGTCCTCTGCAATTTCAATATGAACGATACCAAACAACTTACAGAGTACAGAAATTATTTTTCTGTACTCTGTTTTAAAAAGTTGTGGAATTAATTCTTTCTCGTTCAAATTAACCGTTAACTGTTAATACACTTCTGACTTCAACGTGTCCTCCGTGGCTAAGAATAGGACAACCTTCTGCCAATTTCATTGCTTCATCAATGTTAGTAGCTTTTACCACTACATAACCACCAATAATTTCTTTTACTTCTGCATAAGGACCATCGGCAATTACATTATTAGGCTTCAATGTTTTTCCGTCAAAACTCAACTGTTTACCACTTGCCATTTTTCCTTGTGCAGCAATACCACCTGCCCAATCCATCCATTGTTGAATGTTTGATTGCATTTGTTCTTGTGAAGGACCAAACGATGCGTTGATTTCGCTTCTGAAAATCATCATAAATTCCTTCATTCTTTTACTTTTTTAAATTCTT
Source organism: Flavisolibacter sp. (assembly GCA_965247695.1). Lineage (GTDB taxonomy): Bacteria > Bacteroidota > Bacteroidia > Chitinophagales > Chitinophagaceae > Flavisolibacter. Next base: position 2,337,989 of record OZ252037.1, read on the forward strand.
TAAATTAATTGTTACTGGGATTATTTTTATCCTTGTGTTTGTTGCGACTCTTCAAAATTTGGACCGTACAAAGAAGGTACTTTATTTCCCGTGGCTCTTAGATGTGAGATAAGTTCACCCCTATGATGATACAAATGATTGTATAAAATGCTTCTAATAACATGAATTTTTGGCATTGATGGAAAAGCTGTTTTTTCATTGTTCATTGTCATAGACCACAGATTCATATATTGAGATTCATCCGATTTCTCAATCGCTTTTTTTGCCGCTTTTACATTGGCTTCAAAAATTTCTAAAATGTTAGAAACTTTTGTTATGTCGCCTTTTTCATACTTATATGTACTCAACTCAAAGACATCTTGGTTGAATGTAACATCATACCAATTGTAAAGCTCTGAAATGTGAGAAGCTAATTGTCCAATAGACCAAAGATGTGGTTGAGGACGATATTCCAATGCACTGTCGGGAATAATAGATAAAAGTTTTCTTGTATTTTCGGCTTCTTGCTGAAATTCACCGAGTAATGCTTGTTTAATCATTTTTTTACTTTTTAAATTGTTTAAAATATTTATTACAACCCTATGACGATTGGCTTTTTCAAAATTGGACAAACATTTCAAAGATTTTTTGTCATTTGATGTTTGCAGAGTGGTCGGTTAAAATAATCGCTAACGTTGAACGGCTTTGCGTTCGGCGGGGCATTTGAAAAACGTCCAGCCCGGAACCGCTGCCGATTGAAAAAAAATTTACAAGATAACAACCAAAAGCTTATAGATGCTTGTCAAGCCCGAACAACTGCTGCCATGTTGATTGACCCGTCCTGAAAAAAGTTGACACCTGTTAGAGATAATCCGTTGTCGGGTTTACAAATTTACTAATCCTGATTAGGGTTTACAAAGTGCGTTGGCAAAAAATAGTTTCGTAGCCCTATAGCTAACGACACTATTTTTTGTGCGGTAGCCCGTTAAGGTTTGTTCATAGCGACCTCCTTTTGTTTTTTTGTTTTGTAATAGTTTTTCCATTTTTTGACCTGGGGTCCTTTTTGGCTGTGCACATTGTGCGGTGTCTGCCAGTTAAGACTACTGTGCACTCTTCTATAATTGTAGACAGTGATACAACGGGCAATATGCTGCATGGCGGCTTTTAAGTCAGGATAGCTTTCGCTTATTAATTCAGTTTTTAATATACCATTTACTCGCTCTGCCATCGCGTTTTCATATGGGTCACCGCCTTGTGTCATACTGATTCTTGCATGATGCTTTTTAAGCAGCGCTACGTAGTCGTTGCTACAGTACTGCATGCCTTTGTCAGAATGATGGATGACGATAGCATCCAACGGTTTTTGATCCAGTGCTTTTTGCAGCGCAACAATAGCACTCGTTACCCGCATGTCATCACTTAGCTGAAAGCCGACTATTTTTCTTGAGTACGCATCAGTAATCAAATAGAGGTAAGCAAAGCGTTCTCTCATAGGGATGTAGGTAATGTCGCTCACCCATAGTTCATGTGCATGCAGAGGTGTAAAATGCGCCACCAGATTGGGATAGCGGTAAAAGAAGTGTTTGGAGTTGGTCGTATAGGTATTTCTTTTTCGTTTGCGTATCAGCAGCTTGTTTTTTGATAGCAGATCAAAGAGTTTGTCCCTGCTCATGAACAAATCATTACTAAGCAAAAATGGTTGTAGCATCACAAGTAACTTTCTGGTACCGCACCGCGGTTGTTCCGTGCGTATGGTGATAACTTGTTGCAGCACGGCTGCCTCCTTTGATTGCTCTAACACGTGAAAGCGTTGTTGCTTGTAAAAGGCCTGTCTTAAATAGCCGAACAATTGGCAAAGAGCTTGTAAAGGATACACCTCATTCATTCGCCCAACGGTTCGGCACCAGGCTTTTTTCTGATAGAAATCTGCAGCTCCTTTTCTGAGATATTGATCATGGTATCGAATGTATCGGCTCTCATCTTTTCCCAGGTCAGTTGCTTTTCCAGAAGAGCGATTTTTTGTTCTGCATCCGAGATAGCCACCTGCTTTTGTTGAGAATTTTTACCCTGCTTCATTTGTTGAAGGTCGTAACAGTGCTGCCGTTTGCTGCGGGGAAGATTATGAATGCCTTGGTGAACTAATACCCAGGTGTTGATAGTAGAGCGGCTCACACCATACTTCTCTGCCAGTTGCCGGTAGGTGAACCCCTGGGTCAAATACTCGTTGACCGCTTGCTTTTGAATGTTCATACGTTGACCTTTATATGTCAACCTATGTCAGAACGAGACAAACAGCTGCTGATGCTTACAATGTCCAGCCCTGCTATTGGCAATACTCATGTTGGCTGTAGTGATCATATAGTTCTTCTTTGAACAAGAAGAGTAATAGATGCAGCAATTGTCCACAAGTTTTGAATCATCAAAACACCTATGACTACTAATAAAAATTTGTCGTTGAACAACGCAATAATACCTAATGATTGAAATAATAATCCTAATACAATTGCAGTAACAATATAAAACTTGGGTAAGATGTTTGTCCCTTTTAAAGCGAAGCCCAACATTAAAAATAAAGATGGTGCTAACAGAAAAATATGGACGAAAACATTGGTAAGTTCATAACATGCTAAAGCAGCTTGCGGATGCCCATTTATACTTGCCTGTGTTGCTCCCAATGCAAATGTGCCTTCTGCCAAGCTTAGGGATGTGATAACGGTGCAAGTAAATAAAGTTAACCTGCCTGCAAAAGTCTTTGCGGTACCTGCTAAATGTACAAGTGCCATAGCAAAAAGTACTGTCAAGATAGTACCGAATTGTTGCAACCAAGTGTCCAACAAAATAGCAGTATGGTATTTGTTTCCAAAAGTAAATACTTGGTCAGCGCTGGCATTTGGAAGAGGTAAAGGCAACCAATTATACGGAGCAGAAAAGTATAAGGTGAGCGCAATTGTGCCGACAAGTCCACAAGCAGATGCGAAAACACGATTTAAGTTTCTCATTATAGTGAGTTTTCATTACAGCCAACGAACAGGGCTTGGCGTTGTTGGGATAGTTGAAAAACGTCAGCCGACAACTGAAGCCCAATATTGTTTTAAAAGTTGAAGTTAAGAACTAAAGCTAAATTATTAACGTCGAGCCGAAACCGAAGCTGATAGCGAACTGCAGCCGATGTTTCAACGTTCCGCCCCAGTAACGCCAAACCCGTTCCTATGTTTACAAAACGATACCTTGTACTACCGGATCAAAGAGAGGCAAAAAGAACAAAGGGGCGGAGTAAGACCGTAAAACCCCATCGGCATAAAAGCCTTTACAACATGATCGTCCCCGCCCCTTTTCTTACCAGATGCTGAACAGTTCAATGAGCGTTTAAAACAGCTCGCAGTAGGATAGATAGCACCGCGTAAGAACTGTTCTTTACACCTCGTTCGTAGTATTAAAGTTAGTCGTTACTCACCTCAAAACAACCTGTCATGCAAACACAAAAACTCTGTTGTGGCGTAGATGTTTCCAACACTACACTGGACGTAAGTTATCAAAACAATTTAGGGGAGTTCTTTCACCTCCGTGTTGGAAACAACAATGCGGGCTTTGCGAAAATTATGGAGCATACCGGCACCGATTATCATTTTGTGATGGAGGCGACAGGAGTTTACTATATCAGGTTTGCTTTTTTTCTTCACGGCAAGGGCTGCCAGTTAAGCGTCGTCAATGCCCTTAGCATCAAGCGCTTTATTCAGATGCATTTGGAGCGCAACAAGTCGGATAAAAAAGATGCCGTCTGGATCTGCCGGTACGCAATAGAACAGCGACCTCCTTTTTGGGAAATGCCCGCCCCTGCTTACTTTGAAGCCAAGCAACTTTACAATACCATCCGGGAGTACACCGAGCAAACCAAACGCTTCAACAACCAGTTGCACAGTCTTGGGCTGTTGCCGGTGCCGAGCCGGGACACCATAAAATCACTACAGAGAATAAAGCAGGTCTTACAAAAAGAAGTGGATGCTTTAGAACAAAAACTTGAAGCCCTGCTAAAGCAGTGGCAACCCGCACAACTTAAAAGTGTAGGCAGTATAAAAGGTATTGGCAAACGGGCAACAGCTATGCTGATTGTTTTTACCCAAGGATTTAAGAACACGCACAGCCACCGCCAGCTTATCAGTTTTGCCGGCATGGCGCCTACGGAGTACAGCAGCGGAAGCAGCATCCATGGCAAACCAAGAATTTACAAAAAAGGAGGCAAAGCTTTACGGGATGTCTTGTACATGTGCGCCATGAGTGCCATGAAAACAAACGTGGCCTGTAAGGCACTTTATGAGCGGCTGAAAGCCAGCGGAAAGACCGGCAAGCAAGCCTTGATTGCCGTTTGTAACAAACTACTTAAACAAGTCTTTGCCCTGGTGAAGTCCGGAGGCCTGTACCAACCAAACTATTCTTCCGTCAGGCCCTAAAAACTGTATTTTGTATTTGGTTTTTATCACAGTTCATGTTGGCGGTTCGTGCCTTTCTCGTTGTCAATTAGTTTCGTCTTTTTTCTCTTTTTTATCAGTCTCTTTTTTCTCTTTGTCTTTTGTCCCCATGAAAGGGAAGGCTGGAGATTTTGGTACTATTAGCGAAACCTTTTCTGTTGTAATTGAAATTAAAAGTGCTTCAAAGTTTTGTTTCTGTTCCGTGGTCAAGTCCTTACATAATATAAAAGCGTCTGCACAGGCTAAATAGTGGTCAGCTTTTAAAATATTATAGCGATAAAGTCGCAACAAAACTTGACAAACAAAAAAGATAATAACTATAAAAGACATTCTTATGATTACCTGATACAAAAAACCATTTGGGTCACTCTTTTTAGCATCATCTATTCTTTCCTGTTCATATATTGCTAGCTCTTGAATTTGTTCTCGGATTAAATAAAGCCCCAATAATATTGTAAATATGGTAATCACTAATAAGATATAAGCAATTACTGTCTTTCTATTCGCTCTCCGTTTTAATATGTCTTGCATAACCTAATTTTTACAATCACAATATATTTGGGTTCTGGTTCCAGTAATAAAGCCGTGAGAAAATTTAAGTTTATAATCATGGCAGTTATTTCTATAAGTTGCCCTACATTTTTCTTTATACTCATCAATTCGTTTTCCTGCAACTGTTACAAGGTATCCAACTGTTCCTATTGGCATATCAATATAGTTTGGGTCATCTAAAACTACATAATTGTATGAATTGCCAAGAGTGTCTGTTATTTTTCCTGTATACATATTTAAAAGTCCATCTTGTACTACATAGTTTTTACTTTTCTTAATGACAAATTCTTTATGGGAAAACTCTGGTTCAAATATGTCGATGGTTAGAATATAACTGCCCCTAACTTTCCTTATTTTATTTGATGTGCCTTTTAAATTAATTACCATCTCAAAATCCAGTGTATCGCTTTTTGTCTTGTTGCCAAATGAACCACTAAGAACTATACTGTCCTTTGAAATAAAAGTTGATTTTGCTTCTAAATAAAGGCTGTCATTAGTAACGTAAGTTTGAAAAGCACCTGACGTTTTAGTTGTGTCACTACCCCGTAAATTTTCGATACTAATGCTTTTTCTTAAAATGCCTTTATAATTACAAGAACATAATAACACAAATGCAAAAGGTAATAGTCTTTTCATGTCATTTTGGTTTTGTTAGTGATGTCGTTTGGCATGACCGCCAACGAATAAGTATTGCCGATGGTGGGGTCGTTGAAAAACCTCCGCCGAGCAACCGAAGTTCATTATTTATTCAAAAATTAAAAATTTATTCTGATGTTCAAAACAGTTCCTTCCGCCCGAACCAAAGCTGAAAGCGAACCGCTGCGGATTGCTCCAACGTCCAGCCCCACTATTGGCAATACTCTTGTTGTGCGTTCGTTTTTCTCTCTGTCTTTAAGCCGCTTTACTTGTTCAGCATTATCCTACATTTTCAATCCTCTAATTTTAGTAATCTTTTAATAATGTCATCAGTTCTAAATCCAGCTTGAAGTAAGTAAGTTCTAAATCGTATGTTATATGTCCTTTTTTAATCAAAAACAAAACCTACTTTATCTTTTACAGAAAATGCATAAATTTGGACATTGTAATCAGGCCACCCCTTTGTAGCTAAATAAGACATTTTTACACCAACTATTTTGATAAGGTCTGTACCATCAATTTCCTGATATTTATACCAGTTATTATCAATATCATAACCAAGATACCTATATCGGGTATATTCGGGTTTTCCATTAATAGTTATTTCAACTCTAAAAGTTAATGCAAGAACATCAAGTTGAGTAAATCTAAAAAACACTTCTCTATACGTCCATTCATCTGGCCATTCTCCCCACCTTTGAGAACTTGAATTATATTGAATCATCTTTAGGCGTGTTGTTTTAAGGCGTGGCTGACATTGCACTAAAAATGGCATAATGATTAACAGTACAAGGAATGAAAATCTCATCGTTGATTTTTTTTTAAACATAACTGATAGTTTACAGGGTTATAAATTCGTTGACAACTTCACTCGTTTAAACGCTTTTTGTACACTTGAAACTCATCTTCAGAAATGATATTTTTCTTTCTTAAGTCATCCAATTTTATCAATTCTTCAGCTATTGATATTTGCTGTTTTGGTATATGTATTTTTGAAGCTGAAGTCTCCTCTAAATTAGCTTGTTTAATATAAACTGAAATTAATGCATGCCAATACTCCGCTTTTTTTAGAGCATCTTTATGTGTATAGTCACCCTTTTTTACTTCTTCATCTAAAAAAATAACTGTATATAGTGGCGTTGTAGTGTCATTCACAATAATTGTCAATTTAATGTTTTTAATCTTTTCAACATTTTTCTTCTTGCCACCCAACCCACCGATTACTGCACCCGCTGTTCCTCCTAAAAATCCTCCAACTATGTATCCAGCAACACTACGCGTTGTTGACTGACTTGAATAAGTTTCTCCATCAGTTAAAATTCTGCATTCATAAATATCTTTGTAACTATAAATACTGGTTTTTTTTCCTTTGTTGCCCGAGTCAACAAAGCAAATTTTCCTATTCGGTTTATCAATTGAAATACTTGTGTTTCCAAACCAAGGAGCGAAATAAGTTTCAGAAGCTACGAAATTATCTAGGGAAGAAATTGAAGAAGTGATTTTCTTTTCGTCTTCTGATTTAAAGAAAGCAAAAATTAATACGATGCCAATAATGATGGCAATAATAAGAATAGCAGTTCCCATTTCAAATTTATTTAGTGGGTGATCTAATCCTATAAAGTTTATAAAAGCCTTTCAATATCTACAATGTTGCAAATTGAAAATAGTCAATAAGCAAATTTTTCTAAAATGACGCACAACGTCCAGGGCTTTATGCTGTTGGGATATTTACTTCCGTCTGCCCACCCCCGCTGCTAAATTTATAATTAAATGTTCATTGTTTTTACTAAAGATCAAAGACGATTGTCAAGCTGAAACTAAAGCCTGGATTTGCTCTTAGCTGAAGATTGTTGGTCAAGCCCCAATAGCATAAAACCCCATGTTAGCTGCATACCCTTTTCCTTAATTGGTTTTGTTTTTCATTCTGATATAATCTTCAAATTTCATTTCTCCTATTTGTGGTGCAATTGTGTCGTCTTGCATTACAGCCGTTAAAAATGCAAACTTGTCGTACATGTTTTTTTTAAATACTTTTAGCATAGGTAAAGAAAATTTGAAAAGCCATAGTGGGATATTTTTTGCCCTTTTTGTCGGGCAAACTTCATTTTGGATTATTTCATTTAATTGCCGTCTAGTATAAATGGTCTTGCCGCCAATTTCTTTTACAACGTTTTCATCTTTTATAGAGCTGACACATTCGTTAGCTAAATCTACTTCGTAAATGGGATTTGTTCTTTTGTCGCCTTTTCCAATATTGAAAAGTTGCCCTTTTTTAGCCATGTTAATCATGTCTAAAAAACCGCTAAATATTGCAGGTGGTTTAATTATGGAATAGTTTATTCCTGATGTTTTCAAGCGTTCTGCGAATTCGTGATGAACCCTAAAATATTCTAAATGCAAATATTTTTCTGAATGAAATGCAGAAACGTAAACAAATTTTTTCACGCCACTGTTCTTTGCTTTGTCAAGAATATTTGAATTTGCAATTAAGTCAATGTCGTTAAATGATGGTTTACTGTTGTCGTTTGGTGATACGCTTTTTCCTAATGCAGAAATTACTATGTCAAAACCATTACAAATATCCGTCAATGCACTTGGGGCTGTGATGTCAGCCACAATAAATTTGTTTGTAATACTTGTCAATTGCTCTGCTTTGCCCTTATTTCTAACAACAACAGTTAAGTCGTAACCTTGCTGTTTTGCAATTTTTGCAATTTCCTTTCCTAAGTTACCTGTCGCTCCGAACAATAATAATTTTGTCATGTGATGAATGTCTTACTGGATGTCGTTTAGGGTTGCAGCTAACTCAAAAATAGGCGAAAGTTTTCAGCCCTAAAATCCGCCGACAATTTTTTCTTCACCTTGATTTTCAACTGCAAAAACGTTCAACTGCAAAAACGTTTAAACGAAAGGTTGAAAACTTTCGCAAATACAAACTTGCATGTTCATTTAAGCGCATTTAACGCCTCCACAATCTCCCCATAAACTTCTTCCTCGTTCATCGCCATCGGCTCAAAGCTTTGTCCGGTAACTCTTTCATACAATTCAATGTATCGTTTCGATATGGTGTCCACCCATTCATCGCTTATCTGGGGCACGGTCTGCCCTTGCTTGCCCATGAAATCAGCCGCAATCAGCCATTCCCGCACAAACTCTTTGCTTAATTGCTTTTGTTTTTCACCAGCCGCTTGCCGTTCGGCGAAGCCATCGGCATAAAAATACCGCGATGAATCCGGCGTGTGTATCTCGTCTATCAACACAATCTCTCCATTGCGTTTGCCAAATTCGTATTTGGTATCGGCCAGAATCAAGCCTTGTTTGGCAGCCATCTCTTTGCCACGGGCAAACAATTGCAAGGCATAGCTCTTTATCTGATTCCAATCCTCTTCATCGGCTAAGCCTTGCCGCACTATTTCATCTTCGCTGATGTCTTCATCGTGACCGGCTTCCGCTTTTGTGGACGGCGTGATGATGGGTTCAGGAAAAGCATCCGATTCCTTTAAGCCATCGGGCATAGCCGCGCCACACAACACTCTTTCGCCACTCTCGTAGGTTCGCCAGGCATGGCCACACAAGCTGCCGCGAACCACGACTTCAATCTTAACCGGTTCGCACCTGTAACCGATAGAAGAATCAGGTGTAGGAACCGACAGCAGCCAATTGGAACAAATGTCTTTCGTTGCCCGAAGAAAGTAAGCGGCGATGCTGTTCAACACCTGGCCTTTGTACGGAATCAGCCTTGGCAAAATCACATCAAAGGCAGAAATGCGATCGGAGGCGATCATTACCAGTTTGGTGTTGTCAATAGTGTAAACATCCCGGACCTTGCCTTGATAAAAACCGGTTTGAGCCGGGAAAGTGTAACGTGCCATACGCAAAGAAAAGCAAGGGATGAAAACAAGCGGTGGTTGGCATCGTATAAAATATGCGCGGGCTGTGCAAAGGAGGGCAAATAAATTTTTCGGTTGAGAAAGGTAATCTGTATTTTTCCGGCGGGAAACGAATTGCCTTCTTTTGACCTGAACGATTGCGGCAAGGACGTTTCACCAACAAAACTTCATCAACTATGAGAAAAAGCACTTGCTTTTTTGCGGTCTTTCTAACGGCCCTTCTTTTCTCTCTTTGTTCTTTTGCACAAAACGTACGGCTCACAGGCCGGGTTAATTCTTCGGCTGGCGGCGAGAACGTTTCTTCGGTTTCGGTGCGGGTGAAAAACAGTACCACGGGAACTACTACGGATGGAACGGGGCGGTTTGCACTGGACGTTCCTTCCTTACCCGTGACGCTGGTTATTTCATCGGTGGGTTTTGATGCGCAGGAGCTTACGGTAACATCGGCCTCGGACATTAACGTAAGCCTCGCTCCTTCCAACGTGATTGGTCAGGAAGTGGTGGTGTCGGCCACCCGCACGCCGCAGCGAATATTGGAAGCGCCGGTAAGCATTGAACGAGTGAGTTCGGCGGCCATCCGCAATTCGCCGGCCGCTGCTTATTACGATGTGTTGGCAAACATCAAGGGGGTGGACATCACGACTTCTTCGCTTACGTTTAAAACACCCACCACCCGTGGCTTTAACAGCAGCGGCAACCTTCGGCTTAACCAGCTTGTGGACGGTATAGACAACCAGGCGCCGGGACTCAACTTTTCTGTTGGTTCTGTTATCGGCATTTCAGAATTAGATGTGGAAAGTATGGAACTGCTGCCCGGTGCATCGTCTGCTTTGTACGGCCCTGGCGGCATGAACGGAACGCTTTTAATCAACAGTAAAAATCCTTTTCGTTCGCAGGGTGTTTCGTTTCAGGTTAAGCAAGGTATTATGCACATTTCCGATAAGGATCGCGACGTGTCGCCTTACTACAACTGGAACTTTCGTTGGGCCAAAGCCATTGGAAAACGGTTTGCCTTTAAAGTAGCTACCGATTTAATTAAGGCCAATGACTGGCTGGCGGAGGACTATCGCAATTACAAGCGTCTCGGCACCACCGGAAGCATTGTTCCGGGTACACGCACCAACGATCCCAACTACGACGGTGTGAATGTGTACGGCGATGAAACAACGATTGATATTGTAAAAAATGTTTTTCCCGGCATTGCTTCGGCGGCGCCGTTTTTAGCGCAATATATTACCTCGCTTTCGGGCCAACCCATCAATGTATCGCGTACGGGTTATGCCGAAAAAGACGTGGTGCCGCCGGCCACCTTGAACTACAAAGTAACAGGCGCTTTGCATTACAAACTATCCGAAAAAATTGAAGCCATTGTTGCCGCGTATTGGGGCACGGGCAACACGGTTTATACCGGCAGCGACCGTTATGCGTTAAAGAACCTTCGCATCGGCCAGTACAAATTAGAACTGAACGGCGGCCAGTGGTTTGTACGGGCCTACACTACACAGGAAGATGCCGGCGAATCGTACAACGCCACCGTTACCACGCGAATCTTAAACGAATCCTGGTTGCCAAGTGGCGGCGCCACCGGCTGGTATGCACAATACACACAAGCGTTTCTTGCCAATAAGTTGGCGGGGCAGATTGATATAGATGCGCAAAACAATGCCCGCGCCGTTGCCGATAAAAACAGGCCCGCTCCAGGAAGCGCACAGTTCAAGCAATTGCTCGATCAGGTAAGAAGCGTTCCCATTTCAAAAGGCGGCGGCTTGTTTGTGGATAAAACAAACTTGTACAACTACGAAGGCCAGTACAACTTCTCTGAAATAACCAAAGGCTTTGCCGACATTGTGGTAGGTGGTAATTACAAACGCTATGTGCTGAACTCCGAAGGCACTTTGTTTGCCGATTCAGCCGGCAAAATTCCGATTAACGAGTATGGCGCTTACCTGCAAGCGTCACGCGACATCACACACCTTGTAAAACTGACTGTGTCGGGCCGCTACGATAAGAACACCAATTTTGACGGACGCTTCACACCGCGGGCTACAGCCCTTATCCGTTTGGCGAACAACAATAACCTCCGGTTGTCTTATCAAACGGCTTACCGATTTCCTTCGACCCAACAACAATGGATTAACCTGAATGTAGGCGGTGGCGTACAATTGATTGGAGGCGTGCAGGAGTTGAAGAACTTTTACAACATTAACAACAGCACGGTTTATACTTTAAGCAGTGTACAAGCCGGCAGCCCTAAAAATGCGGTGCTGAACAACCTGAAACCCGAGTCGGTACAATCTTATGAAGTCGGCTATCGCGGCCTCAACTTCGGACAAAAACTGTTGATAGATGCTTACGGTTATTACGGCCAATACACTGACTTTATTTTGCGTACGCTGGTGGTGCAAAACCCCGGCGCTGCGTCGCAGCGCATTTTTTCGGTGCCCGTCAACACGGATTCCAAAGTAAAAACATACGGCTTCGGCTTTAGCGCCGACTACCGCTTTGGCGGAAATTTTTCGGCTACCGCAAACGTTGCTTCGGATGTGCTTGACAATGTGCCGGCGGGCTTTATCGCCTTCTTTAATGCGCCCCGCTATCGCACCAATGTGTCTATCGGCAACACCGGTTTTGGTTACGACAAGCGCATCGGCTTCAGCCTTTCTTACAAATGGCAGGATAGCTTCTTCTACGAAGGCGATTTTGCAAACGGCCAGGTGCCCGCTATCAACACGGTGGATGCGCAAATCAGTTACAAGATGCCGGCCACGAAAACCTTTTTTAAATTGGGCGCAAACAATTTGCTGAATCAATACTACCGCAACGCGGCGGGCAATCCTTCCATTGGCGGCCTGTATTACGTGAGCTTTGGTTATAATGTTTTTTAATCATTCCTGAACCAGTTTTACTTATGCGTACAGTTATCAATAAATACAAAAAGCTTCTCGGCGCACTGGTCTTGCTTACCGCAATCGGCGCCTGCAACAAACAGTATGAAGACATCGGCGCGGACATTCCTGCGACCATCATACCAACCGGAGCCACGCTCAATGACGTCATCAACACCGACACATCGTACTCTTTTTTTAAAGCCCTGGTTGCAAGAGCCGGCGCCGGTGCGCCAACGGCTGCATTGAGCAACCAATCTTTGCGTTTTACGGCTTTCATTCCAAAAAATGCAGCCTTCCAGGCAGCAGGCATTCCATCAGCCCTTGCCGTGCCGTCCGTATTTTCAGTGGCACAGGCAACAGGAATTGTGAACTATGTTATTACCCCGCAATTGTTGCGGTACGAAGACATACCTGGCACGTTCCCAAACCTGATTGCACCGACATTATTAAATCCAACGGCAGGGACGGCGGGCTTCAACCCTTTGGTTAGCCTTAGCATCTTCCCATCCAAAAGAGGTTCATTGGCTTGGGTGAATAACGTGCCTTTGTCAAGCACAAGTACCGCCGCTTCAAATGGCATCATCTTAAATCCCGTTGCGTTGGTAATTCCTCCTTCTGCAACGCTGTGGTCAAGAATTTCTACCGATGCCGATATGACGTATTTTAAAGCAGCCATACAAAGAGGCGATAGCGGCTCGGTGGGCACGGCCCGTTTTGATTCGCTCCTGAACCTGCCCGTTGGCCCAAACTTCACCGTATTTGTTCCTACCAATGCCGCCATGCAAGCTGCCTTGACAGCACAGATTACGGCGGGTTTGATTCCGGTTGTTACGGCACAACTCATTCCGATTATCACGGCACAACTCATTCCTGTTATTACGGCACAATTGATTGCTGGTGGCGCTACGCCAGCACAAGCAGCGGCACAGGCGCCCATATTGGCTGCGCAACAAGCACCCGCATTAGCGGCGGCACAAGCACCGGCCATTGCGCTGGGGCAGGCCACCATGCTGGCATCAAGCCCCGCCGTGTTTTCAAATCCTCAACTGTTTCCCGTGCTTACACCAACCGTTGTTAAAGGCATAGTGGTTTATCACCTGCTGGGCGCGGGTGCGTTTACGGTTAATCTGCCTACAACGCCCACCTTTGTCCCTACTTTGTTGAACACTGTTGTGCCGACGCATCCCGGTGTAAAAGTAGGCGCCACATTTACGGGGCCTGTTGTTACCGCGGCCACGGTTCAAGGAGCGGCCAACGCGACGGCATCAAGCATCCTAATCAATCCCACGCCGAATCCCGGCGGCACCAGCGATCAGTTTTTTACCAACGGCGTGTTGCACAAGATTAACCAGGTATTGTTGCCGCAGTAAACAATCAAGTAAACTCAAACCCCTGCGAGGAGCTTCCGTCATTTACGGTTAATAGTTTATACAAATAGAAAGCCTCTGACTTTAATAGTCAGAGGCTTTCTTGTCTCCAAGAGTGTTTGTTTCAGCGTTGGCTAAAGCCTTTTTAGGGGCTTAAAATTTTACTTTGGCATTACCACCGTATCCACTACGTGAATCACGCCGTTGCTTTGGTTTACATCAGCAATGGTTACTTTCGAGGTGTTGCCTTTTTCGTCTTTCAGCACAATGTTTTTACCCTTCATCATGGCTACTAATTTACCGCCTTGCACGGTCGTTAACTCGGCCTTGCCACCACCGGCTTTAATGGCCTTTATCAGGTCGCTTGAACTCATTTTTCCGGCGACTACATGATAGGTAAGTACGGATGTAAGCGTGGCCTTGTTTTCGGGTTTTAATAAATTGTCAACCGTGCCTTTAGGCAATTTGTTGAAGGCTTCGTTGGTAGGAGCAAAGACGGTGAACGGTCCGGCGCTTTGAAGCGTTTCTACAAGGCCGGCTGCTTTTACAGCGGCCACCAATGTTGTGTGGTCTTTAGAGTTAACGGCGTTTTCTACAATGTTTTTTGTAGGGTACATAGCGGCGCCGCCAACCATTTTTATTTCTTGCGCGGAGGCGGTAAAGGTTAAGGCAGCGGAAATCACCGCTAAGAATGCGATCTTTTTCATGTTAATTGTTTTGATAACTGTGAATTTTGTTGATGAAATAATTACGGCACCTGATAAGGCTTGGATTTGTTTGCCGGAAAATTTTTATTCTTGCAACGGTATTGTTACAACGATTGAATGAACAACGAAGCAAGGGTATCGTTCATTCTCATTTCACCTTTCACAAAAGAATATATGGCTTACTGGCTAATAAAATCAGAACCGTTTAAGTACAGTTGGGAACAGTTTGTAAAAGATAAACAAACCCATTGGGACGGCGTTCGCAATTATGCCGCCCGAAACAACCTGCGTGCCATGAAAAAGGGCGATGAAGTTTTTTATTATCACAGTAATGAAGGCTTAGAGATCGTTGGCATAGCCAAGGTGGTAAAAGAGGCCTATCAAGATCCAACCACTGATGAAGAAGCTTGGATAGTGGTGGATTTAAAACCTGTAAAAAAATTGAAAAAGCCCGTTGCGTTAAAAGACCTGAAAGAAGTAGCCTCATTACAAAACATGGATTTGTTGCGGTTGGGAAGATTGTCGGTGCAGGCTGTGAAAGAAGAGGAATGGAAAGAAGTGATGAAGATGGCGGGAGAGAAATAATAAATAATGAGTAACCAGTGATGAGTGATAAACACACGGCAGACTACAATATCCCATGACTTTACAAACTGAAAATTATTTGCTGGCCACAAACAGGTGGCCCAAAGAAGGGCAACACATCATGGCGCAATACGATGAAGCGTCCATCATTGTTTATCAAGCCTACAACCACGCGATTGCTGATTATGCCGTCGCTCACCAGGCATTCGGCGGGCCATCTTACAGCTATTCAAGAATGTCGTGGATAAAGCCAAACTTTCTATGGATGATGCATCGCTGCGGTTGGGCATCAAAGGCAAATCAGGAAAGAGTATTGGCTATAAGAATCAGCAAAACAGCGTTTGAAAAAATTCTTTACGAAGCCGTTTTTTCTTCTTTTAATTCAACCCATTATTCAACGCAAGAACAATGGCGAAAAGAAATGGAACAGAAAAACGTAAGGCTGCAATGGGACCCAGACCATGATCCGCACGGCAATAAGTTAACAAGGCGGGCCATTCAACTCGGCATGAAAGAGGGTGTTTTGGAATCGTTTGGAAAACGGGAAATTGTTTCCATTGAAGACATCACTCCGTTTGTAAAAGCGCAGAAAGGACAACTTGATAAGAGCAATCTTGAGACCTTGTTTGTGCCCGTGGAAGAAGTATACAAACCAATTAATGAGGGCCTGGCTAAAAGAATTGGCGTTGCATAAATAGCAGAAGAGAAAAGCGGCCCTCACTACGGGACGCTTTTCTCTTCTGCTTTGTTTGAAGCTTGCCTATTGCTCATTGCCAGTTGACCTCAAGCCGGTGTATTATTCAACAAGTGCGAGGAGATGGCCTCTTCCAAATCATCAGGAATTTCAATGGCATTTTCATCAATGGCTGACAGCCGCCCCAAGTCCGCGTCCCAGGTAAATATGTGTTCATCGCCTTCGTTGTAGGTTACTCTAAAACGCTTGTCGCCGTTAAATTCAAAAGGCGTCGCCTTTATAAAGTACGGAACACCGCTCAACAGAATCTGAAAAGATTGTTCTTGCATACACAATGGTTTAAAACTCTTGTTACAAATACGGTTCCAAACCGGGCAGGCTACCACTCTTCGCGGTGAACGGCTGAAGGCGAAAAGGCAGGAAGGCATACGCTCCAATATTCACATTCTTCATCAAAGGGATTTGAATAACGCACCCTCGTCCCGCTTTTAATTAAGATGCTTTGGCCGCTTTGCAAAATGAGCTCTTCGCCATCAACCTCAAACATTTTTTTGCCGCGGCTCACCAAAGTGTATTCATCAAAGTCCGGCGTTTGAAAAGGTTCGCTCCAGCCGGGCGGCGCCACCATGTGCGCAATGCTCATTTGCTCGTTGCCGGTAGAGGCCATTCCTGCGTGTTCTTCTATCAACTTGCCATCGGCCGTTGGAATCACAAAGGGTTTTTGTTGAAGAAAGTAGGGCATGGGTTTTATTTACGCAATTGTACAATCGTTTCTTTCAGTGCCTGTAATTTTTGCCGTATCAATCCAATCGCCATCTCATCGGTCAGCTTCCCGCCCTGATCAAATTTTGTAGCGGCGGAAGCCACCAGCACTTCGGGTTTTAATACGGGCTTCATGTTGAGAAACAAAAACAAAGGCATAAACGCCATCTGCATTCTTACCGTTCCCCACGGGCCCGGTGTGGCGCCCATAAGTGCAACGGGTTTTCGCATTAGTGGCGAATCCTCGCCACGCGAAGCCCAGTCAATCGCATTCTTTAAGCCGCCTGGGATAGAATAATTGTATTCAGGCGACACGATCACCAGGCCATCGGCTGTTGCCAGTTCATTTCTAAAAGTGGTGACAGATGCTGGCCGTTGCGATGCCGCGGGAATGTCTTCATCGGCATTATAAACCGGCAAGTCCGCGAACGATACGGTGTTGAAGGCCACGTCTTCGGGCAATAGCGTAGCTACATTATTCAACAGTTTCGTATTGAGGGAATCTTTGCGCAAGCTGCCCGAAAGACCCACGAAGCGAATGAACTTATCCATGTCCGTAATGCTTGCAATTGGCGTTCCAGCCGCGACAGAAGTTAGCACTTTGCAATTGTAACACGCAAGCCTTCGCTAAATTTGAAGATGGACAAAATGAAACTCGTTGTGTTAACCGGCGCCGGCATCAGTGCCGAAAGCGGCCTGAAAACATTTCGCGACCACGATGGTTTGTGGGAAGGTTACGATGTGAACGACGTTGCCACGGCCACGGCCTGGCGGCGCAATCCCGCACTGGTCCAGGAGTTTTACAACCAGCGGCGGCAAAACGTAAAAGACGCTAAACCAAATGGTGCGCATTATGCCCTTGCCGAATTGGAATCGGACTTCGACGTACACATCATCACGCAAAATATAGACGACTTGCACGAACGGGCCGGTTCTACCAATGTTCTTCACCTTCACGGCGAGATATTGAAGATGCGAAGCGAAAAAAACGAAGCGTTGATTTATCCGGTTGACGGCGATATCAAAATGGGTGATATGGCTGAAGACGGTGTACAGCTTCGGCCGCACATTGTATGGTTTGAAGAAGCCGTGCCGGCGATGGAAGCTGCGGCAGGGTTGGTGCTGAATGCCGACGTTTTTTTAATTGTGGGAACATCGCTGGTGGTGTATCCCGCCGCAGGCTTGGTGAATTATGCGCCGCCATTTTTACCCAAGTTTATCGTGGATAAAAAAATACCGGACGGTATTGGTTTGCGCAATTTAACCGCTATTGAAAAGCCGGCAACGGAAGGCATGAAAGAAGTAACGCCGTTGTTGAGAAAGTTATTGAAGCAATAATGTTGTGTTTTGCAATGACGACTTTTGAGCCAGAGGTTTGTCTATCTATTGAGCGTCTGTTGCGTCGCACAGCGTGTACGCTTTGTATCCCGATAGCTATCGGGACTATTGTGCATGATGTAATCCTCATAACTTATTGCAAACAGTTTTTACAGCGGTAGACAGGTGTCTGTGGACTGCAGAAAAGAAATGTTTGTGACCAGGCTGATTGCATCATGCCCAATAGAATTACCAACCGATGAACGGAGCGTCGCAACTTCAGTTCAATAGTAGCTATGGCCTATGATCGCCAAATCCGATCATTCAACGCTAACCGTCTCCTCATTAAAACTGATGCCATACTTTGCTAATTCACTCAACACCGGCTCATAAATTTCTTTGCTTGTGGGAATGTGCAGACCTGTTAACGTAAGACTTCCGTTCAAAATTAATTTGGCTGCAATCGCCAAAGGCAAACCCACGGTTTGCGCCATGGCTGTGCGTTTGCCGTCTTCACCTTTTATCGCAAAAGAGCTTGTGACTTTGTACTTAGCGCCTTTTTCTGTGTAGGCAATTTCGTGCAGCATCACCACCATGTCTTTATCATCAGGCATCAACATCAGCTTTTTTTCCAGCGCAAATTGCAACACATCGGCGGCGCTGCACAAGCCAAGACTCAGAACTGTTTCTTCATCATCAAGCCCTAAAAAAAACAATTGCTTTAGCGTAAGGTTGGCGTCGTGCATCCGGTCGGCCAGCGTGGCGGCGGCGCTTATTTTCAGGTAATCAATGTCTATCTTTTGCAGGTCGCCCTTGTCGTCCACCATCATGAATTCCTCCACCGGGTCAATGCCTTTACCGGCCGCTTCTTCTTCCAGTTTTACAAGGTTCACAAGCTCCGACAACAAGCCTTTTGTCGAATCAAAATGGTTGTTCAATTTTTGTTGCAGCCATTCGCCAAAGCCGTGCAGCTCCATGTGTTCTTTAAAAACCTGCATCAAGGTTTTGCCGGTGGAATCATACCGCTTTTCTTCGTCAGTCAGTTTTAGGTCTATGATGTTTTTCCAGCCGTAAATAAAATCGGGATGCCGCAACGTGGTGCGGATAAACGTGGCTGCACTGGTTAAACCGTAGGCATTGATGTACAACAGCGAATCGCGGTTGGGATACCAGCAAAGCGGCTCGCCCTGCGGCACGGACACGTATCGCTTTTCGGCAAACAAATCCGCATAAGCCCACTCTTTTATTTCGCCGTCTTTTTTAAAAACAGCGCCGGCTTTGCCCGCATTCACCACATTGCGTGGGTTCCAGCTTATTTTATAATGCCAGGGATTGTCGTCGTTTTCCGGCGCCACCAGGCCGCCGCAGTGGGAGTGAAAGGACGTGACTTTTCCGCCTTCGGCATGAACGGCATCTATCAACTTTTTTGCACTCATGTGATCAATGCCGGGATCTAAACCCATTTCACACAAAAACAATACACCCGCATTTTCAATGTCCGTCTTCAAAGCCTTCATGCTTTCGTCAACGTAAGAAGCCGTGAGTAAAGCCTTCTTTTCGGCAATGCAATCTTTTGCAATCAGGATGTGTAAGGCAGGCGGCATGAGTGAGATAACAATATCGGCTTTTGCCACAGCGCCTCTTCGTTTTGAACCATCGTTTATGTCGAACGAAAGCCCCGTGCCGTGCGGGGAGTTTCCCAGTTTTGCTTTTGCAATCGGCAAGGACGCATCTACAACGGTAAGATGCCAGTTTTCGGCAGTGGCGTTCACCAAAAAATAGTCAATTAAAGCAGTGGATGATTTGCCGGCACCGAAAAGAAGGATTTGCTTCATGGAAAACGAGTTCAAAAGTTCCAGAGTTCAATTGTTCAAAAAGATGAAGGTAGAAGTTTTCATTGTGTGAGACGAAGATGTTGGCAGGAGCGAACAGTTGAACTTTTGAATAATTAAACTACTCTATGCTCACAACCCGGTAGCGCACCTTCACGCCCCGGCCGCTCGATGGAACGTGAATGATTTTGGAACCGCCCGACGCAATGTTTTCTGCGGTTACCGATTGTGTTTTCACCACGTTACCATTTGGCTTCAGGTATTCGATTTCAACAACGGCTTTTGAAACGGTTTGTCCTGATGGATTGGCTACCGTGATTTCCAGATTTGATATGCCGCCAAAGAAACCCACTTTGTAATCATTGGCCGAGAGTTGCAACGACAACGGACTAACGGCCTTCACCGGTTCGGGTTTTTCTTCCGGCACTTCAGTTGAAGCCTGTTCGTTTGCATCAATTGCCTGGCCGTATTGCATGCTTTCCGGCGCCGGGTGAGCAGGCTTTACTTTTGCCTTCGATGCCTTTGCCTCCGCTAATGTTTTCAATTGATTTTTTAAAAGTTTGGCTTCGGTTTGCGAACTGTCTTTAGCCTGACCGACAGATGCAAGGGGCAAGATTTTTTGCGGTTGCGGCCCCTGCGCTGTATGCGCCGTGTTGCTTGGGGGCAAAGTTTCGGCATTTATCAAAACGGCTTGTGATGCAGTGGCCGGCTTAGCGGCGAATTGCTTCATCATATTTACCACCACAAATCCGCAAAGCAAAAGCCCGATCAACACGACAACAACGCCGAACAATTGAGCGCCAACCGTGTAAACCGCGGCATTGCTTTTTTTCTTTTGAAAAACGGTTGCGCTTGTATAAGTGTTGGACGATACCGGAGCCATTGGTAAGGTAAAAATTTCGTCGGCGTAAGTAAGCAGTTGAGGCAAAGCCCGGCTCGTTAAAACAACGGGCGCAGGATCTTTTTTCACAGTGGAGGGGTACCGTTTTGTTTCGTCGCTAAATGTCATCTCCAGACCGTCTATATCGGCCGGATGCTTCCATTCTTTACTTGTTCCGTCCACCCAAAGTAAATCGGTGGATAAAAGGCCGTGGCTCTTTAATTCGGCGCGGGAGAACGGGCCGGCTTCACGGTTGTTTCGCAACAAATAAAAATGATTCATAATCCGCTTGTTTACTGTCTGAATCAATTGCAGAAAATTTTGTGCCCATCTGTTTTGATGCCGCTAAAAACCTTAACAGCGTGTTGGTAACTAAGCTTTGTTTTCGGCCATTCCAATGCTTTTTGCATCAGGTTTTCCCGTGTAAAAAAGGTAGATTTGCCCACCTTAAATTTTAGACAGAAGAGGACACAATGGACAACAACTTACAACCGCAGGCAACGCAGGATTTCAACCGGATTATACCCATCAACATCGAGGAGCAAATGAAGACCGCCTACATTGATTATTCAATGTCGGTGATCGTGGGCCGGGCCCTACCCGATGTTCGCGACGGCTTAAAGCCCGTTCACCGCCGGGTGCTGTTCGGCATGTACGAATTGGGTAACGGGGCCGGCAAGGCGTATAAAAAAAGTGCCCGTATCGTGGGCGAAGTGATGGGTAAATACCATCCGCACGGCGATGCTTCCATTTACGACACCATGGTGCGCATGGCGCAGGATTGGAACATGCGTTACACCATCGTCGACGGCCAGGGAAACTTTGGCAGCCAGGACGGCGACCCGCCGGCAGCCATGCGTTACACCGAAGTGCGCATGGAAAAATTTGCCGAAGCCATGCTCGAAGACATTCAAAAAGACACGGTTGACTTTCAGCTAAACTTCGACGATTCGTTGAAGGAGCCTGTGGTGCTTCCCACCCGCATTCCGCAATTGTTGGTGAACGGCTCCAGCGGCATTGCCGTGGGCATGGCCACCAATATGCTTACGCATAATTTGAGTGAGGTTATTGACGGCTGCGTTGCCCTGATAGACAACCGCGAGATAACCATTGACGAGTTGATGGAGTACATCAAGGCACCGGACTTTCCTACGGGTGGAACCATCTATGGAATGCAAGGCATAAAGGCCGGCTTTCATTTTGGCCGGGGCCGCGTGGTGCTTCGCGGCAAAGTGCGGATAGATACCAAGGCAAGCGGCCGCGAACAGATTGTAATTCACGAAGTGCCTTATCAGGTGAACCGCGATGTGCTTACGGAACGCATCGGCCAATTGGTGAATGAAAAAGTGGTGGAAGGCATTGCACACGTAAACAACGAATCGAACGACAAGGAAGGCACCCGCATAGTGGTGGACCTGAAACGCGATGCCGTGGCGCAGGTAGTGGTGAACCAGTTGTTCAAATACACCGAACTGCAAACCAGCTACGGCATCAACAACGTAGCCATTGTAAAAGGCCGGCCGCGAACGCTAAATTTAAAAGAACTCATATCCGAGTTTGTTGACTTCCGGCACGAGGTGGTTTATCGCCGTACACAATACGAACTTCGCGAAGCCCAGAAGCGTGCCCATATCTTGCAAGGTTATCTCATCGCCCTTGATCATTTGGATGAAGTGATCGCCCTGATCCGTGCATCGGCTACGCCCGAGCAGGCCAAAGATTCATTGATTAATGCGGGCTGGGGATTGGATGATATCCAGGCCAAGGCCACTCTGGAATTGCGCCTGCAACGCCTCACCGGAATGGAGCGTGAAAAGATCAAACAAGAGTATGATGAGTTGATGAAACTCATTGCGCACCTGCAAGAAATTTTAGGCAATGAAGGCTTGCGCTACGACATCATCAAAGCTGAATTGGCTGAAGTAAAAGAAAAGTTTGGCGATGTCCGTAAAACCGACATTACTTATCTTGACAATGAAGTCAGCATAAAAGATTTAATAAAGGAAGAAGATGTCGTTATCACCATTTCTCATCTTGGTTACATCAAGCGAACATCAGCTTCCGACTTCAGGGCGCAACGCCGCGGCGGCCGCGGGGTGATGGGCGGAAAGACAAGGGACGAAGATTATATTGAACACCTGTTTGTAGCCTCTACCCATCACACGATGTTGTTCTTTACCGAAAAAGGCCGTTGCCACTGGCTGAATGTTTACGAGATTCCCGAAGGGGAGAAGAACGGCAAGGGCCGGGCCATTCAAAACCTTTTACAGATTTCGCCCGATGATAAAATCCGCGCCATCATTGACATCAAGGACTTGCAAGACGTAGATTTTGTAAGCAGTCACTACATCGTGCTTTGTACCAAAAAAGGCGTCATTAAAAAAACAGCGTTAACCGACTTTAGCCGTCCGCGCCAAACGGGTGTAAATGCTATCACTATTGTAGAAGGCGATCAGTTGATAGAAGCAAAACTTACCGACGGCGCCTGCGAAGTGATGATGGCGATAAATACCGGCCGGGCCATTCGTTTCCCCGAAAGCAAAGTGCGTCCCACGGGCCGTGGCGCTATTGGCGTTGCGGGCATTGAAGTCGAAAGCGAAAGCGAAGAAGTGGTAGGCATGATTTGTGTTAACCCCCAGACGGAAAAAGATAAAACCGTTTTGGTGGTAAGTGAAAAAGGTTATGGAAAACGTACGCCGGTGGACGAATACCGCATCACCAATCGTGGCGGCAAAGGCGTTAAGACCATCAACGTTACGGATAAAACAGGCAAGCTTGTGGGGATGGTGGACGTATCGGAAAAAGAGGATTTGATGATTAGCTGCAAGAGCGGCGTCACCATCCGGATGAAGATTGCCCACGTAAGCGAACAAGGCCGCGCCACGCAAGGTGTAAAGCTCATTCGCATTGACGATGGCGACGAGATAGCCGCCATCACCAAGCTGGATGTGGAAGACGTGGAAGCGGAATTGGAAAAGGTTGAGGAGGCAAAGGTTCAGGCCTTGTCTTTGGACGCGGCAATGGAAGGTGATGAGACAACGGTATCAAACATGGAAAGTGATTTGGAGAATGAAGTGAACGTGCCTATTCCTGATGCCTTTACCAATGAAGACAGCTTTGCCGCTGGCGATGCCGATGATACAACCGATTCAACGCAAAGTTCATCTGAAGGAGAGGAGAATACTCCTTCCGTTTAATACTAAAAACAAACACAATGCGCAAACTTTTCTTGGCAGCCGCCCTGGCTGCAATGGCAACGATTGGCTATGCACAGGACAATGGCTTAAAGGACGTACAGGAGAAAATTTCGAAAGGCAAGTATGCCGAGGCCAAGACCAGCCTGGACAAATTCATGACCGACCCGAAGAATGCAACCAACGCCAACGCTTACTACTACAAAGGGCAAATTCAAAAGTATTATGCCCAAACCGATTCCATGGGCACCTTGCCTAACGATGCTTCCAAGGAAGCGTTTGATGCCTACAAGAAAACGTTGGAGATTGATCCAAAGAATCCGTTGATGACGATTGATCAAAACATGGGTTTGTTTAGTTTGTACCAAATGCACTACGACAAGGCGGCCAAGAATTACAACAATAAAAATTACGATGCGGCTTTTGCTTCTTTCAAAAAAGCCATTGAGGTGCAGGACTACATCAAAAGCAAAAACTTTTCGCTGACGAATTACACGCCTCCGGCCATAGATACGCAGTTGTATTTATTGACGGCCGCTTCGGCTTCCCTTGCCAAAAAGCAAGACGATGCCATACCTTATTACGAGCGGCTGGCGAACGCAAAGATCGCCGGCCCGGATTACAAGGATATTTACGGCTTGCTTTTTCAATATTACCAGAAAAAGAATGACGCTACCAACGCCGATAAATACATCACTACCGGCAAGCAACTTTATCCCGATGATGACTATTGGCTGAATTTGGAAATGGGCGATGTAGGCACCGACCGCGACGCCAAGTTGAAGCGATACGATCAGATGATTCAGAAGTATCCGAACAACGCAGCCCTTGCCGTGGACTACGCGGCGGAACTTTACAACCACGCTTACGTTTGGGAAAAAAAGCCGGCTGATTATACCGACCGTCAGGCCAAGCTGCAGACAGCCCTTGACAAAGCAGCAAGCCTAAGTCCAAAGGACGCCTTTGTTTACTACATTGCCTCACAGCATTACTACAGCCAGGTGTTTGATTTGGAAGATGCCAGAAGAGCGATTGTGGGCAATGCACCGGCCGCCGCCGCCAAGCGAAAAGATATGAATGCGCAGGTGGACAAGAAATACGACGAGATGGGCGAGGCGTCGCAAAAGGCCTTTGACATTTACAGTGTCCGCACCGATTTAAAGCTCCAAGAAAAAACTTATTTGCGTAAAGTAACCGATCAATTAATTGACTACTACGGCCGAAAGAAAATGGCCGATAAAGTAACCCTCTATCAGAATAAAAAAGCAGCGATGAAATAAGATGAAAGCATAACTGAACACGTTTTTGTGGGCTTTGATGGTGCATAA
The DNA here is from genome assembly GCA_965247695.1 of Flavisolibacter sp. Classification (GTDB taxonomy): domain Bacteria; phylum Bacteroidota; class Bacteroidia; order Chitinophagales; family Chitinophagaceae; genus Flavisolibacter. The sequence goes on from OZ252037.1 coordinate 2,363,066, forward strand.
ACGAATGCTGCATCCATCTTTTCACCCAACATAAAAAAGACCGTCCTGGATGTCCGGGACGGTCTTTTACATACCGGCAAACACAACGTTTTTACAGGGCTATGCGGCTCACCACCTCGCTGTACACCACTTGTTCTTTAATGCCGATGGCGGCCACGCGGCAGTTGTACTCCTTACCACTTTCCAGTCCGTCAAAGAGTTTTTTGCTCACCGTGTTCATGGAACTGTCCCATGTGCTTTCGGCCGTTACGGGGCTCGGGGCAATCTCGTACAGGTAAGCCGTGGCGCCGTCTACCCGTTTAAACTTCAGCTGCAGTTCGCCCTTGTTCACGCCGTTGTCCAGCACCAGGCCTTGCGGGACGGTAAGAGCTGGTTTTGGCGTGGCTTGCTTGCTGATGTTGAAGCCTGATGACGTGGCCACTACCTCGTTGCCTCCAGCCATAAACAGCACAAAATTGCCAAGCAAGTGCAGTTGGTCAATGAGTGTTTGGCGAATGGCGTTTTTAACCGCCACGGCCTGCCGGTCGCCGCCCTCGGCCTTTTCCACCGCCTGGGTAAAAGAACCGATGGTCGCGTTTAGGTCGTTGAGCGAAGGAGAGGGGTTGGGGAAAGAATCGCCATGGGCGCCCACGCCGCTTTTGATGGCATTGGCTCTGACGATAAGGTAGGCATCAGTCATTCGGTCGAAGCCGTTAGTGATCTTAAACAGTCTCATAGTTTTGGATTGTTTAAAGGGTTTAGGAAAATGGTTTACGGTGGTAAAGCTGCGGCCATATATGCGGCTTGTCAACGGGCAAGACAAAGCAGCCAAACATAATTTTCAATAAGTATTTGAAAACAAACACATAATAAAAAACAGGAAGCCTTTAAATCAAGTGGAAGTGCTATCCAAAAAGCAGTGAATATGTAAAAATTACGATGCTTGTCGGGGGCTTGGGTTTACGCCAACGTTCCCACAGCAAAGAACACCGGGGCAATCTTTCTTTGCTTTTCCTATTTCTTCTTTGCTTTTGCCGGAACCTTGAGACGTTCCGGGTCTTGTTTCTTTTGTTTTTCCAAACCCTTTATTACATCGGGTCAGTGTTGCGTTGCCTTTTGCGGTTTCTATTTTCATTTCATCAAAAACATCATTACACCAAGCCATTGTTTCTTTACAATTGGCAAAAGCTTCTTTGCAGTTGAGCGCAGGTAAAGAAACATTGGTTGGTTCTTCTTTTGTTTTGGGTAAACCTTGTTAAAGATTATGGTTTTCTAACGGAGAATTTAGCCAGAAAACGAATGTTTACTGTGAGTGGTTGGCAGTTTCGCAAAGTTCAGCCTAACGTCCATTGGTTTGATGAACCGAAATGGAGAAGTTGGTAACCGTAAGGAAGTATGTGCTCTTTAGAAAACAAGGCTTTTACAAACGGGAGAGTGAGAAGATTATTGATTTTGCGGGGGCAAATAGTTTAATATCTCCATTGCCTGCGCTTCGGTTAGCTCTAAAATTTGCAGAAGCTGTTGAAGACGTTCGCCTTTGATTTCTTTGCTAATTTCCCATTCGGAATAAGTGGATTGACAAACACCAGCTTTTTTAGCAACGTAATCTTGCTTTAGGTCTTTAAACTTGCGAAGGATACGCAATTGTGATCCGGTAACCATAAGTTTTAAGGGTTGTGTTAGTGATGGTGTATCTATGTAACTAAATTTATTCACATAAGTTGTGCCAAAGAATCAATTTTAAACCGATAAATTATCGGTTGGTTCGTACCGCTATTCTTCTCAACTTAGGCTTACCAAACACCCAATCATGCGCCTCAAGACCCTGCTGGAAAAAAAGAGCGGCAGCAACGTTTCCGAAGCCACCGTTCAACTTCTAAAATCCCTTCGCGTTCCGGTAACCGCCACCACCGTCATTGAGCAGGTGGAAAGCCATCCCGACTTCCCCAGTTTGTACAGCATCAGCGACAGCCTTAAAAGTTGGAAGGTAGAAAACGCCGCTTTTCAAGTGGAGACAGACAGACTTGACGAATTGCCAACGCCCTTTATTGCCCATACACGAAGGAAGGGCGGCAGCTTTGTTTTGGTGCAGAGCGTAAACGGCACGGTTGACTTTATTAATGAAAAAGGAAAAGAAGAAAAGCAAAACCGGGATGAGTTTATAAAGAGTTGGACAAGCAACGTGCTGTTAGCAGAAAAGAACAACGACTCTGGCGAAAAAGATTATACAAAACAAAAGCAAAAAGAACTTGTAACCGGCCTACGCATTCCGTTATTGGCCGGTGCGGGTTTGGGTATTGTAACTCTTTTTGCTTTTCTCAATACCGGTACAGCAGCAGGGATTGCAGCAACGGCGTTACTGTTTGTAAAACTAATTGGTTGTGTAGTTTCGGGCTTGCTGCTTTGGTTTGAAGTGGACAAGGCAAACCCCGTTGTGCAACAATTTTGCACTGGTGGTAAAAACACGAATTGCACGGCCGTTCTCGGTTCCAAGGAAGCCAAACTATTTAATTGGTTAAGCTGGAGCGAAGTAGGCTTTTTTTATTTTACAGGCTCCTTTCTCTGCTTAACATTTGCCTCAACATCCGCATTTCCTCTTCTCGCCTGGCTGAATTTGTTTGCTTTACCCTATACTATTTTCTCTGTTTATTATCAATTGCACATTGCCAAACAATGGTGCCCACTTTGTTTGTCCGTACAGGCTTTGCTCATAACCGAAGCCATCATTTGTTATGTTGGTTATTGGTCTGTACCAAGTCAACCAATTAACTTATCAACCACCCAACTTTTATCGCTCGTTGGTTCCTTTCTGTTGCCACCTCTTTTTTGGATTGCCACTAAACAAGCTTATTTATCTGCGCAAACAGGAAGGCAGTATAAAAAAGAGTTGGCGAAACTGAAATACAACAAAGAAATTTTTGCGGCGCTGTTGCAAAAGCAAAAGGCGATTACCGTGTCCACCGAAGGTTTGGGTATAACATTGGGCAATCCGGCCGCAGAGCATACGTCATTAAAGTATGTAACCCTTATTGCGGACCATGCGCCAAAGCGCACAATGCGATTGACGATCTGCTGGAGACAGGGGACGTGAAAGTGCAAATCATTTTTACCGCCGCAAATGACAACAACGATATAAAAGCCGCGCCGGCAAAGCACCTGATGGCGATTTATGAAGGGGGTGATGACACGCTCACACAACAGGCGCTGGATGATTGGTACAAAGCGGAGAAAAAAGATTATGAGGTTTTCAAAGCAAAGTATTCATTAGGTAATGAGCCCAATAAACTAGGAGAAAAACTGGCAGCTATGAAGGTCTGGTGCGACGAAACAAAGATAAATTTTACGCCAACGGTTTTTATTGACGGCTACCGATTGCCGGAAATATATAGGATTGACGATGTGAAACATTTTCTATAAAAAGGCCCGGGTGGGCTGGAAACGCTTTGTGTGCACAACAAACCTAAACCTGCAAGGATAGCAGGTGGTAAAAGCGCCTGGTACCTCAACCCGGGCCGATTCAAAACTATAAACTTTTAAAACAATGAAAAAGTTTGAAAACTTGGGCCGCAGCCTGAGCAAAACAGAGCAAAAGCAAATCATTGGTGGTGACGACTTGCGGTGGGATGGTAGCAGTGACCCTAACGGACGTGCAGCATCATGTAGCTGTACTCATATGGTCGGTACATGGGTTTATACGAGCACCCCTAGTTGTGGTGAAGTAATTCAGGATATGTATACGTATTGTCGAGGAGGCGCCCATTGTAGCGGCACTTGTTCAATGTAACATATACTAATCAAGTCACAGTCTTCAATGACTGTGACTTTAAATATCGTCAATCATGAAATTTTTTTTTATAATAATCGAAATATTTTTTTGCTTTCCGTGTTTTGCAAAAGTTACTGTTATGGGAACTGTGAAAGGTAATACGAGCGATGAGGTGATGGTATACTGGCCAATAAACAATTTTGCTATTCAAAATATTTTGACTAATAATTCTACACATAAGATCGATAGTAAACACAATTTTAAAATTTTAGGAGATATCGATAAACCAAGTTTTATAACATTTGAAATAGATGCAGAAGTTATTTGGCTATTTCTTGAACCTGGCGATATTGTGAACTTGCATATCGACCTGACCCAAATTAAACACGGTTATAACCAAAACTGGTTATACATATCGGGTAACAATTGTATGGGTCATATATTATTCAACAAAGTCAACTACTACCCAGCAAAAAAATTTAAGTCTATTGCTAATATTTATGCTGAAAGGCGTTTTAGTCCTTTGCTGGCAATCGACTTGACAAAAAAAGCGATAAATGAATTGCTAATGCCATTTCGGCAACTATTGAACGAAAAATCTGTCACACAAACATTCTACAATGGAATTGCGAAAACGTTTACTGCCAACTTATTAGCCGAAGCATTAAAATACCTCAACTATTCTTCTTATGATAAAAATGTCTTGTCGTATGCTTCTATCCTTAAAGTCAAAGCACTTCTCTTTAACTTATGCAATCCACTTGACTCAACATTAATCGGGGGATTACAGACGGGCTTTTATATTTATCATTACTTCTTGAGCGAAGCTTTGAGGCATATAAATGGAAGAAAAGAAGACGATTTGAAAGACTCTATTGTCCAATTTTCAGATAATAAGTATTTCCTAATTCCAAAAACTTTTGTACCGTTTTTGTACATTCACAATAGGCAGTTACAGGAAAATTTGTGGGCTTGGTGGCATTGCAATCTTTCACAACTCTACGGGCATGCCCTCGTTGATAAAGAATATGAGGCATTCGAATTTCTATTCCCAGGAAGTAGATGGCTTCAAGCCATAAAAAATAATTTTCATACAGATGTAAATGCCTCGGATTTAAAAACGGTAGAAATATTAGATTCAATTGGCAAGCTTAATTCAATTGATTCTTTGTTGAATCTTTTAAAAAAGGGTAGATTTTATGTGGATTTATGGGCCACTTGGTGTGTTCCGTGCCGCCAAGAATTTTTGCCACAAAATGATGTTGATTCTTTCATGAAAAAAAATGAGATAACAAGAATATTTATCTCGCTAGATAATTATACAGCAAAACAATTATGGCTTGACATTATATCTAAATACAATATAGGAGGTAAGCATATCCTCGCTGGGAAGGCTCTAGTTCAAAGTATTAAAAGTAAAGTTTTTAATAACAAGGAAATTATGATTCCTCGTTATCTTATTGTTTCGTACGGGAAAATTTTAGAAATAGACGCATTAAGGCCTAGCGATAAAGAAAATTTGATAAGCCAGTTTATTGACTTGTATGAACTTAAAGGAGTTTCATCGTCCTTAAATGGTAAATAAGTGTAAGAATTTATAACATTATGCAATTCTTCTTTTATAAGCAACCTGACGCCATGGACTGTGGCCCGACGTGTCTGCGTATGGTGGCTAAGCATTATAAGAGTTCAATTTCTTTAAATCTTTTACGGAATAAAACACAGATTGGTAAAGAGGGCGTAAGTCTTTTAGGAATTAGCGAGGCAGCAGAATCTATCGGTTTTCGCACCAAAGCGGTAAAGATTGATACCGCTGGTTTATTAAAAGAAGCAACACTTCCTGCTATCCTTCACTGGAATCAAAACCATTTTGTTGTTCTTTACAAAGCAAAAAAAGACAAAGCCTACATTGCCGACCCTGCCAAAGGCTTACTTACCTACACGCAAAAAGAATTTGAAGTGCACTGGGCCAGCGATAAAAGCAATGGTCAAAAAGAAGGCATCGCCTTACTTTTGGAACCTTCGCCACAATTTTACAAAAATGAATTTGATAAAGAAGACGTTGGCCTGCATTTTAAAAACCTTTTCAATTACATCAAGCCTTACAAAAAGTTAGTATTTCAGCTTTTCATCGGCCTCGGTGTTTCCAGCCTCCTGCAACTCATTCTTCCTTTTCTTGCTCAAAGCGTTGTAGATACCGGCATCAACACGGCCAACATTCATTTTGTTTACATCGTGCTGCTGGCTCAATTAGCCTTGTTCGCCGGACGGCTGGCCGTGGAGTTTGTGCGCAGTTGGATATTGCTGCACATCAGCACCCGCATTAATCTTTCCATACTCACCGATTTCCTTATAAAGCTCATGAAGCTACCGCTTGCCTTTTTCGACAGCAAGCATACCGGCGACATCCTTCAACGCATGAACGATCATAGCCGCATAGAGAGCTTTCTTACCGGTACCTCTATCAACACCTTGTTCTCGCTTTTCAACCTCGTTGTATTCTCGGTAGTGTTGGCCGTGTTTAATCTGAACATCTTTGCGGTCTTTCTTTTGGCTTCTGTTCTATATGCTATATGGGTTATTTTATTTCTGAAAAAGCGAAAGGCCCTCGATTACAAACGTTTTGAAGTGCAAGCCCGCGAGCAAAGCGCCACTATCCAACTCATTCAGGGCATGCAGGAAATAAAACTGAACGGCATTGAAAAGCCGATGCGCTGGGGATGGGAGGGTTTGCAGGCTAGATTGTTTGGCTTGAGTATGCGCGGACTTTCACTAAACCAATGGCAACAGGCCGGGGCTTTTTTTGTAAACGAGGGTAAGAACATCGTCATCACCTTCCTGGCCGCCAAAGCGGTGATAGACGGGCAAATGACGTTGGGTTCGATGCTGGCCGTTCAGTACATCATTGGACAATTAAATAGTCCCGTGGAGCAAATGATTGGTTTTGCCCAAAGTTGGCAGAACGCGAAGATTAGCATGGACCGCTTGAATGAAATTCATACAATGGAAGATGAAGAGCCGGAGGATAGAAGCTTTCAATACGATTTGCCTGCGGCCTTTGCAAGGCAGGTGGTGGGAGGAGCGGGGCGGCCTCCCCAAACTTCGGCCCCATCCGGCTCCCCCAACGGGGACGTGACCTACTCACAGTCCTTGCTTGTCAACGACTCCGCTTTATTAGTAGAGTCGTTGCAAAGCGGGCCTGCGCAGCTCGGCCAAACCCCTCCTTTGGAGGGGCTTGGGGAGGCCGCCCTTTCTTTCCGCAACCTCTCCTTCACCTATCCCGGCGCCGGTAACGAGCCGGTGCTTAAAGACATCAACCTTTCTATTCCCGTGGGTAAAACCACGGCAATCGTAGGCACAAGCGGCAGCGGAAAAACAACATTGTTGAAATTGCTTTTGAAGATTTATGAGCCCCAACGTGGCGAGATTCGCTTAGATAATACATCGCTCGCCAACATCAGCCACCGCCATTGGCGAAGCCATTGCGGGGTGGTGATGCAGGACAGCTTCATCTTTTCCGACACCATTGCCCGTAACATTGCTTTGGGTAACGAACGCATAGACATGGAGCGATTATACCGTGCGGTAGAAACAGCCAATATTTTAGAGTTTATTGAAAGCCTGCCATTGGGTTTCAATACAAAGATTGGCCAGGATGGTACCGGCATCAGCGCCGGTCAGCGGCAACGTATTCTGATTGCCAGAGCGGTTTACCGGTCGCCGGATTTCATCTTTTTCGACGAAGCCACCAATAATCTTGATGCCCACAACGAAGCGGTGATTATTGAAAATCTCGGCCGCTTCTTCAATGGCAAAACGGTGATTGTAGTAGCGCATCGCTTAAGCACCGTGAAAAGCGCCGATCAGATTGTGGTGCTTAACAAAGGTGTCATCTTCGAGAGGGGAACACACGGTGAGTTGACAGCGCTGAAAGGCGAATATTATAACTTGGTAAAAAATCAGTTAGAGTTAGGAAACTAAATAACCCAAGTTGCCAGTTGCTGGTCGCCAGCAGCCGGTTGTCGTGATTGTGTAGGCTTCTTTCAACGAAACAAATCGTCTGCGTAATACAAAGTTTGTTTCGATGGAGAACAATTGTTTGCGGCAGAACCGGCAACTGACAAAGTGAATTAAATAAAGTAGTTATGCCTGCAACATCAGCTATTCACTTGCAACAAGGCGGTGACGAATTAATAAGCGAAGAGGTAAAAGAAATCATCTCTTATCATCCGCATTGGATGATACGGCGGGGCAACCTTGTGTTCTTTGCCGTGCTTTTGCTGCTTTTGCTGCTGACGCTTTTTATTGAGTATCCCGACGTAGTAGCAGGGTCGGCAAGGTTAGTCGCCATTAACGCACCTAAGCCGGCCGTTGCGCACAAAGAAGGAAAGTTAGTTAACCTCTTAGTTACGGCCGGACGAGACGTAGCAAAAGGCCAGCATCTTGCCGTAATTGAAAGCACGGGAAATTATGAAGAGGTGATACAGTTATACCGTTGGTTGCAATTGTCACTTGCAACGGCAAGGGGAGGTGAGTTTGAAAACCTGGTAGAAGCGATGCCGCCTGCCTTGTATAATTTAGGCGACTTGCAAACACCGTATCAAACCCTGGAGCAGGAGTGGACGCAACAGCAACAGTTTTTTGGCAGCGGTTACTATCAAAGGAAAAAGAGCGCCTTGCAAAAAGATTTGGTCTTTACCGCTCAACTAAAAACAACCATCAACCGCCAAGAGGCTTTAACACGGCAAGAGCAGGAAATGCAGCGGGGAGAGTTTGCGGCTTACGACTCTCTTGCCAAAGACAAGCTGATTGCACCGCTTGAACTCAATAAATATAAAAGCGGCCTGTTGGCAAAAGAACAAAGCTTGGTGCAAAGCGATGCGGCGGTAATCAACAATGACGCGGCAGCGCACAACAAGCAAAAAGAACTGCTTGACCTGGATAAGCAAGTGATGGATCAGGAGCAAAAGCTGCAAGCGGCACTGGCCCTGTTAAAAACGGCAACAGAGGCCTGGATTCAACAGTACGTAGTAACAGCCCCTGAAAGCGGAACGGTGCAACTCGTAGCTCCGCTGCAAGCGAACGAACAGGTTACTACCGGCCAGGAACTATTTTATGTGCAACCCGCTTTAAGCAATTACTATGCACAACTGATGGCTGGACAAGGCGGTTTGGGCAAGGTTAAGGAGGGGCAGGCCGTAAGGCTGAAAGTGCAAAGCTATCCGAGCGAAGAATACGGTTACGTAAAAGGAGTAATTCGCTCCGTGTCAGCTTTTCCTAACCGGCGCGACAGTTTTTTGGTGAGTGTGGATTTGCCGCAAGGCTTACATACGGCTTACGGAAAAGAGATTTTCTTTCGCAACGGCCTTTCTGCTTCAGCGGAGGTCATCACCGATAACCGCAAACTCTTCGACCGTTTTTTCGACCCGCTAAAAAAGTTATGGAAACGATAAGGCTTAAACAACCAAACACCACTTTGTGAAAAACTGCTTTACCTGTTTTCTGCTTTTTCTCTTACTCTCCGCTTCGGGACAAACAGGAGCAAAGTGGTCATTGCAGGACTGTATTGATTACGCAATTAAGCACGACGTCTCTATAAAAGAAGCCGATGTGCAAAGACGATTGTCGGCCTTGTCGGTGGAGCAAGGCAAGGGTTCACTTTGGCCTTCTTTAAATTTTTCCGGCAGTGGCGGTTATCGTTTCGGTCTCTCTGAAAATCCTACCACGGGCATTCTGCAAAGCAGCAATTTTTTCAGTACCGGTTTTTCACTTTCCTCAAGTGTTACGTTATTCAACTGGTTTGCTAAACAGCACAGTTTGAAGGCTACGAAAGCGGCAGCAGAAGCGGATGCAATGGGTAGTAGAAAAGCTGAAGAAGATGTGACGTTGGCGGTAAGTGCTGCTTATTTTCAAGCGCTTCTATCAAAGGAAATAATTAGCACGGCATTCATTCAAGTACAACAATCATCGGCGCAAGCCGAAGTCACCGGCAAAAAGGTAAGTGCGGGTGTGTTGTCGGAATTGGATCTTGCTCAAATCAGGCAACAGCAATTAGGTGATAGCCTGGCTTTACTTGCCGCGCAAGAGACCTATGAAAAAACACTGTTGCAGCTAAAAGCCGTTATAGCGCTTGATGCGCAAACGTCAATAGAGTTATCATCGTTGCCGGTAGATAACACGGCTTCAACTTCTTTACTGGCACTAACGCCCGAAGGTTTATTTGCGGCAGCGATAAAAAATCTTCCCCAAGCAAAAAGTCTGCTGCTCCAAGCCGAAGCAGCAGATGAACGAATAAAAGCGGCAAAAGCAATGCGCTATCCAACCCTCTCCCTATACGGAACGGCGGGCAGTAATTTTGTAAACATCCCGTCGGCTCAAGCATTCACATACATTCCGCAACAGCCTACCGGTGCAAAGGTGCAAGTCGCCGGAGTTAGTTATGATGTGTTGGCTCCGTCATATAGCGTTAGCAGTTACGGTATAACGCCTTTCTTCCGGCAGATGCGTAAGAACTTCGGACAAAATATTGGTTTGAGCATCAGTCTGCCTATTCTAAATGGGCGAACATTCGTTTTAAACCAAAAACGCGAACTCTTGAACCAAGCACAAATCAAATTGCAAACTGACAGGTTTTTGCAGGAGACAAAAATTGCCATTTATGCCGCTTATTCCGAGGCAACATCAGCCTGTAAGAAAACTGGTTTTTCAGAGCGGCTTCTAACAGAAGCCGTCATCGTGTTCGAGGGAGCGAAAAAGCGTTACGCTTTAAATCTTCTTTCTACCCAAGATTTACTGATAGCACAAAACAACTTGCAAAAAGTAAGAACGGAGGCTGTGCTTGCTCACTACGATTTTGCTTTTAAATTGAAATTGCTGGAATTTTACCATAAGCCGGACTGATCACAGTAGTCGTTCGTGTTCGGAGAGATTGCCGCTGTTGGTATGAGGCTTAGCCCTTGCACTTAGCCTACCAACAGCACGAAGCACGAGCAGACTACTTACATATAACCTCGCCATATTTTAGTCGTTGATGTGGCCACTGACTGCAGTGATGCGAAACATCAACGGCGGCGTAAACATAAAAAAGGCCGGTTTTAAACCGGCCTTTTTTTATAAGTTTTGTTTTACAATTTCAAAAACGCCAATGTCTTTGACAACAATGAAAGCGGCTGCCAACACCAGTGCCACGGCAAACCAAACTGACGAATAATCTTTTCGTTTGTAATCGTTACGAAGCGCCATAATCAAAAGCATTTTTAGTTCTCAATTCAGGTGTTTCTACGGCGCGAGTTTGCACGGAGGCAACGGAGAATTAAAGATAAGAAAACAGCTTTTCCTTTGATAAATGTCTATGCCTTACCGGAAAGCAGAAAGAGGCATCACCAAATTTTTTATACAGGCATACAAGGCTTGAATAGAGTAGATTTCCATCGCTTATTCTTCTATATGCGGCCTTATGATTTCCGTCCAACGCACATAGCCCTTACCGGAAAGATGCAGGCCGTCAACAGAGTATTTTGGATTCAACTGCCCGTTGAGGGCAAAGACGCTGTGCAGGTCAATAAACGGACAGTTCTTTTGGCCCGCAAGATTGCGCAGTGCGCTGTTTACCGCAATGATGTCCTTATTGGTTTGCGGCGAACAGTAAGACGCCGGAATATACAAACTGGTATCGGCTACCGGCAGCAGGCTTTGCACATAAATTTTTGCCCCGGTGCAAGTAGATTTTAAGGTGTCAAGCAGCCGCGCATACAGCGTTAAAAATTGCTGTCGCGGAACGCCTTGTTCCACATCGTTCACACCCAGTTCAATAAAAATTTTTCTTGGCTTTATTGCAATGATGGAGGAAAGGCGCAACAGAACTGTCTCCATCATATCGCCGTGAATGCCGCGGTTTTTTACAGGTATGCCGGGAAAAAATTCAGCCAGCTCGTAGTATTGGGTCAGGCTGTTGCCGAGGAAAATGACGGCATTGGTATCAGCGGGAAGGACTTGGAACAACTCATCGCGACTTAGATAATATTTGAGTTTAGGCGGCGGCTCATACGTAACGCTGCTGGATTTTAATAAAAGCCGGTGGCTGAAAAAAACAGCGCAGGCGGCATTCAATAAAAGCGACAGAAATAAAGCAATGCGGAAAAAGCCAGACTTGTTTTGGTTGGTCATGTATTAAAGGTAAAACGAACTTACGGCTCCGGATTTCCTTCTGTAAAAATTTCCCGCTTTACTTCGGCTACTAAAAAAATGCTGCCGCAAACAATGAGAAGATCATTGGGTTTTGCGGCAACCAACGCGGTTTGTAAAGCCTCGTTTACATCGTTAAAAGTTTTGCCGGCGAGATGGTATTGTTTGGCCTGGTCACTTAATTCAATTGCCGGCAAGGCTCTTGGAATATGCGCTTGTGTAAAATAATAAAGGGCGGATAACGGCAATAAGGAAAGAAGGCTGTCGGCATCTTTATCCTTCACTATGCCGAACACGATGTGTAATTTTTCAAATGATAGTTGCGCAACATGAGCCAACATTTGGCGGATGCCTTCTTTGTTATGCGCCACCTCAAGCACCACAGTTGGTTTGTAATGAATGACTTCCCACCGGCCTTGCAAGCCCGTTAAGGCCTTTGTGTTTTTTATGGCCTTCAACACGGCATCGTCGGCTAACTGCCAACCTTTTTCGTTTAAAACATCTACTGCCGTTAAAACAGTGGCGATGTTTTTTAGTTGATATAGGCCGGGCAAATCGGTTTCCGCAAAAACTTTTTCACCGCTGCTTTTCAAATAACTGACTTCTAAACTGTTTGTGTGCAGTTGATGTTCGATTGGTGTAAAAAATTCTTCAGCAAAATAAATTGGCGAGAATTTTAATGCAGCTACGTGTTCAAATACCGGCCTTGTTTCGGGCAACGCTTCACCAATAACAACGGGAATAGTTGGCTTGATGATGCCGGCTTTTTCTCCCGCGATTTCTTCCAGGCTATTGCCCAGCATATTCATGTGATCCCAACCAATATTGGTAATAACGGACAATTCCGGGGTGATGATGTTGGTGCTGTCCAACCGGCCGCCGAGGCCCACTTCAATCACCGCCACATCCACTTTTTGTTCAGCAAAGAATTGAAAAGCCATCGCTACTGTTATTTCAAAAAAAGATGGCTTAGTCCTTTCAATCAATGGCTTTATGTCTTCCGTGAATTTCACTACAAATTCTTCTGAAACCATCTCGCCAGTAATCTTGATGCGTTCGCGAAAATCATACAAATGCGGGGAGGTGTACAAACCCGTTTTATAGCCTGCTGTTTGAAAGACCGCCGCCAGGGTATGGCTCACCGAACCCTTTCCGTTAGTACCGGCTACATGAATAGATTTGAAAGCAGTGTGCGGATTACCGAGCTGTTCGCAAAGAATGGTTATGTTGGTCAAGTCCTTTTTAAACGCAGCACTGCCCATGCGGCTAAACATGGGCAGTGCGTTGTACAAATAGTTCACTGTTTCGGCGTAAGTCATGCGAACGCAAATCTATTCACACGAGTTTACTTCACACTAAAATTGAAGCTTAGTTTTTGCTTAAAGCCGCTTTCATACTGTGGATATTTTATCTGCCGGGCCCTTGTAAGGGCAATGTTATATTGCTTGCTGGAACGTGGCAGGCTTGAACCGTTGACCTGATAAGCCGCCGAGACCAACTGTCCGCCGGGGTTCACTTCAATATCAAGAGCAATGGTGCCGCCTTCGTTAAAATCGTCTTCAAAGCTTTGCGCCGGAATGCTGACTACTCGTACGCCCAAATTCTTAGGTGTGTAATTTCGGCCGTTCGGATTGCCGCCAACGCTGCCCTGGTCGCCGGGGCCGCCGCCTTGTCCTTCACCGGTGCCGGGTTTGTAAGTAGTTGCACCGTTGCCACCGCTCCCGTTGCCGCCACGTACTTGACCCATCACTGCTTTAGGCCGCGGCGCCGGAGGCGTGGGCGGTGCCGTGCTAACGGGTGCGTTCGTCTTTACCGTTTTTGTTTCTTCGGCTATCTTCTTTGCATCAGGCTTTGTAACCGTTGGCTTCGTCACCGGCGGCGCATCCGCTTCGTTGTTTTCTTCCATGTCTTTTGCTGCTTCTTCGGTTGTTGCTGAAGCTTGCGGGGGTGTATAAGATGGTTGTTGCGCAGGCGCAGGTTCGCCGGGAAGTTGCGGTTGATCTTTGCCCGAACCCATATCGCTGCTACCAAGATTTATTTCAATGGTTTCTTCCTGTGGTGGCGGAATGACCATCGGCTGATAGAACTTTACAAACCAAATAAGCAGGAGCAAGGCCACGGCAATAATGCCGGTGTACAACGCGGCTTCTGCATAATTTCTTTTGTCTAAGTCAACGGTCATGGCGTAATTGTTCATATAAAAATAGCGTGTGCGATCAGATGCCTAAACGATGCGAAAGATAGAAAAAGTACACAGCCGCGGCGGCCTGCAAACTTTCTTTTAACATTACCCAAGCCGTCTAAGAAGCCAATGCGGAAGAAGTTTGACCGCTTGCGCAACGAGCCACCAGCGGCGGGTAACATAAACCACCCGTTTGCGGGCTTTGATGGCAGACACTATTTGCGCCGCCGCTTTTTCCGGCGAAGCCACCCAAAATTGTCCGTGGCCTTTTGCCATTTTTGTTTTGATAAAGCCAGGGCGCACATCGGTTATTACAATGTCTCTCTTCAAGCGATAGGCTTTGCTATTCAATCCTTCGGCATAATTACTGGCAAATGCTTTTCCAGCGCTGTAAGCCGGCGCCAGGCCACTGCCGCGCAAAGCCGCAACGGACGAAGTGACCGCAAGTTGTCCGTGGCCTTGCTCAACGAAATAGTTGAAGGCAAAGCTGAAGATGTCCACAAAACCGTTGACGAGAACCTGGGTGGTGCTCTTTTCTATTTCGGGTATCAATTGTTCTGATGGTTCGCCAAAGCCGGCGTTGTAAATCAGCAAGTCCAGACCGTTCAATTGCGTTATCAATTCTTTTATGTAGCGAACGTTATCGCCGGTTGACACATCAAAGCAAGCCGTGAAAATGTTTTGCGGAAACGCTGTTTTTATTTCCTGAAGCAACAAATTTCTTCTGCCCGTGATGCCAACTGCATGACCTTCTTTCGCATACTGCAAAGCCATCAGTTTACCAATGCCCGACGAAGCGCCGATGATAATGATTTTCATATACCGAACTTGGCTTTACCGTGACGCTTTTCTTTTTGCTTAGAAGGGCCTGTATCAGCCGGCGAAATTTTCTTTACAATTCAAGCCGGGAATTCTACGCTTCATTCATGGTGACCTTTCCCAACGCATTTCTGTGGTTAACGGCTTTTTGCGGCCCCATTATTTATGCAACTCTGTTATTGCGTCGCCGGCCTCTTTAACGCTGATAATCCCAACAGAGGCCCTGCACTCAATGCCCACAAACTATAAACACCGTACTGCGCAAACAGCACTTTCATCAACTGAATGCTGACAACGGTAATGCTAAAACCAAGGCAGGTAACCAATGTCAATGCCGTGCCTTTGTTTTCTGTTTGCGCAAAGCGAGCCACCAAGGCCGAGAACTGTGGCGAATCGGCGGTTACAGCCATTCCCCAAACCAGCAAAAAACAGAGAAACAAAGGAGTATTGATTTGAAAAGCCAGCGGCGCTAATAAACAACAGCAGCCTGAAAGAAGCAAAGCGTAAAAAGCCACCGGCTTGCTTCCTTGCCTTTGCGAAATGACTCCGCCTGCAACGCAACCAATGCTTCCCGCTGCAATAACAGCAAAGCTCCAAAACGATACCGGTAATAATTCATCATGAACTCGGTTGTATGCTTTAAACAAGAAGGGCAGCATGGCCCACAACGCATACAGTTCCCACATGTGCCCAAAATAACCAATCGCGGCCGAACGAAAAGGCGTTGACGCAAAAGCATTGAAGGCAGCAAGAAACTTTCTGTTTGGTGTAGCTTCTTGCCGATTGTTTTTAGGGAAGAAGAAATAAACAAGGCAGCCGCCGGTCACCGCTAAAAGAGAAGCCGAAGAAACAACGGTTTTCCAACCCGCCAGCCCACCGGATGAACGCACCAAATGGGGAAAGGCCGTGCCCAACACCAAAGCACCCACCAAAAAGCCCAGAGCTTTGCCGAGCTTTTCGGGGAAAACATCAGCAGCGATTTTCATCCCCACCGGATAAATGCCGGCGAGAAAAAAGCCAGTAATAAAACGCAGGCTTAACAAGGCAAACAGTTCATGGCCCAACCAAAGAATGAAAAGGTTTGCGGTAGCCGCTACAAGTGAAGACAGGAAGAAAACCAGTGATGAAGAAAAACGATCGGCAACGCGGAACAAGGAAAAGAGTAAAGTACCCGCAATAAAACCCAGTTGCACAATGGAGGTAAGCGTCGCGTAGCTATCAGGAGATACGGCTGGCAGCGCATCAACCACCGCATTGCCGACAAACCATAAAGACGTGCCCCCAAATTGAGAAAAGACGAGTAGCCAAAGAGAAGCGTTCTTTGAAACAGTCGGCGGCATCGGTTAAAAATAAAGCGGTTCTGCAAATAGAATAAAAGATGAAACAGGTAAGCCCGTATAACGTGTTCTTCACCATGAAAAATGCAAATGATTTTAAAAGAAGATCAAACCAGTTACGAAACAGGTTGCATCGTTGACCAAGAGCGGTAAGCCTTGCCAATCGCGGCGCGGAACTTGCAAGCCATTGTTCAACGTTCAACCTTAAATAGGCCTCTATATTTCATTCATCTCTTTTTAAATCAAAAAATTTTATGACCTTGACAATTAACAAAGTGGCGGCTGCCGTTCTTGTTTTTACCACTGCCTTCTCGGCCTGTAAAAAAGATACGCAAACCGTCACCGTAAACAATCCGGTTTACAATGTACGCGGAAACGCCAGTGGCGCACAAGAAACACCGGCTAAGTCAACCACGGCAACAGGAACCATTTCAGGTACCTACGACAAAGACAAAAATTTGCTTACTTATACTATTACCTGGTCGGGCCTTACAGGTGGTAACCCAACCGCCGCACATTTTCATGGCGCCGCCGATCCTGGAGTAGCCGCGCCTGTGTTGGTTCCATTTGCTAATTTCCCAACAACAGCGTCTGGTACATACAGCAGTACGCAAACGCTTACCGATGCACAGGAAACAGATTTCACTGCGGGGCTTTGGTATTACAATATTCACAATGCCGCGAATCCAGCCGGAGAAATCAGAGGACAAATCTTCCTGACGCAATAAATAATGTTCAATTGTTTAAAAGTTCAATTGTTCAAAATTCCTCTTGTGTTTAAAAACATTTAAACATAACTCTTGAACAGTTGAACTTTTTAATGCGCAAAGTCTTCGGCGTAGTTGCCTTTAATGCGTTCCATCGGCGGATTGAAATAACCAAACTTCAAGTGAGGAAATTCTTCTTTCAATAAGTCCATCACCTGGCCGATGCCGAGTGTCTCTCCCGACTGGTGCACGCCCACTTTACCTAAATACCAATCAGGATCAATGTTGAAATTGCGCCATTGAATCATGTTTAGGTCCGTATCAATAATCAACTGGCGCAGCGCTTCGTACTCTTCCACGGAATCGGTTAATCCCGGAAAAACAAAATAGTTTATTGAGGTCCAGCCGCCGAAAGAGCGAACCACTTTCAGGCTTTCAATGATGGCGTCAAAATCGTAATTGTTGGGACGATAATACGGCATGTACAATTCCCTTCTCGCTGAATTAGTGCTAACGCGAATGGAGTCCAAACCGGCTTCGCACAAGGCTTTTACCGCCACCGGATCAGACCCGTTGGTGTTGATGTTGATGCTTCCTTTTTGCGTGTGCTTGCGGATTTCAATGATGGCTTTGCGAATGGTGCGCCACATAAGCAAAGGTTCGCCTTCGCAGCCCTGTCCAAAACTTATAATGGGGTAAGGCGCCGTTTCCAAATGCGGCACCGTGTATTCAACAATCTCTTCGGCCGATGGCTTGAAGGTCAACCGGTCTTGTGTGCTTACAATGGTTTCTTCTTCGGGCTGAAAGGAAATGCAGCCAACGCAGTTGGCATTGCAGGCAGGCGATGAGGGAATCGGGCATTCCCATCTTCCCATAAAATAGTTACGGGCTGCGGGACAGTGATAGGTTAACGCACAATTGTTAGCCAGGTGCGCCACGAGACGGTTGTGCGGGAATGCTTCGAGCAAATGTTCGACACCTTGTTCAACTTTTGTTTCATCAAAGCCGCTGCATTCTTGCCTTATATCTTGTTCAATGCGAACGGCCGGCACATAAAATTTATCGTCGTGCCAACCAACGGCAGTATAGCAAAACAAGGGCAATGTTGGTGCATCAGGCCCAGTTTCGTAAGCGGCAATGTAAAGGCCGGTGTGCGCAGGAGGAATAAAGGCAGCAACAGCCCAGCCTTTTTCACAAAGCCGCATCTCATGTGTTGCTACATCAATGCCAATGCCTCTGCGGCCGGGCAGTTCGTAGGTTTGTCCGCCAGGCGGCAGTTCTATCCAATCTTCTTCCGGCACGGGCACAGCGTCCCAACCACTGCGGCCTACTGTGTAAAGGCTGCGGTCTTCGAAAATATTTCCCTTGCCATCGGAATAAAGTAAGAAAGGGTTCATTTTTATAATTGATCTGTTGATTGGTTGATAAGTTGAAGGGTTGATAGGTAAGCTAAGAAATGTATCAACATCTCAACCTCCCGATAGTTATCGGGACAACTTGTCAACGTGTTCTATCCTCTCCCTGCAAAAAGCGTTCATCTTTACCACTTCCAGTTCCGAAAGATTTTGCATCACCTGGTATTGCAGGTATTTTTTATTGCGGTGAAAGAGAGTAATGAAATCGTGGCGGACGGTCACGTCTTCCAATGCAGCCCATTCCACCAGGTGTTCGTTATACGTGCCCGGAACGCGGATGCCTGCATCGGTTATCCGCAAAGTTGTATCGGCAAACAATTTTTTTTCGGAGAAGATTAGCAGAAAAACAACCAGGGCCCAAACAAACAACAAGATATAATCAAAGCGCCTGCCGGTTTGCATCATCACTACGCCGAATAAAACGAAGGTCACAAATTGCAAACCACGCAACGGGCCGTTGTATTTTGCCACAGCATCTACGCGGCTGCGAAAAAAGCCGTAAAACAATGAGAGACATGCCACCAAAATAAACGGCAGCAATTTCGTGGTGACTTTTTCCAATAAAAGATTGGCCAGATCGAAAGCCTTCATCAACAGAAAAAATCCCACAACGATATGCATGTATCCGGTGGTGCGCCGGCGGCGGTCCATGCCTTCAATTTTTACCGCAACAGTGTACATGTTACGCGGGGTTTGACGCCACCATCAGGTTGCAAAGTTTAAACAATACCCGTGCGCCCACGTTGGCATCCCAGGCATTTTCGCTTCGGCTTACTTCGCTCAAATCAAAGCCGATAATTTTCTTGCCGGCTTTGGCCATTTTATCGAACAGATAAAAAACCTGTTCGGTTTCGAAGCCGCCCTGTACGGGTGTGCCGGTATTGGGACAAAGTTTGGGATCAAGGCCGTCAATGTCGAAGGAGATGTAAACCTGGTTGGGCAAACCTTCGATTACTTCGTCAACAATCTGCTTGTACGTTTCGCCTTCGTATTGCCGTGTGCGAATTTCCTGATCAAAATAAGTGCGGATGCGATCCTCGTTTTGCCTGATGTATTCGTGTTCACCAAACGAATAATCGCGAATGCCCAACTGCACTAGTTTTTTAGCTGCCGGAATTTCCTTCAACACGTTGTACATAATGCTGGCGTGAGAATACACAAAGCCTTCGTAAGAATCACGCAGGTCGCAGTGGGCATCTATCTGCAAAATGCCAAAGTCGCCGTATTTCTCGCCGATGGCTTTCATGTAGCCAAGAGGAGTGCTGTGGTCGCCACCCAGTACTGCCAGTAATTTGCCGCTGTCCAAAACAGACTTGGCTTGTTGGTATACCCAGTTGTTTAAAAAGTGGCTGCCTTCGTTTACTTCTCTTAAAGCGCGGCACATAAACTGGTTCTCCGCCACTATGTCCCCCTTGGAAATATAATCAATGTACAGCTCCGCTTCCTTGCGCAGGTAATCGCTTTTCAGCAGCACTTTTTTGTCGGGCTCCAGCATGTAAAATCCTTCTTTCCAGCCTTCGGGATAGGCCGGATCAAAAAGGTCAACCTGCAAGGAAGCCGCCATGATTTGCTCTGCCGCACGAGCCGTGCCGGAGCCAAAGCTTACCGTTACTTCCCAGGGAATAGGAAGGATGATGAGGCGTGCATCTTCTTGCGAAGACGGCAAGCCGAATATATTATTATTGGGATTTCCCGCGCTGTTGGGATCAAACGTAGTAAGGTCAACCATTTCAAAAATTTGAAGCGGCCAAAGGTACAGGTCAATGGGCAATTGGCAATGAACAATAGGCAATAAGCGACAAAAGCAGCCAAGGGTTAACAAAGCAATAGGCAAGGAAAACACTTCTGTTTTGTATTTCCTTGCCTATTGTTCAGTGCCAATTGCCTATTGGCCTATTCCACTTTCGTAACCTTAATGGTATTCGTCGGCAGGTGAAGGTGGATAGGCGTACTGCCGGTGCTTACCACCACGTGACCAGGCTTTACAAAACCGCGTTCTTTCAAAATATCAATCTGGTCGAAGATGATGTCGTCAAGGCTGTTTTCTTCTGAATAGTGAAAGGCCCGAACGCCCCAGCTAAGGCTTAATTGATTTACTACCGAACGCTCCTTCGTAAAAATAAACAGTGGCGATTTAGGACGATAGCTGCTCAATACAAAACCGGTGTAGCCGCTTGCCGTCATGCCCACCAAGGCATCGGCTTGCACGTCACCGGCCAATTTGCAACCGTTGTAGCAGATAGCATCGCTTAAAAAAGAAGGCGAATGCGCCTGTGGTATCAACACTTCTTCGAGGTTGTAATTGTATTCGGTGCGCTCCACTTCCACAATAATCTTGCGCATGGTTTCCACCACCAGCCGCGGGTTTTGGCCCGTGGCCGTTTCGCCGCTCAACATCACCGCGTCGGTTCCTTCCAACACAGCGTTGGCCACGTCGGTA
This sequence comes from Flavisolibacter sp., assembly GCA_965247695.1. Taxonomy (GTDB): domain Bacteria; phylum Bacteroidota; class Bacteroidia; order Chitinophagales; family Chitinophagaceae; genus Flavisolibacter. Next base: position 2,383,895 of record OZ252037.1, read on the forward strand.
ATCTCGCTGCGGTTAGGTTTGTTGCGGTCCATCATGCTTTCCATCATCTGCGTAGCTACAATTACCGGCTTGGCGCGGTGCAAACATTTTTTGATGATGTTGCGCTGAATGAGTGGAATCTGTTCTACCGGCAGTTCAACACCCAGGTCGCCGCGGGCAATCATGATGCCGTCGCTTTCTACAATAATATCGCGGATGTTGGTGAGTGCTTCCGGCTTTTCAATCTTGGCAATGATCTTGGTCTTGCTTTGGCGCTCCTGCAATTTGTTCCGCAAGATGATGATGTCCTTAACGCTGCGCACAAAGGAAAGCGCCACCCAGTCGAGGTTTTGATCAATGATAAACTCAAGATCAACCAAATCTTTTTCGGTTAACGCCGGCAAAGAAATTTTTGTATCGGGTAAGTTCAAGCCTTTTTTAGAGGAGATGCGTCCGCCAAGTATCACCTGCACCTGCACGTCGTTGTTCTTCAAAATATCCTTCACCTGCACTTCTATCTTGCCGTCGTCAATCATTATTTTGTTGCCCACCTTCACATCCTTGTGCAAGCCTTGGTAGGATACATAAATACGCTCTTTGGTACCAACAAGCTTCTCATTGGTGAAGGTGAGGATGTCGCCTGCCACCACATCCAAAGCGTTGTTTTCAATTTCGCCTACACGAAGCTTCGGGCCTTGTAGATCGCCGAGAATAGCAATGTTGTAAGGCTCGGTGCTGTTGATCTGCCGGATGTGGTTTATTATTTTCAGTTTGTCTTCGTGCGAACCGTGCGAGAAGTTTAGCCGGAACACGTTTACACCGGCCTGCACTAACTCCAGTAATTTTTCGTAAGTATCGCAGGCCGGGCCCACGGTGGCTACAATCTTGGTGCGGTGATGCGTGTGTTCGATACCGGCGGTTTTGTTCATCCCGCGGTGAAAGTATTTATCTACATTTTTTGACATAGTCGGTTGTTTGTTTTACGAAGCAAGAATTTTGACAATCTTCATCCATTCAGCACCGATGGTTCCTTTACGCTTGCCTACTTTTTCCAGCGGGATGTAATTCATCTTGTTGTTTAAAATGCCCACAAACACGTTGTGCCGGCCTTCCATTAAACACTCCACTGCGTGGTAACCCATGCGGCTGGCAATGAGCCGGTCCAAACAAGTGGGCGAACCTCCGCGTTGAATGTGTCCAAGAATAGCCACCCTTGCTTCAGCTTGCGGCATTCGTTCTTTAATGATGCGGGCCACTTCGTTGGCGCCGCCAAATTCATCGCCTTCAGCCACCACAATCAGGTTTACCAATTTTTTGCGGCGCTCCTTTTCCTGTAGGTTCGCTACCAATTCTTCGATGTCCGTTTTTTGTTCGGGAATCAATATGTTTTCGGCGCCGGTGGCAATGCCGCTGTGCAAGGCAATGTAGCCGGCATCGCGGCCCATCACTTCAATAATGAAGATGCGGTCGTGCGCATCCATCGTGTCGCGAATTTTATCAATGGCCTCCACGGCGGTGTTCACAGCCGTATCAAAACCGATGGTAAAGTCTGTGCCGTAAATGTCTTTGTCAATAGTGCCTGCAATGCCGATACAGGGAATGTCAAACTCGCGGCTGAAGGCTGTTGCGCCTTGAAAAGACCCGTCGCCCCCAATGATAACAAGGCCGTCAATGTTGTGCTTTTTTAAATTATCGTAACCTTTTTGGCGGCCTTCGGGTGTGCGAAATTCCTTGCAGCGGGCTGTTTTTAAAATGGTGCCGCCGCGTTGAATGATGTTGGCTACGGAGCGGTTGTCCATACGGTGAATGTCGTCTTCCAGCATACCTTGATAGCCGCGCATGACACCGTAAACTTCCAGTCCGTAATAGTTGCCGGTACGAACCACGGCGCGGATGGCTGCATTCATGCCGGGCGAGTCGCCGCCGGAGGTGAGCACAGCAATGCGGCTAACTTTTTTGTTCATCCTTTCCAATGGTTTTTCGCTAATAAGGGCCAAAAATAAGGGATTGCAAATTAGTGTATAGAGTACATAAAGAAACCCTCTGTCTCAATAAAGGGAGAACTTCTGGTCAAAAAGGATTGCAATCAAACGAACGCCGTTTTATTATGTGGTTCGTTGTTGATTGCTTACTCTTTCATCACTGGTAATTCAATGTATGTCCCGTACTGCGGGCCGAAGTAAATCTTGTGTTCGGCTTTGATGAAGTCCGGTTCTTTTGCTTCAAAAATATTGGATACATACTTCTGCGGGTTGCGGTCAATAACCGGGAACCACGTGCTTTGCACCTGCATCATCAGGCGATGGCCTTTTTTAAACACATGATTAATGCCGTGCAGATCTATCACAAACTCTTCGGGCTTGGCCGGAACAAGCGGCGAAGGACTTGAAAAACTTTTGCGAAAACGGCCGCGAAAAACTTCCATCGCCACCGGCAATTGGTAACCGCTCATGGCTAAACTCTTCGCATCAAAATCGGGATAAACGTCAACCAACTTGACTATCCAATCGGCATCGGTGCCCGTGGTGCTGGCAAACAAGTGCGCTGTTATGTTGCCGGTTACGGTTAAGTCATTCGTCAAACTATCTGTGGTGAAATGCACCACGTCGGGACGATTGTAAACAAAGCGTTGGTCTTCCACCTGCCAGGGGCGCCAACGGCTGCCGGCTCCGTATGTGGCTTCAATGGGCAACGTGCGGTAAGGCACCGGATGCGCCGGATCGCTGATGTAAGAAACAGAACCAGCCGCCGATGATGAAGTGAATGAAGCTTTGTTATTTGAATTCGCATAAAGCTTTTGAACCGTTGCCCCTTTCACCGGCCAACTGCTGTACGTCTTCCAAACGTTGCTTCCGGTTTGAAACAGAGTGGCCTCATCAAACTTACCGTCGCCCATGCCTTTAAGCCAGTAATCAAACCAACGCTTTTGCAATGCCTGAAAGTATTGGGCTGTGTTGCTGCCGAAGGCAATCTTTCCTAAACTATCCGCTTTGCCTCTTGCCCACTGGCCATGGTTCCAAGGGCCAAGAACAATGTAGTTTCTGTTGAAACTGTCCTTCGCCTCCATGCGCTTGTACATCAGTTGCGGGCCTTGCAAATCTTCCTGGTCATAGTAACCACCGACGTGTAATTGCGGAATCTCGGGCTGCCTCACATAACTCAACGTTGAGTTCTTTTGCCAGTAGTCATCATAACTTGGATGCTGCACAAATGTGTTCCAGGTGGCGATACTGTTTTTAAAATATTTGTCGTTCACGTTCTTTAACGAACCAAGTTTAAGGTACCAATCGTACAAATCGTATTGCGGAAATGGAAAGTCGGAATCGGTGGTGGGATCGTGTTCCACTTCGTAGCTGTATTCCATTCCATAGCTCAAGCGAAAGGCGCCGTTGTGATGAAAGTCGTCACCCAAAAACAAGTCGCTCATGCAGGCTTGTTCCGATGCGGCTTCGAGCGCCGGATGCGGATCAATGGAACCAACCAAGGCCAACCAACCCGGATATGAAATGCCGAAGATGCCGGCCTTGCCGTTGTTGTCTTTTATATTCTTCACCAACCAGTCAACCGTGTCCCAGGTATCGGTGCTTTCATCAACGGCGCCGGGTTGTTTCAGGTGAATGATGGGCGTATGAATCTGCATCTTTCCTTCGCTTTTGTATTTGCCGCGGATGTCCTGAAACACGAAGATGTAGCCTTCACGGGCCATGGTACCGAACTGTGGCACAGGTGAAAGATTCACAGAGTCACCCTCTTTTACATCATCCATACCGGCACCATAAGGAGTGCGGGTGATTAAAAAGGGAAAAGCGGCCGTTGTGTGCATTGGCGTGAGAACAACCGTGTTTAGTTTAACGCCGTCACGCATGGTGATCATCGCTGTTTGTTTTTTGTACGCAGTGATGTTTTGTGCAAATAGATTAAAAGAGAAAAGGAAAAAAAGAAGAGAAAAGGCTTGCTTCATATTGGTTGGCTTGATGGTTTTAAAGGTAAAGAAGAAATTAACAAGCACGGGAGCGGAGGTTTGTGTGTGGATGCTATTTTTAAGCCTTAATCATTTTGCATGAAAACCATTTTATTCGCCTTGTTTCTTCTTCCCCTTTTTTCGTTTGCACAGGACACTTGCGGATTGAAGAAAACAAAAGATCCGTTTACTAACGTCACCAAACTATCAACAAAATTTAAAAGCTTTGGCACCACCTTATTGCCCATTTCCATTTCCGCCGACGCTTCGCCAACGGACATTGATTTTTTTATTTGGGTGAAGAAGGACGGGACTTGTTTTGATTTGGAATCGGAAGCGCTATTGACCTGGGAAGGCGAACGAAGCAAAGCCACTTTTCACCAGGCCGGCTCCATCAATTGCGAAGGCGCTTTTCATTTTACATTCAAGAATACCACCACGCCTAACTCCTGGCTGCGCAAGATGGCGGCCAAAAAAGTAGCCACCATAAAACTAACGGGCAACGGCGGAAAGGAAACCGTGATTACATTAACGGAAGAACAAAAAAGTGTGTTTCAACGCATGGCGGTTTGCATGGCAGCGGAAGGGCCGGTGTTGATGAAGAAGTGAGTGGGATTTGATTGCAGACAAACAACAGCCGAAGCTATCTACGTTCTGCCTCAATAATGACAAGCCCCATGTTGGCGGTTCGTTAGTTTCTACCTAAAGTCCCGGTGACTTACAACCTCATTTTAAATTTCGGTTGTTGTTACGATTCATTTTTTATTTCTTGTCACTCCAGGCAACTTGATATCTAAGCGTTGCATAACTTCTATGGGTTTGAAATTGCTTTTCTTAAACGGATGGGCTTCCGTATTAAAAACATAGTCATCGGGATTGACAGGTGGATTTTGAGTGAAGGTTAAATAAAAGTATTTCATGTTTTCGGCAATGAAGAAAGTTTCCATTTGATCATCTTTACTCATGGTCAAAACACTTCTGATATGGCTATATGCTTCATCGGTTCTACAATATTTTTTTGTGTCCTCATAATATTTTTTTACCCGGTTGTAATACATACTATCCCCCGTATAGTGCCATAAATAGTAGGCTGATTCAATAGCTTCCGGATTCAGTTGGTAATACGGGTTGATAATCGAATCTTTATCATAGTCGTAAATCATCGGAAGCAAGCCGTGTTTGTTCCATAAAAAATCCCAGGCGTCATCTGCTTTTTTTGCCCTCTCTATATCGCCGGATAAGGCAAGCAGTGCCGGGAAGTAAGCATCCCAAAGCGTCACTTCAGCATTCTCTTTTTTCCCTGTATTCATATTTACTTTGCCATACCAAAGTCCATTCTTCTTAGGCTCGGCAATATGTTTTTGAATAGCACGAATGCTTGTATCCCATATTTTTTTTAGCTCCGGGTCTTTAAACAACAACCATGTTTTGTACAGGTATTCAAAATAAGAATCCGCATAAGCGCCAACCATACTTTGGGCAATCGTCCATTTGCCGGTTTGCACGTCAATATCCCTACCTAATAAATCAAGCGTAGAACGCAGGGAAAAAATCTTTTTTGCGGCTCGTTTTGCAGTTTGATAATACTTCGGATTTTTTGTGTAATAACTCAATATACCAAATTCAAACAAGTACGAACCGGCTTCCGCTACATTCACCGTATCTCCTTTTGCAACGCCTGTTTTTAAGTTTACATAGAAGTAAGGCAGCCCTGTAGGCGAGTTAAAAGCAGGAAGTAATCTATCGGCAAAATCCTGTGCTTTTTTCAATACTTTTTCATTGCCCGACGTTTCGTAAATAGTCAACAAGCCTCCAAGAATACGGATGTCTACTTCAAATACTTTTACTAAAATATCCTTGTCGAAATGCAAGCTGTCAATTACAAAATTTTCTATCCGAGCCGCTTCTTTGTTCAATCCCATTACTTTTAATGTACTGTACGCATCAATGGGAGACATGTTGATTGATTGGGCGTACCAGTCATGATATGTTTTTGAAATAGGCAACAACCCATCGTGAGGCCAGGCATATTTTGTATAGGCAGTCCACGTTCGGAGGGTTTCGCTTTTTACATCTTCGGAAAGTGTATCAAAATTTTCTTGTAGTTTTTTATTATGGATATGGTTAGAAGATAAAAATAAGATCACAAAAAGAAGGAGCATTACAATTTTCATAATTACACGGTAATTTTTTAGTGGCAAGATGTCGTTTTATAATGACCGCTTAACGGTTAACAGCTTGCTGCTGTGCCGATATTTTATATTCGTCAGCCCGTAATAGAAGTTGATTGAAGAAACAAAGTACAAAAGGAATTATTTTGCTTATCTGCGTTCGGTCAGCCGAAACTACTGGAAATAAGTGTACGTAAAGTTGATGCTGCGTTTCGTCTGCCGGCATAGCAACAAAACGCATGTTAGTGGCTGTTCATATATCCATAAATTGGCTGCCAATCTTATCTGCCAAAAGTCTTAAGAAGTCTTGTAAGCCAAGAAGGTTTTTCTTCCTTTTCTGGCCCTTCATATCCAAATCTGATTTTCGCACTTTCCTTTTTCAAAGCAGTTAAAACGGCTTCAGTTTTAGGATACTCTGAAGATTTAAATGCGTCTCTGATTTCGCTGTAGTGGTCGATAAAAAATCGGCTTAATTTATCAAAATATACTGGACCATCTTCAGAATAGTGTTTCCTTGATACGAAAAAATACACGGTATTCATATCTTGCCATCCTTGCCACCCCGGAAGGTTTGTAATACCCAAATCAACAAAGCGTTTCCCATCCGGGTCACTCACAATGCAGACATAAAAGTCTTGATGTTGATAAGTTACAAAGCGAAGTTGCTTATTGTCCTCTGTCAATGTAAAACCTTTATTCAATAGGAAGTCAACAAAATTTGAGATATTATCTTTCGCTTGCATAAAAATTCTTGGATAAAAAGAATTGTCAATCTCACTTAATTGTTTACCACCCCGAATAGCCGCCAACACGTTAACATACGCTACCACGGGCACACACTTTGTCGATTATTAAGATAAACTCGTACCCGCAACGCAATTCATTCCTTGCTCTCTTCCTCCGGTGGCGGCACCAACATTGGTGCGTCATCGTGTGTCAATTCCGCCATGTTGCGGTCATTGGCAATCTTGCCGGTTTCTTCCAGCATACGCATGTCTTTGGCATCGCGTAAAAACTCCGAGGCAAAAATGAATTCGTTCAGCCGCTGGTTTTTGCTGAAGATGATTTCCTTGTTGTTGCCTTCCCATTCCTTCTCGCCCTTGAACATATAAATAATGTGGTCGCCAATTTCCATCACGCTGTTCATGTCGTGAGTTACTACAATCGTCGTGATTTGATATTCGTCGGTTATTTCTTTTATCAATCGGTCAATTAAGCCGGACGTCTGCGGGTCAAGGCCGGAGTTGGGTTCATCTACAAATAGATATTTCGGATTAAGCACAATGGCCCTTGCAATGCCCACACGCTTCATCATGCCGCCGCTTAACTCGGCCGGAAACTTTTTGTTGGCGCCTTTCAGGTTTACCCGGTCAAGCACTTCGTTCACCCGGTCGCGTTTTTCTTTCGTGGTCTGTTTGGTAAACATGTCCAGCGGAAACACTACGTTCTCTTCCACCGTCATGCTGCTAAATAAGGCCGAGCCCTGAAACAACATTCCAATCTCTTTGCGAACGCCTTTTCGCTGATCGGTCGTCATGGCCGTGAAGTCCTTGCCGTCATAGATGATCTGCCCGCTGTCGGGACGGAAGAGGCCCACCAAACATTTGGTGAAAACGCTTTTGCCGCTGCCGCTACTGCCGATGATCAGGTTGCACATGCCGGGATGGAGTTCTACATTCACACCGTTAATGATAGTCTTATCGCCGAAGCCTTTTCGTAATTCTTTTACTTCAATCATGGGATAAATTTCTTGGTCAACATTGCACCGGCTAAAATTAGCCACAGCGCCGCGAAAAACAACTTCGCCCAAAAAAAGGCATTGTTCTTTGGTTCAAGACTAAAAATCTCGTACCAGTAATACGGCAGAAAATAACGCTTCAGTTTTTCCACCGGCTTGTAAACTTCCGAAGGCTGGGTAAGATGATAATAATAGAAGGGATAAGCCGCATTGTAGTAAGCGTTCACACCGCCGCTTTGTTCAAATGCCGAGAGGCTTTTTCGCTCCATTGTTCCAGCGGAAAGAAGAGCTATGGAACCGGGTTGACCAATGGCTTTTACAAAGTCCTGCGTGTTTAATGGCTGGCCGCTTTTTTCCGCACGAACAATGTTGTTTGTTACATCCACCATCACCCAACGGTTTATCTCCGGCACCCAGCATTCGTTCAGCATGTGGTGATCGCCGGGCTTGAAGATTTCTATATTCCGGCAGACAATATTCTGCGACCAGCAGAAGAAAGAAAACATAACGGCATACGTGCCGCACCAAACTTTTTGCGCCGTATCGGCTGACAATATTTTGTAACAATCAAGTGGTGCCGCGTAATGAAGAGCGCCTTTTGGATAGCCGGCTTGCGCATTGAATTTTGTATAGAGATGATGGCCGATGCCTATAATCTTTGAAAGACTTGATGCCGTGTCCAGCCCCAAAGGCTGTAACAATCGGCGGGCTTCGTTCAGTGATGCTTGGTTGTAAGGCCGCATAAAGGCGCCCCACTTTTCTTTACAACTTTCATTGCAAGGAGCATAAAGTTCATTATAGGTTGAATACTTCAGGTACTGCAACCGATCTTTAAAAACAAACAACAAAGCGTTAATGACGGTAAGGAGCAGAAAAAGAATCCACAGCTTTTTCATGCATTAAAGAAGGATGGCCGAAAGCGTATAGTCGGCAAACAAAATGGCAACGCAACTGACCACCACCGACCGCGTGCTGGCACGGCCAATCTCCAATGCGCCTCCTTGTACGTTGTAGCCGTAAAAGCAAGGCACGCTGCTGATGATGAAGGCAAACACATAGCCTTTAACGATACAGAAAAAAGCGTTGTAAGGATCGAAAGAAGTAAGCAAGCCTTTGTTGAACTCGTCGCTCGTTAAAATGCCCGTGGCCGTTCCTGCCAGCTTGCCGCCCCAAATACCAAGGAAGGCCGCTAAAACTACCAGCATTGGTATTACCATCAGGGCCGCGAGAATCTTTGGCGCAACGAGGTAAGCCTTTGTGTTGATGCCCATGATCTCCAGCGCATCTATTTGTTCCGATACCCGCATGTTGCCCAACTCGCCGGCAATTTTACTGCCCACTACACCAGCCAGCACAATGCACACAAGAGTAGGAGCAAATTCCAAAATCACCGTGTCACGTACTACTTGGGCAATGGTATATTTCGGTACCAAAGGGCTGGTTAACTGATAAGCCGTTTGCACGGTGGACACCGCGCCCATGAACACGGAGATGATAGTGACGATGCCGAGCGAACCAATACCAATTTCGGCGCATTGGTGCATAAATTCGCGCCAATACATTTTGAAGTTTTCGGGTTTCGAAAACATGCCTCTCAACAACATGATGTACTTACCCAGTTCGCTAAAAAAACTCATACGCTTGAATTACTTTTTAATGCCGCACAATCATCGTTCAAACATTACACTAATATCCTAATTCTTATTCCACCTTGTCCTTTCTTGCCTTGCGCCGTTTCCACCACGAACCTTTTGCGTTTTCATCCGCTGCGGCCTGGCTTTTTAGTTGGGCATCCACCACGGCAATCATCGCCATGTTGGTGATGCTTCGCACCGAACTCCCTAACTGTAAAATGTGAACCGGCTTCTTCAGGCCTAATAAAATCGGGCCAATGGCATCCGCCGCGCCAAGCTCCTTCAACAAATTGTAAGCAATGTTGCCGGAAGCAAGATTGGGAAAAATTAAGGTGTTCACATCTTTGTCAACCAGTTCACTGAAGGGATAATTTTCCTTCATTAATTCCTTGTTCAAGGCCACGCTGGCCTGCATCTCGCCATCTACAATCAGGTTGGGCATTTGTTCTTTCACAATCAATCTTGCTTTGGCCACTAGTTCCGCTTCGGCCGAATTGCTGCTGCCAAAGTTGGAGTAGCTCAACATAGCGATCCGTGGAATGATGTTGAAGTTGCGCACTTCTTTCGCCACCAGTAAAGTTATTTCCGCCAGTTCATCAGCAGTGGGATGAAAGTTCACCGTTGTATCAGCCAAAAACAACGGGCCCTTTTTGGTCAGCAAAAGATACATGCCCGCAATCTTGTCAATGCCTTCTTCCACACCGATACATTGCAAGGCCGGCCGTATGGTATCGGGATAATTTTTTGTAAGACCGGAAATCATGGCGTCGGCGTCGCCGGTTTCCACCATCATGCAACCAAAGTAGTTGCGGTCTTTCATAATCTTTTTGCTCTCGTAAAAGTTGAAGCCGCGGCGGCCGCGTTTTTTAAAAAATAGTTCACCGTACTGTTGCCGCTTTTCTTCCATTGCATCGCTGTGCGGGTCGTAGATAGGCAAGCCTTCAATGTCAATGCCGTTGGCGGCAGCCAGGGCCTTTATCTTGGTTTCGTCGCCCAGCAAAATGGGAAAACCGATGCCTTCGTCAATCACAATCTGCGCCGACTTTAAAATCTTCACGTTATCAGCTTCAGCAAACACAATCCGGCGCGGATCTCTTCTTGCCTTGCTGCCCAACACTCGCATTACCTGGTTGTCCAAACCGAGGCGTTTGTTCAAATCAGTTGCGTAGCCTTCCCAATCGGTAATGGGTTTTTGCGCCACGCCGCTTTCGATGGCGGCCTTTGCCACCGCCGGGCCAACGGTGGACAACAACCGCGGATCAAGTGGTTTTGGAATGATGTAATCGGGGCCGAAGGAGATGGTCTTTGCATTGTAAGCCAGGTTCACAATGTCCGGCACTGCCGTTTGCGCCAAATCGGCCAACGCCTTCACCGCGGCTAATTTCATGGCTTCGTTTATTTGCGTGGCCCGTACGTCCAGAGCGCCGCGAAAGATGTACGGAAAGCCCAGCACATTATTCACCTGGTTGGGATAATCGCTACGGCCCGTGGCCATAATCAAATCTTTTCTTACCGACGTGGCTTCTTCCCAACCGATCTCCGGGTCGGGATTGGCCATGGCAAACACGATAGGATTTTTTGCCATGCTGCGCACCATGTCAGGGGTAACCACACCGCCCACACTTAAGCCCACAAACACATCGGCGTCTTTCAATGCTTTGTCAAGCGTAAGATCAGGAGCTGCGTTGGCAAATTTTTGTTTGAAGTCTTCTATGTCGTCGCGTTCTTTTGTCAACGGCCCTTTAATGTCGAACACGAAAAAATTTTTCGGATCGGCGCCCAGCGATACATACAAATTCATACAGGCCACGGCCGCTGCACCCGCGCCATTTATCACAAAGCGAACCTTGTCTATTTTCTTTTTTTGAAGTTGAAGTGCATTGAGTAAAGCCGCGGAGGAGATGATGGCCGTGCCGTGCTGATCGTCGTGCATAACAGGGATGCTCAACTGTTCACGCAAGGCCTTTTCAATGATGAAACATTCCGGCGCCTTGATGTCTTCGAGATTGATGCCGCCGAAAGTGGGTTCCAATGCTTTTACAATCTGCACAAATTTTTGCGGGTCGGTTTCGGCCACTTCAATGTCGAACACGTCTATATCGGCAAAGATTTTAAACAGCACGCCTTTGCCTTCCATCACCGGTTTGCTGGCTTCGGGACCAATGTTGCCCAAGCCCAAAACCGCCGTGCCGTTGGAGATGACAGCCACCAAATTTCCCTTGGCCGTATATAAATAAACGTCTTCCTTATTGGCCGCAATTTCTTTGCAAGGCTCGGCTACACCGGGCGAATATGCCAGCGACAAGTCGCGTTGTGTTTTGGCTTCTTTGGTGGGAACCACTTCGATCTTTCCCGGCCGTCCCTTTGAATGATATTCCAGTGCGGCCTGCTTGCGCGAATCTTTCTGCATGTTGTTTCCTCTGGCAGCATTTAAAAACGGAGTTCGCATGTTCACTTGCCTGCCTGCCGGTAGGCAGGTTCAACAGTTCACGAGTTGAGCGTAAACGGCTCAAGTCGGTCCTTTCATTTCACACGTTTGCTGCGGCGGCAAAAATAGGGTTGTTCAGTTTGATGGCGGAAATGGGATACGCTAAAGGAGGAAAGGTGCTGCGGGCCGTTACTCCACATTGAGTTCAATGTAGGGAGAAATGTTGCTGGCATCGCCGGGAAAGGGGAGCACTTTGTTTATTTGAAAATGATGGTTGGCGATGGTTGTATCGGTGGGAGGAAAGCCGGCCCTCTTTGTTGTTGACAAGTGAAACGAGTACATCTTATTGTTTATTGAAACGGTCAGCTTTGCGGTAGCGCAACCTTCCCAAATGCAGTTGGCATTGAGAGGGCAACGTGAGTCGTTGAGCGAATCAAGGCAAATTTTAAGATTACCCAATGGCCGTTGCACAGCCGCACATTCCGAAAGTTTAACTGTAACCGGATTGCTGTTGTTGCTTGTCGTGGCCGATTTTCTGCAGGCCAGAAAGCAAAGGCAAAGGAGCAAGGTCTTGTACATGAGCGCCATCATTATATTCAGGTTGACAACGAAACGGTTTTTTGCGTTGCGTCGGGTGAAAAAAAGTTTGCAGTGCTTCCGAACATTGCCATCATGCCCATTCCAATTTCAATCGCGTCTTCATCTACATTAAAGGTTGGCGTGTGTACGCCGGAAGTGATGCCCGCTGCTTTATTGGCCGTGCCCAGGCGGTAAAAGCAGCCCGGTATTTTTTGCGAGTAGTAACCAAAGTCTTCGGCACCCATCCGCACCTCGGTTTCTTCCACGTTGCCTATGCCCATATATTCTTCCGCTAAACTTCTCGCATAGTCATTGAGGGCCTCGTGGTTGTAAACAGTGGGATAACCCACATCAATGTGTACGTCGGCTTCGGCGCCCATGCTTTCCACCAGTTCACCCGTTAGCTTTTTAATGAGGCCGTGGGCTTTGGCCCGCCAGCCTTCATCCATTGCCCGAAAGGTGCCCATCAATTTAACTTCTGATGGAATTACGTTGGTGGTATTGCCGCCCTGGAAGGATGAAATGGAAAGCACGGACGGAGTGAAGGGATCGCGGTTACGGCTAATGACTTGTTGTAGTGCCACTACTAAATGGGAAGCGATAAGGATAGTATCGGCAGTTGTATGTGGCGCTGCGGCATGACCGCCTTTGCTGCGGATAGTAATATACAATTCATCGGCGCTGGCCATCACCTTGCCTCCTCTGAAGCTTATCTTGCCAACTTCCAATTGCGGGTTAACGTGCAGTCCGAAGATGCATTGTGGCGAAGGATTTTCCAACACGCCTTCGTTAATCAACAGACTGGCACCGCCGGGATTTTTTTCTTCACCCGGTTGAAAAATTAATTTCACGGTGCCTTCCCATTCGGCCTTTGTTTCGCTCAAAATTTTTGCTGCGCCGAGAAGACATGTCGTATGTACATCATGGCCGCAGGCGTGCATGATGCCCGGTTTTGTTGATTTATACGAAACTTCATTTTGTTCAACTATGGGCAGCGCATCCATATCGGCACGAAGGGCTACGACGCGGGACGAAGGATTGCGGCCTTCAATCAAACCGACAACGCCGGTAGCTGCTTTTATCCCGAAAGGGATGTTGTATTCACGCAGCTTGTCTTGCACATAGATTGATGTTTCAAACTCCTGGTAAGAAAGTTCGGGATGCGCATGGAGGTGCCTGCGAATGCCGATGAATTCTTCTTTGTATCGGGCGGCAAGTGATTTAATTTTCTGCGAGAGCATGAAGCGAAGATAAGCCCTGTTAAAAATGGCCTTTGCCACGAGGTCTGGTTCTTGCATTTTCTTCCTCAAAACAATTCATAATGCAGGACAATACATCAAACAATCAAGGTAGAAGCCACGACAGCACAGAACCCTCTACCCAAGCCGATCACAAACAGGAGCAAAGCGATCCGCAATTAACCGAATTAAAGGGTTTTGCCGATAAATCGGAAGATCTTGAACCCACCTTAACCGACGGCACTAAAGCACCGGACAAAGCCAAAGGCGAAAACCGGGCAAATGGGTACGAAGACCGGGATGCGGATAAGTAGAAATATTTTACGCAGTCCGCCGGCAGGCGGATTGCAAAACCTCCGAGGTCTTGTTTAGCCATGACCTGTTTTTCGCAGGGTTTTTTACATGGATGTGGAAACAAACAAAGAGCGAAGTAAAAAAGCAGTAAAACTTGGAGCCAACGGCCGGCACAAAGCCTGGATTCTCGGCTACATCATCACCGTGCTGCTTGTTTTGGGCTTCGGTTTGACGTGTTTGGTTTATTAGGCATATACTAAAATTTGCTGCAACGGCTTTCGCTGGCGGGGTTTGCGGCGGCCAGCGTTTTCATCACTACCAGAATTATCGTTTCGATAATAGTAAGGCAGTCGCGCAACCAGAAAGATCAGTGCAATCTTCTTCGCCTGATCCGCTTGTCGAGTATCGTTGTCGCGGCGTTTATCATTGTTACGTTTGTATTTGCCAAATGGTACACGGCGGCGGTATCGCTTGGACTGTTTTCCCTCATCATCGGCTTTGCCCTGCAAACGCCTATTTCTTCACTTATCGGTTGGTTTTACATCATCGTTCGCACACTTTATCGCATCGGCGACAGAATACAAATCGGTTCTTTCACCGGCGATGCGGTGGAGATCGGCTATCTCAATACAACGTTCTGGGGATTTCAAGGCGATTATCTTTCTAACAATGTACCCAGAGGACGCCTGATTGGTTTCCCCAACACACTTGCTTTATCGGATGAAGTGTATAATTATTCCTGGCGAAAGTTTCCGTTCATCTGGAACGAGAGCCTTTGCACATTGCTTACGAAAGCGATTTTGATGACGTGGAAAAAACCATGAAAGAAGTAGCCGCCAAGGGACTCGGCGACAGCATGAGGGAAGCCATTAAAAAATTTAAAGACCTGCTGAAGCAAACACCGGTGGATGAACTCCAAATAAAAGAATATCCCTTTGTGGTGTTTCGGGTGAATGCCAATACCTGGGTGGAAGTGGTGCTAAAGTATCTCGTGCCGCCAAAGCAAGCATCGGCTGTAAGAAGCCGTATGATAAAAGCCGTCATCAAAGAACTTTTAAAAGAACCGGATAAGGCAATGTTTCCCAAAACCAATGCCCGTTAATAAACGAAAATGCTTCATAAAAAGTAATCAACCATTTAAAAAAGAAGGCCTTTCGTTGCTCATTTTTTTAAAAGCCTGTTCTGCTTTTTTGGGCAAGTCCTTTTTAAACGCAAGCTGCGCCCTTCCAATTACCGACACACCGTTGATACCACTTAGGCCTTGCATCGTCCAGTTATAATTGCGTTTGTTTCGTTTGAACCAATTGTCTTTTGTTACGGTACCATTCGGGAAAATATAGTAGACGCTTTGCTTAACGAAGTGATAGCTGCAACCGCTTTCAGTTATCTGCAAAGCCCATTCATCCACGGGAATCAAGCCCGGTGATGTGGCCGGGTCAATCACATAATAAATGACGCCTTTGCCTTCCTGTACCGGCAAGGCCGCGGCCACGTGATAATTCCAAAGGTTGTTAAGTTGGCCTTGGCCTTTTCCCCGAAAGGCTTCGCTGAAAACCCAGCTTTTTGCGTTGGCAACGCCCCAACTATCCAGCAAAAGGCAGGCGGCATTCGCACGGTCTTCGCAATCGTTGTTTGCATCGCTCCAGCGAAAGAGCAGCGAAGTTTTAAAGCAATCAAAAATTTGTTGCGCCATTGCCATTGTTAACGCAGTGCCGCCGGTTAAATCATCGGCTAATTCGGCATCAAAGAATGTCGAAGGCTGTTGGTTGAAATCTTGCTGTTGCATCATAATAACGTTTCAATAAACAGCAGGCAATCGAAAAATGAGTGATGAATAATGAGTAAATGAATGCGTGATGTGCTGGACTTCATTGTGAATTCATTCCGTCCTATTGCGGCAAATCGTAAAACGATAGCATAACCGTGAGCGGCTCGCTTCTCATTGACAACTTACGATGCAAACAGCTCTATTTTTTTGCAATGCGGTACAATCTCCCGTCATCGGTTACCGCATACAAAGCACCGTCACTGCCTTCGGTTACATCCCTAAAACGCTGCCCTTCATTTGCCAGTAAACGTTCTTCGCCTACCACTTTGTTGTCTTTTATCACCAGCCGGTCAAGGTGTGTGCCGCTTAAGCTGCCGATAAATAAATTGTTTTTCCATTCGGGGATGCCGCTGCCGCTGTAAAACGCAATGCCACTGGGCGAGATCACCGGGTCCCAATAATAAATGGGTTGCTCCAGGCCGGCGTGTTGCTGAATGCCGTCGCCAACTTTTTCGCCGCTGTATTCTAAACCGTAGGTGATGGTGGGCCAGCCGTAATTTTTTCCGGCTTCAATCCGGTTCAGTTCATCGCCGCCACGCGGACCAAATTCGGTTTCCCACAAGTCACCGGTTTCGGGGTTAATGGCCAAGCCTTGTACATTGCGATGGCCGAGAGAATAGATTTCGGGACAGGCGCCCGCCGTAGTCGCAAACGGATTGCCCGGCGCAGGCTGTCCCTCCGTAGTGATGCGCAAAACCTTTCCCAGCGCGGCTTGCAGCGATTGGGCAAGCGGCCTTGTTTCGAGGTCTGACCGTTCGCCGGTGCTCACGAACAAGCTGCCGGTTTTATCAAACCGGATGCGGCCGCCGTAATGCAGGACGCTATTGTGTGCCGGCGTGGCCCGGTAAATCACGACAGCATTTTCGATATGTGTTTCATCGGCCGATAGTTTGCCCTTTGCTACAGCCGTAAGATTGCCGTCAATGGTTTCTTCCGAGAAACACCAATACACCATTCGGTTGGCAGCAAATTGCGGATCAAGTGTTAGGCCGAGCAATCCGCCCTGGCCCGATGAATTTACTTTCGGCAGACCGGTAATGGCTGCACTCAATGAGCCGTCGGTTTTGGCAATACGAAGATCTCCGTCTTTCTCGGTAATGAGCAAGCGGCCATCGGGCATGGCAACAAGACCCCAGGGATGATGTAAACTCTGGGTTATAACTGTGGCCTCGTATGGCGTTGACGTTTTTACGGCAGCTATCCGCGTTTGTCCCGCAAAAGCCGGAGCGTAATTGCTGTTGGGGGATTTGGTTTCGACTGACGAGCCGGAGCCGTTTGCGGTTGATCCACTATTCACGTTTTTGCTGCCGCAGGAAGCCGCGACGAAACCGGTGCAAAAAAAGAAAAGCAGTTTCTTCATTTGTTGAATTTAAAGGCTGAAAAGAAGCGAAGCAACGAAGCGCAAATTAGGTAAGGTTGGCGATGTTCGTTGCACAGCTTTGGCAATGTGCAGCCGCGAATATTATTTTTGCAGTGACAAAAAATCGGTTGCCGGCATAGAATTTATTGGGTCCGGCAGCAGGCACCCTCCTGATCATTTTTTGCAAGTGATTAAACTGCAAATGCCCTTGCCGGGCAAAATCATTTTTGCTTACAAAGGCAAAACAGCGGCTTTATCAACGCAAGATTTGTCAGGGCCAAAAGCTGGTATGTTTACTGCATATTCTTCGCTACTTAAAACCATAGCATCATGTTTGATCAAATCAAAGACCTCGTTAAAAGTCAACTCGGCAGTAACCCGCAGATTGCATCGGCTATACCGGCCGGGCAGGAAGATGAGGTGCACAATGAAATAACCAGCCAAATCCAGAATGGCCTTGCCAGTCAGGCGGCATCATCTGGCGGCATTGGTGGACTGTTGTCGCAGCTTGGCGGCGGCGGCGGCTCCGTTGTAAGCGCCATTGAAGGCGGACTTGTCAGCAGCCTCGGAAGCAAATTCGGCTTGTCGCCGATGGTAACCGGCGCCATTGCCGCGGCTTTGCCCGGCTTGCTGCAGAAATTTACACACAAGGTGAATGACCCGAACGACAACAGCATTACACCCGATAGCCTGAATAATTCTTTATCGAATTTAGGCGGCGGTGGCGGCGGCTTGGGCGGAATGCTCGGCGGTTTGTTTGGAAAATAAATTCATTGGAGCCGTTTGAATAAAAAGTGCCGGCGACTTTATTGCCGGCACTTTTTTATTGCAAAGAAGCCAGCCGCGTAAAAACAGAATCTTGCTTCCTTGCTATTCGATGATTTGCATAATTAGGTGCTGTTTCTCTTCCAGATTGTTCATTCCTCTGTTAACCTTACCAGGCCAATTAATCCTGAAGGGAGCAAAGGTGAAATGTTGTCAAAATAATTCCACATGGTAAAGCAAAATCATCCCTTTGAGGGCCGTTGCTGGCAATTTAAAAACCAGTCGGGAAATTCTTTTAAATAACGGGCGCCTAAGCCTAACGGCCCGGCAACCATTCCATGTCGGCTGGTTCTTGTTCGTCGCCAATTAAGCGATTGGCCCGGGTATTTGTTACGGCAATCTCCAGTACGTTGTTCGTCGTTTTTAAAATGGTTGAATGGACTTTTATTCGCCACGGCGCCGTCCAACAATGCCTAATGGTTTTTCATTCAGCTTTACATTGACAATGTTTTCACGTTGCCCAGGTCAATAAAAAAAGAAGATTGTTTTTTAGTTGCGATGAAGACACATAAAAGTGTTTGGTATAATCAGCCGTGCCGCTGAAGTATTTAATTCCAGGCCCAGAAACATGTGTCCAATCTTGCAACGAATTACAAGTCACTGCTAATTTTGGCCCGCCCAAGCCGCATCAAACACCACTTGCCACCAACAGGTGAGTGTTTTTAGTTCTTTCGCCTCTAAAAAGTTCCGGCGTTATCCACTTGCCGCCGCTGGTGAAATAGCTTGGGCCGTTGAACATGCCGAAGACCATGCTCAATCGTTTTGCTTCTAAAGCCGCATGACAAACTATCGTTCACTAGGGCTCTGTCCACGAAATGATTTGCGGCGTGGGGCTTTTAAAATGTATCCTCCCACGGCGTGGTTACATCAGCAAGGCTGAACATGGTGGTGCGGTTAAAGCCTTGTGCTTCTAAGGTTTCCAAATCTTTTGTAATGCCGCTCTTGCTGATGTTTGAACACATCCACATCCACAAAACGCCAGGCTTTGCCGATGCCGGCGGATGGTGAAAAACAGCTTCGGGGTCAGAAGTGTTTATGTCAATTTGCTTTGCTTTCTGCACATACACATGGATTAAAGCAAACAAGAAAAAGAAAAGAAAAAAGTTACAAATGCAACCCACCATAAAAGTGATTAAAAAAATATCGA
Source organism: Flavisolibacter sp. (assembly GCA_965247695.1). GTDB lineage: Bacteria > Bacteroidota > Bacteroidia > Chitinophagales > Chitinophagaceae > Flavisolibacter. Next base: position 2,403,077 of record OZ252037.1, read on the forward strand.
AGCAAACTTTTTAAATTTTATTTCTTCAAGGTCTTTCATTATCTATGATTGCTCTCTTCTATTGCCCCGCCATTTATGGCGGGGAACAAGGTGAGGGAAAGAAAATGGGCTTTAATCAAATCATCGGGCTAAAGCCCATCCAATTACTCTATCAGAACCCTGCCGTAAATGGTGGGGCAATGTATCATTCCGGCCCGTACATCTGCCACTCCAACAACACCGGTTCCGTGTCTTTGTTCTCTATCAACAACCGGAAATGCTGGCCTGTTACCGGCGTAAAATTTTTTACAAAACCAGTTCCGTTGCTGGTGCCTTCAACGGCCGTTTTCCATTCGTTACCCGACTGATATTGCAACGTTATCTTTTGCTTCCTTGCTTCCCATAAATGCCAGGGTTCATCGGCAATCAACGAAGAAATAGAAACGGGTTTGCCGAGGTCAATCTCAAGCACTCCGCTTCTTTCACCTTTGGCTGCTTGCCACTTCGTTTTGCGGTCGGCATCTAATAAATTTTGCGGCGATGTGTTGTCCGCAGTACTTGATGCGGTGATTTTTTTTCCACCAAATACAGGTGCTGCAATCATTGGCTCACCGTCAAATTCCACTACTACAACGGCATCAATAGAATCGCTTGCCATCGCTGGCAATTTGATAACAGAACGTCCTTCGGCTTTTGTTATCGCCAATGCTTTGCCGGACGCGGTTAAAAAGTACGCTTTGCTGATCTTGTTCGCCATCGGCACCGCCAATAAACCATTCGTTGGATAGTCAAAAACGTGCAGGTAAAGCTTCTGTCCTTTGCGACTGCACCGTCCCCAACTCAAGTATGGAAAAGGACTTGGCGACGTGCCGTAAATGCTTTCGCTGTTTTTCTTCATCCACTGTCCCATCTCCGCTAAAAGTGTAATGCTCGGCTGCGGGATTTCACCCGTTGGCATCGGGCCAACATTCAATAACATGTTGCCGCCTTTGCTAGCCACATCGGCAAGGTTTCTTATTAACTCTTTCGCCGGCTTCCAATTATTATCATACGATTTATAGCCCCAGGTATCGTTCATTGTCAAACAACTTTCCCAGTTGCGGCCAGGAAAGCCTGTAGCCGGCACATATTGTTCCGGTGTTTCACTGTCGCCATCATAACCACCACCCAACCGGTTATTGATAATCAGGTTCGGATATTTGTTCGTCAGCGCCATGAATTTTGCTGCTCGTTCCTTCGTCATGTTTTGTGGTGTATCGTACCACAACACGTCAAGACCGCCATAGTTTTCTAATATCTCTTTCACTTGCGGCAGTGCAATTTTTTCCAAGTACGCATCAAAGTCACCATCCTGCGCTTTATCCCAATGGCCGCCACTTGCAGCGCCACCGGGATGGTTCCAATCCTGCGCCTGTGAATAATAAAAGCCAATCTTCACCCCTTGTTTACGACAGGCCGCCACCAAAGGTTTCAGCAAATCTTTGCCGTACGGCGAAGCATCAACGATGTCCCAATCCGTCACCTTACTATCGAATAAGGCAAAGCCATCGTGGTGCTTCGATGTAATGACGATATACTTTACACCGGCGTCCTTCGCCATCTTCACCCAACCCTCTGGATTGTATTTAATTGGATTAAATTCTTTTGCATAACTCTTGTACTCTGCTACCGGAATTTTCGCCGTGTTCATGATCCATTCGCCAATGCCTTTTACGGGTTGGCCGTGGTACATTCCTGCGGGAACAGAATACACGCCCCAGTGAATGAACATGCCGAATTTGGCGGCCTTCCACCAGGCCATCTTTGTTGAGTCGCTACTTGTTTGCGCTTGCACCAATTGTGTTGCGAAAAGAAAAAGGAATAAAATCTTTTTCATGATTGATTGAATGAGTAATGATGTTTTCGGTTTTTATGAACCAGAGGTTTGTCTATCTATTGAGCGTCTGTTGCGTCGCTCCCGATAGCTATCGGGACGTGTACGTTCAGTAATTCTATTGAGCAAAGGTTTCGGTCATTTGCCACAGCACAATCAGCGGCCCATCCCGTCCCGATAGCTATCGGGATTCCCGATGGGAAGGCGACCAACGCACAGACCCTTGCTTTTCGACGATTCATCTCTTGTTCAAACTAATCCTTTAATCGAAGAGCCTTCTTACTGCTTCGATGATGTTTCCACCCTTCCCACCGGGAAGGGCTTTAGCACAGCTAACCGCTTTAACGAATAGTTGATAGGGATGGGCCGCCGATTTGTTTAACAAACCTTCACTACCTCTATGTTCAACAACGCCCCTAGCTTTTCAATCTTCATGCTGATATGTCCCGTGCCCACCGCGCAATGATGCGCCGGCCCGTGACTGTTCCAATCGTTCACAAACCTTCTTGCACCGATGGAAAATTTGTACCGGCTGTTGGTATTGCCGATTTGCAAAACGGGTCCTGAAACAGATTCTCCTTCTGCAATCAACAGCATCAAGCCCCCGCCTTTTTTTTCTACAACAGAAAGCAACGTCACCGGTCCGTTTCTTACCTGCATTTCCACTGATAGCCCGCTGCCTACTTTGCCATGATAAACCTTTAGTGGGTGAACTTTTATTTTGCCTTCGGCGATGCCGATATCTCCGGGCCATCGTGACCCATGAGCACGACATCGTCGGTAAAATCCATTGCATAATATTCGGTAAAGATGCCCCCGGCGCCGAAGCCGCCCATGATCTTCATGGCTTGTGCATTCTTTACTTCATACTCGCCGGCCACGGGAATACCGTTCGCCGTCAACAACGAATTGCCAAGGATAATGGACGCAATGGCTTCTTCATTCGCCCCATTGCCTGTGCCTTTGTGATAGTAAACAAAAGAGCCAAGGCTATATTTCGCCACCAAGTTGTCCAACGCTATTGACGTTACAGCAGCCTTGTGCAACTCTTCTTTCGCACAATCTTTCTGTATATCAAAAGTTTGGTGAAACAAATTCACCCTTGCCTTCGCTTCTTCAACTGTTACATTCTCGCGAAGCAAAGCCAATTCTTTCACTTCTATCATTTCCATGTGACCGCCAAACACCGAAAGTTGCCCAGTGAGATCAGTATAAATGTCCAACATGCCCGAATAATAATGGCCCAACAAACCCAAGCGGTTGTAACGCATGAGGTGCGCCACCTTCGCAGCTTTAATCTATTCTTTTACTTCGTCCCAACATTCATCACCGTTCTGCAATAACCCCCGTTATTTGATAAAAAGAAATGCCGCAGCGGTAGAACACATTGGCGATCTCCGGCACGGGACAAGCCGAGCAAAAGGCCAGCCATTCGCCGGTCATTTTTGTTCTATCGGTCATGGCATTGAAGGCTGCATAGTCAATGCTCCTTTCCGGTGAAAGATTTAAAATAATTACTGGCACTTTTGCCCTTTGCACCACGGGCGGCACTGTTGACGAAAGAGCGTATGTACTAACGTATAAAAAGATAATGTCAACGTCTTCCGTTCTGAATTGTTTGCCTGCGGCGAACGCTTTGTCAACGTTGTCAACAAGGCCTGCACTTACAATGTGAGGCTGAAAGTTTGAAAGCGTTTCTTCCACTGTTTTCAAATAGCCTTCCAGCCGTTCTTTTAAGCCTGCAAACTGCGGCCAGTAAGCCTCCAGGCCGATGCCGAACAATCCTTTTTTGAGTGGCGGTGTTTGCATTGTTTTTTCTCTGGCCGATAATAGCCCTTACTTAACCGTGAAAAAATAGTCACCTGAACCTAACCGTATGTTGGCTTGTCCCTTTTCAAATTTTGTGTCGCTCTTCCATGTCTTGCCACTTTCAGTAATGCTTGCCCCCAGCGTTGCCGGCAAATAAATCGTAGCCCTTGTGTTGGGGGGAATGACAACGTGCAAGTCAAACGAAGCCGCGTTCTTGTTCCATTCACTTTTAATTATCCCATAAGGAGAGTCATAACTGCCCTTGGCCGAAGTCACATCGCCTACCGGTTGTGGCTTTATCTCTATTTCTTTAAACGCTACGGAACCCGCGCCAGGCCTGATTCCTGCCAATCCGCTGAAAAACCATTCCTTAATATGACCCAGCATCATGTGATTGTTGGAAGCATTGGTATAAGCCTGCCAGGATTCGGTTAAAGCCGTTGCACCCTTCGCCAATTGATAACCATAACCCGGCACTGAAGCGTTGCTGTTCATGTCGTAAATCACATCGTTGCGGCCCGCATCATCCAGCACACGCAAAAGATAGCGATAACCAATGTCGCCGGCGGTCAAGTTGTTGTTCCGGCCACGCAATTCTTTAACGATGTTGGCCACCACCGAATCTTTATACGCCGGATCAACAAGGTTCATATAAACTGACATCGCATTTGCCGTTTGGCTGCCGCTGCCGTAAATCATCTTTGCCTTATTGAAAAACTTTTTGTTGTACGCTGTTTTAATCTTCGTTGCGAGGTTACTGTAAGCAATGGAATCATCCTGTTTATTCAGCAAGCCGGCAATCTTGCTGATAATGTTCAAGTCATAATAAAACATGGCCGTCGGCGTAAGTCCTCGCGGCGTGAGTTGCGACGGGCCGGGTTCTTTCGGACCAATGTCGTACCAATCGCCAAGGCCGTGCATCAACAGCGTATCGCCTGATTTATATCTTAAGTACGCAACGTAGCGTTGCATCATAGGGTAGGCTTCTTCCAAAATTTGTTTGTCGCCGTACCAATCGTAAACGTACCAGGGCATGATGATGGCGTTGCTGCCCCATTCCGGCGAATCACGAAACGGTCCGCCAAACTGTGCATACTCCGGTGCGGTGGATGGAATCAAACCATCGGCGGTTTGCGAAGCCATCATGTCGCGTATTACTTTGCGGCAAAGCGGACCAATGTTATAGTTGTAACGAATGGATGGTCCCATCAAATGCGCTTCTTCTAACCAGCCTAATTTCTCCCGGTGCGGACAATCGGTAAGCACACTTGCCATGTTGCTGCGTACTGCCCAATCAATCAATACATCGGTTTTGTTGAACAAGTCATTGGAGCATGAAAATTCACCCACTCTGTCGGCGGCATTGCGGGTGTGCAAACCTTGCAAGGAAACAACAACAGGTAAATGATTGATGTTGTTTTTACCGTCGGGTACAGCGCCTTCTATCTGCACATAGCGGAAGCCGTAATACATAAACTGCGGCTGCCAGGTTTCAGTTGTCGGTAGTTTTAAACTACCAACATCGCCTTTTAAGATGTACGTAAAATATACGGGTGTGCCAATGGGTTTGGTGGTGATGAAGCCTGCGGAATCCAACAACTCCGAAGGCCAAAGCCGCACCGTGTCGCCGCTCTTGCCTTTGACCGAAATGCGCGGGATGGCCGATGCGTTTTGTCCGAGGTCATAAACCCAGGTGCCTTGTTTCGGTTGTGTAATTTTCTTCACCGAAAACGTGTCAAATATTTTTAACGGCGTGGCTGTTTGCGATGTCAATGTTGACGGGCCATCGGTAACAACAGCGTTCTTCCAAGTCCTTTCGTTAAACGATGCGGTGTTCCATCCGGTTTGCTCTACTGTTGCGTTGTAATCTTCGCCGCCGTAAATGCTGCTGAAAGTGATTGGTCCCGGCGCCGCTTTCCAGCTTTCATCGCTTATAATATTTTCAACGCTACCATCAGCATATTCAACTGCAATACGGCAAATCATTTTCGGATAGCCATAAGCCGTTTGCAGTTTTAACCAACGGCCGATTGGCGAAAAATAAAAACCGTTGCCAAGCATCATCCCAATGGCATTGTTACCAGTTCGCAATTGTCCCGTAACATCAAAGCTTACATACAAGACTTCTTTGTCATAATTCGTCCAACCGGCATCTAAAAAATGGTCGCCGGTTTTCTTGCCGTTTACACTTAATTCAAAATGACCAAGACCAGATACAAAAGCCGTTGCCTTTTTTGCTGTCTTCTTTATGAGAAAAGACTTTCGCAATAAAGGCAGGACATCTTTCAACGGCGTTCTTACAAACTCCGAATTGATTTTGGTTTTTTTTAGGGAATCCGGCATCACTTCGTAGCCAATCCATTTGGCGTTCTTCCAATCCCATTTGTTGGGCAAGCCCATTTGCCAGGTAGATGTTTCGCTCCACATTGATACATTGTTCACATTGTCCCACACCAGCACTTTCCAGTAATAGGTTTTTGTTGGCTCTAATGCCTTGCCTTCATAATTCACTCCAATGGAGGCATCCGACAAAACTTTTTTTGAATCCCAACTATTTCCCATCCCTTTTTGAAGTATTGAAAGATTATCAGCCACAAGGATTCGGTAAGCCGTCTGCAAAACATTTCTCTTTGGTGAAGCGATCTTCCAACTTAATTGCGGATGAGGGCTTTCCACACCCAAAGGAGCCGAAAGATTATTGCACTGAAGGCTATGTACGGACAAAGCTTGGGAGAACGCATCAACGCTGAACCATAAAAGAAGCAAGGCAAACAGAACCTTCATTGCGTGATTGAATAGATGATAAATTTAGCGTGACGATTTCATTGGTGAATAAAGTAAACTCTCATGGCCGTCTTTCAGGTATCGCCGTCAAAAGAAATTTAAAAACCTCCCCGATAGAAAAAGAGGAGGGAACGATTGGTGGTATATGAAAGGGAAAAACTTTAGAACCGGTTTCATAAATGGATGTTCTGCTTTATAAGTGGTAAATGGGCAGTAATGAATAAGGGGTCAGGCGCTCATCCTTCTCTACTTACCATCTGCTTCCGGCAGGTTCAGAAAAAACATTTTTGCCAAAGTTTTTAATACCCGGGGTTTTGCAAAAATGACCCGCGGTTTAAATCAATCTGGCTTTGCGGAATGGGCCGCAAGAAATTAGTGGCTTTGATGCGTCCCGCAGCCTTGGCTTCGTCGTTGTAAGCCAACACACGTTGCACCAATGCGCCTGTGCGCTTTAACTCTTACCAACGGAATTCTTCGCCGGTAAGTTCTCTTGCCCGTTCGTCTAAAATGGCGTTAATGCCTATGGTAGTTGCCTGCAATTACATAGCATACGATATGTTGGTTACAGGATTGTATAAAGATCAGTGCCACGATTAAATAAAATCGGAAAGTTTACGATGTCTCTTTGCGTCGCATAATCGGCCTTCATCAAATCCACAAAACCGGCTGCCGTATTGTGATAGGTTTCGGCTGTTCGGTTAGCGGGTTGCTTTCTTCGGTAATTTTTTACAGCTTAATACCGAAAGCAGGAAAAGTCAAAATAGCGGCAATTAATGAATGCGTTTCATAAAAAAATAAGTTTGAATTATCTCGACGATCAAACGTTATCTATAAAAGAAATTGCCCTGGAACTGAATTTTGACTCGGCTTTTTATTTATCGCCGTTGTTCAAAGAAAAGGCAGGTGTGTCGCCGGAAACTTACCGGCAAACAACGCGGAGCAAACGTTGAAGAGAGGAACGACATCAACGCAATCTCATTGCCGCACAGCTAAAAAATAACCGCCCGAAAATAGGGCGGTTATTTTTTAGCTGTGACCCCGCAGGGACTCGAACCCTGGACCTACTGATTAAGAGTCAGTAGCTCTACCAACTGAGCTACGGAGTCGGGTGAAGCGGTGCAAATGTAATCATCGGCGCTAAAATAAAATCAACAGCGGCGAATGAAATAAAAACAGCCGGAACACAAGCTTCACGGCTTACCGCTTCCATCTTGTCTTCGTTTATCTTTCCCTTTTATTGCTGCCCGTCATGCACGTTACCTGTCCCAATTGTTTACGTCCGCTAATCAAACAAAACAGTTGGCATTATTGTCAGCGCATTTCCATTGACGATTTGTTTAAAGGCAAACCGGCTGAATTGAAAGAAGTGTTTGATGCTTTGCTGAAGGAAGTCGGGACCTGGGAAAGCGTATCGGCATCGGCTACTAAAACCTGTGTAGTGTTCATTGCCGCCAAAACTTTTTTGGTGGTAAAGGTCATGAAGAAAGAACTTGACCTGAAGTTTGCCTTGCCCGGTGAACGCGATGACTTTCCCATCTACAAACGTGCCGCTTACGGCAACAAAATCGAGCATTATGTTCGCCTTGCTACAACCGATGATTTGGACGGCGATGTGTTTCAGTTCATCCGCGAATCTTACGAATTAATGAAGCCGTAGCCACTTGCCTGGATCAATACTCCCTTCTGCCTGAAACCACACGCCGCAACAAAGCCATAATGAGTGTAAATAGTGCCGAACCGATGATGGCCCACACAATGGGAAAAGTTTTGCCTTCAATCTTGACGGCAAAAATTTCAGGCAGCCCCATTTTGCCAGCAATCCATAAGCCAAGCCAGGCGCCTATAAAACCCACCACAATAGATACAAAGCAACCGCCTAAATCATAACCGGCGAGGGATTGGCCGATGGCGCCGCAAACAGCGGCTACTGCCAGCAAAATTAAAAATCCGATAAGTGTCATAGCGCAAAATTTAGTTGAACGAAAAATTTGTTATCGTTGCGTTTTCCTGCAAAAGCCATTCCCACAGGCAACATGCTTTTTCAATTGCAATCGCCAGTAGAAAAGCTTGGAAAGGACAGCGGTGTTTTACGCTTGCAGTAACGATTTACCGGTATTTTCCGCAGTGCCTTTTTCACGCCTTTTTTCCATTGCACAAGGCTCTTTCGTATTTTATTTTTGATGCCAATCCACCATGAAAAAACTAATCGCTTCCGCCTGCTGCATCATTGCGTTTCAAAACTTTTCACAAGTAGCTATCAGTAACGATGCCCTTGAAAATTTGAGCGGACGGCGCATGTTGGTAAAAGCCATCGCGGTTATTGTAAATACCGACGCGGCCCGTAAACTTCCACCCAAACGCATCCATATTCCCAATGTGGAAAGCCCGCGGCTATAAAGACGCAAGCCGTTTTTGGATGGCATAAATTTATCGAAGCAAACAATATTGCAATTGCTCCTTTGCATTTCATTCCGCTTCTTTTTCACTTCATAACACAAAGCCTTGCCGCCGGTGTTGCCACATGATAGCTTCACATATTATGATGCAGACCAAAGGTCCCGAAACTAAATGCGCAGGCTTTAAAACCACTGCCTGTATCCGCTGCACATTGTGCAAGGCCGTCAATTTTAAAGAGCAAAGAAGTAGTCGCTCCAAAGAAGACAAAGGCATTCAAAAGCTTTATGGCGCCGGAGCATCAGCCGATGTTGCCTGTTCTTTAGCTCTGCCCTTTTCTGTTTAAACACAGGCGATTCGCACTTCGAAGGTTGTCATCCCAATGCCCTATCGGGACCTCGGGGGTTTTATCTTCTTTCTAAAATTTGCAGGCACGTTAAACCATCTGCGCTAAGCTGGTCTCACCAAAAATTGAAACGTTATGAAAGCAGCTTTGTGCGCAATGGGTTTGGCTCTGTTGATTGCAGGCTCGTCTTGCCGGGCCACATACGCCATACGGGAAAGGCCGGCCGATGTTGTGTATGTCCGGCCGGTGGCGCCTTCGGCAAATCTTTTTGGGTAGCCGGCAACTGGGTTTGGCGCGGTGGCCGTTATGTATGGCAGGATGGTTTTTGGACCACCCGCCGCCCCGGTATGCGCTACGTGGAAGGGTACTGGCAAAGAGGCCGCCGCGGCTGGGTTTGGCGTCCGGGCCATTGGCAATAGAAGAACAAAAAGTTTGTGGACGACCATCAACTAAGGTCCGGCTTCGGCAACCGCATTTTGCTGTTGTTGTTCATTGTGCTACTTTGGGGATTAAACCAACCATCTTCTTTTATGAAAAGAAACGTCCTCAAAAACGCAAGCCTCGTTGCATTATCCGCCATGTTTTTCTGCGCTGTGTTCACAAGCTGCAGCAATTCATCCGACAAAAGCAGCACCGCTGACACAAGCAAGATGACCACCGGTGACACATCCACCATGAAGAGCACACCCATGGCGCCGATGAATGACACCATGAGCCACATGAACGACACTAGCGTTCACAAAGGCGATCAAAAGATGCCAGCGAAAGACACCTCTCACAAAGGCGACCAAAAATCGCCGCCAAGAAATTGATTTAGCCGGCTTCTTCTTTTTCTTTTTTCATGGCCGCCTCCTGGGCGGCCAAATGTTTTTCGTGCCTGCCGGTAAGCTGTTTCACCAACCAATGCTCTACTCTGTGATGCACGGGCAAAAGCACGGCGGCAATGGTCACAAGAAGAAGCAATTCCAGTACCGGGGAGTGATGCGCCGTGGCCGAAACCACGGGATGAATGAGCAGCGTGACGAACTCGAAAAAAAGGAGCAGCGAAAGAATGCCGAGCAGTTCAATCGTCTTGTGTTTTATACGCGTTTGGGTAATGTAAAGCGTAACAAAAAAGAACACGGGAATAAAAGCGGCAATCAGCAAGAATTGCAGCCGCTTGCTTCGGTCAACGCTTTCTGCAAGCTTATCTTCTGCCAGTTGTTGCTGCCGCAATTCTTCCGCAATGGTAAGGCTTTGCAAAGCCCTTATTTTTTCGCCGTTGTTCAACGAGTCTTTTAGCACGATATAAGTTTGCTGCGCGGCAAAGGCGCTGTCAATGCGGTTGTGCTTTTTGTAAAACGCGGTCAGAAAAAAACTCGCGTTTACCGCATGTTTTAAAAAGCCGTTCTTAATGGCCAGGGCATAGGCTTCTTTTGCATAAACCAGTGCGGAGTCGGGCAGTTGCAGGTTGTTACAGGTATTGGCAAGTCCGAGATAACATTCCGCCAGCAAGTTGTAATCTTCTTCGGCTTTACTATAAGGAATGCTTTTATTGTAAAAGGTCCGGGCCTTTGCATAATCGGTTCGTTTGAAATAAATGTTGCCAAGGTTATTTAAAGCCGTTCCCGTAAGAAGGTTATTTTTTTGCGTCAATGCTTTGCGATAGCATCGGTCAATGTAAACGGCTGCTGAATCAAGCTGCCCGTCGTTTGTATATATATCCCCAATGTTCAACGCAATGTATAAACGCAAGCTGATTAAGCCCGCCGCTTGTGCAATGGAGTCTGCGACATAAGCGTATCGAAGTGCGTTGGCTGCATCGCGTTGGCTGTTGTAAACCGTGGCAATGTTATTATAGACAGAAGCCAAATCTTCGGCGTTTTCATTCTTTTCCACCAGCTTCAGTTCCTGCAGATAATAATCCAGTGCTTTCAGAAAGTTTCCGAGCCGGTCAAAGGCGCCCGCTATTAAATCCAAAGAATTGGCTTCCCCCTTCTCAAACGCAGATTTTTTTGAAAGGGCATAGGCGGATTGCGCCAGCAGCAAGGCCGAATCCGGCTTGTTGTTTTGATAATAATAACTCAAGTTGTACAAGGTCTTTGCTTTCAGTGTGTCGCTGCTTTGCGTTTTCAACACAGCCCACAAACTGTCGGTAACAGAACGCTGGCCATAGCCACTTGTGTGAACAATCAGTAAAAACAAAAGAAGAGGCCAACACTTCATATTCAATAAATTTGGTGTGTTCACCTGTTTAAAAATTGTTTATGCGCAAAGTATCAAAAATCCTTTTATGGCTGTTGCTTTGTTCGGCGCAGGTTCTTCATGCCCAAAACAAATACGCAGTGTTGCTCGGCATTAACGATTATTATCAAAGCCCCGGCGTAAAACATCCCAGCAGTTTGCACGGCTGTGTGAACGATGCCAAATCAATGCAGGAATTGTTACTGAATCGCTTTGGTTTTACCAAGGCCAACATCTTCTCATTATTTGATTCATCAGTTACACGGACCCGTGTTTTGAACCTGCTCAATCAGGTGTTGAAAAAGGCATCTCCCGGCGATGCCCTTGTCTTTTATTATTCGGGACACGGAGCTTGGATGACCAATGCCTTTCAATTGGATTCCGTAAAACGAAAAAAAAGCCAGGCTATGGTAATGAGCAATCTGTATGCGCCAGGCTTAAGTTGTTTGCTAACCGATGAAGATTTAAAAACGGTCTTTAACCGTTTCGTGGATAAAAAGGTAATTGCCACCACACTGCTCGATTGCTGTTACAGCGGCAAGATGATGGCCCTGCCACGCAAAGATTATTGGGTGCCATTGCCCAATCAAACAGAAGATAAATCCATCCGGCTTGACGGCATCCAGTACACCACCGGCATACAAGAACCAAAAGGCTGTGCGGTTGACTCGGTGGGAACTGTAAACAACAGTGAAGCCGATAGCGACGGCGACGGAGTACTGGATTGCATGGACTGGGAACTGAAAACGCCGCCCGGTACGCCGGTGGATACGTTAGGTGTTGAGCACCTAACGGTAGAAGAGCATATTCTTAATACCGCAGAAGGCCCGCATTTCATGGACGATTCCACTGAACAATCCGGTGTCGTTACCCAGGCACGAGCCTTTAACCTGGCAGATGACCTCACCGTAAATTTTATTCCCAAAGCAAAGCGGCCGGCGGACAGAGAAGGCAGTCGCTTTGCCTCACTTGCGGCGTCTGACGAGTATCAAAAAGCCGCCGAAATAACCGACGAAACCGGGATGCGGCACGGAGCGTTCACCAAAGCCTTGCTCACGATTTATAAAAAGGTTCCGGCTGGTTTGCCGCTTTCGGATTTGATGAAGCAACTAACTGCTTTACTGAAACAGCAACGCTACGAGCAGACTCCCACCTACCTTTTTGAAAAAAGCCGTGCAGCCAATAACTTGGTTGGCTTGAGCAACAAGGGTTTGATGAATAAGCTTACGACCACCTGCACAAACATTGTCAATGGAAGTATCACGCTTGATAAAGGTTTGTATGCAGGCCTGGCAAAAGGGAATGTTTTAAAAAGTTTGACCGGCAATAAAACCATCGTTATTGACAGCATAAGCGCGGATCGATCAATGGCCGTAGCGAGGAAAAGCACTGTGAAAAAAGGCGATGTATTTCAGTTGATTGATGCCTTTACCCCAACCGCTCCGCTGGTGAAGCTTTACATTCCCGAAGCAACGTTTACACAGCAAAGCTTTGATGCCTTTTTTAAAAATAAGATTGCACCGCTGGCAGCGCCGCCAACATACATAGACTACCAATCCATTGAAGGCGGAAACCCGCAAAACATGATGCTGTACACCGGCGCAAATAAATACACCGAACTGGCAACAGGCGGCATGTTGCCCGACGTGAAGCAAGGTTCTACAACCATTTTACTTCCGCTGCCTGCTTACATTACAAGCCCGGTAAAAAAGCTGGTGGCAAAAAATCAAAACATAGAGTTGGTAAACAGTTTAGACGCAGCGGATTTTGTGTTGTACCTGAATTACGCAAAGGCGGCAGACGGCAAACCGGCCGGTTTTTTTTGGTATTATCACCCACCTATGGAAAGACGACCCGAGCCGGTTTTTTCCTATTATATGGTCATGGCGCCCTCGCTTGCCGTGAGTGGTAAGAACCTGAAAGCGCTGTGTAAAAACCTTTATGACCTTACAGAAGAAACCACCAGGTATAAAACCAAGGAAATTTGGTTGAATGGAAGCAAAAGAAAATAAGTGATAATGATGGTGTAATGTGAAGTTCACAAGTGTTGATGAATGCGAAGGATAGCCTTTGTAAAAGCTGTCGCCTTGCCGCTATAAATTTTTTGAACATCCAATCCCAATCTTTTATGCACCGCGGTTTAAATTTATTAGTGGCGGTATTCTTTTGTTCGGTGTTTTCGGCGCAAGCCCAAAACAAGTACGCCGTATTAGTAGGCATTAACGATTATTATCAAAGCCCCGGTATAAAGCATTCAAGCAGCCTTCATGGCTGCGTGAACGATGCACTATCCATAAAGGAACTATTGCAGAACCGATTTGGTTTTATAAAAGAAAATATCTACACACTCTTTGATTCGGCGGCCACGCGAACGGCTGTTCTAAACCTCATGCACCGCGTTTTAAACAAAGCGACAGCAGGCGACGCGGTCCTGTTTTATTATTCCGGCCACGGGGTATGGATGAACAATGCATTCCAACTTGATTCGGTTAAGCGGAAAATGAGCCAGGCAATGGCCATGAGTAATTTGTACGCACCGGATCTTGGTTGCCTGTTGACAGATGAGGATTTAAAAACGGTTTTTAATCGCTTCGTGGATAAAAAAGTTATTGCCACCGCTCTTCTTGATTGCTGTTACAGCGGGTATATGATAGCACCGCCGGCAGCGCTGGCATACGCGGCGCAATACTGGTGGCCGGCATTGGCAGCAACGCCCAATCAAAAAGCGATTGAACTTAACCAAATTGATTACATCAGCCAACGGCAAAAACCTGCCGGCTGTCCTGTGGATTTAGGTAATGGTTTGCTTGTGGATACTGATGGTGACGGCGTTCCCGATTGCCGCGATTGGCAGTTGAATACGCCTGCTAATGCTGCTGTTGATTCGTTAGGCGTAGCCAGCGCCGAAGCCTACATCAAGCACAGCGCCGACCCGCGATTTGCAGGCTTTTCAACTGATTCCGCTACGGCTGTTGCGCAGGCAAAGGCTTTCAATTTAAAAGATGAACTAACCGTAAACTATCTGCCCAAAGCGGTCCGTCCGGCTGATCGTGCAGGCAGCCGTTTTCTTTCGCTGGCAGCATCTACCGATTATCAAAAAGCCGCCGAAATAACCGATGAAACCAGACTGCGGCACGGAGCGTTTACCAAAGCTTTGCTCACCCTTTACAAGAGCAGTCCGGTAGCATTGAACGTTTCCGAATTGATAAATAAAGTAACGGCTTCTTTAAAAAGCCAGGACTACGGGCAAACGCCGGTTTACCTCTCTGAAAAAAGCCGGTTAAGCGGAAATCTTATCGGCATCAGTGACAAAAGTTTTTCCAACATCATCACAACCACATGTACCAACGTTGCTGCCGGCCGGATAAGCTTTGACAAAGGTCTTTACGCAAGTTTGTCAAATGGCAGCGTTTTAAAAAGCAGTGACGGTAAAAAAATCGTTCACCTTGATAGCGTAACGGCGTCATCGTCCAGCGGTAGGAATGAAGGCGCCGCTATTCGGGCAGGAGAAAAGTTCACTCTTGTTGATGGATACGTTTCTTCGGCGCCGGTTGTAAAACTTTATGTGCCCGAAGCACCGTTTACCCAAAGCAGTTTTGCCGCTTTCTTCTCCAACAAAATAGCACCTGTAGTTACGCAAGCCGGTTATGCCGATTATTATGTACTGACCTACGGTGCGGCCCAGCACGTGAAGCTCTATCAAAGTGAAAAGAAAGCTATCGAGTTTGAGAAGCCGGCTTTCTTGCTGGATGCAAAGAAATCTTATACCATTCTTCTGTTGCCTTTGCCTTCGTACATTATTACACCATTAAAAAAGATGATCGCCAAAAATCAAAACATACAATTAGTGAACAACGCCGCCGAAGCCGACTATGTGTTGTATCTAAACTATGCGAAAAAGCGTGAAGGGGCCGAAGCGGCCTATGTGTTTTATTACCGTCCGCGCACTGATGCAAAAAGCGAAGGGTTTTTTGCGTTAGAAAAATTTACGGCGCCCACACTTGCTCCCAACGCAAAAAGCCTCCAGGCGCTTTGCGAAAGCTTGTATTCTTTCAGTGTTAAAACCATCCGCTATAAAAACGCCGACGTTTGGATGAACGAACAAAAAAGAAAATAATGGTCAAGGCATTGCGGCGTTAGCCAACGATTGTATGATCTAACGGCGCAAATGCTTCACGATGATGCCTCCGGTGCATTCTGGCTGAATTGGGAAAAAAAAGATGATGACTTGCAATATTCAATTAGCAAAGCGTTCAGGGCTTGGGAACATTTCTGTGACAAAATAAGCTGTCGAAAATTACCCGCATTTCAGTCGTTTGATTTAAAGAAATTAGTTTGGGCTTTTCAATACAGCCTGCTGTGTCTTTCGTAAAAATTATCATCTCATTCTGAAGTATGCCAGAGCGGAAATAAATCGTATCATTTGCTACTGAACAATCTCCGCCTTTATCGCCAAGAAATTCACTCTTCTTATAAGTACTGTCGTCAAACAGAGAAACGTTGAAAGCGTCCTATCCGTCGTTTTGGTCGTTCACAAACCGCACTATTTCTTTTGCCTCTTTTCCGCAGGAAGAAAGAAGTAGTGCAATCAAAAAGATAAACCCTTTCATGCATTTACTATTTGCAGCGAAAGATAATGGCCGCCGCCATCAGAAAAAACATTCGCCCACAATTCCATAAGTAAACAGCAGGTTCTCCGTACCGGTGCGTTTAAACTGATTGTAACTAATGGTAGCGGCAAACGAAATCCATTTGTTCAACTTTACCGCAAGGCTGTTGTCGGCGCGAAGGCTGTAATCGTTTTGCTTTCCCAAAGCCGGTTGCCAGTAGTTGTTGCCGTTGACCGTTACCGCATTTCTAATGATGAATTTGTAAGAAAGACGGAGCGAGTTTCGGAAGGTTTGATATTGATTGTTGCTTGGGTCAATTGTATTCAAATGGCTGGCTTCATAAAAAATGCCTTCACTAAGATTAAGCCATGCCTTGCCTGTGTTTACAAAATTGTAAGCCGCACCCACACCGCCTTGCGCCTGGTTTCGTATTTGAAGTGAATAGCTTGCAATGTAAGCCGCCAGCGCCCAATAATACAACGCTGAAGAATCACGATACAAGTTAAAATCAGCGCTGGCGTTAAAGTCGTTGTTGGTAAGTGTAGAGCCTTGTTCGCCATAAAGCCAGGCCGCTGCTGTGTTTACCGTTGTGTGTTTGTTTTTAATGCTAAACCGGGCATCGTTGTTCAGCAGAAAAGCCGTGTTGCTGTTGGAGCGGTTGATGTCGCCGGCGGCGGAGAACCGTGCATAATGCGTAATACTGTCGCTAAACTGGGCTTGCGCAACAAAGCCGCAAAACAAAAACGTGGTAGGGAAAAGACGTTCCATAAACAGGCGGTAATAAGTCCGAAAGATAGCCAAAGCCATCCGCACGTTAACCCGAAAGCCGCTGGCGTCACAGCGATTCTAAGCCTTTTGAAAAGAAAGCAATCGTACGCAAACTCAAATCCGGCGAGTGCCGCATCTACTCGCGTAAGCCCGGTGGTAGAACCGGCAAGCGCCCAAACCTCGAAACTTTTACCAGCCTTGAAGCCGAAAAAAAATACGAGCAGGAAATTCAAACTTTGAAGAACAAACAATAAAAATTCAACGGTATAAAAAGAGTGATTGCATGGTGGCAAGTGGCGGTGGTTACGGTAGCGGTTTCTCTGTTAGGCGCCTTGTTCCCCGGGGTATCAAAAAAGCGTAAACGCAGGTTGTACAACAAGCAATTAAAGCAAGCGCCGTGGGCGCCGCCGGCATGGGTATTTGGCCTCGCCTGGAGCGCCAATATTTTTTTTCTGTCGCTTGCTTTGCGACAATTGCTGCAACGCGACGACATTCCGCAAAAGAAAAAGTTGTTGATTCAACAAGCCATCATCTGGTTCATCTTCTTCTCTTTCGGCTACGTGTATTTTAAAAAGAAAAGTTCCGTGCTTGCGGCCGTGTGGACGTTGGCCGATGCCCTGTTGGCCGGCAGTAGTTTTCTTTCTGCGTATAAGGCCGATAAATCTCTCGGCTATAAATACTTGGCCTTACTTGGCTAGGCGGGTTATTTTGGAACCATTGCCCGCTATCAGGCTTTGAAGAATAATGACCCGGTGCTGAACCCTGAAAACGTTTTGTAAGCCTAACGGCGGTTATTCCTGATAGCCCGCAGCTAACGCACCTTCAGCCAGGGACATTAATAGAAGAAGCCCGGATACATGAGCCGGGCTTCTTCTGTAATTGTAAAGTTCTATTGTTTGCGATAAACTTCGGTTTACTTCGAAAGGTTTAATGTTTGTTCAAGTGTGGATGAAGAATTGGTTTCGGTGTAATGAAGTTGAAGGCTTCCGCTCGTGGTCAGATTGATGTCGAAGCCATCGGGGTAATCCATGTAGTTGGTTTTTGTAATGATCAACTTATCGGCTGAATTAATGGACCATTCGCCAGCAGGCGTGTTGGTGCCTTCGTTAATCATCAATGTGCCGTCCCCGTTAAATTGAATGTAATCAGCCGCCGTAAAGAAGGTCGTGTCTTTGCTGTTGCTGCCGTTCACCGTGTAATTACCAATGGCATTTTGAAGAGTCCACTTGCCTACGATCTGTTGCCGGAGGCTAAGCGGCGCTGTTTCTTTCGTGCAGGAACTCAAGAGACCAACGGCAAGGGCACCAATAAGTGCAAGAGCGAGTGTCATTTTTTTCATAAAGTAGGATTGGGTTTTGTTGAGGCAAACATAGACTGCCTTGCCGGAAATTGCAATAGGGCCGTTCCTGTGTTGCCGCGTTGGATCGTCGCCCCCAATTTTAAAAGCGGTAAGTAATGCAAGGCTTTGAAGAAGGGCATTGCTTGAAAAGCATCTAACACCCTCAACCGTTCTTCAACTTCAGTTTTGCAAAGAAGTTTTCTTCCGTCACTTCACGCACTTCACCCGCTTGCAGGCCGTCCAATTCCATGTCCTCAATAGCCGTGCGCAACAGCCGTATGCAGGGATGCCGGACGGCAGCCACCATCTTGCGCACCTGCCTGAACTTTCCTTGCGTGATGATGATGCTTAGCCATGTGCTTTCTACAGGAAATGAATAAGGCAACGGCGAAGGAACCGGCGGTGGCGGTACAATCTCCACTTTGCAAGGCGGCGTCGTGTACCAGCTTTCACCCGTGATGCGGATGGATACACCGGTGCGCAGTTGTGCCAGGCTTTCTTCGGTCACTGTGTTTTTTACCTGTACGTTATAGGTGCGGCGATGCGGCACGGCGCTTTGAAAAAGCAGCTTCGTAATTTTTTTATTGGTGGTGAGCAACAGCAATCCTTCGGACGGTTTATCAAGCCGCCCGATGGCATGTGTGCCTTCAGGAAAGTGAAAGGACAAATCGCCAAGCAAGGGACCAGGATACGGGCTGATAAACTGCGACTCCATGCCGTGAGGTTTGTGAAGAATGAAATACCGGTGTGGCGGAAGCATGGCTGAATGTAGGATTAATACCGGTAGGCATTTAGCAACAGGCACCAAGCGACGGGCAAAGACGAAAAGCAATGCCGGCAATGCTTTCAACGAAAGACAAAGCCAATGCAGTACAAAACTGAACCGGCGATACAACGATTAAAAGCAAAAAAAGGCCGCCAACGTTATCGTTTGCAAAAGACATCGGAGAATGGCGTTTTGGGTTCTTAACAAAGCAGCGGTTCTTTGCTGCGTTTTCCCGCTTTCTTTGCAAAAGATTTAATACCGGAAATTGGCCGGCGAAACCAACGCACATGAAATTTTTTTTCTTTCTTAAACCAGTCCTGATAGTATGCTTTTTTCTTAACCTGTGCGCCGGCCTGCAAGCGCAACAAACCGATGTCCTGCCACCGGCAAAGCAAAAGGACCTGGTGGATCTTTTACATTCCGTTTTAAAACATAAAAACAATGCGGCAAAAACTGCTGACACAACAAGCAAGGGACTGCATCTATCCATTGTTCCTGCCGTTGGTTACACGCTTCAAAATGGCTTCCTGGCGTCTTTGTCATCGAACGCTTCTTTTTATACTGGCGGCAGCAAAGAGCAAAACATCAGTGCCGTCAACAGCATCCTTTCCGTTACTCAAAAAAATCAGTTCATCGCCGGAATTCAATCCAACATTTGGGCGGCTCAAAACCGGAGGAATTGGGTAGGCGACTACCGGTTTCTAATTTACCCGCAATCCACGTATGGGTTGGGCGGCCAGAGCCGTGTAACCGATGAAAGCCTTTTGAAATACAAACTGATCCGCTTTGTACAGTCGGTTTATTTTAAAACAAAAAATGAGGTGTATGTTGGCGTCGGCTATCAGCTTAATTATCATTACGGCATTCAGGAATCGGAATCCATGGCCAGGCCTGAATCTGATTTTCAAAGCTATGACGGCAAGTCTCAAACCACGTCGTCGGGCATCAGCCTGAATCTTTTACTTGACGAGCGCCGCAACCTGAACAACCCGGTGGCGGGCGGGCAGTACCTGAATGTTCAATTGCTCAATAACCTGAAGGCGCTTGGGAGTATGGACAACTGGCAAAGCCTGGTGATGGATGCCCGCAAATATATTGGCGTGGGTTCGCGCAAAAGAAACAAGCTGGCGGTTTGGACTTACGGTTGGTTTACTTTTAACAACCATGCACCTTATCTTGATTTACCGGCAACGGGATGGGACATGAACGGCAACCTGGGGCGAGGCTATGTTCAGGGAAGGTTTCGCGGAAAAAATCTTTTGTATGCGGAAACTGAATACCGAATGGCCTTTACAAGGAATGGCCTTTTGGGCGGCGTGCTGTTTGCCAATGCCCAATCGTTTACCAATTGGCCGTCCAACCGTTTTACCACGGTGCAACCCGCCACCGGCGCCGGCATCCGCATTAAGTTCAACAAATACGCAAACACAAACATTGCACTTGATTATGCTATTGGGAAAGGCGGCTCCAAAGGGCTTTTTGTAAACCTCGGCGAAGTGTTTTAAATACCGAAGCGTTGGCAAGGATACCGCCCAGCTACCAAGCTACCTGCGGTGCAGGAAGCCATTTTAAAAACACGGGTTTATTTACGGAAGAAATCTATTGCAAGAGACGGTGCGCAAGGCCGCCGCTCAAACGTTTGAATAACTTCTTCGATAACAACGATTGCTTTTAACAGCGTACTTTTAAAGACACGCGTAAAAAATACAACATGGAAAAGTTTGCAATTCTGGCAAGGGTGGAAGCCAAGCCCGGCAAAGAAGCCGCCGTAGAAGAATTTTTAAAAAGTGCATTGGCACTGGCACAAGCCGAAGAAGAAACCGTTACCTGGTATGCACTAAAAATCGGCCCGTCCACCTTTGGCATCTTTGACACCTTTGCCTATGAAAGCGGACGCGAAGCGCACCTGAACGGCAAAATAGCCGCAGCCCTGATGCAACACGCCGGCGAGCTTTTATCATCACCGCCAATCATTGAAAAAGTGGACCTTCTTGCCGTGAAGTGAAACGTTTAATCAACAAAAAATCCTGTACAAAACGTACAGGATTTTTTATGAGTTCGCTTTTTAACAGCTGATGGTTTGTATTCTTTTAAAGAAACAGCAAGCTTCAAAAGCCTGATAAAGATTTTCAGAAATAAACCTCGATTAATTAAAGGCTTTGGAAATGTATTCCACCAGTTTCTCTTCGCTCATTTCATTGGATGTGCTTTCCTTGGCCACGGTGTTTTTAAACTGCGGCGTACCGGCCATGAAATGGATAAACTCTTCTTGTATCTGGCCGGTTCCGGTTACGTGCAACTCTTCCGCATTTGGCATGTGAGTCGCAATGTCTTTAAAAAATTTCAGATGTGCTTTTTGCTCTGCATTGTTGCCGGCATTTTCATTGGAATTGCTTTCACGGCCAACACTTTTTTCGTGCGCAAGCACCACAAAATCTCCCGACTCTGTTTGTTCTCTGCCGACGATGATTGCGTGATGGGTATCCATCCAGACGCCGAATTGTTTTTTGTTTTTTGCTGACATGTAAGTTGTTTGTTGATTACGAAATAATGAGAAATCAGACGGGTAAATCGAAGCCGGTTGAAATGAAGCTACACCCATCCCGATTGTGAGCCTGTTAATGTTTGTTTTAAGGGTTCTTATGCAGAATGAGTATGCCTTTGGCATCGGTAATGAAGAGTTTCCGAAAAAACCAAGGGCCTGACAAGCATAAAAAAAAGACTTCGCTAACGGAACCTTTTATTGGGAAACGCATTCTTGGCTATTGGTTAAAACCCAGTCCTTATGGTTTTAATTGCCCATTAATTATACGCCGTGTTTTTTTTTGGTTTGTCGTTACTGCAGCTTAGCCAGCCACAGCGAAGCGTTCATGAAAAGCGGAACGTGGCTATAGGTCGTCCAGCCGTTAAATAAACTGTTGCCGGATGTGCCTGTGCCATCGTCCATCGGCGAGCTGTCGGTAACCACAAACACACGGCCGCTGCCGTAGGTTGATGATGCGCACAAAACATTTTGTGTGTTTTGTGTAACGCCGGATTTCCAAATCAACCCTTGTACGGATGCATTGGAAGATGGCGCTAACGTGAGCGTGGCGCCGTTGTGAAAATCAAGCTGCGTCACGTTCCCCTGCGAACCGTGCAAGATGGGATTGGTGGAACTGCCGGTAAGGACATTGTTACTCAACTGAACGATGTTAGTCAGATCAACGCTAAAGCCGAAGGGATTATTTACCGCTCCATTGTTTGTCATTAAATCATTCCAGATGGCTGGCGAATCCCAACCGTCGTTGTTGCGATCAGACTGTGTGTGATCAGAGATCATCAACAGGCCGCCGCCGTTTTGTACGAAGCTCAAGATGGCTGTTTTTTCAGCGGCTGTGAAACGAACATTTGGTTCGTCAACTACAAACACATTGTACTTCGATAGGTCTTGCGGATTGCCTGCATTTCCATAGGTAATGCTTTTGCCTGAAGGAAGGGTTTCAACAAATTGTCCCTTTTTGACAAGAGCAATTCCCCAGCTTGATAAAGCGCCGGTCCAATAGGTTTCAGATGTACTGGAAGTGATCGTTGATTGCAAAGGCGTGGGCACTTGTTGTGGTGTGCTGTTGTCTTCATCAATGACCCAATCTGCATTGCCGGCCGTTTCTGCTTTGGTAGCATCAAACAAAAATTTTTTGCCCGTTCCGCCACCGCCACCGCCGGATGTATAATCATTGATGGTGACGTCATCAAAATTGGTGCGGGCCGTCGAGCCATCCGTCTTGCGGATTTCAAAACGAATGTTGCCGGCTATGTTAATGGTGAAGGTGGCTTGCGTTAGCGCAGTGGAACTCGTGGCAACGGTTGCTCCTGCCTGCGTATAGCTGGCGCCGCCATCGGTGCTGTACCAAAGCTGCCAGGTGGTGCTGGCATCGCTGCCAAACTTTGCGTGCAACACGGTAACGGTGGAGGCGCCGCCGGCATGATCAAACTTCATGGTAAGTTTTCCACTGGCCCTTACTCTTGCCGATTGCGTTCCGTTTTTTACATCAGTGGACAGGTTGCCAAGCAGGGCGTCGTTGAAGTTCCAAACGCCGGTGGATAAGGTGACATCGCCAACTGTATAACTGCCCTTTGTGCCTGACTCAAAATTTTCAGCCGTGCTAGCTATCGCTGCCGTGGCTGCACCGGCAGGTGCAATTTCGGACGATTCCGGTGGCGCCGGAACCTCACCTGGCCGCGCCGCTTTCTTACAGGTTGCAAACAAGAATAAAGCTGAACAAAGCAAGATTAGTTTACCACGATTGGTCATGTTTTTTGGTTTGGTTTTTTAAAAATGAATGGCGGCCTAAGAGCCGTTTGAATGCTGTTTAAATGGGTGGTTGGAACTGTCGCTTTGCAGAGGGTTTCAGCGTTTGTGCAAACAAGTGTTTTCGCCGTTTCGGAAGGGCTAAAGCTAAATAATTCCGGCGATGGCGAGATCCTTCACGCAAAGAAACCTGCTGTTTGCAACCTGCTTTTTTTAGAGAAGGACAACCTTTTTTTGTTTGTTCTGTTTTCTTAGGGCATCACTTGCCCTTCATCATCCTCCATGCGCTAAACCGCCATCACTATGTTCAAAAAATTCAAGACGTCCGAGCTTCTTCTGTTTGCGTTTTCCATCTTCATCATCTTTTTGTCGGAGTACTACTACATCGTGCTTGACAAACCACTAAAGGCAATTTTCATTGGGTTGTGGCCGCCAACCATCATCGGAGTGTTGATATACATGGAACTAAAAAAAAGGAGCTGACGTGCAGAATGCTGACTTGATTATTGCCACCGGAATCTTTGCTGTTTTGTTCGTCACGTTTATGGTGACGACACTACTGGAATTTCAGAAGGAATCGAAAAAGAAGACGCCTTAATATTTTAACCGAACAGTCACTTTATTGTTTTAATTTTTATTAAACAGGTAAAATTTTCATTGGGTTGGCAATGGCTATGTACACCTCGGTTACGATTGGTTTATAAATTTTGGAAGACTATAAACAACTGCCGCAAAGCCGCCGGTAAAACTGCTGTCCTTCTTCTTCCAATACAGGCCCAACCACTACCACTTCGCGGCCTGCCTTCGCCAAAAGGTCTCGACTGGAAACCGGAAAATTGAAAAGCGGATTGTTGTCGCCCGATGCAGCCTTGTATCCTTCTTTGCTTACGGCGTAAACCAGCCGGCCGACGCCGCTCCAAAAGAGGGCGGCCGAGCACATGGGGCAAGGCTCGGTGCTGGCATACACGGTGCAGGAATGTAAGGCAGTAAAATTGAACTTGCCGGCAAAGGCGTGAACGAGATTGATCTCGCAATGGGCAATTGAATCTTGGGTTGTGTTGATGGTGTTTTCGGCCTCAAGTAAAATTGATCCATCAACATCGGCTAACAAACAGCCGAAAGGAAGATTTCCGTTTTTAAAAGAACGGTCGGCAACATCGAGTGTTCTGCGACATAATTCGATATCTGATAAAGAAGAAAGATTGTCTTGCATGAAAATAAAGATAAGCGGGAGAAGGGTTCTTTTACACCTGTTGAAATGGTTTGAGATAAGTACACCATTCAAAACCAATACTGGCGCGGCTCGCAAACACATCATCAATTAAGCATTCTTCCTTTTGGCTTTTCATTTCCGCAAAGTAGCCATCTATCTGCCTTCAACATAAGCCGCCATCTTTTCCCGTGCCGCCGCATCGGGTAAGGGTCCGCTGCCGGCCGCAACATTTTGCGCGGCGTGTTCTGCATTGCCGGTAGCAGGAATCACACAGGTAACTGCGGGATGGGAAACAATTAACTTTAGAAAGTAATCGCCCCAACTGTTAATGTCATAGTCTGCAGCCCAGGCGGGAAGCGGTTTGTTTGCCACTTTGTTAAAGAGACTTCCTTCGCCAAACGGGCGGTTGATTAATGTGGCGATGCCGTTGTCTGCACAAAGCGGAAGCAAGAATTTTTCTGCGTGCCGCGACATGATGGAATAGTTGAATTGCACAAAATCTATCGGTTCTTTTTTTAGCACGTCAGCAAGGGCTTTGTGGCTGCTGTCCTGATAATGCGTGATGCCGATATAACGAAGCTTGCCCTCGTCTTTCAGTTTACGCAGGTAGGGGAGATGCGTTTACCAGTCAACGAGATTGTGAATTTGAAGCAAGTCCATCACGCCGCGTTTCATCAATCGGTAAGAGGTTGCAATCTGCTCTTTACCGGCGGCGGCACCTTGCGTCCAAACCTTAGTGGCGTAAAAGAAATCATCGCTGTTTGTAGTACGCGTAAGATCGCCGACCACTTTTTCTGCGCGGCCGTACATGGGCGATGAATCAATAAGACGGCTACCCGCAGATTGCATCGTTTGAAGCACCTCCGTTAGTGCAGGATAACGGGAAGTTTCTGCATCAAAGGTTTGCCAGGTGCCGAGGCCAATAACCGGAATGGCTTCGCCAGTGGACGGTATGATGCGGGTAAGCATAGGACAAAGGTAAATCGAGTTAGACGCAAACTCCCGTCAGCAATCCGATCATCGTTGTGAATGGTTTAGAGAGAACCATTCGGAAGATTGAGCAACTGCGTAGCACCAGAGAAAACACTACCAGAAGCAAAGACTTTTTCTAAAAGCCATAAACTCTTTTAAACTCTTCGGGTGTAAAAACTCTCACCGTTGGAAACGAAATTGTTTTCAAAATATTGAAATGCGCATCGTTTGTAACGATGCATTCTGCGCCGGCGCTGATGGCACAATCCACAAACTTATTGTCGTCTTCATCAACGGAAATCAAATGCCATTTGAAGAACGGTTCGTTGAACTGAACCGAAGGAATCGTAACAAGAAAATTGGAAACATTATCCGCGACTTCCGGCCTTGTTTGTTCGTCCAAAATTTCCCAATACTCATAGAAAATATCATTGCTGATGCAAAGCTGAAGCGAACCACTGATGATGTTATTGAACAGCCATCGCAGGGGAGAAGTTCTGCCGATGCTATAATGAACACATTGGTGTCAACCACGATGCGCACGGTGATGTTCTTTAGACTTGCGTAGAATGTCTTCCGGTGATAATCCTTTCTCCTGAATGAATGCATCCATGCTTTCGGTGGCCTTGTCAGCAAAATATTTTCCCAATAACCATTTCACTTCCAACAATTGCTCATCGGAAATGCCGTTGGCATAAAGCTTCAAAAGCTCTAGTTGTAAGTTGCTTAAACTCGGTTTTGCTTCTTGAGTAGCCATAGTTCAAATTTAAGTAAATGGCTTGTGAGTAGAAAGGCTTTCTGTATGTGGTTGCGGCTTGCGAGGGCCGGAGTTACAGACTCCGGCCAGCGATCCTGTAACTCGATTATTTCTTACGGTTGTAATTTTTATTGGCGGCGTTATGGAAGAACGCTACGGATAGCAGGGAACTGACTCCTTTAGGCGGAATTTTTTAGTTGTTTAATTGTCGATTCAATCAAACTCAAATGATTATAGTCAGGAAATAATTTGTTCGTATCAGGGTTGCTTTTTTCGGCCGGTAAAATCATTGCCCCTTTTTCTATCAACTCGGAAATTGTACTGATAGACAATTTTAGCCTTTCGACATTTTCATTATTGTGCTCTGTATAATGTTTATTCGCAATTGATTCTGCCTCGGCTTGAAGAATGTTTTGAAGTTGTTGTTTTTGGGAATCAATAAGATTTTCAAGTGAATCATTTTTTAGAGTTAGAGTTCTTGCATGTTGCTCGAAAAGCTTAGCTTCAGCAAATTTCCTACGTAGCACAGCAGCACTCCAACATATAGCTGCCACAAGATTGATTGCACTACCAACATAGACTAATAGCCAAATTGAACCGCTCTCGGCCGTCATTATATTCACTTCACCAACTGCTGAATCAAGTATTGGGATTTCGACCCCTTTTTTAAAGTCAGTGGCTACTTTGCTCAATTCATCAAAAGTTTTGGTTTCCGGTAGTTTAATGATTACTGAGTCTTGCTTTGTGTATTTGTTTTTTGCTAAAAGAGCCCGTAAAATATATTCAAGGCCGTTTCTGAGTTTGTCAATTTGAATAGTAATCTTGGTATCGTCATCACTTGATATCTTTAATTCATCTGATGTGGTATTGAAGATGGCGTTTTGTTGAAGGTGCGTTACTTCAGGTAGAAGGAATTCAATTTCACTCAATGCATCAATCGTTGCCCTTAGTTGACGTAGATTACTCCACTTGTAAGACGCAGGACTGGAGCTGCTTACGTAGGTTCTTGCATAAGCCAAACTGTTAATGTGCTGTTGTATAAATGTACTTAGTGCACTATCATTCATGTTTGTAAGTCTTTATCGCTTTCAAAAATATATGAACGCGGGGCAAGTTTTCCCATTTGTTTTAAGATTTCTGGAACTAATTGCTTTTACAGTATTGTACAAATTATACTCAGTTATTTTGTTTGGATAAAGAGAAGCCCCGCATTCGCGGGGCTTCTCCTATAAAACATCTCAAAGACTAATACCGGTACGCTTCCGGTTTAAACGGTCCTTCTTTTGACAAGCCCAAATAATCAGCCTGCGCAGAAGTCAACTCGTCTAATTCAACACCAATTTTAGAAAGGTGCAAACGAGCGACTTTCTCATCCAAATGCTTCGGCAGTACATACACCTTGTTCTCGTAAGCATCGTTGTTCGTCCACAACTCAATCTGCGCCAATGTTTGGTTAGAGAAAGAGTTCGACATTACAAACGATGGATGGCCCGTAGCACAACCAAGGTTCACCAGGCGGCCTTCGGCTAACAAGATGATGTCCTTGCCTTCGATGGTGTACATGTCCACCTGTGGCTTCACGGTATCTTTTGTATTGCCGTAGTTGTCGTTCAACCAGGCCACGTCAATCTCAATATCAAAGTGACCGATGTTGCACACAATGGCTTTGTCCTTCATACTGCGGAAATGCACTTCGGTGATCAGGTCGCGGCAACCCGAAGCAGTTACTACAATATCAGCTTCCTTCACGGCATCCACCATCTTCTTTACTTCAAAGCCGTCCATGGCTGCTTGCAAAGCGCAGATGGGATCAATCTCCGTAACAATCACACGGCAACCGGCACCGGCCAACGAAGCCGCCGAACCTTTGCCCACATCACCGTAACCACCTACCACGGCAACCTTGCCGGCAAGCATTACATCCGTAGCGCGGCGGATAGAATCCACCAGCGATTCTTTACAACCGTATTTGTTGTCAAACTTCGATTTGGTAACCGAGTCGTTCACGTTAATCGCGGGCATCGGCAACGTGCCTTTGGCCATACGTTCGTACAAGCGGTGAACACCGGTTGTTGTTTCTTCCGAAATGCCTTTCACGTGTTGCACCAGTTCGGGATATTTATCCAGCACCATGTTGGTCAGGTCGCCACCATCGTCAAGGATCATGTTCAGCGGTCGGTCGGCGCCGCCAAAGAACAACGTCTGCTCTATGCACCAATCGGCTTCTTCTTGCGTTTGTCCTTTCCAGGCAAACACGCCAATGCCTGCGGCAGCAATGGCAGCGGCGGCCTGGTCTTGCGTAGAGAAGATGTTGCAGGAACTCCATTTCACTTCGGCGCCCAAAGCCATTAAGGTTTCAATGAGCACAGCCGTTTGAATGGTCATGTGAAGGCAGCCGGCAACACGGGCGCCTTTTAGTGGCTGTGATGCGGCGTATTCATTGCGGATCGCCATCAGGCCGGGCATTTCGGCTTCGGCCAAACGAATTTCTTTGCGGCCCCATTCGGCGAGGCTCATGTCTTTCACCTTGTACTTCAGGTTGAAGTCAATTTGCGTGTTGGTAAGCGTTGACATAATTTAAAATTTCTGATTTAAGATTTCTAATTTGAAAAACAATACCGGAAGAAGAAAACCCTCATCCGTATTATGGATCAAAGATAACCTTGTAGGAAATTTTCCTGAATGCTTTTAAAACTTTGGGACAATCATCGGCCGATGCTCTATTTTGCAGAAAATTTTCCTGAATGGCAAAGCTAACAACCCCTCAAAAAGAACAAACGCCTGCATTGGATACCGTTGATTTGGCCATACTTAAACTTCTGCAACAAAATGCCCGCGCCACCATCAAGGAAATTTCCGGGAAGGTTCACTTGAGTACCACACCGGTGCACGAACGCATCAAGCGCATGGAAGAGAGCGGCGTGATTAAGCAGTACATAACGTTGCTGGATGCGGCCAAGATAGGAAAGGGGCTGATGGTAATCTGCTATGTATCGCTGCGGCAACACAGCAAGAATGCCGGCGATAAATTCATCAAAAGCATTTTAAGCATGGACGAAGTATTGGAATGCCTTACCATCTCCGGCGAGTTTGACTTCATGCTCAAGGTGGTAGCTGCCAACATGGACGAATACTATAATTTTCACGTGAACAAATTGAGTTCAATAGAGAACGTAGGCAACGTGCAAAGCGTGTTTGTGATGGGTGTGGTGAAGATGACGCAACAGTTGGTGTAAGAGACTTGCGCATTCGCCAAGCGGCAGGCGGATGGACACCTGGCAAAAGAATTGAAGCACTCGTTTAAATACCAGTCGCATGAAAGACTGCATTCATCTCTTCATCATCTACACCCTCCTCGAAATCATTTTCACGGTTTTTTATTATCTCCTGGCCAAAACCCTCAACACTACCCTTTGCATCGGCGCCTGCTTATATGCCGTCGCCATGTTTGCCACCTTTCTTTCTTACCGCGATGCCCGTTATCAAAAATACCGGCAGGAATTGCTCGACGCATTGCCGTAACCAATCGGTAATTTTAACAGACAAATTCTTTTATGTATCAATACGCTTCTCCCTCGGTTGCCATGGAAGACCTGCGCAAACGCGGCTATACGCTTGACTTTAACCTCGACGAGAGCGGCATCGTGTGCAACGCACAACGGTTTGGCGCCGATGATTTTGAAATCCATGAAGTTTATCGTTTTGAAGGCGCTTCCGATCCCGGCGATGAATCGGTGGTGTACGGCATTGAAAGCAAGGACGGACAAAAAGGGGTTTTGGTGGACGGTTACGGCTATTCCTCCACGACCCGCAGCGAAGCCATTGTGAAGAAGCTGAAAGTTCATGCCGCCGGATAGGGCGGACCAACTCAACCCCAAAACTTGACTACACTTTCTTCTTACAAAAACTACTGGACCTTACTGCCGGTAGTGGGTTCTTTTTTCTTCGTGTTGCTTTATTTATTGGCAGCTTTTACTTATCCCGGCGGTTCGCAGGCCGATGTTCATGCAAAAGGTTTTAGCTGGCTGCACAATTACTGGTGCAATCTCTTAAACGAAAGGGCATTGAACGGCGAAGCCAATAACGCAAGACCTTATGGATATGCGGCTATGGTTGTTTTAGGCCTCACGCTTTTTTGTTTTTGGATCCTTGCCGCACAAGGCTTAGGCTTTTCAAGAAGAAGCAAGATTATTATCATTAGTTCGGGCCTTCTTTCACTTTTGCTGCTGCCGTTTTTGCCGACGGTTTATCACGACGCGGTCATCAATGTTTCAGCTTCTTCGGGATTGGTAGCGATGGGCTTTATTTACGCCGGTATTTACAAAAGCGGCTGGCAAACTCTCTTCCGGTTTGGGTTGTTTAATCTGGCTTTGATTGCGTTGAACAATTACCTCTATTACTGTACATCGCTGTATTATCTGCCCGTGGTACAAAAATTTACGTTTCTATCTTTTCTCTTTTGGGTTTGTGGG
Source organism: Flavisolibacter sp. (assembly GCA_965247695.1). GTDB lineage: Bacteria > Bacteroidota > Bacteroidia > Chitinophagales > Chitinophagaceae > Flavisolibacter. Next base: position 2,433,673 of record OZ252037.1, read on the forward strand.
GTAACGATAAAGCTCTACCGGCGGCAAAGAGGAGCCTAAACTTCACTTCAACAATTCTCCGCATGAACGGCAAAGCATTTCTAACGATTGTTTTCTTCAGCATTTTGGCGACCGCCAGGGCTCAACAATTTGGCGCTTTTCCGCCATCCACAAAATGGCGGCAGATTAAAACCGATACGGCCCGCATCATCTTTGAAGGAGCGGTGGACAGCGAAGCGCAAAACGTGGCCGCCATCATTCACAAGGCCAATCGCATTAACGTAAATCCTTTGGGGGATAAGGTTCGCCGCATCAGCATCGTGATGCACAAAAACACTACACTGGCCAACGGCTACGTGGCCCTCGGTCCCTTTCGCAGCGAATATTACCTCATTCCTGGTTCCAACATTTTTGAGTTTGGGGCTACGCCGTGGTGGCAAACGCTGGCTGTGCACGAGTACCGCCATGTGCATCAATACAGCAATTTCAATACGGGCTTGAGCCATGTGGCATCCGTCATTTTTGGGCAGGAAGGACAAGCCGCGTTTAATGCCCTTGCCATACCCGAATGGTTTTTTGAAGGCGATGCGGTACACAGCGAGACCATCGAAACATCGCAAGGCCGCGGCCGTGCGCCGGCTTTTTTCAACGGCTTTAAAGCCATCTGGCACGAAGGCCGCAATTTTTCCTGGATGAAAATCCGCAGCGGTTCATTGAAGGATCGCATACCCAATCATTATCCTTTGGGTTACCTGCTTGTGAACTATGGCTATGAAAAATACGGCGCCGATTTTTGGAAAAAGGTTAACCAGGATGCGTTGACTTTTCATGGACTGTTTGGCTTTTACAGCGGCAGCGTAAAAAAATACAGCGGCCGAACCTGGACGCAATACCGCGACGAAGCGCTGGACTTTTACCAGCATGAAGTGAGCACCCGCCGCGACGCCGCCGTCGAACACGAAACCGTTACCGATTATTTTTTTCCGCAACAAATCGGACAAGACTCTTTGCTTTATGTGAAATCAAGCTTTCGCAAACTGCCCGCTTTTTACTTGCGGGATAAGGAAGGCGAACACCGCATCAAGCTACGCAGCATCAGCAATGAAGATTGGTTCAGTTATCGCGCCGGAACCATTGCTTATGCGGCTTACAACACGTCGGCACGATGGTCGCTGGTTAATTACAGCAACATTATTTTGCTCAACATTGCCACGGGCGAAGAAAAACGCATAACGGCCAAAGGCAAATATTTTACACCCGACATCAGTCCCGATGGCAGCAAGATTCTCGCTGTTAATTTCAACGATTCGCTCGGCAGTGAACTGCACTTGCTGAATCGCAATGGCGTTGTAGAAAAGAGGATTTCGGCGCCGGCGGGTGGGTTGTTTGTGCATCCGCGCTTCATCAACAATGATGAATTTGTGGTGGCGCTTCGCGATAAAAATAGTTTGATGTCGTTGAGCCGCGGATCCTTATTGACTGGAGGTTTTCAGACCCTTCTGTCACCCGGCGCGGCCACTGTTGGCTATCCTTTTGTGCAAGGCAGTAAATTGTATTTTGTTTCTTCCCAATCAGGCAACGATGATCTTTTTGAGCTGGACTTAACCGCAAAACTGCCGGCAACATCGTTTCGGCAACTTACCTTTTCGCAGACCGGTAATTACTTTCCAAACGTTTCCGGCGATTCGCTTATATGGTCAAGATTTACCAGCAACGGTTACCGGCTGCAAACAACATCGGTAAGCGGTATAAAAGCCGTAACGCTTAGCGGCGAAGACGCAAGCCATCGGGCCCTGCCTTTTAAAATCGGTTTGGTAAATGCGCCCAGTGCCATTGCGGCAAACAACAGGGAGTTTGCCGAGACGCCGTACAAAGGCTCATCCGGCCTTTTTAATTTTCACAGTTGGCGGCCTAATTACACCGACCCCGAAATCACGTACAGCCTTTACAGCGACAACATTTTAAACACCTTCAGCAACGAAATTTTTTACCGCTACAATCTCAACGAAACGTCTCATGCGGTTGGTTTTAATTCTTACTTCGGCGGTCTGTTCCCGGTGTTGAATGCCGGCATTAATTACACCTTCGACCGCACGATTAAAACAACGTCGTTAACCTATACACTCAATCAGTTTGAAGCGCAAGGTGGTTTCAACATTCCACTTAGTTTTTCGGGCGGTAAAATGTACAAGACTCTAAACTTCGGTTCCAATCTTGTGTACAACAGCCTTACGCCAACAGGGACTTACAAAAATCTTTTGAATAGCCGCACGGCGCTGTATGCTTCGCATTCCATCAGCTATTCGCAGCAGCTACCCAGGGCCGTGCAGCATATTTTTCCACGCTTTGGCTACGCGGTATCGGCGCAGCACCGGCAATTGATAACCGATGCGGGCTTTCAATCGGTGGGCGGCGTGGCTTTGTATCTTCCTTCGATACGAAACCATGCAATAGTGCTGGCGGCTAATGCACAGGAAACCGATACGGCCAACATCACGTTCAGCAACCGTTTTGCCAATTCACGGGGCTACAACGATTATTATTTCAGCCGCATGTGGCGGGTGTCGGGCAACTATCACATGCCCTTATTTTATCCTGATGGCGGCATTCCCGGAATCGTTTTCGTCCAGCGCATCCGCTCTAACTTTTTTTATGATTACACCCGTGTGTATTCGCGAAGCAAACTGGTTTTCGCCGAACAGCGCAGCGTGGGCGGAGAACTTTATTTTGATACCAAATTGTTTTATAGTTTGCCTGTCAGCATCGGCTTGCGGGTATCGCATTTGCTCGACAATGATTTCTCCGGCACAAGGCCGAAAGGCAGCAACATTTTTGAAGTGGTGTTGCCGCTGAATTTGATTCCGCAGTAAGGGTTTTTGGTTGGTTGTTTGCGATTGACATTATCCGCGGCAAGACTTTGTATTTATAGCTTGCTTTGGATGTAATCTTTTTATAAACCAAGGTTCTGTCTATCCACGAAGCGTCTGTTGCGTCGCTCCCAATAGATATCCAAAAGAAAGGAGTTAGCATGACGTTACAAATTGGCAAGGCTTTCTTCCAAGGCTTTTATTTTGGCCTCCGCATCGCGGCCTTTCTTTCGTTCGGCTTCCACCACTTCGGCTTTTGCGTTTTGTACAAAACGTTCGTTGCCCAATTTTTTTTCTACCGATTCCAAAAAGCCTTGCTGGTATTTTAATTCTTTTTGTAGTACTTCCTTTTGCGCCGATGTGTCCAATTGCTGTTCGGTTTCAATGTAAAACTTAGCACCGCCGACAATGGTAGTGATGGTGTTGGCGACGGCATCGGAAACATAAAAAACAGCGTCTGCATTGATTTGCTTTTGCAGAATGTTTTCAAGGGAAGTAAACTCTTCTTCCCGGCCTTGCACATGCAGTTTTATGGGGTCTTTGGGTTTGATGTTGTTCTTGGTTCTTGCATCCCGAATGGCGGTGATGGTTTGCTTCAGTAATTCGCCTTGCGCCAAAATGGGTACATCGCCGGCGCCGGTGTTTTCAAATTGCTTCACACACAAATCATCGCTTTGTTCTTTTAGCTGGTGATAAACTTCTTCGGTAACAAAAGGCATAAAGGGATGAAGCATCTGGACTAACCGCTCAAAAAAATAAACCGTTTTTCTATAAACCGCCGGGTCAATCGGTTGCTCAAAATGAGGCTTCACCCATTCTAAATACCAACTGCAGAAGTCATCCCAAATGAGCGAATAAATTGTTTTTAGGGCTTCGCTCAATTTGAACCCTTTATAAAGTTCTTCTACTTCTTGCTGCACCTGATTTAATCTGTTGTCAAACCAATCAACCGCAAAGTTTGCAGCCGTCTGGCCGCTTTCGGCGGCTTGGCGGTCTTCCCAAAGTTTCACCAGCTTGAGTGCATTCCAAAGCTTGTTGTTGAAATGCTTGCCTTGTTCACAACTGCTGTCGTCAAACAACAAGTCATTGCCCGCCGGCGCGGAAATTAAAATGCCGAAGCGCACTGCATCAGCGCCGTAGTCTTCAATCAGTTTCAGCAAGTCGGGTGAGTTGCCCAATTGCTTGCTCATCTTTCGCCCTTGCTTGTCGCGAACCATGCCGGTGAAATACACATCGCTGAACGGCTTTTCGGCCATGTATTCTTCTCCGGCCATGATCATGCGGGCCACCCAAAAAAAGATGATGTCTTGTCCCGTTACTAAAACCGAAGTAGGGTAGTAGTAATTTATCTCATTGTTCTTTGGTTGCGTAATCCCGTTAAAAACTTCTATCGGCCAAAGCCAGGAAGAGAACCAGGTGTCCAATACGTCTTCGTCTTGGGTGAGACGGTGAGCGGTGAGTGGTGAGTGGTGAGTGGCAGCATCTTCCGATTCACCCTTTACGATTGACCATTGACGATGGGCTTCCTCTTCTGTTTCGGCTACCACAAAGTTTCCGCTTGCATCATACCAGGCCGGTATGCGCTGGCCCCACCAAAGCTGCCGGCTGATGCACCAGTCCTTAATGTTTTCCAGCCAATATTTATAGGTTGCAAGGAAGCGTTCTTCGGGATGAATTTTTACATCACCACTTGTCACGGCATCCAGGGCCTTTTCGGCCAAGAGTCGCATTTTTACAAACCACTGTGTGGAGATGCGCGGCTCTACCACTGCGGCTGTTCGCTGCGAATAGCCAAGCCGGCTTTGGTAATCTTCTTCTTTGACTAACAAACCATCGGCCCGCAATTTTTCAATGGCGGCTTTACGGGCTTCAAAGCGATCCATGCCCACAAATACTTCCGCTGCACTGCTTAGCGTTCCATCGGGATTTAAGGTATCAATGGTGGGAAGGTTGTGTTTTAATCCAAGGTTGTAATCGTTGATGTCGTGCGCCGGTGTAACTTTTAATGCACCGGTACCAAAAGCCGGATCAACATAGTCATCAAAAATGACCGGCACCTTTCTATTCACCAACGGAACGATGGCAAACTTCCCTTTTAAATGTACATACCGTTCATCAGCAGGGTTCACACAAATGGCGGTATCGCCCATGATGGTTTCAGGCCTTTGCGTGGCAATAATGATGTAAGCGGTTTCCCGATTGCTATCGGGAGGTGGCTGATGTGTGTTGGTTTCATCATTCACCACTGACCACTCACCACTCACCACTTCATACTTCACATAATACAGCTTGCCCTGTACATCTTTGTATTCCACTTCTTCATCACTCAACGCTGTTTGCGCCGATGGGTCCCAATTAATCATTCGTGCCCCGCGATACACAAGCCCTTTGTTATACAGGTCAACAAAAACCTTAATGACGGCTTTGTAATAATGATCGTCCATTGTAAACGTCACTCGATCCCAATCCACGCTGCAGCCAAGCTTTTTTATCTGATGATAAATGATGCCGCCGTATTTGTCTTTCCATTCGAAGGCATGGCCCAAAAATTCATTGCGGGTCAGTTGGTGTTTGTAGATGCCTTTTTCTTTCTCCAGCATCTGCACCACTTTAGCTTCGGTGGCAATGGAAGCATGATCGGAGCCGGGCACCCAGCAAGCGTTAAAGCCGCTCATGCGGGCTTTGCGCACTAGCACATCCTGTACGGTTTCGTTTAGGGTGTGGCCCATGTGCAAAACGCCGGTCACGTTGGGCGGAGGAATAACAACGGCGAAGGGTGGCCGTTCGTCCGGTTTGCTGTTAAAGTACCGTTTGCTTAACCAATGTTGATACCATTTATCTTCTACCGTTGCAGGCTCAAAATTTTTGGAAAGTGCTGTGTTCATGAAATAAAAATTGGGGCCCAAATCTACGGACACCAATTTTCCCGGAACGAAGACAAAACCGGTTATACATTTTCTTTACCGTGAGGCATTGCCTCAACGTCTTTGCAAAGAAAAATACCGCCGTTATGCACGGTCAGAATGCCTTCGATCATTTCGGCGCTGGGAGAATTTTTGGTGACGTAACCCTTGGCACCGGCCTGCATCAGAGCTTTTACGTAAGCTGCCTGGTTGTTTATAGAGGTGCCAATGATTTTAATGTGGGGATGAGACTGTACGATTTGGCGGGTGGCATCGAAGCCATTCACTGGCTTCATGTTGATGTCCATGAGCATGACGTCTGGATGATCAGTGGCCGCGCAGGCAATGGCTTCATCGCCGGACCTGCATTCTGCAATGACGTTTATACGCTCATCGCGTTGCAAAACCATCTTCCAGGTTTGCCGTACCATATCATGGTCATCCACTATTGCTAAACGAATGGGGTTCATAGTCCGGTTTATTAAAACATGATTATTTTTTACGTGCCTGTGCACGTCTTCCCAGTTCCGTTATAGCAATATCAGTTGATAAGGATAGGCTACTGACAAAATAATGTGCCAGAATGATAAATGCCTACAGATTAAAACTCCAATTGGCTGTTGTTGATGTAATTGACCAGGGCCGCGGCGTTTTTAAGGTTGAGTTTTTTCAACACATTGTAACGATGCACTTCCACGGTTTTTACAGAAATGTCTAAGCTCTCTGCGATTTCCTTAGACGAAAACCCTTTTTTGATGAATTGTATGATTTCAATTTCACGCTGCGACAAGGAATTCACTCCACCTCCGCCGTCTTCGCCATTAATTACTTGCTCCGACAAAATATTTTTGATTTCGTCGCAGATATAGCGGCGCCCTTGCTGCACCTCTGTAATGGCTTTAAACATCTCCTCGCGGGAAGAGTTTTTAGTAACATAACCCAGCGCGCCCTTCTGGATCATTTTTCGGGCATAGGTTGGCTGCGTGTGCAACGACACCCCCAAAATTTTAGAGGCAGGCGAATATTTGCGAATAAGTTGTGTGGCTTCGATGCCGTTCATGCCCGGCAGATTAATGTCCATAATAACCACATCGGGGCGCAGTTGTTTGGCGAGTTCCACGGCTTCTTCTCCGTTGCCGCATTCGGCCACTACGGTAAATCTCGGATCGGTGTTTAAAATAAAACTCCAGGTTTCCCTTACCAACGTGTGATCGTCGGCAATGAGCATTTTGATCTTTCCCATGGTTAAATTTTTAGGCTTTTAAAGCTTCTTTCAAAGGAAAATGGATTTGAACTGCGCAGCCCTTGCCGGGATGGCTTTCAACAGTAAAGGTACCGTTGATTAAATACACTCTATTTATAATATTTTTCAGGCCCGCCCCTTTCTTAACGGATGCGGCCGGGAATCCGCGGCCGTCGTCCCTTATTTCCACAGCTATGTTTTCACCCTGTTGATGAATGGCAATGGCGACAGTTGTTGCGTGTGCGTGACGGATGACGTTGTTCAAGGCTTCCTGAATAATGCGAAAAACGGTAAGCTTTTGTTTGCGGTTCAGACTTTCTTCAATTGCTTCGTCAATCTGCAAGCTGATGCGAACCTTGCGGGTAAGGTTTAGGTTCTCCACTAAATCGTTGATGGAATGAATGATGCCCAAATCGCCGATGGTTGGATCCATCAGCGAACGGGAGAGTTGCCGTATCTCACTAATTACGCGGCTGATGTTGCCGGCTGCTTTTTCCAGCAATTCTTTCTGTCCGTCTGATTCCGCCAGGGCCAGTTCTACATAAAGCTTGGTGGTTGTCAACACCTGGTTAATGTTGTCGTGCAATTCCCGGCCAATCTCGGTGCGCTCTTGCTCTTGCGAGTCAACCGTTGCCTGGTTAATGCGTTTTTTCATTTCCAGTTCGTGCTGCAGCAGTTCTCGTTCGAGGCGCTTTCGTTCCGAGATGTTTTCCTCCGAGCCGATGGCGCGAACGGCCGCCCCATGACCGTCTCGCAAAACAATTGCGCGGCTGTGGATATCGTTGTAAGAGCCATCGTCGCGCCGGAAGCGGTACTCTGCTTCAAAGGTTTCCAGGTGTTGGCCGCACCGCACGGCCTGGAGGTGTTGGCCCATACGGTTCAAATCATCAGGATGGACACGATCTGTCCACAGCGGGATACTCTTTATTTCCGCATGATTGCCGATGCCATAAACTTTGCTCGCTCCCTCTTTTGAAGTATCTATTTCATCCGTTTGCAGGTTCCATTCCCAGAGTAATTCATTGGTGGCCCGGCGCAGCATTTCATAACGTTCATTGCTTTTTGCCAGGTCTTCTTCTGCCTTCTTTAAGGCCGTTACATCTTGGGTGGCGCCAATGACTTTGATCGCCTCGCCTTCCTCGTTGCGAAGAATGTACGCTTTATCGTTAACGCAGGCATAGGCGCCATCAGCTTTCAGGAAACGATAGGTAGCCTGCCAAATAGTATCGGTACTGTCACGGAGTGTATCGTAGTAGCCGCCCACCGTCGCTTCCCGGTCATCAGGATGAACGTAGAAGTGCCATTGCTCGAAGTGCTTGTTTTCATCAACCTTCCAGCCAAACATCTCGGTAAAGCTTGGGCTTGCGTACGCTTCGCCGGTTAGTGCATCCCATTCCCATAAGGCTTGGGAGGAGGCCTTTGCAGCATAGTGGAAACGTTCGTTCATCTTGTCAATTTCCGCTCGGCTTTGCAAAGTCTCGGTAAGATCGGTATGCGTGCCTATCATGCGCAAAGGCCGGCCATTGCTGTCTTTGCTCAAAAGCTTTCCCCTTGCCATCACCCATTTATAGTCGCCGTTTTTTAGCTGGATGCGGTAAGTGGTTTCGTGGTAAGGATTCTCGGAGTGACTATGGGCTTGCACGGCCTGTTGTATGCGCTGGCGGTCTTCGGGATGAATGCGGTTTTGCCATTCAGAAAGGTTGTTTTTTAATTCATCTCCTGAAAAGCCGTAAAGTTTTTTATATGAACTTGAATAGATGACTTCATCGGTTTGCATGTTCCATTCCCAGGCCGCCTGGCCGGAAGCTTCAAAGGCAAACTGCCAGCGCTCTTCCGCTTCCTGCGTGGTTTTCTCGTTGTTTTTCTGTTGGGTTATATTGGTAGAACGAATCAATAAACCGATGATGGCTCCCTCGCCGTTACGTGCAGGGGAAAAAGAATTCTCATAAATCTGCACTGGTTCGCTTTCAAAAAGGTGGCGTGTTTCTATTATGCGCGTCTTGCCGTCCAGAACTTCTTGAGCTATTGTTTTTGCGAATTCCCGGTATTGAGACGGTAGGAGAAGGAGAGCGGGCATGCCCGTGGTGACGTTGATCTCTACTTTTTGCCAGAGTTCCTCTTTGGCAGCGCGGTTGCATGACAAAATGTTTAGAGCCGAGTCCAGCAGCAAAACCGCCTCGGGAAGATTGTCTAACACAAGACCGGCTGTATCGTTAGCACCGATACTAAAGGGCGCCGACAGCCCGGAAGGTTGGTTTTTCATGCGCCAATAAATAGAGAAAATCGAGAGGGGCTGAAAGTACAGGAATTCAAATGACGGATGAGAAATCGGGCAACTATTTTTCCCGAGCTAAGGGTTTTTACTTGGCTGGCTGTTGTTCCAAAATCCCGTTATCTTTAAACGCCTTCATCCGGTTTAAAACTTCTAAAGAATGGAAAAAAGAATCACCTCCTGGTACAGCCCCCGGGTAGAAAAAAAAATGCCCATTGCCGTTTACGGCCACTATGGTTTTGCGCTCCTGCTGGTGCCCACCGCCGCCGCCGATTTTTTAGAATACGAACGTTTTGGCCTGATTGACAGCATGAGGCCGTTTATTGATGCCGGCAAGCTGAAAGTATATTCGGTCAATAGCATCAACAACGAAAGCTGGATGAACAACAACGTGCATCCAAAACACAAGACGTGGATTCACAACCAGTTTAATTATTATATCTACGATGAGGTGATTCCGTTTATAAAAAACACGTCTGGACACGATACACCGATTATCATTAGCGGCGCCTCTTTCGGCGCACTGCACAGTATGAATCTTTTTTTAAAACGACCTGACTTGCTCAACGGCGTTTTGGCCATGAGCGGCGTCTACGACCTGGCCGAATACACAAAGGGCTATTATGACGACGACGTTTATTTTAACAGTCCGCAACGGTATATGCCCAACCTTTCTGATCATTGGGTACTTGAACAAATCCGTCGCAGCCGCCACATTCATCTTTTTAGCGGGAGCGGGCCTTACGAAGACCCGGCTGCCAGCCGCAGCTTTGCGTCCATCCTTTATGGCAAAGGCATCAATTATGAGTTGGACATCTGGGGTAACGAATGGCCGCATGACTGGAACACTTGGCGAACCGTTTACCCGCATTATTTAGCAACGAGATTTTGATTTTGCCGCAAAGCACAAGAGAAGCACTCCGATTTGCCGTGATACTTTTTCTGCGTTCAGTTCCCTTTATTTCCGTTCTCTGCAGAAATGTTGTGTTGCAAGAGTTTCAAATACTCTACTCTACTTATCAACCTCGCGCCCAACGTTTCCACGTGTTCTGAATAAACCTGGCAATCTATCAGCCTAATGCCTTCCGTTTTTAATTGCTTCACGTAATTGATAAAGGCAAACTTTGACGCATTGCTCTGATTACTGAACATGCTTTCGCCAAAGAACACACCGCCGATGCGCAGGCCGTACATGCCGCCAACCAGTTGGCCGCCTTTCCAGGCTTCGGCGCTGTGCGCTGCTCCTTTATAGTGAAGTTGTGTGTAAACATCCTGCATGGCGGGGGTGATCCAGGTACCGTCTTGTCCTTTCCTGTTTGCAGAAGAGCAGGCCGAAATCACCTTCCCAAAAGCCGTGTTGGTTTTAAAAACAAACCCACCGCCCTTCAAAGTTTTTTTCATGCTTTGGCTTGTGTGCAGTTCATCAGGGAATAAAACAAAGCGGGGATCGGGGCTCCACCAAAGCGGGAGGGCGTCATCGTTGTACCAGGGGAAAATGCCTTTTGTATAAGCTTCAACGACTCTTGCCGGTGTGGGCCGTCCGCCAATTAGCAGCAGGCCTTCTTTATCGGCGGCTTCGAGTAGCGGAAAGGCAAACAGGTTTTCGTCAAAACAAATGGCCGGCATATAAAAGGAAAGAAAATTCAGGCGGTAACTTCTATGGTTGCGCTGATGCCGCGGTCAAGGATGGCGTCACACATTGGGCGAAGATCTTCATAATCGCCGTTTTTTACTGCGTATTTACCACTAAAGTGGATGATGTATGCACATTGCTCCGCCTGTTCGTGCGTATGGCCGCAAACTTTCATTAAAGTTTCAATCACCCATTCAAAGGTGTTTACGTCGTCATTCCAAACAATAAGGTTGTAAGGAGACGTTGTCAGTTCTTTCACCTCTTTTGCTTCCAAAACATCGGCGTCAACAGCAAGTTTCATAACGGGGTCAAAGGTAGTTTTCCTGCCTAGTTATTGTACGGTAAATTTTAAGCGCAAAATTTTTTTGTTTACTCAAAACGAACTTTTTATGAAACTGCGTGTTTAAACGTTGTTTTAGCAGCTTGATGAGAAAGTGTCTGGTTTCAATATAGATTTTACGGGCTTGAATCAACATTTTATCAACAAACAAAAAAAAATGTGTCAAAAGCACACTACAAGTTAAAAAAGGGCTAATTTGCCTCCTCAATTCTTAAATTATTGCTGCTATGCGAAGAATCAATCTGCGAAAGCTTACAGGCGTTGTACTGCTTTTCCTCCTCTGCTCATTCCAATCTCTACTTGCACAAAACAGAACAGTAACGGGAACCCTTACTGACAATACAGGGAAAGGAATTCCCGGTGTAACCGTTACCGTTAAAGGCACAAAAAATGCCACACAAACCGACGCCAATGGTGTGTACCGCATCTCCGCTCCCGATAACGCAACGCTTGTGTTTTCATCCGTAGGCTTCGAAAGAATGGAAATGCCCATTACAGGAAAAACGGCTGGTGTGCCTTTTGATGCATCGCTAACATCCAACAACGCAAATCTTTCAGAAGTAGTGGTTATCGGTTATGGTACGGCCAGACGTAGGGATCTAACCGGTGCTATCAATTCGGTGCAGGCAAAGGACTTCAATAAAGGGGTAATCAGTACGCCGGAAGTCTTACTTCAAAACAAAGTGCCCGGTTTGCAGATCACAACCAATAATGGCCAGCCTGGAAGTGCCACGACTGTAAAAATTCGCGGCAACAATTCCATCCGAGCCGGAAGTAACTCTCTGTATGTGATTGACGGCGTCCCGCTCGACGGCCGATCAGCCCGTCCAAACTTCGGAAATGCCTTTGGCTCTACGCCTGATGCAAGCCCCTTGATTTTTGTAAACCCTAACGACATTCAGCGAATTGACGTGTTGAAGGATGCTGCTTCGGCTGCTATCTACGGTTCAAGAGGCGCGAACGGTGTAATTGCCATCACAACTAAAACAGGAACATCTGGTGCGCCAAGAATTGAATTCTCTACCAACGTTGGATTTAACGCAGGGTTGATGAAACGATTTGAAGTGCTGAACGGTTCTGAATATAGAAGTGCTTTATCGAAGTACAAGGTGAACGGGCAGGATAACGGCTCCACGGTTGATCCCATTAAAGATCTTGCAAACAAAAAGATTACGCAGAATTACAATGTAGCTTTTAGCGGCGGCGGCGAGAACGGTCGTTTTCGCGCTTCTTTTCTTGCTTCTGAAATCAACGGTTATCTTAAGCAATCTACGCTTGATAAATACGTGGGAAACTTTAGCGGCCAATACCAGTTTCTCGATAGAAAATTAAGTCTTGGATTTCACATGACTGCCGGACATACCACAGAAAATCTGATACCGGTTTCCAACACCGCCGGTTCTACCGGTAACATCATCAGTTCTATTTTGCAGTGGAACCCAACGACTAATTATACCGATGCCAGTGGAAATTATGTTTATCCCACGAACGGTTCGGGCAATCCTTTTGCACTTTTGTCCGGGTTCTCCGATCTTGCTTACGTAAACTCGGTTTTGGGTGATATATCGGCCTCGTACAAGATTATGAATAACCTGGAATATCGCATGGTGTACGCCATTAACAACAGCACCGGCGACCGTTATACGAACATCTACGGTTTTTTACAAGGGTATTCGGGGCTTTCCGGTAGCGGCGCGGCTGCAATCGGCCATGCCAAATTAACGTCTCAAACGTTCGATCACACGTTGCAATATCGGACAGACCTCACGACCAAATTGAACTTGGAAGCTTTAGTGGGTTATGAATATTGGGTGTCTAAATATTTAAATCAAAACATTTCCGCCACGGGCTTTAATACTAATCTGACAAGTTTTTCGGGTATCCCTTACACAAACACTTTGCAAAACGGAAACGTACAAAACCTTCCTGGGATTTTTGTGGATCCGAAATCGGAAATCCAATCTGTATTCGGCCGCGTCGCACTTAACTATGCCGGCAAATATTACCTGACTGGTATCTTGCGCTCTGATGGTTCCAGCAAGTTTGGAAAAAACAATAAGTACGGCTATTTCCCTTCGATCGGTGCACGTTGGGCCATCAGCAACGAGGATTTCATGAAAAGCGGTACACTTTTCTCTAACCTTTCGTTACGGGCTTCATACGGCGTAACCGGCAACCAAGAATTTCCAGCCGGTGCATCGCAGGAGCAATTCACGTTTGGCTCCTACAACAATGCCTCACAGGTAAATGTTGCCAATCCGAATCTGAAGTGGGAAGAAACAAAGTCTTATGACATTGGTTTTGAATTCTCTACTCGCAAAGGAAAAATCTTTGGTACCGTTGATTATTACCACAAGAGCACCAGCAACATTCTTTTTCAAAGCACAGCTATTCAACCAGCACCGGCGTCAATCTACTTCATTAACTTGCCAGCTGACCTAATCAACCAAGGCATTGAAGCAAGCGTTGGCGTTAGTATAATTGATAAAAAAGACTTTAGCCTTGACATAAGCGGTTATTACTCCCACAATACCAACAAGCTGACTAAGTTCACTCAAAACGGGAAGGACATCCAAATTTTAACCGGACAAATTAATGGTCAAGGTGTTTCAGGAACGCTTGCACAAGCCATCACCAATAACCTTCCGGTGAATGAGTTTTACCTTAAGCAGTTCCAAGGATTTGACCAAAACGGCAATCAGCTCATTGGTTCAGATCCAATCTTTGCCGGTAACCCCAATCCAACCAACAGCTTTGGTGTTGGCATTAACGTGGATTACAAAAAATTTGCCCTGATATTGAATGGCGGTGGTGACGCAGGCTTTATGATTTACAACAATACGGCAACCAGTGTGACCAATATTTCGGGCATATCGAACGGTAGAAATATTGACAAAAACGCATACAATTCCGCCGAGCAAACCACAAGTGCGGTAGGTGCTTCTACCCGCTTCCTAGAGAGCGGCAATTATTTCAAGTTGCGGAGTGCACAATTAAGCTATCGCATTGGCGATGTAGGTAAATACGTAAAAAACCTTAGTGCTTTTGTTTCGGGCAACAATCTCTTTGTTATTACGAAGTTCACAGGTTTCGATCCTGAAGTAAACATTGACAAAAGCAGCAATAGCTATCCGTCACGTTCGATCGAATACATTCCTTATCCAACGGCTCGTGTGATCACCGTGGGCGTAAATCTAACATTGCAATAACCCTACTAAAAGACATTTTATGCTAAAGTCAAAAACAATAAAGATTAGCGCTGTGTTGCTTATGGCAACTATGGGCTGCACTAAGCTTAATGAGAATTTAAACAGTTCGCTTACCAATTCACAAACATCTACGGCCTTGGGTACCGGCGGCGTAGGCTTGCTTCTCCAAGCCGCTTATGTGGATATTGCCGTTCCATTCACCAACCAAGACCAACTCTTCTGTTTGGAAGGAAACACGGCCGATGAAGCCCTTGTACCAACACGGGGTGGCGACTGGGATGATAACGGTGTTTGGCGTGTACTGCACAACCATACCTGGAACGCCAACCATGCTTATGTGTTGAGCGTTTTTAACAACCTAAACAAGCTCAATTTTGACGCTACAAATGTTCTCGCTTTTGGCCCTTCAAAACAGCAAGCAGCGGAAGCAAGGTTCCTTCGTGCGTTGAGCTTGTATTACTTATTGGATCTTTATGGACAATATCCAATTAGAAATCCAGGTGATAACTTGTTGAATGCGCCAACCGTACGCTCGGGTGCAACTGCTTCGCAATTCATCATTGATGAATTGAGCGCAGTAGTCGCCGACCTTCCGGCTTACTCGGCCGGCAGCGCAGGCCGGGCCTCGCAGGAAGCGGCAAAAGTGTTATTGATGAAGTGTTACTTAAACAGAGGAGCATGGGCAAACCGCGCAGCGCCAACGTTTGCCGATGCGGATATGCAGCAAGTAGTTACCTTAGGCAATAGCATTGTTTCCGGCGGCAAGTTCAGTTTTATGAAGAACTACTTTAATAATTTCAATGTGGACAACGGATCGTCCACCGAAAATATTTTTACCTACGTAAACACGCCGGGTGTAAGTGCTAACAACAGCGGCCCTCAAGCCCGGTGGGAGATGACTTTGCACTATAACCAATACACACCTAAAAATCCAAATGCCGGTTGGAATGGTTTCTCCACGGTAAGCGACTTTTACAACAGTTTTGGCACCACTGCAAACCCTACTACCGCAACAGCGGACGCCAACCGTGTAGGCGGCTTTTTTACTGGTGTTGGCGCCGTCAACAATAAGGACACAGCCATTGATTCAAGACTTGGAGGCCGGTTGAAGTCAGATTCCCTCGTCACTGCTGTTTCAGGCATGCGCCCTGGTTTTATGATAGGCCAACAGTATGATGAAACCGGCGCCGCCCGAAAAGACCGCAAAGGCAATCCTCTTGCTTTCGATCCGAAAATCGCCGACAACCAGCAAGAAAATGGAGCTAACCTTGAGTTGACAGGTATTCGGGTAATGAAATATCCGGCAGACTTCTCTTCACTGGATAAGTATTTTCAAGGCCCCGCAGGTAACGACATCGTGCTTATGCGATATTCTGACGTCGTGCTTATGGTAGCCGAAGCATTGTTACGAAAAGCGGCGCCAGATAACGCCACGGCCCTCGGCATCGTAAATAACTTACGCACCGCCAGAAGCGCCGCTCCTTTGCCCTCGCTCATACTTGTAAACGCGAGTAACATTTACGATCCGAATGCTTTGCTCACTGAAAGAGGCAGAGAGCTTTATTGGGAGACTGTTAGAAGAACAGACCTCATTCGTTTTGGCGTGTTTACAAAGCCTTGGCAGTATAAGCCTGCGGATGATCCTAAATACTTAGTGTTGCCGGTTCCATCTCAAGCCCTAGCTGCCAATCCTAATCTCGTTCAGAATCCAGGCTACTAAAAATAAATTACAACATTCTTTTAAATGGAGGTCATAATTATGACCTCCATTTTTTCATAGCTTACGTGCAGTTTATGAAAGGATTCAGGGCCATTGCTTGTGCCTTTATTGCGTTGTTTTCTTCCTGTTCTTCAAACAAACACAGTGCACCAACCTTGTTTGAACTGGTGAACAATAGCGGCATTGACTTTAACAACCGCGTTACCGACGGCAAACTCGAAAACTCCTTTCTCTTTCGCAACATGTACAATGGCGGAGGTGTTGCCATGGGCGACATTAATAATGATGGCTTGCCCGATGTGATGTTTACCTCTAATCAAGGCGAGAACAAACTTTATCTAAACAAAGGCGGTTTTAAATTCGATGACATCTCGGCCAAAGCCGGACTAAAGCAAGACTCCATGTGGAGCACTGGCGTCACAATGGTTGACATCAATGCCGATGGCTGGCTCGACATCTATGTTTGTAATTCCGGCCACATGACTAGTGGACATCGCAAGAATAAGCTTTACATCAATCAGCACAACAACACGTTTACAGAAGAAGGCGTTAAGTACGGCCTGAACATCTCCGGCTATTGCACACAGGCCTCTTTTTTCGATTATGATTTAGATGGTGACCTTGATATGTTTCTTATCAACAACAGTCCCGTTCCCATCAATCAATTGGGTTATGCCAACCGGCGCAACTTGCCTGATTCAGCCTGGCCCGTTCCATCCTTGGTGAAAGGCGGCGGTGATCATCTTTACAAAAACAGCAATGGTAAATTTTCAGAGGTTACAACGCAAGCCGGCATTCACGGTACACTCATGAGTTTTGGCCTTGGCGTGACCGTTGGCGATGTAAACAACGACGGCTATCCCGATGTGTACGTGGCCAACGATTCTTACGAACGCGATTATCTCTACATCAACCAAAAGAACGGAACCTTTAAAGACCGGTTGGAAGATTGTGTAGGGCAAAACAGTTTTTCTTCGATGGGTGCTGATTTGAGCGACGTAAACAACGACGGCTATCCCGACATCTTCACCACTGATATGTTACCCGGCGATGATTATCGCTTAAAAACACTTGGCGCTTTCGACAACATTGACCTTCATCGTCAGCGACTGCAAAACGGTTTGTACAACCAGTACATGAAAAACTGTTTGATGGTGAACAACGGGGCCGGGGAGTTTTTGGAAGCTGCCAACTACAGCGGCGTCGAAGCCACCGATTGGAGTTGGGGCGCTCTTTTTTTTGATGCGGACAACGACGGCCTTTCCGACATCTATGTGTGCAACGGCGTTAATCGTGATGTGACCAATCTTGACTTCATGGATTTTTTCGCCAACGACATCAACCAAAAAATGGTGCTGTCGGGGCACAAGCAAAGTGTTGACTCTGTGTTGGCGCAGATACCCATTAACGCCATGGCCAACTGTGCTTTTAAAAACAACGGCGATTTAAAGTTTACCGACGTGGCAAAAGATTGGGGCTTGGCAACACTTTCCTTTTCCAACGGCGCGGCTTATGCGGATTTAGATGGCGATGGAGATTTGGATCTCATTGTAAACAACGAAAATGGGGAAGCTTTTGTTTACCGCAACAACACGAACCTTCAGCTAAAGAATCATTACATCGCCGTTCAGCTAAAGGGTTTATCACAAAACACCTTTGCCATTGGCAGCAAGATTAAAATTTATAAAGGAAGCAAAGTGTTTTACCGCGAGCTTGTTCCTTCACGCGGCTTTCAGTCGTCTATGGATTATAAACAAGTGATCGGGTTAGGAGGCATTGCATCGGTTGATTCAATGATCGTTGTCTGGCCCGACAGAACGTACATAAAACTTGATCATCCCCAGTTGGATACTATTCTTTACATAGGGCAGCCAACCGTAAAAGGCCCTCTGGCTTATGCCTTTGAAACAGGCGATGGGCCAATGTTTCAGCCCATTGGCCAAACATTCGACAGGCACCGGGAAGATGACTACGTTGACTTTCTTTACGAACGCAATCTTCCTGAAATGCTTTCCCGTGAAGGCCCGCACATTGCCAAGGGCGATGTAAATGGTGATGGCCTGGAAGATATTTACGTCGGTGGTGGAAAAGACCAGGGAGGCCAATTGTACTTGCAAACAGCCGATGGAAAATTTTTGAAAAAGGACGAACCCGTTTTTAAACAGTTTCAAAGTTTTGAGGACGTAGCCGTTTTGTTTTTTGATGCAGACAAGGATGGTGATTTAGACTTGTTCATTGGCGCCGGTGGCAACAACATGCCGCCGGGCGAACGGGAAATCCAACATCGCTTATACAAGAACGACGGCAAGGGAAATTTTACCATTGACGTTTCCGCATTTCCGGTCAACAACATGAACATTGCAGTTGCTACCGCTTACGATTATGATGGCGATGGCGACCTTGATTTGTTTGTGGGCAGCCGCAGCGTGCCCCGAACCTATGGCCAAATTCCGCAAAGCTATTTGTATCAAAACGACGGGCAAGGACATTTTAAAGATGCGGCTCCGCCGGCAATAGCGGCTGCAGGCATGGTAACCAGTGCAGCGTGGGCTGATGTTACCGGTGATGGAAAGAAAGAGTTGATTGTAGCCGGTGAATGGATGACGCCAAAAGTGTTTAGCTACAACAACAGCAAGTTTACAGAGGTAAAAAATACAGGATTAAACAATCTTTTTGGCTGGTGGCAAAGCCTCGCAACCGCGGATGTAAACGGTGATGGCAAGGAAGATTTAATTATCGGCAATGTGGGTGAGAATTTTTACCTGCGTCCCAATGCGGCCCGTCCCGTAAAGCTTTGGGTGAAAGACTTCGACGGCAATGGAACACCTGATGGCTTTTTAACCCGCACGGTTGACGGCAAAGACATGCCCGTGTTTTTAAAACGAGAAATCACCGAGCAGTTTCCGGCGCTGAAGAAAGACAATTTGAAACACGCCGATTATGCAAAGAAGTCTATTCAGGATTTGTTTGGTGAAAAAGCTTTGAAAGAGGCAAATGTTCTGCCTTTCAATTATTGTTCATCCATCGTTGCCATCAACAAAGGCGATGGAACTTTTGCCGTGCAACCATTGCCTTTGTATGTACAGTTGTCGAGTGTAAATGCCATCTGCGCAAGCGATATAAACAACGACGGAAAACCAGACCTTTTACTGGGCGGAAATCTGTTCACCTTTCCGCCGCAGTTTGGACGATTGGATGCCAGCTATGGTCATGTGTTGCTCAACAATGGCAAAGGTGTTTTCAATTATGTTGAAACAAAAAAAGCCGGCATCAACACCAAAGGCGAGGTGAAAGACATCAAGGAAGTGGTTAACAAGTCGGGGCGTTATTACCTCTTTGCACAGAACGACACGTTGCCGGTTTTGTACAAGCTTCGCAAGTAAAGTTCTCTCTGCTAAATTTTATGTTTCCCATTGCGTGAAAAAGAAGATGAAAAATAATACGTGGCTTCTGTGGTTGCTTTTTTCTATGATCATCTTCTCCGCTTGCGGAAATAAAAAGAGCGAAGAAGCGCCTGCGCTTTTCACATTGATAAAAAATTCCGGCATCAGCTTTCGCAACGATGTAAAGGACGGCAAGGAGGACAACAGTTTTTTGTTTCGCAATTTTTACAACGGCGGCGGCGTGGCTACGGGTGACATCAACAATGATGGCTTGGCCGATGTGATGTTTACTTCCAACCAAGGCGAGAACAAACTTTATCTCAACGAAGGGAATTTTAAATTTGAAGACATCTCCGCTAAGGCGGGATTAAAACAAGAAGGGTATTGGAATACCGGTGTTACGTTCGTTGACATCAACGCCGATGGATGGCTGGACATTTACGTGTGCGCCTCCGGCCACATGAAAGACGGCCATCGAAAAAACAAACTGTACATCAACCAGCACGACAATACTTTCATCGAGGAAGGAACAAAGTATGGCTTGGACGTTTCGGGTTATTGCACGCAAGCCACCTTCTTTGATTACGATAACGACGGCGACCTCGATTGCTTCATAATCAACAACAGCCCCATTCCGTTTAGCTCACTCAACTATGCCGACATGCGTGACGTGGACAGCTCGAAGTTGCGCATCGCGGAAAATTTAAAAGGCGGCGGCAATCATTTGTATAAAAATAACAACGGCCATTTTACTGAAGTCACAAAGGAAGCCGGCTTGCATACAGGTCTTATCTCTTTTGGACTTGGTGTAACGGTTGGCGATGTGAACGGCGATGGCTATCCCGACATCTACGTCGGCAATGATTTTATTGAGAAAGATTACCTCTACATCAATCAAAAGAACGGCAGGTTTAAAGACTGCCTGGAAAGCTGCGTGCAGAAAATAAGCATGTCATCCATGAGCGCCGATTTAGGCGACATCAACAATGATGGCCTGCCCGACATCTTCACTACTGATATGATTCCTGATGATGACTACCGCCTGAAAACAACGGGCACTTTTGACAACATTGATTTGTATTTAAGCAAGCAAAAAGCCGGTTTGTATCATCAATACGTTCGCAATTGTTTGCAGATAAATAACGGCAACGGTTCTTTTTCGGAAGCCGCCAATTACGCCGGTGTGTACGGCACCGACTGGAGTTGGGGCGCTGTTTTTTTGGATGCTGACAACGATGGGCTGAATGATATTTTTGTCTGCAACGGCATTGCGAAGGATTTAGGCAATCTTGATTTTCTGGATTTCTTCTCCAACGATGTTTATCAAAAGGCGCTGGCCACAGGGCAACGGATGGAGATGGATGAATTGCTGAACCACATTCCCTCAACGCCATTGCCCAACCGTGTGTTTCGCAACAAAGGCGCTTTGCAGTTTGAAGATATCGGTCAATCGTGGGGACTATCGCAACCTTCGTTTTCGAACAGCGTGGCTTATGCTGATTTGGATGGCGATGGTGATTTGGACCTTGTTGTGAATAACGAAAACAGCGAGGCTTTTGTCTATCGCAACAACGAAAGCGGCGGCAACCACTATTTGGCGATGCAATTAAAAGGCAAGGGCAATAATACTTTCGCCGTTGGTGCGGGTATTAAAGTTTACAAGGCCGGCCAAATTTTTTCGCGGGAAGTCTTGCCGGTTCGCGGCTTTCAATCGTCAATGGATTACAAGCAAATCATTGGGTTGGGAAAAGAATCAGCGGTGGATTCGGTGGTGGTTCTCTGGCCCGACAGGACAACAACAATGTATAAAGATTTGCAGGTAAATAACCTTCATGTGCTGCAACAACTGGATGAAGCAAGGAAGATTCCTGTTGCTACATCCGCATCAACCTTATTTGAGCCGGCAATGCAGTTATTCGACAAGCACAAGGAAGACGATTATGTTGATTTTTATTTTGAACGCAACCTTCCTGAAATGCTCTCCCGTGAGGGGCCGCACATCGCCAAGGGCGATGTGAACGGCGATGGCTTGGAAGACATTTACATCGGCGGCGCGAAAGACCAGGCAGGCCAATTGTATTTGCAAACGGTTGATGGGAAATTCAAAAAAAACGAAGAACCCGTTTTCAACGAATACAAAGATTTTGAGGACGTGGCCGTAACCTTTTTTGATGCGGATGGCGATGGCGATTTAGACCTCTTTATCGGTTCGGGTGGCAACAATGTGCAACGCGGTAACCGTGCCATCGAACACCGGCTTTACCTTAACAACGGCAAGGGAGCCTTCTCCATCAACACAACTGCATTTCCATCCAACGATGCAAACATTTCCGTGGCAGTTGCCTATGATTACGACGGCGATGGCGACCTTGATTTATTCGTTGGTGGCCGAAGCCAGCCATTTGCTTATGGCGTTGCGCCTCGCAGCTATCTTTATCAAAACAACGGCAAGGGAATGTTTACCGATATAACCGCAACCGTTGCGCCTGCATTAACCAACGTCGGCATGGTAACCAGTGCAGCGTGGGCTGATGTTACCGGTGATGAGAAGAAAGAGTTGATTGTAGCAGGCGAGTGGATGACGCCAAAAGTGTTTAGCTACGTCAACGGCAAGTTTGAAGAGGTGAAAAATACGGGCTTGAACAATCTTTTTGGCTGGTGGCAAAGCCTCGCGACCGCGGATGTAAACGGTGATGGAAAAGAAGATTTGATTATCGGCAATGTGGGTGAGAATTTTTACCTGCGTCCCAATGCGACCCGTCCCGTAAAGCTTTGGGTGAAAGACTTCGACGGCAACGGCAGCACTGATAACTTTCTTACCCAAATCATTAACGGAAAGGACATGCCTGTGTTTTTAAAACGAGATGTCATTGAGCAATTTCCTTTTCTGAAAAAAGAGGCGTTGAAGAACAGTGATTATGCGCCTAAAACGGTTCAGGACCTGTTTGGTGAAAAGGCGTTGAAAGAAGCAAGTGTGCTGCCTTTCAATTATTGTTCATCCATTGTTGCCATCAACAAAGGCGATGGAACTTTTGCCGTGCAACCGCTTCCGCTTCGGGCACAGTTGTCAAGCATGAATGCCATCTGTGCAACGGATGTAAACAATGATGGCAATATTGACTTAATTACCGGCGGAAATCTGTTCACCTTCCCACCGCAGTTTGGACGATTGGATGCCAGCTACGGCGATGTGTTTTTGAACAACGGCAAGGGTGGATTTGGTTGGCTGCCGAATACGGCATCCGGCATCAATGCAAGCCGCGAAGTAAAAGACATCACCGTTCTTCAAACAAAAAGGGGACGGAGCTTGCTTATAGCGCAAAACAACGAAACTCCGGTGCTGTACCGAATGAAATAGAACAATGAGACAACGAACTTTCGTCATATTTTTTTGTTGCGCCTTGTGTTTTTTACTCCTGCAATGCGGCAGTAAGAAAACGGTAGGGCGTCCGCTGTTTGAAGCTTTGACCAAAGAGCGAACCGGGATTGATTTCAGCAACAACCTTTCTTACACGCCGGAATTCAATCTTTTCAAGTACATGTATTTCTACAACGGCAGCGGCATCGGCGCCGGCGACTTCAACAACGATGGGAAAATTGATTTGTTCTTCGCTTCAAACCAAGGGCAAAACAAATTGTATTTAAATAGCGGCGGCTTAAAATTTAAAGACGTTACCACCGAAGCTGCTATCCCAAACGATGGCGGCTGGTCAACCGGCGTGTCGGTTGTTGATATCAACAATGATGGCTTGCTGGATATTTATGTTTGTCGCGTGGGGCAATACGAAACGCTTCACAGCCGGAATCAGTTTCTAATCAATCAAGGCGTTGATAAGGCCGGTGTTCCGCAATTCAAAGATGAAGCACATAGCCTTGGTCTTGACTTCTCCGGCTTCAGTACGCAAGCCGCTTTTTTTGATTACGACAACGACGGTGATCTGGACATGTTCCTGTTGAATCATTCGGTTCATCAGAACAACAATTTTCGTCCGCGTGAAGTGTTTAAAGGAACGTTTGATTCATTGTCGGGAGACAGAATGTACCGTAACAACACATTAAAGCTTTGTGCAGATAGCCGGGTTCCTATATATTCTTTTGAAGATGTCACCAAATCAACCGGCATCAACTCCACCGCCATCTCTTACGGCCTTGGCATCTGCGTTGCCGACATCAACCTTGATGGTTATCCCGACCTCTACATCGGCAATGACTTTCACGAAAACGATTACCTCTACATCAACCAAAAAAACGGCACGTTTAAAGAAGAAGGCGAACAATGCTTCATGCACACAAGCCAATACTCAATGGGCGTGGATGTGGCTGACATCAACAACGATGCACGGCCCGAAATCATTTCAATGGACATGCTGCCTTCCGATCCCTACATCTTAAAACGGTCATTGGGCGAAGACACCTATGATTTGTTTCGCGAGAAAATCGGCATGGGTTACTCATATCAGTTTACACGAAACAACCTGCAGTACAATCGCGGCAATGGTCACTTTAGCGAAGTGGGTTTGTACAGCGGCGTTGCGGCTACCGACTGGAGTTGGGCGCCGCTGTGGATAGACTTTGACAACGATGGCTTGAAGGATTTGTTCATCTCCAACGGCATTCCCAAACGCATGAACGACATTGATTACGTAAACTTTATTTCCAACGGCGAGGTGCAGCAAAAAATTACCGACAATGACATGCAGGGAAAAGATTTATCGCTCATAAAAAAGTTCCCGGAGATAAAGTTGCCCAACAAGTTTTACAGGAATAACGGTGACCTTTCCTTCACCGATGAAAGCGATGCCGCTGAAGGCAATACACCAAGTTTTTCAAACGGCGCAGTGTATGCCGACCTGGACGGCGATGGTGATTTGGACATTGTGGTAAATAATATTGACGAACCCGCGATGGTGTATCAAAACAAAAGTGCCGATTCTGCAAAGGCTGCTTTTGTTGACCTGACGCTGCAAGGGCCGGAAGGTAATCGCAATGCCATTGGCGCCAAAGCTGTTTTATTCAGCGGTGCGGAGATAAGAAGCTACGAAGCCGATCCTGTCAGAGGTTTTTTATCCAGCATGCAAGTGCCGCTGCACATTGGGTTGAAGGGCACAAAAGTGGATTCACTTTTTTTAATTTGGCCGGATAGAACGTTTCAACGAATTGACTTAAAACCAAACGTCACTGCGCAAACGATAAGCTATCAAAAGGGCTTGCCGCGGTTTGACTTTTCAATTTTAGTAAATCATTTAAGCAACAAAACATTTGTTGCCGAAGACATCACGGCGCAAACGGGATTGAACTATCTGCACCGCGAAAACCGTTTTGTGGAGTTTGACCGCGAGCCTTTGATACCGCATGAAGTCTCTACCGAAGGGCCGGCCATTGCCGTTGCCGACATTAATAAAGATGGATTAGATGATGTGTTCATTGGCGCCGCCAGAGATCAAAAAAGCGCCGTGTTTATTCAAGAAGCGAATGGAAATTTTAGCAAGATATCGCAACCCGCTTTAGATGCCGACAGCATTTATGAAAACACCGCGGCTTGTTGGGCCGATGTAAACAATGATGGCGCGGTTGACTTGGTTGCAGCCAGCGGCGGCAATGAATTTTACGGCCCTGAATATCACAATGCGCCGCGTCTTTACTTGAACGATGGAAAAGGTAATCTCCTTAAATCGTCGGCTGCCTTCAACAATATTTTTGTCACGGCTTCCTGTGTTGTGCCTTATGATTTTAACGGCGATGGCTTTGTGGATTTGTTCATCGGTGGCCGTGCGGTGCCTTATGCCTATGGCGAGATGCCGCAATCGTATTTACTGCTGAATAACAAGAACGGAACCTTTAGCGATGTGACCGCGCAATATGCAAAAGAGCTGGCGCATGTCGGCATGGTCACGAGTGGGCTTTGGTTTGATATTGATAGTGATGGCGACAAAGACCTCTTGCTTTCGCTTGAATGGAACGGCATCGTTGCTTTTATCAACAACGGCGGATCATTCACAAAAAAAGTATTGAGCGATAAAAAAGGCTGGTGGAATTTTTTGTTGCCGGTAGATGTTGACGGCGATGGGAAGCCGGATTTAATAGCCGGCAATCTTGGCCTGAACAGCCGTCTCAAAGCATCGGCGCAAGAACCCGTGCGGATGTACTACAACGACTTTGACGGTAACGGAAAAAAAGAACAAGTGCTTACCTACTACGTTGCTGGAAAAGAAATCCCTTTTGCCACCAAGGCTGAACTGGAAAAGCAAATGCCCATCATAAAAAAGAATTTTTTATACGCCGAAGATTTGGCCAAGGCTTCGTTGAACGATGTGTTTGGCGAAGACAAACTAAAAAAGGCCGATGTGTTGACAGCCGATTATTTTGCCAGTGCGGTGTTGCTTAACCAAGGCAACGGGGTGTTTGAAACAAAAGCCTTGCCCGCTGAAGCGCAGTTTAGCTCGTTGAGAGACGCCGTGATAGTGGATGCCAACGGCGATGGCAAACCCGATGTTTTTTTGGCCGGAAATTATTACGACAGCAACATTGAAATGGGCCGCTACGATGCGGATTACGGAACGCTGTTGATAAACGATGGTGGTGGACACTTTCATTGCACGGATTTGAACGGATTAACTTTGAAAGGGCAAGTACGTCACATTCAACCGGTCACCATCAACAAGCAGAAAGCCTGGTTGCTGGCAAAAAACAACGATAGCTTGCGTGTAATAAAATTCAACGCGGTAAAAAAATGAAGCCATCCGGGCAACCAATCAACGGTCATTGCTAATACGTTGCAAACAGATTTTCCCCTCAATAAAAATTAGGTTCGCGCTAAACCAATATTGCCCTAATTTTCACGGGCAAATAAAGTCCGCCACTCACTCTTCAAAACCGCTATATGCCTGACGATACGCTTCGCCTTAACACGAAAGCCCAAGACCAGAATACCTATGATGCCATCGTTATCGGCTCCGGCATCAGCGGCGGTTGGGCTGCCAAGGAACTCACGGAAAAGGGATTAAAAGTATTGATGCTCGAACGTGGCCGGCCGTTGCAACACGTAAAAGATTACAAGACGGCGCCGATGGACGTCTGGGACTTTACCCACCACCGCACACCAACAGTAGCCGATAGAAAAGACTATCCGGTTATTAACCGCGGCTGGGCCATTGACCATCCCGATTTAAGCTTTTGGGCCAATGAGAAAGATTGTCCTTATACCGAAGTAAAACCTTTCACCTGGTGGCGCAGTTATCAGATGGGTGGCCGTTCGGTTTTGTGGGGACGGCAATCGTACCGTTGGAGTGATTTTGATTTTGAAGCCAATGCCAAAGACGGTGTGGCAGTTGACTGGCCCATTCGCTATAAAGACGTTGCGCCCTGGTACGATTATGCCGAAGGCTTTGCCGGTATTAGCGGAAGCAAAGAAGGATTGCCGCAGTTGCCCGATGGAAATTTTCTTCCTCCAATGGGTTTGAATTGCGTGGAGAGAGATGTAGCGGCCCGCATTAAAGAAAAGATGCAGCGTTCAATGATCATTGGCCGCGTGGCTAATTTAACCGCGCCCATTCCGGGACGAACGCAATGCCAGTTTCGCAATCGTTGTTGGGAAGGTTGTCCTTTTGGCGCTTACTTCAGCACACAATCATCCACCTTGCCCGCTGCGGTGAAAACCGGCAATCTTACCGTTCGGCCATGGTCCATCGTTACTAAAATTTTGTACGACAAGGACACCAAAAAAGCAAAAGGGGTGGAAGTGTTGGATGCCGAAAACGATCATACCTACAACTATTATTCAAAGATTGTTTTCGTGAACGCATCGGCCTTAAACTCTGCATGGGTGTTGATGAATTCCGCTACTGATGTTTGGCCCGATGGCCTGGGCAGCAGCAGCGGCGAGCTGGGACACAATGTGATGGACCATCACTACAACTGCGGTGCGTCGGGCACGATGGAGGGATATGAAGACAGCTATTATTACGGCAAGCGGGCCAATGGTTTTTACATTGTGCGCTTCGCCAATTTGTTTGGTGATAAGCGGAATTATTTACGCGGCTTTGGTTACCAGGGCGGCGCCAGTCGCGAAAGTTGGGCAAGGGACGTGGCCGAATTGGCCATCGGTGGCGATTACAAAGATGCCCTTTGCGAACCCGGTGGCTGGAACGTAGGCATGACCGGCTTTGGCGAGATATTGCCGTATCACGAAAACAAAATTTCTCTTGATAAAACAAAGAAAGACAAGTGGGGTTTGCCGGTGCTGGCAATGGATGCCGTATTAAGAGAAAACGAATTGGCGATGCGCAAGGACATGGTCGCCGAAGGCAAGGCGATGCTGGAAGCCGCCGGAGTAAAGAATGTGAACACTTACGACAGTGGACACGCTATTGGTCACGGTATTCACGAGATGGGTACGGCCCGCATGGGTCGCGACCCAAAGACATCAGTGCTGAATGAATACAATCAGGTATGGGATGCGAAGAATGTATTTGTCACCGATGGCGCCTGCATGACGTCATCGGCCTGCCAAAACCCATCGCTTACCTATATGGCGTTGACGGCAAGAGCCGCTGATTATGCAGTAAAGGAATTGAACAAAGGCAACATTTAAAGTCAATAGGCAATTTGCAATTGGCAACAGGCAACTCTTAACCGGCAACCGCAATAAAATTTATTTATGGCAAGGATCACACTCATCTTTTTCGTCGCGATAGCCTTTCTTTCGTTTACAGAAAAGCCTGTAAAGGTTTTGGTTTTTTGCAAAACGGCGGGCTATCATCACTCTTCCATTCCGGCCGGCATCGAAGCCATAAAAGAACTTGGCGCCGAAAACAAGTTTGAAGTTGACACCACTACAAACGCTTCACTTTTTACCGATAAAAATCTGGCGCAATACAAAGCCCTTATCTTTTTAAGTGTTACGGGGGATTTGTTTGATACACTGCAAAAGCAAGCCCTGATGAATTACGTACACAAAGGCGGTGGCATTGCGGGTATTCATTCAGCTACCGATGCGGAATACAACTGGCCTTGGTACGGCAAGATGATGGGTGGTTACTTTTTAAGCCACCCCAAACAGCAACAAGCAAAGTTGATGGTGATTAATGGCGGCCATGCATCCACCAAAGGATTACCGAAAGTGTGGACGCGGTTTGATGAGTGGTACAATTTTAAAAACCTGAATCCTGATGTTCACGTGTTGCTGAAGATTGATGAAAGTTCTTACGAAGGCGGCAAAAACGGTGACAATCATCCGATGGCCTGGTGGCAAGCCTTTGAAGGCGGCCGTGTGTTTTATACAGCGCTTGGACATACCGATGAATCTTACAAAGAGCCGTTGTTCTTATCGCATCTTAAGGGCGGGATTTTGTTTGCGATGGGCAAATGAGTTTGCTCTCTTGCATTTTTTTGCCAGAAGCCAGTACATCTACTAATCGTCCGTTGCGTTGCTCCCGTCCCGATAGCAATCGGGATTGATGGGCATTGTACAACCACTGTTATAAACTTCGAATGGCTTTTAAATTGTAAAGCAAAACTCTGATGAAGAGTTTTGCTTTATTGCTTATGGCTTGAAGTAAGATTGCACAATGCCCATCAGTGATGCGGACGCACACGCTGTGCGACGCAACGGATGCCCAATGGATAGAAAATCCTCTGGTCCAAAAAAAAATGTACGAGAGGGAAGACCAAAATTGGAAAGGCTCTATAACCATAAGTCCGCCCTTTAGAGCAGGGATTTTATTCAAAAAAAACTTTCACCGTTTGATAGAACAGCCTCGTTTGCATGGCCTGCGGCACACTCTGGCTGGTTTCGCTATAGCCTTTTAAGCCAAATAAGCCGGCGGCATTGCCTTTGTTAATCGCAATTTCCATATAACCAGCGCTGTTGAAGAGCACCAGCATTTCACCGTTGGATACGTCGGCATACGAACCGCTGATACGCTCAATAATTTCATCGCGGCGAAAGATGATTTTAAAACGCCGTCCGCGCCGCTGCCGCTCAAATTGGTCCTGCGTAATGTTAACGATGACGTTCTCAAAGGCATCAATAAAAATGATCTGGCCTTCCATCCAGTCTTCGCCAAGGGTAGGCCGCAACGGATGCTTCTCCATGTACGGCGGATCGGGAATGCCGATGTTTTGCAACGGCATGCCGTTGGTAAGTTGCGTAATGGCTTTGGCGGCTACGTCAATACAATAGAGCGTGTTTTTAATGGCCGATTTTTCCAGCGGCACGCCCAACACCATCTCCGGTTTTTCCTCGATGATCATGCTAAGCAAACCGTTGTCGGCGCAAATGATGTACTGGTCTTTGTAAAAAGCAAACAAGAGTTGTTCGGGCTTTGATTCAAACAGGTTTACAAGAATTATATGGTAAGTAAACTCCGGAAAATTTTTGATGGCATTGCGGCACACGTACGAAGCCTGCGGATAGTTGAAAGGCGAAAGCTTGTGTGTGATGTCAACGATTTGAAACTCGGGGTTAATGCGCAGCAGCCGCCCTTTTACCGCACCGGCAAGATAGTCTTGCTCGCCAATATCGGATGTGAGTGTAACGAGGGGCATGGGCGGTGGCGGAGTGTCAGTGGTTTATCGAGTAACGAATCGGGTTCCAGAAAATTTTATTTGACCAGTTTTCCATCCTTGAAAAAAAATCGCTTCACCAACTTATCCGACCACGCAGGAAAGAACTTGTTCATAAATATAGTTTGCTTGCCGGTAAATGTTATCACCAGCGTACGTTTTCGTTTACCGATGGCCGTCAGTATTTTCTCCGCCACTTCATCCGCCGTCATCAGCTTGTCTTCGTCCAAAGGGCTTTCACCTTGCGCGGCGCCTTTGGCATTTAATGCTGCGTTGCGAATATTGGAAGCCGTAAAGCCCGGACATACCCACATCACGTGCACACCCTCGTCGAGCATCTCGGTTCGCACTGCTTCCAGCCATCCTTGCAACGCAAACTTGGATGCCGAATAACCGCTGCGGCCGGGCAGACCGCGATAACCGGCGATGGAGGAAATCCCAACAATGGAACCCTTGCGTTGAATGATGGAATCCAACGCGAACCGCGTACAATAAACGGCCCCGAAAAAATTTACCTCCATCACACGCTTGATGACGTCGGCGGTCGTGTCTTTCAACAAAGCCCGCATGGAAACACCGGCGTTATTAATTAAAACGTCAATGCCGCCAAAGACATTGAGGGTTGATTCGATAAACTTACGGCAGTCGTTTTCGATGCTCACATCGGCCAGCACCGCGTGAAGCGGATAAGAAGGAAATTCAGATTGAAGCCGGTAAAGCTTGTCGCCGTTGCGGCCGCAAGTGGCCACTTTTGCGCCTTGCACCAGCAGCTTTTCCACCAGCGCTTTGCCAATGCCTTCGGTGCCGCCGGTAACCGCTACAATTTTGTCTTTAAAAAAATCAGTCATCATAAAAAGCGTCGGCAAACGTAGGGGAAATCGGATAGGAATAAAAGGGGTTTTTCACGAAGATTTGCGGTAAAAAAGTTGTAAACAGTTCCGCAACCCTTACTCGCCGGGATGATAAACCCGTTCGGCATTTTTTAGCACATCGGCTTTGTAAAAATTGATGTCTTTAAATTTTCCGTCAATGTAACCTTGTGCCTGATCGGTATAATGTTTACTTGATGGGTCAAAGGATTCGCCACCGGTGATGATGGTTTTTGCTTTGAGTTTTTTTCCGAATTCAACCGCCGTGATAAAGCTGTTGCCCGAATAGCCGTAACGCTTTTTGGTATCGCTCCGCCGCGAAACAAAAGACGGCAACGAACCCCATGCGCTTGAACCCAAACCAACGGGAAGGCTCGGCGCATCGTCGCTAAATGTGTTTGTGGTTGAACGTTGATAACGGTTGATTTCACCCCAGGCGATGGCCCATTTTCCATACAGCTTTTCCAAGTCTTTTATCGTTTCCGAAAGCAATGCCAGTTGATCTTTTGCTGAAACTGTTTGCGCCATTCGCTGATAGTTGCCAATGGCATTGGTAGCGGCTTCTGTGGTTTTTGCCGGTGGAATTTTAGTCGCCAGCTTTGTGGCCCATTCAATGGCAAGTGTGGTGGCAACGGAAGTAGCACTTGCAGCCTTGTCCCATTCTTTTAAAAGATGAATGGGTTCGCTTAATTCTTTCTTCAACTCATTATCGGTTGTAAGATCATTGTATGCCTTGAATAATGGTGGTAACAAAATATCGAAGGCTGTCATGTACCGGTTGTAACCGATTTTGATGATGCTGTCCAACGTAACTTTTTTTGTTTTGGAAAGAAGCCTTGCTGCATTTACAGCACGGCCGTTTTGTCCATCCGGCGCCATGTAAGTTGGATAGTTCTTTTTAAGCGGGCTGCTTTCGCCCGATGCGGTAAAAGGAGTGGAGTTGCAGTTTTGAATAAAGCCGCTTTTAGGGTTGTAGAGATGAATCGTTTCATCTAATGTGTGCAAGCCTTGCCATCCGGTTTCGCTTATGCTTCCATCCACCGGCATTGACCAATCGTATTTCGGATTGCGTTTCGGCATAAAGTTGCCGTGCCAATAAGCAATGTTGCCTTTGTCATCGGCAAACACGGTGTTGTTGGAATTGTTGCTGCGCATGTCCATTACTTTTTTGAAGGCATCGAATCCATTTGCTTTGGTTCGCAGCCAAGATTGCATCAAAGCAGATAAAGAGCGATTGTGTTCTTTCAACGAAAGCCATCTATTGGGTCGCTTGCCCATCACAGGTCCATGGCGAGTGAAGTAAGCAGGAAATATTTTTTGCGATAACGCATTGCCATTTTTATATGAGATGCTGATTTGCTTCTTTTCAACTTTCACACCCAAATCGTCGGAGTTTTTGTAAAAAACACCGGCGTCATTTTTAACTACATGCTCTTCATACACATCTGCTACATCCGCATAACTCGACGTGTGCATCCAGCCACAGTGTTCATTAAAACCTTGGTAGATAAAAAACTGTCCCCATGTTACCGCGCCATAAGCATTCAAGCCTTCTTCACTCACCATGTGTGCTTCGGTTCTGAAATAAAACGTCACGTGTGGATTGATGTAAAGAATAGCGTTGCCCGATGCAGTTCTTGATGGCGCAACGGCAAAACCATTAGAGCCATTTGGTGTAAAATTGTTGATGGATAAATCGGGCCGCACAAATGATGTTGCGTCGTCTTTGCTTTCGTAAAAGTTCTTTAAATCCTGCACGGTTAAGCCGCCCGTTTGCGTAGGCGCAATGCTGCCGTCGGTGTACATGAGCGGATACCAGGGTTCAAATTTTTTAAGCACCAAGGGCTTTGTTTCGGGATGCTTGTATAAATAATAATTTACGCCGTCGGCAAAAGCGTTTAATAATTTTTTAAACCAAAGCTTACAGGTGTCGTAATCTTTTTTCGCGGCGGCGCTGTCGTAAATCAACCGCATCTGCAGGTCATCGTATAACCGCTTTTCGCCTTCCACTTCCGACAAGCGACCCATGATCTCCAAATAATTTCTTTCCACCCGTGAAAAATTTTGGCTGCATTGCACATAGAGCAAGCCAAACACCGCATCCGCATCCGTCTTGCCGTAAATGTGCGGCACGCCCCAATTGTCTTCAACAACGTTGACCCTTTTGGCTTGCGCTTCCCAACGCAATATTTCCATCGTGTCGGGTATTTGGGCAAAGAGGATAAAAGGAAGAATCAACATCAATAGAGAAAAAAATGTTTTCATGCAAAAAGAATTGCGATGAAGATAAAAAAGAAAACCCCGCTTGAGGCGGGGTTAATCAAAGAAGATCAGGGCGTTATTTTTTCGCGGACGGATTGTTGTTTTTTGGTATCGGAATCAACACCGGTCTCGGCTTCTTAATGCCCAACAACACAGCCAGCACATCTCTCCAATTCATGGTATAAATCTTTTTTAATGGTTTTTAACGGATGATTACCTCCGTAAGGTAAGGTGGTAAATCGGTTTTACGTGTTAAAATAATTTTTTGATTGAAGTGAAAAAAACCAATTGGATGCGCCGGTTACTGTTGCTTTTCCGGCTCCGGGCAATCGGTGGTTTTGGCTTCCGCGACGTCGGTAAAAACGATGGCCTTGCGTGCATCGGGCTTTGTGGGAATGATGTCAATGTTTCGCAACGTCAACCCTTTTACATGCCGCAGGTACATTCCATAAGCAGGAGCGGTGGCTCTAAGGCCGCCGTATTCGGGCCAGCGGCCCTTCAGATTCTCGGTAGTATATTCCTGCAATGTATTCCCGGCATCAGCAGCCGTACCGCCGCCTCCCGCCACTGCCTTGATGTCGATAAAAGACAGGCCTTCAACGGGGTGGCCGGGCATGCCGCTGACAACAATAACAGGACTGGTGCCGGCCGTATTTTCAACAATGATGTTGCTGAATGAAATGTTGTAAACACGTTTCATGGGCGGCGGTTCGCCTTTGGCATCCACCCAGGCATTTTGCCGGTTGAAGGTTAAAAACACGGCCCGCGGCACGTTCTTCATCACCAGGTTGCTGAACACCATGTTCTTTATTTCGGCGCCTTCCATCATTTGAATCTTTATACCCGAATCGTTATGATTGGTAAACGTGCAGTTAGTCATGACAATGTTTTCAAAGTTGGCGCGGGACAAAAGCCCGATGCGGATGCCCGCCCAGCGGCTTGAAAAATTGCAACCCGTGATGGTAATGTTACTGCAAGGCTTTGCGGTGTCAGAAGTTTGAAGGCAGATGGCGTCGTCGCCGGTATCGAAAGTTGAATTGCTGACGCGAACGTTGCTGCAGCCATCAAAATCGAGGCCGTCGCCGTTGCTGATGTTGCGGCTGCTGATGGTGATGCCGTCCACGGCAATATCGCTGCAGGCCCGCCATTCACTCGTCCAGGAGGCCGGACTTTTAAAAGTGATGTCGCGGATGCGAATGTGCGAACAACCAATGGCACGGATCATCTTTGGCCGGTTCTTTACCGGGTCGCCTTTTTCGGGCAGCGATTTGCCTTGTCCGTCAATGATGCCGTTGCCTTCAATGCTTATGTTTTGTGCATCGCGGGCAAAAATCAAACACCGGTCCATGTACGGTTCGTTGTACATGGTGCGGTCGGTATTGGTGGCATAGTCGGCAATCTTTGTACTGCCAAGAACAGTGGCACCGCCTTCCACACGCAAGCACACATTGCTTTTGAGGTAGATGGTTCCGGTTACAAAGTTTCCGCCGGCTACCACCACGGTTCCGCCACCATCGGTATTGCATTTATCAATCGCGTCCTGATAGGCTTTTGTATTTACGGTGACGCCATCGCCAACGGCGCCAAACCGCCGAATGTCATAGCTGCTGTTCACGGTTTGGCCAGAGCAGAATTGGACCGCGAATATTCCGGGCAAAATGCAAATGGCCGATATGCGTTTAAAATGTTTCATGATGAAGGGGCGTAAATAGTTTTAAGAACAAGCAATACTTCATACGTTCAAATATAAAATTACCATTTGTGCTTGTTTGAGTATCCTGTACCAAAGTGTGTTGCAGTAAAGCATAAAAGACGAGTTGCCGGCAGTAGATGCCTCGTGCTTTTGCCGCTATCATTTCGACGTTGCTTATTGCAAACACAGGTTTTCAATCCTTGATGCAATTTTATTTAGCACGGGATGATTTCCGCTTAGCCGCCACTGTTCTTCTTGATGTGTCCCGAACGGTTAACGATGATTTTATAACCAGATGCTCGTACGTCATGCGGCCGCGCAAATCAGCATCGGAACCATATTGGATGAAAGAGCAAGAGAATTGTATTACGAAGAACCACGCAAAACCGAGTTGGCAAAGGTGGCTTACATCTTTGCCAAAACCGGCCAATCCTACAACGGCAAAACCTATACAGTAAGCAATTTCTCCACGTCTAATTTCATGGTTGACCGCATACTTGAAGAAAACCTTTTTTACAAAAAGAATTTTGTTGCCGTACACGGCGATCAGTTCCGCATCAGCCAATACCACGTGTTGTGGCCCGTTCCGCAAGATGCCATTCTTGCCAATCCCGACGGGCACATAAACCAGAACCTGGATTACACGGGTTCGACTTCCAACGTGGCGCCGCTCGACAGGAATCCTAAATAAAAAACTACCGTTCAATTTAACGGAAGGTGAATGCGCAAAGCGGCATTCACCTTTTGCATTGTAGTACTTGCGTTGCCCATTCTAAAACAAAGCACAAAGGTTGCGAGTGCATCGAAACAAATGTGATGGGAATGACTGAAAAAATTTAATGTGCCGGTAATCGCCAAGAGGATACTTCAAAAAATTAATGAGCAGTTAAGGTAAAAGCAGTGGTATTATTTTAACCGTTCGTGCAACATTCTTTGCCATCCAATGAGCCAGGTGAAATGCCCTCTCTTTTTTCGATACATTGGAATTTCCAACGCCTCCTTTCACCAAATACGCCGGTTACATGAATCTTTTCTGCTTTTCAGCCAAACGTCCTCTGTTTTTTTTCTCTTTTATTTTAGTGGCCTGTTGTTGCAACGCACAAATAACAGCGTTCAAAAAAACAAGCTACGGCATCAGTTGCACGTTGAAAAACGGCGTAATTAGCATCTATCTGCCGAAGAACGACGTTGTTGAAGTAAAGTACACAAGCCTGCCGGCCATGGCCCCAAAACAATCCCTCGTTGTTGAACCCGTCGTTTCCTATTTAAAAAGTTTTACCGTAACAGAAAAAGGCGGCGACATCATCATTACCACCGCGAAGCTGAAGGTTATTCTTAACCGCGCCACGCAAGCCATCACTTACACCGATCTTCAAAATAACGTCCTTCTTTCCGAGGCAACCGCAAACAACAAAGTGATGCGTGACACTACCATCGCCGGCATCAAAACATACAGTTGCGCCACGTCGTTTGGCTCGCCGAAAGACGAAGCCTTGTACGGCCTCGGTTGCCATCCCGAAGACTCCCTTTCCATCAACTACAAAGGCCGCAATCAGGACATGGCCATCAAGTACCTCACCGGCGCCATTCCGGTGATGCTTTCCACCAAAGGGTATGGCTTGTTGTGGGATAACTATGCCGAGTCAAAATTCTACGGCGCTGAAGAAAGCAACACGCAATTCCGCTACGTTTCCGAAAGCGGCAAGATGGTGGACTATTATTTCTTTTACGGCCCCTCATTCGACCACATCATTTATTCCTATAGAACCCTCACCGGCAAAGCGCCCATGTACCCCAAGTGGGCCTTTGGCTTGTTTCAATCGCAAGACCGGTACAAAACGCAGCAGGAAGTACTGGCGCCTGCTGCGGCCTACCGGGCGGCACACATTCCGGTAGATGCCATCGTGCAGGATTGGTATTACTGGTATCCATTGCCTATCGGTTCGCATGTGTTGTACCCGCCCGTTTACCCGGCCCCGAAAGCGATGGTGGATCAACTTCACAAAGAAAATTTTCATGGCATGATTTCCATCTGGCCTTGCTTTGGAACGGGCACGGCCAACTTTGATGCCTTAAAAGCCGCGGGCAATCTTACCAGCATTACCTGGGATAATTTCACCACCCACACCCGCGATACCTATTACGATGCACACAGCCCGAAGGCTCGTGAAATGTATTGGGTGCAGGCGAGGGACAGCCTGATAAAACGGTACGGCTGGGATGCCTGGTGGGTGGATCAATGCGAACCCGATACCGAAGACCCGAACGACCGGAAGAAGGCTGATTTTTTTACGGGCAAGGGCATTGATTATTTCAACTCATACTCATTGGAACACACCAAAGGCATTTATCAAAAATGGCGGCGGGACATTACCGGCAAACGCATTTTTCTGTTGGCGCGGCAAGCCTTTGCCGGACAGCAACGCACGGCCGCTACCTTGTGGTCGTCCGACATCAACACCACGTTTCCGACCTTGAAAAATCAAGTGCCTCAAGCCATCAACACGTGTTCATCGGGCATTCCGTATTGGACTTCCGACATCGGCGGCTACCTCTCCCGTTCATCAGAAGGCGGTGTGCCGGATTGGAAGAAACCAGCCATGCGTGAATTGTTTACACGCTGGTTTCAGTTCGGCGCTTTTTCGCCCATCTTTCGCATTCACGGCCGCGGCGAACGAGCTTTGTTTTCGTCGAACTGGGACGAAGCCACGCGAAGTGTTCTGCTGAAGTACGACAATCTGCGTTACCGCTTGTTGCCTTATACCTATTCGCTATCGGCCAGGGTTACAATGGACAATTATACCTTGATGCGATCATTGGCTTTTGATTTTAGGGAAGACGAGAAAGTACATTCCATTCCCGACCAATACATGTTCGGCCCAGCCTTTTTGGTAAATCCGGTAACGGAGCAGCAATACACCAAGCCCGGTGCGGACGGCTCAACCAAATCAAGAGCCGTTTATCTGCCCAAGGGCGTTGACTGGTTTGACTTCTGGACGGGCAAAAAACTTTCCGGCGGGCAAACGATTGACGCCGCTTCGCCCATTGACATTATGCCTTTGTACATCAAAGCCGGTTCGCTTATTCCGATGGGGCCAATGCTGGAATGGGCCACGCAAAAACCGGCCGATACCATTGAGGTCAGAATCTATCCCGGCGCCAACGGCAACTTCCGGTTATACGAAGACGCCAACAACAGTTACAACTACGAAAAAGGCGAATACGCCACGCTTGATTTTACCTGGAACGATACGCAAAAAGAATTGAGCATTTCGGCCACAAAAGGAAATTTTCCGGGCATGTTGAAGAAGCGGGTTTTTAATGTAGTGATGGTGAAAGAAGGCCACGGAACGGGGGAGATGCCGTCAACAAATTTTGACAAGACAATTGCTTACGAAGGCAAAGCAATCAAAGCGAAATTGCTTTACTGAACCGCGGAAACAAGTGCTTGATGACGACCGTGCAACCTGCATTCTTCAAGCTATACGCCGGTTGCTTTAGCCGCCATCTTCCCAGGATAAAACAAAAGTCCGCGGAACATCAATCGTGTACATGATGGCCTACATTCGCAACGTATGATCGGCTTATTTCAAAGTTCATTTCTCAATTGGTTTTTAATCGCTCTCGGCGCTTTTATCATTGGGCTTTCCAAAGCCGGCGTCAAAGGCATTGACATGCTTAACGTAACCCTGATGGCGCTTGTCTTTGGCGGCAAAGCCTCTACCGGCGTGGTGCTTCCGCTGTTGTGCATCGGCGATGTGATGGCTGTAAAATATTATCACCGTCACGCACAGTGGCCGCACTTCTGGAAGCTGTTGCCGTGGATGATTGCGGGTATTTTAATTGGCGTGGCCGTTGGCAAAGACCTTAACGAAGCGGTGTTTCGAAAAGTGATGGCCGCCATTATCATTTTTACGGTAGCGCTTGTGCTGATGATGGAAATGCGGAAGAGCGCCTTTGTCCCGCATAGTTTTTTATTCGTTGGCAGTACCGGACTTGCTTCGGGCTTTACCACTATGCTGGGCAATCTGGCCGGTGCGTTTTCCAATCTTTATTTTCTTGCCCTGCGCATGTCTAAAAACGACTTCATCGGCACGGCGGCTTGGGTATTTTTGGTCATCAATCTCTTCAAGCTTCCTTTCCAAATTATTTATTGGAAGAACATCACGGCCTCCACATTGGGCTTGGACCTTTGGTTGATACCCGCCTTGCTCTTCGGTTTTTTTCTCGGTATTTACATAGTGAAAAAAATCAAAGACGACGGCTATCGAAAAATAGTGATTGCGCTAACGTTGATCGGCGCCTTCTTTATTTTCTTTAAATGAAAAAGCGTGTTCAAACCTTATTGAAAGCCGTTGGCCCAGCCGACAAATCAAAAATTTTGTTCGATCCCCAATCCTTTATTTTAGAACCTCCGCAATGGCTTCAGCAATAGCCTGCAAAAGCGCTTTGTCCAAACTATTCGGATCATCATCGGGATGGGCGATGGCCCGGTAGCCGCCTTCTTCATCGGGCTCGTAAAAAATGGCACTGCCGTAAACCTCTACTTCAAATTTGTGCGAATAGCCGGTTTGCAAAAGCTTCGAGGGAAACAACAAGTCTTTGCCTTTGTAGTTTACGGGCAGGTCAAAAGGTTCGTTCATGCCGCCGAAAGTAGCAAAGCCTTAGTAAACAGAGTGGACGAAGTGGCGTTGATTTTAATAAGACAAGTATGTATTGCTGTTTTCGTAAAACGGCTGGTTGTATTCGGTCATCAAAAGCTAGGCAAAGGTCTAAGGCCGAAGAAAAACACAACCGTAAAGGGCTTCAAAATGCTTGCGGTTGGGTAAGTTTGTATGTACCAGACTCGAACAAGTAAAATGAAAGTTTCCTTCTCCTTTCCCTTCCTTTCAATTAAAAATTTTTTGCTGGCGATAACGGTCTTGGCCGATATTGGAGCAAGCGCACAATCAACATCCGGTGCAAAACTAATTAACGTTGACAGCGGCTGGGCGGCTAATTCGGTAAACACCGTAGTGTTTCGAAAAAATTCATTGGTTACGTTTCGCGACACGCAATTTATTTCCTTTTACGACAAAGACCGGTATGTAGTGATCGGCAAACGAAAAACCGGAACCGGCGACTGGCAATTAAAGCGAACTGCCTACCAGGGCAACACCTCCGATGCGCACAATTGCATCAGCCTGATGGTGGATGGCGACGGCTATCTGCATATTGCCTGGGACCATCACAACAATCCGCTGCATTATTGCAAAAGCATGGCACCGGGTTCGCTGGAACTAACGGATAAGCTGCCCATGACCGGAACGGTGGAAGGCAAAGTTTCGTACCCCGAATTTTACAAATTGCCTGATGGAGACTTGTTGTTTTTTTATCGTGATGGCGGGTCCGGCAATGGCAATTTGGTCATCAATAAATACAGTTGTTCAAGAAAGGAATGGGTGAATTTGCAACAAAATCTTCTTGACGGCGAAAGCCAAAGAAACGCTTACTGGCAAGCCTGTGTAGATGCCAAAGGCACGCTGCACCTTTCCTGGGTTTGGCGTGAAAGTCCGAATGTTGCCAGCAATCATGACCTGGCCTATGCCTGTTCAGAAGACGGCGGCGTTACATGGCAAAAAACCAACGGTGAGGCGTACGCTTTACCCATTATCGCAGCCACAGCCGAATACGCAAAACGCATCCAGCACGGCAGTGATTTGATTAATCAAACCTCCATGACTGCGGATGACAGCGGCCACCCATTTATCGCCACCTATTGGCGGGAACCGGCCAAAGAAGTGCCGCAGTATCACCTTGTTTATTGGGATGGTAAAAGCTGGCAAACGATTGAATTAGCCTTTCACAAAACACCCTTTAGTTTAAGCGGCGCAGGCTCCAAACGCATTCCTGTCGCAAGGCCGCAATTGCTTGTGAAAGGCAGCGGAGAAACCGCATCGGTACTGATGTTGTTTCGCGACGAAGAAAGAGGGAACAAAGCATCGGCATTGACCATTTCTCATCTAAGGAAGAAACAGTGGACGATTAAAGATTTGTCAACGGCATCGTTTGGTTCTTGGGAGCCGACCTATGACACAGAACTTTGGAAAAACAAAAGGATCGTAAACCTGTTTGTGCAAAAGGTAGAGCAAGTGGATGCGGAAGGTTTGGCAGCTACGCCGGCGCAGATGGTGCAGGTGCTGGAATGGAAGCCTAAGTTTTAAGAGAGAGTTGGTGATGGCAATGATAAGTCGCAAAAAGCCCATCTACAGTAGAGCGAAATAAATAATTTATTGCCGTCGCTAACGGCAGAATAATAACACAAGAAGCCGACTTGCAAGAAGGTTCTCATGACCTTTAGTTTGTTACCTCAACTTGTTTTTTCAGGCAACGAAAAAAGAATAGATTACTTTCAAAAAAAGGATGATGGCAGCGAAAAATTGAATCGTGTATTTCTAAAGCCGTGTTATGAAAAAAGCCTTGCTTAATTTTTGTCTCTTGACGGGCACTTTGGGACATGCCCAGCAAAAAGATTACCCTATTCACGCCGTCAACTTTACAGCGGTGAAGCTGACCGATAGGTTTTGGTTGCCGCGGTTAAAGATCAATCATAGCGTTACCATTCCGGCTTCGTTTGCACGATGCGAAAGCACCGGTCGTGTGAAGAATTTTGAGATGGCCGCCGAACGTGAAGGGAAGTTTTGCACCACGTTTCCCTTCGACGATACCGACATCTACAAAACCATTGAAGGCGCTTCGTTTTCGCTAAGTCTCTTTCCTGATAAAAAGCTGGAAGTGTATATTGATTCACTCATTGTAAAAATCGGCAACGCACAAGAATCCGATGGTTATTTATATACGGCGAGAACCATTGACCCTCTGCATCCGCACCCCTGGGCCGGCGCTGAACGCTGGCAAAAAGAAAGAGAGTTAAGCCATGAGTTGTACAACGCCGGCCACTTGTACGAGGCCGCTGCCGCACATTACTATTCCACCGGCAAAAAAACACTGCTAAACATTGCTTTGAAAAATGCGGATTTGATTTGCGCTGTTTTTGGCCCGGATAAAAAACACGTAGCACCAGGACACGAGGTAGTGGAGATGGGCCTTGTGAAATTATACCGCATCACCGGCAAACCCGAATACCTGAAGACGGCGAAGTATTTTATTGACGAACGCGGCCACTTCAATGGTTACGATGCCAAGAGCAAGGACCCGTGGAAGAATGGCAGTTACTGGCAAGATCACAAACCGGTGGTGGATCAACGCGAGGCCATTGGGCATGCGGTGCGTGCAGGCTATTTGTATGCAGGCATGGCCGATGTGGCGGCCCTCACCGGCGATGCGGCTTATCTCGCAGCCATTGACAGCATCTGGCAAAACATGGTAAGCAAAAAATTTTATGTGCAGGGCGGCATCGGCGCCGTACCGTCGGGCGAAAGGTTTGGCGATGCCTATGAACTGCCAAACACAACGGCTTACAACGAAACCTGCGCGGCCATTGCCAATGTGTATTGGAACTTCCGCATGTTTCTTTTGCACGGCGATGCGAAATACATGGACGTGTTGGAGCGCAGCTTGTACAACGGATTGTTGTCGGGTGTGGGGCTTGACGGTAAATCTTTTTTTTACAGCAATGCGATGCAGGTTAAAGCTTCTTTCTCGCATCCGGCACTGGAAACGGCACGTGCCGGCTGGTTTGAATGTTCGTGCTGTCCTACCAATCTGACGCGGCTGTTGCCCTCCATTCCAGGTTATGTATATGCGCAAAAAGGAGATAGTGTTTACGTCAATCTTTTTATCAACAGCGATGCCGCACTTGCCGTTCACAACCAACCGGTGAGCATCGTGCAACAAAACAATTATCCTTGGGACGGCAGCTTAAGGTTTATCGTCAATCCAAAACAAAGCAACGGTTTTACGCTGCTGCTACGCATTCCGGGTTGGGCCCACAATCAGGTCGTGCCTTCTGACCTTTACCACTTTGACGGAACTGCTTTAAACAACGTGGAAATAAAAGTAAACGGCAAAGCAATTGGCTACAAAACAACAAAAGGCTATGCTGTTCTGACCCGTATTTGGAAGAAAGGTGACGTTGTCGAATGCAATCTTCCCTTTGATGTAAAAAAGGTTAAAGCCAATAAAAATCTCAAAGATGATGCAGGCAAGGTAGCCTTGCAATGCGGCCCCTTGGTTTATTGCGCCGAGGGAATTGACAACAGCGGTAAAGCCGCAAACATTTTATTGCCTGCGGATGCACAGTTTACAGTCAGCTACAAACCGGAATTGTTAAACGGTGTTTCGGTAATAACGGCGACACTTCCGGTAGTGACCATTGATGCCGCGGGACAAAACATCAATACAACCAACCGCACCGTAACTGCGATTCCCTATTATGCCTGGGCCAATAGGGGTGAAGGAGAAATGATGATTTGGTTTCCGCAACGTGTGAGAAACGTTGAATTATTGACGATAGAAACAGGTGTAAATGCCAAACTAAAATAATGCACTACGCTAATCTGAAAGATTATGGCTGTTGAGTAATTTGTAATGGATTTGGCGATGTAATGCTGGTATTCCAAGCAATAATATTATTGCTGAAATACGAAGTTTGGATTTGTGATTAAAAAGCGTAAAGCAAGATTTGCTTGAGAATTTTCTAACGGGTAAGCCCAAAGAATAAAAAGCATCCTCCATCGGGGCTTGATAGTTGTAGCCTATGCGTATGTCCTACATTGTTCCCAAGCAACAGCGCAGTTTATTGTTTAAATCCGCTGCTGCCATTTCATTGTTTAAAAACGAAGCCGGCTGCCAGGATTTTTATATTGACCGGGATGCGGTTGCGGTTGTTGGTTTCTTTACCGAAGAGCAGATAAGCTTGGCCGTCACAAAATACGAAGCCATGTCATGAACTGTATCTGAATAAATGAATTGGTTAGGGTACCAGTTCGAAAAGTGCAATGATGTTTTTTTACGACGACTACTTTATGAAGTTCATTTCATTAAAATCGGTAGCAAACCCGGGTTCTCTTTTCTACCATCAGCCATCGTTTTATGAATATTCTTATTTCCAACCTTAGTGTAAACATCATCAACAATGACTTACTAAAACTATTTTCGACGTACGGTGTGGTTGGTTACGTGGCCATTGTCCGCGACCAAAAAAGCGGCCGTTCTAAAGGCACTGCTTTTTTGGACATGCCGAACGGTGCACAAGGTGAGCAAGCAATTCTTGCCCTGAACCATTCGTTACTAGAAGGGAAGGAGATTTCGGTGCAGGAGATTTTGTACAAAGCCGGCGAGTTTAATAATTAGCACGGCGGCTATTGCTTTTTAATGCGGATGGCCACAGGCCCTTTTGCTCCCTGCTCCACTTCAAAAATCAATTTAT
The DNA here is from genome assembly GCA_965247695.1 of Flavisolibacter sp. GTDB lineage: Bacteria > Bacteroidota > Bacteroidia > Chitinophagales > Chitinophagaceae > Flavisolibacter. The sequence continues at coordinate 2,477,979 of OZ252037.1, forward strand.
CGCCTTCGGATACCGATTCGGATAAACGGTCTTTGTGAAAGAAAACGCTTTCGCCGGTGCGGCTGTCTTTAATAAAGCCAAAACCTTTGGCAGAGTTGAAGAAGCTGACGGAACCTGTGCGAATCAACTCTTCCGGGTCTGGTTCCCGTTGAAGCGGAACACCGATCTCTATTTCTTCGAGGGTAATTTCTCTTCGTTTGGACGGATCGGGAGGCGTGCTGGAAAGATTGCCGTTCTCATCCACATAAGCCAGCATGTCTTCCAACGATTGTTCTTTTTTTGTGGCTTTGCGCTCTTCCATCTTCTCTTGCTTATCTTGCCGTTGCTTGGCTCGTTGTTTTTCTTTTTCTCTTTTGTTAAAGGACTGTCCTGATTTTGCCATCGTGTTTTTTTGTTTAAGTATCAAGGTAACACAAACTTCTTTATCTGCGTTGCGTACCCGAAAACGTTTTTCCGATTACCGCCGGTACGTAGAAAACAAAGCCTTTGGACACCCAAAGGCTTTGTTTTTTTATGGAGCTGCTTACCAGCGATTTCTGTTAAAGCCACCACCGCCGTTATTGCTGCGGGCAGGCCTGTCTTCTTTTGGTTTTGCTTCCGTTACTTTAATGTTGCGGCCGTCAACCGAAGCGTCGTTAAGTTCTGTAATTGCTTTTTTAGCTGCTGTATCGTCGCTCATTTCCACAAAGCCAAAGCCGCGGCTCTTGCCCGTGAGTTTGTCGTTAATCACCTTAGCCGACGTTACCTCGCCGTAAGGTGTGAAAAATTCTTTTAAGTCTTCGTCTTGAACGTTGAAGCTTAAATTGGAAACATAAATGTTCATGTTCGGTTCAAATTAATAATGATGAATACTTGAGGGCAATGGTAAGAGATAACGAATCATGCAGCGCAGAACTAATTAACGATTACAAGTGCGAAGCTCAAATTGACGTTGTAAAGGTAAGCCTTGTTTCTTTAACTGCTGTCAAAACTATCAATAAAGGGACAGGTGCAGCAAGGCCCACTGCGATTAGGCGTATATTTGAAAACAGTGAAAACGCGGCGCATCTGTTTTTCATTGCCACTATACAGTGTTTTTGTTTCCACCGACATTATCAACTATAAAAAATTCACCCATGAACAGTGAAGACATTGCAAAGTTTTTTGATAAAAAAGCCATTCTTAACGAAGACTATGTCAAGATCAGTTTTAAAGACAGAGAAGCTGTTTACGGCTTATTTATTCGGGATACCGACTACAACTATTTGAAGGAAAAAAACTTTTGGCGCATCGTGCCGCAAAACCAATTGGAAGCCTATAAAAAATCGAAGAACAATGGGCTGGCGAAGATTTTTAACGGCGCTGCGTTTTCGAGGTTATCAACGTATACCGAGAGCTTCGAGTAGTGAATATCGGTGTATGAACCAGAGATGTGATAACCCCTTTCAATTTTTTTCAGGTCGGGTTTTTTTGGAAGAGATTGTCTTACTGTTTACAGCTATCCGGCTTCTGGAAGGCAGTAGTTTCGCGGTTCGACAACTTATTTTTCATCAACGCCAAAGCATTGTTGCCTTTATTGGCTGATGGTGTCGCCAAACATTATCACGCCATTGGCATTTAAAAGACGACCTTTACGGCTTACTCCTTTCGGATTATTATTCGTTAATGCTTCAATTTTTTTTATGGTTACAAATGTCTGGATTAAATACCTGCCCGTACTTCGTATCGTTTTAAAAAGGTCATTGGCTGCCGAACAGCAATTCGCCTTAAACGCTCCGGATTTTGGAAGGGCGGGTTACACACGCAAGTCGGGTTACAAATTCCTGCTGAAGATAAAAGATGCCCGGTTAAGCAACGTCATTATTGACATGCCTATCGCCTCCACGCTGGCGACTACTTTACTCGAGGACAAAACCATTCGCGATCTGTTTTTGGACAATGAATTTCACATTAGTATGAGTGCTAAATACGAGTTGACCATTAAGCACATTCCGCATTACAAACCACACGAAGAAACCGTGGCGGTAGAAACGATTTAGACCTTCTTTCACTAACCAACAATAAACGGCAGGTATAAATTGCCGGAGAGTTTATGGCACCATTTACGCAAACAATCAACGGAATTGAATTTGGGTTTCAAGGCTTTTTAGAAGGAAAGGACGAAGTGTGCCGGGTATCCGTTGACGGCCAGAATTTCAAAATGACCGTCAGCGAAAAAGGCGAGTGGGTGATACTGCAACAGGTACCTTCCTGGATAAAAAAACTGGAAAAGGAATTGAGAGAGGCAATTGAAAAGGTCTATTGTTGACGGCCGTGTTGATGAATAAAAGATTCTTTTGAAAGTTGAAAATGAAAATGATTTTTGTTTTCGCCGACTAAAAAATCTTTACACTTTCTTGCTCTTTTGCCACACTTAACCGATTCAAGCCAATGGCCGTTGTGTCCTTTTGCTCTTTTCTTCCTGCACAAAAATAGTTAGCGTTTGCCATTCGGTTTCATTGAGCCGGTCAATGGCAATTTGAGCAGCGGTATCGTCTTCCATCTCCACATAACCGAACCCTCTTGATTCGCCAGAGGCAAGGTCTTTCATAACTTGCGCGGAGGTTACCTGGCCATAGGGACTGAATAAATGTTCAAGCTCCTGATCGCCAATGGTGCTGTTCAGGTTGAATATGTAAATGTTCATGGTGGAGGTATGGGTGATAAAAATAGAATAGAAAACAAATGTCAAGGAATGAGGTTGATTCGCCGGCTTGCTGAAAGGTATTGTATTTGAAAAGAGCAGGCGGTTTTAAATTTGGGTGGGTCAGTAAATACAAAAACCGGTGCGGTTGAAGATTTTGTTCGATACGCTTCACTTAATGATAAAGCTGTTTCTAAGCTTATCGTTGGCGCCGGCAGGCATGTTTATTGCCCCTGAATTGCACAGTCTTTTCATCTCTTTTTAGTTCAACATAAACATGATGCACTTTACGCCTTCGCAACGCGAACTTGAAAAAAATATCGAAGTCATTTCTGGCCTGCATGACTTTGCTGGCCATGCCGTGGACAAGTATCTGCTTCAATCACAAACCGCTTGGCAGCCTTCTGATTTTTTACCCGACATGAGCAAGCCTCTGGCGCTGGAGCAGGTAAAGGAATTGCAAGAGCGGGCTGCCAATCTGCCGGCTGCGATTATAACATCTTTGGTAGGAAACATGATAACCGAGGAGGCACTGCCGACTTATCAAACTTATTTCAACCTTATAAAGGGCGTGAATGAAGACCGCAATGTGGCGTCGGATAAGGGTTGGGTAAAATGGTCGCGCCAATGGACAGCCGAAGAAAACCGCCACGGCGATTTGCTGAATAAATACCTCTATTTAACCGGTCGTGCGGATATGCGGCAGGTAGAAATCACTATTCATAATCTGTTAGGCAATGGCTTTGATCCGCATACGGACGGCGACCCTTATCAATCGTTTATCTACACATCGTTTCAGGAACGGGCCACAAAAATCTCGCACGTTAATACGGGCAAACTTGCCGACAAAAGCGGTGATAGTGTTTTGTCGAAGATTTGCAAGACTATCGCCGGCGACGAAGCCCGCCACGAGAAAGCCTATAAGACATTCATGGCGAAGATTTTTGAGATTGATCCGAACGGTGCGTTATTGGCTTTCGAAAAAATGATGAAGAAGCAGATTACCATGCCCGCGGTACTGATGGACAATTCGCCAACCAATGATTTGTTTTCGCGTTTTTCTGCCATCACCCAAAAGCTTGGAATTTACACCGCCTTCGATTACGCGGCTATTATAAAGCACCTTACGCAGCTCTGGAAGGTGGAAACGCTAACCGGCCTTACCGATTATGCCGCCCGTGCCCAGGATTATTTGAGTGATTTGGGCGAACGGTACCGGAAAGTGGCCGAACGAATGAAAGAGCCTGAAATTGTAAAGTTGGAATGGCTGGTTGCGTGAGCGAATAACAATAAAAAGATTTTTTGTTGATTATACAATTGGCCGCTGACGGTTAAAAACAATTTTAAAAGAAAGGCCGCAACATTTGTTGCGGCCTTTCTTTTAAAACCTTTGGTGACCGCGTCAGGATTCAAACCTGAAACCTTCTGATCCGTAGTCAGATGCTCTATTCAATTGAGCTACGCAGCCGTTTGCGGGGAGCAAAAATAAGGGTTGCGGTAAAACGCGCCAAAACCTTTTTGAGGATTTCAAAATGGTCATTTGCTTATCCTTTGTATTCTGCGAAGAAGATTTTGAACCGCAAAAAGGGGTGCGGTTTTGCCGATAAAATAACGGCGTTAAGCGAGTGTATTTTTACAACGACAAGGCAGCGATTATCTTTCTCGTCTAAACATAAAACATGAAAAGAATTCTGCTTGCCTTTATGGCAATCCTTGCCTTCACCTTTGCTTCCCAAGCACAGACGAAAGAAGTGACCAAAACAAAAACGGAAACAAAGGTGATGGCTACTAAAAGCACCGCCAAGCCGAAAACACCAACTCCGGCGCCGGCAGCATCAACTCCAACCGCGACGAGCAAGGTGAAAAAAGACGGCACCCCAGACATGCGGTATAAAGAAAACAAAGACCAACCGAAACCGGCCGGCCCTACTAAAAAAGACGGAACGGCGGATATGCGTTACAAAGCCAACAAAAAGCAATAAACAAAAAGCCCCGCGAATTCGCGGGGCTTTTTGTTTATTCATTCTTTACGTTTTTCCGGTCACTATGGTTTGCTTTTTTATTGTGCGTTACATCATCACCTTCGGTGTCCCATTCTTCGTTGTGACTGCTGTTAATATTATCTTTGTTTTGCAGCTGCGGCCAGTGCGTGTTCGGTTCCGCTTTATGATGGCCGGTGTTGTTGCTTCTGCTTTATTTCTTGGTAAAGGGATTGAATCAAGAAAAGCAAAAAATCATACCAGTTTCACCATGCTTTGATTCTTGAAAATCATCAGAATTGGGTGATCAATTCACGAGCAACGGTTTGTCCGCTTTGCAACGCCGCTTCCACGGTACCAATCTCCGAACCGTGATGCAACCCTTCACCGGCAAAATAAATAGTGTTTTCCACGGGTTGTAAAATTATTTTTTGCAAGGCTTCGCCGCCCACAACTTCGTATGAATATGCACCGCAAAAGTTTGCATCGGCCTGCCAATTGTAAAAATGGCTGCTCAACAGTTTTTGCGAAAGATGAACGACATCCAAATTAAAAATCCGGCTTAACGAATAAATCGCTTTCTTTTCAATTTCGTCCTTTTCATCCAATTGAAATTCCTCTGCACCTGGGCCGGCAAGCCAACCAACTAAAACCGTTTCTTTCTTTGGATGCTGCGTCCACCAAGTGGGTATGGTTTCCTGTGAAAAAAGAAAGTTCAAATCGCTTAAATCGTTATCGCTTGTAAGGTGTTGATCTTTCCAAAAAGCCTCTTTAAATTGGAAGATGATTTTTATAACGTGCCCGAACCCTAACTTTTTAGCGGCCGCTGTTTTTTCCGGCAGGGTAGGAGAGAAGACAAGGCTTCCTGATGAAAGCACACCAATGGAAACTGTTATAATTGCCTTTGTTGCACTGTAAACGTTTCGTGTTGTTACCGCTTCCACGTTGTTATTGCTCCATTGCAAATCTTGTACAGTTTCGGAAAGAAAAAAATGCACACCTTTTTCGCGGCATTGCTTTTCAAAATAGTCAACGAGCGCCTGATAACCGCTCACTATGCGATAGTTAGGATGATCATCTCCTTCAAGTTCCTCCCGCAAAGCGACCGTGCTCGACTTTGCCGGATCAGCGGCGTAATAGCCCTTAACGTAATTCCTTAGCGTGAGGCGCAATTCTTTGTATTTATCGTCATCTAAATAAGTGGAAATAAATTCAGCAACCGGCATATCGGTTTTTAGTTCGCCAAACTTTTTTTCAAGGTCGTTTTCGTCTTCTATTTGGCTCTCCTCTTTTACTAAGTGGCCGTCTTGGTATCGCCAAAAACTACCGCTTACCGGTAACGTTTTTACGCCGGCTTTCTTCAGCAAACCGAGTGTGACGGGCAAATCGCCGTGAACGAATTCAGCACCCAGTTCCACTGGATAATCGTTTGTAAGAACAGTGTGCATCCGGCCGCCACAACGATCTTTGGCTTCAATCAGGCCAACGGTTCTGCCGGTCAATGCAATTTCTAAAGCAGCCATCAATCCCGCTGCTCCCGCACCAATGATGATAACATCAAACGAGTTATGTTTCATAAACCCATCACTGCAATTTTTATCCCAGGTCAACAAAAAAGGCCGGGCATTTGCCCAGCCTTGCAAAGGTTTAAAGTTTTATTCGGGGAGATTGCGGTTGCGGTCCCACTCTTTTTTTTCCATGAGGTAAGAACCCACCAGGCCAAGCCCGCCACCAATAGAGATGAGTGAAAAATAGAGAGGTTCGGAAATATGTCCTGCTCGGATATTGGTGTCAATCAGGTAAGCAATGAGCAAACCAAGGCCTGCGCCTAAAAACAGCAAGCCGGTTTTAAGGCTGCGAAACGGCGCAGGCAGGTTGGCGTAGCGTTTGGGATTCATTCCTTTTTCAATCATCGCCATATTTTCGCGGGTGCGGAGATAGACGACGCCAAAGATCATTGCAAAGGAGCCCAAAGAAACTAGAATTGGAATAAGGAAGGGAGACATAACAAGACGTTTTATTGTGTTGATGAATTTTGATTTTGGCTTAATTAGAATTGTTGCTCCATCTGACGATAGGCGTTTACTCCGGGTTACAGAAGAAGCAAATGTTTTTTCAAAAAGCCGTTCTGTGAGATAAGACGACGGCTTGTTACGGCAGGTTACAACTTAGATAGAACAAGGCAGGAAAAACAATTGGTAAACGATCCCGTTGACCCATCATCCCAATATTGACAACAGAGATCAACTTTCGAAATAAATCTTCGTTTTCATATCTCGGCAATCTTTTCTCAATCCTGATAATCCGAGGAAAAAAAAGCAACCATTGAAACAATGATTGCTTTTGAATTTTTTGCCGGAAAGAATTGAGGAGTTCCCAAACCGGTGAGAAAGCAGTGGACAAGATTTATTCGCTAACCACTTGAATGCTCCGCTCAACAAAGGCAGTCAAGTCGGCGCCTTTTAGCAAGCCTTGCGAAAGCAAAGCCAGGTCGAAGGCTTGTTTGGCAAGATGCTTAGCCTGTGCATCATCGCTGCCTAAAATTTTTGAAACCAATTTATGGTTGCCGTTTACGGCTACTTTGTAGCTGTCTGGCAAGGCACCGTAAAAGCCCATTGTCCCACCGCCACCCATCCGCGACATGTCCTTCATGCGGCGCATCCATTCTTCCATGGTGATGGTCACGGGTGAAGCATCAGATGAAAGGCTTTCCACCTCCACCTTCATGTCTTTGTTATTGATTGCTGTTTCAAAAATCGTGGCGATCTTTTTTGTTTCGTCTTCGGTAAGGGAATGTTTTTGTGCGTCGTCTTTTTGGATCAGCTTTTCAACGATGTCCGCATCCACCCTTTTGAACGACACTTTCTCCAACTTCGTTTCCAACTGCTGCATAAAATGGTTGTCGAGCGGCATGTCCATCACCAGCACATCGTATTCTTTTTTGGCCGCGGCCTGCACATAACTGTGTTGCTTTTCGGCATCGGTCGTGTACAGGTAAATGGTGGTACCGTTCTTATCGGTTTGAAAATCTTTTACCTTGCCGTTGTATTCATCCAACGTATAGCGGTCATTCGTGGTGGTCGTTAGCAAGGCAAAGTCTTTTGCCTTTTCGTAAAATTTTTCTTCGGTTATCATTCCGTATTTTACAAACAAGCCGATGTCTTTCCATTTGTCTTCATAGCCCTTGCGATCTTTGCGGAAAAGTTCGTTTAGCTTATCAGCTACTTTGCGGGTAATGTAACCGGCTATTTTTTTTACGTTGCTATCGGCTTGCAAAAAAGATCGGCTTACGTTCAGCGGAATGTCGGGTGAATCAATTACACCGTGCAGCAGCGTTAAAAATTCAGGTACGATGTCCTTCACTTCATCGGTAATAAACACTTGCCGGGAAAAGAGTTTGATTTTATTTTTCTGCACTTCAAACTCATTCTTGATTTTAGGAAAGTAAAGAACGCCGGTGAGGTTGAACGGATAATCCACGTTGAGATGAATCCAAAACAACGGCTCTTCGCTCATCGGATACAACTCGCGGTAAAACGTCAGGTAATCTGCATCGCTTAAATCCGACGGTTGTTTGGTCCATATCGGGGCGGTATCGTTGATGATGTTGGGCACTTCAACATCCCTCCACTTCTTGTCGCCTTTTTCATCCACGCCGTCTTCTTCGTGTTCGGTTTTGGTACCAAACTGCACTGGCACGGGAAGAAACTTTGCGTATTTGTCCAAAATTTCCTGAAGTTTCCATTGGTTTAAAAACTCTTCGTTTTCGCTGTTGATGTGTAGAATGATGTCGGTACCTCTTTCGGTGCGGCTTCCTTCGGTTAATTCAAACTCCGTGCTGCCATCGCAAACCCAGCGGGCCGCCTCGGCGCCATCCTGATATGACAGGGTTTGAATTTCTACATTATCAGCCACCATAAAAGCCGAGTAAAAGCCAAGCCCAAACCGGCCAATGATTTCATTGGCGTCTTTTGCCTCTTTAAATTTTTCCATGAACTCCGTGGCGCCGGAAAAAGCAATTTGATTAATATACTTTTTTATTTCATCAGCCGTCATGCCGATACCCTTATCGGACACAGTTATGGTCTTAGCGGCTTCATCAAACGAAACCTCAACTTTCAAATTACCAAGCTCTTTGTTGTATTGACCGAGTGAAGAAAGCCGCTTTATTTTTTGGGTGGCATCCACTGCATTGCTAACCAACTCCCGCAAGAAAATCTCGTGATCGGAGTACAAAAATTTTTTTATGATGGGAAAGATGTTTTCGGTGTGAATGGAGATTGTGCCTTTTTCCTGTACCATGTTTTTAATTAAGATGGAAGTTGAATAATTTATTTATGATGCACCTTGCGTTAGCAAGCCCCGTTCCATTGCTGTTTTATTTGCCACATTGACAGCGGCATAAACAATTGCTCCGGCTTGAAACGATGGACAAAAGTAGCCCTTCAGCTTATCAAAACGCCGTCTTGAGCGATAGCGGGCTGAACAAATACTCAATAAAACAAATGAAAAAAACTTTGCGCATTGCAGCGGTTCATTCTCTTGTGGGCATGTTCCTTGTACGGTGAAACCTTGAATTTTTTCGCTAACAAAAAAATGAAAATATGCAAAAGACACTCATTGCAACGATCATGGCATGCAGCAGTATAGTGACGTTTGCCCAAACGACTCCGGTAACGACCACTAAACCAGCGGCTCCCGCATCGCCTACTGCAACATCTTCAACGACAACTTCATCACCCGCATCTACATCTCCCGCAACGACGGCGCCTATGACCACGACACCGCAGGCTACTTCTCCAATGAGTTCGACACCCACGACGAACAGTAGCGTGACAAACTCGACTACTGACCCGATGAGCACAACGACAAATCAACAAGTGAATACGACTATGAACAGCAGCAACTGGAATCCCACTTCCAGCAATGCGGCTAACCCGCCGAGTACATCGTGGGAACCCGGCACATCATCTTCTTGGGGATGGAACAGCTACGGCATCTGGAACAGTTCGGCGCCACTGAATAATAACACAACCAACAACAATACAACGAGCGCAAATACAAGTGGACTAATGGATGTGAACAGCAATAACGCCGGCGTTGGGATGAACCATGAGCTTAATTCAGGTGGGTCGTACAACGCGTATAACGGAACAGCAGTAAGCGCATTGCCTTACAATGTAAAAAACAATTTCAGCAAGGATTATTCAACCACATCGAATAGCCAGTATACTTGGAATCAATATGGCGATTGGTTCACTACTCATTATACCAACAATGGCCGGATGACACAATACTTTTATGATGACCGAGGTCGGGGTTATTCTTTGTCTTTGCCAGTGATTCAGACGTATGTGCCAGAAGACATTATTGACAAAGCTTTACAGAAATACGGTTCGCATCTGTATTCAATAAGCATGGTAAAAACGGCCGATGGCAACAACGCTTACCAAATGGGTTTATTGGACCGCGGGCAATTGCACAACGAATACCTGAATGAAGGCGGTAGTTCGGTAGCCGGTGTTTGGCGTACAGAAGAAATGAACATGACCTCAACAAGCGTAAACGCGGCGATGGATGACCACAACAGTGTAAACAAAAACGATGTCAATGCTACCACTGCAAGTTCTGATGTAAGCATTTATCAGGATACTGCCGGCAAGCCTAAGATGAAAATGAGGACAAAAAACAGTGACGGCAGTACAACGGTGACGAAAGCCAAGAATGGTAAAATGAAAACAAAAACAAAGGGCAGGAAAGCAATGGCGGATAGCACAATGTCGCCTTCAGGTGTGAAAGAACAATAACAAAAAATAAAATTAAGAGCCCCGTTACAATGGGGCTCTTAATTCAAATCATATAGCCATGAACAACGAAAAAAAGAAACAAGGGAAGCCACAACCGCAAACAACAGGCAATCCCGCCCGGGAATCGTTAAATAATCCTTTAACCAGTACTCAAACTACCCGGCAAAATACGAATAGAGACATAGAAGAGTTGGAGAAAGAGCAACAGTTTAAAGAAGCACAGACGGAAAGAGATTGAGGCAATGCGTGTGCGTTGCAATGCTGTAAAAATCAGATCAGTTTTTCATAACACATTCTTTCCGTTGTAAGCAGCCTGATTGTATATGGATTTACTTGTGGGCAAAGTGTTTCATTTGCATCAACTGTAACTCTTCATTGAAACGCTGGAAACAGGTTTTGGATTTTCTCGCGCTTTTGCCACACATGATATTTTCATTTTGAATTCGCAAGTAGTGCTGATTCGCCGGGAATATTAATGACAATGGACTGTATTTTTGTTTCGGTTATACAAATCAAAAGTTTGTAAGCATGGCCTTCGTTGTTTCAGTATTTACAATTAAGCAGCATAAGATTACGATTGAAGACGGATTGCTTTAAAACAGCATCTTTCAATTTTAAATAGTCTATCTATTCAACAAAAGCCGGCAATTTTAAACTGTATTGCCGCTATGGTGATGGTTGTTTTAAGGTGTTAACTGAAGGGTTTGAAAATGTTTTATTGGTGCTTTGGCTGTTGTTGAACAAAGGCATACATTTGCTGCCTCTAACTCGGGAAGTAGCGCAGGCCGGTAGCGCACCTGGTTTGGGACCAGGGGGTCGCAGGTTCGAATCCTGTCTTCCCGACAAAGCAACCTTTAAAGGTTGCTTTTTTTATTCCCATCTTTACCCAACTTGAAAGGTTTGGTTTTATAACACCGAAATTTTGTCTAAGACCAAACGAGACAATCTACTTTTTGCCATGGAGCAAAGATTAAATCCCTGCATTCAGGTGATGCTTAATTGAGTTATTGAAATGCTTAAAAAATATTGTCTAATTCTATGTCTAATGATTGAAAGGCAATAGCCGGTACTTAGCCATACTGGCACCGTCCGATAGAGTTCAAGTTTTTGCTCGATAGAGATTTTTAACCAAGTTCATTTTTTAGTTAGGGCCATTTTAAGGATGAGAGGTTGCAAAAAAACTTTGGCGTGGCTAATGGAATAATAGTCATTTAATTTAACTCTGCTGGTGAGGTCAAGACTCAATTTTTTCAATTCGGGCGAATGTTATTTTAGCATGAAATTGTCCATACCCCATCTATTTAACCTCCACTGTTTTTGGAACTTATTAAAATATGTTCTATGTTTACAGCGCGCCTTTTTTGCATAGTCACGTAAATAAGTAGATAAATATTTTGACCTTTTTACTGACTACGTTTCTTAAGTTCTTTTGGAATTTTTTGGAGTTTTAAGAAATAAGCAAAAATTAGCCGTGTGTATATTGGTTCTCAACACCGACCTATGATTCTGAAACACTTTGTGTTTTGTCTAATTATTGCAGTTATTTAAAAGTCATAACATTGAACCATTTCATGCATTTAGAAAAGGAATGGTTTTTGCTCGTTGAGTGCTGATTCCGTATCATTGTCCTCGATCCTTCCGAAAGCCGCTACTATCGATTTCCTGCAATTTGAATTCTAATCGTAACAATTTTTAACCACGTAGTTCCCTGGTATGCCAAGAAACCTATTACTAGCTTCTTATGTAATCCTATTGCTGACCTCTTGTGTGAACATGCAAAAGGCTGTGTACTTCAATGGGCAAGGGGATGCGACTTTACCCTCTACTGTCGTCATACCACAAACCGTTATTTCCACCAATGACCTATTAAGCATAACCGTTACCAGCCTTGATGCAAAGGCATCTGCACTTTTCAATACTTCCAATATGACTTCTGATGCAGGAGGTGGACCTGTCCAAGTATCAGGCTATCTGGTGGACGCTGATGGGAACATTCAATTTCCCATGCTGGGCACTATTAAAGCAACTGGCTTGACTGAAGGGCAACTTCGGTCGGTGATCATAAAAGGCATTACGGATAAAAAGTTGCTTCTCGATCCGATCGTCACTGTACGCCATCTTAATTTTCGCGTAACAGTTCTTGGCGAAGTGGCTAACCCAACCGTTTTAAACGTTCCGAGTGAAAAAATTACTTTATTAGAAGCATTGGGTTTAGCCGGCGACGTTACGGTATATGGCAAGCGCGACAATGTATTGGTTATAAGAGAGGAGGGTGGACAAAAAATTATTAAAAGATTGAATTTAAACACATCTGAAATCTTTACTTCTTCGTATTACTACCTGCGGTCGAATGACATTGTGTACGTAGAGCCGAACAAGGCAAAGGTTGCCAGTACGGCCAGAGCTTATCAGTTGTTGCCAATTATTTTAAGCGGACTTTCTTTTGCCGCCATCATTATAGACCGCTTAACCCGATAAACCATTGAAAATGAAGAATGCCAGAACCAATAATGAAGAGAAAGAGCCAAATTTTTTGCGGAACATTTTGTTTCGGTACATGCCTTACTGGCCGTTGTTCCTGTTCTTGTTGACCTTGGCGGGAGCAGGAGCTTGGCTCTATCTGCGCTATACCATACCTCTCTACCAATCCACCGCCCGGCTGCTGATAAAGGATGAACGGAAAGGGACGGAAAACACCCGTGCACTGGAAGACCTGAACTTAATTTCCACCAAAAAAATTATTGAAAACGAAGTCGAAGTTATTCAATCAAGGCCGCTCATGATTGATGTAGTCAAGACCCTGCATTTGTATGCACCTATTTATGAAGCAAGCCGCATCAGAAGCAAGTCGGCTTATGTGACATCGCCTGTGAATGTGCAAGTTCAGAATCCGGATGCTATCGTGGCAAAGAGCAAAATTGATTTTACTTATGATGAGAAAACAGAAAAAGTTTCGTTGAGCGGAATGTCCTACTCTTTAAATGAATGGTCAAAAACACCCTATGGGGTTTTGCGTTTTGTGCCAAACAAAAGATCAATGGGTGTCAATGACCATAAACTTTATTTTTCCTTAGTTCCGGTGAAAGATGCCGCTGGTAGTATCCAAGGGTCATTGGATGTAAAAACAACCAATAAGCAAGCAACCATTTTAAACCTTGCGTTAAAAGATGAAGTGCCCGAAAGAGGAGAGGACATATTAAATGAATTGTTGGCGGCCTACAGCAAAGCAATGATGAAAGATAAAAACACGCTTGCTGCCAACACGTTGACCTTCGTTGAAGATCGATTGAAAAACGTTGAACACGACCTCGAGTCCATTGAGCGGAAAACCCAGCAATACAAAGCCAGTCACGGTGCCATAAACATTGGTGAACAGGGTCGTCTCTTTTTACAGAACGTGAGTGCCAATGATCAAAAGTTAAGTGAAGTAAACATGCAATTGGCCGTTTTGGGACAGGTGAAAAGCTACGTGCAACAAAAAAATTCCCAAGCGGGTATTGTGCCTTCTACCCTCGGCGTTAATGATCCGACCTTATCAACATTGGTCACTCAATTGTACACCAAAGAACAAGAGTACGAAACCCAGAAAAAAACAACGGGTGAAGGATTGCCCACAATGGTAGCAATGCACAACCAAATAGACCAACTTCGCTCTAGTTTACAAGAAAACATTGGCAGCCAAGAGAAGAGTTTGCAGGCGAACCGTAGTACGTTGTACGCCACTAACGGCGGGTACAATTCAATGTTGCAAAGCCTTCCGGAAAAAGACAAAGAGTTGGTTGACATCAACCGCGAGTTGGACATTAAAAAAAGTATCTACTCTTTCCTTTTGCAGAAGAAGGAAGAAACGGCCTTGTCTTATGCCTCAACCGTGTCGGATAGCAGCATAGTTGATCCGGCCGAATCATCTGACTCGCCGGTAAGCCCGAAACGCAAAGTTGTTTATTTGATGTCCTTTTTGATCGCCATGTTCGCGGGTATCGGACTCGTATCGGCCCGGGAATCATTGAGCCGCAATATCATGTTCCGCCACGAAATCGAAAAATTCACCGGTCTTCCTATTGTCGGCGAGATCATCGCCGAAGATTTGAAAGACCCAATCGTTATTGGTGAATCTAACAAAACATTTATCGCCGAACAGTTTCGCAGGCTTCGTGCCACGCTTAAGTACCTTGGAATTAACTCAAAGAATAAACGCATATTGGTGACATCGGCCATCTCCGGCGAAGGCAAAAGTTTTATTGCGACCAACCTTGCTTTAAGCCTGGCTCTGACAGGTAAAAAGGTGGTACTGATTGATTGCGACTTGAATAATCCATCCCTGAATAACAAGCTGCGCATACACGGTGAAAAGGGGTTGACGGAGTATCTTCTCGGGCAAACAACGGCGGACGAAATTATTCGGGAAACCGACTTGAATGAGAACTTCTTCCTGATTTCTGCCGGTGAATTGCCGCGCAATCCATCCGAACTTTTAATGAACGGGAAAATTGAAAAGCTTTTTGACTACCTCGACAGTGTATTTGATTACTTAGTGATTGACACGGCCCCGGTAAGCCCCGTTACTGATGCTTACGTGTTGTCGCCGTTATGCCACGCCACGCTGTTTGTAGTGCGGCATCGTTATACGCCCAAAGTATTTGTCCAAAGAATTGATGAGGATAATAAAATAAATGAGCTTAATAACATGGCCATTGTTTTCAATGGAATCCGTTCCCGCGGCTTTGGTGGAAAAAAATACGGTTACGGTTATGGCTACGGTTATATATACAAAGACAAAGACGAACGATACCAGATTGGTGCAGGTAAGTAGATAGAACAAAGCCCAATAAATTGAAAGTGAAATATCAGTTGCAAAAAAATTTGTGACCGAGATGGGCGGAGCCTGTGCTAACCAAACCTTATACAAACCCTGACTTCTATGATACACGAAAAAAAGTGGTATGCCGTTTACACCAAACCAAGGTGGGAGAAAAAGGTGGCCGAAGGATTGAGCAAACGTCGGATAGATAATTTCTGTCCGCTTGCCAAAACGGTGCGCCAATGGAGTGATCGGCGTAAGATGGTTTTAGAACCACTATTTACATCATACGTTTTTGTTTACGCCTCTGAAGCCGAGCATTTGAGTATCAAACAAACTGATGGTATATTGAACCTGGTATATTGGTTAGGGTCTCCAGCCGTTATCCGGGATGAAGAAATTGACGCAATTAAAGATTTTATACAAGAACACCACAACGTGCATTTGGAGAAAACCACCGTAAATATTTCAGACCGCGTTCGCATAACGGACGGCGTTCTAATACACCGCGAAGGCGATGTGCTGGAAGTAAAAAACAAAACTGTAAAGCTCTATCTGCCTTCGCTTGGCTACACGATGATTGCAGAAGTGGCCAAAGAAAAAATTGAAGTGCTGAATTACACACAAGGCGTTTACGCCTCTGCTGCTTATCAACAGGTAAAAGCCGGGTAAAAAATTTCCTCTACTTTATCATCAAAAAATCATCAAAACTTAACTTGCATGAAGACGGCATTGATTACGGGCGTTACGGGTCAGGACGGGGCTTACCTTGCCCAGTTGTTATTGGAGAAGGGGTACATGGTACACGGCGTAAAGCGCAGGAGTTCGCTCATCAACACCGACCGGATTGACCACTTGTATCAGGACCCGCACGAAACGGGGGTTCGCCTGAAGCTGCACTACGGGGACATGACCGATTCCACCAACCTGATTCGCATCATCCAGGAAACCCGCCCCGATGAGATTTACAACCTGGCGGCGATGAGCCACGTAAAGGTGAGCTTTGACACCCCGGAATACACGGCCAATGCTGACGGCATCGGCACCTTGCGTCTTTTGGAGGCCATCCGCATCCTGGGCCTCGAAAAGACCACCCGCATCTATCAGGCCTCTACGTCTGAACTCTACGGATTGGTGCAGGAAGTGCCGCAATCAGAGACCACGCCTTTTTATCCCCGAAGCCCGTACGGGGTGGCCAAGCTCTATGCCTACTGGATCACGGTGAACTACCGCGAGGCCTACGGCATGTACGCCTGCAACGGCATTTTGTTCAATCACGAAAGCCCCTTGCGTGGGGAGACCTTCGTCACCCGCAAGATTACCCGGGCCGTGGCCGCCATTGCCGCCGGCCACCAGGACTGCCTTTACATGGGCAACCTTGACGCACGAAGAGACTGGGGCCACGCCAAGGATTATGTGGAGGCCATGTGGCGCATTTTGCAGCAAGACACACCGGAAGATTTTGTCATTGCCACCGGCGTTACGACCCCGGTGAGGGAATTTATCAAGATGGCGTTTGCCGAAGCCGGCATCGGGATCGCCTTCAAGGGCGAAGGGGTGGAGGAGAGAGGCTATATCGCCGCCTGCACCCATCCGGCCTATCAGCTCGAAGTGGGCAGGCAGGTGGTGAGCATTGACCCGGCTTATTTCCGGCCCACGGAAGTGGAGCTGCTCATCGGCGACCCCACCAAGGCCAAAACCAAACTGGGCTGGCAACCCAAATACGACCTCCAAGCCCTCGTGACAGAAATGGTCAGAGAAGACCTGAAAATCTGCGAAAGTCAAGGAGAGCATTTCGTTTACGAACGAATGGAGATGATTTAAAAAATTTAGGCGTGCAGGTTTTGCGCACTGGATTCAAATAGCAGTTTCGGCTAAATAGCAACTATGTATTTACACCGGAACAGCTTTTCTTTGACACTTCATGGACAAAAAACTATTGCGGTGGAATTTTGTGTTTCAGTACGGATGGGTGCTCACAAACATTTTTAATTCCCTGCTCCTTACCCCGCTCTACTTAAAAAACATCGAGACCAATGCCTTGGGGATTTGGTGGGTTACGGGCAATGTGCTGGGACTGATGATTTTGGTGGACCCCGGTGTGGGAGAGGTTTTGCAGCAAAAAATAGCCGAACTCCGTGGCCGCAACGAGAAGGAAGAAGTTGGAAAATTGATCGGTTCGGGTTATGCAATGTCCGTAATTGTATTAATGGTTTCAGTGGTATTAGGCTTGGGCTGTTATTTCTTTATAGGCCGCATCATCAACAAAGATATTTCGGCTTATCCGCATCTATCTGCCGCCTTGGTAATAACAGTTTTGGCAACGGGCCTTTCATTGGTTTCGTTTACCATGACGGGCATTAACCAAGGCTTGCACAATTCAGCACAGGTTGCAATCAGTTCCCTTAGCGCAAACTTTTTGTTTTTGGCTATCAACCTCGTGCTTTTGTTTTTAGGTTGGGGCGTTCTTTCTATCGCTATTGCTAATCTTGGAAGAGCCATTTATATCAATATCCACAACATATCCTCCATGCTTAGGGTGCTGAAAAAGCAAGCCGTAACCATCGTTTTTGAATCAGCACACCTGAAATCTTTCGCCCGGATATTTTCCTTTACGTCCACATCCAAAATTATCAGCGGCTTGTCTTACAACGTTGACATGGTTGTGCTGGGGCGTTTTATTACACCATCGTTAATTACCATGTATGAAGTAAACCGGCGGCCAATTAACCATTTTTATTCCCTTGTTGGGCGGCACTCGGTGGCCTTGATGCCGTTGATTTCTCACGCCAAAGGAGCGGATGAAAAAAATAACATCATTCAATTCATCAATCAACAGTTCAAGTTTTATTCCTATGCGGCCTTATTTCTTGCGCTGGTGTTTTGCTTCAATTACGGAAACCTGATCGCAGCCTGGACGGGCCCCGAACATTTTGTGGGAAACAAGTTGTTGTATCTGCTGGTCGCTCAATTTTTCTTCAGCCTGATGGTGACGTTCATGGCAAATGTGGGATATGCACTGGGTGATATTAAAAAGCAAAGCCTCTATAATATTTGCCGCGGTTTTGTATTCGGCACGCTCATGTATTTCGCAGCCAAGCATTACGGTATAGCCGGCGCCATCGCAACGTCTCTTGGCGTAACCATCGTCTTTGATTTTTTCTTTTATTATTACCGTGTTTACAAGCTGGGGTATTTGCAACGTTCACTCCTAACGGGATTGACATCAACCTGGGTTTTTATTTTACCCATCGCTTTATTGGGAGGATGGGGCCTAACGCAACTGACCAACAGTTTGTTGGCACCTACGCAATATTTTGCAAAGCTGCTGGTGAATGGCGGCGTATTTACCCTGCTCTTCTTTTTACTGCTCCTGGCCGTTGATATGCCTTTTCGGGCAAAAACAAAAGCCGTGTCGGGCAAATACATTGGGCTTTCATTTGCCAAATTGCGAAGAGCCTGATTTAAAAATTTTAAACCCTCATTGTTTTCGATATGCCGAAATTGGTTGCCATGCTGCGGGTGAAGGACGGAGCGCTGTTTGTAGAGGACTGGCTGCGCTGCTTTGAAAAGCTGGTGGATGAAATCGTGCTGCTCGACAACGGCTCTACCGACGGCACGTACGAAAAGCTGATACAACATTCAAAGGTGGTTGACAGCATCCGCACCGAAGGCTACAATGAAGGCCGCGATAAAAAGATGTTGTATGCCATGATGCGCAAACGGAATCCCGATTGGTGCATTTGGGTTGACATTGATGAAATCTTTGAGCCTAACGTGAGCCGTGCCGATTTTAACCGTTTGATGAATCGAAGCTGGGTTAACCAATACGGCTTTCGTCGCTACCATTTTATAGACAATAATCATTTTGCCGGATCGGGTCAGTATTTTTTCTTTACCTGTATTCACGATCGGGTAATGTGGCGCGAGAACCCGGCCGGTTACTTTGAAGATAAGATCCTTGATTCGCCTAATGTAAAAGGCATCAAAGGCCTTAAGCTCAATACGTCGTTGCGGTTGAAGCACCTCGGTTATATCAGCAAGGAACTGGTGGACAAGAAGAAAGAAATTTATCTGGATGTGATTGAGCAAGGCAAAGAGGCCTCGCTGCAAAAAATGTATTTGCACAACGAAAAAAGGCTCCGCTGGAATGACAACCGCGGAAGCTGGGACGTACGAAAGCTTAATGTGCAGCTAAATTGGATGCAATTCAAAAGTCTTTTTCCCAGAGCGGTTAATAAACTTTCAAGAATACTCAATGCTTCTTCCGGCGGAGGCAAGGTTCGCACCGCTTAAGTTAAACACCAAATGAACGCAGTTCTAAAAATATTCAATCACCGCTTTTACGTAAAGGAGCTCATTCTCCTCTTCGTTGGCTATCTGCTAATGGAAGAAATGTTCTCGTGGCTGGTGATGCCCGACTCGAACCTTGTTCAGAACTACGAAAAGACCGCAAGCCTTTTGGTAGCCGGTTACATGTTGTATGCTTTGCCCGCGCTCAAAAGCACGGAAAGGATATACGTCACCGTATTTGCGCTGCTGATGATAAAACTGGTATTGCAATCGCTCAACGAGTTTGGCAGCGTGTTTCAGCAGCTCACCATGTTTTACGTTTTGTTCCCGGTGATTTTTGCGCTCTTTATCAAACACATTTGCCGCAAACACGACCTTGACATTCTGGAGTTTCTGGCCAAGTTTTATCTCTTGAGTTACCTCGTATTTATGGTTTGGTACGGCCGCGGATTTTCGTTCAGCCTTGCCGAAATTGAAATGAACGACTACGGTCCGTTTTCCGGTGATGGCCGTGTGTTGCATTCCAGCAAAATTTACATGCTCATCATTCCCTTGTTGTGGTATTTGCACAAGTCCATCGAAACACACAAGCTTAAATTCTTTCTGCCGTTGTTGCTCGTTATTACGGCCATACTCATTCACCAGCACCGGTCGGTTTGGAGTTGCTCCATCATTTCGCTCTTCGGCTACTTGGCCCTAATGTCGCGCAACAACAGGAAATCCATCCCACGCATTTACCGCATCGGCGTTTATTTTGTGTTGATCATTCTGGTTGCGTACTTCGTTCTTTCCAACATGTTTCCGGAGTTTGTGGATTTTATGGCCGATCGCTTCGGTGAAATTTTCGAGCCCAACAAAGAAGACAGCACCGGCCGTTTCCGCCACGATCAACGTGAAGTTTACGGCGAACTTTTTTGGCAGCGGCCGCTTTTCGGTTGGAGCTTCGAAGGCTTTGAAATGTCGAATCCGATAGTGGATTGGTGGCCCGAAAAAACCGGCCAGCATTTTCACGAAGGCTACATGGAAATACTTTTTTACCAGGGGCTTGTTGGGTTCATCTTTAAGTTTTCGCTGTTTTTTTACATCGCGTACAAAGCCTTTAAGCGCAGCCACAGCAGCGAGAGCATCATCATGATTTCTTTTTGCCTTTCCGGTTTGCTTTATTCTTTTAACTACGTGTTGCCCTTGATATTTTGGGGGCACCTGGGCCTTTGTCTTTATTACATAGAGAAGGATGAAACAGAAGTGGAAGAAGAAGATGATGACGAGGAAATAGAACCTGAACCGAAGCCGGTGAAACCAAGACTCATATTGCAGTAACCAAAATGCATCGAAACTGTCCGTTAACGTATGACCATCGCCGTATTATTAGCCACGCGAAACCGCAAGCAAAAAACACTCGCTTGCTTGCAAAGCCTGCAGCGGCAGCGGTTGCCGGAAGGCGTTGAATTATCTGTGCACATAACTGATGATGCTTCCACCGACGGCACGCCGCAAGCTGTGAAAGAAATTTATCCCGCAGCGAATGTTTACGCAGGCAGCGGAAAGCTGTTTTGGGCCGGCGGAATGCGTCACACCTGGAAGCAAGCCGCGAAATCATCGCCTGATTTTTATCTGTTGCTAAACGACGACACCATTTTGTACGAAAACGCTATCAATACATTACTTGATGCTCCGTCAATTGAAACCAGCCTGTGCATCGGAAGCACGAAAGATCCGGTGACACAGCAACGTTCCTACGGTGGCCGAAAGCTAACGGCTAAGCGAAGTTGGCGCGACGACGAAGTGGTGTGGAGCGAAACCGAATACCTAACGTGCGATGTGGCCAACGCCAACATCATGTTGGTGCCGAAAGTCATTGTCGAAAAAGTCGGCATCCTATCCGATGACTATACACACGGCCTTGCTGATTACGACTATTCATTAACCGCCAGCCGTGCAGGTTTTAAGGTTTTTGTGGCGCCGGGCTTTTTGGGCGACTGTGTGAACGATCACGGCAAGAACTGGCAATCTAACAAAACAACATTAAAGCAACGGATAGCATACATGAAAAGCCCAAAAGGCCTGGCGTATAAAGAATACATGACGTTCATTCGCAAACATTTTCCGTTTTCCTATCCGTCGGCTTTTGTAAAGGTGTGGATGAAGACTTTTTTTCCTTTTATCTGGGAAACGTTTAGAAAATAATACAGCACAGAAGAGAAAAAACAATGCAGGAGAAAACCATCATCGGCGTGTTTTGCTACAAGCGGGCATCCAAGCTAAGGGCTTCCATGGAAGCCTTGCTGATAAATCCCGAGTGCAAGGACATGGAGATCATCTTTTTTTGCGATGGCCACAAAGGTGAAAAAGATTTGCCCGGTGTGACCGCCACGAGAGAGTACATCAATTCTCTCACGGGTTTTAAAAAAGTACACAAGCATTTTCGTGAACGCAATTTGAGTACCGGCCCAAATTTTTTTGCGGGCATTAATTATCTGCGCGACAATTATGAACAGTTTATTGTCGTGGAAGATGATTTAGTAGTGACGCCCAACTACGTTCGGTACATGCTTGACGGCCTGGATTTTTACCGCGACGAACCTTCAGTTTTTTGCATGAGTGGTTTCGCCTTCCCGCTAAAAAAGAAAGAATATCCCTACGATACCATCGTTCATGAACGCTTTTGTTCCTACGGTTGGGGGAGCTGGGGCTCCAGGGTAAAAGGCGTTATCTGGGACAACCAAGGTTTGCAGCAACTGCTGGACACGACGCCAAATTTCAAAAGCCAGTTGAACAAGCAAGGCCCCGACCTATCCCGTATGTTGATGAAGCAAATTACCGGCGTTATTTCCACGTGGGATATTCAGATGCAGGTGCATGTGGCAAAGAACCGCATGAAGGTGGTTTATCCCGTGCTTTCAAAAGCGCACAACATCGGCTTCGACAATGAATCAACCAACACCTTCGGGCTTGATTATTTGAAGACCGAAACAGACCCCGGTGATAAAAGGCAGTTTAATTTTTGTCCCGTTCATGTTATCAATCCTTACCTGCAAAATCAATTGAAGCGGCCTTACATGTTGCCCGCATTGGCAACCCGTAAAATCATCAACACCTTTATTAAATTAACGGCACAGGTAAGGAAAAGCAAGTAAGCAAACCAATCAATCAACACGAACCAACCGGACGTATAATGAATAAAGATGTAACCAAAACCACTGCTTCTGTTGGTAAACCGGCAAATGGTTTTACCAAGAGTGAGTCGTTGAAAGGCGGGCAAATCATTGGGCAAAGAAACAGTCTTGAGCAAAGCCTTGCTATTGGCTTGTTCGCAATGGCGGCGCTTGTTTTTATCATACATTTTCTTTTCTTCCGCAATTCCTTTCCACCGGTAAACGTTGATGAAGCCAGTTTTTTTTCACCGGCCCAAAGCCTTGCTACTAAAGGCAATCTTGCGTCGGACGTACACAAGAGTTTTTTACCCGGTGCCGGAACACACACGTATTGGATGCCGCCGCTTTACATTGTTTTGTTGGGAAGCTTTTTCAAAATCTTTGGCAGCACGGTAATGGCCGCGAAAATTTTTAGCCTTCTGCTTACTTGCGGTTCGGCATTGTTGCTGGCATCATTGGCAAAAGATCGTTACGGCAAGGCATCGGCTGCGGCCTTGTTTCTCATTTGCCCGTTTATCATCATCACATCAGCCTTTATACGGGTGGAAGCGCTGGCCATTTTTTTGACAGCCTTGGCAATTGTTGCTGTTAAGCGGGGATGGAGCGATTTGGCATTGGGAGTTATTGCCGCACTCGGCATCATGACGCATCCGCTGATGTTGGCTTGCGGCGCGGGATTGGGCCTTACGTCCTTGCGAAGAGGGATTAAACCGTTGCTCTTTTTTTCGCTCGGTTTTGCCGCGGCCATCAGTCCTTACATCTGGTACATTTTACAGGACATTACTTTGTTTAAAGAACAGATGACCTTACAATTTTTACGCAAGGCGCACGCCAGTTTTTTTGATTTAAAGGCCATGTATCTGTTGCAATCGGTGCCGATGGTTTTGCTGGCGCTGTTTTGTATTTATAAAACAAAAGCCGAAAATGCTTTCAGATTATTTCTAACCATTTCGATGTTGTTGGCATTGGTGATTGTGCTTCGTTCCAACGAATTCAACTACCAGGTGTACCTCGTGCCTTATGCGATTGCCGCTGTTTTGTTGGCCATGCAATACCGTAGTGAAACAATTTTGTTTCGTTTGGCAGCGCCGCTCTTGTTAGCTGGTTTTTTCGCTGTGATACTTCTTTCGAAACTGGTGAAGTACAAATTTAGAAGCGATAAAGACTTTACTGAATTGATTACGCATTTAGACGCATCGCCTTCCTGGAAAGGCAAAGCAATTTTCGTGGGCGGCGGTCCTGATGTGGCTACGCATTTGATGATGGAAGGAGAGAAGGCAGAGCGTCAGGTGCCCGTGCCGCAACCAGTTCCGCCAACCTGGTTCGACAAATACAACTACATGATTGAAGTGAAGGAAAACGGCGGCGAGACTGTTTATGAGGAAGAGGGGAAGCCAAGGCCCTGGCGGGCCTGGAAGGCGTCAACGTTTACAACCGCCGACAGTGCTTACACCATGACCGAATACACCAGACCCTAAACACCTGGCGGACAGCATGAAGTTTTATACACTCATACACATTTGCCGGAATGAACAAAGCATTCACAACAATGCTTTCACCCGAAATTTTGAAGAGCAAATACGGCTGTACCTCGATTGTGCAAAACAGTTTCATCGCTCATTGGCAGTGGAAGGTATTGAGTTGATCGTGTTGACGAATGACAAGGCAATGCTTCACAAACTGAATGAAGACAATTACGCCATAAACTTTACGCAATTAGAATTTAAGTTGCAAGTGCCATCGGGTATCAAGTTTTATTCGGCGCATTTTAAGCTGGAAGTATTTTCATACCTCGCTTCGTTGGGAGAAGAATACGTGGCGCTGGTGGATTCCGATATGCTTTGCGTAAATACAATGCCTGAAGCGTTTAAAACAATCGTTGCCCAAAAGCTGCCGCTGTATTATGACATCACTGATCAAATGACGCCTTTTATAGGCGCGGAGAGAATCAAGAAAGAAAAAGAATTGCTAAACGGTGGCGAAAAATCTTTTGGGCTTTGGGCCGGTGGCGAATTCATTGCAGGGCCGCCTTCTTTTTTTGCCCGCTTGTCGGTGGAAGTGAATATGATAACCGAAAGCTATTGGCAACACGCCGCGGACGTACATCATCAAGGCGACGAGATGCTGACATCCGTAGCGGTGGAAAGAATAAAAAGCATTGGCAACGTTGCGCTTTTGGATGCCGGTGCGTTATCGTTTGTTGGGCGCTATTGGAGCTATGTGCCCGTTCACATTCAGAAACCGATTGAAGGTTATTTCGAACATTTTATCTTGCACTTACCGTCCGATAAAAAATTTTTTGCCCGTCTCCAACCCGATGAAATAAAAGGCGCCGCTTTCTTTAAAAAATACAAGCGCCATCTGTCCTTATCCCGCACAATGGAAACCGTTTTTAAAAACATTAAGCCATATGCAAAGCGATTACGTAAAAAGCTCGCCTTCTGAAAACGGCCGCACGATGAGAAAAATGCCGCATCACTACGACAACAGTTATTATTACAAGAATTGGGCGATCGTGATACCGATGGCCAACGAAGAGAAGGACTTCGAGCCTTTCATCGAAATGATTTCTTTCGTGACCGATGAACTCAATCCGGGCAATGTGTATTTCATCATCGACAGTGTATCGAAAGACCGCACATTGGAATTGTGTCAGGAACTCTCGGCAACAGACCCGCGTTACGTAACCGTGTGGGCGCCGGACAACCGCAATGTGGTGGATGCCTATATCAAAGGGTTGCGTGTGGCTTACGAAGCCGGCCACGACATCATCATTGAAATGGATGCCGGCTTGTCGCACGACCCACGGGCCATTCCCATGTTTTTGCGGGTGTTGAACGAAGGCAACGACTGCGCCTTTGGCAGCCGTTTTATCAATGGTGGCTCCATGGGCGATTCACCATTCAAGCGCCGCATGTTGTCTAAAACAGGCACTGTATTGGCGAACGTGCTGCTGCGCACAAAGCTGAAAGACATGACCTCCGGCTTCCAGGGATTTCATCGCGACGTAGTGGCGAAGATTATCAGCCATCCGTTTAAATCAAAAGCGCATTTCTATCAAACCGAGCTGCGTTACCTGTTGCGCAAACACAAAATATTTGAAGTGCCCATTCATTATTCAGCGCCATCGCCGAGGGTGTCTAAAAGCGCCATTCGCAATTCTTACCAAACCTTGTGGTATTATTTTGTACAAAGGCTGAAGGGCAATTCGCATACTTTATAACAGTGAAAGATGAGTAATGATTGCCTTAGATGAAAAATC
This sequence comes from Flavisolibacter sp., assembly GCA_965247695.1. Lineage (GTDB taxonomy): Bacteria > Bacteroidota > Bacteroidia > Chitinophagales > Chitinophagaceae > Flavisolibacter. The sequence continues at coordinate 2,503,938 of OZ252037.1, forward strand.
ATAAACTATCTGCTTGATGAAACAAAAAGCAATCGTTGTCGGAACGGGAATATCGGGGTTGAGCGTAAGCCGGCTGCTGTCCGACAAATATGAAGTGGAACTGTTAGAAACCGCTTCAAAAGCTGGCGGACTGATAAAGTGCGATCGCATTGACGGCGCACTATTTCACCGCGTGGGCGGCCATGTTTTCAACAGTAAAAAGAAGGAAGTCCTCGATTGGTTCTGGAACCATTTCAATCGCGATGAAGAGTTTCTGCTGGCAACCCGCAACGCAAAAATTTTGTTTGATGGACAGTACATCGGATATCCGTTGGAAAATTATTTGTACCAGTTGCCGGAAGATAAAGTGCGTGAGATTGTTAGCGAATTACTGGAGATGATTGCTTCGAATAATAACGCGGAAGCCCGGTACGATAACTTCAAGGATTTTCTCATTGGCAACTTTGGCACAAAGCTTTACAATCTTTATTTCGGCCCGTACAATTCTAAAATCTGGAATACCGACATCAGCAAAGTGCCACTCGAGTGGTTGGATGGCAAACTGCCCATGCCACAGATACGCGACGTCATCGTCAGCAACATCTTAAAACGCGAAGAAGGCACGATGGTACATGCGACTTTTTGGTATGCTAAAAGAGGCGGCTCGCAATTTATAGTTGACCGGCTGTCCCAAGGATTGAACATTCATCTTTCCACGCCGTTGAAAAGCCTTTCGTTTGAAGACGGACAATTGTCTATAAACAATGGCGCCTTTTCGCCGGACGTTTTAATTTACTGCGGCGACGTTCGCAAACTGCGGGACATCGTTCACAGTAATGATAACCAATTGCGTGAAGCGATGGAAGCCGTAAAAGATTTTGCTTCCAACGGTACTTCCAATGTGCTTTGCGAGACGGACGACAACGACATCTCCTGGCTTTATTTGCCTGAAGAAGGTTTTAAAGCGCACCGCATTATCTATACAGGAAACTTTAGCGCCACAAACAACGAAGGCACGGGCCGCAAAACCTGCGTGGTGGAATTTTCGGGCAAACAGGAAAAGGAGTACATGCTGGAAGAATTGACGAAGCTGCCCGGTAACCTGAAGGCTATTGCTTTTAATTACGAACCCAATTCCTACATCATTCAGGACAAGCAAACCCGCGCCAATGTGCAACGATTGAAAACCGCATTGGCTAAATACAACGTTTATTTGTTAGGCCGGTTTGCCGAATGGGAATATTACAACATGGACAAGTGTATTGAAGCCGCCATGGAATTGAAAACGCATTTATCATTACAACAAAGCAATCGTGAGAAAACTCATCTCCCTTACAACGGCGTTAGCGCATAAGCGCAAAAACCTCTTAACCGAGGCAGGCAAATACCTGATCGTAGGCGGTATTTGCACCGTGCTTGACTTCGGTATTCTTTTTCTGTTAACCCGAAGGGGAGCGATGCACCCCGTGCCCGCTTCCGTCATTTCGTTTATGGCTGGCACCGTGCTGAATTACTACCTCTGCATACTTTGGATTTTTAAAGTGAGGGCCGTTGCCAATCGTCACCTCGAAATGACCTATTACCTCATTATCACCGGTGTCGGCCTGGGCATCAATGCGCTGCTCATTTGGTTGTGTACCTCTTATTTCGGCTACGGCGTGATGGTGTCGAAGCTGGCCGCAACCGCCGTTACTTTCTGGTGGAACTTCGGTGCACGAAAATATTTTTTACACAGAAGCGCTGCCTTGCAACCAGCGGCTGATTAAACCAAAACTTTTATCAACTATCACCAACCAAAACAAAAATGAAGAAAGCGTACATCATTATGGCTCACCGTTATCCGGCTCAACTGCACCGGTTGATTGACCGGCTGAACGATGGTTGTTCGGAATTTTTTATTCACGTTGACAAGACGGCCGAGATTACACAATTTGAAATTGTAAATGCGTTTGGTGCGGTTGTTCAATTCATAGAACGGGCAGATTCCAAATGGGGTGGCTTTGGTTCGGTGCAGGCATCGCTAAACGGCTTGAAGGCGGTAAAAGCCACCGGCAAACATTTCGATCAAATTCTTTTAATTAGCGGACAAGATTATCCCATTAAAAGCAACGAAGAAATCAATGCCTTTTTTGAGGCTTCACCGCACGGCATTTTTATGGATTATTTTCCCATTCCCAATTATGAAAAATGGCCAGGCACCGACAGGGGCGGCTGGTACCGGGTGGACAAATACTACATTGGACTATCATGGCACGAATTCTTTCGCTCAAAAAGTCTGAACCTGCTTTCCGCCTACCTGCCTTTTCTGCGCCGTAAAATGCCGAATGGAATGAAGCCGTACACCGGCTCGGCATGGTGGAGTGTGGACATGTACGGCCTCAATTATATTTTGGATTATGATGCCGCCCATCCGCAATACCGGGCCTTTCACCGTTACACATTTGTGCCCGATGAATTGTTTATGCACATGATAATAGCCAACAGCACCGACGACCGGCTGCGCAAAAGTCTCTCCCCCAATAACAAACGCTTTCTGATTTGGGAAAAGCCCAACAGCGCCCATCCGAATACGTTGCGGATAAGCGATTTTCCGGCCATCAAAGCATCCACGCATTTGTTTGCCCGAAAATTTGATGCGACGGTTGACAGCGAAATCCTTGACCTTATAGACAATGAAATCTTGCATGCAAAAAAACTTGCTTCTAACGCAAAAACGGAAGGGATTCTTCATGGATAAACTGAACGTGGTAAGCATTCCCGTTAGCACGGGAAGCTATAGTGACTTCATAAAAAACCTTGTCACATCGGCTAAGGCAAAAGAAAGCGAATACGCTTGTGTGGCTAACGTGCACATGCTGGTGGAAGCACACAAAAACAGGCGTTTTGCGCAAGTGGTGGAAGAAGCCGGTTACGTAACGCCTGACGGCAAACCCATCTCCTGGGCCATGTGGCTTTTGCACGGTGTAAAGCAAGAAAGAGTAGCCGGCATGACCTTGCTGCCGGATTTATTAGCAGCGGCGGTGGATGCGAACCTGTCGGTGTTTTTTTACGGCGGCACGGAGGAAATGCTGCAAAAAACAGAAGCGCATTTGCGACAGCATTATCCAAGCTTATCCATTGCCGGAATGCACAGCCCTCCCTTCAGAAACCTAACTGCTTTGGAGGAGAAAAAGGTGGCCGAGAAAATAAACGCATCCGGTGCCGGCCTTGTGTTTGCCATACTGGGTTGTCCTAAACAGGAGAAATGGATGGCGAGCATGAAAGGTCGCGTGAACGCGGTGATGGTTGGCGTAGGCGGTGCGTTGCCCGTAATGATTGGAGAACAAAAGCGGGCACCGATGTGGATGCAGAAGGCAGGTTTTGAGTGGTTGTTCAGAATGGGTCAGGAACCGGGACGATTGTTTAAACGTTACGCCGTCACCAATTCGCTCTTTGTTTATCTCTTGTTTAAAGCTTATCTGCATAAGAAATTTCCGCGGACTGTTTAAACACTTTACGGTTTCAATTACTGTTCGTTGCTTTCCTGATTAAAGGAAAGCCCGCATCAAAACAGTTTCATTCATCCTTCATGAAAGTTTTGCTCATTCATTGCGCTTACAAGTTTCGCGGCGGCGAGGACACTGTGGTGGTAGAAGAAAAAAAGCTCCTCGAAGCGGCCGGTGTTGAGGTGGAGTTGCTGCAATTCAGTAATGACGAAGGAACACTGCTGAACGTGGTGCAATTGCCCTTCAATCTTCCTTCGTACAAGCAAACGTTGAAAAAAATAAAAGCTTTCAGTCCCGATGTAGTGCACGTTCACAACCTGCACTTTGCCGCGTCGCCTTCGGTCTTATATGCCATTCGCCGTACCGGTACGCCTGTAGTTTGCACCCTTCACAATTACCGGCTTATTTGCCCATCGGCACTGTTGTTTCACAAAGGCGAGGCATTTCTTTTTTCCATCAACAGCCCTTTTCCCTGGAAGGCGGTGAAAGAAGGCGTGTATAAAAATTCAAAGCTGCTAACCTTTTGGATGGCGCTTTCCATGCAGGTGCATCACTGGGCCAAAACATGGCGGCATTGCAATCGCTTTATTGTATTGACGCACTACGCAAAAGATATTTTCATGCGGTCACGGTTAGGATTGCGTGAAGAACAGGTGGTTGTAAAACCAAATTTTACGTCGCTTCCTTTTTTGCCTAAAGTAGAAAGGGGCGACCATTTTTTTTATGCCGGAAGGCTGTCGGAAGAGAAAGGCATCCGATTGATGCTGGACTTGTTTGCCACCTTGCCTTTTACCATAAAATTTGCTGGTGACGGTCCGTTAAAAGATGAGGTGATAAAGGCTTGCGACGCGCATTCGAACATGGAATATTTAGGGACGCTAAAGAAAGAGGCGTTACTCAACGAACTCGCTGCCGCATCGGCGCTCCTGTTTCCATCTATCTGGTTCGAAGGCATGCCGCTTACCATTATTGAGGCCTTTGCGTGCAGTACCCCGGTCATTGCCTCTCGGTTGGGCGCCATGGATGACATGATAACGCCGCACCACAACGGCCTGCATTTTGAAGCCGGCAATACACAAAGCATGCAAAAGGCAATTGAAGAATGGCAGGCTTTGTCACCGATGGAGAAGGGCGGTTATCAACGCAATGCAAGAACTGCTTATGAGGAACTATATACGCCTCAAAAAAACGCTGAACAATTACTTGGCATCTATCAGTCAGTAATAAAGCAGCAACCAGTGTCGCTGTCCGTAGCGGTTTGACTGCGGGAGAAAACCAATGAAAATAATTACCACCAGTTGGGATGATGGCCACCCGCTTGATTTTAAATTAGCGGACTTGTTGGCGAAGTACAACTTGCCCGCTACGTTTTACATTCCGAAAACAAATCCAGAGCGGCCGGTGATGGGAGAGAACGAAATACAAAACCTTGCAAAAGATTTTGAAATTGGTGGGCACAGCCTTCACCATATACGTTTACCGGGGTTGCGAAATAATTCGCTAAAAGAAGAAATTGAGGACTGTTACGATTGGCTTTCGCAATTGTTGGGCAAGGCGCCGTCATCGTTTTGCTTTCCGGGCGGAAAGTATAATGAGGCTGCTTTGCAAATGGTTTTTAAAAGCGGTTTTACATTGGCAAGAACCACTGAATTATTCAGCACTTCCTGGCCTGTAAAAAACGGCATTACGGCTACTACGCTGCAAGCGTATCCGCACACAGGTTTTACTTACGCAAAGCATTTGGCAAAACGCCGCAAGTGGTTAAGGTTGGTGAATTGGTTAAAAAGTGTACGGGAAACTGACCTTTGCAGACTGACTGAAAATCATCTTGAAAAAATAGATGTTTCAGGTGGCTGCTTTCACTTATGGGGCCACTCCTGGGAAATAGAAAAACACAATCTCTGGAAGCCCGTTGAAAGTATTTTTAAAATCCTTGCCGACCGTTCCGATTTTCTTTATGTGCAAAACCGCTGTCTTATTGCACCGGTGGTGCCATCCGTTACAGAACCATTGCTAACATCAGAAAAAGTGAGAAATGAATAATCGTTTTGTTCGCTCTTTGCAATTCAGCTTAGGCCTGCTGGACTTTGTTACCATCAATGCCGTTTTCTTTTTTGCCGAATACTTCTTCCGAAAGAAGGGGTTGATTACACCCAATGAAGAATATTTTTACCTGCTCTTCTCACTGAACGCCGTTTGGCTGGCCGTAGCGGTAGCAAAAAATATTTACAACGAAAAGTACATTCTGTCGTTCGAAAGCTTCAGCAAAGTATCGCTGCAGGCATACCTGTATTTTCTTTCCGCGGTCATTATTTTCCTGTTCTTTTTCCGCCTTGTCCTGTTGTCACGCATATTTATTACCGTGGTGCTTGCCAGCCTTCTGGTGACTTTGTTCATCAATCGTTTCTTTTACCTCGCCATCTATTATTATTTTAAAAAGCGGCTGTGGGTGGTGAACAAAGTCGTTATTATTGGCTACAATTCCTTGTCCAAAAAATTGGTTGAATATTTAAGCGAAGACAGTTTAAATAAGGAGGTCATTGGTTTTTGCGAGGAATATGAGAACGTGCATGAACTGTCGAACTATCCCATTTTAAGCGATGTGTCCGGTACCATGGACGTCTGTAAGAAGTACGGCGCTACCGAAATTTATTCCACCGTGGCGCCCGAACACAATCCCGCTCTTTATCAAATTATTCAAAGCGCCGATGACAATTGCATTCGTTTTAAAATTGTGCCTGACATGGGGCTTTTTTTTAAAAAGCAAATGCACATTGATTACCTGCGGGAAATTCCGGTGATCTCGCTGCGCAATGAGCCGCTGGAAGACATGGGCAACCGGATTAAAAAGCGGATATTTGACATGGTGGTGAGCTTTTTTGTGGTGGTGTTTATTTTATCCTGGCTTATTCCGCTTATTGGCCTGCTTATTTGGCTGGAATCAAAAGGGCCGGTATTTTTTGTACAAAAGAGAACGGGTAAAAATAACAATGAGTTCAACTGCCTTAAATTCAGAAGCATGAAGGTGAACAATGCGGCCAACGAATTGCAGGCTACGGCCAACGATGACCGGCTGACCCGTACCGGACGTTTTTTACGCCGCACCAGCCTTGATGAATTTCCGCAATTCGTGAACGTGCTGCGCGGCGATATGAGCATCGTGGGTCCAAGGCCACACATGCTGAAGCACACGGAAGATTATTCGCGGTTGATTGGTCAATACATGGTGAGACAATTTTTAAAGCCGGGCATTACGGGCTGGGCCCAGGTAAACGGCCACCGCGGCGAAACGAAAGAGGTAGGCCAGATGGAAAGAAGAGTAGAGCATGACCTGTGGTATCTTGAAAACTGGAGTCTGTTTCTGGATGTAAAAATTATGGTTATGACGGCTTTTAACGCTCTAAAAGGGGAGGCGAATGCGTTTTGAATCCACACTTCGTTCGACAAACAATAACCCGGCAACGCTTTTTGCAAAACTGTCGGGCAATAAAAAAAAGGTTTGGGCTTTTTTGTTGTTGCTTGTTTTAGGAAGCCTCGTGTTAATCAGCTTGAATCATTTTTTACCTCCGGTTTTTTTGATTTTTTTGCAAACAGGCGGGTTTTTTTGTCTTGGTTATTTACACTTTCTAATTCTTCGGGCCAACGTAACCGGGCTTACCCCATCAGAAAAGTTTTTGTATTCTTCTTTACTTGCCACTGTTGTTTTTTTGGCCGGAAGCATTTTTTATTTTATTGCCCCTCTTGTTTTTTCGTGGCAAACGGTTGTGGCCGGCGTTTGCGCTTTTCTGTTGCCCTTTGTTTTGGCGGAAGCATGGCGGCTCTTTTATTTTATGTCAAGCCAGGCTGCTGCTACCTGGCGTTACAGCGCCGATGTTTCGTTGCAGAAAGCCACGACGTTTTTGAACAGCATGCCCGTTCGTTTTAAAATTCAAGCCGGACAGCTTGCCGGCGAGTACACCGTCGGCTTTCGGGCGCCGGTGCGCATGAAATTAGGAACGATCTTTTACCACATGGTTCAGGAGCAGAATAGCCAGGGTGAGAATGTAGTAAGGCTTTCAAGCGGAGAAGGACAGCCTTATGAATGGGCCTTTTCCATTACAGTCTTTGGATGGAAGACTTTTTTAGACCCGGAACTAAGTTTGCTGGAAAACGGCTTGAAAGAGAATGCCATTGTTACAGCGCAACGCATAAGCGAGCAGAATGCCTTGGAAATAGCAGCGATGGAAAACGATTAGATGAGGATATTATGAAATAAAAACAGCTTAACGAAGGAATGTTCCCTTCGGGTAAAAATAGGGAAAGACCCTTAGACATAAATTCATAAAAGCCCATAATTTATTATGGGCTTTTTGTTTTCTGCAACCGTATCTAAAATCTCTCATACGTCCGAAAGTCATCTTAGGTTATGAGGCTATTTGTATTTCATTGGCACCGTAAAGGGCTTAGCTCGTCGGGAAAATTGCCGCTTTCCACCAAATTTTAACGGACTTTTTTTTGGGTAGCTTTTCTTTGCCGCCTAACTCTTCCTTGCTGAACGCTTTTCTTTAACAGCATTTATTCCACCATTATTTACATGAAGAACCGTACATCCTTTTTGCGCTCCGTTATTGCTTTGTGCCTATTGTGCCCGGCGATATGGGCGAAAGCCACCGATTATTATTTTTCGTCCACCTCCGGCGATGATTCCCGCACGGCCGCACAAGCACAAAATCCATCCACACCCTGGAAAACAGTGGACAAGTTGAACACAATTTTCGGTACGCTTAGAGCCGGTGACAACGTGTTTTTTAAACGCGACGATGTGTTCACAGGTACGATTACAGCAACGGCTTCGGGCAATGCTGCTCAACCAATTGTTTTAAATGCATACGGCAGCGGCGCGGCTCCTGTTATCAGCGGGTTGCGTTCGTTGTCAGGTTGGGTGTCCGTGGGTAATAATAGCTGGGAAGCCGATGCCTCGTTTGTACAATCGGCGGTAAATGTTGCTTTGCTTAACGGTGCACCGCAAGCCATTGGCCGCTATCCAAACGCAGGCACTGCCAATGGTGGTTATCTAACACTCGAAAGCCATTCGGGCAACACGTCAATCACCGATCAACAGCTTTCATCTTACCCCAACTGGGCCGGCGGCGAGGTGGTGATTCGGAAAAGCCGTTGGGTGCTTGACCGTAACAGAATCACATCGCACAACGGCAACACCGTTAGCTACACGTCCGAGTCGGGAAATTATCCCGCCGATAACTACGGCTATTTTATCCAAAATCACCGCGCTGCTCTTGACCTGCCGGGCGAATGGTATTTTGATAACAATACAAAGAAATTTGGTATCTATAGTTATGGCTCCCCAACGGCTGTGGAAGTGGGTGCGATAACTACTTTGCTGTCCATCACCAACCAAAACAACATCACCGTTACGAACCTTGTTTTTAAAGGCGCCAACGGCAATGCTATCGAACTGTCCAATGCTCAGGGCATTCAAATTCTTAATTGCGGTGTTCTTTATTCCGGCGCCAACGGCTTGTTGGGCCTGGGTTGTAATGGTGTTCACATTGAAGGTTGCACTCTTTACAACACCGCTAATTCAGCATTGGAGTTTCGCAATTCATCAAACACGACCGTAAAAGCCAACAGCATCAAACGCACGGGCACCGTGGCCGGTATGGGCAAGGGAGACAGCGGTTCTTACGAAGCCGTGCTGATTGATGGTGACAACGAAACCATTGAAGGAAACGAGATTGATAGTACGGGTTATATTCCGGTTACGTTTCGCGGCAATTCAAACACTATTAAAAACAACTTCATTTCCAATTTTAATACGGTCAAGGACGACGGTGGCGGCATTTATACCTGGAACAACATTGCCGGCGCTCCGCCTACTTACGGCTCAAAAATTATTGGCAACGTTATCCTTAACGGCATTGGAGCCGGCGAAGGGACCGATTGGGTGGACTACAAAGCGGCCAACGGCATTTACATGGACGACAACACCGCCGGCGTGGAAATTTCCGGCAACACCGTTGCCAACTGTGGCCTGTACGGCCTGTACGTGCACAACGCCTACGGCTTAACCATCACGGGCAATACCTTCTTCAACAGCAGCAGCCAGCTTGTGCTGACACACGATAACTATGCGCCGGCTGCCAAGGTGAGGAATGTGACGATGAACAACAACCTTTTTTTTGCAAAAGACATTCAGCAATTAGCGGCGGAGTTTCGCACACCCGACAACGACATTGCTTCATTCGGAACCTTTGATAACAACTATTATTGCCGGCCGGTTTACGAGGGGTACAGCATCAGCACGTCTTCCAACCCATCCGCCGTTAACCTTGACCTTGCCGACTGGAAAACTTTGTTTGGGAAAGATGCCGCTTCGCATACCTTCCCCGTAGCCGCCGTTTCCTACGATGCCATCCGCTTTGAATACAATGCCACGGCTACCGCAAAAACGATAAGCCTGGACGGAACCTATACCGACGCGGCCGCCAATACCTATAACGGCAGCATAACACTTTCGCCTTTTAGTTCGGCCGTGTTGGTAAAACAGATTGCGTCTTCGGCGCAATGCGCGGGTGCGCCGGGCATATCGCGGGAGCAATGGAACAATATATCCGGCGGCAATTTAAGTTCGGTGCCCTGGCAAACAACACCCACTAAAAAAAGTATCGTAACCGGCGCATTTGAAACCATCAACATCGGCGATGCATACGGTGCCCGATTAAGCGGTTACGTGTGTCCCCCACAAACCGGTAACTACACCTTTTTCATTGCCGGCGACGATGTTGCCGAATTGTGGTTAAGCACCGATAACAACCAGGTTAATAAACGGAAAATCGCGGCTGTTCCAGGCTGGACGAATTTCAGGGAATGGAATAAAAACAGTTCACAAAAATCCGCTTCCATCACCCTGCAAGCCGGTACCCGTTATTATATTGAAGTACTGCATAAAGAAGGCGGTGGGGGCGATCACGTTTCGGTGGCGTGGCAGTTGCCCAACGGCGATTTTGAAGGCCCGATTCCGGGCCACCGATTTCCGGCGGGCACAGCCTCTTCGCTACAAAGCCAAACCATCAACTTCCCGGCGCTAACCAATGTCGTTCTGGGTAGCGGTGCAGTAACGCTTACCGCTACAGCTTCCTCTGGTCTTCCTGTAAGTTTTTCCCTGGTTTCCGGTCCGGCTACTCTTGTTGGAAATATGCTTACACCAACGGGAGCAGGAACCGTAGTAATTAAAGCATCGCAAGCCGGAAACGCACAATACAGCGCCGCACCCGACGTGACCCAGCAGTTTGCCATCGCATCGGTGCAAGTGGCGCAATGTTCTGCTACAGGTACCATCTTGCGTGAGCAATGGAACAACATTACCGGTGCGGATGTGGCGCAAATTCCGGTGAACTCAACACCCTCTTCTACCAGCCAACTTACTTCGTTTGAAGGTCCGAAGGACATTGCCGATAATTACGGTTCCCGCATTCGCGGTTACATCTGTCCACCTGTTTCAGGCAACTATACCTTTTGGATTGCCGGCGACGATGCCGTTGAACTCTGGTTAAGCACAACCGCTGATCCATCTTTAAAAACAAAGATTGCCTACAACACAAGCTGGACTGAATTCAGGCAATGGAATTGGTACCCTTCGCAAAAATCCGCGAGCATTTATCTGGAGGCAGGCGGGAAGTATTATATCGAAGCGTTGCAGAAAGAAGCCTCCGGCGGTGATCATCTATCCGTAGCCTGGCAATTGCCCAACGGAACCATGGAAGCGCCGATACCCGGCATCCGGCTTTCACCGTTTGTGCCGACGGTTATCATCATGCAGAATCAAACCATCTCCTTTGGTGGTCTGCAAAACTTTACCTTGGGAGATGCGCCGGTAACCCTGAACGCTTTTGCTTCGTCCGGCTTGCCCGTAATCTTCAGCATCGTTTCGGGTAATGCCTCGCTTAATGGAAATATACTGACACCATTGACTGCGGGAGCCGTTGTTGTTAAGGCATCGCAAGCAGGCAATGGGCAGTACAACGCTGCCGGTGATGTCACGCAGTCGCTGACTGTACTGGTGGCTACCTCAAGCCAATGCTCGGCCAGCGGCACTATCCTTCGTGAACAATGGAATAATGTTTCCGGTGCAGCCGTATCGCAAGTGCCGGTCAACAGCACACCTTCCTCATCGTCGCAACTTGCTTCTTTTGAAGGTCCATTGAACATTGCCGATAACTACGGTTCCCGTATTCGCGGTTATATCTGTCCGCCGCAGACAGGCACTTACACGTTTTGGATTGCGGGAGACGATAACGTGGAGCTGTGGTTAAGCACAAGCGACGATCCAACATTCAAAACAAAAATTGCTTACCACACAAGCTGGACGGAATCACGGCAATGGAACTGGTATCCCACGCAGAAGTCAACGTCCGTTTATTTAACAGCCGGAAAGAAATATTACATAGAGGCGCTTCACAAGGAAGAGTACGGCGGCGATAATGTTTCGGTGGCCTGGCAACTTCCTGACGGCACTATGGAAGCGCCAATACCCGGCAACCGCTTATCGCCTTTTGTTCCGGTTGTTGTTCCTCCATCTTCAATCTGTTCGGCCACGGGATTCATTCTTCGCGAGGTTTGGAACAATGTGGACGGCAACGATGTGAGCCAGGTTCCGCAAAACGCCACGCCTTCCTCATCATCGCAACTGGCTTCATTTGAAGGGCCAACAAATGCTGCGGACAGGTACGGTTCGAGAATCCGGGGTTACATCTGTCCGCCCCAAACCGGAAGTTATACGTTTTACATTGCCGGCGACGACGCCACGGAACTTTGGTTAAGCACAAGCGATGAGCCTTCCGCCAAAATAAAAATTGCCTACAACTTAAGCTGGACCAATCCACGGGAATGGAACCGTTATGCAACGCAAAAATCAGCGTCCATTTCTCTCACTGCCGGCAAGAAATATTACATCGAAGCGCTGCACAAAGAAGGTGCAGGCGGCGACAATATAGCCGTTGCCTGGCAGCTACCTGACGGAACCTTTGAAGCGCCGATGGACGGTAGCTGGCTGTCACCTTACACATCAGCGGTTGCGACAACTGCTAATGGTTCAGTGGGAAATATTGGGTCGTCGGAGATTAAAATTTCCGAAACAGAAACAAAAGGTGAACTGCCTGTGTTTCGTGTTTATCCCAATCCTTTTACATCAAAAGTCACCATCGAATTCATACCCGCTGCTTCCGGCCAAACCGTAGTGGAGGTTTATAATTCGGCAGGCATCAGGCAGGCCGTTATTTATAACGGGGCGGCGAAAAAAGCAATGGGCCTAAAGTTGTTGTACAATGAACCGGCCTTGGCTGCAGGTGTTTACTTCATTCATTGCCGCTCGGCGGCGGGGAGTTACGTTTACAAATTGGTGAAGACGAAAAACTGATTTGAATTCTTTAAGAATAAACAGGCGGCAATCACTATTGTCGCCTGTTTTGTTAACAACCGCCGCAAGGGCTTTGATTATTAAAGAGTGATTTGTTCCTTTGCTTTTTCTTCACAACTAAAACAAATGCGTACCCGTAAATCCCCCCTAAATTCAATTGCTTCAATGAAGACCTTTTCAATTAAAGAGCTTGAAAACCTCTGTGATATAAAGGCGCACACCATTCGGGTTTGGGAAAAACGCTACGGCGTCTTTCAGCCGCAACGCAATTCTGCCAATGCAAGGCGCTACACCACCGATGACTTGTCCAAGCTTTTCAGCTTTGTTCTGCTAACCAGAAACGGATTTAAAATTTCATCCTTGGCTCAACTGCCTACGCACTATATCGAACAAAGCGTTCGTGGCCTTGTAGAGGCCGAGGCGCGGAAGGGGAGAGCCGTGCATGAACTGATTCTTGCCATGTACAAACTGGATGTTGGTGGTTTTGAAAGCACCTTAGATACTTCCTTTCTTTCATGGCCGGCCGATGAGGTTATTAACGAGATTATTTATCCGTTTTTGAATAAAGTCGGTCTGTTGTGTCAGGGCAACCGGCTGAATGAAGAACACTTTGTGGTAACAGCCATCCGCAAAAAACTTTACTGGAGCATTCAACGCACCGTTGGCGATAAAAAACAGGATAAAACCGTTTTACTTTTTTTGAGCGGCGAAAAACAATTGGATTTGTTGCTGCTTTATGTTTATTACCAATTGGAGGTTGCAGGCTATGCCGTTATTCACCTCGGCGTTGACGTCTCGGTTAAAAACCTTGACGATTTCATGCGGGTGCAAAAGGTGGATTATCTGCTTACTTATTTTTTGCGAAAACCGGCTTTCTCGTTAAGCGATTTGTCGGAAAAAATGAACTTGCTGGCGCCGCAGGCAAAGCTCCTGGTGTTAAAAGGGCAAAAGTGTTTTTCGGCCGAAGCAACAGCAAATGTTTTTGCGGTGGACAGCCACGCGGTAGTTGATTTTATTTCTACAGGAGAAGGCAGCAAAGCAGTGATCAGGGAGAGGTTACAATTGTCTCCTGCGTTCTAATCGCACATAAATTTCATCACCCGTCTTCAGTATAGGATTTGTTGTGTGCATCGTAAGTGTTGCACTTGCAAGGACGAAATGAGCTTCGGTAAAGCCGCCCATAAAAAACACATCTACCACGGTTGCTTTTACTCCATTGCCTTTTTTGGTAAGAACAAATTCTTCAGGCCGGATGAATGGTGCCGGATCATCCATCGCCGCATCAGCGTATTCCGACAAAGCCTTCGCTGTTGCCAGCGTCAATAAATTGTACTTGCCAAACAAACCGGCTGTGTATTCGTCCACGGGAGCCGAATAAACCTGTTTCGGCGAAGCTTGTTGTATCAACTCTCCCTTCTTCAACACCAGTATCTCATTGGCCCAGGAAAGCGTGTCTTGGGGATCGTGCGAAACAAGGAGGCAGGAAATTTTCAATTGTTTGCTTATGCTTTGCACAACTGTTTTTAAAATGCTTTTGTGAAAAAGATCAAGGTTAGAATAGGGTTCGTCCAATAACAAAAGTTCAGGCGCTGTTATCAGCAAACGGGCCAGGGCAATGCGCTGCTTTTCGCCACCCGACAGTTGATGCGTCCATCGGGCTAAAAGATGATCCACACGGCAAACCTGATAGATCAATGAGGCTTCATCATCCTCAACTTTTTTCGCCATGTCTAAAATTTCCCGCACATGGTAATGATTACGCAATTCAAAATGCTGCGATAAATACGCAATGGACGGATGGCCAGGCAGTAATTTTTCAGAAGGTCCTTTTAGCTTTTCGCCTTTAAAATATACAGCGCCGGTTGTTGGCTCAATTAGTCCCGCTATGATTTTTAGCAGCGTGGTTTTTCCTGACCCCGTGGCGCCGGCAATGGCAATGTTTTGCGCCGGCAACTGGGTAAAGCTGATGCCGCTTAAAATCCATTGCCCGTCTTCCCTTTTGCCAATGCCCACTGTTTTCAATAAACTCATAACCGACAAGCCAAACTTTCTTATTTGTTAAACTAAAAACGGTAAAAATAAGACGCCGGCCAAATGCCGGCTTGGATTATTGCCCCTCTCTCACCATTGGCCGTTCGCTATTCACGAAAACAGTTGAAAGATGGCTTACAGTCATTGCTCATTGCCTCCCGCTTATCTTTGGCCGATGATAAATGTTGGTGTTTTTGGTACGGGCCATTTGGGAAAATTTCATTTGAATAATTGGAAGGAAATGGAAGGCGTAAACCTCGTTGGTTTTTACGACCCCGATGATGCCGTCGCCAAAGCGGTGGAAGAAGCCTACGGCCTGAAGCGGTTTAGAGAGGAAGATGAATTAATAGCGGCTTGCGATGCCGTGGACATCGTAACGCCAACCCAATACCATTTTGCGCTTTGCAAAAAAGCCATTAAAAAAGGGGCGCACGTTTTTGTGGAGAAGCCAATGGCCAATACGATGGACGAAGCCGCCGAACTGGTGAAGCTGGTACAGGAGGCCAAAATGAAATTTCAGGTGGGCCATGTGGAGCGGTTCAACCCAGCCTTCATGGCTATTCAGGGCCAGAAGCTGAACCCGATGTTTATTGAAGTGCATCGCCTGGCGCAGTTCAATCCACGCGGCACGGAAGTGAGTGTGGTATTAGACCTGATGATACACGACATTGACGCCATTTTAAGCATTGTAAAAAGCGACGTGAAAACCATTTCCGCCAGTGGTGTAGCGGTGATGACCGATACGCCGGACATTGCGGCCGTTCGCATTGAATTCAACAACGGATGTGTAGCCAACTTAACCTCCAGCCGTATCAGCATGAAGAAGATGCGGAAGATGCGGCTGTTTCAAAAAGATGCCTACATCGCTGTGGATTTTTTGGAGAAGAAGGCTGAAGTCATTCGCTTGAAAACAGAAGCCGATGAAAACGTCTTTTCGTTCGATATTGAAACGCCGGCCGGCACCAAAACAATCGCCATTGCTTCGCCGCAAGTGCAAGCTGGCAATGCAATTAAAACAGAGTTGGAAGCCTTTGTAAACGCCATCCAAAACAACACACAACCCGTGGTGAACGAAATAGACGGCTACCGTGCCATGGAGGTGGCGCACCAGATTTTACAAAAGATAAACTACAACCTTTCCGCCGCCACCTAAGCCGATGCTCCTAAAAAAATACATTCCTTCTTATTGGTATGCCGTTGTTGATTACATGGCCGCATCGCTTGCCTGGGCGGCGTTTTATTTTGTTCGCAAAAGCATTCTTCACGAAGCCTTTTCCGTTGATCATAAGTTTTGGTTGGGCGTGGTGTTCATTCCGGTTGGATGGCTGCTGATTTACGGCATCACGGGCAGCTATCATTCAGTTTATAAAAAGTCAAGGCTGGCCGAAATGACCAATGCTTTTGTCTGTTCGGTCATTGGCTGCACGGCCTTGTTTTTTTTGTTTTTGCTGGATGATAACAAGACGGCATACAATTATTACTACGCGGCGTTTTCTGTCTTGTTTGCGCTTCAGTTTTTACTGACGGTGATGGGAAGATTGGCCATTTTAAATACGGCCAAAAAGCAATTGATAAAGAAGATCATTCAGTTTAAAACGATCATGGTTGGTTCGCCTTTGCGGGTGCAACGGGTGTATAAGGAAGCAAAAAAAAGTTTGGCGGAGGAAGGCTACGCGGTTGCCGGATTTGTTTCTTCAACGGGCAAGGCTTCTTTAAGTGAATTGCCTTTTTTGGGCACGATTGAAGACCTTGAAAAAACGGTGGATGCACAAACTGCGGACCTGATTGTTTTAGCCGTTGATAAAAGCGAACAAGGACTGCTTGAAAATTTAATTGGTCGGCTATCGGAAAAAGATGTGGTCATAAAAATTGAAGCCGGCACGCTGGATATTCTTTCGGGTTCGGTGCGAACGAGCAATGTGCTGGGCGCCGTGTTGATTGATCTGCAAACGGGCTTGATGGCCGACTGGCAACAAAACATCAAGCGGGTGGTGGATATTGTCGCAGCATTTTTTTCGGGGTTGTTTCTTTCGCCATTGTTACTATTTATTGCCATTCGTGTGCGGTTGTCTTCAACAGGTTCTGTCATCTACAAACAGGAACGGATTGGCTACAAAGGCAAGCCGTTTTGGATGTACAAGTTTCGCTCGATGATCGTAGATGCGGAGGCGGCTGGCCCCGCGCTTTCCTCGGACAACGACCTGCGAATAACGCCGTGGGGAAAGACGATGCGCAAGTGGCGGCTGGATGAACTGCCGCAGCTTTGGAACGTGATGAAGGGCGACATGTCGCTGGTAGGGCCAAGGCCCGAACGCCGCTTTTATATTGATAAAATTGTGGCGCAGTTTCCTTATTACAAGTATCTGTTGAAAGTGAAGCCGGGCCTGACCTCTTGGGGTATGGTGCAAGCGGGTTATGCCGAGAACATAGACGAGATGATTGCCCGCTGCAAATTTGATTTGGTTTACATCGAAAACATTTCGCTGCTGCTTGATTTTAAAATCATGCTGCATACGCTGCGGATTATTTTTTTGGGGGAGGGGAAGTGAGGTCAGGCCAGCACATCGCTAAAATCGGCTTGCTTGTCAAACACGGCTTTGGCGAAGGGGCAAACGGGAGAAATCTTCAGTCCGTGGCCGCGGGCATAGTCAACCGTTTTGTGCACCAACTCAAAGCCGATGTTGCGGCCTTGCAGTTCTTCGTCAACCTCGGTATGCTCGATGATGATAACGTTATCGTCTTTGGCGTAAACAATTTCGGCTACCGTATTGCCGCCTTCTTCAATGTAAAACATGCCGCGGTGCTTGCCGTCTTTATGCTGGATGTTCATGGTTAAGTTTGGTGTAAAGCTAAAAAAATTTTGTCCGAATAAAGTCCGCACCGCATATTTGCACCGAAATGAAAAAGACAAACAATCAGTGGTGGTGGCACGCATACTCTTCCGGGGTTCTGTAGCGCCGTTGCTATTGTTTGCATAAACATATTCAGAGCCCCGCACAAGCGGGGTTTTTTGTTGCCATGAAGAAGATTCAAATTGAAACGACCGTAAAAAAGATGCTGGCCGATGTCTATACACCGGTGGGCATTTATCTGCGCCTTCGCGACCGCTTCCGGGATACAGTTTTGCTGGAAAGCACCGACCACCACACAGCCGAAAGCAGTTATTCATTCATCTGCATTAACGCGGTTGGCGGTATTGAAATTAGGGACGGCGGCATTGAATGGAAGATGCCTTCGCAACCCGCCGAACGCAAGGCGCTTGATGCAGCTTCTAACCTGTCAACTATTCTTTGGAAGTTTATGCAGGGCTTTGAAGCCACAAGCAATGAGCCTAAAGCCGCGCAATTTGCCCAGGGCCTGTTTGGCTATTTTACGTTTGATGCGGTGCAGCATTTTGAAACCATCAAATTCAAAAAGGCCGATGATGAAAGCAATCAAATCCCGGTGGCCCGCTACCGGCTGTACCAATACGTTATCGCCATCAATCATTACCGTGATGAATTGCTTCTGCTTGAAAATAAAATCGTTGGATTGGAGAGTGAAGCGAGCCTGGTGGAAAGCCTAATCAACAGTAAGGACGTGCCCGTGTTTCCCTTTCAAACGTCGGGCGAACAAACGGCCAACATGACTGATGATGCGTACAAAGCAATGGTGCAAAAAGGCATTGCGAGTTGCCATCGCGGCGATGTGTTTCAGATTGTGTTGAGCCGGCGTTTTCAACAACGCTTTGCCGGTGATGAATTCAATGTTTACCGTGCCTTGCGCAATGTGAATCCGTCGCCTTATTTGTTCTTCTTTGATTATGGCGATTACAAACTCATAGGATCATCACCCGAAGCGCAATTGATTATCAGAAACGGCAAAGCCATCATGCACCCGATAGCCGGAACTTTTAAGCGAACAGGCGATGATGAAACCGATCAGCAAAAGGCTGATGAGTTAATGCATGACCCCAAGGAAAACGCGGAGCATGTGATGCTGGTGGATCTGGCAAGAAATGACTTGAGCACTTTGTGCACTGATGTGCAGGTAACGCAGTACCGTCAAGTGCAGTACTACTCGCATGTGATTCATTTGGTGAGTGAGGTAACGGGCAGAGTAAGTGAAGGAACCAATCCGTTTGCGGTGTTGGCCAAAACCTTCCCGGCGGGTACGTTAAGCGGTGCGCCAAAGTACAAAGCCATGCAATTAATTAACGATTACGAGCCAACGCCGCGCAGCTTTTACGGCGGCGCCATTGGATTTGTTGGCTTTGACGGCAGTTGCAATCACGCCATTATGATCCGCACCTTGTTAAGCAAAGCCAACACATTGTTTTTGCAGGCTGGCGCCGGCGTGGTGGCTGCTTCCGATCCCGAAAGCGAGTTGCAGGAAGTAGTGAATAAATTGGGTGCGTTGAAGAAGGCGATTGAAAAGGCAGAAACGATTTGAAGATTTGAAAATTTGGTGATTTGATGATGGGCTGACGCCAATGTAGGGCCACGCTCATGGCGTGGCCGCAAAACGAAAACAAAAAAATGAAACTGTTGGTTTTTGATAATTATGATTCGTTTACATACAACCTTGTTCACCTGGTAAAGAAGGTGTCGAGGGAGATTGACGTAGATGTTTTTCGCAACGATGAATTGCCGTTGGAAAAGGTGGCAGAGTATGATAAAATCATTTTATCGCCGGGACCGGGCATTCCTACCGAAGCGGGTTTATTGTTGCCCTTGATAAAAGAATACGCGTCCACCAAACCCATACTGGGCGTGTGTTTGGGGCATCAGGCAATAGGCGAGGCCTTTGGCGGAAAGCTGGTGAATCTTTCTATGGTTTATCATGGTATTGCAACCAACTGCAAACTGCAAACTGACAATTGCCAACTGTTTGCTGGCTTGCCCGAAGACATTACTATCGGCCGTTATCACAGTTGGGTAGTCAGCGATGAAGGCTTTCCTGAAGAATTAGAAATAACGGCAAGGGATGACAACGGTTACATTATGGCATTGCAACACAAAAACTATGATGTGCAAGGCGTGCAGTTTCATCCTGAAAGTGTGTTGACGCCGGACGGTGAGACTATCATGCGCAATTGGCTGAAAGGTTGATCCGTTAATCCGGTTAAATGGATAACCGGATTAACCGGTAACCATTCCGTCTCGATAATCCTTTTTAAAATCCCAGTAATCTGCGGTCAATGAAGAAGATTTTACAACGGCTATTTGAGCACAAGACTTTGTCGCGGCAAGAGGCCAAAGACATCATGCTGGCCATCGCTAAAGGAACCTACAACGATGTGGAGCTGACCGCTTTCATCACGGTCTATCTCATGCGCAGCATCACCATTGACGAACTGCAAGGCTTTCGCGATGGCTTGCTGGAACTGGCCGTGCCGGTGGATTTGAACGGGCATGAAGTAATGGACATTGTGGGCACCGGCGGCGATGGAAAAAATACGTTCAACATTTCCACGCTGGCTTGTTTTATTGTGGCAGGTGCCGGAAAGAGGGTAGCGAAGCACGGCAACTACGGTGCGACATCGGTAAGCGGTGCTTCCAATGTGATGGAAACGCTTGGGTACAAATTCAAGAACGACAATGATGCGTTGAAGAAAGAAGTGGATGAAACCGGGTTTACCTTTCTTCATGCGCCCTTGTTTCATCCGGCATTGAAAGCTGTTGCCGGCATCCGGAAAAATCTTGGCTTCAGAACTTTTTTCAACATGCTTGGCCCGATGGTGAATCCGGCAAGGCCATCCTACCAATTGATCGGCGTTTACAATTTGGAGATGGCCCGCATTTACAATTATCTGTTGCAGCAGAGCGGCAAACCGTTCACCATCATTCACAGCCTCGACGGCTATGATGAAATCTCCCTAACCGCCGATACAAAAGTCATTACGCAGGAAGGCGAAAGGGTCTTTTCGGCGGAGCAAATTGGTAAACGCACCATCTCGCCGCTCGATATTCACGGTGGCGCAACGGTGGAGGACGCAGCCAAAATTTTCATGACGATTTTAAAAGGCGAGGGAACATGGCCGCAGAACGCAGTAGTGCTTGCCAATGCCGCGATGGCTTTGCAATGCACCGGAGATTTTGCATCTTACGACGCTGCTTATTATTCGGCCGTGGAGAGTTTGGAAAGCGGCAAGGCATTGGAGTCATTTCAAAAGTTGATTGCGTTGCAGTGAAGAGTTAGTAGGTTAATAGGTTAATAGGTTAATAGGTTAATAGGTTAATAGGTTAATAGGTTAATAGGTTAATAGAAGTTGAGTCTTGTAAGATAGGCGAGGAAGTAGTAACATGGTGACTTATTAACCTACAAACTCCAAAAAAAATCCTTGTTTAGATGACTATACTTGAACAAATAGTGGCGCAGAAAAAGGTGGAAGTCGCAAAGCGAAAAGTCGAACGGCCTATTGCTGTGTTGGAGCGAGGGCCATTCTTCAAGAACGAAACCTTGTCGCTAAAATCTTTCTTGTTGAATCCTGACAAGACAGGCATTATCGCCGAATTCAAACGGGCTTCGCCGTCGAAGGGAATTATCAATGAAGAAGCAACCGTGGAAGAAGTAACGATGGGGTATGCCCAACACGGCGCTTCGGGTATTTCGGTGCTGACTGATGAAGAATTTTTTGGCGGTTCTCTTGCGGATTTGGTAGCGGCAACGGTGAACGAAGTACCGCTGCTACGAAAGGATTTTATGATAGATGAATACCAGTTGATAGAAGCCAAAGCTTATGGCGCCGAAGTAATTTTATTGATTGCGGCTTGTCTTACAAAAGACGAAGTAAAAACGCTTGCGGCATCGGCAAAACGTTTAGGGCTGGAAGTGTTGCTGGAAATACATAACGAAGAAGAATTGGACCATGTATGCGATGATGTTGACTTGATAGGCGTGAACAACCGCAACCTGAAAACCTTTGTGGTGGATGTGCAAACCTCGTTTAGCTTGATTGACAAGATGCCTTTTGATAAGCCGGCTGTGGCCGAAAGCGGCATCACGGATGTGCAAACCATCCTATCTTTAAAGCGGGCCGGTTTTAAAGGTTTTCTCATTGGCGAAGCCTTTATGAAAGCGGCCGATCCTGCGATTGCTTTTGCTGAATTTGTAACGGAGTTAAACCAAAGCGAATGAAAGTAAAAGTCTGCGGCCTTACCTCAATTGAACAACTAAATGCCTTGCCTGAACTCGGCGTTGACTATGCCGGTTTTATTTTTTATCCGCCCAGTCCGCGTTATGTTTTAAAGCGCGGCCTCACCGGCGCTGAAGTTAAAAAAACCAGAATAAAACTGTACAAAGTGGGCGTGTTTGTAGATGCGCCGTATGATGAAGTGATGCGGCGCATTGATGAATTTGGGTTGGACATGATACAGTTGCACGGCCGCGAAACGCCTTATGAATGCCAGCGCATTGCGGCGCAGATTGATTTGATTAAAGCGTTTCGGTTTTCGGAGAACGATCATGTGATGTGGACCATCAAAGATTTTTATGCCGACAGCGATTCGTTCCTGTTTGATACTGGTGTGCCGGCTTCAAAAGAAGAACGCGAGAACAAACAACTGTACGGCGGCACGGGCCGCAAGTTCAACTGGAACCGCTTAAAAGGATTAAACATTCAAAAGCCATTTTTTTTAAGCGGCGGCATTGAGCCCTGCGATGCGCTAACAGTAAAAGAATTTATGAAAGACAGCGTGGCAAAAGATTTAATGGCCGTGGACATTAACAGCCGTTTTGAAAGCAGTGCGGGAGTGAAGGATTTGGAAAAGGTGGCGGCGTTTATCAAGGAGTTGAATGGATGAGAAGTTGGCTGGTTGATTGGTGCTAACGCCGGTGTACGCCTTGACCATGATGAATACAAATCCCTAAACGGTTTTGTCTTTTGTGAGCAGACCTGACCCTGGAGGGGTCAAATGTTAGTAGCCCCCGGTGAAACCGGGGGTAAAGGTGACCACAAGGAATCACGACCCCGGAGGGGTCGAACAACGGCATACAAGCCTTCAACAATTTGGTTTGGCACAAAACAAACGGGAAACATGGAAAAGATAAACCTTCTGCAAAAGTTTAGCCTCTTCTCCGAACATTGGAGCCCGAAGATTGTAGGTGAATTGAATGAGCAACACATCAAGCTAAGCAAGTTTGAAGGCGAATTTGTCTGGCACAAACACGACGAAGAAGATGAGGCATTCTTTGTGATCAAGGGAAGCTTTACGATGGAGCTTCGCGATAAAAACATTGTGTTGAACGAAGGCGATATGTTGATTGTTCCAAAAGGAGTGGAGCACAAACCGGTGGCGGAGAAAGAAGTTTGGGTGATGTTGTTTGAACCGGCAGGGACATTGAATACGGGTGATGTGGTGGACGAGAAAACAAAAGCGGAATTAGATAGGATTTAAGACAAATCAGCAGCCCATCCCCTTCAACCTTTTCTAAAAGCAAGAAGATGGTGCTACAGCCTCCCGCTTTAGGCGGGACAGGCTTTCCCGGTGGGAAGGGTAGAATGAGTTTCAAAGCACTTAGAAAGCCCTTGGAATAAAAGACAGATTGAATAAAAGATGAAACGTTGACAAGCGTGGGTTGTGCGTAGATGGCCTTCTCCATCTGGAGAAGGTCGGGATGAGGTCTTACCGCGATGATGTGCCGAATAGACTTACCGAATGTACAAGTCCCGATAGCTATCGGGAGCGACGCAACAGACGCTTCATAGCAGCACTGGCCTCTAGTCCAAAAAAAGAATTTACATGAGTTACCACATAACAAGAAAAACCGAAGACGCTACTTCCGCTGTTGATTATCGTGCGGGACAACGCAAGTATAGTCCCGATGAAAACGGTTATTACGGCCGCTTTGGTGGCGCTTACATACCGGAGATGCTTCACCGCAATGTGGAAGAATTGCGCACAAAATATCTCGACATTATTTACGATGCGGCCTTTCAAAAAGAGTATGGCCAGTTGTTGCAGGATTATGTCGGCCGGCCAACGCCACTCTATTTTGCGGAGCGGTTGAGTAAGCATTACAGTGCGCAAATATTTTTAAAACGCGAAGATCTTTGTCACACCGGCGCCCACAAAGTGAACAACACGGTGGGGCAGATTTTATTGGCGCAGCGCCTCGGTAAGACTCGCATCATCGCCGAAACCGGCGCGGGACAACACGGCGTGGCCACGGCAACCGTGTGTGCGTTAAAGGGAATTGAATGCATTGTGTACATGGGCGAAAAAGACATGGCGCGGCAAGCACCCAATGTGGCCCGCATGAAGATGCTCGGCGCCAAAGTGATTCCGGCAACCAGCGGCAGCAAAACCCTGAAAGACGCTACAAACGAAGCTATTCGCGATTGGATGGCCAATCCGAATGATACGCATTATATCATCGGCAGCGTGGTGGGGCCGCATCCTTATCCCGATATGGTGGCGCGGTTTCAAAGCGTGATTTCTGATGAAATTCGCTGGCAGCTTAACGAAAAAACAGGAAGTGAATTGCCCGATAAAGTCTTTGCCTGTGTGGGTGGCGGCAGCAATGCGGCCGGTGCGTTTTATCATTTTCTGGATGAGCCTTCGGTTGAATTGGTGGCCGTGGAAGCCGCCGGTGAAGGCGTGAATAGTGGCAAGAGTGCAGCCACAACGCAGTTGGGTCGCGATGGGATTTTGCACGGCAGCCGAAGCATTGTGATGCAGACCGAAGACGGCCAAGTGGTAGAGCCGCACAGCATTTCGGCGGGACTTGATTATCCAGGCATCGGCCCGCTTCATGCGCATTTGTACGACAGTGGCCGCGGCACATTTTTGTCGGCAACAGATGAAGAAGCCCTGGCCGCGTCCTTTGAAGTGGCAAAGCTTGAAGGCATCATTCCTGCATTAGAAACCGGTCATGCTTTTGCAGCGTTGAAGCAAGTTGAATTGAAAGAAGACGATGTGATTGTGGTTTGTTTAAGCGGGAGAGGCGATAAGGATTTAGCGACGTACATGAAGGTGATGGAGGGAATGAGTAATCAATAATCAGTAATGAGTGTCGTGCTTTTTTCGTTACCGTTATTTATCAGTAGCTTTTTTTGGACCAGAAGCTATTGCATCTATTGGGCGTTCGTTGCGTCGCACTCTTGTGCGCTTTGTAATTCTATTGAACAATGATTCAAAATTTTTCCACAAAAAACATTGCTTAAGCTATAATGCGTAAGCAACTCCCTTCTCTAACTTGTTGGAGAAGGGCCGGGGATGAGGTTCTATGAACAGCAAAACAGCAACATATACAGGCTTTGAATTCGACGTGGAAGGCTTTCCCGCGGTAGCCGTCATCAACAAAGACCTGGCGGATAAAGCGGTACAAGCCGCGTATCCATCATCTATTTTTATTGAAATCGTTCCTGATTCTTTCAACGATGTGGGCCAGCCGAAAGAAGAAGAATTTGATTACATGGTGGAGGCCGAAAAAAAGATGATTGATTACCTCGAAGGGCAAACGAAAACGGTGCACGTCGGCCATATCAGCAGTTACCGCAAACTGGAAGTAATTTTTTACACCGGCGAACCCGAAAAGGCCGAAGGCTTTATCAATTACTTTTTATCCACCATCGAACGCGAGTCCGCAGTAGAGATAGAAGAAGATAAAGACTGGAATAACGTGTCGGCTTTTTATGAATTGTTATGAGCAGGATACAGCAATTATTTGAACGCAAGAAGCACAGAGTGCTGAACGTGTACTGCACGGCAGGCTATCCACGGTTGGATAGCACCTTGGAAGTAATGAAAGCTTTGCAGGATGCCGGTGCAGATTTAATTGAACTCGGTATGCCCTATAGCGATCCGCTGGCCGATGGCCCGGTGATACAAGCCAGCAGCAGCACAGCCTTGCAAAACGGCATGACCATCAGTAAACTTTTTGAACAGTTGGCGGATTTGCGCAAGCCAGACACCGCTTCAGGTGACGGAGGCGTTCCGGTTGTGTTGATGGGTTATGTAAATCCATTACTGCAATACGGCTTCGAAGAATTTTGTGCGAAGGCCGCCGAAGTTGGCGTAGATGGCTTGATCATTCCCGACATACCGATGTACGAATACGAAAGCGAGTATGCGCCAATCGTGAAGACGTATGGTCTTGATTTTATTTTCTTGGTGACGCCGGAGACTTCGGAAGAACGAATAAAGAAATTGGATAGTTTAAGCAGCGGCTTTTTATATGCGGTGTCATCGTCAAGCATCACCGGTTCGGATAAAGACTTTTCACCAGTGGAAAACTATTTGCAACGGTTGCAAAGCATGAAGTTGACCAATCCAATTCTTGTAGGCTTCGGCATTAAAGACAAGGCAACTTTTGACGCGGCTTGCAGGTATGCAAATGGAGCCATCATCGGCAGTGCTTATATTAAAACATTGGAACAAGGCAACGATATAAAACGAACGACAAGTTCTTTTGTGAAAGCAGTGTTGAGTGAAGAATGAAGCGTCGTGCCCGTTGTGCATCCTTCGTGTTCTTGTTACGCAAGACTTTTTTCGGAACATAATGGACACAACCGACACACAAAGAACACGAAGAATAAGAGCGGAAGACGGGACTTGAACCCGCCGCCTTCAGTTTGGGAAACTGATACTCTACCAGATGAGCTACTTCCGCTTTTTGTTGTTCACTTGTTTGACAGGTTTACTTGTTTACCTATTGTATCAAAAATAAAATGGAATCTTTAAAAACAAGTAAACAAGTAAACAGGTAAACGGAAACTATGAACCTCGCTATCATAAAATACAACGCCGGCAATATTCAATCCGTACTAACGGCGCTAGAACGGCTTGGCGTGAATGCCGAAGTAACTGATGATGCGGACAAAATAAGATCCGCCGACAAAGTTATTTTTCCGGGTGTGGGAGAGGCGAGTAGCGCCATGCGAAGCCTTCAACAAAATAATCTGGATGGCATCATCAAGCAATTAAAACAACCTGTACTTGGCATCTGCGTAGGTATGCAATTGCTTTGCAATCACTCGGAGGAGAACGATACAAACTGTTTAGGCATTGTGCCAGTAGCTGTGCGGAGGTTCGCACCGTCTCCCCTGTCCATCTCCGATGGAGAGGGGCCGGAGGTGAGGTTGAAAGTGCCGCAGGTAGGATGGAACACGATCTATAATTTGAAATCAGACTTGTTTAAAGGCGTTGAAGAGAATAGCTACATCTACAACGTGCACAGCTATTATGCCGAGGATAGCGAGTACACCATCGCTACCTGCAATTATGGCTTAGCCTATGCGGCTGCTGTAAAGAAGGATAACTTCTACGGCGTACAATTTCACACTGAAAAAAGCGCCGCCACCGGCGATAAAATCATTCAAAATTTTTTACACCTCTGATGGAAATTATTCCCGCCATTGATGTCATCGAAGGCAAATGCGTGAGGCTTACGCACGGCGATTACTCGCAAAAGAAAATTTATAATGAGCATCCGTTGGAAGTAGCAAAGGAATTCGAAGACGCCGGGTTGAGGCGCTTGCATTTGGTTGACCTCGACGGCGCCAAAGCCGGGCAGGTAAAGAATTGGAAAGTCCTTGAAGCCATTGCCGGTAAAAGTTCACTAACCATTGATTTCGGCGGCGGCATTAAAACAGAAAAAGACCTGCAGATTGTTTTTGATTCCGGAGCGGCGTTGGCCACCATCGGGAGCATGGCAGTGAAGGAAAAAGAAACGTTTGCTCAATGGATTCAAACCTTTGGGGCGGATAAGTTCTTTCTCGGTGCAGACGTGAAAGCCGAAAAGCTTACCATCACCGGTTGGACAGAACAAACAGATATTTGGATCTACGACTACATTGAAGAATATATTGGTGAAGGTATCAACCAAATCTTTTGTACTGATGTGGCAAAAGACGGCGCCTTGCAAGGCCCATCAACAGAATTGTATAAAAACATCGTGGAAAAATTTCCGGCGCTGCATTTCGTGGCCAGCGGCGGCGTCGGCTCCATTGACGATGTTCATCGTTTGCAGGAAGTTGGATGCAAAGGCGTCATCATCGGCAAAGCCATTTACGAAGGCCGCGTTAGTTTGCCACAACTAAAAAGCTTCGCTGCTTCGGCGTAAATTTGAAGCATGATACCGGCAAATGAAATCATCAAGCTTTCACCCCGCGCCTTTTGGGATGTGGACATGAACACGATGGATTACGAGAAGAACGCCGACTTCATTATCCGCAAAGTATTTGAATATGGAACCCTCGAAGACCTGGCAGAGGCCTGGGCGTACTATGGCAACGAGAAAACAAGGCAGGCTTTACTAACAGCGCCTTACCTGATGGAAAAAACGCATCGTTTTGCATCAGTACTTTTTCATATTCCTTTATCCGACTTTGCATGTTACACTACCAAACAGTATCACCCGCTCTCTTAGAGACCTTGAAACGGCTGATGGCGTTGCCAACGTTCGATGAATTCCGGCTTGTAGACGGCACATCACTGGCACTGCAGATTGGTCATCGCACATCGGTTGACATTGACCTTTTCACTGATAAAGACTTTGACATACGTGAGTTCCAATTGAACCTGCTCCAAAGTTTTTCTTCGTTTGAAGTCATCTGGCAAGGGACACACGGTTTTTCTGCTCAAATCAATGGGGTAAAAACGGACATCTTTAATTGGCGTGTGCCCTTTACCGCACCGGTAGTAAACGTTGACGGATTACGATTAATGGATTGCCTTGAAATAGGCGCCATGAAACTTGACGCCATCACTACCAAAAAAGACAAGAAAGATTTTGTTGATCTTTTCTTTCTGCTCAATGATTTTTCATTTCAAAACTTGTTGAATGCCTTTCGGACAAAATATCCTTACGTGGACTACAAATTTATTTTGGAATCTATAAACGCAATTGCTAAAGCAGATGAAAGTGACGAACCGAAAATGTTCGTGCCTCTTAATTGGGACCAGGTGAAGCTAAAACTCACTGGTGAAGTAGACTTTTATATAAAAGCCCTACGAAACAAGCTAACAACTCAACAAGCCGAACGTCTCAAAAAAGCCGAAGAGCTGTTGCGCAAAAAAAAGATCAATAACTCATGCTCGCAAAACGCATCATCCCCTGCCTCGATATTAAAGACGGCCGCACGGTCAAAGGCACCAACTTCATCAACCTTCGCGATGCCGGCGACCCAGTAGAGTTGGCTGCTAATTATGCACTTCAAGGCGCTGATGAATTGGTCTTTCTCGATATCACCGCTACGGTAGAAAGAAGAAAAACCTTAGCTGAATTAGTGAAGCGGGTGGCGCATACCATCAACATTCCTTTTACCGTTGGCGGCGGCATTAAAACAGTAGAAGACGTTTCGGTGTTATTAAATAATGGCGCCGATAAAATTTCCATCAACACGGCCGCTTACGACCATCCGCAAATCATCAGCGATATTGCTGCCACGGCCGGAAGCCAATGCGTGGTGCTTGCCATTGATACCAGGAAAGAGGACGACGGTGAATGGTATGTTTACCTGCACGGCGGCCGCACTAAAACAGAAACAAAATGTTTTGATTGGGCTAGGCGTGCCGTTGATTTAGGTGCCGGTGAAATCCTTCTTACTTCTATGAATCACGACGGCACCAAAGCGGGTTTTGCTTTAGAGATCACTAAAAAATTGTCGGAAGAATTGCCTGTTCCCGTTATTGCTTCTGGCGGCGGCGGCTCTATGCAGCACTTCGCCGATGTGTTTATTCAAGCACATGCCGATGCCGCCTTAGCGGCAAGTGTATTTCATTTCAAAGAGCTTGAAATCCCTGTACTTAAAACTTACCTCGCCGGAAGGGGCTTGGTTGTGCGCCGGTAAACGGAAATAAAAAAGCTTCCATAAAGGAAGCTTTCAAAAAATTGCGGCTCGTTAACTCACGTTGTTCAACAACACGCCGCAAAATAATTTTATGCGAAGCTGCTCACCAATACATAAAAGCTAACGCCCCAAAAGGCAAGGAACAATAGAATCATAAAAATGGTTGACAAAGAATGAAACATCTCCGTTCCGTTTTCTGCTCTTAGTAACCGCTGCATCACTTGTTTCATAAATTGGTTTTTAGTATTGTATAATGACTTGTCAATAACATGCCAGATTTTTTCTCCAATGAAAATTCGGCGTTTGTGATGTATTAGTGGCAATAGTTGTGGAAGCACAACCACAATGCAGTGTGGAAGGGGATAGTCAAACGGCACACTCTTCATGTAACCGATCGCCGGTTATTGTGATCAATTAAGCTGCTCCAGCGGTAATACGGGCAACTTGCAACCTGGCTTTTTTAGCTTTGACAAATGTATTCCCGTCAGCAAGCAGTGCAACTGAAGAAGGAGTTCTGGACGGCCTTTGGCCAGTACATGGCTCCCGTGCTTTCCGCTGAAGGTGAGAAACCTTCGTGGCTCAATTACAAAACCGGCGAGAAAAATATTTATTTCCGCTTGCAAGCCAACAACCAAAGCGCAACAATCGCCATTGAAGTTACCCACCCCGATGCCGGTGTACAGCAATTGTACTTTGACCAGTTTTTACAGCTAAAAAAGTTTTTGGAAGAAACCACCGATGAAGAATGGATCTGGCATTTGCACAACACAGATGAAGGCGGCAAAACCATTTCACGGATTTATACCGTATTGACGAGTGTGTCAATTTTAAAACGAGAAGATTGGCCGCGGCTTATTTCGTTCTTCAAGCCGCGCATCATTGCGCTCGATGAATTTTGGAGCAATGTGAAATACAGCTTTGAGTCACTGCGATGAGGAAATTCAATAAAAAAATTGTAGAGAAAGAGAGCCTGAAAAGGCGAAGTTGATTGATATTGGATTAGACCGTTTGTTTTTCGAAGGAATTGGATAAGCTTGTAACTGGACGGCTTTTGTTTGGATTTGGATTTTCAGGAATTTCAATGATATTGGATTGTGTGTCTATCAATCAACTTCTGACACAAAAGTAGCCCGGTGCGGGTAGCTGCGCAATGGCAATTTTGCTCAATCTTTTTTCTATGGAAATTACTTGCCTTCATTCATTATTACGAACAACAGCCTCGCAAAGTTTCGTCGGTTCTTTCGTAGTTCTACGAGCCTGGTTCAAATTTCGGCAAGGTCTTCCAAGTTATTTGTGCCTACACATCTTGTTGCGTTTTTAACCAGGTAGCCATATACAGGGAGTAGGTAGGTCGGCCATGGCGTTCACAAACATTCTTGCCCAAATGGTCGAAAAACGTGGTTGTTCTCGTTACGCAGCCGGGCTCCCTTGAAAGTTTACGCAAGGCAATACCCGATGGGCGACTGAACACAATGTATTGGTGTCGTTAAATGACATTCTGGATCATGGAAGGCAAAAGGCTTTGGTTCAAAGCCGCAATGTCAAAGGCATCAAGATGGCATCTATAAAATTTCTACAAGGTGATAGGATGCTCTTCTTACTCATAAATTTTTGGTTCGTTAATGTCTGTCCGTAATTGTCTTTTTGGCGGCATTCGCTTTCTTACATTATCTCCTGCCTGCTTATTTTTACCTCATGGCAAAAGTGTTTACCATAACCGAAGGGCTGCAAAACATGGGCGCTTTAAAAACCGGCGGGCAAGGCTCGGTGTACAAAGCAAAGCGCATGAGTGAGATTATCACGGCCGTAAAGCTTTTGCCCACGCCCATTCACACTGAAAGCGATACGGATAAAAACTTCGCTGCCTTTCAGGCCGAAGTAAAAAAGCTGAAGAAGGTAAACGAAGAACCCAATCCCAATATCGTAAAGATGCTGAACTACGGCATTACCGATTCAGGTTCTTTTCCGTTCATTGAAATGGAGTTTATTGAAGGGCCGGATCTGGAAGAACTCTTAAAGCCGCCGCATGAAGCGGTCTTCACCATTAAAGAAGCCATCAAAGTTGCCGAACAATTGTCTAATGCACTTGCCCACTGCCACCGCCTGGACGTAAAGCACGGCGATATGAAAAGCAACAATGTAAAGTTTAACGAGCAAACGGGCAATTACATGCTGCTTGATTTTGGCCTTGCCGCTATGAGTGATGAGCAGCGCCGCACATCGCTTCGCCATGCAGGCGCCGTGGAGTTTATGGCGCCGGAACAGAGCGCCGGGCAGTTGGCCTTTCAAACCGATGTGTATGGCTTTGGCATTATCATGTTTGAGCTTTTGGCCGGCCGTGTTCCCTTTCCGTTAAGCGATGGCAGCGACACGGCCCGTAACTCGGTGATGCTGGCGCACATGGAAACGCCGCCCCCAGATATAAAGGAACTTCGCCGCGGCCATTTGCCCCATTCATGGAGCAGCGAGAAGAAGGAACGCGAAATGCAAGTTCCCGATTGGCTGTTAAGCATGATTTATCGCTGCCTGCGCAAAAAGCCCGAAGAGCGTTTCGACAACGGAACGGAATTAAACAACTATATTTTTGTGAACAGCGTGAATGCACCACGGTCAAACGTTGAGGCGCCGTCAACCGACGCCTGGCAAACCCAGGCCGAAAAGTTATTGAAGGAAAAGAGTCACTTGCAACAGCAACTGGCGACCAAGGATGCCGAAATTCAACGACTAAAAGTAGCGCCAACAGCAACCGGTACGGAACGTTATCCCGGTCAGGATGATTACAGCGGCAACACCAAAAAAAACACGGCCTGGATTGTAGCCTTTTTAATCACCTTATTGCTTGCAGGCGGACTGGCTTATGCCTTAATTCAATCGGGAAAGAAAGATGCGGTAAGTGGGCAGACAACGGCTACCGAATCAAAGCAAACCGTTCCTATTGGCGATTTTCGCGTTCGTGCCGATCGCACGTATTTCTATAATGATGCCGACGAGGCCACCCGCCGTGCTGCCTTTTTAAACAAAGACGCTTTGTTCACCGCCACCGATGAAAAGAATGGCTTTGTGTACACTAAGTTTACCAATGCAAGAGGCCAGGTGTCAGTCGGCTGGATTAAAAAAGATGAATTAATAACGGCCGCCGAATGGCAACAGGTACAAGCAACAAAACCCGCTGTGCCATCGGCAGATGAAATACGTGAAAAGATAAATAGCGCTGATGCCTTTCTTCAAAACAACCAAGCTGCCGAAGCCTTGACGATATATAATTCTTTGCTCCAATTGAATGTGCCCGAAGCGATGTATGGTGCGGCCAATCTTGCCCTGCAAGGCAAGAACGCGGCATTGACTTGCGATGAGGCCATTTCCTTAATGCGAAAGGCAAGTGATGCCGGTAACCTCACTGCAAAACGAACACTCGGCTTCCTGTACATGTTTGCGGAGAATGCCGCCGTACTAAGCATTAACGGCTACAGCAGTTGCACGTTTGACAAAAGCTTTTCTAAGGCCAAACTTTTTCTTACGCAAGCGGCCAATGGCGGCGACACCACGGCCCGCCGTCTCTTGAATGAATTGAGCCTGAACAACGCTACCGGCCAGCCGCAATAAAGCGTGGAATGTTCTTTGCGTAAATAGCCGCACATGCGAACAGGCTTTGCTTTACTAATGTCATTCATTTGCTTCGCTTGCAACAACGGCAAGACGGGGAAGACCAGTGATTCTTCGCACGAAGCCTTACCGCCGCCACCGCAGTATTATTTTTATCCAAAGGCCAATGTTTACTTCGATAGCGCCAACAAAGACTACCTTTTTTTAGGAGGTGATGGTGCTACATGGACAATGCAAAAACAGATACCGGCCGCTGTGCAAAGCATGATGGACAAAGGCGTATTGATTCAAAACCCAACACAGCCGGTGTGGAAAGACAATGCGAACCACAAGCTTATTTATTCAGCAGCCTTGTATGTAACCGCGGCCGATACGATAGAGAAGGTAGTACTGCCAACGGTACGGGTTGACACTGTACAAAAGGTAGAAAAAAAGCGAAGCGGGTTTCGCCGATTTTTTGACAAGCTGTTTGGCAGGAAGAGAAAAGACAATTAAAAGGCCGAATGACATTCTATCTTAATAAAGCGTCTTGTTGCCTTTTATTTTCCACTCTTCAAAAACTTTTATGGCGCCGCTGCGGCCGATAGAGACAATCGGAATTTTTCGGCTATTTAAAGGCTTGGCAATCTCTTCATAAATCATCGAATCATCAAAGCCAATGGCAGCCGCATCTTCGCGATGATTGGCATAATAAATTTTCTTTGGCCGTGCCCAATAAATGGCGCCTAGGCACATAGGGCAAGGTTCGCAAGAGGTATAAACTTCACAATCGTCTAATTGAAAAGCGCCGAGGGTGTTGCACGCATCGCGTATGGCCACCACTTCGGCATGGGCCGTTGGGTCGTTGGTGACGGTTACTTTATTGTTTCCGCGGCCAACGATTTTATCGCCTTTTACAATCACGCAACCAAAGGGGCCGCCTTCGCCGGCCTCCATTCCTTTTTTAGAAAGCGCCACGGCTTCCTGCATAAATTTTTCTTCGCGGGTCATGCGGCAAAGATGATGAATCGGAGCGTGTTTTAGAGGGGAGATTTTTGGACCAAGGGCTATTCTATCCATGGAGCTTTCGTTGCGTCGCACTCTTGTACGTTCGGAAATGCTATTGGGCATTGAGCAATTTTCAAAAATGTTTGTAAACAGTAAAGCAACTTGCACAGTGCCCAATCATAGCCCCGAACGATGAACGGATTGCGACGCAACCGACGATGCCATGAAAAGGTGCAGCCGGTATTAAAAACGAAATCATCAAATGGAAACCGGGATATAATTTAACCTTCCAAAACTGGTAACGATTGTGCTTTTACTTTCCGTATCGTCAGGAGATACAACAAGCCAATAATTGTTATCCCGGCACATACATAAAATATCACCGGCACTCTTTTCAAATGATCCTGAAAAATCCATCCCGCCGTCATTGCTCCCAAACCAATGCCTGCTTCCAGCGCAATGTACATCGTGGCCATGCCACGTCCGCGGCGGGTTTCATCGCTCAAGTCGGCCGTCCATGCCGTGACTGATGGCGACAATAAGCCAGCGCCCAACCCGTAAATAAATGCAGCGGTTAATAAGGCCACAACCGATGCGGCAAGTCCCATCATTACAACGGAAACCGCAACAAGCAATAGCGCAATCCGCAGCACATACACTCTTCCTTTTTTATCGGACAGCTTGCCCGCCAATAAACGAACAAGCAGCGAAGACACCGTAAACACTACGTAAAACGTTCCTTTGTTGGTGACGCCGAGATGCTGGCTCCAATCGGGGATCAGGGTAAGAATAGCACCGTAACTAATGTAACCGAGAAAAGTAACAATGGCGGCAGGCAGCACCAGCGGTTCAAACACATCGGCCCAACCAAGCCTCAAATGCGAAAAGGCAAAGCGTTGTTTATTAGGATGCGTTTCTTTTAAGTTGGCGAGAATAGCAATGGACAACAATGCAAAGAGCGACGAGCAATAAAATAAAACATTGATGGAATAATGCGCGGTGATTAAGCCGCCGATGGCCGGACCAATGGCCAGACCCGTGCTGAAGCAAAGCCCGTGAATCCCCATCGCTTCGCCCCAACGGTTGATGGGAATGATGTCGGCAATGTAAGCCGCCGTAGCCGTGGGTTTAAATCCCGTGGAAAAGCCGTGCAGCAAGCGTAAGAAGAGGAAACTGGTGACGGCCGTAAATGGGTAAAGCAAACTGCAAACGGCGCAAACCAACGAACCGATAATCATTACAGGCACCCGGCCAATGGTATCGGTTAGCCGTCCACTAAATGGCCGCGACAAACCCGCCGTAACCGTGAACAATCCGATGATGTACCCTTTGTATCCTCCGCCACCCATCGAACTTAAAAAAGCCGGCAACTCCGGTATCAGCATGTTAAAGCTGGACGAAAAGAAAAACGAACTGGCGCAAAGCATCCAAAATTTGAGTGAGTAAATTGATGTTGACTCTTTCTGCACCATGGGCTTGTTTAAGCCCGCAAAAATAACGGTCGTCAATTTACGACGGCAAGAACCCGTTACTGCACGACTTTCAGTTGTTGCTTTTCCAAAAACTTTTTGCGGATAATATCTTGTACTTTCTTGTGATAAATTTTGCTTTCCAGCCAGGAGATGATGTCGAGATAAGCAAAGGCGCGGCCGGCAAGCTTGTCTTTTTCCATTTCCTTTAATTCATTCAAAAGCTTTTCAAATTCGGGTTCCAATTGTTTGGTTGAGAGATGAAAAGCCTGGTGAAGAAACTTAAATATTTTTTCCTCCACCGCATTCAAGCTATCCATCTTGGCCATAAAGCGATAGACGGATTTGATAAGGTACTCAAGCAAATTGTAATTGCCCAATTCGTAATGTGCTATCAGGTGCAGGAGGCGGGCATAACATTGCAAGTCGTTACGAAGATTGACTTTCCAGTTAATAATCTTGGTAAGATAAATAATGGTATTGTCATAATCGCCGCTTCCAAAATAAAGCGAGGCAATCTTGTAATAAAAAACCAGCACCCGATGCGCATCCAAATAAGGGGCATACTCCTTTAATTTTTGGGCCAATTGCGGTATCAGCTTTAAGCCTTCATCAAAAGTGCCCGTAATAAAATGCTTGTTGATTTTGGCGGTGTATAAATAGATAAACGCTTGAATAGCGTTGTTTTCATTATTCTTTACAAAAGGCGTAGCGGCAAAGCCTTCAAACACTTTTAGATCGGCTTCAAACTTTTCATAATTGCGCAAATCAAAATGCGCACTGATTAAGTTGTGCATGCCTTTGATATAATGGCCCGCTTCTATCTGAATCATGGGCCGCTCCTGATGAAACAAGTCCACCCATTTTTGCGTGTACCGATAATACATCAAATAATCAAGGCGAATGAACGCATACCAGCAATAACTCTGATAGTAATACAGTCTTTGGTAAAAGCTTTTGACTTCATCGGGCGGCGAAATGTTTTGCTGAAAAAATTGAGTGATGCTCCGCTCGTCTTCTTCGTTTCGTGCATGGCCGTAATTGATGTACCAACCATAAAGCTCCAACGCAAGGTTTGAAAGCCGCGACGTGACCGCAAGGCCTTTCATTAATTCATTCGATTCGGCGGCAATCTGCGCCGCCCGGTCCTTCAAGCTACGGGTGATGTGCAAGCCTTCAATCTTTTTTTCCAAAAACAAGGCCTGTAGCAAAACGCTATCCTGATTGGTTGCCCTTGCCGTTTCTTTTGTTCGTTCTAAAATTTTCAGGCTTTGCAGATACAGACCTTTGTTGTAAAGGATGCGGGCCGAATCCAATTGCTCGTGCAATTGCAAGTCTATGTGTTCGTTGCTTACCAATAAACGAAGGCTAGATAAAATCTGCCGGTAGAGATGCACTTTGCGATTGGCCAATTGCTCTTTCTTCACCGTTGGAAACTTCTTTAACAGCACCGCATCGTCGTAGTCCGGCATC
Organism: Flavisolibacter sp.; assembly: GCA_965247695.1. Taxonomy (GTDB): domain Bacteria; phylum Bacteroidota; class Bacteroidia; order Chitinophagales; family Chitinophagaceae; genus Flavisolibacter. The sequence goes on from OZ252037.1 coordinate 2,541,156, forward strand.
TTGTCAATGGCATCAAAAAGCTGAATCATCTTCAGGTCTTCATTGCTGCTATGCCGCCTGGCATAGAGCTTAAAGGCCCGCTTTTCTGCCTTTTGCAGGGAGTGAATCAATTGAAACAAGGTATCGGCGGAACGGCTGGGCATGATATAATGTTTTAGCTGAAATTAGCGACAGGCAAGGGTTTCAGCGCCCCCTCCAAGATTTCATTCACGCAAAATACCGCATATTTTGTTTTCACGGCCGGGGTATGCTTCGCTAATTTTAAGATGAACAAGAACCTGCTCCTGTTCAACTAAAAACTATGGCCGAAAACAAAGTTTATATTTTCGATACCACGCTTCGCGACGGCGAGCAGGTGCCCGGATGCAAGCTCAATACCCCCGAAAAAGTAGCGTTGGCGCTTGAATTGGAAGCCCTCGGCGTTGACATCATCGAAGCCGGTTTTCCTATTTCGAGTCCCGGCGATTTTGAATCTGTTACACAGATATCAAAGGTGATCACCGAAGCCACCGTTTGCGGTTTGAGCCGTGCGGTAAAGAAAGACATTGAAACCGCCGCGCAAGCCTTGAAATATGCCAAACGTCCGCGCATACATACCGGCATCGGCACATCGGATTATCACATCAAAAGCAAATTCAACTCCACCCGCGAAGAGATTTTAGAAAGAGCCGTTCAATGCGTGAAGTGGGCAAGAGCCTTTACCGATGACGTGGAGTTTTACGCCGAAGACGCCGGCCGTACTGACAACGAATACTTAGCCCGTGTGATTGAAGCCGTTATCAAAGCCGGCGCTACCACCGTTAACATTCCCGATACCACCGGTTATTGTTTGCCGGCCCAATACGGCGAAAAAATTGCTTTCTTAATGGCCAACGTTTCCAATATTGACAAAGCAATCATCTCCTGTCATTGCCACAACGATTTGGGTTTGGCCACGGCCAATTCAATTGCCGGTGTGGTAGCCGGTGCCCGGCAGATTGAATGCACGATCAACGGCATTGGCGAACGTGCCGGCAACACGTCATTGGAAGAAGTGGTGATGGTGTTGAAACAACACAGACATCTCGGTCTTTATACGGATATAAACACAAAGTCATTGAACCCATTGAGCCGTCAGGTTTCCGATACGATGCGGGTGCCGGTTCAACCCAACAAAGCTATCGTTGGCGCCAATGCTTTCTCGCATTCATCGGGCATTCATCAGGATGGTTTTTTGAAAGATGCCCTGACGTATGAGATCATCAATCCGGAAGAAGTGGGAGCGGAGCAAAGTAAGATTGTGTTGACGGCAAGAAGCGGCCGCAGTGCGCTGGCGCATCGCTTTCAGAAGCTTGGCTTTAGCTTTAACCGCAACGACATAGATGTGTTGTACGATAGCTTTTTAAGAGTAGCGGATGCGAAAAAAGAAGTGAAGGACGAAGACTTGAACGAGATGGCAAATAAGTATCAACCACAGCCGCAGGTTGCGTAAATGCGTTGTGCCCTTTGTGTGTCCTTCGTGCTCCTCCTACGCCGTACGACTTTAGGAACACAACGGACACGAAGGACACACAAAGAATACAACGAAGAAATCGAACAATGAGTGAATCTAACAGCATAAAGACTCTTCAAGACTCCCCTTCAGGGGACGGGGGCAAAACTCTCTTTGAAAAAATTTGGGAGGACCACATCGTCAAGTCTATACTTGACGGGCCGGATGTGGTTTACATTGACAAACATTTCATTCACGAAGTAACCTCTCCGCAAGCTTTTGCGGGATTAGAAAAAAGAGGATTGAAAGTGGCCCGTCCGCAGCAAGTTGTTGCCACTGCGGATCATAATGTTCCTACCGCCGAACAGCATTTACCCATCAAAGATTTTCTGTCCAGAACACAGGTTGAAAAATTAAAAGAAAACTGCGCCAACTACGGCATTGAGTTATACGGTTTGGGCCATCCTTATCAGGGCATCGTTCATGTTATCGGTCCCGAACTCGGTATTACCCAACCGGGCATGACTATCGTTTGCGGCGACAGTCACACGTCCACACACGGTGCTTTTGGTTCTATCGCATTTGGTATCGGCACCAGCGAAGTGGAGATGGTCTTTGCCTCGCAATGCCTGCTGCAAAGCAAGCCGAAGCTAATGCGCATAAACATCGAAGGGGAGTTGAACAACGGTGTGGTTTCAAAAGACATCATCCTTTACATCATTTCAAAAATATCGGCCAGCGGCGCCACGGGTTATTTTGTTGAATACGCCGGTAGCACCATGCGTTCGCTAAGCATGGAAGCCCGCATGACCATCTGCAACATGAGCATTGAGATGGGTGCAAGAGGCGGAATGATTGCACCTGATCAAACGACTTTCGATTACATGCAAGGCCGACAGTTTGCACCAAAGGGTAGCGAGTGGAATAAGAAAGTAGAAGAGTGGAAACAGTTGTACAGCGATGCCGATGCGGTCTTTGATGAAGAACTGAACATCAGTGCCGCCGACATTGAACCAATGATCACCTACGGCACTAATCCCGGTCTCGGCATTGCCATCAACGACTTTGTTCCCTCACCCGAAAGCATCCCCGACGAAGGCGACCGCAAGAACATCATCAAGGCTTTGCAATACATGGGTCTTGAAGGCGGCAAGCGATTAAAAGGCATGCCCGTGCAAAACGTCTTCATCGGCTCTTGCACCAACTCCCGCATCGAAGACCTGCGTTTAGTAGCGGCATTGGTAAAAGGCAAACACAAAAGCGAAGGCGTAAAAGTGATGATCGTTCCCGGTTCGCAACAAGTGGCCAAGCAAGCAAAGGCTGAAGGCCTTGATAAGATTTTTGAAGAAGCCGGCTTTGAAATGCGCCAGGCCGGATGCAGCGCATGCCTCGGCATGAACGAAGACAAAATTCCGGCCGGTGAATATTGCATCTCTACGAGCAACCGAAATTTTGAAGGACGCCAAGGAGCGGGTGCAAGAACGTTGTTGGCAAGTCCGTTGACGGCAGCAGCAGCGGCATTGACAGGCCATGTAACCGACGTGCGGGAATTGTTGCCGCAGTAATTGAAGCAAGTTCTTTTCATAAGCATCGTTTGGAACTACGGGTCAGTGCTACTATTGGGCGTCTGTTGCGTCGCTCCCGATAGCTATCGGGACTTGTACGTTTTGTTCGCTATTGAGCACAGCATCGCGGCGGAAACCCACCCCTTTCAAAGAGTTCTTTGTAGTTACAGTCTGCCGCCCCTCCAAGGAGGGGGATGAACACTCTGAAAGCGGCTGGTGCTTAAGCGGCCATCCCCTCCTTGGAGGGGCAACCTAACGTTTGATTATGCTGTAAGACACCGGGGTGGGTTTGCGCAGAACGAAAATGAAATGAAAGATGAAAAATAAACGACCCTGTTCAATAGAATTACTGAACGATGATCCGCCAGTCGGCGGACGCAACATCAGCCTAATAGTAGCAATGCCGCTGGTAATACAACCAGAAATAAAAAATTTTAAATCAGAAATCGTTCACGTGAGTCAACCGATAAGTATAGTTCAAAGCACATTCGTTCCGCTGTCAATCGAAAACATTGACACAGACCAGATCATTCCTGCACGGTTTTTAAAGGCCACCACCAAAATTGGCTTTGGCAAAAACCTGTTCCGGGATTGGCGTTACGAGAACGATGATGAATCAAAACCCAAACAGGATTTCGTTTTGAACAAACCGGAATACAGGGGCGAAATTTTGGTGGCTGGCAAAAACTTCGGTTGCGGTTCCTCCCGTGAACACGCCGCCTGGTCTATTGCCGATTATGGTTTTAAGGTTGTTGTGTCCAGCTTCTTTGCCGACATCTTTAAAAACAATGCACTCAACAACGGTTTGTTGCCAGTGCAGGTTAGCGATGCTTTTTTGCAAACGATATTCTCGCAACCAAACGGAACGACATTAAACATCAATCTTGAACAGCAAGCCATCACCATTGACTACACCGGCGAAAGCGAAACTTTCGACATCAATAATTATAAAAAAACCTGTTTGCTCAATGGCTATGATGATATTGATTACCTGTTGAGCATTAAAGGAGACATTGAAAAATTTGAAGAAGCTACGACCTAAACAATCCCGACAATCATTTTTAAATCCCGAAAATCTGTGGTCAAGAATATAGCGGTTATAGAAGGCGACGGCATCGGCCCGGAAGTCACGAAGCAGTCCGTGAAGGTGCTGGATGCGGTGGCGGAAAAATTCGGACACGAGTTTTACTACGACTATTGTTTGATGGGCGCCGTTGCCATTGACAAAACCGGCAACCCCTTGCCCGACGAAACCCTTGACGTTTGCAAGGGCAGCGATGCGGTTTTGTTCGGCGCCATCGGCCATCCCAAATACGATAATGACCCAACAGCTAAGGTGCGGCCAGAACAAGGCTTGTTGCGCTTGCGCAAAGAGTTGCAGTTGTTTGCCAACATTCGACCAATAAACACCTACGAATCGCTACATCATCTTTCGCCACTGAAGCCGCAGAACCTGGAAGGCGTTGACTTCATCATCTTCCGTGAACTCACCGGCGGCATCTACTTCGGCGAAAAAACAAAGAGCGAAGACGGCAACAGCGCCAGCGATAGCTGCACATACACAAGAGAAGAGATTGAACGCATTGCGCATCTTGCTTTTCATTTTGCACAAAAGCCCGGACGCAGAAAGAAGTTAACCTTGGTTGATAAAGCCAACGTTTTGGAAACCTCAAGGCTTTGGCGCAAAGTGGTGCAGGACGTGGCATCACAATACCCCGATGTGACGGTTGATTATATGTTCGTGGACAACGCGGCCATGCAAATCATTCTGAACCCAAAGCAGTTTGATGTAATCCTTACCGAAAACATGTTCGGCGACATCATCTCCGATGAAGCGTCGGTGTTGAGCGGTTCATTGGGTTTGGCACCGTCTGCTTCTGTTGGCACCGGAACGGTCCTGTTTGAACCCATTCACGGCTCCTATCCGCAAGCGGCGGGGAAGGACATCGCCAATCCAATCGGCTCCATTCTTTCCACGGCGATGATGCTTGAATACTTGAGCATGACGGAAGAAAGCAAGCTTGTGAAAGAAGCCGTGGCCTGGACGCTGGCGTCAAAGTTTGTGACGAAGGACATTGATCCCATGAATTATTATTTCACCTCCACCATCGGTGATCTGATTGCGGATTATGTAAGCGGACGATTGCCTGGTGATGTGAATGCGAAGAATATTGAGTTGAGGAAATCAACGCTGATATAGTACCTCACCCCCGGCCCCTCTCCATCGGAGATGGAGAGGGGAGCAGTGACTGAAAGCACAATGGTCGTTTTTGTTTGGCTGATTGCGTAATGCTGAATAGAATTATTAAGCATACAAGTCCCGATAACTCCCGATAGCTATCGGGACGGGAGCGACGCAACAGACGCTTAATGGATAGACAGACCTCTGGCTCAAAAAGATTACAGATGAGACCCTCTTGCCTACCTGTAAACATCAGGCGCAAGCACTCCCTCTCCATCTTTGATGGATAGGGTTGGGGTGAGGTGCTAACGATTGCTGGCTAACATTTTTAAAACCTGTTTGACCAGCCATGTATTACCACGAGAACACGATCGTTTATTGGAACGGCGACTTTATAAAAGCGTCTGAAGCCAAAGGAAGTCTTTACGACCAATCGCTTCATTACGGCTATGCCGTGTTCGAAGGCATCCGCTCGTACGGCACCCACAACGGAACAAAAATTTTCAAGGCCAAGGAACACTACGACCGCTTGGCTTTTTCTGCCAAGGCCATTCAAATGCCTTACCCTTTCAAGACGGAAGAACTCATTGAAATTTCTTACGAGGTTTTGCGGTTGAATAATTTGAGCGATGCGTATCTGCGTCCGTTGGTGAACAGCATCCCGAATATGCAACTGACAAAAGGCAAAGGCTCGCAATTGCTGATTGCCGCATGGGAGTGGGGCGCTTATCTGGGTGAGAAATTACTGCGGTTAAGCACGTCATCGTACCGTCGCATTTCACCAAACAGCTTTGTAGTCGCCGCTAAGGTTTCGGGTCATTACATCAACTCCATCATGGCTACGCAGGAAGCCAAAGACAAAGGTGTTGACGAAGCTTTGATGCTGGATATTGACGGTTATGTAGCAGAAGGTCCGGGTGCAAACTTCTTCATTGAAAAAGACGGTGCGTTGCATACGCCGCAGTTGGGCAGCATTCTTCCCGGCATTACAAGGGCAACAGTTTTAGAAATCTGCAATGAGCTCGGAATCGAAGTGATTGAAAGAAAGATAACGTTAGACGAAGTGAAAGAAGCCGATAGCGCTTTTATGTGTGGAACGGCGGCGGAAGTGATTGGCGTGGCTTCGCTGGATGAGTATGAATTTTCAAAAGCTTGGAGCGAAAGCCTCGGCGCCATCATTCAAAAGGCTTACAAAAAATTGGTGCTGGAGAAAGAGTATCACAACGTGTTGAAGGTGGCATAAAGCGATTGATTGAGCGATCAATCATTCTATTGCATACGTTCTTTTAAATGCGTTCTGTAAGAACGCTTCATGGGTAGTATTCAAGAAGAGAATTGCCTTTGCGTTCCAGCGGAACGCTTGGTATTCGGCTGTTGCCTGTGCATGAAGCGTTCCGCTGGAACGCAAACAACACGGGTAATTATTTTCTACCCACCAAATGTCCCGATGGGACATGTCGAATGACCTTAAAAGATGAATGAATTAAATAAATACAGCAAAACACTCACGCAGGACGAAACGCAGCCTGCAGCGCAAGCCATGCTTTACGGCATTGGTTTAACGGATGAGGATTTACAAAAAGCGCAAGTCGGCATCGTGAGTATGGGCTACGACGGCAACACCTGCAACATGCACCTGAATGATTTGGCAAAGATCGTGAAGCAAGGCGTATGGGACGAAGATTTGGTTGGCCTCATCTTCAACACCATCGGTGTGAGTGACGGTATGAGCAACGGCACCGACGGCATGAGATATTCTCTCGTTAGCCGCGACGTGATTGCTGATTCAATTGAAGCCGTTTGCGGCGCTCAATATTATGACGGCATCATTGCTTTACCTGGCTGCGACAAAAACATGCCCGGTTCATTAATAGCCATGGGACGCTTAAACCGTCCTTCCATTATGGTTTACGGCGGAACCATCGCACCCGGCCATCACAACGGGCAAGACCTCAACATCATTTCAGCTTTTGAAGCACTTGGTCAAAAGATAGCCGGTAAAATTTCGCAAGATGATTTTAAAGCCGTGGTAAAAGCTTCTTGTCCCGGCGCGGGTGCTTGTGGCGGCATGTACACGGCCAACACAATGGCAGCAGCGATTGAAGCATTGGGCATGAGCCTTCCTTATTCATCTTCAAATCCTGCCATCAGCGAAGAAAAAAAGAAGGAATGTTTAGAAGTAGGCAAAGCCATCAAATACCTTTTGGAAAAAGACATCAAGCCATCAGACATCATGACTCGAAAAGCTTTTGAAAACGCCATCACCACCATCATGGTTTTAGGTGGTTCCACCAATGCGGTCTTGCATTTAATCGCCATGGCAAAAAGTGTTGATGTAGACTTAACGCAAGACGATTTTCAAATCATTAGCGACCGGGTTCCAGTACTGGCTGACTTCAAGCCAAGCGGTAAATATTTGATGCAGGACTTGCATCAGCACGGCGGCGTTCCTGCGGTGATGAAGTACTTATTGCAGGAAGGTTTTCTTCACGGCGAATGCTTAACAGTAACGGGCAAAACCTTAGCAGAGAATCTTCAAGAAGTAGAAGGCCTTGACTTCAACACACAACAAATCATCCATCCGGTTTCTGATCCCATTAAAGCAACGGGCCATTTGCAAATCCTTTACGGTAATCTTGCCGAAGGCGGCAGCGTCGCTAAAATTTCCGGTAAAGAAGGCGAACGCTTTGACGGCCCCGCAAGGGTTTTCGATGGAGAACACGAATTAATAAACGGCATTAACTCTGGCAAAATAAAAGCCGGTGACGTGGTAGTGATAAGATATGTTGGTCCCAAAGGCGGACCGGGTATGCCGGAGATGTTAAAGCCTACATCGGCCATCATCGGTGCAGGCTTAGGAAATTCTGTTGCGTTGATAACAGATGGGCGTTTCAGCGGCGGCACGCACGGTTTTGTGGTTGGCCACATCGTGCCCGAAGCTTTCGAAGGCGGAACACTTGCCGTAGTGAGAGATGGTGATGTTATTGAGCTTAATGCAACGACGAATACCATCACTTTAAAAATTAATGATGACGAAATAGAACAGCGAAAAGCCGCGTGGAAACAACCACCGCTCAAAGCAACAAAAGGCTTGTTGTTTAAATACGCGATGAGTGTGAAAGATGCATCGCAAGGATGCGTGACTGACCTCACCCCCGGCCCCTCTTCGGCAAAGCCGGAGAGGGGGGAAGCGGCGCACAGCCCTCGCCATGCGACACTTCATTCATAATCATAAACCTCTCATTAAATGAGAAATAAAGGATCGAATCCAGTAACGATTTTTTAACATTAAACGACCTTCTCCCCTCTCCATCTCCGATGGAGAGGGGTCGGGGGTGAGGTACAAAGCGTATGGAAACCATCGCAACAAAAGAAATAAAGCGCAGTGCAAACGAGAAAGCTACGTCAACTCTGCCTCTCGCAGTAGTGAATGAGGTTAGCGGTTCCGTTGCCGTCATGGAAGCTTTTCTTGCGGAAGGCGTGGGGACCATCTTCGGATATCCCGGCGGCGCCATCATGCCCATCTACGATGCGCTTTACGACTACCAGGACCGGATGGAACACATCCTTGTCCGTCACGAGCAAGGCGCCATTCATGCGGCCCAAGGCTATGCAAGAACCTCGGGCAAAACAGGGATAGTGTTTGCCACGAGCGGACCCGGTGCAACGAATTTGGTAACTGGTTTAGCCGATGCGTTGATAGACAGCACACCGTTGGTTTGCATCACCGGGCAAGTGTTTGCGCACCTGTTGGGTACCGATGCTTTCCAGGAAACGGACATCATCAACATCACCACGCCCATCACCAAATGGAACTATCAAATCACCGATGCCACAGAAATTCCTTCGGTGTTAGCCAAGGCTTTTTTCATTGCCAAAAGCGGCCGGCCCGGTCCGGTGCTGATTGACATAACCAAGAATGCGCAAGTACAAAAATTTGAGTACAGCGGTTACGAAAAGTGCGATTTCATTCGCAGCTATCGTCCCAAACCCATTGTGCGCAAAGAATACATTGAACAAGCCGCCGCCATTATCAACGCCGCTGAAAAACCTTTTGTCATTTGGGGACAGGGCGTGATTCTTGGCGGAGCCGAAAAAGAATTTAAAACCTTTATAGAACGTTCGGGCATTCCTGCCGCGTGGACCATCATGGGCTTGAGCGCCTTGCCATCTGACCATCCGTTGAACGTAGGCATGTTGGGTATGCACGGCAACTATGCGCCCAACGTGTTGACGAATGAATGCGATGTGCTCATTGCCGTGGGGATGCGCTTCGATGATCGTGTAACCGGAAGGCTTGATAAGTATGCAAAGCAAGCCAAGGTTATTCATCTTGACATTGATCCTGCGGAAATAGACAAAAACGTAAAAACAACCGTTCCTATCTGGGGCGATTGCAAAGAAACCTTGCCTTTGCTAACAGAAGCTCTCCAACAAAAATGTTACCCGCAATGGCTTCAGAAATTTAAGCAGTTGGAGCAGGAAGAAATAGATGCCTGCATTTATAAAGAACTCAATCCGTCATCGGAAGAAATGACGATGGGCGAAGTGATAAAAGTGTTGAATGAATTAACCGATGGCGAAGCGGTGATTGTTACCGATGTTGGCCAGCACCAGATGGTGGCTTGTCGTTACGCACAATTCAAACAAAGCAAAAGCAACGTTACTTCCGGTGGATTGGGTACGATGGGCTTTGCTTTGCCGGCAGCCATTGGTGCCAAGTTTGGCGCACCGCACCGCACCGTTGTTGCCATCATCGGCGATGGCGGTTTTCAAATGACGCTACAAGAACTCGGCACCATTATGCAAAGCGATGTGGCCGTGAAAATTTTGATTCTCAATAATCGCTTCCTCGGCATGGTGCGCCAATGGCAGGAACTCTTTCACGGTAAGCGTTATTCGTTTGTGGACATGGAAAGCCCCGACTTTGTGCAAGTGGCAAAAGGCTACCGCATTGAAGGGGCCAGCATTTCAAAAAGAGACGACTTGAAAAATGCTTTGCAACAAATGTTAGATCACAATGGTGCTTACTTGCTTGAAGTGATGGTAGGGAAAGAGAACAATGTATTCCCGATGGTAGCCGCCGGCACCAGCGTAAGCGAAATCCGTTTAAAATAAGACGCATGGAAAAGCAGGAGTTCATCATAACGGTTTATACCGAAAATCAAGTGGGTTTGCTCAACCGCATTGCCATTATTTTTTCGCGGCGCAAAATCAACATTGAAAGCCTGAATTCATCACCGTCGGAGATTGAAGGCATTCACCGCTTCACGATACTGATTGTGGAAACCGAAGAAGTGGTGCAGAAGCTGGCCCGGCAGATTGAAAAGCAAGTGGAAGTGTTGAAGGTGTATTTCAATACCGGCGATGAAGTGGTATGGCAGGAACTGGCGCTTTATAAAGTGCCCACCGATGAAATAACGGAGAAGGTGAAAGTGGAAAGGTTGCTTCGTGAGTTTGGTGCAAGGGCGGTGGCCATTCGCAAAGATTATACGGTGTTTGAAACCACCGGTCACCGCGAAGAAACCGAAGGTTTGCTGAAAGTGTTGGAGCCTTATGGTTTGATAGAATTTGTGCGCAGCGCAAGAGTAGCCATCATTAAAGAAAGCAACGGCTTCCATGAAAAGCTAAAGGAGTTTGAAGCGTTGAATCCTTCAATGGAGTTGGCGACGAATGAGTATTTGAATCAACGCGAAGAAGTATTTGATATGTAAATGACCAACACGAAAGTCATACCGGTGCTCCGAATTTTCGACTATGCTAAAGCGGTTGAGTTTTATGTGGACTGGCTTGGCTTTACCATCGAATGGAGTCACGAGTTTGAACCGGGTATGCCCAAGTATTTTGAAGTGAAACGGGACGAGATTGTTTTTCACCTTTCGGAACATCACGGCGACGGCACACCGGGTACGCATGTATTCATTTGGTGTGAAGGCGTAAAGGAATTTCACAAAGAGGTCATTGATAAAAAGTACAAGTATAATCGGCCGGGATTGGAGGAAACGTTTTACGGTTCGTGGTGCGTAACGGTGAACGATCCGTTTAATAACAAGATTAGTTTTAACGAAAAGAAACCCACAACCCCCTAAAGGAGGCTTTAGGTTAAGCGGTCGTTACCTCTTTCAATTAGTTCTTTCGCATAAGGTTTCTTTTGGACCAGAGGCCAGTACAACTATTTAGCTGTCGTTGCGTCGCTCCCGTCCCGATAGCTATCGGGAGTTATCGGGACTTGTACGCTTTGGAGCAACGATAGCAAGAGTAATGTAATGCTGTTAGCTCACAGCCCCGAAGGGGTGTCATCGCATAGCCCAGGGTGAAGCCCTGGGTAAACGAGATGCGTTAGTGAACACAAGCCCTGAAAGGGCGCAAGTGAAATTATGTAGTGATGACGCCCTTTCAGGGCTTAACGAAAACAATCGTTGCGTTGCTCCCAGCTGGGGGATGGCGCCCTTTCAGGGCTTTTGGATAAATGCGGTTAGAATACGGCTGCGATAAGTGCTCAATAGCGATAAGAACGATGAATGCCTGCCTGCCGGTAGGCAGGGAGCGTCGCAACGTCAGTCCAATAGTAGCAATGCAATTTGTCGACAAATAACATAACCATCATTCAACAACTAAAAAACAAACAATGGCAAAATTAAATTTCGGCGGGATGGAAGAGAACGTGGTAACCCGTGAAGAGTTTCCGCTTGCAAAAGCGCAGCAAATTTTAGAAAACGAAACGGTTGCCGTCATCGGCTACGGCGTGCAAGGTCCCGGACAAGCATTGAACCAACGCGACAATGGCATCAACGTGATTGTGGGCCAGCGACGCAACTCGAAGTCGTGGGACAAAGCGGTGAAGGACGGCTTCGTGCCCGGCGAAACTTTGTTTGACATTGAGGATGCCTTGGAACGCGGCACCATCATTTGTTACCTGTTGAGCGATGCCGCGCAAATTCAATTGTGGCCGACCGTAAAAAAGCATTTAACTCCCGGCAAAGCCTTGTATTTCTCACACGGTTTCGGCATTACGTATAACGATCAAACCGGCATCATTCCGCCTGCTGATGTGGATGTATTTCTCGTGGCGCCAAAAGGTTCTGGCACATCTTTAAGAAGAATGTTTTTGCAAGGCCGGGGCTTGAACAGTTCGTATGCCATTCATCAGGATGCAACCGGCCGCGCCTTTGAAAGAGTGATTGCCTTGGGCATTGCGGTAGGCAGCGGTTACTTGTTTGAAACAAACTTTCGCAAAGAAGTCTATAGCGATTTAACCGGCGAACGCGGCACCTTGATGGGCGCTATTCAAGGCATCTTCGCAGCGCAATACGATGTGTTGCGAAGCAAAGGCCATTCGCCTTCGGAAGCCTTTAATGAAACGGTGGAAGAACTCACGCAATCGCTCATGCCGTTGGTAGCAGAGAATGGCATGGATTGGATGTATGCTAATTGTTCAACCACTGCACAACGTGGCGCCTTGGACTGGTGGAAGAGGTTTAGAGATGCAACTGCGCCGGTGTTTAAAGAGTTGTATGAAAGCGTAGCCGAAGGCAAAGAGGCGGCTAAGTCAATTGAAAGCAACAGCAAACCTGATTACCGTGCGGGACTCGAAGAAGAATTAAAAGAGCTTCGCGAAAGCGAGTTGTGGCAAGCCGGTAAAACGGTGCGCAGCCTTCGTCCGGAAAATCAAGAGCCAGAAGCGCCGAAAGAAGGCTTTCACGAAAAGAAATTTCAGAAAGTAAAATTCACGTCACCACTTTACCGTGATTGAGGTGATGAACCTGCCAGCCGGTAGGCAGTTGGTGAATGTCTTGCATGTCGCTTGCTATTTGCCGTTCTTGCGAAACTTACTCTTTGAAGGATAGTTTTTCATTGCCCCGCCATTTATGGCGGGGGTAAAGACAGCAATCATTCAAGTGCTTTAGCCCAACAGTTTTGGGCTAAAGCCAGCACATGTTCTTGGTCATCTTCCCCGCCATAAATGGCGGGGCAATGTGCATACTAATTCAAGAGCTCACTTGTAAAAAGAATACCTTATGCCTGTGGATACGGTTTCGCTACCGCAACTTAATTTTCGTCTTGCTGCTGAACGACTGAAGCCGGTGGTGATTAAAACACCGCTGGCTTTAAGTTTTGCCTTGTCGAAGCGGTACGGTTGCGAAGTTTATTTGAAACGCGAAGATTTGCAAGTTGTGCGTTCGTATAAGCTACGCGGTGCTTACAACATGATGAGTTCTTTGCCAAAGGAAGATTTACAGCGCGGTGTGGTTTGCGCCAGCGCCGGCAATCATGCACAAGGCTTTGCGTATTCATGCAAAAAGTTGCAGGCACACGGCGTGGTGTTTATGCCTATTGTTACACCACAACAAAAAATACAGCAGACAAAAACTTTTGGAGAAGATTTCGTTGAGATAAAACTGGTAGGTGACACCTTTGATGATTGTGCCATCGCAGCAAAAAGCTATACCATTGAAAACGGTTTGACCTTCATTCCGCCTTTTGATGATGTCCGCATCATTGAAGGCCAATCAACGGTTGGTGTTGAGATTTTAGACGAACAATCTGATATTGACTATTTGTTTCTGCCCATTGGCGGCGGCGGACTTTGTGCCGGTGTTGGTTCTTATTTCAAAACCTTGTCTCCCAAAACAAAAATTATTGGATTAGAACCCGAAGGTGCGCCTTCCATGCAAGCGGCCTTGAAGGAAGGCAAGCCAGTGACCCTTTCCTCTATTGAACGTTTTGTTGATGGTGCTGCGGTGAAACGCGTCGGCGACATAACCTTTCCCATTTGCCGCGACGTATTGGATGATTTGCACCTTGTACCCGAGGGAAAAATCTGCACGACCATTCTGCGCTTATACAACGAAGAAGCAATAGTGGTGGAACCTGCGGGTGCTTTGTCCATTGCGGCTTTGGACAACTATGCAGAGCAGATCAAAGGCAAGAAAGTTGTGTGCATCGTCAGCGGTGGCAACAACGACATTGACCGGATGCAGGAGATAAAAGAACGCTCATTGCAGTACGAAGGATTGAAACACTATTTCCTGATTCGCTTTGCGCAACGCCCCGGTGCTTTAAAGGAATTTGTAAACAATGTGCTCGGCCCGGATGATGACATCACCCGCTTTGAATACATGCAAAAGCACAACAAGGAAACCGGGCCGGCGCTGGTGGGGGTTGAGTTGAAATCAAAAAAAGATTACGAGACCTTGATCTATAATTTGAGGCAATACAACATCAATTACAATGAGCTGCGGAACGATGATAACCTGTTCGGTTATCTCGTTTAATTGTTTGCCTTCTGTTTAGCTCTTGCCATACACTTCTGTCAGCGGCAGTTCCAGATCTAAAAGTGGTAGATGAACCGTGTCGCCAATACGCACATAGGTCATCACTTCCCATTTGCCTTTGGCGTTTTTAGAATTGAGCAATGCATACGTTGTTTCCGGTTCTATAATCAGGTAATATTTCAGCGAAGGAATTTGCGTGTAGGCAATGTATTTATCCGCCGTATCGGTGATATGCGAAGAAGGCGAAATGACTTCCGCAATCAGTTCAGGCTCGTATTTGATGTACTGGTTTGCTGTTGGGTTTTTTCGTTACAAACACATCAGGATAAAAATACTTTGCCCTGTCGTGGCTGGCGGCTTTCACATTATTGATGTAAATTTCGTAACCGTTTCTTCTTAGTCGCAACACTAAATAAAGGCTGATGTTCAGCGCTACCTTATTGTTAACCGCTTTTTCTCCCGGCATTTTTATAAGTTGTCCGTTAATTTACTCGTGGCGTCGCTCCAATTGAAGTTCCAGTTGAATGTACTCTTCAACCATTATGGGCTGGATTGCTCGTATCACATTACTAATAATCTAAAATTACTGCATCATTGGCCAGCTAAAAAGCAGTGCCTGGTGTTTGTGTGCTCCGCCGATTTTTATTACAGTCGTTGCTGCAATTTCTCTGCTTCCTATTTTCCGTCGGAGAAGAGGGGTTGTCTTTTTGCACAACCGCAATTAACAAGGGCAGTGCGGGAACGTGAAGGACGGTTGATGGGCTGCTTAAACGAACGCTTTATAATTTGCTTTCATCAGGCAAGTTTTGCAAAGCCCATTCGGTAAGTTTGTACCAACGCTCAATTACCTCTTCATGCAAAAATTTCTTTTCGCTTTTTTTATTGCCATTGTTCTTTTTGGATGTTCTTCCGTAAAGCCGGTTGTTGGCCCCAACGGTCCGGTTAATCCTTATAATTTCACTACCAGCAAAAAAGTAATCGTAACCAACGGCGCGGTGGCTTCAGCGCATCCGCTGGCAAGTAAAGTTGGTGTGGAGATGATGAAGAGCGGCGGCAATGCCTTTGACGCAGCCATCGCTACCCAACTCGCCTTGGCTGTGGTTTATCCGGCTGCAGGCAACATCGGCGGCGGCGGTTTTTTGGTGGGCAGAAAGAACAACGGCGAAACGGTTGCGTTGGATTATCGAGAAGCCGCACCGGCAGCGGCCAGCCGCGATATGTACCTGGATGCAGCGGGCAATGTGATAGAAGGCAAGAGCATCAACGGACATTTGGCCGCAGGCATACCGGGCACCATTGCCGGCTTATTTGAAACAATGAAATATGCAAAGCTGCCTTTTGCCAAACTCATTCAACCTGCAATTGATTTGGCCCAAAATGGTTTTGTGCTTACCGAACGCGAAGCTTCATCATTAAATGCTTTGCAAACTGATTTAGAGAAGTACAACACGACCAAAACCGCTTTTCAAAAAGGTGTTCAATGGAAGGCCGGCGATACCTTGATTCAAAAAGATTTAGCGGCTACATTAAAACGAATTCGCGATAATGGCACAGCCGGTTTTTACGAAGGTGCCACGGCGGATTTAATGGTGCAGGAAATGAAGCGCGGCAGCGGCATTATTACATTGAATGATTTAAAATCTTACACAGCTAAATGGCGAACGCCGCATACATTTAGTTACAAAGGCTATACGGTTGTGGGCATGCCCATGCCGAGCAGCGGTGGAATCTTGTTGCATCAAATGATGAAGATGGTAGAAGATGCGCCGCTGGCAACTTATGGCTATAACTCCGACCTTGCCGTGAACCTGATAGTGGAAGCCGAGCGCCGTGCTTATGCCGACCGTGCCGAATATATGGGCGATGCTGATTTTTACACTGTGCCGCAAGAGCAGCTAACCGATGATGCCTATTTAAAAAACCGCATGAAAGATTATCATGCAGGCATTGCAGGCAGCAGCAGCACCACAAAACCCGGCCTGAAAAAAGTAAGCGAACAGACCACGCATTTAAGTGTGATAGATAAAGAAGGCAATTGCGTTTCCGTTACCACAACGCTCAACAACTCTTACGGCAGTAAAACGGTCGTTGGTGGCGCCGGCTTTTTTTTAAATGATGAAATGGATGATTTCAGCGCAAAGCCGGGCGTGCCAAATTTGTACGGTGCGGTAGGCGGCGAAGCCAATGCCATTGCACCGGGTAAACGCATGTTAAGCTCTATGGCGCCGGCGATTGTGCTGCAAAACGGACGGCCTTTTTTGGTGGTGGGTACGCCGGGCGGCACTACCATTCCAACCTCTGTTTTTCAAACCATCATCAACATCATTGATTTTGGTTTAAGTACGGAAGATGCGGTGTATGGTCCCAAGTTTCATCACCAATGGTTGCCCGATGAAGTGGCAGTAGAAAAAGCGTTTCCGCAAGCCGTTCGGGCATCGCTGCAAAAGATGGGTTACAAGATTGTAGAGCGTGGCGGCATCGGCAGGGTGGAAGCCATTAAGGTTTTGCCGGATGGCAAGTTTGAAGCGGTGGCCGATAATAGAGGTGATGATGCGGCGGAGGGATTTTGAACCGCAGGACAGATGAATAAATCTGTCTGCCGACAGGCTGGGAATGATGAATGAAGAAGGGATTGCGCAGGCTTGGAAGTTTGTAGCGCCATTCGTCATCCGGCAAGTGGACGCAACGAGCGTCCAAATTTTTATTTATCCCACACTCAATAATCAATCGTTCATGAATCTCGCCACCGAATTTCTCACCTCCGTCATAAAGCGATTTAAAGATTACAAGTCCCTCGGCGATCAAACCTTCCTACAATTAAAAGATGATCACCTGCACCGGCAACCGAACGAAGCTTCCAACAGTATTGCAATCATTATTCAGCACCTGCACGGTAACATGCTAAGCCGCTGGACGAACTTCCTCACTGAAGACGGTGAAAAGCCTTGGCGCAAACGCGATGAAGAATTCGATGTGCATGACCTTTCCAAACGCGAATTGCTGGCGCTTTGGGATCAGGGCTGGAACGTTTTTCTTCACGAACTGCAGGCACTTACCGAAGATGATTTGTTGAAGACCATCACCATTCGCCAACAACCGTTAATTGTTGTAGATGCCATCAACCGGCAACTGGCGCATTACAGTTATCACGTAGGGCAAATTGTTTATTTGGGCCGATGGATTGCCGATGCTGAATGGACATCGCTTTCGATACCGAAAAGTCAATCGAAAGCCTACAACGACAAGCCGCTAAAGAGTTGACTAGACAATGGTAAATTGGTTATTGATCAATCCAGTTTTTACTAAGCAAAACAAACGCGATGCTTCTGCCCGTAAAAAAATCCCGAATAAAATGGTTCTTCCGCTTGTTTGTTTTGCTGGCGGTTGTATTTGCGGTAATTATTTATTTCTGCAATCGAGCCATCATAAAAGCAGCCGAAGGGAAATTGTTTTCCAATGTGGAAGCGGTGCCGTACAACAAAGCCGGTTTGCTTTTAGGCACATCAAAATATCTCCCCAATAACAGGCTTAACTATTACTACGTCTATCGCATAGAAGCCGCCGAAAAATTGTACAAGGCCGGTAAAATAAAATACATCATTGTAAGCGGTGATAACAGCCGTAAAGACTACAACGAACCTGAAACTATGCGGGGCGATTTAATCAAACGGGGCGTAGATTCATCACACATTTTTTTAGATTATGCCGGCTTTCGCACCTTTGATTCGATGGTGCGGCTGAAAGAAATTTTCGGGCAGGATTCGGTTACAGTTATCTCGCAGCCGTTTCACAACGAACGGGCTTTGTACATTGCTTCACGCGAAGGCATAGTGGCCATTGGCTTTAACGCAGCAGATGTTGGCGCCAATGCAGGCCTGCCGGTTCAGGCAAGAGAAAAGCTGGCAAGGGTGAAGGTGTTTCTTGACTATCTGTTTCGAAAGAAGCCAAAGTTTTTAGGGGAGAAAGTGATTGTGCCTTGAGGGAGATAATAAGATAGTGCGATACTACTTTAATGGCCCAATCATCCCGCAAAAAATAAAGATGCAAACAAGTTCCTTGTTTCGATTTCACAAAACGTATTTTCTGCTTGCGCTGGCGCTATTCATCACCGAAGTATTGATAGCCTTATATCTCAACGACCGTTTCATACGGCCTTATGTTGGCGACTTTTTGGTGGTGATTCTGTTGTATTGTTTCTTCAAAAGCTTTTTGCAAATCTCCTCGACCAGGTTGGCGATTGCCGTTTTGCTTTTTGCTTATGCCATTGAAGGCGCTCAATACCTTCATCTCGTTGCACGTTTAGGGATGGAGCACAACCGCCTTGTTCGTACGGTGCTTGGGAGTTCGGCGGAGTGGAGCGATATGCTCGCTTATACGCTTGGTATTGCCTTTGTGGTGGTGCTTGAAAGGAACAAGCCTTTTGCTAAGACTTAATCTTTCATCGTTATTATCGCTTTTTTCCAAACTTATAGCCAACCGATACACCGGCCACTCGGTGAAAGATGGTGGGACCATAATCGGCGTTGTTTAAATTGGTAAGCCCGTGCTGATAATGAACAAAAATGAGGAAGCCGCTCTTGTGTTGGAAGCCGAGTTGCGCATTGGCTGATAGCGTGACGTAGCTGTAGTCGCCAAAAGAAAAAACCATGTCGCGGCTCACCCTTTTATTGCCGGTGGAATCAAACGCTTCGCGGCCCTTAATGGCAACGTCGGCCGAAGGGCCGATGCGCACAAAACCATAGCTGGCCTTCTTTGAAAAATTAATTTGTACCAACGGCGCCACCTCAATGGTATGAATGACTGTGTTGTTATTTTTAGCCGCCGAGTCGGGCGGAAAGGCTGCTTTGTTGAAGGTTACGTTGTAGCCTTTTTGATTGTAATAAAGCGCCGGCGAAAAATACACAGGCCCTTCAAGCAGCGTCTTGAAACTTAAGCCGGCATTGAAGCTCGTCTTGCTGCTTGTGGCTTGATCAGCGCCGCGAATGATGTATTTAGCCGTGGTTGTTTGCGGCCCGGCAAATACGGTAAGCTGGGCACCGGCACGGTGTAAGGCAAAGCAAAAAAGAAGGAGCAAGCAGGGGCGGACGCGGG
Organism: Flavisolibacter sp.; assembly: GCA_965247695.1. Taxonomy (GTDB): domain Bacteria; phylum Bacteroidota; class Bacteroidia; order Chitinophagales; family Chitinophagaceae; genus Flavisolibacter. Next base: position 2,560,740 of record OZ252037.1, read on the forward strand.
AATATATCATCGTTCAATAAACGGTAAAAATAGGGAAACGGTTCTTCCGAAAAACAAGGCCTTCGTTTCAAACAAAGGCCTTGTAATTTATTTTTCCTTGAGGATTTCGTTTCGTATGCGCAGGGCTTCTTTATACAATGCCGGTTTGTCTTTTGTAATTACACCCGCGGTTTCCAGGTCGTTTAAATCTTGTTTAAAAGAGTCCTTGAAGGTTCTTTGTGAACCATCGGCAAAGGCGCTGTCTTTATACGTTGTGTAAACTTTTTCGGCGGCCGGGTAATCGCCTTTTAATAAATGGGCCAAGGCAAGATTCGTATAGGCGCCGTTGCTGGCCGGGTCTAGGGCCACGCTTCTTTCGGCGCAACTGATGGCAACGGTGTAACGTTCTTTAAAAAGCAGCAACCACGAGAGGTTCCAGTAGTCGGTTGATAGCTGTTCTCTTGTGCTATGGCTTTGTGGCCGTAACGCCAATAACTTTTCCCTGTCTTTGGTGGCTTGTCCCAAGGTTTCAATCAACACCACTGTGTCGGGTGAGGTCTTGTTTTGTTCCACGGAAAAAAGCCTGTCGCTAAGCAGTGCAAGCCGTGTAAAGGCACCGATGCGCACGAAGCCTGAATCTGTGGCGGCAACCGCTGTGTACAAACGTTTAGCCGTGTCTGTTGTTTTTTCTATTTCGGCAACGGAAAGGCTGTTGTCTTTTATAGCCTTATTAAAATAATAGGCGGCGGCTTGTTGCAACATTGGTTTCTGGCCGCCGTTCATAAGCCGTTTCAGGTTAACGCCGCCGGCTGCCTTTTGTTCGTCAAAAGTTGAGTCGGTAAGCGGCCGAATGCGTTCAAAATCTTCATCCAATGCCGCCGCCGCAGGACTTAGCTTCCATACGTATGCCTTACCTGTGTTGGTTAATGCAATGACCGTAGCAGTATCAAGAAACTTTGCTTTTACAATTTCTTCACCAAAGCTGAAAAGCTTTCTTGACCGAAGGTTGGCGTAGTTGGCGTTGGTGCCGCTTCGGTACGATTCCGATGGATTGAATAATGGATTGCCGTTGGCTCTTTCGTAAAGCAACAGGATGCCACCCTGGTTTACCAACAGCTTTTTGTAATCGGCCGAAAGGCCAAGGTCGGTAATGCGGGCCGTTGAAAAATTGTCGTCGTTGGTGGACGCAAACAAGCGGATGGAGGAATAGCGTTGAGCCGTTTTATTGTAAACGACAACGTAATTGAACGCGGACGCCGATGTGCCAAGCACCCATTGGCCGTCGTCGGTAAAGTTGGCCACCGTGCTGGTATTGCGCCAATCTTCGTTGGAAACGTGAAAGGCTTTTGTCGCAGGGTCGTAAATCCCAAAACCGTTGTCATACACCAACAGTAAAGATTGGTCCGTTAACGAGAAGACCGCTTGCTTAAAGCTTTTGAGACCTCCGAAATGTTTTACCGTATCGGGCGACGGGGGAAAGGTGTTGGCTATCGGCCAAAATTTTACGCTTGTATCTCCCGCTACCGTAACCAGACTGGAGCCGTTGGGAGCGAAGGCAGCGGCGGTAACGCCTTCCGTTTGGCGGAGTTTATTAATCGTTGGCTTCACGTCGTTCTGCCAATGCACCAACAGGCTGTCGTTTAAAAGTGCAACGGTGCCGCGGTCTGCAAACGATAGCGCATTAATAATTGATTCAGTGGCCGGGCCGTTAACGCCTTCTTTTTGCAAAGCGTTTGCCGTTTCAATCAGGTCCTGAAGCTCCGGGGCGCCGTTTGTAAGATGGCCCAACACAATCTGGTTTTGGTTGGCAAAGCCGAAACGTTTGCCGTCCGTGGACGTGGTGTAAACCGATGGCGGCGCCGACAAAAAATCCATTTGTGAAAGATCCATTTTAGCTGAATGGAAAACGTTGTTTTTAAAAACTTCAGAGACGACGCTTTGCATTACCGGTTCATTTTTGCTGCGCTGCCATACGGCTTCGGTCGTGCGCAGGCCATAAACCGGATTGTCGAGCAAAGCTTCACGACCCTTGATTGCGGCATTCACATCCTGCAACAAATTTTGTTTAATGTAAGACGGGTAATCAATTTTTACGGAGTCAAGCGGTTTAAGCGGATTCCTTAACAGATAGGGAAGAATCGTTTCTTTCTCCGCCGGACTGGTGGCTTTTGATGTGTAGAAGTCTTCTTTGTGAAGGTGATCTTCGGCTAAATGATTTTCCAGCTTTGCGCCTCTCTTTTTTAATTCTTCGCTTTGACGTTCGGCCAAGAGTTGTAAGCCTTCGGCTTTGGTTTTTTGTGCTTGCGCCAGCGCCGTGGCTTTAATCAATTCCAGCGTTTGTGATTTTAATTGGCCGGCAAGATTTAGGGCCGTATCGCGTTGCCGCATGGCCAAAACCCGAAGTGTATCGGACAACGACTTTTCGTTTTTCAATTGAGTGCTTAAGCCCAGCGCATTGTTTTTTTCCAGTTCTGCTTCCCTTGATTTTTCGTCCGCGTGTGTTTTCTCGCGAAAGGCCCAAAAGGTTAACCCGATTGCTACCAACAAACCGGCGGTTAATAGCCAGGTGATGCGCTTGCGTGATCTTTCTTTTTGCTGCCGCATGTCTTCTTCGCGTTGCTGCCTTGCTTCTTCGGCAAAGCGCTTTTTTTCCGCGTCTCTTGCCTCCACCGCTGCCGCTTCACTCCGTTGCAGGAAAAACAAGTTTTTGGTGTACAACTCTTCATTCAGCGCTGTGTTATTTTGCCCTTTGGACAAATTGTGATAACGGCTTGCCCAAGCAGCGTTGTGTGGATAACAATCCCGCCAGTTCACCAATTCCGTGAGCAACGTTCCTTGAATGAATTGACCGTCTTCTTCGCGCCGTTCGTTCAGGCGTTGATAAAATTTTCCATACTTCACTTCATCGTCAATCCAGTCCTTCAGCAGGTCCCAGTTGCGCATCAGGCTTTCGTGCGAAATATCCATGATTAAGTCGTCGTGTAAAGCCGTGTTGACGGGCGGCATGATGAACGAGGTATCGCTGTCGCGAAAGGTATTCACCACCTCGTTCACTTCGGCTTCCGAGGCGCCGATGGCCACCGCAATGCCGTAAATATTTTTTAATTCCGTGGGCCGCCTGCCGCCTTTTAAATCGGTGCTGGCATCGGTTAGGGCCTGAAAAATAATTTTTGCGATCTGCTGTTTTTTGGAATAAACACCGTCGCTTTCGTTGCCGTCGCCCAACTCGTCAAACTTTTCCTTCGCATGAATGGCCAGAGCCTTTTCCATGCCGCCGATGCGGCTGTAATGTTCATAAGTAATTTCAGTGGCGCCTTGCCGCATTGCTTCCTGATAGGTGCGCATTAACGCATGTTGCAAGATGGGCAACTGGTCTAAGTTTTCTTTTACCTTGGCTTCTTCAATCTCGTTTATAAGCAGTTCCGTCAGTCCTGGCGATATGGATTTTCCGGCGGCGTTGATGGGGCCTTCAATCACGTCTTTCAGTTGGGTTCTGTTCAGGCCGGGCACCAGGTATTGGCCATCATTTATGGCTTCGGGCAAACCGCGATACTTTACGCAATCGCCCAAAAATTCGGAGCGCATGGTGATGATGACGTAAACGGGAGCCGCCGCGTTGGACGCAGCTTTCAACAACAGATCTACAAAGTGGTTTTCAATGTTCTCGCGACCCAGGTCCTTGCGGTCGTAGCGAAAGATTTCTTCAAACTGGTCAACGATGATTAAGAGATTGCTCTGGTTAGTTTTTTCTTTTTCTCCTTCTATAGTTTCGTTTGCTTCCAACAAACCGTAAATAGAACTGTTCAACAGCGGTTCAATCGTGTCGAAATTTTCATGCAGCAATTCTTTATTCTTGCTTTCACCTTTTACGCTTGACAATGCAATGGCAAGATTGGCAACGGGATTTTTGCCGGGGCGACAGATGGCGATGTTCCATTTGCTGCCGGCTTCGTACAGCGAACCGCCAAAGAGTTGCGGAATCAATCCGGCCCGAACGAGTGATGATTTGCCCGTACCCGAACTGCCAATGACGGCCAAAAACCGATTGCGCTTTAAGCGCTTCACCAATTCTTCGGCTTGCCCGCCGCGGCCTTTAAAAAGCTGAAACTCGGAGGTCTTAAACGGCCGCAGGCCGGGGAAAGGCATTTGCGCAATTTCGGCCTGGCTCAAGATGGAAATGTTGCGTCCATCTTCCTGCAGATCTAAATAAAATTCGTCCAACTGGAAGTCGAACAGCGTATCCGTTTCCAATGTTGTGTTTGACATGGCTTATGGTTGTAAGCGTTGTAAAAAGTTGTGTACGCCGTCGGTCAGTTCGGCCTTGCCGCGGATGGTGACAAACTCAAGTTTGCTCACGTCGCGGGCCATCTTTTTTTGAATGTCCGGCTCGTCCAAACAAATGGCGCGGGACCGAAGATTTTTTACGTCGAGCAAGCGGGCTTGTTTCACCATAAACCATTTGGGCTGGGCCGCGCCGTAAAACACCAAAGCGCCTTCGCAGGCTTCCAAGTCTTCGGTTTCTTTTTGGCCGTCGTCATCCGGCGTATTCCAGCGCAGGCTGTAGTTCTGTTCCTCCAAAGCCGTTTTCAAATCAATGCGCAAATCGTTGTCATGGTCGGCCCCGAAGTCGTAAAACATATACAGTTTTTTTGATGGAAAAAATTCGCGCTTGCGGTCGGCTATTTCTTTTTCCTTGTCCACATCCAGGCTCGCAATCTTATCGAAGAAGGCACCGAAATCGTTGCCGGTGATAACGGGGTTTTGGCAAATGACTTTGTCCATCTTGCTCATTAAGTCAGCGCTTAACAGCCAAACGATGCTGCGAAAAACACTGCTTTGCGAAGAAGGATGAAGGCCCTTTGCCAGGTCGTATTGCAGCTTGTTGATGCCGGCTTGCAAGTCCGTTTCCGACGTCACGATATGGATGGAATAAAGCGAGTCGGCCAGCAGGGTAGTAAAGGTTTTTATTTGCTCTTCTTCGGATAATTTGTCTATCTCCTGCACGTCCCTGATGCCCGGCACAATCTCGTAAGGCCAGGCTTCGTACTTTACCTTGGCGTCGGCCTGAATAATAAATTCCATCCGCTTTTTGCGGGCTTCCGGGGCATCGGGTACCGATAGAAAAATGGTTCGCTTGCCGGCGAGGTCCTGAATGGTTTTAGCGGCTTCGCTTTTGTCATCGGCTGCTTCAATGGAGCTTGCAATGTTTTGATCGGTAAGAAATGCAGAAGCGATTTCGTTAATGTCTTTCTGAATCTGCGCAAGCTGGTTGTCTATTTCGCGGCCCATGTCGGAAAGAAAGTGCATGTTCTTCGGCAGGCCTTGCAGCGCCGTTATTTGCTCAAAGTTGTCGAGGTTGCAGGTGCGGGTAAAAATGGGAATGACCTTGCAAAGCTTTTGCTTGTCGCGTTCCAGCGCCGTTTTTAGCTCGGTGTTGTCAATGTATTTCGACAACAAAAAGTCCTGGCTGATGAGCAGCAGAATAATCTGGGCGTTGTTTAATTGGGTAACAATTTCGTTGTTCCATTGGCCGCCGAGCGGAATGGCACTGTCGTCCCACACATTCAGCAGCGGGCAGAACTTGGGATGCAGGGTGGTCTTCATCAGTTGGAGGTATTCTTCGTCCTTGTGCGAGTACGAGAGGAACACGTTTACTTTTTTTCCGTTGGCGTCAGTTGTTTGCATTTTTCACGCGGTTTAGTCAAATAAGCAGGAGCCGTTGACTTCTTTTTAAAATAGAAAACAGCAACCGTTTAAAGGGAAATGAAAAGAAGCATTCAAGGGGCCGAAAGAATAAAAAATAGTTTTGTGCGGAAGGTTAGCGCAGCGCTTTCAGGGGGGACGAAGAAGCCGTGAATACGATCACATCGGACACATAATATTAAGCAAAAAAAGAGCAGTGCTTACCGGGGTTTTACCCACCTGTGTTTAAAAATGGGTAACCGGCTTTTAATCGTCCTTTCGTTCTGTAAGTTTCGCGTAAAATAAAAAGCCCCAACAGGGCTTTAAAAGAGTTCACTAACTTTTTTGTTTGTCATTGAATGCTAACGCTCCAACTTAAAACCGGCTTCCAGTGCGGGACGCTTTTCTGCGTTGGCTACCTTCCATCCGGTGCGGTACATCCACTCCGTCATGCGGGTTAATTTTCTATAGTCAATGGCCTTCGCGTCGTCCATCGGCGTGTGGTAATCGGGATGCAAAAGCGTGGTGTAAAAAATGGCCGGGTAGCCTGTACGGGCATACGGCAGGTGATCGCTTCTGAAGTACCACCCTTCCACATGCGAAGGTTTGTCCCACAACGTATCCAGCTTAAACCGCGGGCCTTCATCGTTGGCTTGCATGGCCATGGCTACTAATTCCGGCGAGTTCCGGTGCGGCGCTTGCGTACCAAGCAAGGCAGCGCTATCGGGATTGTTACGGCCGATCATGTCACCATTCAAGACCGCAACAATGGCACCTTTGTCAACCGTAGGATGCGCCGAATACCATCTTGATCCAAGCAAGCCTCTTTCTTCCGCGCCGTGCCAAACAAACAAAGCCGAACGCTTGCCGGGTTGCTGTTTGAAGGCCCGTGCAATGGCTAATAAAGCCACACTGACTGATGCGTTATCATCAGCCCCGTTGTAGATAGAATCAGTACCGTATGGTTGCCTTACACCATCGTGGTCCTGATGGCCGCTGAACAAAACATATTCTTTTGCAAGCTGCGCATCCGTGCCGGTTACTTCAGCCACAATGTTCACCGATGGATAATCAAAATGTTCAACAGCTATGGTTATATTCAATGTGGCACCCGGCGCTTTTATCCAATCCAATGCGGAGGCATGAAGCCAAAACACAGGTGTTCTTGCAACGGCGGTTACATTCGGACCGCCTTCAATGTCGTATGTACCTCGTGTGAGTGCGGGCAACACGGCCGGCCAGCTTTTTTCGCCCATGTCATCAGCAATGAAAATGATTGCGGCCGCGCCTTTGGTGAGCAAGCTTGCATACTTGCGCAACACGTAACCGGGATAACGGCGTTCGGGTAGCGATACAGCCAGATTAATGCTTTCAGTGGAGGCTTCTATCACCACGGCCTTGCCTTTTACATCGGCTTTGTCCGCATCTGCGGGTGTGGCTTTGCCAAGAAAAAGTATAGGTGCAGATACGGCCGCCGGCGCCGTTTGCATCACCAGGGCATCTTTCCAAAGCACAACCGGATGGTTGCCTATGCCGATTGTGCTTGCATTGCTTATCCGGTTCCGCTTCAATGAAAAAAATTGAAAGTAAGTGCCGTTATCACCGGCGGGTTTTAGGCCAAGCGCCTGAAGCTTTTGCGCCCACCAAACCGATACGTTCAATTCATCCGGGGTGCCGGCTTCGCGTCCGCGAAAGTGGTCACCGGCCATTCCGTATAAATCGGTCTTTAAATCGGCTTCTTTAATGGCGGTTACCAGCGGTGCTTTTGGCTTTGGTTGGCAACTGCCGTGAAGAAGAGAAAGCGAAAAGAAAAGAACGAGGGCAAAGGCTTTGTACATGCGTTTTGTTTTCGGGCAGAAGATAGGGAAAAACTAAACGGTACAAGGTGACAGCACGAAAGAACAGGGCAATAAAATTTTGTTTTTATCGGACAGAGACAAGGCTGATTTGCTATACTTTTTGCCTATCTTTTATTTTTCCCGAAGGCCTTTTTTTTATCGTCTTACTACCCGCAAAAATGCCAGCTCTTCATCGCCATACAAAAGATGGCGTTTGTGCCACTTGCTTGCGCAGATGCATTACGCCGTACCGCATCCGGCCCAGCGACGTGTTTACACTTGTGTTCATCAACCCGGCAATTTCTTTAAAGGTCAACTCTTCAAAGAAGCGGTAATGCACCACTTTTTTCTGGTCATCGGGCAGGCGATTGATGAAGCGATGAAGTTGTTGATCCTGTTGCTTTGCTGACAATTTAGCCTCCGCACCTTGGTTTGCAGTGGTGAAAAGGCAATCATCGTGAATAATTTTGGCCGACCGGGAGAACTGCGACTCCTTGCGCAAATAATCCATGCAAAGGTTGCGGGCAATGCGCAAGGCCCAGGGCAAAAAGCTTCCTTGTTCGGCGTACTTGCCGCCCTTAAGCGACGTGTAAATTTTTATAAACGTGTCTTGCGAAAGATCTTCCGTTATCAGCCTGTCTTTGGTGTAATGAAGAATTACGTTGCGGATGTCTTTGTGATAGCGACGAAACAAAACATCAAATGCCTGTTCTTGTCCGTTGCGCAGGTTTGCAATTAATTCCGTGTCCGATAGGTTTGCCAGATGCCTCATGCGGTAATAAGATTTAGATACGGAAAAGATGCGGCAGAGGTATTGTGCGTTGGGTTTCAGCGGCAAAAATTTTTGTCTTCCTCTATCGGCCGCATCATAATTGTTCGTTTACCATCTCTCCAAAAAATAAGGAACGGAAAAAGTAAAAAAGAAAGCCGGCCTTCAAAAAAGACGGCCGGCTGTTGACCCGTTTTTTTACAAGAACATTTCTAAAACTTTATCCGCACGCCGCTTTCCAGGCTCAAACGATTTTGATACGACTGCACCGGTGTTTCTCTATTAATGGATGTGAGCGCCAGCTTCGCATTGGGCCGCAGGCTGATGGAAATTTTCTTCGTGAAATTGTATTCGATGCCGAGACCAAGCTGCGCATCTACATAAGCCGGCTTCAAACCACTGATTGCGGTAGTGGTGTTTTCGCTACCCGCCGGGTTCGAAAGGTCCGTCTTTGTTTTGCCGCTCGTTAAAAAATTAATTCCCGCGCCTACGTTTGGCACCAGCGAAAACCGCCCTTTATTGATGCGGTAGTTTATTGCCACAGGCAGGGTTACATAAGTGAGTTTGGAAACCGTGCCCGAAGTTTTAGCGCTGTCTCCAACATTAACCTGAATACCTGTTCTCGGGTTGATGTAAGCATAACCCGACGAGCAGTGCAGTTCGTACCGTGTATGACCGCTGTTATCGGCTTTGGCATAAACGGTTTCGGGTGCAATGGCGGTGGACGAAGACGTTATACCAATGCCCGATTGCAGTTCCCATTTGCTCGTAAGCTGGTAAGAAAGCAGCAAGCCTGCGCTAAACGAAAAATTGTCCTGCTCTTGCTTGCGTGCCTCTTGCCGGTTGCGGCCGGGACCTGCAAGATGGTCGTTGTCTTCCAATCTATCGAAGCTGACATTGGGTGCTACAAAAGCCGTTAAGGAAAAGCCATGCGCCAATGATGCTTTGCTTTTTGAACTTGTTGTTTGCGGCAGAATAGACAAGTTGCTCGACAGGGCCGCTTTGATGTCAAAGATTGGCGCTTTGTAATCTTTTGTGCTTAATGCAACTGCATTGTAAGCCGGTTGCGGCACTGGCGAAAGCGTTAAGTCAGTTTTGATTAAAGAAGCAACGGCTTGCCTCTGCTTCTTTGTTTTTGCTGATTCAATGTCCTCGTTGTTATTCTGTGTTCTTTGTATGCGCTGATGAATGAATGATGAAGAAAAGCATTGCGATGCCTTTCTTACTGACAATTGCTTGGCTGCAACATTCGGCGCTTCATCAATTCTATTTCGTTGTGTCTTTGTTTGAGCGATGGTTGTATTTGCGGATAAAGGGCCTGAAGCCGTATCGGTGCCTGTTGACTTTTCTTTTGGCGGCGCAATGCTTTTCTCCGTGCCGTTGGAGACGGTTTCATTGGAATGGTCCGGGCCATCTTCTTCTACATTATTTGAACGGCTAACAACCGATGGCGGCTTGCCATTTTTATCATTCGAAGAATTTCTTACTATAACGGGTAAGGATGAAACAGGTTCTTTTTTCGCTGTTGCCTTGTCGCTTCCGCCCGATGATTTGTAAACGATGTAGCCACCGCCTAAAAAACAAAGCAACAGAAGCAGCCAGGCGCCTTGCTTCAGCCGGTTGTATTTGGCTTTGTAATAAGATGCCTGCTTCTTGTCAAGGTCATGGCTTACGGCTTCCCACACCAATGGCGGCACGTCCTCGCAATGGCCCTCGATGCCGTCCCTGAACAAATCATCTATATTGTGTAAATCATCGTTCATAAGCATTTCTTTTTTGCGTTATCCAAATTTTTACCGGCAACAATTTTTTCTTTCAGCCATTGCCGGGCGTCGTACAAATTTGATTTCGAGGTGCCCTCCGAGATGTTTAAAAGTTCCGCGATTTCCTTGTGGCGATACCCTTCAAACACGTACAGGTTGAACACCGTTCGATACACCGTTGGCAAGGCCTGAACCAAAGCAAGCAACTCTTTTGCGTTCAAGCCGCTTTCAATCTTCTCATCGTCGGCCAGGCTGTGGTGTGCGTCATTGTTTACCGGCAGCACGGCATGAAGCGGCGTGCGGCTGCGTAGCCGCTGCAAGGCCGTAGTCACCATCACGCGGCGCATCCAGCCTTCAAATGAACCCTCGTGACGGTACTGCTGAAGCGAGGAGAAAATTTTGATAAAGCCTTCCTGCAAAATTTCTTCAGCCTCATGCCGGTCTTTGCAATAGCGCAGGCACACGGTGAACATGCGGGGCGCAAAGCCGCGGTACAATTCGGTTTGCGATGGCCGGTCACCTTTGAGGCAGGCTTGTATAAGCGGTTGATGTTCTATGCCGATCGGTTTAGTGATGTGGATAGATGCTGGGAGAAAAACATTGGTTGGGTTTACCGTAATTATTTTTTACGGAGAAAAAAATAGATAAGAACGGTGCGGCTTACAAAGGATTGTTCGTGCAACATTCATAAAGACGGCAACTAAAAATTTTTTTCCGCCAACCCAACGCAACGGTTTCCGTCCGCATCTGCCGAAGGAAGAACGGTTTTCTTTCGCCTTGCATTTACAAAACACCTCCAAAATTTAAAACCACAATTATGAAAAGAACAGTTATTGCCTTGTCCGCTTTTTTTGCCGTTAGCCTTTATGCCTGTCAGAAAAATAATGACGCCGCTTCGCAAATTAGCCTCACGGCTTCCACCACACAGGCAAAGGTGGGCGAAACGGTGAGTGTTTCGCTGGCCTCCAGCGCCAACGCCAGCAGTTGGTCGGTAACGCCGGCTTCCACGGCCACCAAGACCTATGATCTTACCACCAGCAAGGTCAATTACTTCACCTTTAGCGAGGCCGGCACTTATACCGTTTCGGTGCGAACCAAAAAACTGAATTTTGATTCCACATCCGGCCAATCGCTTAACGCTGCCTGGAGCAAAGCACAAGGCGCTTGCACCAAAGGCGTTGACACCGCTTCGGTAGCCATTACCGTTACGGGCAAATAATTTTTACGGTTGATTAAAGGCTTGGCAATTCACTTCCACCGGAACAAGCCACCACAGCCCCGGCGCCAACGGCTAAGGGGCTTTTTCAAACTTTTTGATCACTGCTTTATCGCCTCTACCTAAACTTCTTTCCGTGAAGAAAAAGCTTCGCATCGTTACCGGTTTTATTGCCGTTGTTGCGTTTTTTGTGCAATGCTCAAAGAATGATTTGGGTTTTACTGCCGGTGATTTTAAAGCCTTGCCGCAAGCCGTGAGCACGCCGGCCGACAATCCGCAAACGCCGCAAAAAATTGCCTTGGGACGTTTGTTGTTTTGGGACCCGGTGCTGTCGGGAAACAAAGACGTGGCTTGCGCTTCCTGCCACCATCCGTCAACGGGTTACAGTGATGGCCGCGATTTATCCATTGGTGTAAACGGTCAAGGCCTCGGCGCATTAAGGCATTTTCTTTTGCCCAACAACATTCCCTTCGCTAAGCGCAATTCGTTGTCCATTGTCAACACGGCCTTCAACGGAATGGCTACCGACGGAACGTGCATACCGGCAACAGCCGCCATGTTTTTTGACAACCGCAGCCGCAGCCTCGAAGCCCAAAGTTTGGAACCGATGAAGACAATGGAAGAAATGAAAGGCACTGTTATCAGCAGCGCTGCTATCTTGGATACCGTTATTTGGAGGCTGAACAATATCCCGCAATACGCCCAACTTTTTGCCGATGCGTTTGGAACAACATCCGCCGTTACCGTGGCAAACGTCGGCAAGGCCATTGCGGCCTATGAACGCACACTCATTGGTAACAATTCGCCCTACGATCAATATGTACGCGGCAATACCGGGGCGCTCACTGCTACCCAAGTGCAGGGCATGAAAGTTTTTTCCGCGGACGGTTGCATTAAATGCCACAGCGGGCCGATGTTCTCCGATTACCAGTTACACGTGTTGTCGGTGCCTGATAATGCAAAACTTCCAACAGATGCGGGGGCGAACAACAGTTATGCCTTTCGAACACCAAGTTTGCGCAATCTTTCCTTTACCGCACCGTACATGCACAGCGGTGTGTTTTCTACCTTGAGTGAAGTCCTGAATTTTTATGATCAGATAGGAGACCGCCAATCGCAAAACAGCCACGTGAGCAGCAGTCAGTTGGACGGCAATTTACAGCGCCTCGGCCGCGATGACCGTGACGCCATCATTCAGTTTTTAGCTTCTTTAAATGACGGAAATTTTGACAAAACGATTCCGGCTTCGGTGCCGAGTGGTTTGCATGTGGGTGGAAATCTTTAGAGATATTGGGATGGTAGGATGTTGCGACATTTCACAAGTATCGTTCTGAACTCATTAAGAAAACAGTTCATTGTTCCATCGAGCGGCAGGCAATAGAATCTGATACGATGCTTTTTATTCTCCCTTTGAAACAAGCTTGCTGATAGTGATGGCTTCAACTGTTTTCCGTCGGCACGTCGTATTTTAAAAGATTAGTATCGCGATAGGTTTGCAGCAATCCGCCAAGCCTAAAATAATCGCGGGGCCCACAATCAAGAACCCGGTTTTTATTGTACCGGTAGCGCATGTGCCAACGAAGATTCTTTTTTGTTCGTGCCGTGTTTGCAGTCATGTTGGTTGTTTCTTGGTTTTGATTTTATTCGCTCGCCATCCTTCTGTTTGCCGGCATCCAACAACTAGTGTTATTGAATGCCGGCAAACAGAGCCATCTTCAACTACGTTATTTCAACTACGTTGTACCGGTTCTCTCATTTTATTTGAACTGCAGCGCCAGCGTAAGCTGATTGGATGACAAACCATCGCTGCGCTTGTAATGGCCGAAGCGCAGTTCCGCACTGTGAAATTGTTGCATTCCCAAAACCCCGTTCTGCGGAACATTGCGAAGGTTGGCGCCGATATAATTCGATGTAAACTTTGAAAGATCGTAATCGCTGGTATAATACGTTTCGCTCACCTTGTGTTGGCCGTATGCCGCAAAATAATCAACACCGTTCTGCGAATAGAAACGGTAGAACGGACTCACCGAAAAGAACGGCGAAATCTTCACCGGCAATTCAACCTCGGCGGTGTGCGCCTTCAATCCCCAATTGTCTTGATAGTAGCGATAGAACGAACGAAGGATGAAGCGGTCACCCAGAAAATAATTCGCCCTTATGCCGAGGGGTATTTTCAACCGGTTGCCCGGAAGGTTCTCCACTTGCTCCGCTCCGTTGGTGAAGTAAACACGTTGGTATTTCGTCGCCAATAAACCGCTTTGATACGTTGGTTCGGCTACCAGCAGCAATTGCAAATTCTTATTTATGATTTGCGACAACGAAAAGGCACCGCTGTAGGAATCCCGTGGCGATGTACCTTGAATGCCGTTGTGGGTGTTGCCGCTCCCCGTTCGCAATTCAATAGGATAAATCACTGACCAGGTATCGAAGTAAGCTTGCAGCTTTGCCGAGAACTCGCGGCCGTTGTTCTTGGAAGCTTTGGCAAAGCTGGCGCCGAGGCCATAAGATGTGTAATCAAATTCGCTCGAATAAGAAGCATTGATGCCAACCGTTGTTTTTGTTTTTTCGTTTTGCACACTCCAACCTAACGATGGATAAAACCGTGTGTCGCTGTATGAAGGCGAAGAAACGGTGTAGGGGTCAATCTTGTCGGAAGAAGCCGATGTGTAATGATCAATGCCCATCTCTAAGCTAAAGCTGTGCTTCAGGTAAGGCTTGCTGTATTTGGACATTTTCAGTTCGATGGTGTTGGCAAAGTCAGTGAGCCTTTCGGTGCCAATGCCGCCCGTAACAGCCGAGTGAGCGCCATCTTGATTGTAGTAGCCTGATACAAAATTCACTTCGTCAACTGAAAGCTTTTTGCTTTTGTAAGCTGTGTCGATGTTATTCTGCGAAAACGCCGCGAGGATGCTCAAATACATGCCGATGGCGGTCAGGGATAATTTCTTCATTTGCTGGTAAACGATTTAATCGTGAGTGACCAATGGTGAATGGTAAGTAGTGAATGGTCAACTTGAAGCGGCCCACTCATTACTCATCATTCATTAATTGCATCCGCAACCACCGCCCGACTTGCCGCCGTTGGCGCCGGATGCGCCTTCACGATAGGCTTGAAAATTTTGCTCGAACTTCTGCGATTTTCGTGCGGCCAGCTCCATCTCCGAATCATTGAGCTTGTTCTTTTGGTATTCTTTTACCGTGGTGCAACTGCACATAAATATCGCTGCCGAGAAAGAAAACAAAATGAGGTTGCGTTTCATGGTTTTTTTATTGAAATGTTGGTTGATGTATAAAGTTTGTCCTTATCATCAATGATGATACAGGCAATGCCTTTCAATTGGTTGATTAAGTCCAAACCCGCTTTCACGCCCATCACCATTACCGGTGTGGCCAGTGCGTCGGCAAGTTCCGCTGACGTGCAAATAATGGTGACGCTTTTACTGCCCGATACCGGAAAGCCGGTCTTTGGGTCAATGGTGTGCGAATATTTTCTGCCGTTGACAACAGCGTATTTTTCATAGTTGCCCGATGTGGCAACCGCCATGTTGCTAACATCCAAACAAGAAAAGGGAAGCCGTTGTTGCGAAGGGCTGGCGATGCCCACCGTCCACGGTTTGCCATTGGGTTGGCCGCCCCAAGTAATTAAGTCGCCGGAAGCGTTGACCACACCGTGTTGCACACCGCCTCGTTGCAAAACTTCTTTGGCCTTGTCGGCCGCATACCCTTTGCCGATGCCGCCAAAGCCGATACGCATTCCTTCCTCTTTTAAAAACACAGTGTGTGCTTTTTCATTCAACAACACGTTGCGCCAGTTGATTAACCGCACCGATTGTTTCGCTAATTCTTTATCGGGCAAGGCGGTCATACCAACATCAAAATTCCAGAACCGTTTGTCCAATGAACCGTAAGTGATGTCAAAAGCGCCCTGTGTAAGCGCGGAGATTTTTAGCGAACGATGAATGAGGGCAAAAACTTCTTTGTCAACAGCCATTGGCTCAATACCCGCGGCTGCATTGATTCTTGCGGTTTGGCTGGCTTCATCAAATGTCGTGAGTAAGGCTTCGATTCGCCTTATCTCGGCGATGGCTTCATTAATGCGGGCTTCAGCCCAAGCTTCATCGTCGCTGACCACAGTAAGTTCAAACTGATTGCCCATCAGCTTAGCTTTTCGCTTGTGTGCAAGTACAGCCACCTCACTTGTTTCCATGTACAGCCGTATTGATTTCTGCTACAAAACGTTCGGGACTTTCATCGGGGTAACCATCCCAGGTTTTTATAACCTTGCCATCGGCATTCAGCAAAACCGTATAGGGAAATTTGCCGGAAGAATTGTATTGTTCCGCTATGCTGTCATTTTGCGCCTGTTGCTCTTTGCTAAGTTGATGTTTTTTTAATCGCGGAAAATCTGCGTTCACCAACACCAACTCTTTTGCAGCAAAAGTTTGAAATGCGGCGCTTTCAAAAATTGTTTTGTGCATACGGATGCAAGGGATGCACCAATCCGAACCGGAAAAGGCCAGCAACAAACTTTTGGCCTCTTCTTTCGCTTCCTGTTTAGCCTTACTAAAATCGGTTAGCCACAAAGGATTATTGTCGCGAAGAAAAAAGGCGAGGAATAAAAACGGGATCAGTTTCATAGCTGATTGTTGCAGATGCTGAAAGTGCGGAAAGGGTTGGGCTTAGCTTGAATAAATTCGTAGGCTGGCTCCAGTTAACGCCGTTTTATATTGGGTTAACGCTCTTGGCGCGGGCCCGCCGGTAACGGTGCCTGCCTCGGAAAACGTGGCGCCATGCCGGTCGCAATAAAACCGTGACGAACTTGACTGATAAACTACCGAATTGTTTTCGTGCGTACACACTTGTTGCACGGCAATGTAGTCGCCGGCTATTGTGTGGGCCACGATGATGCCGTTTTTGTAGAGATAACCACCGACTGTAGTCAAAGCTGCATTGGCTGTTAGCGATAAGTCAATGGTGAAGTCAACGTTTGCCGGTGCCGCGGTGCCTGATGAAGTAGCGTCTGTACTTTTTGTGCATCCGTCCAAGCATGAGAGTACGGAAAGTGAAGCAGCACTCATGCCTATTAAGGATAAAAATTCTTTTCTGTCCATGGATTAACCGTAAAAGCTTGAATGAGCTTACAAACGTTCCCGCCATTTAATTATTAGAGCAAAGTTGTTAAAGAACCAATAAGAGCGTTGGTGTGGAAAAATGTTGAGTAAACACGTTTTGTTTTTAGCAGCCGCGATTGGGTTGACGGATTGGTGCAACAAAGGCTTCGACTGAAATGCCCGCGACTGCTCTTTATATAAAAAAGACAGATTAAGCCCTTGCAGAAATTATTCAACAAACGGTTAAACAACTCTTCGCTTTAGCTTTTGCAGCGCCCAAAACGAAATCGTCAGCCAAACCAAACAAAGACAGAAACCGGCAATTACATCAGAAGCATAATGCACGTGCAGATAAACGCGGCTCAATGCAATGGCCGCCGCAAACAAAAAGAAAAATACACTCAACACCCAACGCCAGGCCGCGTTCATTTTTGTATTCCACAAAATATAAATCAGCAGCCCGAAGAAGGTGAACGAAGAAAAAGAATGGCCGCTTGGAAAGCTAAAGCCATTTACATTTTGCACCAAGGGATCAAGCGGCCGGTGGCGGTGAAAAATGGCCTTCAATGAAAACAAAATGATGGTGCTGGTAATGCCGACGGCAATGACATCCAGCGAAAGCCTGCGGTTCTTTTTAAAAAGCAAAAAGAACAACGCAAGCAGGATATAAGCCGGAAACAAAAAGTAGGAAGAACCAAAGAACGTAATGCCTGTCATCAGGCGGGTAGTGGAGGCGTTTGTAATGGTTTTTAATTTGTCAAAAGCCCAAACGTCCAATCCATTTTCATTCTCCAGCACAATTTCATCGGCAATGACCGCGAACACGGCAAGCGCGGCCAAAAACACGCCGGCTACAATCAGTAATCGCAACGAAATGCCTTTGGCCTTTTCCGAAGTTTGCTCCTTTGCCGTAATCTCTTTCTGCATATGGCTTACTTCACCACCAAAATTTGAAAGGTGCCCGGTATCATTCGCGGACGGCCGTTGCCGCCTGCTGCCGCTGCTTCAAAATCGGCTGTAGGAATGAACACGGTGCCGTTGTTTTCATCAATGGTGATGGTGCGGCCGCCGCGTTTAGTAGGATAGTTTCCAAGCAGCGTAAACGTGGAGGCGCTTTCTTCTTTCACCGCACTCATGTTTCCGTCCGCGCCGTTTGACGTAAAAACAATCTTAGCCTTGGGATCGAAGGCCACGCCGTCGCAACCGTCGCCAATCGGCACTTTCGCTACTACTTTTCCGTCCACTGCATTCATCACCGCCAACTGTTTTTCGCAACCGGCAAATAACCGTTGGGTTGTCTTATCATAAGCCAAACCCGTTGGGCCTTCCGCGCCGTCCAAAGGCCAATGGTGAACCACTGTTTTTGTTTTTAAATCCACCGCAACAATCTCGTTCTTGTCTTCAATGTTTACAAACAACAGTCCCTTCTCGTTGCTAACGGCTGTTTCAGGTTTGCCCCCAACGTCAACAGTACCCGTGGTTGTGTTGGTTACCGGGTCAATAATGGAAAGGTTTTTACTGCGGCCGTTGCAAGTAATGATTGTTTTGGTGAAAGGCTCGTACATGATGGCGTCAGGATTTTCGCCGGTGGCAACCTGGGTGATAACGGCGTTCGTTTTCGCGTCAAACACGGTTACATTGTTGCTGCGCCCGTTGCTGGTATAGCCGCGGCCAAGGGCATCATTAAACGCTATGCCGTGAACGCCCTGCGTATTTAAAATAACGCCAACGGAATCTCCTTTGGCCTCGTCCAAAATGTTCACCTGCGTGCCGTGCGACACATAAATCTTTCCGCCGTGTACGGCAATGTAATCCCAGCCGCCCGGAGAAGCGATGCGGTAAGTAGATGTGACTTTGTACTCATGCCCTTTTTGAGCGTTGGTAAGCGCGGCCGCAGCGATGGCTATCAGAAGAAAAAACGGTTTCATGTTTAAAAAATTAAGAAGGTAAGAAGACACTAACATAGGCTATTTAGAAGCGTCAAAAATCATAAACTGCTGTATTTATTTTCTTCAAACTTGCTTCAGAATTGGCCGCTACTTTCGCCCAAATTTCACCCGAACCATGCGAAGAGTGACACTGTTGCTATCCTTTTCTTTTTGCCTATTCACAGCCATTTCCCAAACCACTATCACCGGAACCATAACCGATGGCGCTACCGGAAAATCTGTCGAATTTGCCTCGGTTGTTTTGCTTCACCTGCCCGACAGTGCCGCGATAAAAACCACGGCAACGGATAAAAAAGGACGGTTCAATTTTGACGCCATTCAACCGGGAATCTATGTTGTTCGCGGCAGCTTTATCGGTTATGGTTCTTTGGCCACAACGCAATTCATCATCGAAGCCGGCACATTAAAATATGCCGTTGAACCCATTGCTCTTTTAAACGACAGCAAGACCTTGACAAACGTGACGGTTACCGGCACAAGGGCGCAACTTAATACATCTATTGACCGCAAGACTTACAATGTAGAGCAGGACGTGATGAGCCGGTCCGGCACGGCCGCCGATATTTTAAAAAACATTCCGTCGGTGGAAGTAGATGTGGAAGGAAACGTGGCGCTGCGTGGGTCAGGCGACGTTATCATTCTAATCAACGGCAAACCCAACCCTCTGATGGGCCGCACAAGAGCCGAAGTGCTGCAACAACTTCCGGCTAACTCCATTGAACGCATCGAAGTCATCACCAACCCTTCGGCACGTTATCGCCCTGATGGCACATCAGGCATCATCAACATTGTGCTAAAGAAAAATGTACGCAACGGCTTTAACGGCACAGCCATTGCCAATGCGGGAAACAAAGACCGCTACAACGGCGCCTTGACTTTAAACTACCGCCCAAAGGACTTTAATTTATTCGGCAGCTATAGCAACCGGCAGGATACCCGCAAGCGC
Source organism: Flavisolibacter sp. (assembly GCA_965247695.1). GTDB lineage: Bacteria > Bacteroidota > Bacteroidia > Chitinophagales > Chitinophagaceae > Flavisolibacter. The sequence continues at coordinate 2,579,993 of OZ252037.1, forward strand.
TACAACACCGTTGACCGCACGTACCTTGATGCAACGACAGGCGCGGCCAGGAGTTTTTACAACCAGTCCACAACTTCCGCTGCGCATCCTCACGCACAAATTGTCACGGCCGGTATTGACTATACGATTAATGATAAAAACAGCCTTGGCGTGTCAGGTAACTATTTTAACCGCAACCAGGTGCGCAACGACGAAACCGGCAACCTGACTATTGACAACAACAATGTATTGGTGCAGGATTATACCCGTTTGCGGTACGATCCCGAAACCGAAAAACAACACAATGCCACTGCTTATTACCAGCACAGTTTTGGCAAAGAAGATCACGACCTGCGCATTGAGTTCAACAGCTCCAAGGAAGACGAAGTGGAAGACAATCATTACAGGAATATTTACCGAAAACCCTCGCCGTTGACAACCTACGATAACACCCGGATTGCGCAAGGCACGCATGAAAATCAATTGACCGCTGATTACTCGAACCGCTTATCGGAAGACTCAAAAATAGAAGCCGGCTATGACGGCTTGTACAACAAAGTGAACCTGAATTTTTACGGCGAATATTACGATGCGGGGCAAGCCAAATTTGTAAAAGACGCGGTGAAGAGCAACCAGTTTATTTACAACGAAGACGTTCATGCGGTGTACGGAACGTACCAAAAAAGCTTTGAAAAATTTGGTTATGAAGTTGGTTTGCGGGCCGAAGGCGTGCTTACAAAGGGACATCTGATCAACCTTGATTCTTTTGTCACCAACAATTATTTCAAAGTATATCCTACCGTTCACCTTTCTTATAAATTACAAGAAAGCAGCGAGCTGCAACTGAATTACAGCAAGCGGGTTCACCGCCCCGAAGCCGATGAACTCAACCCCTTTCCTGAATACCAGGACCCAAGAAACCTGCGTGCCGGCAATCCAAAGTTGTTGCCGGAGATTATTCATTCAACGGAGTTTGGCTACAAGTGGCAGAACAAGGCCTTCTCCTTCGTGCCGAGTATTTATTATCGCTATAAGGTCAACGGCTTTACGTCGGTGATTGTGCCGCTGAACGACACGACCTTGTTAAGCACTACGCAGAATTTAAGCAATGACCAGTCGGCCGGACTGGAAGCCATCTTCTCCGCCAAAGCAAAATTTTTTACGGCTACGGTAAGTAGCAATGTATTTTACAACCGCATTGACGCCACCAATCTTGGCTACATTCAAAACAAGTCCATCTATTCAGCTTCGGCCAACTTCACTACCTCATTTACGGTTACAAAAACAACCTTGCTGCAAATAAGCGGCAACTATCGTTCGGCAAGATTAACGCCGCAGGGAAAGACGTATCCAACCTTTGTATTAAACACTGGTATGCGGCAAGACCTGGCGAAAAATAAACTCTCTATCACCGCCACGGCTTCGGATTTATTTAGTTCTCTCAAACAAAAAACAGACTTGAACATTCCTTCGCTGAAACAAGTTTCTGTTGGCAGGCGTGACGGCCTGATCGTTTACCTCGGATTGAGCTATCGCTTTGGCGTGATTAAAAAAGCAAAGGAAGAAAAGCTTCAGTTTGACAATGCCTTGTGAACACAAAAGTTGCCAACTACCAGATACCGGTTGTTTATAAAGCGGAAATCTTTTGATCATACGGCCTTTCTTTGAAGTCTAAAGGTTATGTTCTGGAAGAAAAGTTTAAACTACAGATATACGGGCAACCCGTTTTCAGCGTATGTGATAAACCAATCCCGGCGTAAGCTGTCCGTAGTTATAGCCCAATGAAAAGCTGACGGAATTTTTCGATTGCCTCGGCGCTTTCAATTTTGCATAGCGGTGATAATTGTTCACCACCAATCTCCCCGATAAATATCCCAATGCCGCACCGGCCACCACATCGGTTGCCCAATGTTTGTTTTCGGTAATGCGGCTTAGCCCCACCAGCGTGGCCGCCGAATAACAAAGTATCGGCACCAGCGGTTTGTCCTTATACTCCAAGGCATACACGGTAGCGGCCGCAAAGGCAACCGTCGTGTGTCCCGATGGAAAGGAATTGTTCGCCTTAGCCCCATCCGCATTGCGAACAACTTTAAAAGGCCCGCGAAAAGAAGGCTCCGACTCCAATGTATTAGCATCTACCAGATAAGGACGCTGGCGGCCGGTAAGAAATTTTACTACCCCTGAAACCGCGGCGCCGGTGATGTAGGATTGCACCGCCAGCAGGGTAGTGGTTTGCATTTTTTTGTTCTTGAAAAGAAAACCATAAGCGCCAAGGCCGCCGAGGATATAGCCTTCATACGTGCCGCCAAATTCGGTAACGTAACTGCTTGTATTTCGCAAGCCGCTGTTGTGATTGCGTAGGTCTAAGGCAAAGCGCTGTACCGGTTCATCGGCAAAGCCCATTCCCACTAAAACCACGGCAAACTTTCCAAAGGTCTTCCAATCTTTGCCCGTCATGTGAAGGGGTTTGGTGAAGGCTTGTTTTAGATTGCTGCCTTCCAGAATAAAAAAATCAGAAAAGCCGATCTGGGTGGCTTCGTTGTAGGCTTTGGGTGCAGTATTATTGACTTGTCCGCCGGCACTGTCGGCCTTTTTACTCAAGCTATCCAGCTTTTTTATAAGGGTATCAGCCTTTTGCGAAGCGGCGCCAAACGAGGCAAAAATGAAAAGGAGAAGAACGATGTTTTTCATGCACGCAGCGGTTTAGAAGTTACACAATAAGAGCAACGGACTTCAAATTGGTTGCCAGCATCGTTGACTGTTTGCTTTACCATGGCAAGCCGCAAATTGTATAGCCAAAAAGGTTCAGCAAGGTTGAAGAAAATCTGAAGTGGGGACAAACCGCGTCAATCTTTCCATTGAATGGTGAAGCTGTGTTTACCGCCGTAAAAGTCGTAGCGGATGGAAAGTGAGGACGCATCGCATATTTGCTTGATCACCGAAAGCCCCAGACCATAACCTTCGCTGCTTGCCGAAAATTTATAGAACCGTTGAAAGAGTTTGTCCCGTCGCAATTCAGGCTCCTTGCTTGTGTTGCTAATGATGAACCGGTCGAATAGCAGTGTGATGTAAATAGAACCACCAGTAAAATTATACCGCGTAGCATTGCTCAAAAGATTGTTCAACAATATTTCAAGCAACTGCGGATTTATCACCAGAAAGGCTTCTGTAAGTTGATCATTCACTGCGATGCCTTGCGCTTGCCACAGTTCGGCAAATTCCGTCAACTTCTCTTCCAATGCGGCTTTCAGATTGATGCGTTCAACTTCCGCATACTGCTTGTTCTCGATTTTTGCCAACAAGAGGAGGGAAGAATTTAGCCGGCTTAACCGCAGGATGGCATCGTAAACAGCTTGCACGGTTTTGCTTTGGCTTTCCGTTAATGCCTCATCCTGAATCAGTAAATCGAGTTTGGATTGAATAATGGCAATGGGCGTTTGAATTTCATGCGAAGCGTTTTCGCTGAAGGTTTTTAAGGAGAGATATTCAAGCTGCGCGGTCTGCGTGAGTTCCTGAAGCGTGCCGTTCATCAGCCCGAATTCATCTATGTCTGTGGCCGGAAGGCGAAGGGTTTCTTCCTTACTTACGCTGAACTTCTTAACCGCTTCCAACGAGCCATTGAAGGGTTGCCAAAGCCGTTTTAACAACACCCGGTTGATGATGAATGACGCAATCAAAATGGCAAGAATGGTAAGGATGGAAATAAAGGCTACTAAACGAATCAAGTCGTCGGTTTCTTCCAGCGATTTTGACACGGAAACAATATACGGTTGTCCACCGGCCACAATGCCGAACTGCAATTGCCTGAACGCCTCGTGGTGTTTGCGATGATCATTCTTCGGGTCCACTGTCGTCAATATGCGATTGGTGAAAGACGCGGCAACCGGTGTGTATGAAATGATTTGATCTTTCACCGGCATGTTTTCGGGCAGGCGGTTGTATTGCTTCACATACGCCGCGATTTCGCGTTGCTCTATTTTCAGGTCATCGTCCACTTGCTCAAGCAAAATAAAATTGAGGGTGAAATAAAAGGCGGTGCTGGCCGCCAGAAAGATGGCGATGGTTGCCACCACGTTAATGCGATTGTATTTGGTAAACAGCTTCACGGTTCAGGCTTGTGAAAATTTATAACCCACGCCGTACACCGACTTGATGTAGTCGGGCGTGCCGGCTTGCAGCAGCTTCTTTCGCAAGTTTTTTATGTGCGTGTAAATAAAATCATAGTTGCCGGTAGCGTCCATTTCGTCGCCCCACAAATGCGTGGCTAAGGCATTCTTCGAAATCACTTTGTTCTTGTTGCTTAAAAAATACAAGAGCAATTCAAACTCTTTTTTTGTCAACTCCAGTTCCTTGTTATGGATGGAAAGTGTTCGCTTGTTTAAGTCTATTTGTAAAACATCATACACAATGATGTTTTGCCCGCCAAAGGATTTGCGACGAATGATGGCCGCTACTCTTGCCGCCAATTCGGAAAGATGAAAAGGCTTTACGAGATAATCATCGGCGCCTTCTTTCAACCCGGTGAGCTTATCATCCAACGAAGCCTTTGCGGAAATGATGATGACGCCTTCTGCTTTTTTGTCTTCTTTCAAAGCCTTTAAAATTTGCAAGCCGTTGCCATCGGGCAATCCAATATCGAGAATGATGCAGGCGTAATCAAAGAGGTCAATCTTTTCCATTGCGGCACGGGCATCATAAGCGGCTTCGGTTACAAACTGTTCGCCGCCGAGGTAAGTGCAAATGCTTTCCGACAGCGGCTTTTCGTCTTCTATCACCAATACCTTCATGGCTTACAGAATTAAAACAAGGGTACCGCTGATTATCAAACCCGCTCCCACCGCTGTTTTCAGGGTCAGCACTTCGCCGAGGAACAAGACCGAGAGCACAATGGCGATGGCAACACTTAATTTATCCACCGGCGCCACTTGCGAAATCTTGCCCAACTGTAAGGCTTTAAAATAAAATATCCACGATAGGCCGGTGGCAATGCCGGAGAGGCAGAGGAAAATCCAATTCTGTTTTGACAAGGCGCTGATGCCCGCCGTCTCGCCACGAAAAAAAGCAATGCTCCAGGCAATGAGTAGAATGATAACCGTGCGGATGGCCGTAGCCAAATCGGTATTCACGCCTTTGATGCCCACCTTGGCAAAGATGGCCGTGAGTGCTGCAAACAGGGCCGAGAGCAAAGCATAGATCCACCACATAGCTGATAAAGTTGAAGGGCAAATTTGAGGAAATACTGGAGAGCGGGATGGACTGTTTTTTCGATTAACCGAAACACAAAAATTATTGCGTTGAAATGTTACAATTGGTCAGTTCAGCTACACTCATATCAGAGCACCATTTGAACATCAAACAAAACGTTCGTTATGAAAAAAATGATTCTGCCTTTTTACAGCCTTCTTTTAGCCGGTATTGTTTTCACTTCGTGTAGCAAATCAGCTACTGAACAAGCAGCGCAAACCACGCCGGTTACAACCGCCGCCATTGCGGGCAATTATACCCTAACGAGCTACCGGCAAAAGACGGAAGATAAAAGCGCAAAGTTTGAGGGCTATGTTTTTGTGTTTGCCGCCACGGGAACAAACAACGGAACGGTAACCGCGACAAAGGGCGGTAAGAGCGTCAACGGCTCGTGGATTTATACACCTGCGGTTACTTACTACGGCAGCGGTTCTAAAAACGCACTCTTGTTAGCAATGGGTATAACCGCTCCGTTTGACCAATTGACGAAAACATGGAACTTTGACAGCACCAGCACCGCAAACAAGTTAATGTTATCAAGCCCTGAAATAACGGAAGACGAGCACTTGGTGCTGACGAAACAATAAGGCGAAATTTGTTTGCTCCATCATAGAAGTAAATAAGCAGGAAAGAAAGCAAAAACACCGCGAGTTGCGGTGTTTTTTTATGACACCTCTTTACACTTTTAAAGTAAACGTTCGGCTGTGTTTTCGGACACGCAAGGGGCATGACCCCCGAATACGGCGAGTTGAATTTAAATTACCGCTTGCAGTACGCTACAGAATTCATTCAGATTCCCCCAATAGGTTTGCGGCCTTAAAACAGTTTGCTATGAAAAAGAGTTTCCTTCTCGCCATTGCGTTTATTGGTGCTGTATCGCTTCATGCACAAAAGAATATAGTCGCTGCAAAAGTTCCCGCCGCTGCCAGGGAAGCCTTTGCCAAAGCCCATCCGGCTGTAACCGGCAAGTGGGAAAATGAAGACGCGGCCTATGAAGTAACCTTTAAGGAAAGCGGCAAGGACATGTCCTGTGTGATTGATAAAGCCGGCAACATTCAGGAAACAGAAACAGTAGTACCATTGAGTCAATTGCCTGCACCTGTAACAGCAGCCATCGCCAAAAAATACAAAGGTGTAAAAGTAAAAGAAGCCGCCACCATCGTTAAGGCAGACGGAACTACCATTTACGAAGCCCAGCTAAATGGCAAAGACGTTTTGTTTGATGCGCAAGGCAATGCCGTAAAGAAAAAGAAGGACAACGATTGAATTGTTGGATGATCTGCTGAACATTTAAGCGTTGAATTGACATAATCATTGCCCCGCCATTTATGGCGGGGAAACAAGTATAACAAACACTAACGGGCTTTAGCCCAACTCTTGGGCTAAAGCCCGTTTGCTATATAGCTCATTGCCTCCCCGCCATAAATGGCGGGGCAATAGAAAGGAAAATGCAAATCCGGTGAAGAAATACTTGAAGAACCAGATACCTTAAAAAACGCCACCAACAATTGAATAGCCCGGCCGCTGATTTAACCGCGGCTTCCCTAATTTAGCCTTGATGAAGTATAGCGCCGTTTTACTTTTTTGTTTTCTTTCCTTCCACTGTTTTTCACAACCCCTTACCCTGCCGCAATTTATTGACGCGGCCAGGCAACGCAGCCCACTACTTCGCGGCTATCAGGCGCAAATATTACAATTACGAATAGACAGCGTCATTCTTCGCGCCACACTAAAACCAAGGGTAGATTTTGTCAGCAACGATTTGTATGCACCCGTAATTAAAGGTTATGGTTATGACGAAGCCATCACCAATCTTGGACAAGTATCGGGACTGCTGCAAGTATCACGAAACTATTTACAAAGCGGCGCCATTGCCGCGCAGTTCCGCACCCTGGCTTTGCAAACACAATCCCTGCGGGATACGATCCAACTTTCTGTTCGCGATTTGGTGCGCAGCGTTACCGACCAATACGTCACGGCCTACGGTGATCTGCTGACGCTGAACTACACCAAAGATTTGTACGACCTTTTAAAAAGCGAAGAAGTAGCGCTGAAAAAATTAGCGCAGGCCAGCGTCATCAAGCAAACAGAATATCTGGCTTTTAGCGTAACGCTGCAACAACAGGAGCTTACGTATTTGCAGGCGCAGATTCAATACAATGCCGACTATCTGGCTTTAAATTACATCGCCGGCATTGCCGATACAACGGTGTTCACCATTGCAGAACCGCGATTAAGTGACAGCCTGCCACATGATTTTTATTCCTCTGTTTTTTATCAGCGTTACGTAACCGACAGCCTTCGCATTCAGAACGAACGGAGGCTGATTGACTATACGTACAAACCACAGATCGGCGCCTTTGCCGATGGCGGCTACAACTCCACACTTCAAACTCTTCCTTATAAAAATTTAGGCTTTTCGGTTGGTGTAAATCTTCGCATACCCATCTATGACAACAAGCAAAAGAGTTTGCGCTACCAGCGACTGGATATTGAAGAACGCAGTCGTTTGTACAATCGCGATTTCTTTATCACGCAATACCAGCAACAGTTGGTGATATTGACACGACAGTTACAAAGCATAGATCTGTTGTTCGGAAAAATAAGAACGCAGGTGGATTATACAAAGACCTTGATAGAAGCCTACGGCAAGCTGCTGCAAACCGGCGATGTAAAAATCACCGACATCATCACGGCCATCACCAATTTCTTAAACGCACAAAACGCATTCCGTTTGAACGTGGTCAGCCGGCTGCGCATTCAATCGCAACTTGCTTATTATAACCAATGAGTATGAAAATTTTTATTGCCATTTGTGTTTTGATAGCCCTCTCGTGCAAGCACAAAGAAGCGCCTGCCGAAGAAGCGGCACCGGCTGCCGCCGAAGTGCAAACGCCGGTAACGGTTACGGGCATCAGCACCGAAACCATTTCGGATTCGATAGTGCTGAATGCCACGTCGGCTTTTGTGCAGGACAATGTGGTGAAGAGTACCATCAACGGCTACATTCAAGCCGTAAATACAAAGCCCGGACAATTTGCAGCGGCGGGCAAAAATCTTTTCACGCTCAAAACAAAAGAAGCCCAAAGCCTTGGCAACACCATCAATAAATTAGATCCCTCGTTTCACTTCACGGGCATCATCAATATCAGCGCTTCGCAAAGTGGTTACGTTACGCAACTGAACCACCAGGTTGGTGATTATGTGCAGGACGGCGAACAACTTGCCATCATCTCTAACACCAATAGCTTTGGCTTTGTGCTGAACGTGCCGTATGAAGTCCGCCGCTATGTTTCCATTGGCAAAGCCGCCGATGTGCTGCTGCCCGATGGAACAATTTTGAAAGGAACCGTCGCCTCGTTTTTACCAACACTTGATTCGGCTTCCCAAACACAACAAGCCGTAGTGAAGGTTTCGACATCGTCGCAAATTCCTGAAAATTTGATTGCCAAAGTGCGGCTGTTGAAGAACGAAAAAAGCGGCATTACATCCTTACCAAAAGAAGCCGTGCTGACCAACGAATCGCAAACGGTTTTTTGGGTGATGAAGATGATTGACACGGCAACGGCCGTGAAAGTGGAAGTGGTAAAAGGATTGGAAACCGGCGGCCGCGTGGAGATTGTCTCGCCTAAGTTTTCCGCATCCGATAAAATTTTATCCACCGGCGCTTACGGCCTGCCCGACACGGCCAAAGTAAAAATTGTGAGGGGCGAAGAATGAAAAATTTTTTCACCGCCTATAAAAGTCCGCTAACGGTGCTGGTGTTTATGATACTGGCCGGCGGCGTTTTTGTTTACAGCAAACTGCAAACATCGCTGTTCCCGGAGATTACTTTTCCCAAAATAAAAATCATTGCCGATGCGGGTTTGCAGCCCGTAGACAAGATGATGGTGACGGTGACCAAACCGTTAGAGAACGCCATCAAGCAAGTGCCCGATTTGCAAAACATCCGCAGCACTACAAGCCGCGGCAGTTGCGAGATTTCGGCCTTCATGAGCTGGAACGCCAAAATTGATTTAAGCCTTCAACGCATCGAGTCGCAAATAGCGGAGATACGTAACGACTTGCCGCCGAATACACAAATCACGGTGGAGCGCATGAACCCTTCGATACTGCCCGTAATTGGTTACACACTCGAAACAGCCAGCGCAAGCCGTACACCCATTGACATGAAGCAGTTGGCGCTTTATACCGTCAAGCCATTTCTTTCGCAGGTGGAAGGTGTGTCGGAAGTCCGCATCATTGGCGGCAAGCAAAAGGAATATTGGCTTACGCTGAACCCGCAAAAAATGAGTACGCTGGGCATCACGCCGGATGCGTTGGCAGCTACATTGGCGCAAACAAATTTTATTCAAAGCAACGGCTATCTGTCCGATTACCGCCAGTTGTATTTGACGGTGACCGATGCGACTGTCCACTCGGTTGACGATTTAAAGAACCTCGTGGTGTCGGGCAACGGCAACCGCGTAGTGCAGTTAAAAGACATCGCCGATATCGCCATTCGTCCCGGGGTGGAGTACACAAAAATTAACGCCAATGGCCGCGAGGGTTTGCTTGTCGCCATCATTAAACAACCGAATGCCAACCTGATTTCCTTGTCAACCACAATGGAGCAGAAGGTGGCCGAATTGAAACGTTTGTTGCCCCAAGGTGTCACCATCAGGCCGTATTATGTGCAGGCCGATTTTGTTAACGACTCTGTCAAAAGCGTAACGGATAGTTTGTGGATTGGATTGGTACTCGCCATCATCGTCGCCATTATTTTTCTTCGTTCGCTAAAGGCCAGCGCAACCATTTTAATTACCATTCCCGTTACTATTTGCTGTACGCTAATTGTGATTTATACCGTTGGGTACACTTTCAACATCATGACGCTTGGCGCCATTGCCGCGGCCATCGGATTGATTATTGATGATGCCATTGTGGTGGTGGAACAGATCCATCGTTCGCACGAAGAACATCCTGATGAACCGTCAACATCCGTGGTGCAAAAGGCCATTCATTACTTGTTGCCAGCCATGATCGGATCATCCATTTCGACCATTGTCATCTTCATTCCCTTTGAATTAATGAGTGGCGTGGCCGGCGCTTATTTTAAGGTAATGACCAATACGATGATCATCACCCTGGTTTGTTCCTTCTTTGTTACCTGGATTTTTCTACCGGTGATTTATTTATTATTGACGAAGAATAAGCTGCCGAAGAAAGAAGCAAGAAAAGAAGTCGCACATGAGGTGAAGCAACAGCGATGGGTTTCGTTTTTTATCAGGAAACCCTATATCAGCTTCGCTATTATCTTAGGCTTTGGCGTTGCCATTTGGCTCATACTTCCTCAATTGGAAACCGGCTTCCTGCCAGAGATGGATGAAGGCAGCATCGTGCTGGATTATTCATCGCCGCCCGGCACATCATTGGAAGAAACTGACCGCATTTTAGGCCAGGTGGAAAAGATGATTGATAAGGTGCCCGAAGTACAAGCTTACTCAAGACGAACGGGAACGCAGATGGGGTTTTTTATTACCGAACCAAACCGTGGTGATTACCTTATTCAGCTAAAGAAAGATCACAAACGTTCCACCGAAGAAGTCATTGCTGACATCCGCAAGCAAGTAGAGAGTTCGCAGCCTGCATTGGTGATAGATTTTGGACAGGTGATTGGCGACATGCTTGGTGACTTAATGGAATCGGTTCAACCCATTGAAATAAAAATTTACGGCGATAACAATCAGAAGCTGCAAGTCTTGTCAAAACAAACGGCGGATATTATTTCCGGTACCCAAGGCACTGCCGATGTTTTTAACGGCATTGTCATCTCCGGCCCATCGGTAACGGTCACACCCAACAACGCGGCGCTGGCGCAATACGGCCTCACGCCGCAAGCCTTTCAAACGCAGTTACAGCTTGGCTTGCAAGGCACACAAGTAGGTACCTTACCCGAACGCGAACAGCTTTCGGTGGTGAGAATGATTTATCCAAATACCGCTACGCAAAGCGTAGAAGGCATCAGGCAAATGCCGGTGTTTTTACCATCGGGACGGCTAATGCCCATCACCAATTTGGCTTCAGTAGCCGTGAATCCCGGCGATGCGGAAATACAACGCGAAAACCTGCAATCCATCGGCGTCATCACAGCCCGTTTGGAGAACCGCGACCTTGGTAGCACCATGACGGACCTAAAGCAAAAGCTTTCTTCCGAACTGGTGTTGCCGCAAGGCTATCACATTGAATACGGCGGTGCGTATGCCGAACAACAGCAATCGTTTAGCGAGTTGTTGCTGATACTGATAACATCCAGTTTGTTGGTGTTTGGCGTTATTCTTTTTTTGTTTAAAGACATATTGGTGGCATTGGCTATTTTACTCATTGCAATGCTCGGTATTGCCGGCAGCTACATCGGGTTATACCTTACGCACACACCATTGAACGTGGGCAGCTACACGGGTTTGATTATGATTGTGGGCATCATTGGCGAGAACGCCATCTTTACGTTTTTGCAATTCCGCGAATCATTGCTCGAAGGCAAGAGTGCCGATGATGCGGTGGTGTATTCCATCTCTACAAGGCTTCGTCCAAAACTAATGACGGCCTTGGGCGCCATCATTGCGTTGATGCCGTTGGCACTCGGCATTGGCACCGGCGCACAGTTGCATCAGCCTCTTGCCATTGCGGTCATTGGCGGTTTTGTAGCGGCCTTGCCCTTGTTATTGATTGTGTTGCCAACGCTCCTGCGGTTGATCAGTAAACGAAAGGGCTTTGTTGAAAAGGAAAGGACCGAAGGGACGCCGGCGATGTGAGCGAAAAATGGGGCGGCCCAAATCAATCCTTGACAAAAAAGAGAGCCGTAGACTTTTCTATGTTCTTAAAAAACAAAGGCTACACAATTGATGTTGTGTAGCCTTTGTGCGTTTAGTAAATTTAATTTCAATAGCCTTCGTTCTGTACCAAACTTGGATTGGCAATGATCTCGGTATCGGGAATCGGCAAGACAAGCTTCGGCGAATTCCAGGCCAGGGCGCCAACGGTACCTTGCAGCCGCTTGATGTCGTGCAGCAAAGCGCCTTCAAAAGCCAGCTCTAATTTTCTTTCTTTTAAAATGGCGGGCAAATCCAATTGAATGGCCGTTAGCGAAAGGAGGCCCGAACGGTTGCGGATTTTGTTGATGTCGTTCAACGGTGTATCGCCAACAGTTGTTGCCAACCGGAAGTTTGATTCAGCCCTTATCAGGTACATCTCCGCCAGCCGGAGGATGCGAACATTTGCATAACGGTTGTTGTGTTTACTTGTATAGGTGGAACCTCCGGAGGTAACAAAGAAAGCTTTGCGGGCATCGCCTGTTTCGTACAAAGCAAGATGCGCCGGACGAATGTCAATGTCGCCACGGCTGGCCGGTGAATAAAACGTATAGTAGTCATTAGTGCCTTGCGTCGTTGTTACCTGCACCGCAAAAACGTCTTCCACCGTATTGGGCACTTGTGATGACGCAGAGGATGGGAAGGCGCCGGCGAAGGTTATTGCCAAACTGTACTTGCCTGATGTGATGACCCGGTTGGCGGCAGCGGCAGCGTTGGCATAATCAGCCTTTTGCAAATACACCCTTGCCAGCATAGCCGCGGCCGAATACTTCGTTGCATAAAACCCGTTGGTGACGGGCAATTTGGCTTCTGCTTCCGTCAGGTCTTTAATTGCCTGCGCATAAACTTCCGCCACTTTATTTCGCGAAACGTAGCTGTTCTGCGTGATGCCTTTGGTGGGCGTAAGCACAATGGGAATGCCCAGGTTGTTGTTTGGGTCGCCGTCGTTCCAGGCTTTGGCAAACAAGCGCACCAAATCAAAATAGATGCTGCCGCGAATGAATTTTGCTTCGCCTTCCACGCGGCTTTGCTGTGCCGCGTCAACTACAGTTAAAGCACTTAATACATTGTTCACATCATTAATAACCCGGTAGCCTTGTGCCCAGGTGCTAAAAACAAAGGTGTTGTTCTTGGGAATGGCTTTGTTGTAAATCTGCGTAAGTCCGGCAAAAGTTCCGTTCCAACGGATCTCACCGGCATCGGCCAGCAAGTCGCTGTAAAGAAAAACATCGCCGCCATAAAGCGAGGCCGCGCCCAGTTCCGCATAAGCGCCGTTTAGCGCCGTTAACACGCCGGAGCTGGTGTTGAGCGCATTGACATCGTCAATGCTTTGCGCAGGTTTAACGTCTAATTTTTTCTGGCACCCGGTTGCGGCAAAAAGAGCAACAACGGCGGCGATATAAAGAAGATTCTTTTTCATGCTTTATTTTTTTTAGAAACCAATGTTCAATCCTACCACAAGTGCTTTGGCTTGGGGCACGCTGTAAAAATCGCGGCCCTGTACAATATTGCTGGAGCTGTAATCCGCATTCACTTCGGGATCCCACAACGGGTATTTGGTGGCCGTAAACAAGTTTTGTCCACGTATGTAAAACCGGGCCCTGTCAAGCTTTAGTTTCGATGTGACCTTTGACGGCAAGGTATAAGAAAGCGTAATGGATTTCACCCGCAGATAGGAACCGTCGTAAATGTAGCGGGAGGAGTTGTTGACGCCGTTAGGATAGAACAATCGTGCTTCCGGCACCATTGTTACATCACCAGGATTCTTCCAGGCTTTTAACTGGTCGGTTGTCTGGTTGTCGAAACCGTTGCTACCGCTGGCGCTGAAGTACTGTCCGCCGGCCGCGAAAATTTCGTTGCCTTTTACGCCTTGCAGAAATACATCTAATTCAAAACCGCTGTAGGAAAAGGTGTTGCGGAAACCGTAGATGAAATCGGGATTGGGATTACCGATAACCACATCCTGCGCGGCATTGTAGTCATTGGTGGTCGAGCGATCAATTTTACCATCAGCGCCCATGGTATTCTTGATATACAAAGCATCGCCGTTGGCGGGATCAGCGCCGGCGAACTCTCTTGCATAAAAGACACCCAACGCTTGTCCTTCCTTGGCTACGTTCAAAGTGCCGATAGTTTGGCCGCCTAAGTTGGTAACTTTGTTCCGGTTAGCTGAATAGTTGATGCTTGTGGTCCACCTGAATTTTCTTCCAACAATGTTGTTGGTGTTCAACGTTAACTCAAGCCCGCTGTTTTGCAGATTGCCTACGTTGCGCAACTGCGTGGTGAAGCCGCTTGTTGACGGTACCTGTACGTTCAGCAAAAGGTCTTTAGTCTTGCGAACGTAATAGTCTGCCTCCACGGTGATGCGGCTTTTCAACACGGTGGCTTCTATTCCAAAATCACTGCTGACGGTGGTTTCCCATTTCAGGTCAGGGTTTGGAATTTGCGTGGGGCGTGTGCCTGGGTTGCCGCCGTACGACGCATCACCAGTATAAAGACCCAGGGATGCAAAGTTTCCGATCTCCGCATTACCGGTAGTGCCGATGCTGCCTTTCAGCTTTAAAAAATTCAGCCACGTTACATCGGACAAAAACTTTTCTTCCGATGCTATCCAACCCACTGAAGCCGCTGGAAAAAAGCCCCAACGGTTGTTTTTACCGAAACGCGATGAAGCGTCATAACGGCCGCTTAAAGCCAGTAGGTACCTGTCTTTGTATTTGTAGTTGGCTCTGGCAAAATAACCGAGGAAAGTGAACTCGGTTTCGGTGGATGAATAAGCGGTGTTGGTAGCCGCACTTGCCAGCTTTTTAAAATCATCACTGGGAAAGTCGCGGGCCGAAATGCTGTTTGATTGGTTCTTATAATTCTGATAACTCATCCCGCCTATAGCATCTAAACTGTGTACGGTCTTAAAAGAAGTAACGTAGCGGAAGTAGTTATTGGTGTTGATATTCAAAATGCCGGTAGCCGCATTAAAGCCCGAACCGAAGCTGGAACCGCTGTTGCGCCGGGTGACGCGGCCGTTGTATGATTCTTCGCTTTGGTTTAATTGATCCATGCCCAACTCGGTGCGGAACGTAAGGCCTTTCACGATGTTCACATTGCCGAAAACATTTCCGAGAGTGCGGTTGATATAAGTATTGTAGGCCGCGCCTTCCACACTTAACATCGGGTTATAATAAACCGGAAAGTTGGTATTGGGCAAACCTGTTGCCGGATCAAGAGCGCCGCTGGTCAAACCCGTACGCGGATCAATGGCCGGTGTGATGGGCGACAGGGCGATAATTTGTAGCGGAGTAGAGAAGGCATTGTCGTTGGATACGCGTTTGTTCACCGTGCGAACGAAGTTCAGGTTCATGCCCACGCTCAACCAATTATTTACTTTATTTTCCAGGTTTATCCGTCCCGAATAACGCTTGAGTGAATTACGGGCTATAATGCCTTTCTGATCGAGATACTGACCACCCATGTAAAAGGTGGTTTTTTCGTTACCACCCGAAAGACTCAAATCATACTGCGACATGGGCGCATCCTGAAAAGCAAGGCTCTGCCAGTCGGTATTCACCTTGTAGGTTTGATAGTCCGTATTACCGGCGGAATAGCGCAACAAGCGGCTTTCCACGAAACTGTTCTCCCCATCAATCGCTGCCTGAAGCGTAGGATAAAGCCCTAACTTAAAGTCCTGCTTGGCGGCGCCAAGAGCGGCTTGCCGGAAGTAGCCGACATAGTCCTGCGCATTCATAAAATCCACCTTTCGGGTAGGCTTTTGCGTACCGGTGTAGTAGCCGAAATCAATTTTTGTTTTGCCCACCTTTCCTTTTTTGGTGGTAATCAGCACAACGCCGTTTGATGCCCTTGAACCATAAATAGCCGCGGCCGAAGCGTCTTTTAAAATTTCGATTGATTCAATGTCATTGGGGTTGATGTCGGCCAGCGGACTGGTTGGTGCGCCGTTACTGGATAAATTGCTGGTAATGACGGGCACGCCATCCACCACGTAGAAAGGTTCATTGCCTGCCGAAACAGATGCTGAACCACGCACTCTTACTTTGATGCCTTGGCCAAGTTTGCCGTTTTGTTGTTCTACAAAAACGCCTGCGGCACGGCCTTGAATGGCACTTTCAAAACTGGTAACCGGTGTGTTGGCAATGTCCTTTGAACTCACACGGGCAATGGAACCGGTGATGTCTTTTTTGATGCGTGAACCGTAACCCGTCACCACAACTTCCGACAACGAGTTTTCACCTTGTGTGAGGCGGATGGAAAGATTGCCAGCGGCCTTTGCCTCCAGCACTTGATAACCTACCGATGAAAATTGCAGGGTGCTGTTTGCGGGGGCAACGATGGAGAACGAGCCATCGGCGGCCGTTACCGCGGCGGTTCTTGTGTTCTTAACCGTTACCGTAACGCCGGGTAAAGGGGCGCCGTCTTTGGTATCAACAACGGTTCCTTTAATAGTTGATTGCGCCCAAAGAAGCGGGAAGGCGCATACCAATCCCAGGAGGAGTACAATTTTTCTCATGTGCTTAGTTTTTTAAATGAATGGGAAGCATCAAAAATAGGTTGTTGGTCTAAGCAAAACTTTTGACTTTGCAGTGTTTTTACGAATAATTACGATGCCCAAAGTTGCGCTGTGTGTAAACAACTAGAGATATTTTAAAAATAAATACTGGTTTTACGATAGGTAACTAGTAAGCAGGCTATAGCCAAATCTTTAAGCCTCTATTGGTTAACGACCCGGTAATGGTGATGCGCAATCGTACGTTATTTTACGGCGTTGCTTCGTTGAAACAGTGAAAATTGTTAATACATACAGTGCCCAAAAAAGAGCAAGCCCGAACGTTTTCAAAACGTTCGGGCTTGCGTAATCATTCTCATAAAAATCATGTCGAAGAGATTACTGCTTCGTCTCCTTCATCAACTCTATCACCGCCGCTTCCAATTGCTGGTCTTTGCCCTTACCGACGGTGCCGTATTCGTTCTTCACTTTTATATCCGGTTCGGTTTGCGAGTTCTCCAGATACTTGCCACCAACCGACTTTACGCCCAATGGCGGCACGCCCCAACGCATGGTGTTGTCTTGTAATTGTTCCCAACCCGCAAACGTGCAAGTGCCCGGCACCGGCATGCCCACTAACTTACCGAGTTTCAAATCCTGATAGCTGTAAGCGAAGCAATGCCCGTCGCTGTAGTTGGCTTCGTTGGCTAAGGCAATGCTTGGCTTAGTCCAACGGAAGGAAGGTTCCAGACCAATGGCACGACTGTCTGTGGTATAACTTAAAAATTGTTTACCGCTTAAGAACATGGCCAGGTCCGCAACGAGATCGCCGCCGCCATTGTTGCGGGTATCTACCACCATGCCTTTGCGGTTCGCGTAACGGCCCATCACTTCTTCGTACACCGTGCGGTAGCTTGGGTCGTTCATACCGGGAATGTGTACATAGCCCAATTGCCCGCCGCTCAAGCGATCCACTTCGGCCGCATTACGGCGCACCCAACGTTTGTATAGTAAGGCGCTTTCTTCACCTAAAGCAACGGGCTTCACCACCATGTCGCGACGAGAATTTGTTGTTGGATCGAACACGGTAATCAATACATTCTTTCCGGCTTTGCGGTTCAGCAGCGGCGCATAATCTTTTCCACTTGATAGAGTTTCGCCGTCTATGGCTTCAATCATCATCCCCGGCTTCAGGTTCATGCCGGCTTTGGCCAACGGACCTTCGGCCAGCACTTCGTCTATCTTCATTCCGTTGCCAGTGTACATTGGATCGTACAATATTCCGAACGAGGCCGTGGCATCTGCATTGGGCGGCTGAAACGAATACGATGCACCGGAATGCGATACATTCAATTCGCCCAACAACTCACTCAACATCTCGGCAAACTCATAGTTGTTGCTGATGTGCGGCAGATACTTTTCATAATCTTTTTTCAAATCGTCCCAATCGGCGCCGTGATAACCGGCCGTGTAAAAAGTATTGTGTGTTTTGCGCCAAACATGATCGAACATAAAGGCCCGTTCCGCCACGGCGTCAAGGTTCATGTCGCCGGCCACGTTCACCGGGTCTTGCTTGCTGGTTAGCGGATCGAGTTTTACAATGCGGCCATCAGTAAGCAAGAAGATATTTTTATTCAGGCTATCCCATTGCATCCTCGCTGTAGTGGCATTTAAGGGCACCAGCATCTTGGTTTCTTTTGTGCGAAGATTGGTGCTCCAAAGATTGTAGCCTTTTTCAAAACGGGCTAAGTAATAAAGTGTTTCGCCATCCTTTGATAACAAGGCATCGGCAAGGTTCGATGAGTTGATAGTGAGCCTTGCCTTGCGGTATTTCAGTCCGTCCCAATCAATCATCACCGAGTCCTTCTTTGGGCCTTTTTTACGAAGGCTATCAGTTTTGGCAGCAAGATCATCGGCTTCTTTCCACAACGCATATTCTTCCTTGGTCATGTTGTATTTGTCATACGCATCTTGCGTTAAGAACATCGCAAACACGTCGCTTTGCGCACCGCCGCTATTGGCCTGGCTGCGCAAACCTTCGCGGTTGCTGTTCCATATCAACATCTTGCCGCCGGCCATCCACTTTGGTGCAAAATCCTGATAGCCGCTTTCGGTGAGATTCATCTTTTTGCCTTTGCCATCGGCCGATACCAAACCAATCTCTCCATTCCAATAACCGGGTTCCGCAAATTGAAACAGCAACCATTTACTATCGGGACTCCAGGTAAAATATTGATTGTTTTCACTCATCGAAAACAGGTCGTTTGACGTAAGAAGAGTGCGGACTTGTTTGTTGGCAACATTGTAAACTTTCAGCGTCATGCGGTCTTCAATAAAAGCAATTTCTTTTCCGTTGGGAGAGTATTCCGGTTGTGTGTTTTCGTGGCTGCTTTCCACCACAGGTGTTTCTTTCAACAGCGTTGAAGCAAAGAAGTACGGCTCTTCTTTTCGCACAACGCTCGACTGATAAATCTTCCAGGTGCCATCGCGTTCGCTGGAATAAATCAGGGACTTTCCATCGGGTGAAAAACTCACGCCGGTTTCTTGTCCGGGTGTGTTGGTGATGCGTTTGGTAGTGCCGCCTTCTACCGACGACACGAACACTTCGCCGCGATAAACAAAGGCCACTTCTTTTCCACTTGGCGAAACATCAAGGTCGCGAATGCCGGCTGTTACGTTCATGATGCGGTCGGTATTGCTCTTGCCTTCGCTTTGTATAATGACCGGAACTTTTTTGGCTTCGCCATCGGCGTTTTTTGTGTAGATGCCGCCATCGAAACCAAAGCAGAGCATACCGTCATTAGATGCGGTTAAAAAGCGAACGGGATGTTTTTTGAACGATGTAACAGCCGTTACTTTTTCGGGAGTAGCCAAATCGAAACGATGCACATTAAAGCTGCCATCGGCTTCGCTTAAATAATAAACGGTCTTGTCATTATTCGTCCATACGGCGTTGCGGTCTTCACCGGCAAAAGTGGTTAGTTGCTTGTGTTCGGCGGTCTTGGTGTCGTACAACCAAATGTCCCGTGCAATGGCGGAACGGTGATGCTTGCGCCAGGGATTCTCACCGCCTTTTTTATCATGGTATAAAAAATAGCGGCCATCCTTGCTAAATCGAACATCTTCAGCCGGGGTCGTCAACACTTGTAAAGCCCTTCCGCCACTTACCGGCACTTGATACAACTCCGGCAAAGCGCCGGTTGGGAACTGACGATTCGTGGCTTCATCCATCCGGGCGGCGCCAAAATAAATGGCCTTGCCATCGGGCGAAAAAGCATAGGGATATTCACTTGCCGAATGAAAAGTCAGGCGTTTGGGTTCGCCGCCGTTTGCGTTCATTAAAAAGATGTCGAAGTTTCCGTAGCGGTCCGAAGAAAAAGCAATGGAACTGCCGTCAGGACTCCAAACGGGCATGAAGTCGTGGGCTTCGTGCTGCGTTAGTTGAATGGCGGTGCCGCCGGCCGATGGCACTTTGTACAAATCGCCTTTGTAGGTAAACACGATGGTCTTGCCATCGGGCGAAAGCGCGGGATAACGCATCCAAGAAGGTGTTGTTTGGGCTTGCAGTAAAATGTTGAAGCCTGCTAATAGCAGGAGCAAAGTCAATTTTTTCATGGTGGTTGTTGAAGGTGGGGAAGATACAAAGAGGGCTGCGCCGAACATTGTGCAAACAAAAATAATCAACGCCGTTTTTGCAAAAAATTCCGAAGGCCAAGAGGTTTAAGAGCTGCCGGTTGCCGGGTGCCAGTAACCGGTTATCGCGATAATGTGAATTGCCTTGGCGGAAACAAACCTTGCGTTACGCGGAAGGTTTGTTTAGTTATTGAATCTTGCTGTCAACTGGCATTAGAGTCTTTGTGCCTGTGTAAGTGGACAAGTTCATATTTTACCTAAATGAAATCACACACCGTAAAACTCACACGGCCGTTCCGGGTGTAAAGCCCACATCTTCCAGGCCGTATTGTTTAATAATTTCCGGCGGAACGCCTTCCCATTGATTGGGACGGTTGCCCACATAACCCAAGTCTTCTATCCCCATCTTGCTGGAGAAAAAACCGCTGGCCACGAGATTGCGCATCCGGTTAAAAAAGGCAACGCCTTGCTGCATGTCAGGAGTGGCTTTACCAGGATAAGCTATGGCCTCTACAACTTCTATTTGCTGTGTGCCGGTACAATCTTTAAACGCATTGCCGTAGCGGTTCAGGCAGTGTACATCCAGCCAGCGCAGGCCGCCGCGCATAGGCAATTGATGGTCGGGCATGTCTTTTACAATGAACTCGATAAACTCCGGAACCTTGGCATCGGAGGCATTACCCGAACGGCCATTTTTCGGAATGATGATGTCGCCCAACACGGTAATCGTGGCCATCTCGTGCGGTGTAAAAAAAATTTCAGCCCGAAGCTTTTTTTCTTTCTCTATTTCCACTGCCTGCCGGTCAATGTCCGGTTTATCGCCGGTTGTTTTTGCTACGGCGGCTTCGTTGTCTTTTGGCTTACAGGCATCCAACAAAACACCTGCGGAAAGAGTGGTGATGCCAATGGCTTTCAGGGATTCGCGGCGGTTCATAGCTTATGCTTTGGAAGATGATTGAAGGTTTAATTTTTTACTTTGTTGCACGATGTATTCCGCTGTGCGCATGGATAAGGCGAGGATGGTCCACGTAGCGTTTTTGTCGGATTGCTGCACGGTAGGCGCCCCGTCCACCACAAACAGATTGTTACAGTCGTGTGCCTGGCACCATTTGTTCAACACCGACTTCTTTGGATCGTTCCCCATTCGTGCCGTACCCACTTCGTGAATGATGCGGCCGGGTGCTTCCAGTCCCCACGAAGTCTCCGCGGTCTGCGGCGTGCTGGTGGGGATGGCGCCCATTTCATGTATGATGCGTGTAAAGGTTTCCTGCATGTGCTTTGCCTGGTTAATCTCGTCGCTCGTCCACTTGTAATGAAACCGCAAAACCGGAATGCCGTATTTATCCACCACGGCAGGGTCTATCTCGCAATAGTTATCAATGCGGGCCATGCCTACACCGCGGCCGGCCATGCCGAAGGTGGTTCCGAAAAAGCGGCGGTAATCGTCTTTAAGCGAAGCGCCGTAGCCGCCGGCTTCTTTTATCTTTCCATCACGGCCGGGCACCTTTCCGTTAAGGGTGGGAACACCGCCGCCGTAACCATAACCGGGCATGCCCATGCCGCCGCCGAACTCAATGTGGTAGCCTCTTGGAAAGTCAAGCTTTTTGTTGTCCTGCATCCACGGGCCGTAGATATGAATGCTGCCCGCGCCGTCTTCATTGTAACGCTTTCTATCTAACAACTGTGGTAAAAAGCCCGACTGCGATGCGCCGGTGGAATCCTGCAAATACTTTCCTACAAGGCCGCTGCTGTTAGCCAAACCAGCCGGATAAACGGCGCTCTTTGAATTGAGCATCATCCGCGCCGACTCGCAGGCACTGGCGGCCAGTATCACCGTCTTTCCCATCACCTGGTATTCCTGCATGTCGTCTTTGCTGATGTAAGACACACCGGTAGCCAATCCAGCCTTGTCGGTCAGCACTTCTCTTGCCATTGCGTTTGAGATGAGTTCAAGGTTGCCGGTCTTCAACGCCGGAATCACCAGACAAGAAGAAGAAGAAAAGTCTGCATACACCTTGCAACTCCGGCCGCACTGGCCGCAATAAAAACACTGGCCTCGTTCTTTGTTGCCAGGCAAGGCTTCGGTTAGGACAGAGCCTCTTCCCGGAATGACTTTCACACCGGCCTTTGCGGCGCCTTTCATAATAAAAAGTTCGGGCAGCCGCGGTTTCGGCGGCTTTAGAAAAATGCCATCGGGTTCGTTCTCCAGGCCTTCCACCGAACCGTAAATGCCAATGAGGCGATCCACTTTATCGTAGTACGGTTTTACCTCGTCATAAGTGATGGGCCAGCGGTCGCTCACGCCGTCATCGGGCTGAAAATCTTTTGGCCCGAAGCGCAGCGAAATGCGGCCCCAGTGATTGGTGCGTCCGCCCAACATGCGGGAGCGGAACCAGTCGAATTGCGTGTTGTCCTTGGTTGTGTACGGCTCTCCGTCCAGCTCCCAGCCGCCAAAGGCCGCGTCGAAATCGCCGAAGGGCCGAACCTTGGTGCCGGCGCCGCGCCGGGGCGATTCGTAAGAGTATTTAAGTTGCGCCGAGTGGATGCGCGGGTCAAAGAAAGGCCCGGCTTCAAGCATCAACACTTTAATGCCGGCGTTGGCTAATACGTAAGCGGCCATGCCGCCGCCGGCGCCCGAACCTACGATGACAACGTCGTACGTCTTAGCCGATTTTTTTATTTGCAAATCACCCATAGAAAGTTTTTAATGAAACCGTTGTTTTATTGCAATGATGAAAATTCAATGATTTTTTCGCCGGCCCGGCTCCGGGTTGCGAAAATTAAGGGAAAAGTTTTTAGTCCCGTTAAGGCTTCGCATTTTTTTATAGGACGGTTTACGCTTGAACTTTATTCGCAAGTAAACAAAAGCGATGCGCTACCGGCTTCGGTTCTGCACTCTTCGTTTTTCTCCGCGGAGCAAATTAGGATAAAGCCACTTTTCATAAACCTGTTATCAGGCAATTTTTAAAAACGTTTGTGCATCTATACAAGTACGCAAGCCGTGCTCAAAATAATTCAGATTGGCAATCAGCCGGGGCGACTGACGTAAGCTGAAAGAACGCAACATAGAATGATAATGTTTAGGGAGTGATGAAAGACTTTTGACGGAAGAAAAAATGGCGGGGTAAAAAATGCGTTTGCGGCTGCGGGCATTGATTGCCTTATTTTCGATCCGTTGCCAACAAAAAACAAACGCTAATGGCGAGTCGTTCTTTTCTTCTGATTGCTTCATTTTTTTTCCTGATGAAAACAGTTGCACAAACCACTGCGCCCACTTACAAACCCGAAGACCTAACGGTGCAATGGGAAGTAGTGGAAAACAACCATCAGGGCAAAGCCGAATTTCTTTCGGCTTTTACATTCGTTAACAAAGGCGCTGTACTTCTCTCCGCAGGCTGGAAAATTTATTTCAATTTTCCGCGAACAATTGTGCCGTCAAGCGTTACCGGCGGTGTAAACATCCAGCAAATTAACGGCGACTTTTATCAACTCTCGCCAGCGAAAGATTTTAAAGGCATGGCTCCGCAAACTTCATTGCGCATTGAGTTTGTTTCCGGCGCCTGGGCCATCAGCATCTCCGATGCGCCGGCCGGTTTGTACTTGGTTTGGGATGCGGCGCCGGACAAGGGTTTTGCGTTATCTCATTATACGGTAAAACCAACAACGCAGCCCAGGCAATACATGCATTCGGCTGCCGATAAAGTTGAACTTGCCACGCCGCGAAACGTTTACGAACAAAACAAGAATATTGCTGATTTGCCCGAAGCGGGTTTGCCAAAAATCTTTCCCACGCCGGCGTTTTACAGGGAAGGCGCCAGCCGGCTTGCGTTGACAACTAATTACGTCATCATTGTAAAAAAAGAAGACGGCTTAGCGGCCGAAAAGCAATACCTGGCTGATGAATTAAAGAAGTTGTTGAAGGGCGAAAAGAAGGGCGCCGCAATGCAGATCATTTTGCGGAAAGATGGTTCGGCCACCGATGCCTATCATTTGAAAGTGACGCCGCAAAACATCATCCTTGCATCGGGCACAAACCGGGGAATTTTTTACGGCATTAATCCTTAAAAACGCTCATGCCGCCGCAGGCGTATAAGGCACCGCAAACGGTTATTCATCTTCCGAATGTTGATGTGGCGGACTCGGCCCGCTTTGGCCACCGTGCTTTTTTATTGGACGTGGCCCGCAACTTTCAACCCAAAGAAGAAGTGCTGAAAGTGCTCGACCTGATGGCGCTGTACAAGCTTAACGTATTTCATTTTCATTTAACCGACGATGAAGGCTGGCGGCTTCAGATTCCCGGCCTGCCCGAATTGACAAGAGTTGGTGTTCGCAAAGGCCACGCGGTGAACGATGATTTTTTTTTACATCCTTCTTACGGTTCGGGGCCGGCCCAAAGCATTGCCGGCAGCGGCTTTTATACAAGAGAAGATTTTATCGAAATCCTGAAGTACGCGAAGCAGCGATACATTGACGTCGTCCCCGAAATAGAATCGCCCGGCCATGCCCGTGCCGCCGTTGCCGCGATGACGGCCCGCTACAATCGGTTGCGAAAAGAAGGGGCGCAAAAAGAAGCTGAAAAATATTTATTGTATCATCCAAATGACACGTCGGTTTACAGATCGGTGCAGGGTTGGAATCGCAATGTGATTGATCCGGCGTTGCCTTCTACCTATACCTTTTTGGAAAAAGTAGTGGATGAACTAAGAGCCGTGTACACCGAAGCGGAAGCGCCGTTGCATGCCGTTCATTTCGGCGGCGACGAAGTGCCGGCCGGTGTTTGGAAAGGTTCGCCCGCCGTGCAGGAATTGATGAAGCAAAACAAAAGCCTGCAAACGGCGGATGATCTTTGGTATTACTTCTACGGCAAACTCAATGCGATGCTCAAACGAAAAGGTTTGTACTTATACGGTTGGGAAGAAATGGCGCTGCGCAAAACGATGGAAGGCGGAAAGCCCAAGACAATTCCGAATCCTGATTTTGCAAACGATAACGTGCATGTGGACGTTTGGAACAACGTAATAGGATCGGGCGCCGAAGACCTGGCTTACCGGTTGGCCAATGCGGGTTACAAGGCGGTGCTATCGCCGGTGAGTAATTATTATTTTGATCTGGCTTACCAAAAAGCTTTTGACGAACCGGGCTATTACTGGGGCGGTTATGTGGATGCGGACAAGCCTTTTTATTTCATTCCATTTGACTATTACAAAAACGCAACGGAGGACATCAACGGTAATAAGATAACATCCGACTATTTTAAAAACAAAGAACGATTGACGGCTAAAGGCCGCGGGAACATTCCAGGCATACAAGGTTTATTATGGGCCGAAACCTTAACGACCACGGCGCAACTGGAGTACAAACTTTTACCAAAGCTTTTGTCTCTTGCCGAAAGGGCCTGGGGCCAAAGCCCGGCCTGGGCGGAAGAAAAAGATTCTTCAAAAGCGGCGAAACTTTACCAGCAGGATTGGTCGCGGTTTGTAAACGTTATTGGCAAGCGCGAATTGCCGCGACTGGATTTTTATGCCGGTGGTTTTTTATACCGCATTCCTACAGCCGGCGCCGTTATTCGCAACGGAAAGTTGATGGCCAATACGCAGTTTCCGGGCACCGTCATCCGGTACACAACGGACGGCAGCGAACCTACCGAAGCCAGTCCGGCTTACCACTCACCGGTTGCGGCAAATGGAAACATCAAGCTAAAACTTTTTGCCGCCAACGGCCGAAGTGGGCGAACCGTGGCGGTGGAAAAAGAAGAGTAAGAATCCAGGTTAAGAGCAGTGCCGTATTATGAGTTTTTTGTTTCAAAACAGTGCAGGAAAAAGCATCGTTAATTGTGGGTACGATATTCGTTTGGTGTGTGTCCGAGTTGCTGTTTAAAGAAGCGGGTGAAATGCTGGGGATACTTAAATCCTAACTCATAGGCAATCTGGCTAACAGATTTGCTGTGATCAAAGATTCGCTCTTTCGCTTCATCAATCACTTTCGATTGGATGTATTCCTGTGCGGGCCTTCCGGTTTCTTTTTTTATCAGGTCGCCAAAATAGTTAGGCGATAAATTCAATTCGCCGGCGCAATAGGCTACGGAAGGCAAGCCAATTGTTTGCGGCTTTTCCGAGTCAAAATACGCATTTAGCAAAGCCTCGAACCGCTCCAGAATTCCTTTGTGAACCTTGTCACGGGTAATGAACTGGCGGTCGTAAAAACGGGTGCAGTAATTTAAAAACAGTTCAATATTTGATACCATCAATCGTTTGCTGTGCCTGTCAATGGCGTGTTCCAGCTCGTATTCAATTTTGAAAAAACAGTCCAACACCAGCTTCCTTTCCCGTTCCGATAAATGAAGGGCTTCCGCCGAGCCATAGCCGAAGAAGGTGTAGTCATGGATATGCCGTCCCAGGGAAGCGCCGTGTAGTAAATCAGGATGAAAAACAAGCGCATGGCCTTTGGGCTGATAAGTTTCGCCGTTGCTGTTCATGCCTGCCACCTGGCCCGGCGCCAGAAAAACCAGTGTTCCTTTTTGGTAATCATACGTATTCCGGCCATACGTCAGATCACCGCATTTAATGTCTTTTAATAAAATGGCATAAAATCCGAAATACATCCGCGACCCCCGCCGTGGATTTGCCTTCGAAAAATCAATCACGCTCACCAGCGGGTGAAGCGTTTCATTGTTGTTGAAGGCATTGTAATCATTGATGGTTTCAAACCGTCTCATGTCGTCCATAACGCTATCATGTTGTCCAATTCAAAAATACCGTTTTGTTCATCCCCCAATTAATGCGCACATCCTAATCAGGAATATTGGTAGAGAAAACTGTAATCCATATACCGTTCGGTCACTTCGTTATGAAGACCTTTGTACAACAAAAGAAAAATTATGCAAAAACGAAAATTAGGGTCCAGCGGCCTTGAAGTATCGTCTCTCGGACTCGGTTGCATGGGCTTGAAT
The DNA here is from genome assembly GCA_965247695.1 of Flavisolibacter sp. Taxonomy (GTDB): domain Bacteria; phylum Bacteroidota; class Bacteroidia; order Chitinophagales; family Chitinophagaceae; genus Flavisolibacter. Next base: position 2,607,147 of record OZ252037.1, read on the forward strand.
TTTGGTTATGGTCCCGCAACGGATAAGCACGACGCCATCAATCTAATCCGAAAAGCGTTTGAACTTGGCGTAACTTTTTTTGACACCGCCGAAGCCTACGGTCCGTATCACAACGAAGAATTGCTTGGCGAAGCCTTGCAACCGTTTCGCAACGACGTAGTGATTGCCACGAAATTTGGTTTTAAAGAAGGCAAGACGGCGTTGGGCATGGACAGCCGGCCAGAGAACATTAGAGCCGTGACCGAAGCCGCCCTTAAACGCTTACGAACCGACCGCATTGACTTGCTTTATCAACATCGTGTTGACCCGAACGTTCCGGTTGAAGACGTTGCAGGTACTGTGAAGGACTTAATCGCCGAAGGCAAGGTGAAGCACTTTGGCATGTCGGAAGCCGGCGTACAATCCATTCGTAAGGCTCATGCCGTGCAACCCGTGGCAGCGCTTCAAAGTGAATACTCCCTTTGGTGGCGTGAACCTGAAAAAGAGATCATTCCCACGCTTGAAGAACTCGGAATTGGCTTTGTTCCGTTCAGCCCTTTGGGCAAAGGTTTTTTAACCGGCAAGATTGATGCGACTACAACGTTTGATAAGACTGATTTCCGCAACGTCGTTCCTCGTTTTTCAGAAGAAAACCGAAAAGCAAACCAAGCCTTGGTTGACCTGCTTGGCAAGATTGCGAAAGAAAAGAATGCCACTTCCGCTCAAATCGCCCTTGCGTGGCTGTTGGCCCAAAAGCCCTGGGTCGTTCCTATTCCGGGCACAACAAAGCTTCATCGTTTAGAAGAAAATGTTGGCGCGGCCGGGGTTACGCTAAATAGCATTGATCTAAAAGAAATTAATGAGGCAATTTCCGCCATTGAAGTGCAAGGCGCCCGTTATCCTGAACAGTTGCAAAAGCTGGTTGGCCGTTAAGCACCTGTCCCCAATCAAAGTTGTACACTACATGGTCGGCTTTAATTAATGAAAACCAAACACATTAATTCATAAAAAAGATGAAATCAGTATTTGCCATTTTACTAAGCGTTGCTCTTTCCATGGATGCGGCGGCGCAGGACGCTTCTATTTTTGGGAAAGGTGAAGTATCAACCACCGATAATCACACGGGAACGGTTTGGCTCAATGAACTAAGCGGCGCCGATACTGTTTTTAACTACAGCATAGCCGTTGCCACTTTCGCAGCGGGTGCAAAGTTGGATTGGCACATTCACCCGGCTGGCCAAGTTCTGCTCATTGTAGAAGGCACTGGCTACTATCAGGAAAAGGGAAAAACAGTGCAGATCGTCCACAAAGGAGAGGTGGTCAAATGCCTTCCAGGCGTGGCGCACTGGCATGGTGCATCGCCCCAAAGCACCTTTGCTTACATCGCTACTACACCCATGCAAAAAGGCAAAACGGTCTGGTTAAAAAGGGTAACCGATGAAGAGTACCGTAGTGCGAAATAAAAGACCTTCTCACAACGACAGTTCTCAATTCTAAAACGTTTAAACGAACCACATGAACGTATCAATTATTGGACTTTGTTTCTCACTCATGAGCGTGCAATGGTCCTACGCACAACAAACAAAAACACTTACGCCGCAGGAGCAGGAAATCATCAATCTATCCAAACAGAAATGGAGTTGGATGGCGGATAAAAATGTAGATTCTTTGAACCTGCTGTTTGAAGACAAATCCATGTTCATCCACATGGGAGGAAGCTGGGGAAAAACACAGGAACTTACGACGATTAAAAGCGGCAATATCTGGTATAAAAAAGCCGAAGTCTATTCGGTTATAGTAAACATGTTTGGCAATACGGCCATCCTGTTAAACGACATTGACTTGCTGGCGGTAGTAGGCGGAAACGAAGTCACCAATCCTTTTATGGTCACGGAAGTGTATATCAAGGAGGCAGGCAAATGGAAGATGGGCTCACTCACCTTCTCGCACCTGCTTAGGCCCGTTAAAATGACAAACAACAACCAGCAGCATTAATGACTCTGTTTTAAATAATGCCTGTTGCCGGTTGCGGAAAAGATTGGCGCGAAGGCTACAAAAAAACCATAAAGAACTAACACTAAAAGGGAATAGTATGGCAAACGTAATCGTAGTGATTGGAGCAGGTTCAATAGGACAGGCCATTGCCCGAAGAGTCAGTGCAGGCAAGCACGTATTGCTCGCTGACCTTCGGCAAGAAGCTACTGATGCCGCCGCGAAAACGTTAACCGATGCGGGCTTCAGCGTAGTTACTTCAACGGTTGATGTATCGTCACGGGATTCTGTTCATGCGCTTGCGGCAAAAGCGACGTCGTTGGGCGAAGTGATTGGCGTTATTCATGCCGCCGGTGTTTCGCCTTCGCAAGCATCGCCGGAAACCATTCTGAAAGTTGACTTGTATGGAACGGCAGTGGTGCTGGAGGAATTTGGAAACGTTATTACAAGCGGCGGGTCTTGTGTGGTTATCGCTTCGCAATCGGGACATCGCCTGCCGCCGCTTTCCGTTGATCAAAATAAGGCGTTAGCCATAACCCCTGTTGAAGAATTGTTGGGCCTTTCATTCCTTCAACCCGATCAGGTGAAAGATTCTCTGCACGCTTACCAACTTTCTAAACGTGGTAATTCCCTGCGGGTAATGGCCGAAGCCGTCCGCTGGGGCAAACGCGGCGCAAGGGTTAATACCATCAGTCCCGGCATCATCATTACACCTCTTGCGAACGATGAATTGAAGGGCCCGCGGGGCGATGGCTATCGCCGGATGATTGACGCGTCCAGTGCAAAGCGGGCCGGCACACCGGATGAGGTGGCAACCGTTGGCGCATTGTTGATGGGGACAGATGGCGCCTTCATTACCGGCAGCGATTTTTTAATGGACGGCGGCGTAACGGCTGCCTATTGGTATGGAGAACTTGCTCCAAAGGCAGGATGATATTTCAACCGCATTTATAGCTGCCGCCAGTCACAAGTCACGCAAGGCGGGCCTTGAAAGAAAATACCGATTACTAACTACAGGCTCGCAACGGCAAAAAGTTTGGGCGAAGCCGCATCTCGTAAACGGGTCAGTATTTAAGGAGTTTGCACCTCTCCGTACGGCCGCCGTTTTGATACTCCAGAATGTAAAGCCCGGACGGATAATTCTCAACGGAAATCGTTTTTGTTTCCCCTTCTGAAAGAATCGTTTTTAGGGTTTTGCCATCAGGCGTCAGCAGCCGGATTGTTTTGCCTGGGCTAATGCCACCAAGCGTTACTGTATTGTGTGCGGGATTCGGGTAAATCTGCAGGCCTTCTTCCTTTGCAAAATTTATTTTAAGAACGTTCGAATAGCGGTAGCTGCCATCCATGTCCGTAATCTTCAGCCGGTAAAAATTCATGGCTTGTAGGGGGTTGCCATCAGTATAGCTGTACGCATCAGCCGCGGAACGGTTGCGGGCAGGCACGGCACCCGCAACGGAAAAATCTTTGCCGTTGGAGCCGCGTTCAATTTCGTAGCGGCTAGTGTTGAATTCATTTGCCGTTTTCCAGTTTAAAAGCACACCCGCGGGGCCTTTGGCTGCGGTAAATGAAGTCAGTGTTACCGGCAGGGCAATAGAACAAATATTTGTCCAAAGGGCATAAACCTGGCCCGGCGTGGAAGTCACCGGAGAGATAGACAAATATTTGATGCTGCCGTCGCGGTCCTCGCATTGGGCACTGCTGGAAATGTTATCCCTGAAAAAAACAATCGGGGTCGTTGCCGTAGAAGGAACATAGGTAGCGGCGGCATCGTTATAGGTACCGAAAGAGGCGCCGTTACTGTATATGGTAATAGTACCCGTTGCGCCGTCTCTTACCAGCGTTAACAGATAAAATTTATTGGCCACGAAATAAGGACAGGCGCCCACGTTGCCATTGGGATAAAAGTTCAGGCAATCGTTCAATGTGTATAAACCCACATCAGTAGAGCCGCCTAAAAAGTCAATGATCCGTTGATAGCCCGAAAGCAGGTTGAACTTAAAAAAAACATGAATGGTGTACGTGCCACCAATGGTACCGCTGTTTGGAAAAGACAGACCGCCGCCCTCGTTAAAAGCGAACACCGTTTGCGGAGCGGCGTTGCAACTGCCGAGCGTCGTGGTTACCAATTGCGAGGCGAAGCCGCCGGTAGCCGCGCCACACGATAAGACTTCGGTAAGCGCGGGACCGGAACCGGCTTCGTTCAAGCTGTTATTGAAATTATACGTGTAGGATTGTGCGAACGAAGGAGACAAGAAAGCAGCAAAAACTAAACTCAAAAAGTAGATTTTTTTCATAACGGTAAAACTTTACGATGAAGAAATAAAAATGCCCTTACTGAATCTACGGCAAATCTGTTTATTTACACTTTTTTTAAACCTGGCACCCGTACATGCCTTTACTTATATGCCTTCGGCTATCGGTTTCCAACGCCTCATTTTTGGCAAGGCCGTTTTTGAAGGAACTATTCTTCGTCACTTGCCCCCTTGTGTTCCAGTTTAACGGTGAGGTACGCATATACAATCGGCTGTGCGAAAGACGGGTTGATTTCTTTTGCATCAAAGCGTTGATTTATGAGCAACTTATCCCTGTTGTTTATTTTCAGCGGCAGGCGGATGCGCATTAGTTCCGCCGTTTTATTTTCTACAATGCCGGCTGTGTTGTTCATCAACCCTTTCACCATCTCCGCCATCTTTTTCGGGTCTGTATTGCCGCCGGCCTGCATGGCCTGAATTTTCGCGGCCATCGCCATTGCGTTCTTTTTTATATCCTCTAATTGTTGCTGGTTTACCTGCGGATTTAGTGCAGCCGCGTCATTCTTTAATTCTTCTACGTTCATAAACAATCTGTCTGCGCTGTTGATGCCAAGCGGCGCCATCTTGCCTTGCACATTCCAATTGCCTTTGTCCGGCGCTAAGGGTTTGAAGGTGGAGAGATAAATGGAATCACCCGGCGGAACGTCCTTCATCTCGCATAATTTAAGTTTAAAAATGGGCGATTGGCTGGTGTAGGTTTTTGTACCGACATAAATACCGTGCGGCCCTGGTGCGATGGCTTCGTTGGTAATGATGGCCGCTTTCATTTTCTCTTCTTCTTTTTTGGAAAGCGTAAAGCGCAGGCCTTCCTTATCATCCAGTTCTACAATCACTTTCGACTTGCTTTTTAAGTGAGCGATGGTATAGTTTCCGCGTTCGCCAATCTTCGTATCAAGGTCAATGGTCAGGTCAAACTTCGGAAAGGCCAGTAACTCTTCTACGGTATATTTTGGTTTCCACTTATCATGAAACGTATAATCAAGCGTCAACAAATCATTGCCATAAATCTGCAGCCCTTTGCACATGAACATAAGCCCATTCATAAACGGAATGGTGCCAATAAGCCGGTAGTCTTTTTCTTTTAGTAGAAGGGTAGATAAGGTGTCGTACAGCTCCTCTATAGGCCGGGCTAAACACTCCACCTCCTGGCCCTCGCCAACCGCGCCATAGATACCTGCAACGGCCATTTTTTGTTGCAGTGAGGCGAGGCAGATTTTCAAAACCGGTTGCAGGGCGCCGTAATTTTTCCGGTTGTCTTTCCACAATTGCTCGGCCATCAATTCGCCTCGTTTAGCGTAAAAGCTATAAGCCATCGTCATTTTAAAATAATCAATGTAGGCGCAGGCGCCTGGGTGCTTATGACTGCTATCAAATGCCTCTTCTTCTGCACCCACCGCAACCTGTTGATGTCCCGGCTGGTTTACATCGGTTAAACCCACCGCTTCCATTTGCTGAATCAGGCCTAAAAGGAAATTCGCGTCTTCTCCAATACCATTATAAAAATTAGTGACGTATTGTTTGCTGGCCTCATCAAACTCATGCTGTTTTGCCGTATCGCATCCCCAGCAACTAAAGTAGTCGGCTACCGGAGGCGCAGGCAAGTCAAAATGCGGATGCTTGTCCTTTTTGTTGGCTTCGTAAAAATTTATGATGCGGCGGTACCTTGGCTCTATCTCGCGACAGGTTTTTGTGAGAACGGCAAGTACGGCATCGTGTATCTTCAGTTCATTGCCTGGCGGGGTTGGGTCTGTTTTTTTTTGCCCGGCTTCTTTAAATTCTTCTTTTGTCTTTTCCAGTTCTTCCACCGATTTAGTCACGAGGTTATATTGATACATGCCTTCATCCGCCTTTGCCGCGCCACTGATGGTTTTTTCTTCGGCATCAATTGCCGTCGCAGCGTCGTTCATGTTCTTGTCAAACTCCCGGCTTTCAGGAGTGCTGGTTTCATAGCTGCCATCGGCCTTTACCGAAACCGTTCCGCCGCCACCGCCTTTGCCATAGATGGTGCTGTCTATTTTAAACGATTTTTTATCTATCCAATGGCCCACAAACCAACGCACGGTATCCTGCTTTTTCAGGAGCGAACCCTGCGCAACGGATACTGTACTTAAAAGCAAAAGAGATAAACCGGGCAAGAAATATTTCATAGCGGGTAGTTTGTTCATCTTACGGCTAGTTGTATTCATTTATAATGTTCCACCAAACCTTGTACTGGTGCGTGTCTTCGGTAACAAAAGCGTAGAAATAGTCTTTGTTCCTGCTCCTGATTTTTTCGGCAAGGGCTGGCTTATCAGCCACCATGGCGCTCACCTTCGCATCAAACTTTGGAACGAATTTATTGTCCGCAAACTGATAAACTTTATCATCGGCCGTGTTGGGCAATTGCACGAGATACGCCACCACGGCCTTTACTTCCGCATACCCCGAGCCGTTCTTTGTAACGGTGTGTGTGTTGTATTCATACATCGCCATCTTGCTGCCGGGTGGTGTCAATCGCTTCACCATTGTTTTTTTATACGGCGTGCTTACCGGTCCATTGCCCAAAAACTTCGGTTCATAATAACTATCGCCCATTTGAAAACCAATGACCTCTTCTGGCTTGTAGTATTTTACTTTTTTAGACGAACCTTCAAAAAAACGGATGTAGATATCGTTGCTTAAACTCCAATCTTTTTTCCCTAACAACAGCCGTCCGAACAAGTGCGAGGAATCTTTTAAAAACAACGTGGCCTGTTGCGCGGCATTGTCGTTAATTGATTCTGATGGGTCGAAAGAAACCGGCTGGTTTGGATTGGCCGGTTGCGAACTGAAGTTGCTTACGCCGAAATGATACACGGCGGCCGTACCGGCATCGGATGGCAAGGATTGCGATGGATTGAAGTTGGCCCCATACCGCACCGACGCCGAAATGCGGGCTTCACCAAAAGAAGCATTGCAGATGAAATTTTTATTGCCGCCGGTGTTGCCAGGGAAATTATAGTCGAGAGATGCCGCGCCAAACGTAAGCGGGGCGCTGCTTGTACGCAATTGCCTTCCTGAAACCAAAGAGCCAATCACATTGCCGTCAACATAAAGGTTGATTGTTTGGCCGTTGTTAACGGCGGCAACGTGATGGTAAAAACCATCGTTGATGCGAACCGTAGCGGACAAGAATTGCTGGTCGCTGTTAAGGTTGGAAATCCCTTCCCACATGCCCACGTAACCGTTGTTCAAGGTGATGGCAAAGTCGCCGGAGTTGTCACCGTTCGTCGCGTTGCCAAAGAGCGTGGGCCGCTGCCAGTAAATGTCATTCGTGCGGTTGTCTGTGGTCTTCACCCAAAATTCCACGGAGAATACGAGGGCGCCGTTCAGCAAGCCGGCCTGCGTAGCGGCGTACTGGCTACCGTTGCCGTTGGTCATTTGCGCTTTTGCAACCGTTGAAATTAAAAGCAGGGCGACAACTATTTTTTTCATAAGCTCCGACTATTGTTTAGCGATTAAGGACTGTAAGGCCGCAAAGTCAATGGCCGCAAGGGCTTTGTCCATCATCTCTTTGCTGCCTTCCATCTTTACAATGATGTTATACACAGTTAGCTTGTTTCCAGCAGGAGGATAGACGGCCGTCGTTGTTTCCGCATCAAAACCACCGCCCGACTTACCCATTACAGGTGGTGTAAACTTTCCAAAGTAGATGGACATCCGGTCCCATATCCAGGAGCCGTCACCGTCTTTCGTCAAAGGTGACCACACCTCAAAAGCGCTGCCTTTTACATTGTGTTGCACAACAGTCTTTGACTTATCACCCACCTTCACCAAAGCCGTTTCTTTATCCGAAACGTTGATGATGACTTTCAAATAAAGATTATATAAAGCTTCTTCTTTTTTCAAATCTATGTTGCCGCTTGCGCCACTCATTTCCTTCATGGCCGCCTGAAGCAAATTGTTATACTGCTCATTGGAAATTTTTTTTGCCATAGCCAGTTTAGTTATGGAATCCATCTTTGCAGCAGCCCGTTGTCTTGCTAATGTGGCATACTCACCACCGGGGTTCAACACCTCATTGGAAGGCGCTTTTATAAACCGTAAACCAAAGCCGTCATCATTGGTAAAAGCCTTTTTGTGCGCTTCGGCACCGGTCAGGCCGTTGTGATAATAGTCAGACGAACACCAGGGCCGTTCCTTCACCGGCACAGTAATGTCGGCAGTGCCGGGCAACATCGTAATGCTTATATCGCCGGCCGACATTGTGCCGCCTGCCTGATACGCCACCTTGCTGAAAAGCGGCGTCATGGCCCGTTGCACGGCATCGAATAGTTTGTTGCGAAGCGCCGCTTCGCAAGCCGACTTTGTGCGGATGTTATTATCGGGATCAAACGTAGCCGCATAAATAGTGGGGTCGCAATCACAACCCGGCAACACATCCGACTTTACAAATTTTGGTTCGCGATAAAAATGTCCTTTGCCTTCAATGGTTCCGAAACCTAATTTTTGTCCGTTGCCGTTGTTGGATTCCAACTCCGCTGTGCCGCTGATGGCAAAATCAATTTCGGCATTGGAGAAGCTGTGGATGTGAATGTGAAGCGGCTTGTTTTTATCACCCAGCTTTGGATCGTATTCGGGTGCGGTCACGATGAAACTTTCGCGTTGCAAAGTGATGGCATCCGAATCATTAGACGTGCCCTGATAGATGTCGAAATCGTTTACATCTTCGTTGAATGTAATGTTTGCAGCACCGGATCCAATGGCTTTAAAATGTTCCGGCGACGTGTTGAAATGCCGTTGACCGTTGTGTGGGTTGACAAACCAATAACCGTTTGGGTCATCGAATTTGAACAGGGGTTTTGTCAACGAAATATTTACCGGTTTTATCCCCTTGTCCGCTGATGTGAATGTGGCCGTAAGGCTTCCCGTTTGAGAGAAGCCTGCGTACAGATTCACCAGTATTGCGAATAGTACCAATAAACACTTGGTTCCTTGAAGAGGCATCTTCATTTTATTTATTTGTTTATGGCGAATTAATACGACCGCGTTGGTGAAGAAGCTGCCACCGGCGCCGTGGTTTTAAATTGTATGGTAGTGATGCCATGCGACCCGTAGCCTACTGTACGATACACATGATCTGTACCGGTTCCGCTCAACGTCAGCGTTCCATTCATCACGCTTGGCGGCGGCGGATTGCCAACAGGGCCAACGTTTCCTCTAATGATCCATTGATAACTCAAGGTGCCAACACCAGTGGATGTGATGACGGCGTTGAAATAAATTTTGTGGCCATTGCTGCCATCCGGCTTTGACGAATCGGATACCAAATCAACTTGGGTAATTTGAATGTTTGACCTAATGGGCGCAGTAGCCGGGGCCTTTAAATTGTTATCAATGATTTGCGCATGAGCAGCTGAAACAACGATGATGCAGATAGCAAGGAGAATGCTTTTGATTTTCACGATAGATTTATTTACAAGTGACGGTATAATAAACTTCGTTTGATTGTGTGGTGCCGGGGCCGGTATAGTTTATTGCCGCTTTAAAAAAATTTTGGTAGCCCCCGCGCCGGAAGTAACGTGCACGGAAGAATCGATAGACAGCGTAACACTGTTTATTTTTAAAACAGTTGCCGATACGTTTGGCTGCTGCACGACAACGGTTTTTGGTGGTATGTTATTTTGCGCTTTTGTTTGTAACGTGAAGAGAAAAGCCAAAATGATTATGACCAGTTTTTTTTGCATAATATGTTTTTCATTTTAATTCAAGTGGAACAATACTCGCCCTTTCGGAATGACGATCTTTCTTGATGATTCATTTAGTTTATAAGCACCTCGTTGGATTGTAAATTAGCAGGTGCCTTAATGACAAACGACAACATACTTGGAGTAGAACCATAACCTCCTTTTTCAAATACTATTTCTGTAAAATCACTACCAGTGCCGTTTATCTTCACAAAAAATTCAGAACTAAATGGAATGGTAACAGAAGGATGTCCGAACGTAACTATCACTTTTTCCACCCACTGACATTTAATAAAACCTGCGCCAATAGAAGAAATAGTGGCCCTTACCCGATGCTTTAAATAAGTGGTTCCACCAGAAGTGGGCACAGTGACGGAATCGGCTATGTTGACATCCCTTATAGAGAATATAGCTTTAGCATTGGGCAGCTCTGTTATCGCTGATTTTGGTGAAATATCAGCATTGGTTTCGTACGCACCAGTTATAGTATAATTCCTTTTAACAGTTGGTTGCGCAGCAATCGTTGATTTTGGCGGCACGGTGTTTTGTGCTTTTGCTTGTATGGAAAAAAGAAAAGCAACGATAAAAGGCAGTAATTTCTTTTGCATGATTTATTTGCATTTTGATTTAAAATGAATGGCGTTTGAACTCTTATGAAGGGTAGGCGTGTTTACATGGAGAATTAAAGTGCCATTGAAATTGCTGTTGGCTAACCATTCGAAACTCACTGGATCATTTCCTTTGCCGGCAAGCGTTACATTGTTTTGGTTTACCGTCGTGCCATCGCTTTTGTCCCATATAAGATTTACTGTTTTTAACGGCCCTGCAGAAGTTATTACAGCATTAAATTTTATTTTGTGAGGACAGTTTCCCGTAGTGGTAGATGTATCAACCAATAACGCAATGGCAGAAATACTTTGCGCCTTTGAATTGGAGAAGGCAGTGATAAACATCAAGAGAAATAGTTTGTTCTTTATACGTTTTATTTAAGCAAATTTTAAAATTGAAGTCAACTTATTGTTTTACAAATTCTACACGGCGGTTATTGGCTTTTCCTTCCCAGGTTTTGTTATCGCTAATGGGTTTTGATTCGCCATAGCCTTTTGCCGTAAGCCGCGATGCGTCAACACCCATGCTCATTAATTGAGCCCGTACCGCGTCGGCTCTCGCCTGCGAGAGCTTTGTGTTGAAGGCATCATCACCGTCGCTGTCGGTATGGCCGCCAACTTCAAACTTTACATCAGAATTATCCTTTAAGATTTGCACAATGCCGTTCAAGGTGCCCATGCTTTCCTGTTTTATGTTCGCCTTGTTCACGTCGAAGTTGATGCCGTGTGTAATGATCTTCGCATCGGTAAACTTCTTTCCGAGCATGTTCATGCCGGCGCCACGAGCAATACGAAAATTGGTGAAAACAATCGGGCTTTCTTTGTCGCCGATTCCTTCTATGTCAAAGGCATGAGGCGTGATGCCAAGGTTAGGTACTACCAATACCCTCGACTGATCGACGTACACCTTTAGTTGATTCTTTTTATAGGCAATGGCAATGTGATGCCATTGGGATTTTTGGTTTTCGGTATTCGCTTCGCCCGGAAACGTACCGGATAAATCGACGCCGGCGCTTTCTACCAATACCGATGCGGAGCCTTGGCCGAGCGAAACTTTGCCACGGTCATTGCTGGCTCTTTTCGCATCAGCGCTGTTGTCATAGAAATAAACATTGGGCCCGTAACCGCCATCGAAATACCAATCAAACTCAATAGTGAATGCATCCCCAAAATACATGGGAGATTTAATTAGCGGCGACACGTGCGCATAGTTCCCTTCCGTGAGCAACAACGCATTTTGTCCGCCAACGTTATTCATTACTGCATGGCCCGCGCTAAGGTTCCAGTGAGAGGGAAACTCACCCATTTGGTCGTCGGCAAAATGGTCTTCAAAAATCACCGTGTCGCCGGGAACAAAATCATAATTCTGGTAGGCTTTAAAAACCACTGGGGTTGCTTGCGGTACTGAATCAACTGCGGTTGTTTTTTGCACGTCGGCCGCAGTCTTTGGGGCATCAACAGGCGCACTTGTTTTCTTAGGAAATGTCTTTGCAAGTTGCTTTGCCTTTGTCAATTGCGCCTGCACACAAGTCGCGGTAAAGAATAAAAAAAGGCCCGGCAGAATAAATCGCTTCATGTTACTCTATTTTGATTAGTTGGGTTTCAATATCAATGGCATCAAGGGTATTGATCACGAGCCGTATATTATAGGTGCCTGCCAATGTGCCAAAGCTGAAACCCACGCTGTGCCTGCCTTCTGCCAGTTCTTCGTTCAGCAACATGCGCACTTCTTTGTCTTCGTCGCTCATTACTTTCAACATCACATCGCAGGTATTGTAGGTGCTGAATTGAATGAAGGCCTGGCGCAAATCATCTACTCTGATAATTCTTAGCCCGTGATTAGATGTAGCTATGTTCATTGCATGTGAAGCATTTACACAACCAAACTATTGTATAAATAAAAAAGGGCAACACAGTAGTTGTCCATTACCATGAGGGGGTTTATAACTGGAGAGAAAAAGGGGATAAGTGGAAACGCGTAGTTAGAGCTTAAGCCGCGAGATGAATTCTTCTTTGCGCCTTTTGCTAACCGGCAACTCGGCGGAAGTGGTCATGATAACCGCACCGCCATCGCCTTTGATGTAACGTTTTATTTCGTTGGTATTAATGATGTAAGAGTGATGGATGCGGAAGAACGATTGTTGGGGCAGCATCTCTTCAAACTCCTTCAGGTTTTTGGACGTAACGATAGCCTCGCCGCTTTTGAGAAAGAGCCTGGTGTAACTGCCCGATGCTTCAATGCAGATGATGTCGGTGGTGGCCAGAAAAATAATGCCCTCTGTTGTTGGAATCGAAATTTTCTGAAAGGGCTGTGCGATGTTTTTCAGGTTGCTAAACAGAAGCTCAAACTGTTGTTGCTGCTGGTCGTGTTTATGGCGGCTTTTATAGCGGCCGATAGCAGCCGCCAATTCATCAGCATCCACGGGCTTCAATAAATAATCCAGCGCCGCAAAGCGGATGGCATTGATGGCGTATTGCTGGTAGGCCGTGGTGAAGATGACGTCGTAACCCACGTCCTGCGTGGCTTCCACTACCTGAAAGCCGTTTCTATTCGGCATTTCTATGTCGGTAAATAATAAGGCGGGTTCGTGCTGCCGAATTAGTTTGATGCCTTCTTCGGGTTTGGTGGACGTAGCCACCACCTGCACTTCGGGAAAGGATTCTTGCAGCAATTGTTGCAGCAGCGCAATGCACTTTTTTTCGTCGTCAATAATAATGGCTTGTATCATTTAGTTTTCAATAGCAATGTAAATGGTCACGCGGGTGCCGGCTGCTTCGCTTTGTTCATTTATCAAATCGGTAATCTCTACACGGCGCTGATGTTGTCCACCTTGCAAACTCAAACGTTCTTCGGTAATCTTCATTCCCATGGAGCCATGCGAAGCAGTCCTTGACCGGTTGATGATGGCGGCTTGCTGCCGTCCGATGCCGTTGTCTTCAACGATTACCTGCAATAAATCAGCTTCAATTTGTTTGAAAAGAACCGTCAATTTTTTTGAACCTTCCTTGTGGCTTAACCCGTGCTTGATGGCATTCTCTACAAAGGGTTGCACCAACATGGGCGGAAGCCGTATAAACGCCGCATCGTCTGTATCCGCCGCACTCAACGAGAAAGTAATGTCATCAAACCGAAACGATTCCAGCTCAAGGTATAATTTTAAATAGTCTAATTCCTGCAGCATGGTGATTAGTTTCTTGTCGGAATTTTCCAACACAGCCCTTATCAATTTTGAAAATTTACCGAGGTATTTAGAGGCGGCTTCTGTCTTGCCATTCACAATGCTTTCCTGGATGGAGCTAAGCGAGTTGAAAATAAAATGCGGGTTCATCTGCGCTTTCAAAGCCTTTAATTCCAGCTCTGTTATTTGCTGCGCCATCGCCGCTTTTGCTTTTATGCTTTTTATGCGATAGTTGACATACCCGTAAATAATGAACCCTGCAAGCACAATCCACAGCGCCCAGAATGGTGCGGTCTTCCAAAAAGGCGGTGCTATTTTAAAATGAACAGAGATGATTTTGCCAGCCGCGATGCCGTTAGCTGTCGCGGCTTTTAAAAGCAATGTGTACGTACCCGGCGATAGGTTGGCATACTGCATCTCGCCTTTGTTGCCCACGTATCTCCAATCGGCATCAATGCCCTGCAAGCGGCACCAGTATTGGTTACGGAACGGAGCGGTATAGTCGGTAACGGCCCAATGAAAAAGAAGATTGTTTTGCGTGTACTTCAACCGCATCGTTTGCGCACTATCGTAAGCAATGTTTTCGCCATTGACGGTAACGCCGGTAAGAAAAATTTTGGCCGTTGCAACGGACGATCCTAACAAATCATGCGGGTTAAATTGTGTCAGTGAAGTCGGTGTTGCAAAAATGAGCCTTCCATTTTCACGTACGTATAAATTGCCGTCCATGTCGTTGTTCAGCAATCCATCAGCCGTGGTGAATTGCTTAAAGCCATTCGTGCTTTCGCTGTACAGAAGCAGCCCTTTTTTTGTTGCCATCCAACAATAACCGTTGGCGTCTAAAATCATGTCATAGATCTCACTTTGCATTTGTGGCGGCGGTTTCAATATTTGCAAGGACTTTGTTTTTGTATCCCATTTTAGCAAACGGTCATCGGCAAAGGCGTAGCAAAATCCATTGCGGCAAATGACTCTTGCACTACGGCTTCTTCCTCCAATCAGCTTTTCAAATGGCTTGGAAAATTTATTCGTAGCCCTGTCAAAGAACACGATTCCTTCGTCTAAATCGGCCATCCAGATATTTCCTTCTTCGTCTTCGGCCGCACCGGCAATCACCAGGCCTTTTGTCTCGGCCCCTTGCGGCAAAAAGCCTTTATAAACCAAATGGCAATCGCCTGTTGAAGGATTTATATCATAGATTCCGGAGCGCCAGGGGAAAACCCAATACCGTTTTTTCGAATCAATAAAAAGGTGTTGAATAAAATTGCTGGGAAGGGAATTACCGTTGTTGCTATTGTGTGAGAGTCGTTGGCCCTTTTCTGTTTGAAAATTATAGCGAAGAACGCCGTCGTTGGTGGTGATAAGCAAGTCGGTTACGGATTCTTTTACAAAGCAAAGCGTGGATGCATTTGCGATGCCTGCCTTGTTTTGGGATGATGTTTTTAGCAAGGTGGTAAAGGCATTCTTTACATGATAGTCATCATCGTAAGCGGTTAAAAAATCGTTGCCTTCCCCACCAACCAATAGTTCATTGTTCCAATCCAGAAGGCTTACACTTTGCGAAGTAATGGCCCGGTGAAAAAAATGATGCTGGAAAAATTGCCTTTGCGGATTGTAGATCCACAAGCCTTTGTCGGAATACATCCACGTCCATCCATCGGGCGACCGGTAGAAATTTTTTATGACCGGATAAACTGTCAATCCTGATGGCATTGGCAATTGAAAGAAGCCTTTTGCCCCTGCATCAAAACAAGTTAGTGAACCGTTCAGGCAAATAACATCGCGGCCATCGGGCAACTTTATTTCGTTAATGCCGGTAACATGGCTTACCGCTCCGGGCATGGAAGCAAATGAAGTAACCTCGCCGCTTGCCTTGTTCAAAAGTTTAAGGCCTTTACTCCAGTTGCCAAACCAAAGTCGGCCTTCCGCATCTTCAAAAACCGCGGTGGACAGGCCTTCATAGCCGGCATCGTTTGACTTGCCTACGGCTCGCGTAAAACGCAGAGTTTTCGTGTCGAAGGTCCACAAGCCATCGAAGGTGCAAAGCCAGATGGTGCCGCTTCTATCCATTATCGCATTGACAATTTTATTTACTGCGGTTAGTTTCTCACCCGGCGTTGTATTGTAATAAGGCGTGAAACTTTTTGTTTGAAGGTTAAACAAAAAAAGACCGCCGTCGGTAGCGCACCAAAGCCGGTTCTGGTTGCCCGCGAGCAACGCTTTTACGATGTTGGAAGCACCGTAAACGCTAAACGGCAAACCGGCGTTGTAAAACGTTCCGGCCTGCTTTTGATAGCACGCAATTCCGGCGGCGGTGGCGATCCAAATATTTTTGTCGCAGTCTTCGGCCAAAGACGAAACATCGTTGTTGAGCAGCGATGTCGAATCCGCTTCGCTGTGTCTGAAAACTTGTATGGTGGAACCGTCAAGAAGGTTTAGGCCATCGGAACTGCCTACCCAAACAAAGCCCCGGCTATCCGTTAAAACACATTGAACGCGGTTGTCGCTCAAGCCGTTTTCTTCTGTTATTTGATTAAGTAGAATGGTGGGGGCTTGTTGTGAAAAAGCAGAGTGAAGCAAGAGGAGCAGGAGAGAGGTAAAACGGCTTTTTTTCACTTGGGGAAAATACACTAAAAATGCAACCGGGTGTGAAGGGGCCTACATCGAAACTTTCTGTTGTGTGTCGGTATTTAAAAACGATTGCGAACGTCTCCGTGATCCTATTTCCTGTCATTGGTTGTGCCATGGGCCACATCGGGTTTCGATGAGACGCAGCTTAAGAAATGAAACTTATAAACAACCGGACAAGAGACAAATCGGTGCGGGAAAAAAAGCACGACGTCAACTAAGGTTTCTCTCAATGAAATAGTTGGCTTAAGACGATTAGATCTTGCCACAAAACATTTGTTGATGGAATAGCAGCCGCTCAAATGGCAGATTGTTCAGCGCCTTTTAAACCAAGCTTCGTTCTTAAATTATAATTATAAAAATTTCCCGAAACCATACGTCATCGGAATACTTTACTTACTTTAGTAAGCAGAAAGCTGCGTTTGTATTCTTATCCCCCTTTGAATTTTTCTGACACTTGTGCTGATGAATCCTGCCTTGTTTTTCTGATGTCTTATCCGGAATTGTTTTTTTAGAAGTAAGCCGGAAATAACCTATTTCGCCTGCTAACCTTTTAAATCATTGCCAGGCAAAACGAGCGTTGTTTCGCGGGGTTTGTTTTGGAGCTTGCTTTACGCGGCGGTCAGCCACGTCTTTGATTGAAGTTCAATAAAACGTTTTTATGTATACATTATTAAAAGTCCTGGGAGCAAAAAAAGTGATCCATGCCGAAATGCCTTCTTTGGGCCTGGCAATGTTTTTAGCAGAGGAGTTTTACAAGTTCGGAAGCTTTTTGCTTGAAGGCAGTGCTTTTTTGGCCACCTGGTATATAATGAGCTTGCTGCTGAATAAACTTTTTACCGGGTCAGCAAAAAAAGCATAGCGTTAAGCCGTTTGCGGAACGACTTCTCAACCAAAAAGAAATGGCGGATGAGGAGGCAAACGTTTTTCGATTTTGTTTACTCACGAAGCGCTGTTTACTCAAACAATCCGCAGCGCACAATCACCATAAATTTTTTATTATGCCAGACGCAATTCCCATGAAAGAAGAGACAGGACATGCCGCGTTTGTGGTTACCGGCAAAATCATTAAAAAGAAGGCCGCAACGATGCCCGATATCGCATCGGATGACACATTGATTTTAGAGATTGAAACCGTTTTAAAGGCACCGGCGATGTTTGCTGCTTTGGCAGGCCATCAGATAACCGTGCGGTTTGCCAAACTCCCCGATCTTAATGAAGGCACGGTGATCACCGTGTATGCAAACGGCTGGATATTTGGAGAAACCGTCGCTGTGGAAGCTGTTGATTATACCGAGGCTTCCAATAAAAAAGAAGTGGTGGCAAAAGTAAGTTCGCAAATAACTTCCGAAGCAGATGCCTCTTTAAAAGAAAGAGTAGATTCAGCACAAGTTGCGGTAGTAGGCAAGGTGGTTAAAGTGGAAAAGAAGGAAGACGATAAACCAGCCGTGGCACACGCCATGAATGCCGCGCAACCGCAAACAACGCAAATCAGCGAACACGATCCCAACTGGCACCAGGCCACCATACAGGTTGATGAAGTTTTAAAAGGGGCTGAAGCCAAGGAAATGAAAGTGTTGTTTCCCAGGAGCGATGACGTGCGGTGGTATCGCGTTCAAAAATTTCAGGAAGGACAACAAGGCATTTGGCTGTTGCAAAACAGCAAAAATCAAAATCAAAAAGGGATTCCGCCCAAGATTCTTGCGGCCATTCCGCCAAACCAGGAAGCGTTTACCTCCCTCCATGCGAACGACTTTTTACCGCTCGATGAGTTGGGCAAAGTCAAATCGCTTATTAACCAATAATCTTCCACTCCATCATTCGATTTTATGCTATCGGTAAAAATTGTAAACATCGTTCCGCAATCATTAAGCGGAGAAACCAATCAAGACAGTGAGCCCAACATCGCCATCAACCCGGCCAACCCCTCGCAACTGGCTTGCACGGCATTTACACCAAACCCTTTGGGCGGCGCCAATGCTCCCATTTATGTTTCTACAAATGGCGGCGATACCTGGACGCTGAACAACATTGTACCCGGAGCGGGCAGTCTTGGTACCGGTGACATTACCTTAAAGTTTGCCGGCGCGTCAAACCGCTTGTTTACGGGAATTCTTAGCGGCTCTTCCGGCGCCTTTCAAGTGCACCGTACGGCAAATTATACCAGTGCTACACCAATGGCCCAACTTGAAAGCAGGGCGAATGAAGACCAGCCTTATGTGCAGGCCACCACGGTAACAACCGGTGCCGATGCGGGTAAAGACCGCGTCTATATCGGGGTGAATGACTTTAATGCTTCGGGCGGTAAAACGGCTACGATGGAGCAGACATTAGACGGTGGCGTTGCCAGTCCTGCCTTTGCTTCAATCCGCCTGGAAAAAAGAACCACAAGTGGACAGAACGGCCCGCAGGTCCGGCCTGCCGTTCACAATGACGGAACTATCTACGCCGCGTTTTACCGGTGGATTACCACCACCGGAACTTTTTCGGCCAATACGCTGGTTATTTCTAACGCAGATATTGTTGTGGTGCGAGATGATAACTGGGGCACAGGCTCTTCTCCTTTCACGGCATTAACCGATTCATCAGATAATTTAGCCGGCAAACGCGTTGCCACGGGCCTTTCGTTTCCCTTTAATCAAACCGGAGTAGCGGCTAATGGTCAGGAAAGGTGGGGCGGCGATATTAGCATTGCGGTAGATCCGCGAAACAGTTCAACCGTTTATCTTGCTTATTCTACAAGGGTCGGCGGCACATATACCTTAATCGTGGTTCGTTCACTGAACCGCGGCGTAACCTGGTCGGGGGCATTGCTGTCACTTTCCAATGCAAAAAATCCGGCGGTGTCTATCAACAAAAACGGAAAGGTTGCCTTGGTGTACCAGCAAATCACCGGCTCCGGAACCACGCAACGCTGGGAAACACACTTTCGCTCCACCGGCAACGGCAGGTTTTGGTCGGATAAAATTTTGTGCACAGCACTTTCGCAAACGCCGGCGAGAACTTTCTCTCCTTACATCGGCGACTATTTGCACATGATGTCCTTTGCACAAGATTTTTACGGCGTTTTTTGCGCAAACAATACGCCCGATTTGGCCAACTTTCCGAACGGCGTTTCTTATCAGCGCAACCACGACTTTGCCACAAAAAGATTATTTGCTTTGAACGGCACATCGGTGGTAAATCCTTCTATTGATCCTTTCTTTTTTAAAATAACTGATTTAAGTTTTGTAAAAAGATCGGGTGATTTTGATGGCGATGGCATAACCGAGATACTGGTTTCCAGCCCATGGGGAATGGGCATTTTGAAACAAAGCGGAACTACAATGACGCCGCTAATGATGGCGCCCAACGGCACCCGCTTCGGTGGATGGCTCTTAAATACAGCCGATAATACCTTTGGCGAAATAGCAGACTTTGACGGCGACGGTCACGATGAAATTTTAATAACCAGTCCCTGGGGCATTGGCATCTTAAAATTATCAGGCGGCACATTAACAGCACCACTGATGGCGCCCAACGGAACACGATTTGGCGGATGGTTATTGAACACGGCTGACAATACATTTGGCCCTGCAGCCGACTACGATGGTGACGGAAGGGCGGAATTGTTTGTGATGAGTCCCTGGGGCGTTGGATTTTTCAAGCAAGCCGGCGGCACGTTTACCGTGCCCATGATGGCGCCAAACGGAACCCGTTTTGGTGGCTGGTTGTTAAACACGGCCGATAATGATTTCGGACCCGCCGCCGATTTTGACGGCGATCATCACAGCGAATTGTTTGTTTCAAGTCCCTGGGGCATCGGCATCTTAAAATTATCTGGTGCTACGTTAACGGCGCCGATGATGCAACCGAATGGAACCCGCTTTGGTGGATGGTTGTTAAGTACAGCGGACAATACATTTGGTCCTGCTGCTGATTACGACGGTGATGGCAGCGCCGAAATATTGGTAAGCAGTCCTTGGGGGCTTGGTGTTTTGAAACAAGCCGGGGCAACGATGGCGGCTCCGATGATGGCGCCGAACGGTACACGATTCGGTGGATGGTTGTTGAATACCGGAGACAATGATTTTGGCCCGGCAGGTGATTATGACGGCGACGGAAAACCCGAACTCCTGGTTAAAAGCCCGTGGGGCATTGGCATCTTCAAACTTTCCGGTGCTACGTTTGCAGTTCCCATGATGGCGCCAAACGGTACGCGGTTTGGCGGATGGTTGTTAAACACAGGCGACAATAGTTTCGGCTCGGTGGGCAAATATGCAGGCGGACGGTTGGTAGATATTTTTATTACAAGCCCGTGGGGTGTCGGCATCTTGCAACTTTCAGGCAGCACCTTAACGGCGCCGATGATGCAGCCGAACGGAACCCGTTTCGGTGGCTGGCTGTTGAACACGGCCGATAATGTTTTTTAGTTTGGCAGAAGCTGTCTCGGATTATACAAGGTCTTGCTGATTTCTTACTGCAGGCGCCAAGCTTATCATGTATAGCCATCTCCCTACTTCAAATTCGCCAGGAATGCTTTAGCGATTCTTTTGCTTTTATCAGGCTTACCTTTTTGCGACTTATTTCCTCTTGCATGAGAAAACTTACCAGGTAATGATGTACAAGGTTGCCTTTGTTTTTGTTGCCATTCAGGAAACAAATGCCTTGCCTTCCCGCAGGAAATTAATGCTACTGTCAAGCCTTGTGTTTATTCCCTTTTTTATTGCGCAATATTCATCATACAACAAGGACTGCCCTGATCAAATAAGCTTTGCTGATTTCCATTTGCCAATAAGAACAAACAGCGAAACGAAGTTGGATAAAAAGTTATGGCCAGTTCAAAATTCATCTAGTCGAAGACGAGAGTTTCCCCTCGGTCCGGTTAAGCATTATCTGCAAACAGATAGCTTAGCGACGGAATTAAAAAGAGCAACCCTTATTGTAAAGGGGAAAGTAGTAGAAGCAGGAATCGAAGACAAAGGCTTGCCGAAAGCCATTTCGGAACACGATCCTGATTTGCGCTGCGCCATCATTGAACCGAGGTCCGTATTAAAAGGTACTGACCGGGCAAAAAGAATAAAGGTTTATTACGCCGCTAGCGAAGATGTGTTATGGTATGATTCGCCGAAATTAGCAAGAGGCCAGGAAGCCGTTTTCTTGTTGCAAACAAACCAGTCGCCGGCTATTTTTCCGCTGCGGCATTACACCATACTGAATAAGTTAGACGTGCAGCCGATTGCCCAATTGCCAAAACTAAAAACATGGATGAAACAGTTTCGCTAACCACAGGATTAAAACATTGGTCAAACGCAATGCTTTAAGGCAGCTCAAGGAAAATAGGCCAGCGGCCACGTAAGTCCATAATGGTTTTAATACACCATCAGCGGCCGTCTTCATTGCTAGAGTCTTTTTCCTCATCATTTTGGCTTGAGCCGTGTTCACGTTTTCCACTATCGCTGTCCGGGAGTTTGGTTTCAATGGTAACGGGTTGTGTTGCACGTTCAGCATTTCCATTGTGTTGTCGAGAAAATACGGTTTCCCGACTACCATCTTTACGTTGGCTTTGGCTCTGCGGAGCTTGATTTTCTTCTGTCATAATAAGAAGTTTTAAAAGGCGATTAAAGTTCAATGCCAGCCGTAACCCGGCGACGCCAATTGAAGAAGGCCATACTTGATTTCTCATTTGAAATAGCCGAATGGTTAAGCTGACCGGGGCTTATCTGTGCACTTGATCTTCTTTGCAGAAAGGGCCGAACCCGGACGCATCAATCTACGGTATTGCATGGTTTCAGAAACTATATTAAAGCTATACAGGACAAAAGTTGAACTCATTGCCAATAAATCCAACAACGACTATCCGGTTAGCTTCGCTTAACCCGGCTTCCAGTCGTGTTTTTAATTTCGCTTTCGGTTTCAACCTTATTTTCAATCCAATCGAGAGCACAGGTTGGAAAATTTTTATTAGGTTGAGGTTCGATAGATGCCGGTTTATTGTATGAACAGCGATCAGCTACCTTGCGTGTCATCAGGTATAAAATTTACGGGCGGCGTACTTCCGGTTAGCGGCGCTGTAAAGTACCGTTATAACGGTTGATGTAAAACGTAGTGCTAACGCAAAACCAATCTATAAAAACAAAATCATGAAACAACTCGGTTTCTTATTCACGGCCCTGCTTTCGCTTGTTCTAATGAGTCATGCGCAAGACAACACGCTTACAAAAAAAGAAAAGGCCGACGGCTGGAAACTATTATTTGACGGCAAAACAACCACCGGCTGGAAAGGCGCTTTCCTTCCCGGCTTTCCCGCCAAAGGATGGAAGGTTGCGAACGGCCAACTGATGGTAGAATCTTCCGGCGGCAGCGAGTCCACCAACGGCGGCGACATCATTACCCTAAATGATTACAGCGATTTTGAACTCACAGTTGATTTTAAGATTACAACGGGGGCCAACAGCGGCATTAAGTATTTTATGGACGCGGCGCAACCCGTTCCCGCCAATCCAAAATCGGCCATAGGCCTTGAGTTCCAGGTGCTGGATGACGAACGGCATCCCGATGCAAAGCTGGGTAAGGCCGGCAACCGCACCATCGGTTCGCTGTATGATTTAATACCGGCCATTGACAATAAACCCGTGCGGCCGATTGGTGATTGGAACACGGCCCGCATCATATCAAAAGGAAACCACGTGGAGCATTGGCTGAACGGCGTGATGGTGGTGGCTTACGAACGAGGCAGTGAGGACTTTAAAACCATTGTAGCCGACAGCAAATACAAGGACATTCCCGGTTTTGGCCTGGCCCCCAAAGGCCGCATCTTGTTGCAAGACCACGGCAACGAAGTTTATTTTAAAAACATCAAAATCCGTGTGCTGAAATCAACTGCCAACACATCGGGTAAACTTTTAAAAGAGCCACCCGCCGTAGTTTCTTATACGTTTCGCGCCAGCTTTTCAAAAAATGCAGCCGCCACGCTTGACAGCATTAAAGCCCTTGGTATTACTAACATTGAGTTCTCTAATTTATTTGGCAAAACAGCCGCGGAACTAAAAGCCCTGCTTGATCAAAGAGGCATGCGTTGCACCTCGTTTGGCGTAAGCTATCCCGACCTCGTAACCAAAACGAAGGAAGTGGCGCAAAATGCAAAAACCCTCGGCGCCTCTTTTGTTCGCGTGGCCTGGATACCGCATGAAAAAGTTCCTTTCACTATTGACATTGCAAAAAAAGCCTGCTATGATTTTAATGCGGCTGGAAAAATTTTAAAAGATGACTACGGCCTTACCTTTTGCTATCACAATCACGGTTATGAGTTTCAGCCCTACGAAGGCGGCACCTATTACGATTACATCATGGCCCACACCGATCCGAAGTACGTCAGCTTTGAAATGGACATTCTCTGGGTCTTTCATCCCGGCGCCGACCCGGTGGCCTTGTTAAAAAAATACGGCCCTCGTTATCGTTTAATGCATGTGAAAGATTTGCGCAAAGGCGTGAAAGGTGACTTCAGCGGCGGCACCGATGTAAACAACGACGTGGCGCTTGGGAGCGGGCAGATAGACATTGCAGCCGTCATTAAAGCCGCGCAAAATAGCGGTATAAAAAACTTTTATATCGAAGACGAAAGCACTCACGTAAACCTGCAAGTGCCGGTAAGTGTAGCCTACTTAAAAAGTTTGTAAAGCAGTAATCCGTTTAAGCAGGACAGAAATATATTTTTAAAAACGCAGGGATTAAAGCCATGCCGCCGCCGGACAAAGAGCGAAATCGGCGGCGTAATAAAAACCGTATGATAAAAGCAAGAGCCTTTGGTTCGTTTGTAGCAGCCGTTCTTTTTCTTTCGGTTGCGGCGCAGCCGAGAGTCAAAGAAAATTTCAACAAGGGTTGGAAGTTTATTCTCGACAGCACCCGCCAATACAATGATGTGCAGGCGAACGATGCAGCCTGGCGAACGCTCAATCTTC
Organism: Flavisolibacter sp.; assembly: GCA_965247695.1. GTDB lineage: Bacteria > Bacteroidota > Bacteroidia > Chitinophagales > Chitinophagaceae > Flavisolibacter. Next base: position 2,631,490 of record OZ252037.1, read on the forward strand.
CGCACGATTGGAGCATTGAGCTGCCCTTCGATTCCACCAGTCCAACCGGCAATGGCGGTGGCGCTTTGCGCGGCGGGATGGGTTGGTACCGTAAAACATTTACGTTGCCAAAGAGCGATGAAGGCAAACAAATCTTTATTGACTTTGACGGCGTTTATCGCAACAGCGAAGTTTGGATCAACGGCCATTCACTCGGCCTTCGGCCAAATGGATATATTTCGTTCGAGTATGACCTGACGCCCTATCTAAAATTAAATGAGGAGAAAAACGTCCTTGTGGTGAAGGTTGACAATTCGCAGCAACCCAACTCAAGATGGTACAGCGGTTCGGGCATTTACAGGAATGTCTGGTTAGTGAAAACCGATCCGGCGCACATTGCGCAATGGGGCACTTTTGTTACTACACCGGTGGTAACAAAAGGTGAAGCCGCGGTAATGATTAAAACAAAAACGGCGGTGGCGGAAGGGTACACGCAATTGAAACTTTTCACCAGAGTGATTGATGCAAATGGCAAGCTATTGGCGCAAGTTACAAGCCCGGTAAATAGTGCCGGTGGCGAAATCGGGCAGACGTTTAAAGTTAGCCAGCCTCGCTTGTGGTCGGTGAGTGATCCGTATTTATACAAAGCCGTATCGCAGATTAAATCGGGCACACAGGTGATGGATGAATACACCACCACTTTCGGCATTCGCACCTTTTACTTCGATGTAGCCAAAGGATTTTTTCTCAACGGCAAGCCGTTGAAGATTGTTGGTGTTTGCAATCACCACGACCTTGGTGCATTGGGCACAGCCTTCAATACTAGGGCCGCTGAACGGCAGTTGGAAATTTTAAAAGGGATGGGTTGCAATGGTCTTCGCACCTCGCACAATCCGCCGGCGCCGGAGCTTTTAGACCTTTGCGACAAGATGGGCTTCATCGTAATGGATGAAGCCTTTGACATGTGGGCCAAACAAAAAACGAAGTACGACTATCATCTCTATTGGAAGGACTGGCACAAGCAGGATTTGGAAGACCAGATACGTCGCGACCGCAATCATCCGTCAATTTTTATGTGGAGCGTGGGCAATGAAATTCCGGAGCAAGGCGGCGATGCAAAAAAGGGCGATACCACCGGACGAATGATTGCACGTGAGTTGGTGAGCATTGTAAAATCATTAGACACAACACGGGAGATTGTTACCGCCAACGATCAAACCGGAACCTGGAATAACATCGTTGGCTCCGGCGTTTTTGATTTGATTGGCTATAACTATCATCATCAGGAATGGGCTTCGGCCCCGCAACGCTGGCCGGGCAAAAAATTCATCAGCACCGAAAGCGTATCGGCATTGGAAACGAGAGGCTTTTATGACTTAAACAATTCCGATAGCATTCGCCGCTGGCCCAAGCGTTGGGATATTCCATTCAAAAATCCAACCGGTGGCTATACGGTTTCGGCTTATGACAACGTGAGTGCGCCCTGGGGCAGCACGCATGAAGAGAGCATCAAAGCCCTGAAGAAATACGATTTTGTTTCGGGCATGTACGTCTGGACCGGCTTTGATTACATGGGCGAACCCACGCCCTATCCATGGCCCGCAAGAAGTTCTTACTTCGGCATTGTTGATTTAGCAGGCTTTCCCAAAGATGTTTATTACCTCTACCAAAGCCAGTTTACCAATGGCCCAATGCTGCACATTTATCCCCATTGGAACTGGAAGCGCGGCGATACCGTTGACGTGGTTTGTTATTACAATGGCGCTGATGAAGTGGAGTTATTCTTCAATGGAAAATCAGTAGGCGTAAAACAAAAAGCAGGCGATGACCTGCATATAAAATGGCGCCTTCCATACGAGCCGGGAAGCATTAAAGCGGTATCAAGAAAAGGCGGCAAGATTGTTCTTGCTAAAGAAGTAAAAACAGCCGGTGCTCCTGCGAAGCTTTTGGTGAATGCTGATAGAAACATGATTACCGCCGATGGCGAGGATTTATCTTTTGTTACCGTAATCATTGTTGATAAAGACGGTAACACCGTTCCTATGGCGAACAATCTTATTCAATTCAAAATAAGCGGGGAAGGAACCATCGTCGGCGTGGATAGCGGCGATCCGGTTACTCATGAATCCTTCAAAGGCACTAGCCACACGGCTTTGAACGGATTGGCGCTTGCCATCGTGCAATCAAGCGGAAAGAAAGGAGTTATAACCTTGACGGCATCTTCCGAAGGATTGGCTTCCGCAACCGTAACCATTCAGGCAAAATAAAATTTACAAAGCAGTAAGAACAATGGAACACGAAGGACACAAAGGAGCCAAGAAGTACACGATGATATTGTTCATCATCGCCATGCTTGCAACGTCGTTGGCAATGGCGCAGCAAACGATTGTTCAATATCTCTCCGGCACGGATAAAGACCACACCGTTAATTGGGATTTTATGTGTTCCAAAGGTCGTAAAGCAGACGTATGGTCAACTATTCCCGTGCCTTCCTGTTGGGAGATGCAAGGCTTCGGAACCTACAGTTATTACCAGGACAACACACCAGATGAAACAGGTTTTTATAAGTACAGGTTCAACGTTTCACCAGTCAATAAAGGTGGGAAAATCTTTATCGTATTTGAAGCATCCATGACGGACACGGAAGTGAAGATTAATGGTCAATCGGCAGGCCCAATCCATCAAGGTGGCTTCTATGAATTTAAATATGACATCACGGACCTGATTCAGTTCGGCAAGTCTAATTTGCTGGAAGTGACGGTTCATAAAAAGTCAGCAAACAATTCCATCAACCGGGCCGAAAGGCAGGCGGATTTTTGGTTGTTTGGCGGCATTTTTCGGCCGGTGTATTTGCAAATTGTACCCGTTACATTTATTGAACGTACCGCAATAGATGCAAAAGCCGATGGCGCTTTTACGATGCAGGTTTTCTGCAATGCTACGGCAAAGCAAACAGTAGAAGCACAAGTCTTTGATTTGTCTGGAAAGGCCGTGGACAAAGGGTTTGCGCTGATGCAAGGGGACAGCATCCTGCGCCATCAGTTCCATGGCATTAAGCAATGGAACCCTGAAGAACCGGCCTTGTACAACGTTGTCGTGTCCATTAAAGAAGGCACTAAGATCATCCACACTGTCAAGCAACGCTTTGGTTTTCGCACTGCTGAATTGCGCCGCGAAGACGGCTTTTACGTGAACGGGAAAAAGGTGATTTTTAAAGGTGTCTGCCGCCACAGCGAATGGCCCGAAACCGGCCGCACCCTAAGCCGCGCCATTCATCTTATGGACATCAAGGCGATGAAGGACATGAACATGAACGCGGTTCGCATGAGCCATTATCCACCCAATAAAGAATTTCTTGACCTCTGTGACAGCCTTGGGCTCTTTGTGTTGGATGAACTCACCGGCTGGCAAAAATCCTATGACACAATAACCGCAAAACGTTTGGTGAAAGAACTCATTGTTCGTGATGTGAACCATCCGAGCATTGTGATTTGGGACAACGGTAATGAAGGCGGATGGAACCGTTCGGTGGATACCGACTATGCTTTGTACGATCCACAACACCGCCATGTGATTCATCCATGGGAACGTTTTGACGGTACCAACACCAAGCACTATCCCGATTTTAAATACGTGCAAAATGAAGTGGCGAATGCAAAGGAAGTTTTCTTTCCCACCGAATTTATGCACGGCTTGTTTGACGGCGGCCACGGCGCTGCGCTGGAAGATTTTTGGAATGAAATGATGAAGCATCCGCACGCCGCCGGCGGCTTTTTATGGAGCCTGCACGATGAAGGCGTGGTTCGCGGCGACCGGCACGATAGCATTGATGTGGCGGGCAACGCAGCACCTGATGGAATTGTTGGTCCGCACCGCGAACGCGAAGGAAGTTATTATACCATCAAAGAATTGTGGAGTCCTGTTTATATTGAAACAACGAACATCGACAAAAATTTCACGGGCAAGATTGAAGTCGAAAACCGCTATTTCTACACCAATATTGATAAGATAAGATTTGACTGGAAGCTGGTGAACTTTGCAAAGCCCAATGAAAAAACAACGGCCGCAACCACCGTACAAAAAGGCAGTTTACGAATGCAATCAATAGCACCGGGAGAGAAGGGGGTATTGATAATTCCTTCTATCGTGAACAGCAAAGCGGATGCGTTTTATTTAACGGCCATTGATGCAAAAGGCGACACGGTATGCACCTGGAGTTGGGCGTTGGCTTCGAACGTAAAGCAAACAAAACGTTCATGGCCGGTTGTTAAACTTGGTTCATTAATCGTCAAAGACATACCAGAGAATTCTTGCTTGGTCGTCTGTGACGGTATTGGGTACGTTTTCGACAAAGAAACAGGAACGTTATCGGAGGTGATGAGTGACACTGGTAAGAGTTATATTTCGCTCAATGGTCCGATGTTGGCTGGAAGCAATTTGTCGTTGGCTTCTTTTAAACAGTATAAGCAAGAAGATAAGGTCATCGTGGAACCAACTTATAAAGGCGATAGCTTAAAAATAAAATGGACCTTCCAATCCGGCAGTCGGCCAATGCTGGAGTACAGTTATCTCACCAAAGACACGGCCGATTTCTTCGGCATCACTTTCAACTATCCTGAAGAAAAAATAACCGGCATGAAGTGGCTTGGCCGTGGCCCTTACCGCGTTTGGAAGAACCGGCTGAAAGGAGGGCAGTTGGGTGTTTGGGAAAAGAAGTACAACAACACCGTCACCGGCGAAAGTTGGGCCTATCCCGAATTTAAAGGCTGGCACAGCGAGGTAAGTTGGGTGCAAATTCAGAACACCGAAAAAAATTTTATCATCTACACCACCGAGCCAAACATCTACCTGCAAATGCTGAAACCGCAGCGGCCAACCGCTGCGCCGAACAACAATACCTGGCCGCCTTTTCCCGACGGCAGCATTGGTTTCATGAACGGCATATCGGCCATCGGCACCAAGTTTCAAAAAGCAGAAGTGATGGGGCCGCAAAGCCAAAAAAATGTACGGCAAGGAAGTGCGCCTCTGACGGGAACCTTGTTCTTTGATTTTCGCTAAGCCAGGCAAAAACTTTTAACGCCCGGCAAACAAAGGTTGTTCTGACCGATGCCCTTACTTTGCTTTTACGATGCAGTGAAGCGTACGCTTTCTTTACGTTTCAGAAGATTGGAAACAACACGCAGTTATGCCGTTGACAAAAAACACAACACTTTTTTTATTCGTCCTCTTTGCCTTGGCTGCTTGCAAAAACAATCCGCAAGCTGTGCCCGAGACAACGGATACAACCGGTAAACAAGCAACCATTAAGCCCCAAAAAAATCCCGGGTCAAAAATGCTTTGGCTGCACGGTGGAAGCTTTATGATGGGCTCCGCTGATTCCCTGTTTCCCGATGCAAAGCCGCTGCACAATGTAACCGTATCAGGCTTTTGGATGGACGAGCACGAAGTGACCAATGCGCAATTTGATTCCTTTGTAAAATCCACCAATTATGTAACGGTGGCGGAGCGGCCATTGAACCCAAAAGATTATCCGAACATTGATCCCAAAGACCTTATGCCCGGCTCCGCTGTATTTGTGCCGCCTGCACAAAAAGTGTCCTTGGCCGATCCCTTGCAATGGTGGCAATATGTTCCCGGCGCTAATTGGAAACATCCTTTGGGACCGCAGGCGGCCGCAGCAGCCGTACCAAATGATCCCGTAGTGCAGGTTTGTTATGAAGATGCCGCGGCCTACGCAAAATGGGCCGGTGAACGATTGCCTACCGAAGCCGAATGGGAATACGCTGCAAGAGGTGGCAGCACAAAACAGACACCCTTTTATTGGGGCACCGAATTAAAACCGGGAGGAAAGTTTGTGGCCAATATTTACGAAGGCGACTTTCCGGTTAGCAATACGAAAGAGGACGGTTTTGCCGGCGTGGCGCCGGTAGAATCTTTTCCGCCCAATGCTTTTGGCTTGTACGATATGGACGGCAACGTGTGGGAATGGTGTAGCGATTTTTACCGGCCGGATTATTACGGCCACAGTCCCGGTAAAAATCCTCAAGGCCCCGTGGACAGCTTCGATCCCGAAGAGCCGGGACTGATAAAACGAGTACAGCGTGGCGGCTCTTTTGTTTGCAGCGATCAGTATTGCATCCGCTACCGTGCGGGCAGCCGCGGCAAAGGCGAAGTAACAAGCGCCAGCAACAACCTTGGCTTTCGTTGTGTGAAAGACAGCATTCAAGCCGTCAATAAAAAATAAAAAATGAGCAGGCAATTTATTGGTGAAAAATTTTTTACGGCTGTTTTCGTAACCGTTCTTTTTGCCGCGGCATCCTGCAACAATGCGCAGGAAAAAAAGCAGCGGGAAGATGGAACTTCAAAGCAGCCCATGCAACTGTCGGTAAGCACTGTCGCTAAAGACACAACGCGTAAACCGGTTTGTTGCAGAGGCATTCCATCAAGGCAAAAGTTTTATGCAAAAAAGTAACGCAGCCGAAGGAACCGAAGATGTGTTTGCATCTGAATTTCCATACAACGTTATCGTACTGCATACCCAATCTTTCATAGCCGGAAATGAATCAAGAAAATGAAAAAGAAACTATCAAAAGTCAGGCTCTTTGCTTTTGTGCTGCTGCTTTGTTGTACGTCTTTATGTGTCGTGAACGCTCAAACCATAGCGGGAAGCGCCGCTGAAATTTCAACCCAATGGATTGGCCAACGCCTGACCAATGCCGCAAAGCAGTACACCTTCTTTGCTACACAAATACCGCAAGGCTTGATGCCGCGTTCCTTCACCAACGATACCTTGCGCACCTGCAAATCGGATAATTGGGTTGCGGGTTTTTATCCGGGCACCGCATTATTTCTTTCGGATGCCACCAACAATAAAGCCTTGTACGAAGAAGCGGCGAAGCGGGTTCCCTTGATGCGTAAAGAACAATACAACACCGGCACGCACGACCTTGGCTTTATGATGTTTTGCAGCTATGGAAATTTTTACAAGCTGCATCCGACTGATAGTGTAAAGCAAATTTTAATCACCAGTGCCAGGTCTTTGGCAACCCGCTTCAATTCAAAAGTTGGCTGCCTTCGCTCCTGGGGAAGCCGTGAAGACACGTCGGAGTTTCGTGTAATTATTGACAACATGATGAACCTTGAACTACTGTTTTGGGCCGCGAAGCAAACCAACGATAAAGCCTTGTACAACCTTGCGGTTACTCATGCCAATACAACCATGAAGAATCATTTTCGTCCCGACTTCAGTTCTTATCACGTGGTGGTTTATAATCCGCAATCAGGCGCAGTGATGAAAAAGCAAACGGCACAAGGCGATGCGGATAGCTCCGCATGGGCACGCGGGCAATCGTGGGGACTGTACGGCTATACTGTGATGTATCGCGAAACGAAAGAGAAAAAATATCTGGACGAAGCGCAACGGATTGCTGCCTTTCTTTTATCAAACCCTGCTCTTCCGGCTAATAAAATTCCGTATTGGGATTATAACGCACCGGGCATTCCAGCCGCCTATCGCGATGCTTCGGCCGCGGCGGTGATGGCCTCGGCCCTATTGGAATTAGCGCAGTACAGCGATGCTTCATTGAAGACACGATACCGTTCATCCGCCCAAACGATTTTACAAACATTGGCTTCACCCGAATACACCGCAACAAAAGGAACCAACGGCGGCTTTTTATTAAAGCACAGCATTTCACATCTGCCTAAAAACGTGGAAGTGGATGCACCGCAGACCTACGCTGACTATTATTATGTAGAAGCTTTGCTTCGGTTTAGAAACTATTTAGCTCAATCAAAAAAAGGATAGCTTAGATTGCTTTGAAAGCAATGCAACAACTGTAAATAGCTACATCCTCATCGTTTCGAAAAACTGATGTTATTTTCAACCGGCATAGAGTTACCATCTTTCCTTGAAGCCTTGCTTTTGCTAATTGCTGCGATGCGGTCGATTGAAAAGAGGGGGCTTATTTCTTACTTGCTTTATTGAAAACGTCAACAATTAAACCAACCAATGTGGATTTGCAAAACGATTTTCTTCTGCACGAAAAAGCCATAGTGGTAACTGGCGGCACGGGCATTTTGGGTGAAGCTTTTATCAAAGGCATAGCGGCTGCAGGCGGTGCCGTTGGCATCCTGGGGCGCAATGAAAAAATAGCCATTGAAAGAGCTGAAGCAGTGGTAAAAAGCGGCGGCAAAGCGGTGGCGCTGATTGCCGATGTAACGGACGAAGCGCAATTAATTGCGGCAAGGGAAAAGATGTTGAATGAATACGGGCGGATTGACGGCCTGGTAAATGCGGCCGGTGGCAATATGCCCGGCGCTGTGGTAGCCCCGGAACAAGATATTTTTCAGTTGGACCTGGAAGTGTTGAAAAAAGTGATGGATCTGAACTTATTTGGAACGGTGTTGCCCACGCAGGTTTTCGGGTCTGCCATCGCCGCTCAAAAAAGCGGCAGCATCGTCAACATTTCTTCGATGGCTTCGCAACGGGTGATTACAAAAGTGTTGGGCTACAGCATGGCCAAAACGGCTATTGACAGTTATACAAAATGGTTTGCGGTGGAGCTGGCGGCCCGTTACGGCGATAAAATCAGAATGAATGCCATTGCTCCCGGTTTTTTTCTGACCGAGCAAAACAAAACCCTCTTGACCAACGAAGACGGCTCACTCACACAAAGAGGAACGTTGATACACAAGCAAACACCCTTCAAACGTTTTGGTCGTGCCGATGAATTGGTCGGCGCTTTGGTATGGCTGTTAAGCGACGCGGCAAAATTTGTAACCGGAACGGTGATTAATGTGGACGGCGGCTTTGCTGTATTCAGCGGAATTTAATGGCTTGTATGGACGTACACATTGAAAAGATTTTTTCAACGTGCAGTGAAAAACATTCTATGATTGCTTGCCATTGTGATCTTGTTTTATTTCACAACACCCCATCGCGACGGTTTGTCCGTCAACTCTATTTCCATCGTTCCGCCTTTTATCAAATCCGCATGGTTGAACGAGGTTTTTAAATATGCTTTGCCATTCCTGCTTATATGATTGATGTAAAATGATGCCGCTGTTTTTTTACGACAGATGATTGTAAACGTTTTACCGTTGGGAAGGTTGATTGTAACGTTATCAAACAGCGGTGAGCAAATTTGGTAGTCGCCTGAAACCGGATCAACCGGATAAAAACCCATCGCCGCAAACACGTACCAGGCGCTCATTTGGCCGGCATCATCGTTGCCGCTCAAACCACCGGGACCATCGCTATATTCTTCGCTTAAAATTTTTCGCACTTCCCGTTGTGTCTTCCAAGGCGATGAAGTGTAATTATACATGAATGGAATCTGATGTCCCGGTTCGTTGCCATGCCAGTATTCGTTTTTAGCGAACAGGCTATCCAATGCATTTTCTAAACTCTTTGTTCCACCCATCAATTTGGCAAGGCCCGCAACATCCTGCGGCACGTAGAAAGTATATTGTCGCGGCGTGCCCTCCGTGATATAGCTTTCGCGGAGGTCAGGATGAAAAGACGAAGCCCAGGAACAATCAGCATTGCGGCCACGCACCATGTCAACGGATTTATCAAAAACATTTCTATAATTAAGAGAACGGCCCTGCAAGATTTTATAATCATTCATCCTGTTTAATCCTTTTGCTACAATTGACAACGCATAATCATCATAAGTATATTCAAGAGTACGGCTCACTTGTTCCTTTTTGTGAAAGGCTTCCTGCACTGAATCTTCCATCGGTATGAATCCGTACTTTAAATAAGAAGACAAAGCTCTTCGCCCTTTTCCATTTATATAATCTTTTGCCGAAGGCAAATCAAAAGCATTTTGCCGCATCAGACGCCAGGCTTCTTTTACATCATAATCCCGAATGCCTTTGGCATAAGCGGATGCGATGAAAGCTGTTGAATGATCGCCGATCATGGCGGCCGTGTAATTGTTCCAGCAGGGAAAGATGGGCAGCCAAGCGCCTTGCTGTCCTTTTAAAATAAGGGACTGTACAAAGTCGTTGACAAGCTTCGGCTGAAGAATTTCCAGCAGCGGCAATTGTGCCCGGTAGATGTCCCACATTGAGAAATCATCATAGTAAGCCCCGTCCGCTTTTTTCATCAAACCGTAATTGCCGGCAAAGGCCGGATAGCGGCCGTCAACATCATTGAATAAGCGCGGATGTTGAAAGGCGTGATACATTGCCGTGTAAAAAATGCGCTTGTCCTGTTCATTATCCGTTTCCACTTTTATTTGCGATAGCGCCTTCTCCCAAACTTCTTTTGCCTTGGTGACAACGACATCAAAATTTGCCGAAGCCATTTCACTCTCCAAATTTTTTCTTGCTGCCTCCACACTTGTAAATGAAGTGCCGATGCGGATGACCAACTGTTCGCCTTTCTTCAAATAAAACCCTGCAAACGCACCTATGTCTTTTGCATGGCCAATGGTATCGCTATCCAAAATTTTTATTCCGTTGAATGAGCCGTAACTTGCCATCGCCCCTTCAATCCTCATAAAAAAATAACCGCTGAAGCCCGCTGGTTCGTCCCAGCCCTGATAGATGCGGTGCGCCGGATTATAACCCCATACTTCACCTTTTATCGGATCTGTTTTTACGAAGCCTTCACCTCTGTCGCTGTTTGGCATCATCAATAAATACAAACTATCATCTTGTTCCATCGCAAACCGCATGATGCCACAACGGGCCGTGGCACTGATTTCCGCCGTAAGATGGGAGGAAGGCATTCGTAATTTATAATAAGCCGGTGTAGCCATTTCATCCGCATGAGAAAACGGAACAGCATAGTCATCCACAGTTGTTTTCAACTTCCCAACGACCGGCATGATAGTCACGCTTCCGTAATCCTGCATGCACGAACCGCTGATCCAATGCGTACCTCTAACGCCGCTCAACACGGTATCGGTATAATAATACGGTGGCTGGCATTTGACTTCGGTGGTTCTTGTTTGCGGCGTCCATTGCGTCATGCCAAAGGGAATACCCACAGCCGGAATGGTGTTGGCGTTGCTTTCTTTCGTACCGGCTTCGCTATGCTTTTTTGCGGACACGGTTGTTGATGGCGCCGTGCCTGATAAGGGTTGAACATAGTCAATTAAGCCCTGTGAAAAAACATTGCCCATGAATAAATAAGCAAGTAAAAAGAAAAGCAAAATCTTATTGAGTTGGGACATGATGCATTCTTTGTTTGAGGTTTCTCTCCATTGCCCCGCTCTTCAGAGCGGGGATAAAGTGAATGAGGTTTTTAATGGGCTTTAGCCCAAGCTTTAATCTCGCTCATTGGGCTAAAGCCCAATCCGATTATATTCTGTTAATCCCCGCCATAAATGGCGGGGCAATACTTAAAGCAAGAGCATCTATTGCACACGCAAGCCTTTGCTTTCCTCCACCGGCAACTCAATATTCAGCAAGGATGGCTTTGTCACCTTATTCAAAATAATCACCGGCAACTCTTTCGCTGTGGGAATCACCACGTCACTCAACTGCAAGCCCTTTACATCATCAAAAATCATCGCCGTGCGAAAGTCTTCTTTTTTATAGCGCAGCCTAATGTTCTTCATCGTCAATCCGTCCACATTCCGGACATAAAATCCCCAAGCCGGCAACTCGCCAAACATCGAAAACTCCGGATAAGACGCCGTCGCTTCCGTAATCTTTTCCAGTAAATCAGCCGGAAAGAAAGCGACCTTTTTATCCCCGCCGCCTTCGTAAACAATTTCGATATTTTCCAGGCGAATATTTTCCAACACATGACCGGGCAGGCCGGTCATGTGTTGGAAAAACATTGTGCGGATACGGTATCGCCGTGCTGTCCCTGCTTGAATTATTCCACGGCGAAATGCTTTGCACTACACCCTTCACCGGTGTAAAACCCGGTGGATATTTCAACCCCGGTCCTCCCAACGGGTAACCGCCATCGGGTTTGCCTGATGGCACCTCGACATATACATCCGAAATGAAAATATTTTTTACCGTGCTGAACGTATCGCCTTTATTGCGGTGACCAAGTCGTATAAAAATGGCATTGCCGGTGTTTATTGCTCTCAAACCTTTAATCTTCACGTCTTCCAAAAAACCGCCGTCCACCGCTTCCAATGCAATGGCCGAACGATAGGTATCGTACACTTCAATGTCCTTCACTTTAATGTTGCGAAACCCGCCCCTTGAATCCGTACCCAACTTAAACGCACTGGCACTACTACGAAGCTTGCAGTTTGCTACATACACATTCACACAGGAATCAAGCACGCTGCCTTCCGACTTTAAACAGATCGCATCATCGGAAGCGTTGATGTTACAGTTCATGATGGAAACGTTTTTTGATTTTACAATGTCAATGCCGTCATTGTTCCAATAAGCCGTGCTTTGCACCGTAATGCTGTCAATCACTACGCCGTTGCAACGCACATAACTCTGCACCCAGGCCGCACTGTTTTTAATGGTCACGCCCTGCACCGTGATAGCCGTGCATTCTTTTAAATTTAAAATCTGCGGACGGTTATCTTCACGCGGTGCTTTTAGCGGCCATTGTTTATCCTTCATCTTGCCAGCTGCCAGTTGCACAATCAAATCCTCTACCACTTCTTTTCCTCTTCCGTCAATGGTACCACGGCCTGTAATCGAAACTCTATTTGCAGCCACAGCGCTAATCAGCGGCCTTGCTTCTTCGGCCCCATAATCCAATCGGATAGTGCTTCCCAACAGCACCGCTTCTTTTTCCAAATGCAGTTCAACGCCAAATTTTAAAACGATTGGACCGGTTACAAATTCACCTTTCGACACCACCACGGTGCCGCCTTTTTGTGCAGCAGCATCAATGGCTTTTTGAATGGCTGTTGTATTCATCGTTTTGCCATCGCCTTTTGCCCCGAAAGATGTAATGAGAAATGTTTGTTGCGCTTGAGAAACGTAACAAACCAATAGAGTGAATGTCAACAAAACATACTGACGTATAGAACCACAAAGCCACAAAGACAGAAAGTTGCACAAAGGGCCTTTGTGAACCTTTGTGCCTCCCTGTCCCCGTGGTTCAAAAAAATCTAACATTAAATGATGCATACTTTTCTTTTGACCGTTTGAGTTACTACTATTAAGCGATCCCGATAGCTATCGGGGCGACGCTCCCTGCCTACCGGCAGGCAGGCATTCATCGTTCGTATTGCTATTGAACAATCTGCAATCATTTCTTTGCTTTTACAACCGGTTCTATTAACTGCGCTTTCATCTTCGTTGGCGCCGCCGACTGCCCTTCAAAATTCCTCTGCTTCAATCCCTCCACGTCATGGGCTTCAAACGCATAACCAAAATACGCCGGACGATTATCACCCCACTGCACGGAACTATTTCTTATTACCACACCCGTTGCCTTGTCAAAATAAAACCCTGACGTTAAGCCCTTGACTAATCCTTCCACCTTGCTCGGCCTGCGGTCGTAAACACCACCGGTGATGGACGTTGTTTTGTTGATACGTAAATCCACTTCATCAAAATAGACACCAGAGATTTTATCGGCCGACTCCGCACTTACGTAACAACCGTTCTCACTCGCACATTTAATGTTGCTGAAGTAAATATTGCTCACAGCGCCAACCCTTCCTTCGGTTTGTCCCTTGGCAAAACGCCAATTCGCATCCTTATTATTTCCCGGTGCCCGGCGATAGGCCGTTACGTAAATCGGCTCGGCCTTGCCCCACCATATATCTGAAAAAAGATGTGAGTCAATAAGCATGTTGGAGAAGATCACATCCGTCACCGTGCCTTCGTCGCGGTTTTGTATGCCCAGTCCGCGATTGCTTTTCGTGATGATGCAGTTATTGAAAACAACATGCCGAATGCTGCCCATATTCTCGCTGCCAATCTTAATGGCGCAGGAACGGGAAGTCATGGTGCAGTTGCTCACGGTAATGTTTTCGCAAGGCCCGAACTCTTCGTATTCTCTGCGGTTTTTTAAACAAATACAATCGTCGCCGCTTTCGATGTAGCAGTTGCTGATGCGAACATTTTTGCTGTGGTCCAGATCAATGCCGTCGCTGTTGCGAACCTTTAAGCTGTTAAGCAAGGTGAGGTTAGAAATCGCCACGTCATCGCAACCAATCAGGTGAACCGTCCAGTAAGCCGAATTGCGGATGGTGAGGTCTTTAATGCGAATGTTTTTCCCGCCAACGATGGTCAGTACGTGCGGTCGCGGGTCAATGACGTTGAAAGGTTTCAACACATAGGAATCTTCGAGTTCTGCACCCATAAAGGAAATACCGTTGCCATCAATTGCGCCGCCACCGGCGATGGTAACGTCCACCAAATTCTCTCCGCCGATCCAGATGGTGCCCTCACCTTTGTTGGCGCGAAAGGCGCTTTTGGTATAAACCTTCTCATCAGGATTCGCCAGGACTTTTGCATTCGTCTCCACGTAAAACTCAACAAATGATTTCAAATTAAACGGACTGGATAGATACACGCCGCCGCTCGGTATCATTACCCGTCCGCCACCGGCTGCGTTGCAGGCATCAATCGCTTTTTGAATAGCCACTGCATCATCGATTTTGCCATCGCCAACGGCGCCGTAGTCTTTTATGTTGAAGACGGCCTGTGGCTTCTTATTGAAAGAAGTTATGGCTATCGTTATCAGCAGGAGTAGAATGAGTCTCTTCATCGGTTTCTTTATTTCTTTATGCACTCTTTTGGGGCGATCATTTTTTGAACCACGGGGACAGGGAGGCACAGAGATTCACAGAGACCCTCCGTGTCTCAATGGTTTTACGCCATCACACTACCTTCAACCCAAGCGCGTAATCCAGCTTTGGTTTATTACCCAACGTCACCACCAACCCCGTATCTGTTTGTTCAAAGCTCAACTTCTCACCGCTGCTCACCACCGTTACATTCTCTACGGCCTTTGTCAATTGTGCGCCACCTTTCTTCATTGTTTTAATGGTCACTTTACCGCTTTCCGGCCAACCTAACACGAAGGCGTACACAGTACTTCCTTTTGTGGTAAACCGAATGTCTTCCGATGTGAACGGCTTGCCCTTGCCTTCATTAAAACCCTGCGCTTTTATCGGCGCCGCGTTCTCCGATGCCGGCCCTTCGCCAAACACTTTCCACGGCCGTGTACCAAAAATGCCTTCGCCATGTACAGGCACCCAGGCCGAGATTTCTTCCACCACCGCCAGCTCTTTTTCATCCGGCGACCCATCGCCCCGGAGCGGAATGTTCAACAACAAATTCCCGTTCTTGCTTACCACGTCAATCAAGGTATGCACTACTGTTTTTGCTGACTTGTATTTGTTGTTCTCGTAAATACGACGATCATAATGCCAGTCGCCAATGCAGGTATCCGTTTGCCAAGGCAAGGGCTCTATCTCGTTGCTTTGTCCGCGTTCAATGTCCCACACCATGCACTGCCGCTGCTCCGGGTTCAGCACCTTGCCAAACAACACTGCCTCCAGCTTACCCTTCTTTTTAATGCTGCTGTTGTAATGGTGTGCGGCAATGCGCAGGCCCACATCACTCACCGGATGCAGCGGCAACACTGTATCATCAAAATAAATCAGGTCGGGTTCGTACTTGTCCAACAACTCAATGGTACGGTTATAAAATTTTTCGCAGTAAGCCGTGCTTGGAGGCACCACGCCGTTGCCCCAATCCCATTGCGGAAAAATGCCGTTGAACTTATCACCACCCGGACTCACGTCGTGGTTCTGTGCATACAAATCCTGCGGGTTCAAACCCTGCCACCACTTGCCCGCGCCATCGGTTGCGGTTAACTTTCCATCGTACGGCACACCGGCCATTGCTCCTTTTTTATCCGCCGATTGTGACAGCTCAAACCAGCGCCAGGCATGGCTTGCGTGAACACTCACGCCAAACTTCAACCCGTGATTCTTCGCTGCCTTCGCCCAACCTTTTATCAAATCTTTTTGCGGTCCCACGTTCACCGAATTCCATTGTTGGTAACGGCTGTTCCACAAATCCATGTTATCATGATGATTGGCCAGGGCAAAAAAATACTTCGCACCCGCCTTCTTGTACAAATCCAGCAAAGCTTCCGGTTCCCACTTCTCCGCCTTCCAATCATGAATCACATCTTTAAACCCAAAGCGGCTCGGATGCCCGTATTTATTCACGTGATATTTATACGTATCGCTGCCTTCATCATACATCCGCACGCCGTACCAGTCACCGTGTTCGGGCTGGCACTGCGGTCCCCAATGCGCCCAGATGCCAAACTTCGCATCCCGAAACCAGTTGGGTGTTTTGTACTGCGCAAGGGATTCCCATGTTGGTTCAAACGGGCCTTTGCCAATGCCGTTTGCAAAGCCGGCGCCCATCGCTTTTGAAAGATAAAAAGACGGCACAGTCGCGGCCAATCCTTTAATTAGGGTTCTTCGTTTCATGTTGTGGTTATTGTGTTGTGAACGATTGTTTTCTTGTTCTGTTTTTTGTTTACTGTGTCATCTTAAACTTGCCGAATGGTTGCAGTGTGGCTTTGCCGATTTTCAATTGAATTGGGCGTGCCCCATTACTGCTGCCACGCTACGCAGGCCAACCCACGGCAGCAAAGGGTCGGGCTATCCGCTGCAATCTTTTTATTGGCGGTCGTTTAAACTATAGTTAGTCATCACGACAAGCCAATAAAAAGGATTTCCGCTTCTATCCCTCACGCGAAACAGCCGGCCCATCCCGACCTTCCCGGTGGGAAGGCCACCAACGCTTCGCTTCGCACCTTGCTTTTCAACGACCCAACCTCTAAAGTTGAGTCGTTGAAAAGCAAGGACTGTGTGTGGATGGCCTTCCCCCGGCGGGGGAAGGTCGGGATGGGCCGCTCATTCTTTGATCTTCACCCTATACTTCTTATAAATCTTCATCGCTTCGTTCACGGCATCACCGGTTGTCTCCGTTGCGTAATCTTTTCTTTCGTTCACCCACTGCCATTCCCATTCTGCAATGCTTTTTTGAAAGGCCGCATTGTCAAATGCTTTTCTGTCTTTCCATGCCTCGTTTATACCATCAAAAAATTTTTTCCATCGCACCAAATAAAAATCATTCAGCAATCCGCTCCATTGCCGACAGGCATATTCATGTAAAGGGTTTTTGGCATCGCCCCAAAGCGTGATGATGTCCTTTGCGTTTCTTTCGTACAACGCTTTTTCGCTTTCAGTTTTGCCCCAGCTTCTTGCATCATGTATCCACGGCCCAAGCATAAAATCTTTTCGTGTCGCCAATAAACCATCAAGGTCGTTTAGCAATTCTAAAAACGCAGCTGCGTGTTGGGTAAGTCTTTTGCTGTCTTTTGCTTCATAAGCCGCGACAATCTTTCGTTGTAAAGGCAGGGCATAATTCGCCAACACTTGCCTGCTTACATCCACTAAATCATATCGAAAGCCGTCACTGTTTTTACAAGTTGCACTTGCCTTTATCATCTCGTCCCAGGCCGGCAATAAATCTTTCGCATCGTAATTCAATCTCGTGTTCGCCCAACGGGTCATTGAATCAAATGTCGGCCTTGCCTGTATAATGGATTCTGTACCATCGCGTTTGTATTTATCGGCGGGAACGGTGTAAACAGTGCGGCGTAAAATGTCCCAGGCTTTTTCTGCATGAGCATCTTTTACACCATAACGATTGCTAACATAGTGAGGCAACCAAGCATCCAAATCAATCACAGAATCACGCCACGTGTGTTGCATCATCAACTCATACAACACCGGGTTTTGCTCGATGCCTTCCATAGTTAAGCCGATGCCTTTCAATTGTCCCGAAGTCTTATTCTGCAACGCTCTTGCGGGTTCAGTAGCGACCGTTTCCATTCTTCCAAATAGCGTTGTGTTGCCGCCGAAATTGTGCAGCATGTTCCATATCCAGGGTTTGCCGTAAAAAGCTTCGGTACGTTTCCATACGGGTTCTATTTCGGTAGCAAGGTCTAGCAAAATCATCTTGTCGTTGGGCACGGCTTTGAGCAAAGCTTCAATCTGCGGCGCCTTCCAAAATTTACGGTCGCTGTAGAACAACCAGCCTTGCATCACCCACACGGCTTTGGAGTCGGCGGCCTTCATGCCTTCGTAAACCCTTGCGCTCAACTTTGATAAAAACGCCGGTTCATCCGATGGCGGTTCGTTCTCGTTAAACGTATCTGCGGAGTAGAGATAATCGGTGCCGTACAAACTGGTTTGCGTTTGCAAAAACTTCTTACCGATGACGGCGAACAAAGAATCTTCACTGTCTAGAATGTAAGTATCTGCAAAGCCATTTGTCCAGTTGGTGGCTTTGAGTTTTGCAGTTGGGAATTTTGTTTTGAAAGCTGCCGGCACGTGGCCTGTAAATGCAGGCAGCACGGGTTTGATGCCAAACTCGCGGTAGCGCTTTACTATCTTTTGTTGCAGGTCTTTATGCGCTTCCATCCAATGCAGCGGCAGCGGTCCGCCCCAGCCGTCAAGGTTGCCCATCCAGAACCAGGCGAAGTAAGAAGGGCCGGAGAAAAATTCTTTCAGATCATCATCGCTAAAGCCCATCTCTTTATAAACCTTATACCAAGTGTATTCTTCACCGGTGATGGCCAGCGGCATGTTGATGCCATGTAAGGCCATCCAATCAATTTCTTTCTCCCACCGCGACCAATCCCACCAACTCATGCTGTAGTTAAACGTGCAATAGTTGAGGTAGTAGCGATACTCATACGGTGTTTGCTTGTGGATTTTTGCCGGGAAGGCGGGAAGACGTTTAGGTAGTTTTAGGTTGACACCGTCCCAGGTTATTTGGCAATGGCAGTATTCGTTCAAATAATAGTAAAGAGCTGATGCAACGGCCACACCGTTGTTGCCACGTAAGATGATTTTGCCGTTGCGAGATTCAATTTCAAAAACGTCTTTGCCGGTGGAAGAGGAGAGGGGTTCAATGATGAATTGCGATGCGTGAGTTGGAAGGATACGTTTGAGCAAAGCAGTAGAGGCTTGCCTATTCACTTGCGCATTTAAGCGGGCAGCGACGCTGATGCAAACAATAAAGGCTATGAGTTTATTTCTCTTCATGCTTTTTCTTTTGCCGCAGAGAACGAGAGGAGCAGAGTTAACGCAGAGGCAAAACTTTCTCTGCGAATGCCTCTGTTTACTCTTGTTCTCTGCGGTTGATTCCTTTACCAAAACACCGTGTACAATGCGGCCAACATTCCGCAAATAATAAATGAGCCCACCACAAAGCCCGGCGTTACAGCAAACCACTTTTTGTCCACTTCAATCACATGCGAATCGGTCAGGCTTTTCGGCTTCGCCAAACTGATGGTCACCATGATAATCACGATGGCAAAAAACGCAATCGTCATTCTATCCAAAAACGGATAGTCGGGAAAAGCACCGTTCGTCCAACGCGGTAAAAATTTTAAAACTGTCGAAATAGGAACGGTCAACAACGCACCGGCCAAACCCGCTTCAGCCGTTGTTTTTTTCCAGAACATGCCCAATAAAAAAATGGCCAGCACACCCGGTGAAAAAAACCCCGAATACTCTTGTATAAATTGATAGGCTTGCCCCAATGATTTTAATTGCGGTGCTACGATGGCGCCAACCGTCATGGCAATAATCACCGCCCATCTTCCGGTGAGTACAAGCTTGCGTTCACTGGCTTCTTTATTAAAAAATTTCTTGTAGATGTCAAGGGAAAAAATGGTGGAGATGCTGTTGGCCTTGCCTGCCAACGAAGCCACAATCGCAGCCGTTAATGCCGCAAAGGCAACGCCTTTTAATCCCGGTGGCAAGAGGTTCATTAATGTTGGATATGCATGGTCAGGTTTTACCACACCGGCATCGCTCATCTCCACCTGAAACAATCCGTTGTGGTGCATTACGTACATGGCAATACCCGGCAACACCGCTATCACCGGCACCAGCATTTTCAAAAAAGCGGCAAACAAAATTCCTTTGCGGGCCGTGGCTAAATCCGCGCCCAGGGCCCGTTGAACGATGTATTGATTGCACCCCCAATAGGCTAAGTTATTAATCAACATGCCACCAATCAACACCGAAATGCCCGGCAGTTCGGGGTAATGCGGATTGTCTTTTTTAAAGATCATGTGAAAGTGTTCCGGTGCTTGTTGCCGCAACAGGTCAAGCCCTTTCACCAAGTTTTTTCCAAAGCCAAAATGTTCCGATAAAAGTGTTAGTGCGAGATAGGTCGTTATCAGTCCGCCGATGATCAACACCAGCACCTGAAACACATCGGTGTAGCCAATCACCTTCATGCCGCCGAGGGTAACAATCACCGAAAAAATACTCAAGCCAATTACACAACTTGTAAAGCTTAATTGCGAGATGGACGAGATAGCCAGCGCACCGAGATAGATGATGGACGTGAGGTTCACGAACACATAAAGCAGTAGCCAAATAACCGCCATGATGGTGCTTACCGAATCGCTGTATCGCTTGGCCAAAAACTGCGGCATGGTGAAGATGCCGTTCTTTAGATAAATCGGTATGATGTAAACCGCAACGATGATCAGCGTCGCGACCGCCATCCATTCATAGGTGGAGATGGCAAGGCCCAACGCAAAGCCGGAACCGCTCATGCCAATAAAGTGTTCCGCTGAAATATTGGAGGCAATCAGCGAAGCGCCGATGGCCCACCAGGTTAATGAACCTTCGGCGAGAAAGAAATCTTTGGAGCTGGATTGCTTTGCTTTTTTCTTGTGAAAAATGTAGTAGCCATACGAGGTGATGGCGATAAAGTAGATGAAGAAAACAATGTAATCGGCCGTTTGTAATCTGTTCATGCAAGCGGGTTGTGTTGATGTGTGGTTGTCATGTGATGGTTGGATTTTGGGCCAGAGGCCAGTACATCTATTGGACATTCGTTGCGTCGCACTCGTGTACGCTTTGTAAGTCTATTGGGCACAACGTCGCGGCGGCCCCACCTGACCTCCCCACCGGAGAGGAACCACGCACAGCCCTCGCTTGTCAGAGAGACTGCAAAGAGAGTCGGGTCATTGAAAAGCAAGGTGCGAAGCGAAGCGCTGGTGGCCTTTCCCCTGTCGGGGAAAGGTCGGGATAGGGGCCGCTAGACAGCCCTACAACTTCAAAAACCACTTCTTCCTATAAAGCACCCACAACAACAACACCTGCACCACCGCTACTCCCATCGCCAACCACACCGCTTGCCACAAAGGCGTTGCGTACTTTATTAAGCCGGCAAATAAAAAATTAGCGGTGTAATAAAAATCAACACCACCGTGCGCCATCAGGTAAATCAAAATGGAATTGGCGCCGATCCACACAAAAGGTTTGCACCATGCTTTAAAACCAGCAACGTCAATGATTAGATAAAAGGCTGCAAGCAATAACAAACTCCATCCGCCGGCGTATAGCACAAAAGAACTCGTCCACATTGTTTTGTTGATGGGAAAGATAAAATTCCACAAAAGGCCAAGAGCCAATAAACCAATGCCTGCTATCATCAACATCCATCCTTTTTTCGCCGGTGTAAAGCGATTGCTTTTGTCTTTCAAAAACTCCCCGGTGAACACACCCAATAAAGCAGTAACAATCGCCGGTATGGTTGACAACAAACCTTCGGGATCATACACCGTCCGGTGTAATTTGCCGGGCAATAAAAGTCTGTCAACATAAGCGGCTACGTTGTCTTCAGGAGTTAATACACCAGCGCCAAAATGCGGAACGGGTATCCACATCATCGCGACCCAATAACCAAGCAATAGACCCATGGCCCACATGATTTGGTTCCGTTTTGATGCATTCAAATAAATGAGGGCGGCAAAGAAACAAGACAGGGCAATACGTCCTAACACACTGGCGATGCGGGTTTGCTCGTAACCTTTCCATTGCAACAGTCCATTCACTACAACACCCAAGAAAATCAAGAGTACCGTTCGGCGAATCAAGCCTGCATAAATTTTTCGCCGTGCTGCTTTGTTTTCCGTTGCTTCCACCGATAACTTCTTTCCGTAGGAAAACGGCATGCTCACACCGGCAATAAAAATGAATAGTGGAAAGATCAGGTCGTAAAAGGTAAAGCCATTCCACGGCGAATGATGCAACTGATTGCTGATGCCAACGGCGATTTGTTCCCAAACATTCAACTCATTCGTGGTGGCGATTCTGTAATCAACCGGATTTCTAATCAACGAATGATTCGCCATCACCACGTTGGCCAGCGCATGAAAGATGCCTTCGCCGCTGATGATCCAAAACATATCAAAACCACGCAAGGCATCCAGCGAAAGTAGCCGTGCGGACTGCACCGCATTATCAGCGTGGCCAACGCTTTTGCGCGGCTCCGGCCGTACTATGGCAAACGGTTCTTTCATTCAACAGCAGAAATATACAAGTAAAATGATTGGTCTTAAAAAACCCGGAGTTTTGCAACCCCGGGTTTTGATAGCGTACTGCTTTGTGAGAAAAATTAATAACCCGGATTTTGTGTCAATGCACTGTTCACGGCAAAGGCATTGGTTGGTATTGGAAAAATGCGGCGATAGGTTTCATTGTTGGTTTTAAAACCATAGCTCGATTCATATTTTCCATAGCGGATCATGTCGTTGCGGCGCCAGCCTTCCCAGGCAAATTCACGGGCACGTTCGGCATAAATATCATCTACCGTTACAGCGCCCAAAGCCGGTGATGTAGTGCGTTGTGCCCTTAATCCATTCACCAGTGAAAGTGCTGTAGCGCCAAGCGTGGCCGTACCGCCTCTTGCAATGGCTTCCGCCTTCATCAGGATAATATCGCTGTAGCGAAACACCGGTATATCATTGTTTTGATTTCGCGAAGTAGAGGCAGCATCAGGATAAAACTTGATGTTGCGGTAGCCGGTCGTCCAGGCAATTTCATCGTTGCCCACATCGAAGGAGGCAGCACTTTGGCGCAAGACGATGTTCGGCTTTAAATCCAATTGAAACGTATAAGGCGCATTGGGATTTGGTCCCGTATAAAATTGGTTGTAACCAATGTTGGTCGTAGTGATGGTAATGGGTGTAATGCCATTGGGTTGAAACTGTGGCCCGGTTAACCATTGCTTGTTGCGAATGTCGTTTAGGTCATTGAAATTGGCATAGAACTCGGGCAACGTGGCGGCAGGACCACCCGGCACATAAGGAATGTTGAAATAATTATAACCGGCACCTGCGGCTACTTTGCCCATCGCTCTTGGCACATCGTAACGGGCTTTGTAATTGGCAGAGCGGCCGATGAAACCTGCTGCCGTTGCATCAAACGGAATGGCAAAAATGAATTCTTCTTTGCTGCCCGGCGCTGTTGGCCCGTTGGTAGGATAAAACATCTGCAAATAATTCGCCATCGAGGCCAATGAAAATTTACCCGAGCTGATGACCGCATCACAAGCCGCAATGCATTCGTTCCATCTTGCCGTGCCGGTGTAATACTGTGCATTCAGGTACATCTTCGCCAGTAAGGCATACGCAGCATACTTGGTTGGTCGTCCGTACGTGGTAATGTCATTCACGGTGCTCAAGTCGGGCAACACCGCGTTGATTTCGCCTTCAATAAAACTGAAAACCTGCGCCCTTGGCGTATTGGGCTTTGGTGAAAAATCGCCATAGGTTGTTACAATAGGCACGTTGCCATAATTGTCCATCAACATAAAATAAGCAAGGGCACGAACCATCTTCATCTCGGCAAGCGAGGTGCGTTTTGTAGCGCTTTCGGGCATGTTGGTGTTAAGGATAGAGATGGCCTGATTGCAAGTGCCTACGATGGTTGTCAGCCAGGTCCAGTTGCTGTTTACATAACCGTTATCGCGGTTCCAGCTATGGTAGTGCATCTGTTGGTTTTGTGCGCCGTCGAACCAGTTGCCGCCGTACGACGGCATGATGCCTTCATCGGTGCTGTAGCACTGCTGAAAGAAATATTCGGTGGCCCAGTTGCCACGCAAGGCCACGTAAGCCGGGCCGGTGGTTTGAATGAATTGCGCCGAATCCACCGGAAACACATCCGGTGTTAACTCCGAGGTTACCGGCAAATCAATTTTATGGCAGGAGCTAAGCAGACCGATAAAAAGTACCGGCAGGATTAAAAATTTTATTGTCTTTTTCATATCAATCGTTTACGCTTGTTTTAGAATGATGCGTTTAGACCCAACAACACGGTTCTTGTTTTTGGGTAAAAATTATTATAGTCAACACCCGGTGCAATGCCGCCCTGGTTTACTTCGGGGTCAACACCGCTGAACTTTGTAATCACAAATAAATTGTTCACCGAAGCATACAACCGGAGCGACTTTACGTAAGGGTTGAACGTTTTGAAACTGTAGCCCAACGTGGCATTATCGAACCGCACATAGCTGCCACTTTCAATAAAACGATCGGAGTAACGATAGGCATTGTAATCGGCCGTTGATTCATCGGCAGCAGAAACAAGAATGTTGGTGTATTGTGCTGTGTTCGGACGGAACAAGTCAGCCTTTGTCGCATTGAATATCTTGTTGCCAAACACGCCGCGAATAAAAATATTCAGATCGAAAGTTTTGTAGCGGATGGTATTTGTCCAACCCAGCAAAAGCTTTGGTTGTGCATCGCCAAGATAGTGATAGTCGGTGCCGCGAATGGGCGTGGTGGTAAGCGTTTTGCCATCGGCCGCCAGGTATTGTGATATGCCGGCAGCATTTTTACCCGCATATTGAAAGGTGAAGAATTGCCCGATGGGATGGCCCACTTTCAACAACTCTAGCGAACTGCCCGATTGGCCGGCGCCTTCGGGAAAAGCAACGGCCACCGAATCGCCACCCACAAAAGAAGGATTGCTTAAGCTGGTAATTTTATTCACGTTATGCGCAAGGTTAACACCGGTTGTCCAGGTAAAGGCCTTGTTGCTCACCGGCGTAAAATTCAAGCTCAACTCAATGCCTTTGTTGTTGATGCTGCCACCATTTGCAGTAATGTTGCCAATGGGCACCAATATCGGATCTACTTTGTAGTTGTAAATCATGTTGGTGGTGTTCTTGTTGTACACGTCCACGGTGCCACTCAATTTTCCTCTCAAAATGGTAAAGTCAAAGCCAATGTTGGTGGTGGCAATCTTTTCCCATGCCAAGTCAGGATTGGCGGCATGTGTTGGGCCGTAAGCAGCGGTCAACACACCGTTGTAATAAAATTGTCCGAGGCTGCCCGAACTAAACTTTGCCGTGAGTGGATCAAAGCCCAACGCATTACCCGTAACGCCATAACTGCCGCGCAGTTTCAAATCGCTAAAGATGCTTTGCGACTTCATGAAGTCTTCCTGATTAATGCGCCAGGCAACACCGACCGCAGGAAAATAACCCCATTGCTTGTTGGTGCCAAACACAGAACCACCATCGCGCCGGATAGAAGCCTGCAACAAATACTTCTCTTTAAAATTGTATTTCACCCGTGCAAAATCGGAGATAGCACGAATTTTTTGGTACCCACCGCCACCAAGGCTAATGCGGAAAGACGGAATTGCATAAGGATTGCTCAACGCGAAATTTAAGTAGCCGGTATTGTCCACTGTAAAATTGGTGCTACTGGCTTGAACACCGTCGTTGTTGATGTTCTGCTGCCAGGAGTAACCTACCACCGCGTTGATGGAATGATCGCCGAATTTGCGGTCCCAGGTAAAAAAAGTTTCCAATATGCTGTTGGTGCTTTGATAAGCGCCACGGTAAGCTTGTCCGTTGATACCAAATGTTTGCAATCCATGGCCAAACGTCGTCGGGTCAGGGTTGTCGTACATGTTGTTATAGTTGCTGGTAAAATACTTGTTGAGATAAGAACTGTTGAGATAATTAAAGCGCTGATAGCTTAAGCTTAAATCATAACTCAATCCCCACGGAAGCCTTACCTGCGTGGTGAAGTTGCCAAGCGTAGTATTGTATTTATTATTTGCCTGGCTGTTCTTCATCATCGCAACCGGGTTGTAGTAATTCTGCTTGGTTAGGTTTTCAAAATACGTTCCGTTTGCATTCATGATGGGTGAAACCGGCAAATAAGAAGCAGATTGCAGAAGCACTGTATTACGATAGGCAATGTCATTGGCATTACTGGTGCTGTTGGTAACCGTCAGCGCAAATTTCAGGTGATCGTTCAAGGCATATTGTTCCATGGACAAGCGGCCGATAAAGCGTTCCAGATCGCTGCCCATCAGGATGCCTTGTTTTTTAATGTAGTTCATGCTGGCGCTGTAGGTACCGTGGTCGCCGCCACCGCTGAACGAAATGTTGTGATTGGTGGAAATGCCATTGTCTCGTTGAACCGCTTTTTGCCAATTGGTATTTGCGCCTTTGTCATCAGCCGGCGTAAAGGACAAGTTATTCTTCGCAAGAAAAGATCGCAACTGATCAGCGTCCATCATCTTCAGTTGGCCCGATACCGTTTCGTTTCCAACATAGCCGTTGTAAGAGATTTGTGTTTGTCCCTTGCGGCCGCGTTTTGTCGTTACGATGATGACACCATTGGCCGCACGGTTGCCGTAGATAGCTGTTGCGGCTGCATCTTTTAATACATCAATGGAAGCCACATCATCCGGTGCGATGGTAGCAATGTCTGCGCCCGGTACACCGTCAATAACATAATATGGACCGCCGGGGCTGTTGATGGTAGAAGCGCCGCGCAACACAACCGCCGCTGTGCGGTTAGGATCGCCGCTGGCCGTGATGTTTAAGCCGGGCACCTTGCCTTGTAGCAATTGGCCCACATCGGAGATAGCGCCGCGGTTTAAATCTTCGGGACGAACCGAAGTGATGGAACTGGTAAGGGTTCGCCGCGAACTGCGGCCGTAACCAACGACAACCACATCACTTAAAACAGACGATGAAGAAGCAAGGGAAATGCTGTAGTTGTTTTCCGATGTTACTGCCACATCAAGAGGTGTAAAGGACACGGCGCTCGTGGTAAGCGTTTCACCTTGAGCAACGTTGATAATAAACGAGCCGTTAGCATCGGTAGCCGTTGCCCGCTTTGTGCCTTTAACCGTTACTGTCGCTCCGGCAACAGGAGCGCCTTTGTCATCTTTAACCGTTCCTCTTATCTGCCTTGTGCCCGGTTGCGCCAGGGCTAAAAAAGGTAGTGCAAAAATTAAGGCAAGAAGGCAAATGGCTTTGCCTCTTCGTAAACAATCGAGTTGTTTTCTCATATAGCTGTATTTAATCAGTCAATAAAAACAGTGTAAAGCAGTGCCGCCTGCGGCGATGAACGTAAAGAGAACCGTTGAGCGAGGTACGGAAAAGATTTTCCAAATCCTTTGAATTCCGTCCTTAAAACTTCAACGTAGAGGGAAGATATTTTTTAACCAAGGCATCGTAATACGGTTTCAACTCGTTCCAGTTTGGCGGCGTTGGGTTCTTTGAATACAAATCATAAGGATTAAAAAGCTTTACCCATTTCAACATGCTGCGGTCGTGATCATCCAACAAATATTCATAAGCGCCTTCACGATGCCAGGAATAAAACGAATGATAACGCAACATGTACAAGCCTTCTTCGGGAATGTAATTTTTCATTATTTGATACACATATTCATCGTGTCCCCAGGACATGGTTACGTTGCGTAAGCCGCAGCCCTTTTGGTAAACACCAAGCTGTGTGTTGTAAGCGGGGTTGTTGTAATCGGGATTGGAAGTGAAGTATTCGGGGTAAACAATGGCGGAGGAGTAGGCACAGCCCACCGGAAAGGTATCGCCGACAACGCCCCATTGCGGTTCGCCAAACAAGCATAAAACTTTGCCCATGTCGTGCATCAAACCCGTAAGCACCATCCAATCGGGATGGCCGTCCTGCCTTATGGCTTCCGATGTTTGCAGCAAGTGTTGAAGTTGAGTAAGATCCGTATCGGGATCGGAGTCATCTACCAGTTCGTTTAAAAAATCAAATGCATCCCATACCGGCATTTCTTTTTTATTGAAGCGGAGATAATTGGCCCGCTTCTCCTGCACAAAATCATAGGTCTGAAACTGATGGTTGAGGCGGTAAAATTCTTTCACCGAATCGCGGCCGGGGCTTTCGTAATTGCGGTATGCCTCTTTGCTTTTTTCGGTGGTGATGGTATGCGGTTCGGGATAGCGAAGCAAGAGGTCATCTTCCCATTGATCGAGGTTTTGCAGCGGTGCTATGTTGACAGAATCAACGGTGGTAATGGGCATGACAAGCAATTTTAGAAGGTGAAAGAACAAAGCTAAAGTCCCGCTTTTTGTAACGTTCGCTGCAAACCGTTCAACATTTATTTACGTAACCGTTTTCGTAAAAGTTATATTTACGAGCATTAAAAGGAGGCATTGCGCCGCATGAGCAACGTTACCATTAAAACGCTGGCCAAAGAATTACAGGTGTCCGTAGCCACCGTATCAAAAGCGTTTAAAGACAGCTATGAAATCAGCGATGCCACCAAGCAAAGGGTAAAGCAATTGGCGGCAAAGCTTAACTATGTGCCCAACCCTTATGCCGGCAGCCTGCGGCAGCGCAAAAGCAAAACCATCGCCATTGTATTGCCCGAAGTGGCAGACAGTTTCTTCTCCCTTGCCATCAACGGCATTGAAGCCGTGGCGGGAGAAAAGGGCTATCATGTTTTGGTTTATCTCACCCACGAAAGTTTCGAAAAAGAAAAAGCCATCATCAAGGATCTGCAAAGTGGCCGTGTGGACGGCGTGCTGATGTCGGTGACGGCGGAAACCATTACCGGCCACCACATTCAGGGATTGCTGGATACCGGCATGACGGTCGTGTTCTTCGACCGTGTTTGCGACGACATTGCAACGGCAAAGATCACAACCAACGATACCGAAGCGGCTTGCGTGGCCACGCAGCATTTGATTGACAGCGGCTGCAAAAGGATAGCCTTGTTGTCGGTGTCCGATAGCTTGTCCATAAGCCAGGGCCGCACCGAAGGTTTTTTGCAGGCATTGCGAAAAGCAGGTCGAACGATTGTAGATACAGATGTGGTGTTGTGTTCGAACAACATGCAGGAGAGCTATGCGACCATAAGAAAAAAGTTGGCATCGGCCGCACAGCCGGATGGCCTCCTGGTGACGGTAGAAAAATTAATTACGCCGGTTTATACCGCTTGCGCCGACCTGGGTTTGTCTATTCCCGCAGATGTAAAAGTGGTGGGCTTTTCCAATCTGCCAACGGCGCCCATTTTAAATCCTTCGCTCACTACCGTTACACAGCCTGCCTTTGAAATGGGCAAGGCGGCGGCAACCGTTTTGTTGAAGGCGTTGAACAAGGCAAATGCGGTTTTGGAAAACGAAAGCACGGTTATCAAATCGGTTTTGCACGTGCGGCAATCAACGAGATAATATCTCCTCAACTTTTTCTCCCCAACATTGTTTACACAAAACCTTTGTGCATTATTGCAGAAGATAAAACACGCATGGAAACAATCAACACAAAACGAATTGCCATTCTCGGTGGCGGGCCATCGGGACTTTTTATGTACAAGCGATTGGTAGAAAGCGGCCGTACCGATTTAGACATCACAATTTATGAGAAGAGCAACCGTCTCGGAATGGGCATGCCGTATAGTCCGGCCGGTGCTTGCGATGAACACGTGACCAATGTATCGGACAACGAGATCTCCGAAATAGTTACCACCATCAAAGAATGGATGCGCACCGCACCACACGATTTGTTGCAGCGATTTAAAATGCGGCCGGAGGACTTTAATGAATACAAAGTGGTGCCGCGGCTATTGTTTGGCGAATACCTTTCAGCACAATTTGAGCTGCTGCTTTTGCAGGCAAAGAAGGCGGGCATATTAACAACGGTTCATTTGAACACAGCCGTTGTGGACATGGAAGATGAACCGGGCAAAGGCACCGTAAAAGTAACGACAGCAGAAGCAGGCTATGACCGCTTTGATGCGGTGATCATCTGCACCGGCCACCGCTGGCCTGCGCCGCATGAAGGGGCAGTGGATGGTTATTTTGATTCGCCCTACCCGCCAAGTAAACTGCCCGCTAAAACGAATCATCCTGTTGCCATCAAAGGCGCATCGCTTACGGCCATTGATGCCGTGCGAACGCTTGCCCGCCATAACGGAAGCTTTCACAAATCAGAAGATGGAATGTTGCGTTACGAACCGCATCCCGATAGTGCTGACTTCAAGATTGTGATGCACTCATTGAGCGGTTTGCTGCCGGCTATTCGTTTTCATTTGGAGGATTCGCACCTGTCGAAAGATTCAGTGATGGGTGAAGAAGAAGTGCGCCAGGTGATGCAAGCAAACGACGGCTTTGTGCCGTTGGATTATCTTTTTGAACGCAATTTTAAAAAACCGATTCGCGAACAGCAGCCCGAGTTTTACGAGACGTTAAAAGACATGCGGATGGAAGACTTTGTGGAGCGGATGATGAGCCTTCGCGAACGCCTCGATGCCTTCCAGCTTTTTAAAGCCGAATACGCCGAAGCAGAGAAAAGCATCAAGCGGCAGCAGTCGGTTTACTGGAAAGAAATGCTGGCGGTGCTTTCTTTCGCCATGAATTATCCGGCCAAACATTTTTCGGCCGAAGACATGCTGCGGTTGAAGAAAACACTGATGCCGCTCATCTCCATTGTGATTGCGTTCGTACCGCAAAGCTCCTGCAAAGAGTTGATCGCTTTGCACGATGCCGGCGTGTTAAGCCTGCTTGCCGTAGATGCCGAAAGCACCGCCGAACCGCAAGCGGAAGGCGGCGCCATTTACCGGTATAAAGATGAAGAAGAGAAACCGCACAATGTGCCCTATAAAGTCTTTGTAAGCTGTGTGGGACAGCGGCAATTTAACGCTGATGAATTTCCGTTTACAAGTCTGCGTAAAGCCGGAAGCATTTCACCGGCACGGTTAAAATTTAAATCAGTGGAGGAAGGAGAGAAGCAAGTGCAAAGCGGAAATGATAAAGTAGAGAAAGATGCCCTTGGCGATTATTATTTGGCTGTGCCGGGCATCACCATCAACGACAACTTTCAGGTGCTGGATAGTTTTGGCGCTTACAGCGACCGCATTTACATCATGGCCGTGCCTTATATCGGCGGATACAATCCTGACTATTCGGGATTGGATTTTGGCGAAGCGGCGTCGAAGAAGATTGTGGAGCGGCTGTTGCAGAAGGCGCCTACTGATGCCGTTGTTTAAGTTGACGATTGTTCAATAGAGATGCAATGAAGGAGGGTGTGGCCGTTTCGTTTATTGCGTTTATCTTCGTAAGCAAATCTTTCGGTATGGAAACGTTGAAGCAAATAAAAAAGCCTTCGAAGTCAGAACAGAATGTGGCGCTCCATTCATACAATGCTTTAGCATCTGTGATAGCGCAACTGGCTTCGCAAGAAACGGTGATTGAAATAAAGGAAACAAAAGACAAAATCAGGCTTCCACTGAAAGCTTTAAAACTCTTGAGTGATGTATTAAAGGCAATGAGTGAGGGGACGGCTGTTTCGGTTGTTCCCATCGCCACTGAAGTGACGACCCAAAAGGCGGCAGAGGTTTTGGGTTGTTCAAGGCCGCACCTGGTTAAGCTGCTTGAAGAAGGAAAGATTGAATTCACCAAAGTCGGTAAACACAGAAGGATAAAGTTGGAGGACGTTCTGAAACACAAGCGACAAATGAAAGAGATTCAGAAGCAACACCTTGTTGACATCATGAATTTTGATGAAGAAAAAGGGTTGTATGATTGATAGCGTTCGCTTTACTGCAGTACTGGATACGAACGTTATTTACCCGGTTATCAGCAGAGACCTGTTGTTTTGGTTTGCCCACTATGAGCTTTATACGCCGAAATGGAGTGGCCACATATTTGATGAATGGAAAGATGTAATGATGCGAAAAGGCGTGTCCGAAGGAGAGGCCACAAAGAGAATACACAAAGCAAATCTGGCCTTTCCCGATGCCTTGGTACAAGACTATGACGCCTTGATAAGGCTTATAGAATTGCCGGATGAAAAAGACCGCCACGTTTTAGCTGCGGCTATTAAGGTCAAAGCAAACATCATTGTCACAAACAATCTGAAGGATTTTCCGGAAGATTATCTGCAAGCGTTTGGGCTGAAAGCAGAGACGGCTAATGATTTTCTGACAGATCTTATTGACTTAAACCCCGAACAAGCTTTGCTTGCTTTCAGGGAAATGGTTTCGAACAAAAAGAATCCGCCTTTGGATGAATATGAAGTTTTGGCCCAGTTAAGAAAAATTAACCTGCACGACACTGCGAATTATTTACAGGCTTTGATATGATTGTCGGCGGAAAGAGCTTGCTGCTGTAACGATAGTCAGTGAAAGTCCCATCACTAACCATGAGTAGATTAGGCTTGCCAAAAACTTACGAGCCGCGCAAAATCTTTTCCATCTTCCGGCCTTTGGCCAATTCATCCACCAACTTATCTAAGTAACGAACCTGTTGCGTTAACGGGTTCTTGATTTCTTCTATTCGGTAACCGCAAATAAGGCCGGTGATGAGGCGGGCAGCTGGATTGAGCGAAGCCTGTTGGAAGAAGGTGTCAAAGCTTGCTTTTTCGTTTATTAGTTGTTGTAGCCTCGCGTTATCAAAACCTGTTAACCAAGTTATCACCTGGTGCAACTCTTCTTTTGTTCTGTCTTTTTTCTCCACTTTTGCGAGATACATTGGATAGACCGAGGCAAAGGTCATATTTGCGATGCGCTGGTCGTGTGAGGTGGAATTGTTCATGAGGAGTTGGTGCTAATGTGTGATGGCCAGGGCTTGCTGCTATAGCAGTTGTATTTATGGGTGGAATCTTTCCGGCAAATAAATTTTACTTACACCTTCTCCGACATTAAAGTCACGATTCTCTCTTTCTGACATAAATGCTTTTAATCCATGATAGGGGTGAGCCTCTGCCTTTTCTTCGGGTCTATATTCAACCTTATAAGTTTTCCAACTAAAGTCCATGTCTGGCCCTGAAGTAATTAATAATTTTCCCTCTTTTTCTCTGAACATTGGATAAATGAATCTTCGAATTTTTTCACTTACAAAGTTCGCTGCTCTTGTTAATTCAAGTGTCAAATCCTCAAGAAGAGCAACATGATATTCATACTGCTTCAATAAATCTCTATATAATTCTGGATTCCATTCACTGATTCTATAAAATCTCTCGGTATGAACAACGTAATCGCTATCGCTATTGTTTTCTGCTTTTTGCTCTGCCTTGTCTAACGATTTTGCATCAGCATATTCATGAAATACTTTCAACAGATCATTGAGTACGTTTTTCAAATTGAAAAAAGAATCTTCAAGTTCTATGTGTCGATTTGGCCAAAATCTTGAAACAATGAAGTCTGGTGTTTTTTCGAGCGTTTTCAACCTTTTGTAACGAATCTTAGGATCGCCGCTTACCAGAGAGGATGTCCAAGCGTTCCAATTTTCGAAATCAAACATCTTGATAATCTCATCGAAGTATGATGCATAAGCTAAATCATCTTTTTGCTGATCTTTATCTAAATATAAACTTTCTTTAACCCACTTCTCATGGGTGATTTTCATTTCCTTTAATTTCTCAACTGTGTAATGTAAGTACTGATCATCTATTATCTTATGATGAATCCTACATAAAAGAATCAGGTTGTCATATTTATCTCTTTCCTCTGTGCTCATATCCGACTCGCCCCTTGGACCGTCATTATTTTTAGCCACTACATGAGCCTCATCTCCTATGACTGACTCATCGTCAGTCTCAGTTTCGTCAGCTATCAACTCATGTCTACAATCTGGAAAAGCACACCGGTTTCCAGAACGTCCCCACAATAATTTGTGTGTTTTCAGCGAAATACCCATAATGTAACTGCTAACGTTTGTATTTGTGTTATGGCGGTATAAATATACCTTTATAACCAAACTAAATCAGTACCTGTAGTCATTCTGCCGAATAGCGAACAGAACGTACACGAGTGCGATGCAACAGACGCTCAATAGATAGACAAACCTCTGGTCCAAAATAACGCAAGAGCAAGAGCAGAATATTGGCCATTACTTCGCCCACTTATCCACCGTATCCAACCGGAAATATCCCAAATGAATTTCATCTTCCGGTGCATCCGGCGCTGCTTGAATATCCAGACTGTACCTGCTTTTTACCGACGAAGGCAGGATGTCGCGGATAGCAAAGATGTCGTCAACGTCCACGCCATACTTGTCGTCAATGTGCGAATTAGCGCCTTTAAAACCCGTGTGCCGGAAGAAGGCCGTTTGCTTGGATAGCCTTACCGCTTCGCCTTTGTCGGCAGCGGCCACCACCATCTTGTAATGAAACTCTTCAAACTCGCCGCGTTTGTAGCCCCCAAGATTGATAAAGAAAAGTTGTGCGGCGCTTTGAAAGGCGGGGTCTTCTACCACTGAAACTTTATAACCATTAACGGCCGTCACTTCGCGCCAGGCGTCTAAGTGAAGCTTGCCTTTGGTTTCGGGCCAGAAGGCCACCACATCGGGCAACAAGCCTTTTACCGAATCGCCGATGCCAAAGAAAACATCGTGTTGTTCGGTATGGCGGCCGGCGGGCGAACAGCCAATAAGAAGCATGTAAAGTTTAGGCATAAAATCAATTTGCGGTAGGCAATAGGCAATAGGCAATAGGCAATAGGCAATAGGCAATAGGCAATAAATTCAGCGGGGCAAATTTCGGGGAAAAGAAAAAGCCGGACAATGATTTTGTGAAGACTGTTGCGACTATTTGTTTTGGAAGCCGGGCAGATGATGCAGGCAATTCAACAGGCGTAATTTTTTATGCGAAGCACGAACTCATTATTAATCACTCATTACTCATCATCTCATCCGCCGATGGCGATCATGCTGCGGTTTTGAATCGTCTCTGCCTTTATGTTTTCGAGTGTATTTAAAAATTGTCCGCCGTGTGCGGCGTGTTTGCCCAAAATATTTTGTCTGATTAATTCTTCCACGTCTTGTCCAGTCCGCAAGGCCGTGAGCAGGTCCGTTTCTTCTTTACCGAACAAACAATTCTTCATCTTGCCATCGGCGGTTAAGCGCATCCGGTTGCAGGTTCCGCAGAACGGTGCGGTCATGGTGCTGATGACAGCAAAGGTTCCTGCATGGCCGGGAACGATGTATTTTTTTGTGGTATCGTTCACCTCATCTTTTAACTTAATAACGTCATAACGGCTTTCAATTATGCTTAAAATTTCAGTCAGCGTCATCACCTTATTGCTCGACCAGCGGTTGCCATCAAAGGGCATGAACTCAATAAAGCGAACGTGTACCGGCGTGTGCTTTGTCCACGCAACAAAATCATTCATTTCATCTTCATTTATGCCCTTCATGGCCACTACGTTCACTTTCACATGCATGCCGGCATCAACAGCCGCGCCAATGTTTTGCCACACTTGATTAAAATGATTGCGCCGTGTAACAAGAGCAAACTTCTCGGCGTTCAGCGTATCAAGACTAATGTTCAGCGAACGAATTCCGGCTGCTTTTAACTGCGGTAAAAATTTATGTAGTTGAACGCCGTTGGTGGTAAGCGTTAAGGTAATCGGCAAGGCCGAAAGGGCATCTATAATTTGCGCCGCATCTTTTCGCACCAGCGGTTCGCCGCCGGTTAAACGAATCTTATCAACGCCAAGTTTTATAAAGGTTTTCGCCAACGTTTCTATTTCATCCGCCTGCATTAACTGCGACGAAGGCATGAATGCATAATCCTCTTCGGGCATGCAATAAAAGCAGCGCATGTTGCACTTGTCGGTAAGCGAAATACGCAGGTAATTGTGTCGCCTGTTGAAGCCGTCGAGAAGCATGGGTTAAAGATACCGCCTGTCCCGTAAAGGCAAGAAATAGGTTGAAGAAAGTTTACGATGTTCGAGGCTGTTTTAGATACAGGTCTTTTTTAACCAGGGATTTACTTATCTATTGAGCTGTCGTTGCGTCGCACTCGTGTACGTTCGGTAATTCTATTCGACATCTATAGTATAAAGTCATCGAGCCACAATTAAGCAAAACCCCGAAGGGGCGCCATCGCATAGCCCAGGGCGCAGCCCTGGGTACGATGAACATGATGATGAACGCAAGCCCTGAAAGGGCGTTATAACTACGCCGTTACAATTGATACGTGTTTATCATCCAGCATTGCATAATCACTCACCATCGCACTAACGCCTTTTATTGCGCCCTTTTAGGGCTTGATGAAAACACTGCCGTTCTATCACCCAGCCCTTTCAGGCTGGGCTAAGCGATGACGCCCCTTCGGGGCTTGGGATGATGTAAACTGAAAGGCACTTGCTATCGTTGCCGAATAGCGATAAGAACGTACACGAGTGCGACGCAACGACAGCTCAATAGATAGACAGCCCCTTGGTTCATAAAAAGGATTGATTAAAAGAAATGATCGAGCGATGTAAAGCTTATGAAACCTGCGTTTCCCATTGGCATAACAAGGGCCTAATCCGCCGAATGTCGTAACCCTTCCGCCACGCGAAAAATGTGCAGCACATACGGAAACAACGCGTCCATTGTTTCGTCGGCGCCGCGGGTGGAACCGGGCAAGGTGATAACGAGCGTATGGTTGATAAATCCGGCAACGCCGCGTGAAAGCATCGCAAAAGGCATGCGTTCCTGCCCGTAGCTGCGGGCTGCTTCCATAATGCCGGGAATGCTGCGGGTGAACAACGGTTCAATGGCTTCGGGAGTTACGTCTCTTACATACAAGCCCGTGCCGCCGGTGAAAAGAACAAGGTTGTAGCCTTCTTCGCTTAAGGTTTTTGCTTTGGCTTTAATACTTTCTATTTCATCTGGGATGATAGCATAGGTAGATGCGTTCAGGCCGTGGCTTTGTAATTTTTGGATCACTGCTTTACCGGCAAAATCTTGCTTGGTGCCAGCAGCCACGCTATCGCTGCAAACCACTACTGCACATTTTAAATTGAAAGCAGGGCCGTCGGCGTAGTCGCTTTTGCCGCCTTTTTTTTGAATGATTTTTATGGTTGAAATTTCTACGCCCTTGTCAATCGGTTTCAGCATGTCGTAAATAGTAAGGGCCGTGACTGAAGCGCCGTGCATGGCTTCCACTTCCACGCCGGTGCGGTAGATGGTGTGCACTTCCACTTCGATAATGATTTGCAATCCATCAACGGTGTGTTTGATGCTGGCAAACTCAATTGGCAAGGGATGGCAATCGGGAATCACGTCGCTTGTTTTTTTAACGGCCAGCAAACCGGCGGCGCGGGAAAATTCGGCCACATCGCCTTTGGGCACGGTCTTGTTTAACACGGCGTCAATCGTTTCCTGCTTTGATACAATAACAACCGCCTGGGCTATGGCTTTACGAAGGGACGTGGATTTATGGGTGATGTTGGTCATGATTCTGAGTTTTTGTCTTCGTGTTCTTTGCGGTTCGTTGTGTCCTTCGTGTTGTGGTCTTTCGGAGCACAAAGGACACAACGAACTATGAAGAGCACCAAGTTTCTATAACGTATTTTCTTTCCATTGGTACGATGCGTCCTCAAACAATTCCTTGCCCCAAACCGGAAGCTCTTTTTTTATACGTTCCACCACTTCTTCACAGGCCTCAATCGCGGCTTTGCGGTGTTTGGAGGATGTAAAAACGAACAAGGAAATCTCACCGGCTTTTACTGTTCCCAGACTGTGGTAAATGTGCATACACGTAAGCGGATACGTTTCAAAAATGGCTTCGCGAATGACGTGCATTTGCTCCAAGGCCATAGCTTCATAAGCCGTGTATTCAATTGCTGAAACGGTTTTATCATTAAGCACATCGCTGCGAACCTGGCCCAAAAAAATGCTGTGGGCGCCGATGTCTGTTTTAGTACTGTGTTTTTGGATGCTATCGGCAATGAATGATGCACTCACAGCACCTTGCACAAAAATATTTTTAGGTTTTTTGTCCATGTTCAGATTTCCATTGAAGAATGCCGCCTTTGAGGCTGTAAATTTTTTTTGATACACCAAAAGTAGAAGATAAGATGCCTGCGGCCTCGCGGCTTCGTTTGCCCGATTGGCAGAACAGAACAAGGCTATCGCCATCAAGAAGTGAAACGTTTGCCTTCAAGTGCGACAACGGCATCTTCACATGGTTAAATTCGTTCACTGTTGGTTGCTCACCGTCTTCGCGAACATCAATAACTGTAACCTTATCGTTTTTAAGTAAATTATCAAAAAAGGCAGGCTCGATTTCTTCTACCTCATGCGATGCATTGCACAGCCAATCATAATCCATTTCTTCAAAAGCTTGCGCATCTTTCGGAATCAGCAAAGCCGTTTCTTTCCGTGGCTCTAATTCAAAAACACAACTGTTGTGGGTGAGTGCATCATACGTCAACAACCGGTTTATTAACGGTTGCCCAATGCCGGCAATAAGCTTCATAACTTCGGTTGCTTGCATTGTTCCAATGATGCCGGGCAACACGCCTAATACACCGGCTTCCGCGCAATTTAAAACGGTGCCCGGCGCCGGTGGTTGCGGAAACAAATCACGATAGTTGACAGCATTATCACCCCAATTAAACACAGCAACTTGTCCTTCAAACTGTGAGATGGCGCCATAAATCAAAGGCTTGTTCAATAACACACAAGCATCGTTCACCAAATAACGTGTAGCGAAGTTGTCGGTGGCATCCAACACAAGACCGTATTCAGCAATAATGGATAGCGCATTCTTGTTGGTGAGGCGAAAAGGATGGGAGATGATCTCGATTTCCGGATTCATTTCCGTCAACCGCTTAGCAGCTACGAAAGCTTTGCTCAACCCAACATCAGGTGTTGTAAATAACACCTGGCGATGAAGATTGTGCAACGCAACAATATCATCGTCAACGATACCAATTTTGCCCACACCAGCCGCCGCTAAATATTGCAAGGCCGGACAACCCAAGCCTCCCGCACCTATCACCATTACACTTGCCTGCGAAAGCTTTTGCTGGCCTTCTTCGCCAAAATTTTTTAGCAGCATTTGTCGCTGATAACGGCCATATAATGGGTTGTTTGTAGTCATGATTAACCGCCGCTGAATGGAGCAAGAAGGGCCACGGTATCGCCGTCGTTTAAGGCAACAGCAGTTGACACAAGTTGCCTGTTTACGGCCACTGCATAGTTCATATTCGATAAGGCTGGAAATTTTTGTTGAAGATGATGGGATAAGTCTTCAGTCGTCGGAACATCATCTACAGAAAAGCCAGGCGTTCCCACAACTTCTACTACCGGGCCAAAGGCCAATACCGTGATTCGTTTTTTCATTTCGTTTTTTCGGTTAACAGTTTCACCACAGCTAACAACAATACCGTGGCCAAGACATTTTTTAAAAACGTTTGCTTAAATTTTATGGCACCAAAATAAGCCCCGCACAAACCGCCGATAAAAGCAACGGCTACGAAGGTGTACATGTCGCCGGTAAACTGAACGCCTTTTTTCAACTGTCCGGCAAGGCCGGAAAGGGAATTGACAAAAATGAACAAGGCGCTGATGGCTGCTGTTTGTTTTTGATCGGTCCATTTAAGCAGGAGCAAAACCGGCGATAAAAGTATGCCGCCACCGATGCCGATCAATCCCGATAAAAAGCCAATGGTTCCGCCAATGACGAACGACAGCGGAAGGTTGTTTTCTCTTTGGTCTTCTACTTTCACATTGCTAAAAAAGTAAAAGCGGATGATGGGAATGATGAGCAAAACACCAAGAATCTTTTTGTAAATGTTGCCATCCATCATTATCAACCCACCGAGGTAAGCCATGGGAATGGAGGACAGCGCAAAAGGCCAAAAGACTTTCCAGCGAAAATGACCACCGCGATAAAATTGAATGAAGGAAGTGAGCGAAACAAAAAGATTCAGCAGCAGCGCCGTGGGTTTCATCGTAGCCGGTGCAATGCTAAACAGAGCCATCAGCGCCAAATAGCCGCTGGCGCCGCCATGCCCCACCGAAGCGTACAAAAAGGCGATGATGAAAAGTAAAACGAAAAAGAAAAGGTTGATGTCCATCCGGTTTAAAGATAGGGCAGAACCAAGGTTTCTACCCTGTCGCCTTTCTTGTATTCTTTAACTTCTTCAGGCAAAATAACAAGGCAGCCTGCGGCGGCAAACGAGCTTAAGCGAAAGGATTCCTGCGCACCTAAAGGCATTACGCCATCGGGTGTAAAAGCAGCTTTTAAAAATTGCGTTAATGGTATTGTTTTGCTGATGCCGGTTAATAGCGGAAGCCATCTTTTCTCTACTAAATTTTCGCGAAATGTCATCGCCTCAATAGCAACCGTGACGTAGTTATAAAAGCAACTCAATACCGAAGCAGGATTGCCGGGCAAGCCAAAAACCATCCGGTCTTCTTTAGTGCCGCAATACAACGGTTTGCCGGGCCGCTGCGCCACTTTGTGAAAGAGCCGTTTTACACCACAGGCTTCAACCGCCTTTACTACAAAATCATAATCGCCAACGCTAACGCCGCCGGTGAGCAAAACCAAATCAGCCTGCTGCAATGCTGTACTGATGGTGGCTTGCAAAGCAGTTATATCATCAGTGACTTTTGTGATTGTGATGTTTGAAATGTGCAACTGTTCTAAAGCCGCTTGCAGCATGACCGAATTTGACTCATACACTTGTCCGGGCTGCAAAGGCTCACCCGGTGATTGCAATTCGTTGCCGGTAACGATGATGTGAACGGAAGGCTTTGGATGAACGATGACTTCTGTTATGCCCACACCTGCCAGAAAGCCGATTGCCGCCGGCATTAATACCGCACCTTTTGGTAAAGCAAGCGCCTCTTTTTCTATCTCGGAACCTTCCGTTCTTACATTGCTGCCTTTAATTAGCTGCTTATCATTAACAATTAATTTTCCTTCATTGACTTCTGTTTTCTCCTGCATCACAACGGTGTCGGCCCAGGCGGGTAACGGTGCTCCTGTAAAAATGCGAACGGCGGTTTGTGGACTGTATTCGTGTTTGGCTACATTGCCGGCGGCTACCTCGCCGTTGATAATAAATTCCTTTGAGCGGGAGTAGTCATCAAACCGAAACGCATAGCCATCCATACCTGATTGGTGAAAAGGCGGCAGGCTGGTTTTGGCATAAACGTCTTCGGCCAGCACAAATCCACGGCATTTATTTAATGAAAAAATTTGAGGTGGAAGGAGCGGTGTGTTTGTTTTGATTAAAGCAATGGCTTCGGCTACAGAAATCATGGCCGCAAAGGTGCGAAGATTATCGGGTCTGTTCTTAATCTGTTACACCAAAACCACGGACACAAAGAGACACGAAGTTTCATGAAGACACTTTGCCTTCGTGTCGGAGGTTATCTGCCGAAGGCTGATGGTTCAAAAAAGATTGCAATAAAAAAAAATCTCAATTCAGGTAAACGACGACCAAAGTATTTTTGAGCTTACATTACGCACTGAAGGCAATCACGAATGTTGAAGAAGGTTTTACTTTATATCATGGCGCTTGCCTACATCGCCGCGGGCATTAATCATTTTCGCAACCCTGCGATGTATCTCAAAATTATTCCGCCTTATTTGCCCTGGCACGACGGCATCAATATCATCAGTGGCGTTGCCGAAATCTTTTTGGGCTTACTGCTTTTCCCGAAGCAAACGAGAAGCATTGCAGCATGGGGTCTCGTAGTCTTACTGATCCTTATCTTTCCCGCAAACATTCAAATGGCCATTGATTACACGGCGCAGGCTCATCCGCAGAAATGGCTGTCGTATGCAAGGCTTCCGCTACAGCCTTTATTGATCTGGTGGGCGGTTACTTACACCGACTGGTACAGGTTGCGCAAAACCAAAGAATCAGCAACCATTACTTCACCAAACTAAAATCCGCTTCCGTCACTTTATCAGAACTCCCGCCAATAAAGACCTTAAACGCACCAGCTTCCGAAACCCATTTCAAATCACTGTTCCAAAACTTCAGCATCGCTTCATCAATCGTAAAACTCACCTGCTTACTCTCACCTTTGTGCAACATGATTTTTTGAAAGCCCTTTAATTCTTTTACCGGACGTGTGACAGAACCCACCATGTCGCGGATATACAACTGCACCACTTCTTCGCCATCGTATGCGCCGTTGTTGGTAACGGTAACTGTTGCGGTAATCTTTCCACCGCTGCGCAACGAAGCGTTGCTTACTTTAACAGGACTATACGTAAACGAAGTATAGCTCAAGCCATAACCGAAAGGGTACAACGGCGTGTTGGGCGCATCAATGTAATTCGATTGAAATTTTTGCGTGGGCTTTGCATCATCCTGCGGACGGCCGGTGTTTTTATGATTGTAGTAGATAGGAATTTGTCCAACAGTTCGGGGCCAGGTCATACTCAATTTGCCCGAAGGATTGTAACCACCGAACAATACATCCGCAATGGCATTGCCGCTTTCGTGGCCGCCAAACCAAACCTGTAAAAGCGATGTTGCGGCCACACTTTCTCTTTCTATAGTTAAGGGTCGGCCACTCATCATCACCACCACCAACGGCTTGCCCGTTCTGCTTAATTCTTCCAGCAATCGCCGTTGACTTTGGGGCAAAGCAATGTCCGAACGGCTGGCTGCTTCCCCGGTAAATTCCGAGGCTTCACCTACGACAGCAACGATAACATCAGAAGCAACTGCAACCCCAACCGCCTGTGCCAACAAAGAATCCGGCGAGGCCGCATCAATGCTCACCCGTTCGCCAAACACATTTGCATTCTTTGTCAGGTTCGCATCATCGGTAATATTGGCGCCCTTTGCATAAACAATGTTTATACCGTTGCCCGCTATGTTCTTCATGCCTTGCAACACGGGAATAGAAGTTGACGCGTCGCCGCTCACGGCCCAAGTTCCGAGCATGTTTGATGTGTTGTTGGCCAATGGTCCAATCAAGGCAATGGTCCCCGATTTTTTTAGCGGCAAGGTTTGGTTATTGTTCTTCAACAACACCATTGAATGTTCTGCAAATTCTTTTGCCGCAGTTCTTTTGTCAGCATTCAACACCTCGGCTTTCGCTCTTGCCGCATCGCAATATTTAAAGGGGTCGTCAAACAAACCCAGCTTATACTTGGCTTCGAGTATTCTCCGGCAAGCCGCATCAATTTGTGCTTGTGTTGTTTTCTTTTCGGCCAATGATTTTTTGGTTGTGTTTAGAAAACCTTCGGCCACCATGTCCATGTCAAGGCCTGCGTTCAAGGCCAACGCCGATACAGTTTGCAAATCGCCCATGCCGTGCGCCGTCATTTCTGAGACCGATGTATAATCCGAAACCACAAAGCCTTTGAAGCCCCATTGCTTGCGCAACAAATCCGTCAATAACCACTTGTTGCCCGTAGCCGGAATGCCGTCAATTTCATTGAAGGAAGACATTACACTGCCCACACCCGCATCAATTGCCGCTTTATACGGTGGCAAATAAAATTCATACATTTTAAGGCGGCTCATGTCGGTGGTATTATACTCGCGGCCGGCTTCCACAGCGCCGTAAAGGGCAAAGTGTTTCACGCAAGCCATCAAGGTATTGTTCGCCGATAAATCGTTTCCCTGATAACCTCTCACCATCGCTGCCGACAGTTGCGAACCGAGGTAAGGATCTTCACCCGCACCTTCTGCAACCCGCCCCCACCGCGGATCACGGGCTATGTCCACCATCGGCGAAAAGGCCCAGCACAAACCATCCGCTGTGGCTTCCGTAGCGGCCACTCTTGCACTGCGTTCCACCATCGCCGGCTCCCAACTGCAACTCAACGCCAATGGAATCGGGAAGGTAGTTTTGTAACCGTGAATAATGTCGGAACCAAAAATGAGCGGAATCTTTAGCCGGCTTCCGTTCACCGCCAGCTCTTGTGCCTGGCGTATTTTGTCCACGCCAATTACGCCGAACAAGCCGCCCACTTTGCCGTTTTTTATTTTGCCTTCCACATCGCCGCTCACCACCGCACCCGTGGCCACGCCGCCGCCCGGAGTTAGTAAATTC
Source organism: Flavisolibacter sp. (assembly GCA_965247695.1). Classification (GTDB taxonomy): domain Bacteria; phylum Bacteroidota; class Bacteroidia; order Chitinophagales; family Chitinophagaceae; genus Flavisolibacter. Next base: position 2,675,326 of record OZ252037.1, read on the forward strand.
AGTTGACCAATCTTTTCATCAAGGGTCATCTTCGCCATCAGCGACGACACGAAGGCGGCCATCTTCGCATCTTTGTTTTGGGCTTGTACCTGGAGGGTTAAGGCAATCGTTGCTAAAAAAAATAATCGTTTCATCATTGTTATTGTTTTTATGAACCAGAAGCAAGAATATTTATTGAGCGTCTGTTGCGTCGCACTCTTGTAAGCTTTGTATTTTGTTGGGCACATCGTCGCGGCAAACCCCTGCCTACCGGCAGGCAGGCACCCCAGTGTCGTAGAGCACAATCCAACGTTAGGTCGCGCCTCCGAGGAGGAGATGGTCGCCAAAGCATAACCATTCATTCATTTGCTTTATGCATCTCTTCAAAATTTCATGCATCCCCTCAAAAGAAGCACGATTTAATGAGCCAGCGGAGTGGTCATCCCCTCCCTGGAGGGGCGGCGGAATGTACCTATAAAGAACCCTTTGAAAGGGGTGGGTTTACGCCAGCACTATCACAAGGCCTCCTTCATTTGCAGCCTATCCAAAAGCAAGGGCTGTATGTTAGCAAACTCCCCTTTAGAGGGCTTGGGAGATTAAGTATGGTTCCATCACCCTCGCCCAAATCGCATAACCACCCGCCTTCATGTGCAACATATCTTCCTTAAAAAGAACGTCCATCGGCTTGCCGGTTTTATCCAGCATCGGCGTCCACACATCTACAAAAGCCGCCACTTTTTTCTTCGCTAAAAAAGTTTTTATCAATCGGTTTGCTTCCATCATTTTTTCTTTCAATCGCCACCGCGATGGACTGGGCTTGATGGAAACAAAAACAACCGATGCGTTCGGCAAGCGAGCCCGTATGTCGCCAAACAGTTTTCGAAAACGTGTTGCTACCGTCATACTTGTAACCGTGTCCGATGAAGCCAGGTCATTGTCGCCGCAATAAATGACGACTTGCTTTGGCTTGTATTTAAAAATGGTTTCTTGTTCGTAACGAAGCATGTCCAACAACGTAGAGCCGCCAAAGCCGCGGTTAATGAGTGTATGCGTAGGAAAGTAGGATTGTATGTCGGGCCACAAACGGAACGATGAACTGCCAACAAACAGGATCGCATTCTGCGGCGGCGCTTGCAAACTGTCAGCTTTTTGAAAGGCTTTTATTTCATCCGAAAATGCAGGGTTTTGTTGTGCGTTTGTAACAAAAAAAAATAATAAAAGACCAAGTGTAAAACGAAATTGTTTCATCGTAGATTTTTTCTTTAGCAAGTTGCTTCCGATAATGTTAGTAATTTAAACTGACTTACTTGCCCGGCTCTTTAGAGCCGGGATAAGAATCGGAAACAGCAGGGCTTTAGGCCAATTAAAGACTTTGGCTAAAGCCGGGTAAAATAATTTTACAATTCCCCGCCATAAATGGCGGGGCAATACAAAAAGCTATTCCATTGCGGAAATGTGACTGCGAAAAACAGTCAACAAACAAAGCAGTAATTCGATTTTCAATAAAACTTTCTTCATCATTCCGCTTTTAAAATTTTGGAACGGCTTGACACACCATTTTCATTGATGGCTTCAATGGAATAATAGTAAGCCTTTTGGCTGTCCATCGCCTTCATCCAATACTCGTTGTTGCTGTGTACCATAATACAGGTGTAAAGTTTATCTGGTGCAATGCCATAATAAATGTTGTAAGCAAAAGCGTTGTCCACCGGCCGCCATTTAATGAAGGCGCTGCGTTTGTCTTTTTCTGTTCGCAACACCACAAAGTCTTTTACGTCATTGGGCCTGGCGCCGTTGCCATTGCCAAATACTCGCAGACCACTGATGGCAAATTTGCCGGTCGGCATGTGAATGTTTTCAAGCTTGATATAACGGGCTTGCACGGGCTTCTCCAATTCTACATAATCATGCGGAACGTCTTTGGTGGCCTTGCTTTTATCAACCAACAAGTTCCACTTCTTTCCATCCAACGATGACCAGAGTTTGTATTGATGATATTGGGCCTTGTATTTGCCCAAACGATTGCTGTCAACGTCCTGATCTGCATAGTTTATTTGAACCGCATTGACAGTTGAAACGTTTCCTAAATCGGATTGAATGTATTCACCGGGATTTGAAGTAGCTGCACTCCAATAAGTTTTCATCAGTTCATCAACGGCATCGTTTGGAAGATAGCCGCCAAGTGTAGAAGAAACCTGAATGGGTTTGTTGTAGTTCAACAACATCCAGCCGGTAAAGCCACCACCATTACTTTTTGGATAGGGAAATGTCATAACGGAGTCTTGACCGGGCAAGAATCTTGGATAATCTCCAAAAGATGTATTACACCACATCACCCTGTCTTTGTCAAAACCTGCAGGCCAAATGCCAATCCTCCTTTCAAATGTATTCTTCACTGATACAACGGTTGTTGCTACATGCCACCAATTACCAAAGTTGTCTTGAAAGGTGGCGCCGTGGCCTGCGCCTCTCACATAACCACCCAGCTTCATGCTCAACGGATCGCTTTGCGGTGTGAAAGGCCCAAGTGGTGAATCACCAACAACAACGCCATCGGCATAGCCGCTGAACTCCGTGCCCGGTGCGCCGTATTGCAAATAATATTTTCCATTGTTCTTTGTCATCCAGGCGCCTTCCATAAACGGATCAAGAAAGGTATTGTCCATGTGTTCGCCGAAGCGTTGCCAACCATAGCGCCAGTCTTCTAAAAAATACATTTCTTTTCTGGTGCCGATAGGCTGGAAGGTTTTGCGATTCAGTTCAATGCCATACAAGGGATAACGGTTGCTGCTGCCGTTGTACATGTACAAGCGTCCGTCATCATCGGCAAAAAAAGCCGGGTCCCAACCACCGATTTCAAAGGAATCAACAAGCGGTTTCCAATCATTAGCCTTCGGATTCGTACTCATCCAAATGGAAAAATTTTTGGTGTAGGTAGAACCAAAAACAATCATCGTATCGCCGATGATGCCGACCGCTGGCGCACAGAGTTCATCATAGCCTTCATTCCACGGGCGAAGAAACTTTCTGGAAACATAATTCCAATTCAATAGATCACTGCTCCACCAATATCCCCATTGGTTGGTGCTGAACAAATAGTAATCGCCTTTGTAGTTAACAATGACCGGATCGGCAGTGGCGCGGTGACGGCCCCATTCACTAAAGTTTGGGATGGGTGTGTAACCGTAATCAATATTGAGTGGGTTGCAATAGGTTTTTTGTTGTGCAGGGCAGCTAAGAGATAAAAGGAGAAAAACCATGCCTACCGGCAGGCAGGGAGAAAAGAAGAGGAGAAATGCAGGGCCACAACGAACACGAAGGTTGCACAAAGAACACGACGCTTTGTTTTCGGTGTGGTTCTTCGTGTTCTTTGTGTTCCGGGCCACCGTGACGCTGTGCTGAATAGCGAACAAAGCGTACAAGTCCCGATAGCTATCGGGAGCGACGCAACGGAAGCTCAATAGATGCAATAGCCTCTGGTTCATGATTGTTGTTCTCTTTCGCAACTTATTTATGATTGGAGAAAATCCAATGCATCAAATCGGGTTCGGCAAAAGCATTGTCCCAACTGTTGTGACCAACACCCGGATATAGATTCATGCGAACGACAGCGCCGGCATTCACCAAAGCATCAGCCATATTCTTGCTCAAGTCAACCGGCACAACGGGATCGGCAAGCCCGTGAAAAATCCACCACTTCGGCCGCTTCAAAATATTAGCCGTTGAGGTGTTAGCACCGCCGCAAATAGGAAGGGCCGCGGCGAAAGTTTTGGGCATGCGCCGCACCAGTTCGTAAGTCCCCATGCCGCCCATGGAGAGGCCGCCGACGTACAAGCGTTTGCCGTCAAGCTTGTAATCTTTTTGCAACTGCGGCACCAATTGCAGCAAAAGCCGCATAGCCGCTGAAGGCTCGCCATCAACCGGGAAATTCCAGGCTACTTTTTTTGCCGTGGAGTCGAAGTGTGCATCTACAGTAGCCCAAAAACTTTTGGCGCTGCATTGCGGAAACACCACAATGGCGGGATACTTATCACGAAGGCTGTCCTGCAAAAACAACTTCCAGCCGTGGGTGAGCTGTGCTTCGTTGTCATTGCCTCTTTCGCCGGAACCATGCAGAAATAAAATGAGCGGATACTTTTTTGAAGCGTCGTAATTTTTTGGCAGCAGCAGGCGGTAGGGAAGGGTATCGGCGCCGTTGATGAGCCAGTGTTTTTCATACAGGGATTTGTCTTGTGCGTGAAGATGAATTGCATAAACGGAGAGCAAAAGAAAAATAAAAAATTTTTTCATGTTTTTCGATTGAAGATGTTTTGCTGTCGTACGGTCATTGCCGTGCGAAGCAAAGACGCTTCGCACAGCAGACGCCGACGCAATTTATTTCAGCCAGGGGCTTTGAAAATCTAATTTTCTTAATCCCGCTTTTACTTCATCACAACTCATAAACAAATTCCACAACAAGCCGCTGCGGTAATTTTCCATCATCACTACCGCCGGACCTTGATCAATGGCCAAATATCTTTTGGGATACCATTTGTCTTGCTCGCTAAAGGCGTCATAAAAACCATAAGGCCCGTAGATGCTGTCCTTCATGCCCGTGTACCAATGCCGCAATGCCTGCATGGATTCTTTTGGCGTGTAAGGCATGGCTGATAATGCGGCAGTGGGGGAGATGACACCCAAATCTTCATCCCCCGGCGCATGGGCTGCATAGCCGCTAACCGAATAACTTGCCGTGAGCCCCCAATTATCCGGCCCGTACCCTTTGTACCGCTTTGGATTGTTCACACACCAGTCGTAATTGATCAACGTTTGATTCCGGTTCTCTTTCCAGTAATCCGCATAGCGGTCTTTTAATTCTCGCGGGTCTAAACCGAGATAAGAATACTGTGCCCAAAACAAAGGCCCGCCGTAGGCCGGCGCATCATTGTGCGCCAGCATGAGGGTATGACCGTATGCCGCCACCGTGTCTTTAATTTTTCCACTTCGGGCCCAGCCGTCGTGATAAACTTCGGCCTGTATGCCGTGCGTGGGAGAAGAAGCGGCGAGGATGTACATGATCAGGCATTCGTTGTAACCCTTTACCGGAAAATTCATTTGCCAGGCATAGTCGGGACTCCAATGCCAGTACAAAACATTTTTGCCGTTTCGGAACCAATCAAATTCAACCGCTTTCCAAAGTTTGTCAATGCGGGAGGCTATCGCCTTTTCTTTTTCTTTGCCTTGCTTAAAATATTGCCTTGCGCAAAGTAGACCTTGCAGCAGATAAGACGTTTCCACCAGATCTCCGCCGTTGTCTTTTTTACCGAAGGGTTTTACCTTGCCCGTTTCCCCGTTCCACCAATGGGGCCACGCTCCGTGAAAGCGGTCGGCCGTTTCTAAAAAAGTCAGGATTTTTTGAAATCGGTCTACGGCTTGTTGCTTCGTGATAAAGCCGCGTTCAATGCCTACCAAAATAGCCATAACGCCAAAGCCGCTGCCGCCACTGGTAACCACCGTCTTGTCATTTTGCGGATAAATACCGTCCACATGATAACGTTCTCTTGCCATGCCGCTTACCGGTTCGGCGCCGCTCCAGAAATAATTAAAGGTGGTTCGTTGCACATTGGTAAACATGGCTTCGTCTTCCTTCGAAAACCTGACGTTGCTTGCTTGCCTTTTTTTCAACGAAGCGCAGCCTTGAAGTAAGACGAAAGCAAGAGCGAAAACAATCGTTTTCAATTTCATGTGGGTTGATTACAAATGCGGACTTTGGAAACCAAGCGCCGTCATACCTGTTTTTACTTCGGGGCAACTCATGAACAAATTCCAAAGCAAACCACTGCGATAGTTTTCCATCATTACTACAATCGGTCCCTGATCAATGGCAAGATAGGAGGAAGCGAACCACGGTTCATGCAAACTGAAAGCGTCTTTAAAGCCGTAGTCACCCCAAAGCTTATCACCCAATTTGTAATAGAAAAACTTTAAGGCCTTCATGCTTTCCGTTGGCGTATAAGGGAATGATGACAAGGCCGCGGTTGGTGCAATCACACCGACATCATTTGTTGGCGATGAAGCCGTGTAGCCAGCCGGAATGTCGCTGGCAGTTAAGCCCCAGCACTGATCGCTGTAGCCATAATAACCTTTCGGATTTGTTTTGCAATATTCATAATTGATTTTGGTATGATTGATTGTTTGCGTTCCATAATTCGCATACGCATCGGTCAAGCCATTCGGGTTGATGCCGAGAAATGAATAGTGTTCAAAGAAGAGCGGCCCGCCAAGATTAGGGCCCAAGGGCAATGGATAACCATAATAAACGGCGCCGTTCTTCATGCCGCCGTTACTTGCCCAGCCGTTATCGTAAACAACTTTTGGAATGGAATAAGTGGGAGAGGAAGCAGCAAGAGCATAGGTAATCAAACATTCGTTCCAGCCCCTGATTTGCACGTTCATGTCCCAGTTGTAATTCGGGCTCCAATGCCAGTACAAAACGTTTTCATTACTCTTTCTGAACCAGTTCCACTCAACGCTTTGCCAGATGAAGTTGATATCGTTTCGCAATGCAGTCTCTGCTCCATCGTTGGCGTTGAAGTATTGCCGTGCACACAATAAACCCTCTATGAGATAAGCCGTTTCCACCAAATCAGCGCCGTCATCTTTTGTACTAAACGGAATCACCGCACCGGTTGTTCCATTGAGCCAATGCGGATAAGCGCCGTGAAATCGTTGTGCTGTGTTTTTTAAGAAAGAAACCATCGTTTGAAGCCTTATTACTCCTTGCGCTCTTGAGATGAAGCCGCGATTGATGCCGGCGAGTAAAGCCATTACGCCAAAGCCCGATCCTCCGCTCGTAACAAGGTTGTTATCGCCGTTGCTTCTTTCCCTGGCAAGTCCGCTAACGGGATGGCCAAAGTCCCAGAAGTATTTAAAAGTTTGCTGCTGCACGAGTGTAACCAAAGCGCTGTCAGTTAGGATAGCAAACTTGTCGGTGGAGTCAATACCGGTAGTAAACTGTATGGACGAGGAATTGTTCAACACACCGCCGGCTGATGATTTCAAAGCGATCGTTGTGCTTAACTGATACTTTGTCAACGGCAGTAATGGTGTCGTTGGCTGAAGCCTAACGATGCTGTCGCCTGCTGCATACGATGCCGAATAAGTGACGGCTACCGCACTTGATGTTGTCAGGCTTACAGCAGTGGCAACGGTTATTTTATCCACTTTGTTGTCAAAGCTTAACTGCACGACAGGTAAAAGCCGAACACCTGACAACGGCGGGCTTGCCGGTTGCCCGTCTATCATGGCTCCGGTAAGCTTTAGCACAGCCGGTGGCGTTACTGGCGCAGGCGAATCACCGCCGCCTTTTTTACAGGAAGAGAACGCAATGACAACTACACAAACACAGACAAAGCTTCTTCGCATCATTAATAATTTATTCTACCACCAGTGTTTGAATCGAATGCGGAAGGCTGGTGGCATCCACTGCTTTTTCGCCGATAAACAGTTTGTATGAAAACTTCTCTTTCGTCGGATTCATCACTACCACGGCAAGGCTACCGTTTGTATTTTGAAAAGCCGTTGTCAGCAATTGCACACGGTTGCTGGAGGCGACGATGCGCCTGGCACCGGGACGTATAAACTTTGACAGGTGCCCGATGTAATAATAGGCGTTCATGTAATGCAGGGTGCCGTCGCTAAGCTTTGCATGAACAGGAGCAAAGCAAAAATTTTTAACGTGATTAGGCCCGCCTTGTTCATCCAGCAAAATGTTCCAATCTGTCCAGGCCACGGCGCCGTTGTTGAAATCGTGAATCATGTTCGCTCCGTAATTCTCGCCCCACTTCCAGTCGTCGAACGTCTCCCAGCTAAAAGGGCCGTTGCAGCCTTCGGTAAGCATCAGGGCTTTTTGCGGAAAGGTTTCCTGCACAAATTTCACGTTGTCGTATTGCCGGCCGCCGTTCCATTCTTCGTACCAATGGAAACCCGTGCCCCATACGTATTTAGCAGCGGCGGCGTCTTCCAAAATGGTGGATGCCCGTTGATAAACCAGGTCGCGGTTGTGGTCCCAGGCAATGAGTTTCTTATTTGCTAAACCGTTCTTTGCCAACACAGGCCCAAGGTGGTTTTTAATAAAGTCGCGTTCGTCTTCGGCGGTGTAAATGCAGCTCTCCCAAATTTGTTTCGCCATTGGTTCGTTTTGCACAGTCAATCCCCAAACGGGAATGCCTTTGGCTTCATAGGTTTTAATAAATTTCACGTAATAATTTGCCCATACATCGCCGAATTCCGTTTGCTTTAATTTGCCGCCGTGCAGCATGTCATTATTGTCCTTCATCCAGCTTGGCGGACTCCAGGGGCTTACAAACAAGTTGAGCTTTCCACCCGCTGCGGTCATTGCTTTTTTAATCAGCGGAATCTTGAATTTTTCATCGTGGGCAACATTAAAAGAAGCCAATGACTTATCGCCATCTTTTACGTAAGTGTACATGTCGCTGCTGAAGTCGCAACTATTAATGTTGGTACGGGCCATTGTGTAACCAATGCCTTTGCTGGCATCGTAATAAGCGGTCAAAATCTCTGATTGCTTATCAGCCGGCAACTTGGCAAACACTTCAGCTGAAGCATCGGTTAAGGCGCCGCCAATGCCGATAAAGGTTTGGTAAGAATGTGAGGGATCAACAAAGATGCTGACCTGCGTTTCGGGCGGCTGCACATCGTTGTGAAAGGCGAGGGCATCGGTTTTCGAGAGTTTATAATCGGTGCCTTGGGCAGTGGTGTAAACTGTTACTTTTTTATTGGACGCAGTAAAAGAATTGGATGTTTTTTGTGCCGTCAACGTAGTAGAAGCCATCGCCAGTAAGGTCACACAGCAATGAAGGGCAAGCCGTCTTTTCATATTGATTATTTTTTGAGTTGTTTATTTTTTTACCAAACGTAAGTCACCACGCTTTCGGCCGGCAGCGTAACCGTTGCCCATTTGCCAGCGGCTTTTATGTTGAACACAAGGCCCGTGGTGCTTTCGTTTAAAGCGATTAACACTTTTTTCCCCGAGGGTGTTAGGAAGGCCACGTTATTGATACCGCCGATGATGTTGCTGGCAATGCGAACGGAACCCGCCGGAACGGCCTTGGCAGCATGGGCAATGATGTAATACGAAACGTTGCGGCTAATGCCCAAGCCAATGGTTAGTGCGCCCTTGCACTCGGTGCAGCCGCCGGTTGTGTGCGGCCCGTAGCCTGCATCAGCCGCGAGGTTCCATTCCAGGGCATTGCGGCTCCAGTTGCGCATGGTACCGATGATAACGTTCTTAATGTGCCACTTTAGATCGCCGCTGAACGAGCCGTTTGAACTGGTGTATTGTTCGGTGAAGTAAACATTCTTTGTTGGGTACTGGTCGTGTACAGATCCCATTGCCGACACGTCACCGGCATAAAGATGAAAAGCGGAACCATCAACATAAGTGCGTGCCGTTGCATCGTTTAAAATGGTTAACGGATAATCGGGCCGGTCGCAGTTGTGATCGTAGCCGATGATTTTGGTGGTGAGACCTGCCGATTGAAAGGCGGGACCGAGATTGTTCTTTATGAAATCGGTTTGCTGCTGTGCCGTCATCAGCAAGCTTGGATTGTTGTACGGATTAAGCGGCTCATTCTGCGGCGTTACGGCATCTATCACTATACCCTTCGCTTTCATCTGCTGAATGTATTTTACAAAGTAGGAGGCGTACGCACCGTAATACTGCGTCAACAAATTCCCACCTACAGAAGAGCCGTTGTCTTTCATCCACAGCGGTGGGCTCCACGGCGAACCAAATATTTTTATGGAAGGATTGATAGCGAGGATTTGCTTGAGCACCGGAATCAAATCAACCGTGTCCTTGCTTAATGAAAAATTAACGAGGGAACCATCGGTTTGTCCGGCGGGCAAATCATCGTAGCTAAACACCGATGCGTCCAAGTCCGAAGCGCCGATGCTAATGCGCAGGTAACTTACACCAATGGACGTTTCGCTGTTGCCGAACAACTCTTGCAACAAAGAAGCTTTTGTTGCCGCATCTAAATGGTTAATGAGGTAAGCGCTGCCGCCGGTCAAGGTATAACCGAAGCCGTCAATCGTTTGATAGCGTTGGGTGCTGTCCACTTCCAGATTGAGATAACTGTTGGCCGCCGTGGTAAACGAGTACGCATCTGTTTGTTTTTGCAATAGCGCAGAGCCATCCGCCTTAGTAAGCCAGTAGGAAATTTTTTGAAAAGAAGCCGGTTGGGTTGTATCTGTTCCGGTGGGAGGATTGTTGGCCCCGCCACCTTTGGAACAACTAAGCGTTAAAGAAAACAAAGCAAGGAAAAGAAAGTTTCGCATGGTAGGTAAATTAAAAGGGCGTTTTTGTTTGCGGTTTTGAAAAGGATAAAAATTGCAGCGGTGCATTGTTTCCGGCAAGAATTAAATTCATTTTTCCGTCCGGTGTTTTTATCCATTTTGCATCCCGCATCTCGCCGGCCTGCTGCGGAAGGATGGTTTCATAAATGAATCTCTTCTTTGATTCATCGTAAGTAAAAATGGTTGGCTGCAAAGCATCGTACCGGCCTTCGTACGGAACAGTGCCATAAAAATTTCCAACGGCTAAAAACTTTTTATTTTTTCCTTGTTCAAAAGAAGTTAATGCCATAACCGGCGCCAGTTGCAGATTGTCGGGCAAGTCCGTTCGTGTAAAGCCGCCTTTCCCATCGTTTATAAAACAAGACGATCCCAAAACGTCAGCACTTAACTCTGTGTAATTCTTGAACAGGTCGTAGAAGATATAGTCCACTGTTTTGCCGGCTACTTCGCTGTATTGCAAATACGCCTTTTTCAAAACGGGCATGTCTCTTTCCAATTCATCTTTTGCAAGAAAAGGATATTGTTTGCCGTTGATGGTGTAACACATAACCTGGTCAATGCTGCCGTTGTTATCAAAGTCTTTTACGTACAATTTGCAGGGTCCGTTTTTGCCCGCCCAAAGTTTTGTGTTGTGTCCCCAATTGCCTGCTAGCACATCGGAATAACCATCGCCGTTTACATCGGTTACGTAAAGGCTTTGCCACAATCCCGATGATGCAGCTATATCGCCTTCCTTGAATCGGCCTTTATCATTCATAAAAATTTTTACCGGCATCCATTCGCCGGCTACTACCAGGTCCGGCCAACCGTCCTTGTTTAAATCAGCGAAAGAGGCAGCGGTAACCATGCCAAGGTTCAGCAGGTTAATGGTGCTGGCCGGCGCTATTGAAAATTTGCCCTTGCCGTCGTTCAAATAAAAATAAGAACTCTGTGGAATGCCGTACTTCTGCGGGTCGCAAAGGAAGCCGATGAATACATCAATGTCGCCGTCTTTGTCCACATCGGCAACGGTGATGCAAGACTTGTTTTCGTAAAGCTGTGGAATGGCTTTGGGCGAGAACGTAAAATGCCCTTTGCCGTCATTGATGAACAAACGGTCGGCACTGGAAATGTCATTCACCGGCATTTCGTTTCCACCACTCACCACCCACAAATCAAGAGCGCCGTCCCCATTGGCATCAAAGAAGGTTGCGTCCACATCTTCGCACACGGCAAAGCGGTTGAACAAAGCACTGTCGGAAGAAAGAAAAGAACCATCTTTTTGCTGCATCATCAGCGCTCCGGGCTGGCCCTTTGCACCGCAGAGATACATGTCCTGCAAGCCATCCCCGTTCACATCGCCAACAGCGATCTTCGGACCTCGTCTGCTTTCTTCGTGTGGAATTAGGTATTGTACGTTGAAATCAAAAAAATCATTTTCGTGATGCCTCCACACAGGGTTAAGCACAACCGGCGTGCTTTCAAGTGCTGGTAACGGTTTTGGAAAAAATTGATGGTACTGAAAGCGGCCAGACGCTTGTTTTTGAAACAAAGTGAGCGGCTTGTTCGCGGCAATATTCCTTAAAACCTGAAAAGTTTGGTCGGGCCACACTACCAACAGGCTATCAACCATGGTTAACGAGTCCAGGCCAAAGTGCATCCGCAACTCCGACGAGGACTGAAAGCCTCTCGTACCTGACAACTGCTGATATTGCAAGCCGGCTTTGGTAAACAAATAAGCCTTTGCTCCTATCCCAAATGTATTTGCGTCACGGCCTTTGAACGAAAGCGACAATCTGCTCTTTTTTGGCGCTGTATTTTTTAAAACCACTGCCGGTGCGTTCAACACATTACTGACTAAGTCAAGGTTACCGTCATTGTCCAGGTCGGCATACGCTGCTCCGTTGAAACATCCTTTTATATCTGCTGTTCCCCAGGCATGGCTTTCATCTGTAAACGACGCACCGTTGCCTTTGTAAAAAAAGGGATGCGAACTGCCGTCGGGCATGGCTTTGATGGCCTCGTCATCAAAAGCATCGGTTCTGTCCATGCCTTTTCTTTTCAGGTCCGATGCAAAGCGGATATAGTCCAGGTCCACAGGCCGTTTTGCAATGCCACTCGAAATGAACAAGTCTTTTTTTCCGTCATTGTCAAAGTCGGCAAACAACGGGCACCAACTCCAATCGGTAGCCGATATGCCGCTCATCAAACCCACTTCACTAAAGCTTTCCCCGCTGCCGTTGTTTCGTTGCAGGCAGTTCCTTGAATATTGATATTGATAGCCGTTTAACTCCAGTTTTAGCTTGTAGATTTCGGGGTTCTCATCGCTGCCATAGGTCTTTAATGTTTTTTCATCACCGGGCAGCATGTCAACGGTTACCACATCCGGCTGGCCGTCGTTGTTGTAATCGGCTATGTCGTTTCCCATGCTAAAGCGGCTGTAGTGGTAAAAATGGTTGGCGCCGCTTTCGGTAAAACCGCCGTTGCCGTTGTTGACGTAGTAATAATCGTTTTCATGAAAATCATTGCCAATGTAAAGGTCATCCCAACCGTCGTTATTTAAATCGCCAACAGCAAGGCCCAAGCCATAGCCCAGATTACTTTGATAGATGCCGGCTTCTTTTGATACATCTGTAAATCGTCCTGTCGTTTTTAGGTCGTTGCGATAAAAGCGGTCGCCGGCAAGCGAATCGAATTTCCGTCGGTTAGCGGTATCAACGATGTTTGCGTTAGGCTGGTGCGATTGATTGAGGATGTAGCAATCAAGGTCGCCATCATGGTCGTAATCAAAAAAAGCAACTTGCGTGGTGAGGCCGGAAAAATCCAAACCGTATTGTTTGCCTTTTTCCGTAAAGGTGTTGTTGCCGTTATTGATGAAGAGTTCATTGTGGCCGGTTAAGCCGTATTTATTAGCAACGGCGCTTACGTAAATGTCCAACAGTCCATCGCCGTTTACATCCGCCATGGTTACGCCGGTGCACCAGTCGGCGGTTCCGGCCACGCCGGCTTTGTCGGTAACGTCTTCAAATTGAAAGGCCCCTTTGTTCAGATACAGCTTGTTGTGGCCTTTGCTGTTGGCGGTGAAATAAATGTCGGGCAAGCCATCGTTGTTAACGTCTCCGGTGGCCACACCACCACCGTTGTAGTAATAGAGATAATAAAGAATGTTGAACAGCTTTTTCTTTTCCAGGTTATTGGCAAAGGCGATACCTGTTTTGGACGAAGGCAAGGACTCAAACAAGGGTCTTTGCTTGCACGAGGCAAAAAAGCACAGCACGGAAAAGGAGAGAAGAACAGAAGTAAAAAATATAGTACGCGGTCGTTTCATTTTTAGCGTTCTTTCTTTTTAGGATAGGGCATTGATTTTTTAGAGACGTCTAAAAATTTTTTCATTGCACCGGGATAAACTTTAATGTAGTGCGTTCTTAGCAAGGCCGGCGTAGGCGCATCGGCCCCTTGGAGATAGACAGCCACTGCGTGTGAAGGTTGTTTGGGCATGTGGCAATCAATGCAGTTTTGCGTGATGGTTGGACCCATGCTTGCCATAACCGTACACGTTTTCCCGTGTGTTTCGCTGTGGCAAGTCATGCATCGCTGCGAAAAAATTTGAAGTTTTCCGGCTTCTGCTTCATGTGTGTTGTGGCAAGTGAGACAGGTGAGATTGCTTTGCGTAAAACATTTGCTTAAGTAAAGCAAATTGGCCTGGTTGCCGTGCACATCAATGTTATCGGCATTCAGCAGGGCTGCTTGCAAGGAGAAATAGTTGGACAAGGTATCACCGGCCCCAAAGCTGAAGGAAGGTTTTGTTTTGGCCAATGCGCCGCCGTGGCACAAGGCACACAAATCAAGCACCCTTTCCCTTGATAGTTTAGCCGGATTGACTATAAATTTTGCTGCTTTGCTTTGCGGGTTAGCCGTTTGAAAAGCCACGTGCTGCGCTGCGGGCCCGTGACATTTTTCGCATTCAACGCCGAGAATAATTTTGTTCTGATCAAACCGTTCGTGTCTTTCCGTGCTTTCGGTTGCCGTTTGAAAATAGGTGGCGTGGCATTCCAAACACCGTGAGGTAATGGGCCGGTTGAAGGCAACAATATGCGGTGGATAGCCGGGGCTGTTGCTCCATTGCGCAGCCGGGGTAAAATAGGTGATGGGCAATTGTACCAATGAACTGCCCGCCCATGACAAATAGCTTTGGCCTTTCTTTCCAGAACCCACCACCATGTCGAATTTCTCCCTCTTCACCGCTGTTCCGGCCGTGTATTGCACCTGGTAAAAGCCGCTGTCTGTTTTCTCCATAATCACATTTGTTACCGCATCAAAAGCAAAGCTGTTTTTGCCTGATGCAAACGAGCCGAGAATGTTGTGTTCCGTTGCGGGCATTGATGTGAGGTGGTGTGCTGTATGAAGGTGCTTGTCAAAAGCATCTTTATGGCAACCGGCGCATGCGGCTGAACCTGCAAATTTCTTAAAGGCATCGGTTTCGGCTTCGGCTTTCTGCTCTTTATGGCCGCTTATGCAACGGCTAAGCGAAAGAATGCAGGCAGCAAGGGCAGACAGTGTTATGAAAGCTTTTTTATGAATGGTGGATTTTTTGGATAGGAGAGTCGCCAAGGAAAGCAAAAGGCTGAAACAACGTCACTTGGTTCAGCCTTTTTATTTTCCATAGCGATATTGTTACAACTTGTTGGTGTATAAATTTTGTACGTCGGCCGTTGACAACGCCTTGTTGTAAAGGCGTATGTTGTCAAGCATGCCTGGCCAACCGGACATCCACGTGTTATTAGCATAAGTATCCACAATGTTTACCGCCTGCTGAAATCCGCCTACCACCAATTGTGAAGCTTTGCCGTCAAAGGCAATCGTTTCGTTTGTTTTTTTATCGAATTGTACGCCGTCACGATAAAGCGTGGCCGTCTTTGTGGATGCATCGTAGGCAAAAGCTACATGATGCCATTGGCCGTCGTACATGTGAGGCCAACGTGCACTTCCTGTGTAGCCGGCGAAATCCCAGTTGTCTCCCGATCCGTTCGCAAAATGGAACTTCAATTGCATTGAATCCGATGTGCTGGACTCATGGTCGGCGTACACAACGGCATTGCTCCAGAAGTTAGACGTGCTTGACACCGCTAAAACGCCATCAGCATTGTTGTGATCTTTTTGCGCCAAAGTTGCTTCTATCCAAAACGCAATGGTGAAACTGGTTGCCGACCCAAAATCATTTGCGCTTAAATAATGAATGAATCCGCCCGTGCTGCCGCGGTAGGCGGTTCCCCGCACGCCGGGACCATAGCCTATGGAAGAAGGCGGGAAGAACGAAGGGTATTTTGAAATGCTGTCTTTGAATCGAAGGTTGACTTGCTTGTCGTCGGCGGTAG
This sequence comes from Flavisolibacter sp., assembly GCA_965247695.1. GTDB lineage: Bacteria > Bacteroidota > Bacteroidia > Chitinophagales > Chitinophagaceae > Flavisolibacter. The sequence goes on from OZ252037.1 coordinate 2,691,018, forward strand.
TTGAGTCGAAGCTCAAATAAAAACGAAGCTCTGTGGACGGTGTAACCGGACTGTCTTTCGGATAGTCGTTTGCCAATGCCGGTCTTTCCATCTTCTGGCAGCTTGCGATAGCGGCGGCGGCAATGAAGCCGAGGCTAGCCTTTAAAAAAATATTTTTCATGTTGTTTTGTTTTAAAGTGAAAGATTGAATTACCATTCCGGGTTTTGTATGAGCACACCGCCTGAAAGGTCAATAGCTTTTTGAGGAATGGGATAATAACGGGCCCTGTTGGCATACCCCAATGGAGCCAAAACAGCGTTTGCGTCGCCCCATCTTACCAAGTCATAAAAGCGATAGCCCTCCATGGCAAACTCCCAGCGACGCTCATTTTTAATGGCCGTACGCATGGCGGCTTGCGTTGTAAACGGAATGGCAGGCAAAACACCCGCCGCGCCGCTTCTTGCTCTTGCCCTTACCATTTCCAACATGGCCGCCGCCGTGGCACCGTCGTTCATTTCGTTGGCCGCTTCTGCTTTCATCAACAGTACATCGGCATAACGCAAAATCCGGTGATTTATCCAGCCGGCATTGCCATCAGTTACATGTCCGGTCTGTTGACGGACGGCCGGGTCGGAATAAACTTTCTTGTTCCAGTACTTTTGGTCCAGACTGGAGCCCGGAGCGTATGGCGGCAGGGTTGCACCAAAACCGGCTGTTGCCGGACCGCCATCGTACTGGCCCGAATAAAGAATAGTCGCCGCTTTTCGCGGATCGGCTGCATCCCATGCGGTTTGCAGATTATCGGTTGGTGTATTCCAGCCCCAGCCCAAGTTCCATTGCGGAGCCGCCCCACCCTGCCGCACGTTTTGTGAAGTACCGAAGGCAACGCTATAGTCCGGTGTGCCACCAGCGCCGATGTAAGCCTGCATTTCCAAAATAGATTCAGGGCCATTTTTGCCTACGCCGCCTACACCTTCGCGCCATACATCGGTAAATTTCGGCGCAAGCGAATACTGCGTGGAAGCGATGACCTGATTGCAAAGGCCCACGACCATTGCCCAGTTTTGCCGGAACAAATAAGTTTGTGCCCACAAGGTATTGGCCGCGCCACTGGTCAGTCTGCCCGGAAACGCATTTTGATTGGTCGTGCTGTTAAACCAGCTAACCGGCAACAGTTGAGCGGCGGCTTGAAGGTCTTTATCAATTAAGGCATAGATTTCTGTTACCGTCGCTTTGGGCCGAACGCCCTTTGCTGCATCGGTGTAATAGAAATCAATCTTTGGCACTTCGCCGTAGGCCTTAACCAATTCAAAATACGAGTAGGCTCTAAAGAAATGGGCTTCACCAATATTTCTCACGGAAGCAGGATCAGCCAAATGCAAAGAGTCAGCGGTAAACAGCAGTTGGTTAGCTTTATTAATCAGGTAATAGTGGTCGTTCCAATACGTATTGGTGGCCCAATCATCCTTGGTGTACTGAAACGTTTCAAATTCCGCGTTGATTTCCGCACCGTCAGTTGAGCTGCTGCCTTTTTGTGCATCATCATCGCGTATGCTATTGAAGTCCAGCCAAGGCAAGGTGTTGTATCCGGCATAGGTGTTAAAGACAGAATACATGCCCACTGCCTGTCCATCTACTAAGCTGCCGTAATCGGTAAGCGTAGCTGATAAAGGCTTCCGGTCAAGAAATTTTTTACATCCCGTGATGGAGAGACTTGCGACCGAGAGAAAGAGCAAGCTTATAAGAAATTTATTTTTTTTCATAATCGTCAGTGCTTTTAGGTTAACAGTTTAAAAAGTTGCGTTTAGGCCAAAGGTGATTACTCTCGGAATGGCGCCACCGCCGTTGTCAAAACCAAAACCCGTGGCACTGCCGCCGTATTCGGCCGTGTAGCCATTGTTGTGCTTCCAGGTTTTTAAGTTTTGTGCGTTGGCAAAAATGCGCAGACTTTTAATTTTTGCTTTCATCAAAGCGGGCATAGTCAGGTCATAACCAACCTGCAGGTTACGGATTCTGAAATAACTGCCGTCTTCAATGTTGTAGGTAGAGCCATTGTAGTTAAGCCGGTGGCCCTGGCTGATGATGGGTTCCCAATTAGACGTACCCTCGCCGTGCCAGCGGTCCAGCTTAAGAGCCGGATAATTTACCCGTTGAAAAGGCGATTCCAATGAACCCCAAACCCTGAAAATTTCGTTGCCGTACACGCCGCCGAAGTCGGCGCTGATGCTGAATTTTTTATAATTGATTGCTACGTTTCCGCCGTAGATAAAATCGGGTGAAGGATCGCCAATCACCGTGCGGTCTTTTGCATCAATTACGCCGTCGCCGTTCATGTCTTTGAATTTAAAGTCGCCAACGTGGGCCACGTCAATATTAACCGGCGGTGATTTCAGGATGTCCAACTGGCTTTGATAAATGCCATCCACCACATAGCCATAAAAGGCGCCGATGGGGTAGCCCGGTTGGGTTCTGGCCTCTGCGGTTCCGTTGTTGGCCCGTGCATCAATGATTGTTCCGCCTGGCAGATCAGAAGCAACGCTGATGACTTTGTTTTTCATGAACGTGATGTTGCCACCCACGGTGATAGTCAGGTCGCGGCTTAAGTGCTGGTTCCAGGAAGCTGCTAATTCTTCTCCCCAGTTTTTAATCTGTCCCCCGTTTTCCAATTGGTCATCCAAGCCCAATGATCCCAAGCCTACATAAGTCATCATGTCTTTGGTAACCTTCTGATAGTAGTTGGCCTCAAAATGCAGGCGGTTGCTAAAAGCATTCATTTCTATCCCCACTTCTTTGGCGTTAACGGTTTCCCACCTCAAATCAGGGTTTACGCGGTAGGCAGGCAAAGCGCCTGTTACCAGGTTGGTGCCAAACGGAACGATGGTTCCGCTTCTCAAACCTGGATAAGAAGGATAGTCGCCACTTAAGCCATAGGTGCTTTGATTGCCCAGTACACCTGTGGAAGCTTTTAGCTTCAGGAAGTTGATGGTGTTAATGCTTTTCATGAAATCCTCTTTGGTGATTTCCCAAGCCGCACCAACCGACCAAAATTGCTGATGGCGGTTTTTTTCCGGGATGCGGGAAGAGGCGTCATCGCGGAAGGAAGCATTGATGTAATATTTGTTTTGAAAATTGTAAAGAGCTCTGGCCAGGTAAGAAACAGTCGTGTATTCGCTTTGATAAGAGCCGGCAGCATTTTGGCCCACTGTTCCAAAGCCGTTGTTCAAATACCATAACCGGGGGTCGTTGGGGATGGGTAAATCCGAAGGGCCGGTTCCCTGGCTTGAGGTGCCATACACCTGCGAAGTGCCGTAGTAGTAGGTTTCAAACCCACCCGTGAAAGCCAAGTTGTGTTGGCCAAACTGCTTGCGGTAATTCAAAACGTAATCCTGTTGAAACTTCCGGTATGTCTGGTCACTTTCGTACACACTTGTTTTTGTGCTGTATAAATAAGGCACATCGTTCATTGGGTTGTACGCGTAATAAAGCGGCGTGTATTTTCTATACGTCACTTCGCTGATGTCGGCATACCAAGTGGGCCGGAAACTGAAGTTTTTCAGAAAGGTAATGTCAACATACGCGTTGCCTACGTACCGGTTTTCGTAATTGAATGTGGTCGTCGGATCGTTTGTGATTTGGAACAGTGGATTGACAACACCGGAATTCTGAAGCGCCACATTCAGGCCGGAGTACAGGTCGGTATAAATGCTATCGGAACCATAAGGGTTTTTGACTTTAAAGTTTTTTGCATTTGCCGAAATTTGCGGCATCACTTTTCTTGCGGCATCCAAAACACCGGACGCATCATAAGGGGCGTGGGTTCTTGATGTATTAAAATTTACGCCGATTTTTATAGCATTGGAGATTTTCATTTCATCACTGAAGGAAGCCAGCATTTTGGTAAGCTGTTCGTTTTTGATGATGCCTTCATCGTGAATATAGCCAAGGCCCAGTGTAAACCTGTTTTTATCAGAGCTGGCCGCTATGCTAAGGCTGGTATTACTAAAATGACCTGTGCGGGTTACGGCGTCTATCCAGTCGGTATTGGAATTCAGCTTTGAATAATCGGGCGTTGCCACGCCGTTGTTTGCGTTTTCTTCCGCAAAAAGCGTAGTAAACTCACTGGCATTAGCCATTTTAATTTTGTCCACCAGTTGTTTAAAACCGTAAGAAGTATTCAGGCTAATGATGGTTTGTCCGGCTCTTGCTTTTTTGGTGGTGATGGCAATGGCGCCGGTAGCGCCCCTTACGCCAAAGATGGCCAGCGAAGAAGGGTCTTTTAAAATCTCAATGGACTCAATATCATTGGGGTTGATGTAATTGATGTTGTCTTGTAAAATACCGTCCACCACATAAAGTGGATGCACCTGGCCGATGCTTACCGTACCGCGAATGCGGATGTCCGGATCCGCTCCCGGTGTGCCGTTGTTGACGATGTACAGTCCCGGCACTTTGCTTTGCAGCGAAGCCACCGGATTGGTATTGGGCTTATCGGCTACTTCCTTGCCTGCAATTTTCACGATGGAACCCGTAAGATCGCGGCGGCTGGCGGTGCCGTAACCAATCACCACCACTTCACTCAATGAGTTTTGAGACGCAGTTAACGAAAGGTTTATGGTGCCGCGGCCATTGATGGCCACTTCCTGCGATTGATAACCAACCGAAGAAAAGACCAACGTGGCGGTAGCATCGGGAACAGTGAGGGTAAAGTTGCCCGCAGCATCCGTAGCGGTGCCAATAGATGTGCCTTTAGCGGTAACCGATACGCCGGGCAGCGGTTCGCCGTTGGCTCCGGTTACTTTTCCGTTAATGCGTTGGTCTTGCACCTCAATGGCTTCACCATTAACAGCACTTTTCAGCACAATCAGTTTGTTGTCTAAAATCTTGTAACCGATGCCTTTGCCGTCGAGTACAAGGTGCAAAACGGTTTGCACATCTTCATTGGCCACGGCAATGTCCACTTTCTTGTCGTCAACCAGAGCTTGATTATACAGGAAGCGATAGGCCGTTTGCTTTTGAATTTCGGTCAGCACTTTTTTTAGGTCGGCATCTTTCAGGCGCAGCGATACCTTGTCCTGGGCGAAGCCGGCGGCTGCCACGTGAAGGCAGCCGACTAAAAGAAAAGCACAGGTCAGTTTCATGAGCCTGCCGATTTTTTGTAAGGTAATGGGTTTGCGGAAAGGATTTTCTCTACTTTTTTTCATAATGCATAATTAGAGTTGAACACGAGGGTTTGCAATTGTAACGTCATTTACGGTTCACGGTCAGGAGGTATTGGCTTTCATGCACAATCGTTTAAGGTGTTATGGTAATGTAGTTCTTCCTGATTGAAAATTTAAAATCAAAGGCTATCTGTAGGGCACTCAATGCTTGCCCAATCGTTTCCGTCTCAAACGGACCGCCGCCCACTCTTAGTTGCGCCAGTGTTGAGTCCTTGATGTCAATGTTCACGTTGTACCAACGTTCCATTTTGCGGGCTACCTCGTCAAAGGTTTCATCGGCAAAAACCAGCTTGTTTTCCACCCATAAAGTTTCTGCTACAAGGCTGTCATTTATGTGCGTCAGGCTCTTCAGGATCACGATAGGCTGTGGGGATTGGTTTTGCTTTCTTCCATCGGCCGCAGCGGTGGAAACGATTAATTTTTCATTGGGCTTTAAAAAAATAGGTTCATCGGGACGCTTGTCCAGCGTTACTTCCACCCGGCCGCGAATGAGGCTCGTTTCGGTTGTTTTTTCGTTGGGGTATGACTTCACATTAAAGGCCGTACCCAACACTTTTATCCGTACACCGGTGGCGTGAATTACAAAAGGCAGGCTGCTCTTTCTTACGTCAAAAAAAGCTTCGCCCACCAACGTTGTGTTACGGTTATTGATTCCGAATCCGGGTTCGTACGTCAGCTTGCTGCCGGCATTGAGCCATACTTCCGAGCTGTCCGGTAATAGCAATTTTGTTCTTGCTCCTTTTCGCGTGGAAACCTCCGCTTTTTGAGAAAGCGGTTTTGGGCCTTCGTTGCTGCTTTTGTTGCGTAAAAACCAACTGCCTATAGCGATAAAGACGACCAATAACGTTACCGGCCACCAGAAAATCCGGCGAGGTTTCGTTGACGCTTCAATTGGCGTTGTATCGCTTTCTGAACCCTGTAGTTCCAGCCAATGCTTTTGAAAAGCCGTTTCGGTTTGGGGAGTGGGAGACGTTTTATTTAAAAACCACAGATCGGTTAGTTGCTGCGCAGGAAAACTAAAGTCGGGATGAGCTTTGAGCAAATTTTCCAATTCCGCTTTCTCCTCCGCCGAGGCTTCGCCGGAAAGTTTTTTGGCCAATAGGTTCCAAAAGTGCTCTTCGTTCATGTAGCAATCAATATCAGTAAGAACAAGGCAAAACAGCAAAACCCCTAAAGCACCGGAAATTATTTTAAGAAAGGAAGATGTTTTTTTGCAGCGATACCGCATTGCCCAACTTGCGCACTGCAATCGCCATCTGCGACTCCACCGTTTTTACCGACAGGTGCAGCAGTTCGGCCACTTCTTTGTAGCGAAGATTATCTTCTTTCACCAGTTTAAAAATAAGCCGGCAGCGCGGCGGAAGGGCTTGCACCGCGGCGCAAATGCGACGAAACATTTCAGCGGTGATGAGCAATTGTTCGGGGTTGTAGGCAAGACTGGCAAATTCAGTTTTTACATCATCGAGCGAGAAGGCTTGTGTACGCCGTTGGCGCTCCAGATAATTGATGGACGTGTTCTTGGTGCTGATGTATAAATACAAATGAAAGTTGGTGATGCGCAACAGCGTTTTGCGCAAACTCCAAACGTTGACAAATACATCCGACACGGCTTCTTCCGACGACTCTTTGCAATGCGTGATGGACGTGGAGAAGGAGAGAAGCTTGGGATAATAGTAAAGAAACAATTTTTTATAGGCATCTGCATCATCGTTCAATGCGATGCGGGCAACCATTTCCTGTAATGCAGCAGTCGTCATAATTGTATAAGCAATCGGTCAAATTTAAGGAGAAGTGCGAGAATATCGAACAGAGGAACAAGGAATGATACATGCCGACGCATGTCTTCAATGTCACGATGCCGCCATCGTCATTCATCATTCCTCGTTCCTCTGTTCCGCGGTTCCCAACATTATGACATTGAAAACAACCGTAAAAGGAGTGGCCGCTATCTTTGCCCCGATGACTACGATTGAGAAACTAACGGCCGCCTCCGACTACTTGAAAAAGTACAATACCGGCAACACCGCCATCGGCGTTGTGCTGGGCAGTGGCTTGGGTGATTTTGTAAACGAAATTGACGTCGTTCACGAAATTCCGTACGAGGATATTCCGCACTTTCCAGTGTCAACAGTGGAAGGCCATCACGGTAAATTAATCTTTGGTGCCATCGGCGGTAAAGCCATTGTAGCCATGGCCGGACGGTTTCATTTTTACGAAGGCTATTCGCCGGAAGAAGTGGCCTTTCCCATCAGGGTGATGAAGTTTTTGGGTGTGCAAACAGTGCTCATTTCAAATGCGGCCGGCGGTGTGGGCGAAGGTTTTAAAGTGGGTGACCTGATGATCATTAAGGACCACATTTCCTTTGCCGTTAAAAACCCATTGCTGGGCAAAAACGAAAGCGACCTTGGGCCGCGTTTTACAGACATGAGCGAGCCGTATAAAAAAAGCCTGATTGCAAAAGTAAAAGGCATTGCAATGGGCCTTGGCATCGAACTAAAAGAAGGCGTTTACTTCGGCGTTACCGGCCCCACGTTTGAAACCCGCGCCGAGTATAAGCTCATTCAACTTCTTGGCGCACATGCAGTGGGCATGAGCACCGTGCAGGAAGTAATTGCGGCCGTTCATGCGGGCATGGATGTTTTTGCCATGAGTGTGATTACCGACATCGGCGTTCGTGACGAGGAAAACACCATCACACACGAAGAGGTTTTGCAGGCCGCCGCCAAAGCCGCCCCAAAGCTCTCCACCATCTTTCGGCAATTGATTATCTCCTTTTAATGCGCCCTTGTTGAAAATCACCGCCCTTCATAAAACAGTTTTCTTTTTCTTCCTTTACTGTTGCGCGGCCGAAGCTGCGGCACAGAATCCCTTGTCGCGACTGCCCGGCGGCTTGCGGCGCAATTATTCCGACACAGCGGGCAACGGCAGGACGGGCCGTAACGGCAGCGGAAACGACTCGGCTCAAAGCGGTGTGCAACGCCGCGACTACAGTGACGACAGCCTTCGGGTAAATGTGTATTCTTTATCGGGAGGAAAACCCACCACCTTCGATACATCCATTCAGGATTTTACGCTTCGCTTTGCCATTCCGGCCACGCATTATTACTTGGGTAACGAGGGATCGGCCACCAAATCGTTTTTGTTTTCCACACCGCAGCGCATTGGTTTCGATCCCGGTTTTCACAGCCACGATGTGTACAAATGGAAGCTGGAGAATGTGCGGTTCTTTAGCACACCCAAGCCTTATACCGAACTGGGTTATGTTCTCGGCAGCGGCCAGGCGCAAACCATTGACCTGCTGCAAACGCAAAATATCCGGCCTTATCTGAACATCAATTTCGGCTACCGGCTTATCAGTTCGCCGGGTGTTTTTCGCAATCAAAAAAACTATCACACGAGTTACCGGATCGGATCCTGGTACGAGTCGCCGCGCAAACGGTACAACAATTATTTTGTGGTGTTGGGAAACACCATAAAGGCCAGTGAAAGCGGCGGGATACTGGCTGATCAGGATTACCTGGATGATCCGGATTTTCAACGAAGCCGGCTGTTGATTCCCACCAACATCGGCGGCACGCCCAATACGGCCCGTGCACCGTTTTCTTCAGCCATCAGCACCGGCCGCATTGAAAAAGAGACCACTATTTTTCTGCGCCAGCAATATGATTTGGGAAAGAAGGATTCGATTGTTACTGACTCTACCGTCATTCCGCTGTTTTATCCGCGGCTGCGGTTTGAGCATTCCTTTCGTTATACCAAATCGTCTTATTTGTTTCAGGACGATTCGTCTTCTACCAACAGGCCTGATTCAGGGTACTATAAAAAGTTTTACGACATCAATGTCAGAAACAACGGCGATTCGATCAACCTGCAAGACCGGTGGAGTGAAGTAAGCAATGACTTTTCTGTCTATCAATTTCCCGATGCGAAAAACCTGCAGCAGTACATTAAGCTGGGCGCCGAGTTGCAATTGATAAGCGGTAAATTAAAAACAACCAGTCCTTCGTTTTACAACGTTATCCTTCACGGCGAATACCGTAACCGCGCCAAAAACCAGAAGTGGGATATCAATGCTTTCGGACAATTGTACAGCACCGGCGCAAATTTTGGCGACTATCATTTTTACGCCAGCTTGCAACGGTTGTTGGGAACAAAGCTTGGTACCTTGCAAATCGGCGGTGAGAACATCAACCGTTCTCCTTCATTCATCTATGACCAGAGGAGTTCATTTTACTTAGACAGCGCCAAAAGTTTTGGCAAGGAAAACACGTTTCATTTTTTCGCCCGTTATACCATTCCAAAGCTGGACATACAATTGGCGGGGGATTATTACTTCGTCACCAAGTACCTTTATTTAAACAGTTACACGTCGCTGCAACAAGAGAATGCCCTGTTCAATCTCCTTCGCGTAAGCGGTTTAAAAACATTTAAACTGAACCGCCACTGGAATCTGCACAGCGAAGTATATGTGCAGCAAAAGGCCGGCGGTGCCGCCGTAAATGTACCCGTGATTTATACCCGCAACCGGCTGGCTTATGAAGGCCGTTTTTTCCGCAACCTCGTTTTATCTACCGGTCTTGAAATACGCTATAACACGCCCTACAAAGCCGATAATTATTCGCCGGTGCTGGGCCAGTTTGTTTATCAGGACACATTGACTATAAACAATCGTCCCGACATTCATGCCTTCCTTCACATGCGCATCCGCACCTTCAAGGCTTATTTACGGGTAGAGAATTTGAATACGGCCAGTTTGGTAAACGGCTTTGGCTTTAATCATAATAATCTCGCAGCGCCGGGTTATCCATTACCGGGCATGTACGTTCGCTTCGGTATTTACTGGACGTTTATCAATTGATTTATGAGCAATCAATTATTAATAGTGGGTTCGTGTTACGCACAAACTTTGCGGAAAATAAACGACAGCAAACTTTAGGATTTTACTCATTATTGATTGCTCATTACCCATTCTTCCTTATTCATTCCTGATTATCTTCGTTCTGCAAATGAAAAAGCTGGCCGCCGCCTTAACACTTCTCGTTTATCTTACCGTAACCACGGGCTTCACTGTTTCGGTGCATTATTGCATGAGCAAACAAGTGTCATTGGAGCTTGGTTATTCGGCGAAGGACGATTGCGGCAAGTGCGGAATGAAGATCGAAAAAAGCGGTGGCTGTTGCAAGGATGACGTTCATGTGGTAAAGATGCAGACCGACCACAATGCCGCCAAAACAGTTGTTCCTGACTTTTCACTTGCGCTGCTGCTTGCAAGTTTCCAAAATTGTCAATACGTTTTCTTTCCTCAATCTCAATCGCCAAATTATCCGCTTGCCCACGGCCCGCCGCTGAACGGGCAAAAGACTTATCTCCTCAATTGCGTTTTCAGGCTATAGAAAGATGCCTCCCCGCTTGCTTTAAGCAAGCTGTTTACAAGTCGTCAACTAAGTTGACGATAGAAAGAATGCGCCTGCGTTCTTCTCCGCCTCTTTTCTATCAAATCAACAAAGCAAAAATGAAAACGCTCAAATTTTCCCTCTTCTCTTTCCTGCTTCTTGCAACTACCGTTGCCTTTGCACAAATAAAAACAGAAACGCTTGACGTAGCCGGCGAATGCGGGACCTGCAAAAAGAAAATCGAAACCGCAGCAAAAACCGCCGGAGCTTCTTACGCGGTTTGGAGCAAAGAGAGTAAAATTCTCACCGTAAAATACAGCAGCACCTCCACTAACACCGCCAAAATAGAAAAGGCAATTGCCGCCGCCGGTTATGACACACCCGATGTAAAAGCATCGGACAAGGCGTACGAAAAGTTGGATGACTGTTGCAAGTACGACCGCGCCGCATCAGCAAAAACTTCTTGCTGCGATAACGCCAAATGCAAAGAGTCCACTTGTTTTAAAGACGGCAGTTGCGCCAAAGATCAGGCTTGCTGTAAAGAAGCCGGTTGTGATCAAAAGGCTTGTTGCAAAAAGGGGTAATCAACAGCGCAAGCCGTTGTTGGCACGTATGCTTTCACGGCTTGCGCTTTTTCTTTCACGCTTAAATTTTTCAGTATGAAAAAGATAATCATCGTGCTGATGATAGCCCTTTGTATGAATTCGCATGGGCAAATCAACAGCGTTTCGCTGCAAGCCAGCGGCCTTACCTGCTCTATGTGTTCCAAGGCGGTAAAGACTGCGTTGGAAGGTGTTTCGTTCGTAAGAAAAGTAGATGTTGACATCAAGAATCAACAATACACTCTTTCGTTTAAAGACGGCAACGCCGTGGATTTTGATGTCTTAAAAAAAGCCGTGCAGGACGCTGGTTTTTCGGTGGCCTCCATGAAGGCAACGGCTACGGTTCATCAACTTTTAGTGCAAAAGGACGGGCATTTTAAAATTGGCGGACAGGCCTTTCATTTTCTTAATGCATCCGGCCAAACGCTGGACGGCAACGTGGGCTTGTCAGTTGTAGATAAAGGCTATGTTTCGTCAACCGCGTTTAAGAAATACGCTGCGTTAACCAAAATGGATTGTGTGCAAACGGGGCGGATGGCAAGTTGTTGCGCATCGGGCGAACCCGCTGGTTCCAGAATTTATCACGTGGTGATTTAAATAGCAAGCCCGCCGGTTTACGGAGGGCTTTTTCAGTATGAAAAAGAGCTTACTTTTTTTGAGCCTTGTGCTTCAGTTGTGCGTTCATTCGCAGGAGCTTTATCCGAACACCGAGCCGGCCTCCAACATGCCTTCGCATTCGTTGTCGGTAAAAATCAGTTCCTTTTTTCAAAAGGACGCACATTCCGCGGGAATGGTGCAGCGCCATGTTCCAGAATTGATGTTTGGGTTAAACAAAAAATGGATGCTGCACACAAGCGCCGGCTTTTCCAATATGCATCAACCAAAATTGATTTGGGAAGGTGCAAGGCTTTATGCCAAGTACCGTTTTCTTTCCTACGACGATGTGCATAAACATTTTCGGATGGCGGCTTTTGGTGCGGCCGCGTACAGCCGCAACCACCTTGACCACAACGAAATCGCCATTGGAATGATGGACCAAAGCGGCGTGCAGGCAGGGTTGATTGCCACACAACTTTTAAACAAGTTTGCAGTGTCCGCCACCGCCGGTTGGAACGAAGTATTCAATGGCGAACGGCGGAATAAGCTCTATGCAAATGACTATGCTTTTCGCTCCGTCAATTACAGTTTATCGGCGGGTTATTTGTTAATGCCTTTTGATTACAAAGGCTACAATCAAACCAATATTAATCTATACGCGGAACTGTTGGGCGGACGCAACATCGCCTTCGCCAAAGAAAAATATTATGTGGATTTGGCGCCGTCGGTGCAAGCCATCTTCAGCAGCACCGCAAAGTTGAACGTTGGTTATCGCTTTCAACTAAGCAGCGACATTTACCGGCTGGCAAAGGCCAGTTGGCTGATAAGCTTTGAATACATTTTTTTGAATGCGCTGAAATAGTCAGGGATAATTAATCAGTAGTGAGCAAGGCCATTTGCAGCTACGGACACGTTGTTTACAACACGTACTCAATGGTGATTATTCATTACTCATTTTCTCAAACAAACAAAAACTGCCACCTACCCACTGCTTGTCTTTGTTGTAGCGCACACCCACCATCTTACCCTTGCTGATGCGGGACAGGTTTTGCGCAGCCGCCGGTCTCCTTTTTCCATCTTCCCAAAAGTAGAAGAGGCGTATTTCGGCTTTGGCATTTCCGTCGGGTGTCACAATCACGTCGGCGTATTTCACTTTGCGTTGAATGATCCAGTTCTGTGGATCGGTGATGGCGTCAATCTGTTCTTTGGTCACATCAATAATCACTCCCTGGCCTGCAAACGAGAACAGCGGCTTTACTACATAGTTCTCCAAATCGTTCGGCAGGGTTCCGACCTCGTTTAAAAACGTTGTTTCGGGCACATAAGGATGTTTGATAAATGGCAGGGTGAACTTGCTCAACTTGTAAAACCAGTTTGGGTGCGGCACCCATTTCACATTCAATTCCTGCAACAAGAGTTTTCCTTTCTCCTGCACCCAAGTCTCTTGTTGAAAGAGATCATCAAAAATGACGCGATTATAAATGCGTTTGATTTTGGTTTTTACACCGTCACGCAGGTAGTACAAATCTTTATCTTCCTGAATCAACTTCGTCAGGCAAACGGCTCTTACGCCCAGCAAATCTTCGGTGGCGCTGAAGTCCACACGGGTCTTTTGTTTCTCCGGAAAAATTTCTAACAACACGACGTTCTCTACCGGTGTGTCGCCAATAATAATTTTTTTTAAAAGCTTCAAGTATGATTCTTTGTCGTAGCCGTTGAGGTACGAACTGAAACCATTCGGGCACCAAAAATGTTCTTCGTAAATAACCGGTATCACGGCTTCCCATGCAAAAAGAGTCGGGAAGCCTTGCATCTCTATCAGTTGCGGTTCGTAACCGCCTTTGCCGTCATCGCAAATGCCAAAGTCAAAGGCAATGCACTGCGGATGGCTGTCTTCACCCGGCACATTTACATTGGCCGGAACGGCCCTATGACTTTTGCTTTTGTATTCATCGGTATCCACCTGGTCTAAAATGCTGTCGCAGGCAGCGATCATTTTTTGCGTAAACTCTTTTGGGATGAAGATGGGCGTTTCGGCAATGCGAAATTCCAACTGGCCGGGATAAACGTTGTTCAAATCAGCCAGATAAGCCTTATAGGTTTCTTCGGTAAAGCGGCTGTTGAATTCCTTTCTTATAGAAGGGATCATGATTTCGGTTTTGGATTGAAAATAAAGAAATATTGATTGGAAGACTGTGCGCTTGTACAAACCGTAGTCGCAGCCATTGATTTGCACGGCATCGAAAGTTTTCTATAAAACCGCAATGTGGCAGAGCGGTAAACAATGTGCCGTGCAGTGGTATGTTATTTGTGCCTTCTTTCCCTACACAAAAAAACGGATTTATGGATAAGAAGTTGGTGGATCAACGGCAGGTATCGGCGACGGAAGAACGCCTGATAGTAAACAACATTTACGCTGTGGCGCCCGGCGTGTGGCGAATGAAAGACGTGTTTGTAAACGTGTTCATCATCGAAAGCCAAACACAGCCGGGATGGGTGTTAGTGGACACTGGCCTTAAATCATCGGTAGCCAAAATAAAAAACCTGATTGCCGAAGTCATGGAACCCGGCGCCAGGCCGCAAGCCATCATTTTGACACACGGCCATTTTGATCATCGCGGCGCTTTGCAACATCTGGCCGATGAATGGAAGGTGCCGGTTTATTGCCACCACATGGAAGTTCCTTACCTCACCGGCAAGGCCAGCTATCCGCCGCCCGACCCAACCGTTGGCGGTGGCGTAATGGCTTCGATGGCCTTTGTTTATCCGAGCGGGCCTATTGACATACAAGAGCATTTAAAAGAATTGCCCGAAGACGGCAGTGTGCCTTCGTTGCCGGATTGGCGGTGGATTCATACGCCCGGCCACACACCGGGACATATCAGCCTTTTCCGTGACAGCGATGGCGTACTGGTAGCCGGTGACGCCGTAGTGACAACGAAGCAGGAGTCTATTTTTTCGGTGATGACGCAGAAGCGGGTATTAAGCGGCCCGCCAAAGTACTTCACGCCCGATTGGGGCGCCGCGGCCCGGTCGGTAAAAGAGTTGGCGGCGCTTGAACCCAACGTCATTGTATCCGGCCACGGCCATGCCATGTACGGGATGGAAGCGAGGCAGGCCTTGCACAAAATGGCCCGCCGCTTTTGGCAATTGGGCATGCCCGACAAAGGCCGCTATGTAAGTGAGCCAGCTTTGTTCAACGACGAAGGCCCGACGTACGTGCCGCCGAAAACGCCTGATTACACCTTATTGAAGATTGTAGCGGCAACCGCTTTGGTTGTCATTGGTTACAGCTTGTATAAAAAGAAGCAGAAGAATCTCGGCAAGGCTTTAATGGCAAGCTCGCTAAGTGTGCTGGGTTGGAAAGGGCCGACGTTGTAAGATGATAATCCGTTAATCCGGTTAAACGGATAACCAGATTAACGGATCACACGAGTTGCCGCTTGTACAATTGAATGGCGTTTTCGTAACCGAGATAGATAGCATCGGCGATTAACGCATGGCCGATGCTCACTTCATCTAACCAGGGAATGTTTTGCTTAAAATATTTAAGGTTGTTCAGGTCGAGATCATGTCCGGCATTTAGCCCCAGGCCGGCTTCTCTTGCCTTCTTTGCCGCTTCCACATACGTAGTGATGGCATTGCTACGATTGCCGACTGCATACTGTTTAGCATAGCCTTCGGTGTAAAGTTCAATACGGTCAGTGCCGGTTAATGCTGCGCCTTCTACCATCATAGCGTCCGGGTCTACAAAGATGGAAACGCGAATGCCGGCGGCTTTAAACACGCCAATGATCTCCCGTAAATACTGCTTGTGTTTCACCGTATCCCAACCGTGGTCAGAAGTGATTTGCCCTAATTCATCAGGCACCAAGGTTACTTGTTGAGGCGCCGTTTCTAATACTAGGTCAACAAATTTTTGCTCCCGTGGATTGCCTTCGATGTTAAACTCCGTTTCCATAATTTTTTTAATGGCGCGAACGTCATCGTAGCGAATGTGGCGTTCATCGGGACGGGGATGAACGGTAACGCCGTCGGCCCCGAAGCGTTGCGCATCCATAGCGGCTTTTACCACATCAGGATTGTTGCCGCCGCGGCTGTTGCGCAGCGTTGCAAATTTGTTGATGTTGACGGAGAGTTTAGTGGGCATTTACGGGAAATTGGGAATGAGGAAATGGGAAATAGGCGAAGATAAAGTGTTGTAGAAGTTTCATTGTTGATAGAGTAACTGAACAAAAATGGATTGCAGTTGCATGAGGCGTGTTTATTTTCCGATGCGGCCAATGCGCAAGAAAAGGGGAAAGCGAAAGTTTTTTTTATCAAGCTCATTTGGCCAGATGTTGTTAAGCCTTTCCTTGATTAAATCCAAAGGTGATGAACCTTCTTGCTTGATAAAGTTTTGCACCGCTGACCATGTAAATAGATAGCCAAGAAAATCTGTTCGGTTCCATTGCTTTTTGATTTCGAAATCTTTGGAAGGCAAAGGGGCAAAATTAAAAACCACGTTTGCATAAGCATTCTCCACGTGCCGCCGCTCTTTGTCCCAATAAGCATAAATGGTAGTGAAATAGAAATCCTGAATGAGCAAATTCACATCTTCATCTTCGCAGAAAAACAAGTTGTAAGCCCACACGGCCACCACGCAATCCTTCTTTCCAACTCTCGAGGCTTCCCCGTAAAAGGCGGGCCAATCAAGCCAATGATAGGCCGTAGCGACCGTGATTAAATCAAAACTGTTATCGGCAAACGAAGTTTGTTCCGCCGGGCAAAGCAGGTAATGAATGTTTGCTTTTTGTTCGGCGTTTTTCAATTGCGCTTCGCTGATGTCAGTGGCGTCAACGGAGTTGAAGTAGTTGGATAAAACTGTCGCGGCCTGTCCATTTCCGGTGGCACAGTCCCAGGCGTTGTCGTAATTTTTTACAAAAGACAGCATGTAATCGAATAAATCCTGCGGATAGGTTGGGCGGTATTTTGCGTAAGCATCGGCTTGTGTGGAGAAGAGGTCTTTCGGCATCAAAACTGTTTTAATTGATGGATCATTGCTTTCGGATCGTCCGCACTAAATACCGTGTTCCCTGCCACCAACACATCCGTACCGGCAGCCAAAATAGTCTTTGCATTTTCCATCGTCACGCCGCCGTCAATTTCAATTTTTACATCAAGGTTGTTTTGGTCAATCATCTTTCGCAATTGCTCTATCTTCTTCAGCGTATGCGGAATAAATTTTTGTGC
Source organism: Flavisolibacter sp. (assembly GCA_965247695.1). Taxonomy (GTDB): domain Bacteria; phylum Bacteroidota; class Bacteroidia; order Chitinophagales; family Chitinophagaceae; genus Flavisolibacter. Next base: position 2,708,041 of record OZ252037.1, read on the forward strand.
GCCAAAACCGGGGTTTACACTCATGATTAAGACGGTATCAATATCCGCTAACACGTCTTTCAAGAAGTCAACCGGTGTGTGTGGATTGACGGCCACGCCAGCCTTCATGCCCAGGCCTTGTATCTGCTGAATGTTGCGGTGCAGGTGCGGACAAGCTTCATAATGAACAGTAAGTTGATTGGCGCCGGCGGCGGCAAATTCTTCAGCGTATTTCTCCGGTTCCAAAATCATCAGGTGTACATCGCAAAACTTGGTCGTGGCCGTGCGTATTTGTTTGATGATGGACATGCCAAAGGAAATGTTCGGCACAAAACGGCCATCCATTACGTCCAAATGAAACCAATCGGCTTCGCTGTCATTCAGCATGGCGCAGGCTTCACCAAGGTGTAAAAAATTTGCGGTAAGAAGAGACGGAGCAATCAGGGGCATGAGTGAAGAGTTGATAAGTTGCTAAGGTAATTGGTTGATACGTGAGTGGCAGTGAACAAAAGTTTTTTGCAGGGTGAAACACTTTCTCTATTTCAATCTTTTTATAGACCAGAGGTTCGTCTATCCATTGAGCTGTCGTTGCGTCGCACACTCATACGCTTTGTTCGGTATTGACCATTGGCTTAGCATCATCATAAATACAAACAGTATTTTAAAGCAATTGCACGGCCATCGCTACTTAGAGGACGTCCATGCAAATGCGCAAACCCTTCATTACTCATCACTCATTTTTTTGTTGCTCTCATTTCAAACGCTCGGCCGCTTCTTTGGCTTCAGTCAGCATTTTATCAAGTGCATAAGCGCTTTCATAATTCGCCTTTGCATCTTGTTTGTTGCCCATCGCTTCCTCTGTTTTAGCCACCCATAAATAAAATTCCGCTGCCGCCGGCGACACCTTCTGCCCAAGCGCAAAGGTTTTCAACGCGGCTTCGTATTTCTTTTGCCCGAACAGCAATTTTCCCTTGTCTATATAGGCGTCCAAAAAATTATAGTCGGCAGCCAAGGATGAATCATAGTACCGCAAAGCCTGCGGCTCATTGCCAACCCTGTTGAAATAATACGCCTTGGTGTACCAGGCACGGGCCACGGTTTCTGTTTTGTCGTACTTAAGTAACGTGTCGGTTAGTGACAATGCTTTTTCATTTTTTGCGTCAGCATATTCGTAGGCAAGATTGTAAGCGGTTTCTTTATCACGCGGCTGCAGAGCGTATGCTTTTTCCAACACCGCAATCGCTTCTGCTTCTTTGCCCTGTTCTTTTAGCACATCGGCTTTGATTCCCATCGCGTCCAACTGGCCGGGATACTTTTTAATCAGGGCGTCAGCAATTTTCAAGGCTGCATCGTATTGACCTTTGGCCTTCAGGTTTTTTGCCGTAGCTATTTGCGCGGCAATGCTGTCCATTGTTTTTTGTACAGAAGGAACCGCAGAAGCTGTATCCAATTTTGATGTTTCATTGTTGCTGCACGAACAAAGAGTCGCAAAGCAAACAACAGCAAACAGAAGGAATCGAATCATGCGCCAAAGCTATAGCAGCGCCGTTTGCGTATGACAAAAATCTGACGGTCGTGCACCGCTTCGCCGATATTTTTGCACTGCTTTTACAAGCCGCTAAAACTTTTTCATGAAATTATTATTGGCCTTTCTTCTGCTGTTGCTGTTTGCTTCTTCGTTTATGCCGAAACCAAAAACTGAAGTACGCAGCCTCACTACTAATCACTCATTACTCATTACAGACACCTTGCTTTATCCCGAAGAAAGGCACTTTAAAAACATTCAACAGCTAACCTTTGGCGGCGACAATGCCGAGGCCTACTGGAGCTTCGATGGCAAGAGCATAGTGTTTCAACGTACATCGGCAAAGGACGGCTTGCCCTGCGACCAGATTTTTTATGGCAACCTGCCAAAGTCAGGAGAGAAGTTTACCTACAAGATGATGAGTTCAGGCAAAGGTCGAACGACTTGTTCCTTCTTTACCAAGGACGGCCAGCACATTATTTATGCTTCTACGTTTGAAGGCGGCGAGGGCTGTCCGCCGCTGCCGGACAGAAGCAAATACGGCAACAAATACATCTGGCCCATTTACAGCAGCTTTGATATTTACATGGCCGATATGACCGGCAAGATTGTAAAGAAGCTGACGAACACAAAAGGCTACGATGCTGAAGCCACCTTGTCGCCCGATGGTAAAAAAATGTTGTTTACATCGGTGCGCAACGGCGACCTGGATTTGTACGTAATGGATTTGAAAACAGAAAAGGTCACGCAAATTACGAATACACTTGGTTACGATGGCGGCGCCTGGTTTAGCGCCGATGGCAAGCAGATTATCTGGCGCGCCAGCCGGCCCAAAACCGAAGCGGAGATAAAGGAGTACAAAGAATTGCTGGCTGAAAATTTAGTGGCGCCCACGCAGATGGAAGTGTACAAGGCTGCTGCCGATGGCAGCAATGCCAAACAAATCACGCATTATGGACAAGCCAATTGGGCGCCCAATTTTTTAAAAGACGGCCGCATTATTTTTTGCAGCAATCAGGAGTACAAACGCGGCTTTCCGTTTAACATGTATTTGCTAAACGGCGATGGCACCGGCCTTGAAAAACTTAGTCACGATAACAGTTTTGATGCGTTTCCCATGTTCAGTCCCGACGGTAAAAAGCTTCTGTTTTGCAGCAACCGCAACAACGGTGGAGGGCACGATACCAATGTGTTTGTAGCAGATTGGATGCCTTGAGTTTATTGCCGCAGGGAACAGGAGAATACGGAGGTAAACGCAGTTATCAATGCTCCGCCTTTAGCATCGCTTCCCTTGCTCTTTGCAGTGTAATCACGCAACGATACACAATGTGATTTCCCAAAAGCGCAGGTCAGCTTACACAACCGGCCTTGCATAATTTCTTTACCTTTCGCCGGATAAAAAAAGGTTATGGCTAAATTGGATGCGGGTACGACATTGCAACGCCTGCGCAACCGCTACCGGTTGGTGGTGATGAACGATGATACCTATGAGGAAGTGGTCACCTTCCGGCTTTCGCGAATGAGTGTTTACGTGGTTTTGAGCAGCTTTTTTATGCTGCTCGTCGGATTAACAGTGGCGCTGATTGTATTTACGCCGGTGAAGTATTACATTCCCGGTTACGGAAGCGCCAAGGTGGACCGCGAGTACCGGCAATTAAAGTATGCCTACGACTCGCTTGACAAAACAACAGCCACCCAAATGCAATATTTAAACGCCTTGCATAAAGTATTTGCGGGAGATGTGCCGGCCAAACTTGATACCACATCCATCAAAGTGCCGAAGGAAGAGGAAGTGAATGATTGATGGAAGGAAGAATGAATGATAAGAAATCAGAAATTTAAAATCAGAAATTCTTAAAAACCCCAATCCTATGTTCAGCAAAGAAAAAAGCAGCAACGGCACCGAACGCCTTAGCTCCGGCAACGCAACACTCATTAGTGCAGGCACCGTACTGCAAGGTGATTTAAAGAGCGAAACCGATTTGCGTATTGACGGCACCATTCACGGCAACGTAACCAGCGGTGCTAAAATCATCATTGGTCCCGATGGTTTTGTAGAAGGCACTGTACAAGGTTCGCAGGCTGACGTGGCCGGCAAAATCGTGGGCAACATCAACGTGAAAGACCTGGCCTCACTGCGAACAAAAAGCAATGTGCAGGGCAACATCACCGCCTTAAGTTTGCAGATAGAAGCCGGCGCTTTGTTTAACGGGCAAAGTATCATGACAACCGCTGCCGGCTCGGTGGTTCATATGAAAGACGGAGAGGCGGTTCATGCAAAAGCAAACTAATTCCGGCAATGATTTATTGCGCTACGCCGGCTTGGGCGGACAGATACTCGTGTCGCTTGGGCTGGCGGTGTTCGCGGGATATCATGCCGATAAATGGCTGAAAGTTTCCTTTCCATTGCTTGTGTGGCTGTTGCCCTTTGCCGTGGTAAGCGCCATGATTTATAAACTGATTAAAGACACCTCGAAGAAAGATGGCGGGTAAAGAAAGATACGGCGTATTGAGGCCGGTGATTTTGTTGTTTGTGATAGCCAATTCACTGCCGCTGCTGCTGCACAAATTGTGGCCTTCACTGAATGCGGATAAGGATGTCCTAATCATCGGCAACCTGTTTTTATTTCTCATTACGCTTGGTTCGTTTTTGCTTGCCAAAAAAGGTTTGCACAATGCCAATCCGCACACTTTTATGCGTTCCATCATGGGCAGCATTTTATTTAAAATGTTTCTCTGCATCATTGCCGCTTTTGTTTACATCTCCATTTACAAGAAAGGTTTGAACAAAGCGGGCCTTTTTATCTGCATGGGCCTTTATCTTGTTTATACTTTTTTGGAAGTTTCTGCTTTAACCCGAATGCTTCGCGCCAAGCCCAATGCCTAAGAAAGAAGCGCCGTTATCGGCTTTACAATCCTATTTGCCTACAAACACTTACGAGCCGGTATTGCATTATTTGCAAGCCTACAAAGTACACTTAACCGTGGCCCGCGAACGCAAAAGTATTTTGGGTGATTATCGCCACCGTCACGGCGGCAGTACGCACCGCATCAGCGTGAACTGCAACCTCAATCAATACGCTTTTTTAATAACGTTGCTGCACGAACTGGCGCACTTACTCACCTTTGAAAAATGGGGCAACCGGGTAGCCGCACACGGCAAGGAATGGAAGGCTTCGTTTGGACAGTTGCTGGCGCAATTCGTCGAACACAATGTTTTTCCGGCTGACATTAAAACCGTCTTGTTGCAATCGCTTCACAATCCCGCGGCCTCAAGTTGCGCCGATGAAGCCTTACTGCGAATTTTAAAAAATTATGATACAAGGATGACGGCCGCACTGTTTGTAGAAAATCTACCGGAAGGCACGCTGTTTAAAACCGGCGATGGCCGCCTGTTTCAGCGGGGAGAGAAATTGCGCAAACGGTTTCGGTGTGTAGAGGTCAAAACAAAGCGAGTGTATTTTTTTAGCGGGGTGTATGAAGTGGAGACGATAAATTAAGAAAGGTTGATAGACTTGTTGAGAACAATTGCCAAAACGTAAGTATGCCTTGTACAATCAACCTTTCTTAGTACTTGTGACCCACAGAGACTATGCGGCCTTATGTTCGCGGATGCCATGCCGTTCGGCCAAAACCGCCAACGCTGCCCGGTTGGTTACATTCAGCTCTTCAAACATTTCGTGCTGTACCTTTTTTACGCAGGCTTCCGATGTGTCTAGTTGATCGGCCATGTTTGCGTAAGTTAGATCGGTGCCCGCCAACTGCAGAAAGCGCCATTGTCTGCCCGAAAACAATTGCCTGCGCACAGCCCGTCCGCCTTTATCGTGATGAATTGCTTTCCACGGATTGCGAGTGGCGGCATCAGGAAAATAAAAGCCATTGTCTGCCGCTGCTGAAATGGCTTTTTGAATTTCTGATAGTTCGGCGTTTTTTTTAAGAATGGCTCTCGCACCATGGTAAATCAAAAAGAAGGTGGTTATTTCGGTGTCTCTGTCGGAAAGAATGACAACCGCCAATTCGGGATGAGTTTCGTGCAGCCATTTAATGGTTTCAAAGCCATCCATTCCCGGCATGGAAATATCAAGCAGGATTACATCTAGTCGAGTGCCGTTCTGAACGGCTTCTTGTAACTCCAATCCATCACGTGCCTCCAGTACAACTGTATAGTTTCCGAGACTTGGCAGAAAGTTTTGAAGGGCTTTGCGGAAAATGGTGTGGTCATCTACAAGTGCAATCTTCACATTTTCGGTGTGCATGATAATTTGTTTTTGAGGATTTAAATAATTGGTTAGTTGAAAAGACAAAACTGTCGGCAAATAAGGTGCGAGAAATGCCCTGTTAACGGAAAAATTTTATTGGCCACTGCTTTCTAAACAGAGGGGTAGCAAAAGATACTGTTTTGGGTACTTTTCTTCTACTATGTTTGGGAGCAAACAGTTCTTTGAGTCGTGGCTTTCGTCACCGGAATGCGTAGGAAAGGATAGGGCAAGAGAAGCATTTGCTACTGTTCATCGGCTTTCGTCAAGTGTAGGTTTGCTGTATCAATTGGCCAATTGGTACGGGGACGCCGAAAACCGGATTTTGAACAGAGTAGGCGAAAAAACTATTAGCATGCGTTTATTTATTTTTGTTTTAACAGCGTTCCTGTTTAAAGTAAACTCGTTCGCACAAAGAAACAACCCACAAGACCAAGTAGGTAGTGACTATGTTTCGTCTATAAACATTGTCAAAAATGATTTTAGAAGTGGGATTGTTTCCGCTTTCGACGAACAAGCATTGGCAAGGTACAATAGGTCGCTTCCTTTGAATTTAAGTGCAAGATTTGAGGATGTCACGGCGATAGTGCAACGTTTAAAAAGTGCGGACTACAACTTTGACAACGCTCTAAGCTCATCTTCTTTATCCCCACTTTCAAAAGACTTTATTTCAGAATTAGCAAAGAATCCATTGCGACTCGATAAAAACGCTTATTTGGATAACATTGTGTCGAAAGTGGACTTGATCAATCAGAGTACGTTATCCAATGACGAAAAAAAACTAACCTTGTCCTTAGCTGCAATTGTGTATCACATGGTCGATGGCAACGTTGGTGCTTCATTAAATGCAAGGGCGGAAGGATGCTTTGGATCTGGCCCTGATGGTTCTGGAGCGATTGATTGTAGTGTTTTTGGAGCTATCGCAGGAGGTGTGATAGGGTCATTGATCTGTGGATTCTGGCCTTGCGGCGTGATCGGAATTTTTGTAGGTGGAATATTAGGTGGCCTTTCTTGATCATTATTACAATAACCAGGTCATACTTAAATGGCCTGGTTAATTAAATTTCTTATGGAAAAAAAACTTTTACTTGGTTTCTTATTAATTGTTACAACCTCGTGTTTTGGCCAAAGCATTCGCCTGACTTCTGATGTTGGTTACAGCCTTACAAAACTGTACAAGGACAAACGTATTGCCTTTTATCAAGGAATAGGATTTGGTATTGAAAAATACCTTTCAAATAATTGGTATTTAGAACTGTTGCCTAATACCTACACTATCCAATTTAGCTCTACTAACAGCTCTGGACAGAACACCTTTACGAGCATTCGTTTTGTTGAACTAAATGCGGAGGCAAAAAAATATCTTTTAATCAATGCCAAATCCAGGATTTATTTGTCTGTTGGTATATATGGAGGGTCGTTACTTAATCGAACGGTTGAAAACAATACAATGGCAATTGAAGAGACCTCGAAAAATCTTGGATACAATTTTGGTTTATCTTCAGCGGTTGGATTGCGAGTGGCCCTCACTAGAGTGATAGCATTCGATATTGGGATTGCAGATAAAGACGACGTTCTTTTTGATTATGCCGAAAAGAATAATAAAGTTGACAACACTAAGCGATTTTTAAAACTGTCCTTTTACTTGCGAATAAAAAAATGAAAATAATTTTTACTTTTTTGGCAAGCTGCTTTTTTTTAAAAGGTCTAAGCCAAAATCAAATGATAAGTGCAGCAGAAGCAACTTCAACTAAGTTAAGTGAAAATAAGATATATGTGTTTTGCAGAGGTACGAAATCGAAGGCAGGTATAATTGCAAATAAATACAGCAATTTAGACAAAATGATTTCGCATGTGGGTGTTGGATATGTTGAAAACCATCAAATTTATATTTACAATGTCACCGATATTAGTGATAATAGCAGAAGTGCATTGGTTCTAGACTCGGTTCAAAGTTTTATTTCAGTACCCGACGTTTATTATTTTAGTGTGTGGGAGTACAAAAGCATGAAAAAAGAACTTGTAAAATTTAAAGCTTTATGCAAGAATTATCAAAGCAGGAAAATTACTTTCGACTATCAATTTAACATAGCGGATAATGACACGCTTTACTGTTCAGAGTATTGTAGTCATATTCTACAAAAAGCCATACCAAGTTTACATTTCAAGCCTTCGAGAATTTTATTAGAAAATAAGTTCTATAAAACTTTTTTAAAACGGAATGAGCTTGTTTATTTTCCGGCGGATTTCTTCGAACAAAGTAACCTTTTCAAGAAAGTTTTGGAGGCACATTTGTAAACCTCGCGGAGTTTTTTGACATCTCTGGTCGTTCAATTGATTACACTTTATAACCTGGAAATTCCGATAATTACATTATGTGTAGATGGACAACTATATTGTTTCTTCAATTAAGTTACGTCCACTTGTTTGCGCAAACTTCTTTCCCTCAAAACGAAAGCTATTTATTTGCTGATTTAAAGACCTATTCAGATGATAACCATACTCCTGTTCAAAAACAATTCCTCTCCACTACCGACTTCCTCGACGCCGCTATTAACTCCCTCAACTCTTTCAACTCGCTCCAAAAAAAGAAGCTTACCGTATTAAGATTACTTCCCTCAATAACCCTACGTCATCCGACATGGGCTTCAACTTGGAGAATGAGATACAAACCGCTTTAAAGCCTTTGTTGGAGAAAGCAAAGAACACCAACACCCAAAAGTTCAGCGGCATTGTGTCCACCATTGTAAACAGTGGAACGAAATCCGGTTTGGTAAAAACGTTGTCATCGGTCAGCCCTGTGTTTCCAACACTTTTAGGTTTGGTAAGCAACCTAACCGTGCAGGAAAAAAAGATTACACGGGAAGACCTTGATTCCTTCATCACCGCTACTTCTAAATATTTTGTTCAGTACGAAAAACTCAACGGGGCCAATAACCTGCTCGACCAAAACATTGACCGCTTGAATGCCCGCATGCAAGACCTCCAGTTTGATATGAAGGAATACATGCTCGACATGGTGAACATTCTTTATAAAAACATTCAGCGCAGCAGCCTTAAAGGCTTGAGCAATGAAGACTTGTTTCTTCACTATCTCGACCGCCAAAAAGTGGAAAGTTTGTGGGAGGCTGAAAGCAACAACGAGAAGGCTAATGTTTATCCTACCGATGGAATCAAGGGTGCAAAGGATTTGGCCAATAACCTGCAAAAACTTTTCAATGAGTATCAGAAAGTTTATACCGAGAACTACGATCAAATAAAGAGCATTCTTACTGATGCAAAAAAGTTGGGCAAGAATGTGAATGTGCAACAGGTGGACGCTTCGCTGCGTGAGGTTGAAGGGTTGTACAACGACAGCAAATTTTCCGACGTTTTGAGCCTTCGGTTGACTACCTTGTTTGAGCGGCTGAAAGTTTTAGCTGCTACCGAACAAATTGTGCAAGCAGCAAACGCGACGATCAATAAATCAACGGCTCGACCAAATAACTACAAGTGGTCTCATAAATGGAGATAGGATTTTAGGAAGATCATTGTGCAGGCGAGCAGCACAATGGCTTTGAAGTTTTGTTCTTTGTTTTCATGGCGAACGATGCATCTCCGGTAGTTAAAGAGCCAGGCAAAGAAGCGTTCCACTTTCCACCTTCGTTTGTAGCGGCGAAGTTTACGGCCGTCCTGGGTTTTGGCTCTGATCCGGCCGCTTCTGTGCGGTGCAATCAACTCAATGCCTTGTTCGGCCAAACGGTGGTCCAAGGCATCGCTGTCGTAGGCTTTGTCGCCAATGAGTTTTTCGGGCAGTGCCGCTATAAAGCGTTCTTCCAAGGTCGCTTCCACTAAGGTGACTTCATGAGGGCTTGCGGACTGGATTGAGACAGATAAAACAACGCCACCAGCGTCTGTGATTGCCATGATCTTGCTGCCCTTACCTCGCTTAGTCTTTCCCACACAAAGCCCCCTTTTTTGGCCAGTGAAAACGTGCCATCAATAAAACATTCCGACATGTCAATACCGCCTCTTTCCTGTAGATCTCTTGCCAGCGCCTCGATCACCGTGTCGAAAACACCACCCTCCACCCAGGCTTGAAACCTGCGGTGGCAGGTCTGATACGGTGGATAGTCCTTGGGCAAATCCCGCCACCGGGCACCGGTCTTGACAATCCATAGAATGCCTTCCAAAACACGTCGCTTATCAGTCCAAGGCCGGCCTTTCCCGTCCTTGCGTACACTGCCATCTGGGAGCAAATCCTGAATCTTCTCCCATTGCTTCTCACTTAACTTCATCCACCAAAACTACCAAACCCATTTATGAGACCACCTCTAGTCATCCTTCCCGCAACATCCACAAGCTGCATCCTGTATGGCCCGTGTTGCCCATCGGTGCTTTCAAATAGTCAAAGCCAAACTTCTCGTAAGTCGTCATTGCCTGTTTTAGCTCTGGCATTGTTTCAATATAAATATTTTTATAACCGGCTTGTTTTGCAAAGACAATGCATCGTTTAATGATTTCTTTTCCCAACCCAATGCCTCTTACTTCCGGCAGCAAATACATCTTCACCAACTCGCAAGTGTCTCCGGGCAAACCCGCTGAAGGATAGATGCCGCCGCCGCCCATCACTTCACCGGCTCTTTCAGCAATGAAATAAACAGATCCGGGTGCTTGGGTAAATAACTCATAAAGCGCATCGGTGGTATCGTCATAATAAACCGTTCCGGGATGCGCCGCGCCAAATTCTTCCAGCGTTTTGCGAATGATGGCCGCAATGGCAACGTTATCGCCTTGTTCAATGGTGCGAATAAAAACCTGTTCTCTATCGGTTACCATAAAATGAGCTGTTGATGGGTTGATAAATTGAGCAATGAAATATAGATTGGAAAAAGCCTTTCAACTAATCAACCTTTCAGCCAGCTCATATCATCTCGCTTTGCAACAACGGATTTTTGCTTACGAATTTTTGTTCGTTGTGTTTCTTAGCCGCTGCTACAAAATGCACAAACAATGGATGCGGACTTTCTACTGTGCTCTTTAGTTCTGGGTGATACTGGCAACCAATGAAAAAAGGATGCGACTCAATCTCCATGATTTCCACCAATCCGGTTTCGGGATTCAATCCCGAAGCCGTCATGCCGGCTTCTTCATATTGAGCGAGGTATTTATTATTAAATTCATACCGGTGGCGATGACGTTCATTCACCTGTGCACTGCCGTAAATTTTTTGCGCCAAGCTGCCGGCTTTTATGTCGCAAGGGTAGGAGCCGAGCCGCATGGTGCCGCCCTTGGTTGTGATCTTTTTTTGCTCTTCCATCATGCTAATGACAGGCGCAGTTGCGTCGGGATTCATCTCGGTGCTTTGTGCATCGGTTATGCCCAGCACATGCCTTCCGTATTCAATCACCGCCATTTGCATACCAAGGCAAATTCCGAAGAAGGGCAGGCCGCTCTCCCTGGCGTATTGCACGGCGGCTATCTTACCGTCTACGCCGCGGGCCCCAAAGCCCGGCGCCACCAGCAAGCCGTCAAGGTTAGATAATTTTTCGTACACATTTTCCGGCGTAATAAACTCTGAATGAATGCTCGTCACCTGCACCTTGCAATCGTTCACCGCGCCGGCATGAACAAACGATTCGAGGATGGACTTGTATGCATCCTGCAGCTCCACGTATTTTCCAATCAGCCCGATAGTGATTCGTGCCTTTGGATATTTCAGCTTGTCTAAAAATTCTTTCCAGCGCCCCAGGTCGGGAGCGCTGTACCCATTGATGGCCATTTTTTTCAGCACGATCAAATCCAGCTTTTCGTTCATCATCAACAGCGGCACTTCGTAGATGGTGGCAGCATCCGGCGCTTCTATTACCGCTTCAACTTGCACGTTACAAAACTGCGCAATCTTTCGCTTAATGTCGGCGTTGAGGGGTTCTTCGGTACGGCACACAATCACATCGGGAAACACGCCGCTTTCGCTCAATTGTTTTACCGAATGCTGCGTGGGTTTTGTTTTTAATTCTTTCGCCGCTTTTAAATACGGAATGAGGGTGAGATGTACAACCAGTAAATCTTCTTCGGGCAATTCCCATTGCAATTGGCGCACGGCTTCAATATAAGGCAGGGATTCAATGTCGCCTACGGTTCCACCCAATTCGGTAATGATGATGTCGTATTGATTGCTTTGTCCCAACAACAACATGCGCCGTTTAATTTCGTCGGTAATGTGCGGTACCACCTGAACCGTCTTGCCCAAAAAAGCGCCTTCGCGTTCTTTGTTAATTACGGTTTGGTAAATGCGGCCGGTGGTTACGTTATTGGCCTGCGTGGTAAAAATGTTGAGAAAGCGTTCGTAGTGCCCAAGGTCAAGATCCGTTTCGGCGCCGTCTTCGGTTACGTAACACTCGCCGTGCTCGTAGGGGTTAAGCGTACCGGGATCAACGTTGATGTAGGGATCGAACTTTTGAATAGTGACCCGTAACCCTCTTGCCTGCAAAAGCTTGGCAAGCGATGCGGCAATGATTCCCTTTCCCAAACTTGACGTAACCCCACCGGTAACAAAAATATATTTAGCCATAACGTATGGTTGATAAGTTCAAAAAGTTGATTGGTTGATTTGCTGTGGGTCCTCGGTTACGGCGTAACCCTGTGGAGGCCCTTGTTTCACGTCTGATGTTTGACGTCTCACGTTGCAAAAACTTCGGAGAGGTCGTGCAAACCTACGGGAAATTTTGCGGCAAAAAATGTGCTTTAATCATTGTCGCTGTTTTCTTTTTTATGCACAGTTTGTGAAGAAACTTCAGTCATTGATGAACGCGGCCGGCTTATTTAATGGCTACTTTCCGAGGAATGAGTTCGCTATGCCCTTCTTCGGAAAACCACAGCGGCATCGTAAGTTTCCCATGAATATGTTACGACCCCGTTCGTAAATTTTCACGTAAAAGCTTGCAATTTTCAAAACGGTACATTACGTTTGTCTCACCGAATCCAAACCCGTTGAAGACAATAGAACTTTCGCATCACTGCTTTCCTTTCTATTCTCCTCACTTGTTTGTTTTCCCGCTCATTTTTATCCTGTAGAAAGACCTGTGTTATTAGGTAATCCGTTACACTAAACCCCTATTTATGAAAACTTTTTTACACAGCGTCCTCGTAATGCTCATTGCTACCGTGGTGGCATCAAATGCAGAAGCGCAGTTGTCCGCAAAATCTTTGCTTATTAACCACGGAAGTTCCGGCTGTGGTAACGCTAATGCGGAACAGCAGTTTTTTTCCGGCTCGCTCACCTCTACCCCTTCCTTAGTTTACAGCGGCAACGTGGGCCTCCCTTACGGCGGCGTTTTCAGTGCTTACAATCCCGCCGATCAAAAAATTTATTTTGCCGACATCAATGGAACGGGCACCAAAGTTTATGTCATTAATTACAACTTTGGCGGTACGCTGACAACGCCGGTGGTATCGGCACCCACCTACACATACAACTATGTTGTTAACCAGCTTTGTTTCGACAATGCCGGGAACAATTACGGGTTTAAAAGTTTTAACCCTTCCGACGGCAAAGCAAAGATTGAAAAGATTGACATAACGGACGGCAGTACGATTGGCGGAAGTATGAAAAGCCTTCAATTTCCTTCGGGTCATATTCCAAACACCGTAGGCGATGGCGATATGGTGATATTGCCCAATGGCCGTTTTTTTGCTACGTTCGGTAATTCGCCTTCTATGCTTTATGAGTTTACGCAAAAACCCGACGGCAATTACAACGTTAACTTTCTTACCAACATGCCCCGCACTTGTTACAGCATTGCGTATGTGGACGGCAATCTGACCGTTGCCGGATCCGATGGCGGCGGTTGTTATTATTACATCTGGGACATTAACAGCGTGGCCTTAAGCAATGCCTATACCTATCCCGGTGGCAAGAGTTCAGCCGATATGTCGAATCTTACAGCGGGTGTCGGTGTCACCAACCTGTTGAGTGGCATGCGTTCCATTAGCAGCAACACGGCCCAAATTAATTATCAGATCGTACTCAAAAACAAAGGCAATGTTTACCTGAATAACGTTCAGTTGGTGGAAAATCTGAATGATGTTTTCGGCGCCGGCAATGTGAGCAATGTGCAAATCAACTTCGGATCCAATCCGGCAGGTTTCCAATTGAACCCGGCCTATAACGGCACCACCGTCACCAACATGCTTGTTCCCGGCCTGTCACTTGACAACGAGCCGGTGACAACCGATTCGGTTGTTATAAACCTCACCGTTACGGCCACTAACCTTGTTCCCAATAAGGTGTATTACAATTCCGCACTTGCTTCGGGAAACCTGGGCACGGGCACTTCCTACCTTTCGGTTTCCGATTCGTCGAACAACGGCGGCGCTTCGCGCATGGATTTGGATAACAACGGCGTTTCGGACGATCCTGGTGAGAATGTACCCACGCCTTTTGTTTTTGTTCCCGGCTTATTACCGGTGAGCGGCCTCTCATTGCAAGGCGTTCGCCACGACGATGTGGTGAAATTGACCTGGAATGCCGCTTCTGCCAACGAATTCAGCACGTATGAAATTGAGCGCAGCACAGACGGCATTTCGTTCCAAACCCGCGGAACCGTAGCGGCGCAAGCTGACGCTTCGTATTCATTTTCCGACGACATTTCAGGATCGAAATCAGCCGGCGTTTTCTATCGCATCAAAGGCATCAAAGACGATAACACGATCGCTTTCTCCAACACATTTTACAGCAAAAACGGAGCGGCTCTGGGAGTAAGCGTTTATCCAAATCCATTCTCCACTTCAGTATCAGTGCAACTACAAACGGTTTCAAAAGGAACGGCGGCTATGACGATAAAAGACGTGGCGGGAAGAACAATCGTGAGCAAGGCTTTGCTGGTAGAGAAAGGAACCAATTACATTACGGTTCCCGATATGCAGAACGCACAACCAGGCACCTATTTTATGGAAACGGTTTGCGGCGGCGAAAAGGCTTTTGTAAAACTGGTGAAACAGTAATAAGGACAGAACAGGAAACAGGAAGGCAAACGAGATGGTAGAACGATGAAGTGAACAATAAAAAAAAGAAGCGTTGCCGTTAAAAGCGACGCTTCTTTTTATTTGAATGCTTTGTCAAATGACGACTAACGCTTCTTCCGCCGCTTCTCTTTTTAAATGCTTTTCAATGGCGGTATCGTACAAATCTTTCCAATCGTCAATGCTGCCCCAACCTTGATAATCAACGATGACTTCACCGCCGGTAACATTGCCTAAACGTGTGCAGGTAAGATTTGCTTCTTCAATAAAATTGAGAAAGAAATCTCTTTGATCATCACTTACCGATACCACCACACGGCTGGCGCTTTCACCAAACAAAAAAGCATCTTTGCGAACGTTGTTTTCACTATCATTAGCGGTAGAAATGGCAAAACCTAAGCCTCGGTGAAAACCTTTTTCCAAAAGGGTTGTCAGCAAGCCGCCTTCGCTTACATCGTGGGCACTTTTAATCAGGCCTTTTTCGATCAAGCTTATCAAAGTTTGTTGCAGATGATGTTCTTCGTCCAAATCAAAATAGGATGCGGAAGAACGTTCAACGCCTTTGATTTTGGATAGATACAACGACGAGCCGATGTCGTTACGGGAGATGCCGAGCAAGTAGATTTCATCACCGGCCTCTTTGAAATCCAACGTCATTTTTTTTGAAAGATCATTCACCAAACCGACCATGCCAATCGTTGGTGTGGGAAACACCGGGCCTTCGGGTCCCTGGTTGTAAAAGCTAACGTTGCCACCGGTGACAGGTGTATCAAATTTGCGGCAAGCTTCACCCATGCCTTTTACCGCTTGCACAAACTGATAATAAACTTCAGGGTCATAAGGGTTTCCGAAATTTAAGCAGTTGGTTACGCCAAGCGGAAGGCCACCGCTGCACACAATGTTGCGGGCTGCTTCGGCCACGGCCATCATCGCGCCTTTATACGGATCGGCATATACATACCGGCTATTGCAATCAACCGTTACCGCAAGGCCTTTTCCTGTTTCTTTTACCAAAACAATCGCCGCATCAGCCGGTGCATTGGTGGAGGCATTTACCGTTCCCACCATGCTGTCGTACTGATGATAAATCCATCGCTTGCCGGCGATGCTCGGAAGCTGTATCACGCTTTTTGCAACTGCTCTTAAGTCCGTTGGTTCTTCAACTGAATCAATGGTGAAGCTTTCTGCAAGGTCAATGTATTTCGGCTTGCTGTATTCTCGATCGTATTGCGGTGCGCCGCCGCCAAGGACTAACTCTTGCGCGGGTATTTGCGCTTCCAACACATTGTTCATATAAAAGCTTAATAAGCCGTCATCGGTTACATGACCAATGACGGCGTTTTCCAAATCCCACTTATCAAATATTGCTTTTACATCGGCTTCGCGGCCGCCTTCCACCACCAATAGCATGCGCTCCTGGCTTTCGCTCAACAACAGCTCCCACGCTTTCATGCTCTGCTGCCGCATGGGCACTTTCTCAAGTTCAATGTACATTCCGCTTTCACCTTTGGCACTCATTTCCGCTGTGGAGCAAATAATGCCTGCGGCGCCCATGTCCTGCATTCCCACTACGGCGCCGGTTTGGATCACTTCCAAACAAGCTTCCAATAATTTCTTTTCCTGAAAGGGATCGCCAACCTGCACGGCCGGCAATTCTTCCGCGCTGTCGGAAGTGATTTCCGCCGATGCAAAGGAAGCGCCGCCAATGCCGTCTTTGCCCGTGGCGCTGCCCACATACATCACGGGATTGCCCACGCCTGTGGCCGTGGCCGAAACCGTCTTGCCCGCTTTCACTATGCCTACGCTCATGGCATTCACCAATGGGTTGGTATGATAACATTCATCAAAATAAATTTCTCCACCTACTGTGGGTACGCCAAAACAATTGCCGTAATGCGAAATGCCATGCACCACACCGGCTAACAAGTGTTGTGTTTTTTTATCCTGGAGATTACCGAAGCGAAGCGAGTTAAGCGAAGCGATGGGTCGTGCGCCCATAGTAAAAATATCGCGGTGAATACCGCCGACCCCCGTGGCCGCGCCTTGAAAGGGTTCGATGGCCGAAGGATGGTTGTGCGATTCGATTTTGAACACGACGCCGTAGCCGTCGCCAATGTCCATCAGGCCCGCATTTTCTTCACCGGCTTTTACCAACATGCGGCCGCCTTCGCGGGGCAAGGTCTTTAACCATTTGATGGAATTTTTATAGCTGCAATGTTCACTCCACATGCCGCTGAAGGCACAGAGTTCGGTGAAGTTGGGTGTGCGTCCAAGCTTTTGTTTTATCCCTTCAAATTCATCTTCGGTAAGGCGTAAATCTCTTGCGGTTTTGGCGGTTACTTCCATGGCGAGTTTTGAAAGCGGCAAAGATAAACCCCAAACTCCTAAAGAGACTTTAGCCTTTCAAAGTAGAATGCACTTTACAGTAGCAAGGTCCCTGACTTTGAAAGCGAATGGGATTGTTGTTGCAAAGATTCTAAAACGGTAAGCGACCAAAGCTCCCTATGGGGGTTTGAGGGTTTCTGCCTACTTTGTGCCGCTTTAAAAACCCCCGACGACTGTGGAGTTACTGCTGTTTGCCGCTTACCTTATCTTCTTTGCATGGCTTGTTACCAACACAAATTTTTTTACGGCTTCGGGATTGAGCGCTCCGCAGTTGGTGATTATTTTTTTGTTGAAAGTAATGGCCGGCATCTTGTATGGCTGGATCGGCGTGTGGTACGGACAGATCGGGCAAATGATGGATACTTGGGGCTATCATTACGAAAGCCTGAAAGAGTACAGCACCCTGCTTTCACAGCCCGGCGTCTTCTTCACCGATATTTTCCACAACACATATAACGATGGTTACACGCGTTTTCTGGCGGTGGAAAACTCGTGGTGGAATGACCTAAAAGGCATTGCCATCATCAAAGTTCTGGCGCTTTTTGATGTGTTCAGCTTTGGGCATTATTATGTCAATGTGGTCTTTTATTCTTTCTTCACCATGTTTGGCCCACTGGCGCTTTACCGGGTTATGACCGATGTTTTTCCGGGCCGTAAACTGCCAATTTTATTGGCCACGTTCTTAGTGCCATCGGTATTGTATTGGACGTCGGGTTTACACAAAGACGGATTTATCTTTTTCGGAATTTGCTTTGCCATTTACCACGTTTATTTCGGGTTGAAAGCAGGCCGGTTTCCGTGGTGGCGCATCCTGTCTGTTTGCTTCGGCCTCTTGGTGATTTTAGTGATGCGCAACTTTTTAATTATTCCAACACTACCGGCATTGGGTGCATGGGTTTTGGCGGCCAAGCTCAAACAAAAACCAGTCATTGTTTATTCGGTAATCTATGCGGCCTTTATTCTTCTTTTCTTCACCGCGAAATTTCTTCACCCCCGATTGAATTTTCCAGAAGGCGTGGTGGAAAGGCAGGAAGCCTTTCTTAAACTGGGTGGCGGATCCGCAGTGCCGGTGCAAAAGCTGGAGCCTACATTTGGCTCCTTTGTCGCCACCGCACCGCAGGCTTTTGCCTTGAGTACCATCCGACCATATCCCACCGACGTGCGCCATCTGCTTTCATTAGCGGCTTCGGCGGAGATAAATTTTTTACTGCTCGTCTTCCTGCTTTTTTTACTTTACCGAAAACGAAACATTCAAGTGAGCCCTTTCATCCTCTTTTGCCTTTTCTTTTCTTTTTCAGTGCTGATGATGATTGGCTATTCGGTGGATGTGCTGGGCGCCATTGTTCGTTACCGCAGCGTGGTGCTAAGCCTACTTGTCATTCCCATGGTGGCGGCCATTGATTGGCAAAGAGTGCTTCGTCCCTTTTTTGGAAACATGGAAAGCAAATAAAATATTCCATTACTTCTGGAAAAAACTTCTGTTCGTATAAGGCCTTGTCTGATTTTCTTCACTGTTATCAGCATCCTCTTTTCTTTTTTCAACAATGTTGGAAAAAAACCTTCTTTTTTTTGGATTATCGCTTTCTTTGAAAAAAATTTTTATGTCCCTCCGATTCAATGCGCTTGCCAACTTGCAAACTTCCGCGGGAGAAGAACCGCAATATAGCACCAAGATCACAGCCGTTTTTGCCGAAAACGTTTTTACTCATTCGATAGCCCGCCAGTTTTTGAGCGACGAAGCCTACAAAAGCCTGATGGGTTCTGTAAAAGCCGGACAAAAAATTGACCGCGCCATGGCGGCGCAGATTGCAAACGGCATTCGTGCCTGGGCCGAAAGCAAAGGCGTCACTCACTTCACGCACTGGTTTCAGCCATTAACGGGAACCACGGCGGAAAAGCATGATTCTTTCTTCACCCTAAAAAGCGACGGCACGCCCATCGAGCAATTTGAAGGCGACGCTCTGGTGCAACAAGAACCCGATGCATCAAGCTTTCCAAGCGGTGGGTTGCGGGCAACCTTTGAAGCAAGAGGCTATACGGCATGGGACCCTTCATCACCGGCCTTTATTATGGACATCGGCACCGGCAAAACACTTTGCATTCCTACCATCTTTGTTTCTTATACCGGTGAGTCGCTGGATTATAAAGCGCCGCTGTTGAAGGCTCTTGAAGCCTTGAACAAAGCCGCCGTGGACGTATGCAATTATTTTGATAGAAACGTACAGCGAGTAACGCCAACCCTTGGTTGGGAACAGGAATATTTTGTGGTGGACGAAGGCTTGTTCAATGCCCGTCCCGACTTGGTAATGTGCGGCCGCACGGTGTTTGGCCACAGCCCCGCTAAGGGCCAGCAGTTGGAAGATCATTACTTTGGTTCCATCCCAGAGCGGGTGTATGCCTTTATGCGCGACTATGAAACCGAAAGCTATAAACTTGGTATTCCCTTGCGTACCCGCCACAATGAAGTGGCGCCGGCGCAGTTTGAGTGTGCACCCATCTTTGAAGAAGTCAATCTTGCCGTGGACCACAACACGCTCCTCATGGACATCATGACTCGTGTAGCAGCCCGCCATAAATTAAGAGTGTTGCTTCATGAAAAACCTTTCGCCGGCATTAACGGTAGCGGTAAGCACAATAACTGGAGCATGGCCACCGATACCGGTGTGAACCTTTTAGCCCCCGGCCGTACGCCCAAAACTAATCTGATGTTCCTTGCCTTTTTCGTCAACACCATCAAGGCTGTACATAATTACAATGACCTGCTGCGGGCCTCTATTGCATCGGCATCAAACGATTTTCGCCTGGGCGCAAACGAAGCGCCGCCTGCCATCATCTCGGTGTTCATAGGGCAATACCTCACCAAGGTTTTGCAAGACGTTAAAGAAAGAGTAGGAGAAAAGTTCGACGAACAGGATGAGAGCATGTTGAAGATTGACATTCACCGCAGCATCCCCGAACTATTGATGGACAACACCGACCGCAACCGCACTTCGCCGTTTGCGTTTACCGGCAACAAGTTTGAGTTTCGCGCCGTGGGTTCATCAGCCAACTGTGCCAACGCCATGACGGTGTTGAACAGCATCATTGCGGAAACGTTGAAGAATTTTAAAAAGGAAGTGGACGGCCTGATTGAAAAGGGCGAGAAGAAAGAGATTGCCATTCTGCATACCATCAAACAATACATCGTGGGCAGCGAAAAAATTTTGTTTGAAGGCAATGGCTACAGCGAAGAGTGGGAGAAGGAAGCCGAAAGCCGCGGTTTGCCCAATGTAAAAACTACGCCGCTTGCCTTGGATGCGATGGTGACGGAAAAAGCAAAAGCCTTGTTTGAACACAACCGCATTTACACGCATCCCGAACTGGAAGCACGCCACGAAATTGAATTGGAGAAGTACATTAAGAAGGTGCAGATTGAAGGAAGGCTGATGGTGGAACTGGCAACGACATACGTGTTGCCGGCGGCCATTCAATACCAAACCAAATTGGTGGACAACATTCGCGGCTTAAAGGAAATAGGAGTTGCCGATTCAGTGTTTGAAGAGCGCCGCAAGTTGTTGGATAAAATTTCGGAACACATCAACGAAACCAGTAAGCTGACGGTGGAGATGATTGAAGCCCGAAAAAAATGCAACGCCATGACCGATACCCGCGAGATGGCCATTGCTTATTGCAATGATGTGAAGGAAGCTTACTACGACCGCATCCGCTATCATGTGGACAAACTGGAGCAATTTGTGGATGACAAGGAATGGTATCTGCCCAAGTATAGAGAGTTGTTGTTCTTGCGCTGATGGAAAAGATTGAATTGAAAAAGCCCGCTTTATCCGAAGCGGGCTTTTATTTGTAGTGATTTGGCCGCCATGCGCTTTTTAATTTGAGCAGAGAAGCCAGCGGCCTGATTGCTTTACAACTTTACCGCTGCCGTCAATTGCACGCCCTGATTCTTCATCTCCGGGTTGCTTGATAACGAAACATTGTTCAAACCATAGATGTACCGGACTGTTAATCCGAAGCAATGCGAAGGCCAGAAGGCCAGGCCGCCGGTGACGTTATAGCTATCTTCTTTGTAGCTGTCGCTAACTTTTGAGAAAGCATTGCCGCTTTTCGTTTTTGCGGCGATCAGCACGTCAATCTGCGGCCCGGCCAGCACCGCCAACCTCTCCGTTATTTTATATTGCGCCAGCACCGGCAGTGAAAAATAATTCAGGCGAAGGCTGTTGTCGGAACCATTCGTTGAGTATTTAGCACCCATGGAAGAATAAAGGAATTGAGGCTGTATGCTAAAGGCTTCGTCCACTTTAAAGGTCACAAAAAAGCCGGCGACCAAACCCGTCTTCCAGTCGGTGGCCTCACCGGTTGTGCGAAGATTGGAGCCGTTCAAACCAAGCGTAAAACCCCAGGCGGTGTTTTTCGTTTTCATCCCTTCCTGTGCATTGGAAGCAGAAGCGATAAGCGAAGCGGCAAAGGCAAGAAACAAAACTTTCTTCATGGCGATAGATTGAATAAATGAGGAGCAAAATAAAAAGAAATCGTGAAACGTGAATTGTCAATTCCTATTTGTTAATGGTCAGTGGGAAATAGTAAATCAGAGAAACGTATAGGCCGCTAAAATGCGAACGGCCTACTCACTAATGCCCCTCACCAAACTACCTCCAAAGCGGTGTGCCGTATTGAAGATAAAAAACGTAGCCGGCGGTTACCATCAGCAGCACGTTCGCAATCCATTTCTTTACCGGATAATAATATGTGGCGGCGTGAAAGCAGGCAAAGGGCACAGCCAGCAACACCCAATTGCTAAAGGAGGAATTGCTGTTGACAAACGGAATAAAAAACGCCAGCAGCAAATAAAACAACAGAATGCTCCAGGCCTTGCGCACTTGTATCAGCATCTTGCGCAGATGCGCCTGCACAAAAAAGCCACCGGCAAGAAAAGGCAGTGTTAGCAGTAGAATGCTTACTGCCAGCCACACCGTACTCCTTACGGCCGGTATGTTTACGGATACGTGCGGGAGGAACGATGCAAGGCTCAATTGGTTGGTAAGAAATAGAACGGCCGCCATGAAATAATAGGGCGTAAAAGCGCCTACAAATAGCAGCACCACTTCGTTGGGCCGAAAGGGTTTTAAAATGACAAGCCCCAGCAACACGCACAGCAGAAAAGAGGCCGATGGAAAATAGAAATACGAACTGACCCCAAGCAAAAGCCCGATGTCGAAAATAGTACCGCGGGCATCTGCCGTATTGTACAAACGAAAGAGTTTTACAAATGCCCAAAGAACAAAGGTAGCCGCTACCAGGGGCGATGATAAATAACTCCATTCGGGAAGAAGCGAGGTAAGCAGCACGTAAGCCATCGCCGCCAGATAAGAAGGCTTTGGCATCAGCCGGTATTCGTTTACGGCATAATTCACCATCACGGCCTGATCGTACAAAAGCGCAAAGGCCACGGCCGAACAAAGCAAGCCCTGGCCTTGGGCCATTCCGTTAAACCAGCCAATCATCCATCTGTAAAAAACACCGTCGTTTTGCGTGGCGGCCACTTGCTTCGGCCACAAAAAAAGAGGAAGCTTTACCGCGAGGCTAAAGAAGAAAAGGAAAATAAGATTGCCCGGTGATTTTTGACGGAACATGGATACCACAAGGCAATGCTATTAATTAAATTCCACTTTTGCAAAGCAAATGTTCTGGCGGTAATAGCAAGGAACAATGAGCTGGTAGCTGCTCACTTGCTTGCCGTATTTCGGCATGAACTCGTAGCCTCTGTCTAAGTTTTTCAACGTTGGATTGCGTACAATCTGCCCGTCGGGCGAAAGGGTAAAATCGTTCAGAAGTAAAGCCCTTCTCTCATCCACATTAAATACGTAATGGATTTGGCCGCCGGTGTTCACGGTTTGGTAGGAGATGCGGTCTTCCGACTCGTCATCATACTGCTCTTTATGAATGACGCTGTTCCATTGCAGCTTGCCGTCTTTGTCAAAAGAAAGGACGGTGATGTTGTCGGCATTGTACCGCACATTCTGCCGGCCGTTGTTGTAGTAGCGGTCGCGCCAATACCAAGAGTTGTAGTAAGGCGAATAAAGACTGTAATAATCATACGTGCTTAACGGCATTCCGTACAGGTAATTAAACCGGTTGAAGGAATTGCCCCGCGAGATTGTATAATAAGATTCAGTGTTGATGATGAAACCACCGTCCCGCTTGATGACGATGTTGCGGATGAAGTAATCGTTAAAAGCCGTCTTTACGTTCGAGCCGCTTCCCTTGGCTTCCCGCCTCAATTCTTCACTTAGCGCAACGGAGTTTTGCAACACCTGCGTTTTTGTGGTCTTGTCCCATACATAAAAATAAAAGCCCTCAATGTCGCCGCGTTTTTTGGTGTAATAAAATGAGGTCAGGAAGTACCGTTTGTTTACGTTGTCTACCTTAATGTGCATTTCATCCAAAAAAATTTTTTCGGGCTGCGTGTTTACAATAGTCAGGGAGTCGGACTGCGCGGCCTTATAGAAAAGCGACGCGTTCAAAATGATTTCGTTGTTTGCTCTCTTGCCTCTGGCGAACACAAGATCGCCGTCATTGTCCACATTAAATTCGTCCAGGTAATCCTTATCCTCCTCCATGTCCACGGTAAACTTGGACCGCTTTAACTGGGCAAGGTTGCTGTCGAACAGAACCGTCGTGATCATGTAATGTTCCTTGTTACGCGAATTGATTTTAAAAAGTATCAGCTTCGATTTGTCTTCGCTGCTAACGGCGGAGTAAACCTTATTGTTGTTTCCAAAACCGCCAATGTGCGCTGTGTCCAAAAGCATGACGTCCGAAATGCGCTTGCCTGCACCATTCACTTTTACCGCTTCACAATACACCACTTTTTTCTTTTGGTATTGATAAACGAGATAGGTAAAATCAGCATACGGAAAGAAGTCAACATTAATCAAGTCGTTGTCGGGGATATAATCCTGCTCCACCTTTTCTACCTGCTCCATGTTGTTGTTGAAAACCGAAACGTAATTCTTGTTTTTGGAATTCTTATAGACTAAAAAATTACCCGACACTTTGCCGATCACTTCAAACTTCATGCGGCGCGAATCGTCGTCGTCCACTTCGGAGTACACAATTTTTTGGGCAAAGCCGGAAAGAACCGTTAAGGTCAAGAGTAAGGCTAAAAAAGGGATGCGTTTGTTCATGTTTGCGTTCATCGTTTGTAGGCTTAAAATTACGCCGGGGGCCAATACAAAGACGGTTAAAAAACCATTTGGCTGCATGATCCGTAGCGGTGGTGCTTTACACAAGCTGTGTTCAATTTAGCCGGGCTTCTTTTCGTTTCACCATTACCTTTGTCCACTGCCATTGTAAACAGGCAAGCTTTGAGAATACCTTTAAACAGAGTTACGGCCCCAGGATTGTTGGTAGCCCTTGGAATCATTTACGGCGACATCGGCACATCTCCGCTTTACGTTTTAAACGCCATCACAAAAGGACGGGAAATTTCTGAAGAACTCATCATCGGGTCTTTGTCCTGCATTATATGGACGCTGACACTGCAAACCACCATTAAGTATGTGGTGCTTACCCTGCGGGCCGACAACCGCGGGGAAGGCGGCATTTTTTCCTTGTTTGCGCTCGTGCGGCGGCGGCGGCGCTGGCTGGTGTTTCCGGCCATGATTGGCGGCGCTGCGTTGCTCGCCGATGGCATGATTACCCCGCCCATCTCGGTTACATCGGCCATTGAAGGATTAAAGCAGGTAGATAGGTTTCACGGCATTGATCAGGGAACCATCATGGGCATCGTCATCGGTATCTTGACAGTCTTGTTTTTTATTCAACAATTCGGCACCACGTTCATCGGCCGAGCTTTTGGCCCGGTCATGAGCTTTTGGTTTTTGATGCTGGCGGCACTTGGCTGCTGGCACCTGTTTGATGACCTCCACATTTTTAAATGCTTCAATCCTTATTACGCCATTCACCTGCTGGCAACGTATCCCAAGGGCTTTTACATTCTGGGTGCTGTTTTCCTTTGTACCACGGGCGCCGAAGCTTTGTACTCTGATTTGGGACATTGCGGCCGGAACAATATCCGTGCTTCGTGGGTGTTTGTAAAAACCTGCCTGATTTTAAATTACCTCGGGCAAGGCGCCTTTCTTTTATCCAACTTCAAATACAAAACCATAACGGCTCACATGATAGAAGACGAAGGCTTTAACGCTTTCTACGGCATCATGCCCGAATGGTTTAAGCTGCCCGGCATAGCCGTAGCCACCGTGGCGGCCATCATCGCAAGCCAGGCCTTAATATCCGGTTCATTCACGCTCATCAGCGAAGCCATGCGGCTGAACCTTTGGCCCAAGTGGCGCATGAGCTACCCCACGGAGGAACGCGGTCAGGTTTATATTCCCGGCGTGAATCTGATGTTGTTCCTCGGCTGCGTGGGCATTGTGCTGCATTTTAAAAATTCCAGCGCCATGGAAGCGGCTTACGGTTTGGCCATCACGTTGTGCATGATTGCCACCTCAATTTTATTTGCCAATTTCCTGGTGTCGCGCCGGACCCCCAAACCCTTTGTTTATCTCTATTTGCTTGTTTATTTAACCATTGAAGTCAGCTTTTTATTGGCCAACCTGAATAAGTTTCCGCACGGCGGTTATGTGGCCCTGGTGGTTGGCGGCATCTTGTTTTTTGTTATGTACGTTTGGTTCAGGGCACGAAAGATTAAGAACCGCTACGTGGAATTTGTGCGGTTGGAACATTACATTCCTAAAATACAAGAGTTGAGCAATGACCGTTCGGTGCCTAAGTATGCCACGCATCTTGTGTACCTGACCAGTGCCGATAACCCCAAGGAAATCGAGCATAAAATCATTTATTCAATTTTAAATCGTAAGCCCAAGCGTGCCGACATTTACTGGCTGTTGCACGTGGATACGTTGGACGAACCTTATACAATGGAGTACAAGGTGGAACACATTATTCCGAACGACATTATCCGCATTGATTTTCGCCTCGGCTTCCGGGTAGAGCCGCGCATCAATCTGTTGTTTCGTAAAGTGGTGGAAGAGTTGGTAGCCAACAAAGAAGTGAACATCGTAAGCCGTTACGAAAGCCTCGAACGCGGTAAAGTCACCGGCGATTTTTCGTTTGTGGTGATGGAAAAATATCTAAGCCAGGACAACGACTTGCCGATTCTGGAGCGCATGATCATGAAGTTTCACTTCTGGCTCAAAGAAGTTTCGCTTAGCGAGGAACGCGGCTTTGGCCTGGATGCCAGCACGGTGGTGATTGAAAAATTTCCGCTGATAGTAGCGCCGGTAGGCAACTTAAAATTGCGCAGGGTAGGAGAACAATAACGTGAATGGCGATGGTGAACTTGCCTGCCGGCAGATGACTAATAGAAGGTCGAGCACTGCTATACGTTTATAAGCTATCATGAATTTTTGTAGCCACAATCACATCAAACCTTTCCGGCGACGGAAAGGTTTTTTTATCTGCTTAACCATTTCTGCGCGGCCAGTGATCCTTCCCTTGTTAAGAACTTTTGAAATAACAAATTCGGTGTAACCTTTGGGTGCCGTTTTGCTTTAAACAGATAAATCAAAAGCCATGACTAAACTTTACCTGACACTTCTACTTTTCTCTGCTTTTTTCACCGGTTGTAAAACCGCGAGTAAATCATACAGCAAAGGGGCCTACGAAGACGCCGTGCAACTGGGTGTAAAAAAGTTAAGCAAGGACCCTTCCGATGTGGAGACAAGAGACCTTGTAAAAAGTGCTTATACACATGCCGTGGCTGAACACGAAGACGCCGTCAGGCTTTTGTCGAACAGCAGCAACGATAACCGGTACGAAGCTATTTTGAAAGAATACAATACCCTGCAAGGATTGTACAATTCCATCAATGAATATCCTGCTGTAGCCCGGATGATGTCCGCTACCGATTACAGCGGCTACATTCAAACCTACCGTGACAAAGCCGCCGATGTACACCTGGAAGCTGCCGAACGCTGGATGGAGACTGGCAGCAAGCAGGCCTATCGCAGTGCGTACAACGAATACAATAACGCCTTGCGCTACCGCAACACCACGGCTATTAAAGTAAAACGCGACGAAGCCTACAACGCAGCGCTGACAAAAGTTTTGGTAGTGCCTATTCAGAACTACGGCAACTATAATTACAGCAGCAATTATCAGTTGCAGCAATTTCAAACTGACGTAATGCGAACGCTGGCCTACAGCATAAACAATGACTTTGTAAAGTTTTATTCCGAATGGGACTTGCGCAATAGTAGTATGGAACCAGATCAGATTTTAGAAATGAACTTAGGCCGTATCCGCATCGGCCAGCCTTATGACCAACGCAGTCAACGTCAGGTATCAAAACAAGTAGTGGTGAAGGAAATAGTGTACAAAGCTGATTCGGTAGTAAAGCAATACGGAACGGTAACGGCCAACATCGTTACCACCAAACGTACACTGGTATCAGAAGGTGAACTTTATTTATCGCTCCGCGACCCAAAAGGCCGCTCTTTGTGGAATGATCGTTTTACCGGCGAACACCGCTGGCAAACACAGTTTGCCACTTATACGGGTGATGAAAGAGCCTTGGGTGATAATGACAAGTCTTTGCTCAATGGAAACAACAACAGCAACGTGCCGCGTGAAGAAGAAATCATGGGAGAGTTGTATCGGCAAATACAAAGCGATTTATCGTACCGGTTGCGAAATTATTTCAGCCGGTTTTAAGCAAATGATATTGAGATATTAATTCCTGATGACTACACCTATCTGCTCACCATCAGAATATCTTAACATCCAATATCCCGGTCTTTCAATCCCCTCCGCCGCAACCACCGCATCCACCTCCACAGCCACCGCCGCAACTGCTTCCGCAACCACTGCTACAGCCCGAACCGCCATCGCTGCTTGATGGCGAGGTGTGTCTTTTAAAAGTTGCTTCCAAATTGGCAAAAGCAAACGTTCCGGTAATAGAAGCAACGCCGAGAAACAAGAACTTTTGCAACAGTCTTTCCTCACCCGAATGCGCAAATTCATCTTGCCCGTGGCGTTTGATAAAAACTTCCTGCAACATTTTTTTTGACGACAATGAAACAACAGCAATTAAAAGAAACAGAAAGCCAAACACCAGCATGATCTGAAGGTAAGTGACCGGGTAGCCGTTGTTGAGACCTTGTTTGATTCGGGCAATGGCAAGCAATAAAACAAGAATGCTGATGATGTATCCAGGCCAATCTCTTTTGACAGCCGTTTGATACAACTCCGCAAGGCCGGCATGACTCGTGAGGTTGTCGTTATAGCAGCTAATCATGTCTTTCATCATCAGCGCTTGCGTACCGCTGTGACGTTGCAGAAGGGTTGCAGCCAATGGATTTTCATGGCGGGTGGCCGCATCCATTTTAGCAGGATAAAAACTAAACTGCTCTCTTCGTTCGGCTATCAATATTCCCTTTGCCACAAAGTCAACAACCGCCGCTTCAATGGCTTTGTTCTTTCCAAAAACATAACGGGCCATTTGAAAAGAGTTGACGCTGCCGACTTCAAAATCATTCACCGCCTTCTGAAAAATGCCCTCTTTTATTTTACCCACAAGGAAAAAATAAAGAAGAGTTGCGGCCAGCAAGATTCCATAAAACCAAAGGAACTGCGGGCCTTTGAGTGCAAAGGGATGAAATTTGCCAAAGGCCAATGGAAAAAGAAAAGGAAGCAGCAGAACATAAGCGTATTTCCAGTAAGCTTCTGTGTAATTTATTTGAGGTACTTCCGCAGGCTTTGACGAAGATGTAGTTGCTGCTGCCTCGGGTTGCGGCCATATTTCAGCGGGCGGCTCTCCCTCAAAAACATCCCTGTAAAGCGCCAGTGTTTCGGCATACCAATTTCTGTGTTTATCGGCTTCGGCGGCACCGCCTTTTGAAGGATGGTGATGAATCTCTTTGTGCAATGTTTGGCCGCAGAATTCTTTCCAATAGTTATGTGTGTAGGTAAGATGCAAGTGCCAGACCTCATCTACAATTGGGGAGGGCGAAGCGCCGGTGGGAGAGATGCAGCAAAGAAAAATAAACCTTTTGTATTCGGCAATGGCCTTGGCGGTAAACGCAAGCGTCCAGCCGTTTTGAGCGGCCAGCTTTCGTGAGAAGGTAAAGCCGGCCAGGGGATCGTCAATCGAAAAGGTTTCGATGCGCTTCCAAAGGGTTTGGTTGTCGTTTGGTTTCATTCAAAAAACTTTTTCAAAGCTATCATGCCTAATGGAAACGGTTTATTATGGTTTTATGAACAGACGACGGTCGAATCATTCGCTTGCTTCTATCAATCGCACTTTTTCAGAATCCACATTAAGGCGGTGATTTGCACCAACCTTCAACGCATAATTTTCTTTTTCGTGGCTGACGGGGAAGCCGAAACAAACAGGATAATCGTACTCTTTTATGTGGTCGTAAATAATTTCGTTAACGGCTTTGCCGAATGGCCGTTCGGTGTCTTTTGTATCGGTAAAACCGCCAATTATAAGGCCTGCCAATCTATTCAGCTTGCCGGTGCGCTTCAATTGAACAAACATCCGGTCGAGGCCATAGAGGTATTCGCCAACATCTTCCAAAAACAAAATCCGGTTTTTGGTTTTGATGTCCGATTGCGTTCCAACCAAGTGCACGAGCAAACTTAAATTTCCGCCCACCAATTCACCTTCTGCAACGCCTGGTTTGTTAAGAGCATGGCTGGCAGCTTCGTAGTTGGCGACCTGTCCTTCAAGTGCTTTGCGCAACGATTGTATGTACCCATTGTTTTCTTCACCGTCGTTAAAAGCAGCGGCCATAGGCGCATGAAGCGAAGCGATTTTATGTTTGTTGTACAGGTGCGAATGAAGCACGGTAATGTCACTGAAACCAATGATCCATTTCGGCTGTTTGCGAAAGCGTTTAAAGTCCAGGGCATCTATAATGCGGCTTGTTCCGTAGCCACCGCGGGCACAGAGAATGGCTTTGATGTAGGGATTGTCCAGCATTTCCTGCAAGTCGTCCAGGCGTTCTTCGTCGGTGCCGGAAAAATAAGTGGCCGACGAACTGTGTGTGGTCTCGCCCATTTCCACGGTATAGCCCCAGGCATCAAGGGTTTCCATACAGGCCTGCATTTTTTCGATGGGCATATACCCGGCTGGCGCCACGATGCCGATGGTGTCGCCTTTTTTTAAGTAGGGAGGAATGATCATAAAGAGTAATTGCGGTACAAAATAGGCATGAGGTGTTTAATTAGAACACATGGCCCCTTCGATCTCCCAAAGAGGTAATGGTATGCGCCGGCCTTGCTTAGACAACCTGTCTTACTTTTGGCCGCAGATTATCAGGATTATGAACCACGATTGTCGGGATTTTGAAAGAATTTTCGGAAGTGCCGAATAGAATTACCGAACGTATAAGTCCCGATAGCTCCCGATAGCTATCGGGACGGGAGCGACGCAACAGACGATCAATGGATAGACGAACCACTGGTTCCTGATCGTTCTCGTCTCAACGACTGTGCGATGAATTAGAAATCAGAAATTAATAAATCAGAAATTCCTCCATGACCCCCAAAAGATATTTAGTGACAGCGGCTTTGCCTTATGCCAACGGTTACAAACACATTGGACACCTGGCCGGTGCTTACCTGCCCGCCGATATTTACGTGCGTTATTTAAAAGCGCAAAAGCGTGACGTGGTGTTTGTGTGCGGTAGCGATGAACACGGCACGGCCATTCCCATTCAGGCCAGGAAGGAAGGCACCACACCGCAGGCGATCATTGACAAATACCACGGCATCATCAAGCAAAACTTCGATGATCTTTCGATTGCCTTTGATGTTTACGACCGCACGTCCAATCCGCTTCACCACGAAACGGCGCAGGAATTTTTTACTTACCTGAACGACCGTGGCGATCTTGAAATGGCGGAAAGCGAACAATATTTTGACGAAGAAGCGCAAACTTTTTTGGCCGACCGTTACATAAAAGGTACTTGTCCCAACTGCGGGTTTGAAAATGCTTTTGGCGACCAATGTGAACGTTGCGGAACAGCGTTAAGCCCCGATGAACTAATAAATCCGGTGAGCACATTAAGCGGTAAAGCACCAATAAAGAAACCAACCAAACATTGGTACCTGCCGTTAAACAAGCATGAAGACTGGCTGCGCCAGTGGATAACGGAAGAACACAAAGATGATTGGAAGGCGGCTGTGTTAGGCCAGTGCAAAAGCTGGATTGACGCGGGTTTGCGGCCACGGGCGGTGACGAGAGATTTGGATTGGGGCGTGAAAGTGCCGGCCCCCTCCGGCTCTCCCGATGGGGAAGAGTGGCCAGGCTCCGGAAAAGTTTTATACGTGTGGTTTGATGCGCCTATCGGTTACATTTCGGCCACTAAACAGTGGGCAATAAACACAGGCAAAGATTGGCAACCGTATTGGTTGGATAAGGATACGAAGCTTGTTCATTTCATTGGAAAGGACAACATTGTTTTTCACTGCATCATTTTTCCGGTGATGCTGAAGCTGCACGATTATATTTTGCCTGATAATGTTCCGGCCAATGAGTTCATGAACCTGGAAGGTGATAAGATGAGCACTTCACGGAACTGGAAGTTGGAGATGCAGGATTATATTGATGACTTCATAAAGAAGGAAAATGGTGGTCCGCAGATGGCCGATGCCTTGCGTTATTATCTAACGACAATTTTACCCGAAAACAAAGACAGTGAGTTTACCTGGAAGGGTTTTCAGGATGTTGTAAACGGAGAACTGGTGGCCAAGTTCGGCAACTTTGAACACAGATCCTTTGTGTTGATGCACAAACTCACTGGCGGAAAAGTTCCTAAGTTTCACAACGACATGCGCGACGCTGAAGATGATGCCATCATCCAAGAAATAAAATCAATTAAGGAAAAAGTTGAGAGGTTGTTGGAAGGATATAAGTTTAGAGAAGCTTTGTTTGAAGTAATCATGCTTTCGGATAAAGGCAATAAGTACTTGCAGAAAAAAGAGCCGTGGATAAGAGCAAGGCAGACAAATTCTGAAGGTGTGATTGTTGAGGAAGCACAAATGCAGATTGATAACTCTCTTCACGTTTGCTTACAGCTCTGTGCCAACCTTGCGATTCTAATCAATCCCTTTTTGCCGAATACCGCAAGGAAAATGTGTTCCAAAATGAAGGTGGTGGACAAGATGCTGGATTGGAAAAATGCGGGTTCACTAAAACTATTAAGTGTCGGTTATTCGCTTCGTGCGCCTGAACTGTTGTTCAGAAAGATTGAAGATGCAGAAGTGCAATGCCAAATAGAAAAATTAAAAGCCGGATTGGAAAAATCAAAAATGGAACAGCAAGAGTCAACAGGCAATGGACAATTGGCAACGGGCAAGGAACAACAAACAACGGGCAACGTGCAGGCGACCACTGTGGATGCGGAGGCAAAAGCCCCTTTAGGGGTTGGGGGTCTGAAATCAGAAATTCAATATAATGACTTCGACAAGCTTGACCTGCGCATTGGAACAATTTTGTCGGCCGAGAAAGTGCAGAAGGCCGATAAGCTTTTAAAACTTGAAGTGGATTTAGGTTTTGAAAAACGTACCATCGTTTCGGGCATTGCCCAACATTTTTCATCAGAAGAATTGCTGAACAAGCAAGTAATTGTCGTCGCCAATCTTGCACCCAGAAAGATGCGCGGCATCGAAAGTCAGGGAATGATTTTAACGGCGGAAGAACCGGGTGGAAAACTTATACTTGTCAATCCTGATAGCCTTGCACAAAACGGTTCGAACGTGAAATAAAAAAGTTTTCACTACCAAATTATAAGTTGGTTACGTTTCAATTCCCGCGATTGACTTATGGAAGTAAATCGTTGGATATTGAAAAAGTTTTTTCTTCTTTTCTCGTCCGCCGCTGTGTTTGTTTTGTTTTTCTTTTCGTGCAAGCATGAACCACTTGATGTTACACCCAATCCCGGCGGAAGCGCTGGCGGTGGTGTTACGCCGGTGGCTTGCAGCGCCGATACCGCCTATTTCCAGCAACAGGTTTTACCCATCTTCATTGCCAGTTGCGCCGTGAGCGGTTGCCACGATGCAACCTCTCACCAAAGTGGCGTATTGCTAACAGATTATGCGCACATCACCACCACTGGTGATGTGCGTGCCGGACAACCCGCAAACTCTAAGATCTGGCAGCTCATTAACGCCACCGACCCAACGAAGCGAATGCCCAAACCACCACGAAGTGCTTTATCACAAGCGCAAAAAGACGTCATCAGCAAATGGATTATCCAGGGCGCTAAAAACAATTCCTGCCAAGCTTCCGCTTGTGATACAGCCAATGTTACGTTTGGCAACAGCATCACAACAATCATCAACAATAAATGCGGTGGCTGCCACAGTGCTAACGCGGCATCGGGTGGTGTTAATCTTAGCGCATACTCCGGCGTAAAAGCAAAGGTTGATGACGGAAAGTTGTGGGGTGCCATCAATCATCTGCCCGGTTATTCACCCATGCCACAAGGCGGCGGCAAACTTTCCGATTGCGAAATAGCGCAGTTCAGAAAATGGATAGCAGCCGGTGCGCCGAATAATTAAGCAGCAACAAACCAGGTAAAAAAGACTGCTGTATTCTTTCTTAAATATTTGACTGATGAAAGCCATCTTGTTTCTGCTTCTATCTATCGTTGTGATAAGTACGGGTTGTTATTATGATAATGAAATGCAGCTTTATAATTGTTCGGTTGATGCGTCCACTACAAAGTATTCAACTACTGTAAACAATCTGATGACAGCTTATGGCTGCATCGGTTGTCACGGGGCCGTAGGGCCTTCGGGTAACATCAACTTAAACACTTATGCTGGTGTAAAAACCGTGGCCGACAACGGCCGGCTTTACGGTGCCGTTAGCCATGCGGCCGGTTATGATCCCATGCCGCAGGGCGGCGACAAGCTGAATGCCTGCGATTTGAAGAAGCTGAAGGCGTGGATAGATGCCGGTGCGCCGAACAATTAGCAATGGGAAATTGGCAATGAGCAAGTCCCGCAGAAAGCAACGTCATTTAACGAAACGAGAGCGGGTCGGCAGAAGAGGAGTTTTATCTTTATCGGTAATTATGAAGCGAAAAATTTTACTCGGCGTTCTCGTTCTTGTAGTCGCTGGCAGCATCATCGGATATCGCATGTATTCAATGAAGAACGATGATATTGTTGACCAAAAACCCGACGCCATCACAACGGCTGTTGAATTGATTAAAGCCTTTGAAAAAGATTCAGCCGCGGCGAGAAAACTTTATCTCGACAAAGTGATTCAGGTGAGCGGCACGGTGACCAAAATTGACACGGCCGGTTCGGTAACATTGGGCGGCGCGGCAGGCGCGGAATCAAGCGTTGTTTTTAGTCTGGATGCCCGTTATGCAAATGATTTCGAGAAAGTAAAACAAGGCGCCGCCGCTACGCTTCAAGGCAAGTGCATTGGTTACGAAATCGGCGAAGAGATGATGGGCTTGAACCTTGGCACCACCGTCAAAATGAATTTCGGCGGCGTAAAAAGCAAATAATAAACGGATAAAAACACAAACACCATGTTGACAAAGAAAGGCGTGATTCTCGCCGGCATTTTATTCGCGGCAACCATTGTAAATGCACAGGACCGGTACTTTACAAAAACAGGCAAAGTTGACTTTTTTTCGAAGGCTTCTTTGGAAGATATACAAGCCAAGAACAACACCGTAACAGCGGTGCTGGACACCAAGAGTGGTGCGATGCAATTTAGTGTACCGATGAAAGGCTTTGAGTTTGAAAAGAAGCTGATGCAGGAACACTTTAATGAGAACTACGTGGAAAGCGACAAATATCCAAAGGCAGAATTCAAAGGAACAGTAGCCAGCAATACCGCCGTTAATTATGCCAAGGAAGGAACGTACAACGTAACCGTTAAAGGCAAGCTGACGATGCACGGCGTAACCAAAGATGTGGAAGCACCCGGCACTGTAAAAGTGGCCGCCGGCAAGATAAATGCTGCTTCTACCTTCAGCATTCAATTGTCCGATTATAAGATTTCTATTCCCGCCGTGGTGAAGGATAAAGTTTCCAACGCCATCAAAATAAACGTGAGTACCCAACTGGAACCGTTTAAAAGCTAAATCAACATGAAATACTGCCTGCTTTTTTTGATGGCTTTCGCCGTCACGGAATCTTATTGCCAGGACGAAGACCTTTTAAAAGGCATCGCCGACTCCACGCTCAAAAAAGAAAAGGTGTACGGTGCTTTTAAGTCGTCAAGGGTCATTATGTCGCACAGCATGGAGATGCTAAGGCCCGGCGTGCTGGACTTTCGCATTCTGCACCGCTTTGGCAATGTGAACCAGGGCTTGTCGCAGTTTTATGGTCTTGATCAGGCCACCATTCGGTTGGGATTGGATTATGGTGTGACTGATGATCTGACTATTGGCATCGGTCGCGGCTCGTACAAAAAAGAAGTGGACGGCTTTATTAAGTATCGTGTAATCCAGCAAGCCACGGGGCCGAAGTCTTTGCCGTTTTCGTTGTTGGTTGTTGGGGGTAGTACGGTCATCGGCGCCCCGTGGAGTGATACGACGCGGAAGAATTATTTTTCTTCACGACTGGGTTATTATGGGCAACTGATCATCGGCCGGAAGTTGAATGAGAAGCTTACACTGCAATTATCGCCAACAATCCTGCACCGAAATTTTGTTGAAACGGAAGCAGACCCGAATGATTTGTACGCAGCGGGTTTCGGCGGACGCATAAAGCTTACCAAACGCATTTCGCTGAACGTGGATTATTTCTATGTCGTCAATCAAAACAAGGCCCGCGACCTGCACAATCCTTTGTCCATTGGCTTTGACATTGAAACCGGAGGCCATGTATTTCAACTGCATTTTACCAACGCGGTGGGCATGAACGAACGGGCTTTTTTAACCGAAACCACCAACAGTTGGGGCCGCGGCGACATTCAGTTCGGCTTCAACATTTCACGGGCTTTTCAAATAGCGAAGAAAAAGTAAAACCGTTGCGACCGTCCCCTGTTATGACCACGGATGAAAAGGATTTGAAAAGGATTGTCGGGATTATTGCATTAAAGGAGGGTTGCTGTCACTGGCAATTGTGCTGTGACAATGTGCCCAATAGATTTACTTAACGTACAAGTCCCGATAGCTCCCGATAGCTATCGGGACGGGAGCGACGCAACAGAAGCTCAATAAATGCACGAATCTCTGGTCCAAAAAAAGATTGCAATAAGAGCAGCTAACAACCTGTAAGCACCGCCGTATGGTCTCCCTCTTCATCTACGATGGAGAGGGTCGGGGTGAGGCCTTAATTTAC
The DNA here is from genome assembly GCA_965247695.1 of Flavisolibacter sp. Lineage (GTDB taxonomy): Bacteria > Bacteroidota > Bacteroidia > Chitinophagales > Chitinophagaceae > Flavisolibacter. The sequence continues at coordinate 2,744,530 of OZ252037.1, forward strand.
ATCCTGTCCCTTCTTCAATTTGTCCAATATGGTTTCCAAGCTGGCTTTGTTTTGCGCATCGGGTACGATGGCCATTGCCTGCTGCGCATACTTCAGCGCATTTTTATAATCGCCGGCCGCGGAATAACCTCGCGTTAACCCCATCATGGTGGTAAACTGGGTAGGATACTTTTGATAATTCAACTGAAAAACTTCCAGCGCTTCTTTTGCTTTTTTCTGACCCAACAACGACCGGCCATAAGCATGGAGTTCCTGCATGGAGGCTAAGGGCATGGCTTGCTTCATCAACGCGGCGGCTTCATCGCTTCTTCCAAGTTTTTGCAAAATCTGCGCTTTGGTGGCTCTGGGTGCAAACAGGTTGGCCCCGCCGAAGAATGGGTGCATCGCCGAATCGCTCCACCGCAAGGCCTGTTCAAGATTCACATTGCGTTGCAGGCACCATTGCGCGGCCTGATCCCAGGCAGTCCAGTTAAAGCCTTTATCCGTTCGCAGCTCTGATTGAAAGGCCGCAAGCTGGTCTTGCACGTAGGCCGTTTCTACTTTAAAAGGAATCATCAGCCGTTCCCATTGCAAGGCGATGGTGGCCCCGGTTTCGGTTTCGTTCATGAACTCATACTTTAGCCATTCCACGCTGTTGCTCATCCTGACCGGCTTTACAGTAACCCGCAAGGCGTCTTCTTTTTCATCGTAAAAAAAGCTGCCCCAGGAATTATTGTTTTTTGAAAAAATGAGAAGCGGTTGCAACGAGTCGTAAGCAATAAAAAAGGCGTACTTGCCCGCCTTCAACGGTCTGCCTTCAACGGTTATATCGTGGCTAAACTCGATGGTGGTGTTTTCGTTGGCGCCGGCCCGCCAAGGTGCGGCCTTGCTGCTGCCAAAACCCTGATCGGTAAAGCCGGGAGGGATGAGTGTGCCCCAGATTTTTCCTTCGCGGCCTTTTACGCCGGGACGGTCGTAATGGATGGTGACATCGGTGATGCCAATGCGTTCGCTTACGGATGCTTTTTTATTGCCGCCGGAGGGCAGAGTAGTTAGGCCTTGGGCAAAGGCGTGAAGAAGAAGTGCATTGAAGGCTAATGCAAGCAAAATTTGTTTCATGGCAGTTGATTGAAGAATTAAATTTACTTTATGTAGAGATGAACAGTACAGGATTTTTATAAGATCAGTGAAATTGCGGTAAATGAATGGTGATGTTGTTGTAGATTAATTTGTCTTTTTTAAATTAAATGAACCCGTTTTCACTTTTTCATTTTGATTGATCCTAACAGCGAGGAAGATTTTGTAATTTTATTTTTTCAAAACGTCTTTCATGTCAACTTCTTTGCTAAACCGCATCACCATTAATCCGGAAATAGCACACGGTAAACCTACCGTAAGAAACAAACGGTATACGGTAGAAGGTTTGCTGGAATATTTAGCCGGTGGCGATACAATTGAAGAGCTGCTGCACGAATTTCCTGATCTGGAAAGAGACGATTTCTTGGCGTGCCTTCAGTATGCAGTGGTAAATATGAAGAATAAATATGCTGAAATAAAAGCGGCATGAAGTTTCTGTTAGATGCGCAACTTCCACCTTCACTGAAATTGCTCTTTGTTGAGCGGGGTTACGATTGCATTCATACAATTGACCTTGAACTTGGCAACGATACGCCTGATAAAACAATCAACAGTCTTTCGGTTTTCGAAGAAAGAATTGTCATCACGAAAGACGGTGATTTCTACGACAGTTTTATTGTAAAAGGTGAGCCATACAAGCTGATACTAGTAAAGCTTGGAAATACTTCAAAAAGGGAACTTGTTGAATTTTTTAAAAACAGGTTTGCGGAAATCATTGAACGAATAAAAAATGAAAACCTGGTGCTTCTGCGAAGGGAAGAATAAGCTCACTCAAAACGTATTCTTCCACATCATGCTCTCCACCGGCCTATTTGGCTGTCCGCTATACTTTGCATTTGCTTTTTGATTGTACTTCACCAGTATCTCGCCATCCACCGGAAAATAAATGAGCTGCCCCACCGGCATACCTGCATACGCTTTCACCGGTTGCTTTACCGAAATCTCCAGCGTCCAATTGCCGCAAAAGCCCACGTCGCCTTTGCCGGCTGTGGCGTGAATGTCAATGCCCAAGCGTCCTGTTGACGACTTGCCTTCAAGAAAAGGAACATGCGCATGGGTTTCGGTGTACTCCAGCGTTACGCCGAGATAAAAGATATGCGGGTAAAGTACAAAGCCGTCATCGGGAATTTCAAAAAGTTCAATCTCGTTGTGCTTCTTGGCATCCAGAATGTGTTCGCGGTAGGTGGCTAATGTTTTGCCGAGATGTACATCATAACTGTTGCTGCCAAGGCAATCGCGGCTGTAGGGTTCCAGCTTTATGGTGCCTTTTTCGATCTCTTCTAAAATGCGTGTGTCGGAAAGAATCATACGATTGCAGATTTGGGATTGGCGATTGCGAATTTGCATTCAGCCGCTTGCAAATAAATTCCAAAAAGCGGCTTCCAACTAAAATTATTTTTGCCTTTGTTTTTTGAGCGGCTAAATCTGCAATCTGAAATCGCAAATCTCAAATTTCCTCATGCCGATTTTTTTTCAACAACAAATAGACGACAGTACCAGCCTTGCGGTTTGGAAGATTGAAGAAGACGAATCTTTTTTTCTTCAACACGTGCCGCTACAGCGGGAGATTACGCATCCGCACAAGCGGCTGCAGCACTTAGCCGGCCGCTATCTGTTGCAATATCTTTTCCCCGACTTTCCCATCAACCTTATAAAAATCGCCGACACCCGCAAGCCTTATTTGGAGAATGAAGCCTATCATTTTTCCATCTCGCATTGCAGCAATTATGCAGCGGCCATTGTAAGCAAAACACAACGAGTGGGAGTGGATATTGAAGTGCCGACGCCCAAAGTGGAAAAGATCAAGCATAAGTTTTTGCACGAAGAAGAAATCAACTGGCAACAAGCAATAGGCAATGGGCAAGAGGCAAGGGAACAACAGAGCTTCAATCAATCAACTTATCAACCAGTCAACTTATTAACCTTGCTGTGGTGCTGCAAAGAAGCTGTGTTTAAATGGTGGAGTTATGGCGCTGTGGATTTTAGCGAGATGATACGGCTGCAGCCTTTTTCATTAGAGGCACAAGGCGTCATTGAGGGTGCATTTATTGAAGATGAAGTGCATCCTCTTCAATTGCATTATAAAATGTTTGAGGGAATTTGTTTGGCGTGGGTGTCGGCCTCCCCAAACCCCTCCCAAGGAGGAGCCTTCTAACGCACAGCCCATGCCTGTCAATAACGCTGCAAAGAAAGTTGGGTTGTTGAAAAGCATGGGCTGTGCGGTTGGTGGCCTTCTCCAAATGGAGAAGGTCGGGATGAGGCCTTAATGCGATGGAGTGCCGAATAGAATTCCCGAACGTACAAGAGTGCGACGCAACGAACTCTTCATAGATAGACAAACCTCTGGTCCAAAAAAACTCAAATAAACGTCAGCTTAATTTTCTAAGACGTCCTGCTCCCCATCTTCCAACAACGCAATGCTTCCCACACTCGCCCCCGCAATTCCTTTAATCGAACCGTACAGTCCGGACGTGCTTAACAACACCCTTTGCAGTTGCTTCTCCCTCTCCTTCCAAAGCTTTTCCATTTGAATGCGCTCTTTGTCAATGGAGGTTTTCATAGATAGAAAGCCTTCTACTATTGTTTCCATCTGCTGGCGGAATTCATTGCCTGTTAAGTAGTCATAGAGCAGTTGCATCTTCTCGCCCTTGTTCTCCTCGCCGCGTTTGGTTTCGGCAATGCGAATGATGGTGTGGCGCATAGCGTTGGTAAGGGCAGCCACTTCGTTAAACGAACAAATCCACACGCCTTCCATTTCGCCAAAACATTTATAGTCTTTCGGATAAACCTGCGTTACCAATATCGCTACGTCGGCACCTTTGCTGCGCATGTCGGCCTTTAATTTTTCAATCCAGCCGACATTAAAAGTTTTCGTTCGCTTGCTTTCAAAAATAATTTTGCCGCAATCGTGTCCCAAATGATTGCGCACGGTTTGAATGCAGTCGGCGCCTTCCACGCCCTTGCCTACTTCGCCAATCACATCAAACGGGAAATGATCTTTCAGCAATTCTTCCAACAACAGTTCCTGCACTTCGCCTTGGCGTTGCATCGAGCCTTGTTCAGCCTTGCGTTTCATTTCTTCAATTAAACGGTTTTGATCTTCTATCTGCATTTGCAGATTCTTCATTTTAAACAAATGCTCTTCTTCTTTCAACGACAAGCGTTGCTCTTCTTCCTTGCGCACTTGTTCTTGCAAAGCCGTTCGTTCCTGCATCAATTTCTTTTGCAGCGTAATTTCCAGTTCACGTTCCTTATCAAGCAAGTCTTTTTCCTTGCGCATAAAGTCTAGCTCTTTTTGCTGCGCTGTTTTTAGCTTCTCTTCTTTCTCTCTATCGCTCTCTTTTAAAACACGCAACTGGTTTTCAAAATCCTGCGAAATGGATTTGCGAAGCTGCTGTTGCAACTCGGCTTCCAGTTTTTGGCTATCTGCTTTTGCCTGCACTTCTAATTTTTGTTTTTCCTGTTGCAGCTTTTGCTGAAACAGTTCATTGGTTTGCTTGCGCTTTTCTTCAAAGGCCGCTTCCTGCTCGGCCAACTTTTTTCGTTCGGCATCTATCTGGGTAAGCGATTGCTGGTAGCGCTTTTCATACTCCCGTTTTAGTCGCTGCTCCACATCACTTGAAAGAACATCCTCCACATCAAAAGCATTGGTGCAATGCGGGCATTTTATGTGCGTAGCCATTGGCGGTTATTTTTCACAAAGGAAAGTGTTTTGCTAAAAATTTTGGCCAATGTGGAAAAATGGACGGGCTGAATGTGCAGAAGTTTTTGTCGGCTCCGTTTCAGAATTAGGGGCTGTCGCCTACACAGCATTGTTTAACTGTTATGCGGGCCATTCGCTTCTACTCCGGCACAAGGCCTGCGCACGGCTTGTCACGGTGAGCTCGTCGAACCGTCACCGGGGTATCCGCTGCTGTCCCGCAGCCTTTGAATAACAAATCATTTTTCAACTGCAGGTTTGCAGCCATCAACAAACAAAAATTTTTGCCGTTGAGTTTACAGTGGCACGCAATGTGGCTTAGTAAAAGACAAACAAAACCTATGCGATTCATCCCGACAAAACTGCACGGCCTTTTAGATTACACTGTAGGCGCTTTACTAATGGCCGGCCCGTACTTGCTCAAGCTTGACAAGAAAAGCGCCGCCACAAAAATCCCTTTGGCCTTGGGCGCCGGCGCTATCGCGTACAGCCTCTTCACCAATTATGAATGGGGCGCTGTAAAAAAACTTCCGATGGAGAGCCACTTGAAAATGGATTTGGGCAGTGGTGTTTTGCTGGCAGCTTCGCCGTGGCTGTTCGGCTTTGCCCACAAAACATTTGTACCGCATTTGGTGGCTGGCTTATTTGAAGTGGCCGCTTCACTATTAACCGAAAAGGAACCAGAGAAGACCGCTTTGTGATTGTAATCGTCATCAAGATGAAGACCTCGGAGGTTTTAAAAGCCTCCGAGGTCTTTGCATCAATCCCGGTTATACAAGCGCATCAAATTGTTCAGCGCTTCTGCATCTACGGTCTTCAATTGTTCTTCCGTCAGCCGCCAGCTCCAGTTGTCCGTTGCCGACGACGGCACGTTCATCCTTGCGCTTTCATTCAATCCTAAAACATCCTGCATCGGAACGATGGCCGTATCTGCTACGGAAGCATAAGCCAGGCGGCTAAACACCTCATGAACGTTGTCTTCATCCACGTCGCTTCCCATATAGTCCCTTGCTCTTGTCTTCACGCTTTCATCCGCTTCGGTGCGCCACCAGCCAACGGTTGTGTTGTTATCATGTGTGCCGCTGTACACCAAAAACTCTTTCTCGTAATTGTGCGGAATGTAACCGCTTTGTGGCATGTCGCTGCCAAAGGCAAACTGCAATACTTTCATACCGGGCAGGTGTGCTTCGTCCCGCAGGTTCAATACGTCTTCGTTGATGTCGCCAAGGTCTTCAGCTATAAAAGGGGCCTCGCCAAACTCTTTTTGAACCGCTTTAAAAAACGGCAGGCCTGGACCTTTTAACCAGCGTCCATTTCGGGCGGTGGTTTCGCCGGCCGGCACTTGCCAGTAGGCTTCAAAAGCCCGGAAATGATCAAGCCTTGTGAGGTCAAACAACTCTATGTTTTTGCGTAGCCTTTGCATCCACCAGCGGTAGCCATCAGCGGTCATTACTTCCCACTTAAACGTCGGCATTCCCCACAGTTGCCCATCGGCGCTAAAGGCATCGGGCGGCACGCCGGCCATGCCCGTTCGCTGTCCGTTTTCATCTAGAGAAAAATATTCTTGGGCCGCCCACACATCAGCCGAATCGTACGACACGTAAAAAGGCATATCGCCGATGAACCGGATATTGCGGTTGTTGCAATAAGCTTTCAATTCTTTCCATTGTTTGGTAAAGACGAATTGCAGCCATTTAATCTTTCTGATTGCTTTTTCATTCTTTGCTTCGGCGTCTTGCAATGCTTCACTATCTCTTTGCTTTAGTTCATCCGGCCATTCGTACCAAGGTTGGTGATTGTGTTCTTCTTTCAACAACATGAACACCGCGAAATCATTCAGCCAGGCTTTTTCTTTTTCGCAAAAAAGTTCAAAGGATTGTTGCGAAGAATCATCGCTAACATTAAAAACATCAAAAGCCTTGTCTAAAATTTCTTCCTTGCTTTTTTGCGCCGCGGCATAATCAACTTTATCTGTTGCGGCAATCCGGTAGGCGTCTAATTCTTCACTCTTTAACCAGCCTTCTCTCACTAACAGTTCCGGCGAAATCAACAGCGGCCAGCCGGCTTTGCTTGACAAGGCACTATACGGCGACCAGCCTTGTCCTTCTTCAGTTGGATTGAGCGGCAACAGTTGCCAATATTTTTGTCCGCTGCGGTGCAAAAAATCGGCAAAGGTTCTCGCTGCCGGACCAAGATCGCCTACACCAAATGCTGACGGCAAGGACGTGATGTGCAGCAAAATTCCTGCGCCTCTGTCTTTAGCGGTCTGCTTGCCTTTAAGAATAGAAGCCGTGAATTTTTTGAAAAGATTCTTCGCGAACAAGCCATCGCTTTTGCCGATGGAACGGCCACTTAACATATCGCTAAAACCAGTGAATTCTTTCGGCAACACGATGCGGGTATCGGCCCAGTCAATTCTAAAAAAAGAATCATCACCGCACAGTGCAGCGGTGTGCAAAGGGATGGCAAACAGATAAGTTTTTTCTCCTTGCTTTCGGGCAAACGCAAAGACGTGCTCTTTGTATTTTCCTTCGGTTTGCAAAGGGAGGTAATCCCCTTCGGCAAACAAGTTCGCATCGCTTTTGCGAATGGTTAAAAGCTGTTGTGTAAGCCAAAGCTTAATGCCGCCATCGTCCTCCTTCCAAAGCCGGGGCAACAGCTTTTTGTTATCAATCGTTTCAAACCTTTTTAGTACTGCTTGTTGCTTTTCATAATCAACTGCACGGCGATTGTCTGGGTCAACAAAACTATAGTCCCACACTTCGCAACCTTGGTATGTATCGGGCATGCCGGGCAAGGTGGCCTTCAGCAATACCTGTGACAATGAATTGATGGCTGCGTGTTCGCGAATGCTTTGCAAAAAGCTTTGAAAGCTTTTCCAAAACGGTTTGCTTTTGTCCAACAATGCAACCGCAAACGCCTTGGTTGCCGATTCATATTCTTTGTTTGGCGATGTCCAATTGGAGTGTGTTTTGGCTTCCCGCAAAGCTTTTTCCAAATAGGTCTGAATCCGCTGGGCAAAATCAGCAGCCCCCCCGCCCCCCAAGGGGGGATTGTCCAACGCTTCGCTGCGCGGCCGGCTTTGCAGCGACTCAATTTTTTGTACTGACTCTCCGATTGGCGAGGGCTGTGCGTTAGCCACTCCCCCCTTGGGGGGCGGGGGGGCCGAATAATGACCAACTAAAGCTTGGTAGATTAAATATTCATCATTCGCATCAGGCCCACTCTCTCCTTTTAGTTCGGCATTCATCTCCATCCATTCGCTCACTTTGTCCAACCACGATTGACCCAGATCCGTCAGCACATTCAATCGTGCCCGAGCGTCTTCGCCGCGTTTGGTATCATGCGTTGCAGTGGCGTTCATTGCTAACGGCCACTGCTGTTGCCGTTCCCGCATGGCCTGATGAAAACGCGAAACGGAGATGCCAAAACTTTCCGGCGAATCGCCCACTTCGTTGTGACCGATAAAACGATTGAACGTGTACATCAACGTATCTTCCATGCCCTTCGCCATCAACGGACCGCTGAACTGCATGAGTCGCTGATAAAGTTTGGCGATGCGGCCGTTTACTTCAACATCGCCTTCGTGCGGTTTGTGTAGCAGCACGTGTTCCAAAACAGCAACGGCTTCTTTTGATTCGCTGCTTTTGCGCAGGCGTTGCACAATGGCTTGTACGGATTTTTCTTCATCGCCGCGCAAGGGAAAGTTGCTGCCGTAAAAGCGATAAACCGGGCACTGAATTAGGAACTCGCCAATGGCCGACTTCATGTCTTCGGCCGGTATGCGGGCTAAGTATTTTTTATCGGCAATATTTAGTTGAAGGAAATAGCGGTAAAGATTTTCCAGTTCGCCGCCCATGTGCTCATAAAGTATAAGCGATTTCTTTTCATGCAGTTGTTGCGGAATGCTTTGGTAGTTGCCGGTGAGATTTTCGTAGAAGTCGGTGAATGCCGCTTCGCTTTTTCTGCTGGTAAACAGATTATTCACCGTTGCCAGGAAATCATAACCCGTTGTGCCTTGCACGGGCCACGATGGCAACTCTTCATTCTGCTCTAAAATTTTTTCAACGACGATGTATGTTTCATCACCAGCTAATTTTCGCAAGCGTTGCTGGTATTCGGTAGGATTGTACAAGCCGTCAATGTGATCAACCCGCAGGCCCTGAAAAACTTTATCATCTACCAATTGTTTTATGAGCGAATGATGCCCGGTGAATACGGCTTCGTCCTGAATGTTCAGGCATATCAAACCGTTCACGGTAAAGAAGCGGCGGTAGTTGATGCGGCTGTCGGTCTCCTGCCAGTGGCACAAGCGGTAATGTTGTTCGCCGGCCAATTGCGAAAGAAGCGTCTTGTCATTATTGATGGTTTCAATCGCTCCTTCAACAGAGATCTTCACCACTTCATTTTGCATCAATGAACCCAATTGCAAAAGCAGTTCGTCCCAGCCTTTACCAAATTTTTCGACCTCTTCTGTTTTATGCAGATCATCAGTCTGTTTCAGCAACGAATCAATTGCATCGTTCTCCTTCGCCAGTTTTAATACGGTTGCGTAAGAACCGGCTTTGAGCGGATAACATGAGGAATAATAGTTCAAACAAAGCCGGCCGTCTTCATAACCCAACTTTAATTCATTGTTGTTGATGACATCTTCAAGAGAAGCGCCAAGAAAAGGAACCATTAATTTGCCGGTGAATAAATCGCTGCTCCAGGCGGTATCAAAAAAGCTTGAGTAGATAGACTGTTCACCTTTTTCCAACACATCCATTAACCAAACGTTTGCGGTGTGATAAGCGGCATGGTTGGGCACGATGTCCTGCACCCAACCAAGACCGGCTTCTTTAAGCTTGCCGCTTAACGAATACAGCTCTTCGATGGTGCCAATTTCAGGATTGATGGCGATGGGATGCACGGCATCGTAACCGTGTACGCTTCCTGGCACCGCAGAAAAAATGGGCGAAGCATAAACCGTGCTGATGCCAAGATTTTGCAGATAGGGAATCAATTTTTCCAGATCGGCAAACGTAAAGTCTTTATGAAATTGAATGCGGTATGTTGAGATGGGATTGAACATAATGAGTAATCAGTGATGAGTAATGAGTGAGGCGTCCGAAAGAATAAGAATGCTTTCGGGTTGGAGGGTTACGGTGGCCGCTTCAACAGAAGATGCTTTGCTGCCGTTCCATTTTTCGTCGGACGAAGCTAAAATGATTTGATGCTTTGAAGCGCTATTGAACGATAATGTTTGTGGCTGCTTCGAAAAATTAAGGAAGCAAAAAATAGCATTGTCTTCCTGCCAGCGATGAATAATGAGTGCTTGCTTTTCTTCATCTATTTCAATTGCGATGTTTTTTCGATTTAGTGTTTTAAAAACCGGGTGCGTTTTCCGCAGATGAAGCAGTATCTTGTAATAGTCCAGCATCACTTTGTGCTGGCCTTCTCCCTTTAAATTCCACTGCAATTTTGAATGATTAAAAGTTTCTTCCGCCACCGGGTCGGGTGCTTCGCCTTCGAGGTGAAAAGCCGCAAATTCTTCTTTGCGGCCCTTGCGCACCGCGGCGCACAGGTCTTCATCGCCGTGCGAAACAAAGTATTGAAACGGATGCGGTTCACTCCATTCTTCGCCCATAAAAAGCATGGGCAAATACGGAGAGATGATAACCGCCGCGGCCATTAGCTTTTGCGCCTCAAAGCTTACCAAGCCGCTCGTTCTTTCACCCAACATTCTATTGCCAACCTGGTCGTGGTTTTGCGAGAAAACAATAAACTGTTTGCCGTCTTGTTCGTCAGCTTTTACGCCAAAGGTTTTGTTGCGGTGCGGCGACCACTGGCCGTCGTAAACATAAGCGTCTTTGTAGGCTTTGGCCAGATGCGCCAGGCCGGTGAAGTCGGAATAATAACCGCCTTTTTCTTCGGTAGCCGTTACCCGCAGGGCATGGTGAAACTCGTCTATCCATTGAGCGTCCATGCCGTAGCCGCCTTTGTTCAACGGTTCAATAAATTTTGTATCGTTTAAGTCCAGTTCAACAAGGAGATAATGTTGCCTTCCTGTTTGCTTCATTAATTCATCCACATGCAATTTTATCTTTTTCAAAATATGCGTTGGACTGAAATCTTTGATGGCATGAACGGCATCTAACCGCAGAGCATCAATGCGAAAATCACGAAACCACATTAAAGCATTTTCAATGAAGTAACGCCGAACCCCGTCACACCATGCGTCATCAAAGTTGAGCGCATCGCCCCAAGGCGTTTTGTACTTGTTAGTGAAGTAGGGACCGAAAGCGCCAAGATAATTTCCCTCTGGTCCAACGTGATTGTACACCACATCAAGGATAACGGCTAATCCCTTTTGATGTGCGGCATCTATCAACTGCTGCAAACCTTTTGCACCGCCGTAACTGTTTTGCACCGCATACGGGGCCACGCCGTCATAACCCCAGTTCCTATCGCCGGGAAACTGCGCTATGGGCATGATTTCAATGGCGGTGATGCCAAGTTCTTTCAAGTAATCAAGCTTGCTTTCAATGGCTGCAAATGTGCCTTCATTCGTAAATGTTCCGGTATGTAGTTCGTAGATGATGTAGTCTTCCAACGGAAGATTATTCCATGCGGTTTCACTCCATTGAAAGGTGTTAAGGTTGATGGCTTCGGAAGCGCCGTGTACACCGTCAGGTTGCGAAAGGGAAGCAGGGTCGGGGAGTGGTTCTTTTCCGTCAATAGAAATTTTATAGCGGCCGCCTTCTTTTATTTTATCAGTTTCTATTTGCCAATAACCGTATTCCTTTTTGGCCAACGGTAATGTCTCCTTCTCAACCTTCACCTCAACCTTCGCTGCCTGCGGCGACCATACGTTTATCTCCGCCAATCCTTCTTTCGAAAAATTTATGCCTATGCCTCGCTTCAAAACGTCTATTGTTAGTGCCATTGTTTTCTTGTGTTGTCAGTAGCCGTTCCAATCAGCCTCAAACGAGTTTAAAGTGTTTTTAATTTTCTTCTTCCATTGCCCCGCCATTTATGGCCGGGATCATAGGCATGAGAATGATTGCAGGCTTTAGCCGAATTCAGTAGGGCTAAAGCCCATTTACTTTCAGTATTCTTTTCACCCCGCCATGAATGTCGGGGCAATGAGTACAACCATTCAACTTTCGACGATGTCGGCAGATTTCAAAACTTCCGAGGCCTGTGCTGCCAACTGCATATAGCCACTATTGACTCACTGCATCGGTTGTTTAAAAACCACTACCGAACGGCCAACCATCGTTAGGCTTTCGCTGGCTTTAAACAATTGTCCGCTTTCCTCCCAAAAGTTTAGTGACGTATCCAAAACTTTTGCCCATTTGCGTCCAAACTTTTGCGGCGGCAACTTAAACTCCAGCGTTTCGTGATAGGCGTTGAAGATGACGTAGAAATTATCATCTACAATCACTTCGCCTTTTGGCCCAACCGAATGAATGCCTTTGCCGTTTAAAAAAACACCCAACGATTTTGCATAATCTTGATTCCAAGCTTCTTCACTCATCTCCACGCCGTCGGGTTTAAACCAGGCTATGTCTTCCAGCCCGATGCCTTTTACGGGCTGTCCTTTAAACCACCGCCGGCGGTTAAACACCGGATGGCGTTTGCAAAAGTGAATGAGCTTCTTTGTAAACGTGAGCAATTCTACGTCCGCAGCTTCCCAATCAACCCACGAGATTTCATTGTCCTGGCAATACGCATTGTTATTGCCGTGTTGCGTTCGCCCCAGTTCATCACCGGCCACCAACATGGGTACGCCTTGCGAAAAGAAAAGCGTGGTTAAAAAGTTTCGTACTTGCTGCTTACGAAGCGCAGTGATTTCTTCATCAGCCGTCTCGCCTTCTTCGCCGGCGTTCCAGCTTCGGTTATGGTTCTCGCCATCGTTGCTGTTCTCGCCGTTGGCTTCGTTGTGCTTGTCGTTATAGCTCACCAAATCATGCAGCGTAAAACCATCATGTGCCGTGATAAAATTCACACTCGCGGTCGGGCTGCGGTAGTCTTCTTCGTACAAGTCGGGACTGCCCGTGAAGCGAAGGGCAAACTCGCCCAACATGCTGTCGGCGCCGCGCCAGTAATCTCTCATGCAGTCGCGGTATTTGCCGTTCCATTCAGCCCAGCCAGGCGGGAAGTTTCCCACCTGATAACCGCCTTCGCCCACATCCCAGGGCTCGGCAATCACCTTCACCTGTGAGATCACCGGGTCTTGGTGAATGATGTGAAAGAACGAGCCTAATCTATCTACCGCATGAAGCTCTCTTGCCAACGAGGCAGCCAAGTCAAACCGAAAACCGTCCACGTGCATTTCCAAAATCCAGTAGCGTAGGCTGTCCATAATCATGCGCATGGTGTTGGGCATTTTTGCGTTCAGCGTATTGCCCGTGCCGGTGAAATCCATGTAAAACCGCTTGTCTTCGGTAAGCCGGTAATTGCTTACGTTATCAATGCCGCGAAACGACAAGGTCGGGCCAAGATGATTGCCTTCGGCGGTGTGGTTATACACTACATCAAGAATAACTTCGATGCCTTCTTTGTGCAGCGCTTTCACCATCTGCTTAAACTCTATCACTTGCGACCCGTGATCTTTTGCGCTGGCGTAACGCACATCCGGTGCAAAGAAGCCAATGGTGTTGTAGCCCCAATAATTGGTGAGGCCTTTATCGGTTAAAAATTTATCGTTTACGGCCTGGTGAACGGGCATCAATTCAATAGCTGTTATGCCCAACTCTTTTAAGTATTGAATGGTGGCTGGATGGCCGATGGCTGGGTAGGTGCCACGCAACTCTTCGGGTATGGCCGGATGCAATTTGGTAAAGCCTTTTACATGCGCCTCGTAAATAACGGTGCGGTGGTAAGGAATGCGTGGCAGGCGGTCGCCTTCCCAATCGAACCGCGAATCAATGACCACCGATTTTGGAATATACGGTGCACTGTCGCGGTCATCAAAGCTTAGGTCTTCATCCGAATGTCCCACTTCGTACCCAAACAACGCATCGTTCCAATCAATGGTGCCGGAGATGGCCTTGGCATAAGGATCAATTAATAATTTGTTTGGGTTAAAGCGATGGCCTTTCTGCGGTTCGTACGGACCGTACACGCGGTAACCGTAAAGTTGGCCAGGACGAAGCTCCGGCAGATAAACATGCCAGATGTGATTGTCTCTTTCCTTGATGCGGATGCGGATGGATTCTTTAGTTGGATTGTCGTCGGCAAAAAGGCAAAGCTCAACAGCAGTCGCGTTCTCGCTGTACAGCGCAAAGTTCACACCGTTGCCGTCCCAGTAAGCGCCGAGTGGAAAAGGCGAACCGGGAAATTGTGTCATCTTCATGTAGCGTGGCAGGTTTTGTGTTTCGCGCCAATGATTTCAATTTTTGCGCCAACGGTTAACCACGGATTGCCGGCTTTTTAAAAGGATTATCAGGATAGCGTTAGAGGATTGCTTTGGGCCAGAGGTTCATCTATCTATTGGACGTCTGTTGCGTCGCACTCGTGTACGTTCGGTAATTCTATTCGGCATTGTGGAAGTGTCATCTCGGTTTACGAAATTTCTTATAACGGCACACACAGATAGCTCGTGCCTCGCCATGACAAGTGACCGTGTTTATGTTCACTAGACTATCTAAACTTTGGAGTGCTTAAAAACGTGGCGATTTGTATTGTCATCCGTCGAAAGAAAAGTTTGTGGAATAAATAAAGGAAAAACAATGAGAAATTTATTAGCCTCTACAATTCTGCGGGCAATATACTTTCTACCCAATTTAGGTAAGCCTGTTCATGTTGCGAAACGGTACATAATTTATCAACTTGGTCAGTGGGCTCGAACATGTAAATGTTTTCCACAGCCTTCTTACCGTATTCAATGAAGTAGCACATGACTCCCCCGTTTGCTCTGTGGTCAACATCAATGCGACAACCATTTATTGCAATCATTGACTGATAAATTGTTTCTAATTGGCTTCGTAAACCGTCCAAAGCGCTTATCGGATGATACAACTCGCTTGCCGTTATATTGATTTCTTTATCACGGTAATTCAATGAGGTGCGTTGGCCTTCGTGGCGCACAGTCAAGTGTCCGGACGTTATAAGTTCTTTGTTTATACTGTAACGCTTAACCTCAAAAATTTTGTAAGCATTAAAGTGCATACTTTATTCTATTTGCATGATAAGATGAACGCCTTCTTAATAGTTTTCTTGACACAATGTATGCACCTAAACTGACTAATAACTACTGCCGGTGATTGTTGAATAGCGATAAGAACGTACACGAGTGCCGTTCGGCAAGCTCACGATAAACTTGCAACAGATGCTCAATGGATAGACAAATCCTTGGCCCAAAAGAAAACCCGAAATAATAAAAACCGGCAATACACGTTTAGCAACTTCGAAAAGCAAGGGCTGTGCATTGATGGCCTCCCCACTGGGAAGGTCGGGATGGGCCGGATGCTGTATTTTTACCACTCCAACTTACCGCATGAAATCAAAGACTTCTTTTTGGCAACGTATCGGCCTGCACGATTTCTTTTTGAAGAAAGAAACAGAACAAGCAACGGCTACAACGCCGGGCCTCACACCCAATGCCGTTTATAATT
Source organism: Flavisolibacter sp. (assembly GCA_965247695.1). Classification (GTDB taxonomy): domain Bacteria; phylum Bacteroidota; class Bacteroidia; order Chitinophagales; family Chitinophagaceae; genus Flavisolibacter. The sequence continues at coordinate 2,759,950 of OZ252037.1, forward strand.
ACATTATTGAAAAGTTCAAAGAGTCTATCGGTGAGTTGTCTTTCGCTGACCGCATTGTGTTTTATCACGAATACATCATCTGTCTTAATCCCGAAGATTACCGGCTTTTTATGGAAAATAAAAAAGGCATCTTCGGCATCATCGTACACGAATCCTTAAAGCAGCTTTACGGTTTGTTGAAAGAATACCGGTCGTTGGGAAAAACCGTGGAGCCTTCGGCCAGCCGGTGGGTATTCCGCTTTGTTTCGGCGCCCGATTATGCCCGCGGCGATATTAGTTTCATCGGCAAGCTTTTGCCCGACAGCACCACGACAAACACCAAAGAGGAAAACCTTCGCGTGACCTACATCCCGCGCCAGACAGGCATTGCGCAAACCTTTGACATCAACCCCGATATTTTAAAAGGCTTTCATTTTTACAGTGAAGGCTATTATGAAGTGCCTTACCGCGATGACCTGGTTTATGACGAACGGCAAGTGAAAACAGTTCCAGGTGCGGCGGCAACGCCAGCTGCGCAGCGCAATGCCATCGCCCGTTTTGAAACCATCATTCCCGATAAAGAATATGCCGGTAAAAGACTTGAATATTTCATGCAGGCCGATGAAATTGTAGTGTCGGGAAAAGAAGAGACGAACGACCTCGCCAACTTTTTTTGCATCCCGTCCGATTGGGTGAACACGCCCCACCTCCGCATCAAGATAAACCGCGATGACAATAAATTATACCTCGCATCGTTTGGCGAAAAAACAGTGCTGAACGAAAAAGAAGTCCAGCGCAGCGAGGAAACTTCGCCGCAATGGACGGAGTTACCATTCAACTCCCGCATCCTGCTCAACGGCATCGTTGGCGTAAACGTTTTTAAATCGTAGGCATGGCAGCAATCATCTCTCTTGTTCTTCTCGGCATTTGCGTGGTCATGCTCATCACACATTTTGCAGAAATAAAAAACACCCACCGCAAGAATGGCTGAAACTTATTTTGGACTAAGCGACAAGGGCAAGGTTCGCGATAACAATGAAGACGCCTTCATTGCTGAAAAGTTTTCCACAGGCTCTTTGTTGGCTTGCGTCATTGACGGCGTGGGCGGTTATGAAGGCGGCGAAGTGGCGGCGGAAATTGCCCGCTCAACCATCCTCAAAAAATTGCAAACGGCCACTGCCGATGTGTTGCAAAGTATGCGTGATGCCGTGCAGGAGGCCAACCGAAATATTTACAATGAAAAGCTATCGGGCAAGGGCAATAGCCAAATGGCTTGCGTGCTGACGATGGCCCTGATTGACACCACAGCCAACACATTTTTTTATGCGCACGTTGGCGATACGCGGCTTTATTTATTGCGCGACGGTTCGCTGGTGAAAGTGACGAAAGACCAATCCTTCGTTGGTTTTTTAGAAGACGGTGGTCGTCTTTCCGAAGCCGAAGCTATGGCGCATCCGAAGCGACACGAAATCAATAAAGCCTTGGGTTTTGATCCGCACATTGATGCCCAGGATGATTACATTGAAACAGGTTCGTCGCCCTTTCTTCCTGGTGATTTGTTGATGCTTTGCAGCGATGGCCTGACGGATTTGGTAACGGCTAAAGAAATGACAGCAATTCTTGTTGCGGCATCATCGCTTCAACAAAAAGCGGCGAGATTGATTGATGCCGCCAACGGCGTCGGCGGCAAAGACAACATCACGGTGGTATTGGTAAAGAACGACAAGAAACCGCAGAAGCAAAAGGCGACAAAGCCTGTATTGATAAAAAAAGAGCCTATCAAAATTGATGGGGCGGCAGCTTCAATTACTTCAGAAGCGGCAACGCCAAAATTGATAGAACCGCAATCAATAATGCGGAAGAAAAGTGATTCTTTGCTGTGGGTTTTTGTTGTGCTTTCGGTGCTATTAGCACTTACCGCGTTTTGGTTGTGGACGAAGAACAAAGACTTGCAGGCAGCGATGCCGAAACCTGTTATCCCAGTGCCAATAACTGCGGCAGAAAAACAAGTACAAGATGCCGTTGGCATCGTGTCCCGCGAACTGATTCTTTCACCTGCTGTTTTGAGCGACACAGTTCGTTTAACCGACACACTTATCATTCGGCAAGATTCGTTGCGAATAGATGGTAAAGGCATTGTGTTTGTAGCCGATTCGACTTTCGGTGGACCGGCTTTGTTCATAGCAGGAAGCTGTAAAAGAATTCTTTTAGAAAATGTAGTCTTCAAAAACTTCCATACAGCAATCATAACAGAGTCAAAAGGATTGGAATTGGAAAATGTTTTTTTTGAAAACAATACTGTGTCGGTACAAAAAAATTTCGACTTCAATCATAGCGCTTCGGGAAAGTTTATTGATTCTTTTTTTATAAAAAGATCACTTCCTCGCTAAAGATCGTTACCCAAATTATTAAGCATGTCCTTTCTCCGAAACAGAAACATCGAACGGGTTTTTCTCTTTGCCATCGGCCCGGTGATGCTCTATCTTTTCTTTCACTTGTTCGACATGCTGAAAAAAAAGCATTTTGATGAAGTGCCGCAGCGCCTCGCCGATGGTTCCATGATAAACCTGAATGCACCAAAGCCCGCTGATGCCCTTGCTGCGGTATTGCAGCGCGGATTTTATTTTGAAGATCCGCGTGACGTTGAACTCATTCGCACCGTGGCCGCACAAGGTTTTAACAGGAGAGAAGAGATGGACAACATTGGTGAGTTGAACAAACGTGCCTTTGAAGTTTCTACCGATGATGCTTATTTACGTGGCGGCGAATCTTTTCGCAAACGGGCCAAACTTTCACGGGCCTTGATTGGTTTCACCGGGGCCGATTCCCTGCGTTTTGAACGCGAACGAACGGCGCCGCCATCGCTTCCGTCAGCCGTAAATGTTGGTCTTGGCAATTATAGCATTAGTGGAAAAATAAAAGAAAGCGAAGGCGCAAGCACCGGTGTTTTGATTCGTTTGCAAATGATATTGCCGCAAGACAGTCTGTATAGCGACGATGTAGAAGATGAGGGTCAAACTGTAGTGGATTCATCGGCCTCAATCGTAAAAGTAGTTCGCATTGACTCATCCCGCCATCGCCAGTTGATTTCATTGCAGGCGTATGCACGAAGCGACAACAACGGCGCTTTTTCTTTCAACGGTTTGTCGGCAGCCAAAGCCTACGAAGTCATTCCATTAAAGCCCGGTTATCAGTTTGGCGCACCCAAAGGTGTGCAGGGTTTGGAAGAGAATGTGTCGTTCACGTTCAATCAATCGCCGCATAAGATAAGGCTCTTTGCCACCCGCGATTTCAACAACCTTCGCCGCGAAAAAGCCCTCATTGTTCGCACACCCGAAGAAGCCACCAAATGGTATTGGACAATTGTTATCGTTTTCTTCGCTGGCTTTCTCTTGCTTCACCTTTTTTTATCGCTTCGCTTTCCCAACGCCGACCAATTGCTCTTGCCATTACTGATGTTGCTCACAGGCATTTCTTTTCTCACCTTATTGTCACTGCAAGACCCGTTGCGTGACCGCTTCTTTGGCCGCAGCACGATGTTCTATTTCATCGGTGGTCTGGTTGGAATCTTTCTTCTTTTACTTTTTAACCTGCGAAAATTTACAACCGATTCGAGACTGTTCCGGCTATTCATCTTTAGGAATGCGAAGGCCGCAAATGGCTGGCCTTGGGCCGTGGGAGCAATGGGTTTGTTGCTGCTCACTATCCTGCTTGGCACTGGCCCCGAAGGCAGCGGCGTAAAAGTGAATCTCTTTGGCTTTCAACCCAGCGAGCTTGTCAAGTTTTTAATTGTTGTTTTTCTTGCCGGCTTCTTTGCCACCAACGAAAAATTTGTTTCCGAATACGGCCGCTGGCAAAAGCGCTGGCAGTTCTTCGGCTTTGCGTTGATTGCAATATTCGGCGTGTTGGGTTTGTTTCTTTGGTTGGGTGATTTGGGCCCGGCAATGGTGGCGCTTTTCACTTTCATTATCTTATTTTCCTTTTCCCGTGGCGATTTTATTTATGCCGTTGGAACGGCCGCGGTTTATGTATTGTCAATTTGGTTGACGAACAACATCTTGCTGGCAACAGCTATCACCGTTGGTTTATTATTACTTGCAATGGCCTTTATTAAAAAGCAATTGACTGAATCGGCCATCATGTTGATGGTGGTGATGGCGGGCTTTCTGTTGTTAGACAAAGTGCCCTATCTCGATAAAATTTTTCCCGGTCCCGTACAACGCCTGGTGGACAGAAAAGCCATCTGGCAAGACCCTTGGAACAATGAAGTGTATGGCGGCGACCAGATTGCCAACGGCCTCTGGGCCATGAGCAGCGGCGGTGTGCAAGGCCAGGGCATTGGCGAAGGCTTTGCCAAAACCATCCCCGAAGCGCATACCGATATGATCCTGCCATCAATGGGCGAAGAATTTGGCTGGGCAGGCATTATCTGTGTATTCATTGCTTTTGTTTTGTACCTGCATCGTGCGGTTTTAATTGGCCGACAAACAGGGACGCCTTTCTTGTTTTATCTCTGTGCCGGTATCGGCGTTGCTACGTTTGTGCAGTTTCTTTTAATCGCCGGCGGTTCGGTTGGCGCCTTGCCTTTATCGGGTGTGTCCCTGCCGTTTATGAGTTATGGCGGATCGTCATTAATTGCCAACATGCTGGCGGCGGGTTTTCTGTTATCAGCATCGGTAGTGCAAGGTTCGGCGGTGCAGATGAAGTTTATCTCAAGACAGCAAGACCGCAACATTATACCCGCGTTGATGGCTGCATTTGTAGGTGTGATTTTGCTCGGTGTAAATGTGGGCCAATACCTTTTCAACAACAAAAAGTGGGTAGTGCAACCGGCTTTGGTTGCCGATAGAAGTGGTGCCCGAATGTTTAGTTACAACCCGCGCATTGCAATACTCATGAACCGCATCGGCGCGGGAAATTTATTGGATAGAAAGGGAAGAGTTCTGGCCACAGGTAACCCCGATGCCTTTCTCAAACAACAAGATTCACTCATCTCCGCAGGACTAAATCCGGCTGCGTTGCAAACGCTTTCTCATAAACGTTTGGACCGCTATTATCCCTTTTACGAAAGCATGTTTTTTTGGGTGGGCGACATGAACACTGGCGCTTTTATGGGCAGCACCAACGGCTATTACGGCGAGTATGAACACATGGCGGAACTGCGCGGTTTTCCTGCTCCTGAAACAAAGTTTACGGTGAAGGCGGCCCGCTTTCGCGAGAACCGTTTCTTGCCGCAAACAGCCGTGGAAATGAGCGTGGCCAAACGCGATTACAGCGCCTTGGCGCCGCTGTTGTTGGCGGGCATCAATAGCCATCAAGTGGATTCGTTCAAGCGGCAAAACCGCGACGTGCAGATGACGATTGATGCCGGATTGCAAACGGGTTTGCAGGCATCGTTGCAGGCCTTGGATACACTGAAGAACAGCCGCATTTCGGTGGTGGTAATGGAAAGCAACACGGGTGATGTGTTGGCCTCGGCATCTTATCCTGCAGCACCGGTGAACGAACCGGAGCGAATGAGTTTGTCCAATGCGGAATTGAACCGCCTGCCTTATTTCGTTACCACCAGAGACTTGGGTTTTACCTACGCAACACAACCCGGTTCCACAGCGAAGTTGATAACGGCATCGGCTGCGTTTAATAAATTAGGGACCGCTGTTGCGGAAAAGAAAACCATCCAGGTTCGTCCCGGTGATTTGATACGGGTGAAGAGCGAAGAACCCGATGAAGTGGGCAACATTACCATCGAACGCGGCATTGTGAAATCAAACAATCCGTTTTTTATCCGGTTGGCAAACGAACTACGGTTGGAAGAAGACATGGGTGATATTTATTTGAAGGCTGGTCTCTTTTTGCGTGGCGTGGGCGGCTATTTTTATGACGGCAATCTCACAAGTAATAGTCAATGGGAAAGCTGGAAAGACGTGTGGCGCAAAACGGAATTCAGCAGTGTTCGTTCCTATAACCCTAATGACATTCGTAAAACAAGAGGCCGTGGTGTTTCGGGCATGGCTTGGGGACAAGGCGAACTGATTGCCACGCCGGCATCTATTGCACGAGTGGCGTCGGCCATTGCCAACGGCGGGCAGTTGATGCACTCGCGTTTCGTGATGAAAGTAAGCGATTCAACGCTTGCGCTTGAACCGGGTGTGCCACTGCTAAAAGACCCGCAAGCCGCAGCATTAATGACAAAATATATGCGGGAGCAAAGCGCCAATAAAAAAGACAAGTTGGGATTGATTGCCGCGGGTAAAACCGGTACGCCGGAACGCATTTTAAAAGGCGAACGGATCAACGACGGCTGGTACGTGTTTTTTGCACCAAAGCAAAGTGGTGAAGGTTACATCGTGACTTGTGTTCGCGTTGAAAAAACAAAAGGTTCAAGCGTGGCGGTAAGGTTAGCAGGAACAGCCGTAGTACCGTTATTGAAGAAGTATGGATACATCAAAAGTTTTGACGGCCCAACTCCCTAAATGGAGTTTATGTCTATCAATCTTTGCTTATTTCAAGCAGTTCTTTCACATCAACTTTTTGTTGGAACCAGAGGCTATTGCGTCTATTGGACTGTCGTTGCGTCGCACTCTTGTACGCTTTGTTCGCTATAGACCACATCGTCGCGGCGGCCCCCATCCGGCTTCCTCCGCCAGGGGAAGGGTCAGCACACAGCCCTCGCTTGTCAACGACCCAACTTCAATAACAAAGTCGGCGACAGGTAAGGTGCGAAGCAGAGCGCAGATGGCCTTTCCCCGGTGGGGAAAGGTCGGGATAGGGGCCGGTAGCAAAACTGCCGGTCAACAAAGCAATCAGAAATCAAAAATTTCAAATCAGAAATCCTCCTCTCATGTTCGATTTTTTTAAAAAAGACGAAGCCTCTGCCGATGTAAAAACATTGCGTCAATCCATTTTGCTTTTTATTAAAGAGCAACTGCAAAAATGGGAAGGCGGCGAAGGGGCAAATATCAAAGGGCTGCAATTGTTTTTGTCGCCTTCGGCGGAAGAAAAGCACCTGTACGATGCGGCGCTTTTTATTGATGAAGCGGACCGGTTTAAAGACGAAGAAGTGCAGCGCATTGCCGATGATTACGCCATTGATTTGCCTGCGGAATGGACATTGGAAAACCTGTTTGTAGAAACGCTTCCTGCCGAAGCCATAAAAGCAAAAGACCTGCCGGTGGCCCTGCATGTTTCTACCAAAAAGCAACCCGTGCTGACGGCCTTGACTACGGCTTATTTAAGGGTAATGAATGGCGAAGCGGAACGCGACGTTTATACATTAAGCGACAAAGGCGGGAAGGTCTTTATCGGCCGTGAAAAAAAGGTGCAAACACCCGAAGGCTTTATGCGGGAAAACACCATCGTGTTTCCATCAGAGAGTACAGACAAAGCCAACAAATTTGTAAGCCGCTCTCATGCGCATGTGGAGTGGAACCGCGATGCCGGCGCCTTTTTTTTATACGCCGATGAAGGCGGCATACCGCCGCGCAACAAAATAAAAGTGCAAACCGCCAATGGCGATGTGATACGCTTGCAAAGCACCCAAGTGGCCCATCAATTGGCAGAAGGCGATCAGGTTATGTTGGGGGAAGGGGCGTTGTTGAAGTTTAGATATGAGGCGTAATAATGCAGCAGGTTTCTGCCTGACAGGAATAGACTACTCGTATTTTAAGTATTTTTTCAACGGCTTCCCGTCCCAATGAACGCATGAATTATATCTGAAACAGGGTAGGCGACAAATCAAAATGCCTAAGCAATCCGCTAAGGCATTTCCAAAATTAGCTAACGCAGTCAGGCCAGCGCCTGCAGCACATCATACTTGGTCACGATGTGGTAATTGCCGCTTTCATCTTTGGCCAGCACGGCGCCGCTTTCTTTATTAATAAGGTTGCCAAGTTTTTCCACAGGTGTATCGAAGGCCACCACCGGCAAGGCCTTTTCCATTACCTGCTCTATCTTCTCCGTTTTGATTTCAGGATTGCGAAAAACTTTTTGAAACAATCCGTTCTCACTGATGGAACCGATGGTTTCTCCCGCAGGCGTCACCACCGGAATGTGTTCGATGTCATACTTCTTCATCAGGTCAACAGCATCGGCTACCGACTGCGTTGGTTCTACCGTTATCAGTCGTTGCTTGCCTCTTGCGTTCACCACGTCTTTAAACGATTTCACATCAAAAAAGCCGCGTTCGGCCATCCATTGGTCGTTGTAAACTTTCGCCACATAACGGCTGCCGTGGTCGTGCAGAATGCAAACCACCAGGTCGCCTTCTTTCAATTTATCTTTCAACTGCATCAGTCCTTGAATACAACTTCCCGCGCTGTAGCCGCAAAACAAGGCTTCTTCTTTCGCTAATCTTCGCGCCATTACCGCGCCGTCTTTATCAGTTACTTGTTCAAAATAATCAATCACGCTCATGTCGTAATTCTTCGGCACGAAGTCTTCACCGAAACCTTCTGAAACATACGGATGCACTTCATTCATGTCCACCTCGCCGGTGCGGAAATACTTGGTGAGCAGCGACCCGTGAACATCAATGGCCCACACTTGTATGTTCGGGTTCTTTTCCTTTAAATATTGAGCGGTACCGGTAACCGTGCCCCCGGTTCCGGCCGTCACCACAAGATGTGTAATCTTTCCATCGGTGTCCTTCCATATTTCAGGACCGGTGGTTTCATAATGCGCCAGGCGATTAGCAAGGTTGTCATATTGATTCATCAGAAAAGAGTTTGGAATTTCTCTTTCCAATCTTGCGGCTACCGAGTAATAGCTGCGGGGGTCTTCGGGTTCCACATTGGTTGGGCAAACAATCACTTCGGCGCCCAGGGCCTTCAATATATCCACCTTCGATTGCGATTGTTTATCGGTAGTGGCAAAGATGCATTTGTAGCCCTTTACCACGCCGGCCATTGCCAGGCCCAGGCCCGTGTTGCCCGATGTGCACTCGATAATCGTCCCGCCGGGTTTCAGCTTCCCCTCCGCTTCGGCCACCTCCACCATCTTCACCGCCATGCGGTCCTTGATGGAGTTGCCGGGATTGAAATATTCCACCTTTGCCAGCACGTCGCAAGGCAAGTCTTTCGTGATTCTGTTCAAACGTACCAGCGGCGTATTGCCAATGGTTTCCAATATATTGTTCTTAATATTCATGCAAGCGAATTTTGGCGGCAAAGATAAACGCTGTCTCCCAAGAGAACTTCGGCAGAAGAAACCTTAGCACTTCCAATTAACCACATGGGTCAGTCTTTTTTTGGACCAGAGGTTTATCTATCCATTGAACTTTCGTTGCGTCGCACAGCGTGTACGGTCTGTTCGCTATTGAGCAAAAGACTACCACCAATCATTTACTTTAGCAACAAATACAATTGCGAAATGACTATTGGGACAGCAACCAAATACGATCACGCCAAGTACAAAACACCCACCGGCACAACGCTCACTTGCAAAGGCTGGATACAGGAAGCCGCCTTGCGAATGTTGCTTAACAACATTGACCCCGCCGTGGCCGAATGCCCCGATGAGTTAATTGTGTATGGCGGGCGAGGAAAGGCGGCCCGCAATTTCGAAGCACTGGATAAAATTATTGCCGCCTTAAAAATTTTGGAGAATGACGAGTCGCTGTTGATACAGAGCGGCAAACCGGTTGGCATTTTAAAAACACACAAGGATGCGCCGCGTGTATTGATTTCAAATTCGCAGTTGGTGCCGCATTGGGCCAACTGGCAGCACTTTGATGAATTGGAAAAGAAAGGCCTGATGATGTACGGGCAAATGACCGCAGGCAGTTGGATCTATATCGGTTCGCAAGGAATTGTGCAAGGCACTTACGAAACCTATTCGGCTATCGCCAACAAACATTTCAATGGTTCACTAAAAAGTACGTTGAACGTAACCGCAGGTCTTGGGGGTATGGGTGGCGCACAGCCGCTCGCCATCACCATGAACGGCGGTGTGGCCCTCATTGCCGAAGTGGAAGAATGGCGCATTGACAAGCGGTTGGAAACAACCTATCTTGATGCGAAAATCAAAAGCATTGAGGAAGCCATTGACCGGGCAGTAGAAGCAAAGAAAAAGGGCGAAGCGCTTTCTATAGGCGTTTTGTGCAACGCGGTTCATTTACTGGAACGATTGCTTCAGCGGGACATCATTCCTGATACCTTGACCGATCAAACCTCCGCACACGATCCGCTGATTGGCTACTGGCCGCATCAGCTTTCTTATGAAGAAGCTAAGGTACTGCGCAACGAAAATAAAGAGCAGTATCTATCGTATGCTTACGAATCCATGACCCATCATGTTGACCTGATGTTACAGTTGATGGACAAAGGCGCCATCACTTTCGATTATGGCAACAACATCCGCGCAAGAGCGAAAGAACATCTTGAACGAAACCCTCATTCACCATTCGCCGTTCACCACTCACCGTTTGACTTTCCGGGTTTTGTGCCGGCCTATATCCGTCCGCTTTTTTGCGAAGGCAAGGGGCCGTTTCGATGGGCGGCATTAAGCGGCGATGTGCAAGATATTGCTGTTACTGATGATGTTATTTCAATCCTGTTTCCGGAAAACGAAAGCCTGCAACGGTGGTTAAAACTTGCCAAAGAAAAAATTGCTTTTCAGGGATTGCCGGCACGTATTTGTTGGCTCGGCCAAGGCGAAAGAGAAAAAGCGGGGCTTGCTTTTAATGAGCTGGTAAGAACAGGTAAAGTAAAAGCGCCAATCGTGATTGGACGCGATCATCTTGACACCGGCTCCGTTGCTTCGCCCAACCGCGAAACCGAAAGCATGATGGACGGCAGTGATGCCGTGGCCGACTGGCCCATCTTAAATGCCTTGGTAAATACGGCCGGCGGCGCCAGTTGGGTAAGCCTTCACCACGGCGGCGGCGTGGGCATGGGCTACAGCATTCATGCGGGCATGGTCATCGTGGCTGATGGTTCACAAGAAGCGGAAGAAAGATTGAAAAGAGTGTTGCGAAACGATCCGGGTTTAGGCGTGATACGGCACGCCGATGCGGGATATGAATTGGCGAAAAAAACCGCAGAAGCGCATGAATTATCAATTGATAAACGATTGTCTTCGTAAATATTTCGGCTGCTTGCATTCTCCAACTTTTGTGTCTATTCTTGCAATAATCAAAAACCAATTCCGTTAAACCTTACGAAAGCGCGGCGGTCAACAGCGCATTCGTAAACTAAAACTCCCTTTATGAAAATGACCTTCCGTTCTTTGTCAGCGCTTGCTTTAAGCATTACCTTCTTCCTTTACGCCTGCCGTAAAGACCACAGCTCCCAACAAACGACCAATGACGATGTAACCACCGAAGTGCAAGGCCACGCCGATGACCAAAGCCGCGTTTCCGGCGATATGGATGACGTAGCCAATGATGCCGATGCCTCACTCGAAGGCAGTCCTTCGTTTACCGGACGTTTTCAAAACGCAATGAACATAACCGGTCTTTGCGGCGCTACAACGGTAGCCGATACCACCGGCACCACAAAAACCATCACCGTTACGTACAACGGTAACAACTGCCAGGGTACGACCTTTCGCACGGGCAGCGTGGTGATTTCCATGCCGAGAGAAGCGAAATGGAAGAATGCCGGCGCAGCCATCACCGTTACGTTTCAGGGCTTAAAAATCAAGCGGCTTAGCGATAACAAAAGCATTACCATCAACGGCACACAAACCATTACCAACGTAAGTGGAGGTTTGCTTTTGCAATTGCCTAATCTGCAGAACATCGTACACACCATCACCAGCAGCAACATGTCCATCACCTTCGACGACGGCACGCAGCGTACCTGGCAAGTGGCCCGCAAACGCACGTTCACATATAGCGGCGGTGTCGTGTTGACCATCACGGGCATTGGCACTAGTGGCAACCTTACGAACGTGGCCGAATGGGGCACTAACCGCTTCGGCCATGCTTTTACAACGTCCATCACCGGTCCCTTGATTTTCCGCCAGGATTGCAGCGGACGATTGACTTCGGGTGAAATTAAGCACGAAGGCTTTGCTACTGCTACCGTAAAATTTGGCTTGAATGCAAATGGTGAGGTAACCACCTGTCCGGGTACAGGTAAATATTATTACCGTTTAACGTGGACGGGTCCTAATGGTAATTCAGCAACCGCACTTTTTCCTTACTAAAAAATTGGATAAATGTTTTTAAAACCGCAAGCCCTTAAGCTTGCGGTTTTTGTTTTTATGCGCAGTAGGAATAAACGATTGGCCCTTTCATTCTTTGCAAACCTTTCGTAATTCAAGTTGCGGGTTGTCGCTATCTCGTTTGCGATTTACAAAGCTGTTGCCATGTAAATTTTAAAGGGCAATGAATAAAGCTTAGTCCAAAAATAAGAAAACACGTTGCTCCACAGATTAACCGGCGACCGGTGACTGGCAACTGGTAACTTGAATTTCTTAGCTTGCCGTTTCATGGCCATTCTTATTTCAAACATCAAAGAACTTTTCGGTACGCATCAATCAAATTCCATTCTGCGTGGACAGGATTTGTCGGTCGTTCCATCCATTAAAAATTCTTATCTCATAGTTGAAAATGAGCAGATTGCCGGGTTTGGTGAGATGAGTGCATTGAAGCAATTGCCAGAAGATTTTGCTGAACACATCAATGCAAGCGAGCGGTTGGTCTTGCCATCGTGGTGTGACAGCCACACGCATCTTGTTTTTGCGGGCAGCCGGGAGGCAGAATTTATTGACAAAATAAAGGGCTTCAGTTATGCGGAGATTGCAGCCAAAGGTGGCGGCATTCTGGCCTCGGCTAACCGCCTAAACGCAACCAGTGAGGACGAATTATTTGTTCAATCGTACAAACGTTTGCAGGAAGTGATTGCGTTAGGAACAGGCGCCATTGAAATTAAAAGCGGCTATGGTTTAACGGTGGAAGGTGAGATGAAAATGCTCCGGGTGATACGGCGGTTGAAGAACGCCTCGAGGATTCCCATCAAGGCGACCTTTCTCGGCGCTCATGCTTTCCCGCGGGAATACAAAGAGAACAAAGAAGCCTACATTGATTTGACCATCGAACAAATGTTGCCGCGGATTGCCGGTGAAGGATTGGCGGATTATGTGGATGCTTTTTGCGAAGACGGTTTTTTCTCCATCCAACAAACCGAACGCATTTGCCTTGCCGCAAAAATGTATGGCTTAAAACCAAAGCTGCATGTGAACCAACTGAACAGCATCGGCGGTGTGCAAACAGGAACAAAGCTTAATGCCATCTCATTGGATCATTTGGAAACAATGACTGATGATGATATAAAATCACTTGCTGCAAGCCATACCATTGGAACACTTTTACCAACGGCCGCCTTTTTCCTTCAAATGAATTACCAGCTCGCAAGGCGCCTGATTGATGCCGGTTGCGCCATTGCCCTGGCTTCTGACTTTAATCCCGGCTCGTCGCCTTCAGGCAACATGAATTTTGTTGTTGCCTTGAGTTGCATCGGCCTAAAGATGTTGCCGGAGGAAGCCATTAACGGCGCCACCATCAACGGCGCGGCGGCCATGGAAGCGCAAGCGGATGTAGGGAGCATTGCCATTGGCAAAAAGGCAAATCTGATCATCACCAAACCGGCTCCTTCGTTAGCTTATCTGCCCTATTCCTTCGGCAGTAATTTGATTGAACGAGTTATGCTTTGCGGTGAATGGGCTTACTGATTAAGCAATCCCGGTAATCTTTTTTAAATCCGTGAAATCCGTGGTCTTAGATTCGTGTCCTAATTTGTGGCCATATGAACCTCACGCATTTTAAGCGCTATACCAAAAGCGACGTGTTGTCCCTTACCAAGGTGCGCCGCTTTGAAACCAAGATGGGAGAAAGGATATCGGTTTTGAATGATGGCGATATTGGGCAAGCCATAAAAAATTTATCAGCGCAGTATGTAATCATCGGCATTCCCGAAGACATCGGCGTGCAAGCCAACTACGGCACGGGCGGCACCAGTACGGCCTGGCTTCCGTTTTTGCAAGCCTTTTTAAATGCACAGAGTAACGACTTTTTAACGGGCGAAGATGTAGCCGTTATTGGCCATTTTGATTTTGGCGACCTTCAGTTTTTGATTGACAAAAACGCTTACGGTGGTGAGGAAAAAGTAGAAGCCTATCGCCATGCCGTTAATCAAATTGATGACGAGGTGGAAAGCCTGATAAAGCTGTTGGCCGCTGAAGAAAAGACGCCGATTGTGATTGGCGGCGGCCATAACAATGCTTACCCCTTGCTGAAAGGCGCTGCGAAAGGGCTGCACGCCGCAGGCATCATTGAATTGCCACAAATTAATTGCATCAACCTGGATGCGCATACCGATTACCGGCCGGCCGAAGGGCGGCACAGCGGCAACGGCTTTCTCTATGCCGAAGACGATGGTTTCCTGCAGAAGTATTGCGCTGTGGGCGTACATGAAAGTTACCTGCCGCAAAACGTTTGGATTGACATTGTGAACAATCCTTTTCTTGACATCATTACTTACGAAGACATTTTCATTCACGAGAAACGCAGCTTTCGCCAAGCGGTTACACATGCTATTGAATTTACTGCAGACAATTTTTGCGGGATTGAATTGGACCTTGATTGCGTACAAAACATCTTAAGCAGCGCTTCCACGCCCAGCGGTGTGCAGGCCATCCACGCAAGGCAATACGTGAATCTTTGTGCGGCCCATGCCAAGCCCGCTTACCTCCATATTGCCGAAGGCGCCACGCAACTTGCCAACGGAACGTCGAATGGACTAACCGGTAAATTCATTCAATACTTAGTTACCGATTTTTTGAAAATGAACGGCGACAGCGAGTAGCAAGTTGTGAATAGTGAGTAGCCTCTCCGTTCAGTTATTCGTTAAATACACAAGCCCTCCGGACATTCGGAGGGCTTGTGTATTTAATAACTGTTTCCTGTTAAAGGCTACCGGCTACTTGCCACTCGCTCTCAACTCAACGGTGCCAGATATTGCGAGTACGCATAACCTTCTTCGCCGTCTTTGGAGCGGACAAGCCACCACTGCTCATTGGTTTTGTTGATAACCGTTACCGTTTCATCCTTGGCCGCCTTGCCCACAATGGGCTGGTCGGTGCCGGGACCGCGACGGATATTCAGGTTCGATTCTTTGGTTGTGACTTTTGCTTCCGAACCGGACGTAACGTTTGTGTTCACGTTCATGATCACATCGCTGCTCTTAAAGTCCGGGTCTATCGTGTTGTACGTATTCCATAATTGATCCTTTACGACAGCCGATGGTGCGGTGCCGTCAATGTACAAAACGCCGTCTTGTTCGCGAACCTGCAAATCGCTAACACCCGAGCTCTTTGCTTCATCAATAAGTTGTTTGTATTTATCCTGAAGTGCCATGATTGTCCTCCTTTTACTTTACGGTTAAATTTTTGCGATCGATGTTTTTAGGATGCAGAGAGTTAAGTGTTTGGGTTAAGCGCATGTTGTCATCGCGGCTGATGGTGCCCGACAAATAAATGATGCCGCCGTCCACACGGGTCGTCAACCCCTTGACATCCTTGGTGGCATCGGCAACACCTTTTGTCAATGCATCATCTGTAGAGACGACAACCGGAGCGGCTGGCGTTGGCGTGGCTTCCGGCGCCGTGGTAGTGGTTTCAGTTGCTTTGTCATCCTTCTTGCTTTTGCAAGACGGACCGGCAACCATTAATGCGGCAAGCGCCGCAGCGAAAAAGATTTTTTTCATGTTTCTGCTTTTAAGTTTTAAAGATAGGGTCATTTGCTATAATTCTTTTGACCTTGCGTTTAAAGAACCGCGTTGAAGTAAAAGCGTGCAGGCAGGGAAAGGCAGTTGAATAGATGGTGCGGGTTACGAACGCTTGTTGATTAATTTCCGGAGATGCTGCACAATCGCTTTCCTTGAATAAGACATTACCGCATAATTCGCAGCCGGAAGATCCAATGAGCCTTTCTCTTTCCATTCAATCACCAATCTTTCTAAGTATTCAATTAGCTCCGTACGCTTCGACCGTTCAAAGGTTTGGCCGCTTTTACAAGCCGCAATAATGCCGCTGGTTTCTGCTGTCGCTTTTGTAATATTTATAATGGGCTTGCGTGCCGCAAGGTATTCGTACAACTTACCAGGTATCACCATTTCCTCGTCCTTCGTTACCGGATTTACCAGTAGAAGTAGGGTGGAAGAGAACAAGAGTTGCACGGCATCTTCGTGCGATAAATAGCCCATGTCTTCCGTAATTGACAACAGTCCGGCCGCTTTAATTTCGGAGCGAATGCTACCGGCCAATACACCCGCAAAGCGAAGGCGAAACGGCACGTCGGAAAATTTCTTCACGACTTGGCTGAACGCTTCAATGAATACTTCAGGCTTGTAATAATCGGCGATGGTACCCGTGTAAGTGATGACGAACTCTGTTTGATCCACTGAAACTTTTCGATGCGCAAACAACTGTTCATCGTAGCCAATGCGAATGATCTCAATTTTATCCGGTGAAAGATTGGCCGATTTGGACAGAAGCTTTTCCTTGTATTTATCGCCCACGGTAAGAATTAAATCGGCCCCTTCAAGGATGCGCTTTTCCAGCAAACGATCCGCCCGTTTAACCGGCGGCAGGTGATAAAGCATGTCGTAATAAATAACATCCGTCCACAAGTCATGGAAGTCGGCTATCCAAAACAAGCCGTGCTTTTGTTTCAAGGCTTCACCGATAAAGTGCGTTGAATGCGGCGGACCGGCGGTGATGACACTATCAAAATTTACCCTCGCAATAAGTTGTTCCGCAGCATTTACTGCAAAGGGTTTCCATCCTTTGCGCGGATCGGGAATAAAAAGATTCCCGCGTACAAAGCGGCTTGCTTTTTTTAAGAAAGACGGGTTTGTTTCGTTGGAGAAGGCTGGCTTGGGAAGGCTGCCTTTTCCAAACAGAAAAGTAAAGAGGCCAAAAGGCTCTCTTGTGGTGGTGGTATGCACTTTTATTGCGGGATGAACGCGGCCAACGAGGCTTTCGTCGCGGAGTTGAAAGGTGGCTTTTTTTTCATCCACTGTCAATACATAAACATTCGCCTCTTCAGCCAACAGGTTGGCAAATGACAGCCATCGTTGCACAGCCGCGCCACCGCTTGGCGGCCAGTAGTAGGTTATAATGAGAATGTTTTTCATTTGCCGTCCTAATCTTTTTTTATATCCACTGTAAGCGCTTTGTATTCGGCCTCAAAGCGCTCCATTCCAAAATGGCTGTATGCATAAGCAAGATTGTTGGCGGTCATTGCGGTCAGCAGTTCTCGATCTTGCGCCATCTTCAGGATGCTATCTTTTGCATCGACGACAACGGCTTTCGGGTTAGTAAAGTCTTGCAGCAGATAACCGTTAACGCCATCTTTTATGTGCAATGGAATTTCACCAACAGCCGTTGACACGATCGCCAATCCTCTTGCCATTGCTTCCATAATTACCATCGGAAAACCTTCCGTTTCCGACGTCAAAATCAGTACCGACGCTTCGCGATAAATTTTATCAATGGCCTCCGCGTCGCTTTGGTTGCCGAGAAAGATGCAGTAAGCACGATAGCGTTCGGGCATTGCATCGGCCACATCGCCCATAAAAACAAAGCGAACATTGTTGGTACTTTGGTTGACAAGCGCCGCAATTTCGCCTATCAGCCATACCCGTTTTTCGGCCGTGCCGCGACCGACGTAAAGCACCGTTAGCCCCAATGCTTCCTGCGTTGCATACGGGTTTGGCGGCAGATCAATGCCGTTCAAAATAAATTTTATTTTTTCATCGTAGCGGATGAGTATTCCGTAGCGCCGGTATAAATCAATATGCTCCTGAATCCGCACTTTGCTGATCATAACGGTACGCCAGATAAAGGGCAGAAAGGGAATACGGATATAAGAAAAGCTGCATAGCGAATGAATCAATTCGATTTGTGGAATGTGCCGGTTTATCCAGGGCGAAAGCTTGTAGCCAAAATTACATTGTCCGTTAAAAACCAGCGGCTTTGCCTTTTGGTTGTTGATGTATCCCGCAATGATTCCGCGAAAAATAATGTTGACGAAGTAGATCCATTTATTGTCGGTGTAGTGGGAGATGTCTCTCATCTCGCAACCCGATGCGGCAAACTCGGAATAGAACAAATCGTTTTGCGACTTGCGGGTAAAAAAGATGATGCAGTTTTTGTTGCCAATGGCTTTGGCTATGTTCAGGTGAACTTTTTCCGCGCCGCCAATGTGATAAAAGGGGAAAAAGAAAAAGGTTTCGTACTCGCGTTTTAATGGGCGAAGCCTTGCCAGGCCTTTTCCAATCAGGATTAAGGGAGCCATCAAAATGTCTTCGACGAGGCGCTTCCACAGCAAAAGGCGGTATCTCATTTTTGTAATCGTCGCTTTAAACTTTTTGCGGTGGCACGCACCAAATCTAGCGCAGCCTCCGCCGCCACCCGAAGGTCAAAACTATTTAGCTTCCCCTTCTTCATTCTTGCGGCCAAATAGGCTTTTTTACAGCGGAAATGCGTCAGGAAAAAGTTTGTTTTGCGAAGCTGGCTTTGCGTAACCGATGTTTGGTGTACGCGGTAAAGAAGCAAGGGCTTCGGAATTTTTTCGAGCACATGGCCATCAGCTAACAGGCGCAGCCAAAGATCGTAGTCTTCAATGTGCGGCTGCGAAAATGAATAGGAATAGGCCTTAAAAATTTCTGTATGGCCCATCACACTTGGATGCGTCAGGCAGTTCTCCTTCGGCATACGACTACGGATTTGCGATGCCGTTACGTAACGCCGGTCTTTTTCGGAAAAGCCTTGTTCGTGTCCGTTTTCGTCAATCAAAATGTTGAAGGAAGCAACAACCGCCGTGGAAGGATTATCATCAAGCCACTGCGTTTGCAGCTGTAACCGTTCGGGCAAACAAATGTCATCCGCATCCATGCGGGCAATGTAATCGCCGCTGGCAATAACAACAGCTTTGTTGAGCGAAGAAATCAAGCCGCTGTTTTTTTCATTTTTGATGTAAACGATTCGCGGATCGCCGTACGATTGAATGATGGCTTCGGAGCCATCAGTGGAGCCGTCGTTTATCAACAATAACTCAAAGCCGGTGAAGGTCTGCGCAAGCACACTGTTGATGGCTTCCCGCAAAAATTGTTCGCCGTTATACACGGGCAATATCACCGAAACTTTAGGCATGGTTAACTAAACATTTTTTGGCGGCTATTGAATTGCGTTTTCTCAAAAAGCTACGGCTGCTATTCCGCAATGTTCAATCAACCCTGAAAGGGTTGATTGAACATTGCTATCATTTTGCAACTGGTTTTAGCTATACTTGTTTAAAACCTTAGTAGCTATACCAAAAGAACGGAGGATCAACCTTATTGCCTCAATTTTTTATCACTACGCGAAAGAAGGTAATAAGGTAGAATCGTTAAGCATGTACTTTGACTACTAAGGTTTCAAACGCCATTAGGTCGCATCCATAGCTATTGAAGGTTCGACCGCGGTCAGGTGTTCTCATTGATTTGACAAACGCAGTCGCGGCAAAAAGATAAACACCAAGCTATTTACACGACTGATTGTTCTTTCTTTCGCACTTTTTTTGTTCGTCAAAGAACGCTTCCTTAACAATCACGAATCTTTTCAAAAACACCTGCCGCAATAGTACGCCAATTGTAGGTTTGAAAGAAGAGAGCCGGTGTTGCCGTTTGCGTTTGCGAGGCAGTGATGATGGCGGTGGCAAAGCCGGTCCAATCTTCATCGGCAACAACGAAGAGTTTGTTCTCCGCGTGTTTGATGCCGGCGGCTTTTGAGGCAAAGCAAACAGTGCTTAAATGATACGAAAGCGCATCCATTGTTTTTGTTTGCACGCCACCTCCGGTCAGTACGGGATTTATAAAAACATCGGCGGCTCCAAAGTAAGTTTCAATATCGGCTACTTCGCCGGCCATCACGAGGTTCTCATGTTGCAAGCCGTTCAGATATTGAAAAGAAGCGAAACGGTTTCGTCCGCACACAATGACTTTATAGGCAAGTGTTGTTTGATTCAACAGCGGAACTAATTTTTCAACAATGGCTACGGCTGCATCGGCGTTTGGTGCGTAATCAAGCGTTGCGGCAAAGAGTAAAATCTTTTCGCCTTCTTTCATGCCGTGGCGCTTTTTAATGATTGTCTGCACCGCCTTTTTGTCAAACCTTTTTTCTTCCGCACCGTAAGGCGCTACGGCTAATTTATTTCCATCTAAGCCAAAGGCTTTTTTCGCTGTGTCTAAATCTTTTTCGGTGGTGAAAAAAATAAGATCGGCGGCCTTCATCGTCCACTTTTCCAATTGATAAAGTAATCGCCAGCCAAGTTTGCCTCTTTCTTTGAAACGCAGGTATTCGATGTTGTGCGCATGAACAATCAGTTTTGTTTTCAGCAAGCGCTTGCAAAGTACACCGGCAATTCCGTGATAAGGAAATTCAAGCAACAGATGCGTGTTGCGATCTTGTTTGGCCGTGCAATAAATAGTTCGCCAAACGGCCGGATTAAAGAACTGGCTTTTGCCAACCGGCAGGCTTCTTTGAATGCTATAGCCGGCATTGCTATCAACATTATCGTTTGAGCAAAGACATAGTAAGGGGACATATTTAGATAAATAAGCATTGAACAAAGACACGGCTTTTTGCCCGCCGAATTTTGGCGGGAATACCGTAAACCACACCACGCTTAAGAGGCGAGGACCGGTTGCCTGCTTGCCCGCCATTGGAAAAAGATTGCTGCTGCCATGAGCAGGATAAGTGCGATGGTAAAGATGGTGGTGAGCTTGCGGCCCAACAAATAATCGGCAGGCTCAAAACGGAACTGAATCTTGTGCGTTCCCGCCGGTATCTGCAAGCCGCGCAAGACATAATTCACTCTCACAATCGGCGCTTCTTTGCCGTCAATAAAAGCTTTCCATCCAGCATCGTAATACACTTCGCTGAACACTGCAAACTGTTCTTCATTGCTATTAAACGTATAATCAGCGACGTCGTTGTCGTTCTTGTCAAGTTTAATAGAGCCTTGAGCCGACCAATTCGTGCCGCCTTTAAGCTTATCGCGAAAGGCTTGTTGCATTACCGCCGTATCCTTTGGATTAAGCGTGGCAAATAAAGCCATTTCTTCTTTTGCATCTTTCACCACTTTTAACGAGCGCACCAGCCATGCGGGCCCAAGCGCCGTGCGGCTTTCCTGCGTAAACTGTGTTTGCCCGCTGTTGGGATCTTTGGCAATAATGTACCGGGCATTCAGCATGTTCAGGGCCGGAATATGAACCGAATCCAATGCAGCAGGATTGCTTTGCAAGGCCGTGCCAACAGCCTGCGCCTCTACCGACAATTCTTTTTCAATCAACTCCTGATAAATGCGCAGCTTGGCCGGATGATAACCGCCGATGGCATTGAAATGATAAGCCGTAAAATTTTCATTGAACGGATTGTACAAGTTAAAAACACGGAAGTAGGATTCATTTGCCGGAATGCTTTTGTCCATTTTGGCAAGGATGGCCTTGTCTTTGTCGTTGGGCACAAAGCCGGCTTCGTTTTCGGTTTGTTCCTGGTAATCTTCTTTGCCTAAGTAACGGCTGTCCACAGGCAATAAATCAATCAAGACGATAACGGATAAAATGAGTCCGAGTATCGCCGGTTTAACGATCTTTTTTACCGCGAGATAAAGCGCCCCTGCGCCAAGCAGACAAAAGGCCAACGCACGAAAGATGTCGCCCAGCATCATGCCTTTTCTATCAGACACAAGGCCATCAAAGAAACCGCGAACGGCTTCGGTAATTTGCGGCTGCGGCGCAGAAGCCACCTGCTTCAGAATCTCTTTGTCGTTGGTATTTTTAAAATCAAATGCGAGGTAACAAACAAAAAATAGAGCGAATACAACGCCGGTTGCAATCAAGCCGTTTTTAAAGTAGGGCACAAAGTCGTGGCTTTCTTTTTCGCGAACCACATGGTCAGCCGTGAGCACAGCCATCAAGGGCAAAAGCAATTGCGGTATCACAAGTATCATACTTGGCGCACGAAACTTATTATAGAGCGGAAGATAGTTATACAGCAAGGTGTTGAAGCCGATAAAGTATTTGCCCCAACTCATTAAAATAGCAAGAACACAAGCGCCAAGAATCCACCATTTATAACGGCCGTCCAAAACAAAAAAACCAAGGATGGCGAGAAAGCAAATCAGCGCTCCTACATAAGGCGGCCCCGATGTGCCAACTGATGTCGGACTCACCAGCCCGCCCCAATAATAGGAGAGCGGCAATTGATTGCGCAACTGTTCCGGTGCCATGCTTGCTGCTTGCGCGGCCTTTGATTCCTCCTGGCTTACTTCGGGTTTGCTGCTGCTGCCGCCATAGGCACGCGGCACCATCATCACAATGGGTTCGGAAGGAAAGAGGCTGTAGTCGAAAGCATAATCCTTTGAGAGGCCGTTCTTGGCATCGCCTGCTTTTGCCTCCGACAGTTCGCCGGAGCCGCCTCTTATGGTTTGCTTTTGATATTCTAACGTAGAAAGAAAGTTAACCGAGTTAATCAGAAGGCCGATGACCGCAGCCACCAGGGTGAAGCCAAGGGCTTTCATCAGATGGCTGTACTCTTTGGCCCGTACCCAGCGAATGATATAGCCCAGAGTCATGACACCGGCGGTAAGAAAAAAGTAGTAATCAATTTGCGGATGGTTCACCGCAATCATTACCGAGGCGATCAATCCCACCGCGGCCGCACCCAACCAATATTTTCGTCGTTCATACACCAATAAGATAGCGCCGAGCAAGGCCGCCATGTAAGCGATGGACCACATCTTGGTTTCGTGGCCCACGGAAAGAATAACCGCGTTGTACGTGGCGTATGCATAAGCCAGCGAACCAAAGATGCCTATGTAGGGATTAATGCGCAACACGCAGCACAAAAAATAAAAACAAATGCAAGCCAGCCAAAAGAACTGAACGGGCTTCGGCAAATTCAGTGTGAACAAAGCGTGTGCATACCAAGGCAATAAATTATTGCCCGGCATTCCAATTTGAAAGGCTGGCATGCCGCTGAATATTCCATTTGTCCACAAGGGATATTGGCCGTGGGTTTCCTGATAAAGTTGTGAGTTATGAATGGAACCTTTCCAATGTGTGACGTCGCTTTGGGCCACTACTTTCCCTTCTAAGGCAGGCGAACAATAGATAAGCGCAACGATCAGGAAAACCGCCACGGCAATGATGTGCGGAAGGATTTTTAAGAAGAAATTTTTTTCGTTAAACCGGCCCGCTTTTGAATTGGTGGCGACAGCCGGAATCTTTTTTTGCGGGCCGGCGTCGGTTGCCGCCGAAGCCGGCATTGCGTAAGCCGCATCGTATTCTTTTCGCTTGTTGTAATCGCTTAAGGTTTCATAGGCTTCGTTAATCTCTTTCAACTTTTCTTCGCCGGCTTTGGCCCGTCCCGTTTTGTCGGGATGATAACGGGCCGCCAACTCTTTGTACACTTTTTTTATATCGGCCGCCGATGCGGATTGCGTCAAACCCAAGATTTTGTAATAATCTTTGTTCGTCATTGGTAGTGAAATTTGGCTGACAAAATAAGCGGTTATTTTCTAAACACTTTTTCTTTTCATGCGCTGGCTTTCCTTTCTGTCCCGACTGGCTTTTGTATGCAATTGCTTTTTTCTGCTGGCGCTTTCCTTACAGTTTGCCAGGTGGTTTCATAATCAGGATGCCGAATCAACCATTCTGATTATCGGCTATTTTATGGCCGCCTTGCTGAATCCGGTGGCCGTTGTTTGCTATCTTCTTTTTTTTCTGTTGAAGCGAAGCCGTTTGCAAACCATTCCGACATGGTTGATGATTGCCAATGCCGTATTTTTAATTTTTCAACTCTTTTACCTCTTTCATCTCAATGGTCGCTAAAATTTTATCGGACAAGCCCACCAAACTGCTGCTCGGCATCACCGCCTTTTTTTGTTCCAATGCCCTGATCGCCGAATCCATCGGCACCAAAATTTTTTCGCTGGAAAAATTGTTCGGGCAGCATCCGGTAAGCTTTTCGCTGTTTGGCCAAAGCGGCCTTGCGTTTAGCCTGACCTGCGGCGTATTGCTTTGGCCACTGGAATTTGTCATCACCGATATTGTAAATGAATTTTACGGGCCGAAGATTGTGCGGCGCATCTCCTACACCGCTGTTGGCCTTATTTCGTACGCCTTTCTCATGTACTTCCTTGCCATTGGCGTGCCGCCTGCGGACTTCTGGCTTGGCAGCGGAAAAGCAAACGGTATTGACAACATGCAAACCGCTTTCAACGCCATCTTTGGACAGGGCATGCGCATCATCATTGGCAGCCTGGTGGCCTTTATGGTGAGCCAGCTTGTGGATGTTTATGTCTTTCACAAAATAAAAAAGGCCACCGGCAATGGCCGCATTTGGCTTCGGGCTACCGGATCAACGCTGGTATCGCAATTGGTAGACAGCTACATTGTTTTATTCATTGCTTTCAGCGGTGTATTTCCCTGGCAGCTTATACTCGGCATCGGTTTAATGAATTATTGCTACAAGGCCACAATGGCCTTGTTGCTTACGCCAGTGATTGTTTGGGTGGAGAAGCGCATAGAAAAATACTTCGGCCATGAGATTTCGATGCAAATGAAGCGTGCCGCGATGGGAGAGGAGGACGAGCCAACGGCGATACCAACGGCGGGATGAAACAATGATATTGGGATATTGAAATAGTAGGATATTTTAATTGCCTTTGCCTAACCCAATTCCCAATTCCCTCCTTAGTCAAGCCTTGTCTTCAACATGCCGACCACAACTTTATCAATCGGCAGCGTTACATCATCTTCTGTCATTTCATTGAGCGGAATAAAGCGAAAGGTTTCTATCTCGCCTTTTTCTTCATAGATTTTTAGTTGGCCTTCATCAAACTGAAAAGGCGCGGTACGCAGCGGAGCCGTTATGGCTTCCAACGCTTTTACGTAATAATAAACGGAGATGATTTGCTGGTCGGGACGGAAGGCGGACATCTGAAAGAAATCGGTTGTGTAAATGTGTTCCCCTACTTCTACCCGAAGGTTCATTTCTTCCATAAACTCACGGGCAAGGCAATCGCGGGTACCTTCTCCAAACTCCAAACCCCCACCGGGAAACTTGGTGTACATACCGCCCCGAATGTATTCGTCGCTTACTAAAAGTTCGTTGGCTTTGTTAATCAGGATGCCGTAAACGCGAAGGCTGAACATAATGAGTAATGAATGATGAGTAATGAGTGCTTGCGTTTTTGTGAAGTTCCTCTCGCAAATGATTTTCTCCAATCGGAAATGAGAAACCCGCCTATCGGCAGGCAAGTCAGAGATCGGAAATTTCTACCTCGCCTTCAAAAACTTTTTCCGCCGGGCCGATGAGCCAGATGTTTTTAAAGCCGTTTTCCGTCCGGTCAAATTCAACGTTCAGCATACCGCCTTTTGTTTGCACACAAACATAGTTGTAGCCGTTCTCGTTGTGGTAATTGACCAATGCTGCCGCCGTTACACCGGTCCCGCAACTGTAAGTTTCATCCTCCACACCGCGTTCATACGTGCGAACAATGATCTTATCCGGCTCTTCGGTTTGCTCTACAAAATTTACGTTGATGCCTTCTTTCTTGTAGTCGTCGCTGTAGCGGATGGCGCGGCCCTTGGTTGCTACATCAAGGCCCATTACGTTTTGCACCATCTCAATATAGTGCGGCGACCCGGTATTCAAAACATAACGGCCGTTGTGCGACCGCACCTTGTCCACGTCTTTCATCTTTAAAGCCACATTGCCGTTCGTTTCTATTCTTGCCTCGTGTTCGCCGTCAATGGCTGTAAAACGATATCCTGATTTGACGATGCCTATCTCCGCCGCAAATTTTACTAAACAACGGCCACCGTTGCCGCACATGCTGCTTTCGCGGCCATCGGCATTGTAATACATCATTTCAAAATCATAACCGGCGGCGCTGTTCAACAGCATCAGTCCATCGGCGCCAATGCCGAAGCGGCGGTTGCAGAACTGCGCTACTTGCCGTTGACTGAATTGTATGCCGCCTTGCCGGTTGTCTAAGATGATAAAATCGTTTCCCGTTCCCTGGTATTTATAAAAATGGGTCCGCATGATTAGAGCGATGAAAGAATGGACAATGTTTTTTGAATGAGTGCTTCCATCGTTGCGGCGCTGTCTTTTGAAAACTCTTTGGTGATGCGATTGGCCACGATGGCGCTTAATGAAAGACAATGATGGTCGAGCAATTTACCGAGGCCGTAAATGGCCGATGTTTCCATTTCGAAATTGGTGATGCGGTGCGGCCCGAACCGAAAGCCTGTAAGCTGGTTAATGAGCTCCGGGTTCTTGATGCCAAGGCGAAGCACCCGGCCCTGCGGACCATAAAAGCCAGGGCAAGTAACGGTAATACCTTGGTGAAAACCGCTGACAAAATTTTTTAACAATGAGCCGCTGGCATTGCTGATGTAAGGGTTGGTGATTTGTGCGTTCAGTTGCGTATGGGTAATGAAAGACTGGAGCAGTTGAATCTCCTGATCATTGTGTTCAAGGCGGTAATAATTTAAAAGATTATCCAGACCCAAAGCATGAGTGGATGCCACGTAACTATCCACCGGTACGTCCGCCTGTAGTGAGCCCGATGTGCCGATGCGAACGATGCTTAGCGAAGTGAGATTCTCTTTGATTTGCCTCTTGCTGAAGTCAATATTGACGAGCGCATCCAGTTCGTTCAACACAATGTCAATGTTGTCGGGACCGATGCCAGTAGAAACCACCGAAAGGCGTTTGTTGCCGATGCGTCCCGTATGGGTCACAAACTCGCGGTGCTGCCGTTTTACTTCCAAGGCATCAAAGTGTTTGGACACTTCGGTCACGCGGTCGGGATCGCCAACAGTGATGATCGTTGGCGCCACTTCTTCGGGCCGTAGATCCAAATGATAAATGGCGCCGCGGGCATTAATAATGAGTTCTGATTCGGCAATCTGGTGCATGAAGAAAAAGGAATGTTGCCGCCAAATATCGGCCATTCCGTTTCAAAAAATCCCCTATTTTCGCAGCCGCTCTTTTCACCGTGAATCATTAAACGTGAATCGGGAATGCAAGCTGCATTTTGGGTTCAAACATCTTTCCAATGTATGGGCGTAAATGTTTCTTTCATTCACGTTTGACGATTCTGGATTCACGTTTGGTACCGTGGCCGAGTGGCTAGGCTCAGCTCTGCAAAAGCTGCTACAGCAGTTCGAATCTGCTCGGTACCTCTCAACGGTTCACAGTTTGTCCCGTAATTATCGGGGACTGCTCGGTACCGCTCTTCCCGTTTCGCTGATTGCGTTACGGGATTTTTTATGCTTACACCAGAGGAGGAAAAATTTATTGCCTATTGGGGCGGACAACGCCTGAACAAAAAAGCCTTCCTGCGAAAGTTTAGCTTCGGCTTGCCCTTGTTTGCCGTTTTGTGTATTGTGTTTTTTGCCACCATTGTTTCGGGCTGGTATGGCAAGGCCGACGAAGAGCTTCGGCAACATTCTTCGCTGGTCATCGTTATCATTGTGGCGCTGGTTGGCATCGGGGTATTCATGGCTATCTTTTCGGCCCGCCATCGTTGGGACGTAAACGAGTCGGACTATCAACGGTTGCTGCAAAAAAAAGAGCCTACTTCATTATTGTAAATTCACTTATCACTTATGTTTTCCTACAAAAAAATTGTTCTCATCGCCCTTGTTGCATTCTTGCTTATAAACTGCTCAAAAGACAAATGCAATTACGACCCCTGTGCCATAGTAGCTCCGGCTTCTGAAGTCGCCTCGGTGCAATCTTATCTTTCTTCCAACAACATCACCGCTACGCAACATTGCAGTGGAATCTTTTATGCCGTGGATGCGGCAGGCAGCGGCAAGCAGCCAACAGGTTGCAGCACCGTAAACGTCAATTACGAAGGCAAACTGACCAATGGAACCGTATTTGATAAAACCACGGGCACACCGGCCAGCTTTCCATTAAACGGTGTGGTTACGGGTTTCGCCAACGGTATTTTGCAAGTGAAAAGCGGCGGTAAAGTACGCATGTACATTCCGCCTTCGCTGGGTTATGGCAACCGGGCCGTGGGAAACATTCCGGCCAATTCAATTTTAATTTTTACGGTGGAAGTGGTGAGTGTGCAGTGACCTCACCCCGGCCCTCTCCATCGGAGATGGAGAGGGAGTACTTGCGCAAGCGGGCCATAGGTGGAGATAATCATTTAGCCATTGTCTTTTTTTTGACCAGTTTTTTTCTATCTATCGATCGTCCGCTGCGTCGCTCCCGTCCCGGTAGCTATCGGGACTATTCGGCATCTTTCAACCCAACTTTACATCTTAAATCATTTTGCCACCTTAATGTCTTTGACCTGTCATGCCGAAGTACGAGGCGTCTGTGCGTTCCGCCGTCAGAAATGACGGCAAGCTGTTTTACAGATTACAGCAGTCCCCACGAAAGTCCACAGCTCCCTCCTTCGTCGGGATGACAGGTCAGAGACGTTACGGTAGCAGGCTGCATGACGTTCATAAAAAAAGACAGTTCTATGAACACCGCCGTATGGTCTCCCTCTCCATCTCCGATGGAGAGGGCGGGGGTGAGGTCTTATCTTCGCCCAAACTTCATCTCTTGCCACACGAAGCCATCTCCGTTTTCGATATGTTCAAAATAGGCGTCGGGCCGTCCTCGTCACACACGCTTGGGCCTTGGCGGGCCGCGCAAAAATTTGTGCAAACGCTTAAGGATAAAAACCAATTACAATCAGTCAGAAGCCTTCGTGTTTTGCTTTATGGCTCGTTGGCTAAGACGGGCAAAGGCCACGGCACCGATGTGGCGGTTTTACTGGGCTTAAGCGGCGATGACCCGGTGACATTTGAAGTGGAAAACATCAACGCAAAGATGGCTGACATCGCGGCCATGAAACGGCTAGTGCTTGGTGGACTGCACGAAATTCCTTTCGATCCGATGGAAGACATTGAATTTCTGCTTTCTGAATCCTTGCCTTTTCATCCCAACGGATTGAGCTTTCTGGCCTCATTTGCCAGCGGTGAAAAAGTTTCGCAAACCTATTATTCCATCGGCGGCGGCTTTGTGGTGCAAGAGGGAGAGAAGCCCAGTGCAAATAACAGTGTAACGCTTCCTTTCCCTATAAATTCCTCTGCTGATTTGTTGCATTGGTGTTTAAAAACCGGTTTGGCCATACACGAAGTAGTGCAGGAAAATGAAGCAGCCTGGCGACCCGAAAAGCAAACGAAAGAAGGCATTACGAAAATATGGAACGTGATGAAGGAATGCACCTTTCGGGGTTGCCATACATCGGGCACTTTGCCCGGTGGATTGTTTGTAAAACGAAGGGCGGCCGATCTTGCCAAGCGATTGTTGAAAGGAAAAAATTATTCGGCTTACAGCGATTGGATTCACGCCATCAAAAGCGGCGGCGCTTCCTTTCAATACATCCTCGATTGGGTGAGTTGTTTTGCCCTTGCGGTGAATGAAGAAAACGCGGCTTTTGGCAGAGTGGTTACGGCGCCAACGAACGGCGCCGCCGGTGTGATTCCCGCCGTGCTGCATTATTATCTCGTATTTGCCGAGGGCGCCACGGAAGATAAGGTGATTCAGTTTTTGTTGACGGCTTCGGAGGTCGGCAGCATTTTTAAAAAAGGCGCTACCATCTCTGCGGCCATGGGCGGTTGCCAGGCAGAGATTGGCGTATCATCGTCAATGGCTGCCGCGGCTTTAACCGAAGTAATGGGCGGTACGCAACGGCAAGCACTGATGGCAGCGGAGATAGCAATGGAACATCATTTGGGAATGACCTGCGACCCGATTGCCGGATTGGTGCAAGTGCCCTGCATCGAACGAAATACGATGGGCGCTATCAAAGCCATCACGGCATCTCAACTAGCTTTGCAAAGCTCTCCTGATTACGCAAAAGTTTCGTTGGATGTCGTTGTTGAAACCATGTGGGAAACGGCTTTAGACATGAATTCAAAATACAAGGAAACGGCGGAAGGTGGCTTGGCGGTGAACATTCCGTTAGGGTTAAGCGAGTGCTAAGCTTACCGTTTAGCGCCTTTAGGAAATTTTTTCAACCGATCCGTTTTGTACTTATTGCTTCTTTTGACCTTGTAAATCTACTTCTGACTACTACTAAAAATGTAACGTGATTACCGGTTGCTATCGCCATCAGGAACTTTTATTTTAGTGGCATCAACCAATGCAATATGCCCAGGCAAAGTTTTTTATCCGCTGATTTTTTTGTAGCAACAACCGAAGAAAATGCCGGTAAAGCCCTTGTTTTATTGCCCACACAAAACCGTCATATTTGTTTGGTGAGAGAGAACAGCAATCTTCATACGATGAGGTTTTCGTTTGATCACACTGAAAAATCTTTTCCGATTTATATTGATGTGTCGCTTCTTCCGTTAAACGACCAATTTGTACGTTTCCGTCTTCATGGGTTTTATACAAACGAAAGGAGGATAGAAGACAACACGGAAATAGAACTGGCTCTTTCCTGCTTTAAGAAACTGGCCTATGAAGCGTTGCAAATTGATTACCCGGCGGAGAAAATAAAGCAGCGGACACCTTCTTCGATCAAAAGCATGTTTCGGTCACCTGCGTCCTTTTTGTCAATGCTTCTTTTTAAACCGATGCAAAGAATGCGCTAATCGGGAAGTGCCTCTTGACAAAGCGGTAAAGAAGTCATCGGTTAATATTCCTTCACCACATTGTACAGCGTATCTCTTTCCACGGGCTTGCGGCCAACTTGTTTTATTAAAGTAACCAGATCATCAGTGCTCATCGCCGGCTTTTGTTCTTCGGCGCCGGCCATTGAATAAATCTTAGTGGTATCGTCAATGGTGCCGTCAATATCGTCCACGCCAAAAGCTAATGAAAGCTGTGCATTCTTCCGTCCCAACATGGGCCAGTAAGCTTTTAGGTGAGGGAAATTATCC
The DNA here is from genome assembly GCA_965247695.1 of Flavisolibacter sp. GTDB lineage: Bacteria > Bacteroidota > Bacteroidia > Chitinophagales > Chitinophagaceae > Flavisolibacter. The sequence goes on from OZ252037.1 coordinate 2,790,888, forward strand.
ATGAAGATGCGGGCCACGGCGTAGGTCTTTAAGTCTTCCACCAGGCTCACTTCCGGAACGTTGCTCATGTCATTGTCGCCATTCCTAAACTTTAGCGGGATGAAGGTATTAAAGCCGCCGGTCTTGTCCTGCAAAGAGCGCAAGCGGCTCATGTGGTCAATTCGGTTAGCGTAGTTTTCAATGTGTCCGTAAAGCATCGTGGCATTGCTGTGCATTCCGGCTTCGTGTATGGCCTGGTGTATGGCCAGCCAGCCCTTGCCATCCACTTTATCGGCGGAAATTTTTTGGCGGATTTCTTCGTCAAAAATTTCCGCGCCGCCACCCGGAATCGAATTCAAGCCGGCTTCTTTCAAAATGTTTACGCCTTCTTCAATGGAAAGTTTTGCCTTGCGAAACATGTAATCCAGTTCAACGGCGGTAAAAGCTTTGATGTGCAAATCCGGACGGTGCGCTTTGATGGCTTTAAGCAGATCAACAAAAAAGTACAGATTCATTTTTGGATGAACGCCGCCTACAATGTGCACTTCAGTGACGGGCTTTCCGTCATAACTTTTTACAATGTTCAGCATTTGATCAAAACTCAGTTCCCAACCTTCCTGGCGGTGGGCATACAGGCGTGAGTAAGCGCAGAAATGGCAGGAGAAAACACAAACGTTGGTCGGTTCAATATGGAAATTTCGATTAAAGAAAACGGCATCGCCGTGCAACCGTTCCCGAACGCTGTTGGCCAATGAACCCAAAAATGAGAGGCTCCCTTTTTCAAAAAGAAGTAGGCCTTCTCCTTCTGTTATTCGTTCACCTTCCTGAACCTTTTCCGCAATTTGCTGGAGTGCCGGCGATTGATTTTTGTAGCTTGTCTTTTCAGTTGTCATCAACATGCGATAAAGGTACACAGAGATAAAGGGGAGGTAGCGGCATTGGCGCCGAAAAGAAGAAAGGCAACAATTCTTTTGGTATAAAATAAATGACTTCAGGGCTTGTTAGTAAACTATTTAATGAACGCAAAAATCCCTATCCGAATTCCCAGAATCCCGCAATTGAAATCAATGAAATCTCTGATTGAATCCGCGTAATCAGTGGCCAAAAAAAGTCCCGCCAAAACCGGCGGGACTTAAACTTATTTTATCAGTTCCTGACCTAATACTTCACCACTTTTTGGGTCACGTTCCGACTGGCATCCGTGTACCCCAGTTCAATCATATAAATACCGGCTGCCTTGCCCGCTAAGTCAACGAACATTTGACGGTCGGCATTGCCGCTAAATGTCTTTGTCCAAACCATTTGTCCGGCCGAATTGTAAACGTTCATGAACTTCAAGTTGGTCGGCATTTGATAGAACCATACATTGAAGCTGTTGTTGAATGCAGTTGGGTAAACTACGTATCCGTTTTGCTTCAACTGTGAAGGCAAGGTTTGCGCATTCAGGTTGACGTTGTCAATAAAGATGTTGTTCTCGTAATTGTTCGTCACCCGGAAAATCAAGGCAATCTGATTATTACCGGCAAACTGCGAGAGGTCTAACCTTTCGGTGCGCCATTGATTGGGACTGCTCGGTATAAATTCATTCACTTGCGGATCGTTTGGTGCGTTGATGGTCTGTAGATCAGCACCAAACTTTTTATACACCGAAGTAAAGGTATTGCCGCAATCTTTTGACGCCAAAACTTCAAGTGTATCAAGTGGAATCGCGGTGCTTCCGGGATAGCTGAAGGTTGACGCAGCCAAGTCAAAACTTACCCTTACCGAATCAGCATTGCTGTATCGGACGAACGGCGTAATTAAATCATCCGTTTGTCCATTGATGTTGTAATTAAATGTGTTCACATACGCCGAACCAATGTTTCCGTTACCGGCCGTTGACCTTCTCCATGTTATGCCGCCATCCGGATTCAATACCGTCCAGTTAACCGGGGGGAATACCGTGCCTGTAAAATTTTCAACCAAAGGCGCTGACACAGTATTCAACACATTGAACGTGCGGCTCAACGTGTCATTGGTTGTATTCTCGTCGCCGGTACCGCTGGCTGTAACCGGTTCAAAAGAATAGACCTTGATGGTATGCGCTCCCAAAGTAGTGGTTATAGTAGCCAGATTGATAGTCGCCGTTCCGTATCGTGGAATGGAAACACCTGTAACTACCGTAGCCGCCTGCGGAGCGCCGTTGTCAATGCTGTATTGAACCTTGTAACCGATAATGGTTTCAGCGCCGTTGTTTTGAACCGTAACCGACGGCGTTACGCTTGTACTGCACGTGATCGTGTTTGGCTGGTTAACGGTTAGCAGCTTCAGATCGCGGCGGAATAACGGGACGATGTTGACGTTGTCAATAAAGATGTTGTTACCGTATTCGTTGATATTGCGAAAGGCAATCAACACGTTGTTCCCGGTGCCTAAAACCGAACGGCCAAGTGCGACGGTTTCCCGTCTCCATTCGTCATCAGTTGGCGTAAGGAACGACACCGTTTGCGAAGCCCCGGTAGCAAGCACCGCTCCGTATTTTACATAAGGCGTGGGTACGAAGGTTGCACCGCAACCCGTGACCGCAATTACTTTCAATGTATCGGAAACACCTGGATAGTTACGGTGGGCCACGTCAAAGCTTACATAAATAGAATCATAGGTTCCTGTGTTTACAAAAGGTGAACGAAGGTCATCCAAGTGATTTGGAACGTTGAAGTCATAGTTATTGATAAAAGCTGCACGGGCACTGTTCCGGCCCGGTGTTGCGATTACCCAAGTGTTATCGCCATCCGGATTAGATACCGTCCATCCCGTTGGTGTTCCCTCAAAGCCTTCCTGCACCGAAGTGCGAAGTTGTACGGTTGTGAAAGTCAGCGTTACGGCATTATTGCCCAATTCCTGCTCACCACCTCCCGAAGAGAAGCCTACCCCCGATACGGTAACAACAATTGTTTGCGTTCCGGTAGCAACATTGCTTGTGGCCAGGGTAACGGTGGTGCTGGCTCCCGGTGCTAACGGAGTGCTGACAACCGTAGCCGGTGTTACGGCTGCTCCATTTAGGGTATAACTAACGGTAAAAGAATTAATGGTTTCCGAACCGTTGTTGGTGACCGTTATCTGCGGCGTAATGGAGTTGGCGCAAACGTTGGCCGTCGGTGATACAAGCGTCACCACTTTCAGATCGCGGGCCACAACTTTTTCGATGTTGATGTTGTCAACGAAAATGTTGTTTCCCAAACGGGCCTTGCTGCGGAACACAACTTGGATCTTCCCGTTGACTAATAAGGATGCTGGAAGCACGATGGTTTCTCTCCGCCAGTCTCCCGCTGCTGGGTTCGCATAAGAACCTGCAAGCCCACCGGCTGTTGCCAGGTTTAGTCCCCATTTTTTATACACCTCCGAGAAATTGACGCCGCAATCTCCGGAAATTAAAATGGCAAGTGTATCAGGGAAAGAGGTTGTTGTGCCGGAGCCGTAATACTTATAAGCAAGATCGAATGAAACGACCACGCTGTCCGTTGGGCTTACAGTGTATTGCGCACTGCGGAAGTCGTCAATATTTCCGGTGCCGTTATTGTAATCATTGATGTACAAAGAGCCATTGCTGTTTTTGCCCGGTGTTCCTCTCACCCAAGTGGTACCAGTACCAGCCACTTTCACTACTGTCCACGGAGCCGGCGGAAAAGTGGCGCTTTCAAAGCCCTCTGCCACCGGCAAGTTGGCCGCCGGTGGTGCGTTTAGCGTAAAAGTCTGCACTAAGGTATCATTGGCCGGAACAGCATCTATTCCGCCGTTTGGCGCGGCCGTATAAAACTTAAATGTGTGCGTGCCGATGACGATGGTCACCGAAGGAGACAAAGTAATTACTTGTGTGCCGCCGGATGGAATGTTTAAACCGGTTACTGTTTGTGAATTAGCCGTTCCGTTGTCGTACCGGTACCCAACGGTTACAGACGTCAACGTTGTTGTTCCGTTATTGGCAATGCGAACTTTTGGTTGGACAGCTACCGTTCCCGTACAACCGGTGGCAGTTAGCACCGAGGGATAGGTTGTGCTGACACAACCCACTAATTCGGAGCCGCCTGGATTTACCGCTGATTGAGGAGCGGCGTCTAAAGTGGCGGCGCCTGCAGGAAGAACAACGCCTTGAGTAGTAAGATACCCCGAACGGCAAAACTCAAGTACATAATGCATGCGTTTTACCTGCCCGATTGTGAACATTGAATAACAAGGATCATCCGTATAATCCATGTAGTTTTGGTACATTTTCCCGGGAGGGTTTGGCGACGCAGCACAACCTGATGCCGCCGCGCCTGTTGGGCAACCGGAGGTCAACGCTGTTTGTGTGGGCGTGTCGTCGGCGCCTGCCAGCAATGAGTCCGGTAGTTGGCAAGAAGCACCCACTATTTGTTTAAAGTCCACCCCGCAGGAAGCATCACCATTGATATGGTAAAGGCCGAAATTGTGGCCGATTTCGTGAACGGCAGTACGTGCTAAGGCAAAGGCCGTATAAGTGTAGCAGGTATTACTGGAAAATCCACGGTAGTCAACGCAAATGCCGTCAATTCCGATTTGACTTGTGGTTGTTTCTGTTTGCGCGCCTGGGCCAATATTTGGTGCAATGCCTAACAGGCCACTGGCGCCCGCATCCCCAACCCATAAATTATAGTATTGAGTAACGTCCCAAGGATCTAAACCGCCGGTCGCAGTCGAAGCATGTTTTATAGCTTGATAAGTGGTAAGCGCAATAGTGCTGGTTCCAACCCTTCTTTCTATACCGTTTGTCAATTGGCCTGATGGTGTGCGGCGGGCTAACGCAAACCGGATTTTTGAATGCCCGCGAACACTGTAAAACAACGATCCGTTTGTACTGTCTGCGTTACGACCAGCATAATCGGCATTCAACCGATTGAGGAAAAACTGGACATCAGCATCTGTGATAACGTTTGGATTGGGAAGAACGATGTGTACGACGATTGGAATAACCACAGAGTCGGGAAGAGTACTCGTACGCATGGTGCCAAAGCCGCGGCCCGATTGCATTGTTTGCAGGGAGCGTTCGTAATCTTTCAAACCCCTTTCCCATTGTGCCCTGTATTCGGGGTTGTGCTCAAGGTTATACTGAATCATTTCCGCAGTGCCGCATCTTTTTAAAACGCCATTGGAAGGTTGACCCGATTGGGCCTTCACACAAAAACTAGTCAACACAAAAAAAGCAGTAAATGCCAGAAAAGTAAAATTTTTCAAAGCAGTCTAATTTAGAATGAATAAAGATGTTTTTTTCAGTCAATTCAAGAGAGTACAATAATACTAATTCCCACTTACGCTAAAAAATTATTGTCAGAGAGGAACTGGATTTTCAGCTTTTTGAGAGTGGGCTAACGGCTTTCATTTAAGACAATCCATTTAATTACAAGCGCCGACAAAAGGAGCAATGCCAATACTGCCACAGCCTTTGTTTTCTTTTCAAATGGGCTATCTTTCCCGGCAAACAAAATTTACGTTGAATGAATATCAAGTTCCGTCTCATTCTCATGAATTTTCTTCAGTTTTTTATTTGGGGTTCCTGGTTAATTACCATCGGCGCTTATTGGTTTCAGAACAAAGGCTGGCCCGGTGGCCGGTTCGGAATTATTTTTTCCACCATGGGCATTGCCTCGCTGTTTATGCCCACCATTGCCGGTTATTTAGCCGACCGCTATATCAATGCCGAAAAACTTTACGGCATCTTCCACATTCTCGGCGGCATTGTGCTTTTTTGCTTGCCAAAGGTAGCCGACCCAAACACCTTTTTTTGGGTAATTCTGCTGAATATGATTTTTTACATGCCCACCATCGCCTTGTCAAATGCCATAGCCTATGCAGCATTAAAGCGCGGCGGCGCCGATGTGGTGAAAGACTTTCCACCAATACGCGTATGGGGCACCATCGGTTTTATCGCGGCCTTATGGGTGGTTAGCCTGCTCCATTTTGAAACCTCTCCCAACCAGTTTTATGTGGCATCCGCCGCTGCTTTTTTGCTAGGCGTTTATTCGTTTACGCTTCCGCCGTCACCACCCGCCGCCTTGTCCAAAAAAGTACCGTCCGCCAAACAATTGGATTTAGGACTTAACGCATTTGCACTTTTTAAGAATTACAAAATGGCCATGTTCTTTTTATTTGCCATGCTGCTGGGTGCAGCTCTGCAATTAACCAATGCCTATGGGGATACGTTTCTGCACGACTTCGCTTCAGTTGAAAAATATAAAAGCCTGACGGCTGTAAAATATCCGGCTATTATCATGTCCATATCGCAGATATCAGAAACGCTTTTTATTCTCGCCATCCCTTTTTTCCTGCGGCGCTTTGGGATTAAGCAAGTCATGTTGTTCAGCATGATTGCCTGGGTACTACGCTTTGGCCTGTTTGCCTATGGCGACCCTGGTAATGGATTGTGGATGATTATTCTTTCGTGTATTGTTTACGGGATGGCTTTTGACTTCTTTAATATATCGGGGTCTTTGTTTGTGGAAACAGAAACCGATTCCTCTATCCGTGCCAGTGCCCAAGGCTTGTTTATGATGATGACGAACGGTGTTGGCGCTGTGTTAGGCAGCACTATTAGCGGTTTTGTGATTCAACAGTTTTTCACAGCGGCGGATGGCACCAAAAATTGGAACGGCATCTGGTTAAGTTTTTCAGGCTATGCGCTGGTGGTGGCTATATTCTTCTTTGCTTTGTTTAAACACAAACACAATCTGGGGGCCATAAAAACCGAGCACCCTCAACCGGTGCTTTCCACGGAATAAAATAGGCTCAATAAAAAAACCTCGCTACACAAGTAGCGAGGTTTTTTATTCCAAAGCAAGATTGAATTAGTTTACGTGCGCCTCAATCTTTTTTACAAAGTTTCCTTTAGGTTGAGCGCCTACCAGCTTATCCACCACCTGGCCGTCTTTAATAAAAAGAATTGCAGGGATGGAAGTGATGCCATAGTTCATGCTCACTTGCGGATTTTCGTCCACGTTTAATTTGCCAACATTGACCTTGCCTTCGTATTCTTTTGAAAGCTCGTCAATCACGGGTCCAATGGCCCGGCAAGGTCCGCACCATTCGGCCCAAAAGTCCACAATGGTTAATTTATCTGCGCTTAATACTTCCGATTGAAAGTTTGAATCGGTAAATGCTTTTGCCATAATTTTTATCGTTTAAAATTTATCAAGATCAATGAAGACACAAATTTAAGCCCAATCCGGTTTTGGCCGACAGAAGGGCAGAACGTTCGGATTCAAGAGTTCAAATGTTCAAGCGTTCAAATGTTACTTGAACCGTCGCTTTACGATTAGCTACCAATTTACAGAAGAGAAAAACTGTGGCATCATCCACTAAGTATTGAACTCTTGAACAATTGAACTTTTAAACTTTTATCACACCGTTGCCACCTTCACTTCAATCTCTGGGCGTTTCTCTAAAAACTGAATCATGCTTTCGTTCATTTCATAGCCATGGCCGTTGGTTTGAAGAACCGCTTTCACATCCGTTTTCGGTTCCATAATGGTAATGCGAACGGAACTCGGCCCTGGAAAGGCATTCAGGTTGGCTTCTAAAAATTGGATCCAGTCGGGTTGAAGGTTGCGCACATCCATCTCTAAGCAAAGTTGCTTGGTCAATGTTCGCTTCACGTTTTCAGCGAGGGTAATGCCGGTGACCTTGAACTCGTAATCCGCCCCGTTCCAGCGTTGCTTAAAGCAGCCGGTTAAGTACACAGCCTGACCTTGCATAAAGAAGTGCTGATACTTTGCGTAATCATCGCCGAACAAGGCCAACTCTGTTTTGCCCGAATAATCTTCTATGATAAACACGCCGAACTTGGTTCCCTTGCGGGAGATGCGGTGGTTTACACCTGTAACCAAACCAAGCACTTTGTAAGTTTTGCCCTGGCCGGCAAGAATCACCGAATCTTTCACATCGTTGAAATCAACGATGGAAGTGATGCCGTAATACTTTAGTTCGAAGCGATAATGGTCGAGCGGATGGCCGCTCAAATAAATGCCGGTGACTTCTTTTTCTTTTTCCAATTGATCGGTAAGCGAAAAGGGCGGGCAAGGCGGAATGGTTGGCGGCTTTATGTCCAGCACTGCGGGCAAGTCGCCAAACAAGGTATTGGTTGTCGTCATGCTTTCGGCCTGCACCACATTACCAAAGCGAATCATCTTCTCCAAACCGTTTTGCGTTTCGCCTTCGGGCACACAAAAATATTGGGCACGGTGCAATTGCGGGAACTCGTCAAAGGCGCCGGCATACACCAAACTTTCCAGCGTTTTTTTATTGACGGTGCGTTGGTTAATGCGCTTCATGAAATGAAAGGGATCGTCAAACCAACCATTCTTTGTTCGTTCTTCAATGATGCTTTCCACGGCCGCTTCGCCCACGCCTTTCAGCCCGCCCAAACCAAAACGAATCTCGCCTTCGGCGTTTACTGCAAATCCTTTTTGTGATTCATTAATATCTGGTCCCAGTACTTTCACACCCATTCGCTTACATTCCTCCATGAAGAAGGTGAGTTTTTCAATGGCGTTTGCATGGTTAAGTACGGCCGCCATATATTCGGCCGGATAATGAGCTTTGAGGTAAGCCGTTTGATACGCAACAAAAGCATAGCAGGTAGAGTGCGATTTGTTGAAAGCGTATTGTGCAAAGGCCTCCCAATCGGTCCAGATTTTTTCAAGGGTTTTGGCTTTGTGTCCCTTTGCAACCGCACCGTCAATGAACTTGCTCTTCATCTTATCGAGCGTCTTGCGGTCCTTCTTTCCCATGGCTTTGCGCAGCACGTCCGCATCGCCTTTGCTAAAGCCGCCTATTGTTTGCGCCAGCAACATGACCTGTTCCTGATACACGGTAATGCCGTAGGTTTCGGATAAGTATTCTTCCATCTCCGGCAAGTCATACTCTACTACTTCACGACCATGCTTGCGGTCAACGTATTGCGGAATGTAAGCCATAGGTCCGGGACGGTATAAGGCGTTCATGGCAATCAAATCCGCAAACTGATCGGGCTTTAACTCTTTGAGATACTTCTGCATGCCCGGACTTTCAAACTGAAAGGTGGCAATGGTATCGGCACGTTGATAAAGTTCATAGGTCTTTGCATCGTCCAATGGAAGATTATCAATATCAATTTCAACACCGTGCGCCGCTTTGATGTTGATGAGTGCATCTTTAAGGATGGACAAGGTTTTCAAACCCAAAAAGTCCATTTTAATAACGCCGCTGTCTTCAATGATGCTGCCTTCAATCTGCGTGATGCAAAGCTCCGTTTCCTTTGAAGCAAAAACCGGAATGAGGTCGGTTAAATCCCGTGGTGCGATGATGATTCCCGCCGCATGAATACCAGTATTTCTTACCGAGCCTTCGAGCCTTTCGGCGATGTGCAACACATCGGCCTGAATGCCCTTGCTGTTATAAATTTCACGAAGGCGTTTTATGTTTTCGATGTCATCGCTGCCGTAGTCATCTTCCAGTGGCTTCTCGCCCTCTTTTGCAGTGATGGGTGCATGAAGACAGCGGAACAATTTGGTTCCCGGTTTTTCAGGAACCAGCTTGGCAATGGCGTTTGATTCGGGCAGGGGCAAGTCCATTACACGGGCCACATCTTTAATGGATGATTTTGCCGCCATGGTACCGTAGGTAACAATTTGCGCAACCTGGTTCTTGCCGTATTTCTCCACCACATAATCAATTACTTTCTGCCGCCCTTCGTCGTCAAAGTCCGTGTCAATATCGGGCATTGATTTCCGGTCGGGATTTAAAAAGCGTTCAAAAAGCAAGTTGTATTTTATGGGATCAATGTTGGTAATGCCGATACAATAAGCAACCACCGAACCTGCCGCGGAACCACGGCCCGGTCCAATGAACACACCCAGGTCGCGACCGGCTTTGATGAAGTCTGATACAATCAAGAAGTATCCGGCGAAGCCCATTGTTTTGATGGTGAAAAGTTCGAAGTCTACGCGTTCACGAATCTCTTCGCTGATCTCGTGATAACGGTCTTTGGCACCTTCGTAGGTAATGTGTTTTAAAAATTCCCACTGGTTCAGATTGTTGTCCTCATGTATCTGAAATTCCTTCGGCAAGGGAAAAGCAGGAAGAAGAATATCTCGTTTAAGATTGAGCAACTCAACCTTGTCAACAATCTCGTTGGTGTTGTCAAGCGCTTGCGGTAAGTCGTGAAATGTTTTCGACATTTCCGCCGTTTTCTTAAAATAAAACTGGTCGTTGGGAAAAGCAAAGCGCTTGTCCTTCATGCTCACATCGTCATCGGCAAATTCACGCAAAGCCGGAGTGGCTTGCTTTTCACCGGTGTTGATGCAAAGCAGAATATCGTGGGCATTGAAGTCTTCGATGTCGGTGTAATGCGAATCGTTTGACGCAATGACTTTCACATTGTGCTTCGTGGCAAATTTCACCAGCACATCGTTCACCTTGTTCTGCTCATTCATGCCGTGGCGCTGAAACTCTACGTAAAAATCATCGCCAAACAAATCCAGCCACCACTTAAATTCCTGTTCGGCTTCGTCTTCTTTGCCGGCTAATATTTTTTGCGGTACCATCGCACCCAAACAACAAGTGGTGGCTATCAAACCCTCCTTGTGTTTTAAGATGAGTTCTTTGTCAATGCGCGGATATTTGCCGTACAAGCCTTCCATGTAGCCGAGTGAAGTCAGCTTCACTAAATTCTTGTAACCGACTTCATTCTTTGCCAAAAGAATCTGATGATAACGCTTGTCTTTTTCTTCTTTGGTAAACTGGCGGCGATGCCGGTCGGCCACCACATAAAATTCACAACCAACAATCGGTTTAACCTTTGGTTTTCCGTTTTCGTCTAAATTTTTATAGGCTTGTGAAACAAATTCAAAAGCGCCGAACATATTGCCGTGGTCCGATATGGCAAGGGCCGGCATCTTGTCATCAATGGCTTTTTTGTAAAGTGAACTGATGGAAGCGGCGCCATCGAGCAATGAGTATTGAGTGTGGACGTGCAGGTGTGAAAACTTCATTCTTTCTCCTCTTAATCAAAACGAAAAAATACGGTTGATAGCAAGCCGCAAGTTACATTGCACAGGGGCAATAAAACGGTTAAAGCCTCGTTGAAAGAAATCCACAGGTGTGGGAAAAAAGAAAATTAACGGTTACTTTCGTCCCCCACCGTAATCCAAAAACAAGCCCATGCTGAAAAAGATCATTCTATCGGCTTTCGTTTTGTTGCTTGGAGCAGCATCCGTATCCGCTCAAACAAAAGAAGCAAAACCAACAGCCGTAAAGCCCGATTATAAATTCCTCGACGACATCGCCATTGAACCCGCAGGGACAGAACCTTCCTACATTTCCAAACCGGTGGCAACTCCTTCAGTAAAAAAAGATTTATTGGCCGCTGCTGCTAAAGCAGATAATACTATTGAAACGGCGCAAGCGCTTCAGTTTAAATATTCTTTGCTGTTAGATGTAGAGGTGGAGATGGTGAAAAACGTGAACCTATTTCGATTGATTGACGAATGGTACGGTACAAGATATTTGTTCGGCGGCTCTACCAAAAGCGGGATTGATTGTTCGGCCTTCATGCAGGTTTTGTTTACTTCGCTTTACGGATTGTCGTTGCCCCGTACCGCTAAGATGCAGTACGACATGGCAAGGCACATTTCCCGCACAGAACTAAAAGAAGGCGATTTGCTTTTTTTCAACACCCGTGGCGGCGTGTCGCACGTGGGCATGTATCTCACCAACAACAAATTTGTTCATGCCTCCGTTCGCGGTGTTACCATCTCCGATATGTTTGACCCTTATTACGCGGCAAGACTAATCGGTGTAGGAAGAATGTCAGATGACGTGCAAACAACAGCACCGCTTTCCACGAAGCCATAAATTCTTTTCAAACAAGTCAACCATAAACCCCGGAAGTCTCCAAGACCTCCGGGGTTTTTTATACCGCGATGCCATCACGAAAAAAATATCACGGCTTGTTTCTTCAGGCAATCTTCAATCGCTTCTTTACTGTTAGCCATACAGGAATCGCATCCGGCGAAAGCTTCAGCCAAATCATTCCCGCACCAAACGGAATGCAAAATGCCAGGCTGCGAATGACCATCCACTGCAGGCCGTAAAAATTTTTAAATGGTAAGTAGGAAAGCAGGAAACAAGCGGCCGTGAGTAAAATGGCATAAAGAGTTTTCGCATCAAAGGGCTGCATATTAAACTTTCGCAGAAGAAAGACATAGCGGATGATGTTGTAAATCGAAAATGAAATCAGATTGGCGATGGCCGGTCCCACGGTGCCGAGGCCTCGGGTAAGAAAAAAGTTCAGTGCCAGTGACAGAGCCAGTAAAATAAATCCTGTGAGAAAATCGAACCGCCAATACGTGGATGTGCTGATGATTTGCCCGTTCACACCAGCTCCCATGTCCACCATGCGGGTGAGTCCAAACCAAAAGAAAACCCATTTGGCGCCGAGGAAATCCGACTGTATGTGAAACGTCTTAATACCATCGTCATAATTGATCCACACCAGGCAAAACATAGCGCCGGAAAAAAGCAGCAGGTTGATGGCCGAACGATGATAAATTTTATTCAGCTTGCGAAAGTCTTTGTCGCGCCAGGCTTGCGATAATGGCCCGGTGGTGGCCGCAATCACCGCCCGTTGCGGCGCTTGTATCAGGCTCGCGATGTATTGGCCAAATGTGAACACACCTGCTTGTCCAATGCCGTTAGGAAGAATAGCCGCTATGAAAATAGTGTCCACCACCGATGCCATGCTGAAGACCAAACCGCCGCCCCAAACGAAGCCAATCAGGGCAAAAATTTTCCTGCGAAATTTTTTTGTCACAAGGCTTTGCTTCAGTGTAAAGTGCAGGTAATTCTGCCGGGCCAAGTGAAGCAGAAGATAAAGCGCCAGTGCCAGATAACAGAAAGAATAAATACTGATGAACGCCGAAAAATCGGCGATGATGTGAAACATCGTCAGCGTAATGAGTACCGTAACAAACGAACGGAACATCACTTCTTTTAAAAAACTACTCAATACTGCTTTGTGCAACTGCCAGGCGTACGCATCTAATACCATGAATATTGTGTAGCCAAAACCAAACGGAAACAGCCACCAGTAATGTTGCGGCAACTCCGGGGCGTTTGAAAAAATTTTATTGAGAAGGATATCCTTGAAGAAAATTCCCAACACCACTACCAGCGCAAAACCCGCAAGCGGTACCAACAAAGCAATCGTGATCTGATCGTTTTGCTTTTTGGATAGATGCGCTTTGTAGTAGGGAAAAAACTTAGTGATAAAGGCCGACATGCCCAGGTTAGCCACCGAAAACATCAGTTGCGAAACTGCTACAAAAATGGCCGTGAGTCCAAATTGTTCTTTGGTAAAACCACCTTGCCGCGTAAACAAATAGGTATTAAAAAAACCCAGCGCAAAGCCAATGTAAACAACGAAGGAGGCAATGATGCTTTGCTTGCGAATGTTGCTCATGGGACGATTAGCTGATTAGCTGATACGATGACCTGCCTGTCGGCGGGCAGGTTAGCTGATGCGGAAGGCACATAAACCGCTTGTTCACTTAAAGTTTTTGATTTTTGATATAAAAATTTTTGTCAACGGCAAAATCATCGCCTGTGGAAAGCTTTGTTGTTTGCCATGTTTCGGACGGCGTAAGCCATTGCCCGTTGGTGAGGCGAACCGGCATGTTAAAGCCATTCACCACAGTTGCCCAACGATACTGAATGCTGGTCCCACTTTGTTTGTATTCCAAAGTTGGAACTTTTGTGGTGCGCAAATACTCGTCAAACACTTTGCTTAAATCCTTTCCGCTTTTTTGAGCCATGTAATCTTCCACTTGTTTTGAGGTGACGGTTTGATGATAAAAGTCTTTGTTCAAGCCACGTAGGATTTGCCTGAACTTTTCATCGTCGTTAATCACCTGCCGGATGGTGTGCAGCATGTTGGAACCTTTAAAATACATATCGCCGCTGCCTTCCTTGTTTACACCATACGGCGCAATGATCGGGGCATCGTTCTCAATGTTCGCCCGCAAGCCTTGTGTGTATTCATCACCTGCTTTTTTACCAAAATAATAATCAACGTAAAGCGTTTCCGAATAATCGGTAAAGCCTTCGTGCACCCACATGTCCGCTCTGTCTTTCCCGGTGATGTTGTTGCCAAACCATTCGTGGCCGCTTTCGTGTACTATGATATAGTCCCACTTTAAACCCCAACCGGTTTTCGACAAATCAGAGCCGAGGTAGCCGTTGCCGAAATGATTGCCGTAAGCCACAGCGCTTTGGTGTTCCATGCCCAGGTGTGGCGACTGCACCAGCTTGTAGCCATCTTCGTAAAAAGGATAGGGGCCAAACCAATATTCAAAAGCCCGAAGCATGGGCTTCACTTGCTCGAACTGTTTTTGTGCTTGACCTTTTTCATAATCCAACACCCAATAGCTCAAGTCAAGCTTGCCGCCTTCGCCTTGTAAGGTGTCGGTAAAGTTTGTGTATTTACCAATGTAAGGAACGATGTTATAGGGATTGATAGGGTTTGTAACTTCCCACGTAAACGAGGCTTTGCCATTCGCAGTTGATTGCGCCTTCAGCCGTCCGTTGCCAACGGCTACCAATGTATCGGGCACAATCACGGTTAGTGATGCGCCTTTGTCCGGCTCATCATTCCAACTGTCTTTGCAAGGGTACCAGACCGAAGCACCGTCGCCTTCGCAGGCCACGCTCATCCATGGCCTGCCCTGCGCATCTTTCTTCCAAATCCAACCGCCATCCCAGGGCGGGCGGACGGCTTCACGCGGTGTGCCGTGATAAACAGCGGTGATGGTTTGCGTTGACCCCTTCGCGGCTTTTGGCAAGGGAATAAACCAATGGCCGCCATCGCTATAATAAGGCTTGCCGGGATAGTTGATGTACATCTTGCCGTTGTAATAAAGGCTGTCAAGCTGCATTGTTTTTTGCAGATCAAGTTGAAGGTAATCCCAGTGTTGATCGGCAGTAACGGTGTAAGTAATGGTTGTTCGTCCGCTGATAGATTTTGTGGCGTAGTCCGGTGTTACGGTGATGTCGTAGCGCTGCGCATCCCACCACGAGCGGCCTGGCCCGTTGCCGCCCATTAAGCTGTCTTCGTGGGTGAACATTTGCTTTGTTGATTGGGCGATACTATCAACGTGCAATAAGCAACAGGCGATAGGCAAAAGAAGAAATCGTTTCATGAAATGAATCTGTTTTTGGCAACTGAATAGTTCGCTAATTTAGACGGTTACACGCAAACTATGATTCGCTTCGGTAAACATTTAACCATTGTCGTCTTTATTGCTCTTTTTGTTACTTCCTGTTACAACGGCGAAAAGGAAGAAGGCGCCGTTTTTCATTACAACGAATCAACAGGCATTGCTTCGCTTGATCCGGCTTTTGCCAAGAATCAATCCATTATGTGGGTCGTGCATCAGTTGTACAATACCCTTGTGGAAGTGGACAGCAATTTGAAAATCGTTCCTTCACTGGCAAAGCGCTGGACCATTTCCGATGACAAAAAAACCTACACTTTTTATTTACGCAGCGATGTTCGCTTTCATGACGATGCTTGCTTTCAAAATGGGCGTGGGAGAAGCCTGACGGCGAAAGATGTTGCGTACAGTTTAACCCGCATAGTATATAAGAAAACGGCAAGTCCCGGCTCGTGGATTTTTAACGGCAAGGTTGACAGCATCGAAGATTTTAAAGCCATTGATGACACCACCTTTCAGTTAAAACTTAGCCGGCCGTATCAGCCCATTCTCGGTATTCTTTCCATGCAATATTGCTCTGTCGTTCCGCACGAAGCAGTGGAGAAATACAGAGCTGACTTTAGAAGACATGCTGTGGGCACCGGGCCGTTTCAATTCGTTGCATGGGAAGAAGGGCAGGCAATGGTGCTAAAGAAAAATCCGGCTTATTTTGAAGTGGACAACAGTGGAAAAAGGCTCCCGTATCTCGATGGCATTAAGGTTAGTTTTTACGACAGCAAGGCCACCGAGTTTTTATTGTTTCGCCAAGGCAAGCTTGATTTCATCAACGACATTGATGCTTCGTTTAAAGACGAAGTGCTGACAAAAAAAGGAGTGTTGCGCAAAGATTGGCAAGACAAAATTCAACTGCACACACATCCTTATCTCAACATCGAATACTTTGGCATTTTGGTGGACACAACCAATTCGGTTTTGAAAGATTCGCCCTTGCGTTTACAGAAAGTAAGGCAAGCCATTAATTATGGTTTTGATAGAAGAAAGATGGTACTGTATCTCCGCAATTCATTGGGAACGCCGGCCACGTCAGGCTTTGTTCCGGCAGGCTTACCCTCATTTGATTCAACAACGGTGAAAGGTTATGATTACAATCCAACGCTTGCAAAACAGTTGATGAAAGAGGCGGGCATTACGGCCGCAAACTCTCCTGCCATTAAGCTGTTGACTATTCCTATTTATTCTGACATTGCCAGCTACATTGCCCGGCAATTGGAAGAATTAGGATTGAATGTGCAAGTGGATGCCGTGCAGAAATCGTTGTTGCTTGAAATGACTTCCGGTTCAAGAGCTTTATTCTTTCGCGGTAGCTGGATAGCCGATTATCCCGATGCGGAAAATTATCTCTCGGTGTTTTATTCAAAGAACCCGGCGCCGCCGAATTATACCCGGTACAACAACCCGCTGTTTGATGCCCTGTTTGAAAAAGCCATCGCCGAAACAAATGACTCGTTGCGTTACGAATTATACAAACAAGCTGATGCAACGATGATGCGTGATGCGCCGGTCGTACCGTTGTGGTACGATGTTGCCGTGCATCTGGTTCAAAACAAGGTAAAAGGCTTTGAACCAAATGCGTTGAATCTTTTAGAATTGCGAAGAACTCACCTTATCCCAGTCATCTCCGGCAAGCCTTAAAAAGAGCGGCTTTCGCACGAAGCTTGCAGGCTGCTAAATTCTTTTCGCTATTGTCTTTTTTTTTGGACCAGAGGTTTGTCTATCTATTGATCGTCTGTTACGTCGCTCCCGTCCCGATAGCTCTCGGGAGCTATCGGGACGTGTACGTTCAACAATTCTGTTGATCACTATCTAGTTCTTCTCTAAATAGCCAACCTGTCTGCTATTTGTAAAGCCTTAGACTTGTCATATCGAGGAACGAGGCATCTGTGCGTTGTGCTGTAAGAAAAGATGCAATTGGTAATATCTATTACAACAGTAGTTCACAGTGCAGTTTACAGATCCCTACCGGCAGGCATGCCTCCTGCGTCGGGACGACAGGCAAGACTCGTTGGGTTAGCAGTTTGTACAAAATAGTAAAGTAAAACCGAGCTGTAAACACTGCCGCATGGCCTCCCTCTCTATCTCCGATAAAGAGGGCGGGGTGAGGTTCTAAAACCCAACCTTTTTTTGCTGCGTTTTCAGCGGTGGTAATTTGTAGGTTTCAATCACGCTTTTCTCCGCCATCATTTTTTCAACAGCCTCAATTGAACGCGGAGAGAAAGCAGACAACAATTCGTAGCCATCCTGCGTAATCAACGCATCGTCTTCAATGCGAACGCCGATGCCCCACCACTTTTTATCGCAGTTGCTATTGGACGGAATATAAATGCCCGGCTCAATGGTGATCACCATGTCCTTTTTTAACGGGCCATACGTGGATCGGTCGTGAACGTCTAAGCCAATGTGATGCGATAAACCATGCGGATAGTATTGACCAACTTCCTTCTTATCTTTTATTATGCCGAGGGAAAGAAGGCCGTTCGCTATCACGTCTTTTGCCGCTGTGCTTGCGGCACCAAAAGTTGCTCCGTCTTTTAAAATTTTAAAGGCCGCTTCCTGCGCATCGTAAACCAATTGATAAATGATTCTTTCCTGCGCAGAAAATTTTCCTTTAGCCGGTATGGTGCGGGTTACATCGGCCGAATAGCCGTGATACGAGGCGCCGACATCCATCAGCAAAAGATTGTCGCCAATTCTTGTTTTGCTGTTTTCCTCGTAATGAAGAATGCAGCCGTTGTCGCCGGCACCCACGATAGAACCGTAGCCCACTTCTTCGGAACCGTAACGTTTGTGTACATATTCCTGCAAGCCCTGTATTTCCAATTCCGACATATCTGGCCTTAATGATTTCATTACCTCATTATGACCGGCACAGGAAATTTCTACCGCCCGGCGAAGCATGTACATTTCTTCGGGTGTTTTTATCTCCCGCAAGCTGCCGGTGATTTTGTAGAAGCTTGCTGCATCTAAACGCGGGTCTTTATCGGCAATGGCCGCTTTTGTTTTAAACGCCTGAATGAGGTTGTATAAATCGCCCTCGCCGCGGCCCTTTTTTACATCCTCATAAAAAGGAGCGGCAATAATTTTTGTAAACATGGAGAAATCAGGCGCTTGCTTTTTAAAACTATCACCTACGAAAACCGCTTGCATGCCCAGCTTCGCTTTTGCACCTTCGTCTCCTAACCGGCGGCCGGTCCATTGTTCACTGCGCGGATCTTTTTTTTGCACAAAAAACAGTTCTGTGTAAGTTGAGCCATCATCGGCCTTTTGCGGCTCCTTGAAAAGGAACAATACGGCGTGTGGTTCTTTGTAGCCAGTGAAATAATAGAGGTCGGGATTTTGGTGATAGAGATAGTTAACGTCATTGGAAAAGGTGCGGGTAGGTGCGGCAAACACCGCCATCACGCTGCTATCCGGCATGAGGGCACGGGCAGCTTCGCGGCGGCTTTTGTGAAACTGCGGCGAGAGGTAATCGGTGGGAAGATCTTGTTGTGCATGGGCAAAGACAAAACAGATAATCAAAGCGGCCAGGAAGTAGCAGCGGCGGAAAGCGGAGAGTTGCATAGCGGTTGTTTGAATAAAGATAAGAACCTCGCTCGACCTCTCCCCCCCCTCTCCATGTGATCGGGGACAGGTTGTACCTCGGCATAACAGCTCAGAGGCGTTATAATTACAGGCAGATTGAAAGTTTGAGGAGCAACTGCGTAGTGTTGAAAAGAAGCACTGGACGTGAAAGTGTGCGACGCGTTAGACGATGATGGTAGTAACGCAGCTAAGCGCACAAATGAAAAAAACTCAATCAGTAATCTGATTGAGTTTTTTACAGTGTTGTTAAAGCAAAAGGATGGAAGATGACGTTTACTCCTCATCCTCCTCGTAATACGATTCCTCGTTGTTGTTGTATTGCTTTTGCCAGGCTTCTGCCTTGGCATCGTCGAGGCATTCGATGATGTCGAAAATTCCATCGGTCTTGCGATGCCATGCCGTTACCAGCTCATCGCCGTACTTAAAAATATACATGCAATGGTCGGTTTCAACCGTTGCTTTAATCAGTTCCACAACCGCATCGGTTGTTTCTTGCACCAGGTAATAACATCCGGGTTCCAGCAATCCATACGAATACATATCATCCTCCGTTTTTAGGTGGTTAATCAAGCGTAACAAACAATCTAATGGGTAGTACTGGGTTAGTGAAGTATCGCCTCCGCAGAGCCTCAAAATCCTTCCCTCACAGGGTCAAAAGTAGGCGTTTTTGAAGCGGAAAATCAATCTTGCCGCTAAAAAATTGTTACCGTTGTAACACGCTGAAAACCAATACCGGCAAGGCTTTCATACGAAAAAGATTCGGTTCAAAAAAACTAATTTGTTTAGTAAAAATCTGGACGGGATGCCTTATATTTGAAGGCTTCGCCGTCCGCCTCCATTGCAGTTGTTTTCCGGGGCCTTTTTTATAAGCAATACTAACTAAACAGGCAGGAAAGGGACGTAAACGATTGGCGCTAACCACATGAATGCAGAAAACCTATTTTCGCACCCCGACAGACAAATCCTATGGCAGAAGTAAAAACAAACGCATTTGACTACACTGAAGACAGTATTAAGAGCCTCGACTGGAAGGAACACATCCGTTTGCGGCCGGGCATGTACATTGGAAAGTTGGGCGATGGCTCCAGCCCGGACGATGGCATTTACGTGCTGGTGAAAGAAGTGATTGACAATTGTATTGATGAATACACGATGGGTTACGGCAAAACCGTGGAGATGACCATAAAAGACAAAACCGTAACCATCAGGGATTATGGCCGTGGTATTCCACTTGGAAAGGTGGTTGATGTGGTGAGCAAAATAAACACTGGCGCCAAGTATGACAGTAAGGTGTTTCAAAAAAGCGTGGGGCTGAACGGCGTGGGCACCAAAGCGGTGAACGCATTGAGCGGTTATTTTAAAGTGGCCTCGCACCGCGACGGAAAAGTAAAAGAAGCCGAATTTTCAAAAGGCATTTTAATTAAAGAACAAAAGGAAGGGAGAACGGATGGGGACAACGGAACCCTGGTTACGTTTGTTCCTGACGAAACTGTTTTTAAAAACTTTCATTTCATATCCGAATACCTCGAAAAGCAGATCTGGAATTATTGCTTTTTAAACGCGGGGCTCCGCATCATCTTTAACGGCAAAAGTTACGTAAGCAAGAACGGTTTGCTTGATTTACTCACGCGGGAAACCAATGCGGATACAACCCCGGATGGCATTCGCTATCCCATCATTCATATAAAAGGAGAAGACATTGAAGTAGCGCTGACGCACAACAATGATTACGGCGAGGATTACCACTCGTTTGTAAACGGCCAGCATACTACGCAAGGCGGTACGCACCAAGCAGCATTTCGTGAAGCCTACACAAAAGTGATCCGCGATTTTTTTAAGAAAGATTACGATGCATCTGATATACGGCAAGGCATTGTGGCGGCGGTTTCCGTAAGAGTGGTGGAGCCTGTGTTCGAATCGCAGACAAAAACAAAACTGGGTTCTTTGAACGTGGACGAAAAAGGTCCAAGCATGCGGCAGTTTGTGTACGAATTTTTATCGAAGCAGTTTGATAACTACCTGCACAAAAACCCTTCCGTTGCCGATGCGCTTAAACGAAAGATTGAGCAAAGCGAACGTGAACGTAAGGACATGGCTGGCATTAAAAAGCTGGCGAACGAACGGGCCAAGAAAGCCAATCTTCACAACAAAAAATTGCGTGATTGCCGGGTGCATTTTAACGACGAACCGCCTGTAAAAGGCAAGCAGGAATTCTTTGCCACGCAAAAGAACACCACCATTTTTATAACCGAAGGCGACTCGGCCAGCGGTTCCATTACCAAAGCAAGAGAGGTAGAAACGCAAGCGGTGTTTAGTTTACGCGGAAAACCGCTTAATTGTTTTGGGCTGACTAAAAAAGTGGTGTATGAAAATGAAGAACTGAATCTTTTGCAACACGCCCTGAACATTGAAGAAGGCATGGAAGGCCTTCGCTTTAACCGGATTGTAATTGCCACCGATGCGGATGTGGACGGAATGCACATCCGGTTGTTGATCATGACGTTCTTTTTGCAATTTTTTCCCGATCTGGTAAAGAACAATCATGTGTATATCTTGGAAACGCCGCTCTTTCGTGTTCGCAACAAACAGGAAACAATTTACTGTTACAGCGAGGTTGAAAAACAAAAGGCCATGAAGAAGCTGGGCGTCAAACCGGAGATTACCCGCTTTAAAGGTTTGGGTGAAATTTCGCCGGACGAGTTCGGGCAGTTCATTGGCGACAACCTGCGCATTCAACCGGTGATTATTGAACACGGCGACCACCTGCAACATTTGCTTGAATATTACATGGGAAAGAACACACAGGAGCGGCAGGAGTTTATCATTAACAATCTTAAAATAGAGTTAGACGCGGTAGAGGAAACCGTTGCTTAAAACACAACTGCTATACACAACATGATTCACCTTGTTTTTCAAGAGGCCGATATAGAAACCTTACGCAAGGCGCAGGAGTTAGATGAAACGCTTGCCGGCGACGTTCAAATCATCCGCGACGATTATGCCGTGGGGCCGATTGCCAATCTTTATGAACCGGAAGGCTATCAAGCCAGGCGTCAGTACTGGAAAGAGTTGTTGGAATACTCGCCTTATAATGGAGACCAGTTAATGGAGATGGTTGACGACCGGCTGACGGTACACAACCTGAAAAAGACGTTGGATGAAAACGAGCAAGAAAGCCTTTGGATTTGGATGGGCCAGAATCAGCACGACGTGTGTGGCTATTACTGGCTTGTGTCGCAATTGAAAGATTATAGCGGTCGGATTTATGTTTTGTACCTGAACAACCTTCCTTTCATCAATGAGAAAGGGCAGATCTTTTATCCAACTGCACTGCATCAAATCCAGCCCAAAGAATTTTTGAAAGCAAAAAAACTGGCGCGAAAAATAACACCGAGCGAATTTGAAGTGGACCCCGATGAATGGAAGAAATTGGTGGAAGAAAACGGGGCCGTTCGTATTCTGGAAGGCGGAAAAAAAATTGCCAGCAAAGACGAAACTTTTTATGATAGAGACATCATTGCAGGATTGACCAATGAAGCGCAGAAGGGCCATAAAGCCATGCACAACATTCTTGGTAAAATGAAAATTAAAACAGGCGATGTTACTGTTTTAGGCAGAATAAAAGTTTTAGCAAAAGAAGGAAAGCTTGAAATCATTGGCGAACCGGCCAAAGGCTGGAAAGAATTTGAAGTGAAGCTAAAGGCCGCCGCGCCGGAAGGGATGGGAATTGTAACCGAAGTAAACAATCCATAAATGAGCACTACGAAGAACAAAAATTTTGAACACGTACAAACGGATCACGGCATCAACGGTCAATACAAAACCTGGTTTCTGGATTATGCTTCCTATGTAATTCTTGAACGGGCCGTGCCCGCAGTGGAAGACGGCCTGAAACCCGTGCAGCGCCGCATTCTTCATGCCATGAAGGAAATGGATGATGGCCGTTTCAACAAGGTGGCAAACATCATTGGACAAACGATGCAATACCATCCGCACGGCGATGCATCTATTGGTGATGCGCTGGTGAACATGGGACAAAAAGAATTGCTGATAGATTTGCAAGGCAATTGGGGCGACATCCGCACGGGCGATGATGCCGCAGCTCCACGATACATTGAAGGGAGATTGAGCAAATTTGCCTTGGAAGTTGTCTTCAACCCAAAAACAACCACATGGCAGTTAAGCTATGACGGACGAAAGAATGAACCCGTTACACTGCCCGCAAAATTTCCGTTGGTTTTGGCGCAAGGCGCCGAAGGCATTGCGGTTGGGCTATCCACCAAAATTCTTCCGCACAATTTTATTGAACTCTGCGAAGCCTCCATCAAATTTTTAAAAGGCCGGAAGTTTGAATTGTACCCCGATTTTCAAACGGGTGCTATGGTTGACGTAACCGATTACAATGCCGGTCTGCGTGGTGGCCGTGTAAAAGTCAGGGCGCACATTGAGGAGTACGATAAAAAGACTCTGCTGATCAAAAGCGTTCCGTATGGCGTCACTACCACGGGCCTGATGGAAAGCATTGTGAAGGCAAATGATGCGGGGAAAATCAAAGTAAAAAAAGTTACCGACAATACAGCCGCCGAAGTAGAGATACAAGTGGATTTGGCACCGGGCATTTCTCCCGACATTACCATTGATGCCTTGTACAAGTTTACCGATTGCGAAGTATCGGTGGCGCCCAACACCTGTGTCATCATTGACCAGAAGCCGCATTTTGTGACGGTACATGACCTGCTGCGTTTTTCAACTGACAACACCCGCAACCTTCTGCAGCGTGAGCTGGAAATAAAACTGGGTGAACTCAATGAAAAATGGCATTATACATCGCTGGAAAAAATCTTTTTTGAAGAAAAGATTTACAAAGAATTGGAGAAGAAACACGAGACCTGGGACAAGGTGATTGCGGCTATTGACAAAGCTTTTGATCCGTTTAAAGCGAGGTTGCGCCGTGACATCACTCGTGAAGATATTTTGAAGTTGACCGAGAAACCAGTGCGTCGCATTTACAAGCTAGATATTGACGAATTGAATGCGCAGATAGCTGATCTGGAAGCACAGATCAAGCAAGTGAATCACGACCTGGCGCACCTGACTGAATATGCTATTGCCTGGTTTGAAAACCTGTTGAAGAAATACAGCAAGGGCCGTGAACGAAAGACGGAGATAAAAGTATTTGAAATAATAGAAGCCAAGCACGTGGCGATTGCCAACACCCGTATTTATGTGAACCGCGCCGAAGGTTTCATCGGCACTTCACTGAAGAAAGATGAATTCTTGGTGGAGTGCTCTGACCTTGACGACATCATTGCCATTACCAAACGCGGCATCATGAAAGTGGTGAAAGTGCATGACAAGATGTTTATCGGCAAAGACATTTTGTATGCACACATCTTTCGAAAGGGCGATGAACGCACAACCTATAACCTGATTTATACCGATGGCGGCAGCGGAACTACCTTTGCTAAACGCTTTAATGTAACCGGCGTTACTCGCGATAAAGAATACGATCTTACCAAAGGCCACGATAAAAGCAAGGTTCATTATCTCACTATCAATCCTAACGGCGAAGCCGAAGTGGTGCGGATTATTTTAAGCCCCGCCTCCACGGCTCGCAACAAAGAGTTCGATTTCTTTTTTGAAGAATTGGAAATCAAGTCACGCGGCAGCATTGGCAATCAGGTGACGAAATATCCCGTTCGTGCGGTGAAGTTCAAAGAAGCCGGCGTAGCCACGTTGGGCAGCGTGAAGCTTTGGTTTGATGATAAGTTCGGCCGTTTGAACCTTGATGGCAAAGGCATTGACCTCGGCGACTTTGATGCTGAAGACAGAGTTCTTGCCATTTACACCGACGGCACCTACGAAATTGTTGACCAGGAATTGACGCAGCGCTTCAAACCCGAAGACGTGATGTTGGTGGAAAAATTTGACCCCGAACGTGTCATCACCGCTGTGTATTTGGACAATGATAAATTGCAATACAACGTAAAACGCTTCCGTATTGAAACCTCCAAGCTGCACGAAAAGTTTTTGTTCATCAAGGAAGGCAAAGGCAATCTATTGGAAGCCGTTTCCACCGAAGCCGAACCGCTGTTGATTGTACAATCGGGCAAAGGTTCGCAGGTGCGCAAGGCCAAGTTTAAAATTGCCAAAATGGTGGACGTGATGGGTTGGAAAGCCGTTGGCGCCAAGCTGGTGGATTTTAATAAAAATATTATGATGGAGTGGGAGAGCAAGGAAGGAGAGAAGCCGCAGGCGGAGTTATTTTAAACAGTTGAAATTTTAAAACAAAAGCTCGTGATTTATTCACGGGCTTTTTTTATTTCTTCTAAAACACGAATGTCTTCCCGATCTTTTTTGCGACCCGCAGCAATCTTACACACAATTAAATCTTCAAGTGAGATCACAGGTACCTCTCGTCCATAAACAGTTGATATATACCTGCGTTCAAAACATTCCATAAATTTTAGCTTGTCGGTAACCTCTGGCAAAAAATCCAACGTAAAATCAGGCATTTTGAAACGGAAAAATGATTTGCGGGATTGGGAAAGTCATCATCCATTTCACGCGACACATCCAATCCTAAACTCTTGCACGCATTGAGCAAATGCCTGTAGCTTGGGTGAGTAGGTAAATACCAAAAATCAAAATCATCTACGTCAATCAACTGCCCATCGCTGGTTGTCGTGGGTCGTATGTATCTATGTATCCATGGAATGCAGCGGCTGTGCCGCCGACTATAAGAAAATGAACGCGGTTTAGTACCAGTTCCGCCACGACGCCGGCAATGCTGGCGGCGAAGTTTGCGGTTGCCATCAGGCCCCTTTTTTTGAAACTTGTTGAATTGAACGGGTCGCATTGCGACGCAGAAGAGCAGCAAAATACGCGATGGTGTTTCGTTTGTTTCTTTTCACGGCTCTGGCAGTGGCGGCATCCCTGTCGGCAGCCGCATTCATCTCTTCAAAACTGCTGTATTTTTCGCCGGTAATCATGATTCAACGTTTATCCTAAGATACGAATCGAAACCTGAAATGAAAATTGCTACTTCAAATACCGCTTCATTTCCCTTTCCGTGTCCTTCTGCTTGATGCTTTCCCGCTTGTCGTGCAGCTTCTTACCTTTGGCAAGGCCAATCTCCACTTTGGCTATGTTCTTCTCATTAAAATAAAGCCGTAAAGGAATCACGGTGTAGCCTTTTTCTTTCAGCTTGGTTTCCCATTTTTTCAATTCTTTTTTTTGCAGAAGCAACTTGCGTTCGCGAACGGCTACATGGTTGTTAACGGTGCCATGGCTGTATTCGGAAATGTTCATGGCTTTCAACCACAATTCGCCATTTTGAAACAGGCAATACGCATCGGCAAAGGAGGCTTTACCGGCACGCAACGACTTTACTTCTGTGCCCAACAAGGCAATGCCTGCATGAAGCTTGTCGTCAATAAAATATTCGTAGTAGGCTTGCCGGTTTTTAATTTCCATTATTCCATTTTTTCGTCAAAGCGATAAAGCTGATAATCTCGATTTGCCGCGTTAAAATAGCCAATGTAATAGAATCCATTCATGTAGTTCATGTTAAAGCCTCCTGTTTGCCGGGCCGCAAACAAATGATTAAGCATTTTATCCCATACAAGCTCCTTAGCGGGCTTCTTTGTAGCTGCGAATGATGGCAGCCGCCACGAGGTGTGAAAGTAAACTGTTGACGGTGGCTTTGTCTGTGCAAAGCCGCCCATGCCGGCCGTAGCCAGATTGCCCAACATCGTGGCGCTTACCCATATTTTATACGGCGAGCCAAACGTTAAAAACAGTTCCTCTCCTTCGCGAAAGCCATCAATGATTAACTGATTCTCCGCAGCTTTATCTGTAAACTCTTTCAAACTGATTTCTGATACATTGCTGCGCGACCAGAAGTCACCCACCTTTACAGGCGCTCCGGCGCTAACTGCATCGAAGTTTTGGCTATTGATGATTATTTTTTGCAGGAGGCTATCTGTACGAATGTTGTAGACGTTGCAATAAATGTTTTTGTCGTTGCAAAAGCCGGTGATTAAAAAGGAGTCAACAACAAGAGCGGCGTTTGATAAAGATTGCCGGTTTTTAACATCACTTACCGGTGAGTCAAATTTTTTTATGCTGTACTGCAAGCTGTATAGGTCTAATGTCAACAACCAGGTTTGCAAATTGTCAGCATTCAACACCACATAAAATTTATCTTTCTGCACAAACGCCTTGTTGCGACTTTTTATGGAAAATACCGGCAGCCACAGATTATTGGGAAGCACCTGAACGTCGCTGCCAAAATTGATTTCGTTGAAATTATCCGCGCTGCTCCCGAATATTTTGGCATCAATCCTGCCGATGTTCGGCATCTCAATCTTCACGGTATCGGTTTTTACGGGATGACCAAAAACTTTTTCGTGAAACAAAAAGTACGGTTTGCTTTTCGGCTTCTCTACGGCACAAAGGGCTTTACTTTTGCGATAGGTGAACAGAAGATCACCTGCCCATTGCATTCTCAACGTGTCTGTGCTTGTTGACCGGCCACTTGCCAAATCCGTTTCAACGAAAAGCAAATCACTATAATTCCATTGGTGTTGCAGCAGTTCAATCATCTTCGCACCGGTTACGCAAGCATCTATGTATTTGTTGTCCGCAAACAGCCTTTGCATTTTTTCATCCAATTGATAATTTGTTATAAAACTTTCATTGGGCACCAAACCTTGATGAAGAAGGTTTTCCTGTCCTTTTGGTGACAGGCGAATGCGCTCAATAAATTCCCTGTGGGTAGTGATGAAGTAAATGCTGTTGGTACTGCTGTCGGTTATCAGAGAAGTGCCAGTGCGTCCAAAGGACGGGGGCTCGTAACGAAGAATTTGTTTTTGCGCGGACGCAAGGGCACACACAATAAAAGCCGCTGTGAAAAGCAAAAATTTCATGCAAACAAGAATACTATTAATTCTTGAAAAGCGTAAGTACCGTAGAAAGCTTTTGTTTGAGTTCGGGCCGCGGCACAATGAAGTCTAAGAAGCCGTGTTCCAAAACAAACTCGCTGCGTTGAAATCCGGGTGGTAAATCTTTCTTAATCGTCTCTTTTATCACCCGTGGACCGGCAAAGCCAATGAGGGCGCCGGGTTCGGCAATATTTAAGTCACCCAACATTCCGAACGAGGCTGAAATGCCGCCGAAAGTTGGATCCGTTAATAAAGCGATGTAAGGAATTTTGGCGTCCGACAACTGCGAAAGCTTGCCGCTTGTTTTTGCCAGTTGCATTAGCGAAAAGGCGCTTTCCATCATTCGGGCGCCGCCGCTTTTGCAAATGATTAAATAAGGTAGTTTGTGTTCAAGACAGTGATCAACAGCACGGCTGAATTTTTCGCCCATTACGCTGCCAAGCGAACCGCCGATGAACTCAAAATCCATTGCCGCCACTACAATTTCGTGGCCGTTGAGATTGCCAACCACTACTCTCATGCTGTCGGTTAAATCCGTTTTGTTCCAGGTTTCTTCCAGTCTTGTTTGGTAGGGCTTTAAATCGGTGAATCCTAAAAAATCTTTGGAGCGGATGTCTTCAAATAGTTCCGTATAGTCTTTACCATCGAATAAAATTTCGTAATATTCTTCGCTGCCGATGCGGTGATGGTAGCTGCATTTAGGACAAACAAAAAGCGCTTCACGCAGGTCGTTCATGGTACAGATGTAATTGCATGACGGGCACTTGGTCCATAAGCCTTCCGGTGTTTCTTTCTTTTCAGACGAAGGCGTGGTGATGCCTTTTTTTAACCGCTTGAACCAACTGGTTTTTGTCTCTGTTGTTTTCCCTTCTTCACCGGCCAGGTTCGATTCAAAATCTTCGAATTGGTTTATCATCAATAAGCTTTTGCTGACGGCAAATATAAGACCTCACCCCTAACCCCTCTCCAACAAGTTGGAGAGGGGAACAGTAGCCGAAAGCACAGTTTTTCTTTACATTTTAACGACATCACGTTTAAAACGTGAATGCGCAATAGAGATAAGAACGTACAAGACCCGATAGCTCCCGATAGCTATCGGGACGGTAGCGACGCAACAGACGCTTTACGGATAGACGAACTCTGGTGCATAAAAAGACTGAATCTTAACACCGCTCACCGTCTGTAAACACCGGCATAGGCTACTCTCTCCATCTTTGATGGAGAGGATGAAGGTGAGGTCATAAAAAAGCCGCTTCAGAAGAAGCGGCCGTATAAAGATTGGAAGGAGACTTCGTTTATCCGAACAATCCGCCTTTGCGAAGGTTGCGTGTGCCTTCGCCGATCTTGAACCCGTTTTGATAGATTTCAATCTTGTAATCACCTACTTGAAACTTATCCTGCTTCAGAGGAACGGAAACCGTTTTGCGTGAGCCCTGTTCATAATCAACGGTAGTTTTGTACGTAAAGGGTTTGTCGCCATCTCCGCGTGTTGTCAGGTTGCCTGAACCCATAGCCGGGCTATTAATAATTTGGCCGTCGGGTGCGGTAACAATTACATACAAATCAACGGGGCCATTTGGCGTAATGCGGTTTTCAATGTCAAAAGAAACCACCAGCTTATTAACCTTCTTAGCTTTATCGGTTTCTTTTTCTTTGCCGTTGCCCTTTTCATCAATGCCTTTGATGCTGATGTTGGAAGCGGCGAATGTGGAAGCCACGTCAACCTTCTGCGCCAACTCTTCTTTCTGTTGTGTAGTTGATTGCAAATTGGTTTGCAGATCTGTTTTCTCTTGTGTAAGCACCGTATTGTTTGTAGCCAACTGCTGGTTTTCACCCATCAACCTTGCAACTTCTTGTTCCAGCGTACCGATCTTGTTGTTCAATTCACCAATTAATGTTTTGGCGCGACGGTAGTCAGCAGCGGTTGCGTTCTTATCAGCAAGAATGCGTTTGATCTCGTTTTTCTTGGCTTGCAGGTCTTTGTCCTTGCCAATCAATTCGCTGGAGATGCGTGTGTTTTCGCCGGTAAGGTTATCTAAACGCACAATCGCCTCTTCGTAAAGATTTTTCACCGAGTCACGATCGGTAGTAATGCCGGCTACCTGCGCCGTCATGGTAGTGTGCTCCGTTTGACGTTCGTTCTTTTGGGTTAAAATGTAAGCCCATGAACCCAACAAACCAGCGGCTAAAAGGCCAATCAAAACATTGCGGGTGGTGTTGTTTCCGGCCGGTCTGCTTTCGTTTGTGTTGCCGGCCGAAGGATAATTTGTACTTGCCATTTTTAAAGATTTACGTGATTGAATTTGGTCTTTAGAAAAGGGTGAAGGTGTATTTTTGACTTTTCGCAGAAAGCCGAAAACCGTGCCAAAAAAATAACAACTACTGATTAAACCCTCGCTGAATGACGCCTGAAAGTATCGTTGCCGATCTTAAAAAAATGAAGTTCAAAGCCGTTTATTGGCTGGAAGGCGAGGAGAATTATTTTATTGATCAAGTGATTGATTACGTCGAGCACAATTTGTTAACTGATGCAGAGGCTGGCTTCAACTTAACAATATTTTATGGCCGAGACGCGGCCTGGGCTGATGTGATAAATGCTTCCCGACGGTATCCAATGTTCGCGGAACGACAAGTGGTAATTATAAAAGAGGCGCAGGAGTTAAAAGGCATTGAGAAACTGGAAAGCTATATTGAAAAGCCGTTGGAGTCAACGCTTTTGTTTGTGGCTTACAAAGGAAAAAAAGTGGATGGCCGCACCAAGATGGCGAGGCTCCTCAAAGAAAAAGCGGTGTTCTTGAGCACAAAAAAAATGTACGATAACGCCTTGCCCGAATGGACATCGGAGTTGGTGAAAGTAAAAGGTTTTGAGATTAACAAGAAGGCGTTGTTTCTACTGATTGACCACATTGGCAATGACCTCAATCGCCTCAATAACGAGATAGACAAGCTTGCCATTAACCTGAAAGAGCGCAAGCAGATAACCGAAGACGATATTGAAAAATACGTTGGCGTAAGCAAGGAGTTTAATGTGTTTGAATTGCAGCAAGCCATTGCGGGTCGCGATTTATACAAGGCCATTCGCATCGTCCAATACTTCGGTTCTAATCCCAAGGCGGCGCCTTTGCAATTAGTGTTTCCTTCGCTCTATAATTTTTTTAGCAAGGTGCAGGTGGTTTACAGCGTATCGTCGAAGGATGAAAAAGCGGTTGCTGCGGCCTTGGGTGTGAATGCTTATTTCGTTAAAGATTACATCAGCACCTCTTCGCGGTTTAAGCCGGGTGAGATTGAAAAGCTGTTGCTGCTGTTGTATGAATACAATTTGCGAAACTTGGGTGTGAACGATGCCGGTACGGATGACGCCGGACTTTTAAAAGAAATGGTGGTGAAGATGATTGCGCCTTTATAGGTTAAGGATTAACGGGATTGTTTAAACTGTGTTACAAGAGCGAAAGGCTTTGCGCTTTGTCTTTGTGCAATTGGTCCACCATCACATCAAGCGAAGGATATTTTTCCTGCCCGCGTAAAAAATATTCAACAAAAACTTTTATTGTTTTACCGTACAAGTCTCCGCTAAAATCGAATAAGTTTACTTCCACTTTTTCCTCGCTCTTCTCCAACGTCGGCCTTGTGCCGATGCTCATCATGCCTTTCTTTCTGTCGCCGTCAACTTCCGCATAAACGGCATACACGCCATGGCCCAAATGAATCTTGTCATCATCAGAATATTGAAGATTAGCGGTTGGATAGCCAAGCGTTCGTCCTAACTGATCGCCTTTTACAACGATGCCTTCAAAGAAAAATGAATAGCCAAGAAGGCCATTGGCTGTGGCTACATCGCTGCCTAAAACGGCTCTGCGAATCTTGGAAGAACTGATTTCAATTTCGTTCAATACATGCTGCGGGATTTCAATCAGGCGATAATTGAAATCTTCGCAACGGTCTTCCAGCAGCTTGTAATTCCCGCTGCGGCCCTTGCCAAAATGATGGTCGTAACCAATAATGATGCAAGACGGATGAAAGTTTTTGATGAGAAAGTTTTCGATGTAATCATCGGCGCTTTGTTCCGAAAAAGCTTGCGTGAACGGGACAATTACAACATGATTGATACCGGCGCTTTCCAATAGTTCAATCTTTTCATCAAGTGTGTTCAGCAACTGCATCGGTTTGTCCGGGTAAACAATTTTTCGCGGATGCGGCTCAAAGGTGATTATGACAGATTCGCCAGCCACTTCTTCCGCTTCTTTTTTTAAAGCAGCAATGATTTTTTGATGGCCCAGATGAACGCCGTCGAAAGAACCGATGGTGATGGCGGCATTCCTAAAAGCGGGAAGGTTTTCAATGCTGTGATGAACCTGCATGGCGGCGAAGATAAGCGGAATGAATAATGAGTAATGAGTGATGAGTGCTGTCCAACGGTGCAGGAAATTTTATGCTCTTGTGAACTCATTATTGATTACTCATCACTCATTAGTTTTGCTCCATGTCCCTTTACTCCAAACGCGGCGTATCTGCGCAGAAAGAAGACGTTCACGCCGCCACCAAAAACATCGGCAAAGGCCTTTATCCAAAAGCATTTTGTAAATTGTATGACGACATGTTAGGCGGCGATAGCGATTGGGTGAATGTGATGCACGCCGATGGCGCCGGCACCAAAAGTATTCTGGCTTATTTGTATTGGAAAGAAACCGGCGATGTGAACGTTTGGAAAGGCATTGCGCAGGATGCCATTGTGATGAATCTCGATGACCTGCTTTGTGTTGGCATCTATAAAAATCTTTTGTTTTCGTCTTCCATTGACCGCAACAAATCCCGTATTCCCGGCGAGGTGTTGAAAGTGTTGATCGAAGGCACGCAGGCTTTCTTCGATAACATGGCCGGCCACGGTGTGGACATCACCTTTTTGGGTGGGGAAACCGCAGATGTAGGCGACGTGGTAAAGACCATTGCCGTAAACGGAACGATGGCCGCACGGTGGAAGAAGGATGCGTTGATTACAAACGAAGCCATCAAACCCGGCAACGTGGTTGTGGGCCTGGCCAGCTTTGGCAAAGCAACGTACGAAACCGAATACAATAGCGGCATCGGTTCAAACGGGCTTACCTCCGCACGGCACGATGTACTGCAAAAACATTATGCCCAATTCTTTCCCGAAAGCTTTGACGAAACCTTGAAAGATGAAGTCGTGTACATCGGTAAAAACCTGTTGACCGATGGCATTAATATCTCTTTCCGAAATGAGTTTTTTTCGACTACTGTAGGTAAGTTGTTGCTCTCGCCAACGCGAACTTTTGCGCCGGTAGTAAAACAATTGCTGGAAGAAAAGTTTGATGCCATTCATGGCCTCATTCACTGCAGCGGCGGCGGTCAAACCAAGTGTATGAAGTACATGCCCGAAGGCGTGAAGGTGGTT
Organism: Flavisolibacter sp.; assembly: GCA_965247695.1. Classification (GTDB taxonomy): domain Bacteria; phylum Bacteroidota; class Bacteroidia; order Chitinophagales; family Chitinophagaceae; genus Flavisolibacter. Next base: position 2,824,097 of record OZ252037.1, read on the forward strand.
AAAGACAACCTGTTTGAACCGCCCGAAATCTTCGGCCTCATTCAGCAAAACAGCGCCGCCGATGATAAAGAAATGTACCAGGTGTTCAACATGGGTTGTCGGTTAGAAATTTATACCGATGAAAAGGCCGCGGATGAAATCATCAGTATTGCAAAAAGTTTCGGGATAGATGCGCAAGTGATTGGAAGGGTAGGAGCGGGGAGGAAAAATGCGTTGATTATTGAACACAAGGGTCAACGCATTTCTTATCCTTTTTAATTTTTATGAACGGTAAAGGAAAAATTCTCTGTTCTATACGAAGCAACAGGCAAGCCGTTTTGTATTGCTGGTTTCCATTTGGGCGAACGTTCCATTATTTCAGCAATTTTTGCTTCAATATCATAGCCTAATTTATTTAACAAAGCGACGTGTGATATTTTTCCATTTGTTTCAACTACAAATTTGTATCTACCCTCGTATGTTCCAGAGGGCAGTTTCCGACTTAGTTCGCGGATTGCTGGAGTCCATACTTTATCTATAAATACCAACCATTCGTTTTTATCTACAGAAGCTGGCGTTTCAGTCTGTTCAAAAACCAGTTGGCGTGTACTGGGCTGTATTTCCCTGATGGTTGCTGATCCGTTTAAACCGCCGTCTTTTCGCCACTTCACGTTGACAGAATCAAGTTGCATGGTCATGCTGTCAGCTTGTAAAATAATTCCGTTCTGGTCAGTTTCTGTTTTGGTGGTGACTTCGATAACGCCATTTTCACCTTGGCTTCCGTATTTAACAATGGCTGCCGGGCCTTTCAGCACATTAACCAGCTTTACTTTGGACGGGTCTATTGCAGAGAGCAACTCATATTTGGCGATATCGCCGTTCACAACAAGCAGTGGCTTGGCCTGCAAACCGCGCGGTTGAATGTCTGCCTTCGCCGAATAGTTTTGCGGCGTTGCCCTTTGCAAAGTTCCATAGCCACCGTTGTTAATCAATCTGCGATTGTTTGCCTCTTGCTCGGTCATTGTTTCGCAACTACCATCGGTGTAATAAACGGTAATGCGGTCTTTGGGTTTGTTCACGTCCACCGATTCAATTTGCTTTCTGGGTATCGTATCCGTAATGACGTTCGTGATTTTTTTTGCGTTTTGTCCAACGCTCAAATCTTTAATTGCTTCGATGAGTTTGGCGGTGTTCTTTTCGCCGTTGTTTTTTGCGCGTACGGAAAATGCGAATACACTAAAGGCTAGCAAAGGCAGAAAGAGGAGGCGGCTCATATATTTCCGCTTGGGGTTTTGCATTTTTGTAAGCATGAGGAGTCTTCGTTTTATAGATTTTTGAAAAAAAGGATTGACGAGAGATGAGTATTGCGATGGGTAAGCCGCCTGCAAAATCATAGTGGCAAAAGCAGCGGTGCCGGCTTTGCCAACGGATTGTTTATCGGCAATAAATTCGTGAATAAAGCGCAGTTCTTTTTTTATTAACCAAAAGAACGGATTGCACCAAAACACCACCATCACCGCCTGCAAAAAAAGGGCGTCCAGGGTGTGCTTTTCTTTTATGTGTACAAGCTCGTGCTGAAAAATTTGTCGGCCTGCTTCAGAGTGCAGCGGAATTTCGCAGTTCCAAAAAATGGAACGCCAAAACGAAAACGGTGTGCGAGGATCGGCCGTGTTTATGAAGCGGATTCCTCCCACTTCTTGTACGCCCCATTTTTTGGCAAGGCGACGAAGTTTCACCAACGAAAGAACAGCCGCAATTAAAAATAGGAGAGAAGCAAAAGCATAGCCTGTCATAATCCATTGTTCGGTGGAAATGTACGGCCGTGATGAAACCGTGATTGCCTCCAGGTAATCATCCGCCGATTGCACGACCTGAATCAGTTGAATGGCCGCACTTTTCTCCGCCGTCGCCACCACAATAATTTGAACGAGCGGCAAAACGATGGAAAGCGCAACCGCCGACAGCAAATAGAACCGGTTCCATTGGTGAAAGGCTTTGTCTTTTAAAGCAATTAAGTAATAAAATACCAGAATGCCGGAGCAGACAAAGACCTTTAGCAGATAAAAAGCGAAGGGGCTCATTTTTTTGCTTTTTTCAGTTGAGCTAATAATGTTTCCAATTCTTCCACACTCAAGCTATTTTCCCTTATCATAAACGAAACCGCATCGCTGAACGAACCGCCGAAATAGCCTTTCACCAAGGTTTTGATGGTGGATTTGGAATAGGCTTCTTTTGATACAAGCGGATAATAATGGTGTTGGCGGCCGTACACTTTTATGCCCACGAATTCTTTGTCAACGAGTATTTTTAAAACCGTTGAAATGGTGTTCTGGTGCGGTTTTGGCGCCGGTATAGCGTCAAGCACATCGCGAATAAATCCTTCTTTTAGTTTCCACATTGCCTGCATCACTTGTTCCTCGGCTTTGGTTAATGTTTTCATCTTTTAAGCTTTACAAAACCGAAGCTAAAACTATATTTTTAGTTGAACAACTAATTTTTTCGTTGTAGAAATAAAAGGCACCGCCTCGTGGTTTCTTTTTTATTTTGCGGCAAAACCAAGAGCATGGCGGAAACAATCGTTGAAATACAGGACGCGAACATTTATCAAGGGGAAAATCTGGTGTTGCAGAACGTTAATTTGAATGTACAGAAAGGTGAGTTTGTCTATCTCGTGGGCAAGACCGGCGCCGGCAAATCGAGCCTGCTAAAAACGCTTTACGGCGAGTTGCCGCTGAAGGAAGGACAAGCAATTGTTGTGGGCTATAAACTGCGCGACCTGACGTGGAAAACCGTGCCTTATCTGCGCCGCAACCTCGGTGTGGTGTTCCAGGATTTTCAACTGCTGACAGACCGTAACGTAAATGATAACCTCAAATTTGTTTTGCGGGCAACGGGCTGGAAAGACGAGAAATTGATGAACGAAAAAATAGCCGACGTGCTGGACAAAGTGGGCTTAAAATCGAAAGGCTTTAAGATGCCTTACGAAATGAGCGGCGGCGAACAACAGCGTGTGGACATTGCACGGGCTTTGCTCAATTCACCCAAGCTGATACTGGCTGATGAACCCACCGGCAACCTTGACCCCGAAACATCCGACGAGATCATGAACCTTCTTATACAAATTGCCAAGGACTACGGCACTTCGGTTTTAATGGCCACACACGATTACATTGTGATACAAAAATTTCCTGCGCGAATGGTAAGAACGGAGGCTGGCAAAGTCATTGATAATGCATCCATAGTTCGTTAAGTTGTCCGGCGTTTGAGCGATTGTTGTATAGATTCAAAATCGCTTTTCTGTTTTCCATCTGCTCACGGGTAAAAAGCGATTGCATTCCCATTTCAACTGCCTTAATCCATTCGCCAACGCTATCACAAACGGTTACCGAATCGTTGATACCGCTGCCTTTAGCGCCGGCGCTGTTGGTGATGCAATGCCGTCCATTCAACAAAGCATTCAGCAATTTTAGTTTAATGCCGGTGCTGTTCATCGAAGGCAAAACATTTACCTGCGCTTCGCGAATTAAGCCGTCAATGACTGGTATTGATGGATTGTTTACCAGCGAAACATTTTTACAACCGGCCGCTTCTTTTTCTATTCTTTTTGAGATGCCTTTGCCCGCAATAATCAGCGGCGCTTTTGTTTTGCTGAAAATATTTTGCATCAGCCACAAGGCCGCATCTTCGTTTTCCGACACCGCCATGTTGCCGTGATAAAGGCTGTAATAACCTTTGCCTTCTTTTATTGCCATCGTTTGCCAGGGAATGAAGCAGGGAATAAAAGAAGCGGTGCGAAAACCATAAACGTTTTTGAATGTTTCAATGTCTTCTTCAGATAAGCATGCAAACTTGATGTCTTTGTTCAAACCTTGCTGATAACTTTTTAACAACCGGCTTTCCAAGCCAAAATACAAGCGTTTTAAAAAATTATTTTCAGTCTTTGCAAGGTGATGATAGTAAGCCGCTTCGTCGTTGTGCATTCGCAGCACAATGCGGCTTTGGTTGTTAACGTGCGGCATGATTCCCGAACAATGCAAACCTTCTAAAAAAATCGGATAATCATCTTCATTCAGCCGGTTGATTAAATCAATATTGATTCGGGAACTGATGATGAATGGGTGGGAGAGAGGCAAAGCCTGAACAAAGGATTTGCGCTTGTACTTGTAGATGGCAACACAGTCATCTTCCAAACCGGTTGCGCCGCGTTGTGGATTGTAATCAAAATAATGTAGAATGATTTTCCTGCCCGTTTGCGCCAGTGCTTTGATCTTGTAAAACATATCAATGGCGCCGCCGTAATTGGGCGGTGAGGGCGCATCAAGGCAAACAATATGGAGATGATCGTTCACGGAAATAATTGCCGGTAAAATTGAAGCAGGATTTTCTCTTCTGCTTGCCAGCAAAAAACTTCTCTTGCTTTAATGGCGTTTTGATTCATCTCATTTAATAAGACTTCATTCGCCATTGTTTCATTGATGGTTTTCGCAACGCAGTCAACCGAAAGGCCATCCAGCAAAACCGCCACGTTGTATTCATCATTCACCTTTTTGTATTCCGGAAAATTCATGGAGATCTGCGGCAAACCTGCGTGCATATACTCCAAAAATTTATTCGGCAAAGCATGGTATTGATTAATGCCTTCGCTTTCGGCAAGACCAATCCCGAGTGAAGCTTGCTGCACTATTATTTTTAAGTCTTTAGGCAACATCATTCCTTTTAATTCAACCTTGTCTTCAACGCCGTTTTGTTGTATTAACTCTTTTAATTGCGGCATAAAGTTTCCATCGCCGCAAATAATTAATTTGTATTGAATGGCCTTCATCGCTGGGATTAAGATCTCAAAGCCGCGGCCTTCGTTCACTGCCCCTTGATAGATCAAAAAGTTTTTCCGTTCAACGTCTGCATGCAGGGGCAGCAAGACCGGAAAATTTCGAACGACGGTATAGTCTTTATTATACCTTTTTTTAAATTCAAGAGCTAATCCTTGGCTGACTGTATAACCATTTCTAAACTTCGGTACGGCAAAACGTTCGATGCTCATCCAAATTTTTTGCACCCTCGGCCGCGTTCGTACCTCTTTCAGTTCCGTAAAAAATTCATGGGCATCGTAAATGCGCACACTGCCTTTTAGTTTTGAAATGAAAAGGCATGGCATGATAGTATCTAAGTCAATGGCACAAATGCCATCCATCTTTTTCATCAGCAAAAAAAAGAAGAGCCGCAGGTTGTATTCGGCATAAAAGGGAAAGCCTTTGTTGAAAAAGCACCGGAGCCTTTTCTGTTGAAAAACTTGTTGCTGCAACGGAAGCGATGAAGGCAGCTTTCTTCCCACCAACGTTACTTTAAACCCTGCACTTGCCAGCGACGTGCAAATGCGATGCATCCGCTGGTCGTACGTCAAGTCGTTCGTAACCGTGAAGTAAATGTGCTTCGGCTTCACCGGGCAGCTTTGTAAATTTTTTCAATTGCCTCCACCGTTTTGGCACCATTAAGGGAACCGGGGAAATTGACTTCTTCGCCTGCAAGCGCTTTGAACAAATCGCTGTAAACAGTTTTGTAAAAGCCATGATTGAAATCCGCAATGGCTTTTGCAGTAACAGAATTATCAGCTTTGGTAAGCAACAATTCATTGTTGTTGAATTCTGCTTCGACCGTGCCGCTATCGGCTACAATCGTTATCGTAGTGGGACTGCCGGCAACCGCGCCGGCACATGACCAATGCAAGCTGCCAAGTACGCCACTCTTCATTCTTAAAACAGCCACGCCAAATCGTTCAACCTCATCCTCGCTTTCTTGCTCATCATTCGCTAAAAACGCCTCAACAGTTTCTATTTCGCCAAAAATAGAAACAAGCAAATCCATCAACGGTCCGAACAGACCGTATAACAATCCGCCGCCCGGGAAGCGACGGCCTTCCGGCCCGGAAAAGAAGGCAACCGGCAGATGCAAAATGCTTTTTAGGCCAAAGCTGTAAATCCGCCCGTAAAGCTGTTGGTCAAGCTGTTTTTTAAATTTAACAAAGGAGGAATAAAAACGGGACGGTTGTATAAGGAATAACCGGCGGCGGCAATACTTTTCCGTTTCAATAATTTGCCAGGCCGCTGCCTTGGTTAAACAAAGTGGACCGTCAACAACAACATCTTTTCCGGCTTGCAGTGATTTTATAATCTGCTCTGCGTGAAAGCCGGTGGACGAACAAATCACAACTGTTTCGGCATCTGCTTGCCCCAACAAATCATCAATCGAATGATAAACGTTAGCGCTGTATTCAATAGCCAAAGCCGCTACTTCATACGAACCGCAAATGGCAACAAGCGTAGCTCCTTCGGCAATTCTATTTGCATGAAGCCTGGCTGCTTCTCCTTCGCCCATGATTGCAAACTTCTTCATGCCGTCAAATGTAGGCGTTAAAAACAAAGCCCCGCAACTGCGGGGCTTGGGGTTTTTCAATTCAATAAATTTTTTAGAAATTACCTCCACCGGTATCAACGTTGCTATCAGCCTTGGTGTTTTTGCGTTTAAATAACGACACGTCAAACTTGCCAAAGCGGTAATTAAAGTTTAAGCGAAAGACCTGCGGGTCTCTGCGGCGTTGCTGATTTTGCACAAAGGCATAATTCTCTGTACCGGGATAAAGCAACTCGGTATATTGGTCAAACAACCGTGTCCTGAAAATGTCGTTTACGTTTAAAGAAATTGCGGCCACTTTGTTTTTCATAAACTCAAAACGCACAGCGGCATCTATGCCATAATTGGGACGAATAAAGCCTTGCGAGGCTGACTGCGACCCACCAAAGAAACCACCGCCGCCAGGGCCGCCACCGCCGCCGAACATACCGCCGCCGCCCGATCCGCGACCGCCGGGTGAGGTAATCACCTTCGATTGGTAGTCACCAGACAATTGGAGCGAAAAGTTTTTCGGCAGCTTAAACGAGTTGTTCAACTTAAAGAAATAGCTGAAAAGCTGGGCGGGATCAGGTTGATCCACAAGGTCAATCTTTGAGGTAAAAAAGTTGGCGTTGGCGGTCACGTCCCAAAACTTCGTCAGCTTATTACGACTCGTTAATTCAAGGCCGGTTACATAGCTGTTGTTGGCATTTTGATACGTATTGATAAAAGCTGTCCGTTTCAATACTGTGTCGTATTCCTCCGCCTGAACGCGGGTGATCAGGTTATTGGTGTTCTTAAAATACAGCGAAGCCAAAAAGTTGTCGCGGTTCTTAAAAGTCTTGGAGTAGGAAACTTCAAAAGAGTTTGTAAACTCCGGACTCAAACCCGGATTGCCGCGGCTGATATTTAAGATATCAGAGTAGTCGGTGAATGGAAACAATTGGAAGAAGTTCGGCCGGTTAATGCGGCGGCTATAATTAAACTGCACTTCGTCCAGTTCATTCAGCTTCTGGCTAAGAAACACACTTGGAAATAAGGAAATCGGAAAATTAATTTTAAACGATTGCCCTGACTTTGTGGGCAGATCTCCCTGGTAGTTTGAGCTTTCGGCACGCAGGCCAAGCTGATAGCCAAAATTTTTCACCCGGTTGGTGAAGGTGGCATAAGCCGCATACACGTTATCGGTGCTGTTGTAGATGGTGGCGTTGGCTTTGTTGAAAAGCGTAATGGTGTTTTCGCTGTTTATTTTTCTGATTTGCGCACGGGCGCCGGCTTCAATCTTAGCATTGGCCGAAATAGGATTTGTATAATCAGTTTGCAACGTCAGGTTTTCATTTTTGCCGTTGCCAATTTGTGTCTGCGTTGAACTGCTTTTGTAAACAGGCCCCGGATAAGAAAGCGAATCTACATAGATGTAACTCGTGTTCTGGTTCTTGCCGTAGTTGTAAGTAGCATCAGCCGTTATCTCGTGACCTGATTTTGGAAAGTTGTGCTTAAAACTGATTTGAGCGCCTTTGTTCCGAAAAAGGTTTTCCGAATTAGTGGTTCGTTGTTGGTCGGCTGAATGCAGAATAATTGTTCCTTTGGAAGAGTCATTGTACACAGAGCTTGTGGTTGTGGGTTTAAATCCGCCTCGTGCAAAATTGCCGGTAACAGTGAACGTGTTGCGATTGTCAAGGAAATAATCAAAACCAAAACGGCCAAAGCCAAATTCGCCGTTGGCTACGGAGCGGTCATGCTGCATAATGTTCACCGATGAATCGTTTCGGTTGCCGTAGGTTGTACGATCTGTATAGCCTGTGCTGATGCTTTTGCGCTGATTGTATTGACCGCTGGCAAACACATTAATCTTGTCTTGCCGAACATTCAAGTCGCCACCAATGCCAACTTTCGCACGGGAATCAATGTTCGCACGAATGTTACCGCTGTACCCCACGCGGCGGTTCTTTTTCATTACTACATTTAAGATGCCCGCTGTGCCACCTGATGCATCAAATTTGGCTGAAGGATTTGTAATCACCTCTACACTTTCAATGGCATCAGCAGGGATTTGTTCGAGGGTTAATGTTGTCGGCCGCCCGTCCACAAAAATGGTTGGGGCGGTGTTGCGAAGCGTTACGTTACCATCAATGTCCACGTTGAGCGAAGGCACATTGCGCATTACATCTATAGCTGTACCACCGGCTGATGTAATGTTTCTGTCCACATTAAAAATTTTGCGGTCAATGCCCAAGGTCATCACCGGTTTGGAAGACGTTACGGTTACGGTACTCAAAACTTTATCGTCAATGGTAATTTTTATGTTGCCAAGATCTTTGTCTAAAGCGCCTATCATTGCCGACATATCGCCGCCGCTCATTGCGTCGCGGTTCGGCATATCAAAGCCCACTGCCTTTTCGTAGGTTTTAAATCCGATGCCGGTGATGCGCAGGGTATAGCGACCAAAAAGCGGTACGTTTTCCAAGCTGAAATTTCCTGTTTTTGACGTCAGCATTCCGGCTGTTATCACCTCTTTCATCTTCTTTGTAGCCGTATCCATTTTACTGGTGACGAGCGTTACCGATGCGGCTTCGATGCTTTTGTTTGAAGCGTCCACTACCTTGCCATAAAGCCGGCCGGCGGGCGGTTGTCCGCCGGTTGCACCGCCGCGGTTAAAGCCACCCGGCATTTGCGCTGATGCGTTTAAAAGTGAAAACAACAGAGCTGTAAACGTAAAAACCTTCTTCATGTATAGTATATTAAATCGTGGCGCAAAGGTAAGGCCATGGCTCCGGAGGCCTTTTTCCATTAACCATATTTAACCTTTGATACATGAGTATTCACGTTTTAGTGGCGTCTTATAAATCGCAATGGTGATATCTAAAATTTTCAAGGCCGGCATTTTTGTATGTCAGTAAGCTTTATTTTTGCCTCATCACGGTGGTTATAGCTCAGTTGGTTAGAGCACTAGATTGTGATTCTAGGGGTCGCCGGTTCGAGCCCGGTTAGCCACCCGAATAAATAAAGATTCTTTGAAACAGCCGAAACACAAGTCAGTAAAGCGTTTCGGCTGTTTTCATCCAATCTATTAGGACGCTTTTTTCTTTCTAATTCTCCTGCCTGTCTTGTTTCAGAGTTAACACGATAGTTAACACTTAAAACAAGCGACATGATTTCACTGCCAAATGGCTGCTATTGCAGCGGTGTACCGGCCGATATAAAAAAGGGCACGCCCAACACCCTTACCGTCTATCCGCGCAATTGGAACAAAAGCAAAGCACCGCTTTCCACTACCTGGTACATTTCGTACCGGTTTTACGATCCACGCATTTGCAAAGCCGGCACCAAAAAGCCAAAGCCGAAACTGGTTATCTTCAAAGGCCACATTAATAGCTTCACCACGCTTCATGCCCGTCAGGTTGCGGTGAATGAATCCATGCGGCAAGTCTTTATTCAGTTAATAGATGAAGGCTATAACCCAATCAAAAATACTTATTGCGCACCCATTCCGCTTACCGATATTGAAGTCGTGCCCGAGTGTCAATTTTTTAAAGCGCTCGAAAAAGCGGTCGTCCTTTTAATCTGCACAAAAGAAACCCGCGATGGAGCCAAGTGGGTAGTGGCTGGCTTAAAATCGGCGCTGGAAGAATTGCGCTACGCTGAAATGCCGGTAGGAGAAGTGGAGCCCAAGCATTTAACCATTCTGTTTACCTACGTTAAAAAAAGAGACGGCGATTCTTTCACCAACGCCAAGTGGAACCGGTATCGGGCCCACCTGGTGATGCTGTTTAAGCGGCTAAAAAAGGTCGGAGCCATCAAGTCCAATTATGCCGAAGACATCGACCGCTTAAAGAAAGTTCGAAAGATTCGTGAAACACTTTCCAAACAACAAGCGGTTTTGGTGAATGAATATTTGCAAACAAAATCGTTATCCTTTCACCGCCTCATGCACATCTTCTACCACTCCGGTGGCCGGGGAACAGAACTTGTCGAATTGAAAGGCCGAAACGTGGACCTGAAAGCGCAAACCTATAAATGCACGATAATGAAAGGTGCCGAACCTTTTGAAGTTATGCGAACCATAAAAGACATTGCCCTTCCTTATTGGAGAGAAGCGATGGATGGCTGCGGTAAGGATGATTATGTTTTCTCCAAAGGTTTAAAGCCCGGTCCTTTTAAAATATCACCTACGCAATTCGGTAGGCGCTGGAACCGGTGGGTAAAAAAGAAACTCAACGCAGAGATAAAAACGAAGCGGTTGCCGGTGGAGCCCATTACCGCCGATTGGTATGCCTTAAAACATCTCAACACCACCCATACTATCAACTGGCTGATGGAAGTGGAGAAGCAAAAACTGGAACAAGCACGGCGTGTCGTGGCCAGCCAAAATGCCCACAAAGGCACGACCATGGTGGAGAAAACTTACGATACCGAATCCGGCAACCGTGAACACGAAGGACAAAAGAAAATTGGCAACACCCTTGGCTAAGCCCTTTTTTGAGTGGCTGCCAGCGAAACGGAATGCCGTACTTTACGGCTGTGATTTTTTATTCAATATACCTACGGTTTCGCGGCGAAGAAATAAAAGCCATGGTGCATGATTTCGGCCCCCACCTGTTCGTTTATTTCAATACAAGTTTTATCCTAAACGATTTCACAGGCGCATTTTTATTTGAAGAAAGAAAGTATGTGCCGGGGTACGTTCGCAATAAACAAGTGAAAGATTTGGCTACGCTGATCATGGCCATGGAGCGGCAGTTGCGGTAAACAAAACCCGGCCAATAAAAGCCGGGCGAAACTTACCTTCTTCAACAACGGAGAGCCTTTACCTCCCCTTTTGTTGTGTGCTGCCAAAACCGGCAGTTCGTTTATAGCTAAGCTGAATGTTTTTTATATGCGGCCGCTAATTTTTCATCGTAATGGTTTTCCGCATAGCCGGCGCCGTTATAGCCTTTGGCAAAGCGCTGCCACTCTTTTTTTTGCAGCCAGGCCAGCAGCCCGCTTGATTGCAAAAAATGAAGAAACAAATCAAATTGCGCGGCCTCGTCTTTGAACATCTTCGTCACGAAGTCATGCAAATGGCGGCAGCCGCACGCAGCATAATTAAAGCCCATGATTTGAAAGGCTCCCCAGCTTGCCGAACACAGTGCCGCTTCCGGGTCTATCAGCGATGCTTTTTTTATCTGCGCATAGCGTTCGGCCTGCGTTTTTGGGTAGGGCCGCGTTTTCCATTTTTCGTAAAGCACATCTTCGTTTCCGGTGGTGTGCATCCGGGGATCAATGCGGCGCTTTCTTAGCTCCCGCCAAAAAACATGCGGTTCGTACAAAATGATGGGTTTTTCTTCGCCATCCACAAGGGTAAAGCCCGTACCGCCGCCTTCCACTTCGGCCACGGCCATGAGTGCCGCGGCTTCCACGTTAAAGAGTGTAGCGGCTTGGGTATAATCCTTGGTTGTAAGCATAGTGGTTCAATTAAGTGCCCCCATAGTTTTTGCGTTTTGTTTCCCGCTCTGTGCCGTGATGTTATTTGTTTAATGCGTTCAGTGCATTCAAAAGACCTTGCTTGTCAAAACCTTCGAGGGTCTTTCCGTTCGTTAGCGTTTCCATGCTTAAGTACACAATCCCTTACGCCTTCCTCATGTCCGAAAGTTTTTGGCGGCGTGGGAAGCGCTGTTGTTTTAAGGAAGTCCTTTAGCTTGAATGAAATTTGGTTAGAGGCCGGTAGCTTACCAAGTTTGTATTGCATAAACGAAGTTTTCTAAAACCTAAAAGAGTTTGAAGCCAAGCAAAATAGCCACCACCGGCGCACGTACAATGGTTTCACCAAGCGAGTAACCGTAGCCGAAGCCAATAGAAACATGAAAGCGGCTCACTTCTTTTGGCCGCATGGCATTCAGTTCAATCAGGCTTTTGTTCTGCTGGTCTATCACAAAACCTTGCTTCGATTGAATACCCACTAATTTTTCTTTCTCCTCTCGCAGCAAGTCCCTTTGCGTTTGCATCCGCACAATAACGCCTTCCTTTCTGATGATTTCCTTTTGCGCGGCCCGCAAGGCCGTATCGGCCTGTATAAACAGGGCTTTGTACACCGCCAGGCTGTCCTTTGCATCCTGGCCCTCTTGTGCAGCCAGCAACAGCACTTTGTACTCGTTAATGGGGAGCGTTTTGTCTTGCGAATAGGATACGGTCTTTAATAGAATCAAGGCGCTGAATAGTAGAAGCGCCCTCAATGTCACGTTTGATCTCATCGGATTTTTTTTTTAGATCCTGCAGGTGAACGGCGCCTGCGCTTTGGGCTTGCTTGAGCGATTGGAGAGCCTCCGCCGTTTCGCGGTGGGCGGCATCGGCATACTTCACCGCTTCCACCACCGCACTGTCCGATGCGGCTTTGAGTGCCTGAAGCGAATCAAGGCTTGCTTTGGTAGCGGTGATGCTTTGCAGCGTGTCGGCCACGGCTTTGTTTGGCGCCGGCACCGCCGTATGGCCACAAGTGCGCAACTTTCCAAACAGAAAGAGAATCGCAGCTATGGCAAGCAGTACCGGCAGGGCCGATAGGTACCACGGCTTTGGCGGCTGCACGTTTACAACCACAGGTGCCGGATTACCAAAGGCTTCCTCTCTTGCTTTTTCTGAAATGGAGGGCCTTACCCTGGGGGCTGCTTTTTTACCCGGCGGTTTTACCCCGGTGCCAGCAGCCGCCTTTTTGCTTGCTGCTTTTGCCATTAGCGTACTTTTTTTACCGCGGCATGGTGTGCCTTTTTATTAGCACTGGCTTCTGTCTTCAGCACTGTTCCGTCTGAATTGCTGAATAGGTTTTTCATCACATATGATAGGAATGCAGCCGCGGCGCCGGTGCCGATCAGTTTCCAGTCATCTCCCGTCGGCAGTGTGTGGGCCGATAAAATAGGCATCAGCGCCGTAACTACGGCAAATAAAACAGCCACTAAAGCACCTTTGGCGAGGTCGTACCAGTTTAATTTTCCGAAATCGGAGAACACTTTATTCATGGGTTAAAATTTACTTTTCTTGTTTTGCTTTCAACTCTTCGTACATCTTTTTCCAATATGCCGCGTCTGCTTTTGCATCTTTCAGTTGTTGCCAATAGTCTTCGGCCCTCGTCGTTTCTTCGGCCAGCTTTTTTACAAAGCCCTCTATTTGTTGCGAGTGTTCCATTTCGCGGCGTACAAGAATTTCCTGCAACTGTTCAGTTTTTTCATCCACCATTTTTTGCAGCGTGTCGTTAAGCTTCAAGTGAACAAACTGCGCATCGTTGTAGGTTTTTAAAAAATCAATCTTCGTTCTTGACAGCTCCTGTTTGTCCTGTGCGGACGGATACTTTCGCTTCCACCAATCAATAACAATGGTGCTGGTGATGGTGCCAAAGCCAAGCGCGGCAACGACGGCAAGACTGATGATTAGCCATTGTGGTGTCACTTTTTTTCTCCTCCCTCCTCCTTTCGCAACGCTTTCAACGTGCGTTCCAGTTTCGTTGCCAGGTCGCCAAATTCGGGCGGTGTTTTCAGGTTAATCAATTCGTGGTAGCGTTTTACCAGCCCTATAAAAACAAGCAGGGAAAACCAGGCGGTGAAAAGCTTTATGATCCCGTCCAGCCAGTAATACGTAACCCACAGGTTAATTACGCCCATCAAATGCGTTAACCCGCAAAAAAAGATGAAGCCGCCAAACTTCCAGGCAATGTCCGCAAACGGAAACCCCTTGCTGGCAAGGCTGTTGTACAAGCGGAAAAGCGTCGTGCCGATGCCTATGTAAGCAATAAAAATCACCCCGTCGCTGATTAGGTGCAGGTCAATCAGTTTTTGATTTTGGTACATGCACACGCTTCGGGGCATGAACTTTTGAAACAGTTCCGCCTCGCTTAAAAAAAACGTTATGGAGGCAATGATTAAAAACGGTATAATTCCTCTTATTTTCATTGGGTAACCTGGTGTCCGTATTTTTGGGTTAGCAGGGTGTTACTGTTTTGTAATTGCCATGTTGTCCCGCACCACCGTTCCTACGCTGTTTATCACTTTCAACTGATACACATAAATACCGGCAGTAAGTCCGCTTACCGTTGCGTTTTGCGCATAGATGTTCGTAATAACTGGCTCCGAAATCACTTCCGCATCGTTAAAGGAACCCGTTGCGCCGTCGGCGGTTGTTGCGTTCACCACCAATGCACCCGTGCTGGCATTGTAGGACGTTACCTTGCCCGTTATCTGCTTGCCGCTGCCGTCGCTGTACAAGTACACATTCGCTCCCGTGGGCATCCGCAAGCCTGTTTGCGTGGTCAGTGAGATGCTTTGCGGGAAAGAAGCGGGGATTGTAATGTTATCGGTGGACGTACCGTTGTAATACACCTGTGTTACGCCGTCAGGCAAATAGGCATTTTTAAATATCCATTCTATGCTTGAAACGGGTTGGCTGGAAGGTGCATATACAAGGGGCTGGAAGGCGAAACTGGTGCCGTTTATAGTGGTGTCATTTCCGGCACAAACCGTCATGGCAGCGGTTACAATTCCTTGCGTTGCCGTATTATTTAAGGTGATGGCATTGGCAGGATAGGAAAAGGTGGGTGCTACTGAATTTTTAATAACAGGCCGAATGTCAGGGTTGCAGGGATCACCACCACCAACAGCTATTGCAGCGCCACCAAAGTATTGCACGCCCCCAGCAATATCCGGACTGTAAAAATCACCCGTTGCCGTAAAGTGGTCAACATAGCCACCTTCGGCACTTACGCGGACACCTTGTCCCGGCCATGGAGAAGATGCGGTAATGTCAGGCCGGTGATACTCGCAATTGATGTACTCCATGCCTGCGGTGGTTTTGTAACCGCCACGAAAGGTTTGTCCGCCTCTGTCCCAAAACCCAAGTGGGTAAATGTTGGGTACGCCTGGAACTATGCTGCCTTCTATGAATACACGTACCGAATCACACCTGTTTTTCTCGTCCCAATCGTGGTTCTTTTCAAACACGTTGTTCTCGCAAAGAGAGTGGCCGGTGTTTTGGAAAGTACGTGACCCTGCCTGCAAATGAAACACACCGTTCTTGAAGGTTGTTTTGGCGCATCCGTTCATGGAAGCATAGCCGTTCGTAATGTCAAAGTTTTTAAACGTAACCCCCCGCGAGTTGAAAGGCTCCATTGCGTTAATCCATTTGGGAGAGGTAAATACATAACCGTCTATGTACCCGCCAACGGCATTTTCCCAGTTGACCGACCAATAATAGGAACCGAAATAAGATGGCGTTCCTGATAGATCGGGTAAAGCAATGATTTCGCTCTTCACCACTTTCACGCCGGTCCACCGGCAGTCAATGCCACTGTTGTTTTGTAGGTTGGCGTGCGGGTTGTCCTGCGCTTCTATGTTGTTGATTCGTGTATAACTGGCCCATAGTCCCATGCCTGGGTTCAATACCGTCACATTGTTGGTAAAGGCTTCGTCAAGCGATGGATACCGTTGGTCACCGTTCACTGTACTGTCGCCCGGCCAGCCAAAACCCATGGTGTTGTAGGTGTAGTTGCCAAGGACTTTAAAGACACCTGTACCGGAAGCGGTATTGATTTTAAAGCCATTGCAGCCTTCTGTGGTAAACGATACGGAACGGGCACCTGGAGGGCTGCACAAGGTTACGTTCCGCGCATTCCAGGTGATGTCATACTTTCTTGGAAATTCAATGCGGGTGCCCACGGCATATTTGCCGGCCGGTACATTGATAACCGTGTGGTTTGTCACACTGGCCGCAACCGCTCGTAAAGCCGGTGATTGGTCAAAATATACATAGGCCCCACTGGCTGAAATTTTCGGCGCCTTGTCCACCAGCACCGTAAGGCTGTCAGGCGTTAGAATTTGCCGTATGTACACTTCCAGCGGGCGGGATATGGATTTGTTTCTATCGGGGTGGCCGCCGTTGTAGCGGTTTAAATCGGTTTTGGCACCGTTCCACCGGTACACATAACCCGTATCGGCCCAAATGGTGAGGTATTGGTTGGGTACATAACTGGCGGCATTGGCAAGGGCGGCGGCTTTGGTTTCTTCTGCATAAATGGGCCAGCTGTCAAGTGCTTTTGTACCTCGGGCACCGTGGCCCGCCACGCTGTTGTTGTCTATAATCAGCCGGTCGCCTACTTTTTGGTGGTGCAGTTTGTTGCTCAATACAATCACCGTGCTGCCTGAAGTGACGGTGGCCGTTACCAAACTATCCATCTGTACCAGCCCCGTTACGTTTACCGTGGTGATGGGGTCGGCAGTGATGGCATTGGGAAGAAAGGCCCATGAAGAAGATGGATTGCCTGCCGTGTCCACGGTACGAACGCCCAATTGGTTTGCGCTCTTGCTAACGTTGCCCACGTACCACGGCTTGCTTGGCGCGGTTTCCCATGTGGTTCCGCCGTCCTGCGTTACCTGATAGCGGTAGTAGCGGTTAATGCCGATGGGGCTTGTCCAGTCAAGGGTTTGGTAGTATTGGTTGTTGTTGGCTCCGTCAAGGCCGGCACTGGCTTCGTAGTACAAACCGGTTGGCTTGTTGGCCGAAAAAGCGGCATCATACGTGTACGGCGCATTGCTCAACAGGGCTTCACTGGCATTGTTATTTGCCGCGGCATCTTTGCGCACCTGAATCTTGCCTGATGGGTAAGAAAAATTACCTACATACACCAGCACATTGGGCGTCGGTGCGCTGTACGGCGTGGTTTCCCGGAGGGCAATGGAGGAGTTTAATTTTGTCCACGTAGCGCCGCTGTCAAGCGATACGGAATAGTTGGTAAAATCATCATAGCGGTAGTCACCCACTGATGTAAACTGAAACAGTTTGGCGGCATTGTTCACAAAGGGGTTGGTAGGCGGCGCATACTGGCTTGGCGGCACGGCATCCCGGCCCAAGGCTCTGGTGGCCCGCTCTACATAAACGGCCATGCTGTCCAACTGGGCATCGCTCAAGCCTTTGTTGTACACAAAAGCAAAGCATTGCGGCACCGTGCTGGCAAGCCCTATCTCAAACGGCGCGGAGGGAAAATAAGTGCCGCCGCCGAGTGGGGTAGTAGTGGTGCCCAGCACCGTTGAAAAGTTTCGGAAAGAAGAATGGCTTTTGTCCGTGCGGTTGCCTTGCAAAAATTGCCGGGTTGTGCCTGCTGGGGCCAGCAGCCGCGCATTGGTGGCGTTCTCACCGCCAAAGTCAAAAATGCTGCCGCCGGATTCTACCCGGATGCTGCTGCCGCTGTTGGTATAAGAACGAAGCACGGCACCGGCACCACCGGTATAGATGGAGAAGTAACCCGATGTGGAATCATCGGTATACGTAGAAATGTCGCCACTGCCGTTGTTGTATAAATTTGGATAAGGAGAAATGCCCGTGACAATGGATTGCGTAAGTCCGTTGCCTTTCAGCCCGAATGAAGTGACGGTGATACCGCCGGGCACCGTCATATTCGCCAACGAAGTATCTACTGCGTTGATAAGGTTGGCCGCTTGCGTACCGCCAATCATGGGCGCAAACAGCCGGAACTTGTTCACGGTAAAGAAGCCCTGCCGGTCCATGTATTTAAACAGCGGGTTCAGTGAATCTTTTATGTACTGCACCGTGTGTTGCTGCGCCGTTCCGGTGTACAAGACTTCCGTGGTATCGGTCATCCCTGCCTTGGCAAGGTAAGCAATCAGGTAGGGGCTGTACCCTGCGGCCTGGCTGTTGTTCACGTAAGTGAATGCCGGTGAGGCTACCAAGTTGCTTGCATTGCGGCAAGGGGCGGCTTTTGTTCTAAACTGATAATAGCCCGATGGGCGGTTCATGTTGCCCACCACTATCGTTCCGGTGTATTGGAACGGGCCAGCGCCGCCTTCGTAATAAACGATCTCGCTGTTGCCAAGTGCATGAGAGGCGCTTATCGTATTGGCATTGTTGTCGGCAGTAAGTGTAGGTGCTGCTGGCGTTACTACCGTGCAGCCTGATGAAGAGGTCAGTACAATCTTCGCTCCACGCACAGGCGTTTGGGCTTGTACGGAGAAGGTTAAAAAAGCAAGGGCAATGCCCAGAAGTTTTTTCATTGTTTGGGTGTTTAGACCAGTCAGTTCTTTCTTTTCGTGCTTTTGCGTACAATGGCTTTTGCGCCGGCAGCCTTAATGTCCAGCGGGCTGTCTTTTGTACCGGCCCCGCTAAAGGTTTGCCCAAAATAGATGGTGTACTTGGTAAAGGCGTCTTCAATCATTTGCTGCACGTCGCTCCGGGCAAGCGTTGGCGTTACCGGTGGCGCTACTACAATGCTGCCTATTTCGGGAATGAGTTTTAGCACGGCAAGGCCCGACTTTGTTACCAGTGCCTTGTTGCCGTCATCGCTCACTTTCACACCGGCAAAACCTTTGTACAATACAGGGCCGGTTGCTGTTGCTACGCGGTACACGGTTAGCGTATCCTGATTGAAGGACGCACGAATTTTATCAACCGTGGTTGCGGTTTGCGCCTGCGCTATGGCAGAGAACAGAAGGCTAAGGAGAAGAAGTCGTTTCATGTTTTTGGAGTTTATTGAATAACGGCCCTGCGGCCTTTGATAACTATGATTGCCGGTGGTGTTCCCGCGTCTATTGTTCCGGTGGTATTGTCCACCATTTTTAAATAGTCTACTGTACCATCAAAATCTTTTGTCTGTGAATCATGCCCTAAGCCCACGTACTGAAAGGAAGGCGATGCGGTGAATGACTGTGCGCTGCCTTGCTGTGTGCCATCAATTTTGAAGGTTAGTGTGCTGCCGTTGGCTATGAATGTATAGGTATGATAAGCCGCCCAATTTTGCGTTACTGCCCATGAAGTGCCATTAAGATAAACCACTCCCGAACCTGTGCCCGATACAGCTTCAATCAAAAACTTGTTGGAATAAGAACCGGCGTTGTCGCCAACAATGCAATGTTCTCCCGTGGTACCCGATAGCTTGAGCCGGGCTTCAAAATAAAAGACGTTTGTTTTGTACTGCCGCGATATTCTAAATCCACTATGCCAGGGAAAAATCAATGCGGTGCCACTTTCATACGATGGTGTAAGAACGCTGCCGCTGCGGTTATAGAATACAGATACCGTATTGTGCGAACCCGCTTCTGTATTTACGCCATTGAAATCAAACAGCCATTGCTTTGTAAGGTCTATCGTCCCATTTGTTACCGACTGCAAAGCCACACAGGGTTCGGATAATGTGCTGATGCTGCCGGTACTGATAAACTGCGCTACATTGGTTGCCCATTCTTCGGCAATGGCGTTGCCTCCTTTTAAAGTATAATGCACCAAGTCCACCTCTTCAAAACCGTTGGCATAAGTAAAAGAAGGGTCGGAGGCAATGCGGCTAATCTCTTGATAAAATGTACTATTGAAATCAAATATCTTGTGCGCTCTTGTAATATTTTCCGTTCCTGCTGCGCTTACATAATTTGGGTCATAACCAAAGCGCGATGCAAATACTTTTTCAACACCTGCAAAGTCAGCCGCGATGCCTTCAATTGTGTTTTTCAGCCGCAGATAATAGCCGTCTGTCAACTCCTTTTGGGTGTCGTTTCCGCCTTGGTGGAAGTGAACGAACTTGTGGCTAATGGTTATGCCGTTGGCTGCGCAATAAGCCACCGCTGCATTGTACATGGTCAGGGCTTCGTTGTACAATCCGGTACCCGGTTCCCAATCCGTTATCGGTGTTCCTCCCCAAGCTGCGGGAATGATGATGACGTTTTCTCCGGTAAGGTCTTTTAACCTTTTTGCGAGATAGGGATTCATAGAATAGGTGGTGGAAGCATGACCACCTTCACCTGTTTGCGTTGATGCCTCATTGAAGTTTTCAAGCGTGTTCGTTGAATACTTGTACCACTTCGTGCCTGCATAGTTTGCCACCACCGTTGCGCCTGTTGTTGTGAGTGAACGGCCTACAAGATTGCTTTCACCAAAGTTTAAAATGAGAATGGTGCCTGCATGAAGAAGGGTGAAGGTAAAAAAGCATAGTATGGTAAGAAGTGCTTTCATTGTACATTTTTTAATTTATCAGCGCCTCTTGCGCGGCGGATAGCTTTGTGTTCCAGATTTTCAGCTTCTTCAATTCGCCGGAGAAATAATCTGTAAACGAAATTGGTCTCCTGCCGATGACCATGTTGTTTGAGGTTTCTTTCAGAACGAAATTTGAATTGTAATCGTTGGCAGCGAAAGTGGCGGATACGGCGGAGTGGTCTATGTAAACAACCCCATCGGTTTGGTTGAGTGCGTTCTTTTTCCACGTAAATGTTACCAAATGAAAAGCACCGTCGTTCGGTAAAGTCGCCGCCCATCCGGGGTATTCGCCGATGGCTCCGCCGTTCACAGCAGAATCGTTTTGCGGCGAAAATTCGATGGTGTTGGCGGCGGAGATAACGACTCTAAAAGTGTTGTATCCATCTGCGATTTGCTTGCCCAGAATACGGCCCGACACGTCGCTCGTTTTGATGTAAAACGACAAGCTCATTTCCGTGCCGTTGTTCAAACCATAATTAATCGCGCTGCCGTTCAAATAATCATCCGTTCCATCCAGTAATACACTACCGGTTCCCCACGTTGCGCCGTTATTCAGGGTCAGATTTTTTGCACCGATGGCATCAACAGCAGTGGTGCCGGTGCCTTCATTAAACACATAAGAGGCTAACGGTGTAGGAAGCGTTGTGCCGCCACCACCACCACTGCCGCCAGAACCGGCAATACTTGCCTCGTCCACTACGTCGGTACAACTGGTGTAGGTTCTTGGGTTGGTGCTGCCGTAATTGTCATAAGTGTTGCCCAGTGTATTGGCATGGTTAACGTTGGATAATTTGATGGCTGTTTGCCCGCTCAATCCTTTAAACGTATTGGTGCCAATGGCAACGCCTTTTACGCCGTCAATATCAATATCGGCATAAGAACCGTTTGAGCTTTCACCCGCGAAATGATTGCCGCTGATGGGTATGCGGCCATACAAATAACCGTTGCTTACAATTTTTATTGAGCCGTTGTACGTGTTTTCAAAACCGTTGCCTGTAAAATTTACATCTGCGGTAACACCCGTTCCAAAATTTCCATAATAGCCGTATTGATACCGCCACACGCCTCCGGTTCCAACTACTTTGTTATTTTCCACCCGCAAGCCGCCGCCGCTCTCTTGCCAAATCATTGCCAGTGAGCCGCCAGTAACCGATGGAAGTCCGCTATCGGAAAAAACACAGTTTTCAATAGAACAATCGCCGCCATCGGGTGTGGATACATTCTGCACATGAATAGCCGCTTTGTGAGCGCCGCCGATGTTGCAATTGCGGATGGACGAACTGGCCCAACGTACTGCATCAATGTTTATCCAAAAATGCCTGAACTCGCATTCCGATATGTTGCAAATCATGCCGAGTGAAGTACCGCCGTCGTCTATCTTAATGGCGCTGCCGGAAGTGGGCGTACTGCCTGCGTAATTTTCAAACCCAATCCCCCTGAATGAAGCATTTGAAGTGGTGACAACAAACAAATCCTTTGTAGCAGATGTGGTAATAATCTTCGTGGGAATAAAGGAACCGTAAGTATAATTGTTTCGCCAAACACCGGCACCGGCGCCTATCCATTGAATTGCCTTCGGCACAATAACGGAATCAGTCAATTTGTAAACACCGGGAGGGATGATTATATTTCCCCCTCTGATTCCTGCTGCATTTCTTGCCGCACGGAAAGCGGTCGTGCAATCCGTTGTACTGTCGCCCACAGCACCAAAGTCCACTACATTTAAGTAAGAGGCTGTAGGGCCGGAATAGCCGCCGCCTGTTGCGCTGATGGTGCTGCCGGTGATGGCAATGCCTGTGCCTGCTGTTAGCGTTGCCTGCTTACCCGCAATAGCCGTGGTGTTGGCAAGTATCCGCGAGTTGTGAGCGGTGAGCGTGTCTTTTGTCGTTGTGCTGTCGGCCTTGCCTTTCACCTTTCCTGGATCGCCCGTTGTAAACTGCCCGTAAAAGTCGGTGGTTGAAAAAACGGTATTGGCGCTATCTACTTTCCTGTTAAGCCTCCCTAACGTCGGAACATTGGCCGTATCAACTTTGTACGTTCTTACTGTACCGGAAACGGATTTTAAAATACCGTAGCCCGCAACGTCTGAACTATCGGTGCCAGAACCGCTGCCACCCGTTACCCAGCTTGCCGAAGTACCGTTTGTACCAAGGAATTTCCCGCTGTTGCCTGTTTGTGTGGGCAATCCGCCTGCTGATACGGCCGCAGTGGCTGCTGCCTGCACGGTGCTATCCCTAATGCGCTGCCAGTTGGTAGCCACGCCTTTCCCCCGGCTGGTGTCCAATTGTACAGGAAGAATAACGGTTGCCTGCGAAAAGGCCTGGAGGCTGGCTAAAACAAAGAAGAAAGAGAAAATCCGTTTCATGTTGTGTGATTATTATCGGTTGTAATCTGCTGTTAAGCGGCTGCCCGTTGCCGGAGCCGAGGTGGTCGTTAGTGTGCTGCCGGAAATGGTATAGTCCACGCCTCTTGTCCACCGCTGCCCGTTGTAAAATATCCGGTCGCTGCCGCTTGCGGGTGTGTAGGCAAATGTGAACGTGGTGTTGCTGCTGTTAATGGTGCCGGTAAGGGCTTCGCCGGTAATGAAATCGGATGCCACCGTTGGAAAGTAAGAGGCCGTGCCGCCACTTGCCAGTTTGCCTACCGATGCTGTTTTTACGTGCCACCTGGCATCGGCTGTAATGAAGGAAGTTGCGCTGGTTGAGATGGCTCCGCCGTTCACTGTTAAGTCGCCTTCATTGGTAAAGCCGCGCATCCAAAACAGGTGATCGCCATAAGGGGATACATTGTTTTCGATGGAGCAATTTTCTACCAACAGAGAGGCCGCACAATCCACGTAAAAGAGATAAGGCCCGGACAAGCGGGTCATGTCAACGCCTTGTATTGTAATCACCGGATGATAACCCGCCGATGCCGTATTTAAAAACCGTCCACCGCCTTCATACCGTCCGCCGATGATAGTATAAGCGCCAATATTTGCCACACTGTAATAAGTTGCGCAAACATGGCCGCCCATGCCGTAAAAAAATACACCGCCGCCACCGCCACCGCTTGCGTTGGTGGCTCCCGGAGTACCAAAGTTTGAGTAGAGCTTGTCAAGATTGTAGCAGTAGCCGCCAAACCATTTTAAGCCAAGCGTATTTCCGCCTTCAACAAGGTAGCCGGTAGAGCCTGTCTTGTCCGTTCCCGCCACAATGCAGTTATACCAATTGTACTCTGAAATATCCCCGCTGGCATCTGTTGAGATGTGCCCAAGCCGCCAAGCCACATTGTTCACGCCCTGGTTTCCGGTTCCTCCGCCTACGCTTACCTGGCAGTCTCTAAATGATACGAATGATGTAGAGCCGTTGGCATTGTCGGTGCCGATGTCCCATGCCGCTACTTTATAGCTTGTACCCAAATCAACGGTAACGCTTGAAATGGTTGAGTTTTTTAATCCTTTGATGCTAAAAACGGCCGTCGAATCTCCGCCTGTCCAGTGAATGATAGCGGCGTTTAAAAGCCCCTGGCCCGTGACGTTAAAAGACGGGTATGCGGAAGGATTGCCTGCTTGTGGAAAAATATAAATCGTTGAATTGATGTTGTAGAAGTTCGCCGGCTTGTAAAGCAGCGTTGTAGAATAACGGGCGCAATAGTTGTTCGCTTTTTGCAAGGCTCTTGTATCGTTGTAAGTGCCGTCGCCTTTTGCTCCAAATTGTTCCGGCCTTACGGAGTTTTCTATGATCCTGCGCCACCTGCCTATCTGCGTAGCGGAATCATCTGCCGATGATGCGGCAGCCAAGTAAACCCACGGGCCGCCGCCGCCATCACCGGGCGCATAATAACCAGCCGTGTTTACCACGGTGGAATCGGGTGCTGTTTTTGTGCGCAAATAAGCCACCACGGGAATGCTTACGGAAGTGCCACCGCTACTGCCGCCAATTACCCTTATCGGGTTGCCGGGTGTGCCGCTGCCAGCAAGGGTTGTAGAATCAAAATAATAGGTTTTAAGCGAATCGGTGATGTGCTTGTTGATGCTGTCCGAAAGGTTGCTGATGCGGGAAGCGGCAAGGTTGCCCAATATGTCCGAACCGGAAAGGGAGTGATTGTGATTGACGGCCGCTTTGTTGCTTAACGCTCCTTGTAAGTCGGCTTGTTGGGTAATGTTCCCCGGAATAGTACCCCAAGCCGTTACCGCAAAACCGGATACTTCGTTGTCATTTACATAAAACTGGCCGTAGAATTTAGAACCGGATAGCGTACCCAACTGGTTAAGTTGGTAGGGGTAGGTGAAAGGGTATTTCTGCCATCTGTTTGTTCCGTAAAAGTTACCCGTCATAAACACATATCCGTTGTAGGGTTCTACTGTGGCATCTTGATTGAATAAACAACTGTTAAATACACAGCCACCGCCGCCATATACTGTACCACGGCTCTTGCTGTCAATCGTACAGTTGTTGAATATGCCGTTGGCTCCGCCGCCAAAATCAAGCACATAATTCCCGTAAACTTTACCCGTGGGCGAGAGTGTGGAATCCATTGTAATGAGACAACTGTTAAACACCGTGTTGTAGGGGTCAGTAGGAGACATTCCAATGCGAAGGTTTACCGGTGTACCTACAATGGTTACTTTGTCAAACTTAAACCGGTCACCACTGGCGTAAATGCTGAAACTGGTTGCCCCGATGATTTTACCGCCGTTGTAGCTTACATCGGCTACATCACCAACGGTTAACAGGCCGGATTGAACGTTATTATCAATTATGCAGTTATCAAATGTGCCGTTTCGTATAACGTTGCCGCCTTCTGCTTCCATGTCAATGCCTGCCGCAGGTGAAGAAGCCAAGAGTGAATCCGGGGAAGACGTGCCGAATATCCTATTTCGTCCGGTAGCGGTAAACCGTGAATTTACCGCGTACAAATGGTTGCCGCCAGTCCACGAAAGTCCCTGTCGTACGTTACTGTCAAGGGTACAAGAAAAAAGGTTGATCTTCTTTACGGGACTTGAATTGTCTAAAGCCGGATTGGAAACGTCAAAGCCGTCGCGTCCGCAGTTCTTTAACACCATGCGGTCAAGGGTCAAACTGTTGTTGTTAGTGGCTGCAATGCCGTCCGCTGGTAATTGAATACCAATATCGTCCCAATAGCCGCCTTTTATGAGTTTACCGGCATTGCCGTCTATTGTACCACCACGCACGACAATTGCGCCCGTGTTGTTGGTAAATGAAAAGATGTTGTTTGGAAAAGCGTTCGGACCGTAATACCCACCATATGCAGCATTAAAACGTAGTCCTGTGCCGGGATTAAATGAGCCAAAGTGCATTCCGTCGGCCAGCTTTATCGTAGCGCCGTTCATTTCAATCGTCACAGGCTTGGTACACCCTATGAGGCTGAACAGCGTATCGGCCTTGTACGCATAAGAAGCCGATGAATTGTTGGCAAATACTTCCCGGCCAACGCGGTAATCTCCTTTGTTTTCAAGGTAAAGCGTAACGCCGCCGCTGGTGCTGTTTATTAAGGCCGAAATGCGTTGCCAGGCCCGTGTATTTTGTCCGGCAGATGCACTTGGCATAAAGCCGTAATTGGCGGCATAGATTTCCGTGTTTAAAAAAACGGTTGACGCTACCGATGTGTCAATAACGTAGGCATTGTGGGGCGCATCTAAAAACAAGTTCGTAAGCGTGCCGTTGGTGAACTTTGTCCCGGCTTCCACCTTTAAATTCTTGCTTACGCCGTTTACCGTTTGGCCCAATGCAATCACACCGGGTTCTTCGGCCCACAGCGTTGTAGCGGCACCAACGGACAAAGCCGATTGAAGCGCCGCGCCTTTGTTTCCCGATCCCGGCGAGATCCCGGCGGCTTTCAGTGTCCAGGTCGTGCCTGCCTGAAGCGGCACCCACTGATCGCCGTTGAAAAAAGCAATGTTCAGGCTTCCCGGCACCCGGCCAATGGAGCCTATGGAATCCGGTATGCCCACTGCCGGCGGCAATATAAGCGGCCCGCGCAAAATAAGTTGCGTTTTGGGCGTTCCTATGTACTGCGGTATCAACTGCGCACCGGCAGCCATGGAAAGAAAAACAGCAAGGGCAAAGAGTATCTTTTTCATTGGGTTCAGGAATAAATAAAAAGCATTTTTTCACCCGGCGTAAAGGGAATCGCCGCATCCACGTCCACCCGGCCGGTGCTTTGGGTAAACTTAATTTCATCCGCTGCCGGTGTGCCGGCGGTAACTATGCTCATGGGTACAGCCCTGCCGGAGATCACCGCTAAAATGGTTTTGCTGGCCAATACCGAAACGAGCGCCGTAGCCGCAGTGGCCGTGGCGGTAAATAAATAAGTAGCGATGGCAGAAGCGGCTGCGGCATCGGTGTACAAAAAAGTCATCTTTTCACCAGGGTTCATCGGCTGGTCCGGATCAAGGTCTATGCGGCCAAGCGAAGCGGTAAACCTTATCGCATCGGCAGCGGGCACGCCCGATGAAACCACACCCATTGGAATGGCCCTTGCCGTTATCACAGCCAGGATGGCTTGCCCTACAAGTGTCTTACCGCCCACATTCGGGATAAACGTTGTCTCGTCGCCGGTGGCCGTGTACGTCAGGGAATCAAAGCGGCCCGGCGTTGGCGTAGTACCGCCGCCACCCGTTCCGCCGCTGCTGCCGCCACCGCAGTTCACATCCGTTACGGCATACGCGGCTATCGCCACATGGGTATGCTCGCGGCTTTGGCTTACCCGCAGGTAGTACACGTTCATAAAATCATCTACTTGCCGCCACAAATCGGTAAAGTCTTTTTCACAGATGCGTTGCCGGATAAGGGACAACAGGGCCGAAGCGTATTCAAAATCATCACGGGCCGCGGTCGTTTTCCGGCAATCCGTAAGGGCATCAAAGCGAAGTTTTATTTGAGAGAGGTAGCCCTTTAGCTGCGTGTAGGAAAGCGGCGCATAGGCCTCGGCTGCTACATCGGCCGTGGCGGTATCCAACAGGGTTAAATATGGATACGTGAGAGAGGTGTAAGACAGAAGGGTTTGCAGTGTGCCGGTGTAAGCCGCATCGTAATAATTGGCGTTAAGGCCCAGGTCCAGCGTGGCTGTATTACCGGTTCTTACGCCTATACTGCCTACGTTTACACTCCAGGCCCTTGTTGTAACCGGCGCCGCAAAACCATTGGCGGTATAATCAGTAACGTCCTGCACCAAAAGCAGCGGCGTAAATACGTCAAACGAAGCCGAAAGAACCGCAACCGGCCTTTGGTAGCGCAGCGTAAAGGTTTTGGTTACCGTGCTTTCGGTATAAGCGCTGTGCCGCACTGTATAAGTCACGGTATAGGTGCCTTGTTGCGGGTTGCCTGCCGCATCCAGCCGGAGTTCAACAGATCCATCCCGAAGGGCGCCACCGGTGTAAAGCGTGTCGGGTGTGGTAAAATCGCCGGCTCTGTTTACGCGGTCGGGTTGGGTAATGGATACAATGCCCGTAATGCCTGCCGCCACGCCCACGTTGTACAGCGTGGTATCGTGCAGCATCACCCTTTGGGTGCGGTAGTTGAGCGTCAGGCTAAAATCAACGGGCAGGGTAGGCACGGCATTAATTTTTAAAATAAACGGCTCCGTTTTAAGGCAGGGCCGTTTCCCCCAAAAAATGAATCCACAGAAACCTTCGAAGCGTTTACTCTTCCGAGGCTTTGGCGGAGAGGAGGCCTTTTATCGTTGTCAGCACTTTTTGGCCTTTTTGGCTGTGCAGGCAAAATTCCGCTGCCTGCGTCAGCCAATCGGTGCTTTCGCTTCGTTCCAGCTTAATCAGCGTTTGGCCGTTCAGCACAATGCGGTGCTGTTCGGTATCGTATCCAATCTTTCCCGCATCCACGGCCCGTTTAATGATGGCCTTGGCATCGCGGTCTTTGCCTTCCACCACTTTGGTAAAGCCGGCCGGGTCTTTTTCGGCAAAGGCTTCCACCTTGTCTCTTAAAATGTCAATGGGTTCGGCTTCGTTCCAGTTTACCGAGGCGGCAAAGGTTTTCACGTCGCCGTCGGTCATGCTTTGCGCGTAGGTCATGGCTTCCAACAGCACACTGCGTTTGCGGCTGCGGTCTTTGGAATCTTTTTCCGCATCCATGCGTTCAAAAAGCGGCTCTACCGATTCGTCCCGTTCCGGGTTGGAGCGGTTGGTATTGGTCAGTTCCACAAACTCATAAATTTCTTCCTCCACCACGTTGCCGCCGGTGCAGGAAAAAGTTCCGCTATTGGCTTTGGCCGCCACGGAAAGTTTGCGCGGTTTGATGTCTGTGTAAGAACCCATGTTCACCACGCTTTCCACGATGGCGATGTCCACAAAGTCCTGTTTGCCTTTGTCCCATATCCGGTCTTTGGAGGGAATGGTTTTCGATTGCGGATAGAGAATAGGGACGGTTTTTCGTTGCTCGTTGTCCGGGTTTTCCACGCCGCACAGCAGTTTGTACACCACCGTTTCGCCCGGCTTCAGCTTCGGCGGCCGTATGGCGTCCGAGATGTTGTTTACGTTTCCTACGACTTTCATTTTTGAGGGGGTTTATGAAAAAAGAAAAAAGCGGCGGGTTAGGCCGCTTTGTAAGTAATCAAGCAAGCACACGCTGTTTGCCGAAGTGCTGCGGCGCCAGAATGCGAAGGGCTTGCGCGGAGTGGAAATGCGTCTTGCGGCTCATTTCTTCACCCACCGCACCACCACGGGCAAGGGCACCGGTGTCCCATTCGCTCCATTGGTCGTTGCCCAAGCTGTTTGACACCACTTCTTTTTGATACATCAGCGTCATGCGGTCAAGCAATTTGCCGCCACGGGTAGAAACCTTTCCTTCAGGGCACCAGAAAATGGATTTTGGAATGTCGGTTTGCGACACCAAAACCGGATGATCGAGGATTGGAAGCGAGGCTACCTGAAGGCTGTATTTACCAAACGTTAGCTTTTCGGCATTTAGGTCAATCTCTTTTCCGTCCAGGCTCAACTTGCCCGACAATACGCCGGATGAGTTTTGGCCTTTGGCCCAGATGGAGAATTTCATCATGGCCGCGTTGGAAGCGTAGCCAATGTATTTCTGCGGCGCACGGGCGGCCGTCAGCAGGTTAAAGAAGTCTTCAAAGTCGGCCAGCACAAAGGTGCCGTAAGTCGTGATGTCGTCATTCACGCCGTAATCGGTCACGTACTGGTTCAGGCCGCGTTGCGATTGCTGGTTGCCGCCGTTGATCGGGTCAAGCAGAGTAGAACTGGCATCTTCAAACTTGGCAATCGAAATCCGGGACGAGATCATGTCCGCGTTCATGGCGCCTTTAAAGCGCAGCATGGCGTTGGCGATGTCGCGGTTCCAGATGTAATTGCTGCCGTCAATGGTCAGTTCGATGTCGGATTGAATTTGCACGTCCGTGCTCTCGTAGGTTTCCCGTTGGTGCTGAATGAGGTTGTAATACCTCGTCATTCCGTGCTTCAGCGATTGGGGAGCGGCGGATTTTTCACCCACCATCACTACCTGCGGAGAAAGTTTTTGGCCGGCGGTATGGGTAAGGTTGGTGTTGTCCACGGATTTGATGGTCACGGTGTCTTGTCCGGCGGAGGTGGTCAGGGTTTGAATCTGGCCTACTTTGCCGTTCGGGAACAAAACCTTTAAGCCTTTTCGGGCATAACCAGAAGTGGGGGCGGTAAAGGTGGTCGTAACCGTAGCCGTACCGGAGCCGGTAACGGTAGCGCCGGCTGTATCGAGTAAAATAAAAATCGGGTCGTCGGCAAAGTCGTGAAAGATGGGTTGGGTCACGGCTTCGCGTTTGCCGCCCATGCCCAATACGTCAATCAGGCCTTCTTCGTTTTGAATGTCCACGAGGTCTTTCAGGATTTCGCGGCGGTCGAGATAAGGTATAGCGGATACGGCGGCTTTTGTTTGTGCGCCAGTGGTTGATGCCATTGTTTTAAAGTTTTAATAGGGTGAGCGATTCGGTACGAGGCTTAGCGATTAAGGATGCCTTGCGCAATTTGCGAAAGCAAGTCCGGGGCAACCGTATCGCTGCCGGTTGTTCGGTTGTTTTGCGGAATCACTTCCGCTTCGTCCACGGTTTGTTTCTTGCCTAAGGTGCGGCCGTGTTCAATAAGAGCTTTTTCAATGGCGTCCATGTGTTGGGCATAGGCAGCCACTTTCATCAGCTTATTCCCATCAATCACCGGAGCGCCGTCTTTTATCACCACTTCGCCCTTTTCGTTGCGTTGGGCAAGGTGATATTTGTAACGGTTGTCGTCAACCACTGTGGCAAGTGTTTCCTGCGGGTTGCTTACTTCATAGTTGAAGTCGCCGTAAGCCAGTGTTTTCGCTGCTAAAAAGCGGCTCACTTTTTCATCGGCGGCCCACCGTTGGTAATCGGCCTGCATGATTTCAGCTGGTGAGGCTTGGGGCACATCATCGGGGCGCTGCGGCACCTGAAAGCGCTGCTGCTCCGTGAGCCGTGCGGTACGGAACGCATCGGCGTCCTGCATGGCTTTTAGCTGCATCTCCATAACTTCCACGCTTTCCGGGTCGTCGGGGTCTGCGCCAATGCCGTAAACGGTTTGGAGCTTGTGTTGAATGAGGCGCTGGATTTTGTCGTGCGGGAAGCCGGCGTGCGTATAATCCTCTTCCAGTTTCATCGCCAGCAAGTCTTCCTGCGGAACTTTTGTCCAGTCCACGGCTTTTGCCGCCAGGTATTTATCAAAGGAGCCTTCCTGTTTGTAGTAATCATTCAGGCCCAAAATGAAATCATCGTAGCCCTGTTCTTTTGCCAGGGTTTTGTAAAGAGCGGCTTTGTCGCCTTTGAAGTTTTTCAGCACCGTTTCGGGCGAGGAAAAGTCTTCAGCGGGTACGGATTGTGTGGGCGTGGCGTCAAAAGCCTGAAACGTTGGTTCTTCACTGGGTGAGGCGGTTGCTGTAACCGGAGCGGCTTCGGCCGGGCTGGTTGTTTGCGTTTGCGTTGGCGCCGCCTCCGCCGTTGTGGCTTCTGGCTGCGCTGTTATTGTTTCTTCGTTTTCCATTCAGGGGTTGGGGGTGGTGGATGAACCAAGTGGCTTACTTGTCGTCTTTTTTGGCTGGCTTCACTTCGGTGTACTCTGCTTCAAAATCAGCCTTTGACTTTACGGCCACCACTTGCCCGTTTACGGTCACCACATAATCGCCTTCCTCTACCCGCGTGGGCGAACCGTTTACATTCACCAGTCCAAAGACTTCTTCACCGGCCTGCCGAAAAGCCACGTGGCCATTGGTAGCGGTGCGGGTTTCTTTCAGCGATTCCTTTTCTTTTTTGGAAATAGCGACCTTGTGGGCTTCGATTTCTTTGGTGGACGTGTACTTTGTCATAGCGGTAATAAATTAAATTACTGAAAGGTCAAAGTTACGTGGCGTAACCACACTTGTTTTTGTGAGAACGAAACATTTTGCGCATAAAAAAAGTGGTCAATTACGACCACTTTAGTTTTTTAAAAGCAACCCTTACGCTTCCGGTGCTGCGGGCCGGTCTGCATTTACGTCCACGTCTGCCTTGTCCTGCGCCGGTGGCAAAGAGGCATTGTCGGGTGAGCGTTTGGCTACCGTGCTTTCTTCGCGGGTATCGGCGTGGGCTTGTTCGGGCTTTACGTCTTCGCCGGTGTTGTTTTGAGCGCCTTGGGGTATCAAGGCTTTGTCTTCGCTTTTGTTCATAATGGTTAATGCCGGATGTCAGAGCCGGTGTGATAAAGTTCCTCAAAGTTACAAGGCGTAACCATTCATCTGGTGCTGAAAACGAAAAGGGAAAGCGAGAAGGCTTACGCCGCCGCTTGCTCCGCCGGCAATGGGGTTTCCGCGCCGCTTGGGTTTACGCCGGCAATATTTTCCTTAGAAGAAATGCTGTCTTTGTTCATCGTATGCTTCACGCCAAGTTCCAGTTCTTTTATTTTGTAATCCCATTCTTTTCCGGCATTCATCACGGCAAGGTCAGCCTGCATCTGCACCTGAATGGTTTGCTGCTTCATCTGTTCGGCGGCTTGGGCCGATTGAATTTGCGTTTGCGCATTGGCTTGTGTTTGTTGCAAGGCTTGCTGCTGCGCTTCTTCCTTTCGTTTTTTAATGCGGATGGCAAGGATTTGTTCGGCCTGTTTTAAATTCACGCAGTTTTCCACGGTAATAATGTCGGTGGCATCCAGCGTTCCTTCCTGCATTCCTTTTGCCATCAGCGTTTGCAAAAATTGCTTTTGTTCCGGCGTGGGCTTGTCTTCCAAAAGCAAACCGTAATCATGATCGTCAATCTCCGGGCTTACCGAAATCATCTTCATGGTGCCGGTTCCCAGTGCTGTCACGTAACCTTCTACCTTACCCATCTTCACGGCCCGTTTCAGCCGCGTCAATACCGAATAGGACAATTCTAAAATCATTTCCCGCTCCGCGTGTTGAATGTGGTACAGCGCATTGTTGGTGCTTTCATTGGCGGCCGCATTGGTACTGTTTAAATTCTTCGGGTTGGGCGCACTGCCGTCCGTTACTTCGTTAAAGCCGGTGGCGTCGTTGAGTAATTGCTTGTGCTGGTTGTAATCGTTCCAGGCTTCGGCAATGGCTTCTCCGTAATTGGTTTGCACGTACTCAATGGCCTTGTAGTTTGGGTTGCTGCCCATCATCTCCGAACGGCGCGAAAGCAAAATGCCGTTTTGAAACATCATTTGAATCAGGTCTTTCGGCGTCATGGTCTGGTTGCCCTTTGCATACTCCACGCCTTCCAGTGCTGAAAGGTCAATTTCAATAAAATAGGGCATGAGCTCGTTGCGAATGTTTTGCAGCTTCAGCCAAGAGATCGCCATTTGGTCGGCAATGGGCATCACGTCTTCCATCACACCCGATGCCTGCATGTTGTGAAAGTTGGTGGCTTTTATGTGGTAGCTCATTTTCGCCGCGGCTAAGCCTTTGTCACGCTTTTGAAACGGCGCCCGGCCCCAATCGTACACATAATCCGTTCCCACAATCCACTTGGCCCGGTACAGGTATTGGCGCTTTACTTTTTTGTAGGATTCGCTGCCTTTAGGGGCCGTGTAATCCTTGGCTTGCGATTTTTTAAACACCGGATTGCCGGTGCCGTCTTTCTTGTCCACGTACAAAATTTCATCATCGCTCAACCACTCCACGTCCAGCACTTTTACTTTATTTTTTTGCGATTGTCTGTTGGTAGGTCTCGTGGCCGTGTCCCATCCGTTTGCATTTTTGGCTTTGTTGAATATCAGTTCAAACTCCTCTTCGGTAAACTTGCCGGTGGCCGCTTCCCGAAAGGTGGACCATGGCACGTCCACCACTTCGCCGCAGTACCACAGATCGGAAAAATCAGGATAGCGGCAGTAGTTGGTGATCACGCTCCGGTTATCGCACACCCGAAGTTTAATGCGGCCGTTTTCTTCCATCCAATCTTTTACCACCACCACGCCATCATCAAAAATGTTTTCCTTCATTTTGTGGCGCATCTCCGAAAAGTTGTTTTGGGAGAAAATCAGTTGTATGCCTTGCTCGGCTTCTTTGGCGTAGGTGAGCTTAAAGCCAAACTGCTTTACCATTTCCAGTTCGTCTTCATCCAGTGGTTCGCCGGCGGTGGCTCGTAGCTGTGGAGCATCGGCAAGGTGTGGGTTCGCCTTCTTCAATTCAGCCCGCAGCATCATCTTGGCCTGCAGGTCGGCTAAAATACCGTCCGCCTCGTCTTTGGCCGCCGGGTCAATGGGTGTGGCTACGATGTTGTACTCCGCTTTCTGCAGTCGCCCAAGGCCGATTTGCCGGCGGGTTTTTACCAGGGGCACAATGCGAAAATCCAGCACGGCAAAGGTTTCGTTTGCCTGCTCGTTGATGTGCATGGCGCCTTTGTATTTGGTGCTGTCCTGCCGGCCAAGCGCATAGGTTTTTATCTCGTCGTATTTAGCCGCATAGTGGTAAAACATTTTCTTTGGCTGCCCGTCCACATCGGCCCAAATAGCCTTTACAAAATTCAGGTGCCAGTCTTTGTTTTTTTTGCGCGGGTCAATGTTGTGGGAAGGGAAGTCCATCGGGGTACGGTTTAAGCTACTTTGCGTAGCGAGAATATTTTTGTTATGTCTGTCCTTTGCTTTTTTCTTTTGGGCACCAAGCGGTATTTGTCGGCCACTTCTGTCCAGCCAGCAGCCATGGCATCATCAAATTTTTGCGTTTCGTTCAAATCAAACTCCAGCCAATCATCAATGAGTTTGATGAAATAAACTTTATCAATGCATTCGTCAATGTGTGTTTCTGTTTTTTCCGCCAGCACTTGTTTATTTGGAACCGTGGATGGTATGCCGGGTTCTTTGTACCCCGGCAGAATAACAAGGAATTTTTCAAACCCGTTGTCGGTAAAGTATTTCCCTATGCCCGGTTTATTACTTTCAAAAAGTAACTCACAACCGAAGTAATAGCAGATTTTCAAGAAATCATCGTACAGCAAACCGGCGTTGGACGGCCTTGCGTTATAGCGCAGAACGAAGGCGTCGTTAAAGGGGTTGCTTTCGCCGCCGGGTACGTGCCGTTTCTTTACATACAAGCAGCCCATGGACTTGCGGTTATCCTGGGTTTGATTGTGATCGTATGGGTCGCAGCCGGCCACATAGAGGCTTTTGTTCAAGGGCTTAAAAAAGCCGTTACTGTGGTAAACATTGTTCTGGTGGCTTTCGTCATCAAAGGCAAAACCTTTACAAAGCTCTGCCCGGCCATTCTTTTGCTTTTTCCAATAAGCGCCTTTGGTTTTGTCATCCTTGTCATTCCATTCAAAATTCCCCCTTTCGGTTACATCCATGTAAGAGAGGGTATCTCGCCGGTTGTTCAATTTTTCAGAATCGAACATACACTTATCGCCATCCACCCGGAACGCCTCTTTAATAGTGAACGGGTTTTTGCGAATGATAGCAGACTTGGCTCTTGTATCGTGGTTCTTGCCGTCGCGTTCATTTAAGAAAAACACCTTCGCCTTTCCTTCATCCGGAAAGCCGTATTTATCGTAGTAAAGCGTTTCGTAAGAGGGAAGAAAGTACCGGTAAAGTCCGGTGGTTGTGCGTCCGTTGGCGTTACGTTTTTTCGGGTCGCTGTCGTCCCAGAGCTTCTTAAACTCCCCGCCCCCGCTTTGCATTTCTTCTACCGTCGTTGTATAGAGTTGCTTACCCACATACTGCCCTTCCACATCAGAACAAAACTGCACAACTTCGTGTCGTTCATAAATGGAAACATCTTTCAGTTTGCCCGCTTCATCTGAAACGTAGCGGTGCAATTCGGGACCATCATAGGCATCTGTTTCAGAGGATTTAAAATCAATCCAGCTTTCCAGTTCCTTTTCGTTGGGGTCAACGTCTAAAGCAGCTTTGCCTGTGGTTGCGGGACGGAAAAAACGAAGTTCTCTTTTTGGCGGGTCACCGGCTTTGTAGTCATAAACAGGCCGGAAGAAGTGTGGCAGCTTCTTCCACGCGGCGATGATTGCTTTTGCAAAAACCTCCTGCGCATCGCCACTGGTTTTTGATTGGATGCCCCCGTGTTTTGCATTGTTTCGCGAGATGTATTCGTAAAGGAAAACGCCGGCCCTTGCCGTTTTCCCTTGCTTTCTTTTTGTTACCTCAATCAAGCCCAAGCTCAACGGATCCTGCACGCAAAATTCCAGTACGTAAAAGAACTTACGGTCGGTGTTTCGGTATTCCATTTTCTTGCCCTGAAAACTCCACCAGTTCAGATAGAAATAATGAAGGCCGGTTACATAGGTTGGTTCACCGTTGTTGTAAAACCACACGCCACGGATGCGTCTCCCCCACTCCTGAAGGCGATATCGTTCAAGATCGTTATCAAAATACTTTCCGTCCTTTTCCTGCCTTGCGCGTTCTAAAATGCGCTTTTTATCGTAATCTTTTGACAGGGCTTGAATTTCCCAAAACTGCTCTTTCTTGTTCTGGCTTTTTTTTAGAACATCGGTTTTTTCAATAGAGCCAGTAACAGTATTAAATCCGTAGCCAACCGGAGGTACCCAGCAATCAAAATAATGATGCGATGCATCGCTTACACTGTCATTAGCGCAAATGCGTTCAAGTGTGCAAAGTGGTTGCTTCTTAAACATGGCCGTCAGCTATCATTTCAGGAGTAATGCGAACGTTCTTTGCAGCACCTTCCAATTCGTCATCTTCGTTGAAAAAGTTTTTGTACAACGTATCTAAGCGGCGCAAGTCTTTTTCGGCTTCGTCTTTCAGCTTGGCTTTCATCTCCAAAGCCTTTAGCTCATCCCAATCTTTGGAACCGGTTGGTTTTTCAATGGGCTTCATAATGCGGGTAATGCCTTCCCAATAGGCCATTTCAATAGAGCAGATCAAGGCCCATTGGCGTTGCTTGATAAAACGAATGAGAAAGCGCATGATGAGGCTTGTTACCCAATCGTACTGTGAAGCGTATAAAGGCTGAAGGAACGCATCGTCATCTCCGAGAGTAAAGCCAGCCAGTTCCGCCGCCACTTGCTTGCGGTAATTCAAGTCGCGTTCACCGGCAATGAGCGGGCTTTTCGGGTCGTATAAAAAACAGACGTAGCGAAGCACCAGGTCGCAGTTGGCCATGTCCTCCACATCATCCGGGCAGATTTCTTTCAGGCGCGGGTATGCCTTCAGCATTCCTTTTTTTACCGTCGGGTTGAACAGGAGGGAGGCAAAGTTTTCGGGTGGGTACATAGTTACGTGGCGTAACTACAAAACTACGGCGATTTGTGAGCGGTGCCGGTGTGAGAACGAAAGGGAAAAATAGAAGCCCGTAGAAACGGGCTTCGCAACCAAAACTAACTGCTTATGAGAAATAGGTCACACGAAAGAAGCGAGAGAAAGATTTGAACTTCCGACCTATGGGTTATGGGCCCATCGAGCTACCAACTGCTCTATCTCGCTTTGTAAAAGTCCCGCTTAGAAAAACAGGACAGTTCTTTTTACCAATCATCATGGAAAGACAACTAAAACCAAATGTAAAAAGGTTACTTCACGTAACCAAACCTTATTTTAAGTTTCCGTTGAGCGAGCCGCCAAGCAGTCCGCCTAAACCGCCACCGCCGCCTTTCTTTTTCATTTTTTTGGCTTCTTCTTTCGTGGGCACGGTGCTGCGCAAAAAAGGGATGCCGGCGCTGATGTGGTCCAGAAAACTCACCGGGCTTCGTTTCACTTTTTGCCCTTTGGCGTCTTTTTGCTGGTCTATCAAATTCGCCGCTTCCTGCACGCCGGTCGGTACGATAAAGCCTTTGGCAAACTCACCCGCAAAACCTTTGGCATTGTCAGTAGAGGCGGCGGCTTTTATTAATCGCTTTGGCTGATCCACAAACGGAACTTCACCCAAAAGACCCGTACCGGCCGTAAAATATCCTTCGCCCAAGCCGCTTTCGCCGGGGTGCTTTTGGTGATAGGCGTCTTGCACCCGCCGCGTGGTGGCACCAAACTGCATCACTTCAATTAGCGGAATGTGTTGCGCCCAATGCGGTACGTGCATTCCAAATACGTCCAGTTCATTCGCTTCAAGATCGTCCTTCTTTCGCTTGCCGGTGTAATAGCCGCCGATGGCTTGCGGATTAAGATAACCCACGGCAAACAGCGCGGCGCCTACACTTCCTTTCTTCAGCATCCGCATAATGTAATCCGCATGAGCCGGCTCCAGGTTGTGGATGCCTTTTACAAAAGCATAGCCAATGGATGCGGCTGCTTTAGGGAGGCCAAGTGTGTAGTGTGTGGTTTCCAAAACGAAGTTTGTAGGCACTTTTACAATCGGCATCAGCATCCGGCCAATGGCGGCGGCGGTTTTGCCGGCATTGCCTTTAGTAGCCAGCGAACCAAGCAATTGCCGGTACACATCGTTGGCGATGTTGTCATTCATAAAAATGGAACGGTTGGCATCCATGTACGCCTGGCTGCTTACCGTTGCCAATACTAATGGGTCTTTTACATCAAATCCCTTTTTGATGGCGTATTCGGAACGTTTTTCCAAGGCCCGGTAAAACTCCGCTTTCTTGGCGATGTATTTAATGGCGCCGTGAACGCGGCCAAAGAATTCAAAGGCTTCGGTGGGTAAGTCCTTTTTCTTCCCAAACAACCGGTCTTCGCGGCTTTTACCGCTCTTAATAATATCCACCGCTTGGTTCCAGGTATCAAGGCTAAAAGCTTTGGAAATGGCTTCGGCTTCTGCTTTTACGCTAAAACCGCCTTCCCTTGGCGCCGCCGCCGCAATGTGCGAAAGGCCGGGTATTTTTGAGTAAAGCCCACCAACAATTTCCTCCACCGGTGAAGAAACAATACGGGCACTGGCGGCTACACCCAATTTGCCCAATGTGGTAACGCCGGTGAGCAAAGCCTCCCGCCTCCATTTTGCCAGTACGTCCAGCGTTTTTTCGTAAGGCGTGCGGGCCGCTTGCTCAAATTTGTACTTTTCAAGGTCAAATTTTTCTTTTACTTTTTGTACCTCGGCTTGCAGCGTAAGGCCTTCCATATCCACGGTTAGTTTCCGCTTCGGCTTCGTGGTAAAATCTTTGTCCGCAAGTTTTTTCTCCAGATCGGCCTTTCGGTTAATCAGCCTTGTTTTAAAGGCTTGCAAGGATTGTTCCTCCGGCGACTTGGCCGGATTCGCCTCGTTGCGCATCACGTCCAGTTCATTTTTTAGGAGCTGGCGTTTTCCCCGCAAGGCTTTTAATTCCGGGGTTTCGGGTGTCTTGTTTTCCTTTTTCGATGGGGTAAGGTCAAATTCCTTAATGCGGCGCTCGTATTCTTCAATGGATTTTTCCACCGCGCCGGTGGCAATCTTTACCCTTTGTTCGGGGCTTAGTTCGGGCTTGCCTTCTATTTCAACCAGGGCCGCTTTCAGCCTGTCGGCTTCCGCTTTCAGGTCCGTGGCATCTTTATCATAGGCCACGCCGGTTTTTTTTGGCGTTTTTTCACCAGTCTTCAGTTGGTTATCCAAATCGGCGATGCGGTTGCGAAGCCTTGCTTTTACGGCGTCAAGTGCTGTACGTTGCGCTTCTTCCGGTGTTTTTGAACTGATGGACACACCGGCTTCCTTCATCTTTTGATACACCTTCTTTCGCAGTCCGCGCAATTCATCCGATGGAATGTCTCGCTGCATACCGCTTCGCTTGGGGTGCTGGCCGGTTTCCAAATCATCGAGCTTGGATAGTTCACGCAGTTGGCCTTTGATGTCGCGGATTTCTATATCTATGGCTTCCTGCGATAGTTTCTTTACGTTGCCGTAGCCGGAGATGGCATCCTGCAATTCCCGTTTGGTAACGCCGGGCACATGCTCCACCACTTGTTTATGCAAATCGTCTATCAGTTGCGAAGCCGATACCACGCCTTCCTGCACCAAGTTTCGAACGAGTTTTCCAATAACCGGCAGCATTTCTACGGTCAGGGTCGGGCCACCGAAGCCGGATTTTTGAATGCCCTGATCCTTCATCTTCTGCTCATGGTCGGTAGCCAGTTTTTTTAGTTGAGAAAGCAGGTCAACCCGTTCGTTTTTTAATTGCTCCCTGGTTTTGCTGCGCACCGCTTTTCGCCGTTCAAACTGCACTTCCCTCACGGTTTCTTTTACGGCGCCTTCGGCCTCCATGGCCTTTATCTTTTCTTCGTGGGCTTCGAGCTTTTTGTAGGCTTCATCCAACTGCTTTTCGTACAGTTCCAATTTGGCCCGAACCTCCGGCGGCACCTCTTTGCCACCACTGGCGGCTTTCATCCGTTGAAGTTGATGGGCCAACGAATAATCTTCCTTAATCATCATCTTGCGGGCCGCAAGGCCCAGGCCTTGTTCGTAACCGGCCCGGCGGCTGGCCTCGTCGTTGGTATTGATGGCTTCTTCCAGATAAGCCATGCGGGTACGCAGGCCGGAAGCCGTTTGTTCGTCGCCGTTTTCCGTGGCGGCGTCAATGCCTTGCATCACTTGGCGGTGTTCCTGATAAAGCCGCATCCTGTCGTAAATCAGTGCGGCGCTTTCTTCGGCCGAGAGTGGCCGTGGCTTGTCGGCTAAATCGGTGGCAAATTGCCGGGGGTCTAATTGGCTGTTATCTACTAAAGCCTTGCCTTTGTCAAAGGCTTCGCCGAAACTGCGGCGGGCGGTAACTTCCACTTCTTTTAATCCACGGGCTTCGCGTTCGGCAAGGGTTGTAGCATTTTTTATGCCGGTGATTTCACCGCTTCCTTCAACGCCTGCCCGTTCGCTTTCTGAAGGTGTTGCAGCAGCATCTTGCCCGCGCTGTTCGTGAGGAAGGTCTTCCGCTGCGCCTCCGTCAGTGCCTGGTAGCGGGTTTTCAGTTTGGGGCTGTTCAGTATCCGGT
Source organism: Flavisolibacter sp. (assembly GCA_965247695.1). Classification (GTDB taxonomy): domain Bacteria; phylum Bacteroidota; class Bacteroidia; order Chitinophagales; family Chitinophagaceae; genus Flavisolibacter. The sequence continues at coordinate 2,864,744 of OZ252037.1, forward strand.
TCTCCAAAATTTGTTCGTTGTTCATCGCTTGTGGGTTGGTCAGTAAAGGTAGGTTCATTTTCGGTGCCGTCCATTTCGGCCGTTTCCTGCATCCAGCGCAAAAGGTCGTCTTCGGGCAGAGGCTCCGTTTGCAGTTCTTCCCCTAACGCTTTTTCCGCTGCGGCTATTTCATCCGGTGAATATTTTTGTTTGGCGGCCTCGATGGCCATGCTTTCGGTAAGCGGTACGCCGGTCAGGTCTTCAAAGCGTGTTTTGAGCGCCGCATGGCCTTCCGTTTCCCGCAAACGCAGAGCGTCGCCTTCGCCTTTTTGAAACCGGTCCATAAAGTCCACCAGGTCGGAGGGTTCAATCTCCATCCCCGTATGGTCGCTGATTTCTTTTGCCACCACATCCAGGCTGCGGCCGTCTTTTTTAAAGTAGGTCCGTGCCTTGCCATTGGTAATGTTGTTTCCGTCGCCAAACTCGCGGTAAGAGCTTTCTTTTACCTTGCCGATGCCATAATTAGCGATGGCTTCTTCTTTTGAAGAAAGGCCCGCATTTTCCTTTGGCGTAGCTAAATAAGTTTCCGCCACTTCCGCCGGGTTTTCGCTGTGTTCGGCTGTAAACTTCACCGCTTCGGATGGATGCGAAAACTGCGGCTGCGCCACTTCACCCGATTCCATCTTTTGCGCCACGGTTTTTCCCTCGCCATAATTCAGCGTCAGGGCGTGTTCCTTGAGGTAGGTTTTCTGTGTTCGTTCCGAAGGTGCGTTTCCGGTCCCGTCCCGCACCACCCGTTTACCGTTTTCGTAGGATACGGTATAGAGGCCGTTGCGGGTGGTGTAAGTCTCGCCCGCAGTTCGTTTAGCACCTGGTTCTGTAAGTTGGTCACTTCGCTCAACAGGGTTTGGAGTTGCAGCGGGCTGTAATTCTTCAGCGGCCGGTTCTTGTCGTAATGGGTCAGCATTTTCATGGGGTTTACTTGTGGGTTCTTGAACGGCAGGTTCAGTCTCTTGGGACGCTTCAGGCGCGAATACCTTCTCGCTTTTCGTTACGCCAAGCTCTTGCATCCGTTCCGGCATTTCCCCGTAATCCTGCGGCCGCAGTTCGGTATGGCGTAGCACAATTTTTTCCTGTTCGGCGCGGCTGTCTTCCAGTTGCTTTTTTATCCGTTCTTTTAAAAAGTTATCGGTGGTGGTTTTCAGTTTTGCTTCCAGCACTTTTTGCGAAAGCGATTGGAGAAGGTATTGCGCTTTTTTGCTTTCATCCAAACCATTCACGTCTTCATCGGCCAGCATTTCCTGTTTAATGCGCCGGGCCGTTTCAAAATTTTGCAGCCGCTCATCCACTGTGGCGGAAAGGGCCGGGTCCAGTTCACCGGAGGCTTTTATCAGCCTTTCGTACTTTACCGGGTCTTTGGTCATTTCCCAAAGGCCGGAAGCGGTAACCTTGCGTTCCATGCCGGCTTTGGCCGCCAGTGCGGCAAATGGCGCATTTCCGATGAACATCGTCTTTACCGTTTGGGCAAAATCGTTAGCGGCGTCCATCCACGTTACCTTGCGCCCGCCGTACAGATGATCCGCAAGGTCTTGCGCCAAGGTCAGCCCACCCATTTGCAGGGAGGTTTCAATATTGTGCTTCAGGGTGGCATCGGCGCCGGTTTTTAATTTATCCACCAGCTTTACAAAGCCGGACGTCAGGTCAGCTTTGGCAGCGGTATTGATTTCTTCGCCGCTTATCTTTCCCACGGCTTCTTTTGCCAGCGTGCTGATGTCGCCTTTCAATCCGCTTAACCCTTCAATGGCTTTTTCCTTGCCCGATGTGACGGCTCCAAGGGCGCCGTTCAGCGCCGTTACCGTCCATGTATAAGCGGCTTGCTTCCACGGTTCATCGGGAAACATCTGCAAAGCCGACTTGCGGGCACCGTGTTCCGTGGCCGCCACCATCGCCGCTACATTGGCAATCTTGGGCGCCACTTTCATGGCCGTAAGCCCTTTGGTAAGGGTACTTACCGGGAGCATAAAACCTGCGGTTTGGCCCATCGCCTGCGATACTTCGCCCCACCAGTCTTTTACGTTCAGGTTTACGTTGGTATATTTTTCGGCCACGGCTTTTTTTGCCGCGGCTTCGGTATCGTCAAAGGCATGGAAAGTGGCATCTTTCGTTATATCCAACGGTAGGTTTAAAATATCTTCTCCGGTATGCTTTACCGAACCGGCAAAAGTTTCCAGTAGGCCCGGCGTTTTTATTTTGTCGTCAACGTCCGCTTTGTTTTTTTGGTAAAAATCATACAGCCTTTGGTCTATTTTGCCTTCTTTCAAAAGGCCGTCCATCACAAAATCATTCTTGTCCTTTCCGTCTTTTTTGTCCCACACCGTATTCACCCACCGGCTGTTTAAGCCCTGGCCTTCCCGTTGATCCGTTATGGTTTGGGCCAAAAGAGTTTTGCCAAAATCGGGATAATTAAAAGGAAGATTGCCCACGAATTTTTGATACTGCGCCTGATGTTCCGGGCTTTGCGCGGCCCACTCCTTCACTGCCGGTTGATTGGCGAATTGCCAGTTGACCGCGCCCATGTGAGCACCGCTTAAACCGCCGTGCTTTTCTTCAAAATCGGTATCCTTGGCGTCGGTTTTACCGGCAGCCTTTGCCCAGTTCAGCGCCCAATCTTCAAACGTTTTGCCGGTTTTGCTTGTGAGCACCTTCCGGTTGGCATCAAAGCGGTTTAGTACAGAAAGAGAAGTCAAGGTGGGTTCGCCCAACTCGTTTTTCGGCAGCATGGTTTTTAATTGCTCCCGGCCGTATGTCCACGCATCGCCGGCGTCGGGGTTGCCTTGCTTTATCCATTTGTTTAGCTGCTCATTGGCTTTGGCCGTTGGAATATCCGCGCCATTATTCACCACGTCCATGAGCGCCTGGTGTTTTTGCGTCAACTCCCGGTTTTTATTGTTCAAATCCACCAAGGCGCCGGTGCGGTCTTCCTGCACGGCTTGGGGCAGCGTTACGGGCTGCGAATCGCTGCGGAGATAACGATCAGTAAGGCTTTGGCGCTGGTCGCGTATGGTTTTGCTTTGCGCAAAAATGTCTTTTTGCATCGTGCCTGCCGGGTCGGCATCTTCCATTGCCGGCGCTGCGGCTTGTGCGGCCTTTAAAGCATCGGCTTTTTTAAAATCGGCTGCTGCTTTTTGCAGCCGTTCTTCGCTAAGGCCGCCGTTCAACGGTGATGACGATGCGCCACGGGAAGCATTTTCGGAAGCCTGCTTTAAATCGGCGCCATAGCCGTAAGATAAACCCGCCGGTACTGCCGGTTTGGGAAGGCTGGCCGTTCCTTTTTTTTTTAAGTAGGTGCCGTAAAAGTCATCAAACCCTTTTGTTGTCAGGTTATTTGAGGATAGGAAAGAATGGAGTTCCTTTGCCTTTGCTGGGTTGGCGTATTCCGCCAAAAAAGAAGACTCATCTTTGGTGGTCAGATTGTTTGACTTCAGAAAGTCGTATATCGGATTGCCGTCCATTAAAAGCCTCCTTTGGGTACGTTTTTAAAAGTAGTTGATGCGGGAGATGATGGCTGATCCTGTTTCTTGCCCGTTCCTAAAATGCGCTGCACCACAGTTCGTTTTTCCTTTACGGATGGCTGCGTTTTCAGGTTCAAGGCTTCGGTTAGTGGGGTAATGAGCTGGTCTTTTTTCGTCAGAAGGTTGCCATTTTTGTCCGTTACGTCATCAGCCCAATACACGCCAACGTTGCCTTGCTTATCGGCATCCAAATAGATGTTCTTGTTTCCAATGTTGCTTAGTCCGGTTACTTTCTTTACCGTTTCCAGTACGGCGGCCTGTTCGTCGGAAGGCAGAATGTTGGCCTGCAAATAAGTCCCCTGTTTTAGTCGCTCATTGACGGCTTTTTCTGCAATCCGGCCAAAGGTGTCATTAATAGCAGAGGCCGGGGCAGAAGAACCGCCGCTGCCGTTGTTTGTTTTGTTCGCCGCATGAATGGCCGCCATCGTTTCTGCGTGCTGAAGGCTTGCCGCCTGTCGTTGCAAAGCCGCGTCGCTCACCTTGTCCTTCGTTTTGTTGATGTACGAATTGGCCGAATTGCTCAATTCCTTGTGCAAAATGTAGCGCTCTACGTCTTCCTGTCTGGTATCGGACGGAAGGTGCTGCATCAGCCGTTTGGCTTCGGCTCTTACGGCTGCCTTTGTGCCGGGGTCGCCATAGAAGTAATTGCGCACATCATCACTCACGCCTTTTACTTTATTGCCGTTTAAAGTCAAATCTTCGCCCCTCACACGAACACCGGTTGCTTTTCCGCTGGCGGCATCTACCGGAGCCCCTTTTTCATCCACCAGTTCATTGTAAAGCGGATCGTACTTGCCTTCATAGGTCAAGTCGCGGTCCATGCCGCCAATATTTCTTGATAGGTCGGCTTTGTAGGGAAGGTATTTGCCTTTTTCGATGCTATTTTGAAGGGAACCTAAACCATTCGTTACCTGTTCCGGCGCTTTCTCCAATGTTTGCCCTACATAGTCATCATCTTCCATCAGGTGAGTCGGGTCCTTCAAGCTGCCATCCGGGTTGTGAAAAGCCGCTACCAGGGAAAGGTCGCGGAGCTTCGTCCAGTTTACCGACGGGTCTTTGGCAAAGGCTTTGGCGGCTTCACTCGTCCGGTCGCTTATCGCTTTTGCTTTCATGGCATACGCCGATAGCTCACCCGCACCATTCGCCACGTCCATAGTAGCACCGGTGTAATCGCCTTTCTTTATTTTTTCGGCTGCTGTTTTCAAAATGCTGGTCGTATTTTGTTGAAACACCGGATCGAGCGGTGTACCGGAATAAGCGTGTTTGTTTAACTCGCCGGCAAAATCAGAAAGAAGTCCCTGATTATAGCGCTGATCGCTTTGTGCCTGTTGCTGGTTATACCGCTGCTCCTGCAATCGTTGCTGGCGCAAGCGTTCCCCAAATTCAAGCGGGTTGGGCTGATCGTTTCCAAGTACGGCGCCAAAAGGGTTCATGGCTTGTTTTTTAAGGGTAAAAGGCCGGATTGCAGGCCCGCCATGGGTTCGGATGTCTTGCTATCAATCATCTTTTGCGCGGCCATTTTTGCCTGCATTTCCTGAAACGATTTACGAAACCGGGGGTGGTAGGCAATGTCCGGCGTGGTGTAGGTAACGTCGCCGGTTTGCGGGTGAATAAAAAACGGCAATTGCCGGTCATGGCTCCACGAAAGCTCTGTGACTTCATCCGGTACCGACTTGGCGAGAAACTTTTCGGGGTAAGCCGTGCCGGTATTGGGCGAAACTTCCGTTCTTTCATCGCCGTTCACCGGGCCAAGGTTGGTACCGTTGTAATCCACTTCCGGAAAGCGGTTGCCGCTGTTGGCCCCTTCGCCGGCCACATTAAACTGCCGGGTGGCGCGGCTGGCCAGTTTTTGATTCAGCAAGCCCAGTTCGTTGCGCAAATCCGGCAGTGCAAGGCTTTTATCGCCGGTGGCTTTTACATACTCGCCGTGCAGGGCTTCCAAATCCCGTTTCGGGCTTGGGCCTACAAACTTGTTCCAGGCTTTTATCTGGTCGTAGCTTAAGCGTTTCGGCTTCGGTTCCGGCCCTGTGGGCATTAGTGTGTTGATCATCCCCAATCGTTTAAAGAGTTTTGAAGGCCGGGCAGCCGGTAATTCAGCCGCGGCGCTTGCTGGTAATAAGAGGCGTTGTTAAAATCGGGCATGGCAAGGGTTCTTTTGTTTCCACCACCAAACGCGGCCGCTGCGGTATTCGCCAACCCGTTTATGCCGTTGTAAATGTTTTGCTGGCTGGCAGTACCCAACTGGTTGGCGTTTTGCTGCAATTGATTGGAGCGGTTACCGTACAGGTTTTGCAAATTGCCAAGGCCGGCGTTCAGGCCCTGGTTAGCATTGAACAAATCACCGTACCGGCGCTGCTTATCCTGTGCTTCCATCAGTGCCAAATTGCCAAACGCATCGTTCGTATTGCCCTGAACCGCACCGGCAAGGGCTAATTGCTGCGCGGCCGAGGTAGAGTTTCTGGCAGCGGCGGCAAGCGTATTGGCCTGATTGCCGTAAATGCTGTTTTCGTAGGCTCCCGCTCCGGCCATGCGGCCCCCATAGTTGCTGTTGGCAAGGGTTTGCATGCCTTTGGCGCTGTCCAAACCCTGGTTGGCAAAGTCAAGTGACTGCCCGTAGGCGGCTTCGGCTTTTTTTGCTGCTTCCTTGGCGGCTTTGCGTTGACTGATGCCGGTAAAAATGCCGTAAATGCTGCCAATGGCATTGCCTGCGGCGGAGATGGGGTTTAAAGAATCGAGTAGTCCCATTACTGAATTTTTGAAGGGTTATAGCCCACCTGCACCAGCCGGAGCCAGCACAAGGTGGTTGTCGGATTAAATTGAAGCATCACCAGCATTGCCTTGTTGCGCATGGCCTCGCCGGAGAATAATTTTTGGTCATAGTTTCCGGTGGCATTCGGGCTTAGGCGGTCGCGTAAAATGGCGGCGGTATAAACGCCTTCCCGAAGCAGATAATCACTCGCCTGCAGTTCGGAGGACTGCGGGTACGGTACTTCGCTTCTAAAATGCGTCCACTCCGGCGCCTGCGATGCTTCCACCTGTAAAGTGGTATAGCGTTTTATCTGATTGCCCTCACCGGCGGCAAACATTACCTGTGCCTTGTACTGCACACCGAAGAAGTTGCAATAAGAGCCGGCCACGTTTTGCTTGTAAATCTTCCCGCCTTTAAAAGCATACAGTTCAGAGCCAAGCGATACCATCATCTCCGCAGCAAAGGAATACTCACCCTGCCAGCGGGAGGCTCCCCGTTTAAATACGGCTGTTTTGGCCGCATAGTCTAGCATATCGTATGGATAAGGCACCGATGGGTAATCCACCAGCGAACCCTTTGGCGGGTTGCCAAGTTTGGGCAGGGAAAACAAAATCTCACCGTGAAAGCCATCCGCTCCGGCCGGTATAAAGGGCCGGGAGCCAAGGGATAGAAAGTCTTCGTTCGTCAGCGAATTGTATTTATCGGAAAAGCCTTTGGCAAAGCGAGAGAGTTTAAAGGCTCCGGCTACCATATCATCGGTACCGTTTTGCGAGTAACCCACAAAGCAACCGCTTGCAGCATCGTACCAAAACACGTTACCACGGTGTTCCACCACGCTTTCCGGGTGCCGGGTGCCGTAGCCGCCTTTCAGCACATTAATTTGGCCGATAACGCCGTTTGACTTAATGAAATAACTCGTCGTATCGGCATTGGTTACCTGCGTTTGGCCCAGGTAAACCGAAGCCGTCTCTTTCTCGCCGATGGCCAGCATCACACTGCCTTCCGATTGGGCTTTGGACGTGATTTGCAGCCGCCGCAGTATGCCCATTTCCAGCGGCAGGATTTCCTCATTGAGCGTTTCAAAATTGCTTAAGCCGTTGGTATGGGTGCCGGGCACAAAAACATTGGAAAATTTAAGGGACGTAACCTTTCGAACCGGTTTTGAATCCACCGAAAGCAAAAGCCGGCCGTGGTCACTGTCCCACCGCTGGTAATACTTATCGTTGGGGCACATGGCTTCGGCAAAATAGGTGGTGGCCCCAAAATTCCGTGTCAGGCAAAAGGCATCAGGGGCAAAGGAACCAAAGGTGGCCGAATAGGTGCGGCCGGCCGTTCCCGGACTGTTTACCGGATAAATTTCACCCATTTCGTAAAAAGGTTCGTGGTCGGCGGGATGGTAAGGCCTGTAAAGTTCAATAATCCACTGCTTGGTGGAGAGGTCGCCCAAATCTTTGGGTGCAATGATCACCCGGCCTTTGGGGTCGCGGCCCAAAACGGCCAGCGTGTAGTTATTGCCGGCATTGTCCACCAGCAGGGCCATATCGCCGTCTTCGTATTGGTAGCCCATAGCATTGCGCAGGAGCGAATCCACGTTAAAGGCAATGCCGACCACGTTTTGCCCGAATGTGGAAGAAGGGTAGGAGTAATCGCCGTTGCTGTCCAAAATGGCGTACTTATTTTCCGTGCCGTTGTAATGCTGAGTAAAATACCGGGTGCGCAGGTTTTTGGAAAGCCCCACGGTGTAATAAGCCGCTTCGGGTGGGATTTCGGTAGCCGGGGTCGTAGTTGGGAAGCTCCAGTTAATGGCGCCGATGCCGTTTGTGAACGCAAAATTGCGTGCGGGTATGGCTATTTTAAGGCCGTCTGTGGTAACGCCGCCGCCAACCGGCCGCATGGCCCGGTCGTAAAACTGTACGCAAGCCTGATAAAGCGAAAAAGACTTGAATGAATTATAGGTGGTGGTGGAAATGCCGGTAATGGCGCAGTTATTCGCCGTTTGGGTAAACTGCGTTGTGGGCGTTCCGTTGTTGCCGGTGGCGCTGTTATAGGCTGGCGTAGAAACACTGTTTACAACGTCTTGCACCGTAGGGCCGAGGAACCGAAGTCCCGTAAGAGCCACCGTTGAAGGCGCTGTGGGAAGCCCTGGAATAGAAAAGGGTTCGCTGGTGTTGGTTTGCTGCGTACTGGTAACGGCGTAATAACCCACAGGCAAGATTTCAGTCAGGTAAACCACCCATGCGGAATAGGCGAATCCGGCATAGGTAATGGGAAAGTTAGTAGCCACCCGAACCCGCTTAATGTTTACCGCAATCAGCGGCTTGGTAAGGCCCGTCATGCCGCCCGAAACCGTGGAGGTCGTCAAGGCCAGGGTGGTGGGTGGCGGATTTTTGTACCCTTCGGTATTGTCGGCAAGGAAAAGCCTGTTTTCGGCCGCTTCCTGTGCGCCGCTTTTTAGCGGAATGGCTTCAAAATACCGGGCGGCAGTTGCCGGTGCAATGGTTTCGCCGTTCACATCGCCGTAGTAATCAAAGGTGAGCGATTGTCCGCCCTGGTGAGCCGCTATCTGTGCAGCACCGAGAACGGTTTTCTTGTCCCACTCGTGCACCACGTTGTAGGTTTCCTTTCCGTTTGCTGTTTTTCGTACCACAAGCCGCAGCACCTGTGCACAATCCGGCACTTTTTCGCCGGTGTTTACCGTTAGCACCATTTTATTGAAGGTTTCTCCGGCGGCGTTCAGTTTGGAGGCGCGGGAAAGCGGTGAAAGCACGGAGGCTTCCCCATCATAATACAGGTATTGAAGGCAAAACTGAAAAGATTCGTTTTGAATGAAATTATTCACGTAGGCCGAATCGGTTGCTTTGGTTAAAGAAACCGTGAGCGCCGGTGGGCGGCGGATTAGTGAATACTCTTTGGTGTCGGACAGGGTCGTATAGGCCCAATCTATCGGGAAAGGACTGCCGCCGCTGTGGTTAAAGGCGATGGCCGCTGAAAGGTTTATTCGCCGTGGCTCATTGTCATTGTTTGCCCAATACAAAATGCCACCAATGATGTCCGAATGAACATAGGTATCGCGGCTAAAGGCAAGGTCGCTGCCGGCCAGCACTGTCCAGAATGTTTGCGTGGGCCGGTGGTAAAGAAAAATGCGGTGAGCAAAGATGCTGTTGTGTACAAAAAAAACGATGCTGCCAGTAGCGTCATCGGCCACGGCTCCCGTACAGGTATTGATACCCGAATTAGCGAGGGCCGAATTTGGCAGTTCGGCATTGGAGCGCACGGATTCCAACCGGGAGGTAGTACCGTCATCGGTGGTGGCAAAGCGCATATTTACCAGCCGAACGTATTCGTTCAGCTTAACCGCGTTCGGCTCATCATCCGCGTTTAAAAAACCATCAAAAGTTTTTAGTTCTTTCATTTATACCAATGGCTGCATTGCCAGCCAGTTAAAAATCAAATTGTTCGTTCCGCTTGCCGGTGCAGTAGCGTATTTAACCGTCAAATTCGTTGCGTCTGCTTCCACATGAAATGTTCCTCTTGCTCCTGCACTCGCTACGGTTAACAGCCACACAGTAGGAGTTGCCGAAAGGCCATGGGGTATTGCAAAATCAGTCGTCGTTCCGTTCCCGCTTTGTGTGCTTTGGCCGGTAACGGGAGGCTGCGGCAGATTATCAATCAAGGAAGTATCCAAGCGGTTCATGCCAGCCAAATCGCCTAAGCCGGAGCTCTGATCATCGCTGTTTTTTAGCTGCGAAACCTTTGAAAAGCGAATGGCTTTTCTCACCAGTTCCCGGAGGTCTTTAAATTCAATACTGCTATAATCCATCACCACTTTATTTGCCCATACCCGCTCCGCTTCGCCGCCAGTACATCGGCTGGCGTTAAATTGTTCAGCATGGCCCGAAGCATTTTAAATTCGTCTTTAAACTTTCGCTCTTCCTCCCTTGCTTCGGCGGCATTGTTCCGCTTTCCTTCGGCATAGCGCCACCGCATCCATTGTTCAAGGCATTGCTGGGCTCGCGGGTCAATGGTGGTAGCGGCATCGGCCCGCAAACCATCGGAGATATAATCCACCAGCACATAATCCAGCGGATAATCGGCCGATAGCTGAATTTCCTTTCGCTCTTTCCGTACGCAAAAGCGGTAATCGCCGCCGTCGGTTCTTCGGCCAAAGCTTACCCGCATGTCACCAATGCCATATTGGTCTAAAATTTCGCCAGGGTGTTCGCCAATCGGTGTGAAATAAGGCAGCGCTACATTGTTCTCGTAATGCTTCATCCGGTTCAGGCTACCGTCATAAATAAGCGGCCGCACTCGTTCGCCGCCTTCAAAACCCACCCGCACCCAATCCACGAAATCGCAGGGGGTGGGCACCGCTTTGTAGGCATTCGGTGTAAGCCGAACGCTGTTTACCTGCCCGATGGTGGTAGTATTGAGAAACCGCATCCCATCTGTTGCGTGCTTCAGGAATTCATAGTAAAAATGAATACTGTACCCGCGTTTTAGCAGCAATGACTTTACGATATGGTCAAGATTGTACGTCAGCATTATTTTGTGTCTGCGGTTGAATCAATCACTTGCGGTACCGGTTTTTGCGGCAGGAACATAGCCACCACTTCATTCAAAACCTTCGCCTCCAAATCAGCATCGAGTGGTAACAAATCATCGTCAGAAAACTGCGAGAAGTCAGCCACTACCAGTTCTATATCCACCGTCATCACCTTTGGGCTTTGGGCCGTCAGGTCTTTGGTGAAGAGGATTCGCCCACGGTCACGCAGTTCATACCCAACCTGCCCAAGCAAATCGCTGATCAGCGGCTGGTCAAGCAGCATATTCATCTGCCCGCGCGGAATGGGTATGAAGTCAAAGAATTTATTTGTCATGGCAGTGTACGTTGAGCGGTTCCGTAATTGCTTTGGAGGTACCAGCCGTAAGAATCTGATTGTCGAACCCGGAAGTAATAGGTCGTGCCACTTGTAAGGCTGCTAAAATTGGCTTGGCCTGAATTGCTGCCGCCTGCCGTTGCCACCGAATTTTGAAAGGCCGAATCGAGGTAAATTCCAGCAAGTGAACTATTTGCTCTCGTGTCAGGCGTCCAGTTAACCCGAAGGCTATTCGTTGTTACATTGCTAAACGTAATAACTGGGACTGCTATCTGTGTTCCGCCAAAGGTGAACACAGCACTCCACGGCGAAGGCTGATAGCCGCTTGCCATACTGCGGCAGCGGAAGTAAAAAACACTGCCCGGCTGAAACTGCGGGTTGGTATTGGCAATTGCATCGGAGGTCGTAGCTGCATCGTTAGCCACCACCGCCGCGCCAAACGTATTGGCTGTGGCAATTTCCCATACATAGGAGGTGGCGTTCGTTACATCGTTCCAATCAAAAAATGCAATGGACGACGAAAAGAATTGTACGCTGATGTTCTGCGGCGCGGTAAGCTGCGGAAGGTTTGCCGGCGTGGTGGCATCGGCGGTGGCATAGGGCGAATTGCCGTAGGTAAGGTTATCGCCGGTAGCGGTCAGCCGGTAAAAGTATTGCGTAGAAGCCAACCGGCCGGTATCGTTAAACGAAAGGGCTGTACCGGTATAAATACTTACCCAGGTAGCGTTATCGGTGGATCGCTCTAAAAGGTAGCCCGTTCGGTTGGCAACGGCTGTCCATGTAAGGTCAATCTCGGTGCCGCCAACAGCTACCGCCGTCAGCACAGAAGCCGGCAGGGTTATAATGGCGGAAAGGGTAGTGGCATCCGCATTGGCCCATCCGCCGTTGGTGTGGGTAATGCCGTCCGCTATGGTCATCACGCGGAAATAATATTTTGTAACCGGCGAAAGGCCGGAGCGCAGATAGGTTTTTGCTTCCGTGCCAATGGTTTGCCAGTTCACCCTGTTGAGGGATTGCTGCACAACATAGGACACGGCGCCTTTTACCGGTACAATCACAACGGTAATGCTGTTAGCAGTAACGAGGGTAAGGTAAATCTCCGGTGCCGGCAGTTCATCCGGCACGCTTTCGCCGGGTGCAATGTGCCAGACACCCATGTTTTTGGGAAGACTCGCCGGTATGGCCGGTAAAAAGCATTGCGAAACCCCTTGGTAGGGCATCACCTTTACGCCGGTGTAGGAAACCACAACGCAGCCTTCGGGGATGCTTTCTTGCCCGGCCATTGTCTCAAAAAATCGTGGCCGGAGGTAGCCGTTAATGACTCCCTCCAGCGCCTTTTCCACTTCAGCCGGATGCACGTTTGAACCGGCCGATGGATTGCCCGCTTTAATGCGGCGCAGCGCTTGTTCGACTAGTATTTTCTTGGTGGTAGCCATCAGTTAGCAGCCTCCTTTTCGGCAAACTGTACAGCCGCTATATCGTTTAAAGAGATACCGCAGATTTTAAGTGCATTGCCAATCACTCTTTTTTGATCAGTCTCGTTCCATGCCAGTTGAACAGACGTTGTGGGGTCGTAGGTGATGGTCCGGCCGCTTTGTGTGAAGCCGAACTTTGGCTTTACCGGTGTACTTAGGTAGTAAAGCGTTCCGGCTACGGCCTGTTCCGGGAAAAGCTGAACCTTGCCGCCTTCATCATCCCTGCAAAACGGGTATTTGGCAGGCGGCACCAGACTTGATGATTTTCGCCAGGCCGCTTCGTCGTCATTCACCAGTTCCACGGGCAAATAATCCACCTTGCCCTCACTCAAAACATTGAGTTCAATAGAAAGCAGGTGCAGATAATCGGGGTTGAAGGTGATTAAGCCGTTCGGCGTAGTGCTGTTGGTAAGGATTTGCTTTTTGCGAAAGGGCCGCAGGCTGTCGTGTAGCTGTTGATTGGCGCCATACGCCGGTTTTCGTTCTTCAAATAGTTCCAATTGGCCTTGGTGCAAAGCCGCGTCTTTTTCGGCGGGTGATAAGTAGCCCTGCCCGGCTTTGTCAAGGTAAAAATCAAGGAGGGTATGAATATCCTGAATGTTCAAGAGGGTACGGATTAAGTTTTATTCGATGGCGGCCAGATATTCGCGGGGCAGAACGATAATCTCTTTTCCTTTTACGGTGTAGCGCTGGGCATACCGGTCATTATACACAATCACAGTTCCGGCTTCAAGTCCGGCTCCTGCAATCACTTCCGCGCGGTTGCCTCTTTTTGTTCGCTTTGCCATTTCTGGCAAATAGAAAGAGCCGGCCATTTCTTCGGTCTTCACCGCGTCTTTCAAAAAAACGTATTTGGAAGATGGTACGGGTTCGCCATTCCGCACATAGCCAAGGACGTGCATGTAGTCAACTTTCCAAAGCCAATTTCCGTTAATGAAAAAACGGTTGTTATGCAGCGGCGTGTCCCGTTCCCGCAGTTCCTTGTCCTCAATCACCGTGTAGTCGAAAATGACAACATCGCCATCTTTCGCATCAAGGAGGAGGCCGCGGTACTCCGGTTTTTCGGAACCGTTGTCGTTGTACTTCCGCACGTAGGTTGGCGTTGCTACCACGCAGCCCGTACACGTTGTGTTCCATTCAGGAGCTTCCTGTGTGTCTTTAAAGAGCTTTACGCCGCTTGGGAAAACGATTTCGTCCTCATAGGCTTTGTCAATTTCAACAATGAGGCAGTTTACCGGGCACCGTGGGGTCATGGGAAACAAAGTTACGTGGCGTAACCACTACTCATTTTGTGAGAACGAAGAAAGAGTAATGAATTGCATTACCTTTGGTTTCATGCCATTTGATCGAACTACTTTGTTAAATACACAAGCACATAAGCGCAAATTGATACCAGACATAGCCGATTTTTCGGCTTACTCCACTGCTAAAGGGGGACAATGGATTTTGAAAAACGCAAAAGGGTTAGTGCTTTACGGATTTAAGAGCGAATCCGATAAAAAGGAAAAGGCGCAAGCCATTATTAATTCTTTGATGGAGTTGTTTTTTGAGAAGGACAAAGAATACCGTAGTCATTATTTAAATCACAAGCATATTTACGATGTAAAAACATATGAAGAAGCCAATATAATACACAAGGCCATTTACAAAGGTTTTGAGGCGTGTGGCTATGCAAAAGAAATCAATCCCTACCTAAATTGGTTTGGGTGTTCCCTTTACAGCCCTGACCTGTGTTTAAAGCGTGATGGTAAAGAAATCGTTTTATCGCTTCAAGGCATTTACACCAGATTCGCAGATGATACAGGCATGCTTTACAAAGAACTGCTTGCTAATCGCGCCGTGAAATATCTGGCTTTCATTGATGGTGGGAGAATTTTGTACGAAGATTGGACTGGCCGTTTTCCAAATGATCAATTCCTCTTAAATTTTATTGAATAAACTTTTTAACTTAATGCTTAAACCAATTCGCGATAAGCTTCTCATCCGGCCCGACAGCGTTTCAGAAACCACGGCCGGCGGCATTGTAAAAGCGCATAAAGAAGTGGCCGATACCGGAACTATCGTTGCCATTTCACCGGAGATACCGGCGGATGAATTGACGGTTAACGTTGGCGACCGCGTAAAGTATTCGCCCAATCACCGGATAGAAGAAGGAGAGGTGATATTGCTAAGTATTGAGAATTTGCTTTGGGTGTTCAATTGATTGTTTATGGCAGATATTTTTGTCCCGTCTATTTTCATCCTTCTCGTAATTATCTTTATGCAATTAGAGCAAATCATTAAAAAACTTTACGATAAGAAATGAACGAACTTCAAACACTCATGTACAATGCAAAACCAAAATACCGCATTAGAATCGTGAATGGAGAGTTGTTCATTCGCCATCTGCAAAACTACATTTTGCCGCAGGGTCGGTTAGTTTGTCGCCTTTGTAGGTGTATTTTTTCATAACTCAACCCAATCGCTTTTGCACTCCGCTTTCTTCCACTCGTCCCTTCGGTGTGTATTTCACCATCAGCCGAATTGCCGCAATGTCCTGCCACCGTCCTTTGCCAAACAAATACGGATTGACCAAATAAAGGCCAGTTGATTGCTTAAAAAGTAACTGCTTTTCACAAAGACCTTTGATCTCCATGTTCAAGCCATTGACGCTGTAAAGCAACTCTCCTCCGTCACTCACACGAATTACCTGGCTTCTTCCCCGGCCGTCATACTGATACATTTCCAGCTTTTCACAGATTTTCTTCTTTACACCGGCACTTAGCCCAACCATGTTGTCATACCCCATGCGTGGAAGCAACTCATTGAGCACGCTAAACTCGCGTGGTGTCAGCTTCTTCAGTGCCGCAATATCTTCCAGATACATTTTCACGAAATCGGCCTCGCCTTTCGTCTTTTCAATAAAGAATTCGGAATGCTCCGTAACGTTCCCGTCGCCGTCGGAATGAGTAGAGGTTTTTTTGTAGGCTCTTGTTGCCATAGTCTGGTACGGATTATCGTTATTTCTTTAGTTCTTTTCGCTCTTCAATTAAAAAATACAATGATTGCGCAACACCGGTTACTGCCTGAAAACAATCTTTGCAAAGCCTTGCCGTGTGCTTTTCAATTAAGTTTCGATCCGGTGCGCCTCCATGCACCGTGTATAAAACTTCCGCTTGAAAGCCTAAACCATACTCCGGACCTCGTTTTTCAAGCAATTCGCCGCAGTAATCGCAATGCGTTTCAGTAGGGTTATCCATGGAATAAAGTTACGTAACGTAACCACTTTAACCAACTTTAGTTTGCTATCTGCACTCCCGTAGTTGTAAAAGCTAACTCCGGTGGTTAGAAAAGCTAACTCCGGTGGTTGGTGCCAATCCTTACACCGCAATGCTTGTCAACGATTTACGCTTTTCCCCCCTTCTTTCTATTTAACAGCAAGAATGTAACCTCCTGTAATGGCGATTTCCTACGACCAAAACATTGATAAAATCTTTGCGCATTAAAACGAAAACTTGGAAATTTGAACTCCCGATGAAGAGAAGCCGCAGATGCGTTTTTTGATCGGGATTAATCATAAAAGACAGTGTTTAAAAAAATTGGCAATGCGTGGTTGAACGGATGGGGTAACCCCCTAAAACCGGGTGGCCCTCTCTCGAAAGGGGAACGGAAACCGCCTAACCGGGTGGGTCTTATATTGGCTATTTTGAAAGAGGGAAAATGGCTCTACTTAACATAAGATTGATTATTTGACAAATTTCTAAAGCTGAACCACTCTGAAAGTGACCAGTTTAACGCCAAATTTATCTTTTAACATAAACAAATTAGCAAGATTTGGGGGAAATTTTATGAAAAATGAAGGTTTTAAATTAAATCTAAATAGGGCATGAACATTGGAAAACTACAAACATTCGCAGAGTGTGGAGCGTTGATTTATTGTTAAGTAAGTGTGATAAACCCTTTCCTTCCCCTTCATCATAACATCTTTATTAATGCAAACCCGGAACATACACAGGATTTTAGTCTTTTACAAAGCGCTTCGCTTACATAATAAAGAAGCGGAGCATAAGTTAAACCTAACGGACGTTTGTATATTATCATCTTTGAATGATGGTTATTATTCTATACTATCAATAAGCGCGCATTTAAAGGCGTTAGGCAAGACAAGAGGACTAAATTATATTTCTAACGCCTTGAAGGCATTTAGAGATAATGGTTTTGCGGAGCAGCACGAGATAAATAAACGATGGACCTTGACTCTTGCCGGCCGCAATGCTTTAACGGCGCTGGAAAAGCGTTGCCGCGAAACGAGGTACGATAAATAAATTTCCTTCCATTCATCCACCGATTCAAAAAATGATTTTACTTTGCCTTATGGTAAAGAAAAAAGACCGCCGCAAGTACAACAAAGGTTTGCCAGGCATTGCGGGAGCGAAGAAAAAGCCAGCAGGCGAAGTAAAGGAAAGCGTTTCTTTTTACGTGAAAGGCGCGGAGATTGCAGCGCTGGGAGGGAAAGATAGAGTGCGGGAGATTGCGTTAAATGCAATTGCAAATGAATTGTTAATACAATCCTTAAATCAAAAATAGATTTGGATATTGATTATTGAGGCCCTTATCTTTGTGTAACAAAAGCAAAAGATATGAAACTCGCAAACGCAAAAATAGACGGACAAGAAGTAAAGGTTGTTTTCCTGAACAGCACAACCCAAGAGCAGGAAAAATTTTTGACAAACTTTTTTTCGACCGCCTACTTTACCTCCGACTATCTGGTTTTGCCAAAAATGGGAAAGCTAAACGACGAGATTAAAGAGAAAATGATTGATGCGTTAAAAGGCGAAACCTTGGTATCGAATGGTCAATTTTTAGTCGGCGTTAACGAAGTTGTTGCCAGAATTAACCGCGCTGAATCAATCGCACAATTCTCCGCGATTTACGACGACTTCAAAATGATTTTTACAACTAAAAATAAATAGGTTATGCAATTAAAATCCTCCACAATCGGCAGCCTCGCTGCAAAAGTTCATACCCCCGCCGGCATTTTTAGCGGTACGGAGTTCGCTAAAGAGTACCGGGAAAAAGAATTTGAAACCAACCTATCATACTATGGCTATCATACACTTTGCGGCAATTATAGCCAAGAAGAAGAGCGGGATCGAATAGCGAATGCACCGAAGAATTTTTTAGTGCGGGTTGAAGGTTTTGGTTGGTGCGAAGCAATAACGGAATTTAATTAACAATGCCAAACCCAAAAAAGAACCCCGTTTTTTAATTATAACCTAAAACCTGATTCGCAACAGGCTAACAGAGCGAACCCGCACAATGTTCAACTACTCCACAAAAGAAGCCCGCCTTCAATCGCAAGCCTTCCAATTCGAGAACCTCTTAAAGCAAGGCTACACCCAGGAAACCTACAAAGGCTTACAAATCTTTACCCAATCAGAAGACGGCAAATTTTTCTGCAAAATCTTTCGCGGCACGGCAGCGCATCACGAAAGCTACACCGGTTACCGCACCGCTGAACGCATGGCCGAAGCAATTACACAGCGCAAATCCTCTTTCGACCGCAGCGAAGCCTACAAAGCAGAAGCCAAAGCGAATAAAAAATTATCCTGCGCAGCCAATACAGCTGCCGCCATCCGCGAAGAATTAAAAACCGTTTTCCCCGGCATTAAATTTTCCGTAACCTCTTCCAATTTTGCCGGCGGCAATTCTGTTGATATTCGTTGGGAAGACGGCCCAACCAGCGACCAGGTAAACGCCATTTCCAAAAAGTACCAATACGGATCCTTTAACGGCATGGAAGATATTTATGAGCACACCAACAGCCGCGACGACATACCCCAGGCAAAGTATGTGCAAACAAGCCGCAGCATAAGCACCGCCACACGGGAAATTCTTTTGCCCTTCGCTGAAACCATCCACGCCGGCCACGACTTCGGCCACTATAACGCCGACGACCTTTTACACCAAATCTTTTACGCATCCTCTATTCCGGCCGGCGCAACCATTACGGGCCTTGCAAAAACAGACTGCACATGCGGCAGCGGTCCCGCAGAATTTTACCGCATCTCTTTTGAAGGTGAGCAAGCAACAACCAAGGATGAAACACCAGCACCCGTTGAATTGCCAGCCGGTAAAATTCAAATCGTTGACTATTCCGAAAAAGCGGTTGCCGTTATCGGTGATTTCTCCGCCCATTACGAAAAACTTATTTCAATCGGCGGCAAGTATAACCCGCGCCTAAGCTGCGGCAAAGGCATCATCTTTTCTAAAAAGAAATTAGAGGAAGTAAAGGCGGTACTATCTGTAAAAAGCGAAGCACCAGCACAGGAAGTTTGCCCCCAATCTAAAGTATCAGATGAAATTTATTCAAAGGCTCAACGCCTTGCCCAGCACCAAGAGGAAGAAGTGAGAAACGCAGCAAAAGCGGCAATTTGGGGCCATGAAAACGGCTACACGATTCACGTTAATTTGATTGAGATAGTGAACAAGGCAAAAGAAACTGTAAAGGCAGAACTGCGGAAAGAAATAGCCGCAACCGTTCAATTTTTTGCCGATACCGATTTGCAGATATACGGGCAAATCATGCCAGGCACCGAAGAAATTGCACGAATCCAAAAAGTAGAAATTGAGCAGCCCGCAAACCCTTTGGGCCTTGTTCACGTTCAGCAGCCCACAACGCAACGTCCACAACTTTTTTTAATCTGAAAAGTAATAAATCGAATTACCAACCTTTCAAACTTAATACAATGGCAAAGACTCAAACAAGGTGGATAGTTTACAACCCCGAAACATTGCAAAAAATCAAAACAGTGACTATAAACCACAAATCAAACCTTCTTTACATTGAGTTAAACGAGTTTGATAAAAAACTGAAAGAACAAGGTTTAACCGCACACTCTTACGAGGCAGTTAATCAGCCACATTTAAGCGGTAAAACATTTGCGCAAAGAATCAAGATTCTATCTTAAGCATTGCTTCCACATCTAAAAAACTTACTCCCATGTTCACCGCTGATTTTTTTCCAACACCAGCCAATATAATCGAGCAAATGTTAAACGGTTTCGACCTTACCGGAAAGACCGTTTTAGAACCCAGCGCCGGTAAAGGTAACATCGTTGATTTTTGTATTGGCAGCGGTGCTTCCGTTATCGCTTGCGAGAAAAACGAAGACCTGCAAAAGATACTGCAAACAAAATGCAGAGTCATAGCCGATGACTTTTTAACCGTCACAAGTGAGCAAGTTTCCCACGTTGATTTTATCGTAATGAACCCGCCATTTAGCGCCGATGAAAAGCACATTTTGCACGCTTACGAAATTGCCCCGGCAGGATGCCAGATCATTGCGCTTTGCAACCTGAACACAATAGAAAACAGGTACAGCAGCCAGCGCAAGGAATTGCACAGCATTTTAGAGGCTTACGGAAGCTGGGCCAATTTGGGCCAGGCATTTAGCACAGCGGAAAGAAAGACAGGCGTAGAAATCGCACTGCTAAGGCTCAAAAAGCCGGGCGAGAATTACGCCAGCGAATTTGACGGCTTTTTTATGGAAGCCGACCCCGAAGAAGAACAGGCTAACGGGCTAATGTCTTACAATTTTGTGCGGGACTTGGTTAACCGCTACGTTGCCGCTATAAAAGTATTCGACCGGCAATTATTGGCAGCCGTTGAGATGAACGCCCTAACCAAATCCTTTTTTACTTCCAGCCTTGCCTTTTCAGTAACCGAAGGCGACGCCCCGAAAAGCCGGCAAGAATTTAAAAAAGACCTGCAAAAAGCCGCATGGAAATTTGTTTTCTCTAAAATGAACATGGAGAAGCACGCCACCAAAGGGCTAAAGCAGGACATCAATAAATTTGTAGAGCAGCAGCAGAAAATACCCTTTACCATGCGGAATATTTACAAGATGATTGAAATAGTGATAGGCACAACTTCACAGCGGATGGACCGCGCAGTGATAGAAGTATTCGACAAACTAACGCAGCACCACGCAGAAAACCGCCAAGGTTTGGAAGGCTGGAAAACCAACAGCCACTACGTTTTGAATAAAAAATTCATTCACCCGCATTTGTTTACTACCGGATGGAGCGGCGGCCTTTCGGTTACGCACAGTAGCGACCATTACGAAACAATAGACGACCTAAACAAAACGCTTTGCTACATTACCGGCGAGAATTACGAGGCAATAGGATCATTTTGGAACTTTAACCACATTGAAAGCGCCGAAAGTTTAAAGGCCATGGAAGAAGGAAAGGCAAGCGGTAAATATTACTACCATACGCCGGAATACGAAAAGCACGAGTTCAATAAATGGTATGACTTCGGATTTTTCCGCCTCAAAGGATTTAAAAAAGGAACCGCGCATCTTGAATTTAAAGACGATGAAGTTTTAGCAAAATTCAACCAGCGGGTAGGAAAGCTAAAAGGATACCCCCTCTTTGAAGGCAAAACACAAACCGCCTACCAGGACCGGCAAACAGGCAGAGCAAAACAGGAAAAGAAAAACCCAGCCCACGCCTATAAACCAACCGTACTTTTTGAAATTAAAACCGCTTGTTAATCAACCAACTTTTAAACATGAAACACGCTGTAAAATTAACCGGTTCAACCGCTGGACAGGAAGGGCAAAACCTTAACCAATGGCTGCCCTTCTTATCATCCTGCTTTGCCTTGCTGCTCTATTCATTATTTTTATCATCCTTGCCCGAAAACTTTTGCGCCAGCTCACCAAATAAAACCGATTTTCCACCAAACGCCACAGGGTTAATAAACCCGGTTTCACTGCACCCGAACGAGGTACAAACAACGTGGCGCCGGAAAATGGTTTTGGGATTTTCGGGAAGGCTGGGCAATACCGGCAAAAGCCATGAAATTTACAGGCACGGTTCACCATGGGTTGCCAACCGGAAACACAAACATTACTAATTTTCAAAAACTGGATTTTTATGAGCCATTTTAAAAAATCAATTCCGGCTTTGTTTTGCTTTTTTTCTTCTAATCGGCTGCAAAGAGAAAAGGCATAAAGTAACGCTGTTTAAAATTGCTCCGAACTCATACTTCAATGTAGAGTATATGGCGGCTTGGCAAAGTTTAAAACCAGGTGATTCGCTTGTTTTCAAATCAGGGATGATCATAAGCAAACCACTCAACCAATGAAACCCCTTTCCCTTTTTTACTTCGCCCAATCTCCCGACGACACCGGCACCGATACGGTAATCATCCAAACAGCGCCGCCTCACTACGTTGGTCGCATCATCTTTTACAAATCGCTGGCGCAAATGACCACGGCTATCAACAATGCGAGTCACCTTGCTTATGCCGTTGTTCCGGGTTACAACATTGCGGTGGTTTACGCAGGCACGATAAAAGGCACCAGGCTTGAAATAAGCCCCAACACGCTCACGGAAATGGATGCCGCTATGAAATCTATGGCCGGTTTCTTTTTGGGCTTTAAAATCGCAGAAAAGCGCGGCTATTACGATAAACCTTATTCATCTGATAAAAACTAAAACCATGTGGACAAAAGAACAACAAGCCGTTCTTGATAAAAAAACAACCGAAGCCCTCCGCAGTTACGGCGTTACGGCAACGATGTCGGATGAAGAATTTAAAGACCCGAAGCGGCGGGCAAAGAAGCTGCTCAAAATGCACCGGCAAATGGAGAGGGGGAATGCTGATGCCTTTTTACTTAAAGTTGGCCAGCACATACGCGAAAAGCGCCAAGCCGCCGGAATAGGGCAGGAGGCAGTTGCAGCAACCGCAATGATGGGCACCGCTGATGTGTCGCTGATAGAGAACGGCCGGCGCAATGCGTCTATCACCACGCTAAAGAACTTAGCCGAAGCAATGGGCTGTGAATTGCGGATTGAATTTGTAAGGAAGTACGGGAAGGGTTAACTGTTCCACTTCAACCAGTTCTTTACCAAAGCCGTTTTGATGTAAACCTTTCCAGCGGATGATTCAGGATTGAGGCGAACACCGGCATTTTTCATCATCAATGCAGTTTGAAATTCCCATGTGTAGGAGTTACCGTAACGCACCACCAGTTTTTCATCAAGGCCTAAGTAAATGCTTATTTCCTCAACATCATGCCGGTAATCAAGCGCCATCCCTACGAAAACAAATAAAGCCAGCCCTGGGTTTTTTATTTCGACGTGGTGGCATTCCAGCCGGTGACGCTGGCGTTTGATTTTTCCTTTGTCGCCATGGCGAAGAAGGAAGAACTGGCTTTTTACAGCCCGTTCCAAAAGAATAAGCGAAACGGTTTTATGCTGCATCGGCGCCTCGGTACGCGGTTTGGTTAGGTGGTTACGCCGCGTAACCGGTTTTGAAAGTAAAGAAAAAGCCGCTACGTTTACCACCGGCTTAAAAATTTTAGCAACAGATGAAAAAAGCAACCGGCAAAGCGGCAGCAAAAAAGGCGGCGGCAACGAAGAAAAGAATAGTAAAGCCAGCGGCTGAAGCCTACCTGCGCGACTTTACCGCGCTTGAAAAAATCATCATCACCAACCTTCGGCAACTTCGGAAAGAGCAAGGCTTGTCGCTATCGGGTTGGGCCAAGGCAATGCGGGTGGGCGTGTCTTATGTCAAGGGCTACGATGCCTCCCAGGTGTTCCGCTATGTGCCGTCCATTGAATTTATCATCCGCGTGGCTGATTATTGCAACGTGAGCGTGGATTGGATTCTCGGCCGATCTGGCGGGCCTGGCTCTACGCCTAAAGCGTGATCATTCCTTCCAACGTTTTCACGTCCTGCATTCGGGTGCGGTGAACCCGTTTAATAACGGCGCACAACTCCGCTTTTGCCATTTTTAAGCGTTTGGCCAGTGCCGATGCTGTTTCGTGTGAGTAAGCGGCCATGAGCGCCATGTGTACTTCGCGCTGTGCCGGTGAAAGTTCCGTTACGCCGTAAAATTGCTTTACGTAGGCTTCAATGTTTTGCATTGGTAAAAGTAATAAATAAGGGTACTTTTTGAAGAAGCGTTTCAGTAAATGAAGAACTGTTATCGCCAAATCAAATGAAGTAATGCGACGGCCTTATCACTTTTTGTATTTCGTCTTGATTTGTTTTAAAAGTTTACAGAACTCACCAACATTATCAAAATTCAACAAAACAAAGAGGTAAGAAGGTAAAGACAACGGTGCTTAACGCCAATACTCAAACGTTAAAGGAAGTGGTTAGGGAACACGTTAATTTGGAAGCTATTGTTGTTACCGATGGCTTACCGGCTTTCCGCGTTTCGGTGCATAGTAGTGTTTGTGTTTCAGCACCTTCTTGCCGCGCTTGAAGTTGTACACTTCTACCCATCTATTGTATTCTTCACAGTTTGGTTTCGTCGGCTGGTGGGAGAAGCGTACATAAGCCAAAAAAACCAGGTCCAAAATGTCTATTGGCCGCATCTCACGAATAAGCTGGTCTTCAGTGAGGCGTTCTATCGTTGGCAGTAGGTTCAAATTTTATTTTTCAGTTTTGCATCCGGCGAGATGGCTAAATTTTTTGCCCAAACTCGCATGAATAAGCAATGTGCCGCGGCTCTTTGTGTTCCAGCTTCTGGTTTCGCATTTTTTATATCCCATCACTACCAAACTCGCCCAAGGTTGTAGAAGGCTTATTACTTTCATTTTGCTGTTTTTTCTTTTGATAATTGAGACGTTTCAAATCATTTATCCTGTCTCGATTCCTAATACGGCTACTATCTCTACACATTTTACAAGTCTTCGCTCCATTGCTCCATGATGGCATCGTGAATGGTAGTTGAAGGGGGCTGGGGCTGTGCATGTGCTTTTTGAAAAGCAAAAGCGACAAGTCCGACCAGTTGGCCGAAATCAGCGGTTATTTTGATTCCTTCGGTTATACTTAACCGTAGGTCGAAATACTCAATCACAGCTTTTTCATGCGGGCATTGTTCCGGCCCGGGTTGTTGAGGGTTGTTCACATCTCCTCCTTTTGTTTTAGTTGTTTCAGTGCCTCTTTTGCTTTCTCCTGCAATGGCTTGCGAAACAGCCGGCCATATTCAGCCGATAGGCGGTCAATGCTGATGCTAAAGTTTCCTTTCAACATTTCATGTATCAGCCGCCATTGTTCGGCTGGTATGGGCTTAAAAAGGTCTTCCGGGTATGGGTCATAGGTAATCTCTTGCAACGCCGCCTCCAACCTTTCAACCTTCTCCCGTTCTGCGGTGAGGGAGGCTTGCAAAAAACACCATTTATTTTCGGCAACTATTCTGAAATCAATGGTTAGCGGATACCCATTGACTAACACCCTTTGATCTCCCGCTTTGCATTGCGTTGGTTCAACTGCGTTCTTCCACTCATCCCCGGCGGGAGGTGTGGGTTCAAGCCCCTCTCCCTCTTCGGGACGGTGGGTGGCAGCGAACTCGTTCATAGCGGCGATTATTGCTTTCCCCATTCGATCGTTGACAAAAAGATTGAACATTTCCGCGTGGTCTTCGCGTAATGTGTCCATTGTTGCATCAAGATGCTTTTTCAGAATTGCTTCCGCTGTTGGGTTGTTCATGATTTTAGTTTTTGTAGTTCCAAAATCCCTTCTACAAGGGTATCCAGTGCGGAGGCGGGGTTGTTGGTTCTTAAGGCATCGTTGTACTTGCCATCCAATTCGAAGAGTGGCCGCCATAATTCAGTAGCGCCGCCTGCCATCTGTACAGCCTTGCACCACTCCATGATCAACTTCGCCCACACTGAGATTTGTGCAGACCATTCCAGAATCGTCAACGAGGCGATGCTTTTACGAATGATTGGTTGTCCGAACAGGACCGGTCCCGTTGCAACAAGTATGTCAGGATTGGGGCTATCGTTGTATCCGTAATACTTTAGGGCGATTACCGCCTTCTCTTCTGCTGTGAGTTCATTGGGTTGTGTCATCCTCTATTTATTTTTATGCCGTCGCCGGCAGTTAGTGAATCGGTTTCTTTATTTTATCCAAATCGGAAACAATTGCTTTGTGGTTCAGAGCTGTATAGCGCAAAACCGTCCATCCAAGCATTGACGCCTCGCGATATTTTTCTGTGTCTTTTGAAAAGCCGCCAATGGTTGTGTGCCTGCTCTTTTCATTCATTAGCCCTTCGTATTCAATTAGGCAAACCATGTTTGATTCGGTGTACTGGTGCGCTCTTGCCTGCACTTCATTCACACCATGGAAAATTGCCCAATCAGCCCGCCATTTTCTGTCCTTACTAAATTTCAGTTCAGAAACAAGCGTCAATCCTTCCGCTTTGCACCAGGCAAAAAGCTGCAACGAAATCCAGCCTTTGATCTTGCTGCCTTTTGCCGGTAATTGCCCTTTTTTCTTTCCTTTCACGGCCTTTTCAGGCGGAGGGTTTAAGGGTGAATACCCGCGAATGAAGCCTTTCGCTTTCAGGTCGTCGAGGTGGGCTATGGTGAACTGTGTTTTCAAAACAAATCATCATCTGCACTTGCCCGCGTACCAACCGGTTTCCAACCGCCGGCCGGTAATTCGGTTGGCGCATGAAAGTGGCCTTCAAAGGGCACAAACTTTTGGATGTCGAGTTTTGCTGTGAACTTTAAATTCGCCAATGTGCCGTTCCGGTGCTTGGCAATCCGCAGATGCGTTTCGCCGCTGGTGCTTTCGCCCATTTCGTTGGAGTTGTTGCCGTGGTATTCGGGACGATAGATAAAGCAAACCATGTCCGCGTCTTGCTCAATGGCGCCGCTCTCCCTCAAATCGGAAAGCTTGGGCATCTGGTCGTCGGCTTTCCGTTTCTCTACCTCACGGCTTAACTGCGAAAGGGCGATGATAGGCACTTGCAGTTCTTTGGCCAAAGATTTCAAGCTTCTTGAAATGTTGGAAATTTCCTGTTCGCGATTGCCGCTCTTTCCGCCCTCGCCCTGCATGAGTTGGAGGTAGTCAATCAGGAGTAAGTCCACGCCAACTTTTCGCTTTAGCTTTCGGGCTTTTTTTCGCAACTGCGAAAGGGTAAGCGCCGGCGTGTCGTCAATAAACAGGTTAGTGCCGGCTAACGGCTGCACGCCTTTGCGGTAAATGCGTTCCATGTCCCTATCGTCAACCGTGCCGCGTTTGATGGCTTCCAGCGGTGTTTCGGTTTGCGCCGCGGTAATGCGTTCGATGAGTTGTCCGCGACTCATTTCCAGCGAAAAAAACGCAACACAGGTTTTACTTTCCGGGTGCAGGGCGGCATTCATGGCCAGGTTGCAGGCAAAGGCCGTCTTTCCGACCGATGGCCGTGCCGCCAGAATAATCAAGTCGGTTTTTTGCCAGCCGTGCGTAATTTCATCCAGTTGCGTAAAACCCGATGGCACACCGGTCAGGTGGGTATCGCTCAACCGGCGGGCTTCAATCTCCTGCATCATTTCCACAAGACCGGTTTCAATTTCCACCATGTCGGTGCCGCTGCCTGTGGCGGTGATTTCGGTAAGGGCTTTTTCGTGGGCCTCCATCATGTCAAACACGTCGGTGGCGTCTTCATAAGCCTGCGATACGGTCTCCATGCAAATGCTTATCATTTCCCGCTGCAAATACTTTTGGTAAATGATTTTGCTGTAATAATCCACCGTGGTTCCGAGAGTGACGTTGTTGGTTAACTTGGTCACGTAATAGGGTCCGCCCACACGGTCCAGTTCTCCCGCAAAACGCAGTTCTTCCACCACCGTCAGCATATTTATAGGCTTGCTTTTGCC
The DNA here is from genome assembly GCA_965247695.1 of Flavisolibacter sp. GTDB lineage: Bacteria > Bacteroidota > Bacteroidia > Chitinophagales > Chitinophagaceae > Flavisolibacter. The sequence continues at coordinate 2,892,050 of OZ252037.1, forward strand.
CGATAAACTTTTCATGGCGCGAAAAATCATCTGATGAGCATCCACGTAAAACATTTCAGGCGTAAGGGTTTCGGAGGAGGTATCAAAGGCTTCTTTCTCCCACGGCTGCATGATGATACCCAACACAGCCTCTTCCAGTTCGCGGGCCTGTGGCGGCACTTTGCCGTAGATCATGGTGCTGGTGTCAACGGCGTTTTCGTTGCGTCGCTCCCGATAGCTATCGGGACGTGTACGTCCGGTGTTTTTTGTATTTGTCATATAGGTTTGGGAACGGCTTGCAAAAAAGTTTTGCTAACGTGTGTATAAATTGTCGTGCTTTTAATATCTGAATGACCTAACACTCTTTGGATGACACGGAGATCGGTTCCCTGCTCCAACATCGTTGTGGCACAACTATGGCGAAGTGTGTGGAATGACTTTGCGTTGTCAAGGTATTTTTTAAAAATCTGCTGGCAACTACGTGTACTGTATTGCTCACCAAATTGGCCGGTAAACAGGTAGTCAGTTGGCTTATAGTCAAAGTGATACTCTTTCAGCCATCCGGTCACGTTGTCGGAATAACTCACGTAGCGATCTTTCCTTCCTTTTGCTTGGCGAATAAGCAAGAGCCCTTTATTGAAGTCAGCTACTTTCAGATTGCATACCTCCGAAACGCGCAAACCACAACAATAAGCAAGAGCCAAAATGCACTTGTGTTTTTTATTTTCAATGGCAGCAATCCTTATCACCAAATCCTCCCGGTCAATTACACGGGGCAATCGCTTTTCTTTTTTCGGCCAGGGAATGTGCGCCAGTTTCATTGGCTGCAATACGCAGAGCGAATAAAATGCTTGAATGCCGCAGCGGGCATGGTTGCGGGTGTTGATGTTGACTATGGTTAACAGATAAGCCTCAATGTCTTTTGCCGGGATCTCTTTTGCCTTTGGCACGGTAGCAAAGCGTTGAAGAAATAACCGCACTTGACTACCGTAGTTGTTGACGGTTGATTCGCTCCAATTTTTTGAACGCATTTTAATGGTAAAGGCGTCCATTGCGGCTTTCCAGTTCATGGTTATAAGTTGTTAATTTGTATAGCGATAAGTGCGTTGACTACATATACCCGTTGGCAGAAATAGCTACCAGTCTAATATTCGCAGTCGTAGAACCACAACATGCTTTCAAACTTTTTTAAATCCTTCATGCTGTTAGCGACAAAATTTAACATCGCACCCGATGGAAATAAAACGGCAAACGTCCATTGGTTGAACATGCCGTGAACAATCAGTTTTATATCGGTATCTTCCGGGTCGTTGTTGATTGGATTTCTGTTTTCTATTTTCTTTTCATACAAGAAAAGAGGATCACCTGTTTTTACCCAACCATCTGCTTCCATTTGCTGTGCTGATATATCAGCTTTCTTTGTTTCTGACATCGTTTAATTTTTAAGATTGTTTATTGTTTGCCCGCTACTTCTGCCAACACTGCATTTGTGTTATGTCGGCGGACTGTACGCAGGTGCTCATCTTCAGTTCGCTATTTTTGCTTTTGTGCAAGGGCTGAACTGCATATTTCCAAATTCCGCCACAAACACAAATGCTTCAACGTCAGACTGTGAGAAAACCTTCTTTTTTTCTGTAGTCATGTTTGTGTGATTCATTCTGCAACTGTTTACCTCCTGTTTATCAGGCTCTATCAACTACCGCGATTATATAGGGGTAAAAAACAACATCCGTTATTGGCCTGTAAATGCCTTTGATAAAGCTATTTCTTACAGCACAAACCAGTCTCTCATAGTTTGGTTTAAAGGCCTTGATGGCTTGCACCATTTTATCAAACCCAAGTATATTTTTAGTACGTATAAAGTTGTAGCAAAGCATAATGAGGCTCATTTCTCCATTCACTTTTTGGAGTCCTTTAAGTAAGGTGTGCGTGTAACCGCAGTGGCGCTTGATGGTGCCGAAGGGGTGTTCACAAATGGCTTGCCGTCGCTTGTAATAATGCGGGGCCTGTTTTATGTTGTTATCATTGATGTCTACTGCATCCTGGTACTCACTGCGCTGAACAATGCGTTTAGGGAGTTTGGTGCACTGGTGTTTTAGCAGACATGTTTTACAGGCATCGGTGCGGTAGGTTTTAAACCGGTAAGAAGTTTCATTAGCTTCTCCCTTTTTGTTGTGCCAGGTGCCCAGCGATGTTAGTACAGCGCCTGCAGGACAGGTGTAGCTGTCCGCTTGTTTATCATAGTCAAAGCTCTCTGCTAAAAACTGGTGTGCTATATGTTTAACGCCGGGTTGTTCTTTGTAAGCAACATGCGTAATCATATTATCATCATGACACTGCTTTAACTCCGCCCCGGTATGATAGCCTTTATCGGCCAGTACCACCAGCCTATCTTCTTTTTGCAGGCCAAGGTTTTCTTTAGCCTGTGTGGCAGCTTTATATAAAGCCTTGCCGTCATTGGTGTTCGTAGCTTGAGTATGTACAATGAGGTTGTGCTTATCATCCACAGCGTTTTGCACATTATAGGCCACTTCCACAATACTCTTTACAATTATAATACTGCGGCTATCACCGTCGGTTGTACTGATTTGTTTGTCGTCTGTTTGGTTTAACTGCACCTGAAGCTTGTCGTACTTGATTGTTCGTTCTTTTAGCTTTTTAAGACCTTCGGTTATCTTTCCTTTTTTTAGCTGTAGTTCTTCTCCCATTGCGTTCTCCTCGCCATCCAGTTCATCGAGCTCCAACAAATACTTAGCAGTCTTGTCTTCTATAAACCGGCGGTGCTTGTCTATTTTGGCCTGGCTGTAATTGTTCTTTTTGCTGTTGACCGCTTTAAACTTGCTGCCATCAATACCAATAGTGGTTTTACCCAGCAGGCCAGTATTATCAAGGAACTGTACATAGAGGCAGAACATGCTTTGTAGCGGAACCGGATGCAGTTTTCTAAAGTCAGCTATCGTATGATAGTTGGGTTGTAAACTTTGCAGGAGCCATTGCAACTCGATGTTGCGAGTGCACTCTTTTTCGAGCTTACGGCTGCTGCGTATCTTATTTAAATAACCATACAAATAAAGCTTTAAAAGTACTGAGGGGGCATAGGGCGGACGGCCTTCGCTTTTATGAACAGTGTTACCAAATCCAAGCTGATGTAAATCCAACTTGTCAATAAAAGCATCTATGAGCCGCACCGCATTATCTGCACTTACCTGCTCATCAAGCGTTGAAAAATAACTTTGATGACGATTGCTACCCTGAATGAATTGCATACCACTTTGCAGCAATTATTATACAGCTTTGAAGCTATTTACAGGGTGTGTATATTTAGTGAGCAACAGAGTGGTTTTTTCACAAACTCACGTTGGCTGCTATACTACATCATACGAGTTTGTAGGTAAAAACCCACAATAAATAAAAGAGCCATTGCAACATAACCATATATTGGTGGTAACACCTCTTTGTAAATTGTTTTCTCTTGTACTTGTTGCCGAAGGCTTTTTATTTCTGCTTTCATTTCTTCGTAAGTTTCAATTGAAAGCGTTACTGTTTCGTTTAACTTTACATTCATTTTTTTATTTTTTAAGTTTGAGAAATAATTACTAATTCACCGTACAGCAGCCAACAAAAGTATTGCCGCTATTTTGGCAAGACCAGCATCTATCAGCAGACACCTATCACGGGAACATTTGTATTTTAATTTGACTGATTGCCGCCAATTCCAAAACAGACAAGGCAATACCTGCCGTTAGCCGTCACCTTTATTCGACCACTCTAATAATTTAAGGTGGACAAGTTGCGACAACTCTACTTTTTTCGACACAGGTACTCGACACGAAAACGTTGTAGTTGCTTCATTAAACTTTGGCTTTCTGCCAGCCCCTTTTGGGTTCTTTATTACTACTGCTTTTCTGACCATGAGAAAGTTTCTTTAAAGTCAATACTTTTTCTTACTTCTTCGGTGTCAAAGCCAATTTGAAATCCTTTGCTTAGTTTAAGAATAAGAAAGTCAGAACTGCTAAACTGTTCTTTTTTAAATTGCATTGCTACTCTAATAGCATCAGATAATCGGTTGTAGGTAGTTTTCTTTCTTGGGTCAAACAAAGCCCTGAAATTGTAGTTTACTGTATTAGGCATCTTGATATTTTCGCCTTGTCTTGCTGCCCTTCCAATTGCGGAATTTACAAATCTTTCGTTCATACATTTTAATTTAGTACACAAATTTAAACACTTTATTTTAATTACGCAAACTTTTTTAAATATTTATTTTTGAGACCCTACTAAAAAGGCGAACGGCTAACAAACGGTTTGGCAAAATACGGGGTGAAGTGCAAAGCCGAACGAATACAAAACCGAGCAATAGTAACAGTCATTGCCCGTACTTCGCCAAGCCGCAAACGTTAGGGGCAATTGCTCAGCTCCAATAACCTTTCAGCTGTTTCATAAAAACTGCCCATTGCATCAAGGTGTTGAACTTTAACTTGATTACTTGGTTCATCATGCCCAATTATTTTCATCGGCTTCAAATTTCCGAACCACATAACATTTACCACCTTCCCCAGCTTCCAATCCAATGCAACTGCCCCTAACATGGGGCTTGGCAATAGTTTGGCAGGACGTTCAAACATCAGCATTTGTTCGCTATCGGCAGCAGTCCCATCAGACGAATTTCTATTTGGCTTCATATTTTTAATTTCAACTTTTAGTTATTAATTTAGTTTCGGTTACGGGCTGACGATTTCCAAATTCCAAAACATCGCCAAGCCCTTCTCCGTTGGGCGAAAGCTACCTGCCATATAATTCAGTCATTTCTTCATCACTAAGTGGCTTATGCCTTTTAACCCATTTGACAAGAAATTTATCTGCATTGGCAATGAAGTCTGAAATTGACCACTCTCTAATTATTTCCGACTTGTACTTGTTTTCAATAGCTCTTAAAAAGGTTGAACGATATTCTTCAGTCCAAAATCCTAACGTTTCCATACCTTTTTTGTGTAGTTCTAAAAATTCGTTTCCTGACATGATTTTTTATATTTTAAGTTTGATAATCTCTACTTTTTCAACCGCCTTCGCCCAACAACGGTATTGCTGCTATGTGGGCTGACATCTAAGTTCTCAACTTTATTCATAAATTAAACTTTTGTATGTTATTCATCTGACGTGCAAAAATTCCCACACGGCAGCAATACTTTTAACGTTAGCTGCTATGCCTTAGCGACAGCAAGCACCGTTTACATATTTGCCATTCAGGTATCGTTTCCAAAACTTGCCGACACTCACCAATCTTTTGAACTTGTCCGTTCTGAAATTCAACATAATCTCTTACAAGCATATTACCCCTACCGCACATAGTAATGAAACTTTCATTGGCAATATGTAAACGGGAACGGTTGTAATAATGCTCTGCAACCATAGTCCACATTGGCACAGCAGGTAACATGGGGTTTGCTGCTATTGGGGCAGACGTACAAAACTCATCTTTGGTTTTTCAATTTGGCTGTGTGCAAGTGCTGAACTTTTGTTCCCTGATTTCCCATACTGCACAAAGCCCTGTTCGTTAGGCGTTATTGCTACCAAGCAGCCAGCGCACAGTATCAATCAACTCTCATAACAGTCACCACACCACCCCCAACGCCCCTCATCTTCATCCATAGGTTTTTTACATGAGCGACAAAAAGGCCCCTCATCTTTGGAAGGAGACAACGGCGTAGTACATGGTGTTTTTTGCAATTTTTGCATCATCCATTTGGCCCCCGCTGCAAAGGAGTTGTTATCAGGTGCATAATACTCTGTTGCCTGCGCCCATTGTTGGGCTGCTTTCATAATTTGAGCATCAGTAATTTTCATAAACGATATATTTTCAAATTCAAAAACTGCAAAAAGCTCTTATCCGTTGGCAGCAATTAACTGCACAACAACCGTAAGGCTTCCAAGAACTTTTGAGCTTCGGCTTCGGTATCAAAAACGTCGGCGATAGTAATTGTAACCGAGCCATCACCAAACATTGAACTTTCGACATCAAAAGTTCTTTCAGTAATTCTAACAATCTGTTTTGCTTCTTCTGGCGACATAACATTGAATTTAACTGCTGCCAACAATCAGTTTTGCGCAAGCGTGGCAGCATACCACTTGCAAACTGTTTATCTCTAATGAACTATTGTACATCTTACCAAACTGACGAGCCTTTGAACTCCACGCCTGACGCAAAGCTGTCAAACGTTGTGCGTCATGGCTTAGCCTCTAATTCTTCAAGTGCTTCGTTCCATGCGTAGGTTATTGCATCTTGACAATTATCGTCATTGCAGCCGCCCCAAACATCTTCAACCCTGTAACCGCTACCCATATTTTCATAAGACGTTGGATTGTAACCGCATTTACATTCTGCCCATATTTCACAGCCATCTTCGCAAACCTGTTCGCTTCTAATTGTGAAGTCTGTATTGTTTTTACACTTCGGACAAGGCTTAATAAATTCGTTTGCTTTATACTTTACTTTTCGTGTTGACATCGTTTACAATTTACCCGCCACGAACGCACAACAACGTGTTTTGCAAAATGGCGGCTGATGAATAAATACTGTTATTTAGCAAGGCTACTGGGACACATCTTTATAATTGGACACATCCTTAAATTCGCAAAATAATTGACAGAAATAATCAGCAAATTTTATCGCCTGAATTACAAAAGGTTGTCTAAAGTCCAAATCTTTTACTTTGTCTTGCAGGTATGTAAAATCCAAATCACTCATTTTTATTACACTATCTCCAATGCCAGAAAAGCAGCTTAATTCAAAATGGTCTTCGGCAATGTAAAGTTCAATACCATCTCCATCAGGACACCAATAATGTGCTGTCCAAAGTTGGTACTCACCTTTCATACAAAACTTCTCGAACTTCCAAGCCCTGCCACCAACATTTGTATTGGCAAAAGCGGGGCTTGACGTACTTAATTTCGGCTTCATATTTTCAATTTTACTTTTAGCTGTGGTAAGTTTGCGGGCTGACGAATATCTATGTCCGCTACTTCGGCAAGCACCAACGGTAGCAACCTTAGACAAACAGCGTTTGTAATCCAAGTTTTTCGACCCGACTGTTTCGTCTATTCTGTTTTCTAAAATTTACATCATACCTGTTATGGCATCTTTGACAAAGTGCTTTTAAATTTGAGTAATCATTATTTTTTGTATCGTTATCTAAATGAGCAATTGTTAAAACAATTACTATCAACTTATCATCACAATAGCCGTTACAATGGTTCACTAACTCACGAGCTTGTTTATAAGTTAATAATCCTTGCCCTGCTGCATCGTGTTCAATATTACCAGCAGTAGGCATAAAGTTTTCTTTATCCCAATAACCAACAGCGTAATGCTTTACGTTGCAAAACTCACAACGATTTTCGGCACGTTGCATAATTGCAGGTCTTATTTCTGTTTTCCAGTTAGAAGGATAATTTTTGTAATCTATTGGCATAAAATAATTTTTAAAAGTGGTTTGACAAGGCTGCTACCAACATTAGGTTTGGCAAAAAAATGGCTTGACGTTCCGCTATCGCTATTCAGCTTCAGTATTTCAAATTCCCATTCTTCGGCAATGCTTCAACGTTAGCGCTAATACTACCGGACAACACTCGTTTACAAATACCCAAATGCTCGTGCAGCTACTTCGCCAATATCCAAAAGACTACCACCATCATCTTCTTCTCTTTCGGCATCATCATCTTCGTTGTAAAAAGCAGAAATTGCGTTATCTAAATCATCCCATTTTTCCGCCTTCTTTTTCCATTCTTCAATCTGTTTTTCTGTGTACATAATTTTAAAGTTTATAATTAAAAAATAAGTTTCAAATTATACCCGCACTTCGGGCAACAATGGGCTTTCTGTTATGGCTGGACACTTTTATTTAGGTCGAACTCTCTGCTCGCCACAGCAGAAAGCCTTGTCGTTATGTGAATCAACTGTAATTTCCCTCAATGATTTTTGTGCAATGCGCTTGGCTTTCTATCATCCAGTCAAAGGAAAACCAACGGTTACCTTCCTTGCTTTCGTTTTTTCGGAGCGATGGGCTTTTCACGATTTTTCGTATCAATTCCAAAAAGTCAAAAGCCGGTTCCCGAAGCCTTGTTTGTAATTTTTTCAGCCGCTGTTCCGTTAACCCACGCTCCAAGTCAATGGACGGAATGTTGGTGCCGGTGATGGCGATGTTCCAATACTCGCAGTATGGTTCAAGAAAGACAGGCCGTTTTTCGATAAAGGTTTTTAAGGCTTCCACCACCTCCTTTTTTTCCTTCCCGGATAGGCTGATGACAAGATCGAGGTAGTCTGCCTTGGGCGGGCCGGTAGAAACTTCATTTCTTACCAAACCCGTTTTTTTCTTCGGCCCTTCGGTCGGCGGTGAGCCGACAAGGGCGTTAGCCCTGTTACTACTTACTAAGTCCTCTGTACTATTACTACTTCCTACTTCAGGCACCGAATACTCCCCGACTACTCCCCGACTGTTCCCCGACTGTTCGGCAATTAGTCGCCGCTTATCTTCCAAGGGAACTACCGGCTTTGATTTCTTCTCTACTTTCTGATGGGTATCGAAAGTGCGGATATTGTAGAAGCCTTCGCCGTTGTAGCAAAAGGGTTCCAGCATCCGGGCTTTCACCAACGCATCTAACCAGAGCTTTACATCATTAACCCTTAATTCCTCATCGTAAGGATAAACGTTTGACTTTATCCAAATCGGGTTGCTTCGCACCGTTCCATAGTCATCGGAAAACACCCACATGCCCACATAAAGAAGGCGAACGTCTCTTTTAAGTTTGCTCAATTTTTCATCGGCAAAGAAATCGGGCTTTATGGTGCGGATTCTCGCCATTACATCAATTCTCCCTGTTTTAAAACCGGCGGTTTCTTGTCCGCTGCCATTAACTTATCCAGTTCGTTCAAATACCGCTGCAAATGCTTCTTATCGGCAGCGGCGCGGTACTTAAGGTACGCACTTGCGTAATGCTTCACCTTCGCCGAAACAGCGGCAAGGCGGTCGTATTTTGTATGCCATTCGTGATATTGCATTTTTTTAAGAAGTGGGTTAATAAATAGTTTGCGTTTTGATTGGTTTTTCTTAACGTAAGAAAAGTGCAAAATTTTTTAGGTCACTAATTCGCTCGTATCTGCAAGGTTTCGTTTCATCGTAATTTTATTTATTACTTTTTAGATAGCGGTTTTGAATGAGATGCTTGTTTGTTCATTCAACGATGGTTGTGGCGATGTCGTAATCGTATTTGGCAATGGCAATGGAGGGCTTTTGGTTTTGCAACAATAAATTGCCAGCCCGCAATACGAAATCAGTCAGCAAATCCTTGTCCTCTTGCGGTACAGCAAACCGAATAATGTTGATGTTTTTGTAATAGCTTTTGTCAAGCAAAAAAGGCAGTTCTTCATCCAGGGCAAAGGCTATCCAGTTCACGTTTGCAACACCATCGGCCAGCAACTTTATTTCAGCCAATTGCGAGTAGTAAGGCATCCCTACAATCAATTCCGCATACCGTGCGTTGTGGATAATGGAATTGGAAACGAGTTGCTGGTAATACTGTTCGCCGCAGTCGTGGTTTTCGCGTATTGCGTTCATGGCGTCAATGCCGGTTAAGCCTTCATAAAGCGGGTCCACCAGGTCGCAAAACGAATCCAGCGTGTAGGGCGATTTAATGTCAATTACGGTGTCCTTTTTTTCACCGTCAGATGAGCCAGCCCAAAAAGGAATAGAGGGATGCACCACTGTTTTATCGGAAGTAAGTTTGTAGGCTGTGCTTAGCTGGTCAAACCAAAATTCTTCCAGTAGTTTGCCCCACGACAAAGACCGCGAACTTGTCTCAATAGAAAGGCTGCGGCCAAGTCTTCGCTCTTGCTTTTTCTTTTTAATGTAGGTGAGCGCAGGCTTGCCAAAAGAAACCTTGTCCTTTGCAACCGTGAGCAGTTTGTAAATCTCGCTGCTGGTAAAATTGCCAATCCGCTGTTCGTTTAAGATGATGCTCATTTAGCCTCCAGCAACTTTTTGAGTTTGGGATAAGAGGCGGTTTCTTTTTTAGAGATGATGCGGTTGGCATCTTCGATTTCTTCTTTTGAAAGCAAGGCAGATTTTGCATCAAACAACAACTGCAAATCTTCAACGGCAACGGTTTCGGGCCCTGCTGATTTGGCCCCTTTGAAGGCTTGGTCAACGGTCGTGTCGCCGTCTTTAATGGCGGTACCAATGCCAATCAATACAACGAGGTCATCGCCGGTAACGTGGTCAACAGCCGCTTTGCCAATAGCCGTAAGAACTTCCTTTTCTGTAAGCCCATAGGTATCTTTCAAACCGTCAAATACTTGCTTGCGCTTGGAGAGCAATTTTGTTTTGTCGGAGACATCGCCGGTAATGGTTTGCTTCGCTGAATTGTAAACCTTGTCAACGATAGCGCGGGGAATAACCGAAAGAACGGCGTTGCGGAGTGCAATTGAATTGGCTGCGTTCCCGGTTACGGTAATCATGTCGTCATTAAAACGTCCGTTCTTTGACATGATGGAACGCTTGACCTGGGTTTTAATGGCCAGGTTGTTTTCCAAATCAAAGCAAACAGATTCCGATGTTAGTTGCCGGTCTTCAATGGAAACAACTTTAGCGTCTATACGAAGATTTCCCCACACCTGTGCAAGAATCTTAGCGAGATGCACCGAAGGTCCAGTGATTGCTTTGCCGCCACGAGGTACTGAATAGGTACAAGTGGCTGCCGTTTCCTTGTCCATGGTAACAATAGCAATGGCGTTTTCAGTGGCCCGCTTTATGTTGCGCGGATAAAGTTTTGCGGTTGTTACTTGAATATCAATAGCAGCTTTATCCTGCTGATAAATAACCTGCGGCGATACTGCGATTTCCGTTTCTAAAACTTCTGCGTACTGTTCCATAATTTTACCTTTCTGATTTTAATTTTTAAAACCCTCCCGCTAATCCCACAACAGGTTAATGCAGGAGGGTTTTTGTTTTACTCTTTTCCTTTGCCGTCTTCGGTTTTAGGTGCGTCTGTTTCTTCCGCTACATAGGTGCCTTCTGCGGTCGTTGAAACGTCCTGCGTTTCCGCTGCTTCTTTTGGATCGTAGTTCATAAAATGAATCCTGTTTTGTCAGGGTGGAAAAGGGTGGACTCGAACCACCGACCTGCCGGCACTTCTGGACTTGGCGTAAAGCGTTCCTTCCGTACCGACGTTGCTCTAACCGACTGAGCTACTTCCCCGTTTCGTCAATAATTAACTGGTCAAGGTCATTCCACATTCCGTACAGCAGGGAAGCCAAGGCGCTGGCACCGTGCTTTGCACTCCGCTTGCGCTTATAAGTTTCGGACGTTACCAATACCTTCCCGTTCCTTGAGGTTACGATGTAGAAGAACTGTCCATCTGTTGAGCGTTTAATTTTTATCATGGCTTTTGAATTGAAGTGATTAAAAGGCCCGCTAAGAATAGAAGGCCGGTTGATTGCTTGCTATATGAATAAAAAATCTTTGCAGGGCGCCGCGTTTTACGACTTCCTCTCCGCGTTGTTTCAGCGGTAGTGTAGTAGCGGTGCTGCCGCGATTCATTTTCCTGCAAATAAGTTGAAAGAACTGTTGAGCGTTAGTCAAATTCCTGTTCGGTGCCCACATCATCCCACATCGTCAATAATTTTCGTTGGTTAACACCGACTTCCCCGCATACTTCTCTTCCACTATCACCGCCCGTTGATCTTCAATTTCTTTATCCAAATCGCTAAGCACTTCGGCCAGTTCAATCACGTTGACATAATACTCAAATCGCTCTTTCACGTAACGGTTCATCATGTCGCGGCAGGTATCTAACTGCGGCTTGTTTTTAGAGGAACGGATGCAGTTTGTTATCAACTCCACCGTGTCGGCAAGGCTGGGCAAATGCAGGTTGGCGGCTTGTGTTCTGTTTTGATTCACCAGTTGTAAATTTTCGGTTTTGTGATAGTGTGCCGACGACCGAGCAAGGCTCCGTTGCGCTGCACTGCCGCTTGTGTTTAGAATGCCGCGGTAGTGTAAGTACATTTCAGCGTGGAAGGGTGCCGTCATGCGTTTATTCTTTTTTCAATCCTTACCAACCGGCCCGTTTTTGTCACAATCACTTGCCGTTGGCGCCGGGCCCTTCTTTTTTCTTCATCGGCGTACACCATAAAGCGGTAAGGCAAGTAGGCGCAGATGAACAGCGTAATGCAAAGTGCCACACAGGCCGCGCAGATGATGATGCAAAGCGCAAGGAATAGTTTGGTCATCATGCGGCTACACCTCCTTTTTCCTTTGCGGCAATGGCTTCGTAAATTTGTTCATCACAAGCGGCGGCATCGGCCGTAATGATGGCTAAGGCTCTTGTGTCAGCTTTCACCATTCGGGTAATGTCCATGCCCACCTTGCCGCCTATCTGCACTTCAATGCAGCTTATCCTTTCCACTTCCCAATTCCAGCCCTCCTGCGAATCGTACTCGCAATTAAACGTGGCCGTTACCATTAACGGATGCTTCTCGCAGTTAGAAACATGTACCGTGGTTGTGACTTTGCAGGTGTGCATAATGATGGATTTTATCGTCTTGATTTAAGGCGCTTTTCTTGAAAGAGTTCTGTTGTCATTTTTACAATCAGTGCATGTTCCGCTTCCGATACTTGCCCCGAAGGGTGTGTCTGCGATGAGACCATCGCGGACTGTATCTTCTTTCTAATTCTCTTGGCGTCTTGCGTCAAAAGTTCGGCGCGGCTTTCCAGTGCCAGCAGTTCGTTTAAGATGTCGTCGTTGCTCATGTCAATGGGGTTGATAACAAATGCCACAAGTGAGAATAGGTTTCGTGCTCTTTGCGTACAGGTTCCCAATGCTTTTGTTCGTCGGTTAGCTCCACTTCAAAAAAATCGGTCATGGTTTCGTTTGGCCGAATGATGCGGTGGGGAACGTTGTGCCGTTCCAGCACCGGAAGCATTCGCTCTTGTAAATTCCGTAACACTATGTTTTGGTTTTGTTGGCTAAGGGTTTAGCGAAGTCTTTGTATCAATTCGCTTTTTGGGTGCGTTATGGGTGAAGCCCGTTGTTAATCCGTTTCCGCCGGTACCGGTTCTTTTTCTAAAATCTCTTTGTCCATCAATCCAGTCTCCTTACGAATAACCTCTAATGCTGCTGCTGTTGTTAATGGGCCATTCTCTTTATTCTTGCGAATGATGCGACCGACCCATACTTCAGTACACTTTAGGGCTGCTGCTATGGAAAGCCGGGCTTGTAGGTTGTCAATAGAATTAATGGCAGATTCCGTAAGTCTCATTGCTTTTGCGTTTATATTTGTCTGTACGATTGTGAAAACAAATGTAAGCTTGCAAAAAGCAACATTCCAAATTTATTTATAGGTTTTTACAACATTTCGATATTGTCTAAAGAAACATGGCTTTTGTTAGATGGAATTCAAAAATGAAATAGAAAGCGTATTGGAGCGACTAAAAGGGATTGGTTATTCACGAGATGTCATTGAAAAAGCATTGGGCTACTCGGAAAATTACATTGATCAAACCTTATCCAAGGGAGGGAATAAGCGGTTTTTAAAAAGCCTTGCAGACTTCCATGAAAGAATGTTGGAAAAAGCAACAGTTAAGCCCGCAAAGCAGAATGTTCTTCACACGGGCGATGAAACTACTAATACCGTTCATTCCTTAGCCCACAGCGTAGAGTTATCCAATGAAGCCCGGTTGATTGAGGCCCGCAATATGGACAGGTTAATTGCACTGCTGGAATACAAATACGGGCCAAGAAACGGCGAAGCGCACGATCCATCCATGCCTATGCCGGGAGAAGTGGGAATAAAGAAAAACCGGCAACAGGTGCCGGTTCAAAGGTTAGTTGGCAAAAGAAAAAAAGAGTAGTTGAGCCGATACGATTTTGTTTGCTTGCAACAACACAGCGGGGCGCTGCTGCTTCGGGCAATACGAGGATAATTGGCAAGCCATCGGGCACTTTTTGTTCTTCGATTCGGGACACACAAGGCAACGGTTAGCACGGACGATCTCGTTCATTTGCAACGGTATTTTTTCGGTTTTAGTGAGTGGTTTTACGGTGCGCAAAATGTTTAATGTTGAGCTACAAAAAAAATAAATTATTAAACAATAAGTGTAACACCTTACGTATTAAAGTCATTCTCATTTCGTCTATAAACCACATTAAAAAACAACGATAAATCAAGATTGTATGAGAAAAATAATGCTGCTGCTTTTTTTTATTCCGCCTGCGTTATTTGCGCAGTCCGGCGCCAAGGTGCTGATTGAAACACCCATCGGCAAATCAGAGAAGGAGACCTATTTGTTTTTGAAGGGATTGCTTGACGGTCAAAACCCCGTCATGCAGTACGATGGCAATTTTAGAAGCTATGATTTTAATACGGAAGTTTATCATGTTGAGTACAAAGTGATAAAGGATACCTGCGTAATTGCCGGCATACGCTTTAAAAAAAATGACGGTGCCTATGAGCAAACAACAAAACAAATTTTGTCTGAAACGCGGCTCGTTGATGGTTTAAGAATCAGAAAGGAATATACCGACAATGGGGTGATCTACGACCTGGACGATAAAAACAAAGTAATTACCCTATTAACTATGAGCTATGCCATTACCTCAAGCAAAAACCAGTAAAGCGCAAAAGCCAAAACTCACCACACCGGATGCGCAAATGCTGGCCGCTATTGACCTGTTAAAAACACGCGGCACCATTACCTATACACAAGCCTTTTTGGATGCAATTGAAATGCGCAAGCAAAACATTCGCGGCATTAAACAGGGCACCCACCACTTTACCGCGGTTCAAATCATGCGTGCCTGCAAAGAGTACAACCTCAACGCCAATTGGATATTCGGTGCATCAAAAGACGTATTTGTTACAGCTACGGTTCGCTTTCTGCCGCAGGAAAAAAGGAGCAAGGCACCGGTTAACGCGAGAGTTAACGCCGCACACTAAAAACAACCACAAATCCGTACCATCATCCGCTGAAACCCGCCACAGGCAATGATTTTAAAATGTAAAAAGCCGCATCCGCAGATTGTGATTCTAGGGGTCGCCGGTTCGAGCCCGGTTAGCCACCCGATGATTGCCCGCGTTAGCGGGCAATTTTATTTTGGACAAGAGGCAAGAAAATGTTTTAATGGCCGTGGTCGGTACTGTTATCGAGTGATCTCGTCCCGATAGCTGCCGGAAGTTATCGGGACGACGCTCTGTTCAAGGTGCTTATCGCTGTTTAGCAACAGTACAACCTTGCTTTTTTTAAGGCTGACCCTTCCGGGGTTTTCGTGCTTTCACTGAAAGATGCTTGAAGTGTGGTAACATGATTGCACAATGCCGAATAGTCCCGATAGCTATCGGGACGGCAGCGACGCAACAAACGCTTCATGGATGGACGAGCCTCTTGCCCACAAACAAAACATCATTTGGCCGCTCATCAAAAATCCGCGTTAAAAACCCCGGGCCTCTTTTCAGGCTTCCTTTTTGTTCTAAATTTGAGAAGTATGCAAAACGCATTAAAATATATTTTTGATATGAAGCGATTCCCCATTATCCTGGCCTTGGTTTTGGCCGGTCTTTTTTTTGCCTTCCGTTCCTCGGGAAAAACCACAGCTTATCCTCCTGGCAAGTACGAAAAAATTCTTCAGATTGTAGGCGCTTACCTTACCCAGGGCCATTACGAACCGAAAGAATTTAATGATGACTTCTCCCGCAAAATCTTCAACAAATACTTTGAAGATTTAGATCCCGAAAAAAACGTTTTTCTTCAACAGGATATCAAGGGGCTGGATAAATACGCCACTACGATTGATGAAGAAGTAAAAGGCGCACCCGTTAGCTTTTTTAAAGAAGCGGGAAAAATCTTTGATGTGCGCATTAAAGAAGCCGAGCTTTATTACAAAGACATTTTGGCCAGGCCTTTAGACTTCAGCAAGGATGAAACGTACATAGCGGATAACGATAAGAAAACGTTTCCGGCTACGGAAGC
The DNA here is from genome assembly GCA_965247695.1 of Flavisolibacter sp. Taxonomy (GTDB): domain Bacteria; phylum Bacteroidota; class Bacteroidia; order Chitinophagales; family Chitinophagaceae; genus Flavisolibacter. The sequence continues at coordinate 2,908,042 of OZ252037.1, forward strand.
AGCCCGCAAGGATGAATGGCGCAAGTACCTGAAATACCTTACACTTCAACGTTACTCCGATTTGATTGACAGCCGCGAAAGCAGCAAAGGAAAAGAAGGTGCCATTACCAAGACCGATGCGGAATTGGAAAAGGAAGCCCGCGATAAAGTGATGGCCGCTATGACCCGCACCTTTGACCGCTACCGCACCAAGTTTAGCGAAGAAGACAAATTTGACGTGTTTGTAAATACCATCACCGAGATGGAAGACCCGCACACGGAATTTATGCCGCCGCTTGACAAACGCTATTTTGACGAAACCATGAGCGGCAAGTTTTACGGTATCGGCGCACAACTTCAGTATGACGAAGGCAACATTAAAATTGCGAGTATTTTACCGGGCGGCCCTGCGCAAAAAAGCGGACAGGTAGAAGCCGGCGATGTGATTGTTCGCGTTGCACAAGGTGCTGAAGTGCCGGTGGAACTTTCGGGTTTTACTGTGCAGGACGCGGTAAAACTCATTCGCGGTAAAAAAGATTCGGAAGTAAAGTTGACGCTACGCAAAAAGGACGGCACGCTGAAAACTTTGAACCTTGTTCGCGATGAAATTGTGCAGGACGAAGCTTATGTGAGAAGCGTGGTAGTGAACGACGGTTCGCAAAAGACAGGCTATATCTATTTACCAGAATTCTATGCTGACTTTCAGGAAACCAATGGTGTTCGCAGCGGCATGGACGTTGCCAAAGAAGTCAACAAGTTGAAAGCTGAAGGCGTTAACGGCATTGTGATTGACCTGCGCAACAACGGAGGCGGTGCCTTATACGATGTCATTCAAATTGCCGGCTTGTTTATAGATCAAGGGCCGGTGGTGCAGGTTCGCAGCAGGATGGATAAACCACAAGTGATGAAAGACCGCGACGAAGGTGTAGTGTACGACGGCCCACTGGTGGTTATGGTGAATGAAATGAGCGCATCGGCTTCTGAAATTCTTGCGGCGGCCATTCAGGATTACGGCCGCGGCATCATCATCGGCAGCACCAGCACCTATGGAAAAGGAACGGTGCAACGGACGCTTGGTTTAGATCCTGAATCAAACAATCCGAACGCCGCTTCCGAATTAGGGTCGCTGAAACTTACCCTGCAAAAGTTCTATCGCATCAGCGGGGGCTCTACCCAGCAAAAAGGCGTGCAGTCGGATGTGGTGATACCGGATTATCTGGAGAAACTGAAGATTCGCGAAAAAGACAATCCGTATTCCCTGCCTTATGATGAAATCAGCAAAGCGACCTATCAAAAGTGGAGTCCCGGTTACAGCCTCGATGCAGTGAAGCAGGCGGCTGCGGCGAGGGTTGCGGCTGATACTGTCTTCAAGCGCATACAGGAAGCCAGTGTTTATGTAGGAAGGCAAAACGACAAAGCGTATTCCCTGCAATTGAATAAATACCGTTCCGAGCAAAAGCAAGTACGCGATGCGGTTAAAAGTACCGAGAACCTGACGAAGCTGAAAACGCCGCTTTCGGTTTCCTATTTAAAAGTTGATGAAAACAAATACGTTTCAGTGGACAAAGACAAAACCGAACGCTACAAGCAATGGCTTACTGGCGTAAGTAAAGATGTGTACGTTGACCAGGCTGTGAAGGTGATTAAAGACATCGTAGCGCAAAAAAACATTGCAAAGACAACGGATAAGAAAGAACCCGTTCGGGCTTTCTAAACGAAGTAAGTTTATAAACAAAAATGCTCCCGTTTTTACGGGAGCATTTTTGTTTTCTATCAGTCTCGCCGTTGATAGCAACTATTGTATTCAAACACTTTCGCAAGCTGCCCGACCGCTTACAAATAGCGTTCTTCTAAAACGTTTAGATGATGCTGCAAGTGGCCGGGAATAATGAAGCCGATGGCGTTTACCGAAATGGAATTGTTATTAGCGGTTCCTGTTGCGGATAACTGCGCTTCATCAAAAGATGCAAACAATTGCAAAGTGCTTTGTCTTGCCGTTTTAAACTCGGCAAGTAATTCCTCTTTCGTTCGGCTATCAGCTTTTGAAGCTGCAGCATACGTATTTTCATCGAAGCCGGGCAGCGAAACGGTTTCGCCGCGGGCAATGCACAAAGCCCGGTAGGCAAAGATTCGTTCAGCGTCAATCAGGTGCTGAACCATTTCCTTTATGCTCCATTTGCCTTCGGCATAACGATGGTTCCACTTCTCTTCGGAGATGGCCTCTAAAAAACGGGCTCCAACGTCGCCATTTGCAGTGACGGCCGACAGGGCATCATCTTCTTCCACCAATTGAATGTACCGGTGATACCATTGCGGAACGGCCGCTAAATCGGGTTGTGGCATAACTGAAATTTGAAATAGCTTAATGAAGAATTTTTGCAAAGAAGGCTTTCATGTCATTCCATGATGCTGTGTCGGCGGCACCATTGTAAGAGATAGGCATGCTGAACTTTTTACCGTTGGCCGTCGCATCCGGATTGGTGAAAGCATGCGTTGCATTTGAATAGCTTTTAAACGTATATGCAAGACCTGCGGAGTCCATACTCTTTTTGAACGCATCCACCTGCGGTTGCGGTACAAAGCTGTCGGCTTCGCCGTGACAGATTAAGAATTGCGCTTTGGTTCCTTTTTGCGGCGGCACGGTTTGCAATCCACCGTGAAAGCTAACCACACCGGCAACCGGCGCTCCCAACTTGGCATAATTTAAAACCATTGAACCGCCGAAGCAATAACCGATGGCCACGGTTTGAGTGCTGTCGGCCTGTGCAAATGTTTTTGCCTTGGCAAGAGCGGCATCTAATCTTTCTTTGCCCAATTGCGGGTTCGTATAAAACGGTGTAGCGTAGGCTTGCGCATCTTTGGGATTATCGGCAATTTTTCCATCGCCGTACATGTCAACGGCCATGGCGAGATAACCCATTTCCGCCAGCTTCTTTGCCCGCATTCTTGGGTAGTCCGTTAAACCCCACCATTCCGGCACGACTAATATGACAGGACGTGGACCGGCTTTCTTTTCATCATAAGCCACATAACCTTTCAAGGTTGTGCCATTAGCCGAATAGATTACGGCTTCTTCCTTTATAGCCGTAACGGATTGTGCGCTGTCTTTGCTCATTTCTTTTGATTCGGTAGCGCTTTTAGGTTCGTTGCTGTTGCAGGCAACCAGCGTTGCGGCAAGCGAAGCAAAAAGAAGGATTGGTTTTGTTTGCATACGAAAGATTTGAAGGATTGTATTTGTTTGTTCAGGATAAAACAAAATGAACCCCGCAAAGTTGCGGGGTTCATTCAATCTGTTCAAAAGATTATCATTCGGTCGCCTTTTTATGCCGACTTTACTTTCTCTTTTTTCTTTTCGGCGCCTTCGCCTTTTTTAATCTTCACCTCTTTTGCGTCAATTTTTATTTTGCCGCCTTCGGTTTTGTACTTGCCGGTTCTGGCTAATTCGTCGGCCATCAACACAGCGGTGTACGCATTCACCACGCCGCCCGTTTTGCTAAGCTCCGAAAGCTTCACTTTCTCGCCGGTTTCGGGATTGGTAACATCACCCGTAAACGGAACGGCGCTTTGTTCAATCACAGCCTTTACTTGCTGCGGCGTAAACTGCGGATAGTATTCCAATAGCAAGGCAGCCAAACCCGCCACCACCGGCGAGGCCATTGAAGTGCCCGAAAAATTTGCGTATGTATTGCCGCCGGGAACGGATGAATAAATGTTTACACCCGGCGCAAACACGTCCACTTCTTCTTTGCCGTAGTTGGAGAAATTAGCTACCAATTTATCTTTTTCGGCGCCGCTGGCGCCAACGGTAATCCAGTTGGCAGCGTGCTGCTTGTCGCTTTTAAAAATCGGGTTGGGAAAGTTCCATGTGGTATCGTTATCGCTCTTTTCATTACCGGCGGCATGAACCAGCAACACGCCTTTGCTTTGTGCATACCGCACCGCATCATCTACCCACATCTTTTGCGGCGACACACCTTTGCCAAAGCTCATGTTAATAACCTTGGCGCCGTTGTCAACCGCATAGTGGATCGCCAGCGCAATGTCTTTATCGTGCTCATCGCCGTCAGGCACGGCACGCACCATCATGATGCGAACGTTATCGGCAATGCCGTCAATGCCTTTGCCGTTTTTACGGGCGGCGGCAATAATGCCGGATACGTGTGTGCCGTGGTCCGGACCGATGGCCATTACATCGTTATTGCCATAGTACTTATCGTTAATGTCATCTTCATTGTCCTTCACCACATCGGCACGGTAAGTTGGCGGCGGCGTGTTCACCGATTCCATTTTTGCCAGGTCGCCTTCCATTTCGTTTACGATCTGTTTGTTGGTAATGTCCATGTTGTTGTTGTTCATGGTGGCGATGCGCAGCAACATGCTTTTAAAATTGGTGGCGTCGGGATCGGTAGCGTTGTAGTCTTTTACGTCTTTGATAGAGTATTCTGTTTTGCCAAGCGATTTTGAAATCACCGAATCGCCGCTGTGTACCATCACCAACACTTTCTTTATCATGGTCATGCTGCCGAGGTCAACGTCCCTGGTCACGTCGCCCTTTGCTTTCAACCACATTTTATAAAGGTCTTGGTCTTCTTTGCTAAGCGTTGATGGGTCTTTTACATCGGCAAACTTGCTCATGTAGCGATGATAAACACGGGCGGCTTCATAGCTGTCCTTGCCTACGTTTTGACCGTTCTTGTTGCCAAGAAAGTTCCAGCCGTGAACGTCATCTACATAACCGTTCTTGTCATCATCTATGCCGTTGCCGGGAATCTCTTTCGGGTTGGTCCAGAGGATAGGTTTCAGGTCTTCGTGGGTCGTGTCCACACCAGAATCAATCACAGCCACTACCACGGTTTTGCTTTTCTTTCCTTTTAAAAAAGAATAAGCTTTGTCGAGGCTAAGTCCATAATAACCGCTTGTTTTTGGGTCGGAAAGATGCCAGCCGTTAGGGGCCGCTTTTTGGGCGATGGTGGTAAGGCTAAGGCCTGCCGCAAGAACCGGAAGCAGGAGTTGTTTCACATTCATAATCGGGATTTATTGTGTCAATGAATAGCGGTAAAAATAATTCAAAGACTTTATAGGAGATGTGAAAAAAGAAGAGGAGTAGTGGCTTAAAAAACGGCAGTTTTGGAATGAAAGAACGTTGAAGATCGAGTCAGTTTACGCGATTAACAATTTTGGCTTAGCGAAGAACTGGCATTTGGAAAATGCCAAGCTGAAATGTTGGACTACCAATCAAAAGTGCAACAAATGTTGAATGGCATTTTTCAGCCTGTTTTCTGCCAAACTTTTTGTTGTGTGTTGCATTTTGTCACCAAGTTTCTTTGGTTAAAGTCAAGTTTGTTGCTAAGTCGGCATCGTTGATTTTATAAACCACAAACTTGTCGATACTTGTCACTAATAGTTTGCAAACATTTTCTGTCAGCCACATTTCTAAGGTTTTTTCAGGTGTCCACCCCAACTTTAAAAAGCCTTCCCCAAGTATGTACGACTGTGTTGGTGTCCAAAAAGGTTTAAAGATTTCTTCTAAGTTGTCAAATTTAATGTCGGCAAATTTGTCTTCGTCATAAGTTGAGAATTGAAAGGCAATTGGATTTGAAATTCTTAAAGCAGGCGCTTCGCCACTACCACCTCCAACTAAAATATCTCCTGTCTTCCCATCAAAATCTTTTTCGTTGTCTGGAACATGATCAAGCAGTTCGTAGATGCCAATTTGCCTTGTTCTACTGGCAAAGACGAAGTCGAAAGATGAGGGACATTCAATAAATCCTAAACGGTGATGTCTATAAGCGTTTATTGCTGACATAGTGAAAGGTGTTAATAAAGTAACGCACTACGCCGGCATTGACGTAATGGCTGATACAAATGTATCCTGACTTCCCAAAAATTGTGATTGGAAAACTTTTGTTTGCTCACTATAAAAATACCCACCCACAACTTGTTAACACCTTCCCCAAACCCGCTTTCACATCCCAAATTTTTTCTCTCTTTTCCGTATCTTGTCCCTCATAAACAATTTTTCAGTACGCTAAAATTTGAGCACTATGATTAAGATGCAAGTAATCGGCAATCTCGGAAAAGATTGCGTCGTTAACACCGTTAACGGAAAGAACGTTATCAACTTTACGCTGGCCCACACCGAAAAGTACAAGGACAGCCAGGGCAATCAACAGGAAAAAACCACGTGGGTTGACTGCGCTTACTGGACCGACCGCACGGCCATTGCACCTTATCTTCAAAAAGGGCAATCTGTATTTGTGGAAGGTGCGCCTGAAGTCCGCAGTTTTACCCGCAACGACGGCACCGCCGGCGCTTCACTTTCGCTGCGCATCCGAGAAATTCAATTGTTGGGTGGCCGTCGCGACAATCAGGAGAGTGGAACCTTTCAGCAAACCAGCGCACCGGCTTCACGTCCGCAAGGCACACCGGTTCAGCAACAGCCTGCTCCGGTTGAAGATGTGGCCGACGACCTACCGTTTTAAACATACCCTTCGTGTAAACAGAAATGCTCCCGCAAACCGGGAGCATTTTTTATTGCGGCCCGGCCCCCTCAATCCCCCAAGGGGAAGTGTCCATCGCACAGCTCTCGCTTTGCAACGCCTCTACTGCACTTGAAGAGTCGTGGACAAGCAAGGGCTGTGTGCGGGAAAGCCCCCTCTTTGGAAGGGTTTGGGGAGGCCGCAGCTTTATTATCTTGCGCTCATGACGAATTTCACCTACGAACAACTTTTTGCTTTTTCAAAGGCCGTGTTTTTAAAAATCGGTTGTAGCGAAGACGATGCTCTACTCGCTACCAATGTTTTGCTCTCCGCCGATTTGCGCGGCATTGATTCGCACGGCATCGCACGGTTAAGTGGTTACGTGCGGCTGTGGGAAGCAAAGCGGGTGAATGCAACGCCGCACATCAACATTCTTTATCAAACACCATCAACGGCAACGGTTGATGGCGACAGTGGCCTTGGCTTAGTAGTAGCGCCAAAAGCAATGCAAATAGCAATTGACAAAGCAAAGAATGTAGGCACCGGTTGGGTGAGTGTACAGAACAGCAATCACTTTGGCATTGCGGGTTATCATGCTATGATGGCTTTGCAACACGACATGATTGGTATCTGCATGACGAATGCAAGTCCATTGGTTGCACCAACGTTTTCTATCGAACGGTTATTAGGAACCAATCCAATCTGCGTGGCAGTACCAGCAGGATCGCAACCGCCATTTGTTGCCGATCTTGCTACCACCACTGCGGCCAACGGAAAGCTTGAAATTCTTCAACGTAAAAATGAAGCAGCGCCTGTTGGCTGGATACAAGACAAAGAAGGCGCATCATCCACAAATGCCCATGAATTAAAAACCGGCGGCGCTTTGTTGCCGCTTGGCGGCGATAGGGAACACGGCAGCCATAAAGGCTATGCACTCGGCGCTGTAGTAGACATTTTTTCGGCAGTGTTAAGCGGCGCCAATTACGGTCCCTGGGTGCCGCCTTTTCCGGCTTATGTGCCCATGCCCACGGGTATGCCCGGCAAGGGCATCGGGCATTTTTTTGGCGCGATGCGCATAGATGCTTTTCGACCCGCTGAAGAATTTAAGCAGCACATGGACAATTGGATTAACCGTTTTCGGGCCGCAAAAACCGCCGAGGGTTTTGAGAAAGTTGTCATTCCCGGCGATCCCGAACGGGAGATGGAAACGGAAAGAAAGGCGAACGGAATTCCAGTGCTGAAACCTGTTGTTGATGACCTAAACGCTTTGGCGGAAAAGCTTGGCTTACCCTTAATAGAGCATACAACCTGAAAGACACGCACAGTTATCTTTGCCGCTCAAAATTTTGAGCCATCATGAAAGTCATGAAGTTTGGCGGCACCTCCGTAGGCAAGCCGCACCGGATGCACGAAGTCGCTGCCTTGATAACAAAAGACGGTGAACGAAAGATTGTGGTGTTAAGCGCTTTGTCGGGAACAACCAACAGTCTTGTGCAAATCGGAAGCCTTTTGGCCGCCAATAAAAAAGAAGAAGCCAGACAAAAAATTGATGCGCTACACGAGCAGTACAATGCTTTCATTAATGAACTGGTGAAAACACCCGAGGCTTTGCGCAAAGCAGAGGACGTGCTAAAAGAGCATTTCGAATTTCTCAACATCATCCTGCGCATCTCTTACAACGACGCTTTAAACAAGGACATTCTTGCCCAGGGCGAATTGCTTTCAACAAAACTTTTCAGCATTTATTTGGGTGAAAAAGGGACGTCGCATCAGTTGATTCCGGCTCTTGATTTTATGAGCATTGATGCGAACGATGAGCCACAGGTGGAAACCATTCGCGAGAAGCTAAACACTGTGTTGGCAAAATATCCCGACACCGCCCTCTTTATCACGCAGGGATACATCTGCCGCAACGCAAGGGGAGAAGTGGACAACCTAAAACGCGGCGGTTCGGATTACAGTGCTTCATTAATTGCTGCCGCCGCCAACGCATCCGTCTGCGAAATTTGGACGGACATCAATGGCATGCACAACAACGATCCCCGGATTGTAAACAAGACTGTTCCCATTGAGCAATTAAGCTTTGACGAAGCTGCGGAACTGGCTTATTTCGGCGCTAAAATTCTGCACCCGGCTTCTATATGGCCTGCACAGCAATACAACATTCCGGTGAAGCTGTTAAACACCATGGAGCCCGAGGCCGCCGGCACCATCATCAAAGAGGCGCCGGCATCGTTGGGCGTGAAAGCCGTAGCCGCAAAAGACGGCATTATTGCGGTGAACATCAAGAGCAGCCGCATGTTGCTGGCTTATGGTTTTTTGCGCAAGGTGTTTGAAGTGTTTGAAAAATACCGGACGCCCATTGACATGATCACAACGTCTGAAGTGGCGGTATCAGTAACCATTGACAGCGACACATCATTGAATGAGATTGTAAAAGAATTAGAAACATTCAGCACAGCAAATGTTGACCACGGCCAAACGATTGTATCTATCGTTGGTGCAGAAATAGCCAAACATCCGGACGCGTTGAAAAAGATTTTTGACTCTCTGCAAGAGATTGATGTGCGGATGGTTTCTTATGGTGGAAGTGCACACAACATTTCGATATTAGTGTCTTCGAACGACAAGACAAAAGTGTTGCAGGCGTTGAATGTGGGGCTGTTCAATTTGTAGAACTAAGATTTACGGGACGACAAGGATTTTGCTGGAACTGATTTTCCTTTGATTCGTTCAATTTGAATTAAAGGAAAAAAGGGAAGAGCCTTCGATTTTTGAAAGCTCTTCCCTTTTTCCGGTTAATCCTAACCAATCCAAAAATCTTAGTTCTATATTACCAGCAACGCATCACCGTAACTAAAAAAGCGATACTTATCCTTAATGGCCTTCTTGTAAGCTTCCATCGTTAAATCATAACCCGCAAAAGCGCAGGTCATAATCAACAAGCTGGTTTTGGGCAGATGAAAATTCGTGACCAAAGAATCAGCGATGCTGAAATTATACGGCGGATGAATGAACATGTTTGTCCAGCCTTCGGAGGGTTTTAAAAAACCTTGTGCGGTCACCGAACTTTCCAATGAACGCATCGTTGTCGTACCGATGGAACAAATGCGGCGCGACGTTTCTTTGGCTTTGTTAACAATGCCAACCGCCGGCGCATCAATGCGATAATACTCCGCATCCATTTTGTGCTTGCTCAAATCTTCCACTTCAATCGGTCGAAAGGTTCCCAGGCCCGTGTGCAGCGTCACTTCGGCAAAGCGGATGCCTTTAATTTCGCAACGCTTGATCAACTCGCGGCTGAAGTGCAGGCCGGCGGTAGGAGCGGCCACGGCGCCTTCGTACTTGGCATATACTGTTTGGTAACGTTCGCGGTCTTCGTCATCGGGCTTGCGCTTGATGTATTTGGGCAGGGGCGTTTCGCCGTATTTTTCCAGCGTAGCTTTAAATTCATCTTCCGTGCCTTCGTGCAAAAACTTAATGGTGCGGCCGCGGCTCGTGGTGTTGTCAATTACTTCGGCCACCAGTTCTTCGGTGTCGCCAAAGTACAATTTGTTGCCTACGCGAATCTTTCTTGCAGGATCAACAATCACATCCCACAACCGGTGTTCTTTATTCAATTCGCGAAGCAAAAAAACCTCAATCTTGGCGCCGGTTTTTTCTTTACGTCCGTACATGCGGGCCGAGAAAACCTTGGTGTTGTTTACGACAAAAACATCCTTGTCATCGAAGTAATCTAAAATGTCGCGAAAGTGCTTGTTTTCCATCTCGCCTGTTTTGCGGTGCACGACCATCATCCTGGCGTCTTCGCGTCTTTTTGCGGGATGTTGGGCAATGAGATTTAACGGAAGGTCGAACTTGAACTGGGAGAGCTTCATGAGCGATTTGCTGTTTAGTGGTTAGGCTATTGGACGGCTTCGGAGCTACAGCGTAAAAAAAGGAGAAGGAGGAAGAGAGTAAGCAGTAAATAGTCCGCGGTAAGAAGTACAGAAATTAGGCGAAAATCAGTCTGACTCTTGAACGCTGAACAGGCCGGCAGGCCTTGAAACTCTTGAACCTCATGCTCCCGTCTTACGGCACCGGAGTATGGTCATTTAGCAAAGGCCGCAAAAATAGGGGGAAAGTTTTTTTGCCGGCAATTTTTTTTCGTGGGGATTTTCGGCCCTCTTTGCTTTGATTTATCTTCACCGCAAACCGTCACTTCGGCTCTATCATGAAACACCTGTTCTGTGCGTTCTTTTTCACTCTGCTGACCCTTTTTTCCTTCACTCAAACCTCTAAAATAAAAGCCACCAAATACCCCAGTCTTTTGTGGGAGATTAAAGGCAAAGGCTTGGTCAAACCTTCATATCTCTTCGGTACCATGCACGTGAGCAGCAAGATGGTGTTTAACCTTTCCGATTCGTTTTATCTCGGCATCAAAAATGCGCAAGTGGTGGCGCTCGAAACCAATCCGGGCACTTGGCAGGAAGATTTTTCCCGCTACGATATGGGCGCCGATGCCTTGCGAAATTTGAACCGTTATCGCTACGGCGCCGGCGGTTATTCCGCGCCGCAGGATTACCTTACCATCAACACGCTTAAACTTGGTTCGTATGAAAAGCTTATGGAAGCCGCTTTGTACAGCAGCCCGTCCATCATCAATAATTTTTTATACCGCAGCCGCTCCGAGTTCTCCGCCGATTTTGAAGAAGACACGTATCTTGATCTGCACATCTTTCAGGCAGGAACCAAGTTGGGCAAAAAAGTTTGCGGCGTGGAAGACTTCGACGGCAGCATGAATTTGGTGAAAGAAGCGTATGCCGATGCCGCCAAAGAAAAAAATAAAAAAGAACGCAGCTACGATGTGGACGAAGACCTGTCGTCACGCAACCTTGAACTGGCTTACCGCAGCGGCAACCTTGATCTGCTCGACACCATCAACAAAGTGAACAGCCAATCAATGGCCTTTGATGAAAAGTTTTTGTACCGGCGAAACGAGATACAGGCGCATTCCATTGACTCCATTTTAAAAAAAGGCGTTTCGCTTTTTGTGGGCGTGGGGGCCGCGCATTTGCCCGGCGAACGTGGCGTTATAGAGCTGCTTCGCCGCGCCGGCTATACGCTTAGGCCCATTAAGATGCGGGAACGCGACAGCCAGCACAAAGATGAAATAGAAAACATTCGCGTGCCGGTGGCGTTCTCCAAACAAACAGCCGCCGATGGTTTTTATTCCGTGAGTGTGCCGGGCAAACTATACAGCTTCGGGCCGTCGCCTGGAGGGTTGGACATGCAGCAATACGCCGACATGACCAACGGTAGTTATTACATGGTAAGCCGGTTGATAACGGACGCAGCTATTCTCGGCCAAACCGAAACGGAAGTGGAGCACAAGGTGGACAGCGTGTTGTACGAAAACATACCCGGCAAATTATTGAGCAAGAAACAGATTGTCAGGAATGGCTATCGTGGTTTTGACATTACCAACCGCACACGCCACGGCGACTATCAGCGCTACAACATTTTTGTGACGCCGTTTGAAATTCTAATTTTTAAGATGAGCGGCACCGCTGACTACGTAAAGTTGGGCACCGAAGCCGGCCGCTTTTTTTCATCCATTCAATTAAAAGAAGCAACGGAAACAGGTTGGAAAAAATACAAGCCGGCAGTTGGTGGTTTTGAAGTAAACATGCCCGGTGAACCGATTCTTTTTCATACCGACAACTGGCGGTGGGCGGCTTATGATGCGGCCAGCAAAACAGCGGTGGAAATTAACCGCACCGATATACACAACCACAGCTTTGTAGAGGAAGATTCCTTTGACCTTAACCTGATGGAAGAAAGCTTTGCGTCGTCTGATTTTATTCAACGGCAATTGACTTGCAAGAACACCAACATTGGCGGTTATCCTGCTTTAGATGCGAGCTATAAATTCAAAGACAGTTCGGTAGCGATGGTGCGCTTTCTCATTCAAGGCCCGCATTATTACACGCTTGTAGCCAAAGCTGCAACGGATAAAGCGCCAATGCAACAGTTTATTCAATCCTTTTCAATAAAGCCTTTTATTTATCCGGCCGGCAGAAAAGAAATGGATACGGCTATGCACTTTGCTGTCATGTCGCCAGTGCCGCTCGAAAAGAAAAAGAAGCTTTCGATGTATCCCGAATCGGGTTTATACGGCGGCTACGAAGCGGCGGATGATGATTCCCTGATTGACAACGGGAAGTACGCGAGCAAGCTGATTGAGAATGACAGCTCTGGCGAAAAAATCTATGTCTCATTTTTCAAACCTTCGGCTTATTTTTTTGATGACGGCTCGCACGAAAAAGACACGGCCGACATGTACAAAGAGTGGGTGGTGCGCAAGAAAAAAATTGACACACTGTACGATAAAAGCGTAGTAGTGGATATGGAAATGGGCGGAAAAGCCAGTAGCCGCCTGATCAAAATGAAAGCAGTGGAAAAAGACGGCATTGGCTACGAACTGCAAACGGAGATAGATACGCTTTCGGCGCCGAGTGCTTTTATCCAATCGTTTTACGAAAGTTTTGCGGCGGATGCGCTGAAGGGCATTGACGTAAAAAAGAAGAAGACGGCTTTGTTTTTTACGCAGTTTTTCAGCACGGATACCGTGCAACACAAAACCGCCGTGAAGAACATCGGCAACGTAGTGATGGACGCAAACGACTTCGCTCAATTGAAAAAAAGCATTGAAAGTTTGGGCTGGCGCGAAAAGAAATACCTCGATGTAAAAAAAGATTTCATCGGCAAGCTTTCGGACCTCGCCACCGATGAAGCCTCCGATTATTTAAAAACGCTCTACACAGCGGCTGGCGATACGCTTGAATTGCAACACGCCATTTTAGAGACGTTGTTGCGGCAAAGCACCGGGTATGCGTACAAGACGTTTGCAGGCATTGTGGAGAATGACCCGCCGGTGATGGATGCATCATCGTCATCATCCGCTACGACCGCATATTCACGCCGCGCCGCATCGGCCCACGGCGCTGACAGGGACGATGAAGATTACAGCGACGGCTCTTTCATGGACAACCTGACGGACAGCGTACAACTCGCTGCCGGCATTTACAAAAATCTTCTGCCGCTGATAAACCTTGAAGAGTACGAAAACCCGTTGATGGAATTAACGTCCACGCTGCTGGATAGCAACCTCATTCGCGGAAAAGATTACGAAGCCTATTTGCCCAAACTCTTGCTGGAAGCCAAACAGCTTTTAAAAAAACAGGTCATTACCGAGAAATCAAAGGCTATCGAAAAAGCCCAGGAAACCGACGAGGAAAAATTGACATCCACCCGCTATTCGGCAAGCAACAACGACAACGGCAATTACAAGCTTAGTTTGTTCGCTTCTTTACTCATGCCGTTTTGGGACAAGAGCGAAGGCGTGCCTCTACTCGTTTCACGCATTTTGCAAAGCAATGACAGCCGGTTAAAATACAATACGGCCATGCTTATGTTGCGGTACAAAAAGGCTTTGCCCGATACCTTGCTCACCTTTTTTGCGGCCAGCAACGACTACCGTTACGAGTTGTATAAAGAGTTGAAAGAGCAGAAGAAGCTGTCGCTTTTTCCAAAAGCATACAACAATCAGATCGCCCTTGCAAAGAGCGAGCTGGTTCAGGCTCAAGCCTACAATAAGCCCGACACCATTGCCTTTATGGACAAATTGCCGCTAACGTACAAAGGCCGCATCGGCTACGTTTATATATTCAAATACAAGGAAAAAGAAGCCGACAACAATTGGAAGCTGGCGACCGTTGGCTTACTTCCCAAAGACGAGAAAGAATATTCATTTGACTTAAAGAAAGGCGAAAACAAATACACGTTCAACTTCACCGAGCTTTCGTCAACCAAGTTGACTACCGCTGAACCCGAAAGTACACAATTGCAAAATTTATTGAAACGGGCTTTGTACAGCAAACGCAAAAGTGCCGCGCAGTTTTATGCCGAAGAAGGCCGTTACAGCGATTATGATTTTACGCGGCTTCGGAACTGAAGTTGTGACTTTTGAGCGGTGAGTAGTGACTTGGCTGCTTAGAGCGTCAGCCTCTTGCACGGTGTGCTCGTTACGTTGTTGGGGTTACTATTTTGCTTTTGTAGATGGAACTGTGATCAAATGTTTTTCTCATTCACGATTGCCCACTCACCATTCACAATTTTGGTACGGCGGCAAGCAATGTTTTTGTGTACTCATTCTTTGGGTGGGAATAAATATCTTGCGCTTGGCCACTCTCCACAATCACACCGGCTTGCATCACCAAAACCCGATCGCACATATAACGCACAACCGAAAGATCATGGGAGATAAACAGCAACGTTAACCCCAGGCCGTTCTTCAGATCATTCAACAGGTTGAGGACTTGTGCCTGCACGCTTACATCGAGCGCCGAAACGGATTCATCACAAACTAAAAAATCTGGGTTTAGTCCCAAGGCACGGGCTATTACAATGCGTTGCCGTTGGCCGCCCGAAAACTCATGTGGGTAGCGGCGCATCGCCGAAGATGGAAGGCTGACTTTGTCCAATAACTCCGCAACTTTTTTCCTGCGTTCTTTTGCCGATGTTTCAATGCCTGCAACCGCCATTGGTTCCGCGATGGCGGATTCAATCGTAAGCCGTGGATTGAGCGATGAATAAGGATCTTGAAAAATGAGTTGAACGTTTTTACGCAGCGATTTTACTTGGCCTTTTGAAAGCTGCGTGATGTCTGTTCCATTGTAAACAATCTTTCCCGCAGACGGTTCAACCAGTCCAAGCAACGTTCTGCCCACCGTTGTTTTTCCGCATCCCGATTCGCCCACAAGCCCAAGCGTTTCATTTTTATAAACGACAAAGCTCACATCATTAACAGCCGTAAAAAAAGAAAGCGGTTTTCCAAAGAGAGAAATTTTATTCGGGAATTTTACCGTTAGATCTTGTACTTCTGCAAGGACTTCGTTTGTCTTTTCAACGTTTTCTGTCCCCTGCTTTCCGCCTTCTTCCTTTTGCCCTTCGTCCTTTGTCTTCTTCTCTAAAAAATCTGCTACCGTTGGCAATCGTTCGCCCTTTGGATGCAGGCCTGGACGGCAGGCGATCAAGGCTTTTGTGTATTGATGTTTCGGATTTTGAAAGATGTTCTCTGTGGCGCCTTCTTCCACCACCTCGCCTTTGTACATGATAACAACGCGGCTTGCTATTTCGGCCACCACCCCCAAATCATGCGTAATAAAAATGACGCCCATTTTCTGTTCTTGCTGCAGTTCCTTTATCAGTTGAAGAACCGTTTGCTGGACAGTCACGTCAAGCGCCGTGGTTGGCTCATCGCAAATAAGCAATTGCGGGCCGCAGCACATAGCCATTGCAATCATCACCCTTTGCTTTTGTCCGCCGCTTAATTGGTGCGGATAGCGGTTGAAAAGCGTTTCTGGATTGGGCAACTTTACTTTTTCGAACCAAAAAATAGTTCGCTTCTTCGCTTCTTTTTTTGAAAGTTTCTTGTGCACCAGCAAGGCCTCCATCACTTGTTCGCCGCATTTGAGAACGGGATTCAATGAAGTCATCGGTTCCTGAAAAATCATGGAGATTTTTGCTCCGCGAATGGCCTGCAATTCTTTTGTTGAAAGCCGCAAAAGGTCAACACTATTGCTGTTTTCGGTAAAGATGATTTTGCCTTCGGGATAATGTGCCGGTGGCTTTGGCAACAAGCCTAAAATGGAAAGCGACGTTACCGATTTGCCCGAACCACTCTCGCCCACGATGGCAACAATCTCGCCTTTGTTTACGTCAAGCGAAATGTTGTTGACAGCTCTCGCCGTTCCGCTTTCAGAAATAAAATCAACGCTTAATTTTTGTATGGATAGCAAAGGCAAGGTTCCGGTCATCGGCAAGGCTTGTCTAAAACTTTTATGGATATCTTTTTTGGAGGCGTGGGATAGTAAGCAAGACATACGGCGCATTGCTGCTTCGCATCGTCGAGCGTAAAATAAAATTCATCACCGGCGTTTATGGTTGAAGGAAACGAACAAGGATTGCCTAAGGCGAAAACATTGCTGTACGTCTTTCCGCTCACGTCATCCTTCCAGTTTGCGACAATATTTGCCGTGTCAATTCTTCCTTCCAAAAGCCTGATGGTATAGTTGCCGCAAATGCCATTCACTTCCAAACGTCCTTTGCGACAAGTGTCCGAAACGTTGTGCTTGGCGCATTGCTGATTCAACATCATAATTAATACGACAACTACTGTGATTAGAAGTGTTTTCATTTTTAATTAAACCAAGTCAAAAAAAATGACTGTGCTTGAGACTTATTTGATTTCACGTCTCCCGTTTGCCGTCTCCCATTCTCAAAATCGCAGATGTCTAACGGTGAGCCCGTTGTTGATCAACTGCTTCAACGAATCAATACCGATTTTCAAGTGCCGCTCTACAAACTGCTCGGTTATTTTCCGGTCGCTTTCTTCCGTCTTTACGCCTTCGGGGGTCATCGGTTGATCGCTTACCAATAGCAATGCACCCGTTGGAATTTTATTGGCAAAGCCCACAATAAAGATGGTGGCAGTTTCCATGTCAATGGCATAAGCCCTTACGTCCTGCAAATAGGTTTTGAACTTTTCGTCGTGTTCCCACACGCGGCGGTTGGTGGTGTAAACCGTGCCGGTCCAGTAGTCCACTTCATAATCGCGGATGGTGGTGGAGATGGCTTTCTGCAATGCAAAGGCGGGCATGGCCGGTATCTCCGCGGGCATGTAATCGTTGGACGTTCCTTCGCCGCGGATGGCCGCAATGGGCAGAATCAAATCACCGAGTTTGTTGCGCTTTTTCAACCCGCCGCATTTACCCAAAAACAAAACAGCTTCAGGTTGAACTGCGGTTAATAAATCCATCACGGTTGCGGCAGTAGGACTGCCCATTCCAAAATTGATGATGGTGATGCCGTTGGCCGTGGCGCACTGCATCGGCTTGTCAATGCCCACCACTTCCACACCGTTCCAGTCGGCAAACATCTTTACATAGTTGCTGAAATTGGTCAGCAAAAAATACTTCCCGAATTTCTCGAGCGACTGCCCCGTATAACGCGGCAACCAGTTTTTTACAATGTCTTCTTTCGTCTTCATGCACACGAATTTAAACAATGTTCACGTGTTCATTTGTTATCCGTTAATCCGGTTATCCGTATAAACGGATTAACGGCTTCCGGCAAGTAGCTTTGGCGAATGATGAGGGTAACGTTTCCGCCGCCGGATTTCAATATAAAAAAGGAAGGAGAGAAGCGCTTCATCTTCGACCGCATTCGCAAGGCCTGGCTGCAGCTGACCGAAGAAGAATGGGTGCGGCAAAACTTTGTGGCTTACCTCGTAAAAACGTTGAATTATTCCGTTTCTTTAATTGCCTTGGAAAAGGAAATAACGTTGAATGAGTTGACAAAACGCTTTGATGTTTTGGTGTACGATAAAGCGCATCAGCCCTGGATGTTGGTTGAATGCAAAGCGCCGCAAGTGGCGTTGAGTGAAGATGTGTTGCAACAGGTTTTGCGTTACAATGTTTCAGTTCCGGTGAAGTACATTGTCATTACAAATGGAGCCGCAACGATAGGATGGGAGAAAACCGGAGAAGGCTTAACGCTTTTGGTTGACATGCCAGCAATGAACTAAACCGGCATTTGTGCAATCAACTTCTTTATCAAAACGATTTGCCCAAGGTGATAATGCGTGTGTTCAATCAATCCGTGAAGGTTACGGTAATACGTTCCGTACTTCGCATCAACAAATGTTTCTTCAAGCTTTTCAGCATCCGTCCATGTTTTGTTCAGCCAGTCCTGCCATGCTTCGTCTGACATAATTGGCGGAGGGTCAAAGCTGAATTTATCATGTATATCAAGCGGCCTGCCCTGCAAAACTTTCAGCACACCAGCGACATAATAATCGATGTGAAAAACAAGTGCAGCGATCGTGTTTAAATCCTGAATTTTTTTGGTGGCTTGCTGCCAGGTTACATCGTTCAATGTGTCTTTGAGGTTTACGGAAGTCCAGTTGCCCCCGAAATGGACATCGTGAAAGTGTTTGGCGATTTGGATGGAAGGATTCATTAGTAATGGAAAGTAATAACGTTTCGGGGCTTGCCGAAGTAGCGGAAGTTTATGTTCCCGCTGTTTGGCTTCCCTTCCACAGTTGATTATTGCTTTGTAACTGAATTTAGCACTTCAGCCGCTATTTTGGCAAGCCTGTGTTAGCAGCAGTTTTACGCTTAGCACGCTTTTTTTCTGATTTCACATTATTAGCTAACTTTTTCTGATCACTCGCCCTTAAAACTCGTTTCCAAACTGGAGGTACTAAAACGGTACCATCCTTTGTAATTTGTTCAGTATAATGAATGGCGGTGTCTAACCGAATAATAGCAATTGCAACAATTATTTTAAAGTCAATGTTTAATCCATTATCGTTGGCAAAATACCCTTCTTTATAATCATGATAATCTGCATAATCTTTGAAATGAACAACCAATTCTCTTATTCTGTCGGCATGTCCGCCATTTGTCAGGGACATACTTTTAAATTCATGTGCAAAAGCGTTTCTTATTCTTCTAATCAAATGCAGTGACTTAGCAAAGTGGCTGTCTAATAGCCCCAGCCTGTATGCCATATTGATCTTTGAACTAAAGGTTCCCAGTGGACTATCCCCGTCTAATAATTCATCTTGATTACCAAAAGAAGGTTTTAAAGTTTTACTCAGTAGTAGGTAGAGCTGTGCATCTAATTTTGCCGCACTTAGAATAACACAAGCACGGTCACTTTCCTTTTTAAACTCTTCAATAATGTCGGCTAATTCTTCATTAGAATGCAGGCCAATGATAACTTTTCTTCTTGCCATTTAGTTTGTTTTAATTGCTGCTAGCACGCTAATTTACGCTACGGCGGGTACACATTTTTATTGATTATCAGGATAAATTTGCACCCGCTCAAGAAATTGAAAAAGATTTTAACCAGCATAATCAGTATTGGAATCGCAACGTTCTTACCACACCATTCGACATTCATTCATTCCTTATCCCCATACTTATCTTCGCCTCATGGCTACCGATCACTTTCAATCACCCGATTACTTTGCCGTGGACGACCTCCTCACCGACGAACAAAAGCTCATTCGCGAAACCGTCCGGGCTTATGTAAAAAAAGAAATTTCATCCATCATTGAAGACTATGCGCAACGGGCAGAGTTCCCCCAACAAATCGTAAAAGGCTTGGGCGATCTCGGTTGCTTCGGGCCAACCATTCCGCACGAATACGGCGGCGGTGGTTTGGACTATATCTCCTACGGCTTAATGATGCAGGAACTTGAACGCGGCGACAGCGGCGTCCGCTCCACGGCTTCGGTACAAGGCTCGCTGGTAATGTTTCCCATTTATCAATATGGCAATGAAGAACAACGCAAAAAATATCTCCCCAAATTGGCCTCCGGCGAATGGCTTGGATGCTTCGGCCTCACCGAACCAGATCACGGCAGCAATCCAAGTGGCATGATCACCAACATCAAAGATGCAGGCGATCATTTTATTCTCAACGGCAGCAAGATGTGGATATCCAATGCGCCCTTTGCACAAGTAGCCGTCGTATGGGCAAAGGACGAAGCCGATGACATCAGAGGACTGATTGTAGAACGCGGCGCCGAAGGCTTTACCACGCCAACCACCCACGGCAAATGGAGCCTTCGTGCATCGGCCACCGGCGAGTTGGTTTTTGACAACGTGAAGGTGCCAAAAGAAAATCTATTGCCGAATGTGAAAGGTTTGAAAGGCCCACTCGGTTGCTTAACCAAAGCCCGTTATGGCATTGCCTGGGGTGCATTGGGTGCGGCCATGGATTGCTACGACACTGCGCTGCGGTACAGCAAGGAACGAGTGCAGTTTGACAAGCCCATTGGCGCTTTTCAATTGCAGCAAAAAAAGCTGGCGGAGATGATTACCGAAATCACCAAAGCGCAACTGTTGGTTTGGCGTCTCGGTACATTAATGAATGAAGGCAAAGCTACACCGCAACAGGTTTCGATGGCCAAGCGAAACTCCTGCGAGATTGCCGCGAACATCGCAAGAGACGCAAGGCAAATGCTCGGCGGCATGGGCATCACCGGCGAGTACAGCATCATGCGCCACATGATGAACCTCGAAAGCGTAATTACCTACGAAGGCACACACGATGTGCATCTGCTGATAACAGGGATGGACGTGACGGGACTGAATGCGTTTAAGTGAACCCTCTGTCTTCCGCCAATCGGCGGCTGGACTTAGGTTGGAGAAACTTTACACGATTCGATCTTTCGTTTAAAACAAACGTTTTTTGGAACCAGAGAGTTGTACATCTATTAAGCTGTAGTTGCGTCGCTCCCGATAGCTATCGGGACGTTGTACGTTTTTATCGCTTTGCGGCACAGCGTTGCGGCAATTGAACCACGAGAGCCACAAAGACACAGAGGCGCACAAAGAAACTCCGTGAAACTTCGTGCCTCCGTGTCTCTGTGGTTCAAAAAAACGCAAGCCTTTAGGGTTTAACAATGAAACAATCACTTGCATGAAAGTCTTTCACAAAACCTACAACCTCGCCTTCCGATATCCCTTTACCATAAGTAACGGCCGCACCAAAACTCACCAACCCACCTTCATCGTTCAACTCGAACACCTCGGCCACATCGGCTTCGGCGAAGCGCCGGCCATTACCTATTATAACATCCCTGTTGAAAAAATGGTAGAAGACCTGGAACGCAAAAAGCTCTTCGTTGAAAAATTTGCCTTCACGGAGCCTGACCGTTGGTGGCATTATCTGCACCATCTCTTCCCAATGAATCCTTTTTTGGTTTGCGCTCTCGATATTGCTGGCTGGGACTTGTATGGAAAATTCAAAGGCAAGCCGCTTCATCAACTTTTTGAAGGCACAACAGAAAAAACCACCATCACCGATTACACCATCGGCATTGACAGCATCGAAAAAATGGTAGCTAAGATGCAGGAAAAACCGTGGCCCGTTTATAAAATCAAACTCGGCACCGACAACGACATTGCCATTATGGAAGCCTTACGCAAACACACCGATGCCGCCTTTCGCATTGATGCCAATGCGGGATGGACAGCCGAAGGAGCACTGGAAAAAATAAATGTGTTTAAAGAGTTGGGCGTAGAATTTATAGAGCAACCGTTGGCAAAGGATGATTGGGAAGGAATGAAAATGTTGTTTGAGAAATCGCCTTTGCCCTTGTACGCTGATGAAGCTTGCGTAGCCGAAAGCGATGTTGATAAATGCCACAACCATTTTCACGGCATCAACATCAAACTCACCAAATGCAGCGGCCTTACGCCTGCCTTACGAATGATTAAAAGGGCAAGAGAGTTAAACATGGGTGTGATGGTGGGAAGCATGAACGAATCAACCATCGGCTCCGCCGCCATTGTACACTTGCAATCCTTGATTGATTATCTCGATGCCGATGGGCCTTTGCTTCTAAAGGAAGACGTTGCGGAAGGTTTATCCTACGAAAACAACGGCCGCATTTTAACCAGCCAAAACCCAGGTTTGGGCATCGGATTCAAAGACCTATTCCAAAAAGATTGACTGCAAAGCGGCCTTAAATTTGCGTAGGCCCAAAAAAACTTATCTTGCGCCGCGTCATCCTCGTCCTATTCATCGGTTGCACCTTGTCCGCTCCGGCCCAGGTTCGTTTGGGCGTTTTCACCGGCATTGCTAACTATCAAGGCGACCTGGTGGAAAAGCCTTTCGCCAGTCCACGAGCGGCTTTTGGATTGAGCGCAAATTTTCCGTTGAGCAACCACCTGACCTTTCGTGTGGGATTAACCATTGCTAAAATCGCCGGCGCTGATAGTCTTAGTGACAAGGCCGCGTTTCGTTCCCGCAACTTGAGCTTTCAATCGCCTGTTACCGAATTCAGTCTGTTGGCTGAATACAATCTTTTTGATTTGGACAATCGAAGATGGACGCCCTATGCTTTTACAGGTGTAGCGGTTTATCATTTCAATCCCTTTACTTACGACGGCGCCAGAAAAGTTTATCTGCAACCACTGGGCACGGAAGGCCAGGGCATTGCGGGTTATAACAAAGCACCGTATTCGCTTACCGGCTTTGCCATACCGTTTGGCGGCGGTGTTAAGTTTGCCTTGAGTGATAAAGTGAACCTTGGGTTGGAGGCCGGCCTTCGTAAAACCTTCAGCGATTATTTGGACGATGTAAGCACGGCTTATGCAGATGCCGGTGACTTATTTAAAGCACGAGGGCAAGAAGCCGTAAACCTCGCTTTTCGCGCCGATGAAGTTCGCGGCAGCACGGCTGTTTATCCAGCCAAAGGAGAACCAAGAGGCAGCGCCAAATCAAAAGACTATTATTATTTCACGGGGCTTCATCTGACCTTTGTTCTCGGCGATGGCAATGGCTTTTTTCACCGCCGCAGCAATAGAAGGTATGGCTGCCCATCGGTGAATTAAGCAGTAGTCATTGCAAGGGCCAATCGTTTCCTAAATCACTCTTTCGCACTCATTATCCCGGTAATCCAATCCAAAATCCGCGCAATCCGTGGTTAGCTTTGCAACCACAAATGGCTTACAAAAATCAGCAGCAGTTTATTGATCTTCTCGAAAGCAAAGGTGAACTGGTCCGCATTAAAGAATACATCAATCCGCATTTAGAAATTTCCGAAATCACCGACCGTATTTCCAAAACACAAGGTGGTGGAAAAGCCCTGTTATTTGAAAACACCGGCTATGATTTTCCGGTTTTGATGAACGCTTACGGTAGCCAAAAGCGAGTGTGTATGGCTTTGGGTGTTGACCATCTTGATGACGTGGCCAAAGACATCGAAGGCTTGTTTAAACTATTGGCTTCGCCCAAAGAAAACATCCTTGATAAACTAAAGTTGCTGCCAAAGCTTGGGCAGTTTGCTTCGTGGATGCCTAAAGTAAAAAGCGGTCGTGGCGAATGCCAAGATGTTGTGTTGCAAGGCACCGATGCGGACATCACAAAGCTTCCTGTTATTACCTGTTGGCCCAAGGACGGCGGACCTTTCGTAACACTTCCTGTTATTCATACTAAAGACCCGAACACGAATACACGGAATGTTGGTATGTACCGGATGCAGATTTTTGGTCCGCAGCTAACAGGCATGCACTGGCATAAGCACAAAGTATCGGCGAAGCATTTTAGCGAATACAAAAAGCTGAATAAAAGAATGCCTATCGCCGTGGCCTTGGGTGGTGATCCGGTGTATGCCTATTCCGCCACAGCGCCACTACCGGAGAATGTGGACGAATACATGCTGGCGGGTTTTCTGCGCAAGAAAAAAGTGGAATTAGTGAAGTGCATTACCCAATCCGACATTGAAGTTCCCGCTGATGCGGACTTTGTCATTGAAGGTTATGTTGATCCTTCCGATGAACTAATATGGGAAGGACCGTTTGGTGATCATACCGGTTATTACTCATTGCCCGATTGGTATCCGCGTTTTCACATCACGGCCATCACGCATAAAAAAGAGGCCGTTTATCCGGCCACTATCGTGGGCATTCCGCCGCAGGAAGATGCCTGGTTAATCAAGGCATCGGAACGTATTTTTCTGGCGCCGATGAAGATGACGATGGTGCCGGAAATTTTGGATATGGATATGCCGGTGGAAGGCGTTGCGCACAATCTGGTGATAGCGCAGATAAAAAAGGATTACGCCGGCCAGGGGCAAAAAGTAATGAACGCTATGTGGGGCGCCGGGCAAATGATGTTCAACAAAATTCTGGTGATGGCCGACGAAGGTGTGAAGATTCAAGACTATGAAGCGTTGGCGAAGTACGTATTCAAAAACCTGAACCCCGCAACGGACATCTATTTTTCGCAAGGGCCGATGGACGTGTTGGACCACAGTTGCAGCAAGCTCGGTTTCGGCGGCAAAATGTGTATTGACGGCACGGCCAAGTTTGAAGAAGAAAAAGAAGGCGAGGTTGAGGGCGAGGTTACCGTTGACGAAGAAGGGATTAAAAAGACGTTTGAAGAAATTAGAGACGTAAATGCTGTGTTGTTGAAAAAAGAAATTCCTGTGTTGATAGTGTCCGTTCAAAAAGGCCGGCGAAGCCATGTAAAAGAATTGCACAATCAGCTTTGTTCGTCGGCTTTGGTGCAGGGAATAAAAATGATTTTGTACGTGGAGCATACGGTTAATGCATTCGACATGCCCATAGCCCTCTGGCGCTTCTGCAACAACCTTGATCCGCGCCGCGATTCTTTTCTTTACAACAATTCTTTTGCCTGCATGGGACTGGACGGAACCATTAAGAGCAAGGAGTTTGACAACTTTCAACGCGACTGGCCGAACATCATCGTGATGGATGATGCGACGATAAAAGCCGTTGATGAAAAATGGAACCGGTTGGGCCTCGGCAAATTTTTGTCTTCGCCTTCGCTGAAATTTAAAGGACAGATGTATGGTGAAGAAGCAGTGGTGGCCACGTGAGACGGCAGAAGAGAGACGTGAAACTTTGCAGTCATCTAATCACAATCTTTTTACCAGTAGCAGAAAGCTAATTTCAGCGGTATCACAATTATAGAAGTTCGTTTGAATGACAGGCAGAACCCAGGTACCTGTTTGGTTTGACGTGTCACGTTTCACTTTTCACGTTCTCAAAATTTATAGTCTTCCCGTTCCGGATGAAATACATCGAGCAGTTGACAATTAGTTATTGCTTTTCCCCCATGCCTTACGTGCGGCGGAATCACGGCCACAATACCCGGCTTAAGAAGCTTTGTTTCGCCATCAACGGTTAACTCAAACTCGCCGAATAAAACGTTGGCAACTTGTTCATGCAAATGCGAATGTTCAGGTATTGCGCAACCAGCTTTTACCGTCCAGTAAACAAAGCTCATGGTTCCCGTATGGACTGTGCGGGCATGATAGCCAGTGATAACCTCTTTCGACCGCAATTGATCTATTTGTATAAATGACATCCTGCAAAGTAAGCGCAGGCGCTTGTTAAAAACCTCCGCTTCGGCCTTCTCCATGGCTTCTTACACTATCTTGCTCCAATGAAAAAGACCTTTTTACTTTCTTTGTTTTTTGCCGTTGGCGGTTGTGTTGGTTTTGCTCAAAAGCAAAAAGCGGTTCCGGTACCGGCTACCGAAAACACTTTGCTGTGGCGCATCTCCGGCAAAGGCCTCTCCAAACCTTCTTACCTCTTCGGCACCATGCACATGCTGTGTGGCGATGATATTGTGTTGAGCGATAGCCTGAAAAGCGCCATCGCATCTTCTGACAATGTTTACCTGGAATTGGACATGAACAACATGTTTGAAATGATGGGAGCCATGATGCACATGAGTATGAAAGGCGATACCTCATTGTCTGATCTTTTGACCAAGCAGCAGTACCAAAAAGTCAAAACCTACTTTGAAGAAAACAGTTCCATGCTTCCCTTTTCGATGCTGGAAAAATTTAAGCCTATGCTGGCGGCCAGCCTCATCGCCCAACAGGAATCAAAAGGCAGTTGCGACAACATGGTGGCGATGGAAAGCCTGATTATGCAGGAATCAAAAGAGTCGGATAAAACAATAAAAGGGCTGGAAACAATGGATTACCAGTTAGGCATTTTTGACAAGATTCCGTACAAATTACAAGCAAAGCAATTGTATGAGATGATTGCAAAGTCGGGCGATACAACAGGTGGCAATGAACTCACCCAACTAACAGAAATTTACCGCAAGCAGGAGCTTGACAAACTTGGCGAAATGACCATGAAAGAAGACATGGGCATTAAAAATTTTACCGAGCTTTTGCTGTACAAACGCAACGAAAATTGGGCAAAAAAATTAAGCGAATTGATGCCCGAAAAATCATTGGTGGTGGCCGTCGGCGCCGGCCACTTGCCCGGCAAGAGAGGCGTCATCAACCTGCTTCGTCAAGCCGGTTACAAAGTAGAGCCGGTGAAGAATGAAATGGTGAAGAAGGGAAGAGAAATTTAAGTTGACTGGTTGATAAGTTGATTGGGTTGCTTGTGTTGAAAGACCTCTCAACGTATCAACCATTCAACAAATCAACTGATTCGCTCCAGCCCGCTAAAGAAAAAGTCACCTTCGATCTTTGCGTTTTCGTCGCTATCGCTGCCGTGTACGGCATTCTCACCAAGCGATGTGGCAAACAATTTCCGGATAGTTCCTTCATCAGCTTTGGCCGGATCGGTAGCGCCGATCAAGGTTCTGAAATCAGTTACTGCATTCTCTTTCTCCAATATTGCGGCAATGATAACGCCGCTGCTCATAAACTTCGTCAGCTCTCCATAGAACGGACGTTCCTTGTGAATTTCGTAAAACTCACCCGCTTTTTCAAGGGAAAGTTTTGTTTGTTTTAAGGCAATGACTTTATAGCCGGCCTTGATGATTTTGTCGAGAATAGCGCCGGCATGACCGTTCTTCATGGCATCGGGCTTTATCATGGTGAAGGTTCTGTTTGTCATAAAAAAATTTGCGGGCAAAAATAAGGATCACAGATTTCGCGGATTTAAAAAAGATTTTCGGGATGATTGAAAGACAAGGACTCAAATGTTCAGCATTAATTTCTTTTTTCTGAAGTAATGATGTTTATCAGTAGTGAAATGTAGAAATTTCTTCTTGCCGCGGCGTTGTAATAACGGCCACCGGCGGCGTTCAGGTCATTGCCCAAACTGTATTTCTGATCCGCTAAATTTTCCGCTCCGACAATCATTTTTATACGACAACGGTTGTTATTTGTCCATTCATAGCCAAGCCTTGCGTTGAGCAAATGATAAGCAGCCGCGTATTCGCTGTTGGCATCGTTCAACGGAATCTTATCGCTGAAATAATAATTGACCGTAGTGAACAAGCCATTCTTTAATATCGCATCAAAGCCTGCGGAAATTGTGTGCGGCGCCGTGCCCGGCAAACGCTTGCCGGAGTAATCGTTTGCCAGTTGTTTGAAATCTTTATAGCGGAATGTGTGCCAGGCATGATTCAGCCAAAAGCTGCTTTGCTTTACCACTGCAACATTTTTCAAAAGCGAATAGTTCAACGTTGTTTCAATCCCTTGCTGCGATGTTTTTCCGGAGTTGAGGTAATAATCGCCGCCACCGGCATCACGCCTTTGCACAATGGTGTTTTGCAGACGAAACAAAAAAACGTTCACATCATACGATAAGTTTTTAATTATTCCTTTCAGACCAAGTTCATAGTTAACGCCTTTTTCTGCATTCAGCGATAGATTCGCAGCGCTGCCACTGGGCAAAAGTTCAGACGTGGTGGGAGGGGAGAAGCCTTTGGCAAAAGCAGAATAAACTGTAAGATTTTTAAAATGCCTTGCGACTGAAACACGCGGCGCCGCTTGTGCTGAAAAGGCCCTTTCTTGTTGCGGCAAAGGCAATGGATAGCTTCTGGTAAACTTCACGCTCAAATAATTGAGGCTCGCACCAGCAGTTAATTCCCATCTTTTCCATTCAAAATTACCCTGCGCAAACAGCAGCGATTGACGGGTGGGAATATCATCCAATGTTTGTACCGTATCGGCACTGCCAGACCTGTTTTTAAAAACAGAAGTTGCCGTAAAGCTCTGTTGAACTTCTGCACCGGCGGCAAAACCTACACTTGTTTTTTGTCCTTCTTTTTTAAAACGAAACACTGTTCTTGCGCCTGCATGTGGTTCGCGGTTGCGGCCGTAATTGCGAATGCCCGGATTGTCCATGGCGTTAAACATCCCATAAGCCGCCGTGTTGTTTGAAAAAGATGACGACAACTTTTGTTCATAACTCGCGCCTGCTAAAAATGTATTTTGTCGAACCGATGCCTTGGCTGCTTCTGCGCTTGGAAAGCCAGCGCCAGCAGGCCTTGCGGCTTGTGGAGCCGCATCAAATTCAGCCTTGGTTAAAGCGCCGGGTGTTTCATAAAAAAGACGGCTGTACAAAAATGTTGTTTTCAATAAGCCTTTTGATGATGAACCGAAGCGGCCGTTCCAACTGAAGATGCTGCGGTTTAGCGAGGATTGCTTTCGGTAACCATCGCTTTGTTGAAATTGAAAACCAATCTTGTTTTTTGCCGTTTCGCTTTGTGTTGTCAAACCCGCATACAGATTTGTATAACCAAAGCTGCCTTTGCTTACTTCAACTGTAGCGCCGGGGCTTTCAGCCGCGTTCATGCCCTCTATCAACAACACACCGCCCGTGCCGGCGCCATACACACTGCTGCCGGGCCCTTTGATAATTTCAATGGAGGAATAATTGTACGAACCCAAAGCATTCAAATACGTGTCGCCACCGGGATTGGTATAAGGCAGGTCGTTGTAATAAACTTTGGTGTTTCTCACCCCAAACGGCGACCGCAAAGAGCTCCCGCGAATGTTGATGCGGTAACTTCCCGGTGACCGCTCTTCCATTCGCACACCCGGTACTGTATTAACTGCTTGCACCACCGAAGCCGCGCCAAATCTTTCCAACGATTGACGGCCCAAAAAGCTGACGGCTGCCGAAAGCTCTTTTAGTTTCCGCCCTTGTTCAAAGGCTTTGACTGTAATCGTTTCAAGGGTCGCGGTATCGGTTGAATCATTGCCTTGTGCAAAAACAGATGTAAAAAAGAAGAGCAGACAAAGAGTGAAAAAAAATTTCATGCGAAAGACTTGTGTGGCACAATTACTGTTTTGCAATAAGCACAACCATGCTTCAAAATATTATTCCTATGGTGAGCCATGACGAGGGTTTGAGTATCGTCGGATTGTAAACAAAGGTGGGTGATGAACAGGCAGGTGCAAGGAGGAATCTGAACCCCGGTGTAAAACTAGAGATCAATTTTTCAAATGCAAGCGGCGTTTGAGTACTACCCAAAATTGATCGTGTCTGTTGATATTACTGTCCCGCAAACTTGCGGGACAGGCTGTTTTTAGAAGGAGCGGTAATTGTTGAATAGCACTAAACTTTTTTGTTGAAGATTGTTGCTATCTCCGACACGCATTGCCGCCACCGCAGCCTTTAGATTCCCACAGTTGATGTGTTGGTTCATGCTGGCGATGTTAGTTATGTCGGAATTCGGAGCGAAGCATTAAACTTTCTGGATTGGCTTGGAGAGCAACCGCAACCGCATAAAATCTTTATTGCCGGCAACCATGATTTCTTTTTTGAAAAAGAAAAAGGATACCGTCATCAAAAAATTAATTTAATCATTTGTTTGTTATTTAAAAGATGAGTCACTCATTATTGATGGAATAAAGTTTTGGGGTTCACCTTATACGCCGGAGTTTTTTCAATGGGCTTTCATTGAGCGCCAAGGCGGCCAGATGGCAATGCAATGGGATAAAATTCCGGCCGATACCGATGTGCTTTTGAACCACGGCCCGCCTTATGATATTTTGGACGACGTTCTAAACGATCAACACGCCGGCGATAAAGATTTGCTGAACCGAATAGTAGAGGTAAAGCTAACGGCACATGCACGAGTCGCACAGGCATTGATGCGGCAAGGAATAAAATTCATCAACGCCTGTGTTTTAAATGAAGCTTACAAACTTGTACACAAACCAATCGTGTTTGAACTTTATTTATATTAAAGATGCAAAAAGATTTATTAATGTTTAAACATTGAGTTATTATCTTTGTTTTCTAAAATCAACAAGATGGCAACAACATGGAAGATTGACACGGCACACTCCGAAGTGCAGATCAAAGTAAAGCACCTGATGATCACAACGGTGACGGGTTATTTCAAAAAGTTTGATTTGGAAGTAGTAACCGAGTCGGATGACTTCACCTCGGCTTCAACGATTGCATTTACGGCCGATGTGAATTCAATTGATACGAACAACGAACAACGCGACACGCATTTAAAGTCGCCCGACTTTTTTGATGCGGAAACCTATGCGCAGTTAACCTTTGTGGGCAAAAAATACGAGGCGAATGGTGATGAGGCAAAACTTCATGGAGACCTGACCATTCGTGGCATCACCAAGCCGGCTACATTTACCGTGGACTTTGGCGGCATTGTCGTTGACCCCTATGGACAAACAAAGGCGGGCTTTACGGTGACCGGTAAAATCAGCCGCAAAGACTTTGGCCTTACATGGAGTGCTGTTACCGAAGCCGGCCAGGTCGTGGTAAGCGACGAGGTAAAACTCTTAGCGGAAATACAATTGGTAAAACAAGGTTGAGATAAGGTTTTATTTTGACAATGCGGCGACTCTTTCGCCGCATTTGTTTTATTTTCCCAACTTTAACGTTCACGGAAAATCGAAACATTTACCTTAGCCCGCTATGACAGTAGAACAAATCGAAACCTTTCTTGCCAAAGAAACGGTTCCACAAGGAAAGATCATTCGTTTTGAAATGAAGAAGCGCAACCCGGTTCGCGGGTTGATTGTACAAGGCAGGGATTACAACGAATTAAAAGGAAAAAATTTTTGGCGCATCGTTACGCAAACCAATCTGGCAGAGTACAGCAAGTCGCAGAACATCAACCTCGCTAAAATATTCAGCGGTACCGAGTTTGCCAAGCTTTCCCTTGTAAAACAAAGCGAAGAATAAGACTTTCATTTGCAATCAACACAACCGTGTTCGTTTCGGCCTATTTTTGTCTTTAGTCAAATAAAACGCGAAAGGCAGGAAAGGCCCATCGTTTCCTGCGCGGCCGCTCAAGTGTGAATCATGGTTGCCATTCTTCTGTTTTTAGTGTTGCACTGGTATCTATCGCTGTTTGCCCAATCGTTTTTTCATCACCGCTACGCGGCGCACCGGGCCTTTACCATGAACAAAGGCTGGGAGCGTTTCTTCTTTGTGTATGCTTACATCACGCAAGGCTCTTCATACATGAGTCCCCGTGTGTACGGCATCTTGCACCGCATGCACCATGCTTATACGGATACCGAGCTTGATCCACATTCCCCTTCTTTTGATAAAAATTTACTTCAGATGATGTGGCGTACGTCTTACACGTACGTCATGATCATGAAGCGCAAGCTGAAGATCGAAGAACGTTTCTTGAAAAACATTCCCGATCACAATCTGCTTGATCGTTTCGGAAATACCTGGCCTTCACGAATTTTATGGTCAGGGGTTTATGTCTGGTTTTATGTGGCCTTTGCACCATCGGCCTGGTGGTATCTGCTCATCCCTGTACATATCCTGATGGGACCTATTCACGGCATGGTCATTAACTGGTTTGCGCACAAATATGGCCACGTAAACTTTGAAACAGACAACACGTCCAAAAATCTTTTTAAGGTAGATGTCTTGATGCTGGGCGAAGGCTATCACAAC
This sequence comes from Flavisolibacter sp., assembly GCA_965247695.1. Taxonomy (GTDB): domain Bacteria; phylum Bacteroidota; class Bacteroidia; order Chitinophagales; family Chitinophagaceae; genus Flavisolibacter. The sequence goes on from OZ252037.1 coordinate 2,939,750, forward strand.
AACCACCACAAGTTTCCATCACGCGGAAACTTTGCGGTAAAGAAAGGAGAATTCGATCCCGTTTATCCCTTCATTCGGTTGTTCAACAAATTGAAGATTATCCGCATCAGCAACAACGCCGTGGCTTAGGCTTTGGAAACAATATCGGAAACAATCTTTTGTGCATGTTCCCTTGAGTTTTCAATGAACAACCGGTGGGTATTCCTGCCGCCGCAAATAACACCGGCAAGATAAAGTCCCGGCACATTGCTTTCGTACGTGTCTTCGCTGTAGCCCGGCTTTCGTATTTCATCCTCGCTCAGTTCCACACCGGCATCTTTTAAAAAAGAAAGATTGGGTTGATAGCCCGTTAACGACAACACCCAATCGTTTTCTAACACCACTTCACCTTCAGGTGTTTGAATCACCACTTCTGATGGCCGTATTTCTTTAAGCGACGAGCTGAAAAAGGCTTTGATGGAACCTTCTTTAATTCGGTTTTCAATATCGGGCTTTACCCAATATTTAACCCGGCTGCCAATCTCCGGCCTGCGAATCACCATCGTCACGTCAGCACCTTTTCGCCAAGTTTCTAAGGCTGCATCCACAGCCGAATTCTGTGCGCCAACAACGACTACCTTTTGAAAAGCATAATAATGGGGATCGTCGTAGTAATGCTTCACCTTCGGCAAGTTCTCGCCGGGTATGTTCAGCAGATAAGGGATGTCGTAAAAACCGGTGCAAACAATAACGTTTGCGGCTGCATAAACAGCTTTGGAAGTCTTGATAAAGAAAGTGTGATTGCCATTTGTTTGCTGTTTTACTTCCAGCACTTCTTCAAACAACCGGACGTTCATGCTGTTGTCCTGCGCCACGCGGCGATAATATTCCAACGCTTCTACCCGTTTGGGTTTGGGATTGTTGCTTACAAACGGGACACCGCCAATCTCCAATCGTTCCGACGTGGAGAAGAAGGTCATGTTCACCGGATAATTGTAAATGGAATTTACCAACGTTCCTTTCTCTAAAATCAGATAATCAAGCCCTGCTTTTTTTGCTTCCAACGCACAAGCAAGACCGATAGGACCGCCGCCAATTATAATAAGGGTGTACTTTGTTTTCAACGATTTTTTATTTACGATGCAAAAATTTTGCTGCCTTTCATCACACTAATTTCCGAACCGGCAGCCAGAAAGACTGAAGAAGGCGTTTGCTTCAACGGCTCTGTAAACGCAGGCCCATACAGGGTTTCAGCGTTACACAAAACATGATAATCAATGACCTTGTGAATCTTCCAACGCGGATGATCTACCTGATAAGTGCCGCTACAATTATCGTTTACAAAGGTGTAACCCCAATAGTGTTCGGTGATAAACTCTTCTTCCGATCCGGCAACCAAATCCGACCCTATCTTCTCTGCGGTGGCTTTCATGTAATTCCATTCTCCCTTTACTTTCCAAAAGTAATCTACGCTCAACTTGTCGTTGTTAACCGTCCACGAATGTTTCATTTTATGCGTAGTGTAGTTCTCGCCGTAAAGCGTATTGGCAATAAGGGTGATGGCTCGCCGCGGGACAATTTCTTTTAAAAACACCACACCGCGTTTCCATGTACCATCTTCTTTGTACCGGACATAAAAACGCAGGTTCACTTCTTCAAACGTGCCGTGAAAAGGAAAAGGAAGACCCAGCACTTTTGTATTGGCAAACAAGAATCCGACAAGGCTAACATAATGAACACCGTTAAACGAATCCAACTCGGTGCGGCAAGGCATAAAGGGCTTTAAAATAGAGGGCTCAACAGCATAATTCGCCATTAAGAGGTTTCGCCATTCGGCGGTTAAAAAAGGCTTGGGCATAAACGAAGATACAGGCTCATTGCCCGGTAGCCGACACATCCCTTATAACGATAGCGCAATCAATCATGTGGCGTAAAATTTCTTTAGCCAACCCTTTTAATGCACAACAAATACTTACCGCAGCTCATCACTGGTAAACGCCAATGGCAACAAGCGGCTGGCACTGTCTATCACAAATACAGGGCCTTCCATGCCGCCGAGAATCAACTGTACCGGATGGCTTACGCGGCTTTCAAACTCCTGCAACGATTGCCGGCAAATGCCGCAGGGCGAGATGGGATGATCGCTTTTTTGGTGCTCGCTTTTATAGCTAACGGCAATGGTGTCAATGGGAACTCTTGGAAAAAGAGAAGAGGCCGAGGCAAGCAAAACACGTTCGGCGCAAAGGCCCACGGGAAAGGAAGCGTTCTCCTGATTGCTGCCTGCCACAATCTGTCCGTTGGCTAATTTGGCCACGGCCCCCACCTGAAAATTAGAATACGGTGCGTACGCATTGTCGGTTACTTCACGGGCTTCGTTAAGCAACCATTGCTGGTCTTCGGGCAGTTCGGAGATACTATCGTAAACCTTGTAGTTAAATTCAAATTTCCTTTCTATCATGCTTGGGTATTAGAGACAAAAATGCCCTTCCGTTTTTTGAAAGGGCATGTAAGCTATGCTATTTTACAATGTGAAACAACCGGCTCCAGCGTGGGCCGCTTTCGTAGCTGAACCAAATAAGCCAGGCTTTTCCCACTACCCGGTCTTCGGGGACAAAACCCCAAAAGCGGGAGTCTTGCGAACCTTGGCGGTTGTCGCCCATCATCCAATAATAATTCATTTTAAATGTATAGCTCGTCACCTCTTTACCATTAAGGTAAAACCTGCCGTCTTTCAAATAAAACTCGTTGTGTTCGTAAACACGAATGGCGCGTTCGTAAATGGGATAGTTCTGCGGAGTTAGTTGCAGCGCGGCGCTTTTCTTTGGAATCCAGATCGGGCCGTAGTTGTCGCGTGTCCAACTGCTGTGCAAAACATCGTAAGGAAATACGGGCGAACCACCGGGCAGCGTGGTGTCGGGAACAACTTTATAGCCCTTCTTTACCATGTCCTGCCGTGCTTCTTCACTCAACACGATGGTGTACATAAAAGGAACAGAAGTGTTGTTAAATTCTCCTTTTTCGGCATCTACGTCGTAAGCGTCTTTCAGGCTTTCGGCATCCAGCGTTTGGCCATTCGTAATAACGGTGTACCGGATGAGCGAATGCAGCGGGGCCGGTTCCAGCTTGCCGTTTATGTAAACCGTATTGTTGCGTACTTGAACGGTGTCGCCACTAACGCCGGTGCAACGCTTGATGTAATTGTCGCTTTTATCGGGAGGATGCACGGCAATCGGATAAATTTCCGGGTTGTTCAGAACGTTCTGTCGGCCCTCGGCCTCTGTTGGCGCAAATCCTTTGTCGCGAATAACATCGTAAAATGGCCGGAAAGATTGAAAGTCGGGAAGATTGATAACCGTATCACCGGCAGGGAAATTAAACACCACCACGTCGCCTCTTTCCACCGGCGATGCAAACCATCGGATATACGGCAACTCAATCATTGTACTGTAGGATTTTTTACTGGTGCCGGGAATGTAATTGTGTACAAACGGTATGGACAAAGGCGTGTTGGGAATGCGCGGGCCGTAGCTGAATTTACTTACAAACAGAAAGTCGTTCACAAGCAAAGTCTTTTCCATTGAGCCAGATGGAATGGTGTAAGCTTCAAACACAAAGGTTCTGATGAGTGTGGCCGCTACCACTGCAAAGATGGCCGCATCCACCCATTCGCGCCAGCCTGGCTTTTGGTAACGCCTTGCCCCTTCGGGACCAATGTATCTTGTCTTGTCATCATAACCTAAGTACGGAAAATAAAAAGGTGCAAATAAAGCCGCAAGCGTATGTTCCCAAAAACTGAACTTGCCAAAAAGCTTTACCCATTCAATAAAAATTCCGGGAGTGATGAACCAACCCACAACAGGAATCAGTTGCCAGAAAACCCAATGTGTCGGCCGCTTTGCCGTTTCCTGCATTATCCAAGTATTGTAAAAAGGTACCCAAGCTTTCCATTGCGGCAAACCCGCTTTCTGAAACATTTTTGCAAGGCCAAACGAAGGAAGCAAAACAAGCAAAAGGGAAATGAGGTAAACGGTCAGGAAGTGTGAAAGCGGCATCCGGTATTGTTTAAAGCGGTCAAATTTATTGTTTAATGCGGGTTGAAGGTAGAAGCCACGCCAAAGTTTTTTTGTTAAAGTGAAGGCGGTGTGAAAGTTGGTAGTAAAGCGCCAGCTGCAATAGCAGTGTTGCTTTTGTTTTAATAAACGGTTTCGTTGTCCACAGAGCGGTCGTTACCAATCAATCCGAAGTTTAGCGTTGATGAAACAATTAATGAGCGGTTGCCTGTCATCCAATTACGGGAGGTATTTGCGAATTACATTCAAGAAATGATTGCAACCGGTTAGGCCGATTGCCTTATGTTCAATAGAATTCCCAAACAATAAAACGGAGCGTCGCAACATACGTTCAATGGTAGCAATGCAGCCGGCTTCACAACCACAATTCGTACGCAAAACAAACACAACAAGCGATGCTGCATCCTGATTACATTCGCTGCCCGCCATGCAAAAGCTTTCGCTACGCCATATTGAAACTCTCACAGGCATTAAAGCACACACGTTTCGGATGTGGGAGAAACGTTACGACCTTTTTTCGTTTGCCCGAAACGGAAAAGATCAACGCATCTACTCCGGTGAAGAATTAAAGAGACTTTTACGGTTGGCTTTTCTTTACCACAATGGCTGGAAGATTACAGCCTTCATGACCTTGTCTGACGAAGACATAGAAGGCGCAGTTGAACGAATAGCTGTTACCGGTTTAAATTATCAAACCTTCGCCCTTCATCTTTTGCACGCAGCCGTTGACTTAAATGAAGCAGCTTTCATAAACGTACTTGACAGGCTGGTAAAAACGGTAAATGTAGAAAGAACAATTGTTGAAGTTTGTTATCCGCATCTATTGCGCCTCCATGCGTTATGTGGGAAATTAACAGCCGGTTCTGTACAGGAACGATTTTCCACTTACTTGATTCAAACAAAACTAATCAAGGAAACTTCCATCTTTTCGCCTTCACAAAACGAGCCCCCGGAATTGGTGCTCTTCTCTCCGGAAAAAGAGGCGAATGAGTTGCCGCTGCTTTTTTTAAATTACGTCTTGCGTAAATCCGGATGGACTGTTTTTTACCTCGGTCAAAACAACAAGCTATCCGATTTAAAAAGTGCTGCGGATTTGCCTTCTGTTTTTTATCTGTACATGCATCTTACTGAAAGCCCCGGCTTTTTTATAGACGACCATTTGGAAACGCTTCGCAAAGCCTTTCCCGGCAAAATCATCTTTGCTTCGGGCAAAGGCATTGATCAAAGCCAGCGAAACTTTTTGCGGGTTTATTTGCTTCGCAGCGACGAAGCGATCTACCGAATGATTTGTTCAAAAAAGCAAATAGCAAAGGCCGCCCGGACTACTTGGGAAGCACATAAATTTTTACATCGCCGGCCGTGATGGTTTTGCCGGATAAAATCACCAGCCTTTCCACCACGTTGCGCAGTTCGCGAATGTTGCCCGTCCAGTTGTAATCTTGCAAAGCCTTCATGGCATCGCTATCAATGGCCTTTGCAGTCATGCCATAATCTTCGCAGATTTCTTTTAAAAATTTGTTCACCAATAAAGGAATGTCGTCACGCCGCTCATTCAGTGATGGCACATGCACAAGAATGACGCTCAAGCGATGGTACAAGTCGAGGCGAAAAGTTTTTTCTTCCACCTCTTTCATCAGGTCTTTGTTGGTAGCGGCAATCACCCGAACGTCAACGTTGATATCCTTGTCGGCTCCTACTCTGGTTATCTTTCCTTCCTGCAAAGCCCTTAACACTTTGGCTTGCGCGGAAAGGCTCATGTCGCCGATTTCGTCCAGAAACAGTGTGCCGCCATTGGCCTGTTCAAACTTGCCGATGCGTTGTTTGATGGCGGACGTGAATGAACCCTTCTCGTGACCGAACAACTCGCTTTCGATAAGTTCACTGGGGATGGCTGCGCAGTTCACTTCCACCAATGGCGCTTCGGCGCGGCTGCTTTTTTGGTGAAGCCAACGGGCCACCAATTCTTTACCCACACCATTCTCACCAGTGATTAAAACACGGGCTTCGGTAGGCGCTACTTTTTCAATAGTCTCTTTAATTTGTTTAATGGGCGCCGAATCACCAATCATGTCCTGCACTTTGGCCACGCGGCGTTTGAGCGTTTTGGCTTCGCTCACAAGTTTGTTGCGTTCCATCGCATTACGGATGGTGATGAGCAGGCGGTTTAAATCGGGCGGTTTGGAAATGAAATCGTAGGCGCCCTTCTTCACCGCTTCCACGGCGGTTTCTATCGTGCCATGTCCGGAGATCATGATGACGGGAACATCGGGAGCGGCCTCGGTGGCTTTCTGCAGGAATTCAATTCCGTCAATCTTGGGCATTTTAATGTCGCAAAGAACAACATCGTAAGTTTTCTCTTTGAATTTTTTCAGGCCTTCTTCGCCATCGGCGGCTTCGTCAATTTGATAACCTTCAAAAGAGAGGATTTCAGTGAGGGTTTTGCGGATAGCTTTTTCGTCGTCAATAATTAAAAGGGTAGCCATGAAATTTATTAAGGCGGCAAAGGTAGGGCTAATGAATAATGAGCAGGTATGACGAGTGATAGGTAATAAGTAATGAGTGAGGCCGTCTAAAGTCGTAAAGTCTTTTCGCTTTCGTGAAGGCTTCACGCATAACGCGAACTCATTACTAATTATTCATTACTCATTATCATTAAGTGTAAACAGTTATAAAAAAATAAAGGCCGCATAGAAATGCAGCCTCGTGTAAAATCCAATATCCTATGAAAAACCGTGACAAAGATGTGCGGCTTCTTCCAGATTTCAAAACTTTTGAAGAAAATTTTTTTCGGCTGACGTGTTGAAAATGAAAAAGTTGTGTCTCCCAGACACAACTTTTTGAGGTTTCTACTCACAATGGGGTAGGCCTTCTACATCTTGACTTCAGTTATTTTTTGAGGTACATCACTTCTTTTACAAGCGTTACCGTGCGGGGTACATCGGGTAAAGCAGCGGCTACCAAATTGGGCGCATAGTGCAGCGGTGCATCGGCGGCAGTAATTCGGCGGATGGGAGCATCCAAATAATCGAAGCCTTCTTTTTGAATTCGATACGTTATTTCGGAAGAGATGGAAGCAAACGGCCACTGTTCTTCCACAATCACCAGACGGTTTGTCTTTTTCACGCTTTCCAAAATGGTCATCCAATCCAATGGACGAATGGTGCGCAGATCAATGACTTCGGCGTTGATCCCTTCTTTCTCCAATTCAGCGGCTGCACCAAGCGCAACCTTCATCATTTTATTGAAGGAAACAATCGTTACATCGGTGCCTTGCTTTTTCACATCGGCCTTGCCTAATTCAATGTAATATTCTTCTTCCGGCACATCGCTTTTTTCACCGTACATCACTTCACTTTCCATGAAGATGACAGGGTCTTCTTCGTAGCGGATGGCTTGCTTTAGCAATCCCTTCGCATCATAGCCATTGCTCACCGAGACAACTTTCAATCCGGGAATGTTTGCATAAAGCGATTCAAAAGCCGTAGAGTGCTGGGCCCCCAATTGTCCGGCCGAGCCATTAGGCCCGCGAAACACAATGGGGCAAGTGATTTGTCCGCCGCTCATGGCCAACATTTTTGAAGCTGTGTTCAGGATTTGATCGAGGGGCAACACGGCAAAATTCCAGGTCATGTATTCAACAATGGGTCGAAGGCCGTTTTGTGCGGCACCAACGGCTACAGCGGTGAAGCCCAATTCAGCGATTGGTGTGTCTATCACCCGCTTGGGACCAAACTCGGCCAGCATGCCCTGGCTTACTTTGTAAGCACCGTTGTATTCGGCCACTTCTTCGCCCATTAAAAACACACGTTCATCGCGGCGCATTTCCTCGCTCATGGCTTCGCGTATGGCTTCACGAAAAGGGATTTGTCTCATGGAAATTTTTTAGTTGAAGGTGGGCAAATTTAGCAGAGAACAGCGATAAATGATAGTGAGGTATAGGGATATCAAGATATTTTGTTTGTAATTGTTAGGCCAATGTCGCAATATCCCAATATCAGAATATCTCAATAATCTTCTTGCGTGGCGAAAGATTTGTACTGATAAAAATATGGATGCGATTGAAGTTATTGGATTGGCGGCCGGTATGCTTACGGCCGGCTCTATGTTGCCGCAGGTGATAAAAAGCTGGAAGGAAAAGAAAGCCGAAGACGTTTCAATGATAATGTTGATTGTGCTTATTGCCGGCATTGCCCTGTGGATTTACTATGGCATCAGGAAAAATGATTTGCCCATCGTTGTTACCAATGCTTTTTCATTGCTTGTGAACGCGGTAATGATTTGGCTGCGAATAAAATTTAAAGACAAATAGAAAGGCGCGGATCATCCGCGTCTTTTTATTGCTACTTGACTTTCTCAAACGGCTTCTATCACCATGGCACTGGCGCCGCCGCCGCCGTTGCAAATGCCTGCCGCGCCTACCTTTCCACCTTTTTGTTTTAGTACATTTATCAATGTGACGATGATTCTGGCGCCACTGCAACCAAGCGGATGGCCCAATGATACAGCGCCTCCATTTACGTTTACTTTGGCGGGATCAAGGTTCATCATTCTTGTGTTTACGATGCCGACTACACTAAAAGCTTCGTTCAATTCAACATAATCCAAATCGCTCATTTGCAAACCGGCTTTTTGCACAGCCTTTGGCAAAGCAATGCTTGGCGACGTGGTAAAGTATGTCGGTTCTTGTTCGGCGTCGGCATAACCGCGAATGATGGCGATGGGCTTCACGCCAAGTTCTTCTGCTTTTTCTTTGCTCATTAAGACCACGGCCGCGGCACCATCATTTATGGTACTGGCGTTTGCGGCTGTAACCGTTCCTTCTCTTCCAAAAGCCGGTTTCAACGAAGCAATCTTGTCAAACTTTACGGCCCAGGGTTCTTCGTCTTTATCAATAACAACATCGCCTTTTTTCGACGCAATCGTAACCGGTACAATTTCATCCGCAAAGCGGCCTTCGTTCCAGGCAGCTTGGCTGCGCCGGTAACTTTCGGTGGCAAAGGCATCTTGTTCTTCGCGGCTGATTTTATTGTCGGCGGCTGTAATGTCGGCGGCGCATCCCATGGCAAAATTGCTGTAACAGTCGGTAAGGCCGTCTTTCTGCAAACCATCAATCATTGGTGCTTCGCCGTATTTATTTCCCCACCGCAGGTTAGGTACATAAAAAGGAACGGCGCTCATGTTTTCCATGCCGCCGGCTACCACCACGTCGGCATCGCCCAATAAAATACTTTGCACGCCTTGCGCAATGGCCTTCATGCCGCTGGCGCAAACTTTATTTACAGTAGTGCAAATGACTTTATCGGGAAGGCCGGCTGCTTTGGCTGCTTGTCGTGCAGGTGCTTGTCCGAGGTTGGATTGAATCACACAACCCATTAGCAGTTCATCAACCTGGTCGGGTGAGATGCCGGCTTTTTCTATCGCTGCTTTAATGGCAATGGCGCCGAGTTGAGGCGCGGGTATGTCTTTCAAGGCGCCACCGAAAGATCCTATGGGTGTACGAACAGCGGAAACAATACAAACGGTTTTTGTCATATAGCTTTTTTAGCGGCGCAAAGATAGCTCCTTGCTGCACCGGTTACAATTCGATTCATTTTCGGCTTTCGCAAGTCGTAAAAAAAATGGTGGCGATACATTTGCCCAGAGGGTATGCAAAAGAGAAGTAGTCGTAGGCGGTGAGAAAGAGCCATTATCTTCAACACATGAAAAAGATTGCTGCCTCAATTTTCTTTTTTTGTTGCGTTCAATTTGCCAATGCGCAAACCGCTGACGATTCGGTGAAAGCCGTCATCAGGAAATTATTTACGGCCATGAAAAATAGTGACGGAAAAGCTTTTCAGGATTGTTTTGCCGACAGTGCCGTCCTGCAAACTATTGGCCGGGCCGGAAACGTGCAGAACGAACAAGTAAAAGAGTTTGCAAAGCAAGTGAGCACATTGCCCAAAGATTCAGCCGATGAACGCATTGTGTTTGATGTAGTAAAAGTGGATGCGAACCTGGCCATCGCCTGGGCGCCTTATCAATTTTATTACGCAGGAAAATTTAGCCATTGCGGCGTGGATTCTTTTCAACTCCTTCGCGTCAACGGGGTGTGGAAAATTCAATACCTGATTGACACCCGGCGGCGCATACCCTGTCAGTAATCGGGATGAATTCCTGTATAATTATGCGGCGTTATCGTCTTCAACTCTTTTTTTAGACTTGCGGAAATGTTGAGCGAATCAATAAAAACGTGCATGGCTTTTTTATCAATCTTTTGCTTGCCTCTTGTTAAGTCCTTCAACGCTTCGTAGGGATTTGGATAACTTTCGCGCCGCAGTATTGTTTGCACCGCTTCGGCCACCACTGCCCAATTGTCCTCCAAATCCTGTTCGAGCTTTTCCGGGTTCAATACCAATTTCTCCAGGCCTTTTTCAACAGACTTAAACGCAATGACGATGTGTGCAAACGGAACGCCCACGTTTCGCAAGACGGTGGAATCGGTGAGGTCGCGTTGCAGTCTTGAAACAGGCAGCTTGGCCGAAAGATGCTCCAGTAAAGCGTTTGCGATACCAAGGTTTCCTTCCGCGTTTTCAAAGTCAATCGGGTTCACTTTGTGCGGCATGGCCGATGAACCCACTTCACCTTCTTTTGTTTTTTGCTTAAAGTAATCCATTGAGATGTACGTCCACGCATCGCGGCAAAAATCAATCAGAATATTGTTGATGCGTTTAAGGCTGTCGAAGCTTGCCGCAAGGTTATCGTAGTGTTCAATCTGTGTGGTGAATTGTAGCCGGTCCAATCCAAGCACGCCATCAACAAATTCGTTGGCGAAACCAATCCAGTTCTGCTTTGGATAAGCAACGTGATGCGCATTAAAGTTGCCCGTGGCGCCGCCAAATTTTGCACTCACCGGAATGTGTAATGCTTGTTCAACCGCATTCTCGATGCGCTCCACGAATACCATGATTTCTTTTCCAAGTTTGGTGGGGCTTGCCGGCTGTCCGTGTGTTCGGGCCAACATGGGCACGTCCTGCCATTCTTCCGCAAGCAGGCGTAGCTCACTGTTCAAATTCAGCAGCGCCGGAAAGTATTCAAGCTCCAAGGCGTGCTTCCACGAAAGCGGTATCGCCGTGTTATTAATGTCTTGCGAGGTTAAGCCGAAATGCACCCATTCCAGCGCCGCTTCTTCGCCCACGGCCCGCAGCTTTTCTTTAATAAAATACTCAACGGCTTTTACATCGTGGTTTGTGGTGAGTTCGATTTCCTTGATGGCTTGTGCATCGTCAAGGCTGAATTCATCTTTTATCCGAACGAGTTCTTTGGCTGTTGTGGCGGCAAGCTTTACCAGGTCTTTTTGCGCCAGGAAAAGCAGGTACTCCACTTCCACCAACACGCGGTATTTCAGTAAAGCGTATTCGGAAAAATATTCATCAAGATGTTGCACCTGGCGGCGGTAGCGGCCGTCAACGGGAGAGATGGCGGTGAGAGAAGTTAGATCCATAATGAATAATGAGTAATCAATGATGAGCGATGAATAATGAATAATGAATAATCAATGATGAGCGATGCCTTTCTATAAAATCCGTCCCGATAATTCCTGGTCAATAATCCCGACAATCCGCGGTCTATCTTAGCGCCAAAATTAGACGATTTGACCAAGATGCGTGTGGCGGCCGTAAGCTATTTAAACACCAAACCCCTTTTGTACGGCATTCGTCATCACAGCGTGATGAACGAAATAGAATTGATAGAAGATTACCCCGCAAAGATTGCCCAACTACTGATTGATGATAAAGTGGACGTAGGCTTGATACCCGTGGCCGCTACGACTAAGTTACATAACTGGAATATCGTTGGCGATTACTGCATCGGTTGCGATGGGCCTGTGGCTTCAGTTTGTTTGTTTAGTGAAGTTTCCATTGACAAGGTGAAAAAAGTTTTGCTCGATTACCAATCAAGAACCTCGGTGAATCTTGCAAAAATTTTGTTGCGTGAATACTGGAAGAAAGACGTTGAACTTGTGGATGCTACCGGCGAAGATTACAGGAGTGAAATCACCTGCGCAACCGCTGGCGTGGTCATCGGCGACAGGGCTCTGGAACAACGGCTAAAGTCAAAATACATTTATGATTTAGGTGAAGCCTGGAAGGCGCATACAAATCTGCCTTTTGTATTTGCCGCCTGGATTAGTAAACGAAAGCTGCCCTACGATTTTGAACAAGGTTTTAATGAAGCGAACGCCTTCGGGCTGCAACACATAGACGATGTGGTGAAAGAAAACCCTTTTGCAGCTTATGATTTGAAAACGTATTTCACCCGCTGCATTCAGTATAAGTTTACACCGGAAAAAAGAGACGGCCTGAATTTGTTTCTGCAAAAGCTGAAAGCCTATTCTTCACAACCGTATCCAGCTTTCGGGCAATAAATCCTGTGTGTCTTTTGGACCCTTTGGACCAAACCAATCCTTTGGCGCAATCACAATTTTATCAGGATTTGGATTAAGCCAGGCAGCCCACCAACTAAAGCTGCTGTTGGCGATGATGTTGTGCCGGCATTGCTGCATGAGGTAAAAATCTTCGTAATGATTTTTGGTAAGGGTGCCCGAAACAATTTCCGCATTGGGCAAGCCTAATTTTTTTGCCGCTTCCGCATCATCTGAAAAAACATAAAATCTGGGTTCGTCTGCTGCGTACTTTGTCGCATAGTCAATTGCCCGCTGATAATAGGCATCGGGCAAAATACCGTGCACACGGAGGCTTTCTTCAGTTTTGTAATCACCGCGCCTTAGGTGCACCGACACCGCCCGTTCCTCTTGAAGCATTTTTCCGAAAGCTGTGATTTCCGGCGACATTGGTTCTTTAAACCTTAGTTCATTGCGTAAACTTTCGTTTACCGGCGTAAAGTATTTCTCGCTTTGAAAGTAACCCTGCAGATACACCGGTGATTGCAAAAAAAAGAAGGCTTTATCAAAATGAAAAAAAGGTTGCTTGTAAAACTGTTTGGTTGATGATGAAGAAAGCAGGGCTTTGATGCGTTGAAATGAATTTGTGCCTTTGTATCTTTTTATTTCATCGTCGGAAGCGACGGTATATGATGCGTTAAACCGCGATAGCTCAAAGTCCCGCAGTTTGTAATCAGTAAAGCCGGTGAGGTCTAATTTTAAAGCCGTGTTGTTTTTTAAGGCCAAGGCCTTGCCCGCGGCATATTGAAAAAATTGATTGCCGAGGCCGCCGAGGATTTTGGTGATGATCATAGAGATAAAAATAAGCCCTTGATATAGGCAAGGGCTTATGAAAACTTATAGCGGTTGTTAGTTATTCCGGTATTCCTAATTGATTACATATCTCTTTATAGGTTGCTTGCGACCAACTCGCCATTCTTCCAGTGGTTTTAACTCCACCCGGGATTAGGATATATCTATATCTATTTGTAGTACTCGATACGCCGCCTGTGCCGTCCAAAGCATACTCGTAAAAAAGAAACTTGCCGGCCATCGGAATGTAATTATGAAGCCTTGCTGGATTCAGGTTGTAAGTAAAAGGTAGTTGGTATGTTGTATTGAAGGCATCTCTTAAGTAAACAAGCATAACGCCGCTATCCAAGATTTGCTGGGTTAAAGCACTGGCGTTTTTATAAATTCTTTTTGCCTGACCAATGTTTGTCATTGTCGTATCCTTCCATTCAGCAGCCGTAACAGAAAGCCAGTCTGAATAAATCACATTGGCGGACCCAGTAGCGCCAGTGCCTCCCGTAGAACCCGTGGTACCTGGTGCGCCCTGCGGGCCTTGCGGTCCTGCGGGGCCGGTATCGCCTTTTTTACAGGCCGAGAACATAATGAGAGCAAAAGCAATGGTTAATAACAGAAAATTTTTTTTCATAAACTTTTTTTGCGAAAATAGCTTTGGCCATTTTCATTTACAAGCCAAATAGTTTTTATTCCATTATAAAAATTATTTGTAGTCATAGCTGCTCTATTTTAATAAGGAGTTATCTGCCTTATATTGTAAAAATGCATTGCAAAGTCTATGTACAATTCTGGTGATGTCCATGGTCAATAGGAAAATGCTGATTTTTCATTGCCGCATTCACTCTGCTTATAGATGCGCTGGAAGCTTGCCAACACACGGTTCCCGTTGCCATTAATATAAGAATGGGTTGCCGAAAATCCACTGTCATTCAATTGTATCATTTCATAATGAAGCGTAACTGGTTGAGGGTATTGTATGGTTACGTCCATTTCTGTTTCATCAGCGTTCGTGAAAGTCCATGTTAACTTATAAGCAGAACCGGTTATGTCTTTGTAGCTACCAGAATGATCATTAGCGAAGGCCAACTCATCGTTATCAAGACTATGCGTATTATTGTTGGCGCCCCTTTCGTAATGGTTGTAACGCTCGTTTTCCATATCAACAGATTTTTTGACAATCCAAGTTTGTGCAGTCAGTAGCTCTGTTTTTGTCTTGGTAGCCAGCGGTTTATTTTCTTTAGTAGTAAAAAAGAAAAGCAATGCCACCGCGAGGAGTTGATTGAATAAAAACATGGGCGATAATTTACTCTAAATTTATACAGAATCTTCTAACTGGCAGGTACCGGCAGTTTAAAGTGGAAAATTTCTTTGTAGATACAAGCCTTCTTTTCAGAATATCGTTTCATTACATTCTAAACTTGAAAATCAACCATTTTATCAAAACCGAAATAGATCATTGCATTTACTTCTTTGTCGCAAAAACATGAACGCCATAACAAAGTAACTCCGAAGAACCCTGATCCCGTTTGGCCAGCTTCTCTAAAATAGCAAGGTTCAAATGCACGGCAATCTTATCTAACAGCGAGAACTTGTACTTGGCATAGCTTGCAGCGACTTGTTTAATGCGGCGGTTCTCCTGTGCGACGTATTCAAAAAAATTTCCGTTAAGCTGTAAGTCATTAATCTGGAATCCCAATTCTTTCAAATGATGCTCGTAAAAAAAGCGGCTTAAGCCCGAAGCGAAATGATAGGGTGCAAAATGAGTGAGGCTGGCAAAAGGCGCCGTAACAAGCAAATAACCACCAGGCTTTAAAAGGCGGGTAAATTCACGCAAGGCTGCCACTGGGTCGGGAATGTGCTCGAAAACTTCGGTGCACATAATTGCGTCAACTGAATGATCGGGAAGCGGTATAGCCACAATATCTGATACAATATCAAGTTTTGAATTGTCCCATGTTCCCGTTTGCAAGCCTACATCGCCCGAACCTTCATACTTTCCAAAGTCCTGCGCTATATAAGTGAGATGGCTGCAAAATTTTTTGAACTGGCTTTCGCCTGCACCTGCATCCAACAGCGTTAACCCAGCAGGTATTTTTTTTAATGTTTGTTCAATCCAGGCAACTCTGGATGACTCATTGGTAGTACCAACTTTAAACATGATTGTTGTTGAATAGGATGATAAAGATGTCTCGGTCCAATACAACCTGCGACTGCGGTTTGAACTTTTGTACAAACGCTTCTAATTCAGTTGCCGTTGGATAATCGTTTTCTCCCACAAAAAGTCGGGCATCATCAACCAGAACAACGTGTGCATACGGCGAAAACAAAATGCTTTGCAGTTCTTCAAAAATGGGGCATTCTTTTTCGCCCTTTGCCGTATGCCCGCCGGAGTAATGACCATCCAGCCAAAACAAAACGGGTCGTTTCAATCCAGGCACTATTTGCTTAAGGACGGCGCCGCTATCGCCTTGTAAAATTTTTACATTGGCAACGCCGGCAAAACGGTCAACTGCCTTTTTGTAAAAATGCGGAGAAAGCTCAATTGAAACGATTTCATTGAATTCGTCCTGCATAGCATAAACCATGTCGCCTAAATAAGTGCCCGTTTCCACTAAAACACGGATGCCGAATTTTTCCGCTGCTCTCTTTATCAATACTTGCTTGGCAAAATGCGAGAGTGGCGATTCGATCTTTTGTTTCAGCCATTTCTTGTGTTCAACGGTAAAATGGGAACGGTAGATTTTTTTTTCTAACACCTTTGGCAATAATGCCGCCGCTTTTCTCCAATGTTCTTTCATTTTTATTGATTTTTAAACCAAAAGCATCCGCAACCGTAGGCTTGTTGTGACACAAGCGAGGGGTTACAGTTTTCAATAAATTCCCCTGCATCTGTAACCATCGAGAAATCTTGTAAAGTAAATGGATGAAAGGCTTCAAGGATTTGCTCGTAACTATAAACGCGGTGTGCATTAAATTCAATTTTTGGACGGCCCACCGGTGTTACAAAAAGCAGGTGCCCGCCTTTTTTCACCACCCGCTTTAATTCATTCATGGCTTTTATATCACCTTGTGTATCTATCGGATCGCCATAGCGTCCGAGACCTATGTGCTCCACCGTGTGCATGCAGGAAAGGCTTTCAATGGAGCTGTCATCAAACGTAAGCTGCGTTAAGTCTTGCGAAGCGGCTTGCAGGTTAGAAAGGTTCAGCATGGCCGGGCGGTAATCATAAAACTTCACGGGAAGAAAGGCGGAAACAATTGTGCAAAAGCTAAGGATGGAGGAGATGTCAACATGAACCGCCGGACGAATCAACTGCACCTTGCGGGCAGCCCATGCCGGGTGATAAGTATAATGCGCATCAAAAGGCGTTGTTTTAATTTTATCTGTTAGGCAAGGATACGCATCGGCAAAACGAATAGAAAAGCGGCGATCAGCAGACTTTTTAAAGCGTCTGAAATCTTTTAAAAAGGCCAGCGAAAGACCTATTTTTTTTGGAAACCGGACGAGAATATTTTTTCCGGCTTGCACCGCGTAATCCTTAAAATACATGGGCGCAAATGTAATTGGTTTCGCCTTGAGGATTGAGAAAACGGTCGCTATATTTGTTCGCGAAACAACAAGCTTCCATTCAAAACTGACGGGGGCAAAAATTAGCAACAATAATCAAATGAAACAAAACAGTAAAATATATGTGGCCGGCCATCGCGGCATGGCGGGTTCAGCAATCGTGCGAAAGTTACAAGCAGAAGGTTATTACAATCTGATCACCAAAACATCTGCTGAACTTGACCTACGAAACCAGCAAGCCGTTTTTGATTTCTTTGAAGCCGAAAAACCGGACTATGTTTTTTTAGCTGCGGCAAAAGTGGGCGGAATCGTTGCTAACAATACTTACCGTGCCGACTTCTTATACGAGAATTTAATGATTGAGGCCAACGTTATTCATGCAGCCTATCTGAATGATGTCACCAAGCTTTTGTTTCTCGGCAGCTCTTGCATTTACCCAAAGATGGCGCCCCAGCCAATGAAGGAAGAGGAGTTATTAACCGGCCCGCTAGAGCAAACCAATGAGCCCTACGCCATCGCCAAAATCGCCGGCATTAAGCTCTGTGAAACCTATTGGGACCAATATGGCTGCAAATTTATTTCGGCTATGCCCACTAATTTATACGGCCAGGGAGATAACTATCATCTGCAAAATTCACACGTACTGCCGGCTCTGATCCGCAAATTTGATACGGCGGTTAACGATGATTTGGCGGAAGTAGAAATTTGGGGTACCGGCACGCCACAGCGTGAGTTTATGTATGTGGATGATTTAGCAGATGCCTGCATTTTTTTAATGAATCAGTACGAAGAAAGAGGTTTTGTTAACATCGGCACCGGTGAGGAAGTGACCATAAAAGAATTGGCGGAAACCGTGGCGGCCGTCACCGGCTACACCGGTAAGATTGTGTTCAATACCAACAAGCCTGATGGCACTCCGCGCAAATTGATGGACAGTAGCCAGATCCACTCACGCGGCTGGAAGCATCGCATCGCGATGAAGGAAGGCTTGCAAAAAGCATACGGTCATTATTTAATAGAAAAGAATGGCACTTTGAAAGAGGCGTAAATTCATTTTTTAAAATGTTGACCTTTGGTTCATTGAAAATGGATTCGCTTTATCTTTAAGCTGAAACTGTTTTGGCTGACGAACACATTTGATCCGACACACCATGCTTCGCAACTATCTGCTGAATCTTTTATTATTTCTGTCATTTACGTTTATAGGCAGTCAAGTCCATAGCCAATATGCTGATTTGGGAACGGGAGCGCTAAAAGATAAAATCTGGTGGATTGACTGGAATGGCTTTAGTATGGCAAACGGCGCCACCAAAACCTTTACTACATCCAATGGCCTCACGGTTACTGTTACTTTCTCCAACGTTTCGGGCCCAACGATGCCGCCCACTGTTATGAACACCTGGTATGGGGCCGTGCTGCATTTGCTTTATAATTTCTCCAATTCAGCTATAAAGCCCGCTCTGTATCACAGCCAATTTGAAACTGCCATAACAAAATTTACTCTTACTGTTTCCGGCACACGCAACGGGAATCCGGTGCCACTACAATTTATTGTTGCCGATGCCGAGGCTAGCGCAATTACAGAAATAACGACGCTAACGACAAGCGGAAGCAATTGGAACACTGTTGATTTTTTTCGTAATTCACTGCAAACTTCCAATCCTTTAATCGGCTGCAATACGAGCACCGTTAAAATTAGCGATACCTATGGTAACGCTCCGCAAACCGGCCAAAATCCAGTAATTGCTACGCAAAGCCCCTCTGGCGGCCCATTGGTGATAAATGCCTCATTAGATCATAGCGGTATTCAAGGGCAAATGGGGACTTGCGTTTGGTATTTTAGAAGCGGTTGACCGCGGCGATCTACCCGTTAGCTTTGGTTATGCACAACACCGCATACAATACAGCTATAACAATGTTTGTAATTACTTGCCGCCATTACCAAATTCAACGCAAGACGCAAGCTTAAAGTTAGGAGCTTTACCGGGTGATGCAGACGGAATACAAACATTGGATGATAACACAATTGGCGCAGACGAAGACGCCATTGGTTCCTTTCCTACCTACACTGGAAATGGGACGTACACGTTAACCTTGCCGGTAACCAACACGGGTATTGCTACCGCATACTTAGGCGGATGGTTTGACATGAACGGAAATGGATCATTTGATGCAGGGGAATTGCAAACCGCGGTAATACCGATCAATGCTACATCGGCCACGCTGACTTGGATGGGCCTACCGGCTTCGCTTTCCAAAACAACGCCTTATGCCTTTCGCTTTCGCCTCTCCACGGACATTAATGCTGCGCAATCTGTAACAGGATACGCAAAAGACGGCGAGGTGGAAGATTACTTGGCCGTAATTCCTCAAAACGTTTTCGTTGGTTTTTTAACCCCCGATACCGTTTGTGTAAACTCGCCCGTAAACATCGCCAACACTTCTGCGAACGCATCAAGCTATTACTGGAATTTTTGCGTGGCCAATTCACTAACCAATCCCACAGGCACCAACATCGGCGGCAGCAATCTTTCTCTGCCTGTATTCAGCGATTATGCAAAAGACGGAAACAATTATTATGCTTTTGTTACCAACAACATGCCCGGAACCCTTACCCGGCTTGACTTTGGGGCTAGCTTGCTCAATACGCCAACTTACACCAGCTTTGGTAATCTGGGCGGCGCTATTCCCGACCAATGCGAAGGCATACAGGTTATAAAAAATGAAGGCAAATGGTATGCGCTCCTCGTGGGCGGACAGCCCACTGGCCGTATTCTGAAAGTTGAATTCGGCATCTCACTTGGCAACAACTCACCCGTTGCTACCAATTGGGGCAATGTTGGCAACCTTGCTTATCCAACCGATTTGCATGTGTTTCAGGATGGCGCCAACTGGTATGGCCTGACGCTTAATTCGCAAACCAATTCCATCACCCGCTTCAGTTTTACCGGCAGCTTTAGCGCCACGCCTACCGGCGTAAACCTCGGAACACTTGGTGGCATGAATTATCCCACCGGTATCTATGCCATATCCAAAAACGGCAATTGGTATGCCTTCATTTCAAATGCCGGCACTGGGTTAAGCAATTCAACCGACGCCTCGCTTACGCGACTTGATTTTGGGACCAGCCTGTTAAATACCCCCACGGGCACCAACATCGGCAATCCAGGCAATGCACTAAGCAGCCCGAGAGACCTGACCATCTATCAATCCTGCAACGAGATATTTGGTTACGTGGTGGGCAACGCAACAGGCAAAGAAATTATTCGCCTTAATTTCAACAACTCGCTTACGGCTTTACCTACCGCAACGGTTATTGGCAACACGGGCAATCTGGCCTTCCCGCATTCTATTTCAAAACTTTTTCGCGATAACAGTGACTTGTATGCTTTCATTACGAATGTGAACGGCAATAACATTACCCGTTTAAAATTCTCTGGCTGCAACAGTTCGAGTATCGCCAATTCTACTTTGCAAAACCCACAGCCTATCACGTATAACATCCCGGGCATCTACAATGTCAACCTAACCGTGGATGACGGCCTGCCCACACAAGCAGCTTATTGCAAACAAGTGGTCGTTGTTGCATCGCTGCATACGCCGCTGCAAACAAAAACACTTTGCCAGGGCGATAGCATTCAACTCACATCCAGTGCTGCATCAGGCAACCAATGGAACACGGGCAGCACAGGCCAATCTATTTATGTGAAAACAGCCGGAACCTATTGGGTGCAATCGGCAAACGGCGGCTGTATAAACATTGATTCCTTTGTGGTTTCGGCAAAGCCGAAACCAGGTGTGAATTTGGGAATAGATACGGCGCTTTGCACGTCTGATTCCCTGGTTTTGGATGCAGGCAATCCCGGCGCAGCCTATGCCTGGCAGAACGGCCAAACATCACAATCAATCACGCTTCGGCAGGCCGGGCTTTATTATGTAACGGTAACAAAAGACGGCTGTTCAAAGAGCGACTCCATCAACGTTACCTCCTTGCCTTCGCCGTTTATCAGCCGTACACCCGATACCGCTATTTGTAAAAGCAGCGGCGTTGTTTTATCAGCAAGCGGCGGCAGCGTTTATGCCTGGTCGCCACTGATTGGATTGTCTACGCCAAACAATTTTTCAACCCTTGCCAAACCTGATACAACAACGAAATACTATGTGGCTGTTGTCAACGCAAATGGGTGCAAAGCGAAAGATTCCGTTGCAGTGACGGTGAAGCCAATGCCGGTTGTCAATCTTGGTAAAGACAGTTCGCTTTGCACTGCCGATAGTTTATTGTTAGATGCCGGCAACACAGGCGCAAACTATCTGTGGCAGGGCAGACAAACCACGCAAACGCTTTGGGCGAAAAGCAGCGGAAACTATTTTGTAGCAGTGAACAGAGCCGGCTGTGTGGCAAGAGATACCATCATGCTTGATCCCTTGCCATCGCCGGTGCTTGCACTTACAGGTGATACAAGTATTTGCCGTACGGCATCAGTTGTGCTTACTGCTTCGGGCGCCAACACGTATAAGTGGTGGCCGGCAACAGGCTTGTCGGATTCGACTGGTGCAACAACTACAGCAACGCCAAACAGTACCACGAAATATTATCTGCTTGCCACCGGCAGTAACAAGTGCAAGGCAAAAGATTCGGTGACGATCACCGTAACACCAATGCCGGCGTTTTCCGCAGTTTCTTCCAAACCCATACTTTGCCTGGGCGATACGGCCAAGCTTTCAGCGCACGGCGGTGATGCATATACATGGTTTCCCGCAATGTCGGTAGGAGCTCCTTTTGACAGCATCACCACCGCCTTCCCGCTCAACACAACGATGTACAATGTGGTGATTGAAGATTATGCTTGTAACATCAGCGATACCTTGTTTGTGAATGTGCCGGTGGCAGATAAACCTTCGGTGGCGTTAAGCAAGTCGAACGATATTAACTGTTTTCAGGCGCAGGCAACGTTGATTGCCGGTGGCGGCGCCCGTTATTTATGGCGACCATCTACAGGCTTGAACGATACTACAAGCCGCACACCCACCGTTAGCATCGCCCAATCTACCACTTACAAGGTTTTAATTGTAACGCAACAAGGTTGTTCGGTAGAAGACAGCATAACCGTGTATGTGAACAAGGGCGATGACGGAAGCGGCTTTCCGGTGCCAAGTGCGTTTACGCCAAATGGCGATGGAAAGAACGATTGTTTCAGCGTACAGCATTGGGGCGCTGTTATGGAGTTCTCGCTAAATCTTTATAATCGTTGGGGAGAAAGGGTCTTTCATGCCGATGCACCCACGCAATGCTGGAACGGCACTTACAAAGGTGTGCCGCAACCAGGCGATGTGTATGTATATTGGATAAAAGCCAAAACGCTTTGCGGTGAAGTTTTCAGAAAAGGAACCTTCGCATTGATACGATGATTTCTTTTTGTCCGTCGTGGTTCCTTTGTGTTCTTCGTATTACTCTTACGCCATTGCGTAGAAAGGAGCACAAAGAACCTGCCTGCCGGCAGACAGGCACGAAGGCGTTAATTCAGCAACTCTTCATCAAGAGAAATCATCTTTTCAAAAACAATCTCGTATTCTTTATTGGCAGCATTCAACTTTGATTGAATTTCTTTATAAGCGGCTTCGGTTTTTTTAAACTCATCGCCGTTGGAATAGGTTTCCGGATGCGTAAGCTTCGCTTCGAGTTCTTCCTTCTTGGCCGTTAAATCAGCTACGTCTTTTTCTAATTTCTGAAATTGCTTTTGCTGCTTTTTAAATTCATCAACCACGGATTGCCGGGAAGATGAAGAGGCGGATTGCCGCGATTCTTTCGGTGCGGTTAGTTCCGCTTTTTTTGGGGCTTCTTTATTGCCTGTTGCCGATTGCTTAGTGCCTGTTTGCTTTGCCGCCATGCGTTCATTCCATTCCACCCACTCCTCGTAACCGCCTTTAAATTCCTTGATCTCCTTGTCTTTAATCTCCCAAATCTTATTGGCAAGCTTTGAAACAAAATACCGGTCGTGGCTAACGAGGATGATGCTGCCTTGATAGCGGTTCAACGCATCAATCAACAACTCGGTTGAGTGAATGTCTAAGTGATTCGTCGGTTCGTCCAACAGGAGAAAGTTGGCTTTGCTGACGATGGTTTTGGCCAAGGCAACTCTCGCTTTTTCGCCACCGCTCAACACTTTTATTTTCTTGTCCACGTCATCGCCTCCAAACAAAAAACCACCCAATAAGCTGCGCAATTCAAGGTCGTTTTTTTGGGCGCCGGCGGTTTTCATTTCTTCAATAAGCGTATGATTCAGGTTGAGCGATTCCAACTGATGCTGCGCATAAAAAGCCGGATCAATATTATGGCCCCACTTGCGTTCGCCTTCAAAAGGTTCGGTGCCGGCAATGATGCGCAGGAGCGTTGACTTGCCTTTTCCGTTGGCGCCAATCAGCGCAATCTTGTCACCGCGTTCTATTTCAGCGGAAGCGTTTTCAAGGATTTCAATGTTCTTGAAATGTTTGGAGATGCCTTTCATTTCCACCAACACTTTGCCCGGCGTTTTGTCCACGTTGAAGTTGATGCGGATATCAGGACGCTCCAGCGCCGAGTCCTCAATGCGGTCGAGCTTATCCAGTTTTTTCATGAGGCTTTGCGCCATCGCGGCCTTGCTGGCTTTTGCACGAAAGCGTTCAATCAATCGCTCGTTTTGCCGAATGTAATCCTGCTGGTTTTCAAAAGCCTTTTGCTGCATCTCTATGCGCACGGCTTTTTCTTTTTCGTAATAATCGTAATTGCCGTTGTAGATGTGCAGTTCGCGTTGGTAGAGTTCAATTGTTTTCTTCACCATGCGGTTCAGAAAATATTTGTCGTGACTCACAATCACCACCGCGCCTTTATAATGCTGCAAGTACTTTTCCAGCCATTCAATCGAAGGCAAGTCCAGGTGGTTCGTCGGTTCATCCAGCAACAACAAATCCGGCGCCTGCAAGATCATCTTGGCAAGCAAAACCCGCATCCGCCAGCCGCCACTAAACTCACGATAAGGCCGCTGTAGGTCGGCATTGGCAAAGCCAAGGCCTTGCAACACTTCTTCAGTTTTGTGTTCTATCTCGTAGCCGCCGGCTTCTTCAAACTCGTGCAGCTTGTGGCTGTAGTCAAGCAATAATTCTTCGGAAGAATCGGTTTCCAACTTGGCTGTAATCTCGTCCAATTCCTTCTGCACTTTTTTGGCTTTGTCAAAAGCATGAAGTGCCACTTCTAAAATGGATTCACTGGTATCAAAGCTTAAAAGGTCTTGGTGCAGGTAACCGATAGATGTGCTGCGGCTGCGTTCAACCGTTCCCTTAGAAGGCAGGTATTCGCCCACAATCACTTTGAGCAAAGTGGATTTGCCGGTGCCGTTGTAGCCAATCAGCCCGATGCGCTCCATGGGATGAATGTGCCAGGTGGCGTCTTCCACAATTGTTCTTGCACCAAATTCAAACGTAACGTTTTGTAAACCGGCGAGCATAGGTCAATTTATGATTTGAGATTTGCGATTTCTGATTTAAAACAGCGCAAATGTGAGAAACAAATTTCAAAAGCTTCCTTAATACCGATAATCCTTTCAGAATCCCGGCAATCGGTGGTAAAAAATCCCGATAATCCGCGGTTAGTTTTGCCCAAATATTTTCTATGCGTTCCGTTGTTCTTTTTCTCGTTCTTGCCGGGGTTGGCATCATCAGTTGGTTAATTATTGCGCGGCCAAAAGGCACGCAACAGGTAGCGCCAAAACAGGAAGCGCTTCCAGTGAGCAAACACTCGGATGGTTTTAATGCCGATGTCAACACTTTGCTTTCCGACTACGACAAACTCACCGAAGGCTTTGTAGCCTGGGATTCTTCAGGTGTGGCTGCCACGGCACAAACCCTGACAAAAGACTTGGACAACCTGAAAATGGAGGAGCTAAAGAAGGACTCATCCGGCATTTACGAAACTGCGCTAACCTTTGTTGACAACGCCAAAGGCGAACTGCAAACCATCTCTTCTGAAAAGAACATAACGCCGCAACGCCATGCTTTGAACAATCTTACCGATAACCTTCGCCAGTTTCTGAACACTGTTAAATACGACCGCGAAAAGCTTTACCTGCAGGAATGCCCGATGGCTTTTAACGACACGGAACCGGGCCAGTGGTTGAGCAAAAAACAAGAAATCCGCAATCCATACATGGGCCTGCACCATCCGACTTACGGCAAGGGCATGTTGGTTTGCGGCGAAACAAAACAAACCATTAACCACACGGGGAAGGAGTAGGAGGGTATTGGATATTGGGTATTGGATATTGAGATATTTTGATATTGGGATATTTGCCGTTTGAGGTTTTTAGAATACAGAACTGATGAAGAAAAAGATGAACGAGTTTGGAAAAGTCTTTCTTGGCCTTATGGTGATGTGCATCGGCTTTACAGCAACGGCACAATCAAAATTTACTATCAACGGTTATGTAAAAGACAGCGCCAGCGGCGAATCGGTTATCGGCGCTACGCTTACCGTTAATGGCCGGACGGTAAGCAGCAATGGCTATGGTTTTTATTCCATCACTCTTGATTCCGGAGAGTATGATTTTACGGTTTCGCATGTGGCTTATTTAGCGCAATCAGTTCGGCGTTCGCTGGCGCAAAATCTTCAGCAAAACTTTTTCCTTCTGTCCAAATCAGCCGCTTTAAATGAAGTGGTTGTGTACAGCCGGCGGCGCGATGCCAACGTAAAAGCGGCGCAGATGGGGAAGATTGATTTGTCCATCAATCAAATCAAAAACATTCCGGCTTTTTTGGGTGAAGTTGACATTCTGAAAGCCATTCAACTTTTGCCCGGCGTAAGAAATGCAGGTGAAGGCAACGCCGGTTTTTATGTGCGGGGAGGAGGGCCCGATCAAAACCTGATTATGCTGGACGAAGCCGTGGTTTACAACACCGGCCACCTGTTTGGTTTCTTTTCCATTTTTAATTCGGATGCCATCAAGAACACGTCTTTGATTAAAGGCGGAATGCCGGCGCAATACGGCGGAAGAATATCATCAGTGCTTGACGTGCAAATGAAAGACGGCAACAGCAACAAGTTTGTAACGGAAGGCGGTATCGGGTTGATTGCTTCGCGGTTTTCGGTGCAAGGGCCGATCATAAAAAACAAAGCTTCCTTTATTGTTTCGGCACGCCGCACCTACATTGACGCCCTGGTAAAACCGGCTATAAAAAAGACAAGTAATTTTTACGGTTCGGGTTATTATTTCTATGACCTGAACGCAAAGATCAACTACCGCTTTTCCGATAAAGACCGCCTATTTTTAAGCGGCTATTTCGGTCGTGATGTGTTTACCTTTCGCAACGCGAAGCTGGCTTTTAAAGCCGACATTCCCTGGGGCAATTCAACCGGTACCCTGCGCTGGAACCACGTGTTCAACCGAAAGCTGTTTGCCAACACCACGCTTACGTACAACGATTACAACTTCTCCTTTGGCGCGGCGCAAAACAGCTTTCAAATCAAGCTGGCATCCGGTATCCGCGACGGTTCGGCCAAGATGGACTTTGACTACTACCCGTCTGGCTCGCACAAGATCAAATTCGGCGGACTTACAACTTATCACAAGTTCACACCCAACGTTACATCGGGTCAACAAGACAGCATCACATTTAAGCCAAGCAACACCGGTTTAAAGCGAGCTATTGAGTCGGCTTTGTATGTGCAGGACGATTGGGACGTGAACGATAAATTGACGTTGAACTACGGCCTGCGTTGGAGCGCCTTTACACAAATTGGTCCATACACCAAATACGTAACGGATGTGAATCAAAACAAGTTGGACAGCACGATTTATAGCGGCTTTCAAACGGTGAAAACCTACAACGGTTTTGAGCCGCGGCTAACGGCCCGTTATGCCCTCAATCCATCCACTTCCATCAAGGCATCCATCACCCGCAACCTGCAATACATTCATCTGGTGAGCAATGCCGGCACTACGTTGCCAACCGACTTATGGGTGCCGAGCACCTTTCGTGTGCAGCCGCAAAAGAGCTGGCAATACGCGGCGGGTTTGTTTAAAAACTTTAAGGACAACGAATACGAAGCTTCTGTTGAAACCTATTATAAATCCATGCAGAACCAAATTGAATATCGCGAGGGTTATACGCCTTCGTTGCGGGATACGGAAGAAGAATTTGTGTTCGGCAAAGGATGGAGCTATGGCTCTGAATTCTTTCTCAACAAAGTGCGTGGCCGATTGACGGGATGGATTGGTTATACCGTGTCGTGGACCTGGCGAAAGTTCCCGCAATTAAACGGCGGCGAAACTTATCCGGCCAAATACGATCGTCGGCATGACTTGTCCATCGTTGCCACTTGGGAACAAAACAAGAAGTGGAAGTTCGGGGCCGTGTTTGTGTATGCCACGGGCAATGCCACCTCGTTGCCGCAACGCTTTTATATCGTCAACGGCGTGTTGACGCAGGAGTACAGTCAAATTAATGCGTATCGTTTACCGGCCTATCATCGCCTTGACTTATCGGCTACGCTCACACCGCAACCTAAGAAGCAAAAGCGTTTGCAAAGCTCCTGGGTCTTTGGCCTTTACAATGCGTACAGCCGCGCCAATCCTTATTTCATTTATTTCAGCCAGGAAGGAAGCCCGTACAACGGAACCCTGAAGGTGCAAGCCAAGCAAGTGTCGCTGTTTCCGGTACTGCCGAGTGTGACGTGGAATTTTAAGTTTTAAAAGGGTGGGACAAGAGTTCGTCTATCTATGAAGCGTCTGTTGCGTCGCACTCGTGTGCGGTTTGTTCGCTATTGAGCAAATTGCAAGTGGATACAAAATTCTGCTGATTATCAAGTAAAATCCGTACCCGCTATTGCATATATTAGCGCGTTATGTGCTACTTACAAATAGCTACAGATTTATTACAGACAATTACGAATGAAATTTGATACCTGTCAAAAATTTACTGTCAAATGGGTTCTGCCGGCAGGAGCTGGTCTTTTTTCCTTTTTCGTAATTGGTAAATTTTATACAACAAGCCTAAAAGAAAATGAATTGGTTCGAGTATCAGGGAGGGTAACTAACATCATACAAGATGAGTACAAACATTATAAATACACCGACGACAGGATAAGGATTTGGCTCAACAACCAACCACACACGTTTTATTTCTGGGACAAACATGGCGACAATTTCAGGCAACTAATGACTGAGATAAAACCATTGGACACAGTAACACTCTACCATAGGACGAGCTTTCAAACATTAATTGGAAGGGGAAGCGAATACAACATCATGAAAATTGAAAAAAACAACACCGTCTTATATTCGCTTGACCAAGCAGTAGAGGACTACAGAAGAACCGGCAAAGGCTTGATGTGGATAACCCTTTTGATGTGGGCACTTAATTTATTCCTGATTAAAAAGCTTCAACAATCCCGCCGCAGTACATAACATTGGGCTTGGCGTTATGTCGGTGGACTGATAATGCCGCCTCAACTTCACTTACCTATCGGCTTTCGTCCCGGCTGACGAGATAGAAATAGGCATTTGAAAAAGTTCTGTACATTAGTTTTTTAATCAGCAATATTCCGGGCAAAAGTTTCCTAAATTCCGCCACATACGCCAAGCCTTGTTCATTGTAAAACTTCCTCTCTACTTATTTGCTCCTACTACAAGTTTAAGTATCTACGATTCCGCAAATGGCGTCCCGAAAATCTTCGTTGTATGTCTATAAAAGCTGCTGAAGAGTAGGCCTGTTTCCACTCTACTTTTTTTATTTCTATTTCTAACCGTTCTTACCTTCCTCTTTTCCTATCTCTGCCACACCTTAAAACCAACACATGAGAAAAACTATTTTGTCTGCTTTCTGCTTCTTGTTTGTCGCCACTGCCATTGCCCAAAAAGAAACCGATGAAGCTATCATTTCCAAATTAAAAGACGAGGGCTTGCAACATTCGCAGGTCATGCAGACGGCTTTCTATCTAACCGATGTAAACGGTCCACGCTTGACGGCCTCACCCGGCTTTATGACGGCCGCACAATGGGCTAAAAGCAAATTAGAAAGTTGGGGATTGAAGCATGCGCAAATTGAATCCTGGGGCGAGTTTGGCAAGGGCTGGCAGCAGGAGCGTTGTTACGTAGCCATGACCAAACCGTACTATGTTCCATTGATGGCTCAATCGAAAGCATGGACGGGTAGTACAAACAAATTAACAATGGCCGATGTGGTTTTAATCAAAGCAAAAGATTCTGCGGAACTGATGCAATACACCGGAAAGGTGAAGGATAAGATTGTGATGCTTTGGAGCGCCGACACGTTGAAGATGGGATTCAAAGCCGATGCCGCCCGAATGACCGATGAAGAGTTGGACAAGATGGCGAAGGCCGAACCACAAGCGCCACGGCAAATGCCGCGTACACCCGGTAACCCCAATGCTATGCAAAACTTTGGCTCAAGGCAAGCGTTTATTCGTGCGCTTACCGCTTTTTATGTAAGCGAAAAGCCCGCTCTTGTTTTGAGCATCGGCCGCGGCAATGAGGGAACCATCTTTGTACAAGGCGGTGGTACTTATACGAAAGATGCTCCTGAACCACCGGCCAATGTAACCTTGTCTAGCGACGATTATATGCGCATTCAACGGCTGGTGGCCGCCGGAATTCCGGTAAAAATTGAAGCCGACGTAAGAACAAAATTCCTTGACAAAGACCTGAATGGCTACAACGTGATTGCTGAAATCCCCGGCACCGACCCTGTGTTGAAAGACGAAGTGGTGATGCTTGGCGGTCACTTGGATTCATGGCAAGGTGCCACCGGCGCAACGGACAATGCCGCCGGTTGTGCAGTAATGATGGAAGCCGTGCGTTTGTTGAAAGCTTCTGGCATTCAGCCGCGACGCACCATTCGCATTGCACTCTGGGGCGGAGAGGAGCAAGGCTTGTTTGGTTCGCGGGCTTATGTGAAGATGCACGTAGCCGATCCCGCTACCATGTTATTGCAACCGATGCAAAGCAAGATTTCGGCCTACTATAATTTGGATAATGGCACGGGCAAAATCCGGGGTGTTTACCTGCAAGGGAATGAAACCGTTCGGCCGATTTTTGCCAAATGGTTAGAACCTTTCAAAGACATGGGCGCCGCTACCTTAACCATCAGCAATACCGGCGGCACCGACCATCTTTCCTTTGATGCCGTTGGCGTTCCGGGCTTTCAGTTTATACAGGACGAAATTGAATACGATACCCGTACGCATCACAGCAACATGGACACGTACGACCACCTCATTCCCGCCGACCTGATGCAGGCCGCAACGATTGTGGCCGCCTTTGTGTACAACACATCGCAACGCGATGAAAAATTGCCGCGAAAAGAATTGCCTAAACCGAGAGAAACGCAGAGAGGCTTTTAGGTAAGGCAAGTTGCCGGTTGCTGGTTAAGGATTCCCGAGGCTTTTGTTGCCTCAAATTTTCACAGTAATTCATGCGTTTTAAATCAGACCGAAGAGGCCACGTGGTTCGGGGCAACAACCGACACCGGCAACCGATAATCGGCCGGAGGTTTGTTGGCACGGAATTTTAATAAATGTGCTTAACCCCATGCCGGGCTTAAATAAAAATCGTTTCACTTTTTAAAACCTCTCAAACATGAAAAAAATACTATTGGGCGCATTAGTTTGCGCAGCCGTTGCCGGTGTAGTGTATTATTTGTACGACGAAGAAAGCTTCAAAGACACCGTGGATGATTTAAAGGACAAAGCCGATGACGCCTTGGGAAAAGTAAAAGATACCTTTGCAAAAAAGAAAGAAGAATACGCCGACGCAATAGATTCGATGTAAAAAAATCCCCGCCTTGCGCGGGGATTTTTTTATCCGTTGCTAACCATAAATCTGCTCTTCATACCGCTAAAAAGACCTCAATCAAAAAGAATGATTGAGGTCTTTTTCGTATCGTTGAAAAGCAAGAGCTGTGTTGAGCGCTGCCTTCTCTCCCGATTTGACCGGGATTGGAGAGATGCCGGGGGGATGAAGTTCTACTGCACCGGATTAAACTTCGCCATCTGTATCGAAAATTCTCTGGACGGCAAAATGCTGCTATCCGCCAGCTCGTTCATTTTTGAATTGAGTATCCATACCCTTCCGTCCTGCACCGTTGCTGTTGTGGAGTGTTGAAAGTTATCCAGCGTAGCGGTAGCGCCTTTTACTTCGGCGGTGGCCCAATTGTCGTTGCTGCTGATCTGATAAATTTTGTTCGCGCCTTTGTTCTGCACCATCGCCAACATGCCGGCCGATTGCCACACCATGCCATCGGCACCCGGAAACAGACCCTGAATTTTTACCTGCGTAATGTTCTTTGGATTTTTTATATCAATCTTATACAAAGCGCCGTTGGTGCTGTGGTCAACAATCAGGAAGCCTTGGGGATGATAAAGAATGCCGTTTAATCCTACGTCTTCGCTCTTGAACCAATCGCTGGTGGCAAATACCGTGGCCTTGCCCGATGCATCAATCTTGTAAACATTTGGCGAGTAACTGTCGGTAACATAAATGTTTCCCTTTTCATCCATCGCCAAGTCGTTCGCAAAATGTTTTCCGGCGTCCGTTGCCAAGTTAAGGTCCATTGTTTTTTTACCGCTGACCATGTCAACGCCAATCAACCGTGCCATCTTTTTAAACGTAGCCGGGGTTGAGTATTTGCTGTAGTTGGCATCGGAGATGCAGACCAATAAGCGATTATTTTTCGCGTCCACCTTCATGCCGTAGCTTGATTTCAAGGCCGGGTCTTTCAACAACTCTTTATAAACCCCATCCATGTCCACGCTGCCGATGGTTCCCCACCGCACAGAAGAAACGAAAAACAATTTTTTCTGCGCATCGTAAGTGATGCCTTCGGGATACAACAGCGGTGCCTTGAACATGATCTTGTCACTTTCCAAAGCCGCGCTGGAGAATACGATTAATGAAAAAATATACAGTACAGATTTCATGATTTTTATTTTGGGGTGATGCTGTAAATAACACCATTGGCATCGTCGGAAACATACACGGCGCCAGTAGGAGCAAAGGCCAAACCGCAAGGCCGGCCGAATCTTGTTCTCTTTTCAGGATCAAAAAAGCCGGTAAGAAAATCTTCATAACCCGCTGGTTGCCAATCCTGAAACTTCACCCGCAGCACATTAAATCCATCGGGCTTGGTACGGTTCCAGGAGCCGTGCATCGTGAGCAACGCATCAGCCGCATATTGCGTGGGCCAGCCTTTGGCTTTGGCTAAAAAATAGAATTGCATAGGTGCGCTGTGGGCGGGAAAAGTGAGTACGGGCACTTCAGTTTTTTTAGCGTATTCTTCTTTGGTAGTTCCAATGGGGTCTTCTCTCGACTGGTCAACAATTCTATCGGCATACACAAGCGGAAAGCCGTAGTCAGCGCTGTCTTTAATGTGGTTTAATTCTTCCGGCGGAAAATCATCGCCCAGCCAATCGCGGCCATGGTCGGCACCCCAAAGCTCACCGGTCTGCGGGTTCCAGTCAATGCCGATGGTGTTGCGCAAACCGCGGGCATAAATCTTTCGTTTCCATGTGCCTGGCTGCACTTGCAAAACGGTGGCATTTTCTTGATTGGCATCGTCGCAATCGTTGCAAGTGCTGCCCACCGTGATATACAATTTTTCATCGGGACCGAAGTAGATGGTGCGATTGGGATGCTGCCCTGCATCGGGCAAATCTGTAATCAGCGTGTCCAGTTTACCAACGCTGCCATCGGGATTCATCTTCCCACGCTTCAGTTCCCGGTTGGCGATAAGGTACATGTAGCCGCCGTGCAGTGCAATACCGTGTACGCCGGGAAACTGGGCCACTACGGTGTGGAGTTCTTCCATGCGGCCATCGCCGTCTTTGTCGCGAAGCATGAGCACATCTCCTTGGTCGCGGCGGGTAACGTACAAGGCGCCATCGGAACCCACAGCCATCATGCGAGGCTTGCCCAAGCCGGTAGCGGCAATGGATACAGTAAAGCCATCGGGAACTTTTAACCGGCTAACCATTGATTCTTTGAAGTCTTCTTGCTGCGGATAATTACTGCCGGCCGTAACGTTGACGATTTCTTTTGCCGGCATTCCCTTTTGAGCGTGTAATTTTTGGGCCGCTGTAAACAGCAAAAGCCCTGTACTGATGAGGACTACAAATTTTGTTCTGTGCATAGATTACTGTGTATGCGAAAGCGGTTGCAATAATTATGCACACGGGTTTGTAAAAAGAAAGTTGTGAACTTTAAGGGTGATTGTTAAACGAACGTTTGAAGTGGGAGGATGAAAGATTTACATGCGAGATGGACGCTGCCGACGGACAAAGGCCACGGTTAGCGGCGACATTTAATAATGAAAAGTTCAGTGTATGCAAAAGTAAATTAATGAAGCAATTGGCAAAAAACAACATCAGCCGTTAGTACGGCAAACCCGTGTTAGTCGCTCCGTGCGAAAGCAGGCTCATGATCTTGTTGATGATGTTTGAGAAGTAGTGCATGAGCTGCGAATAGACTTACACTTTGCTGAAAATAATTTTATCAAATGATTGATATCGTTCGGCCAGCCTGTGTTGGCTCGTATTGGCCTCTGATTCCAAAATAGGCTAATGTTTTTGCTTCCAAAACCCACCGACAATGTTTTGTAACCCTTGGTTTTCTAAAACGTATCCGTTTTAAATAGCGATTCAGGACTTTCGCAAATGCGGCCTTGCATTTTTCATCATCCTTTATTTTGCACCCGTGCAATCTTCTTCAAAAACCATCATCATCATCGCTGGTCCAACAGCCGTTGGCAAAACTTCTGTTGCCATCAATGTGGCTAAACATTTCGGCACTGAAATAATTTCTGCTGACAGCCGTCAGTGCTACAAAGAATTAAGCATTGGTGTAGCGAGGCCATCAACATATGAATTGGCAGCCGTGCCGCATCATTTCATTGCTTCGCATTCTATTCAGCAAAAAGTAACTGCCGCCACGTTTGAAGAATACGCTTTGCAAAAAGCAATGGAACTCTTTCAAATGCACGACAGGGTTGTGATGGTCGGGGGCACAGGCCTATACATAAAAGCCTTCGCCGAAGGCTTGGATGCCATACCCAAAGTGCCGGAAGACTTGCATAAACAAGTTGTTTCAGGCTATGAAGAAAACGGCACGGTATGGCTGCAAGATCAAATCAAATCCCTTGATCCTTTATTCTGGCAAAGCGGCGAAATACAAAACCCGCAACGATTGATGCGGGCATTGGAAGTGGTAAAAGCCACGGGTGGCTCCATCATCAATTTTCAGAAAGGAGCGAAGAAGCAACGTCCATTCAACATCAGCAAGATTGCCTTGGAATTGCCGAAGGAAAAACTGCACCAAAACATCAATGCCCGCGTAGATAAAATGATGGATGAAGGTTTGTTGGACGAAGTGATTTCGCTTCAGCCCCATCAACATCTGAATGCGCTGCAAACCGTGGGCTACAAAGAATTGTTCTCGTGTTTAAAAGAGGAAACATCGCTGAACGTGGCCATTGAAGCGATAAAGACGGCCACCCGTCAATACGCCAAGCGGCAACTCACCTGGTTTCGAAAAAACAAGGAATACACCTGGCTGCCGCCGGATGCAGAGGCGGTTATTCAACTGTTATCTCACTCGCTGTTGTAGGCATTTGATCGGCGGGAAGGTAAATGTAAAACTGTGCGCCAACGCCTTCTTTGCCGTTGGCTTCCATAACGCCGCCGTGGTTAGCCACCACTTTTTTACACAGCGAAAGGCCGATGCCCGAACCGGCATAACGGGCTTTGTCGTGAAGGCGTTTAAAGAGTTCAAATATCTGCCGGGCATACTGCTGGCTGAAGCCGATGCCATTGTCGCTGAAGACAATCTCATAGTAAGAATGATCGGGTTTTAGACCCGCAACGTCTATCACATCGTTGCCCATTATTTGTTTACAGCTTATGTCTAAATGCAACGGCAGGCCGGGCCGGGCAAACTTCAACGAGTTGTTTACAAGATTATAAAAAAGCTGGTTCATCTGCACCGGTATAACCAATACTTCCGGCAATCGTTCGTGGGTGATGATGGCGTGTTGCTGCGTAATCATAAGGTCCAGATCATCGAGAACAGCTTCTAAAATTTCATTCAGGTCCGTGGGTTCAAAACTAACTTCCTTTGTTTTTAAGCCGGAGTAGGAGAGCAGGTCTTTGATCAGCATCGTCATCCGTTCGGTGGACGATAAAATTTTTTCCAATTGTTGACGGCCTTTTTCATCCAAATTCTGGCTTTGTGTTTCTTTTAAAAAAGCGCCGAAGGTTCTGATCTTTCGCAAGGGTTCCTGCAAGTCGTGGCTGGCGGCATAAGCGTATTCTTCCAGCTCGCTGTTGGTTTGCTGCAAGGCTTCAATGTTTTCTTTTAAATCGGCCGCCGTTTGTTTAATGGCCGTATTCTCGTAAAACGAGATGGTAACGCCGCTGTTTAGTTTTGCGATGGATAAGGCAAACGAACGTTCCTTTCCGTCTTGCTTGCTGATGTATTCCAGGTCCGTCTGGTGCTGATCTTTTACCACACTTACGCAGGCGTCAAACAACGAAGAATGTTTGAAGGCGTCTATCTCACTCCACCGCCTGCCAACCAGCAATTGCGGATCAGCGTTCAGCAATTCGCTGCTGGCTTTATTGGCAAAGGCCAGTTTAAAATCCACCACTTTGTGTTTGCTCCATACGGCGCGGTAATGCAGAATACCGTTTTGTGAAGTGTTAAGCACAGACTCTAAAAAGCCTTCGAGCCTTGTGGTTTTTTTACTTAAATATGTTTGGCTTAAAAAGGTGGCGATGATGACGACAACCGCCAGTGCCGATAGCACCCACGTGAACAAGCCGTTGAGGTTATTGGCATCGTTCAACCGTTTTTTGTTGACCGATAAAAGTTGATCCTCCAGCAACAGTCCTTTGCGAATAAGCCGGTAGGCCGCTGATAAATTTCCGAAGCGTTCTATTTCATCGGATTCAAGCAAATCGGTTATAGCCTGCCGCGGCTGCAACCGTAAGTGCACCAGCTTGTCCAGCGAATCAACCACCGCAAGTTGCTGCTTGTCGGATTGCACAAGGGAACGCAGGTCATTCAAATTGGAATAAATGCTGTCTGCATCGGATTTGTACAACTTATACAGATCACCGGCGGCCAACGTTTTGTAAGACGGATTGAAAATTTCGGCGCTGCGCAATTCAATATCAATCGCTTCATAAAGCTTTATCACGTTGCGCGACCGTTCGGCTATGGCGGCATGCTTCTGTGTGTTGTTATAAGTAATGCGGCTCAACACGATAACGGCGGCAAGCAGCAAAAACGCAACGGAAAAAGCAGCGATGAAGCGTGGCATGAACGGTGGTGTTGGCTATTCTTCGTAAGGTAATCAATCATTGCAAAAAAAGCGAATGCCATCCTGCCGCAACCAAAGAAAAAGCCGCTCAAAAGGGCGGCTTCAATATCGTTATCTTTTCTATCAGGCTACTTGCAAAACTGCTTGCTTGTGCGGCTTTAACAAGCTTTGCAAAAACGACACTTCCTCTTTGCGATAGGGTTCTCCGTTTTCGCGAAACACATCGTGAAACCAAAGCGTTGGCTCTTCTTCGTATTTCGTGTGCCACGAATCCCACGGGCAATGCGTTTGTGTTTTGCCCGCTACCAAGCCCCAACTGTAAGCGCCGATACCGTGTTCTTTAAAAAGGGGCAGGATGTCTTCAAAGGTGCTGCCCAGCGGCCTTGCCATGTATTCCGTGCAAAGCATGGGACGGTCGTAGCGCTTTACTTCTTTTATCCTGGCTTCCATGCCGTTGCGGTCTTCATAGCAATGAAAGCTGGCAATATCAGAGTGAGAGAACATATAGTTATCAAGCGCCGTGATTTTTGTGTCGCAGCTCCAGTCGTTTTGCCAGGGCGCCATTGTTATTGGCTGCGCTGGGTTGATGTCCCGCACCCAACCGATGGTTTTCTTTAACAATGCCATCGAGAGCTCCGCTTTGTGTACGATGTAATCATCGTCCTTGTACGAACCGAGGTTCATGTTATCGGGTTCGTTGTACAAGTCCCAAATAAGAACCCGCTCATCGTGTGCAAAAGCGGAAACAATGCCGTGAACATAACCGTGCAAGCCGTCGTAATTCGCCGGGTTGTTCAGCACATCATAGCCGGGGCATTGCACCCAACCGGAGTTGTGCACGTTGTGCTTAGGCTGCGGCTGAATGCCAAGGCGCGGAAAAGGATCCCAAACGGCATCAAACAAAACAAACATAGTGCGGATGCCGTGGCTGTGCGCAATGCTTAAATACTCTTCGATGCGGGCCAGAAAAGCGGCACGGTCTTCTTCCCAAACCAAGTGATGAAGAAACACCCGAACGGTGTTGAAGCCAAGCGACGCGGCCCAGCCAAGTTCTTTGTCAATAACAGCGGGAGAGAAGCTGTCTTCCTGCCACATTTCAATTTGATTAATGGCATTGGCGGGGATGTAGTTGCAACCAACCAACCAACCGGCGTTGGTCATCCAGGCTTCTGCTTTTTGGCGGCTCCAGCGGTGTGCTAAAAGGGGATCTTGATCCAGAAAAGGGACGGATACGTTTGCGGATGTCATAAGGTTTTTTTAGATAAGGAATTTAATTGGGCCTTTGGTTAGCTCAATGAAGAACCAAAATAATAGCAATCGCCAAAAAATCAAATCCTGTATTCGTGTTTTGGAAGGTATTTATCGGCGAAGCCATAAAAAGCAAAGTTGAATGGGTGATGCCTTATTTTTATCGCCGGTTCAAATGCCTTCTTAACCGCAAAACGATAACAATAAAACGATTGGTATGAATGCCGTGTTAATACAATCCATCAGAGAAAAATTTGAGCAGCGCTTCGGCGCGAAGCCGCGTGTGTTCCGGTCGCCGGGACGGGTAAACATCATCGGCGAGCACACCGACTACAATCACGGTTTTGTGCTGCCGGCGGCAGTGGACAAAGCCATCTATATTGGCATCACGCCGCGTGAAGACGAACAAATTGTTTTGTATTCTGAAGAATTCAACGAAGAACACACCGCTACAGTAGCCACGGTTGCGCCATCCAATAAACATTGGCCTAATTACATTTTGGGTGTAGTGGACCAACTGAACAAACGCAGTTATAAAATCAAGGGCTTTAACTTAAACCTAGATGGCGACGTGCCGGTGGGTGCGGGGCTGTCTTCTTCGGCGGCAGTGGAATGTGCGGTGGGTTTTGCGTTGAATGAAGTGTTCAGGCTGGGCATTGATAAAAAAGAGATCGCCGAAATCGGCCAAAAGACCGAACATGTTTTTGCCGGCGTGATGGTGGGCATCATGGATCCCTTTGCGTCTGTGATGGGCAAGAAGGGCCATGTGATAAAGCTTGATTGCGAAAGCCTCGACTTTGAATACGTGCCGTTGAAGATGGAAGGCTACAAAATTCTCTTGCTGAACACCAATGTAAAACATGCCTTGGCTTCAACGGAATACAACACACGGCGGAAGGAATGTGCCGAAGGTGTGGCCATGATAAACGATGCAGGCATTACTGTGGGCAGCCTCCGAAATGTGACGATGGCGATGCTGGATGAACACGTAAAATCGAAGAACGAAACCGTTTACCGCCGCTGCAAGTTTGTAGTGCAGGAAAACGAACGCTTGCTCGCTGCTTGCGATGCCTTGCAGCGCGGCGACCTGCTAACCCTCGGCAAAAAAATGTACGGTTCGCACGATGGTTTGAGCAAAGAATACGAAGTGAGTTGTAAAGAGCTTGACTTTTTAGTGGAAGCCGTTCGGGACAACAAAGACGTTTTAGGCGCCCGAATGATGGGCGGCGGTTTTGGTGGTTGCACCATCAACATTGTGAAAGAAGAAGCCATTGAGGATTTGATAAAAGACTTGACACCGAAGTACAAACACACTATGAACCTCGACCTGACGGCTTATGTGGCGGTGATTGAAGACGGGTCGTCGGAGGTAGAATGAAAAAAGTGAGACGTCAAACATGAGACGTGAGACTATTACATCTTTTAAGCTCTGAAGTCTATACGGTTTCACCTTTAGCGTCTCACGTTCTCCGATAATCACGTTTGCTTAACACGCTTCTTCGGCTTGCTGGCTTTATTTTGAAGTATAACAGTCAACATGAAAAAGCTCATTTTTCTTTTTACCCTTTTTATCACTATTGCCGCATCTGCCCAAGACAAACCCGAAGGGTTGTTCATTAACTCAAAAGCAACTGACTTCCGGTTGAAGGATCAGAACGATGAGTGGGTTTCGCTGAAAGACCTGCGCAAGAAAGGTCCCGTGGTGGTAATGTTTTACCGCGGCTATTGGTGCCCGTTTTGCAACCGGCAATTGAAGGCTTTGCAGGATTCGTTGAGCCTCATAAAAGACAAAGGCGCCAGCCTTGTTGCTATCACAGAGGAAACATCGGTTGGCATTGATACCACTATCATTCGCACCGGTGCCACGTTTCCCTTGCTGACAGATGTGGACGGAAAGATGGCCGCGGCTTACCAGGTTTCCTTTAAAGTGGATGACCGCACGGTGAGCCGCTATAAAATGGCGGGCATTGACCTGTTGAAAAACAACAACCAGAAAGAAGCTTCATTGCCCGTGCCGGCGGTGTACATCATCAACAAAGAAGGCACAATTACATACCGCTATTTTGATGAGAATTACCGCAAGCGTGTTTCGGTAGCGGAGATTTTGAAGAATATTAAGTAACCTCACCCCGGCCCTCTCCATCAAAGATGGAGAGGGAGTTGCTTACGCCGGTGCTCACAGGTCACAAAGAATCTTTCCTACTCAATCTTTTTTAGTAACCAGAAGTCCATTTATCTATTGAAGTTTTGTTGCGTCGCTCCCGATAGCTATCGGGACTTTTACGCTTTGTTCGCCATTCAGCAGCAATAGCAAAAATCATTTTAAAGTGACTGTATCAAAAGCCCTAACGGGGCGTCATCGCATAGCCCAGCCTGCAAGGGCTGGGTTACCAAAACAGTGAATTATACAAAGCCCTGAAAGGGCGAAAGACCTACGCGGTTACAGCCAGCGTTTATTTAGCCATCCACTACGCACACCGGCCCGTTGTTACGCCCTTTCGGGGCTTGCATTAATGCAACACGATTGTTAACCCGGCCCTCATAGGCCGGGCTATGCGATGGCACCGCATTGCGGCTTGTTTCAACTGCATTTAAACACTCACTCTAGGGTGCTCCATTGCGTCGCGCAGCATACCTGCCTACCGGCAGGCAGGTATGCTGCGCGACGCAATGGAGCACCCAATTGTTGTTCTGGCTTCTGGCCCATAAAAAGACTATGGCTAAACGATTGTTACCACCTGTAAACACCGGCGCAAGCACTCCCTCTACGGCTTACCGGAGAGGGCTGGGGTGAGGTGTATGTTCACCCCCACCACCCAATTCCTTCCCGCCATCGGAAAATAATAATTTTCAGTTGCCAACGCATGGTTGGAATAATAGCTGAACGTATAACCATTCGGTTCGTACAATCTATTGAAGACATTGTTCGCCTGCGCAATCAAATCAATACCCTTTAACCAACGTTTACTAAAGGAATAAATGATTCGCACATCCTGCGTGTAAAAGGCATTCAGTTTGCGGGCTTCACTGCTGGTATTGTCAAGGTATTGCTTGCCCACGTATTTGCTGATGAAATCAACGTTCAACTTCTGCAACGGCGTTAACGCAATAGTGGCCGCGCCAACCACCGAAGGCGAGTAAGAAATATCCGTTTCA
This sequence comes from Flavisolibacter sp., assembly GCA_965247695.1. Taxonomy (GTDB): domain Bacteria; phylum Bacteroidota; class Bacteroidia; order Chitinophagales; family Chitinophagaceae; genus Flavisolibacter. The sequence goes on from OZ252037.1 coordinate 2,980,356, forward strand.
ATATAACGATTCACCTTCTGTCCGCCGTTATCATAATCGTCAATGTACTCCGTAAAATTTTTCACTTTGTTGCGGCTTAGAGCAAGATTGGCCGATGCCCTCAACCACTTGTTGGCGATAACGCTGCCTTGCAATTCGACACCAAGCCGGTAACTGTCGTCAATGTTGGTTCGGGTGTAAGCACCGACATAATTAATCTTTCCCGTTAATACCAATTGATTTTTGTACGTCATGTAATAAACCGTGGCGCCGATGCTGTATGTTTTTTCTTTTCGCTCAACGCCGAATTCAAAATCTTGCAAATGTTCAGGCTTTGGTTGATCCGTTGGCGAGGCTTCAAAATCATCGCGGTCCGGTTCTTTGTTGCCGATGCTGTAGGAAGCAAAAGCTGTCCAGGCTTTATGATGATAAGTGAGGCCGGCTTTGGGGTTAAAGAAGCTATACCGTTGGCGAATGTTGAGCGCCGGATGGTCGCGAAATCCATTGAGAGTGTACTTCACTTGCCGCGTTTGTAAATCAACAAAGGCTTGCAGCTTTTGCGAGATGGTTTGCTGCCATTTGGCATAAAGGTTCCAATCGGCTTTAATGGCGTCGTGGCGATACCAAATTTTATTTGGCTCTGACAATCCGTTTTGTGCCCAAATCACTTTGCCGAAATGATTGCCGAGATAATTGGTGGCGGCACCGCCGAGTGTCAATTGTGTGCCCGCTTTTGCGTATTGCAATGAAAACACATCGCCGTAAAAATCATTGTCTAACCAAAGCTGTCGCACCAGGTCGGAACGGGCGATGACTGTGCTGCCATTCGTCGGCGCCACCAAACTGTAATCGCTGTACCTCTGCGAGGCTTTGTATTGTTCATAGTAGCCACTTCCTTTAATGTAAAACAAACCGGTGTTGAAAGTCAGGGTCTTCGCAAGTTGCTGCGTTAAGAAGGCCTGATAATGGTCTTGTTTGTAATTGTCGGTTTCGTTGTCGTAAGGTTCGCCGGTTTTTTCGCTGCCGGTATAATTGGCACGGCGATGCGTTTTTAAATCGGCTTCCGGTACGCCGTCCCAAGCCTGATAGGTTTTTTCCTTTCCCGAAAATGTAGTGAACCGCACCGTGGTTTTATCGGCCACATAAGACGTGGAGAAATAATAAGACTGCAAGCGGCTCTTCGCTCTTTCAATGTAGCCATCGCTTTTGATTTGCGAGAGACGTAAATCAGTAACAAAATGATTGCCCAATAGACCGCTTCCAACCTTGATGGTGTTCTTCAAAGAATTGAAAGAGCCGTAGCTGTTGTTGCTTTCAAAATAAGCCTGCTTGGCTACTTCATTCGTACTTAAGTTAATGCTCCCGCCAAATGCACCCGCGCCGTTTGACGATGTGCCCACGCCTCGTTGAATCTGAATGCTGTTGACCGAAGAAAGCAAGTCGGGTAAATCGACAAAGAAACTACCGTTGCTTTCAGGATCGTTAAACGGAATGCCGTTGATGGTCACGTTGATTCGTGTGGCATCGGTGCCGCGAATGCGAATGCCTGTGTAGCCAATGCCGTTGCCCGCATCGGAGTTTACTACCACTGACGGCGTTTGGTTCAGCGCAAAGGGCAGGTCTTGTCCAAGGTTTTGTTTGGCAATCTCCGCTTTGCTAATGGCCGTCTTGGCAAAAGGCGCGGTGCTGCCGGCGCGGATGGCCCTGACTTCCACCGGCACCAAGGTTCCGCTGGTGTCTGTTACTTGTGCATGAAGAGAGGCTGATGAAGCAATGGCGACGAAAAATAGAATCCTTTTCATTTTGAAAATGAGTTAAAAAATGAAAGGGAAAGCTGGAGGAGAGAAGAGTAAATGTTCAAGCGTTCAAATGTTCAAGCGTTCAAACGTTGAGTGCATTAACGTTTTGAACTTTTGAACGATGCAACTTTTGAACTTTAATTGCTCCCTGCGCAGGCATTACCCTGATCAGGTTTTGCGGGTTTGATCTCAGCCTTCGGTTTAAAACGAAAGCACCCCGGTAACACTGAAAAAATTATTATCGCGGTAAAAGTAAGCCAAGAAAAAAGTTACGTGGCGTAACCTTTTTTGCCTTCGTCCGTATTACTCAAAAACCTCCGAGATGAAAAAGCTGTTTCTTTCTTTTTGCTTGCTTAGTTCAACCGTTTTTGCCTTTGCGCAAAAGGTCATCAACGATCCAAACGCCGAAGTGCGCAAGGTTGGATCTTTCACCGGTATATCGGTGAGCAACGGCATTGACCTTTACCTTTCTAACGGTAACGAAGCCGTGGCGGTTAGTTCCTCAAAGCCTGAACTCACGGACCGCATAAAAACCGAAGTAAAAGACGGCGTGTTAACTATTGGCTTTGAGAGTAAGTCAGGCATCAATATCAATTGGAACGAGAACCGTAAATTAAAAGCGTACGTTTCTTATAAGACGCTTAACAGCCTCTCGGCTTCAGGCGGTTCGGATGTGCTGATAGACGGCGTTGTCAGTTCTTCGGAACTGCGGTTGCACCTGTCGGGCGGTTCAGATTTTAAAGGAAAGGTGGAGGTAGAGAATCTGCGGGTGGACCAAAGCGGTGGCAGCGATGTAAACATTGCCGGTAAAGCCAACACGCTTTCGGTTGAAGCCAGTGGCGGTAGCGATTTTAACGGCTATGATCTGGTGACGGAATTCTGCAACCTCCAGGCCAGCGGCGGTAGCGATATTGAAATTACTGCCAATAAAGAACTCTCTGCAAGGGCCAATGGCGCCAGCGATATTCATTACAAAGGCCAGCCGAATGTGAAAGAGGCCAAAGCGTCGGGAGCAAGTTCGGTAAAGGCGCGGTCGTAAAAGAGCTTTCATCAATTTACACCCGTTCCTTCGTTTGATCGGACTTTCTTGCTGTGTCAGGCGCGTTCCATTTGTTCAGCCTTCCTTGCATCAAAATTTTTTTTCTTCCAGGACAGAGGTTTGCAGCCGGGCTTTGCCTTCGCCTGTAACCTTTCTCTTCAACTTTACGTCTCATCCCTCAACGTGCAAAACCAACTTGCGGATACGGACATCATTCAGCTTGTGCTGGCGGGCAACACGCAAGCCTATGCGCAATTGGTGGAGCGTTATCAAAACTTTGTTTTTACACTCGTTCTCCGTTACGTAAAGAGCCGCGAAGATGCCGAAGAACTGGCGCAGGATGTGTTTGTAAAAGCCTATCGGTCGCTGGCCGATTTTAAAGGCGCTTCCAAGTTCAGCACCTGGCTTTATACCATTGCCGTCACTACCTGCCTAAGCTTTTTACGCAAGAAAAAAATAGAGCTGCAATCCTTAGATGATGATCGTGTTTTTGCAGTGGCGGACAATATTGACGGCGGCATCAGTGCCAATCAGGTGGAGCAAAAGAGCAAGCAACGAATGGTGAACGAAGCCATCAATTTGTTGAGTCCGGACGATGCCCAAGTCATCAGACTCTTTTACAAGGGCGAACAAACGTTGGAAGAAATTGCGCAGATCATGGGCAAGGAGCCCAACGCGGCGAAGGTGCAATTGTACCGGGCCCGAATGCGGCTGAAGGAAAAGATGCAAACCCATTTTTCGGCCGAAGTGAAAGAGATTTATAATTTGTAAACAGGTAACCGTGAACAAAGACTACGAAAGCCACAACGATGCCGGCATGGAAGCCCGCTTATGGGCTTACCTCGACGGGCAAAGCGAGGAAACCCCGGAGATTGAAAACCTGCTTCAGGATAACAAAGAATGGAAACAGAAATACGGCGAGTTGCTGGAATTGCAAACCTTGCTGAAAGAAGCGGAGCTGGAACTACCCTCGTTGCGGTTCACTAAAAACGTAATGGAAGGGCTTGCAAAGTACCAAATAGCACCGGCTGCCAAAGCGTACATCAATAAAAACATTGTTTGGGGAATTACGGCATTTTTTATCACAGTCATTTTTGGCTTTGTTGTTTATGCAATCTCCCAAATCAATTGGTCGGGTAACGATGCGCAGCGCAGCGGCATCGGTGATTATTTAAACGGCGTGGATTATTTAAAAATGTTCAACAGCAATCTGGTAAACGGGTTTATGATGCTGAACGTTGTCCTCGGGCTTTTTCTTTTTGATCGTTTTTTAAACATGAAGAGGAAGCGATTGAACAAAGGTTAAGGCTAAGGTCAGATGGTTTATTCGCCTACCTCTATACTCACCTTAATCATTTTAATTTTCATTGACAACTCTCCGCATAATCAAATAGTTCCTTCGGCGCTTTAAAATCCTTCCACCAACAAGCCCAGGCTACATCGGTAGGCCCGATGACGTGGGTCAGTACCTTCCACTTGCCCGCTGTTTTCTTAAGCAAAGCGACGGCGGTATCGCCGTCGAAGAGGCCGTCTTTTACCGCTTGTTTGTAAGCCGTTTTGGTAAAGTCAATATCCTTACCCAGGCTGTCTTTGGCCCTTCCGTGAAAATAAGCAAAGCCGCTTTTCATTACCAATTTGTCAACCACCATCATGGGCCGAACTTTTGATTCGGGCTGCAACTTTTGCTTTAGCGCCAGCAGAATCGCTTTGCGGTCGGGCGAGGAAAAGCTTTTGGTTACGTCTTGATTTGTCGTTTGAGAATAAACATTACAAGCCACGCAGGAAAAGAGCAGAAGGAAGACAATTTTCATTGCCGTAAGGTAAAATCTTTCCGTACAGCAAACGCCTTATACAAAGCATACACGGCTTGTTAAGAAAGGTTAAGCATTCCGTTTGGATTGTTCATCATTAGCGCTTCTTGCTTAATTTCCCGCCTTCAATTTTTTCCAAATTTCCCAAACCTAAATTATCGTTCATGAATCGTAGCATTGCCGTTGCCCTGGCAACTGGCGCTTTGTTTTTTTGTGCCGAAGGATTTGCGCAAACCGTCCCTCCAACCACGCCTCCGGCAAGCGGCACGGCCACCACGCCGGCCGGATTTCCGGGCTTTGGCCGCGCCGCCAGCACAGGCCCGAAGCCGTATTCGGAAATTATCACGTCAAAAGCTAAAACCGACAAAGGCTTGTTCACCACCCACAAAGTGGACGACAAGTTTTATTTTGAAATTCCCGACTCGCTTTTGGGCCGCGAAATTTTGGTGGTAAGCCGCATTGCCAAAGCACCTGCCGGACCGCGTGCCGGTTTTACCGGCTATGCCGGCGACCAGATTGGCGAGAATGTCATTACGTTTGAAAAAGGCCCAGGCAATAAAATCTTTTTGCGCAGCAGCTCGTTTTCAGAAGCGGGCCGTGATTCATCGGGCATGTTTCAATCCGTTCAAAATTCCAATCTTGCGCCCATCGCCGCCTCATTCGACATCAGGGCTTTTGCAAAAGATTCCATCACCGGCGTAAAAGGTTCGGTCATAGAAATGACGGACTATTTCATGGGCGATAACGACATTTTGTTTTTTGAAGCGCCGTCAAAAAGAGCCTTGGGACTAAACGGCTATCAACGTGAAAATTCTTACGTTCTCGACCAGCAATCGTTCCCGTCCAACATCGAAATAAAAACGGTAAAAACCTACATGCGCACGCCGTCGCCTTCGGGTTTTGGGGGTGCGCCCACCATCTCTTTTGGTTCGCCGTCTGCCGGTTCGCCGGCTACGTTTGAATTAAATAGCTCGTTGATTCTTCTGCCCAAGACGCCTATGAAGGCCCGGAACTTCGACCCGCGTGTTGGTTATTTTGCCACGTCCTTTACCGACTTTGACATTAACCCGCAAGGCATTGAGCGAGTACGATTGATTACCCGTTGGCGCTTAGAACCCAAGCCTGAAGACGTGGAAAAATACAAGCGCGGCGAATTGGTAGAACCTGTTAAACCCATCGTTTATTACATTGACCCGGCCACGCCAAAAAAATGGGTACCGTACTTAATTCAAGGCGTGAACGATTGGCAAAAGGCTTTTGAAAAAGCCGGTTTCAAAAATGCCATCGTTGCTAAAGAAGCACCGAAGAATGATCCGGAATGGAGTTTGGATGATGCCCGCCATTCGGCCATTGTGTACAAACCTTCCGATATTCCAAACGCCAGCGGGCCAAACGTTCATGACCCGCGTAGCGGAGAGATTATGGAGTCGCACATCAACTGGTACCACAACGTAATGAGCCTTGTGCGTGACTGGTATTTTGTACAAACCGCCGCCGTGGACCCAAGAGCTAGGCAGATGATGTTTCCCGATTCCTTGATGGGCCAGTTGATTCGTTTTGTGTCGAGCCATGAAGTAGGTCATACACTTGGCTTGCGCCATAACTATGGTTCTTCATCCACCGTACCGGTGGAAAAGCTTCGCGACAAAGCTTTTGTGGAAGCCAACGGCCATACGCCGAGTATTATGGATTATGCCCGTTTTAATTACGTTGCCCAACCCGAAGACAACATCAGCGACAAAGGCTTGTTTCCCCGGATTGGCGACTATGACACGTGGGCCATTGAATGGGGGTACAAATGGATGCCTGAATATAAATCGCCAGATGCCGAAACATCCGCACTCAACAAATGGGTGATGGAAAAGATGAAGAACAAAAGACTTTGGTTCGGGACCGAAACAGACCCGGATGATCCGCGTGGACAGAACGAAGACCTGGGCGATGATGCCATGAAGGCCAGCGCTTACGGCATCAAAAATCTGAAGCGCATCATTGTAAAGTTGCCGGAATGGACGAAGGAAGCCGATAAAGATTACTCGGATTTAAGCAGCATGTACACGCAGTTAACCTCGCAGTTCGGTCGTTACATGGGCCATGTGGCCAAGAACATCGGCGGCATACAAACCACGCCCAAGATGCAGGAAGAAGCAGGAACGGTGGTTGAGTTTACAGCCAAGGCAAAACAAAAAGAAGCCATGCAGTTTTTGCAAGCCCAACTGTTTAAAACACCAACCTGGCTCATTCAAAAAAACCTGGCTGAACTCACCGGCACCAATGCGCTTACTACTGTCAGCACTCTGCAAAGCAGTGCCTTAAGCCGGTTGTTAAGCAACGCTACTTTCAATAAATTGTTCCGCTACGAGGCCAGCGGCGATGCGAATGCATACACGGTTACCGAAATGATGAACGATTTGCGTAAAGGCATCTGGAGCGAGTTGGCTGCAAAACAGCCCGTTGACATTTACCGCCGTAACCTGCAAAAAGCCTTTGTTGAACGCTTGATTAGCAACTTAAAGCCGGACGATTTTTCATCGGCCATTGCCTTTAGCGGCTTTAGCATCGCCACGCCCAATTACAGCAAAACCACCGATGCGGTTTCCATTGTAAAGATGCAGTTGCGCACGGTGCAAAGCGAGATTCGTACGGCATTGCCGGCATATAAAGATGCCGCCAGCCGTGCGCATTTGATGGATGTGAACGACCGCATCACGCAAGTGTTAGACCCGAATAAATAAGATTTGCTATTGAACAATCAAAAGCCTTCCCGCATACCGTGGGAAGGCTTTTTAGTTATGGCGTTGGTCTTGTAATGAAAGAAGATTTTTTATCGGCGCCAGTCTCATGCCCGGCTTTGACTGGCGACGATTTTATAACGGTAAACCGCTCTTTCAGCTTGAGGAAATAATGTTCAAAATACGTGTACGATAGCCAGGCCACGGCAATTGTGCCGCCGACAACGGACAAAAGAACAAGTGCGTATTTCAAGGGCAAAGGCAGCCGCAGGGGAGCAATCAGTTTTGCCAACAGAAAGATGAGCAAGGGATGATAGATATAAATGCCGTATGAGATTTTTCCAACGAAGTCGAAGGCTTTCTGTTCAAGATTAATGAGGCGGTTTTTTTGATTGATTTGCCCAATGATAACAACCACCGTCACAATGGCAATAATTTCCGGATCTAGGACAGAGGCGATGTGAAAGCGATTGATTGCAACCGCCACTATGAACAGCCAGGCAACTGCCTGACTAAATCTGTTATCAGTAACGGTTAGAAACCGCTTGTTGCTTTGCTGATAAAGAATGGCGCCGGCGCCGCCGATCATCATGCAATGAAAAGGAAAGGCGTCAACAAAAATTTGCGCAAAATCGCTTTTCAAAACAAAATGCCAGAAGAGCTTTATGAAGATAAGTAAGGCAATGAGCGTAAGCACAACAGTAAGCAGCCTGATTTTTATGCGGCCTGCGATCCACGGCCAAAACAGGTAAAATTGTTCTTCCGCAGCCAGCGACCAGTAGTGCTGCGCAAACGGAAGCGGGACCCGGAGAATGTAGGGAACGTTGGCGCTGAAAAAAAGATAATACGGCAATACATATCCGGGATAGCCAACCCTGAAAATTAAATAGCTTAGAAAGGCAAGGCCGATGTAGAAATAATATAGCGGCCAAATGCGGAGAATTCGGCGTAGATAGAATTTCTTTATTTGCACTAACCCTTTCTCTTTTTCCCGCAACAGTAAACAAGTGATGAGAAAACCACTTAATGCAAAAAATACCACCACGCCGTATTTGCCGGTTTGCGGTGCCACGGGAAAACCATTAGCCGCCATTCCAAATAGCAGCGGCACGTTGAATGAAGCGAGGGCCAATACAAGATGGCAATACAAAACCCCTAAAGCCGCAAGGGCACGGAGTCCATTTAACCCGGTTAGATGATAAACGCTAAGCCTTTTGTCCACGGAATGTTTTTCAATAATTGAAGCCGCTAATATAGCAAGGTTGACTACCGGTTGCAAGTTGCCGCATGGCTAACGCAAACCGTTACGGATAAATAGTTAAAAACAATTTATAAGCGCCAACGCAAAAGGGCAAAGCCATTAGCAGGGCAAATGTCCGGTAACGGCCAGTGTGAAATACTGATACTAATCAGAGTCTTGCAAATGGTGACGGTGCATTTATGAAAAATCACATTCACAGGATATGAACTATGCACGATGTTTCGTTTTTCCCAACTGATTAATCGTTGCCTTTAAATCTTTCGGCAACGGCGCTTCCAGCGTAACCAGTTCGCCATTCATGTTTTTAAATGACAACGTTGATGAGTGCAAAGCTAAACGGTTCAAGAGCGGCCTTTCTTCATCTTCGCTTTGTGACAGCTTAAACTTTGTTTTTAGCTGCGAGAGCAACACCGGTTTGCCATCGCCGTACAGCGCATCACAGGCAACCGGATGGCCGAGATGTTTCATGTGAACCCTTATTTGGTGTGTACGGCCGGTAAGGATTTTAAACTGCATCCACGAATACAAGCGATAGCTTTCCAGCACAGCATATTCGGTAATAGATTCTTTTCCTTTTCGCCACACCGTCATCATTCCTCTTTTGTTAGGATGTTCGGCAATGGGTTCGTTGATCACGCTATTTGCTTCTACCGGTTTGCCCAATACAAGGCCGTTGTAGATCTTTTCTGTTTCGCGGCTTTCAAACTGTTGCGAAAGGTGCTTGTGCATCGTTTCGTTCAACGCAAACACCACAAGGCCGCTCGTGTTTCTATCCAGCCGGTGCACGGTAAAAATTTCACCAAAGGCCTCTTTCAAAAAGCCTTTCAATGAAACGTCTTTTCCTTCACGGTCAGGTATCGTCAATAATCCGGAAGGCTTATTGACGGCAACAAAGTCTTTGTTTTGAAAAATTATATGGTCAGATAGCTTGAACGACATAATTAATAATGAGCGATGAACCTTGCTGATGAATAAAAAGTGATGAACCTGCCTACCGGCAGGCAGGTTACTGATTGCTTATCATTCATGACCTGCCTTTCTTAAAAAATTTCAGGTCTCGTACTTCCCTTTCATTTAAATAACGCCACTTGCCGCGGTTCACATTTTTTTTTGTAAGGCCGGCAAACACTACGCGGTCGAGGGCTTTTACATCATAACCGAAATGTTCAAAAATGCGGCGCACAATGCGGTTGCGGCCGGTGTGCAATTCCACGCCAATCTGCGTGTGATCGTTTGCATCGGTGTAAGCAAGAAGGTCAACGGAGGCCGGGCCATCTTCCAATTCAACTCCTCTCAAAATATCTTCAAAATGATTCTTGGTTAACGGTTTGTCCAGCGTGACGGCATACACTTTTTTTATCTCATTACTTGGGTGAGTAAGCTTTTGCGAAAGGTCGCCATCATTGGTTAAGAGCAATACGCCGGAGGTGTTTCTATCCAACCTTCCAACGGGGTAAATGCGGGTTTCCGGTGCGCCGTGCAAAAGGTCTAAAACGGTTTTACGTTCTTGCGGGTCTTCGGTAGTTGTGATGTAATCTTTGGGCTTGTTCAATAAAATATAGATGAAGTCTTTTACCGGCTTTAAATGTTTTCCGGTCACGGTTACATCATCCGTCAACTCCACTTTGTGCCCGGGTTCTAACACCAACTCGCCGTTTACTTTTACTTTGCCGGCTTTGATTAAATCAACCGCATCTCTGCGCGAACACACACCGCTGTGCGCAATAAATTTGTTGAGCGGCATTTGTTCAGAGGCCGTTGCCGGCGCTGTGCTTTGCCGTTCTTTTTCGACGATGCTTTGCGGTTTTTTTCCCGCGCCAATCTTCGACTTTACTTCATTTTTTTTAACGATGGTCTGCTTGGGTCGTGGACGATCTTCCGAAGCCGATTGTGGCCTTGCCGGAGCTGGCCCTTTTGCAAACCTTTGTGGTTGTTTTACCCTTTCATCGGAGCGGCCGCCGGGCCGTTCAAATCGTTTTTCATTCGCGGCAAAGGGCTTGTTCTTTTTAGTAAATGAAGGCTTCTCTCTTTTATCAAAGGAGGGCTTTTCTTGTCGGTCGAAGGATGAATTTCTCTCTTTGTTATACGGAGGCTTGCTTCTTTTATCAAGGAAAGGTTTCTCACGGTTATCGAAAGACGGCTTTCCGTTTCTATTAGATGGTGCGTTGTCTTTTTTCTCAATTGATGGCTTATCCCGTTTATCAAAAGCCGGCTTGCTGTCTCGGTCAAAGGAACTGTTGGCTGGCCTGCCAGAGCTTTTTCCTTTGTCACCAAACGGTTTACTTTCATCCGGTTTGTTGTAAGAACGTTGCTCACCGCCAGCAGGTCTTTTGTCAAACGGTTTGCGGCGGTCGTCCCGCTGCTGAAAGTTCGGCTTTCCGCCTTTCTCGTTGCGCGGCCCGAAGTCTCTCTTTTGCTTGTCGGTTGAAAACGAAGGCCGCTTGCTTTGACCACCTTCTTTTTTTTGAAACCGCGAACTAGGCGGGTCTAAATTATACTTGGGCGGTTGCGGCGATGAACCTGCGGCTTTCTTCGCTCTTTTCTGCCGTTTGTGCTCCGCTATTTCTTCTTCGCGTTGTTTGCGGGTTTGCCTTTTGTCCTGGCGGATGGCTTCTTTTTTTGCGCCGCCTGTTTTCTCTTTTCCTTTAAAAAATTTCTCGAAGCCGGAAGACTTTTTCATTGTGGGGGTTTAGCTGTTTTGCAACAGGATGAAGGGCAAAAATAAAAAACCCCGCCTTACCGGCGAGGTTAATGTTATGGCGTTTGAAAATGATCAGGTATTGGCTGCGCTGCGGCCTTTGTGCTTGGGACGCATCTCCTGCATCTTCTTCAACTGATCAGCATTTAAAACCGCTTTGCTTTGATCCCTGTATGTTTTTGACAGGTTGCGCACTTGCTCTTTCTTCTGCGCATCAGTCAAGCTATTGTTGGCGCGAATATTTTTTGCCTTCGTATGAAAGTCTTCGGCATAACTTTTCAGCTTTATTTGCTGATCGGCAGTGAGGTTAAGTTCCTCCTTCATGAACGGCGCCTGTTTGCCAAAGCCATTGTCTTCTTTACCGAAGCCGCGTCCGCCATTATCGCCAACTTCAGCTTTGCGACCCTGCATCTTTGTTTTAAGCTGTTCACGTTGTTCCGGTGTAAACACGGCATCAACCTGCGACCGGTATTTTTCGTGAAGAGCCTTGCGGCCCTCCGGCGTTACGTTGCCTTTAGCCTTCAACGCATCCATGTCTTTCTTTTGCGCTTCGTGAATCGTTTTCAGTTGCGTTTTTTGCGCGTCGGTCAGGTTCATGTCTTTCATCATCTCTTTGCCATGACCGCGTTGTTGATTTTTTTCAGGGGTGGCGCTTTGCGCCTGCGATGCGCCAACAAACAGAAGGATCGCTAACGCGCTTGTGAGGATTTTTTTCATAACCGATTCGTATTTTTTGTTTTTAAAAAGAACGAATGAAAGACGCAGGCTATCCAATGAAGTTTAAATGACCGACGGTTAAATAAGGTTAATCGTTTCTCGCGGTCTAAACCGGTCCGCCGATGGTTGCAAGAGGGCAAAGAGTTTACTTTGCAAAAAACAGCAGCCGTTGAAAACTCTTTTCGATATACAGTCAAGCCGGGCCATTACTGATGAACACACCTTGCTTATAGAGGCGGGCAGCGATTATTGTTGCACCGGTTATTGGCAAAGGCAAGACAACCGCCTTGATGCGGTGAGGGTCTTTTCGTTTGATGAAACCGAAGCGGAGCAGCGGCTTGCCGAAATAATTGATGGTGTTAAAAAAGAGGCTCAAGCGACGGTGGTTTGTTCAGCTTTTGCACAGGCGTTGTTGGTGCCCAATAAATTTTTTGGGGATGATTATTCGATGCTTGACGCCATTTACGGCCAGCCTGCAGGGAGTTATTTTAACGACGCTGTTCCCGAGTGGCAACTAACGAATGTTTATTCAATGCCCATTGCTTTTAGCAACGTTGTTCAACAAGCATTTTCGTCGGTGCAATTCTTTCATGCATATACACCGGCCATAAAAATTTACAATGGGTACGTGGCCGACAATCAAATTGCCGTTCACTTTACCACCAGCCATTTTCGTGTTTTGTTCAAGAAAGATTCGGCTATTCAATTGGCGCAAACGTATGCCTACAAAACACCGCTTGATGTCGTTTACTATCTGCTTAAAATTTGTTACGAGTTCGGTTTGGGTCAAAGTGATGTGCACTTAATTTTATCGGGCTTTATTGAAAAAGATTCGGCGCTGTTTACCGAACTTCAGCAATACTTCAGCAACGTGCATTTTGCGCATCCGCCGGAGATGGCTTTGCCGGCCGATTCCTTTCCGCATCATTTTTTTACTTCGCTTTACAACCTTGCCCAATGCGCATTATAAGCGGAACCCACGGTGGACGGCGCATTTCGCCACCGGCTAACATGCCGCACACAAGGCCAACGACGGACATTGCCAAGGAAGGCTTGTTCAACATTCTTCAAAATAATTTAGACTTTGACGGCTTGAAGACGCTTGATTTGTTTGGAGGCACCGGCAGCATCAGCTATGAATTAGCATCAAGAGGCGCAAGCGATTTAACCGTTGTGGAGAAGGACGACACAATGGCCACTTTCATTAAAAAAACAGCGACTGATTTAAAGATTGGAAACTTCAAAGTGGTGAAGTCGGATGTGTTTCGATTTATTGAAACTGCCAATGAGAAGTATGATTTCATTTTTGCCGGCCCGCCGTATGCATTAACAACGATTGACGATTTGCCGAAGGTGATTTTTGAAAAAAATTTGTTGAATGATAGTGGCTGGTTTGTGCTGGAACATACCCCGCGAAACGATTACAAAACCTTTCCGCATTATTTGCGGGAGAAGAATTACGGGACGACGATTTTTTCCATTTTTGAGATGTCTTAGCTTTCGTGGCGTAGGCGGAACACGAAGAACACAAAGGGGCCACAAAGGACACAAAGCCTTGCCTGTTATTTTCGAGGTTCGTAAATTCACGGCGAACCAATTGTATGAATGAGGAGGAAATCATCAAAATTATTTTAGACGAAGCCTTTTACATTCATAAATCAATAGGGCCGGGAATGCTGGAGAAAGTTTACCAAACATGCCTGGCGCATCGGTTAAGAAAGCGTGGCTTGTTTGTGGAAGAAGAGAAGCCGGTTCCGGTGTTTTTTGAAGAGGTGCGAATGGAATGCGGATACCGTGCAGACCTGGTAGTGGAAAGAAGAGTAATAGTAGATGCCAAGAATGCGGAAGCCATCATAGACATCCATGTGGCACAATTGTTAACCTATCTTAAGTTTCTTGACCTGCGATACCGATTGATTTTGAATTTCAGAACTGTGTACCTGAAGTACGGAATTAAAAGAGTTTTACGAGGGTATTAAATGCGTTGAGAATCGTGGTGTTCTTTGTGGCCCCTTTGTGTTCTTCGTGTTCCGCCTACGCAAAACCAACAAGAGTATTTTATGAAAAAAAAAGAAGCCCGGAAACTCTACAACCAAAAGCGAAAAAACATCAACTATTCTGACAAGCTCAAATGGGATGACCTCATCCTCATCAACTTTCAAACAATTGACATTTCCTTTCTTAATGCCGTGTTCAGCTTCTACCCAATGGAAGAGCGCAATGAAGTCAACGCCTTTCTTATCACTGATTACCTGCACTTCCGCAACCTGAATCTGCAAATCGCTTATCCAAAGATGGACACCAAAGAGCCGAACATGGAAGCCATCGCCTGCAAGGCCGACACCGTGTTTGAAGCCAATGCCATCAATATTTTAGAGCCGCTTGAAAACGATGTCATTCCACCCGAAGACCTTGACCTGGTTATCGTGCCTATGCTCGTTTGCGATGTACGTGGCAATCGTGTTGGCTACGGCAAAGGTTATTATGACCGCTATCTAAACCGCTGCAATTCCGACTGTATCAAAGTTGGCCTTTCGTATTTTGAACCCATTGACGCCGTTGAAGACGCGGATGAATTTGACGTAGCTTTGGACTTTTGTATCACTCCGCAAAAGGCCTATGTTTTCTAATTGGTTTTTAAAATCCTTCCGCATTTTACTCCTGCCGTTTGCGCTTCTGTATGGGTTGATTGTCACCATCCGAAACTGGCTTTACGACAAAGACATTCTAAAGTCATCGTCTTTTGGTTTGCCGCTTATTTGCGTGGGTAATTTATCCACCGGCGGCACCGGCAAATCGCCGATGGTGGAGTTTTTAGTCTTACACTTAAAAAACAACTTTAAGGTGGCAACGCTTAGCCGCGGTTACAAGCGCAAAACAAAAGGTTATGCTTTGGCTAATGCACAAACCACTGCCATTGAAATCGGCGATGAGCCTTTGCAGTTCTATAAAAAATTTCCCGATGTGCCCATTGCCATCGGAGAGGAGCGCATCGTAGCCATTCCGCAATTATTGCACGACCATCCCGAAACGGAAGTCATTGTGCTGGATGATGCCTTTCAACATAGGGCCATCAAAGCAGGATTAAACATTTTATTGACCGATTGCGGCAACCTGTTTACCCGCGACTTTTACCTGCCTACCGGCGACCTCCGCGATGCCCGCAGCAGCTACACCCGTGCGCAAATCATCATCGTCACCAAGTGCAGGCCCGATATGGCTTTGCGAGAAAAGGAAGCCATCGTAAATGAGATAGACCCGCAAGCCGGACAATCCATTTTCTTCACCACCATCTCTTACGGCACGCCTTATCACATCGCCCACCATAACTTTGGTTACATTGACGAAACAACGGAAGTGCTGCTGGTTACCGGCATCGCCAATCCCAAGCCGTTAAAAACCTTTTTGGAAGAACGCATTCAGGTTTATCACATGCTGCATTATAACGACCACCATATTTTTTCCATTGACGATTGGCGCGACATTCAAAAACGTTTCGACAAGATTGATGCAAAAAGAAAAATGATTTTAACCACAGAAAAAGACGCGATGCGCTTGCTGAAATTCAGCGGCGAGATGGACGGCCTTCCGTTTTACGTAATGCCTATCGAGCACAAATTTTTATTTGGCGAAGAAGGCAGATTTTTAAGCCAGGTAACCGGCTTTATTCAAAATTTTAAAATACCCGCATAACCATGGGACGAAAGAACAACGACAGAAAAAGTGATAGAAAAAAGAGCGGCCCTGAACATCATCAGCCGACGCGAAACGAATTTAAAGGCAAGCTGGAAATAACCCGCAGCGGAATGGGCTTTGTGGTGGTGGAAGGGCAGGATAGCGACATACTGGTGCGGCCATCGGATTTCAATTCGGCCATGCACGGCGATACGGTGCGTGTGCGGTTGAAAGAAGACCGCGGCGGCAAGCGCAAGCAAGGCGTGGTGGTTGGCGTGGCCGAACGCAAGCAATCGGAGTTTGTGGGCAAGCTGGAAATGAGCAAGGGCTTTGCGTTTTTTGTGGCCGAAGGCGACAAGCGCATGCCCGACATTTATGTGCCCGAAAAATCCTTTAACAACGCAACGGAGAACGATCGTGTTGTAGTGCGTATAACCGCCTGGACAAGCGACGGCAGCAAGCGGCCGGTGGGCGAGGTGGTGAGCATATTAAATCCCGAAGACACCAACGACATGGCCATGAAGGAAATTCTTTTGGAAGCAGGCTTCCCCATTGAGTTTCCCGATGACGTGATGGAAGAAGCGTCACGTATACCGGATGCGATTCCTGAAAGCGAGATTAAAAAGCGCAAGGATTTTCGCGACATACTCACCTTCACTATAGACCCTGTTGATGCAAAAGATTTTGACGATGCGCTTTCCATAAAAGTGTTGAAGAACGGCAACTACCAGATCGGCGTTCACATTGCCGATGTGAGTTATTATGTGAAGCCCGATACGGCGCTGGATGAATTTGCTTATAAAAAAGCGACGTCGGTTTATCTGCCCGACCGTGTGAACCCAATGCTGCCCGAACACATCTCCAACGTGCTTTGTTCGCTTCGTCCGAATGAGGACAAGCTGACCTTTTCCGCTGTGTTTGAAATGACGCCAAAGGGTTCAGTAAAAAAAGTTTGGCTGGGCCGCACGGCCATTCATTCCAACCACCGTTTTTCCTATGAAGAAGTGCAGGAAATTATTGAGAATGAAACCGGCCCTTACAGCGACGAAGTTCTCCTCCTCAACAGCATTGCCCGTCGGCTGCGAGCAAAGCGCTTTGAAGCCGGCGCCATTAATTTTTCCAGTACCGAGGTACGATTTAAGCTCGATGAAAAGGGCAAGCCTATCGGCATTGTGGTGAAGGAAAGCAAAGAGTCGCACCAACTGATTGAGGAGTTTATGTTGCTTGCCAACAAGTATGTGGCCATGCACGTGGGAAAGATAGAAGTAAACAAAAAGCCGCTGCCTTTTCCCTATCGCGTACACGATCTGCCAAGCGAAGAAAAGCTGGTGCCCTTTATGACCTTTGCCAAAAAGTTCGGGCACAAGTTCGACACGAGCACACCGGAGAAAACAGCCGAATCGTTTAATACCATGTTGAAAGATGTGCAGGGCCGGCCGGAGCAACACGTGTTGGAGCAACTCGGTATTCGCACGATGGCGAAAGCTGCGTACACAACCGAAAACATCGGCCACTATGGTTTGGGTTTTGAAAACTATTGCCACTTCACCTCGCCCATTCGTCGTTACCCGGATGTGATGGTGCACCGCGTGTTGGAAGATGTGTTGAACAACAATCTTCACCCCGATAAAAAGATGGAGGCCAAGTGCAAACACAGCAGCGAACGCGAACGGGCCGCTATGGAGGCCGAACGGGCAGCCAACAAATACAAGCAGGTGGAGTTTATGCGGGATTATTTAGGCGAAGAGTTTGACGGCGTCATCAGCGGTGTGGCGGCCTTTGGCTTTTGGGTGGAAACCATCGAGCATAAATGCGAGGGCATGATCAGCGTTACTTCACTTGCGGAGTACGATGAGTTCCGTCTGGTGGATACGGATTACAGTTTGGTGGGCATGCGCAGCGGCCGCAAGTTTCGGATGGGCGACAAGGTGCGGATAAAAGTGATCTCGGCTAATTTGGAAAGGCGGCAGTTGGATTACGAATGGGTACTGACGGCTGCTGTAGAAGAAGATGAAAAGGTGGAAGTGAAAGCGCCGGAAAAGCCGAAGCAGAAAGCAAAGCGGAAGAAGAAGGAGTGAACAGATTATGGGCCAGAGGTCTGTCTATCTATTGACGGTTCGTTGCGTCGCACACTTCTACGTTCGGTAATTCTATTCAGCGTTAACCGCTGGTACAAAAATGTCTTAAGAACCAAAATATATTTGTACCAGCAATAGCGCCAATGCAACTATTGCCTGCAACCTTTTCGCTCTCTTAATCATTTTGAGTACTCAAATTCTTAGATCTTAAGAGCGCTAAGAAATAATTGAAACATAAATACCATGTGTCTTAACCTGTTTCCAAAAACAAATAGGTGGTTCTTTTATATTTTACTTCTAGATATAATATTATACTTAATTCTTCCTTTGAAAATTCATGATGTTGAGTCAAGGGACATTGTCTATCCGTTGATTTGGCTCAGCTTTTTTATTCTTGGCGCTATTTTTTCGACTCAAGAATCAAATCCTATCTCTTTGACAATTCTAACAATTGGTTATTTTTTAATAACATGTGTGCTTGCATTTTTGTTTTTCGGATTCTGTCGATGGTCAAATTATGGTGAATTATACAAAAATAAAAAGCATGATTCATTAAGCCTGATTTGCAAAACGTTTGATTGTTATGGGACATCAGAAGATTGTAAAATATATAAACAAAGAAAGCTTTTGGAAAACGTCTATTGGATTACAAAATTCGATGAAAAAATTGACACAACCATTTGGCAAAAAGCTCCCTAAATTGATATACGTGCATAACAAAAGACTGTAAGCAACAAAAGTATTACTACAAGCGGGGCTGGACATTGGAACATCAACAATTTGCATCGCGTCTTTCCCGACGAGTCTCCGCAGCGACTTCGTTCTTCATAAAGTATCTGACGCGGGACTCGTCGGCAATACGAAGGACAACCTTGAACTCGACGAGTCCCCGCACCAACTTTCTAAAACTAACAAGCCTCCCTAGCGGGAGACTCGTCGGAGAAGTTCTTGGTTAGGCATTCCTCTCACCAACAGCGGTAAAAAACTGCGAACCATTCGGTATATAAGACAATTGTTTCTCTCACTTCTTCTTAATCTTTGCCCATGCAAAGTTTTGAAGCGCTGTCCGCACAATTCACCAAACGATTTAACGCCCCTCACTTTCCAAAAGAACCTTCCACGCTTTACGAGCCCAATGATTATTTCCTGCGTCTCGGCGGCAAACGGGTGCGGCCCGTGATGGTATTGATGGGGGCAGATTTGTTCAACGACATCAGCGAAGATGCCTGGAACGTGGCTTCGGCTGTTGAACTCTTTCACAACTTTACGCTCATTCACGACGACATTATGGACAAGGCACCGCTGCGCCGCGGCATGACCACCGTTCACGAAAAATACGGCGACAGCACAGCCTTGCTTGCCGGTGATGTAATGCTGGTAGTGGCGTATGATTACTTGAACAAAGTTTCATCGCCTTATCTCCGGCGCATCATTAGCCTGTTTAATCAAACCGCGAGAGAAGTATGCGAAGGCCAGCAGCTTGACATGGATTTTGAGAAAAAAGATGATGTGGATTTTGCTGCTTACGAACACATGATCAGTTTAAAAACTTCTGTCTTGCTGGCCGCGAGTTTAAAGATGGGCGCCATTCTCGGCGGCGCGTTGGATAGAAATCAAAATCTTGTCTATGAATTCGGCCGTAAGCTTGGCCTGGCCTTTCAGGTGCAGGACGATTACTTAGATGCTTTTGGTGACGCAGCAAAATTTGGCAAACAGATCGGCGGCGACATCAAAGCCAATAAAAAAACCTTCCTGCTCATTCACGCATTGGAAACGGCTTCGCCTTCGCAAAAAGAAAAGCTGCAGGCTTTACTAAAAACAGATGATGGTTCAAAAGTTGGCGAAGTGCTGACCATCTTTGAAGATTGCGGAGTGGGTGATTGGGCAAACCAATTGAAGGAGGCTTATCTGATACAGGCACTGAAACATCTTGATGACGTGGCCGTGCTTTCAGCCCGCAAACAGCCGTTAAAGGCATTGGCTGATTTCTTAATTCAGCGTGAACACTAATGTTTTTATTTTTTTCTCCCGATTAAAACAGTTGCATTGATATTGAAAGCTTGTACCTATGCAAGTTTATCCCTTGTTGCAAAAGCGGATTGACTTTGCGAATAGATGAAAACGACTTAACAAAAAAATGCTGTTCAAATTGAATGGCATTCTCATTCTTTATGGGTTCAATTAGCTAATCTTCAAATCCGCTAATTGGCTAATCGTCATCTCTTCATCCCGGGCATCATTTTACCCATCGGCATCTTGTTCATCATTTTCATCATCTCCCGCATTTGCTCAAACTGCTTCATAAAAGCATTCACTTCCTGAATGTCCTTGCCACTGCCTTTAGCGATGCGTTTGCGGCGGCTCCCATCAATGGAATCAGGATTGGCCCGTTCATGTGGGGTCATGGAATTAATGATGGCTTCCACGCCTTTAAACGAATCATCGCTAATGTCAATGTCCTTCATGGCTTTGCCAACGCCGGGAATCATGCCCATCAAATCTTTCAGGTTGCCCATGCGTTTTATCTGCTCCAACTGTTGCTTAAAATCGGCGAAGTCAAACTGGTTTTTGCGGATCTTTTTTTCCAGCTTGCGGGCTTCCACTTCATCAAATTGCGCTTGCGCTTTTTCCACTAAGGTGGTGATGTCGCCCATGCCCAAAATACGTTGTGCCATCCGTTCGGGATAAAACACATCCAGCGTATCCAGCTTCTCGCCGCTGCTGATAAACTTAATGGGTTTGTCAACCGTGTACTTGATGGAAAGAGCCGCGCCACCGCGGGTGTCGCCGTCCAACTTGGTAAGTACAACGCCGCTAAAATCCAGCCGGTCATTAAACGCTTTGGCTGTGTTTACCGCATCTTGTCCGGTCATGCTGTCCACCACAAAAAGTATCTCTTGCGGATTAACCGCGGCTTTAATGTTGGCCACTTCAGTCATCATTGCCTCATCTATTGCAAGACGTCCTGCCGTATCAATAATGACAACGTTTTTGTTTTTGCTTCGTGCCTCACCGATGGCGTTCTGCGCAATCTCCACCGGGTTTTTATTCTCTAATTCAAGGTGAACATCCACGCCGATTTGTTCGCCTAACACACGCAATTGCTCCATTGCCGCCGGACGGTAAACGTCGGCAGCCACAAGTAGAGGAGAGAGACGCAATTGCTTCTTCAAATAATTGGCAAGCTTGCCGCTGAAAGTTGTTTTACCCGAACCTTGTAAGCCGGCAATCAATATCACTGCCGGTGCTCCCTTTGCATTAAAGGTGGCTGCTTCGGTGCCCATCAACTCCACCAGTTCATCCTTCACAATCTTCACCATCAACTGGCTGGGCGAGATGGCGTTGATCACTTTCTCACCCGTGGCTTTGTCCTTTACTCTATCGGTAAACTCTTTGGCAATTTTGTAGTTTACGTCCGCATCCACCAGAGCACGGCGAATTTCTTTGACCGTGGTGGCTACGTTTAGTTCGGTAATGCGGCCTTCGCCTTTGAGGCCTTTAAAGGCGCCTTCTAATCTTTCCTGCAACGAGTCAAACATGGTTCACAATTTTATTGACTGCAAAAGTAAAAAGCGTGAACGGTAAAACGTTCACGCTTTTAAATTGTGTAGAAAAGACGTTGAGGACGGTTGTGTAAAATTGGTTATCGTGTAAAATTTAAACGCCCAAATAACTTCGTAACATGTCGCCCTTTTGATGGCTCCTCAATTTTAAAATGGCTTTGTCTTTAATCTGGCGCACCCGTTCGCGGGTAAGGCTGAAACGTTCGCCGATGTCTTCGAGGCTCAATGGGTGATCAACCCCAATGCCGAAGAAATAACAGATTACTTCTTTTTGCCGGTCGGTCAGCGTTTGCAGGCTGCGGTCAATCTCCATTTTTAGCGATTGAGTGTGTGCCAGCTCGCCGTCGGTTTTTTCCGCGTTCTTGTTTTCCATTACATCGTACAAGGTGCTTTCTTCGCCTTCCGACAAAGGATTGTCCATGCTGATGTGGCGGGCATTGATGCCGAGGGATGATTCCACTTCATCGAGCTCCATGTTCAGCAATTCAGCCAGTTCTTCCGACGATGGCTCGCGTTCAAACTCCTGCTCTAATTGCGAGAAAGCTTTGTGAATGCGGTTGGTCAGTCCCACTTTGTTCAGCGGCAGGCGAACAATCCGGGCTTGCTCGGCAATGGCTTGCAAAATGCTTTGGCGAATCCACCATACGGCGTAAGAAATGAACTTGAAGCCTTTGGTTTCATCAAAGCGCTGGGCGGCTTTAATTAAACCGAGGTTTCCTTCATTGATCAAGTCAGGGAGAGACAGGCCTTGATTCTGATACTGCTTGGCCACCGATACCACAAAGCGAAGATTGGCTTTGGTGAGACGGTCGAGTGCACGCTGGTCGCCTTGTTTAATAAGGCCGGCTAAACGGACTTCTTCTTCGGGGGTAATGAGTTCTACCTTGCCGATTTCCTGTAGATACTTTTCGAGGCTTTGAGATTCACGATTGGTAATACTCTTCGTGATCTTGAGTTGACGCATACTCATAGGATGGTTTTTGATTGGTATTTAGAGATTCTAATTTGTACTGTTGTTTTGGTAAACAATCCCAAAATATCCATCACGGTTTCTCCCACACGGCAGCAAGTGCTTACTGAATTCGAAAACCAAATTAGGGAATAAGCAAATGTGAAATTCGTTTCCCCCTTTTTTTTCGGCCACTGCCGTGAATGATGGGTTGAACGAAATGGAAAAAAAGTTTTGCCCGTTGCACTATTTTACTATTATTGCACGCCTTCAACGGATTTAATTTTTTCAGATGAGCAAAAAACAATTGTACACGTTAGAATACCCGGTGCGTTGCTCCCCGGCCATCTTGTACGAGTTCCTGTCAAACCCATCGGGCCTGCAGGAATGGTTTGCCGACAAGGTGGACGAACGCGACGGCATCTACTATTTTACCTGGAACGGATCGGAAGACGAAGCGGAAGTGATGGAGCAGGAGGAAGATAAATTTGTTCGGTTCCATTGGTTACATGCACCACAGGAAGAATTTTTTGAATTTGCCATTGAAAAATCAGAAGTCACCAACCAAACTATTTTGGTGATAAAAGATTTTGCCGATAAAAAAGAGATTAAAGACCAAAGCCAGCTTTGGGGCCATCAGGTGAAAGAGCTTTTTCACCGCCTGGGCAATTAATAAAAGTTTGCAGTTACCAGTTTGTAGTTGGCAAAAACGATACAATCATTCTACTTCTATTATTGACACCAAAAAAAGCCAGCTTTCTATTAAATTATTTGCTGCCGAATCCCATTCATTGAGGCGCCATCGGGCAGCAATTTTTATGTGCGGTATCTCGTGAAGCAAAAGCACAAAAGCTTCTTTTGAAAGCTCATTAATGGCTTTGTAATTATCTGCTTCGAAATGATGGACCCACGGCTTGCCGTTTACACCAATGAAGTAATTCTTTTCCGCCAGTTGACTGTAAGCTTCCTCTATTTTCCGACGATAGCTTTCTCTATACGAACCGGCCAACTGCAAAGTGCTGCTGTAGAAGTTTCCCCACCAGAACAGGCTGCGAATAAAGACGAGATCATCTCCTTTTGCAATGCGTGGGTAATCGAGAATAACATAAGGCAAGCCGAGATAATTTTCGCCTTTTGAAATCTTTGGCGGCGGCGATGATGCATGAATAAATGCTGGCGCTTCATCATATAAAACGGCCTGCACATCACTCAACAAAGCAATTGTTTTTTGAATAACGCTGTTTTTCGTTTGAATAATTTCCGCATTGTTAAACAACTCCCGTTCCGCAGGTGAAAGCCTTATTTTTGACGCTTGCATTGGTAAAGATAGCCGTGATAAAAAAATTAGACATACTCGTTATCAAAGCCTTCGTTGGGCCGTTCATCGCCACGTTTTTTATAACGTTGCTGGTGCTGGTAATGCAGTTCTTCTGGCTGTACATAGATGACTTTGTGGGCAAGGGTTTGGGCGTAGGATTGATCTTTGAATTCATCGGTTATCAAAGCACGGCTTTGGTGCCGCTGGCCTTGCCCTTGGCGGTTTTGCTTTCTTCGTTAATGACCTTTGGCAATCTTGGTGAAAGCTATGAACTCGTGGCCGTGAAATCAGCGGGCATTTCGTTGTTGCGTTTTATGCGGCCTTTGTTTGGAGTGAGTTTTCTCATCAGCGCATTGGCTTTTTTGTTTTCCAACTACATCATGCCGGTGGCGGCGTTGAAGACCCGCACCATGCTCACAGACATCGTGTATGCCAAACCTTCGTTTGATTTAAAGGAAGGCGTGTTTTACGACAAGATTCCCGGCTTCTCCATTAAGATTGGCAAGAAGGAAGAGAACGATAGCATTATTCGCGACATCATTATTTATGAGCAGAAAGATGTGTTGCAGGACAACTTCATTGTGGCTGCTGACGGCATCATGCGCATTGCCGATAACAAGAAAGACCTGGAGTTTATTTTAAAAAACGGATGGCGGTATGAAGAACGTGACAATGGTGCGGCCGCCTCTGATTTCATCCGTCTTGGTTTTAAAGAATACCGCAAGAGTTTTGACCTAAGCACTTTCGGCTTGCAGCAAGTAACTCCGGATAGCGTAAACCGGAATAGTGCCCGCATGTTGAGCATACGCCAGTTAGATGTTGCCATTGATTCCATCAGAAAAGTAAACGCAAAAATCACCGACCGTGTAAAGGCTGATCTTGCTGTGATGCCTTTTACAGCCAACTTGGATAGCAACTGGAAAGTGGGCAGCAAACCGGTAAAGGCAAAGTCGTTTGACAAGCTAATTCCCGATAGCATGAAGCTCAATGTGGAGCAACGGGTAAATAACAAGATCGCATCGCTGCAATCGTCCAACGAAGCCACGCTGGCAACCTATAAAGAACAAGCCCGCAGCTTACGACAATACCAGATTGAATGGCATAAAAAATTAGTGCTGTCCCTGTCTTGTGTGGTGTTGTTTTTAATTGGCGCACCATTAGGTTCTATTATCCGCAAGGGCGGATTAGGTACGCCCATGGTGTTTGCGATTGCTTTTTTTATGGTGTTTTATTTTACCAGCACATCAGGTGAGAAGTTTGCCAAAGAAGGTTCGTGGGGCATGGTGCCGGGCATGTGGTTTTCATTTATTATTCTTATTCCTGTTGGCGTGTTTCTTACCTACAAAGCCATGCACGATTCGCAGGTGTTTAATAAAGATTTTTATATTCGGTTGTGGAGAAAGATAGGGTTTTGGAGAGAAGGAAGAATTGCTTGAGCGTAGCGTGAAAAGTAAAACAAAATGGTGACGTTAAACAGCTTTAAAAAGTAAGGGAACTTGAAAAACTTCAGCTTCACATACTTCCTGCTGCTCAATAAAGTTAATTGGTTCAGCACATATTCTTCAGCCCTTATTTTTTTAAAGCTGATGTTGTGCGCTGTTGTTCTGAAGTTTCCTTGTAGCTATTTTAAATTTGCAGGCCCAAGCAATGTTTGCTGGAATTGTATAACTTCTTGATTTCATCAATATTTAAAATTATGGAGAAAGGGCATTTCGATAATGAGGAAATATTAAAACTCAAAAAATCAACTACTGTAATAGAGTCTCAGTTTGAAACGTTCGAAAAACTTTTGCTGTATGTTGATTCATTCAACAAATTAAATTTCACATCAGAAAAGTTTTTTGAACTCAAAGAAATTTTCAAGGTGATATTTGATAATGTTCCTTTCATGATTTCGTTAATAAGCGAAACAATTATTACAAGAGCAAGGAGAAACACCAAACCATTATTTTCTCGTAAGGAGGAAATTTCTTACAACAAGAATATTTCAAGTATCCAAGCTGGGCGATTCAATTTAGTAAACGAATCAGTGTTTTATGGTTGTCTTCCAACATTTCGCGAAAATGGTGAATTTATTAATTACGGTAACCAATGCCCAATGTTTGAAGTTTGTAAAGAAATCAGTACACATGAGGGGCTTACATTTCCAGTCTTTTTCACCTTAGGATTCTGGAAAGTAAAAAACCAACTATCCCTTTTAAATTTATGTTTTGAGAATGACCATTTAGCCTTTAACGCAGGAATCAGTAATGCAATTACGTCGTTTAGTGATGGCGTAAAAACACATAGTTCTACAAAAGCTTTTGGTTTTATAAAAAGTGTCTGGGAATATTTTTCTAATTTAAGCAGAAAGTGGGACGACGCCCCTTCTTCAAATTATTATTACATATTAACTGCCTTTTATAGAGCATTTGAAGAACATTATAAAGCAATCAATGGCAAGGAATGTGATGGGATTATCTATCCAAGTGCTATGACTCAAGCCAAAGGTTTAAATATCGTATTGAGACCGGATACCGTAGACAAATGCTTAGAGCTTAGTCATGTTCAGATGTATACGCTAAGAAGCAGAGGTCTCCCTTATGACTACCAGCCAATTACTCAGCTTGTACCGGTGAGCGGTGACTACTTCGAATTTGATCCTGCTTTTGTAAGGGAATATAACACTTTCACCCAGTCTTGGTAAGTATGTTATCGAAGTACAGAGGGCTTGCCAAAATAGCGCACAACAGTTGACTTTGTGTTACTACGGGTACAAATATAATTTGATAATCAACGAAAATTTGTACCCGCTGTTTTGCCCACTAGCGAACAAAGCGTACACGAGTGCGACGCAACGAATGCTTAATAGATGCAATAACCTCTGGTCCAAAAAAAGATAACAAGTACAAGATTCTCGCAACCTGTCATCCTCCTGCGCAAGCCAATCTCCAAATCCTCAAATCGCCACATCTCCAAATCATTCTCCATTACCTTTGGCGAAACACTTTCCCATGAAACCTTTAACCCCGCGGAGAGATTTCCTTATCACATCCATAAAAGCCGGCGCCGGCTTGTATCTCGGTTCTAATTTGTTGACAGCTTGTTCATCGGGCAAGATGATGGCATCAAGTGCCCACGCCGCCTACGCCACCGGCTTTACACAAACGCCCTTGCCTTATGCCTACAATGCGCTGAACGAAGCCATTGATGCGCAAACTATGGAGATTCATTTTACCAAACACGCGGCTACGTACGCTACCAATTTAAACGATGCGGCCAAGGCTGAAAACATAGATACGACAAAGCCTTTGGAAGATGCTTTGCGAAAGACCTCGAAATACTCCACCAAGTTTCGGAACAACGGCGGCGGGCATTTCAATCATGAGATGTTTTGGAAGAGCCTAACGCCAAACAGTACTGGCAAACCTTCAGGGGTTTTGGCATCTGCTATTGATTCTTCCTTCGGCTCGTTTGATGCGTTTAAAACACAGTTTGGCGATGCGGGTAAAAACCGTTTCGGCAGTGGTTGGGCGTGGTTGTTTTTAGACGGCGATAAGAAGCTGCGCATTGGTTCTACACCCAATCAGGACAATCCATTGATGGATGTTGCGGAACTAAAAGGCTTTCCTGTTTTGGGTCTTGATGTATGGGAACATGCGTATTATCTGCGTTATCAAAACAAACGTCCCGACTATATCGCAGCCTGGTGGAAGGTGGTGAACTGGGACTATGCAGCGCAGCGTTATCAATCCAACATTTAATTCTTCTGCTTGCCATCTCCAAACCAAAGCAGCAACCTTCAGTTGCAACGCACCGTTGCTATTGCTTCTTCACTGTTGCTGATTGTCAAATTTTGGGCATACTATCTTACGGATTCGGTGTCGGTGCTTACCGATGCGCTGGAAAGCATCGTGAACGTAGTGGCGGGTTTCATCGGATTGTATAGTTTGTACGTGGCCGCAAAGCCCCGTGACGCCGACCATCCTTACGGCCACGGCAAAGCCGAATTTGTTTCGGCGGCCATGGAAGGCACGATGGTACTAAGTGCCGGCGTCTTGATTATCTACAGCGCCGTTAGAAACATCATTGAACCGGAACCGATTCATCATCTTAACAAAGGCATTTATCTAATTGCCGGTTCGGCAGTTGTCAATTGGTTGCTGGGCTTTTTTTCATTGCAACAGGGACGGCGAAGCAACTCACTTGCTTTGCTTGCCAGCGGCAAACATTTGCAAACCGATACCTATTCAACGGCGGCTATCATCGCGGGATTGGTATTGATTTCGATAACGGGTTTCACTTGGATAGATGGCGCGGTGGCGATTGGCTTTGGCTTGTTTATTATTTATACGGGCTATAAAATTTTGCGGGTATCGCTGGCCGGTATTATGGACGAAGCCGACATGGAGTTGTTGGAAAAGATGGTAGATGTGTTGGAGAAGGCCCGTCGCGACAATTGGGTGGACCTGCACAATCTGCGGGTGATAAAATACGGCAACGTGTTGCACATGGATTGTCATTTAACCGTGCCCTGGTACCTGAATGTTCATCAGGCGCACGATGAAATTGACGAACTGAAAAAACTCGTTCGTGGTAATTTTGGCGAGACCCTTGAACTGTTTGCGCACAGTGATGGTTGCCTTTACTTTCAATGCCCTATTTGTAAGAAAGAAGATTGCCCGGTGCGGCAGCATGCCTTTGAACACGTGATAGATTGGAACCTTGACAATGCTTTGCAGAATGAGAAACACGGTGCAATAGGCAATAGGCAATAGGCAACCGTTGAAGATAAAACGAACTTCTGGCTCGCTAAACAATAGAACGCTTGAACAAGTGAATACGTAAACAAGTGAACAAAACAACGTATGAAAACAACTACGGTTTGGAAAGGCGCACATGCCTTTGATTCGTTCAAAGAATCTTCTAAGATTGAGATTGATGCGAACGGCGGCTTTAACCCAAAGGCCCTTTTGTTGAGTGGTCTTGCGGCTTGCAGTGCAATAGACGTGGTGGATATTTTAGAAAAGATGAAAGTGCCTTTTGCGGGTTTGGAAGTGGATGTGGAAACAGAACAAACCGAAGAACATCCGAGAGTGTTCAAAACCATTCACATCACGTATCGCCTGCAAACAGAAGAAGAGAACCGCGATAAAGTGAAAAAGGCCGTTGACTTGTCGCTCGAAAAATATTGTGGCGTATCGGCCATGTTAAAGAAAAATTCTGCCATCGAATACCAAATTCTAATTACGGCTTAAATTCGACTTTGAACCACCAAAAACCTTTTTATGAGCTTACGTCTAGGCGATGCTGCCCCCAATTTTAAAGCCCAAAGCACCGAAGGCGAAATAGATTTTTACGAGTTTCTTGGTAACGGCTGGGGCGTGTTGTTTTCACACCCTGCGGATTATACACCGGTGTGCACAACCGAGTTGGGACGAACGGCTTTGCTGAAAGAAGAATTTGCCAGGCGCAATGTAAAAGTGCTGGCCGTAAGCATTGATCCGTTGGATAAGCATTTCGGTTGGCGCAGCGACATTGACGAAACACAACGCTACACTGTTGACTTTCCCATCATTGCCGATGAAAGCCGCGAAGTGGCGTCGCTGTATGACATGATTCACCCAAACGCTTCGGTTACGGCGACCGTTCGTTCGCTCTTTATCATTGGTCCTGATAAGTTGGTGAAATTGATGATCACTTATCCTGCTTCAACGGGTAGAAATTTTGTTGAAGTGTTGCGGGTGATTGATTCGTTGCAATTGACTTCAAAGCATAGCCTCGCCACACCAGCGGATTGGAAACCCGGTGAAGATGCGATTGTGGTTCCGGCTGTTTCTACGGAAGATGCGATAAAGAAATTTCCAAAAGGTGTGAAGGTGGTGAAACCGTATTTGCGTTATACGCCGATACCGGATAGTGAGAACTAAGATTATTCGGATTAAGAAAGATGTTGCAGGAGGAATTCTGTAGTTATTATTTTTCATTGCTCCGTGCTTTAGCGCGGGGTTTTGCATTTGGTATTTAAATGGGCTTTAGTCCGATTATATCAACGCATTCGTCTCAAGATTTTTAAATACGTTCTTAACGATTAAAATTGTAACCCAAGCCTTCAGGCCAATGTTATTTAGTTAAGCGCTTCTTGTATTGCCCGGCTCTTCAGAGCCGGGATTATGGCTGGGAAATTTCATGGGCTTTAGCCCAAATCCGGCGTTTTGTTGGGCTAAAGCCCATGAAAAGATGATTAGCCCACGCCTTCCCCGCCATAAATGACGGGGCAATAAAACCCGTCCCGCTTAACTTAATGACATTGCCCTTCAGGATTAATTGCCAATTCATGGACGTCTTACCACGGGTTGCAACCCGTGGCTATTGAAAGTTCGACCGCTTCGCGGTCGCCACTCTTCTACAATTTGCATCTTGGCAAATGATAACCCGGAATTTACATTTCCGCTTCGCGGTCAGAGTCACTTCAACAGCCCTTTTATCTCATTCAACTTTAGCAAGGCTTCCACCGGTGTCAGGCGATTAATATCAATACCCTGAAGCATTGTTCGGATGTCGTCAAAGGTTTGGCTGTGCGCATCAAAAATGCTTAGCTGAAGTTTGGGTGAAGACAGTGACTTTATATT
This sequence comes from Flavisolibacter sp., assembly GCA_965247695.1. Classification (GTDB taxonomy): domain Bacteria; phylum Bacteroidota; class Bacteroidia; order Chitinophagales; family Chitinophagaceae; genus Flavisolibacter. The sequence continues at coordinate 3,010,586 of OZ252037.1, forward strand.
TTCACCAATGGTGGAGTCAACGTGTTTTGTTTCCAACTGTTTTAATACGTCGGCCGCACGATTTACTAAACTGTTCGGCATGCCAGCCATTCTGGCCACATGAATGCCAAAGCTGTGCTTACTGCCGCCGGGCGCCAGCTTGCGCAGAAAAATAACTTTATTGCCTACTTCTTTGTTGGTCACATGAAAGTTTTTCACCCGCGGCAACTTGTTCTCCAACTCGTTTAACTCGTGATAGTGCGTGGCAAAAAAAGTCTTTGGCTTTTCGGGTGCGTTGTGCAGGTGTTCAACGATGCTCCAGGCAATAGAAATGCCATCATAAGTAGAGGTGCCTCTTCCGATTTCATCCAACAAAATCAAACACCGCGATGACAGGTTGTTGATGATGGAAGCTGTTTCGTTCATCTCCACCATAAAGGTGCTTTCGCCAGCACTTAAGTTATCCGACGCACCTACACGGGTGAATATTTTATCTGTCAATGAAATGTTTGCCTCGCCTGCGGGAACAAAACTGCCGATGTGTGCCATCAAGGTTATCAAAGCTGTCTGTCGAAGCAAGGCCGATTTACCGCTCATGTTTGGTCCGGTAAGAATGATGACTTGCTGCTCTTCTTTGTTTAGCAACAGGTCATTGCTGATGTAGCTTTCGCCTTGGGGCAGACTGCGTTCAATTACCGGATGACGGCCTTCTCTTATTTCAATGGCTTCACCTTCGTGCAACGAAGGTTTTTTATAATTGTATTGAAGCGCATTCTGCGCAAAGCAACACAGGCAATCGAGTGTTGCCGCTATTTGTGCGTTCATCTGCACCGGCTGAATAAAATCGTGCAATTCATTCAACAAGGCATCAAAAAATTGCAGCTCGATGGCCAAGGTCTTTTCTTCCGCGCCGGTAATTTTTTCTTCGTATTCTTTTAATTCAGGCGTGATGTAACGTTCGGCGTTAGCCAGCGTTTGCTTGCGCATCCAGGCAGCGGGCACTTTTGCTTTGTGCGAATTGGTGACTTCCAAATAGTAGCCGAACACATTGTTGTAGCCAATCTTGAGCGAGGAGATGCCGGTGCTTTCGCTTTCGGCCTGTTGCAACCGCAAAAGATATTCTTTTCCATTAGTGGCGATGTCGCGCAGGCCATCCAATTCTTCGTTTACGCCTTTGGCTACGAAGCCGCCTTTTGCCGCCAGTGCCGGCGGCGCATCCACAATGCTTTTAAAAATTTTATCGGCAATATAGCGGCAAGGGTTCAGGGTATCGCCCAAGCGCTTGAGATAATCGTTGCTGCTTTCACCGCAAATGGCCTTAATGATTTCAATTTGTTTCAAGGCTCGGCCCAACTGTAACAATTCACGTGGATTGATTTTCTTCAGCGGAATCTTTGACACTAACCGTTCCATATCGCCGCACTGCCGCAAGGCTTGCAGGAGTTTATTGCGAACATCGGTTTGAAGAATGAAATATTCAACGGTGTTCAACCGCTCATTTATTTTCTGAATGTCTTTCAACGGAAAAACAATCCAGCGTTTCAGCATTCGTGCACCCATTGGCGTAACCGTTGCGTCCAAAACATCCAACAGCGTTTTGCTGCCTTCTCCGCTACGGTGTACCAGTTCAAGGTTGCGAATGGTAAAGCGGTCCATCCACAAAAAATCACCTTGTTCAAAGCGATGGATGGACGTGATGTGTTGAAGGTTAGGATGCTCGGTATCTTTCAAATAATGCAGCACCGCACCGGCGGCAATCAGTCCTGCATCTGCACCTTCCACCCCAAAGCCTTTGAGCGAATGCGTGCCGAATTGTTTGAGTAAGCTTTCTTCCGCATAAGCCGCACTAAACACCCATTCGTCTAAGGTGTAGGTATAAAACTTACTGCCGAATTCTTCTTTAAACTTTCGCAGGTGCTGCCGCTGATATATGACTTCGGCGGGTTTAAAGCCGCTCAACAATTTATCGGCGTATTCTCTGTCGCCTTCGGCGAGAAAAAACTCGCCCGTGGAAATATCAAGAAAGGAGAGACCATAAATCTTGTCTAAAAAATGAACTGCTGCCAAAAAATTATTATCACTGAAGTTGAGCAGCTTGTCGTTGGTGGCCGTGCCCGGCGTTACCATCTCCGTCACGCCTCGTTTGACAATTCCTTTGGCGGCTTTCGGGTCTTCCAACTGATCGCAGATGGCGACCCGGTAACCGGCTTTTACCAGCTTGTGCAAGTAGGTGTCAAGCGCATGATGCGGAAAGCCGGCGAGTTCATTATCACCGGCACTGCCGTTGTTTCGTTTGGTCAGCGTGATACCCAGGACTTGTGAAGCAATCACCGCGTCCTGTCCGAAGGTTTCGTAAAAGTCGCCTACACGAAAGAGCAAAATGGCATCAGGGTACCGGGCCTTGATGGCGCTGTGTTGCTGCATCAGCGGGGTTTCGGGCGGCTTTGTTTTGCTCATGGTGATGAGGGCAAAAATAGCACCTCACCCCCAACCCCTCTCCAACAAAGTTGGAGAAGGGAGAAGTACTGGACAAGGCGTGAAGATTTAAAGAGTTAACCCTTGTAGTTCCGTTTTGAAGGAATCTACTGATAGTAAATTTGCCCCAAAATTTCACCCCTCTCCGGCTCTGCCGGAGAGGGGCCGGGGGTGAGGTTATGAGAAAACTAAGCATGGACGAATTAGGCCGTAAGTCGGTGGAAGAGTTTCGTCAATCGGACAAACTGCCGGTGATTGCGGTGATGGAAAACGTTCGCAGCGGCTACAACGTGGGTTCGCTTTTTCGCACGGCCGATGCCTTTTTGTTGCAGGCCATTTACATCTGCGGTTACACGGCTTATCCACCTCATAAAGAGATTAAAAAGACGGCGCTCGGCGCGGAAGACACCGTTGAATGGAGGCATTTTAAAACGACTGCTGAAGCCATCGAGGAACTCAAAGCCAAGCGTTTTAAAGTCTATGCTGTGGAGCAAGCAGTGGACAGTTGGAAGCTGGGATCTTTTGAAGCAGGAGATGAAAAGATGGCCGTGATTTTTGGCAATGAGGTTAGCGGCGTGGAGCAAAGCACCATCGCCTTGTGCGATGGCGTGATTGAAATTCCGCAGGCCGGTATGAAGCATTCGTTAAACGTAGCGACGGCGGCGGGAGTGGTGCTGTGGGAGTTGATCAGAACTAAGATTCACGGGATTTAAAAGATGTATAGGATGATTCGCGGGTTAAATTTGTGGAATGAAAGCGATATTGGTAAAACCGAAAAATGCTGCACAAAAGAAAGCATTAATCGACGTGTTTCGCAAAATGGATGTGTATTTTGAAACGACCAGTGAGCCTACCAATAAAGAGATATTAGCCTCTATTCAGCGAGGTGCAAGAGAAGTCGAATTGTACCTAAACGGAAAGATAAAATTGCGACCCGTGCAAGATTTTTTGAATGAACTATAGAAGAACCAAGTACACATGACTACTGTAAGAAACTACCTTTCTCTCATAAAATTTTCGCATACCATCTTCGCCATGCCTTTTGCGTTGATTGGTTTTTCGTTAGCGGTGATTTCACCGGTGAATATGTATTTGCCCTCACAAGCTTATGAATCTTATTATTTTCTTCCTGACAAAGCAAGTCAAGCAGCATTTCTAAATATTTATCCTAGTGACACAAGACAAATCTTGGTAAAGTTTCTCTTGATTCTCCTTTGCATGATCACAGCCCGTTCCGCAGCTATGGCTTTCAACCGTTATCTCGATAGAAAGTGGGATGCGATCAATCCCCGCACGGCCATCCGCGAAATTCCCAAAGGCATCATCACCCCAAAAAATGCCCTGACTTTCACTATTATCAGTTGCATATTATTTATCACCGCAACCTTTTTCATCAACCGCATCTGTTTTTATTTATCGCCGGTTGCGTTAGCGGTTGTGTTGGGTTATAGCTATACCAAACGCTTTACGCCGCTTTGCCACTTGATCCTTGGCCTTGGTTTGTCGCTGGCGCCCATTGGCGCTTACCTTGCCGTTACCGGTGTATTTCATTGGCTGCCCATTTTGTTTTCCTTCGCGGTTATTTTTTGGGTGAGCGGTTTTGATATTATTTATGCTTTGCAAGACGAAGAGTTTGACAAGAACAATCAGCTTTATTCCATTCCGGCTTGGTTGGGCAAGGCAAAGGCTTTAAGGGTTTCAGAAGCCTTGCATCTCTTAAGTGCATCGGCCGTTGTAGCTGCAGGAAAGTTTGGGGCTTTTGGCTGGCTGTATTGGATAGGCGTGTTGGTTTTTATCGGCATGTTGATTTATCAACACTCCATAGTAAAGCCAAATGATTTGCGCCGTGTAAACCTTGCGTTTATGACGGCGAATGGAATTGCTTCGGTTGTGTTTGCGGTCTTTGTCATTGCTGATTTGTTCTTGCATTAATTTTTGTGTTCTTCGTGGTTCTTTGTGCCCTTCGTGCTCCTTCTTACGCCAGAGCGTAGTTGGAACACTACGAACACAAAGAACCACGAAGAACACGACGAAAAAACTTCATCGCTTGGGCAGAATCCTCTCCATAGACTACGGAAAAAAACGCACCGGCATCGCCGTTACCGATCCTTTGAAGGTCATTGCCACCGGCTTGCCCACCATCGAAACACCCAAGCTAGTTCAGTTTCTCAAAGACTACATCGGCAAAGAAGTCGTGGAAGAAGTTATCATCGGCACGCCCGTTAATCTTGACGATTCCGATACCGACGCCACGCCGGCCGTTCGCCATTTCATCGGCGTTTTCAAACGAACCTTTCCGAGTATAACCATCACCGAAGTGGACGAACGCTATACATCAAAGATGGCGTCGCAGGCCATGCTCCACATGGGCCTCAAAAAGTCGCAGCGGCAAAACAAAGCCTTGGTTGACGAAATCGCCGCTACTATCATGCTACAAGAGTACCTCTCCAAATTTTAGATTTTCGATTGCCGATTAGGGATTGGTGAATCCTACCTTTGGCAGCAATCCTAAATCGCAAATCCGAAATCTACAATTGAATGATTCTTCCCGTTCTTGCCTACGGCCATCCGGTTCTTCGCGAAGTGGCCAAGGATATTACTCCTGATTATCCCGGCCTTTCCAAACTAATTGAGGACATGTGGGAAACCATGTACGCCAGCAACGGCGTGGGTTTGGCTGCGCCGCAGATAGCTAAGTCCATTCGCTTGTTTGTGGTGGACAGTGCGCAAATTTTCACCAATATGGACGAAGACGAAAAGGCCGAAAATACCTACCCCGATGCACCAGGCATCAAGCAGGTTTTTATCAATGCACACATTGTGGAAGAAGCCGGCGAAGACTGGGCCTACAACGAAGGCTGTTTGAGCATTCCCAAAATTCGCGAAGACGTTTATCGTGCCGAAGAACTTACGCTGCGATACACGGACGAGAATTTTGAAACACACACCAAAACCTTCGACGGCATCACCGGCCGCGTGATCTTGCACGAGTACGATCACATCGAGGGCAAGCTGTTTATTGACCATCTTTCGCCGCTCAAACGCAAGCTGCTCGGCCGCAAGTTGAACGACATTTCCAAAGGCGCCATCAAGGTGGACTACAAAATGACTTTCCCAAAAAAATAAGCCCATGTTCGATAATTATGCCTTCACGGCCGCCGAACGTTTTATGCGCTACGTGCAGATAGACACGCAAAGCGATCCTTTGTCTTCGTCGCATCCCACCACTGAAAAGCAAAAGAATCTTTCGCATCTGTTGGTGGAAGAATTACGAGCAATGGGCATTGGGGATGCGGAGATGGAGGAATGGGGTTATGTGTACGCCACCGTTCTATCCAACACCGATAAGGCTGTGCCCACCATTTGCTTTTGTGCGCATGTGGACACAGCGCCTGATGCCAGCGGCACCGGCGTAAAACCCATCTTGCATAAAGGCTATAAAGGCGATGACATCATTCTTCCTGATGATGGTACGCAAGTGCTGCGTAAGAAGGACTTTCCTTATCTCGAACGCTTGATCGGTCACGACATCATCACTGCCAGTGGAACAACCTTGTTGGGTTCCGATGACAAAGCCGGCGTTGCAGAAATCATGGATGCCGCTAACTTTTTGATGACGCATCCCGAGGTGAAACACGGTGTCATTCGCTTGCTGTTTACACCCGATGAAGAAGTAGGCAAAGGCACGGCGAAGATGGACATGCAAAAGCTGAATGCGCAGTACGGTTATACATTGGATGGCGGCGAAGCCGGTTCGCTGGAAGACGAAACTTTTAGCGCTGATGGCGTGCAATTGGTTATTCACGGCGTGATAACGCATCCTGGCTATGCCAAGGGCAAGATGGTGAATGCGATGAAGATTGCCGGCGATGTTTTGGCATCGCTGCCCCGTGCGGAGTTGTCGCCGGAAACTACCGATGGCAAGCAGGGCTTTATTCATCCTGTTCGGGTGGACGGCATTGCGGAGAAGGCGACCGTTGATTTTATCATCCGCGATTTTGAAACCGACAGCCTGAAGAAGAAAGAAGATTTTTTGCTGGGCATTGTGGAAATGGTGATGGACAATTATCCCGCCGCTACGTTCGAGTTTAACGTGACGGAGCAATACCGCAACATGAAGGAAGTGCTGGACAAGCATCCGCAGGTGGTGGACTTTGCCAAAGAAGCCATCCAGCGGAGCGGATTGAAACTGAAGATGGAAAGCATCCGCGGCGGCACCGACGGCAGCCGGCTTTCGTTTATGGGTTTGCCTTGTCCCAATCTGTTTGCGGGTGAGCAAGCCATTCATTCTAAGCTGGAGTTTATTTCGGTGCAGGACATGAACAAGGCTGTAGAAACAATTGTGAATTTGGCGATGATTTGGGAGGAGCGGAGTGGAGGCTAAGGGCAAAGTGCTAACGTTTATCAGCTTTGCGATGGGCTGGACTTCTGTGATTCGTCTGCCGGTACAAAAGCCGATGGAATTATTGATGATGAAAATAAGAACTAAAGCTCAATGTGGAATGTCCAGCTGATAACCGCTGCTAATTAACGATTTGCTGCTGATTGCTCATTCGTCTGCCAGCCTGTTGCAAAACTGTTGTTAGGCGATGTTCATTCTTCACAAACCCTGATATTTTTCCAATCAATAACAACTTTCTGATTTTCTACATCAGAATCAAAATCACAAATCTGATATTTTGTCGTTCCACACTTAACTGTTACGCATGGCTCTGACAGTTGATCTTTAAATTCGTAACCTAAGAGTTCAGCCCAATGCCGTACTGCAATGCACCGATCTTTGTCTTTGCTTGATAAACTGTTATACTCTGCTTTCGAAAGAAATTTCCTCATCGGTAAGCTAATCGCGCCAATGTTTACTTTTTTTAAACTCGGTACATTCTTTATCTCAATTGAAATCCATGATGATAAAATGAAAATAACATTTTTAGCGTTGGGTAAACTCACTTCGAAATTGCCTTTGTTGTCGGTGGTTTTATAGGGAAGTTCCTTATTTACTGAAATCATTGACCAAGCGCCTTCATCGTAAAGTGTCACCATGCCGACTATCTGAGAATGCAAATCAGATGAAAATGAAAATAATAATATGATAAAGAGAGTGTTTCTCATAAATTTCGCCTAACACAAAGATTGGCGCTATTAGACGCACTGCCAAAAATTTTTCGCCATCTGGCAATCAACCACTTAGCGTTATACTTTTTGTATTTTCGTTAGGACAATCCGTTCTCGTTAGATGTATTGTATTGTTTTAATGCGTCACCATTCGATGCTGCCTTTTGCCCAGAGATCGTCCAGTGAACTAACAATATTTACGAGCTGTTTTTTGCTGACGTGCAGGTAACGTTCGGTGGTCTTGATGTCGAAGTGACCGGGCAGGTCTTTAATAAACCGGATGTCGGTTCCCTTGTCGAGCAAAGAACAACGGTTTGTTGCATGGTTGTCGTTATTGTTTAGCAATTCATTTCTAAGTTAATCATACAAACAATCGCAATTATTAGCCTTAACCGGAACCGTATTTTAAAACCGCAAACCCATTTCCTTCACACTCGAAAACGCCCTATCTTACGAGCCAAATGTTGGAGACTTGAGAGAAGGCCTTTTCATAAAAAAGAACAAAGCACGTTGGGAGAAAATTCAGGCCGGCGGCGCGACCGATGCCGATGAAACCGCAAAGGATTTTGTGCAGTTGGTAGATGACTTGAGCTACGCCAAAACCTATTACCCCACCAGCCGCGCTACCAAATACATCAACGGGCTGGCCTCAAAAATTTATCTCGGCATCTATCAGAACCGCAAAGAAGAAAGCAATCGTTTTCTCGCTTTTTGGAAGACCGACCTGCCGCTGACGGTACTCAAGCATTGGCGCCTCATGCTCTTTTCGGTGTTTGTGTTTTTTTTATTTTATTCCGTTGGCTTTTTTACCGCCAAACACGACCCGGCTTTTATCCGCGATGTGTTCGGCAACGATTACGTGGACAAAACCAAACGCAACATCGAAGCCAACAACCCCTTTGGCATTTATCAACAAGGCGATTCCTTCTTCATGTGGATCGCCATCATGATCAACAACATCATCGTGTCGTTCCGTTATTTCGGCGAAGGCATTTTGCTTGGCTTTTTATCGTTAAAAGATTTGGGCAAAGAATCCATGCGGGTAGGCGTATTTAATTATATGTTTTTTGAAAAAGGCATGGGGTTGAAATTTGTGCTGGCCGTGATGATCCACGGATTGCTGGAGCTAACGGCCATCGTGATGGCTTGCGCCGCCGGTGCGGTGATGGGAACCGGCTGGCTTTTTCCCGGAACGCAAAGCCGGCTCACGGCCTTTAAGAACGGCGTAAAGGACGGTGTGAAGATCATCGTCGGCCTTATTCCCGTGCTCATGCTCGCGGCTTTTTACGAAGGCTTTGTGACCCGTTATTACACCATGCCGCTTCCGCTTAATTTAGTCCTCTTATTTTCGTCTGCAACGTTGCTCATTTTTTATTTTATCGTTTATCCCCTCAAACTAAAACGGCTGGAGAGAAAAGCAAATGCGTAGTGCGGTGTTGGCAATAATGCTCCTTTTTATCGGGTTCTATAACCGTCTTTCCGCCCAAGATGCACCGGTGGAGACAAAGGACACCGTCATAAGCTCGGTGGAGATAGACGAGCATCCGGTAAAAGCCGGAACCTTTTCCACTATCTCGCAAACGGCGCCTGTTGAAGCCCGTACTGTTCCGCAAGAGAAAGTGGAAGCCTTGCAAAAAAGCGACGACTATTGGTACGCCAATCTCCAACCAAAGAAGAAAGAAGTAAAGCTGCGCAAAAAAGGGTTGCTGGATCAGGAATGGTTCTGGAAGCTTTTGTGGATACTTGCACTTAGTGGCTTCATCGCCGTAGTGATTTGGTACCTCGCTTCCAGTAACATCAGCTTGTTCCGCAAAAAATCAAAAGCGGTTGCCGAAGGGGGCGAAGAAGAAGCGGTAACGGATGACATCTTCAGCATTAATTACGACAAGGAAATACGCAAGGCTGAAGAGGCTGCCAACTACCGGTTGGCCGTGAGGCTTTGGTACTTGAGAACCCTTAAAGAATTGGCTGGCCGGAGCATTATAAATTACCGCGCCGAAAAGCCGAACGGCGATTATCTGAATGCCTTGTACGGCGGACCGCATTACCACGATTTCTTTCGCCTGACACGGGGGTTTGAATACACTTGGTACGGGCAGTTTCCGCTTTCCGAAGACCACTATAAAACAATGCAAACAGAATTTCTGAATTTTAAAAACAGCCTGTTCCGATGAAGAAAGCCCTTCCTTTTCTAATCGGCGGCGTGGTGGTGCTTCTCCTGGTGCTGCTGATGTTTTCGTCCGGCGCTACACGGCCGGCAAGGCGCTTTGATACCCGCATTACCTTGCGGCAGCGCGACAAGATTCCCTATGGCACCAAGGTGGCTTATCAATTGTTGCCGTCGCTTTTTCCAACCGCTTCCGTTCGCACCGAAATAACGGCACCGGCTTATTGGGATAGTGTGGACGCATCGCGATCTAACCAGGCAGTGATGTTGATGGCCGACGAATTTGATCCGGGCCGCGAAGAGCTTACGGCCTTAGCCGATTTTGTAGAACGCGGCAACTATGTTTTCATCATTGCACATTCCACGTCATATGATGTGTCGAAGTATTTTAATCTTTCCTTCAACGCCGATTATTCTGCCAGCGCAAACGGCTCTTCGGACAGCATGTGGCTGCGGCTCGAAAAGCCGGCTTTCGCCAACACGGCGTTTTATGTTTATCCGGGTTACCGGTATAATGGTACCATCACGGTAAACGATTCCATGCAGGCAGCGGTACTGGGGCGCAATGAAAACAGCATGATAAATTTTGTGCAGTTGAACAAAGGCCGCGGCTCTTTTTTTCTGCACAGCGCACCGCTTGCTTTTAGTAATTTTTTCATCTTGCACAAAGGCAATTCCGCGTACTACAGCGCAGCACTTTCGGTATTGCCAAAAAATCTCCGCACCATTGTCTGGAACGAATACTATTTGCAAAAGCCATCCGAAGGCGGTGAGCCGAATTGGCTCGGCGCTTTGTTTAGTTATCCCGCTTTTAAATGGGGCTTGTTGCTGGCGGCGGGCGCCTTGCTGCTCTATCTTTTGCTGGGCATGAGGCGGCGGCAACGCAAGATTCCGCCGCACCCAAAACCTGTGAACGATTCGCTTGATTTTGTAAAAACACTGGGCCGGCTTTATTACGATAAAAGCGATCATAAAAATCTGGCGGAAAAAATGGCGACGTATTTTTTAGATCATGTTCGAAGCCGCTACAAGCTGCCGATTCATACGCTTGACGAAAACTTTGTGCAAGCATTGCATTTTAAAACAGGCTATCCGTTGGCGGAGGCAAAGGCCATTGTTGACAGCATTCACGGCATACGGACCGCCGCCGTTGTCAGCGATGCGCAGCTAACGGCCTTTCACAAACAGTTGGAAGCATTTTATCAAAATACCTGAAATGGAAGAACAGCAAATTTTTGAAACCCGCACGGACCTCTCGCAATTGAACGATGCCGTGCAGAGCTTACGGCAACAGATAAAGAAAGTGGTGGTGGGACAAGACGAAATGGTAAAGTTGATCATCACTGCCTTGCTTGCCGATGGCCATGTGCTGATTGAAGGTGTGCCGGGCGTAGCCAAAACACTCACTGCAAAACTGGTGGCCCGTTCGCTGGCCGTGCAGTTCAGCCGCATTCAATTCACACCCGACCTGATGCCCTCCGATGTGTTGGGCACACCGGTGTTCAACCCCAAGGAAGGCAGCTTTGAATTCAAGCGCGGGCCGCTCTTTGGCAACATTGTATTGATAGATGAAATCAACCGGGCGCCTGCCAAAACGCAGTCAGCTTTGTTTGAAGTAATGGAGGAAAAGCAAATAACGGTAGATGGAAAAACCTACCTGATGCAGCCGCCGTTTATGGTGCTGGCCACGCAAAATCCCATTGAGCAGGAAGGTACGTATCGCTTGCCTGAAGCGCAGCTTGACCGTTTTCTGTTTAAGGTGGTTGTGCCGTATCCAAGCGAAGAAGAAGAGCTGCAGATTCTTTCGCAGTTTCATGCCATCGGCTCCGCCGATGCCTTGAGCGCCATCGGCCCGGTGTTGCACGGCGATACCGTGGTGCGCATCCGCAAAGTGGTGAAGGAAGTCGTAATTGACCAAAAGCTGCTGTCCTTCATTGCCAGACTCACTCATCAAACCCGCAACAATAAATCCATTTATCTCGGCGCCTCGCCGCGGGCATCGCTTGCCATCATGAACGCATCCAAGGCCGTAGCCGCCATCAATGGCCGCGACTTTGTAACGCCGGACGATATTCTGGAAGTGATGCCGGCCGTGCTTCGCCACCGCATCATTCTTTCGCCCGATAAAGAAATGGAAGGCGTAACCGAAGATGCCGTCATTAAGCAAATCATTCAATCCCTCGACATTCCCCGCTGATGATAAAGCGACTCGCTGGCCTTTGGGACAATACTTCGTTTCACCTGCACCGCAAGGTGTTCTATTTTGGTTATGTTGCGGCGGCGGTGTTTGTGCTTTCGTATTTTTTTCCGGCCCTGCAAACAGTAGCATCTTTTTTATTGTTGGCCCTTGTAGTGTTGGTTGTAACCGATACTTTATTACTCTATCGCAAGCGGGGTTTGTTTGCAGAGCGCATTCTTCAATCCCGCTTCAGCAATGGCGACGCCAACAAGGTCACCATCCGGTTGCAAAACAATTATGACTTTAGAGTTTATTGTACGGTGATTGATGAATTGCCCGTGCCCTTTCAGGAACGCGATTGGCGGAAAGAGCTTTGGCTTCCTGCGCAAAGCACACAGGATTGGGTGTATGAACTAACACCACAGGAACGCGGCGAATATAACTTTGGTATCATCAACGTGTATGCGCAGGGGCCTTTGGGCATGGTGAAACGCCGCTATCGCCTGGGCGAAGAACAAACCGTAAAAGTGTATCCCTCTTATGTGCAGATGCGGCGCTTTCAATTGCAGGCCTTAGCTAACCGGAATGCTGAAGTGGGCACCAGGCGAATGCGTAAGCTGGGCCAGAGCATGGAGTTTGAGCAGATAAAAGAATACGTTCCCGGCGATGATTACCGCACCATTAATTGGAAAGCCACGGCCCGAAAAGGCGACCTGATGGTGAATAATTTTACCGACGAACGAAGCCAGGAAATTTATTGCCTGATTAATAAAGGCCGTGTAATGAAGATGCCCTTTAAAGGCATGACCTTGCTGGATTATGCCATCAATGCATCACTGGTTTTATCAAGCGTGGCTTTGCAAAAGCAAGACAAGGCGGGATTGATAACCTTTGGACGAAGTGTAGATGCCTTCTTGCCCGCTGATAAAAAACCCACGCAGATCAACAGCATTCTGGAAGCTTTGTACAAACAGCAAACAGCTTTTTTGGAACCTGATTTGGAAAAACTTTTTTCGGCTGTGCGCAACCGCATCACCCAACGAAGCCTGCTCGTTCTGTTCACCAATTTTGAATCGGTTGATAGTTTAGACAGGGTGCTGCCGACGCTCAAGCGACTGGCGCACTATCACCTGTTGATGGTGGTGTTTTTCGACAACACGGAGTTGAAAGAATTGGTGGAAACAAGCGCCACAACTGTCGAAGACATCTACATAAAAACCATTGCCGAAAAATACCGCTACGAAAAACAGTTGATCGTAAAAGAGCTGCAGAAGAATGGCATCGTTGCTGTATTATCTACGCCGGAGGCGCTAACGGTAAATGCGCTGAACAAGTATTTGGAATTGAAGACGAGGCAGTCTATTTAATAACCCTAATCATAAGATGAACTTGCCAGAAGAATGTTTGATTGCCGCGGTCCATTAATCAGCCCAGGCATTTCTTTAGCTTGCGGTTCTTCTCTTGCTGACTTGTCATTTTGTAATAAAACAAGATAGTTTTGACAACTAAAAATACACGAAACCATAAAGAGCAGCTATGAAAGGAAAATATTTTTTACCGGTCGTGGCCATAGTCGCTTTGTTTGCTACGGCGCCGCTTTATGCGCAGAACAATTCCACCATTGTTGTAAATACGGCGGACATAAAAGCCGACGTACAGCCAACTATGTGGGGCGTGTTCTTTGAGGACATTAACATGGGTGCCGACGGCGGCATTTATGCCGAGCTAATCAAAAACCGCTCGTTTGAATTCTCTCGTCCGCTGATGGGTTGGAAGGTGTTGGGTAAACCGAAAACCGAAGGAGATTTTGTAATCATCAATCGCGGTAAAACCGACACGGCCAACCCGCGTTTTTTGCACGCGACCTTGCACAACAATTCTAAAGGAACACTCGGTTTAAACAACGAAGGCTTTCGCGGCATGGGCATTAAAAAAGAGTTGGGCTACGATTTTTCGGTAATGTACCGGCAGTCTTCCTCATCGCTGAAAATGTACATTGAATTGGTTAATGAAAAAGGCCAGCCAGTTGGCGGCACAAGCATTACCACAACGGCTTCGGGTAATGAGTGGAAGAAAGCGGCAGCCACCTTTAACGCTACCTCAACCGCGCAGAAAGGTTCATTCAATCTTTGGTTTGAAGGCGATGGAACACTTGACCTTGACATGATCTCGTTATTTCCAAAAGATACGTGGAAGGGACGCCCCGGCGGCATGCGCGCCGACATGATTCAAATGCTTGCCGATATGAAGCCAGGCTTCGTTCGTTTTCCCGGCGGCTGCATTGTAGAGGGCTTTGACCTTTCGCAACGTTATCAATGGAAGAAAACCATCGGCCCTGTTGACCAGCGGCAATTGATCATCAACCGTTGGAACTTTGAGTTTGCCCATCGTCCCACGCCCGATTATTTTCAAACCTTCGGCCTCGGCTTTTTTGAATACTTCCAGCTTTGCGAAGACATTGGCGCCGAACCCTTGCCCATATTAAATGCGGGCATGGCCTGCCAGTTTAATTCCGCAGAACTGGTGCCGCTCAATGCGCTTGACCCTTACGTACAGGATGCGCTTGACCTCATAGAATTTGCCAATGGCGAGGCGACAACGAAGTGGGGTTCGGTGCGTGCAGGCATGGGCCATCCCGCCCCGTTTAATATGAAGATGATGGGCGTAGGCAACGAGAACTGGGGGCCGCAATACCTTGAGCGCTTAATGGTTTTTACGCAAGCCATTAAAGCAAAATACCCGGCCATTAAGCTGGTAAACTCTTCCGGCACCGGTCCTGACGGAGCCCGGTTCGATTTCCTGAACGGCGAGCTGCGCAAGATGAATGCCGACCTCATTGACGAACACTATTACCAAAGCCCCGCCTGGTTTTTTGCCAACGCTGGCCGTTATGATAGTTATCCCCGAAATGGTTCAAAAGTATTTGCCGGCGAGTACGCGGCGCATCCGGAAAAGACAAGCGGAACGGAGCGAAATAATTTGCTTGGCGCCTTGGCCGAAGCTGCTTTTATGACCGGCCTTGAACGCAACGCCGATGTGGTGAGCATGGCGTCGTATGCACCGTTGTTTGCACACATTGACGGCTGGCAGTGGACGCCTGACATGATATGGGTAGACAACCTGCGCATCTACGGTACCCCCAATTATTACGTGCAAAAACTTTTCTCGCTTAACAAAGGCACAAACACCGTTTCGCTATTGCAAGACGGCAAGCCGCTGGAGGGGCAGGACAGCTTGTATGCTTCAGCCGTGATTGATAAAAAAACAGGCGAATTGATTGTAAAAATGGTGAACGCATCGGCGGTTGCGCAAACAAAAACCATTCGGGTGGACGGAGCAAAAAAACTTGGCGAAACAGCCAGCGTGAACGTATTAAAAGCAACGGAGCTAACAGGGGTGAATTCTTTTTCGCGGCCTGTGGCCGTAGCTCCTGTGGACGAAAAACAACCCGTAAAAGGAAGGAATCTTTCCTGCTCGCTGGCGCCGTATTCGCTCACGGTTATACGAATAAAAATGGGGTAGTCGCAACGAAGAAGTTTTTTCTTTTTCTTATTTTATCTTTTGCGAAACGCTTCAACAATTTTGATAGATGAAAGAGAATGGTTGAGAACGACTTTTTAAATAGATCTGGAAACGCATAACGACGCAGCTGTAGAAAGTGATAGAAAAGTAACTTCGTTAACAGTACGCATTTGCAGAATGGCGTTTGCGTTGCCTGAAATGAAAAACGAAACTATGAAATCAATCAGTTTAAAAATTGGTGTGAAGCGAAAGCCCTTCGTTTGCGCAGCCTCTTTTTTTATAGCCTGTTTGCTGCAAGCGCAAAGCATCAATCCGCGTATCAAGCTCAATCAACTCGGTTATTACCCCGGTGCACCAAAGCTGGCTATCGTTAGCGGTGAAACAACCGCCACAAATTTTTTCATTACTCCTACCAATCTCCGCGACACTGTTTTCTCCGGCACATTGAGCGACGAAATACAATCTAAAAATTCATCCACCAAAACAAAGCAAGCCGATTTTACCGGTCTTAAAATCAAAGGGAGTTTTGTTGTTCTTGTTCCGGGTGTTGGCCATTCTTATGTGTTTCAAATAAGTGACGATGTGGCCAAAAAACCAGCGGTTGCAACCTTGAAAGGTTATTACTATCAGCGGGCCTCAATGGCATTGGAAGAAAGCTTTGCGGGTAAGTGGCATCGCTCCGCCGGCCATCCTGATGACGTTGTTTTGGTTCACGCATCAGCAGCTACAAAAGACCGTCCCGAAGGCACGATCATATCCACTCCCGGCGGTTGGTACGATGCCGGCGATTACAACAAATACATTGTGAACTCCGGCATAACCATGGGGACTCTGCTTTCGGCTTACGAAGACTTTCCCGATTACTTTAAAACAGTTTCCACAAACATCCCCGAAAGCAAAGATGCCGTACCGGATGTGCTGAACGAAGTCCTTTATAATCTTCGCTGGATGTTCACCATGCAAGACCCTTTTGACGGCGGCGTTTACAACAAATGCACCAACGCAGGTTTTGATGGCATGGTGATGCCCGGCATCACAAAAGCGCCTCGTTATGTGACGCAAAAAGGCACGGCCGCTACGTTGGATTTCGCCGCTGTGGCCGCACAAGCAAGCCGCGTCATTCGGCCATTTAAAAAGCAGTTGCCGGGTCTCTCGGACAGTTGCGTAACCGCTGCAAAAAAAGCCTGGGCATGGGCAGAGAAAAATCCTGCGCTGGAATACAATCAGGCCGGCATGAATCAAACCTTCAAGCCGGTTATTTCCACAGGCGGTTATGGCGACAGGAACTTTAGCGACGAATGGTTCTGGGCCTCGACCGAGTTGTACCTTACCACAAAAGATAAACGCTTTCATGAAGTTGTTGCAACGCATCTGCCCGATAACGTCAGTCTTCCCGGATGGAGCAATGTGGGGATGATGGCCTATTATTCTTGCCTGCGTTTTGAAAAACAATGGCCTGCCGGTGCGGACAGTTTGCAAAAGATGAAGGAACGAATTATGAGCATGGCGGATGATTATTTGGAAAGAGTTTCAAGCAATGCTTTTGGTACAGTGATGGGTGGTTCACCACGGGATTTTGGGTGGGGCTCCAATTCCAATGCAGGCAACCAGGGCGTGTTGCTGGTGAAGGCTTATCTCTTAACCGGCAACAGAAAATATATGGACGGCGCATTAACCAATCTTGATTATTTATTGGGCAGAAACGCAACCGGTTATTGTTTTGTTACGGGCCTTGGTAGCAAGTCACCGATGTTCCCGCATCATCGCCAATCAACTGCAGATGGTGTGGTAGAACCGGTGCCGGGCTTATTGGCCGGCGGGCCAAATCCCGGCAAACAAGACGGCTGCAAATACGATTTCTCTGAACCCGAAACGACGTATTCCGACTCGGACTGTTCGTATGCTTCCAACGAGATTGCCATTAACTGGAACGCACCCATGGTGTATCTGGCCAATGCCGTTGAAGCCTTGAAATTTAAAGTAGGGTATGTAACAAAGTAGGGTGATTTTGGGCCGGGGGTTCATTATCTATTGAGGGTCTGTTGCGCCGTGGCCGCCTATCGGCGGATGGTTCAAAAAAAGCCCAACGAAGTTCGGACCGATGAACGGAGGGTCATCCCGATAGCTCCCGATAGCTATCGGGACGGGATCGCTCAATAGCAGCATTGGCCTCTGCTAAAAAAACCGATAGCAATACACGCAAGCAAAAAAATGCGAACAAATTTTTTCCTACTCACTCTCTTGCTGGTAAAATCAGCTCTTTGTTTTTCGCAATCTTCACCGCGGGAACGCCTCCTCATGGACGCCGGCTGGCGCTTTGCCTTCGGCCATCCCTACGATCCGCAAAAAGACTTTAACAACGGCACCGGGTACTTTTCTTTCTTCGCTAAAGCTGGTTATGGCGACGGCGCCGCGGCGGCCGGTTTTGACGACCGGGCCTGGCGAAAATTGGACCTGCCGCACGATTGGGCCGTGGAGCAAGGCTTCGACAGCCGGGCCAGTTTCAGTCATGGTTTCAAAGCCGTGGGACGTTCCTTTCCAGAGGCCAGCGTGGGTTGGTACCGCAAATCGTTTTCAGTGCCGGCAACTGACCTTGGCCGCCGTATTACCATTGCTTTTGACGGCGTGTTCCGAAACAGTATTGTGTGGGTGAACGGCCATTATTTGGGCACCGAACAAAGCGGTTATGCGGGTTTTGAATATGATATTTCGGACTATGTAAACTATGGTGGCGATAATGTAATGGCGGTAAGGGTAGATGCTACCATGGAGGAAGGTTGGTTTTACGAAGGAGCGGGTATTTACCGGCATGTGTGGTTGACTAAAAAAGCGCCATTGCATGTAGAAACCGACGGAAGTTTTGTAACCACAAATGTAAATGGAAGCAATGCTGAAATTAATGCTGCTGTCACGTTGCGCAATGATGGAAAACATGCGGGAACCGTTGACGTGTTGCAGTCGGTGATGGATGCCAATGGCAACGTGGTGGGAACCACGGAACAAAAAAACATTGCAATCAAAGCCTTCGAAGAAAAAGAGGTGCGTTCAAAAATTGCGGTGCAAAACCCAACGCTTTGGGATATTGAAACACCGTACTTGTACAAGTTGCAAACAACACTTACGCAAGGTGATAAAATAATTGACGAATACACAACAACATTTGGAATAAGAACGCTACGATGGAATGCGGAGGAAGGTTTTTTTCTGAACGGAAAGCATCTTAAAATCAAAGGCACCAACAATCATCAGGACCATGCGGGTGTAGGTACCGCAATGCCCGACGGCTTGCAGGACTTTCGCATTAAAGCCCTGAAAGCGATGGGCAGCAACGCCGTTCGTTGTTCGCACAACCCGCCCACACCCGAACTGCTTGATGCCTGCGACCGGCTTGGCATGTTAGTGATTGACGAGAACCGGTTAACCGGCACTACTGACTTTCATTTTACCTATTTAAAGCGATTGATTCGTCGCGACCGCAACCATCCTTCGGTGATAAGCTGGAGTATCGGTAATGAAGAATGGAGCGTCGAGAACAACATCACCGGTGCCCGCATTGCCGCCACCATGCAGGCCTTTGTAAAATCATTGGATACAACAAGAGCCGTTACGTATGCTTTTAGCGGCGGCTTGAGCAGCGGCATCTCTCCTGCCATTGAGCTGTTGGGCTACAATTACGTGATGAACAAAAACACCGACGAACATCACAAAAAATATCCGGGGCAATGGAGCTGGGGAACCGAAGAAGGCTCTACCGTGGCCACCCGCGGCGAATACGCAACCGACCCGCAAAAACATTTTCGGGCCGCTTACGACGAGCCGCAAAACCGCACCTCGCTAAGCATTGAGCAAGGCTGGAAGTGGTATGCGGAACGGCCGTATCTCGGTGGCTTGTTCATCTGGACAGGCTTTGATTACCGCGGCGAACCCACGCCCTTTGGCTGGCCGTCCACTACGTCTCTTTTCGGGATGATGGACTTGTGCGGCTTCCCGAAAGACAACGTGTGGTACCTGAAATCATGGTGGGCGAAAG
Organism: Flavisolibacter sp.; assembly: GCA_965247695.1. Lineage (GTDB taxonomy): Bacteria > Bacteroidota > Bacteroidia > Chitinophagales > Chitinophagaceae > Flavisolibacter. The sequence continues at coordinate 3,030,050 of OZ252037.1, forward strand.
AGCCCGTGCTGCACATTTTGCCGCATTGGAACTGGTCAGGGAAAGAAGGGCAGGAGATGGTTGTTTGGGTGTATAGCAACTGCGATGAAGTGGAACTCTTCGTAAACAAAAAGAGCCTCGGAAGAAAGCCGGTGCAAAAGAATTCGCACATGGAATGGAAGGTAATTTATCAGCCCGGAACGATGGAAGCTATCGGTTACACGGCCAATAAAAAAACCGTGAATGACGTCGTGCAAACCACAAGTGAACCAACGGCCATCCGGCTTCAATCGAATATGCCCACACTAAAAGCAAACGGCGAAGACATTGCATTGCTTACCGTGGACGTAACAGATAAAAACAACAGGCATCATCCCACCGCTTCCAACGAAATCCGGTTTACAATAGAAGGCCCGGCCACGATTATTGGCGTTGGCAATGGCGATCCAACTTCCCGTGAGAGAGATAAATTCTTATCGCGGATCGACGTTGTAAAGATCGAGGGCTTGAAAGAGAAAGCCGTTGACGGCATCAGCAATAGAGCGGAAACCACGGCTGATTACAACGACACCGATTGGCAACCAGCTTTTAAAGATGACCGCACGAAAGCTTTTGGCGATTCTGTAAAAGCCTTGGTTTACCGGGGAAGTTTTACGCTGCCTAAAATCAGCGATGCGCAAACCGTTACCTTCTTCTACAACAGCATCGGTCGCGAACAGTCCATCTATATCAACGGAAAAGAAGTGGGCGGGAATTTACTCGAAACAAAAGGCGGTAATGCCTTTGTGTTGCCCCTATCGTTGCTGCACGAAGGCCGCAACAGCCTTGCCGTTTCCGCAACGCCCTTGTTGAAAAAGCAACCTTGGGACAATATCAATTCCAACCCCGGTTTGCTGCAAATTATTACGCCTGCTGAACAGTGGAAACGAACCTTGTTTAACGGGTTGGCGCAGGTCATAGTACAGTCAACCGGTACCGAAGGCAACGTGATAATTAAAGCAAGTGGCGATGGTTTAAAAGGCGGTGTTGTAACGCTCAAATCTCTAAAAGCTGAACGCCGTCCGGCGGTAGCGGACTAAATTCAAAAAAAGAAAAAACATGAAATGGATAACCGTTAGTCTGATCACATTTTTTTCGGCAACCGCTGGTGCGCAAAAGGCGAAGCATTACAGCCTGGCGTCGCCCGATGGAGTGATTGCGGTAAAAATTGATGCCGGTGATAAAGTAATGTGGTCGGTGTCGCACGGCGGCCAAACCATCATTGCGCCATCGGCCGTTTCCTTGCAATTAACCACCGGCGAAGTGTTGGGCGAAAAAGCTTTCGTTACTGCTTCCAAAACCGATAAGGTGGCAAGCTCTTTCAATGCCATTAATTATAAAAAGAAGGTTGTTCAGGATGTTTACAACCAACTTACCCTTATCTGCAAAGGCGACTACGGCCTCGTCTTTCGGGCTTACAATGACGGCGTGGCTTACCGCTTCTTTACATCGAAAAAAAGTCCGATCGAAATTAAGGGCGAAGAAGCTTCGTTCAACTTTGATAAGGACTACAATTGCCTGCTTCCTTATGTGCGTGACTTTCGTGGCAAGGAACAGTACATTCAATCCTTTGAAGCGTTGTACACCGCTCAAAAATTATCACAGGTGTATAAAGACACGCTTGCTTTTTTGCCGTTGTTAGTGGATGTGGGCAACGGAAAAAAAGCGGTTATTCTGGACGCGGACTTAGAAGAATATCCCGGCATGTTTTTAAAGGGAGCGGGCAACGGATTGAAAGCGGAATTCGCGCCTTATGCTTTGGAGGAACAACAAGGCGGCTTTCACAAGTTGAACGAGATGGTGACCGGGCGTGCCGGTTACATTGCCAAAGTGGAAGGAACCCGCAGTTTTCCGTGGCGGGCTGTTATCATCTCAAACAACGACGCAGAACTGCTCAACAATGACATGGTGCAAAAGCTCGCTTCGCCATCGCGGTTAACCGATGTGTCGTGGGTAAAGCCCGGCAAGGTTGCCTGGGATTGGTGGAACGATTGGAACATCACCGGCGTTGATTTTCGCGCCGGCATCAATACGCCCACGTACAAGTACTATATTGATTTTGCAGCCGCCAACAAGTTGGAGTACATCATTCTTGACGAAGGCTGGAGCAATAACATTGACCTGATGCAATTAGACCCTCGCCTCAACCTGCAGGAACTGATTGATTACGGTAAAACTAAAGGCGTGGGCTTGATTCTTTGGGCCAGTTGGAGTGCTGTTACCGAAAAAGGCGAACAGGCTTTTGCCAAATATTCAGCCATGGGCATCAAAGGTTTTAAGATTGATTTTATGGACCGGGATGACCAAAAGCTCGTTTCCGATTTATACAAGATAACCAAGCGTGCCGCCGGTTATAAACTGATGGTGGATTATCACGGTATGTACAAGCCCACGGGACTGCAACGCACCTTTCCAAACGTGGTGAATTTTGAAGGCGTAAAAGGCTTGGAAAACAACAAGTGGACGCCGAATGATGACGTGCCGGCTTATGATTGCAGCATTCCTTTTATTCGCATGATTGCCGGCCCTATGGACTACACACCGGGTGCCATGCGCAACGCTACCAAATCATATTTCCGTCCCAACAATTCGTTGCCCATGGGTCAGGGCACACGGTGCCACGAGCTGGCCAAGTATGTGGTGTTTGAAGCGCCGCTACAAATGCTGGCCGATAACCCTACGGCTTACCAAAAGGAACAAGAAAGCACAAACTTTATTGCACGAGTTCCTACTACGTTCGATGAAACCGTGGCCCTTTCGGGCGCCGTTGGCGAACACGTTGCCATTGCCCGCAAAAAAGACGATACGTGGTTTGTTGGCGCTATGACCAACTGGAATTCACGGGACGTTCTACTTGATCTCTCCTTTCTTGGCAACGGCAATTATGAAGCGGAAATTTTTAAAGACGGCATCAATGCCGACAGGGATGCAACGGACTACAAAAGAGAAATTGTGAAGCTAACGGGTAGTCAAAAACTACCCGTTCATTTGGCGCCGGGTGGTGGTTGGGCCGCCAGAATTTATCCCGCAAAGTAGACAGTGGAAAGAAGTTGCATAAACGCTTGTTGAAAAAGGTGTTTTAATTGACGGGTAAAAAAAAGGGATAGAGAATTTGCCAAATGTTGTGTAAATGGTTGTGAAGTCGTTGGTGAGATTGCGAGAGTGAATAGCGATGAATTAGTAATGAAAACCCTGCTTCTTAAAAGCGAATTTGCAGTAAGCGAAAAATTTAAACAATGACAAAGTTGATCATTGTCTTTTTTGTCGCCTTTGTTTTTTATGCGAAGGCGCAACCGCCAGTGTCTTTGGCCGTGGGCACCGTTCTGCCTACAAGGCAAGTGCCGGTTCACGATCCGGTAATGATAAAAGAAGGCCGCACGTTTTATCTTTTTTGTACGGGTTTTGGCATTGCGGTGTGGTCGTCAAAAGATTTGCAAAACTGGAAAAAAGAAGCGCCTGTTTTTAGCAAGCCGCCGCAATGGGCAACGGACACCATCCCTAATTTTAAAGGCCATATCTGGGCGCCGGACATCAGCTTTCACCACGGTCAATATTACCTCTATTACTCGGTTTCGGCTTTTGGAAAAAACACGTCGGCTATTGGCGTAGCCACCAACAAAAGCCTCGATCCGTCTTCACCTGATTTTGGTTGGACGGACAACGGCCGGGTGATTCAATCATATCCCGGCAAAACGAATTGGAATGCCATTGACCCAAATTTAATTCTTGATGAGAAGAACAATCCCTACCTGGTATTTGGTTCATTTTGGGATGGATTAAAATTGGTGAAGTTGACCAAGAATCTGTTGCAAGCCGAAGAACAAACAGAAAGCATTCCTACCATTGCCAGCCGAAAGAAATTCGCATCTGAAGAAAATCCGCCTGCTGTTGACAGCAATCCAAAAGACGCCGGTGGCAACGCTATTGAAGCGCCGTTTATTCTCTTGAAAACCGGTTACTATTATTTCTTTGCTTCTATTGACTATTGCTGCAAAGGTGTGAATAGCACCTATAAAGTAATCGTTGCCCGTTCCAAAAAAATTGAAGGCCCTTATGTTGACAAAAACGGCAAAGAATTGCGCTATGGCGGAGGCACCATTCTCTTGCAAGGAAATAAAGATTGGTACGGCGTGGGGCACAACGGCATTTGTTCGGCCGATGGAAAAAACTACATCGTTTACCACGGCTATGACGCCGCCGACAACGGCAAATCGAAACTGTTGATTCAGGAATTGGTGTGGGACGAAAAGGGATGGCCCGTGGTCAAAGAAATTTCGATGCTTTCAACAAGCACACCAGCTAACTGAAGGGAAAGGCTTTGTAGTCCAATTGAACTAAAAGCGAAGGATTATAAACAAAAAAGCCTTGATGAAAACATCATGGCTTTGTGGGAGTTGACGGTCCCGATAGCTATCGGGACGAACCGCCGTCCACATATTTTGTTTTCAGCTTATTTATCATTTCGGGGTATTTTTTTAGATTGTGAATGTAGATTCTGCTTTTCATGGCTTTTATATATTCCTCAATCCAGCGTGACTCTTCGTAAGCCAGTTTGTCTATTTTTAAAAATAGTTCCCAATCACCAGCTTGTTGTGCCGTGAAACTTTTGAAGAATGTTTTGTCCTTGTGTTGTTCAAATCTAAGGTCGAAGTCTGCGCAACTTCCGATGTAGAAACGGTCTTTTAATTTGGAATATAGAACGTAAACACACCCCATAAAACAAAAAAGCCTTGATGTTTTCATCAAGGCTTTGTGGGAGTTGACGGGTTCGAACCGCCGACCCTCTGCTTGTAAGGCAGATGCTCTGAACCAGCTGAGCTAAACTCCCTAACTACCGAAGAACTTCCCCGTTTTCGCGGGAGTGCAAAAATAGGGGGAAGGCCTTCACGGAAAAAAATATTCTTAAAAGAAGGTAAGAAGCAAATCAGTTCAACTGCACCGCCGGTAGCCGGTAATTCTGCCCGTCCCAAACCATCAGTTCATGCACTTCCACCTTCCAAAATTTATACAACGGCGACGGTGATAGAAAGCTCTTCGCTTCGCGTTTTGTTTTGGCGTTTACGGTAATCCAGGCGGTCTGCCTTTCCATGCTCACCACATAATGGTCAATCACCTGTTCGTCAATCAGGTTGTTGATGATGTCGCGGTGTTCGGGAATCATCTGCATCATGTCCTCGCTCCAGGTAAACGCGGCGGTGATTAAATATTTTTTCATCATTTATTATACGGTCCAATCAACAATGCGGTTTGCCCAATCCTGCCGGTAGGGCGTTGCCATGCGAATGTAGTTATCGGTATAGCCTTCCATCATTCCCGCTTTTTTTGCGTCTTCAAACAAGACTTTCCGGCTTTGCCCGCGGTGCTGTTCGGTAAAATACTGCATCTTCAGATAGCTCAAGGCCCGCAAGGCTTTGTTGCGTTCGTGGCGAACGTTCATCGGCACAATTGGTTTTATTTCCAACGCCTTTGTGTTGTCACGTTCCGAATACGTAAAGACGTGCAGGTAAGAAACATCCAACGAATGCAGGAAGTCGAACGTCTCTTTGAACTGCGCATCGCTTTCCGACGGAAAGCCCACAATCACATCCACGCCAATCGAACAATGCGGCATCAAACTTTTTATCAGCGACACTTTCTCGGCATATAGCTCCCGTTTGTACCGCCGGCGCATCAACCCTAAAATTTCATTGTTGCCGCTTTGCAACGGAATGTGAAAATGCGGCATGAACTTCTTGCTTTGCGCCACAAATTTTATGATGTCGGTTGAAAGCAGGTTGGGCTCGATAGATGAAATGCGGTAACGTTCGATGCCGTCAATTTCGTCCAGCTTTTGAATCAGGTCGTAAAAGGTTTCTTCGTTTTGTTTTGCCCCGCCGGGCCCTTTGCCAAAGTCGCCAAGATTAACACCGGTAAGCACGATTTCTTTCACGCCATCCTCTCCTAATTGAACCGCTTGCGCAACTACGTTTTCGCTGCTGTCGCTACGGCTTTTGCCACGGGCCGCCGGAATGGTGCAAAAGGAACAGGTATAGTCGCAACCGTCCTGCACTTTTAAAAACGTTCGCGTTCTATCGCTAAGTGAAAACGAAGCGTTGAAACCCGAAACGCTTTCAATATCGCAACTGCTGATGCGGCCTGAATCGTTCTTGGTCAGCTCTTTCAAATGCGAAGCAATGTTGAATTTTTCCGCCGCGCCCAGCACCAGGTTCACGCCGGGTATCTCTGAAATTTCCTTCGGCTTTAATTGCGCATAACAGCCGGTGATAACCACCAAACTTTCCGGCGCCTTGCGTTGAATGCGGCGCACCAGTTGACGGCATTCCTTGTCGGCATTGTCGGTAACCGAGCAGGTATTAATGACGTACACGTCGGCCACATCGTCAAATGCTTTCTTTAAAAAACCTTCGTTTTCCAACGTGCGGGAAAGCGTGGACGTTTCCGAAAAATTGAGCTTGCAGCCAAGCGTATGAAATGCGACCGACCGTTGTTTTTCCATGAACGGACAAAGATAAATGGTTTGTTTTCGATGCGTCTAAAGCGATGTTTTTCTATAACGTTCTTTTGACACTAAGAAGCCTTTGCCAGATATTAACCTTCATTAAGATTGAACAACTGACGCAATCATAGCTTTGCTTATCAATTTATTTGTATGAAGTACATGCCTTTCGCCATAAGCATGGCCGTCATTTTAAGTGCCTGTGGCAGCAACAAAAACGCAACAACAGAATTAGCGGAAACAAAAGCGTTACCGTCCCTTGTTTCTTTTATAACCATTGATGGAAAAACACAGGACTGGCAAGACATTCCCCGGCAAACGGCCGGGAGCGACGGTATTGAATTCGCCGTTGCCAACAGCAAGGAAGACCTTTATGTACTGTTTAAAATCGCCGACCCTGCCGAGCAAATGAAATTTATTCGCGGCGGCATGGAAGTTTGGTTTGACCCAACAGGCAAGCACGCAAAAACAACCGAAATTATTTACCCCGTCAAAGGCGAACTGCCGGATGAAACGTTTCGAAACAATTTTGTTCAGGGCGAAAAGCCGGACAAAAGCGATTTGCGCCGCCGTATTGAAAGCGGCTTAGTCAGCTTTGACCGCAACGGCTTTAAACCAGACTATTCGGGTGTGCAAAGCATTCGGGAGAATACCGGTTTTAAAGGCGCCATTAATTGGGACGAAACAGAAACATTGGTTTATGAAATAGCTGTTCCTTTTGCAGCCTTTCCAACTGATGTAAGAAAATCGCCAATGGAGATTGGATTTTTTATTGGTGCAATGGATAAGCCCAAAGCCGCAACCGGCAGTGGCGCAACGGCGCCGGAAGATGGCGGAAGAGGCATGGGTATGAGTGGCGGTGGAATGCGTGGAGGCGGACGGCGAGGCGGTGGCTTCGGCGGCGGCCGGCAAGGAGGAAATAGCCAGCAACGGCCTGCTACAAACAATTCGGTCGCTTTGAAAAAGATGTACGAACAGGAATCGTTTTGGGTGCAATACACAGCCAAATAAATATTTACGCTTAGTTTGCAACGGTCGCTGATGAACGAGTTTAAAATCTCGGAAAATCATGCAACCATCGAAAACATGAAGCCAGCAAGCGTTATTCTTTCCTTGCTTATAGTGGTCGTTTTTTTCATTGTTTTTATTTTAAAGCGTTGGAAAGAACCGCCGCAACGCGAAGCCTTTAATCGGCATCCCGCATCAATCTTTTACACCAATCATGCCTTGTGCCGCATGGACTGCCGCCACATTAGCAAAGAAGAAATCGCGGAAATCATTGACCATGGCAGCATCAACTTCAACAGGTCAAACCGCCGCGGCAATCCATGCCCAACCTTTGCCTTGCAAGGCCGCACTGCCAGTGGCGAAAACATTCGGGTAATTTTTGCGCAATGCCCTGTGGAAACAAAAGTCATTACCTGCTATAATCTTGAAGAAGAGGCCGCGTGCCACTGTACCGGCGACCCACCGGAAAAGGCCATGCAAACCGGAAACCAAAATCGCTGAACCATGCGAACCTTACTCAAGCCGTTGCATTTTCTTTACGTTATCTATGCTTTCGCCACGTTTGTGGCCTTAATGATTCCTGTTTTTATCTGGGCGCTGTTTGCGTTGATGTTCGGTAAAATAAAAGGCGGCAACCTGCTTTATCGTGCCTGCGTTTTGTGGGCCGATGTTTGGTTTCCACTCATCTTTATCTGGCACAAAAACGTTTACGTTCAACGGCCAGGGGAACACGAGTCTTACATCTTCGTGGCTAACCACATCTCTTATCTCGATGCGGCAATGATTCCAAAAACATTCCGGCGGCCGCTGCGGCCTTTAGGCAAAATAGAGATGGCAAAGATTCCGGTGTTCGGCACCATTTATAAAAATGTGATCGTCACCGTTGACCGGAGCAGCGCCGCGGCCCGCGCCAAAAGCGTACAGGTTTTAAAGTCCGTTTTGCGCAAAGAAATTTCGGTGCTCGTTTTTCCTGAAGGCACCTTTAACACGACCGGCCAGCCCCTCAAAGATTTTTATGACGGCGCTTTTCGCATCGCCATTGAAACCGGTACGCCCATTATGCCCGTGTTGTTTTTAAACACTTACGACCGCATGAATTACCGGTCGGTTTTTTCATTAAATCCTGGTAAAAGCCGGGCCGTTTTTTTGCCGGAAATAAGTGTGGAAGGGCTATCGCCTGCGGACATGCCCGACTTAAAAGCAAAGGTGGAAATGATTATGAGCGAAGAGTTGAGAAGGAGAGGAGCAAGCTGGATAATAAGTTAACCCAAGTGGCCTGTTGCTGGTATTATAAAGCACAACGAGTCATCGCCGTTTTCAATCCTTTCCCTAGTCCGGTTTTCATGTTTAGAGTTGTTTGATGGTTTCTATCCGGGCAAACCTTTACCTATAAAGGAATCTGTAACCGGCCACCGGCGACTTGAATTAGTTTATACAATCGGCAACCGGCAATAAACAAATGGCGAAAGGAAAGTATAGGCGTTTTAAATTAATCCATTGCATTTGTGTGATTACAAATTGTTATCGGGTTTATATTTGCTGTTTTGCTTATTGCCGGTTGTAGATTGTATCATACCTGCGCCTGTAATTCTTTCTCCGGGAACATCGTCAATTCTTTCTGCAATTCTTTGTTGATAAGAACTCCTGCTTTGGCGCCTTCAGCGGCCGCCACCACTACAAAGTGCATGTCCTTTGACGCATCGCCGGCCACGTACAAGCCTTCAATATTGGTTTGCTGGTAACGGTTGGTGAGCACCACGCCTTTGCGGCTCATGTTGCAGCCAAAGGTTTCGGCTAAGTTGCATTGTTGCTCAAAGCCGTTCACAAAAAAAATGGTATCACAAGGGCGGCTTTCGCCGTTTTTAAAAACAACATTTGTCAGTTGATCGCCGTCGGCCTGCAGGCGTTCAATAGGATAAGAGATAATGGGAATGTTGTTTATCGTTAGCGTTTCCACCTCACTTGGCTTCAATTTATTTTTACCATCGGCATAATACGTCACGTTATCACTCCAGCCTTTCAACGCAAGTGCCAGTTCAAAGCCATTTTTGTCGCGGGCATACACGCCAAGTTCTTTGTCGCGTACTTCCCATCCGTCGCAATAAGGACAATGGTGAACGCTTTTACCGTACAATTCTTTAAAGCCCGGCACATGCGGAACGTTATCGGAAAGGCCGGTGGCGATGAGCAATTTTTTAGCGTAGTAAAGTTTGGCTTCTTCGTCTTTAATAACAAAAACTCCTTCACCGTTTTTACGGGCACTCGCTACCTTTTTTTCAAGTCTGTTGACACCATATTTTTGAAGCTCCTTCATTGAGATGTCTAAAAAATCGGCGGGCGGAATATCGTCGCGGGTAAGGTAGTTGTGCATGCCGTGCGAATAGCGGTTGCGGTGTGTACCCGTGTCAAATAACAACACCTTGCGGCGGCAGCGGCCCAATACCACGGCCGCATTTAACCCGGCCGGGCCGCCGCCAACAATAATGCAATCCTGAATTTCCATGTGTGTAAGTTAAACTGATCAACAGTTCAACTGTTTAAATGTTCGATTGACAGAAAGCGTAGGTATGCTTGCCGCATCGCAAACAACTTTAAACAGTAAAACGTTTGAACTAGTTACGCTCCGGCCCGGCGATGGCTGTCAACCATTTTTTCCTTTTGCTTGCGCAAGATGCCCTGGAGTTTGTTCACGCATTCGTCCACGGCTTGTTCAAATCCGGCGCTTTGTTCTTTTACGAACAAATCGTTGCCGGGCACTTCTAACCTTATTTCGCAATAGTCCGATGGCGTGGCACGGTCGGGCCCTTGAAAGAGGGTAACGTTTGCGCGGATGATGGTGTCCGACGGAGAGAGCTTGTTTAATCTGTCGTTTACGTAAGTTTCTAAGTTACCGCTGTGTTTAAAGCCGAGTGATTGAATGATTACGTCCATAGAATTGTTTTTAGGGTGAGAGAAAAAGTAATGCCATGTCTTTATAAAGAGGCAGATTGAGACGGCTGCAACGGGATGCGCTTGCGTTTGCGCGGCAACGGTAGGTCATATTGCTGGTGTGGCGCAGGGCATTCAATGCGGGTAAAACCTTTTAAAGAAAGCCGGTCGGCAAAGGCTTTTTGCACTGCATGTTCGCCGTGCACTAAAAAAATGCCTTTTGTTTTTTCGGGAACCTGGTTTAATAAAAATTGGTACAGGTCGTCCACATCGCCGTGGCCGCTCATGCCCGATACCTGGCCTATTTCGGCTGCAACGGTACAGATGGCATTTAATATTTCCACTTCTGTAACGCCGGAAAGCAATTGACCTCCTAATGATTTGGGGCTGCAATAACCCACCATCAGTACTGCATTGGCCGGACTCCCTAAAGCACTGCAGATGTGATGCCGCACACGGCCTGCATCGGCCGTGCCGCTTGCTGAAATAATCACGCAAGGCTCTTTGTAGTCAACCAGGCGCCGGCTGTCTTCTACACTTTCCACGTATTTCAAACCCGGAAAATCAAAAGGGTCATTGTCCACAGCCAAAACGTTTTGCAACCGTTCGTTAAATTGCGTTGAATGTTTCTTGATGGTTTCCGTTGCTTTCTGGCTTAACGGACTGTCCACAAAAACTAAAATCTCCGGCAAGTGTTTTTCCAGGCTTAATTGGTTCAAACCGTATAATACTTCCTGTGTGCGGCCCACGCTGAAAGCCGGAATAATTAGTTGCCCACCACGCAGTATGCAAACTTTCTCTATCCATTCCCGCAAGGTTTCCACCAGGTTAAACCGCACATCGTGGCGCTTGTCGCCGTAAGTGCTTTCAAGAATGATATAATCGGCACGAGGCGGTTCTGCCTGCGGCTGCAACAGTACCGAGCGATAACGGCCTACATCGCCGCTAAACAAAATTTTTGTGCGCTTGCGGCCTTCTTTAATGCGAACGGTGATGGCGGCACTGCCAATGAGATGGCCGGTGTGAGTGTACAAAACATCTATGTCAGGGTTAAGGCTTATCCAACTGTCATAAGGCACGATATCGAATTGCGAGAGGCATTGCTTTACGTCGTCTGTATTGTACAATGGCTCGTGCAATTTGTTGCTGTCGCTTTGCTGCTTGTTGTTGATGTCTTTTTCGTAGGTCTGAATTTCAGCACTGTCGTACATCAAAATTTCTGCAAGTTCCCGTGTGGCTTCGGTGCAAACAATGCGGCCGGTAAAGCCTTCTTTTACCAGCTTTGGAATGAGGCCGGTGTGATCAATGTGAGCATGGGAAAGAAGCAGTACATGAATGCTTTTTGGATCGAAACCAAAGTTGTTGTTCAAGGCTTCTGTTTCCGCACCCATGCCTTGAAACAGGCCGCAATCGAGAAGGATGTTTTTGCCGTTGTTTAGTGTGATGATGTGTTTGGATCCGGTAACCGTACGGGCGGCTCCGTGAAAGGAAATCTTCATGCACGGAAAGAGAACGAATATCGTACCTGATGAGTTTAAAGAACGGTGCAAAAGATTTTTCGTTGAAGTGAGAAGGACTTTCTACAAACAAGATTTGCATGTAAAAAGGCCTGAAACAATTTCAGGCCCTTCCATCATCTGTACCTGCAGGTACAGTGTAGTCAATACAACGAACCGCTGCCGCCACCATTGGAACCCTGGCCTTCTTCGTAATTGCCACGTTCGCGATTGCGGTAAAAATTTTCGTCGCCGGCTTCGCCACCCATTTCCCCTGCGCGGGCATTGCCTGACCTGCCGCCATCCTGTGGATTTTCATCCGTCTCGTTGCTTACCGTTTGCTCGCTGCCTTCGGCATCGCTGCTTAATTCCCTCGTGCGGTAATTGCTCCAGCTTTCGCCGCGCTGCGGATTCTCATCGGCATCTTTGCTTGCTGCTTCCTCTTCTCTGCGCAGCTCGTTCTGAACGTCCTGTTCTGTGTCGTTATCGGCCTTCTCCGGCCGGTTGCGTTTGTCAGTAGGCATAAACTAAATTTTTAATGATGAAGGATGTTTATTGTTCAAGTTGCAAAAACTGTGCACTGCATCTATCCTTCAAAAAACCGCAACCGGTTTCGCAGCGCTTTGACTTCGGCCTGCGCCGTTTCCATTCGCTGCAGAATTTGATGAAGCACATCCAAACCCTCAAAATTCAAATCAAGATCATTGTGCAAACGAATGAATTTTTCAACCACATTCAATTGATCGGGATGCAGGTAAGCCGTGCCCTGAACTGTTGTTAGCTCCACCAAACCGTAGTCTTGCAACGACTCTAAAAAGGAAACGTCAATGCGGTGATGCGTGCAGAAATCAGTAGCGGGTATCAGTTCTTCATTCAGCATGGAATTTATTTTTTGAGTTGCGCCAATTGGGTAAAGAGTTCCTTTTCTTTTTCGGAAAGAGCGGTTGGCATCAGCACGTTGTAGCTCACAAACAAATCGCCGCTCTCGCCTTCTTTTTTATACACCGGAAAGCCCTTGCCTTTAAGCCGCACTTTGGTTCCATTTTGTGTACCCACAGCCACCTTCAATTTTACTTTTCCGTTCAGCGTATCCACGGTTGTTTCACCACCCAAAACGGCAGTGTATAGGTCAATGTCGGCGGTTGTGTACAGGTCATTTCCGTCGCGGCGAAACCGGGGGTCTGGGGCGATGATGAAGGTGATGAGCAAATCGCCGGCAGGCCCGTTTGCCGCACCCGGTGCGCCGTAACCTTTGAGTTTGATCTTTTGCCCGTCTTCCGCGCCGGCAGGGATGGTAATGCGAACGTTCTTACCATTTACGGTCAGCATTTGCTGGTGCGTCCTTGCCGCATCGGCAAGTTTCAGGTGCAGTTCGGCCTGATAATCTTCGCCTTTATAACGTTGTCGGCTGCGGTTTCCACCGCCACCGCCAAACATGGAGGTGAAAAAATCAGAGAAGCCGCCTGAATCAAAAGAGCCGGAAACGTCTTCACTGTTGTTACTGTAGTTGTATTGTTGGCTGCGGCCCTGGCGGGCATGTTCAAACTGATCGGCGTGTTTCCAATCCTTTCCATACTGGTCATATTTCTTACGCTTTTCAGGATCGCTCAACACTTCATTCGCCTCGTTAATCTGCTGAAATTTTTTGTTTGCTTCCGCGTTGTTTGGGTTCACATCGGGGTGGTATTTGCGGGCCAACTTGCGATACGCTTTTTTGATGTCGTCTTCCGAAGCGTTCTTTTGCACGCCGAGTATGTTATAGTAGTCAACGAAGTCCATGGGTCAAAATTACTTCGGAAAAAGGAAGCGGAATGCCGAAGTCAGCGAATGAAACTTTTGAGCGTGGTCAGTTACTGTCTTTAAGGTCATTGCTACATTCTGGAATAGTCTTCCAGCGCCTCTTTTTCCTGCCGCGTTAAACGCTTGATGCCGCTTCGGTGAATTTTTCAAGGATGCCGTCAATGTCGGCCTGCCGTTGCGCCCGGCGGCGCTTGTATTTATGGTCAATAGAGTAATGGCTTTTCTTTTCCTTGAAAGAACCAAGCAACAGCAGGTGTGGCTTGTAAATAAGAAATAGGATAAACGCGATAGATGGAACGATAAGTAAAAGAATGGGCAGATTTTTCGGCGATAGCCCGTGGATAAAAGCAATGGCAGACAACATGCCAATGAGTGCGCCACCAAGGTGTGCGGCATGACCCGTGTTGCCCCAGGCCGCTTTAATGCCGTAGATGGTGAATAACGCATAAGCAAGGCCAAAGGCCCAGGCAGAAATCGAGATCGGCAGAATAAAAAGGCCCATGCCCATGCCTGGAAATAACGCAATGGCGGCAAACACAATTCCGTTAATGGCGCCGGATGCGCCCACCGAAGTATGACCGGCCTGTGCCCTGTGTATGAATAAGACAAGCAGGCCGCTTCTTGTCAAGCTGATAAAATACAGACCCAACAACTTCCCACTGCCGATGAAGGGCTCCAGCAACGTACCGAACGCATACAGAGCAATCATGTTGAAGATGAGGTGCCACCAGCCGGTGTGAAAAACGCCGGAGCTTATAAAACGGATGCAATCTTTTTGAACCAACACTTTGTCCACGTCAAAGCAATAGCGGTTTATGAAGCGTTGGTTGATAAAGCCCTTGTACAAAATAAAAACCGTGGCGGCAATGAGTAAAAGGGTAACGATGGATGGTTCCATTTTGCGAACGATTCTTTAGAACAGAAAGACAATTATTGTTGGAGAAAAATTGAACGGAAGCAGCGTTAAGGCAATGCATTGGTTTGCCTTTTTTTAAAAGCCAAAAACGAGGTGCCTTGGTATTTGCGTTTTGTCTTTCCTCTTCAGTGCTTCGGCATTTGTATTAGACGAAAAAGTAAGCGACAGTCAATTGTTCAAATTCTGTTTCCTCCAACGCCGGACTGTGAGGCAAGAGCTTAGCGTATGCAAGCCTCGAGGTGTTCATTGCGGGCAAGGCAAATGGCATTGAAATGTTCTGACGGTTTATCTATTTGGTGTAAATTGGTTCTTCTTTGACGGCTTTACTCACATCCCTTCGTGAAAATGAGAAAACCTTTGCCTGTTGTAATTGAATGTCTCCTGAACTTATGGCTGCTGTTGCTTTTTGGTCTTCTAAGCCTGCCTTCTTTTTCGCAAAACAAAAATGGAGATTCCATATCCGCGGTTTACAGCGCTATGTATGGGCGATACATGAATGGCATTGGCGGTGCGTCGGCATTGTACAGCGGCGCCGAGTACGAAGGCGCCTACCCACGGGTGCTTGGAAGTCCTTTTTGGAATAGCGATGATTTTAAACCCGGCACCGTTTGTTACGAGGGCATTGCTTATTACAACGTTTCGCTGGCCTACGATCTCGTTCGCAACGAAGTAATCGTTAAGGGCTTTCAGCAGTTAAGCATGCGGCTTGAAAGGGGCAAGGTGAATTACTTTATACTTGCCGGTCATACTTATCTACACCTTACTGATTCCGTTGGCAAAAACAGCCCGCCCGATGATTTTTACGACCTGCTTTACAAGGGTGAAGTTTGGGCCTTTGCCAAACGAACAAAAGCAATCACCAAAGCATTTACCGCCGAAGGCCAGGACACCATCACGGGTCGCACTTCGTATTTTTTGCGTAAGGACAGTGCCTATTATTCTGTAGATAATCCAAACGATTTACTGAAGGTTTTAAGCGGCGACAAGAATGCACTCAAAAGCTTTTGGAAAGAACAAAAGCTGAATTTCAAAAAAGAACCCGAAACCTTTATTACGCAAACTCTTTACCATTGGGAACAACTGAAAAAATAAGAACCTTTGGCAATCCGATGGTAAAACAGGCCATCATGGCTTGCTTCCTTCTCTTGTCATTGCTTGCCAATAGCCAGGATTCAACCACCATTACCCGAAGCTTTACAGCTCAGCCTTTCGGTGAATTTGTGCAGTACATTGAATCCGTATCGCGGTACCGCTTTTATTATCACGACGGAAACCTCGATAGCTTTTTGGTGACGGCAACAGCTACCCGCCAAACCGTTCCAGCCCTGTTAAAGCAAGTGTTTGCCAACACTAATTTCAAAATGTTGACGGACGGCTCGGAAAAAATTTTCATCCTTCAACAAGCGATGGCCTTTGTTCCATTGCCGGATGATTTCTTTGATCGTTCAAAACCTTTTGTGCCATTAACCAACAGTGCTTTTGTACAAACCGATACGGTAAATACGTCGCGTAAGCTTAAAAGCGCCATCGAAAATAAATTGTTTGAGATCGGGCCGCCGTCTTCATCAGGCAAAGGCAAAGTGACCCTTGCGGGATATGTGCGGGACGTAAAAAACGGAGAGCCTATTGCCGGTGTTTCTATTGCTGTTGACAGCTTAGCAGCCGGCGTAATGACGGACGGCTTTGGTTATTACTCGCTGACCTTGCCGGGCGGGCGGCACCTGCTAAAAATTAATGCCATTGGCATGAAGACGACCAGCCGCCAGATTTTGCTTCACGCTGATGGCAAATTGAATATTGAATTGGCCGAGTACGTTCCGAGTCTGAAAGAAATAGTAGTTACCGCCACACGCACCTCAAACATAAGAAGCCTGAACATGGGCAAAGAGCGGCTCACCATTCAAACCATCAAACAAATTCCCGTGGTGTTTGGCGAAGCCGATGTGTTGCGGGCCGTGCTTACCTTGCCCGGCGTTACGTCGGTTGGCGAAGCCAATACCGGCCTGAATGTAAGAGGCGGTGCGGCCGACCAAAACCTGATCCTTTTAAATGACGCTACCATCTACAACCCCTCGCATTTGTTTGGCTTCTTTTCAGCCTTTAATCCCGACATCGTAAAAGGCGTGGAGCTTTACAAAAGTGCCATTCCGGAAAAGTACGGCGGCCGCTTGTCATCGGTATTGGACGTAACCACCAAGCAAGGCAATACCAAAAAGATAACCGGCGAAGCAGGCATTGGTCCCCTGACCAGTAAGCTTACAGTGGAAGGGCCTATCAATAAAGAGAAAACAACGTTTATCGTTGGTGTACGCAGCAGTTACTCCGACTGGTTGTTGCGGCAAATACCAAACAGCGCCTATCAAAACAGCAGGGCAAATTTTTACGATGCCGATTTGCACATTACGCATACCCTCAATGCAAAAAACAGTTTGTACCTGAATGGATACATCAGCCACGATGGCTTTCGGTTGAACGGCGACACCTCCTACCGGTATGGCAATAAAAACGCGAACATCAAATGGAAGCACAATTTCAACAACAAATTTTACGGCATTGCCACGGCAGGCCTTGACCGCTATAATTACGACATCAGCAGCGAAACAAATCCGACAAATGCTTACCGGCTTTCCTTCGGCATTCAACAAAATTATCTACGCACCGATTTTACGTACACGCCCAACCTGAAGCATCTTTTTACGTTCGGACTGACATCGGTTTATTATAAAATCGCCCCAGGTTCTTTAACGGCGCTTGGCCAAAACTCCTTGGTGAAGGGAGACCAGCTTGCGGATGAACAAGGCTTGGAAAGCGCCTTGTACTTTGGTGATGAATACACGGTGTCGTCAAGGCTATCGCTTCATGCTGGATTGCGGTATTCCTTGTTTAACTACCTCGGTCCGCACGACCAATACACCTACAAAGACGGCGTGCCGAAAGACCGGAATACCTTGCTGGATACGCTCAATTTTTCCAGCGGTAAAATCATCAAAACCTACAGCCATCCCGAACTGCGTCTTGCGTTGCGCTACGTGCTTTCCGACAATGCTTCCATAAAAGCCAGCTTCAACACCATGACGCAGTACATTCATACACTTTCCAATACGGCGTCTATTTCGCCAATTGACGTATTTAAGTTGAGTGATGCGTACATCGTGCCGCAGCAAGGTGAACAAATGTCGGCCGGCTTTTATCAAAACTTCAAATCAAATACTATTGAAGTCTCGTTTGAAGTTTATTACAAGCGCATGAAGCATTACCTTGATTACAAAAGCGGCGCAACCTTGCTTCTCAATCATCACACTGAAACCGATGTGATAGACACAAGAGGCAAGGCTTACGGCGCAGAGGTGTTGGTGAAAAAAACATCGGGCAAACTGACGGGATGGATCAGTTATACGTTTTCAAGAGTGTTGCTGCAATCGGCAAATGCAGTGGCGGGTGAGCAAGTAAACGGCGGCAAGTTTTATCCCGCCAATTTCGACAAGCCGCACAATGCAAACGTCACGGGCATCTACAAGTTTTCCCACCGGTATAGTTTGTCGCTGGGCGTTACTTACAGCACCGGACGGCCCATCACCTTGCCGTTGGCGGTATTCAATTATGCCGGTGCGCAACGGGTGTATTATTCCGAACGCAACCAGTTCCGCACGCCGGATTATTTTCGCGCCGACCTTTCGTTTACGATGGAAAGCAACGCCAAAACCACCAAGGCCACGCACAACGCATGGTCCTTTGGCGTGTATAACCTTACGGCCCGAAAGAACGTGTACTCTATTTATTTTATCG
This sequence comes from Flavisolibacter sp., assembly GCA_965247695.1. GTDB lineage: Bacteria > Bacteroidota > Bacteroidia > Chitinophagales > Chitinophagaceae > Flavisolibacter. Next base: position 3,048,498 of record OZ252037.1, read on the forward strand.
AGGAAGGCGGTTATATAAAAGGGTACAAGCTTTCCATTTTTGGAACGGCCATTCCGTTTGTCACCTACACCCTTCGGTTTTAAATTTTGTGCTATGTTGAAAAACTGTCGCGTTGCTTTTTTACTCTTGATGATGATAAGCTGCAAACAAGCTTACGAGCCGCCGGCCATAAAAGCGTCCAATCATTATTTGGTTATGGAAGGAGTCATCAACACTTTGCCCGACAGCAAGACAACACTCCAATTGTCGAGAACCAAAAATTTAAGCGACACTGTTCAAACCATATCCGAAGGCGCGGCCCGGTTGCAGATTGAAGGCAAGAACGGTGCGGTTTACACCTTGCAAGAACAAACGGCCGGCCAGTATTCCATAGATCATCTGACCTTGAACGCTTCCGAAACCTACCGGCTAAATATTCGTTTAAGCGACGGCTCGCAATACTTTTCTGATTACGTGCCGGTAAAGCAAACGCCGCCCGTGGACAGCATTACCTGGAAGCAGGACGGCGATGTAATGTTTTACGCCAACACACACGACCCTTTGAATGCCGCCCGTTATTACCGATGGGATTTTACTGAAACCTGGCAATACCGTTCCAACCTGTTGAGCAATTTCGGGCTCGGGGTTTCTAACGGAAGAATTTTTTTTAAGGACACGGCTACCCAAACAAGCTATTGCTGGATGACAAAGAATTCCACTGAAATTTTATTGTCAACTTCTACCCGCTTGAGCAACGATGTGATTGATCACTTTCCGATAAACGTCATCGAAAAGAACGCGGAAAAAATGGGCATCCGTTACAGCACTTTGGTGCGGCAATATGCGCTGACCGAAGACGCTTACAAGTATTGGGAAATCCTGCAAAAAAATTCGCAAACGCTGGGAACCTTGTTTGATGCGCAACCCGGCCAGCTTCTTAGCAATATTCACCGGGTGGATAATGCGGCAGAGCCCGTGATCGGCTATGCTTCGGCTTGCGCCGTTCAGCAAAAGCGCATCTTTATTGACCACCTGCAACTTTTCGACTGGAATCCAACCCTCCCTAATCTTGATTGTGGCGATATGGACATACAACGAAATGCCAATGATTTTTTGGCTTGGAATTATTCTGATACAGCGTTTGGCCCCTGGTACTTTTCAGGCATGTGCTGCATTAAGATTGCAAGGAATGATTGCATTGATTGCAGGCGGCGCGGCGGCACCAATCAAAAACCATCCTTTTGGTAATGAAGAAAAAAGTAAATAATAAGGTGCTCCGCTTTATCAAAAAGAGCTGTTGGCTGCCGGTCTGTTTGTTTTCCTGTTTTGTGTTGATTGTTTCTCTTGCCAAAGGCCAGTCTGTGTTTTTAGACAGCTTGCAAACAAGTTTTACAAAGCGTACAAATGAAGTGCTGCAGGAGAAGGTGTTTGTGCATACCGATAAAAGTTTTTACCTCACAGGCGAAACCCTTTGGTTTAAAGCTTACGTGGTAAACACCGTTGATAACCGCGAAACAGACTTTAGCAAAGTGGTGTACGTGGAGTTGGTTGACAACAAATCGAAACCGGTGCTGCAAGCGGCCATTGACAACCGCCGCTCAATGGGTGATGGGTCTTTTGTGTTGCCACTTTCGTTAAACACAGGAATGTATGTGTTGCGTGCTTATACCGCCTGGATGAAAAATTTTGACGAGGCGGCTTTCTTTCAAACGCCGATTCAGGTGGTCAATACAACAAGGCGGCCCGACTGGGCTTCGCTGCAAAAGCAGGATTCGGTGGCCGTGCAATTCTTTCCCGAAGGCGGCAACCTGATTGACGGAATCGAAACAAAAATTGGCTTTCAACTGATGAACCAATACGGACAAGGAATGAATGGCGAAGGCGCGATTGTGAAGAACGGAAAAGATACCGTTGTGCATTTTCATCCGTTCAAATTCGGTACCGGCAATTTTAATTTTACGCCACAGCATGACGCCGTTTACAAAGCCGTGATGCAGTTACCGAACGGGGAAAAACTTTCGGCAAATTTGCCGCCTGTTTACAAAGAAGGTTATGTGTTGCAGGTAATGGAAGCAGGCAATGGACAGGTGAAACTTACCGTCAGCACCAACAAAGTTTTTAGTGAACGGCCTGTGTACCTGCTGGCGCATACACGTGGCACAGTGAAGTTTGCGGCGGCAAAAATTATTGCGGCTGGAAAAGCGGAATGGCTGATTGACAAGCGTTCCTTGGGTGACGGCATCAACATTTTTACTCTTTTTGATGCGGACAGAAAACCGATTTGTGAACGACTGTATTTTAAAAGGCCGGCGGAGAACATGAAGGTTGATGTAACGACTGATGCAAAAGAATACGCAACGAGGTCAAAAATTACGCTCAACATAGCGGCACAAAACGCCGCAGGCAATGGGGTTGAAAGCAGGATGTCGTTGTCTGTTTTCCTGCTCGATTCTTTGCAAGCGTTTACGCAACCATCTATTGAAGAATATCTGTGGTTAACATCGGAACTGAAAGGCAGCATTCAGTCGCCGTGGTACTATTTTTCAGCCGACAACAACGAAACAAATACCGCTCTTGACAATCTTCTCTTAACGCAGGGCTGGCGAAGGTTTGTGCCGGATGATAGGACAACGGCTACCAACACGACTTTTCAATTTCTACCCGAATACGAAGGGCCTGTCATTGCCGGAAAAGTGGTGAGCAAACTCACTGGTTATGCGGCCCCCAACATAACCTGTTATTTGTCGGCGCCCGGTGAAAAATTTTACACGGGTGCAGCAGTCAGCAACGAAACCGGCAACCTTGCTTTTGTGATGAAGAACATTTACGGTCCGGCGGAATTGGCTGTGCAGGCGGCCGGTGCCGATAGCAATTTGCGGATTGAATTGCAAAGCCCTTACTCGCTTGCTTATTCAGCCGTTCCCACGCCTCGCTTTGTGCTTCCTGAAGGATGGAAAGAACAGTTAAACAATCGCCACCTGAATACGCGGTTGTCGGCATCTTTTGCTACCACCGCTGCACAACGTTTTCAGTTGCCTGTTCAAACCGATACGCTTCCGTTTTACGGCAAAGCCGATACCCGCTACAACCTTGATGATTACACCCGCTTTCCCAGCATGGAAGAAGTGATGCGGGAAATAACCGCGGAAGTGCACGTAAATAAAGACAAGGATAGCTTTCGTTATTCGGTGTTGAACCTTCCGTACAAAACACATTTCGATTCTCCGCCGTTAGTGCTAATGGATGGCGTGCCGGTGGCCAATACCAATAAAATAATTTCTTTCGACCCTTTAAAAGTGAAGCGTATAGACGTGGAAGCCCGCAACTATTTCTTGGGCGCCACGGCCAACAACGGCATTGTTAGTTATGCCACCTACGACGGAAATCTTAATGGCTTTGAGCTTGACCCAAACGTGTTGCTGGTGGAATACAACGGCTTGCAGATAAAGAGGGAATTTTATTCGCCTTCTTATACCACCCCCGAAAGTCTGCGAAGCCGCGAACCGGATCGAAGAAGCGTTCTGTTATGGAAGCCGCTGGTTACGACAACGGCACAAGGCAAAACCGAGGTAAGCTTTTTTACATCTGATGGTCCCGGACGCTATGCTGTGCGTGTGCAAGGAGTAAGCAGCGGTGGCATAGCGGGCAGTGGAGTGACGATTGTTGAAGTCAAATAAAGCAGTCAACTGCACTGTTGACTTGCGTTTCCACAGTTAATCTAAACATTTACTGCAAGAGATTCTTAACGGCTTACGTGTTGCAGTTTAGCTTACAATCATGAAAGCGATGCGTTCGTTGACCATGTCTTTTTTGAAATTGTTTGCCGGTAAGCGATAGTAATACATCACGCCATTATTGAAAATCATTTCTTTCCTGTCTCCTTTCCTAAGCACAAGCGCTGAAACCTTTATCTTTAATCCTACACGAAATGTTTGCTGATGAAACGAACAATGCTTCCGCTTCTCCTTTTCTCTGTTTTCTTCGTCCGTGCCCAAACCACTACACCCGATAAACTTTGGGGCTCACTTTTTAAAGACGTACAACTAACCAAAGCCCTCGGCGACAACAAAACCTTTGTGGACATGGTGCCGCAATACAAGCCCGATGTCATCTTAAAAAAATACGCATCGCTAAAGAAGCGTGACTCGGCAAGTCTGCGAAGCTTTGTGCTGGCAAACTTTTATCTGCCTACCGGTCCGGGTGTTACCGTTACCGAAAACCTTTCCCTAAACAATCATCTCACTGAACTTTGGAACACACTCACCCGCAAAAAAGATTCGTTGCGCAAATGGAGTTCGCTCTTGCCTTTGCCGGATTCTTATATCGTGCCCGGTGGCCGCTTTCGCGAGATTTATTATTGGGACAGTTACTTCACCATGCAAGGCCTTGCCACCAGCAACCGTTATGATTTGATAGAAGACATGCTGGACAATTTTGCTTATCTCATTAACACCTACGGTCACGTTCCCAACGGCAACCGCAATTATTATTTAAGCCGTAGCCAGCCGCCGTATTTTGCATTGATGGTGGAACTGCTGCACCGCAAGAGCGGCGATGCGGTGTACAAAAAATATTTGCCTGCCTTGGAAAAAGAATATGCTTTTTGGATGGATGGCAAGGACAAGTACATGGAATCAAATGCGTATCGCCGTGTAGTGCGGATGCCTGATGGCTCTATCCTCAATCGCTATTATGACGACAACAATGCCCCGCGGCAGGAGAGTTACATGCAGGACGTAAATACCGCTAAAGAATACAAAGGGGCAGACGGAAAAGTGTTCACCAATCTCCGTGCAGGCGCGGAAAGCGGTTGGGATTTCAGCAGCCGTTGGTTTGCCGATACAACGCATTTGGCAACGATTGAAACCACCGATATTGTTCCCGTTGATTTAAACTCTTTGTTGTACAAATACGAATGGATATTGATGCACGCCGCAAAAGCCACGGGGCAAGAAGCAAAGTCACAATCGTATGAACAAAAAGCTGAAAAGCGCAAAACTGCTTTATTAAAGTATTGCTGGAACAAGAATCTGAATTACTTTTTTGATTATGATATAAAAGAGAAACACACAACCGATAAATGGACGCTTGCCGGTGTTTTGCCCTTGTTCTGCGATGCCGCCACCGATGCGCAAGCCGCTGAAGTGGCGAAGCGGATTGAAGAAAAATTTTTGCGTGACGGCGGCGTGGTCACTTCCATTTACAAAACCGGCCAGCAATGGGATGCGCCAAATGGTTGGGCACCCTTGCAATTTGTTACGGTGCAAGGCCTGGCTAATTATCAGCACAATGATTTGGCCAAGACAATTGCCGAACGCTGGATGAGCGTAAATGAAAAAGTGTTCAAGCGCACCGGCAAGATGCTCGAGAAATACAATGTGGAAGACATCAGTTTGGAAAGCGGCGGCGGCGAGTATCCAACGCAGGACGGCTTTGGCTGGAGCAACGGCGTGTATCTAAAATTCTATGAATTGTTTAAATCAAAAGTTTCGTTTTAGGGCAAAGTCCAAAAAGTATAAGCAGGAACCTGTATCCTATTTTACTGCTCGTTTCCACATTCACCTAAATAGTTTTTAATGGCCGTTTCCGCACCGTCTTCCCTCTTAAGTAATGTTCGCAAGCCGTATCTCACGTTCGCACAAATCATCAACATGAACGTGGGCTTCTTCGGCATTCAATACAGCTTTGGCCTACAGCAAAGCGCCGTCAATCCTATCTATGATTTCCTTGGCGCTTCGCCTGATCAAATTCCTTTACTCAATTTAGCGGGTCCGCTTACCGGCTTAATTATACAACCCATCATTGGTACGTTGAGCGACAAGACATGGAGCCCGAAATGGGGCCGCCGCAAGCCTTATTTTTTTATCGGCGCTTTGTTGTGTAGCCTGGCGCTTTTCTTTTTTCCGTTTAGCAGTTCGTTGTGGATGGCCGTTGGCTTGCTTTGGATTTTAGACATCGGCAACAACACTGCTATGGAGCCTTACCGGGCTTTTGTCGCAGATAAATTGGATGCATCGCAACAGGCAACCGGCTTTCAGGCGCAAAGTTTTTTTACGGGCTTCGGACAAACACTGGCCAACCTTTCGCTGCTGGCTTTTCCCATCATCATCATTGGCAAAACAGGCAAACTGCCAAACTGGGTTTTTGCTTCGTTTTTTCTTGGTGCTATTTGTTCCGTAGCTACGGTTTGGTGGAGCATGAAAACAACGCCGGAGATTCCGCCAACCGATAAAGAGATTGACGAAATAAAAGCGTACAACGCTGGCAAGCCGAACCCGTTCATTCAAATTGTAAGTGTGTTGCTGGCCATTGCATCGGGGCCTGTGCTTGTTTATTACGGCTTGCGAAGCATCATTCATTCCGATGCATTAGGCGTTGTTTTGTTGCCCTTGTGTTTTGTGTGGATGGCTTTTTTGTATTGGCTTATTCAAACATTTCCCGTCAACAAGGCCATTGCTTTGTTGCGTGAAGTGCTCACGCCTTTTTTAGAAATTGTGGAAGCCATCAAGCACATGCCTCGCATTATGTGGATGCTGGCACTGGTGTACCTCTTTCAATGGTATGCTCTGTTTTGCTATTGGCAGAATTCTTCAAAAGCCGTTGCCGAAAATTTATACGGTTGGCGGTATAAAGAATTATCGCCGCAACAGGAAAGCGTAATAAAAGGCTTTAATAGTTTTAAGGAAGAAGCAAAAAAGCTTCAAACGGACGGTGCAAAATGGAAGGATGATGCCACTCCTTCGGTGATCTATGCAACGTATGGCGATCGCGTACAGCACAATACTTTTACCGAAGCGGACTTACCCGCCATCACGGCGTTTGATGAAAACAACCGCCGGTACGAAAAGGCTGTATCATCAACCGGCGGCATCAACGGATGGTATAACGTCGTTACGTTTCTCGTGGCGTTTTTATTGGTGGGCTTTGCACGGCGCATCGGTGCCAAGTACGTGCATTTTGTTTGCTTGCTGCTGGCCGGTGTGGGCTTCATCGCTTTTTCATTGGTGCACAGCCTTTCCCTGTTTTACGTTGCCATTACCGGCTTCGGTATTGGCTGGGCCAGCATGATGGGCATTCCCTACCTGATGGTGGTGAGCCAGATACCGAAAGAAAAATACGGCGTGTACATGGGCATCATCAACATGATGATTGTGATACCGATGTTTATACAAACCACCACGTTTGGATTAGTGATGAAAAACCATTTGCACAACGACTCAAGTAAGGCCGTGCAATTCGGCGGCGTGTTGCTGCTGATCGCAGCGGCGTTGACGTTGTTGATAAGAACGAAAGGTATTCCATCGCCGGCTATGCAGCCGGAAGTAGTGCCGCAGCAACCGGTTGGGTTGTAGAACCTCACCCCCGGCCCCTCTCCATCGGAGATGGAGAGGGGAGAAGTGGCTGAAACTTTGAGTAATTTTTATCATTGGCTTTAGCACCGCTTTTTTATTCGCAAAGACATTTAAACTATAAACGACCGGTTCCCCTCTCCATCTCTGATGGAGAGGGGTTAGGGGTGAGGTGATGGACTTCGGCAAACTACCATATAACACACTCGATAAAGTTGACGTCTCGCTTCCACCGGAGCCCGAAGCGAACAGACAAGTGTTGCAGAAACAAAGAGCAGTTTCTCCAAAAATTTACATCGGATGCCCGCGATGGGGCGTAAAAGAATGGCTCGGCAAGTTTTATCCCAAAGGCACAAAGGATTCGCAGTTTTTGGATGAATACATAAAGCAGTTTAATTGCATTGAACTCAACTCGACCTTTTACAATTTATATGACGAAGCGACTATAACCAAATGGGCGGACAAAGCAGCAGGCCAGGACTTTTTGTTTTGCCCGAAAGTTTATCAGGGTATCAGTCACGAAGGTTCGTTAATTGAAAATGTGCCGCTGATGCACGCCTTTGAAAAAAGTATCGCTGCCTTTGGTGCGCATCTCGGTCCGGCGTTTTTGCAGTTGAACGATGGCTTTGGTCCGCAGCGGAAAGGAGATTTGCAGTATTTCATCAATGCCTTGCCAACAGATTTGAACTTGTTTGTAGAAGTTCGTCACCCGAACTGGTTTGATAAAAGAGAAATGGAGTGGTTGGTGGATTTACTTCGTGCCGTAAACAAAGGCTTGGTGATAACCGATACAGCGGGGCGACGGGATGTTTGCCACATGCACCTTTCGATGCCGAAAGCCTTTGTTCGTTTTGTCGCCAATAATCTTCATTCAACTGATTATACAAGAGTAGATAAGTGGGTGGAACGCATTGCTTACTGGTTGGAGAATGGTTCGCAAGAGTTATACTTCTTCGTTCACATGGGTGAGGAAAGGCATTCACCGGAGTTGAGTAATTATCTTATTGATAAGTTGAATGAGCGGTGTGGGTTGAAGTTGAAGAAGCCGATGTTTATTCAAGGAGAACGGCCCCCTAAATCCCCCGGTGGAGGACTTGCCAGTACGCAGCCCTCACTTTTCGATTGACCAATTTTTAAGGTGGAGGTTGCAAAGCAGGGGCCTGTGTTAGAATGGCTCCGCCCTAAGCGAGATTGAGATGGACCGCTGATTGTGCTGGCGTAAAACCCACCCCTTTCAATGAGTTCTTCTAGGTTATAGTCTGCGCCCCCAGGGAGGGGATGACTATTCCGAAAGCGGCCGGTACTTAAATGGCCGTCCCCTCCTTGGAAGGGCGACCTAAAGTTTGATTGTGCTATAATACACTGGGGTGGGTTTGCCGCGACGATGTGCCCAATAGAATTACCGAACGATGAACGGATTGCGACGCAACAGACGATGCTATGAAAAACTAAAGCTGGTATCAAAAACACAAAACAAACAACGATACATCAAATGAAAATTCTCTGCATCGGTGAAGCTTTAATAGACATGATTTGCACCGACACCAACACAACCTTATCTAAAGGCGAACACTTTTTAAAGAAGCCCGGTGGTGCGCCAACCAATGTGGCCGCGGCTATTGCGGCCTTGGGTGGTGATGTGCTGCTGGCGGCTAAAGTCGGCGCGGATCCTTTCGGGCATCAGTTGATTGATGTGATGAAAGACTTTGGTGTGAACACGGTTTACATGGCGGTGGACCCGCGACACTTTACCACTTTCGCTTTTGTATCGCTGATGGAAGACGGCGAACGTGACTTTGTTTTTAATCGCGGCGCCGATGGTGAGTTAACAGAAGATGAAGTGGAAAGTATTTCACTTGATGATGTAGGCATTATTCACTTTGGTTCGGCTACCGCTTTTTTGCCGGGACCTTTGCAGCAAGCCTATGTGCGGCTTATGCAACGGGCAAGAGAGCAGGATATTATTATTTCATTTGACCCAAACTATCGCAACCTTTTGTTCCGCGACAAGAAGGAAAGTTTTGTTGAGCAGTCGTGGACGTTCTTGAAAAGCTGCCATTTTTTTAAAGTGAGCGATGAGGAAGCCATGCTGCTCACGGGCAAGACTTCGGTGTATGATGCGGCGCAAGTATTGAACGAAGCAACAACGGCTACGTTTGCCATCACGCTGGGAAAAGAAGGCACGATGCTGGTTCATGCCGATGATAAACTAACGGTGCCGAGCATCGCCATAAAGCCCATTGACACCACCGGCGCCGGCGATGCCTTTGTGGGTGCGGTGCTTTACCAGTTAAGCGATTTTTCCTTGCCGGTGATTCAATCGCTGCAAACAGAAGACTGGATAAAGATTGTAGCCAATGCTAACAAAGCTGGCGCACGGAATTGCGAATACATGGGCGCGATGGAAGCTTTTAAACACTTGAGTAATACCATTTTTGGTTGAGCATTTTGTTGTGTCCATTGTGCATCCTTCCTGTTCCAAACACCGGATTGGAAAGAACACAGAGGGTCCACGAAGAACTCGACGACATACACTTTTTCAACATGTACAATTTCCTTTTGCACCGGCAGGTGCGTAGCACGATAACTGATTACAACATAAACATCTCCCGCGAAAGCGACGAGCTTTTTTTGGCAAGGGCTCTTGCCAATGTCGCTACCATTAAAAACTTGTTTTCCTCACTTTATCAAAATCATCCAAATAGCGATAATTGCTTTGGCCAATTACTCAACACGCTTGCGGAAGCACACGCTTTAAGAAGGCAGGATTTGCGGCAACGCGATTTTGAAAAGGCGCAGCAGCGATCTGCTTGGTTTGCCAGCAATGAATTGGCCGGAATGAGCTTGTATGTTGACCGGTTTTGCGGTGACTTGAAAACATTGCCTTCAACGTTTTTTTACCTGCAAAATTTGGGAGTGAATCTACTTCACCTGATGCCGCTGTTTCAAAGCCCGCCGGGAGAAAACGATGGCGGCTATGCGGTGTCGGATTTCAGAACAGTGGACGCAAAGTTTGGAACGTTGGAGGATTTGCAAACTGTGCAACGAACAATGCAAAATGAAGGCATGTACCTGATGCTTGATATTGTTTTCAACCATACTTCGCATTTGCACGAATGGGCGATGAAGGCAAAGGCGGGGGATGAAACTTATCAGGATTTCTTTTACATGTATGATGACCGCACTGTTCCTGATGAATACGAACGAACAATGCCCGAAGTTTTTCCTGAAGCCGCACCGGGAAATTTTATTTGGGTACCGGAGTGCAGCAAGTGGGTGATGACGGTTTTTCACCATTATCAATGGGACTTGAATTATAAAAACCCTGCTGTGTTTGTGGCCATGCTTGATACCGTGCTTTGGTATGCAAATCTTGGCGTGGATATTCTTCGCATTGATGCACCGGCTTTTATTTGGAAGGAGATTGGAACGACTTGCCAAAATCTGCCACAGGCACATACTATCCTTCAACTCTTGCGGCAATGTGTGCAAGTAGCCGCGCCGGGCACCGCATTGTTGGGCGAAGCTATTGTGGCGCCGCAGCAGATCATGCAGTACTTCGGCAATGGCGCGGCCCAAGGCCAGGAATGTGACTTTGCTTACAACGCTACACAAATGGCTTTGCAATGGGACATGCTTGCAACGGGTGATACCAAAGTGATGTTGGCGGCGCAACACGTGTTGCTGCAAAAACCGTTGGACACGTCGTGGATAACATACACGAGATGCCATGATGATATTGGGTTGGCTTATGAAGATTCGATGATTGAAGCGGCTGGCTTCAACCCCTATCAGCACCGGAAGTTTTTACAGGACTATTATACGGGTGTTGCCTCCGGTTCGCCAGCAACGGGTGCTTTGTTTTCCGTGAACCCAAAAACCGGCGATGCACGAATCAGCGGAACCCTTGCATCGCTTTGCGGATTGGAAAAGGCAGTGAATGACAATGATGATGACGCCGTTGAAACTGCTGTTCAAAAGATTTTATTGATGCAGGCGCACAGCTTTTTTATTGGCGGCTTGCCCATGCTTTTTTACGGCGATGAAGCAGGCTACACCAATGACTATTCCTACCTGAATGAGGAAGGCAAAAGCTACGACAGCCGCTGGATGCACCGGCCAATGATTGATTGGAAAAAGAATGCCTTGGCCGAAGTAGATGGAACAGTTGAAGCGCAGATTTTCAACGGCACAAAAAAGTTATTGGCCATAAGAAAAAGTTTAGCTGTTGTGGCCGATGCCGCCAACCTCCATTGGATGACGCCGCACAATATACACGTGGCGGGCTTTGTGCGTACGGGCCATGAACCATTGTATTGCCTGTTTAACTTCAGTAACACAGCCGTTTTTCTTACCTGGTATGCTTTTAAAGAAAAAGGCTTGCAGAAAGGAGAGTTGTTTGACCATTGGTCCGGCAAAACATTTACGGTAGGAGCAGATTATGAATACCTGATTATTGAACCGTACGGTTTTCATTTGCTTTCGGCAGTGGCAAAAATGTAAGTTTTGCGGAACACCATTCCGCATAGTGCTAACTTTCTTCTGACTATAAAAAGAATCACTAGTCTCAAAAGAATCCATGTCTTTTCTTCATCAACACGACGCTTAATGCTGCTATTCATCCTGTTTTGCGCTATTGGGTTGCTGATCTTTCTGATCTTAAAAAAGCTGCCGCCTTTTCTGGCTTTGCTGATTGTATCCATTCTTGCGGGGCTGGCTTTTGGCATGCCGGTATCCAGCCTTGCTGCGTCTATCAGCAGCGGCATCGGCAGCACATTGGGCGGAACAGTGATGGTGCTTTCGTTGGGTGCCATCATTGGCACCATTGCCGAAGAAAGTGGCGCGGCCCGAAAGCTCGTTTTTGTTTTGGCAGATTGGTTTGGCGCAAAGCACATCCAATGGGCTGTGTTGTGTACAGGATTGTTGGCCGGCATTCCGCTATTTTACAATGCGGGCTTTGTGGTGCTTGTTCCGCTGGTCTTTGCCATTGCCAAGACGCAACGGGTGCCGTTGTTGTACGTAGGCTTACCAGTGACCGCTTCACTTTCCGTAACACATGCTTTTTTGCCGCCGCATCCGGGGCCTGTTGCGCTGGCTTCAATCTTTCATGCCGACATTGGAAAGACATTATTGTATGGCTTGCTCATTGCGCTTCCGTTGGCAGCTATTGCCGGAGTAGGTTATGCAAGAATGGTAATTAATAAGGGTACGATTGAAGATAGCCCCGTGATTGTTGACGCCGAACAAAAGCCGTTGCCATCGGCGCTTAAAAGTTTTATGATTATTCTTTCGCCGGTTGTGTTTATTGCCGCCGGCACGGCCGGCACCTACCTAACAAACGGATGGCTGAAAGAAGCCTTTTCTTTTTTGCAAGAGCCTGTGTTTGCCTTGTTGCTCTCGCTTGCCTTGACAGTAATGCTGTTGAAGCTGCCAATGGAGAAGCTTTCGTCTTATGCAACCGATGGCATTAAAACCATCGCCGTTATTTTATTGGTAATTGCGGCGGGCGGCGCCTTCAAACAAATTTTAGTGGACAGCAAAGTAGGAGAGGAAATAAAAGGGCTGACGGCATCGCTTCACTTGTCGCCGCTTGTCTTGGGCTGGTGTATTGCGGCCCTGTTTCGTGTGGCTTTAGGATCGGCCACGGTGGCGGGTTTAACGGCATCTGGATTGGTGGCGCCGCTGATTACACCCGGTGTGTCGCCGGAGCTGATGGTGTTGTCGGTGGGTGCGGGTAGTGTGTTTCTTTCGCACGTTAACGACACCGGCTTCTGGATGTTTAAAGAATATTTTGGCTTGAGTGTCCGGCAAACCTTTCAAACCTGGACGGTGATGGAAAGTATTATTTCGGTAGGTGGTTTGGGCGCTGTGTTGTTGCTGGATTTGATTGTGTAGAAGGCAAGCGTCAATACATCAATGGATTCATCTTTGTATGCCTGATTCTTACGATAGTAATCTGGGTTTTAGAAACATGATAGGAAATGCGGTAGTGAAAAATTTCGTAAGCTCTGTAAGAACCGTCATTGTCGTTTTTGTATTTGTCAGGAGCATGTAACTCTATATTTTGAAGAACAGCATGAAAGGAAGCGACTATTCCTCTTCTGACTTTGTCGGCATTTTGTAAAGGATCTTTTTTTATGTATTTGTAAGCTTCGCGAAGTTGGGCTTTTGCTTCATCGTCTATGACAAGTTTCAAGGTCTTTTTTACCATGCTTCCATTTCCTTTTCCAATTCCTCAAGCGTAGTGAACCGGCCGTTTTTTACCCTATCCATAGCTTCCTCAATTTCGAGATTGTACTCCGCAAGGGTAGGAGCTTTATTGCCTTGGGTTTCGTTTTTTGAAAAGCTTTTTATCAATTGCAGCAGCGAGATCTTTTGCTGTTCGTCAAGTTGAACAAAGTATTCCAACAACTCTCGATCGGTAGCGGTGATAGACATAAAACTTCTTTGTAGCAAATTAATAAAGCAGCGCGAAATAATAATATCGTGGATAAAATGTTTTTAAATTTCAAACGATTTTGCAGCCGGCCAATAGGCTATGCAAACTTCTGTTTCATGCGATACCGCATTAATGCACCGCCACGGCAATCTTTGAATCGGCCGTGCCGTAGTATAAAAACCACTTGCCTTTAAACGGCACGAGACCTTCTAAAAAAACCACGTTATTAATTTGCCCGGTTATTTCGTAGTCCTTTGTTGGTTTGAAAAAATTTTGTTCGCAACGGTCTAAAACTTTTGCCGGATCATTCTTATCCAAAAGTATTTGGCCGGCGGAATAAACGCCATCGGGTAAAGTTTTATCGCCAAAAGAAGGGCTGTTTTTGCTGTTGTAAATAAAGCGTATTCCTGCTTTGGTAATCATTGCCGGCGGGCCAGGTTCTACCAGTTCACTGTCGAACTTTCCGGTGCGTGGCGAGAATAGAATTTTAAAGGCTTCATAGTTGCGCAACGAATCAAAACTCTTTTTTGCAGGGTCGTTTTCTTTAATGGGTGTCCAGTCTATAAGGTTATCCGATGTAGCCATGTAGATGTTCGATTCGCCCCAATACATCCAGTACTTGCCCTTGATTTTTGTAGCTACCAGTTTATCTCCTTTTTGTGTACAGATGATAGAACCTGACTTCGACCAGTAATTTATGTACTTACCGCCTTCGGCCTTATTAAAAACAGAGCCGTGTTTTGTCCACCGAATTAAATCTCTTGAGGTGGCGATGAAGAGACGTGCTGTGGTACCGTCATAAGCCGTGTAGGTCATGTAGTATGTGCCGGCCGCGTCTTCCACTACTCTTGGGTCTTCGCAGCCGCCTTCCCATTCCCATTTTTTAAAAGCATCGTTATCAGGATAGAGAACCGGCGTTTGCCTTTTGGTAAAGTGTAAACCATCGCTGCTGTACGCAAGGCCGATGCGGGACGTGCCGGCAGGCTTGCCAATGCTGTCCTGTGCCCGGTACAAAAGATAAACCTTGCCATCCTTAACCACCGCCGCCAGATTGAAAACGTCTTTTTCTTCCCAACCCACACTGCTTTTACGAATGGGATCTGTGAAGCGCTGCGCCGACGGTTTCAAGCAAGGGTTGGCCGCGTCTTGTTTGGTAAAGGGTGACAGCATCCATGCCTTTTCCTGTGCGTATGTTTGGAAAAAGCTAAGGAGCAGAATGAAAAAGAGAACGCGGATGGTTTGCTTCACACAGGTTTGTTTTGATGAATCATTTTGACGGCTTACCGTTGGTTGAATTATTGCAAGAGGGAAGGATGACAAAAACGAAGTCCAATGAAAAAGTATTTTTTCGGTCTCTTTAGCCTTGCCTTTTTAGTTGCCTGCGGCGATCACAAAGCAAACACCAACACCGGCGACAGCGGCCCCAATAGCACCAATGTGCAAAATGTTAACGGTAATCAGCCTGACACCAGTAGCGGCATTACCTTAAGCAACAAGCAAAGCACGGATACCACTAAAAAAGATTCGGTGCCGCATTAAGCGTTTACGAGCCGCAGATTTTTCATGTAGGCCGCGTCGTCTTTAACGGCGGCCAATGGGGTAGTGCCTTCATAAGCTTCCTGCTCTACAATAAAATATTTAAGTCCGTTGTCTAAGCCGATTTTTAATTGGGATGGGTAGTCAATGGAACCTGTACCGATAACGACGGAGACGTTCTTTTTCTCCGATAGAGGCACCCCTTTTTGGCGGTCTTTAATATGGCAAAGTTTAAAGCGGCCGGGGTATTTCTTATACCAGTCGGAAGGATTTTGTCCGGCCGTTACTACCCAATACATGTCCATTTCAAAATCAACCAGGTCTTTATCGGTCCGCTGCATCATCACGTCTTGCGGCAGTAGCCCGTCCACGGGTTTAAAGCTGTAATCGTGATTGTGGTAAGCAAAGCGGATTCCGGCCTGTTTGCACACTTGGCCACGCTGGTTGAAGGTGTCGGCAAAGCGCTTGAAATCATCCATGCTTTTTTGTGGGCCGAGGTAGGGCGCGATTAAATATTTCATGCCGATGGCGGCCGCTTCTGCGGCCTTGCGCTCGAAGTCTTTATTGATGTCGCAGTGGCTGGAAACGATGGTCATTCCAAGGTCGTCCATCAGTTTTTTAAACTCGGTGTTGCTCATGCCCCAGAAGATGCCTTGCGGGCCTTCAAAGCTTTCGATCTTTTTGTAACCGAACGACGCCACTTGCGTGAGAACGCCTTTTGGGTCTTTGGGCAAATCATCGCGTAAAGAATAGAGCTGCAAGCCGAAACCCTGATTGATGCTTTTGCTCGCTGACGCCGATTTGCAGGCCGGCAGGTAAGCACTTAATAAAATTCCAGAACCGGCAAGGCCGGCATTCTTTAAAAAATTCCGTCTGTTTTGTTGCATGTGTTTTTATTTTTTTCAGAGCATCAGTTTATCGCCTTTTCTGTACGGAATGCAAGCATCGAAGCGGCCGGGAACGGCCTTGTAATTAACCGCCTGTGTTAAGGCCGGCTTTGAGGTAAAGTAGCCGAGCATGGTCAGTTGCTTCATCATGGTAAAGTAGTGCGGCGACTTTTTTTGCCGTACGTACTTCATGTCTTTGTTGTACTTGTCGTCCTCGGCCCGGTTATAATCCGAAATGGATTTTTGATAATCCTTCGCCTCTTTATCAATGGCGATGAGCAACTCTTTGCGTTGTTCCGGCGTGGCTTCCATAAAGGCCTTGTCAAACTTTTTCTTGCTGGCATCATTTAATTTGTCCATGCCTTCTTTAAATGCTTTTTGGTCGCCTTCTTCGTAGCAGTCGTTCACCATTACCTGCATGAATTGGCCCACTTGTGCGTCTTTGGCGCCGGGTGTCTTGGTGCGGGGCAGAATGGTTTCGCCAATCTCGTCGAGATAGGCCACACTTTCCGCCGACAGCCAATCGGTTTTACCGGTGTTGGATTTACAGCCAAGCAAAAAAGCATCGCCGCCTATCAAAGCACCGCCCATTAAAACGGATATGTATTTTACTGCGTCTCTGCGTTCCATGATCGTAAAGTTTATAAGTTTAAGCGTTCAAATGTTCAAGAGTTCAAATGTTTTTGCCCACAGCTCTGTCTTCACTTCGTTATTTTCATGCTTTGCCCGCCTGTCCGGTAGGCAGGTTCGTCTGTTCGAAGTTATTTATGACCAATTGAGGCTGTATCCTTCGCGGTATTGCCGTTTCACATAGCGATTGACCTCGTCAAGGTTGGTGACTTTCATGGCGTCTTTGTCCCACAGGAGTTTTACGCCGCGGCCGGGATAGTTCGTGCCTTTGCCGTCTGCTTTTGGTTGCTGGATGTCGTAGGCGCGAATGGCCAGGTTGGCCATCAGTAAGGCTTCGGTTAACGGACCCGCAATCTCAAAGGGTGAACTCACAGGCTTGGCTCCATAACCCGCAATGGCCGATTCGACCCACTGCGCATAATGGCCCTCGGCGCCGCCCGGCACACGGGCAATGGTTTGTTTGGTAGGCACTTCCGCAGTGCGGGAGGTAGGCAATAACCGCGGGTTGGCACCGTAGGTGCTGCACATCATCTTTCCTTTGGTGCCGATGATGAGGCAACCGTTGCCGCCGTCGCCAAACACTTCGTTGGCGCCGAGTTCTTCGGGCCTTTCGGGTTGAATGCCGCCGTCCATCCAATGTAGCGTAATCGGCCCTTTTGTTTTTTTTGTTTCCGGAAAGGTCATGGTTACGTGGCTCGATGGCGGGCAGCTTTCCGGGAAGTAGCCGCGTTTGAACTCATCCACATACACACTGCCCACACTGGCTTGGACGTCGCTTACGTATTGCAAGCCGAGTACACGGAAAGCGGGTTCAATTAAATGACAACCCATGTCGCCCAACGCACCGGTGCCGTAATCCCACCAGCCGCGCCAGTTAAAGGGAACGATCTTTTCCACGTAATCTTTGTAGGGCGCCGTGCCGAGCCAAAGATTCCAATCCAATCCTTGCGGCACGGATGCTTTGGCCGATGGCCATTGAATGCCTTGCGGCCATACCGGCCGGTCGGTCCATACATAAACTGTATGTGCTTTGCCAATCACACCGTCGTCGTACCATTCCATCAACTGCCGCACGCCATCGCCGGAAGCGCCTTGGTTGCCCATCTGTGTAACTACTTTATACTTCTTTGCGGCTTCGGTTAGCACTCTTGCTTCATACACATCGTGCGTCAGGGGCTTTTGCACATACACGTGCTTGCCTAATTGCATGGCGGCAAGCGCCGCCACCGCATGGTTATGGTCGGGTGTGGACACGGAAACGGCATCAAAGTTTTTAGCTTCTTTGTCCATCATCTCGCGCCAGTCTTTGTAATATTTAGCTTTGGGAAAAGCCTTTACGCTGGCGGCTGCCCGGCGGTCGTCCACATCGCACAAAAAAGCAATGTCGGCTTTGCCGCTTTTAAAGAAGTTAGCGATGTCGCTCTGGCCCTTGCCGCCCACGCCCACGCCGGCAACCACAAGACGATCACTCGGCGCTACAAACCCACGCCCCAATACATGCCGCGGCACAATGAAGAAACCGGCTGTGGCAAAGCCTGTGTTCGTAAGAAAATTTCTCCGTGAGATTGATTTACTTTCTAAGTTGTCAGCCATCTTGTTTTTTGCTTTTATTGACCAGAAGCCAGAATATCTATTAAGCGTTTGTTGCGTCGCACTTTTTTATGTTCAGTAATTCTATTGGGCACATCGTCACTGTGGCCCATCCCGACCATCCCAGTGAGAAGGCGATCTGTGCACAGCCCTTGCTTATCAAAGTTTCCTTTCTTGTTCAATCAATCATTCCATCCAAGAGTTTTCTTATTGCTTTAAGAGTCTTTGCACCCTTCCTACCAAGAAGGGCTTCAGCGCCACCTTGCCGCTTTAAAAAAGGTAGAAAAAAATGGGCCATTAGGCCCCTGTCATTAAAGGTTCATCTTCTTTAATTCCTTCACTGCGAAATCCGCCGCTCTTGCTGTTAGTGCCATATACGTAAGTGATGGGTTAACACAAGCAGCACTCGTCATGCAGGCGCCGTCCGTTACAAATACATTGGGTGCATCCCAAACCTGGTTGTTTCCGTTTAAGACCGATGTTTTTGGATCGCGGCCCATACGGGCTGTGCCCATCTCGTGAATGCCCATGCCCGGTGCGTAATCATTGTCGTAGGTATGCACGTCTCTCACACCGGCGGCTTCCAGCATTTCCTTCGCATCATTTACCATGTCCACCCGCATCTTTTTTTCGTTCTCTTTCGTTTCGCAATCAACGGCCAATACAGGCATGCCCCACTTGTCTTTCTTTGTTTTATCAAGAGAAATTTTGTTTTCATGATAAGGCAACATCTCACCAAAAGCCGTCATTCCCATTGACCAATCACCGGGTTCGCAAAGCGCATCTTTGTATTCGCCGCCAATATTGAGTTCGGCAATTTCACGTCCCCAGCCTTCACGGCTTGCCGAACCTTGATAACCAAAGCCACGCAGGTAATCGCGTTTCTCGCCAAACAAGTTGCGGTAACGAACCACATAAATACCATTCGGCCGTTTGCCGTAATAATATTTATCATCGTAGCCATCTACCTTGCCCGATGCGCCGCAACGGAAATGGTGGTCCATTAAGTTATGACCCAACTCACCACTGCTGCTGCCTAAGCCATCAGGCCATACATCGGTAGCGGAATTCATTAGTATCCAGGCGGAGTTCATGGCCGATGCATTCACAAAAACAATCTTGGAAAAGTAGTCGTAAGTCTGGTTGTTTTGCGCATCCAAAATGCGAACGCCTTTTGCTTTTTTAGTGTCTTTGTCGTAGATGATTTCTTTTACAATAGACCAGGGGCGCAACGTTAGATTGCCCGTTGCCATGGCCACGGGCAGTGTGGCCGATTGTGTGCTGAAGTAAGCACCGAACGGGCAACCCAACCAGCATTTGTTCCGGTACTGGCAGTTCACGCGGTTTTGTTCGGGCTTGGGTTGGGTAATGTTGGCCACACGGCCGATGATCATGGAGCGTCCCATCTTTTGTTTAATGCGTGCCGATACATCTTTCTCCACGCAGTTCATTTCCATCGGCGGCAGAAAATTTCCATCAGGCAATTGAGACAGTCCGTCTTTAGCGCCGCTAATGCCCGCAAAGCCTTCGGCATAATCATACCAGGGCGCAATGTCTTTGTAGCGGATAGGCCAGTCAACGGCCACGCCTTCTTTGGCATTGGCTTCAAAATCAAAATCGCTATGGCGATAGGATTGCCGTCCCCACATAAGCGAACGGCCGCCTACATGATAACCGCGGTACCAGTCGAACCGTTTGACCTCTGTGTACGGTGAATCTTTGTCAGATGCCCACCAATTAAGGTTCATTTCGTTGAGCGGGTAGTCACGCTTAAGCACCGGATAATCATTTACCATTTGCTGGGTGCGGCCACCACGGTGGGCAAACTCCCAGGGGTCTTTGTTAGTGCTTGGATAACCGGAGATGTGCTTTACGTCTTCGCCCCGCTCGAGCATAAGCACTTTCAGTCCCTTTTGCGTAAGTTCCTTTGCTGCCCAGCCGCCGCTGATACCGGAGCCGATGACGATTGCGTCGTAAGTATTATCTGCCATAGAGAGGTTTGTCGTTTGAAGTTTGTTGTTTGAGGTTGAGTTACACGTCGCAGATTTTTATCGCAGTCTTTAGTGATGCAATCTTTTCGCTGTTATCTTTTCCCGTTGGTATAAATTCCTGCGCTACGTAATCGGTAAAGCCGGTAGCAAGAATTGCTTTCATGATTGCTGGATAGTACAGTTCCTGGCTGTCGTCAATCTCGTGCCGGCCGGGAACACCGGCGGTATGGTAATGTCCGAAATAATCATGGTTTGCTTTGATGGTGGCAATTACGTCGCCTTCGTCCACCTGCATGTGGTAAATGTCATACAGCAACTTAAAGTTGGGCGAGCCAAGCCGTTTGCATAATTCCACGCCCCAGGCGCTCCGGTCGCACATATAATCTTTGTGATTGACCTTGCTGTTCAAGAGTTCCATCTGAACCATCACGCCGTGCTTTTCCGCCAACGGCATAATTTGCTTCAAGCCTTCCACGCAATTTTTCAAACCAGTTTCATCGTCCATACCGGCCCGGTTGCCGCTGAAGCAAATGATGTTTTTATAACCGGCCTGCGCCACCAATGGAATGGCTTCCGTATAATCTTTTACCAATCCGGGATGAAATTTTTTATCGCTGAATCCTTCGGTCAAACTCACCTTGCCGCCGTGGTAACACATGGAAGAAAAGATACCGTGTTTTTGCAGCGTAGGCCAATCCTTGGGCGCAATCAAGTCTATAGCCGAGAAGCCGAGTTTTTTTACCATAAGGCACAACTCTTCCAGCGGTATGAAGTTGTATGTCCACTGGCAAACCGAGTGATTGATGTTGCCTTTAAGTTTGTCCTCTTTCATGGGCGCTTCAGCGTTTGCCATCGCCAATACCGGAGACGCGGCAATGGCTGTTCCGGATAAAACTAAATTTTTTAACAGGTCTCTTCTTTTAAGGGACATAGATATATGTTCAGGCGGTTTGCAACAGTTCTTTAGAGGCAACCTTGTTGCGGTTGCGCATGTAAACATTCAGAATGATGAAGGCAACGATAAGCGCTATCGGAATCATTAATGTCACGTTTATAATTTCCGGACCGGCACCCTTTTTTGCTTCGTTGTAAGCCTTCGCCATATCAGTACCCGCGGCTGCGTCTGCATATGCGCTCACTTCGGCACCGGCGGGCAGCTTGCTTGCTACCAGCTTATCGTAATAACCGCCCATGAACATCATGTAAATGGAAACGGCGAACATTCCGGCGCCACCCATGAGATTTAGGCCAACGGCACCCGTCTTTGGTAAATTTTCGGCTACAAAGCCCAGCATGGTGGGCCAAAAATAACAAACGCCAATACCGAAAACAATGGCGCCAAAAAAGAGCATGTTACCCGATGTGTGGCCCAGAATGTACAGGCCAAGAGCAGAAAAGATGGCCGACATCAGCAACACGCCTTGCGGTGAGAAACGATGAACCACCGGGGCCGCAAAACTGCGGCCAATGACCATCACACCGGTTTCAATTGTCAGGAGCAACAATGCGTTGTCGGAAACATTTTTTAACAACACATCAATCCATTGTCCGGTAAATAATTCCGTGATGGCGGTACCAAACATCAGTACGATCATGCAACCAAAAAGTGGGTTGAGAAGAGAACTGTACATCTCCCTCGTTGACACGCCCGCCGCCACCCGTTCGGTAACCGGAAACTTTAATTTAGAAAACAGATAGCCATAAATAAGCGTTGGTATCAACATCACGGCTACTTGTATCTTCCAAAGGTCAATACCACCGACGGAGGTTCCAAAGATTTTATCGGTGAAATAAACGATCAGGCTGCCGATAACGATTCCGCTTGGGAACCACAAATGAAAGTGATTCAGCTTGGTGGTTTTGTTGGTAGGGTACAGCGAAGTGACCAAGGGATTGCAGGCCGCCTCCACGGTACCGTTGGCAAGACCGATGCAAAGTGTAGATAAAAACAAACCTGAATAACCGTTGGCAAAAATGGTAAGTATGATGCCGAGCAAATGGAGCAGGAAAGCCATCAGCAACAAGCGCTTCATGCCGATGATGTCAACTAAAAAACCGCCAATAACAACGGCGAGTGGGAAGCCCCAAAAGGCCGTGCCCGCAATGCTTGCCAATTGGGCTGCGGTTAAACCAAACCTGGTTCCCAACGTACCCAATATGCCGGCCCTGATGCCGAAGGAAAGAGAAGTAACCAATAGAGAAAGACAACTGGCAACAAAAAGCTGTTTGCGGTTTATTTCGTTCATGAGCAAAATCGTTTGTAAGTAGTTTGTGTGCTACGAGTTGGAATAGGTTTTAAATGTACAGCATTTTAAAAACCAAATCGTGTTTCTTTCACACAAAAAATTCACGCATAAAAAAATCGTCACCTAAAATTTTGCGGCCCTCACGAAAAACGGTTCTTATTTTTAGAAGCGAAAACGCTTCGTCAGTTTTATTGCTTACCACAACCAACAAAAACGCACTATGCGAAAAATAAGAATGGGCATGATCGGCGGCGGGTCGGATGCTTTTATCGGCGCCATCCACCGCATTGCCGCAAATATGGACGGACAGGTAGAACTTGTTTGCGGTGCCTTGAGTCTTAATCCGCAGATCGCAAAAACATCGGGAGAGATGTTGTTCCTGGATGCAGATAGAAATTACACGACGTATGATGAAATGATTACGAAAGAGGCCGCGCTGCCCGACGACAAGCGGATGGATTTCGTGACCGTGGTGACGCCCAACTTTGTGCATTATGCACCGTCCGTGATGGCACTGGAGCATGGCTTTCACGTGGTGGTGGAAAAGCCCATGACCTTCACGCTTGACGAAGCAAAAAGCCTAAAACAGAAGGTGGATGAAACGGGTTTATTGCTATGCTTGACACATACCTACTCGGGCTACCCGATGGTGAAGCAGGCCAAACAAATGGTAAAGGAAGGCACCTTTGGAAAGATTCGCAAAATCATTGTGGAATATCCGCAAGGTTGGTTGAGCCGGTTGTCTGAACGTGAAGGCAATGCACAAGCAGCTTGGCGCACCGATCCAAGCAAGTCGGGCAAGGCCGGCGCCATGGGCGACATTGGTACTCACGCCGCGCATCTTGCCGAATACATTTCAGGATTAAAGATCACAAAGCTTTGCGCCGACTTAAATATCATGGTCGAGGGCCGGATGCTCGACGATGACGGATCGGTCCTGTTGCGGTTTGATAATGGTGCCGCGGGTGTGTTGATTGCTTCGCAGATTGCCGCAGGTGAAGAGAACGCATTGAAGATAAAAGTCTATGGGGAAAACGGCGGGCTGGAATGGCATCAACACGAGCCGAATACTTTGTTGGTTAAATGGCTTGATAAGCCAACTGAAATTTATAGAGCCGGAAGCAACTATAGTTATTTATCTTCTTATGCTACGCAAAATTGCCGCACACCCGGTGGCCACCCCGAAGGCTATCTCGAAGCGTTTGGAAACATCTATCGCAACTTTGCCCGAACCTTGCAGGCAAGAATTGACGGCACTGAACCGAAAAAAGAATGGCTGGATTTTCCGGGCGTGGAAGATGGCATAAGAGGCATGGCTTTTATAGACAACGTGGTGGCAAGTGCGAAGAGCAATGAGAAGTGGACGGAGTTTGTGATATAGACCTCACCCCAACCGCTCGGCCTCATCCGGCTTCGCCACCTTCTCCAAAAGGAGAAGGGAAGTGGAAGGAAGTTTTTTTGTGGAGAGGGGCTCGTGGGCTTTTGATAATACTGACATTTCCTATGTAAACGGATTGCGTATGCATAGCCAGTATGACGGTAAGCTTTTTAAAGAAGCAAAGGCAAAAATCTTTGACAATGCAAGGACGTTAAGACTGTCATCAACAAAGGCTGAAGATTTGCTTTGGCAGGAATTGCGAAACAGGAAACTTCTGGGATTGAAGTTTCGCTGTCAGCACCCACTGAATACATACGTCGCAGATTTCTATTGCAGCGAGAAAAGTTTAGTGATAGAAGTGGATGGCAATGTTCACGATACGGACGAAATCGTGAGATACGATGAATGGAGAACAAAAGAGTTAAACAATTTAAATGTCCACGTTCTTCGCTTTAGGAACGACGAAGTCAAATTGAATATGCCGGCTGTTTTAAAGCGAATAACCGACTTCCTAACTAACGAGCAAAAATTTAAACTGTAAACAACCCACGAGCCCCTCTCCACAAGAAACTTCTTCCACTTCCCTTCTCCTTTTGGAGAAGGTGGCGAAGCCGGATGAGGCCGAGGGGTTGGGGTGAGGTATAACACATGAAAACAATAAAGGGCCCGGGTATTTTTTTAGCGCAGTTCCTTGGCGATGAGCCGCCCTTCAATGACCTTAAATCCATCTGCAAGTGGGCGGCGGATTTAGGTTACACAGGTGTGCAGATTCCAACCTGGGACAAGCGCTGCATTGATTTGCAAAAAGCTGCGGAAAGCAAAACATACGCGGATGAATTGAAGGGCACTATCAATGAACTTGGTTTGGAAATAACCGAACTTGCTACACACTTGCAAGGCCAACTTGTGGCTGTTCATCCGGCTTATGATGAACTGTTTGATGCCTTTGCCGCTGATGAAGTCAAGGGCAACCCAAAGGCAAGAACCGAATGGGCCGTGCAGCAACTGAAGTATGCGGCCAAGGCTTCGCAAAATTTAGGCTTGACGGTTTGCCCTTCGTTCAGCGGCGCTTTGCTTTGGCACACCTTTCATCCCTGGCCGCAGCGGCCCGCCGGTTTGGTGGACGAAGGCTTTAAAGAATTGGCAAAACGATGGACACCAATCCTAAATTATTTTGACGAATGCGGGGTTGATATAGCTTATGAAATTCATCCGGGCGAAGACTTGTTTGACGGCGTGACCTATGAAATGTTTCTGGAGAAAGTGAGCAATCATCCCCGTGCTTGTTTACTTTACGATCCTTCGCATTTTGTGTTGCAGCAATTAGACTACTTAGCCTACATTGATATTTTTCACGACCGCATAAAAGCCTTTCATGTTAAAGATGCGGAGTTTAATAAAACCGGCAAGCAAGGAACCTTTGGTGGTTATCAAGGATGGTTAAACCGTGCCGGCCGCTACCGGTCGCCTGGAGATGGGCAAGTGGACTTTAAAGCTATCTTTAGCAAGCTGACGCAGTACGGCTACGACAGTTGGGCGGTGATGGAATGGGAGTGTTGCATCAAGAGCCCGGAACAGGGCGCAAAAGAAGGAGCGCCGTTTATTCAAAGCCACATCATTCAAGCCACGGAAAAAGCCTTTGATGATTTTGCCGGCGTTGCGGCAGACGAAGCATTCAATAAAAAACTTTTAGGCATTCAATAAAAAACAATCAGTACAATGACAAAGATTTTTGTTTCATTTTTTGCGGCGGCATTGCTGCTAAGCTGTGGCAACAACGCCAATAAAACAGCCACAACCGATGCGCCGTCAACCCCGGCGGGGCCCACAAAACCTGCTGCCACCGCCATGACCGCTGACCAGGAAAAAGGACTTGACCTGATAACAAAAAGCGACTGTCTCGGTTGCCACAAAGTCGGCGAAAAATTAGTGGGTCCGGCCTACCTTGATGTAGCGAAACGTTACGCCGGCAAACCAGGGATAGAAGACAGCCTTGCCGGTAAAATCATTCGCGGCGGTTCGGGCAATTGGGGCAGTGTGCCGATGCAGGGACATCCACAACTTTCCGAAGCCGATGCCAAAGCAATGGTTGCTTACATTCTTTCAACTCCTAATCAATAAACCATGAAAACGATTGCACTGTTTATCGCCGCAGCCGCGGCCACCATTTTTACGGCCGCTAAAACTAAGCCTGACATGCACAGCAACGACGTCCATTCGCCTGCGTCCACTGATGATTGGATAACGTTGTTTGACGGAAAAACAACAACCGGCTGGCACAGTTACAACAAAAAGACGGCAGGCAAAATCTGGAAAGTAGAAAACGGCGCTCTGCATTTAGACAGCGCCTTGAAAAAGCAAATGGGCGGCGAGGGCGGCGACCTGGTGACT
This sequence comes from Flavisolibacter sp., assembly GCA_965247695.1. Taxonomy (GTDB): domain Bacteria; phylum Bacteroidota; class Bacteroidia; order Chitinophagales; family Chitinophagaceae; genus Flavisolibacter. Next base: position 3,074,914 of record OZ252037.1, read on the forward strand.
GATCAGGAATTTGAAAACTATGACCTGAAGCTGGAATGGAAGATCTCGCCAAAGGGAAACAGCGGCGTTGTCTTTTACATTCACGAAGACCCCAAGATTGCGAACACCTATGAAACAGGAATGGAGATGCAGGTGCTTGACAACGGTACGCCAACCATGCCGGGCCATCCCGATGGCAGGTTGTACACCCACCGGGCCGGCGATTTGTACGATCTGTTGGCTGCAAAAGAAGCCGCAAAGCCACAAGGCGAATGGAACGCCGCGGAGGTTGTTTCAGCCAACGGCAAGCTTGATTTTTATTTGAATGGAGAGCATACGCTTTCCACTAATTTGTGGGACAGCAAGTGGCAGCAAATGATTGCCATCAGCAAGTTTAAAAGCATGTCCGGCTTTGGCACGTTTAAGAAAGGCCGCATTGGTTTGCAGGATCATGGCGATGATGTTTGGTACCGGAACATCAAGATCAAGGGGCTGTAAAATTTCAACAACTTATTGTTCAAAAAAAGACCTTAATCGTGCTTGCGATTGAGGTCTTTTTTATTTCGGCAAAGCCATGTAGTACGCCTTGCTATTTACAGCTTAATGTTGGGGCAGCCTTATTTTTTATCCGTAACCACCGTTGGCGTTATTGGCTTGTTCAACAGTTGGGTAGCGTCCATGTTTATGTATCCTTTGTCCATCTTAATCTGAAAGCCCGGACTAATTTCCAGCTCGATGGTGCCGTCGTCGTTTACGCGGCTGATTTTACCGTGGATGCCTGCGGCCGTTACTACTTTATCTCCTTTCTTTAAATCGTCAATAAATAACTTTTGCTGCTTTTGTTTTTTGGCCTGCGGCCGAATAAAGAACAGCCAGAAAACCACCATGATCAACCCCATGAAAATAAGGCCTTGGCTACCAAAGCCACCGGGTTGTTGTTGCAATAAAAAAACGTTCATTGTTGTTACGATTTGGGTTTTACATCGGCGGTAAACTTGAGTTGCGTTTCGCTGCCGTTGTTGTTATTTGAAATGTTTGCCATTACACTAATGAATTTATCGGCATGGCCGGGATGTCCTTCACTGTTGTATTTGGCCTTAATGATCCCTTCGCCTCCGGGTGCAATCGGTTCTGTTGGTTTGTCGGCCACCGTGCATCCGCAGCCGGGCCGCACGGCTTCAATCACCAATGGCTTGCTGCCGGTATTTTTAAACTTCCAGCTTATTTCCGCTACCTGGCCTTCGTTAAGGTTGCCAAGGTTTTGGTTGGTGCTGTCAAGCCACTGAACGGTAGTGAATTTGGTGGAGTCAGTGATGGTCACGCCATCTGAATGATTGATGTCGGCCGGTGCCTTTTTATCGTTGACGTTGCAGGCAAAAAAAGCGGCGCCGGCAAGAACAAAAACAAATCGTTTCATGACAAAAATTTTTATCGGGGCAAATGTAGCGGCAATGCTCAAGCTTTTTTAAAATCGCGTTTTTGCAGCTTTCCCTCGCGTACTAATTCTTTGTGAATATTGTCGAGAATGCCGTTCACAAACTGACCGCTTTGCTGCGTGCTGTATTCCTTGCTGATGTCAATGTATTCGTTAATGGTAACCTTGGGCGGGATGGTTTCAAAATAAAGAAACTCCGCAACACCCATCTTCATGATGATCATATCAAGCGCAGCAATGCGTTCGGGGTCCCAGTTTTTTAACTTGGGAATGATGAGCGATTGCAGGTGTTCGTCTTTCTCTGAAACCGTGTTCAACAAACTTTTGGCAAAGTCCCATTTATCGGGTGTAAGCACTTGTGTAAAACTTACGGAGCCGGGTTTTTGCAGGGCGCTGTCAAGCACCTGAACCACCATCTCGCCATCATCGCTCCAATTGATAAAATTGTCTTCGATGTGCGACACAAACGTGTCGCTCTGCAGCAACAATTCAGTGAAGATGAAATCAAGAATTTCTTTTTCGCCCTTTGGATTGCGCTCTTCGGTTTTGATGTAGTCTTTGTATTGCGGCGTATCGGCAAGCTGCAAGAAAACTTTACGAATCAGGTCTTTGTCGGCTTTCAATTGTGGTTTGGAACGTCCGCTTTCGGTTTGAAAAGAAGCGTCCTCGCGAATCTTCCAAATAATTTCGTTGCCCGAAATTTTTGTGTTCACATTCAGGTCTTCTGTTGTAGGCAAATGTTTGGAGCGGCGTTGATAGGAATCGGTTTCGGCGTAAGCCGCTACTTCAGTTAAAAAATACGCGAGGTATAAAAGAAGTTCTTTGCTTTGGTCGAAATGGCGTTGCAAAAGCTTTACCGGTTCGCCCGGCTTGGCGGGGCCGTCAAGGGTGCTCAAGGTATAAAGGGCCTGCATCACTTTCACCCGGATGTTCCGTCTGCTGATCATTGTTGGAGAACTTTGGAGCCGGCGAAGATAAGGAAGATGCAGCAAGCGTTCGGATGGTTTGAACGTTGATCGTCAAAAGCGATATTTAAGTGAAGAAAAGATAAAAAGTTTCCACTGCGCCAGGTTCTATTTTTATGCGTCAGGAAACAACCGCCTCAAAATTTTTGCATGAAAAAAAATTGCTTGCTTCTTTTTTTCAGCGTCGCAATGCTTTTACTGTTTACGATAAAAACTTCAGCGCAACCTGAATCAAAAAATGCCGATGAAATTTACCGGCCGCAACTTCATTTTTCGCCCAAGGCCCATTGGATAAACGACCCGAACGGAATGGTGTATTACAAGGGAGTTTATCACTTGTTCTTTCAATACCATCCATATAGTTCCGTTTGGGGACCGATGCACTGGGGCCACGCCACCAGCGCCGATCTCATAAATTGGAAAGAAGGCCCCATTGCTATCTATCCCGACAGCATCGGCACCATCTTTTCCGGGAGCGCCGTGGTGGACGTAGCCAATACATCGGGCTTTGGAAAGAATGGACAGCCGCCGTTGGTGGCCATCTTCACCCAACACAATATGGAAGGAGAGAAGGCGGGCAAAAGCAATTACCAAAATCAAAGTATTGCTTACAGCAACGATAACGGCAAAACATGGACGAAATACACTGGCAATCCGGTGATAAAAAATCCGGGATTGAAAGATTTTCGCGACCCGAAAGTGATGTGGTTTGCACCGGCCAAAAAATGGATTATGACGTTGGCAGTAGCCGACCACGTGGCTTTCTATTCATCGGCAGATTTAAAAGTTTGGAAACACGAAAGCGACTTCGGCGCTGGCCTCGGCGCACACGGCGGCGGTTGGGAATGTCCTGATTTGTTTCCGATGAACGACAACGGCAAACGGCGATGGGTCTTGATTGTAAACCTCAATCCCGGTGCGCCCAACGGCGGTTCGGGCACGCAATATTTTATTGGCGATTTTGACGGCAATAAATTCAGTACGGCACAAAGCGAAATCAAGTGGCTCGATTACGGCCCTGATGATTACGCAGGCATTACCTGGAGCAATACAGGAAACCGGAAAATATTTTTAGGGTGGATGAGCAACTGGACCTACGCGAACCTTGTACCAACGGAAACCTGGCGCAATGCCATGACCTTGCCGAGAGATTTGCGATTGCGGCACGTGGGCAACGATGTTTTTGTTGCATCGCTGCCGGTTCCTGAACTTTCAAAGGCTACCGGCAAGACCGTTGCTGTGCAAAATATTTCTTCAGGAAAAACAGACCTTGCTAAAAAGCTCGGTGTGCTAAAATTTCCTTGCCGTATAAATTTAGAAGAGGCGAAGGCAGGCGCTTTTTCGATGATCCTGTCAAATGATTCGGGCGAAGAATTGATTGTCGGTTATGATGAAAAAGCGCAGCGCTATTTTATAGACCGGGCAAAAGCAGGCAAGAGTGATTTTCAAAAAGACTTTGCGGCAAGATTGATGGCGCCTCGCATAAGCACTGCGGCAGACAGGAAACTTTCGCTGGTGTTAGATGCTGCGTCGGTAGAACTGTTTGCCGATGACGGACTAACGGTGATGACGGCGCTGTTCTTTGCCAACAAACCATATTCGCAGCTTCAGTTGCAATCGGAAGTGACGATTAAAAAAATTGAATACACAACGTTAACGCCCATGAAGCGGTAAGAACAGCCAACTGAAAGAAGTTTTACGGCAGAATAAAAACGGCTGAATTAAGATTGGGAAATTTGATTTTACAAAACACGTAATTAGCCAGTGCGGCCACAACACCAACGTCCACTCTTGCTGAAGTAACGCTTCTATCGGCACTTACATAAGTACATTTCGCCAACGGTAAAACACCGGGTAGAGCTTCAAAATACGGCGTACTGTAAAACCAAACTCCGCACAAACCGTAGGAAAAAATTTGGAGCTTTACCGATTGGCGTGGACATGTTAGAAAACTTCGATGCCACATTTTTTAGTTCCCGAAGACTCATCGAAAGGAATGATTGAGTAAACGCTACCGTTGAAACTATCAGTAAAAGAAAAGGCCCTGGTTAATTGAAGATCAATTAACCAGGGCCTTTAGAATGTGAACCGGATTGGATTCGAACCAATGACCTGCTGCTTAGAAGGCAGCTGCTCTATCCAGCTGAGCTACCGGTCCAAAAAGAACGGCGGCAAAGATAATCGTATCAACAATTGCAAGGCTTACCTATTGAAAGAAAATCTGAAACCTTCAAGATAAGCGTCGTGTTCGGCAACACGGCAGCGGCAGATATTTTTCACGTACAAAACCGCCAGCACCTTGCCGTTGCAAAGGCCTTTAATTTTCCAATCGGAGCCGCATTCGTCCTGCCAGTAATCCGTCAGTTCCACGGTGGCTGGTGTTTGCGTTATCTCCATCAGCAGGTTGTGTGCAATGCCAAACGGTTTGCGAATGCGGTTGAGATAATGAACTAAAATGTCTTCTGCTTGCGGCAGCGAATGGCGCTCTTTCATGTGCACGGTTATCATGCCGTAGGTTACGCCGGCTACGTTGTGTTCGTAAAAATAAACGCGTTCGCCTTCGTTCGTGAGCTTGTAGTGCACGGTTGTTTGGCCGGTAAGCAGCAGTGACGAACAACCCGTGCGGCCAATGAGGTAGCGGCCGAATTTAGGCGCGGTGGTGCGCCGGGTAAAGCTGCTGGCGAGATAAAAAAACAAGTTTTCCATAGTGGTTGATATTGTGGTTGGTGTAAAATAAAAAATACTTTTGGCGCTTCATTATGCAACAACCTTTTTTCTACGGGCGGGACAAGCTAACCGTTCAAACTGCGCTTCTGCTGGTTCAAAAAAAGCGGCAGGGCGCCTTTCACGCGGAAACGATTGACGCCGTTAACCGTAGCCAGGGCTATGTGCAACAGATGGCCGATGCCGGCAAAACGGTTTACGGCATCACCACCGGCTTTGGCATTTTAGCCAACACGAAAATCAGCGAAGAAGATGCGGCTATGCTGCAATATAAAATATTGCAAAGCCACAGCGTAGGCGTTGGCGATCCGGTGCCGGAGGAGATTGTGCGGCTAATGTTGGTCACGAAACTTCATGCGCTGGCGCAAGGGTATTCGGGGGTGCAGCTTGTCACGTTGCAACGCATTCAATGGCATTTGGACAACGATGTAATTCCGGTGGTGCCCGAAAAAGGAAGCGTCGGCGCATCGGGCGACCTGGCGCCGTTGGCGCATTTGTTTCTCCCCTTGATTGGCTTGGGCGAAGTGTTTTACAAAGGCCGCCGCCGAAGCACTGCTGATGTTTTTGTAGAAATGGACGTTCAACCGCTAAAGCTTCGGCCTAAAGAAGGGCTGGCATTAATTAACGGAACACAATTCATTCTGGCTTATGCCATAAAAGCCGTGCGGCGAATGTTCAATTGCCTCGAAGCCGCGGACATCATTGGCGCCATGAGCCTGGAAGCGTTAACCGGAACCAAAGCGCCGTTCGATGAACGCCTGCACAACTTGCGTCCCTTTGAAGGCAACAGGATAGTTGCACATCGCCTGCGCCTTTTGCTGAACGATTCCGAAATCATGCAAAGCCATATTGATTGCGGCCGTGTGCAAGACCCTTACTCACTACGCTGCATGCCACAGGTTCACGGCGCTTCACGCAACGCCTGGCAACATTTAAAAATGCTGACTGAAATAGAAGCGAATTCCGTTACCGATAACCCCGTGGTTTTTGGTGAGGACGATACTGTAAGCGGCGGCAATTTTCACGGCCAGCCCCTTGCCTTACCGCTTGATTATTGCTGCTTTGCCGCGGCCGAAATCGGCAACATTTCCGACCGCCGTTGTTATCTTTTGTTGGAGGGAAAGTGGGGCTTGCCGGTTTTGCTGATGAAGAACGTGGGATTGAATAGCGGTTTTATGATTCCACAGTACACGACGGCGGCGTTGGTTACTGAAAACAAAACGCTTTGCTTTCCGGCCAGCGCCGATAGTATTCCGACTTCTCTTGGACAAGAGGACCACGTGAGCATGGGCAGCATCAGCGGAAGAAAGCTAAATTGTGTTTTAGATAACCTTGAATACATTCTCGCCATTGAATTGCTATCAGCCTGCCAGGCCATAGAATTCAGAAGGCCGTTGAAGAGCAGTGAACTATTGGAGCATGCGCACGATTACGTTCGCGAGTCTGTAAGCTTCGCCGAAGAAGACCGGATTTTTGCCAATGACATTATCAAAGTGAAGGCCGTCATTGCTGATTTTTCTTTCGTGGAAAAGCTGAATGTGTTTGCAGCTTTAAAGGGAATCGGATTGCCTGGAGGATGGAATTTTATGAGTTGAGGTTTGTAGATTCATTAAATCTGTTCTTGATTGGAGAGTTTCTTTAATCGAATTGCAACGACCAGGTCTTTGTGCAGTAGCGGTATTCCGTGTTCCGTCAGGCCCCGAACCGATGTTGAAAAATGATCTACTGATGAAGATAAATTCTTTTGTTCAATAGCGTTGGGTCACGTTGAATATGCAGCACAATAGCGAACATGTTGCCGAAGTTTTTTACGTCGCCCCGCTATTGCACAAAGCTCCATGTTGTACGTTCGCCCTTTTCTCCGTTCGTTAGTAGAGTGTTGCATTTTTAAATGTGCCCACCTAGGAGACTGTTGTCCAAGCCGAGCAGAAGGCAAGCTCTTTGGCAGGTTGGCTTTTGTGCAGTGGGTTTATGTGCCTGCCAATGTGCTTGCCTTGTGGTGTTAGCCTAGTTTAGGCTTCGACCTTTTCTTTCTCTCCAACGAGTTCTAAAAATTCATTTAGCTCTGGATTTATTTTGATGCAATGTTGTGAAGAAAAAAAACTACCATTCATGCTTTTTGTATGCAGTTTAAAATACTCTAACATTTGTGGGTCGCTGTCCACAAGTATTGAGTTTCTGCTTTCTTCAATACAAACTCGTCCAGTAGTGCCTGAACCAGCAAAGAAGTCAAGCACTAAAGAGCCTGGATAAGAAAGTCCTTTTACAAACCTACGAATAAGTTCAAGTGGCTTTTGTGTTGGATGTCCAACTCGTTCCACTGAATTGCCATTTAGTCTACCGATTTCCCAAACATTTGTTGGGTTCTTTCCTTTGTCAATATTTTCTGCAATCAATCGCTTGTCCTTTTTGTATAACTCCTTTGTTGCTTCGTCAAATGGAACTCGTACAGAATCTAAATCAAAGAAGTATTTACTAGTTTTTGAAAGCCAAATAGCTTCTTCATGTCTGTTTGCAAAAAAACGATGAGCACTCATACCATTTTTATAGTACCAAATTACAAGGTTTGTAAATCGCAATTCTGTATGATGCCTTGTGTAATGCATAATTTCTAAAAGGTCACCCTTTTTTAAATCTTGATATTGGAAGCCACCAAATATTACACAATTACCTGTGTCACTAAGAACACGATATATTTCGTCTAACCACTGTTTTGCCCAATCAAGATAGTTTTCAAAAGTATCCCAATATGCCAAATCAATATTATACGGGGGGTCAATCAGAACAAGCTGAACAGAAGAATCCGGTAATTTCTTTAAGAAGGTGACTGCATCATCTGTAAACAAACCATGAAAAGTTTTCTCTGGCAATTTTGTTTCTATATAGCTACTATGAGCAACTCCATTTTTTTTGAGTTTATTCATAGCAATATGTCCGGAATTAAAGTGTGATTTATTTGCCATTACTTCAAAAATTTTATTTCAGATTAGATGATTTTTGTTTTTTAAGATATTCCACCTTTGCTTCTGCAACTCTTAATATTTTGCTGTCCGCCTCTTCTTCCAAAATTTGATATGCGATTTTGTCTGTGAATGCCTCTTTGATTAATTCGTCACTATTCTCCTTGAATATTTCTGCGATTTTGGTTATTAAAACCTTGGAAGGCTGTCGCTCATTACGTTCAAACTTGGCAAGTAAAGAACTGTCGATGTCAAGCAAAGCGGCAACTTTTCTTTGAGGTAGCTTTTGTTCCTCACGAAGTTGCCTAATCCTTTCGCCGAAGCTGGTCAATTTCTGTTTGGACATAACTTATTTGGACATAATTTGTCCAAATGTAAGAAACAATTTACCTAATCAAAAAATTTGTAATTAAAAGTTATCAACATCCCGATTTTGCTTTGCCTCACTTTAGCAGCCCTATTACTCTCAGTGAAGTTGTAGCAACATCAATCATAATTTGAAGCATTTCTGCCTCGGTCCAAGCATTTGCCCTGGAATATATTGACACGGCTTGAAGCATTACACTTTTGTCATTGACCGATATAATTATGTTTTCACAACTGTTTTGATTTATAGGCAAACTATAGTTGGCTGCTGTTAATCGGTCGATTCTATTTATTGAACCGCCATCGTGCTTAACGTGTATTTCTGTACCATCAGGACGTTTTAAGGTTATTGATTCCGTCAGAAAGTTTGAACCTTGTAAAAAGAGGACATACGGAAAGTGTTTCTCATCAACCATTATATTTCTAATCTCATTGATGTTTTTGTGGGAACGCTCTATTGCGTTACCCGCCACCATAAAGTCTTGGTCTTTATTTTTCCCAACCAAAATGCCAGCAACAATATTTTCTAAATCTTTCCCCTGATGTTTTGCTTCAGATACTAATATAATTCTCCACTTTCCTTCATTGTCTTTCACTTCAATAATTCCTCCGTCTGGCTTTATTGCCGAGTTACCTACAAATATTGTTTGTCCTAAGCGAGGGTCTACTTCATTTAGCTTTTTATTTATTTCAGATTTTTTGATTTGCTTTCTGGGCCTAAATTCTAAATCGCGAAACTCATTTTTTAGCGTCTCCAACGCCAGTTTTGATACGTCATTTACAGAAAAATCGTGTTGTTGAGCACTTTGTCCAAAAATACCCTTTGGTCCTTCGCTTTCTTCATGTTGTTTGGTGAGCCGGTTGGTTTGCTTTTTTTTCATAAACGGTTATAAATATTTCAGTTGCAATAGTAAGTTGACGAAGATAAGCAAGTGTCATACATACATATCGCACATGCTTAATTGCGTTGAATAAATTTTGTCTGCTGGGAGTGTCGGCTGTGCGTGGGATTTTTAGCTCTTGGCAAGGTTGGCCATGTGTCAGGGTTTTGTGTGCCTTGCCATGTGCTAAAAATAGCGTGGGGTCGGGTCGGCAAAGTCATGGATGCTTAAATGTTTGCAGAATGTCGTTTAGGGTGACGTACAACGAGAGTTTGTGAAAAAACCACTCTGTTGCTCACTAAATATACACACCCTGTAAATAGCTTCAAAGCTGTATAATAATTGCTGCAAAGTGGTATGCAATTCATTCAGGGTAGCAATCGTCATCAAAGTTATTTTTCAACGCTTGATGAGCAGGTAAGTGCAGATAATGCGGTGCGGCTCATAGATGCTTTTATTGACAAGTTGGATTTACATCAGCTTGGATTTGGTAACACTGTTCATAAAAGCGAAGGCCGTCCGCCCTATGCCCCCTCAGTACTTTTAAAGCTTTATTTGTATGGTTATTTAAATAAGATACGCAGCAGCCGTAAGCTCGAAAAAGAGTGCACTCGCAACATCGAGTTGCAATGGCTCCTGCAAAGTTTACAACCCAACTATCATACGATAGCTGACTTTAGAAAACTGCATCCGGTTCCGCTACAAAGCATGTTCTGCCTCTATGTACAGTTCCTTGATAATACTGGCCTGCTGGGTAAAACCACTATTGGTATTGATGGCAGCAAGTTTAAAGCGGTCAACAGCAAAAAGAACAATTACAGCCAGGCCAAAATAGACAAGCACCGCCGGTTTATAGAAGACAAGACTGCTAAGTATTTGTTGGAGCTCGATGAACTGGATGGCGAGGAGAACGCAATGGGAGAAGAACTACAGCTAAAAAAAGGAAAGATAACCGAAGGTCTTAAAAAGCTAAAAGAACGAACAATCAAGTACGACAAGCTTCAGGTGCAGTTAAACCAAACAGACGACAAACAAATCAGTACAACCGACGGTGATAGCCGCAGTATTATAATTGTAAAGAGTATTGTGGAAGTGGCCTATAATGTGCAAAACGCTGTGGATGATAAGCACAACCTCATTGTACATACTCAAGCTACGAACACCAATGACGGCAAGGCTTTATATAAAGCTGCCACACAGGCTAAAGAAAACCTTGGCCTGCAAAAAGAAGATAGGCTGGTGGTACTGGCCGATAAAGGCTATCATACCGGGGCGGAGTTAAAGCAGTGTCATGATGATAATATGATTACGCATGTTGCTTACAAAGAACAACCCGGCGTTAAACATATAGCACACCAGTTTTTAGCAGAGAGCTTTGACTATGATAAACAAGCGGACAGCTACACCTGTCCTGCAGGCGCTGTACTAACATCGCTGGGCACCTGGCACAACAAAAAGGGAGAAGCTAATGAAACTTCTTACCGGTTTAAAACCTACCGCACCGATGCCTGTAAAACATGTCTACTAAAACACCAGTGCACCAAACTCCCTAAACGCATTGTTCAGCGCAGTGAGTACCAGGATGCAGTAGACATCAATGATAACAACATAAAACAGGCCCCGCATTATTACAAGCGACGGCAAGCCATTTGTGAACACCCCTTCGGCACCATCAAGCGCCACTGCGGTTACACGCACACCTTACTTAAAGGACTCCAAAAAGTGAATGGAGAAATGAGCCTCATTATGCTTTGCTACAACTTTATACGTACTAAAAATATACTTGGGTTTGATAAAATGGTGCAAGCCATCAAGGCCTTTAAACCAAACTATGAGAGACTGGTTTGTGCTGTAAGAAATAGCTTTATCAAAGGCATTTACAGGCCAATAACGGATGTTGTTTTTTACCCCTATATAATCGCGGTAGTTGATAGAGCCTGATAAACAGGAGGTAAACAGTTGCAGAATGAATCACACAAACATGACTACAGAAAAAAAGAAGGTTTTCTCACAGTCTGACGAGCAGGTATTGCCGATGGTGGGGAATTTTATATTCGTCCGCCCGGAACTGCTGCCTGGCTTTTGATAAAGTTAAATATTAAGAACTAAAGCTGGGCTTTATTCGTCAAGCCCCGAACCGCAGTACAACAGAATTACCGCTGCTGATTGCTCCAATGTCCAGCCCCACTATTGGAAATACCAATGTTGTACGCATAGTTTGTCAAATCTCTTTTGTCTCTACAATTTTTATGTTTATGCCTGTCCCTTTAATTTTTGATGAGAACTGATTTTTTAAACGGTCAGTATAAATTACATCAATATCTATGTCGCAGTCTTTAATATGTTTGTCGCCGCTTTGTCTGCCAGATATTTTTCTATTTGCACCTTTTTCTAATTCATAAGGCAAGGCATTATTGTATAAAGTCACTTCGCTGGTATTGTTAATGAACTCTTGAATGAATGCAGTTTCGCCTTTATTGTTTAAGTCAAGATTAAATTCTCCTGTCGAACCATTATAACCGCCACCGTTTGTCCACAAATTTGGTTCAACACTAAGTCGAAGCTTTTTCTCTTCAATTTCTTGAAGGTGCCGTATTGCTTCTTGGTCGCCACCTTTTAATAATGATGTATTCCTGAAAATGTCAACCTGTTGAGCAAACAAATCGTTTTGCTTTTTCATGGTGTCGTTTTGTGCTTCTAAAATAGTGGCGATACCAGTAAGTCTGTCTATTTGAGCTTGTTTGTCTTTGTCACGACGAAAAAGAAATACAAATGCACCAAAGGTTGCCAATGAACCAATGGAAGCAATAATTTGAAATACTATGTTTAAAGTGTCACTCATTTTAAATGGTAGTTTGTTTAAACTTGCGTATAACGGTTCGGGTATTGGCGAAGAAGGGGAATTTGAAAATCGTCAGCCCAATACTTGCACAAAAGTAAAATAGAAATACAACTGTTCAGCCTATGTACTTCAGCCCCTTTTTTGCCAATACCTTGTTAGCGGCTGGCAAGGTCATTCTTTTGGGAAGTCTGCCATTTGTTTCTGAAACTGGTCGGATTGTTTCCCACTATTGTTTACCGTCCACTCTGCCATAGCAAAAAGAACAGGTCGTAACGCTTTACCAGATTTTGAAAGTTCGTAAGTAACATAAGGCGGAACAACAGGTTTTGACTTTCTGATAATCAATCCGTCATTCTCCAATTGTTTTAGATGTTGTATCAATACTTTTTCCGTGATTGCCGGAATAGACTTTTTAAGTTCGCTGTACCGCTTTGTACCTGTCAATAAGTTGAATAAAATAATCGGCTTCCAGTATCCACCAATTCTTTCCATTACAAACGTTACAGGGCAAGCTGAAAAGGCGTTGCTCTTATTTTCCTGTATTACTGATGTTTCTTTTATTGCTGCCATTTTAAACATACTATGGGGTAAGTACTTGTACAAAAGTATGTATGAAATTACTTTTGTACAATAATTTTAAAACAAAAAAACATGAAAGTAACAGTAACGGGTTCTTTGGGAAACATAAGCCGTATTCTCATTGAGAAATTAGTCATTGCCGGACACGAAGTAAAAGTAATAACTTCTAATGCGGAAAGAGCAAAAGAGATTGAACAACTAAACGCTATTCCTTTGGTCGGTTCAATAGCAGATTCCGAATTTGTAAAAAAAGCATTTGCAGGAAGCGAAGCAGTTTATTTGATGATACCGCCAAATTTCAGAACTGCTGATTTGAAACAGTACGTTAGGAACATTGGTGAGCAATATGCCAATGCTTTGAAAGAAACAGGCGTAAAGTATGCTGTCAATTTGAGTAGCATTGGTTCTCATCTTGAAAACGGTTTAGGTCCGACAGGTTCAAACTTTTACGTTGAGCAGAAACTAAACGAATTGCAAGACGTAAATGTGTTGCATTTACGACCAGGAATGTTCCTTACCAATTTTTACGGTGCAATTCCGATGATTAAGCACCAAAATATGTTAGGCAATAACTTTAGCGGTGCTGTCAATTTACCGCTCACACATCCGAAAGACATTGCAGAAGTGGCGTTTAAAGCATTGAATGATTTGTCAATTTCGGGAAAGCAAATCCAATATATTGTCAGCGATGAAAAAAACGGTTTTGAAGTTGCTGAAATATTGGGAAATGCGGTTGACAAAACTGATGTGAATTGGGTTGAGTTTTCTGATGAGCAACTTCTAAATGCTTTAGTGCAAAACGGTTTTTCAGAGCAAATGGCAAAAGTCTATATGGTTGAAATAGGTGTCGCCCTAAAAGACGGCAGTTTTATGGAAGATTACAACAAGAACAAATCAAAATCAATAGGTGGAACTACATTGCAAGATTTTTCCAAAGAGTTTGCAATGGCTTATCAATACAGTAACTAAAAATTCAAACGAAAATGAAAAAGGTATTCATTCAATACAAAATCAAAACTGAACAGGTATCAAGCGTGGAAACACTAATCAAAAAAGTGTTTGACGATTTACGAACCGAAAGTCCTGACAACATAAGTTACACAGCACAAAAGTTAGAAGACGGTCAAACGTTCATTCATACTTACGTTGCAGATGAAAACATAAAAAATCCGATTGTCGGATTGTCATCCTTTAAGGAATTGCAAGAATTCATTAAGCTCAACCACGCTGAAAAACCAGTTAGTATAGCATTGTCCGACATTGATAGTTACAGTTCCTTGTAGTTAGGTTTCTGTGAAAAAGGAAAGGTCGTCAAGTTCTTTCCTTTTTCACAGGGTGTCGGTTTTGCTTGCCGCTAACGAAAAAGTATTGCCGATGGTGGGGGATTTGAAAAACCAATCTCTGGCAACTGATGTTCAATATTGTTTTAAAAGTTGAAGATAAAAACTAAAAGCCAAATTAATAACCTCCAGCCCGAGCTGAAGCAGAATGGCAACTGCTGCCGATTGTTCCAACTTCCAGCCCCACTATTGGCAATACTCTTGTTAGCTGTAGGCTTTGGTCTGCTCAAGGAATTTTGGTATGTCATACTGGGCAAGCAGTTCAAAATTTTTCTTTGAAACGTTTATTCCCCATTCTGGCTCACTCGTTTGTCCATCTTTTGTATACTCTCTGTCTCTTAGCAATTCATTAGGTGTCAACCAAGCAGTAGAGGGAATAAAGTAAATCTCTGGACTTGCATTATTTTTAAGAATTACAAGAGCCAAATACAGGTTGTCTCTTAGTTTATTCCTCCAAGTTCTTTTTGTAACAAAAACATAGCCTGTGTTTTCACGAATGGTTTTGACTTGAATGTCTATGTGCTTGTCGTTATTTAAACGAACAATGAAGTCAATGCCTTTGTCATCAACATCGTTATAATAAGTATCAAGTCCCGAAAGTGTCAGCCAAATTTTGACCCAATATTCTCCAATACGTCCGATTTGTAAATGGTTTAAATGGTCGTATGTAAAGTTCTCAAAAGTCATTTAAAATAATTTTTAGTTTGTAAATATTCACTCCATGCTTCTTCAAGCTCCATTTGATAAACTTGTGCAATTGAAAAATCAGGATATTCTTTTATAACTGTGTCAACGATTTGGGTCTTTTCTATTTCATTTGTGAAAGGGTTTTTTGAATATTCAATTCTTGCATTATACTCAACCGTTATAGCACTTGTATTTTCAATTGAAGTAAAATTATTTACCCTAACAGCTTTTATTCTGTCAAGGTCAATAGTTAGAGATGAAATTGTAGTTAGTCTTTTCATAGTAAGGGTTGTAAAAAGCTTACAGCTAACTCAAAAATAGGCGAAAGTTTTCAGCCCCAAAACCCGCCGACAATTTTTTCTTTGCCTTGATTTTCAACCGCAAAAACGTTTAAGCGAAAGTTTTAAAACTTTCGCAAATACAATTTCACTCCAGCCGCAAATCATCGAGTGGGCTCATCACTTGAAGCAAATCCCGGTTGGTAACGTGCAGGTAACGCATCGTTGTTTTCAGGTCGTTATGACCCAACAATTTCATGATCATTGTCACATCCGTTCCCTTGTCTAAAAGGTGGGTTGCAAAGCTATGCCGCAGCGAATGAATGCTTCCGGGCTTTATAACACCTGCTTTTCGTTTTGCTACGGCCAGTACAAGTTGTAAACTCCGGGTGGTATAAGGCTCGCCTTTTGCTTGTCCTTCAAAAAGAAAGCCTGATTTGTCGGGCCGATAGGCCTTCCAGTATTCTCTAAGTACAACCAACAATACAGGGCTCAACGCAACAACCCGGTCTTTTTTGCCCTTGGCTTGCTCCACAAAAACACATCGCCGTTGGCTGTCTATCTGCCGGCACTTCAAAGCAACAACTTCACTCACTCTTAGCCCTGCGCTGTAAGCCAACATAAGCATGGTTCGGTGCTTTAAATTTCCAACTGATTTGATGATGGCCGTGATTTCGTCCTGGTTGAAAAATTTGGGGTTTTGCAGTTCCTTCTTCGGCCGTGGTATCTCCCAAAAAAATTTCTCCCGGTGCATTACCTGTTCAAAATAAAATTTGATGGCATTGATGCGGCTGTGCAAGGTGTTTTCCGACAGCTTTAGTTTTTCAAAGCAGTAAACAAAATACCGCCGCAGGTCATCCGGCATCAGGTCATTCACCGGCTTTTTCTTCAGCACTTGCAGCAACTGCAAAAACTCGTTGCGGTACGTCTTCAGTGTGGAGGCACTGTAGGCTTTCAACTTTAGTTGTTCTATAAAATGGGCCAGGGCTTTGTTGTTTTCGGCACTGATGTTCCAGACAACCGTGGCCGCAAGCGGCTTTACCGGACGGTTCATATTTCCACTGTCGCCTGTTATGGCTTGGGCTTGAACTGTTGCAGCGCCAACGGCTTTTCGTTTTTGCAGGTAAGCTTTCAGGGCGGCTTCGTCAATCGTTGCCAGAGGCTGCAAGGCCGTTCTTATTTGTACATGCGATCCTTTGCACAGCGGCACATACCAAAGCTTATTGGTCGAACTCCACTTGACACCTTTCAGTTTGCGAATAGCCAAATCCAGTTCCCTTACATACGGCGCGGCAATACCGATGACTTCCGCGTTGCGGTGAACGAAAGGCTTTAAAACAACAGTGTGCATATAAACGCTTGGGTTGAAGAAAGCATTTCTAAAAATAAAAATGGCCCCGCATTTCCGCAAAGTCGTCGCTCAATGAATCATCACTCATAGTCCCCAATACCCAATATTCTATACTCAATTCCTTCACTTCAACCACCGCTCAAAAAACTCCCACGTCCGCAGCATCTGGTCCATACGCTGGCGGTTGTCGCCGCTGCGGGTGATTTCGTGCGTGGCGTTCGGATGGCGCACATACTCCACGGGACGGTTCAAAACCTTCAGGCTGCGGTACATCATTTCGCCTTGTACAAAGCCCGTGCGGCGGTCATTGTCGCCGTGAAAGATGATGTAAGGCGTGCTTATATTTTGCACATAATTGATGGGCGACTCGTGCTGCAACAATTCTTTCACCTTCGGTTCCCACGGATAGCCGCCAAAGTATTGCGGCACCAAACGCCATGCATTGCCTTCGCCAAAAAACGTAGCCAGATCATACACGCCGCGCTGCGAACAGGCCGCTTTAAACCGATGGTCATGCGAGATGATCCACGCCACGAGATAGCCCGCATAAGAGCCGCCGGTTACCACCAGTTTTGATGTATCGGCCCAGCCCTCGGCTGCGGTCTTATCAAGGGCTGTTAGTACGTCCGATGTTGGCCCAGCGCCCCAGTCGCCCACATTGGCTTTTAAAAAAGCATCGCCGTAACCGCCGGAGCCGCGTGGGTTGCTATAAACCACACCGTAACCTTTGCCACAGAAGTATTGAAACTCGTGCCACATGCTTGCTTCGCCCGGTCCCCACATGGCTGTTGGCCCGCCGTGTATTTCCAAAAGCAAGGGATATTTTTTGCCGGCCTCGTAGCTATATGGCTTCATCACCCAATAGTCAACCGTGAGTCCTTTGCTGTTAACAAACGTATGCTTCTCGGGTACGGATAGCTTTTTCGTTTTTACCCAATCGTTGAAAGAAGAAAGCTTTGTTGCGTTCTTCATAGTCATCTCCGACGTATAGATTGCCGAAGGGTCTGCCACTTCTGTTTTTGAAAAAACAAACTTGTCGCGGCCCAGCGCATACGCTGTAATGCCTGCATCAGGCGCCGACAGCGGCTCTATCTTTTTGGTGGCAACGGTCAGCCGATAGAGCAGTGCACCGCCGTTGCTTTGGGCGGTGAAGTAGATGTACTTTTCATCGGAGCTCCATATCAAGGCCGCCTTGGCCCGGTCGAACGGAATGGTGACGGCGTCTTTCTCCAGCCCGTTCAGGGGCATGATGGCAATTTCGGAAATGTCGCCTCTCGTTGCGCCGTATAAATAAGCCAGCCACTTGCCTGAAGGCGAAATTTTTGCGCTTGAATAGCTCACGTCTTTCTTGCCTAACAACAAACGCAAATTGCCGCCATCGGCATCGGCGGTATAGATTTCGTTTTCCAACGAACGGTCGGGACTCTCTACTGAATCAACATCGGCGGCGATGATGAGCCGTTTGCCATCGGGTGTAAAATCAATCGAGCCCCAACGATAAAAACCCGGCGTGAGTAACCTGGGCGCCGTTGGATTCTTTATGTCCACCACAAAAAATTGGTTGGAGGCAACGGCTCCTGACACGTTCATCTCGTCCTGAAAATTCAGCTTCGTCAACACAGTGGCTTTGCCTTCGGCTTCGTTGTTTAGCAAGTAAGTTCTTACATCCGCTAAACTTCCGTTGGGGTTGCCCTTGCCTTTGCCCACGGCTTGCATGTCTTTATTGGTGAGTCCTGCCTTTTCCATCGGCCAGGCGGCATATAAATGTTGCGGGTTTATGGAGGAATCTTTCAAGTAATCTTTCAACTGAATAGAGGCGGCAAATACAAGGCGTTGCCCATCCGGCGACCACTTCGGTGCCGAAGCACCATAACTCGCTTTGGTGAGTTGATAAGCTTCGCCGCCATTAATTGGCAAAAGAAAAATTTGCGGCTTTCCGTCAACGGCTCTTGTAAAAGCTATTGTTTTTCCATCAGGGCTCCATGCCGGGCCCGAAGAACTCTCTCTCGAAAAGGTAAGTTGGACGGGTGCGGCCGTAGCCGTTAAGTCGAGCTTGTAAAGCTGGGTGATGTATTTGTAGTCGCCTTCTTTTTTTTCATCGGGTTCGATGCTGGTAAGAGTAAAGGCAGCCATCGTGCCTTCGTTGGTTGTAACGATGTTGCTCACTGTTTTTATTTTCAGCATGTCGGTTAGCATAACCGATTCGCTTGCAGGTTGTGCGTGAACGGCTCCAAAAGCAAGTAGAAAAATAAAGGCAAAAAGAAATTTTTTCATGGCAGGAAATTACGCATTTCCGCCAAACGCATTTTGGGGGGGTGAAAGGAAAAAAGCGATGCTTGCGGAAATAAAAAGACAATCAGGTTTTGATTGCTTTACACGAGCGAATATCAGTTATAAGAGGTCAGGAATTTGTCTCTCTAACAGTTGTGCGTTCCGTGGTAACTGTGTCGCGGTTTCGGCCGCTGTTCAACAAAGCCACTAAAAGTAAAATAAACACGGCGGCGCCCATTATTCAAACCCAGGGCTGTGTGTACCATACCTTGACATCCTCATTTATGTGTACAATGGTTTTTGTACTGGAAATGGAACTGCTCTGCTCCTGCGCCCATAAAGCCACCGAAGGGCACGAGGCAAAGAGAAGGAAGCAAAATCGGAACAGGAATCCTTGTAAGGTCTTCATGTTTTTTTGTTTTAATGGGTTATCAAAAATGAGAATCACGTGTGTTTGTTCGTGGCAATGTTTATATTTCCGCAACTCCGAAAACTATCGGTTGTAAAATCAACGATTTGTTTGCATGATGCAGGCGCGGCCTCTGTAAAGAAGATACACGAATGCTTTGCCAAACCATTCAGCTTAAGTTTAATGAACCCGGTTACGCTGTGTAACAATGTAAATATCCTTGCCGTGTACAACGCAGTAATCAGTTTCTACAAAATGCACATGCCGGGGTTTGGCAGGAAAGTTGAAATAACATTTACTCATCACTTAAAAAACAAACGGAGGACGTTATGGCAACAAAAGAAGATACCATTAAAACGGTAAGAACCGGACGCAAGAATCCCGAACACACAGAAGGTCCTGTGGCGACAGCGATCGAAGAGCAAACCGCGAAGCTGCCCTCGGACATATTCCTTTGGCTGGGCGTAGGCTCCATGGTTCTGTCAGCGGCTTTTCAGATAACCGGGCGCCAGAAGGTGAGCAATTTTATCGGCCATTGGCCCGTAAACTTTTTGGTGCTGGGCTTGTACAACAAGCTGGTGAAGTTAGAGGGACACGATTAAGCAGTGATTAGTACGTCATGGGTTAATGCGTTAGCAGGCCATCGGTTTGCTGGTGCATTAACCTATTTTTTTTGCATCACAACAGACTTACTTCGTCTTCTCAAT
This sequence comes from Flavisolibacter sp., assembly GCA_965247695.1. Lineage (GTDB taxonomy): Bacteria > Bacteroidota > Bacteroidia > Chitinophagales > Chitinophagaceae > Flavisolibacter. The sequence continues at coordinate 3,094,688 of OZ252037.1, forward strand.
AATACCGTAAAAAGAAATGGCCTGGCGGTTGTTGCTGGTAACTTGCAAAGTGGCGTAACCACTTGTGGCAACGGAATAAATTAATTGATTGATTTCTTTTACATCTGCGGGCTTTATAATTAATTCCCAGCCCTTTTTACCGTTGTCTTTTAGCCTGTATTCGAATTTGGTGGACGTAAAAGAAATGCCGCCATTGTTGGTGTAACCGGCTTGATATGCACGGCCGTAATAAGGCAGATAGGTATTGATGGAATCGTCAAAAACCTTCATGTCAAAACCCGGTGTAAGTTGGATAGTATTGCCTTGCAGCGGCCAGGCAGATTGCGCTTTAAAAACAAATGTTTTCGTGGCGAGAATGGTTTTTAAAGCGGCTTCATTTTTTTCCTGTGCGTTGATAGCCGTAAAGCCAAAAGCAAAAAGAGCAAAGAAGAATAGGGCGTTGAATTTTTTTCGGTGCATCATCTTCGGATCGAAAGTTTGTGGGCTACAAATGTAGCCAAATGCAGCACCGTTGAAACCGCGTAACGGGAACATTAACAGGATAAAAAAGTTAAAGGGAAGTCATTGAAGTTGTGTGCCGGCCGCACCATCGTTTGTTTCATGGCGAAGATCAGGGAAAGATAAAAGTTTTATCTGCGGGCAATGATGGAAAAAAGCAAGGTTTTAATGTTAAGCAGGTAAACGAAACAGAAGAACGGTAATCACCATTGATCATCACTCTATTTTCCAATTAAATTATCAAGGCTGGCTTTGCCCGGTCCTGCAAGCAAAATGGTGAAGAAACAAATGAGATAGATGCCGGCGTTCTCTCCGGCGCCAAAGAATTGTCCTTTGTGTGCAATGAACAATGCCACGCTCATGGCAACTACCAATGGAACCGCTGCAAGCCGCGTAAACAAACCAAGAATGATAAAGGCAGCGCAAAAGGCTTCAGCAAACAAAACCAGGGAATAAGAAGCCGTCGGGCCAATGCCGAAAGGGTCGGCGAACCGGGTGGACTTTTGTGAGAAATGCTGCAACTTATCAAGGCCATGTTGAATCATAATGAGTGAACCGGCGCCAACGCGAAGAATAAGTAAAGCCGTACTCAAAGCCGAATCAGAGACACTGGTACTAAAGAGTTTTTTCATAGTGATGTTGAAAATTGGCTGCAAGATTAAGCAAACAAATTCATTCACACAGTCGCCAGATTTTTGTTAAACCTCCGCGGCGTTCCGGCATACGGAACGAAGTTTGGCGCGGCACGAAATAATCGGAAACTTTACAGCGTTTACACCTCAACGGAAATTCATTTGATGATGAAAAAAATTTTTCTCCCCTTCCTTGGCTGTTTCGCAACGCTTCTTTCTTACTCGCAGCAAACCTTTTTTATCAACGCTTCGCAAGACCGCTTTAACGAAGCCAAAGAATACTTTCAAAAAGAGCAATACAATCTGGCCTATCCTATCTTAAAAGAGCTTCGGCAAAGCCTTACCGAAAGCGACCGGATTAACCGTACGGTAGTGGCGCAGGAAATAGAATACTATGCGGTGGTGAGCATGTTGAAGCAAAACGAAAGCAACGCGGAACTGGAAGCGCAGGTGTATGCCGATGTGACCAAGAACAATGCCCGTGCGCAGATGATGCGCTTTCATTTGGCCGAGTATTACTTTCGCCATCAGCGTTTTTCCGATGCCATTCCCTTGTATGAAAATGCGGCCATCGCCAACCTTAACAACCGCGAAGTGGCCGATGCCAAATTTCATCAAGGCTATTCCTATTTCACCCAACAACAGTTTGCGCAAGCCAAGCCTTTGCTCAATGCCATTCGTCAGATAAAGGGCGACCCGAACTACATTGACGCTAATTACTACTATGGCTTTATCGCCTACCGCGACCGGCAATACAACGATGCCCTGGCTTCGTTCAGGATTGTAGAAAATGAAGAGCAGTATGCGGCCATCGTTCCGTTTTACATCACCCAAATAAACTATGCGCTGGGCAAGAAGGAAGAGGCCATTGCCTATGCCGAAGCCAAGTTGAAAAATGGTAAGGCACAGTTCTATGACCTTGAATTAAAACAGCTTTTAGGCCATGCTTATTTTGAAAAGAAGCAGTACGCCAAAGCGCTTCCTTATTTGGATGAATACGTAAGCAAATCAAAGAAAGTGCGCCGCGAAGATTTGTATGAGTTGTCCTACTCTTACTATCAGGGAAATAACTATACAAAAGCTATTGAAGGCTTTAAGCAATTGAGCGGAAAAGAAGATTCGTTAAGCCAGCACGCCATGTATCTTTTGGGCGATGCCTATTTAAAGACGGGGCAAAAGGCGGCTGCACGCAATGCCTTTTTGTTTTCATCAAGCAACAATAGCGACCCCAAACAAAAAGAAGTCAGCCGTTTTAATTACGCCAAGCTTTCGTATGAACTGGGCTATCAGGACGAAGCTTTAAAAAGCCTGCAAAGTTTTTTAAACGATTATCCTGCATCGGATAACCGTGATGAGGCCACTGAATTATTGGTGGGTGCGTTGACGAATACAAACAATTACCGCGATGCGTTGACCTTGTTGGAAAAAATAAAAAATCCAACACAAGCAGTAAAGAAATTTCTGCCAAGAATACTTTACGGACGTGCAACAGAATTGATCAACGATGGACGCTTAGCAGAAGCCGAGGCTTTGCTGGATAGAGCACTGAAAGACCCGAACAACGCATCGGTGTTGCCTTATCTCAATTTCTGGAAAGGAGAGTTGGCTTATAGGGCTAACCGAATTGACGATGCCATTCGTTATTACAACGCTTACCTGTCTGCCGGTGCACCGGCAGCGGGAGAAGCTAACGAAAGAAGCGTGAAATACAATCTTGGATACACGTATTACCGCAAGGAAAATTATCCCGTAGCGCAAACCTTCTTTGAACCTTTATCGAAAACGGCTGCGCTGGCCAGCGATCCCATTACGCAAGATGCTTACGTTCGCACGGCTGATGTGTATTACATGAACCGAAACTTCACACAAGCCCGCAGCATGTATGATAAAGTCATTGGCTACTCATGGCCGGCGGAGGATTACGCCACGTTTCAAAAAGCGATGATTGCTGGCATCAACAATGCAGGTGATAAGATTGGTTTGATGGGCACTCTCATTCGCAAGTTCCCTGCTTCCACCTTGGTGGATGATGCCAACATGGAAATTGCCAACACTTATTTGTCGCAGGAACGTTTTCGCGAAGCCATTCCTTTTTTGAATAACATCATCAATGCGTCTAACAGCAACACGAGTTTAAAACCGCAGGCGTATTTGAAATCGGGCATTGCTTATTACAATGCGGCCGAGGCGGAGAAAGCCATTGCGCAGTACAAGCAGTTGTTGACTGTTTATCCCTCTTCTCCCGAAGCCGATGACGCCTTGGATAATTTAAAGACCATCTACATTGAACAAGGAAAGCCCGGCGATTTTGCCGATGCAGCAAGAGCTGCCGGACGGCCCATCTCGGCAACAGCCGAAGACTCGCTGACTTATACAGCGGCGGAACTGCAATATCAATCCAACAATTACAATGCGGCACTGCAATCCTTCGAGGGATATCTGCAACGCTTCCCGAATGGAGCAAAAGCGGTGAACGCTTACTTCTATCGTGCAGAGATTTATAACAGCCGCAAAGACTTTCCGGCCGCCATCGCCAGTTATGGTGAAGTAGCGAAACGGGCACCAAACACTTTTGCGGAAACGGCTGCTCTGCAAGCGGCCCGGCTGAATTTCTTTGAGATAAAAAACTATCCCGAAGCTGAAAATTATTATGCGCAGCTAAAGCGGCTCACCGGCAGCCAGGAGAATCGTTTGGAAGCCATGCGCGGACTGTTGCGCAGCCAATACCTGCAAAAGAAATGGAGCGAAGCAGTGGACAATGCAAAAGACTTGATGGCGCAAAAAGGCGCTTCCACGGATGACAAGTCTTTAGCCAACATGGCCATTGGAAAATCGGCGCAGATTGCGGGCCGTTACGACGAAGCACTTGCTGCATTTAAGGCTGTCGTGGCGGTGAACAAAGCAGCCGTGGGAGCGGAGGCCCGCTACGAAGTTGCGGCTACCTGGTTTATGACCGGCCGTTATCCCGATGCGGAAAAAGCGGCCTTTGAAGTGGTTAACAAAAGCGGGTCTTATGACTATTGGGTCACGAAGGCCTACATTCTGCTTGGTGATATTTATCTGAAACAGAAAGATTATTTCAATGCCAAGGCCACCTATCAAAGCATTGTGCAAAACAGCCTGAATGCAGAACTGAAAGCCGAAGCACAAAGCAAGTTGGACGCAGTAACATCGGAAGAAGCGAAGAGCAGTAAGGTAGGAAGCTGATTAGCTGATTAGCGGATTAGCTGATGTGATGATTAGCTGATTGATTTGGCGATTTGAAGATTTGATGATTGGCTTGCTTGCGCCGGCGGGTATTGTAGGAACACGCCTTCGGCATGCCCTAAAAGATTAAAATTAAAGACTGCTTGTGTAAGTAATGACGATTGAACAATGCTGAACAGAATTACCGAACGTACAAGTCCCGATAGTTATCGGGAGCGACGCAACAGACGATCAATAGCAGCACTGGCTTTCGGCTCAAAAAAGAATTCAATCAATATCCGGACAAGAAATGAAAAGCATATTTAAAAATCTCTTCAACGACATGAAATTATTTTTCCTCATCATTCCTTTTACGTTGATTGGATTGGCGGCAACGGCACAAGACAGTACGGGCAAAAAAGTAAAAATTACGTCCAGCTTCAAGCCTGTGCTTAAAGAAGCGGCCAAGATAAATTTTGATGCGTCGCCGGCAGCGAACGATACGTCGCGGCCACGGCTGCAATACAGCATTCCAGTCCAAAATCTGAACCTTGCTTTTCAGCCGGGAACCTTGCGGCCGCTGGCTTTGGCCGTGGATACGGGCGGCACGTGGACGAACGAGAGTTACGTAAAACTTGGCTACGGAAATTTTAAAACGCCGTTTGTAAAACTTGGTCTGTCAGTTGGCGACGGCAAATCTTCGGGGCTTAATTTTTACGCACAACATGTTTCGTCAAAGGGCTCTATAAAATACCAGGATTACAGCAATACAAACGGTGAACTGAATGCCTTTTTTAAAGCGGGCAACATCGAATGGAACGCACGGCTTGGTGGCCGGTTGGATAAATACAAGAAGTACGGTTACCTGCCCAAGACCTTAAGCTTTCCCGATGATTCCATCAACGTAAACCTGCATACTTACCGGGCCCGCATTGCTTTCCGAAATGTGAACCGCACCGACCTTGGAATTTCCTACGCACCGGAATTAAAAGTGGATGCCTTTAGCGATGGCTTAAGCAATTCGGAAACGACGACGTTCATCAATCTGCCGCTGCAGAAAACCCTGGGTAATAACTTTGAAGTGGAGGTAGCGGCAATGGCCAGTTTAAGCCGTTACAATCGCGATAAGAAGGACGGCATCTCCAACAATTGGTTCGCGGTTGCGCCTTCTGTCTTGTACAAAACCGCCAACATCAACATACAAGCCGGTATCCGTCCGGCTTCGGATAATGGCAATGCACATCTCTTTCCAAACCTGATAGCTGAAGTGGCTTCAAGCGACAAACGCTTTTCCTTTCAGGCCGGTTGGGTAGGCTATTTGCGCAACGCCGGCTTTCAGTATCAGGCGACCATCAATCCATGGATTTGGGCGCCATCAACCGTTTACAATTCAAGCATAGAAGAACGGTTTGGGGGCATCAAGGGTTCCGTGGGCGACCATTTTAGTTATAGTGCTAAAGCTTCCTTCAACACCATAAAAAACCAACCACTTTTTACCAACGATACGGTGGCCGGTGGCAAGTCGTTTGTGGTCATTAACGAGCCGCGCCTGAATGTAATTAACCTTGGCGGCGAATTGGGTTACACGGTGGGTGAACGATTCTCGCTTATCTCCAACTTCGGTATCAATCAATACAGCCCGAAAGTGGCTGCTAAGGCCTGGGGCCTGTTGCCGGTGGAATGGAAAACAACCCTGCGTTTGCAGGTATTGAGGGACTTGTATCTGAACAGTGAGTTATATGCTTTTGACGGACCCAATTACCAAACCAAAGGCGGCGGCAGAGGCAAGTTGGGCAATGCTTTTGACTTGAGCGCCGGGCTTGAATTCAAGGTGTATAAGAACATTAAAATCTGGGGGCAGTTCAATAACATTACCAACAGCCAATACCAACGCTGGAACCAATATCCTGTTTATGGGTTCAATGTTTTGGGGGGAGTTGTATTTTCGTTCGCTCAAAAGAAATAATGCTCCATCACCTTACGAATTATTTATTGCAATACAAAAAAGCCGGCGTACCCAATGTGGGTACGTTGCGGCTGGTGCAAAGGCCGCCCGTGTTGCACATTGCGGACAAAACAATAGAACCTCCGTCTTACGAAATAGCGCTTGAACCGATTGAACCCATCAGCGATCATCAATGGCTGTATTTGCAGCGGGTTAGCGGCGCGGATGATGAAACGGTGCGGAAGAGCTTACAGGCTTTTGGTGATGACGTCAAAGATGAAATTTCAAACGGCGGTTTTAATTGGGAAGGATTTGGACTGCTAAAAGACGATACGCAAAATTTATCTGTCAATGTTCGGGCTTTGCAACCTATGGTTGCCGAAAAAGTCATCCGGCAAAACGCGGCGCACAACCTTTTGATTGGCGACCGCGAAACGACTTCCCAACAGTTGCTTGAACAAACCGAAGAAGCGCCTTTGCGCGGCAGGCGAAGAGCGATTTCTATTTCTATTGGCTGGGTTATTCTGGCCTTGGCGCTTTTGGCCATCGGCGTGCTTTTGTACACCGAAAATTTCAATGTCAATGCCACCGGCTCACGGCTTTCACCGGCGGGCTGGATAAAGCTGCACCCGTAGTCTGGCGCCATTTAGAACACTACTCATCACTGATCATTTATTACTCATTTCATGGCCCGCATTCACTATACACATTGCCCGGTTTGTAACAGCACAACAATAAATCCATTGTTGACGGTAAAAGATTTTTCGGTGAGTAAGGAAGACTTTGCCGTCTGGCAATGCAGTGCTTGCAGTTTGCGTTTTACGCAAGACGTTCCCGATGAAGCCTCCATCGGTTCTTACTATGCTTCGCAAGATTATATCTCGCATTCCAATACCGACAAAGGCTTGCTCAACAAACTTTATCAATGGGTGCGCAGGTTTACGTTGGAACAAAAGGCGTCGTTAATCAGCAGCCAAACAAAGCCGAAGGGAAACATTCTGGATGTAGGCGCGGGCATCGGCGCTTTTCTTTCGGTGATGAAAAAGAAAGGCTGGAATGTGAAAGGCATTGAACCCGATAAAGTGGCAAGGGCAAATGCGGAGAAGTTGTTTCATCTGAAACTCTCGCCCTCTTCTGAACTCCACAGCTTGCCCGCAAACAGTTACGATGCCATCACGCTGTGGCATGTGTTGGAACACGTACACGATTTGCACGACTATGTAAAACAGTTAAAAAATCTTCTTTCCGCAAACGGAAAGATCTTTATTGCAGTGCCGAACTATACGTCCGCAGATGCAGCGGCTCACCAAAATTATTGGGCGGCTTACGATGTGCCGCGGCATTTGTATCACTTCACACCAAAAGCAATTGAAAAATTAATGGCTCTTCACGGCTTAAAACTCGTTGCTAAAAAGCCCATGTGGTTTGATGCGTTTTACATCAGTTTGTTGAGCAGCAAGTATCATAACGGCCGCACATCCTGGGCCGGTGCGGGTTGGAACGGGATAAAGTCGAACCTTGTGGCAATGACCGACAAAGACAAATGCAGCTCGCTTATTTATATTGTTGAGAAGGCATAGAAGTGGCACTTTTACTAAAGCTTACATCGTAAAGCGCAATTCATAAATCTTCGACCAGTTTTTTCCCGTGATGTAAAACTTTTTTGTTTCGGGGTTGTAGGCAATGCCGTTTAAAACTCCAGCAGCCGGGTTTTGTGCTTGCTCTTGGTTGATAATGGGCGTTAAATCCATCTTAGCAACAACTTCTCCCTTGACCGGATCAATCTTCAAAATGTAATTAAACTGCCACTGGTTGGCATACACATAGCCATTGATGTATTCCAGTTCGTTAAGATTTACGACTGCCTCTCCGTTCTCGGTAATGCCAACACTCTTCACCAACTTGAATGTACCCGGCTGATAGTAATGCAAGCTGTTGCCGCTGTTGGTGCCAATCAAAAACGCACTGTCATGTGTAAGACCCCAGCCTTCAGAATTGTTGTATGGCAATTCTTTTATCTTCTTAAAATTCTTTGCATCGTACACATGCACCACGCCTTCGCGATACGTCATTTGATAGAGCGTATCCCTTAACACGCTGATGCCTTCGCCAAAATACTTGGCTTCCAAGTCAACCTTGCGTTCCGGCTTTCCATCGGCAACCTTGTATTCAACCAGCTTTGATTTGCCGTAGTTGCCGGTGCTTTCCAGCAAGGCGCCTTTGTAAAACTCGAGGCCCTCGGTGAAGTATGACGTATCGTGCGGATACGTGGTCACCACCGAATACGCAATGGCCGGTGTAGGATGAAGCGTTGTAGATGTATCGTTGTTGTCGGCCTTTTTATCGGGATTGGTATTACAACCAAAGCCAATGGCTGTTAGAAAAATAACGGACAATCCTAAAAACTTTTTCATAAAGCCAAAAATAAGTTTTGCGTGTGAAGCACACTGTTAAAGCATCAACAGCATTTTTCATGTGTATAATTGCTTTCAACAAACAGGCATTGACACTTGCATTCTTGGGTAAAGGGCAGTATGTTTGACGCCACTCCGTTCCCCTTAAAAACCGTGAATCCAACTCTTCCCGTTCGTTTCCAATTCCAAGTAAAGCCTTTGTAGATTTCCGTAAACCTATGGTTACCGTTCAAACCGGGAACTATGAGGACATTGTGTTTCTTACTGGCATGGCTAACCGTATCCATAGGCTTTGCGCAAGACCGTTGCGGCAGCGCCGATTACCTCGCCGCGCAAAAGGGTTTTACTGCATTTGATGCGCAAGCTATAAGCGCGGCCGAAAGTTTTCTCCAACAAAAATCGTCCGCTTTTTCTCAAACAGGAACGACTGATGAAGCGGTTATCAAAATACCCGTGGTCGTTCACATCCTGTACAACAATGCTTCGCAAAACCTTTCCGCTGCCGTAATAAAAAGACAGCTTGATGCGCTCAACCGCGACTTCAGGCGCAGTGCTTCCGACACGGTAAATACGCCTGAACGATTTAAGTCTCTTGCGGCGGATATCATGGTTGAATTTTACCTCGCTACCGCCGACCCGTTGGGACGTGCAACAACAGGCATTATTCGCAAATATTCCTCCATCGCCAATTGGCTTTACAACGATAAAATGAAGTTCTCATCTTCAAACGGAGATGATGCATGGGACAGCAAAAACTATTTGAACATCTGGGTCGGCAACCTGGTGTCTGGCGGCGGTTATTCGTCATTGCCGGGCGGCGACGGCAACAAGGATGGCATTGTTATTAATACGTCCGCATTTGGAAACAGAGGCGGTGGCGGCAATTATTCAATGGGCCGTGCGGCCGTGCATGAAATAGGCCACTGGCTTGGGCTGAAGCACATTTGGGGCGACGCCGAATGCGGAGACGACGGCATCTCCGACACGCCGCCGCAAAGCGGCTATACATTGAACTGCCCAAGTGGTTTTCGTTCGTCTTGCGGCAATGCCGAAACCGGCGACATGTACATGAACTTCATGGATTATACCGCCGACGCTTGCATGAATTTGTTTACCGAAGGACAAAAGAAAAAAATGCGGGCTTGCTTTATTGAAGGCGGACCGAGATCTAGTTTACTCCAAAGCAAAGGGCTGCAATTGCCTTGGCTGGAAGATGCACCGCTGCCTGAAGGATTTGTTATAAGCAATGCAGTTTATCCCAATCCGGCGAACGATCTTATTAATCTGAATCTGGGGAAAGATTTTATTGGAAAGACCGTTCAGGTTTTTAACGCAAACGGCTTGTTAGTTCAATCACTCGTTATAACGACATCGCTTCAAAAAATGGCTCTGACTTTTTTTAAACCCGGTATTTATTTTATAAGAGGCGAAGGGCTGTCGCAGAAGTTTATAAAGCTTTAACCCTGCATCAATTCAGTTACTTGTTGCGCCACCATAGGCGCCAGTGCTACGCCAACACCGCTCATGCACACGGCGCAAAAAACATTTTTGTCTACTTCTTTCACAACCGGAAATTTTTCTTTTCCAAACGCCATGATGCCCGCCCAGCGGTGCTCGATGGCGTATTCGTTTTTGAAGTTTGGTAAAATGGTTTCGGCCAGATAGGTTTCCAGTTCTTGTTGAATAAATGTCGTTGTCCTCATGTCAGTAGTGGCTTCGTCCGCGAAGGCTTTGTTGCGGGCTCCGCCCAGCAAAACGCGGTTGCCCAGGTTGCGGAAATAGTAAAAGCCTTCATCGGAATGAAAAGCGCCTTTGAAAGGCAAGCCTTTAATGGGCGAGGTGATCAACACTTGTCCGCGTGCCGGCACGATGTCTAATTCGGGAAGAAGAGTTTTGGTGAAGGCATTGGTGCAGATGAGAAGTTGCGTGGTTGATAAATTGATCAGTTGATTGGTAGTTAGCTCAACGTTTTTGCCAGATTGATGGATGCTTTTAACTTCTATATTGTTCAGAACATTCACGCCCATGCCTTGCACTGTTTGCAAAAGTACCTGCACCAGTTTGCTAGGATGCAGATAACCTTCCAGCTTATTTTGAATAAGATGCTGTGTGTTGCCAAAGCCAAAGACCGCAATGTTTTCATCAGCAAGGCGAAATGTTTTTTTTGCGGAGGTGATGGGTTTCAACAAGGCATTGAGATAGCCCAGATCGTCGTTTATTTTTTTGGTGGAAACAGCGCTGTTAAACAATTCATAGCCGCCGCAAGGGTCAAAGTCTATCGCTTTCTTACCGAAATGTTTTTGAATGCGTTCCAACCCCTTGAAACGCATTTCGGTTACCTGAAGCATTTTATCCGTGCCCATTGTTTGCGCATCCCAAACCAATTCGCTCAAGCTTCCAAACGAGGCAAAGCCGGCATTACGGGTGCTGGCGCCGGTAGGTATCAACCCTCGTTCAACGACGGTAACTTTTAGCTTTGGATGGTTCTTTTTTAAGTAAAGCGCTGACCACAAACCAACGAAGCCGCTACCCACGATGATGACATCCTGCGGTGCAAAAAATGTTTCCTTCTCCCAAATACTCATCATGTAAACACAACTTTTAAAACACGAATTGCATGAATTGTGAACGCGAAGTTCGGATATGAACGACACCAATTTTTTTCAAACATTCTCGTTCAGGCTTTTTGTAACAGTGGTGTTGAAAGCAGCCAACCTTTTGCAACACTTTAATTCGTGCAATTCGTGCCTTCATCCGTGTTGGCTTATTTTCACGTCAAACATTTCTATGAAAAAACTTTTTTCTCTCGCATTGGTTGGGCTTGTGGCGGCTACTTCCGCACAGGCACAAATTTTCAAGAACATTTTAAAGAAAGATTCTACCGGCAAAACAGTCATTCAAAAAGTATTGCAACAAAGCTCGTCGGGAAATGGCTTGAGCAATGCCGACATCATAAGTGGTTTGAAAGAGGCGTTGAACACTGGCACTGCAGCCAGCACAAGCAAACTCTCGTCCGGTGATGGCTTCTTAAAAGATGCGGCAGTTAAAATTTTACTACCACCCGAAGCGCAGAAGGTAGAAAAAACGCTTCGTGCCATCGGGATGGGCAAGTTGGTTGACAATGCCATTACCAGCTTAAACCGCAGTGCCGAAGATGCCAGCAAAAAAGCGGCGCCCATCTTTCTTACCGCCATTAAAAACATGAGCATTACCGACGGCTTGAACATTCTTCGCGGCACCGACACGGCCGCTACTTCTTATTTGCGCAAAAGCACAACGGGTCAATTGAGTACAGCCTTCCGGCCGGTGATTGACTCTTCCCTGTCCAAGACCGGTGCGACCAGGTACTGGGCGGATATGTTTACGGCCTACAACAAGATTGCGTTGAAGCCTGTGAACACCGACCTTACGGGTTATGTAACCGATAAAGCAATGACGGGTATTTTTTATTACGTGGGACAAGAAGAAAAAAACATTCGCAAAGATCCCGGCGCGTATGCGAGTAGTATTATTAAGAAAGTGTTTGGGAAGTAGGAAGTAAGAGAGAACGAAAAAAAAGTTGACGGATCAATTCTTTTCCTTGTTTGGGCGAACTGAATAAAAAAGGAGGAAAAGATGATTTACAAAAATCTCTTTTCCTCCTTTTCTCTTTTTGCCCTCTCTAAGCTTACAAATGTATCGCCTCCCCATACGCTACTTCAATGGCATCCTTGATGCTTTCGCTGATGGTTGGATGCGGATGAATAGAGTTCAACACTTCATGGTAAGTAGTTTCCAGTTTTCTCGCCACGACTGTTTCCGCAATGATCTCGGTTACGTTGTAGCCAATCATGTGTGTGCCGAGCCACTCGCCGTACTTCGCATCAAAAATCACTTTTACAAAACCTTCCGTGTGACCAGCGGCGGATGCTTTGCCTGATGCGCTTAACGGGAACTTGCCCACCTTCACTTCATAACCCGCTTCCTTTGCTTGCTTTTCCGTCATGCCTACCGAAGCAATTTCAGGCGAACAATAAGTACAACCCGGCACGTTGGCGTAATCGAGTATCTCTGGTTGATGAGCGTATTTCTTTTCGGCATAGCCGATGGCTTCTACGCAAATGATGGCTTCTTTTGAAGCCACGTGTGCTAGGGCTTGTCCAGGTGTGCAATCGCCGATGGCATAAATGCCGGGCACATTAGTTCCATAATATTTATCGGTGGAAATGCGGCCTTTATCAGTTTTGATGCCGAGGCTTTCCAGGCCGATGTTTTCAACATTGGGCTGAATGCCTACTGCACTTAACAACACGTCGGCTTCCAACATTTGTTCGCCGGTTGCGGTTTTAATGGTAGCCTTAACACCGGAGCCAGATGTATCAACCTTGGTGACTTCGGCGTTCACCATTACATCAATGCCGTTCTTCTTAAAATTCTTTTCCAGTTCTTTAGAAATCTCTTCGTCTTCCACAGGCACAATCCTTGGCATGAACTCAACGATGGTAACCTTTGTGCCCATGCTGTTGTAGAAGTAGCCGAATTCAACGCCAATGGCGCCGCTGCCTACTACAATCATACTTTTGGGTTGTTCGGGTAAAACCATGGCTTCGCGGTAGCCGATGATTTTCTTTCCGTCAATGGGCATAGCCGGTAATTGGCGGCTTCTGGCACCAGTAGCCAATATAATGTGCTTTCCTTCCACCATTTGTTTCTGATTGTCGGTGCCGGTGACCTCTATTTTTCCCTTGTCCAGCAACGTGCCGTAACCCATCACCACATCAATCTTATTCTTGCGCATCAGAAACTGAACGCCCTTGCTCATTTTATCGGCCACGCCGCGACTGCGTTTTACCACCGCGCCAAAATCATGTTGGCCGGTAGCGTCAATGCCAAAGTCCTTCGCGTGTTTGATGTACTCCATCACCTGCGCACTTTTCAGGAGCGCCTTAGTGGGAATACAGCCCCAGTTTAAACAAATGCCGCCTAAGCTCTCCTTTTCGATGATGGCGGTTTTAAAGCCAAGCTGCGAAGCACGGATGGCGGCCACATAACCGCCGGGGCCCGAACCAAGAACAACAACGTCGTATGCCATAAAAATTTCTGATTTAAAGTTTCTGATTTCTGATTTTTTGCGAGAGGGATTGCCGTTTTTTTGGCGGGACGAAGCTAACGGAAAAACGGCTTTCCATCAAAAGGGACAAAGCCTTGTTGGCGATAGCTTTGCTTTAAGCAAAGGTGACCTGACAGACTATGGCAAGGTTAAAGAATGCTTGAAAGAATTAATGGACGGAAAACGGCCGGCGACAATAAAGCTTCTTGCACTTGCTTGTAGTTTGATTGAAGCGAACTGATACATCATAGAGAAGGACGATGTTTCCGGCCGCATCATTGAAACGGATGCAAGCTTTGGTATCGGTGACAATGAAATCACTAAATCAATGGCCGAAGGTTTGAAAACATTTGCTAAACTTTTCGCGGCCACCAAAAATTCATAAATAAGAAATTAGAAATCTGCTCTTGTTCCCCTACTTTTGCCGACCTAAATTTATTGTGTCATGGCACGAGTATGTCAGGTAACAGGCAAGACGCCGGTGGGTGGAAACAAGGTTTCTCATTCCAACATTAAGACTAAGCGCCGCTTTTTACCCAATTTGCAAACGAAAAAGTTTTTTCTGGCCGAGGAGAACAAATGGATTACACTGAAGTTGACTACAGACGCCATTAGAACCATCAACAAAAATGGATTGTTTACCGTGGTGAAAGAGCTACGGGCCCAAGGTCAACACATCTGATTTGAAAATTTGAAGATGTGCCGGTTTGACAATGTGGGCACAAGCGTCTTTAAATTTTTAAATTATTAAATTTTCAAATCGTTATTATGGCAAAGAAAGGAAACCGCGTTCAGGTGATTCTGGAATGTACGGAGCAAAAAACCACCAGTGTTCCCGGCACAAGCCGGTACATTTCGGAAAAGAACAAGAAGAACAATCCGGAACGTCTGGAATTGAAAAAATACAATCCGAACCTGAAGAAGGTTACGGTGCACAAAGAAATCAAGTAAATGCGCTAATAGGCCAACATGCTGATGTTCTAAAATCATCTGCACGATGGCTTTAGTTTGCTTAGCACATTGGCCTATTATCTCATTAGCAAATTAGTTTATCATGGCAAAAGCAACATCAAAGAACGCGAAAACAAAAGATGCGAAAGCAGCCGCCGAAGCAAAGAACTGGAGCAAGGTGATTCGTGCCGTGCGCAGTCCTAAAACAGGCGCTTATACATTTAAAGAGCAAATCATTCACAAAGACAAGGTGAAGGATTTTCTTTCTTCTAAATAAGTTTCATGCATACAGAAATTTGAAAAGCTGTTCCGGTTGCGGGATGGCTTTTGTTGTTTATGATGCCGCTATAATTTCCCGGGTATTCGGTCAAGCAGGAGATGGCAACGCTTCACTGTTGAATAAGTGTGGTACACTTATTTTTGGGAAATCAAACACATGAGCCTTTTGACTCCTGACGCTGGCCTTATTGTCTGGATGCTTTTAACGATAGCGGTCTTGCTCATGTGGCGCTTTGCATTGGTAGATATTTTACGCAACGAGTTTGAGGGGCAAATGAAAAACTTATCTGGATACTTGTTGTCATCTTCTGCCCTTTGTTCGGCCTTGTTCTTTATTATTCCATCGGAAGACATCATAAATTTCAAGTTAATTACGAAGACTAATGGGATTTTTCAATAAGCTATTCGGCAAAAAAGAAAAAGAAAGCCTTGACGAAGGCTTGCAAAAAACAAAGGACAATTTCTTTTCAAAAATTACAAAGGCCGTTGCGGGCAAAAGCACAGTGGATGAAGAAGTGCTTGACAATTTGGAAGAAGCGCTTATCACTGCCGATGTTGGTCTTGAAACCACCGTACAAATCATCAAACGCATTGAAGAAAAAGTTGCGAGGGATAAATACGTCAGCACAGCGGAACTGAACAACATTCTTCAGGCAGAGATAGAAGCCACACTGGTGGACGCACCATCATCCAATAGCTACGATTTTCATTCCGATCTTCCGACAAAACCATACGTTGTTTTAGTGGTGGGTGTAAATGGCGTGGGCAAGACCACGACCATCGGTAAACTCTCCTACAATTTTAAAAAGGCAGGCAAGCAAGTGTTGCTTGGCGCCGCCGATACTTTTCGGGCCGCAGCCGTAGACCAACTCACCATCTGGAGCGACCGCACAGGCGTACCCATTGTAAAACAAGCAATGGGTTCCGACCCTGCCGCCGTCGCGTACGATACCGTGCAAAGCGCTATATCCCGCGGTTCCGACGTGGTGCTGATTGACACAGCCGGAAGGCTGCATAACAAAGCCTACCTGATGGAGGAACTTAGCAAAATAAAACGCAGTGTTCAAAAGGTCATTCCCGGTGCACCGCACGAGGTGTTGCTTGTATTGGATGGATCAACCGGGCAAAACGCATTGGAACAAGCCAGGCAATTTACTGCCGCTACTGATGTTACAGCAATGGCCATTACAAAGCTTGACGGCACGGCTAAGGGAGGCGTTGTTCTCGCCATCGCCAATCAGTTTAAAATTCCGGTTAAGTTTATCGGGGTGGGAGAGAAGATGGAAGATTTGCTGGTATTTGACAAGCATGAATTTGTGGACAGCCTTTTCAGCCTCAAGCGGGACTGAAACTACAGTGCGCAAAACAAAACAGTCGCCAGTGAAAACCGGCGACTGTTTTATGATAAAAAGTATTGGACTCTTAACTGTAAACCTTTTGTTCCGTGCCGGTTTTTTTAACCGTCGAACGTTGTTTCACTACGTCCTCAATGTGACGCACCATTTGGCTCCAGGTTCTGTCCCAGGAATTTCCTTGTAAAAATTCGTCTACTTTCTTCTGCCAGGCCGTTCTTCTTTTCCTCTTCAGTTCGGATTCCGCAACCGCAATAAATTCCTCCGCGTTTGATACAATGTGTACGAGGCCATTGTTACCATAAGGCGCAACTACATCGCGGATAGCCGTGGATATAACAGGCTTGCCGGCGGCAAGATATTCCGGCGTTTTTGTCGGTGAAATAAAGCGGGTTGATTCATTGATGGCAAAGGGAATCATGGCGATATCCCATCCGGCAATGTAAGATGGCAGTTGATCATAAGACTTACCACCGAGGTAATGAACATTAGCGTATTTCGGCAACGTAGCCGGGTCAATCTTTACCACAGGGCCGAGCAATACAAATTGCCATTCTGGTTTTGCTTTGGCAACAGCATCAATCAGTTCAATGTCGAAGCGTTCGTCTATTACACCAAAAAAGCCAAAGCGCGGATGCGCAATGCCGGCCTGGTCGGCAGGCTCTGTTTTCATTCGCCGTGCCTTGCCAAAGTGATGTTTATCTATGCTGCTTGGGAACGAATAAATATTGTGGTGATCGTTCTTTTTGCTTTCAAATATGCTATGCCCGCCGGTGAATACCACATCGGCTTTTTGAAAAAGTTGTTTTTCACGCTGGGTGAGTTCCGGCGGCGCAAATTTGAAAGCCGCCAATTCGTCCATGCAATCGTACACAACCATCTCCGGATTAAGATGCTCGGTAAACGGTAAAGCCATAGGTGTATAGTACCAGCTGAAGTAACGCTTGATTTGCATTTGCAACACAAGGCTGTTGATCATTTTTTGCTGGCGTTTAAGCACTTCCTCATGTGACAAACCGTGTGGCAGATTTGGAGTGACTACATAAAGGTTGTCGTTATAATTCTCAATATGTACTTTCTCTTCGCCGTCAACAAATACCGGCTCTTCAATAAAGAAGACACGTTGGTGTTTTGAGAAGCGTGTCAACAAATGGTTGGGCCGCTGAAATACAAACCCCCAACGCAAGTGGGAGAAACACAGGAGATCGACATCGTGCAGAAAGGCACAGCTTACTTCTTCAATATTTTTTATCATGCTTAATTACTTGCTATTTGTATGCCAGCGAAGTTTCGCATTGGATTTTAATCATAGTAAAATTTTTTTAAATGCTCGTGTAGAAAATCATCCTCAACTCATCGTTATCAAAAGGAAAAGGTTTTGATTTTGGCATTGAACATTAAGAACATGACTGAAGCAAATGCTCTTTCAAAACAACTTCACTGTTGTTCGCATCGCTCTCCTACTGACACGAAAAAGAAATTGTAAAAAGAAAGATGATTGTTTTCAGAAGCAAAATAAAAGGCTGTTTTGCAACAGCCTTCTCTTAAAAGAAATAATTTAAGGGATTAAATTTTAAAACCAATGGTTAAGAAAATTTTTCCGGCTGTATTTTTTATATCTGCATTGTAATAAGCCGCATTTTGCAAACGATAAGCAATGTTCACATCATTGCCTGTTGAATAAACATACGTTGCGTCAATAAAAAATCCTTTGTTGCGATAGCCCAAACCGCCGCTCAAATTTAAACGGTCACCCTTTTCCGAATGAATGTCCTTATAAGGATTGCCATAGTAAGCTACGCCAGCACGAACCATCACCGTAGTGAATTTTAATTCGCCGCCAGCTCGAAAATTAAATGCGCTTTTGTAAGCCTGACTGATGGCTTTGTTAAGCGATTTAAAATAAGTCGTCGTTGCCGGATCAGCAGGTTGTGTTTGTGTATCGGTAGTGAAGTAGGACGACATGCCGTAAGACACATATTCCACATCGGCCGTTAAAAACCCACGCTGCTTTGTTACGTCTTGTATTTCCCGCAATACATACGAGGCGCTGCCGATTAATTTCAATGGCGTCATGTGCAAATAAGTCAACTGTGAAGCGGCACCGGTCACGTCTTCCAAACGTTGGGTTTGCGTGCCGTGATAGCCTTCGGTGTTGGTGGTAATCTCCGCTGTATTCTTATCGGTTAAGCTGTAAAAAGTAGGCGAATGGAACGCAAACCCAAGCCGCCAGAATTCTTGTGGCTTGTAAATAATTCCGCCTTTAATGTTAATGCCTACACCGGTGGTGGTAAGGCCTTGTTTGTAAACGGCATAATCAAACTTATTGGCTGTGTTAGACGTTGCATCGGCTTCAACAAACTCTTCCTCTTTTTCAATGTGTACAATGGGCACGCCGATGCTTCCGCCGAGTAAAACCTTATCGCTGATGGTGAAGCCGCCGCCCAGTGCCACTTCGGTAATTCCGCCGCGGACGCTTATGCTATTCTGTTGCAGCAATCCGGTAGCAATGGGCGCACGGGACCAAAAACTAAAGTTGCCGTTGGTGCCGCCACCAATGGTATCTATCCAATACGTATTAAATGCCAGCGAGGTACCAAAAGGGTAATTGGAAGCTGCCGAATTGCCGTCTTTCACGTTTGCGTTTCTAATCTCTTCCAAAAATTTTTGTGAATAAGAACTTTGATTGTTCTGCCCACGGTAAATGACGTTGCTTTTAAAATCGGCCATTTGATTAATAGCCAGGCTAAATGCAGAACTACGGCCTTTTTTATTCTCATCCCCGCCCCAAATAACACCCGATGTGCCGATAGCAAATTTGTTTGTTGTGCTGTCTGTGCGCCGGCCGATGTAAGTTGATTTGGTTTTCGCCGAACCGAATGATGGTGTGAATACCAAATCGCCGGTACGGTAAAAAGCAAGGCCCGCTGGATTTACAAACGTTGCGGTAATGTCGCCACCCAGCGAACCCATAGCACCGCCAATGGCCTGTACGCGGGCCGTACCACCTTGCACGTTCCATGAAAGGCGTAAAGCATCTTCCGGTGTTTGTGCCATCAAGGTTGTAAATGAGCCGATGATGAAGAGAAGGAATAAAATTCGTTTCATAAAAAACTATTTATGTTTCGGGTTAAGACAAAAAAATGAAAGGAGATGCGTTTTTCTGCGTTTGCATCCCGACAATCCGTTTTGAAATCCCGGCAATCTGCGGTCAAAATTTTCGTACTGGTGCGCTGCTGCTTCCACTGCTTGATGAAGAAGAACTGCTTGAAGAAGATGGCGACGACGATGGTGTTGATGAACTGGAAGAATTGCTGTTGCCCGATCCAAAGGCATTGCGTAAAAAGCCGCCGGCATTGGTGCCGCTGTTTCGGTAATTGTCATTGCTGTTGGCTGGAGCAGTGCTGTACGAACGGGTCTTTGAATAATTGGTGGATGTGTTACCGTTGCTGTTCGTGTACGTATTCAAATTAGTGGTACGCGGCCCGTTGTAAATACGTTGCACGTTGCCTGCTACTACGCCGGAATAATAAGGACTGTTGTAGTAAGGATTGTAGTAGTATGGATTGTAAAAGCTACCGTAATATTTGGGCGTAACATACCAGTTGTTGGAATAGCCGAAGTTGTTATTGCGGTAATAATCGTAGTAGCCGTAATAATTGCTGCCGTTGTAGGAATAACAATCGTAATCGGTCAGTACAGAGTAACGGCGATAGGCGGTTTTCATGCGCAGGTAACGGTCCTCGCGGTAGGCTTCATCATTGCGGTACTGGCGGTCATCTTCTTTTTCCACTCGTACGTACTCGTCGCGTTGACGGGCGGGAGAATAGTAAACATCATCAGGTGTTTGGCCGGTTTTATACGCGGTAGAGCAGGAAGCAAGTGTGAGAACGGAAGCAAGAATGGGTAGATAAAGTTTCATGGCATTTGATTTAAAGGTTACTGTTACTTTTGTCGCCGCAGAGTAAATTTCTATCAATTTCCTGTTAAACAAAAAACAATAATCGGGCACCTGTATTTTGTCACTCGGGTACTTTTAAACGGCCTTCCTTTGTTACGCAATCACGGCTTTAAAGTTACACCCTGCAACAACCTTTAACAGCAAACTACGGCCCACAAAATTAGCAGCCAAAAATGAGCAAACAACTCACTACACGGGCAGAAGATTATTCGCAATGGTATAACGATCTAATTATAAAAGGCGGATTGGCCGATTACTCCGCTGTTCGGGGCTGCATGGTGATAAAGCCTTACGGCTATGCGTTGTGGGAGGCCATGCGTGACGAACTGGACCGCATGTTTAAAGAAACCGGTCACCAAAATGCATACTTCCCTTTGTTTGTTCCTAAAAGCTTGTTTGAAGCCGAAGAAAAAAACGCGGAAGGTTTTGCCAAGGAATGTGCGGTGGTAACGCATTACCGGTTAAAGGCCGATCCATCGCGTCCGGGTAAATTAATGGTTGACCCCGAAGCAAAATTGGAAGAAGAACTCGTGGTGAGGCCAACATCGGAAGCCATCATCTGGAACACCTATAAAGACTGGATTCAATCGTATCGCGACCTGCCGCTCCTCATCAATCAATGGGCAAACGTGGTGCGTTGGGAAATGCGGACACGGTTGTTCTTACGGACCGCAGAATTTCTTTGGCAAGAAGGCCATACCGCACACGCATCAAAAGAAGAGGCGGTGGAAGAAGCCGAAAAGATGCTGCACGTCTATGCCACCTTTGCCGAAGATTTTATGGCCCTGCCCGTGCTGCGTGGAGTGAAGACGCCAAGCGAACGTTTTGCCGGCGCAGAAGACACCTATTGCATCGAAGCCTTAATGCAAGACGGCAAGGCCTTGCAAGCAGGCACTTCTCACTTTCTCGGGCAAAACTTCGCCAAAGCTTTCGGCGTAAAATTTTTAAGCAAGGAAAATAAACAAGATTTTGTTTGGGCCACATCCTGGGGCGTAAGCACACGGTTGATCGGCGCTCTTGTAATGGCGCACAGCGATGACAACGGACTAGTACTGCCGCCGCGTATTGCCCCACTGCAAGTAGTGATTGTTCCCATCTATAAAGGCGAAGAACAAAAAATTCAATTGGATGAAAAGGTAGAGGAGTTGATGAAGAAGTTTAAAGCCGCGGGCATACGGGTAAAATACGACGACAACGACAACAACCGGCCGGGTTGGAAGTTTGCCGAATACGAACTCAAAGGCGTGCCGGTACGCGTTGCACTTGGTGCCAGAGACCTTCAGGCCGGTGTAGCCGAAGTAGCCCGCCGCGACACCAAAGAAAAAGCATCCGTGCCGCTTGAAAATCTTTCCACGCACATCGTTAATCTGCTTGAAGAAATTCAGCAAAACCTTTACAACCGTGCGTTGAATTTTAGGGAGGAAAATACGACCGAAGTAAATAGCTGGGATGACTTTGTAAGACTGTTGGATGAAAAGCCCGGCTTCCTGTCCGCTCATTGGGACGGCACCGCCGAAACCGAAGAAGCCATTAAAGAAAAAACAAAGGCCACCATCCGCTGCATTCCATTAAGCAATAAAAAAGAAGAAGGCGCCTGCATTCTCACGGGCAAGCCTTCGAGCCAGCGGGTGATTTTTGCCCGAGCTTATTAGCATGAGCGACGAACTTTTTAAAGTAGAAGTAAACGAAGAAGGATTGCAGGTCTTCCGGCGGCTTTCCGCTTTGTCATTGATAATTTTGATGGTGACGGTTTTGATGGGCGCATTGCAGATAGGCACTGTGTTGTACTTTTTGCTGAAGTCAGTAAATTTTTCAAGGCTGGGAAATCGTTTCAACTATCAGTATTACACCTCTGTTTTAAGTGTTGTGGTCGGCTTTGTTTTGCAGGTGGTGCAGATAGTTTTGTATCGCCGTTTTATTCGGCTTGCCATAGTTGCTATAAATAATTCAGACTCTGTTGGCTTTAACCGTTCGCTTCGGTTGTTGTATATGCAGGCGGTTTTGTACCTGTTGCAATCGGGGCTTGTTTTTTTAATAATGGCAGCCCGGTTCCTGCTTTAATTTTTCGAACCCTTGTGACAGTAACGGCGACTGTAGTGTTAGTTAACTGATAAATAATTATAATCTTTCAGCAAGACCTGCAAAAACTCCTGCGGCTCCAAATGCGTTTGAATGTTTAAGTGTGCCTTTATTTTTTCAGCGGCCGTAAACGCCATGTTGTAATCATTGTGTTTACGGGCAGCGTCAATGATGCCTTTCAGTGAATTCATGTCTCTGTCGCTCAACCGCATAATTTGCGGAAACTGCGGCACATACTCGTTCGACACTTCCAGGAAAACGGTGTCGGTAATCTTGCTGCTGTTTTTTGTATCAATTAATACCGTGTGTGCCAGAATATCGCCGAGCCGTTGTTGCTTGCGGGTGTTCACCAATATCAGGTCCACCACCAGAAGCAGAAAAGCAAGCGTAACGGCCGTCCACATTTCAGTACCCAATTGCACACCGTTGTTGCCAAGTGTTATAATAACGGCAAGAATCATGATGAGCATATAATCGCCGGTGCGAATGGCCCAGCGGATAATCAATTGCCCAAGTGATGGCCTTCCGCCGTTTTCGGAAACCACTTTTATCCCGACGATTTTTTTGCCGATGCTTTGCCCGTTCATGGTGGCTTCGAGCACTACATGATAAAGTATAAAAGGCAGGAAGAGAACCATGCGCAATGCCCATTCCGCCACGGCGTTGTTTTCGGAGTAACTCATGTTGCCTAAAACCCAGGCGTAAAACCGAAAGGCCACAATTACATAAATGATCAATACAATCATGTCAACCATCCACGACAACAACCGGCGGCCAAATGAAGGCGCTGTAAACTCTATGTCAATATTAAAATTGGTGGCGACCAGAACCTTGCTCATGGTTCAAATATAACAAGCAACAACGGATGAAGAAAGGGGCAGGCTTTCTAAACGTTTTCAATCAAAACCTCCGAGGTCTGCATCGCAAGTACAAGCGATACAGAACACCAATGCCTTCACCCAAACTTCCGCCTTCTTATCTTGCAAGCAATCTTTTCCGCATGAAAAATTTTATCGCGTTGTTGCTTTTTATACCAATAGACTTTTCAGCCGCCTTTGCACAAACACTTCCCGTACCACGAAACATTGCCGCTGCGTATGCAAAAGGTACCCGCAGTGTTGGTGGACAGCCAGGCATAGCCTATTGGCAAAACAAGGCCGTTTATAAAATAGTGGTGAATTTCAATCCTGATACAAGACTGATCAACGGAGCAGTGGACATCGCTTATGTAAACAACAGTCCCGATACGCTGAAGCAAATCTGGTTCAAGCTTTATCCCAACTTGTACAAGGCCGGAACGCCGCACGAATCCGCCATTTCAGCAAAAGACCTCGGCGAAGGAGTAGTTATTGATTCGTTGCTGATAAACGGACAAGTGGTAGAGAAGTCCCGCATCGGTATCAACGGTACCAACATGACCTTAAACCGTCAAACAATATTAAAAGGAAGCACTGTTCAATTTCATGTAGTTTATCATTACGCCCTCAACAAGACATCGCACATCCGCACCGGTGAAGTGGAGCCCGGCGCGGCCTTCATCGCTTACTTCTTCCCCCGCATTGCGGTATATGATGACATAGATGGATGGAACCGCCAGCCTTACGACGGAAGGCTTGAGTTTTACAACGACTTCTGCGATTTTGATGTAGCCATCACTGTTCCTAAAAATTTTGTCGTGTGGGGTACTGGCGACTTGCAAAATTGCGGCGATGTATTAAGCGCTGTGATTTGTCAAAGGCTTCAGCAAGCAGAGAGGGGCGACGGCATTGTGAATGTGATTGACACTACCGATAATAAGCAAAACATCACTGCGAATAATTCGCTCAACACCTGGCATTACAAAGCAGCGAATGTTACTGATTTTGCCTTTGCTACAAGCGATCATTACGTGTGGCAATCAACATCGGTGATCGTTGATCCGGCAACAGGACGAAGAACAAGAGTAGATGCTGTTTTCAATCCGAAACACAAAGATTATTTCTGGGTGATTGGCGATGCACGCAAAACGGTGGAAGGCATGAGCTATTATTTTCCAAAGTGGCCTTATCCCTACAATCACGAAACGGTGTTTGACGGTTTGGATCAAATGGAATACCCGATGATGGTGAACGATAACCCCGTAGAAAGGCGGGAAGAAAGCATCACCTTAACCGACCACGAAATCTTTCACACTATGTTCCCTTTTTACATGGGCATCAATGAAACGAAATATGCGTGGATGGACGAAGGCTGGGCCACAATAGGTGAGTGGTTGCTGTCGGCTTATATTGATTCAAGCATTGCCGACACATACGGTGTTGTGCCCACCGAAAGACACTTAGGCACCGAAGCTGATTTGCCCATTGTTGCTTTATCCACCGAAACGAATGCTGCTTACTTCACCAACAGTTATCCCGAACCGGCAATGGGCTATTTGTATGCAAGGGATTTATTGGGCGACAGCTTGTTCAACAAAGGCCTGCATTATTACATTAGCCGGTGGCAGGGCAAGCATCCGGGGCCGCTTGATTTTTTTAATTGCATGAACACAGGTTCGGGTAAAAACCTGAATTGGTTTTGGAAGCGCTGGTTTTATGACTTGGGCTTTGCTGATTTAGCGATAACATCAGTGAACAAAACAGCAAGCGGTTATTCAATTATTATTACTACAAAAGGCGCCAAGCCCGTACCCATTGATTTGACGATAACATACGCAGATGAAACAACATTAAAACTCCATCGTTCCGTGGCTGTTTGGGAAAAGGGAGAGACTGTAGTCAGCATCCCTCTTACTTCATCAAAGCAAATACGAAAAATAATTTTAGGAAGTACATGGATACCGGATGCGGACAGAACTAATAATGTTTACAACGCGAAGTAGGATATTGGGATATTTGGAAATTGAGATATTAGTGATTCGGTCAATAGTACATAAAAACTTAATAAACTAAGGCGAACAGAACTTTTTAAACTTCTCGTCCCGATTGCCTAACAACCCAATAACCCAATCCCCACTTCCTAAATCGCGGGAAGTATTTCTTTTTTGATGTGTTGCACTTCAATCACACGCCGGGGCACTGGCGGTGTTTCAACCACTTTAACTAGGATGCGCAGCATTTGCGCAATCGTGACCAACGAAAAAGCTGCGGCCTTTTTGCGCCAGCCTTCGTTGAACTGTGCGATGCCGTAAGCCGGCAATAACAAAACCGGCCACCAATGTCCCGGCCCTAAAACATACCAGGGCCGGATGATGGTGCAAGGAAAGGTTTTGGTTTGAAGATAAGCCTCGCCTTCTTTACGCACAGCCTGATAATCTTTCATCAAAGTTGATTCCGTCATGGCGACGCTTACGTAAATGAAGTGGGAAACGCTTGCGGCCGCAGCCGCATTAGCTGATGCTTTTACGCTTCTCAAATCAATTTGTTGAAACTGCTCTTTTTTTCGCGGTGAGGGATGCGGCACGCCAAGTAATTGCACGAACACAGCGCCCTTCGGAATCCATTGCTGAAATGTAGAAGCATCGAAAGCATCGGCCACAATGGCCCGAACACCTTTGGGTAATTTTTGTTCGCTGCCCTTGCGCACAAGCGCCGTCACGTCGTAGCCTTGGGCCACTAATACTTTGATGAGTCGCTTGCCCATGTAACCCGTGCCGCCGGTGATGAATAGAGGTGTCATAGCCTGGATTTTACCAGCCCCAAACTACTACCTTTTTAGCGGCTTTGAAAGAGCAGTGCTGATAGCGGGCATAATGAATCTACAGCTGTTCAATCACTTTCGTTAGCACTTTTTTCCCAAGTCAACATTAGGTGTTCGTTGGTTTCTCCAGTTCGTTTTGCGCATTATATTATGGGTCAAAGTTTGGGCGACTAATTTTTATTATTCATTTCGGCAGATCATCCTCTTTTATTCGTAGCCTCAACTCCATAGCTTATTGCCGCTTCAAGTATAAGCTGATTTATATCTTTCAGCGTTTTGAATTTGATGCAATAGCCAGTTACAGTTGCCTTGCCTATTTTTTCCGCATACGTTTTGGTTAAGAAGCTCTTATCCTTGATGCCAAGGATATAAACAGAGATCCCCGTTTTGTTTGCGCTCAAACCAATTTGATAAAACTCTCTCGTTGTTCCATCAGCATAGTTCATGGTGTAAGAGCCGTAGCCAATATTGGGATTAGAAACAGTTTTTCCTTCACTGTCTTTTCCGTCCAGGAACCATAATTTACAAGCCGGCATCACTTGCAGAATGAGGTCGTGCAAGGCTTGCATGTCACTACGTTTGGGTTCAGGTTGGCTGGTGATATAGTTTTTGATTTGTTCCTGTACGTTCATTCCTGCTTATTTTTTGGATAGAACGGCCAACAAGTTCTCAAGGTTGGTCAACGACATTTTCATTCCTTGCGTAAAGCCATCAAGTATTCTTTCTAACCTTTCAAGGGATTCGTTGTAAATAGTTATGCTCACTTTTGTCTTTCTGTTTTCTTCACTAAAAGTATGATCCCATTCAGAACCGGGCAATTCAGGATTTTCAGCTGCGTCTGCAAAAGCATTGTACAGTTTAAAGTTTGTTTTCGGCGTAATAGACGTGTATTCCTGGATTGCCCAACGCTCTTGTCCTTCCGGGCTTACCATCGCATAAAATCGTTTGCCGCCAACGTTGAAATCCTGGTATTTTGTTTTAGCTGTCATGGGCTTAGGTGGTAACCATTGGTCAAGTAATTCCGATTTGGTAAAAGCATCCCATACCAGCGAAAGTTCAGCATCAAACTCCCTGGTTATGAAGACGGTTTTTGCGGCTTTGTCCACGGTAAAATCGAATAGCAAATTGTTTGTCATTTTTTTTGTTTTTTCATTGTTGACAATACGTTGTCGAGTTGATTGAACCTGGTTTCCCAAAGCCTTCTGAACTGGTCTAACCATTTATCAATCTCCTTCATTTTTTTAACGTCGAGTGAATAATAAATCTCTCTTCCCTGTTGCTCCTGTTTCACCAACTCGCATTCGGCAAGTATCCGAAGGTGTTTGGAAACAGATTGCCGGGTGGTGTGGAAGTTATCGGCAATGGCATTCGGTGTCATTGCCTGCAGGGCAATCAGGGTAATGATTGCCCGCCTTGTAGGGTCGGCTATTGCCTGAAAAGTGTCCCGCCGCATATAGTTTTAAATTTTATTTGCGAAGCCAATCGGTTGCAAATATATGCGCAACCATTTGGTTTCGCAAAATATTTTTTGAAGCAAGTTGTGTGGAAGTTTGAAGGCGCAGGATGTTGCTATTAGATTATCGGCCAATGAACAGGTATTGCTGCAGGTGGGGGAGTTTATAACGTCCAGCCCGGAACCGCTGCCCAATTGAAAAATTAAAGTTGAAGTTAACAACAAAAAGCCAAATAGATATTCGTCTGCCAGAACTAAAGTACAGCGATGCAAACTGCCGAAGTTCCAACGTCCAGCCCCACTTGCAGCAATACCAATGTTATGTGGCGTTTTGTGGGTTGAGTTTCTCTCTAAATATCTTTTTGTCCCATTCTATTAAAATGCTTTCCAGTTTGTCGTCCCTTTTTAAGAACTGACTTACTGAAACATTTATGGGTTTGTCTGTTTTATTGCTTTTAAGAAAGTTAAGTTGTTCTTCAACTAAATTTTCAATTTTAGTCCAGTCGCCAATTGGTGTCCCAACGCCTAGCCAAAGAAATTCAGTATCATTAATTTTGTCAATAACAAATGCTTTCTCAATTTGCTTAGCCATATTCCTTGCAGAGAATATAACTTTATAAAATCCCCTGTAATATTTATTAGAACCACCAATGTCTAAATAAAACATATGGGAATTAAGAACTTCGTTTAGTGTTGTTTGGTCTTTAAAAAGGAAGTCTGTGAATGCAATTGTATTCTGTCCGTCATTTTCAAAGTCTTGATGGTCTGTCACAATTGCAGCTATAAAATAATTGTCGTTGATTTTTACTCCAATAACATCGCCTTTTTTAAAGAAAGAACGTCTAACGACTATTTTCTTTCTTTTTAATTGGCTTGGTCTTGGTGTTTGAATTTTTTGTATAAAATCGGAAATTGCTTTAACCCTTTTTTCAAGAAGTTTTTTGTCGTCTGCCCAAAGTGTCAACCACTTTAATTTAGTAGCGTCATTTAGTTTCTTGGAAGTATAATCTTCGACGTCGCCACACATCCATTGTCCATACGCAATTCCTGTCCATATTTCTCCATAATATTCTGTGTCGCTTTGTGGCTTGTATTCCTTTTCGAGTTTAAGCCTGATTTCTTTTAGAGAAAGTCCTTTGTTATAAAGTTCTTTAAACTCTACCCAAATGTCAGCGGTTGTGTCGTTCTGAAGTATTCCTGTCCCCCAAGCTCCCATAGTTAGAATGATGTTTGTTTAAAATGCTACATAACAACAGGGCTTGGCGTTTGTGGCGGAATTTGAAAAACGTCAGCCCGGACTGTTGCTTGGTTTTATTTACAGTTGAAAATATGAACTTTTGCCCGGCTTTGTTCGTCAGCCAGGACTGAAGCCGATAGATAGGTGAAGTTGAGGCGGCGTTATCAGTCCGCCGACATAACGCCAAGCCCAATGTTAGGCGCATTGCGGAGTGTGTCTTTCCTCTGGATTAGGTTTTTAAATTTCCGTCGTCGTTGATGAACTGAAACGTATAATCTTTGTCAATTTCTTTCCCGCCTTCAGTAATAAATGTCCCCCACAGACCTCTCCAATCTTCGTAGTCTGATGTTTTGTTTGTGTCCCAGCGAATAACGCCATATAGCTTTGAAGTAACTTCTTGTCCGCTGTCATTTATTTCCCAAAATTGCTCCGTCACCACTCCGCATTCACCCTTTAGCGAAACTTTCATGAAAGGATGGAAGTCGCTTGTATCAGTTTTCATTTTGCAACTTTTTTGTCCAAGTTAAAATCCCATATGTCACTCAGAAGCTACCCAGTGTATTTAAGATAAGCCATACAACCAAAAACAGAACGCAAACACCTATAATAATTGAAATCAGAACTCTTTTGCCCTTTGAACGTATTATCATATTAAAAGCAAAAAAACAAGCGAGAACAGTAACAATACCACCAATCATTAAGGCGAACGTCACTATTGAACCAATATCATCCGAGAGCAGCACCATGAAACATTCTTTATCCGTTATAAAAGTTCAAGCGCTAATTTTTTCCAATATTGGAGTCGTCGCTCAGTTGCGCCTAACACGCTAATATACGCTACACCTGGTATAAATCTCTCTTGGTTGTCAACGAGTTTTTATACCAGCAAAACTTATCTTCACTAAGAACTGAAATGGACATTCAACTGAAATACTACAGCAAAGAATTCAACATCGGCCTTGCCGATTTAAAAAATGCCTGGTTTTTAACCGGCCTGCCCGTTCGCTTAAACGTATCCGTGCATCAAGGCTGCCTTTGCTACCGGCTTCCGCAGGACGGTAAACGCGTCAGCTATCGCCAACTCAAAAAGGGACTGGTAAAGTGTACTCGCCTCATTTGCCTACCATACGAACCGCTGCCTTTTTAACGACCGCCGCCGCCAACAAAGCCTTTCCCTTACATTTGCCGCCTGTAAAACAAAACCTTTATGGCAAATACTTCGGATATCAGCCGCGGCATGATCATCAAGCTTGACGGCAGCCTTTACAAAATTGTGGAGTTCGGCGAAAACAAAACGGCCCGCGCCGCCGCCAAGGTATGGGCCAAGCTTACCGGCGTTGACAACAACCGCTCCATTGAAAAAACATGGAACAGCGGCGACAGCATTTATCCCGTTCGGGTGGAGCGCAAGGACTATCAGTTTTTATACAAAGACGACAGCGGCTACAACTTCATGGACAACGAAACCTTTGAGCAGGTGGCCATTGCCGAAGCCCTCATTGACGCCCCGCAGTTTCTTCGCGACGGCGATGCGGTTTCCGTTCTCTTCAACACCGATACCGAGTCGGCCATGAGCGTTGAACTGCCCGATAAAGTGGTAATGAAAATTACCTACAGCGAACCGGGACTGCGTGGCGATACCGCCACCCGCACACTTAAGCCGGCAACCGTTGAAACCGGCGCCACGGTGATGGTCCCCCTGTTTGTAAACGAAGGCGATGTTATTCGCATCAATACCAAAACCGGCGAGTATGTGGAAAGAGTAAAAGAGTAGAATAAGGGTAAACCATAAGAAAAATAAATACAAAAGGCTTCCGGTAACGGAAGCTTTTTTAGTGTTCGCCGTAAATTTTTTCTAGCGTGTTTGGGAACGAAGAAATAATTTTTATATTGGCACCAAATCCACCTATGAGGAACACCCTAAACCTGCTTGCCGCCTGTCTTTGTGCGTTACTTTCTTCTGCTCAACGCATCAGCATTCAACCATCCATTCTTGATTTTCATTTGGGCGCCAACGTTTCGCAAACACAGGCCGTTACCATCACCAATCTTTCCGACAAAAAATTAGTTTTTGAGGCCTACCTCGCCGACTGGCTTCGCGATTCTACCGGCGGCCATCATTACTTTCGCCCCGATACCTTGTCGCGTTCCTGCGCCACGTGGGTAACGCTAAACAAGAGTGTTCTTGAATTGGAGCCCGACCAGTCGGCAGAAGTTTTTGTGCATTTGCAAACACCGGCCGATACCTCCGGCCTAACTGAAATGAAGTGGGCCATGCTTTTTCTGCAAACCGTAGGTGAACAGGAAGCGCCTGTAACTGCCGCAACGGAAACGCCGGTTAAAGAAATTATCCGGGTAGGCGTTCACATTTACGAAACGCCGCCGACCGTTACTCGGTCCGGGGCCAAAGCTGTTTCTTTCTCGCCCCTGGCTTCGGAAAAAGATGCTTACGAATTGATCCTGAAAAATACGGGCGGAGCCATGCTTCATTGCAAAGCATACTTGAAGTTGACCAGCGTGGCTGATGGTACATTGTACAACACCGAGAAGATGGAATTTCCGGTTTTTCCAGATGGCGTACGGCGGGTGAAGTTGACTCTCCCGGCCAAATTACCCAAAGGAAAATATGCGGCGCTTGCCGTGTTGGACCCGGGATCGGGGCTTCCGCTTCAAACGGTTCAAGAACCTGTTGAAGTAAAGTAAGAAGGTTAATTGTGAGTAGTGTCCCGATAGTCACAAGGACACTATCCACGATTCACTTAGGTGGTTTTACGAAAGCTGCCGCTATAATCGTTTGGTTCCGCGCCGGGCTCAATGCGCAGCCAGTCGCAGTCCATGCGATAAAAATATTTCTCCGTAAGATCCTTTTTCAATTCTTTCGGTATTGCTTCGCGGTCAACCTGCGAATTGCCCCAACCGTTGCAACGTCCCCTTGACGCAAGGAAGGTCAACGAGCCGCGGCTGTTGGTACTTTCCGCATCGAAGCGAATGGTACCGCTTACCTACGTAGTATAACCTGCAAACCGGCTTTTCATTAGGCTGTGAAACTCCGTAATCTTGCCGTCCGGCGTAAACCTTCCTTCCCGTTGTTCTCTGTTCTATTCCTTATCTTAGCCGCCAGTTTTCTAACCCAAAACCGTCATAAATTGAAACAAATGGATTTCAAGCAAATTCAGGAGTTGATCAAAATGGTCAACGACTCACAACTCGGTGAACTTACGATTGAGCAGAAAGATTTCCGGTTAACCATAAAGCAAAAAGAAGCGGCCGCCGTAACACAGGTGTTGTCGCAAATGCCGATGCAGGCGGCCATGCCGGTGCAGTCAATGTTACCGCAGGCCGCGCAAAGCCTGACGACCGCGGCTTCGCAGGTGGCGGGGCAAACTCCGGCCGCGGCGTCCAACGCGAATTTCATCACCATTAAAAGTCCTATGATCGGCACCTTTTATCGCCGGCCATCGCCCGATAAACCAAACTTCGTAGATGTGGGCGACGAGGTAAGCGAAGGCAAAGTGGTTTGCGTTATTGAAGCCATGAAATTGTTCAACGAAATTGAAAGCGAGGTGTCGGGCAAGGTGGTCAAAATTCTGGTGGAAGATTCGTCGCCTGTGGAATATGATCAGCCCTTGTTTGTAGTGGATGCGAGTTGATTTTGAAGATGTGATGGTTTGAAGAGTTGAAAATATTTTCTTCAGATCATCAACCTTTACAGGCTGCTCGCTGACCATCTTCAAATCTTCCGATTATCAAATTTTCAAATCAACTTTGTGTTTAAAAAAATCCTTATCGCCAACCGCGGCGAGATTGCCCTGCGTGTCATTCGCACCTGTCGCGAGATGGGCATTAAAACCGTTGCCGTCTATTCTACTGCCGACCGCGACAGCCTTCACGTTCGCTTTGCCGATGAAGCCGTATGCATCGGCAAACCCCAAAGCAGCGATTCGTACCTGAACATTCCGCACATTATGTCGGCGGTTGAAATTACCAACGCCGATGCCGTACATCCGGGTTACGGCTTTTTAGCCGAGAATGCCAAGTTCTCGCAAATCTGCGCCGACCACGGTATCAAATTTATCGGCCCCACTGCAGATATGATCAACGGCATGGGCGATAAAATTACGGCCAAGGATACGATGATTAAAGCCGGCGTTCCCGTCATTCCCGGTAGCGAAGGTTTGCTTCAAAATTTGGAAGAAGCCAAGAGCACTGCGAGAGACATGGGCTTTCCAGTGATATTGAAAGCAACGGCCGGCGGCGGCGGTAAAGGGATGCGCATCGTGTGGGAAGAAAGCGAAATGGAACGTGCCTATTCAACGGCAAAGCAGGAAGCGGCGGCCTCGTTTAAAAACGACGGCATCTACATGGAGAAATTCGTGGAAGAGCCCCGTCACATCGAAATACAAGTGGCCGGCGACCAATACGGAACCGTTTGCCATTTGGGTGAACGCGATTGTTCCATTCAGCGCCGCCACCAAAAGCTGGTGGAAGAATCGCCATCACCTTTTATGACGCCTGACCTGCGCGAACGCATGGGTGAAGCAGCCAAGAAAGCCGCCGATGCCATCAACTACGAAAGCGTAGGCACCGTTGAGTTTCTGGTGGACAAGCACCGCAATTTTTACTTCATGGAGATGAATACGCGGATACAAGTGGAACACTGCGTAACCGAAGAAGTCATCAACTTTGATTTGATAAAAGAGCAGATAAAAATCGCGATGGGAGAAAAGATTTCAGGGCGTGATTATATACCACAGCAGCACGCAATTGAATGCCGCATCAACGCCGAAGATCCCTACAATGACTTTCGCCCGTCGCCCGGACGCATCACCGTACTTCATCAGCCCGGCGGCCACGGCGTAAGGGTGGACAGCCATGTGTATGCAGGCTATGTCATTCCGCCGTATTATGATTCCATGATCGGTAAATTAATAACCGTGGCGCAAACACGCGATGAAGCCATTAGCACCATGTACCGCGCCTTGAGCGAATACGTGATTGAAGGCGTAAAGACAACCATTCCCTTCCACTTGCAATTGATGCAAAATGAAAAATTTCGCGCCGGTGATTTTACTACCAAGTTTTTGGAGACATTCAAGATGGTGTGAGTGTAATAAATAATGAATGATCAGTAATGAGTGGCTTGCCTTGGTATGAGCCCTTGTCACAATAGAAAACGTCCTGGAGATTCAGGACGTTTTGTTGTTTAATATAGGTTATTGTTTTTCTGGGCTTGTAGGTTAAGGCAACATCATAAACAACTCCCTCCAGATTCACGCTGGCATCAGTAGCGGCGGTTGTTCCAGCCATTGTCGCGGTGATCGTTGCGATGATCGTGATCCCAATCATTGCCATGGCGATTAATTTCATCAATCTTCAGCTGACGTTCACGTTCAAGATCGCTGGTGATCCTTTTCTTTTCGCCGCGGCGCAAATAACGGTCGTTCCATACCGATTGAATGCGGGCATCGTACTCGCGATTCACGCGGTCAATCTCAAACTGCCGGTTGAAACCGTAACTTTTGTTTGAAGGATAAGAACCGACATTAGGGCCGTTGCCGATAATCACGTCGCGGCCATTGTTGCCTGGATAGTGACTGCCGTTGTCTATGACTACGCGGCGGTCATCATTTCTTGAAGGTTGTGCGTTTGCGGCGGTAAAAGCTCCTGCAAGAAGAACGAGGGTAATAATTCTTTTCATAGTGTTTTTGTTTTGTCTTGTAAGTGGAAAAAGAGTGCCAATCACGCGGTGCAAAAGCAAGTTTCTGTTAAAGCAAAAAGCCTTAACGGTACCTTGTCTTTTCGTTAAGTAAATGAACGTTAATGATTGTATTTCCTAATTCTATCTTGTTAGGATAGTAGTATAAAAACACGGTGAACATTCAAGGCTGTAAGGTGTTAGTTTTACATTGTAGTGTTTGTATATGCAGTTACCCGATCTATTAAATCCGCTTTGGTTTGCCGTAGCAACGCTGGTGGTTTTCGCCGTTGTCATTGGCCGCTATTTTTTAATTGCCGGAATCTTCTATGCCGTATTCTATAAATGGCAAAAATTGAAATGGCAATCGCGAAAAATCAACAGCCGTGACTACAAAGAAGGACAGCTTAAAAAAGAAGTTGGTTGGAGCATGGTAACGGCTTTTTTGTTTGCCATTACCGGTGCGTTAATGGGCCTGGCCTGGCAAAAGGGTTGGTTGAAAGTTTACAGCGATGTTTATGATTATCCCTTGTGGTGGTTGCCGTTAAGTTTACTGATTGCGCTTGTTGTTCACGAGACCTATTACTATTGGCTGCATCGCTGGATGCACGTACCGAAGATCTTTCGCATCGTTCACAAGGTTCATCACGACAGCAACATTACCTCACCGTGGACGGCTTTTTCTTTTCATCCATTGGAAGGTTTGTTACAAGCGCTGTTTCTTCCCGCATTGTTGTGGGTGATGCCGATGCAGTTGTATGTACTCATCATCCATCTCACCATCATGACATTCAGCTCCGTTGTCAATCATTTGGACATTGAAGTTTATCCCGCAGGCTTTCACAAGAATATTTTGGGAAGATGGTTGATCGGCGCTACGCATCATTCGCTTCATCACAAGCAGTTTAAGTACAACTATGGCTTGTACTTTACTTTTTGGGATAAGTGGAAGAAAACCGAAAGCCCGGCGTTCCAGAAATTGTTTGAAGAGAAGACAGCAGTTGTGAAGCGTGAAGTATGAATCATTCAGCAACAGGTTCATTTTTCTGTTTGCGAAACAGACTTTTTAAAGAGACAGGGTAGAAGTGCAGAAGACTGAAAGCAACTAAAAACCAACCTATGATAGAAGCTGTCAGATTGGGTACTTCTTTCTCGACCGTTTTTTCATTTAAAATGATCTCTTTTGTTTCAGTTAAGTTAGAGTTGAAAGCAAGCACTAAAAGGATGAGTCCAACTACGAAACCTGTTACAGGAATTAACGGTTTTGTTTTCCACCAGCCATTGAATTTATTGTTGAATCGAATGGGTAAGCCAATAATAAAGCAAACCAATATTGTAAGCGCTGAAAAACCAAAAGCGAACAAGGGCTGAAATACGATAAAGCCAATGGCATTAACCATGTCGGCATCATCTATATCCAAAACGGCATAAATCAGAAAAATGATAAACAGTACAACAAACGTTAGGATGAATTGAAAAGCAGTTGAGATGACCTTTGTTATTCTTCTCATTGGGAAATGAAGTCGGTTTCTATTCACGTTTGACGATTCACGATTCACGTCTTCATTCATAAAGCCTCGCTGCACCTCCTTCTAAAACACTCTTCGGCAAAAGCCAGGTAATAAAGCCGCCAAGTTTATTAATCACTCCCGTAATCACTTCCGCCTTCTTTGCAAGCATGGCGTCCACTGCGGCTTTACCGACTTGCTCCGGCGTCATGTTTACTTTTTGCGCTGTCTTCATTGCCTTTTCGCCTACTTGCGCACGGGTGGCAAAATCAGTGTCAGTAGAGCCGGGACAAACACATGTAACGTTCACCGATGTCTTGCGCAGCTCGTAACGCAAGCCACGAGAAAAAGAAAGCACCATTGCCTTTGACGCAGCATACAAACTCAAATACGGAACAGCCTGATATGCTGCAGAAGAAGATATGTTGAGGATATGTGCCTGCGGTTGCTTCTTCAACTCCGGCAGGAAAAGATAAGTAAGTTGAATGAGTGTGGTGCAATTCACTTGCAGCATGGTCAGGTGTTGATCCAATGGATAGCTTTCAAATGGGCCACTTAGACCATAGCCGGCGTTATTCACCAAAATGGAAACATCCAGATTGTTTTGTGAAACCCAATTAAACACCTTTTGTGCTGCCGTAGTTTCTGAAAGGTCAATTGCAAAATATCTAACCTCAACCTTTAACTTAAGGTTTATCTCTTCAGCCACGGTCTTAAGCAAGTCTTCACTCCGGGCTACCAATAAAACATTATAGCCCTTGGCTGCAAGCGCAAGGGCTATTACTTTCCCGATGCCTTTGCTGGCGCCGGTTATCAATGCGTATGTCATCAAATCAGTTTTGAACCGTAGAGGCAAGACGGTGGTAAAAAGGCGTTTTACTGTTCTTGTCCTTGGGCATGTATTTTCCGGTTACTACGGGCACGTACATCACCCGGCGGCGGCTCTTCTCGCCAACGAAGGGAGACTTTTGTACGCGGTGCCACAAGCGTCCATCATGGACGGTAAGATCGCCTGCATTAATGTCAAAGCCGGCTTCACGGCGGTCGGGGCGGTGGTCAATAAAATATTTTTTGCCAAAAAGAAGGCGGAGCATTCCTTGTTTGTGTGTGCCGGGTAAGATGCGCAAGCCGCCGTTTTCAAACGGAACGGTATCGAGGTGAATACCGACGTTCAACATGGGCATGATTCGCTGGC
Source organism: Flavisolibacter sp. (assembly GCA_965247695.1). Taxonomy (GTDB): domain Bacteria; phylum Bacteroidota; class Bacteroidia; order Chitinophagales; family Chitinophagaceae; genus Flavisolibacter. Next base: position 3,131,840 of record OZ252037.1, read on the forward strand.
CGAGGAATAAATCGCGGGGGCTATCGGTATGCCATCCCATTTGCGAAAAGGCGCTATCATCGGTACGAACATAATTATTTAAAACAAGGCCGTCTTTTTCGTCTTCACCAATGCGGCCTTCAAAGGGCTGTACCAATTGTGTTAAGATTTGAAGGCGTGGGTCGGCCAAAAGATTTTTTAAAACCTTGCTGTGTTGCGAAAGAAAGCACAAACGCTGTATGGTTCTGTTACCGTTTGCGTCTTTACCAAATTTCAACGGGATGCCGTTCATTTTATCGTAGCCGGCATCTATCCATTCTTTTTCTATGCGTTGGGTTTCGGCAATAATTTCAGCCACCTTTTGCTTCGTGATAAAATTCCTGAAGATGATTGCGCCCTGCTTGTCGAATATGTCTAACTGCTCGTCCGTCAATTTGGTTCCCAGCTCGTAGTAAGGAACAGTTAACTTTTTCATGGTTGATAGGTTTTTAGTGTTAACTGATTAAGATTTTAAAAGTAAATCATCTTTTAAAACGGTAAAGAAAAAGATATTCAGCCTTCCCCTGATCTGATATTAGTCAGAGACCAGTTTTTTAGCGATGAAAGCGCACAAAAAGCCAAACACCGGAGCGGCCAATACATCTATCGTATAATGAACGTGTTGCACCAAAACCAAGGCCCCGATTGTGATCCCGCTGACCAGCGCAAGTTGCCGGTCTCTGCGTTTTTTCAAGCAAAAGAAAAACAAGAATTGCGAAGCGGTATGGCCCGAATAGAAGAGGTCTTTTGTTACAAAGTCTTTCCCGTAAAAGGAATTGCTCAACGGGTCAACAAGCGCTATTAAATGTACCGGTGGTTCCAGCGGCACCAGTGAAATGGTAATAAACCGGCTGCACAAGAAAAGTGTGAAACCACAAAACGCAAGGAGCATGAATTTTGGGTCTTGAAAACTTCTCACCAACATTAAACCGGCAGTCAGCCACACCAAGGCAAAAATGGGAAAAGACACGTTGTGAGCCGGCAAGGCATCCAATACAAAATCATTCAGCAATGTCCCTTGCCGGTGCTGAATGATTTGAAAGAAATAGGGGAGAAGGGTAAGGCAAACCGTTACTCCTATCACCACCACCCAAAACCGTTTACGGAAGAGCGGGCTGGTAAATGCCTCGCTCCAATTTGTCAGTTCCTTGTTGAATAAGTTTACCACAACGTCCATCGTGCAATTGGTTATAAAAAAGAGGCCGCGAAGATAATCATCCCTAAAGCCCTGCAATTTCTCAACAACCTTTATTTGATGAGTGGCGGCAATTTTGACATTTTGTAAGGAAAGCATTTTTGTTGTCAGGCTATTGCTCCGTTATTGTCCGGCCTTCCTGAAATTTTTTCCGTTTCGGAAGGGCGGCACAATCTTCGCCTACATTTGCGCACTTCGTCAAACGGCGTTTTGACAGAGATTTTTTAAACCTTCAGTAAACCAAAAAATTATAACACGTATGGCTAACAAAGTAAATGTTACCCCTCTGCACGACAGAGTAATTGTGAAACCCGCTGCTGCCGAAGAAAAGACAGCCGGCGGCATCATCATCCCCGATACGGCCAAAGAGAAGCCGCAACGCGGAACCGTCATCGCCGCAGGCCCCGGTAAAAAAGACGAGCCTGTAACCGTTAAAGAAGGCGACACCGTTTTGTACGGCAAATACGCCGGCACCGAAATCTCCATCGAAGGCGAAGACTTTCTCATCATGCGTGAAAGCGACATCCTCGCCATCGTATAAGTTAAAGACGCGGCTATTTCTCTTCAGAAGTCAGCGCATTTTCTGTTTTTGAACTCATCCTCAAATTTTCAAATCCTCAAATTTTCAAATCGAATCTTATGGCTAAACAACTGTTTTTCGAAACTGATGCCCGTAATAAAATGAAGAAAGGCGTGGACATCCTGGCCAACGCGGTTAAAGTAACCCTCGGACCCAAGGGCCGTAATGTGGTTATTGAAAAGAAATTCGGCGCACCTGCTGTTACTAAAGATGGCGTAACGGTGGCCAAAGAAATTGAACTGGAAGACGCCATTGAAAACATGGGCGCCCAGATGGTAAAAGAAGTAGCCAGTAAAACTGCGGACATTGCCGGTGATGGTACGACCACTGCTACCGTTCTTGCGCAAGCCATTATTACCGAAGGCTTGAAAAACGTAGCCGCCGGTGCTAACCCAATGGACTTGAAACGCGGTATTGACAAAGCCGTTAAAGCGGTGATTGAAAACCTGCGTTCACAATCGCAAACGGTGGGTAACGACAATAAAAAGATTGAGCAGGTGGCGTCCATATCAGCCAATAACGACAGCGAAATCGGCGCACTGATTGCCCAGGCAATGGAAAAAGTTTCCAAAGATGGCGTCATCACCATCGAAGAAGCCAAAGGCATCGAAACCACGGTGGACGTGGTTGAAGGCATGCAGTTCGACCGCGGTTACATCTCTCCCTACTTTGTAACCAACAGCGAAAAAATGCAAGTGGAACTGGAAAATCCTTACATCCTGATTTACGACAAAAAAATCAGTAGTATGAAGGACATCCTTCACATTCTGGAAAAAGTGGCTCAACAAGGCGCTCCTTTGTTAATCATCTCTGAAGACCTCGAAGGCGAAGCACTCGCTACTTTGGTTGTAAACAAATTGCGCGGAACGCTGAAAGTGGCTGCCGTAAAAGCTCCCGGCTTTGGCGACCGCAGAAAAGAAATGTTGCAGGACATTGCCGTTTTGACCAAAGGCATTGTGATCTCCGAAGAACAAGGTTACAAATTGGAGAACGCCGACCTTACCTACCTCGGCAAATGCGAACGCGTGGTGATTGACAAAGACAACACAACCGTTGTCGGTGGCCGTGGCGAAAAAGAAGGCATCACCTCCCGCATCAACCAAATCAAATCACAGATTGAAAATACCACGTCCGATTACGACCGCGAAAAGCTGCAAGAGCGTTTGGCCAAGTTGAGCGGTGGTGTAGCCGTGCTTCATGTAGGCGCTGCTACCGAAGTAGAAATGAAGGAAAAGAAAGACCGCGTTGATGATGCTTTGCACGCAACCCGTGCGGCTGTGGAAGAAGGCATTGTGCCTGGCGGTGGCGTAGCCTACGTTCGTGCCGTAGAAGCCTTGGGCAATATTGATACGCTCAATGCTGATGAAGCAACGGGTGTTCAGATTGTTCGCCGTTCCTTGGAAGAACCGCTTCGTCAAATTGTGGAAAACTGCGGTATTGAAGGCAGCGTTGTTGTGAATAAAGTTCGTGAGGGCAAAGGCGACTACGGTTTCAATGCCCGTACTGAACAGTACGAAAACCTGATTGCAGCCGGTGTGATTGACCCGACGAAGGTTACCCGCATTGCTTTGGAAAATGCAGCCTCTATAGCCGGTATGTTGTTGACTACCGAATGTGTGGTTGCCGACAAACCCGAACTCAAAGCTGCCGCCGGCCACAGCCACGGCATGCCGGGTGGTGGAATGGGAATGGACTACTAAGCAATCTGCAATAAGCAATCTGCAATTGGCAAAAGAGAAAGCCCCGTCAGCAACGACGGGGCTTTTCTTATTAAAATTTTTTAAGGGCTTGAATTTATTTTCTACCTTACAGGCATCCCCCCACTGTTTCCTACGACAACAAAATTCTGGCGCTGTTCTTGTCCGGTTAGTTCCTCCCTTTTGAAGACAGGTTATCCAATTTGTTCACGCTAAAACCACTTGCCATGTTTACAAAATTTTTCAGTTGGATCCGCAGCAAATTCAAAAAAGAAAGCAAAGCCGCAAAAGATGGTTTTAGCGACAACCCTTTTTTGATTTTGTAACCCTTGCCCATAAACTTTTTGATGGCCCATACATTTTGTACGGGCTTTTTTGTTGATTCGAGATTCAATACACAGATAAATCTATGGCTCAAACTAATTTCGCTTTAAACGACCACGTAATCCAAAATTCCGCTACGATCTCACCGTCTTTGTTTCTTCCGGTTGAATGTGTTTTTAGTATTTGTGCCGTGCCTGAAGATATAGTCAGCACTATAGCTTCTTGCACCGCTTGGCCATCATTGCATTGAAACAGCGTAAGTCCTGTAGCCTTTTTATAAAACTTCCCTTCAAGCCCGGTGACTAACATGGATACAGCGGGCCTTCTTTTATAAACATGAGCCATTGCCAACAGGCCCGTGCTCATTTCGGCAGCCATGCTTAAGCAAGCAAAATAAGTGGAGCGAAAAGGGTTTTGTGTAAACCAGCCAAATGGAATGGAAACTGTGCACGAAGCGGCATCGGCTTGAATGACTTTTAATCCGCTAAAGTAAGCCGACGGCAAACTCTTCAGCAGGTAAAGCCTAAACTTGATTGGATGAGCGATCAACGAAAAAAAGGCCGCCGTTTGCTCCACAGTTGCCTTTGATAATGTTTCTGCCATTGGCTAAAGTTAGCCTTGCGGAAGTATGTAAATAACGCAACTTTAAAAACGGCTTTACACCGGTGCAACGAAACCGACTTCTTTTTCCGTCATCTTTGTTACACAAAATAAATAATGAAAAAAATAGTTCTCTCTGCATTGCTATTAGCTGCGCTGGCGGGTTCGGCGCAAAAAGTATCCAACAAACTTTCGTTTCAAAAAGGGCAGACACTCGAAGTCACCACCAACATGAATGTCACCAGTCAAACGCCAATGGGCGAAATACCAGCTAATGTTGTGACGACTGACCAATACGCCGTGGGTGAGGCAAACGCGAGTCAGGTTCAACTGACCAAAACACCAAAAAGAATCAAGCTTAGTGTAAACGCCATGGGCCAGGACATGAACGCCGATTCCGACAACCCCAAAGATTTGGAAGGACGGCTGGGAGAGCCGATAAAAGAAATGATGAAACAAAAACAGGAGTTTACCATTGATGCCTCCGGTACGGTAACAGGTGTAAAAGCCGATGAGAAAGCGAAGAATGCGGAAGGCGGCGACATGATGAGCATGATGATGCCCGGCATGAAATCCAGTGCGGCAATGGTAGTGGCTGGACAACCCAGCATCTTTAAAGTTCTGCCAGACCGTGAAATAACAAAGGGTTATACTTGGACAGATACTATAAACGCAGCGGGCAACAAAAGCACAACGGTCTATACTGTCAAGGACATTACCGATAATGAAATACTTCTTGATTATTCTGGCGATGGTACCACCAAGACAACGCAATCTGCCATGGGCATGAGTGCCGATGTAAATTCCAAAATGAAAATATCGGGCACTGTAACTATTGATAAGTTAACCGGTTTGCTGAAACAAAAAACCATGACTTCCAATGGGGAATCAAGCATGAGCATGGGTGGACAGGACATGAATACTACAACCAAGATCACTTTGGTGGTGACGGTGAAAACCCTATAAGCTTTACATTGATAAGAATAAGAAAGCCCTCGCAATGCGAGGGCTTTCTTATTCTTTCTGAAAGACACAATGACAAAAGTATATTTTACAACATATCAACCTGATTGCGCAACAAATCTTCAAACACCTCGCGGCGGCGAATGAGCTTTGCTTGCCCATCAATCACCAAAACTTCAGCAGGTTTATAACGTGAATTGTAGTTAGAAGCCATTTCAAAACCGTAAGCGCCGGCATTGTAAATGGCAAGCACATCGTCTTCACGGACTTCGTGCAACAAACGGTCGGTAGCAAAGGTGTCCGTCTCGCAGATGTAACCGGTAACGGTATAAACTTTTTCTTTCGCCGAGTGGTTAGAGATGTTGACGATGTGATGATAAGCATCGTACATCATGGGCCGGATAAGATGATTCAAGCCGGTGTTGATGCCCGCAAAAATTTGGGAGCCTGCCTCTTTCATTACGTTTACTTGTGCAAGCAAGTAGCCACATTCACTTACCAGATATTTGCCCGGCTCAAACCAAAGCTGATAAGATTTGCCTTTGTTGAACAGATGCGAATCGAGATAAGTTTTAAGCCGCCTCGCAATGTTGGCAACATCTGTTTCTTCATCATCAGGTTCGTATGGCACTTTAAACCCACCGCCGAGATCAATCACTTCCAAATGCGGAAAATGCTGCACCAGTTCCGCCAATACTTTAATGCCGTGTACAAATACATCAGCGTCTTTAATGTCGCTTCCGGTATGAATGTGCAGGGCCGCAATGCGAATGTTGTTTTGCTGCACAATGTTTAGCAGCAAACCGAGTTGATCAACCGGAATACCAAACTTGCTCTTCTCATGGCCCGTTGAAATTTTTAAATTGCCGCCGGCTAAAATGTTTGGCCGCAACCGAATGCCGACCGTATAGCTTGAACCGAATTTTTTTCCAAATTTTTTAAGATTGGAAAGGCTGTCAATGTTCACATGCACACCGCTTTTTACGGCTTCCTCAATTTCATCAAAAGCAATCCCGTTGGAAGTGTAAAGAATTTTATCGGGCCGCACGCCGGCATGAAGCGCCAGCGTAACCTCGTTAATGCTGCTGCAATCAATGCCGCAACCCAGCGAAGCCACGTACTTCAAAACATTGATATTGGTAAGCGCCTTGCAGGCAAAGAAGAAAGACGAATCAACCGGCGAAAAAGCAGCCGTGAGTTTGCCGTATTGTTCTTTTATTTTTTCCGCATCATAAACATAAACAGGTGTGCCGAAGTCAGCCGCTATTTGAAGGAGTTGTTCGTTCGATAACATGGGGCTTAAAATTAGTAGGGGAAAACAGCCACGAAAATTTATTCTTTTACCGGTTTTTCTAAAGCGTTCTCTTGGTCATCTGTTTCTGAAGCCTTCGATGGTGGTTCTTCGTCAGCCAATTCATCTTCTATCGTTTCCTCTTCAACTGCTTCGTCTTCGGCTGCAAAAGTTTCATCGGAAATGAAATCTTCTTCGGCTATCTCGTCGGCAAGCGTTTCGGTATCGGCAGCTTTGCTTTCGTTATCTTCTTCTACTGCTGTTTCGTCATTGTTCTGTTCAATAGAATGTTCGTTCAAACTTGGTTCGGCTTCTGCAATTTCTTCCGCCAAAATCAACTCGCCGTTGTCCGCCACCGCGAGAACATCGCTTTGCTCAAAATCAGTGTGATTGACGGCCGTTGGCATTACCAGTTGCTCGGCCAGCACTTCTTTTATCTTGGGCAGATCATCGGCGCCGTTAATGCCGAAATAATCCATGAAACTTTTGGACGTGGCGTAAACCAAGGGATGGCCCGGCATCTTTTCGTTGCGTCCGGTGATGATGATGAGTTCTTTTTCCAACAGCTTTTGAACTGCGTAATCGGAGCTTACGCCGCGAATGGATTCAATTTCGCCTTTGGTGACGGGATGTTTATAGGCAATGATGGCAAGGGTTTCCAAAGCCGCCGTGGACAAACGTTTCAAAAACTTTTCGCCATTGAGTTGGGCTACCGTTTTGTGAAATTCTTTCTTAGTAAGGAACTGCCAGCCGCCGCCGCTTTGCCGCACTTCAAAAGGATAAAATTCAGAGTTGTATTTCTCCACGATGCCTTCAATGGCGGCGTCTATTTGCTCTATTTCAATCTTCTCGTCCATGAAGCCGAAAGCGGCATTAATCAAGTCGGTAATCTCCGAAGAAGCCAGTGGTTTGTCGGAGGCAAAAATGAGCGATTCAATGTGCGGTATGAGTTCAGAAATTTCCATGCCCCTATCCCCTAAAGGGGTATTTAAGCACTCTCTGTATAACCAGGAGAGTGTTTGTAATTTTTTAGTTGTTGAATAGCGATAAGAAAGTACAAGTCCCGATAGCTATCGGGAGCGACGCAACTGGGTTCAATGGATAAACAAACCCTTGGTTCCAAAAAACGATTGTGCTTAGAGATCAACCAAACTAAGTAGAGTTTCTTCAACCTGACATCAGCTAATTTGCTAATCATCATCCTTGCAACGCCGCCGCACCGCTCACAATCTCTGTCAGTTCCGTGGTAATAGCCGCTTGCCTCGCACGGTTGTACGAAATCTTCAAATTGCGCAAAAGTTCGTTGGCATTTTCGCTGGCTTTGTCCATCGCCGTCATTCGGGCGCCGTGTTCCGATGCGTTGGCATCCAGCACCGCTTTGTACAACTGCGTGTTCAAAATTTTCGGCATCAGTTCGGCAATCAATTCCTCCTTGCTTGGGTCGAAGATGAAGTTTGCTTTTACCGCATTGTCCTTGTTCACTATTTTGGGAATGGGCAGGAAAGGTTCAGCCACAAATCGTTGCGTAGCCGCGTTTTTAAACTCGCTATATATGACTTCCACGGCATCAAACTCACGGTTCTTAAAAGCCTCAATCGCCGCCTGCGATGCCTTCTGCACATTCTCGAACGTCAGGTTTAAAAAGATGTCTTTGTGCGTATCAGACACTTTATAATTGTTCTTGGCAAAATGTTCCCAGCCTTTTTTGCCAATGCTCCAAATGGCAACGGCTCCCTTGTCGAATTGCGCTGAATATTTTTCGCGAATGGTTTGCTTAGCCAGTTTAATGAGGTTGGCATTGTAGGCGCCGGCGAGGCCGCGGTCAGATGTAATTACAATCAATAAAACTTTTTCCACAGCCCTTTCAGTAGCCAATGTATTGCCGCCTTCCACTTCGGTATTGCTCACAATGTTGCTTAGCATTTCCTGCAACTTCTTTGCATACGGCCGCATTTGTTGAATGGCATCCTGTGCCCGTCGAAGCTTGGCGGCGCTCACCATTTTCATTGCCTTGGTAATCTGCTGTGTGCTTTGCACCGACTTGATACGGTTGCGGACTTCTTTTAACTGACCAGCCATGGAGGGAATTTGAGATTTATCGTTCGCGATTTCAGACTTGCGTTCGCCGGTGTTGGTGTGTGCTTTTTTGGACCAGAGGTTTGTCTATCTATTGAACCCAGTTGCGTCGCACTCGTATGCGTTCAGTAATTCTATTCAGCAAAACACCAGCTACCTGCAAACGTTTAACCGGCCGCAAAAGTAAGGTTACAAGGTCAAAATTCCAGCAATGGAAAAGAAGGGTTGTGTTAAGTGTTCATGCAAGCTAAAACCGATAAACCAAGCCGGCTCCATTCTCGGTTGCAGAAAAGGCAAGCATGTTTAGCTTACTATCCAACCGCCTGGCATTGCTGCTTTGCATGAAGTACTGCACAAAATCCAGCAACGTCAAAAATCCGCTTTGCACCAAAACTGAATTTCCGGTGCCGCGTAGCTTATCGCGTTTATCGCCTGTATATCGAAAAGCCCTTTCGCGGGTATAAAGGCCATAAGCTATGTAGGCCAGATCCAAACCGGCATTAAACAGAAACACTTTTTGCGTGGCGGCGGTGCGTTTATAAATCTGTGCCGGTGTGTAAGCCTTAGATGCTTCGCTACGCATCCGCAAAAGGCTCAAGCCCGAAAGCGCAAGGTTAATGCCTCCAAATAACACATTACGCTTGTGAAAATACCGCACATCGCCATCGCTGTTGTTCATACCCACGAGGCCCGAAGCCACACTGACCGCCGACCATCCGGCCAAAACGGTGACGCCGGTCTTAGCAATTTTGTTATGCCGCAGGTTTACCGAATCATAGAGCGAGAGTTGCGCCTGCAAAGCCATCGAACAAGAAAAGAGAATCAAAAAAAGAAAACCTTTCATAAAATATAATTTTACTTTCACCTGATAGTTCATAAGACCTCTTGGCGCAAATGAGAAGCCACATGGCTGCGGAAACAAACCGGTGACCAGAAACTGGTAACTGGTAACATGCCTTGATCACTTCATTAATTCAAATTGCCGTCTTAACGCATACATCATCAGAACCCGTCCGCCTTCTTTGCCTGTTTGTTTCAGCGGTCGTTCATCTTCGCGATAAATTTCCAACGTTACCGGACCCACCACAAGATTGGCCAATTGGCTTTCATTCACAGTCAATTCTCCATTTGCCACTTGCACTTCATCGTTCACATCTCGACTTGCATAAGAAGTATCGGTGATGGTTAATCGAACAATTGTCGGCTCCGCCGGAAAATTTTTTAGTTTGATAATAAACGGTTCTTTCTTCACCTGCTCCGGCAATTCTGCTGCAAGACTAAAAGGTTCAAACTGAAATTTTTCCTTGTGCGCTTTGCCTTTATTATCTGTGAAATTCAAGTTGTGTGTGCCGATAAAAGAACTTGCTGACTGTATGCTTTCGTAAATAGTTCCGTTGTAACTACTGCTGTCAGCCGTCATTAGTTTTCCATCGAGCAGCACGCTGGCCGAGTCTGTCATCTTTTGTGCTGGTCCATCGCCACCGTAGCCGCGGTATTGAAAAGTGACCGTTACGCTGGAATCGCCTTCTTCTCCCCAAACCTGGTAATCGTAAAAGACCGCATCGGGAGCCGGTTTGCGCCGTTCCTTGTTTCTTGCGTTGTTGTTGCAAGCCGTCAATAAAGCAATGAGTAAAAAAAGGAAAATTGTTCGCATGGTGTTTATTGTTCGCCTTTTAAATGGCCCGTTCTGGCCGCAAAAGTCGGTGCTTTTCATTTGTTAAGAATGCCGTCCGTCATTTGAAACTATGGACAGCCGTATTTTAAACTAAGCACAACGGATTATCTTTGACGCCCTGTCAAATTGGCTAAGCAAAAGGTTCAGCATCTTTTTTGACGGCGCTGCCTGTAGTTTCAAACTCGCTATCCGTAGGTTCAAACTACATGCTTCAAAAAACAATCCCTCAAATATCAACGAATACACATGATTTCTTTTCTCTCAAAAATTTTTGGCGGTAGTAAGTCGGAGAAGGACGTAAAGCTGATAACCCCAATGGTTGGCAAAATAGCCGAGCAGTTCGAGGCTTGCCAGGGTTTGAGCAACGATGCGCTTCGCGGCAAGACCGCTGAATTTCGGAGCCGCATTGCCGGCCACCTGAAAGACATTGATGCGCAAATTTCCGAAACCGCCCAGCGTGCCGACGAACTTCCATTCACCGACTTGGTAGGCAAGGACGCCGTTTATCAGGAAGTGGATCAGTTGAAGAAAACCCGCGACGAAAAGATTGAAGAAGTTTTAAAAGAAATTCTGCCCGAGGCTTTTGCAGTAGTAAAAGAAACGGCGCGGCGTTTTAAAGAGAACAAAGAGATTATATCAACCGCAACAGCGCTCGACAAAGAACTGGCTGTGGTCAAAAGCCACATTGCCATCAACGGCGACCAAGCCACCTTTCAAAATTCATGGACGGCCGGCGGTGGCGAAGTCACCTGGAACATGGTTCACTACGACGTGCAATTGATTGGCGGCACGGTGTTGCATCAAGGCAAGATTGCGGAAATGGCGACTGGTGAAGGCAAAACCTTGGTATCAACGCTTCCCGCATACCTGAATGCTTTGGCCGGTGAAGGCGTTCACATTGTAACGGTGAATGATTATCTCGCCCGTCGCGACAGTGAATGGAACGGTCCCATCTTCGAGTGGTTAGGACTGAAAGTAGATTGCATTGACAAGCACGAACCCAATAGCGAAAGCCGCCGCCGTGCCTATCAGGCCGACATTACTTACGGCACCAACAACGAATTCGGCTTCGATTACCTCCGCGACAACATGGTGCATTCCCCCGAAGAAATGGTGCAGCGCAAACATCATTTCGCCATGGTGGATGAAGTGGATTCGGTGTTGATTGATGATGCCCGTACGCCGCTGATTATATCCGGTCCTGTGCCCAAAGGCGACGACCAGCAATACCACATCTTGAAACCGCGTGTGCAAGCCTTGATTGAAGCGCAGGAACGGCTTGTACGTGGCTTTTTAAACGAAGCCAAAAAGAAATTCAGCGAAGGCGATGATGACCCGAAGAGCGGCGGCTTGTATCTTTTTCGTGCCTTTCGCGGCTTGCCCAAATACGGGCCGTTGATTAAATTTTTAAGCGAACCCGGAATAAAAGTAAAGCTGCAAAAAGCCGAGAACTATTACCTGCAAGATCAGCAACGCAACATGCCGATCGTAGATGAAGAGCTGTTGTTCCAGATTGATGAAAAAAATAAATCGGTTGACTTAACTGATAAAGGCATCACCACCATTACCCGTTCCGGCGAAGACCCGGACTTCTTTATCATCCCCGACATCAGCGTTCGTTTGGCGGAAATAGAAAACGGAGAGTTGCCGCAGGAAGACAAGCTTCATCAAAAAGAAGCCATCTTAAACGAATACTCCGTAAAGGCAGACCGCATTCATTCAGTGCAACAACTTTTAAAAGCATATTCGCTTTTTGAAAAAGATGTGGAGTATGTAGTGATGGATGAAGCGGTGAAGATCGTTGATGAACAAACGGGCCGTATTCTTGAAGGCCGGCGCTACAGCGATGGTTTGCATCAGGCCATTGAAGCGAAGGAGAACGTGAAGATTGAAGCGGCCACGCAGACGTATGCAACCGTGACGTTGCAAAATTACTTCCGCATGTATCACAAGCTTGCGGGAATGACGGGTACAGCGGAAACAGAAGCAGCCGAATTGTGGAGCATCTACAAATTGGATGTGGTAAACATTCCTACCAACATTGGCGTCATACGCAAAGACCATCAAGATTTGGTGTACAAAACACGCAAGGAAAAATTCAAATCGGTTATTGACGAAATAGAAGCTTTGCGCAATGCGGGACGACCCGTGCTTGTGGGTACCACTTCGGTGGAAGTAAGTGAATTGCTTAGCCGCATGTTGCAGCAAAAAAAGATTCCGCACAACGTACTTAATGCAAAGCAACACGCACGGGAAGCACAGATTGTGGCCGAAGCGGGTTTGCCCGGCGCCATCACCATTGCCACCAACATGGCCGGTCGCGGTACCGACATTAAGCTCGGACCCGGTGTGAAGGAAGCCGGTGGCTTGGCCATCATTGGTACGGAGCGGCATGAGTCGCGTCGTGTGGACAGACAGCTTCGCGGCCGTGCTGGTCGTCAAGGCGATCCCGGTACTTCGCAGTTTTATGTTTCTTTAGAAGATGATCTGATGCGCATGTTCGGCAGCGAACGGATTGCCGGAATGATGGACCGTTTTGGTTATAAAGAAGGCGAAGTGATTCAGCACAGCATGATCACCAAAAGCATCGAACGGGCACAGCGCAAGGTGGAAGAAAACAACTTCGGCATTCGCAAGCGTTTGTTGGAATATGACGACGTGATGAACAAACAGCGCAACGCGATTTATGACCGTCGCAACCACGCTTTGTTTGGCGAACGTTTGGCTTTGGATATTGACAATGCCTTCTCCGTTACCGCCGAAGAAATTATCTCTACCTATAAAGAACAGGAAGATTACGAAGGCTTCAAACTGGCTTGCATCGTCACCTTTGGATTGGACTTTCAAATCTCTCCCGAAGAATTTAAAACCACCGATGCACCGTCCTTAACTGATAGGCTTTATACCGAAGCAATAGAGAACTATCAGGCGCACAAAGAAGAAACAAAAACGCAAGCTGTGCCGGTGTTCAAGAATATTCGCCAAACGCAAGGACAGCATATCGAAAATGTAGTGGTTCCCTTTACCGATGGCCGCAAAGGCATCAATGTTTTGGTGAATATGGATAAGATGTTGAGCACGGAAGGAGCCGAGTTGACGAGTGCAATGGAACGCAACATCACGCTGTCCATTATTGACGATAGCTGGAAGGAACACCTTCGTGCCATGGACGACCTGAAGCAAAGCGTTCAAACGGCTTACTTGGAACAGAAAGATCCATTGGTAATTTACAAGATGGAAGCGTACAACTTGTTCAGAAGAATGAGTTCGGATTTGAACCGTGAGATTGTTTCCTTTTTGTCGCATTCACAACTGCCGGTGCAGGAAGAACCTGCTCACTCGATGCCACAAGGCCAAGGCCCGCGTGTGGCGCAGCAGCCTTTTTTACGCGAAGGCCGCCAGCAAAAAACAGACATGAGCAAGATGCGGGCAAATAAGGAAGAGATAGAGGCTGTAGGTGAAGATTATGCCGCCAACGAAAAAGATTATTACGATCCTTCAAGCCCGGCCGGCAACATTGCAGTAAGACAAGAGCCCATTAAAGTCGGCCCGAAGATTGGCCGCAATGATCCTTGTCCTTGCGGTAGCGGAAAGAAGTTTAAGAACTGCCACGGGAAGGATGCGTAAGCGTTTAATGAATGATAGTTGAAAGCCTCACGGGAGTGGGGCTTTTTTATTTTTCTTCGGCAATAACAATAACCTTTTCCGGCGAGGCTACTTTCAAAGCAAGTAGAATTTTAGGAAGTAATTTTTGAATACGTTCAAGCGTATTTCGAAGCACATCCAAAACAATAATAGTGAAGGAAAGTTTTTTTAGATTTTGCTGGTAAGAAATATTCTTATCAATTACAATCCAGACGTCGAAATCATTCGCATTAATTAGCTCGATTAGCTTTCCGTTCTTGATCCCGTTCCAACCCATGTCCTTTACAGTGAACACAACAAAATCAGGCGGAAAGAGTTTTTTGAATCGAACGTCTATATTTTCATCAAGCAATATTTTCATGCGGCCAAGTCAGAAAGAAGTTTATTGGCGGCCGCCTCAATCACCGCTTCAGCCTGCGCACGTAAGACTGATGGGTGTCCGGTAAGGAATTCTTTAAGTGAACTTTCTTCTAAATAATCAAATAAAGTTTTCACACTGACTCTCGTGCCTTTAAAAACGGGTTCACCACCGATGATTTCTTTGTCTATTTCGATGTACTCCTTTAACTGATTCATAACTGCAATCTACTCTTTTCCGTAAGTTTAATCCATGCAAATCATCATTCGATTAGTGGAGGGTGCGGATGCTGAAGCCATTACTCGTCTGTTAAATCAATTGGGGTATTCAATTTCAGTAGAAGCTACACTTGTCAACATTATACCCTGCTTTTTTTATCCGCTAACTATCGCCTTGTTGCAGTAAATGATTCAATCATTATCGGGTGGGTTCATGCCTCCATCGCACACCGCATCGAAGGCAATCCGTTTGTAGAAATCGGCGGACTGGTGGTGAACGAAGACCTTCGAGGCAAAGGAGTAGGGAGGCAACTAATTCAACGGATTGAAGATTGGGCTTTGACAAAAGATTTTCCCACACTTCGGGTAAGAAGCAACACAAAACGGGCGGCTGCACATCGTTTTTATGTGCAACTTCAATTTGCGGTAAACGAAGAGTAAACAGTGTTCAACAGACATCTTTCCAGAAAATAAAAGAGGCGGCCTCGATTTTGAAGCAGCCTCTTTTTAGAAATGAGTTTCTTTTCTTAGAACTTAAAACCTAACGTCAAACTCAACACGCGGTGCTTATTATTGTCATCAGCACTGCTGTTAGTTCCGCTTTGCAACTTTGCTAAGCCGAGACCATAATTTACGCCGAGCACAATGCTTTTTCCTTCAATTCCGGCCGTGCCATTTAAACCATAATCAAAGCGGCGTACAAGCCCAAGGCCTGCACCTTCTTCTTCGTTAAATGTCGTAGGGTCATCGTTGGAAAACTGAATGTTTTGCTCATGTGTGTAGGTCTGTCCTAAAAGGGTAGTGCCATCAGTTTTTACCTTGCCCGCAACGCCAATCGCTGCATAGGGTCCGGCTCCAACAAACACTTTACTTGTTTTGCCAACAGGCGCTTTAAACACAAGGTTCACCGGCACTTCAATGTACATAGGATTAAAGGTTTGCTTGTAGTAGCCTGCCCGTCCAGCCGTTCCTTCTTCAATTTTTGCTCCTTTGCCCGTATAAATCACACCGGGTTGCAAACTCAAAAACGAAGTGCCCAGCTTCACGTCGCCGACAACGCCAACCTGAAACGAGCTAAGCTGATTAGCATTGTTCACACGGCCGTTTGATGTGGTGGAAATGTTGGCAAGATTTAGCCCTCCTCTGATTTGTCCGCTCTGTGCATTTGCAATAAAGCCTGCAAAAATAGCGGCAGCGCAAGCTGCGAATTGTCTTGATTTCATAAAGTAGATTTTGTTACGATGCCCATTTTGCAAACGGCTTGCCAGAAATATTTGGGCAATGGCTTGCGCATCAAAAAAAGCTCCCGGAGGAGCTTTATTAGGAGATGAGCACAATTGTTGGCCTCACCCGAATTCGCCGAAGGCGAATACTTGCCGTTAAGGATACCGGGTTCTTCTACGGCAAGATTAACGGGTATGACAGGAAACCGGATTTACCTATAGTTGCTGCGAAAATAGAAAACAAATATGTCGCATCAAGACCAAAAGCTATTCTGGCCTACCTTACCGCTAAACTCCCATTATGAAGATTGCTTTTCACGGCGCGGCCCGCACGGTTACCGGTTCCAAACATTTGCTTACGTTGAAAAACGGAAAGAAAGTTTTATTGGACTGTGGCATGTTTCAGGGCATGGGCAAGGACACCGATGCGCTTAACCGCTACTTTGGATTCGAGCCTTCGGAAGTAGATGCGATGGTGCTTTCCCATGCACACATTGACCACACGGGCCTCATTCCAAAACTGGTGAAAGACGGCTTCAGAGGCAGCATCTTTTGCACCGATGCCACCAAAGAGTTATCAACCTTGCTGTTACTCGATTCGGCGGGCATTCAGGAGAACGATGCCAAGTACCACAACAAAGGCAGCAAAGCCCAAGGCAAGCCGTTGGCGCAACCGCTCTACACCACTGACGATGCAAAAGCCAGTTTCGGGCAATTTATACCAAAGCCCTACGGGCAATGGTTTGATGTAATTGAAGGCGTGCAAGCCATGTTTACCGATGCGGGCCACATCATAGGTAGTGCTTGCGTGCATTTACGAGTGAGTGAAAACGGCAACACAACAACACTCACCTTTAGCGGCGATGTAGGCCGCTATCGCGATGTGATATTACGTTCCCCGGAGGTGTTTCCGCAAGCCGATTATATTTTGATGGAATCAACTTATGGCAACAGCTTGCACGAGAACGTACGATCGTCCGTTGACAATATTTTGAGTTGGATAGAACGCACTTGCGTGCAGAAAGGCGGCAAGTTGATTATGCCTGCTTTTAGCTTAGGCAGAACACAAGAAATTCTTTACGGATTAAACCAGTTATCGCTGGAGAATCGCTTGCCCAAGCTTGATTATTTTTTAGATAGTCCGTTAAGCACCTCCATTACCGAAGTGGTGAAACATTACCCGCAATACTTCAATCAAGCCATTCAAAAAGTTTTGCAAAGCGACGACGATCCCTTTCAGTTTGAAGGGCTGCAGTACATCGAAAGTGTGGAAGATTCAAAAAGCCTGAACTACCGCAACGAACCTTGCGTGATCATCTCCGCTAGTGGGATGGCTGAAGCCGGCCGCGTAAAACACCACATCAGCAATAACGTAGAGAACAGTCGCAATGGAATTTTGATGACGGGCTACTGCGAACCGGCTTCGCTGGGTGCAAGGCTGCTAACCGGCGTAAAAGAGGTCAGCATTTTTGGCGTACGGCACGAAGTGAACGCTGAAATTGGGCAAATAAAAAGCATGAGTGCCCACGGCGATTACGAAGATCTAAGCCAATGGTTAAGTTGCCAGGATCAGCAACAGGTGAAACGTCTTTTCTTGGTACACGGCGAATACGATGTGCAACAGGATTTTAGCCGTTGGCTGGTGAAAAAAGGATTTGCCAATGTTGAAATTCCAGACCGCCATTTTGAAACCGGGCTTGCGTAAATAGGCATTGAAGCGCTTGGATTTATGTCCGTTTTTTCACTTGCACTTTCACATCTTATTTGAAATACAAGCACAGGTTTTGCGTATATAAAAGAACAAAAAACAAAGGAGTTCTGAATATGCGAAACCCCATAAAATCACTATCCATCGCTGCTCTTTCCGGTCTTTTATTAGCAGGATGTGCAAGCGTGGCCCATGTGGAAAAAGACAAGTCTGTTGACCTGAATAACTATCATTCTTTTGCCTGGGTGGACACAAGGGAAAGTAAAAATGATTCGGCAAAAGTGAAGGTTTCCGACTTAAGCGAACGAACCGTTAAAGAGGCGGTGAACGAAGAACTAACAAAAGCCGGTTGGCGGCAGTCGGCAAAGCCGGATGTGTTGTTGACCTATGACTTGTTAGTGGAACGAGGCATTCGGGAAGAAAACAATCCCGTATACTCGCAGCCGCTGACCCGTTATTATTTCAACCCTTATTCACGCCGCTATGTGCCGGTTTATTATCCTTCACAATTTTTGGGATACGACCGCGACCAACGTCAGGTAAGGGAAGGCACCATCACCGTGCGCATGATTGACAGCAAAACCGATAGAACCATCTGGCAAGGCTGGACGACGGATGAAGTGGTGAGCCGCAACTTTACCGGTAAGGAAATCCGCAACGGCATCAAATCCATTTTCCGCAAATTTGATGTAGCAAAAAACTAAAGCAGTGACTGTTTTTCAAAAGCCTCTTTTTCGAAAGAGGCTTTTTTATTCCGAAAACTTTTTGGAACGAAAGGGCACAGCGCCTATTTTTGCCCTCCCTGAAACAAAACGCCGCGTTCGTCTAAGGGCTAGGACACCTCCCTTTCACGGAGGCGATACGGGTTCGAATCCCGTACGCGGTACGAACGGAACTTACGCCTAAATCGTTAAAAGGCTGCTCTGCCAAGAGCGGCCTTTTTTCTTTTTGTTATCGCCCGCCAAAGCGGTAGAAGGCCGGCGTTTTCAACACACGCAGTCTTTTGCGAGAACTTGTAACGACTGATTTTTTAGCAGGTCATTGGCTCTTAATGCATCATCTCTTTACAGCCGGCAATTGCAATCCTGACCGCCATCAAATAACATCTTACCGATCGAACCATCTTTTAAACTGTGGCGCTTTTTCACGGCTGATGTCCACTTGCATCTTTAGCGGCGGTTTCAGGCTTATTGTTAGCTTTTGGTTCTCGTGCGGCCGAACGCTTTGAACCGCTTTTATATTCAGCAGTGTTTGCCGGTTTGCCCGGTAGAACTGTTTCGGATCGAGCACGTCTTCGATTTCCTCAATCGAATCAAAATCCAAAATGTGTTTATCGCCGTTAAAAGTATAGAGATAATGTAAGGTGTCCTTTACAAACACGGCAATGTCTTTCGTGTTCACCGGTACCCATTGATGGCGTTGGTGAATGATGAATTTTTCTTTGTAAGTGGAAGCGTTCGGTTGCGCCAGCCGTTGCACCAGTTGGGCAATATCTTTTGGATAGGCAGCCTTGCTTTCAATAATCTTTCGGCACTTATCCACGGCAGTTTTTAATTCTTCTTCGTCAATTGGTTTTAAGAGATAGTCAACTCCGTTGACTTTAAACGCCTTTAACGCAAACTCGTCGTAAGCGGTGGTAAACACCACGGGGCAACCGATTTGAAAGGCATCAAACAATTCAAAGCTTACGCCGTCGCTCAATTGAATGTCCATGAAATACAAGTCAGGCTCGGCGTTTTCCATCATCCAGCGACGGGCTGTTTTCAAACTGGGTAAAATTTCAATTGTTTTCACGTCGGGACACTTGTTCTTCAACTTGTTTACCAACTCTCCCGACAACAGCGCTTCGTCTTCAATAATGACTGCTTTCATACAAAAGGAATTTTAACGGTGAAGTATTCTGCGTTCTCTTCGGTAACGATAGATTGGCCGCAGAGATAACGGTAAAGCGTTTTCATGTTTCGCAGTCCTTGCTTGTTGCTGCCTTCAACAAAACTTTTCTTCTGCAAATTGTTTTGAACAATGAGAAAGTTTTCATCGTATGTGATGGCGATTACCAGTGGTGTTTCACTGTCAATAACGTTGTGCTTGATGGCGTTTTCAATTAAATTCTGAATCGTAACGGGAGCGATCTTTCGGTTCTGAACGTCATCAGGCAAATCAACCAGCAGTTGCAAGCCGTTGCCAAAGCGGGTTTGCTGCAACTGCATGTAAATCTGCGCCAGCTTCAGGTCTTCGCTGATGCGCACCGTTTCGCTGTCGCCGCTTTTTAAAATGTAGCGGTAGATTTTTGAAAGCTGATCCAAAAACGTTTTGGCTGCGCCCTGGTCTTTTTGAATCAAGCCGCTAAGCGAGGAAAGCGAATTGAACAAAAAATGCGGGTTCAATTGCTGTTTTAAGTTCTCGTACATCACCACCGCTTTTTCTTTTTCCAGCGCTGTGGCTTTGGTTTGCAAGTTTGCAAGCTTTGCTCTTTGATCGCCGCGGTATTTGTACAAACCATACAACAATGCCGCAATGAGAGCTGCTGCAAAAAGCCGGAACGGAACGGTTTTGTAAAACACCGAATCTATCTTTATTTCCAACGTTTTTTCATTGCCGGCCCAATGCAAACTATCCGTTGCCGCTTTGTAATGAAACACATAATCGCCTGCGGGCACGTTTGTGTATTTGATTTCCCTGTTAGCCGTATAGACCCAGTCCTTGTCGAAGGGTTCTAATTTATAGGCGAATAAGCATTGCTGCGGATTTAGGAAGTGCAAGCCTGCCAGGCCAATGGTAAAAAAATTCTCGTCATATTTTAAATGCACCTGCCGCACCTCTTGCGGATTGGGACTGATGCTTTGCGCTGTGCCGGCAATGGTGAACGAGGTAAGGTAAAACGGCACCGGTGCTCGGTCTTCGGTAAACAAGTCGGGACGAAAAATCAAAAACCCCTTGTATGACGGATAGACAAAGTAGCCGTCTTTGGTTTGGTAAGCCGCCTGCTCATTAAACTGGTTGGTGAGCAAGCCATCATTGGAGTTAAAGCGCCTCAACCGTTTTCTGTTCCTGTCCAAAACGCACAAACCGTTTGACGTGCCAATCCAGATGCGGTTCAAGCCGTCGCACATGATGTTGTTGGTGCGGTTTGAGGGCAAGCCGTTTTCGTGCGTATAAAAGACGGCGGTTCCTTTTGCCGGATCGTACGCGGTAAGGCCTTCTTCCGAACCAATCCATATTGCGCCGTTCTTGTCTTCGGCAAAAGAAGACGTGCGGTCATCTGTTAAGAGCTTGTTCTTCTTCGACAAGAGTGTTAGGCTGTTCTTGCCGTCGTACACCACAACGCCCACGTCAAGAATGGCGATCCACAACCTGTTTTTACTGTCCGTAAAAAGTGCCTGAATGTTGCCCTTGGCAACAGATGATAAAATCGGATCACTGCTCAAATCATCAAAAGCATTTTGCGCCGGACGATAACGAAACAGGCCCTCTCTCGTACCGAACCAAATTTCATCGTCTTTGCGTTTTGCCATCATCCAAACAAAAACGGCCGGAATGCCGTGCGCCTTTCCAAAAAAATCCATCTTGCCCGTGGACGGATGATAGCGGTTTAGTCCTTTGCTGGTACCGATCCAAACGTTGCCTTCGTCATCTTTTAGCAACGAACGGATGGAGTTGTAATAAACCGGCGCGTCGGCCGATTCAGTATTGGCAATGAGTGTAAACCGCTGCTGCCGCGGGTTATAGCGGGCCGCTCCTCTTCCGGTGGCAAGCCACAAATTGCCTTTATCGTCTTCGCAGGCGGCGCGGCACCAGTCATCCGGCAACGAATTTCTTTTGTCTTCGGAAGCGTGAAGCGCATAAAAAATATTTTTGTCGGGATGAAAAAAATTTAAGCCGTAGCCTTCCGTACCCAGCCAAATCAGCCCTGCGCTATCCCGGTATAAAGTCTTTATGTTGTTTGCCGATACCGTGTTGGCAATGAGGGCATCGTGCCGGTAGTTGTACGAAGTGTTCTTGCCTTCGTTGTATTGAAGTAAACCGTTAGCGGTCGTTGTCAGCCATAGCCTGTTGCTGTCGTCAACCAAAATTCTTGTAATGTAATTGACGTTGCTCCCTTTATTGTAAGCCGGAAACGCAAGAGTAGAAAGTACGGCGCCTGTTTTAATGCTTATCTTTTGTACGGTTCCTTCTTTTGAGGCGGGCGCTGCCCACAGGTTGTTTGCCTTGTCGAGCGCAAGGCTTATCACGTTATCGTCCAACAAGGAAGCGTTTTTTGCGGCGTCGTGCCGGATTTGCGAAAAGGCAAAGGTTTCGGAATGAAAGATTTTTATCCCGCTTCCCGAGGCGATGTAGATGGTGCCGTCGGTTGCTAAGGCTAATTGATTAAACGTACCCTTGAAGGCTGCTTGAAAGGCGGAATCTTTTCGTGCGCAAAACTTTTGAATGCATTGCTTTTCTTCATTTGCAAGCCACAGTCCATCATTGGTTGCCAGCCAGAGTTTGCCCCGTTTATCTTTCACCATGTCGTTAATCTGAACCGGCTTCGGCGAGCTGTAACTGATAAAAGTAGCCGTGGGGTAATCGTATCGGCACAAACCCGCCAGCGTGCCTGCCCACAGCCAGCCTTTGTCGTCGCGGTACAGCGCTGAAACGTAATTGTCGGGCAAAGTGGTCCTGTCGTTTTGCTTGTGAAAATAGCCGTTGACGTCAACGCCATCAAAGCGATGAAGGCCGTACGAAGTACCGATCCATGTAAAGCCATATTTGTCCTGCACGACGGCGTGGATGTTGTTATCGCTTAAACCTTCGGCCGTGGTGAGATGCCGAAAACTGTTGGCCGTGAATTGTGTCTTTGCTGCTGCCGAAAGCAGCATCGCCGCAAGAAAATAAAACAGCCGCTGACCGCCCTTTCTTTGTTGAAAAACCATTGTGCATACAAAGTAAGAAATCGGCAAAGGCCGGAAAACATTCTTTGCGAAAAGCCGGGGAGAACGCCGTCGAAGCGTGGTAAAAGCGGGGCCGAACCGTTTGTGAACGCAACTAATTTTTCATTGACGGGCACACGATAGAATCATGGACAATTATAGTTGTACGGTACCAGACGAAGCGCCGATCATGCTCGCCGCCAACCCATTAAAACACGCGGCCCATGCTTCCGCAACTTCTTTTGTGTAGTCATTGCCCAAGCCCTGTTGCAAAGTCCACAGAAGCGCCTCGCCAACGGCTTTGTAGTGCTGCGGCTTTACGCCGTAGTGCACGTGCCGGACGCCCATTGCTGCCACTTCGCCTTCCATTTCGTCAAACCGGTCCAACCGGCCCACAATCACATTAAGCATATCAATTAGCTTTTTTGATTGCTCGTCTTTGCTGATTTTAAAAAGCGATTTCAACGACGGGTGATCGTAAAACAGTTTGGTGTAAAACACATCGCCCACCGTTACCGGGTCAATGGAACGAAAGGTGCGCCACGAGGCTTTTACAAATTGTACTTGCTGTTGCGTCATCGGTTGAAATTAAAAATTTACCGGCCAGGGATGGTTCACGCCAACGCCGCCTGCGCTTCGTGCACCGCCTTCATTGCCCGCGAAACATGCGTGTAAAACGCGGCCCAGGCATCTTCCGCCGCTTCGTTCCAATCGCTGCCCAAGCCTTGCGACAAGGTCCACAGCAAGGCATTGCCAACGACGGCGTATTGATACGGCTTTACCTTGTACTTTACGTGCCGTGATGCAAGAGCGGAAAGCGTTGCGCTGACTTCGTCCGGCTGGTTAATGTGCCGCACCATGTAGTGCAACATAGCCATCAGTTTCTTTGATTGTTCCGGCACCGAAGACGAAAACAAGGTCCGTACTTCGGGAGCAAGTTGGAACAGCTTGTTGTAAAATAAACTGCCCACCAATTTATCGTCCAGCGTCGCTACTTTTTTCCAATTAGCGGTAATGATTGTTTTTTGTTCGATTGTCATCATAGAGTTTTAAAGTTGAAGGACAATAATGCGCTGATGTTTTCGGGTAAAACAAGATGTCGGGTAAAACGGTTAATACAGTTGTCCAAGTGTATCAACGCAGCAAACGAGTTGCTTTTATTCCGCAATTTTTATCTCCGGAATTCTGAAAGAAGCCAGAGTATTGATGTCAGCCGTACGTTCCGTTTTTAATGTTTTCAGAAAGGCTGTTGTGCCGGCGCCGTATGCACGTTTGGCATAGCCCACCAACAAAATTCCTTTCTTACCGCCCTTCTCTTTCAACGTGACATAGCGGTACGCATTCCATTCCACAACGGCGCCTTTACCGTCTGCACCGCTCACAACAAAATCCAACAAGTATTCGCCCGTGCTTTTGTTTTCAATCACTGCGTAATTAACCGATGGATCATTTTTTTTTCGCGCCACCATCTCGGCCACTTTTGTTTGCACGGCATCGCGAAGGGTCATGTTCCCGACAACGCATTCCAGTATCACCATTTGTGTGAAGCTTTCCGGTTTTTCCGTTGCGGGCAGATACTCCTGTTTGTAATAAACAGCGCTTGGGTGCGAGGTCCACGAAAGAGAAAAGCTCCCTTTATTGAAAGCAACCGGCCCGGGCACGGTTAAATAATCTTTTACCGCCGGTGCCTTATGACTTGAGAAAAATGAAAAGAGAGCCAACGTTGCAAAACGAAAGGTGAGAAGGTTCATATAGATTGATTGAACGGTAAAAATTAGCCGAAAACTTTTTCGGGTAAAATTTATCGGGCCGAAGCGTAGCAAAACGGCAGGCGAAGCGCATGGGGATTGTATTAACGACAGCGACCGATGCGGGCAAAGGAAAGCTGGCAAGCACCGTACCGCCACGCGGCTGAACGTCTCTTTTGCTACGCTTCACAAAGCGATAGCCGCCGTTTGCCCGGTTTCATTTGGAGCTGCCTTTTTGGGCGAACAATTTTGTGTGAATATCAAATCAAAAATTTATTGTTATCCGTTTTAAAGCTTATCACACATGAAACAAATTTTTCAACTGGTTCTTCCGGGAATGCTTGCGGGTTTGTCTTCTTTCGGCCAGGGAACTTCGACGGCCGTTGGCAAAAACACTCCGCCTACCGTTACGCACAGCAGCACATCGAGAAGTATAACAACGCTCGATTACAGCATCAACGCGGTGCTGTGGCAACAACACAGCGGCGAATACAAAGCCTTGTGCTATCAGGCTTTTGCCCTGGCAAAGATGCGCCTGATGGAAAAAATAACGGCACACAAAGGCGACGAAGCGCCACTCGCCATTATAACCGACATTGACGAAACGGTGCTCGATAACAGTCCGCAACAGGCCGATGATATTTTACACCACACTACCTATACCGAAAAAAGTTGGAAAGCCTGGACAAGCCGTGCTGAAGCCGGCGCTTTGCCCGGTGCTGTAGCTTTTTTTCAGTGGGCCGACAAGATGGGCGTGCAATGCTTTTACGTGAGCAATCGCCGTCCCGAAGAAAGAGAGGCAACCATTGAAAACCTTGCTACGGCCGGCTTTCCGCAATCGGATACCGTGCACGTTCAAATGAAGGAAGCAACATCCGACAAAGAGCCGCGAAGAGAAAACATCCGAAAGAATTATTCCGTTGCGGTGTTGCTGGGCGACAACCTTAATGATTTTGACAAGATGTTTTTTAACCGGCCGTCGTACACAAGGCAAAATTTGGTAAGAGACAATGCCGACTTGTTCGGCGATGTCTTCATCATCTTGCCCAATGCTATTTACGGCGATTGGGAGAGTGCCATCTATAACGGAAAAAAATTATCACCTGCCGAAGCCGACAAAGCCAAACATGAAGCTCTCATCACCTACTAAAACTTTCTTATGTACTACGTTCTTTCCTTTTACTTTTTGTGTCATTTTGTTTTTCTCTTACTCTCCCGGGATTTAAAAACCGTCAATAAAAAAACAGAACTAACGCCCACCCAACCCACTTATTCCGTTACCACAAATGAACAGGCCTTTGCAAAGAAACTTTATCACAGCCTGCAAACGGCTGATGTGAAAGAATGGCTGACGCTTTTTCCAACCAATGCGGAGTATCGTTTACTTATGGAAAAGATGGCTTCAATAAAACTTGACGGCCTGACTCACGAAAAAGCAGAAGCGATGATAAAACAACGGCAATCAGAAGCCGCGATCCGGTACACAAAGGATTTTAAAATGCTGCAACAGCAGGCCAAGGAGGCCGGCCTGCATTGGAAGCAGTCGGTGTACAGCAACTTTATTTTCGACGTGAACAAAACCGCCATCGGCACGCATTACCTCAACGGCGACATCTGGTTGAACATTGGCAAAACGGAATTTGTGATAGAAGGAGTGGAAGCCATCGAAACACCGGGCGGATACCGCTTGCAAAACGTAGCTGATGTACGAAAACTTGACAACGAAGAGTAGTGAAGAGCCACGCTACACGAAAGTACTCATCAGACAGACCACTGTTAAACGATATTTTATCATTACCTAAAACAACAATTTATGCAACCGACAATCAATGGTGCCTCCGCACCTTACCGCGACCCATCCGCCAACAATGTTTACGAACTCCTTTTTTGCGACAAGCCCTTCCTGTTTGCCGCCAACGTTGACGCAAAGCTTTATCCCTGGAACGTCTTGCTCGCCAACGATGTAAATATTAATGACCTGCAGGAAGTCATTGACGATGCAAGCCTCGAAACGAGACATAAAATTTTTGCGTACAACAAGCTAACGAAGGCAGGCTACACACTTTCGAAGAAAAGCTTGCTCGGTGTAGTAATAGAAGTGGGCCTTGACAACGGGCTGGACGTTGTAGCCGCCTATGAAGACGGAACGGCACGCTACATAAACGCAACGGGCAAAATGATTATTTGGGATACAGCTACCACAGATTCGGCATCGCTTATCAGCAATCTTTTTAAACAAAGCCGGCACGTTGTACAAAGGATTGGCGCTTGGGATGGCGAACGTCGTCCGCATCCCGTAGAAGGAATGGCCCGCCTAAACTTTCTTGTATCCGACGGTTTGTATTTTGGCGAAGCACCGCAGGCTGCTTTGTTCAGCGATGCGATGGCCAGGCCTGTACTCATGGCCGCCCTTGACCTGATGAAATACCTCACCGAAACCGTATTGGAAGCAGCGGTGTAAATTCTTATTAAACGTTTTAAAATACAACACATGGCAAACAACAGAACCACGGTGGATGCGTGGGAAGTGAAAGACCTCGAAGACAATTCTACCATCACCGTGCAAGTGGAGCACAACACGGAAATGGGCAACAAGAATCTTTCGGGTTTACTGATTCGTTGCTTCGGGCAGATGGTGGCTTATGAGCCAGTAGCTGCCGGGAGATGGGCTTACGAAGCACGCAAAGCGAAGGCAACCGAATACTTTTTGGACGGTCCATCGTGGACCGTTTATGAAGATACTTTCATCAAACATTATTTTGTACCCGGCGCCGTGCCCAAAGCCAAAATAGAAGTGAAGGTGCGCAGCGAAGCCGCGCCGGTGATAAGGGAATACGAACTTCCGTTTACCCTGGAAGACTAAGCCATTCATAACGGTCGTTCTTCTTACAAGCGCCCATTGTTAAAAACACACAACCATGACCTTCTTTAAAATTATCTGGAGCCTTGATGCTATTGTTGCCGTTGTTGTTCTTTATTTCTTTTTTGTTGGCGTAGCCGATGGCACGGTGAGTAGCCGCAACGCCGGCCTTTGGTTCTTTGTAGTGGCGGCGCTGGCCGGCATCCTGTGCGGAAGCATTTGGCTGAACAACTACGGGCAGCGGGGCAGCGCCAATGCCTTGCTGCTTGTAATGGCTATTCCCGCCTTTTTGTTTGTCTTGTATTTCGGCATTGCCATTGCCACCAAGGCTAGATGGAATTAATAACTTCTATTTTTATCCATACAATAAATGCCACAACATAAACGGCGCAAACAGCGGTTGCCTGAAAACAGAAAGGCTTTTAATAAAACCCTTGAACCAATGTCAATTGCTTTCTTATTTGTGGAACAAATACTGGCTTGATGAAGAGTTAGGCTAACTCTTCATCCCTGCGCCGTCCCAGATGAACTGAAGCACCCTTCGACAGGTAGTTAGAAAAGGAAAAAAGCCAGCATTTCGCACGGTAGTAAAACAACCCTGAACCGGGTTGCTTTTTTTATTCGCGTGGCGTCAAAAAAGCCGGTATGCACAAAACGTTTGAACTGCTTTTTGCATACCGTTAAAGAAACAATACCTGCACTTCGCTCGTTTTTATTTCACACCGCGTTTTGTGTTGCACAACTTTGCTCTTTCTTCTTCAAAAAACTAAAACATGAAAGCTTTAAAATTATTATCGTTCACCGGTGCCGTGGGCATGATCGTGCTCCTATTTCTGTTGCTTCCACGGTTGGAGCAACAATTTAAAAAGGACAGACAAGTCCGGCAAGCCTACAGCGTTAAGTGAGAGCCAGCAGCACATTTGTGCAAGCCGGCAAAGGCCAATGGCCGCGCCAACCTTCCTTCGGAAGCAGTCTTCACCGGCTGCTTCCATTTTTATAGCAAGTCTTTCGTGCCACTTCAGCATCGCCTTTATCCGTTTCGGATGCAGCTTTATCCGTTCACGACACATAAATTTTTAATGGCCTTTTGCGCAACGCATTTTTAAATTCGCAATTATCATCTACTTAAAAAACGATTTACGAAAAAGGGTTTACTCATCGCAAAATTCATTCTCTTCGCGGCACTTGCTACACAGGCGCAAAACGTGGTCATCAATGCTGCAGCAGTATGGCAAAACATGCGTATTCTGTTTTTATCAAAAAAACAGGAACAGCCAAGCTGTTCCTGTTACCGATTATAAGCCGCTGGATTTATTTAAAATCGCCCGACAAAACCCTTCCTATTTGCTCGTCAATGTGGGTAAGGATATGCTGCTTTAAGTTCTGGCTTTCAAAGAAAGACTTCATGGCGCCGAGGCTTTGTTCAGCGTCGTCGGTCTTTCCTTCTTTCAACAAGGCAGCGGCATTTTTACGCACGGCGTAATTCAGTGTAATGTTGTCCACACCTTCTCCGCCTGCGCTCATTTGATATACTTTGGCCGTGAGCGCCGAACTCTTGTCGGTTTCCGCGGCACGCACCGAAACAGACTTGTCGGCATAAACGGTTTTAAAGTCGCGGGCCGCATTCACGCCTTGAACCAGTGCGGCATAAACACTCAACGGATGATCTGGGTATTTGGCCAATACGTTGTTCAGCGCATCGTTGCCGCTTTGCAAGTGCGAACCGTCGGAACCTAAGAGGTAAAACAGTTTGCCTTGTTCATCGCCCGAGTACAATTCGGCTATTTCCGCATCGTCGGTAGTTACGGGCACCCGCACTCTAATCTTTAAATCATCGGAGCTGATGATGCCCCCTTCGTTCGAAAAATAAGCGGCCTTGATCACATAGTTGCCGGGTTGGTCAAAGTAAAAGCCGTCCTTGCCATAACCGATGTAAGCGCTTTCGTAAATGGATGGATTGCTCGCATTCAACGCCGTCATCTTGGGAATAATGCAATGGTCAGCCAACGGATCATACATAACCACCTGACCGTTTGGTTTTTTGATGGCGATTTTTACAAATTCAAAGTTGGGATGCAGGCAAGCATTGACCACTTTGCTCTTTGTATAGAGAGAGGCAAGCTTTAATTCCACCACCACAGGTTCACCGGATGCAAAGCTTGGCTTTGCGTTGATGGACAGTTCAAGACCTGAATTGTTTTCCACCATTGCTTTGGTGATGTCCACGGCTTCTTCATCGGTGCCGAAACCTGCGTTGGTGGCCCAATTATCGCCGCCCATAATCACGCTGTTGCGGTAATCGTGACGAATGTGCACCAGTTCCTGATCGTCAAACTGAAAAGCGAAATCCCTCCAGAACGACCCCGCACCGTTGCGGGCATCATACTTCCAATCGTAGTTCATCCAGGAACGCGAGTCCGGACGGCTCTTGTCCCACGAGTGCAACAGGTTAAAAGAGTGCCCTAATTCATGCACATAAACATAAAGGTGATGCCTGTTAGCATCGGCGCTGCCGGCGCCGCCGTAATACGAATTGATTTGCGTTTGAAAGGCCGCACAGCCCTGGCGTTGAAAGGTGCCGGCGTAATCGTACATGATGCCGAAAAGTGTAGAGCCGCCGGTAGTCAGTTCGTGCCTTGACCTGCACGTGAGCAAATAGGTTTGCCATTTCGGGCTGTCCGATACAATGCTGAAATGATGATGCATGGCGGTTTCCAATTCAGCGTTGGTCCATACCGCGTCAAAGCCTGCTTCAAACGTAGGAATGGCATCGGTGCCTGCGGTTCGCACCATTTGGATGCCCGCTTCGGCATAGGAAGAGACCACGTCAAGGTTGCGTGCAGCACCGCTGTGAGGCAGGGTTCCGGTATTGTAGCTTCCAAACAAGGTGGCGCCGTTCTCGTAATCCATTTCCAGGTTTACGGTATGAAAGTAAACGCTTTCAAAAGCACACACGTAGGTGGCGCCAGCCGCGCCGGCCGCGTTGTAAAACGTAAAAGTGGCCGCGGCCCTCGGAGCGAAGATTGTGGTGCGTGGAATGGATATTCTAAAAACATTGTACGGCGTTCCCCATGTCGTTGATAAGCTTCCGTTGATGACCAGCGCACCGGTAGTGGTTACAGGGCCCGATTTAAACGAACCGAAGTACGTAGTTACGCCGCCCGACACGGTGTAAAAATCTCCGCTTACCAACCTGGTTGGCCGGGCGCCGTCAACGTCAACACGCAACTCCATTTGAAAGCTTCCAAATGTGCCGCGGTAACGGCCACTGACCGTATTCAAAGGAACAGGAAAGACCGGCCCGATACCTTCGGGTGATGAGAAGCTTGTTTCGGTTTGCGAAGGATCGGCGGTTAGCGTTGTTGTGTTATCGGGGGCATTAGTAGCCAACGGATACACATTGGATGGATCTGTCATAAAAAATTAGTTTTGATGCCTACTCTATAACGTGTTTTCGGCTACCCACGGCAAGCATTTCGGTTGACTGCTTTTCGAATTAATTAGTCGCGTCAAAAAGAGAAGTGGAAACAAGCCAATTGAATTTTTTTACTTTTTTAGTGAGCGATGTTGCTGATGGCAGCAGAAGGAAAAGTTTGGCAAGCCTGTTTTTTTTCAAAATCACAGATCAAGGAAAAGTGACAACCGTTTGTGAACAACGGTTTTCAAATGCCGTAAGACCTTCTGATTAATACAGAACAGAATTTCTCGTTGTAAAAGAAAAGGCTGATTAAACCTTTGACGGGTTCAATCAGCCTTCGTTTTTTTCTTATGCCTGCCGCAAGTTTTGTTTGCGCAAGCGGTAAGCGGCATTGCGGTTAATTTGCTTTGCTGTGCTCTTCCCAAACGTCTGCTTCGCCGTCCACTACACGAATGACTTTCCATTTGGTTTTACCATCTATGGATACCAGGTAAGCCGTTTCATGATTGCAGGTCACTTCCTGAACCGAGGTAATGGTGTAATCGTCGTAAGTGTTCTTTACCAACTGGCTTACGGCCTGTGGCAAATCGGCTTCATCATAGTAGCGCATCAAGCCATCCTGGGCGCCGCCTTTGGTTAAATAGACGCGGTTTAAAATCCCTTTTACCCGGAAGGCAACCGAAAAGCCTTCTTTGGTTTTTACCCAACTTTCGTCGCTGATGCCGGAGAACGCTTTGTGAAATTTTTTGTAAGCGGTAGTGCTTTCAAATTCACTGGCGGCGGCAGGTGCGGGGGCTATTTTTTTTGTGTTTGCCGCAAGCTCAAATTGTGCGTTGCCTGTGGTTGAAATGGCCAGGGCCCCTGCCAATGCCGCCAATACTAAAAGATGCTGTTTCATGTGTTTAACGTTTTAAGGTTAGAATGGTTGTTTAAAAAAATGAAAACGAAATGCCGTCTTCACGGGGCGGAAAAATGGTCAAGGCAGGTAACGCAAGCGGAAAGTGCGGAAGAAGTTTTGCGTGCCTTTGTCAACAAAAATCCTGCGTTGGCTTTCACTTTTGCGTTACTGTTTATTTGTCGCAACGGCAAGTAAAACGGTAACAGTCAGGTGAAACTTTTTTTCAATATTTATAAAATAAACTTTTACTTGAAAAAGGAAAGTGCAGCCGGGGCGGTAAACAACATTTACCGGCGGCTACACTTTTGCGGAGGAAAGGGCGAGGCGGGAAAAGGTTGGCAGGTTACTAATTGGCCGCTGCGCCAGGGCTGCCCTAAAAGCCTTGGCGGCAGGCGTTTTCAGTAGAGAATAGTTTCGGATGGGTCGGTTGGCAGGTGGGCAAATCGCTTTCTACCAGGCTGCCGGTTGTACTCTTTTCATGGCAAGTGCAGGCGCGTGTGCATCAAACAGCATGTGGCTGAAATGAATCACCAACTCGCTCCAGTTTATCAATTCGGTTTCGGGATGTTCCGCAATAAAATCATGCGTGGCTTTGTACAACCCTTTTATGTCCGCCGCCTTTTCTTCCATAAACCGTTCTATCATGGTGGCGCAGCAAACGTTGTCGTAAATGTTTCCGAGTGTAAAATGTTTGGAGCAACCATGCGAGATGGGGATGATGTCGCCTTCTTCGTCAATAATTAATTCTCTAAAAATGTTGGAGAAGTTGGCAACGGTAAAATCAGGCGCGGATGACTGGTGAAAGACAAAAGCCGGATTGTGCAAGATGTAATCGCGGTGCAGAAGGTCAAGCTGCATGAACAGCCGGTCGTTGTACGCTTCTTTGAGGTAATGAAAGGCTACAAAAATTTTGTGCAAATCTTCCGTGGAAAAATTTATCGTGCTAAGCGTTTTTGCGGCTCTGCCCGCCATCTCCAGCGGATGAAAGTGCAGCAGTTTTGCGTCGTGGTTCAGGGCAAATTGTACCAGCCAGTGCATGATGTTCCAATTGCCCGGAAAGACGGTATGAATAAAGCCAAAGGCCGCTACATGGTCTTTTACAATTCGCACGCCTTCCTCCATTTTTTTAAAGGCGCCGGCAAAGTTTCGCACGGCATCGTGCTGTTCTTCTTTGCCATCAACGCTAATGGCAATCAGGTCGGCCTGGGCCAATACTTTTTTTGCCCGTTCGGTGCCGAGCAACATGGCATTGGTGGTGATGGAATTAAAAAAGCCAAGCGAATGTGTATGCGTAAGCAAGTCTTCCAGTGGCCGGTATAAAAAAGGTTCGCCGCCCGAAAGCGAGATGGCGTTGTAGCCAACTGCGGCCAGTTCTTCTACTACTTGTTTAAGTTTAATTACGTCTAATCCATTCTTAAACCAAGGCGCCGAGGCGGAGTAACAATGCCCGCATGTCAGGTTGCATTGCAGGCTCGGATGGATTTGAATAACCTTCGACACCCTGCTTGCGGGCAGGGCGTCAAAGGTTGATGGAGTGGTGCTTTTCATGAGCCGGCATTTACGCGTTTTCAATGGTGAATTTGAGGTTGTAAAAGTTTTGCATGGGCGGAATGCCTCTGCGCAAAATCAAAATCTCCTTGAAATTTTTGTCGCCGACAAGCGGTTGAAGGGAAGCCGCTTTTTCAATGGGCAGATGCGCCTCTACTACAAATTTTTCAAAGGGCGGCCGGCCAAACTGCGACCAGTCAATAACCTGGAATCCGGCTTTTTGAAGAGAGGCGATTGATTTTGAAATGCGGCTTAAGCCGTCTTTCGCAAGTTGCTCGTTGAGGCCTTGTTCAACGGCTTCGTGTTGGGATTTGCTTTCCATCTTTTTAAATTTTGAGGATGAATAAAAAGAATTGTTTTGGTTGCGACGCGGCTGCAAACGTGCTTACATAAGCAAGAGCAGTTGCAGGCTGTTGCTCTATCATCTGTCGCAAAAGGAAAACGGAAGGAAACAAGTTTTCTAAAAAATCAGAAGATGATTTTAAGGAAGATGTAAATACGCTGCAAGGCGAAGCGGTTGCATCGGTAATCAGTTGTCCAAAGTATACTCAATTAAAAAGAATGGCTCTACTTTCTGCGCCGCGCAACAAGAAAGAGAACCGTCAGCAGGACAAGCAAGCCGCTACCTGCAATCCACCATAATTTATTCAATCCATGGGAAAGCGTGACGGGTTCGCTGTTGCCGGCCAGTATCATGTTGGCCCAATAAAAAGGAAGCCTTGCTTTACCGCTGCCACTCTGCATGTAGGACAGCTTTGCCTGCCGCAGCGCTTCATCCTTTTGCATACCGGCCGCAATGTTTTTTAAGAACCCTTGCGTGATGGCGTAAATGGCTTCTTCATCAGCTTTCCACAACGTAGCGGTGATGGACGGAATGCCCGCCGAAGCAAAGCCTCTTGTCAGGCTGAACACGCCTTCACCGGTGGCCATCTTGCCTACATTGGTTTGGCAGGCACTTAACACGACCAATTCAGTGGACGGATGCCGGAGCAATTGCAGTTCCGATAAGCGTATGATAGAGTCGGCCATGTACAAGATGGGTTCTTTACCGGTGCTGTCCGCACGGGCATGGGATAGAATGGTAACCACTGTATAACGCGGCAGATAGGTTAGAAGATTATAGCGGTTGGCTTCGGCATTAAATAACAATGTATGGCGATTGAAAAATGCCGATGATGCCAGCAGCGACTTGCCGGCCTCTTGCAACGGCGGTACCGAAAGGTTTGCCGCATAGGTAACGGGTGCGATGCCAAAAAAGTCACCATCACCAAATGGGTTGCTGAACTTTTTAAGCAAAGACTGGGCGGAATAAACATAGCTGAAGCTATAATCGTTGATGAGAAAATGGGCCCCTTCCGCATCGGTGGTCAGGGCTTCAAAGGGAATCAGGAGGCCATCGTTGCAAACAACCACGCGGCCCTTTGGCAGTGCCAATGATTGAAACAGGCATTGATAAAGTGCATGGGCCTGCGCGGCAAAAACCGGGTATTGGGAATTGAGCAATTGCGGATCGGAACAGGTTTGTAAAAATCCCGACAATTCGTTATTGAGATGGTCTCTCTTTTGCTTTTGCAAACTTGCCGATGACGGGGTAACAGCCAAAGTGTAAACGGCCGTATCGCTAATGAAATAATCAACAAAGCTTTGGTGGTTAGCCGCAAGATATTGTTGAAGCTGCGGCAGTAGCGGAACCGCATCGGCATACTTGTATTGGTAGTAGGCCGGAAAGGTTGTCTGAAGCGTGGCAAGGTAACGTTGCAGGTCTTCCCTGGCTTTGAAGAGTTTAACTTCTTCATCCTTGTATGTTGGATCGCTGTCGGAAAGCGACGCAAGCTTTTGTTGCTGCGAAAAAACATCAATCTGCAACCGTTGTTCTTCCGCGGCTTCGGCGGCGGGCAAATGAGCCGAAGCACCCAATTCGGCTAATTTATCGTTCAGCATAACCGCCCGGCTTTTTTCCATGAAGTACAAGGCAAGCGAAGGGTTATTTGCCGCGTAACAAGCTTCAATGGCGTTTAGAAAAAACCATCTTGTATTCTCACGCCAGTAAAGTTTGCTTTGGTCACCGGCTTGCTCGTGCCGCATGTCGGTGATGACGGAATCGGTAAGCATGGCGGTGTTAAGCGAAGCAGTCAGGTAGTCTTTGTTGCCAGTTTGCTTGTACAGGTGTAGTAGACATTCGGCTTTGTTGGCAAGCACAAGCGAAAGAAAATTTTTATCGCTAACGGCATGGCACTGGCGGTGGGTTGGGTAATTGAGTGCATTATCATTTTTAAAAGAAGTGACAAGTTGTTGTAATGTTTTGTGATAACCATTTAATGCAGGGGTGTATTTTTCTTCGCGGAAGGCAATAGCAGCCAAATTATTAATCGCCATCCTCTGCATTTCAAAGCTCTTGCTTTTTTGTGCCAATTGTAACGCTTGCGTGTAGTAATTTATGGTTTCTGAAAAATCTTTTGCGTTCTTGCTTATTGCTTCTTCACGTTTGGTGTTCCCGGCATCCAAATAGTCGCCTGCAAGGGTAGTCGTATCGTGCGTTTTAAGCCGTACTGCGATTGCTTTTTTGTGATACACTATTGCTTCCGCATAGTGGCCCGCCACAGTGCTTATTGCTGCCCTGGCTTTGTAATTATCCGCACCGTTGTGCAGGTCATTTTTAACCATCAGGTTTGCTGCCTTATCCAGTGCTGCCACAGCTTCCTCAAAGCGATGCAATTTTGCATACGCACTTGCCTGTTCGTTCAGTAAGGTTACTGCTATGGTAGAGTCGTGTATAGAAGAAGCTGTCCTTAACCCGATAGCCGCTTCTTCAATCACTTTTTGATAGTCGCCGGTTTTGTTATAGAGGTTTGCTTTTAGGCCACGGGCATTGGTGCTATAAACTAACGTCACAGAATCTTTGAAGTTATTACCCGTCAGCGTACACGAATCAAAATAGGTTATTGCATCCTTGTAGCGGCTCACTTTCCGAAAATAAAGACCGACGTTCATATAGCTTGTAACGGCAAACCGTGGATTGCTTCCGTTTTTCCCAGATGTATTTATCCGGGCGGATGACAATGTATAACTGATGGCTTCGTTGTATTTCTGAACAGCATAACACGACACTCCTAAACGATGTAGTAACAGTGCGTAAGTAGAATCTTGTGGCAAGTGACAGCCATCAACAATTTGTTTTAAATCCAAAAATTGCTTCAATTTATTACTCGCAGAGAGATCCTCGTCATTTTTAATAGAGAGAATTTTGTCGTAAAACTGCCTTTCCGTAATGCACTGCGAAGAAGCGATGAAGGGGAATAAATAGCAAAATGTTGCAACCCAAAGAAGCATAAGGAGCTTATGTACTGAAGCGGGTTTCATCTTTTTTTATCACTACTTTTTAGTCCAGTAACCATCTCTTATGTAAATAACCAATCCTGGCTCCGACTGAATGATTCCAAGCTTTTCCATCTCTTGTAGCAACGCAATTTTTCTGATTTTGCTACCAGGCATAGCGCTCATTAGAGCAGTGTAATGTTGCGCAATCTTCCCCGTAATAATGGGTGTAGCGTACGATGAGCCCAAAATAAATTCTAAGGGGTTTAGCGGACTTTGAAAACGAAAATCGTTCGGTATCACTTGGTCGCAATCAACTCCGGCATCAATTACTAAGTTGGAAAAATTTTGTGAAGGACTCACCTGCATTTTTCCAACAGATACAGTAGTTACAGCCAATACGTTTTCATGCGTTTTGGAAAGACAAGCAGGAAAAAAAGGATGGTGTTCAAGATTTCTGACATCTGTACTAATTGGACCCCCAACTGTTGAATCGGCATTGACATTCCCTGCTGCAGCTATCAATAAAATGTTTCGATTGGTTAAATGCTTTCTCACAAATTGACTTAAAATGGCCGGCGCTTCCGAACCTTTTAAAGCATAAAAACCAAAGCTGGCGTTGATGATTTTAGCGCCGCAATTGGCTGCGTAAGCAAAACCGCATAGGATACTAAACAGGTCGCTCTTGCCCTCACTGTTGTGAATTTTAACCGGCAGAATATTTATCTTCTGTTTGCGATACTGAAGCTCCTGATCAATTATGAATTTAGTAACCGCGCTGCCGTGGTGTGATGGATAGTCGTCATCAGTAGTGGTTGCTTTATTTTTATCAGTAAAATTCCAACCCATTTCGCCGCCGGGCAAACAGCTTGGAACTGCGTCAGTGTACATTGCTTTTAAATCTTCTCTCAAGCCGGTGTCAAAGACAGCTACTGTAAGCACTGTGCCACTAATATCGAATTGCCGTTGTTCATCATTTCCATACCGTTCCGGCAGGCAACCTAAGGGTTCAGGCAAGTCAATAATTAAATTATAACTGTAGCAGGCAACGGCATCACCACCACCGTTGGGGGTAATTGTTGGTCCCTTACCACCAGCACTAGCCACGCCTTCCGAAATAAACGTTGTCACGTTATCACCTTCCCACAATTCAAGGCTGTCATCGCAGGCGCACATTTTTTTTATCAGCAGGCCACTGTATTGTTGCAGTTTACCGGCCTTCCATTTATTAAAATCCGCATCGGAAACACCGGGTTTTTTCCATACCACCAACTGGTCCGGAATGTACTTCAGCACACCACGGTCAACCGTTATGTTCGGGTCGGGGCAGGGCGGGCACTTCTTTTTGCGCAAAAGCTCCTGAAGTAGCCTGATGCCCAAAACAATTAAAACAAGGTTGATAAGGGTTTTGAAAATCTTTTCCATGGTGGTTGTGGTTTTGTTGAATAGATGTTTTGGTGAGTTACCAATTGTTCAGCCAATCCGCTGCTTCTTTGCTGCCCTCTAATTTTTCGTCTCTCACTCTTTCCAGCAAGGCCTTGGCATCTGCTTTATCAAGTGCTTTGTTTCGTTTTAATAAACTGACGGCTTTTAGAAACGGGCCATAGTTGCTGACTAATTTCCGCTTCGCCAACCGGTCAAATTGATCAATGGCATTATCGTAATCTTTTTTCATTAGGTAAGAACGGCCCGCATAGTCTTCTGCATCGGCATTATTGGGATGAGCCGTTGCTATTTTTTGAAACAGAAGGAGAGCGTCGTTATAATTCCCATCGTTATAGGCGCTGATGCCCATTTGCAGGCTGTCCGTGGCGCCGTCCATGGTATGGCTAATCACGGTCAGGTTTTGCTGAATGTACTTGTCAGCCAACTGTTGCGGCGAAGAAGACGGGTAAAGAAAATAGGCCAGCACCGCCACCACCAAACTGGCCGCCACTGCGTATGGCAGCCAGGCCTTCACGCCCATCCTTTTCACGGGTGCTTGTTTTATAGTGGTTGCCGCTGCAATGGTTTCGGCTTCCGTCCACGCTTGCCGTTTTTGCTCCAGCAACACTTGCCGCAGGCCTTCCCTTGATGTAATGTAAAAGGCCACATCGCCGGCAAAATTTTCATCGGTCAGGCAGCGCTGTTCAAAGATCTTTCGCTCTTCTTCGGGAAGGCTTTTTTCAAAATAAGCTTCGATATAGGGCAGCGTATCATTCATGAGTGCTGAAAATATTTTTCATTTTTTCTTTTATTTTTTCGAGGCAACGCAGCCGCGTGGTTTTCGCAACCGCCGCGCCGTTGTAGTCTAATTGCTGTGCGATTTCAGCATCGCTGTAGCCGTCTTCATACAATAACAAGATGCGTTTGCATTTTTCACCAATCAGTTCCAGTTGCTGCTTGATCGCCTGCATCTTTTGCCCTTCAATCAGCCTCTCCACAATGCCTCTCGCGGCATCGGGCAAATGGCTCAACAGCTCCGGTTCCGTTACCGATTGGTGGACCGCATGCTTATTAGTCGTCTTTTTTCGGATAAGGTCAATACACTTGTTGGAAAATATTTGAAACAGGTAGGTCTTAAGGGACGATTGGTTGCCAAAACTTTTGTTGGCGATGTTGTGTATCACTACCAGCACGGCATCGCTGTAAGCGCTGAAGCTGTCATCGCGGTCAAGGTTATACTTGCGCCTGCCTTCCTCTATAAAATAATTGTATTGCAGATAAAGAGCTTTCTCAAAGGAACCGCGCTGCCCGCCGGCCGCCGAAAGTCCATCTATTAACTGCGAATCCTCCATGAAAAACTTTATTGCCTTAAAACTAATTGAAATATTTAATACCCTGCGTGGAAGGCAACGAAAAAAGAAAAAGCCATGATGCGCAAATGAACTTTTAAAATCTCTTCGGGCAAACCGGCCATCATTGGGCTGAAAGAGGACATACAAAAAACATTTGTCAGTGGACGCAAGTCTGGAAAAAGCTTTCCTCCTTTCAACTCGTTTCTCATCGGAATTCGTCGGTGCGCACTTACAGCCATTTTCAATCGGCTTTGCTTTTGGCTCTGCCCACGACCCGCCTTTTGTTTGAAAAAAATTTTCTTCGTGTTGCATTGTCTTTCAATTTTTATAGCTTTAGCTCATCGAATGGTTTTACAATCCTACACTTTGTTGACAACCCAATAACAGGTCCGCCCTTCTTTCGAGTTTGTTTTCAACCACACCTGGAAAACGCCTGAACCTGTCTCGACTATTTAAATACCCTGTACTGATTCCATGTTTTGCAAGCCTGTGCAAATGAGTTGAGTTTTTGCTTTTCGAAAGAAGGCTTGCTTCACGTTTCAAATCTTAAAAAAATTACGACCAATCAGCAAGTTCCCCGGTTGGCGAAGCATAATGTCATTGTCATGATTGTTGACGCACTCTCTTTTGTACGAACACAAATCAACGCCTTCTCCGGCGGCGGGCCGCAGATTGAATTCGGGAATGTATCGCGGTACAATACCGGCGAAGCGTTTACCGATGCCCTGCAAAACAAAGTGCTGTTATCCGTTGTGAATGTTGAAGAAGACAGAGTGGTGCGCAACGTGCAGCATTTTCGCAAAGAAGGAGCTGGGGTGATATTTAAAAACCCGCCGGTTTACATCAATCTTTCCTTGTTGTTTGCATCAACGCATGTTGACTATCCTTCGGCTTTGTTATCGCTGCAGACCGTGATCCTTTTCTTTCAGAAAAACGCTTTTTTTTCCGTGGAAGATTCGCCGGCCCTTGTGGATTACAACGGCCTGCACGATTTGCAGATTGAGAAGATGACGTTTGAGATTATAAATCTTTCGCTGGAACAAGTGGCGCAATTGTGGGGTGCCTTGGGCGGACATCACATGCCGTCTATCCTTTACAAGATGCGCATGTTGCCCCTGGACAATCCGGAAGGAACAGCCGGCGAACCGATTAAAGAAATTAAGATTGACAGCGGACACAAACGACAACTGATTTAAGGTTTATGGTCCACATAAAATACAAAATATGGTTTGCGCTAAAGCTGGAGATTGAAGATTTCAGCGGCGATGTATTTGACGTATTCGATTTGGTGCCCACGTCGCGATGCGTTCAAAATCTTGACAACGGAAGGATTATCGTGAAGAAGCAACCCAGTCTTTTACTGCATTTGATTGAAGTAATCGCCGATGGCCCCGATGAAGACAAGCCCGTTTATACGCCTGTTGAGACAATCGCGTACAAGTACAACCTTGTGGCGAACGGACACCGTTTCCACAGCCTCACCAACATTGATTCGCTTGACCCTTTGAACTACCAATTTAGTTTGAGCAATGATGCCGCGAACAAGATTGGTGCGGTGCTGTATGCAAACAAATCCGGCGATGCGGTAAGTGCGGCTGATCGTGTTTATGCCGGAACATTTGATGAGGCATCGGGTTCGTTGGCCGTGATAACGGTTTATCAAAACAATCTCGTATCGGCTGATTATCGTTTGCAGGATCCGACGGGCAAGTGCCGCGAACCGGTCTTTGTCATTCGCTTTGCCAAACACGCTTAAAATTTTTATTCATCTAAAATATCCATCCGCATGGCTACTTACAAAACTCCGGGTGTCTATGTCGAAGAAATCTCCCTGCTGCCGCCAAGCGTGGCGCAGGTGGAAACCGCCATTCCCGCTTTTATCGGTTATACCAAAATGGCTGAAAAGGACGGTCAGGATTTAACTAACCTTCCTACACGCATCACTTCCATGCTGGAGTACCAGTTGTACTTCGGCGGCGGGCGAAGCTATGCCGCTTCCGACTTTGAACTTCGCCTCGACCAAGCCGCAAACTTCAAGGTGATAGCGGCCTCTTTTAAAGCGACAAAGCTGCTGAACATGTACAACTGCTTACGTCATTATTTCGACAACGGCGGCGGGCCTTGCTACATCGTCTCCGTGGGCGGTTATACCGATACGGTGCAAGCCGGTGATGAAAATGATGCAGCGTCTTCGGGCATGCGCATCGGCGTAAAAGCATTAGAAAAATACGACGAACCAACCATCATTGTATTGCCCGATGCAGCCAATCTTGGCGACACTGATTTTTACGCCTTGCAGCAGATGGCCATTGCGCAAGCGGGCAGATTGCAGGACAGAGTCGCGGTTCTTGACCTTCGTGAATACATCGCGGCCGGCGGCGGAACCTATGCCAACAAATTCATTCCCGAAAGTCAGATGCAAACAGTGTACGATGAATTCAGAAACCGCATCGGCATCAATGACCTAAAATACGCTGCTGCTTACACGCCTTGGTTAGTGAGCAGTTATGTGCCAGACATTTCCTATGATGTTTTTAAAGCCAATATTAAGAACAGCAGTGGCGCTGCCATTGGCGATTTAACGGCCATCACCGCTGACCCCACGCTCAATGCCCTGGTGCAAAAGATGGAAGCGGCTAATGCCGATTATGGCCGCGTACAGGCGAGCATTACCGCAAACCTTGGCGGCGCTACAACGTTGAGTGACCGGTACAGCCAGTTAAAAAATGCGCTGACTAATCCGGCGAATGATGAAAATGCGGCCGTGATTGCCTTCAATACTTTGCTTGATTTTCTTTCGGCGCTTGCCAATGAAATACCCAAGTGGAAAACATCGGCTAAATTTTCCAGCCTTCAACTAACCAATGACCTTGACGGCTATGCAAAAGATGCCGGTGCAGGTCTCGCGAAAACCATCGGCGATTTGCTTGGCTTCGAAAACAACATCGCTATAAAAACCGGTGGCGTTGATGCCTTGAGTACGACGGCTTATGATTATACTTCTTACAATGCAGAGGAGACCATCGTTTGGCTGAAATCCTTGCCCGATGTGGTTTTCCCGCCGCCGAAGACGGATGTTGCCACCATCGTTACCAATGGTAAAATTTACAGCGGCGCCGATAAAAAAGCAAAGGCCTTGGCTACTGTCGCCGACCTTGATAGCCTCTTCAAAGGCCTGAACGGTTTTATTGAAAAAATAAAATCGGCAGCCAATAAATACACCGCCACCAACAAGTCGGTTTTGTTCGCAACGCATCCTGTGATTAACGCTGCCGTTACCGCCATGCAAACAGCGCTTTCGGTTGTTCCACCATGCGGTGCAGTAGCCGGTGTGTATGCGGCCGTTGACCGTACACGTGGCGTGTGGAAGGCGCCGGCCAACGTAAGCCTCAACAGTGTTGTCGGGCCGCGTGTGATGATTGACAATACCACGCAAGACGGTTTGAATGTAGATACAGAAGCCGGTAAAAGCATCAACGCCATTCGCGCTTTTACGGGCAAAGGAACGCTGGTGTGGGGCGCCAGAACGCTCGATGGCAATAGCAACGAATGGCGTTATGTGAGCGTTCGCCGCCTCTTTAACATGGTGGAAGAAAGCGTGAAAAAAAGCACATCGCCCTTTGTATTTGAACCCAACGATGCCAACACCTGGGTGAAAGTGAAAGGCATGATTGATAATTATCTCACCATCTTATGGCGACAAGGTGCATTGGCCGGAGCAAAGCCAGAACATGCTTTTTTTGTCAAAATTGGTTTGGGCCAAACTATGACGGCGATAGATGTTTTGGAAGGCCGCATGAACGTAGAAATTGGAATGGCGGCCGTGCGTCCGGCGGAATTTATCATCCTCAAATTCTCGCATAAAATGCAGGAGAGTTGATGCGATGAAAGCAGTAGCATGATAACCCAGTAACCAAATTCCCAATTAACTAATTAACCCAACAACATGGCACAATATCCCCTTCCAAAATTTCATTTTCAGGTTGAGTGGGGCGGAGCCCGCATCGGCTTTACCGAAGTCACTGGACTGAACGTGGAAACGCAGGTGATCGAATACCGCGAAGGCTCAAGCCTTGAGTCCCACAAGCTGAAAATGCCCGGCATGCAAAAGTTCGACAACATCACCCTTAAGCGCGGACTGATGAAGGCTGACAACGAGTTTTACAAATGGTGGAATACAGTTGCCTTGAACACCATCGAACGGCGTGACCTGATCATCTCGTTGTTGAACGAAACACACGAACCCGTGTTCATCTGGAAAGTAAAAAACGTATGGCCGGTAAAAGTTTCGGGCACCGACCTCAAAGCTGATGGCAATGAAGTGGCCATCGAAAGCATTGAACTGGCGCACGAAGGTTTGGTGATGGAAACACCCTAAATACTTCTTTGAATGAAGCATCGCTACTTAATCTAATTTTTCAACGCCAGCATTTATTACAAGATGATTGATCGTTATCCGCCTGTCGGTTTTCATTTTATTGTCGCTTTTGAATTGTTTCCGCAAACGCCCTTTGATGTCGGCTTTCATGAGGTCAGTGGCCTGTCGGTAAACGTTGAAACAGAGATCTACAAAGAGGGTGGCGAGAATCGCTTCACGCATCAATTGCCCATTCGTTCGCAATACGAAGACCTCGTGTTGAAACGCGGCTTGCTGACTGAATCGGGCTTGATTCTATGGGTGCTGGATGCCGTCAACAATTTTACGTTTAAGCCGCTTAACTTGCTGGTGAGTTTACAGGACGAAAACCACATTCCGGTGTACAGTTGGTATGTGTTCAATGCCTTTCCAAAAAAATGGAGCGTCAGTTCTTTTAACGCCAGCGAAAGTTCCGTGGTGGTGGAAAGCCTGACGCTTGGTTATCGTTATTTCAAAGTGGTCAATCCAGTCACCGCCGTTGCCGGTGCGTTGAGCGCATCGGCTTCATTGAGTATCTAATAAAATTTTTTATGCCCATCGAAATAAAAGAAATCAACATCAAAGCAGATGTTTACCCGGTCAAGAGGCCAAGTCATTCGCCAACGGCATCATCGTTTTCTGAAGCCGACAAGGAACGCCTGAAAAAGGAACTCACAAAAGAAATCACCCAGGCTGTTTTGCAAAAGATTCAGTCAACCATTGAACGATAAGCCATGACGATTCCCGGCGGACAATTGGAAAGAATGTATATCATCGCGTATGCGAATAACCAACCGAACGAAGCGGCGGTGAATGTGGATGGTGAAGACAAGTTCCGGTTTCAGGTAAATCCCGAAACCTACCGGCGAAGGTTTGGCATCCAATACGTCAACACTGCCAAAGTACCCGGCACTACCAGCGATGCGGGCACCTATCAAAACACTTTGCCCGAAACCTTTACTGTTGATATTTTGTTCGACAACAGCGGTGTGCTGGCAGCCGATAG
The DNA here is from genome assembly GCA_965247695.1 of Flavisolibacter sp. Classification (GTDB taxonomy): domain Bacteria; phylum Bacteroidota; class Bacteroidia; order Chitinophagales; family Chitinophagaceae; genus Flavisolibacter. Next base: position 3,176,287 of record OZ252037.1, read on the forward strand.
CTTGCTCAACGTTGCCGTTGTAAATCCATTGGATTCAGGTCCGCCCGAAGATGTGACGCGGCGCATCGAAAAGCTGAAAAATTTTTGCTACAACTTTCAAAGCGATCCGCACCGGCCTTATTTCATTCGCTTGTGCTGGGGCGATGAAAGCGGTTTTTTCTTTGGCGTGGTCACCACCTTAGAGATTGACTTCAAACTCTTTCGTCCCGATGGAAAACCCATTCGCGCCGTGGCGCATTTATCGCTCAACGAAGCCGAAGACCGGATTCTGTCGGACAGAAGGCGAGCCACGCAATCACCCGACATTACGCACGAAAAAGTTTTTAAGGCCGGTGATAAATTTTCGTTGCTGGCGCAGAACGTTTATCGAGATGAAAAGTATTACATAGACGTAGCCAAAGCCAATCACCTGCCCGGTTTCAGAAAAATCAAAGAAGGAACAACGCTGAAATTTCCACCGCTTAAATAACCGCCATGCCCGTTGCCATTGAAGAACTGCAAACTGCTATAATCGGCGCCGAAAACCCGGAAGTGGTTTCATATAAAATTTTGATTGAGGGCGAAGAAATTAATACAGCCGTGCCTGTCAGCAGCATTGTGATTGACCGTGAAGTGAACAAGATTCCATCGGCCGTGATTACAATTGTTGACGGCGATGTGAGTACACAAACTTTTGCCGTGAGCAACGAAGATTTGTTTTTGCCGGGAAAGAGGGTTGAGATAAAATTGGGTTATCAAACGCAGGCGGAAACCGTTTTTAAGGGCATCATCGTCAGTCAGGGAAACCGCATTGCTAACCGAAGCACCGAAACCATTGTGGCTTGTCGCGATGCCGCTGTGAAACTGACTGTGCAAAAAAAGAATGCACACTTCAACGACACCACCGATAGCGACCTGGCTGAACAAATCATCGGCAATTATGAAGGGCTGAATAAAGACATAGAGACCACCACCATCACTCACAAAAACCTTGTCCAATACAACACTAGCGATTGGGATTTTTTGCTGCAACGTTTCGACCTGCTTGGATTGTTTTGTTTGGTGGAAGACGGAAAGATCATCATCAAAAAGCCGGACTTGCAAAAAGAAAAAGTTCTGGATGTTGTGTACGGGGCAACCCTGATGAATTACAACGCCACCATGGATGCAAGACTTCAGAGCGGCGAAACCAACGCTAGTAGTTGGGATTATTCATCGCAAGCCCTAAATACAAGTACGGCAAGCGAACCAACTTTACAAGCCGCCGGAAACATAAACGCTTCTACGCTTGCAGAGAACACTGGCTTCGCAGAAAATACATTTAGATATAACGGCAAATGGAGCGAAGAAGAATTAAGAGCGGCCGCCGATGCTAAGCTGCAAAAGCAACGGTTGGCAAAGATTCGCGGCAGCGTAAAGTTTCAGGGCACGGCGGCCATCAAGCCCGGTGAATTCATTACGGTAGCTGGTGTCGGCGACCGGTTCAGCGGGCAGCTGTTTGTCAGCGCCGTTCATCATTCTTTTGAAGACGGCGATTGGCTTTGCGAAGCGCAGCTTGGTCTTGACGCAACCTGGTTTGCCGAAAAGCTAAACCCTTATCATCCCACAACCGCAGGTGGCTTGTTGCCATCGGTGCAAGGGCTTCACATCGGCATCGTTACTGATCTTGAAGACCCCGAAGGCGAGTTCAGAGTGAGATTAAAACTTCCCGCTGTGAACGCTGATGAAGAAGGCGTGTGGGCAAGGGTGGCAACGTTGGATGCCGGTGATAATCGCGGGACTTTTTTTCGCCCTGAAATCGGTGATGAAGTGGTGGTTGGTTTTTTGGGAGATGACCCTCGCCACCTTGTTGTTCTTGGAATGATGCACAGCAGCGCCAAGGCAGCGCCGTTGCAACCAGCGGCTGCTAACAACGAGAAAGGTTATGTGAGCCGTAGTGCATTTAAAATGATTTTCAACGATGAGAAGAAAAGCCTTACGATAGAATCTCCCGCCGGAAAAAAAATTTTAATTGATGAGGACGCGCGCATTATTAAAATTGAAGACGAGAACGGCAATAAAATAACGATGGAAAACAGCGAAGTAAAAGTAGAAGCTGCAAGCAACCTTTCCATAAAAGCCGGCGGGCAATTAAAAATAGAAGCGCCAAGTATCAGCATTAACGGCAGCGGAACTACGGAGATAAAAGGCGGGATTGTTCAAATTAATTAAAACAAACTTTTAATGCCTCCAGCAGCAAGAGTTGGTGATTTTCATGTATGTCCGTTGGTAACCGGCGTCGTTCCGCACGTGGGCGGACCGGTATTGCCGGCCGGTGCGCCCACGGTATTAATTGGTGGAATGCCCGCAGCCCGTGTGGGTGACATGTGCGTTTGTACCGGTCCGCCAGATACCATTGCACAAGGCAGCGGCACGGTACTAATTGGCGGAATGCCCGCGGCAAGAATGGGCGATGTAACGGCGCATGGAGGAACCATCGTGCTGGGCTTTCCTACGGTGATAATCGGCGGATGAGCACCTGAATTGTGAATCGTCAAACGTGAATAAGCGATGCGCAGGAGCAGAGTTTTAAACCCATAACGACTCATTGGAGAAGTATAAAGCCTCCATCTAAACAAATACAAAACATGTCATCTTTTTACGGAACGGGCTGGGCTTTCCCACCAGCCTTCGACAATAAAACCGGTGAAGCGCTGATGGTAAGCGATGCAACGGACATTCAGCAAAGCCTCCATGTTTTATTGAGCACCCGTCCCGGCGAGAGAGTGATGCAGCCAACTTACGGATGCAACCTTGAAGAGTTGTTGTTCGAACCCCTCACAACTACTTTTAAAACCTACATAAAGCAACTGATACAAACGGCCATTCTTTACCACGAACCGCGCATAAAACTGAACAACGTTGACCTTGATGATAGTGTGGACGTGGAAGGCCTGGTGCTGATAAAACTGGAGTACACCATTCGCACCAGCAACAGCCGGTACAACTTCGTTTATCCTTTTTATAAAACAGAAAAGACAGGATAGGATTTGAAATTTCAAACAGCAATCAACATTTTGCCAACGGCTTGCCAAAATATAAACCTTTTGCTCCACAGCGGCACATCGCAGCCGGGACGTGTGCTGAAAGCCCTTCATCCGTCGTTTGCGCAGATAGATGAACGCAGTGCCGCCGACCTGATTTTGTTTGCCAAAGAATACGCTAAGTACCTCGCTTATTATTCATCGGCTAATGAAGTTGATGGAAACTGGCAACCCTTAATGCGCATGGATTTGAGTGTGGTGCTGGCTACGTTAAGTACGCAGCGAGTGGCGCAATACATCGGCTTCATACAAGAAGAATTCGCCTGGCTTGCCGATAGACAAAATCTTGTTGAAGCAGACTTAAAAAACCATCTTACTCTTCTCTTCAACTTTACGTACAGTTGGTTGTACGAACTCGAAATCCAAAGCCAGGCCCTTCCGGCAGAATGGCCTTTCAAAGAAATTATCACTAACAAAATTCGTTCGGTATTGGCGGCGCTTCGGTACAAGCTGGATGTTTATTACGACAAAGCATCAGCCGAACATTTGGTTTCATCCGGCGTGCTTCAGCCTTCTTTACTGTTGCCGTTTTCAGTTTATTCTGTCAACGAATTACGGGTGCAGCAATGGCAACCGGAATGGACCCTCGTGCCGGACCCGATGCAGTCCTTTAACCCACAGTTTTACGGCACCACCGTTGTTTCAAAAATTAAAAATCTTGCAGTTCACAACTTGTTTACAGGCTTGTTTGATGGTGTATTCAAACAGGCATCGGTAATCACACAAGAAGCGGCCAAAAGTTTGGAAGAGTCATTCAATGATTTTCCGAAACACACGCCGCACTATGCGTTGTTTCTCACCTTTATCAAGCTCTTTCGTTTTGCGCAGAATGAATTGAATGGCTTCACGCAACGGCATCTGAATTTATACTACCGCGAGATTCTTCAACTAAAGCCGAAGCCGCCTGTGCCTGATGCTGTTCACTTAACGATTGAGTTGCAGAAGACCGTAGCGCAATACCTCATTCCAAAAGATACCTTGTTCAAAGCCGGCAAAGACGCCGCCGGAAATGAACTATTTTATGCCGCAGAGAAAGATGTCGTCATCAACAAAGCAAGCATCGGTTCCATTAAATCATTGTTTGCAGTTAGCAAGAAAAGTGGTGCGAGTAATTATCAGAGCGTGTATGCTTCACCAGTTACAGCCAGCGCCGATGGAAAAGGCAAGGCCATTAAAGGTGATGATAAAAGCTGGCCGCCATTCGGCCAACCATTGGCTGATAATCTTGCCACCTTCGGCTTTGCCATAGCCTCTCATTTATTGTTCATGCAGGAAGGCGACCGGGTGGTGACATTAACCTTTGAAGCGACGCAGGCCTTACCATCTAACGCGGCTCTATTTAAAACAAAACCTTCTGTAAAGTTGAGCGGTGAAAAAGGGTGGGAAGAGGCGACGGTAAATGCTTTTCTGCGCAATCCCACCAACGCAAAACAATTTTATCTGCTTTGTTCGCTCACGCCGAAAGCGGCAGCCATCTTGCCTTTTAACGCTACGGTACACAAGAACGCTTTCGATACCAGTTACCCCGTTTTAAAAGCCACGTTCAACAGCAACGAGGGTTATAACGCTCTTGCTGATTGGGCTTCTATTCAACTGTCAAGCATCAACCTTAACGTTGCCGTAAGCGGTGTAAAAAAGCTGGTAGTGAAAAATGATTTGAGCGTGTTGGACACAGCCAAGCCTTTTCAACCCTTTGGGCCGCAGCCTTATGCCGGCAGCGCCTGCATCATCGGCAGCAATGAAATTTTTATGAAGGAAGGCGCGGCGGTTACGCTAAACTTTGAATGGGACAAAGTGCCGCAACCGGAAGGCATTATCAGTCACATGAGTTTTATCAATGCGGATGTTCCTGTCAGCAAAAACATCATTGACATCCGGCACGATACCTTTTATGATTACGATGGGTATGTGTTGAAGAGCAGCGCTGCGCAACTGCAGGCTGGTAATTGGAGTCCTGCACAAACTGCACAAAATATATTCACCAGCCTTGAGATGTTCGGGGCTGATTTGGTTGATCATATCAAGAGTTGCGGACAGCTTGACGACCTGCGTGCCCGGCATCTGTTTACTTCTTATGCCGAAACGAATTTTACAGCACCGCAATATGTGAATGTTTCCTTCACGGTGCATGGATCCATTGAGCCTGACTTTACCGCCACAAAGCCTTTCAGCAACGATTCACTTGCCGGTTTTGTAAAACTGGAGTTGAACCGCGACACGGGCTACAAAAATTATGTGCAACGCTTCACCCAACTCGCCGCCAAACAACAGAAGCCGCCTTTGGAGCCTTATGTGCCGCAAGCAAAATTATTGACCGCTGATTATAATGCAAACGTCAAGCTTGACTTTTCATCCACTGCTGCAAAGCCTTTAGCCTTTCGCAAATGGCAATTCTTTTCGGTGCATCCGTTTGGTGTGAAAGAAGAGAATGTATTGCTGAACACCGATTCTTCTTTCGGCCTTGTACCTTCGTTTAGTAACGAAGGCGAGATGTATATCGGCCTTGCCGATGCGGTGACCGACACAACCGTAAGCATCTTGTTTCAGGTGAGTGAAGGCAGCGCCAATCCGTTAAAGACAAAGCAGGAAGTGGTATGGAGCTATCTTTCGGCGCACAATGTTTGGAAGCCGTTTGCCGACGGTAAAGTGTCTGATGATACAAATGGTTTATTGCACAGCGGCATCATTGCATTTGCTTTGCCCGCCGATGCGTCACCGTCGCAAACCCTGATTGGGAAAGGTTTTCATTGGCTCAAAGCATCCATCAAACAAAGCAGCGATGCGGTTTGCGATCTTCTCGAATTAAAGCCGCAAGCTATTAAAGCGTCATGGACAAATGTTCAAAATTCTTCGGTCTCCTACACGCAGCCAACCAAAGCCGGAACCATTTTAAAGCTTCTACACGCATTGCCTTCAATAAAAAAAACAGAACAGCCTTACGACAGCTTCGGCGGCCGGCTTGCCGAAAGCGAAGAGGCTTTTTATCTGCGCAGCAGCGAACGTCTGCGGCACAAGCGGCGGGCCATCACCATCTGGGATTACGAGCACCTGGTGCTCGAAGCTTTTCCCGAAATCTATAAAGTAAAATGCCTTAACCATACCGCTGTGCGAATGGATGCAAGTGGGGCTGAAACCGGCGACAACGAAGCAGCGCCGGGTTGTGTGGTGGTAGTGCCTGTGCCTGACATTAGCGCTTTGCACAGCCGCAATCCTCTTCGTCCACTAACTTCATTGGACACATTGAGTAAGATCGAAGACTATCTGAAAAAGATCACCTCCGGCTTTGTTCGCCTGCAAGCCCGCAATCCTGTGTTTGAAGAAATCCTGATTCAATGCGATGTGAAATTCTTTGGCAACGATCCGGGTTATTATCACGATGTATTGCTTGATGACTTGCAGGCCTTTCTTTGTCCCTGGGCTTATGACGCCAATCGTGAAGTAGAATTCGGCGGCAAGATTTCAAAAAGCGTGTTGATAAATTTTATGGAAGAACGGCCCTATGTTGATTACCTCACACGTTTCAAATTGTTTCTGCGCAAAGCATCCATTACAATCCCTATTGACCGCGAAGAAGTGTCGGCCTCAACGTCTCGTAGCGTGTTGGTGCCTGCGGTGAAAGGGCTTCACAAGATCAATTACCAAAACATCAAATGCTGATGCCGGAAGGAGCCTACATAGAAAAAGGGCGTGTGCTGAAGCCGGCGGAAGACTGGGCGTTTTTGCGCAGCGAAGGCTTGCAATACATAGAGTCGCTGGCGCACGGCTTGTGGACGGATTACAACACACACGACCCCGGCATCACCATTCTTGAAGCGCTTTGTTATGCCATTACCGAATTGGCGTATCGCACTGGCTTTGATACAAAAGATTTATTGGCCGACGAGAAGGGTGCCATTGGAACGGGACAAGCATTCTTTACGCCGCGAAAGATTCTTACGAACGAACCGTACAGCCTCAATGATTACCGCAAATTGCTGATTGATATCAAAGGCGTGAGCAATGCCTGGCTTTATCCGCTTGTAAATACGTTGGTGAAACGGGGCAATCCAAAGTTGTACAAACAGTCGGAAATAGCGCTTTATCCCGATTGCAAGAAGGATAGACTTACGTATAAGGCTACCGATCACGAAGCCATTGACTTGCGCGGCCTTTACCGTGTAAATCTTGATCTTGACAACAATGATTCGTTGGGCGATTTGAACAGCAGCAATCTTGATTACACTGTTTTCGGCAGTGAATTGAGAGGAGCCAAAATCGAATGCAGTTTGCCGCGCTACAACGAAGTTGATTTTGACTGGCTGGCCGAATACTACAACGAAGCGCCGGACAGTGTTTCGGCAACGCCGGTGAGTTGGGACAACCTCGGCAAGCCAACCCGTTGGACGATTCTAATCGTTTATAAAAAGGGATTGACAACGACGTCGTTTCAATATGATGTGCAGCCTTCATTAAAATTGCCCCGTGCGGATTTCGAAATTCAGTTGGAGCAGGAATTAAAGCAAAAGATAACGCAGCAACAGATCATGGAGCTGTACTACAACAAAACGGTGCTGATAAAAAGCATCGTGCAGAAAGCCTGGGAACGGCTTCATGCCCACCGCAATTTGTGCGAGGATTGGGGAAGCGTGGATACCATCAAAAACACACCGGTTGTGCTTTGCGCCGATGTGGAAATAACGCCTTCATCCGACATTGAAAAAGTTTACGGCGCCATCATCGTTGCCGTGGAAGAATACCTAAATCCGCCGCTGAAATTTTATTCGTTAAAGGAATTGCAAGCGAAGGGACAATCCATTGAAACCATCTTTGAAGGACCGCCACTCGACCACGGCTTTTTGTTGGATGATGAAGTGGAAAAAGCGAAACTGCGCAGCGAGATTCACGTCAGTGATTTAATCAACATCATCATGGACATTGATGGCGTTATCGCCATCAAGAACATCCTGCTTACAAAGTATGACGACAAAGGCAAAGCGGTGTTGCCAAGTCAGAAATGGTGCCTGCACATTGATAATGAACACAAGCCCGTGCTTGATACCGAGCGAAGCAAACTGCTTTTCTTCAAGAACAATCTGCCCTATAAAATAAAGGCTGGCGAAGGGAGAGACACGGTGCTTTATTTGCGCGGCCTCAATGCTTCGTACAAAATCATCGGCGGGGAGAACGACTTGCCCTTGCCCACCGGAACGCACTACGATCTCGATGACTATTCCTCTGTTCAATACGATTTGCCCGATACTTATGGAACCGGCAAAGCGGGCCTCCCGGCAACGGTGAGCGAAGAACGAAAAGCGGTGGCGAAACAGCTCAAAGCCTATCTGCTTTTTTACGACCAACTGCTGGCTGGTTTCTTCTCGCAGCTTCGTCACGCAAAAGATTTATTGGGACTTGATCAAAGCATTCAGCAAAGCTATTTTCAACAGTTTTTAGCCGATTGGAAAGACGATGAAGAAGGCGGCATTCGCAACATTGCGGAACTGTATGCCGATGCGCCAATCTTAAGTAAAGTATTGACGAAACCACAAGCCGGTGAAAGCATTGACATAGCAAAGGCACGTCAACGATTGATAGAAACCGAAGACATATTCAATGACCGCCGCAATCGTTTCTTAGATCATTTGATTGCCCGCTTTTCTGAAAGCTTCAACGATTATGTGCTGACGCTTTACGCATCGAAGAAGGACATTGATAGCGCGGAACTCATTGCCGATAAAATTCGTTTTCTGAAAGATTATCCTGAAAGCAGCAGCCGTCGCGGAACGGCGTACAATATTTTGGGTGAGCTTTTAGATACGGCCAACGTCAGCGGCCTCGAAAGGCGATTAGCCGGCCTTACCGGTATCAATGATGCCAAAAGAAGAAATTTGTTTTGTTATTCGCTCCCCGAAATCATCAACGAAGGCACCGATGCCGCGCCGAAGTTCACCTTTGTTTTAAAAGACAAGAAAGGCGTTAAATATCTCAAGCCCTTGAATCCGCCGGAAACTTATGAGAAAGCGGAACGGCTGTTGAACGATGTGTATGAGAATATGTTGACACGCGACTATTATTTTATCAAAGACGAACCGGCAGGCACGTTCAAAATTTTTCTTACCAACAACAACGGCCTTGTCATTGCGGCTTGCGTTCGCAGTTACAAACAAAAGGAATTGGCCTCGCGTTTCATCAACAGTGCCGTTAAAAATTTGGCGTCGCCTTGCGATGAAGAAGGCTTGCATCTGATTGAACATTTTTTATTGCGGCCGCTTTTTGTCCCACCGTTGATGCCGCCAAAAGAAGCGGAAGACGTTTATCGTTTGTTGAAAGTTTGCCTGCCAGATGATTGTCTTTTTTGCGGCGAAGAAGATCCGTACTCGTTTCGTGCCAGCGTGTTTCTTCCCTATTGGCCAGCACGTTTTCGCGACAGCAACTTTCGCCGCTTTTTTGAAAGCACTGTACGGCGCGAAGCACCGGCGCACGTGCACCTGAAGGTTTGTTGGTTATCCTTCACGGCTATGCACAAGCTTGAAATTGTTTATGAGGCCTGGTTAAAAGCGATTAAAGCCTATCGGCAAAATCAATCACCCGATGCAGCAAAGCGAGAAGCCTTGCGTAAAGCAAGCAATGACCTGATTGGTGTGATGGACAACGTAACGACCATTTATCCCGAAGCAACGTTGCACGATTGCGACGAAGGCACAACCAATCCTGTTCGGTTGGGCAGCACCAATCTGGGAAGTTTTTGATCGGGTTCATTCGTACACATTGAAACAAATCTTCCGTGCCTTTAAATGACCGTTGAGCGGTGTTTACTAACATCGGTTTCTATTCACCACTCACTATTGACCATTCACCGCATAACCTTCTTTGTATGCCAAACGTAACATCATACCCCGTATTCGAGCCCGACCAGGTGCTGACCGATACGCAGTTGAACAACCTGTTTGCTTACCTGGACCAGCAGGAGCGGCTGACGAGAAACCGTTTGCTTGGCATTGGCATCGTGTGCGGACTGAACATTGCGGTGGAAGACGATGCCATCACTGTAACCAAGGGCGTTGGCATAACATCGCTGGGTTATTTGTTACAATTCGATGGCGGCCGTTACAGCGCTTATCGTACGTACGCCTTGCCTGATTTTCCCGAAACGATTGATCCGTCGGTTCATGCGTTTTATGCGTCATGGTCTGCGCAATTGTTGGTGGAAGATGAGAAGAAGGAAGCGGTTGACAAGGCTTTAAAAGAAGCACCGGACCTGTTGCGAAGCAGCGCCGTCGTACTCTTTCTTGAACCGGCATTAACCGATTTGAAAAACTGCACCACCGAAGATTGCAACGACAAAGGCAAACGTGTAGATGTTATTGTTCGGCCTTTATTGGTGCCGAAGAAAGTATTGGAACAATACAAATACATTTCGCTTCAACAACAAAAATTCAGCTTTCCACAAATTCATTTAAAGCGATGGAACGTGCCGGTGCAGAACATGCAGCATCCGGCCAATGTGATGCAGGTCTTCGACAATATTCTGAATGCCTCGCTGTTGAACGAAGTGGCGGCGGCTTGCAAATTTGTGTTTGATGTTTTTAATCCACTTCTGAATAAGGACGGAGATGTGCCTGATGATGTTTTTACTTATCTCACCAAACTGGCCTTACAAGTCCGCAGCCAGTCGCCGGCCTTCTATCAATATGTTTATGGTTACGTGGACGACATCATCAAAGCCTACAATGAGTTTGCGCATGTTGTCTTTGATGTGTTGAGCGAATGTTGTCCCGATGAGAACCTTTTCCCGCTACACCTGATGTTGGGCGAAGCGGCGATTTCTTCTGCGTCATCCAATACAGCCTATCGCAACTATTTTATTTACTCGCCTTTGTTCGGCGAACAAAAAGACAAAGGAGAACGAGCGAAAATTTATTACCATCGTTTGCTCCGGTTGTTGAAAGATTTTGATCTTTCGCAAATGCAGAACACCACGGCTGTATTGACGAACAATGCCCGTGGCGCCACGGCCATTCGCATCACGCCAACCTTTATCGGCGATGCAGCTTTGGGCAAGCGTTGCATTCCTTATTACTACAACCCCAAAGAACTTTTTACCGTTTGGGATTATGAGAAAAGTCGTCGCGGAACAGCATCACTTAACTACAGTTATCATGCGGATGCGTACAGTAATGATGCGGCCGCCTTGCAGCCTTTGCTTTATGACATTGAGCCCTATAATTTTTTTCGCATCGAAGGCCATGCAGGTGTGGAAGTGAACCGTGCTTTGCAAAACATCGTGGCGCAACGCCGGCATTACAATCTTCCTTTTGATGTAGTGGCCTTGAATCTTTATCCTGGCAATACATTAGCCGAAGCAGACAAGCTCAAATGTTATTTTAGCGATCTGGAAAGCCAATACAATGTGTTAGTTGCCGAAATGCTTTGTAAGCTTCACGGTCTTTTTTGCGATGCGGGCAAGCTTGCCTTCAACAAAAAAATCTTTGATACCATCTTCCGCAATTCAGCCGGAACGCTGAACACGGCAGCGTTCAATAACACCAGTAATTTATTTGCGAAAGAAGCATTCGCCAACACGACAAAAGAGGCTGATGCATCCAATAAAGAAGAGGCAACCGATGACGACATCGTTGGGAAGATTGCTACGGGAAGAACCTTTGAAGAATCCTTACAGTTAATGAAAGCGGCAACGGTCAGCTTTGTTGACCGTGCCCGCCGTGTAAATCCTTATCAAAAGGGAACGTACCTGCGATCCTTCTGCAAGCCCGATGCAAAGGCGGAAACGGTTTCGGCTTATTATCTCGCTTGGGTTAAAGCCAATCCCGGCAAACGCTGGCCCAAGCCGCCGGGCACCGGTTCATCCAAAGAAATAGCGCAGTGGACGGTGGTCCTTTACTTCCACCTGTTTTATTTGATAGACACGATAGAAGAACTGATGCGCTTTATTCTGCCCAATGATTTGGCCACACTTAATTACGGCAAATTCAAGTTAGCTTATGATGAAGTGATGGATGAAGTGGATGCCTACGCAAACTTCATTGACAATTTCTATCATTTCGCCGATATGGTGAATGATCAGAAAGACATTGCGGCGCAAAAGCCTTTTGATCTTTTGCAGGAAGAAATGGAAGCCTGGCTCGTGGGCAAGATTGTGACAAAGGTGGTAGCCGATAGCCGCAGCTTGCTGATGATGTGCGTTGACGACCGTTTGCAACAGTTGCTGTTTGAATACCGCAAGCGAATTGCGTATGTATTAAATCAGCAAATCTTTTCGGCTTATTCAACTTTAAAACCCGGGCTTGAACACAAGGCCGGCGTGCCAAAAGGCGGAACCTTTGTGATGCTTTATTACGACAAGCCGGATGCGGCGCCGGTTGGTAAAGACCGCGTGTTGGCCGCGACCAATCTGGAAGCCGCAGCTTCGGTGGAAAGAGAAGAAAAGGAAGGCGTTGCATCAACGCTTAAAACAGAAAAGGTAAAGCTTACCGATGCACAAACGCTTGAACAAAACGTCAGCGGTATTGAAGCCTTGATTGAACGAAACAAAACGCAGTTTGCGCAAACGGAACTGGCGAACATCAACAGCTTATTGTCGCAAATCCGAAAGCTGCCACCTTCGGCGGAGACACTGCGAATACCTGAAGGCGTAGTGTTTGCCGACTTGTATATTCCTTACATGTGTTGCAGCGACTGTGCACCGACGGCTTTTGTTTTTCAGGACAAGAAAGAAGAAGAGCCGCAGCCGCACATCTCCATGAAGCGAACTTTCTTTTGCAACAACGAAGACGTGAAAGAACCGGTGACAGCGACACCCGAAAACGCAACCGTGACGGGGCAAGGCATCACACAGGAAGGCACAGCTTATTTCTTTAATCCAAAAGGTTTGGCCGAAGACAATTACGTGTTGCAATGCAAGGTGGGCAGCAAGTCGGATAGTATTAACGTGACAGTAAAAGCCGTGTACGATCCTGCCTTTACCTTTCAGCAGAAAGGCATTAATCCCGCATCGGGCGGCATCATTGTTTCTTTTGTGCCCTCAACGCAAGCAGGCCAGCATACCTGGAGCTTTGGCGACAATACCGCAACTTCAACCGATGCGGCGGTGGAACATACCTTCTTCTTTACCGCTAATGAGGCAGTCTTTGATGTAACACATAGCATCACCAACGGCAACTGCACGTTGCCGCCGGCAAAGCAAACGGTAGTGCTTAAACGGGAAGCCATCATTCAATTAAGCATGGATAAGAATCGGCTGTGTACGAACGGACAACCGCAAAAAATAAATTTCAGTCCGGCTAATGGCAGCATGATTTGCAAAGAAAACGCACAAGCAATTGCACCTACGAACGATGGTTTTGCCTTTGTGCCGCAACTATCCGGTGCGGGAAAGTTTACGGTTCAATACACGATTGCCGGACAAACAAAAGAATTGTCTGTGACGGTTGTAGATGCGCCATCGGCTGAATTTGATGCAAAGATCATCAAGGCAAGCAAAGAAGCGAGAGTGGTTCAATTCACAAGCAAGACGCAAACGGAAAATCATCAATGGAAGTTTAGCGACGGGCAAACCTCATCCGAAATAAATCCTGTGGTTGAATTTAAGCTTGCCGCTAATGGCGAAGGCACCATACAGGCAACACACGCCGTAAGCGGCGCCGTTTGTGCGGCTGATGTAACAAAAGAAGTTTCCTTGCAGCTAACATTAAATGAGGGCAAGCTGGCTTTGTGTTACACAACGGAAGCTGTCTCGCTTGAACCCAATCTGACGGCCGATGCATCTATTGAAGTTCTTGATGCCGGCGGAGCCAAACTTGATGAGCGGGGATTGCTGACGATAAATGATACTACCAAAGTTGGTAAAACATCATTCACGGTTGATTACATTATCACCAGCAAAGAAGGCGTGGTGGAAAAGCGAACGGTTGTTACCGTGAATCGTTTGAGCGAAGAAGTACGGCTGTCGGTTAAGGATGGCGGCGTGGTAATAGAAACAAAAGCCAAGGCCGTTAATTGGACCATCACGGTAAACAATGGTCAGCCGAAAGTAGTGAAGCAAGGTTCCGAAAATCCTTTGCGGTTGGCTATCGGGCAAGAAGTGCCAAGGGTTATTGAGTTAGCATTCATCATTGCGGCCGATATAACCGATGGCGTGTGCAAAAGCAGTTTTACCAAATTCCTGCCTGGCGCGAAGTACAATGAGTTTATACAGGGCGGTGGTGAAATTGTTTTGTAAACATCTTTTCTTTGGCAATGGCAAACCATATCATTCAACAACAAAATCTGCATCTTTCCTTTTATGGCGAGATGAAGTCTGAAGACTTGTCGGTAAGACTTAGCCGTTGGCAGAATGAAAAGTTATTACCGGCGATGGAAGCCGTGTTGAACGAAGCCGGTTCGCAGCTTTACCGCATCCGCATTGAAACGCTGAACATTAATGCCGGCGAAACAGTAAGTGAGAATTGGGAAGATATTTTGGTAGAGAAAATCTGCCGGTTGCTGAAGCAGGAGATACGTGAAGCAGCATTGAAGACTTCTTTGGGTATTGAAGCCAAAGCCAATGAAAAAAATTCTTCTTTCTATTCCAAAACCGAAAAGCAAAATTTAGTACTGAATTATTTAAAAACCGGCGGGTTGCCGTGGTATGCAGCCGTTGATGTTTCTACGTTAATGCAATGGATGGAAGAAGCCATCGGCGAAGGTTTCTTTACAAATGGACAAAGCCTAAACTTTTTTAAAGAAAACAACAACGCCTATCAACGCTTTTTGCGGCAAGCAAAACCGGCGCTTCTTGAGCAATGGTCTAATCAATGGCTGACGCAAGAACAAAAGGCATTATTGCCGTATGCGCTTGGCGTTGCCAGCAAACTGTTTGGCCAATCGCACGCCGCTTTGGAATGGACATATGGTTTGCTGTTTGACTGCAGCCACACATCTTGGCAACCCTTGTGGCAAACATATTTGAACAACGATCAAAGCAGCTTGATTGATGCCACCAATAACTTTCTTCAACAAAACATCTCCGCAAAAGAATGGCAAGCCAAACTTGATAAATTGGGTATAGAACCTGTCAGCAAACCGTCAGCCGCTAAAGATGAATTTGGAGATGATGCGTTTTTTATTTCCAACGCCGGCCTTGTGTTGCTTCATCCTTTTTTGAAATTCTTTTTCAGCAATCTGCATTTCTTAACTGAAAAAGGTGAATGGTTAAATGATGATGCCCAACGCCGCGCCGTTTTGCTTCTAAACTTTATCTGCACAGCCAAAACCGAAGCGGCTGATTACGACCTGCCTTTGTGCAAGTTACTCTTGGGCTGTCATCTTGATACGCCCATTGAACCAAGAATTAAAATAACCGACGAAGAAAGGAGAGAAGCGGAGGACTTGCTGCGAACCGTCATCGCCCAATGGAGCATTCTAAAAACAACGTCGGTGGAAGGCTTACAAAATAGTTTTTTAGTAAGAAACGGTAAGCTGAAAAAAACGGATAACGGTTGGCTTTTGCAAGTAGAGCAAAAAGCGTATGATGTTCTTTTGTCGCACGTGCCCTGGAGCATCGGCGTGATGAAAACTCTCTGGATGAGTGACTTGCTTTTTACCGAATGGGCATAGCCTAAAAACTTTTTTATGAAAGAAGCAAAGATTCATAAAGGTGTTCAACCGGTATTGAATGGGCCGCAACAAAAGGCGCCTTTCTTTCAACCCTTTGTACAACCGAAATTAACGGTGAATGAACCCGGCGATGTTTATGAACAAGAAGCCGATGTTGTTGCGGACAGAGTGATGCGTATGGCCGATGTGGATAGCGTTTCGACATCATTCTTTTCACCGGCATCTGTACCCGTGCAACGCAAATGCGCACATTGTGAAGAGGAAGAAAAACAGTCGTTGCAACGAAAGGAAAGTAATAGCGAAGCGACAGCTGTCAACGAGTCTTTAACTAATTACGTCAGCAGTCTTTCCGGTAGAGGCCAGCCTTTATCTACTGAAACAAAAACCTTCTTTGCGCAGCGAATGGGTCATGACTTCAGCGCCGTTCGCGTTCATACCAACAGCGAAGCAATGGAATCGGCGCAAGCTATTAACTCGTTGGCTTATACTACGGGCAACAACATTGTGTTCAACCAAAATCAATATTCGCCGCACACACAAAGCGGTAAGCATTTACTTGCTCACGAGTTAACGCATGTGGTGCAGCAATCCAACGGAGTGGCACCATCCCGTTTGCAACGACTGGTTCGTACAAGCCTGGTCACTTGTCCGCCTGGTCAAAATCCTTTTGGCGCCGACCGCCGCGCGGCTTCTCTTTTAAACAATGCAGTTAATAACATTGATGCCGCCCGTGCCGCAAGACCATCTATTCCAGCATCGCCGGAGGTAGAGCAAATGAACCGAGCCATGCGTACTGCTTTTGGACTCAACCCGGCAAGCGATGCTAATTGGAATGACCCGGCGCCGCGTTTCGGATTGTTGCTCATTCGACGCCGTCTTGCCGCTGCAAGGGATTATATCAACAGCGTGGTGTTTACAATCAATTGTGTTGGAGCCGGCGCCGTACAACCCATAGCCGGTTGTGGCAACGTAACCTGTAACGGTCCGGCCGCATGGAGTTGCCCGAGCAATCCTACCGACATTGTATTGTGTCCGCCGTTTTGGGCATTGGATAACAACGGGCGGGCTATCATCTTTATGCACGAAATCTTTCACATTACCTTTTTAGGAATCAACGATTGGGTAAACGCGGCCGGTGTGGCCAATCCGGGCAGCGCCAATGCTCACTGCTATGCGCAATTTGTAGCGCTTGCCAATGGCTTCAACTCGCCACCCGGCTTTCAGTGTAATTGAATGGGGACAACCGTATGCAAGAGAGACTGTTTGAAACAAAATTATTTCAGCCACCGACTGCACGTCAACTGCAACCGGATGACCCCTCTTTCTTCAAGGGCCAGAACGGGCACGAAGCCGAAGCGCCGGTGGCGGAAGAAGTAGCGGCGCCTTTGTTAACAGATACGCAAGTGCGGCAAGCCGTTCTTTACATGCGCACGTCTTATGCACCGCAAAGCATTGCGCTGTTGCGAAGCCGCTTCGGTTTGGATGAAGGCAGTACGGTGGATAGAGATCTTGTTCTTGCCATTGCGCAATTTCAGGATACGAACGATCTGACCGTTGATGGTAAGCTTGGGCCTACGTCCTTCAATAGTTTGCAAGGCGAAGGCGGCGAGGTAATGCAAGACATTGTTTTCTTTCGCATAACCAGCCCGTTGGGCGGCCGGATGGAGATGGTTCAAGGCGGTGGCTTAACCAGCATGGTGGGACATTTTTTTGTGGAGATACGCTTGCCGCCCGGCGAAGATTGCAACGATTATGTTTACCGCCAATACATCTGCGGACGGGTGCAAATGTTGCCGGCAACGGCTGACCCAACAGGCCCGATGACGGATTTGGCAACGGTTTACAGCCACATCCCCGGCGGACGATTGCCGGCCATCCCAAACTATCGCGAGGACGGCGACACGTCCATCCCCTCGCAATACGGCCATCGCGAATTGCAAGCAAGACCCGAAAATCATTACCTCAATGAAGACGGTCACGAGAATCAGCAAAGTGGTTGCATTTTTAAAAGCTTCGACCATCCCGGCATCATTGACCGTGCTTGCACCACCGGTGAGCAATACGAATTTGACTTTCGCTTTCGCGGCGAGGTGCGGCACAAAGACCGCGGTGTGATTGCCGTGCGGTATTGGAACGTGACCGATGATTTTGTGATTCCCTAAAAACACTTCATGCAACATCCGCCTTTGCACGCCGCTTTTTCTTCGCTCGAAAATTTTATTCGCCAACGGCTGCACAATCGTTTTTCAAGTGAAGAGAAGCTGTTGGAAATTTTTCCCGAATGGGGACATTCTTCTTTGGGCCATGAACTGACGCCACCCGAAACGGTGGTGATGCTTTGTGCGTTGGCTACACATTTTGTTCCCGATTTTTTTGACAAGCTCATACAAGAAGTCTTTCCCAAAGGCGGCGAGTTTGCGGAGGCAGGCGGTGTAAAAGGAACCAATACGCGATACACTTTGCCTACCGGCGATACCGCGCTTTTTTTATTAGCGGGAACCGATGCGCAAAAGCGAAGTGGCTACTTCAAGCTCTTTGGCACGGCGCATTTTTTTTGGACCGAAAAACTGTTGTGGCTCGAAGACGTAAAAGAAGGCGAGCCGCGATGGAGCGGACGGCTGATTGTATCGGCCGACTGGCTACAACTGTTGATGGAAGGCCGTCAAACCGAACCCGCATTTGGCCCATCCTTTCCGGCTAAGAGCATTATTACCAAACAAAGCTGGAATGATGCCGTGCTGTCGCCTGCATGTCTTGAACATTTGGAAGACATTAAAGCCTGGCTTCAACACAACGATGAAGCGTTGAAAGACCCGGTGTTGAATCGTCGCATTAAGCCCGGTTACCGGGTATTGTTTTACGGGCCAAGCGGTACGGGCAAAACACTCGTGGCAAGTTTATTAGGGCAAGAATATAATAAGCCCGTTTACCGTATTGATTTAAGCCAAGTGGTGAGCAAATACATTGGTGAAACGGAAAAGAATTTAGAGAAGGTTTTTGCCAAAGCCGAACACCGCGATTGGATCTTGTTCTTTGACGAAGCCGATGCCTTGTTCGGCAAACGAAGCAGCGTGCAAAACGCTCATGATAAATACGCCAATCAAGAAGTGAGTTATCTGTTGCAGCGCATTGAAGATTTTCCAAGTTTGGTGATTCTTGCTTCCAATTTTAAAAGCAATATTGATCCGGCTTTTTTACGGCGCTTTAATTCCATCATCGACTTTCCGTCGCCTGGTTCTGCGGAACGTTTGCAGCTTTGGGAGAAAGCCTTGCCGCCATCGTTTACAATCACTGATGAAATAGATGCCCGGCAACTCGCCGAAAAATATGCCTTGACGGGAAGTTCCATCAATCAGATTGTTCATCAGGCAACGCTGCAAATGCATCATCAAAACAAGAAAACATTGAGTCTTGATTTATTGCTGCAAGCCATTGGAAAAGAATTAAAAAAAGAAGACAAGCTTTTGCGGTGAAAGAGAAGTAGTGAAGGAACATGTTTTGGTTGGATTTGGAGCCAGAGCGGCACTACATAAATATGCTAAAATCCGATGTGAATTGGTTGCTGGTATTGCCCTGCCATTTATGGCGGGGAAGTCCAATAAGAGACACTCCGGGCTTTAGCCCAAAGTTTGGCTAAAGCCAATTACTTTCTTGTTTCAAACCCCGCCATGAATGGCGGAGCCATAAAAGTCAAAAGTTAATCACCTCTAATCGCGAAGCGCAAAAGATTTGTGTCTTGCTCAAAACTTTGCGCTAATTTTTGGCGGCAAAACGGCCCTTGTAAAAAACGAAAGCCGCTATTTGAATCATTCCTCTTAAACAACCCAAATGTTCATTGAAACAGGTACTTCTTCCACACCACCGCAAACAAACAGGTCTGCAAAAAGCTCCGCTTATGTATTGCGCATTTCACTAACGGCAGCATTGGCAGGTTTTATTTTTGGCTTTGATACGGTGGTCATTTCCGGCGCCAATCAACCCATCAAAGACCTGTGGCATACCACCGAAATTTCACCGCTCTTTCACGGCCTCTTTATTATGTCAATGGCCTTGTGGGGAACCGTGGCCGGTGCTGTACTCGGCGGCTGGCCTACCGATAAATTCGGGCGAAAAAAGGTTTTGCTTTGGGTCGGTATTTTGTTTAGCGTTTCAGCTTTAGGTTCAGCACTTGCGCAAGACCCTTATACCTTTTCTTTCTTTCGGTTTATCGGCGGTTTAGGCATCGGTGTATCATCGGTGGCAGCGCCGACGTACGTTTCAGAAATTTCTACACCGGCGACTCGCGGACGGCTCGTGGCCTTGTACCAGTTCAACATTGTCTTCGGCATTCTCATTGCCTTTTTATCCAATTACTTTCTAAAGGGCGTGGGCGGTGCCAATGACTGGCGATGGATGCTGGGTGTAATGACGATTCCCTCGATACTTTATTCACTCTTGGTGTTGGGTGTGCCAGAAAGTCCAAGGTGGTTGCTTACCAACCGGAACGATGACGGCAAGGCGAAGAAGATATTGGCAACGCTTGGCGTAGCCGATGCAGAGACAGAAGCAAGAACAATAAAAGACAGCTATCTCCGTGAGGTTTCAATCGGTAAAAGGGCGGCGATGTTTAGTGCTAAATACAACACCATCCTATGGCTTGCGTTTATGGTTGCCTTTTTCAACCAGTTATCCGGCATCAACTTCATTCTTTACTATGCGCCGGAGATTTTAGAACGGGCTGGCTTGGCCGCCAAAGAATCATTGGCCAATTCCATCGCCATCGGTGGAACCAATCTTGTGTTCACATTTGTCGGCTTGTACCTTATTGACCGGTTGGGGAGAAAGACCTTGTTGTTGATTGGTTCGCTTGGTTACATAGTAAGCCTCGGGATGGTTGCGTGGTGTTTTTATTCGCACGCCAGCGCACCCTTGCTCATGTTCTTTCTGTTGCTCTTCATCGCGTCGCACGCCATCGGGCAAGGCGCGGTTATCTGGGTTTTCATTTCCGAAATCTTTCCCAATAAAATCAGGGCGAGAGGGCAATCCTTCGGCGCCAGCATACACTGGGTTTTCGCGGCCATCATTACGCTCATTACACCCACCTTTCTTGATAAAGACTACGGCGTTTTTAAAGACAATCCCTGGCCCATCTTCGCCTTCTTTGCGGCCATGATGGGGCTGCAATTGTTGTGGGTCCTAACCAAAGTGCCCGAAACAAAAGGCGTGTCGCTTGAAGAGTTAGAGAAACGGTTGGTGAAAGAATAACCTATCAGCAATGCATCTGCCGTATGGCCGATGCTTTTTTATTTTCATTTTTTTGAGAGATTAAATTGCGCCGCGCACTGCCTGAATGTAAAAAATCACGTCGGTTCAAGCAATAGCTTTGAACCGCAAATACGGTACAAAAAAACCAACTACTATGCTGTTGAAAAAAGCAAATAAAGAGATTGACTTTACCGATTCGCTTGAGCGCATTCCCACGCAAATTTTTGCCTCGCCGTCAGACGGCGCCAAGTGGGTGGCGGCCGAGGTGGCCGCATTGTTACGAGCCAAAGCCGCTGCCGGTGAACAGTGCGTGTTGGGCCTGGCCACCGGCTCTACGCCCAAGGTTTTGTATGCCGAATTGGTACGCTTGTACCGCGAAGAAGGACTTTCCTTTCGTCATGTGATTGCTTTCAATCTTGACGAATATTATCCCATCGAAAAAGATGCACTTCAGAGCTACAACCGGTTTATGAAAATGCAGTTGTTCGACAAAGTGGACATTGATGCATCGAACTGTTTTATCCCGGACGGCGAAGTGCCGAAAGAAAAAATAAAAGAACACTGCGCCGATTACGAAAAGAAAATTGCGGCCGCCGGGGGCATTGATTTGCAGATTCTCGGCATCGGCGTCAACGGCCACATTGGGTTTAACGAGCCCGGTTCTTCCATCCATTCCAAAACAAGAATGGTGAGCCTTGAAAACAGCACAAGGCTGGCCAACGCTTATGAATTTCAAGGTATGAGCGATGTGCCGCGGCTGGCCCTCACAATGGGGTTGAGCACTATCTTAAAAGCCCGCAAAATTATTCTAATGGGATGGGGCGGCACCAAGGCAAAAGTCATTCAACAGGCCGTGGAAGGCGACGTAACCGAAAGCGTACCTGCCTCGCTTTTGCAAACGCACGATGATGCTACGTTTGTAGTGGACGACGCAGCCGCGGCAAGCCTTACCCGCTTTAAATCGCCGTGGCTTACCGGCGAAATTGAATGGACAAAGGAGATGATAAAAAAGGCCGTGGTAAACATGGCACTGCACGTAAAAAAACCCATCTTAAGCCTCACCACAAATGACTACAATGAATACGGCTTAAGTGACTTGCTGGTGGAAAAAGGAGATGCTTACGAAATCAATCTGCAGGTGTTTTATGCCATGCGCGACAGCATCACCGGCTGGCCCGGCGGCAAACCCGACGCCGTGATTCCCGCGCATCCGGAACGATCGGAGCCTTATCCGAAACGCTGCCTGATTTTTTCGCCACACCCCGATGACGATATCATCTCCATGGGCGGCACTTTTCAACGCCTGCAAGACCAAGGACACACCGTACACGTGGCCTATCAAACCTCCGGCAACATTGCCGTGACGGATGAATTCGTGACCCGTTTTTTAGATTTTGCCGTGGGTTTCGAGCAGATGTTTGCTCCCGACAGCCGGCCTGCACAGCATGTGTTGAGCGATGCACGAGCGTTCTTAAAAAACAAAAAATCCAATCAGGTTGACACCGGTGACATTCGTGCGATAAAAGGCCTGATCCGCCGTTGCGAAGCCAGGGCTACTTGCCGCTATGTAGGCATTAAGGATGAAGGCATTCACTTTTTAAATCTTCCTTTTTACGAAACGGGTGCGATAGAAAAAGCGCCGATGAGTGAAGAAGACATCGGCATTACAATAGACTTGTTGCGAAAGATAAAGCCGCATCAGGTTTATGCCGCCGGCGATTTAGCCGACCCGCACGGCACGCACCGCGTTTGCCTGGAGATCATTTTTGAAGCCTTAAAAAGAATCAAGGCTGATGGCGATGAATGGATAAATCATTGTTGGCTTTGGTTGTACAAAGGCGCCTGGCAGGAATGGAACATCGCCGAAATAGAAATGGCCGTGCCCATGAGTCCCGATCAGGTGCGAAAGAAACGCACCGGCATTTTTATTCACCAATCGCAAAAAGATACGGTGCCTTTTCAAGGCAGCGATGCGCGGGAATTTTGGCAACGCGCCGAAGACCGCAATGCCCACACCGCGGACTTGTACGCCCAATTGGGCTTAACGCGATATGCCGCCATGGAAGCTTTTGTCCGGTGGAAATTCTGAACACAAGGGCCTCTAAAGGCAACCACCCGAATGTTTTTCTGAACTTAACTGGCTTGTGCTACTTTGCGGCACAAGGGTTGCATTTACACGCCGAATAACGTGTAAATACTAACGGGAATATGGCAATTAAAAAGGGGCCCATTTTGCTTATTGATGACGACCAGGATGAATGGGAATTGATGAAAGATGTTTTTACCGAAACAAAAATCAAGAACACGTTGCTTTGTTTTGCCGACGGCAAGCAGGCGATAAATTACCTGCGCACAACAACGGAACAGCCCTTTCTCATTTTTAGCGATATCAACATGCCCGGCATGAACGGCCTTGAATTTCGCCGCGTCATCAGCAGCGATGAACAACTGCGCAAGAAAAGCATTCCGTTTATTTTCTTTACTACATCGGCTAATGCAAAGGCGGTGGAAGAAGCGTATGAACTAAGCGTACAAGGCTTTTTTGAAAAGCCGCACAGCATGGGTGAAATTAAAGCTTTGATAAAAGAAATTTACGGCTATTGGCAACATTGCCGGCATCCGAATAACTAAGTGGAGTGAGTGCCCGTTGCCAGCATGACGTGTAAAGCGTTTTTAACACAGGTTTTAAAAGGCAGGTCGTAAAATGTCAATGTAAAAAAACGAGAAAGAACATTGACATAAAGAATATCCGGCTATCGTTTTCGTTTCGAGGATTCCCGCACAATCAACTTCGGCCTCAACACTTTTTCCACTCCACTTAAGTCTTCTTCGTGGTGCATTTGCTCAATGAAAAGTTTGGCGGCTGCCTTGCCCAATTCAAAAGCCGGTTGCTCCACGCTGGAAATGGATGGCGTGACTAAACTTGTCACCGGTTCGTTATTAAAGCCCACAAGGCCGATATCCGCAGGCATTCGCAATCCTTTTTCTTTAATGGCCAGCATGGCGCCGATAGCCATGCGGTCGCTGATGGCGAAGATGGCATCGGGACGTTGTTTGCGTTTTAATAAGTCCACGGTAGTTTCATAAGCATCCTGCTGGTTGAAGTTGCAGTGATAAATAAGCGAATCATCGCGTTTATTCTTGTGTTTCTTTAACGCTTTCAGGTAGCCATCCAACCGGTCGTTACTGATGGTGAGGTTTTTTGGGCCTGCTAACACCACAATGCGTTTGTAGCCTTGTTCTATCAAGTGTTCCGTTGCCAAACAACCGCCTTCCACATTGTCTAACTTCACCTTCGGTGCAATCAAATCACTACTCACTCTGTCAAACACCACCATCGGCATTTTCTTCTGCTGAATCTTTTTAAAGTGGTCGAACACTTTCGTTTCGCTGGATACCGACACAATAAACCCGTCCACCAAACTGTCCAGCAGCCGCCTTGTGTTCACCATCTCCCGGCCAAAGGATTCGTTGCTTTGGCAAACCATCACCGTGTAACCCGCTTCCAGGGCCACTTCGTCAATACCCTTAACCATCGTTGCCATCATGTAATCAAGATTGGGTACAATGACGCCGATGGTGTGGGTCTGTTTTTGTTGAAGGCTCAAGGCAAGGCGGCTCGGTTGGTAACTCAATTCTTCCGACAAGGCCATGACAGCCGTTCGTGTTTTGGGATTCACATCGTGAGCATTGCGCAAGGCACGCGATACGGTTGATGTGGAAATTTTCAAGGTCTTGGCAATATCTTTTATCGTGGCAGGCTTGTTCATATAGCTTGGTTGTTTTAGCCCGGAAAGTAGAAAAATTTATCGGGAATCCACCGGCAACGTTACCGGCAACGCTGCCGGTAATTGATTTGGAAATGCCCTTTTTCCCCTTCATTTTTAGTTCTCAAAGACAACCTCGGAATCTTTTAAAGCCTCCGAATTTGTCAACGAAACGACGATTGATTATGCGCCTGCTTTCCTTTCTATTGCTCTTTTTTTCTCTCTCGCTTTCGGCGCAGCACCCGCTTGCCTTTGCCACAAAGGCCGAATTAGAGGGTGTGAAAAGAGACATCGCCAAATACTCCGTTCTCTTAAAATCTTTTAACGAGATAAAGGCTGATGTAGATATTTATTTAGGCAAAGACATTGATGTTCCCGTACCCAAAGATGCAGCCGGTGGTTATACGCACGACCGGCACAAGGCCAACTACACCTTGATGTTCAATAGCGGGTTGTTATACAATCTTACCGGCGATGTTCGCTACGCAACATTGGTAAAGAAAACGTTGTTGAAGTATGCGGGTTTGAATCCAACACTAAAGAATCATCCGCAGGCAACCAGCAGTTCGCCCGGACGAATTTTTTGGCAAGCCCTGAACGACGCTAATTGGCTTGTTTATACCGGCATGGCCTACGACCTTGTGTACAATTCATTAACCGCTTCCGAAAGAAAATCCATTGAAGACGGCGCCTTCAAACCTGAAGTTGATTTTTTTACAAAAGACCTGAAGCCTTGGTTCAACCTTATTCACAACCACGGTGTGTGGGCTTGCGCCGGTGTGGGCATTGTGGGCATTGCCAGCGGCAACAAAGAGTATCTGGACATGGCGCTTTATGGAACGGAAAAGGATAGCAAGAGCGGCTTTCTGGCGCAGCTTAACGGCTTGTTTTCACCCGATGGTTATTACACCGAAGGGCCGTACTACGTTCGGTATGCCATTCTTCCGTTTTACATTTTTGCATCGGCATTAAACAAAGCAAGACCGGAACTAAAAATCTTTAACTACCGCGACGGCATCTTAAAAAAAGCACTTGAAGGCGGCTTGCAACAAACCAATATCAACGGCGCTTTCTTTCCGGTGAATGATGCCTTAAAGGAAAAAGACTTTACCTCTAATGAATTGGTCACGGCAATCAGCATTGCCTGGCAGGCTTACGGCGCAGATACTGGCTTGTTAACAGTGGCATCGAAACAAGGCCGTGTTCCGTTAAGTGGTGGCGGCAGCTCTCTTGCTGCGGCATTGACAAGTACAAAAAGCATAAAACCGTTTTATCCCTATAAAACCGTTGAATACACAGATGGCGCAAAAGGCGATGAAGGCGGCATTTCTTATTTACGTTCGGGCAAGGATGCGAACCTGACCACACTAATTTTTAAATGGGCTTCGCACGGTTTGTCGCACGGGCATTTTGATCAATTGGGGATCAACCTGTTTGACGGCGGCAAAGAAATTTTACAGGATTACGGTTCCGTACGATTTATCAATATCGAACAAAAATGGGGCGGCCGTTATTTGCCCGAAAACAAAACTTATGCGTCGCAATCAATAGCACACAATACAGTAATTGTGGACGAGAAAAGCCATTTTGATGGGAGGGAAGAAGTGGCCGAAAAGTATCACGCTGAAAAGTTATTTAGTTCAACAAATAATCCGTCAGTGCAAGTAGTAAGTGCAAAAGAAGATCATGCTTATGCTGATGTTTCGTTGCAGCGAACGCTCTACCTTTTGCAATTGCCGAACGGTAAAAAGATAGTGGTGGATTTATTCAACGCGGTATCGGCCACGCAGCACCAATACGATCTGCCCTTTCAATACAACGGGCAAGTGATTCAAACCTCGTTCAAATACAAAGGGTCAACAGCGTTGCAAACACCGCTGGGAACAAAGAACGGTTATCAATATTTGTGGAAGGAAGCGGAAGCAAGAGTAAAAGACACGCTGGCGCAGTTCACCTTTTTAAATGGAAGAACTTACTACACTGTCTCGTCGGCCATACAAGATTCGGCGCAAGTCGTTTTCACCAGAACCGGTGCGAATGATCCTGATTTTAATCTGCGTCGCGAACCATCATACATTATTCGCAAGAAAGGGACACGTCAAAGCTTTGTGAACGTCATCGAAATACACGGTCAGTTTGATCCCATCAGCGAGTTCTCAACGGCATCATATCCATCGGTGAAAGCAATAAATCTTCTTCGTAACGATAGTAATTATACCGTTGCCAAAATAATCATCGGCACCGATGTCTTATTCATTGCGCAAGCCAATAAAGACAATACGGTAAGTGGCCAGCATTCGGTCCGGCTCACAGATGTAACGATGACGTGGACAGGGCCGTTTACAATTACTTACAACGGTAAACCGTTGCACTAAAAATTTAAATACCAAAAGGAATGGAAGCAATCGGAACAAAAACATTTATTCCCAACAAAGACATTCATTGGGAAGAAACCGCACCCGGCATGAAGCGCAAAATCATGGCTTGGGATGAACGCCTTATGCTGGTGAGAGTGGACTTTGAGCAAGGCGCCGTGGGCACTTTGCACAGCCATCCACACACGCAAATCTCGCATGTGGAGTCTGGCATATTTGAAGTGCAAATCAGCGGTGAGAAACAAGTACTCACAATCGGTGATGCGTTTTACGTGCCGCCCGGTGCCGTACACGGCGCGGTGTGTCTGGCAGCCGGTGTGTTGATAGATGTGTTCAGCCCGATGCGGGAAGATTTTTTAAAATGATGCCGATGTTTTTTGAACCACGGAGACAGGGAGACACGGAGTTTCACAGAGAAACTCTCCGTGCATCTCTGTGCCTTTGTGTCTCCGTTGTTCAGAAAAACTACCTGTTAAAAGAGGCGGCCATTTTTCTATCCTTTCTCGCTTTGCTTTTATTTATCGCTTGTAGCAAGAGGCTAGTGCCTGAAGAAGCAAGTACGCCACCAATACCCGCAAACACCGTTCTGCGAACGATTCGGGTTTCAACCGCCACCGAACTAAAAGCCGCTTTGCTTAATGCGGCCCCCGGCGACGACATCATCATGGCGGATGGCGTCTACAACGGTAAGTTTGTGATTGAGCCAACAGCGAACGGCACCGCAGCAAGGCCGATAACCCTACGCGGTAGCCGCGCCGCAATTCTTGATGCCGGCTCCATTCAAACCGGTTATGTTTTGTATTTACAAGGAAGCCATTGGAACCTCAAAGACTTTACCCTCACCAACGGGCTAAAAGGATTAATGATTGACGGTTCGCACAACAACCTCATTGAAGGCTTAAAGATTTTCAACATTGGTGAAGAGGCGTTGCACCTGCGAAAGTTCAGCTCAAACAACACCGTGCAGAACTGCGAAATCACACAGACCGGATTGAAGACGCCCGACTACGGCGAAGGCATCTACATCGGCTCCGCCAAAAA
Organism: Flavisolibacter sp.; assembly: GCA_965247695.1. GTDB lineage: Bacteria > Bacteroidota > Bacteroidia > Chitinophagales > Chitinophagaceae > Flavisolibacter. The sequence goes on from OZ252037.1 coordinate 3,204,367, forward strand.
CAATTGGGCTACCTACACGGCTGGTAATCCTGACCGTTGCGATTCCAACAAAAGTCTTTCCAACACCATTGGCCCGAACATAACCGCCGAATGCATTGACGTGAAAGAAGGCACAACAGGCGGCGTCATTCATGGAAACAAGTTTGATGCAACGGGCATCACCGGCGCCAACTCCGCTGATAGTTGGATGGACGTAAAAGGCAACGGCTATTTAATTGAAGGAAACACCGGCAACAATCCCGGCGGCTCTATTTTTAAGGACGGTTATCAGACGCACGTTGCGGTTTTGGGTTGGGGCAATGACAATGTTTTTAAAAACAACAATTGCACCGTGAACGCATCGGGTTATGGCTTCAATATTCAGCTAAGCGGAAGCAATGGCACATCAAGCGGTAATAGAGTTTACATGAGCAATACGGTGATTGGCGCGGGAAGCGGAGTTTCCAACGTTGCGTTGGTGAATTAGGAACTGGGTAATTAGGCTAATGGGTTATTGGGAATCAGGAATCGGAACAATTGGAAATTTAGAAATAAGAAATTCTTTTTTGCATGAAACTAAAAGGCCTTCGTTGGTGGATCATCGGGTTGATTGGGCTGGCGACGGTCATCAATTATATTGACCGTAGTGCCATCAACATCATGTGGCCTTACATCTACAAGGAATTTGGCATTGCCGATGTTGACAACAAAAATGCCTTGGCACTCATCACGACTTTTTTTATGATTGCTTATGCCATTGGTCAAACGGCCACTGGTAAGATGATGGACGCCATCGGCACACGTCTCGGCATGGTGGTTTCCATTGTAGGTTGGAGCGTTTCTATTGCTTTGCATTCCGTGGCCCGTTCGCTGCTTTCGTTTAATATTTTCAGGGCCATGCTCGGCATCTCCGAAGCGGGGGCCTGGCCCGGCGCCACTAAGAGCAATGCAGAATGGTTTCCAGCAAAAGAACGGGCCATTGCGCAGGGCATATTTGGCGCGGGTGCATCGCTTGGTTCAGTAGTGGCTGCACCGGCCATCGCCGCTTTTTATTTAAGGTTCGGTTGGCGAACAACTTTTGTTTTTATTGCTTTGTTAGGCCTTGTCTGGATCGTACCCTGGCTTATCATCAACAAAGCCACACCTGATGGCCATCCCTGGCTAACCGAAGATGAACACAAGCATATTTTGAGTGATGTCTCATCTAAAAAAGAGGAAACGACAAAGCCGTATAGTTGGGCAGAATTACTGAAGTTCAAAGACACTTGGGGCATTTTGCTTTCACGCTTTTTTATTGATCCCGTGTGGTGGATGTTCGTGACCTGGCTGCCCACGTTTTTAAAAGAACAATTCGGCTTCGACATTAAGCAAGTGGGCGCCTTTGCCTGGCTGCCTTATTTGTTTGCGGCCATTGGCGGTTTGCTCGGCGGCTTTTATTCATCGTACCGCATTAAGCAAGGCATTGAAGCCAGTAAGGCAAGAAAGGAAGCGATCACTATCGGATGTTCGCTCATGCTTTTGTCGTTGCTTCTTACGGCTTACAACTTGTCCGCGCTAAAGGAAAATATTCCGTTGGCGATCGGCTTGATCAGCACTACGCTTTTCGGTTTTCAATTTCTTATTAATAACCTGCAAACTTTACCGTCCGATTATTTTCACGGAGCGAACGTGGGCACCGTTGCGGGCATGAGCGGAACGGCCGCCGTTGCGGGAACATTGATCACAACCTGGAGCGTTCCGGCTATCACAAAATCCGGTTATGTCCCGTTCTTTATTCTGGGTGCGGTAATGGTGCCGCTTGCCTGGCTTTGCATCACCTTTATCAGAAGCAAAAAATCAATCACAAAAAATAAATCGTTACCCAAATCGCTCCAACCTTCTTAACGAATCAAATGCTGCTGTATGAATAAAATTTTACTCTTTTGCTTCTTCGTGCTAAGCGCCTTTACAAGCAAAGCGCAAACAACTTACTATTGGGTGGGCAACGCCGGCGATAGCATAAACGTCAATTCAAACTGGAATACAAGCTTAAACGGAAGCGGTACAGCGCGGCCGTCCGCTACCGGTACAACGGATGTTTTAATTTTTGACGGAAGCACCCTGGGGAGCACAATGCCTTTCCCGGTTGTGTCCACGGCGGGCATCAGTTGCGGACAACTGAAGTTTTTCAACAACGCCATTGTTCAGATGGTACGCAGCATCTCGGGTACAACCACCATTGCCATTTCAGGAGACGGCACGTCCGGCACGGAGGATTTTTTAATTGAGAGCGGGTGTTCACTTGCGATGGCCAATGGTCCGGGCAGCCAGGTAATTACGTTAAGCGGAAGCAACAGCACGGGGCGGGTGAGCGGGGCCTTTGCCATGATTACCGGTTTGCAGGCGGGCATACGCAACGGCACTACAGCCGGCCCAACTCTGGCGTTCACGGCCGGTTCAACCTTTGTTACTAACATCACTGCGGCGTCGGCTGCTTATGCGTTTGGCAATTCATCGCAATCAACCGAAAAATGGGTCACATTTGCAGCCGGTTCAACCTTGTTTTACGACGGCGGCTTTAGTCCGATGGCAAGCAGTTCTACCTTTCAACCCATTAATTTTTTACCGGGAAGCACTGTGGTGTTTCGGGCTTCCAACCCCGCAACGGGCTTTGGCGTTTTTACCAACCGCAAGGCGTATGCAAACGTCATCATCCAAAACGGCGCAACGTTGACGGCCGATGGTTCTGTCAACCGCATTGATACTTTAAACATCACATCTGGCAGCAACCTTATCCTGCCGGCCAGCGGGCAAGCAGCCATCGCCGGCGATGTGATTGTGAATGGTAGCTTAACCGCGCCAATGGCCAGTACCAATGAGTTGATGTTAACGGGAAACACACTGCAAACAATTTCCGGTGCCGGAACCATCTCGCTTGCATCATTGATTGTAGCCGATAGCGCAAATGTTTTACTGAACAAAAGCATTGCGGTTGCAAAGCCGGCTACCATCAACGGCAAAATTGATTTCAGCACTTATCAACTAACCGGCGCGGGAACCTTTACGGCTAAGGGCGCAACGGCAGCCGTCAGTGGAACGGGAAGCATATCCGCAGGGAACTATATCATTACTGGCGTAACGGGCGCCGCTGGATTAAGCCGCGGCATTACGGTGAGAGGAACGGGCCTTGCGCCGGGCACCAGAATCACGGGTTATTCAACGGCTTTTGACAGCATCTACATTTCACGGCCTGCTTTGTCAACGGCTTCGAATGTTGCGTTAACCTTTGGCAACGCCGCAGCTACCCTGGCCACGACCAATCCATTGGGCTTTGATGCAACAGCCGGTTCTGTAGCAGCAACCGATGTAAAGACGTACAACGATGGAATCAATTACATCATCAATGCGGCAACAACAATGCCTTTCGGTATTACAACCGGATCCATGGTAAATACAGTGAACGTGAACAACGTTCAATTCAATGCGGCAGCAACAACCAATGCAAGCGTGCAACTAAGCGGAAGCCTTTTGGCATCTTCGGGCAAGATCATCATTCGCCCGTTGGATACCCTGCGTTTGCTAAGCGGCGCAATACTGTCTGGCACGTACAGCAACACAACTTATTTTGTTACCGATGTCAACGCTTCTGGCAATACGGGTGTGTTTAGAAGAGATAACATCACTGGCAGCACTTTGTTTCCCGTCGGCACAGCAACCTACTATCTTCCATCAACGTTGAATCCGGCAACGGCTTCCGATTTTGCAGTGAACGTGTTTCAAGGCATCACGACTAACGGACAGCCAACAGGAACCGCCTTCACCTCGCTGCAAAAACAAACGGTGGTAGATGCGGTTTGGAACGTGAACAGAGCGGCGGGAACAGGCAATGCTAACCTGCAATTGCAATGGGTGCCGCAACTGGAAGGAACAACGTTGGCAACCTTTGCCAATTCCGAAATCGGCATCATTAAAAATACAAACACATCGTGGTCCTTGCCTTTTGGCACCGGCGATAACGCAGCCAATAAAGCGGATACAATCTTCAGCTCATTCGGACAATTCAGCGTGGGTGCAAGACCACCGGCCAATCCTTTTGTGTTTAACGCACTGCCGCCAAAAATCTACGGTGATGCAGACTTTAGTGCAGGCGTTATCAGCAGCAATACGACCACCGCCATCACCTACACGAGCAGCAACACGGCGGTAGCTACCATCACAGGCGGCAATAACATTCACATCGTCGGCGTAGGCACAACCATTATTACGGCACAACAAGCTTCGGATGGTTTTTATCCGGCCGCAAATGTGTCGCAAACGTTGACTGTTGCCAAAGCACCGCTCACCATCAAAGCCGACAGAAAAGTAAAACCCGAAGGCGACCCGAATCCACCGCTCACGACTACTTATACGGGCTTTGTTTTGGGAGAAACGCCATTGGTTTTGGCAACGCCGGTTACATTGTCAACAACGGCAACTACCGCATCACCAGCGGGCAATTATTTGGTAACGGCGAGCGGCGCGACATCGGCTAATTACAACATTACGTTCATCAACGATTCGTTGATTGTGAAACCGCGTGCCGTGCAAACCATAACCTTTCCTGCTTTTGCAACCAAGACTTATGGTGCATCCGACTTTTCTACTGGTGTTAGCAGCTCAAACGGCACCATTCCGATTACTTATACCAGCAGCAATCCAACAGTGGCAACAGTTACGGGCAACAGCGTTCACATTGTCGGCGCGGGCACTACCGTCATTACCGCATCGCAGGCAGGCAGCGATTTGTTCTTCACCGCCACGCCAGTTCAGCAAACACTTACGGTGAACAAGGCATCACTCACTATTCGTGTGGCCGATACAACAAAGAATTATGGCGAACCCAATCCGCCTTTCCGATTTGTTTACAGCGGTTTTGTGTTGGGCGAATCGTCAACCGTGTTGACTACCCAGCCCACGATTACTACAACGGCTACCATGAATTCGGCACCCGGTTATTATTCGCTTGACCCAACGGGAGCCACGGCCGCTAATTACAACATCACTTTTGTTTCAGGACGCTTGACCATTTATCCGGCAACTGGAACCGGTGCGGCCAATTTGCAGGCCTTTATGCCCAACGGCAACACGCTTACGGTGCGTATTTATTCACCCGCGCCGGACCTTGGCGATGTATTGATTTATGACCTGAACGGAAGAGCCTTGCGCCGCAAGAATGTGTTTATGCCACAAGGTTTCATCAATACCAGCTTTGCATTGAACGGTATGCCATCGGGTATTTATGTGGTGCAGGTAATAGGAAAGAACGCAAGGATGAAGTTGACGATTTCTGTACTGCATTAAACCGCCAAACCACAGAGACACGGCGGCACAGAGGTTCACAGAGACTCTTTGTTTAACTCTATGTCTTTGTGCTTCTGTGGTTCAAAAAAATCTACCAATGAAAAGATTAATGCTAATCCTATTTGGTTTTGTCTTTATCACTATGCAAGCGCAAGACGACACAACCTACAAACCCATAGAACTTCCTGCAGGCTTTACCTCGCAACTCAATGTGGTGTACACCACCGTTGGCGACTGGCAAGGAAAAATGGACATCTATCTGCCAAAAAGCGACAAGCCAACGCCGGTGGTGATAAACATTCACGGCGGCGGCTGGAACCACGGCACCAAAGAATCGCAAACTGGTTTCAGCATCTTTTTCAAAGCAGGTTTTGCGGTAGCGAATATTGAATACCGTTTAACGCCGCAAGCCACCGCTCCGGCCGCAGTGGAAGATGCACGATGTGCTTTGCTTTACATTATCAAGAACGCAAAAGCGCTGAACATTGACCTAAACAAAGTGGTGGTGATGGGCGGTTCGTCGGGCGGGCATTTGGCTTTGATGGCAGGCATGCTCGGCAACGATCATCGCTTTGATGAGAGGTGCAAAGGAGTGGAGAATGTGAAGGTTGCGGCCATTATTGACAAGTACGGCATCACCGATGTGTGGGACTGGGGTTATGGAAAAAACATCACGAGCAAGTCAGCCACGAACTGGTTGGGCAAATATGCCAAAGACCAATCCTTTGCGGCTTCGGTTTCACCAATAACCTATGTGAATAAGAATACACCTCCAATCTTTATCGTTCACGGCGATGCTGATCCAACGGTGCCTTATCAGCAATCGGTGGACTTGCACATGAGGCTAAATGCCGCCGGTGTGGTGAATGAGTTCATGACCGTTCCCGGTGGCTTGCACGGCAAGTTTGGCAAGGAGAAAAATGCAGAAGTGAACAAGGCGATGATTGGGTTTTTGAAAAGGGTGGGAGTGATATATGGGCTGGTTCTATACTTTATGAAGCTTGTGTTGTAGGAACGATTTAATAATTGGTCGTTAGATAAGGTATTGTTTGAGGTTTATGTCTTGCTTGATTTTGTGCCTCTATCGGGGTACCAGTGGTTTAGGTACCGAAGTGAAACAGGTTTTTACTTCATAGAAAAACATAAGCCGGAGAAAATTTCTGCCCAAACTATGGACGGAAATGAATATTCCCGTTATCTCTTTACTCCGGCATACGTGGCAATCTTAACGTTGTGTGCAGTCTTTCAATTTGGTGTCTTCTTTCTGCAATCAATTCATTGAAGAACTATTTTAGAGACATCAGTAATTCAGTTTCCAGTTTGGTCTCGTCATTTGTCCAGTGTCCATAAATTTCAATATAGGGAAGAATGGTTTCGAGGCCTTTACTCTTTAACTCATCTGTCATTTTTTTTCCTGCCTGTTTTATCAGCTGATATGGACCAATGTATTTATAATATGCATAGTTTATCAGGGTAATATTTTTCTGTTCCAGCCCGACATTGTCATTTGGAGATTCGTCAAGTTCCACCCCCGCAAAGACGCTTTCACCTTGCCCGTAAACCCAAATGTTACGGCCTTTATTTTTGATGTGATTGGATTTGACTATTTGCCACATTCTGTCCATCAATTTGAAAGCAGTTCCGGCATAGTCTTTATTTGTCGCAATTCCAGCAAAACCATAAAGGGTCAACGTTAATGGTTCATTGATAATTTTTAAGTCCATTCCCATGAATTTTTAATGATTAATTATTCGCAAGCGACTGCTTGTTTTACCTTGGGTGAGGAAGCCTGTGTAATTACAAAGATGAAAGCGGCCTTAGTTTGCCCATTGCAATCAGTTCTGTATCCGCATCAAGCGAATATTTTGCGGCGTACCGGTATTTTGCATCGTATAGGTTCCCGTTAACTCGCGGCCATCGGCGGAAAGCTCAAGCTGTACCACCGTGGCAATGCCAAAAAGAGGCAGGTTCAACACCACATTTCGGCCGTTGATATTGCCGCTGCCCGAAGCCATGTTTTGCCCCATTGCCTGCACCGTTACGCCAAGCGCCGCACCGCTTTGTGTAAACAAAAAGGTGGATTTTTCGCCCGCCTCGTCTTCTATCCAACTGCCGCTAATGTTACCGCGTTCCGCCGTGGATGTTTGGCCGGTATTGCCGGTGCTTCCGTCGCTCTGCTGTGCCGTTTCAAAAGGAGTGTTGGTGATGCTTTGCTGCGTCTGCAAATTGGCCTTCGATCCTTTTTCTTCTTCGTTCATAGCGGCGCCTATGATGAGCACCACCACGAAACAAAGCACGAAGCCGCCAACAATGAAAGGCCATACAGGCCGCTTGGCAGGCGTTGGCTGTGCGGCGGTTTGCATCATTTGCCGGCGCGGCTGAATGCCCACTTTGGCCACCAGAAAAATAATGAGTTGGTCGGTATCGTACTTCCACCGTTTGTTGCTGATTTCAATGGCTTGCTTACGAAGCAAGGGCTGCAAGTCATCGGGCAATTGATTCGCCTTGGGCAAGGCGGCGCCGTCCACCAGTACGGGCACTACCCGAATGCACCGCCGTAAGGCAGTTGCTACTTCCATACGCACCCAATCGCTGGCTTCCTTTATGCGGGAATCGCCGCCCTCGTGTTCGCCTGTCCAGTGCGGCCCTATCACCGCGAGAAAAACATCGCAGCTATCCAGATATTTTTCAATCACCTCGCTAAAGTCGGCGCCGGGTTCCAGGTTGTCAATGTCGAGAAAAAGCTGTTCGTTGCTAAAGTGGCCGCGCAGGGCGTCCACCAGCCGCCCCGTTTCGCCGGCTGTGTCCTGAACGCGGTACGAGATGAAGATTTTCTTTTGCGGAGAACTGCTCTTCATAAAACTTGTTTTGATGCGTTGGTGGTGTGAATGTAAAAAATATAGTTGTGGGCCGCTTCACATCTTTGCCGCATAAAGTTTTAGCGAAGGCGAATTGATTCAGCCGATTGCCCGGTACGAAAGCAAACTCCTTCCTATATTCAGCAAACAATCTTGTTTCATCAATCGCTGTTATGAAAAAGCTCTTCCTGTTTTTTGCCGTAGTTTGTCTCTTTGGATCGTTTCGCAAAAAAGAATTGACCTGGGTTGCCATCGGCGATTCCATCACGTACTTAAACGATCATCCGGCTGAAACCGGTAACCGCATTACAAAGGGTTACATGACGAGAGTGGTGGAACATTTGCCGAACCTTCATTTTATAAATCAAGGCCACAACGGGTGGACGACAGGCCGCATTGCGGAAGCCATCGAAAAATTAGGATTGGTGAAAGCCGATGTGTATTCAGTTTTTCTCGGCACCAATGATTGGTGGCACAGCGACCGCCTCGGAACCTTTGCCGACTACCAAGCTGCAACGGGAAGCAAGACAATGTATGGTGCGTTTCGCCTTATTGTGAACAAGCTCCGGGAGTTAAACAGTGAGGCGAAGATTGTATTGATTACGCCTATGCAGCGTGCCGATTTTGTGTACATCAACAATCCTAAAAACAACGCTTTCGGTTCGTACAAAGCAAAAGATGGGCAATGGCTTGAACAGTTTGCGGCAGCCGTTGACAGCATCGGCAGGTATGAGCATTTTGATGTGGTGGACCTTTACCACAAAAGCGGGATGGCCGTAAAAAACCTGGTGAAGTTTAAGCGACTGAAAGACCCGCAAACCGGCGTTTACAAAGATTATCGCTATCCCGATTACACGGCCATTCCCTTCAATCCCGAAACCGATGAATATCCTTATCCGCCGGAAGCGATTAACGGTACGTATGACGGCTTGCATCCGTCCGACAAGGGTTGTGAAATCATCAGCAAGATGCTGGTGAAGGTGATGAAGAAGTATTGAGGGTTTTGTTGTTAAATCTGCACGCATTGAGAAGATAAATAACCAATTATTTAGCAAGAAAGGGACGCCGTGTTTATTGTAAACAGAAAAGGCATCTGAATAGAGATGCCTTGCTTCGGAGTTCGTATTGATACTTAATAAATCAAATTTTCCCGCAGTTTTTCCGCGTCTAAACCCGCAAGGGCTTTCACTTCATCACGGCAAGTTTTGCAGCCAAATTTATCGGCGCTCATTAGAAGCAGCGGATAACCTTCGTCGAAATCAAAAGGTTTTATCTGTTGGCCTTTCCACTCTTTTTCTTTGGTGAGATAAGGATGAAAATAATTGAATCCTTTTTTTAGCGAAGCGCCGGACGGTGATGTGTAGTGCCACAAATAAATGCCCATCTTTTCCGCCATGGAGGCGATCATGTAAAAGGCATGAAGGTCAAACACATTGTAGTGCAAAGCAATGGTTCGCTCCATCTCCAATGGAAATTTTCCTTCGGCATCCATCTGGCTATTCAAACGATTTTTTGCGTTTTCAATGATTGCTCCGGCGGCGGGCTTGTTGTCTGTCAACATTGCAATCGCCAACCGCAATACATCGTAATAAGTCCCGTGATTGTTTTTTGCGTCCATCTCATCCTTTCCCACAGGGCTTGTCTGCATCCAATTTAAGAAACCGGCAAACCAGCTTTGCACCCCTTTTTGATCGGCGGCCGTCCAGCTCTTTGAACCCTGCAACAATCCAATGCCATCAATGATGCGCAAAAAATTGCGGGCATCAATCAACCCGGCACCGCGGCCGGTGTTCACGCCCATGATGGCCTGGCTGAAGTTCATGTTCGGGTTCATCTTGGTGTCGGCATTGAGAAACCATATTTCCAAAAGTTTGGCGGCATGGGCCGCGTATTTTTCATCGCCGGAGAAGTAATAAGCAAGGCTTAAGGTCTGAATGATTTCAGAAAGCCTGGGCAGGTATTCTTTGTCTTTGTAATCTTTTACTTGGGGATTGGTTTGCCCGTCCTTACGAATGTAAGGCAAGCCGTCCTTTTTATTCGGATCGGGCCAGAAGTAAGGCGCAAGGCTCATGTAATCGTGCTTGTCACCGCTCGGCGGATTGTTCTTCTTTTCCATTACGCTGAATGGCCCTTCAAGCAAGGCTTTATCGGCGTCTTTCAACAGCTTTTTGTACGCCGGCATCAGCATCGCATCTTTTACATTGACGGCTGCTTTTTTTTTGCTCAACACATCAGCATTGAGAATGTAAACCGTTGGCGGTTGCGGCGGTTTGCTTTGGCTTTGGATAGCAATGGTGCCAAACGCTGCCAAGAATAGGAAGCTGATTATAGAGTTCATACAAACATTTTATTGGTTAGATTTTTTGTAATCCACAAAGACACGGAGTTGTACAAAGAGACTCTGTGAAACCTGGCGCCTCTGTGTCGAAGCTTGTGCGCCACAGGCTGACGGTTACCTACGCCGTTACGAAAAGTAAGTGCCTCCGTTAATGTCAATGTTAGCACCGGTAATAAAAGCCGATTCAACCGAAGCAAGATAGAGTACTAAATCTGCCACGTCTTTTGCATCGCCTTGCCGGCGTAATGGAGTGGATGCAGCAACGTTTGTTCTGATCTCCGGTTTGGTAAAACGGTCATGAAAAGAAGTTGCAATCATGCCCGGCGCCACGGCGTTCACGCGAATGCCTCTCGGACCTAACTCTTTCGCCATTGCTCTTGTGTAGGTCATCACCGCGCCTTTGGCCGTAGCATACAGGGATGCGCCGCCGCCGCCGCCGTCACGTCCAGCCTGTGAGCTGAAGTTGACAATGCTTGAACCTGCAGGCATGGAACCTACGCAAGCCTTGGTGGTGAAGAAGATGCTTTTCACGTTCACGTCCATCACTAAGTTGTACCAGTCTTCATCCTGGTCTTCAATGGGCTTGCGGCCAAACAATCCGCCGACCACGTTTACCAAAAGGTGTATCTCATTGCCGAAAGCTGCCTTTGTTTGGTCAACTAAGTTGACGACTTCGATCCATTTAGTCATGTCGGCTTTTACGGCAATGGCTTCGCCGCCGGCATCCGTAATTTGTTTGGCGGTTTGGGCTGCTTCAGCTTCGCTGCCGTGGTAATTGATAACGACCTTGGCGCCTTCTTTTGCCAATTGCAGCGATACTTCCTTTCCGATGTCTCTGCCCCCGCCGGTAACAATGGCGACTTTACCTTTTAATTTCATTGTCCTTATTTTTTAGTGGTGTTGGTTTTTGATCTTGGTGAAAGAATATTTGATGATTTCATCAAACCAATGGCATTGCCGTCCGTGCCTTTGCTGCTTAACAGCGATGCCGTTTGTAATGAAAAGTTGTAGGCAGATGGTGACTGATAAACCGGCTTTACATTGAACACCGGACCGGTAACCGCCTTGCCCCAAAAGGAATAAATCTTACCGGAGTTGTACACGTTGCAATGCGTGACGGCGATCTTATCCCAATGCGTTTCGTCAAAGCGGATAGAAGCGCCGCCGCGGCCCGTATTGGAGAACGAAGTATTTTTTATGGTAACATTTTGCACACCGTAAAGCCTCATACCGGAGCCGCGTTCTTTGTTGTTTACGTCTTCCAATACACAATGGTCAACCGTTATGGTTGGACCGGCCGTACTTTCATCGCTGCCGCCGCGATAGAGGTCAACGGCATAACCCAGCACTTTGTAAAACGCACAGTTTTTTACTTCCACGTATTCGGCGCTGTACTTACCATCGTCATTTTTTTCGGCAGCCAATGAAATAGCATCACCGCTCATGTCTCTGAATAAACAATTTGTGAAGATGAGCGTATCGGCATAGCTGCCTTTTTGCGCTTTGAAAGGAGAGAAAGAGCTTTCCTGAAAATTATAAAATTCACAGGCGTTGATGGTAGCGCTATAATGCCCACGCATAACAGCCGCCGGACTGATTGCGGATGTTGCAGCCGCTTTGCCGTCAAAGGCTTCGTCATTGAAAGCAAGATCGTCCAATTCTAAAATACCGCCATCGGCGATGGTGAAAATAGATGTTTTGCTTTTGATGCCGTTGAAGCGTATTACGGGTTTTGTTTTCAAACCTTTTGCTCCTTGAATGCGGAGGTATTTGTTTATCTCGATGCCGTTATCAAGAAGGTATTCGCCTTCTGCGGAAAGTTCGATGACGTCGCCAGCGGATGCGGAATAAATGGCGTTGATAAGAGCGTTTTGAGAAAGAGCAACGGTAAGTTTGCGACCCGATATCGTTCGATTCTGTTTAACAGGTTCATGATACCATTTTGTACCACGCAATCCGGGCATGAATTTGTCTTCAAGTCCACTTCTTTCTATATCACAGATCCTTTTTTCTTCCGGCCCAAAATCGGTAAAGCCCGGCATTGAAAATTTCCCCGACCTTGTTCGCACTTTGTTATTAAGAAATTTAAACCCACTGATATCATCGTAAGCAGTAAATACTTTGTTGATATTGTCGTTGCTGAAAAGGTTGTTTTTGACCAGTACATTAGCCGGTGCAAGGGTACGTTCGTTATCTTTTCCCACACAGAATTGCAGATTGTCGCAGTACTTCCATGTATTGCTTTCTATCACGACATCTCTTACTTGATTGTAACGATTGGGCAATGAATTGGGAACTGCATTCATTACAGCCAAGGCAGCAAAGAAACGGTCTCCTTTCAAATATTGAAAATCGTTGCCGCGTATAATATGGCCTTCATTTATTACCCGGATTCCACCGGTGTTTGGCTGGTTGTTGCCGTCAAAAAAATTATACTCAACAAGGTTTCTGTTTCCATGCCGCAAGGCAAGCACGCCGGCACTTTCATAAAATGTATTGTGGCGAATGATATTATCGCAACTCTTGATGGAGATGACTTCCACTTCACCATTGCAATGCTCAAATAAATTTTCGTCAATGACAGTTCGTGAAGAAAGTTTTGCCGATGCTGACGTTCCAACTCTTATTGTCTCACCGCCGTTGGAACCCAACACCGGCCTTTCGCCAAAATAATTGTGGTCAATGCTGTGATGATTATCAAGGTTGCGTTCTTCATCCAAAATAACGGCGAAGGTTACACCCGCATTTAGCTTACCCTGCACGTTGTTGTGGTCAAAACGATTATTTTTTCCATAGAGAAGTATCCAGGAATTTTCGGTTTCGCGGCTGGGTGGATTGTAGTTGTCAATGGCGCAATTCGTAATGCGGCAATAGTTCGCCACTTCCGTTCCCGAACGAAACTCAATGGCCGCGCCTTTTGGTGAGTAACCATTCGTGAAATAAAAGCCGTTCACTTCAATGCCAGTGCCTGCCAAGCGCAAAAGGGATTGGCCGGAAATAATGACTTTGCCCGGTGTTTGTGCTTTTACCACAATCGGTTTTGCGGCATCGCCTTTAGCAACAAAGCTGATCTCGACATCTTTGTACGTTCCGGTCGCAACGATGATGGTATCGCCGGGTTTCGCACTTTGCAATGCCTTCATCGCATCGGCAAGGCTCATTTGCGCCTGCACAAAAGAAGCGAGAAAAAGAAGCGGTAAAAAAAATTTTCGTTTATTCATAAAGCAACGACTGATTCTATTTCTTTAAACCTTGTTCTTGTTGAAAGCTCCGGAACCGGAGCAGAAAAAAATCCCGATAATCCTTTCATAGCCCCGGCAATCCGTGATTCTACTGCACAAGCGACTTTGCGAAATCCATCACACCCTTCAAATGCTTTTTCATCACCACAGCGCCGCATTCCGCATCGCCTTCTTTTATGCAGGCAAAAATTTGTTTGTGTTCATTCAACGCTTTGGCCGTAACCGTATCGCATACTTTAAAAACCGAATAATTGGAAATGATGTCGGGAATGATAATAAGCAGCAATGACTTTAATACTTTGTTTTTGCCGGCTTCCGCAATCGTCAGATGAAACAGCAAGTCTTCATCCACCGCTTTGATGCCGCGTTCGGCTTTTTCCAGATAAGCATTTAGTGATGCTTCAAGCTGTTTGATGTCTTCTTTCGTCCGTCGCTGGCAAGCCAATTTGATGGACGCTTCTTCCAGCAAAACTCTTGTTTCAACAAGCGATAAAAAAGAAGGCGAATCAATTTTTAAGACATCGGCGATCAGGCTTTTTAAGGCGCTGATGCCGATGCTGGCTACAAAGGTTCCGCTTTGCGGACGGGTTTTTAAAATGCCGTAAAACTCCAGCTTGCGCAAGGCTTCTCTCACAGGCGAGCGGCCCACGCCAAATTGTTCGGATAACTTTCGCTCGGGTGGAAGGCGGTCGCCGGGTTTAAGCTGGCCCGAAATAAGCAACTCTTTTATCTGTTTAATGATAACGTCCACCGGCTTCTCTACCGAAACTTCTTTTAGGCTTTGCAACACTTCATTCATGAGCAAGAATCTATCGGACAAGGTTACGGCAAATAATTCAAAAATTGGTCAACCAATATTTTTTCATAATGATTTTTTACATCAGTCCCTTAACACGCCCATAGGCGTGTGTAACGGGAACGTTCCCGGTAAAATAATCTAAAAAAAGCTGCCTAAAATTTGGATTGGTTGACCAATTACGTACTACATTTAAACCGCGATTTCTTTCTGCTGCCGCGAAACGTTGAACTTCAAACTTGCTATTATGAATACGAGAAGATTCCTGCTGCTACTTCTGCTTCATTGCTTTTTTTTCACTGTTTCTTTTGCGCAAAAGCAAGTCACAGGCAAGGTGGTTGATTCCACCACCGGCGAACCGCTTAGCGGCATTTCTGTTTTGTCCGACAAGAAAAAATCAGGCGCATCCACCGGAGCCGACGGAAGCTTCAGGGTTTCTGTTGACAATAAAACATCGGTAATTATTTTTTCATCGGTAGGCTATTCTCCACAAACTTTTCCCGTGGCCGATGTGCCGTCGGTTGTGCGCCTTGGAAAAGTATCGGCGGCCATGGACGAAGTGGTGGTGATTGGCTACGGCACAGTGCGCAAGTCTCACCTTACCGGCGCCATTTCAAAATTTAAAAACGAAAATTTAGACGAAGCACCGGTGTCGCGGCTCGACCAGGCCTTGCAGGGAAAAATCGCCGGTGTGCAGATACAAAACATTTCATCCGAAGCCGGTTCTGATCCAAAGATCCGCATTCGTGGCGGCAACTCGGTTAATGCCAGCGCCGACCCTTTGGTGGTGGTTGACGGACATCCCGTGACGGATGGATTGGCCTACATAAATCCCGCCGATGTTGAATCCGTTGAAGTGCTGAAAGATGCGGCAAGCGCGGCTATTTACGGCTCACGCGGAGCCAGCGGGGTGATCATCATCACCACAAAAAGCGGCAAAGCCAATCGGCCGAAATATTCGTTCAAAGCCAATACCGGAACCAAATCGGCCTACAAACGTTATCCTATGCTGACGATAACAGAATACGGTAACCTGCTTTATTACGAAGCATCGTTGAAAGCTAAAGACCCAAGCATTACCCCGCCGACGGTGAGCCAGATTATGACACCGGGCGAACGGGCAGGGTACATCATTGAACAAACGTTGTTAGGCGGCCAGCCTACCGACTGGCAGTCGCAGGCCCTGCGCGACGCAACGGTACGCAATCTGCAATTGAGCGTTTCGGGCGGTAACAACACTACCCGGTACTTCATCTCCGGCGCTTATCAAAAAGACGACGGCATGATGTATCACAGCAACTACGACCGCTTTAACCTGCGCACTAAGCTTGACGTGGATTTGAGCAAGCGGGTAAAGTTTTCCTTCAATCTGAATCCATCGTACATCAAACGGGAAAGGCCTTCGGTCAACTACATTGACTTTGTGCGCTTCTATTCTTTTCTGCCCGTTTATCATACCGATGCCACGGCCGCCTTTGCCAACCAATCAGCCCTGTGGGGCAATTTAAAAGCAGGGGACTTTGCACAGGCCCGCCACTTTAACGGCCGCAGTTATAATGGTTACATGCCCGATGGAACCTTGTACAATACCGTTACCGCCGTTGACCCTTTTTCCACGGCCAACAACACGCCCAAATCCATTATGGAAACGCGAACCATTAACAGCAACGATTACCGGTTAATGAGCAATGGCGAAGTGAGTGTAAACATTCTGCCGGGCCTCGATTTTAAAACAGCGGGGAGTGTGTATATCACCTATTCCAATGCAATTGATTTTGCCAAACGCAATTCAAACAAAGACGGCGATTTAAGCAAGGCGCAATACAACAGCCGTTTGTTCACCGATTTGCTCTGGGAAAATACAGTGAACTATAACAAGCGCATCGGCGGCCATTCCTTTTCGCTGCTGGGTGGTTTTACAGCGCAAAAAACAAGGCAGCGCGACGAGCAACAAGTGGCCCAAGATTTTCCGAGCGACAACTTTACCACCATGAACAACGCGGCGCAGGTAACGCTGCCCTTTGTTGATGTCAACGGTGTACAACAAGGAACGTACAACTCCAAATTTGGTATTGGCTTGCTGTCGTATTTAGGACGCATGACCTATGATTATAAAAGCAAATATTTGTTGTCTGCAAGCTTGCGTGCCGATGGCAGTTCCAAGTTTGCGCCGGGCCATAAATGGGGAACGTTTCCGGCGGTATCTGTTGGTTGGGTGCCTACACAGGAAACGTTCATGCGAGGCGTTGGATGGCTGGACAATTTAAAGTTCAGAGGCAGCTACGGCGTTACCGGCAACAACCGCATTCAGGATTTCCTGTGGCTCGATTTGCTTTATGCTTCCAATTATGATTTTGGTTCGGGCAATGGCACCCTTACCGCGGGACAATCGCCAACCAATCCCATTATCGCCAATCGTAACATCACCTGGGAGCAAACCAATCAATACAATGTTGGCTTCGATGCGGGCTTGTTTCACAATGCGCTGACTTTCTCCGTGGATGCGTATCAATCCAAAACCGATGGTTTGCTTTTATACCAATCAGCAATGGCTTTTTTAGGCGAACCGACAACCGTGAATAACATTGGCAAATTGCAGAACCGCGGCATTGAAGCCGAACTGACGGCGAACATCATCCGTCATAAAGCGTTCCGCTGGACATCCACGGGCAACATTGCGCACAACCAAAACAAACTGCTTGCGCTGGCCGGCGAACAGTTCTTTTTGAACTATGGCGAACGCACGGAGGTTTATCGCAACATGCCCGGCCGGCCGCTGGTTGAATTTTACGGTTATAAAACCGATGGGGTTTGGCTGTCGCAACAACAGATTAACGATGCCAGGGCAAAAGGCCTGACGTCTAATTTGTCGAACCTGTTTGTAGCCGGCGGCTTAAAGCTGGTGGATGTAAACGGCGACAATGTGATAGACGACAAAGACCGCGTGGTAACGGGCAATCCATACCCTGATTTTACCTGGGGCCTGAACAACAGCGTAACCTGGGGGCAGTTTGATTTCAGCTTTCTGTTTCAAGGTTCGCAAGGCGGAAAATTAATTAACGGCGATGCCAACTACAACGAAACAAAACGCATCAACAAAGCCTACATCGAAAATCGTTGGTTAAGCCCCGCGTATCCCGGCGATGGTAAAACGCCTTATTCAACCAACGGCTTTAACTGGATGCTGACCGATTACGTGGTGGAAGACGCCTCTTATTATGCCTTGCGTGAAGTGATCATAGGCTATGCCTTGCCGGCCAAGGTGACTCGCCTTGCGCATTTAAGCAATGCCCGGTTTTATTTCTCCGCGCAAAATTTATACTATCACCCGGCAGGCGGTTACCGCGGCATCAACCCCGAGGCCCGGTTCACGACCACCCAATACGCAACGCCGCTGGTAGATGGTTATCAACGCGGCAGCTTCCCTTTGCCCAGAACCGTTTTGTTTGGTCTTGACATCAACTTCTAAATCCTTAATCACAGCAAGATGAAACGCATTCACTATATTTTTCTTTGCGGCTTTATTGGCCTGGCTTCGTGCAAAAAAGTTATTGACCTTTATCCCGAATCGAACCTGAATACGGAAACCTATTACTCCAATTTGGACGAAGTAAAAGCGGGACTGACCGGCGCCTACAACTCGCTGCAAAAACCCGTTTATTACGAATGGCAATTAACCGAACTGCGGAGCGATAATACCAAACAGGGAAACCCGAGCAGCACCAGTTCCAACAACCGCGACTTGAGCGATTTGGACATGTTCATCCCAAGCACCAGCCATCAGGCGATTTATCAGTACTGGCTCACGACGTACAACAGCATTCGCAACGCCAACATCATTTTGCAAAAGCTGGGTGTGAAGTATGATCCGGCCGCCGGCAGCTTGGGCTTTCAAAACATTTCCATTGCCATCACGGATGCCGACAGAAAACAATTGGCCGGTGAAGCCATGTTTATCAGGGCTTACAATTATTTCAATCTGGTGCGTTTATTCGGCGGCGTGTTTTTGAACCATGAAGCCATTACGCCCGAGCAGGCAAAGACCATGAACCGCGTAAGCCCGGCGGCAATTTACAAGCTCATTGAAGCCGATTTAAAAACGGCGGCGGCCAACATGAACACCGGTAAATTCAATCAAATTTCAACAACCGATTTTGGCCGCGCCAACGGTTGGGCCGCCAAAGGTTTGCTGGCAAAAGTTTACCTCACGCAGGCCCGCAAAGCCGAAGCCATCGCGCTGCTGCAAGACGTGAAAGCCAACAGCGGCTATGCCCTGTTGTCGGGTGCGAATGCATACGCAAATGTTTTCTCCACCACGAACGAGATGAACAGTGAAATTATGTTCGCCATTCGGTTCAAAGCCGGCGGACTGGGTTTGGGCAATCTGTTGCCAAATGTATTTGCGCCGCTTAGCAGCGGCTCCGCCGTAATTGCCGGCGACGGTGATGGACTGAATTATCCCACCAATGATTTAGATACGGTATCAATGGTCGATGCGCGGCGAACCACCAACATTGGTGTGTACGGCACGGGCACGGCCGGTAAGCTTTACGTGAAGAAATACATTCCGCCGCAGCCGTCTGTAAATGATGATGTGGAGAACGACTGGCCGGTGCTGCGGTATGCGGACATCGTGTTGATGCTTGCCGAAGCGCAGGGCTTCACGCAACCAAGCATTGATGCAATAAACCAGGTAAGAATTCGTGCCGGCAATCCGGCTTATGCCACCGGTGCAATCAGCACGGTAGCCCAGTTTGAACAAGTGTTATCCACGGAAAGAAGAATTGAATTTGCGTTTGAAGACCAGCGCTGGTTTGATTTGGTACGCTTCAACACAACGCTGACAACCATCACCGCGGAACAAACCATGAAAGACCATTTTGCCCGCGAGTACACAAAGCATTACAGCCAATACACGGCGCCGGCTTTATCGCTTACTCAATTACAGGGCTATGTACTGAAAGAAAAGTTTTTATTGCCCATTCCGCAGCGGGAAATTGATACCAATACGTCGCTGGTGATACCGCAGAACCCCGGCTATTGATTCGGAATCCACACAATGGAAAAAGCCTGTGGACAACGCACAGGCTTTTTCCATTTTTGTTATATCACACGCAGTGCCGTAGCGCCATTATGTAACCAATGTGCAAGCCGTCGTGAAAGGAGATGAATGAGACGGCATCTTCGATTGATTTTATTTCCACACCGTAGCGGCTGACCCAGGAACTGTACGATGAAAAACGGCCGGCTTTGTAGTCTTCTTCCAACTTGTCAACCGTTGTGTTCATGAGTGATTTGGCCTCGTTCAATTCATCTTCATTCACAAAGCCAGCCGGTTTTGAGCCGGGCTTGTATTTTTCAAACAGTGCGTCGCTGATGTTCAGCGGCAAACCGCCGCGGCGATAACAGACGCCTTCCTGTGCGGCTACAATGTGCACGAAGTTCCAGACGATGTTGTTGTTGAAGCCCTCTGGAATTTTATTTAACTGCTGCGTTGTAAGGTTGTCAATGAGGCCGCGCAAAAAATTCCTTGTCTTGCGGATAGTTTCAAATTCTTTTTCCATGGGGTAAAAGTAAACAGTGTATTCATTCTGCACCCGGCAAAGGCAGTTGCCGCTCTTCGCCGCCGCCTTTGCACAGGACAGTTCAGGACGAGTGGAAATGGTGATGCAAATAATTTCATTTTCGTTCCGTCAAAAGCTATATGATTTCTTTTCTTTCACTGATCGTTGCGTGTTGAATGGCTGCGCCAGATAAACCCGATTGGCGAACGGTTGCTTAAAAAAGTTCAGGTGGAAAAGATGCGTTCTGCTTATCCCTGTTCGATGTCCCTTTGCCTGTAATCTATTCACGATAATCTGCTTGCTTATGATTCCTGTTTATTCTCCCGCGCCGGTTTCCAATAACGCCTCGTATGATGCCAAGGCAAATCATTCTTTACAAACAAGAATCCGCAATCCGTTTCAATTTTAATTCTGCAACAATATGGGAAAAATCCACACTGCTGTTGTCCGAAGCTTAGCGCTGTTAAGCATTCTGCTCTTTGCCTCATTTTTTGCGCTGGCGCAAGTCAGCGTATCGGGCCGGGTTACCGATGAATCGGGCAAACCTGTTGAAGGCGTCACCGTTCAGGTGCGGGGCGCTACCACATCAGCGGTTACCGGCGCCGACGGAAACTTTCGCATCACCGCGCCTTCCATTAAGTCCGTTCTGCGGTTTACATCGGTTGGCTTTGCACAACAGGATGCTACAGTAGGCAACCGTGCGCAACTGAACATTACACTTGCCGCCGCAGCCAATGCCATGAACGAAGTGGTGGTGATAGGCTACGGTACGCAACGCAAAAGCGATGTAACCGGTGCGCTAACCAGCATCTCCGCCAAAACCATACAGGAGCGGCCGCAGGTAAATTTGGCCAATGCCTTACAGGGCAAGGCTTCCGGCGTAAACGTATCCACCAACATCAAACCTGGCGAAACGCCTTCTATTCGCATTCGCGGAACCCGTTCTCCCAACACGTCTAATGAACCGCTGTACGTGGTGGACGGAATTCCGATTGTTTCAGCACTTGGTGTTACGTCGTTTTCCATCAATGACCTTAACCCGAACGACATTGCCTCGGTGGAAATTTTGAAGGACGCATCGGCTACGGCCATCTACGGTTCACGCGGCGCCAACGGCGTTATTCTGGTCACGACAAAAAGAGGAGCAAAGGGAAGAGTGTCGGTAAATTTCAACACCAATGTTTCCATAGACCGGTATAAATCATTGACCGATTTTATCACCGGCGGCGAATACATTGACCGCTTGCGCAACGCATTGATCAACGGGCGGCGGTATCAGGCCAATAATCCGACAGACTTAAATGTAGCGCCGGTTATGTGGTACCCCGACCCGAAATTAGACAGCGCCAACTTTAGCGCTTCGGGCATCACCAATAATTACAACGAACTCCTGACGGCGGCCATGATGGGTTATGCACGCAATGCCGACGGCACGCTGAAAATGCGGGCAACCACGGCGGAAGAACAAGCCAAAGGCTGGCCGGCTATGATCCCGGTTTACAATTCGGCAAACATTCCAAGCTTTGACTGGTTGGGCGCCGTAAGCCGAACCGGCATTACGCAAAACCACCAAGTTTCCGTGTCGTCGGGCACCGACAACACCCGGTTGTATTTATCGCTTGGCTACAACAAGCAATTGGGTGTGCAAAAGGACCAGGACTTTGAACGCTTCACCATCAACATGAACGGTGACATCAACGCTACGAAATGGTTTTCGATGGGCATCTCTATGATTGCCTCCATGTCCAAACAAAACTTTGGCATCAATGCCAATCAGGGCAACACAGGTTCAAAGGATTTATACGGCCGCGCCACGGAGCAATTTCCGTGGGCGTTTCCAACCGATGCTTCCGGAGCCAATATTAGAAATCCCGGTGGCAACCTCAATACCTGGAACCCGTTAATTGACATAGACCAGTCGTTGAACGAACGGCGGTCTTCATCAGCCCTGGGCAATATCTATTCAGAAATTAAGTTCACGCCCTGGTTAAAATACCGCGTCAACTTCGGTGCTCAAGTCCGCAATTTCAGAAACGGTTCATGGACGGGGCCGAACGTTACGGCACACCTCACCGCACGGGCCAACACGGCCAGCTACGGCCGCGAAGAAAACTTTTCATGGGTGGCCGAGAACCTGTTGTACTTTGATAAAACATTTGCACGAAAACACGCGGTTAGCGTAACGCTTTTGCAATCGTCACAAAAATCCCGAAGAGAAAACACGAGTACAAGTGTAGGCGGTGTGGTGATTCCCTTGAGTCTTTGGTACGACCTTGGTTCCAACACACAAGGCAATCCTACCATCAGCACCGGCTTTACCGAAAATACGTTGGCCTCTTTCATGGGCCGGATTAATTACACCTTCAACAACAAATACCTGTTGACGGCTTCAGGCCGTAGCGACGGCGCTTCCGTATTGGCTGATAGCCACAAGTGGAGCTTCTTTCCTTCATTTGCTTTAGCCTGGAAGATGCAGGAGGAAGGCTTCATCCGCAACCTCCCGTGGATAAATGAATTGAAGCCCCGCATTGGTTATGGCGTCACCGGCAATTCATCGGTTGGGCCATACACTACCACCGGCCCGTTAAGCCGCAATCCGTATGTGTTCGGGTCCGTGCCGGCCATTGGCTTCCTGCCGCAATCAGTTCAGAACCCCGACCTCGGTTGGGAACGCACGGCGCAAACCAATGCAGGCATTGACTTCAGTATATTGAGAGGACGCATCGGCGGCTCTATCGAGTACTATGTGCAGAACACATCCGACCTTCTTTTCTCAAGAGATTTACCTGCGGTTTCAGGTTATGTTACCAAAGTGATGAACATCGGCAAGACCCGCAACAAGGGCGTGGAGGTTACGCTAAACACCATCAACATTCAGAAGAAGGATTTTACGTGGAACACCGAAATCAACTGGAGCAAAAACAAAGAAGAGATTGTGGAACTGATAAACGGCAAGCAGGACATGGTAGCCAACCGCCTTTTTATCGGCCAGCCATTGCAGGTGTTTTATCAACTCGCCAACGCGGGCATTTGGAGCAGCAGCAAAGAAGATTTAGCCGAGATGGTCAAGTTTAAAACCATCGGCGGTCTTGACTTTAAACCGGGCACGGTAAAAGTGGTTGATCAAAATGGTGATTATAAAATTGATGCATCCGATTACGTCATTCGCGGTACGCCCCGGCCCAAGTGGTACGGCGGCATTACCAATACGTTTTGCTACAAGGGATTTACGCTAAGCTCCTTTATTTATGCCCGCTTCGGCCAGACTTATTTCGGTGGTTATGCCGGCGTATTCGGCCGCGACGAACGCGATGTATGGACCTGGGACAATCAGGCTGGCCGTTTTCCCTTGCAGATTTTAGGTGCCACCGGCATTACCAATATTTCATCGGCCATGCAATACTTCGACGGTTCTTTTGTATCGGTGAGAAATATTTCGCTTACGTATGACTTGCCCGCTAATTGGCTAAACAGAATCAAGGCAAAAAACTTCCAGGTAAACTTTCAGGTATTGAATCCTTTCTTGTTTGGTAGAGATGTGGTGAACTTTGGTCTTAATCCTGATGACGACACCAACTGGTCGTCAGAATCGCAGCCAAACACGTTCAACGCCAATCCTCTCGGCGGGGTTAACAACAACACCATTCTTCCGCAAAGCTTTGTGTTTGCCCTGAAGGTCGGCTTCTAAATTTTTTACGTCAAAAAAATCAGCATGAAAAAATACATTCCGGTATTGTTCCTTCTTCTTGTGGGCTGCTTTGGATCCTGCAAAAAGTTTCTGGAAGAAAAACAAGTAGCCAATCTTACCCAGGATTATTACAACACCGAAGACGGCCTGAACTCTTTGATTAACGGCCTGTACGTGTATGCCCGTGTAAAACATGAGTGGGACGTTAACGGCGCCCGGCTTACGCAGGCCGAAACCGATGCCTATATGAGCGCATCCAATACGTATGCTACCATGCCCGCCACTACTTATGGCTCCAACGTAAGCACCATTGCTTCCAGCAATGTGTACAATTATATCGGCTCCGCCAATTCAACCAGCGCACCTATGGGCGCGTACCCGCACATCAATAACTGCAATGTGGCGCTGGACGTAATTGATAACTTAAAGCCCGGCAAATTTGGAAGCGACGATGCCTATCGCAAGCAAAAGCGTTCGGAGATTTTATTTCTGCGAGCCTGGGCTTATTATCTTATTTCAAACCAGTTGGGCGACGTGCCGTTACTGCTTACGCCGCGACGCGAAGATGCTGGCATCTACTATTATCCAAAATCCAAACTCGAAGCCGTTTATACGCAGATCATTGCCGATACCCGTTATGCGTTTGACAACCTTTCGGCAACGCAGGCCGACCGTGGCCGTGTAACCAAGCTTGCCGCCGGCCATTTGCTGGCAAAGCTTTACCTCGCAAGGGCACAGGCAGCGGGTTTTCAAAACAGCGGCGAAACGCATTTGAAAATGTTGTACAAAGGGTCGGTGCCCACCGACTTGGATTCGGTTATTTATTATGCCACGCAGGTCATTAACGGCAATGGCGGCGCGGCCGGATTGGCGCCTGATTATTATACCTTGTTTGACCCGAAGGTTTCGGAAACCACGCCGCATAAGGAAGTGTTGTGGGCCGCGCAATTTGATGTAAACGTATCGCTCAACGGACGCTTCGGCGGCAACCGTTCGGTGAACTATCACATCGGCAATTACACCGATGCCACCGGCGTAACCCGCAGCATGGCTTACGGCCGGCCATTCGGCGATTTCAAAGCCACCGACTTCGGTTGTGATTTATTCAGTGATAAGATTCACGATTCACGCTACTATAAAACGTTTCAATACGAGTACGTCAGCAATGCCACGGGTTCTTTCACCTGGACGGCGGCTTCGGCAGCCTGGTGGAACGCCAACAAGCCTGCAGGCGAACCAACTGTAGCCACCGGACAGCCAAGGGCCGTGCCGGGCAAAAGAGCGTTGATATTTTTAGAGAATCAGCCAGGCGAAGCACTGGATTCAACGATGGTGATGAGCCAGCCCTATCAGTTTATCGTTCGTTGGGTAAAGTCATCCATCACCGGCCGGCTTTATTATCGGCTTAATTACAACCAAACCAATTTGGGCTTAAACACCGGTGCGCCGGCGCCTTATCTTTCTGTAAAAAAATACGTGGATCCCCTGCGAGGCGGCAGCGCCGACGAAAGCAATTTCAACAGCGAAAACGGAACGCGGGATGCGATATTGATGCGGGAAGGCGAAACCTATTTGATTCGGGCAGAGGCCTACGGACGCAAAGGCCAATATTCATCGGCGGTGGATGACATTAACGTGTTGCGCCAACGGGCTGCATACAAATCAGGGGAGAGCCGCCCCAATGTTTTGGCAGAATGGGAACCAAAGGCCTCTACACTTACAGTTGCTGAAAGAACGGTACCCTATGCGGCCAGCGGCAATTCGTACAACCTCATTAAAGTGACGGAGAATTTCTTTACACCTGGCGCTGCCGAAGCAGCGGCTGAAATGTACATTCCAACAGCCGTTAATAAAGCCGATATGTTTGTTCAGTTCATCTACAATGAAAAAACAAGGGAGTTATTGGGAGAAGGTATGTTGTGGGAAGACCTTCACAATGCCGGCCTTTTGTACGAACGCACAATTTATCTGAACCAGATGGCTTCGCCTTTAGCAGGCCGCTGGCCGGTGGCTTTTAATACAGCAAGCGGCAACGGACAAAACGGAAACGGTAAAGGGCAAATGAAAAAAGAATACACCTTCCGGCCCTGGCCGAACGCTTATCTGGTACAGCTGACGGACGGTGATGGAAAGCCACTGGACGCAGGTGCGATGGCGGCCTATCAAAATCCGGGTTATTGATTTTTTCTCTCACAAAGCAGTCGTTTAAAGCAGGTCGTTTGACCTGCTTTTTTTTGGGCCTCATCGAATAAAGCAATCGGTCGCGGCTGTTTTCAGGACAGTTCAGGACGAACGACACTGGCGATGCGGATAATTTTCGTATTGTTGTTGCAGAAAGCTATATGAATACTGTTCTCTAAACACCCAATCCCGGCAACTTAAATCACCGGATAAACCATTTTGAAAGCCTGTCTTTCAGCGAAACCAGCTCTCACAAAAAGGTTCATATTGCTCGTCTGCGTTCGATCCGTACTCCTTTAGCGTTGTGTAAAAATCTATGTTGCTGGCTTATGACCATTTTTTTCTTTTTGGCTGCCTGGCTTAAAAGCCTTTTCGCGTCAACTGCTTACGGGCATTTATCTGCATTCCTCTTCTATTCAAGAGCGACTTCAATTCGTTTCATTTTTAATTTACAAACTGTATGAGAAAAAAATCCACTCTTTTTCTTCGAAGCTTTAGCTTGCTAAGCTTCCTGCTGCTTTCCTCTTTGTTTGCGCTGGCGCAAGTCAGCGTTTCGGGTAAAATCACCGATGAAAACGGCAAGCCACTTGAAGGCGTTACCGTACAAGTAAACGGCAGCAAATCCAGCGCCTTAACAAAGCCCGATGGCAGTTTTCAAATCAACGTACCGTCTGCAAAAGCCCGCCTTAGTTTTTCTTCCGTTGGCTTTGAAAAGCAAGAGGTTGGGTTGAACAACCAAACAGTCATCAATTTGCAGTTGCAGTCGCAGGCCGGCGCACTGCAAGACGTCGTGGTGATTGGTTACGCAACCGTAAGAAGGAAGGATGTTACAGGGGCTGTTGCGGGCATTAATCAGGCAGAAATAAAGTCGCGGCCGGTGGAGAATGCGCTGCAAGCCATGCAGGGTAAAGTGGCCGGTGTGGACATTACTTCGAACGAACGGCCCGGATCCCTTGGTACTATCAATATCCGCGGGGTCCGTTCATTGCTGGCATCCAATTCACCTTTGTTTGTCGTTGATGGGATACCGTTAGTATCCGGCGGTATTGATAATTTCAATCCTTCAGATATTGAATCTATTGACGTGCTGAAGGATGCATCTGCAACAGCTATCTATGGCAGCCGTGGTGCAAACGGAGTTGTTATTGTTACGACCAAACAAGGGAAGAACGGTAAAGTTAATCTGAACGTAAACAGTTCGCTCCGCTTTGACAACATCGTGGACAATGAAACAATGTTTAGCGCTGCTGATTATATCACCTTCCGCAGGTGGGCTTACTACTATGCCGGATTAAATTACACAACCGGCATTAGTACTAACCCGCGTGGAGACCAGCCCACGCTTGCTACCGACAGAACGTTTTTTAATGCCACCGCTGATCCTGCTGCATGGGCTAACATTGCCAGGGGATGGGCTTCCGGTAAATGGGATCCAAGCCAGGTGGCTACCACTGACTGGAGAGGTCTGGTGAAACAGCGGTCCATTACCAATGACAATTCGATCAGTGTTAGCGGCGGTACTGATAAGATGAGGGCTTATGCTTCTTTTGGGTATTTGAACAACACCGGCACCATAAAAGGCCAGTCGTTTAAAAAATATACGACGAATGCCAATATAGAAATCACGCCGACAAAATGGTTTACGTTTGGTGTCAACGCAAGCCTTGCTTATAGCATACAACAATATGGCCAGTCGCAAAGAAATGTATCAACAATCGGTACTCCTTCCGGCGGTCTATATGAATCGGCAAGGTCTTTATTCCCTTATGCAGTGCCTTATGATTCCCTTGGTAACAGGGTATTGTTCCCCGGCGGCGACAACTCTTGGAAGAATATCGTGGATGAATGGAAATACAATATTGATCAAAGGACAACGATGCGGGCCTTTGGCAGCATCAATGCACAGGTTGACATCGGGAGCATCTTCCGTCCGCTAAAAGGATTACGATACAGAATGAATTTTGGTCCTGATATTGACATGTACACCGATGGTGTTTACATTGATGCCAACTCTGTGGCGAATGGCGGTAGCACCAGCTACGCATCACTTTTAAAAGGGAAAGCATTTTCTTACACGTTAGATAACCTGTTGTATTATGATAAAACAATCGGCGCACACAGCTTTGGTATAACTTTATTAGCCAGCCAAACTGCGTTCAATGCAGACAGCAGCACCATTAACGGGAATGGTGTTCCTTTTGCTTCTCAATTGTGGAATGCTCTTACGAGTGGAACAGTAACAGGTACGTTAAGCACAAGCTCCAACTTAGTGGAGCAGCAGTTATTGTCTTACATGGGTAGGGTGAATTACAGTTTCAAGGATAAATACCTGTTAACTGCTTCTATACGCCGTGATGGTTCATCTGTGTTTGCAAAGGGCCATCAATACGATAACTTTCCCAGTGCGGCATTGGCGTGGCGCATCAGCCGCGAAGATTTTATGAAGGAAGTTACCTGGATGAATGATTTAAAATTGAGGGCGGGTGTGGGTGTTACCGGTAACTCTGCTGTGCAGCCTTACACTACCCAGGGCGGAATCATTTCTTTGTTCTATCCTTTCTCTTCTTCCAATACGGCCGGCGCCTATACGAATCCATTGCTGGCCAACCAGGATTTGAAATGGGAAAAAACACAACAGTTCAATGTGGGATTGGACTTTTCCCTATTTAAAAGAAGGGTTTCCGGTAGCCTGGATGTTTACACTTCAAAGACTTCAGATCTGCTTTTAAACCGGCCATTGCCTACAGTAACCGGCTATAATTCTACCTATTACAATATTGGCAAAACAGCCAATAATGGTATTGATATAAACATTTCCACGGTGAACATCAGGCAAAAAGATTTGATGTGGATGACAACAATCAATGCAGCCTGGCAAAAAGACCATATCGTTGGATTATCCAACGGTAATCAGGATGACATCAACGGTAATTTATTTATCGGCCAGCCGCTCGGAGTAATCTATGGCTATAAAGCAGTTGGTATATGGCAACCGGGCGATTCGACCGCAGTTAAAGCATTTAATGGCAATGGCGGTTCGTTCTCTCCAGGTTTTACCCGTGTTGCCGATCTTAATGGAGACAATAAAATTGACCCCAACAACGACCGCCAGCTCATTGGTTGGACAAGGCCGCGCTGGGTGGTGGGTATGACCAACACTTTTGTTTATAAAGGCGTTGAACTGTCCGTTTTTCTCTATGGCCGTTTGCACTATTGGTACAATACAGGTGGCGAAGGCGAAGCCGGTCGTGGCGTTACAAGGCAAATAAATTATTATACGCCAGACAATACAAATTCAGAATACGAGAAACCCGTTTATAATGCCGGTAATGCTTCGCTTGATCCCTACTATGCAGCGTTAGGCTATAAAAAAGCTTCGTTCATTAAGGTGCGGAACATTTCTTTGGCCTATACAGTCAATAATAAATACCTCGGAAAATCAGGTATTTCAAACCTTAGAGCCTACGTGCAGGTAGCTAACCCAGGCATGCTCTTCTCTCAAATTAAATACTTAGACATGGATGTGGTTAGTCCTACCTGGAACCGGGGTGTAACGGTTGGAATCAACGCAACATTCTAATACAATCAAAACCGAATTATATGCAACGAAATCATTTCTGTATAAAATCAATCCTTGTTGCGGCCTTCGTATTTATTGCGGGTTGCAAAAAAAGTTTCCTCAATGAAACGCTTACCACGGCAAGGGGCACCAGTTTTTTTACCACCGACGCCGGCATTCAGCAATTGGCGGTGGGTACTTACTACCAGGTTTTAGCATCCCCGTTTAACGGAGAATGGATCTACGCCGCCACGAACTATGGAACCGATGAATTTCATGTAGGCGGCGATCCTTCCAATGCGCCATGGAATAATTATGACGCCACTTTCAATTCGGTAAACCAGGGAAGCAATACCAATGTTGCCCTTGCCAATTACCAATGGGATCAGTTGTACGTTGGAATTGGTGACGCTAATTTGCTGATTCAAAATGCTACGGCCAGTACCTCTACTTCTGCTGCCATCAAAAGCACTGCATTGGGCGAAGGCTATTTTATGCGTGCCTACAATTACTTACGGTTGGTGAGCCAGTACGGAGCCGTGCCATTACAGCTTGCTCCCATTAATTCCGTACAATTGGAGTTTACCAGAGCAACGCCGAAAGAAGTCTATGCGCAAATCATAGCAGACCTGACCAAAGCAATGACGTTACTGCCTACTACGGGTAGCCCGCATCGCATTACACAGGATGCCGCCGCTCATTATTTGGCAAAAGCCTTTCTGTCTCGGGCAAGTGAAATAAACAGTGCGTGGAATACCGATACCAAAGCTGCCGACCTTGCGGCTATCGTTCCTCTTTGCGACGGAATCATTTCGCGCCATCCGCTGGCCGCAAATTTCAGCAGCGTATTTAATTTTACAGGCATCAATTCAGCAAATGAAAATTTACCGGAACTCATTCTTTCTGCCGAATTCACGAATGATGTAAATACAAATCAGAGTAATGGCAGCACCCAGCATTTGTATTTTGCTTCACGATATGATATACAAGATCAAATGGCCCGCGATCTCACCGGCGACAGGCCTTTCAGCCGTTTGGCCACTACGTACTATATGTACCGCGTGTACGATATGGTGAATGATTCTCGGTTCTGGAAATCGTTCAGAACGAAGAGTGCGATTAACGGCGCAGCACCGGTAGCCCCAAACAAACAAGGCGATGTGGGTATAATGTTCGTCATAGACCAACCCGGTGATACTCGTTTTCCATTGTCCAAGATATCCAAAACAACGTCCGGTACTAACCTGGTGAACGATACGTATGGGACGGGAAGAGCCATACCCACTACGTACGCGGCTTATCCGGCCGGCAGAACAACAGACGGCGCTCTCAACACTGATCTAACTACAGCGGGCCAAAGCTATCCGGCATGCAATAAACATTTGGATGGTTCAAGAAATTCTTTGAATGATGTGGTGGGCCATAGAGATGAGATTTTGGCAAGATCTGCTGAAACGTATTTAATAGCGGCAGAAGCCAAGATAAGATTAGCACAGGCAGGAACGGGCAGTTATTCGGATGCATTGCCGTATATTAATGCGGTAAGGATCCGGGCACAATATGCCAACGGTGAAAGCCGTTCGGCATATAACGATGGTGGCAACACCCTGCAATCTGTTTCACTACAAACGCCGGGTGTCGGTATTTCATTTTATCCCGGAAACTCATATTATGAATCAAACAACATTACGGTAACCACGGCCGCATCTTCAAACCTGGCCATTGCAGGCGTTGGACCATTACCTGCGCAGGACGAATCCATCATTGCAGCATTGGGTTTATCCACCACATACGACAAGATGTTGTGCTTTGTTCTTAATGAACGTTCACGTGAATTAGTGGGAGAATTTAAACGTTGGGAAGATTTATCAAGAACACAAACCCTGGTAAAAAGGGTGCAGGTATTTAATCCTGAAGGATCGGCTAATATTAAACCTTTCCACTCCCTGCGTCCTGTACCACAAACATTTCTTGACGGCATTCAGGCTGGCGGAGTCAACCTAACAGCAACCCAAAAACAAGCCATGCAAAATCCAGGGTATTGACCTCACCCCCAACCCGACTCAATCGGAGATGGAGAGGGGAGTGGCCTCCGAGACTTCGGGAAATCTTTTTGTTAGCACGTCGAGTTGTTTGCTTTCATAAACGAGTCTGCAATAACGGTTCAATAACGGTGTCACAAACTCACCCGGCCCCTCTCCAGCTTTGCTGGAGAGGGGCCGGGTGAGTTTTTCAGGATAGAACAGGACAATGAAACAGAACGGCCAAAATACTTTAGTGGTAGATCGTGTTGCTGTTATATGAATTCCGAATCTTTCCTCTCTTGCCGAAGCAGTCTTCGTTTCATTATCAGCAACCACATATTTTTAAGACAACGTTTCCGGATAGCTGGATACCATCCGTTTTTCTCATGTACAAGCAGCAATCGTAAGAACAAAGGCAGGGAATAAAGTACCTGTCTTTTTCTTTTATATGAACTCAATTTTGAAAACGATACCACAATGAAACCATTGTTCTTTTTGCTTCTTTTTTCTTCCTTGGCATCCGCGCAAAAAGGGAACGATGTAACCGCTCCATTGCACGCCATGCAACCCGATTACGTAGTGCCTTATGGCATTCCCACCACCGAAAAAGTAAAGGCGGTGCTTGACCGTGTGCTGAACTATTTAGACGCGACAACACCCGCAGGTTTTGTCAACCGCAAAACAAACGATGCGTTTCAATTAACGTCTTTACCTGACACGAACATTGCTTTTAAGCAAGGCGACTTCCGGTTAACGAGTTATGAATGGGGCGTGACCTATGCGGGCATGACAAGAGTAGGAGAGATCACCGGAGATGAACGTTATACGAATTATTCAAAAGAGCGATTGAATTTTTTGGCCGCGGCTTTTCCTTCATTCAAAAAATTATACGAGCAATTTCCAAAAGCATCAAACCCGTTGCGGGCCCCCATTGCGCCTCATGCGCTTGACGATGCCGGCGCCATGTGTGCGGCAGCCATTAAAGAATACCGGCGAAGCAAAGAGCCTTCTCTGCGGCCTTTGATTGACGCCTACATTACTTACGTTGCCACAAAAGAATTCCGTCTGCCCGATGGCACGTTGGCAAGGAACCGTCCGCAAAAAAGCACGTTGTGGTTAGACGATATGTTCATGGCTGTACCGGCCATGGCGCAAATGGGCAAGCTTACCGGCGACACAAAATATTACGACGATGCGGTAAGGCAGGTGCTGCAATTTTCGAAGCGCATGTTCAACAAAGAGCTTGGTGTTTACATGCACGGCTGGGTAGAAGCGATGCCTGTGCATCCCGAGTTTCATTGGGCAAGGGCCAACGGCTGGGCGGTGATGACGATGGTGGAATTGCTGGATGTTCTCCCTGAAAATTCCAAAGGCCGTAGCGATGTATTGGCGCAATTAAAAGCGCACATCAACGGCCTGGCAAAGTATCAATCGGGACAAGGCTTCTGGCATCAATTGCTTGATAAAAGCGACAGCTATCTGGAAACATCGGCAACGGCTATTTATGCGTACAGCATTGCCAAAGCGGTGAACAAAGGCTGGATAGATGCAAAGGCGTTTGCGCCTATGTGCCTGTTGGCCTGGAATGCGGTATCAACAAAAGTGAACGACAAGGGACAAGTAGAAGGGACCTGCGTAGGCACCGGCATGGCCTTTGACCCGGCCTTTTATTATTACCGTCCGGTTAATGTATATGCGGCGCACGGTTACGGTCCTGTATTACTGGCCGGTGCTGAAGTCATCAACATGCTGAAGACTCACCAATTTGAAATGAACGATAGCTCGGTTCAGATAAAAGAATAAACACGATGAACAACATATTTATGCTTGCGATGTTCGCAATGCCCTTCTACTCTTTATCGCAAACAACGATGAAATTTGACTTCGGTTCCGGGCCCGTGGCAAAAGGTTATACCCAGGTCTTGCCCGAAACAACTTACAACCCGCAAACGGGCTATGGCTTTGAGTTTTCGTCAAATCTTATGGCACAGTCTTACAACGGAAAAGATGCTTTGCGTGATGATTACATCACCAGCAACAAGCCATTTTATTTTTCGGTGAAATTGTCCGAAGGGGCCTATAACGTGAAAGTGATTTTGGGCGATAAAGAAGGCACATCAGCTACCACCATCAAAGCCGAATGCCGGCGGTTGATGGTGGAGAAAGTGGAAACCGAAAAAGGCAAGTTTGCCAACGCGGAATTTACAGTGCATGTAAAAGACAGCATCATTCGCACAGCGGGTGGGGAAAGCAAGGTGCGGCTTAAATCCCGCGAGTTTTCTTATCTGCACTGGGATGATAAGCTGACGCTGGAATTCAATAACAACGCACCAAAAGTTTGTGCCGTGGAGATAACGAAGGTGGACAACATTCCAACCGTTTTTCTTGCGGGCAATTCAACCGTTGTAGATCAGGACCGTGAGCCTTGGGCTGCTTGGGGACAAATGATTCCCGCCTTCTTTCAAGCGGGCAAAATTGTTGTGGCCAATTATGCTGAATCGGGAGAAACGTTAAAGGCGTTTAAAGGTGAACGAAGGCTTGACAAAATATGGAGCTTGGCCAAACAAGGCGACTATCTTTTTATTGAATTTGCGCACAACGATCAAAAGGCGGGAAGCAGCCATCTTGATCCCTTCACCACCTACAAACAAACCGTAAAAGAGTGGATTGCCGAAGCCTGGAAACGCGGCGTTACGCCGGTATTGGTCTCGTCTATGAATCGTAGAACTTTTGATTCATCAGGTCACATCACAAACTCATTGGGTGATTATCCCGAAGCGATGCGGCAAACAGGAAAAGAAGAAGGTGTGGCGGTGATTGATTTGAACAGCATGAGCAAAACCTTGTATGAAGCGTGGGGCCCACAAACCTCAATCAAAGCCTTCGTGCATTTTCCGGCCAACACCTTTCCGAACCAAACAACAGAATTAAAAGACAACACACACTTCACCGCTTACGGTGCGTATGAATTGGCAAAGTGTATCGTCAATGGCATCAGGCAAAACGTTCCGACTTTAGCAGCTTATTTAAAAAAAGACTTGCCTCTGTTCGATCCATCGCATCCTGACGATGCAATGACCTGGCATCTTCCACCCAGTTCATTCATCGGCTCCGCAAAACCGGATGGCAATTAACGGGTCTTTAGAATGAACCTTTTCTTGAACCACAAAGACACAGAGGCACGAAGTTTCACAAAGGCTATCCATCTATCCCTTTGTCTTGGTGGCTCCGTGGTTCCTTACGCAAACAAAATATCATGCAACTCAAACACATTTTAAGCGCAACGCTTTTCTTACTTGCTCATATTGCTTCCGCGCAAATCGGCAGACGTTTTCCATCCGAACGCAAAGTGGTGAAAGACCCGGTGACCGGAACGATGCTCACCTTTGTTACCAGCACGCCGGCCGGCGACTCTAAAATTTATCAAACACATACGCAGTGGACGGCCGATGGCGAATGGCTCATTTTCCGCAGCAACCGTGCCCGCAACGAAGCCTTGGCTGTGAATGAAAAAACCGGCGACATCGTGCAAGTGACCGAGGGCGGCTACACCGGCATGTTGTGCGTGGCCCGTAAAAGCATGAAGCTGTATTTTATGCAAAGCGCCGCCACCGATACGGCGCAACGCCGAAGAGGCGGCGGCGCTTTGCGCATAGTGGAAGCCGACCTGCAAAAAATTTTTAGCGACAGCAAAAGCGGAAAGATGCAAGTCGCTTCTGCTTATCAACGTGTTTGCGGAACCATACCGGCAGATGTTGATGCCGGTGGCGATATGGCGCTTGATGCCGATGAAGGCTTTGCTTACTTCCGTGTAGGCAAGAACGAAGCATCCAAACATTTACAGCCGAACACAAAGATTGAAGAAGCCTTTGGCCCGCGCAAGATGGGCGCAGGTCCCGCGGGCTTAATGAGCATGAATATAAAAAGCGGTGAGATTAAATACATTGTTTCTGTACCGTTTCAAATCGGGCACGTGCAAACCAATCCTTTTGTGCCGGGTGAGATTGTTTTTTGCTGGGAAACAGGCGGCAAATCGCCACAACGCACCTGGTATGTAAAAGCCGATGGCACCAGCCTTCGTCCGGTTTACCCTGAAGCGCCTTTTGAATGGGTGACACACGAAGCCGTAATTACAAAAGATGAAGTGGCCATCGCCATTATGGGCCATCGTAAAGTGCAAGGTGTTGATAGCACAGGCACCGATGTGGGCGGCGCCAATCCCGGACAAGACGCAGCTTGGGGGCCATCTGGCACAAGAGAAAAACCTACGGGTTTGGGCATTGTAAACTTGCGCACAAGAGAGATGGTGATCGTGGGCCAAACACCAAGCGGCAGCGGGCTTTGGCATGTGAATGGCTCACCGGATGGACGCTGGGCCGTGGGCGATGATTTTAAACGAAACCTTTACTTGATAGACCGTCATACAAAAGAGATGATCTTGCTAACCGCAGGCCATAAAGAAACGGCTGCCGATCATCCGCATCCAACTTTTAGCGCTGACAGCAAGAAGATAGAAATTCAATCGGCCATGCTTTCGGCCGATGGCCGCTCGATGAATATTTGTGTGGTGCCGGTGCCGGAGGAATGGTTGAAGCGAACGTATTGAAATATGTGTTGAAATTACTTCTTGCAACAATTCAGGAACATGCGTTGCTCATCTTAAATTGTTGGTGAGAATTTTTTAAAGAAGTGCGGAAATGATTGCAGCAAGATTTTTTAATTCTTTGTCGGTGATTGTCGCCTGATCGGATTTGTCATAAATCGCAGCCAGATAGACTTTGTGCTTAACGATTTTCACAAAAGTGATAACCCTTGCGCCGCCAGACTTTCCTTTGCCTTTGCTTGTGATGGCAAGGCGAACTTTGTAAAAATCATTGCCGAATGCAGTGCTTTGTTTTGGGTCGGTTTCTAAATTTTGAATGAGGCCGTCCAAATCTTTTTTAAGCGAAGGATATTTTCGTGAAAGCTTGCGGGCCTTGTCTCCATCTTACCTTGCGATGCCAGTAAAGCCGAGTGAATGCCTTCCGCAATGTGCTTCAACACCTGCTTTTTTGTTTTGTCTTCTTCCTGCACCGACACAAAATCGAAATTCTCTAACAGCTCTATCAGGAATTTGTATTTTTTTTCCTGAACGTTCAAAACCAGTTGTTTCATGCTGTGCTTTTTTAAAAATTCACAAATCTAATTTAGGCTTTGTTTCCCAATAAAGCAGTGGTACACTTTGCGCTGTTTCTTTCGCCAGATTGCTGCCCTCGCTTCAATTTTCTTGCATCTATTCATTGCTTTTTATCTTCAAACACCATCAGCACCAAACCGTTTTCGTCGCGTATGCACTTGCCGCTCTTCTGCCAGACGACGGCACACCTTTGCTTGCGCAAACGATCGTTAGTATTCTTCTCCCAATTAGAAGGAGTCATTAGTTGTCGTAGGTATAACTGTATTCCACCTTACCGGTTTGTTCTTTTTGTTTGTTAAAGATGACCTCTTTTGTTTTTAATCCTTTGGCGTCGTAAGCGTATCGCCAGATAAGATAATCATCGCTGTTCTGCGGAACGGTGATGCGTTGGATGGTCTGTCCTTTGTCGGAGTATTCGAACATGGTTTCGGGTAAAAGCTTGCGGGCTTTTTTATTGTAGCGAACAATATCTGTTAATTGACCTGCCGCGTTGTAATAATAATAAAAAGGTTCTTCGGTTAAGTAGCCGCGCTTTTCCTTTTCTTCAATCACGGCGCCTTTTTCATCCAGCTTAAACGTTGTTACCGCCGTGTCCCGCTTGTTTTTGATGCGCAGCATTTTCTCCGGCCGGCCTTGCGCATCGTATTGCCAGATGTGGTCGTCACTTTGCGTGGCTGTCAGGCTATCACCGGAACGCAACAAAACAGCGGTAAGTCCTCCCGTGTTGTTGTATTGATACAAGGTTGTATTTACAATGCCGTCAGTTGAATCGGTTGTTTTAATGACTTTGCCCGAAGCGTCAACGTAAGTGGTGAGATAAGAAGCAGAGGTGTACTCGCTTTTGGTGACGGTGCGCAACGCGTTTTGTACCGGCAGGTATTCTTGCGTGATGGCCAGGTTATCAATGGGTGCATTGTTAAGCGTGTACGTTTTTAACGTCACCGACCGCACCTTACCGGCCTTGTAGGAAGCAATGAGTGCGGCACTTTCGGTGGTGCCGACGATGTCCCTGTAATAATATTGCGACGAAGCGGTGAGGGATAAAAAAATTGCGGCAAGCGCCAACTTGAATTTCATGCGGATATTGTTTGCGCTAAAGTAAACCATGCGTCGAAGCACCGGCTTCGCTTTCGGCGGAACGCTATATTTGCTTCAACTTTTTAAGAAAAAATTTACGTGAGCCATCTTCCCCAACGCACCGAAAAAGACTGTTTGAATTGCGGCACGCAAGTGCAGGGCCGTTATTGCCATGTGTGCGGACAGGAAAACGTTGTTCCCAAAGAAAGTTTTTGGTCGCTTACCACGCATTTTGTTTACGACATTCTCCATTTTGACGGTAAGTTTTTTTATACGCTCAAATATCTGTTGTTGCGTCCCGGCTTCGTGGCCCGGCAATATGTGGACGGTAAGCGAACGTCTTTTCTTCATCCCATCCGCATGTATCTTTTTACGTCGGCCGTTTTTTTTCTCGCTTTTTTTTCGCTTGTGGGAGAAGACATTCTTAAAGGAGCGGCCGATGCCAATGATGATTTTAAAGTAAATAACGATGAGCGCATGACCATCGCTGATCGCTGGCAAAAGCGGCTCGACAGCCACCTGATAGATTCCGGGTACGTGGCAAAAATCCGTTTGCTTCGCGACACGGCAAAGGCCATCAACGTAGATTCAATGGGGCTGCGTGATTCTGTTCTTTCCCATGTGAAGTTTGGAAACAAAAGCTATACAAACCTCGCCGATTACACCGCCGATCAGGATAGTTTGCCCGCTGCAAAAAAAGACGGATGGCTAAAACGAAGGTTCATCACCAAAGGCCTGGTGGCTACCAGGAATATTGGAAAAGGGCGAGAAGGATTCAATACCTACCTAGAAGCCTTTCTTCACAAATTGCCTTACTTCTTGTTTGTCTCGCTTCCCTTTTTTGCCTTGCTCTTAAAGCTGCTGTACGTGCGCCGCAAAAACATTTATTACAGCGACCATGCCGTGTTCACTTTCTATCACTACATCTTTTCTTTTATCCTGTTGTTGGTGGCGATCAGCTTGAGCCTCGTTCAGGAGCTTAGCCATTGGCGCATTGTCAACTATGTCATTGCCGGCTTAGGCGTCTGGTGGGCCGTGTACTTGTTGCTGGAAATGAAACATTTTTACGGACAGGGATGGGGCAAAACATTCGCGAAATTCCTGTTGCTAAACCTGCTCGGCTTCCTGCTCATCATTTTTTTGTTTGTCATCTTTTTATTGCTGGTCTTTCTTCAATCATAACCCATGCACACGAACGGCGAGGCCTTTGAGCGATTGGTAATCATCATGAACGAATTACGGGAAAAGTGCCCGTGGGACAAAAAGCAAACGATTCAAAGCCTGCGGCAGATGACGTTGGAAGAAACCTACGAACTTACCGATGCCATTACCAATGAAGACTGGAAAGGCATTAAAGAAGAACTCGGCGACTTGCTGTTGCACATTGTTTTTTATGCAAAGATTGGAACCGAGCAAAGCAAGTTCACATTGGACGAAGTGGTCAACGGCGTTTGCGAAAAACTCATTTCAAGGCATCCGCACATTTATGGCGATGTAAAAGTGAATGATGAAGAAGACGTAAAACGCAATTGGGAAAAGCTGAAGATGAAAGAAGGCAAAACCTCGGTGTTGGCCGGCGTGCCCAAAACATTGCCCGCCCTGATAAAAGCCATGCGTTTGCAGGAGAAGGCAAAGCAAGTGGGTTTTGAATGGGACACCAAAGAACAAGTGTGGGAAAAAGTAAAAGAAGAAGAAGCGGAGCTGCAGGAAGCCATTGCCTTAAACGATCCCTCCAAAATAGAAGAGGAGTTTGGCGACCTGCTTTTTTCATTGGTGAACTTTGCACGGTTTTTGGGCGTTGACGCCGAAAATTCCTTGGAACTTACCAATAAAAAATTCATCAGCCGGTTTATACAGATGGAAACGAAAGCGGCCAGCGGCGGCAAGCCTTTGGCACAAATGACCCTTGATGAAATGGACGCCATCTGGAACCAGATCAAACGACAAACCGATTGAACCTTTCCCGACTTCATAAACATTTGCCCAAAAGCAGTCTGCTTATTTCGGCGGCTGTGCTGATCGGCCTTTCTTTTCTTTCCTCCTGGTTCTTTGGTTCCAAGCCGTCGGTTGAGCAACAGCGCTATGCGTTGGAGCAATACATTCAAAAGCAGGAAAGTGATGCCGGCACCGTTCTTCGTGATACAGCTTTATTGAGAAAGCTGGTGAACCACAATGAAACGCTGTCTGAATTTGAACTGCTGAATAAAAAGCCCTACGGCCTCTTTTTGTTTGCCGAAACCTTTTCGGAAAGCCATGATTTGTTGTTTTGGAACAGTCAGGAAATCATTCCGCCGTTGGCTGATTTTACGGTGCCCGACAGCGTTTATTTCCGGCATTATTTAAACGGCTATTATGTCGTTTGCAGCAAACGGTTTTCGCTGCCGGGCATTACCAGCAACAATGCGGCCTATGTGCTCATTCCGGTTTTAAACAAATACTATCTCGAAACAGAAAGTTCGCAAACGCAGTTTGCACACAACAAAGACGCGGTTAACCGCATCGCCATCTCGGAAAGCGAAGTTACCGATTTTCCGGTTCGTTCGGCAACAGGCTCCGTACTGTTTCATGTAACCAAAGCATCTACCATTACCAGCAACCTTACCGATGTTGTCACGATTATTTTGCGGTTGCTGGCACTCTTGCTCGTGTTGGTTTATTTGCAACTGCTTGCCCGTGTGGTAAAAGAAAAGCGTGGCGGATGGCCGGCCGTGGCTTTTCTTGCGTTTGTACTTATTGCCGTTCGCCTGGTCTTGTTTTTAACGCCGGCTCTTTTTTCGTTGCGTCAGCTTTCGCTCTTTGATCCATCGGTTTACGCGGCTGATTTTTTTAACCGTTCGCTCGGCGATTTAATGGTGACGGCTTTATTTCTTTGCTGGCTGGTGGTGTTTGCCTGGCAAAGCCTTGGACCTGTTCAAAGCAAGCCGCCGTTCCTGAACAAAGGCGGCCTCGTTGTGCTGGGTATTGTTTGTGTTTTTATTCTTATTTACGTCACCTTCCAATTGGCCAATGTGGTGCACGACCTGGTGGCCGCTTCTAAAATTTCCTTCGACGTCACTGATTTTTTTACCCTTAACGTCAACACGGTTTTTGGTTTTGTGGCTTTGGCTTTGCTCACGCTTTCGTACTATTATTTTTCGCGGTTGTTGTTTCGCTTTATGCTGTTGGCCTTTCCCCATTTGTTGTTTTTATACGGCGCTGTAGCTGCGGTGGGTTTGACCTATCTCACGTTTCAAAGCGGCAGCCAGATTGTGCTTTTTTACCTGCCGGTATTGGGGTGGCTGGTTTTTTACACCCTGCTGTTAAGCCGCGAAAGCCTCATCATCAACCGCATTCAGGTAACGGTGGCGGGCATCTTGTTTTGGATTTTCGTGTTCTCCATTTCATTGGCGGTGCTGATTATGCAAGGCAACCGCGAACGCGAATGGGGCCAGCGAAAAGACATTGCCGAAAAAGTGGAAAGCTTGAGCGACCCGACCAAAGAACTTTCCTTGTGGGTGGCGCTGGCAACGTTGAACAACGACTTTCTGCAAAGTAATTTTAACCGCTTTTACCGCGAACCCGACAACCAGATTTTTCGCGACAGCATCGTTGCGCACAATCGCCTGGGGTATGCCGGTTCTTATAACACCGACTTTTACGTGTTTGATGCAAACCAACAGCCTGTGAACAACCAGGGAACACG
Source organism: Flavisolibacter sp. (assembly GCA_965247695.1). Taxonomy (GTDB): domain Bacteria; phylum Bacteroidota; class Bacteroidia; order Chitinophagales; family Chitinophagaceae; genus Flavisolibacter. The sequence goes on from OZ252037.1 coordinate 3,245,850, forward strand.
GACTTATGATGAACTGACGAATATATTGGAGCGTCAAAGCAAGCCTACAGGTTCGCCGGATTTGTTTTACTATGAAGCCTCCTTTGACCGGTTTGTTTACATCACCAAACGCGAAGTGCGGGACAGCCTCAATCGCCTTGGTTATTTGTTTATTGTGGCGGTGCCGCGGCAGTTTCAGGCCGCCGATGCCTTGTATCCAAACCTCTTTGCGCAAAGCAGCGGGAAGAACATTGAGAACTCGCCGTTTTATTCCTATGCGGTGTACAAGAACAAGAAATTGCTGGCCCATTCAAGCAAGTACCCCTTTACCACCGAAATAAATGCGGCCCAAATACCGGAGGGTGAAAGCGACAAGAGAGGCCGTGGCGATTACGACGAACTTTGGTACAAAGGCAGCAACCAAACCGTGGTGGTGATTGCCAGAAAGCGGGATACGCTCATCGAAAGCATTACGTTGTTCTCTTATCTTTTCTGTGCGTTTTTATTGATGGTGGGTTTGTTGCGCATCACGTCGTTTACCGCTCGTGCGGCCACTACCGGTGGCCGTCGCGATGTGTTCTCAAGACTCAACATCCGTACACAGATTCACGGCACCATCATTTTCATATCGGTCTTTTCCTTTCTCATCATCGGCGCGGCCACCATCAACTTTTTCATCAACCGTTACAACCGTGGCAACATTGATCGCTTAAGCCGCATCTCTGGTGGCGCCGTTACCGAAATGGAAAAGCGCATTGAAGCCGACAGCCTGTTGAAGAATAACGTCCTTGATTTTTCGGACCCGCTTACCGTAACCGTCTTGCGGCTGGTGATACGCGAAATAGCCGATGTGCACGGCGTGATTGTAAATCTGTATGATGTGTCGGGAACGCTGCAGGTAACGTCCGACGAGATGATTTATCAACGCGGCGTGTTGAGTACAAGAATGCATCCGGTTGCGTTTTTTCAGTTGGACAATCTGCACGATGTGCAATTTGTTCAGGAAGAAAAAGCCGCGCAGTTAAGCTATCAAAGCATCTACACCGCCATCAGAAACAAGCAAGGCAATACCTACGCTTATCTCAACATTCCTTCCTTTACCACGCAGCTTGAATTGAACCAGGAGATCTCGAATTTTTTGGTCACCATCATCAACCTGAATGCCTTTATTTTCTTAATCGCCGGAGTATTGGCACTCTTCATCACCAACCGCATCACCAATACGTTTTCGGTCATCGGCAACAAGATGCGTGATATAACCCTCGGCCGCACGGCCGAAGAAATTGTATGGGAAAAAAATGACGAGATAGGCGAACTGGTAAAGCAATACAACAAGATGGTGCAGCAGTTGGAACAAAGCGCCGAAGCCTTGGCCAAGAGTGAACGCGAAGGCGCCTGGCGGGAGATGGCGCGGCAGGTGGCGCACGAAATTAAGAACCCGCTTACGCCCATGAAATTGAGCATTCAATACCTGCAACGGGCCATTGAAAGCGGCAAAGGAAATGTGCAGGAATTAACGACGAATGTGGCCACTACATTGATTGAACAGATAGATCACCTGGCGAAGATTGCCGCCGACTTTTCGCAGTTTGCGGCCATTGGCAACAAGCGTGTGGAGCGGGTGGATTTGCACGGTGTGATCGGCTCTTTAATTTCGTTGTATAACAGCAATGAGAAAATAGACCTGACGTGGAATGCCTTGCCTTATCCGCTTTGGATGCAGGCCGATAAAACACAGATGAACCGCTTGTTCACCAACCTGCTTCAGAACGCGGTGGATGCCTGTGCCGAAGCCCAAAGATGCCTGGTAACGGTTACGGAAAAACGAGAAAATGGTGATGTGATTGTTTCTGTTGCTGATAACGGCGAAGGCATTCCGTTAGCCATGCAGTCAAAAATTTTTACACCCAACTTTACTACCAAAACATCAGGTACAGGCCTGGGCCTGGCCATGTGTAAAAGCATTGCGGAACAAAGTGGCGGCGCTATTTGGTTTGAAACGAAGGAAGGAGAGGGGACGGTGTTTTATGTGCGTTTACCGGTGGATAGAGAGTGAGATTTAATGGCGAACGGACAGGGTTTTGCAGGAGTATCAGTTATCTCCTTTCAATCTCGAATAAAACGCCATCATAAAACTTTTCAAGCTTCACGTTAAACCCTTTTTCTTCCAATTCTTTTCCCGTCATCCGACGAAAAACTTTCTTGCCAGGGCCTTTTCTAATCAAATACAAAGCGTCAAAATCTAAACCATTTATGGTTACGCCTCGCACTGTTTCTTTACTGCCGTGACGAAAGACACCGACGATTCCACCGCGTTTGGTTTCCGTATTCATTCTTGCAAAACCATCCCAGCTACCATCTTGCGGCATACCAAAGCCGGGCAAGTCCTGCCGGAACAACTGAAAATTGTATTTGCCCTGCATGGCTCCAAGCCAATCAGCCCATCTTTTTATGCGCTTTTTGTCTTCTGCCGGTATGTCTCTTAAATCACCCGAAAAAAGGGGAAAGCTGCCGGCTGTTGATTTGATGGTTAACTCCGGGTTGCCGTTATCGAGTGCAAGTGTGCCAAGCAACAAAGTGCCTGCAGGCATGGATAGCGAATAATGCCAGCTTGTTTGCCTTGCCCGCAGGCTTGCCAATGGGTTCGGGCTTTCAATCTCACTCATCCATTCCCGGTCTGCGTGTTGAATAACCGCATAATCTATCAATTGGATTTTACCCGCGGTTTCGAACGTGTAGTCAATAAAAAGATCCGGAAGCCTCTCGTGAAGTTCATCAATTAAGCGGTAGCAGCGTTCGTACAAAACCCACAAGGATTCTTGCCAGTCGCGATGCAATGGATGATTGGTGGCATAACAGCCCGAACGCTCCACATCGGGAATATTGGCGCTCGTTACTGTTGACAGGTCAAGCTTGAAATATTTTATGCCGTAGGTTTCTGCATAATTTAAAATGACGCCTTTGATATAATCATACCAGCCGGTAGCAAGGCATGCATTTACAATTTTAAGGTTGTCGTTATGCAGGTTAACTGCTTTGCCATTTTTGTCCAAAGCAAACCAGTCAAGATGGTCGGTATAAACTTTACTGTTTGGGCTGGCGGTTGTCAGGGCGATCCAAAGCCCCGGCGTCATACCAAGGCTTTTTATGGACGTAAATACGGGAGTAAAGGCCCGGGGAAATTTTATGGAGTCAATAATCCAATCGCCGTATTTATTGCCGCCACCCAATGCTTTTTTCAACGAATCACTTCCTTTAACAGTAAGCCAGCCATCATCAATCATAAATTCTTTAAAGCCGCAGTCCGCCGCATTTATCGAGAGGTCACGAATTAAGGTATCCATCAGCCGGCCACGAAAAGGATTCCAGGTGTTGTACATAAAAACAGGCTTCCGTTGCGTTGCCGCCAGGCGGTAAAAAAGATGCCTGTTGAAAAATTCATTGACCACTGTTTCAAAACAGGTAAATGGATCGGATGCAGCCGCATACAAGGCCAAAAACACAGCTGGTGAACCCCAACTCTCACCCGGTTTCAGCCATTTACGAAACGGATAGTCCTGCGTAGATTTTGTGAGACCAGCTTCGAGAGAGTTCCCGTGTAAAAACAGCGCCGTCCGTTTTAAAACGCCTGGCGATTCGTTTCCAATCACGATTCCTTTTTGGTCGGCACTGTTATGAATGGCTACCGCGGCATCGTACCAGTTGCCCGTGTATGGCCCGGTCCATTTTTGCCGGCCGTAGTTGTTATAGATTTCCGCCTTTGCCGTTTCCCAAAGAAGGTTCAGGTCTTCCACGTTGACACTTTCAATTTTGACATCGGAAGTTCCGTAGTTGGTGACGCTGATTTTTTTGCGGCTGACCGGAAGATGGGGATAAATGGAATAGGTAATTGCTACTTCAAGCGACTTGTTTGCCGCGTCATTTCCTTTTAAAACCAAAAGCAAACTCTCGGCGCCTGTTGTGTCTTTGGTGCTTTCTTCTTTTACCAAAATCCAACCATTTTTTCCGCTGACGGGTTGGCTATTTATTTCAAAATAAAATTCATTGCCGGTTGAATCAATAAAAGCGGTTTTGCTTTGAAGCAATAGTGACTGCGTGGTAAGATGTCCGGTGGCATTAAGAACAATGGTTCGCTGGAAAACATCATTTGATAACTGCCAGCGCTGGCCAAAGAGTAGTGAAGCGGGAAAAAGTAAAATAAAAAAGAACGAAAGCCGGAATAAATTCTTTTTTATCATGTGGAGCAGTAAATTTTGAGTAAGATACTGAAACGGCTTAAAAGTGGTTCGCCTTGAATTGCATGATGTTTACCCGCGTAGTTGGTTAAACAACAGGCATAAACTCAATGGCTTTTTTTCTTCCTTTGCATTCAAGTCAAAAAGCCATCTTGTTTTGCAACAAGTATCAGTTCTTCTTTGGGCTTCATGCGTTGATAGAAGGCCTCATTGGTTTTACAGTACTCGTTTAAAGTGATTGGTGAAACCAAATCTGAATACGCTTTGGTTTTAAAGAAGTAGGGAGAGAAAGCTAACGAACAGGTATTGCCGATGATGGGGAATTTTATATTCGTCCGCCCGGAACTACTGCCTGGCTTTTTGATAAAGTTAAATATTAAGAACTAAAGCTGGGCTTTATTCGTCAAGCCCCGAACCGCAGTACAGTAGAATCACCGCTGCTGATTGTTCCAATGTCCAGCCCTACTATTGGCAATACCAATGTTAGCGGCTGGCATTTCATTTCATGGATAAAATTTGCCTATGTGTTTTATATGATTGGCAATCATTTTCGTTAGAATATTTTTATCAATGTCAGCAAGTGTTTTGATGTGAACGCAACCCTTGTCGGCTTTATACTTACCAAATTGTTTTAGTAATTCTACTCTGTTGTCAAAGTTGGCTGATAAATAGAGTGCAATAGATGATGCTCTTGGTGAAAAAGCAAAGTTGGCACTATCACCTTCTCGTCCACTTTCATATTTGTAATGATGGCTCCCAAAACCGACAATACTTGGTCCCCACATTTTAGGTTCAAGTTTTGTCAGCTTCTTTATTATTTTGATTAGTTCAAAGCAGTTATTGCGTTTGGTGTCATCAGTAATATTATCAATGAATTCGGCAACACTTTTTTCAGTTTCTGTTGTTTTGTTCTGTGCCATTTTTAGTCCTTTTTAAATACAGAAAGAAATAATGTCGGTTTGGATTTTGTTTCAAAATCTGATGGATAGCTATCGCCTTTTAAATTATAAACTATGGTTAGCTGGTTGTTGTCAAGTTTGTAAAGTGCGGTGAAATGTTTCCCTTTATTTACTCCTTCCTTTCCATAAATGTCCATTTGTCCGTTTTTATAGGTCAATGCCCCTTTGTCAACGCTTTCGGCAGTAAGCGTATAAGTGGTGTCTTGGATAAAAAGCTTTTGTGCCTGAAAATATGTGGCAGGTAAGTCTTTGCCACCAATCTCTTGTTTTATTGGTGTCCAACTTCCATTAAGTTTTGTCAAATGTGATGAAACTTTTTTTGTCGTTGAGCAACTAAAAATTAGCAATGTCAACATTAAAATAGCAATGTGTCGCATATTGTTGAATTTAGGTTTCTGTTATTGAGCAGTCTGACCTGCTTGCCGCTAACGATGTAGCATTGGCGCTGGCAGGGCATTTATGTTCGTCCGCCCAATACCGCTGCTCAATGTATGGCTTATTGTTCATTGTTGGTACTGTCGCCAGGTTCTATTGTCCAGCCCTGACCACTGCTGCTTAGTGAACTGACCCGTCCTGAAAAAAGTTGACACCTGTTAGAGATAATCCGTTGTCGGGTTTACAAATTTACTAATCCTGATTAGGGTTTACAAAGTGCGTTGGCAAAAAATAGTTTCGTAGCCCTATAGCTAACGACACTATTTTTTGTGCGGTAGCCCGTTAAGGTTTGTTCATAGCGACCTCCTTTTGTTTTTTTGTTTTGTAATAGTTTTTCCATTTTTTGACCTGGGGTCCTTTTTGGCTGTGCACATTGTGCGGTGTCTGCCAGTTAAGACTACTGTGCACTCTTCTATAATTGTAGACAGTGATACAACGGGCAATATGCTGCATGGCGGCTTTTAAGTCAGGATAGCTTTCGCTTATTAATTCAGTTTTTAATATACCATTTACTCGCTCTGCCATCGCGTTTTCATATGGGTCACCGCCTTGTGTCATACTGATTCTTGCATGATGCTTTTTAAGCAGCGCTACGTAGTCGTTGCTACAGTACTGCATGCCTTTGTCAGAATGATGGATGACGATAGCATCCAACGGTTTTTGATCCAGTGCTTTTTGCAGCGCAACAATAGCACTCGTTACCCGCATGTCATCACTTAGCTGAAAGCCGACTATTTTTCTTGAGTACGCATCAGTAATCAAATAGAGGTAAGCAAAGCGTTCTCTCATAGGGATGTAGGTAATGTCGCTCACCCATAGTTCATGTGCATGCAGAGGTGTAAAATGCGCCACCAGATTGGGATGGCGGTAAAAGAAGTGTTTGGAGTTGGTCGTATAGGTATTTCTTTTTCGTTTGCGTATCAGCAGCTTGTTTTTTGATAGCAGATCAAAGAGTTTGTCCCTGCTCATGAACAAATCATTACTAAGCAAAAATGGTTGTAGCATCACAAGTAACTTTCTGGTACCGCACCGCGGTTGTTCCGTGCGTATGGTGATAACTTGTTGCAGCACGGCTGCCTCCTTTGATTGCTCTAACACGTGAAAGCGTTGTTGCTTGTAAAAGGCCTGTCTTAAATAGCCGAACAATTGGCAAAGAGCTTGTAAAGGATACACCTCATTCATTCGCCCAACGGTTCGGCACCAGGCTTTTTTCTGATAGAAATCTGCAGCTCCTTTTCTGAGATATTGATCATGGTATCGAATGTATCGGCTCTCATCTTTTCCCAGGTCAGTTGCTTTTCCAGAAGAGCAATTTTTTGTTCTGCATCCGAGATAGCCACCTGCTTTTGTTGAGAATTTTTACCCTGCTTCATTTGTTGAAGGTCGTAACAGTGCTGCCGTTTGCTGCGGGGAAGATTATGAATGCCTTGGTGAACTAATACCCAGGTGTTGATAGTAGAGCGGCTCACACCATACTTCTCTGCCAGTTGCCGGTAGGTGAACCCCTGGGTCAAATACTCGTTGACCGCTTGCTTTTGAATGTTCATACGTTGACCTTTATATGTCAACCTATGTCAGAACGAGACAAACTGCTGATGATGCTTACAATGTCCAGCCCTGCTATTGGCTGCTGCCTTATTTTGGTTTAATCGTAAAAGTCAAGTATTTACTAATCTAAACTCTTGATTTTTTCAGGTAAATAAAGTTCAATTTCATTTCTACTTTTCATTCTTCGCAGTAACAAAAAGAATATTAAACCTGTTGTCATTGTAACCAATGTTCCAATAAGATAGAAAGCAGATTTATTAGCTATGACTGCTTTGCTGTCAATTAAAGTCGCAATTCCATTATTAGCACCGTGTGCTAAAACAGCCCACCAAACACTTTTTCCCTTGAGCGTTAGCCAAGCAAAAATGCAAGTCAATGAAAGGCAAAATAATGGATACCAAATTAATGCTTCGATAACGGGATATTCGGGTAGGTTATAACCCAACAAAGCAACTGGTAAATGCCAAAATCCCCAAACCAAGCCAAGTATTAAAAGCCCTTTATTAAGTCCATATTTAGAGATTAATAAATTTTGTAAAAATCCACGCCAACCCAATTCTTCTCCAAAGGCAAATATTGAAGTAACTAAAGAATTAACAGGAACCATAACCGTCAATGCAAATAAATATTTGTCTTTTGTTATATTGTATGAGCCTGTTTTAAAAAAAATTTGTAAAACCATTTCAAACACACTATATCCAAGAACTATGAGAATAGAAAAAAAGAAAAAATGCCATTTCTTAAATTTTAGTCCGTAGCCTTTCCATCCTAACTTATAATATTTTGTCAAGATGATAGTAACTAATGTTGGAATGAACATCATTACAACAAAAATTCCTTGTGCAGCGTCTGACTTTGTGTTTGAAACAAAGAAATAAGAAATTGGTCCAAAAACTCCCCAACTCAAAATGAATGAGAGAATTACAAAGTTTCTAATTAAAATCTTTTTTGTCATTTATCTTATGGTTTTATTGTTTAATAATTTTGGTCTGAAAAGGTTGCAGGCAACGAGAGTTTGTGAAAAAACCACTCTGTTGCTCACTAAATATACACACCCTGTAAATAGCTTCAAAGCTGTATAATAATTGCTGCAAAGTGGTATGCAATTCATTCAGGGTAGCAATCGTCATCAAAGTTATTTTTCAACGCTTGATGAGCAGGTAAGTGCAGATAATGCGGTGCGGCTCATAGATGCTTTTATTGACAAGTTGGATTTACATCAGCTTGGATTTGGTAACACTGTTCATAAAAGCGAAGGCCGTCCGCCCTATGCCCCCTCAGTACTTTTAAAGCTTTATTTGTATGGTTATTTAAATAAGATACGCAGCAGCCGTAAGCTCGAAAAAGAGTGCACTCGCAACATCGAGTTGCAATGGCTCCTGCAAAGTTTACAACCCAACTATCATACGATAGCTGACTTTAGAAAACTGCATCCGGTTCCGCTACAAAGCATGTTCTGCCTCTATGTACAGTTCCTTGATAATACTGGCCTGCTGGGTAAAACCACTATTGGTATTGATGGCAGCAAGTTTAAAGCGGTCAACAGCAAAAAGAACAATTACAGCCAGGCCAAAATAGACAAGCACCGCCGGTTTATAGAAGACAAGACTGCTAAGTATTTGTTGGAGCTCGATGAACTGGATGGCGAGGAGAACGCAATGGGAGAAGAACTACAGCTAAAAAAAGGAAAGATAACCGAAGGTCTTAAAAAGCTAAAAGAACGAACAATCAAGTACGACAAGCTTCAGGTGCAGTTAAACCAAACAGACGACAAACAAATCAGTACAACCGACGGTGATAGCCGCAGTATTATAATTGTAAAGAGTATTGTGGAAGTGGCCTATAATGTGCAAAACGCTGTGGATGATAAGCACAACCTCATTGTACATACTCAAGCTACGAACACCAATGACGGCAAGGCTTTATATAAAGCTGCCACACAGGCTAAAGAAAACCTTGGCCTGCAAAAAGAAGATAGGCTGGTGGTACTGGCCGATAAAGGCTATCATACCGGGGCGGAGTTAAAGCAGTGTCATGATGATAATATGATTACGCATGTTGCTTACAAAGAACAACCCGGCGTTAAACATATAGCACACCAGTTTTTAGCAGAGAGCTTTGACTATGATAAACAAGCGGACAGCTACACCTGTCCTGCAGGCGCTGTACTAACATCGCTGGGCACCTGGCACAACAAAAAGGGAGAAGCTAATGAAACTTCTTACCGGTTTAAAACCTACCGCACCGATGCCTGTAAAACATGTCTGCTAAAACACCAGTGCACCAAACTCCCTAAACGCATTGTTCAGCGCAGTGAGTACCAGGATGCAGTAGACATCAATGATAACAACATAAAACAGGCCCCGCATTATTACAAGCGACGGCAAGCCATTTGTGAACACCCCTTCGGCACCATCAAGCGCCACTGCGGTTACACGCACACCTTACTTAAAGGACTCCAAAAAGTGAATGGAGAAATGAGCCTCATTATGCTTTGCTACAACTTTATACGTACTAAAAATATACTTGGGTTTGATAAAATGGTGCAAGCCATCAAGGCCTTTAAACCAAACTATGAGAGACTGGTTTGTGCTGTAAGAAATAGCTTTATCAAAGGCATTTACAGGCCAATAACGGATGTTGTTTTTTACCCCTATATAATCGCGGTAGTTGATAGAGCCTGATAAACAGGAGGTAAACAGTTGCAGAATGAATCACACAAACATGACTACAGAAAAAAAGAAGGTTTTCTCACAGTCTGACGAACAGGGCTTGGCGAAGTGGGGCGGCATTGTTGATGGTCCAGCCCGGAACTGAAGCCCAATTAAGAAACTGAAGTTGAAGTTAACAACTAAAAGCCAAATTGAAAAACGTCCAGCCCGAACAAAAGATGCTATGTTGCTGAAGATGAAGATAACAAAGTACAGCCCCAATAACGCCAAACCCCATCCTATGTTTACAAAACGATACCTTGTACTACCGGATCAAAGAGAGGCAAAAAGAACAAAGGGGCGGAGTAAGACCGTAAAACCCCATCGGCATAAAAGCCTTTACAACATGATCGTCCCCGCCCCTTTTCTTACCAGATGCTGAACAGTTCAATGAGCGTTTAAAACAGCTCGCAGTAGGATAGATAGCACCGCGTAAGAACTGTTCTTTACACCTCGTTCGTAGTATTAAAGTTAGTCGTTACTCACCTCAAAACAACCTGTCATGCAAACACAAAAACTCTGTTGTGGCGTAGATGTTTCCAACACTACACTGGACGTAAGTTATCAAAACAATTTAGGGGAGTTCTTTCACCTCCGTGTTGGAAACAACAATGCGGGCTTTGCGAAAATTATGGAGCATACCGGCACCGATTATCATTTTGTGATGGAGGCGACAGGAGTTTACTATATCAGGTTTGCTTTTTTTCTTCACGGCAAGGGCTGCCAGTTAAGCGTCGTCAATGCCCTTAGCATCAAGCGCTTTATTCAGATGCATTTGGAGCGCAACAAGTCGGATAAAAAAGATGCCGTCTGGATCTGCCGGTACGCAATAGAACAGCGACCTCCTTTTTGGGAAATGCCCGCCCCTGCTTACTTTGAAGCCAAGCAACTTTACAATACCATCCGGGAGTACACCGAGCAAACCAAACGCTTCAACAACCAGTTGCACAGTCTTGGGCTGTTGCCGGTGCCGAGCCGGGACACCATAAAATCACTACAGAGAATAAAGCAGGTCTTACAAAAAGAAGTGGATGCTTTAGAACAAAAACTTGAAGCCCTGCTAAAGCAGTGGCAACCCGCACAACTTAAAAGTGTAGGCAGTATAAAAGGTATTGGCAAACGGGCAACAGCTATGCTGATTGTTTTTACCCAAGGATTTAAGAACACGCACAGCCACCGCCAGCTTATCAGTTTTGCCGGCATGGCGCCTACGGAGTACAGCAGCGGAAGCAGCATCCATGGCAAACCAAGAATTTACAAAAAAGGAGGCAAAGCTTTACGGGATGTCTTGTACATGTGCGCCATGAGTGCCATGAAAACAAACGTGGCCTGTAAGGCACTTTATGAGCGGCTGAAAGCCAGCGGAAAGACCGGCAAGCAAGCCTTGATTGCCGTTTGTAACAAACTACTTAAACAAGTCTTTGCCCTGGTGAAGTCCGGAGGCCTGTACCAACCAAACTATTCTTCCGTCAGGCCCTAAAAACTGTATTTTGTATTTGGTTTTTATCACAGTTCATGTTATGTGCAGCCTTGTTGTTTAGTGAAGTCTTTTTGTAAACTTCATTTTTTATTTCAATTGTCCAATAGGGTCAATTGTGCCAGTTTCAACCATAAGCATTACTGTCTTTTGAGGGGCTCTTGTTCTGTGCATTACTCCTTTTGAAATCGTTGCTCCTTCGTTTGGATTTAGTTCAAGAGTTTTATCCTCCAAGTCAATATAAAGTTTGCCACTTAATACAAAGAAAAATTCATCATCGTCATCATGCTTGTGCCAATGATATTCGCCTTCTACGATACCAATTCTCACTACACTTCCGTTCACTTTCGAAAGTGTCTGATTGAACCATTTGTCTGTGCATTCACTCACTACCTGATTAACGTCAATTAGTTCTTGGTGGTCATACTTAATGTCCATTCTTTGGTTGTAGTTAAACTTCTCAGTCATATTTTTTGAAGTTAAATCTGTATTTGTCATATCGTATATTTTTATTGTTCTGTCAATTTATTTTGTGTCGTGTTAAGGTTGCACATAACGGCTGGGGCTTGGCGTTTGTGGCGGAATTTGGAAAACGTCAGCCCGGACTGCTGCTTGGCTTTATTTGCCAATGAAATTATGAACTTTTGCTCGGCTTTATTCGTCCAGCAGGGACTGAAGACGATGGTTAGGTGAAGTTGAGCACCTGCGTTCAGTCCGCCGACATAACGCCAAATCAATGTTGGGCGTTCGTGCTTGTTTAGGACAAGTTGTAGCTTCTTCTATTTCCTAAACGAGCTAAAAGAATTTGAGGATGCTTGTTCTAATCGCTCTTTTTCCAATCTCCACTCTGCCTCTTCAATTTGCTTGTCAGTCCAGCTTGAAGGATAGCCTCTGTCTTTTTGATGCGCCTCGTAGGTTGCATACAAACCCGGTACAACTGTGCAAACATAAAAAACAAAATACCCTCTCAATGCCACACTGTGATTCCCGATAAGATTGATGTAATAGAAGCCTGCGAATAGCAGATTTAGGAACAATACGGCATAATAATTTTCACGCCTTTGCTTTTTTGAAAGGCAGCGTTTGCGTTCCTTTTTGTCTTTTTCGTAATGCTCTTTCCATAAATAATAAACCAAGACAATTCCCAGAGTTTGAACCAATACTAAACCGGAACTCTTGATGACGTACCAAATGTTTTCTAAGATGTCCCACATACTTCTACTGCTTGACTAAAGTTTGAGTATTGTTTTAGATTGTCATTTTGAGAGACTCAACGTTCAAATCAAAATATTTTCCTTCTTTTCAAAGGCGTTACATGACGCCCAACGGAAAACGGCTTGGCGTTGTGGCGGCATTCTGTGTTACGTCCGCCGACAACTGAAGCTGAATTAAGAACTAAAGTATAAAACATATTTTATTGCCGAGCGATGCTGGTCAAGCTGGAACTATAGCTGAATAACGAACAAATGTTGATGGATTGTTCGTCGTGCCGCCATAACGCCAAACCGCATGTTGTGCGTTCGTGCTTCCTACTAACCGTTTGTTTTGTTTATAATATTTATTTAGTGTCATTAATGTGTGCTATTGCATCGTCAACTGATAAGTCAGAGGTATCGTCATTTAATGCTACTCTTCGCTTTTTTATTTCTTTAAGCAATTCAATCATTTTATCTGAGATGCCAAACTGTTTACCTTGAATTCCTAATTCTTTAATTGCTGTGATACCCTGTTTTGCAAATGCAGGATTTTCTACTCGTCCGGTGAGGCTTGCAAAGCTCTCTATCATATTAAATCTTTGCGGAGGTACCAACGATAGAAATAAATTGTAAACATAATTCCATTGCTCATTTCCGCCGTAGGTAGAATAAAGTGTTAGTATGGCTTGAGAAATCTCATGCTTACTGTCATTTTCATATTGTTTAGCGAAACGCAATGCTGCCGAGGAGTCTACAAGTCCAATCGCTGCCAGTGATGCACCTTGAACCGCATAGGATTCAGTTTTTAAAGAATTCTCAAAAAGTGATAAGTCGTCGTTTTTTCGAAGTTTACTCAAAAATGTATTGGCCGCTGCTCTTACCATATTATTTTTATCGGTGGTAGCAAGTTCCCTTACTATCGGGATAGTAGAATTTGCAGTAGCTGCGTTGGTTATATCCAATGCATTTATCGCTTTAATTCTAAGCCCAAAATATTTATCTTTTAATGCAGCTAATATTATTTTTTGTCCATCATTCTCATTTTGATTTCCAATTGCTGCTTCTACAGCTTCATAACGGTCGAGAAAAAGAGGAGCATTGAAGTATTGAAAATCAAATTCAGCAAGCGTCTTATTATCGGTTTTCTTTGTAATTAATACTTTGTCAGCATCAACATTTACAAGATTTGGTTTCATTGGAAATTTATAAGAAAGCGTATCGGCTTTGTCAGTCATCCAAGTTTTACGTCGTTCTATTTTATTGCCGTTATAAAAATCAATAGCAATTGGTAAAACAAATGCATTACCCTCTTGGGTTTGCTGTAAATAAATAGTTTGTGCATTGGTATTTTCATTCCAGTTGTAGGAAATATTTAATTCTGGATGACCAGCCCCAAAATACCATTGATTAAAAAACCAATTCAAATCCAAGCCACTTGCTTCTTCAAATGCCATGCGTAGCTGAGGTGTTTCTGCATTTTTAAATGCGTTGTTTTTCAGGTAAATATTTAAGCCTTTATAAAAAGCATCCTTACCTAAATAATTTCTCAACATGTTTAAAATACAGCCGCCTTTTTGATAAGTTACACCATCAAAAACATCTTGTATTGCTTTGTATTGAAAACGAACAAGAGGTTCATTTTTTGCATTCTTGTTACTCAAGTATGCTTGTAAGCCTTCAAAATTGTGAGCGTCGGCAACATCTTTCCCGTATTTATTTTCGAGCCACAGATATTCTCCATAAACAGCTAATGATTCATTGAGTGTCAAATTACTCCAGCTTTCGCATGTCACGTAATCGCCAAACCATTGATGGAACAGTTCGTGAACAATTCCTGTGTTGTAATATCTATCTGCCAGTTCCTTAGTTGTAGCTTGCGCTGGTTCGCCCATCATAGTTGCAGTGGTATTTTCCATTGCCCCGCTTACATAATCTCTTACAACAATCTGAGAATATTTATTCCATGGATATTTTATCCCGAGAATGTTTGAGAAAAATTCAATTGCTTCTGGCGTCTCTCCAAAAATTTCTTTTGCATAAGGAGCATATTTGGGTTCTAAATAATAGCTAACTTCCTTTCCACGCCAATTGTCTTTATAGATTTTAAAATCGCCAACTGCCATCATGAATAAATAGGGTGAATGGGGCAAATCCATTTTCCATGAGTCGGTTCTTGTCCCATCGGTGTTTTCTTTTTGAGAAATTAGTTTTCCATTTGATAATGTAACATATTTGTTTGGAACCGTCATTGAAATTTCCTCAGTTGTTTTTTGGTTTGGTTTATCAATGGTAGGAAACCAAACCGAGGAGCTTTCAGGTTCCCCTTCAGTCCATATTTCGGTAGGTTTATTCGTGTCTTTTCCGTCTGCATTTATAAAATACAAGCCCTTTTCGTTTTTCTTTCTATTTTTTAGTTCAGTCGGTTTAGCAGTATAGTCAATGTAGATGGTATATATCTGGTTGCATTTATAAATTGTATCTAACAGGATGGCTAAATAAAAATTATCATAGCTGAATTTTAACGGTATTAACTTTCCATTTTTAAAAAGCGAAACGTTGTGTATGTCCATTCCCTTGGCATCAAGCCGTAACGAGTCTGTAGAGTAAAAATGAGGTTTAAGGGTTACCCATTCCTTTGCATATAAATATTTTTTTTGATAGTCAAAACGTACATCAAGTTTTGTATGAATTAGGTCGTTCACCTTTACGGGAGTTTCATGGTAAGAATTTGTAGTGGTTTGTGCCTTTGTAGTAGTCAACAAAGAGCTCATGCAAAAAAGTATGGAAAATATTAGCAATCTATGTCTCATAAACTCCTCTGATAATTTAAATAATTTTGAGTAATAGTTTAAAATTAAAACATTGCGAAAGCTACTACAAGAGATTTGGAGGAAAGGTAGAATTGTCGGCTTGAAGGGTAATATTAGTCAGAACGAAAATAGCTTGGCAAAGAACTATTATGAAATAGAAAACGAGACCCAACATGACGCACAACGGGCAGGGCTTGGCGTTGTTGGGGGATTTGAAAATCGTCCGCCCGGAACTAAAGCCCAATTAAAAATATGAAGTTGAAGTTAACAACTAAAAGCCAAATTGAAAAACGTCCAGCCCGAACAACTGCTGCCATGTTGCTGCTGATGAAGATAACAACGTCCTGCCCCAATAACGCCAAACCCAATGTTGCCTGCTGTTTTGCTATGTCGCACTGTAGTCCTTACACCATTGAGTTATGTCGCTATAGTCTTTCAATTCTAATTCAAATCGAAGTGGTTTGACAAATTCTTTTGCGTCTGCTGTAAAGGTTGATGTCGTAACAAGTATAGCTTGATTATATTTTTCCGCAGCCTTAACCCCATAAAGCCCTCGGACTAATTCAACGCCAACTTTATTGTCTTCGTTGTATTTTTTACATTCTACAATAAACATTTGGTGTCCAAATGGGCTTTTGTATAAAGCAATAATATCTTTTCCTCCGTCCCTTGTTTTTGGTGTCAGTGTAACTTCAAACCCCTTGCTACGAATTATTTCTGCAATTAACTCTTCAAACTTTCGATGATGAAGCTGTCTCAAAAATTCTGGATGTTTTGCCAAATAGGATATAAGTTCAGCATTAATTTCATTGAGGTCTATTTGTATTTCTGCATTATTTTCAGTGTCGCCCGAAGAAAAGAATTGCGGATAAACTTCTTGTATTGGGTTATACTTTGAATATCC
This sequence comes from Flavisolibacter sp., assembly GCA_965247695.1. Classification (GTDB taxonomy): domain Bacteria; phylum Bacteroidota; class Bacteroidia; order Chitinophagales; family Chitinophagaceae; genus Flavisolibacter. The sequence continues at coordinate 3,262,104 of OZ252037.1, forward strand.
TTGTGCTCTGTGTTTATTTGTGAATGGATATATAACCATTCCTCTTGGCCTTCTCTCACCATTTGCATTTTTTTCATTAATGTCTAAATGTGTCTGACAAATAAATGGGCAAGTGTAATCTTGCTCGTAAAAAGTTTCGGGGTCTTCGAAGTACTCATAAAAGTCATACAGGACTACTTCGTAGTCGGCTAAGTTGCTACAATTGTCAACAGAGCATTTTGTCCCTGATTCATATTTATATCGTTTACTGTAATTGTCCATAAATGTCCACTAACTAAAGTTTCTGATTATTCTGTTTTTAGATTTACTTAAAATATTCTTTCAAAACTTTTGTAGCCATTTTGTTTCCTAACTCTTGTGATTTTAGAAAATCTTCTTGCCCCAATTTAGTGTTTCCTAATTGACAGTTTAATAATCCTCTATTGAAATATGCCTCATTGTCATTACTATTTAATTCTATTGCTTTATTTAAGTCTTCTAAAGCACCAATACTATCTTTCTTTTGCAATTTAATAAGACTACGATTGTAAAAGGCTGTTTGCAAATTTTTGTCTAACGAAATAGCTTTATTTAGGTCATTTAGGGCATCGTCAACTTTGCCTAAACCTAAATATAGATTACCTCTATTATTTAAATACTCTGGGTCATTTGGCTTTAACAGTATTGCTTGATTGTAATCTTCTAATGCGTTTGCAGTTTGTTTTTTTAGCTTTAGCAAAATTGCCCTGTTATTATAAGCTTTGTCATTTAAGCTGTCATTCTTCAAAACAAGATTATAATCATTTAAGGCAAGGTTATAATTTTGTAATTCCTTGTAAACAATCCCTCTGTTTGTATAGGCGTCCCAATAATCCTTTTTCAATTTTATGGCTAAATTGTATTCCTTCAGGGAGTTATTAAATTCTTTTTTGTCATATTTAATTACTCCCAAATAAAAATGTGCACTTGGTAATTTGGGATCAATAAGAATGGCTTTTTGGCAATAAAATTCTGCACTGTCATTTTCTTTTAAAATTGATTTAACTCTTCCTAATTTGCTTAATCCTATAGCATCATTAGAATCCTTTAGCAAGATTAAATTATAAAAATTATATGCTTCCTCATATAATTTTATATCGAAACAAGAATCCCCTTTGATAATAATTTCCTCTTTTGTCAAATTATTATTTTTATCATTATTGTTCGCACAAGAATATAAGATCGCTATTAAGAGGATATTAAAATATTTATTTTTCACTTTTTGAAGGAAGACTATTTATATAACACTTACTGATTTTATTTTTTTGAAGTTGAAGGCTGTTAATAGCCGCTAACGAAAAAGTATTGCCGATGGTGGGGGATTTGAAAAACCAATCTCTGGCAACTGATGTTCAATATTGTTTTAAAAGTTGAAGATAAAAACTAAAAGCCAAATTAATAACCTCCAGCCCGAGCTGAAGCAGAATGGCAACTGCTGCCGATTGTTCCAACTTCCAGCCCCACTATTGGCAATACTCTTGTTAGCTGTAGGCTTTGGTCTGCTCAAGGAATTTTGGTATGTCATACTGGGCAAGCAGTTCAAAATTTTTCTTTGAAACGTTTATTCCCCATTCTGGCTCACTCGTTTGTCCATCTTTTGTATACTCTCTGTCTCTTAGCAATTCATTAGGTGTCAACCAAGCAGTAGAGGGAATAAAGTAAATCTCTGGACTTGCATTATTTTTAAGAATTACAAGAGCCAAATACAGGTTGTCTCTTAGTTTATTCCTCCAAGTTCTTTTTGTAACAAAAACATAGCCTGTGTTTTCACGAATGGTTTTGACTTGAATGTCTATGTGCTTGTCGTTATTTAAACGAACAATGAAGTCAATGCCTTTGTCATCAACATCGTTATAATAAGTATCAAGTCCCGAAAGTGTCAGCCAAATTTTGACCCAATATTCTCCAATACGTCCGATTTGTAAATGGTTTAAATGGTCGTATGTAAAGTTCTCAAAAGTCATTTAAAATAATTTTTAGTTTGTAAATATTCACTCCATGCTTCTTCAAGCTCCATTTGATAAACTTGTGCAATTGAAAAATCAGGATATTCTTTTATAACTGTGTCAACGATTTGGGTCTTTTCTATTTCATTTGTGAAAGGGTTTTTTGAATATTCAATTCTTGCATTATACTCAACCGTTATAGCACTTGTATTTTCAATTGAAGTAAAATTATTTACCCTAACAGCTTTTATTCTGTCAAGGTCAATAGTTAGAGATGAAATTGTAGTTAGTCTTTTCATAGTAAGGGTTGTAAAAAGCTTACAGCTAACGAACAGGGCTTGGCGTTGTTGGGATATTTGAAAAACGTCAGCCGACAACTGAAGCCCAATATTGTTTTAAAAGTTGAAGTTAAGAACTAAAGCTAAATTATTAACGTCGAGCCGAAACCGAAGCTGATAGCGAACTGCAGCCGATGTTTCAACGTTCCGCCCCAATAACGCCAAACCCGTTGTTGTGCGTTCGTTTTTTTACGATTTGTAAGCATTTAGAATTAGCTCTAATATGTTTTTAGTGCCGGTGTGTTTGTAAATTTCATTTCCAAAAAGCAAATAACCACTTAGCAAATATTCTGATACTAATAAAACATTAGTGATTAAAAAACATACAAAAATGTTCATCCATTTTCGATTGCCAAATACAATTGCTAAATGAAAGAAGACAACAATGTATTGGATAATTTGTATAAAGTTGTCTAAAAAAGTTTTATGGCTAATAAAAAGAAAATACAACGGTGATAATAAAATTTTAATTGTAAACAGAAGTCCATAAAGGAATAACCAAAAAACTATATTTTTTGCAAGGTTGTATCGCCTGTAAAATAATAGCCAGGTTAAAAGAACTTCCAATGGCAAAAGAATGAATGTTATGAACTTAGTTTCATTAAAAACAAATCTTCCAAACTCATTAAAAATTTTCAACTTGTAATCTTCATAGTCAAATACTTTGGTTCCAATAAAAAGCAAAATACCGGCTGTTATTAAAAAGAATGTAACAGGGCTAAAATATTTTTTTCTTTGCCCGGAAAAGTAGTTTATATAAACACTTTTAGGATGAAAAAATAAGTCTCGTATTAATCTTAAAATTCCACTATCAGTATGTGTAAGTGAGTGCCATGTTTCGTGAAGAAGGTCAGGTAAAGTCAGCTCCTTAACGCTTGCTTTTTGTCCACAACTATTGCAAAATTTACCAGAAAAAGAAAAGTTACAGTTTTTACAAACATTCATTATATAAAATTATTTAAACAAGTCATTTAATTCAATAATTTCAAACATCGGATGACTTTCAAAAAACTGTCTCAACATTGCTGTGTGAGAACTGCCGAATAAAACAACTATTGTTTTGTCTGTCTTCGGGTTTATCTGTCTTAAAATGTTTGTAAATATTTTTAAGTTTCTGTCATAATGAACGGCAGTAAGATTTTCGCCGGTATAATCAGCACCTTCTCCATACCATAAGGCGTAATGCAAATAGTCATACATATTTGCTTGCCTACTGTATTTATTATTTAGTTGAATGTAATATTCTGAAAGTGTAATATCTTTCAAGGCTTTTCTTTTTTCTATAAAGGGATATGGCAAATCAAAAAAGGGGTAAATATTTACACTGTCGCTTTTATGTTTTTGTTCATATTCATTTATTTTGTCGTAGGGTAGCGGTAGTTTGAAATCGGCAGCTACCATCGGTATATTTTTTTTAACAGCAGTTCTAAAAGCTATCTGAACTCTCTCGTCACTTAAATCTTCTGTAGTTGTTAGTCGATTAGTTTTGTATAACGTAAATAGACTGTCTTGCCATTTTTGTTTTGAAACTTCAGTTTCTAAAAAAAACTTGTCAATACCATATTTATTAAGTGCATTTGAAATCGTGTCTAATTCGGATTGTCGTTTTTGAGAAAGTAAATCAGGAAATTTAGTACTGTTCTTGTCACTTGTCTCCCCAAAATGAAATGTGCCCAGAAGTATAACTTTTGTTTTTTCATTTTTTACCTGTCCGGATGCGTGAACAACAATTAAAAGTCCGGTTAAAACAAAACTGATAAATTTCATAGAGTGTCCATTTGAAATGACGCACAACGTTGACGGCTTGCTGCTGTGCTGGCATTTTATAATTGTCAGCCTTGCAACTGAAGCCGATTGAAAAACCAAAGTACAAAATATATTCTGTTGCTCAACAGCGTAATGTCGGCTGGAACTACTGCTGATAAGCGTACAAAAGTTGATGTTGGTAATGTCAGCCAGCATAGCAGCAAACCGATGTTGCTTGCAGTTTTAGTCCGACCACCTGCCAGTTACTTTTGATTGCAATGTGTCGCCTGCCTTTGTAAATTTCATACCGATGCCGCCGCCACACAACATTCCAAAGATGCACGGTAATGTGTCAATGCCTGTAAGTTTTTCTTTTTTATAAAGATGGTGTCCTTCTTTGTCAAATTGGGGAATGACACAAGTGTTTTGCAAATAGACCTCATAAGTCGTGTCATTCTTTTTGAAACTGCGAATTTCAAGGAAGTTTGGAAAGTTGGTAGTGTCGTTTCGAAGTCCGATGGCTAAAGAGCAAATTTGTTGTTGTGTTAAGAACTTAAGTTTAATGTCGCCTAAATTATTGGGAAAATACCTTGAAATGTTTGTGTCTCCTTGATAGATCTCGTTCCGAAAAATTATTGTGTCGCCAAATGGATTGTTACGTGTCAAGGCAGAAATGTCTGGTAAGTTGTGTGTATAGAAAGCACTGTCAAGCAGTAGCCTCATAATTTTCGTAGTGTCACTATCAGGAACTGTCGCCTTGATGTTTTTTGAATTGTCACCACACGAAAAAAGTGTTAGCAGTAAGGCTGATACAAATATGCTCTTCAAAGTGCGGAATGTTATTTTAAAAATTGCAAGCAACGGCTGGGGCTTGGCGTTTGTGGCGGAATTTGGAAAACGTCAGCCCGGACTGCTGCTTGGCTTTATTTGCCAATGAAATTATGAACTTTTGCTCGGCTTTATTCGTCCAGCAGGGACTGAAGACGATGGTTAGGTGAAGTTGAGCACCTGCGTTCAGTCCGCCGACATAACGCCAAATCAATGTTGGGCGTTCGTGCTTGTTTAGGACAAGTTGTAGCTTCTTCTATTTCCTAAACGAGCTAAAAGAATTTGAGGATGCTTGTTCTAATCGCTCTTTTTCCAATCTCCACTCTGCCTCTTCAATTTGCTTGTCAGTCCAGCTTGAAGGATAGCCTCTGTCTTTTTGATGCGCCTCGTAGGTTGCATACAAACCCGGTACAACTGTGCAAACATAAAAAACAAAATACCCTCTCAATGCCACACTGTGATTCCCGATAAGATTGATGTAATAGAAGCCTGCGAATAGCAGATTTAGGAACAATACGGCATAATAATTTTCACGCCTTTGCTTTTTTGAAAGGCAGCGTTTGCGTTCCTTTTTGTCTTTTTCGTAATGCTCTTTCCATAAATAATAAACCAAGACAATTCCCAGAGTTTGAACCAATACTAAACCGGAACTCTTGATGACGTACCAAATGTTTTCTAAGATGTCCCACATACTTCTACTGCTTGACTAAAGTTTGAGTATTGTTTTAGATTGTCATTTTGAGAGACTCAACGTTCAAATCAAAATATTTTCCTTCTTTTCAAAGGCGTTACATGACGCCCAACGTCCAGGGCTTTATGCTGTTGGGATATTTACTTCCGTCTGCCCACCCCCGCTGCTAAATTTATAATTAAATGTTCATTGTTTTTACTAAAGATCAAAGACGATTGTCAAGCTGAAACTAAAGCCTGGATTTGCTCTTAGCTGAAGATTGTTGGTCAAGCCCCAATAGCATAAAACCCCATGTTAGCTGCATACCCTTTTCCTTAATTGGTTTTGTTTTTCATTCTGATATAATCTTCAAATTTCATTTCTCCTATTTGTGGTGCAATTGTGTCGTCTTGCATTACAGCCGTTAAAAATGCAAACTTGTCGTACATGTTTTTTTTAAATACTTTTAGCATAGGTAAAGAAAATTTGAAAAGCCATAGTGGGATATTTTTTGCCCTTTTTGTCGGGCAAACTTCATTTTGGATTATTTCATTTAATTGCCGTCTAGTATAAATGGTCTTGCCGCCAATTTCTTTTACAACGTTTTCATCTTTTATAGAGCTGACACATTCGTTAGCTAAATCTACTTCGTAAATGGGATTTGTTCTTTTGTCGCCTTTTCCAATATTGAAAAGTTGCCCTTTTTTAGCCATGTTAATCATGTCTAAAAAACCGCTAAATATTGCAGGTGGTTTAATTATGGAATAGTTTATTCCTGATGTTTTCAAGCGTTCTGCGAATTCGTGATGAACCCTAAAATATTCTAAATGCAAATATTTTTCTGAATGAAATGCAGAAACGTAAACAAATTTTTTCACGCCACTGTTCTTTGCTTTGTCAAGAATATTTGAATTTGCAATTAAGTCAATGTCGTTAAATGATGGTTTACTGTTGTCGTTTGGTGATACGCTTTTTCCTAATGCAGAAATTACTATGTCAAAACCATTACAAATATCCGTCAATGCACTTGGGGCTGTGATGTCAGCCACAATAAATTTGTTTGTAATACTTGTCAATTGCTCTGCTTTGCCCTTATTTCTAACAACAACAGTTAAGTCGTAACCTTGCTGTTTTGCAATTTTTGCAATTTCCTTTCCTAAGTTACCTGTCGCTCCGAACAATAATAATTTTGTCATGTGATGAATGTCTTACTGGATGTCGTTTAGGGTTGCAGCTAACGAAAAAGTATTGCCGATGGTGGGGGATTTGAAAAACCAATCTCTGGCAACTGATGTTCAATATTGTTTTAAAAGTTGAAGATAAAAACTAAAAGCCAAATTAATAACCTCCAGCCCGAGCTGAAGCAGAATGGCAACTGCTGCCGATTGTTCCAACTTCCAGCCCCACTATTGGCAATACTCTTGTTAGCTGTAGGCTTTGGTCTGCTCAAGGAATTTTGGTATGTCATACTGGGCAAGCAGTTCAAAATTTTTCTTTGAAACGTTTATTCCCCATTCTGGCTCACTCGTTTGTCCATCTTTTGTATACTCTCTGTCTCTTAGCAATTCATTAGGTGTCAACCAAGCAGTAGAGGGAATAAAGTAAATCTCTGGACTTGCATTATTTTTAAGAATTACAAGAGCCAAATACAGGTTGTCTCTTAGTTTATTCCTCCAAGTTCTTTTTGTAACAAAAACATAGCCTGTGTTTTCACGAATGGTTTTGACTTGAATGTCTATGTGCTTGTCGTTATTTAAACGAACAATGAAGTCAATGCCTTTGTCATCAACATCGTTATAATAAGTATCAAGTCCCGAAAGTGTCAGCCAAATTTTGACCCAATATTCTCCAATACGTCCGATTTGTAAATGGTTTAAATGGTCGTATGTAAAGTTCTCAAAAGTCATTTAAAATAATTTTTAGTTTGTAAATATTCACTCCATGCTTCTTCAAGCTCCATTTGATAAACTTGTGCAATTGAAAAATCAGGATATTCTTTTATAACTGTGTCAACGATTTGGGTCTTTTCTATTTCATTTGTGAAAGGGTTTTTTGAATATTCAATTCTTGCATTATACTCAACCGTTATAGCACTTGTATTTTCAATTGAAGTAAAATTATTTACCCTAACAGCTTTTATTCTGTCAAGGTCAATAGTTAGAGATGAAATTGTAGTTAGTCTTTTCATAGTAAGGGTTGTAAAAAGCTTACAGCTAACTCAAAAATAGGCGAAAGTTTTCAGCCCTAAAACCCGCCGACAATTTTTTCTTCACCTTGATTTTCAACTGCAAAAACGTTTAAGCGAAAGTTTTAAAACTTTCGCAAATACAAATCATGAAACTCTTTGCTCCTCATTTTGAGAGCTTTTATTTCTTTGCATACGACACCTGATATTAAAATTACACACCGCTTTTCTTTGCCCTGTTTTCCTTCAAAAACGTTTCAAATTTCTCCAACCCAAACGAGCTTAAATTATTGGCCGCGGTAAGCCCACCCTTTTGCGCCACCAACGTCCCGTATTTCACGTAACCAAAGTTTTCCAGCGAATGCGCATCGGGATTAATGGACAGCATTACCCCTTTTTGTACCGCGTACTCAATCCATTGCCAGTCCATATCCAACCGGCTTGGAGAGGCGTTTATTTCAATCACTGCTCTATGTTCCGCACAGGCATCAATGATAGACTTATGATCAACCGGATAGCCTCTGCGTTTTAACAGCAGGCGTCCCGTCATGTGGCCGAGAATGGTAGTATAAGGATTGGTAATGGCACCCATCAACCGCTCCATAGCCTTGTCTTCTTCCATATCCAGATTGCTGTGAACGGACGTGATCACGAGATCGAATGTGCTTAATGTTTTATCATCATAGTCAAGGGCGCCATCACCGAGAATATCACATTCAATGCTCTTAAAAATTTTGAACGGCGCCAGCTTCTTGTTCAATTCATCCACGTAAGCGTGTTGTTGTTTAATGCGTTCTTCCGATAAACCTTGCGCATAACCCGCTGACCTGGAGTGATCGGAAATGACAAGGTATTCAAAACCTAAGCGAATGAGTTCCTGCGCCATTTCTTCGATGGTGTTGGAGCCGTCGCTCCAATTGCTGTGCGAATGAATCAAGCCTTTGATGCTGCTGGTTTGCACAACGTCGTTGAAGCTTTGCGTTTTTGCTTTTTCAATGATGCTGCCGCTTTCGCGCAGGTAAGGCGGAATGAAATTAATGCCCGCTGCTTTAAACAAAGCTTCTTCACTGTCTGCGCTTTCACTTGGTGCAAAAGATTTCCATGCGCTTCTGAACTCATCGCTGCTGCTTGTTTCTAACAATACTCTCGCGAAGGCTTCTTTTGACGCTAAGTGAAATTCAAGATTCACTAAATCCTCCGCACGAAAAACGAGTAAATCATTCAACTCCTGATCAAGCGTCACTTGCTCGTTTGTGACGGTTTTTATTAAGGCCTCCTTCGACGCGGTTGTCACCCATTCCAATTGACTGATGACCGGCAGTTGCCGCCTGAACTCGCCGGTTAAGCTTATTCGTTCGTCGGGAAATGCCTGCTCTATTTTTTGCGTCAGCGCATAGGCGAAGTCCTCGACTTGCTTGTATAAAAACTTGCCTTCGTTGCTGCGCACGAATTCAATGGAATCTAAAATCTTGGCTTGCGTTTTTTCGCCGAAACCTTTGGTTAGCGCAATGCGGTTATCGCGGCAGGCTTCCTCTAACGCGTTGATGGAATCTATAGCCATCCCTTTCCAAAGCGTGTTGATTTTTTTTGGGCCGAGTCCTTTGATGTTCATCATGTCCAGCACGCCCTCGGGGGTAACTGCAATCAGGTCTTGCAAGGCTTTTAGTTCGCCGGTTTGCACCAGTTCAATAATCTTTTTTCCCGTGCTGTCGCCGATGCCTTTGAGGGCGAAGATTTTTTCTTCCGGCATGGTGGCTAACGGCGCGGAAATTTTTTCAATGGCAAAGGCGGCGCTGGAATAACTCTTTGCTTTAAAGCTGTTCTCGCCATGGATGTCCATGAGCTTTGCAAGCAGCGAGAATTGATCGGCAATGGCATAATTGTCCATAAAAATGTGTGGCGTGCAAAGTAGCGAAGAAGAGAGAAAAGTGTGCAAAGACCTGGAAGCATTTAGCGCAAAATCTCCGGCAGGTAAACGTGTTGAAACCCGCAATGGTTTCGCCATGCTTACTAAAGGCGGCAGCAAGGTGCTACCGGAAATGAATCGCTTTTATTGGCTGAACTTTTCGAACCAATAGCGAGGGAATAAGCAAGATGAGGAGAGAGATTAAAACGGTTCCCGCGGCCACCACCGCCACTTGCCACCACCGGATGTCCACGGCAGCCGTATCCATAAAATAAGCGTCTTCTTTCAAGCGGATAAAGCCGGTTTTTACTTGCAGAATCAAAAGGCCCAGTGCAAAAAGAGTTCCGATAACAACGCCAGTGAACGTGATCAAAATGGATTGATGCAGGAAAATTTTTTGCACCGTCCAATTGCCGGCGCCAAGCGCTTTTAAAATGCCGATCATTCGTACCCGTTCCAACACTAAAATGATTAAGCAAGTAATTAAATTGATGGCTGCCACCACCATCATGATGATGATTAGAATAAATTGGTTGGTGTCCTGCACATCAAGCCAGTCAAAAATGTTTGGGTACAGTTCCCTTGCCGTTTTGGTTTCCCAAACCGGCGGTCTTGCCTCGCTAAACGACTGCCCGTCTTGCCCGCGAGGGAATAAAGGATCATCGTAAATGGCGCGGCTAACTGGGCCCATTTGCTTGTAATCTTTCAGAAAAATTTCATAGCCGCCAATCTCGTCTCCCGCCCAGTTGTTCAATCGCCGAATCAACCGCAGGTCGCCGATGGCAAAGGTCTTGTCGTATTCTTCGATGCCGGTTTTGTAAATGCCCACAATGGTTAGCTTATCGGGCCGCAACGAACCGTCCGCACGAACAAAATAAATCAGCACGCGGTCGCTGATTGTTAAATGAAGCTGTGCCGCGGTGTAGGTGGAAATAACAATCTCGCGGGAATACGAACTGTCGCTGAATCGGGGCCAGCGTCCACCTTTTTGCAAGAAGGGTTCAAGGATGTTGAAATTGTAGGTGCTGTCGAAACCCTTAAGCAGCACGCCTTCCATTTCCTCCGTTGTTTTTAAGATGGCGTATTTGGTGGCAAAGGGATAAACCGATGCTATTTGTGGATTTTGCCTGATATTTTTAATGAGCGCCGGGTTCTGTTTGATGGGCTCTTCTTCGGCGATGGATGCCTTGCCCGGTTGCAAATCAGCAATGCGCATATGCCCCCAAAACGAAAAGACTTTTTCGCTCACGGTTTTCTGAAAGCCATTCACCACCGACAGCGTAATGATCATAACCGCCACGCTGATGACCGTAGCCAATACTGACAAGCGAATGATAAACCGCGAGAAAGATTTTTGCCGGTTAAAGGCAATGCGTTGAGCGATGAAAGAAGAAACGTTCACACAAAAATTTATAGCCGGACGTTGAAGTGAAAACCAATCCCTGATTTCTCTCGTCCTTATTTTGTCAAAAATAAAACCGGCCCGATAAAAAATCTATTTTTAAACATGCGATACTTTTCCTTGCTTGCACTGTTGCTTTTTCTTCGGCCGGCGTTGAATGCACAGACCGTTATTTACAATCCCGATATTAAATCGGTGAAGCTTTTTAAGGCCGGCGACCAAACTTCGTTTCCGGTACTTACGTTGAATGGCGGCGACGTGCTTCAATTAGAGTTTGACGAGCTGGGCACGGCCGTGAAAAATTATTATTGCGGCTTTGAGCTTTGCAATGCCGATTGGTCGCCAGCCGGCCTTTCTTCTTTTGATTACACCAAGGGCTTTCAATCCGTCCGCATCTCCACCTACCGCAATTCATCCTTGGCTACGTTTAAGTACGTACACTATCAGGCCACTGTCCCCGACCGCAACAGCGCACCATCGCGGTCGGGCAATTATTTGCTGAAAGTTTTTTTAAACAATGACACGGCGCAAACCGCCTTTACCAAACGCTTTGTGGTGGTGAATTCAATGACACAGATAGCCGCGCAGGTATTGCAGGGAAACAACGCCACGCTGTTTCGCACAGGGCAGAAGTTGCAATTAGCCATACAAGCAGATAAACGCATCAACACACTTGGCCCATCGGATATAAAAGTTGCGGTGCTGCAAAATCAAAACTGGCAAACAGCCCTGTTCCTTAACCAGCCAACTATTTACCGGGGCAATTATTTCGAATACAGCGATGAAGGCATTACGGGTTTTGTAGGCTTAAAAGAATTTCGCTGGCTTGACTTGCGCAGTTTGCGGTTGAAAAGCGACCGGATGTTACAATTAGACAATCGGGGCGATACCGTGAACGTTTCGGTTAAACCCGAAGCCTCACGGAACGGACAGGCTTATGTTTACTTCCGTGATCTGAACGGCGGCTTTACAATTGAAAGCTATGAAAGCATCAATCCGTTTTGGCAAGGCGATTACGCTTACGTGCGGTTCAAATATTTCTCACCAGGCAACAGAGCATTGGCTGGCAACGATGTTTACATCTTTGGCGAGATGACAAACTACGGCGCCGATACCACGGGCCTTATGCGCTTTAACGAAGAAACCGGCGCTTACGAAAAAACGTTGTTGCTAAAACAGGGTTATTATAACTATCTATATGGCACAAGGCCATTTCGTGGCGGGCCATTGGACTTTGCTCAAACAGAAGGAAATTTTTGGAGTACAGAAAACAATTATACGGTGTTGATTTACTACCGGCCCTTTGGTGGCCGTGCCGATGAGTGCATTGGTTACAGCAGTTTTAATTCAGTGTTTCAGCGACCATGAAAGTTCCAATGTTCAAGAGTTTAAGGGTTCAAATGTTTGCTTCGCCCGGAAGAAAGTTTTGAACTCTTGAACATTGGAACTCTTGAACTTACTTATATTTGCCCCGGCAGGTCTTATACGGCCAGCTCCTGCTGAACTCCCCCAGGACCGGAAGGTAGCAAGGGTAGGCGGTTGTAGCGGTGCGATGTAAGTAGCCTGCCATTCTTTTTACCACAGATTATCGGGATTTAAATAAGGATTGTCGGGATTGGCTTCCACCTCAAGGGTGGATTTTTTATTTTCGGGAAGTCATCGAAGAGCAAAGAAATCCTCACAATCCTTTCCTGAAATCCGGTTCATCCGCGGTCTATCTTTGCCCTCAAACTTTTAGCAATGAAATTTTTTATTGATACAGCCAATCTTGCGCAAATTAAAGAAGCAAACGAGCTTGGAATTTTAGACGGCGTGACTACCAATCCTTCGTTGATGGCCAAGGAAGGCATTAAAGGACAAGATGCCATTAATGCACATTATAAAACAATTTGCGAGATGGTGGACGGCGACATTTCGGCCGAAGTGCTTTCCACCGATACAGCCTCCATCATCGAAGAAGGGAAAAAACTCGCGGCCATTCATCCCAACATTGTGGTGAAGGTGCCGATGATAAAGGACGGCATTAAAGCCATCAAGTGGTTCACCGATAACGGCATCCGCACCAATTGCACGTTGATCTTCTCTGCGGGCCAAGCGATTCTTGCCGCCAAAGCCGGGGCAACATATTTGTCGCCGTTCGTTGGCAGAATAGACGATAGCGGTTGGGATGGTATGGAATTAATCGGGCAGATCTCCAACATCTTCTCTGTGCAGGGTTTTAAAACGGAGATTCTTGCGGCTTCTATCCGCAATGCCAACCATATTATTAGGGCGGCTGAATTGGGCGCTGATGTTTGCACCTGTCCGTTGGAATCCATATTGGCTTTGCTGAAACATCCGTTAACCGACATTGGCCTCGCCAAGTTTTTGGAAGATGCCAAGAAGATGTAATCCTGATTTACAGATTTTAGAACGTTGAGATTTGCAGAAAGAGTGGATTTTAATTCAACAGTGAGTAGCGATAGTTGTTTCGGCGGTTGCGGCTTTCATGAAGGATTTGTTCAGTAGTAGGAAGAGGCTCATTGAAGCCTCTTTTTCGTATGTAGATGACGACTTCTTTCCAAACTTTGGGATTGCTTCGCAGGACAGCTTTGACCTTAACCGTTTCTGCGTTGTAGGTGCTGTCAATAAACAAATCGTTTTGTTGAAAACGAAGTGAAGCGGTATCGGCCACTTCAAAATTTACATCGTTTGATGAAAGCGGCATCCATTTGCCATCGGCAGTTTTGCCGTCCACATTGATGTAATTGTAAAAACCTTTTTTAAGGCTATCGGTGTAGAGATGAAAATAGATGCTGTCTATCTTTTGCGCACCGCAAAACTTAACCGCGGCAAAAAATAAAAAAAGAAAGAAAGCCTTTTTCATCGTCAATTGTTTCATTGCAAATTTCTGTCTTTCTGTTGTGAGAAAATAACCTTACTGTGTTTGATTAACAGAACATTTTTGAAAGATGATTTCAATTGCTCAATAGCGATAAGAACGTACACGCTGTGCGACGCAACAGACGATCGATAGATAGACAGGTCTATGGTCTAAAAAAAGATTGCGTTTAAAGAAAAACTAAAAGAACTAAAAGCTCTTTGACTTAAGTTTCCCACCGAAGACAGGAGCTGGACGGCCGGCTTCTACTTACTCTTAAAATCGCCTCGTTTCCAAGCTTTGATAAACTCGCCCCAGGCGGCGGGATTAAAAATGTTCATCGGTGGAACTTGTCCCTGGTAAACGGCCCGATTAGCAATGTTGCGAAACTGCATGGCCGCCGCGCCGGCGCCATCGGACGGTGTGCTTAACATCAAGGCACGGCGCTTGGCCGCATCGTTGTTCTGGCGGGCAACTTCAATGTCGTCGTCGGCTACCTTACTATTGACAAAATCACGGGCAAATTGCTCCGGCGATGGCCGTGGCTTGATGATGGTGGCCGGCATGTAAAAGGTATCCTCCACCATTAGTTGCACCATGTTGTATTGATTGCCGGGAATGTCGCGGCGAATAACGACCGATTTGGGTTTGTAGCTTACGTGCGTGAACTCCACCACGTCGCCCTTCAACGCCACGATGGAAAAAACCCCCTGGTTGTTGGTTATCGTTCCCCGTGTTGTGCCTTTGATGGAAACGCTTACAGCCGGAATACCTACGAGGCTGTCGGCCGTCATCACAATGCCGTATAACTGCACCACCGAGTCTTTCACGGTTTCAAACTGGGCTTGAGATTGTTTGCTAAGCAATAAAGAAAAAAGAAGCAGGAGGGGTAACGCTTTTTTCATCTCTTCAAAAATAAAACCTCCGGCTTTACCACGCCTTCCCGCACAGGACTTTGGGTTAACTTTGCCGATTCATTAACAAAGAAAAGAATGACGCAGGAAGATATATTAAAGGCGTTGAGTACGGTGCAGGAACCCGACCTTGGCAAAGACCTGGTTACGCTGAACATGGTTCGGGACATTGAAATAGAGGGGGGCAATGTTTCCTTCACAATAGTGTTAACCACACCGGCCTGTCCGCTGAAAGATTTAATTAAACGCGACTGCATAGCGGCTGTTAAAAAGCACGTTGTGAAAGATGTGATGGTTACCGTCAATTTTACATCCAGCACCACCACCATCCGCGCCGACAAAAGCACCGTGTTGCCCGGTGTAAAAAACATCATTGCTGTTGTAAGCGGCAAGGGCGGCGTGGGCAAGAGCACGGTGGCGGCTAATCTTGCCCTGGCACTCGCCGAAGGTGGTGCAAGCGTGGGATTGATGGATGCGGACATCTATGGCCCCAGTGTTCCCATCATGTTCGGTGTTCGGGGTGAGCGGCCGATGATGACAAGCGTAAACGACAAAGCGATGATTGTTCCTTTGGAGCGATACGGCATTAAACTGTTAAGCATTGGTTTGTTGGTAGATGAAAAGAACGCGGTAGTTTGGCGCGGGCCGATGGTGAGCAGTGCTGTGCGGCAGTTCATCACGGACGTTTTATGGGGCGAACTCGATTATCTCATTATTGACATGCCTCCCGGCACCGGCGACATTCACTTGACCTTGATGCAAACCGCACCGGTTACGGGTATCGTTGTTGTAACCACGCCGCAAGATGTAGCGCTGGCTGATGCCAAAAAAGGCATTGCTATGTTTAGCCAGGCGCAGATGAATGTGCCCATCATCGGGCTGGTAGAGAACATGAGTTACTTTACGCCGGCCGAACTGCCTAATCACAAGTATTACATCTTTGGCAAAGAAGGAGGGAAGCGACTGGCTGATGAATACGACCTGCCTTTTCTGGGGCAGATACCGTTGGTGCAAAGCATACGCGAAGGCGGCGACATTGGTGTGCCGATTATGATGAGCAACGATGCGGTAACCAAAGAAGCCTTTACCGAATTTGCGGGAACGGTGGCCCGTAGCGTATCCATGCGCAATGCACACATGAAGGTGGAAGAAGTAGCTGAAGTGGTGGAAGAAAGATAGTTAGGCTTGAGAAGTAAGCCTCTTGAATATATTTCGAAACAGGGTTTGAATTATGGTAAACAGCGAAAGGCCTATGACGATTCCACCGAAAGCACCGGCAATGATGCCCGCCGTTAAAGCGGTAAAGGCCGATAAATGCTCTGGATAAAAGCGCTGCACCATCAATGACAAGACAAGTCCGCAAACGGCGCAACCGGCACCGAAGACAATGACCAAAAGCGTTTTGAAGCCGGCAGCGGCTGAACGTTTATACAAGCCAACGGCAACCGAGGTTGAAAGAATTCCGACGCTGATTAAGGCGGTCAGCAAGATGAAAAACAAAGCCGCAGCAAACGCGCCAGCAATGGCCGCGCCAATCATGGCGCAAACAAAAACAGTCGCCAACGAAAGAAGAAATACATTGAACTCATCATCCTGTGCCGGCGTTTTATCGGCTTGAGCAGTTGCTGATAAGTATAGAATTGCAAAAAGAAATGACAGGCCGTATTTTGTTTTTAAGAATTTGGTCATAACACACTAATATAACTGAAATCTCTTCGTATGTACCACCTTCCTTACTACAAAGAAAAAGACGGACAAAAAGTGATGGAGTTCATTCACCAGCATCCCTTTGCCTTCATTGCCGGCTGCGATGAAGAAGGCAATCCAGTGGCTACGCAGATACCGGTTTTTATAGAGCAAAAAGAAGACAAGCTTTTTCTCACCGGTCACATGATGAGGAGCACCGATCATCACAAAGCCTTTGAAAAGAACAGCGCGGTGCTTTGTGTGTTTACCGGAGCACATGCTTATGTGAGTGCTACGTGGTACAGCAATCCGCAGCAGGCATCAACATGGAATTACATGAGCGTGCATGTTAAAGGCAAGCTGCGTTTTTTGGACGAGGAAGGATTAATTGAGGTCTTGAAAAAGACATCACTTCATTTTGAAAATGACAACCAATCATCCACGACAGCCTTTCACAATTTAAGCGATGATTATACTTCAAAGTTGATGAAGGCAATTGTTGCTTTTGAAGTGGAGGTGGAATCCATTGATACGGTTTTTAAGTTGAGTCAAAACAGGGATGAAAAAAGCTACGAGAACATTATTGAAAAGTTGGAAGAACAGGGAGGCGACGGGAGGAAAATCGCAGCGGAGATGGCGAAGCGTAAAGATTCGCTCCACCATAACTGACGACGTTAGTTTTACATTTGGCCTTATGAATTTATCGTTAAACGGAAAGAATGCTGTTGTTTGCGGAAGCAGCCAGGGAATAGGATTGGCCATTGCGAAAGAACTGGCTTTGCTCGGCGCCACCTGTACTTTATTGGCAAGGGACGAAGAGAATTTAAAGACGGCCGCGGCTTCACTCAATACATCTTCCAATCAATCACATCTTTATTACGCCGTTGATTTTACCGATGCCGAAAAAACAAAGGGCCTGATCAACGAAATCATTTCGCAGCATCCGGTACATATCCTAATCAACAATACCGGCGGGCCCGCGGCCGGACCAATCGTTAACGCAACAGATGACCAGTTTCTTAAAGCCTTTCAACAACACCTGATCATCAGTCATCTTTTGACAACAACCGTAGTGGATGGAATGAAAGCCGAAGGCTATGGCCGCATCGTGAACATCATTTCTACATCAGTAAAAGTTCCGTTGAAGAACCTCGGTGTATCCAATACCATTCGTGGTGCAGTGGCTTCCTGGGCCAAAACAATGAGCAACGAATTGGCGCAATACGGCATCACCGTAAACAACATCTTACCAGGCATGACAAAGACCAGCCGCCTCGAAAGTTTGGTAAAAACAACCGCTGATAGTGCCGGGATTTCAATTGAAGACATGGAGAAAAAAATGCAATCGGAAATTCCCGCCGGCCGCTTTGGCGAAGCAGAAGAAATTGGGGCTGTTGCAGGCTTTCTTTGTACCCCCGCAGCGGGGTATGTAAACGGCACAAGCATTCGTGTGGATGGGGGAAGAACGGGTTCAATTTAATTTGCGTTTATGGAGTTTGAAAACAGTCTTGCCTATGCGCGGCAACTTGATGAAGGCGATGCACTAAAGAATTTTCGGGATCAGTTTAATTTGCCTCCCTACCATAACAGTGATGCGATTTATTTCCTCGGCAATTCATTGGGACTACAACCAAAACGCACCGGGGAATACATACAACAAGTACTGGAGCAATGGGGCCGTTACGGCGTGGAGGGGTTTTTCACCGGCGACGCTCCATGGATGGATTTGCATAGCCGGTTACAACCAACACTTGCCGAAATAGTTGGCGCATTACCGCATGAAGTAGTGGTAATGAACAGTCTAACGGTGAATCTTCATCTATTGCTGGTCAGCTTTTATCAGCCGCAAGGCAAACGGGTAAAAATCCTTTGCGAAGCCAAGGCTTTTCCAAGCGATCAATACATGCTGCAAACGCACTTGCGGCAACGGGGTTTTCATCCGCAGGAAACGTTGATTGAAGTGGCGCCGCGGGAAGGCGAAACATTGTTAAAAGAAGAAGACATTCTATCTGCCATCGAAGAACACAAGGAAGAATTGGCGCTGGTGTTTTTTGGTGGCGTGAATTATTACACGGGACAGTTCTTTAATATGCAAGCCATTACGGAAGCGGCCCACCACTATAACATCATGGCCGGTTTTGATTTAGCACATGCCGCAGGAAACATGCCCCTGCAATTAAACAATTGGGATGTTGATTTCGCAAGCTGGTGCAGCTATAAATATTTAAACTCCGGTCCCGGCGCAGTGGGCGGCGCTTACATACACGAACGTTATCACCACAATGCAAGTCTGAACCGTTTTGCCGGTTGGTGGGGAAATAAGAGAGAAACGCAGTTTCTAATGAAGCCCGAATTTGAACCTGCTGCTTCGGCTGAAGGCTGGCAGTTAAGCACACCCTCGCCAATATTATACGCAGCGCATTTTGCGGCATTATCCGTTTTTAAAGAAGCCGGCGTGCAAGCCGTTTTTGAAAAGAACAAGAACTTGAATAACTACCTGCACTTTGTTTTGAATGAAGTCATTAAAACAGTGCCCAATGGTTATTTAAAAATTTTGACACCTACAAATGTTGCATCAAAAGGTTGCCAGGTTTCGATGCTGGTAAAGGCCGGCAAAGCCGTTTTTGATGCGTTAAGTAAGGAAGGCGTGTTTGCCGATTGGCGGGAACCGGATGTGATAAGGGTGGCGCCGGTAGGTCTGTACAATACGTTTCAAGAGGTGTGGCGGTTCGCACAGCTATTACAATCCATCATCATTAAATATTCTGCATGACGCGGCCTGAATTAGTAAAGCAAATTTTTTCAAAACAAAGCTATCTCTGTGTCGGTCTCGATACCGACCGCGACAAGCTACCGGTTCACTTGCAATCAAACCCAGATGCTTTTTTTGAATTTAATAAAGCCATCATTGATGCGACAAAAGAGTATTGTGTTGGCTATAAAATCAACACGGCTTTTTACGAAGCGGAAGGATTGAAAGGGTGGGAGGCGATGGAACGAACGGTCAATTACATTTCATCCACACACTTTAAAATTGCCGATGCCAAGCGTGGCGACATTGGTAATACATCGGCACAATACGCCAAAGCGTTTTTTGAAACGATGAACTTTGATGCTGTCACCGTGGCGCCATACATGGGAGAAGACAGCCTCAAACCATTTCTTGAACACAAAGACAAATGGACGATTGTTTTGGGCCTGACGTCAAACGCAGGCGCCAAAGATTTTGAATTGCAGCGCATCGTTAAACAAGAAGAAAGTTTTGTGGACGAAGTTCACACGGTGCATTCCTCCACCGAATATTTATACGAAACTGTTTTGCAAAAAGTTTCAGGTTGGGGCACTGAAGAAAATTTAATGTTCGTGGTGGGCGGCACCAATCCGGATGAATTCACCAACATCCGGCGAATCACGCCCAATCACTTTTACCTCGTGCCTGGTATTGGCGCACAGGGTGGCAGTTTAAAAGAGATTTCTGAAAAAGCTTTGACAGCCGATTGCGGCCTTTTGGTAGCGGCAAGTCGTGCCGTGATTTATGCTTCGAATGGTGAGGACTTCGCAGAAGCAGCGGGGAAGGCAGCAAAGGAGTATGCGGATGAGATGAGCCGTTATTGCAAGCAGAATTTGGCGGGCCTTTAAACAGTTTTGGAACTTGGCGGCACTGCTACTATTGGGCGACAGTTGCGACGCTCCGTTCATCGGTTCGTAATTCTTTGGAGCACACTGCAATTAGTTCTATTGGTTGTGATCTTTTCTTTTATGCAGTTAACGTCTTTTTGCATTTGGGTTAAAGCAACTAATCACTACTTGTTTTAGTTTCTCTGAATTTCGAAACTACTCGCTATCGTAGTGAATCTGTCCTGTCATCCCGACGCTGGAGGCCTGCCTGCCGGTAGGCAGGGATCTGTGAACTAAACTGTAAACAAAGGTTGTGATAGATATTACTGATTGCTTTCGTTCTCACAGCAACATGCATAGATGCCTCGTTCCCCGGCATGACAGGTCAACCGCATGATGATCGCAAGCGGATTGATTATGTAAATAGTGATTGTGCAATGGTCAATAGCGATCAGAACGCACACGCTGTGCGACGCAACAGACGCTTTATAGATAAACGAACCTCTGGTCCAAATCTACGCTTACTGATCAACCTAGTTTTACGGTAGTTAATCGCTTTATTGCCTCGCTCCGAAATCCTGCGTCCAATAACCATCTATATTCGCCACACCCATTTCCTTGTAATCCTTGCTCATAATGTTAGCGCAATGGCCAGGGCTTTTAAGCCAGCCGGCTACCACTTCTTTTTCATTGGCATAGCCTTGTGCAATGTTCTCGCCGTAGGTGCGCCAGTTGTAACCAATAGCGGTTAATCTTTGCCCCGCACCCATGCCCACCGATGACGTGTGACTAAAAAATTTCTTACGGTTCATATCGGTGCTGTGAGCCATTGCTGCTTTTTCCAGCACATCATTCCAAACAACGGCCGGCGCCGAGGAATACCATGCAGAACCGCACTGGCAGCCGTTCTTACGGGCATCGTTCACCAATTGCAGCAGCACCGTTTTATTCACGGTTGAAGAAGTATAAGATCCGGTCACGATGGTTGTGTCGCCTTTCGGGCTTGCTGTAAACAACAGAGCAAGAAAAATTAAGTGGAGCATGATAAAGGGTTTAAAAATCTGTTCGTTTTAAACCGCTAATCTCTTTTTTTATTGCCACCGCCGGCGTTAAAGCCTTGTTGAAGATGAAACATAAAAAGCCGGGTCGGATGACCCGGCTTTTTATGTTTCTTAGCCTTGTTTACGGCAAAATTTTTTGCGAAAGTTTCAATTGCCAGCTCTTAAACGCAAATGATTCATAGCTTACTCTTCGTCAGGCGACGCGGCGAGCCCGGCACCTCTGCGTTTATTACCGCTTTGTTCTATCTCGCGGTTCATTTCCGTCATGTCCACCGGTCGTTCGCGGTCACCTAATAAATATTCTGAAAAGTAGTCGGCCATGCGCCAAAAAAAGTATTCCGTCATATCGGTATAAGCATGGCGCTGGCCCGGCAGCATCACCAGATCAAAACGCTTGTTGGCTTTGATCAGCGCATTCACCATGCGGATGGTATTGGCCGGATGAACGTTGTTGTCAATGTCGCCGGTAGTCAGCAGCAAATGGCCTTTAAGGTTTTTAGCGAGGTCAGGATTTTTTTCAATGCTGTACGCAAAAGTGGTGTCGCCTTTTTCGCCGATATTTTCCTTCACACCGTTGTGCTTCTCGCTCCACCACCGGTTGTAAATGCTGTTATCATGATTTCCCGAAGAAGACACGGCTACTTTAAAAAATTCTGGATAAACCAACATGGCCGCCGTGCTCATAAAGCCGCCGCCCGAGTGGCCGCAGATGCCCACACGGTCTATGTCAATAAATTTGTAGCGGTCGGCGAGTTGTTCAGCAGCAGCTTTTTTATCGGCTAAACCATAGTCCCGAAGATTGCCATATCCATAGTTATGATACCACTTGCTGCGGGCCGGGTTGCCGCCGCGGTTGCCCACGGTAATCACTACAAATCCAACCTGCGCCAGCCGGTCAACGCGGTCGAGGCGCGGACTAAACGATGTGTTCACCGCTTCGGTTTGCGGACCGGGATATACGTATTCAACCAACGGATATTTTTTGGTGGAATCAAAGTTGAAGGGTTTGTACATCACGCCAAATAAATCAGTGATGCCGTCATCAGCCTTCACTTTAAAACGTTCGGGAAACTTGTAGCCGGTCGCCATCAAGGAAGAAAAATCGGCCGTTTCAAGGTCCATTACTTTACGGCCATCAGCAGCAAATAGAACGGTTTTTGGCACCGTGTTCACTCTTGAAAAATTATCCACGAAAAAGCCTTTGCTGTCGCTCATGCTTACGTTGTGATCATAGTCGCCGGGGTTCAAAAGTTTCAATCCCATGCCGTCAAAATTGATGCGATAGAGGTGTTCAAAATAAGGGTCTTCGTCGGCTTCTTTTCCGTTGGCGCGGAAGTAAAGGGTGCGGGTCTTTTCGTCAATGCCGGCAATGTCTTCCACGTGGTAAGAACCTGACGTGATTTGATTCTTCAACTTGCCACTGCCATCGTATAAGTACAGGTGTCCCCAGCCATCGCGTTCGCTCCATTCAATTACTTCAGCGCCATTAGAAACTAAAGCTGGACGTCGAATTTCGACGTAGGTATTGGAGCGTTCGGAGATGAGCGGCGTTACGGCGCTTGTGGCAATGTCAACAGTGCAGAGGTCAATGCGTTTTAAATCACGGCTGGTGCGGTAGAAATAAAATTTATCGGCCGTACCTAACCACTTTAATGGTCGGTAATCATCATCGCGTGAGCTTTGGGTTTGCAATGCAGATTGAATGGCGATGTCCTGGTCTTTGAACTGTTTTATGTCGAGCGGCTTGTAGGTTTTGGATACCGCGTCAAACAGCATCACATAGGCAATCGGCGCTTCTTTTTCGCCGGGCATCCAATATTTGTAGGTTTCCAATGTTGGCCGCGGTTCGGCAATGTTGTTAATCACCCACAGGTCCTTCACCTTCCGGCTATCTGTCTTGACTATCGCAAAATGCTTTGAGTCCGGCGACCAAAACACAAAGGCCGGCTTGCGTTTGTTCTTGTTCTTTTCCTTGTCCACATTGCTTTCGCTGCCGCCTCCCAAAACTCCTTCACCATGATAACTAAAAAATTCAACGCCATCAGTCGTAAGCTTATTTTCCACTACGGTGCTGTCGTCTTCGTTCTTCAACGCCTTTTCATAAGCCGCCTTGTCCATCCAATACAGGTTGTAGTTGCGGCCAAAGACAACCATCTGCTCGTCAGGCGAAACCGAAGCCCAGCGTGGGTTTCGCTTTGGCTTTTTAAAATCCGAAAGCTCGGTGAGCTGTCCGCTTGTGAGATTGTATTCAAAATAATAAACCTTTTTTTCTTTTGCCGGTGGCGTGCCTTTTTTTGCGGCCGTGTCTTTCTTTTCAATTTCCTCGGTGCTCTTTACCTCAAATTGCAGGTACTCTTCGTCCTTTACAAAACGCAGGCTGTCTATGTTCAGATGCTGCGCATCCATCGGGTCTTTTACAATGGAAGAAAGTTGCGCAGCCAACTTTTCGTTGTCGAACAGTTTTCGTTTGCTGCCGGTGGTGGCATTTACCAAAAACCAATTCTTGCCATTGGTGGTCTCATAGCTGTACCAAAAGCGGTCGCCCTTTTTCAGCCAATGCACATCGGCCGATGTGCTGAAGACTAACTTCTCCATGCGTTTGGGCGAGAAACGTGCAGCCGCCGCATAGTTGGCTTTTATAATAGGTTCTTGGGCTTGCAGAACAGTGCCGCACAGCCATAAAGCAGCGAGGAAAAGGGGATGTCGCATAGCAGTATTTATTTTAAAAGAGTTTGAGTGATGCCGCTAAAATTAAGTGCGAGAAGCGTTAGCGAACGTGAATTTTTTAAGAAGAAATCCAACTACGAAACAATTTGTGGTAGCGATGCCAACAGCGCACTGCCAACTGCAAACTTCTGTTTTTTGTAATGCGATAAAATAGCGTAAGCACAAGTAGCGGGATGCTACAGGATGATGGCAAAGCGGAATTGAACGAACATAGCCTCTTAATTTACTCTGCTATATGAAGTCATTCCTTTCGCTTGCGCTGCTTGTTTTGCTCGCGACCGCCGCCGCTGCGCAAAAACTTCCTTCAAAAAAAAATATAGTGGCCTCCATGCGTCTTGCCAATCAATATTTCATGAATAAATGGCCCGATGCCGGCAAGCCGATAGTCACCAATCGCGAACGGCCGAGCAACATTTGGACACGCGGCGTTTATTACGAAGGCTTGATGGCTTTGTACGCCACCGACCCGCAGCAAAGCTTTTACGATTACGCCGTGCAATGGGGTGAAAAGCACAACTGGACGCCGCGCAGCGGAACAACAACACGCAATGCCGACGACCAATGCTGCGGCCAAACCTTTATTGACCTTTACCTGATTGATAAAAAAGAGGCCCGCATCAAAGCCATCAAGGCAAGCGCTGACAACATGGTGCATAGTGAGAAAAAGGACGACTGGAATTGGGTAGATGCGATACAAATGGCAATGCCAGTGTTTGCAAGGCTCGGCGCCTTGTATAACGACACCTCGTATTTTAGGAAGATGTACGACCTCTATGCTTTTGCTAAATACAACCACGGTGGCAAAGGCTTGTACAATCCCAAAGACCACTTGTGGTGGCGCGACAAAGACTTTGTGCCGCCCTACAGAGAACCCAATGGCGAAGATTGTTATTGGAGCCGTGGCAACGGCTGGGTGTTGGCGGCACTGGCAAGAACCCTAATGCTATTGCCAAAGACCGATGTACATTATGCCGAGTACCTGCAGGATTTTAAAGACATGTCGGCGGCCTTGATTAAAGTGCAAAGACCCGATGGTTTTTGGAACGTTAGCTTGCACGACTCCACACATTTCGGCGGAAAAGAAACATCAGGTACGGCTTTGTTTACGTATGGTTTTGCCTGGGGCGTAAACAACGGTACGTTGGATAAAAGGCTTTACAAGCCAATCATTGCAAAGGCTTGGAACGCGATGGCGAAAGAAGCTGTTCATCCCGATGGAATGTTGGGTTATGTGCAAGGCACAGGCAAAGAACCCAAAGACGGACAGCCGGTGAGCTATATCAACATTCCCGATTTTGAAGACTATGGCCTCGGTTGTTTTTTGCTGGCCGGCAGCGAAGTGTATAAGCTGAAATAAAGCAAAATCATTTGCGCGAATTGCACGAATTTTCACCTTCAAACGCAATGCTTGCCGATGAAAAAATTTGTGTTCAGCCTGTTCTTTCTTTTTGCGTTGACCCATGGCTTTGCGCAAAAGATTCAATACAGCCGGCAAACGTTTCGCACTCCGCTTGCCGATGCCATGCAGGTAGTGACGGATGTGGGAGGCCGGCATCATCTGTTGTATTTCACGGCGGGCAAAAAGCCGCAGCTTTTTGTTTTTGATGGAATGTTACAGTCGTTTATTAAAACGGAAATTGATGTCAGGTTGAAGGAAGGCTGTGACCTTCACACAGTGCCTTTCACTACTTGGTACTTGCTGTATTTGCACGTGCCGGGGACAGGGCTGCACCAACTTTTTAAAGTGCAAAGCGATGGAGAGGCCGAAGAGGTTTCTTACTTGCTTTCAAACCCAGCTGATACAGCCTGGAACCGCAGCACGGCAACTTTTCAATTGTTCAATCAAAGCAATCGCCTCGTGCTGGTTGCGCATACTTATTATGATGCAGTAAAAAAAATCAGCAGCCGCGTGGTACGTTTCGATTCCTCGCTGGCGATGCCGCAGGTAAGCGCCGTTTCTTTTCCCTATGACAAAGCGTTGGAAGATTTACAGCAAGTCAGTTTAGCCGGCAACGCACTGCTTGTGCTAAAAACCGTGAAGGACGAAGACAAAGGAAATTCTTTAGACGTGTTGAAAATGGGTCTTTCAACCGGCGGTATGGTTAGCAACTCTTTTAACAGCGGCTCGCATCAGTACGTCAATCCCGTCTTGTATTTTAATGCCGTTGATTCGTCGGTCCTGCTTCATTCACTTGTGCGGGAACCGTTAAACGCGGGCCGGTTTCAACGAACTGTTTTTATAGCCAACCTTACACAAGAACTGTGTGAAAAGACGCCGAATGCCCTACTTAAATCACTCATTCCAGCCAATACCGCCGCAAGCTATTTGTTGGTAAAAGGCAGCAACCCGCGATGGCTTGCAATGGTGAATTCATTCCGGGTTCAACGTCTCGGAGTCCGTTACTCTACTCCATTAACATCTGCTGTAAACAGTCCAACCGCGGTAGCCATCGGCACTTCGCAGGAGTATAGATACGGAGCTGGAATAGAATACAACATTCCTACTGCCATCCGGTTTACGGTTTTTAATGATCAGTTTAAAAAGATAAAAGATTCGGTTGTAGCAAACAGCGGCACCTTTTACGATGTGCAGCCACGGCCTTATGGTCAATTTGTAATAGATAAAAAAGCCTGTTTGCTCCTGATTGAAAATTTTTCCATCAGGCAACACGGCCTCGTGCTTTTTAGCGGCGATGCCAACGGTGGCTTATCGGCCGTTAGCATACCGGTATATGACCGCAACGATTACATTATCGAACAGGTGCAGGCCGTTAAGAACTCTTTCATTCTGCCGTACACGCATAAAAACGAAACCGGACTTTTAAAAATTACATTGACCGATTAAAACAGGACCGTGAAAACCCAATCCATCTTTATACTTTTTTTCTTGACGGGACTTTTTCAAAAGGTGCAGGCGCAACACATGGCGCCAAAGCCGAACGTCATTTTTATTCTTGCCGACGACTTAGGCTACGGTGATATTGAACCCTACGGCCAGAAAAAAATAGAAACGCCTAACCTAAAAAAGCTGGCGGCTATGGGCGTGAAGTTTACGCATTTTTATGCGGGTACCGCCGTCTGCGCTCCCTCGCGGTGCAGCCTCTTAACGGGATTACACACCGGACACACGGCTGTACGAGGGAATAAAAGTTTTCAACCCGAAGGGCAAACGCCGCTGCCGGATTCTTCCATCACTTTTCCGATGCTGTTGCAGAAGGCCGGTTACACTACGGCTGCCTTTGGCAAATGGGGCCTTGGTTTTATCACCACATCGGGAGACCCGAACAAGAAAGGCTTCGATGAATTTTACGGCTACAACTGCCAAACGCTGGCGCACAATTATTATCCCGATCATCTTTGGCGCAATCACGACCGCATTGATTTGTCCGGCAATCTGAAAAGCGATTCGGTTTATTCGGCCGATTTAATTCACCGGCAGGCGATGACGTTTTTAAAAGCAAAACACGTCAAACCCTTTTTTCTGTTTTTGCCATATACGGTACCTCATGCCGATGTAATTGCGCCGCACGATGCCACGTACGATTATTATGTAAAGAAATTTAATGAAGCGGCCGTACCGGCGCCGAAAAGCGGCGACGGCGAGAAGCATCATTTTGATGTGCATCCTCATGCCGCTTTCGCGGCAATGGTGGCGAGGCTTGATGGTTATGTTGGCGAGATACTGAAAGCCGTAAAAGAAAAAGGACTGGAAGAAAATACACTCATCATTTTTACGAGTGACAACGGCCCGCACAAAGAGAACGGAGGCGATCCGGGTTTCTTCAACAGTAGTGGACCTTTAAAAGGCATCAAACGGGATTTGTACGAAGGCGGTATTCGCGTGCCCTTCATTGCTTATCAAAAGGGTGTGACAAAACCAGGAAGCGTCAATGCAAGCGCCTTTGCTTTTTGGGACCTGTATCCCACCTTTCTCAATGCAGCGCATTTGCCTTTGCCAAAAGGCATTGACGGCATTTCGTTGCTCCCCTCATTAAAAGCGCACCCTCAAAAGCTGCACGATTATTTGTACTGGGAACTGCACGAAGCCGGCGGTAAACAAGCCGTTTTGCTGGGCAATTGGAAGGGAGTGAAACTGAACGTAGGCAAGGATGCTGACGCAATGCTTGAACTCTACGATTTAGCCATAGACCCCCACGAAACAATAAACTTATCGTCCCGACATCCTGCTTTAGTGAAACGAATGGATTTCATTTTACGAAATGCGCATGTGTTCAATACGGACTGGCCGCTGTTGTTATCCGAACAAACCAAATGAGAGATGGAAAACAAGCCACTACACTTTCTTCTCATCGTAAACGCACGACAGGGCGAAAGATTCAAACGATAAAAAGCCTCCATGATGGAGGCTTTTTATCGTTTGAATCTTTTCATAACGCCGCGATTTTTAGCCCTGGTTGCCGTGCAACTTTTTCTCCGTTTCAATTTTTTTCATGAAAGCGCCTGTGTCTTCATCGGAGTAGCGTCCATAAGCATCGGTCAGTGTGCCTTTGGCGCCATCGGCCGTTTCTATTGCATAAAGAATGCTCATGTCGTCGGGGTCGGAGATGCCCTCGAAGCGGTAAAAGTTTGCGGCCTTCACATCGCCCGATTTATATTTTTTTCCGGAAGTAAGGCTTAACAGCCTGTCTTTTTCCACCTTGAACTGCTCGATATAGCCATGCTGCTCAAGCTTCTTCATCAGGTTCTCCTCATTGTTCATGAAGGTAAGGCGGTCATTGCTCTCTGTATACTCCCCGGTGCGGTTGTCGGACGTGTTCACCGGCATATTGTTGATTTCCTCTTGTTTCATAACTGAAATGTTTCCATTGCTATTGCAGTTTTTGTGCCCGTATTACCTAATGAAAAAAATGTGGAAAGACGGTATAAAATATACATGAACGCCAGGCTGGTGAAGAAGATAAATAGAAGAGCGTTCTTGTTTTCTACCTTTAGTTGCATTTGTAATCGCGGAAATGTTCTACGAAACGGGAAGAATGAAATCGGCAGTCATTGTTCTACTAAGGACTATCTAATCAGGGTAAAGTTTCCACAATTGTCAATAATGTTTTTTCACCGTAAAACATTACTGCGAGCAAAGACACCGTTGGTAAACCGTAACTTACCGTAACCAACTCCGGGGAAAAACCGGGTTTGTCCTGTCAAAAGAAAAACTAATTTTAGTTTGTCCGTCCTTATGATGGCTGCCCTCATACTTTTGAAACAGCGTCCATCATTTCTTCACGTTTAAAGCCAGCGTATGCCCACCAAAAGCCCTGCCGCGCTAACGCCGCAAGAACTAAACCTCAAAAGCTATTTGCGCCTTTTGTTCTTCATCTATCTGGGTGGAACCTTTCTGTATCTGTTGCCCGTCATAGGGCTAATGCCGCCTTTTTTAAAGCCCTTTGTTTTCATCAACGACCCGGCTTTTGCCAACAATTCCACCATTAAAATGGGATTGTTCGCGGCGCTTTGCTTCATCGGCGCTGGCGATGTGCGCCGTTATCTTTTTGCCGTGGAAGCCATTATGGTGGTTATGGGCCTGGGCGTTTTATGGGGATTGCTGATCATTCTTTTGGCGAAGAACAACTACAACCTTCAACTGCCAAACGGCACAATGAAAATGAGTACGCTGGTTTTGTACTCTACTCTTTTTGACGCGGCCTTGAACGCGATTTTGATTGTGCTGTATCGCAATGCACAAAAAGCCCGTTATAACTTACAGTACTTTACCCCGATGCAGTTCAGAGCCTTAACGGCTTTAGCCGATGTGCTGATTGAAGGCGACGCAAAAAAAATTACTGCAAGAGAAACGGCGCTAAGCGTGGACAATTACATGGCCTCGTTTAAGGCGACCAACAAATGGGTGACGAAAATGGCTTTGTTGAGCCTTGAGCTTTACCCATTAGTGTTTTTAAAACCGCCTACGTCATACATGCGGCCCGATGCTCGCAAAGCTTTTTTGGAGCGGCATTTTTATCAGGATGTTTCGCTGCGGTTTGCACCGCCTTTTCTTCGCATGTTGGTGCAAGCCATGATTCGTATGGGCAAACAACTTTGCTACATGGGTTATTACAATGACCCAAGAGTGCATTCTTCCGTTGGTTACGTGCCGTTTTCTAAACGGAGCGATAGCGAAGAACGCATGAAAGACTTGCCGTATCAAAACATAAATCCGCTTACCGTACAAAACGAAAAAGACGTGTTGAGCGATGTGATTGAATGGGACGGCGTTGTCATCATTGGTTCCGGCCCGGGTGCTTCTATCATGGCCAAAGGCTTGTCCGAAAGAGGCAAACGGGTGTTGCTGATAGAACGCGGCGAACACACCGACCCTTCTGAATTTAACGAGGATGAAATTGACATGGTATCGCGTTTGTATGCGGATGGCGCTTTGCAACAAGCCGCCGACTTTCGCTTTCAGGTCATACAAGGCAGTGCCGTTGGCGGCTCAAGCGTAGTGAATAATGCCGTTTGTTTTGATACGCCGCTTACTGTTTTGGACAAGTGGAACGACGGCAATGGCATTGATGCCGGCCTTGACCTTGATCGTTATGTCCAATGCAACAAACGGGTGAATGAGATGATCGGCGTACACCGCATAGACGATACGCCACACACGATGTCGAGAGAAGAATACTTGAATCCCGGCGGAAAAAAATTCATGTTAGGCATTGAGCGATTGGGTTACAGTCAGGCGCCGCATACGGCAAGGTCGGTTTCCGCGAACATTCAACAATGCGTTGGCTGCGGTTATTGCAACATGGGTTGCAAATGGGGAAAAAAGCTTTCGATGCTGAATAACATCTTGCCGCAAGCGCAGGAGAAAGCGGGTGCGGAAAATTTTCAAATCATTGCCGGTTGCGAAGTGCTGAAGCTGAAATCAACAGGCGGAAAAATCACTTCTTTAATCGGCCAATTCAGGAGCGGCCGTAAGATTGAGGTTCGCGGCAAAACTTTTGTAATGGCGGCCGGAGCCATTTCGTCAAGCTTGTTGCTGGAGCGCTCCGGAATTGCTTCGGGCCGTGCAGGAAAACGGCTTTCATTTAATGTGGGTTCGCCGCTGTCGGCCGTCTTTCCCGATGTTATTAATTCGTATAAGGGCTTGCAGATTTCACATTACCTGCAAGTGTCGCCCAGCCGGGGGTATATCTTCGAAACCTGGTTTAATCCTCCCATGTTTCAAAGCACGGTGATGCCCGGATGGTGGGACGATCACTACCGCAACATGCAACGCTATGACCGAATGGCTTGCACCGGTGTGCTTGTGGGCAGTGAAGCAAACGCTGAAGTGAGAGTGGGCGGCCTGACCAAAAGAGACATTCGCTACAAACCCACGCAAAAAGATTTTGACATCTTGCTCGATGGGCTGCAATTGGCCGGCGAAATTTATCTGGAAGCCGGCGCCGAATGCGTGATGCCCAACACCTTCAGCTACTTTGAATACGCCAGCAAGGATGAATTAAAACGTTTGCGAAATAATGTGAAAGACAGTAGCGACATTACTCTTGGCACGGGGCATCCGCAAGGCGGGAACATTTTAAGCCGCGACAAAAAGATCGGCGTGGTGGACGAACAACTGAAGGTTTATGGTTATGATAATCTGTTTATATCGGATGCCTCGGTTTTTCCAACAGCCGTTGGCGTGAATCCGCAAATAACCGTTATGACTTTTGCCGAATACGCGGTGCCCTTTGTAGCCGACACGGTGGAAAGCGGCGGCGTAAGGTTTGTGAAGCAAGACATGAGTAAAGTGTAAAAATGTAAGAGGTGAAACGAGGGCCGTGAAACTGGTATGAATCCGAACAGTATTTGACTTTTTAATCTTAAAAAATTCATTTTATGAATGAAATTTTTGGCGCTGGTAACACGGTAGTTGATTATCTACTTGTGCTGCTGATCTACGGCTTGCTCTTTCTTTTCATTCGCTATCCAAAGCCAGCGGTTGAATTGAACTATCACTCAACGTTTTTATTTCTTTCCTTGTTTTGGTCAGTGCTGATGTTTGGCGGAAACTATCTGGGCTACCGCGTGGGCATGATGGCTTTTCTGCCCTGGCTTGATAACTTTTTACATTCGTTTGTTTGGGTGGGCGTCTGCCTTTGCTGGCTTTATTACAGCACCCTTGAACGGCCATTGTGGGAGCAGGTCGTGTTCTTCGCTTTTACCAGCTTTATCGTGAAAGTGGCGGAGAAATTAATCATCGGCACATGGAGTATGGATAATTATCTGGGCATCAAAAGTCCCTATGCATACATCATCGCCATGAGCCTGATAGACGGCTTGTACCCGGTGGCTTCCCTATGGATTGTAAGCGCTCTTTCCAAAAGGTCAACATTCGGTGTTTACATGCCAGCTTGAGTCAACTGAATAAACGTTTTCGAAATTAACTTGCAAATAATCTATCCCAAAAGCCGTCCATCACTGAACGGCTTTTGGGCGTTTATGAACCATTGAGAAACGGTTGGAAATTAATTTTTGCTTTGCATAAGTGCGGGTGTTTTTAGCTTTCGTGCTTCCCAACTTTCGTTTCCCATCAAGCCGTTTTCCTGAAGCACTTTACGCAGGTTTGGTTCTATGCCGGTGTCTATCGCTTTCTCTTTAATTCGGGCAGTCAATTCATCATAAGCCTGTTGGTCGGGGATGGCATTGATTTGCGAAGTAAGCACCGTTACCATTTTGGCGTACTTCTGCTTATTGCGCCAAACCAGCCAAATGATAATGGCGGCAATGGCCCCAAGCAGTAGCAGCCACCGCACCGCATACTTCTCAATGATGGAAGCGTTGGAGTCAATGCCTTTTCGCAAATCTGTCTGCAAAAAGGTTGATGCTTTGCCAAGCGATGAATCCAATACGGCTCGCAGGGCAACGGCGGTTTTTTCTCCCAACAAACTGTCGCGAATGCGCATAAGCCGTAGGTTTGTGGCGTCACCAAGCAGTTCGTCGCGCAGAAGCCCTATTCGTTTGTTTGTACCGTCATTTAAAGCCGAGGCAACAGCCGTTTCCACTAACAATCTGATACGATCATTCGTGGTGGTGCCGAGCAACTCATTGCGCAATGAGGTGAGATTGCCTTTAAGTTTTTCACCCGTGGCTTCTTCGATAATCTTCTTTGTAAGAAGTACAAACTTTTCAGAGGTGATTGTGTCAATGAGGTGATTGACCGTAGCGGAAACATTGCCCGTTACTGACCGTGTTAACGAATCAATCAAGCCGTAAAGGTTTTGTTTGAAATTGGAATCACTCAAGCTTTTTTGCACGCCGGTCATCGCGTTGCGGGCAATTGCTTCCGTACTCTGACTGAAACCGCTTCCCAAATCTTTTCCCAGTTTCTCAATGCGGCAATGAGTGAAGAATAAACCTGCGGCGATAGCCACAATGACTGCCTTTTTCATGTTCGTAAATTTTAGATGAACATTGCGGCGGGTACGAAGGTGTTTTACTATAGCGAATGAATATTCAAAGGGGAGGAAGTTGCAGAAAGATGCACATCTGCATAAAAATAAATCTCTTTGGGTTGATAAGCAATTTGGAAGAGGCGCCAATGCGAAAATGAAAGACACGTTTAGCCATTAGCTAAACGAAAATGTTTGAAAGATGTATTGAAGCCGTGCGTTAAAAAATCTTACCAGATGCAACTGAAGTTTCTCTTGCAATAATCCATAAAAAAACCCGCTGTAGAAACAGCGGGTGATCTAACGATTGCTTGCTATATGAACTTATTTTGACGCCGGTTTTTACCGGGCTGATACTTCTTTTTTACTTACAAAACGAAGTTATGCAGGCCGCGATGCGAGATATGGCTAAAATTGGCCGTAAAATACAGTGCTAAAAAATAGTCATATCGGCTAAAACCCTTGCCGGTATTGCATTTAACTTTTTGCCGTTACGATGCCTAACCTTTCTGCCGCGAGCAAATTTTTTCATTTAATCACATCAATAGTATTTACAAAAGGGCTTTCACTGCGACGGTTTGTATTCATCAGCGGCATTTATCGTTTCCGCCAAAAAATAATTGCTGTTTTAGTTGGATGCTGTCCGTGCATTGCGCTGAAACCCTTTACAGGAAAGGGTTTTATCATTTTTATAAGAGTTTACCTGTTGTAAATCGTGTGTTAAGTTGCTTAGGAAAGGCTTTCGCAAGCACATAATTTTATGAGGTCAATCATACTAAAAACGACAAACCTTCCAAAATGAAGAACAGCACGCCGTGGCAAACCATGATCAACACCAACAACCCAAACAATGTGATTCTTTTAGAAAACAACTTAATCGCGGTTAAAAAGACAGCCGGCGCCTCTAAAAATTTATTGACCGTTGCCGCAAAGAACACTTCGACGCCAAAGCGCTACAGTTTTGATGACAACGGCGGCGGTTATCTGGGGCTATAATACGCCGCTAAAACGCCAAGACCTGGGGTTTTTTGGCCGCTACTTTATCGTAAATAAAACGCACTTTCGCGTTTTTAACTTCTGTGGAGACGAGGAATAGCCGGTGATGAATCTCGCCGGCTATTACTTCTAAAAAAGCCGTGTTGGGCGGAATATCGCCTTGGTTTTCGGCCACCATCTCTACCATCACCATTGGTTCTTCCAGACTTATTTTTGTTTTTACAATTGCCGGCTTTGCGGTCAACAACTGGTTGGACAGTACGGTTTTCTGGTTCACCTTCACACTAATAATGTCGCCGTCAATGGTGGCGTTATCATAAAAACGCAATTCTATTTGGCCGGTGTCCACGGCAATGGTGGGGATTTTATCTTCAATAAAAGTCGGCTTCAGGGCTCTTGACAAAGTAATGGTGCCGCCGGTACCACAGTCGATGTTTGATCCCTGCAGTTTGCCCGTCCAAAAACCATCCAAAAATTCTTTGTCGCCTTCCTTGCGATACAAAAATTGAAATTTTTTTATGCAGATCTGACAACGGTCCACAAGCTTTTGATCGGTAACAGCGCCTTCCTGTACCACTAATTTGCGGGTCTTTGCATCGTAGTATCCGCTGGCGTCTTTTCTTATGTAATTGCTTACGTCAAGGTAATGATAGGAACTTCCGAACACGCCGTCGCCAACCGTTTTTAATTGAATTTCAATGTTGTTCTTTGCGAAACATCCGCCAGCGAAAGTCAGTTCGCCTTTCCAAACGCCGCTTACATCCTGCGCATCAGCTACAAGGGTAAAGAAGAAGGAGAGAAGAAGCAAAAATTTTTTCACTTAAGGAAATTAACAACAAAAACAGTATCTCTGGCAAAGAGGATGTTAAAGGTGTTCGTAGTGTTGTTGAGCGATGGTATTCGTCCACAAAAGGAGAGAGAATAAAAAATGCGAATCGCCGAACCGGAATTAATGCGCCTTCAGGATTAGCGATGCTAACCACGGCTTCAAAACCGCAACTTTTCAGCAACTGGCTTCAGGCTTCATCCGCATTTGACGATTCAAACCTTGTGGTTATGCCAACGTCGCTTCGGAAGAAATGTCAGCGTTGAGCAATTTTGAAACAGGGCAATTTTTCTCGGCGTCTTTTACCGCTTCTTCAAATTTGTCTTTGTTGATGCCGGGCACTTTTCCATTTACGGTTAAATGCGACTTGGTGATGGCGCCGTTTTCAAGAGTAATCTCGCATTTGGTTTCAAGGCTGTCGGGTGTAAAGCCGGCCTCGCCTAAAACAAAGCTTAGCTTCATAGTAAAACAGCCTGCGTGTGCGGCCGCTATCAGTTCTTCGGGATTGGTGCCACTGCCATCCGCAAAGCGGGTGTTGAAAGAGTATTGGGTTCCGTTAAGCACACCGCTTTGAGTGTTTAAACTTCCTTTGCCTTCTTTTCCAGAGCCGTTCCAAACGGCCGTTGCATGTCTGATCATAATTGCCTTTTTTAGAAAAGCAAAGCTAAGGGGAAGCGGTTATGAAGAATGGAAATTCAGGGCATGGTTTCTAAAAGAACGGGCATAAAAAAAGGATTGCCCATACGCCCGGCGTAAGATACAATCCTGAATCATTTGTAAAGAGCGGTTAGCTCAACTGCTTAGTGGAAATCACTATTTCCAACGCATCGTCAGTTTCCGTCGCCCATTTTTGTAACAGTGTGCTGGGAACGGGTTCATAAATATCTTTGTGTTCCTGGGCTGTAGGCAATTCCTTCATTGGCACCAATACCAAAAAATGCGGCTCAACGTAATCATAATGTTTATCAAACGTAAGCCCTTTCACCTGAACAAACTTGTAACCATCGTTTTCAATCTTGCGCAACATTTGCAGGGTAAGCGGGGTTGTAGAACTGCTCTCGGTTATTCCTTTTCGCATGTGTTAATCTCCATTTTTTCTTGTACTATAGTAAGACGTTTCAACTGCCATTTGGTTGTGTAAATGCCTGATTTTATTAAGATAAAGTGCGCTTGTTTCCAAAACAAAACCCAATGGCTTTCAACGCTTCAACATCTTTTGAAATCGGCTAAAGGTAAGGCAACAAAAATTAATAGAATGCTATTCCATAGATTTGAGCCCATGAAGAAAAAAATCGCTCTTGTTACGGGCGGCTACTCCGGCGAAGCCGTCATTTCTTACCGTTCGGCCAAAACCATCTACAACCATTTGGACAAAGAACGTTTTGAGGTTTATACCATAGACGTGACACCGCAAGGCTGGTTTTACGAAGACGAAAACGCGATCAAAATCTCTATTGATAAAAATGATTTTAGCCTGACGATAAACGGCAAGAAGCTTTGTTTCGATGCGGCTTTTATTGGTATGCACGGCACACCTGGCGAGGATGGAAAATTGCAAGGCTATTTTGACATGCTCCGGATTCCTTATACAAGTTGCAATGCCGCTACATCGGCCCTCACCTTCAATAAACGATACACCACAGCGGTAGCCGCCGCCGCTGGTATTCCTGTGGCCAAATCAATACTCTTCATCAAGCAACAGTTTGGCAGCCCGGACGAAGCCCTCCAGCTTCAATACCCGGTTTTTGTAAAGCCCAACAACGGCGGTTCCAGCATTGGTATGTCCAAAGTTGATAACGCTTCCGAAGAGCTGGGAATAGCCATAGAAAAAGCGTTCAATGAAGACGATGAGGTGTTGGTGGAAGAAATGATCCAAGGCCGGGAGTTTACAGTTGGTGTTTTTAAATCGGGCGGCGCCATTCAGGTACTGCCCATAACCGAAGTCGTTGCGCACAATACCTTTTTTGACTTCGAAGCAAAGTATGGCGGCAAGTCATCGGAAACCACGCCGGCAAAAATCAGCGATGACTGGCAGAAAGTTTTGGAGACGACGGCGGCAAAAATTTACCGTGTGTTTAATTGCCGCGGCGTTGTTCGTATTGACTTCATTTACAACGAAGCCCAGAACAAAGCTTTCCTGCTTGAGATTAATTCCATTCCCGGCCAAAGCGATGCCAGTGTGATTCCGCAACAGGTAATGGCCAAAGGCTGGAATCTTACGGAGTTCTACACCACGATATTGGAAGAGGCAATAAAAGGTTGATGTTTAGACAGACGCCACGAAAAATAAATTTACAAAAGAGCATTTTTAAGGACGCCAGTGGCCTGAAATGGCCCGCCGTCATTCAGTCTTATTCACACCTGAACCTTACCTTCAGGCGCCTTATCTTGCAACCCATAAATACAGTTGTCCTGTATGTTTAAATTTTTGTACAATAAGCCCTTTTGGCTTCACCTTTTGTTTGCCTTGGGCCTTATTTTTCTCATCTTATTCTTGTTTGTGCTTTCGCTTAATTTGATTACCAAGCACGGCGAAAGCAATTCCGTGCCGGCCGTTACCGGCAAAACGGTAAGCGACGCCAAAAGCCTCTTGAGTAAAAAGTCGTTTGAACTTGTAGTTCAGGATTCGGTTTATTACGACTCCTTGCCCCCAGGCCAGATTTTGAAACAGATACCCGAAGCCGATGCTGTAGTGAAAATTAATCGCACCGTTTACGTAACCGTCAACCGTTTTATTGCTCCCGATGTAGAAGTCCCAAACATTAAAGGTTACAGTTATCGCAATGCGGAGATGGTGTTGCGCAATGCCGGCCTAAAAATCGGCGACACAACCTTTCGCCCTGACTTTGCAAAAAACACGATTCTTGAAGTTTCTTATCGCGGCAACCCCATTGCACCCGGCACTAAAATAAAAATGGGCAGCACAATTGATCTGGTGCTTGGCTTGGGTGTGAGCGACGAAGCCATAGCCGTACCTGAACTTGTAGGCCGCACTTTTGGCGAAGCCAAAGCTTTACTGGATGCGCAGGGAATCATCCTGGGATCGGTAGTAGATCCAAGCAACGTGGTGAAGGATACGGCCGGCGCCTACATTTACCAGCAACGTCCTACTCCAAGAACGGAAGACGGCAAACGATTGAGCATTCGCGCAGGCCAAATGATGGACATTTTTATACAGGTAGAAAAGCCAGTGATTGATTCCTCAAAACTTCAAACTCCACAAACAAACTAACCTCAAAAGCCATGAAAAATATAACTGTAGATGAACTGAAAGCGAAAATGGACAGCGGCGAAGGGCTCAATCTCATTGATTGCCGCGAACCGCATGAGTACGAAGAAGCCAACCTTGGTGCAAAGCTGATCCCACTGGGAAAATTTCAAACCATGCAATTAGATGAGATAGAAGGCTTAGAAAACGAAGAAGTGATTGTGCATTGCCGCAGCGGCAAACGCAGCGCCATGGCTTGCCAGATACTGGATACAATGGGCTATACCAACACCTACAATTTGGAAGGCGGCATTTTAGCCTGGCAGGAAAAATACGAAACGCAATAAGCTATTGAAAGTTGGCGAGGAGTAGCCGTTGCTTTATAATTTAAAATGTTGTTTTATGGGTGCTTCATCCTGTGAATGATGAAGTAGCTGATTACCGCAATTGCCAAAACAATTACGATGGTGATGATCAGCCAGGGCTCGACCTTTGCTTCTCGCCGCCGAGGCCATTTTTTCATCTTGGTTTTATTTCTTACATCCTGATTCAGGCCCTCAACAAGCAAGGCGATTTTGGCTTTGTTTGGGATGTCTTGCAAGCCTTCCAGCGCATCGGCTTCAAAGTCGTCATCTAAAGCTTTTTTTTCTACGTCGTGCTGTTGTTCGGACGTAAGTTTTCCTTCAAGGTATTTCAGCAGGATTTGCTGATCTACTTCGGAGCTCAATTGCGATAATATATCCTTCAGGTTTTCCCTCATTGGCTTGCCCGGCCTTTTTGTTTCAGTTTGCGTTCCAGAATGATTTTCAAGTTACGTTTTCCATTTTGAATGTGGCTCTTCACCTGTAGCAAGCTGAAGTTCGTTCTGTCAGCTATTTGCTGGTAGCTTTGTTTTTGCAGGTAGAAAAGCGTTACGCAGCCGCGCTGCTCTTCGTTTAATTCCGTGATGGCTTCTTCCAGTAATTCATAAGTGGTTTCGGTTTCGCGGAGCTGTTGTTTGTCGGTCTCTATATGCACTGCATGATTCTCCGTAAGCTCTTTCACTGCCTTGCCGCCTTTGTCGCGAAGCCGCATGAGACAATGATTTTTGGCTACCATGTACAGCCACGATTTAAAATAGTCAACTTTGTATTTTGGAAGTTCAGTCAGGACTTTTAAAAAAATCTGCTGCACCGAATCCCTTGCTTCTGTTTCATCTTTTAGGTACTTCATGCACACGCCCAAAAGCAAGAGGGTATAACGTTGCAGCAAAACGCCGATCCATTCAGGATTGCCGTCTGCATAAAAATACTCTAAGAGTTCATGGTCGCTGATATGGTCGTAGCGGCTGGCCTTCATTAAATGTGAATGGAGAATCGTCAATTACTAAACACTTATACCCATACCTGCAAACGATGTTTGCGTTTCAACGCAACGTTCATTCACATTTCCTTACGGACGATTCGCGAATGTGATGCAGGCGTTGCAAATTTGCACAACAAAATAGAAAGAAATTTATGCAAACCGCTGTTTGTTTATTGCCGGTGATTCCGATGCGCAAAGAGCCTTCGCACCGAAGTGAAATGGTAAGCCAGTTGCTGTTTGGCGAATATGTAACGGCGGGTAAGGAGGCAGACGACTTTACTTTGGTACGATGCGAATACGACGGCTACGAAGGTTGGGTGCAAACAAAGCAATTGACGATGATTGATGCCGCGGCAGTTCTTCAACCGGAAGCTTACACGGCAAGCTTTGCTACGCCGATAACAAAAAACGACGAAATGTTTTACGTGCCCTACGCCGTTCCGGTGTTTGCAAAGAATGGCAATAGCTTTTCAATGGCCGGATTGCCGTTTACGTACGTAATGCATCCGCAACAAATGTGGCGGCCAAAGGATTTGCGATTCTCCGTAGAAACCTTATCGGCAGTTTGCCAACCATACATGGGTGCGCCGTATTTATGGGGCGGCAAATCCGCCTGGGGCACGGATTGCAGCGGTTTTGTGCAACAGGTTTTCAAGCTGTTTGGTATAAAGCTTTTGCGGGATGCCTGTTTACAGATGGAACAAGGAACAGCTGTGCCTTCATTGCCTGAAGCACAAGTTGGCGACCTTGCCTTCTTTCAAAATGACCACGGACGGGTAACGCATGTGGGCATTGTGTTGGAGAACGGAAAGATTATCCATGCGTCGGGAGAAGTGCGAATAGACAAACTTGATGAACGCGGTATCATTCATTTTCAAACGGGAGAACGGACACACACGTTACATTCTATTCATCGGTTTGCATTCGGGAGTATAAATACAAATTAATAAAATAAAGTTTTCTACTTTCCAGTTTGCCATAATCAATTGTGACCAGCGGCCTGCCTGTTGGTAATCCCGCTGCTGCTGAAAACCAGATTAATTCACCTTGTTGAAAACCGCCAGCGGGATGTACAGCGTAAAACTGTTTATCGAATTCTTTAAGAAACGGTTTGTAAATATTTTTCCATGCTTTTCCGTCTATCGTTTGTAAGGGAAAGTAAAATATTTCTTGAAAAAAAAGAGACGTATCATACGAGGCACTCACTACATTAGTATTGATGCTGAACGTGCGCCGGTTAACTGTTTTTCCAACGGAAAACTTGATGCTGTCTAATTTTTCAAATACTGGCCAATCGTGAATGTATCCTCTTAGAATAATGTTGCCCGAACTGTCTTTGTGCGTTGTATCGACAAACACCTTTTGGTTGTCAACAATTTCATTTACCCAATCTGTTACCAATTTGTCATAAGGCAGTATTAAAAAATATTTTTGAAAAAGCTGGTAAATCGCTTGCGTTTCTTGGCTTAAGACCTGATGATGGGTTAAACAGAATAAAAAAATTAAAAAGTAAAATTTTTTCATAGCTTTTTCGTTTGAACTTTTAAAAAGAGTGTTCATGAAAAACAATCAAAAAATTTTCCTCACCCCGTTTGCAATCACCGCTATCAAATCAAATCCCAGCATCTTAAAACCAGTGTAAAACAATACTACCGCAAAAATTTTCTTCAAGGCATCTTCCGAAAGAATGAGTGCAAGCTTACTTCCCAAAAAACCGCCGATTAAAAATCCAAACGCCATCATGCCCACCACTTTCACTTCTATCAATCCTTTGTTGTAATAATTCCATACGGCCAAAATGCCGATGGGTAGAAGCAACAACCCAAGCGAAGTCCCTTGTGCTTCTTTTTGTGTGAAGCCTACAAAGAAAATCAGAGCGGGAACAATGATGATGCCGCCACCCACACCCACCAAACCGCTTAAGATGCCGGCCAATAAACCAATCAACAAGAGGAGCATAACAATCTGTCCCGACATGGTAGTTTTTTTGTGTTGCACCGTTAAGCGTATTTGCTTTTGTAATGTTCGATGGCTTCGGTAATGATGCGGTAGGCATCTTCCTTGTCCTGAAACTTATCAATCTTCACTTCTTTGCTCTCCAGCACCTTGTACTGCTCAAAATAATTGCGCAGCTCACTAATGAAATGCTTAGGCAATTCTTCCATGCTTCTGATGTGATTCACCGATGGATCATTTGTGGCCACGGCAATGATTTTGTCGTCATACTCACCGCTGTCCACCATCTGCATATTGCCAATCACAGTGGCATCTACCAAACAAAGCGGCTGAATGCTTTGGCTGCACAATACTAAAATGTCCAGCGGATCGCCGTCCCAGCCAAGGGTTTGCGGAATAAAACCATAGTTGACAGGATAGTGAAAAGAAGAATAAATTACCCGGTCAAGCGTAAGCAGCCCGGTTTCTTTGTCAATCTCGTATTTCGTACGGGAGCCTTGCGAAATTTCTATTAATGCCCTAACCTTTTCCGGCGCTTCATCACCAAAAGAAGCGCCGTGCCAGGGATGTAAAACAGTAGTTGATTTCATAAACTAAAAAGTTTGAATCCAATAAAAGTTGCCAGCAGTCCGCAAACTACGCTGCAAATGGTATAGATAAAAAAAGCCGTCCATCTCCCTGCGGTAATCATTGTCAATCCTTCTAAACTAAAGGCGGAAAAAGTGGTGAAGCCGCCGCAAAATCCAGTCATTAAAAGCAACCTTTTTTGTTCGTCCATGCCCTTATTTGCCAAGGCCCACAGAAGGCCGATCAAAAAACAACCAAAAATATTTACGGCCAGGGTTCCGGCGGGAAATGATGCGTTCCATGCTTTTTGAATCGTATAACGCAAGACGCTGCCCGCTGCGCCACCAATTGCTATGAGCAGAAGTTGTATCATTTACCGCTTGAGTCAGGGTTTTGAAATGTGTACTTCAAGTCAACCAACCAGGAGCCGTTTTGCCTCAACACTTTTATTTTTTGGTTGCGCTTTCTAAAGGAGTTAGAATAATTTATCATCGTAACGGAATCGTTCAGCTTTTCAGTATTGAAAAGGGTGATAGACGATTCCCGCAAACCTCTTTGTACGAGTAAGCTGTCTTGTAAATACGACCGCTCGGCGGTAGCCAGCCATTCCAGGTTGGCGGAGTCCTGAACAATCAGGTTTTTTGCGGCTTTGTAATTTCCATTCAACGCGGCTCTAATAAAGGTTCGCGCCGCATCCACATCGTTTTCCGGTGCTGTTGAAGACGGGCTTTCGCTTTCATTATTACACGCCATTAGTAACGAAAGGGCTGCGAACAAAACTGTTTTTTTCAGCATGGCGCAAAGCTAACCGAAAACCAAATGTGGGAATGAACAGGATTCTTTTTAAAAGAAAGGACACGCCTTACTGACGTGTCCATAATTGTATGCTCTTTGCCCTTTGTTTTACGCTTGTTCTTTTTCCCTATCGAAATAACGACGTTCTTTCCGTTCCTTTTTCTCCTGTTCTTCCAGTTCCTGCTCGCGTTGGTGTTCTTTGTCATACGCCCTTAAGATGGCTTTCACCAATTTGTGACGCACTACGTCTTCCTCATCCAATTCGATGTAGCCGATTCCATCCACGTTCTTCAAAATACGGCTGGCTTTTATCAAACCGCTTTTTTGATTTTTGGGTAGATCTATCTGCGTTAAATCTCCGGTAATGATGGCCTTACCAGCCGTGCCAATACGGGTTAAAAACATCTTGAGTTGCAGGTCGGTGGCATTCTGCGCCTCATCTAAAATAATGAAGCAATTGTCCAGTGTACGGCCGCGCATATAGGCGAGCGGTGCAATCTCAATGGTGCGGGTGGTCATGTAATATCCCAGTTTGTCGGCGGGAATCATGTCATCGAGTGCATCGTACAAAGGCCGCAGGTAAGGATCAATCTTTTCTTTTAAGTCACCGGGCAAAAAGCCAAGGCTCTCACCGGCTTCCACCGCCGGACGGGTTAAGATAATCTTCTTCACGGCTTTGTTCTTCAATGCTCTTACGGCCATTGCCACAGCGGTATATGTTTTACCCGTTCCGGCGGGCCCGATGGCAAACACAATATCGTTTTTTTCCGAGGCAGTTACCAATCGCTTTTGATTGGCGGTTCTTGCACGAACCGTCTTTCCGTTGGGCCCAAAAACCAAAACGTCGTTGGGGTTGCGCTCCACAAAGTTGTCAATGGTTTCGGCATCGTCGCCACCCAGAATTTGCTCGAAATAATTCTCGCTCATGTGGCCGTTGCGCTGCAGGTATTGCACAATGAGGTCAATCTTTTCTTTGGCGCCGTCCACTTGTTCGGGAGCGCCGCTAAGTTTTAATTGGGTGCCGCGGGAAAGAATTTTTAAGAGGGGAAATTTCTTTTTCAGGATGTCGAGCTTACCGTTGTTTACACCAAAGAACTCAATAGGGTTAACGGTTTCAAGGTTAATGATAGTCTCTCTCAATTTCGGTTCTGTTTACAGTTATCAATCCGGTTTGTTCCGGGTTATTTCACAAGTTTTTCTATGCTACAAGATATAACAACAGGCGTTAAGAAAATGCAGTTACTTGTAAACAAGTGTGGATTAAAAATGATGCCATTTATTCCGCTGATTTTTGCGGTTATGAGTAGTTTGTGAATAAGATTTGTAGCCCTGATAGAATGGCGCTTTTTGAACCGGACGTTTGTTTATCCATGAAGTGTTCGTTGCATCTTTCCAATCGCTATGGGAACGATTAAGCGATGTGCGAACATTTCTTCAGATCGTCAGCATTTCATAACGTATGTGATCGTACCGGAGGCTTGCCATCATCGCCACATTCGGCTCCTGCGAGGTTGGTTGTATAAAAAGCACAGCTGTATTGTTACTTAACGGCGATAAGAATTCACAACGGAGCGTCGCGACAGTGTCTCAATCTTAAAGAGCAGCCGGTCAACAAAAAGCCTTCCCCTTCACCATTCTGCATTT
This sequence comes from Flavisolibacter sp., assembly GCA_965247695.1. GTDB lineage: Bacteria > Bacteroidota > Bacteroidia > Chitinophagales > Chitinophagaceae > Flavisolibacter. The sequence goes on from OZ252037.1 coordinate 3,306,737, forward strand.
TCGCATGCAACATTTCTCTATTTTCATCGCTGAACCATCCACCATGAGAAAAATTCTTTTCTTCAGCCTCAATCTTTTTCTTGGCCTCGCTACCGCCGCGCAAGACTTAAGCTATTATCTCCCTGACAGCCTCCAATACAATCCTGCGATCCCAAAACCAAAAGAAGTTATCTATCACAACGTAGGCGAATACCACATCACCCATGACCGTTTGGTGAATTACATGCAGGCCTTGGCCAAGGCTGCACCGGACAGAATCAAGCTTGAAAACATGGGCTTTACTTACGAAGGCCGGCCGCAAATTTTGCTCATCATCACCTCGCCAAAAAACCACCAGAATCTTGAGCAAATCCGGCAGCAGCATGTGCAACTCACCGACCCATCAAAGTCGGCTTCGCTTACTACCGAGACGATGCCGATTGTTTTGTACATCGGCCATTCCATTCACGGCAACGAGCCAAGCGGCGCCAACGCGGCTTTGTTAAGTGCTTATTACTTGGCGGCGGCGCAAGGCAAGCAAATAGATGATTTGTTGAACAACGCAGTGATTCTCTTTGACCCTTCCTTTAATCCCGATGGCTTGCAGCGCTTTTCAACCTGGGTTAATCAACACCGCAGCAAGAATTTGGTAACCGATCCAAACTCCAGAGAGTTTAATGAGGTGTGGCCGGGCGGACGATTCAATCACTACTGGTTCGATTTAAACCGCGACTGGCTGCCAGCACAGCACGTGGAAAGCCAAAACCGCCTGAAATGGTTTCATCTTTGGAAGCCTAACATTTTAACCGACCACCATGAGCAAGGCAGCAATGCCACATTCTTTTTTCAACCGGGTGTGCCGTCAAGAGTAAACCCTCTGACACCTTCAAAGAACCAGGAACTCACGGGCAAGATGGCGAAGTATCATGCGCAGTTTTTGGATAGAATCGGCTCGCTTTATTTCACCAAAGAGAACTATGATGATTTTTATTACGGCAAAGGCTCAACCTACCCCGATGTAAACGGCGCCATCGGAATCTTGTTTGAACAAGCGTCATCAAGAGGCCATGCGCAGCAAACGGCTAATGGTGTTTTGCGTTTTCCCTTCACCATCAAAAATCAATTCACCACTACGCTGTCTACACTGGAAGCCGCCAAAAACATGCGCAAGGAATTTCTGGATTGGCAACGCGAATTTTACCGCACAGCCGCAAGTGAAGCGGCTACATTTCCAACCAAGGCTTATGTATTTGGTGATGCGGCCGATGAGGCAAGAACTGAAATCTTTGTAACCATGCTTCGCCGCCACCAGATTGATGTTTACAACGTAGGCACGACTTATAAAACCGATGGAAATACTTTTCAAAAAGGCAGTACCTATGTTGTTCCATTAGCCCAGCCGCAAACACGGCTTATTCGCGGCATTTTTGAAAAGACATTGGAGTATAAAGACAGCATCTTTTACGACATCACTGCCTGGACAATGCCACTGGCTTTTGGTTTGCCGTACGCCGAATTAAGCGCTACGCAGTACAATCAGGCTTTGCTCGGTGAAAAGGTAGTCGCCGATAAAGTTTTGGCAGGTAAATTATCGGGCAAAAGCAACATCGCATACCTGATGGAGTGGCCGCAATTTTACGCACCCGCTGCTTTGTACGAATTGCAAAGTGCGGGCATCGTTGCCAAAGTCGCCACCAACACTTTTGAAATAGTGGCTGACGGCGCGAATAAAAAGTTTAGTTACGGCACTATTCTCATTCCGGTTTCATTACAAACAATGAACAGCGACGGCTTGTATAGTCAACTTAAAACCATTTCGGATAAGTATAATCTCACCTTCATTGCCATACAAGCCGGAAGCGTCACGGCAGGCAGTGATTTGGGCAGCGCAAAGTTTTCAGTGCTGACAAAACCTTCTATTGCCATGATTGTTGGCACTGGCGTAAATGCCACCGATGCAGGAGAGATTTGGCATCTGTTAGACCAACGTTTCAACATACCGCTTACCCACCTTGAAGTGCCGGTTTTTAACCGCGCTGACCTTTTCAAATACAACACGATGATAATGGTTGGCGGCACAGCTTACAGCGAACTAAACAAAGAGAAATTAAAAGCCTGGGTACAAGCCGGCGGTACGTTGATTTTGACCGAAGAAGCCGTGACATGGGCAGCACAAAACGGTATAAGTTCAGTAGTATTAAAACGGCAAAAATCCGGCGTGGATAGCACCAAGCAACTGGGCTATACCGACCGCGAACAGATTGAAGGCGGTCAAGCCATGAGCGGTGTGATTCTTCGTGCGGAGGCCGACCTTTCGCATCCCTTGGCTTATGGTTATACGCAGCCTTACGTCTCGCTTTTTAAAGCCAACAAGGTTTACATGGAGCGAAGCAAAAGCCCGTTTGCCACGCCATTTTATTACAAAGAAAAACCGCTGCAAAGCGGCTGGTTAAGCAAGGAGAATTACGAAGCAACAAAAAACAGCGCCGCAGTTGTAGTGAACGCTATCGGTACCGGCAAAATTATATCCATTGCCGACAATCCAAACTTCCGGGCCTTTTGGTTGGGAGGCACCAAACTGATGATGAATGCTATCTTCTTTGGAAAAAATATTGACGCTGCTTCGGCAAGAGTAGGAGATTAGGAATTGGTGATTAGGTGTTCGGTAATCTGGTTAGGAACACTACTCGCCCAAATTCCTATTTGCGTCCGTCTTTAACAACGGCGGCTTTCATTTCTTCTTCAATGGCCTGACCGAGTTCTTCCTCGGCGGCCTTTACCCAAGGCGGTAAAATATCCATAATGATCTTCCACGAACCTTCCTCCTGTTGCATGGCGAAAAAAATGCGGTTTCCGCGTTCGTCGGGCACGTTCACATTGTAGCGTGTACCGTCGCGGTGCACACGGGTAAAATTGAATTCGCGGTTGCGGTCTCCGGCTTTGATAATCTTTGAAAAATGTATGCTCATCGTGGGATAGTAGTTGCGAGTAAAATTGGGCTGTTTTCCGGTGGCAATAATCGGCTAAATTCCGGTTCGCGCAAAGTTAATTACGGCAAAACGGACGGACAATTTTTCAGGCCGGGTTGAGCAGTCTTCCCATTCATTGCAACTTGGAAAACCTACTTAAGATTACACCGGCTCAAAACAGATTTATAATTGTGCCTTACTTTTATCGCCTCTGTAAATTATGTCTTCATCATCTCAACCATCTGATAATTTTTATCAATCCGCCACCGGCGAAGCGGTTTCGCCGCATGCCAGTGTGGAGCAAGCATTCTTTGACATGCTCATGCAGGCACCCGTCGCCATCGTTGTATTTAGCGGGCCGTCCTACATCATTGATTTTGTCAACGACCTTTATGTTGCCATCGCCGGCAAAACACGCAACGAACTTCTGAACAAGCCCGCCTTTGAAGCCATGCCTGCCGCCGCCACACAGGGCTTCAAGGAATTGCTTGATCGCATTCGCTCCACAGCCGAACCTTTTTCCCTTACCGAGCACGAAAGCATTATTGAAAGAGGCGGCCGCCACGAAACGGCCTGGTTAAACATCGTGTACAAACCATTGCAGGAATCAGACGGTTCGGTCAATCGCATTATGATCTTAGTAACCGAGGTAACGGAACAGGTGTTGAGGCGTTTAAAAAAAGAAGAAGAAGAGGTTGCCCTTCGCCAAACTAAAAACCAATTGGAATTGAGCATCAGCATCGGCCACATCGGCGCCTGGCATTGGGACGTGCCCCGCGACGTGCTCACCTGGAGTAAGGAGCAATGCGCTATTTACGGTATTAAAGAAGGTGATTTCGGCGGCCGCATTCAGGACTTTCACCAATTTGTTTTGCCCGAAGATTTACACATACTTAAGAGCACCGCAAGTCTTGAGCGGCAGGTGGACGGCGATTACGGTTATCAGTTCCGTATAAAACGTACCGACGGCGAAACAAGATGGGTGCAAGGCCGGTCCCGCTCTTTTTACGATAAAGACGGAAAGATTGAGTACCGCACCGGTGTGAACATTGACATCACCGACAGAAAACGGGTAGAAGAAGCGCTCCAGCAAAGTGAAGAAAAGTTTCGGAGCACCTTCGATAATGCGGCGGCAGGTATTGCACATGTAGCGCCGGACGGCGGCTGGCTGTTGGTGAACGACCGTCTTTGCGCCATCGTGGGTTATACCAGAGATGAGTTGCTGTCCTCATCTTTTCAAGACATCACACACCCTGATGATTTGCAAAAAGACTTGCACCTGCTGCAAGAAGCGCTGGCTGGCGCAAGAAAAAGTTACGAGCTGGAAAAGCGTTACATCCACAAGTCAGGGGTTATTGTATGGATCAACCTCACCGTATCGCTTGTACGCGATAAACAAAATAAACCGGCTTATTTTATTTCGGTGGTTGAAGACATCAGCGAACGAAAAAAGGCCGAGGACAAACTTCGGGAAAGCGAGAGCCGTTTTCGCACACTGGCGGAAGGGCTTCCGCAAATGGTGTGGATACGAGGCGCGGACGGCGCCGTGGAATACAGATCGGAACAATGGATGCGTTATTCAGGTGTTGATGATCCCGAAGAAACCTGGAACGCCATGCTTCATCCCGAAGATCGTGGCCCTTCTTACGAAGTCTGGAATGCCCATTTCAGGGCCGGAACACCTTTTCGGTACGAGCTAAGGCTGAAAAGCAAAAGCGGCGATTACCGCTGGCATTATTCGGTGGCAGATCCGTTACTAGACGAGGCAGGCAAAGTCATTAAATGGATAGGCACTCTCACTGACATACACGTGCAAAAAACATTTGCGGAAGAATTGGAGAATACCGTGGACGTTCGCACCCGCCAGTTGCAGCAAAAAAATGTTGAACTTCAAAACACCGAGTCTTTTCTTAGGCAATTGATTGATTCATCGGTGGAATTTATTTCGGTGCTGGACAAAGACCTGAATTTTATCACGGTAAACAAACGCTTTGAAAAGGAAATGAAAAGCAACCGGACGGAACTGCAGGGCCAAGGTTTGTTTGCCATAACGCCAAAAGCGGAAGGCACGCTTCAGCACCAAAGCATTCTACGGGCTTTGGAAGGCGAAACGGTTTATTTACCTAAGCGCCCTGCTGTAGCCAGGCCCGATTTGTTCACCGATACGTATTTCATTCCTTTACTGATTCAGGGCAAGATAGAAGGCGTCATCATTATGGCGAGAGACGTAAGCGAGATTGTGCAATCGGAAACGCTGCTGGCGCAAAAGAATTCCGAATTGGAACGCTCCAACGAAGACCTCCAACAGTTTGCTCACGTTGCTTCTCATGATTTAAAAGAACCCATCCGCAAGGTCCGCACCTTTGGCAGCCGCCTCGAAGATGAATTCGGTTATTTGCTTCCTGAAAGAGGAAAGCTCTACTTAGACAAAATGCAGGCATCCGCTGAACGAATGTTTGGGTTGATAGACGGGGTGTTGAATTATTCCGTCATTAATTCCTTAGAAGATTCTGTTGAAGTAGTCAGCCTGACTGATGTGTTTTGCAACATTGAAACCGACCTTGAGGTTTTACTGCTGGAAACCAGTGGAAAAATTACTAAAACTGACTTGCCGGTAGTAAAAGGCTCGGCAATCTTGCTGAACCAACTTTTTTATAACCTGCTCAACAATGCCTTGAAGTTTTCAAAGCCAGGTGTTCCGCCGGTTATAAAAATAGAATTTAAAGCAGCGTTGGGCAAAGATTACGAACAATCGTTGCCCGCCGACAAAGAGAAACTGTTCACCGCTATCAGCATTTGCGACAATGGAATCGGCTTCAAGCCCGAACACGAGGAGAAGATTTTTAAAACCTTCACCCGCTTACATTCACGCGACAAATTTGAGGGCACGGGACTTGGTTTAGCTTTGTGCAAAAAAATTGTGGAGCGGCACGGCGGCTATATTTACGCCAAGGCAACAGACGGCAAAGGCGCTTGTTTTTATGTGTTTTTACCAAGTTCTGTTACTCCCAACCCACTAACCGCATAGCGCATTTCTTTCGTTTTGACAATGATTATTGAGACGTTGGATACATAACGGACATTGCCGTCTTCTTGAACGAGAACACGACCTTTACTACAATCAGGAGACAATTATGAAATTTGGAAATTGGACGATAACGGAACAGGCGATTGATTGGAGCGGCGAAGATACCGCCAACCACTTTGCCGTTCCGAAAGATGAATTGACTGCCATCCGCTATGATAAACGCGGCAGCTTTTTTTACGACTGGATATTAAAAGCCACTGAAGAAGAATGGCTGGAACAAGATGATTTGTACGATTTCAATTTTGCCTTTGTATTTGCGGCCGCCAAATGGGGCCACGAGTTCAGTTATGAAACCTTTGATGCTACCCTGGAAGAGCAATATGAACAATTTGATGAGGAAGAAGACGAAGACTGGAATTGACTACGGATTTTCTGGATTTTTAAACGATTGTAGAAATTTGAATTCTCGGCTGTTTATGGACTAAAGGCCACCTATCTATTGAGCCCAATTGCGCCGCTCCCGTCCCGATAGCTATCGGGAGCTATCAGCACTTGTACGTTCTTATCGCTATCCAGCCCTTCATCGCGGCAGCCATAAAACATCAACCTAACTTTAGTCCCGTTTTATCGTTCACCTCTTTTCAAACAAAACCAGGTTTCTTATTTGCACGGTGCTTGGCGCCGGCATCACTCCCAAATCATCAATGCGAAACAGGCAATTCTCGCTTGAGGGAACTGTAAAAAAAACCTCCATTACTTGCCAGTCAGGGTTGAAGACAACATAATCTTTTTCGTCCAAAACTTCATTGGATGCTTCGCCTTTAAAAACAAAACGAAGAATGTGTGAACCTGCATCTCTTTTCACTTCACATCGGAGGCACAACGTTCTCGTTGCTCCATTTGTACTTGCCGGGATGCTGCCATGTTCTTTCCCGTCAAAAACAAAATGCTTTAAATAAAGCTCGTAGCGTCCGGCTGTGTTTGTACGATTGATAGTGATGACATTACCTACTATCCCGTGCGAACCTTCGCCGTTGCCTTCGGTAAAACGGTGCCCAACATAATCCCATGCCCTTGCTCCGTTGCCGGTAAAATCGCTTTCTTGTATCACGTCGCGGCCATCGTAAACAATTGTTTCATGGCCTTCCTTTGCTTCGTAGTTGGCCTTTTCTACCGCCTGAAGTTTAGTGGTGAATTCATAACGCAAGGTTTGCAGGGCATGCATCCATGGTTGATTAATTCTTGCATAAAAAATGGGCTTGAGAAAAAGCGCCACGATAAGCAACAGAATCAAAATAAGTAGCCCGCCGGCAATGAGCAATAAAAAAATCATGGGATTAAATTACGTAGCCGCGGATGCACTGCAAAAAGCAATCGGCTGGGTAAGCGGCAACCGCGCTAAAATTTTATTCCTTTTTAAGGACAGGCATCTTTCGGCGACAACCCTTCCTTATCAACAGTAACAGTAGCGCCGGTTGTTCCAAAGGTGACAATCCAAATGCCGTCAAAATCGTTGCCTTCCCATTTTAATTTTTGTTGCACACCCAAGGCCGTCGCCAGGTCGTTGATGTTCTTGTGCTCCCATACAACGAGGCTTGTGCCTTCGGTTAGCTTGAGCGCACCGGCGAGGCCCTCAACATCGTCCACATCAAATTTTGAGTTAACCCGCAGGTTGTATTTGACGATAAACGGGACAATAGTTTGATACATGCGGGCCGTGCTTGTTTTTTTGCCGCCGTTAATAGCAGGCACGAAGATGGCTGCGGGCAAACCAAACTTGCTGTACAAAATTTGCGGTAGCGCCAAGGCTCTGTTCAGCCCCTTGCACGACAAGTTATCACCTTCATCGGGCTTTTCGCCGTGGCGGATAATGATGATTTTTTTTCCGGTTGTGGGAGCGGTGGAATTCTGGCCGTTTGAACAAAAGAAGATGCCGACGCTGCAAAGCGCTAACAGACACAAGCCGATCAATTTTTTCATTTTAAATGATTGTAGAGCCAACCTTACAAAAAGCACACCTTCATTTGCTATAAACAGGTAAAGACTAATTGATGATTCGCTGACTTCCAAATTACGGCAACAGCCAATCGTCACATCTGCTAATCAACCCATGGCATTGCAGTTGATACAGTTCCCCAAATATTTTTATGCGGTTTACCGATAAAGTTTGTTTGATAACAGGAGCCGGATCGGGTATTGGACGTGCCGCAGCCCAACGCATGGCTTCGGAAGGCGGGAAGGTTTTGGTGATAGACATGAACCCCGATGGCGGCAATGAAACCGTTACGCTGATAAAAGATGCCGGCGGCGAAGCGGTGTTTGCCGCTTGCAACGTGGGCATTGAAGAACAGATTGTCGCGGCTGTAAACCTTGCCGTAAGCACCTGGAACCGCATTGACGTATTGGTAAACAATGCGGCCATGATGACATTCAAGCCAATTATTGAATTGTCGTCACAGGAATGGGATACGGTGATGGCGGTTAACCTTCGCTCCGTTTTTTTATTTTGCAAGTACTGCATCCCGCACATGAACGGTGGCGCTATTGTTAACGTCAGTTCGGTTCATGCTCACGAAACCACCAAGAACGTGGTTCCTTACGCCAGCAGCAAAGGCGGTATGGAAGCCTTCATCAGAGGCGTAAGCCTTGAACATCCGCGAAGTCAATTGCGCATCAACTGTGTGGCGCCCGGCGCGGTGGACACGCCCATGCTTTGGAACAATCCCAACGTAAAAAGCGGCGCGGAAAAAGTGGAAGGGGCAATCGGCAAGCCGGAAGAGCTGGCCGCTGCTATCGTCTTTATTGCATCGGACGACGCCTCCTTCATTAACGGAACAACCTTGATTGTTGACGGCGGACGGTTAGACATTTTATAGCTTATCCAATTCTCATTTTTGATTGGCGGGTTATGCAACAAAAGTTGCCGGCACTGGTAATCAGAAATTATCAATCAGAAATTTAAAAAATGGCTTCTCCAAAATTTATGTTTGCCACGGGCATCGAAAACAGTTATCCAACCATTTTGTTACCCGATGGCAAACCATTCCGTGTGGATGAAATGGAAAAATGCGGACACTATCAGGCCTGGCAAGACGATTTTAATTTAGTGAAAGAACTCGGCATTTCCTTTTTGCGCTACGGCCCTCCGTTATACAAAACGCATTTGGGACCGGGCCAATACGACTGGTCCTTTTGCGATGAAGCTTTTCCCAGGCTGGATGAATTAGACATCGAACCCATTGTTGACCTTTGCCATTTTGGTGTACCCGACTGGCTGGGCGATTTTCAAAACCCCGACTTTCCGGCCCACTTTGCCGAATACGCGAGGGCCTTTTCAAAACGCTTTCCGCACCTGCAGTTTTACACACCGGTAAACGAAATTTTTATCGCGGCCACCTTTTCCGGATTGTACGGATGGTGGAACGAACGGCTGACAAGCGATGCCAGTTTTGTTACCGCACTGAAACATTTGTGTAAAGCAAACGTAATGGCCATGAACGCTATTTTGGAAGTGCAGCCCGAAGCTACTTTTGTGCAAAGCGAATCATCGGAATACTTTCACGCCACAAGGCCAGAGGCGCAGAAGATCGCCAACTTTTATAACCAGCGGCGCTTTCTTTCACTTGATCTTACGTACGGTTATCCCATCAACGCAAACATGTACGAATACTTATTGGACAACGGCATGACGCGAAAAGAGTACCACTGGTTTGAAGAGAACCAGGTGTCGGCGCGGTGCATAATGGGCAATGATTATTACATCACCAACGAACACCTTGTGCGGCCCGATGGCAGCACGGAAGCATCGGGAGAAATTTTTGGCTACTACGTCATCACCCATCAATACTACAACCGTTACCGACTGCCCATCATGCACACTGAAACCAACCGGGCCATGCCCGACAGCGTAGGTTGGTTTTACAAAGAATGGGCAAACGTGCATCGTTTGAAACAAGACGGTGTGCCCATCGTAGGTTTTACCTGGTACAGCCTAACACATCAAGTTGATTGGGACACGGCTTTACGTGAAAACAACGGCAACATTAATCCGCTTGGCTTGTACGATTTAGACAGAAAGCAAATGCCCGTGGGCCGCGCTTATCAAAAGATCATTCAACAGTGGCAGGACGTACTGACCAATGAGAGTTACGGATTGCACTTCATGCGCTAAAAAGACCCTTGTCTTTGCGGCTTTGCGAGAATAAAATATCGTTGCAATGAAACGATGTAGCCCGCATCCCGCAAAGACGCAAAGAAAAATTACAAAGCCTCATCGTTTGATGAGGCTTTTAATCGCTTATTGCCTGTTGACTTTATGGGAAGATGCCCAATTCCGCATAGCTTGTGCCTACCTTGTTGATGGCAACCACATAAGCGGCGGTGCGCATATCAGGTATCTGCGGGTTCCGCTTCCATTCATCCATAATCTCTTTAGTGGCGGTTACCATTGTTTCTTCAAGACCGCTGTGCACCAAGTCCACTTCTTCCGCGCCGTGCAGTATGAATTGTTTTTCTTTTTGACTCACCTTGTTGCCGGTAAGTTCTTCTATCTGTCCAAGAATGTGCGTGTTCATGTTTTCCGTAAAGCGCTTTTCCATGCGGCCGTATCGTACGTGACTCAAATTCTTCAGCCATTCAAAATACGAAACGGTAACGCCACCGGCATTGAGATACATATCGGGGATAACGATGGTGCCTTTTTGTACAAACACTTCATCGGCTTCAGGCGTAAGCGGACCGTTGGCGCCTTCGCCTATGAGCTTTGCCTTTACCCTCGGCGCATTCTCGCCGTTGATCACGTTTTCCAAAGCAGCGGGAATCAAAATATCGCAATCGTATTCAAGCGCATCCAGGTTCTTGGCAAAGTTTTGCCCACCGGGAAAGTTCAGTATCGAACCCGTGGCCTTGCGGTGTTCAAACACAGCATCCACATCCAAACCGTCGTCACTGCGGATGGCGCCTTCGTATTCAGCCAGGGCAATGATTTTTGCGCCGGCCGCCTGAAAGTATTTTGCGGCATGATAACCTACGTTGCCCAAACCTTGCACAATCACCTTTTTGCCTTCAATGCCGACGGACAATCCAAGTTTGTCCATCACGTCTTGCACGTTGCACACTTCACGAACACCGAAGAAAATTCCCAAGCCTGTTGCTTCTCTTCGTCCGCGAACGCCGCCTTGTGTTACCGGCTTGCCCGTGACGCAACCCGATGAATCAATTTCACCGGGACGAAGGCTTTGGTAGGTATCCACGATCCAGGCCATTTCGCGTTCGCCAGTGCCATAATCCGGAGCTGGGACATCGGTGCCTGGACCGATGAAATTTTTCTTCACCAATTCAGCGGTATAACGTCGTGTAATTTTTTCCAATTCGTAAACGGAATACTTGCGGGGATTGATTTTAATGCCGCCTTTGCCTCCGCCAAACGGCACATTTACAATGGCGCATTTGTAGGTCATCAACGCAGCCAGCGCCATCACTTCGTCTTGGTTTACTTCGGCGGCAAAGCGAATACCGCCTTTGCAGGGTGTTTTGTGGTGAGAGTGTTGAACGCGGTAAGCCTCTATCACTTCAATACGGCCGTCATCCATGCGTACAGGAAACTTCATTTGGTAAACGGAGTTGCAGGCCTTGATTTGTTCCAGCACGCCCGGGTCCCATTTGGTAAACTTGGCGGCCCTGTCGAAGCTTTTTTCAACCGATCCAAAGAAGCTGTATTCTGCTGACATAAAAAGTTGGTTTATGAAGTTATTTTTTGAAATTGGAATTTGTGTCAACAAAGGACTGCCTTTCCATTTTGGTAATCTTCTTATCAAGGCGTATCAGGTATAAAATGATGCCGGCAAAAATGGTGAGCACCACGGCAATGACCACGTAAATTTTTCCGCTGCTGCGAAGTCCGTCCGCCATTTCAACGGCCGGTGGCTGGGCGATGGAGACCAAATGCAAAAGCAAAAGAGAAAAAAGGAAGTTTATTTTTCTGGTCATTGTTCAAGAAGCAGTTTTTTTTCTTTTAAATAAAGCAGGCGCACTTTTAAACTGGTAATCCAAACGCCTAAAAGTGTCCAACCAATTATGGCCGGATAAAACACATAACGCATTTGCGGGGCAAGGGCTTTAAACTCCAATGCGGGGTTGTCGGTTCGTACGCCGCCCGGCCCTTCGCCGCCGGGATGAAGGCTGGGCAACAGGCGCGGGATGATCCAGATGGCCGGAAACAAAAACGCAAAAGCAAAGATGTTGTACACAGCGCCGATACGGGCTTTTTTGTCAATGTCGCTGATAGAATCCCGCAGCACGAGATAAGCGAAATAAATTAGCAAGGCAATGGCCGCACCGATCAACTTCGGCTCTTTGGCAATTTGCGAAAAGGATTCCCAAGCAGGCCGATTGGGATCAACCCAAGTATAAGACATCCAGATGGTGCCAGTGGCATAACCCAGCAAGCCAAACACAATGCCTGTGGTGGCAAAAGACTTTGATTTAATGTCGTATTCGAGATTGTTTGTACGCAGGTAGTAAATGGCTTGTACTACAGATGCGGTAAAAAGAATCATCATGGCAAACCACATGCACACGTGAAAGTAAAGATTGCGAATGGTTTCCTGCAAGGCCGGAATGCGGGGAATGTTGTTCCATAAAAGGCCGGCGATAACCGTGTAAACCAGCAACACTACGCAGAGTATTTTCCACCAATGTTTGTTCATTCCTTGGCTGTTTGAGGCAGCAATCGTTTAATTGGCCGCAAAAATAAGGGGAGAAAACGATTGGGTGATTTGAAGATTTGATGATTAGCCGATTTGAAAATTATTGCAGCCGGCGCAATTCAATCTTCAAATTTTCAAATTGGTTTAATCTTTCCATAAAAAGGGAAACAGGATGATGGCCAACAGAATCACCAAACCATCAGATGCAAAAAGAATCCCAACATTGACAAGCGGCACGGCATCGGTTACTTTAAAGAGTTTTGATGAAACCTGCATCAACAGAAGCAATTGCGGAATGATGATGGGAAAGCCGAGTATAGCCATGATGGCCGCGTTCTGTTGCGCTTTGGCGGCGATGGCGGCAAGAAAGGTAAATACCAGGCTTAGGCTCCAGCCGCCCAAAAAAACAAGCCCGATGAAGGCAGCCGTTTTTTGTACGGGATAGGTGAGAAATAGCGAAAAGAGCACGGCGCTTAATAAACTCATCACCAACATGAGCAAGGAGTTGAAGAGAAGCTTGGCCAGTACAAATTGTTGGGGCGATGCAATGCTTTGATAATACAACATGCGGCCGCGGCTTTCCTGCAAAAAACTTTTGGCAACGGCATTGATGGAGATGAAAAGCTGGATGATCCAAAAGAGGCCGATCCAAGTGGATTTATCGGGGCTTTCTATGGCCATGTACAGCACAAAAATGGTGGCGCCCACATAAAGCAACACGCCGTAAAAAGCATATTGCTGGCGGATTTCAAGAAGAAGATCTTTTTTGAATAGTGTGAAAACTTGTTTCATCTTTTGTTGGTGCTATTGCCGACTGCTTTTTACTAATCCAATGCTCCATCGAGTGTAAAACACACACGGCATCTTGGCTCGTAAGCGTTCTTTGCACCCAGCATAATTTGTTCTTCGTTGGGAATGATGCGGTATGAATAATTAGCAATGTTGCCGCACTTCATGCAAATGGCGTGAAGCTTGGTCACGTAGTCGGCTTTGGCCATCAGCGCCGGCATTTGTCCGAAAGGTTTTGCCAGAAAATCCATGTCAAGACCGGCAACGATCACTCTTACGCCCCGCAGCGCAAGTATATCGCAAACATTTGCAATTTCGTTATCGAAGAACTGGGCTTCATCAATGCCCACCACATCAACATCCTGTGCCAGTAACAGAATTTTTTGCGAGTTGTCAATAGGTGTTGATTGGATAGCGTTTTCGTCGTGCGACACGATCTTTATTTCATCGTACCGCGTATCAATGGCCGGTTTAAAAATTTCTGTTTTTAGATTGGCAATCTTTGCCCGCTTCAGCCGGCGAATGAGTTCTTCGGTTTTGCCGGAAAACATGGAGCCGCAAATCACTTCTATCCATCCGCGTTTTTCACCGCTTAGCAAGGGTTCGATAAACATCAGTCGAAAAAATTTTGATAGCGGGGGTAAATTGGCGAACCCTTAATAATTTGCAGCACAAATTTTTCGTTCACCCATCGTCCGCAAAAAACGAAAGTATCGCAATCATGGAAAGAATATACACCCTCATAGATAAATTGTATCAACAAAAAACGCAAACCGCGCCGCCTTCCCACCTGCTTTTCACCGTGCAATTGTTGCAACAGGAACTATCGCAACTGCAAACCCACAGCGGCTCCTTCAACTCAAAAAAAATTTCGGTTACGCTGCCCGTAAACCTGAATTTTTCAGAAGAATCGTTACGGGTTCCTTTTACAGAAACCGCAACGGAAAAGGAAGTGTTCGTGTTGGACAACGTTGCCGAAGAAACATCTATTGAAGAAGCTGAAATTGTTTTGCCGCAGGCAGTTCAACAAAATGAATATGTCTTGCCGAAGTTGAACCGTGCCGAAACCTTTCACGCACCGACGCCCGTTGTGAAAGAAGAAGCGGCACCGGCTTTTGTGCAATCGTCATACTTCAATACCGCTTTTGAAACCGCGACTGATGCGCCAACCTTGCCTTTTGTGGAAAGGCGTGAACTGCATCAGGTGATCGCCGAAAAGCAAGAATCTTTAAATGACCGGTTGAAAGAACAAAAGACGGAAGTGGCCCATGCGCTGAAAGAAACGCCCATTAAGGATTTGCGCAAAGCCGTTGGCATCAATGACCGTTTTGCTTTTGTGCGGGAATTGTTCCGCGGCGACGAAGCGGCTTACGAACGCAGCGTAAAAACCATCAACAATTTCAACATCTTTTCCGAAGCCGAATATTGGATGGCAAGGGAACTCAAACACAAACTCGGTTGGGACGACAAGAACGAAATTGTTCAACAATTTTATGGCTTGGTAAGAAGGCGGTTTTCCTGAATGGCCTGCATAATTTTTTGCGTGGCGCCGGTGTTTCTTTCCACGTAAGCTTTTGCGTTTCCACTGCTCGTTTTTAATAGCGCTGTATCATCAAATAAATCAATTGCAATTCCTTTTAGTTCTACCGCATTATTTACACTAAAACCACCGCCTGCCGCAATCAACTCACTTGCTTCGCGGTATTTTTTATAATTGGGTCCGAAGATGACCGGCTTGCCCCAAACAGCCGCTTCCAAAATGTTATGAATGCCGTCTTTGGTAAAGCCGCCGCCTATATAAGTTATGGTTGCGTGTTGATAAAGGCGGGAGAGAAGCCCGACCGAGTCAATGATCAGGACTGGCGATTGATTTAACGACTTTTTGCTTTTTAGAGATGAATACATCAAGGCAGCCGGAAAAAGATTTTGCAATTGTTGAAGATGGCTTTCATTCACTTCGTGTGGAGCAAGAATCAATTTTATATTGGATGATGTTATAAACGCTTTCAGTAATTCTTCATCTTCAGACCAGGTGCTGCCGGCAACGATAGCTTTCTTGCCCCGAATAAAATCTTCAATTAGAGAAATCGGTTCAGCGTTGCGGCTGATTTTTTTTACGCGATCAAAACGAGTATCGCCGCTGATGGTGACGTTAGCAAAACCCTTTTCATTTAAGAGTTGTAAAGACGCCTCATCCTGCACAAAAATCTGTTGAAAGAAGCGCAGCATGTTTTGAAAGAACCTACCGTAAGGCGTGAAGAAAATTTGTTCCTTTCGAAACACTGCACTGACTAGCAACAAGGGAATTCGACGTGAATGAGCGATGGATAAATGATGATACCAGAATTCGTACTTGACAAAAATTGCCAGTTGCAGATTGACGATGGACAGAAATTGTTCTGCGTTCTTTTTTGTATCAAGCGGGAGATACGTTATGACATCAGCAAGCTCATAATTTTTTGCCACTGCATAACCTGAAGGCGAGAAGAAAGACACCAGTACTTTGTGGTGGGGATATTGCTTTTTCAGCGCTTCTATCAATGGTTTGCCTTGTTCAAATTCTCCCGCCGATGAACAATGCATCCAGATAAAGTTGTCGGCTTTTGTAATTTTTTGCGATAGTGTTTTATCCCAGCCTTTTCGTCCGTCTATCCAAGCTTTTGCTTTTTTATTCCATAGCGAAACAAGGCAAACAACAAGGTAATAAAGCCGGATAAACAAATTGTAAAGAAGGAGCACCGCAGCGTTTTAATGAACAAATCTAAACACCACCCACCAGAACGATTTCCCTATTTTTGTCGCCATCCAAAAAGGATTTATAATTTCCAATTTCTGGAGATCGTCTCTAAATTGGAAATCAGAAATTAAAAATCAGAAATTAAAAATTCCCTTCTGATGCGCCCATTACAGATGGTTGACCTTAAACTGCAGTATCAAAAAATTAAACTCGAAGTTGATGCGGCGGTTTTGGACGTATTGCAGAGCACAGCGTTTATCAATGGACCGGCAGTAGGCCGCTTTGCTTCGGCACTAGCCGAGTATCATAATGTAAAACACGTAATTCCTTGTGCCAATGGCACAGATGCTTTGCAAATAGCCATGATGGCCCTTGGCTTGCAACCCGGCGATGAAGTCATCACGCCTTCCTTTACTTACATTGCCACAACGGAAGTCATAGCGCTTTTGCGATTGACGCCTGTGTTTGTGGATGTGGACCCGCAAACCTTTTGCATTGATCCTGCAGCGATCGAAAAAGCCATCACGCCAAAAACAAAAGCCATCGTGCCGGTGCATTTATACGGCCATGCTGCACCGATGGAAGAAATTATGAGCATTGCGCAAGAGCATAATTTATTTGTGATTGAAGACAATGCACAAGCTATTGGCTGTGATTATATTTTTAAAGACGGCACTGTAAAGAAAACAGGTAGCATCGGAACGGTTGGAACTACGTCTTTCTTCCCCAGTAAAAACCTTGGCGGCTACGGCGATGGCGGGGCCATGATGACGAACGATGACGCCGTTGCCGAAAGCTTGCGCATGGTAGCCAACCACGGACAAAAAGTGCGGTACTATCACGAGATGGTTGGCTGCAATAGCCGCTTGGATACCTTGCAGGCAGCCGTGTTGGAAATAAAGCTTAAACATCTTGATGAGTACATTGATGCACGACGAAGAGCCGCCGATTACTATGACACCGCTTTCGCTAATCATCCGCATATCGCCATCCCGTACCGTGCCGCGTACAGCCGCCATGTTTTTCACCAATACACATTAATTTTAAAGGGTATTGACAGGAACGCTTTGCATGACTATCTTGCGGCCCGAAACGTACCTTCAATGATCTACTACCCTGTGCCTGCCCACCGGCAGAAGATGTTTGAGGCGTTTGGTTCTGCGGCCTCCGATTTAACGATTACAGACTGGCTTACCGAACGGGTTATTTCGCTCCCGATGCATACCGAACTGGATGAAGAACAGTTGCACTTCATCACGTCCGAGGCTCTTAATTTTTGCAACCCTTAAAAGAAACTAACAAAAACACACGCAATGAAAATCACAGTAGTAGGAACGGGTTACGTCGGTTTAGTTACCGGCACTTGTTTGGCTGAAACCGGCAACCACGTTTGCTGCGTTGACATTGACCAACGCAAAGTGGAAAAGCTTCGTAATGGCATTATGCCCATTTACGAACCCGGTTTGGAAAAGTTGTTTGAACGGAATTTAAAAGAAGACCGTTTGAGCTTTACAACATCGCTGCAGGAAGGCATTGACCACGCCGAGATTATTTTCCTGGCCCTGCCGACGCCTCCCGGCGAAGATGGTTCTGCTGATTTAAAATACGTACTTGGCGTATCCGAAAACATCGGCAAGATTCTGACCGACTACAAAGTGATTATTGATAAAAGCACGGTGCCTGTGGGTACCGCCGAAAAAGTACATGCGGCTGTAGCCAAAAACTATGACGGTGAATTTGACGTGGTTTCAAATCCTGAATTTTTACGCGAAGGCGTGGCGGTGGATGACTTTATGAAACCCGACCGCATTGTTATCGGCACCACTTCGGAAAGAGCGCAAAAGCTGCTGACCGAGTTGTATGCGCCTTATGTTCGGCAAGGCAACCCCATCATCTTTATGGACGAGCGTTCGGCTGAATTAACGAAATATGCGGCTAATGCTTTTCTGGCTACTAAGATTTCATTCATGAATGAAGTGGCCCAGCTTTGCGAACGCCTTGGCGCTGATGTGGACATGGTGCGCCGCGGCATCGGAAGCGATGATCGTATCGGCAAACGCTTTCTTTTCCCGGGCATTGGTTATGGCGGCAGTTGCTTCCCTAAAGATGTGCAGGCCCTAGTGTTTTCGGCCAATGAAGTGGCCTACGATTTTCAAATTTTGAACGCCGTTACCGAGGTAAACAAAAAGCAAAAAGTTCATCTCGTAAATAAAATCAACCGGTATTACAACAGTGATTTAACCGGCAAGCACTTTGCGGTTTGGGGCCTTGCTTTTAAACCCAATACGGACGACATACGCGAAGCGCCGGCGCTGGAAATCATCAATGCATTGGTGGAAGCCGGCGCTACGGTTTCGGCTTTCGACCCCGAAGCAATGAATAATGTAAAAGGCGTTATTGGTGATAAAATCACGTATTCGGAAACACAATACGACAGCCTGCAAAATGCCGATGCCTTGATCATTGCCACAGAATGGAATGAGTTCCGGACGCCAGACTTTGATAAGATGATTGAAGCCATGAAAGACACCGTGGTGTTTGACGGCCGTAATTTGTTCGACATCGAACAAATGGAAAAGAAAGGTTTTCATTACGAAAGCATCGGACGGCCGCTGGTTAATCAGCCCAAGCTCGTATAATAGAAACGTTCAAGTGTTCAATTGTTTAAGAGTTCAACTATTGTGACCGTTTTAAACAAAAGGCTCAAACCGACTACGCTAAACATTTGAACGTTCGAACTCTTGAACACTTGAACTTAAAAAGACCACATGAAGAAAAGAATTTTAATAACCGGCGGTGCCGGCTTTCTCGGCTCGCATCTTTGCGAACGTTTTATTAAAGAAGATTACGAAGTAATGGCGATGGACAACCTCATTACGGGTGATCTGCGCAACATCGAACACCTTTTCCCGCACCAGGATTTTTCGTTTTACAACAATGACATCACCAAGTTCATTCACATACCCGGCAAACTTGATTACATCCTGCACTTTGCCTCGCCGGCCAGTCCTATTGATTATTTAAAAATTCCCATTCAAACCCTCAAGGTAGGGGCGATGGGAACGCACAATTGCCTTGGTCTGGCCAAAGCCAAAGGGGCAACGATGTTGATTGCCTCCACCAGCGAAGTGTACGGCGATCCTTTGGTGCATCCGCAAACCGAAGAGTACTGGGGCAATGTAAACCCCATAGGCCCGCGTGGTGTTTATGATGAGGCCAAGCGTTACATGGAGTCCATCACCATGGCTTATCACACCTTTCACAACGTGGACATCCGCATCGTCCGCATCTTTAATACCTACGGCCCGCGTATGCGGCTCAATGACGGCCGCGCATTGCCGGCATTTTTTGGTTCGGCGCTTCGGGGCGAGGAAATTCAGATGTTTGGCGACGGTTCGCAAACGCGTTCGTTTTGTTATGTGGATGATTTGATTGAGGGGATTTATCGCCTCTTGTTAAGCGGTTATAATCTTCCTGTAAACATTGGCAACCCGGCGGAAATTACGCTGCGCCAGTTAGGTGAAGAAATCTTAGACATGACCGGACACACGGGCAACATCTCATTCAAACCGCTGCCTAAAGACGATCCCAAACAACGGCAGCCGGACATCACCAAAGCCCGGACGATTTTGAAGTGGGAGCCAAAAATTAGCCGCGAAGAAGGTTTACGGCGCACGTACGAATATTTCAAATCGTTGCCGCCGGAAGAGTGGTCAAGGCAACCGAAAGAATTCGCCAGCGTAAAATAAAGAATGGGCAATGAGCAATTAGCAATCGGCAAGGGAAACCTTGATTGCTAACTGCTCATTTTGTTTACTGCCGATTGGAAATATATTTGCCCGCTTAAAAAAATTCATGTACCAGGATCTGATTGAAAAGAAAGAGAAATTGGCCGTTATTGGCCTTGGCTATGTTGGTCTCCCTATTGCTTTAGAATTTGCCCGCAAGCTTTCGGTGATCGGTTTTGATATCAATGACAAGCGCATCGAACAAATGCGGGCCAAGCTTGACCCAAGTAATGAGCTGACGGCTGATGCTTTTGACGGTTGTGATATTGAATTTACGTCGTCGCTTGATGTATTGCGAGGCGCCAAATTTTTTGTGGTGGCCGTGCCCACGCCGGTTGATGAACATAATGTGCCTGATCTCCGGCCGGTGAAAAAAGCATCGGAAACTATTGGCAAAGTGGTTAAGCGCGGCGATTACGTGGTGTTTGAATCTACGGTCTATCCCGGTTGCACCGAAGAAGATTGCCTGCCCGTGATTGAAAAGCTTTCGGGTTTAAAAAGCGGTGGTGATTTCAAGACCGGTTATTCGCCGGAGCGCATCAATCCAGGTGATAAAAAGCATACGCTTCGTACAGTCGTAAAAGTGGTTTCGGGCTGTGATGAGGAATCCTTGGAAGAAATCGCAAAAACGTATGAATTAGTGGTAGATGCCGGCGTGCATCGGGCGTCAAGCATCAAGGTAGCCGAAGCTGCCAAGATCATTGAAAATACGCAACGCGATTTGAACATAGCCTTAATGAACGAGCTTTCCATCATCTTCGACAAGATGAACATCAACACATATGAAGTCCTGGAAGCCGCCGGAACCAAATGGAATTTTTTAAAGTTCAGCCCGGGTTTGGTCGGTGGCCACTGTATCGGTGTCGATCCGTACTATCTCACCTATAAAGCGGCCGAACTTGGCTATACGTCAAGAGTGATTCTTGCCGGCCGCCACACAAACGACAACATGAGTTTATATGTGGCCCGCAAAGTGGTGCGGCATATTATCAGCCATGTAAACGATGTAAAAAGCGCCAAGGTATTGGTGATGGGCGCCACCTTTAAGGAAAACGTGAGCGACATCCGCAATTCCAAGGTGGCTGATGTGGTGAGAGAGTTAAAAGAGTTTTACGTAAATGTAGATGTCATAGATCCTCACGCTGACAGCGATGAATTGGAACACGAATATGGCTTTCGGTTAGCGGAAAAAGCGGCTACCGATTACGATGCAGTTATTGTCACCGTTTGTCATGACCCCTACGCAAATTTGGATGATGCTTATTTTTCGGCGATCACAAAACCACAAGCCATGATTGCCGATTTGAAAGGAATCTATCGAAATAAAATTGTCAATCGCCACTACTGGAGTTTTTAATATGCCTTTTTATACAACACCCATTGCTGACCTGCTCGTATTTGAACCGAAGGTGTTTGAAGACAGCCGGGGCTATTTTTTTGAAGCTTACAGCGAACGGCTTTTTATTGAACAAGGCCTTCACATAAGCTTCGTTCAGGACAATCAATCCCATTCAAAACGCGGCGTTATTCGTGGCCTGCATTTTCAACAAAACCCGTATGCGCAATCAAAGCTTTTGCGGGTGATTGACGGTGTTATTTTGGATGCGGTGGTTGACATTCGCAAAGGTTCGCCCACGTACGGCCAAACGTATACCATTGAGCTTTCGGCAGAAAATAAAAAGCAATTGTTTGTACCGGCTGGCTTTGCTCATGGCTTTTGCGTATTGAGTGAAACGGCTACGGTGATGTATAAATGCGACCAGTTTTGGAACAAAGAAGCCGAGGGCGGTATACGCTTCAACGACCCGGCGTTGAACATTGATTGGGGCTTGCCCGAAGACCAACTTATCCTGAATGAAAAAGATTGGGAACTGCCTTCGCTGGCGGACTGCGTACACAATTTTGTTTACGAACCAAAGGCTTCCCTTTCTGCCTGATGCCTGCTGTGAAAACTATATTGGTCACCGGCGCTAACGGGCAGTTGGGTAATGAGCTAAGAGACCTTGCACCGCTTCATCGTGAATACGTTTTTACATTTCTTGACCGACTTGGGCTTCTGTTAACCGACAACGAAAGCATTAGGACTGTCATAGAAAACATCAAGCCTTCATTTGTTATCAATTGCGCCGCTTATACAGCCGTTGACAAAGCTGAATCCGAAAAAGAAGAAGCCTTTCAAATAAATGCTATTGCCGTTGGTGTGATGGCAAAAGCCTGCGCAACCATTGGAGCAAGATTTATTCACATCTCTACCGACTATGTTTTTGACGGTACAAGCCAACACCCTCTAAAAGAAGATGACGCTGTAAGCCCCGTCAATTTTTACGGCGAAAGCAAACTGGCGGGAGAAGAAGCGGCTTTAAAAAACAATCCCGATTCCATCATCATCCGAACGTCGTGGGTTTACTCTTTTTATGGAAAGAACTTTGTAAAAACCATGATGCGGCTGATGGCTGAAAAAGAAAGCATCAACGTGGTAGCCGACCAATGCGGTTCGCCAACCTACGCCGCTGATTTAGCGGAAGCCATTTTAAAAATTATAGAAGCTTCAGTTTGGCAACCGGGCATCTATCACTTTAGCAACGAAGGTGTCATTACCTGGTTTGACTTCGCCAAGGAAATTGACTTGCTTGTTCATTCATCTTGCAACATTCAACCAACGACTACGGCCAACTTTCCTACACCCGCAAAGCGTCCTTTGTATTCGGTGATGGATAAAAGCAAAATACAGCAGGCATACGGTATTGTTTTAAAACCCTGGAAGGAAAGCCTGCTTCGCTGTATGCAAAAGCTATCAACGCAGTCTCCACTTTAAACATCACGTAACGCAATCTCCTTTTGCTGTTTTGCACACTTCAACACAAAAGCGTCTATTTTAGACCTTTGTTTATTTGCACCAATTTTATTGTTGAATGAAAGCGGCATCAACACAGGAAATACGGGCAGCCTTGAAGGCAAAAGATGAAAAAGAACTCATGGAGCTGTGCCTGCGGCTTCTTCGCTACAAAAAGGAAAACAAGGAACTACTTACCTTTTTATTGTTTGAAGCAGACGACTTGCCTGCCTTCATCAAAGGCGTGAATGAAGAAACAGATGATGGCTTTGCGGCATTAAATAAAGACAGTTACTACATTGCCAAGAAAGGCTTGCGAAAGATTCTGCGCACGACAAACAAATACATCCGTTACAGCGGCAGCAAAACAGTGGAAATAGAAGTGCTGCTGCACTTTTGCACAGCGTTTAAAGGCATCAAATCTTCCTGGCAAAAGACTGCGGCGTTGGCGAAGTTGTACAGTTCTCAATTGAAGAAGATAAAAGCCGCCATCGAAACCATGCACGAAGATTTACAGTATGATTATCGCCGCAGTTTTGATAAACTAAAAGAGTAGTGCAATTAAGATATTGGGATATTGAGATAATAGAATATTGTATTGAGCACTTGAGATATCTTACTATCCCAATATCTAAATATCCTCTTTATAGCTTCTCGTACCGGAACCGTACCATCGCATTTTTTTGTTCAGTGGATGTTATGCTGACCTGATAACGCTTATCGCCATCCTGTATCAACATCAACGAAGTATTTGGCGGAATGGTACCCATGTTTTCGGCCACCATCACCAGCGTGTGTTCAGGACTGCTTTCATCAAGCTTTAACTGGTACTTTATTGGAGAATGAGAAAGCCCTTTGTTGGCAATGACTAACCGGCCATCAAGATAAATACTGACAGTATCACCATCAATTTCGCCGTTATCATAAAGGCTGATGTCAATCTGTTTGTTCGCCACAACAATAACTTTAGTCAACTCGTTTTTGCGGTCGCGAATGACCGTGGGTGTTGGAATTATTTTCGCCTCGGCCACCTTTGGTTTTACGATGACTTCTTCGGCCGGTTTTTTTGTTTCCGTTTCAACAAGAGGTGGCTTTGTTATAGGCTTGGTAACAACAGTCTTGGTTCTTTTGGCCGGTGTTTTTGCCACTGTTTTCTTTGGCGGTGTTTTTACCGTTTCTGTTTTCAACGGTGGCGTGATCAATGGTTTTTTATTGCGCAGGAAAGGCTCTACATAAAAATCAGATGTGGGTACTTTGCGCAAATAAACCTGTCCGCCGCCGCAGTTGCCGCCGCGTTTTGCACCGTTCAGCAAGTCGCTTTTTTCGTAGGTGCTGCTGTAAACGCCTTCCAAAAATTCTTCGTTGCCCGACTTTGCATAAACCAGTCGGCACTTCATAATACAAGCCAGGGAGCCGCCAGCCATTTTTACTTCTACGGTTTTTATTTCCTGCACCAAAGCCGCATTGGAAGATTTAGTATAGTTGCCCGTGAACGTTGCCTTGCCGTAAAAACGGGTATCCAAATAAGAATAGGTAACGCCGGTCAGTCCCGCCTTTTTCGATTGGGTCAACTGCACTTCGTATTTGTATTGCTCGCCGGCTTCGGTTATGAAATAGCCGCGCCAGATGCCTGTCAGTTCCTGCGCAAACAACGAAGCGGAACTACATTGTAATAGGAAGAAGAGAGTAAATAATCGCCAGCTATTCTTCATAACCTGTGAAATTAGGGACTGGCTCTTTTTCAAATGCTGAACGAAGCGTTCGATTTTGTTAATTTTGCGGCTCTTTATGAATGAACAAATAAACATCACCTTACCCGACGGCGCTGTGCGTAGCGTTGACAAAGGCAGCAGTGCATTAGATGTTGCCAAGTCAATTTCGGAAGGTTTAGCAAGAAAAATTTTAGCAGCGGAAGTGAACGGACAAGTGTGGGATGCTACGCGGCCCATTGAAGATAGTTCAACCCTAAAGCTGTTGACCTGGGATGACAAGGGAGGTCAAAGCACCTTCTGGCATTCGTCGGCGCATCTGATGGCCGAAGCCATTGAAAACCTTTTTCCCGGCGCTAAATTTTGGGTTGGCCCTGCGGTGGACAACGGCTTTTATTACGATGTGGACTTGGGCGACAAGGCCATCACTGAAGAGGACCTGCGCAAGTTGGAAGTAAAGATGGCCGAGCTGGCAAAGCAGAACAACACTTACCTCCGCAAACCCATTGCCAAGGCGGATGCGATAGCTTACTTCACCGCTAAGAATGATGAATACAAACTTGACCTCTTGCAAAATTTGCACGACGGCGAAATAACTTTTTATACGCAAGGCGGCTTCACAGATTTGTGCCGCGGACCGCACATACCGTCCACAGGGCCTATCAAGGCCATTAAGCTTACCAACATCGCCGGTGCTTATTGGAAGGGAGATGAAAAAAACAAGCAACTCACCCGCATCTACGGTGTGACGTTTCCATCGGCGAAACAACTTGACGAGTACCTGAATTTGCTGGAAGAAGCAAAGAAGCGTGACCATCGCAAACTCGGAAAAGAGTTGAGCATCTACACAATGGATGATGACGTGGGGCCAGGCCTTATCCTGTGGTTGCCAAACGGCACGGTAATGATTGAAGAACTGGAAAAGCTGGCAAAGGAAACCGAAAGCGAAGCCGGTTACAAGCGAGTGGTAACGCCACACATTGCCAAGGAAAGCATGTACCTCACCAGCGGCCATTTGCCCTATTATGCTGACAGCATGTATCCGCCGATGGAGATGGAAGGCGAAAAATATTATCTGCGGGCCATGAACTGTCCGCACCACCACAAGGTGTTTGCAGCTTTGCCAAAGAGTTACCGCGACCTGCCTTATCGCATTGCGGAATACGGAACCGTTTATCGCTACGAACAAAGCGGGGAGTTGTTTGGCTTGATGCGGGTGCGTTGCCTGCACATGAACGATGCGCACATCTATTGCACAAAGGAACAATTTGCCGATGAGTTCAGGGCGGTGAATGAGATGTACCTAAAGTATTTTAAAATTTTTTGCGTAGATAAATACGTAATGCGGTTATCGCTTCATTCGCCGGAAAAGCTGGGTGTAAAGTATGTGAACGAACCGGAGCTCTGGAAAGAAACGGAAGCAATGGTGCGGCAAGTTTTAATTGAGTCCAGTATTCCGTACGTAGAAGTGCAGGATGAAGCAGCTTTTTACGGGCCTAAGATTGACGTACAGATTTACAGCGTCATTGGACGCGAGTTTACACTGGCGACTAATCAGGTTGACTTTTCGCAGGGGCGAAGCTTTAAGCTACACTATACTACCGAAGACAACAACACCGAAACGCCGTTGATCATTCACCGGGCGCCGCTGGGTACGCACGAACGGTTCATTGGTTTTTTACTGGAACATTATGCGGGCAAATTACCTACTTGGTTAGCACCGGTACAAGTGAAGATTTTACCCATTTCGGACAAGTTTAATGAGTATGCAAAAGATGTTTTGCAAAAATTAAAAAAGGCTGATATTCGTGTGGAGATAGATGACCGCAGCGAAAAGATTGGAAAGAAGATACGTGACACGGAATTAAGCAAGGTGCCGTATATGCTGGTGGTCGGAGAGAAGGAAATGAATGAAGGAAAGGTGTCGGTTCGCCGACAAAGCAAAGGCGATCTGGGGGCTAAATATGTGGAGGAATTTTTGCAGGAGGTGGTGACGGAAATAAAGGAAAGAACGAGCGAATCTTGATCTTGGAAGAAATGAATCAATGCGATCAAATCTTGGTTGAGAATAGAGAAACGTTATGAATTCAACGCAATCGTTTAGAATTTACGAAATTTTGCAGAAGCATTTTAAAGACGATGCTGATGCAAAAGCTGTTGTGTCTGAAATCGAACAGATTATTGAAAACAAGATTGCCGAAAAAAAAGACGTTTTGGCAACGAAGGATGATATCGCTAAGCTTGATATTAAATTCGGCAGCTTAGAGGTATTGTTTGAACGGCGGTTCAACAACCTAATCATGTGGCTTGTGGGAACAGCCTTGGTAACTGTGGGACTGATTTTCACCGTAATAAAATTATTTGTGGTAAGGTAATGAGCTGCGTTGTGATAAGAACGTAAACGAGTGCGACGCAACAGACGCTTAATAGATATTCAGGCCTATGGTTCATGAAAAAGATTTTATTTTAAAACTGTTTAAAAAACAAAAGCATCATTAACCCGCGTTTTGCAACAGCAACAAGGGTAAACTTTAAAACTTGTAAATGGCATTACCAAACAGGGGCGGATTCGGGCCCGGCGGATTCAGGGGACGGTTCGTTCCCCGCAAAGAAGCAGAACACAGAATTAACCACCACATTCGCGTACCGCAGGTACGGCTTGTGGGCGAGAACGTAACGGTGGGCGTTTATCCCACACAGGAAGCGCAGAAAATAGCGCAGCAGCAAGAACTTGACCTCGTTGAAATTTCGCCGCAGGCCGATCCTCCGGTTTGCCGCATTATTGACTACAACAAATTCCTTTACGACAAGAAGAAGAAAGAAAAGGAAATGAAGGCCAATGCGAAGACCACGGAGATGAAGGAAATTCGCTTTACACCCAATACGGATGACCACGATTTTGATTTTAAATCAAAACATGCAGAAAGCTTTTTAAAGGATGGCAACAAGGTGAAGGCCTATGTGCAGTTCAAGGGCCGCGCCATCCAATTTAAAGACCGCGGTGAACTCCTGCTGCTAAAGTTTGCGGAACGGCTGAAGGACGTAGGACAATTGGAAAGCATGCCGAAGCTTGAAGGCAAACGAATGCTGGCGATTTTTACGCCGAAGACGGGCAAGAAACCGAAAAATGCGCCGAAGCCGCAGGCAACTCAATAAGCAATTGGCAATAAGCAATAAGCAATAAGCAACGGATTGGTAGAGCTCTGTAAGAACTGTAATTTTTGTTCTCCAAAGTCCAATCAACTGTATACGTGAATCCTCCGCTTGCAGCGGAGGATTTTTGTTTGAGCATAGTTGTGTCATTGAAACGCTGCGTTAAACCGCTTCATATCGTTCGGCAATGCGGCTGCTTTGCGTTACTTTCGCCCACTCTAAATACGTTGGGTTATCAGTATGAAGAACATCCGGAATTTCTGCATCATCGCACACATTGACCACGGCAAAAGCACACTGGCCGACCGCCTGCTTCAAGTCACTCACACCATTTCCGACAGGGACATGATGGACCAGGTGCTGGACGACATGGACCTGGAAAGAGAAAAGGGCATTACCATCAAGAGCCATGCGATTCAAATCAATTACAAACAAGGCGGCGAGACGTACGTTCTCAATCTTATTGACACACCCGGGCACGTTGATTTCAGCTACGAAGTAAGCCGTGCGCTTGCTGCTTGCGAAGGCGTGTTGTTGTTAGTAGATGCTACACAAGGCATCCAAGCGCAAACCATTTCCAATCTTTATCTCGCTGTTGAAAATGATCTGGAGATTATTCCGGTCATCAACAAGATTGACATGGACGGGGCGATGATTGAGGAAGTGAAGGATCAGATCATTGAGTTGATTGGCTGTAAACCCGAAGACATTCTGTTAGCCAGCGGCCGGACGGGCATTGGGGTTGACGCCATACTTGAAGCCATTGTTAAGCGCATTCCTGCACCAAAGGGCAAAGAAGATGCACCGCTGCAAGCACTGATCTTCGACTCGGTCTTTAATTCCTTTCGCGGCATCATCGTTTATTACCGTATTGTGAACGGCGTTTTACGCAAGGGCGATAAAGTAAAATTCGTTTCTACCAATCAGGAATACGAAGCTGATGAAGTCGGCATTTTAAAGCTGGGCCTTCAACCCGCCGCCGAAGTAAAAACCGGCGATGTAGGCTACATTATCACCGGCATAAAAAACGCCAAGGAAGTAAAGGTGGGTGATACCATCACCAATGCTGTAAATCCCACGCAAGAAATCATCAAAGGGTTTCAGGAAGTGAAGCCGATGGTATTTGCGGGCATCTTTCCGGTAAACACCGATGAATTTGAAGAGTTGCGCGACTGCATGGACAAATTGCAGTTGAACGACGCCTCGCTGACCTTTGAACTGGAAACATCACAAGCCTTGGGCTTTGGTTTTCGTTGCGGCTTTTTGGGTCTGTTGCACATGGAAATTATTCAGGAAAGGTTGGAACGTGAGTTCAACCAAACAGTCATTACCACAGTGCCCAACGTAAGCTTTATCGCTTACACAACCAAAGGCGAAAAGATTATCGTGAACAATCCTACGGAAATGCCGGAAGCGGTAAAAACCGACCGTATTGAAGAACCGTTTATCAGAGCGCAAATCATCACCAAGCCAGATTATATCGGCAACATCATGACCTTGTGTTTGGGCAAACGCGGCATTCTTATCAATCAAAGCTATCTTACTACTACCCGTGTAGAGTTGATTTTTGAAATGCCCTTAACTGAAATCGTATTTGACTTCTACGATAAATTAAAATCGCAAACACGCGGGTATGCTTCCTTTGATTATCATCCTATCGGCTATCGCGAGGCCGACATTGTGAAGATGGACATTTTGTTGAACAACGAAAAAGTGGATGCATTAAGTGCATTGATCCATCGAGGCCGTGCACAGGACTTCGGCCGAAGGCTTTGCGAAAAATTAAAAGAGTTATTGCCACGCCAACAATTTCAAATTGCCATACAAGCAGCCGTTGGCGCCAAGGTGATTGCCCGTGAAAACATCTCCGCCATGCGTAAAGACGTAACGGCAAAATGTTACGGCGGTGACATTAGCCGCAAACGCAAGCTGCTGGAAAAACAAAAAGAAGGCAAGAAGCGTATGAGGCAGATTGGTAACGTGGAAGTGCCACAGGAAGCCTTCCTGGCTGTGTTGAAGCTTGATTAAGGCATTTGTTTTTTGAGTACTTCAAAACGTTTAAAGTATTTGCAGGCACGGAACCAACGACGCTTCATTTGCTTTAAACAAAAAAGCCCTGCGCACGAAGGCGCAAGGCTGTACAGGAAAACCAAAAGCGGACTTACTGTTTTATGATAACCTGTGAACCGTTAAAGCCTGCCGAAGACACCTGCACCACATAAGTACCGGCGGGCAAAGTGGTTAGATTCAATACTTTTCGGTTATCGGCCCGGTTGCCTGAAAGTTTTATTTGCTGCACCATTACACCCACCGCGTTTGAAACATTAATCACCACATTTTCACTTTGGATTTGCGTTGGCAACTCAATTGTTAGTAAAGCTGTAACCGGAACGGGATAAGCTTTGAATATTGTCAAAGTCATTGCATCAAACATGACCAACCGTACCGGCGTGTAAACGAAAGCGCCGCTTTTGTCCACTTGCTTTAAACGGTAGTAATTGTATCCTTTAAGCGGTTGCGGATCAGTAAATGAATAGCTGCTTGTCGCGCTGCTATTGCCGGTTGCCGCTACGGCCCCTATTCTTACAAATGACAAAGCATCAAGGCTTCTTTCCACATCAAAATGATCTGAACCTTCTTCTTTACTTGTTTGCCATTT
This sequence comes from Flavisolibacter sp., assembly GCA_965247695.1. GTDB lineage: Bacteria > Bacteroidota > Bacteroidia > Chitinophagales > Chitinophagaceae > Flavisolibacter. The sequence continues at coordinate 3,337,088 of OZ252037.1, forward strand.
TAGAAGCGATGCCTTGGCTTGTTTTTCCGCAGTAAATGAAAGCAAAGTGACCGGCAGTGCGCCCAACGGACGATACGTGCTGGCCCAGCCATCGCCGCCGCCTCCTTTAAAAATGCCACTGTTTGCCTGGATGTATTTCTTCGAATCCCAACCATCTCCAAAGCCGCCTTTAAAAATAGATACTGATGATTGTACAATGTTTAAAGAAGACCAACCATCACCCTCACCGCCTTTAAAAATAGAAGACGAGGCTTGTGCAAAATTTAAAGAAGACCAGCCATCGCCTCCACCGCCTTTGCAAATACTGCTACTCGACTGAATGCGGTTTTGCGATGACCAGCCATCGGCCGTACCGCCTTTAAAGATGGCACTGTTTTGTGCTACAACCGCTGTTGCCATAGCCGTTGCCAACAGCCAACAAGTAATTTTTTTTATCCTTTCCATTAAAAAGAATTTTAGGGTGAAAGGATAATTATTCGGCTGTTCTTGCCAGGCGGATTCCGAGATAGACCAGCCGGTTTGCCGTAGCCGTATTAAACGCTCCGTAATACCGTTCAGAAGTTCTCACTTGATTAACGCCGTCGGCATAATAACCGCCTCTAAGGCTATAGCCCGTGCTTGCGGTTGGCCATGTAGCCACGTTGTTTTCACCGGTTGCATCAAGATTGCCGTCGCCGTTTGTAGGAGTAAAAGCTCTCCCTTGTGTACTGCCAACGCTAATGGTTATTTCATCCACGTTGCCAGACATATCCATCACACCGTAATACGTGCCCCCGCTTTGCTGGCGGTTGCTGGTTGCCGTGGCATAAATGCCGTTGCGCAAGGGACGTGCGACACCGTTGCTGTAATTGGCATTGCCATCGGTTGCGGTTTCATTCATTAATCCTGGGTTGGCAACGGATGCTGTTGCGGCAATGGTTGTGTTGCCCCACGCAAATTCATTTGGCGTTGGTGTTTGGTTATAGCCGCGGCTGGCTTTTTCATATTCTAATTCGGTAAATAGACGAAGGCCCGCCCAATCCGAAAAGGCAAGCATGTCGGTAACACTTAAGCTATTTGCCGCACGTTCGGGGAATGGCGCAACAAGGGCCGGATGCGTGCCGGTGTAAACGCCGGTATAACGATTGTTAGCACGTGCCACGTCAAGGTTGTTTAAGAAGTCAACGTATTGCTGCTGACTGCTTTCGTATTTCATGATCCAAAACGCGTTGAAGCCTTTAGGATAGTTCGCTGGAATGGGTCCGCCCAAGTCACCACCGATGCCGTTTGCATTGCTGTAATAAAGATTGCCGGCCGTGTTGGCAATAGTGATGGCGCTTTCCGATACAACTGAATAGGGGCTTGCCTTGCTGCCTTCAAAAAAAGCATTGGTTTCAGTTCCGCCGCTGCCGATGTTAAACTTGCCTTGTGGTATGTACACCATCTCCAGAGCAAACACTCTTATCTCGACGCTGTCGGTATTCAGCACGCCGTCAACGCCATAGTTCCATTGAATTTTTGCGCCGGTGTAAGCCACATTGCCCGTGAAATCCGCGCCGGGCAAGGTGTGATAAATCCAAATCCCTTTGCCATCGGCTGATGTTTGAATAATGCTGTTGGCGGGCACGGTTGCACCGGTAGAACTAATGGTGGCGTGTTGCCAAAGGCTGCTTGCTTTTTTCCGGAACTTAACAAAAATCCACGCACCGTCATAATTGCTTTCGTTGGTAATGGTGCGCCAACTGTTTTCCCAGGCTACATCAAAATTTACCAGCGAAAACTGGCTCGTTGTGTTTTGTCCGTTGAGGCTCACGTTACTCAACACAATGTTGTTGGCAAAAGAAAACCCGATGAGAAAAAAGAAGAGAAGGGTAAAAATTATTTTCCGCATAAAATTGGTTTAGGCGGCTAAACTATCGGAAAGGGCTGCACCGTTTCATACCCTGCAGACGGTATTTTAGCTGTGAATTGTGAGTTGTGGCGACTATTCCAACTCAATCATTTTTGCAATAGCAAAAGTTGATAGCAGATACCTTTATCAGCGCCTCACTTCATAAAACGACTTATTCACCATTGACTAATAAACATTCACTTGGTCAGCTTGTGTTCATAAGCATACTTAATCAACCCCACGATGCTGTTGATGCCGGTTTTGCGAAAGATATTTTTGCGGTGGGTTTCCACGGTACGTTCGCTAATGAAAAGCGTTTCGGCAATTTGCCGGTTGCTGCACTCTTTTTCTATCAGGCGTATGATGTCAATCTCCCTTGCGGTTAAATGCGCTTCTTCCAATTGTCTTTTTCGCCGGTCGGTGCGACCCAGTTCTTCCAACACTGCTTCGCTGAAATAATTTCCACCGCCGGCAATTTTTTCAATGGCCGAAACCAGTTCGGCTTTGCCGATGTTCTTTAAAACATAGCCTGCAATGTCGGCATCGTTAATCATCTCATTCACCAAACCACCTTCACCGCTCATAGACAAAGCCAAAATTTTAACAGCAGGAAAGGCCTTGCGAACTTCTTTTGCCAAGGCATTGCCCGGCATCACAGGCATCATCACATCCGTAAGCAACACGTCCACGGGTTGATTGGGCAAAAGCGAAAGAACACGGGTAGAATCCGTTGTACTGAAGGCAAAATGAAAATGCGGCTCGTCTTTCAACAGCGACCAAATGCCGTCCAGCACAATCTGGTGATCGTCCACCATAGCGATATTTATTTTCTTTTGAGCAAGCTGCATACAATCGTTTAAAGGGGTACGTAAATAGCTACGAGCGTGCCTTTGCCGGGAGCGGAGTCGAAATCCACCGTCCCTTTCAGGTATTGCACGCGGGTACGAATGTTTTTTAAGCCAATGCCTTCGTTTACTAAATCGTTTTGAAGGGCGAAACCTTTGCCATTGTCTTCAACAGTTACGGTTACTCCTTTTTCTTCGCGGCCGATGTTGATGTCGAGCAACGTGGCGCCGGCATGTTTAATGACGTTGTTCACGCATTCCTGTATCACCCGGTAAAGCACTACCTCGGTATTTGAGTCAAGGCGCTCCTCTAAACCTTCGGTGTACAAATGAGCGTTTAGCTGGCCGCTATCGAGCTTGTTGATAAACTCGCGGACGGCAGCCCCTAAACTTTTTTTTAGCAAGGCATTCGGCATCATGTTGTGCGATACGGCCCGAACTTCGGCGCAGCTTTCGTCAATAAACTGAATGATTTTTTCGAACTGTGCTCGTTCGTCGGGACCATTAAATTGCAAGCGATGTCCGTAAGCCGACAAATTCATTTTAGCGGCGCTCATCATTTGCCCGACACCATCGTGCAAGTCTTTGGCAATGCGTTGCCGTTCGGCTTCTTCGGCTTGCAAAACAGCACGGGTGGCGGCTTCCTGCTGCTTGGCAATCTCGGCTTGCAAGCGTGACTCCTGTTTCCACTTGTAACGGCGGTACTGCGCATAAGCCAGGAGCAAAAGAACAATGCCAATGATAACCGAAGCGGCAAGCACCAGGTTTTGCTGTTGAATGCGGTGTTGCTGTCCGGCAATCTGCTGTTCCTTTTTTACGGCTTCGTATTGGGCATTGAGTTCTTCAATCTGTTTTGTTTTTTCAATGGTGAAGATGCTGTCTTTTAAAGCGGCCTTCTCCTTTTGATAATTGTAAGCCCCTTTAAAGTCGCCGGTTTTTTCGGCTACCTGCGCCAACAAATCGAAATTATTTTGCCGCAATTCGGCATAGCCCATCTTCTCTGTGAGCGCATTGCTGGAGTCGGCGTAAAGTTTTGCCTTTGCGTAAGCTGAAGCGGCGAGATAAGCTGACGAAAGATCAGAATAATTAAGCGAGATGGCGAAGGAGTCCTTCAAGTGCTTACGCACGGACAAGGCTTGCAACAAGCAGGCTTCAGCGGCGGTGTATTTTTTTTTAAGCACGTACACGCCGGCAATGTTACTTAACGCATAACCTACGCCGGTGCTGTCTTTCAGCAGCCGATCCATTGTTAACGAGGCCGTGTAACGTTCAATGGCTTTATCGTAATCGTTTGCATATTCGTACACCACGCCGGATTCGTTCCAGATCATGGCCATGCCGGCCGAATCGTTTGTCTGTTGGTAAATCGAAAAGGCTTTGTCATAGTTTTCAGCAGACCGTTGGAGATCGCGGGTTTTACGATAGAGCTTAGCCAGAGCGTTGTAACTTTTTGCGGCTTGAACCGACGAACCATCATTTTCCAACAGATTAATAGCGGTATAAAAATAGTGAGCTGCCGAATCGTAAAGGCCTTTAAAATAGAAGGCCTCACCGGTGCCTCTTTTTAAAACGCCAACGGAAAAAGAATCGCCTTTGCTTTGAGCCAACACCGCGCCTTCCTTGGATAGCCGCAGCCAGTCGTTAAAATTTTGAGTACCGAACGTATCGCAGTAATTGATGTAAGCCTCGATTTTTTCTTTGTAAGAAGTAGTGGAAGTGATTGTGTTTTTCAACTGCCCCGCCTTGGATTGAGGGAAACAAATCGCGGCGCAACCGCAAGCAAGGCACAGAAGAATAATTTTCATCGAGTCGCTTGATTTGAAAACGACAAGATAAAAGAATAGATGACAAAATCATAATCCGAAACCGGCTACGTTAGATTGTGCTGGCCGCCGCAGAAAAAAAAGAAAGAGTGTTCAGCCTTTGCGAAAAAGTACATCACTGATCTCAAACACGCCTTTCTTGGGCGCAATAAATTCGGCGGCCAACACAGCACCCAGCGCAAATCCTTTGCGGCTGTGCGCCGTGTGTATGATTTCAATGTCGTCAATTTCCGAACTGTACGTAACGAAGTGCGTACCCGGCGCGGGATCGGTGCGTTCACTCTTGATGAAAAGTTTTTCAGCATCATCGGCGGGGCTATTAACCCAAGATGTTTTACGGCCGATGTTTTGAATAACACCTTCGGCCAACGTAACGGCCGTACCGCTGGGCGCATCTAATTTTTGGGTGTGATGAACTTCTTTTAACGTCACCTCATATTCAAGATGTGCCGCCATCAGTTTCGCCAACAGCTTATTTAGTTCAAAAAAAATATTGACACCGATGCTGAAATTACTGGCGTGCAAAAACGTTCCGTTGTGTTGATTGCAATACGCTTTCGCGTCAGCTAAGTTCTGGTTCCATCCCGTAGAGCCGCTCAAGACAGGCACGCCGAAATCAATGCAGTGTTTGATGTTTTCAAATGCCGTGGCGGGGCCTGTAAACTCAATAGCCACGTCCGCGTCAGACATGCTTTCTTTTGTAAACTCACCGATGTTTTCGATGTTGATTTTTACGCTTACTGTGTGGCCGCGTTGCAACGCAATGTCTTCGATCATGCGGCCCATCTTTCCGTAGCCAATTATAGCAATGTTCATGTAAACACGAATTTGGAACACGAATTACACGAATTATTCAACACGAATTACTGAACGCGGATTTCAGCGATGATAAAAGATTTCGCGGATGTCGAGAAAAAAATTGTTTTAAGTTGGTAACAAAGAATCACCAGCCTTTATCGGCCACTTTCGGCTTTTGCTTTACACCAAGAACGAGGCTCAATCCTGTGGTCTGTGCAAACTGGCTCGGACCCAGTTTTAGCTTGAGGCTTAAATTAGGACTCACGTCAAAATTTTTTAGATGTGCATCTACCGTGGCGTCGGCTACCTGAACGCCCCAAAGTAAAAGAAAGGCAAGCACGGAGTAGTCAATGTTGCTCCGAAACTCGTCGCGCAGCGTACGCAAAGACGTTAGCGGATACCGTTGCAGGTAAGCTTTAATTTCGGTAAGCTTCGCAGTATCCGCAGCCGTAGCCGTAGGCAGAGATGCGTTATATTTAGTGGTGTAGGCAAAACGGATTTCTCGATAGTTTTTCAGGTTGTAAAAGAAGATACCCGTGGCCGTTCCAAGAGCGCCGTACACGATGGGAATCTTCCAATACTTTTTGTTGTAAGCCTGTCCCCAACCGGGCAGCACCAGCGAACGAAACGTGGCTTTCTTTGGCGAAAAGGCTTTGCGAATGGAATCGGCCCTTGCTTTTTCGGCAGCGGTGGGTGGGGTTGCTTTTTTTATTAACGAATCAACGGGCACTAATTTCTTTGTCGTGTCTTTTTGTGCAAAGCCGGCAAAAGCGGTTGCTAAAAAAAAACTGAAAACGCCAATATGTTTCAAAAGCTTATTCAATGGTAACGTCCATTTGGTTCAGCAGTTTGTTCATTTCTTCCAGTGAATAATATTCAAATGTGATGCTCCCGGTGCCGTCTTTGCTGTGACGCATTTTTACCTTTGTGGCAAAATGCGAAGCCAATTTATCTTCAACCCGTTTGTAAGCCTGCGGTAATTCTTCGGCGGGCTTTTTCTCTTCTTTTTCGCGATAAATGTTTCGTACCAAGGTTTCGGTTTGGCGTACAGAAAGACCTTTGCTTTTTATCTCGTCAAAAATGTAAAGTTGTTTATCAATGGTGTCCACATTAATTAAAGCCCGTGCATGGCCCATGCTGATTTCGCCTTGCCGCACAGCTATTTGAATATCGGGTGGAAGCTTGAGTAACCGGATGTAATTGGTAACCGTGCTGCGGTCTTTGCCCATGCGCTCGGCTACTTGCTCCTGCGTGTGGTTCAACTCGTCCATCATCCGTTTATAGCTCAACGCAATTTCCATCGCATTGAGGTCCTCGCGTTGCAGATTTTCCAACAAGGCCAACTCCAGCAATTCCTGGTCGTTTGCCTGGCGAACGAAAGCCGGAATGTCTTTCAGGCCGGCGAGCTTGGCGGCCCGCCACCTTCTTTCACCCGAAATAAGCCGGTATTTATTGGTGTGTAATCGCGATACGGTGATGGGTTGAATGATGTCGTGCAACTTGATTGACTGTACTAGTTCCTGCAAAGCCGTTTCGTCAAAATCCTTTCGCGGCTGCTTAGGATTCGTTTCCACGTTCTCAACGGGGATCCGCAAGCTGCCCGTGGCGGCTTCCATCACCTGGGGTTTTAAAGCGCCTTCTGTATTTTTTAAATCGGCATTAATGTTTTGCAAAAGGGAGCGGATGCCTTTGCCGAGTGCGTCTTTATTTTGTTTTGGAGTGGTCATTTCAGTTGTAGTTCAAGCGTTCAAAAGCTCACGTGTTTAAGCCGTACCCTGTATGTTCAGTTGCGGCCAAAGTTAACGGTTCGGCGTTTTTTTGCCGGTGGCTAAACGTTAATCCTGAAAGTTTAAACGCCGGACTAATGTCGAAAACTTTTTTTGGCTTGCGTACACGAAAACAATTCAGCGTTTGAACCAGTGGACGTTTGAACAATGGTTTTACAATTCCATCGTCCGTTCTTCTTGTGGAATTTTAGTCAGGTTGTTTTTCTGTAAAATTTCTTTGGCGAGGTTTAAATAGTTCATCGCGCCTTTGCTATTGGCATCGTAAAGAATCACGGGCTTGCCAAAGCTGGGCGCTTCGCTCAAGCGGGAGTTGCGGTGAATGATGGTGGTGAAAACCAATTCTTCGAAATGGCGGCGCACTTCGGCCACTACCTGGTTGCAAAGGCGAAGGCGGCCATCGTACATCGTCATTAAAATGCCTTCAATTAAAAGCGATGTGTTCAAACGGCTTTGAACGATCTTGATGGTATTCAAAAGCTTACCCAAACCTTCCAGTGCAAAAAATTCGCATTGCACGGGAACGATCACGGAATCAGCCGCGGTTAAGGCATTCACGGTAATCAAGCCAAGCGAGGGCGAACAATCTACAATGATGAAATCGTATGCCTCTCGTACACCCTCCAATAAATTTTTGAGAACAGCTTCGCGGTTGGGATAATTAATCATTTCTATCTCGGCGCCCACCAAATCAATGTGAGAAGGAATGAGATCGAGATTCGGTATGTCGGTTTTCAACACTACATCTTTTGCTTCGGCGTTGTTCACCATGCAATCGTAAAGGCTTTGAGTTACGTTCTGTAAATCGAAGCCGACGCCGGTGGTGCTGTTGGCCTGCGGATCTGCGTCCACCAACAAGGTTTTGAATTCCAGCACAGCAAAACTGGCTGCTAAATTGATGGCTGTTGTGGTTTTTCCGACCCCGCCTTTTTGATTGGCTACGCCAATGATTCTTCCCATGAGATTTTAAAACTGTTTACCCAAATGATTCGCCACGAAAACTGTTCCGCAATGGCGCCGCAATGATTACTGACCGCAGCCTGAAGAATTTTGTTGCGCAAAGAAGAACAACCGGTTACCCGGCTTTATCTCCCGCTTTACCTATTCGTTCGCCGCGCCGCAAATGTAGAATAATATGCGGCGGTTATCAAGATCTAAAAAGGCTAAAGACGTTCCGGCTTAGTTATTAACACCAAACGTAAAAGGTTTGTGTTGATCGGTTTCTCTTCCTTTTGCGCTGGTAGCCTTTGTAAAGTGGAGTGTAAAGTGTTGGCTGCCGAAAACCTCTTAAGCACCGTCGCTGGCTGTACTGGTTTTGCCGCGTCCGCCAACGTTCTTCCTGCCATAGTTTTGCGTTATGCGCAGTTCTCCTTTTTTGCTCCTCTTTGCCGCCTTTATGATCGGCCTTGACGTGTATGTTTTTCAGATTCTGAAGTTTTTAACGCAGGCTGCCGCGCCGCGAACCAAAGGCATCATCAACATTACCTATTGGTCGGTTTCCATTGCTGTTATTGCGCTTCTTTTTTTGCTTCCTTACCTTAACCTCGACAACATTCAAAAGGGTTTGCGCAGCACGGTATTCGCCATCCTCGTCGGCCTGTTTATCTTTAAATTATTCGCGGCCATTTTCTTTTTGATAGATGACATTCGCCGCGGACTGCAATGGCTTTGGGGAAAAATTTTTTTTCAAAACGTAGAAGCCGGCGCCGTGCAATCTAGTCCTCAAATCAGCCGTTCACTTTTTTTAAGCTGGGTGGGCATTGCCGTTGGAGGCGGACTTTTCACCACCTTACTTTATGGCTTCAGCAACAAATACAACTATAAAATAAAAAGGGTTCCGTTGTCTTTTCCTAATCTTCCGGCCGCTTTTAAAGGCTTAAAGATTGTGCAGTTATCGGACATTCATTCGGGCAGCTTTACCAATACCGAGGCGGTACGGAAAGGTGTGGAAAAAGTATTGGCGCTAAAACCCGACTTGATTCTATTTACCGGCGATTTGGTGAACAATAAGCACGAAGAAATGCTGCCCTACATTGACTTGTTTAAAACCTTGCAAGCACCGCTTGGTGTGTATTCCATCTTTGGCAATCACGACTACGGCGATTACGTGGCCTGGGAAAGCCCGGAAGAGAAGCGTGACAATCTTGAAAAATTAAAAGACGTTCACGCAATGCTTGGCTGGCGGCTTCTGCTCGACGAACATCTTCCAATAAAAAAAGGAGGAGAGGAGATCGGGCTAATCGGGATACAGAACTGGAGTGCGTTGAGCAATTTTCCAAAGTATGGCAACCTTACAAAAGCCTATCAAGGCGCTGAAAAATATCCCTTCAAAATTTTAATGAGCCACGACCCCACGCATTGGGATGCGGAAGTGCGGCCCAAGTTTGGCGAAATTGACTTAACGCTGGCCGGGCATACGCACGGCTTTCAATTTGGCATTGAAATTCCGGGCTTTCGCTGGAGCCCGGTGCAATACGTTTACCGCCAATGGGCAGGACTTTACAAAGAAGGCAAACAATACATTTATGTTAACCGCGGCTATGGCTTTCTCGGCTATCCCGGCCGCGTGGGCGTGTTGCCGGAGATTACCTTGCTTGAGCTGGCATAAGGTGTGATACGGCAGAAGTCAGACGTGGGACTTTGCAGCCTGTATGTGTTTTAGGCCGCTCACGTTTTTCTCCTGCCGTATCACGTTTCACGTTGCTTAAACTTTGCGCTATCTTGGCCGTCAACAGGCTTGCCGACTTTGTCAAAGCCCAAAATCACGCATGTTTCAACGACTCTTGCTAACCATACTAAGTTTATGCATGGCCGGTGTTTGCCTTGCGCAAAGCGTCCGGGATTCACTTGCCGTTGACACTACGTTCACTGACTATGATGAATTGTTTTCCGAATTGGACAAACTGCTCGATTCACTTTCCGCGCCGCACAGTTTTACGCTGGTTAATTTTGCGTTTGGACAGAGTTATCTCTCCTTCGATAAAAAGAGCGATCAGGTAGAAACGAGCCGTCGCTTCAGCTACTCACCGTCGGTTGGCTATTATGATAAAAGCGGATTCGGCGCCGGCGCCGGCGCTTCTATCGTGAACGACGGAACCGGTTTGAATCCCTATCAATTTTCAGTTACCGGATCTTATGATTTTCAAAAGAGCAAAGCGTTCATCGCCGGCCTTTCGCTTACGCATTACGTTACCAAAAGCGGCCTTCCTTTTTATACATCGCCGCTAAAAAACGAAGCCTTTGCCTATTTTATGTACCGCAAATTTTGGTTGAGACCGATGGTTGGATTTAGTTACGGTTGGGGAAGCCGCGATGCCTTTAAAGAAGTGGAAGAGCAAATTCAAAACATTAACCTGGCGCAGCGCGGCTTTACCCGCATCAATTCCGCCGAAAAAGTGATTGACATAAATCTCGTGACATCGGTTCGCCACGATTTTTATTTTTTAAATGCCTGGGCCGGCGATTATATGCGCCTCACGCCACAGCTTTCTTTCATCAGCGGCTCGCATCAGTTTGGCTTTAATCAAACGAGCAATTCGTATGCAATTCTTGCCCGCACGGGAAACCCTTTTTTGTATAGCACCGACAACGTTGCGTTTGACAATAAACTTTATTTTCAACCCATCTCGCTTACGGGCTTTTTAAAAGCCGAGTGGAGCAAGGGCAAATTTTTTATACAGCCACAGTTTCTGGTGGATTATTATTTTCCTGCTTCCCCGGATCACTTAAGCACCGCCTTTTTGGTAAACGCAGGTTTGGTATTTTAAACATTTCGGATTGCTTAACAACAAGCGGCACCATCCTTGAAAATTTGCTCTAAACACTCGTTTATGAAATACAAATTATCCGCCTTTGTTTTTTTCCTCATGATTGCGCAGGCATCCATGGCGCAATTCAGCATCGGCATAAAAGCCGGCGCCAACATCGTAAAGGTTGACGGCAAATCTTTCAACGATGAATTCAAGTATGGCTACCACTTAGGTGGCTATGCCACCATCGGTCTGGGCGGCCGGTTTAGCATTCAGCCGGAGGTGCTGTTTAACCAGTATCAAACAAAAACAGACAGCAGTTTTAAAAACATTTATCAAAACGCCTTCAGTGGCAACAACAACATCAAGCTGAATTACCTTTCCATTCCGCTTTTGCTGAATTACAAACTCGGCTCTTTTCTTTCGTTGCAAGCCGGTCCTATGTTTAGCGTGTTAATGGATCAGAACAAAAATCTGTTGCAGAACGGTCAAAGTGCTTTTGACAAAGGTGATTTCTCCATGTTGGGTGGTGCGCAGGTCAGTTTGGGCAAGATTAAACTGAATGGCCGTTACGTGGTTGGACTAAACAACATTAATGACATTGACAACAAAGACAAGTGGAAAAGCCAGGGCTTTCAGTTGTCGGTTGGTTTGGGTCTTTAACACCGTGTCGAAAAATTATAAAGCAAATCCCTCCGCGCAACGGAGGGATTTTTGTTTCAAACCTTTGCCATTACTTCATATCACTTTCAGTTTGCCAGTACGGCAATACTTTTATTAAACGTTGCCGCTGTGTTTTTACATCTCTGCCCATTGCCCATTGACAATACGGGCAACTACGAGCCCTTTGAAACGTAGAACTTCGACGGTGTATTAAGGCAAACCCGTACACTTACGAATATGTGTTGAAATCTTCAAAATTTAAGTGTAAACACTTGCATTCTCCGTCTTTGTCTTCTTTATTTGTTTTAGAAATTCCAATGCCTATTGAAGATGTGTTACACGACTGCATATCGTTCTCACTTCTCCACTGGTATTTGCTTTTTGGTATCTTCTAACAACTCCGTCTTATGAAAAAAGTTTTACTGCTTTGCATGCTTGCCCTTGCGGCTTGCTTCAATGCCGGTGCTCAATGCACCACGGCCAATGTAAACTGGGACAATCTTGATTTTCTAACAACCTCCGGCAACTACGCCGGCTTTGTTACGGCTGCGCAAACGCAGGATCAGCGGTTTGCGTTTGGTCCCGGCCTGCTGCGTGTACAGACCACCAGCAACATCACCATTAACGGTGAAAACACTACGAATACAGGTGAAGGCGGATCATACGGAACGGGTGCGGATGTGTCGTTTGCAACTACCACCACAACGGGAACCAGTTCGGTCACGCTTAGCTTTGGCTCCTCGGCGGTTACACTGCTGAAGTTTTCATTGTACGACATAGACAACAATCAAAAAGTAACGGTGACTGCTTTCAACGGGGCATCTGCCGTAAGTACAACACTTACAAAAGCAACTGCCTCGTCGGGCATCAATTTTAGCTCAAACCCCGGTACCGCTCCGGTCATTAACGGCATTAGCGGCGACTATACCGTTAGTGATAATCGGGGCGCTGTGAACATTGATATCGCCGGGCCCGTAACCAAGATCGTTTTGACATTTACCACAGCAACCGGAGACTTCTGGCTATCCGATCTGCAAGCCTGTGTAACCGGCGCTTTTTCTACCAACTATCATACGATAAGCCAGCCCTGGACCGGGCAGCCGAGCTACATGACGGTAACTCCCGATACCAATTTGGTAATGACTGTAAACCCGGCCAACGGTGCCGTTAAAACAATCTTTCAGGAACCGGCATCCATGTATGTCAACTCAATGGGCTATGATCCATTCAACCACCTTCTTTATTACACGCTTGACGATACGGCAACGGCTGTAAAACAAAAAAGTTTGAAGCGTTATGATTTCAATACCGAAACCATTGTGCCTGTGCTTTCCGATGTCACGTCCATCGGAATTCCAATCTTTGATTTCGGTGTCGAATCGGGAGCGGCGTCTTTCTTCGACAGTTGTTATTATATCGGCATCGAAGGTGGAAACAGTGGCGGCAACTCCGGCCGAAAATCCATTGTTTGGCGTGTTGAATTTGATGCTTCCCACAACCCCATCTCCGCCTCACAGGTTTTTGCCATTGCCTGCGACAACGGCAGCGGAACCCGCACCCATGATTGGGGCGATTTTGTTATCAAAGACGGCATCCTGTACGATTGGAATTCAAACAACATGGGAACCATGTCCTCCCCGGTTTATACCACTTACCAATATAATTTGCAGACAGCGGTATTGACGACGAATACACCCATGGCCTTTATACCAAAACAAATTTCAACAACCTGGGATGAAAAGCTTTACCAGTTAAGCACTGTTGTGCGCCAATACAACGGAACGACTGGCTACGCCACTACCGGTTTCAATATGGTGGGCACAGGATGGGTCGGCGGATCGGGTGACGGCGGCGAAGCCTTTAAACCGAAAGCAGATTTTGGTGATGCGCCTGCTACCTATGACCCTGGTGGAACTCCCGCTTTACACGAAATGGACAGTACGATTCACTTAGGCGCAACAGAAGATCGTGAATGGTTAAAAGAAGGCGCAACGAGCTTGGCTGATGCAGACGGAAGCGATGAAGATGCTATTGGCTTTGTACCCTTGTTGTGTCCTTGCTCTGGTAATTTTTCAGTCAACGTGAAAGTGTACAATCATACCGGCGCCAATGCCACGCTTATCGGCTGGCTCGATTGGAACGGGAATAATAAGTTTGATGCATCGGAAGCATTAACGGCTACCGTGACTTCAAGCACGGCTTTGCAAACAGTGACGCTTAACTGGACCAATGCCTGGACAACGTATCCAAACCTTGCAACCACTTATCTAAGGGTGCGGGTGACATCGGCAAGTAATGGCATGACTACCGCTAACATGACGGGTTATTTTTCTAACGGCGAAGTGGAAGACTATCGCGTTTTTGTAAACGGTTTTGTGCTGGCCACGAACATTCAAAACTTTACCGCTTCAAAAACGACTGGCGACGCTGTGCGCCTTGAATGGAAAGTGAGCGAAGACGCATCGCTTAGCCGTTACTTTTTGCAACGCAGCCTGAACGGAAAAGATTGGCTGAACCTTGATGTTCAAAACGCTTCCGGTAAGAATCTTCTTTCAAGCTACAGCTACGATGACGCATCGCTGCGAAACGGCACGGTGTATTATCGCCTTCAATTGATGAACAACGACGGCTCATCGAAATTGAGCGACGTGCGGCAGATAACGGAAAAACGCGACGGCGGCGGAACCGTCTGGCCCAACCCCGCAAGCAAAGAATTGAACGTAACTATTAACACAAGCAGTGCGGAACAGGCGAGCATCCAAGTTACAAATGAAGCCGGAATGGCGGTGATTAGCCAAACGGTACCGTTAACAAAAGGCGCCAATCAATTTAAAGTAAACGTGTCACTGCTTGCAAAGGGAGCGTACCGTCTGCAAATGAACACGGCCAAAGGTTTAATAACACAACCCTTCGTAAAAAACTAAGAGAAGCAAGGTAAATACAAAGCCGGTTAAAGAAGCCGGCCTTTCATCAACTATCCAATACAAAATCCAACGACGGAAAAACCATGAAGCGAAGTTTAGTGATTGGCCTATTGATTAGCATAGGCATCGGTGTAACGGCATTTCGTTATTTACACAAATCCGAAAAAGGGGCCAAAATCGAATCGTTTTTTGAAAGCGAGGAAGAAGAGGGAGAAGAAAAAGAAGGACATCAAACGGGTGCGGACAAACAGCTCCAGGGATGGTTTTGGACAAAGGGTTATCCAAACCCTGAAAACTTAGGACAGAAGTATGAGGCAGCCTGGCAGGAATACTTAGACATTAAAGAAAATACAGCCAAACTTTTAACTACCAATAGCACTGCCCGAACTACGGGCTTTGGCAGTTGGGCATCGCTGGGTAATGTTGCCGGCATTGGCGGACGTGTGGTTTGCATTACCATTGACCCTAATAATGCCAACAACAATTTATTCATCGGCACGGCCAGCGGCGGTATCTATAAAACCACCAACGGAGGTACCTCTTGGACCTATGTGCCCACCGGCAAGCCCGTGCTTGGCGTGGGCGCAATTGTTTATCATCCTACCAACAGCAACATCATATTAGCCGGTACCGGTGAAGCGTACCGGGTCAACGGTTCGGACCAAGGGAATGTTGGCTTTAACGTATGGAAATGCCGCGGCACCTATGGCATAGGCATTCTCCGAACGGCCGATGGCGGCGCAACGTGGACGCAGGTGATGACGAAAACCAGCAGCCAGCTTTTTGCCGTCCAGGAAATTATGTTCGATCCCAACAATGCCAACAACGTGTATGCCTGCGCTACCGATGGTGTGTACAAGAGTACCGACGGCGGTGCTACCTGGGGTACTACGCCCATTCTTGCCAAGACTTACGTTCGCGACATTGCCATCAACCCAGGCAATTCTTTACAGATGGTCGTAAGTGTAGGCAATCTGGTAAATACCGACAAAGGCCTTTACCGCACCACCGACGGCGGCGCCACGTGGAGCAAGATCATGACGACCCCTACAAGCTATGCCGGTTACGCCAAGCTTGATAATAATGGCACCCGGCTTTATGCTGGTTTTGCCAACGGCTCCGGCGATGAGCTTTGGATGTCGAGCGATTTTGGGGCTACCTGGTACAACAAAGCAAGCACTTCATATGCCAGCTCACAGTATTGGTTTGCCCAGGATGTTGCCTGCGACCCTACCAATGCCAACAAATTAGTGGTGGGCGGAAAAAGCTACTACACTTACACCAGTTCCAACGCCACTACCGGTGGAACATTATCAGCCATCAGTACTACCATGCACGCCGATGTTCACGACATTGAATACCATCCCACCAACGGAAGTATCGTGTACGCTGCCAACGACGGCGGCATGTACAAAAGCACCGACGGCGGCGCTACATGGGCAGCCATCAACAACGGCCTCATCGCGGTACAGTTTTACGCCAGTTTTGCCTGTTCGCCTACATCGCCCAATGTAATGATCGGCGGCTTGCAAGATAACGGCGTGGTGGTGTACAACGGAACTTCGTGGAGCAGCACTCTCGGTGGCGACGGTGGTCCCGCTGCCTTCCATGCTACCGACGGAAACCGTGTGATTTATTGCAACGATGCAAGAGCCGTTTATCTGTCAACAAATGCAGGCGGCACCGAAACCCAAAAGATGCTCAATCTGGGCTACGGCTATGCCGCGGCACACGATGACCGCACAGCGTTTATATCACCGGTCGCCGTAAGCAAATCCATGCCTACGCGGATGTATGCCGCCAGCGACAACCTGCACATCAGCCTTGATTCCGGCGGTAGCTTTTCGCGTACCGATCCGGTTGCAACCGGTACGGCCGGCATGACTCGTCCCATTGATGCGCAATACAAACCAGCCATAACGCTTGGCCTTTCACCGATTGATAACAATAAACTCTACGTGTCCACCTCGCCGCTTTCGCAACGGACCGACGACGCCTTAAACTATACACCGCCTTGCAAGGTGTTGCGTAGCCTTAACGCAGATGACAACACCAACTACAGCTTCACCAACATCAGCGGCACCCTGCCCGACCGCATGACGACGGATTTTGCCATCAGCCGTTTCAGCGACGACAGTGTGTACATCACGATGGGTGGCTTCGGCACCGGCCATGTGTATTTAACTCCCGATGGCGGAGCCACTTGGCTTAACCGTAGCACCGGCCTGCCCGACGTTCCTTTCAACGCTGTGCTCATTGATCCGCTGCGTCCGAATGTTATTTATGCCGCCTGCGATTTTGGTGTATATGTAAGCCAAAACCGTGGCGTGAATTGGTATGATTTCAATAACGGCTTTTTGGAAAATACAATGGTGATGGATTTGCAGGTTACAGCCGATTACAAGTTAGTGGCGGCCACCCACGGCAAAGGCGCTTACCGCACTGCCTTGTTTGTGCCACCGGTGGCGCTGCCGGTAAACTTTCAAACCTTTATTGGAACGCACAAACAAGCCGAAAATAATCTGCACTGGACAGTAGATAATGAAAAAAACGTAAAACAATATGAGGTTGAACGCAGCACCGACGGTGTTCGCTACCAGCGCATCGGCACGGTGAATGCAACGAGCCGCAGCGGCGTAAACACCTATGATTATGACGATAAAAACACAGCCGGAACAAACGAACTTTTTTATTACCGTTTGAAAGCAGTGGACAATGACGCTGCCTACTTTTACTCGGACGTGGTGATTCTTCGCAACGAAGCTCCACACAACTCTTTCCAAGTTTTGGGCAATCCGTTTACCGATAGGATAAATCTTCGTTTGCAGAGTACGACAGCAAGTGCTGTAATCATTCGCTTATCGGATATGAGCGGCAAGCTGCTTCGCACCGAAGAGCGAAAAGCAGCGCAAGGTGTCAACAATTATTCAATAGAAAATCTTAGCGGCCTTGGGCAAGGATTTTATCTCGTTCAATTGCAATGCGGAAAAAATAATTTTTCAGAGAAGCTGATAAAGCAATAACGATTTTGCTTTTTAATCATATTTAAAAAGGCCGTTGTAAAGACGGCCTTTTTGTTTGGTTCAGGGTGCAAGCGAAAAATATACGAAAACATTTTTCATAACCCAACGTGAGCCAACACGTAAACGCCTCACCTGTTTGGCCCTTCCCACTTACGGTTTCACCGCTGGCGTCTCCCGCTATCCTTCTGTACTTTCGCCGGCTCATTTGAATTAAAAATTTTCACACGTGAACCGATTATTCAAGCCGGAAGAAGACATGGATTTTTTGCCCATTATGCCTTTGCATGAGGCTGATGCCGACCCCAATGAAAAAATAGTCGTACCCGATGAAATTTTATTGTTGCCGTTGCGCAACACGGTGCTGTTTCCCGGCGTGGTGCTGCCCATCACCGTAGGCCGCGACAAGAGTATCAAGGCTGTGAATGAGGCTTACAAAGGCACAAAACTGATCGGCGTTATTGCGCAAAAAGACAGCAGCATAGAAGACCCGCAGGCGAAGGATTTAGAACACATTGGAACCATAGCCCGTATCATCAAGCAAATTAAAATGCCCGACGGCGGCACCACCATCATTATACAAGGCAAGAGCCGTTTTGCCATTGATGCCGTTGTAAGCGAAGAGCCTTTTTTCAAGGCAAAGATTTCCGCCGTTGAAGAGGATGAAGCACCGAAAGACCCGGACTTTGAAGCCTACGTTGCCAACATAAAAGACGTGGCGACCGAGATTATTCAATTATCGCCCAACATCCCAAGCGAAGCCTCGGTAATTCTGCGCAACATTGAAAACCCTTCTTTTTTAATTCACTTTGTTTCCAGCAATCTTACCATTGACATCAAAGAAAAGCAGCAGCTTTTACAACTAAATAACTTGCGTGAAAGAGCGGAGTTGTTGATGCAATTTCTGCAAAAGGAATTGCAGTTTGCCGAACTCAAAAATAAGGTCACCAACAAGACACGCACCGAGATAGACAAGCAGCAACGCGATTATTTTTTACAACAGCAATTAAAAAGCATTAAGGAAGAATTGGGTGGTGATCCCAATGAACGCGAAGTAAAAGAATTGCAGAAGCGTGCCGAAGCGAAGAAGTGGCCCGAAGCCGCAAGAGAAGCCTTCAAAAAAGGCACGGAAAAGTTGGAGCGCATGCACCCAAGCACGCCTGATTATTCGGTCATCTACAATCATCTTGACCTGATGCTTGACCTGCCCTGGGAAGATTATACCAAAGACGTTTATGATTTAAAGAAGGCTAAGGAAATTTTGGACAATGACCATTACGGCATGGAAAAAATTAAAGAGCGGATTTTGGAATACCTCGCAGTGTTGAAGTTGAAGGGCGACATGAAAAGCCCGATCCTTTGTTTTTATGGCCCGCCGGGAATTGGCAAAACTTCATTAGGCCGAAGCATTGCCAGCGCTATCGGGAGAAAGTATGTACGCTTGAGTTTAGGCGGCATTCACGACGAAAGCGAGATCCGCGGCCACCGCAAAACCTACATCGGCGCTATGCCCGGACGGATTGTGCAAAACATTCGCAAAATAAAAAGCTCCAATCCGGTGATGATATTGGATGAAATAGACAAAGTAGGCGCGGACTTTCGCGGCGACCCAAGCAGTGCACTGCTTGAAGTGTTAGACCCCGAACAAAACCATTCGTTTTACGACAACTACCTGGAGCTTGAATACGATTTGAGCAAGGTGTTGTTTATTGCCACGGCTAATAATCTGCAGAACATTCAGCCGGCTTTAAGAGACCGATTGGAGATCATTGATTTGAGCGGTTATGCCGTGGAAGAAAAGATTGAAATTGCCAAACGCCACCTGATTCCAAAACAAGTGGAAGCCCACGGCCTGAAGTCATCAAAGTTTAAGATTGGCGATAAGATTCTGGAAAAAATGATTCAGGATTATACCAGGGAAAGCGGCGTCCGTGAACTCGACCGCCATTTGGCCGCCATCATGCGTTTTCAGGCCAAAGAGTTGGCGATGAACGGCGCCATTAAACCGGTGATAACGGTGCAAGACCTCGAAAAAATTTTAGGCAGGCAACGGTTCAGTAATGAGTTGTATAAACAAGCAACTATACCCGGCGTGGCCGTAGGTTTGGCTTACACTTACGTTGGCGGTGATATACTCTTCATAGAAGCCGCACTAAGCGATGGCAAGCCAGACTTGCGGCTAACGGGCAATCTTGGTGAAGTAATGAAAGAAAGTGCGGTAACGGCTTTATCCTACATCAGCACCAACGCAAAAAAATTAGGCATTGATCCAACATTATTGGAAAAGAAAACCGTGCACATTCACGTACCGGAGGGCGCCGTGCCAAAGGACGGTCCTAGCGCCGGTGTAACGATGCTGACGGCGTTGGCTTCTGCTTTCACCGGCAAAAAGATAAAGCCCTATTTGGGCATGACCGGGGAGATAACATTGCGTGGACAAGTGCTGCCTGTAGGCGGCATTAAAGAAAAAGTATTGGCCGCGAAACGTGCCGGCTTAAAAGATTTGATCCTTTGCTGGCAAAACGAAAAAGACGTGCAGGAGATAAATCCCGATTACATTAAAGGCGTTCGTTTTCATTACGTGAAGATGATGAAAGAAGTGGTAGACCTTGCGCTTGAAAATTAGGTATAAAGTTGTCGCCCCGGTTTACTTAATGCCCTTAATTTGGGATCAGTGGCGCATCAACTGTCCATTGCTGGAGAAGGGGGATTATCATTTGAATGGTTGGAGCCCTGATAGCGTGGCCTTATTAACAAACGCTTCTCAAGAGCGGGTTCTGGTTTTTCATAGTTTGCAACAAATAGGATTTATGAAAACACTCTTTACCTTTTGTTTTGTTGCTGTCTTCTTTTCTTCCTGTTATCAGCTTAGCTATTTGGGAAGCACTTACCCGGCTACCAAAAACGTTGATGTGTATGTAGAGCCATCAGCTATAAAAAAGCCTTACATCATTATAGGCAAAAGCACCGTTGACAATATCGGAATCGCCTGGAGCGCACCGGATAAACTTCAGGCAAAGGCGGTGGCTTTGGCCGCGAAAAAAGGCGCGGATGCTATCTTATTTGAAGATATGTACCTGCGGTACGACGGTTCTAACATTCAAAGTATCACTACATCGGATAGCATCGGCAAAAGCCAGGTCATTACCACCAACGGCGCCATAAGTCCAAACGTTTCCCGCGAACAGCGAATTCTTTTTTTGAAATACCAGTAACGGTGCCCTGCTTTCGTTAACCGCCTGTCTTTTGTAAGCGCAAATGCGCTTACTTTTCGCATTCAATTCTGTTACAGTTGAAGACCGCCTTGTTGTTTTTTTGTTTACTTGCAAAGACTTCATTCGCACAAACCCTCGGCGGCAATACCGTGTATAATTTCCTGAAACTACCGTCATCGCCCTTGCTGACGGCAATGGGCGGTGTAAACGTTTCCTACAACGCAAATGATGTTAGTCTTACCGCAAACAATCCAGCGCTGCTGCGGCCTTCACTAAGCTCACAGCTTAACGCTTCTTTCAATGCGTTCCTGGTCGGAATAAAAACATACAGCCTTAGCGGTGCTGTATATTCCGAAAAGTGCAATGCCACTTTCGGCGGTCACGTTTATTATTTAGATTATGGTTCGATCCCCGCTACCGATGCAGCGGGAAACGCAAGTGGCGAGTTTCATCCAAGAGATTATGTGGTACAGGTTTCGGCCGCAAAAAAATATCTGGAGCGATGGACGTATGCTGCAAACATCAAGTTCATCGGATCGGGTTACGGACAATATTCGTCAACTGCGCTCGCCCTTGATGTCGGCCTGCTGTATAGCGATTCAGCAAATGGTTTCACCGCCGGACTTCTTGCCAAAAACATGGGCGGCCAATTAAAAACATATTCTGGTGAAAGCGAGGACCTTCCCTTTGATTTACAAGCCGGCATTAGCAAACGATTATCTAAAGCGCCGTTTGGTTTCTCGTTCACGGCCCATCACGTTCATCGCCTTAACCTCGCTTATAACGATGCGGTCTTCAATGCTGACAACGACTTTTCGGGCCTTTCTTCCTTCGGTAAAATCTTCAATCATTTTGTGGTAGCCACGCACATTTATATGGGGCAAAATTTAGAAGCGACGATTGGTTACAATCACCTCCGGCGGCAGGAACTTTCTATACCTGATGCAGGCAATGGCTTAACAGGTTTCAGTGCGGGACTGCACGTTCAATTCAGCAAGCTTCACATACAGGTTGCGCATTCGTCTTACCAACGCGGCGTGGGATATAACCAAATCGGCATCACCACACAGCTTAATAAGCTAACAGGTTTGGGTAGATAAATTTTCAATCAACAATCAATACCGAAGAGTCTTTCAGCATGGGCAACCGTTGGCCAAAGGCGGCATTCATTACCGCACGAAATTGGTTCACGCCTGATATGCCATCGTAGAAAGCTGCGTAGTTCTTATTAGGCAGGTAAACGGAATTAAAATTCATGAAGTAATACTTCTCGTTGCCGGGATCGTTGTTGCCAAACTCCCGGAAGCCGTGGTCGCCCATAAAAACAATCACCGGCGGCTTGGATGATTGCTTTAAAATGGCATCCATCAGTCGTAGAAAAACGCCGTTAGCGTAGTAGAGGTAATCAACATAAGCTGCTTTATTTGCTTCATTGCCCGCCACCAAAAATTCCAATGGCCTTTCGTGTCCGCTGCTGTCGTAATAGTAAGGGTAATGCGGCATCTCAATGTGGGTAAAAATAAAGCGCGGCTTTGCAGATTGCCTGGCCGTTTCGTCGCGGAGCAGTTGCAATAATTTTTCATTGTTTTCTCTGGCATAATAGGCATAGCGGGCAATCGCCGATTTCAGCTTCAACGTTGTCACCAGGTGATAACCGAGGTCGCGTTGTATGCGCTGCAAAAAGGTTTGGGAAGAGATGAGGGTTTTGCCCATGGGCACGAATTTATATTCGGCTTTAGCCGGAATATTGGCCAGGTTAAAAAGCGAAAAATTTTTCATCTCATAACCGCTCTTTTGAAAGAAGGTCAGCAACTCATTTTGATTGATAGCGCCGTAACAGGTGTTAATGTCTTTCTTGCTTGAATTGCGGCGGTCTATTCCGGGCAAATAATTCATTTGATAAAGTGAAGCCACGGCGTATTGAGTAAAGTTGTAAGCGGCCCGGCCGTGATTGATGTGAAAACCATAGGACCGAAGCGAAGCCAGAAAAGCATGGTTGTTGAAATCAAACGCCTGCGATAATGAGGTGGAGTCTGCATATTCGTCGGCAATAATGAAATAAACATCCGGCTTTGCGCAGGTGTCGCACAGGCGAAGTTGTACAAGCGAAGATGATTGTTGGGAACCGCCTTTGAAAAAGGCCGGCACATCGGTCAGCAGGAGCAACAGCAATGCTGCATTCAGGTAAAGCGCAAAACGGTTGAAGCTTCGGTTTGTCCGTTTTAAAAAAATAAAAAGCAGAACAAACAAGGCCAAACTAAGGGGTAAAAGAATCGAATACTTCGCCAAAAAAAAATCGTTCGACACATGCTTCAGCCCGTACTGAACGGCGCCGAAAAAAAAGTGAAAGAACATCATAGCAAAAGCCGCTATGGCGGCTT
Source organism: Flavisolibacter sp. (assembly GCA_965247695.1). Classification (GTDB taxonomy): domain Bacteria; phylum Bacteroidota; class Bacteroidia; order Chitinophagales; family Chitinophagaceae; genus Flavisolibacter. Next base: position 3,360,160 of record OZ252037.1, read on the forward strand.
TGTTGCGGTTTTTAAACTGCCAAAGACAGATTCCGAACAACACGAACGTCGCCAACAGATACTCGGCATACAGTTCCAAAAAATCAACCGCTGTTACTGCGTTTCTATTTTGCACGAAATTGTGAAAAACAAAAAACAAGGGAAAGAGGTAAAGAAAATGCGGAAAGTTTTTCGATCGTTGCAAAAAAGGATTCATCTGCGGCGTTTACAAGTAATGTGTGGCGGGCAAAGTAAACACAAAGCCGTTCTTTTTTGTCGAAAATACAAACGCAAAAAGGCAAGCGTTCTGCTTATCGTTTTTTCATCAGGTACAAGGTCCGGGGTGAGGACGTTAGCCGTTGTTTTTCCACGACGTTATAATGTTTGCCAAAGGCCGCCACAAAGTTCTCTTCGTTATACCAGGCGTAAACATCTTTTTTTGTTTGCAGCAGCAACTGAACCTTGTCATCTTCTTTCGCAACAAATTCTACAATCAGCGTTTTGCACAAGGCAGCACACATTTTCGCAATCAGTTCAAACGGAACATTTTTGCCGATGGCAAGATGATGAACAATGGCAAGCGCAAATCCCAAATCGCTTGCTGCTCGTTCAAAAAAAGAAGGACGCTCCTCATTGTTTACACCCAGCGGCGGTGAAGGATGCGTAAAATCAAGGCAAAGCGGCAGAAGGTTGCTGATACGTTGCTCTTTGATCTGGCCGTATAAACGTTCTATTGCCTCGTGTTCGGCATCGGCACAAACAACCGAATGACCTTGCATAGCCGCCAACGCTGAAAATTCGCCGCGATTGCCACCAATGTCAATGACGGTTTTTGCTTCGCTTGATTTTTTAAGCCAACCCGAAACGGCCGCTTTTTTTTCGGAAAGATAATCTGGCCTTGTTTCCGCCTCTTCGTAATAGGCTCCCCAGGTAGTAGCTCTTTCGGTAAGACGAAACCCAGTTATGAGCGATTGCAAGCCTTTCAAGAGATTAACCAAACCTTCTTTTCGCAGGGTTGTTTTTTTTGAGTTGCCCGTTGCTTTCGCGGATAAGTTTGCGTGAAGATGAATGTGCAGGTACAAGAGTGGATTCAATTTACTCGTCCACGGCAACAACTTCGCTGCCATTGGTAAAGGAAGGCCATCCGGATAAGAAAGAAAAAGCGTTGACAGCGGCAAGCGTGTATAATGCATCAACGCAAGCGGCGCCAGAAAATGTTCGCAAAACTGCCGGTAAGCAATCCAGGGATCGCCTTCGTGGTAACGTTCAAACGAAAGCGTATCCATAAAAATCATTCGCCTTTTGTAAAATTGTACATTGTACGCCGATGCATCTTTTAGGGTCATGTCAAAATCCAATGCCTTCAAAGCCAGCGTCAACGTAAGCAAGGCCGCGTCCTTCAGCATCGAAAAGCACCATTCGTAAGGATATGAGATTACTCCGATCCGTTCGGGTTTTAGAGTTAAAAACCAGGACGCATCCCCGGTGAGGTTTTCATTCACCGTTTCCTGTGCCACCAGAAGATTTTCAGCCACAAGATTTTCGTAAAGTCCAGATTTAAAGAAGTGCTCCCAATCCCTGGAGAAAGAGTTGTTTACCTGCCGGTAAATTTCATTTTTATAAGTAAACACATAACCTGATGGATCGCGGTAGGAAGAAGGCAAAGCGGCAGGCTTGTCGTCCATCACTGCTATTTTTTTCCAAAGAGGCGGTCATACTTGTCGCGCAGGTAGAGCCGGATGTTTTTAAAGAAAAACAGAAAGCCGGTTGCGCCGGCCACAATCGCCTGCACCAAATAACTGCCGCTGCCGGGGTCTATGTAAAGAAGATAATTCATTATGAAAAATAACTAAGGTTGGTTTGCGGCGTCAGCACCAACAAGGTTTCGTACATCAGCCTGACGGTGTTTTCAATATCGCTCCGGTGCAGCATTTCTACGGTCGTGTGCATGTAACGCAAGGGAATGGAAATTAAAACTGATGGGCACCCGTCATTCGCATAAGCAAAGGAATCGGTGTCGGTTCCGGTGCTTCTTGAAACGGTTCGCAGTTGCACCGGAATCGCTGCCTTCTCCGCCACATCTTCCACCACTTGCAACAGTTTGTTGTGTACCGCCGGCCCGTAGGAAAGCGAGGGGCCTTTACCGCAAGCCGTATCGCCTTCAATCATTTTGTTTATCATAGGCGTGGTGGTGTCGTGCGTCACGTCGGTTACAATCGCTACGTTCGGTTTTATTCGCCGCGCAATCATCTCTGCCCCGCGAAGCCCGATTTCTTCCTGAACCGCATTTACCACGTACAAACCAAAAGGCAGTGTTTTGTTCGCTTCCTTCAGCAGCCTTGCGACTTCTGCAATCATGTAGCCGCCCACACGGTTGTCAAAGGCGCGGCCAATAAAATAATCGTACGCCAGTTCGTCAAAGCCGTCCTGATACGTAACCACGTTGCCTATCCGAACGCCCAATTCTTCCAGTTCTTTTTTGTTGCGGGCGCCACAGTCGAGAAATAAGTTTTCCGTTTTTGCCACAGGCTCTTTTTCCGTAGTGCCGATGCGGGTATGAATGGCCGGCCAGCCAAACACGGCTTTCACCGGACCTTTTTTCCCGTGAATGATTACTCTTTGCCCGGGCGCAATCTGATGGTCAACACCGCCGTTGCGTTTCAGGTAAATCAAGCCTTCAGCCGTTATGTAGTTGACAAACCAACTTATCTCGTCCACATGCGCTTCTATCACCACTTTAAATTCCGCCTGCGGATTGATAATGCCGACAGCAGTGCCATACGGGTCTGTGAAAACTTCGTCCACAAAAGGCCTGATATAATCAATCCAAAGCTTTTGTCCGCCCGATTCAAAGCCGACCGGTGAAGGCGTATTTATATAATTGCGAAAAAAATGGAGGGAGTTGTCTGTCAAAACCGTTGCGCTCTTCTGTGCCTTGGCCATGCTAAAAAATTATCGGGCAAATGTAGCCAAAATGACTTTTGCAGCCGGTGTTAATGAAAACGGAAGACGCGAAAAATAATCTAAAAACGCCAAGGCTTTCCATCTGCCGGTGATAATTGCAGGGAAAAGAGTAGCTATAAAACAGCCATGAAAAAAGCCTCACCAGTAATTGGCGAGGCCCGATAAATTTGGCGGAAAACGTAGCGGTTAAATCTTTTTCAATGTGATTTTACCCGACTCAACATACTCACTTCGGTTGCCGGCTTTGTCTTTAACGTACACGCCTACTGAAAGCAGGCGATCAACAGTATTGTTGCCGTTTTGTATTGGATAGCTTGGATCAATCTGGCCGTAAAGAAGCATTAGCTGCAGTTCAAACTCCTGGGTTTTAGCCGGAATACCAAAGTCTTTAATGGTGCCGCGAATGCTGCTGTCGGTGGACACCAGGCTGCCGCTGACCGCGTAAACCTTTCGGTAAAAAATCACCGAATCCTGAACGTCGCCTTCTTTGTCGGTTACGTTTCCCCTAAAGGTGATCAGTTGGCCCTTGAGTACTTCCGAAGGGCCGAGGGAGATAACCTCTACTTGAGGCACGGTTTTGAATTTGTCTTTGGAACAGGCGATGAGCGATCCGGCAAGCGCCGTAAAAAAAAGAAGTTTTTTCATAATTCAATTCGTTCTCAAATTTACACGATGGGTTTTGAACAGCCGAAAGAAAATGCGTTGATTGAAGCGGCGTTTGCCATCCGAAACGAAAAAGACTTTACTGAAATTGCCCTTCGGATTTTTCTTTACCAATATTCTTGCAACGCGATTTACAAAACCTTTTGCGATGCGGTGCGGCGAACCCCGGAAAACGTTGCCATTATACCCGACATCCCTTTTCTGCCCGTTCAATTTTTTAAAACAAAAGAAGTGGTAAGCGGACGCTTTTCGCCGCAGGCCGTTTTTAAAAGCAGCGGAACTACAGGAAGCAGCACGAGCCGGCATTGTGTAAAAGACTTGTTGCTCTATGAAGAGAGTTTCTTTCGTTGCTTTGAAGAGTTTTATGGCCCAACAAAGGACTTGTGCATATTAGGGCTTTTGCCTTCTTACCTCGAACGAGGCGATTCGTCGCTTGTGTACATGGTGGACAAATTGATAACCCAAAGCGGACATCCGCAAAGCGGCTTTTATTTGTACGAACATGAGAAATTAAAAGCGACCTTGATGGGCTTGGAAAGCAGCAAACAGAAAACAATTTTGTTTGGTGTGAGTTATGCCTTGCTCGATTTTGCTGATGCTTATCCGATGGCGTTAAAGCACACAACCGTTATTGAAACCGGCGGCATGAAAGGCCGAAAAAAAGAAATGACTAAGAACGAGTTATACGTCCAATTGAAGGCAGCTTTTTCATTACATGAAATTCATTCCGAATACGGTATGACAGAGCTATTATCGCAGGGCTATGCGGTGGACGGCTTGTACCAAACACCGCCGTGGATACGGGTTTTGCTTCGCGAAGAAACCGATCCGTTTTCGTACTCGAATCGCTCGGGAGCTATCAATGTAATTGATTTGGCCAACCTTTATTCGTGTGCATTCATCGCCACTGACGATCGCGGAAGGATGCACGACGACGGAAGATTTGAAGTGTTGGGGCGATTGGATCACAGCGACATTCGCGGGTGTAGCCAGTTGGTAATGTAAAACGGCAAACGGGAAGCGAGAAACCTGAAAGCAAGACAAAGCTAAAGGCTTTTCAACTTCAGGTTTCACTTCTCATGTTTCACCGCCCTTGCGGATTGGCTTGATATTTTTAGCGCATCCGTTGCATGAAAATCGGTACGACAAGGGTTGAAGCTTTCAGTGATTGTGTGATGTCCATCGTCATTACCATCATGGTGCTGTCGCTAAAGCTGCCGGATTTTACAAAGCACGGAACGGAAGACAGCATACGGCAAAACCTTCATTTACTCATTCCTTATTTCATCACCTACACATTCAGCTTCATGATGGTTGGTCTTTTTTGGCTCAATCATCACCACATGTATGCGTTGCTCCAAAAAACCGACGAACGCCTTCTGCTGCAAAACCTTTTTTTTCTTTTTTGGGTAAGCCTTATTCCTTTGTCCACGGCTTTTGTGGGCGCCAGTCCGTTAATCCCCGATGCGGTGGCCTTTTACGGCTTTATTCTGTTAATGAGCACTTTTGCCTTTTCACGAATGCGGTCGTATTCGCTGCGCAAAAAATTGGTGCATTCCGACACCAATAGACGCCTTGCATTGAAAATCTACAACGTGTCGCTCAAGGCAAAAACCAAAAGCTATATCGGCACGGCCGCTTATTTGTGTTCAGTGCCGTTAGCGTATGTGAGCGTTTATTTGTCCTTTGCTTTTTTTACGATCATGCCCATTTTGTTTTTTATTCCCGAAGGCATTGATGACGAAGAACTGGCCGAAAAGATTGCGGAGAGGAATGGATAAGAAGAATAGTGAATTGCTCCATTCGGGCAATTACAATTCGCCTTGGCCATCAAGCTTTCACTCGCTGAATCTTTTCTATATCGAATGATGCCGTTACTTTTAGATAATGGCAACTTCTTTTATGCGAAGCGTTTTCCTGACAATTTTTTTACTCTTTTCTTCCGTTTTTCTTTTCGCCCAGGTGGATTCTTCACTGTTCGGTCACCTGCGCTGGCGCATGATCGGCCCGCATCGCGGTGGAAGAACCGTTGGCGCCGTTGGGGTGCCGGGTCAACCGGCTGTTTTTTACATCGGCGTAACCAACGGGGGCGTGTGGAAGACAACTGATGCCGGAAGGACCTGGGTGCCCATCTTCGATGAACAATCAACCGGTTCGGTTGGCGATGTAGTTGTTTCTCCTTCTAATCCAAACGTATTGTATGTGGGCAGCGGCGAAGGTTTGCAACGTCCCGATTTGTCCGTTGGCAACGGCATGTACAAGTCAACCGATGCGGGTAAAACATGGATGCATCTTGGCCTCGAAGGCGTACAACAGATAGGTGGCTTGGCCATAGATCCTAAAAACGAGAACCGTGTATTTGTTGCCGCGCTTGGACATCCTTACGGCCCAAACCAGGACAGGGGCATCTACCGCTCAACCGATGGCGGCAAAAGCTTTCAAAAAGTTTTTTACATAGATGAAAACACCGGTTGCGTGCAGGTCGCCATTGATCCATCCAACCCAAAAATTATTTACGCCGATATGTGGGCCGGACGGCAAGGGCCGTGGGAAAACGGCGCATGGAACGGACCCAATAGCGGCTTGTACAAGTCAACCGATGGCGGCGATACCTGGAAGGCCTTGACAATAGGTTTGCCAACAACGGCGCAAGGCTTGGGGCGTATCGGCTTTGCAGTGGCACCTTCCAATCCCAAACGATTATACGCAACGGTGGATGCGGAAAAGGAAAGCGGTATCTATCGAAGCGATAATGCCGGTGAAAGTTGGGCACGCATTACCACCGATGCAAGACTTTGGAGCCGGGGAAGTGATTTTGCCGAACTGAAGGTTGATCCCTTAAATGCAGATGTCGTTTATGATGCTAACGTGGTTACGTGGAAATCAGTTGACGGCGGAAAAACATGGAATCCCTTTCGCGGTGCGCCGGGCGGCGATGATTATCACCGCATCTGGATCAATCCAACCGATCCGAAAATCATCTTGATTGCTTCCGACCAGGGCGCCATCATCACGGTTAACGGTGGTGAAACTTTCTCTTCCTGGTACAATCAACCCACGGCGCAGTTCTATCACGTCAGCACCGATAATGCTTTTCCCTACAATGTTTACGGGGCACAGCAAGAGAGTGGTTCGGTGGGCATTGCTGCGCGGAGCAATGACGGGCAAATCACCTTTCATGATTGGCATCCGGTAGGGGTGGAGGAATACGGCTATGTGGCGCCTGACCCACTTGACCCGAACATCATTTACGGCGGTAAAATCACCCGTTACGACAAGCGCACCGGCCAAACACAAAACATTGCCCCCGAAGCGGTGCGCAGCGGCAGGTATCGCTTTCTGCGCACAGCACCTGTGATCTTTTCACCAGTTGACAAAAAGACTTTGTACTTCGCCGGAAACGTTTTGTTTAAAACAATGAATGGCGGACAAAGCTGGGATGTGATTAGTCCCGACCTAAGCCGTGACGCTTGGGACGTGCCGGAGAATGTGGGCATCTATAAAACCGATGACTTGAAAACAATGCCGCGGCGCGGCGTGATTTATACCGCTGCGCCTTCGCCTAAAGACATAAATACAATTTGGTGCGGGACGGATGATGGGCTGATCCATTTAACGAAAGATGGGGGTAAAACATGGAAGAATGTAACACCGCCGGTTATTACATCTTGGAGCAAAGTATCGCTGATGGAAGCGGGTCATTTTGATGTGAATACGGCTTATGCGGCCGTGAACAGAATAAGGCTGGATGACATGAAGCCGCACATTTATAAAACCACCGATGGCGGTATAACATGGAAAGAGATCGTAAGCGGTCTGCCCGATGATCCCATCAACGTTGTAAGAGAAGACCTTTTACGCAAGGGCTTGTTGTATGCGGGCACCGAAAGAGCCGTGTATTTTTCGATTGACGATGGCGAACATTGGCAGTCGCTGCGCTTGAACATGCCGGCAACGTCTATTCGTGATTTGGTGATTAAAGACGATGATATTGTTGTGGGCACGCATGGCAGAAGCTTTTGGATATTGGATAACATTTCGTCGCTGCGGCAATTGACGATGCAACAAAGAACGGCTTTGCTTTACAAGCCGCAGGCATCTTACCGCATTCGTTGGAACACGTGGCCGGACACGCCCCTGCCACAGGAAGAACCGGCAGGGGAGAACCCGCCTGACGGTGCGATGCTTGATTACTATTTACCGGCCGATGCAAAAAAAGTTTTGTTAGAAGTTATTGACGCAAAGGGAACACTGGTGCGGCGATATACCTCAACTGATACGATGTATAAAATCGGCGCGGTAAACATTCCGCTTTATTGGGTTCGGCCGCAGCAAATTTTACCGGCTGCAATAGGCGCTCACCGCTGGCTGTGGGACATGCGGTATGCACCGCTGAATGCGCCGGCTTCATATCCTATCTCCGCTGTTTATGCCAACACAGCGCCAGCCGAAACCGCGCCGTTTGTGGTGCCCGGAACGTACACAGTAAACCTTGTGGTTGATGGGAAAAAGTACTCGCAACCCTTGGTAATAAAAATGGACCCGCGTGTAAAAACGTCGTTAAAAGATTTACAGCGTCAACACGATTTATCGGTGCAGGTTTACGGCGCAAGAGTGCAACTTCAACAATTATTAAAAGAGATTGCGACGGTTAGAGAAAAAGGTTTGTCCATCAACAAACAAAAAAGCTTGGCCGGCCTTTTTGCGCCAACACCGGAACGATTGGGTTTGCAACAGTTGGACGGCATTCTGGCATCGTTATTCCACACCTTGCAGGAAAGCGATTCGCCGCCTACAAAGCAAGCGGCGGAAGGAGTAGCTAAAGCGCTGAAAGATTTTAAACGCTTGAGCAATCTTTGGAAATTGCTGACAATGGAATAGAATAAAAATTATCACACGCTTTGCCGGTTAATCATCATCATCTTTTTCTTCTTTCACTTTAATAAATGCGGCTCGCTTTGGCGCGGGAAATGGAATATTGCCGCCCTTCAAACCGTACCACAGGACTCTATTGAACTCCAAATCGGGAACCGCATCTTCTTTGGCAAGATTAAACGTTTCCGATTGCCGTTGCCATTCGTTTAACGCAACATTTTTATTGCTAAAATCAACAGTAGGCGGCAAGGCTGTAAACGGTGTTGCATCGGGTGTAGCGTTAAAACTGCGCCACATGGGTGTGGCTGCCGCATCGTGTTGCGACATGGGCGGCAAACCAAGTATCAGCTCAATCGTTCGCACCATTGAGGTGGTGGAATACATCGTATGGTCCACAACGCCACGCTTTACAAAACCACCGGCTACATAGGCAGTCGTGCGGTGTGCGTCTATGTGGTCGGCGCCATTTTGTGCATCGTCTTCAACAATAAAAACAACGCTTTCATTCCAGATGGGCGAATGGCTTAAATATTCGACAAACAGGCCCACAGACAGGTCATTGTCAGCCACGTGTACGAAAGGAGTGGGACGCTCTTTCTTCAAACCTTCCGTATGGTCATTGATAAGACGCAGGGTATTCAATTGAGGCACTTTGCCAATGGACAACAAGGAGTCAAAATCGCGGCGCCATTGATAGAATCGGGTTGTGTCCCGAACGGTTTGATCCCAACTGGTGAAGTAGGTGCAGTAGTGATCTTTCAATACCTGAATGTTTGGTTTGTAATCATCCGCGAATTCGCCGTAAGTGCGATAGCTGACGCCCGCCCGTTTGCAAAGGTCCCAGATAAAGCCGCCCTTATTGTTCGCAATGGCACGGTTGCCTTCCGCATCGTACCTGCCACCGCGACCGCCATAGCTTGTCGGCCAGGTTTTTTCTAAATAATCCGTGGCGTACGCACCGAGGCTCCAGTTATGGCCGTCGGCGCTTACTTCAGCGTTGCAATAAAAATTATCCAGCAAAACAAATTGCCTTGCAATGGCGTGTTGGTTGGGCGTGATGTTCTCGCCAAACAAAACCAATGAAGGATCTCCATCGCCTTCTTTCATATCGCCCAAAACCTGGTCGTATGTGCGATTCTCCTTGATGATGTAAAACACGTGCTTGATGGGTGAAGAAGCGCCGGCTTTCATTAGCACCGGGTTATTGCTTGCAACCATCTTGGCGTCTTCTGTATTTACAGTTGGTACGTTTTGAAACACTTGCTTTGAATAGCCGCCAAGAGCTTCTGCCGAAGGCACGGGAATGATGCTTAAGCTACCGCGAAACAAGCCGCCGATATATTCATCAGTGCGTCTCGGCCTGTCGCCTTTTTGGTAAACAACCGTCTGCGTTTTTACCAGCGGGTTCGGGCCTTTTGGATTGGGGAGAGAAGTCATGCCCTTGCCGTTAGTGACATAAATTTTTTGTCCGATGACTTTTACGTTTGTCGGGTACCAGCCTGTGGGAATAAAGCCTTTGGATGTACTCTTTCCCGGCTGCGAAACATCAAACACCGCAAGGCAGTCGTTGTCGGCATTGGCGATGTACAAGGTCTTTTCATCGGCACTCAAAGCAAGGCCGTTTGATGTGGATCCGGGCGGCGCATCCGGCGTTAACGCGGCATTTAAAACCTCAACTATTTTGCTTGTTTTAGCATTGATGACGGACACGCTGTTATCGTTGGCATTGGCTACATAAAGCCAGGCACCGCTTTTGGATAAACAGATCTCGTTGGGGTTGTCGCCCACGGAAATGTCTTCACCAAAGGACATGGTTTGGGTATCAAATGTTTTTACCCGGTCGCAACCCCAGCAGGTGATGTACAACGTTTTTTTATCCGTTGTAAGAAGGCAAGCATAACCTTCGCCGCCGAGCGGCAATGCGATGACGAGTGCCTTTGTTTTTGTGCTGAAAACATAAAGGCTGTCGGATTCTTTTGTAACAGTATAAAGACGTGCCGCCGCATCGTCCACCGCAATGCCGGCAGGAGAAATGAGGTGTGGCAACTTTGTACCCAGTAGAAAGCTATCTACCAGTCGCAACCGTATTCCATTGAAGTTGTATTTTAAAATGCGGTTGTCGTTGCCGCCTGAAGCGTACAATGCTTTTCCATCGCCTGACCAGGCAAGGCCGTACCAACTTTTGGGGAGGGAAACGCTGTCAATAACTTTTTCTTTCGTCACATCAATCAGTTGAACCGACTGATCGCTGTAGCCGTTATTAGTGACGGCAATAAATTTTTTGTTGGGCGACACGGCCATGTTCAGGGGAAGGTCACCGAGCGGTAAATTCTTGCCGGCGGGGGAAAGGCTCCAGCCATTTGGCAGTAAGAGGGACTTTTTTTGCTGTCCGGGAGTTTGGGCGTATAGCGAAGAGGACAACTGGAGCGAGAACAATGCGGCTATGACAAATTTCATGTGCGGTGAGTTGGAAGGTTTTCTTCAATGAAAAATGTGGCGGTCACAAACCTTGGAGGTTTGAAACACGCAAATGGAAGAACAAAAATAAAAGATTGGGCGATGTACCGAGGTTAACCAATTGTTTCCAAAACCAGTTGAACCGTTTCGGGTGTTTGTTGCCGCAATAAAATTTTAAATCCTGCTGTAAGATTTTCCACAACATCATCGCGGTAATGACGAACGGTAAGCAGCGTAAGATTTTTGGTGACGCCAACTTCAAAAAACTCACTGGCCTGCAGGGCAAAGGCTTCCACTTTTTCAGGTTTGTCATCCACTACGCACAACAAGCTAATGGCCGCGCTTTGAATGAGGTTGGGTTTGAACTTGAGGCTTTCAAAAATTCGGTAAACTTCAGCTATTAGATGTTCGCCTACAAAATCAAAGGTGGCGGATGACAACTGCACCAACACCTGCGCGGCTTTGTACACAATGATGGGCGGAAGCCCTGAAACAATGTTATTGTGAATGCAAGTGCCCTCATCATCGGGATGAATGAAAGATTTTACATAAAGCGGAATGCTTTTGTTTTGAAGCGGCTTGATGGTCTTTGGATGAATGACCTGCGCCCCGTAATAAGCCATCTCTATTACTTCGCGATAGTTCAATTCTTTAATCCATTGCGCTTCCGCATACAACTTGGGATCGGCGTTCATCACGCCTTGTACGTCTTTCCAAATGGTTTGGCTTTCGGCATGGAGCAAAGACGCAAAAACGGCGGCGGTGTAATCGCTGCCTTCGCGGCCGAGGGTGGTGCTTTCGTTTTCGTCGGTGGCGCCAATGAAGCCTTGGGTAAGAATGAGGTTAGCCGCATCAAAGAGCGGTTTGATCTTTTCCTCTGTGTTCTTTGCGGTCATGTCCCAATCAATCTTCGCATCGCGAAAATTATTGTCGGTGCGAAGAAGGTCGCGGACGTCAATCCAATTGTTTTTTATGCCGACGCTGTTTAGATAATGGCTAAGAATAGATGACGAAAGCATTTCACCAATGCAAACAATCTGATCGTAATAATAATCGAAAGGCCGCACGGGTTTGTCGTGCATCAGCCATTCTATTTCGGTAAAGAAATCCTGTAGTGAATGGTGAATGGATGAATCGCCGTTCTCTGTTTTTATCAGAGCTTCCAACAAATTTGCATGTTCTTGCTTGATGGTTTCAAAGAGTTGGAGGGCTTCGTCTTTGTTGCCGGCGTAAAAAGCTTCGGCTACTTTTTCCAGGGCATTGGTGGTTTTGCCCATTGCAGATATGACGATGAGGAGCGGACTATCTTCGTGCCTTTTTATGATGTTTCCAACGTTTTTGATTCGCTCAATAGAATTGATGGAAGCACCGCCGAATTTGAAAACTTTCATAAGGCGCAAAGATGAAGGTTGATTTGAAGATTTGGAGATGTGCCGATTTGAAGATGACCCTTAACCCCCAGGCCCCTCTCTGGCCCCAATCCCGACCTTCCCCCGTTAGGGGAAGGCCACCGGCGCACAGCCTTCGCTTGTCAACGTTTCATTTCTTGTTCAATCAAACTTCGGGTCGTAGCTGTTCCTTCTCAGACTTTGAATTCTTTCTACCCTTTCCACCGAATTCGATTCTTTTTCTTTTTCCTTCTCCGGTTGGAGAAGGTGGCGAAGCCAGATGAGGGCGGGCTTTGGCAGTATCCAACCGCTTTCAGAAAAAGTCGAAAGAGATGGGCCGTACAATGGAATTACAAAGCGCAAAAGTGTGCGACGCAAGTAAAGCCAAATGGATAGGCAAACCTCTGGTTCAAAAAGCGATTCCTTCTTTTACGGCTGATTTAAAAATCTCCGCGAAACCCTTTGCGTCCTCCTGTTCTCTGCGGTAAAACCCTACATTTGTCCGCACTAAAAACCCGCTGCATGAACGTAAACAGAAACATACTTACGCTTGATGAGTTCACCATTCAATCGGTACGGCAATTCGCACATGCCACCGGCGAGTTAAGCACCTTGCTCCGCGACATCGGCCTTGCCGCCAAGCGGGTGAATGTGGAGGTGAACAAAGCCGGGCTGGTGGATATTTTGGGCGACCACGGCACCACTAACGTGCAGGGCGAGGAAGTAAAAAAGTTGGACATTTTTGCCAACAATCAGTTTGTGGGTGTATTGCACCGCGGCATCAGTTGCGCAGGCATTGCCTCGGAAGAACTGGATGACTATGTGGCCTTTGACGACGACATCAGCAAGAACTCAAAATACATCTGCCTGTTTGATCCGCTCGACGGCAGCGGCAACATTGACGTGAACGTTTCCATCGGCACCATCTTCAGCATTTATCGCCGCGTGTCGCCAAAAGGAACGGTTGCCACCAAAGAAGATTTTTTGCAAAAAGGCCGTGAACAAGTCGCGGCGGGTTACGTGATCTATGGTTCCTCAACCATGTTTGTTTATGCCACCCGGCGCAGCGTGAACGGCTTTACCTTGGACCCTTCCATCGGGGAGTTTTGTTTGAGCCATGCGGACATTAAGTGCCCCGACACCGGCAAGTTTTATTCGGTGAATCACGGCAATTTTTTTCAATACAGCGATGACGTTCGCAAATACATTAACCGCTGCCAGAACAAGACGATGGAAACCGGCGGGCCCTATACCCAACGTTACATCGGCAGCATGGTGGCCGACGTACACCGCAACTTAATCAAAGGCGGCATCTTTATGTATCCCGCCACTACCGATAAACCCAAAGGCAAGCTGCGGTTGTTGTACGAGTGCAATCCTTTTGCTTTTATAGTGGAGGTGGCAGGCGGCCTTGCCACAAACGGCTCACAACGGATATTGGACGTAGAGCCGACGGAGCTTCACCAACGCAGCGCCTTTTTTGTTGGAAGCACCAAGATGATGGCCGAGTTGGAAACCTGTTTGACATCGGCGGACGAGGGACAATAGGCAATAAGCCATAGGCAACGGGCAAGTAGCAATGACGAACAAACCTTTGAATTAATAATCAATGACAACAGCGAACACAATCATCTCGGTTCAGAACCTGGTAAAGAACTACGGAACTTTTGAGGCGGTGAAAGGGCTTTCGTTTGAGGTTTACGAGGGCGAAATCTTCGGGCTTCTCGGACCGAACGGAGCCGGCAAAAGCACTACGCTGGAGATCATTGAAACCCTTCGGACAAAAACCAGCGGCAAGGTTATTGTGAACGGCATTGACCTGGATGAAAATCCCAAAGAGATTAAAAAGATCGTGGGTGTTCAATTGCAAACGAGCGGCTTTTATCCAAACCTTACGTTGGTGCAATTGATCAACCTTTTTGGCGGTCTTTACAACAGGGACGTAGATGCAATGGCCTTGCTTGACTCTGTTAATCTTCGCGACAAAGCCAAGGCCAAAGTGAAGGAGTTGAGCGGCGGGCAGAAGCAACGCTTTTCCATTGCCACCACGCTGATTAATGATCCTAAAATTATTTTTTTAGATGAGCCCACAACGGGCCTTGACCCGCAAGCAAGACGCAATCTTTGGGATTTGGTAAAGGAGATTCAAGCCAAAGGCACAACAGTGATCATCACCACGCATTACATGGACGAAGCCGAATACCTCTGCGACCGCGTGGCGATTGTGGACAGCGGGAAGATCGTAGCGCTGAATTCACCTGACGGCCTGATAGATGAATTGGTAGCTACCGGTTTTGAGCGGCCGAAAGAAGTGAAGCAAGCCAATCTGGAAGACGTGTTTATCACGTTAACGGGAAAGACATTACGGGAGGCGTGAAGAGGTGAAACGGCAAACGTAAGAAGTGAAACTGTGCAGCCTGAACCATTTTGATTTGCCCTTGTTTGCACAGTGTCTTTTACGCTTAAAAAATAGTTTACACATTCAATCATCAAACGAAATATCATGAGTTTATTCGACAAACTTCAAGGCGCTAAAAGCGAGAAGTTGCAGAAAGAAAAAGATGCGGGCACCGCCTTTATGGAAGGCAATAAAGTTGTGGAAGGCGTGGTAGAATTGCCAAGCGGAATTCAATACCAGATACTGAAAGAAGGAGCGGGAGAGAAGCCGACTTTGAGTAGCACCATCAAGGCACATTATCGCGGCGCCTTGCTGGATGGGAAAGAATTTGATTCATCATTTAAGCGCAATCAACCCTTTACCGCAAAGCCTACGCAACTGATTAAAGGCTGGCAGGACGTATTGCCCATGATGCCTGTTGGCAGCACCTGGCGGTTATGGATTCCATCGGATTTAGCTTATGGCGATTATGGCACCGGCGGCATTCCGGGTGGTGCGACATTGCTGTTTGACATTGAGCTTCTCGAAATCATCTGACCACGGATTATCGGGATTTTAACCGCAGATTATCGGGATTTTAAAACAATTCTTTTTATCAAAAATGAACTAAGTGTTGTTGATAAAATGTGAAGTACCGATCCCGATAATCCTTTAAAAATCCCGATAATCTGTGGTTTAATTTGTAGTTATGGACTTACGTTATCCCATCGGCCAATACGAGCCGAAGCCTTTTTCAACTGGCCAAAAAGAAGAATGGCTGGCCGATATAAAGTTTCTGCCGCAAGCGATAGAACATGCGCTGAATAATCTGGATGAAGCGCAATTGCAAACGCCTTACCGCGATGGCGGCTGGACGGTTCATCAACTGGTGCATCATGTGGCGGACAGTCATATCAATGCGTACTGCCGGTTTAAGTTGGGCTACACCGAAGAGAAGGCAACCATCAGGACTTACGAAGAAAAGCTATGGGCGGAAACAGCCGACGTTAAAGCCTTGCCGGTGAACGTTTCGGTTACGCTGCTTCATGCTTTGCACCTTCGCTGGCATACCTTCTTAAAAAGTTTTAGCGACGAGGATTTTCAGCGCACCATCTATCATCCCGAACACAAAAAAGAATTTACGCTCTGGCATTTGCTGGGCATGTATGCCTGGCACGGACGGCATCATACGGCGCACATCACAGCTTTGCGCGAACGCATGAATTGGAATTGAATCACTGCTTATGAAATGGAAAGTTTTAGACTCGTTTTACTTGCATCAAAAGCCCTGGCTTACCATCCGGCAGGACAAATGTGAAATGCCGAACGGCAACATCATTCCCGCTTTTTACGTGAATGAATATCCCGATTGGGTGAATGTTTTTGGCTTGACAAAAGACGGCAAGGTGGTAATGGTTAAACAATACCGATATGGCATTGACAGCGTTGAAACCGAACTGCCCGGCGGCGTCATTGAACACGGCGAATCGCCGGAAGAAGGAGCGAGGCGTGAAGTGCTGGAAGAAACCGGTTATGTTTTTAAGAACTATCAATACCTCGGAAAAGTTTCAGCCAACCCAAGCACCACCAATAATTACACGCATTTTTTTCTTGCCACTGATGGTGAAAAAATAGCCGAACCGGATTTGGATCACAGCGAAGAAATTGACGTGTTGCTGTTGACGATTGACGAAGTGAAGGCCTTGGTGAAAGAAAACAAACTGATGCAAAGCCTTCACGTGAACGGCATTCTTTATTCGTTGATACGCTTAGGCGAAGTGAAATTTTAACGTCTTGCCCGGTGTCTGAAAGCGCCGAAACTCGTAACTAATTTTTTTAGCATTTAATTGTTGGAAACTGTAACTTGCGGTATTATAAACCCCGACTCGTATGCCGTATTCCGCCTCCGCCATTGCCCACGCCTTTGTCTTAAAGGGTATTGAAGAAGCCAACTTCGTCACGCAAATGAAGCTGCAAAAGATGGTTTACTTCGCTCACGGTTATCACCTCGCCAAGTACGGCAAACCGCTGATAACCGAAGACTTCGAGGCGTGGAAGTTTGGGCCCGTGGTGCCGGACATTTACCAGAGCTACAAATTGTACGGCAGCGATTACATTATTGATCCGGGCCTTGTACGAAGCACCGCAAAACCATTGGCCTTTTCAGAATCGGCTACGGATGCCATCGAATACACATGGCGAATTACAAAAGGCCTTACTGCCGCTCAACTAATGGACTGGACGCACACAGCGGGTTCGCCCTGGGCTTTGGTGTACGATCCCACGAGCATTTCCACCGTTATTAACAACGACGCCATTAAGGCCTATTTTCAAAACCTGATTTTTACGCCCGCTGCATGAGCCAGGAAATTATAAACCCACAAGGTTCACAGTCGCTGAACAAAAGGCCGGACGATGATGTACTCAAGGAGATCAGGCCGGAGGCGGTGTTGTTGGGCAAGGCAGCACAAGGCGGTGAACAAAAGCCGGTAATCAGCGAAGAGCTGCTGTTGCTCCAATTAAAACAGCAACAGGAACTGCGCAAGCTAACGGCTGAAGCCGACAAGATGGTGCAGGACAACCTTGGCCGGCGACGATTTAGCTGGGCCATCTTTTACGTGATGGTATTGTGGATACTAATCGTTCTTTTTGTAGTGGTTCAATGCGCTATTGGCCATTGGCATTTATCCGATTCGGTTTTGATTGCGTTGATAACAACAACAACGGCAACGGTGATAGGAGTGTTTGTGGTGGTGGCGAATTATTTGTTCAATAGGGATAAGTCGACGTAAGAATTTGTGATTTCATGTGGTTGATTGCTTATAGTGTAAGGTGTTCTTAATGAAGCATTAATTAGATTGCAATAATTATAGGTATGTTGTAAATACGAAAGAACTCTACACTTTTTGCTCGCTTAAAAAATTTTTCATAGTTGGCTTCAAACTTTTTTGTTTTCTCTACCTCGTTTAGCCAATCCAAAACAGCCTTACCAACTCGGTCGCAATGGACTGTGACATTAATAAATAAAATATCACTTGCGCCGTTGCCGACTTGAACATATTCGGAGTGCCCTTCAATAAAACCAATTCCTTTGTACCGTTTTATGTGTTTATGCGTTACCCGCCCCTGATGAAGTATTGCGCAACGCAAATGATATGCTTCATCCCCTGCTATAGCGCCATCGTAGTATGGTGCTGCATATTTGTTCCACCACTTAATGTACTTTGACTTATCAGTTTCACCGTTCGTGTCTATTGCAGCACATATATCAGGCAATGCACAAGCTGTTATAATTGCCGGATAAAACCAGTTTTGTGCAGCGCAATTAATCATTTGGTTTACAATCAATCTCATTGCAGCAAATGTTTGTATTTTTCGTCCACGCAGCATCAGCCTGACAAGGCTGAACAACCGCCTTTGGCGAAGGAGCAAAGATGTCTTTGCTTCCTAACGCAAAGGCGAAGCGCGGCTATTAATAGGAGTAATCCATAAATGAGAAACGCCTAACTCTATGTAGAAACATTGTGTTAGGCGTGTTAAGCTACCGCTAAGGTAGTTGAAAGTTCATAAATTTTTTATCTCGCTATGGAGTCTGCTATTCGGCGAATGGAGGCATCTGTTCTTTGTTGAAAAAGTACAATACTGTCTATTGACTTTTTGGTATTACGCATTTCTTCTTGTATCCCTTGTAGCCGCATATCAGTTGGGTCACTACATTGTTGCCAAGTGCTAACGAAGATGAAGAAGGTGGCTATCAGTGCCATTATCGTTGAAGCAATACCCAACTTCTTTTGGATAGCGTTTGTTATTTTAACCGAGTCGTTTGTGTCAATGACACTTTGTATTTGCTCTTTCTCTAACCGCTTTCTTTCTTCTGCTTCCGCTTCTTCGCGTTCGAGGTTAGAATCTATTTCAACAAATCCGCCGTTTTCAAGAATTATCATTCCATCATCGGTAATACTGAAAATTGAATCTTTTGTCGGTGTTTCAACTGCGCTTCGTTTGACTATGTACCCCTTCTTAACCATTCCCTCCAAAACGGCCGCAGTATCTCTTAAAGAGGAAACTTCCTTTACGAATGTCGCTATCTCGAAGAAAGATTTTTGACCGTTATCGTATAGATACTGAAGGAGGTCGTCACGGTGCTGTGATTTCATAAACAGTTTTGGTATTAGTTAATCTCCCTAAGATAGTTGACTGACTGCATTAAAACACCGCCGGTAGGGTACGTGGGCAAAAACACAAACACGCCCTGTGCGCCCATTTAACATAATATAAATTATCGGCAAAAAAGAAACCCGTTGAATAGGAGTGTTCAGCGGCTTCAACAGTCAGACATTATTCGTTTCAAATACCATCTTTAAACGGCCCCTTAAACTCCTTTCTGAACCGCAAATAATCCGGAATATTCACATTCCGCACATAACCATTTTCAGGGTGTTGCGATATGTATTCCTGATGGTAATCCTCGCCCTTGTAAAACTTGGTGAACGCCGTCACTTGCGTAGCCACTTTGCTTTTGTATTTGCCCGAAGCATTTATGCGGGCAATCTCGGCTTCAATAATCTTCTTTTCTTCCGGTGTGCGGTAAAAAGCCACCGAACGGTATTGCGTTCCTTGGTCCGGACCCTGGCGGTTTACCTGCGTCGGATCTTGGCTGGCAAAGAAAGCCGCCACCAAGGTTTGGTAGGAAATCTTTGACGGATCGTAATACACATTCACGCTTTCGGCATGGCCAGTATTGCCCTCACCGACCTTTTCATAATCGGGATCGGTGGTGGTGCCACCTGCATAGCCGGAAACCGCGTCCCGCACGCCTTTCAGGCTTTGAAACACAATCTCGGTATGCCAGAAACAACCTTCTGCAAAAGTTGCTACCGCTTCATTTTTAGCCGGAGCAGTCTTATCTGCCGGAGGCGCTTTAAAAGTCTCTCCTTTGGTTTGTGCGCATGAACTCATTGTTGCAAGCAAACCAAAAGCGATGAAGAAATTTTTCATTTTTATATTTTTATTGTTTAGCCGATGTAGGCGGTTTGCCACCTTCGGGCACAAAAATCAAGGCGGCGGAATTGATGCAATAACGCTTGCCGGTTGGATCGGGACCATCGTCAAATACGTGGCCCAGGTGCGAACCACTCTTGCTGTCCACCACGGCAATGCGAACCATGCCAAAGCTCTCGTCTTTCACCAGCATCACTCCATCTTTAATGGGCGCATAAAAGCTTGGCCAACCGGTGCCCGAATGAAATTTAGTTTCGGAGCTAAACACAGGCTGCAACGAAGCCGCAGAGTAGTATGTTCCTTTTTGTTCGTTGCCTTCGTATTTGCCGGTGCCGGCCTGCTCGGTGCCTTCTTCCCGCAAAATGTTGTATTGCTGTTTGGTCAGCTTCGCCTTCCATTCCTCATTCGACAATTTCAAAGGATACTCTTGTTTGGCCTTTGCATAAGCCGGTTGTGGCCAGGAAGAGCCTTTTGTTTTTTGTGCGCAACTGATTAAGCTGGTCACAACAAAAGCCGTCATCAGTGCAAAAGAAGTCAATAAACGCATGGTGTAAATTTTTATAAATAAACGAAGGGATGGCCGTAAAAGATTCTCAAAAAACGTTAAACCAAGTCCGCCATTTGAAAGGAATAACCGGGTGATTCTAAAGGGAGAGAACCGTGAGCCATTTGTGATTTCCCGCCTATTTTCGGAGGATGAAAAGTAAAAAGAAAACTGGGCGAATTTTTTGATTCTTCTCTTGGTTTCTATCGTTGCCCAAGTCATCCGGCCGGCGAAAAATGAAGGCACGGCAAATGGTCCAAAAGATATCGTCACCGTAGCCTCCGTGCCTGACGGCGTCGTGACGATTCTCAAAAAATCTTGTTACGATTGCCACTCAAATCACAGCGACAATCCCTCGTGCGATCAAATAAAGCAGGTGAATTAGTGGGTACAACATCACATCGAGGAAGGCAAACAGGAACTAAACTTTAAAGAATTCACTGACCACACAACGAAAGATAAAAAACACAAACTGGAAAAGATTGCCGAAAGCGTAAGAGAACGTTGGATGCCCTTAAACTCCTATTTATGGATGCATGGCGACGCCAAACTTTCCGATGTGCAAAAGCAAGCTATTGTGAGTTGGACCAATGCTGCCGGTAAAACTATTCAGCCGTAAGCATTACATAAATCAAAGGCTTGTTTCATTTACGCGGATGATGCAACAACTGCAACAGAAGGCTGTGGCGCGGAAACCGGATTGGCCGTTGGTGCCAACTGCGCTTTCACTTCCTGCGGCTTTTGCTTAGGCCGGTAAAATTCACGAAAGATGAGCCGCAGGCTTTGGTCGTGAGTAAAGTAATTGTAAATCCAGTTTACAAAAACCATCACGCGGTTCTTTACACCCAATATCAAAAACAAGTGAAGGCTCATCCAAATGATCCAGGCCGGAAAGCCGTTCAAATGCAGCTTTGGTTTTGGAATGTCCACCACGGCTTTGTTGCGGCCAACGGTTGCCATAGAACCTTTGTCATTGTATTCAAACTCGTAAATAGTATTTGATTTCCGCTCAAAAGATTTCAGGTTCTTCGCCAACACATCGGCTTGCTGAATGGCCACCGAAGCCACTTGCGGATGGCCTTTGGGCCAAGCGGGCGTTTCCATATAAGCGAGGTCGCCAAGTACGTAAATGTTTTGCGAACCTTCCATCAAACAATGCCGGTCAACTTTTATGCGGTTGCCGCGAACGACCAACGATGGATCAATACCTGCTGGCACGTTGCCTTTAATGCCGGCTGCCCATATCACCATATTGGTTGGAATTGTGGTCCCATCGGCCAGCGTTACTTTCTGCCCGTCGTATTCCTTCACTACATTTTTTGTGCGAATGGTAACGCCCATCTTTTCCAGATAACGTCCCGAGTCTTCCGATGATTTTTCACTCATCGAACTCAAGGTTTTCTCACCGCCATCAAGCAAGTAAATGTTCATTTTGTTGAAGTCGAGTTCGGGATAATCGCTTGGCAAAACAAAGCGTTTCATCTCCGAAAGAGCGCCGCTCATTTCCACACCGGTGGCGCCACCGCCTACCACCACTATATTCATAAGACGTTGTACGTCGTCCTCGTTCTTTGCCTGCAAGGCGTCTTCAAAATTTTGTATCAGCCTGTGGCGAATCTGCAAGGCTTCCACCGTTGATTTCATGGGAAAGGTTTGGTCAGCTATTGTTTGATTGCCGAAAAAATTTGTATCGGCACCCAAGGCTAGCACCAAATGATCGTAAGGAATTTCTTCCGTATCAGTAATGACTTTGTTTTGGGCAGCTTCAATCCTTTTCACTTCTTCCACACGTATGCGAACATTTTTGCTTTTGTGAAAAGCTTTCCGCAAGGGAAACGATACATTGGAGGCATCCAAACTGGCCGTGGCTACCTGGTAAAATAAGGGTTGAAACTGATGATAATTGAAGCGGTCTATCAGCAATACCTCAAAACCGGGATGATTATTGAGTTTGCGGGCAATGCGAAGCCCGGCAAATCCGGCCCCGACGATAACAACTTTGTAAGGCATAAGATGATGTTTACTTGTTCACAAGTTCACCTGTTCACTTGTTAATACAATAGACGGATCCTTCAGGTTTTGAGGCCAACAGGTGAACAAGTGAACAAGCAAACAAGTGAACAGTTTAATACAATAATCGCACCTTGATAGTGTTGGGCACTTCGCGTAAAAGACTCTCCGCTTTGCGGGACAATTGCTTGTCCACATCCACCACCACATAGCCGATGCTCTCGTTTGTTTTCAGGTATTGGCCCACGATGTTGATGTGGTTTGATGACAAGGTGCTGTTGATGGCCGACAGCACACCGGGCACGTTCTGGTGAATGTGCAAAATGCGGTGAGCCTTGGCCTGCGGCGGCAGCGAAAGGGCCGGCACCGTGTGCGAACCAAAGGTGATGCCCTTGTCCAGATAATTCAGCAGCTTGGCGCTTACATCATCGCCAATGTTTTCCTGCGCTTCTTCCGTAGAGCCGCCGATGTGTGGGGTCAGAATCACGTTGGGCAAACCTTGTAGCGGCGTTTCAAACGGGTCGCCGTTTTTCTCCGGCTCCACCGGAAACACGTCAATGGCGGCGCCTGAAATCTGTCCTTCTTCAATGCACTTACGCAGAGCCGGAAGGTCTATCACTTCTCCCCTTGCGTAGTTAATCAGTATCGAACCTTTCTTAAAAAATTTCAGATTCGCTTTGCTGATCAGATTTTTTGTTTGCTCGGTTTCGGGCACGTGAAGCGTAACGATGTCGGCCTGACCCAACAAGTCTTTTAAGCTTTTACTGTCGCTGGCATTGCCCAACGGCAGCTTGGTTTCCACGTCATAAAAAATCACCTTCATACCTAAGCCTTCCGCCAATACACTCACTTGCGAACCGATGTTGCCATAGCCGATGATGCCCAAGGTTTTTCCACGAAGCTCGTAGCTGCCTTTGGCTTCCTTCATCCAGATGCCTTTGTGTGCAGCGATGTTTTTATCGGGTATGCGGCGAATGAGCATGATGGCCGCGCCAATGACCAACTCGGCAACCGACCGGGTGTTGGAATACGGCGCGTTAAAAACGGCAATGCCGTGTTGTGTGGCCGAATCTAAATTCACTTGATTTACACCTATGCAAAAACAACCGATGGCCTGCAGTTTATTTGCGGCTTCCAGCACGGCTGGTGTTATCTGTGATTTGGAGCGAATGCCCAACAGGTGAACGTTCTTTACCGCTTCGATGAGTTCTTCTTCGGGCAATGCTTTGCTTAGCTTTTCCACTTGCGTGTAACCATTGCCGGTAAAGGTTTTCACTGCGGCTTCGCTAATGTTTTCCAGCAATAAAATTTTGATTT
Source organism: Flavisolibacter sp. (assembly GCA_965247695.1). GTDB lineage: Bacteria > Bacteroidota > Bacteroidia > Chitinophagales > Chitinophagaceae > Flavisolibacter. The sequence goes on from OZ252037.1 coordinate 3,383,735, forward strand.
TTTCTTTCGGATAACTTGTCGGCTCCATAACGCAAATATGCGCCAGGAAAAAATGAAGGGAAATTTTGCGACCGGACTTGTTTTTGCGCTCATTTCTAATACTTTTACGGCCTTTCTCAAACGCTTAATCTCCAACCGTTGAAAAACAATATCCTTCTCATTTTTATTGCCGCTGCGTTGTGGCAATGCAACTCGCCAAAGGCCGAAGGCACCTCGCAAGCCGGTCTCATTGCGGCGCAAAATCTTCTGCACGTTAAGCTATCGCCCCAAGACAGTCTTCGCTACCGCTATGCCGTACAGGATGTGCTGGATAAAAATTTGTTGCACGGGAATTTTAACGGCGGCATTCTCATTGCCAAAGGCGGCACCATCGTTTACGAACAATACGTCGGTACACAAGACCCGCGCATTAAAACAAGGGACAGCATCACGGCCGAAACTTCTTTTCAAATTGCATCCACCGGCAAGACGATGACTTCCGCTGCAGTACTGAAGTTGTGGGAAGACGGCAAGCTGGATATTCACGACAGCGTATCGAAGTATTTTCCCGGCTTTCCGTATGAAGGCGTAACGGTAAAAATGTTGCTGGATCATCGCAGCGGCCTGCCTAATTATCTCTATTATTTTGAAAAAGAAAAAGGCAAGTGGGACAAGAAGATTCAGGCAACGAACACCGATGTATTGAACTCACTGATTAATTGGAGACCCGCCAAAGCCGCCAATGCCGACCGCCGCTTTCAATATTGCAACACCAATTTTGTTTTGCTGGCTTTGCTGGTGGAAAAAGTGAGCGGCATGTCCTTTCCCGAATTCATGCAAAAAACTTTTTTTCAGCCCTTGGGCATGAACCATTCCTTTGTCATTGGTCCCAAGGAGCAAAAGGGGCATCTTCAATCCTTTCAACCCGGGAATGCTTTATGGAGCCTTGACTTTTCCGACGGGCCTTACGGCGATAAAAACATCTTCTCCACGCCGCATGATTTGCTTACCTGGGACAAGTCTTTGTCGGAAGGAAAAGTATTGAGCAAGGCTACGTTGGATTCCGCTTACACTCCGTACAGCAACGAAAAGCCCGGCATTCATAATTATGGGCTGGGCTGGCGTTTACTTATGTATCCCACCGGCCGCAAAATCATTTACCACAACGGTCACTGGCACGGCTTCAACATTGCCTTTGCCCGCCTGCCCGATGAACAGGCCACCATCATCATTTTTTCCAACCGCTACAACCCTGCGGTTTACAGCGCGGCGAAGAAATTATACGAAGTGTTTGGAACGTATAACGGGCCGGAGGAAGAGGGCGAAGAATAGAGCGACGGCCTCGCCAAACCTCTCCAGGGAGTGGCTTACTAACACACAGAACCTTGCTTTGCAGCGATGCTTTTGAAGTGCTGTCAAGCTTTTAGTGGAGTCTTTTTTTGGGCCAAAGGTTTGTCTATGTATTGGGCATTTGTTGCGTCGCACTCTTGTACGTTTTGTTCGCTCTTCGGCAACCGCATACACTCAATCGTCTATTTTTCTTATGTTTAAGTGTATGTATATTGCGCTAAGCAAATCATTACCTGTGATGGCACACAGGCTACATTTCATAATTTAACGACAGTAATTAACATTAAACGTTCAAGTATGAATAAGAGACTTCAAACATTGCTTCTTTCGCTATTGACACCGGGCCTTGGCTATCTTCAAAATGGCGATAAGAAAAATTTCTATAGGACAATTTCCTTTTTCTTTGGAGTAATTATGTTCGGAGTAGTGTTTAGACTATTTACTAGTTTTAAGGGCCTATCCTTTGTGATCGTTGCACTACTGCTTATTTATTTTTTTACTACAGTGCATTCAACAATCAAAGCAAAAACTTCAAACTCCAAGACTGATATTGCCGGTCTTCTAAAACCTTTTTTTACAATTTTCTTCATTTTAGTAACAGGACTTTCATTTGCCAACAGACGCACAATTATGGGTTTCGACATCATGAGCATGAGCGTTCCCGTTATGCAACCAGCAGTTTCGCAAGGCGATAAATTTTTGATTAACACTTGGGCTTATAATAATGGTAAACCTAAAAGAAATGATATTGTAGCCCATTCTTTTGACGGACAAAGTGGACTATTTTTAAATCGAATTATTGCAATTGAAAATGACAGAATAAAAATTATTAATGGCGTTGTATTTTTAGATGATCAGCCACAGACTGAACAATATGTTTTATCATCAAATGTCACGAGACCAGAATCTAAAAACATGAGACAAATAATTGTTCCCAAAGGTCATTATTTTGTTATGGGCGACAACAGAGATGCCAGCTTTGGCGACAGTAAATTTAGTGGGACAATAACAATTACAAATATTCAAGGTAAAATCACCGATATAATTAGTTCACGCGACAAATCCAAAATTGGAATTACGGTGAAATGACAAGTAACCAACAACAAACAGGCGGATTGACAATATGGTATGGCAACGGATGTACGTTCAACTTTTTTGTTCGCTATTACTTTACCTCCAGCCGACGGATACTGCTAAGCTGTAGAATAAAAAATGAAGTTTATTTGTAAATTCCGCAGCGGGTACGAACTGACAATTTTCAAATACCGCCATGCCCTTTTCTGTTAGCAATAAGTACAACTCCAAAAAGCAATCTTTTTTTAACCGCTTTAAACTTCTTCACCCCCCTTCCCACCGGGAGGGGCTTCAGCACCATCTTGCTGCTTTAATGAGTGCCTGTTGGGATGGGCCGCAAATACTTATCAAACCATCTCACAAACTCCGCTTCATCATCCGCCATTCCTTTCCAACCATGGCCTGCACCGGGCTTGATGATTAATGCCACCGGAATGTTTGCCGCTTTTAATTTTTCCTGCATCTCCTGCGATTGTTGCAAGGGCACCGTCAGGTCTTTATCACCGTGTATCATATACGTTGGCGCATCATCAGGCGTTACTAATTGCGCCGGTGATAAGGCCCTGGCAATATTCATGTAGTTGTCGCCGTCCGGCACCACGGCGTAAACGTGCTTCACCGAATCCCATTCTCTAAATTCAAAAGCGCCCAACACATCAAACTGTTGCAGCAATGCTTTTTGACTGGCGGGATTAAAGCCTTTCATGCCCCAGTTTAAAAAATCGGTGGGTGGAAAGAAAACCGCAGCCGCCTGCACTTTGGAAGACATCCTTTCAACCGGATCTTTTGAAGCCGGATTTTTTACATCATCAGAAGTTGCCGCAAGCAGCGACAAATGTCCGCCCGATGAAGCGCCGGTGATACCGATGGCCGCCGCATCTATCCCATACAAACCTGCGTTGTAGCGAACGTATTGCACTGCCCTCCGTACATCCTTCAACGCATCGGCAATAGTGAAGCGCGGCGCTGAACTGTGTAGGGTTAAAAACACCGTATAGCCGGCCGCAACAAAAGGCATCGCATTGTTTGCATAGCTGTCTTCTTTTTCGTGAGACGAAACCCAATTGCCGCTCACTAAGCTAATGACCGCTTTGCCGTTTGGCTTTTGCGGTTTCATCAGCAACATAGTTAAGGCCAGGCCGTCTTTATACCCATAGATGATGTCTTGTTTTGAAAACGTTGGTTTGTCCTGTGCAAACAAGGCAGGAGACGAGATAAAGTAAACGAATAGAAAAACAAAACGGTGTGGCATAAACAGTTTTGCCTTAAAAATAAGCAATTGAGGCTTGCGGGGTGCAGCACTTTTCGGCGAACTTCCCTTTGTGTTCTTCGTGTGTCCTTTGTGTTCTTCGTACTCCTTCTTACGCCAGAGCGTAGTCGGAACCTGCCTACCGCAAGCAGGCACAACGAACACGAAGGGTCCACAAAGGACACTACGAAGAGGCTACTTTTGAATCATGCAAATTTTAACCGCAGATGAAATCAGAGCCTGGGACAAGTTTACCATCGAACACAAGCCAATAGCGTCGATTGATTTGATGGAACATGCCGCCACCGCTTGTGTGCAATGGATAGAGAAGAAAGATTGGAAGGGGAAACGCTTTCTCACCTTTTGCGGCAAAGGCAATAACGGCGGCGACGGCTTGGCTATAGCCCGTATGCTTTTGCAAAAGGGCTGCGTTGTTGAAACCTATATTTTAGAAACGGGAAAAGCCGGCAGCCCTGATTTTGAAACAAACCTTCAACGTTTAAAACAAACAGCAAACGCTGTCCATTTCATTCAATCGGAAAGTGATTTTCCAACCATTGAAAAAAATGCTGTTATCATTGATGCCTTGTTCGGTTCGGGATTGAATAAGCCGCTTGAAGGATTGGCAGCACAAGTTGTTGAACACATAAACAAGGCTGATGCAACGGTTGTTTCCATTGATTTGCCGAGTGGCTTGTTCATCAAACAAAGTTCCGTTGGCAACGCCGTAGTGAAAGCAACCACCACCCTCACGTTTCAGTGTTATAAACTCGGATTACTTGTACAGGAAAACGCCCCTTTTATTGGCGATGTGCAAGTGCTGGACATCCGCTTGCATCCCGGCTTTTTAGCCACTATTCAAACAAAACAAAATCTGTTGGATGGAGTATTGGTCCGAAAGATTTTTAAACCGCGCCAGCGCTTTGTCCACAAAGGAACTTTTGGTCATGCTTTACTTATTGGCGGCAGTTGGGGCAAGATGGGTGCTGCGGTGTTGGCAACCAAAGCCTGCATGGCCGCAGGTGCGGGATTAGCGACAGCATTCATTCCTAAGTGCGGTTACGAGATCATGCAGACTTCCGCACCTGAAGCGATGGCGTTAGTAGATGAAGAAGAACGCCACTTAACTACACTGCCCGACGACATTGAAAAGTTTTCTTCCATCGGCGTCGGGCCGGGCATTGGCACCCACACACAAACACAGCATCTCCTCTCCTTCGTTTTAAAACGTTTTACCAAACCTCTGGTGATTGACGCTGATGGTTTGAATTGTTTGGCAATGAATAAAGATTGGCTCACTTCACTCCCGCCCCACTCTATTCTAACGCCGCACCCAAAAGAATTTGACCGGCTTTTTGGTGATCATAAAAATGATTTTGAACGATTGAAAAAAGCCACTCAAAAAGCGGCGGAACTGAACGCAATCATTTTAGTGAAAGGCCATCACACTTTTATTGCTTGTCCAGATGGCGAAGGTTATTTCAATTCCAGCGGCAACGCAGGCTTAGCCAAAGGTGGCAGCGGTGATGTGCTTACGGGCATTATAACATCATTACTTGGACAGCAATATTTGCCGAAAGAGGCGGCGCTGCTTGGTGTTTATATTCACGGTTGGGCGGGTGATTTTGCTGCAAGGGAATATTCAATTGAAGCCATGTTGCCAACGCATACAATTGAATGTTTGGCGGATGTTTTTAAAGAGCTTAACAAATAGTCTTCCTAACCTGATGTGAAGGCAGATGTTTCTCGGTATAATAAGGCTTAGCTGAATACTTTATAACGATTAAGCCAAACCCATAGAATTCCGACAATGTTCTTCAAATGAAGTTTTCAGGAGCTTTGCCGGATGCTTTCCGACAATACTTCGTAAACTTTTTTTAATTGCGGATAGTTTTCTAAGATCGCCAGATGCTTTTCGATGGTTTTATCATCTCCCCTCACTGCCGGACCAGTTTGGGATTTTGATGGCGAAACAACGTCGAGCCTTGCCGCCGTTTCTTTAATCAACGGCAGGAGCAAATAAAAATCAAGGCCTTCGTCGCGGCAATAGTTTTCCACCAACGTATAAATGTGATTGGTAAAGTTGTTCACAATCACGGCTGCTAAATGAAGTTTAGCTCTAGTCTCGTCGCCGGCTTCCACTACCGTATCAGAGATGGTATGGGCCAGCACATCAAGCATGTGGAGCGTTGGCTTGTCCGAAGCATCAATCAGCACCGGTATGTCAGGCAGGTAGCCGCTGTCTTTTTTCAGGCTTTGCAAAGGATACAAAACCCCGTAATGGTCTGCACCTTCTTTCAACACATCTTTTGAAACCGACGCCGCCGTATGCACGATTGTTTTGTCGGAGAGCCGCAGCTCACGAAAAACATCTTCCACGGCAATGTCCGAAACCGCGAGTATATACAAGTCGGCGTTGCGGTTGACTACGTTCCAGTAATTGGTGGATTCGGTGCCGAGTTGATAAGCCAGTTCGCTTGCTTCCTTATTGTCGCGGCCAAACACCTGCACGATGGTATGGCCGGCCTTTTTTAATTTCTTTCCTAAAACAGTTGCGGTGTTACCCGTGCCGATGATGACGATGTTCATACTGTAAAAGTAAAAGTGGAAAAGGTTTCAGGTCCATATAAACGCGGCTTGCGTCTGATTCGGGCTTGGGTTGCCGCTTTCTGATTCAATTGCTTTTAAACGATTCATAAATCCGTCATTCATTACCCGCAAACAGCATCAATAATTGCCTCAAAAATTTTCCACGGCAACTCCCAAATCCGCGAACTTCACCACGAAAACTGTAAACCTTTTCGCCTGATGGAATTAAGCAACCGACTGGCCTTGCAATACATTCAAACGCGGTTCAGATTATTGAGCAAAGTGTCGAAAAAGAAAACGGCCGAGGAAGCGTTTAAGCTGTTTACCACACCGCAATCAAGGGTAAAAAAAGAGCTGCCGCCGGTATTTAAAAAAGCGGAGAAGCTTTCGTTCGATTTTAATGGCGTGAACATTCTGGGCTATCGCTTTCATCATCCGGCGGAGAAGAGGCTGCTCATTCTCCACGGCTATGAATCCAGCGCCATCAATTTCGACCAGTACATAAACCCGCTTGTGAAAAAGGGTTACGAGGTTTTAGCCTTTGATGCACCGGCTCATGGCAGCAGCGGCGGGCGACAGATAAACGCAGTGGACTATAAAAACTTTATCCTTCAAATAATAAAGACCTACGGGCCAATCACTTCTTTTGTCACGCATTCATTTGGCGGCCTGGCATTGAGCCTTGCCCTGGAAGAACTGCCGCACGGTGAAAGCTGGAAAGCCGTGTTGATTGCCCCCGCCACCGAAAGCACGAGAGCTGCTAAACATTTTGTCAATGCCGTTCGTATTGATGAAGCCGCGCAAAAAGAATTTGAAACCTTAATTGAGCAAGCAAACAACAAACCGTTGTCCTGGTATTCCGTGGCCCGTGCCGCGGCCGGCATAAAAGCGCAGGTCTTGTTTTTACAGGATAAACAAGATAACATTACACCCTTGAGTGATGTGCAACCGATTATTGACAAGCATTACCCCAACTTCCGGTTTGTAATTTCCGATGGCCTGGGTCATAGCCGGATTTACCGCGACAACGCAACCATTCAGTCCATTCTTGATTTTTTATGAAAACTCTCTGCTTCCTTTTACTGACATGTCTTGCGGTGTTCAGCAGCAAGGCGCAAAACACCGACACCATGCACCACACTTACTCTTATTTAGCTCTGGGCGATTCATACACCATCGGCGAAGGCGTTGACGTACAAAGGAATTTTCCCTACCAAACGGTGGGTCTCTTGCGACAGGCAGGCTACACTTTTTGTGCACCGGAGATGATTGCCAAAACCGGTTGGACAACGGATGAGCTGGAAGCGGCCATGAACGATTACTGCTTTCCGTCTAAGTATGATTTTGTTTCGCTGCTGATTGGCGTGAACAACCAATACCGGGGCCGCGCCATTATTGAATACAAAGAACAATTTGAACACTTGCTAAAGCGGTCCATTGCGCTGGCGGGTGGAAAGCCCGAACACGTCGTTGTGCTATCCATTCCCGATTACGGCGTATCGCCGTTTGCACAGGCAAGGGATGTTGAAAAAATTGCCAGGGAAATTGATGCTTACAATTCGCTCAACAAAGCTTTGTCTATTCAATTTAAAGTGCAGTACATAGACATAACGGAAAACTCACGTCAGGCTAAAGGAAAAGCCGAAGCTTTTGTTGCCGATGGCCTGCATCCGTCGGATCAAGAATATTGTAAATGGGCAAAGGAAGTGGTGAGTGTGATGAAACAGTTGGCGAAAAAATGAGGGCGATTTGATGATTTGAAGATTTGATGATTGCTTGCGCCGGCAGGTTTTGCAGGGACATGCCTGCGGCAGATCCGCAAAACTAAATAAGAAAACTGTCTGTACTTGTAGTGATAACTGCACCATGCCCAATAGAATTTCCGAACGTACAAGTCCCGATAGCTATCGGGAGCGACGCAACGACAGCTCGATGGATGCAGTAGCCTCTGGTTCAAAAAGCCCAAAACATTAAAAGAGAGCTGTTTTACCAAGGCTTTGTAAAGCCATCAATCAGCCATTAAAAAGCCTTTCTTTTCAGTGAAGAACCGATGGACATAACGTTCTTCTAACTTCCCGCTCATTATTCGTTTCTCCCACTTTGCACTATACTTGCACCTTCGGGAAGGCGAAAACCCCCGACTATAAAAAGCATTATGCCGAAGAATTTGTTGATAGTGGAGTCGCCTGCAAAAGCTAAGACCATTGAGAAAATTTTGGGCGCCGACTTTGAGGTGAAGAGTTGCTTTGGGCACATCCGTGACCTGGAAAAAGACGACATGGGCATTGATGTAAAAAACAACTTTAAGCCCCGCTACATTGTACCTGATGAAAAGCTAAAGGTGGTGAATGAATTAAAAAGCAGCGCCAAACGAAGCAAGGAAGTGTGGCTGGCAACGGATGAAGACCGCGAAGGCGAAGCCATCAGCTGGCACTTGTGCGAAGTGCTTGGCCTTGACCCCTATTCAACAAAGCGGATTGTTTTTCACGAGATCACGAAGCCGGCAATTTTAAAGGCTGTGGGCAATCCCCGCACAGTGGACATGAACCTGGTGAATGCACAACAGGCACGAAGAGTTTTGGATCGGATTGTGGGCTTTGAATTAAGCCCGGTTTTGTGGCGCAAAGTGAGTGTGAAAAATAATTTGAGCGCCGGCCGTGTGCAAAGTGTGGCGGTACGACTGATAGCCGAACGCGAACGTGAGATCAATGCCTTCGATGTGCAGAGCGCTTACCGAATAGAAGCGGCGTTTACCGCTCCCGATACTCAAAACAGACAAGTAAGTTTTAAAGCTGAAGGCACCCGCTTTCCAAAAGCAGAAGACGCGGAAAGGTTTTTGAAAGAATGCATAGGCGCTGACTATAAAGTAAAGGACGTTCAAGTCAAGCCTACACGCCGAACACCTTCCGCTCCATTCACCACATCCACCTTGCAACAGGAGGCCAGCCGCAAATTGGGTTACGGCGTTAGCCGCACTATGCAGCTGGCGCAGCGGCTGTACGAAAGCGGACAGATTACTTACATGCGTACCGACAGTGTGAACCTTAGCCAAACGGCGATGGATGACATTAAAGGCGCCATTGTAAAAAGCTACGGCGAAAAGTTTTCGAAGCCGCGCCAATACAAAACCAAGAGCAGTTCGGCGCAAGAGGCGCACGAAGCCATACGGCCTACGTACATGGCAAACACTTCGGTTGATGATGCTGATACAAGACGCTTGTATGAATTGATCTGGAAGCGAACAATGGCTTCACAAATGGCCGACGCGGAATTGGAAAAAACTACTGCCAAGATTGAAGTCTCTACCAATAAAGCTGAACTGACAGCACAAGGCGAAGTGCTGAAGTTTGAAGGGTTTTTAAAAGTCTATCGCGAAGATGTGGATGATGAAGACACGACCGATAACGAAGAAAGCGGCGAAGGAATTTTACCACCACTACGGCCCGGACAAGTTCTCTCCTTTAAAGAAATTAATGCGATTGAACGCTTCAGCCGTGCGCAGCCACGCTATACGGAAGCCTCGTTGGTGAAGAAGTTGGAAGAGCTTGGCATCGGCCGTCCATCAACCTATGCCCCGACCATCTCAACGATACAAAAACGCGGTTACGTTGAGCGCCGGGATAAGGAAGGCGTGCAACGCAAATACAATGTGTTTACGTTGCGCAACGATGCCATTAGCAAGAAGGTTGAAACTGAAAACACCGGCGCCGAAAAAGCAAAGTTGTTTCCCACCGATCTCGGTCTTGTTGTTACTGACTTTTTGAAACTGCACTTCGACGAGATCATGGACTATCAGTTCACGGCCCGGATTGAGGACGAGTTTGACGAAGTAGCCAACGGCAAGTTGAAGTGGAGCGACATGATTAACGATTTTTATAACCCGTTTAAGAAAGACGTTGATAATACAATAGAAACAGCGCAACGCATAAGCGGCGAACGCGAAGTGGGTACCGATCCGCAAAGCGGCAAACCGCTCATTGCCCGCATGGGCCGCTACGGGCCAATGGTGCAGATTGGCACTTCGGAGGATGAAGACAAACCGCGGTATGCCAAGCTAAAGGCGAATCAAAGCATCGAAACCATTTCCTTGGACGAATCGCTGGCGCTCTTTCAATTGCCCAAAACCCTGGGAGAATTTGAAGGGCTGGAAGTATCAGTGAACAATGGCCGCTTCGGACCTTATGTAAAATGGGGCGAAAGTTTTGTATCCATTCCCAAAGGCGAAGAGCCGTTGGAAGTTGACATTGAAAGGGCCATTGCCTTGATAAAAGAAAAGCAGATAGTAGATGCGCCCATCGGACAATTTCAAGAGCAGCCGGTTACAAAAGGCAAGGGCCGTTTCGGTCCTTTTATCAAGTGGAATGATTTGTACGTGAATGTGCCACGGGCTTACAATTTCGATGCCCTTTCGCAAAGCGACATTAATGAGCTGTTGGAAAAGAAACTGGACAAAGAAGCCAACCGGTACATCCAGCAATGGGCTTCGGAAAAGATCAGCATTGAGAATGGCCGCTGGGGACCGTTCATTAAGTTCAACAAAAAAATGTTGAAACTGGGTAGAAAAGAAGGCAGTGAAAAATACAGTGCTGAAGAGCTCTCCGCTATATCTTTAGAAGAGATAAAAAAGATGATTGAGCAGCAGGTGCCCGGTGCTTTTGCCAAGAAAGTGGCAGCGAAAAAAGCACCGGCGAAAAAGGCGGTAAGTAAGAAGGCGGCGGCGAAGAAGAAAAAATAAAAGCTTTTCTATTATAAATCATTAAACCCTGCTATGAAAAAGTTTTTAGTGATTTATGAGAAAACATCTGCAGGCTATTCGGTTTTTGCGCCTGACTTACCTGGTGTGATCGCTACAGGCAAAATAAAAGAAATAGCGGAGAAAAATATTTTTGAAGCCATTCAGTTTCATTTGGAAGGATTACAGGAAGAAGGCATTCCCATTCCGAAATCAACGGCGGAGGGTGAAGTGCTGGTTTTTACGATTTGAGTGAGTGAACATGGAAGAAACCAAAGAAATATCGGCCCTATTAAAATTAATAGACGATCCGGACTCCGAGGTATTTGGTGCAGTGTCCAGCAAGCTGCTGGACTTTGGCCGCACCATCATCCCCAACCTTGAACACCTGTGGGAAACCTCGCCGGATGAACGCCTGCAAGACCGCATTGAGAACATCATTCACCGGCTCCACTACAACGACTTGACCGAAGACTTTCGCCAATGGAATATCTCCGGCCATCACGACATGCTGGTGGGTGCTTTACTGGCAGCCAAGTTTCAATACCCGGATATTTCCACCGCGGCGGCTTTAGTGGAAATGGAAAAGCTTCGGCGCAACGTTTGGCTTGAGTTGAACAACTACCTCACGCCATTAGAGCAAGTGCGGATTGTAACGGGTATTTTATACAGCTATTACGGCCTGAAAGGCACCGAGATCAACTATGCTGAACCGAACGAATTTTTTATTCACAAAGTGCTGGAGTCAAAGCGCGGCAACCAACTAACCTGCGGTATTATCTATCTTATTCTTTGCGAGTTGCTTGACATTCCGGTAAAAGCCATTAACGTACCCAAACAGTTTGTGCTGGCCTATTTTAAGCCGGGCTACAGCACCGAAAGCAACAAAGACTACATCTCTAAGATTGAGTTTTACATTGACCCTTCGAGCGGAATGGTATTTACGCATAAGAACATCGAATCTTATTTCAAACGCATCTCCGTGCCTCCAGTGCATTCTTACTTTAAGCCCCTGCCCAATAAAAAAGTTATTCAGTATTTGCTGGAAGAAACGTCGCGGTGTTTTGATAACGAAAAGGATTTGTACAAGAAAGAAGAGTTGATGCGGCTGGCGGATTTGATTGATTAGATAATCCATATCTTGACGATATGGATTATCTGGCCTGGGCCGATTTTGAAAAAGTTGACATTCGTGTCGGTACGGTCATCGAAGCGGCCGCGTTTTCAAAAGCAAAAAAACCGGCTTACCAATTAACCATTGACTTTGGACAAAAGATCGGCATCAAACAGTCGTCGGCGCAAATCACAGCACACTATTCACTTGATAATTTGAAAGGCCAGCAAGTGATTGCCGTCGTTAACTTTCCACCAAAAAATATTGCCGGCTTTATTAGTGAATGTCTGGTATTGGGTATTTACGATGAAAATAACGAGGTCATTTTATTGTCGCCAAAATCAGCCGTTTCCAACGGACTAAAAATCGGATGTAAACATACACCGCTTACTACGCCTCGCCTGTTGGGCAACTGAAATTTGTTTGCTCCGACGAACATTTGCTGGAACTGCTTTTTGTAAATGATGACATGGTTGCGGACAATGATGACTCTCCGCTCCTTTCCCAATGCAGTCAACAATTGAATGAATATTTTTCTGGACAACGACGAGACTTTGAGCTTCCCCTGCAACAAACGGGAACGCCTTTTCAACAAAAAGTATGGGAGCTTCTATCGCAAATTCCTTTTGGCAAAACCATCAGCTACAACACACTTTCCAAACAATACGGTGATGTAAACGCCATTCGTGCGGTGGCATCTGCCAACGGCAAAAACAATTTGGCTATTATCGTTCCTTGCCATCGTGTCATCGGTTCGGATCAAAGCCTAACCGGTTATGCGGGTGGCCTTTGGCGGAAGCGGTGGCTACTGGAACACGAGGCGAAGCATTTTGCGGGAGTGAGATTATTAGAGTTTTAGCTAACGTGCAAAGATTTTCCGGACGCCGGACATTCTGTATTTCATTAGTATAGTCCTTGCGGGAATGTGAATAGACGTTGGTTGATGCTTAAAATTTAGCCCAACTTTAAAAAGCCGATGTTTTGCGCATTATAAGAAGCAGGCACTATTCAGCAAATGCTGAACCGTCGTTGGGATAAATTGCATCATTTAAATTCAATGTGAAGTCCCTAAACTGCCCCTTAAAAAATAAAGTATCTGTTAAACGAACTCTTATGATTGAATCATTGACTTGCCAAATGTTAGATTCATCGCTGTTGGAAGACCACTTTATTTTACCAATATAGCTTTTCTGGTTCCTAAACGTCTTTTGTACCCAAATCACATCGGGTGCTGTTGCGCCTCCGCCACGATAAAGTAGTTTAATTTGAACATTGTTTTTTAAGGTAGTCTGCCTGATTACTGTAAAGTCGTTCTCGCCATACAACTCCACCATACAAAGGCAGCTAAAATTGAAACAAAATATTTCATTTGGCTCTATTAAATTTCCTACCTAACTAGAAGTTGTGCTTTTGGTTGCGCATACCTTGCCGTATGCCACCTGCTAATACAATTATATTGCCTCATTAACACTCGTTTGCATTATCCATTTCCTAATTACTCGCCGGCCGTATCCCCGGCTTATTCGGATTCATGTACCAGGCGCCGTCAATCTCCCTTACAATGGCTTCAATCTGCCCGTCGGTAGCATCGTTCTGCCAATCGAAAGGCTGCTTTAAACTGGTGCCGAAAAAGAACGCAACCGTTTGATAAATGCGTGCATTAAAGCCGCCCTTGTATTCTTTTATAAGCTCGTAGCAGTTATTGCCGGTTTGGCGGTTGATCAGCTTCATCAGAACCTTTCCCTGATAAACTGATAAATTGGTAAGCGGATCGCTGAATTGTTTTTTTAATTCCTTCTCTCTTGATTTAATGTATTTCTTCCTGTCGCCGTTGTCTTCTACTGTAAGCAGGTGTGCGTTCACATCGTTAATAACTACGCCGGCCTGCCTGGCGTACGGATAGGTAACATACACGGCATTACGTAAGCGATTATATGCCTGCATTTGCTTCATCATCTCGTGATAAGGAAGCTTGGAAATAATCACTTCGGGCAATTCGCTGTAAGGGTAGGAAACGCCGTCAATAACAATGGCCGGAACGGTAATGGTATCATTAACGCCCCACTTCGGTTGCGGCGCGGAAACGTCTTGCGCCCGTACAGCGGCGGTTAACAGACATAAGCTGAATAGAAGGTAAAAACAGCGCATGGTTAAAAATAAGAAACCGTTTTGCAAAAAAACAAGCGGAGCAAAAGAAATGCTGTTTAGAAAATTTTAAAATTTCCGGACGATTTAAACCTCCACGCTCTTTTCTTCGGGCTTGATAATGCGCAGGCTTTTGCGGCTGACGCGGCCTTGCTGCCGGCGGTAAAAAAGGCTGATGATGAACCCAATAACAGTTAGAATAGTGCCGAGCCAAACCAAATTAATGAACGGAAATTTGTACGCCTTGATGGTGATGAAATCCAGCAAAGCATCCGATTCTTTCACCTGAAGCTTCAGCTTTTTTTGATCCAGTCCCACAAAGGCAAGAATCAGGTTCTGCGAAAGAACACTGTCGGCCAATAAAAGCGGTGCATTATTTTTTACAGCAAACACCGGCGCGGCCTTGTAAGTTTGGCCGTCTTTTGAATGAACGGTCAGGTCAGCCATCAACGCTGTATCTGACGCCGTAAAATTGTATTTGGCATTGGTTGGATTTACCACGACTTTATCCAGCGTTACAAATCCCTGCGAATAAAAAACGGTATCGCCAACCGCAACGGTGTAAGGGCGGAATGAAGCCGTGTCTTTGTTCTGTTCTTTATTGGGAAGGGATGTGATGTAGGTAAACACATCGTATGACAAGTAATGCTTGGCATCTGGATTAGCCATCAGTCCACTGTTGCCTTTGTGGTTTACAAACGCATCAGGCCGAAGTGCAAAACCGTCGCTCTTTTCTTTGTCCTGAAAGCGAAGGTGATAAAACCACTTGTCGCCCTTTGTCATGTCCAACGAATCTTTTTCAAAGGTTACCCAATAGCGGCCCATGTCCATCTTCACGCCTTTTATCAGCGTCATGTTTTCGCCCGGCTTGCCCACCACTTTATTGTCTTGTTCCAGCGGAATGCTGATGCCGCTGCGGTTGTACGACAAGACTTCTTTTTTGGAAGAAGAAATTAAAATACCTGCAAGCAAGGTGGCAAAGCCCACGTGTGAAATGGCGCCACCGGCCCGTTTAAGGTTTGCCTTCAATCCCAAAAAAATGTACGCTGCATTGGCGACAAGCGAAAACACCGCCGCCGTTAACGCCACCCAAATGGCGATCATGTAGCCCGCTGTTTTTTCCTCATAGTTCACCTTGCCGAGATACACAACCAGTACACCGGCAACAAGTCCGGCGATACCCGGAAGCATCAATTTTTTGAGAAATGGCGTGGCGGTGACTTTGTACTTTAAATACATTCCGGTGCCTGTTAATGCAGCAAGAATAAAGGCCACAAACACTTGTATGCGGTTGTAAGAGTAAGCCGCGTCTTCGCCCAGGGCTATTGGGCTAAACGTTTTTTCCTTGCCGTTAAACAGTCCAAGTATTTTATTGAACACAGGAATAGAAGTCATCGTTATAATCAACAAGGCCGAAAGGAAAAGAACCAGGGAACCAATAAACATCCAAAACTCCCGTGACGACCCTTCTTCTTCTTTGGCAATAAACGGAATGGATTTGTAGCGGCTAAGAAAGAGGCCCAGCGCTGGCAAGGCAAAAGCCAGCAACAAAATGCGCAGGTGCCATTTAGTGATGCCTTCCCCGGTAAAGGCATGGACCGAAGTGTCCTGCAAATCGCCGCTGCGGGTGAGATAAGTGGAATAAAGGACGAACAAAAACGAAAGAAGCAAAAACAAAAAAGTGGTGCGAAGTGCATTGCCCGTATGGCGATAAATAACCAGCGTATGAAGGCCTGCAACTAAAATTAGCCACGGCACCAGCGATGCGTTTTCAACCGGGTCCCAGGCCCAATAACCGCCAAAGTTTAGGGACTCATAAGCCCAAGCCGCACCCATCATAATACCCGTGCCCAACACCGCGGCGGAAAACAACGTCCAAGGCAAAGCCGGTTTAGCCCACGCATTAAATTTCTTTGTCCATAATCCACCAACGGCAAAAGCAAATGGTATGATGGTAGAAGCAAAACCCATAAACAGCACAGGCGGATGAATCACCATCCAATAGTTCTGCAACAATGGGTTAAGGTCGTTGCCGTCTTTAATTAGCGAAAGGTAATCCTGCCGCATCCCGCCGGTTAAATCATAAAACACGGGAGCATTGTCCAGCACACCGGAATTGCGCAAGAGCAAAAACGGATTAGAACCCATGTGCAAACCTGGAAAGCCAAGCAGCATCGTAGCCAGAATAATTTGAGCGAAAGCAACCACTGTCATCACCGGCCCTTCCCATTCTTTTTCTTTCCAAACGATGATGGAGCCAAGCACGCAATGCCAGATGCTCCAAAGCAAAAAGCTGCCCTCCTGCCCTTCCCAAAAACAGCTTAGCAAGTATTGTGTTTCAAGCGAACGGCTGCTGTGTTGCCAGGCGTATTTGTATTCGAAATAGTGATGGCTGATGATGTAAAACAGGATAGCAAAGACGGCAAAAACAGAAAACACTTCAAGAAAGAAAAACAAGCGTCCAAGTTTTTTCCAGTTGTTGCTTCCGGCTTCATTCGCCAGGTCCTGCCAATGGCCGTTCGCCAGCCGTCGGCTTTTTTGCACACTTAAAAAATAACTAAGTGTAGCGCCAATTGACGAGACGAAAGACAGCAATAAAAAGAAGTGACCAAGCTTGCCGGGGAGAAGGTGTTCGCCGATGTAATTCATGCGCCGTCAGTATTGAGTAGTGGAGCCGGAGGTAAGATTTTTCTGCGCCGCGGCGGGATCGTCCTTGTATTTGCTCGGGCATTTAGCCTGAATCTTGTTGCATTCAAAATAGCCGTCACGCATATAGCCGTTCAGGTCAAGGCCTTCGCTGCGCTCCATGTCTTTTATTTTGGCCTCGGTATAAATCACTTTGCTGCGTTTGCCTTCGGCATCTACGGCATAAAATACCGTAAGGTTTGGGTTCTTTACCGCATCAAATTCGATGGGCGCCGAGTTATCAAGCTTTGTTTTCACCACCACGTATTTGCTGCCCTTTTCTTTGGCGGTGGCAAAGGTTTCCTGCGTGGTTAAGTCTTTTATAAAAAACGACATGGCGACGATGCCGCAGATGCCGAGGATAAGGAGAGCAAGGCTGATTTTTGTCATAGCTTTTTGATGGCCGTTCAAAGGTACAGCAAGTTTACCGGCGGCCCGAAGGCGGGAAAGGGATTTTACGTATGAACTGAAGTTTTCACAGTTTGAAAAGGCGGATGGTTTGTAGTCAAAGCGAGCAAAGGAAAGTTTCAGCCATGATGATTGATGATTAGAATAGCGAAGATCAACCAAACCTCTAATAGATTACTTATACACCTCACTTAACGGGAGAGAAAATTGGAGCAACGGCAGCGGGATACTATCGTTTAAAGAAACAAATAGTGTTGCCTCCCATTTGTCTTCGGCGCCCTTTGCATACAACGTAACGTAAGTTATGTCAGGCTCTACCACCAAATAGTACTTCAATGAAGGAATGACTGTGTAATCAATGTATTTGTCTATCGTGTCGGTGATGCGGCTCGACGGTGAAATGACTTCTACAATCAATTCCGGTTCGTACTGAATGTATTCATTCGCTTCCGTTTGCGGCTCTTTCGTGGCAAAAACGTCGGGATAAGAATACTTGTTGCGGTCTCGGTTCGACACCTTCATGTCGTAATTGTAAATCTCATAACCTTTGGCCTCAAGTTGAGCAGTCAGAAAAATATAAATCTTTCCGGCTATTCTGTTGTTGGTTCTCTTTTCTCCCGGCATTTCAAAAAGTTGACCGTTGATGTATTCATGGCGGCATTCCGCTTTCAATTCAAATTGAATGTACTCTTCCACCGTCATTGGCGTAGAAACAACCGCTTGTTGATTCGCTTCTCTCATGTTTTAAAATTAGGATTTTAGCCGCAGGTTGCCAAGAGCCTATCCCAACGCTGTCCGCCAGCTAACATATAAAGGAAGCGCTTGCGACGGCGTTTACAGGTTATGGATGTTTTTATCATACAATCTTTTTATGAACCAGAGGTTTGTCTATCTATTGGGCATCCGTTGCGTCGCTCCCGATAGCTATCGGGACTTGTACGTCCCTATCGCTATTGAGCACTTCACAATCACTCTCTAAATTTTCAACCTTTTTGCTATCATAATGTGGTTGACCTGTCATGCCAAGGAACGAGGCATCTGTGCGTCGTATTGTGAGAAATGAACAAACAGTTTTACTAATTGTATCAGCCATTCCAGGGCAATCCACAGATCCCTCCTGCGTCGGGATGACAGGACACATTCATTACGATTGCAAATAGTTTCAAAATTGAGAGGCGGCCTTGTGCTGTTATGCGTCTCACGTCGGCGTAAGCCTGCCCCCCTCCACATGGAGAGGGCTGGGGTGAGGTCCTACCCCAAAATTCCCCTGCTGATCACAATCCGCTGTACCTCACTTGTGCCCTCATAAATCTGTGTGATTTTAGCGTCACGCATCAGCCGCTCTACGTGATACTCTTTCACATAGCCATAGCCGCCGTGAATCTGCACGGCTTCCACTGTCGTCCACATAGCGGTTTCGGAGGAATAAACTTTAGCCATGGAAGAACTCAAGGTGTAATCCTTTTCATTGTCTTTATCAAAAGCGGCTTTCAGGCAAAGCAATCGCGAAGCTTCGATGCGGGTGGCCATGTCGGCCAGCTTAAAAGCAATGGCCTGGTGCTCTGAAATGGGTTTACCGAAAGCCTTTCTTTCTTTAGAATATTTCAGCGAAAGTTCATAAGCGCCGCTGGCAATACCCAATGCTTGTGAGGCAATACCAATGCGGCCTCCGGCCAGGGTCTTCATCGCGAATTTGAACCCGAAGCCTTCTTCGCCAATCCGGGCCTCCTTCGGCACTTTTACATCGTTGAACAGAATCGTATGCGTGTCGGAAGCACGGATGCCCAACTTGTTTTCTTTTGCCGCCACCACCACACCAGGCCAGTTCTTTTCTACAATAAAAACCGAAATTCCTTTGTGTCCTTTTGCCGCATCGGTTTGTGCAATCACGAGGTAAACCGATGCCGTGCCGCCATTGGTAATCCAGTTTTTGGTTCCATTTAAAATGTAATGATCGCCGCCGTCTTCGGCTGTTGTCCGCTGCGATGTGGCATCGCTGCCAGCCTCGGGTTCACTCAATAGAAAAGCGCCGGTATAAAGTGTGCCATCTTTTTTGCCTTGGGCCAAAGGTGTTAAGTATTTCTGTTTTTGTTCTTCGGTGCCATAAACCTCAATGCCGTAACAAACAAGGCTGTTGTTTACACTCATGCACACGCTTACGCTGGCGTCCACCTTGCTAATTTCTTCCATGGCCAACACATAGCTCGCCGTGTCCAAACCGGCGCCACCGTAATCGGGACTCACCATCATGCCTAGAAATCCAAGGTCGGCAAGCTTCTCTAACTGTTCACGCGGAAACTGCATTTTCTCATCGCGTTCGATCACTCCGGGAAGGCATTCGTTCTGCGCAAAATCGCGGGCTGCCTTTTGTATCATTAGCTGTTCTTCACTCAATTGAAAGTTCATACAAGCAAAATTTGTGGCGCAAATGTAGTCGCGAAACGGCAGGTCGTCAAATGGGGGCCAAACCTATACCGCTTCATCAAAGTAGTTGTTCACGGGAACTTTGTAAAGCCTGCTGAATGCGTAAACAGAACCTACTTTTACACCAGTTTAAACAAGTAGAAATGTTCGTCGACAAGGATAATTATTTTGCCATTAAGAAAGAGGCAGACAATGCAAAAGCGGTGCTGATAGCGGTTAGTAAAACAAAACCGCCGGAAGCCATTCAGGAATTGTATAACCTGGGCCACCGTGATTTCGGCGAAAATTATGTGCAGGAATTGGTGGACAAACAGGCGCAACTTCCAACTGACATTCGCTGGCATTTTATCGGCCACCTGCAAAGCAACAAAGTGAAATTCATTGCGCCGTTCGCACATCTCATTCACGGCATTGACAGCTTTAAGCTTTTGAAAGAAGTAAATAAACAAGCAGCAAAGAATGGGCGGCCGGCTGACGTGCTGCTACAAATGCACATTGCGCAAGAGGAAACAAAGTTTGGCTTTAGCGAAGAAGAGTTGGACACGAATTTGAAAAAGGAATTACGCGAATTGAAGAACGTCAACGTCGTGGGTTTGATGGGCATGGCTTCATTCATTGATGATGAAAATCAGATAAGAAATGAATTTAAAAACCTGAAAAGAATTTTCAATAAACAAGCCCAAACTCAAATATCAAATTTCAAATTTCAAATTCTCTCCATGGGCATGAGCGCCGACTACAAGATTGCCTTACAAGAAGGCAGCAATACAATTCGTATCGGTAGCCTGTTGTTTGGCAAACGATGAACAGCCGGGCTGGCACACATTTTTTACCGTTGAACCAAACCCTTGATATGAAAAAGATTTTTTTCTCGTTCATCACTGCTTTTTACGGTACGTTGGTACTTGCTCAAGAAACAAAAGACGTCAACATCAATTTAAACACTAAAGGAAGCAACTGGTATGCCTCGCCGTGGGTATGGGTGGTAGGCGCTGCTGTATTTATTTTGTTGCTGGTGGCGTTAACCCGAGGCGGCGGAAGACGGGATTGATGTTAGTAAGCACAAGGAGCCGAGACGTGCAACAAAACGGCGGCTCTGGCAAAAATTTTTAGATACAAATAAGTTTTACACCTTCGCTTTTATAAAGCGGCAACAAAAAAGGATGCGCATCCGTCGCATCTTTTTTGTTTCCCAAATACGGGAACGATGCGACGCTCACAACCAATTGCTTAAAAAATCGCTGTTGCGGCGCGGTTGAATCTTTTTGCCGTTTGCCGGACGTGAAGGTGTCTTATCGTTTAAGCAGGTAAAATGCAGCAAGCAACAAGCGCCCAAAATCAACAAGGCAAATAACCACAGCGGTAACATAACATCAGTATTTAACGATGTGAAACAAAGACCGTTCCCGGTCATTTCATTTTAGTCGTAGGTTGATTAGTTGTGGGTAACAAATAACCGGCACAAGGCCGGTTATTTTTATTGGTGGGTTTGGGTTTAAGCTTTTCAGCGATTTTAACTGTGGCCGAACGTTGTCTTCATCACTTTCAACAATCCTTCGGGCGACCATGAGGGTGGAACAATTGTCCGGCGCACGGTATAAAGCGGTTCTTCAGGGTCGCGTTTGGTGCTCAATTGAAAAGCCAGTTTAAAACCACGGCTGCGCAGCTCCGGTATTCCGGCCTTGCTCCAAATGCCAAAGGGATAAGCAAAGTAGTGAATGGGTTTACCGGTGATATCTTCGAGTTGCTTGCGCTTGTCCACCAATTGCAGATCCCAATCATTGTTCACCATCTTTTTCAGGTCGCGATCCATGTGCGGCGTAGTAAGGTATCTATCCACCCGGTCGTGGCGCCAGGTGTGGCTGGCAATGTTGTGACCCTCGTCGGACAGTTGTTTGATTTGTTCCTTACTCATGTAGCGAGGCCGGCCGATGGAGATGGTCATGATGAAGTACACGCCTTTAAAATTATGCTTGTCCATCTCCGGTTTGGCCACGGTAAATTGTTCGATGTCGGTGTCATCGTAAGTAAGCATCACAGGTTTTGATGGCAATGCCTTTCCATAGACCAAATAATCGTAAAGCTGATCGGGCAGGATGGTGTGATAACCGCTGTCGGCCAAAATCTTCATTTGTGCTTTAAACTGATTTACGGTCACGTCGTACTCGCGAGTGGCTTTCGACGCATCAATAATGTGATGGTAGCAAAGAATAGGCACCTGTGGCCGGGCCATAATGGTGGTGGCATCCGCAACCGGGCCTGTTGGATTTGTTGCATCGCCTTTTGAGGAATCAGTTGTCGCTGTTTTTTTTGTTTCTTCTGAAACAGTGGTAGTCGAATTATAATTGGTGCAACTAACAAAACTGATGACACCAAAGAGGGCAAGGAAATAGTTTTTCATTTGTGTTGAGGTTGGGGGCGCAAAGTTGCCCGTCTTTCCCAAACCTCAAAATATATTTCGACAGAATTTTAAAAATTACCGATGCTTGGTTACACCCACCTGTTGGCAATACCCGAGTACAGGGCAAGTCGAACAGAGCGGTGCGTTCAAAAAGCAAATATGTTTGCCAAAGGGCATTAGCAGACGGTTTACATCAATCCATATTTTCTTGGGCAACTTCTCTTCTAAAACGGTCATTGTTTTCTCCGGTGTTTTGGTTTCGATAAAGCCCCATCGGTTTACTACGCGGTGAACATGAACGTCCACACTGATACCGGGATATTGCGCCGCCACGCCTAAGGCCAGCTTGGCACATTTGGGCCCAACACCTTTTAAAGCGATGAGCTTTTCGTAATCAGCGGGCAGCTCGCCGCCGTATTCATCCACGGCTGTTTTTGCAATGCCCAACATAGTGGCTGCTTTTTGTCCGGGGTATTGCGAACCATATAAAAGCGTTTCTAATTCTTCGTGTTTCAGCTTCAATAATTCTTTTGCTGTTCGTGCTTTGGAAAACAATCGCTCCGAAATCGGTATCGTGGTTTCATCTAATGTGCGAATGGAAATGATACAGGAAATGAGTTGTTCAAACAAAGAAGAAAAGCCTTTCTCTTGCAGTTCAAACATAGCCGCTTTGGGAAAGGGTTCAACTGTTTTTTTGATGCGCTTCAGCATTTCCGGTGTGTCAAAAGGTTTCTTCATGGATATAGTTTACGTAACAGATCGTCAAGTAAGGCGGCTTGTGCGGGATTGAGCCTTTCTTTTGCTTCTTCAATTCCAAACCATGCGGCCTTGTCTATTTCAGGCACGGTTATCCAATTGCCGGATTTGTAGGGATACTCCATTTTGAATGTGTTCGAGGTGATATTATCCGCATCTATAGCTGATTGCACTGCCCAGGCATAAACGACCTTGCCACCTTTTTGTTGAATGGTGTTTAGCTCAATAAAATTACCGCTAACGATTTGTCCCGTTTCTTCTGTAAACTCACGTTGCGCCGCTTGCAGAGGCTCCTCGCCTTCCGAAAATTCGCCTTTGGGAATGCTCCAGGCGCCGGCATCTTTGCCTTTCCAAAAAGGCCCGCCGGGATGCACCAGAAAAACTTCTACCGCTGTCTCATTTATTCGATACACCAATAAGCCGGCACTTTTTCGCATGGCTCAAGGTTGAGGAGCAGCGGTGTCGCTGGCATCGGAGGGATCGCCGTCTTCTTTGGCCTGGCCGCGTTGGGTATCGGCTACGATGTTTTCAATCGGCCCTTCGTTTTCTTCTTCGCCGGGAGCTTTATCTACGCCTTGGCGGTCGCGGTGTGGGCCTGCCATCTGGCTTGGGTTGTTCAAAGCTTCCTTGCCGTTTTTGTGTTGCATAAAATTTGTTTCCCCTATCGCTTACAATTTTGTGCCATGCCGCGGCATCGTGGTTGAACAAGATATAAAGCATCATGCATTTGCTGTCAGTTATCGGCGTGGCTTCGCGACGATTTTGCACGCAAGGAGGCAAAGAAGCAAAGCCACAAAGGATAATAAAAAACATTGTTATCTGCTCACAGTTTTACGTCGTATTATCTGGAAGAAAAAATCCTATGGCTGATTGAAAATTTGAAGAGTGAATGCACAGTGCTCAACAGCGATAGGGACGTACAAGTCCCGATAGCTCCCGATAGCTATCGGGACGGGAGCGACGCCACGAAAGCCTTATAGATACACAAACCCATGGCCCAAAAAAAGATTGAACAATACAAATGATTCAAACAAGCAAAGTTTTTTCGGCCTAAGTTCCCTTTAGGGACAGGGTTTCTATCTTTGGCAAAACTCCTTCATGAGCGCTACTGCACCCGACGTCAAACGCATCACGACCCACACCGTACAAAAAATGAAAACGGCGGGCAAAAAAATTTCCATGATCACCGCTTACGATTATTCCTTCGCTACCATTTTTGACGCGGCGGGAATTGACGTAATCCTCGTTGGCGACTCGGCCTCCAACGTGATGGCCGGCCACGAAACCACGCTGCCCATCACGCTCGATCAAATGATCTATCATGCGTCATCGGTCATTCGCGGAGCGGCGCGGTGCCTGGTGGTAGTTGACTTGCCTTTCGGTTCCTATCAATCCAACTCCGACATCGCTTTGGCTTCCGCCGTCCGCATCATGAAGGAGACCGGAGCACACGCCATCAAACTCGAAGGAGGCGCGGAGGTTTTGGATTCGGTGAAACGCATCATCAGCGCGGGCATTCCAGTGATGGCGCATCTTGGACTGACGCCGCAAAGCATCTATAAATTCGGAACGTATAACGTAAGGGCAAAAGAGACAGAAGAAGCCAACAAATTAAGGGCCGATGCAAAGCTGTTGGAAGATGTAGGTTGTTTTGCAGTGGTGTTGGAAAAAATTCCTGCTGCATTGGCTAAAGAAGTTTCGGCTTCGTTAAGCATTCCTACCATCGGCATCGGCGCCGGCCCGCATTGCGATGGGCAAGTATTGGTGATGCATGACATGCTGGGCATCAACACGGAATTCAAACCACGTTTTTTGCGGCAGTATTTAAACATGAATGAACAAATAACAGGCGCCGTTCAACACTACATTTCCGATGTGCGCAACAATGATTTTCCGAATGCACAGGAGTCGTATTGACCTCACCCCGGCCCTCTCCATCGGTGATGGAGAGGGCCGGGGTGAGGTCTTATCTTCGCCGCCAATTTCTTAAACCATGAAAAAAGGCTTTGCCCTTACTGCTATATTTTTTACTTGCTTTCACTTGATGATAAACGCACAAGAAACCAGCCTTGATCCGGTAACGGTCACTGCTTCCATCAATCCATTAAAAACTTCCCAATCCGGAAGAAATTTGATTGTTATTGAAGGGGCCCGCTTTGCGCAACTGCCTGTTCATTCATTGGATGAACTGCTGCGCTATTTACCCGGCATTGAGTTGCAAGCTCGCGGGCCCTTTGGTTCGCAAAGCGACATTACGTTGCGCGGCGGCACTTTTCAACAAGTGCTGGTGATCGTGGACGGTGTTCGTGTCAATGATGCCAACACGGGACACTTCACTGCTAACATTCCTATCGCCCCCGGCGAAATTGAACGCATTGAAATTTTAAAAGGCGCTTCATCGGCGCTTTATGGCTCCGATGCAGTAGGTGGCGTAATCAACATCATCACCAAAACGTTTGCGGCAAAGCCGTCCTCAAAAGGCTTGCAAACGACAGCACAAGCTACCGGCGGTGAGTACGATTTTTATTCGGTTAACGCAGGCATTTATTCAGCCGGTGAAACCACAAGTTTTGGCGGCGGTGTTTTATCCAACAATACAAAAGGCCAACTTCAACGCGGCATTCGCGGCTTTGTAAATGCCACGACGGTTTCGGCTTCCGTCAATCATAAGTTTAGTGACAAGTGGAATGTTTCTTTACGTTCGGCTTATGACCGAAGAAAATTTGCCGCGCAAAATTTTTATACATCATCTACCGCCGACACCGCACAAGAAACGCTAAACACATTTTGGAATCAACTGCAAGTAGTGCGGCAATCAATAAACAATGTCCTTCGCCTGCAAGCTGGCTATAAACAATTACAAGACAGCTTTGCCTTCAACAGCGTCACACCATCCAATCAAAACAAAACCGTGCTATGGCAAGCGGTGCTGACGAATGAAAGAAAGCTTGGCGACAAAACCACTTTGACACCCGGTGTTCAATTCATCAACAAAAAAATTGCGTCTAATGATCGCGGGGATCATAACGTAAACCTGGCAGCCGCCTTTTTGGTATTGAATCAACGCATCGGTGAAAATTTTTTTATTGCGCCGGCGGCAAGGCTTGAGTGGAATGAAAGAGCGGGTTGGGAACTCGTGCCTCAAGTGAACTTATCGTATCGGATAAAAAATCTTGCGCTTCGTGGCAGCGCCGGCAAAACCATTCGCGATGCTGACTTCACTGAACGTTTCAATAACTATAACAAAACAATTGTATCGAATGGACAACGCCTCGGCAATCCCAATCTTACGGCCGAACGTTCGTTCAGCTATGAAGCTGGTGCGGATTATTTTGTGGATAATGCTCTGAAACTTTCTGGCACATTCTTTCAACGTCGGCACAAAAATCTAATTGATTATGTGCTGACGGCTGCAGCCGATATCCCACGCAACAGCAATCTTGTGGCAGGCGGCAACTATTCCTTTGCAAAAAACATTGCCGAAGTCACCACTACCGGTTACGAAGGAGATGTACAATTTCGCAGTTCTCTGCCGGACGGAAGCAGCCTTTGGGCAACGCTTGGTTTGGTATGGCTGAACAGCAAAAGCAGCAATGCCGTGCCCTCGCTTTATGTTTCCGCACACGCACGGTTCCAGAGCAATTTTGCACTGAACTTTACGCAGAAAAAATTCAGCTTCTCCCTAAATGGATTGTACAAAAAACGCCAGGCGCAAAAAAATGTTTCTACGCTTATTGCGCCCGTTGCGTCAACCTATCTTTTGCTCAATGCCAAGGTGGAGGCTTTTGTGGTGAAAAATACAATGAGTGTGTTTGCCGAAGTGGACAATTTGTTGAACAGCCGTTACACCGATTTGCTTGGCGCACAAATGCCGGGAAAATGGCTGATGGCGGGAATCAGGTTATCTATAATGAGTACCCAATAATGAATGGAGCGTTGAAAGTTTAAGACGCATGTGCCATTTATAAATAATTTGTGCAGTGATGAATTCTCGATTCCTGTCTCGAATTTTGGCTTTAGGATTTGAAATTAAAAATCAGAAATACTTTTTCATGCTAGACATACTTCAAGTCTTCGGCATTACCGAAACCAACGATGGCGTTTCCACCGGCAAAGCCTGGATAAAAAGCAGCGGCAAAACCATCACTTCCTTCTCTCCTGTTGATGGGAAGAAACTTGCCGATGTAACAAGCAGCGATGACACCGCTTACGAAAGCGTGATCGCCACGGCTTCAAAAGCTTTTTTAGAATGGAGGATGTGGCCTTCGCCTAAGCGCGGCGAAGTGGTGCGGCAGTTTGGCGAAGCCTTGCGCAAATACAAAGAGCCGCTTGGCAAATTGGTATCCTATGAGATGGGCAAAAGTTTGCAGGAAGGTTATGGTGAAGTGCAGGAGATGATTGACATCTGCGATTTTGCCGTGGGACTTTCAAGGCAACTGCATGGGCTTACCATGCACAGCGAAAGGCCCGGCCACCGCATGTACGAACAATGGCATCCGCTGGGCATGGTGGGCATCATCTCCGCCTTCAATTTCCCGGTGGCGGTATGGAGCTGGAACACAGCGCTGGCCTTGGTTTGCGGCGATGTCTGCGTGTGGAAGCCGTCGGAAAAAACACCGCTTTGCGCTGTGGCATGTCAAAAGATTATTGCTGATGTTTTTGCGGCGAACGATGTGCCCGAAGGTGTATGCAGTTTGTTGATTGGTGAAAGAGAAATTGGCGAACGCATGGCGGCTGATGGACGCATTCCGCTGGTATCGGCGACGGGTTCTACCCGTATGGGCAAGGCAGTCGGCGCGGCGGTTGGCAGGAGGCTTGGTCGCTCTTTATTGGAACTTGGCGGCAACAATGCCATCATCATTTCAAAAGATGCAGATTTGGATATGTCTCTTGTGGGTTGTGTATTTGGTGCGGTGGGCACGGCCGGTCAACGTTGTACTTCTACAAGGCGATTGATTATTCATGAAGACGTTTATCATTCTTTTCGCGATAAGTTGGTAAAGGCTTATGGCCAATTGCGCATCGGCAATCCTTTGGATGAAAACGTTCACGTAGGGCCATTAATTGACAAGGGCGCGGTGGAGATGTATCAGATGGCTATAGAAAAATGCAAAGCAGAAGGCGGGCAATTTATTGTGGAAGGCGGCGTGCTCCAAGGTGATGGTTACGAAAGCGGCTGCTACGTAAAGCCGGCCATTACTGAAGTGCAGCCGCATTACGAAGTCGTGCAACACGAAACCTTTGCGCCGATCTTATACCTGATGAAATACAAAACCCTTGATGAAGCCATTGCCATTCAAAACGGTGTGCCGCAAGGATTGTCTTCATCCATCATGACGTTGAACCTTCGCGAAGCAGAAGCCTTTCTTTCATCCGCCGGAAGTGATTGCGGTATTGCCAACGTAAACATTGGTACATCAGGTGCGGAAATCGGCGGCGCCTTTGGCGGTGAGAAGGAAACGGGCGGTGGAAGAGAAAGCGGTTCGGATGCCTGGCGGATTTATATGCGGCGACAAACGAACACGATTAATTATAGCACGAAGTTGCCGTTGGCGCAAGGGATCAAGTTTGATTTGTAAAAGGTAAGGCCGTAACATAAACAAAACAGGATGTAGGGCTTTGTTGCATAAATTTGAACAAATTAACTTTGGAGTATGATTACTATAAATGAAGCCGTGAAAATTGCACAGCAGACGTTGCATGAACTTGTTCCGGCGGCATCCAATACTCTTATAGAGGAAGCAGAAATCAGCGACGACAACCAGTGGCTAATTACATTAAGTTTTCCCGGCAATGACGATCAGGAAACTTTTATCGCAGGATATTCCCCAAGAAAATACAAAACCTTTTTGATAGACGCCGAATCCGGGAGTTTCAAGGCAATGCGCATGAGACATGTTTGAAAACCCCGCAATCAATTCGTTGCTTCAAGCGTACGTCAATACGGGATTGGTGATTGACACGAATCTTTTGTTGCTCGACTTCGTAGGTGATTATGACAGTGGCAAAATCACTTCATTCAAACGGACGCGAGCTTATACGATTGAAGATTACCGGCTTCTGAAAAGTATTCTTGTTCGCTATCCAAAAATCATCGTCAACCAGCCCATTCTTGCCGAAGCATTCAACCTTCTCGATTCGTTGAATTCTCAACTTCATTATAGCCTGCATGAGCATCTAGCAAAACGTTTGCAAAAATTTTCAGAAGTTCATAAGCCAAAAGATGAAATCATTAAAATGCGGTCATTCAACAAATACGGTTTTACAGATGCGTCTATTGACTTGCTTTCAAATTTCTATTTGGTGCTTACCGATGATCTTCGATTGTATCACTACTTGGCCACACAGGTAAAGCCAGTAATTAACTTTAATCACATCAGAAATTTTACTTAAAGTAAGTTGCCCTCATCCAAACTTCTTCTTTAAATCCTGCAAGCTTTTCTGAAAAGAATTCACCGGTTGTTCTTTTTTCAGAACCGGCTTTTTGTCTGACTTCATTTCTCCGTTTTCTGACCGCTGGCCTCTGTCTTCTGCTCTCTGAACTTTCACCTCCGTCTTCATGGTTAATGCAATCCGCTTCCTCGCCACATCTACTTCCGTTACCGTTACCGCAACTTTTTGATTCAACTTCACCACTTCATTAGGGTCGCTGACGAAGCGATTGCTTAACTGCGATACATGCACCAAGCCGTCTTGCTTTACGCCGATATCAACAAAAGCCCCGAAGGCCGTAATGTTGGTAATGATGCCCGGAACGGTCATGCCAACCTTGACATCGTCAATGCTTTTGATGGCTTCATCAAAATGAAATTCTTCGATAGGCGCACGGGGATCGCGGCCGGGCTTTTCCAGTTCTTTTAAAATATCATCAACGGTGTATTCACCTACTGATTCGTTGATGTAGATACGTTTGTTGATGCGTTTGCGAACGTCGGCGTTTCTAATCAACTCGTCCAACGAGGCCTGCACATCCTTTGCCATTTGTTCTACCAACGAATACCGTTCAGGATGAACCGATGAATTGTCTAACGGATTTTGGGCGCCGTGAATGCGCAAAAAGCCGGCGCATTGCTCAAAGGCTTTTGGTCCCATCAGCGGAACTTTTTTTAAGTCATTACGGCTTTTAAAAGCGCCGTTTGCACTGCGATGTAGAACTAAATTGTTTGCCAATGTTGAACTAATGCCCGACACATATTGCAGCAAATGTTTGGAAGCCGTGTTTACATCAACGCCGACAAAATTTACAGCACTTTCCACCACGCGATCTAAAGCGGTTTTTAGTTTGGTTTGATTTACATCGTGCTGGTATTGGCCTACGCCAATGGACTTTGCATCAATTTTTACCAACTCACTCAAGGGGTCAAGCAGTCGTCTGCCGATGCTGATGGTACCGCGAACGGTAAGGTCTTCGGCAGGAAATTCTTCCCTTGCCACTTCCGATGCGGAGTAGATCGAAGCGCCGCTTTCATTGACCTGAAAAATGCTTACAGGCTTTTCAAAATCAATAGTGCGAACGAAGCTTTCCGTTTCCCGGCCGGCTGTGCCGTTACCAATCCCAATGGCTTCGATGTTGAATTTGCCGACTAAGTGCTTGATGGTAGTCGCGCTTTCCTGTTGCTGGTTTTGTGGCGGATGCGGATAGATGGTAGTGTTGTAAACGAAGGCTCCTTGCGCATCCAAGCAAACCAGTTTGCAGCCGGTACGATAACCAGGATCGAGTGCCAATACGGGCTTTGAACCCAAGGGCGATGCCAGCAGCAATTGCCGCAGGTTTTCACTGAATACGTTGATGGCTTCATCGTCGGCTTTGATCTTGCTTACCAACCGAAATTCATTTTCAATGGAGGGCTTCAATAAACGAGTATAGGAATCATCAATAGCTTTTGACACTTCACTGGCAGCAGCATTGGATGATTTAATAAAAATGCGTTGCAGGCTATCCACCGCAATGGTTTTATCAATACCAATGTCCATCAACAAAAAGCCTTCCTTCTCCCCTCTCCTGATCGCCATTACCCGGTGCGAAGGGCTTTTGCTTAGTGATTCATTGAACTGAAAATAGTCGCGGTATTTCTGCGCTTCGGGATCGTCTTTTTTGGCGGTCAAAACTTTAGCGTTAAGAGTAGCACTATCGGCAAATTGTTGGCGTATGGTAGCACGGGCTTCTTCGTGTTCGCTGATCCATTCGGCAATAATATCCCGTGCGCCTTGTAAGGCTTCTTTTGCATCTTTTACATCTGCACTTACAAACTTTGCCGCTTCTTCATTTACATTAATGGCACCTTGTTCAAACAGTGTTTTTGCCAATGGCTCCAGGCCTTTTTCAATGGCTTGCACGGCTCTGGTTTTGCGTTTGGGTTTATAAGGAATATAGATGTCTTCTAATTCGGTGGCGCTATGACAGGCCTCAATTTTTGATGTCAATTCCGGCGTCAGCTTACCCAAGTCTTCGATCGTTTTAAGCACGGTGGCTTTGCGCTTGTGGAGGTCGGTGAAATAGTCAATTTCTTCCACGGCATTTGCAATCACCACTTCATCCAAGTTGCCTGTGGCTTCTTTGCGGTAACGGGCCATAAACGGGATAGTAGCGCCTTCGGCTTGCAGGTTGTAAACATTGGTAATTTGGGTAATGGTCAGCGATAATTTTTCGGCGATTTTTTGTAGGTATTTGGGTTCCATAACTGTGTGAAGATTGTTCTTTTGAAGGGTGGCAAATGTAGAGAATCGGCCTATTCCTTTCAACCTTTTTTAAAAGCGGTTAGCTGTGCTAAAGTCCTTCCGGTGGGAGGGATGCAAAGCCTCTCGAAACAAAAGGCTTTTCGATTAAAAGATTGATTGGATAAAAAAGGAATAGTTGAAAAGCGAGGGCTGCCTGCCTGCCGGTAGGCAGGTGCGTTGGTGGCCTTCCCCACCGGGAATCCCGATAGCTATCGGGACGGGATTGGCCGCTGATTGTGCAATGATGAATGACCAAGACCTTTTGCCGAATAGCGATAAGAACGTACAAGTCCCGATAGCTATCGGGAGCGACGCAACAGAAGCCGAATAGATGTACTGGCTTCTGGTTCATAAGCGGTACTCATATTCAATCCCGATAATCTTTTCAAAATCCCGCCAATCCGTGGTAAAAAAAATCCCTTCACTATCAGGCAAAGGGATTACTGCTTTGTGAGAGACAAACCGGTTAGCGCAAGTCCACTACTTCCACGCCGGGATATTTGCTTTTATTAAAAGCAAAATCGGTGTCGGCAATGGTTGTTGAACCTTTCAAACTGTTGACGGTATAGCTGTAGCGGCCGCCGGATTTTTCCAGAAACCTTGCGCTGTAAATACTATTCGATGCTTTGTCTACCAACACATAAACCTTGTGATAAGGACGGGTTTTATCCATCGGCGTTAGTTCTATTTCGGAAAGGTTTTTACCCGCTTCTGTTTTTGCACCATTGAGTTTGTAATAAAAATCTTTGTCGTAAAAATTGGTGAACATCTTTTGCGGTGTCATGGCCGCACCGCCTTCGGTTACGTTGTTTACAGTGACTTCATTGGAGCTTTTGTCATAGTTCCAGATGGTTTTGCCATCGGAGAAAATTTCCATGCCGTCCATTGACACACGAAACTTATTTCCTTTCATAGTAACGGTTCCTTTCTTGGTGGACAGTGCTTTGCCTTGTGCATTTTCTACTTTGTAAGTGAAGCTTGCCTGTGGCGATGTGTAGGTTTTGAATTTGGCGCTAACGGCATCCAAAAGCTTCTTGGCTTCTGGGTCGCTTTTGGTGGGATTGGTTTGGGCAAACGTTAGAACCGAAAAGGTACTGAAAGCGATAAGCGTGAAGAGTTTTTTCATTGCGGCATTCGTTTGATTAATATGTTGCGGCAAAGATAGCCGCTGTGCCGCACTGTGAACGGCAGCGGACGCGATGGATTAACGAAGATTAACGCTGTGCGGTTATCTTAACACAGTCTTAATTCAAGGTGCCGGTTGCCAGTGCTTCATTTAGTTTCTCATTAAACAAACAAACCTTCCGCGTAACGGAAGGTTTGTTTGAATGCAATTTGCATCATTATGAAAAACGGCTGGTGGCAACCGGTAACAGAATTAAGTTAAGTCTCCTAACATCTCCATCAATTCGGCTTCTGTTTTAATCAAGACTTCCCGCTCTTTGGTGCCAAGGTTGGGGCCGACGATGCGGGCATTTTCCAACTGGTCCATCAGGCGGCCGGCACGGTTATAACCAAGCTTCATGCGGCGCTGAATAAGTGAGGTAGAACCTTTTTGCAATTGAACAATTAAACGTGCTGCTTCTTCAAATTTCGGGTCGCGGTCGGAGAGGTCAAAGTCCTTTCCTTCCTGTTCTTTTTCATCCACGTATTCGGGCAACATAAAGGCCTGCGGATAGCCGCGCTGGTCGGCAATGAATTCAACAATCTTTTCCACTTCGGGTGTATCTACAAATGCGCACTGCAAACGAGTGATCTCTCCGTTGTAAGAAATGAGCATGTCGCCTTTGCCAATGAGTTGTTCTGCACCACCGGCATCAAGGATGGTTCTTGAGTCAATCTTACTCGATACTTTAAAAGCAATCCGTGCCGGAAAGTTGGCCTTGATGGTGCCGGTGATGATGTTCACCGAGGGACGTTGCGTTGCGATAATTAAGTGAATGCCGACGGCACGGGCCAACTGCGCCAAGCGGGCAATGGGCATTTCCACTTCTTTGCCCGCGGTCATAATCAGGTCAGCAAATTCATCCACTACCAATACAATGAATGGAAGATATTGATGACCTTTTTGGGGGTTCAATCTTCGCTTGGTGAACTTCTCGTTATACTCTTTTATGTTTCTGGTACCCGCTTCTTTCAAAAGGTCATAGCGATTATCCATTTCAATGCAAAGTGCATTGAGGGTATGGATTACTTTTTTGGTATCGGTGATGATGGCGTCTTCCTCGCCGGGCAGCTTCGCCAGAAAATGATTTTCAATGTGGCGGTAAACGCTTAATTCCACCTTCTTCGGATCAATCAATACAAACTTTAGTTGCGACGGATGTTTCCTGTAAAGCAATGAAACCAATACCGCATTTAGACCAACGGATTTGCCTTGACCTGTTGCCCCGGCCATCAACAAGTGCGGCATGGAAGCCAAGTCAACGATGAAGTTTTCGTTGTCAATTTTTTTACCGATGGCGATGGGGAGAGAGAAATTGTTGTGAATGAATTTTTCAGCGGAAAGCAAAGCTTTCATGCTTACGATGCTCTTGTTCTTGTTCGGCACTTCAATGCCGATGGTGCCTTTACCGGGAATGGGCGCAATAATGCGAATGCCCAAAGCAGCAAGGCTTAGGGCAATGTCGTCTTCCAGATTTTTGATGCGGGAAATACGAATACCAGCCGTAGGAACGATCTCATAAAGTGTGACTGTTGGACCCACAGTAGCGCTGATTTTTTGAATGGTGATGTCATAATTCTTCAGCGTGTTGATGATCTGGTTTTTATTGGCCTCCAGTTCCGCAGGGTCTTGCACAATTTTGTCGGTGCCGTGTGCTTCCAGCAACTCAATGATCGGATATTTATAATCACGTAAATCAAGCGCCGGATCGTAAGGCTGCAGGTCGCTGTAATCTTTTTGGCGAACTTTTTCGGGTTCCTCTTCTGCTTCTTCTTTCGAGTTTATTTCCAGTTCCAAAGCCGGTGGCGGCTCCTGCGAACGTTTGATAGGTTTGGGTTCTTCCTTTATTTCAAATGGCGGTTCTTCCGCAAATTTTTCATCTTCTTCGTGCATGATGTCGGCGGCAATGCTATCGGCTACCGGCTCGTTAATGTGCAATTTTCCCGCTTCTTCCTGCTCGATGTCTTCTTCGTCATCATCTTTTTCTACCATCTGAATGCCATAGTCTTTTTCGTTTGTCGGAGGGTTGATGGTGAAGACCATATCACCATCACCGTTCAAGGCATTCGGTGCATCAGCAGCGCCTTTTTTATCGGCCTTGCCTGCATATAAATCGTTCACCGTTGTGGCTTGTTTAGCCAAAGCAATGACTGAAGGTTCTTCGGAGAAAATGTCTGCTTTATCTTTTGGCGCTTCTTCGTCAATGGTCAGTTTAGCCGTCTCTTCTTCAACACTATTTTCTTCCGCGCGAATGGGTACGCTAAAGCTTGGATTGAACTGCCAGATGAGATAAGACACGCCAACAACCAATAACAAAGCAGCCGTGCCAACGGTGCCGAGAAAGGCTTTCAGCCAGTTATTGATCATATCACCAACGCTGCCGCCAAACGGAAAATCAAACGAGGAGAATAAGAAGGACAGCGTAACGGAAAGAATCACCAAACCGATAGTGACATAACGCAGATTGCGCCAAACTGAAAAGACTTTGCGGGCCGTTAACAGGTTGATGCCGACAACAAAAAAGAAACAGCAAAACAAAAAGGAAGCAAGTCCGAATGACTGGCGAATGAGTCCATGCGAAGCATAAGCGCCGAGGCGGCCAAGGAGGTTGGCGACTTTTGAACTGTTATCGAACAGGAAACCAAAGCCTTTGTTGAAAATCTGCGACTGGTCTTCTTTCCACGTAGCGAAATACGATACAAAGGAGATGAAAAGAAACACGGACATTAGGAGCGAAACCGTTCCGATAATTTTATGGGTGCGTTCATCTTTGGCCAACTTTTTCAAATCAACCTTTTCTTCTTTTTCTTTTTTAAACGAGGAAGTAGCAGGCTTTTTTTCAGGAGTTGCAGGAATGGCTTTGGGCTTGGCTGACTTCTTTTTCAGCACGGGTTTTTCAGCAACTTTAGGCGTGGATTTTTTTAGCTCGTTGGGCATAAATCAAAGATAGGATATGCGCTTACAAACGGGCGCCACAGACGGCGATTCGGCGGAAAAAGCCGTTTATTTTTTCAGCAGGCCGATGAGCAGGCAAAGCCAGCCGGCGATGAAGAACAGCCCGCCAATTGGCGTTAGAATACCCACCGCGGTTGGAATGGCTTTGGCCGCCGTTTGTAGCGAAACAATCAGATAAAGCGAACCGGAAAACAAGATGACACCGGCGATAAACAAGCCACCAGCCGACGACACAAAACTGTTGGTGATGCGTTCGGTAAGCAAGCCCACAAGAATCAGCGCCAGTGCATGATACATCTGGTACTGAACACCGGTTTGATAAGTAGCCACTTGTTTAGTCGTGGCAATCTTTTCTAATCCATGTGCGCCCAAGGCGCCGAGGCCCACGGCCAAACCAGCCAGAAGAGCGCCGATGATGAGATAAATTTTTTGCATGGTCAGGCGTGAAAGGTTTTTGAAACTAAGCTATCCAAGGTTAGGTTTTCGTCTGCTAAAATAACGGCAGCTTGCTGGTAGAAAATTTTGCGGTCGGCGTATTTTTTTATAATGAACGCTTTGAGTTCTTCATCTGGAATGGCCTTGATCAACGGCCTTGTGTCTTTCTCTTTCAGCAAGCGATTGTACAGCGAATCGGTGGTGCAATTTATCCAAACCGTGGTGCCGCGCCGCTTCATGTAATCAATGTTGTTGAAAAAGCAGGGAGCGCCGCCGCCGCAGGCCATCACAAAAGAATCATGGCTTTCGGTTAGCAGATGCAAGACATCTTTTTCCATTAATCGAAAATGCTCTTCTCCTTTCTCCTCAAAAATGGCCGTAACAGATTTGCCTTCCTGTTCTTCAATTACGTTGTCTAAATCGAAGAAAGGAAGCTGAAGTTTTTGGCTAAGTTGCTTGCCCCAATGCGTTTTGCCACAACCCATAAAGCCGATTAGAAAGATGCGCATGTTTTTTAGGTTCAATTGTTCAAGAGTTCAATCGTTCAAATGTTTTGTGAGTTCTCAACAATTGAACTCTTGAACATTTAAACTTAGTTGCTTCGTCCGCTGTTGCGGAGGTATGTTTTTACTTCCTCATTAAACGCCTCTTCTTTCATCAACCGCTCCAATGAAAGGTGCATCCGGTAGCGCCAATAATGCGTTGGATTGGCCGGCTCATTAATGCGTTCATCAGCCGGGTTTTGGCGCCGCAAGGTTTCGCTCATGCCCAAAATATCCTGCAATTGAAAAATGCTCCACATGGCCGGTGAGTACAAGTGTTGGAGCATGATGGCTCTATTTACCCAGGCTTCGCAGAAATATGGCGCTGTACCCCACTCACCCAAAATTTGATTGAAAAATTTCTGTGTTTTTTCGCGGTCTTCTTCCCACCAGCCGCGGATGGTGCTCATGTCGTGAGTGGATGGTGTGACCACCGATAAATACGGCGCATCTTTCGGATGAAAAAATTCTGTTTGAGGGTTCTTCGGCATGCGTTGTACTTCGAGACTTAGAATACCGAGGCCCTTCATCACATCAGGTACGCTGTGTGGAACCATGCCGAGGTCTTCGCCACATACGAGCATGTTAGTGGCTTCTTTTAACGCCGGTAATTTCTTGAGTGCTTCGGCTTTCCAGAACCCATCTTGCCGGCGGTAGAAATAGTTGACATACAGGTCACGCAATTTGTATTTCGTTCCTTCATCCAAATGCTGGAATGAAGTTGTTTCCTCCATCGAAATGCGGAAATGAAAGGTTTGCCTGTCTGACCCTTCTTCAAATAACAACACATTTGAAATCAAATCAAATAAGCGAAGTTTGATATGCTCATTCAATTCCGACTTTTCCTGCGCAACAAAATGGGCTTCTACTTTTCGTTGGGTATCGAAGGCTTCCTGCAAGTCGTAACCGCCACGTTCGTTCTGTTGCAAATATGTTTGTTTGATGC
Organism: Flavisolibacter sp.; assembly: GCA_965247695.1. Classification (GTDB taxonomy): domain Bacteria; phylum Bacteroidota; class Bacteroidia; order Chitinophagales; family Chitinophagaceae; genus Flavisolibacter. The sequence continues at coordinate 3,421,402 of OZ252037.1, forward strand.
TTTCTGCTTCATCACCAAAGGTTTGATTGAGTACAACATCCGTAATATAAGGTTTGCAAAAGCGTTCGTAGTTGAACCAAATGCCGCGTTCGCCGAACTCGTAAACTGACACCGGCACAGCAGGAATAAAACGGCCCATGATGCCTTCTACGGCGTTCATCGGTACGCTCCAGATGCGAAAGAAACCAAGGACGTGATCAATCCGAAAAGCATCGAAGTAGTTGCTCATTTGATGAAAGCGTTGCCGCCACCAATCAAAATGGTCTTCCTCCATCTTTTGCCAGTTGTAAGTGGGAAAGCCCCAGTTCTGGCCCTTCACCGCAAAGTCATCGGGTGGCGCACCGGCCTGCATGTTCATGTTGTACAACCCGGGCGCTGTCCACGCATCGGCGCCGTAACGATAGATACCGATGGGAATATCGCCTTTGATGGCCAAGCCTTTTTTATGCGCATAATCCACCGCTTCTTTTAATTGTAAATGCAAGTGGTATTGCACAAAGTAGAAGAAAGCAATCTGCTTGTAGTTTTTTGATTTGACAGAAGTGAGCTTTGCAATTTCGGCCTCGTTGTAAACGGCTCCCGTCTTCCATTTAGAAAAATCCGCCGTACTAAACTTATCGCGGTAAAAACAAAAGACCGCGTATGGAACCAGCCAATGCTTGTTGTCGCTAAAGAAATCCTGATAAGATTTTTCTTCAACATAGCTCATGTCATCGGCTGCGTAAAGTTCACGAAGGGCCGATAGTTTGGCAGCCATCACCCTTTCGTAATCTATCTCCGTAAGGCTATTTAATTCTTCGCTTTGCTTTAAAATATTTTTAATGGCAGACAGCTTTTTCTTGCCCGCTACTTTTTGCAGATTGATGTAGATGGGATGCAGAGCAAAAGCAGAGATGGCCGCATAAGGATAAGAGTCTTTCCAGGTGCCCGTTGCGGAGGTATCGTTGACAGGAAGAAGTTGAATGAGTTTCAAACCCACTTCTTTGGCCCAATCGGTTAAGGATTTGATGTCTAAAAATTCACCAATGCCAAAACTATTGGCTGTGCGCAAACTGAACACTGGGATAGCAAGGCCGGCACCCTTCCAGGTGGTGTTGGGCAGGCGCACAAAGGCATCGTGAACAATGGTGCATTTGTTGGCTATGTCATCGTTAAAGATGGCCCGGTTATCGCCGCTTTCAAAGCGAAGAAAGGTTCCGCTTTCCGCATCTGCCACACCGTATTTATAAGAAGCCGGCAGCGATGCGCTGGATAATGAAAGTTGGATCGTCCACCATTCTCCTTTTCTTGTCAACAGCAAAGGCGCTTCCAGATTCCATGCACCCAATTCAGGCGTATTGCCTAACAGACAAACAGCTTCGCCTCCTTTCAGCAGCGGCGCTTTTACTTTGAACAGGTGTGTATAGCCTTCTCCCTTTTTGACTTTGTGGCTCTTCCCTTCTTTTAAAAAAACGCTTTGAAAAGGGGCTGTGTAAAAAGCGTTGTCAAAAAAGCTTTCATCATTCCAGCTATCTACCAACACAAGATCCGATGTTGCCTTGTGTAGGTCAACACTGCGGTGCTTCTCTCCTTCTTTAATCAACTCACCGGCGCTATTTTGAAAAAGATAATGATAGTGAAAAGCGCCTACTTCGGCCGGATCAATCTCAACGCTTCCGTACCAAAATTCATCATTCAAATAACGAAGCGGCAGCGCCGACAAAACATCAGATTGCCCAAGTGAAATCAGATTGCCCGAAACAAAAAGTGCCTGTCCGTACGTCGTCTTAAACCGTAAATAAAATTCGATTTTCATTCAACAAAAATTGCGAAAGGTGAAGTGTTGTGTAGAAATCACAGGACGGCGAAAATAAGAAAAGCTCCGCATGTACCGGGATGATTAAAGCGGGCCAAAAATTCTGCCTTTCGATTGCACGGCGGCGACTATTTTTGCCAAAATCTTTGCAATGGAAATCAAGAAGAGAAATAAAGGAATGTACTGGCTGTTGTTCTTTTTATCGGTGGCGCTTACTGTATTTGCGGTTGCTACGCACTGGCCTTGGTTAACCTTGCTTCTGCCTTTTGTATTTACGTTTTTTGTGTTGGCGATGGATATCGTTTGACCGCGGATTATAGGGATTTTGAAAGGATTGTCGGGATTGATCTTCCCATAAAATTATTGCTGGCATTAAGCCAGCATTTTTGTTTACGATAAAAATAAAAACCCACAACTTTCGTTGTGGGTTTTTATCAATCATCCCGATAATCATTTTCTAATCCCGACAATCTGCGATTTACTTAACTTCCTCAAACTCCGCATCCGTGACATTCTCTGCATTGCCACCGGCTTGTTGTTGCGGACCAGCGCCATCTTCAGGGCCTGCTTGCGGACCACCGGCACTTTGCGTGGCTTTGTAAAGCTCCTCGCTGGCTGCTGTCCATGCTGTGTTTAATTCAGTTACAGCCGGATCAATCTGCGCCGCGTCCTGCAACTTGTGCGCTTCGCGAAGCTTGTTCAACGCATTTTCGATGGTTGATCTTTTATCAGCCGGAATCTTATCACCGTATTCCTTCAATTGCTTTTCCGTTTGGAAAATCAGACTGTCGGCTTGGTTGATTTTTTCAATCCTTTCTTTTTCCGCTTTGTCTTTGTCTGCATTAACGGTGGCTTCGTTCTTCATCTTTTCAATCTCGTCCTTCGTTAAACCACTGCCGGCTTCAATACGGATCTTTTGTTCTTTGCCAGTGCCTTTATCTTTTGCGGTCACGTGCAACAAACCGTTTGCATCAATATCGAAGATCACTTCAACCTGCGGTACGCCACGTGGAGCCGGCGGAATGCCATCGAGGTTAAAAATGCCGAGGCTCTTGTTGTCACCAGCCTTGGTGCGTTCACCTTGCAATACATGAATCTGTACGCCAGGCTGATTGTCCGAAGCCGTAGAGAAAGTCTCCGATTTCTTCGTAGGAATGGTTGTATTCGACGGAATCAACGTCGTCATCACTCCGCCCAAGGTTTCAATACCAAGGCTCAACGGCGTAACGTCCAACAACAACACGTCTTTTACTTCACCCGTTAATACCGCACCTTGAATGGCGGCGCCAATGGCAACCACTTCATCAGGATTTACACCTTTGTGCGGCTTGCGGCCAAAGAACTTTTCTACAATCTCCTGCACTTTTGGAATGCGGGTAGAACCACCGACTAGAATCACTTCGTCAATTTGTGACGTGCTCAAACCGGCGTCTTTCAAGGCTTGCTCACAAGGCTTCAAACAACGTGCAAATAAAGTATCTGCCAATTGCTCAAACTTTGCCTTTGTCAATTTCTTCACTAAGTGTTTCGGCACACCGTCAATCGCCGTAACATAAGGCAGGTTTATTTCTGTTTCGCTCGAAGACGACAACTCAATCTTCGCTTTTTCAGCCGCTTCTTTCAGCCGTTGCAATGCCATCGGGTCTTTGCGCAGATCTACATTCTCTTCTTTTTTGAATTCTTCTGCCAGCCAGTCCATCACCACTTTGTCAAAGTCATCTCCGCCGAGGTGCGTATCGCCGTTGGTTGATTTTACTTCAAACACGCCGTCACCCAGTTCCAAAATTGAAACGTCAAACGTACCACCACCAAGGTCAAATACAGCTATGTGGTGGTCTTTGCCACCTTTATCCAAACCGTAAGCCAATGCAGCAGCGGTTGGTTCGTTTACAATACGCCGAACATTTAGACCTGCGATTTCGCCAGCCTCTTTTGTCGCCTGACGTTGCGCATCGTTAAAGTAGGCAGGCACGGTGATCACCGCTTCGGTTACTTCCTGACCCAAATAATCTTCAGCTGTTTTCTTCATTTTCTGAAGAACCATGGCCGATATTTCCTGTGGGGTATAGGGCCGTCCGTCAATGTCAATCCGCACTGTATTGTTGTCGCCCTTCACTACTTTGTAGCTCCAGTGGCTGATTTCTTCTGTCACTTCATCAAAGCGGCGTCCCATAAAACGCTTTACACTGGTGATGGTCGCCTGCGGATTGGTGATGGCCTGACGCTTGGCGGGGTCGCCCACCTTGCGTTCGCCGTTCTTTAAAAACGCCACCACCGAAGGCGTCGTGCGGCGGCCTTCGTCATTGGCAATCACCACGGGTTCGTTGCCTTCCATTACGGCCACGCAACTGTTGGTTGTGCCTAAATCAATTCCAATTATTTTTCCCATTGTCATTATGAATTTAAGAGTTCAGTAGTGGTTATCAATGATTATGCCGTGAGGGGTAAAAGTGCAATTTTGGCAGATGAGTGGGGGTTGAGGATAAGGCGGAGGTTAAGGCAGAGAATATGGCGCTTTTGGACCAGAGGTTTGTCTATCTATGGAGCATCCGTTGCGTCGCACTTGTGTACGTTCTTATCGCTATTGGACAATAGGTCAATATTGTTTCAAAACAATATCCTCAAAAGCACTGGAGGGGTGTCATCGCTTAGCCCAGCCTGCAAGGGCTGGGACATAAGATGTGATGCATTCATCAAGCCCTGAAAGGGCGTAATAACTAAGCTGCCACAATCACTGTGTGTTTACTATTCAACATCGCACAGCACCTTTTATTACGCCCTTTCAGGGCTTGGTTTAATAACACACGATTGTTACCCGGCCCTCACAGGCCGGGCTATGCGATTACGCCGCGTTGCGGCTTGCTATAATTACAATAGACACTCGCTTTAGGATGCTGCATAGCGAACAAAGCGTACACAAGTGCGACGCAACGGATGCTCCATAGTTGTTCTGGCTTCTGGTCCATAAAAAGACCGCGGCTAACGTTTGTCAATACCTGTAAACACTGGAACAAGCAATTCCTTCTCCGGCCTCATTTGGCTTCGCCACCCTCTCCCAAGGGAGAAAGAAAATGAAATCTAATTCGGAGAGGGCCAATGTGAGGCCCTACTTTAATATCACCGTCCCCAGCCGGCCGGTCAATTCCATTTCCAATTGTTTAAGGTGCTGATGCGTTAAAAACATATTCATCTGTTCGGCAGGTGGCGCCTTTTCCATATCGGCTGTGTTTTGCGTAATCAGCCTTTTGATCTTTTTTAATTTGAGATATGTAATGGCGGAGATGATTTCCTGCGGTGTTCGATCTTCTTCGCTTTTCAAAAAATTTTCCAACTCTTTCACATTGTCGCGGTCCACCAAACGCAGAAAGGTTTTATAGTCTTGCTGAAAGAGGCTTTTTTGATAACCTGTTGACTGGCTCAATTCTTCTTTCCAATGATGGCTTTGCTCGTATTTAAACTGCATTAGTGAAACCACAAAGGTGCTTAGCTTGTTATCGGGATGATAAACAAAATAGCTTTTGTCAATCGGTTGTTGCGAGGCCAGGTGGCTTTTGTATTCGTGCAAAATCTGAAGCACGGTTTGGTTTTCAAAAAGGTCTTCGTCGGGCAGTTCAGAGAAAATGTATTCAGCCGTTAGCTGACCGTCTTCCCATTTGCGATTGCCAAATTCAAGCAACACTCTGGCGATCTCCCGCTCTTGTAATTCATCTTTAAAAAGCAGTTCAAACGTATTGTCATCGTAATTAGTGGACTCGGCTTTCTGCACGTTCTCTTCTAACTGCTTTGCTTTATCAAAGGGCAATTTTTTATCCGAAGCCAAACGGTTGCGGATAAACTTATTGACCAAAGCGGTAAAGCCGGTTTCGTCAATCTTTAGCGTGTCGGCGCATTGCCGGATGTAATCCTGCTGCTTGGTAAAATCTTCCGTCCGGTCAATCTTGGCAATGGTTTCAGCCACCTGATTCACAACCTCCGATTTCCTTGCCGCATCGTTGCCGGCATCCTTCAACAACACCTCCAACTGAAAAAGAATGAAGTCCTTTTTGTTTTCTTCAATAAAGGTCCTAAACGCCGCTTCACCTACTTTACGAACGTAGCTGTCAGGGTCTTCGCCATCGGGAATCAATACCAGCTTTACGTTGAGGCTTTCTTCCAAAGCCATGCCCAAGCCACGCAACGCAGCTTTTATGCCGGCAGAATCGCCGTCGTAAATAATGGTAAGATTGGAGGTGTACTTCTTAATCAACCGAAGCTGGTCTTGCGTAAGCGAAGTGCCGCCACTGGCAACCACATTTTCTATTCCCGATTGATGCAGCGACAACACATCGGTATAACCTTCCACCAAAAAAGCTTCGTTGGCTTTATCAATTGCCTGCCGGGCAAAATAGGTTCCGTAAAGAATCTTGCTCTTTACATACAACTCGTTTTCCGGCGTGTTGATGTACTTCGGGGCTTTATCATTCTTCTTAATCAGTCTGGCCCCAAAGCCAATCACCTTGCCGCTGTTGTTGTGAATGGGAAAGATGATGCGATCGCGGTAGTTATCCCGCAGTTGACCATCGCGTTCAACAACCAATCCTGATTTCTGCAAGAGTTCTTTGTTGTATTGTGCGGTGATGGCTTCTTTCGTCAACGCATCGCGGCCATCCGGCGCATAACCCAATCCAAACTTTTGAATGATGGCTGCGCCAAAGCCACGTTCTTTCAGATAACTCAAACCATTTGTTTGACCTTCTTCGGTTTCCAACAGCCGCTGCGCATAAAATTTTTGCGCAAAGGCATTGATGATGAAAAGGCTTTCGGCGGTTTGTTGTTGCTCTTTATGTTCCGGTGAAGTTTCGGTTTCTTCTATCTCAACATTGTATCGGGCCGCCAACCAACGCAACGCCTCCACATAGGAAAATTTTTCGTGTTCCATTATGAACGAAACCGTGTTGCCGCTTTTGCCGCAACCGAAACATTTATAGATTTCTTTTGCCGGCGATACGGTAAACGATGGCGTTCGTTCGTTGTGAAAAGGACAGTTGCCGAGATAATTGGCGCCGCGTTTTTTTAGCTTTACGAATGAGCCAATGACTTCGATGATATCGAGCCGCGATTGAATTTGCTGTATGGTGTTTTGTGTGATCAAGTTAATCCGTTAATCCGGCTAAAAGGTTATCCGGCGTTTTAGTTACGAGAGGCATTACTTACTGATGCTTTCATTCAATGAAAGAATAAATTTTCTATTCTTTTTTTGGAGATGACTTTCGCTGCGAATTTGCAACAAATTTTATGTAAGCATTGAGCATGGCCATAATTTTTTCTGCGTCATTTAATAGTGTGCCGCAATAGTCGGCATCTACAATTTTTCGCCGCAGGCATTTAGACAGCCAGGACTTTGTTTCCTGAATAGAACCTCTTGCATAAAAATAAAATTGCTTGCTCTCCTTGTAATAATATCGTCCGTAGCCTTCGGCAATGTTTGCGGAAATGGAATCGGCTGCTCTCGTCATCTGTTTTCCAATGGTATCTTTCTTATACCAATCCCACGTTTCCGCAATGTCCCAAAGTTTATCAGAAAACGTTTCAGCGGCTTTATAAACATCTAATGTTTCCAACGTGTAATTGTCCATAAGCAAAGTTTTAAACAGTGAAAGAATTCCAGGTCAACAAGCCTCCGTGTAACCGTTTAACCGGATTAACGAATTGACCTTGGAGAGGAGATAATTTACGCATTGCCCTTTACAAAAAAATCTTTTTTTCTTTCGGAAGAAGGGTAAATTTAGACTACCATCCGCACCGGGGAAAAGTAACACAGAAACCTTATTTCTTAACCAATAAACTTTCATCCCATGGTTCAGACAGATCTCTCACAGCTTTCGGCGGAATGCGCTGATTGGCGGCAGATTCTTCGCAGCTACCGCAACGAATTTCAAGACTGCGAAAAGGCCCTCACCGAAATGTGCAAGCGGTCGCTCTCCAAAGACCATCTCGCCCAGGTCGAACACTTTCAAAACCAGTTCGACATTCAGCTTCAGAACATTCACGACCTGAAGCAAGACATCAAATCACACGAAAAATTTGTTCAGAAGGACAACGTAAGCGACGAGGTTTATACGCATCACGAAAGCCTGCTGAACGAATTTTTGAGCCTCGAAAACACCTTGCAGGAACTGCGTGACGAGTTCCGCAATTTCATTAACAACACCGCCTGTTCCTGACAGGCATTTTCATTTTCTCCTCTTCCACCTTCATACGGCTTCCGTATGAATGTTTGCTATTGCCTCACCTTAAAACCAAATTTTTATGGCAGCCGAATTTGATACCTCACACGTAAAAAATATTGTTTTGCTCGGCCATGCCGGCTGCGGCAAAACAACCTTAGCGGAGTGCATGTTGTTTGAAGCCGGCCTCATTAACCGCCGTGGCCGCATTGATGATGCCAACACTGTTGGCGACTATCATCCGTTGGAACAGGAACGTGGCAATTCTATTTTTTCAAAATTGATGCACACCAAATGGCGCGGCTACAAAATCAATGTGCTCGACACGCCGGGCTACGATGATTTTGTAGGCGAAGTGTTGTCGGCACTTCGCGTAGCCGATACCGGCGTGATGATACTGAACGCGGCAATGGGTGTAGAAGTCGGCACTGATATTATTTGGGACTACACCGACCGATTTAAAACGCCGATGATTTTTGCCGTGAATAAATTAGATGATGATAGCGCAGACTTTGACCGTACGGTTCAACAAGCCAAAAGCCATTTTGGAAACAAGATAACCGTGGTGCAATACCCGCGGCAACAAGGCGCCGGCTTTCATGAAATCATTGACGTATTGCGAATGACCATGTATAAGTTTCATGATACCGGCGGTAAGCCCGAAAAGCTGCCGATACCGAATGAGGAAAGAGAACGTGCCGATACGCTTCACAAGGAATTGGTGGAAGCCGTAGCGAGCAATGATGAAGCCCTGATGGAAAAATATTTTGACAAAGGTGAACTGAACGAAGATGAGCTAAAAGAAGGCATGAAGAAAGCAATGATCGCCCACGGCATTTTTCCTTTGTTTTGTTTAAGCGCATTGCGCAACATGGGCAGCGGAAGGTTGATGGGTTTTATTGACAATGTTTGTCCAAGCGCCAATGAAATGCCGCCGCAGAAAATAATCCGGGGTGAAAAACTGACTTGCGATGCGGCGGGACCGGCTTGTCTGTTTGTTTACAAAACCATTTCGGAACCGCATGTTGGCGACCTTTCGTTCTTTAAAGTTTTTTCGGGTACTGTAAAGGCTGGATCGGAGTTGGTAAATGAATCAAACGGTACATTAGAAAAGATCAATCAGTTGTTTTTATTGGAAGGGGCCAAACGCCTGCCGGTGCAGGAATTGGTGGCTGGAGATATCGGCGCTACCTTAAAACTGCGAAACACACACGTGAACAACACGCTTCATATAAAAGGCAAAGCCTTGGAATTGCCGCCCATTGAATTTCCGACGTCAAACGTTACGGTTTGCATTGAATCTGTAAACAAGGGCGAAGAAGAAAAGCTGGCGCAGGCGCTTCATCAGCTTCGCGAAGAAGACCCAACGCTGGTGATTGAAATGTCGAAAGAACTAAAGCAGACGCTGATCCATTGCCAGGGAGATATGCACCTCGCCGTAGCCAAATGGAAAATTGAGAATCTGCACAAAGTGCCGGTGAAATTTGGCAAGCCGAAGATTGCCTACCGCGAAACTATCCGCAAAGCATCGGAGGCGAGCTATCGCCATAAGAAACAATCCGGCGGTGCGGGCCAGTTTGGCGAAGTGTTCATGCGCATCGAACCTTTTTACGAAGGCATGGCCGAACCGGTGGGCCTGAATGTTCGTGGCCGCGATACTTATGACCTGGACTGGGGCGGCAAGCTTGTATTCTATAATTGCATCGTTGGCGGCGCCATTGATGCTCGCTTTCTTCCATCCATTTTAAAAGGGGTGATGGAAAAAATGAACGAAGGACCATTGACAGGTTCTTATGTTCGGGATGTTAGAGTTAGTGTTTATGATGGCAAGATGCATCCGGTGGACTCAAACGACATCTCTTTTAAAATCGCCGGCATTATGGCGTTTAAAGACGCCTTTGGCCGTGCCGACCCGCAAGTGCTGGAGCCTATTTACAAAATAGAAGTTCTTTGTCCAGAAGAACTAACCGGTGCCGTAATGGGTGATTTGCAAAGCCGCCGCGGCATGGTGGAAGGAATAGATAGCGAAAGTCATTTTCAAAAGATCATTGCTAAAGTGCCGTTGTCGGAAATGCATGGCTTCTCTTCATCGCTGCGCTCCATCACGCAAGGCAGGGCAAAATTCAGAAAGAACTTTGATCGCTATCAGCCCATGAGCTACGAGCTTCAAAAGGAACTGACCGAGGAATACAACAGGTCAACAGCGGAAGCCTTTGCGTGAAATCATTTTTTATTCTTCAAAACGATAAGCCTGATTTTTTCATCAGGCTTTTTTATGCGTTGGGCGATTGGCTGCACAAAGTGCTTTCGGCTGTGTTGCGTTTTCAAAATTTTTCTCCTTAATTTGTTCAAGAACGTTATCAAAAAGAAAATACCAATCTTTTACCTATGCATGCCTACTTCCGTAATCACCAGCTTTATCTTGCTGAACGAAGCGAATGGCTGGACCGACACGTAACCAAAACAAGCCAACGGGCATTGATGAAAATCGAAAGCTGGCGACTGATCGCTCTATCGGGTGAAGGCGATCAACAGTTGCGCCTCGTAGAAAAACTTTTAAAGGATTCTCTCCTGACGCCAATTCCCACGCAGACGGTTCTGCACAAAGAAGGTTTTTTTCTATCGAACCTTGATAATTAACCGCCGCCGGCAAACACGACATAAAAAAATGACCACCTTTCAGGTGGTCATTTTTTTATGGGTCAACTGCTTTAAACAGCTAAGGCTTTTTTCGATTTTCTTTCCGGCTTTGCCTCTATTAAAACCTCTTCTTCGGCCTTTCTAAAGTTAAACGCCTGCCACACATGGTCCAAAGAAACAAGCTCTGTGGTTTCATAACCTAAAATGCTCAACTTGCTCCAACTGCTCTCGCGGTTTAAGTCGGTGCTGATCTTTGAAGTTGGTTTCGGATGCGCCACCCACATTTGCGATTCTGGTTTCAATGCGGGAAGAATGTCATGTAAGATGGCATTGAGTTGGTTTTCACTCACTGTAAAAATGAGGGCGAAGTCAATCTTTCTAACCTTTAAAAGCGGGGTAAGGTTTTTAGCGAACGAGAGCTTTGCAAATTGCTTTTCGATGGAAGAGGGTAGTCCTTGAATTAAGATGTTTTTTTCGTTTTTCAGATTCAGTTTGTCTAAAATTGTTTGGGACATACTTTGATTTATTGGTGAGTAAACAATAAAAGAAAAGAACTAAACAGGACTTCTCCGATTTTAAATATTGTGCAAATGTATGAAAACACATCACGGTTTCCAAACAGGCGTCAATGAAAAATCCCGCCAGTGCTGCATTTTGGCGGGATTTTGACAGGAACTCGGCAATCATTATTTGCTGCCGACTGGTTTATAATATTGTAAAGCTTCGGGCATCCAATTTTGGATATCTGCAATCCGTTTTTCATCCGAAGGATGATCGCTCAAAAGCGCTGGTGGCTTGCTGCCGCCGCTTTGCGCCATCCGCTGCCAGAATGGAACAGCCTCTTGCGGGTTGTAACCTGCCAATGCCGACCAGATTAAACCATAATGGTCCGCCTCGGACTCATCCTTTCTTGAAAAAGCAAGCACACCGAGTTGTGAGCCAACGCCAAAAGCCTGATAAAATAAGCTTTTCGTTGCTGAAGGATTGGAAGAAGCAGCAACCGATAGAACTTGTCCTAATCCCTGTGCAAGCATGCTTTGACTCATTCTGGAGTTACCGTGTTGGAATACCGCGTGGGTGATTTCGTGACCGAGTACAATTGCCAATGCAGCCTCATTTTTGGTATAAGGCAACAAACCTGTATACACCACAATTTTGCCTCCGGGCATACACCAAGCATTTGCTTCATTGCTGGCTACCAAGTTATATTCCCACTTATAGCCCTCCAATTGGCTTTGTAATCCTTTGGAAGTAAAATATTGTTGTACAGCTGCCGCCAACCGGCTTCCTACTCGCTTAACCATTTCAGCATCGCGGTCAGCGGAAGCGCTAACGACTTTATTCGTTGAAAGAAATTGCTGGTATTGCTCCGTGCCCATAGACTGAAGTTCGGATTCGGGCAACAGATGCAAAGAAGAACGGCCGGTTATTTTATTCGTCGAACAGGCAACTATTGTTGCGGCGGCCATAAATAGGGTTAAAATTTTTCGTACCATGTCAAAGGGTTTTTGTTGAAGGCATAGATTCAATGATTATACCAAAGAGCTTTGGCAACAAAACGGTACAGTACAGCAAACGTTAAAGGACTATTTGCGATGGCGGCGTTTGTCGCGGTGCTTTAAAATGGGAAGGCGGTTTTCGTTGCCCTTTAAAATACGGCCAATGTTTTTTTGATGTGTCAGCAAAACTAGAAGGGCAACAGTAATGGCGAAGATGCGGTACAGGGGTTCGGGCTCGTTAAAAATAAAAAGGATAAACACAGGCAATGCAACGCTGGCGAGAATGGAACTTAACGAAACATAGCGGGTCAAAAACAGAACTAATGCAAAAACACCGACACAGCAAAAGGCCACATCCAGCTGAATGCCCAAGACCATCCCAAATAGCGAAGCGACGCCTTTGCCGCCGCGAAATTGTGCCCATAGTGGGAAGATGTGACCAACTACAGCCGCTAATCCTAAAGCCAGTTGCATGTTGATAATGTAAAAATCGCTATGTTGCTCATAAGGCAATAGATAAACTAGCTTAACGGCGGCCAACGCCTTCATCATGTCCACAATCATTACGAAAGTTCCCCATTTTGCGCCTAACACACGGTATGTGTTGGTGGCGCCTGCATTACCGCTGCCGTAGTCGCGAATGTCAATGCCAAAGAAGTATTTGCTGGTCCAAACGGCAGTGGGAATGCTTCCGATTAAATAGGCGATGAGGATGACTAAAATCTCGTTCATGCGTTTGTTTAACAGGAGGCCAAAGGTAATTTAAAAGGTTTAGGCATCACAGTAAATTCATCTTCGCTTCATGCGGGCTTAACGAATAAAAGCGATAGCCAGCCACTCCTTTCTTGCCTGTCCTGTAAGTATAAGTCTAAATTTTGTGCCATTGATTTTATGGCGCCTTCGTCGGCAACCAAAAGCCCACTAAATAAAATGCAACCATGCTCCGACAACACTTTTGTAAGCTGTGGCAAATAATTCAAAATCACATTGCGGTTGATGTTGGCGAGAATCACATCAAACTGCTGTTGAGGAATATTTGATGAAAGTGAAACGTCAATTTTTGTACACCCGTTGCGCTCAATATTTTCCTTAGCATTTTCAATGCTCCAGTCATCTACATCAATAGCCGTAATTTTTTTGGACCCGAGCTTTTCCGCAAGAATAGCAAGAATGCCCGTGCCAGTTCCAAAATCAAAAACATCATTGCCTTTGAAATCTAATTCACGCATTTGCTGCATCATCAAATAAGTGGTGGCATGATGGCCGGTGCCAAAACTCATTTTTGGTGTGATGATAAGTTCGTGCTGTACATTTTGAACGGGTGCATGAAAATGGGCACGAACGCCAACAAAATCATCTACCACAACTGGGTGAAAGTTCCGCTCCCACTCTTCGTTCCAGTTCTTCTCTTCCACTTCATCCACGCAATAAGAATAGCCTTCTACAATCTTTAGCACATCGTCTTCTGAAAATTTATCTTCAGCAAAAAAGGCAATCAGTGCCTCCTCGGTTTGTTCAAAGCCAATAGCATGATAATCATCAAGCAAGGCAATTAATTCTTCCTGCTGGTGTTCGTTGGCTAATATTTCAATTTTAATGTGCTTCATTGACGACAAAATAAAAAGGCCGTCCGCCGACAGCCTTCACTTTCATAAGTACACTTTATTTATTGGTTTTCCTGTTGCGTGTTTTGTTGAGAAGATTGCTGCGGGCCTTCGCCTTGGTCATTACCGCCTGTGTTGCGTTGCAACTTTGGCCGTTCGCCTTGTGGACGTTGCTCCCTGCGGTCATCAAAACGCGGACGGTCATCTCTTCTTCTGTCACCACCACTTTCGGTTCTTTCAGGACGATCCTGCATTCCTTCTGGCTTCGGCAACATCACCTTACGCGACAACTTAAATTTGCCTGTCTTAGGATCGGTGCCTGTTAATTTCACTTTCACCTTGTCGCCTTCGTTCAATACGCCATCAAGTGTTTCCAATCGTTTCCAACTCACTTCGGAAATGTGCAGCAAGCCTTGCTTGCCAGGAAGGAATTCTACAAAGGCGCCATAAGGCATTACTGACTTAACCGTGGCCTCGTATTCATCGCCTTCCACCGGAACGGACACGATGCCTTTAATCCAGTTATGCGCTTTTTCTACTTTTTCTTTTTCCGAACCAAAGATGCTGACTTCACCTTGGTTGTTGATTTCTTCAATGTTGATCGTCGTTCCGGTTTCGCGTTGAATTTCCTGAATGATTTTACCACCGGGCCCGATGACCGCACCAATGAACTCACGGTCAATAAACATCTTCACCATGCGTGGTGCATGGCCCTTTACTTCCTCGCGGTGTTGCGGAATGCAATTGTACATCGCATCCAGAATGTGCATACGTCCGCGGCGGGCTTGTTCAAGAGCGCTGCGCATAATCTCCATGCTCAAGCCGTCCACCTTAATGTCCATTTGAATACCACAGATTCCTTCGCGGGTGCCGGTAACTTTAAAGTCCATGTCACCGAGGTGGTCTTCGTCACCTAAGATGTCCGTTAACACTGCGTATTTTCCTTCCTTCGAGATTAAACCCATGGCCACACCGGCTACGTGTTTCGGAATAGGAACGCCGGCATCCATTAGGGCCAATGAACCGGCGCAAACCGTGGCCATTGACGATGAGCCGTTACTTTCTAATACATCGCTTACAACTCTTACCGTATAAGCATAATCTCCTGTCGGCATCATTTGTTTTAAGGAACGTTCCGCCAACTTACCGTGACCAATCTCACGTCGGCTGGCGCCGCGCAAAAACTTCGCTTCACCGGTTGAAAACGGTGGGAAATTATAGTGCAGATAAAATTTAGAATCAACCGACTTGGCTGCGGTTTCTACCAACAATTCATCTAACGGCGTACCTAAGGTTACAGTCGTTAACGATTGTGTTTCGCCGCGGGTGAACAACGATGCACCGTGTGGTGTTGGCAACACATCTATTTCCATGTCAAGCGGACGAACGTCTTCCAAGCCACGGCCGTCTAAACGAACGCGGTCGTTCAGGATCATGTCACGCACAACATCGTACTGCAGGTCGGACAAGTATTTCTTTACTAGCTTTTTTACATCGGAGCCGACTTCTTCGCCTTCGGGCAAATTTTCTTCTTTTGCCAGCGTCAACACAGTCTCTTCGTAAATGGCTTTGTACGTGTCTTTGCGTTCTTGTTTAGGCAAATTGCCTTTCGACAATTCTTTCATCTTTTCCGTACCCAAATCATACACTCTCTTTTGCACCGCTTCGTTGGTAGCAGGTTTTGTATAATCGCGTTTGCCGGAAACACCTACCATTTCACGTAATTCCTGTTGCGCTTTTATTTGCAGGCGAATAGCAGTGTGCGCCACTTCCAAAGCTTTTACCAAATCTTCCTCGCTGCATTCTTTGGCTTCGCCTTCCACCATCATAATATTGTCCTGCGTGGCGGCAATGATAAAATCAAGGTCGGCCCTTTCCGCTTCGGCACGAGAGGGGTTTATTTTAAACTGTCCGTCAACGCGGCCTACACGCACTTCAGAGATGACCTCTTGAATGGGAATATCGGAAACCGCCAATGCCGCTGATGCCGCAAGGCAAGCCATGGCATCGGGCAATACTTGCTCATCGGAAGAAATGAGCGTGACGATCACCTGTACTTCACACAAATAATCTTCCGGGAACAACGGACGTAGTGCACGGTCAATCAGGCGTGAGATAAGAATTTCAGAATCACTTAACCGGCCTTCACGTTTAAAAAACGAACCGGGAATACGGCCGGCGGAGGCCATCTTTTCTGTATAGTCAACACTCAACGGAAAGAAGTCCTGGCCTTCCTTGGGTTCACGGTTGGCAACCACCGTTGCCAATAGAATGGAATTGCCGCAACGGACTGTCACCGAGCCATCGGCCTGACGGGCCAGCCGGCCGGTTTCGATGGTGATTTCGCGGCCATCACCTATATCAAATGTTTTTGAAAATTTTTGGGATAACATGAAGTCAAATTGAGATTTGAGATTTAGGATTTGAGATGGAAAGGCTCAATCTCCCAAACAGAATCGGTTTTGTACAAGCATCGAAAAAGAATTGCGTAAAGCAAAAAGCCCTCCCGGTAGCCGGAAGGGTTTCTGCAGTATTGTTTTCTTATTTTCTGATGCCGAGTTTTTCAATGAGTCCGCGGTAGCTGGTAAGATTGTGTTTTGAAAGATAGTTCAGCAAGCGGCGGCGTTTGCCTACCATTTGCATCAATCCGCGGTGAGTAGAGAAGTCTTTTTTGTTGGCCTGCAAGTGACCGGAAATTTGTGTAATGCGTTCTGTGAGCAAGGCAATCTGGCCCTCGATGGAGCCCGTGTTTGTAGCGGAGCCACCAAACTGTGTGAAGATGCCCGCCTTCTTTTCTTTGGTTAATGACATTGCTGATGTTTTGTTGGCAAGCCCAATTGGCCGCCGGATTGTTTTACTTATTTTGCCCGCGAAGGTAGGGGAAATGAATTTTATTCAAAGCCCTGACAACAGCCTTTAAGAAGGAGTTAAGATTTTGGACCAGAGGTTTGTTTATCTATGAAGTGTCTGTTGCGTCGCGGTCTTGTACAGTTTGTATTTCTATTTGACGGCCCATCCCTTTCAACTTTTTCTAAAAGCGGATAGATGGAGCTACAGCTCGTCCCGGTGGGAAGGGTCCAAAGAGTATCAAAGCATTGAAAAGGCTCTTCGATAAAAACAGATTGAGTAAAAGATGAATCATTAACAAGCGTAGGCTTGTGCAGTGGATGGCCTTCCCACCGGGAATCCCGATAGCTATCGGGACGGGATGGGCCGCCTAATAGAATTTCCAACCGGTGAATGGAGCGTCGCAACAGACCTTCAATAGTAGCCAGTCAGCCGGTAACATAACCCGCATTTATTTTTGCCTAATGTCTGCATTCGATTGTGAAATTTCATCCGATACTAAATCCATTCTCGGCCTTCAATTGCCCACCGATCCGCGATGGGTAAACCTTGCGCAGCTTTCGTTGGAAGACGTTTTAACCGACCATGCCTATTGCGAACAAAAAGCCGCAACGTCCTGCATTTCCCTCATTCAACGCTACAGCAGCAAAGCCGATCTGGTGGAAGCCTTGTCGCCGATAGTTACCGAAGAATGGGGACATTTTCGATTGGTGTTAGCCGAATTAAAAAAACGCGGTCTTCAGTTAGGTAAACAGCGCCGCGACGATTATGTAAATGCGTTGATTCAATTTTCTCAAAAAGGCGGCAGTGAGGAAGGCCGCTTTCTTGATCAGATGCTGACGATGGCCTTGATTGAAGCCCGCAGTTGCGAACGTTTTAAACGACTAAGCGAAGGGCTGAACGATGATTACCTGCGCAAGTTTTACCGGCGCTTTATGGAAAGCGAGGCCGGACATTATACTTTGTTTATCGAGCTGGCTGAAACCTATGTTGACAAACAAACCGTTCGCAATCGTTGGAACCAATGGCTGTCATACGAAGCGGAGGTCATGCAAAAACTGGAGGTTCGCGGCGATAGAATACACTGACGTGAGCGGAGAGTCGGCAAACATGAGACCGGAGAGTCCGACAAAATAAATTACCAAACTTGTTCACCTATTGTGAATTGCATTTCCAAAGTAAAAAAGCTCTTTTTCAAAATCTAAATACGGATGATTCTCGCTTAGTGTTTTTGTTTTTGCATAAAACGACTGCAAAAATTTTTTGTGCTGTTCCGACTCTTGACTGAAAGGCTTGTGCTTAAACGCAAGATTGATGGAATGAACTTCGGCCATCAACGTCTTTGTTTTTTCATCCATGCAGGCATCCATTAACTTCTCCCAAACGTATTGCGTGGCAAAATAGTTTGGATGTACCAAGTCTTCGGAGTAAAAGCGGTAGTCGCGCAGATCATCAATCACCAATTCGTAAGCCGGAAAATAATAAAGCGCATCATGTTTATCCACGAGATGATGCACAGCGCTAATGAGTACAGCTTTGCTGCGGTTGTTTTCCACCACGCCTTCGCGCAGGTGCCGCACGGGACTAATGGTGAAAATAATTTTGAGGTCTTTATTGAATTGCTTCAAGCGTTGTATCGTGTTTTCTAAAAGCTCTGTCACTTCTTCTGCCGGCAATAATCGCCTTTGAAACCAATCGCCTGGTGTTTTGTGATTGTTGGCAGCAACAGCACCTGGCTTGGCGTTGGCTGCCTTTTCTGTTAAGGCATAAACCCATGATGAACCAACGGTGATAAACAAGTAGTCCGCTTCTTTTAAAAAAAGATGAGCAGCGGTTGTTGAATCACTTATTTTTTTCACCGCTTCATCGGCCGTCACTCCTGAAAAGCGGCTGTGATGCCTCCAGCTATGCCAAGCTTCGTTGTAGTAAAACAAATCGCTTTCTGAAAACTGTTTTGCTTCGATGTAATCCGTCAACGCTTCTGCAACGCTTACCGGATTAAACAAGATGCCGTTTGGATTTTGAAGCGTAGTGAATTTATATGCGTCCAATTTCCCGCCAATGTTTTCGGTAAAGCAGGAACCCATAAGCAAAAGTTTGTGCCGGTGTGTGATGGGATCGGGCAATTTCTTTATGTCAAACTCAAACCGAAATTTCATAACAAAATTTCCAATTGAAAGAATTCACCGGCAGGCAACTGATTCCATTGAAAAAGCAAATTGGATAGTGTTTGCCGAACGGAATTGATTTGTTCGCCGGTTAAAGAAACGGGTTCTGCATTTGGAAAAGATGTTGTCATTGTTTGCTGCTGTACCTGATCGAAATTTTCCACTGGTCCATCAACAAAATCCATTAAAAATAAATTGGCTAATGATTCTGCGTGCATGGCTTCAGTTGTTAATTTAAGGGCGTCCCTTCTTTCCTTGACCATAAAATCCGACAATTCAACCCCATTGTTTATCATGCCGTAAAAAGCGGTTTTGTAACCCAGTATTGTTTCCACCGCAAAGTGGCTCAAGTCGTGCCGGACAAAGAAGTCATCGGCGGGCATCCAGGTTTTTGGGCCGTTGTCGCGGTGGTATTGAATGGCGTGCTTCTTTCCTTCATTCTTTGCAAACCGAAGTTTCATAACCAAAAATTTCAGCAGCCAGACGGAGGCTTTCCTGCAAAGCTTCACCATTTAGCTTCGGTGATAGTCCCCTCTCTTTCAAATACGCAATGATGTTTTCTGTGTTCATATTTCCCACCAGATTACTGCCTGCCATGGGACAGCCGCCGATGCCTTTTAAGGCGCCATCAATTCTTTTGCAACCAGCGTTGATGGCCGCTTCTAATTTTTCTTTCCAATTTGCTTGTGTAGAATGCAGATGAACACCAAAAGTCGTGTTGGGATACGTTGGAATGAGCGCATTCAAGGCGGCTGAAATTTGTTCCGGCGTAGCAAGTCCCACGGTATCCGCTAGAGAAATAATGCCGATGTTTTGCTTTACCATTTTACCGGCCCAGCGCAGCAAGATTTCTTCGTTGTATTCATCGCTATAAGGATTTCCAAAGCCCATACTCAAATAAATCACAAGCTGCTTGTTGCTTTTCAAGCAAAGATTTTGAATCGCCTCCACCCTGCCTAAGCTTTCTTCAATTGAACTATTTGTGTTGCGTTGCTGAAATGTTTCAGAAAGAGAAAACGGAAAACCAAGATACCTGATTTCATCATAAACAATGGCTTCACTTGCGCCCCGTTCGTTGGCAACAATCGCCAGCAGCTTTGAAGTCGAATCATGTATGTTCAATTTCCCAATCACTTCTTTTGTATCGGCCATTTGCGGAATGGCTTTCGGCGAAACAAAAGAGGCAAAGTCTATTGTGTCAAAGCCTACTTTAAGCAAGCTGTTGATATAGCCAACTTTCTTTTCAGTAGGAATATAATGCGGCCAACCTTGCATAGCGTCGCGCGGACACTCGATAAGTTGATAAGTTAATAAGTTGATGGGTTGGTTAATTGACGAATTCATTTGCCAATCTTTGCAGTTTGAAATCTACGTTGCTTCATCGCTTCGTATAAAATCATTCCTGTTGCCACCGATACGTTCAGCGATTCAAAATCATTCGCCATCGGTATTTTAAATTTCTCATCGCTGGCTTTTAGCAGGGCTGGGTAAATGCCTTTTTCTTCGCTACCCATGATGATAGCTATCGGCTCAACTAAATTTAAATCGAAAAGAACTTTATCAGCCGTCATCTCACTCGCCAAAATTTTGATGCCGTTTAAATGAAGTTCATCCACTGCTTTTAATAAACTGTTTACGCGGCATACCGGCAACTGTTCCAGGGCACCGGCCGATGTTAAGATGGCGTCTTCGTTCAACATGCCTACACCTTTATCGGGGATGATGATGGCATTCACGCCGGTGCAATAAGCCGTACGGGCAATGCCGCCGATGTTGCGGATGTCGGTGATGCCGTCAAGAATTAAAAACAGGGGCACTTCTCCCCTGTCCACCACAAACGAAATCACCTCTTGCAAATCCTGGTATTGAATCTTTGAAAGCAAGGCCACACAGCCTTCGTGATTGCCTGCATTAAACGTTTTCAGCTTGGCTTCGGGAACTTTGTTTACCGGAATGTGAAGGCTTTCCGCCAGCTTGGTTATCTCGGTCAGTTGAATGCCCCCAAAATTATTTTGCAGGTATAATCGTTCTAATGGTTTGCCTTCTTTCAACGCCTGCAGCACAGCGGCTTTGCCTATGAGGAGTGATGATTTTTTCGGACGTGCCTGTGGCCTGAATTGTTTCAACGGATGTTATTGTTTGATGCGCCGGTCAAAAGTAAAGGACTCAACGTCTTTTATGTTCAGCTTTTTAAAATCGGGATGTAAAGGATTGATCACAAAGTTGTGTTCGGAAGGAACGATAACCGAAGGAACTCTGATGATAAAAGTTCCCTGTAACGCCTTTGAGCCCCATTCCATCGTACTCTTCGGCGGCGGCACGTTCATCCAATCAGAAGGCAAATCTTTTGGTTGAAAGCTGCGCCAGCTGTCGTTCAATATCTCGTAAGTTGTGAAAGACAAGTCGTCTGGCATTTCTTCGCGTATAACGTTGGCTGCATATTCCAAAGCGCACAAAGATTTCGATTCGCAGGCATAAAGACAGGCCTGTCCTACCAAGTTCCACCGACCACCAAATAGTTTTGCTCCTTCGCCTATTAGCTGACGAGCAAAAAGCGTAATGCCTAAATGATAAACTTGCATAGCTTCAGCTTATGACTCCGTAGGCAATCCGGCCAATCAAATTTTTTACTTCTTCAGTACCGTACATGGTATCAATTAAACTTAACGGCGAGATGTACCCCAACGCTCTGTTTTCCCTTTTCATCCATCCGTTAAACTTCGCTTTGTTGCCAAATACTTCATACCCGAACGAATACAAGTCGGCAATCAAAAATACCCTTTCGCTGATGTATTTGTCAAACCTCGCCTTGCCTTTCTTATTGTGCAGCGTTGCCTTGGCAACGTTCAACACCTGCGCTAGCGTTTCATAGTCAAGTTCCGCTTCATTTTTAAGATTTTCCAATTCTTCTTTTGAAACTCCGTCGCGAATAGCGCTGATCTTATCAAATGAATTCCATTGATGCAGCGGAACCACTTTAGCTTTTGACGATGTTACTTTGGCCAACGGATTGCCAACTTTATAAGCAATAACAGGTTCTTTTACTTTCATGGTTTAATTTTAAACTAAGTTAAGTAAATTTTTGTACTCTTCATTTTAAGTCATGAAAAAAGCCGCAATCGTTGCGGCTTTTAGTTGAATTATAAAATTACAATCCAAAGTCTTCTTTCACCTTGTCCACATAGTCGAGTTTCTCCCATGTAAACAATTCCACTTCTTTACTCACCACTTTTCCTTCGGGTGAGCGGAACTCTTTATGCACTTTTTCCGATTTCCGGCCCATGTGGCCATAGGCGGCGGTTTCGCTGTAGATAGGATTGCGTAGTTGCAGCCGTTCTTCTATAAAATAAGGACGCATGTCAAAGATGGCTTCTACTTTTTTAGCAATCTCGCCGTCATTCAATTGCACTTTGGATGTGCCGTAGGTATTTACGTAAATGCCCATTGGTTGGGCCACGCCAATGGCGTAAGACACTTGCACCAACACTTCGTCGCACACACCGGCTGCTACAAGATTCTTTGCAATGTGACGTGTGGCATAAGCAGCCGAACGGTCAACTTTGGAAGGGTCTTTTCCGCTGAAAGCGCCACCGCCGTGTGCACCTTTACCACCGTACGTATCCACGATGATTTTGCGTCCGGTCAATCCGGTATCGCCATGCGGCCCACCAATCACAAACTTGCCGGTCGGGTTAATGTGGTATTTAATATCGCCGTTGAAAAGGTTTGCGTATTTATTGTACTTGGCCTTTACACGCGGAATCAAAATATCAACAATGTCACTCTTGATTTTCGCCAGCATAGCGTCTTCGGTATCAAAATCATCGTGCTGCGTGGACACAACAATGGCCTCAATGCGAACCGGCTGATTGTGGTCATCATACTCAAGCGTTACCTGGCTTTTGGCATCGGGGCGCAGGTATTGAATAACATTGTTCTCGCGGCGAAGAACGGCTAACTCCTGTAAAATTTTGTGGGCCAGGTCTAAGGCCAACGGCATGTAATCTTCAGTTTCGGCCGTGGCATAGCCAAACATCATTCCCTGGTCGCCTGCTCCTTGCTCTTCTTTTGTCTTGCGATCAACACCTTGATTAATGTCGGCCGATTGTTCGTGAATGGCCGACAGCACACCGCAGGAGTTGGCTTCAAACATATACTCGCTTTTGGTGTAACCAATGCGGCGGATAACACTGCGGGCTATTTCCTGAACGTCCAGATAAGCCTTCGATTTTACTTCACCCGCTAACACAACCTGGCCTGTAGTTACCAGTGTTTCGCAGGCCACTTTTGAATCGGGGTCAAAAGCGAGGAAGTGATCAATCAGGGCATCGGAAATCTGGTCGGCAACTTTATCGGGATGGCCTTCCGAAACGCTTTCGGATGTAAACAAATAAGGCATGAACAAAAGATTTTAAAGAGGTGGTGGTAAATGACTGTTTATAAAAAATCTAAATCGGGGGCAAATATAAGCACGCGGTTTTATCAGAGGTTGGAATAAACAATCCGTAACCTCAATCGCTTTGTAGCATCGGCATACTTTGGCCCGGCTATGACGGCACGGCCCTTGGCGGGATTATCCAGAATGTTATTGTAAGGATAGGCCAGCAAAAGTTTAGTAGAAGGTTCGTAGTCATAAGCCCTGACAGGAGCATAAAGGCGCAACGAATCGTTCCGTCCTTTAAGCGTTACCAACCCTTGTATGTATCGTGTAATGTTGAAATGATAAGCATTGTCCGATTTAATTTTGCCGCCGAAGGTGGAATAGTCGAAGTTTCCGGTAGAATTGGTTGAAATGTCTTTTTCAAAGAAATAGGCCGTATCAGTGGCGGTGCCGCCATAAGGCCCTTTGTGATCAAGAAACAAAAGATTAGGCACAGTAAAATAAACATTGTCGGGATCACCCACTTGGTTTGCAATCAACTCGGCCCGGTGAATGACTCTATTCGGAAAGGCTTCAAAGTTGGGCACTTTAATGCCGACATAAGAGCCGGAAGGTGAGGATTGAAGATAAAAAAGTTGGGAAGCCGGTTTATCTATATTGGCTAAATATTGTCCTCCTGGATTGCGGATAATGGAGTTGGCTTGTCCATAACGAGAGTGGACAAACACGGCTGAAGCAGCGCTGTCAACGGTGCCGGTTGTTGTTTTTTGGCGATAGTAAACAATTAATTGCGTCTTTGTAACATCGTACAAATTGAAGTAAGCAAACGCTCCTTTGCCGGAAGCAGAAGTAGTCTTAACGGCTAATCCTCTAAATAACTTTCGAAACACGGAGTCGCTGCTGTAACCGCCCGTGGCCGCATTTGATGTCGTATCAAAAGACATTAACTTCAACCCAATTGAATTGCTTAATGGGATGCGCAATACGTTAGCCACTTTTGTTGTGCTGTCGCCTTTGCGACGAACTGCCAGAGAATCGTCAAGAGTAGTAACAGAAAACGTTTTCGTGCCAAGCGGCGAAGGGTTGGTATTAAATCCAGTTGTATTAAAACGATAAATAGAATCGTCATTAAAACCGGTGCCAGGGGCAATCTCGTAAACTTGCACGGTGAGCGTTGAGCCCAACGATACAGTATCGCCATAAGCTCCTTGATACGAGAGAGACAAAACCACTGAATCAATTCCTTCTACGGAATTTTTGTCAGCACCGAACGGATAAGAACCATAACTCGTTCCACTAGCACCACTGCTTAAGTTAAAGTACATGTCTGCATTTGCGGTTCCAAAGAGCGGGTCGTTTATGCGTCCCAAGGCCATGTTGTCGCTAATGTAATGCTTGCTCGTATCATCAAACGGGTGGTAAGCAGCATCTACACTAATAGTAGTGTCGAATGTATTTATGTTGTCAACTGCGGGGATCAAATCATCGCCTAATTGCGTGGCTTCGTTTACTTTGGTGCAAGAAAAAATGAGAAGAATAAAGACGGGAGAAAGCAGTGCGAACAGACCTTTTAACTTCACGACAATATATTAATTCGTTGGCAATAATTACTTGCTCGCAAGGTCGTTATACAGTTGTAAATAGTCTGTTAAATCAGATTCTGCATTGTAAGGCAACGTCTTCTTGCCCTTGACTTTAGTGAATTCGTCAGCCAGTTTTTTATCGGGCTTTTCCACACCAAAAGTTACCGCATCGGCATAGGTTGCGCCGCCACGCATCAACGCAAGATTGTTGATTTCTTTGTAAGGTTCTAAATCTTTGTCTTTTAATAAGGGACTTATTTGCGCCTTCTTCAAAAAATCGTCGCCAAGCTTTTCTTTAAACGTCTGTTGGCCTATAGTGTAAATAACTTTGCTGTGTGCAAACACGGGTTCTTTCTTGTAAACCGTTTTCAGGTATAATGGAATCAGACCCGTCATCCAACCGCTGCAGTGAATGATGTCCGGTGGCCATCCAAACTTCTTCACCGTTTCTAAAGCGCCTTTGCAAAAAAATACGGTGCGCAGGCCGTTGTCATCATACCATTCGTCTTTCTCGTCGGTAAAAACGTATTTACGTTTGAATAGATCTTCATTGTCTAAAAAATAAACCTGAAGTCGGGCATTGGGCAACGAAGCCACTTTAATTTGCAACGGAAAATCTTCATTGTCCACAGAGATGTTGATGCCAGAAAGGCGCACCACCTCGTGCAAGCGGTGCCGGCGCTCATTGATGGCGCCGAAGCGCGGCATGATGCAACGCACTTCTAAACCGCTGTCGTTTGATTTGATAGCCAGCCTATTTACCACTTCAGAAAATTCCGTCAACTCCAGGTAGGGCGACATTTCATTGGCAATAAATAAAATTCTTTTCTTTGCTGACATTGCAACGGTTTTAAGACAAAAAATGAAAGTTTGCAAAAGTAAGGATTTAATTTTTCCAATCCTTTTGCCAACCGCTTCAATTCACCACCATGATTCTTTTTAGACAGGCCGAAACACTCGCACAATATGTTCGTGATCAAAAACAAAACGGTTCATCTATCGGCTTTGTGCCCACCATGGGTGCACTTCACGCCGGCCACCTGTCACTGATCGCTTCATCAAAAAAAGAACAATCGCTTACGGTTTGCAGCATCTTTGTCAACCCGACACAATTTAACAACGCAGAGGATTTCAAGCACTATCCGGTGACAATGGAAAAAGACATGGAGCGATTGCTTGCCAGCGGCTGCGATGTTTTGTTTCTGCCGTCAACCGAAGAAATTTATCCGGCAGGTTATGTGGCAAAGGCATACAAACTGGGTGCGTTGGAAACAGTACTTGAAGGCCGTTATCGCCCCGGCCATTTTCAAGGGGTTTGTCAGGTGGTTGACCGGCTCTTAGAAATCGTGCAACCATCGGTTTTGTATCTGGGACAGAAAGACTACCAACAAAGCATGGTTATTCAAAAACTGATTGAAAGCCTGCACAAGCAAAATGAAATCCGGTTGAAAGTCGGCACCACACTTCGTGAAGAAGACGGGCTTGCCATGAGCAGCCGCAACCTTCGCCTGAACGAAGCCCAACGGGCCAAAGCGCCGCTGCTTTACAAAGCCTTGTTGTTAGCAAAAGAAAATTTATCTACACATTCTATCAAAGAATTAGAAAGCACGGCGGTAAAAAATTTGACTACGCAAGGGTTTGCCGTTGATTACTTCGCGATAAGGGATGCTGCTACACTCCTGCCTTCAATAAATAAAAGCGAAAGGCTCATTGCGTTAGTGGCCGCTCAACTTGATACGATACGGTTGATTGATAACCTGCCGTTGAATTAAATACTGTTGCCCCAAAACAATGATTTCAACACTATCTTTTGTTGCGTAAACATCGCTCCTCGTTCATCATTCCTTGTTCTTCGGTTCGGTCTTCCCTTCCTATCTTCACCCCGCATGAAGAAGCCCTTCGTTACCATCTTTCAGTACCTTTTTTTCCTGGGCCTCGGCATCCTTTTCGTTTGGCTTTCGGTACGGAAAATAGAGGCCAAACAATGGGAAGACATTAAGGCGGCGTTGCAACGGGCACGACTGACTTTATTTATTCCGGTGGTGGTTATGCTTTTGTTAAGCCACTTAAGCCGCGCCGTCCGCTGGAAGATTTTGATGGAACCTTTGGGCTACAAGCCTTCTACCTTCAACACCTTCGCGGCCGTGATGATTGGTTACCTTGTTAACGCCGGTGTGCCCCGGCTGGGTGAAGTGGTAAAATGCACCTTGCTTTCCCGTTACGAAAAAGTGCGGGCCGATAAACTCGTTGGGACTATTGTTATGGAACGGGCGGTGGACGTGGTCTGCCTTTCGGTTATTTTTTTGGCGGCGCTTCTTTTTCAGGGTAGCATCATTGGCCAATTTGTGGGCTCATTATTCGGTAACTTTTTTAAAAACAGCGCTGGCCAGACCTCTGTTGCTAAAATATTTTTATACACCGCACTAATTTTCTTTTTCATTGCGCTTGTTTATTTTCTTTTGCGGCGATTCGGGCACATTGACGCCGTGGTTAAAATAAAAGCTGTGTTCAGTGGCATCTTGCATGGCTTGCAAAGCATCCGGTTCATTAAAAACAAGGGGTGGTTTCTTTTTCATACTCTCTTTATATGGGCCATGTATTTGTTTAGCACAACGCTGGGCATTTATGCGGTGCGGGAAACGGCCCATCTCGGCATTGGCGGCGGCTTAACTACCCTGGCCGTTGGCAGTGTAGGCATGGTCATTACGCCGGGCGGCATTGGTGCTTATCCGCTGTTGGTCTCGCAATTAATGGAGGTGTATGGGCTTGATAAGGCCACCATCGGTAGTGCGCTGGGGTGGCTTTTGTGGACGGCACAAACACTTATCATTTTAATCGGCGGCCTCGTGCTGACCGCTTTGTTTTCTGTTATCAATAAACATAAAAAGCCGGATGAAAGCAGAGCAACCCTTGCAGACGAAGATATTGCCGCTGTCTGATTTGCAACAGATCGTTGCGCAGTGGAAAGCCGCCGGCAACAGCGTGGCTTTTACAAATGGTTGCTTCGATATTCTTCATGCGGGACACATCGCCTCGCTTACCGAAGCAGCGGGCCAAGCAGACAAACTCATTGTAGCCTTGAATGCTGATGCTTCCGTAAAAATTTTGAAAGGCGATTCGCGGCCAATAAACAACGAAGCCGCAAGAGCGTTGGTGATAGCGGCTTTATACATGGTAGATGCGGTTGTTATTTTTGACCAACCTACCCCCCTCGAAACCATTGCCGCTTTGAAACCCGATGTGCTGATAAAAGGCGGTGATTATAAAGTGGACGAAATTGCCGGGGCAAAAGAAGTCATCGGCTGGGGCGGAAGGGTTGTCATTAATCCGGTTGTGGAAGGATTTTCAACGTCTACAATCATCAATAGACTTAACGGCGGGCCTCCCGCGGTACATTAATTGTTAGTATGCAAACCAGTATGCTTCATCAACCGAAAACTATTCAACGCGACATTAGCTGGCTCTCGTTCAATGCCCGCGTTTTACAGGAAGCCGGCGACGGCACTGTACCGTTGCGGGAACGCATCCGCTTCCTGGGCATATTTTCCAACAACCTGGACGAATTTTTTCGCGTACGCGTAGGTACACTCAAGCGCATGATGCAATTGGGCGCCAAGGGCAAAATGCATTTAGAGGACGATCCTGAACGAATACTGGAAGAAATTCAAACCACGGTGCTGGCGCAGCAAAGTGAATTCAACCGCATTTGGGACGTGATACTGGTGGAGATGAACGAGCAGAAAATTTTTCTGATAACGGAACAAGAATTGACGCAGGCGCAACGCGAGTTTGTGGTGAATTATTACGATGGTGAAGTGAGTGCCAACATCATTCCGCTGATGATAGAAAGCATCCCAGAAATGCCTTTTCTACGGGACAAATCCACTTATCTCGGCGTGGTGATGTGGAAGCAGGAAAGCGCTTTAAAGCGGCTGTTCTCACTCATTGAAATCCCGACGAGAGTAATGAACCGTTTTGTGTTATTGCCATCGCCGCCCGGCGAACACCACATCATGCTTTTGGAAGACGTGGTTCGCACCAACCTTCCTTCCATCTTCAGCTACTTTGGTTACGACCAGTATCATTCCTCCATTTTTAAAGTAACCAAGGATGCGGAAATTGACATTGACAACGACGTGTCCACCACGCTAATGGAAAAAATTGCCAAGGGTTTGAAAAACCGGCGCAAAGGCAAACCTGTCCGGTTTGTTTACGACAAGGACATGGACCCCGCGCTGCTTGAATTTTTAATTCGCAAGCTGCACCTCTCCAAACGCGACAACATCATTCCCGGCGGGCGCATTCATAACTTTCGCGAGTTCATGGATTTTCCACGCGAGGTTTTTAAAACACAAAGTGAAAGGCGAAAACCATTCGATCATCCCGCGCTTGAAGAAAAACGGGTGACTGATGTGGTGCTGGTCCGCGACCTGATGCTTCATTTTCCGTATCATTCGTTCAATCCAGTGATTGACCTGCTGCGCGAAGCAGCGATTGACCCCGATGTGACGTCAATAAAAATTACGGCCTATCGCTTAGCCAAGCAGTCGAAGATCATCAATGCTTTGATCAATGCCGTGCGCAACGGCAAGCAGGTTACGGTGATGCTTGAACTAAAGGCACGGTTTGATGAAGAGGCCAACCTGAAATGGAAGGAACGGCTGGAAGAAGAAGGCGTAAAAGTTTTGATCGGCATTCCCGCCATAAAGATACACGCCAAGCTTTGCGTCATTCGCAAACGGGTGCAGGAAAGCATTGTGCAATACGGTTTCATCAGCACCGGCAACTTAAATGAATCCACGGCCACCATCTATGCCGACCATTGCTTGCTTACGTCCAACAAAGCCATCATGAGCGATGCGGCCCGCATCTTTAATTACGTTGAACACTACAAAACGGGTACGCACTTTTTGAAAGCGTGTACGACCCTGCTGCCTTCGCCGCTCTTTGCACGGCGGGAGATTGTGAAGATGATTCATGCTGAAGTAAAGAATGCCCAGCGCGGCATGCCCGCGTCCATCTGCGCCAAAATGAATTCGCTTTCCGATGAAGAAATTATTGCTGAATTGTACGCAGCCGCCAAAGCGGGTGTTCAAATTAAATTAATCGTTCGCGGCATCTTCTGCCTGTTGCCGGAACGGGAAAAATTTCTTTTTCCGGTGAAAGCCATCAGCATTGTGGACGAATTTCTGGAACACGCAAGGGTTTGGATCTTTCACAACGGCGGTAAGGAGAAAATCTTTATTTCATCGGCCGA
This sequence comes from Flavisolibacter sp., assembly GCA_965247695.1. GTDB lineage: Bacteria > Bacteroidota > Bacteroidia > Chitinophagales > Chitinophagaceae > Flavisolibacter. The sequence goes on from OZ252037.1 coordinate 3,451,382, forward strand.
TTGGATGGTGCGCAACCTGGATCACCGTGTGGAAGCCACCTGTCCAATATTTGACCCGGTGATACGGCAGGAGTTGAAGGACATCATCAACATTCAGTTGCGCGACAATGTGAAAGGCCGCATCCTCGATAACGACTTGAGCAACGGTTACGTGCCGTCGTCAAACGGCGACGAACGTGTGCGGTCGCAATACGAAACCTATTTTTATTTACACAACAAAACGGAACAAACCCTTGCGATTAGCCGCCATTGACATAGGAAGTAACGCCGCCCGTCTTTTAATAAATGAAGTCATACAAAGCCCTGCGGACAAGGCTGAATTCGTGAAGCTATCGTTGGTTAGAGTGCCGCTGCGCCTTGGCTTTGATGTCTTTGAAAGCGGCACCATTTCCACCGAGAGGGCCCGCATGTTTGTCACCACCATGAAGGCCTATAAATATTTGCTGGAAGCCTACGAGGTAAAGCATTTAATAACGGCCGCCACGTCGGCTATGCGTGACGCAGACAACGCCGGCGCCGTGTTGCAACAAATAAAAGTAGAAACCGGCATTGACGTCCGCATCATCAGCGGCGAGGAAGAAGCCACCTTTATTTACGAGAATCATTTTGCCGAAAATTTGAGTACCACAGAATCGTATTTGTACATTGACGTCGGCGGCGGCAGCACAGAGCTTACTTTCTTTAGCGATGGCAAATTAGTCACACAAAAGTCGTTTAACATCGGCACCATCCGGTTACTGAAAAACCAGGTGCCGCAGGAAAAATGGGCCGAGATGCGCGCCTTTATTCGTGAGAAGTTGAGAGGCCACCACCACATCACGGCCATTGGATCGGGCGGCAACATCAACAAAATATTTTCGCTATCAAAACGCAAGGACGGCAAGCCGCTTTCGCTGGAACTGTTGCGCAATTATTACAAAGAATTCAGTTCACTGTCGCTGCAACAACGCATCAGCATGTATGCCATGCGGGAAGACCGGGCTGACGTGATTGTGCCTGCCTTGCTCATTTACATCAACGTCATGAACTGGGCCGATGCCGATGAAATTTTTGTTCCAAAAATCGGTTTGGCCGATGGCCTGATACAGATTCTTTATCAACGCATCAAAGCAAACGCCTGACCGCTTTCACTATTTTGTTTTGAAGCGGGAGAGGCTACTTTTGTCCGGTGAAAAACTTTCTCCTTTTTTTTCTTGTCAATTGCCTGCTGCCTGTTGCCTGTTGCCAAACCTACTGGCAGCAGCAAACGGATTATACCATTGACGTGACGCTGAACGATGCTGAAAAAACACTCGACGGTTTTGAGCGCATTCTTTACACCAATCATTCTCCCGATACCCTGTACTTTATTTGGCTTCATCTTTGGCCTAATGGCTATAAGAACGACCGCACTGCATTTAGCGACCAGCAATTGGAAAACGGCAGAACTGCTTTTTATTTCTCTGAAAAAGAACAGCGCGGCTACATCAACCGGCTCGATTTTAAAGTGGACGGCGCCACTGCTAAAACCGAAGACCATCCGCAGCACATTGACATCATAAAAGTCGTTCTTCCCAAGCCTCTGCCACCGCAGGCGCAAGCGGTCGTTACCACGCCTTTTCACGTAAAGCTGCCCTTCAATTTTTCACGCGGCGGTTACGATGGCGGCTCGTTTCAAGTCACGCAATGGTATCCTAAACCGGCGGTCTATGACAAGAACGGATGGCACCCGATGCCTTATTTGGATCAGGGAGAATTTTACAGCGAGCTTGGTAGCTATGATGTTCGCATAACGGTTCCGAAAAGCTATGTGGTGGCAGCCACCGGCGAGCTGCAAAACGAAGAAGAAAGGGCTTGGTTAAAAACAAGAAAAGCGCCTTCCACACCGGAACCAAAAAAGAACGTTGGTTTAGTAAACAGGCAAGGTGCAGTGGCAAGAACAAACGCAGGAAAGCCGATACAACTATCCCTTGCGCCGCAGGAAACAAAAACATTGCACTTCATTCAGACATCTGTTGTTCATGATTTTGCCTGGTTTGCCGACAAACGGTTTATTGTTGATAATGATACGCTGAAGTTGCCTTCGGGTCAGACGATAAACGTTTCAACCTTTTATACGCCTGCTCAAAAAAATACTTGGAAGAACAGCTTGCAATATGCCAAAGATGCATTGCGGTTTTATTCATCAGCCATAGGCGATTACCCATACAACACAGCTTCAGTAGTGCAAGGGCCGACAAGTTTTGGCGGCGGCATGGAATATCCAACCATCACCGTCATCTCTCCTGCTTCTTCGGCGCAAAACCTTGATGAAACCATTGCTCATGAACTTGGGCACAATTGGTTTTACGGTTTGCTGGCCTCCAACGAAAGAGAGTATCCCTGGATGGATGAAGGCATGAACTCATTTTACGAAGGGGCGTACACTGACCGCAAATACGGCAAGCAATCAAAAGAGCCGGAACTTTTCTTTCAATTAAAAGCAACGAATAAAACTGACCAGCCTATTGAAACAGGTTCGGAAAAATTCAGCGTGACCAATTATAGTTTGTCCGCTTATCACAAAACAGCGGAGTGGATGAAAGGACTGGAACAAAAAATGGGCAGTGAAATTTTTCGCCGCATGATGCAGGAGTACTTTGCGCAATGGAAATTCAAGCACCCGCAGCCCGAAGATTTTTTTGCAGTACTTCAACAACATCTTGGCAGCGATGCCGCCTCTCAAATTGCTTTGCTGAAGGAGAAAGGAATTTTGCCAACCAATAAATTGCAAGGCACGTCGGTGATTTTTCCATTGAAGAAAAATGCCGTGAAAGATTTTACAACAGCACCAACAAAAAATGTAATCATTCTTTCGCTGGCTTCCGGCTTCAATCTTTATGATGGTTTGATGGTGGGAGGTCTTGCCACCAACTATGGTTCACCGGTAGCGAAACTGAATTTTTTAGCTGTGCCGATGTATGGTACAGGCAGTGGCAACCTTACCGGATTGGGACGATTGAATTATGCCATACGTTCGGAAGGAACCATTCGAAAGGCTGATCTTTTTGTAAACGCTTCGTCGTTTACAATGGATGAATTCAAAGACGATCAACGGATTAAACACCGGATGCGTTTTGTAAAATTGGCGCCGGGCATTCGTTTTACGTTTAAAGAAACTGACCCGCGTAGCACCGTGACCAAAAGCATTCAATGGAAAACCTTTTTAATCAGCGAACAATCGCTGCGCATCACGGCGGATAGCATTAAAACACCAACGGACACGATTGTAAAATACAGTTATACCACATCATCAAGTAGCCGGTACCTGAACCAACTTCAATTGCGCTACGAAAACTTAAGGGTTTTGTATCCCTTTGACATAACGCTCCAGGCCGAACAAGCACAAGACTTCCTTCGAACTACGCTAACCGCCAATTATTTTTTCAACTATGCCAAAGGCGGCGGATTGAACGTTCGCTTTTTTGCCGGTAAATTTTCTTATCTCAATGGCAAGACCATTCAAAAGCAATTTGCGAATGACCGCTACCACCTGAACCTGACCGGCGCTAATGGTTATGAAGATTACACCTACAGCGATTACTTTGCCGGCCGCAATCGTTTCAATGGTTTTGCCAGCCAGCAAATAATGAACCGCGACGGTTTCTTCAAAGTGCGTAGCGACCTGTTGGCAAGCAAGATTGGCAAGACGGATGATTGGCTGATGGCCGCCAACTTTGTGAGTACCGTTCCGCAAAAGATTAATCCGCTTTCGGTGTTGCCCATTAAAATTCCCTTGCGTGTTTTTGCAGACATCGGCACGTATGCCGAAGCCTGGGACCGCACCGAAGACAGCGACCGTTTTTTGTTTGATGCCGGTTTAATGTTGCCGTTGTTTGACGAGACCATCAATATCTACATTCCTCTTTTTTACAGCTCGGTTTACAGCACCTATTTCAAGTCCACCATCCCTTCCAACCGGTTCCTAAAAACGATTTCGTTTAGCATTAATCTTTATAATAAAGGCCTTAAAAAGCTCAACCACGAACTTGAATTTTGATGCGGCAAGGCACCATAAAATACCTGCGCCGTAATGAGGTGAATGATGAAAAATGGAACGCCTGCATTACCTCCGCAAACAACGGATTGATATACGGCTACACGTTTTATCTTGATGCGATGACGGATCATTGGGATGCCCTGGTGATTGACGATTATGCGGTCGTGATGCCCTTGCCCTGGCGGCGGAAATGGTTCATTCATTACCTGTACCATCCGTTCTTAACGGCGCAGTTGGGTGTATTTGGCAATGGATTGACAAAAGACATTTTTAAAGCTTTCTTGGACGCGGTTCCTAAAAAATTCTGGCGCTGGGATTTTTCATTGAATCATGGGAACTTGTTTGTAGTTGACGGGTATAAATTATACGAACGAAGCAACTATATCTTGCCTTTGAATAAGCCTTATGAAGAAATCTACAAAGGATATCGTGAGAATATTCGCCGCAATATTAAAAGGAGCTTGACTTACGGCTGCCGTGTACAACCAGATGTTTTAATAGATGACATCATTGCATTAACGAAACTTCAGACATCGGATACGCCTGATAAAGACTTTCAAAATTTTAGAAACCTGTTCTTTTTTTTAAAAGAAAAAGGGCTGGCAAAAACTTATGGGGTTTTGTCCGACAAGAATGATTTATTGGCTTCTGCCGCGTTCTTTTTCTTACACAAGAGAGCCTATTATATTTTAGTGGGTAATCATCCCAACGGAAGAACATTAGGCGCTTCACATGCTTTGATTGACGCCTTTATTAAAGACCACGCCGGACAGGATTTGGTTTTTGATTTTGAAGGCAGCGATATTCGCAACCTGGCTTTTTTTTACAGTTCGTTTGGGGCAAATGAAGAGAAGTATGAGGCGGTGAAGAAGCGGTAAGACCTCACCCCAACCCCTCTCCACATGGAGAGGAGCAAGGCTTACGCATGGGGGTTACAGGTATCAAAAATTCTTTTTGCCAAAAAAACCATTACTTCAACACGATGCCGGATAGTGGAGGTAACTTTACTTTAATCTGATAGCGTTTGGCTTCTGCATCTATCGTTTCACATTCGATGCTTTCATTTTTGTACTTACCGGTGCCCCAAAATTTTTCATCATCGGAGCTAAATATTTCTTGTGTGTATTCACGACCGACGTGAATTTCCCAACTCTCTTTCGGCACGGGATTGAGATTTAAAATGATCAACACATCATCGCCTGCTTCTTTGCCAATGCGGCGATAAACCAACACGCAGTCATCGCGATGATTTAAGTTTACCCACTCAAATCCATACTGATTAAACTGATTGATGTAAAGCGATTCTTCGCTTCGGAGCAAAGCGTTCAACGCTTTTATGCACTCCTTCATCTTCTTGTGCGGTTCAAACTCCAGTAAATACCAACCAATCTCGCCCTTGTAGTTCCATTCGGTTGTTTGTCCAAACTCATCACCCATGAATATGAGCTTGGCGCCGGGATGTGTCCACATATACGTGTACAGTGCTCGCAGGTTGGCAAACTTCTGCCATTCGTCGCCGGGCATCTTGTAAAGCATGGGGCTTTTGCCGTGCACCACTTCATCGTGGCTTAAGGGCAACATGAAATTTTCATCGTTGTAATAGGCCATGCTAAAAGTGATCTTGTCCTGATTTTTAGCCCGAAACAAAGGATCAACTTTGAAGTAATCCAACGTGTCGTGCATCCAGCCCATCATCCACTTCATGCCAAAGCCAAGACCGCCCATGAACGTAGGTTTTGAAATGCCCGGCCAATCGGTGGCTTCTTCAGCAATGGTTTGCACATCGGGGAAATCACGGTAAACCATTTCGTTCATGTCCTTGATAAAAGCAATGGCTTCAAGGTTTCCGTTGCCGCCAAATTCGTTCGGCTCCCACTCGCCTTCTTCGCGGGAATAATCCAATCGTAGGATGGATGATACCGCATCCACCCGTATGCCGTCAATGTGAAAAAGATCGAACCAAAAACGGGCGGAAGAGATCAAAAAGGATTTGACTTCTCCCCTTTTGTAGTTAAAGATGTAGGAGTTCCAATCGGGGTGAAAGCCCTTGCGCATGTCAGCATATTCATAAGTATGCGTTCCGTCGAACATGTATAAGCCATGTGCATCGTAAGGAAAATGCGAAGGCACCCAATCGAGTATCACGCCGATGCCGGCCTGATGCAGTTCATCTATCATCCGCATCAAACGTTCGGGCTCACCAAAGCGGGACGTGGCGGCAAAATAACCCGTGCCCTGATAGCCCCAACTGCCATCAAAGGGATGTTCAATCAACGGCATGAACTCAACGTGTGTGAAACCCGTCTCCTTGATGTACGGCACCAAACGTTCGCAGATTTCATCATAGGTGTTGTATTTCTCTTCATCAAAAGCATCGGGCCGCATCCAGCTTGCGAGGTGCAATTCATAAACGCTCCACGGCGCATCCAAGGCATTGTATTTCTTACGGCCGTTCATCCATTCATCATCCTGCCAATTGTAATGAAGGTTCCAGGTGATGCTTGAGGTTTTAGGCCGCTGCTCCCAATAGTTCGCAAAAGGATCGCCCTTCACTGTAACCCGTCCGCCAAAACCTGTGATTTGATATTTGTACAATTCGCCTTTGGCAATGCCGGGAATAAAACCTTCCCACACGCCGCTTTTGTCCCACCGTGGCTGAAGGAGGTGCGTTTCCGCATCCCAATTGTTGAAGTTGCCGATGACAGCAATCTTTGTGGCATTGGGCGCCCATACGCAAAAGTGATAACCGTCGCGGTCTAAAACGGTTAGGCGTTTGGAACCGAATTTTTTATAGAGTGAATAATGCGTTCCGTTGTGGAAATTTTGAATGTCATCATCAAATAAAAGAGAGTAATTCCAAACGGCCTTTTGTGTGTCCACGAAGTTTTGATCTTCGTATCGTTCTACGGAAGGTAAACCCACCTGCAGCGCCACTTCGTTTGCCTCAAAGATCTCGTTCCTGGCTACTTTCTTCTTTATCATAAAAAACTATTTTGCCGTTTGCATAAAGTTAACAAGCGCCGATGTCATTCCTTTCTAAATTGTTGCACCAATTGCCAATACATGAGAATACTGCTGGTCACCCTCTGCCTACTTAACGTCCATGTTCTTTTCTCGCAAGCTAACCTTAGCGGAAGTGTGAAAGACACCTCTGAAAAAAGAAGCCTTGCCAACGCTGTTGTTTCCCTTCTTAAAAAAGATTCCACGCTGTACAAGTTTACCCGCACGGACAAGAGCGGCGCCTTTTTATTGCGGAATTTGCAGCCCGGCCCGTACCGCCTGCTGGTAACCTATCCAAAGTTTGCGGACTACGTAGACGACATTACTGTGAAAGCCGATGCAGCCGATTTGGGCACCATCGCTCTTACCCAAAAAGCCCAACTGCTGCAAGCGGTTATCATTAAAAGTGCAGGCTCGGTTCGCATTAAAGGCGATACCACGGAGTTTGTGGCCGATAGCTTCCGGGTACGCGAAGGCGCCACGGTGGAAGAACTTTTGAAAAAACTTCCGGGCTTTCAGGTAAACAGTAAAGGCGAGATAACAGCGCAAGGCCAGCGCGTACAAAAAGTATTGGTGGATGGCGAAGAATTTTTTGGCGATGACCCAACAATGGCTACAAAGAACATCAGCGCCAAAGCAGTGGACAAAGTACAAGTATTTGATACCAAAACGGAGCAGCAATCCGCCACGGGTTTGTCCACCGGACAAGAAGGCAAAACCGTCAACATTAAATTAAAAGAGGACCAAAAGAAAGGCGGTTTTGGAAAGGTATCGGCGGGAACTGATTTTAGCCGCTACACCGATGCCTCCCTTTTGTATAATCGTTTTGTGAATAAGAAAAAAGTATCGGTGTACGGCACCAAAAGCAATACCAATACAGGCAGCCTTCGTTGGGACGAACAACGCAAGTTGGGAATAGAAAACGACATGGAGTTTGACGAGGCCGGGGGCTTTTATTTCAGCTTTGGCAGTGACGATGAATTCAATAGCTGGACATTGCGCGGGCTGCCGGATGCTTATACCGCCGGCGGTTTGTTCAGTAACAAATGGGGCGCGGACAAATACAACGTTAACGGCTCCTATCGTTACAACCGGTTGGGCACACAAAACACGTCATCAACCAATACCCAAAACATTTTGCCCGATTCGCTTTTTTATACTAACCAATACACAACCTCCCGCAACCTAAACCAGCAACACGCGGTGAACGGTAAATGGGAATGGAAACTCGATTCGCTGACGACGCTGAAAGTCACCACGGCTTCGCTGCGCAAAACATCTGCCTATCAAAATGAGACGGTAACCGAATCGCTGTCGCAAGAAAAAGCGCCGGTGAACACGGGCCACCGCACGACCATTGGCGAGAACACAAAACTCCAAAGCGACAACAGCCTTCAATACAAGCGCCTGTTTAAAAAAGCAGGGCGGCAGCTAACGGCGCAGGTTCGCTTTAGCTATAACGAAGACAACCAGAACCTGTTCTTGCGGTACGACAACTCATTTTACAAAGGCGGCGCGATTGACTCGGTGCAAGCGGCCGATCAGCAAAAAATAAACGACGGCCATTCCAGTACACTCGGTATAAAGATTACGCACCTCGAACCGCTTGGCAGCAAGTGGATGCTGATTGGCGAATACAGCTACAACCACAACGCGTCGCAAAGCGACCGCAACACCTTCGATAAAACAGCCGCCGGTAAATACGAAACGTTGAACCCAATTTACAGCAACAACTTCGACATGAACGTGGAGAACCACACCGGCTCATTGGTAGGCCGTTACAAAACAAAAAAAGTCTTGTTCTCTCTGGGCAACAGGGTATCGGCTGTGCAGCTTAACCTGCTTAACCGTGACAACAACATACCCACGCATTATAATTTTCTGAACCTGCGGCCGCAGGCATCGCTTCGCTTTTCGCCGCAGCAAAGCACGTCCTTTGGAGTGAACTATAACGGCACTACGGTGCAGCCTTCTCTCGACCAATTACAGCCCCTGCGCAACAACCTCGACCCGCTCAACTTAGTTGTAGGCAATCCCGATTTGAAAGTCGGTTTTCGAAATGAATTCAGTGGCCACTTTAATATGTACAAGATGTTAAGCCAGCAAGGCATCTGGGCATGGTTCAATTATACCGGCACCGGCAATGCCATTGTTAATTCCACCACCATCTCGTCGGGCGGCGTTAAAATAAACAAGCCGGTAAACGTAGACGGTGTGCGTAGCTACAATCTTAACCTTAACTTCTTCCGCGGCGAAGGACAAAAGAAGATTAATCCGAGTGTGGAGGTGAACGCAAACGGCGGCACGGGCATCAACATTGTAAATGGCCAGCGCAACCAAACTGCCTATTATAACTTTCAGGCCGGCATCGGTGCCCGTTACGAAGTGGAACAAAAATGGAACGTTTACCTCATGCCAAAGATTGGTTACAACAGTTCGTCATCATCACTCAATAAAAACGCTGCCGTGCGGTACTTTAATTATTCGGGCGACATGAATGCCTGGGCTAGGCTGCCGCTCGGTTTTGAAGTCAGCAGCGAGGTAGAACTCAACTTTCAGCAACGCATCTCCAGCTTTGCCGGCAACCCCGCCATTACGCTTTGGAACGGAGAGTTGAGCCACAAAATTTTGAAGAAAGGCGCCGGGAAACTGTCGCTATACGCAAACGATATCTTAAACACCAATCGCGGTTTTCAGCGAAGCATCAGCAGCAACTTTATTGTGGAGGAGCGGTACTTGAGAGTAGCGCAATATTTCATGCTGAAGTTTGAATGGAGCTTTAATAAGATGGGCGGAGAGCAATAAAGTTTGCCGTAGAAGGTATCAATTCAGGGGTAAAAGAAGTAGAAAACAGGTTACTAAAAACTTGAAACAGTGAAAAAAATTTTTATTGGTTTAGCGATGACGATTGCAATGCTTGATATGCACGCCCAGGCTTTTCATTCAACGGTGAAGATTGAATTTGAAAAGGTGGTGTATGCACGCCAGCAATTTAAGGAGTTGGCGGGCGACTGGTACGAGAACATAAAAGACCGCATACCCGAAAAAGCCGTCAGCTATTACGAGTTTATCGGCGATACGTCACATTCAATTTTCCGGCAAACAAAAGAAGCCGTTATTCCGCAAAACATGTGGTACGACGGAAACGGGGAACGGAACGTAGTGTATAATAATTACACAACCGGCCAAACCATCAGCCAGAAGCCCGTGGCGGAAGAAACGTTTTTGATCAACGACAGCTTGATGAATATTCACTGGAAGCTTACCAACGACACGCGAACCATTGCGGGTTATGATTGCAAAAAAGCCATCGGCTTTATAGACGACACGTTGGCCCTGTTTGCTTTTTACACCGATGAAATTTTGGTAACTGGCGGCCCCGAAAGCGTTCACGGCTTGCCAGGTATGGTGCTTGGACTTGGCGTGCCGCGCCTTCATGCCACGTGGTTTGCTACAAGGGTTGAAACCAACAATGTACCGGTAGAGGGCATAAAACCAGAAACCAAGGGAAAAAAAACAACCCGCAACGACATGATGGCCAAGCTTGACAACATCTTAAAAAACTGGGGCAAGTACGGAAGCGCCATGCGATTGAATTACGTTTTGTGACATCTGTCCTGCGCTTTCTTGCGACAACAACTCTATTTGCCCAGTTCCAGCACCCAAATCGTTTTTCCCGGCACCTTCCATTCGTTCGCTGTTAAATCAGCCGTCCAGCCTAAGGCTACGTTGTGTGCTTTGGTAAAGCCTTTGGTAACTTCAGCAAAGCGTTCTGGTTTGATGGTTTTCTCGTCGTTGCTGGTGTTCATCACTACCATCACTGTCTGCCTATCATCGTAGCGGAAGTAGGCATAAACCCAATCGTCCGGCACAAACTGCATCAGCTTTCCGGTTTTAATAGCAGAAGAGGCCTTTCTAAAATTTGCCAATGTTTTCGTCCAGTTCCAAACGTCATTTTCTTTATCGCTGCGGCCATTGGCTGTGAATTTGTTTTTGTCGTCTTCCTTCCACCCGCCGGTAAAGTCGCCGCGCACCAAACCATCAGGATTGGAAACACCTTTTAATAAAATCTCGGTGCCGTAATACATTTCAGGAATGCCTCGTGTGGTGAGCAACCAACCGATGCCCATTTTTAATTTGTCCATGTCCTCGCCCACTTGCGAATAAAAACGGCTCATGTCGTGGTTGTCCAAAAACACAACCTGGTTCATCGGCTTTTGATAAACGAAGTCGTTGGACAGCGTTTGATAAAGTTTGTTCACGCCTTCCGTCCAGCCGAAGTTTTGGGTTAGTGCCGGCGCAATGCCATACAGGTTTGTTTGAAAATCAGTAACGCCTGTGAGGTTACTTTTAAATCGAATGTTGGTTAGATTGTTTTCCGTAAAGTAAGCCTGATTTAACACGCCATGCACCCAAGTTTCGCCAAACATCGTCATCTTGGGATACTCATCCAATAAGGCTTTGTTGCAACGGTTCATAAAGGCCAGATCGTTGTAGATGTAGGTATCAATGCGCCAGCCGTCCACACCAAATTCTTCTACGGACCAGATGGCGTTTTGAATAAGAAAATTGGCCACGAAAGGATTGCTTTGATTGAGGTCGGGCATTTGTTTGGTGAACCATCCAGCGCTCATCACTTTTTCATCACTTTTTGATGCGTGACTGTCCATCAACGGGCCGTCCTTGTACGTGGTATTGGTATAAGCCGGCCACTGATGCACCCAATCTTTGGTGGGCATATCCTGAATAAAAAAGTTGTACAAACCGCAGTGGTTGTAAACGGCGTCCTGAATCAGCTTCATGCCGCGGCTGTGTATTTCATCGCTCAATTTTTTGTACGCTTCATTGCCGCCTTGCCTTTTATCTACTTGGTAATGATTAGTAATAGCATAACCGTGTTCGGTTCTGTTGGGCATGTCGTTTTCCAAAACCGGCGTGAGCCAAACGGAGGTAATGCCTAAGTCTTTTAAGTAATCCAGATGATTGATAACACCTTGAATATCGCCGCCGTGGCGGTCGTACATCTGGCCTCTGTTTAGCGATTGGTCTTTATAGCCGGAAACTTTATCATTGCTTTCATCGCCGTTGCTGAAGCGGTCAGGCATGATGAGATACATGAAGTCGGAAGAATTGATGCCCTGGGCGTAGGACGTGCTTTTGCCGGTGCGGCGACGCTTGAGTTCGAAGTCGATACTTGCTGTTGGCCGCTGCCCTTCATCGCTAAGCCATGTAAACGAAAAATTGTATGTGCCGGGTTGTGCGTCGGCAGGAATTGTTGCGTCAATAAAAAGATAATTGCTGTTTTCCACTATGTGAACGCCGCTCGGCTTGATCCATTTGGGCAGCTTCATGTTCCGGGCTTTTCCAATGTTTGGGTAATGAATCATCAATTGAATGTTCGGATTTTTCATTCCTACCCACCAATGAGACGGAAAAATCTCGACGCCTTGTTGTGCGAACAAAAAATTTACGAAACAAAAGTTGACTATGATTGCGACTACTCTTCTCATAAACTTAAACTGAACGTTCTTCAATAATTTTTAATTCATCCACCAGCGGTTCGCTAACCGTTTCGTTCTTCTTTTCCTTGATAAAGAAGAAGCAAATTAGCGCCGCCAGTATCATCAAATAACCGCCGCATTGAACGGCCAGCAAACGGTCGTTGTTCAGCAGGTTGTTCATCACCCATTTAAAACCCAGCGAAGCCATAATCTCCGGCAACACGATAAAGAAGTTGAAGATGCCCATGTAGATGCCGATTTTACCGGCGGGCAGTACGCCGCCAAGCATGGCATACGGCATGGAAAGTATAGAAGCCCATGCAATGCCCACACCCGTCATGCAAACAAAAAGCATGTTCTTATCGTGAACAAAAGCCACGCTTATTAAGCCCATTGCGCCAATGAGCAAACAAAGTGAGTGAGTTGTTCTCCGCCCCAACTTGTCGGCAATAAATGGCAGTACAAAAGCAAATAAAAAAGTGACCACATTGTAATAAGCCAGCGTCAATCCTGCGAAATCTTTTCCGTTGCCAAAAGCTGCATCGGTATCGCTGGTGGCGCCAAAGATGTTATAAGCAACGGCCACGGCATAATAAAACCACATTAAAAAAAGTCCCGGCCAGGTAAAGAATTGCACCAGTGAGATGGTGCGCATCTTAGGTGGCATGTTTCGGATGGACGAAAGGATTTCACTCACGCCACCGCCAAATCCTCTGTTCGACTCCAACACTTTTTCTTTGTGTGGCAACTCGGCCGGCGGGTATTCTTTTGATGTGAAAACCGTGTATAAAACAGCGGCTAAAAAGAAGAAAGCGCCAATGTAAAAAGAGAACTTTACGTTGTCCGCAATGATGCCTTTGGCCGCCGTGTTTTGTACATGAAACCAGTTGCGCAAAACCCAAGGTGAAGCAGAAGCAATGCTTCCACCTAAACCAATCATCAGGCTTTGCATAATGAAGCCGCGGTTTAACTGGCTGTCGGGAAGTTTATCCGCCACAAAAGCCCGGAAAGGTTCCATTGCTACATTTCCAAAAACGTCCATTACCCAAAGTAGTCCGGCTGCCATCCACAAAGAACTGCTGCTCGGCATGATGATGAGCGCAATGGAACTCAATACCGCGCCGACAAAAAAATACGGCCTTCGCCTTCCCCACTTTGGATGCCATGTGCGGTCGCTTAAATAACCTATGACTGGTTGAACCAACAAGCCGGTTAATGGCGCAGCCAGAAACAAGAGTGGAATATCATCGGGTTTTGCGCCAAGCACGTCGTAGATGGGTCCCATGTTGGCACGCTGCAAGTCCCAGCCGAACTGAATGCCAAAGAACCCCACACTCATGTTGATGATTTGCGAAAGCGAAAGGCGGGGCTTCTGCGAAACGGACGCACGTTCAAAGGTGGAAGTAGCCATAAGCAATCATTAAATAATTAACTGCCCTAAAATAAGCAGGAAGTGTGTAATCACTACACAAATCTTTAGTGAGTTGTGAATGGTGAGTAGTGAACACATTCTGTAAATAAAACGGTCGCCTTTATAGGCGACCGTCAAAATTTTAAACACCTTATTCACCACTCACCATTCACAACTCACCATTACGCTCCCAACGTAAATCCAGGTGGCAGTACCGCTCCTTTTTTAATCACCACAATCCCTTCCCTCACGGTGTACAACGGCGTGTCTTCATCGGCCAAATGACTGCCGCCTTTGATGCGCACATCGTCACCGATGCGCACGTTTTTATCAATGATCACATTTTGAATGTGGCAACGATAGCCCACGCCCAACTGCGGCAATCCTTGCTGCTGCGCATGGCGAATGTCTTCCAGCGTTTCATAGTAGTCGCAGCCCATCATATAAGTGTCAATGACGGTGGATTCGTGTTCAATGCGAGAGCGAATACCAATAACGGCATTCTCCAAACGCTTGGCGTGTACGATGCAACCGTCCGCAAGGATGCTGTGTTCTATTTGTGTGCCGCTCACTTTTGCCGGCGGTAACATGCGGGCACGTGTATAAATGGCGCGTGTGTTATCAAAAAGATTGAATTCAGGAATGTCTTTCGTCAGCGCAATGTTGGCGTGAAAAAAAGCCGGTATGTTTCCGATGTCTTCCCAGTAACCTTCGTATTGATACGACGCCACTTTGTATTTGCCGATGCTTTGCGGAATAATCTCCTTGCCGAAGTCAGTGGCATGGACAAACTCGTTTTGCAAAAGATCGAACATGAGTTGGCGGTTGAAAATGTAAATGCCCATGGAAGCCAGGTATTCTTTTCCCTTGCCGCGCATCTCATCGCCAGTGTCACTTACCCAATCTTCCAGGCCCGACTTCGGCTTTTCCACAAAGGAGGTGATCATGCCATCGGTGATTTTACAAATGCCAAATTCCGAGGCTTCTTTAGCCGTAACCGGAATCGTGGCCAGGGTCATGTCAGCACCAGCATCCTTGTGCTGCTTTATCATGTCCTGAAAATCTATCTGGTAAAGCTGGTCTCCGGAAAGAATCAAAATGTAATCACTATCGAATGGTTCTATGTGGCGCAGACCTTGCCGCACTGCATCGGCCGTGCCCTGAAACCAGGCCGGGTTATCAGGGGTTTGTTCAGCCGCGAGGATGTCCACAAATGCTGAACTAAAAGCGCTAAAGTGATAGGTGTTTTTGATGTGCCGGTTGAGCGAGGCGGAATTAAACATCGTGAGCACAAACATCCGGGTAATGCCAGAATTCAAACAATTAGAAATGGGAATGTCCACCAAACGGTACTTACCGGCAATTGGAACCGCGGGTTTGCTGCGGTTTAAAGTTAAAGGCTGCAATCTTGTACCGGCGCCGCCGCCGAGAATCACGGATAAAACTTGTCTGCTCATATAGTAAACCTCCAAGTCCGCCGGCAAGCGGACTTATAGTCTGTGGAGACGGTCAGACTTTTAAGCGTTAGATACTTCCTATCGTAAAAGAGCAATAAATTTTCGAGTGAGTCAAAGCCCACTTTAGGGGGTTTGGAGGTTTACGCTTTCATACAATTTTATATACTCACCTGCACTTGCGTCCCACGAATGATCAATGTGCATCATGTAACTGCGCATCCAGGTGTAGAGGTCTTTTTTGTTGTAGTACAGGTCCACGGCTCTTCCTACGCTATAACTAATGTCTTCCACCGACGCATTATTGAAGCGTATGCCGTAGCCCTGCCAATCGCCAAAATCCCGAACCGTATCTTTTAAACCGCCGGTGCTTCGTACCATCGGTACCGTACCGTACCGCAAGGCGTACATTTGGTTTAAGCCGCAGGGTTCTACCCTGCTCGGCATCAGTAAAAAATCCGCACCAGCGTAGAGCAAATGACTAAGCGTTTCGTTGTAGCCGATGTAGGTTCCCACAAAGCCGGCCAGTTGCTGCTTAACTTCCTCAAGCTTGTTTTCAACCTCCGGGTCGCCAGAACCCAATACCAAGAAGTTTGCGTTCCCGTGGTGATGATAAACAGACGAACGAATGGCATCAGGCAAAATATCGGCTGCTTTTTCTCCTACCAGGCGCCCGATGAAAGTAATCAGCGGCTTGTCTTCATCAAGGCCAAACATGCCGCACAATTCTTTTTTGTTTTTGCGCTTGCCTTCCTTCACCTGATGGTCGTCGTAATTTTTGGCGATCATGCTGTCAGTTGACGGATCCCACACATCCGCATCAATTCCGTTTAAAATACCGCTGCATTTGCCGCGTTCGTATTCCATCAAGGCTTCTAAGCCAGCAGCCGAATACCGCATCTCTTCCAGATAACTTGGGCTAACCGTTGTCACCTTCCAAGCGCACTTAACAGCGGAAGCCAAAGGATTAATGTTTTTTTCCCAATCCAATTGCCCCCAGGCAAAAGAATCATAAGCCGGCAGCAGATACCACTTACCCCAATCAAACTGTCCCTGGTATTGGGCATTGTGAATAGTGAACACAGTGGGCACACCGGCCATGTGCTTAAAGGCAAAACAATTTTTAAGCATGAACGGAACAAGGCCGGTATGATGGTCGTGGCAATGCACGACATCGGGTTTGGATAGCCATTGGCTGATCCAGTCGCAAACGGCTATCTGAAAGGCAAGAAAGCGCTGGGTATCGTCGTCGTAACCGTAAATTTTTTCGCGGTCGAGGAGACCGTTGATGTCAACAAGATAAAGTTCAAAGCCCAGCTTATCGGTCTTCTCTTTTATAACAGCATAGTTGAAATAATGTAAGCCTGAATTTTGGACCCCTTCGTGAACAAGTTCCCATTCGTTGTTGTAAAGAAACTTAGTGCGGTACATCGGCATAATGACCTTGGCAGTATGTCCTAACTTGTTTTGGTATTTTGGCAAAGCTCCTGCCACATCTCCTAACCCACCTGCCTTGGCTACCGGGAAACATTCGGCCGTTACGTGTAGTATCTCCATAACTAGTACATCCTGCGTTGAAGGTAGAGGAAATTCTTTTTCAACAAATTCCATGCACTAATTTTTCTATGCGCTAATGTTGTTACTTTCATCGCATTAATTAACCCAACCCGCTGTATGAATCAACAAACAAAGTGGTCACAATTCGGCGTTTTAATTTCAGTCTTTTTTTTCTGGGGTTTTGTAGCGGCAAGTAACGATATTCTGATTCCCGTTTTTAAAGAAAAACTTCATTTACAGCAATGGCAATCGCAGATGATTTCCTTTGCTTTTTACGTGGCCTACACAGTTGGATCCATCATTTATTACTTGGTAAGCAGAGCAAGCGGCGGTGATATTTTAAACCGGCTTGGTTATAAAAATGGCATCGCTGTTGGCTTGTGTATTTCGGCGCTGGGCACTTTGTTATTTTATCCGGCAGCCAATGCCGCGTCATTTGGGTTGATGATTACGGGGTTGTTTATTGTAGGCCTCGGCTTTTCCCTTCAGCAAACGGCCGCCAATCCTTTGGCTATTGTTATGGGACCTATTAATACAAGCTCGCAACGCCTAAGCATGGCCGGCGGTGTAAACAATTTTGGTACAACCATCGGCCCGGTCATCGTAAGCATCGCCATCTTTGGTTCGGTGGCCGGCGGCGCTGCAAAAGTGGCCGACATTAGTGCCGTAAAAGTTCCGTACCTAATTCTGGGCGCGGCATTTTTATTGGCGGCAGTCGTGTTCAAATTCTCCAGCGTTCCAAACAAAATAAATCTTGACGACGATACGGTCAGAGTGGCCTCGCCGACAGACGTTACCGATTCCCTGCAGTTGCCGGGAGCAAAGCAAAAGTCGGCGCTAAACTATGCGCAGTTGGCGCTGGGAATGATTGGAATTTTTGTTTACGTGGGCGTAGAAGTTTCCACCGCGTCCAACTTGCCGGAGTTTATGAAGCAACACGTGAAAACAAACGGCGGCTTGCCTTTTCCTACCGACAGTATTGCGCCATTTGTATCGCTTTATTGGGCCAGTTTAATGATTGGCCGATGGACATCATCAGTTGGCGCGTTCGGGGTTGGTAAAAGGGCACAATCCATTTTGCGTTTTATTGTTCCTTATATCGCTTTTGCCGTGTTTCTGGCGGTGAACAAAATTGCGCGGCATGACATCACGCCTTTTTATATTTACGCTTTTGTTATCATTGCTTTAATTGTTGGCGATTTGTTGAGCCGGGGAAATCCAGCCCGCCAACTTCTTATTTTTTCCCTCTGCGGCATTGCCGCTTTGTGTATAGGCATGCTTGCCGATGGCATGACGAGTGTGTACGCCTTTATTAGTGTCGGGCTGTTCTGTTCTACTCTGTGGCCTTGCATATTTACCCTTGCGATTGCCGGTTTGGGCAAACACACCAATGAAGGTTCAAGCTTTCTAATTATGATGATTATGGGCGGCGGATTTATCAGCTTGCTCCAAGGCTATGTAGCCGGCGACGGTCTTCTCGGCATTCAACTTTCATACATTGTTGGCGTTTTATGTTTTGCGTATCTTGCCTTTTATGCCATTCGCGCAAAGGCAATTTTAAAAACGCAGGGAATTGATTTTGACCAGCAAAACAGCGATGCCTTTAAATTCGAAAACAAGCATTAATGATTGACCTCTCCAACGAATTTGCCGTCGGCATTGACATTGGCGGCACTAACACAAAGTATGGCCTTGTAAACCACCGCGGTGAGATAATAGAAAAGGGCGACATACGAACAGATGCGCACCCCGAAATCGAAACTTTTATTGATGCCTTGTACGATGTGCTGGGCCCCATCATTAATGCCCATGTAAGCGATGGCAAAGTGAAAGGCATAGGCATCGGCGCTCCCAATGGAAATTTTTACACCGGTACCATTGATTATGCACCCAACCTTTTGTGGAAAGGCGTAGTGCCTTTGGCGAAATTAGTCACGGCAAAATTTGGTTTGCCCGCGGCCTTGACTAACGATGCCAACGCAGCAGCCGTTGGTGAAATGAATTACGGTGCCGCCAGAGGCATGAGAGATTTTATTATGATAACGCTGGGCACTGGCGTTGGCAGCGGCATAGTGGCCAACGGGCAATTGATTTATGGGCATGATGGTTTTGCCGGTGAGTTAGGTCATACAGTTATCAGGCCCGGCGGACGCAAGCATTGGAGTACAGACCTTGACGGTTCGTTGGAAGCTTATTGTTCGGCCACGGGCATAACACTCACGGCTAAAGAGTTGTTGGAGCAGCGCAGCGAAGACAGCCTTTTGCGCAGTCTGAATCCTGAAGACATCACGTCAAAAGACATTTTTGATTGCGCTGTGCAAGGCGATCTTATTGCGCAGGAAGTCTATCGTTTCACCGGACAAATTTTGGGCGAGGCTTTGGCCAATTTTGTTATGTTCTCTTCACCTGAAGCCATCATCCTTTTTGGTGGTGTGATCAAAGCCGGTGATCTGATTATGCAGCCAACAAGAGAGCACATGGAAAAGAATCTTCTGCCCATTTTTCAAGATAAAGTAAAGCTGGTGTTTAGCGAATTGAAAGAAGCCGATGCGGCTATATTGGGAGCAAGTGCGTTGGTTTGGGACTTGAGAGAATGAAGATGATTAGCTGATTGGCCAATGTGCCAATTAGCTGATGAAAGAAACAAGGTTACCGCTTAGACTGAATAATGAAAACAGCCGGCACTGGCCTTTGTCCAGCCGCATCGGACACAGTGATAGTTTCCTTTCCATTTACCAACAAACAACTGCTGCCACCGCCATCAAGATTTAAGGCTTCTACGCAATCGAGGTCTTTTAAAATTTGCGCTTCTTGTGTAAGCGTGGCGCCGTGAGCAATTTTATTTCTTCCTTCGATCATTAAAATAATCAGTTTGTTGTCGGCGGTATAACCCATTGCGGTGCGGGGATGTTTGTCGTTGATGGCTTTACCGGTGAATTTTAATTCTGCATCGTTTGAAATATGAACTTGGCCTCGCCAGAGAAGGGAGGGTCCGCCGCCGATCGCAGTCTTCATTTTCCATTTGTAAAACCAAGGTATGAAACCGTGTACATAAGGGCCAGCATATCTATAATATTCAACAGTATGATTTGATATCGAATCTTCTAAAGGCATCATTGGGGCTTGCGTGGCAAAAGGGTATTTTTCAACAGAATCTGTAACAATCCAAGCAATATCTGCTTCTCTTTTCTTATTGATACCAATGGCGCTTGTATATGGATGTTTGTAAGTCAGTGTGTCTTTGCCTTTCCCCGGCACACTATGAACGTTGTAAGAAACCAATTTTCCGTCTTTAACAACAACATTCAAACTCCTGTTCGTCTCATACGAAAAGAACGTTCCGTTCACAACCGCTAACGGCTTATCATTCCGTTCATAAAATTGAGATGGCGTAATGCGCCGGTTTAGCGTTGTATCGGTAGTGAAGTCGAGGTGCTTGTCTTTTAAATCGGCAATCAAATAAAATGCACGGAATGGTGCGGTATCAATGGCTTGTTCTGTAAAATAAACGTGGACGGAAGAAGGCAACGGACTGTAGGCGCTATCAACATTTTGCCATTGTAGTTGCGCAGAACAAGTTTGAATAATGAGATAAAAACACAGAAACGAATTAAGCCTTTTCAAGCAAAAGGATTTTAAGCGTGATGGAGAAAAACTACCTGATAACCGTCACCGTTCCTTTCAATACCAACGGCTGCCCAAGATAATTGATGGCTTCCACCACCCAAACATACGTACCTGATGCCCCTCTTCCTTCCCAGCCTTTGCCGGTATTATTTGTAGTAAAAACCATTTGCCCCCACCGATTAAAAACAGCAAAGTGTTTTAGTTCATTCATGCCGATGTAAACAGGCAATAAAACATCGTTCTTGCCATCGCCGTTGGGTGTAAAAGCAGAAGGTACATAAACCGTTGGGCCGTTGAAAACTTTCACGCTTATTGTTTCTTCGGCTGTGCAGCCTTCCGGCGTAAGGGCACTGATAATATAGGTTTGATCGGCAGAAAGTGTAACAAGCGGGTTAAGGCTGAAAGGATTGGACAAGCCGTTCATTGGTGACCAGGTGACGCTTCCATTGGATTGAACACGTAATTGCGAAGCCGTATTTCGCATGACCATAGTATCGTTCGCGGCTATGTACGCCTTTGCAATTTTTACTTGTCTAGTAATTGTATCCGACCGGCACCCGTTGGTGCCCATAGCGCACAAGGCCACATTATAACTGCCTGAATCAGCAAAGGCTGTTTGCACGTCCTGGCTTTTTGCTATACGTGTTGCACCAAGGCGCCAATTCCATTGCTGAATGTTGGTTGTATCCAGTTGTGTGCCTTCAAAAAACAAGATTTGTCCGGCGCAACCATCCTGGACCTGCGCATCAATCACCGGTACGGGTTTAATGAGAAAGTCAGCTATGGAGGTAGCCGGTTGGCCGCAGCCGTAAACAGAAGTCACCTTCACGCCCAATTGATGCACACCCACCGCCAAACTGTCTAACAAAAGTTGCGCATTGCCGGTAACGCTTGCGCCATCAAGCATCCATTGATAATTCATGCCCGATGATGGAGAGGCCAGGACAACTCTCGCCGATAATCCAAGGCAGGTATCAAAAACCTGCAGATCTGCTGATGGCTTCTGGCCAATGGTGATCGTTTTTGTCGAATCGCTTTCGCAGCCGTCCTGGCCTTTAATTTTTAGGTTAACGCGGTAGTCACCAGTAGCAGGATAGAGGTGTGGTGGCGGGGATGGTGCGGTACTGAAGGTGCCGTCGCCAAAGCTCCACGTATAACTGATAATGGGTGCGAAGGATTCCGAAGCATCCGCAAAAGTTACCGGCACGCCTTCGCAACCACCGTTGCCAATAAAGTTGGTGGAGAACTTTGGATTAAGCGCCGTGCAAAACTGTTGCAGGTTCACTTTGCCACCGGTAGCTCCGCTAAAGCCCCAGTAAACCGACGGATCGCCATTAAATATGGTGTTTATCAAATCAACCTGTTTTTCTAAGCGCAGGATGCCGTCGAAATAAGTGCGCAGCCATTTAGTGTTCGCATCCCAGCTAATGCGCAGGGTGTGCCATTGACAATCTTCCACATTGCTGCTCGAAGCCGATATTTCAACCGGCCCGGCCAGATCGCTGCCGTGGGTTACGTTGCCGTTAGCCTGTATGCTGATGTGATCGTAAGGAGGGTCGTTGAGTGTATAATTCTGCCAGGTGTCTAAGGTGATGCCGATGGACGGCGACACGCCGTCGAAGCCCATGCCGCCGCCAGCCGCGCCAACACTGGTGCTGATGGGTTGCAGCATGAACACAATGCCATCAGCGCCTTCCGCGTCATTGCAACCGAGGAAAACATTGAACCAAAAATCAAAGGAATTATTGAGGCTAATCTTTGTGCCGTTCCAAACGCTGCCGCTTTGCGTTTGTACTGCTTGTGTAAGTGTGTAGCAGTTACAGGAATTTTTTTGCGCAGAACCGTTTAAGATGTATTGCGAACTGGCAGCTTGCCAGCACAGTAGTACGCCAAAGAGGGCAAGATTTTTTTTGCAAGCAAACGTCACACTATAAAAATAGCGAAAGGAATGATGCCAATCCGCAATCGGCGATTTGCATGGGCAAAAGAAAGGCAATCGAAAGCGAAATTAAGTGGTCTGAAGTGCCTTGCTCCTCTTCCATTCGCTGCGTCCGTAACCGGGCATTACGTGGCGCTCGCTGTGATATGAAGAGCGAACCAAAGGTCCGCTTTCAACATAATCCAGACCCAGTTCATAACCAATCTCTTTGTACTCGGCAAATTCTGTTGGATGGACAAAGCGCTGAACCGGCAAATGTTTTTTACCGGGCTGCAAGTACTGGCCGATGGTCACCACATCACAACCGGCGCCAGCCAGGTCTTTCAGGGTTTGCACTATTTCTTCCTTGGCTTCGCCGAGGCCGAGCATAATGCCGCTCTTGGTTCGCATACCGCCCTTTTTCAGCGTGCTGATAACTTCCATGCTGCGCCAGTATTTGGCTTGAATGCGGACTTGCTTTGTCAGCCGTTCAACGGTTTCAATGTTGTGCGAAACCACTTCCGGCGCGGCGTCTATAATGCGCTGGATGTCGTCTTTTTTGCCTTTAAAATCAGGGATGAGCGTCTCAAGCGTTGTATCTGGATTCAATGCCTTAACCGCCTTGATGGTATTGTGCCAGATAATAGAACCGCCGTCTTTTAATTCATCTCTGTCCACCGATGTAAGCACAGCATGTTTCACTTGCATCAGGTTGATGGCTTCGGCAACACGTTGTGGCTCGTCCCAATCAACAGCATCGGGCCGGCCGGTGGCCACGGCGCAAAAGCCGCAACTGCGGGTACACACGTTGCCAAGGATCATGAAGGTAGCTGTTCCTTCGCCCCAGCACTCGCCCATGTTGGGACAATTGCCGCTTTCGCAAATGGTGTGCAGCTTGTGCGTGTCCACCAAGTTGCGAACGTGCTTGTAACTTTCGCCAATGGGCAGTTTTACACGCAACCAATCGGGTTTTGTTCTTTTTATTGGTTCTGCTGATATTACCGGAAGTTCGATCATTGTCGTAAAGTTTGATGCACTCGTTGCTCAATAGAATTACCGAACGTACAAGTCCCGATAGCTATCGGGAGCGACGCAACAGACGCCAACTGAATGCACTGGCCTCTGGTTCATACTGCCGCAAATTTAGTTAGAGAATTGAAGCATTTACGTCGGGCATATTACCGTAAGATAATCCCGATAATCCGTGGCTAAAAATCCCAATAATCTGTGGTCCTACTTACGCTTCCCAAACACATACGCAATGTGCCCTTGAAAGAAAAGTTGCTTCGGATCGCTGTAAGCCATTTGCGGAATTTTGGACGCATAGTAGTCAATGCTGGCGCCGATTTCCAAGGCGTTGATGGACTCATTAAAGCGGCCGAAGTCGAAGCGGAGAGCGGCCTTGAGGTAAAGGCCCGGTTTTATTTTAAGTTCGCCCCAACCAGTGGTAAAGCCGGCGCCGCCCGATATTTCGGAAGGAGTAAGAAAGGTGATGCTGTCTTTTGAATCGTACTTGATGTTATTGCCCGAACGGTCTTTCACGTAGTACGGTTTCAACAAGCCTACCGATAAGCCGCCGTTGACAATGCCGAGCAAGGCCACGCCGTTCTTGTTTCCTTTTTGCCCAAGCACATACTGCTGGCCGAAACCCAGTTTGGCTTGGTAGAAATTATTGATTTTGCCGTATACAAAAGAATTGGAAAAGAAGCCGTCGCCGGAAGATTTTTCTTCTTTGTTGTGTTTGATTTCGGTGACCTCAAAAGTGTAAAGATTGGTAAAGCGCGGCGAACGGGCACGGCCGATTTCGAGAAAAGCGCCGTAGCCATTGGTACGCAACTGTACACCGCCGGCAAGTTGTTTGGAGAACACCAGAACGCCTTCTTCCTGTTGCTTAATAAGAGCGGCAGTACGGCGGCGCTTGTCTTCCTTTCTATCTTTTTTAAAAACCCGTTTTGACGCGGTTGAGTCTTGTGCAAACGACGCAAGACCAAGCGCGGCGAAGAGTGTGATCAGAATGATTTTTTTCACGTAATAGAGATATGTGGTTCAAACGTAAATTTAGGCAAAAAAGTATGACGTCAACGGTAGTTTATGAAGGCGATTTGCGAACCACCTGTACGCACTTGCGGTCGGGGAATGCTTTTGAGACCGATGCGCCGGTGGATAACAACGGCAAAGGCGAACGGTTTTCGCCTACGGACCTGATGGCCACTTCGCTGGCAACCTGCATGGTGACGGTGATGGGCATTAAGGCCCGCACGATGGGTTTTGACCTGAACGGCGTGAAAGTAGCTGTGGAAAAAATCATGAAAGCCGAGCCGCGGCGTGTGGGAGGCATCAATCTTTTCTTTCACATTCCCGATGAACTAAAAAGCCTTGACGAAAAGACCATAAAAATTATGAAACAGACGGGCAATACGTGCCCGGTACAGCACAGCATTCATCCCGATATTGAAGTGAATGTGGATTGGGGAGGTTGGGAGTAAGAGAAGTTACCATTATGCAGTTGGCAGTTTGCAGTATGGCAAACCATTGTTTAAACCTACTTTGTATCGCAGTTTGTCACCCATTAACTTACTAGCTCCAATTGTCTCTTCTCCTACAATCAATATCGCTTTTTCAATTCAAGAATTACGAGCACCAAAGCTTTCGTTTTACCGAAAGAGTGATTGGCATTTGCGGACGCAACGGCGTGGGCAAAACCAATCTATTAGATGCCGTTCATTACCTCTGTTTCACCAAAAGTTATTTCAGCCGAACAGATGCGGTGAATGTTTATCACGGCGGACAGGGTTTTCGGTTGGAGGGCCATTTTGTGCTGAATGACAAGGAAGAAAAAGCGGTTTGCATTTTACGCGAAACGGGCCGCAAAGAGTTTTTGCTGAACGAAGAAGCCTACACCAAATTCTCGAAACACATTGGCCGCTATCCTTGTGTGGTGATTGCACCGGACGACGTGGAGTTGATTATCGGTGGCAGCGAAGAACGCCGCAAGTTTGTAGATACGTTGCTGGCGCAGTTAGATCCTATTTATTTACAAGCATTAATCAATTATACCAAGATTTTGCAGCAACGCAACTCCTTCCTGCGGTCGTTGAGTGACGGCTTTGCACGGGACTTTTCGGTGTTGGATATTTTGGATGAGCAACTGGCAAAAGAAGGAACGATTGTGTTTGGCAAACGCCGTGATTTTTTGCAGGAATTTTTGCCGATTGCTCAAACTAAATATGAAGAAATAAGCCAGCAGGCGGAGAAAGTCAATCTGATTTATGACTCGGAATTGCACAACATCACGATGACCGAATTATTAAAGTTGACGAGGCAAAAAGATGCGGTGGTGCAGCGAACCAGCGGCGGCATTCACCGCGATGACCTGGTGTTTCAGTTGGGCGGGCAAACCTTTAAAAGCATTGCCTCACAAGGCCAGCGAAAGAGCTTGTTGTTTGCATTGAAGTTAGCCGAGATGGAGATATTGAAACAGGAAAAAGGCTTCTCTCCGCTCCTGCTGTTGGACGATGTGTTTGAGAAGCTGGATGAAGAACGCATCACAGCTTTGCTTGCACAGGTTTGCAGCGACGAAGCCACACAGATTTTTATTACCGATACGAATTGCGGGAGGTTGATGGCAACGTTGGAAAAGATTGGGGTAAGTGTGCAGGTAGTGGGGTTATAAAAGCCTTTTAGGCCGTATTTGCGAAAGTTTTGAAACTTTCGGCCAAACGGATTTGTCGTTGAGAATCAAGGACAGGAAAAAATTGTCGGTGGGTTTTGGGGCTTAAAACTTTCGCCTATTTTTGAGTTATGCACAATGCTATGACAACACCCTATGAACATTAGAGCTTTAAAATATAGACTTTTGGGTTACAAGACTGTTGACAAACTTTTTGACGAAGTAAAAAAGGGAAAGAGTGTTAGTGGAAAAGTCTTTGAAAATGCAAGAAAACTTTCAAAAGCACTTATACCGACAAGAATATTCTATCCAAAAGGCGGAGAAGTATTTGAAGGCATGCAAGATGTTCAAATTAGTTACTTGACACATTTTATGGCAGCATATACAGGTGGTGACAAAACAAAATTATTAAAAGGAGAAAGAGTAATTGTTAGCAAACCAAATCAAGACAAACCACTGGGTTATTACTGTTATCCAATCAATGCAACCGAAATTGAAGACCGAATTATACCATTTTCAGACAAAGATGACCCCGCATATAACGGTTTCAGTTTATCCATTGACATCAAATCACTAAATAAAGACTTCCAACAAATAGAATTAATGCCAATAAATTTTATAAAAGGTGACGCTACAAATCCGAATGACAACAAAACAAAAATTATTGTTCATATCTGTAATGATGTTGGTGGTTGGGGCAAAGGTTTTGTAATGGCAATTTCTAAACGTTGGAAACAACCTGAAATTGAATATAGAAATTGGTATAAAAATAAAGAAGTTGAGCAAACCGACACAATTCAATTTGAACGACTTCAAAGCAGAGATAAATACTCAAACGAAAAGAAGTTTGATTTAGGTAATGTTCAGTTTGTTAAAGCGACAGACGACATTTGGGTTGCTAATATGATAGCTCAAAGAGACATCAAACCTGACAAAGACGGACTTCCACCAATTCGTTATTCATTTGTTTCAGAGAGTTTAGAAAGGGTAAGACAATTTGCTAAACGACAAAACGCAAGTGTTCATATGCCAAGAATTGGTTGTGGACTTGCAGGTGGACAATGGAGTGAGATTGAAGAGCTGATAAACGACAATTTAATTGCACACGAAATTGAAACGGCTGTTTATGATTTTGAGTAGCAGACCAACAAGAAGCACTGTGCATAGCATCAGGTTTTGTGCAATTGGGGCTTGACGTTGAAACAATCATCGATAACGCATATCCCAGCTTTATATTCGGCGGACGTAATTCTGCAGGGCAGTACTTCTAAACTTGGGCTATTAGTTATAAATTTAGCTTCGGTTCTGGGCTGACGATTTTTAAATGCCGCCACATCGCCAAGCCGCAACCGTTGCCTTTTTCATTTTACGTCCTACCTTCACCTCATGCCCCAATACTCCCTCGGCGACGCCATTAAACTTTATCTCAATGGAAGCCGCATCAAAAGCTCCATTCAGGCTTTGCAAATTGAAGACGTGTGGGAAGCCGTCATGGGGAAAACCATTGCCCGCTATACCGACAACATACGCATCATCAACAAAACGCTTTTCATCACTACCAACGTGGCGCCGCTGAAGCAAGAACTTCTCTATCAAAAAGAAAAAATAAAGCAGCGGGTGAACGAAGCCTTGGGCGAAAGAGTCGTTGAGGAAATCATCATTCAGTGAATGACGCGAGACGTCAAACGGCAGATGCGAGACAGAGAACTCTACTAATTGCAACGGCCTATAGTTTCATTTCTCACCATCAATGTTTCACCTAATCCGCACTCTTGGGTCAACCACGCCGTAAAGAATATCGGCGAGAATATTTATCAGAATAAAGAATGTAGCAGAAATTAATACGGACCCCATCACCACCGGAAAGTCCAGCTTCTCCAAGGCATCCACCGTTACTTTGCCGATGCCCTTCCAGCCAAAAATCCACTCGATAAAAAAGGCGCCGGCTAAGAGTTCGGCAAACCAGCCGGTGATGGCCGTAATAACCGGATTGAGTGCATTGCGCAAGGCATGTTTCCAGATGACTGTTTGCTTGCTCAAACCTTTTGCATAAGCCGTGCGAATGTAATCCTGGTCCAATACGTCGAGCATGGCACTGCGGGTAAGTTGGGTAATAATGGCCAACGGACGAATTCCCAAGGTAAACGCGGGCAGAATGAGATTTTGCAAGGTCAGCCGTTTAGCGCCGGTGGAATCAATATCAAACCAACTGCCGGTGATGTGCAAGCCGGTCCAGCCACTCCACACAAAGCCAAACAAGTAAGCCATAATAATGGCCGTAAAAAAAGAAGGCGCGGAGATGCCTATAATGCTGGCAAATACCGCGGATGTGTCCATCCAACTGTTTTGCTTTACGGCCGCTAACACGCCCAATGGAATGCCAATGGCAATGGCGATTAACATGGCAGTTATGGCCAACAAAAGCGTGCCGGGCAAGGCTTCCAGCAAAACAGCACTGACGGACTTTTTGGTTTGATAAGACTTGCGCAGATAAGGCAATTTGAGCGCAAGCTTTGTTTCGCCGCCAATGAAAACGCCGGTTAACTCTTTTGTTTTGATTTCTTCCTTGGAATGAAAAGCGATGGGCGAAACATCGTTGAGATAAAGAAAAAACTGTTTCCATTTGGGCTGATCAAGATAAAGCTCTTTGCGAATGGCCGCTTGCGTTTTGGCATCGCCCGTTTGTCCCATCACAAGCCGCGACGGATCGCCGAAGCCCTGGAACAAAACAAAGACAAGCACCACAACGCCGATTAAAACAAAAAAGCCGTAAAGTATTTTCTTGAAGATGAATTTCAACATGACAGGCTTTGTGGATTTTTATTAGTCGCCTGATAAAGCCATTTCCGCTTCTGTGATGCCGTTTTTACTAAACTTTTTCCAAATCCTTCCTTCACTCATAAATAAAATCGTTGGATTTGTTCTGGCCACCGTTCGCACCACGGTAAAATCCGTATTGAAAAATTGCACGTTATTTATCCCTGCAGCCGAAAAAACTCTTTGTGCTTCTATTAAGTTTGTTGAAGCCACATAAATCGCAAATTGATGCGCTTTCGCGGACTGCACGAGATTTCTTATATTCCCTATCCAACTATCATCATTGAACTCTAATGCAAACACAAGGATAACCAAATGTTGTCCCAATACGATCTGCGTTGAATCTTCACCCGTGATGCCCACCAACGAAAAGCCTTTTATCGGCGGATCAGCGTTACCCTTGCGCACCACTTTGTCAATGCGGTCAACGTATTTGTAAGTGCCGAAGTCGGCGGGCAATTCACTCGCCGCCCATTCGTACCGCTTCCCTCCTTTTTCGTAAATGTATTTAATCACAATGCTGTCGGGATGCGAACCGGGCGGCGGCTTCATCTGCTCCGAAATGTTGTTGCCCTTTTTAAACGGAAGGCAATCGGCTATGGGCAAATAATTTAAAACATACCATTGAAGAAAGAGGCTTAGGAGAAGGCTGCCGCTAAGTAAAACCGTTCGAATACGGGACGTGAAAACGGGTGCAATATATCGCTGCTTAAAAAGCAAAAACAAGATCATTAGCAATAGCGCCACATCTTTTAAAAATGAAGTCAACGGCGTAATGGGAAGGCAATCGCCAAAGCAACCGCAGGCCGTAAACTTGCCGGACAAATAAGCATAACCGGTTAGGAACGTAAAGAAGATAATCAGCAGTGATAACAGCCAAAGGATAAACTTTCTCTTCCAACCAAGCAGCAAGGCCACACCGGCAAAAATCTCCAGCGAAATCATAAAAACAGAAAGCGGCAGCGAGGCTTCGTGTAAAAAATTTAGCGCATTGTGTACAAAAGAACCCTGCGCAAAGCCGGCGCTCCAGAGTTCAAAAAACTCCTGCATTTTGTAGCCAAGGCCAATAGGATCGTTGGCCTTCACCAGGCCGGAAACGATGAACAGCACACCCACAAAAACCTGCACGAGCCTCGCCGTTGACTTCATACCGTTTCAATTGTCTTTTCATTCATCAATATCAACGCAAACACGGCGTAGTTGATGATGTCGAAGTAGTTTGCATCCAGGCCTTCGCTTACAATGGTCTTACCTTTATTAGAGATTATTTGCCGCATTCGTTGCAGCTTCATCAATATTAAATCCACAAAACTTTCCTGGCACAATTGCCGCCAAGCTTCGCCATAGTCATGGTTCTTTTGCTGCATCAACCGCCTGGCATCAAGCGCATAACCATCGTACAATTTTTTAACGGCCTCTATGTTTAATTCTTCTTCATCGTCTTCCGTTAAATTCAACTGAATTAAACCAATGACGGCGTAGTTAATGATGCCCACAAATTCACCCGGAATGTCATCGCCAATCAGTTGTTCGCCCAGTTCCTGAATGGTGCGGATGCGGTAAGCTTTAATGAAAATTTGGTCCACCACGGAGATGGTGCGCAGCACCCGCCACGACGTGCCATAGTCGGCCGTCTTTTTTAAAAAAAGGGCTTCGCAATTTTGAATGACGGTTTCGTATTGTTTGATCGTGGACATGGTGATTGAATGATGGCTACTTGCTACTGACGACTCGCCACTCGCTTTTACCCCTACATTCGTTCAAAAGTAAGGCAGGGCCACCAATGTTTACACTCAATTGCAAAGGACGATTGCTGACTATAACACAACCCATCGTGATGGGTATTTTGAACCTGACGCCGGATTCGTTTTATGCCGGCAGCCGCTTATCAAACGAAGCCGCTTTGCTGAAAAAAGCAGAGCAGATGATAACCAATGGTGCAACCATTTTGGACGCAGGCGGACAAAGTACTAGGCCGGGAAGCGAACGGGTTTCGGAAAATGAAGAATTGAAAAGAGTTGTTCCCTCGATAGAAGCTTTGCACAAAGCCTTTCCCGAACAAATTATTTCAATTGACACCTTTTATGCAGGCGTTGCCAAAAAAGCCGTGCACGCCGGCGCCAGCATCGTGAACGATGTAAGCGCCGGAAGCATTGACCCGCAATTATTGCCAACCGTTGCGGCGCTGAAGGTGCCGTATGTGCTGATGCACCTGCCGGGCAACCCGCAAACAATGCAGCACAACGCCGTGTATAACAACGTAACACTGGATGTGTTTGATGCGCTTTCGTTCAAGATGAAAGAATTGGAAAAGATGGGCATGGACGACATCATCATTGATCCCGGTTTCGGCTTTGGAAAAACCATCAGCCACAATTTTCAATTGCTTCGAGAACTTGCTTTTTTTCAACAATTAAATAAGCCGTTGATGGTGGGTCTTTCGCGAAAAGCAACGGTTTACAAAACACTGCAAACAACAGCGGACGAAGCGCTTAACGGGACAACGGTTCTGCACACCATCGCCTTGCTTAACGGCGCCACCATCTTGAGGGTGCATGATGTGAAAGAGGCAAGAGAAGCCGTTGATCTTTATCTGGCCTACAATACGGTTTTGCAGTAGGCGATGTGTATCCGCAAAATTCCGGCTCGGTAAACATCGCGGTGAACCGCTGAAGAAGACTGTCCGATTGAAAACGATAGCATTAAAAAAGCAGCCTTTCGGCTGCTCTTATTCTCAACAAACTATTGGGGTTTGGAAGGGAAGTTTTCGTTTTCAAAAAGCCAGTGATCAGGCAGCTAGTTTCACAAATAGTTTTCAACGGTTTCGAACTTCAAGCGGAATCTTGGACAAAAACGGGACGTTGTAATCATAACGTACTAAAGAAGGTATCGAGTGATTGAAATATCGGGACCGCAGATTTTTTAGTTGTCCCGATATTTCAATGTTGTCCCGATATTTCAATATTATATCTCTACTTGCGCATCGTTCTGCCGGTTGAATCCATTGCACCGCTCATGGCAGCGGGAGGAGCCGGTACGGCGGCTTTGTCTTTTATGTCCACTACTTCCAGTTCAAACATAAGGTTTTGATCGGGGCCAATGGCAGGTGGCGCCTGCGCTCCGTAACCAAGCGAAGAAGGAATGTAGATAACGGCTTTTTCTCCTTTGAAAAGTTGTGCCACGCCGTCTTCAAAACCCGGAATGACGCCACCGGCGCCAATTTGCAAGGGCAGCAGTTCCTTAGGCGTGGGTTGTACATTGCTGTCAAACACTTTTCCGTTAAGAAGCTTACCTGTGTAGCGCAACGATACTTCCTGGCCGGGCTTTGGCAATGGCCCGTTGCCTGGCGATACGGTTTGCACGTAAACTCCCTTGGGCGTGCGGGTGGCTTGAATGCCCTTGTCCTTTAGGTATTTTTCAATGGTGGCTTCGTCTTGTTTCGTTTGCCCGGCGGCCATTGTTTCCTGGTCTTTAAACACGTCCACAATTTTCAAAATTGTTTCGATGCTTTTGCCTTTGTGTGCCGACAAAAAAGAATCCCTTGCCATTGCTGGGTTCTTGGCTAAAATAGAATCCACTGGTTTTAAAATTAATATGCTGTCGCCTTTATGGGCGCCAAGGAACACGGCAAAGGCGTCCACGTTTGGGCCGCTTTGGGGGATGGGAACGGTTTGCGGTGCACCGCCGTAAGACGTTCCGAGTATGCTGTCACCGAGACGGTCGGTAATGTGAATGCGAACAACGTTGCCGGCTACAATCTTGTCGCCCTTGCCTTCGCCTTTGACGGCGTACATAAGTCCGTCTTTTGTTTTTTTGTAGGTTGTGTTTTTGCAGGCCGAAAAGCTGGCAATAGCCAGAAGCGCGGCGCCAAAAACGGTTGTTGATACTTTCATTTGTGGTTGTTTGTTTATTGTAAGAGAGAACTGTTTTCCTGAATGGCTTGCTGAAATTTTTTTACCGTGTCTTGCAGCGAAGCCGTGTCACGGCCGCCCGATGCATTAAAGTGGCCGCCGCCACTAAAATATTTGCGGGCAAAGGTGTTGCAGTCAAAACCGCCTTTGCTCCGAAAGCTCCATTTGCGTTCCTCGTCGCGATCTATTACCAGGCCCACGAGCTTTATGCCTTGAATAGAAAGCGGATAATTCACGAGGCCTTCCGTGTCGCCGGTTTTAATATCGTACTTCAATGTTTCGGCCTTGGAAACCCACATTATGGCCGTGTTTAACTGGTAATTTATTTCAAGGCGATTACTTAACACATGGCCGAGAAAACGCAAGCGGTTTTCCAGAAAATTATCATACAAAGCCTCGTGTACTTTGGTGTGTTCAAGGCCCATTTCCTTTAAATAAGCCACCATGTGGTGAACAGAAGCATGGGTAGAGGAAAAACGGAAGGAACCGGTATCGGCCACCACACCGGCATACAGACACTCGGCAACGTAGATGTTTACTTTATCGCGATGGCCGGAGGCAATCATAAAGTCATACACCATCTCACAAGTGGAACTCTTGCCGGTATTAGACTCACCATAATCAAAGGAGGCGATGTCGGGTTCCTGGTGATGGTCTATTAATATTTTGATGCAGTTGAGCCCAGCCAGTTTTACGGCCATGTTTTTAGTGCGGCTGAAGTGGTTGTAGTCGAGGCAAAAAAGCCAATCGGCTTCTTCTAGTTTTTTTTCGCTTTCGGCTTTTTGCAATTCGTAATCCAAAACGGACTTTGCGCCTTCCATCCAGTCGAGCCAGCGAGCCCAATTGGTGGGAGAAATTACGGTAACCTCGTGCCCAAACTGTTTTAAGAAATGGTAGAGCCCAAGCGTGGAACCCATCGCATCCGCATCGGGTTTTTGGTGCATGGTGATGACCACCTTTTTCTTCTCGCCTAAGAGCGGATAAACGTCGTGAATGGGCTTCATGCTTTACGGCCGCCTTCGGCGGAGAGGCGCAAATGTAGCCGAAAGATTGAAAGCGGTTCGTTAAAGGAAAAAACCTTTCTTCGGTTCGGTGGCTATTGTCTTAGTAAAGTAATAATGTAACAAGGTGTCTGCCTGGTTAGTTCATCTTTCTACTATAGTAATAAATTGTCCTCTGTCCATGAGTTGTTTAAATCATCATTCAGATTACGCGGTAATCGCTCTTCATTTTTTGCGCTAAATGCTTCACGCAGACTCCGGAGTTTTTGAAACCTTCTGGAGTCTTTAGCGTGAAAATTTTTTATTGAGGAACAGAAAAGGCTTGCATCGCGGATAGAAGCCTTTAAAAAAATTGCCGCCACCCGATGCTTTTATCCCATTGCCGATGTCACCAATCTCCGCTCCCACTCTGAATGCTTTACTTGTTTTTTCCTGTTCAATAGTTTGATTACCGCAGTCGTGACCAAAGCGCCGGTTACGTATAAGCCCACTGTCATCAATTGTGTAGCCATCGTTCGGTTGCTGTATCTTTTAGTAAGCCCCAAAGGTTTGGGAAGCAATACGGCTCCAAGCCCCGCGGCTAAACCGAGGGCGGCGCTTCTTACCCAAATGTTCTTCTCGCTTCCGATGCCGGCGGCGCTGTAAAAAATAGCATTGCTCAACAAATCGCCCATCAGGGTGACCGTAAACAGAGCGTCTTCTTTCGGCACTTTTTTACCGGCTTTCTTTAATCCTTTTTCAATGGCTTGCATGCCGAGGCGGTCCATGCGCGGTGCCTCGGGCACCACTCTTCTTATGCTTTCGTGTAGCAGGGTAACGGTGGCGGCACCCGCCAATCCTCCCGCAATTGCTGTCGTTGTTTTCATACAAAAAAGTCTTTGATTTCGCTTTCCAAAATTACAGGCCGTTTGCAGTTTACCACGCTTTGTTTTTACTTTCTTCTTAACTGCATCAACGGGCCTTTGAACAGCAACTTTTTGCCCCCATTTTTTCTCTTTTTCAAAGCCTTTTTTTCGTTCAGGACCGTCAAAGAGGCTGTGATTTTCGTTTCACTTTTTCGCTGCAATACAGCACTGGCAAGGCTTTGCACGAAAAGCGCAGGCGGCTACCTGCCAATACCCTAATCCCCTATCTTTGCCCACCGTAAAAAAAGGCAACCCATGCATTCTTTTTATTCTTATGCTTATCTCGTTCCCGCTATGGGAGTCATTGGTTTATTGTACACCTTTTGGAAATTCGCCTGGGTCAGCAGGCAGGATGCCGGCACTGACCGCATGAAAGAAATCGCGAATTACATCGCGGAAGGCGCCATGGCGTTTTTAAAAGCCGAGTGGAAAATTCTCACCTACTTCGGCGCCATTGTGGCTTTGCTGCTTGGTTACATGGGCACTCGTAATGAAGACTCGCATTGGTTCATTGCCGTTGCCTTTTTACTCGGCGCTTTCTTTAGCGCTTTGGCCGGATACATTGGTATGCGTGCCGCAACAAAGGCCAACGTTCGCACTGCACAAGCCGCCCGTACATCTTTAGCAAAAGCTTTAAATGTTTCCTTCACCGGCGGGGCTGTTATGGGCATGGGCGTTGCCGGATTGGCTGTTTTGGGTCTGGGTGCTTTGTTCATTATCTTACTAAAATGGCTGGCGCCAGATGCACTGGCCACGGCAAAAGAAGTGACCCGCGCCATTGAAGTCCTGACCGGTTTTTCCCTTGGTGCGGAAAGCATCGCGTTGTTTGCCCGTGTGGGTGGCGGCATTTATACGAAAGCGGCCGACGTTGGCGCCGACCTTGTAGGTAAAGTGGAAGCCGGCATTCCTGAAGATGATCCGCGCAACCCTGCCACCATCGCCGATAACGTTGGTGATAATGTGGGTGATGTTGCGGGCATGGGCGCTGACCTTTTTGGTTCTTATGTAGCCACTGTTTTGGCCACTATTGTTTTGGGCCATGAAGTAAGTGGAACCAATACGACTGTTACATCTGCCTTAAACGACGGCTTCTCCGGCTTCGCTCCTATATTGTTACCGATGCTGATTGCCGGCACAGGCATTATATTCTCCATTATCGGAACCTTTTTCGTTCGTATTTCGGATACTGCGGGAAACGGCACGGCCGTTGTGCAAAAGGCGCTGAACATGGGCAATTGGGGTTCGATCATCATGACGGCAATCGCCGCTTATTTTCTCTGCAATGCTATTTTACCCGCAGGCGATATGTATCTGCGCGGTTTTGGCTTTACTAAAATGGATGTGTTTTATGCCATCCTTGTTGGTTTGGTTGTGGGTACGCTCATGAGCATCATCACCGAGTATTATACGGCTATGGGAAAACGGCCGGTAATGAGCATCACCCGGCAATCGGCTACCGGTCACGCTACCAATGTAATTGGTGGTTTGGCTGTAGGCATGGAGTCAACTTTTCTTCCTATACTCGTACTGGCCGGCGGCATTTACTGTTCCTATGCATTCGCTGGTCTGTACGGCGTGGCCATTGCGGCCGCGGGCATGATGGCCACAACGGCTATGCAGTTAGCGATTGATGCTTTTGGTCCCATTGCCGATAACGCAGGTGGTATTGCGGAGATGAGCGAGTTACCAAAAGAAGTTCGTGAAAGGACCGATACGTTAGATGCCGTGGGCAACACTACCGCGGCCACGGGTAAAGGCTTTGCCATTGCTTCGGCGGCATTAACCGCTTTGGCTTTGTTCGCGGCTTTCGTTGGTGTGTCGGGCATTACCGGTATTAATATCTACAAGGCAGATGTATTGGCTTCGTTATTTGTGGGTGGAATGATTCCGTTTATTTTTTCTTCGCTGGCCATCCGCGCCGTGGGCGAAGCGGCCATGGCAATGGTGGAAGAAGTGCGCCGTCAGTTCCGCGAAATCCCCGGCATTATGGAAGGCAAGGGCAAACCCGAATATGATAAATGCGTTGCCATTTCCACGGAAGCTTCTATTAAAAAGATGATGTTGCCCGGCGCTATTGCCATCGTTTCTCCCCTGATCATTGGCTTTCTTTTGGGCCCTGAAGCCTTGGGTGGATTTTTGGCCGGTGCAACGGTTAGCGGCGTGTTGATGGGTATGTTCCAGAACAACGCCGGCGGCGCCTGGGACAATGCCAAGAAAAGTTTTGAAAAAGGTGTGGTGATTAATGGAGAGACATACTATAAAGGTTCGGACCCGCACAAAGCTTCGGTAACCGGCGACACGGTTGGCGATCCGTTCAAGGACACTTCCGGTCCCAGTATGAACATCCTGATTAAATTAATGTCTATCGTGTCGCTGGTAATTGCGCCTACACTGGCAAGTTTACACGGCACGAAAAATATTTCCGAAACCGGTGCAGCGAAACAAAAAGCAGAGCGGTCTATATCCGTAAATCAGCAAGTACAGAACCCAAACACGGTTCATTTACGATAGTTCTGCTTTGTGAGAGACACAAACAAAGTTCCCTGCCTACTGCTTGGCGGGGACTTTTATTTTCAGACGTGTCGCTGTCCTCAAAGGAGAGGCTTGGGTGGAAATTTTTCATTTTGCATTTATTCTAACTACAAAATATTTGTTTTAGTCGTTGCTGAATAGAGTTACCGAAAGTAAAGGTGTGCGACGCAATAGACGATCAATGGATAGACAAACCGCTGCTTCATAAAAAGATTGTGCTTAAACAAAGACTGTGAGACGGAAGTTTCTCCTACCCTAAATTCCTTTACCGGTTAATGTCCTAAATGAAAAGTTTCATGCGGTAGATGGCTTCGTCCGATGGAAGCGAGAGATTTATTTTCTTTCCATCCATCACGGCGTAAAAACTTTCATCTTTCCTAATCTCCATTCATCGTTCTATTTTGTCAATCAGCCCTAAAAAATTGCAAAGAGTTATTGAAATACGAAAATGGTCGTAAATTAGCTGCATCAACTACTTTTCCTCATGGCATCCAAATACATTAAGCCGACCGAAAGCGAATTAGAGATTCTGCAAATTCTTTGGCAAAACGGAACGGCTACCGTTCGCGACGTGCACGAAGAACTGGCTAAAACAAAAGAAGCCGGTTACACCACCACTTTAAAGCTTATGCAAATCATGAACGAGAAAGGTTTGGTAAAACGCGACGAAAGTATGCGGACGCACGTCTATCAACCCATCGTAAATAAGGAAAAGACACAAAAGCATTTGCTGGATAAAATGATTGATTCGCTATTCGGTGGCTCGTCAACACAATTGGTTTTGCAGGCATTGGGCAGTGGAGAACAAAAAGTTACGGCCGAAGAGCTGGCGCAACTACAAACCTTGCTCAATAACCTCAAGAACCAATAACCATGCATCACTGGAACCAGTCGCAATTTTTGCAAGCCCTTGGTTGGGCCACGTTGAACAGCTTTTGGCAAATGGCCGTTTTGTGGTACGCTTTCGTTACCGCCAGCCGTGCTTTTAACTTGTCGGCAACTGCCAAACACCGGGCTGCAGTATCAGCCTTATTAATTGGTTTTGGCTGGGCTTGCGCCACGGGTGTTTCATTTTATTTGAATGCCTTCGGGCCGTACATTTTTTTTCAAAACGCTTTTTCAACCTCCACTAACCTTTTTAATAGCTGTTTGCTTTCGGCTTCGGTTGCTTACTTGCTGCTGCTGCTGTTTCCGGTGCTGCGGCTTTATAAAAGCTGGCGGTTTGTGCAGCTCATTATAAAAGAAGGATCACAGAAAGCAGCACTTACCCACCGGTTATTTGTAAAGCGTATTGCCTTTCATTTGGGCATCCCCAAAAAAGTGGCGTTGATTGTCTCCAGTCTCGTTTCATCGCCGGTGACCGTTGGTTATCTTAAGCCGATGATTTTATTGCCGGTGGCAGCGCTTAACAATTTATCCACGGCGCAAGTGGAAGCTATCTTGCTTCACGAGCTTTCGCACATCCGGCGCCACGACTATCTCATCAATTTTATTGCTTCCATTATTCATACCCTTCTTTATTTTAATCCTTTTGTGAAGGCCCTTGCAAATGCTGTGGAAGGTGAACGTGAAACTTGTTGCGACGAGATGGTGCTTCAGTTTGGGTACGACAAAGTGGATTATGCCTCGGCGCTTTTGCAATTGGAAAAAACCTCCGGCCGGCACAAAGCGCTTGCGCTTGCCGCTGCCGGCCGCCATAATTTGCTAACCCGCATCGAAAAAATTGTTGGTATGGAAAAGAAAAAAACCTTCCGGTTAATTCAAATCGTTCCGCTGGCCTTTGCCTTTCTTTGCCTTCTGTTTTTCAATTCTATTCTTTTAGTAAACGATGTAAAAACAGGAAAAGCCATTTCGTACACGGCCGATGTGGTGTTCATGCCCTGGCAGTTTGAACAAAGCAGTAAAATCAAAGTGCCGGCCATAGTAAAATCAGCATTGCCGCAGGCGATGGCGTTTGCGAAGATGCCTGCTCAAATCAAGATTGACATCTTAAACGGGCAAAATGTCGCTGTAAATAAGGAAGGCCTCTCCGCTATTCTACCGCCGGTTGAAAATTTTCTTCCGGTGAATTTTGATGACGTGGACGGAGGATTATCGAAAGAAGAAAAAGACACCGTAAGGTCAGCGGTGGAAGCCACCAAAAAAGTGGTCACTAATCTTGAATGGAAAACCATTGAAGCATCGCTGGCCGACGTGATGAACCGGCGCGAAAAAGCGGCGGTGAAGCGGGAGTATCTTTCTGAAGTTGATAGGATGAACTGGCAAAACATGGAGCAAAACCTAAAGGCCAATTACGATCAGTTGAACTGGGAAGCTATTCAGCAAAACATGAAAATGGCGATGGCGCAAGTACAGTCGGACAGTCTTCAAAATATTTACAGCATGGCGCTAACAGAGTTGCAAAATGTAGAGAAAGAGATTAAAGCCATGACGAAAATAAAAATTTCTCCCCTGCCCGATTGTTCGCTTGAACAATTAAAACTGGCTAAGGAAACACTGCGCAAAACCCTTGATTCCTTAAAAGCATCAAAGCCGAAGAAAACAATACGGTTGTAGTGGGGGCGGAAATGAAATTGAAAAGCAGCGTTTGATTACACTGCTTTTTTTGTTTCGATTTGCTTTGGCCTCACACTATTAGTGAATAAATGATTCAACGCTCATGATTTTAGCGGCGGCGCAAACCCCGGAGGTTTTATTTCGCATAGTAAATTCTTGAAGCTTTAAGTGAAGTAGTGGTGTGTGGAAGAATAAAGGAGAGAGATTAGCATAACCCTCTCACCAAACATTCCGCGGACAGGAATCGTCGTAACGGTTGCCCAATATAAAACCGATGACAATCTCGTGTGTGCCTTGGCTGGCACGGCCGACCAAGTTGGTAGAATAGTCATAAGCGTAACCGACGGTAAACGTATTGCTAATATTCAATCCCAACATGCCGCTAAAGCCATTGCCAAAACGGTAGCCCCCGCCAAGCCACAAGAAGTCGAGGTATTGAAACTTGATGTTCGCATCAACTTGCGCCGGGGCGCCACTAGTAGCCTTCACCATCACCGATGGAACGGCGTTTATGTCTTCGTTTAAAAGAAAACGGTAACCGGCTGTAGCAAAAAGATGTGGCATCAGTTTAAGCCCAAGAGTATCGCTTACAAAAGCTACTTTCTGCGGAATGATTTGTTGAGCACTCAAGCCTACAAAGTAATCACC
This sequence comes from Flavisolibacter sp., assembly GCA_965247695.1. Classification (GTDB taxonomy): domain Bacteria; phylum Bacteroidota; class Bacteroidia; order Chitinophagales; family Chitinophagaceae; genus Flavisolibacter. The sequence goes on from OZ252037.1 coordinate 3,491,908, forward strand.
CGAATAAAGCCAAAGGCCGGCGTTTAAATCAGGGCGGGTTTTGTAAATCACATTGCCATTGGCACCAATGCCTAAATCGCCCGCCACAGCCGGCGAGGATTTAGACCGGTTGTAATTAATCTTGGAAATTCCGCCTGAAAAACCAGCCGCCAAGTTTATGGTTGGCGATAAACCCAAATGGTACGCGTAAGAAACATCCGCGGTAAAAACGTTGTAGTTACCAGTGATGTCATTCACCATGGAAAAGCCAACACCGTGATGCGCTTCCGAAGCCGTGTAGTTCTGCCAATAATTGGTTCCCCTTGGATTTTCGCCTGGCACGTTGTAAGACGTAGCCGATGTTTTGTAATCCTTCTTACCGATGGGTGCGTGAACGGATAAATAAAATGTTTGCGGCTTGCCAGCAAATCCAACCCATTGGTCTCTTGCACTCAACTTTAAATCCGTATAATTTTCTATGCCGCTTAGCGCCGGGTTAAGAATGTAATTGTTCAGGATGTATTGCGTATAATGGGGACGCTGTTGCGCCTGCATTTTCTGAATGCCTACAAAAACAGCGAGGATAAAAAATAGTTTGCGCATCATCTCACAATGTCAACAAAGCCGGTCAATTGCTTGCGGCCGTTTTTTGGATTGATTACATAATAATAAGTACCGGCGGGCATTTGCTTGCCGTTGTAGGTTCCGTCCCAGGCCCGAGGATAACCCAACGAATGATACACAAGACTGCCGTACCGGTTAAATATATCTACCGTAGCGCCGGGATAAGATTCAAGGTATTGGATTACCCACGTGTCGTTAATGCCATCGCCATTTGGAGTGAACACGTTCGGGATTGTCGGGGTTTTCAACACCTTCACCAATACCTGGTCGGAAGCCGAACAGCCGTCTGCTGACGTTACAATTAGGGTGTATGTAATGTCATCGGTCGGCGTACTAACCGGTTGTAAAACCGCCGCATTGTTCAAGTACGTCGACGGCGACCATAAATAAGTCAGACGATTGCCTGATGCAGAGGCCGACAAGGTAGCCGTGCCACCCTCCAGTACAAAGCGGTCAACACCGGCGCTCACGGTAGGCACAGGATAAACCGATAACGTTTGTTCCTTGAAATTAGTGCAGCCGTTTGCGCCGGTGTAGGTATAACGAATAAGATGTGGTCCTTGTCCTGCCGTTGCCGGCGTAAATAAACCCGATGCTGTTACACCCGTTCCGCTGAAGACACTATTGCCGCCGGTCATGTTCGCCACCGTTGCCGGTATTTGAAATACCGGTTCATTCGCACACAAGCCGCTTACGGGTTGAAAATTTATATCCGGAGTTGCTTTTAATATGATTAGTGTGTCTTTCTCCGTCAGGCAATTGAGGCCTGAATAAGCAACCAGCTTAACCAGATAGGTTTTTGTAGACGGGGTAAAAAATTCAGGATACTTGTTGCTGTATGTTACGCCCGGCGCCGGATTGTTGACTGTCGTTTTACGGCTTGGATTGCCGGCATAATCCCAATAGATCTCGAGCTTTACCAATTTACCGGGAAATACAGATGAATTATCGGTAATGGAAACAGAGTCGTTGCTGCAACGTTGGACACCATTTTGTACCGTGAAGGCTGCCACCGGCACAGCGCCGTTGATGGTAAATACTTGAGTGATGGAATCTGCGCAGCCATTACTGGAAATAACCGTAAGGCGAACGTTGTAATTGCCGGTTGCGGTAAACCTGTGCGTTGGATTTTTCGCCGTCGCCGTATTCGGGTTGGAAACATTCGCTGAAGCATCTCCAAAATTCCATGCATACGTAAACAAAGCGCCGCTACCATCAGCAATAGAGGTTGTGTCGAAGAATTGCGACATCGGATCATTCACACAGTTACCCGGCAGGACAAAACCCGGAATAGGTAGTGGACTAATCACAGCGGGCTTTGAGTTGACGGCGCTTACACAACCTTTGTTTGTCTCCACCTGTAGCGTCACAATGTACGTGCCCGTGGCTGTATAGGTATGCGTTTGCACGGCAGCGGTGGTTGCCGTTACCGGTGCCGAAGCATCACCAAAGTTCCATGTCCATTTGTTTAGAGCGCCGGCGCCCGCAGTGGAATTATCGGTAAACGTTATTGTGCGGGTTACGCAGGCTGGAGATGACGGAATAAACTTGGCTACAGGCGGAGGATTCACAACAACTTGTTGTTGACCAATGGAAGATTGACAACCGATGGCGGATACAGCAGTCAGCTTTACAATGTAAGTTCCTGCAGCCGCATAAGTATGTGCAGGGTTTTGTTGGGTAGATAGCGCAGTGCCATCGCCAAAATCCCACGACCAGGAAACTACAGTGCTGTTTTGCGCCGTGCTTTGATCCGTGAAATTTATCGAGTTGCCGAGACAAACTTCTACTGGTGCAGTAAACTTAGCCACTGGCTGCGCATATATTGAATCCACTGTTTTGGTGACACTGTCTTTGCAGCCGGCGCCGGATGTCACTAACAAAATTACCTGAAATGGCCCAACAGCCGTATAGTTATGCGATGGGTTTTTAACGGAAGCGGTACTGCCATCGCCAAACTTCCAGGCGTAGACAAATAAATTTTGTGTGCCGTCACTGATGGTCGAAGCATCGGTGAATTGAACGCCGCCACCTGGTAAACATTCTTTTCCAAACGTAAATGCTGCCACCTGATTTGGCGAAACGATAATTGTTTTTGAGAACTGCAAACTTCTGCAACCACCAACGTTTTCAACCGTTAATGTTATCGTATATGTGCCGGACGCCGCATAGGTGTGGGTTTGCGCCATGTTGGAGGTGGCAACAACTGCGGCCGAGTTATCGCCAAAGGACCATGTCCACTTTACAAGATTTCCGGCGGACGATGTAGAAGAGTCGTAAAAGGTTATGACTTTGCCTGCGCAATAAGGAGAAGCAGCACCAAACTTCGCTACAGGCGGTTGCGAAAGAACGACTGGTTTACTTACCGTGTCCGAAACACAACCGATATCTGTCACTACAGAAAACTTTACATTGTATGGATTGGCCGATGCAAACAGGTGTGAGGGGTTCTGAATTTGAGATGTTTGTCCGTCATCGAAATTCCAAAACCATTTTATGGCCGGTCGGGTAAAGGTTTGGGAACTGTCGGTAAACCTGACCGAGTCAGAAATGCAACCCGAAGTGCTAAAAGAAAAATTGGCCGCAGGACGTTCAAAAACCTGAACATCATAATCAATTTCCTGCTCCCCGCTGCATCCATCTGGCGTAGGATTTTGAGCCACAATTTTTATTGGATAAGTCCCCACAGCAGTGATGGCGTAAGCCATTGGTAATTTGTATCGGTACAGTTGTTTGCCATTGACCACCCAGGTAGAGTCGTATAAGGGCGAGTTATTGATTACATCGGCGATTCCCATTGCGTTGAGGACCTGGCCAAAAACCCAGTTTATGGAAGTAGGCTGATAGGGAAATGTCATGGAGAAAAAAAACGGTGCGTTTTTGCAGGTAGCAGGAAATGTAACTGTACCAAGTTGATTTTGAACGGTTACAAACTGATAAAGGTCCTTCACGTTAGTGCCCGCATTGTAGCCGTAAGACTCAACATTTCCTAAACCGTATGCAAGTGCAATAAATCCGCTGTCAGCTTTTATGCGGTGCGAAGGATTAAGGTTCGTTGAAGCGGTTACATTTTCCTGGAGATAAGAATATCCCGTGTTCCCAATAACAACTGGTGTGGCTACGGCGGCTGCGCCATCAATTTTTAAGCTCGAAAGTGAATTCGTCTTTAGAATAATGGTGAAAAAGTGTTTTGTGATGTTTGTATTTGGAGGCGTTAAATCAGCCCGTGCAGAAACAACCGTTACATCATTAATTGTTTGTTCAATCGGGTTTAAAGTGATCATTTCCGGATCGCCTGGATATGGAGGGTTACCCGGACTGGCGGCATTTCGTGTATCACAGGTCTGCGAGATCATGTACTGTACTACCATGACAGGTTTGTCGGTTGAAATTACGTTTGCTGCTGAACTGTTGAATTGATAGTAGGTATTGTTCACAAGTGTAGCGGCATTCAAAACAGTTCCGTTAAGTATTACTTGCGTTGCCGGGTCTTTCAATACAATTCGAAAAATATCGTATTGTCTGTCCGCAAAAGGAGCGGTTATATAATTCTTTCCCCAGGAATTTAGCGGCATCAATTGTTGAAAAAGGTTGTCGCCACCCGATGCATTGCTGCAGTTCATAGACGTCCATGAACTGCCGGAAAAAACAGCGATGGGCTTGCAAGATGTTGTGTTTGTTGCCAGGGACCGGATGGTCGTTCCCGTAATGTCTTTATCGTAGGTTGAACGAAACTGATAAACATCTCCCTGGTTTAAGGTTATGGAAAAAGGCACCCCTGCTGGCCTCGTCGCCGCCACATCAGTAACAGAAGGTGTGATTTCCACGGTCGTATTGTTTTCGACACCCACGATAGTAAACTGGCTGCCTGACGGCGATCCATTGGCACCGCCGGCCGGAGAGTTGCCGGAACTTTTAAAAGATATAGCAGTGTACTCCCGGCCTAGTGTTTTGGTAGGCAAAATTAAACTTGAGCCGGAACGGGCGGAATTCAATATATGTGCATACACAACCACAGGATCGTTGGATACTATATGAATTCCAACTCCTGTTTTTGTACCCTCGTTCTGCGAATTAATGATGGGATAAATGCCCGGGAATATCTGAACGACCGTTGCCTGGTTAGCATTCACCTTAAAAGGAATTGACGTATTGTTCAGGAAAACGGCTCCGCTGGTTTCGATATCCGAAGAAATATATAGCGCCATCCGCGAAGAATTTCCATCAATATGGGCGGGATACACGGTCCAAAAATCCTTACCCTTATTCGAATAATCTTGGGACTTCGCAGGTAAACATAACAGTGCAAATAGACAGACGGTCAGTGAGTAAAAAAGATTCATTAGTTGCTATAGAGTTCTATGTGTTGCAATTTAACAGAAATAAGGCAAGCGACAATAACCTTCAGTGACATAGAAAGTATACTCCACAAATTTGAAGCCTAGCATAACTCTCTCCTCAAGGAATGGATTTGCAATGGCCATTGCTTGGCAACATGCTTACAAGTTGTATAATAGTGCTTCAAAAAAGTAGCAATAAGAATTAGTCATTAGAATCACCCCAAAACAAACTTTTTAAGTAATTGATTTTTAGTTCATTGCTAAAATATTTAATCGTAGCTAATTCAATCTCGGTTTGATTATTTTATTAGTTCGAATTGATAAAATTTGCTAATAATTTAAAGACACATTACAACGTAAATAATTGACTTTGAATCTATTTTCTAAAATATTTTACTAATAATTTTAGGGACATAATTTATTTGCGTATTATTTTTTTTGCTAAATAAGTTGGAGCGGTTACGTAGCCTATATTTTGATTTCAATGTGCTTATTTGGATTGACTGGCAGCTAATGGCTAAGTCGAAATCATATAGGGGTTAGAATAAAGTTGTTGGCTTTACATAAACAGTTAGCAGTTAATAATATGGATGGTTGTTGATGTCACGGAGTTAGCTATCTCCGATTGAAGATGGCCGGCTTTCTTTTTAGGCTAAGCGCCATAAATGCTCTTCCTATTGGGCACAAAAAAGGCCCGCAGTTGCGGGCCGAGAAGAATGGCTACTATTTCAGATTATTGCTTCGGCATTCCTCCACCATCGGAAGGTTTTTTGCAACATTTTGGAAGAAGTTTATAAGAGTCGGTGTTGGCGGCAATTTCTGCAGCATCATATCCCGCATTGGCAATTGCGGTCTTGATATTTTCTTCGTTAGTCCGATCAGTCAAATATTTTACGGTTACTTCCTTTTTCTTTACAGCGACGTTAACATAGCTTACGCCGTCCATCCGCTTCACGTATTCTTCAATTCTTGACTTACACAAATCGCATTGTATGGTTGGGAGACTGATTTTAGCAATTTTTACCGCTTTTGTTTGTGCAAAACTGAAGCAACAGAGAAGAGATAAAACAGAAGAAATGGTAAGTTTTTTCATTTACGGTTTGTTTTGACGAATTTAATAAACTCCATTCCAGTGCGCAGGATCAGCGCTCCACTTTAACAAAATCCCCTCTTCAACTTCTGTAATGGCACCTTTTCGTTTTGCCAGTTGAAGCAGCGAGGGGTACGTGGTGAGAGAAAAGCTAATCGTGTTGGAAGCAGAAAAAGCCCTTGTGGCAGTTTCAAAGCCGTACGTAAAAATAGACGCCATGCCTAAAACCGGCAAGCCTTCCTTTCGCAAAACCTCTGCGACTTGCAAACTGCTCTTTCCCGTGGAAATCAAATCTTCTATTACCACCACTTTTTGATTCGAAGAGTAGAACCCTTCAATCTGATTACCCAAACCATGCTCCTTCGGTTTTGGCCGAACGTAAATAAAAGGAAGCTTTAATTGGTCAGCTACCATTGCGCCCCAGGCAATCCCTGCTGTTGCCACGCCTGCTATGAGTTCTGCATTTTGGAATTTTTCAAAAACAAGATTGGCTAACTCGCTTTTGATGTAATCACGGATGTAGGGTAGAGAAAGGAGTTTGCGATTGTCGCAATAAATAGGGCTTTTCCAGCCGCTTGCCCAGGTAAACGGTTCGGAAATGCTAAGTTTTACAGCTTCCGCCTGTAATAATTTTTCAGCCGTGGCCAGAGCATCAGTCATTCGGCGAAGGTATCATAAACGGGTTTTGCAAGTAAATTCGCCGCAATAAAATACGCATGGTTACCATATACGTTCAAAACAAACCGCTCTTTTTAGTAGAAAATATTGACACCAAAATACAAGAGCACATGGGAAAGCCGGGGACTGTTTTCTTTGAAAAATACGGCCCTGATAACGTTAGCGCTGTCCTTCAGCAAATGGAAAAGGAGGAAGTAAAGACCGGCATTTTTCAACACAGCATTGTAGCCGAACTGCTCCAAAGTTTTACGTCACACTTAACCCTGATAAAGGCTGCTGGCGGTTTGGTTCATACGCCGGAAAATCTATTGCTGCTTATTTTTCGGAAAGGAAAATGGGATTTGCCAAAAGGCAAATTAGAGGAGGGAGAGGATTTGGCCTCGTGTGCAATGAGGGAAATTGAAGAAGAAACCGGCCTTCAAGGTGTCAAAATAAACAAGCCTCTTTTCACTACGTATCATACTTACTACGAAGGAGGAAAGCACATTTTAAAGGAGTCATACTGGTTTTTAATGACGAGTGAAAAGGCAGTGCCCCTAAACCCTCAAGTTGAGGAAGACATAGAAAAATGCGAATGGGTTTCAGTTTCAGAAATATCTTCTTATATGCCCAACATGCACGCTTCTATAATTGACGTCGTAAACGAAGGGTTAAAGCAAATAAAAGCTTCTTAAGCGAAAACCCCATTCCGGTTGGTGCGCTGGCGAATGGTTCGCAGTACCGAATCGGGTACAAACTGCGAAACGTCGCCGCCGTTTTTTATCACGTCACGCACAAGTGTGGAAGCAACGGAGGTGTATTTTGGCAGGCAGGTGAGAAAAACAGTTTCCATGCTTGCATCTAAACTGCGGTTCATATCGGCAATGGCTTTTTCATATTCAAAATCACTAACATAGCGGATGCCGCGGATGATGTAGTTTGCTTCGATTTTACGGCAACATTCCACTGTTAAACCCTCGTAAATAAGTGGCTCTACCTTAGGTTGGTTTTTAAATAGTTCATTAAGCCACTGTACTCTTGTTTCGGCAGAAAACACAGGATGCTTGTTTGAATTGATGCCAATGCCTATGTAAAGCTTGTCGAAAAGCGGCAACGCCCTTTCAATAATGTCCAAATGACCAAAGGTTACCGGATCAAAAGTGCCGGGGAATAAAGCAATCTGCATTTTATGTTGTTTGAATCTTGAAAAGTCAGCCATTATATGAACCGGACAATAAGTATAAAGCTGCCATGCGTACGGCCACGCCGTTTTCAACCTGCTGCAAAATAATAGAGTTATCACTATCGGCCACATCGCTGTCAATCTCCACTCCGCGGTTTATGGGGCCGGGATGCATAACCGTAATTTTTTTGTTCAGCGCATTGAGGCGTTGGCGATTGATGCCATAAGCCAGGCTGTATTCTCTTAACGAAGAAAACAGAACCTGGTTTTGTCGTTCCAATTGAATGCGAAGGACATTCGCAATGTCGCACCACTGCAAGGCCTTGTCCACGTTGTATTCTACAGTTACGCCGAAGGCTTCTTTAATATATTTCGGAATTAAAGTCGGCGGGCCGCAAACGATAATCTCCGCTCCCATTTTTTTTAACAGGTGAATGTTGCTTTGCGCCACCCGGCTGTGCATGATGTCGCCGATAATGGCCACACGCAGGCCTTGGAGGCTGCCGAAAACCTCCATCATTGAAAAAGCATCCAGTAAAGCTTGCGTAGGATGTTCATTAATGCCATCGCCGGCATTGATTATGGCTGCGGGAATGTGCTTGGCTAAAAAGTGCGGGGCCCCGCTAGCGCTGTGCCGCATCACCACCATATCCACTTTCATGGATAAGATATTGTTCACCGTATCCAGTAATGTCTCTCCTTTGGATACCGATGAACCCGATGCACTGAAGTTTACAACGTCCGCGGACAATCGCTTTTGCGCTAATTCGAAGGAGATGCGGGTGCGGGTAGAATTTTCGAAAAAAAGATTGACAACAGTAACGTCTCGCAATGACGGCACCTTTTTTACCGGCCGTTGCAGCACGTCTTTAAATTGCTTCGCCGTTTCAAGGAGGAGGGAAATATCGGCTGTGGTGAGATCTTTAATGCCGAGGAGATGCCGCGTAGAAAGTGCCATCAACGTTCAAAGATAAATGGTTTGAAATTTTGGAGGAGCGGTGAGGTCTTTTGTCTCATATCAATATGACCTCATCTCTCCCGTCTTTGTCCTGCCACAAAACTTTTACTTTTTGCGTAACGATGGAGTCAACGGATTTGCCTGTGTAGTCAGGTTGAATAGGCAATTGCCGGCTATAACGGCGGTCAATTAAAACCATCAATTCTACTTTCGCGGGTCGACCAAAATCCATCAGGGCGTCCAGCGCCGCACGAATGGTGCGGCCTGTGTAAAGTACATCATCAATCAAAACCACGTTTCTATCTTCGATAGAGAAGCGTACATCGGTTTGATTGGCAATGTGGAGTTCTCTCCGAACGTCATCGCGGTAAAAGGTGATGTCAAGCTTACCGTAACTGACCGCGAGACTCGGCTCTTCTATTTTTATTTCCGCAATGATTCTATCCGATAAATAAATGCCGCGTGGCTGCAGGCCAATAATCACCGTATTATAAAGCCCGACATGATTCTCAAGAACTTGGTGGGCAAGGCGCTTGACGGTTAGTTGTACTTTTTCGGATGTAATAACGGTCTTCAATTCAATTTTTGATAAAAGTAAATCTTCTGTTTTTACAAACCTTGTTCAAAGAACTATCAATTAAAAAGCACTCTTGAAGGCCGCAACCACTTACCGCAAAAGCTATTTTAATCGGTGCACCGAAACGGCGGATCAAAAGTGTCTTGTGGTACAGTTGCTTAGTTTCAAGCATTACCTATTCTGATTACAAGATATTTTTGACGCCGCTTTTCGATGCTGTGAAATGTAAACAGTTTCTGTAAGAATGAATAATGGTACGGATTAAATGTATCGGCTTCGCTTATTTTCTCTTGGCGCTTCTTGCCTTGTGATGGTGGTCCAAGAGATAAAAGAGATCAAATTGCAAGACGCTATTGCGATAGCTGCTGGCAGCATTTTTTACCACATTCGTCACGCCGAGATTGTAGCGGAGATCAACACCAAGACCAGAATAACCGAGGTAGCTAAAGCCCAAGGGGATAGACAAGTCCACCGTCTGATAATTGCCTGACTGAATGTATTCAACGTTGCCAATTTTTCGTTTTGCGTTCAAAAGAAAACCAATTTGTGGGCCGCCTTGCAGCCGGAAGCCATTGTCGAAATTGTATTGCAAAAGCACGGGAATGTTGATATAATTCATCAAGAGTTTGCCATCTGTGCCGTAGTCCGTTCCTTGGTTGGAATACATTACCTCGGGTTGCAAAGAGAAGGCAGGCGTAAGGTGTAAATGCGCCAAAACGCCGCCGTTAAAACCAGGTTTCAAATTGCCTCCAACACCGGTAACCGTAGAGAAATTTACACCGGCTTTCAGGCCGTACTTTGGGTTCTGTGCAAACAAAAAAGTGCTTGCCGTGAGCAGAGCCAGACACAATTGAATTTTCTTCATAAAAAATTTTTTAGACGTTCTGCAAAAGAAAGGCCGCGTGAAAGGCAAGCTTTGAAAATTATAGAAGTGAATGTTATAAGGCCCTTACAGTTTGAGACAAGTTGCCAGAAAATTCTTTGTAGCAACAAATTTTTCAAGCGTAAAACAGTTCCGCCGAATTTAGCCTGGAAGTTCTTGAGTACGCATGGTCTAAATGCCTTCACTCTCCCCTTTTAAAAAAGCATAACGATAATCAGTTGCCGGCACAAAGGTTTCTTTAATAGTTCGTGCACTCAACCAGCGGTAAAGATTAATCATGGAGCCGGCTTTATCGTTGGTTCCGCTGGCTCTGGCTCCGCCAAAAGGTTGTTGGCCAACTACCGCTCCGGTTGGTTTATCGTTGATGTAAAAATTACCCGCAGCGTGCCGCAAGCGTTCGGTTGCCAATTCCACGGCAAAACGGTCGCGGGAAATAACGGCTCCTGTCAAGGCATAAGGAGACGTCTCATCAACCAAATGAAGTGTTTCGCCAAACTCATCCGCTTCGTAAACATGAATAGTGAGTACAGGCCCGAAGATCTCTTCGCACATCGTTATATATTTCGGATCTTTTGCTTCGATAACCGTGGGATGAATAAAGAAGCCAATGGATTTATCATACGTACCGCCCACCAAAATGCTGGCGTCAGCAGATGCCTTCGCATCATCAATGTATTTGGCGATCTTGTCAAAGCTCTTCTCGTCAATCACAGCGTTAATGAAATTGCCGAAATCTTCCACACTTCCCATCTTGAAGGACTTCACGCCGTCAACCAATAACTGCTTGACTTCATCGGCAATGTTGGATGGAATATACGCCCTGGAAGCGGCTGAACATTTCTGCCCTTGATATTCAAAGGCTCCGCGAAGCAAAGCCGTAGCCACTACTTGCGGGTCTGCAGATGAATGTGCAATCACGAAATCTTTTCCGCCGGTTTCGCCCACAATGCGTGGATAGCTTTTGTATTTTCCAACGTTCTCTCCTATTGTCTTCCACATGTGATTGAACACACCCGTTGAACCGGTGAAGTGAACGCCGGCAAAATCGCGGTGCGAAAAACAAACATTACCGAGCGTTGGGCCATCAACATAAATAAGATTAATAACGCCATCGGGCAAGCCGGCTTCCTTTAAAATGCGCATGAACATCTGCGCCGAGTAGACTTGGGTATGCGCTGGCTTCCAAACAACTACGTTGCCGCACAAAGCAGCACTTGTAGGGAGGTTGCCACCGATGGCCGTAAAGTTGAATGGCGTAATGGCCAGTACAAAACCTTCTAGCGGACGCCACTCGGTGCGGTTGTGCATACCCGCCGCGCTGATAGGTTGCTGTTTATATATCTCGCTTAAAAAATGAACGTTGAAGCGAAGGAAGTCTATCAACTCGCAAGCACTGTCAATCTCTGCCTGATAAACGCTTTTGCTTTGGCCCAGCATAGTGGTGCCGTTCATGTGAGAACGGTACTTGGTGGATATGAGTTCAGCCGTTTTTAAAAAAATACCGGCGCGGTCTTCCCAATTCATGTTCGCCCAGGCTTCCTTTGCTTCCATTGCACAAGCAATGGCTTGCCGCACATGGCTTTCATCGCCTGCATGATAATGCCCAAGCACATGCGACTTTTCGTGCGGCGGGTTCATGGCAACAGTCTTTTTCGTACGTACTTCATCACCGCCGATGTACATCGGCACATCAAGGCTTTCGCTTTTTAATTGCGTTAATGTTTTCTTCAAGGCAATTCGTTCAGCAGAACCGGGCTCGTAAGAATGAATGGGTTCGTTAACGGGCATGGGATATGAAAATGTGCCGATGCTCATAATTTTCAATTTAATGGTGCAGAAAAACCAAAGTGACTTTTGTTAGTAAAAGCAGATACTACACGCTGATGAAGCAATAATTTGATACCAATGAATTAACTTTCTCTCACCTTTTCTTTTTTTTGCTCATTCCATCCATCGAAGAAGCCTTGCTTCACATCTTTCAAATTAGTGAGAAATGTAATCAGTACGACGATGATGATAATGGCCTGGATTGAAATTTTTTTCTCTGCAACTTCTGACATAGTTCGTTTTTGTAATTGAAAAAGTCTGCTGTAACTAACGAATATTCCGTTTACCGAAAACCTGTCGATCACTTATTGGCGGTCATCTCTACGCTCATGCTTCCTGCTCCTTTTCCATCATCAAATAGGCTTTAATAAATCCATCCAACTCTCCGTCCATCACAGGCCCCACATTGCCGACTTCATAATCAGTGCGGTGATCCTTGATCATCTTGTATGGATGAAAAACATAGCTGCGAATTTGCGAGCCCCATTCGATCTTTTTTTTGTTGCTATTTACCGCGTCTTTTGCTTCGTTTCGTTTGCGAAGCTCCAATTCAAACAAACGGCTGCGCAACATTTCCATCGCCCGTTCCCGGTTGCCCAACTGTGACCGGTCCTGCTGGCAAACCACAACTATACCGGTGGGAATGTGCGTTAGTTGAACCTTTGTCTCCACCTTGTTTACGTTCTGGCCACCGGCGCCGCCGCTTCGCGATGTTTCCATCTTCACATCTGCGGGCTTGATTTCAATGTTGATGGTATCATCCACCAACGGATAAACAAACACGGAGCAAAACGAAGTGTGGCGACGGGCATTCGAGTCAAAGGGGGAGATGCGTACAAGCCTGTGTACGCCGCTTTCAGCTTTTAAAAATCCATAAGCAAATGGCCCTTCAAATTGAATAGTGCAGGTTTTTATGCCGGCGCCATCGCCGTCAACCCAATCTAAAATGTCCACCTTCCAGCCTTGCTTTTCGCCATACATGCGATACATGCGGGAAAGTATTTCCGCCCAATCCTGGCTTTCGGTACCACCGGCCCCGGAGTTGATTTGCAGCACGGCGGTCAGTTCGTCTTCGGGTTGGTTAAGCGTACTTTTAAATTCGGCTTCTTCAATGGCGGCAATAGCTTTACTGTAAGCTGTCCGCACATCTTCTTCGGAGCCTTCACCCTCTTTCCAAAATTCAAACAGCACGGCAAAATCCTCTACGTCAGTATTCACCTGCTCGTAAAGATTCACCCAATACTCATTGAGCTTTGTGTCTTTTAAAATGGAAGTTGCCCGCTGGTTATCGTCCCAAAAGCCGGGCGAAAGCGAAAGTTGCTTGTCGTTTCTAATTTTATCTTCTCGGTTAGCGACGTCAAAGAAACCTCCTCAAGACCAGTACGCGGTCCCTCATATCTTTTAATTGATCTTGTGTCATAGCGGGTGCGAAGATAAGTGAGAAGAACATTGGGTTGAGTACAAGGTTACCGATGAAGAAATAGGCAGAAAATCGCGTACTCTTTCGCAATTTTCGGGTGAGGCAGCTAACGGTTAAAACCCCTTGTCTTGGTAAAAGCAGAATTGCGTATTTTGAAAGGCCGCCACAAACTGGCAAAACGTTTGTCTTATAGAATTCATCCAGTCCGAAAGGAAAGCCATCATTGTTCACACATAAAATGCAACCGCATGGCTACCCCTAATGAAATTTCACTCGTTCTCGGATTAATCGTTTCGGGCCTGTTTTATCTTCAGTACAACCGGTACGAGTCGCAGGCAAAAAAAGAAGATATGCTTGATTCTTTTTTGAACGATTGAACACAGTTGCAAATCCAATTCTTTATCATCGGCCATAATGCAAAAGCCCCAACAATTCGTTGGGGCTTTTTTAAATCCCTTCAATCGCCTCCGGCAAAAATTTATCCCAGATAGGCTTTCAAAGCGCTGCTGTAGCGGGCTTTCTGCAAACGCTTGATAGCACGTTCTTTAATTTGGCGAATTCTTTCTTTCGTCAAATCATACTTCTGACCAATTTGTTCAATAGTGGTTCCGTTTTCGCCATCCAAACCAAAGTAAGCATTTACAATCTCGGCTTCACGCGGTGAAAGCGATTTCAACACGCGGCGGATTTCATTGCGCAACGAGTCTTTCATCACATCCTCGTCGGTGTCATCACTACCTTCCAGTAAATCACCCATGGCTACGTCTTCGGCTTCGTGCACGGGTGCGTCAAGCGATGTGTGGCGGGTATTGCTTTGAAAGATGTTGTTGATCTCCGTTTCGCTCATCTCCAAAATGTCTGCTAACTCTTCCGTTGATGGCTCACGTTCGTGTTCTTGTTCAAAAGCCATATAAGCCTTATTGGCTTTATTGTAAGTGCCGATTTTATTTTGGGGTAAACGAACCAGGCGTCCTTGTTCAGCCAATGCCTGTAAAATAGATTGGCGAATCCACCACACGGCGTAAGAGATGAATTTAAAACCCTTGGTTTCATCAAAACGTTGAGCGGCCTTAATAAGGCCAAGATTGCCTTCGTTGATCAAATCGCTCAACGACAACCCCTGGTGCTGATACTGTTTTGCTACCGAAACCACGAAACGCAGGTTGGCTTGAACCAGCTTGTCTAAAGCCCGCTGGTCGCCCATTTTAATTCGCTGTGCCAAGGTTGTTTCTTCTTCCGGAGTGATCATAGGAATTTTAGAGATCTCCTGAAGATACTTTTCTACGGCTTGCGAATCCCGATTGGTTATCTGGGTAGCAATTTTGAGCTGCCTCATAAATAGGTCCTTGTTGATTAAATGAATAAATAGATGACAACGTCCAGTTGCAGAGTGATGCAATAAGTAAGTTAATACCGTCTAAGACTGCCTGCAAAGGTAACTGTCAAACGGCAAACCTCATAGCTATACAACAATTCTTTTCTGCAAAAATTGTACTACGCAGGTATTATTAACGCTATTAAGGCTGAAAGCAATGCAAGAATAGATATGCAGACTTTACTCACACACTTTTATTCTTGGCGCGGTTCTTTTGCAAAAGGAAAAGCCATAATAAAATTCCGGCTAAGACTAATCCGGCAGAAATGACCTCGGCCTGCGTTGGGTGCAGACCAAAAAAGTTCATGCGGTTATTCACTCTGATCTTCTCAATCAAAAAGCGCTCTGCTCCGTTTAGAATCAGGTAAATACAAAACAAGGTGCCGGCAATATGAATGCGCTTTCGGATGGCCCATAAAACAAAAAACAATGCTGTGCATAATAAGGTTTCATAAAACGGCGTAGGAAAAACCGGAACCGCAAGCTGGTTGCAATACATTTCATTGCAGCCGGCAATGGGAATTCCCATCTTATTTACGTTGTGCGGATATTGATACGCAAAAAGCCAGTTAGGCAGGAAGTTTAAAGCGGATGGCTTTGCAAAAGCGGTGTGCGGCAAGGAATCAAGCCCGCCGTAATGCTGAAGAAAATAGGCCGAATGAGCGTGGATTGTATCGCCAAAATCGGCCGGCGCGGCTAGTGCAATTTTATTGCCCGCGTCCACTTTATACGCAGAATTGTAGATACCCCAATCGCCGTCGCCAGCCACTTGGCAACCGATACGGCCAATGGCATACGCGATCATTAAAGATGGCCCAACGGAATCAGCAAGCTGTCGTATGCTAAACTTATTTTGTTTGGTGTAGATGATGATGGCGATGGCGGCGCAAATAAGGCCGCCGTAAAAGGTTAAGCCGCCACCGGAAAGAATGTAATCAGATGGATGATTTAAAAAGTCATCCCAGTTTTCAAAGATGTCGAACAGTTTTGCGCCCAACAGTCCGAAGATTAGGGCAAGAACGGTGATCTCCCCCACCCTGTCGTAGGGCCAAATGCGCACTACCCTTTCTTCAGGTGTTTTAAGCTGTTGCTTTTTGCGTTCGCGCCATTTCATCCAAACAAATACACTACCAGTAAGCAGGCCAAGCCAAACCAGGCCGCGGCTTGAAAAGATGTAAGCCTGCGGGTCTTTCACGGCATCAGAGCCAATAAAAAACAGAGACAGTATTTTAAACCCAAAGAGAAAGCCTAACAAAAAATTTGTAACTAATTCACCAATGGTTGCGGGGCCACCTACTACAATCTTGCGTTCGGTAGGCTTGAACAATCCCTGCTCACTTTTGCGCCGAAGTTCTTTCGACAACAGCCAGGCCGCCACCAGAAAAGCAATGGCAACAAAAAAGCCAAAGGAATTAATGAAACGCAGAAAGCCAATCTTTACACCAAAAAAGTCTTCGAAAACATAGTACAGGTTGGGATACATCGGGGGAATTTAGGGCATAAAAAAGTTTACGATTTAAAGTTTTTATAAAGAGCTGATGCTCACTTAAAACTCTAAATCGTAAACAGGCAACGCTTAATTACAATACTCTTCAAAAGCGTGAATCAGGTTGCTGGCAATCATTTGCGCAGAGCGGCCTTCAATCTGACGGCGTTCGATAAAATGAACCAGTTCGCCGTTTTTGAACAAAGCAATAGCAGGTGAAGAAGCCGGATAAGGCATCAGGTGCTGACGCAAACTTTGGATAGCTTCTACGTCATACCCGGCAAATGATGTGGTTAAATGATCAGGCTTTTTGGTGGCGTTATGCACTGCCATTAGCACACCCGGACGGGCCGTGCCGGCGGAGCAACCGCAAACCGAATTGATCATTACCAATGTGGTTCCGTCTTTTTTTAATTGGTCGTCCACTTCGCTCTTGTTGAGCAGTTCTTTAAACCCATTCTCGGTCAGTTCTTCCTTCATGGGTTGCACTATCTGTGTTGGATACATCTGTAAAAATTTTCGCAAAGCTACGAAACTGCAACAATAGCAGAACACCTTCACATTTTCTTACAAGCTGGCAGCTTTCAATACGCTGAAACGCAGTTCTGGCAGGCATTTGAGCGTTTTCACTTACTGGTACAACGTTTGAAAACAGAGTTGCGAAATCAAAAATTTCTTATCTCAAAAAAGCAACGAATATGACATTTGTACGCCTCCAAAACAGACCCAATGGCTTCGCATCCTTTAACAATTTGCTAAGCGACGTTTTCCCGCAATCGCCGTCTTTATATAAAGGTGATGTCCGCCTGGCGGTGCCGGTAAACATTAGCGAAACTGAAAAAGAATACGTGCTGGAATTGGCCGCACCCGGAATGAACAAAGAAGACTTTTCCGTGAATCTCGAAAACAATTTGTTGACGGTTTCCGGCGAAAAGACAGAAGAAAAAGTTGCCGAGGGCGAAAAGCAGATTCGCAACGAGTTTAAAGTTCGGTCCTTCAAACGCTCTTTTACATTAGACGATAAGGTTAACGAAGAAGGCATCACCGCCCAATACGTTAACGGCGTGCTGACACTAACGCTTCCGAAAAAAGAAGAAGTGAAGCCCGCCACAAAAAATATTTCGATTCAATAAGTAAGAACGATTTTCTCATAAGCAGTTGGTTTTGGTTTAACGACCCCCGTTTCCACGGGGGTCTTTCTTTTTCCGTTTATTTTGCGGCAAGATTTGGCAAACATGCGAAC
This sequence comes from Flavisolibacter sp., assembly GCA_965247695.1. Lineage (GTDB taxonomy): Bacteria > Bacteroidota > Bacteroidia > Chitinophagales > Chitinophagaceae > Flavisolibacter. The sequence continues at coordinate 3,509,550 of OZ252037.1, forward strand.
CACTATAACCCTTTTTCTCTTCTCCTTTTTTATCCGCAGCCAGGCGCAGGACAGCACGGCTGTTTTTCACCCCGATTCCGCACTGCGCATCATTAATCTAAACCCGTTTTTTACCTCGCATGTTGACTCGGCTTTCAGCTACCAGCTTCAAATCAACAAGAACCCATTAAACTATTTTTGGTACCTAAAAAATGCACCTGTTGGGCTTAAGATTAGCAAGGACGACGGCAACATTACTTTCAAAGCCACCAAGGCCTATTTTTTATCGGGACGATTGAAGTATGATGTGCCATACAAAGTAGCCGTCGGCGTGCAAAACCTTTCTGACCCAATAGATAAGGTGGACACAAGTTTTTCCATTACTTTTTTTAATACCGATGTGATTGCACCCAAAGTAAAGCCGACCATTAACGGCAGCATTTGGGTGGCCGAAGGTGAAGCTATCAACTTTAAAGTTTTGTGCGAAGCCGGCAACTTCGCTATTGAATCCATCATCACCATGACTTCCCTGCCTTTAACCGGGTACACTCCTGTTCAAAAATGCGGTGATGATTTTTCATGGACGCCGGGTTACGATTTTGCGAAAGAAAGCGACAGTGCCAAGACAAAAGCATTACAAGTGAGTTTCATCGGGCTTACAAAAATGGGCTTGCGGGACACGGCTACCATCAGAATTTTTGTACGCGATGCGCTGAACCAGCCAATGGCTGTGCAGGAATACAATCAAGCGGTGCGAAACCTTGAGCGTTATGTATTACAATTGAAATACACCTTTCTTCAATTGGATAAAAAACTACGCAAAACGAAAAACGCCAGAACCTCTTTCGATTTGACCTCGGCCTCAACCTCGTTGACTGGAACAATTCTTTCCACATCAGGAGACAATAATTCGCAACGGGCCGGCAAAGTGCTGCCAAGCGTTGGCTTGGCGTTAGTACCAATCAAAGAGGCGGCGGTGCCCAATAAATCCATTGACCAAAACCAGGCATCGCAAATACGATCGTCAATAAAACGGCTGGAGTACATGAAACAGGACAACCAACTGATTGACGAGAAAGATCCTGATGTTGTCCGTAAAACGTCCAAACTAAAAGATGAACTGAAGCAAGTGCAGGTGCAATTGATTGATGTGCCGATTGAGTTAACGAATGACCTTTCCGAAGAAGAATTGAACCACTATTTCAACAGCCCGAAAGTGAATAAGAAATACCGGCTAAAAGGTTAAAAGCTGTCCATAAAACTTTAACGGATATACCCTAAAATCTTCAACATGCTTTGTGCCGATTGTTCCTTGGCGTAAACCCACTCAATCAGCTTACCGTTTTTATCGTATTCAACAATCACGTGCTTTGGCGATGGAATTAAACAGTGCTTAATGCCGCCGTAACCGCTGATTTGGTCTTGATACGCACCAGTGTGAAAGAAACCAACATACAAAGGTTCTTCGCCGGTTGTCTTGGGCAAAAACACTTCATTGATGTGTTCTTCGGAATCGTAGTAATCGTGGCTGTCGCATGTAATGCCGCCCAAAATCACCCGTTGATATTCATTTTCCCATTTGTTTACCGGCAGCATTAAAAACTTTTCGCCGATGCCCCAAGTATCCGGCAGGGTGGTGATGAAGGAGGAGTCAATCATATACCAGTTCTCGCGGTCATTTTGCACCTTCTCACCAATAACGCTGTAAATGTGCGCCATGCTCTCTCCTACTGTGTAACTGCCGAATTCCGTATAGATATTTGGCATCGGTACTTTGGTGCGCTTGCAGGCGGCTTTGATGTTGCTTACGATTTCATTAATCATGAACTGGTAGTCATACTCAAACCCTAAGGAGTGCTTGATGGGAAAGCCGCCGCCAATGTTGAGCGAATCCAACTCCGGGCAAATCTTTTTTAACTGGCAATAAAGGTTGATAATCTTGTTTAGCTCTGACCAATAATAGATGTCGTCTTTGATGCCTTTGTTCAAAAAGATGTGCAGCATCTTGAGTTGAAACTTCTCTTCATAACCCTCAATGTTATCTACATAAAACTCCAGAATGTCCTTGGCGCGAATACCCAAACGTGAGGTATAAAACGGAAAGGTTGGCTCTTCCTCCGCCGCTACCCGTATGCCCAATTTGAAAGGAACTTTTACCGAACGGCGATACGCTTCTAGTTCGGCTTTATTATCCAAAATGGGAATCACGTTTTTAAAGCCGCCGTTCAGCAACTGCGCAATGCGCCTTGTATAGCCTCGTTGCTTAAACCCGTTGCAAATGATATAAATGTCTTTGTTGATCTTGCGCTTTTCGTAAAGCTTCTTGATGATTTCAATATCGTAAGCATAAGAAGTTTCCAGGTGTATGTCATGTTCCAGCGCCTCCTGAACCACAAAGCTGAAGTGCGAACTTTTGGTGCAATAGCAATAAAAGTATTGCCCTTCGTACTTGTGCTTTTTAAAGGCCTTGGCAAACATATCCTTCGCCTTGTTTATCTGCATGCCTATCTTGGGCAGATAGGTCAGCTTTAGCGGCGTGCCGTGCTTTTCGATGATGGCTTTTAAATCGAGCCCGTTGAATTGAAGATAGCCGTCTTTCACAATCAGGCCTTCTTGCGGGAAATTGAACGTTTGCTGAACGAGATCTATGTAAGTATTGTTCATTGACGCAAAATGGGTTGTGCGGTTATTTTAAGATGGGAGCAAAAATAAACAGAACTAAGATTGACAAGAATAAAATGATTTTATGGAAAAAGAAGGCCCTTCAAATTGAAGGGCCTTCTTTTTTTTTCAGCAAAATGCTAACCGAATCCTGTCAATCTAAGTTCTTCACCTCACTTGCGCAATCAAAGCCTTAAAGCTCTCGGCATTGTTCATGGCCAAATCAGCCAATACTTTACGGTCAAGTGTAATGCCTTTTTGGTTCAAGGCATTAATGAATTGCGAATAGGTCAGACCTTCTTCGCGAACAGCAGCATTGATACGGGCAATCCACAACCGGCGGTATTCACGCTTCTTCAGCTTACGGCCAACATAGCTATAGGTCATCCCTTTTTCTACTATGTTTTTAGCAACGGTGTAAACATTTTTACGCTTGCCGTAAAAGCCTTTGGCTTGCTTTAAAATTCTTTTTCTCCGTGCTCTGGAAGCAACGGCGTTAACGGAACGAGGCATATTTGATTAGTTTGAAATTTAAAATTCGATGTTTGAATTGTCCAGGTCTAAACCTTTGACGGCGGCGGTTATTTTAAGCGCAGCAAACGCATCACAAAGTCCATGTTGGCTTTGGCAACGGTACCGTCTTTGCGCAAGGCACGTTTGCGTTTTTTTGATTTTTTGGTGAGGATGTGACGCTTAAAAGACTTCTGGTGTGTGATTTTACCTGTGCCCGTTACTTTGAAACGCTTTTTAGCACTGGAGTTTGTTTTAACCTTTGGCATTTTAAAATGCTTTTGTATGATACCCTTGAGGCGAAGCGCACCGGCGCAAACTTAGGGAGCCTCTTCAGGCAATATCCTGTTTTTTAAACAAGAGGCGCAAAGATAGGCGTCTGTTATTAAAGTTGCCAACCCCAAAAAAGGCTTTTTGTTAAGCTGGATAAAAAGAAAGGCTGCCCGTAGGCAGCCTTAAAGTTGATTGTGGTTTAACGATTATCGAACGATGGTGAATCGCTTGCTGATTTCCAGTTCGGAATTTGTGCCCTTGATAATATACTCACCTGTAGCAAGATTCAGCACCGGAATTTTAAAGTTGCTCACGCCTTTCGTAATAATAACGGCCATGTTTATCACCAATTTCCCCTTTGCATCATAAATCTGTAAAATGGTTTTTACGGCTTTATCCGAACCAATAATAAGGTTAACAACGTCGCTTGCTGGCGCAGGATAAAGCGTTACGTAAACATTACGGCCTTCACAAGAGGTTTTCACGGTGGTTGAATAGCTGATTTTGCCATCGCGGTCCACTTGTTTCAACCGGTATTGAGCCGTTCCGCCTTGCGGATCATTCACTTGGTAATTCTTTTCTGTTGAGCTGTTTCCACTAGCAACAACTTTTGACACAGCGTTCCAATTGAACCCATCACTGCTTCGTTCGACCTCAAAATAATTATTGTACGTTTCTTGTGACGTGGACCAGGTAATGCTGGTGGATTTATCGGCCTGACATTGGGCGTTAAATCTGGTAAACAAAACTGGCAGTGGCCCGGCGGCGGGCTTTAATGCTACCGAAGAGGAAGTCACGTTGAAAGGGATGTTGATGAACAGCGGATCGGTAAGTGAAGCACCCGGCGCCTCGCTAGTCTTTTGCATATATGCGTAGCCGCCATAAGTAGGTGAAGGCTGAAGGTTATTGAGTGTGATAGTAATAACCGTATCCCAAGATGTGTTCAGATTTACCAGATGAGTGCCATCGGCTGCTTCATCGGAATTAAGATAAATGTACCGGCGGTTATACGTCTGTCCGCCAGCAATCAAACTGCCCGTCAATGTTTGGCCGGGGTTGATCTGCCTGCTCGACGTACCCCAACCATACGTGGTGACCAATTTACTGTCATCAACAGAAGCGTACGAGGCGTTGGCGCTTTGATAAAGAATGTAAAATGTTACCCCTTGGTACGGAATAACACCGGCTGTAGAACGCATTCTAACACCAAGTTTCGTTGTGGTTGTGTTGCTGCCACTGCTAACAAAAACTTGCGTCTCTACTGTCTGACTGAAAACATCGAACCAAAGAAGTGAAGCAAAAAAAGGTAGAAGAAATTTCATAACGAAATGGTTGTATGTACTTAGTTGGCGGGAAGATGGCTTTGAGCAGGTTTATTCTGCATACGGGCAGAATGCGTAGTGGCGGCTGCATTGGCGCTCTGTTTGGCAAGGCCGATGTCGGAAGAGTTCACGGTTGCATCCATCGTTACGTCCGTAACCTGATAACCGGTGAGCGCCGCATTGGCTTGCGACTTCACTAAACCAATATCGGAGGAGTTCACCACGCCATCCGCGTTTGACGCATTGCCAGCCCACAAACCATACTTGGTTCCGCCCAAAAGCGTCATCGGTGGCGTAGGAATGCCGCTGTTAGTGTACGTGTTGCCCAGTGCAGTAAAGTTGTTGATAAACGTGCCGGCCTCGTTGGAAGCAATGGCGTTGCTCATCACGCCAAGGTGATTGCGGTGGCGCACGGTGATAAAATTGCCGCTACCTTGTTTAGTTATGTTAAAGGAAATAGGTGTGGCGCCGTCCAAATCAGCGATGCTTCCATTGCGTAAAAGGAAACCTGCTTTCCGGCCAATAATTGTGGACGATATGGCGTCCGTCGCAACGCCGGCAGAGGGTTTTCTTAACTCAACCAGCACCCAATCCACTATGTTGGCGTTGGGGATTGATGCTGCTGATTCTGTGCCTGCGTAATTAAAGGGCGATGCTGAATAGGGTTGGTTTGTGGGCAGAATACCATTAATAACTGTATTCATATCCGCGCCGTTCCAAGCCCCGCGAAGAATGGCCGTATCCCTGAAGATATATCTTGGATCAGCCAACTTCCATTCCTGTGCAAGTGAAGCCGCATCTATACCGGTTGTAATTACCCAACCGTTCGCGGCGTCGCGGCTCACGGGCGTCAGCCTTGCATTCCATTCGGAAGAAAGCAAGTTCCAGGGAACCAAGTTCGCTTCGGTGTTTGCGTTTAAAGCAACATTGAGTTCCGAGGTGAGGTACGGAAAACGCACATCTGTTGTATAACCGGAACCGCCGGTAGGTGTAAACAAAAACTTGCGTTTTACTTCGCGTTCGGCTTGCGAAGGATCGCCGCCGAAAGCCTGTGGCAACATCGTAACCATCAAATCAGTTGGGGCTGTGCCACCGGCCGTGGTCACCTGCATGTTGGCGCCATTAAACAAAACCGTTGAACCATTGATCCAGCCAGTCCGTTTTACGTTACCGGCTATCTCTCTTCCTGCGGCAAAATTGAATACGGCCAATGAGGGTGCAGTTACAGAATAATTGGGATTAGCAAGATAATCGGTGCTAAAACCGCCAATCAAAAAATCAAGCTTATTGCCAACGTTGACCGTGCTTGTCAGCGTAACCAAATCGGTGTTGGCCACCTTGTTAATAGTGAGAAAACGAAAGGTGGCGCCACCGCCGCTTAGCGTTGCGTTACCGCTCCCCGACAGAATCAGAGAATCGTCGGCAGTAGTGGAATTATACGTACCGCTGTTGGCAAAATTTCCTTGTACTTCAATTTTGCCGTCGTTGGTAACAGTGCCGGATGTGTTGGTAAAAGAACCTGCGCAAAAGATAGCGCCGCCCGTTTGGACAACGATGGTGGCGCCATTGTTTACCAATTGCGCATTGGCGATGAATGCAAACAGCAGGCCTCCGACGAAAAAGTATTTCTTCATAACCAGAATTTCGGGTGAACTAAAAACGTGGAGATTGGACTGTGGCTTTCAGTTGGAGGGACTGTATAAAAATAGAGAAATTTCCTTCGCGATGGGGCGGGACACTCGTTTGTTTAGCAAATGGTATGAATGGGTTATTGAGCGGCAGTTTTTCTTAAAAAGATTTAGCAGATTTTCAACAGCTTCAATACGCATTGTACAGATCGGAAAAAGCGCCGGCGATAGCTTCCATCCCAAATTTGCCGGCTGCCACCGAAGCAATTTCCAACGTTTTAAATCGTGAAAAATCTAGAAACATTTCCGTCAGCGCATGAGTTAGAGAGCTCACATTTTCAGGTAGAATCAGAAGGCCATTTTCTTCGCTAAGCAATTCCGGTATACCTCCGACAGCAGTCGCAACCACCGGCAGCCCACAGCACAGCGCTTCGCCGATAACACAAGGCGAATTCTCAATGTTGCTGTTTAGAACCAAAGCATGGCATCGCCGCATTTCTTTTGCCACCTGTTCGTGCAAAATTTCTCCTTTAAAAATAACAACATCGCCTGAAAGGTTTAAACTCCGTGCAAAGCGTTCGTAGTCATCGTTTGTGTTGCCAATAAAAAGAAGCCGTACGTCTGCATTTGCTTGATGTAGAAATGCTTTAAAGGCAAGAAGAATCCCTTCGACATTCTTCAACGCAACCATGTTAGAAACGTGTACGAAAGTGAAGCTTTCATGTTTATCAGAAGTAGAATAAAATAACGCCGTGTCAACCACGTTTGGAATAATCCGAAACTCTTTTTTCAGCACCGTTTTGTTGACGCCTTCACCTAAAAACCGGCTCACAGAAACAAAGGCTACGGCTTGCTGATAAATACGCTTCAACAACAGTCGGAACAGAAACGGTTTGGTGTTGATGTTGTCCCCGGCAATGGTGTTATAAATGCCCCAGTGTTCTGTAACAAGATAGTCAACCTTGAATTCCTTTTTTGCCCACAAGGCCATCAGCCCAACCTTCCACGGAACATGTACATGAATTAGTGAAGGACTTTCAGTTTCAATAATTACCCTTATCGCTTTTTTATACGAATGTTGCCAGGAACGAAAGTTTTGCAGTTTACCCCGCCATCCGCTCTTTTTAGGCAGGTAAATGATTTGTTCGGTTAGTCCATCATTCTTGTCCACAACCTCTTCTTCGTTTAGTTGCTTATTTGCTTGCCTTACAAAAAGCACATGGATGTCGTGATGCAAGGCCGCAGCTTTTGCATGACGCTGTATGAAATCGCCGTCGAACGGATTGTATTTATTAGGATACCAACTGACTAACCATAAAATTTTCTTGCGTGGATGCATAGAAGTATGAAAGTTGTTGGCAAAGAGTAAAGCAGCAGAAAACCAAAGGCGCTTGGCCGCTTTCTAAACAGGCCGTATGCGAATGAACTCTTTTCGCTTGACATAATAAAAAAATAAAAGACAGGCAATGGGCGCAATACTCAACAACAATAACAAAACGAGGCCCGATGAAAGCCCCATGAAAAAAAGCAAGGCCATTAACACGCCGCCGCCAATTAATACGTCATTCTCCACAATGCAGGCGATGGTAAAATAACGGATGCGTTGTGGTGTGTACGTTATTTGCACCGGCGCGGTAATGTGAAAGCCGTCTGTTACCACCAATCTTGCCGGACTGGTAGGCACGTTTACCACCACAGGCTTTCCTTTCTGAAGCGGGTAAATGTGCATACCGTTCACCACCAGCCGAAGCTTTAAAAAGCGAAGGAGCAAATGGTTTTTCTGAAGGACGACGATGCGGTATTGCGTAGCTGGATTAATGCTTCAAAGCTTTTATGATGTGAACAAATTCCGCCGCGTTTAGAGAGGCGCCGCCAACCAAGCCGCCGTCCACATCGGGACAGGCAAAAAGTTCGGCAGCATTGGATGCTTTCACGCTGCCGCCGTACAGGATGGTTACGTCCTCGGCAGCATCAACACCCCATTTTTCGGCCAGAATAGAACGAACGAAGGCGTGCATTTGTTGTGCCTGTTCGGTAGTGGCGGTTTTGCCCGTACCGATGGCCCAGATGGGTTCATAAGCAATCACGATTTTCTTCAATTCAGAAGATGAAAAATCAAATAGAGCTTTTTCCAATTGCTTTTTTACAAAATCGTTTTGCTTCTCTTTTTCGCGAATGTCAAGAGCTTCACCACAACAGAAAATAGGTGTAATGTTTTGGCCCAGACAGAGGTCAATTTTCTGCTGAAGTATCTCGTCTATTTCCCCGTAATATTCTCTTCTTTCGCTGTGGCCCACAATGCAGTATTTCACATCAATCGAGTCAAGCATCTCCACCGAAACTTCGCCGGTATAAGCGCCGCTTTTTTTAGTGCTGCAGTTTTGCGCGGCAACGGCATAATCGCTTAGTCCTTTAAGCTTTTCAGCCGCCATCATCAGGTATGGAAACGGAACGGCAAAGACCACTTGGCCATTCTCCGCGTGCACGATATTTTGCTCTAAAATACTTTCTAGTAAAGCCTCGGCTTTACCCAGCGTAAGATTCATTTTCCAGTTGGCGGCCGCTATCTGTTTGCGCATAATTTTTAAATTCAGAAGTTTATTTATTCAATCTTTCAAAAGTCTATATCGCATTCAACAAGTAAGCTGTTGAACTTTGGAACGTTTGAACATCAGTGGTGCTCAAAGATATGTTTGAGGACTGTCTTTTCCGAAGCCGTTAAAGCGCTTCCTTTTAAAAGTTTCCAGTTGTTGATGTCGGTGAAGGCTTTCTCCAGTTCATAACGTTGCAAGCCATCGCTGCCCCAGGAAAAAGAAGGGATGTATTTAGGTGATAACCCATTGCCGAAGATGTTGGCACAGGCGCCAACAACAGTTCCGGTATTAATAGATGTATTGATGGCCGTGCGGGAATAGTCGCCCATTAACACACCGCATTTTAAACCCACGTTTACGGCGCCCGACGGCGTCCAAACCACCACGCCGGATGCATTGTTTTTAATGTTGGAGTTAGACGTGCCCGCGCCCCAGTTGCACCACTCTCCTATCACCGCATCGCCCATGTAACCATCGTGTGCTTTGTTGGAATAACCGAACAACACAGAGTTCTTTATCTCGCCGCCAACGGTGCATTTAGGTCCAACGGTTGTGCCTTCATAAAGCCTTGTGCCCATTTTCACTACGGCTTCATCGCACACAGCTACAGGCCCGCGCAGCATTGAACCCTCCATCACTTGCGCGTTCTTACCAATATAGATCGGCCCGTGTTGCGCATTCAAAAAACAGCACTCCACCTGCGCTCCTTTCTCAATAAAAATATTGGATGGATTGAGGGCATTGTTGGTTGCCGAAATCTTTTGCGACTTGCGGCCCGTCGTAACTAAATCAAAGTCCTGTGCAATGGCCCAAACGTTTTGTTGAAAGATGTTCCAGGGCGCTTTTATTTCTTTGAGTTCTTCGTCTATTTCAACTGGCTTTCCAACCTTGATGTTGTTTTCATCCAACACTTCTTTTTTGGATAAACAATAAACAACGCTTTCTTTTTCAGCCACCGACAAAAATTCGCCGGGCTTTAATTTTTTTACTTGCCTGATGAGTTTTTTGGTGGGCAGTACATTCCCGTGAACGAGATATACAACACCATTACCAACAGCTTCCTGAATGCGAACGGCCCGCTCCAAATCCTTGTAGTCATCTTCAAATTTGTCAAAAGACGGGCAAGCAAGGTGCTGCTCCCATTTTTCGCGGATGGTTAAAATGCCCACGCGAATGTCCTGTACCCGCCGGCTTAGTGTAAAAGGAAAGAGGTTGCCGGGATTGCAGTATTCTTCGGTAAAAATTATTTTGTGCATGAGAGAAAATAGGTAGTGAATAATCAGCAATGAATCCGTGATACGGCTCGTCTCCAAGTTAGGGCAAAGCCCAAACAAGCAGCATCATGCACACAGCGAAAAAACGAATTGCATAAATAAAAAATCCCGTCTCAACGGTTGTTGAGACGGGATGAATATGATGAACAAAAAAGCTTAAGCTTCTTTTTTTGCGTATTTCTTTTTGAACTTGTCAATACGGCCGGCGGTATCAACCAATACGTTTTTGCCGGTGAAGAAAGGATGCGACGTGTTGGAAATTTCAAGCTTGATTAGCGGATAATCGTTGCCATCTTCCCACTTAGCAGTTTCCTTGCTGGCGGCTGTAGAGCGGCTCAAAAAGCTGTAACCGTTACTCATGTCCTTAAAAATTACGTAGCGGTAATTGGCCGGATGAAGATCCTTTTTCATAAAAACGTATTTAACTGCGATTGTTGTTGAATTGAAGCCGCAAATGTAGGGAACTCACTTTTAAAAACGAAAGAGCAGAAAAGAAAATTTGTTAAGCCTGTGTTGAAACAGCAGTTCAAAAGTTCAAGTATTGAACTGTTCAACTGTTCTGCAGCCAGCTCTAACTTTTGAACAATTGAACTTTTAAACATTTGAACACTCATCAGCTCCGCATGTTCTCAAACTGAACAGGAATACCCAGTTCCCAGGTCTTTGCAGCTTGAATTACCGTTTGCAGATCGTCAATTTTTTTGCCGGTCACCCGAATCAAATCATCCATGATAGACGCCTGCACTTTCAAGCCTTCGTCCTTTATCTGTTTTACTATCTTTTTTGCGTCTTCCTGTTTCAATCCATTGCGTACCTGCACTTCCTGCTTCCATGCCTTGCCGCTTTGCGCTCCCTCCTTACTTCGGTCAAAGGCTTCAGGTGCAATCCCCTGCTTGTGTGCCCGGCTAATTAATACATCTATCAGTTGACTCATCTTCATGCTATCATCGGTTTCAATTTTTAGCTTGAATTCTTTTTTGTCGAGGTCCATTACCACATGAGCATTTTTGAAATCAAAACGATTAGTGATCTCTTTTTTGGTAATGTTCACCGCGTTGTCGAGAGCTTGCGCATCTACTTTGGAAACAATATCGAAAGAAGGCATGGGGAAGAATTTTGATTGGGCAATGAAGGTAAGACGGCAACGCTAAAAGTTACCAACAAGGTTTTACGCCAATGGATTTCTTTGGATTATGATGATTGATTTCCCACTTCCTATCTTGCCCGTGAAAATTATGTACTGATGAAAAAATGTTTTTTCGCTCTTGCCTTCTTCTTACCGATAGTTTGCTTTGCTCAAACGCCAAAAATTGATACCCTCACCTCCGGCCGCAAAACCTCTATTCGCGGATTAAGCGTGGTTACCGATAATGTGCTTTGGGTAAGCGGTAGCAACGGCACGGTAGGCACGTCCATAAACGGTGGAAAAGATTGGAAATGGTTTCAGGTAAAGGGTTTTGAAAAGCGGGATTTTCGCGACATTGAAGCTTTTGACGGCGCAACGGCTATTGTGATTGCCGTGGACACACCGGCGTATATTCTTCGAACCACCGACGGCGGTGCCAATTGGAAAGTGGTTTACGAAAACAGGCAGCCCGGAATGTTTCTCGACGCAATGGAGTTTTGGAATACGGAGTCGGGCATCGTCATAGGCGACCCGATTGACGGAAAATTATTTGTGGCTCGAAGCTTTGATGGCGGAGCTACCTGGCGGGAGATTCCTGAAAAATACAAACCCGTAGCCGATAAAGGCGAGGCTTGTTTTGCGAGCAGCGGCACCAATGTTCGTCCTTTGAGCCGCGAGGCGGCTGTGTTTGTAACGGGCGGCAGCACATCAAGCATCTTCATCAAAACCGATAAGATAAAGCTGCCTATTGTTCAAGGAAAAGAAAGCACCGGCGCTAACTCTGTCGCGGTTTGGGACAATAAAAAGTACAGTGACGGCAAGAAGATGATTGTCGTGGGCGGCGACTTTTTAAAGGACACTTCATCCACAGCAAATTGCTTTTATACTTCTAACGGAGGCAAAACCTGGCAGGCGCCAACGGTTCCGCCACATGGCTACCGGAGCTGCGTGGAATACATCACCGAAAAAAAGCTAATTGCCTGCGGAACAAGCGGTGTAGATTATTCAACTGACGGCGGTGAAACCTGGAGTCTCCTCACAAAACAAGGTTATCATGTAGTGCGCAAAGCCAAAGACGGCGCTGCGGTTTATTTAGCCGGAAGTAATGGAAGAGTGGCAAAACTGAATACGGCTATCCGGTAGCAAGAAACTTCATTCGCAGACCTCGGAGTTCCGATAGCCATCGGAATTGAAAACCTCCGAGGTCTTGGTTAGCATTTCACTGAAATGAAAAAGTTGGCATCGCTGCCAACTTTTTTGCTGCTTTATCTGAATCTTTTTACTGATACTGAATATAAATTGGTCGCGGCCGAAGATTGATGACTTGTTCTTTACTCATCATTTCTTTCTGCCCGCTCTTTTCGGTGTCGTTCACATAAAACAATTTGAAACCCGTAAACTGCACCGGCTGCTCGTTTATCCAATACCGGTAACTGCCCTTTTTCAAATCCGGCGGTCCCCAACCATCCATATCCATTACAAATTGAAGTTCGGGATGAGTCTGAATCTCATTCGCGTTTGTTACCATTCCTTTTGTAAAACGGTGAATCATGAAAATCTTTGGCGGCAGGTTGTTCTTTTTTACCAAATCAACCAAATAATTTTCCACCCAATTAATGTCCTTAGCGTCTAGCGAACCAATCACGCTGCCGGGACGCTTACCGCCTTTGGCATTCATGGCAAATTCCGGGTCAATGCCCAAGTGCACGTTCGGCAGCGAAAGATATTTTTCCCAAACCGGAATCTCGTTCTGCACATCGCTCAACCCAATTTGAATGTCAATAAAAACAACGGCATTGATCTCTTTAGCCCAGGCCAAAACGGTATCCACTTGCCCAAGCGGCATCCGGTAACGCCATTTGCCATCTTTACCGGGCGCCCCTTGCGCCGTCACGGCAATGTAATGCAGACCAGGAATGGATTTGATAACGGTATCTGCCTTGTTCCATTCGTCGACTTCTTTCAAAAGCCGTGGAATCATCTCCGCTTTGGGCCATTTGCCCAAAGCGCCCATACGATTGGAATACAGGTTTCCGTAATAAGCAATCACGCGGTTAAAGGGAAGAATGGCTCCAGATTGAGGCATAGCCGCAGCTTTAACGGGCCACCGGCCCGTGGTATCGCCATTGGCGAGATAAGTCATCAACCGATTATATTCCGCAGCATCTGCGGGTTTGCGGTTGTTGCTGTCGGTGCTTTGTTTGGACGAAGTTTTAGCCGTTTTCGTGCTGTCGGAATTTGCTTCCTTTGTTGCGGAACTTGAGCCGCAACTGGAAAAGGCCAGCGAACCTGCTACCAAGGCGAGCAACCAAGGTTTTGCTGTCTGCATAGGATAGAATCTTTGTTTAACGTTTGAAGGATGTTTTTTCACGGCTGCAAAGAAATGGTTATTCAGCAGATTTAAAAGGCCTTCCGGTAAAAACATTTTCCTCTTCGTTGGCACGGCTTTTTTCCGGGTTCAGGTTAAACGACTAATATGGAAAACAAAACAGATCCTAAAAGAAATGTCCCATCTGAAGAAGGCCGGCATAGCGACCCGCACATGCGCGACGAGGATGCAAGGCAGCCTGGTGTAAGCACCATCAGCAGTGCGCCAAACGACGAAGACAATCAACACCTGACCCGTACGGTGTCGGATGGTTTTAGAGAAGATGGGGAAGGCGACGACAAAGCCGACAAAAGCTTTGATGAATAAGGTTGTAATGGCCAATGGAGAAAAAAAAATTGTTCACGGGTTAACGTGAGTATAGCCAGTTAAGTAAAACGTTAGACACTATTGAGTAGCGGTAATGCAACAACTATCACCGCAACTACCTATTCCCCATTGTCATTTCAAAACCCCCTTTCTCATTCATCCCCTTGCTGTCGCCGCTGCCCCGAGTTTTGTCCACCTTTGCGGCCAATCTCACTCATGTGATCGCGGTTTTTGCTTACAATCTGACCACCCTTGCGGCCGGCCTCTCTTGCCTCGTCTTTGCTCCACTCGTGAGCCACGCCTTGCCTGTGAGCCGCGCGGCCGCCTTCACTGGCAATTCGTTTTTGCTTTTCGCGATCCATGGAAGCAAAGCCCCGGCTGGCTGTACGCTTCTCTTGCAGGTTTTCGCTACGCTCCGCATCTGTGGGTACGGTCGAATTTGGAAGGTGTAAGTCATTTGAAGATTTTGTATCGCGGTTGTCTTGTTCGTACCCTTGGGATTGTTCGGGTTGCCCTCTTTCTGCCATAACACTCGGTATTTAAACGGTTAAACAAAATGCAGTTCCACAAACGCGGCAACAAAATAGTGCCGTGCTGGCCTAAAGCGGGACCGCCGAGGTACGTGTTTTTTTTGGCTATACAAATCAACAATTTGGGCAATACTGTGTAAGCAGGCTGAACACGTAATACTAAAAAATGCTTATTCCTTTAAAATGTGAAAACCGGTAAACGGCTGTACTTCTATTGTGCGTACTGTTACCGAAGTCACATGAGCGGCCACCGGGCCTTTTCTACACCATTCCACAAATTTATTAAGGGCCTCTTCATTGCCTGCAGCGATGGCCTCTACATCACCTTGGGGCGTATTCTTTACCCAACCCGATAGCTGGAGCGCTTCAGATTTTTCTTTTGCAGAGGCCCGGTAAAAAACGCCTTGCACTCTTCCTTTAATAAGCACATGAATAGTGGGCATGAACGAAAGTTTAGTCCGTAAAGATCAACGTCGGGCTCATTGACTGTTTGCATGCAGCCAAGTACCGGCTGCGGGATTCGTCTGGCACAACATTTCATCTCTTCCTTTTAAACAAATCATGAAACCGCAACAGCAAGATGCCGAAGCAAAAAAAGAGAGTGCCGTGTACGTACAAACACCCGACGGCAAAGAAATAAATGTTCCTACCGATCACTCGTTAAGCGATGCCTATTCAAGTGAAACAGGTCGGCAAACAGCCGAAAACACACCAACTAAAAGCAGTGGCGAAGTAACAAGTGGAGAGGATGGCTGATTAGCCTATGTAAAAATCTGCTGACAGGCAGATTGGTAGATGATAGCTTACTCATCAGTTTGAAAAAACAAAAACCTTCTTAATCAATAATTATGAACAATCAACCGAAAGATTCGCAACAAGGAGAAACAAAAATCTATCTCACGCCCAACAGCACTTTGCAAACACCGGAAGAACATCAGCACGATCAAAGCGTGGACCCGCGAAAAGACAATACCATCAGTGTATCAAGAGATGATTTGAATGAAACAGAAATTGACCGCCAACGCGGCGAGCTTGACGGGGGAAGAGAAACAGACGATGATGCATCATCATAAACCCGTTTGTTGTTTGTCTTTTTTGGCAGCTCTTATCATTTCAGGATAACCCCAACCTTTGGCAAGCGCATTCACCGCCATGGCAATGCGCTTGGCCTTGGTGGGTTCCGTCTTTGCGCTTTCAATCCATTTTGAAAAATAATTCTGGTGGCCTTTGGCAAGGCCCTGAAAATTCTTTAGCGCGGCCGGTTCATCAAGAAGGCAATCCAAAAAATCATCGTTGATGCGGATAGCTTCTCTATCCAGCTCTAACCAAACCTCTAGTACAGCGTCCTTTTGTTTTCTAATGCCTTTACGGGTGGCAGCATTCAATGGCATGATGAACGAACCGTCGCCCATTGGTAACAAGGCTATCTTTTCAATGGCATGATTGTCTAAGCGGCCTTTCACCCGGAATGATGTTTTCACGCCGGGGTTTAAGCCGTTGGCTGCCTTCTCCGAAACGACGATATACGTCCAACCGGTTTTCTCTCCCTGCTTATCAAAACGTTTTATAACTGAGGTAAAATGGATCATGGTGAAGCAGTTGGCGGTTCAAGATAAAGCAAGTAAACATGACCAGTTGCCGGTACTTACTTACAAGGCGGTCGTTCTTTTTAAAAAGCAGTGGCTTAAAAAAGTTTTTAAACTATACACAGTTTCAATCGGCAATTGGCAACTTGCCTTACTTTGGCCCTCATGATTAGTCAGGACGACCCGCAGCCGCAGTACGTACAGGAAGCAGCAGAACAAGCAACGCTTCTTCAACAACAGCAAAAAAAGCGAACGCTCCTCGGCTGGCTTCGGCTTACCGTTTTTGTTGCCACCACTTTGACTGCTTATAAATTGTTTCAATCTTCGGGACTTATCGGATTGCCGCCGGCGGTAACAGGCATCGCTATCCTTCTCTACTTAGTATTGCAAGACCTTGCCAACAACATAAAAATCCGGAATACAAAATTGCTGATTCGGATAAATGAAGAAGAGCAATCCGCATTAAAACATCAATTCCTTGAAAGAGACAATGGCAGTCGTTTTTTGCCGAAAGAACACGGGTACGCAGCCGACCTGGATTTGTTCGGTGAAGCCTCAATTTACCAATGGTTAAGCCGCTGTTATACCGAGCAGGGGCAAAATCTGCTGGCGCAAAATCTTTTGCAGCCGCAACCACTTGCACTCGTCAAGGCAAGGCAGGAAGCAGTAAAAGAGTTAACGCCGCTGCTGCAATGGCGGCAACAGTTTCAGGCCTTCGCTATGCAAACAACGATGACACAGCAAGCCCAAAACCGGGTCATGGTTTGGACAGCGGATGAAGAAAAACATTTCCGCAAGCCGGCCTGGAAAATAGTTGTATGGGCCTATACATTTTTCACACTTGCTTCCGCGATAGCAGCGCTAAGCGGCTTTGTTTCAGGTGCCGCTTTTTCAGGTTTGTTCCTTCTTTATGTGTTGGTGTCAGGTATCATCAGCCGCAACGCCGTGAAGCCCTATGCTCAATTAAGTGGTATTGTAAAAGAAACGTCCACACTGCAAAACCTGGTGGCTTGGATAGAAGCGCATTCTTTCAACGCAAGTCATCTTAAAACAATTCAGCAAAGCCTTACTGATGGTGGCAAATCGGCAAGCCAAGAAATCAAAAACCTAAACCGGATTCTTGACCGCTTTGACCTGCGCGGCAGCCTCATAGGCCTAATTTTTCTCAACCCTTTTTTGCTTTGGGACGTGCGGCAAATGATTGCCTTGAACGGCTGGCGCAAGCGCAACAAAACACATCTTACTCTTTGGTTTGCGGCCGTTGCTGAAATAGAGCTGCTTCACAGTTTGAGCACTTTGCATTTTAATCAGCCACGATGGTGCTCTCCGGCTTTTAGCGCAAAACACTTTACGCTGCATGGGAAAGACATCGGCCATCCTTTATTAAAAGAATCAAAACGGGTAACTAACGATTTTACGTTGGACGGCGGGCCAAAAGTCGGGCTGATTACCGGTTCAAACATGGCAGGTAAAAGCACATTTCTGCGCAGCCTGGGTACAAACATTGTGCTGGCGCAAACAGGTGCGCCGGTTTGCGCTTCGTCTTTTACGCTTTCGCCTATAGGTTTGTTAAGCAGCATGCGCATTGCCGATAATCTTGCGGAGAACACATCCACCTTTTACGCGGAACTAAAGAAGCTGCGCACCATCATTGAACGGATAAAAACAGCGGAGCCGGTTTTCATTTTGTTGGATGAAATTTTACGCGGCACCAATTCATACGACCGGCACAAAGGTTCGGCCGCCTTCATCCGGCAATTGATTAAAGAGAAAGCCGTAGCGGTGATTGCCACTCACGATGTGGAGCTTGCTCTAATAGAAACGGACTATCCTGCGGCCGTAGAAAACTATCACTTTGATGTGCAGGTGGAGGGCGAGGAACTGTATTTTGATTACAAACTAAAGCCCGGTGTTTGCCAAAGCCTGAACGCTTCACTGCTGATGAAAAAAATCGGGATTGACCTTGACGAATAAGCTGCATCCATGTTGTTTCGCAAGCCGGCATCCGCAAGAAGCACCCCCTTATCTTTGCGGCTCGTTTATCATTTCATTTTAAATTTTATGCATCCATGTTTCGTTCACACACCTGCGGCGAATTGCGACTGAAGAACGCCGGCGCCGAAGTTACTTTGGCCGGTTGGGTGCAAACCGTTCGCAAATTCGGAGCCATCACCTTTGTTGATTTACGCGACCGCTATGGAATCACTCAAGCCGTTTTCGACGAAGCTTTAAACACCGAGTTGGACGCATCGCCCCTCGGCCGCGAATTTGTATTGCAGGTCAAAGGCAAGGTCATTGAACGCAGCAACAAAAACCCGCAACTGCCCACCGGCGAAATTGAAATCGCCGTTACTTCATTCGCCGTTTTAAACAAATCGGCTGTGCCGCCTTTTACTATCCAAGATGATACCGATGGTGGCGATGACCTGCGGATGCGGTACCGTTATCTTGACTTACGCCGCGGCGCGGTAAAAAGAAATTTAGAGCTGCGCTATGCCATCAATCGTGCCACTCGTGAATACTTGCACGGGCATGGCTTTATGGATTTAGAAACGCCTTTTTTGATCAAGTCCACCCCCGAAGGCGCACGTGATTTTGTGGTGCCAAGCCGCATGAACCCTGGTGAGTTTTATGCCTTGCCGCAAAGCCCGCAAACCTTTAAGCAACTGCTGATGGTTGCCGGCTACGACCGGTACTATCAGATTGTAAAATGTTTTCGCGATGAGGACTTGCGTGCCGACCGGCAGCCGGAATTTACACAGATAGATTGCGAGATGGCCTTTGTAGAACAAGAAGACATCCTGAATATGTTTGAAGGCTTAGTTAAGTACATCTTCAAACAAGTCAAGCAAGTTGACTATTCCGAAAAGGTGGAACGCATGACCTGGGAAGAAGCCATGTGGACCTATGGCATTGACAAACCCGACATCCGCTTTGGTATGAAGGTGGCCAACCTGAAAGTGCCGCCGACCGTCTTCCTCGACAAGCAATCGCTGTTGGCGCAATCGCCATTGGCTGTGCCAACCGGTTTTTCGGTTTTCGACAATGCCGAAACCATTGTGGCTATCGCTGTTCCCGGCGCAGCCGAATACACCCGCAAGCAGATAGATGAACTGACTGACTGGGTGAAGCGTCCGCAGGTGGGCATGCAAGGTTTGGTGAACATTAAAGTGAATGCAGATGGCAGCCTGAAAAGCAGCGTGGACAAGTTCTTTAACGAAGAAGCATTAAAAACGTTTGCCACATATGCAAACGCAAAACCGAGCGACTTAATCCTGATTTTGGCTGGCGCTGAAGAACGAACCCGCAAGGCCATTTCTGATCTGCGCCTTTATCTCGGCGAACGTTTGGGTCTGCGCCGAAAAGACGAATTCAAACTCTTGTGGGTGCTCGATTTTCCCTTGTTTGAATACGATGAAGAAGGCAACCGTTGGGTGGCACGGCATCATCCCTTCACGTCGCCCAAACCTTCGCAGATCAGCGAAATGATCAATAACAACCCGGTGATTGAGAATGCTGCCGAATACCTGAAACATCCGTACGCGAACATCAAGGCCAATGCTTACGACATGGTATTAAACGGCAACGAAATCGGGGGCGGTTCCATTCGAATCTACCAACGCGAGTTGCAGGAAAAAATGTTTGCGGCACTCGGCATGACCAAAGAGGAAGCGCAGCACAAGTTTGGCTTTTTGCTCGGCGCTTTTGAATACGGCGCACCGCCGCACGGCGGTATCGCTTTTGGCTTCGACCGGCTTTGCGCTATCCTCGGCGGCAGCGAAAGCATCCGCGATTTTATTGCCTTCCCAAAGAACAACAGCGGCCGCGATGTGATGCTTGATGCGCCGAGTACGATTGATGAAAAGCAGATGGAAGAGTTGAGTATCAAGTCGGTGGTAAAATGATTTTTGGGCGGTGAACACTTAAATTAATTGCTTATGATACCAGACTATCAGACATTGATGCTGCCATTTCTTGAAGCAATTTCAGATGGCAAAGAATATAAACTGAATGACATTGTAGAAAAACTTGCTTTTAAATTCAATCTCACAGCAAAAGAACGAGCCGAGCTTTTACCAAGTGGCCAGACATTTCTGTTTGGAAACAGAGTAGGTTGGGCAAGAACTTACTTAAAGAAATCCGGTATCATTGAATCACCAAAAAGAGGCACTGTTGCTATTACTAAAAGAGGCAAAGATGTATTAGCAGACAAACCACGCAATATTGATGTCAAATTTCTTAAACGGTTTCCAGAATTTTTAGATTTTCAATCATTGAAAAAAGAAGATGAAACTCATTCGCATGGACGAGTAGAAAAGAATGAAGAAACTCCAGAAGAATTGATTGAATCGGGTTATCTGAGAATCAGAAAGTCATTAGAGCAAGAGATACTGTCAAAACTCAAAATCGTTCACCCTGCTTTTTTTGAAAAGATTGTAGTCGAACTTTTAGTCAAAATGGGATATGGCGGTTCAATAGCTGAAGCGGGAAAGGCTACTAAATATTCAAATGACGAGGGAATTGATGGTATCATCAAAGAAGACAAACTGGGACTTGATGTCATTTACATACAGGCTAAAAGATGGGAGGGTGTTGTGGGACGGCCAGAACTCCACAAGTTTGTTGGGGCGTTAGCGGGCCAGGGCGCAAAAAAAGGAATCTTCATCACTACTTCTTCATTTACAAAAGATGCAGAACAATACATCCCTAAAAACGACACTAAAATTGTGTTGATTGACGGTGAGCAGTTGGCGCAATACATGATTGATTACAACCTCGGTGTTTCCGTACAAAACACTTATGAAATCAAAAAAATAGACTTTGATTATTTTGAAGAAGAGTAAGCAACAGCATTGTCCATAAATACCTGTAGTACGTAACTGAACTAATATCAATCTCTGCCCGCATCTTAATTTTTGACGCAAATATTCATTTGCAAGCAACAGAAGTGCAATGAATGTTGTTCTAACTTTAAGCAGCCAAGCGCAACGTTCGCTGTAAACAATCATTAATGAAAAAACTATTTCCCTTCCTTTACATCAGCTTCATTTTAATTGCTTGTCAACGCGACATCAACGGCGGCGGCACGACAACAACCGAACAACCGCTGGCCGAGCAATCCATCAACAACGTCAGCTACGGCACCGATACGGCGCAGCGCATGGATATATACCTGCCCGCCGGCCGCACAACCACCGCTACAAAAGCCATCATCATGATTCACGGCGGCGCCTGGATCAGCGGCGACAAAACGGACATGAACCAGTTTATTCCCGTCATCAAAAGCCGCTTATCAGAATACGCCATCTTTAATCTCAATTATCGTTTGGGCGTTCCGGCACTGCCACCGTCCAATGTTTTTCCGGCACAGGAAAACGATATCAAAGCCGCATTGAATTTTATCATCGGTAAAGCCGCGGAATACAAATTCAATGTTGATAAAAGTGTGATACTCGGCGCATCGTCCGGCGGGCATTTGGCCTTGCTGCAAGCCTATAAAAATCCTACGCCTAAGCTCAAAGCTGTGGTTGATCTCTTCGGCCCTACCGACATGGCAGGCCTTTATACCTTTTATGCCTCGTCGCCGCTCAATCAATTCGGATTGCAGTTGTTGATGAGCGGCACGCCCACTACCAACGCAAGCCTGTACCAATCATCAAGCCCTATCAATTTTGTTTCATCTTCCTCGCAGCCTACGCTTATCCTGCACGGCACTGCCGATCCGATTGTGCCATACACACAATCCATCGCATTAAAAACAAAGCTTGATGCGGCTGGCGTTTACGCCAAGATGGTCACCTATACCGGCGCCGGCCACGGCGATTGGGATGCCGCCACATTTGACGATGCGTACAATCAGATCATTGGTTTTTTAAAGGATAAAAATCCATAGAAGCTTCACCCATTTTGGACCAGTTGTTTGTCTACCCATTGATCGTCTGTTGCGTCGCTCCCGTCCCTATATCTCTCGATAGCTATCGGGACTACGGACCATAGAGCGGTCATCAATATAAACACAATCATTCGTCGTAGTCCCATCTTTCAAGCATCCGCCAACAGGCGGACGTCCCCACACCGGCATAATCCATCCTCAAATCACCAAATCATCAAATTTTCAAATCTTTAAATCAGTCAATCGGCACTTCTTCCAATCAGCTAATCGCCTATATTTGCCCCTCAAATTTTGCAGCTTTGGCGACGAAATACACAAAAGAAACTTATCTCTACTGGTACGAGCTGATGCAGCTCATTCGCCAGTTTGAGCTTATGGCCGAAGAGAAATACAAGATGGAGGGCAAGATTCGCGGCTTCTTTCACGCTTACGTGGGACAGGAAGCCATTGCAGCCGGTTGCATGACGGCTACTAAACCGGAAGACCTTTTTATTACCGCGTACCGCGACCATGGCCTTGCTGTTGCCAAAGGCGTCTCCATAAATGCCTGCATGGCCGAATTGTATGGCAAAGCCACGGGTTGCGCTAAAGGCAAAGGAGGCTCCATGCACTTCTTCGGCAAGAAAGAAAACTTTTACGGCGGTCACGGCATTGTGGGTGCGCAAATTGGCACCGGTGCGGGCCTTGCTTTTGCCGAACAATACCGCGGCACCGATCACGTATGCCTGACCTTTTTCGGTGACGGTGCCGCCAGGCAAGGCATGTTGCACGAAACCTTCAACATAGCCATGACCTGGAAGCTGCCCGTGATTTTTATTTGCGAGAACAACAACTATGCAATGGGTACTTCGGTGCAACGCACTTCCAATATCACGGACATTTACAAACTGGCTGATGCTTATGAAATGCCCGCCGATGTGATTGATGGCATGAGCACCGAGGCTGTTCACGAAGGCGTGGCAAGAGCCGTAAAACGTGCACGGGAAGCCGGCGGCCCCACGCTTTTGGAAATTAAAACCTACCGTTACAAGGGCCACTCCATCTCCGACCCGCAGAAGTACCGCACCAAGGAAGAAGTGGAAGAATACAAAGCCAAAGACCCGATGCAAGCAATGCTGAAAACCATTTACGACGGCAAACTGGCAACCGAAGACGAAATCAAAGGCATTAACGAAAGAGTAGATGCGGCCGTTGCTGAATGTGTAAAATTTGCCGAAGAATCGCCCTGGCCTGATGACAGCGAAGTGTTGAAAGATGTTTATGTGGATCAGAATTATCCTTTCATTACCGACTAACCGTTAGCACTAATCAGAAATTAAAAATTAGAAATATAAAAATGGCAGAAGTAAAAAGTGCACGTCCTGTAACCGAAAGTGAAGCCGTGGTTGAACGTGCAAAAGATTTCTGGGGCCAGTTTGGCAAAATAATCAGCATCGTCTTAGGCGCTTTGATTGTTTTGGTGGCATGCTTCCTGGGTTATAAAAAATTGATCAAAGAGCCGAATGAGAAAAAGGCATCAGACGCTGTTTTTCATGCACAGCAATATTATGCCCAGGATTCGGTGGACAAGGCCCTGAAAGGTGACGCACAATACCCCGGCTTTGAAAAGGTGATTAGCCAATACGGAAGCACCGATGCCGGTGAACTGGCCAGGTATTATGCAGGAAGCATCTACCTGAAAAAAGGAGTTTTTGATAAAGCCGCCAATTATTTAAAAGACTTTAAAACCGATGCGCCGCAGATTCAGGCAAGGGCTTATAAATTATTGGGCGATGCATTGAGCGAACAAGGCAAAAGCAAAGACGCGATTGACGCGTATAAAAAAGCCGCCAGCACGTTTGAGGAAGACGAAGCCGGCGCCGCCGAAGCACTTTTCTTCGCCGCTTATCTGGCCGACAAAGTTTTAAAAGATAACAGCCAGGCCGTGGAATTGTACAAAGAGATCAGAGCAAAATACAGCCGCTCCAATAGCGTTTGGGCAAACGACGCCGAGAAGTATCTGGCAATGCACGGCGTGTACGATGCAGAATAAAGTCCAAAGGTTTACGTGTACAACCGTTGACACAATTACAATTCCGGTTGTGAATAATAAGGCTACGGCTGACGGTTTTCAATATTTGAACTTTCAAACGCCTTAACTATGGCTGATGTAAGCAGCGGCAAATTATTTGAGGAAATTGAGGGCATCCAAAATATGAAGGATGCCCTTGTTGTTTTGGTGAAAACCGAATGGAACAGTGCGATTGTAGATGAATTGGAAAGCGGGTGCCGGCGTATTTTATCGCAATACAAAATGGCGGCAAGAACGCTTATTGTTCCGGGTGCTGTGGAGATTCCCTTTGCTATCAATCAATGTGCGCAAGTCTGGAAAAAAGCCGCTGCTTTCATAGCCTTAGGTTGTATAATTAGAGGCGACACACCGCATTTTGAATATGTGTGCAACTCGGTTACGCAAGGCATTACCCAACTCAATTTGACCTTGCAGGTGCCGGTTGTATTTGGCGTGCTAACGGTAAATACCGACGAGCAAGCGAAAGAACGCATCGGTGGTGTTCACGGCCATAAAGGCGAAGAAGCCGCCATCACCGCGTTAAAGATGATGGCTCTTCAGGAACAATTAAAAGGAGGAAATTTTTAATGATTGTCCAATTGTTCATTCCTTGCTTCGTTGATCAGCTTTATCCACAGTCGGCTTTTAATATGGTGGCTGTTTTGGAAAAAGCGGGTTGCGAAGTTTTGTATAATCAAAAGCAAACCTGTTGTGGCCAACCGGCTTTCAACGCGGGTTTTTGGGACGATGCGAAAGACGTTTGCAGAAAATTTTTGAAAGACTTCAGCGGCGCTGAATACATTGTTGCGCCCAGCGCAAGTTGTGTTGGATTTGTTCGCAATTATTATAGCAAATTGTTCACCGATCCGTTGGAACAAAACAATGTCAAAGCAGTGTCTGAAAACATTTTCGAGTTTTCCGAGTTTTTAGTGAACAAATTAGGGCAAACAAAGTTTGGCGCGGAACTGACTGCAAAAGCCACGTATCACGATTCCTGCGCCGGCTTGCGGGAATGCGGCATCAAAACAGAGCCACGCAAGTTGCTTCAAAATGTAAAAGGACTTGAATTGATAGAGATGGCCGACGTAGAAACCTGTTGCGGATTCGGCGGCACTTTTGCCGTAAAATTTGAACCTATCTCCATTGCCATGGGCGAACAGAAAGTAGAGCATGCCTTGGCAACCGGCGCCGAATATATCATTTCCACGGACCTTTCCTGCCTCATGCATCTGCAGGGCTACATTGACAACAAAGGTTATGATTTAAAAACTATGCATCTTGCCGATGTTTTGGCGAATACTACCAGCGACGCTCAATAATTCTAACTTTTTTATTTGACTGCGATGTTGAAAACAAAGCAAATACTTTCCAAATGCAGGCTGGGCGTATGACCTGCTCAAGTGGAAAAATGAGTAAAGAAAAATTTGGAAAACGCTCTTTCAAAATTGTATTTTAGAAGTGCAATTGGGAGAAACAACAATCAGTAAAACGAAAGTTGTGGAAGACAGGATCAGTAAAACGAAGCTGTCAAAAGTTAGCCGTCAGAAGCTACCCGAACTCAATCGTGGAAAGCATCGGGTTCGTAAGTAGTATCGCTTCGGCGGTATAAGAAACAAACTTGGTGCTTTTTCTTTTTTTATCCCGCAAGTCCGGACGCTCCGTAGGCGTTTGTGTTTGCGGGATTTTTTGGTGTTATAAAAGCAGTTTGTTTTTAATTGATTTCTTCAAATCATTTAATGATCAAGTGTTCTATAGCGAACAATTCGTAAAAGCCCCGATAGCTATCGGAATCGCCGCAACCGGCGTTAATAAATAATATACCCTTGGTACATAAAAAAGCCCCGCATTTCCGCGGGGCCTCCTTCAAGCAAGCAATCGTCAACTATCGTTTATACTTTCTGCGTTTTTGCTTTCGGTATTACTTTCTCCACGGTTTTATTCTCGTCTTCACCTAAGGCTCTGTCGCCCCCGAGATCAACAAGGATTGGCGCGGCTACAAAGATAGAAGAATAGGTACCCGTAATTACCCCAATCAACATGGCAAAGGCAAAGCCTTTGGTTACTTCACCACCCACGAGGAACAAAATCAAAATAGTAAGGAACACTGTCAGCGAGGTCATGATGGTACGGCTCAAGGTATCGTTGATGGCTTTGTTAATGACAACTTCTTTGGGAAGGCCAACCATCTGCCGGGTGTATTCCCGAATCCGGTCGAATACAATCACTGTGTCGTTCATGGAGAACCCGATCACTGTAAGCACCGCCGCAATAAAGTGCTGGTCAAGCTCAAGCGGGAAGGGAACAATATTCTTTAGGAACGAGAACACCGCCAGGGTCACCAACACGTCGTGAAGCAAGGCCACAATAGTTCCAAGCGAGTAACGCCAGTCGCGGAAACGAATGAAAATGTACAGGCAAATGATGATGATGGAAAAGATAGTGGCTTTGATGGCGCCCTTCTTCAAATCATCGGAAATGGTAGGCAACACAGTGGTTTTGCCCACGATGTTGTCGGTCCTGAATTGTTCATAGCTGGCCGTTGTGGGCAAATAATTTTTTAAGCCTTGCATCAATTTTGAACCGACCAGCGAATCCGCGGCTTGTGATGAATTTGCAATCTGATAAGATGTGGTAATGTCCAACTGATTATCGGCACCAATTGTTTTAATGACCAAACTTGTGGTATCGCCAAAGGCTGCAGTCAGGTCTTTGCGGACAGCTTCAGTCTTGTCGGACATTGGCTGGTTGAACTTCACAATATAGCTGCGCCCGCCTTTAAATTCAACACCCTGATGGAAGCCGTTGAAAATAGATCCAATTCCCAATAGCAGCACCACCACCGAAATGCCATAAGCCACTTTGCGGTACTGTATAAACTTATAGGCTGGATGTTTTAAGATGCGGCGAGAGATGGGTGTGAAATATTCAAGGTGACGTTTCTTGTTGGTAAACCAGTTGGTTACCCAACGGCTAACGAGGATACCGCAAAACAGCGAAAGAAGGATACCGATGATTTGCGTGGTGGCAAAACCGCGTACGGGGCCCAAACCAAAAGAGAAGAGGATGATGGCGGTAAGCAAGGTGGTGACGTGAGCATCCAGCACCGGCGGCAATGACCGTCTGTAGCCTTCATTCACGGCAGGTATGTAGCCCTTGCCTTTTGTCAATTCTTCTTTAATACGTTCGTAAATAATAACGTTGGTATCCACCGCCATACCGATGGTAAGCACCAAACCGGCAATACCCGGAGCCGTTAACGTGGCGCCCAATCCTGTTAAA
The DNA here is from genome assembly GCA_965247695.1 of Flavisolibacter sp. Taxonomy (GTDB): domain Bacteria; phylum Bacteroidota; class Bacteroidia; order Chitinophagales; family Chitinophagaceae; genus Flavisolibacter. The sequence continues at coordinate 3,536,950 of OZ252037.1, forward strand.
ATACCGATGGTAAAGAGCAGGTTTAAAATAAGGGCAATATTGGCCACCCATCCACTGGTGTTGTAATAAATCAACATCAGCAAAAAGATGACAAGAAAAGAAATACCGAAAGCCAAAAAGCCGCCGTGAATAGCATTGGCACCCAATGTCGGGCCGACAACCTGCGATTGAACAATCTTAGCCGGTGCGGCAAACTTTCCGGCTTTTAAAAGGTTGGCAAGATCCTGCGCTTCCAACAGCGTAAAGTTTCCCGTAATCTCTGTGCGGCCACCGGAGATAGGGCCGTTGTTGGCCGTGGGAGCGGAGAGCACAACACCATCAAGAACAATAGCGATAGGACGCTTTTCATCAAATGAAATTTTCGTGAGCCGTTCCCATTTGGTATTGCCTACCGCGTTGGTTTCCATGTTCACGTTTGGGTTGTTGCTCATTTGATCGTAACCCTGATTTGCCTGTACAATTACGTCGCCTTCCATCGGCGCTTTGTCTGCGTTGCCTGTTTTTAAAACAAACAAGGGTACCGTGTTCTCAAGGCGATTGTTTTCGCCGCGGGCCGGCGTACCGAAAGCAAACTGCGCATCGGCCAAACCGGCTTGAATAAATACGCGGCGCACAGCGTCGTTGCTTAAGTATTGCCTTACGATGGCCGTATCATTTACCGCAAAGCCAAGGCCTTGCCTTGTGCCTTTGTAGAGTTTGGCAAGCGGATCCAATGCACTTGCCGTATCATGTTTAGCAACGCCGCCGGAATCTTTTTTACTAGTGTCGGCAACAGCCTTCGCAGGTTTTTGACCCAAGGCACCCAGGGCCTTGCCGGCTTCCTGCAAAGCGCCGCCGTATTCTTCGGGTTTATAGGTCAGCCAAAATTGAAGATTGGCCGACGACTGCAAAAGTTTTTGCACCCGCTCTTTATCGTTCTCGTCGTTAATGCCCGGCAACTCTACCGTCACCGTTCCGCGTTCAGGGTTGGGATTAACGCTTGGCTGCGCAACGCCGAATTGGTCAATACGGGTTTTTAAAATATCAAACGTACGTTTAAAGGCATCGTTGGCTTCTGTACGAATGGCGGCGATGACTTTGGCATCGCCATCTTTTGGACCAATCTTTCCGGCGCTTGCCGCGGAAAACAAAGGCGCCAACGGTGCGTTTAGCCCGGCTACTTTTTTGTATTCTTCCACAAACAGTGTTACGTAATCAAGACCACTGTTGGCTTTGCGGGCTTCGGCATTTTGCAAAGCCTGATTGAAAGCAGGGTCTTTGCTGTTGTTCGCCATTTGGCGAACAAGCCCCGCCAGTTCCACTTCTAGGGTTACGTTGATGCCACCCTGAAGGTCAAGACCCAGGTTTAGTTCTTCTTCCTTTGCTTTTTGATAAGAAATGGGCCCGGTTATGCCAAAGTGTACGGTTTCGTCCTTGGTGCTGTCAAGCAAACGGCGAAGGCGGCTACGGAAAGCCTGTGCTTTGGTGGCTTCATCGGAGCCGGAAAAATTTTGCGCCACAAAACGTTTGGCCGATGATTCCATTTTCTTTTCGTGGCCGCGGACCACCCAGGTAAAAGACAATTCGTAAATGGAGTAGATAATGAGCAGAATCGTAAAAAAGCGGATAAGGCCTTTCAATTGCATAACACGAATTTTTGTTTTCTTCTTTCTGCAAGCGCTTCCTGCGGCAGGTGAAGGTGTTTTTTTAGAGTGGGCAAAGATAGTTTTTTAGCCCTATTGCGCTACGGCTTTCAAAACTCTTTCTGTTCCCCAAAAAAGCCCGTTGACCGTATTTTGGCGATTCTTTAGCGTCTCTGCCAAGAGCAGGATTTATAGCCGTGGAGTCTTGCAGCCATAGAAAAAATCTTCTCATAGTCATCTTTCCGCAACAGCGTTTGGCCACGCTGCCGATTCAATTCTCATGGCAACATAAATTAGTTAACAGCCTTGTTCGTATTGATTTATTCGTGTAATTCGCGCAATCATTCGTGTTTAAAAAACCATCTGCATGAATTTATCTTCTTTACTTTCCCGCTTTAGCGAGCCCGAAACCCTGCGCATGGCGAAGCTTGGCCGCGAGCTTCGCGCCAAGGGATTGGACATAGTTGACCTTAGCCTTGGCGAACCGGACTTTGATACGCCGGAACACATTAAAGAAGCGGCCAAAAAAGCCATTGATGATAACTGGAGCCATTACACACCGGTTTCGGGATACCTGGATTTACGCGAGGCCGTTTGCCACAAATTTGAACGCGACAACAATCTTCACTATAAGCCGGACAACATCGTGGCTTCCACGGGTGCAAAACAAAGCCTTGCCAACGTGGTACTTAGCCTTGTGGAAGCGGGTGACGAAGTGATTATTCCAACGCCTTTTTGGGTAACCTACGAGGCCTTGGTTTTAATGGCCGGAGGCAAATCCGTTCGCTTGCAAACGAGTTTGAAAAAAGAATATAAGATAACCGCCGAAGAACTGGAAGCAGCCATTACGCCCAAGACCAAACTTTTTATGTTTTCATCGCCGTGCAATCCAAGCGGCTCGGTCTATAATAAAGAAGAATTGGCTGCCTTGGCCGACGTGTTTAAAAGGCATCCACAAGTAGCTATCATCTCCGACGAAATTTACGAATACATCAATTACAGCGGGGAACATTTCAGCATTGCCGAACATGAGGAATTAAAGGATAGAATCATCATCGTGAACGGATTGAGCAAGGGTTTTGCCATGACCGGCTGGCGGCTTGGTTACATTGCCGCACCGGCAGCTATTGCCAAAGCCTGCGATAAACTGCAAGGACAATTTACATCGGGCACAAACGCCATCACGCAACGGGCCGCCATCAACGCATTGACCTCGCCTTTGGACGCCACGCATGAGATGGTTAAAGAATTTACGCGGCGCAGAAGCCGTGTGATGGAATTGATGCACGGCATACAGGGCTTTGAATTTGCCGAACCGGACGGCGCTTTTTATGCCTTTCCCTGCGTTGATTTTTTCTTTGGCAAATCCGATGGCGATGAAACCATCAACAACGCCGATGACCTTTCAATGTACCTGCTAAATAAAGGCCATGTGTCCACTGTAACAGGTTCTGCTTTTGGCGATGACAAGTGCATTCGCTTGTCCTTTGCCAACAGCATGGAGAATATTGAAAAAGGATTTGAGCGTATCAAAAACGCTTTGGCGAAACTTCGGTAGCAGCGTCGTTCGCCATTGCCATCTGCAAGAATTTATCGTGCAGGGTTTGTATTTGTGGCAGCACCAATTCCTGCTCGTTATTAATAATTATAAAATCGCAAAGCTTCATTTTCATTTCTTCATCAATTTGGCGCTTCATGCGGTTCAGCACGTCTTGCCGAGAAATGTTATCGCGGTTCATCACCCTTTTTAACCGAAGGTGCTGCGCTGCATAAACGCCGATGATGTAATCAAGGCCCGCACCGGAACCGCTCTCAAAAATCAGGGCCGCTTCTTTGATGATGTAAGGCGCCGTTTGCCGTTGCATCCAGGCGTTTGCATCGTTGATGGTTACCGGATGAACAAGGCCATTGAGCAATGCTAATTTCTGTGGATTATTGAAGACAAGCGCAGCGAGCTTATTGCGGTTCAATTCTTCGTTGTTGTAAATATCATCGCCAAAGTGAGCCTTCATTTTTTGCATCAAATCCTTGTCGGTATTGTACAGCCGCTTGGATGCGTCATCGGCATAATAAACCGGCACGTTCAGCAGCTCAAATACTTTGGCAACGGTTGATTTGCCCGAACCGATGCCGCCTGTTATTCCGATTTTTAAAGGCATGGTTTAAAGGTAGGAAGAGGAGAGATGGAAATGGAAGAACCAGGCCGTGCTACTGCCGCCGAACAAGGCCACATATTTAACCTTTTTTGTCTTCAGGTATCGCTTAGATTGGCTTTATGAAACCACTGCTTCTCTTTTTCACGCTTCTTTTTCTTCACACTTCTTTTTCCCAAAATCTCGATTACATCAGCATCCGCAAAAAGAACGGCCGTGTGGTGAAAAACTTTTACACCGGTTCCGACATAACATTCCAAACTTCCGATGGAATGTATCTGCAAGGACCGGTGAAGGCCGTTCAAAACGATACGGTTTATTTGATTCTTTACGACATCCGCTACCTGCCAACTATTTACGGCGGCTTTGTACGCGACACGCTTACCACAGCCGTTATGGGTATTCATTTCAAGGACATTACCCGTATTCAATTAAATGAAAGGAGAAGTTTTTATCAACGCAGCGGTCCAGCGTCGTTAATGCTTGCAGGCGGAGGGTATCTTGCTTTAAATGTGTTGAACGGCACCTTTTATGATCGGTCGGTTTCGGGGAGTGACAGGCTAAGACGGATCGGCATTGGTGGTGCTTTATTCGGCTTTGGTTATCTCTTGCAAAAGCTTTTGCATAGCGATGGATTTAGCAAAGTTTCGCAACAAATTATTTACGTCAATCTCTCGCCGAAAAAAGCGTAAAAATTAGACAGCCGAAAGAAATAAACAAGTTAAGGATTATCATTTCCTACTCTTTGAATTTCGTCACCGGCCGGCCCTTCGGAACGCTTTGTGGTTTTGTAGGCTTTACCAAACCGCCACACGAAACCCAAAACAATTACACGGGAATCACCGGTTATTTTGAAGTATTCATTTGATTGCGTGAATGTGGACAAGCCCTTTGCCCAATTGGTATAAAAAATATCCCGCACCGATAATTTAAGCGTACCTCTATTTAGCAAAACCGTCTTTGAAAAGCCTGCCGTCAATTGCCCTGACGGGTCAAGAATTTCCTGAATGTCTTCCTGGCTTCTGGTGTTGTAAACACCTGATAACTCGGCGCTCCAACCCTTTTTAAAGCGAAACTGGTTGTTCCAATTTACGTTGAGTTGCGTAACGTTGGCTACCCGTTCGTGATTCTCAATCAAGCCTTGCAGTTTTTTTCGGTTAACCTGTGTTTGCACCGTAAATGACCACCATTTGCGCATTGCCTGTTGCCACGCCACCGACGCCGTCCAGATTTGGCGCCGGCCTAAATTTCCCGACGTGTACAAAATAATTCCATCGTTCAAGGTTTTAAAAACCTGCGAAAAATAATCGGTAGTAACGCTATAATTAAGGCTGGTGAACAACTCGCTTTTGTACGCATGACTTACTTGCACATTCCAGGTAAACCACGGCTGCAAAAAGGGATTGCCTTGCTGGTACGTGTATTTGTTAATGATGCGTAGAAAAGGGTTCAGGTTTTGATAGAACGGCCGGTCCACGCGACGCCCTGTACTAAATGAAAAATTATTTGCCGAATCCTTGTTGAACGAAACAAAAAGCGTTGGAAATACGCTGCCATAGTTGTTCGAAAAATCGCCTCCTTTTGTTAATTGCCGGGCGGTATAATTGGTGGCCTCAAAACGAAGGCCGCCCTGCAGCGACCAGCGACCCAGGTTGGTGACGGCGCTTGCATAAAAGGCATTGATTTTTTCTTCGTACAAAAAATGATTTGTCTTTGCCGTATCGTTCTCCCACACGCCATTCCCACCGCTGTATTCATAGGCCGACAAGTTATCTGTGTTCGTTGACGAAATCTTCCATCCTGTCGCCAATGTTACATTGTTGCGTTGCTCGGTGTAATCAATCCGGCTTGAAAAAATATCATAGTTTGTTGGTACAAAGGCCCGGTAAAGTTGGGCGTTGCCAGCTCCATTATTTTGCACCGTAAAGTTTTGCATACGGCGGTAACGCAGCCAATCGGCGTCTGCTGTCAGCTCGCGGGTGGGAGAAAAGCGATGTTTAAAATTAGCCGAACCTCCAACCGTATGCCTCTCGGACAGGCCGGCGCCGGTGGTTAGCAGCACGGAGTCCACTTGCCTGTTTGACTTCATCCAGATGGCCGGGCTGCTGCTGCTGCTGCCGCCTTGCCCCCATTGTCCGCTAAAATTTAACCCGAGCGAGGTTGCGTTTGTAAATGAATAGTCAATACCGGTGCGCAGGTTGTTGGTAGTGCTGTTAGTGGAAATCGAACTCGGTTGTTCCAGAATGGAAACAAGCTGTCCGGCATTGTCGAAATAGTTTCGATCAGCATAAGCTCTTGTAAAGTTTCGGTTGGTATTCAGGCCGTAATTTAAAAACAAGTTTGCTTTGCCCCGCCGGTAGTTAAGCAAGAGGCTGTTGCTGCTTTTTGGGTAAAATCCTTGCGTGCCGTTAAGGTTTGCTGTTCCGTTAAACCCTTTTTGCAAACTCTTTTTTGTTTTGATGTTGATAATGCCCCCGTTCCCTCTTGCGTCTTCTTTGGCCGAAGGATTATCTATCAACTCTACTTGCATTACTTCGCCGGAGTTCATGCCGCTTAAAAACGTTACCAGCTCATCCCCTTCAAGATAGAGCAGCTTTCCGTCTATTTGCACGGCCACTTTATCCTTTCCTTTCAGGCTAATGTTGCCCTCTCTGTTTACCGTCACGCCGGGCAGTTTTTCCAATAACTCCATCACGTTGATTCCTGCGTTGCTGATGCCGGCATTAGCGTTTACCACGGTGCGGTCTGGCTTTATTTCAATGACGGGTTTTGCGCCGGTAATTCGTATCGTTTCCAAGGTTTCTTTCGTTGAGCGCAGTGTTAGCGAGTGCGGCTCTCCATCATTTTTTATAGAAACAGTAGCGGATGAATAGTTAATCATGCTTGCCCGCAAAATATAATTCGGTAAACCTGTATTCCAAAAGTGTACGCTTCCGGTGCTGTCGGTTAAAGAAATTTTTACAAGTGAAGAGTCGGCCTTTAAAAGTTCAACGCTGGCACCGCTCAATGGCCGCAGTTGAACATCGAAAATTTTTACAAGAATTGGTTCTTGTTCTTGGGCCAAGGCAGTGGCCGTAACCAACCACACACAAACCGTAAAAAAGCACCTTAGCATAGGGCAAAATAATACAAGTAACGAGGAAGCAGGCCTGTTTTATATCAATCCGTAAAAAAAACCGGTAAATAAAGAATACGCCCGACGAAGCACGACCCGTCATTGTTGAATAACGGAAGCACGATAAGCCACAACGGTTCGATTTCGCCGCCGGTTATCTTTGCCACCAATGCAGAAAATGAATTCGTTTGAAGAAGGCCGCGTTTTGCTGATTGACAAACCGCTGCGGTGGACATCTTTTGATGCGGTGCGAAAAATTCGCAATCTTACCAGAACCAAAAAAGTCGGCCATGCCGGAACGCTTGATCCCCTGGCCACCGGTTTGCTGATTGTTTGCACCGGAACGTTTACAAAGAAGATAAATGAATACATGGCGCAGGAAAAAGAGTACACAGGCACCATCACCTTAGGCGCCGTGACGCCCACTTATGATTTGGAAAGCGAACCCGTAAATTTTAAACCGACGGAGCATCTAACCGACGCGGTTATTAAAAACGCAACCGTTCAGTTTACCGGCGACATTTTGCAAACGCCGCCCATTCATTCCGCTATAAAAATAGACGGCAAACGGGTTTATGAATTGGCAAGAAAAGGCCAGGATATAAAGCTTGAACCGAGGCCGGTAACCGTCTCGCAATTTCACATTGAAAGAACAGACGGGCCGGTCGTGTATTTTACTGTGGTGTGTTCCACCGGCACATACATCAGAAGCCTGGCAAACGACCTTGGCGCGGCTCTCGGTGCAGGCGGTTACTTGAGCAGTTTACGCCGAACCCGCATCGGGAATTTTACGGTGCAAGACGCCATGTCTATGGAAGAATTTGAGCGGACTGTTAAAACAGAAACAGACAGCGGTATTGCCCAATAATTGAAGAACGAACCACTAGTAATCAAATCCCTCAATTCTTTAAAAATTCCTTTAATCCGCAGCAAGGATCTCCGGTCATCCGTGGTTAAAACGGATAGTCTATTCCCAACTGCAACTGGCCGTTGAACAATCCCCAACCGTAAAACCATTTGTTTTGCGACGATGCTTTTTCCAAATCAGGCGCCGGGTCTTTTACCTTGTACGCATAATCTAACCGAAACTTAAAAAAGCCAAAATCAACACGAAGGCCTGTGCCCAAGCCGATGGCGATGTCTTTAAAAAATTTTTGAACCGTACCCGGAATACGTCCACCCGGAAAATCGGGATTGTCACGCAAAAACCAAACGTTTCCAATATCGGTATAAATAGCGGTGTTGATGCCGATGCCACGGTAATCGGTAAGAAATTTCCGGTATTCCAGATTCATCTCCAGCCTTGCATCGCCAAAGCGGTCGGGCGCCTCGGTTCGGCCAAAAGGGCGCAGGGCAGAACCCGGACCGAGCTTGCGAATACTCCAGGCCCTCATGCTGTTTGGTCCGCCGGCATAGTATTGCCGGAAGAAGGGAAGAAAACGGTTTGCGCTGTCCTGCGTATTGAAAGGCACACCGAGACCAAAACCCGCAAAGAAGCGCCAGGCAAAGGCATTGCGGGAGAGCTTGCGGATCTCCCTCCGTTCAAAATCAAATCGTCCGAAGCGGTAAAGATTAGTGGCGAAAGCATTGCGCAAAAGCCCGAATAAGCCAGCAAGTTCAATATTCACAGTAGTGACCCGTGAAACGTTTCCAATGGTTTTTGCCACGTTGAATGTTACCGGCAGCGACACAATCACCCCCGTATTAAAAATGTATTTGTACGAAGCATTCTTGCTTATCAACGTATCCAGCGAATCGCCGCGTTGGAGATAATTGTATTCAATGTTAGGAAAACGAACAGTGAGCAGCTTGTTGTTCCAATTAAATTGATAACCCCACGAGGCATTCAACGTCGCTAAGTTGAAATAGTCTCGCCGGTCGGTGCGACCTGCATTGAGCGAGAAAATGGTCGCGTTGTTGTTCTCCTTGTGCCGGCTGAAGGCACGCATAAACCGCGGAACCAGCCTTGGGATTTGAACATTGTAACCAATGTTTAGCTGACGGGTTTGAATGATGTCGCGGATATTGGCGTTTAGCTCCGTTCCGAAACGCAGATTAAGTGAAGCTTGATTGGCGCCTTGCCTGAAGTTGCGGTTTTGCACGCCGGCTGTCGCGGCCAGCCCAATCAGGTTGCCTTGTGCAATGGTCACATTGCTCCGGTTGTTGTAGCTAACTTCTCCACTGGTGTTGAACGCATATTTTCTTGCCGGTATCAGCAAGATGTCAAAGTCTACCGTGTCTTGCCCGGTCCTGGGTTTGGGCGTGATGCTAAGCGAACGCCAGGCACTCAAATTCAACTTGCTTTGTGTTAGCGCCACGTTTCCCTGCCGGTATAAATCACCTCGGTTCAGAAAAATATAATCCGGAAAAATTTTCTTTTTAAACAGGGGGAGGTTTTGCTTAATTACAAATCCTTCAACAGTGTCGGAGAAACGATGACGGTTGAGTGTGTCACTTACGTATTCGGGATAAACCGTTACGTTGCCTACATAATAACGGGTAATCCGTGCCGTGTCGGGGTTTTCGCGCAGGCGGAATTCAATATCGGCTTTTGGATGCGCACGGCGTTCGGCTTGCAGTTGCAAAAGCGTTGCCTGCTCAATGGGATCAATCGTCGGGCGAAGCAGTTCAATGCCCACCGTATCCCAAAGCACCAGCATCTCTTCTTCGCTAAATTTCAGGTAGCCGTTGTTGCGGTAAATGTTTGCCAGCCGGTCGCGTTCGGAGGCGATGATGTATTGCGAAAAAGGATCGCCTTTTTTAACGAGCGGTGCGCTCATGTTGTTATGCGTAAGCAGTTGGATGGTGTCCATCGCGGCTTTCTGTCCCAATGAAGTATAGGCCGTGTCGCCGTTTAAACGGTAGGCAATGGAATCAATCACGGTAACAATTCGGGGATAAGCGTAAAAGTCGAGGTAGGTGCGAAGCTGGCTGCCGCTGCTAACCGTATCTATTCGCACGACATAGCCAATCGAGTCGCGGAAATAGCCTTGCGCATTCAGGTAGGCGTTCATAAACTCTTTTGTTTTCTCGGCATTGAGGCTGTCAAAAACGGTGGGCACTTTTATTACGTCGTACAGCAACCGCGGAATAAAACCAAGGATGGCTCTGTCAAAACCTGCAAATTTGGCCACGCTTCTTACCCTAACGCTGTCATGCAACTGATCCAGCAGGCCGAGTTCCAGTTCTTTCTTTCGGTCTTGGGTTAGATCGCCCTGTACGTGTACATTCGTTTGATAAATAAACGGCTTGTTTGGCGGCGGATTTTTAACGACGGTGCAGGCAGCAAAACAAGTGAGCACAAAAGAGACTGCTATAAAAAGGGTAAACTTGAAAACGGTCATAAAAACTTACGGCTCGTCTATGCTCGGTAAAAAGGTGGTCAAAGATATTCAAAGTTTACGCGGGAAAAAGGGACGCGAAGAAACGGGCTTGTTTATGGCCGAAGGGCCAAAGATTGTGGAAGAATTCCTGCGGCTGATTCCCGCGCAAATAGAAGTCGTTTACGCCACGGCGCAATGGAAAGTTCAGGCGAGTGGATTTAAAAACATTGTTGAAGTTTCGGAACCTGACTTGGGAAAAATCTCTCAATTAACAACACCGAATCAAGTAGTGGCTGTAATAAAACAGTTCAAAAGCAAAGAACCGCAAACGATGGGGTTCAAACTCTACCTCGATGCAATTCAAGACCCGGGCAACTTCGGCACCATCCTTCGCACGGCCGACTGGTTTGGTGTAAAGGATGTTGTGTGCAGCCGTGGCTGTGCCGATTTATACAACCCGAAAGTGGTGCAGTCCACCATGGCCAGCATCGCACGGGTAAACGTGTATTATGACGAAGGCGAAACGTGGTTGAGACAACAAGCGCAAGCGATTTATGCAGCCGCATTGAGTGGCAAACCGCTTTCTTCTTTTTTGAAAATTGAAGATGGCGTTTTAATTATCGGCAATGAATCAAAAGGCATCCGCGAAGAATTTTTAAGCTTGGCAAAGGAAAAAATAACTATTGAAAAAAGGGGAGATGCGGAGTCGTTGAATGCGGCGGTGGCGGCGGGGATTCTTTTGAGCCATCTTACCGCTTCGCCTCAACCATTTGTATCGGAGACAGCGTAGCTAAGGCCGGCGTGAGACGCAGGACTGTACGGGATTGCGTTCTATCTTTTCGGCTATTTGCTGTTATATTGGATTACGCCTGTCAGCACGACGAAAGAGGGACCTGTGGATAGTGCTTAAAAAGATTATGCAAGAAGCAAAACTATCTGCCTTCTTTTCTCATAACGACTACCCCGTTGCCTCGGCATGACAAGCACGAGCCTTTACAAGCACGGTTGGGTGAACCGGCAAGTGCATGATTGCACAACGTTCAATAGTGATAAGAATGCACAAGTCCAGGGAGCTATCGGAACAGGAGCGACGCAACAGACGATCAATAGATAAATGAATTTCCGGCCCAAAAAAGATAGTAAAAATAAGCAGCTAATGACCTGCAAATGATGCGCTTTGCGGCCTACTACTTACTGCCGGTTCTATTATATTCTGCTGCGGCTTCGCGAAGAAGATAGTTCCCGACGGAACATTCAAGGCAACGCTTTTCAGAACAATATTGATTCTTTAATTCAATCAGCGCCTGCGAGTCGAAAGCCGTTTTGTTTTCGATGCCGATGGCCGAAAATTCTTTGGTAATGCTATTGGTTTCGGGAGCGGTTTCCTCCAGCCAACGCAAGGCCTTTTCTTTTCCACTTTCGGACTTGTGGTATTGCGAGTAAGCAAAGAGAACGGGAGCGATGGTGTTAATGACAATGTGATTTATTGTATCTGCACCAAGTGTTTTGGGCTTGTACGCCGATGCCTGTTTAAACGTGTAATGATAATGCCAGAAATCGTTAGCCGTTACAGTGAAGCTCTGTTGAATTTCATCGAGATTTTCGGCTTCGATAATTTTTGAAAACAGGTGTGTGCTTTGCTGAAGCAATGCGGCCAACTGCGCCAGCCTTATCGTTGGAAATGAAACAGGCCTCATGCGGAGAAATTGGACGAGAATAACCGCTGGCTGTAAACTATATTTCTTTTTCAAAAAAACGTATTCGCGTTGAAGCAGCTTTGGGTATTCATCACCAAAATCATCGTCCAGCAATCCCGCTTGTCCAAGCAGCATCGCTTCCAATTGATGAAGCGATGCCTTGTGCTTTGCCAATAAATTTACCGACACGGAACGTGCCATGGCTTCAAAAGCTTCGCTGTTGACATTACCGCCAAATGCACGGGCCAGCATCCACCACCACGTTTCTTCCCAATGATGGTTCGACTGCTCAAACAAATGGTTAACCGCCGCTGCTTTTCTCGTCAACCTTTCCACTACCAGCCTTTCCTTCCAGGCTTTCCATGTCAACTCTTTAACGCCTTGAATATTAGCGCCGCAGGGAATTGCGGAAGCCGTGTCCATAAAGAAGCGGTATCGTTCCAAAAGCAATGTGGAAATGCGCGGCGACAATTCAAGGACCGGAATGCCATTGACGCTTTCGTCATGTTCAAGCACGGCGTGAAGAATCACGTTGTTATAGTTCACATCGCCTCCGTGCCGGTGCCTGCGCCAGTCGGATGTTTTAAGATGAAGTTCAACAGTGCCGGCAAGTGTGGTGGCACCTATTCTGATTTTCGCGTTTAGAAAATCCGGCCCTGCATTTTTATTGATCGTTCCGGGCAAGAGAATTGACAGCGGTTCTCCTTCGGTTGTGGTAAGGGCTGATTTGTTGAAGTAACCAAACGCCCAAATGAATTGCAGCAGCTTCTCGGTCATGCAACAAAGTAAGAAAATAAATAACACAAGAAGCAAAACACAAGAAGCAAAAATGCAGGAAGGTCAATCAGAAATCCGCTAACGCCTGCACCACACGGCTCACCGGCAATCCCATCACATTGTAAAAATCGCCGCTGATGCGTTTGATGCCCACCACGCCTATCCATTCCTGAATAGCATAAGCGCCGGCTTTATCGTACGGCTTGTATTTGTCCACATAAAATTCAATCTGTTCTTTGGTCAAGGGATGAAATTCCACGTCGGTAACATCAGCGAATGATTGTTCTTTTTCACCACCGTTGATAACAACACCCGTAATGACTTTGTGATGGCGGCCACTTAATTTTTGCAAAATAAAAACGGCATCGCCGCGATCTTTTGGCTTGCCAATAATTTCATCGCCCAACACAACAATCGTATCGGCGGCAATGATGGTTTTATCGGTTTTGCTTCGAACGGCAATTGCTTTTTGCCGCGCAATGTGAACGGCGATTTCACCGGCAGAAAGATGCGGCGGATAGGTTTCTTCCGTGGGAATGACGATGATTTCAAAATCCACTTCGGCCCATTGGAGCAATTGTTTGCGGCGGGGTGATTGAGAGGCGAGGACGTATTTAGCCATGCCTCAAAAATAGAAAGCAAAAAAAATCATGGACAAAATTCCGGTAAGCATGATCCATTTGGTGTAGCTGCTGACTTGCGCAAAACCGTGTGCCGTAACCGTTTTCCTTAACCTAAAAAGCGTCAGAAGCAATGGAATAATAATGAAGGCAAGGTTATAAACCACCGAAGGCCACCAGCCCAGTTGCAACACATAAGCCTGCAGTACCAGCAACACGGCAATCAGTACAACAAGCCATACGGCACTGTAAATTTTAGTGGCGGGTACGCCGGCCACAATTGGCAATGTTTTGCAACCATAACGGCTGTCACCCTCCACATCTTCCATGTCCTTCACAGCTTCCCGAACGAGTGACAGAATAAAAGCAAAACCGGCATATAAAAAAGCCATCCTGAAAAAACGCCGCGACACGAGATTAGTTGCCTGAAAAGCATCCGAAGGACGGGTAAAGAAAAAAAACAAGATCAAAATCGTCCACGCGGTGAGCAGTGAAATAACCACGTTACCGATTAGTAATTTTCGTTTCAACGAGGTGGAGTAAAACCAAAGCAAAAGCACGCAACCAAGGTTTGCCGGCACCAAGTACCAACGGCTCAACCCCGCGGCAAAAGCCGTGAGTACCACGCCGGCGAGGCTTAATGCAAGATGCCAGATGATGGCCCAGCGCCGGTGAATGACGCTGTCAACGACGTTTTTTTCGGGCTTGTTTACCCGATCAATGTTCACGTCGAAATAATCATTGATAATGTAACCGGCGGCGGCGATGAACACCGAAGCGAGAACAAGCAGAAGAAAACGTTCCGTGCGGGGCTGGCCGTAAAGCGGCAAATAAATACAACAGTAAAAAAGCACCTGTGTCAGCACGATGAACGCCAGGTTGGGCCAACGAATCAAACGAAAAAAGGGGGGAAAAAGGTTCATGAAAGCAGTTTAGCGAGAGGCAATGTCGGGCAAATGGCCCCAATGGTTCTTTAGCTTCAGCACTTTTTCAATCACGTCACGCACGGCGCCTTTACCACCATCTAAATGCGAGATGTATTTTACGCTGCTCTTTACCTCCGCCACCGCATCGGCAGGGCAAGCTGACAAACCAACTTTTTCTAAAACAGGAAGATCCGGCAAGTCGTCGCCCATGTACAAAATCTGGTTCCATTCAAGGCCATACTGCGTTCTGATGCCTTCAAAAAATGTGAGCTTGTCCTTCAGGCCGAGATGAACATCTTTCAGTCCAAGATACTGCAACCGCTTAATCACCGGTTCCGATGAACCGCCGGAAATAATGATCACGCGATAACCGTTCTTCAAAGCCATTTGCAAAGCCAGACCGTCTTTCACGTTCATGGTGCGGGCCTGCAAACCACTCTCCAATAGCAGGACCGTTCCGTCGGTCAACACGCCGTCCACATCAAAAACAAAAGTGGTAATGGATTTAAAGTAGTGCAGTACGTTCATCGCTGCAAATATGCGCCGCTTTTGGGGAATGCTCCGGTTGAAGTTGCGTTAAAAGTGATGTGGTTTTTTAGTGAAGGGTTTGTCCAAATATGAAGCCCCGTTGCGACGCCCTTGGCTCATCCGCTTCAAACAGCGCTTGTACGTTCGGCATCCCGATAGCTATCGGGACTATTCGGCATTGTGTGGTTATCACTAACACTCAAAAACGCTTGTTTATGCAGTCTGTCAGCGGGTATCTTATTTTACGGCCGCATTTCCTTTCGTTTTGTTTTTATCATCTTCCAAACCTGTATAATCCCTGTGACCAAAAATACAAGGCCGATAACAACGTAAACAACCTTTTGATGGTTGCTGATTTTTTCGGCAATCAAACTTCCCCCGAAAATGAACAGCAGTAAGGCAGCGCTAAAACCCACCGATGCGCCCATTACAAAAAGATGATAATGCTTCCACCGGGGTTCCAAAATTTTTTTAGAGAACAGTACCGTGCTCCAGCCAAACCAAAACGGTATTTGCAATGGGTTAAGCGCATTCATCACGAAGCCTAAAAGAAAACGCGGCAACCCGTTGCTCAACAAAACATTTTTGTGTAAGGCCGGCTGCGAGGCTGCATAAAAATTGGAAGCCGCCAGCAAAAAAACAATCGCCAGCGTAACCCACTCCAAGGTTTTAAACAACCGCTTGTGGCTTTGTATCCATTGCGCCGCCCGAAGCGTGAGATAGATGTAGAACACATCTACAATCACCAACCCAAGTGAAAATAAAAGCGCTTCGCGAACACCATCCGAAATGGCGATTTGCGCTGCCGCAATGTTTTGCGTGCCCAAAGGCAAGGCGCCGACGAAGCTTACAAAAATGCCGGCGAAAAAAACACGCAGTGACTTGAACATGCAGTCTATATTAGTATTTCCGTGTCTAATTGTTGCAGCAACTTTCCGTGCTTTGCAGCGGCTTTCATCCACTCGCGGCCTTCTTTGGTCCCCCAGTATCGAACGCCGTTGTGATGATGATTGTACTTACCGATTTGATAAAGCATTTTCCAATGGTGCGCAAATACCTTCAGTGCGGTGGGCCAAGACTTGCCGGCATTGTAAACATGGTTGGGCTCCGCTCCCGCTCCGTTAAATTCAAGAATGATAAACTTGCCGGATTTCAACTCTTCGATGCTGTTGCACTTAATGTCGTAGCGGCCGTAATACCATCTGCAACGACTGCTTAACGGATCGAAGACGGATAAAAGCCTTTCATCAATCTGCGATTGGAGATTGGTGAAAGTTGCGCCGCGATTGAGATTGGCTGCGTGGGTGAGAATATGCTTCTCTTCCGTAGGTAAAATTTTATTCAACACTGCTTCGTGCTTAATGCGCAATTCATTTAACCGGTGTTTTGCTTTCGGATGCAGCGCTATTAATTCTAGCAACGTATGCTTTCCATCACCAATTAAGTGAAGCATATCTTTCTGAATGAAACCACTGATGACCCCTCTTTCGGCCGCAGGATGGCGGTAATAAAACACACTCACTTCAAGCGGCGCCTGGCTTAGTTCCTGAATTACATAATCAATAGGCATTCGTTCGTGGTAGGCCTGAAGTTTTTCTTCGCTATCTATTTTTCGAAAGAGCAATCCTTTCAAACCAACATCAGGCTTTACGCAGATAGGATAGCGTAAAGCACTTCCCTCCACAAGTTTTTTCACATCGTTAAAAGGCAGTGATGGTATAATGTAGATTGTCTTTGGATAAAGTTCGGCCGGCAGCTGCTCATACATTTCCCGCTTGCCTTCACCATCGAAACCGGCAAACGTAAGCGTCGGGTTAGCCGGCGAAAACCACCAAAAAGATTTTGCCTTTACAGCCAGCAAAAGCCACAACGGGCCAAGCGGTGCGTAGATTAAAGCAAAAGGCCACAACTCCCAATGACTACGAATTATCGGGATTTTAAAACCACCACCGCTTGTCGGGATTTTGACCAAGGATTGCCAGAATTTTAAAGGATTGTCGGGATGAAAATTCATGTCCGTATTTTCTCTTACAGTTGTTACGTAAACAATTCGCGGTAAAAATGGAGATAATCCTTTACACTAATCGCAACGATCTCCAATTGAAACTCCCATCATCTATGTTCATCATCCCGACAATCCTTTCATAATCCCGATAATCCGTGGTTATTTTTGGAGCTCACTAAACTCTCACCATGCACGTTCCTTCCATGGCCGAAATGGCCGCTAACGGCGAGTCGCCCGAAATACTTTTTTGGGTGGGCTGCTCCGGCAGCTTCGACCAGCGGGCACAAAAAGTAACGAAGGCTTTTGCTACCATTCTCAATGCAGTTGGCATTAAGTACGCCATTCTTGGCAAGGAAGAAATGTGTACCGGCGATCCTGCACGAAGGGCCGGCAATGAGTTTCTGTTTCAGATGATGGCTTATCAAAACATACAGTTGCTGAATCTGTATGAAGTAAAGAAGATCGTCACCATCTGCCCGCACTGTTTCAATATTTTTAAGAACGAATATCCTGAACTCGGCGGCACGTATGAAGTGCTTCATCACACTACTTTTCTGCAACAATTAATTGATGAAGGGCGAATAAAGCTAAATGACGCCACATCATTCAAAGGCAAAAAAATTACGTATCACGACAGTTGTTATCTCGGTCGCGGCAACGGCATTTACGAAGCGCCGCGTAAAGTGCTGGAAGCCCTGGATGCGGAGTTGATTGAAATGAAACGCTGCCGCAAGAACGGCTTATGCTGCGGCGCCGGCGGCGGGCAAATGTTTAAGGAAGAAGAAAAGGGAACTACAAGAATCAACCTTGAACGCAGCGCCGAAGCCATTGCGACCGGCGCCGAAGTTGTTGCTGCTGCTTGTCCTTTTTGCAATACGATGCTGACCGATGGCGTAAAGCACGCTGAAAAAGAAGATAGCGTTCGAGTGCTGGATGTGGCGGAGATATTGCTGCAAAGCATGATGCTCTAACATTGAATTCAGTTAAGAAACCAATCGCTTGATAATATAGAAAGTAAAAAGGCTCCTGAATGATCAGGAGCCTTTTTACTTTCTATCATCTCACTTATATCTGCTCGATGGAAACCTTGGTGTACCGTTCTTTCCGGTTGTACTCCACCACCATAATGTGGCCGTCCTTGGCGGGCATTATGCCGGTATGTACGTTGCCGTCTTTGTGCGGAATGGTGCGAACCACCTTTTTCTTATTCAGGCTGTAAATCACCACGTCTTTCTTTTCATCCATCACAAGGTATTCCGATTTGCGGTCGGCATTGGTAATGCGGTGTACCGTCGTGTACGCGGCGGGTTCCCGGTTAAAGGCATTCCGGTCACTGTTGCTCGGAATGGCTTCCTGCAACTGCAATTCACCTTTGGCCGTTTGAAGCATCAGCGCATTGTCAGTCACATGCGACTTGGTAATGCCAGACAAAGCCCACATATACGGCGTTACGATAATCAGCGGCGACAACACCACGCCGGTTGCGATCATGCCCCAACGCGGCTTTTTTTGAATAGACGAACCGACGAAAACGGTGTTGCCGTTCAGGTCTTTAAAGGAATGGTCAAAGTTGGGATAAAGCTTGCCTTGCTCGATGCGACCTTTGGTGGAAATGCCCGGTTGTGAACCGTCGTTCCAATACGAATAGGTTTCTTTTATTTCCTTGCGTGTGTGCCCATCTAAGTCCATTGTGAACACGCCGTAATAAGGCCCCTTGGTCAGGTCCTTCATCGTATTCACGCCGTCACGTTTTGGGTTTATAATTAAGCCGGACACGTAAGGCTTGTTGCTTGCCGGATGATTGCCCCAGCCCGTTACGTGCAGCTTGTTTCCCTGCTTGTCCTTCAGCTCCAGTTTGTCGTATTCGGCGCCGTTGGCAAAGTTGTAACCCTTCACTTCCCAGCCGCCTTCGCCCATGCCCTTCTTTTGCGACAAAACAAAAACATCATCACCCGAACTCAACACGTAATCGCCAAGATTTTGCCCGGCTGTTTCCTTGCGCCAAACCTGAACTCCTTTACTATCGTAGGCCGCTATCTTGCCATTGGCTTCATCGCCGTAATAGCACATGAAACCTTTTTGGCTAACATTCGCAAGTTGAACAGGCCGGCGAAGGCTCACCGAAGCAAGATTGCTATAGCCGTAAGCGCTTTCTGTTTCCACTTCCGAGCGCAATGACGACGAGCCGAGGATTTTTCCTTCAAGAGTCAGAAACTGAAGAAAGACATCGTTTATGGCCAGCCGCTTTGCGGCTTCAAACTCTTTCTTCGACTTATACTTGGTTCCCGAAATGCTGCGGAAGTAACCAAGGCAGATGACATCTTGTTCAAATGATACGGCCTGCAGGTCAAGGTTGCGCTCCTTAAATTCAACCTTGCCGATATCGTTCAGGTTTTCATCCATGATGCTGATGCGATAGTTGAAACTGTCCTGACTGGCTTTTTCCAGTTGCGTAAGGGCCAGATAACCCACTACTGAACGGTCCTGCAAAATGGGTTGCACCTGCGAACGGATTTCGTCGCTTACTTCTTTAAAAATTTTTGTCTGCGCATGGCCAAAAAGGGCGGCCAATAAAAAGGGCACGAAGGCCACGAGGCTTTTTCTCATAAGTAGTGTTTAAGAGTTATGGTAGAGAGGAATGCTTATTTAAAATGCACGGCAAACTCGCAGTACATGCTGTTGCCATAAGTGGATAGAAAGTTTTTTGCCGCGGCGCTGTTGGCCTTGTCGGCATTGCTATCATTTGCGTTTAACTCGGCCATCAAAATCTTAATGCCGTTGGCATCGGACGGAAGTTTTTGCCAAAAAGAAAGCTGCCGAAAGGCCGTGCAAAACTGGGCAAGGTTCTCCCGCGGCAATTGTTCCAGCAGGGTTTGCAGGGCATTGTAATCTTTGGAAACGTATTCCTTGGGCACAAGGCCAATGGCCCGGAAGCGGTTCAATTGTTTATCGGAAAAATACAATCCTTGTAGAATGTTGTGCACCATAAAGTCGTACCAGGCATCGGTGGCACCTTTGTCTTTTTCCAACAGAATGCGGTAAAGGCAAGCCGTTAGTTTCAGGTCGTCAAACAGGTTCCAGATCAGCACACGATTGGCTTTTTCCTTTACCGATGCGGGGATAAGTGTAAGCTTTAAGCCGGCATCCGTTGACTTGAGCGTAGCTGCATAACGCATGGCGCAATCAGGGTGTGTTTTTAGCGAATCATCCAAGGCGCTGCTGTCGCGAAAATTATAATTGCGGGTGGAGAGGCCTTTGGCTTTGCGTTGCGTCCATCCTTCTTCCACGGTTAAATTATAGGGAGCGAAATAATCTTTCACGGGATGAAGCAAGGGTTGTTTGTATTGCAGATCGGTGCTGTCGAGGCGCAGAAAAAAACGGGCATCAAAGCCAATGTGGCTGTTCTTCAACAACACGATCGCCAGCGAGTCTGCATCGCTTTCATGGTACCGGTGATGGCGGCTGCGGTCAATGGAATACCCTTCAAACAATTTCTTCAACTTGGTAAGCCGGCCGTATTTTTCTTTGGCCACTTCCTCCAGGGATTTTTTGTATTCGGCCGATGTAAAATATTCGGCCTGTTCCCGCATGGAGTTGTCGGGGTGTTGCAGAATGTTGTGCGAAAGTTCGTGGGCAATCACCAGCGCAATCTCCTCGCGGCTTTCGGCAAAGCAAATCAGGCCGGCGTTTACGGCAATAATGTTGCCGCCAATGGCGTATGCATTTACCGAGGCGCTTCTATCAATCAGCAACAGCGGCATCTGCGAAAGGTATTTCGGGTTGCCCTGTGCGAGGCTGCGCAGAATGCCGGATACGTAATTGTAAATCTCTTCTTCTTTTACATAGTTGTTGGCTTCAATGGCCGATGCGATGTAGTCGGTGCGACCATCCCACAATTCCTTGTATTTTTTTTGCGTGGCTTTTTCGGTGTACAAAGCGGGGCAAGTCCATGCCTTCTTCAAGGAATCTTTTTGGCGGCTGTAAGCAGTTTGCGACAGGTCTTGAAAAGAATACAAAGCGTTTTGTTGCGCGGCGCTTTTTTGTAAGCCAGCAAGGCCGGCGAAAAACAGACATAGCAGTGGTAGAAGGGAGCGGTTAGTCTTGTTCATAGTTGACGGAAAGGTTAGCAAATTGCCGCGCAAAATAGTGGAAACGTTTTATTTCTGCAAGCGGCTTTCGCGGTTTTCTTGCGGTGATTTTATGCAAGCCGCAAGGGCTGCATGGCCTTCGCTATCCTTTCTGCCAACAGCAACGGAAGCCTGCCGTAATTTTGCTTCATGAACCTCGATTACAAACAATTATTGCCCCAAAATTTTGCACCCGAAAGCCGGGTATGGGTTTATCAAAGCAGCCGCTTGTTTCTGCTTTCCGAAGCCTTGGAAATTGAAGAATTGCTGAACAAGTTTACAGCCGAATGGCGGTCGCACGGTGCGGACGTGGAAGCTTACGGCAATCTTTTCTTCGGGCAGTTTCTTGTGCTGATGGCCGATGAAACCCGTGCCGGCGTGAGTGGCTGCAGCACCGATTCATCCGTTCGGTTTGTGGAGGAATCGGGTGAACGTTTTGGCGTTGATTTCTTTAACCGCACGAACCTTGCTTTTGTGGTGAAGGAAAAAATACAACTATTGCCCATGAGCCAATTGTCGTATGCCGTACAAAACTTTTTTATTGACGGCGATACGCTTTATTTCAACAACCTCGTGCAAACAAAAAGAGAATTGGAAGAGAAGTGGATTGTGCCGGTGAAAGAATCGTGGCTGGCGAAGAAAATAAATCTGGAACACACGGCGTAAGCAGGTTTCGATTAAATGCGTTTGATTTCAATAGAAGCCAATCCCTCTACGTGCCGACGGCTGGTCATTAAATCTTTGGTGGTCATTAATTAAATCATTTCCGGTGAGTTTTACTGCGACTTGTTATCAGCTTCGGTCACAAGGATAAACGAATCGCTGATTTGTGAGATAAAAAATTTGTCCGGGAAAATGACTACGAAATAATTATACACGGCTTAAACAATCAGGTAAAACTCACTCAAGGTTCCCGCATCCGGCGACAGGATGGGTAGCTTTTTTACAATGTCCAACAGCCGCAGGCCTTTTATGTTTTAGTGCAGGCTCTTGCGATTGCTTTTATAATTTAAAATTTGCAGGCTGTCAACGTCAACTTGTGGCTGTTTCTGAAGATCGTCGGACGTGATTGTAAGACGCTTTTCCATTTGGCCAGAAATAATAAATGAACTTGTTGGTCCGGGCCTAGTTTGTGCGAGAGAGATGATATGTGGTAAGAGAAAAAAAGAGCAGAATGGATTTCATAGCTGCGAACATAGTTTGTGGCGGCATGAGCTACTTGCGCCGCTAACGGAGTAGGGCTTTGTGCCAGGTAGGAACTAACCGACTGCCTGCCCAGAACCACTACTTGACAGATACATAAAAGTGAGATTAAGAACCCATACACAATGTAGCTTGTCCTTCCAGAAAAAAAGCCGGGATACTGATAGCTGCTGATTTTACGACGCACAGCTTCACTTGCAAAAATCCCAATGTTGAAGGCTAAAAGCTTCTGTCGTATGTTGGCTATGCTTTATACCGGCTGATAAAAAAGGGGAAAAGGAATATTTTAATTAAACGATTGTCTGAATTCCAAAGGGGATTGATTGGTTTTACTTTTGAATAATTTGCTGAACGATTGTGAATGTTCAAAGCCAAATTCGTAAGCGATTTCACTAACAGATAATTCTGTTGTAGATAATCTCTCCTTGGCTTTCTCAATCAATTTGTTGTGAATGTGTTGTTGGGTACTTTGTCCCGTAAGCGTTTTAAGCAAACGGCTTAAATAACTTACTGATACATGTAGTGCTTCAGAAACGTACCGTACCGTTGGCAAGCCTTTATGAATTATATCAACGCTCTTGAAATGATCAACCAATAATTTTTCGAAACGATCAAGAATCTGATGATTGACTTTCTTGTGTGTGAGGAATTGCCGATGATAAAACCGGTCGGCATAATTCAACAGTGTCGCCAAATGAGCAATGATAATGTCCTGGCTAAAATTGTCAATGTTTGCGTGATACTCTTGTTGTATATTTTCAATAATCCCGATAATTGTTTTTTCTTCTTTTTCTGAAAGCAACAAAGCTTCATTTGCGGAATACTCAAAATATTCGTAGTGTTTAATTTTAGTTGCCAATGGTGTGTGCCAAAGAAAATCAGGGTGAATGAGCAACACCCACCCCGATTGTTTTACTTCTTCATTTTTGTCGTTAGAAATACTAAAAACCTGATTTGGCGACATAAAGGACATGATGCCTTCATTGTAATAATATTGGTCTTGCCCGTATTTGACTTTGCCTTTGCTGAAAACCCTTTTAAGGGCAATTAGATAAAAACCCAACGCCAAATTTGTTGGTTCTTCAGCGTGCCAATGCTTAACGGTTTCAACATTAATCACACTAATCAAATGATGTTCAGGTTTAGGCAAACCCCTGAATTGATGGAATTCAGTTATGGTTTTGATATTTCTTGTCATTCTATTTTTCTTTTCTCACTTCTAATACCAATTTTCCACGAACGTGGTGAGTTTCACTTTCCCTGTGTGCTTCGGCAACCCCTTCTAAAGGATACACTTTGCTGACAATGACTTTTACCTTGCCTTCAGTAATCCACGTCCCAATTTCAGTAAGCCAGGCCTGATGGTTTGTTTGTAAAAAAAGCAATTCTCCTTTGGCGCCCTTTTTCTCAAGCGCTTCTTTAACCTCGTCGTTAAATGGAAAATCTATATTGACAGCCACAAAAATTCCACCGTTTTTTAATACGCTTATGCTTTTTAATCGCTCATTATTATCCCGAACCGGTGAAGCTTCCAACACAACATCAACGTCTTGCAACAACACTTCAAAGTTTTGTGTTTTGTAGTCAATCACTTCATCAGCACCAATTTGTTTTACAAATTCAAGATTATCTGCTGAAGCACTTCCTATCACATAGGCGCCTCTTGCTTTTGCAAACTGCACGGCAAAATTTCCGACGCCGCCCGAAGCTCCTTGAATGAAAACACGTTGGCCTGCTTGTAATTTTCCAAGTTCAAAAAGGGAGTTAGCGGCAACCAGTCCGGTCAAAGGAATAGCAGCAGCCTCATTGAATGAAATACTTTTTGGTTTCAACCCAAACTGAATCGCTTTTGCCGCTACATATTCGGCATAGCTGCCATCGCCCGGAAAGTTTGGAACGCCGTACACTTCATCGCCTTTTTTAAAGGAGGTTACACGGCTCCCGATTTCTTCTACAATGCCTGATGCATCCCAACCCAAGGTTAAAGGCAACTGCAGGTAAGGTCGCAATACATCGTTGCCGCCATTACGAACTACCCAATCCACAGGGTTTACACCACTTGCATAAACCTTAATTAAAATTTCATCTGCCGCAGGAACAGGGCGTTCTATGTCTTGAATCTTCAATACCTCTGCTCCGCCAAATTCATTGATTCTTACTGCTTTCATTGTAAATGATATTTATTTTGCAAAAGTCAGTAAGTATGGGAGAACACTTGTAGCCTATATTGACTTTGTTATAGCCAAAAAAGATACGGGGCTATTCAATGAAATTATTTTGGTGGTGGGTGGGCTTGGCTTGTTTCTAAATTTTATCCTGTGGATGGCAACTATTTTTTGAGTTGCTCTTTCGAGTTGTGGAGTCCTTTTGCCATTGCCACTAACGCTTGTAGTTGTCTACGGTATGCACACACAATCAAACTTCTTACACAAATTTACGTGTACGTTGTTCATTGCCGCACAGCGAACGAACCGTACAAGTCCCGATAGCTATTGGCACAGGAGCGACGCAACAGTCGCTTCATAGATAAACATATCTCTGGTCCAAAAAAGCAACTCCATCACTTCTCTCCTACCAAGTTCCGCAACGGATTTTTTGTTGTTTTCAGAAAGGCATAGCCAAGGCTCAAGCGAAAATTTCGTGTTTGTGGGAAGTTGCAGTTCTTCACGGCAAAGAAACATTAAGCCGCCAGCTCTGGTTTGGACGTTGATGTTCGTTTCACCCGCCGCCTGCTTTTCCGTTTGGCGTCTTTTGTAAAGGCAAAACAAGCGGTTGCTAAAACCATGGTGTAAAAGCCGAGCTGCATTCCGCGCAGGCTGGTGGCCGTCATGCCCGGACTGCGGAACAATACCATTAAAAAAAAGACGAGAAAGATAACCGGTACGGCCAGGTAAATGCGCCGCACTGAAATGCGCAGCAGAAACAATCCGCTTATCGCTACCGCCGCCGCAGGAATCAAAAGTAAAGGCACGATTAAGATAATTATGTCCATTTTGGTAACGCTGCCGTTAGCAGCTTCCGAAAAGGCAAGCGGAATAAACGAGAAGGCAGAATAACCGCCGTAAGCAGGCAAAAAAAAGGCAAGCACAATAATGCCGCATAGCCATAGCCTTGCACGGGCAATCGTCTTTTTCATGAGCCGAAGTTTGCCGAAAAATAATAGCTGTCTTCCAAAACTGCAAAGGCTTTGGTAAAAAGAAAAGGCCGTTGCTGTCATCCGGTCGCTGAAAACCGGATTCTTTATCTTTGACGCTCTTTATGATGGACGAATTACTGCTCAATAAAAAACACGATGAGGGGAGACAGGGCGAAGCCTATGCTCCTTTTGCCACGGATGCGGCTGACCACAGCCGCCGCTTTTACATTGAAAGCTACGGTTGTCAGATGAATTTTGCCGACAGCGAAATTGTGGCGTCTATTTTACAGGCTGAAGGCTTCTCCGCTACACGCAACGTGGAAGAAGCCCATTTGATTTTATTAAACACCTGTTCCATTCGAGAGAAGGCCGAGCAAACCGTACGCAAGCGCTTAACCGAGTTCAGAAAGCTAAAGCGAGCCAAACCCGGAACGCTTGTCGGTGTGTTGGGCTGCATGGCTGAACGCTTAAAGTCGAAATTTTTAGAAGAGGAAAAGCTCGTGGACATTGTGGTTGGTCCCGATGCTTACCGCACCTTGCCCGACTTGATTAACGAAGCGGACGGCGGACAAAAAGGTGTGAACGTGCTGTTGAGCCGCGATGAAACCTATGCGGACATTTCGCCGGTGCGCCTGAACAGCAATGGCATTACTGCCTTTGTCAGCATCATGCGCGGCTGCAACAACATGTGTTCGTTTTGCGTGGTGCCGTTTACCAGAGGCCGCGAACGCAGCCGAGATGCGCAAAGCATCGTAGCCGAATGCAACGATTTGTTTGAAGCGGGATACAAAGAAGTAACGTTGTTGGGACAGAATGTAGATTCCTATTATTACATGGGAGATGAAGCAAAGCCTGTAACCTTCGCCGCATTGCTGGAAACAGTGGCATTGGTATCACCCGAACTTCGTGTACGCTTTTCTACCTCTCATCCAAAAGACATAACCGACGATGTGTTGCATACGATGGCGAAGTACGAGAACATCTGCAAATACATTCACCTGCCTTTGCAAAGCGGATCATCAAGAGTGTTGCAGATGATGAACCGAAATTATAGTCGTGAATGGTACGCCGCAAAGGTTGACCGCATCAAAGCCATCATGCCTGATTGCGGTATTTCGTCCGACATCATTACCGGCTTTTGTACCGAAACCGAAGACGAATACAAAGAAACCATAAGCATGATGGAGTATGCACAATACGACATGAGTTATATGTTTTTTTACAGCGAACGGCCGGGCACCTTGGCGCAACGACGCTATACCGACGATGTGCCGCTTGACGTAAAGAAAAGGCGGCTGGCGGAGATTGTGGAAACGCAAAACCGGTTGTCCTTGCAAAGCAATCAGCGGGATGTAGGCAAAACGTTTGCCGTATTGATAGAGGCCGTGTCAAAAAAAAGCGAGGCCGATTGGATGGGACGCAGCTCCCAAAACAAAGTCATTGTGTTTGGCAAAGGCGACCATAATCTTAAGCCTGGCGATTACGTGGACGTGCTGGTGAATGAATGTACGCAGGCAACGCTGTTAGGCGAAATTGTTTGACAATGGTAGCGGACGTAAAAAATAATTTGGATAAGATCATAGACGCTTGCAAGCAGATGCAAGTGAAATCCTTGCACCTCGTAGGTTCGGGAGCAAGAGCAGAAGACTATACGGAAAAGAGCGACCTTGATTTTTTGTTTCAATTTGAAAACGGAAAAGACGGAATGCCCTTGAGTGGATTTGACTATTTTGATTTCATGTGGAAGCTGGAAGAAATAACCGGGAGAAAAGTGGATCTGATTGCGGAAGAGAGGATACGTAACAAATATTTTCTGCAAAGTATCCTGCCCGATAAAATCAAAATCTATGAATCTTGAGGTTTTGAAATATCTGCAGGATGTAATTGATTCCATCGCTGCCATCGAACGCTACACGTCTGATTTGTTTACTCTCGATGATTATGAAAATGACGAGGAAACGATTGATTCGGTAGAAAGAAGATTTCGATCATTGGTGAAGCCCTGTTTCAAGCAAACAAACGCGACAAGTCACTTCCAATAAAAGACAAAGGCAAAATCATTGGATCGCGGCACATTTTAGTTCACAGTTACGACCTTATCACCAATTCAACGATTTGGGGAATTATCCAGAGCGACCTTCAGATTTTAAAAACAGAAGTAGAACATTTATTGACGGATTAATGGATTTACAAAGCATAAAAAACCGCTTCGGCATCATTGGCAACTCCCCTGCTCTTAACTACGCTTTGCAGGTAGCGGTACAGGTGGCCAACACAGATTTGACAGTACTCATCGTGGGCGAAAGCGGCGTAGGCAAAGAAGCCTTTTCGCACATCATTCATTCGCTTTCGGCCCGCAAACACGCCTCCTTTATTGCGGTTAACTGCGGCGCCATTCCCGAAGGCACGATTGATTCGGAATTGTTTGGCCACGAGAAAGGCTCTTTCACCGGTGCGGTGGAAAGCCGCAAAGGTTATTTTGAAACCGTGAGCGGCGGTACCATCTTCTTGGACGAAATCGGCGAGATGCCCGTGGGAACGCAGGCCAGATTACTCCGCTTGTTGGAGTCCGGTGAATACATCCGAGTGGGTTCGTCCAAAGTGCAGAAGACAGACGTGAGAGTGATCACGGCAACGAATAGAGACTTGCTTACCCAGGTGCAGCAAGGCAAGTTTAGAGAAGACTTGTATTACCGCCTGAACACGGTTCCCATTCGTGTCCCCTCGCTTCGCGACCGCAAAGAAGACATTGGTGTTTTGTTCCGAAAGTTTGCGGTTGATTTTGCCGAACGCTACAAAACTATACCCGTTCATCTGGACGAAGAAGCCCGTCAACGTTTAGTGAATTATCCCTGGCCGGGCAATGTTCGCGAATTAAAAAACATGGCCGAACAGATTTCCGTTTTAGCTACCGACAAGCACGTAAACGCAAAAGAGCTTAGCCGTTTTTTACCCGAAGCGCCATCGTCCAACCGCTTGCCGGTGTTGGCTAATACAAGCGGAAACGATGGTCACGAGTTCAACAATGAACGGGAAATTTTATACAAGCTTTTCTTCGACATGAAACGCGATGTGACGGAACTAAAGCGAATGTTTTTCGACGTGATGAAAAACCCGTCAACCATGTCGGCGCCGAATCCTTCATTCTTCGCCGATATGAAAGAACTGCAACCGGCGGACAACACGACACCGGTGCTGGTTTCGCAAGGCACGCCCCAGGCGGCTCAACCGGTGATCATGCACAACAATGAAATTCATGCGCACGAAGAAGTGGAGGAAAGCCTGAACATAATGGACAAGGAAAAAGAACTCATTATAAAAGCCCTTAAGAAGCACCGCGGCAAACGCAAAGATGCTGCCTTGGATTTGGGCATCAGCGAACGAACGTTATACCGCAAGCTGAAAGAGTATGACATTGATTTGTGAAGAATGCAAAAACAGTAGTTAAAACAAACAACAACAAAAAGTTGAAAAATGAAAATACTTTTTAAACAAAAAATTTTTGCGGCAGTAGGTATTGCGGCTATCTGCTGTTTAACGGTTGCGTTGGCTTCATGCAAAGTGTCGTATGGGTTGACAGAAAAAGTGTCTTCTATTCCGGACACGGTTAAAACCGTAAAAATCAGTCCTTTTGAAAACCGTGCGCCTTATCAAAATCCGCAGCTATCGCCAAGCCTTACCGAACAGGTAAAGCGAAAAGTAACACAGCAGACAAAACTAACCTTGCTCAACCCTAGCGCTACCAATGCCGATTGGGAAATTACCGGACAAATAACCGATTATTCCGTTACCACTACCGGCGTCACATCGGCAAACGGTCGCAGCCAATCTTCTATTAACAGGCTCACTGTTTCGGTGCACATCTCCATTAATAAACAAAGCAAAGTGGAGGAATACGATGTAAGCCGCAGCTTTGATTTCGACGCCACCAAATCGCTTCAGCAAGCCGAATCAGCCTTGCTTGATGAAATGGTGCGCAACCTTTCCGATGAAATTTTTAATAAACTCTTTTCTGATTGGTAAGTAAGTAAAATGGCAGACGACAAAGGGAGACAATAGATTCTGATTCTTTATAGAAATCTTCAGTTTCACGTCTCTTCGTCTTCCGTTTGCCTGCTCTTCACTAACTTGCTTCGCATGAGCAATCCTATCCATCCATTGGCTCAACAACTCACCGGTAAATCAACATTAGAAGAATGCAGTTTGGACGAAGTGAAACGCATCGTTCAGCGTCATCCTTATTTTGCTCCCGCACAGTTTTTACTGCTACAAAAATTGCGTCACTCGGGCTCGGTTGAAGAAGCCGATGGCCAATATAAAAAAGCTGTGCTTTTTTATCCAGACCCATTGGCTTTCGAACTTTTTATTGCCAGCGGAAATTTCTTTTATAAAGACGAAACACCGGAACCTTCCACAATTTATATCGATGACGTTTCGCGGCCGATGGAAACCGTTGGGGATTTACGTGCAACGGAAGAAGAAAATCATACCCAACCGGAACCTGTGCTTGATGAAACGGAAGAAAATTTACCGCTGGTTTTTTCAGCAATTGGAGGAGAAGACTACGAAGCGGACAGCGCATCAAAACCGGTTGTGGAAGATCACTTGCTCCACGAAAATCGTATCGAAAAAACGCTTGAAGAGCGCAATGCCGTTTCATCAACAGAACAAACCATTTCGCCGTCTGCTGAACTAGAGCAGGTCCTTAACCTTCAACCGCCAAAGCTGGAAAACCGTGAAGCCGTCACGAATGAACCGCTGCATTTTGAGCCTTACTATACAGTGGACTACTTTGCTTCGCAAGGCATTAAAATTTTAACGGACGACTTGCCGAGAGACAAGCTGGGCAAACAATTAAAAAGCTTTACCGAATGGCTGAAAACCATGAAGCGCCTGCCGACTCCGCAAGCGGGGGACAGTACTGAAAGGCTTGCGGAGATTGGAGTGGAAAACATGGCCAGCCGTTCCGTATCGGAAAGCGAAGTGCTTACCGAAGCCATGGCGGAAGTATGGGCCAAGCAAGGAGCGACACATAAAGCTTTGGACATTTACAACAAATTAAGTTTGCACAATCCCTCCAAAAGGGATTATTTTGCCGCCAAAATTGCAAATTTAAAACCCGTCTGATATGACCATTCTCTTTATCATTTTAATCATCCTGGCTTGTGTCGCATTAAGCCTGATTGTGCTTGTGCAGAACCCCAAGGGCGGTGGCCTGGCCGGAAACATTGGCGGCTTTAGCAATCAATTTATGGGCGTTAAACAAACCACTGACGTATTGGAAAAAGGCACTTGGATTTTTGCCGGCGTCATCGCTGTTTTATGCATCGCTTCTACCCTGTTCATCTCTGGCTCAAAAGTAAGTGACCGTACACAGAACCTTGGTAACGGCGCAAGCAACACGCAACAAACAGCGCCGGCACAAGGCGGCGTTCCTGCCCAACCGCGCAAGTAATTTTTGTTCAGTATAAAAAAGATTTAGCCCCGTCAACGCTGACGGGGTTTTTGTTACTTTGATACCGAATGAAAAAGTTTTTGAAAATTGCGCTTGTTGTGGTTGCGATTGTAGCGGCAATTGCCGCCTGGATTTTTTTGGGATCGGCTACCGGCTTTTCAACAGCCAAAGAGTATTTATACATCCGCTCCAATGCGGCTACAAAAAGCGCCGTGCTGAATTCATTGGAAACAAACAAACTTGTAACCAACAAAGTAGCTTTTTCTTTTCTTGCTGAACGGCTTGATTACTGGAAAAATATTAAGCCGGGCAAGTATGAAATAAAAAACGGCAGCAGCCTTTTAACCATCGTTCGCACGTTGCGCAACGGACAGCAATCGCCGGTGGATTTGGTGATAAATAAGTTTCGGCTGAAAGAAGATTTTGCCCGCTTTACCGGCGCACGATTTGAATTTGATTCGGCACAAATGATGGCTTTTTTGGCCGATGCTGATTCCATGAAACGCTATGAAGTGGACACGGCAACCGCTTTCTGTAACATCATCCCTAATACCTATCGCTACTATTGGAATACAACGCCATCGGCCGTTTACGAAAAGCTTTATACCGAAGCGAAAAAATTTTGGACAGATGAACGAAAACAGAAAGCGGAAAGGCGCGGCTTGTCTCCAATGCAAGCTTATACTTTGGCTTCCATCATTGAAGAAGAGACCACCAACAACAAAGAGAAAGATACCATTGCCAGTATTTACCTGAACCGTTTGCACAAAGGCATGAGATTGGGCGCCGATCCAACGATCAAATACGCAGTCCGCGATTTCTCCATAAAGTGGGTACACGGGTCCATGCTTGATGTGGCATCGCCGTACAACACCTATAAAAATACCGGTCTTCCACCGGGGCCTATCTGCACACCGTCCAAGATTACCCTGGAGGCAGTGTTGAACGCGGCCACGACCAATTATTTATTCTTCGTTGCCAACAGCCATTTAAACGGGCATTTGTTCAGCGAAAGCTTTGAAGAGCATGTGCGAAAGGCAAACCTTTACCGTGCCGAAGACAAGGCAAGGAGAGAAAGGGACTCGGTTAAAAAAGCATCGCTGTAAGTTTCCACTGTTGTTATTTGCTCTCAAGAATCATAAATGAGTGCCGAATCGTTGGAAGCGATTGTCGAGGAACGAAATCATTTCATTTATTAATGTCTGTCGTCAGAGTATAATCCCCATTGATTGGATAAGATTTGACGCTCATGCTCCGAAAGCTTTTGTACAGCATAATGTTTTGCAACAGTCTTTTGCCGGAAGGCTTCGTACAGCGTAACCGCACAGGCTACGCTAATGTTTAGTGATTGAATCATGCCCACTTGCGGAATGATGAAATTGCCGTCGCACAGCTTCCTGATTTCGTCGCTCACACCGGCGTGTTCGTTGCCAAAAACAAGCGCCGTGCTTTGGGTTAAATCAAGGTCGTATAAACTTGAAGCATAAGAAGAAAGGTGCGTGGTTAACAAGCGGCTGTATTTTTTTCGCAAGGCAGCCATGCATTCCTCCGTGTTTTCAAATTGATGAATAGTTAGCCATTTAGCGGCACTGCTGCTGCTGCGGCTTCCCCATTTTTTATGCCGCGCAATTTTAGTGGTGAGCACATAAATTTCCTGAACGCCTACCGCATCGCAACTGCGCATAACAGCGGAGATGTTGTGCGGGTCGAATACATTTTCCAATACAACGGTCAAATTATTTTGGCGGTAAGACAAGACGGTTTGAATGCGAGAGGTTCGTTCGGGTGTCATAACGTTTTTGTTTAAAAGAAAAAAGGCAAACCATTTCTGATTTACCTTTTTGTCGGGTGGACTGGATTCGAACCAGCGACCCCTTGCACCCCATGCAAATGCGCTACCGGGCTGCGCCACCACCCGAACAAGATTTGCAAATGTAAGCGCAATGGAAAATTAACGAACACAATTTTACGTTGCTAAAAAATAGCCCCAGTAATGAAGCTATCGTCATGTACGCAAATTATTATAGTTAGGCCGTAGCTGGAGACAGGTTAGTTAATACCTCTGTTTCCTTTCGCGGGTGAAGAAACGGAATGTATTGTGGCAACTTGCGCAATGGCTTAATCATGGAAACAATCAACGGAAACGGAACCTGATTTCTTTTTAGCGCCAGGTAATCCCGCCGGTTGGCACGAAAGCGTTTTTTAAAACTTCCGTTACTCATGCCGCCCTTGCGCATTTTTACAATCATTTCAGGCAGATAATGGGAACTAATACGGTGCTTGTACAAATAGCGGGTCATTAATTCAAAGTCCGCGGCAGAAAAATAATGAGTCTCGTAACCGCCCAGGTGCTCTACTATCTCGCGGCGAACGTAAAAGGTTGGATGCGCCGGCATCCATCCCAACTTGAAGGATTTACGGTTGTAGGGCATCCCCTTCCAGAAGCGATGAATTTTTGAAGTCTCTTCCGCTTCCACATATAAAAGGTCACCGAAAAGCGAGTCTACTTTTTGCTCTTTAAAGCAAGCAGCTATTTTCGAAATTACATTTTTAGAGGCCAACATGTCATCGCTATTTAAGATACCGATTACATCGCCGGTGGCCATTTTCATGCCTTTATTGATGGCATCGTACATGCCATTGTCTTTTTCAGATATCCATTTGTTGATGCAGGAGGCGTTCTGTTCAATGATGGACAAGGTGCCATCGGTTGAGCCGCCGTCAACGATGATGTATTCCACATCGGGGTAATCTTGATTGTAAACCGACTGTATCGCATTTTGCAGATACTTGGCGGAATTGTAGGTAACGGTAATTAATGAAACTTTCATCTTTCGCAATTAGCAGTAAAAAATTTTGTTTCTTAACAGTTTTCAAAGTGCCGGATTGCTATGCCGCCTGTGCAAGGCCAACAAAACCATCAAGGCAGTTGTTAAGATTTTTCAGTTACTGATCCCGGATTTTAAGTAGTGATTTTTCGGGTAATTGCGACGGGCAAATAAACCTATGATAGGATGGAATGGAGTGTCACAGGCATTGAACAATAAGTTGCAGTTCCGTGCTCAAAGATAGACAACAAATTGTGATTTCAAACTATTGCGGCACCGGTTTTTCATCCCTTCAATTGGTAGTTACACCAGGGGCTTTTGCCCTCCTCCTGCCCGAAAATCACCGGTAAAATATTGTCGAGGCATTTGGCCTCTTCTTTAAAACCTATTGACGCTCGTTGTAACGGATTGGTTGTATCAATACAAAATCCCCGACTTTCAGGGCGGGGATTTTGTATTCAGTAGCGACCATTGAAACGTTACGGTATTCTCTCCACTACAATATTTTCCATTACGAGCATGTCCATGCTGGTGCGTAAATAACAAGCGAGCGCCTCTTCGGGACTGTTCACGATTGGCTCATTTTCGTTAAAGGACGTGTTCAATAAAATAGGCACGCCGGTCTTTTTGTAAAAGGCTTCTATAAGTCCGTGGTAACGCGGCGAAATTTCTTTATCTACTGTTTGCAAACGGCCGGAACCATCTACGTGCGTGATGGCCGGAACTTGAGACCTTTTTTCTTCCTTTATAGGAAATACTTTTTCCATAAAGGGAACCTCGTCGGCGAGCTCGAAATAATCCGACACACATTCCTTCAAGATAGAAGGTGCAAACGGCCGGAAACTTTCACGGCGTTTGATTTTGCTGTTTAAAATTTCTTTTGCATCGGCTCTACGGGGGTCGGCAATGATGGAGCGGCCGCCCAACGCACGAGGGCCAAATTCAGCACGTCCATTAAACCACCCAACCACGCCTCCGTTTTCGAGACAAGTAGTGATTTTACAAAACAGTTGTTCATCGCCGTGTTCGGAAAAAGAGATGTTTCTGTTGGTTAGAATAGTCTTGATTTCGTCGTTGCTGAAATTACTGCCCGTGTACGCGGAGCGTATGGAAGGTTGGCGCGGCATTTTTTGCAGTTGATGCTGTACATAAAGCGCGGCGCCCATGGAAATGCCGGCATCGTGTCCGGCTGACGGAATGTAGACATTTTTAAACGTTGTGTTCCGGGTGATTTTACCGTTGGCAACCGAGTTTTGCGCAACACCGCCGGCGATGCACACATTGGATAAACCCGTGCGCTTCTGCAAATGATTTAGAATGTGAAAAATAACCTTTTCGGTGAACCGCTGAACCGATGCCGCAAGGTCTTTGTGATACTGTTCCAAAGGCTCATCCTTCTTGCGTACCGGGCCGAATTTTTCAACCATTACGCTGCTAAAAAGGGGAGCCACAACAGGGATGTTATCATCGCCATAGGTAATGACGCCTTGGGTAGCCGATCGAAAATAGTTGAGGTTTAATTTAAACAAGCCATCGTCTGTAAATCGAACCACATCCTCCAGCTTGTCAAGATATTTAGGCTCACCATAAGGCGCCATGCCCATCACTTTATATTCATCACCGTAATGCGGAAAGCCCAGAAGTTGCGTAAAGGCAGTATAAAAAATGCCAATGGAATGCGGGAAATCTACCGAGTCGAGTATTTCGATTTGGTTTCCTCGCCCAATGCCAATCATGGTCGTGGTAAAGTCCCCGGAACCGTCAATAGAAAGACAGGCAGCTTCTTCAAACGGCGAGGCAAAAAAAGCCGATGCAATGTGACTTCGGTGGTGTTCAACATTAATCACCTTCCCTTTGAAATTTTGCGCTGGCAAGCCTGAAATAGCTGCCAACTCTTCATCAATGCTCGCCATTTTTTTGCTGTTGGAAAAGCGATCTTTAATCACTTTCATGCTTCCTCCCGGATTGCTTGCCACAAAAAGGATTTTCTTTAAAAATTTCGCTTTTGGATCGCGGCCGATGGCAAAAAAATCAACGTCGGTAAAATTTATACCGGCTTCTTTCAAACAAAACTCAATGGCTAATCTGGGAAATCCGGCCCAGTGCTTCACCCGTCGAAAACGTTCCTCTTCAATGGCTGCGATCATTTGCCCGTTCACAAAAATGGCAGCTGAAGAGTCAGCGTGATAAGCATTAATTCCAAGTATAATCATGATATGGCTTGTGTGTTTTGGTTAGCGGTTCGCTTCAGTGTTGGTATGGCGGATTTATGAAAGGAACGGTCGTAAAAATAGATCATTCCAAAGATGAGTGCATAAGCAGCAATGTTAAACCATGTATGATGGTCCCAACCGAATGGGTTGGGCCATTGATTTTTCGCGCCTAACAAAATGAAAACGATTCGCAGCACATTGATACCCCAAAGTGCTAAAAGACCGCCGACGATCCAAATGCTTTTCTTTTTTAAATCACCTTTGTTTGCAATAACAAAGGCAGCCCAAAAACTCATGACGCCGTAACCAATGCAGGAATATACAATGCGTACGGCCTCGCCGGTTTGCAAGGCGATGGTATGATGTTCGAAAGAAGATTTGAAGCCAAATGCCGAGAGAACTACTTGCGCTCCCCATAACAACGAAAGCCGCAGCGGATTAACAAAATTCAGATGGGCCGCAATAAAGGGACTGTAAAAGTTTCCTGGTGAAGAAAGGCCAATAACCGCCAAGGTGCCAAAATAAAAAAGGCAAAAGCAGCCGCCGAATTTTAGCAGGTAGCCGAAAAGCACTTTGAGTGGAACGGATTGTTTTATAGGTTATAGTTGAACAGTAAAAACAGAAGCGAATTAAGCTTGAAACATATGCCGGTATTGTACTTTAATATTTGCAAGGTCAATGGAATTTGCGGCGTAAGCTTTAGCCCCCTTCGACCATTTTTCCATTTCTTTTTCACCGGCCGCTGCAAAAAAACAAATTGCTTTTGAAAGTTCATAGCCATTTTGTGGAGAAATGTTGAAACCTGCACAAACTTCTTCCAAACCATTCCAGGGAGTGTTGTGGCTGGTGATTACCGGCAGTCCGGCGGAAAAAGCTTCATAAATAGCATGGCCAAAATTTTCGCTCTTGCTTGGCAAAATAAAAACATGGGCTTTGCTTAGAGCCTCTGTTACTTTAGCCGATGGCAAATCACCTTTATAAAGTACCGTAATGTTTGGTGGCAAACGTTTAATTTGATCTTGACACTGTTGCCAATATGCAGCATCTTTCACTGGGCCGTAAATTGTATACTTTACCTGTGCGTAAACAGCTTCCAACGCTTTCAAAACCTCCAAATAATTCTTCATTGGGCTAATCAATCCAACGGAAATCAGTTCTAAGGTGTTTCTATGTTTTAAGTGGTTGAACTGACCTTGTAAAGTTCGGGGAAGGTTAGCGGCAATGAAAACTTTGGTGTTTTTTCCAAAGGCCCTTTCTATAAATTGCTTCTCCTCATCATTGGTTGCATGAAAGGAATGCCTGCGGGCAATGCCGGAAATTGTCCAAAGCCATAAATAAATTTTCTTTTTAAAACTTTTTTGCGACAATGCGCCGGTATGCAACATACCACGGGTGGAGATAATTTTCTTGCCGGCCTTTCCAAAGAAGATGGGAAGAAGATTATAATAAAACGAATAGATTCCGTTGATAAAAAAGACGTCTGGCTGCCAATTCGATAACTCTTTCAGAAGCTGCCGTACTTTTTTGTTATCAGCGTTATACCAAACCTGTGTGTGATTGTTGAACGTGACCCAGGAATCATAAGCGACTCCTTGAAGTAATGTGCCGTCAAGATCCCGGTTTGAACACACAATTCGGTATTCTGTTCCTTCGGTAAATTGATCTACAAGATTGACAACGGATTGAATCGGCCCTCCTGCTTTATAAGCCGGGGCAAACCAATCAATAAAAACAACAATCTTCAAACGGAAATTTTTAAGAAACCAGTTGAGGCGTTACAGAAAGTGTTTCAGAGGGCAACACCTCTACTGCGGGGAATGCCTGAACACGGCGTTGAAAATACTGCCTTGCGTAATACATAACTACACTGTAAACCACCAAACCCTTTACAATGTGGCCCATCCAGGTTTGCGATTCGCAGTCGGCACGCACGGCGAAGTTTAGCACGGTAAACGCAAAAAAGGCGAAATAAGGAGACACGTCCGTCCATCGCTCAACAATCCTAAATACCAAGGCGCAAATCAGCCCGAAAAAGAAGGCGAAAATAAGTGTGCCGTAATAACCGTACGAGATGTAGCCATCTGCGAAAAGACCCAACCCCATGGACGTGCCTTTTAAAATCCTGATGCCGGAGAACTCATTAAAAATCTTAGTGTCGCCGGCTTCCAGTTTATTTGGCGCCAATGCCCGCGGTAAAAAGGCGGCTTCGGCATAAATTTTCACCAGCTTCATGCCTTGAAAATTCTGCTTGCGATCTGCGTTCTGCATGGCACTCGAAAGAATCCACCCCTGGTTGGCGCGGGTAAGCGATAACGCAAAATTGCTCATGTTGAACAAACCGCCGCTTGAACCAGAGCCTTTGGAAAAAGCCGTTGAAAAGGTTCCGAAGCCTCCTTCCGTGCCGGCCCGCAATTGTTCGCGGTAAAGCCCTTTTACCGATTGTAACGTAAAGAGAACCATAATGGCAATGCTGCCTAAAATGGCTTTGGCAGATGCGGTAGGCTTTTCAATATAAGTCCAAACCATGCTGAAAAATAAAATCCAAACGACGGTGTCGTGAAACATACCGGCACGCAAAGACCCTAAAATTTCCATGGCCAGAATGGCGATCAGATACCATTTGTATTTTCTGCGGTCAATAATGAACAGGGCAAAGGCCGCAACGTATTTAATGCCGCTCAAAAGATAAACGACAAACCCAATGTCACCGGGAAAAAACGATTGTATCATACCTAAAAGCACACCGCCGATAAGCCAGGCTTTCAGTAACTGCTCATTCACAGAGGTCTTAATGCGATCGGTATAAAAGCTGTAGGTAAAAATTTTTGTTCGGATCAAAAACAACCCAGCGTGCAAACAAAGCATGGCCGGAATAGCAATGGAGAAATACGTCTCCGGCGTTAGCCTCATTTTATATATTGCAATGTTCTGCGTGACTTCATAAGTCAGAGCCGGCGAAAAAAGATAATTAAGCCCATACATCATCAGGATGTACTCCCTGAACGCGATGGTGGTATTTAATTTAAAAAGAAAGTGAACAAGGTAAGCTACCCAAACGGCCACGCCCAAGCTGCTCCAAAAGCTAAAGCCTGTGAGGTTGTTCAATAAGATAAAGGTTAGCACGGGAGCGACGATCCGCATAGGGAATAAAAGTAGAAAAAAAATTTAAAGGCCACAGCCCTTTTCGACGGCTTCGGCCAACTGGGCGTAGCTAAATTTTTTTATGCGCTGAAGTGAAAAGGCCTTCGCCATTGCCAATTCCCGCGGCGATGCTTTCAATTCAGTCAAATACCTCACTACCTCGCTTGTTTTACCGGGTGGAAAAAGCAAGCCGTTGTTCCGTATCAAATCTACCGCGCCGCCTACTTTAGCGGAAAGAACAACCGGCAATCCGGCCGCCATGGCCTCATTAGCGCCCAAGCCCCAGGTCTCGCCAGGTCCATTGCTGGGCAACATGAATACTGAACCCAAGGCATACACCGCAGGCATCAGGCTTTGGTTTTGAAACGGCAAAAATTTAATCCTTTTATCGCCGGCCGCTTTTGCCTTTAATGCTTCTTCCAACGGGCCGTTGCCGGTAAAAAGAAAAATAAAATCGGGATCGGTAATCTTTTTTGCCAAGTCTAAAAGAAAGAAAGGGTTTTTCTTTTCCTCCAGTTTGCCGGCAAACAACACTACAAAATGATCATCGTTTATTGAGAGTGATCTCCTTAAATTATTTACGGCTTCGTTTTGGGCTGGTGACGGTATCGAAAAACGGTCATTGTCAATAGCGTGAAAGGCTAGTAACAACTGCTTTTCTTTTACGCCGTGTGCTTTAAAGTAAGCCTTGTTGTTCGTGCCCGCATACAAAGCTTTGTCTATGTTCCGATAAACCCAGGTCAAAAAGAACCGGCGCAAAAATGTTTTGATGCCTCGTCTCTCGTCCAGTAGTGTAGAATCGCCGCGGAAAAGCACGGGCACTTTGCCTTTAAAATAACGCATACACGCCAAGTGGCTTTTAAACGACCAGCCGATGATCAAAATGGCGTCAGGCTTCCAGGCAGCTATTGTTTTGTTCAGTGAGGGGTTATCGATTCCTTTAAAATGATGCGAACCCGGTTCTTGTGACACGTTGGGCACAAACGTATACTCGTAACCGTCCAGAAGCGGAATATCCCATTCTACCACTTTTTTAAAATCAGGATCATACTTCGGGCCTTGTTCCGTTTGCGACCATGTGTAAAAAACTTTCAGGGCAATTTTACCTCGGCGGGTGAGTAATTGGAACCAAGGCGAATTGTACTGAATGGGGTGTGTGCAAACAATGGCCAGTTTCTTCACGCGGACAGCTTATAAAGTCCAAATTCCTTTTTTATGGAAGGCGTGAGCCAATGGCCACGAACAACGCTCTTCACCACGTTCTTCCATTTACTTCCGCCTACGCTGTCCGAAGGATTGTAAAAGTTGGTGTTGTGCAGCAAATAAATAAGTCCGTAAAAAGGCAAGGGCTGTATATCAATATCATGGTCTATTTTCAGCCATTGCGGGATAAAATTGTGCGTGGGAAAAAACTTGAAATCCTGATAATTTGTTGAAGAAAAATCAGGGTTGGGCACATAGTCAATGCGGATGATGTTGGACGAGCCGCAACGGCCGTTAATGCCCTCTGGCACTTTTAGCAGATGGTTTTCACCTTCCTTGTACACATAACCTTTGCTCACGTACCACCCGTAATTTTTCGCTTCATCGGCGCTGTTTACAAAGCCCGAAATTTTATTAGAAAGCAAGTCGTCATAGTCCACCGACATAATGTACCGGCAACCCTCCTTACGGGCAAAAGACGCGGCATACAACGACTTCTTCCCCTGATCATAAAAGCCGGTTAAGTAGGGTCCCAATGTGTATCGGGTAAGAAAAATTTCGCGGTCACTGATGTCTTCCATTTCCGCAAAGGAGTAAGGGAATTGTATCCATTGCACCCGTTCATCTTGCACTGGCTTTTCAGGCAAGTCGGAATAAGCAATGTAAATTTTAAAATCTGCATTAGTTTGATTGAGCAACGACTTGACGGTGCGGGCCACCAGCAGGCTATCCTTGGACCAGCTTTTTGATTTGGCCTTGCTCTTTAGTGCGATAACAAATCCAAGCATGTTTGATTTATACGGATTGTTGTGTGACGTAATTAAAAAAATCGGTTTGCTTTTGCGACATTGCTTCAGCCGTGTATTCCTCAAACGCCTTCAGATCGAGGCTGGAGTTTTGAACCTTATGATTTAATACGCACGATAAATAAGTAAAACTCTCTTCGGCCATTGCCGTGGTTTTCGCTTCCGATCTGTCATCGTCAAAAGGCACCACTTTGCTTTTTGATGTGTGGCGAATAATATCACAAACGCTGCTTTTTTCGTGAAAAACGGAAAGCATCGGTTTGTCCAGGTAGATGTATGGATAAATTTTAGACGCGGTGTACGTGGGATCAGTAGAACCAGGAACAAAAAGCATATCGGCTTTCGACAAAAGGTAAAGCGCTTCAAAATAAGGGAGCCGATCGCTGATTTCCGTAATGGAACCGGCAATTCCTTTCTCCAGCGCGATGGGTTCAAATGTTTTTTGGCCTTTGCCTGCCTGGGCATAGCTGGTTCCAATGAACCAAAGCCGCAATTTTTTAAAGTTTTCAGGCTCTCTTTCTAAACCCAGTTTCAAGGCATCAAAAATAACCTCGCTTGCAAACGCCATGTCTTGCCCGCCACGGCCGATGTAAACAGCGTTCATTTCATCAGGTGAAAAAACTACACTGGAGTTGTTGATGTTCTTTTCTGCAATGGAAAAATCCATCACCGCACAGCCAAACGGTATCACACGAAAATTGTCATAAGACAAGCCTGGATAACGTTTCAAATACAAGTCGCGGTAACCCGGTGAGACGCTGATGATGCCGTCGGCAAAAGGCATTGTCCTTGCTTCGAGCTGTTTATCCAATTGATGATACATCTTGGCCTTTACGGTTTTCTTTTTTAAGGCATGATCGAAATAAAACGTATTGTACCAGGGGTCTTGAATGTCTAAAATAAAGGGCACACCAAATTTTCGTTTCCATCGCGGCCCCAATGCCATCACATGAAAAGCCGTTGTGGAAAAATAAATAAGGTCAAACGTTTGAGTCCGCAGCAGCTCGTCGCCTTTTTTTCGCATCGAAAAAAAAGCCCGGAGCGAGAGGCTGCCCAGACCAAACTTGCGGGTAATAGAGGCTTTAAGCGCTGGCACTTTATACACTCTTATGTCCTGCGGAAAGGTTTGCAATAAAAGGTTGTCAATGCTGTATGCCTCTACGTAGTTGTCATCAACCGTTAATATAGTAGGCTCCCATCCGGCTTCCCGCATATAAGGCAGGCTTTGTCGGACGCGTTGCATGTCGGCGGTGTTGCACGGCGGAAAGTAAGGCGAGATAATGAGGACCTTTTTCAAGCAATGATTTTACCGGCTGAAAGTAAGACGTTACACCGCAACTAAAGAAGCTTTCTTTCCCTTTTGGCTTAGCTCCGCTTCAAAGCCGGCAATCAATCGTTCCGATTCAGCCTCCCAGTTAAACCGTTCCATTGCCGCTTTACGGGCGGCTTCTTTTGCAATCACTAAATCATTAGGATTTTGCAGAAAAACATTCATGGCACGTACAAGGTCGGCCTTGTTGTTTTGCTGGCATATACAAACGGCCTGATTAAATTCTTTAAAGATATCTTTTTGGCCTTCAGTATCCGTACCCACAATGGCAAGGCCCGACATGAGATAAGAAAAGATTTTGTTGGTCACGCAGATGTTACGGTTTACCGAAATGCCCGATTCAAGCGCAAGCCCCACATCATACTGCGCGGCATCTGTAATAATGTGCTCCGCTAAAATCGGCGAGTGAAAAAAAACCTTGTTTCCAAGATTACGTTGAACAATCATGGCCTCCAACATTTTTTTATACTCATCGCTGTGAAAGCTTCCACGCAGATGCAGCTCAAACGGCAACGTTATTAACGAAGCAGCTTCCAGCAACGTTTCCAAACTTCGGTTGGGGCCAATGACCTGCGAATACCAGTAAAATTTTACAGGGCCACCACTGCTGTTTTTTTGAAGATTTTCTTTTGGGAAAACATTCAGAATGGTGCTGTGCAACGGCAAGCCATACTTTTTTGCATACGCCTCTCCTATCCCCTTTGAAGCCGCTGTTAGATACGTGCAACGCGGCAAGTATTTCGTTTCAATAAAAGCCACGAGTTTGTCTTCTATTGACACGGCGGCCGATTCATTCATACCAGAGTGAAAGTCTTCCGCGTCAAAGCCAAATCCCCCGCCATTGGCCTTGGCGGCAGCGTAGGCAATGCCCAAAGCTTCCGCATGATGAGCGATATAGAAATCTGCCTTCTGCTTTAGCGCTAATTTTTTCAGTGCGGCAAAGCCCTTCAGCGCCGCTCTTTCAGCAATTCCAAAACGATACGTAATTCGCGACAGGGCCGTATAGTTCTTTTGCCCTAACGATAAATACAGCCAATACTTTTTTTCTGCCTTTTCATCGCGGCGAAAATTC
Source organism: Flavisolibacter sp. (assembly GCA_965247695.1). Taxonomy (GTDB): domain Bacteria; phylum Bacteroidota; class Bacteroidia; order Chitinophagales; family Chitinophagaceae; genus Flavisolibacter. The sequence goes on from OZ252037.1 coordinate 3,580,230, forward strand.
ACGGTCTTTAATGTCCACCGGCGGTTCTGCATGATTTCGCGATCAAAGCGGTGCTGGCGCGAATCATTATTAATAGTCACAACCGTAACGGCATAGCCACGGTTAAAAAAAGCATCCGCCTCTTTCAATACACGGGGGTTGTAGCTAATGTGCCTGGTGGTGATGATGCAAATCTTTTTCACGCGGTTTGTTTCTCCAGTTATTGTCACAACGGCGAAGGCAAAGCAGATTGGACGGCCACAGGATCGTCGAGAAAATTTGTGATGGTCTGGATGTGATGTTTATAGGTGTTCTCCAGCGCAAATTCAATGCGGCGTCTTTGCCGTTCAGGCGAGTTGAATTCTTCCAGGTTGGACACGACGTGCTTGAAAAGAGAAGGCAAGTTTTCATTGGTATATTCCGCCGGCATTTCCATCAGGCCTCGCGTAGTTTCATAACTGATGATGCGGTTGGAGATGCAAGCTTTGCCTACGCTTAGATACTCAATGATCTTGTGGCAATTGGACGATTTGTTGTAATCGGTAAGGTAATTATAGCAGGTCAGAAATGCGTCCATCCTTTGCATCTCGGCAGCCAATTTTGCCTGCGGCAAAATGCCGTGAAGGAAAACATTTTTCCTAATTTTTAAAAAGTTCAGAAAGCCTTTCAATCCTTCACTTAACGTGGAGCCCAAAGTGTTGTCCGCTTCTTCGTAAGGGCCGTAAATATGAAACTGCACTTCCGGGTTTTGTTCTACAATCGCTTGAATGGTTTCGTAATCCATTCGGTTGCCTTGAAGCAGGTTGCCCACATAAGCAACTTTTACCGGCTTGTTTACTACAGTAATGATTCCCTCCTTCAGTCGCTCTTTTGCCAGCGCAGTAAAGGTTTTGTTCAGGCCGTGATTAATCAAAAGTTTGGGCTTGTTGCTAAATTGAAAGTAGTCCAGAATGGGCGATGAAATAGTGGCGATTGCGTCCGCGTCGCGGGCCAGTTTCTTCAGCGTATTGTTTTCGTACTGGTCCACGATAAACAACAACTTCTTTTTTGCATTAAAAACTTTAAAGTCCGCGAAAAGATTTGGTTCAAAGCACCATAATTCGTCAAAGGCGGCCAGCCGGTTAAGTTTTTTTACCAACGATTTGTTGATTAGATCATATACCGTTCTTGCCTTAAAACGCAAAAGATACGCGGTATTGGAAAGTGTGTAGTCAACCAGGAATACGTTGGGCAGTTCTTCTTTTACCCGCACATTAAGGTTGGCGGAGAATTTTTTATACGTGGGCGGGTTGAGAAAGAAAACAGTGTTTCCTTCTTCTGCCAATTCGATAGCGTAATTGTGCTTTGACAAATACATCTTGCCCCAAGGCTGCGGCGATATGAACAAATAGGTTTTCATATATTCAAAAACATAAAGCATGAAACAAAGGATAGAAAATGAAGCCATTCACACCTTCGCATTTTTGCTTCACGTCTTACCTCAATAAAACACTTCTTCGTAATAGCGTACAAACGATTTGCCCCATTCAATCTCTAACGCTGTAAAATCAATGGCTTCAAATTCCTGCAACACCGCCAGTACCGGCAGGTTAACGCCAATGCCCAGAGCAGCAACGCTGGTGCCCTGTATCCGCGGGTTTATCTCAAGTAGGCGGTAAGCACCGCTTGCGTCTTCCTTCACTTGCAAACCAATCGGCCCGTTCAGATTTAACGAGCGAATGATACAGTCGCAGTAGAGAATGATTTCCTCTTGGTTAATAAAAGTTCCCTGAACAGAAATACCGCCGTTCATTTTCGTTCGCACCCGCGGCAAAATGAGTTTTGGAACACCGTCTCTTACAACCGTATCAACTGTGTATTCATCGCCCGGCAAATACTCCGACACAAGCAATTCGGGAAAAGGCCGGCCGCCCAAAATCTTTGCTACGCCTCCCAGACTGGAGTAAAGATTATTCGGCTTGTGATGAAAGAGCAAATCGAATTCGTCAATGTTTTCTTGCAAAATGCGAACGCCGCGGCTGCCGTTAGAAACTGTGGGCTTTATACAAACTGCCTTTTGCGGATAACCCAATTCCTTTGCTGCCTCGCAGAGCCCTTCTACGGTAGAGACTATTTTAAAAGCGGGAACTGGGATATTCTTATGGTGAAGATGCTGGTACAAAGCGCCTTTGTCATTAGCAATGCACAAGGCTTCATAATCAGACACCAAAATGACGATACCCCGCGACAAAAATTCCTGCTTATGTTTTGCAAACTTGAACAGTTCCATCGTCACTAAAGGAAACACAACAAGGATACCGTTTCGCAAACAAAAATCGAGCACGAAAGGTATAAAGTCGTCGCTGCTTGCTTTTGGTAATTCTATAAACTTGTCGTTCAAGAAACGTCCGCTGGCTGTGGGATTGCAATCGCCAACGAATAAATCTATTGGCCCAGCTTTTAACGCTTTAATTATACCAGGCCCGCCGGGAGCGCCGGCGCCCGTCATCAAAAGCGGAATATTCTTTATAGAATGAGAAGTTAGATAATCCATCGTACAACTTCAAAAGCCTCCGCGTATTTATGACCGGATTGCACACCCCTTACGGTTGCCAATGATGTAATGAATTCCTCCGTGGCATACGGCCTGTGCGCCTGCGATTTGTATTCGGCCAGAGCATGGCATTTTGTAAGCAACTGTTCATTCTTTAGCTTGATGAAGCAAGAGGTATTGAACGTGAAATTATTCCACGGCAACTCATAACAAAGTACACTGGAAAACTTAAATGCCCGGATGCCTTCATTGGTGATGGTGTAATGATCCTGATGAATGTCATGAATGGAAGGCATGAACACAATGTCCGGCGAAATCTGCTTCTTGATTTTTAAAATATCATCCAGAATATCTTGCCGGCGGTAGTTGAATGTTCTCACATCGTAATCAAGCAGAATAAGATTTTCATGCTTGATGCCGAGGATGCTGGTGGCTGACTTTACTTCCTGCAGCAATACGTTCTCATCGAAGGGTGGCGGAACGGATTTTTGGCAAGCTGAAAAGGCCACGTAATAAATTTCGTTTTCTGCACTCAATTTACAAATGGTGCCGCCACATCCAAATTCACCGTCGTCGGTATGCGGCGCCATTATTAAAATTCTCTTGCCGTTAATCATGGTTGTGTTTATACGTTTGAAACTCTATGCTTCATAAAACGTACGGATAGTTTTGGCAATGTAGGCAATCTTGGCTTCATCTAGTTCGGGATACATCGGCAACGAAAGGATTTGGCTTTGCAAAGCCGTAGCCACCGGAAAATCGGATGGCTTGTTGCCAAGATAAGCATAAGCGGGAAGATTGGGCAACGGCGTAGGATAATGAATGGCCGTTTCAATTCCGGATTCCTTAAGATAAGCCATCAATGCATCGCGGCGTTGCGCTTTGATTACATACAAATGAAAGGTGTGTTTGCTGTTTGAACGAATGGCCGGTGTTTCTATTCCATCAATGCCGGCAAGATACTGGTCGTACAATGCGGCGTTCTTAATGCGCTGCTCCGTCCACTTTAAAATGTGCGGCAACTTAGCCGAGAGAATAGCGGCTTGCAAACCATCCATACGGCTGTTGATGCCCTGCATTTCGTGCTTGTGTTTAATTAAAGCACCGTGGTTGGCGTACATCCGAAAGCGGGCCGCCATCTCTTCATCGTTCGTGATGATACAACCGGCATCGCCATAAGCCCCTAAGTTTTTACCGGGATAAAAGCTAAAGCTGCCTGCGATGCCAACGGTGCCTACGCGGCGTCCGTTAAATTCTGAAAAATGCGATTGGGCGCAATCTTCAATCAAATGAATGTTGTGTGCTTTGCAGATGGCTTCAATCCTATCCAAATCACAAGCCTGGCCTTGCAGATGAACCAGCACAACGGCTTTTGTGGCGGGTGTAATGGCCTTTTCAAAGGCATCCACATTCATGCTAAAATAGGATGCGTCCACATCTATAAAAACAGGCTTTGCCCCTGTTTGACCAATTGTTTCCGAACTGGATATCCAACTGTTGGCGACTGTGATTACTTCATCGCCCTCACCAATGCCGAGCATCTTCATAATGATGTAAAGCGAATCGGTGCCATTGGCACAGGAGATGACGTGTTTAACGCCGTACAATTCAGTAAAACCTTTCTCGAAATCTTTTACATAGTGCCCGCCGATGAAAGCGGTTTGTTCGATGACGTCCTTAATGGCAGTGTCAATATTTTCTTTAATGGAATGGTACTGCGATTTGAGGTCAACAAAGGGAATGGTCATGGTTTATAGGTTTCGAAGTTTTTTTGCAGGATTGCCGACATAGATGCCGGGCTCGGAAATATTTTTTGTCACCACGGCGCCTGCGGCAATCACCACATTATCGCAAATGGTTACTGGCAGAACAGTGGCGTTTGAACCAATGGAAACGCTGTTGCCGATGTGCGTTTCTTTCCAAAGGCTTTTGTCGCCCCGTGCCGGCCCGCCGGTGGCGAAGAGGTCGTTAATGAACACGACACCGTGGCCGATGAAGCAATCATTGCCAATGGTCACAAGTTCACAAATGAAAGAATGTGATTGGACCTTTGTTCTTGCGCCAATGGAAACATCTTTCTGTATTTCTACAAAGGGACCAATGAAGCAATCATCACCAATAGTACATCCATAAAGGTTTGCCGGCATCACCACTTTTACGTTACGTCCAAACACAACGTCGTCTTTTATTTTAGTCTCAAAAATTTGCGGAGTGTTCATCTTATTTTTCTTCGTTAGATATCATTAAGCCAACCGCGCAATCAATTTGTTTTTTACGGAACGCAAAGCCCTGGAAACAAAAAGATCCATGTAAAAAACGCTTTTGCCTATTGTGCCTTTTTGCATCCAGTTCCTGTAATGCATTTGCGCATCCGCAAACAGCAGTTTTTCCCACTGCTCCACTATTCGTTGTTCGGTAAACTGTGGCGCACGGGCCTTGCCGTTTTTTATCATAGCGGCCCGCAAGTTCGCATCCGCTTTTAATTTTTGCAAGGCTTCAAATAAATCATTTTTAGTGGCCACGGACATAAAGTCAAGAGAAGATTTTTTCAGGGCCTGAAAAGCGGTTTCGTTTCCAGCAATCACAGGCACACCGGCCTGCCAGCCGTTAATGAGTTTTGTATAGGGTTTGTGCAGTTGCGGCATGTTTTCAAAATCGCGGATCGCCAATACTGCATCAAAGCCGGAATAGTCGCTGAATTGCGTTTCGCTTATTTCAAACGTGAGCCCCAATTTTTGAAGTTTTTGCTCAAATTCGGTGGAGGACAGATAAGCTTCCAACTGATCCCGGTGGCCCATGAAACCAATTTTCTCAAACCGGTCGCCGCGGCGTTCATCCCGCGGAACGATATTGGGCTGCGGCCAATGGGCAATGTGCCGCCAAACAGGATAACGAAGCAGGTTGGGATAGTTGCGGTGCTGCCAGGGGTTTTGTGAGATATTGATTTGCGTGTAAAAAGGCGGTGGGCTATCGGCCAGTGTTGTAATCAAAAAAACTTTTTCGGACGGCTTTTGAAACAGGTTAAGGTTGACCGCCGAAATCACCACAATGCCTTCTTCCGGCATCCGGCACGTTAGGCTAATCGCATGGCCTTTTTGTTTTAAACGAAAATAGGTGGTCCATATCCACACCAATTGCGGATGATGAAGTATAAAATCCTCAATAGAGGTTAGATTCTTTACGAGATCGTAGTCGTTTTCGCAGAGGAAAAAATAAACATTCGTCGCGTTTTCTTTATTCATTGTATTGTTGAACGTCTCGTTTTAATAAACCTTCTCGCGGCCGCTTACCCCCGAAAAAAATCAAGCGTTCTCTTTTTTACAAATCGCATAAAAAAGAAGCCAGTCATGGATGTTAAGGGTATGGGCTTTTTGTAAGTCCAGGGCTTACACAAATACGTAAGCACTTCGCGAAAAGTGAACAAGGTTCCGTATTCACGGCTTATGCGCCATAATTTTCGAGTGGCCGCAAATGCGTTTATGCACGTCACCGACTTTTTTATGTCTGCAGCAATTGCATACTCCTCTTCAAATCGGGTTCTTATTTTTTGCCGGTCATTCAACACACGTGTAGTAAGGGAATGCTTACGGAAAGAATTGTGCGCTGTTGCGCAGAAGGCAATGTTGCCCCATTTTAACAACTGCACCCACAGCATCCAATCGCCACACAATTTCATGGATTGAAACCGTTTGTCACACGCCAAGTAGCGGTCTTTACGAAAGAGCACGGCACTGGCATTCGGAATGGTATTGTAGTGCCAAAGGCATTTCTTTATTTCATCGGTGCCTGATGCTGTATAGTTCTCTTTCCAATATTGTTTGTCAATTTTATCGGTGTGCCAAGCCATAGTTCTCAAGCGGTTGTCAGTTTCATCAACTTCATACGACTGGCAATAAGACAACACTACGTTCGTATGTGCCTGTGCCTGCATAACCAATACTTCTAAAAGACGCTCATCACTAAAATCATCGCTTTCGGCTATCCATATCCATTCGCCTTTAGCTTGCCGAATTCCTTTTTCCCATTGCAAAAATGTAGAGCCGCTATTGGCGGTATTGTACTCCGTCTTGCTAACTTTTGGATGGCTTGCATAACGCTCAAGCAATAAAGCACTCCCGTCAGTGGAACAATCGTCCAACAAAATCACTTCATAGTCATTGAAGGTTTGTCTAAAAATGCTTTCCAAACGCTTTTCGAGGTAAGGCCGGTGATTGTAAGCAGGAACAATGACAGAAACGAGGGGCATGGGTGGCTTTGTATTTATCGTTGTCCGTCTAAAATGAAATAACCATTTTTTGAATCGAATGCTTCAAGATTGTATCGGTATTTTTTCAAGTGCAGAACCGTTTCGTTCTCATGAACACTGTAAAAATCAAAATCATCAATTTCTACAATAATGAGTCGGGGAAGGTATTTGTGCAAATCAATTGACTTGAGCGCCGAAAGGCTGTGGCCTTCTACGTCAATAGATAAAATACCGATGGCTGGCACACCGGCCGGATACGCCTCTTCTAAAATTTGCGTCAGTGTTTTGGCGTGAACTTTTCTGACTTCCTTAAGTTGCCAGCGGCGGGACCGTTCGGCCACCAATTCCGGCTGAACGGTACTTACCGTATCGCAGTCAAACTCAAAAAAATCCAGTTCGCCTTCCGCTTCGGAAACAGCGGAATTAACTGCATCGTCAGCTTTGCGCAGGCTTCGGAAGGTGTCAACAAGGTGTTTGTTGGCGTCAATGCAAAGCCCTCTCCAACCTTGCAAATAAAACCGGAACGTGTTTGATTCCTTTACCGGATGATTGCATCCCACATCAATATAAAAACCTGTGGCCTCGCCGATCAGGCTTTGAATCAAGCCGTCTTCGCCGTGTTGCGAAAAGAAGATTTTACTGTCAGGATTTAAGAATTTGCGAAGGCTGTAAAAAACAGTCATTCCGAACGCTTTCCGAAAAGGAAGAACGGTAAAAAAGTAAAAAAGTTTTGTCGCCGTCCGGCTCATGTATAGTGCTTTTTCAGCAATTTATATTTAGCAATTTTGATTTTTGCAATGGTCAACCGTTTAAAAAAATCCAACGCTTGTTTCAACCTTCCTAACGGCACTTTTTTATAATACAGGTCTTCGTAAAACCGGAGGACATCATACCGCGGATATTTACGAAAATCGGTTGGCTTAATTCCGGCCCAATGCAATACATACGGAATGCCTTTGCCTTGTTTAATGCTTTCTAAACTAATTTCATTAGCCGCCGGCAAACCCGGCCAAATCCAAAAATCAGCATACCTGGTTTTAATCTTCCCTTGTTGGTTTGCTTTGGCAAAGATGTAATTTAACGCTCCCTGGTCCCCGTGCTTAAAAATGTCAGGGTGCTTGTTGGTAATGACTGGCTCAAAGCCGATAACGCTTTTGCAATCCTCCTCTTTTAGCAGTCCGCTCGTCATTACAATTTGCCCGCCGTTAAAGCCATAGCCGGGGAAGCGGTAATGTGGATCAAAACTTTCCATGCGCTTCATGTCAATGTAATGAGCATTGAATGTGGCGTTGAACTTATCGTCGGCCTCCATTCCAGTGACGATGAAATCGTCTGTGTATTCATTTAAACTGTCCAGCACTTTTCCAAGAAAGACCACGTCGGAATCCAAAAAAAGGTACTTCTCTTTTTGCTCATGTAAAATCACCGCTAATTTGCTCCAGGGCCAACCGAAAAACTTTCGTTGTGCGGGAAAAATTTTTACATCAAAAGCTTGTTCAATTTCTTTTGTGGAAAACGTTCCGTGTATGTAGTCTTTGATGAGGTAGATTTCAACATTGGGATACCAGTAGCGGATGCTGGCAATGCAAGGCCGCAGCAAGTACAAGTCTTTTTTAAAACAGGCAATAGCTATTTTTGAAATTTTCATAATTATACAAACGGGAGATGAACAACCATCGGCTTTTGATGTTGCCGGAAGCCGGTTTAATGTTTCAGAATGCGTAACTGTACCAGCGTGTTTCGCACAGCACGGCGCATTATGTTTACCGCCGTTTTATTTTCGGGTTTGTGCGATTGGCTGAAATCCGTTTGCCGCAAGTAACGGTAATAATCTTTTTTAAACGGATTGTTTGATTTGTAATTCCAAGGCTTTAGGTTGCCGGTGAAATGAATAATTTTCGGAGACAGTTTTTTTCGAATGTTGCGCATTCCACTTCGTTGTGCTTCTTCTACATCATGCGACTGAATGTTCCACCTGGCAGGAAGCGGTTCCCAATCGTCGTACAACGCCGCATTCAATCCGTCCTGGTCCCAACAGGTTGCATGAATTCCCAACTCTACCAGTTTGTCGAGCACCACTTGCGTGTATCCGTTCTTGCGCCATTGTGCCGAATTGAAAAGTAAAACACCGGCATTGAAATATTTTTTGCCGGCAGGCATATTTAAAAATTGGTAGCGGTCAAATGGAAAAGGGTCTTCAACCGCAGCCAACGTTTTGCCATTAAGAGGCGTTTCCCACAACTCACGAATGTTTCCAAGCACCAGTATGTCACTATCAAGGTATAAAAAGCGATCCACGTCTTTCAGCACATCGCTCATCAGCAAACGGGTATAGGTGTACTTATTAGCATGGCCTTTGCGGATGTACAAGCCATCGGTAAATGAAGAATCAAATTTCTTCCATTCAATACTAAAGTTGGAAAAGATAGACAGGTTGGCTTCGATTCGGCCTTGCACTTTCGCAGACAAATCGTTGTAGAAAACAAAAAAGCGGAAACAGTCTTGCCTATTGTTTGACAAAAGAGAATACAGCATCAGCGTAGCCTGTTCGGCGTATCCTGAATCGAAAGAAAGGGTTATTGTAATGGGCGCCATAATTTCGCGCTGCCCAACCGGGTCTTTTCTCTTCATTTTGCCGCCGCATATATCTTGTCAATAATTTCCACTGTTTTTAAGCCTTCAAATGCATTGGTGGAAATGCTCGCATTGTTGGTAAGCACAGCAACTAAGTTTTCATACACCTTATCGTGGTTGCTCATGGAACCCATGTACGTGCCGTAGTTATTGGCCTTGGCACCTTCGGGCAGATTTTCAATGCGGTAACCTTCGATGTTTTGGTATTCCAGTTCGTTAAGATACTGGCCGCCAATTTTCACCGTGCCTTTCTCCCCAAAAATGGTGAGCGAACCTTCCATGTTTTTTCCGAAGCTATTTACCGTGTAGTTTATCGTGCCGATGGCACCGTTGTAAAATTCAACAATGGCAACGCCGGTATCTTCAAACTCAATAATGTCTTTGTGTGAGTAATTGCTCATATAGGACTGCACTTTCTTAATGTCGCCGATCATCCAATACAACAAGTCAATAAAGTGACTGAACTGTGTGTACAGCGTGCCTCCGTCAAGGTCTTTGGTACCCTTCCAAGAATTAGCGTAATAATCCTCGTTGCGGTTCCAAAAGCAGCTTAACTGAATGCTGTAAAGCCTTCCAAGCCTGCCCTCATCAATGGCTTGCTTCACGGCTACTATCGGGGGGTTAAACCGGTTTTGCTTAATAGCAAACAGCCGCTTGTTGGCTTGTTCGGCAGCCTTTATCATTTCACCACAGTCGTTCACACTGATGGCCATGGGCTTTTCGCAAAGCACATGGTAACCAGCTTTCAACGATTGTATCGAGTGTTCGGCATGAAGACCGTTAGGTGAGCAAATAGAGACGACATCAATACCGCCGTTGCTGTCTTGAAGCAAATCAGCTATGTTGTAATAAGCTTTTGCGCCAAATTTTTCCGCCAAAGCATCAGCCTTGGCTTTATCTATATCGCAAACCGCCACAAGCTCGGCTTGTTTGTGTATGTGTTCTGCGTGACGTTGTGCAATGCGGCCGCAGCCGACCAATCCAAATCGAAGTTTCATAATCAGGTAAAGAATGATTTTAGTTTCAAAAAATGTTTTTCAAAATAGAAAAACGAAGCGTACGAAAGGGCAACGGTTATGGTGAAAAGAAAAAAGAAGTCAATGACGTAACGATTGCTTAAAACAGGTTTGTGCAGGTCAATAAAAAAAATCCGCACCGGGTTTTGCAAAGCGGTTTTATACCACAGTCTTTCCACAAAAGGATGAATGAGGTAAATGCCATACGAAATTTTTCCGAGCAGAGAAACGTAGCGGCTTTCAAAAAAAATTTTTAATGGCCCTTTGTATTCCCGTATCACCGAGTAGCCAATGAGAAAAAATCCGCCAACCGATCCAAAAAAACGCAGGAAACCATAAATGCCTATTGCGTTGTTGTAATAACACAAAACAAGCAATGCGATTAGTGAGAGTGTTACCATTGCCAATGATGTAACCTGACTTCCGAGGAGCTTTCGTAAAAAGGCAGGGCGATGAATTTTTAAATACGCAAGAAGCACACCCAGAAACAAACTGTCCAGGCAAAACGGCATTAAGATGTGCGGGTCGGGCATGGCTGCCAGCCAGGTTGATAACACGCGGCCCGTGACCGATAAAACAATGCCGGCAAGTAAAACGGCTGGCAAATAGCGGCGGTCAACAAAGAACACGAGAAAAGGAAACAGCAAATAAAACTGTTCCTCTACGCATAAGGACCAAAGGTGCCAGAAGTCTTCCTTCACGCGGTCAAGATGAAAGGCCTGAAAGATGTTGTTCGTGTACGTCAGGTTGTAAATCAACATACCGCCGTCATCAACCAAAAAAGAATACAACAATACAACCGTGTAGTACAATGGAAAGATGCGCAGGGCACGCCGAACGATGAAGTTGCGGATGGAAAGCCTTTTACTTGCCGTTGTTTCTTTTTCCCGCAATAAAATTTCACCGATCAGAAATCCGCTCAACACGTAAAACAAATCAACACCTACCCAACCGATGCGGTATTTCTCCGTAAGCGTTTGCGGCCCCCAATGATGCAACAGCACCATAAAGATGAAAACAAAACGCAATCCGTTTAGTTGCGGATAAAATGGGCCGCCGCGGCCCTCATCCCGCTTCTCTCTTTTTTCAGAACTAAGATTGATAACCTTGGATCCGGTAAGCGTAACCATAAACAAGCTTCGTATTTAGTGGGTAAAAATGCGCACTTGTTTACAAAAGACCGCTAATTTTTACTGTTTCAAAGGAGCCTTTCGGTATTGAGAAGCAGCAAGCGCCTGTGGCGCCTGCTGCTTTAGCGGTATGACCGTTTAATTAATGACCTGCTTTAGTACGGATACAATGCCGGTTTGCAAGTCAGTAATCTTCACCATATACAATCCAGGTATAAATCGTTCATTCACGGTCAGATCTTTTCTATCGGTATTGAACAAGAGTTTTTCGTAAAGTCGGCTTCCCGAAGTGTTCACGATCTCAATGCGGTAATCGGATTTCTTTTTTTGACGGATGCTGATGATAAATTGACCCTGGGACGGATTTGGATAAACCGTTGCCGGCTTGTTTTTAATGATCAGATTATTGTGTACCGAATCAACAGGAAGAACGCTGCAACCATTAATAGGTACTATCACGATGTCGCCAATGGTTGAATTTCCGCAACGGTCAATGGCCCTTACTTTAACCGCGGTGTAGTGCTGACTGTTGCCGACTACAAACGTGGGACTGGATTGCAGCCCTGAAATCAGTGATGGTGCCGCTGGCGTATTGGCGATAACCTGAAAATTGTACGGGGTTAACCCGCCTGTTACCGGAAACGTAAATGTAAACTGATTGCCTCCGCACTGTATAGCCGTATCAGGGGCTTGTGAAGGGTATTCGTAATCTTTAACGGTAACCGTATCGTACACCACCGTTTGCGAACAATTGCTGAACGAGTATTTGACCACGTAAACACCGGTGGGCAAGTTAGAAAATTCGTAGTTGTCACCGGCGTGAAAACTATACGTCACGGTGGTATCCACGCCGTTCTTTTTAATGATTTCCGGTAGGGGTATCATGCTGGTATATGTGGTAGCGTGAACGGTTACATCACCGCTGCCGCCCGGACCGCTTAGTCCGGGACATTTATTGTAAATGCTGATGCTTTTGTCAATCCTTGTTACGGCCGGCACCACTTGCGCCGTGTCCGATTTACCGCAGGCATCGTAGCCAACTACGGTAAGATATGCGCCAGCCGAGTCAGCGTTCACTCCCAAATAATTGTCAAAGCTGTTGGTAACAAAACTGCTGTTCATACTCCAGTTCGCATTATAAACATTTACCGTATAAGGCCTCTTTGCTTCAGGGTTAAAGGTGGCTTGTATCGTTGTTTGATTCAACGAACATCCTGGAAAAGCATTCATGTAAACGTTTATGGGATAACGAACGCACGTATCAATTTTAAACGTGCTGTCGGTACAAGGATCATAAATCCAAGCATAGTAACATCCGTAAGGCAAGCTGTCCCAAACGGCGCCGGAAGGCCACGGCGTTCCGGTGCGCGGGTTAATGGAAACGGTATCTTGTCCTTTGCAGGATATGAGCTGATTGGTTGCGGCGTTGTACAAACAAACCGTGTCTTCCATTCCGTCCACATGCATGGTAAAGGTTGTGCAGTCCCAGTTATATGGATTCAGTTCCGAACCACCAGAACTCGTCATATCAGGAATATACATGCTGTCGCGGTAGCAGGCATCACTCACTATAACGTAGTAGGGCCCGTTCGGGACATTAAAAAAATTTGTCAGCGATCCACCGGTATAAGCTCCGGTAGCGCTTTTACAGGCCACCAGCGCATTGGAGGGGTAGGAATACAGGCAAACGGTGGGGTTGTTAAAAGCATAATATTCCGGAAAAAGATCAACCTTGTCGCATTGCAAGCGATACTGAACCACTTTGATATAAGGTAAAAAGCCATTCGGGGCATTCCATACTCTCGACTGCACACTACCGCAGGCATCTTTGACAAGAATGGTCAGTTGTTTATAAAGTTTCAGGTTCATCACCGGCGAGTTACTCCAGGTAGTGTCACCATTTTTTACAAAAGCATAAGTGTAAGTGGCGGAAGCCGGCGTGGGGCTTATGGTGATGCGACCGTCGCTGCAGCCACCACTGGTATCAACTGTATAGGTGAATGAAAAACTCCACGGCACTAAGGTTACTTGCCGTGCTCTTACCGTTCCGCAGGCGTCGCGCATTTCCACTGTGTATAAGCCGGCTGGCAAATTTGTGAACAGGCCCGTACTGTTTGTTGTGTTTGTTTCTACAAGCTTGTAGGTAAAAGGAGCCACGCCGCCGGTTTGGTTGACGGCTTCTACTTGTCCCGTATTCGGCAAACACGATAAATCGGTCTTTTGTAGTTGAAAATCGGGTTGAACGTAATTAACCGAACAGCCTTGCGAAAAGACAACGGCGCGAAGCAAAAAGCCCGCGACCAGCAACAAAAGGTATTTCATAGTACGGCCTCAATGGGTTGGTTTGAAATATTGGGTTGGTAGCTTTTAAAAGCATACACCGGGGCCGAAGGAAAAAAATCATTTCAGTAACTGCAAGGCCGAAGGAAAAGAGATTAACACCCCCATCCCCTTTTTTTGATAAACGAACATACTGCCAGCGGCAACGGCCGATGCTCCGGCGGCAACCGCCGATTTAAAGTCATCAACCGAACCGGCACCGCCACAGGCAATAACGGGTATTTTCACGCTGTGCGACACTTCAGAAATTACGTCCACAGCGTAACCTTCCCAGGTGCCGTCTTTGTCAATGCTATTGATGATGATTTCGCCAGTGCCGGCCTCCTCTAATTTCTTTGCCCATAGCAAGGGAGAATGCGGACTCTTTTTGGTACCGGATAAAGCATACGTTTTGGTGCCGCCCAGAAAACTTTTCTTCACATCCATACAACCGACGACGGCTTGCGCACCGTAAATAGCGCCTATCTTTTCTATCAATGATAAGTCGTCAAAAAGAATGGAATTGAGCACTACTTTTTCAAAGCCGCTGTCAAAAACTTTTTTCGCATCATCCAATGTTTTTATACCGCCGCCGTAAGCCATGGGCATGAAGGCCTCGCCGGCTATTTCAGCAATCTTGGCAAAATCAGGTTTCCGTCTCTCCACCGATGCGGTGTAATCAAGCAAAAGCAATTCGTCGGCTTCTTTTTCATTGAATATCTTAACGGAGTTTATAGGATCGCCAATGTATTTAGCGTTCTTAAAATTGACGGTTTTATAAAGCCCGCCTTTGTTTAACAGGAGAACCGGAATGATGCGTACTCTGCTCATGAAAGCCGGTTAAAATTTTCCAACACCTTCATCCCAAACTTGTGACTCTTTTCCGGGTGAAATTGTGTGCCGTAAATGTTGTCCTTCTGAAAGGCGCAAACAAAATCATAACTGTGGTTGCTGGTGGCGCTGATCTCGCTTCTCTCTTCAAACAAAAAATGATAGGTATGCACAAAATAAAAACGCGGGTTTGCCGGAAGGTTTGACCACAAAGGGTTGGCGCCGGTTGTGGTGATGTCTGTCCATCCCATGTGCGGAACTTTCATCGTGTTGTCTTTTGATTGGTCGAAGCGAACGGTGGCAGCGTCCACCCAACCAAGGCCTTCCACATCGCCTTCCTCGCTGTGCTTTGTCATTAATTGAGCGCCAAGGCAAATGCCGAGAATCGGCTTTTTATCTATCAATACCAAGTCATCCAACACCGTTTTTAAACCACTGTTGTGAAGATTCTCCATACCTCGCTTAAAGTGACCTACGCCCGGCAGCAGAAGCTTTGAAGCGCTTCGTATTGTCCCCGGGTCGTTAGTGATAGTGGCATCAATGCCCAACCGGCGAAACATATTTTTAATGGAGGTAAGGTTTCCCAAACCATAATCTATAATGGCTACCATACTTTTTCTTTTTGTTTGGCCCCGCAATAATACGCTACCGTTTCTTTGATGGCTTCTTCAAATTTAGTAACCTGCAAACCCCGTTCTGTCAACAAGGTTGAGGCATTGTAAAATACGCTTCCCTCGCCTTCGCGGTAAGGCAACTTGCCCCATTGCCATAAACTCTCGTCGTAATGAGGAAGATATTTGGCAATCAGTTCAGCAGCTTCTTTTAATACAACCGGATGGCCGCTGCCGGCGTTTATCACTTTGGGACGATGAAAACCCTGCGTAAGCAAATGCAGCAAGATTCGGGATAAGTCTTTTACAAAAAAATAGTCACGAACCTGTAGGCCTTCAGTCAGCATCACCGGTTTTTTATCCCGCTGCGCACAAATCAGATGTGGGATGATCTTTTCTTCTTTATCGTGTGGTCCGAATAAATTAAACGGGCGAATAATGCTGAAGTTTTTTATCAATTTACTGTCTAACAAATAATGACTGGTTAATAGCTTGCTGATGCCGTAATAGGTGCGGGGACGGCATTCGCTTTGTTCTGTCAGTCCGCCCTTACGTAGGTTGTATTCGAATGCCGTTCCTAAATGAATCAAATAAACATCGGGAAGTTGCTCCGAAAGTGCTTCAAAAAAATTGATGGTGTGGAGGTAATTTATGTCAAGGGCGGCCTTTACATCTTCTACTTTTTTTACCGAGCCGCCAACGATGCAGTTGATGATGCAATCGGGTTGCAAGCTCGCTATGCTTGCCCATGTCCTTTCGTCGTCAAGGTCAAACAAAACAAGCTTGTCGTTCGTTAAAAGCTTTTCTTTTTTTCGGGTGGAGCCAAAGCAGGTAAAGTGGACACTTAAATCTTCCAACAGATTGCTACCCACGAAGCCGTCGGAGCCTAAAACAAGTAATTTCAAACGAGGGTGAGTTCTTGCTGTGAATAATGTAAGATGTCGGCTTCAACAAGACTACGTGCATCAGAGTTTTCTGCTGCCCGGTACCATTCAATGGTTGCTGCAATGGCTTCGCTTGCGTTCATCTGTGGCTTCCATCCAAGTGCATTCACCGTTTTGTTGATGTCAAGTTTCAGCAGGCCTGCTTCGTGCGGGGCATTCACAGCTTGAATCTTTTCCATGCCGCCACTGCCCCAAGTTTCAATTGCAATCTTCACCAATTCTTCCACTGTCAGATTGTCTTCATTAAAAGGACCAAAGTTCCAAGCACCTGCATACTTCACCGGGTCCTCCTGCATCTTTAATCCCAGGCGCAAATACCCGGCAAGCGGCTCCAGTACGTGCTGCCATGGCCGCACCGATGCGGGATTACGAACCGGAATTGGATGGCTGTTTTTCAATGCTTTTACAATGTCGGGGATGATGCGGTCCTTCGCCCAATCGCCGCCGCCAATAACATTTCCCGCCCTCGCACTGGCAATGCTTTTTTTATGCGAGGTATAAGCAGCAAGATTGAAATAAGAAGCCCGGTAGCTGTTAATGATTAGCTCTGCACAAGCTTTGCTTGCGCTGTACGGATCGTAGCCGCCGAGGCGGTCAGTTTCCCGGTAAGGATAATGCCATTCTTTGTTTTCGTAAACTTTATCGGTGGTGATGCAAACAACAGTGCAAGGCTTGGTCAAGCTTCGAACCACGTTTAATAAATTGGCGGTGCCGATGGCGTTCACTTCAAACGTTTCAACCGGTATCTCGTAAGACAAGCGCACAAGCGGTTGAGCCGCCAAATGAAAAATAAAATCGGGTTCAAACGAAAGGATTTCTTTCTCTAACCTTTGTTTGTCCAATACGTCGGCAAGTACGGAATCTCCCAACTCACTGCCTTTTATTTGATTGAACAACGAATGTTCGTTTACCGGCGGCAACGAATAGCCTTTTATCTCCGCACCCAACTGATGGAGCCAGGCCCAAAGCCATGAACCTTTGAAACCAGTATGTCCGGTTACAAAAACGCGTTTGCCTTTGTAGGCGCTGAAGTTCATTTCCAAAGTTTCCATTTTGCGGTTCCGTTGTTCCATTCCGTTTCCAGTTCGTGTTTGTCGCGCAGGGTATCCATCGGCTTCCAATAGCCATCGTGCTTAAAGGCATTCATTTGATGATCTCTTGCCAAACTTTCCATCGGTTCGCGTTCCCAAATCGTTGCGTCTTCTTTAATGTAGTTGAACACTTCCGGTTCGCAAACAAAAAAGCCGCCGTTGATCCATGCGCCATCGCCCTTGGGCTTTTCGGCAAAGGACACTACGTCGTTGCCTTCATTTAAATTAAGCGCACCAAAACGGCCCGATGGCTGCACGGCCGTAACTGTACAATGCTGGCCGCGTTCTTTGTGATGTTGCACCAAGGCTTTCACGTTCACATCGCCCAAGCCATCGCCGTACGTCAGCATGAACGTTTCGTCAATATGCTTTTGAATGCGTTTGATGCGGCCGCCGGTCATGGTGTTGTAACCCGTATCAACTAACGTAATCTTCCACGGTTCGGCAGCGGAGTTGTGTACTTCCACCGAGTTGTTGGAGAGATCAATGGTGACGTCCGATTGGTGCAAATAGTAGTTATGAAAATATTCTTTGATGAGGTAGCCTTTGTAGCCAAGGCAAATGACAAAATCGTTAAAACCTTGCGCTGAATAGATTTTCATGACGTGCCATAAAATGGGCATGCCGCCGATTTCCACCATCGGCTTTGGTTTAAGCGTGGTCTCTTCACTCAATCGCGTACCGAGCCCGCCGGCGAGGATTACAACCTTCATGCAGTTATCGTTTAGGTAGGTTTAGTTTTTCTAAAAGGGTTCGCAGACTATCAATGTCCACATCTATGTTTTGATTGCGCTGGCTATCGTCTTTTTCCGGTGTAGGCAGGTCGCCGTTGCCGAAGAAGTAAGCGTATTCTAATTTATTGGCATTGGCTAGCACCCAGAAGTAAGTAGTAAAGTCGCTAAGGCTGGGCGGAAACATGTCAACAACTTTGCAGCCCGGTGAACAAAACAACAGGTTGGTAAAGCCGCCGCCGTGCGGACCAACAATGCATTCGGCATCGAAAAATAAACGGGCTTTATCGGGGGTAGAATAGTCTTCCGCGAAGATTCGCCGAAAGCCGTATTCGGTTTCTAAAAACCGAACGACTTCTTCTTCATTTGCTGTTTGCCGGCCAACCGCTTTTGCTCTTGACACGTAAAGTCTTTCTGTCTTTTTTGAGGGTTCCGTTTTATCAATGTAGATGTTTCGTGCGGCTTCGCACACCCAACTGTTCACGGTGCCGTGCGCATTGGGATAAGAAGCCGCATAAAGTGTTTTGGCGCGAAGATGAAACTCGAGATCGTCAATTGAGTTGACGATCTTGGTTTTATCTATGCCCAGCCGGTCAAGTGTTTCCACCTGCCAGTCAAGCCAGCCAAAGCTCATAATAATTTTATCAACTGTATGAAGGATGCCTGCATCCCGCAACGATAGTAAACGAGGCATGATGTCGCAAAGCCAATGCGCATACACATTGCCACCGGGAGAGGCAATTACGGCTACGCTGCCATCAACTTCCACCGGCTTGCGAAGCTTCAGCCGTCTCCATATGGAATGAAGCGACGAATTAAATTTTGCTTTTCCAAATTCTTGCGAGAGGTCAGTAACGAAAACATCATTGGCCGTAATCACAGCGCCGTTTCGTCCCCAAACCCTCCCATCGGTCAGCTTGAGAATGAATTGTTCGGGCTCTGTGCGACCGTAGAAATTTTCGTATTTGAAGAAGACTTTGCTATCAATTGTAATGGGTGGCGTCTCAATAATCTCGTTAGCCTTTCTAATGATGTTGTATTCAGCTTGAGCTTCTTTTAAATTCAATTCCGCTGCCTTCATCATGCGCCTTGGCGAACCGATAACCGTTGAGGATACCGGAACCGCATTGACGGCTTTCAACGCAACAGTTTTTAAGGCTTGAAAAGTTGAACTCATGATGGTAAGAAACGGAAAAAGTGGAACGTGAGACAGTTGTCTCTATGATGAAAAATCATTGTGAAAAAGCAACAAAGATTGAGGGCGAAAGCTGGCCGCTTTTAAAGGCATACCTTCTATTCACCTCATGTACCCATAATTTTTTTATAGAGATATTTAGCGGGCTTCAACACCTGGTATCGTTCATCCAGGGGCTTTTCAATTTCAAAATCATAATGGCTGCGTCGCGGAGTTCTCATAATTGTTTCCCAGTCGCTGTCGGACAGGCCAAGTTTCTTCAAAAAAAATTCCTTTTCCTGCTGAAACATGCTTTGCTCGTACAAGGGTTTCTTCAATTCTTCCACCGCTTCTTCTTTGGTCAATTGACCTGAAAAAATCAGTGTGGAAAGATGTGCTTTGCGCTTGTCAATGCCAAACTTTTCGGGAAGGATGTAAGCCTGATAAAATTTGGTAAACAATGATTCGTAATGCTTGCCGCCGTAGTCGCGCCAGCCCAATTCGGCAGCGATGGTTTTCTTTGCTTCCTGCTTGTTGTAATCAACATAGTTCAGCATGTTGATGCTTCGAATCTTCGCCAACTCAACACGCTTCTTCAGCATGGTGTCACGCAACGGAAAGGTTTTTATTTTCTTGGTGCCGTACTGTTTGTGAATGTCCAACAAATTCATGTGATCGTCCTTGTTGAAAATCCAACTCTTTGGCATCACAAATTCGGAATACACATTAGAACCGGAGAGCGAATATTTTATGTTGTGCTTTAAGGCCAGCTTCATGAGTGTGGCGCCGATGGCATGATCGGTGGGCACTTCAATGTCCACCACCGAGGCTTTAATGTAAGCCAGGTGAATGTCGCGAAACTCATCCCAATCCACCACCAAGGTGTATAAATCAAAGCCGCATTTGTTCACCATGCTTTCGATGTTCTTCACGGCGAGCTCGGAGTTCCAGCCGTTGTCGAAATGCACCGCCAGCGGACGCAAGCCGTATTGTTTGCAGAGATAGGCCACGTAAGAACTGTCCACACCGCCGCTCAAACCCATGATGCAATCATAAGGCTTGCCCTTGCCGTCTTCTTTTATTTGCGCAATGATTTTTTCCAGATCCCTTTTGCCGTCTTCACCGGTGTTAACGGCCTTCTTCTCCCCTTCCTTGTATTCATAATAATAATTACAGATGCCGTCGGCGTTAAAGCGAATGTCCGGGTCCAGTAAGTTGTCCATCACGGACAAAGAACATTGCTGGTATTTTTCAGTTTTCATTGTGTTGCTTCTCTGTAAATTTTATTCATGCGCTTTACAAACGCCTCTCTTCCAAAATTATCTACTGCAAACTTGCGAATGTAATCTGCATCATAAGCCGAACGGCGGTTTATCATTTTCAACATCGCATCGGCCAATGCTTTTTCATTGCCTGTTTCCGCCACAAAACCTGTTTGTCCGTTTAGTATATCCGGTGCCACACCAACCGCCGTTGAAATCACCGGCTTGCCAAAAAGCAAGGCTTCGATAATCACAACCCCAAAAGTTTCATATTTACTGGAAAGAACAAAGCAATCGCAGTTATTTAATTCAGAAATCACTTCGTCACGGCTTAATACCCCCAAAAAGCGAACGTGATTTTGTAAGCCGTTTTCCTGCACGAATGTTTTCAATGCCATCTCCAATGCACCACTTCCCCCTATCAACAGTTCAACGTCTTTATGCTCTTGTACCACCAATTTGAACGCCTTCAATAACGTGAGTTGGTCTTTCACCGGTTTAAACAAGGCAATGTTTAGAAACCGGAACCGCGTGTTGGTCGCCGTTTGTTTCCGAAGCGGTGCGTCCTCCAACTGAATGTCAAGCACGTTGGGCAAGTATTGAAAACGATCAACTTTGAATGTGTTGTTTAGAAAGGATGCAAAAGAACCGCTCACCGCATACAAGCCTTTTGCTTTTCTGTAAGCCTTTCCAACCCGTTTTAAAATGGCATCATCAGGATTGCCGGTTGCATAAAAAGTGCTGTGTTCTGTGATGATGTAAGGAATGCCGTACTTCTCCCAAATCTTTTGCGCCAACATGCCGGCATAGATGGCTTCGTGGGCATGAACAACTGCCGGAAGGCAGGCTTCTTTATGGTAGGCATCAAAACAAATCAATCCCGCTTCAATCCAACTATAATGGTTCTTGTTAGCTACCGGCGGACGGCGGTACAAGGCTTCTATCCGGTAAACCGAAACGCCGTCAAGGGTTTCGCGTTTGATGAAACTTCGCGGCGAGAAAATTTTAGCAAGACCAAACTTTATTAATGAACCAATGGAAAATTTGTCGGTCGCGTTGCCTGACTTCTTTCCAACGACTTTATGAAAAAGCCCTTTCACAATCATTGGCACCGAGAAGGCAAGGTCAATAGAAAGTGCGCCAACCTTGTATCCTGCGCCGGCTAAAATCACCGCCTGGTGATAAGGAAAGATGCCTTCAAGCGGATGGCCTTCGGGAACAAAGCGTTCGGAGGGAATGACGAGTACGTGCATGAAGAAGTACGAACAGTGAGACGTGAAACGGCAACGGCTTTGAATGTAAATAATCTTGCCCTGCGCATTTGCATTTTGATATTTACGCCAACTTCAACGCAAAGGATTTTAAAAACCAATACACATATTTCACGTTATTCTTTGCTGCCTGTGCACCGTTCCATTCCAGAGCCGATTGCAACAGATGTTTTCTTCCTGTTGCTTTTTTACCGGCCTTAAAATTTTCTTTCGCGATCATAATGTTTATCTGGTAAAGGCTTTCATCCAAATGCGCCAGCACCTGCTTGTCTTTTGAGAATGACTTTATCGCCATTATGCTGTTGATGTCGTAGTACGATTTTTCAATGGCGGTCTTTGTTGTATAAATGCCATCGGCTTGCACACGGCGCAAGGCCATCTTCTCAGGAAAGAAATAGCCGTAACCGTTTTGCAGCGTAAAGGCCCATAAAACTGTGTCCCATATAAAAGGCGGCTTGTCGGCAAAAATTAGGGGCGCCAACGCCGATGTGCGAATAACTGTTGTGAGCGTGGTGCAAACGGAATTAGCAAGATTTTCCAAGCCGGTGAATTTTTTCCCATACCATTCACTCTTCCATTCCGACTTGATGAACGTGCCTGTTTCGCTTAGGTAATCGTAGTCGGCGCAAACCAGGTTGCAATCCGGAGCCGCTTCCATGTAATCTATCTGTTTTTGCAATTTTAACGGGTCGGTCCATAAGTCATCGCCATCGCAAAAGGCAATGTATTTGCCTTCACAGTTCTGCATGCACTTGATCCAATTCTTTCCAAGCCCCAGCTTTCTATCGGTGGTAAGCACCTTTATTTTACCTGGATGTTGTTGCGCAAATTGGTTCACCACCGCCACGGTATCATCAGTGCTGAAGTCATCGCTCAATACAATCTCAAAAGGGAAAGTCGTTTCCTGTGCCAGCCAGCTTTTTATGCCATCGCCAATCAACCCTTCGAGGTCTTTGGTCATGGTGCAAATGCTGACAAGCGGTTTCGTTTCTGTGTTCATAGTCAGATTTTCAGTTCAAGAGTTTAAGCGTTCAACTGTTCAAAAATTCGTTCCAATCAGTAAGAGTTCTCGTAATAATGGAAACAATTAAACGCTTGAACATTTGAACGTTTGAACCGGTGTTACCAAAGCTTCTCGTACTTGTACCGTTTTCGATCAAACAAACCCTTGAAGTCGTAGATCATCTTCAACACTTCTTTTTTACGGTTGTTCCAGTAGACTTTTTTTAGAATGGTTTCTTTCTCTTCCTCGGTTAGCGGACAGTCGGCACGATCAAAGGCTTCCAGCATAATCATGTGCCGCATCTTCCGGTAATTCTTGTTGGCGAAGGCGGTGAAGCGTTCCTGATCGCCGTGATTGCGGTCCCAGTACAAGCCACCCGGAATTTTCACCAGCGGATAATGCGCTGCCAGCTTAAACCAAAGCTCGTTGTCGCCAATAATGCGGCGGCCGCTGAAGGCGCCCACTTTTTCAAACGCTTCACGTTTAATGATGGCGCTTCCCGGCGCACGGCTGAAATGATCGTAGCCGTAAAAATTTTCCAACCAGGCTTGCCGGCCCGAGATCATCATCGGATAAGGGTTCATCAAATCCTGTTCGGTACAAAGGCAAAAGCCGGCTTCAGGATATTTTTCAATGGCCGCCACTAGCACCTGCAAAGCATGTGCATAAAGTATGTCGTCCGAATCGGTGTATTTTAAATATTTGCCAATGGCGTAGGTCGCCACTTTGTTGCGGTTGGGATAATCGCCGATGTTTTTTTCGTTCACATAAAACCGGATGCGACTATCCTGTGCCGCATATTTTTTTATCACGTCCACCGTGCCGTCGGTTGACGCATCGTCCACAATAATCAATTCAAAGTCCGTGAAGGTTTGCGCCAGCACGTGTTCAATGGCTTCACCCACGTATTTCTCGCGGTTCCAAGCGGTAAGCAAAACGCTGACTAATGGCGGATTCATTGGTGTTGAAGAGTGTCTCTTGTTAAATAAATCTAGACCGCAATAAGGCTCTCTTTTTTACGGGCTTTGCCTTCTGCTTTTGTGTTCATTGCCTCTTTATAGATGGCTTCAATTTGCCGTAAAAAAGCAGCCTTTCCAAAATTGGCGATCGCATAGTTGCGGATGTAGTCTGCATCGTAGCCGTCTTTTTGAAAACTTATTTTGGCCATCGCTTCTGCCATTTGTTCTGCGTCGGCAACATCCACTACGTAACCGTTTTTTTCATTTACGATGCTTTGCCCCATACCCACTTTTGTCACAATCACTGGCTTGCCAAACAACATGGCTTCAATGACGACAACGCCGAAGGTTTCGTATTTGCTTGACAGCACAAAGCAATCGCATGCTTGCAAACGGCTAATCACTTCATCGCGATTAAGCAGTCCAAGAAAAGTGACGCTATCTTGCAAGCCCAGGTTTCGCACCTGCTCTTTTAAAGCCTCCATCAACTCACCATCACCGCCAATCCACAGTTCAGTTGCTTTGTTTTTTAGCGTAAGCTTTTTGTAAGCATTCAACAAGGTCTGCTGGTCTTTTACATCAATCAGGCTTGCGATGTGCAAGAAGATGGTTTTGCCGTCTTCTTTTATTGATAGTTGAAACGAATGGTTCTCCAGGCGTTGATCAAGCACGTTGGGCAAGTAGTAAAACCGGTTAAAAGAATGCAGCTCGTTCAAATACTGGGCAAAGGATTCACTCACCGCAAAAAGCCCTTTCGCGCTTTTGTAAGCTGAAGCTGCACGTTCTTTTACTGCTTCATCAGCATCACCCAAAGCATATATGCTGCTGTGTTCTGTAATGATGTAAGAAAGCCCGTAAGCTTTATTGATCTCTGCCGCCAGCAAGCCGGCATAAATCGCATTGTGCGCATGAATCACATCCGGCCGGTCCTCATTTTTCAAATACGCTTCAAAACAAAGCAGACCAGCTTTAATCCAACTAACATGGTTCTTTAAATTTTGCGGCGGACGATGGTAAAGTGCTTCGATGCGATAAACCGTTAATCCATCCACATCATCCCTTTCAATAAATTTTTTGGGGTGAAGCAAACGGTTGTAGCCAAGTTTCAACAATTTCTTCCAGCCAATATTATCGGTTGCATTGCCTGTTTTTTTGCGACGGATTTTAAAGAAGAGGCCTTTCAAAATCATCGGCGCGGAAAAATTCAGTTTCACTGATAACACACCCACACAATGTCCCGCTTCTTTCAGGATCATCGCCTGATGATATTGAAAAATGCCGTCAAGCTTATTGTGCGGCGGCATGAATTCTTCAGATGGAATAATCAGGATGTGCATGAAAATAGTAAACGTGAAAAGGGAGGCAGGAAGCCGCGATAAATTTTAAAAAGGTATTTAGTGTTTGCCGTCTTCCTTATTTATGAATGAGGCGTTTGAACTTTGATATTTTGTTTCGGATGGTTTGCTTGCTGTCGTTGCTGTTCACCTTCCGGATAACGGCTTTTCGCTCGTATTCGGGCAACGGACAGTCTTTGTGATTCAACGCTTCCATTACTACATCGTAAAGCATTTTTTGATAGTTTAAAGCGTAGTCGGAAAAACGCTCTTGCTCGCCATGCAAACGGTCCCACGACAGCCCCGTTACAAGCTTTACTAACGGAAAAGTGCGGCCAAGTTTAAACCACAGTTCGTTATCGCCAATCATTCGCTTGCCGCTAAAGCCGCCCACGGCTTCAAAGGCCGAGCGGCGGATGATAGACGATGCCGGCGCCCGAAAAAAATGGCCTTCGCCGGCAAAGTGTTCGCGATAGGCTTGTGCGGGTTGCACCAAAATCGGAAATGGCCGTTCGCGTTCCGATGCGGTACACAAACCAAAGCCGGCTTCTGGGAAACGTTCCATATACCGAACCATGACTTCCAGTGTGTGCTCGTAAATGAGGTCGTCTGAATCAACATATTTCAGGTACGTGCTCTTTGCGTAAGACGCTACTTTATTGCGATTGACATAATCGCCCAAATTTTTCTCGTTCACATACACGCGAATGCGGGCATCTTTTGCCGCATAACTTTTTGCAATGTCAACGGTGTTGTCAGTTGACCCATCGTCACAAACAATGATTTCAAAATCTTGGAAGGTTGACGCCAACACACTTTCAATGGTTTGCGCAATGTATTTTTCGCGGTTGTAAGAAGTGGTGAGAACGCTGACAACGGGGTTGGTCATCTTCAACAATTGAATGGTTTGGATTAATTGAAAAAGCCGGCGTTGTTACACTTTTTGTTTTAGCGGAATGGGTGGCTTGCCGCAGTATTTTTCATGCACTGTATCCAAGGCTTCCTCTCCTATTGCCAATGCTTCGGTAAAGGTGTTGTGCGCTTTGGCCACGCCTTCGTTGTATTCCTTGTTGTATTTGAGCCATCCAAACTTTTCTTTTAGACTCATTGGCCCTGCAGTGAAGATTTGCTTGTAACGGCTCAACACTGCCCGGTAGTTCCGCTTGCCTTCGCCTTTGGGATACACGAACCCAAAATGCCGGTACCGCATGTAGAACGTTGTAAGCATCCGCTTAAACGTGAAATCTTTGTCTTCGTTGTGATAATGATAGACTCTTGCTGCCGAATTGTAAACGATGGCATAACCCGCCATTAGTGCTTCTTTCGCCCAGATGGCGTCTTCGGCAAAAGAGGTAAAATGAAAAGGAATTTCCAACAACACCTCGCGACGGTACATGGCTGTTACATCGTCCCAACCGCAAGCACGCATCTTTTCATAAGCGCTTAAATTTTCAAAAGCGCCGTTGGGGAAATGATATTTCGTTTTGCTGCGCGGGCCAACGGGGCGATACCAATTGAGTGGATTTTTGTCACGGTCGTGCGGACAAATTTGTTGCCCGCAAACACCGGCTACATCGTCGCTGTCAAAGCCATCAAGCAATCCTTGTATCCACAGCTTATCGTAAGCCGTGGCATCACCCACAGTCAGAATCACAAACTCGCCAGTAGCTTGCCGCACACCCACATTGCGTGTTTCGCCGTGGTTAAATTGCGAGCCCGGAATTTGAATGAGCTTCACTTTTTTATAGTTACGCAAAATGTCCACCGTACCATCAGTGGAACCGGAATCCACTACGATAATTTCTTTCACCGGCACTGTTTGCGACAAGATGCCTTCGATGCAGGCTTTGATTTTTGCCGCTTCGTTACGTACAGGTATGACAACGGAAATTTGAGGGTACATATTTTCTTTCGAGATTGATTCGCAACTAAGCCGGGAGCAATTGTTCGTTTCGCTTTTGATGCATCTGCGGCCGGCCGCAATACTGTTCGTGTACGGCATCCAGCTTGTCTTCGCCTTCAGCCAGTGCCTTCGTGAAAATGTCAAAAGCTTGTTGTTCGCCTTTTAATTGTTTACGGTTGTATTGGAACCAGGCTATCTTTTGTTTGAATGTAAGCGGTTCCGATTTTAAAATTGTTTTGATGATGCTTAAAATTTGCCGCACCGATTGGTTCGGCCTTCCTTGTACAAAACGAAACTGTCTGTAGCGTGTGTGCATTACCGTTAACGTGCGGCGAAAGGCAAATTCCCGGTTGCCGTGATGATAGTGATGCACTTTGGCAGACGGATTATAAACCAAAGTGTAACCGGCACGTAAGGCTTCTTTTGCCCAGATGATGTCCTCACTACAACTTGTTTTTTTGAAGGGAAGATCGAGCAATATTGAACGCTTGTACATGGCCGATACGTCATCCCAACCGCAAGCCGCTTTTTGTTCCGCGGGACTTAAGGCATCAAATTCTTTCGCCGAAGCAAAACGGTAAACTTTTTTTTCTTCTTTGCCAACCGGCCGAAACCAATCAACCGGGTTTTTGTCGGGATGGTGCGGAACGATTTGCGAACCGCAAACAGCGGCAACGTTATCCGTTGTTGAAAAGCCGTCAAGCAGATTTTGTAGCCAATATTCATTTGCAGGTATTGCATCCTGCACCGTCATTACCACGTATTCGCCACGGCTTAATTCAGCACCGTGGTTGCGGGTGAGGCCGTGATTAAATTCTTCCGGCTTTATACTATAAACACGCACCGGATATTTTTGTAAAATCACAAGGCTTTCATCAGTAGAACCCGAATCAATGGCAATGATTTCTGTTTTTGAAAAAAGCGTTTGAGTCATGATGCCTTTGATGCACGCATCCAGCCAATGCGCTCCGTTCTTCACGGGAATCACGACAGATATTTTGGGATTGTTGCTCAAGTGTTGTTTAGAATGAAAAGCAATTATCCATTGAGAAAGGAGACATCAAAACGTAAACTTGTGTTGTTACATTTGACGTTTCACCTCTCGCATTTATAGCAACTTCTTCCAGGCCGGCGGCATGTTGCGTTCCACCTCAATGTTCTTGAACTTATCCCCTTTGCGCGGGCCTTTGGCTTTGGCGTCGCCGGTCATGCGTTCAATGCCGTCTTTTAAGGTTATGTTCTTTATCATGTGGCCGAAGTACTGATGCACCTTTTCGTGGCTCGAATACGCATGAACCACTTCGTTGCGGGCTTCCAAAAAATCTATTTGCTCTTTCACGCCAAACGAATCACAAACCAGTGTTGCCAATTCTTTCACGGTGTAAGGCGTATCGGCGCCAATGTTGAAGACATGGTTGTAGGCCTCTTTCATTTCAATGCTTGCAGCAATCACCGGCGCCACATCATCAATGTGACTGAAAGCACGGGTTTGTCCGCCATCGCCAAAGATGGTAAGGCGTTTACCCTGCATGATCTGATTCATGAAGATGCCCACAACATTGCGATAAGGATCACCAATATTCTGGCGTTCGCCGTAAACATTATGCGGACGAAAGATGACATAGTTCAATCCAAACATTTCATGTGCGGCCTTCAGGTCCTGCTCCACGGCCAGCTTGGCTATGCCGTAAGGGTCTTCCGGCAAAGGCGTGTTGTCTTCTTTCATTGGTACTTGATTAGCGCCATAAACCGCAATGGAAGATGTGAAGACAAAACATTTAACCGTACCCGTATTGACTGATGCGTTAATTAGATTGATGGAACCAATCAGGTTGTTTTGATAATTAAATCGGCGAATAAAATGGCTCAAGCCTTCGGCGGCATAAGCGGCCAAATGAAATACGTATTCAAAGCGGTGCTTTTCAAAAAGTGAATCCACCAACGCCACATCATTGATAGAGCCATTTACAAATTGGGCCTTTGGATTCACGTTGTCTTCAAAGCCACCTGACAAGTCGTCCATTGCTATTACCTCATAGCCGCCGTTTACTAGATGGTCGCAAACATGAGAGCCGATAAAGCCGGCCGCACCGGTCACTAATACTTTTGCCATACGCGAATGATAATTTTGATTTTGGTGTTCGTTTTTGTAAGTCGGAAATCGTTTGTAAACAGGTCAGGCTCGTTTCAATACGTAGTAGTCGGTTTCGTTTGTTATGAGTGAATCAATCACAGTAAACAAACCGCTGGAAAGTTGTTCCACATCGCCCTTTTGCGGGATGGCATACGGGTGTTCTTCTTTATTAGTGAAGTAAGAAAAGTATTGTTTGATTCGTTTCTTCCAGGTCATGCCGTTCGTATCGTGCGGCAAGGACATGACGACGATGCCGCCGGGTTGTGTAACGTCGGAAATGCGCTGTACAAATTTTCGTCTGTTGTAGGGGATGATGTGTTCCAGCACATCAAACAACAAAACGTTTTTGTACGAAGCGGCAAGGGTTGTCTTCATCAGATCAGCACAGGCAAACGTGCTTTGAAATCCGTGCTTTGCAAACAAATCTTTTGCAATGCCAACAAAGACCTTACTTGTGTCAACGCCGTGAACGGTGAAACCTTTTTTCGCCAGTAAATAAGCTTGCCGTCCGAAACCGCAACCAATGTCCAGCACCATTGCCGCCTTGTCAAAATATTGATCAATAAAACGCTCTTGATTGGCCACCCTTTTTTGCATCTCCCGGTAAACCTTTCCGTTGCCGTGCGCATCGGTTGTCCACAAATGAGGTTCAGGACTGGCAAGTATGCAGGCTTTGTGAAGCTGGCCAAACTGATTGTAGTAGTCTTCTTGTCCGGGCATGATGATAGAAGGGCAATTAAATGGCTACGCGAAGCTTATTTGAAAAACTTCTGGTATCAGCGAGCACCGTGCCAACCGAACCCATTGTACGGGGCGCAATGCCGGTTACTTTTTGGTAGAAATACCTACCGATAAAACCAATTTTATCGGCCTTAAAACGATGGATAAACACGTAAAGTTTCAGAAGCCGGCGCTCCTCCTGGCTAAGAATAGATAAGGGTTTTATCCGCGTTAAAAAATCCATGGCCTCGCTAAAAAAATTTTGAAAAATCAAACCCAAGGCGAGGTCGCAAACCATTTCTCTTACGTTCTTTCTGTAAACGGCCGGGAGGTTCTTTTCAACAACCGTTTTGCAGGTATAAAGGCAAACTTCAATGCGGCTCTTAAATTTCGGAAGGTCGTGAAAGCCGATGCGTGAAAGGCTGTCGGCCGACATGCGCAGATACACATCCGGCGGAAGGTCCATTCGCTTGGCGTGTTTTACCGGCCACAGAAAAGCACGGATGTGCAGCTCCATGTCCTGCCACACCCGCAGGTCTTCGCGCCACAGGCCGATGTCCACAAACGTCCTCTTTTTCCAAAGCGTTCCGGTGCCCTGGCAAATCGGATCATCGCGAAGGATGCGCAACACTTCATCTTCTCCCGTATCTACGTTCCAAAGTTTATTTAAATCGTTAAGCCGCTCTTGAAACAACAACATGGAAAAGATGATAAAATCCATATCGGGTTGCTGTTGCATAGCCTTTACCCGTTGTGTTAAACAAAACGGCGCCATCACGTCATCTGTATCCAGAAAAATAAGGTAGTCGCCGGAGCTGCGTTCCACGGCAATGTTGCGGCAAACGCAGGCGCCTTTTGGGCCGCGGTCGCGTTTGTGTATTTTAATGCGGCTATCACGTGCAGCCAAGCCTTGCAACACTTCCCAACTGTTGTCGGTGCTGCCGTCGTCCACTATCATCCATTCCCAATGCGGGTAGGTTTGTGCAAAAATGGATTCGGCTGTTTCTGTAACCAGCGTTGCCCGGTTAAAACTTGGGGTGATGATGGAAACTACTTCGTTCACGGTTTTGCTTTTAAGGGTTCGTTTTCAAAGGAAGGTCGAGGCTATTGAGGGGTTTCACCGGTTGTATCATTCGCAGCTCAATACACAAAATTATATCCATATATTTTCTTTCCGCCACTTTTGAAATTTCCGCGACGGAATAAAACCATTGTATTCGTATTCGTTTTTGTAACGTTCAAAGAGGTGATGACTTCGTGGCGGAAACTGTTTGATCATTTGCGCAGGATTGCCGCCAATCACACAGAAACCTTCCTTAAACGAATCTTTCACCACGCTTCCGGCCTGCACAATCGTAAAGTCACCCAATTCAATGTTGGGCATAATCACACTGTTCATTCCGATCCAGCAATAATTGCCAATTCGCGTGGTTCCATTTTTCGGTATGCGCAAATCATGCAGTTGGTGCGTGCCCGCCATAATGCCCACATTGGGCCCTATGCCCACGTAATCGCCGATGTACAACTGTCCGCGTGCCTGAATATAACAGCCCGGCGAAAGACCCGGTGCGCTGCCAATACCCACCAGCACATTCTTCGGCATAATTACGCT
Source organism: Flavisolibacter sp. (assembly GCA_965247695.1). Lineage (GTDB taxonomy): Bacteria > Bacteroidota > Bacteroidia > Chitinophagales > Chitinophagaceae > Flavisolibacter. The sequence goes on from OZ252037.1 coordinate 3,611,667, forward strand.
GCTGGTATAGTGCATCGGCCAATACGCTTCACCGTTAACCCGCAAGATTTTTTGCGCCGCCCAAAGCTTAATGTTGACAAAGGCTTCGGTGTCTTTTGTCTCGTAAAAGATGCGAAGAAAGGATAAATTTTTTGTGAGTGCAAGCCAGATGGCGTCACCGGCTTTGTGGCGGCGATAGGTGATTTTCTTCCAGAAACTCAAACGCACCGGCGCGGTTGGGTCCACCGCCTTTTCGCCTTCCATCGTCGCCATTACGCAGCCAGTTTTGCGTTCACTACGTCAACAAGGTCACCTACATTGTCAAACTTTTTCAAATCAAGAGATTTGAACTGAATGCCGAAATGTTCTTCGACGGCTACGATCATTTCTATGTGCGTCAGCGAATCCCATTCCGAAATATCAGCCGCGGTTGTTTCGCGTGTCAATTGTATTTTATCATCGCCAAATACTTCGCGGAAAACAGTCGTGAGCCCAGTCAAAACATCTCTTTGCATTTTACTCTGTAACGGCTTGTGATTCGTTAATTCTTCCACCTGGCTGAAGAGCCGTTTTGTGGCATTCATAATGATCAACGGAAAGAAACCACAGCCCTTTTTCTTCCATGAAACCGAGGTGTTGATAGTGGTCCTTTACCAGGCTGTTCTTTGCACTTGCGATGTATTCGCCCGTGATGGTTTTGCAGCCGGACTCTTTTGCCAGTTCAACAATATGATTAAGCACGGTCTGCTCTACTCCTCTTTTTAATACCCTGCAACTCATCATCCAAGACTCAACGAAAAGCGTTTCACTTTCTTTTTTCAACACAACAAAACTGATGATGCCGTAGTCGCCGAATTTATCGCGAAGCGAAACCACAAAAGGTAAGTAATCAGGCGCCAACTCCAGTCTTTTCAAGTCTGCTTCGGTATAGCGAACGGTGCGCAGATTAAATTGATTGCTGCGTTGCGAAAGTTGTGCGGCTCGCGGAATGGTAAAACTGCTCAACGACTTTATCTCCGCAACCATTTGCAAACTTTGCAAATACGTTGTTTCATTTTTATAAACCTGTTGATAAGCTACCCTTTCCGCTTCTTGATTGTAAAGCGCAGAACGTTGCCCGTCTTCAGCCGTGTAAGAAACCGTTTCAAACAAATTCAGACTTTGCAGAAACGGTAAATACTCAACCGGGTCTTCGGGCATCTCCGGCACTTCCAGTTCAGGGATGGCTTCTTTTACCATCTGCCGCTCAAACGGATTGTCATCTACAAACACCATGGTATCAAAGCCAATGTTCAACGTAGCCTTTATGTAATGAAGATTGTCCACTTTGTTGTTCCAGTTGGCTGCAAAAACAGAGATGTCATTCAAGGTTAACACAGTATCGGGATGCTTTTCAAACACTTCTTTTGCTACGGCTTCGTTGTTCTTGCTGCACACGCAAAGAATGATGCCGCGGCGGCCTAATTCTTTAGTCCATTTTTGCAAACGGCTGAAGGCTTTGCCATTGCCGTAATCGCCAAGTTCAATCCCTTCCAATCCATCATCGCCAATGACACCGCCCCACAGCGTATTATCCAAATCAAGCACCAGGCATTTTTTGAAAACGCCTTTCACGGCTTCCATCAAACCCACAATCGTTTTTGCAATGGCCGGTAGCGATTGAAAGTTCCAGATCATGTCTGCCTTTAGCAAGGCTTTTTGGTCAACCAGGTTTACTAAACCGGCTTCGCTGGCAAGCGACTGTACGTCAGCAATCAACAAGCCTTGACCCGCCTGTGCTTCCTCCATCAGCAACAGGTTCAGCTTGCGCACCTGGTATAAAAAAGAAACAGAAACGTTGGCCGCATAATTGCCAAATACGGCATCGTTCAGTTCTATAAAATTGGTGAGAATAATGGTGGCGTTTAAACGCTGTTGCGCTGTGGCAATCAGGGTTCGCAATTGCAGCATCGTTCGTTCGGCAAAAGAGCTTCTTTCCGCTACTGCGGTGGCGTAAAAAGCATCCAGCAATTTGTAACTGCTCTTAGAAAGGAACACAAATTCGGGTTGAAAGGCATAGAACGCCGAGGCGCCGTTAAAAACTTGCTGTTCGATCTGATCATAGTCTGCTTCGTAAATGTCAACCAATGTTTTTTTCTCAATCCCGTAACCTTTCACCGCCACCGCCAAGTGCTGTGAGGAGTAGTCGCAAAGCACCGCTAACCGAATGAGTGCAAACCCGTCCGTGCTTTTTTTAAGGTTGTTTTTTAAACGGGTGAACTCGAGCATAAGAGATTATTCAAACAAGTTGAAGGCAAAACAATCAGGTGTTGTTGCCTAATTTTTTTGCGTCTTCTATTGCTTTTATTCTTACAAGATCAATTATGGTTTTTCCAAGGTTCCGCATTCGGAAAAAGATGGCGATAAACAAAAAGAAAACGGCTACAAAAAGAAAGTAAAAGATCAAATCAACACCGCGGCCAACACCAAAAAACGAAGCGATGCTTTGTGCCAGGTTCGGACGCAGGATGAACAGAATGCCCAGTAGAAAAAAGCACAAAAAGAAAAAGGCATTGAACACCCGGTTACGAAAAAAGCGCAGGTAAAATACAAGCAGCAACACCAGGCTGGCAACAAGCGTCAGTTGAATGTTTGACATGCTTAGATTTTAATGAACCGGTGGTAAAAAATATCAAGGATTATGTTCAGAGATGCCGAGGCACGCTGTCCCTTGCCCATGCTGTAATCGGTATAGCGGATGTGCGTGGGCGCCTCTTTAAAGCGCAACTTGTTTTTTTTAATTAGCCGTAAAATTTCCGTGGCATGTGCCATGCGGTTTTCGGTAAGGTGCAACCTGTCAACAACAGAGCTGCGAAAAACACGAAAGCCGTTGTGTGCATCGGTTAACAACAAACCTGTAAAGGCCCAGTTGATTAGCCTGGCAATTTTCAACAGCATCCGCCGCCGTGCGGGAACCATCTTCTGCGTATCGTCGGACAAAAAGCGGCTGCCTAATACAATGTCAACATCTTCTGTTTCTAAAACCCGGATGAATCGTTCAATGTCGTCAAGGTTATGCTGGCCGTCACCGTCGAAATGAACCACGTAGTCAGAACTAAATTTTTTTACGTACTCGTGTCCCGTTTGAAGCGCCGCGCCTTGCCCGAGATTGATGGCGTGCACGAGGTAGTGAACAGGCAAACCTTTTACGTAGGAATAAATTTCCGTGGTTGAACCGTCGTTCACCACTACTACTTCGTAACCTTTGCTCAAAAGCGGCTTGATGGTTTCCGCAATTACCTCTGTTTCGTTGTATGCCGGGATAATGATAAAGGTTGACGGCTTCATGGGTTCACCAAGAGAAATTCTTCTCCGTTTTTGTTTTGTTCTACACGGTGACGCAGCGAAGGGTTTAGCGAATCCAATACCTTTTCATTTTTATTCAAGTACACGATAATTTTCTTTTCCGGCGGCAACCTTTTGCTTTTTGAAAACAAGGTGGAAAAATAGGCGTCGGGAAAAGTACCGTCGTAAGTGATCACCACCTTGGATCCGCTGATAGCGGCTAACGATGTCGCCTGTGCATCGGTTTCGGAATTTCCCGTCATCGAAAGAAAGTAGGTATTTGAATCCTGCCGTTCGTGCATAAACTGATTGGCCCTTACAATGCGGCCGTCCATGTTTTCAAAAGAGCCGGCTCTGTTCTTCGTCAACATATAATAACCGTTGAGTCCAAAACCGTACAACACGGCAAAGCCAATGAGTGCGAAAGCCAAGGCCGAGAAAGCCGTTCGCGGCAGGCGAAGCTGAAAGTTCTGGATAAGATAAATCACCAGTAAAAAAACAGCCGGCGCGAAGTAACGAAGTTCTTTTACGTATGTCCACCGATAGGTACCGATGAATGTTTCCTGCGCATAGGCCACCGACAGCAGCGACAGAAAGCCGCAGACAGAAAGCGTCGTCCAAAAAACAAGGTGCGAAAAATAATCAGCCTTGCCTTTTATCATGCGCCTGCCGATATGAAAAAGAACAAGAAAGACAAGCGCAAGGTTAAGCACCTGAATGAAAACTTCCAACTTGTGGGAACCCGCTTTTTGCAAGAAGCCCTCGATGTAGAAAAGTGATTTTAGAAAGAAGGCGTTGAACATGAGAAGGTTTCCAAAAAACAACCCTCTTTCTTGCTGATACAGGTTTCCCAGCTCGGCCGCATTTGCCTTCAACGTTACGTTGTAGGCGGCCAATAAGCCGAAAGAAAGCAGAATGGAACAAAGCAAAATAAATCCCGTGCGGTAGTGTTTTTGTTTTGCCTTCCAAGAAAAGCTAAAGGCTGCTATGGCCAGGGAAAAATAAGCCGGGGCAAGGGAATATTTTAAAAAGCACATGGCGCAAATCACCGCGAATTGCATCAGCGCAAACAGAACCAAATTGTTTTTGCCGTTCCTGCGTTGCATAAGATTAACGTTCAGCACCGCAGAAAAAAGAAAGAGCACTGTGCCCAAGGTATCGGCGCTCCAAAAGTAAACCCACGGCGTGCGGCAAAAGCCGAATAAAAGAAAAAGGATAGCCGATTGCACAAGAGTAAAACGAAGCAATACGGCAAACCAAAGAAGGATGCACCACAAAGCCGCCAACGCCAGTACGTCAAGGCCCCATGAAGAATTATACACGGAAAGGCCGGTGAGTTTGCTGATGCCCGCCACTGCATACGAATAGCCCGGAGGCCAGGCCAGCAAAGGACGTGTGTGCGGCTGAAAATCAGTTAAATCATAGGATTCAAGGCTGACGCCTTTTCCCTGCAACAATTCATAAGCCGCCTGAAGCTGGTGGGCTTTGTCGGCATTAAATTCCCGAAACAAATAAAAATCTTCGTAGCGGAAGGCCAGCGAAAGAAGAAAGATAAGACCAAGCCACAAAGAGCGGTTTTTTGTAAACTGCCTTTGACCAGCCGGTTTTAACTCTACTTCCTGAAGCTCATTCGTCATGCTATTTCTTATGAAGGGTAGGATTGATAAAAAGGAAAAGCGTTCGGTTTTACACGGGAGTTCAACACCATAAATGTGACCACTTACGAGGCAACAATCTTTGCCGTTTCCCTTCTTTTCTCGGCTTTTTCAACCGTGTCGAAAGGGCCCAGCACCTGCCAGTCTAAAAACGGATGAACAACACCCGCCGGGCGGTTGGTGGTGGTAATGCCCAATTGGTTAAAGCTTAATTCGGAAATGGTAAAAGACACCGGCAGTGTCATGACGATGGCCCGCATCCGCGGCACGTCAAAATCAATGGTGGCCAGATGAGTACCGAGGTTCAGCAACCGGCTTGGGATTTTACAAATGGTTTTGTATTCGCCCGGTGGGCGCAGGCGCGAATCTCCTTGAACCAGAAAGTCGCTTGACGAAATGATTTCAACGCCATCTGAAGTGAAAATATTTACAGCGACACGCAGGTCTTTAATTTCCTTTTTGATGGTGTATTCAATTTCAAAGGAAAGTTCATCGCCAGTGGTAAGCAAGCTGTCCACACGGCCTTTACCGTCAAATACTTTAATGGACTTCACTTCCAATTCGTCTGTTCCGGGGCGCTCGTCCTTCGACCACTCTACAAAGCGTTCGGCTTCGTTGCCATCGGACAGGTATTCGTCAATGATGTCGCCCGTATAACCAGTGGAAACAAGTGTTCCGTTTTTCATCAACGCTGCCGTCGTACACAGGTTTTTAATGGCGGCCATGTTGTGGCTTACAAACAAAACGGTCCGTCCTTCCTTCTGCGTAACATCGCCCATCTTGCCCAAACATTTGCGTTGGAATTCGGCGTCGCCTACGGCCAGTACTTCGTCCACAATCAATATCTCCGATTCCAAGTGAGCCGCCACTGCAAAAGCAAGGCGTACATACATGCCGGAGCTGTAGCGCTTCACGGGTGTATCAATGTACCGATCTACACCCGCAAAGGCCACGATCTCATCGAACTTGCGGCGGATTTCTTTTTTAGTCATGCCTAAGATGGCTCCGTTCAAAAATATATTTTCGCGGCCGGTCAGTTCGGGGTGAAAGCCCGTACCGACTTCGAGCAGGGAGGCAATGCGGCCATCCACTTTAATACTGCCTGTGGTAGGCGCCGTTACTTTTGAGAGCAACTTTAATAACGTTGATTTGCCAGCACCGTTCTTGCCAATGATGCCCACAGCGCTTCCCTTTTTAATGTCAAGGTTCACGTCCTTCAAAGCCCACACATAATCGCTCTCGCCTTTCTTCGTACGATCGTTTGTTTCGCCTACTTTGGCAAAAGGGTCTTCCTTGCCACGCATGCGGGCAATCCAGCGGTTCAGGTCATGGCTTATGGTTCCGGTGCCTACTTCACCAAGGCGGTAAAGCTTGCCGACGTTTTCGATATGGATGGCTGTTTGATTCATCTTTGTTGTTTGAGTTGGTGTTTTTAATGAGTGTTCAGGAGTTCAATTGTTCAAAAGTTCAACTGTTGATCATGCAGATAAAAACCTTAAATAACAGGTAAGGAAACAATTGAACAATTAAACTATTGAACAATTGAACGGCTATGGCTATTTCCCCGCTACTTTCTTAGCGGCTGTCCACAGCGGTTTAAATGGTTTAAGTGCGGGATAATAATGAAACAGCGATCCTTCTGTGTCAAACTCGCGGTGATTGCGAACGGGCTGCGCCATGTAGCCTTCAAACTCCGCCTCGCTAAGGCCGAATTTTTTCAGCACAAATTCTTTGTCAATCTTGAGCTGCTGCGGATCATAAGGTGCACCTTCCATTTCTTTTAGCGCTTCTTCTTTTGTTAATTGGCCCGAGCAAATAAGCGTTGACAGGTGGGCTTTGCGTTTATCTACGCCAAACTTTACCGGCAATATGTAGCCTTGATAAAACCGTGTCCAGATGCTCTCGTAATGCTTGCCGCCGTAGTCTTTCCACTCCAGTTCTTTTTGCAACAAACGTTTTACGTCGTCCTTAACATAGGGCAACCAATTAAGATAATTCACAAATTCAACACCCGATGTGGCAATGAATTTTTTCATTTTCCTGTCTAGGAAAGGAAAGGTTTTCAATTCCTTTTCGCCGTATTGCTTGTGAATGGCCTTTATGTTGATGTAATCTTTTTTATCGTAAGTCCAGTGATAGGGCAATATGCCTTCAGTGGCTACGTTGTGGCCGCCGAGAACGTATTTGATGTCGGCGTCCTTGGCCAGCTTGAACATGCTGCCGTAGATGGCGTGATCGGTGAGCACTTCAATATCAATCACCGATGCCTTGATGTAAGCAAGTTGTAGATCCTTGAATTCTTCCCAATCAATTACATAAGTATTTAAATCAAACCCCAGCTTGTTTACAATGTTGTGGATGTTCATCACGGCCAGCTCGGAGTTCCAGCCGTTGTCGAAGTGAACGCACAAGGCCCGAAGGCCCAATTCTTTTGCTTTGTAGGCCACATAGCTGCTGTCTACACCGCCGCTTAGACCGATAAGGCAATCGTATTCTTTATCCTTGCCGTAAGCTTTTATGGCAGCTACGGTGTTGGCTATCAGGCGTTCAGCTTCGGCGCCGGTGCGTATAAAAAATGCTTTCTCTTTTTCATACAAATGGCAGTAGCTGCACACGCCCATATCATCAAACTTTAAGTACGGATCGTCGGCGGTATCCATAATGCAGCGGCAGCATTGAATGATTTTTTTCATGTTTACGGAGGGGTGTTGGTTGTTTTTCAGGTATAAAATCTTGGCGTCAATTAGCCATCAATCGGCTTTCACCAGCCGGTTGTAAAGCACAGGGGGAAGCCATCGTTGTAAAGCCGGGTGTGTTCGCTTTTTCGATTCGATCTCAAAATGTGACGGTATTTTTTTCAATAGCTCCGTTACCGTTTCTGCTTCTATAAACTTCAGGCTCTTCCAATATGCGGGGTAAAGGGGATGAAAGTCATGAAAATATTTGTAGTTGTACGCATCTATGGACTTCCAGAACCGAAAGTAATCTTCGGTGTCGAAATCAGTGTTGTGGCTCCAGTTGCGCAATTTTTTTTCCAAGTCCTCTTCGGTGCGTCCCCAACTCTGGTGGAGCACTACGTGGTTTAAGGTAAAATTCTGGTTGCTATGGTTGTAACGGGCACGCTCGTAAACCGGGTTGTTGGTAGCCAGGGCAAAGTTTTCGCGGCCGCCCTCGATAAGAAAAAAACCTTCGGCTGATATTTTAAAAATAGAACACCAATAAGCACGCAGCGTTATGGGAGCACCGGTGTATTTTTCTTCCAAAGACCGCAACTCACGAACCAGCGCTGCAAAATCAATAAAATACTCATCCACGTCAATCTGAATGTGCCATCCGCCGGCGCCCATGTGTACTGCAAGCATGTTTCGCTTGCGGGTTTCGGCTTCCATCGTATTCATGCCGGGAACGTAAAAGCCATCTTCGTAAACAGAGATTTTTTTAGCCTCATCAAAATCAATCAACCAGGCGAAAAAAGATGGATCAATGGAGAAGCGTTCACCGGCAAAGGTGGTGCGGTCTTTATCAAGGGCCAGCACGATTTTGTCCGCCTCATTGTAAACCGTAGGCAGTGAGTACTTGAGCATTTCGTAATCGTAAGCAACCAGGTATCCGACTTTAATTTCCATTTTTTTGTTGGTGTGAAGCTGGCAAAGCCAAAGAGCTGTTGGTTACAATCCTTGTTTTTTCAACGACCGTAATTTCAACATCTCTTTGCGGCCCCCATAGCGGTTTGAATAGCGGGGTATATCCAGTAAAGCATACGGAAAGGCTTTGAATTGCGTAGGAATTTCACCCAACAGGTTTTTGTCACGTTTGACAAGGCTGACCAAGGCCTTGCTGGGAATTTCGGCGAGATTGTACAAAAGAAACAGCAGGTAATGCGGAATGCTGATTTTATACCAAAACAAGTATTGCGAAACGTGGTGCTGCAGGTTCATTTTTTTGTACACGTTGCTGGCTCCGTAATAATGAAAGATTTCAACGGCCGGATAAAAAACAATTTTGTAATTGCGCAAGCGCTTGAGGAACCAATTGGTTTCTTCGTCGTACATAAAAAAATCAGGATCAAAACCTCTGGACGCTATGTAAACCGATTTTTTCAGCAATAAAAAAACGCCCACCAAGGCGCCGATCCGCTTGCCGTTATGATAGTTGGGCGTCGGTGCCGCCACCGGCTGGTTTTCCTTATTTGTATCAGCGTTTACAACCGCCTTTGGGAGTACCTTCTGGCTTCGCATCCCTACCAACAGCCTTATCAATTCCTTCATCACGGCATTTCGCTTGATAAAAAAAAGCAGTGATCCAAAGAAATTCAGTTCGCCTTTGTACTCATACACCGTGCGCTGAATGGCGCCGCCGTTGGTCATTACCTTGCAGCCAAGCACGTCAAGCTCGGTATGCGCTTCTAAATAAGCAACGGTTTCATCTATTGTGTTTTCTTTTACCAGTGTATCTGAATTGAGCAACAGAATGTACTTGCCGGCCGCTTCTTCCACACCGCGGTTATTGGCGCGGCCAAAACCCACATTTTCTTTTAATGCAATCAGCTTTACCTGCGGAAAGATTGTCAAAAATTTCTCCGGCTCACATTCTCTTGAATTGTTGTCCACCAAAATAATTTCAAACGGCACGTGAGTCGTTGCCTGAATGGAACGGATGCAGTCGCAAGTAAGCGCGAAGGTGTTGTAATTAATGATGATGATGGAAACAAGCATGTGTGTTTATGGTTCCCGTTTTTTTAAAAGGCTGATGCCGCATCACCGGGAAAAACGTTTCTACGGGTTTGGATACAAGGCCATAAAAAAGAAGCTGGCAAAAAATCTTTATACAGCAGCCACCGATTCAATTACAGGGGCCGATAGCCGCACGACGACACTTTCGCAAAAAGGCTCAATGGAATAGTTGAAGTTTTCCAAAGAAGAAATGAGGGCACAGGTACAGCCTTCTCTCACCTTGTCGTGCAATTCAAGCACAATTGTTTTTACGTGAGGGAGCCAGGCTTCCGTTCCTTTTTCAAACACTTCTTTTTCCGAACCTTCTATGTCAATTTTCAAGACATCAATGCCTTTGATGTCGAACCTGCGCATGACCTCATCTACCGAAATTGCCGGCGTAGAACTGGCAGTTTGGTGTTCCACTTCCTTTACAATGAAAGCCCATGCACCTTCTCCCCTGTCAATGACTTCCAGATTGGCCGGTTTATTCCACAGCCCGTAATTAAGGCACCGGATGTTTTTGTATTGACCGGTGTTTTTCAGCAACATTTGAAAATTTTCTTTTTCAGGTTCTATGGCAATGATGGTAGCGGCCGGAAACTTGTTGGCAAAATACACAGACGTCATTCCAATGTTGGCGCCGCAGTCGAAGATGACTTTGGGCTCCTCCCGAAAATCTATATCGTATTCACTCCTGAAAAAAACCTGGTTGAAAACCGTGGCGTCGGTCGTGTGCTTTCGCAGATACACCGGGAATTTGCATCCTTTTACGTCAATTGAATAAATATTGTCCGCAGCCTTTTTTTTAAACGCGAACTTGTTCAAATCAAGCGGCAAGGGACGCAAATAGGCTTTAAGCAGCAGGCGAATTCCAAACATGGCAAGGACGCTTTAAACTGAAGAACAAAAAGAAGCTGTCACAATCAACATGCACTCAAATCAGCAAAACGGTTTCTTAAAAATTTAAAGAAAGGATCCGGGCGCCATTTTACAAGAAACGGTTTGGCTGCCAATCAGCACATCGGCTTCGGCCTGGGTGCTACACGGTATCGGTAAACGTCTTTTCCACTTTGTTAAACACCACTACGCCAAAGCAAAGAATAACAATGGTAATGACGATGCTGTAAACCAAATAGCCCCAGCTAAACTCGCCGTTGCCAAGAAAAGCATAGCGAAAAGTTTCCAATATGGGACTCATGGGATTGACTCTAACAAACCAGCGGTACTCTTCGGCAATCTTTGGCGACGAGAGCGGATAAATAACCGGAGTAGCATACATCAAAAGCTGCACACCAAACGTAAGCAGGAACACAAGGTCCCGGTATTTTGTCGTCATGGCACTGATGATCATGCCAAGGCCAAGCGCCAGCAACGCCATAATAACGAGCAACAGCGGCGTGAGTGAAATGGCCCACCAGTTGGGATGAATGTCGCCCTTTACAAAAAGAAAGTAAGCCCACATAAGAATGAACAAAAGAAATTGAATGGCAAACTTTATCAGATTGGAAACCACAATGGAAAGCGGCATGGTAAGCCGTGGAAAATAAACCTTGCCAAAGATGCCCGCATTGTCGCGAAACACCGAGGCCGTGCGGTTTAAGTTATCGGAGAAATAGTTCCAGACGGTGGTGCCTGCCATGTAAAACAAGAGCATGGTTTTTTGGTCCGGCGCCAGGCCCGCGAATTTGCCGAACACGATGGTAAACATGATGGACGTTAACAGCGGCTGTAGAAAAAACCAGATGGGACCGAGAATGGTTTGCTTGTAATTGGCCACAAAATCGCGGCGCACAAACATCACCACCAAGTCGCGGTAACGCCAAAGCTCGTAAAGGCGCAAATCAAAAATGTTCGCTCTTGGTTTAATGACTTCGGTCCAGTTTTCAGATGGCGGCGGTAGTGTTTCCGCATAGGTTGTACTCATACGTTCTTGCTGCTTTTGTAGTAATGAAGTTTTGGAAGTGAAAGGGTTGTCGGTGTTCATCCCGCCGCACGTAGCTGTCCTATCAGGACGTTGGCCGCTACGCAGGCGTTTTTAATGCGGCCCGAAAAGGCCTCGCGAAAAATTAGTTGCGAAAGTGCCCTTTTTGTTTTCTTGTAAAACGGGTGCCGGCGGTTGTAGGGATACTGAAAAACCATGTTGCGCACAAAGTCTTTTCTAAAAGCCGTGTCGTTGTCTTCGGCGCTGCTGGCGCCTACAAAAAAATTAGCCACTATCAAATCGAGGTAACGGTGTTTTACCTGATTAAAGCATCGCAGGTTAAAGTCCCAATCGGCCAGCAGCCGGTATTTTGTATTAAAGGCGCCGAATTTCTCAAACAGAGAGCGGTGATAAAAAATGGCCTGGTGGCAAATGTTAGCGGTGAGCAACCGGTTGGAATGAAACTCACCGGCGTAGATTAGAGAATCAGAATTAAAACCGATGGATTTGTTCAGCTTTACGTTGCCGTAAATCATTTGCAGGCCAGCCTCTTTTTCAATGGCTTCAGCAACGTTTTTCAACACATCCTGATCGTAAAAAGAATCGTCGCTGCCCAAAAAGAGAAGCCATTCACCGTTTGCTTTTTTAAGGGCTTTGTTCAAGGCATCATAGATGCCTTTGTCTTTTTCGGACGACCAGTGAATGTTTTTACTGCCTCGTTGATAGCCTTCGATGATACTGCTGGTTTTATCTGTTGACAATCCGTCCACTAAAATTATTTCATAGCCAGAAAAGTTTTGAGACAAGACACTGTCTAAAGCCTTTGCTATGGTGTTTTCGGAATTGTATGTAGGAATAATGATGGAGAATAAAGGCATACGGAACTCTTATTTCTTTTCAAATGGCATGATCACGTTTTATCATTCTTTAATCAAAAAGCCATCTTTCAACCACGCTTGGCAAAGCCATCGCAATAGATATCGTGTGATCTAGTCAAATCAACCTTGAACCCTTTGTTTGTTAGCAACTCGGAAATCGTTTCGAAGCCCTTTGCACCGGCGTGGGTTTCAAAGAAAATGGCGCACTGATCGGGGAGATGATCAACCAATTCCGGAAACACAACCTGCTCTTCGCCTTCTATATCCACTTTCAACAAAAGCGAAGACATCTTCTTTTCCTTTATAAAATCAATCAAGTTTTTTACGCTAACAGCCAATGTATCGGTGCTTTTTGCTTTTTTAATGCTTCCCCCGTGACTAACTGTGGAAGAGAACCAAGCCGTTCCATCATAATTAGATACTGCCGCGGGTATTACGTGAACGGGCAGAGCGTTTTGCTGACAATTGCGCTCCAGATAAAATAAATTTTCGGCGTTAGGCTCAAACGCATAAGAAGTTGTTTTTGGAAAATAACGGCTTGCGAGCAGTGTGAAAAGTCCAATGTGTGCGCCGCAGTCAATGATCAAATCGGGCTGAAAGCCTACTTTGTCCAAATCATACACTTTCTCCTCAAACACTTCGTTGTAAATGAGCCGGTGGCTTTCACTAAACGCACCGAAATGAATTTTCAAATCTTCATTCTTTGGCTTTACCACGACCGTTTTATAGTACCTATTGAGTAGTTTCATAAAGAGGCCTTTGCCCCTAAATGGGAGGTGCAAAACGGACTTCATGATTGAAAAGACAATTTTGTCTATTGGCCTCACAGCAAGGTTAGGGCCTTCAGATAAAAAATAAGAATAGGTCATAGATATATGTTTGGCATTTACCAACAGCATGTAAAGTTTTAATAGGGATTGATAATGAATTGAAACTCGAACGCGAGTTTGTGTCGGAAAATATTGTGACGTTATTTCTCTGTAAATAATTCAAATTAATTTCTGAAATAAGTGATGGATTGTAATGTCAAAATTTTTTTCACGCACATTAATTAGCATTTACAGTTCGCTTCTTGAATGTGCCTTCCCAACGTGTATAAATTCCATTCAGTTGATGATCAAAATTGTAACACTCCTCGTAACATTTTTGCGCTCCGGCCTTCATGCTGTGATAATTTTGCCGCACACGTCCGACAGCGTCTTCCAATTGGCTAAGCTTCTCAATGACAACACCGCACTGGTATTTTTCTATAAGCTCTTTAAAACCCGGAAGATCGAGGCAAATAACTGGTAAACTAAACTTGAGGTAATGCGAAAGCTTTCCCGAAGCGCCGACGATGTTCGAAAAATTTTCACCGTAAGCGGGATTATAAAACACAAGGCCAATATGGGCCGATAGCACAACCTTGTACAAATCCTCGTATGGCACCGGATTCAACGATAGCAAAAGATTCTTTCCGCCAGATTTTTGAACTTCACGGATGTATTTGTTTTCGGGACTGACCTTTTCTCTTTCGTGGAAAATCAGATAAATTGATTTGTCGGCAAAACCGGCAAAGCTTTTTGCAATATCCGTGGATAACATGGCTTCTGAAATGGCGCCTGCGGAAAGAAGCTTGAAAGAATTTTCCGGCAGTAAAAACTTCTCATCAAAAAAGTGCTGCTCCGTAACGTCCACCGAACGATGCTGCCGGGGGGAATTTGTCAGTATAGCAAATTGAGAGGCCGGTAAAAGGTTGTTGCTTCGTTTTAAAATCTCCAAGCGGTATTTGTCCTGGATCAGCGTTAAGGCTACAACATCATTGTGTATATCTTTTTCCTTTCGCTTTAAATAATCTATGGTTTTCGAATGATACCATTCTGGCGGGATGCTTAGTTCCAATGAAAGGTAGAAAACGTCATTCTCCTTATTTTTAATTGCGTTTGCCCAGTAAAGGCCGAGGGTATCAATTCCAATTAGTAAAGCATTTTTCTCTTTTGTTTTGCGCCGGGTTTTTCTCACTATCGAATTAAAATACAAAATGAGAAGTTTTACGGTCATTATTTCTCTGCTTGTTGCCTTAAGAAATATAGCTGCGTTGATCCCCTTTCCAATTCCCTTTACCAATTTGTTCAGCTCAATCTTTACAACCTTTATGTTTGGATTAAGTTTGGGTTGTGGCGCATGCTCGTATATTTTTCGCGTGTAAATCGTTACCGGATGCCCTCTTTCGGCCAAGGCATCTGCCAAATTAATTACTGTTGGCGCAACCGAAATGTAGCCTTCCCAGAAGTAAAACTCAATGCTTCTCATTCGTTACCAAAAGAGCTGAAAGCCTTTATTACGCCGGCCTGTTCCTTTTCCGAAAGCCCCAACCCACTCGGGATGTAAAAACCGGTTCTCGCTAATTTTTCGGCAACCGGGTACGCTTCATTTTTAAATAAACCCATTTTTAAAAACACCGGCTGCTGGTGCATGCACCAAAAAAAAGGCCGGGTGCCGATTCCATGGCCCGTTAAATGTGCAATTATTTTTTGGGCCTCTTCTTCCGAAGGAGCCAGCAACCCAAACACCCAATAAATGTTGGTAGCGTAACCGGTTTCCGCCAACGGCAGTTGGTAACCTTTTGCCGTTAAGAAGCCAAGGCCCTGTAGATACTTGGTTCCTGTTCTTCGCTTCTTTGCAAGAAAAGTTTCTATCTGTTCCAGTTGGGCCACGCCAAGAGCGGCTTGCAGATTTGTCATCCGGTAGTTCCAACCCAATTCTTCGTGAATGAAGCGCCGGCCCTTTGGTTCAAAGGCGAGGTTGCGCAATTTTTTACACCGCTCGGCCAGTTCACTATCGTCGGTTACAATCATGCCGCCTTCACCGGTGGTAATGTGTTTGTTGGGGTAAAAACTAAAGATGCTGACATCGCCAAACGAGCCACAGGCCTTGCCTTTGTATGTTTGCCCGTGCATTTCAGCGGCATCTTCAATCAAGGCCAGCTTGTGCTTTTTTGCGAGTGCCAAAACAGGGTCCATATCCACGGGCAGGCCGTAAATGTGTACTACCAGAATCGCCTTCGTTTTGGGGGTGATCTTTTTTTCAATCTGCTGAACATCCATGTTCCAGGTAAGTGGATCGCTGTCCACCAGCACCGGCACAGCGCCGGCTTTTACCACCGATTGGGCCGGAGAGATGATGGTGAACGTGGGCATGATGACTTCATCGCCGGTGGTAATGCCGAGCGCCTGCACGGCAATGTCCAATGCGGCCGAACCGTTGGCTACGGCCACACCAAAATCTCTCCCGGTATAATTGCTGAACTGTTGTTCGAAGCGGGTGATGAAGGGGCCTTCCGACGATATCCAACCGGTTTCGATACACTCGATAACGTACTTCAATTCGTTGCCCGCCAGCAACGGCGTATTTACGGGAACCGGATTATGCATTTCCTGTTTTTTCCAAAATATAGCAAACACCCCAGGTGTCGGGACCGGGCGATTTTCCGGTTAAAAATTCCTCCGATTTCACAAGCGCAAAACCGCAGGCATTCGCCAGCATTTCTATTTCGGGTTTGCTGAAGTGGCGCATCGGATGCACTTCTCGTATGGTGGAAAGACGATTTGTTTTTAAATCTTCAATCAAAATTTCATAGTGAACGTCTACGGTATTGTCATTGTAATTCACCACCGGTTCGGCCAGCCGGGTTACGGTCACATCTGCGTTGTGCAAACGTTTTATCCGGGTTTGCGGTTTCTGAACATACACAGCAGGTGAATGCCAGACATCGAAAATAAAAAGTCCGTTATCGGCAAGATGCCGGGATGCATTGGCGAACGTATTCTTCAGCAAGACGTTTGTTGTGAGGTAACTGATTACGTGAAACAAGGACAGCGTTGCATCAAATTTTTGCGGGACAGTAAAGGAACTGATGTCGGCAACCTGATAGCTTACATTTTCGGTAGGTTCGCCTTCAGCAATGCTAACCATTTCCGGGCTTCGTTCAATGCCGTGAACCGAGTATCCTTTGCCAGCCAGCAACCTGGCGTGTTTGCCAGTACCGGAACCCAACTCTAACAAGCGTTTGGAAGACGGGCGGTGTTGTTTTATGAGGCCGTCGATGTAAGCAACCTCCGATGGGTAGTTTTTATCGGCGTAGAAAAGGTTGTAGTACTGGCTGTATAAATTAAAATTGCTCAACCTTCTTGAATATAAAGTGTCTTGAAATGCCTACGGAAGTGCTGCTGGTAAAGGAAAAAACACAGTCGAATCCAAGTAGTTTGAACCGGTCGATAAGGTATTTTTTTGGAAGCAGTACGGGGTACTCGTGGTTGCTGTTGATCCAATTTTGTAAATGCGTTTCAGACAGACAGTCTTCCGTAAAACAATCAAACACACAATAACCCTCTTGTTTTACCACGCGGGCCATTTCGTTAAAATAACGCAATGAGGTCAACAACGGTAAGTACACAAACACGCCGTGCGCCATTAAAAGGTCAACGGATTCGCTATTGGTGAATGAAAGGCTGTGACCTGAAGCTTTGAATACATTTACTGCTGGATAAGTGGCCGTTAAAAACTCGTTCCAGTCATCGGCGATCTCATAACTATCGTATCGCTTAACTGAAAAGTTTTCCAGCGTTTTCTCTAAATATCTTCCGGTACCCGTTCCTATTTCCAACACAGTTGGATGAACGGGCATTTCGACAACAGAAAAAATTTTGTTCAAAATAGCTTGCGTCTGTCCGGAAATACCCCATACTTTTTCAACATAATCGCATACCGAAAGGTTTTGTTCAGAGGCTTTCAAAACGGTATCACCGGCAGAAATATATGTCTTGATGATGGCAGGATTTGCGTTTTTGTCCGAATAGACAGCCGACCGTAGGGTGCGCAGTAATTTATAAACCATTGAGTGAGACACCTGTTTTTATAGAGTCAAATTTTACCTTGTCTTCATCGCCGCAATACGGGCCCTGCTTTACTTCTATCATTTCAGCATCTTCCAGCATCTCAAACCCATGGCCACCGGCGGCTAACAGAATCACGTCCCCTTTTCCAAGAATTCTGCTTTCCAGATATGCCCGATCATCGTCATAAAAATCCACTCTCACTTTACCTGATTTTACATACAAAACTTCCTGCGTTAAGGTTACTTTTCGCTCTACATGATTGTGCACATGCGGGTCAATGACATACCCTTTTGGGCGGTTCATGTACCCCAGTTGTTGCGAAAAATCGCCGGGGGTAAAAAATTCAATTCCTTTTTTTTGAAAGCTTGCCCTGATGATGATTGCCTGTACATGGCCATTGTGAATGAACCGCTCCATTGTAAGCCTATTGATTTTTTTTCAATTTTTCATTGCCTTCATCCTCACATAAATAATGAGGCTTTACTACCCACTCTTTCATTTCCTGGTTTTGGTAGAACTGCTTTTGGTGAAACTTATATCCGTCTTCGTAAGGGTTTCTGGATAATTCTGAAATCGCGATGTCCGCCTTCCTGCCCTTGATGATTTCTTTGATAAAAGTTTTGCCTTGCCGGATGATCCGTTTCACTTTTGTCTTGCGGTTAATCCGCGGTGTTGCCTGGTTTCTTAAATCGGTGTAGGAATCTGAAATGCCCTGACTAAAGGATCGCTCTTTAAAATATTCCGGTGTCATTCTCGACTTGCTTACCCAATGATAGACGGAAGCGCCGGGATGGTAGATTGTTTTCTTTCCGCTTTGCAATGCCATCTGCGACAAATAGGTTTCGCCGTCGCCCCTAAACCGTATTAATTCTTTCGGCATGCCATCCGGGTGAAAGCCGCAGGCCTGATTTACCAGTTCCTTGCGCACTGAAAAATTACAGCCAAAAACAAAATTCGGATCTATCTCTCTGACCTCGTCCCCCAGGTCTAAAATGCTAAGCTGATAAACACATTTGTTCTTGCGGTGCGGACTTTCCCATTCGTCTTTTATCCATTGCGGCGGGTCCGATTCCCACAAGGGCAAATTTTTACCGCCGGCCATCACCACCTCGTTGTCGGCAAAAATGTTTTTCAATGTTTCCAGCCATTCGGGAAAAGCCTGAATGTCGTCGTCAATGTAAACCAGCACATCGCCGGCAGCGGTTTGATAACCTTTGTTTCTGCCAACGTGAAGCCCCGGGGTTTTGTCGTAAATGTATTTTACGTTGGGAAGAAAAGGACAGACCGTTTCAAAAATCTGCCGGGTATTGTCGGTGGAACCGTTGTCAATAACGATTACTTCAAACTCCGCAGGATTCAAGGTTTGCCCAAGAATGGATTGTAGTGTTTTGTTCAACAAGTCCGCCCGGTTTCTTGTGGGTATAATCACACTTAGAAAAATCATTTCAGCTTTCCCCAAAACAGGTTTGGTGAAGATTTGTGCCATTGAAGCAGGGGCATCACGTCTTCATGCACCACTCGCTTCACGCCTTCCGCCCAACCGTAGTCGTGAAAGGCAACGGAGGCGCCGGGCAATAATTTTTTTTGCCAGGAATCCCAGTCTGTTTTTGCGCCTTCGTATGAGTGATCGCCATCTACAAAAAGGAAATGAATTTTTGAAGTGAAGTCTTTGGCCGCATCGGCGCTCATTGCCCGGATGGGCTTTATTCGCTTAGCTACTGATCGCGTGTTTTGCGAGAAGGTTGAAAACGTATCAATTGATCCTTCGGTCATGGCATCGTTCTGCCAAGTATCTACACAGTAAATCACGCTGTCCGCTTTCAGGCCTTTGGCTATTACCAATGAACTGGCGCCGATATAGCTTCCGATTTCAACCACCGTTGCACCGTTTGGCAACGACTCCGACAGCGAAAGCAACAAGAGCAGTTCTTCGTTTGTCAAATGGGTTTGAATCTTCCAGGTAAAAATACCAATTGAGCCCAGCTTGATTTTTTGCCGGGTGCTAAACTTTGGGAGCGGCGCCGATACATCAATCATTGGGAACGGTTATAAAAATAAATTTACAGGTTTATTTTAGTGAACAGTACTGTATTTACCAACAAATGGAACTAAGCGAGATTGACTACGCCGTTACCAGCGATGACACTTATTGCCTTGATGCAAAGCGACCGTTTGAAACATTTACTTTAACCGCCCCGTTCGGTATCCGTTTGGGGCAGATCACGTTTCGCCAGTTTTGTTTGTAGGCCGCAAAGCCAAACCGCTGAAGCACTTTTTCCAAGGCAGGTTTGCCGCTGTCTGAATCATTTGCAACCAGCTTAATGGCGTTTATAATTTCTTCTTCTTTGCCCGGATTCACCAACAGTCCAAACTCTCCGCCTGCCAAGGCATCTACCGATCCATCCACATTGCCAGCAATAACGGGCAAGCCATAAAACAAAGCCTCTATAAAGACAATTCCAAAACCCTCGCCTGTGCTTGGCATGATGTACGCATCGGCGGCGCCAAAATGTGCGCTCAACTCGTCATCCCGCACAAAACCGGTAAAGATGACGGCGTCATGCAATCCGTTTTCGGAAATTAATACGTCAAGCCGCTGCTTTTCCTCTGCATCGTATTTACCGGCAATAAGGTATTTGACATTGGGATAGTCTTGCCTTACCAACGTTAATGCAGTAATGACTTTATCGTAGCCTTTGTATTGTTCCGAAAACTTTATGCGGGTAAGTGTCAGCAACACAAAATCAGCGGCCTTAATACCGTAGCGTTTGCGAAGAGCGGTAACCGCTTCGGCACCGCCTTCTTTTCGTAGAAAGGGATCAAGGCAATTGTTCAGCACTTGTATCTTTTGCGAAGAAATCTTGTGGATGCTTTCCAGCTTTTTTGCGGTGAAGGAACTCACCGGTAAAAACAGGTCCACGGCTGCAAAAAGCCGTTGCTTTAAGCTTGCCACCGGGTCCCACACTTCTATGCCGTGTGCCATCAGCACCAGCTTTGTTTTGGGCGATAGTTTCTTAATGGCATAACCAACCGGCAGGAGGTTTACATGGCTAAGCAAAACCGTATCGGCTGAACAACCCGCCCGTACCGCAGCCAAGGCAAACGCCAGTTTCTTGCCGCCAAAGCCTTGGTAAGCTGACGCAGGAAAGTACGCTTCATCTGCATGGCTATCTTTGTCGTGCATGGCATATACGGCTAACTCGCCGCCGCCTTCTTCGGCCAGTTCATGCAAGGCTTTACCGGCTACGCGGCAAACTTTTTCAATGCCGCCCGTAGCCGAAAAAACATTAAGCGTAAGAAAGAGCAGCTTTGGTTTCAAGTCGGTGATTTTTTGCCAGCAGCAAGGTTAACACCTGCGACCAGTGGCGCTGTCCGTTCAGGAACAGGCCGTATGTTTTTTGCGCTTCTTTTCCGGAAGCAAGAACTTGAGCCTTGACCCATTCATTAGCAGCCAGCCATTCCTTAAACGGAAAGGCAAAGCCCATCTTCGGGCGGTTATAAATGGGTTCCGGAAGTATGTCCCTGAAAGCATCTATCAGCAATTGCTTGCCTTCACCGGCGTACTTCACATCGGATGAAATTTGCAAGGCCAATCGGATGAATTCACAATCAAGAAAAGGAACCCGTATTTCTATCCCGTGCGCCATGCTCATTACATCAGAGTCGCGAAGCAATTGATTTTGCATGTACAGGTTCATCTCCATCCAGCTTGCTCCGTTCTTTGGGGTCAAAAAGTCAACGTCGGGCAGCACGGGATGCTCGTTCAATGTTTTCCAAACCTGCTCCTCCTCTATTCCCAACTGCCTTGCTATCTCCGAAGGGATAAACTGGCCGCGTAAAAAGAGGTACCTGCCTTTTATTCCCGGCAGGCTTAAATAGGCAAGTCGCCTTAATTTCTTCAGCCCGCTATAGCGTCCGGCCTTCAAAGCGGCGTTAGGTAATTTCTGAAGGCCGATTGTAGCTTCCATTCGTTCAAAAGAAGGATATCCGCCAAAAAGCTCGTCGCCACCAAGCCCCGAAAGCACGGCCTTTAGGCCAGCTTCTTTTGCGTATTTACTGATGAACCAGGTATTGATGCCGTCACTGCTGGGCAAGTCCATTGCCGCCATGATGGCCGGCAGGTATTCCGTGAATTCACCACCCGTTAGCATGTGGCCGGTGTGGCTACCTTGCAGGCGCTGCAGAATAATGTCTTGATATTTTTTCTCGGAGTAAACGTCCTCCCGAAAGTAGATAGACAGCGTGTTAAGATAACCTCCTACCTCGGTGCCAGCCAACAAGGAGATGAGCGATGAATCAATGCCACCGCTCAAAAAGGCACCGATGGGTGCGTCGGATAAAAGATGCCGCCGAACGGATGCCTGCAGGCAATGGCGAACCTTTTTTAAGACATCTTCCCGGTCGTCTAATTTTTCGAGATAACTGAAGTGGGTGAATGATTCGCAGTCGGTGGTTTGGGCGAGAATGTCATAAGTAAGGAAGCAACCTTTTGGCAACGGGCATACGTGTTTCAGCGTGGTTACCGGTTCGGGCAAATGTCCGTAGGCCATAAAATGAACGGGCCAGGTTGGGTTCTCCTCACACAGTTCAGGCACTTGGCCAAAAGCTCTTACTTCAGAAGCAAAAACGAGGGTATTGTTGAGACGGGAATAATACAAAGGCTTGATACCGGCCGCATCGCGAACGAGATAGACGGTGGCCGTGTCGCGGTTTAGAAGCGCAAAGGCAAACATGCCGTTGAAGCGTTTGAAGGCAGCGGTGCCCCATTCAGCAACCGCCGCCAAAATAACTTCGGTATCGGATGTGGAGGCAAAACGGTAGCCGAGAAAGGTCAACTCTTCTTTTAACTCCGGGTAATTGTAAAGCTCCCCATTGTAGGTAATCACTAACCGGCCGTTGTTGTAAAACATCGGCTGGTGGCCGCCGGGAGAAAGATCAATCAACGACAGCCGCCGGTGGCCGAATCCCGCATGAAGAGCTTCGTCCATAAACAGTCCCTCGTCATCCGGGCCGCCGTGCTTTTGGGCGCCGCACATTCCTTGTAGCCAAAGGCTGATTTCTTCAACGGGAAGGCTTGGGTTTATTATGCCGGCAATTCTACACAAAGGTTATTGGTTTTAGGGGTGGGATTAAACGTGTTCAATGGGGTTGTAAACTTTCCGTTTATGCGGGCTCCAAATTTTTCTTATCAAAGATGGCGCTCAATTGCACACCCATGCTTTCGATTTTGACTTTGGCTTTGTTGCCCATCACTTCCATCACAATGCCGTGATAGTTCATCAAAACGCCGTGTTTAATGCGAACGGATGTTTGCACGGAAAGCTTCAGGTCTTCCACTTCAACGTCCGAAAACTCGCTTAAGAACTTGCGAATGGTGTCAATCTCCTCGTCGCGAACGATAGCCGGCTTTCCGTTCCAATAAACATAGTTGAGAATGCCGTCAATCTTTTTGACCTCCCACTTGTTTTCGTCTTCTGTATGAACGAAGACGTAGCCTTTAAACAAAGGTTCCTGCACCAGTTTACGGCGGTCGCTCCATTGCCGGTACACTTTGTTCAACGGGCAATACGCTTCAATGCCTTTTTCGTCGAGCAGGCGGGCTACTTTTTTTTCCCACCGTGGCCGGGTATAAACGGCATACCAGTATTGATTTTTTTCTGTCACGGCAAAGCTTCGCTACTCCTGGGTCACAGTGGTTTTGTAATCCGGGTCAATTTTTTTCAATAAGATGCGAGTCAGGCAACGCAGGTTGCGTTGCCAAGTTAGCGGAAAGCACAAAGTAATAATCCGGAATTCGGTCAACCAATACCTTTTTAAGATGCTACGGAAAGGCAGTGGCCGGCACTGGCAGTGCCAAGTAAACTCTTTGGTAAGAGCCTGTGGAAAACTTGTTTCCTCAATGGATATGGATTTATTTCTTTAGCTTTTTAAGCCAACTATTTTTTTTAAACGGTTGCCCAATATCTTGATGCGTCCTTCAACGTCTTCGTTTACGTAGTAGCCGTCTCCATCGCCGTAAGCATAGCCGCCGCCGTAGGTCGAACCGCCGTAAGTAAAGCCGCGTTTTTTCAAGCCGTTGAATACGAGGCAAAGGTTCTTAAATTTCTTTTTGCTGTTAAGTTCCTCAATCAACTTCAAACTGCTCTTTTGAGTTTTGTCTTGCCTTACAATGAAGACGGTGGCATCGGCAAAATCTTTCAATAAAAAGGAGTCGGCCACGGGCCCTACGGGAGCCGAATCGAGAATGACGTAATCAAAGCGTTCTTTTACTTCGGCCATCATTTGCTTAAACCTGTCTTTCAATAACAATTCCGCAGGGTTGGGTGGAATAACACCCGAAGACAACACGAAAAGATCTTTGATTTCCGTAGGCTTGATAATATCGGTGATGGTGGCTTGGTTTACCAGATAATTTGAGATGCCGACATCGTTGCGAATTTCGAGAAGTTTGCTCACTTTCGGCTTGCGCAAATCAAGTTCAAGTAAAGCCACCTTTTTCCCAATAAGCGTGAACGACACGGCAAGGTTAACCGCAGTAAAGCTTTTGCCTTCTCCCGAAGAACTGGAAGTGACGAGAATGGTATTCGTCTTCTCTGTAAGTCCCATGAAGGTAAGGTTGGTACGCAAAGCCCTGAATTGCTCGGCCACGGCCGTACGCTTTCCCTCGCGGATAACAACGGGGTTATCACTGTTAATTTGCGAAATTTCAGCAATCACCGGCACGCTGGTTTTTTGTTCAATTTCACTGCGCTGTTGTACGCGGCGGTTCAGTAGATCTTTCAAGAACACAAAGCCTGCGGGAATAGCCAAACCAATCATCAGCCATTTGGTATAGAAAGCCTTTGGTACCGGGCTTACCGGGCCGTAGGCGCTGGGCTTTTCGATTACCTGCATATCATCGGCGGTACCTGCCGAATTCAGCGCGGTTTCTTCGCGTTTGGTAAGCAAATAATTGTAGATGGTACCCTTTACATTTACCTGGCGGTTGATGTTTGCGAAAGCCTTGCCAATGGCAGGGTTGCTCCGCAAGCGACCCGTTTGGACGCTCATTTGCCCGCCGTAATTTGAGCGGGTAGCGGCCAGCGAATGCTCCACATTGGCAATGTTATCCAAGACGCTTTTGCGAAGAGTATTGGCCTTCTCTTTGGCCGTAATCAGCACATCACTTTTTGGGCCTTCGGTGTTGCTTAATTCTTTTACGTTTGCCTCCGCTTGCTGATAAGCCGTCAAAGCGCTTCCGAGTGACGGGTCGCTGATGCCGCCAGTGGCCGGCACGTTGTTGCCGTTTAAAATATTTGTCTTTACATTATTTAATTGGGTAAGCTGTAGATTGACCTGGCTCTGCTGCTGCTCAAACTCTGCAACTTTTTGTTGAGCCGCTCCGGCCACAGTACCCAAATCAGCAAAAGCGTAACGGGATTGAAATTCCACCTGTTCGGATGATACACTGTCCAGTCCTTGTTCTACTGCTACAAGACGATCCTGAATGAAGTCAAGGGTCCGTCTGGCCGTCTGCTTTTTTTGATAATCACCGTATTGATTGAACACAGTAAACAGGCTATCCAACACATCTTTACCTTTTTCAGGAACTGCTGTTGAAAGATTCACATCCACTACCGATGATGTAGTAGAGACTGGATTAGCCCCAAGAGCACCTGCCAAACCGTTGGCGGCGTCTTCAACCGAATTGAATACGGCAAAATAATTTTTACCCTGAACATTTTTATAGTAGTTGGCCGTAGGCACAACCATATAATCAGTCCCCCCAATAGTTATCGTATTGTTGAAAGCGACTTTTTTGTTATCAATATCAACTTCGCCCCGATTCCAGTCCACTTTAAAATAGTAAGTGCCGCCTCCGTTAATAGAGTCGCGGTGCAGCGGAACAAATGAAACGGGAGCAGTTTCTTTGTAAAGCTCCTCAAGCCTTACCCGGCCTTCATTAAACACAGACACATTCAGGTCAAGCCGCTTTACCACTTTCTCCATGAGTAAGGTTGATCGCAGCACCATAATCTCATCTTCCACAGGCTTTTTATCGCTTTGAATGTTGAACTCGTCAAGCACCTTTGAATCACCTCTACTTGGATCTTTTAATTTGATTTTTGCATAAGCCACATACATGGGCTGTTCGGCTCTTAACTTAATGTAAGCCACAGACAACGCCAACGCGACCGAAATGATGAACAAGGGCCAGTACGGCAAAAACTTTTGCAGGTATTGGCCTATCTGGGTAAATTCTGACGGTGTTTTAAGGGGTTGCTGCTCGTTCATAACAAACGGTATTATCGTTTAACGCGGTCGTAAAGTAAAAGAAGAAATGAAAGTCCCGAAAGTGCATAGCTGATAATCTTTTCGGTATTGGCTGACTTTGGCTTTTTTTCCTGCTCTACGTAAACAATGTCATCCGATTGCAGATAGTAATAGTCAGAGTTAAAGACAGACCCGTCCAAAAGATTAACGCGGTAAAATAGCTTTCCTCTTTCCGTGTTGCGAATAACAAGGATATTGTCTTTTCTGGCTGTGGGCCGTAAATCTCCTCGGGTAGAAATGGCTTCCAGTAAAGATAAATGTTCAGTTTCCATTGGGATTACACCGGGCGAACCAATGTCGCCTAAAATAATCACTTTGTGATTTCTAAACCGGGCAGCGACGGTTAGCTGTTTAAAAATATCGGGGCTAAGCGCTCTGAATAATTTTTGTTTGACCTGTTCAATCGTTAATCCGATGACTTTTACATCGCCAATGTTGTAAATCTGGATATTGCCATTCTTGTCAACGAGATAGCCGTCCGGTACCGTATTGTAAAGTTTAATTTGATCGCTTGGCCCGACAAAAGAAATCAGCAACACGTCATCAATTTTGACCTTGTGCTCAAAGTCTTTTGTAATCAGGGTTTGAACCTCGCTGTTGTAAGGAACCGTATTAAAGTAGGTTGTATTTTTTTGCGTTGTGCAGGATGCAGTAAAAAGCATGAGTAAAACAACGCCGGGCAAAAGATTCGAGGAGAAATATTTGTGCATAGGTTTCAAGCAGTTTGCTTCGTAGTTTTACGGTAAACAGGTGTAAAATAAAGATATATTTATGGCAATTCCTATCCGCTGGTTCTTCAGACCCTAAAATTTACGCAGGCTTCACAAACAACAACGTTGGCCGTTTTCAAAATGTTAGTAAAATTTGCGGAATGGCCTTGTATGTTTCAAGAAAAGCTCCTGTCCACTCTTGAGATAGGCATTATAAAAAAATTCATTTGAAGAAACGGATGAAAAGCAATTCCATCATTCGTGCTGACCGTTCTCTAAAAAATTCCCGCCGGTATCAACGTTCTTCAAAACGATTGACGTAAGCATATATCTGCTGTTCGCTCAACTGTGAATATGTATTTACTTTTTTCAGGTCTTCTCTGACCATTTCTGTCACGAGGGCTTGGAGGTCGTATTTGGGTTGCCAGCCCAGTTTGGTTTTGGCCTTGGTGGGGTCGCCGATGAGCAGCTCCACTTCCGTGGGCCGGAAATAAGCCGGGTCAATGCTCACCACCTGCCTGCCCACTTCGAGCTGATAGGCCGGATGGGTGCAGGCGGCGATATAGCCTCTCTCCTCCACCCCTTCGCCCTTGAAGGCGATCCCGATGCCGGCTTCGGCAAACGCCATCTTGATAAATTCCCTCACCGGGGTCGTAACGCCGGTGGCAATGACAAAATCTTCCGGTGTGTCTTGCTGCAAAATGCGCCACATGGCCTCCACATAATCCTTGGCGTGGCCCCAGTCTCTTCGTGCGTCAAGGTTGCCCATGTAAAGGCAGTCCTGGTGGCCGGCGGCAATGGCGGCCACGGCCCGGGTAATCTTGCGGGTGACGAAGGTCTCCCCACGCAAGGGGCTTTCGTGATTGAACAAAATGCCGTTGCAGGCGTACATGCCGTAGGCCTCGCGGTAGTTCACCGTGATCCAGTAGGCATAGAGCTTGGCCACCCCGTACGGGCTTCGGGGATAAAAAGGCGTGGTCTCTGATTGCGGCACTTCCTGCACCAATCCGTAGAGTTCAGACGTAGAGGCCTGATAGATGCGGGTGGTCTTTTCGAGGCCCAGGATGCGGATGGCCTCCAAAAGACGCAAGGTGCCGATGCCGTCAGCATTGGCCGTGTATTCCGGGGTGTCAAAGCTCACCTTTACGTGGCTCATCGCCGCCAGGTTGTAAATCTCATCGGGGCGGGTTTCCTGGATGATGCGAATCAGGTTGGTGGAATCGGTCATGTCCCCGTAGTGCAGCTTCAGGCGAACCCCCGTTTCGTGCGGGTCCTGATACAAGTGGTCAATCCGGTCGGTGTTGATGAGCGAACTCCTGCGCTTTACGCCGTGTACCATGTACCCCTTCTCCAATAACAACTGGGCAAGGTAAGCCCCGTCCTGACCCGTAACGCCCGTAATCAATGCCGTCTTCATGTTGTGTTTGTGTTTTTCGTTTAAAGCAAAATCAGTGGTTAGTTCGGAAAGTTGCTAAAGTATATTTTATTTCTTGGCAAAGGAAATCCGCTGACGTTCAACTTTCAACTTTCAGCGCGGACGGTTGAAAAAAGTTTAAGGGGCTAATAAAATGCAAGTGTTTGATTTTTATTCTAACCAGATTTGATTTACAAAACGGCAAAAATTCCTTTCGTAAAACCAGCTTTATTTATTGACGCTGTTACAATCCACCATATATTCTTTTGTACCCTAACTTCGTCCCTTAATGAGCATTCTTCTAAAGGGTGTAACCGTTATTGATACCCAATCGCCTTTTCACCAACAGACCATCAACGTCTTTATTCAAAACGGAATTATTGCCGAAACGGGGGAAATAAACACCGCTGCCGATGAAATTATTGCTGTCGAAGGTCTTCACATTGCTCCCGGCTTTGCCGATGTCTTTGCTCATTTTTGCGATCCCGGTCTGGAACAAAAAGAAACGTTGAAAACCGGCGCTCTTGCAGCCGCTTACGGCGGTTATACCGATGTCCTTCTTTTGCCCAACACGTTGCCGGTTGTTCACCACAAAGCCGGTGTGGAATACATCGTACAGCAAGGCCGTTCGTTGCCGGTGTCGTTACATCCTATTGGTGCCTTAACCCGCAACGCCGAAGGCAAAGAGCTGGCCGAGATGTACGACATGAGCAACAGCGGTGCCGTTGCTTTTAGCGACGGCATCTTTCCTATTCAATCAGCCGGTTTGGCCGTGAAGGCCTTGCAATACCTGAAAGCAATTGGTAAAACGTTGATACAAGTTCCCGACGATCAAACGCTTTCCGCTCACGGTTTGATGAACGAAGGCATTATGTCCACGCAGCTCGGCTTGTCCGGACAACCGGCTATAGCTGAAGAATTGATGATTGCCCGTGATTTGGAGCTGGCAAAATATACCGGTGGACGATTGCACATCACCGGTGTTTCTACTGACAAAGGAATGGCGCTGATCAAAGAAGCAAAAGCCGGCGGTGTGGATATTTCCTGCTCTGTAACACCGCACCATCTCACCTTCTGTGATGAAGACTTGTCCAATTATGATACGAACTTAAAACTGTCGCCGCCGCTGCGTACCACCGCCGATGTGCGAGGATTAAAAGATGCCTTGCTCGATGGAACCGTTGATTGCATCGCCTCGCATCATTTGCCGCAGCACAGCGATAATAAAGTCGTAGAGTTTGAATACGCAAAGCCAGGCATGATTAGCCTTGAGACTTGCTTTGCCGCTGTGCGAACCGCCGTGCCAGCGCTTTCGCTTGAACGATTAGTTCAACTGTTTTCTTTGAATGCCCGGAGCCTGTTTGGCCTTCCACAAATCAGCATTCGGCAAGGGCAAGCCGCTTCGCTTGCCTTGTTTTTACCGCATGAAAAGTGGACGCCGGAGAGATTCTTTTCCAAGTCAAGGAACAGTGCTTTCACAGGCATAGCACTAACGGGCAAACCGCTCGGTATTATTCACAAAGACGGCCTATTTTTGCGGCCTTAAATTTTTTCATGAACGAGAAGAAGCCGGTTAGTCATATTGTAGCAGGACTGATTGTTGCGCTTGCGGTTTTGGCCGTTTCGGTGGGATTGGCGCTAACGAATGGCGCCAATGCCGGTGCAGGGGTAGGTTGGATTAGTGTTTTAGTGATGATGGCTGGCCTTGTTTTTTTTGTGCGGCAATACGGTCAAGCCTTGAGCTATCGAGCCACCTTCGGCGATTATTTCAATTATGGTTTTAAAGCCACCACCATGGTGGTGCTTCTGTATGTTCTATATCTGTTGGCATTGTCTATTGCTATACCCGACATCAAAAAAAATGTATTGGAAGCCACGCGGCTTGAACTTGAAAGACAAAAGACATTAGGCGACAAGGACAGAGCCAAAGCAATGGAAATGACCAGTCAATATTTTTGGCTGGCGCTGATTGGCATCTCTGTTTTCATCCTTGCTTCCATTGGTGCTATCGGGTCGCTCATTGGCGCCGCCATTACCAAAAAGCTTCCCAAAACGTCTTCAGAACAAAGCTCTATTTGATGGATCTTTCAATCGTTGTTCCGCTGTTAAACGAAGAAGAATCGCTACCCGAACTGTGCGAATGGATTGGCCGTGTGTGCAACGCAAACAACCTCTCGTACGAAATTATTTTGGTGGACGATGGCAGCACTGATGACTCCTGGAAAATGATTGAACGTTTAAGCACGGCAAACCCTGTCATCAAAGGCATTCGTTTTCAACGTAACTACGGAAAATCGGCTGCGCTCAACGAAGGCTTTCGCGCCGTTCAAGGCGATGTAGTGATAACAATGGATGCCGACTTACAAGATAGCCCGGACGAGATTCCGGGCCTGCGGGCCATGATTGTTGACGGCGGCTTTGACCTGGTGAGCGGCTGGAAAAAAGTACGCTACGACAACACGCTCACCAAAAATATTCCGTCCAAATTTTTTAATTGGGTGACGCGCCGCGTTTCAAAAATTAATCTGCACGATTTTAATTGCGGACTGAAAGCTTACCGAAAGAAAGTGGTGAAAAGCGTGGAGGTTTATGGTGAGATGCACCGCTACATTCCGGTGCTGGCCAAGTGGGCCGGCTTTAAAAAAATTGGCGAAAAAGTAGTAGAACACCGCAAGCGCAAATACGGCATCAGCAGGTTTGGCTGGGAACGTTTTGTAAACGGATTTTTGGATTTGCTTTCGATTTCTTTTGTTGGAAAATTTTCGAAAAGGCCAATGCACTTCTTTGGTTTGTGGGGAACGGTCTTCTTTTTAATCGGTCTGGGTTTCACACTTTATCTCGTTATTTCCAAAATCTTTTCACCGGAATTTCCGTTGACAAACCGGCCAGGATTTTATCTTGCCATGACATCGCTTCTTATTGGGATGCAGCTCTTTCTCGCGGGCTTTGTGTCCGAACTCGTAGCCCGCAATGCACCCGGTCGCAATGCCTATCTCATCGAAGACAAAATTGGTTTGTGATGAAGAAGGTGCTAATCATCGGGCCGGCTCATCCCCTGCGCGGCGGCGGCATCACTACATTCAATCACCGGTTGGCAAAACAGTTTTTAGCGGAGGGCTACGAATGCGAAATCGTTTCCTTCTCGCTTCAATATCCGTCCTTTCTTTTTCCCGGCAAATCGCAGTATTCCGATGAGCCGCCGCCCGACGGCATCGTCATTCACACGCTCATTAATTCCATCAATCCTTTTAACTGGTTACGGGTTGGACGAAAGCTAAAACGCTGGAAGCCCGATGTGGTAGTTGTCCGGTTTTGGCTGCCATTAATGGGTCCTGCATTGGGAAGCATTTTGCGCTTGCTGAAAAGCGGTCAAACAAAAATCGTTTGCATAGCCGATAACGTGATTCCGCACGAAAAGCGTTTTGGTGACAAGCCATTCACTTGGTATTTCTTAAAAACTTGTGATGCTTTTATCACCATGAGTGAAAAGGTGTTGACCCATTTGCGAAGTTTTGAACCAACAAAGCCTGCTTTGCTCGTGCCGCATCCGTTGTACGACAACTTCGGCGAACCTATTTCCAAAGCGGAAGCAAGAAAAATTTTAGGCTTAAGCGAAGCCGGCAAAATCATTTTATTCTTTGGCTTTATTCGCCAGTACAAAGGCCTGGATATGTTGTTGCAGGCAATGGCTGATGCACGCATAAAAAGACAAAACATTAAGCTTCTCATCGCCGGTGAATTTTACGAAGACGAGGCGCCGTATAAAAGACTACTTGAGGACAATGGCCTTCGGGATACTGTTATCCTGCACACACATTTCATAGCCGATGCGGCGGTGAAGAATTTTATTTGCGCTGCCGATTGCATTGTTCAACCTTACCGGAGCGCCACCCAAAGCGGCGTTACTCCCCTTGCTTATCATTTTGAAAAGCCCATGATTGTAACAGCGGTTGGCGGTTTGCCGGCATTAGTGCCGCATAAAAAAGTGGGTTTGGTCGCTCAACCAAATGCGCAAAGCATTGCGGATGCCATTATTGAATTTTATAGCTTGGGTGAAAATTATTTTCTTCCGCAGTTATTGGAAGAAAAGAAAAAATATTCCTGGCAAAAACTAACGGCGGCCATCATGCGATTGGCGGGAAGGGCAATGAGTGATAAATAATCAGTAATGAATGATGAATAATGAGTTCGTGGTACGGGCAAAAACGCATTGATAGCACTCCACATTTTAGGGTGAGACGCAGTTTTTAAAACGGCTTTACAAATCCGAAATGATTCTATAACGATAAGCTCCCTACTCATTATTCATTACCGATTATTGATTATTCATTGCTCCTCATTCGGATTAGTTTTGTAGCAGCATGGAAACAATTAAAGAATTGATACAAGTGGCTATCGCCGTTAATCAACAAGTATTGGAAGACGAAACGCTTTTGCAAACGGTATCGGATGCAACGGGGGTTATTGTGGCGTCACTCAAACGAGGCGGGCGGCTTTATTTCTGCGGCAACGGCGGCAGCGCGGCCGACGCCCAACACCTGGCCGCCGAATTTGCCGGCCGTTTTTATAAAGACCGCAAGGCTTTGCCGGCCGAAGCTTTGCACGTAAACACATCTTACCTCACCGCCGTTGCTAACGATTACGGCTTCGATACCGTTTACTCCCGTTTGGTGGAAGGCATCGTGCAAAAAGGCGACGTGCTGATTGGCCTTTCCACTTCCGGCAACTCCGCTAATATTGTAAAAGCGTTTGAAGCCGCAAAGGCAAAAGGCATTACCACCATTGCCTTTACCGGCATGACGGGCGGCCTTTTAAAAAGCTTAACCAACTATCTCATAAACGTTCCTTCGGCCGACACGCCGCGCATACAGGAAAGCCATATTTTGCTTGGCCACATCATTTGCCAGCTTGCCGAAGAAACGTATTTCAACGAATAGGCAAGCAACACCGCTTACAGCTTTATTTAATCTTCTTTCATTTTTATTACAGACGATGTTGGATTTAAAAAACGTTAACCAAACCTGGACACTTTTTCTCGACCGCGACGGTGTGATCAATGATGAAAAGCTGAACGAATACATCTTGCATTGGGAGTATTTTATTTTCAGCAAAGGCGTGCTGGAATCATTCAAAAAATTGAGCAGTGTCTTTGGCCGCATCATCATCGTCACTAACCAAAAAGGCGTGGGCAAGGGATTAATGACACAAGCGGCGCTGGATACCATACACTACGAAATGCAGCGTGAAGTGACCATTGTTGGCGGCCGCATTGACGGCGTGTACGCCTGCACCGATTTGGACGACGACAGCCCTATGCGCAAGCCAGCGCAAGGCATGGCCTTGCAAGCTCAAAGAGATTTTTCGCAGGTGGATTTTTCCAAAAGCATTATGGTGGGCAACAAGCCAAGCGATATGCGGTTTGGCCGCGCCGCCGGAATGTTCACTGTGTTTGTTGCCACCACCAATTCGGAAGTTCCCTTTTCACATCCCGATATTGATTTGCGGTTTGATAACCTGCAGGCATTTGCCGAAGCATTGTAACGGAGCAGGTTTTGTTGACGAACTGTATGGCTACTATCATCGCCGGTTGTGTCACTCACTTGTACGTTCGGGTATTCTATTGGGCATTGGGCAAATAGCTTTACTGTTTACTGGCTTTGCTTTAATTTGGTCCACAGATCCCCTCTGCGTTGGGATGACAAGTGAGAGACGTTATTATTTCAACCACTCTAGATTTTAAGGTGGTTGAAAACGCTTTGCCTCTGGCTTGTCATCCGCCAATTAGCGGACGAAGCATCTGTGCTTGCCGCTATAAACAATGTTTGCAA
Organism: Flavisolibacter sp.; assembly: GCA_965247695.1. Lineage (GTDB taxonomy): Bacteria > Bacteroidota > Bacteroidia > Chitinophagales > Chitinophagaceae > Flavisolibacter. Next base: position 3,645,281 of record OZ252037.1, read on the forward strand.
CCGTTCTTGAAAATTGCCCAATGCCCAATGGCGATAAGAATGTACAAGTCCCGATAGCTATCGGGAGCGACGCAAGCAAAGCTCAAGGGGTAGATGAACCTCTGGTTCATGCAATGTATTTTCAAACTCTTCACTACATCATTTTCTGTGGTACGGTTTTTTAACCGTTCCGCCGTGGCCGTTTGCCCATTCCGGTGTCCAAAAAATTATTGCCTATTTTTAGGCGCAATTGGCAATCAAACCAAAGACGAAAACAAACTTTCATGAAGATCAGCAACGAAGTCAAAGTCGGCCTTCTCGCCATCGCGGCCATTGTGGTTTTAGCCCTCGGTTTTACTTTCTTAAAAGGTTCCAATGTATTTTCCAAACCATTTACTCTTTATGCCCGTTTCGCCAATATCGGTTCGCTGGAAAAATCCAACGACGTTAAAATCAACGGCCTTACCGTGGGCAAGGTTTATACTTATAAGGCGGCTGACAAAGAAGTCAACAACATCATTGTAGAGTTGCATATAAATGACGGGATAGAGATTCCTGACAGTTCCATTGCCTTTATTGACGGCGCCGTGTTGGGTTCGGCTTACATCAACATTCAAAAGCGCAAAGTTGGCGGTTATCTTAAAAGCGGCGACAGCATCTCCACTAAACTGGAGATGAGTTTAATCAGCGGCTTGCAGGCACAGGTAGCTCCTACAATCACCCGGTTGAACGAAACCTTTGATTCATTGAAGTTGGTCATCGGCGGCTTGAACAGCATCTTTGATCCCAATACAAAAAACAATCTACGCGGCCTTATCACCAACCTTACATTGTCTTCGTCTCAATTAAATGGCTTGCTGAATTTGCAAAGCGGCGCACTGGCCCAATCACTCGGCAACATGAACGCCATTACCGGCAACCTGGCCAAAAACAACGAAGCCATCACGTCTTCTATCCGTAATGTGGAAGTCGCCACGTCAAAGCTGGCCAATGCCAATATTGAAGGCATGGTATCGGCCATGAACGGAACCATCAACGAACTTCGCGGCACCATCGGTAAATTCAATAATAACAGCGGCACGCTTGGCCTGCTGATGAACGACCGCAAATTATACGACCAGCTAAACAGCAACACCACGCAACTGAAAAGCGGCTTGTTAAGCCTTGAAATTTTATTGGACGACATTCGCGTACATCCTAAACGCTATCTTAATATTTCGGTGTTCGGCGGCAAAAAGGCAGGTGAGCCAATAACTTCGCCTGCACTCAAGGATTCTGTCCGGGTGAAATACTAATGAGCTATTGCCGCTTCTACTTTCTCTTCCTGTTTCTTATTTTTTCCGCGGCCGTAGTGGCACAAACTCCGGTTGCTGATACTACAGACAACATTGAAATTTTGCCCGGCACAAAGAAGATGGAACTTCAAAAATTCCCTGACGGTTCTAATGTGCAGATTCTTGTGGGCAATGTTCGCATGAGGCAGAACGGCACCTTGTTCAGTTGCGACAGTTGTGTGTTGAATAACACGGCCAAAAACTTCCTTGCCTTTGGGCATGTACACATTAACGACGGCGATACTTCACAGGTATGGTCGAACAACATGCGGTACCAGTACGATACCAAATATGCGTACTTCACCAACAGCGTAAAGCTTAGCGACGGCAGCGGCACGCTTACCACCAACAATCTTGAATACGATGTGGCCCGCAAAATAGGGAGCTACAAAGGCGGCGGCAAAGTAGTAAACAAGCGCACCACGGTCACAAGCGATGAAGGCGTTTATTACACCGACAGCAAAGACGTTTATTTTAAAAAGAATGTGTTGATGAAAGACCCGGCCAATATCATTAAAACCGATTCGATTCTTTACAACACGGAGATGCGAACGGCGCGGTTTATTGCGCATACCATTATTACTGATACCAGCGGCCGAAAGATCGTGACGGATGAAGGCACGTACAACGAAGTCACTGGCATCACCGAGTTTACACAACGCACCACCATCGTTGATAAAGCCCTTACCGTAACCGGAGATGAAATAAAATCCAACGATTCAACCGGCATTGTACAGATACGGGGCCGCGGCGTTTTAATTGATACCGCGAAAGGCATCAGCATTTTGGCCAACAGCATTTTTGTGGATAAGAAAAGAGAGGCCTTTCTGGCCACGCAAAAGCCGTTGATGATTGTGAAGCAGGAGAAAGATTCCATTTACATCGCGGCCGATACCTTGTTCTCCGCACGGCTTTCCGATTTGTTTATAGATACGTCTAAACGAGCCAGGAAGCCGAACCCGAAAGACAGTACCAACCGTTATTTTGAAGCCTATAGAAACGTCAGGGTTTTTTCTGATTCGGTGCAGGCTGTAAGCGACAGCTTGTTTTATTCGTTTAAAGATTCCGTGTTTCGATTGTACCAGGACCCCGTGGTGTGGAGCCGCAAAACACAAATTACCGGCGACACTATTTACCTGCACACCAAAAACAAAAAGCCGGAGTTTATAAAAGTCATCGAAAACAGCTTCATGATTTCAGAGGTGCAACCGGCCGTTTACAACCAGATCAAAAGCACCAATATGGACGGCTTTTTTAAAGAAGGCCAGTTAGATTCGGTGCTGGCCCGCGGCGCGGCGGAATCCATTTATTATGTGCAGGACAAAGACAGTGCTTTCAACAGCGTGAACCAAACCAAAAGCGACCGCATAGACATCTACTTCGATAGCGGGGAATTGTATAAAGTGGTGCTTCGCCGTTCGGTGGAAGGAATGCTCTATCCCATCAAACAAAAGTCGCCCGGCGAAACACGGCTGCTGCGTTTTCGGTGGCTGGACATCAGGAGGCCAAAGACGAAGTACGAATTGTTTGAGCAGTAAAGAAGTAAGGCTGGAAGATGGAAAGAAAAATTCCTAAATCATTTTATCGGCGTGCATCAATCCGCATTATTCTACTTCCTTTCTCCTTTCCATAAATTTAGTGCAGTTATAATTTTTCAACAGTTTATCTACGCAAACAAACAAAGCTGTTTGATTGCCTTTCTTTGCTTTACAAATTTCCCGGACTATGCAGCTTTTTCCCTTATTTTGGTGCCAAGAGAAGAACAACTGGTTTGACGAGAGAAACGTCTATCGCCAATAATGATTGCTTGCAAATGATATCACTTCCACTTCCACCGAAAAACAAGAACGGTTTGCTATTGAATTATCCGGGTGGCGATAACCATCCCGGTTTTGTTTGTGCTTATCGTTTCACCTTTCCTATGCGATTTGCAAGGCACCGCTAACAATCGAAAAAGAGAGTTTGTAAAACTCCTTTCTGTATCGCAACTGTTTATTCATTGATTAAAAAAACATGCTTAAAAAGAACATTATGAGAAAACTGCTACAACGTATGTTGCTCATGGCCGGCCTGTTGTTGACGGGTTATCTGGCTATGGCGCAAGACCGGCTGATAACAGGCCACGTTACGGGCGAAAACAACCGGGCTTTATCTGGCGTAACCGTAAAGGTGAAAGGAACACAGAAAACAACCGTTACCAACAACGCAGGCAGTTTCACCATTCAGGCAAAGACCGGCGACGTGCTTCAATTTTCCTACGTTGGCAACAAGACCAGCGAGATAACCGTAAGTACCGGGGATGCATTGGACGTACAGATGAACAACCGTGATAACCTGATGAATGAAGTAGTGGTAACGGCGATGGATCAAAGGCGAAATCCCCGTGAATTAGGTTATTCCGTACAAACGGTGAAGGGAGCTGATATTCAACAAACGCAACGGGAAAATTTTGTAAATGCTTTGCAAGGCCGTGTGGCCGGCGTAACCGTAACGCCCACATCGGGTGCGGCAGGCGCCTCATCCGGTATTGTGTTAAGAGGTTACAATACGCTGTCGGGAAACAACCAGCCTTTGTTTATTGTTGACGGAATTATTATAGACAATCAAACGCTGAATTCAAACTCGCAAAGCGGCAGCGGCATCGGGCTTGCCTCCGATGGCAATAACCGCAACAACGACAATACAAACCGCATCGCTGATCTTAATCCAAACGATATAGAATCGGTAACCATTTTGAAAGGGCCGGAAGCCACTGCTTTGTACGGAAGCCAGGCCGGTTCAGGTGCAGTGGTCATAACAACCAAAAGAGCAAGAGGCACAAGCAACCGCGTTTTGCTGAACTACGACAACAATTTCAGGTTTCAAAAAATTACCCGGTATGCGCAGGTAAACAATGACTACGGCCCAGGCGCAAGCAACAACATTCCAACGGCCTTGCCCGCAACCGGACAAATACAATCGTTTGGCCCGCTATGGAAGTCCGGTACAACGTTGTACGACAACGTCCATAACTTTTTCCGCACCGGCTTTTCGCAAACGCACAACCTAAGTGCTGAATTCGGAACGCAAAATGTTGGCTTTCGGGCTTCGGGACAGTTCTTCGACAATCAGGGCGTAGTGCCTTTCAATACGTACAGAAAATACAACCTCAAAATTTCCAACAACACGAGAATTGGAAAGTACGTTACCATCACACCGTCAATTGCCTATGTCAATGCGGATAATTTGCGGCCGTTAAAAAGCACCGCTACCACATCCGGCTCCGGTGGTTATTTGTTGGACTTGTATGCATGGCCGGCCAATAACGACGTACGCAATTACGAAGATGCAAAAGGCAACAAGCTCCTGCTCTTTAACCAAACAAACCGAAATGCAGATTATGACAATCCTTTTTGGAGCGCCAAATACAACAAGAGCCGCGATCAGTTAAGCCGGTGGATTTCCACACTGGGAATTGACATCAATCCGTTTTCGTGGTTATCCTTGTCTGGCCGCTTTGGATATGACACGTATAAAAATGACGGCTATGTTTTTAATCATCCAAATTCCTACATGCTGACCAGCGCCACCGGCGGCAGTCTTGATAACTATTACAGACGTTATACCGGGTACAATCACACCATCACGGCGACGGCAAAAAAGACGATGGGTGATTTTACCGCGAGAATACTGGCAGGCACCATGTGGCAAGATTATGAAACCAAACAGTTTGCGGTTTACGGTACCAACCTTATTGACTCTTTGGGAACCGATAGCAGCAACACCACGCTGAATACAAGAAAGCGCCTGTTGCAGAATTACAATGGCTTGCCCAACGTAAACATTTTTCGCGAATTGGCTTATTTCGGTGAAGCTTCCGTTGGTTACAAAAACGTAATTTTTCTAACCTATTCTCACCGCTTTGAAAAAGCTTCACCCATTCCAACGCAGAATAACAATTACCATTACCCAGGCGCCAGCTTGAGCATGATTCTTTCCGACATCCTTCCAGTGATAAAGAAGGGCAATGCGATTAACTACGCCAAGGTCAGAGCTTCCATTGCCAATACCGCGAGGCTGAATGACCCTTACTCCAATCAATCATTTTTTGTAAACAATTTCAGCAGCACGGTTTTGCCTGTGACATATACCTATGGCTTCACAAACGCCAATCCCAATTTGGTACCGGAGAAACAGGAGACATTTGAAACGGGTTTAGAACTTCGGCTTTTCAACAATTCAATTTCACTTGAAGCTGCTTATTACAACACCCATTGCACCAATCAGATTGCGCAAGGCTTCAGGGCCAGTTACGCAACAGGCTATATCCTGAACACGCAAAACGCTGCGTCGTTGCGCAACCAAGGTGTTGAAGTAAGCTTAAATCTTAACCCGGTAAAAAACAGAGATTTCAATTGGAACCTAACCTTCAACTTTAACCACATGTGGAGCCGGGTAATTACCCTGCCGGCTTCTATCGGCATTTTGAATGATTACTACAATTCCGATACGTACATCTCCAACGTAAGAGGCGGCCTTATCCGGGGCCATTCCACAGGCACCATCACCGGTTCTACCTATCAACGAAACAATGCCGGACAAATTCTTGTTGATCCATCTACCGGTCTTCCGTTGGTAAATGCCGGCAATTTTTTGATCGCTGACAGAACCCCAAATGTCACCTTGGGCACGTTAAATTCCTTTCGGTACAAAAACTGGAACTTGAGTTTTCTTTGGGATTTGAAAGTAGGTGGCGACATTTACAACGGCACGGATCAATTGCTGACTGCTTTGGGCAGAAGCCAAAGAACCGCCAACCGCAGTACGCCGCTTGTGGTTCAAGGGGTACTTAATGATGGCTTGCAAAATACCGCCAATCCTACCCTTAACAAACTTGCCATTATTCCCCAGTACCAGAGCAGCTATTACACCACGCTTCCCGATGAAGAATTTATTCAAAAAAATGTTAACTGGTTGCGGTTGCGCGATCTTACCTTAAGCTATACGCTCACGGGCAAAACGGTAAATTGGCTGAAAAGCTTCAAAAGCCTTAGCGTGTTTTTCACCGGCAGCGATTTGGTGCTGATCACAAATTACTACGGAGCCGATCCGGCGGTCAATGCTAACAATCCCGGCACAAACGGTGTAGGTGGTTATGGCCTTGATTTGGGCAGCGCTGCAACACCCATAAGTTTAAGCTTCGGATTGCGGGCTGGATTTTAAATCACTTTCATTACGATAAAACTCATTGTATGCAAAACAGCTTTTTTAAAATAATTTTTCTTTCGAGCATGGCTTTTCTTTTAAGCCTGGCTTCCTGCAAGAAAAAAATTGACGATGCTTATCTCAATCCCAATGCACCGGTGAAAGTTCCCGTTGAAACAATTTTACCGGGTGTGCTCGGAAGCTTTACGGCCTTTAATTCCGCGGCTGGTACCAACTACGGGGTGCAAATTGATGACGTGCTCTTGGGGCGTTATATCCAATATTGGGGCTCTACTAGTGCTGGCGAAAACTACGGTGAAATGGGCGGCACGGTTGGAAGTGATAACACGGGCGGTATATGGGCCGCTGTTTATTATGGACACGGCCAGAACGTAAACAGAATCATTCAATGGGGCATGGAAGATCAAAAATGGGACTTTGTCGGCGTTGCTTACGCCATTAGAGCCTGGGGATGGCTGGAACTAACAAACCAATACAGCGATGCACCGTTGAAAGAAGCGTTCAACACAAGCCTTGCGCAGTTCCATTACGATACGCAGCCTGAATTTTACGACAGTTGCCGCGCCGTCTGTTTTCAGGCGTTGAGCTACTTGAATAGAACCGATGGCAATGTAAACCCGGCCAATCTTGCCCAAAGTGATTTTTACTTTAACAAGGGCGACATCAACCGGTGGAAGAAGTTTGTTTACGGCACACTTGCCCGTTCGTATATTGACTTAAGCAGCAAAGCAAACTTCGTCAGCGGCCACTATGCCGATTCGGCTATCAAGTACGCAACGCTTGCACAGGGTACGAATGACGAGAATACAATGGCAACGTTTTCGTCCGTCAACTCCAGCAATGGCTTTAATAGCTATTTCGGACCAACACGGTCAAACATCGGCACCATCAGGCAAGGCGGTTATATTGCTAATTTAATGTCAGGTACCAATTCATCTGCTTTTACCGGCGTAACCGATCCGAGAACCTGGTATATGTTAAGCGAAAACGCAAACGGCACCTTTAAAGGCGTTACGCCTTGGCTTGGCGTTTCAGAATATCTCAACGGTACCACACCTACTGCAGATTATCCCAAAAATTTTTGGCGAACTGCTGCGGCCAATGCTACCACAGGAGTTGAAGACAGTGCCCGCTATGTTTACAGTAATAAAGGACCGTGGCCGATAATGACCGCTTCGGAAATGCAATTTATTATTGCCGAAGCCGCGTTTAAAAAAGGAGACAGGACTGCTGCTCTTGCCGCTTACACAAACGGCATCAATCTTGATTTTGACCTGCTTACAACGACTTACTCATCGAAGGTTCCGGCAGCACGGCTCATTACGCCGGTTACAAAGGCAAACTATCTGGCAAGTACGGCTGTAATACCCGCTACCGCCGCGGGATTAACGCTAACGCAAATCATGTTGCAGAAATACATAGCGCTTTACGGCTGGGGCACGCACCAAACCTGGATTGATATGCGGAAGTATCACTACACGGACATTGATGCTGTAACCGGTAAGCAAGTGTATGCCGATTTTACGCCGCCGCCCACCTCGCCAATTAATTACCGTGTAACCACTAACAACGGAAAATTGGTTTACAGATGCCGGCCGCGCTACAACTCCGAATATCTGTACAACGTTCCCGAACTTACCCGGATCGGGGCGTATCAAAATTTAGATTACATAACCTATGAGTGCTGGTTTTCCATGCCCTAATGCTAACAATAAAATTTATTCAAATGAAGATGCTTAAAATAATGGTTTGCTGTTTGGGTACGTTGCCGTTGCTGGTATTGTACACGTCCTGCACCCGCACCAGCCCGATGGTGGCAACCACGCAATCTGACTATACTTTTTGGCCGACCGTTCAGGTTTTTAATGCCACGGTAAAGTCAACGAGAAATTATGTTTATGTTGACGGCGCTCCTGTATCGGGTACGGCACTCGCCTACGGCGGTGTGTTTCCGGGCACCTCATTCGGAGTAAAGCTTTACCCCGGTGTTCGTAATTTTCTTATAAAAGATACAGCTCTTACTACCGCACAAGTTCCCATCAGCTTTTCTGAAAACCTGGATCAGCAAAAAAGCTATACAATTTTCATGTATGACACCACTACAAGCGTAAAGCGCTTGACCGTGTTGAACGACATCGTTGTTCCCAGAGACACGACTGCACGCCTGCGGTTTGGAAACTTTATTTACAATACAACGGCGGTGCCGAACGTGGATGTATATTCATTTCGCCGGGGGACAACCGCACCGGTATTTAGCAACGTTGCCACCAATCAGGTTACTGATTTTATGCCGTATGCTTCGGGCTTAACCGATACACTTTACGTGTACGCAACCGGTACAACAACTCCCTTGCTGGTAAAAGCAGCCATACCCAGTTTGACGCCGACGAGAAGCTATACATCGGTTTACAGCGGAAGCTACAGAGGCACCAAGGCAATTGCAACCTTCGCCACTTATTAAATGTCAACAATAGATAAAGAGAGGTTGTCTTTTAATTAAGACAGCCTCTCTTTGCTTTAGCCCAATCAGGTTTGCCTGTATGTTTTAACAACTTGACTTTCTTTCGAAAAAGGCCTTCCCGGCACTATCCAAAAAACAAATACGCAAGTAATATCGAAGCAATTATTCCCACCAGATCAGCCAGCAACATCGCTCCCACTGCGTAACGGGTATTGCGGATGTTCACCGATCCGAAATAGACTGCAATCACATAAAAAGTTGTATCAGAAGAACCTTGTAAGACGCAGGCAAGCCGGCCGGCAAATGAATCGGGCCCAAAGGTTTTCATCGTGTCGAGCATCATGCCCCTTGCCCCGCTGCCGCTCATGGGTTTTATCAGCGCCGTGGGCAAGCCGTCAATAAAACGCGTATCGCTGCCCAAGGCCGCAAAAAGCGATTTCATGGCGTTGATGATGACGTCAAAGGTTCCGCTGGTACGCAACATGCTGATGGCAACCAGCATCCCCACGATATAAGGCAGAATGCGAATAGACGTTTCAAAGCCGCCCTTGGCGCCGTCCACAAAGGCATCAAATACATCTATCTTTTTATACAAGGCCCCGACGACAATGAGGAAAAAAATCAGAAGAATCAGGCCGTTGCTCAACTTGCCTGAAAAGGTTTGGGCCGAGTTTGCGTCAAGCCCTTTTACGTAAACAACCAGCAAAGCAATGAGTGCCGAAAGGCCGCCGACCCAAGCTAAAATAACCGGTTGAAAAACGTTGATTTTTTGCCTGAAGGAAACAACAAAAAATGCCGCGATGGTAGCCGCAAAAGTGGCAATCATGCAGGGCACAAAAATGTCCGTTGAATCCTTTGCACCTAAGCCCGAACGAAAGGCAATGATGGTAACCGGTATGAGCGTAAACCCGGATGCATGCAAGGCCATAAACATGATTTGCGCATTGGACGCAACGGCTTTGTTCGGATTTAACTCCTGCAAACTTTCCATGGCCTTTAATCCAAAAGGCGTGGCGGCATTGTCAAGGTTCAGCAGGTTAGCGGAAAAATTCATCACCATGTGGCCGATGGCCGGGTGGCCTTTGGGTACATCCGGGAAAAGCTTTGAAAAAAAAGGGCCGATGATTTTTGAAAGGAGCCGAACTCCTCCTGCCCTTTCGGCAATGCTTAAAAGGCCCATGAACAAAGCCATGATGCCGATGAGCGGAATGATAATATCTATCACCGTATTCTTTGCCGTTTCAATGATGCCGTCAACTTTTCGTTCCAGTTTTTTTTGAACCGACAAATAGGTGTACGTCTTGATGCCCGGAATTGCGGCAGTAATAAGTTTTACGGAATCGCTTTGCAGATTATCGGTTAGCAGTACCGTTGGTTTGTGGGCCGGATCGGCTTTGAAGTAGCCGTACTCTTTTAAAAAGTCGGCATACTTTGACGAGAGGTTTTGACGCAGCGGCGAACCCACCGCCGCATAAAAGACACTGTCGTATTTATCGGAAGATTTTCCAACGACCATTCGCGTGAAAATCTTTTCATCGCCGCCCGCCATTCTTACGGCAGCCACCAACACGGCAACGATGATAAAGGCCGACCAGATTCTGCTTAATGCCATTCGATTTTAGATTTGAGATTTCTAATTTTAGATTCCGGTTTCAAGATAAACGTTTCCTTATCACACAGACAAGACCGCAACCCTATCTTTGCCGCCGTTTTTAAACCAATGGGCAATAAGCAATTGGCAATAGGCAATAAGAGATTGCCGGTTACCAATTGCTTATTGCTAATTGCAAATTGACAAACATGGCATTACAAGCAGGCATCGTTGGGCTACCAAACGTAGGCAAATCAACCTTATTTAATGCGGTGAGCAACAGCGCAAAGGCACAGGCAAGCAACTATCGCTTTTGCACCATTGACCCCAACGTGGGTTTGGTGGACGTGCCCGATGCCCGGTTGGCCAAGCTTGCCGGGTTGGTGATACCCGACCGCATCGTGCCCACACAAATTGAAATCGTGGACATTGCGGGCCTTGTTCGCGGGGCCAGCAAGGGCGAAGGGCTTGGCAATAAATTCTTAGGCAACATCCGCGAAGTGGACGCTATCATCCACGTTATCCGCTGTTTTGAAGACGAGAACATTCTTCGCGACGAAGGCGCCATCAATCCCATCAGCGATAAAGAAATCATTGACACCGAGCTTCAGTTAAAAGACCTGGAAAGCGTGGAAAAGAAGATGAGCCGCGCAGAGAAAACAGCCAAGTTTGATGTGAAGGCAAAAGCAGAACTCGACGTTTTGCAAACTTGCAAAGCGCATCTTGAACAAGGCAAAAACATTCGTGAACTGGCCTTGAGCAAAGAAGATGCGGCAGTCATTGCCGATTTGTTTTTATTGACCGCAAAGCCGGTTCTCTATGTAGCCAATGTGGACGAAGCCTCGATGCACACCGGCAACAAGTTCTCACAAACCTTGCAGGAAGCGGTGAAGGGTGAAAATGCTCAAGTCATCATCATGAATAACAACATTGAAGCACAGATTTCGGAACTGGAGGCCGCGGAAGACAAGCAAATGTTCATGGAAGAATACGGCATGAAAGAACCGGCGCTTGACCGTCTGATTCATTCGGCTTACAAGCTGCTCAATCTTCAAACCTATTTCACCGCCGGTGTGCAGGAAGTTCGTGCCTGGACGATTGGCGAAGGCTGGAAAGCACCGCAGGCCGCGAGTGTGATTCACACCGATTTTGAAAAAGGCTTTATTAAAGCGGAAGTGATTTCTTACGATGATTTTATAAAGTATGGTTCCGAAGCTGCCGCCCGTGACAATGGCCGTTTGCGCATTGAAGGAAAGGAGTACGTGGTGAAGGATGGGGACGTGATGCACTTTCGGTTTAATGTGTAATAATAAATTGCGCCTGAAATTTGTCCTGAGTCGTACAAGCACTTATTGTTGCCTATGTACTTATAGTTTTATGGAACTTGGGCTATTCTTGTGTCTTACAAAAAAATCACATGGCCCGAGTGTTATCTTTTGCACTAATTTTTCTTTGTGCATGTTCTAATAATAGCAATAATTCATCGGTTAAAATCAAGGAACAATTCAGATTTTATGACTACGAAATGTCCATTGAGTTTTTGAATCCATTTTTAGGTGTGGAAAAGTCATTTTCATTGACCTCTGATACCTTAACTCTTTTTAAAAACACTTTTTCGGACGAAGGAGGGATCATAAAAACTGACACGAGTTCTGCTGCTTTGACCAAACCTCAATTGGATAGCATCTATAACTGCCTCGCTGTTTTATTTACTATCGATAAAGAAAACTTAACGAGAGAAGCGAAGCCACATCCACCAAGTGGTGAGGGCAATATGGTTCGTGTATCGTTGGATCTAAACTTAAGAGGGGATAAGTACACAAGAGACATTCGAAAGGTAAACACGTTTGCATATAACTTTTTTTCACGCCTTAATGATTTTGTTTTAGAAAAATAGAAAGCACTTTAAGAAAATATTTTCACCTATTGTAACTTTTGACTTTTTCACTGACCTCATGTCAATCTTCAACAATTTCCTAAATATTAGTTTTTCTAAACCGCCCTCCCGCATCATCTCCCTCGTTCCGTCCCAAACCGAACTCCTACACCACTTAGGCTTAAACGAACAAGTCATCGGCATTACAAAATTTTGTATTCATCCCCACCAATGGTTTAAAACAAAAAACCGCATCGGCGGAACCAAAACGCTTAACATCGAAAAGATAAAAGCACTTCAGCCAGATTTAATTCTTGCCAACAAAGAAGAGAATGTAAAGGGGCAAGTGGAAGAACTGGCGAGAGACTTTCCCGTTTGGGTTAGCGACGTGAATACGTTGGATAATGCCTTGAACATGATAGCAACCGTTGGTCAACTCACGGCAAAACAACCCGAATCGCAAACACTCGTTGAAAACATTCAAACGGCCTTTGCACAACTCCAAACGCCAAACACCAAACTCCAAACGGCCTACCTCATTTGGGAAGAACCCTACATGACCGTTGGCGGCGATACCTTCATCCACGACATGCTGAACAAAGCCGGTTTCCGAAATGTCTTTGCCGCTAAGCAACGTTATCCCATCATAACTGTTGAAGAATTGCAAGCCGCTCACTGCGAGTTGCTGCTTCTTTCGTCCGAGCCCTATCCCTTCAAACAAAAACACATTAACGACCTGCAATCGCATTTACCCAATACAAAAATCCTACTCGTTGACGGCGAAATCTTTAGCTGGTACGGTAGCCGTTTACTGGAAGCACCTGCTTACTTTAAATGCCTGCATGAACAGTTATCACGACTGTAGGGACATGCCCGTGGCATGTCCGGTTGAGTAATTTGGCCGCAGGCCAAATTCAAGCTACGGGCTGCAAAAAACGGGGGTTAAATTATTGAATCGGATGTTTGGCATAATCGTTTAATTTCATTCCTTGCCGATTCATTTGGATGCGCCGTTGGCGCATTTCACCGGACATGCCAAGGGCATGTCCCTACAAACCAAAACCATTACGCATGTGGTCACAACGAAAACATATCCGGCTGCGGGATTTTGATTACTCATCAGCCAATGCCTATTTCATCACTATTTGTGTAAACTATTTTGACTGCTTACTGGGAAAAATCAAAAAAGGCATTTGCGGTTTAAGCGACATTGGTGCCGAAGCGGCTGCTCGTTTGCAGAACATTCCCGAATGGTATCCCGATGTGATTTTAGATGAATTCATCATCATGCCAAATCACCTTCACGCCTTATTGATTATTGATCGCCACAGTAGGCCGTATCAACCCAACGCTTTCAGCAAACCAGTAGCCGAATCCGTTTCCATGCACATTAATCATTTCAAAGGCCATGTAAAAAAATGGAGTAACAACAATGGTTGGCCGGAGTTTAGTTGGCAGGCCAAATTTCACGATCACATTATTCGGAACGAACAGGAATATTGGCTCAGTAAAAACTACATTATCAACAACCCGCAAAACTGGACGCATGACCGGTTCTACTCGTAGGGACATGCCCGTGGCATGTCCGGTGAAACCGGCTCCGCCGGTCCAAGCTTACGCAAACAATATAAGGAAGGCCATTAGTAGAACAAAAATATAATCCCTATAAACTGCATATTACTTGGATGCGCCATTGGCACATAACTCCGGACATGCCACGGGCATGTCCCTACGAATACAGCAGACTCATTTCCTGTTTACCCCTAATTTCACTCCATGCAGCAGGAAGCCACGCCATCGCGAAAAAAGCCCTTCTTCCCCGTGAGCCCGGCCCTGCGCCAATACCTCAAAACACACGGCCGCGAAACAGCGCTGCCCATTTCGTACAAGGACCTGTTGAACATCAGCTACTCCGTTCCGCTCACCGATAAAACCGGCAAGGACACGCTTTGGGAGAAAGCCCTGTACGACATGCGCGACTGGAATTATTTAAAAGAAGGCTTGATAAACCTCTACGCCATCCTCAAAACCGAAGGCGATTACACCTACACCAAGCATCTCGATGTGGCCCGGATTGACTATTGCACGTTTGGTAATTCCAATCCTTTTCGCATTCGCATCGTCAATCGCTACAACGACAACTACGACCACTATTATATCAAAAAAGAAGACGCCTCCCGCATTTATGGTTTGGAGTTGGAGGACATGCTTTCGCCCAACCGCATGACCTATTTAACCACGCATGACACCTTGGTGGAAGAACACATTCCCGGCATCCCCGGCGATGTGTTTATTAAAGATTACATGGCCCGTTCCGAAACCAACAAGATTCGCATAGCCAAGGAATTTGTAAAGTTCAACGAACGTTGTTTTTTGCGGCTGCTCGGCGACATGCGCAGCTATAATTTTGTCGTCGCCATTACACCCGACATAGAAGATTACCAGTACCGCATTCGCGCCATTGACTTCGACCAGCAGTCTTATGAAGGCCGCAAGAATTTATACCTGCCGCAGTTTTTTAAAGAGAACCATCCCTATGTTGACCTTTCGCTCAAGAACCTCAACGGCGACAGCATGGAGCAGTACCGCGCCGAAGAACGAACGCTAGTTGCTTATCGCGTAGCTGCCTCGCGTTACCGCCTCACGGATTTGCTGAAGATCATGGCCAAAGACACCATCTCAACAGAAGAAAAGCGAAAGCAATTGGCTTTTGATTTATCAGAACACTTTCAAACGACGGTATTCGACCGCTGCCGCTCCATGGGCGAACTGGTAAAACAAACCTTGCGCTTCGCATTGAAGCCTTATCTCTCCCGCATTCAACGCAACCTGGGAAAGATCACGGATTGAATGTAGAAATTTGCAGTATGCAGTTTGCAGTATTGTTCACAGGCAACAAAGCATCTTTTACCTGTAGTCTTTTTTGGACCAGAGCTCGGTCTATCCATTAAAGTTTTGTTGCGTCGCTCCCGATAGCTATCGGGACGTGTACGCTTTGTAATTCTATTCAGCACAATTCAGTCATTACTACAAGTACTAAAATTCTCTTTTATTTAATCTTTCGTACATCCGCCAACTGACGGAGGCCCCTACACCGGCGCAAGTCATCATCAAATCCTCAAATCACCAAATCTTCAAATCAATTAGCTAATCTTCACATCCGCTAATCAGCTAATCGTTTCCTCCTTATCTTAGCCGCCCTCTAACGATTGCCTGCTTTTTACCAACGTTTTTATTCATCAAACCGCCAAACGTTTTACATGAAGAAATACAATCCCGGTGTGCTTTTCGGCGACGAGCTTAGAGCACTGTATCAAGATGCAAAAGAGAACGCATTTGCCCTGCCCGCCGTTAACACCATCGGCACCAACACCATCAATGCCACGCTGGAAACCGCTGCTAAAGTGAACTCTCCCGTCATCATTCAGTTCTCCAACGGCGGCGCTCAATTTATTGCCGGCAAAGGCATGCCCAATGATAATCTGCAAGGCAACATCTCCGGCGGTATTTCCGGAGCACTGCACATTCATAATGTGGCCAAGTATTACGGGGTTCCGGTGGTGTTGCATACAGATCATGCGGCCAAAAAATGGCTGCCCTGGATAAGCGGATTGTTAGATGCCGGTGAAGAATATTTTAAAGAAAAAGGCCAGCCGCTTTTTTCTTCGCACATGCTCGACCTTTCTGAAGAACCGATTGAAGAAAACATACACGAATCAGTTGCCTTCTTCAAGCGCATGGTTCCCCTGGGCATGAGCATTGAAATAGAATTAGGCGTAACCGGCGGCGAAGAAGACGGCGTGGACAATTCCGGCGTGGAAAACGACAAGCTTTACACGCAGCCCAAAGAAGTGGCGTATGCCTACGAAGAGTTGCGCAAAGTTGGCGACTTGTTCACCGTGGCTGCGGCCTTTGGCAACGTACACGGCGTGTACAAACCCGGCAATGTGGAATTGCGTCCCGATATTTTACACAACAGTCAGCAATACATTCAAGAGCATTTCGGTACGGGTGAAAAGCCGGTGTATTTTGTCTTTCACGGCGGAAGCGGTTCGCCGCAGGCCCAGATTCGCGAAGCCATTGGTTACGGCGCCATTAAAATGAACCTTGACACGGACTTGCAATGGGCGTTCTGGGAAGGTGTGTTGGGCTTTTACAAAAAGAATGAAGGCTATCTGCAAGGCCAGTTGGGAAACCCCGACGGCGAAGACAAACCCAATAAAAAATATTACGATCCCCGCGTATGGTTGCGCAAGGGCGAAGAGAGTTTTGTAAAACGTTTGGAAGTGGCGTTTGAAGATTTGAACTGCATCAACCGTAACGCATAAAGGTTGTGAAGCAAAAAGGATTTTTTAGTCAACAAGGAACCTGGCAGCAAGCCGGGTTCCTTGTTGTATGATACTGATGAAAGGCTACCGGCTTACAACGTTGTTAACGCTTGTGTTGAAGGTGCATAGTTCAACCGCTAAGGCATTGAAAAAATCAGATAATCCTTTTTGTATTTCTTCGTTACCTGGTTTAAAAAGTTTCCAGTTGAGCCAATCGCTTAAACGCTTCCATGCCTTGCCCGTGTTGATAGTGCAAAGCGGTACGTGATCGTTGTTTTCATACACTCGCTTCCACGTCCAGAAAGCGGTGCCGCAAATGCCGGGAACACCCTTCAAAAGTGATTTGATCTCCATTAGATTTTCCGCTTTGTCTTCGCCCCATTCTCCGCACCACACCGGCTGGCCTTTTGGAAGGTCTTTCACAATATCCTTCAATGCCCTTGCTTTCTTTCCCTCGTCAAACCAAGGATAAAAATGAAAACTGTAAATCTGGTTGTTGTCGATTGGCAATGGAAAATCTTTAAAGTCATGCGCCAGTTTATTGCCTTCGCAA
Organism: Flavisolibacter sp.; assembly: GCA_965247695.1. Lineage (GTDB taxonomy): Bacteria > Bacteroidota > Bacteroidia > Chitinophagales > Chitinophagaceae > Flavisolibacter. The sequence continues at coordinate 3,662,608 of OZ252037.1, forward strand.
ATCAGCAAATGGTTGCGGTCAACTTGCCGGATGGCGGCAATAATGTCTTTATAAAACGAAAGTAGGACTGTTGCTTTTGTATCGGGCTCGTTCAGCAAGTCATAGCCCGCCACCACTGGGTTGTCCTTGTAACGCAACGCCAGGCTTTGCCACAAGCGGACTGTTTCCTTTTTGTTTTCTTCCGATTCCCACAGCCTTCGTTTTGAAGGGTCAGCAATGAAATAACCGGATTGTCCGCCCGGCGCTGCATGGAGGTCAAGCACCGCGTAAACACCGTAGCGACGGCACCAAACCAAAAGCGAATCAAGAAGCTTATAGCCATCTCGGTAAGCTGGATTTTGTCCGGCAAAGAGGCGGTGATTAAACGGAACGCGAACGCAATTGTAACCGTTCTTCGCCATCAGAGCGATGTCTTTTTCAGTAATGAAGTGGCGGTAGTAAGCCTGAAGAAAATCTTCATAAGCTTCGTTGCCAAGGAGCGATAACAAGTTGTTTTTTACATCGGTCTCGCTTTTAAATCCGGCGCCAATGATCCAGCCCTCCCAGAGCAGCCAACCGCCAAGGTTTACAGCGTTCAATCGAATCTCCTTGCCCGTGGAGTCAATCAACTGTGTGCGCTGTACCCGCACAAAAGAAGGTTGGCTAAAAACAGTAATGGAAGCAAAGAATACGAAGCTGGAAAGAAGGGTTTTCATGGCCAATGATTACAAGTTATCCGCATAGCACTCGGCCGCACACTGCTTCCGATTGACGGCAACCAGCTTCGCAAAGTTGCAAACGATGCCTTGAAAGAATTTCAGTACAGTTGTTTTTACGCCTTTGAAAAGAACTAAATGCTTTTGTGGATCAACCGTAAAAATTAATTGGCAGTTCTCCCTCCTTTACTTCGCCGCTATCTTTACAAAGCAGTATTGCCCTTCAAAAAAATACCCACCATCATGCCTGTAAACATTGCTCACACACTTGGTGATAAAGCTGATTTCCTGCTGAACTTTTCATCACCAAAAATTGACAAGAAAGACCTGCACCTTCCGTCGCCAACACACCTTGATGATGTTTGGCTCGCGGGTAACCGGAGCAATCAGACCTTGCGCAGTTTGCAAGCGTTATTAAATCACGGACGGCTCGGCGGCACGGGCTATTGCAACATCCTTCCGGTTGATCAAGGCGTTGAACACAGCGCCGGGGCTTCTTTTGCACCTAATCCCTTGTACTTCGATCCGGAGAATATTGTTCGTCTGGCTATTGAAGGCGGCTGCAACGGCGTGGCCTCAACTTTTGGTGTGCTGGGCATCGTCAGCCGCAAGTATGCACACAAGATTCCCTTTATCGTTAAGCTCAATCACAACGAACTTTTAAGCTACCCGGCTAAGTTTGATCAAACGCTTTTCGGCACGGTAAAAAGCGCTTGGGACATAGGTGCCTTAGCTGTTGGCGCTACTATCTATTGGGGCAGCACCGAAAGCGACCGCCAATTGAAAGAAATTGCCGAAGCCTTTCAGCAGGCGCATGAGTTGGGCATGGCTACAATTCTTTGGTGTTATCTGCGCAACAACGCCTTTGTAGTGGACGGCAAGGATTATCACACATCGGCCGACCTCACGGGCCAGGCAAACCATCTTGGTGTTACTATTCAGGCCGACATTATCAAGCAAAAATTGCCAACGAATAACGGCGGTTACAATGCCGTGAAGTTTGGTAAAACCAGTAAGCTTGTTTATGATGATCTGACTTCCGATCATCCCATTGACTTGTGCCGCTACCAAGTGCTCAACTGTTATAGTGGCCGCGTGGGCCTTATCAATAGCGGCGGCGAAAGCAAGGGCGCCGATGATTTGCTTGATGCCGTTACCACAGCCGTCATTAATAAAAGGGCGGGCGGCATGGGGTTGATTCTCGGCCGCAAGGCTTTTCAGCGGCCTTTCGCGGAAGGTGTCCAAATGCTCAATTCCGTGCAAGATGTTTATCTCGACGGTAGCATTGCTATCGCCTGATCGGTTCAGGCAACCAATTCTTAAATGTCAAGGGCATTCTCCGCGAAGAGATTTTTTGGCATTTGTTTTTCAGTGAAATGAATGGCCTTGTTTGACTTTTTGATTATTAAAGCAACAACGGACGTAAAATTCAATCACATGAAAAACCCCGTCCATGAATTTGATTGATGCGCTCTTGCTCCTGATTGTGGCGCTTGCCATGTGGGCAGGTTGGGCCAAAGGTTTTATTTTCGGCATCACCGACTTAGCCGTTTGGCTGGGCAGTTTGCTTTGCGGATTTCTACTTTACCAACATCTCGGCAGCCTGGTGCAAAAAGCGGTTCCCGCACTGAACATTTGGAGCTTGCCTCTCTCTTTTTTATTAACCGTATTTCTTTCCCGCCTTTTACTTTCCTTTCTTTTTAAAGGGCTGCTTAAATCAACACAACGCGAAACCCATTTGTCAGCCGCCAATCGTTTGCTGGGTCTCTTCCCCGGCGTTATCACCGGCACACTCTACGCAACCATTGTGGTTGCTTTGCTGTTGAGCGTTCCCTTTAGCGGACGAGTATTAGACCAGACCCGCGACAGCCGTATTGCCAACAAACTGGGTGGGCAAGTAGCCTGGCTCGATGAAAAATTCTCGCCCATCTTTGGCGAGGTAGCGAAACAAAGTGTCAGCAGGATTGTAGCAAAGCCGGAGTCGGAAGAAACGGTGAACCTGCACTATACCGTAACCGATACGAAGGCCCGCCCCGATTTAGAAGCGCAAATGCTGGCTTTGGTAAATAAGGAAAGAATTAAGCGCGGATTTAAGCCCGTGGTATTTGATCCGGCTTTAACGCAGATAGCCCGTGCACATTCGACGGACATGTTTACCCGTGGTTATTTTTCGCATTACACGCCGGAAAAGAAGGACCCATTTGAACGTATGGACAAAGCCGGAATCAAGTTTCGCACGGCGGGAGAAAACCTGGCGCTTGGCCGCACGTTGAACATTTGTCACGAAGGATTAATGAATTCACCGGGGCACAAGGCCAACATTTTGAATCCCTCTTTCGGCAGGCTTGGTATTGGCATTCAGGACGGCGGCATTTATGGGTTGATGATTTCGCAGGAGTTCAGGAATTAAAATTCTCTTCTTTATGATTTCCCACAGCGTGAACAGAATGCGCAGTTATCGTGTAACCAATCAGAAATCAGAAATTACAAACCAGAAATCTTAAACAACCCCTTAGCATACTTTTCCAAAACTTTGGCCGTTCTTAGCTCAACTAAAAAGTCCGGTCGTGAGAAACCCCTTCATTTTTCTTTTTCTTTTTTTTACTTCGGCTTCTTTTGCGCAAATCAGCGGGCCGGACATGAAGACCCTGCGTAAAAAAGAAGACTCGTTGAAACTGATGTCAAAAGCTTTTCTCACCGATGCGGAAACCGCCGACCGCATGAGGCAGGACAGCCTGTTTGTAAAGACGCTCATCCGCAGCCTTCAGGTAAAACATTCATTCGATTATCCCTTTGATTCAGTAAAAGGCGTCTCGCACATTTATGCGCCCGACAGCACCTTTCGCATCTTTAGCTGGCAGCTTGGTTTTGATAACGATTACGCTTTCATACGGCAGCGAGGTGCCATACAATTTCGCACAACCGACGGTTCGCTGAAACTGGTTCCGCTAAAAGACTATTCCGAATTCGCCGACAATCCCTTGGATTCGGCAAGAACAAAAAACAATTGGATCGGCGCGGTGTATTACAACATCATTAAAACCGAATACAACGGCAAACCTTATTACACCCTGTTTGGCTTTGACGGCAACAGCTATCGCACCAATAAAAAATGGATTGACGTGCTGACGTTTGATGCCCAAAACAATCCTGTCTTCGGCGCCCAACGTTTTTTCAACTTCGATAAAGACAGCGCAGCCAAACGCAAGGCGCAATACCGCTTTACCATTGAATACAAAAAGGAAGCGTCCACTACCGTGAACTTTAACGAGGACCTGAACATCATTCTGATTGACCATCTTGTTTCCGAAACCGACGAACCCGAAAGTGCCTGGACCTATGTGCCCGATGGCGATTACGAGGGCTTTAAATGGGTGTCCGGCAGATGGCAGCACGTGGAAAAAGTGTTTACCGAAAAGATTGACATGAAGGGCGCCGATCCTTACCTTGGCAACGCTCCAGCCGAGAATACCTTGCTGGACAAAGACGGCAACGTAAACCAGCAAAAGCTTGACGAGCAGAACAAAAAGAACCAATCAAAAAAAGACGAAACGCCTGCGCCAAAGAAGCCTGTCAAAAAAGGATAATCATTCCGGTTATATTTGTGGCCCTCAACCGCAGCTATGCCCGGTATCAGAAAAAAATTTCTTTTTCAATTACTGTATGCGGTTTCCCAATTTGTCTTTCCCCTTGTTACGTACCCATATATCAGCCGACGATTAGGGCCTGAAGGTTTGGGGCTTATTGGTTACGTGGAATACGTTGCCGGGTTTATCATAACCCTTGCCGCCTTCGGCATTCCGTTTTACGGTGTACGCGAAACCGCCAGGCTGCAAAGCAACCCCGCGGCACAGCGAACTTTGCTTCGCGATTTGTTTTCCATTCATCTTTTTTTATCGGTTGCCGGTTGCGGATTCTTTCTCCTGTTTCTTTACCTGAACACAAACCAATCGGCCCCGCCTCTGTTGATTGCTTTAGGCTGCCTGAACATTTTAGTGCCGGCATTTATAGCCGAATGGTTTTTCCAGGGCAACGAAGCCTTCGGTTTTATAACTACTCGCGGCATCGTGCTTCGGTTGGCGGGAGCCGCCGCCATTTTTATTTTTGTTTCCGCATCGAAAGATGCCGTTGTTTATTATTCAATCATCGTAGCCATACAGGTTGCGGTGGCACTTGCCAACGTGGCGAAAGCGGGTGCTCATAGTTACCGTGTACGGTTTCAAAACGTAAGAGGCCATCTGAAAGGTTTGTGGCATTTTTTTTTGAGCAGTTCCTTCATCAGCGTGTATGTTTTTTTTGATGTCATTATCCTGGCAAGGATGGCTGATACGGCGGAAGTAGGTTATTACACCGTGGCTATAAAAATCATCAAGCTTTCGCTGTTGTTGGTATTATCGCTGAACGTTATTTTATTTCCGCGCATCTCTTATTTAAGCAGCAACAACCCAGGTGGCATAAACGAATTGGTGGCCAAAGCCATGCAATACCTGTTGCTGACAACCATTCCCCTGGCGGTGGGCTTTGTTTCGCTGGCGGGTCTGCTCGTTCAGGTGCTTGTTGGCCAGCGTTTTGTTCCCGCCGTTTTACTGGTTCAAATACTGGCTGTGCTTCCGCTGATCATCGGATTCAGCAATTTATTTGTTTACCATATTTTAACTCCTTTCAACCAGGAAAAAAGCCTTTTGCGCAGCGTGCTGATCGCTCTTGTTTTCAGTCTTATTTTCCATACGGCGCTGGCGTATTTCTTTGGCGCCAAAGGCACGGCCGTGGCAACTTTGTTAACCGAAACATTGGTCACACTGTTAACCGGTTATCAGGCTTACAAGTGTTTCAGGTTCCGGTTTCCGGTCGCTACGCTTTGGCACACGGTCCTGGCTTCGCTGCCCATTTTGGTTCTGATACGCTTGGCTACTTTTTTATTCAGCCAACCTATTGCTGTTTTAATTTTTTCGGTAGTGAGTAGTGGCGTTGTTTACTTTTTAATTCAAGCCTTTATTTTTAAAAACAAACTTCTGCGGGACGTAACGTTTAGTCTCCTTCAAAAAAGGGCCGTATTCAATGAATAAGAAAGTCCTTGTTTTTTTCCCTGGCCCGTTGGTTCCGCGTCACGGCGGGCCTTTTTCCGTGCTGTATCATTTATACCAGGGCCTGAAGCACAAGCAACACACCATTGATTTTTTGAGCGACCTGATGCCGCCAAAACCATTGCAACCGGATGTTGCAGCGGAAAGGAGCCATCCGCTAAAAAAAATTTTCAAGCCCTTTCTTCCTTCGCAATGGATTTACGGGCGACGGATTTCGGGGTGGTTCAGGCAAGTGGAGGAAACGTACTCCAAAACTTATGAAGCCTTGGATCTATCGGCATACGGTTGTTTGCATTTTCATACAAGTTTTGACCTGTGGCGGTATCAGGCTTTGCTAAAAAATTACAAGGGAATCATTGTCTTAACGTCTCATTCGCCCAAACCTTACCATCTTGAACTCCTTGAAGACGCCTTGAGCATAAACATTAGCAAACTGGCAAAACGGGATTATGAACGGGTGGAGGCGATTGACCTTTTTGCTTACGGCCGTGCCGACTATTTGGTGTTTCCGTGCAAGCAATCGGCGGAGCCTTACCTTGCTGTTTGGCCGCGTTTCAAACACTTGTTTGATCAAAAGAAGCAGAGCTTTTTGCCTACCGGCATAGTAAGCGTTGCACCCACGAAAACAGCGGAGGAAATTCGTGCTGCTTTCGGCATTCCAATGGAAGCGTTTGTGGTGAGTTTCGTTGGCCGGAAGCTACAGGTAAAAGGCTATGATTTGTTTGTGGCCATGGCGCAAAAAATATTAGCGGAGAAAGAGAATGTGTTTTTTCTTGTCGTAGGAAACAAATCGGTGATGCCGGCCATAAGCCATCCGCGTTTTATTGAAACGGGCTGGAGCAACGATCCGTTGAGTTATGTGCAGGCGGCTAACCTGCACGTGATACCCAACCGATACTCCAATTTCGATTTGAATATATTGGAAGGCATGGCCTTGGGCATACCAATTTTATTAAGCGATACCGGCGGCAACAAATATTTTAAACCATTTCATTCGGCGGGAATGATTTATCATGAACCAACGGTGAACAGCCTTTTGACGGGTTTCGAGAATTGTTTTTCAAGCCGAACCGAACTGCCTCATTGGGGAGAAGAAAACAGATCGTTGCAGCGGCAATATTTTACCGCCGAAAGATTTGCTGACGACCATCTTCAATTTTACAAAAGCATTTTTTTATAATGCCGTTCCTGTTTCTTTACGGCTTTGTATCCTGCGGCGAAACAAGCGTCGCCCTTGCAATCATCAACCTCAATCCATCGCATTGCCTTCCCGAAAAAACATCATCATCATTTGTTCGCGGCTTGATTTGCCGGGCGGCATAGAAAGAGCGGTTTGCAATACCGCTAATCTTTTTCAAAGCAACGGCCATGGCGTTACGCTTTTAGTTTTGGATGAAACAGCCAATGCGTTTTATCCGTTAGAACAGGAAATCACCCTGCTTCATCACAACATAAATTTTGGAATCGGAAAGTTTGGAAATGTTTTAAGCCGGAAGCTTTCATTCTTCAAGGATATAAAAAAGTTGAAGGCTGTCTTGAACCTCATAAAACCAGATGCCGTCATCAGCACGGAATATCCCTTCACCATTGCAACGTACCTGGCGGTTGGCAAAGCAAGCGTACCGGTTTACGCATGGGAGCATCATCATTTTCATCATTTGCCCAAAAGCCGGTTTTGGAATTTTTTATTCAAAAGAATCTATCCAAAGCTATCGTCCGTTATTTGCCTGAACCCCGATGAAGCCCGGTTGTTTGGCTCTATCGGTTGCCGCACGGTCGTTATTCCAAATTTTACACAACGAGGCAACAAGGCTTTGCTTGATAAAAAAAATTTTCTCACCATTGGTTGGTTAAGCAAAACAAAAGGCGTTGACCAGATTCCGGAAATAGCAAAAGAAGTTTTTGCGAAACACCCCGATAGGCAGTGGAAAATCATTGGTTCGGGCGAAGAGCGAAAATGGCTGCTCAATGAGTTGAAGAAAAAAGGTCTCGATGCAAACGTTTCGGTGATTGAACCATCTACAAACAATCTCGAAGGCGATTATCTGTCGGCATCAGTTTATGTATCAACCTCAAGGTTTGAATGCTTTCCAATGGTGTTGTTAGAGGCCATGTCTCACGGCCTGCCCTGCATTGCGTTTGATTGCCCCACCGGCCCGCGCTTCATCATCAACAACGGTTCCGATGGTTTATTGATTGAACCGGGCAATGTTGGCGCAATGGCTATTGCCCTTATCAATTTAATGAAAGACGAAGAAAAGCGCCAGGCCTTGGGCAATGCGGCATACCAAAATATCGGACGCTTTTCGCCGGATAAAATTTTTGCGCTGTGGGAAAGCCATGTACTCGATCCGATTGCAAAAGATTAATGCGCCAAAAAATTAGAGCAGCTATTGAGCGCTGCACGAACAACCGTATAAAACTTACGGCTTCAGGTTTTGCAGCATATCCGTTGTCATTGCCGCCAGGTCAAATTCATGCGTCCATCCCCAATCGGTTCTCGCCGCCGAATCATCAATGCTTTGCGGCCAGCTATCGGCAATGGCCTGGCGGTAATCGGGGTTGTAATCAATGGTAAAATTGGGAAGATGTTTTTTTATTTCGGCTGCAATCTCGTTCGGCGAAAAACAAATAGCGGATAGGTTGTACGAGGTTCGTTCTTTGATCTTTTCTTTCGGCGCTTCCATCAATTCAATGGTTGCACGAATGGCGTCGGGCATGTACATCATGGGCAAGTACGTGTCCCGTTTCAGGAAGCAATCGTAATGGGCTTCTTCCAGCGCTTCGTGAAAAATTTCGATGGCGTAATCGGTAGTGCCTCCACCCGGCGCCGACTTGTAGGAAATCAAACCGGGATAACGAAGGCTACGCACATCAACGCCGTATTTATTAAAATAGTAATGGCACCAAAACTCACCGGCATATTTGGAAATGCCATACACGGTTGTTGGCTCAATGATTGTCTTTTGCGGGCAATTTTTCTTTGGTGATGTAGGTCCGAACACCGCGATGGAACTGGGCCAATAAACCTTGGTGAGTTTTTCCTCCTTCGCAATGTCAAGCACGTTCAACAGGCTTTGCATGTTCAGGTTCCAGGCCAGTCCGGGGTTCTTCTCGCCCGTTGCTGACAATATCGCGGCTAATAAATAAATCTGCGTTACGCCTTGCCGTATCACCTGCACGTGCAGCATTTCCTTGTTCATCACATCCAGGCTCACGTAAGGTCCGGTGCCTTCCAGCAAGGGGTTTTGTTCACGTAAGTCGGAAGCGATAACAGCGGAAGCGCCGTAAAGTTTTCGAAGGGCAAGCGTCAACTCCACACCAATCTGTCCCGATGCGCCGATCACCAGAATTTTTTCTTTTGTCATATAGCGTTTGCTTAGAAGGGTGCAAACGTAGAAAAAACTTTGAAGTTTTTTTAGCGTGTAAACTTTTCTATAAACGGCTCCCGCCAAATCAGGAAAAACACCCACATGATAAAGAACGGTTCAGCAGGCCGCCAGACTGAAATAGTTTGGTAGGAACAATCACCGCTTATGAAATTTTGCTCACACTGCATTTGCTTACTGTTTTGCTTTTGCTTCGGCCATACTTTGTTTTCGCAAAGCGTCTCCATTAATAACGCAGGCACGGCGCCGCACCCGAGTGCCATGCTTGACATAGCCGCTACCAACAAAGGCTTGCTGATTCCGCGAATGAACACGTCGCAACGCACCGGCATTGCCTCACCGGCAACGGGCCTGCAGGTATTTGACAGCGATACCAAAAGTTTTTGGTTTTGGAACGGAACCGGATGGGTGGAATTTTCCGGCGGTTCGGCAAGCAATCTGTGGTCACTTAATGGCAGCCATATTTTTAATAGCAATGCTGGCAATGTGGGCATTGGATTGAACACGCCGGGTGCGCCATTGCATATCAAGAATGACAATGAAGCGTTGCGCATACAAGGCGCCACGCCGTATGTTTCGTTTTACAATAACTCTGGCAGCTTGCGTGGATTTATTCAACAGTATAATGATAGCCTGCTCCTTGGTACACCCAGCTCAAACACAAACGGAATCATTCAATTTTATTTGAGCAACCAGCCGGTGATGACGATGCAGGCGCAGGGGGCCGTAAACATCGGTAGCACCAATGTGGGCTTTGACTATGCGCCGCTCACCATCACAAAAGACGGCTATACGTACTTGGGTTTTAGAGCCGGATATGGCACAACGGAAATTATATCAAACAACAGCAACATCTTGCTAACACCGGCTTACGGCACCGGCAACGTGGGCATAAATACGAGTTATGCGTCCAATAAGCTGCAAATCGGTTCAATGGGCGGCAGCAATTTTTCCACCAACGACTTTGCTATCGGCAATGGCACCGCGGCTATGGCCATTCTTCAAACCAATACAAGTACGCTGGTGGGCTCAACCACCGATATGTCCTTTCGTCCACGCAACGACGGCACCGGCAACTTTGGTATCAATGTGCTTAACCCCACCAATCATTTGCAAATCGGTTCAGTGGGTACAACGGGTTTTGCAACGAATGATTTAGCCATCGGTAATGGAACGAATGCAATGGCGGTTTATCAAACAAATGCCGCTACTTTAATTGGCTCAAGTACTGATATTATTTTAAAACCGAGAAATAATAATCAGGGACGTGTCGGCATTAATACAAGTACTCCGAGAGCCCCGCTGGACGTGGCTTATACCGCATCAGCCCCCCGCATTGCCAACGTGGGTTATTCTTATTTGAATGTTGATTCGGATGTATTCGGTATCGGCCATGCGAGTGACAACCCTGTTCCGCTTGTCTCAATTATGACCGACGGTCGTGTTCTCTCAACCGAGTTTGACGCCTATTCAGATGCGCGGATTAAACAAATAATTGGCAGGAGCAATTCAATCCAGGATTTGCAAACAATTAATCAATTGGAAATAACCGACTACTCAATGAAAGACAAAGTTCAAAGCGGCAACAAGCGATACAAGAAAGTGATTGCACAACAAGTTGAAAAATTTTATCCGCAGGTGGTTTCCACACACACCGATTTTGTTCCAAACGTTTATCAGGTAACGAGCAAGATCGTCAAGGTGAAAGACGGTTACCTGCTTCAATTTGCCACACCTCACTGTATTTCCGATACGGCAAAAAAACTTCGCGTATTGCTGAATGAATCTGAAGGAATGCAGCAGTCAGAGATCGTTTCCATCCCCTCAAAAAATAGCGTTGTTATCCGTGCCAACGATATGAAGACCGACAAAGCTTTTGTGTATGGCGAAGAGGTGAGTGACTTCCGTACAGTGGATTACGAAGGGTTGACCACACTGAATATTTCCGCCACGCAGGAATTGAGCAAACAATTAAAAATCCAGCAGGCCATCATTGAAAAACAACAGCAACAAATTAATGCGCTGACACTTTCCGTCAACCTGCTGACGGCAAAAACAAAACCGGCAATAGCCGGCAATTGATTCCATAAATAGGCGATAAAACCCAACCTCGCTAAAACAATTTTATGCAAGCCTTCTTTTTCACTTTATTCTTCGCCACAATGGTTTTCGCCTGCGGCCAAAGCGGCGGCTCAAAAGCTACAGAGAAAACAAAAGAGGTCCAATCAGCCATCCGGCCGGGCACAATAGCCACAACTACGACCGGTTATTCCATGCGTGCAAAAATCCGTGGTAAGGAATGGACGGCGTCTTCCATGGTTTCGCCTGAAGCGGCGGGCCGCATCGTAGGCTATTATGGCAAGGAATACATCGGCCTGCCCTTCGCAAAGTCTGACCTTAAAGCGGGCAATAAAATAACGCTTGATGAAGGCAATGCGCCCGACCTCAACCTGAATGACGGCTGCCTTTGGCAAAAGCCCACAGGAGAAATAGAGATAACAAAAGCTGATGAAACAGCGGCGGAAGGCCGGTTTTCTTTTGCGGCTATTTGTAATGGAAAGCCGCTTGTGGTAAGCGAGGGCTTTTTTCGGATAATGTTCTTAAAACAATAGCGCTGTATATTTTACCCATACGTCAATTCCTTTGGTTATGAAACGATACTCTTTATTTGTTGCCGTCTTTCTGTGTTCTTGTCTTTTTGTCTTCAGCCAAAACGTAGGCGTAAACACCACTACGCCGCAGGCTTCGCTCGACGTATCGGGCGATGTTATTTTCAGAACGATGAACCTGCCTACAGTTGATGGCATTACGTTAGCGATGGACGTAAATTCCACCAAATCTAAATCGTATAGAGTTACAGGCCCGACCGCCGACTTTACCATCGCCGGTATTACAGAAGGAATTGACGGCCGCGTCATTTCGCTTTTCAACCGCAGTGGATTTGCCATGCTGTTGGGAAACGAAGATGCAAATGCGGCAACTACAGAACAAATTGTAACCGGTACGGCAGCCGATGTTTCCATACCGGATAAAGGAATCGTATCGCTTCAATACGACAGCGACGAAGGAAAGTGGATTGTGGTCAGCAGCAGCAAAGGATTAAGTGGAGCCAGCGGCACAAGCTACTGGGATTTAAACGGCAGCGACATTTATAACAACAACGGCGGCAAAGTAGGCATCGGCACTGCCACGCCAACAGAAAAACTCACCATCGTTACCCCTTTCAATACGAACGGCTGGTCGCATATTGGCGAACAGGCGGGCAGTAATTCCATTGTTTTGGGCGATGCCATTGGCGGCGTTTCGGCGGGCATCGGCACTTTTTCCGAACACGCTTTTCGCCTGATTGCGGGTACTTCGGGGCGAATGTCCATCTACCCGACCGGCGAAGTGGTAATAGGCGATAACAGCGTAGGGGCCGTAGGCAAGCTAACCGTAAAAACAACTAACAATACCGACGGCATCTCACACATTGGCGACAATGGCAACATTCTTAAAACTATAATGGGCGGTACATCGGCCGGCATCGGCACGTTCTCGCATACCAATATGCGGATATTCAGCGGTGGAACATCACGCATTTTGATTTCTGAACTTACGGGTAACGTAGGCATTGGTACGGATAACCCAACGTATAAACTTTCTGTTGTGGGCAACATACGCTGCACCGAGGTGGTGGTGGAAACCGGCTGGGCCGATTATGTGTTTCATAAAAATTACCGCTTGAAGCCGTTGGCCGACGTAGAAAGATTTGTGAAGCAAAACAACCACCTGCCTAACATTCCTTCGGCAAAAGAAATAGGAGAAAAAGGACTGTCGGTTGGCGATGTGCAAAAAAAGATGATGGAGAAAATCGAAGAACTCACGCTGTACATGATTGATGCCGACAAGCGGTTGAAGGAATCGTCCAGGGAAATTGAACGGTTAAAATTCCTTGTGCTGACAAAACATACAAGGCATCGGTAATCCTTCCCGCGATGGCGTTTTATCAAAATCCTGCTCACTAAATCAATTCTTTCCAATGAAATTTATAACCGGCTTATTGTGCGCTTCCTCCCTGCTTTTTTTTACGTCCCGTTTATTGGCGCAACCAGTAAAAAAAGAAACGACAAACGGGCACAGAGGCGCCACCAATTTTACTGCCGTAGCAGGGTTTGAAAAAGCCTACCCCAACCGTGTAAAAAAGCCGCTTCATCCACCCGATGAGGGCGAAGAAGTAGAAGACGTTCGCGTTCAAAACAAAGCAGCCGGGGTAGTGCCGCCATTCTCGGGCCGCACTACTGTGGTGCCGCAGGATCCGCCGCCCAATGAGCAACAAAAAACGGCTGAATTTCCGTGCAATAATTTTCAGGCGCTTGATGAGAACAGCGTTATCTCGCCCCCAGATGTTCATGGCGCTGCGGGCTTTGATCATTTGATGGTAACGCTGAATTCGGCAGTGAGCATTCAAAACAAACAAGGCACTACGGTAAGCACCACCTCGCTCCTCGGCTTCTGGAACGGGCTTGGCGGCCACGCCGATATATACGATCCTAAGATTGCTTACGACCCTTATGACAAGCGCTGGTTTTTTGTTTGCTGCGCCAGCAGAAATTCTACCAACTCCGCCTTACTGATAGCGGTTTCGCAAACCCCCGACCCTACCGGCGGTTGGATCACCTACACCATCAAGGCCGATCCGGGCAATAAACTTTGGTTTGATTATCCCAGCCTCGGATTTAACCGAAACTGGATTACGGTAGGAGGTTATCTTTTTAAAATTACAGGCGCTACCGGGGCAGCGGATACCGTTACCAGGAGCCGTGTGTGGGTGCTTAATAAGTCATCCTTGTATGCAGCGCCTTCCAACATTAGCGTTCCCTTCTTCGATCAGAATAATTATTTCCACATTAGTCCGGCAGTGACGTACAGCGCTACCGATAATACGCAATGGCTGTCGAGCGTTTTTAACCCCAATTCCAACGGCAGCGGCTTGCTTAAATTATTTTCCATTACCGGTACACAGGCGGCTCCGGTGTTTACCGTGGGCAGCACCGTGAATGTCGGCGGCGCATGGAGCAACGGCGGTGTAGCGGGGCCTCAATCAGGATCGGCCACTGGTTTGGATCTGGGCGATGACCGCATGTTGCAATCTACCTTCCGCAATGGAACACTCTGGGTTGGCAACAGCATTTGTTTACCGGCGGTTAACCCCACTACTTGCGCCGCACAGGTGGTGGCCATCAACACAGCCACGGCCACGGCGTCGGAAAACATACGAACGGCCGCCAACACAAACGGGTCGGTTATGCAAGCTTACCCAAGCATAACGGTTAACCGCAACAGCGATATCTTTTTTGGCTATTCTACTTTCCGGAACAATGCCTTTGTAACGTCCACCGTCAGCTACCGGCGCAACAACGGCCAGGGCTTTTTCTTCTATTATTTTAAAGGCGGTGAGGATTGGTACGTGAACTTAAATCCAACAAGCGGCTTAAACCGCTGGGGCGATTACTCGGCCACATACATAGATCCCGAAGACGATGTTACCGCATGGACTATTCAGGAATATCCGCGGCCCCGTGCAGGCAATTCAACGTCATCGGGAAGATGGGCAAGCTGGTGGGCGAAAATTTGTCCGGGCTCTTGCGCCGCCGATTTATCCTTTGGCGCACCTTACAATAGCATCATGGGCAAGTACGAAGCTACCGGCACGATCACATCAACGGCACAAGTGCTCACGAACTCATTTATAAAATATGACGCAGGAGTAAGAGTAAGGTTATCGCCGGGATTTAAAGTCGTGGCAGGCAATAAGTTTCAGGCTTACATAGAAGGTTGTGGCGGTGTTCGCTAAAAAACAACGCCTCCGCTTTTACGTATGGACTTTCCTAATTTTAAACATGCGCCTTCTTCTGTTGTCCGCTTCTTCTTTTTTATTTCTATGGACGGTTGCGCAGCCGCGGCAGCAATACAGTTTTCGCCACATTACTCAATCAGATGGCTTGCTGAACACCGACGTGCGGTCCATTTTGCAAGATGAGAGAGGCTACATCTGGATTCTGTTGCCGAACGGCCTGCAACGCTATGATGGTTCCCGCTTTGTTACGTACCGATACGAATTAAATAATGCCGATGGCATTATCAATACAGCCTTGGGCGAAATGTTCCTTGATAACAAAACCCGTTGCCTGCTGATAAGTTATAACGGCCGCCTGCAACAATTCGATCTTTCGCGGAAAAAGTTTACCCTCTACTGCGACGGTAAATTAACGGATGAAAAAGCGGCCGGAGTTACAGCCTACAGTGATGAAAACAATCGTCAGTGGTGCGTCAATCACGAAGGCATCTTTCTTCAGGCCAAGGAAAAAAACGGGCTATTTGCTCACATGCTGGGTAAGCCTTTGCTGGCGCCGAACAAAAACAACTTTTTTATTACCGATACAGCGCAGGCGCAAACATGGCTTGTGGACTATAAAGGCTTGCATTTGTTTGATGCGAAGACGGCGAAAGTTTATACGCATGACTTCAATTCCATCCACCATCCATTGCTGGAAGCCATGCCGTGGGCAAACCTTTCGGGCATTATGAAGGACAGCGAGCAAAATATATGGATCAGCACCGGCCGGCCAGAGTTTTATAAATACAACGCGGCAACAAAAAAATTGTCACTCTATTCATTGAAGACCATTGCTAAATCAAAGCAGCCAAGCCTGAACCAAGATGCCGTGCTGAACGTCACTTGTTTTTTTGAAGACAACCACGGTGTGATTTGGGCCGGCACCTCCAATACGGGTTTACTTGAATACAACCTTGACAAAGACACGTTCACTCAATTTGTGGCCGATCCTAACAACCAACAAGGCCTTCATTACAATTATACCGTTCAAACTATTTTCCAGGATCAAGAAGAAAACATCTGGGTTGGAACCGATAACGGCATCAACATTTTCAATCCATACATTCCTTCGCTTCAATCTGTACATCACCAGGAAGGCAACGCGGCTTCGTTAGCAAAAAACGAAATCCAGGGTTTTATACAAGCAGCAAACGGAGACATACTGGCCGGCACCTGGGGCGGCGGGCTTACGCTTTATGACAGTGCTTGGAATTTTAAAAAGAACATCTACTTTGCCAATCCCTATGAGTACAACATGACCTGGAGCTTTGCACAGAACAACGACGGCTATATTTGGGTCGGTTGCCAGCACGGCTACATTCACATTTACAATCCTGCGAACGAAACCATCCGCACCGTTCATCCACCCGAAATTGGCGGATACACCATTCGTTGCATGGCAAAAGACGCAGCGGGAAATATCTGGATGGGATTGCACAACGGCAAGCTGGCCGAATGGAACAATGAACAGAAAAAATTTTATAGGTATAGCGACACCGCCGCGGGAATAGCGCAAACATTCAATTCCGTTTATTCTATCTTCTTCGATCAACAACAACGTTGCTGGGTAAGCACGGAAGCCGGCTTCAAACAGTTTGATACCGAAAAAAGAATCTACAGCGCTGTGTACTTGCCGGATCAAAGCAGGCCGGGTTCTCTATCTGCCGCGCCAAGCGGCGGCATCGAACAACTTGACGACACAACGTTGATCATCGCGACGATTTACGGCGGCCTCAATTTTTTTAATACTACGAGGCAAACCTTCAGGCATCTTTCTACGAAAGACGGCTTGCCATCATCTACTTTTTACGCCGTAAAAAAAGACGCCAATGCTAACCTGTGGCTGACCACCGACTATGACCTTTATAAATACAAACCGGCCAAGAACAAATTTATTCGTTATGCAATAGAACCGGGCATCGTGAATTCCGCATTTAAGCCTACCGGGTTTTATCCGTTGCGAAACGGCCAATGGCTTACGGCCACCGCTACGGAGATGATTTCCTTTGACCCGGAAAGCAAGCCGCTTGAAAAGGCCACTGACATGAAGGTTGAGATTACCGGCTTTCACGTTTTTGACAGTACGGTGCAAATTGATTCTTTGCTTGCCGCGGGCCAGCCACTGCGGCTAAGTCACGGTCAAAACTTTTTAACCATTGAGTTTAGCCTCTTGCGTTTTTTAAACCACCAGCAAACCGGTTATTACTATCGTCTTAACTCTGTGGACAAAGACTGGGTGGACGCCGGCACAAAAAATTTTGCAAGCTACACAAACCTCGCTCCGGGAGAGTACACGTTCAGCGTAAAAGCCGAAGGCGATTCGTACACCACGCCGGTAACATCGTTTACCATCATCATTTCGCCACCCTTTTATTTAAGCTGGTGGTTTACGCTGTTAACAATCTGTGTCATCGTTGCAACGGGTTATTATTTTATTCGCCGCCGCATTGGAACCATCCGCTACAAAGCTCATATAAAACAACGCATTGCGGAAGCCGAGATCAATGCATTACGGGCCCAAATGAACCCGCACTTTATTTTCAATTGCCTTTCCGCTATTGATAATTTGATTCAAACATCGCAAACGGACAAGGCCACGACTTACCTGGCCCGCTTTGCCAAATTGATCCGTTCCGTACTGGAAAGTTCAAAGAACAACCTCGTCCCCTTTTACAAAGATTTTGAAACCCTGCAACTGTTTTTACAGTTGGAACAATTTCGTTGCAACAACAAATTCACTTACGAACTGACGGCCGATGAACAGTTGCTGAACGGCGATTACAAAGTGCCGCCATTGATCGTTCAGCCTTTTGTAGAGAACGCCATTCATCACGGCCTGTTGAACAAGCAGAAAGGTGAAAAAAGATTATCGGTGAAGGCGGTTTTAAGAAAAGAGTGCATTCACTACATCATCACCGATAACGGCGTGGGACGGGCAAGAGCGGCTGAACTTAAAATGCTTAACAAGCCCGAACAGGCATCGTACGGAATGCAGATCACCACGGAAAGAATTCAATTGCACAACGGCAACGAAGGATTCAACGGAATGGCGATTACTGATTTGCTTTGCAATGGCCAACCCTGCGGCACCCAGATAGACGTTCAATTAAAAACCGACCGATAAACCAACGCCATGCTAAAAGCAGTACTGGTAGATGATGAAGAGAATAACCTAAGTTCCTTGCGGGAAAAAATAACGAGGCATTGTCCCGACGTTGAAATCATCGCCGCTTGCGATACGGCTGAAAAAGCCATCGCGGCCATTGACGGCTTGCACCCCGATCTTGTTTTCCTCGACATTGAAATGCCCGTGATGAACGGGTTTTTACTGTTGCGGCAAATTCAATACAAAGGTTTTGAACTCATCTTCACCACTGCTTACGGCCACTATGCCATTAAAGCCATCCGCTACAGTGCGCTTGATTACCTGGTGAAACCCATCGAAATTGAAGAACTGAAACTGGCCGTGAGCAGAGCCGAAGAAAAACGTAGGGAAAAATCAAACCATCAGCTTGAGCTTTTGCTGGAAAATATAAAAGACAAGCGTCCCACTTTTCAACGCATTGCCGTTCCAACCGTGGAAGGCTTGCAGTTTATTAAAGTGTCCGAGATTGTTTACCTCGAAGCACAGATAAACTACACGCATATCTTTCTGACCTCGAAAGAAAAATATGTGGTTTGCCGAACCCTGAAAGAGTTTGAAGACATGCTGCCCACCGATACGTTCCTGCGCATTCATCACTCGCACATCATCAACAAAAATTTCGCGGAAAAATACATTCGCGGCGAAGGCGGCCAAGTAGTGTTAAGCACCGGCGTTGTGCTGGACATAGCCAAACGACGAAAGGCGGAGTTTATGAAGGCGATTGGATATTAACGGCCCTCTCAATCCCCCAAGGGGAAGTGGCCATTACACAACCCTTGCTTTTCAACGACGCTATCAATAAAATTTAGGTTGTAAGAAAGCAGGCCTTGCGTGCTTGCAAGATTCCCCCTTGGGGGATTCAGGAGGCCGGCCGCTTATCTTCGCCGCATGAATCATTTCTTGCAGGATTTATTTGCCAATCAAGCGTACGATAAAAATTCTTTCTTCTTAATCGCCGGCCCTTGCGTGGTGGAAAGCGAAGAACTTGTTTTTGAAGTGGCCGAAAAAGTTTATGCAATCTGCAAGCGCCACGGCATCCCTTACATCTTAAAAGCATCTTACAGAAAAGCCAACCGCACCAGCGCCAAATCCTTCACCGGCCTGGGCGATGAAAAGGGTTTGGAAGCCTTGCAAAAAGTGGCAAAGCATTTCAATTTGCCTTGTACTACCGACATACACAGCGAACCGGAAGCCGCCATGGCAGCGGCTTATGTGGATGTGTTGCAGATACCGGCCTTTCTTTGCCGCCAAACCGAATTGTTATTGGCCGCAGGCGATACGGGCAAAATTGTGAACGTAAAAAAAGGACAGTTTTTAAGCGGCGCCTCCATGAAGTTCGCGGTGGAAAAAGTAAAAGCAACCGGCAATGATAAAGTGATGTTGACCGAACGCGGAACCACGTTCGGCTATCAGGATCTGGTGGTGGATTACCGCAACATTCCGGTGATGCGTGAGAACAATGTTCCGGTAGTGATGGACTGCACACACAGCCTTCAACAACCCAATCAAACAAGCGGCATAACCGGCGGCAATCCATTGATGATTGAAACCATTGCATCCGCCGCCATTGCCACCGGCGCCGATGGATTGTTTATTGAAACCCATCCCGATCCGGCTTGCGCATTAAGCGATGGCGCCAATATGTTGAAGCTGGATTTGCTGGAAGAGTTGTTGGTGAAACTTATAAAGATTCGCAATGCTGTTGTGAAATAATTTCATTTTTTCATCTTTCTAAATCAAAATTTTAGAAATGATAAAAGTTGGTCTTCTTCACAAAAGTTTTTTTCTGTTTATTGTTTATTATTTCAACAGCTTTAACCTAAGAAGTCAAGAGATAAAAAGTTATACCTGTATCAATGTACACACTGATGCTTATTTCCAAAATGAGGCTGATAACTGGACTGTGTATCTTACTAAAAGGGTGAACGCACAAGTTCCCCTTTTGCACTGTGCGCCGGCGAAAACATTTTGCGTTGAGGTAAGGTTTTTGGTGCAGAAAGACGGCAGTCTGGCCGACATCAAGCCGTTGACAAATGTTGGTTACGGCATGGAAGAAGAACTGATACGTGTCATTGAACAAGCACCGGACTGGACACCCGCCACCCAAAACGGAAAGAAATGCCGGGCATATAAATGCGCCGATTTCATTTTCGAAGTAAAACAAAAGGATGGTGACTTTCTTTAGCTATCATGATTCTCATTAGTGGCTGATCACATCAAACACATACAGAAAAATAAATGAAGCAAGGTTCATAACAATTGCCGCGATAAAAATTCTTCGCCGTTCCACTTTGCGCAAAAACAGCGACAGCAACAGTCCTTCCACCACCACGGAAAACCACCAAAGAAAACCGATCACCTGAAATTCGAGATTTAACCCGCTGGCTTTACCGATGTCGTAACCGAGTGCTGACAAAAAAGGCTTCGCCAGAAAATAAATCAGCAGGAAAGAAGTGAGGTTCAGCCATACCGAAAGGCCAAGCGAAGGCCAAAACTTTCTCAATTTAAAAGCAGCCATCACCGCCGCTTCCAACGCGAAAGCAAGTACCAAAACGGCCAGAATGAGAAATAAGGGAAAGAGGCTTTCGATGTTCATAAAATATAAACCCATAAGGTTTTTGGAGAGGCTTTAAAATTTAAGCCGCCGAAAAAAACCTTATCGGTTTTTCAGAAGTTATGCTTTGCCAAACTGCTTGCGAATAAGGTTCAAGGCACTGCCGGCTTTAAACCATTCAATCTGTTGCTCGTTGTAGGTGTGGTTCACTTTTATCTTGTCCGATGTGCCGGCCGCATGATTCAATACCACCGTCAACTGTTTACCCGGCGCGAAGTCAGTTAAGCCAACGATGTCAATTTTATCATCCTCCAGAATCTTGTCGTAGTCTTCTTTATTGGCGAACGTTAAGCCCAGCATGCCCTGCTTTTTCAGATTGGTTTCGTGAATGCGGGCAAAGCTTTTTACGAGGATGGCCCGTACGCCAAGATGCCGAGGCTCCATCGCCGCATGTTCGCGGGAAGAGCCTTCGCCGTAGTTTTCATCGCCCACCACAACAGTGCCGATGCCTTTGGCTTTGTATTGCCGTTGCGTAGCCGGCACCGCATCAAATTCACCGGTGATGGCGCTTTTTACTTTATCGGTTTCGCCGTTAAAAAAGTTCACGGCGCCAATGAGCATGTTGTTGGAGATGTTATCCAAATGCCCACGAAATTTCAACCAAGGACCGGCCATCGAAATGTGGTCAGTAGTACACTTTCCTTTCACTTTTATGAGCAGCCGAAGGCCGGTCAAATCGGTTCCTTCCCAAGCCGGAAAAGGACTTAACAATTGCAAACGTGTTGACGATGGACTGACCGCTACTTCCACACCTACGCCGGTTGGCGCCGGCGCCTGATAGCCCGGATCTTCCACTGAAAAGCCACGTGGGGGAAGTTCGTAGCCCGATGGTTCGTCAAGCATCACTTGCTGGCCCGCTTCGTTGGTCAGTTTATCCTTTAACGGATTGAACGAAAGCCTTCCGGCAATGGCATAAGCCGTTACTATCTCCGGCGAGGCAACAAAAGCATGTGTTGCCGCCAAACCATCGTTGCGTTTAGCGAAGTTTCTATTGAAAGAAGTAACGATAGTGTTCTTGCGTTTGGGGTCGTCAATATGACGTGCCCATTGCCCGATGCAGGGCCCGCAAGCATTGGCCAGAACCACACCGCCTATTTCGCCAAAGGTGTCAAGATAGCCGTCTCTTTCTATGGTATAACGCACCACTTCCGAACCCGGTGTGATGGTGAATTCGCTGGCGGTTTTCAAACCTTTTTGTTTGGCTTGTGCCGCTACCGAAGCGCTGCGGCTGATGTCTTCGTAAGACGAGTTGGTGCAGGAACCAATCAAGGCTACTTCCACAGCATCGGGCCAACCTTGTTCGGCAACCGTCACAGCCATCTTCGAAATTGGCGTAGCCAGGTCTGGCGTAAATGGCCCATTTACATAAGGCTCCAGTTCGCTCAAGTTCAGTTCAAGAACTTGGTCGTAATATTTTGCAGGCGATGAATATACTTCGGCATCGGGACGAAGATGTTCGCGAACACGGTTGGCTGCTGTAGCCACTTTTTCACGGCCGGTAGCGCTTAGGTAGGCCGCCATTCTATCATCATAAGCAAAGAGCGAACAAGTAGCGCCAATCTCCGCACCCATGTTGCAGATGGTGGCTTTGCCGGTGCAGCTTAAGCTGTCCGCGCCATCGCCAAAATATTCTACAATAGCGCCGGTGCCGCCTTTCACGGTCAGTTGTCCTGCCACCCAAAGAATAATGTCTTTTGACGATGTCCATCCGCTCATTTTGCCCGTTAGCTTAACGCCTATTTGTTTTGGCATTTTTAACTCCCAGGGCAGGCCGGCCATCACGTCCACCGCATCAGCACCGCCCACGCCAATAGCGATCATACCAAGGCCGCCGGCATTGGGGGTATGGCTATCGGTACCTATCATCATGCCGCCGGGAAAAGCATAGTTTTCCAATACAACCTGGTGAATGATGCCGGCGCCTGGTTTCCAAAAACCAATGCCGTATTTATTGGAGATAGAAGAAAGAAAATCATAGACCTCCCGGTTGGTATCAATGGCAGTGGACAAGTCTTGCTCCGCTCCTACTTTAGCTTGTATCAGGTGGTCGCAGTGAACGGTTGATGGAACGGCAACGCGGTCGCGTCCGCAGGTATCAAATTGCAGCAAGGCCATTTGTGCCGTAGCGTCCTGCATGGCTACGCGGTCAGGGGCAAAGTCTACATAGTCCTTGCCGCGTTCAAACACACGGGTGGCGGGCTTAAAGTTGTGTGCGTATAAAATTTTTTCGCTAAGGGTCATGGGGCGCTTCAGCAAGTTGCGGGCAGCAAGCACTTTGGCGGGAAGTTCGTCGTAAACTCTTTTAATCAGGTCCAGGTCAAAAAGCATAGTGTTTGTATTGAAGAGTTGACAACAGGCATTTTGTTTGCGCTGTTTTAAAAGTGGTGCGAAAGTACAAAAAGACGGCAAGAAAGCAGATGCCGCAATGGCTCTAAAAACAGAAAACGCCTATATTCGTTTCGTGAACAGGCTTAAAAATTTTATTGAGTGGAAAGCCTTTGGCGTTTGTTCAGCCATCGGTGAAAAGATGGGCATCGCTACATCACGCATCCGCATGTGGTTCATGTACATTTCTTTTCTTACCCTCGGTTCCCCCATCATCGTTTACATGGTGCTTGCGTTTTGGATGAACATCAAGCGGTACATTCTAGCGGCGAGAAGAAATCCGTTGCGGTATTTATAGTTGCCGGTGGCCGGTTTTATGCTCTTCGCGCCAAAAAAATTTCGTTCAAAGGTGCATCAGTAGGACGCAACAAATCTTTTACATCCAAGCTATATTTAGTGCTGTATTGAATCGGTAACTGACCACCGGCAATCCCCTCTGGCATAACATTTTTACTCTTTCGCTAAAACAAGTTATGATCAGTAACGAAGACCAACCCCGCATACCGCAAAACGATCCGTCGAAAGCAATGGACAGCAAGAAAGAAGTTGAGCAGTCGCCCGATGCAAAAACCGATCAGGACTTTCCCGGCTATCCCCATTATCCGGCCAAAGAAGACATGATGAATAAAGAAAGCGGCGACCATCGCGTGGATGCTGATGTAGAGAGAATGGCGGCTGGTTCCAATGCATCCGGATCAAACCAACGCCACGTAGACTCGCAGAACGGACAGCAACAAGATGGCGACGATCAGCGTGCCGAAGGTGAAGATGATACTGCTGGTTTAGCGGCAATTGACAGCAAAGATGACGAAATCGGTTTGCCGCAAAATGTGTCGAACGAAGATTTAGACGCGAATGAGGTTTTGCCCGGCAGCAGTTTTAGATGATGAATAAAATTCCACTGCTGCTGCGCCATTGCACAAAGGCAAAGCATGAACAAAAAGAATGAAAATAATCATTGGTTTTTCTTTTTTGTTTTTAGTCGCTGCCATTGGTTGCAATTCAGTTCGCCGCATTGATATGGTGAACAAAACCGCCGACACGGTGCGGTTTACCTGGCGGCTGAACGAAGACAGCCTGATGTTCAATCCCTTTCTTTTAAGCAACTCAAGAGAGTTAACGTTTACATTGACGCCACCCAAAACAACCGCCATTAAAATGTCATTTGGCGCAGGGGGCTGGACGCCGCACGACGTACAAAAACTGGTTGGCTTTTTAACAGCCTTGGAAATTCAGTCGCCTTCGCTAAGCCTGAAAATAGACTCGCTGCCGCTGTTGAACGAATTTTTATTGGCGCGGCGCAAAGGCATAGGCGGGGCACGCATTGAGATAGTCATTACCAATCAAACCTTTGCCGGCAAATCGCCGTGAGCCGCAAGAAAAACCGACCTTCTTCTCTTCCTTCGGTCCTCTTTTTCCGCAAACGGGAATTCCTATCTTTAAGCCCTTGTCTTACTCGTTGCCTGGGTTGATGGCAACGTACAAAACACCTCTCGTTTGTGGAAACAAAAACCGTTGATACAACATCCATCGCTCACTTGCTTTACCTGCCGCGTTTTGCCTCTTTTCTTTTAAAAGAAAGACTGGAAGCTTTCGTCAGCATACAACTCCGGTACTCATACGAAGTGGAGCTGCCGCTGTTGAAATTTTTTCAGGCCATGCCCGAAGAAGAGCGCATGGCGTTAAGTAGGCAAACAAGCAGTGAATTTCTGGGTTACTTGGCCGCTAACAGAGCTTCGGAACAGATTGAAACATCCATGCAGCAGTGGATGACCAACCGATTGCCGGTAGTGGACAAGGATAACGTAGAAACGGAAGACATTTTGCTGGTGAACCATGTACGCAAGAAAGCGATGCTGGATCTGTTGCCGGACTACACCAAAGACCCTTTTGAATTAATTGAACTGATAAAAGAGATTGATCTGTTTACGTTGCAGGCCATCTCCACTGCCACGCGGCATTACATGCAGTTATACAAGCAAAGGCTGGAAGAAAATTCGCACTTTATACAGAAGGTGGCGGAAACCATTCCCGGCGCTGTATATGTTTTTGATGCCGAAGCGTACAAAGGCATTTATTCCAACAACAAATTACCCGACATTATTGGCTATGCGCAAACCGATTTAAATGCCTTGGGTGAAAACGCCATCGCTACGCTGGTTCATCCAGATGACCAGGCGCTGCTAAAAAAACAGTTGGAAGCAATCAGGGCATCAGTCAGCGATGAACCCATGCTGATTAAATACCGCATTCGCAAAAAAGACGGCGGCTATAAATGGTTGGCCAATTATGAATCGGTGTTCAAGCGAACCGAAAGCGGCGCTGTGTGGCAAACCATCGGCATTACGCTTGACGTGGACAAAGAACAAAAAGCCACTGAAGAATTAGAGGAACGCGAACAGCAATTGCTCGAAGCGCAGGACATTGCCCAACTCGGAAATTATTATTGGGACTTTGCCGGCAAGGCTTCTACCGCTTCGGCCAAAACGTTTGAATTGTTGGAGTTGGAGCCGCTAAATTTTTCCGGCTTCATGGAGAACGTTCATCCCAACGATAAAGACAAACTAACGTCTGCTATTGAAGCTTCACTTTTATCCGGCGAATTCATTTGCGAATACCGCATTATCGGCGCAAGCGGCACGCGAAACATTTGGAATCGTGGCCTGGTGCAATATGCCAACGGCAAAGCCTTAGGCATGTCGGGCACGGTGATGGACGTAACGGAACACAACCGGCTTTTGCAAAAGTTAGCGAAAGCCGATGGCCGCCACAAACAAGCCGAAGCCCTGGCGCACATTGGCACCTATACCTGGAATGTCAACGACGATGAAGTCGAATGGTCGGAAGAAATGTTTCGCCTTTACGAGACAGCCGTTGACGAAAAACCTTCCTACGCCATCATGCTTCAGCATATTCATCACGACGACCGGCAGCTATTTGACGATACGCTACGCCAGAGCATTGCCAACAAAACGCCCTACGATTTTTACTTCCGGCTTGTGAATAAAAACGGAGGCATAAAAATTTTGCATTCACGCGGCGATGTGGAAACGGCCGGCAATGGCGAAGCGGTAAGAATAGTCGGCACCGATCAGGACGTAACCGAAAAACAAAACCTCATTCGGCGTTTGCAGAAATCGGAATCAAGATACCGGCAGGCCGAAGAGATTGCCGACATGGGCAATTGGAGTTGGGATGTTCGGAGTAAACGGCTGGAATGGACCGATCACTTGTATCGCATTTATGGACTGCCGCCACAAAGCGAAGAGATTACCATCGAACGCTTTCTTGCCTTCGTTCACCCAGCCGACCGCGAAGCCGTAACGCAAGGGGTAGATAAGTTGAACACAGAAGATGTGCTTGACTATACCTTTCGCATCGTCACCGATGACGGCACGGAAAAATGGCTGCGTTCCATTGCACAAGTTGTGCGCAATGCCGAAGGCGCGGCTGTTTACATCGTCGGCACCGAGCAAAACGTATCGGAACGGGAAGCGCTTATCAATCGCTTGAAAGAAAGCGAACAACTTTACAAGCAGGCACAGTCTCTGGCGCACATGGGCAACTGGACCTATGATTTGCGAACGCAAAAAATAACCTGGTCTGATGAGTTGTATGCCATTTATGAACAAGTCCCCGGCGAGCCGATGACCATGCAGGAATGGAGCAGCCGTTTAAAGCCCGGCGAAGAAGAGCGTCTGCTTGCCGAAATGCAGGAAGCCATCGAACAAAAAAAGCCACTTGATTCCACACACAGCATCATCTTGCCCGCCGGCAAAAAAAAGGTTTTACATCGCAGAGGAGAGGTGGTTTATGATAGCGCCGGACGAGCCATTAAACTCGTTGGCACTACGCAAGATGTAACCGAGCAAAAAGAAGCCGTTGAAACCATTCGCGACCAGGAATATTTCATTCAACAGATTGCCGATGCATCGCCTACTATTTTATACCTGTTTGACGTGACCACGCAAAGCATCGCCTACGTTAACCGCGAGGCCTTTTTCGTGCTGGGTTATTTGCCCGAAGAAATAGTGGAAGAAGGAAGCAGGGTCACAATGCTTCTGTATCATCCCGACGACATTCCATTGTTGCCGGGCCGTAAGCAAAGCCCCAAAAACTTTCAGCAGGTGGACAGCATGATCCAATACGAATGCCGCATGAAACACAAGGACGGCGATTATCGCTGGCTGCTGGTTCGGGAGATTGTTTTTAAAAGCAATGACAACGGAACCATCACGCAAATCATCGGTGCGGCTCTGGACATAAGCCGCCGCAAGGACATGGAAAAAACCATCCTGCAAAACGCCCATCAACTTGAGCAGTCCAATGCCAGCCTTGAAGAATTTGCCTATGTGGCTTCGCACGATTTAAAAGAACCCTTGCGTAAAATATCCACCTTTGGCGACCGGCTGGTGGCCTCGCAGGCAGACCGGTTAAGCGATGACGGGAAGATTTATTTGACCAAGATTGTTGATGCCTCGCAGCGGATGCAGAACATGATCTCCGACTTGCTTGCCATCTCGATGATTAGCGGCAACAAAGGCTTTGAAAAGACAAGCCTGCAAAAGATTTTAGAGGAAACGTTGCAAACCTTGGAATATAAAATCGAACAGCAAAAAGCGGTCATCCGCTATGAAGTCTTGCCGGAGGCCAGTGTGGTTGCTTCGCAGTTCCGACAGTTGTTTCAAAACCTAATTGCCAATTCGCTCAAGTTTGTCCGCGAAGACGTGCAACCAGTGATTTCCGTTGATTGCAAAATGATGACGCCCGATGAAACTGCTGCTTATCAATTGCGCAAAGCGCCGGCTTATTTGCAACTTCGCTTTACGGACAACGGAATTGGCTTTGAAAAAGAATATGCGCAAAAGATTTTCGCCATTTTTCACCGGCTTCATGGCCGAAGCGAGTACGAAGGTTCGGGCATCGGCCTGGCCATTTGCAAAAAAATTGCCGAGCACCACGGCGGTGTTATTTTTGCTGGCGGCGAGCTTGAGAAAGGTGCAAGCTTCACCATAATCATTCCTGCATGAACCAAAAAAAATGCATCGTTATAGTTGACGACGACGCCGATGACCGCGAGATCATTCGCGATGCCTTTGCAACCACTATTGAAGATTGCGAATACGTTTTTTTAGAAGACGGTGAACGATTGCTGAACCTTCTCGAACAACCCGAAACCTCATTGCCGTCGCTGATTATGCTGGATTTAAACATGCCTGGTAGAAACGGCCGTGAACTGCTGAAGGTCATTAAAGAAGATGGCCGTTTTCAGGCCATTCCTACTGTTGTTTTCACTACTTCCTCATCACACCGCGACAAGCGCACCGTTTACGACCTCGGCGCCAATTGCTTTGTAACCAAGCCTGATACGTTCAACAAATTGGTGGAGCTGACCGCAGCAATTTCAAAGTTGTGGTTGCAGTGAAGCGGTTTAATTGTTTAAAAGTTCAAGTGTTCAAATGTTTGTTTAGGATTTCCAAGGCCGTTCTTGATTGATGAGGAATTGATTGGCGGAAACAACTTTTGAACAATTAATCACTTGAACTTTTGGACGTTACTGGCCCGGTTTTTTTCTTGGTGTTGCATGGCTTCTATTCAATGGCGCATCGGGTGTTCCGGTTTTTCTTACAAAGAATGGAAGGGTGAATTTTATCCGAAAGGCCTGGCGCAAAAAGACTGGCTGGGTTATTATGCCGAACGCTTCAATACCCTCGAATTGAATGTAACTTTCTACCGCTTTCCAACGCTGGCTTTGCTGAAAAATTTTTACAACAAAGTGCCTGCCCACTTTTTGTTTTCTGCAAAAGTGCCGCGAACGATAACGCACCTGAAAAAGTTTACCGATACTTATGAACTCATGCAGGATTTTTACGCCCTTTTGCAACACGGGTTGGGCGAGAAATTAGGCTGCGTATTGTTTCAATTGCCACCAAGTACTGCCTATTCGGAAGAAACGCTGGAGAAGATTATCAGTCATACAAAACCAAGCTTTAAAAACGTGGTGGAATTCCGTAACGAAAGTTGGTGGCGTGATGATGTGAAAGCAATACTGGCTGCCAATAACATCAGCTTTTGCGGCGTTAGCTTTCCAAAAATTTCAATGGATGATGCGGTGATGAATGTACCGGTTTCTTACTATCGTTTTCACGGCGCACCGGTACTATTTCATTCTGCTTATGACGAAACGTTCATTCAAAAAATTTACAACCAAATTAGTGGGTCGAAGGAAGTAAAGGAGGCCTATGTTTATTTTAATAACACCGCTTCCGGCGCGGCCATTGAAAATGCAAAGCAGATGCAGGAAATGAGTAATCAATAATGAATAATGAGTCAAGCCGCCTAAAAGTCGAAGCTTCTCTCTCATTTAAAACCAGCGTAAATAAGCATTCCATTTCTTCAAGAAATGGAATGCTTGCGGAGCGGCTTTTAAAACAGAAAAAACTTTGCAATTGTAAACGACTTCACTCATTACTGATACTCATTATTCATTACATCTCTCATTAAATTCACTTTATGATACTACAAACGCCCTGGTTCGAAAGAACCTTCCACTTCAATTTTCCCCTCACTGATTTTCCGGTCATCTTCAGCCGGCTGGAAGGCAGCTTATTTCGCTTGCAAGCCATTTTAATGAACGCTGATGATGAGGCTTGCAGCTACTTTGCGAACGGTTGGAGCGTGAAGGAACACCTCGGCCACTTATCTGATTTGGAAGAACTTTGGTGGAAGCGCTTGCAGGATTTTTTAGACCGAAAGGCTATTTTGACGACCGCAGATTTGAACAACACCAAAACAAAAGAAGCCGGGCATAATGAGAAAACATTGGAGCGCTTAATGCAAACCTTTGTCGCCGAAAGGCAACGGATATTGGAAACGGTTTATGATTTCGACCGCGGAACCTTGGGTTTGGTCTCCATTCATCCGCGGCTGCAACAACCCATGCGGCTGATAGATTCACTGTACTTTGTAGCCGAGCACGACGACCATCACATTGCTAAAATTTCTGGCCTTCTGCGCAAGCCAGACGATCTGCCCATTGCCTGACATTTCCCATCTGAAAAAGCCCTTTTCAAATCAGGCATTTCTTTAAGAAAACAACAGCATTTTCGTCTGGCTTCGCACTACATTTTTTAGTATTTTTAAAGAATGAATGAACGTGTGCTGGAAAAGCTTTCCATCCTTGCCGATGCCGCTAAATATGACGTTTCTTGTTCTTCCAGCGGCAGCAAGCGAAAGAACGAAAACAAGGGCTTGGGCAACGCGGAAGGCATGGGCATTTGCCACGCTTATACTGAAGACGGACGTTGCGTTTCACTCCTCAAGATTTTACTCACCAACCATTGCATTTTTAATTGCGCTTATTGTGTCAGCCGCAAAAGCAACGATGTAAAACGAGCCGCGTTCACCGTGCAGGAAGTGGTGGACCTGACCCTTAACTTTTACCGCCGCAATTACATCGAAGGTTTGTTCTTAAGCTCCGGCATTTTCAGCAGTCCGGATTATACGATGGAGCGGTTGGTGTTGATTGCCAAAAAACTTCGCACCGAACACAAGTTCAACGGCTATATTCATCTTAAAACCATTCCCGGCGCTTCGGATGATTTGCTGAAAGAAGCTGGTCTTTATGCTGACCGGTTGAGCGTAAATATTGAGATGCCGACCGAGCAAGGTTTAAAGCTCCTGGCGCCCGATAAAAAGCGGGAAGACATGATCAAGCCGATGACTTTCTTGCGAAATGAGATCATCGCGAACAAAGAAGAACAAAAAGAAGTTGTTAAGACAAAGCCGCAATTGTTTGCCCCCGCCGGACAAAGCACTCAAATGGTGATTGGGGCCGGGAAAGAAAATGACTGGCAGATACTGAAACTGTCGGACGGGTTTTACAGACACATGCACCTGAAGCGGGTTTATTATTCGGGTTATGTACCCATCAGCAACGATAACCGCCTTCCAGCCATCGGCACACCAGTGCCGATGGTGCGTGAAAACCGGTTGTATCAGGCCGATTGGCTCCTGCGTTTTTACGGCTTTGATGTGGACGAAATTGTAACGCCGGACGATCCGTTTTTAGATATGCAGATAGATCCCAAACTCAATTGGGCCTTGCGTAACCTGCACCAGTTTCCGCTTGACATAAATAAAGCCGATATTGATTTAATCAAGCGGGTGCCGGGCATCGGCATTCAGTCGGCGCAAAAAATTGGCGAAGCAAGAAAGTTTGGCAAGCTTACCTGGGACCACTTAAAAAAATTCAATATCGCCGCCAACCGTGCCCGGTATTTTTTGAATCTAAAAGCACAGGATTTTAAGCCGAAAGATTACACGCCTGACCAAATTAAAAATTTTATTCTGTCGGCATCGCAAACCAAATACGCTGCTAATCATTCACCCCAATTAAACCTGTTTTAAACCATGAAGACCATTGTTTACGACGGTAGTTTTGAAGGCTTTTTATGTGCCGTATTTGACGTGTACGAATACAAGTTTACCGACGTGGAAATCGTGCCCGCAGGTAAGCATCAGCCTTCGATGTTTGCCGAACCGCATTTTGTAAATGGCGAACAATCGCACAGCGACCGCGTTTGGAAAGGGCTGGAAAAGAAGCTGTCATTAGAAGCACAAAAGCAAGTCTATCGCACCTTTTTATCGGAGATAGACGGTATTGAAAACAAGCTGTTGCAATACATTCAATATGCCTTTGCTTCGACGGAGAAGATGGAAGAAGATTTCAGCAACGCGACCGTGCTCACCGTGTTCCAAACGGCCAAGAAAGTATGGCGCGAAAAGCACCGCATGGAAGCCTTTGTTCGTTTTCAAAAAACGGCGGACGATTTATACTATGCCGTGATTGAACCCGATTACAATGTGATGCCTCTGATCGCCAAACATTTCACCGAACGTTATGCCGATCAGCGCTGGATGATCTACGATGCCCGGCGCAAATACGGCATGTACTACAATGGACAATCAGTAGAAAAAGTGCAGATTGCCTTTTCGGAAGAAACGGCTGAAGGCAAAGACGTAGCAACGGTTTACGATGCCGACGAAACCATTTACCAACAGCTTTGGAAGCAATATTTCAAGAGTGTAAACATCGCCGCACGAAAAAATACAAAGCTGCACATTCAGCACATGCCAAAGCGGTATTGGAAATATCTGCCGGAGAAACAGCCGGTTATTGGAAAGGGTTTGCAGGAGCGGTTAACCAATTGGAATTATAATAGGGCGTAGAACCTCACCCCGGCCCTCTCCATCGGAGATGGAGAGGGAGACCATACGGCCGTGTTTACAGGTGGTGAAATACTTTACGTGTAGTCTTTTTTGGGCCAGAGGTCTGTCTATCCATTGGGCTCTACTTGCGTCGCACTCGTGTACGCCTTGTATGTCTATTGAGCATTGCGCAATCTCTTATTCAAATTTTCAATCTGTTTACTATAGTAAGACCTCTGACCTGTCATGCGGAGGAACAAGGCATCTGTGCGTTGTACTGTAAGAAAAGATTGCAAACCAT
The DNA here is from genome assembly GCA_965247695.1 of Flavisolibacter sp. GTDB lineage: Bacteria > Bacteroidota > Bacteroidia > Chitinophagales > Chitinophagaceae > Flavisolibacter. Next base: position 3,695,309 of record OZ252037.1, read on the forward strand.
TTTATTGATTGCATTAGTCATCCCGGTGCAGTACAGCGATCCTCCTACTTCGGGATGACAAGTCAGAATCATTATGATAGCAGCTTGCTTGAAGTGTAAAAGGAAAATTGTGCTATAAACACCGCCGTATGGTCTCCCTCTACAACTTGTTGGAGAGGGTCGGGGTGAGGTCTATCACCTTCCCAATACACGCACTCGGCATTTGAATCTGCAGCAATGCCGCTACCGTTGGCGCAATGTCGGTCATGTAAACCTCTTTGTTTGTGCTTCCGGGCTTAATGTTCCAACCGTACCAAAGCAAAGGAATGTGTGCGTCGTAAGGATTCCAGGAGCCATGTGTCGTGCCTTTGTCTGTACCGTCAAACCAACCCGATTTGTAAATGAATTGTACTTCGCCACTAAACTTTTGATTGTAGCCGTTCGCCAGCATCATTTCTACCTGATGCGGCAATGAAGCAGCCGGAAGGTTTTCCAAATCCACAGCCCGCAACACACCGGGTTGAGTCATCAATGTTTTGATGATGCTTCGTTTGATGGCCGACTTATCTAGCTTATTCGCAGCAATGGCTTCGTAGTTCAAATGCACCTGATAGTTAATAACGCTGATGGCAAGATTACCCACACCAAACTCTTTTTGCAGCGCATCATTCACTGCGCTTTTTATAGCCGTTACATTAGACAAACCTGCGGGCAATTTGTGCTCTTTGGCAAAACCCGGTACATGCGCCACGGCATGGTCGGCGGTTAAGAATACGAGATATTGGCCTTTGCCAATCTTTGCATCCAGGTAATTGAAGAAGTCAGCAAAGTCTTTGTCGAGACGCATATACGTATCTTCTATTTCTATTGAGTTGGGTCCGAAAGCATGGCCGATATAATCCGTTGAAGAAAAGCTTACGGCCAAAAAATCCGTAACGCCGCGAGAGCCAAGCGCCTCGCCTTCAATAGCAGCTTTGGCCGCGTCCACCGTCAAGGTGTTGCCATAAGGCGTAGTGCGGAAGTTCTCATACTTATCAGCCCGAATGGTATCGGTGCGATGCGGAAACGTTGCACCGCCAATGCCTGCGCCGTTTTCATAAACATTTGCGTCCGCATCGCTCTGTGTGTACGTTTCTATTCCAAGTAATGTGTTCCAGGGTTTAGCCATGTACGCATCGGGCAGATGTTTCTCGTTCAATGCATCCATCCATGCCGGCAAGGTTTGCATGTAATGCGTACTGCTTATCCAACCGCCGGTTGCGTTATCAAACCAATACGCTGCATTGGCCGAATGACCTGCAGGTAGTATGGCGCCACGGTCTTTCAAAGCGATGCCGATAACCTTACTCTTAAAATTGGTACTCAACCGTAGTTCATCGGTGATGGTTGTGGCCCACATGTTTCGCGGCGACATCTTGCCCGCGATTGACTTGCCTCCGACTGTTTGCGCCGTGTCGTCATCGGTGCAATACACAACTCTTTTCTTGTCTTTGTCGTACCAGTTGTTGCCCACTATGCCGTGCAGTGCGGGCACGCTGCCGGTGTACACGCAGGTATGTCCGGGTGCGGTGTAAGTGGGTGTGTAGGGAATAAAAGCATTCTCGCAACGGAAGCCCTTTGTGAGCAAACGCTTGAAGCCGTCCTCGCCGAAGCGGCTGTAAAAACGGGTGAGATAATCGGGACGCATTTGGTCCACCACAATGCCCACCACTAACTTCGGCCCTTTTTGCATTTGCGCCCTTCCGCTTATCACAAATAACGAAAGCAAGACAGCCCCAACTATTCTCATCGCTTATGTTTGAGAAGCAAATGTAGCCGCTGCAAAAAATTAAAAATCGTTGCGGTTATTATTTTTAAATGACTAAACCGTCGAGAATGAAATCGTCTGTACTATTTCTCTCCACCCTTTTTGCAGTTGAACTTTTTGCACAAAAGCCGGCGGTTGATGATGTGCTGAACACGGAAAGAAGCTTCGCGGCCTTTTCCGTTGAACACAGAACAAAGGCCGCCTTTCTTCATTTTTTAGATAGCAATAGTGTAGTGTTTGAAGCCGGCAAGGCGGTTAATGGTTTGGAAGCCTGGAAGAAAAAGAAAGATGGCGAAGGTGTTTTAAACTGGCGTCCCGTTTATGGTTTATTGTCATCATCGGGTGACCTTGGGTTTACCACCGGGCCGTGGACCTTTCAGCCAAAGACTGTGCGAGACTCCATTGTGGCTTGCGGACAATACTCAACAGTGTGGAAGAAGAATGGAAAGGGTGAATGGAAAGTCCTTGTGGACTTGGGCAACAGCAATCAACCCGCCTTTGACGATGCACTTTACACAAACCATAAAGAAGAAGGCGGGTTTGTAAGAGGCACTTGGAATAATCTGCTGAACAAAGATGAAGGGTTTGCAAAAGCAACCAGCGCCGCGGATACAGGTGAGCGGCGACGGCAATACGAAAAGGCTGTCAGCAAGAATGCCTTTTTTCTGAACCGCAACGGCAACTTGCCTGTGAATCGCGTTGAAGAAATCAATCGAGCTGTTACGGCTATGCCGGATAAAATTGAATACACGATTCAAGGTTCGGGTATTTCTTCAGCCGGTGATTTGGGTTATGTGTATGGTTCAACCGTGATAAACAACAAAGCCGAAAACTATCTGCGCATTTGGCGGCGCGAAGGCAAGGAATGGAAGCTTGCGTTGGAAGTTTTACGCTATTGACTGTGTGTTCGTCGCTTTTCTTGTCCTCTTCATCCCCGACCAAAAAACCGTTGACCCTCATTTCCCTATTTTTGCCCGCGCAAAACCACGGATTATCTGGATTTGTAAGGATTGTCGGGATGGCTTTCGTGAAGCTGGCTATTCATTGCTGCATAGCGATATAAACGTAAAAGAGTGCGACGCAACGGATGCCTAATAGATGTTCTGGCCTATGGTTCAAAAATCGCAACGATTAAAAATGTATTTGTAAACAGTTTGGGGTCGCCAACCTCAAATCTCAAACGTCAAACTATAAACTAAACTATGGCAGATCTTTTTGAACGACTCGTGAAAAATTACGGTCCGCTTGGGCAGCACCGCGAAAAGGCCTACGGGTATTTTGCCTTTCCCAAACTGGAAGGAGAAATCGGCAGCCGCATGAAGTTTCGCGGTAAGAACGTGATTGTGTGGAGCCTGAATAACTACCTCGGTTTGGCCAATCATCCCGAGGTGCGCAAGGCCGATGCCGATGGCGCAAAAGACTACGGACTGGCAACGCCGATGGGCGCACGAATGATGAGCGGCAACACGACTCATCACGAACAGTTGGAAAGGGAGTTGGCCGCCTTTGAGGGCAAGGAAGATGCTTGTTTGCTCAACTATGGTTACCAGGGCATGGTAAGCATCATTGATGTGTTGTGCAGCCGCCACGACGTAATTGTGTATGATGCCGAAAGCCATGCCTGCATCATTGATGGCGTGCGCCTGCATCCGGGCCACCGCTACGTGTTTAAGCACAACGACCTTGAAGATTTTGACAAGCAGTTGCAGCGTGCAACGGCCCTTGTTGAAAAACAAAAAGCAGGCGGCATACTGGTGATAACCGAGGGCGTGTTTGGCATGGCTGGCGATCAGGGCAGATTGAAAGAAATCGCTGCGTTGAAAAACAAGTATGATTTCCGGTTGTTGGTGGATGATGCGCATGGATTCGGCACATTGGGCAAAACCGGCGCCGGCGCCGGCGAAGAGCAAGGCTGCCAAGATGCCATTGACCTTTACTTCTCCACTTTTGCCAAATCTATGGCTTCCATCGGCGCTTTTGTAGCCGGTGATAAAGCCATCATTGATTACATCCGTTGGAACATTCGGTCGCAGATTTTTGCCAAGAGTCTGCCCATGCCCATAACGCTTGGCAACTTAAAAAGGCTTGACCTTTTGCGCACCACGCCGGCGTTAAAAGAAAAGCTTTGGGAGAATGCCCAAAAGTTGCAAAGCGGTTTGAAAGAACGCGGTTTTGACATTGGTAAAACCGACAGCCCGGTAACGCCTGTTTATATGAAAGGGGGCGTGGAAGAAGCCACCGCGATGGTGATGGACCTGCGTGAAAATTACGGCGTGTTTGCCTCGGTGGTAGTGTATCCGGTGATTCCGAAAGGGCATATCATTTACCGCTTGATACCCACGGCGGCGCACACGGACGCGGACATTGAAGAAACACTGAAAGCGTTTAGCGAAACAAAAGCAAAGCTGAATGCGGGTGAATACAAGAGCGATGCGATACCGGATATGGCGGATGAAATCAGTGCCAAGCGGTTTGAGTATTTTAAAGAGACGCCGAAGAATAAATAAAGTTTGAACGCTGTTTGAAAGCCCAATCATTTAAAAGTGATTGGGCTTTTTTCAAGTTTTGAGATGATGCCAATTTACTTGTCTTCACTGCCAAGAACATATTTAAGGTTTGGCTTTGGCGGATGTAATTCTGCCTTGAAGCATTTCTAAACTTCGGCTTTTAGTTATAAATTAAGTTCCCGTTCCGGACGGGCGGTTGGCCGATTCCCCAACAGCATAAAGCGCCGAACCTTGCCAATACAACATCCTCATTCCATACATCAACTGCTATCTTTTAACCTTACGCAACTGTTTGTGTCCACCATTGTATTTCTGCTTCTTTGATCGTTCGGCCCATAATCAAATGCCAGCCGCTTAGTAAAACATTTCCGATTTAGAAGATTGCCTATATCGGAAATATGAAAGAGCGAATTGAATTGCCGCGAAACATTTACAGTAAAACAATTTGCTTTGTTGCAGTATCCCGAAATACCCTATTTTGTTTCTGCATCATCGTTCAACCAACAACTCCATCACCGCTTTATGAATTCAAATCGTATGACCACCAAGCCTCACTACGCCGTGCTGGATGCGCTTCGCGGCGTTGCGGCCATCATGGTTGTCGCCTTCCATCTTTTTGAGGCGCACGCCGCCAATCGTTTCAGTCAAATCATCAATCACGGCTACCTGGCCGTTGACTTCTTCTTTCTGCTATCCGGTTTTGTTATCGGCTATGCCTACGACGACCGGTGGACAAAAATGTCGGTTGGTGATTTTATCAAGCGGCGATTGATAAGGCTGCAACCAATGGTGGTGATGGGCGCCGTCATCGGCGCCGTTTGTTTTTATTTTCAGGCCTCTTCGTTGTGGCCAGCTATTGGCAAAACGCCGGTAATAGAGATGTTGCTGGTGATGCTGATTGGCTTTACCATGATACCGTTGCCGCCGTCAATGGACATCCGTGGCTGGAGCGAAACCTATCCGTTAAACGGGCCGGCCTGGTCGCTGTTTTATGAATACATCGTCAACCTTCTTTACGGGTTGTTCATACGGCGGTTTTCAAATAAGGCACTTGCTGTTTTGGTTTTTTTATCTGCCGCTTTGCTGGTGCATTATACACTCACCGGTCCCACGGGTGATGTTATTGGTGGCTGGTCGCTCGAACCGGCGCAACTCCGCATCGGTTTCACCCGTGTGCTTTATCCTTTTTTTGCAGGCTTGCTCCTGTTTCGCACGGCACGTTTTCCTCAATTAAAAAACGCCTTTTTGTGGAGCAGTTTGTTGGTCATAGCAACCCTTGCCATGCCCCGCATAGGCGATGCCGAACACCTTTGGATGAACGGCTTGTACGAATCGCTTTGCATCATTTTTGTTTTCCCCCTGATAGTGTTTCTCGGTACCGGCGGCGAACCCAAAGGCAAGTGGTCAAAAAGAACCTGCCGTTTTCTTGGCGACATCTCTTACCCAATCTACATTACGCATTATCCTCTCATCTACATTTATACGGCCTGGGTTTATGATAAAAAGGTTTCGTTAAGGGATGGTTATCGAATTGCCTTGCTCGTTCTCACTTCCGCCATTCTTATTGCGTATGCTTGCCTGAAGTTTTATGACGAACCAGTGAGGCGATGGCTAAAAAAGAAAATTTTGGCAAGTACAAATGACCAAGGTGAAAACGAAGAAACTATTCGCACCGCTGGCAAATAATTTTTAAATAGCGCCGGTTGCCGGTTTGCGTACGGGAGGCTTTTGCCGCTTTCATTTCAAATAATAATTAATATAGTCACCATCAAAAATGTGAGGCTTCGTGGCCAGGGACACGAACCCGTGACCGGCAACGATAACAGGCAATTTGCGTTAATTAGATGCTTACGTTCTTTGATTTGCCTTCTACAAAAAAACACGCTTAGACAAAACCGAAAGAATAAAAATGGGGTGAAAAATTTTCTTATGATAAGAAAGGAAATTACACCAACAACGTATTCTTGCGGAATAAAGAAAGCCCCGGAACGAAACCGGGGCTTTATCATTGCTATGCGAAAAATTTTTGTCTTTATTCAGCGTCGTCCGTGTGGCCGCGGTTAACGGCATAGGCGCCCACATTCTTTCCGGCAATCAAACCTTGTTGGCAATCGCTGCGGTAGTGGATGCCGCCATACATGCGTGACATCGAAGCTTCTGTTGCCATGGCGTCGTAAGCGCTTGCCTTTTCCGGAATGATGTAGGAAAGAACCGCCGCGGCCGCACCGCTAAAGGTGGAATGGCCCGATATGTAAGACGGAAAATTGGGCACACCCGTTAATGTTTTAATAGCAGGATTTAATTGTGAAGGGCGTGGGTTGAAATAAAAATATTTCGTGTCCCAGCAAACAATTCCGGCATCCATCAAGCTCATGTTGAGTAAGGCCATGTTGCGTGCCCACCTCACTTCGCTAAAGTTTTTTGTAACGAAGTCTTCCGCAGCAATGGCATCCCAGTGGCCTGGCGGTGTGTACGTTCCCGCGCCGTCGGCCCAAAAATGTACAGTGGCAATCTGGTCGCGGGTAGCATTGGTTACATAGTTATAAATCTCCGCCGTTTCATCTTTCATCTTTTGGCTGCCAACCGATGGCGGTGGTGGCGGACGCAAAGAGATGCAGGTAAGCGAATCAAACAAAAAAGCTTTTACTTTTCCAAACACCGGCAGCATGGGCGGACGCTTAGGGCTTTCCAAACTATACCAGGGCGTTTCGCCTTTTGCCATGCAATCGGTTTCGAGTTGCGTCCAAATAGCTTGATTGCCTACGGCCGCACCGGCACGGTCGCCACGTGCTCTTGTTACAAATTTTTGCGCAACGGCTTTGCCCAAGGCTTCACCGGCTTCCATGTCGCTGCGCACGTTGGCGCCGGCAACGATGCGGGCACGCTTGTGTTCTTCGGCTTTTTGCTGAATGTAATCTTGGTCGCCGGGAAAGAGCAACTTCAACATCTCCACCGAAACGCCTTCAACCACCGCATCTTCTGATGGGTACGAAGGCAAGGTTGACTTTGGCAACAACGTAGTCAATGTTGCATCCACGTTGTATGGCGCTGAACGGTTGTATAATTTTTTGTAATACCAGGCCGCTACCAGGGCATCATACGTAGCCGCACTTACATAACCATAAGCACGGGAAGCATAAGGCGGATTGGAAAAAGGAAAGGTGGGATAAGCCAATGGATTGGCCGCATTGGGTATTGGATACGTGCCGTCCGCATTTTGATAGGGCGGCAGGTTGTGTTTAGCCACCAGTTCGCGAAGGATTTCATTCCAGCGCAGCACCGCGCCGGCACCCCAGTATTTCACGATGCGTTTTTCATCATCGGTAATGTTCGCCTGAAAACTTTTTATCTCGGCCAATTGCGCCACGTAATCAGGATTGTTAGTGGCTACCGGAGCCGCTACGGCAAACTCCGAAGCACTGCTTAACAACACCGGTTTCCAGGTGCCGGCATTCACGTCGGCGTTGGTTGGGTTCAAAGCATCCAGGTTCTCTGTTCGTTCGGTAATGCTCTTTGAACAGGAAAGAACAATCAGCGCCGCAGCAATTAGTGAGCAAGATGAAAAAAGGAAAAACTTTTTCATGCGGTGTTATTTTTTAGTAGTGTGGTGTTTAAAATAAAAGGCGTAGAAAGCGCCGGCATTAAAGGCATTCGCTTGACCCATGTTTCGTCCGTTTACTGTTTTAGTTGCCCCGGCTAATAGGGAAAGATTGCTCATGGACTTCAATGTGTATTTCACGTGCAGCCCTACTGAAGTAGCGTTCATGCGGTTGCTGGCAAAAGGCATGTTGTTGCGGGTGATGTCGAAGCCACCCAATGTTGTCCAGTTACTTAACAGGGCTTCGGCAATTAAATACTTGCCGCGATAACCAGCCCGCAGTTGATACTGCGCCGCGTTGGGCATCTTCACCTCATTGGTCAGGTGCAGTTCGGTGTCGTAGTACGACGTTCTATCCAGCTTAACATTGTTTCTGCGTATGTAGGCCGCCGAACCCGTAACGCTTATTCTATTGATGTTGTAATCCACCATGGCCCGACAAATAACATTAGTTGAGCCAAGGCCGATGGCCATGGGCAAAAAATCAAACACATACTTATTGGTCGGTGTAGATATGCCACCGATGGCAAAAGTTGTCAACTTGCCTTTGCCCAACCGCTTTTGGTAAGGAATCCATTTTACATACACGGCCGCATCCTGCATTCCTTTCATGCCGTGAAGGGTTCCGGCGGAAGCCTTCGTCCACACGTAAGAAGCATTGGCCATCACGTTTAGCTTGCTGGTGATGCCGTAGTTGGGCATAAACATCACCGACTGTGTAGTAACGGTGCCGAGGTTTTCATTGGTACGCTTCATGGTCCCTTCCCAGTAATGGTCCCAGGAAGAATGCATGTATTCAAAACCGCTGCAAAACTGGTTCTTGTTCATCATAATGGCGTCCATGTCTGATTGCGCAAACAGCGAGGATGCCGCAAGCATCGCCATCAAAAGAAGGCGGCCTCGTTTTAAAAAAGGGGAAGTCTTGTTCATGAACATATATTGGTAATGAGAAATTACTTGAGTGGGTTTATTTCAGTGAAAACAAAACGCCGAAGTTGACGGTGTAATCGGCAAAGGCGGCATCGCCTTGCGTGTAAACGCCTGTTTTTTCGGTGCGGATTTTATCGGGCACGCTTTGAATGCGGTCGCGTTTAACGGCATAAGGAACGGAAACATAAAATACCGTGTTTTTTGTTTTGTACGAAGCCACAGGCTCTACCGATACCACATAACCTGGTCTTCTGAAACCGTTGCTGCCGCCGACGATGTCTTTAGCCGGTACGCCTTCTACCCTTGCGCCACCTGAAAACAAAAACGACCCAGTTGCATAGCTTGCACCGATGCGGGCCATGAACTGATCGGGCACGCTCATAATGTCGCTGCCGTTTTGAATGGTTGATGCCGATGCCACACCGCCTCTTGCACTGGACACACCATTTTGTTCGCGGGGATTGAGAAGATAGTAGCCGTTGCTGTAAACGTTAAAGCCTTTCGCTACCGTGTAATAAGCATTGAACTCGGTGGAAATGCCGGTGCCGCCATCGCCTAACTGGATAGATTGATCAACGGGACCAAGTGTTTTTGTCGTGTCGTTCTTCCAGAAATAATCGTTGTAACGATAATCGCCGGTAGGCAGTTTAATACCAAGGCCAAGCTGCATGTTGAAACGCGACATCTTCGCCGGATCAACGAGCCAGTAATAAGCGGCAATGCGAATGTCGCCAATGCCAAAAGCGCGGGTATCTCTTCTTGCGTTAGGGCTTTTGCTCCCGTTGCCGTAATGCTCGTACATAGACGAACGCGTGTTGCTGATGATGGGTGCAAAAAAGGCAACCGACCACCGGTTGTTAATGCGGTGGCCCAAACTGATTTCGGTGGCAAAGGAATGGTTGATGACTTCCGTGCCGGCTTCGGTCCTTTCTTTCTGCTCAACAGTTCCCACGAAATGTTTGTACGATTTAAAGTAGCGGCTATTAAGGCCAAGCGTCCACGAAGGTTCGGCCGCGTTTTTATCGTGTGCGCCGGTCATTGTGCAGGTGGCGCCATTGCTGCGAATGGCCACGCAGCCTTGTGCTTTTGAATAATGGCAAGCGATGCAAAACAGTGCAATAAAAAATAGCTTTCTCATAAAAAATTATTTGTTGTTGAAGGAGAGTTGTTTTTGATTTTGATTTTTGCGCAATTGAAGTTTTCCTACGATGTAGTCGCCCAGCTTGCGGCCAACGATGGTTCCTTGTTCCAGATCAGAACGGTAGTGAATGCCGCCGTACAAACGGGACTGTGATGCTTCCGCAGCCGCATCCCGAAAGGACTTGAACGTGCGGTCGGGGATGCCGAACTCCCGTTCTGATGAATCGCGATAGGAAAAGTTATCGCCGAAGTGCGCCGTCATTACTTCCGCTGATGCGGCCGATATTACCGAGTGCCCGCTGATGTAGGAAGGAAACGGCGGTGTTTGAATGTAAGGCTGCCATACCGGGTCTAATATTTTGTTGATAACCGTTTCGGGCCGAACGCTGTTGTTGGTGTACTTAGCCTTCCAGCAAGCGATGAAGCCGTCAAATAAAGCAATAGACGTTTCGGTATAAGCCGCGACGGTGGCGTCAAAATCCGCACTCGCTTTTTGTGCGGCAATGCCCACGATGTTCATCCAATGGCCGGGCGGCGAAAACTTTTTGGTGGCGTACATCACGTGACCCGTTACGTGCAGGTTGAATGGATTGTCGTCGAAGAAATCAGCCATGTGCTTTTGCTCGTCGGTTAAATTTTCAACCGTCCGTTTTACTTCCATCACTTCTTTGCAATAGGCCGATGTGGTGTCCTTCATGTTGAAGGCAAGCGCAGGCGGCGGCATAAACTGTGTGCAGGAATCAAGCGCCAGCGGCCGGATGTCGCACCAGTGCGGCTCCAGGCCTTGTGCGTACGCCGGTGGCGTGGGAATCCATCGGCCGTCTTCCTGCTTTACCGTGTATTTTTCGGCACTGCGTGTCTTTGCGTAGTTGTCGCCCTTGCTCCATTTCATAATAGTTGCAACGACCGTATCACTAAAAGCAATGGTGTTCTTCAACACATCTGAAGGTATGCCTGCGCTGTCGGCGCCTTTTTTTAAGTCGTTGTAATAGTCCAGCAGCACGCCTTCGGGAAAGGTGACGGCATTGCCCACTTTTACAAACGATAACAAGGCGGCAAGATGATAGTCTATCTTCTTGCTTGTATCCGGCTTCGGCATCCGCGGCAGGTGTTTAATCTGTCCGCTCAACGATTGGTAATTGCTATCGCCGGCGGCCATTGCTTCATAGGCTGCAATGTTGGCATAAGCATAATTGCGCGAAGCTACCACGGGTGAAAAGTTATTGTACAACACCACGTCGTTCAAGCGTTTCACTGTTTTTGAATACAGCACCGGGTCGGCCGAGTACCTGGCATAATCGCCGCTTTTTTGCGTGCAAGCACACAAACTTGCTGCAATGCAAAGCAGCACAAGAAATCTGTTCATTTTTGGGAAAGGTGTTTTTACTAAATACAAAGAGGGATGGAAAAGGACGGCTTATCCAATTTGCGGAGGACGCTCCTGAAGCGAGGTGTAACCAATTAAAGCGGAAGCATCATTCGAGAGAAAATGCTTGCTGTTTGCGGCCGCGGATACTAAAAGAAGGTTAATGGAAAGCGTTTGGTAAAAATCGGGGAAATTGAGCCTTATCGTTGTTGATGACTTCTTGGTAGGCGCATTGGCGCTGCCATCGGAAGAAGCTTTTGCCAGATCATTGCCCGCTGCTTTGAGCTTTGTCTTTGCCGCATTGGGAAGGCAAAGCAGTTCCAAGGTATCGTTGTGAACCCGGCGTTTTACATACTCATACTCCTGCCCGTTAACAGTGACGGAACCGTAGGCCCGTTCAAATTCGTTAGCGCTTGTATAGTAAGGAAGGTGAAGCGTTGTTTTAATGGAAAGGAGTTCGTTGTCAGTGTAGTCTTTCGCATCGGCTTTCTTTTCAACAGCGTCCGTGGTGGCGTCTTTCAAGTAGCCGATCACGAGGCGATAACCACAAAAGTTAAACGCGAGAATGAGAAGAAGCGATATGGACGCAAGCCGTTTCAAGCAATCAATTGAGGCGGGAAGATAGGTAAAGTTTTGAATTGGTAAAATTGGGTTTCGGTAAAAGGGATGCGGCAATAAAAAATCAAACGAGAGTGGTGATTGGCTGTTGGCCATTAAGCTTAAAAGCGTTACGTGCGGTGTGCATTTTATTAACACGGACCGCAGCCAAAACGGTTCAGGCGTTAGTTTGGCGCCCTGCGATACGTTTCAATATTGATTCTGTTTACACCCGCTGCTTCCACCTTTTCTACGCCTCGCTGTATGAGCGTATCGTTCCTGATGGTAACGATAAAAGTAAAGTCCGTGCCCTCCCACTCTCTGTCGCTGCAATACTGTAAATGCTCTGTGTAAAAACTGTCCCTAATAGAATAAGCGCCGCCGCCGGCGATGAAGACAGCGGAATCTTTGCCTTTCTTCAACTCGTGCTGTAAAAAAGCAAAATGGGTAGCGTTGATGATTTTGATAAAAGAAACGTTTTTGGTGTAATCGGTGATGGTCGTATCGCCTTTCTCTATCAGCCTTCCGTTAAGGAGGCGCCAAGTGCCTTCAATCGGGACAGCGGCTGGCCTTTGTCCGTACTCTTTCTTATCAACGCCGCAGGACAAGAGCGTAGCACTGATAAAGGCAAGGGCTGCTTTTGCTTTCAAGTCGCTTCTAATTTTTTACAAGGTTACGACTTTGTTGCTCCTTGTATTTTTTTGCGTCACCTCAAACCAAGGGAGGAACCGGAGACCGGCCCGCATTGCCGTGTTAGCTTTTGTTCTGCATTGGCGATGCGTTAAATGGATTGCAAATACTATCCAGGCACTGGCTGGACTTTTCGTTACTATCGCTTACAAAAAAAGTCAAACGCTATTTTCATTTGGCACTTTTAACTGTTGTTAGCCTCTATTGCCTTCAACTCATATTGTGTAAAATTTGGAATAATAAAAACGTGTAGAAACTTTAATTTGGCTGTTCAAAAAAATCAATTGCCATGAATCCAAACAAAGCACTCTGGGAAAAAGGCGACTTCACTCAAATCGCCCAAACGATGCGGGAAAGCGGTGCGGCCTTCGTCGCTCAATTGGGCATCACCAAAGGCTTTCGCGTTCTTGATCTCGGCTGTGGCGACGGCACCACGGCTATACCCGAAGCAAGGCTCGGCGCGGATGTTTTGGGCGTTGACATTGCAAGCAATCTTGTAGCAGCAGGAGCCGCGCGGGCAAAAGCAGAAGGACTTAACAATTGCACTTTTCAGGAAGGCGATGCGACCGATTTGCACGAATTAAAAGACGGATCTTTTGACCTTGTGGTGAGCATGTTCGGGGCCATGTTTGCACCCAAGCCTTTGGACGTAGCGAAAGAGATGGTTCGCGTTACCCGCAAGGGTGGACTCATCGTTATGGGCAACTGGATACCGGGTGATCCAACGCTTGTAGCCCAGGTATTGAAGGTCAGTTCCGCCTACACTCCGCCTCCGCCCGAAGGTTTTATCAGCCCTATGTTGTGGGGTGTGGAAAGCCATGTGACGGAACGCTTTGTTGCTGCCGGTGTGCCGAAAGAGGCCATCTCTTTTCAGAAAGATGCCTTTATATTCACGGCTCCCTTTTTACCATCAGAATACCTCGCCAGGTTTAAAATTTACTACGGCCCTACTATGAATGCGTTTGAGGCTGCTGAAAAGAACGGCAAGGCCGCGGACTTGTATCAAGAATTAGAAACTTTGTTCAACAGTCAAAATGAGAGCACTGAAAAAAATACGACATCCATTTCGGCCAGTTTTCTTCGGGTAACGGTCAGGCGATAAGAGTAAGGTTGAAGAAAGAAAAAGTAAGCATCAGGCTACCATGGTTGTTTTTATTTGCCCTGTGTATGATTCTAAAAACCATTGAAAGTAAGAATCTGCTTTGCTATAACGGGCACTTCATGTTTTGACTATTAGTAAGCTTGGCGCATCGGCCAGCCATCATACTAACAGCAGGGAATAACGGCAATTAAAGTTGTTAGTGGCGATGGGTATGTAAGAATTTCAACGCAGGCTCAACTTAGCATCTAAAAATCCTTCTACGCTGCTCATGTCTCTCCAAATTCTTTTTTTCAAAAACAGCCGTATATGTTTGAGCCGTCCCCTTCAAGTCAGCAACTCTTTTTTCTTTTGACAACGTTTTGCCGACGATTGATAGATGTCTATATTTTCGGTAACAAGCGTGCAACGAATGGCTTCTCTGTATTGCTTCACCGCTTCGTCGTAAGCACCCTGGAGTTCCTTCATAATTCCGTATTCGTTGTAAACCGAGGCCTTGTCAACGCCGGGCACGTTCAGCGCTTTTTGCAACAGCTCTTCCAATTCTATCCACTTGTTCATAGTGGATAAAACTCCGGCGTAATTCAGATAAACGGGTGCATATTCCGGTTCGTAAAAGAGGCATTTTTGGTAGTATTCCGCGGCTTTGTTCAGGTCGCGGTATTTGGTGTCATACAACCAAGCAAGGTGATTATAGGCTTTCCCGTATTCAGGCGCTTCCGCCAAAATTGCTTCGAGGGTTTGCATGGCATCGGCGTAGTTGCGTTCTTTTATCTTGGCGTCTGCTTCATAAAACAGGTCATCTAATTTCAGGCGTTCGTAAAATTCCATGATGCGTTGATTGAGTGGTTTGCAGTTTGCTTCTGCTGACAAAATTGCAACGAGGATTCTTGTTGTATCAAACAAGGGTTGCTGTCCTTGTTATAATTCTCTGCTCGCCGAACCCCGCAGCCTTGCTGAATAAAGATATAAAGCACAAGCCAAGGAACAAAAGCCATGAAATATTTGTCGGCTGAAATCAAAACAGGAAGCAATAAAACGTTCAACACGCCAACCGGCAGCAGCCTTGCCACAGCCCCTGTGTTAGCACCAAGGTTTTTATTGCACTTTCCTTTGCGGCTGTCCTTCTCCTTCAGTGATTAGGTTAAGCAAACTGCCTTTTACATACTGATCCCAGCCTTTTACGCAACTGTCATAACATTCGGCGTCGGGCACTAAACCAAGGTGAGTAAAACGAATGGTTGTTGCACTGTTTTCCGGACGAATTTCAAAACTCATCTTCGTGTTTGTCCATTCTGTCTTGTGGTTAAGCCAGGGGAGATAGCAGTCAGTCACAAGCCACACTACTTTTTCGTCCGGAACAACGTCAACCACTTTGTGTGTTACGAAAGCATCCCCTCCGAAACGGACGGTGAAAACATCATTTAGATTCTTTGAAGAGCCTTCTAAATTTTCCGTCCACCACTTTGAAACACTGTTAATGCTTTTGAAGGCTTCATTGGCCGGCTTGCTGACCGAGAACGTAGCATGGTAATCTTGATTTTCCATTTTATCAGGTTTTTATTTTGCTTTATTGCTTAAAAATGTTTCTAATTTTTTAGCTTGGTTGTTCAGAATTTTTCGAAGTAATTAATGAAGTCCTGCAATTCGCTAAAGCATTCGCTACGCAACAGCTCCCGTTGTTTTTTAATTCCGCCGGGCATGTGCTTGCTCCGCTCGCCGTCCTTAAGTATTCGCCACAACGGAACGTCGTACAACATTTCTATTGTTCGGGGTGGTGCATTTTTTTAATTTTTCTAACAGCAGGTTTTCCCTCATGATTTTAGGATTTTGCTATTTCGTTGGTCGGGTGACAAAGCAATTTGCCACTGTTGGTATGGGGAGATGTTGTAAGCCTGGTGCATCAACAGCCGAAACAAGAATCGCCGGCTTTTCATACAAGCATCTTCTATAAATATTGCTGGTGAGCTTACGCACAAAAGCCAAGCGACTTACAAACAACCGCGTAAGGACAAACAAAAAGCCGGGGCTCATGATGTTAGGTTTCGCAACTTTAAAACTCTTTGTATCCGGCAGGGCTGTTGTCTTGCGGCATTGGTTTTACAGAGCTGCGTAAGCTAATCGTCTAACCCTTTACCGTCAAGAATTTTTTGCAGGTGCTTTTCAATTCTTGCTTCTCTTGTCTTTGTTTGTTTGGGCGAGGAAAAGTGGAGAAGATAGCCTCGTTGCCGCCCCGGTGTCAACGATTGAAAAGCAATCTTCAACTCGGGCATTTCATTTAAAACATTTTGAAACTCAATTGGCATGATGAATTCTTCCGTCTTTTTCAATTCCACTTTCAATCCCGCTTTATCAAGTGCAATGGCTTCTTTAATGTATGATTTGATCGTTGATCTGCTTTTTACTATCTCTTCTATATTGGCAAACCGTATCTGCCTTGCCGATTGCACATTTTTGGTTTGTTGAATCAGGATTCTTTTTGGGTCTTTTAGTAAAGCGCCTTGCATAAACAACAAAGCACAATAGCTTTTAAATCCGTGAATCAAAGCAATGTTGCTTTTGTTCAATGTGTAACACGGGCAGCCCCATTTTAATTCTTCGGTTAGCCCACAGTCGAGCGCAAGCGTTCTTAACTCTGAATATTCTTTTTGCCATTTTGTGGTTTTTGTAAAAAACCAATCAACGTTTGGGTTCATGTTTCGCTTATTAAATAGTAAAAGTAATTTTTCTGCCGGCAGGCTGAAGTACCAGGATGCAATTGTAAGGCAGATAAAGATAAAAACCGGTAAAGCGTCTGCTGCTCCGTCTCCACTGGCGACGTATGAAATAACCCCGCTTGATAAAAGAAAGAACAATCCCGCATACGCCCATTCTTTCACCAACAGGCATTTCGGCATAAGAATCACAATGACGGCAAGCACTTTCCAACTGCCTAAGATGGGCAATACGTACTCTGGTAAGCCGATGTGTTTACGTCCAGTTACGTTGAACTGCCCTTTTTAAATTTGTGCAGTGCCGCCCGGCAGCATTCCAAAGGACAATAATCCTGTTACTATCCAAAAGTTGCTGTTAGAAATTTCCAGCTTGGAAGTCTGCCAGGTCTTTGCCGCAGTAAGTTTGATGATTTTTATCATTGTTGGTGTTGAAGCAATGGCTACATGTCAGGCCCACCAACAGCCGAAGCACGATACCGCCTTTCTGTAGGCAATTATTACCCACATCAATCAGTTGGTATGCCGCCGCATAAACGCATGAGGGATAGCAGCGAATAGCCCGCTGAAGGTCTTGCGCATTGGCCTTGTGGCGGAATAGCATCCGCCAGTTGGCGGACCGGCCCTTTGCTGTCGTGTGGCCGCTTTGTGTTCGGCCACGGCAATGGGACATGCCCAAAGCAAATCACTTCACCATATATGTTTTCCTCTCCACTCCCACACCCGTCATTGTTAAACCCGTCCAGCCTTTTGGCAATATGCCTTTCAATTGCGTTAATCCTTTGGGTGTTATTTCCAATCCGCCAAAGCCCATAAGCACGGCCTGCAAAATGCCGCCGGCGCCGGTGGCAAAATAAGGATTGGTACCGCCCTTAGTTTCGGCTATCACACGGAACGGCGGATTCAGGTTGGGCACATAAGCATCTTTAAACCAATGGGCCGCTTTGTCGGCATTGCCGATGCGGGCATACAACAAGGCAAACACCCCCTGCGTCATGGCCGGCGTGCCTTCGTCGGGCACGCGGCTACTATAGTAGTCTAAATCTTTCTGAATGCTTTTTGGATCAGTGACTTCTTTGAGCGGATAAGCCAACAAGTTCACGTCTGCCTGTTTAATGCCTTCGCCGTTGTATGCAGCGTGTTCTCTGGTTATGCCGTCAGCCATTTTTAAAATCGGGATGTTATTCGCAACATTCATCCAATCGGCATTGGGTGTAATGCCAAGAAGCGTTGCGGCCTGTGTAGCGTATTGAAGATTGGCCTTCGCAGCCGCATTGGTAAAGGCGTTGTTGTCCACGTTCTCGGCCCATTCATCTGCGGCCACCACGTTCTTTATATCATAATGTCCCGGACTATTTCGTTCAACTCGTGAAGCCCAGAAATCAGCAGTTGCGGAAAGTATGGGCCAGCCTTTTTCGCGAAGCCAGGCTTTGTCCTGCGTAACTGCGTAATAGTTCCAGGCCGCTATCGCCACGTCGGCGGTGATGTGGTGTTCAAAGGGGCCGCTCAAGGCCCAAACCGGTGTTTCTTCAGCCCCACTTCCGGCGCTTTCCCACGGAAACATGGCACCTTTAAAGCCAACGGCAAAAGCATTGCGCTTGGCCGCTTCCAATCGCTGAAAACGGTATTCAATCATGCTCTTTGCCAACTCCGGTTTCATCACCAACAGGGCGGGATACATCCATAATTCCGAATCCCAAAACACGTGGCCGTTATAACCCAGTCCGCTCAATCCCATTGGCGACGGTGCATAAGCCGTGCCTTCTCTTACGAAAGAATAAAGATGATACAACATGCTGTGAACATCCTGTTGCGCCTGCGCATCGCTTTCTATTTGAATGTCGCTTTTCCAGAGTTCGTCCCAGGCCTTGCGGTGGGCTTGCAAGAGCCGGTCGCGGCCCTCGAGCTTGGCATAAATAGTCAGCCGTTCGGCTTCATTCAATGGATCGTCATGATGTGCAGATGTGATGGACGAACCGGCAATGGAGAAGCGATAGCTTTCTCCCGCCTTGATGGTTCGGCTAAACTTCATCAGGTGCATGTTGTTGTCCCACATTTCGTGTATCACTCTTGGTTCCTGTCCGTGCGGTTCGGGAAACATAAAGGTGTTAGAAGCGCACATCAACAACTTGCCCGTTGGCGATTTTGCTGTTGATGTCAACAAGCTGATGACCACGTGCGGCCGGTCTATTTCATTGTAATAATTCTCTACATCACGCAAAGCATCCGGCGCTTCCATTACGCTGCTGCCGGTGATGCTAATGTCTTTTTTTGCGGTTACAGTCACGTCCATCAATACGGTAAACGGTAATTGCCGAAGGGAATAATAGGTATAAGAAACGGCGGCTTTATCGCCATAGTCAAAAGCGGTGGTGAAGGAAGCGCCGCGCATGTCAAGTGACTGCTTCATGTTCGTAGCAACGGCATTGGTCATTTCTCTTCCGTCAACCGAAAGCCGCATGTTGAGCAGGTTAAAGCTGCGCAGAAAATTGCTTACGCGGCCGCGGCCATATAAGTCATAGGCGCCGGCCAGCACTACGTCTTTTACTTTAAATACATCGGGTGAAGAAACGATGCCGATCATGCCGTTGGCAACGGTAACGCCATAATAATTAGAAGGGTTAATGTTCGTGGCTTCTATCTTCCAAGGGTCTTGCGAAAAGGCAGTTGCGGACAGCAACAAAAGGAAAGGAAACAAACGGTTCATGCAGCAATCATTTATGTTGGCAGCCAATTTACGCCGGATTCGCAATACCTTGGCGGCCCAAACGATTTACTTTACCGCTATGCGAAAATGGATTGCCTTGCTTGTTTTTCTTGCGTTGATTTTTGCCGCTATTTATTTGCTCATACCGTCGAAGATTACGGTTGATGACCAAGTAGCTTTGCCGGTAAATGCGAAGGCGCTTTCACGAAATTTTTTTGATGAACAAAACTGGCTTCAATGGTGGCCGGGAGAGAAGCCAACAAGTACGATTTATCCGGTTAGGTTCATTTACAACGGCAAGACATACACGCTTCTCCAGAAACGATTTTCATCTTACGTTCTTTCCGTATCGGAAGGCAAAGATTCACTGCTAACGGAACTGGTTTTGCTACCGGTGCAAAACGGCACGGCGCAAGCATCCTGGCTTGCCTCCGGCCTAACCGGCTATAATCCACTCACCCGCATCAGGCGTTATTGGAAGGCGAAGGCACTGGCATCCGACCTTCCTTCCCTGCTCGATAGCCTAAAGGTGTTTTATGCCGATGAAGACCGGCTCTACGGTTTTCATTTTAAAGAAGGTATAGTAACTGACTCACTGCTGGTATCCACGGCTATAAAAGTAGCCGGGCTGCCTTCCAATGAAACCGTTTATGCACTTGTTGACAAACTGCAAGCCTTTATCAAGAAGAACGGCGCGGAGCAAACGGCCCCGCCCATGCTGAACGTGTTTAAGAACACCGACAGCGGCTACACCACCCGCGTGGCCCTGCCGGTAAACAAACATCTCAAAGATGAAGGCGACATTCAATTTAAACAGATGCTGGGCAAGGGCAACATTATGGTGACGGAAGTGAAGGGCGGTCCTGCGCATATACAGAAAGCCTTTGACCAAATGCAAAACTTTATTGAAGACAACCGGCGTACGGCGCCGGCTATCGAGTTTCAATCGCTTATAACGGACAGAAGGACCGAGCCGGATACAAGTAAATGGATAACGAAGTTGTATTGGCCGGTGATGTGACACCTCACCCCGCCCTCTCCATCAAAGATGGAGAGGGAGACCGTACGGCGGTGTTTACAGCAGACTGCTGCTTTTCTCTTTCACCCTAACCGCCAAAACGATGACGTTGACTTTTTCATTCCGAGGCGAGCCTAACCCACGTCAGCAGGAAAGGATCTGTGGATGATAATTAAAGAATTGGTGCAACCAATGAAGCCTTTTGCCTTCTTTTCTCAAAGCAGAAGGCACAAACGCCCTTTGCTTTGGCGGGACAGTCTCTTCATCGGCATGACAAGGCAGCGGCTTTACGATTACAAACAGATTGAAAAATTGAAACCCGAACGTCCACGTCCCGATAGCTCCCGATAGCTATCGGGGCGGGAGCGACGCAATAGACAATCAATAAATAGACAACCGTCAGATCCAAAAAACCAAACCGCAAGCGCATTCGTAATCATCAATGTCCTTCAAAAATTATCCATTCATGTCCGTCGCTAACCGGGCATCCCCTTTAACATTCTCCTCAACGTTTTTCTCTTACTTTAGCCGCTTCCCTATTTTTGCACGTCGCTGAAAAAGCGGCCCTTCAAACAGAACCATCACTTTTATGAACTTTAAGAAAGTCAACAACATTACCGGTTGGGTAGTGTGTGCTCTTGCTTCGCTTGTTTACATCCTTACCGCCGAAAAAGCCGGCAGCCTTTGGGACTGCGGCGAGTTTGTGTCGGCGGCGTATAAAGTGCAGATGCCGCACCCGCCCGGCGCACCGTTGTTTGTTTTACTCGGCCGCTTTTTTATCGTTCTCTTTGGCGACAATCCGAACACCGCGGCCAAGGCTGTCAACATCATGAATGCTTTTGCCAGCGGCTTTACGGTACTGTTTCTTTTTTGGACCATCACGCACTATGCCCGCAAGCTAACCAGCGGCTTCTTACAGGAGCCCGACCGTGGTCAACTCTTTACCATCATGGGAGCCGGCGTCATTGGTGCGCTGGCCTTTACCTTTTCCGATTCGTTTTGGTACAGCGCCGTTGAGGGTGAAGTCTATGCCTTCTCTTCATTGTTTACCGCCCTTGCCTTTTGGGCTATGCTCAAGTGGGAACGAGCCGATGCGGAAGCGGGCACCAATCCGGTTTTAAAAACCCGCGCCGACCGTTGGATCGTGTTTCTGTTTTTCTCTCTCGGCCTCTCCATAGGCATTCACCTTTTGGGCTTGCTCACCATTCCGGCAGTGGTAATGATATACTATTTCCGCCGTTACAATTACACCCAATGGGGCGCCATCTGGGCCTTTGTTATCGGTTGCGCCATTACCGGTTTGGTGCAGGTGGTGGTCATTCAATATTCGGTAAAAGCGGCCGGCCAATTTGATATTCTTTTTGTCAACTCTTTTGGCTTGCCGTTCTTTTCAGGCTTTGTGTTCTTCTTTGTTTTACTGGGTGGCCTGCTTTGGCTGCTTTTGCGTTTTGCCCGTCAGCGCAGTTATTTTTTACTACGCCTCGGCATCTGGTGTTTCATTTTTATGATGCTTGGTTATTCATCTTACGTTACGCCACTGGAACGTTCCAATGCCAATACGGCCATTGACATGAACAACGTGGACAATCCCATGAACCTTGTTTATTATCTCGGTCGCGAACAATACGGTTCGCAACCCATTCTGCTTGGGCCGCACTTTTTGGCCCGTGGCCACGAAGGCGAAACCAAGTCGCTTTACGCAAAGGGAAGAGAATTAGAAATTAAAGACCGGGAGAGCGGCAATACGCTGAAGCTAGATTCTTCGTACCGTTATAAGTACGTGAAGTACGATGCGCCGCAGCCTGAAGTGGAATACGACAGCAAGGACATTCAACTTTTTCCGCGTATATGGGAAGGCAATGACCCCAACCGTGCGCAGTTTTATATTCAGTGGCTCGACTTGCCAATGACCGGCATCCAGGTTCGCAAAAATTCCGTCATCAGCGCCGTTGGCGCCAACAGCATAGACGTAATGGAGTTTGATGCGAACGGCGGCCGCGGACAATTTAGCTATGAGATCCCCGACGGCTATGCACCCTACCGCGTACAACAAGGGCAAAGCATACAACAAGGCGGACAAATTTCACTGGCGCAGATACCCACCGCCGCCAACAATATCAGTTGGTTTTTTACCTACCAGATGGGCTTTATGTATTGGCGCTACTTTATGTGGAACTTCAGCGGCAAGCAAAACGATGTACAGGGCTTTGGCAATCCGCGAGACGGCAACTGGCTCACCGGCATTTCTTTTCTTGACAATATGCGCCTGGGCAACCAGGCCGTGATGCCTGAAAGCCTTAAAACAAACAAGGCGCACAACAATCTTTTCCTGCTTCCTTTTTTATTGGGTGTTATCGGTTGCGTGTACCAATTTATTAAAGATCGAAAAGACTGGATCGTTAGTTTCATTTTCTTCTTCTTCACCGGAGCGGCCATTGTGGTTTACCTAAACCAGGCCGGTGCCCAGCCACGGGAACGTGACTATGCCTTTGCGGGTTCGTACTATGTCTATGCCATTTGGATAGGATTGGCCGTGGTAGCCTTTGTGCGCATGGCCCGCGAAGCAGCGGATAAAATGACGTTGCGCAACGTAGTGATTTACGGCAGTCTTTCCACGCTATTAATAATGGTCTTGAGTGACGCAGCCAGCTTTAATGGCGGCAAATTTGGCGCGGCGGTAATTGGCGCCATTCTGTTTGCGGCAGTTACTATCGGCATCACCTTAATGGTCAGAGCTGTGAGCAAAGCCAACATGCAAACCGCAGCGCTAGCCGCTTCGCTTATTAGTCTCGTAGTGCCGGTGTTGATGGCACAACAGGAATGGGACGACCACGACCGCAGCGAAAAATTGATTGCCCCGGATTTGGCAAAAGACTACTTAAACAGTTGCCCCAAAAATGCCGTTCTGTTTACCTATGGTGATAACGATACCTATCCGCTTTGGTACGCACAGGAAGTGGAGAACATTCGACCAGACATTCGCATCATCAATACGAGCTTATTGGGTATTGATTGGTACGTCAACCAGCTTCGCTATAAGATAAATGAGAGTGCGCCGCTGAATGTGATTTGGACGGAAGAGCAGGTTCGTGGACTGGCTTATATTCCGGTTGATAATAAACCTGCGCCAGAAACGGAAAGCCTGCTGAACGTGATGACAAGCATTGGCAAACAAGCACCGAAGATTACGTCGTTCCCGGCCGTAAAAAATGTCACGTTGCCGGTAGATGCAGAAGCCGCAAGAGCAAACGGCATTATCACCGCAACCGATACGGTGCCGCAGCAAATCAGTTTTGCTTTAAACAGCGGCAAGGGCTATTATACGCTTGACCAATTGGCGATGCTGAACGTGATTGCCGCCAATGCCTGGAAGCGTCCGATTTGTTTCACTTCCCCGGAAAGCGGTTTGGGCTTCGGCGATTACTTGCGCCAACGCGGGTTGATCTTTGAACTGTCGCCTTACAACGCCACGCAAACAGGTGGCCGGGGCATTGATGTTGACAACACTTTCAGTTTGCTGATAAACACCTTCCGTTCGGGTGGTGCGCAAAACGGCGGCGTTTATTTTGACGAAGAAAATCGTCGGCACCTGCTTACCATTCGTCAGGCTTATGCAGTGGAAGCATCGGCCTTGTCGGGCGAACAGAAAAAGCCGGATGCGATAAAAGTTTTGGAAAGGGCGGAAAACCTCATTAATCCCAAGGGCATGCCTTATGCAATGGCCGGACGGATGCACAACCAAACCACATTGCTTTACCTGCGAGCCGCCTACGAAGCCGGCGACAATGCCTTGGTGAAAAAGGTCAAAGACGCTCTGACAAAAGACTTAACCGAGCAGTTGAAATATTACACCTACATGAAGGAGTACAACGAAAGCTATTATTACCAGCTTGCCCAAGACGAAAAGGAAGCGCAAGATTACCTGAATGTCATCAAACAATTTGAACAACAGTATGAAGGCAAACTTGCACCGGTAAAGGAACTGCCAGCAGCCGCCGACAGTGGCAGAAGGCCCTGACAAAAACAAAAAACCTCCCGCCTTGCGGGAGGTTTTTTGTTTAACAACGCCGTTTGAACAAAGAGTGCACAATTGTTGTAGATTGTAGGGACGCGAGAAAAAGTTGGCAGTTTTGCAATTAACAGTGTGCAAAACCGTTGCAAGCTGCTAACTGGTGGCTGCAAAGTTTTCATTTTAAAATGCTTACAAATCGAATACAATGATTGGCTTTCATTTTACTAAATACGATCCACGGCAAAGCGGCAAAACACGCTTTGAACAATTGATGGATCTTTTTATGCAATTGCTCACTTATACCAGCGGCGACGTAACCGAAGCCTTGCAATGGCTGAATGAGTTGGACAAGAAATACGAGCTGACGGATGATGCGTATGGCATGGGCGATTTTATTGATGACCTGAAACAAAAAGGCTTCATTACCGATGACAATCAAAAAGGCGAAATCAAGATCACACCCAAAACCGAGCAAAGCATTCGCAAACGCAGCCTCGAAGAAATTTTCGGCAAGCTGAAGAAAACAAAAACCGGCGACCACCAAACCTTTAAACCCGGCCTGGGCGATGAGGTTAGTCCCGACACAAGGCCCTTTCAGTTTGGCGACATGTTGGAGCAAATTGATTTTACGGAAAGCATCCGCAACGCACAAATCAATCATGGCCTTGATTCCTTCACCATGCAGGAGGACGATCTGCAAATTCGCGAAAACGACTTTAAATCGCAGACCTCGACGGTGTTGATGATTGACATTTCACATTCCATGATTTTATACGGCGAGGATCGCATTACACCGGCCAAAAAAGTGGCGATGGCCTTGAGTGAATTAATCACGACAAAATACCCGAAAGACACCTTGGATATCGTGGTGTTTGGCAACGATGCCTGGCCGGTAGAGATAAAAGACCTGCCGTATTTGCAAGTCGGGCCCTATCATACCAATACAGTTGCCGGGCTTGAACTGGCGATGGATATTTTGCGTCGCAGAAAGAATCCAAACAAGCAAATCTTCATGATTACCGATGGCAAGCCAACTTGCCTGAAAATTGGCAAGCGCTACTATAAAAACAGTTTTGGACTGGATAGAAAAGTCACCAACCGCTGCATCAATCTGGCGGCGCAATGCAAGAAGCTAAAAATTCCCATTACCACGTTTATGATTGCCACCGACCCCTATCTTCAACGCTTCGTGCAAGAGTTTACGGAGATGAACAACGGCAAGGCTTATTTCGCCTCGCTGGATAAATTGGGAGCGTTTATTTTTAGGGATTTTGAAAGCGGGAAGAGGAAAACGGTTTATTAGCCGGGAAGACGTTTTTGATTGACTATGTACATTCCAACGCAATACGAGCAATACCTGTGCGAGCAGATCGTTGATTGCGCTTACTCGGTTCATAAGAAATTAGGCCCGGGATTGTTGGAAAAGATATACGAAGCTTGCTTTTGCTACGAATTGCAAAAGAGGGGAATCAAAGCGGAGCGGCAAAAATCACCTCCGATTTATTACGACGAATTGGTTTTTAATGAAGGACTGCGGATGGATTTTTTGGTTGATGAAATAATTATTTGCGAGATAAAAGCGGTTAAGCAAGTCAACACGTTACGGCAAGCTCAAATTATCAGCCATCTCAAACTCACGAAACTTCACATTGGTTTTCTCCTGAATTTTAATGTGGGCATTATAAAAAACGGAATACGGCGTTTTTGTGTAGAATAAACGTCTTACCGTCTTACCGGCAAAAAATTACGAATAAACGAACATGAACATCAAACACATAAACACTCTTGGCGAACTGAAAGAATCGGGATACAAAGCCAAAAGCATCAAAGAAGAAATCAGGACAAACCTGATCAAAAAGCTCGAAGCAAAAGAAGACACCTTTAACGGCATCATCGGTTACGAAGACACGGTGATACCTGATGTGGAAAGGGCATTGTTGAGTAAGCACAACATTCTCTTTCTCGGCCTTCGCGGACAGGCAAAAACAAGGATGGCCCGGCAAATGATTGAACTGTTGGATGAATACATTCCGATACTGCCCGGCAGCGAGATTAACGACAATCCACTCAATCCTATTTCCAAATTTGCCAAAGATTTGATTCGTGAAAAAGGCGACGATACGCCTATTGAATGGATGCACCGAAGCCAACGCTACGGTGAAAAGTTGGCCACACCGGATGTTAGCGTTGCCGATTTAATCGGTGACATTGATCCCATCAAGGCCGCCAACCTTCGCTTGAGCTTTGCCGACGAAAGAGTGATTCACTACGGCATCATTCCCAAAAGCAATCGCAGCATTTTTGTGATTAACGAATTGCCCGATTTGCAGGCTCGTATTCAAGTGGCCTTGTTCAATATTCTGGAAGAAGGCGATGTGCAGATACGCGGCTTCAAGCTTCGCTTGCCGTTGGATATTCTGTTTGTCTTCACGGCCAATCCTGAAGATTATACCAACCGCGGCTCCATCGTTACGCCATTAAAAGACCGTATTGAAAGCCAGATACTGACTCACTATCCAAAGTCACTCGAAAACGCCTTGGCCATCACCGAACAGGAAGCCGACATTGAAGAAGCACAAAAAGAAAAAGTCACTGTTTCCGATTTGGTGAAACGCTTGATTGAGCAAGTGGCTTTTGAAGCAAGAGGCAGCGAGTTTGTGGACAAGAAAAGCGGCGTAAGCGCAAGGCTTACCATTTCGGCTTTTGAAAACGCTGTAAGCGCCGCCGAACGCCGCAGCATCATCAACAAAGAAAAGGCTACACAGGTTTGGATAAGTGACCTGGTGGGCATTATTCCTTCAATTACAGGTAAGATTGAATTGGTTTACGAAGGCGAGCAGGAAGGCCCTTATCAAGTGGCGATGAATCTTGTTGACAAATCTATTCGTACGCAATTTGTTCAATACTTTCCCAATCCTGATACGTTGAAGAAACGGGCGCCGCGCAAAGGCGAAAAGGCCGAAGCCGTGGACAATCCCTATCGGTCAATAATCAGCTGGTTTGACAAAGGCAATCACCTCAACCTGTTTTTTGCGGCGAACGACCGCGAGAAGATGAATCAGTTGTACGCCATTGACGGCCTTCATGCCTTGGTGAAAAAAACCTTTTCACAAGCATCTGAAAAAGAAACGGCTTTGCTAATGGAATTTGTTTTGCACGGCCTTGCTTCCTTCTCACTCATCAGCAAAAAAATAATGGAAACATCGGTGGAGTTTAAGGATTTGATGGGAAGTATGTTGAACATGCAATCGTCAACCAACTTTGACGATCTGGAAGAAGAAGACTTCAACTAAGTTTTATGCGGGGTTCGGCGCCTGTAAGCCCCGAATCCTCGTAAATTTCCGCAAGGGGTATCGAAACAGAAAGCGACTGAAATGAAAGCGTGCCGTCCAGTGATTTATGTTCCGTCAATTCCCATTTGCCGGAACTGTTGACCGCAAACGCTTCCACGGAAATCGAGCGGGAATCAACCAAAATATATTCCTTCAACGTTTGAATGTCGCGATACAAGGTAAACTTATCGCCCCGGTCATAATCTTTCGTTGATTTCGACAACACCTCGATTAAAACAATTGGATTCAACGCATTGAAATTGTCGTTGTTCAGCGTTTCCACTTTTCCGCAAAAAATAGAGATATCCGGATAGGTGAATAAGCTATTGGAGGCAACGTGAATGCGCATATCACTTCCATACGGACGGCAGCCTCTCCTTCTTAATCTTACCCGCAGTTCAGCGTTGAGATTACTGGATATGGCGTTGTGCGGCTGTAGCGCTCCCGACATGGCAAACACTTCTCCCTGATAGTATTCGTGTTTAACGTCCGCGTCTTTTTCCATCGCGAGGTATTCTTCGATGGTCCAATTTTTCCGGTTGTAGGCCAGTGCCGGTTCCTGAAGTTGCATGGCTTAAAGATAAAAATTTATGCACGTTACGATAAAGAACTATTTTATAAGAAGTCCAATCTTGAGTCCACCCGTTACCGAAAAACCAGGTGTTCGGCCAAGACGTGCATTGAGATAATTATAGGCACTCGTATCGTCATCATAATAGTAGTAGCCATTCCCGTTTTTTTTATTATCGAAGCCATAGCCAAAACCCCAGTACAAATCAAGCAAAACCTTGTCGCCAAACACCCATTGCTTTCCCAATTCGATTTGCAAGGCGCCAAAAGTCACGTTGGGACGTTCCATTACATACTGACTGTTTTGTTTGTAAACCACGCGGTTCTCGGAATAATTGCCCACGTATAAAACCGGCTTGGCATAAGCGCCTTGCATCAGATGGGTAAAACGGCTGCGGCCAAAAAGAAAGTCGGGCCATTTATTGAATTTATAACCGATGGAACCGGCAAAACCGAACTGGTTATGGCGAACGTTCCGCAACGTGTTGTCGTAATAGTCAAGCACAGAATTTTTTCCGGCACCAATAATGCATAAACCTACCTCATAACTCTTTCCTACACCGGTGCTTTTTTCAAAAGAAATTTGTGAGTAGCCTAACAATGGCCCAAAGAAATCAACCTTGATTGCCTTCTTTAACTGCCCTTCGTATTGCTCCGGGTCTTTTATATCCAATAAAAATTTTTGACTGGTACCGTTTTGAAAATCTATTTTTTTGATTTTGTCCGTTTCAAGAATGTAAATCGGACCCGTTTCATCGCCGTAAACCCGGTATTTGATTTCAGTACTTCCGACTTCAATAATTTTGGCTTGCACCACCTTTCCGTTTTTGCGGTAAATCTTATCTTGGGCATTTGCCACCGTGAAAAAAATCAAAGCCGTTGCTAAAAGAAAGATTCTCATAAAGCTTGTTTTCGCTATTGACAATTAATAAATGAATTGTGCTGCTTTGTTATAGAATGTTCACCTCGCGTTCCAAGACAATTCCAAACTTCGCTTTCACTGACCGAAGGATTTCTTCACTCAAGGCGTATATTTCATCGCCGGTTGCGGTGCCGTAATTCACCAGCACCAAAGCTTGTTTTGAGTAACAACCCGCGTCGCCCTTACGGTAGCCTTTCCAACCACATTGTTCAATCAGCCAGCCAGCCGGAACTTTTACGTGTGTTTCATTAAATGGAAAAGAAGGAATAGATGTGTACTTTTTTTGTAAATCATCGAATCTGCTCTTCTCAACTTGCGGGTTTTTAAAAAAGCTGCCGGCGTTGCCTAAATTTTGGGGATCGGGAAGCTTGGAAGAACGAATGTTGATGACGGCTTGGGAAATGGCCTTGATGCTTAACGACTGCACATTCATCTTTTCCAATTCCTGATTGATAGCGCCGTAGGTGGTATTGAAAACAGGTTTTTTATTTAGGCGATAAGTAACGGAAACAATTATAAATTCTCCTTTGTAGATATGTTTGAAAACACTTTCGCGGTAACCAAAGCCGCAATCGTTCAAGCCGAACTTTACAAGTGTTTTGTCGTTGATGTGCACCGCTTCCAATTCGTAAAAAACATCTTTTATTTCCACGCCGTAAGCGCCGATATTTTGCATAGGCGATGCGCCGACATTGCCCGGAATAAGCGAAAGGTTTTCCATGCCTGCATAACCATTCTCCACGCAGTACATCACCAAGCGATGCCAGTTCTCTCCCGCGCCGGCTTTTAGATAAATGTGTTCACTGTCTTCTTTCACCACATCAATTCCCATCAATTCATTTTTCAATACGAGGCCGTCAAAATCTTTGGTGAGAAGAATGTTGCTACCTCCGCCGAGAATCAAACTGCAGTTGGCAGGCCGCAGGCCCCCGTGCAGCAGTTCTTGCAATTCATTTATGCCGCCGAACGTTGCGAAGTGTTTTGCTTTGACATCAATCCCGAAGGTGTTGTAACTTTTGAGCGAAATATTTTCCCGAATCTGCATCGCAGCAAGAATACGAATTTTATGCCCGTAAAAATTGCCACCGTCATTGGCTCTACCGGTTTAATAGGAAACCACCTGCTCCAAATTTTACAGGAAGACAAATCGTTTGAAACCGTTCGTGCATTGGTGCGAAGACCGGTTACTTTTTCGCAACCGAAGGTGAAGATGAAACTGGTAAATTTTGAAGATCCCGAATCAGTGAAACTGGCCATTGACGGAAGCGACGCCGTGTTTTGCGCCATTGGTACTACGCAAAAAAAAGTAGCCGGTGATAAAGTAGCTTACCGCAAAGTTGACTACGACATTCCCGTGAATGCCGCAAGGTTTTGTGCTGAAACCGGCTGCCCTAATTTTTTATTGGTATCGTCGGTTGGCGCCGATAGCAAGAGCGACAATTTTTACTTAAGGCTAAAGGGTGAAGTGGAAGATGCCGTGCAGCAGCGGCCCATTCAAAGCATTTCAATTTTTCGTCCGTCCATTCTTTTGGGGAAGAGAACGGAATCGAGACCCGGTGAAAAGATAGGGCAAGGCGTAATGAGCTTTTTTGCTTTTTTATTGGTGGGCGGCTGGGAAAAGTACCGGCCGATTGATGCGCTGAAAGTGGCGAAGGCAATGGTAGCAGAGGCAAAAGAAGAAAAGCCCGGCACCGCGATTTACGAATATGAAGCGATGAGGAAACTGGCGCTTTAGCGGCCCATCCCTTTCAATCTTTTTTGAAAGCGGTTAGCTGTGCTAAAGCCCTTCCCTGCCTACCGGCAGGCAGGCCGCTGGGAAGGATAGAAAATCTCTCAAAGCAGTTAGAAAATTTTTAGATTAAATGAATGATAGAACAAGAAGTGCATTATTGAAAAGCGAGGGCTGTGCGCAGATGACCTTCCCATCGGGAGCGACGCAACGACAGCTCAATAGATGTACTAACTTCTGGTTCTAAATAAAGTTTATACGTAAGTGGCTATTGAGGCAACAAAAGTTTTTCCGACTTAAGTTCCCCTTTAGGTACAGGGCCTATTGCGCATCCACATCCGAAATGATGATGACTTTTTTAAACTGCTTTACGTTATGAAGAGTTGCGCATTCTTTATTGATGTCTTCTTTGCATTTGGCAATCATTTGCGCATCACGCGGCAGCTTCAACAACATCTCCATTAAAAACATTCCGCGTACGCGGTTGATGACCGGCTCGGCCGGACCGACAATGTATTTGCGGTAAAGAAAGTCCATGCCTTTGGCAAACTGGTGCGCCGCCTGAAAGCAAACTTCACGCTCCTTGTGCTTGAAATGAACATTGACAACGCGGGAAAACGGCGGGTAAAAAAATTGCTTTCGCTTTTCAATTTCTTCGTTGTACATGCCGGTGTAATCATGCCTCGCTACTTGCAACAAAACAGGATGTGTCGGGTTCACGGTTTGAATCAACACCTGGCCTTGTCCTTCCCTCCTTCCTGCACGGCCACTTACTTGCTCCATCAGTTGAAACGCCCTTTCGTTCACACGAAAGTCAGCAAAGTGCAACAAGCCATCGGCATCCAGTATGCCCACCAAATCCACGTTGTCGAAGTCCAGTCCCTTTACCACCATTTGCGTACCCACCAATACATCAATCTTTTTTTGTTCGAACTGTTGAATCAATACATCATGCGCATTTTTGTTCTTCACCGAATCAAAATCCATGCGGCTCACTTTCAGACCTTGCAGGCTGGTTTCCAACACTTCTTCAATGCGTTCAGTACCAAAGCTGCGCTGCACCAACTTGTCGCTGGCGCAGGCGCCGCAGGTAGTTACGGGCGGGTAAATGTTGCCGCAGTAATGACACTTGAGTTTGTTGCTTTGTTTGTGATAGGTAAGCGATACGTCGCAGTTGCGGCACTCGGCTATCCAACCGCAAACCGTACACAATTGATAAGGCGCATAGCCGCGGCGGTTTTGAAAAAGAATGACTTGCTTTCCTTTTTCGACCGTTGCCTTTATCTCCTCTAAAAGCTGCGGCGAGAACATGACTTTTTCGCCGGGCTTATGGGCCACGGTTCGGTTGTCAATAAATTCAATGGCCGGCATTTTTACGTCGCCGAAACGTTCTTTCAACTCCGCCAATCCATACTTGTCCGTCTTCGCATTGTAATAGGTTTCGAGGCAAGGCGTGGCGCTGCCCAACAAGACCTTTGCACTCGTTAACGAAGCCATATAAACCGCTGCATCGCGTCCATGATAACGCGGCGCAGGATCTTGTTGCTTGTAGGAAGAGTCGTGTTCTTCATCGCAGATGATCAAGCCTAAATCCTGGTAAGGTAAGAACAGTGAGCTTCTTGCGCCGAGCACAATCTTCATCTCGCCGCTCTTTACTTTGTTCCAGATTTCAACCCTTTCGTTTTGGCTGAATTTGGAATGATAGATGCCGATGTAACCGCCGAAATGTTTTTGCAGGCGGCGAATGATTTGCGAGGTCAGTGCAATCTCCGGCAGCATGTACAGCACTTGCTGGCCGCGACGAATAAAGTCTTCAATCAACTTTACATACACGTGCGTTTTGCCGCTGGAGGTAATGCCGTGCAAGAGGCAAACCTGCTTGCTGCCGAAACAGTCCTTCACCTGTTGCAAGGCTTCGGCTTGCGAGGCCGTCAGCGTAAAATCAATGGTCACGTCTTTGGGTGCGTAGCGAATGCGTTCGACGTTTCGCTTTTCAATGCGCAAAATGTTTTTCTCAATCAAACCTTTTACCTGCGCATCAGTGGCTGAAGCTTTTTTCAGCAAGTCACCTTTCGTGACTTCGCCCTGCGTTTTCATCAGGTGCAGGTAGGCTAAAAGCAACTCCATTTGCTTGGGCGCACGACCCCAATTATTGAGCAAGGCAGAAAGTTTGTCTTCATCGTGATACTCGTTGGCAAGCAGCACGAAGCTTTCTTTTTTGGCGTTGAAGGTTTGTTTAAGCGACTCCCAAACAAAGCAAATCTTTTTACCGATCAGCCGGTTGACGATGGGATAAACGTGCGGCACATCTAATATCTGCTGCACTTCGGTCAGCCGCAATTCGTGCTTCATTTGAAGGGCTTCCGCCACTAGAAATTCATCGTTATCAAGCGCAGAAAAATCATCGCCGGATTCTTCATTAAAAATCAAAATGGTTTCGCTTGACAGCTTGAAATGCGAAGGCAAAGCAGCGGCCATCACTTCGCCTTCGGAACACATATAGTAAGCCGCCATCCACTCCCACAACTGCAACTGGTAGCGATGAATGACTGGCTCCGGGTCCAACACATTCAGGATCTCTTTTGCTTCGAAACTTAACGGCTCCTGGTTGTGAACAGCCTTTACGATTCCGGCGTATTTTTTTGCTTTGCCAAGGTTTACTTCCACGCGGCAACCAATGGAAATACTTTCAAGCATTTCATCGGGTATGTGCCAGGTATAATTCTTTGGAAGCGCAAGGGGTATGATGACTTCGGCAAACATGAAGGGTGTAAAAATAAGGGAAAGCCCCCTGTACCCTGAAGGGAAACATAGGTTGGAGATTGCTGCATTGCCTTCGGTCTTGCTTTTAGGATTTTGCTTTTTATGGATTAGAGGTTCGATTATGTATTGAGCGTCTTTTGCGTCGCACTTTTGTACGTTCCTATCGCTATTGGGCAAGAATTGAGTCGCAGACTCATGGCCTAGACCACTTCTAAAGTAAGCATGTGTATATTGCACAAATGCAATTATAATAACAATGCTATGAAGTATGTATTCCTAATCTTTTGGGCATTCGGTCAACTCAATGCTGTCAGTCAGAAATCGCAAATACCATTAGATGAATGGGATACTCTTAGGCTAAAAACTTACGCAGA
The DNA here is from genome assembly GCA_965247695.1 of Flavisolibacter sp. Taxonomy (GTDB): domain Bacteria; phylum Bacteroidota; class Bacteroidia; order Chitinophagales; family Chitinophagaceae; genus Flavisolibacter. The sequence goes on from OZ252037.1 coordinate 3,729,160, forward strand.
GCTACATCATTATGACGAAATTCTTCAAAAGGAACGAAGTTTCTCCGACACAATTATAACCACCGATGCAGTTGTTGTGACCTACTATACTTCAGTCAAAAAGAAATTGAGAGTAGTCGTCAATCATTTTGATGCAAATAAATGCCTTAGTAGAATAGTTACCGAGTACTTCAACAACGAAGGACAATTGGAATATGAAAGCATTTACAAGAAATGTTGTGAGCCGAAACCCAAGGAAGACGAACGATGCTTTGAATTTGTAATGGACTACGGAAGATATAGTTACGATAGCGAGGGTCGTGTGATATTACATGTGTATCACCTTTCAACTCCTATGACTATTAAAGAAATTTATACATATTCTTCTAATGGAAGCAAAGAAGTTAAAAGAGAAAAGATTCGCGAGCCGCAATTTTGGAATTGAAATTAATATCATCAATACAGTTGCCCTTAGATTTTAGGTTTTTTATCTGTTGCTCTGTCACCTACGATCGAAATCTACGTCATTGTTGGTTTTGAGGCTTGGCCGACAAACAGCAAGAATAGAAATCGGAGTTCTTAGTCCAAACCGCATATTCTACACATTCCTCCAAAACAAATAAATTTGCCCGTATGCGGGTCAAATACGTCAATCCATTTACAGACTTCGGTTTCAAGAAAATCTTCGGCGAGGAGACAAACCTTCCCTCATAAGTTTTAAATACGCGGTTATCCATTCACAAAAAGGCCCCGTTAAAAAACAGGGCCGTCATGCACATGAGAAAAAATAAGAAAGGTCTGATTATTTTATAGCGGTGTTCAACGCTTGCTTTTGTTTTATTACGTATCTGCTATTATCGCTGTCTCGTTTATAAAAGCAAAGATTTCATTTCCTTCTTTTACCAACGGCCAAATTGTGATGAGAGGACATTTACAGTGACCGATAAACTATAGGAGTTTTCCGCATTGAAATGAAAGCACCTAGTTAGGGAATTTAACGAAGAGGCTTATCGCCTCTTCGTTAATGTATAGTGGTTGAATGGTTTGAATTTAGGTGTATAGTCTTGCAATGGTAGAAAGCTGCGCCGGATTTGATTTTCACTTTTGCCTATTGCATACTGCCTCTTGCTAATTGGCATTAATTGTTGCCTCCAGTTTTCACCCGATTTTGCTCATCATCGGCGCCGCCGCTTTTTCTTCTTTGCTGCGCACCTTTTAACGGCTTGCCAAAGCGGTAAGTGAATGTAAGGTTGGCGACGCGGCTGTCGCGGCTGTTTTGAAACCAGGCTTCCGTCGTGCTGAAGTTGATGTTGCCTGTTGCCTTGTTGGTATAAAGAAAATCTCTCACGCTCAATTTTACTGTTCCCTTGCCAGCCAATATTTGTTTGCTGATGCCCGCTGACGCTTGTCCCAGCGGCTGAATCTGAATTTGTCCTTCGATGCCTTTCGTCCGATAGAATCCGCTTAATTCGGCGCTCCATGTTTTGGCAAACTTGAACTGGTTGTTTACGTTGAACAAAACATTGGCGGCTTTAATGTCTATACTTTCCCCTTCCACCGGGCCTTGAAAGCGGCTGTAATTAAGGTTGGAGTAAAGGCTCACCGTCCACCACTTGGCTACCGGCACCTGGGCGCTAACCGATATGCCCGCCATGTCCACTTTGCCGATGTTGCCGCGGCGCACAACGGTGGCAAAACCATTGGAAGTTGCGCTGCTGCGTTCCTGGCTGAAAGTCTCCATCATGTAATCTTTGGTGTGGCCGTAATTCAAGGTTGTTGTCAGAAAGCCGTTATAGGTATGCGTCAGTTCCACATTGTTGGTAAACTGCGGCTGCAAAAAAGGATTGCCTGCCTGGTACGTGTATTCATCAAGAAAAAACAAAAACGGATTCAGGTCCTGATAATCCGGCCGTTGAATACGGCGGCCCAGTGATACCGCAAACTGATTTTTTTCGCTGGCGTTGTAACTCAAATAAACGGTCGGGAACAAACTGCCGTAACTCTTTTTAAACAACGAATCGGTTTTGGTGGGGTTGCCGTATTGCTTGCCGTTGTAATTGGTGTTCTCAAAGCGAAGGCCTGTTTGCAAACCAAACTTGCCGAACTCCTTATTGAGGTTTACATAAGCCGCGTTGATGTTCTCTTTGTAAATAAACTGATTGGTCTTGGTGTAATCCACGGCTTTTGCGCCGGCCGTTATGTTGTAGTAAAAAGCACTGTTGCCGGTTTTTACATAGCTCGTTTTAACTCCGGCTTCAAACTTCAACCCCGATTTAAACGGATGTGAATAGTCCGCCTTGGCCGAATAAATATCAATGTTGATGGGCGTATTGCTGGTGATGGTTTTTTGCCGGAGTTGTGCCCAGTCGGGCGAATAAGTAGTGTTTATAAAACGCTGGTCGCCGGCTGATGAATACGTGAGATAATCCAGGTCGGCGGTGAGTTCCGTGCCTGTGCTGTCAAACTGGTGACGCATATTTAGATTCAGGCTGCCGTTTTTCCATTTATTATCATTTATGCTGGTGGCATAAACAATCGAATCAATCTTTCGCGAAGCGCTCATTAAATTGCTGGTGTTGGTGCTACGGTTTTTTTCGGGGTTAAGAAAGCCGCTGGTCACGATGCCCAGGGTTGTATTCTTGGATGCGTAAAAGTCAGCGCCCAGTTTCAAATTGTAATATCCGTTCTCATTATGCATTCTGGCGTTCTGTTCAAAGATGGCCGTCACTGCTTTGGTCGCCGCATTGCGATAAGTACGTTTGATGTCGAGGTTTTCAAAACCGTTCCATTGGCTTTGGCTTGCGTTGATAAACACATTCACTTTTTCGGTGCGGTAATTTGCATTGATGCTGTTGTTTGTTTTCCAATAAACGCCTTGTCCGTAGTTCAGGCTTACGTTGCCGTTAAAGCCTTTCAGCTTGTTCTTTTTTGTTTTAATGTTGATGATGCCTGCATTGCCGGCGGCATCGTATTTGGCCGGTGGGTTGGTCATAATTTCAATTTGATCCAAAGCACTCGACGGAAGGTTCTTTAAGTAGTTCGTGAGTTCGGTACCGGTGAGGTAAGCGGGCCTCCCGTCCATCATCACCATCACACCGGCCTTCCCTTTTAGGCTGATGTTGCCGTCTTTGTCCACAGTAATACCCGGCGATTTTTCCAACACTTCCAAAGCCGTTGTTCCCGCATTGGTCACCGCGGCATCCACGTTTACGATGGTGCGGTCCATCTTCACCTCAATAAAAGGTTTTCGTGCTGTGACAGTTACGCCAGCCATTGACTTTACCACCGGGATCAATTCAATTGATTTCAGTTGAACTGTTTCGTTGGAAGCTGAAATTTCAAATGTTGGCGAAAAGCCTTTTTGATGGCTAACCGCGGAGACGGAAACAATGTACTTGCCATAAGCGATGCTTTCAAAACTGTATGCCCCGTCTTTGCCTGCAACTGTAAATTTTACGGCCGAAGAATCAATTGCTTTCAGAAGGCTGATGGTAGCGGATTCCACTAATTTTTGCGAACCGTCAACCACAGTGCCCGATACCCGGCCGGTTTGCGCACGGGCTGCAAAGCTAAAAAGGGCCAGTGCGGTTAAAAGGGAGAAAAGCTGTTTCATGTGTAGTGAGTTGATTTTGTTTTGTAGATTTCCTGACAAACGTAGGTACTATACAAAGCAAAGTACATTGTTTTATTACCAACGCCGCGATTATCGTGATGAATGGTAGGAACGAATAGCAATAAGACGCAGCCGCGGCGCACTGGTTACAGCTTTTGGCGGCAATGTGATTAACGGAAATAGAAAGCGTTGAACGGTTGGCAATTCTATTCCTATTGCAAGTTTATATGCGGCAAAAGTTCTTGAAATGTATTTCTGAATGAAGCGGCACATAAAGGAGATGAACCGAGTAAATTTGGCTGATGAAGATTGATTATCGCTCCGATACCGTAACCAAACCTTCCAAAGCCATGCTGGACGCCATGTTCAGCGCACCGGTAGGCGACGATGTGTTTGGCGAAGACCCTTCGATAAATGAGTTAGAAGAGATGACGGCGGAGATGTTCGGGATGGAAGCGGCGTTGTATTGTCCTTCTGGAACCATGACCAACCAAATTGCCATTAAGTGCCACACGCAACCCGGCGATGAAGTCATTTGCGATGCCAGCTCACACATCTATCAATACGAAGGCGGCGGCATTGCGGCCAATTCCGGCGCGTCGGTAAAGCTTTTGCAAGGCGACCGTGGACGAATCACCGCCGGACAAGTACGCGAATCCATCAATGCCGATGACGTGCACAAAGCAAGAACTTCACTCGTTTCCTTGGAGAACACCTCGAACCGCGGCGGCGGCAGTTGCTACGATTTTGAAGAGATAAAAAAGATAAGAACCGTTTGCGACGAACACGGCCTCGCCTTGCATTTGGACGGCGCACGGTTGTTTAATGCGCTGGTGGCCAAAAGTGAGAAAGCAGAAGATTACGGCAAAGCCTTTCACAGCATTTCGGTTTGCCTAAGCAAAAGTTTGGGCTGTCCGGTGGGCAGTTTGGTGATTGGGTCGAAGGAGTTTATTCGCAAAGCAAAACGAATACGCAAAGCTTTTGGCGGCGGCATGAGGCAAGCGGGATACCTAGCGGCGGCAGGCATCTATGCGTTAAAGAACAACGTTGGCCGCTTAACGGAAGACCATCATCACGCCAGGCGTTTAGCCGATGCCCTTGCGAAGAAAGATTTTGTTGACGCCGTGCTACCCGTAGAAACCAACATCATTATCTTTTCGGTAAAAGAACGATTCACGCCGCAAAGCCTTGTAGAGAAAATGAAGGAACAAAACATCTGGTGGTACGCCATCTCTCCTACCCAGGTGCGCATTGTTACGCATCTTGATGTAGATGCTGACATGGTTCAAAAGACAATTGACGTTATAGGCGACCTTTAACCATAAACTTCAAACCACAAACCTTATTATGTTTCCGAAAGTCAACCCCACCACAACTAACGCCTGGCGGCAACTGACAAGCCATGCCGGTCAAATGAAAGAGGTGCGCATGAAGAACCTGTTTGCCGAAGACAGCGAACGGTTTGCAAAATACCATCAACGTTTGGGCGATATTGTTTTTGATTTTTCAAAGAACATCATTACCGACGAAACCCTAGACCTGCTCTATTCATTGGCGGCCGAATGCAAGGTAAAGGAAGCCATCAGCGCCATGTTTGAAGGCGAGGCCATTAACGAAACCGAACACCGTGCCGTGCTGCACACGGCCTTGCGCAATTGTTTCGACAAGCCCGTTTACAGCCAGGGCAAAGACGTGATGCCGGAAGTAAAAGCCGTACTGCAACAGATGAAAGCCTTTTGCGGGAAAGTGCACGGCGGCGAATGGAAAGGGTATTCGGGGAAGAAGATTAAATACATCGTCAACATCGGCATCGGCGGCAGCGACCTGGGGCCATTTATGGTCACCGAAGCTTTAAAGCCGTATTGGATAGAAGGGCTGCAAGCCTATTTTGTTTCCAACGTTGACGGCACTCATATTGCCGAAACACTGAAGAAAGTAACGCCGGAAGAAACGCTTTTTTTGATCGCGTCAAAAACATTTACCACGCAGGAAACCATGACCAATGCACAAAGCGCAAGAGATTGGTTTTTGCAAACCGCCAAAGACGAAGCCCAGGTAGCCAAACATTTTGTGGCGCTTTCCACGGCCGAAAAAGAAGTGGTGAAGTTCGGCATTGACAAGGCCAATATGTTTCCGTTTTGGGATTGGGTTGGCGGCCGCTACTCACTGTGGAGCGCTATCGGTTTGTCTATAGCGTTGACTATTGGCTACGAAAACTTTGATGAATTGTTGAAAGGCGCTTATAATGTGGATGAACATTTTCGCAACACCGGCCCTGAAAAAAATATCCCTGTGCTGATGGCTCTCATCTCGCTTTGGTACATTAATTTTTTCGGCGCCCAAACCGAAGCCATTCTTCCTTACGACCAATACATGCATCGCTTCCCGGCTTACTTTCAGCAAGGCAACATGGAAAGCAACGGCAAAAGCACAGACCGCAACGGCGAAGAAGTGGACTACGCCACCGGGCCAATTATTTGGGGCGAACCGGGCACCAACGGGCAGCATGCTTTTTATCAACTCATTCACCAGGGAACCTTGTTGATTCCCTGCGACTTTATTGCACCAGCGCAATCGCACAATCCATTGGGCGATCATCACGTAAAACTTCTTTCCAATTTTTTTGCGCAAACCGAAGCGTTGATGAATGGCAAGACCGAAGAAGAAGTGAGTGAAGAACTGCGCAAAGCCGGCAAAAGCGACGAGGAAATTGCGAGGCTTACGCCCTTTAAAATGTTTCCCGGCAACCGGCCCACCAATTCTATTCTCGTAAAAAAAATAACGCCGTTTACGTTAGGGCAATTGATTGCGTTGTACGAGCACAAAATTTTCACACAAGGTGTTATCTGGAACATCTTTACGTTCGACCAATGGGGCGTGGAATTAGGCAAGCAGTTGGCCAATAAAATTTTGCCGGAGTTAAAGGGTGATGAACAAATCACTTCGCACGATTCTTCTACCAATGGGTTGATAAACGAGTTTAAGGAAATGCGGCGTTAGCGCTGAACAGAAGTCTCTTATCATCGCAAAAAAGAAGCCGTCTCAAGTTTTTGAGACGGCTTCTTTTTTGCGATGATTCACTTTTATTGAACCACAAAAGCGCCGACTACTTCCTTCTTTGTATAGAGAAGTTCTACTTGTAAAACGTAGTAGCCCCTTGGCAGTTGAATAGTTATATCCTGCTGCAGATAGAGAGTAACAGGGTAAAACCGTTTGTAAAAAACGGTGGTGCCCGCCGCGTTATAGATGGTCATGGACCTTGCCAGTTGAGGTCCGTAATAACGTACGCTGAACTTACCCGTGTTGGGGTTGGGAAAGATGAATATACGGCCATCAACCAAGGCATCAATCACCACCGTATTGGATTTGTTCTGGCAACCATTTACATCCGTGACGGTTGCCTGGTACGTGCCGATGCCGTTGTAGTTTGGATTAATGCTTGCCGTCCCGACGCCTGCTAACTGTCTTCCGTTCAACGTCCACGAATAGCTTGCGCCTCTTGGTGTGCTGCCTGCGGTAATAAAAGTTGAATGTCCCGGTTGTACCAAAGAATCCGGCGCTCTTTGAATGACCACTACCGGTAAAGGGTTCACCGTCAAAATGCCGGCTGTGGACATCACCGCGCCGCAGGGCGACGCTGTGACCAATGCCCTGTACCTGTTTCCGTTCATGCTTTGTGTTACCCCGCTAACGCTCAAGGTACTTGCCGTGGCGCCGCTAATGTTCGCCCAGGTTATGCCGCCATCCGTGCTTACCTGCCATTGATAAGTTGGTGCAACGCCGGTTGCCGATGCGGTAAAGCTCGCATCGCTTCCCACGCACACCGCTTTGTTTACTTCCGGTTGCAGCGTAAGGACTGCCGGGCTGTTTACGGTTAGCGTTGCGGCGGCCGATGTAAAATCTGTCGGCGTACAAGTACCGTTTACTACAAGGCGATAGAGATAGCCCGACATGCCAGGCGTTGCGCCGCTAATGGCAAGTATTCTTGTAGCCGCACCGGAATAGATAAAGCTGTTGGCAACATTTGTCCACGTAGTACCGCCGTTTGTGCTTACCTGCCATTGATAAGTAAGAAAAGTACCGCTAACCGCCGTACTAATGGATGCGCTGCCCCCGCTGCAAGTGGTTACACCAATAGGCTGTGTAGAAAAAGCGGCAGCCGAACAGGCATTTATGTCCAGCGTATAATCTTCCACTTGCCCCCATTCCGAGGCGCCGCAAGAGGTATTGTTTGCTACCGGAATGTTGGTGTCTTGCACCCTCACCCGCATTCTTGCCAAGCCTTGCAAAACGGTAGCTGAAATAGCCGGGATAGAAAGGTTGGCGGTGTAAGGTCCCGCCGTCACCGGCGATGTGTAAACCAGTTCGCCGGCATCGGTAAAGCTACCGTTGTGGTTAAAGTCAATCCACACGTAAGCCTGGTCAGTGGCTTTTGGATTAGACACATTAATGGTTATTGGCACTGTTGCATTCTGAATGGTGAAAGACGTAAGCGCCGAAAAATTTTCATACCCGTTGCCGGAAGCAGAGTTGTTGTTGATGGTACCGATAGTAACGTTTGAAATCTTCTCACCCGTTGTTGCCGTGTTGTTTGCAGCCGCTGTACAATACGGCGTCCAGCGATAGATCTGGCCTGTGGCGGGCTTTGTCAAAATCGTGCTGTTCTCCGTAGTTGCGCTAACCAATGGATTGGCACTGGCATCTTGCAACGACAGGAAAGTGTTATTTCCCGTTGCCGTGGCAGTAAGACCGATTGATGCACCACCGCCGTTGGCGCCGGAGATAGCGCCACTCTCCTGCCGGTAAACGTATTCAATCACGTTGGTGGTTTCGTACAGCTTTACCTGAAAAGAAATCACCGCTCCGCCTGCACCGTAATCCCATCTTGCATTGGCCCATTCTATGGTTAACACTCTTGAAGGCGCGGTGCCGGTAAGCGCATACGTAACAGAGCCGGCGCTCATATCTAAATCGTCCCAAAGAGGTGCAAGCAGCGGGCGGAGTGTACTTACGCCACCGGCCAGAGTGTTTGTCCAGTCGTCCGTATTGTTAGCCAAGGCAGTCGCGCCAAAAGCGGCAAAGCCATTGGCACAAGGCCGTATGCTTGTGTAAGGCGTACCGTTATAAGTAAACGGGAAGCCTATTACAACCGCATTGGCAGGAGTGGCAATGCCGTCATCGGCGTTAGCTACCCCATTGTAGGTTAATATAACCGCGGCGGCGCCAGACAAAGCCGTATAGGTACCCGATGCGGCCTGAAAGGCATAACCAGGTAGTTGTGCCTGCGCCCTTTGAAGCCCCAAAAACGCTATTAAAACAATGAGTATTTTTTTAATCATGTTACTCTTTTTTGGCAGGTAGAAAGAGAGACTGCCTTTGATGCAGCCTCTCTATTAATAAATAATTATTGTCGGGAGATTTTCTTTGCATACCGCTTACCATCGGCGGTTGCTTCAAGCAGGTACGTACCGGATGCAAGAACCACAGTGATGGGCATGTCGAAGGATGGCGAACCACCATTGCGGGTAATTCGTTGCATCAGCCGCCCGCCGGCATCGTACAAACTCAATACAACCGTTCCCGAAGGTGTTCGGGCAAAGCGCACTGTAATCCTGTTGTTGAACGGATTGGGACTGACAAATAAATTGTTGGGTGCGTTGTCTTTTTTTATGAAGACAATGTTGCTAAGCAATACATAGCTGTCACTGTGCAACATTCGAATGCGGTAATAGTTTTCGGCCACGTTCTCACCATCTTTCAGTGTGTAGGTGGTTGGCGTCAGCTTGTTGCCCGATGCAAGCACGGTACCAATCGAATGAAAGATTACGCCATCATAAGATTTCTCTACCACAAAAACACTGCTGTTGATTTCGGCCGAAGCCGTCCACGTTAAATCAATGTCCTTGCCGTTCGCATTCAAGGCGCCACTCAATGTGAGAATTGTAGTCATGCGGCCTGGTATGCCGAAGCCGAAGCCGGAGAAGCCGCTGTTGAATACCGCAGACAAGGTATAGAAATCAGGACCGGATGTTCTCGTTACCGCAGTAATCACTTCCACCGTTCCGCCGCCATCGGGTTGTGCGTTGGTTGGCGAAACGTTTCGAATGGCCGACGGCAACTTGATGATCTGAATGTTGTTCCAGGATTGACCGGTGGCTTGTTCCCAGCCTTCTTTCTCTGCTTTGGTAAAGAAGAAGGTCACTTCGTATTTTCCGGTTGCCGTATTGGTGGACGGAAGAATGCGATAGGTTTTGTTCATCAAATAATTCGCTGTGTTTGTGTTCCAGAACTGCGAAGTGCCCGTGCCGGCACGGTCTATTACTACCTGTGTACAACCAAAATTATCTGCGCCCAAATTGGTGATGCGGGCAAGGACTTCGGCTGTGTCTCTATAAAAATAGATGTCATTTCTCGGCGCCAAGTATTCGTTGCCGGCAGCATTCAACGCCGTAGCGATGATTGTCCCAAACGAAGCGGTAAAAGAAACATTTGCTCTGTTATCGCTCACGAGCGCCGCGGGAAGCAAACAACCTTGCTGGTCGGTGATGGCCGTCCAGTTGGAATAAATCGAACCTCTTATGCCTGTGCCCAGCGGCGTTCCCATTCCTTCCACTACATCCGCCGCAGCGGCGGCGGTGCCGCCAAAATTGTCGTAGCAGAACTGAATGAGGATGTTGGATGCACCGTCCCAAACAAAAGGCTTGTTGAAAGCAAAATTATTATCGCCAACCACGGTTGAATAATTGTTCGAGTAAACCTGCACAATAGATCCCCCACCGAGAAAAGTCGAATTCAAGGTTGTTGCATTTGTATTCATCATGGAGATACTGAAGCCGTTGAACGGCACGGTAGAACTTTTAGATTTCACACGCAGTTTTAACGCAGTAATGGGGCCGCCTTGTCCAAAACCTGCAGTTCGCAATTCGGCTGCTGTATATAGAACCTGCAAGCGGTTGCGAAGCTTCGTGCCGTTGAATGGCGAGGAAGCCGATAAATCTACATCGTATGTACCCAGTGATATATTTTGTGTTTGATACGGTAACGGATGTGAATCGTTATCGGTAATGGTCATTCTATAAGTCGTCAGAAAACCCGCTATTGCATTTGAACCACTAACGGTAAAATTAAGTTGAAGATCTTCTGCAGATTCTACCTCCTTGTCGTCATAAACTCTTACGGTAATGTATTTTGTTACGGTTCTACCGGTATCAAAACCCAATTGTTTAGATGGTGACGTAAAGCTGCCGTTTGTGGTTATGTCAAAATCAGAACCTTCTTGGGCCGAACCTCCTGATACGTTAACAGTTACTGTCGTTGGCGTAACTGTTGGATACGTTTCGCCTATACCCAAAACATAATCAACATATCTGCGACAACCAATTGTGAAGTCAGTACGTTCCGCCGTAGTAAAGCTGGATTGTAGAAAACTCACTTGCGGTGTAACAATGTTTGTAATCTTTGACGTAAATAATCCTCTTCCGTGTGTTGCAGCTACAATCGTGCTGTCACTAGTGCGCATTTGCAGCATGTCTGTTCGTACGGTAGGGAAGGTGGTGTTGGGTGCCCAGATGGTGCTTGTACCGTTTACCAAATCAGTGGTATAAATGCCTGCTTCCGTTGCCAATATCATCCGGTCATTACGGCCCGGTTCAAACATGGCCCAGCGCACAGGCATGTCGGGCAGGTTACCGTCAATTGCCGTCCACGATGTGCCGCCGTTGGACGTAACCCAAACATTGTTAATGCCATAGTTGGTAAATGTTGCAACTAAGTTGTTGTCGTCTGTTCCCGTATTTACACAGTTGATGTAACCGGCAGGGAAGGATGTAGAATCAACTTTTGTAATTGACGGAGTGGCGTTCGCTCCGTCAATTCTTATTACCCTGCCGTTTGTCGAGCCAATGAAGATCCTGTTCGCCGTATAAGGTGAAACTTTTACCGCCCCTGCCTGGCCCCCATTTAAAGCGGTTACCGGTACGACAGTCGCAGTAGGGCCGGTTGTGTTAGCCCCACTCAAGCGTAGTACGTTGCTTGCAGTGTAACAGGCATAGATGGTATTCTGTGCATCATCCATGTCAAACGGATTGATGAACAAACCCGCGGAAGCCGAAACGTTAACCTGTGTCCAAGTGTTGCCGCCATCCAAACTTCGCCGGTACTGGTTGTACACATAAGCGCCGTATTGCACTTGCGGATTCAACTGATTAATGTGCGTGTAAGCACCGTCACCACCCACCACTTCGTTCGACGGGCCGAGACCCGGATATTTTAATTGATGATTTCCATTGTCCTGCGCACCGGCAATCAGGTAAGGCGAACCGGCATCGGGATGGATAGACGCGCCATAGAATTGCTTGATGGAAATATTTCGGTTTTTGTCAATGAAGGTGGTACCGTCGTCGCGGCTTAAAAACAGGCCGCCATCCGAACCAATAAGAATACGGCTTTCACCACCTTTGTTCCACCACTGCATATAATGGTGATCGGCATGAACGTAAGGCGCGGTGGTTACCCAATAGGTTGCCCGTTGCCACGTAGCGCCGGCGTTGGTGGAGCGATAAGCATCCAAGCCGCCGGACATGATGTCGTTTGCATTTATGGGATTGATGGCGAGGGTGAGATTATACCATCCTTGCCCGCTACCCAAACCTGTTGGAATCAGCGTTGTATTTTGTTTGCTCCAGGTAACACCGCCATCAACCGATTTGTAACAACTGTCAACGTTGTATGCGCCGTTGACGGTTACAGCATAAGCGGTGTCATTGATGGCCGCCAATTCCATGCGCAGGGCGGCAACGGCTGACAAACGAATGCCGGTTCCCAACGTCCATCCGGCCGCTTGCGAAACGGTGGAAGGACTGGCCGCGACGTAAGCTTTGACTGCCGTTCCGAGGTACCCAAAACTTGCATAGAGCTTCCCGTTTTTTGTAATTTCCAAATCGGTACAAGTAGCCGTCGCTGTAGCGGTGCCTTGTGCCGTAGGTGTTATGTTTACGAAAGTAGCGCCGCCATCGGTTGAGCGAAGCATACCCGCCAAATTGGAAACAGGCGTACCGGTGGTACGGGCGCCAACATAAAGGTTTCCCGCGGCATCGCAAGCCACTCTAAACGTTCGCGTAATGTTGGCGGAAGCCGGAAGCAATGTCCAGGAAAGGCCGGCATCCGTTGACTTCCAGATGCCTTTGCCCAACACTGCATCGGCATTGCTCGTCGGTTCTCCCGTGCCGAGGTACATCACGTTGGGCCGGGAAGGATCCTGGCAAATAGAGGAAATGGCCAGGTTGGCCATGAAATCATCCACCGGCCGCCAGTTGGGTATCTGTGCTAAAAAGTTGGTGCAGCGCCAAAGGCCACCATCAACACCGCCGGTTAAAACGGTATTGCCTGCCGGATCATTTAACGTATCTACCAAAGCTGCAATGATTCTTCCTGATGTGTAGTTAACACCGGCGCGGCCATTGCCATTGCTGGGTCCAAGCGAGTCGAAGATAGGCCCGCGTTCTTCCCATGCCATGGCGGCCTGCAAACGGGCATTCGGCAATTGCTGTTTAAAGGCGTTTGTGTACATCACGGCATCATACAACCGGTTGTACGGAACGTAACCCAGCGCTGGGTCCACCGTCTTCAAAAACTCAAGGCTGTCGCGTTGGGCAGGGCCGTCATACTTCTCGTTTTCTTCCTCGTCTTCGTTCACAAAAACAACCGAACGGTTTGAATGAAGCTTAAGAAAAACACAGCCTCCTGCTATCAGCAATAAACAAAGGGAAAAAAGGTAAAATTTTCTCATGGTGTCGTTTTACTTATCAAAAAGGTTGCAGCCATATCGTGGCCGTTTTGTATCCGCATCAAACGTTTCCGGTTATTGGATTTGTCTTTATTACAAAGACAGTCATTTTCTATGGGCGGGAGTTCCTAAACAAAGCGGATAAAACTAAGCATCTTTGGCTTTTAACCGGCGAGTTTCTTTTGTCTTCTGCACCGCATTTTTTAACCACCAAGCGAAGACCAGATACAACGTTGTATTGCTGCGTATCCGCAACCATTCTTTTTGTAGTTCGTAAGTCCAATAGTAAAAAAACGGTTTACTGGTATTCGGGAGAAGTCAACTCAACAAGGTTTGAAGTTTTATAAAAGAAAGGTTTGCCTTTTAATTTTCCCTGAAGCAGCAGCTCATTAATGCCAAGTTTTTGCGGAGGTTTTTTTTCGGTGTCATCAGGTGATAAATCCAGTTGAACCAGTGCGTTGCCTTTCGACGCCTTCATCACAATCTTTTTGTCGTCAGCATAGCGTTTGCCTATGTTGATTGAATCGTGGGTGATTGAATGTTGAAAAAGTGTAAAACATTTACCGTCAACCCAAGCTTTTGTCCACTGGGGTAGTGTTCCTTTTATCTCTAAATAAACAGTGTAAACCTTGGTTCGTGGCGGCGGCACCTGTTTGCCCGATTCATCTACCATGATGGTTCCCGGTATCGGAATGGTATAGTAGGCATTCGCTTTCACTACGGTCTTGTTTAATTGTCCGCAAGCCGCTATTGAAGCCACCAACAAAAAAAGAAAAAGCAATTTTTTCATACCGCAAAAAAACAAAAGACCGGCCAAAGAGCCGGTCTTCGTACAAAGAATAAAACCTTATTGCTTCATTAACTTGCTGGTGAACAAAGTACCATCCACAACCGAACGAAGAATATAAGTACCGCTGCTAACTTTGTTGGACAGGGACCAATGAATAAAGCCAGACGTATTGGCGAAGGCTTTTTCTTCAACCACGTTGCCCGTTGCGCCAATCAATTGCAGTTTCACTTTAGCTGCGTCTTTGGCCATGCGCACATCCAGATAGTTTGTAAACGGATTATTTACCACCCACACGTTTTGACCTGCGGAATTGTATTGCAACAGCACGACCTGACTCAATTTATTACGGCCATCAAGATCATTCATGCGCAGGCGATAATAATTCAGCTTGCTAAGCTTTGTATCAGTGAGACTGTATTCTTTTTGCGTCGAGCTGTTGCCTGCGGCGGCCACCGCGCCAATGGTATTATAGTTATTGCCGTCAGTAGATTTTTCAATCTCGAAACTTTTGGAATTCTGTTCTGAACTTGTACTCCAGTTAAGCAAAGCTGTATTCTTATCCAACCGGCCGCTAAAATTGAGCAAGGTTATCGGCAGCGGGTTGTTGCCGGGTATGCCCACGCCAAAGCCAGAGAAGCCTGACGAAAAGGTACCCGTTACTGTGTAGTTTGAACCGAGTGTGCCCAATAACGGCGTTACAATTTCAACGGCATTTGCACCATCAGGAGCAGGCGTGGAAGCCGTATAATTGCTGATCTGGCTTTTTACTTTCACCAACTTAATGTTGTTCCAGTTTTGGCCGGTGGCTGCTTCCCAACCGGCCTTTTCTGCAGCAGTGTAGTATAAAGTAATTTGATATTGCCCACCGAGGTTGTTAGTGGTGGGCACTACACGAAAAGTTTTTGACGCCAGATAGTTGGCGGCATTGGTGCTCCAGAAAGGCGATGCACCGGTACCGGCCCTGTCAAGCGTGATCTGCGTACATCCGTAATTGAAGCCTGAAGCATTTTGAATCCGGGCCATGATTTTGCCGGTTGTGCTGTAATAATATACATCGTAATTACCGGCCAGGGTGTTGGTTTTTGACGCACTTAGCGTTGCCTCAACTTGTGTACCCGCAACAGCGGCGGCAATGTAAATCCTAGGTTTAATACCGCTTGTGTAGTTGGTAACCGATGTAAAGTTGCTTCCGCAGTTAATCCCGTTTTGCCAAAACATGTTTCCCTGCGTAGCGGTGCCGCCGTCGGAGTAGCCTTGCAACACATCTGAAAAATTAGCGGCATCTGCCGTGCCATTGTCATAGCACACTTCTACCACCACATTGCTTGTTCCGTCCCAAGAAAAGGGAGTGTCCAGCATAAAGGTGTTCAAACCTGCTATTGTGGTGTAGGAGGCCAGCGTTTTGTATGCCGTAGTCGTGGCAACCGTGACGCCGGGATTTACAAGATAACTAGCGCTGGTAGTGCCCATTTTTATTTGCAAATTGGTGTAAGCTCTTGTGCTGAATTTCTGCATGTAAAAACCAACGCTGGTAATATTACCGGCAATAAAGCCCGCTGCTGTTAGCTCTGTAGCCTTGTACAACATTTGGCAACGATTACTTTGAAGTGTTGCATTAAATGGATTGCCTGTTCCGGATGAGACAAGGTTGTATTGGTAGGTTCCTAACGTGGCGCTTGCAGTGGCCGATGCCAAAGGCGGTAGATCATCGTTGTTGATGGTAAACATAAACGTCTGTGCGCCGGGTGTCGGGATGGCGTCAGTTGTTCCAGACAAGGTGTAGGTTAACGTGAAGTTCCGGCTGCTTAACGCTTCGTTATTTGAATTGTCGTAAATTCTAATAGTGATGGGCTGCGGCGTGATAGAACCGTTCATTAATGTGATGATGTTTGAAGGCGTAGTAAAACTTCCGTTTGTTGTAAAATCAAAATCTACTCCCTGTACGGCGGTTCCTCCTGCTGGATTTATTGTAGCTGTCGCGGTGCCGGATGGCGCACGGTTCGTAGTTAAATAAACGGTGTAATCCGTATAGCCCGTGCAACCAACGGTTACAGTACCGGAAGTACTTTCGGGGCGATTAAGTGCCGTTGCCGAAAATTTAACATACGTATTGTTCACCGGAATTTGCGCCGACCATAAGCCACGTCCATGTGTAGCCGCCAAAATTACCCCATCGCTTGGACGGTATTGCAACATATCGGTACGAACGATTGGAAAAGAGGGGCTTTGCACCCAAACAGTAGAAGCGCCATTAATACTCGTTGTTTCAAAAACACCGGCCTCTGTTGCGATGATGGCTTTGGTATTGTCATACGGATAAAACATAGCCCAACGTACCGGGATATCCGGCAAGTTGCCGGAGATGTTTGTCCAACCCGATGCACCGCCGCCGGTGGTACTCACCCAAATATGGCCTACACCATAATTTGAAAAGGTGGCGAGAAGATTATTATCATCGGTTCCCGCAGCCACGCATGAAACGCTTGCGCCTGCAGTCATACTATTGCCGGTAATGTTTGTACCGGTTGGCGTATTCTGGTCAGCATTGTCCACACGGACTATGCTTCCTCCGTCGGTACCAAAATAAACGCGGTTGCCAGTGTACGGCGATACCGTCAGGTGAGAAATTTTACCGCCATTGAAAGCACCTACGCTCACCGTTGTAAAAGTGTTGCCGGTTTGGGGGTTATCCCATCTCAAATACTGACCCGATGCGGCACAAGCGTACAATTTGTTGTTATAGTCATCGTAATCGGTCGGGTTAATGAATGAACCAATGGAACTGCTGTAGTTCACAGACGACCATGTATTTCCACCGTCGGTGCTGCGCCGGTATTGATTGTAAACGTAGGAGCCAAACTGATACTGCGGCTGGTCCTGATCAATATGCACCAAGGCGCCGTCGCCGCCGGTTACCTCTACGCTTGCTCCAAGTCCGGCACTGTTTAGTTGGTGCACCCCGTTGTCTTGGGCACCTGCAAGAAAATAGTTAATTGAGGTGGGATGAACAGCGCAAGAGTAAAATTGTTTTAAGCGCAAGCCAACGTTGCGGTCTCTAAAGGTTACACCTCCATCTGAAGAATAAAATATTCCGCCGTCGCTAGCCACAAGTACTTGGTTCCCGTTCCATACAGCGTATTGTTGATCGGCATGAACATACTGTCCGCTTGTTCCTACCCACGTTGACGATTGTGTCCAAGTAGCGCCACCGTCAGTAGAACGATAACAATTCAACCCGCCCGCAATGACATTGTTTCCATTTAATGGATCTACGGCAACGGCGATATTATACCACGCCTGGCCGGAACTAAGATCGTTTGTTCCTGATGATGCGGGCGGTGATGTGGTGGTAGCTGCCCAATTTGCGCCACCATCGGTAGATTTATAAATTGGCGTGGTTTGAAAACTGCTGTTGGAGTTTAAAGCGTACATAGTATTTCCCGAAATACCAAGTTCACAATTATAAGCAGGTGTACCAAAACTTGTGGTTGCTGTTGTCCAAGTAGCGGAGGTTACGGTTGCCGGATTATCGGTGAAGCGGTATCCCGGCGCGGGATCAGGAGTACTTTGATAAGGTGAATAACCGCACACAACATGAAGCCGGCCCGTGCTGCTGATTTTCATTTCTGTAACGTTAGTACTTAATCCCGACGGCGTAATATTTGTCCAGGAAACCCCTCCGTCGCTTGAACGGCGCACGCCGGAACCGTTTGGAAAACTTAAACTTGTACCAACTGTAGCGACATAAATACTACCCGATGCATCGCATACAATTTTAGAGATGTTGTTAAAGCCCGTGGTTGATGGCAAAAGTGTCCATGTAGTGCCGTGATCGTTACTTTTCCAGATACCTCCTCCTTTTACCGCGTCAAGATTGTACGCTTTTTCCCCGGTACCGAAGTACATCACGTTGTTATTGGAAGGGTCTTGACAAATACCGGAAATAGCAAGGTTGCTAAGGAAATCGTTAACGGGCGTCCACGTTGCCGGCGATGCGGTGATGTCAGTCGTCTTCCACATTCCCCCGTCAATGCCCCCTATCCAAACTGTCTTATTAGAAGCATCAGCAAGATCAATCCAAACGGCTCTGATTCTTCCGCTGGTTACTCCGCTGTTTGCACGCGTATTTCCATTGGTTGGCCCTGTCGCATCACTGTTGGGCCCACGTTCCGTCCACGTCAGCGCTTCAGTACGAAACATTGGATTGCTCCGCATCACACGCTTCTTCTCCACTAACGCTTCAGAAGCGGCAATCAATCTACTTTGTGGAACGTAACCTAAAGCAAGGTCTTTCGTCCGTTCAAAATCTTGTTCCTGTGCCAAACGAATGCCGTCCTCTTCATCACCCTCATCTGCACCTTCAGCTTCAATAAAATTTTTGGTTGATTTTTGAAAAAAATGTTTGTTGCTAAGATTATAACACAGGAAAAACCCGGCTACGGCAACAAGGGCAAAAAGTACAATTCTCCTCATATAATAAGTGTTTGTCTCGCAATATATTGAATAACGGCAAAGAAAAACCGGAAAGAAAAATCTGGGTTTATTCGTTTGCTTGGCGATACCTGCATTGTTGTACCCAAGCAAATCAAAAGCATTCACTCCAAACAAAAAATGCTCCTCATAAAGGAGCATTCAGCAACGGGCAAAATATATCGACAGCTACCATTTATCCACTTCCTCACCTGCAGCCGATGGCGTACTGGCTGGCGACGAATAGGAAACTTCTTCCGAATGAACCGGTGTGGCTATAACGGTTGGCGCTGTCACTTCATGAATCACTTCTTCGCCGTCCACTTCCGCTTCGTCGTGATTGAAGGCATCGAAGTCAAAATCCGGCATCAATTGCGTTTTCACGTAGTCCACGGCTTCTGTCAATGCTTTGATGAATTTGTTGAAGTCTTCTTTGTACAGAAAAATTTTGTGGCGGTCGTAACCATTGTCGTTAAAGCGCTTGCGGCTTTCAGTTATGGTGAGGTAATAATCATTGCCACGGGTGGCCCTTACATCAAAGAAATACGTGCGGCGTTTTCCGGCACGGATTCGTTTGCTGTAAATGCTTTCCATTTTCTTTTCGTTGTTGTCGTAAGCCACGGTGGTAATTTTTTCGGTGGATGAAATTGTTCTGGTTCAGACGTTCACAAATATAAATACGTTTTTTAAACGGCCAAATCTGATTCGCTTTCAGTGGGTGCTTCTTCCTGCAATTGGCGTTGGTACATGGCAAAGTACAATCCGCGTTGTGCAATCAATTCTTCGTGTGTGCCTTGCTCTTTTAATTCGCCTTCGTCCAACACAATGATTCTGTCAAAGCCAAACAACTGAAACACCCGGTGCGTAACAAACAAAGATGTTTTGCCGTACAGATGGCCCGACAAATTAGTCATGATTTCTTTTTCGGTGCGGGCATCCACGGCGCTTAGGCAATCGTCGAAAATCATTACCGGTGCTTGTTTCAGCAAGCCCCTGGCAATGGAAATGCGTTGCTTTTGCCCGCCGCTAAGCGTTACCCCGCGTTCGCCGATTTCTGTTTCGTAACCTTTTGCGAAACCTTCGATATCTTTGTGTACCGCGGCCAGTTTCGCGGCTTGCTGCACTTGTTCTTTATCTAACCATTTGGTGCCAAACGCGATGTTAGCGGCAACGCTATCGCTGAATAAAAAACCGTCTTGCGGTACATAGCTCATTTGCTCACGAAGGTGGCCAAGATTGATTTCATTAATCGCAACATTATCTAATGACAGTTCCCCTTTGGTAATATCGTACAACCGAAGAATCAATTGAACAAGCGTTGATTTACCACTGCCCGTTCGGCCTACAATGGCAATGCGTTCACCGGGACGAATGTGCAGGCTTAAATTTTTAATGGCTTCTATACCCGTATGTTCATAGGTAAAGGAAACGTTCTCCAACTTAATGTCTCCGGTTAACACAACGTCTTTTGCATTAGTGGGAGATGCAATGGCCGGTGCGGTTTGCAAAAATTCATTCAATCGTTTTTGCGAAGCCGCGGCCCGTTGAATCATGCTGGCCGTCCAGCCGATGGCGCTAACCGGAAACGTCAGCATATTGATGTAAATGACAAATTCAACAATGGTGCTAACGTCCATACCGTGTGTTCCATGAATGTAGTAAAGCCCGCCGACTAAAATGGTGAGTAAGGTGCTTAAGCCGATTAACAAAGTCATGGACGGAAAATACATGGACTCCACTTTGGCTAGGCTGGTGGCACCGCTGCGATATTTTTCGCTGGAGGTTTCAAAGGCTTTGTACATGGCCTCTTCCTGCACAAAAGATTTAATCACACGAATGCCTGAATAAGCTTGTTGCGCAGTGGAAGTTAAGGCACCCAACGCGGCTTGCACGGCTTCGCTTTTTTTATTAATGATGGTGTTGACAAAATAAATGGTTGCGGCCAAAATAGGCAAGGGCGAAAGCACATACAACGTTAGTTCGGCATCCCGCTTCCACATAAAATACACGCTCATTCCGATGAGCGTGACAAGGTTGGTGAAATACATGATGGCCGGCCCGCTAAATTGCCTTACGCGGCTCACGTCCTCTGCCATGCGGCTCATTAAATCGCCGGTGCTGTGGGTTTTGTAAAAGGTAGCGTCCAGCTTTTGATAGTGCTCATAGACTTCATTCTTCTGGTCGTACTCTATGTGGCGACTCATTACAATCAGTGTTTGCCGCATCAAAAACATAAAGAAGCCGCGCAGCAAAGCAAGTAGCAAAATCACAATGCCGCCCCAAACAACAACCTGAAGGGCGGGCCGGCCTTTTAGGCCTTCCATCCAATTGATAAATGCTTTCACCAAATCCATGTAAGCCGCACGCTTTTGCCTGGGCACATAACCGGGCAGATTGCGCTGTACAAAGTCAATCACATAACCGGTGATCTGCGGCGCGGCGACGCTGAAGTAGTTGGAAAGAACAACGAAGAATACACCGATGCCGAGCCGCACACGGTATTTCCAGAAATATTTATTTAAGGCACTAAGTTGCTTCAAGCAAAGAGGGTTTAAGACCATAAAGGTAAGTTGAAGAGCGGCGCTCTTTGTGGCTGCGTAACAAAGAAGGATTCACGCAAACCTGCTTGGCGGTAGGCAGGGACGCAGAGGGGCACAGGCGCAAAGCAACTTCGTTGTACTTTGGCCTGTATAATTTTCAGCAAGATGCAAACACTGGATGCAAAGAATTTTGAACGTTTGGTTAATGGCAAATCAACAAAGCTTTTCTTTTTAAAGAACGGCAAAGGAGTGGAAGCAAGCTTTTCAAACTACGGTGCAAGAATCATTTCACTCCTGTTCAACGGCGTGAATGTAACGCCATCATTTCCATCGCTGGATGCCTACCTCTCTCCCACCGTTGCTCCTTATCACGGCGCAACGGTTGGCCGTTATGCCAATCGAATTGAAAAAGGAAGATTTACACTTGATGGAAAAGAATACACATTGCCGATTAACAACGCACCCAATCATTTGCACGGCGGCCCTAATGGCTTTCATACACAGGTTTGGCATGTAGATAGAACCAAAGGGAATGAAATTATTTTTTATTATTTTACGCAAGACGGCGAAGAAGGCTATCCTGGCGACATGACCGTAACTGTAACCTACACGCTTACCGATGATGACGAAATAAAGATTTCGTACACTGCTGAAGCCTCTGAAGCCACGCCGTTTAACATTACCAATCATGCCTTCTTTAATTTAAATGGCGATGGCTCGATCCTCAATCATCAACTGCAAATAAATGCCGGAAGTTTTACACCGGTTAATGCTACGCTGATTCCAACGGGAATTTTAGACACTGTAGATGAAACCGCGTTCGATTTTCGTGCACCAAAGAAAATTGGTGACCATATTGACAACAACGAAGAGCAAATAAGAATCGGTGGCGGCTACGACCACAACTTTGTGTTGAATAAAGTAGGCAACGAATTATCCTTTGCGGCAAAAGCCATTGGCGATAAAAGCGGCATTGTGATGGAGGTGTTCACAACGGAGCCGGGCCTTCAACTTTTCTCCGGCAACTTTGAAGCGGTGAAAGGCAATGCCTCCACTTACCGAAACACGTTTTGTGTGGAAACGCAGCACTTCCCCGATTCGCCCAATCAGCCCCAGTTTCCGGATACGATTTTGCGGCCGGGTAAAAAGTTTACTTCTACTACTATTTATAAATTCACACAACAAAATGAAAGGCGACAGGTATCAAATTGAAGCCAAAGAGAATTACATGGCTTTTGAGTTTTTCAGCGATGGGCCGAAAGGAAAAATCAAAAAAGTTGTACAATATCAAACGTTGTGGGCCAACGCGTTTAATCTTGCCTTTGGCGATTGGGATGAAGAAGCACAATCTATATTGGATGAAATACGAACAAACAATCAGGACAGAGACAAAGTTTTAGCGACCGTTGCGTTCACGGTTCTTGAGTTTTTTGATGCAAATCCAAAAGCAACGGTCTTTGCAAGCGGCTCCACGCCTGCACGAACGAGGCTGTATCAAATGGGCATCAAAGCCAATTGGCGGGAAATCAACTCAAGATTTTTGGTGGAAGGATTGGTAAACGGTATTTGGGAAGCTTTTGAGCAAGACAAAAATTATGACGGCTTTTCAATAACGGTTAAATAAAAAAATTAAATTTGTGATTATAAAAAGCATCTTATGGCAGCAAACAATATAAAAAAGCAAAAGACGCCTACACCTGGTGTTACGGTGGTTGAAAACATGAGGGACTACAGTAACGAACCTTTTTTCATTAAGAAGAAAGAACAAATGATTGCCCTCCTTGAAAAACACGGCTTGCCGGACGGCTCCAAATTCAAAAGAGAGGATTAATTCTTTCAGTTTTCGATAAAAAAAATCCCGCATCGTCTGATGCGGGATTTTTGTTTCAATTGTTGCCGCAACGCTGTGCTCAATAGAAATACAAAACGTATAAGTCCCGATAGCTATCGGGAGCGGCGCAACTGGGCTTACTAGATATTTTGGTTTCTGGTCCAAAAGAAAACTGTGCTTGATAGCAGAGTTCAATTCATTGTTGATTATTGATTACTCATTGCTCATTAATTTAAGCTCCTAAAATCCACCGGCACCAATCTACTCACTCCTGGCTCCTGCATCGTCACCCCGTAAATCACGTCCACGGCGCTCATGGTGGTTTTGTTGTGCGTAACGATGATGAACTGCGAGTTGTTGGAGAACTCCCGAATCATGTTGGTGAACTTCCCCACATTGGCATCATCCAACGGTGCATCTACTTCATCTAAAATACAGAATGGTGCGGGTTTGATAAGATAGATGGCAAAGAGCAGAGCCGTTGCCGTCAGCGTACGTTCGCCACCGCTTAACTGCGTAATGGAACTCGGCCGCTTGCCTTTTGGTTTGGCCATAATGTCAATGCCGGTTTCGGCAAGATTATCAGGGTTCTCCAACACCAGATCGCATTGGTCGTCGTCGGTGAAAAGCGTTTTAAACACTTTGATGAAATTTTCCCGCACCTGATTAAAGGTGTCGAGGAATTTTTGATTGGCCGTGCTTTCCACTTCAGCAATGGTTTGCATTAAACTTTGTTTGGCATCTACCAAATCGTTCTTTTGCTCCACGATGAATTCGTAGCGCTTGCGCATTTCTTCAAAAGCTTCAATGGCAGTGGGGTTTACTTCGCCGAGGTTTTCCAAACGCTTTTTCATCTTGTCGGCCTTTTCCTGCAAGTCTTCTATGGTGGTTTCAGAAGTTCGGGCTTCGTCCAAAATGTCTTCGATGGCAATTTTAAATTCAACGTTTAGCCGCTCTTTCGTTCCGGCCAATTGCAGCTTTAAATCATTCAGTTTGTCTTTGATGGCGGCCAACAAATGTTCAACGGCTTCTTTGTCTTTTACCTTGTGCCGCAACTCGCTTTCTTTTGCGCTCAACTGATTGCGCAGATTGTAATAAGCCTGGTCGGCTTCGTTCAGCGTTTGTTCTTCGGTTTGACGGCGGCGCATTAATCCATGCAAGCCTTCTTCCACGGCCGATAAATCTTCTTCTGATTGCAGAATGTTTTCAGCGGTTTGTTTTAGCTGCGAAGTATTTGTTTCCACTTGCGTCCGCAAATCATTCAGTTGATTGCTCTTGAACTGCAACTCCTGTTTCAAGGCCGCAATCTTACTTTGCTCACGGGTAACCTGAAGGTTTAAATTGTTGTACTGCGTGTTGATCTCGTTGTACTCTACTTCAATGGCGCGGTAACTTTCTTCTGCGCTTTGCAAGTCGGCGGCGTACTGCGCAAGCGACTCATTTAACTCTTTTAGTTGGTCCCGCACGTCCTGAACGGAAAGCGTTGTATTTTCCAATTGCTCACTTAATTCTTCAATGCGATTCTGCGATGTGGCCTGCGAATGTTGCAGGTTTTCGGCCTTGTTTTGCAGGCCGTATAGTTCGTTGTTCGCCTGTTGTATTTCGCGTTCAGTTTGTTTAATCAGGGCTTCTTTTAAATCGGCATTGAACGCAATGACTTCGCTGTGGCGAGTTTGAATTTGTGCCGATAGATCGTCCACAATCAGCTTCTGCGAAGCAATCTCGCTGTGCAGTTTTTCCAGGTTTTTTGCGCGGCCAATTTTCTTTCCTTCAAACAAACCTACACTGCCGCCTTTCAATGTATAACTACCTTTCACGTATTTGCCGTGGCGCTCCAAAACAACCGCGCCGTTGCTGGCCTCCAAAGCCACTTCGTCATCGGCAATAAACACATTTCCCAACAACTGTTCGGCCAGCGACCGATACGTTTCATCTACTTCAATTACGTCCATCGCCGCAATGGTTCCATTAGGTTGATGGCCCTTGCCTTCATTGCCCGCAACTTTATCCAACAGAAAAAAGGCTGCCTTGCCCTTCTTTGCCTCGTCCAACAAATGCACGGCTTGCAGGCCTTCTGCAAGATTGGCTACCACGTAATAATTCAGGTAAGGCTCCAACACATTTTCAACGGCTGCACGAAATTCTTCCTTCACATAAATAATGTCGGAAAGAAGCGGCGCTGCGTGGTTCCACCCTTTGTTCTTGTGCAGAAACTTTACGCTTTCGGGATAACCTTCCATCGAGTCAATCAAACTCTTTAGCAGGTCGTGTTCGTTCTTCTTGGCATCAAGCTTTCTGTTTTCAACGGCAAGGTTTGAACGCAAGCCTTCCAACACACCCTGCGTTTGCAGGATTTGTTCTTTGGTTTTATTATGATGTTGTTGCAAACTTTCCAAATCGCTTTGCTTCGCCGCGAGGCTTTGCGCCTTTTCTTCTTTGGCTGTTTGCAGGCTTGCAATCTGATCTTCACGGGCCGCTTTGTCTTCTTCCATGTGCCAGATGGTGCGCTGCACATTCTGAATGGATGTATCGGCTACGGCCACTTTTTTCTCCGCTTCAAATTGGCTGCGCTGCACTTGCTGGTGCGACGAGCGAAGGTTGTTCAGCACCGTGCGCCTTTTGTCAACCACGCTGCGTTTGGCATCCACTTGTGTACGCAACTCTTCCAACTGCTTCATCAATCCTTGCAGCACGCCTTCCTCTTCGCTAATCTGTTTTTGCGTGAACGACAGGCTTTCTTCAATGCCAGTGATCTGTCCTTCGGCTTTGTTTAAGAATTGCGATAAATTCTCTTCGCGTTCGCGCAGGTATTGCAGCCGCTGTGTGGCCAGGTTCTTCTCGTTTTCCTTTGTGCGAATGGTTTGCACCAACTCGTTAAACGACTGCTGCAACGAATGCAACTCTTGTTCTTTTTGAATAAAGCCGACACGCTCCTGCTCAATAGCTGCCTCTTCGGTGGCGATCTCCGCTTCCAGCGCAATGCGCTTGTCGGTTTCGCCTTCGTGTTTTTCGTTCAGGTCTTTGTAGGTGAGATTAAATCCTTCCAAGGCCGCCTTTGCCAACTCTATGCTGACTTCGCGGTAATCCTTCTTTATCTCAAAATATTTCTGCGCCTTCTTTGCCTGGTTCTCCAGCGATTTTAATTGGTTGTTGATTTCAAAAAGCAGGTCTTCAATGCGGGCCAGATCTTGTTCCGTTGCATCAAGCTTTTGCTTCGCTTCTTTCTTTCGCGTTTTATAAATGGAGATGCCGGCGGCCTGCTCCAACATGCGGCGGCGGCTGTTGTCCTTGTCCTTGATTAAATCGTCCACCATGCCCAGTTCAATGATGGCGTAACTGTCGGTGGAAATGCCCGTGTCCATGAACAGGTTCTGGATGTCCTTCAGCCGGCACTGTACATCGTTGAGGCGATATTCGCTTTCGCCGTTTTTAAAAAACTTGCGGGTGATCGTCACGGTGCTGAACTCCGTGGGCAACAGATTGCGGGTGTTTTCAAACGTCAGGCTCACTTCGGCAAGGCCGCTGGCGCTGCGGGTTTTGGAACCGTTGAACACAAGGCTGTCTAAGTTCTCGGAGCGCAAGTGCGAAATTTTTTGTTCGCCAATGACCCAGCGGATGCTGTCCACGATATTGCTTTTGCCGCAACCGTTGGGACCCACAATGCCCGTGATGTTCTCGTCGAAGTTCACGTGGGTTTTATCGGCAAAGGATTTAAAGCCTTTGATGTCTAAAGATTTTAATCGCAAATTGTTCTTTTTTAGAAGGGGGCAAATATAATGGAAACGAAACGGGGCGGTTAGCGGCGGGGGGCCGCCGGCGCGGTGACGTGGACAGTTGGTGGATTCCTTTTTTGGGCCCGAGGACGGGATGACGATTGGACTGTTGTTGCGTCGCACTCGTGTACGGTTTGTTCGCTATTGAGCAATGGAAAGAGTACAAATTTGCTTTGATAATCAATTTATATTTATGCTTGCAGTAACGCAAATGCTGTTGTTAACCGTCATGGCAGCTGGATACATTAAACTATTACTAAAAGGATAAAAATGAAAAAAATTTTCAAGCGAATTTTCAAATTTACTTTGTTTACATTGCTAACTGGTATTTTGACAATTGCCGTAGTTGTTTTGTTTCCGCAACATTTATTTGCTAACAAAATGAATTATAAAAATTTCACCGTCTGCTCAAACAGCAAAATAGACGACAATCTAAAAACAGTATTGGACAACGCAATGACCCTTGTTGAAAAATCTGAATTGTATAACGCAGATTACAAGTACAACATCATACTTTGCTATAACACCTTTTATAAAAAAATTCACGATAAACTTTTAGGAAACGGTCCAGCAGCAATAACAACACTAAGTAACATAGTTGTCAAAGTCAATATTGACGCACAAAAAAATTTAGCTTTCGCAACTTTTCATAAAGCATGTGAAGTTAACTTGACCGAGTTGCTTGCCCATGAGATAACTCATTGCTTGCAAGCTAACAAGTACGGCATATTAAAATTCAATCCGTTCAAACATCCTGAATTTTGGAAATTGGAAGGTTACCCAGACTATATTTCAAAACAGCAGAAACTTTCAAACAAAGATTACAAACTAGAAAACGAAATCAATCGCTATGTAAACTCTGAAAGTAAAGCAACAGATATTTGGATTTTGCCAGAACAAGGCGGATGCGAAGTGCCTAACTATTATTATAAGGGCAGGTTGATGATAGAATATTTAATAAACATCAAGCATTTCTCGTATGACCAGATACTTAAAGACACGACCTCGGAGAATGTCATTTATCAGAAAATGGTTAACTGGAGTTATAATCACTAACAAAGATTAAGACAAACTTCAAAACAATTCAAGCGACAAGCTACGAACAGCCAATATCGGGCTTTTTTGCCGTTGTTAGTCTTGAGGCGTAGCCCTTGTGCCAAGCCAACCAATAACAGAAGCACGAACGTTCCGCTTTTCACTCAATCATTCATCACGTTGGGTTGTTGGTACGCCAACACACAATGTCAAGCGATATACCAACAACAGCGTAAAAGGATAATTTTCTTTACTTTCAACTTGAATGCTTGAGAACCGTTATCATATTGACAGCTCGCCAGATTTTTTAGACTTTGAGTTTATAAGCACCGGGCCCAAAGGTGCTATCGCAAAAGTTGTCCGTTACCGCGAAATGAACGTGAAAAGATTTTACAATCTTGGCTTTGGCGATAAAGAACTGGAATCGGGCTATATAAATGACCTTGTCGTCACCAACAACAGCGACAGTCAAAAGGTTTTGGCCACGGTAGCACGTACACTTTATTTGTTCATGGATCATTACCCCGATGCCGTTGTAATTGCCACCGGCAGCACAGCCGCTCGGACAAGATTATACCGGATGGGCATTACGACAAACCTTGTTGCCATTGAAAAAGATTTCTCCGTTTTTGGTTTAACGGGCACAGATTGGGAACCTTTTCGCAAAGACGTGATCTATCATGCTTTTTCGGTCCGCAAGAAACTGTAAATTTACATTGTATGAAGATCCAAAAAACAAATACTCGGCTTAAAAAGAAAGTCAACGAAGATTACACCATCAATCCTTCGCTGCAAGGCAAATATGATGACCAACCTGTCTTTCAAGACAAAATGGACAGGGCGAATTTTATTCTGAAAAAATTCGGCATTCCGAAATTCGAGCAGGGCAAATAAGTTCAGCAAAGACAGGCTGTAATTTTGCCCCATGCAAATCCACCTCTCTCCCATCGCCTACGTTCGCAACAGCCGCACACAACCTTTTGACGATAACGGGATAACATCAATTCAGAAATTGTGTTAACCAACAACATTCCCGCTAAAGTTATTGCGGCCATCGACGGCTTTTCGCATCTTCAAATCATCTTCTATTTCAACCAGGTAAAAGACGAAGACATTGTGTTCAGCGGACGGCCAAGAGGCAACCCGGCTTATCCGCTCACGGGCATCTTCGGTCAGCGCAAAAAAGACCGGCCCAACCGTCTTGGACTTTGCACAGTGGAGCTAGTAAATGTCGTTAACCGCACTCTCACCGTCCGCCGCCTCGATGCCATTGACGGCACACAAGTGTTCGACATTAAACCCGTGATGAAAGAGTTTCTTCCTGTTGGCGAAATCAGGCAACCGGATTAGGTGACTGACTTAATGAAGCAATACTGGTAAGTGAATTTGAGAATGGCGACTGCGATCGTTTATAAAAAACCGTCGTCAAAGATATTTGAACACCAGCGCCCTGTAGTTTTCCAAAGCTTCCAACGTATCCATTTCATCAAATTTATTCAGCTTGCCGGAAGCCTCCTTACGGACGAGAACAACGGCCGCTCCGTTCACAACCGCACTCTTTGCTTTGGCAAAAATCTTCTCCAATTCATCGGTATCGTTGAGCGTTTGCAGCTCTTCAACTTTGTTTATCGTAATGATATAATCGTTCATAAAATAAAGCGTCAAAGCTAACGGCAATTGAGTTGATCAACGGTCATAATCCCGACAATCTGCAGGCATAATCCAGATAATCCGTGGTCACAATTCCTGCCATCCGCGGTTATTTTTGGCGCATGAACACAACGCCCCTTGCCGAACGAATGCGGCCTGCAACGCATGACGATTTAGTGGGACAAGACCATCTTACAGGCAAGGGCAGCATTCTGCGGACTGCCATTGAACGCGGTAAAATTCCGTCTATGATTTTATGGGGACCGCCGGGCACGGGCAAGACAACTATTGCCAACGTGATTGCGCATACACTGGCTGTTCCATTCATTCAATTAAGCGCCATCAGCGCCGGTGTAAAAGAAGTGCGGGAAGCCATTGCCGCCGCAAAGGAAACTACCGGAACCATCTTGTTCATTGATGAAATTCATCGCTTCAACAAAAGCCAGCAGGATGCCTTGCTTGGCGCGGTGGAAAAAGGCATCGTTACCTTAATCGGCGCTACCACTGAAAACCCTTCGTTTGAAGTGAACAGCGCTTTGCTAAGCCGTTGCCAGGTTTATGTTTTAAAGCCCCTGGAAGAAGATGATTTGATCACCCTTTTGCATCAGGCAATGACGAAGGATGAAGAGTTGAAAACAAAACACATTGACCTGAAAGAGACGGATGCTTTGCTGACCATCTCCGGCGGCGATGCAAGAAAGCTGTTGAATCTTTTTGAATTAGTGGTGGATACGTTGGCAAATGAAAAATCAATCACTGTCACCGATGACAAAGTCATGGCCATTGCCCAACAGCGCATTGCCCTCTACGACAAAAGCGGCGAACAACATTACGACATCATCTCGGCCTTTATTAAATCCATGCGTGGCTCCGATCCTAACGGCTCCATTTACTGGCTGGCGCGAATGATTGAAGGTGGTGAGGATGTAAAATTCATCGCCCGGCGCATGGTCATTTTTGCTTCGGAGGATGTGGGCAATGCCAATCCTACAGCAATTGTTTTGGCGAACGCTTGCTTTGAAGCCGTGAATAAAATCGGCTACCCCGAAGCTCGGATTATTCTGGCCCAATGCGCTACTTACCTGGCTTCTTCCCACAAAAGCAATGCTTCGTACGATGCCATTAATCAAGCCATCGCGATGGTAAACAAAAGCGGCGATCTGCCGGTACCATTGGATCTGCGCAATGCGCAAACAAAGCTGATGAAAGGCATGGGTTACGGCAAGAATTACAAGTATGCCCACAGCTATGAAAACAACTTCACCGAACAGGAATTTTTACCGGATGAAATTAAAGGCACTGCGTTTTATAGCCCGGGAAAGAATCCAAGAGAAGAAGAACTGCGCCGGTTTTTAAAAAACCGTTGGGGTGAGAAGTATGGATACTAACTCCGCCAATTGAATCATTAGTGGCAAGCTTGTTTTTACAAGACCTAATCAACCAATCAACTAATAAACTTTTAATCGTTCTTCCCTTGCAGCATCGGCACAAAGCTGAAGCGGTCGTAAATTTCTTCTCTCACATCGCCATCGGCTTGTTTAATCAGCCGCTTCATTACCTGCACGTCGCCGCTGCCAAAGGGTATGACCATCATTCCTCCAACTTTCATTTGTTGAATTAATTTCAAGGGCACTGTCGGCGCGGCAGCGGTGATGATGACTTTGTCAAAAGGTGCAAACGTCGGTAAACCTTCATAACCATCGCCGTAAAAAAATTTGATGTTGTGATACTTTTTTATCCAGGCAAAGGTCTTGTTCACATCAAACAATTTCTTTTGCCGTTCGATGGTAAAAACTTTGGCGCCGAGTTCCGCCAATACAGCGGCTTGATAAGCGCTACCGGTACCGATTTCAAGCACCTTCTCGTTTCGCTTTAGCTCCAGTAATTGAGATTGATAGGCTACGGTGTAAGGCTGTGAAATGGTTTGATGCGCCTCGATGGGAAAAGCCTTGTCTTCGTAAGCCACTTCGTCAAAGGCGGAGTCCAAAAAAAAATGTCGGGGAATGTTCTCCAAAGCAGTCAGCACAGTCTCATCGGTGATGCCTTTTCCGCGTATCGTCTCCACTAATTTTCTGCGCAGTCCTTTGTGACGGTAGCTGTCATCCGTTGCTCTCATGCGGCAAATATAATTTAACGGCCGAACGCTTTGCCCGGTGTATTTTTATCCATGCTTCTTAACCATGTTTTACTGGGAACGCTGTGGATAGTTTACTGTGTTTTGCACAGTGTGTTGGCTAGTTTGAGCGTCAAAGTTTTTTTTCAAAAAAGACTGGGAAAAGGATTTAAACACTACCGTTTGGGATACACGATTTTTGCTTTTGCGGGATTGGTTGGCATTATTTGGT
Organism: Flavisolibacter sp.; assembly: GCA_965247695.1. GTDB lineage: Bacteria > Bacteroidota > Bacteroidia > Chitinophagales > Chitinophagaceae > Flavisolibacter. The sequence goes on from OZ252037.1 coordinate 3,760,970, forward strand.
TTCAACTTTCAATGCCGTCCGTAAACATCTATGCGCCCAATCCATTTACAAAGATTCTCGGAGGTATTATCGGTGCATCAGGTCTTGTGCTGATGTTCATCTGCATTAAAAAATATTTTCTCAACTTAAGCGGCTTGCGTAGCCTTGCGCAGGAAGAAACGTATGCGGTGTTGGAGATCAGAGGCGTTCACCGTTATGTACGCCATCCACTGTACTCCGGGACCTTTCTTGCCATTTGGGGATTGTTCTTTTTGTTTCCAACCGCGAGTGTTTTGCTCACCGATGTCATAATCACATCTTATACCTTACTGGCGCTAAAATTTGAGGAAAAGAAATTGGTGCTTCAGTTCGGCGAATCCTATCAAATGTATCAGCGCAAAGTGCCGCAAATCATTCCAAAATTTTAATCCGCTTCGCTCCTTTCCGTTGTCATCGCCAAAAGAAAACAGTTCGCCGATTAGCCGCGTGCCCTTTTCAAAAAGCAACATTTATTTGTAGCAATAAACAAAGCGATACCGAAACTTCAGTAATAAATTATTAAGTCCATCCGCCTAACGAGGAAGTGCTCACGAGAGCACTTTTTTATTGACCACGGATGAGGGGGATTTGGAAAGGATTGTCGGGATTTTTGACCCGAGAAAGCCGCTTAAATAGTAAGCGGCTTTCTCGGGTTTATTTTTCTAGTCCAACAAATCTTAGTTCTGCAGCTTCATGTCTGCTATGATTTGTTTGATCTTATCCTTCGCTTTTTGCTGCGTTGAGTCAAATTGGTCAACAGATGGCAAGTCTGTTTTTACGCTGAAGTAAAATTTAATCTTCGGTTCCGTGCCTGATGGCCTTGCACTGATTTTGCTGCCGTCTTCAGTAATAAACTGCAACACGTTTGATTTAGGCAGCGTTATTTGTTCCGTTGAGCCACTGTCTAAATTTGTCTTGACACCTTTTTCGTAATCGAGCAATTCCTTCACCTTGCTACCGGCCAGTTCTTTTGGTGGCGCCGCACGAAAACTTTCCATCATATCGGCAATCTCTTGCTGGCCGTTGCGTCCTTTTTTTGTGATGGAAATAAGATCTTCCTGATAATAACCAAACTGCACATATAGTTCAAGTATTTTTTGATAAAGATTACGGCCCTTGCTTTTTTCATAAGCAGACATCTCGCAAAGCAACGCAACCGCTGATACCGCATCTTTATCCCGAACCTTATCGCCTATCATCAGGCCATAACTTTCTTCACCGCCGACGATGTAATTCTCCGTCCCTTCCTTTTCACGAATGAGTTCAGCTATCCATTTAAAACCGGTGAGAACGTTGTAGCAACTTACGCCGGCTTCTTTTGCAATCACGTCAATCATGTTGGTCGTTACGATGGTTTTCACCACCATGTCGTTCGGCTGTTGCAAGCCTTTTTTCTTGCGGGCTTCCATCACATAATTAAACGCCAACACGGCGGTTTGGTTGCCGTTCATCAGCACCCATTCACCCGCCGTATTTTTTACGCCGATGCCTACGCGGTCTGCATCAGGGTCGGTGGCGCAAAGAATATCCGCGTCTAATTCTTCTGCCTTTTTCAAGCCAATGGACATGGCTTCTTTTTCTTCGGGATTGGGATAAACGACGGTAGGAAAATTACCATCTGGTGTGGCTTGTTCCTGCACGATGGTCACGTTCTCAAAACCAAATTCCTTCAACACTTGGGGCACCAGTTTAATGCCTGTGCCGTGAATGGGTGTGTAAACAATCTTCAGGTCTTTTTGCTCCTGAATCACTTCGGGATAAACACTCAAGCCCTTCACCATTTTAATGTACTGTTCATCCATGTCAGGACCGATGATGGTAATATTTTCATCGTTACCGGTCCACTTCACATCGTTCACATCGGCTATCTTTTCCACTTCAACAATCACGGCTTTATCGTGTGGCGGAACGAGTTGTCCGCCATCCACCCAATACGCCTTGTAACCATTGTATTCTTTTGGGTTGTGCGAAGCCGTACAAACCACACCGCCTTTGCAACCGAGTTGGCGAATGGTGAAAGACAATTCCGGCGTTGGCCGCAAAGAATCGAATAAAAAAACTTTTAGCCCGTTCGCGGCAAACACATGCGCCACTGTCTCCGCGAAAAAGCGGCTGTTGTTGCGGCTGTCGTGTGCAATGGCCACTCTTATTTCCTGGGCCGGAAAAGATATTTTTAAATAGTTGGCATAGCCTTGCGTGGCAATTCCCACTGTGTATTTATTCATGCGGTTGGTTCCCACGCCCATAATGCCGCGAAGGCCGCCGGTGCCAAATTCAAGATTGCGGTAAAAGGCATCGGCCAATTCATCCGCATTGCTACTTTGTAATTTTTTTATCGCCGCCTTGGTGTCATCGTCGTAAGCGCCGTTGAGCCAGGTGGCTACTTTTTGTTCAATTTGTGCGTCCATATAAAAGCATTTTGGAGTTGGTTTTGAAAATGAAACTGTCAGTCCTTCCAATCCATACGAAGATAAGTGTCCGTACATTTGAACGGTGAGCAAATGGATTTTCTTCTTTCTGTTTTTTTCTTCATCGGCAAGCTTTTGCCAGGATACAATTGTGCTGCAACGCAGACAAGCAATTAAGCATGTGAACTCTTCTTCCCGCAAATGGGTCATTGGCGGTTTAACAACTGCTGGCTACGGCGGCTCCTTTGTTTTTTTAAATACCTCCTGGTATAAAAACTATCCACGAACATCATTTCATACGTTTAACGACGATGGCGAATGGCAGCAAATGGATAAGATCGGTCATGCCTGGACTGCCTATCAAACGAGCCGTTTTACGACCAACATGTGGCGATGGGCCGGCGTGGAAAAAAACAAAGCGCTGTTGTACGGAACAGGCAGCAGCTTGCTTTACATGCTAAGCATTGAATACTTGGATGGTCACTCGGCCGAATGGGGCTGGAGTTGGGGCGATGCCGGTGCCGACGTCTTTGGCGCGGCGCTGTATGCTTCACAGGAATTAGGCTGGGGTGGCCAGCGCATTGCCATCAAGTTTTCATCGCACTACAAGGCTTATGGCGAAGAAGATTTAAAACAGCGTGCGGATGATTTGTTTGGAAAGAGTTTTCAAAGCCGCTTGCTGAAAGATTACAACGCACAGACCTATTGGCTTAGCGCCAACCTTAAATCTTTCTTTCCAAAATCTTCTTTGCCTGCCTGGCTGAATCTATCTTTTGGTCACGGAGCAGACGGAATGTTCGGCGGTTACCAAAACATTGCGGTTAATAAAACAACCGGGCAGGTCACGTTTGACCGCAGAGACATTAAACGCTACCGGCAGTTTTACTTGTCACCTGATGTTGACCTCACTAAAATCAAAACCAAAAGCAAGTTGCTGAAATCTGTTTTTTCCGCCTTGAACGTGTTGAAATTTCCGGCACCAGCGTTGGAGTTTTCCAATGGCAAATTCAAAATGAAAGCACTGGCTTACTGATCCGTCTTTTTTTAAAACGATCCAAGCCGATGTGCAGCCCTAAATTTTATTGGCTAACTTCGATTAAATCAACATTTCCTTTCCTTCACTCATCAATTTGCAATTATGAATACAGGCACCGTCAAGTTTTACAATGAAGCCAAGGGTTTCGGATTTATTATTGACTCCTCAACGAAGGAGGAAATATTCGTGCATTCGACAGGGCTGGTTGACCAAATAAAAGAAGGAGACACGGTGACCTTTGAAACAGCCCGAGGCAAAAAAGGCATGAACGCTGTTAATGTGCGACTGTCTTAGTAAAGCCAGGCCCCTATGATCTTCTCACCTTCTGTCTCTACGGTGATGTGCTCCTGCAGGGTTGTAGCGATTGATAAGCCGGTATAATCAGTATGAATCGGAAATTCCTTGTGGCTTCTCTCCACCAAGGCAAGCGTTTGAATTTTTCGCGGCGACGAATGAAGAAAGGGCTTTAACGCAAAGAACATCGTTCGGCCTGTGTTGGCTACGTCGTCGGCTATGATTACAATTTTATCCTTGACGTCAATGTCCGGTTGCAAACTAACTGCTTGCAAGTCGCGTTTGTCTAATTGAATAGTTACCAGTATTACTTGCAGCGGCGAAACCTTCCTTAACTCCGCGGCAACGCATTGCGCCACCGCTTCGCCGTTGCCTATAATACCTGCAATCACCACTTCTTTTTCGCCGGAATTTTGTTCGGCCACTTCCAACGACATGCGGGTTATTTTTCGCTGTATGCTCTCTTCATCCAGTATCAGCGTTCTTGTGTTAATGACTTCCATCTGTACCTATTTTTACCGGGCTTAAATTAGAACTATGCAAATGGTGCAACAAATTTTATTTATTGCGTTGGTTATTGCTGCTGTGTGGTTGTTCGTTCGTAAAGTTGTGTTCATTCGCAACAACATAAACCTGGGCCGCGATGAAAAATTTGTTCCCGATCCGCAACGCTGGCGCAATGTACTGTTCATGGCCTTTGGCCAAAAGCGGATGTTTGACAAACCGGTAGTGGCCCTGTTGCACTTTGCTGTTTACGCCGGCTTTATCATCATCAACATTGAAATTCTGGAGATTGTTTTCGACGGCATCTTTGGAACGCACCGGCTGTTTGCACCGATGCTGGGCGGCTTCTATTCTTTTGTGATAAACTTCTTTGAAGTCCTTGCCTTTCTTGTGTTGGTATCAGTGATTGTGTTCCTCATTCGCCGTAGCATCGTGCCGGTGGCGCGGCTTAATACCCGTGAATTAAGCGGCGGCTGGCCCCGCAAAGATGGACGGTACATTCTCATTTTTGAGATTGTGCTAATGACGCTTTTCCTGACCATGAATGCAGCCGACAAAGCCTTGCAGCTAAAAGGCTACGGCCACTATGCCGGCGTGCAAACGGCCTTTTTTCTTTCGGGTTTAATTACGCCGCTTTTCCAAAACTTCGACGCTTCCACATTGGCAGGCATCGAACGCGGCGCCTGGTGGCTGCACATCACGGGAATTTTTATTTTCCTGAATTACCTACCTTATTCAAAGCATTTACATATTGTTCTTGCTTTCCCCAATACATACTACGCAGGGCTGAAGCCGCAAGCCAAAATGCTGAACATGCCGGAGATACAAAAAGAAGTGTTGTATGCCATGCAGCCCGAAACGGTACCGGTTGACGCAGCGCCGGAAGAACACAAGCGCTTTGGCGCAAAGGACGTAACGGATCTCTCGTGGAAGAACCTGATGGACGCTTACACCTGCACAGAATGCGGCCGTTGCACCGAACAATGCCCGGCCAGCCAAACGGGCAAGAAGCTTTCGCCGCGAAAGATTATGATGGACACCCGCGATCGTATGGTGGAGATTGGAGGCAATCGTGAAAAGAACAACGGAACGTTTGCCGACGATAGCAAAACGCTGTTGCATGACTACATTACCACCGAAGAATTGTTTGCCTGCACTTCTTGTCAGGCTTGCGTGCAGGCTTGTCCCGTATTGATTGATCCCTTGCACATCATCAACCAACTTAAAAGGTATCTGGCGTTGGAAGAAAGCAACCAGCCCACCGAATGGAACGGCATGTACAGCAACGTAGAAAACAATTTTGCGCCGTGGAAGTTTAGTCCGGATGATAGGGATAAGTGGGCGGTGGAGATGGAGGGGTGAAAACAAGCTGCGAGCCACTTGTTAAACCCTGCCTCTGTATTGTGATTTTGCACGATTCAACTGCTATGATAGTTATTGATTTTGACAACACTTATTCATTGGACGAGATTGCGTCGGACTTGTCATACACTACTTTTACCTGCACTAATAAGGCAGGCAATCCAATCTTGCTAAGAGTTGAAATCTTATCGTTAGGCAATCCTCTTCTTCCCAATGTTTATAATTTTGCTTTTGGCCCATTACTACCAAACGGTAAAATTGATGACGGAGCGAGGGTTCATCATAAAGACAAAGGCAAAGTCTTTTCTACCCTGTTATTTTTTGCCCTGAACTTCCTGAAAGCAAATCCTAAATCTTCCATTGGACTCGATGGCTCTAACGATGTTCGGGCTTATCTATACCATCGCATGATTCTATTGAATCGCTCTTACCTGCAAAAATTCTTTGTTGCCGTCGGTGTAGATTGGCACGTTCGCCTGATGAGAGACGGCTCGGTAGAAATGGATCAGGAAGGCTATCCATTCTTTAAACCCAGACCAGAGACATTCGATTATAAGCGGCCGGCAAGGGATTTATATCGTTACTACATCTTCTATTTGAAATAAGCGGCCTGAAAAATCTTTTTTACATTTGTTCTATGGACGAAAAATTAAAAAATAAAATCGAGCAGATTCAGGAGATGGCAAAAAAATCCGGCAAAGCCGGCGCCGTGCCGCAACGTCCTTTTCTCCGCTCCAATGACAGCCTCTCGCAAGCCATTCGGAATGAAAAAGAAGCGGCTGAATTCATAGCTGAACTAAATGCAATTGTGGCATTGGCAAGGAATGAATAAGTTTTCGATTTATTCTTTAAGCGAATAGAGAATTCGATCCTTTTTTTCCTACATAAACTCCGGCCTTTCTGCAACACCTTCCCAATATCGTCTTGAAGCCGGATTCCAAAAGTTGTTCAATTTGCAATAAATAATTTCGGCACCATGCCCTCCTCCACCACACAAAAACTCCGCATAAAAGACGGCCATGCCCTTCTTACCGTCAACGCACCATCTGATTTTAAAAAGGAATTGGGTGAACCATCCACCAACATAAAAATTTCGGCCAAAGCAAAAACCTACAATCAAATCCACTGGTTTGTAAAAGACAAAGTCCAAATGGAAAAAGAAGTTGAAGGCGTAGTCGCCTTGTTAAAAGATGATGTTGTCTGCTGGATTTATTATCCCAAAGGCACATCAAAACTGCAAACTGATTTGACCCGTGACAGAGGCTGGGAGGCCTTGCTGAAGCATGATGATCTGCAATGGATAAGCCTTATTTCCTTCAACGATACCTGGTCGGTCTTTGGGATGCGGTTGAAAACCGAAACCGATAAAAAGAAAGAAGCGGTGCCTAAAGAACGCCCCGTCTTCGATTACATTGATGCCGCCGCAAAAACCATTCGCTTGCCTGAAAATTTCTCCGCACTTCTCCATAAAAACAAAAAAGAGGCAGAGACCTTCAACACACTTTCTTTCACCAATAAAAAAGAATATGTGGAATGGATTGTAACCGCCAAACGCGAAGCCACAAGGCAAACAAGAGTGAAAGAATCCATTGAGCGTTTAGGCAAAGGATGGAAGAATCCAGCGAACCGCTAACCGTTGCGTCACAATCAAAACCTCCTCTTTGCGTTTATCATCCAATACGCTCCTTTTCATGCTGAAATTTGTTTTTACCTTTTTTGTTTCTGCGGCGGTCGCCAATCTTTTTGCGCAAACTAAAACCGTTGCGGACACGCTGCCCGAATCAAACATTGATATTCCTATTCAAATCAGTCTCAAACCGATTTTTGCACTGGCTGATAGAAATGTGGACACTGTATTTACGTCAGCCAATTATCCCGATGGCTGGGTGCAGCCTGATTGCGGCACACGTTATAAATATCACTTTCGCCGGTCGCCGCTGCGCATGAACATGAAAGGATTGGTGATGAACTTAGGCTTTACGGGTTATTATCAAATTACCGGCGCTACGCGGTTGTGTACTTCTGGAGGCACGGTACTTTCGCCCTGGTCGCCGGCCTGCCGCTGCGGCTTTGCCGAAGGCGAACGCCGTGTTGATGTCGGCTTTGTTTCTTCGTTTGCCTTGACGCCCGATTATTTTTTAAAGACAACCATTGTTCGCACCGAGCCGGTGGCAAAAGACAAATGCGAAGTTTGCTTTTGGGGACAAGACGTAACCAAAGACGTGATGGATGGACTGAAAGCCGCGCTGGACGAAAGCCGCAAGGCCATGCAGGATTCGTTCGGCAACATTGACCTGCGGCCTTACATGCAGCAGGCCTGGAACTTGCTTAACCTGCCTTACGCGATTCCGGGCATCGGAAATTTTTCGCTTCATCCCAAACGTTTGCGCATGAACAATATGGCCGTTCAGAATGATTTGTTGAACATTAATATCGGCATCTCGGCTTCGCCGGCAGTGACCTTTCAAAAGGCCGTTGCAGCGCCATCACCGGTGCCTAATCTTTCCACCGTTACGACCCCCGGTGGATTTACCGTTTACCTCGATGCGGCCTTGCAATACGATTCGTTGAGCCATGTGGTGAACGGATATATGGCAGGCAAACGATTTGATTTATCGGAAGGTTTGTTTGCCAAGCACATTGTAGTGAAGGAAGTCACCATCGCCGCCAGTCCCGATAACCGCATGTTGATTAAGCTGGACTTCACAGGCTCATTTGACGGCACCGCTTTTTTCACCGGCAATCCGGTTTACAACTCCGCCACAAAAACCATCGAAGTGCAAGACCTCGATTACGACCTGCAAACAAAAAATGTTCTGTTGAAAACCGCCAAGTGGCTTTTCTCTGGCAAGATTGAATCGGAGCTAAAGAAGAATACCAAAATTGATTTGACTGCTTATTTTGAACAAGCCAAAACCTCGCTCAACACCTATCTGAATAAAGAGTGGGCAAAGGGCATCAAGGGGGCGGGAAGCGTGAAAGAATTGAAGGTGGTCAGCGTACAACCTTTGCCGCAGCACATCTTACTAAAAACCGCTTGCAGCGGTACATTAAGCGTAGCCGTATCGGAGATAGATTTAAGCTTCAAGCATTGAAGATTCTCCCTTCTTTGCAACCGTTGACTTGCTGGTGCGAAAAGAAAAAAAGCGTTGCGACAAATAGCTGAATCCCACAACAATTACCGCGGTTGCCATTAATGACAAGGTTGGATGCTCATGCCAGCCCAGCACTTCGATAAAGAATTTCAGCAGCACGTAATTAAGTCCAACACAAATCATTGACACGATAAAGTACCGCACCAACTGAACGCGGCGGCGCAGATAAGAGCCTTGGAACACCACGTACATGCTCAAATAAAAACCAATGGGAAAAGTGATGAAGAAGGCCATGATAAAGGCGGCCACGTAAGGGGTGAACGCAATAAAGCCAAGGTGCAAAACCTGCTTGTGCAGCACGTAGTTAAAAAAAATGTGGTACAGAAAAATATTGAATAAGGTATTGCTGCCGCCGCAAGCCGCGTAATGGAAAGTTTGAATGGGCATGAACCGTTTGAAGAGTGGATAAAAAATATCCAAAACAGAAAAGATGACCTTTCTAACGTTGTTGTGAAGCCTGCGCATGAAGCCGCAAATTTACCCCGCTTTGCTTTTAACGATGCTTTCCATTTCGTTAATAGAGGTTAAAAACGAGGCTAACAACGGGTTTGCTAAATTGCGCCCAAAATAAAAGCGACATGAGTCTGGCAGTTACGATAAAAGACGCGGCGGCGGCGAGCATTAAAGAGTTGTACAGCCTTGACATGGCAGCAAGCGACATCACGCTGAACCAAACCAAGCCCGAATTTGAAGGCGATTATACGGTGGTGTTGTTTACATTGGTAAAGAGTTTGCGCAAATCACCGGAAGCCTTGGGGAAAGAATTGGGGGAACGTTTGATGGCTGCAAACACGGCTTTATTTACGTCCTTCAACGTCATCAAAGGCTTTTTAAATCTCACCGTTGCCGATGCTTTTTTTCTTCAATACTTGAATGAGAATGGTGCAAAAAAATCCTTCGGTGCTGCTTCACCCACCGGCAAAAAAGTGATGGTGGAATACTCTTCTCCCAACACCAATAAGCCTTTGCACCTCGGCCATCTTCGCAACAACTTTTTAGGCTGGAGCGTAGCACAAATCTTAAAGGCCACCGGCAATGAGGTAATGAAAACTTGTATTGTGAACGACCGCGGCATTCACATTTGCAAAAGCATGATTGCCTGGGAGCTTTTTGCCGATGGTGAAACACCGCAAAGCACCGGGATTAAAGGCGATCATTTTGTGGGAGATTACTATGTGAAGTGTGAAGCACAGATAAAAAAAGAGGCAAGTGAGTTGGCCGATAAAGTAGAAGCGAACGATTATGCTGCGTTTTCGGAAACCAATAAACAAAAATTGATTGAGCTTAAAGAGTTGGGCAACGCCATTTCTGGCAGTGCCGATAAAGACAAGGAGCGGATAAAAAAGATTGACGATGAAATGAAAGAAATCATCAGAGCCAATACTCCCATTATGAAAAAGGCACAGACAATGCTTCGCGATTGGGAAGCCGGCAAGCCCGAAGTCATTGACTTGTGGAAGAAGATGAACGGCTGGGTGTACGAAGGCTTCGACCAAACCTACAAGCGCATTGGTTCTGACTTTGATAAAATTTATTACGAAAGCGAAACCTATTTGCTGGGAAAGCAGACCGTGGAAGAAGGCCTGGCCAAAGGCATCTTGTTTCGCAAAGATGATGGCAGTGTATGGATTAATTTGACCGCAGAAGGCCTTGATGAAAAGTTGGTACTGCGCCGCGACGGCACTTCCGTTTACATCACGCAAGACATTGGCCTTGCCGAAGAGAAATACAAGGCCTTTCCTTACGACCAAAGCTTTTACGTGATAGCCGATGAACAGAACTATCACATGAAAGTTTTGCAAGCAATTCTCAAGAGGCTTGGTATGCCTTACGCGGACGGAATTTATCACTTGAGTTACGGTATGGTAGAACTGCCCTCCGGCCGCATGAAGAGCCGTGAAGGAACCGTGGTGGATGCCGATGACCTAATAGACGAAATGGTTTTGCAAGCCGAAAAAGTAACAGCTGAAAAAAGCAATATCGCTGACTTTAGCGAAGCCGAACTAGCAACACTTTACGAAACGATTGCGCTTGGCGCATTAAAGTTTTTTTTGCTAAAAGTTGATCCTAAAAAGCGCATGGTTTTTAATCCTGAAGAGAGCATAGACTTTCAAGGCTTCACCGGTCCCTTTATTCAATACACCCATGCAAGACTGAAAAGTATTCTACGGAAAGCCGAAGGCAATGGGCAATGGACAATAAGCAATGGGCGACTGGAGAAATTGGAGAAAGAACTGCTGGTCGTGTTGGAACAATATGAAGAAGGGGTGCAGCAGGCCGCATCCGAACACAACCCTGCGACAATTGCCAATTATGTTTACAGCGTGGCGAAAACCTTTAATTCTTTTTACAATGTTCACAGCGTTCTAAAAGCCGAAAGCGAGGAGAAGAAGACCTTTCGTTTGCAGCTTTGTGCATTAACGGCGGATGTGATTAAAGAGGCAATGAGTTTGTTGGGTATAAAGGTGCCGGAGCGGATGTGAGATAAATAAAAAGGTTGAATTGCCATATATCGAAAGCTGATATTTTGGCAAAAATGCTAACGTAAACTTCTATTTATTATGAGCAGTCCTTTACTCGGAATTGCAGTTGCCCTTTTTATTGCTTTAATGTTCTTCGTTTTTGGATTGCTGTTTAAGAAGAAATCAAAATTCGTGCGCTACATAACTTGGATCATAGCCGGATTGTTAGTTGTTGGGATAATCAGCAACCCTTTTGTAAAGAATAAAGTAGAGCGTGATAGAGAGCAACTCATTATCGGTCTCTATAGACTTGAGACGAGCAATTCGACATTTGGCAATCTGACCTTGAGCAACTATTCAGACCTTACTTTTCAAACAAGAGCAAACAACACTTTCGTTGTCAGTAAAACTGCTCCTTTTTTAATAAGCGATCAAGGAAAATGGAACCTGGTTGACAACAGTGACATTTCATTTATCGAGCTGTCATTCGATGGAAAGAAAGAAAGTTTTCAGTTAGCAAATGACGGTTCTCTAACTTTCGAAGCTGCTGCGTTGAAGAATGGAAAATCGAAGGATAAAATCATTTTTCGAAGATAGTAAGACACATATTTTCTATGACTTTAAAAGAGCCGGACAGAATGCTGGTTTCAAATATCTGCCCTTATTTTAATACTGATTTCTTTTCATTTCACCGAAACGCAAACCACACCGCTCCTACCAAGAACAAACCCGCTATTGCATGATTATAGGTTAACTGTTCGCCGCTGAAAGCAACCTTGGCGAATACTACAAAAATGACCAGCGTAATCACCTCTTGAATCACCTTCAATTGAAACAGTGTAAACGGGCCGCCATTCTCCCTGAAACCAATTTTATTGGCCGGCACCTGAAAGCAGTATTCAAAAAAAGCCAGTCCCCAACTGATTAAAATAATGGTGAATAGCCCGGCCTTGGTAAACCAGCCCCAATCCTTAAACTTCAAATGCCCGTACCATGCCAGGGTCATAAAAACGTTCGAAACAATCAACAAGCCAACGGTGTAAAAGCCTTTCATAGTAGCAAATATAGCAGGCCAGCGGCCCATCCCGTCCCGATAGCTATCGGGATTCCCGCTGGGAAGGCCATCTGCTCACAAGCCTCGCCTGTCAACGATTCATCTTTTATTCAATTACTCTTTTTATCAAAGTTTTTGCTTCAATACTTTCAGACTCCTTATACCCCTTCCCAGCGGCCTGCCTGCCGGTAGGGAAGGGCTTTAGCAACAGCCAGCACAATCAGAAAAGGTTGTAGCGGATGGGCCTCTACAACCCTCCCGGCATCTTCTTCTCCGTTTTTAAACTGCTTAGGCTTGGGTCCATTGCAATGGCTTTGTCGCAGAGCCGGCGGCCGTTGTCTGTCTGCCCTTTCTTTTGATAAGCCATGCCCATCATGTACAAAGCCTCGGCCTTCTTTTCATCAATGGCCAATATCTTATTGTAATAGGTAATGGCGTCGTCGTACTTGCCGCCGTCGTAGCAGGTTTCGGCAATCATATCAAGCAAGCCAATATCGGTGGGGCGTTTCTCCAACACTTCTTTCATCACGTTCAGGCCCTCTTCAAACTTACCGGCGTTCATGTAAGCGGTAGCAAGATTCTGCGTGTATTCGTTGTCCTTACGGTAACCCTTTTCTCCTGCCTGCAACATATACTTTAACGCGTTTGCGTTGTCGTTCATGCCGTAATAAACCAAGGCCATTTCGTAAATCCAACGACTGTTATCGGGCTGCAAAGCCACCGCTTTTTGAAACTGCAAAATGGCCGGTTTAAAGTTTTGCATGTTGGTATAAGCCGTAGCCAGGGTGTGCGGAATTTCCGCATTCGCCGGGTCTTCTTTGGCAGCCGCTTCCAGAGATGGAATGGCCTTGCCCAAATCATCCTGCTCATACCAGGCACGGCCAATGGTGTAGTCAACCTTTTGCACCGCATCGGCTTTCTTTAAAAGCTGTGCGTATTTGATGGCATCGTTCCACTGGCGCATGTTAAAGCTTAGGTTCATCAAGCCGCTATAAGTGGTTGCGGATTTATCGCCGAGGCTTTCGGCCTGTGTGAATTTTTCTTTGGCTTTTGCGTAAAATTTTACTTCGCTGTAAGCGGCGGCCAATTCTGTTACTACCTGCAGGTTGGCCTTGTTGTAGGCATAGGCTTTTTCCAGGGCCTTTACCACCTCCATGCGGCGGCCTTTGGCTTTTTCATCGAGGCCTTTCTGGAGGAAAAAAGCAGAGCTGTCTGATTGTGCAAAGGAAGTTGCCACTATGGCGATAGAGATTACAGTGATGATGGTTTTGTGCATAGGATATTTTTCAACGGTTATTGAGGAAGCAAAATAAAAAACGCTTTCTAAAATCTACTATAAAATAGCTGGTAGTTTGGAGGATGAGGGTAAATACTTAGTTATGAGAGTTGATGTCAGTTGGCGGCTGATTGAAATGGCGATGACAAAATCATTTTGGGACAGAGGCCAGGAAATCTATTTAACTATTGTTGCGACGCTCCGTTCATCGTTCTTATCGCTATTGGGCAACGATAGCAAATACGGCTTCGATTCCATTTGTATCAAGCCCCAACGGGGCGCAAGACTATAACCCAGCCCTTACAGGCTGGGTTGGCGAAATAGCAAGCAATCTTAAGCCCTGAAAGGGCGAGATAATTACGGTGCTACAATCGCTGTGTGTTTGCTAATCACTACCGCACAGTGCCTCTTTATTACGCCCTTTCGGGCTTGATGAATACACACTTATTGCTGACCCGGCCCTCGCAGGCCGGGCTATACCATGACGCCCCGTTGGGGCTTTGCTGTAATAGTTCACTATGAATAGTACTGTCGTTGCCCAATAGAATTATCAAACGTACACGTCCCGATACCTCCTGTCCTGATAGCTATCGGGACCCTTTAGGCACAGGGTTATACCTTCGGCGCTTATGGAACCCATCATCAACATCCAACACCTGTTTAAAAGCTACGGTGCCAAGCCGGTTTTGAAAGACATCAACCTTCAAATATATCCGGGGCAGGTGATTGGCTACATCGGACCGAACGGCGCCGGCAAAAGCACCACGGTGAAGGTGTTGTGCGGCCTGCTTACGGATTACGACGGCGAAGTGACTGTGAAGGGTTTTGATATAAAAAAGAACACACTTGACGTGAAGCGCCACATTGGTTATGTGCCCGAACTGGCCGAATTATACGATGTGCTGACGCCTATGGAATACCTGCAGTTTGCCGGCGCTTTGTACGGCATGGATGAAAGCATCTGCGCCGAACGCATTGAACGCATGATGGCGGCTTTTTCACTTTCGGCTAACATTAACCAGCGCATGGACAGCTTTAGCAAAGGAATGAAGCAAAAGGTGCTGTTGGCGTCCGGTATTTTGCACAATCCCGACATCATTATTCTTGACGAACCGTTGAGCGGACTGGATGCAAACAGCGTTATCATCGTGAAAGAGCTAATCAGCAAGCTGGCGGCAGACGGCAAGACAATTTTTTATTGCAGCCACATGATGGACGTGGTAGAAAAAGTAAGCGACCGCATTGTCTTGATTGACGAAGGCCGCATGATTGCCAATGGAACCATTGAAGAACTGCGGGCCTTGCACGGAGACATGAGCCTTGAACAAATTTTTGCAAAGCTGACAGGCAAAGAATCGCTGTCAATTTCCGCTGACGAATTGTTGCGGGCATTAGAGACCTGAAAAGTGAGAGATAAAACTGCTGCCACCCATCCTATCACTTAAGCTTCATTGTCATTGCCTATTGCCTATTGTTTATTGCACATTGCCTTAACCATGAACATCATCAACCGCTTTTTGCTAAAAACAGTTCTGCTGCCAGAGCCTTTGTATAAAAACATTGGCGTGAATGTGCCGCAACTAAAAGCCATTCTCACTACCAAGCTGACAATGGATGATCGCCGGCCGCCGGCGTTAAGCCAAATCCGGCGAAGAACCAAAGACAAGCCGGTTTCGATGGCAACGCTGGGAACCATGGCTATCAGCGCATTGCTGGGGCTTTTTTATTTGCTGCTGCTTTCCATCGGCAGCAATGTAGTTACGCAGCTTACCTTTTATTTCACGGCTTTTTTTGTGATGTTGTCGCTGACGCTCATCTCCGATTTTACTTCGGTGTTGGTGGATGTCCGCGACAACTTTATCATTCTGCCAAAACCCGTGAACGACCGGACTTTTGTGGTAGCAAGGCTGCTGCACATTTTTGTACACATCTGCAAAATAGTGTTGCCAATGGGTTTGCCGGCAACGGTGGTGATGGCCGTTCGTTATGGCGTTGGCGGCATGATAGCCTTCTTCCTCCTGCTTTTTTTGCTGACAGCTTTTTCCATCTTTTTCATCAACGCACTTTACCTGGCGATACTAAAGTTGACAACTCCACAAAAATTTCAGTCCATTATCGGCACAGTGCAAATCATTTTTGCCATTGTGATGTACGGCGGTTATCAGGTGCTTCCGCGAATGATTTCGGCGGCTAACCTGAATGAATTTGACGTAACAACAAAGGCGGGCTTTGGCTTTTATCCGCTTTACTGGATGGCGCAAAGCTGGAACCTTTTGCATAACCTTGGCGGCAGTGCAAGTGAAGTGGCGTACGGGCTTGCAGGAATCGGCTTTCCAATTCTTTGTGTCGTCCTTGTGGTAAAATATCTGGCGCCATCATTCAACCGAAAGCTGGCTTTACTAAGCGCAGGTACCGGCAGCGAAACCGTTACCAACAAACCAACAACCGTTCGCCGGAAAAGCTATTCCCGGTTTTGGAGCCCGTTGCTGACAAGCAGCAAGGCAGAGAAGGGTAGCTTTGAATTTGTGTGGAAGATGACGAGCCGCAGCCGCGATTTTAAGTTGAAGGTTTATCCTTCGATGGGATACTTAGCCGTGTATGTTTTCATCATCGTGTTTGGGAACAAACGCTTCAATTTCCAAACGGTGCAGGACGATGCGGCCCAAAGCAAGATCCTGATTATTTCGGCGCTTTACTTTACCTCGCTTCTGTTAACGATGGCCATTACGCAAATGGCCTATTCAGAAAAATTTAAAGCAGCTTGGATTTATTACACCAGTCCGTTGGAAAGGCCGGGAGAAATTATTGCCGGCGCGACAAAGGCTGTCATCATGAAATTTTACATGCCAGTTGTGGTGCTGATTACAGTGGCAGGTTTATGGTTTGCCGGACCGGCTATTTTACCCAACATTGTTTTTGGCTTGTTTAACCAGGTATTGATTGCGACGCTGCTGGTTTACATCGGCCATAAATATTTTCCTTTTTCCACACATCAAAGCAACGCGGTAAAAACAGGTTCTTTTTTACGCGGCTTTGCCATTTTGCTCGTGTCTGGGGTGATTGCTTTAGGACATTTTCTGCTTTACAGTATTTTACCAGCTATTGCTCTGTGTGCAGCGCTTTCGGTGCTGGCGAGTTGGCTCCTTTTTGATACGTTAAAGAAGATGAGGCCGGAGAAGGTTGTGAGTAGATACGTAGAAGAGTAAGAGGAAATAAATAGCAACTATCAAAACCGAGTATTGTTTGATTACGCAATCAACATCATGCCTGTTTATACTATACTCGACCATTGCGATATCGATGTTGTTTTACTTTCTGTCATCTCAATACTGCAAAGCTTCAGACACGGCAGGGCAACAAATTTGTATATTGAATTTCCCTCGCCAAATTCCTGTTGATACTCTGGCTTTTTTATCAGCGTTTCTCGTCTCTTCTACTTGCTCTGATGCAAATAAACGCTGGAAACTTATTGAGCTCGCTAAAATGCTTCGGGTCTGTATATTCAAATTCTTTCGTTGGCTTCGGCTCAACAACTTTATCAATGTAAAAACCATTGTCTGTCAGCGGCGACAAGCATTCGTTCAACGGTCGTCTAAAACTATTGATCTCGACAGGTTGTCCAAATCCTTTCCAAACGCACTTCACATTTTCAACCTCGAAGTAATTTTCAGACTTAAAAAAGCTGAAATCAAAGAATGGGTGTTCGATAGATATGACAAGAACACCGGCCGGTTTTAAAACTCTATAAAATTCTTTAATCGTTACGCTCCAATCTTCAATGTAGTGTAAAGCCAATGCGCATAACACTATGTCGAATGAGTTATTTTTGATCATATCTAACCGGTTAGAGAGATCGTGAACAAAGAACTCCCCGTGTCCGTTGTTTCGGCGAATTGCCAATTCAATCATTTTCGGACTGATGTCGAAACCTGTGACAATTCCTCCTTTTGAAATTAAAATCTCGGCGTATTTACCCGGCCCACACGCCGCGTCAAGGATTGTTTTTCCTTTTAATTCCGGTAACAAACCAAGTGTGTTTGGACGGTCGTAATAGGCATTGTGAGGTTTGTGGTCAATAAGTTCATTATACTTCTCCGCCATTCTTTCGTACGCCGATAGGATCTGTTGTTTGATCATTGCAATTGTGGGGGGTTGGGAAGCGTGTTTGCTTTTTGAACCGGCTGTTCTCTATTTGCTTCGCAATTTCTCAACGCAGTAAGGTGGGTTGAGAAATTGTCTTCACGGTTACACAGATTCTACTACGCCGTCTTCTCCACCGCCGCTCCCACCTTACTCTTTACTCTCCTTCTGTAATTGGTAAAGAAGCTATACCACCGCAGCTTCAACACACCCAACACGCCTTCTTTCACGATGCCGGTGTTCATCTTCGATTCGCCAAACTGCCGGTCGGTAAATTGAATAGGTACTTCTTTGAGTTTGAAGCCAAGCTTCCACGCGGCAAACTTCATTTCAATTTGAAAAGCATATCCAACAAAATGAATCTCATCGAGATTGATAGTCTCTAAAACTTCTTTGGTATAGCAAACAAAGCCTGCGGTTTGGTCATGCACCGGCGTCCATAAAATCAGCCGCGTATAGGCCGAACCGCCTTTGGAAAGCAGGATGCGATTTTTGGGCCAATTGTACACGCCGCCGCCCGTTACATAACGGGAACCGATGGCAACATCGGCGCCTTCGCTCTTGCAAGCATTGTATAAACGCGGTAAATCCTTTGGGTTGTGCGAGAAGTCGGCATCCATCTCAAATATGAACTGGTAACCTCTGGAGGTTGCCCACTTGAAGCCGAAGATATAAGCCGTACCCAAGCCTTGCTTACCGGTGCGGCATTCCAGAAAAACAGTGTTCTCAAATTTTGATTGAAGGCTGCGGACAATGTCTGCCGTACCATCGGGTGAGCCGTCGTCAATCACCAGTACGTGAAAATCCTGCTGCAAATCATACACGGCTTGCAGAATGGCTTCAATGTTTTCTTTTTCATTGTAAGTTGGTATAATAACCAGTTTTTCCAACGGCTTAACTTAATCTTTTCTTGAGCATGATGCGGGTATAAATCTCGGTGAGCTTTTGCTTGGTGTTTTGTGGAAACTCGCCTTTCATCATCCAGTCGTAATACTGCGGTTCAGCTTTTAATACGTCGGCTATCGGCCTGCCTTTGTGCTTGCCAAAGTTGAAGACTTCCACGCCCTTTTCATCGTAAGCCAAACGGCGGGCAAAATCTATTACGTTGTCATCGCCCACGGCTTTAATAATGTTGTCAACCGTTGTGCCCAATTGCGGATAACGCTCCACCTGTGCAAAAAGTATTTCGGCGGTGGCCGCGGCATCGGCTTCCGCGCTGTGCGCATCTTCCAGCGGTTTGTTGCAGTAAAACTTATACGCGGCCGATAAAGTGCGTTGCTCCATGCTGTGAAAAATCTTTTGCACGTCCACCAGCTTGCGGCCCTTTAATTCAAAGTCCACTTCGGCACGAATGAATTCTTCCATTAACAAAGGAATGTCTAACCTATAAGCATTGTAGCAGGCAATGTCGCAACCGTCCATAAAGCCTTTTATTTCATGCGCAGCCTGCTTGAACGTGGGAGCCTCTTTCGCCATTTCATTGGTGATGCCGTGGAGTTCGCACATGGGCTGCGGAATGGGCATTTGCGGATTGATGATTTTGCGTTTTACCGTGCGGCTGCCGTCGGGGAGGTATTTGACCATCGCAATTTCTACAATGCGGTCGGTGGTTACGTTGGAACCGGTCGCCTCGATGTCAATGAAGCAGATGGGCTTTTTGAGTTGTAACATTATGGGTTCTTGAAAGGCGGTAAAGGTAAAAGTTTTGAATACTTGTACCGGTTAATTATTCGGCAGCGGCGGCAATCTTCTTACCGAAAGCGGCGGCATCGAATCCATCATAATTACCGGAGCTCATAAAGAGTACAACGGTATCTGTGAGGTTTCTTTCGGACAGCCATCTTTCCAAATCTTCGCGATGATTGAACACTGCCAATCCCTTTTTGCCAAAGCCTTTTGCCACGGCTTCTTTTTTCAATTCGGGCAGGCGCTTTAGTTCTAAAGCATGACTGCTGTAAAACACGGCCGCTTCGTCGGCCGCCTCCAGGGCGCCGTTGTATTCCTGCATAAAATTTTCGTTCAAACTACTGAAGGTGTGCAACTCTAAAACGCCCACGAGTTTTTTGTTTGGGAATTGTGCTTTGGCCGCTTCTATCGTGGCTTTTACTTTGGAGGGGGCGTGAGCAAAATCGCGGTAAAAAACAGTTGAAACATTCTTTGCGATCAGCTCCAATCGCTTGGCCGCGCCGGTAAAAGTGCTGATGGCTTTGGCGAAGGCTTGCGCATCCACGCCCAATTCTTTTGTTACCAGCCAGGCCGCCTGAAGGTTGAGCAGATTGTGTGCACCAAAAACTTTCAGGCTGGTTTCCACACCTTCGATGGTGACAGTTGTCACACCATTCTCAATTGCATGTTTTGGGATGGTGTACGGATGATACTCAATATCGGGCCGCCAATTCTCTTCCACCAATTTTAAAAGTTCAGGATCGGTTTCGTTGTAAATGAGATGGCCGCCTTTTTCTATTTTATGGATGAAGATGACGAACTGTTCAAGGTAAAAATCGAAGGTAGGAAACACGTTAATGTGGTCCCAAGCAATGCCGGTGATGAAGGCAATGTGCGGATATAAAAAATGAAATTTCGGCCGCTTTTCCACGGCGCTTGCGGGGTACTCATCGCCTTCGGCAACGATCAGCGGCGCATCGGTAATTTTCACCGATTGATCGAAACCTTGCAGCCTTGCGCCTACGAGGTAATCAAAATCCTTTCCGGCTTCGCGAAGCACGTGCATGATCATGGAAGTGGTGGTGGTTTTGCCGTGGCTGCCGCCCACTACCACACGTGTCTTTTTAGTGCTTTCTTTAAAAATGTATTCGGGGAACGAATAAACGGGCAAGTTCAACTCCTGCGCCTTTCTTAGTTCCGGATTATCGGCTTTGGCGTGCATACCTAATATCACTGCATCCAAATCGGGTTGAATGTTTACTTCAGACCAGCCAAGGCTTTTGGGCAGAATGCCTTCTTGCTCAAGATTGCTTTTTGCAGGCTCAAAAATTTCATCGTCGCTGCCGGTTATGTTATAGCCTTTTCGTTTGAGGGCAATCGCCAGTTGGTGCATCACAGAGCCGCCGATAGAGATAAAGTGGATTTTCATTTTTATATTTGCGGATAATAAACGGGCAAAATAAACCGTTTCCGTTCAAACAACCTTTATTGATATGAAAAACAAACTGTTTACATTTTCCGTACTTCTTTTTTCCGGCTTTCTGCTGGCTTCTTGCTCCACTTCACGCGGCTATAGTTCGCACAAAAAAGGCTATGGATGTCCCAATTCTTCTGGCATAATAATAGCCCAAAAGAACAAAGCCCTCAACGCATAGTGTTTTAACGTTTTTGTGTATGAATTGGATACCCTTAACCAACGAAGGACAATTGCCCGAAATCGTAAGCCGATCGCAAACCACGCCGCAAGTTATTTTTAAGCACAGCACCCGCTGTTCCATTTCGGCCGTGGCTTTGCAACGCATACAAAAGGCGCAACAACCCTCCGGCATTGACTTTTACTTCCTCGACCTTCTCGCCTACCGGCCGCTTTCCGGCAAAGTGGCGGAAGCCTTTGGCGTTCATCACGAGTCGCCACAAGTCCTGCTCATTAAAAACGGCAAGTGCATTTTTAACGAAAGCCATTTGGGTATTTCCATGAATGATTTGGTAGCGGAAGCAATGTAAAGGCCCATCCCGTCCCGATAGCTATCGGGATTCCCACTGGGAAGGCTACCTACACACCTGCCTGCCTGCCGGCAGGCAGGCAGGCCTTGCTTATCAACGATTCATTTTTTATACAGTTACACTTTTTATCGAAGCCTTTCTTGTCGCTTTAGTGATGTTTCTACCCTTCCCACCGGGAAGGGCTTTAGCATAGCTAACCGCTTTAATGAAAGGTTGAAAGGGATGGGCCGCTTGGGTTTCACTCTCCCGTCTCGCTATACGCCGCATCCACAGGTTTGCTTTGTGCCGAACCTTTGTGCCGGAAGTAAATAGTAAGAATTACAATAGCGAAAACAGATAAAAATTCGCTTTGCCAATTTTGAAAGGACTCAAACCAAAACTTGGAATTCCAGATGTACTCACTTGCGGTTTCAGTGGGCAGATGTTTCAATGCTTGTTCAAGGTTGTAATGTTTCAGGCTGCCGTACAAGTGGGCCAAAAATGAAAGCATGAACAACAACCAGAAAATGATGCTTAAGGAATATTGATAGAGCCAACCTACAAGGCCACCTTTTTTTACCGGCCCCGGTGCGTCTTTTTTCGTTGGGTCTGGTTCGCGGTCCGATTCGTTTTCTCCATCGGGGTCTTTTGATTCAGACGAACCTTTCTGATAAAGGAAAGCGCTAAGTACAATGAACATCGCCATCTGTAAAAACTCACTTTCAAAATTTTCGAACGTGGCCTCTATAAAATGGCCGGAAGAAAAGTATTGCCGGAGGCTCACCTGCTGGCCGCCGTCTTGCTGCATCTCTTCATTGTATTGTTTTAGGCCGGTAAGCGTTTGCCCAAGAAGCGTAAACAGAAACAGCAGGAGAAAGACAAAAGAAAGGCCGTTGTTCTTAAACCATTTCATGTTTTGCTTTACGGGAGGGGTTAAAAAACCATTCCATTACATGAGCGAAAATGAAATGAAGTATTAGCAGTTGAAAATAGCTGGCGGCTGTATAAAACAAAAGCCGTTGGAAATAATCTCAACGGCTTTAAATTGTTTTTTGAATCGTTACGGAACCACCTCACCCTCCAAATCATAATCATAAGCCTTGCTGATTTTTACGTTTATGAAATCGCCGGGTTGGAGCCTCCTTTCCGTTTGAATGATGACTTCGTTGTCCACTTCCACGCTGTCAAATTCCGTGCGGCCGAGGTAGCGGCCGGCTTCCCTTTTATCAACAATGA
Source organism: Flavisolibacter sp. (assembly GCA_965247695.1). Taxonomy (GTDB): domain Bacteria; phylum Bacteroidota; class Bacteroidia; order Chitinophagales; family Chitinophagaceae; genus Flavisolibacter. The sequence continues at coordinate 3,783,563 of OZ252037.1, forward strand.
CTTTAAACGTTTGTCCAACTTTTTCCTGATTTTTTTCCAAACTTATTTCCTGCTGCACCGCCATCACATCTTCTGCACGCCGCTGCTTTTCATCAGCCGGAACGTTGTCGGTTAACTTGTAAGCCGGGGTGCCTTCTTCGTGCGAGTAGGTGAAGATGCCCACGCGGTCGAAGCGCTGCCCTTCCAAAAAAATTTTGAGTTCTTCTACGTCATCCACCGTTTCGCCGGGAAAGCCGGTGATTAGTGTGGTGCGCAGGCAAATGCCAGGAACCGTTTGCCGGATGGCCGCAACCAAGTCTTCCATCTCGGCTCTTGTGATGTTGCGGCGCATGGCCTTAAGCATATTATCGGCCGCGTGTTGCAAGGGCATGTCGAGGTAATTGCAGATGTTATCGCGTTCTTTTATCACCTCTAAAATCTCCATTGGAAACTTGTGCGGATACGCATAGTGCAGGCGTATCCATTCAATGCCTTGCACATCGCTTAGGCGTTTCAGCAAATCAGGCAAAGACCGTTTTTTATACAAGTCCAAACCATAATAGGTAAGTTCCTGCGCAATCAACATGATTTCTTTAACGCCGCGCCTGGCAAGGGTTTCGGCTTCTTTCACGATGTCTTCTACCGGGCGGCTTACGTGCGTCCCACGCATTAACGGAATGGCGCAAAAGGCACAGGTACGGTTGCAACCTTCGGCGATTTTTACATAAGCATAGTGTTGAGGCGTGGCCAGCAATCGTTCGCCAATTAATTCAGCTTTGTAGTCAACGTCAAATTTTTTTAGCATTAGCGGCATCTCCATTGTGCCAAACCAGGCATCCACTTCGGGAATGGTTTGCTCCAGATCGTCGCGGTATCGCTGGCTTAAACAACCGGTTACATAGACCTTGTCAAGCTTGCCTCGTTGCTTCAGGTTCACTTGTTCCAGAATGGTGTTCACGCTTTCTTCTTTGGCCTTGTCAATAAAGCCGCAGGTATTTACAATCACAATGTTGTGGTCACGCTTTGCACTTTCATGCACCACGTCTATTTCGGCGGAACGCAGTTGGCCGCTTAGCACTTCACTGTCCACCATGTTTTTGCTGCAACCGAGAGTGATGATGTTGACCTTGTCCCGTTTAAGCGTTCGTGCCTTCATTCTTGCCGGTAAATTTGAGCCGCAAATGTAGCCAATCGTTGCGGGAAGGGATGTTTAGGAAACGTGAAGGAAGGGGAATGTGAGTCGTGAACAGTCAGTTGTGAGTGGGCCGTTCACGGGTAAGCCTTTCACTACAACAGTTTTGGTTTCTAATTTTCCTTATATCATTCTTCAATCTACAATTGACCATTCACTATTCACATTATGTTGTCGAAACTTTTTGAGGACTTTTTTAAAAGCGAAAAAACAAGCGGTGTTTTGCTGCTGGTTTGCACGGGGCTGTCTCTGTTGTTGGCCAACAGTGCCTGGGGCAATGACTACACGCATTTCTGGCATACGCGGCTTGACTTGTCTTTCGCTGCCTTTGACCTTAATTATTCCCTTGAGCAATGGATAAACGACGGGCTAATGACCTTCTTTTTTTTATTGGTGGGATTAGAGATTGAACGCGAACTATACGCCGGCGAACTGGCCCATTTTTCCGCGGCGCTTTTGCCAATGGTGGCCGCTGGCGGCGGAATGATTGTACCGGCTGCGATACATTATTTTTTCAACTGCGGCACTCCCACGCAAAGCGGCTTCGGCATTCCAATGGCAACCGACATTGCCTTCAGTCTTGGCGTACTGTCGTTGGCCGGAAGCCGCGTGTCCTATTCATTGAAGATATTCTTGACCGCTCTGGCAATTATTGACGATATCGGAGCCATTATAATAATTGCGGTATTTTATAATGCGGGCATTCACTGGCTATATTTTTTTGCGGCGGCGGGTATATTGGCCCTGCTTTTTTTGTTGAGGAAACTAAAGGTTCATCATCTCGCTTTTTACCTGTTGCCGGGCCTTGTGCTTTGGTATTGTACAGTAAAATCAGGCATTCATCCCACCATTGCCGGAGTGTTGCTGGCTTTTGTCATTCCGTATTCGGGCAATGACGAGACCACGCCTTCCTACCGCTTGCAGAAGGCTTTGCACAAGCCGGTGGGCTATCTGATTGTGCCGCTTTTTGCTTTGGCAAACACGGCCATTGTTTTAAGGCACGATTGGCTTGCTCAAATGACAACGGCCAACAGTTTCGGCATCATTGCCGGACTGACCTTGGGAAAACCCATCGGCATTCTTTTCTTTTCCTGGCTGCTTACAAAATTCTGTAAAGCTTCTCTACCAGAAGGCATTGCATGGAAAACCATGTTGGGAGCGGCAATGCTGGCAGGCATTGGATTTACCATGTCTATCTTCATCTCCAACCTTGCCTTTTCGGACTTGGAAACAGTAAGCTATTCGAAAATAGCGGTGTTGCTTGCTTCCCTGATGGCGTCTATAGCCGGATTGGCAATTCTCTTTACAGCTAAAAGGCAAACGAAATGAGACGGGAACGATGTGCATTAAAAGCGCCGTACACCGCTCACGTCCCATTTTTTTCGGCTTACACCTTATAACGACTTGATCCAGTCCACAAATTCGTCCCTTGTTTTTCCCAGTTTGGTTTGCATACGGCCAAAAAATTCATCGTCCTTGCCTTCTTCCCATTTTACATCGTCGTCGGTTAAGTCGGCATGCGCCTGTTTTGCTTTTCCTTTCAGCTCGTTCCAGCGTCCTTTGATTTCTAAGTTGTCCATATAGTTATGTTTTGCGAAAGAGTGAAAAAGACGTGCCACCTTACCCAGCCATTATCCGGATAAAAAGAAGTCAGAGTGGCGGCGGATTGCGCGGTAACATGACCGTGACGATACCTGGTAAAACGCGGGCTTTAACGGCCGCTGTTTTTCCACTGTATTCGCCGTCTATTTGAAAATGTGCTTTTTGCTGAAAGGTTAGCGAAGCGGTTTTTGTACGAAATACCTCAACGTGCTTTGAATCAAAATTTTTTCGGGCGGTGACGGCTTTAAAAATTTCAATCAGATTAATGTGGCGCACCACCACCACTTCGAAGGCGCCGTCGTCCACTTTTCCACCGGGATTAATGACGGCGCCGGTGCCGTATTTTTCCGCGTTGGCAAGAACCACCATAAAGGCTTTGCGTTCTATTTTTTTGTCGTCGGTTTCAATGGTTACACGCAGTTTACGTTTATTCCAAAACACCTTGCCAAGTGATCGTGCATAGCCCCACATGCCGCGGCCTTTATAGGCTGCAAAATACTTTACCAGCAGGGCATTCAGGCCGGCGTCGCTTAGGTGAAAACAAAGTTCTTCTTCATTAATAAAAATGGCATCAAGCTTTCCTTCCCGTCCATTGATAACCGCATCAAGCGCTGCTTTTAAATCGGTGGATAGACCCAGTTCCTTTGCAAGGCCGTTGGCCGACCCGGCCGGAATAATGCCCAAAATGACAGCGGTGTCTTTAAGTATTTCGGCAATTAAGTTTACCGTTCCATCGCCACCTACGGCCACGACTTTTGCAGGCTTTGTTTCCGCCAGTTTTTTTTGAATGACTGCCTTGTCATCATCTCCCGCGCAAACGAAAAAGGTGCTGCTAACCGGCATTTCTTTCAACGCTTCGGTAATGGCTTCCTGGGTAATTGCGTTTGCTTTGCCGCCGGCAATAGGATTAAGTACAAAAAGTAGCGACTGCATGTTGTGCATGTTTATTGCTTGCCTCTCCTTATGCAAACCGCCGGCCATACGAATGAAAAAACAAAACGCAGTTGGAAAGAAAAACTGCTGAATCTTTTCAGGTTGACAATAAAGCCAACCGTAAAAGTCTATCACGGCTATGGACACGGCAACTGCGTAACGGTGTTTGGGCACGTGTTCCGTACAAGCCCTTTTCCGCGCAGGCAATACCGTCAAAGTTTTTTGCGGAACAGCCTTGCCTTGCTCCGTCTTTTTATGGTAAAACCGTTTGCTTTTGTGGATGTGCAAGCCGAGTGGAAGGGCAAAGTTTATTCCGCGCAAACCGATACTGATGGCTTTTTTAAGTTTGAATGGGAAGATGAAACGCCGGCTGAAAATGGCTGGCAACCAGTTCTTGTAAAGGCGCAGATGAACAATCAAATCATTGCCTCATCGGCAGGCCGTGTTTTCATACCGCATCCATCGCAGTACATCATCATCTCCGATATTGACGATACGTTTTTAATCTCGCATTCGTCCAACCTGCGCAAGCGCCTGCAGGTTTTGTTCACCCAAAATGCCCGCAGCCGAAAACCATTCGAAGGCGTGGTTCGGCATTATCAATTGTTGGCGAAGAGCAAGGCGTCGGAAGAAGCGCCCAATCCCTTTTTTTACGTCAGCAGCAGTGAGTGGAACTTGTACGAATACATTCTCGAATTCACAGCCGTCAATCACATTCCGCAAGGCGTTTTTTTGCTTAGTCAACTAAAGCGGTTTTCGCATTTGCTTAAAACCGGACAGAACAATCATGGGACAAAATTTACCCGCATTGTTCGCATCTTGCAAGCTTTTCCATCGCATCAGGTAATTTTGCTGGGCGACAGCTCACAGCAAGACCCTTTCATTTACGAAAGCTTGGTTCAACATTATCCGAAGCAAATTCATGCGGTTTACATTCGCGATGTGTATCAAAGCAACTACGAGAAAGTGCAGGACGTGCTGAATCGTATTGCCGCCGCCGGTGTGCCCTGCCTATTGTTTAGGCACAGCCGCGAAGCTATCCTGCATTCGGTAAAAATTGGCCTGATAGCCGCGGCCGATGCCGAAGAAAAGTTATCAGCGCCTGAAGCCAAAGCCGTCAGCCGGGGATGATGTGACAAAGTTGGCAGTTAGCAGTTTGCACCTCTGTCGCTAATTGCAAACAGCCAATTGCGGCCTTCACAACAGGGCATTTAGAAATGGCATAATGTTTTTGTGCTCCCCTAAAAATCGTTTTATGGAAAAAAATCTTCAAGACAAAGAAGCGCTGGAAAAATTCAAAGGATTGGTAGAAGATATACGGGTTTGCATGTTCATTAGTGCTACCAATAGCGACGAAAACACAAGGCCTATGAGTACAGCGGAGGTTGAAGATGATGGAACACTTTGGTTCTTTACCGATGTGCGTTCCATTAAAGTAAATGAAGTGAGCCGCGAACGCGATGTTCACCTGACTTTTGCGCATCCCGGCAAAGAAAGTTACATAGATGTATGGGGTAGCGGCAGCGTGGTGACCGATCGGCAACAGATAAAAGACAAATGGACGCCGGTAGTAAAAGCCTGGTTTCCCGATGGCGAAGACGACCCGAATTTAGCTTTGTTGAAAGTCGATCCTACAGACGTTCATTATTGGGATGCGAAGAGCGGCAAGATGATTCAGTTTTTTAAAATGGCGGTTGCCGCGGTTACGGGTAATCCATCCATTGCAGAAGGTGAACAAGGAAAACTTTCGGTATAAATGAACGATGCCGGCGAAACCATACCGCAGCACACCGAAGGAACGGAAGTAAACGTAGAAGAAAGCGTTGCCTGCTCTTCAATAGAAGAAGCGCAACGCTTTTTTGCTTTGGTGAAAGAGCGTTTGTTGCAAGTGAATAACTGGAAAAAAATGTCTGGAACCTTGAGTGCTGATTTTCAGTTAACGGACGAAAAAGGCCTGCCGGTTAGTGCTTTGCCAAAAGCCGGTGGCTATTTTAAAATAGACATTCCCGCGCCGGGCATCAGCAGCGGCGAAGGCTATGATTGGGTGCGGATTGAAGAAGTGAAAGAGGAAAGCAAGGGCGATTGTAATTATATTGCCATTCGTGTTCGTCCCGCTGCCAGCCCGTTAAATGCCGACAAGGACACGGCGCATTTTTACACCGATGAAGCCACCTCGAATTTTATTGTGCAGCGCAACGGAAACACAGTCACCGCCGGTGTATATGGCCGCAACGAAAAACCGAATATTGAAGCAGAAACTTTTATAGGTAAAATACGCAACGCCATTGTGGGTACCGGAGCCGTGACCATGTTTGCAAAGATTCAGTGGAAGGCATTGGTGAGTGGATTGTTGAAATTTGAAAAAGAATGAACTATTTCTTCAGGAAGAGAAGAATGAAACCAAAAGTTGCGGCAATTTGACCGATCCAAAAAATGAACATCCACTTGATCATTTCCGATTTTGATTCACTGACCTTTAATTCTAGCCTTGAAATTTCTCTTGCCAAATCTTCTTTTGTAACGAGTCCCTTTGCATTGGTTTCAAATTCAGCTTTAATTTTTGACTCAACATACGTTACGAGTGATTCAGCTTCTTCCCGCCCAATCTTTGGGGAGAGCAGATCGTAAAGTTTGGATGTTGAAATCGTAGTCATTAGAAAATCAAATATACAACAGAAAAACGCTTGGCTAAACTAACTCTCTCACCTTCTTCACCACCTTGTCCACTTCTTCTTTTGTATTGTACTTGCTAAACGAAAACCGGATGGTGGTGCAATCGTTTGCTTTCTGTAACGCTTTTATGACATGCGAACCGGCATCGGCGCCGCTGCTACAGGCGCTGCCGCCCGATACGCAAACGGCCGCCATATCAAGGCTCATTAAAAGGAAGTCACTCTTGTCTGTTTTGGGAAAGCAAACGCTAAGCACCGTGTACAATGAATTGTCAACATCATTGAATCCTACGCCGGGTATGGCTTTGATCAACGAATCTTTCATATACGCTTTCAACTCTTTAATGTAAGCGCTTTCGGTTTCGTGATCACGCATAGCAATCTCTAATGCTTTGGCAAAACCCACGATGCCGTAAACATTCTCTGTGCCGGCCCGCATGTTGCGTTCCTGCCCACCGCCAAAGATGAAAGGCTTAATACTTACTGCATCGCTTACGTATAAAATGCCCACGCCTTTTGGCCCGTGAAACTTATGCGCCGCCGCCGAAATAAAATGCACTGGAATCTCGCTTAGGTTAAGCGGATAATGCCCCACCGTCTGCACACAATCAGAATGAAAAATGGCGCCGTGTGTTTTGCACAACCCGCCTACTTTTTTTATGTCGAGCAACACACCGATCTCATTGTTAGCGTGCATCAGGCTTACCAAGGTCTTTTTACCCGCAGCCGATTGCTCTTTCAACTGATTTTCCAAATCTGCATAGTCAACAAGGCCTTCGTCAGTAAGCTTCACAAATGATTGAGTGATGTTATGGCAATGGCAGTAATGCTCCACCGTGTGCAACACGGCATGATGCTCAATGGATGAAGTGATGATGTGTGTGCAGTCCAGGTCACGGATTGACGCGGCAATGGCAGTGTTGTTGCTTTCGGTGCCGCCGCTGGTGAAAAAAATGTTAGCCGGCTTTGTACCCAGCATTTTCGCCACCGACTTTCGGGCGTTCTCAATGGCCAATCGTGTTTCCCGGCCATAGGAATAAATGGATGAAGGATTGCCGAACGAATCCGTCAGGTAAGGCATCATGGCTTCCAATACTTCTTTGTCAAGAGGCGTGGTGGCGGCATTATCGAGATAGATGCGACCGGCCCCCTGCCCCCCGGTGGGGGAACTTAAGCTTGTTTTTTCTTTCGTAAGATTTGCAATCATGATAAAAGAAATGTTTTGCGACAAACAGTTTTGCAACAAAGGGGTAACTAGTATCGTTAGTCTGGCCAATAGCGATAAGAACGTACAAGAGTGCGACGCAACAGACGCTTCATGGATAAACGAGCCCCTGGTTCATTATCGCCGTTTCAAAAAATCATTCAGCAATCAACTTGTTAACCTATCAACTTATCAACCTACTTCAACTCCCTTATATCCGCCATCAATCGCTTGGCAATGTTGGCGGCGGTAGTTTCAAAATTGCTTTCGGCATACACGCGAATGATTGGTTCTGTATTGGAGGTTCGCAGATGCACCCAATCGGTATCAAATTCAATCTTCAATCCGTCTTCGGTATTGATAGGATTGTTCTTGTACTTCTTTTTTATCTCATCGAAAAGTGCGGCCACGTTGATGCCGTTCTCCAACTCTATTTTGTTTTTGGAAATAAAGTAATCGGGATACGTGGCGCGAAAAGATTTCAATCCTTTGGGCTGTCCCGCAAAATGCGAAAGAAACAAGCCGATGCCGATCAGCGCATCGCGGCCGTAGTGGAAATCGGGAACGATAATGCCGCCGTTGCCCTCGCCGCCAATAACGGCGTTGACGGCCTTCATCTTGGTCACCACATTCACTTCGCCCACCGCCGATGGATGATATTCGCCACCGCGCTTCTGTGTGATTTCTTTTAGCGCCTTGGTGCTGCTCATGTTGCTCACTGTGTTGCCCCCTCGTTTGCTCAACACATAGTCAGCCACGGCCACCAAAGTATATTCTTCGCCAAACATGCTGCCGTCTTCGCACACAAAACAAAGGCGGTCCACATCCGGGTCCACGGCAATGCCGAAGTCGGCATTCTGCTTCACCACTTCTTTGCTCAAAGCCGTTAAATGTTCGGGTAAGGGTTCGGGGTTGTGGGCAAAGCGTCCGTTTACTTCGCCGTTGATAACGGTAACGGATTCAATGCCGAGCGCATTAAGTAGTTGAGGTACGATCAGTGCGCCGGTGGAATTGATGCAATCAACCACCACTTTAAAGGCCCGTTGCGCAATGATTTCCCTGTTCACCAATGGATAACGCAGCACTAGGTCAATGTGCTTTTGGAGGTAAGTGTTATCCGACGTGACGATTCCCAATTTATCCACGCCTGCAAAGATGAATTCTTCTTTCTGTGCACGGTTTAATACTTCCGCCCCAACCGCCGCGTCAATGAATTCGCCTTCGCTGTTCAATAGTTTCAATGCATTCCATTCTTTGGGGTTGTGACTGGCTGTGAGGATGATGCCCCCATCGGCGCCTTCGGCTTTTGTGGCAATTTCAACGGTGGGTGTAGTGCTTAAGCCAAGGTCAATGACATCAATGCCGAGGCTTATCAAAGTGGATACAACTAAGTTGCTTACCATCTCGCCGCTGATTCGGCCATCACGGCCCAAAACAATTTTTGTATTGACGGTTTTGCCGATTCTTCCCTCGGAAATAATGCTGCCAAAAGCAGCGGTGAACTTTACAATGTCAATAGCGGTTAGCGATTCGCCCGGCCTGCCGCCGATGGTTCCTCTAATGCCGGAAATACTCTTTATCAATGCCACGGAACAAAATTTAGGGAGGTAAAAGTACGGGTTTCGTCAGTACAGCTACATTTGTAAAAACTCACTCATGCTTGCAAGGGAATGGTACAAAGACTGGTTTAATTCCGTTTACTATCACAAGCTCTATTTCAGCCGAGATGAAGCCGAAGCGCAACGGTTCATTCATAAATTGATTAACAGCTTGCAACCGGAACCGTCAAGCCGTATGCTGGATGTGGCCTGCGGCCGCGGCCGCCATTCCCGCATCCTGGCGGCAAAAGGTTTTGACGTTACCGGCATTGACCTTTCGGTTGACGCCATTGCTTATGCCAAACAGTTTGAAAGCGGGAACCTGCATTTTTATCAACACGACATGCGGCTGCCGGCCTGGATGAATTATTTTGACTACGCTTTTAACTTCTTTACGTCTTTCGGTTATTTCAACACGCGGCGTGAGCACGACGATGCCGTTAGAACAATGGCACAAAGCCTGAGACCCGGAGGCACATTGTTAGTAGATTACCTGAACGTGCATTACGTGGAAGAGCGCCTTGTGCGCAACGAGGTGAAAGTTGTTGACGGCACATCGTACGAAATCCACCGTTGGGATGACGAAGATTTTTTTTACAAACGCATTTTAGTAAGTGATGCGACGCTGGATCATCCGCTTCCGTTTACCGAACGGGTGGCCAAGCTAAGCCTCGGCGACTTTACCGAGATGCTGGCGTATCAAAACTTGCAGGTGCAGGAAGTTTTTGGCGATTATGACTTGGGCGGCTATGACATTAAAAAAACACCGCGATTAATTGTGCTTGCCAAAAAGCAACATTGATTAGAAGCCTTGCTTCTGTCGCGCCTTCCCTCATCCCCTACATTTGCCCGATGTTCAACGCTCCCTTATCCATTTCTTTTTGGCAACGGCTCAACGACTTGGACCGTTGGCTGTTTTTGGTGTTGAACACAAAACTGTCTAATCCTTTATTCGACGCGATATTTCCCTACTTCCGCGACTCCGTTTTTTGGGCGCCGCTTTATCTTTTTATCCTTGCTTTTATTATTATCAATTACGGAAAAAAAGGCGGCTGGTGGGCCCTGTTGTTTTTATCAACCGTGGCCGTTTCCGACTTGCTGGGAACCTATGGCTTTAAAGAAATTGTTCAACGGCTTCGGCCTTGCAACGAGCCGGCATTGCTGGGCCAGGTACGACTGGTGATTGAACATTGTCCCGGCGGGTACAGTTTTGTTAGCAACCATGCCGCCAACCATTTTGGTTTGGCAACGTTTATGGTATTGAGCTTCCGGCCGGTTTTTGGGAGATGGATGTATCTGGCGTACGGCTGGGCTCTGCTCATTGTGTTTGCACAAATTTATGTAGGCGTGCATTACCCGCTCGACATCGCAGCCGGCGCTTTGCTGGGCGTTGGGGCAGGAACATTAACGGCGTCGGTTTATCGTGCTAATTTTGGCCCACTGATACCGGCTACTTAAACAACGATAATGGAATTTTTTATACTGATTGGATTGATTTTTTTAAACGGCCTTTTTGTGATGTCCGAAATCGCGTTGGTTTCTGCCCGCAAGCCCCGGCTGGAAAGCATGGCCGAAAAGGGCGACCTCAAGGCCCGCAATGCCCTCGATCTTTCGCACAATCCTGAAATTTTTTTATCGGCGGCGCAAATCGGCATTACACTCATCGCCATTTTAACGGGCGTGTACTCCGGCGAAAAATTCGGCCAGGACCTCAAGCCCGTTGTTGAAAAAATAACGTTGCTTCAGCCTTATGCGGATACCGTTTCAACAACCATCGTGGTCATCATCGTTACCTTTTTATCTATTGTTTTTGGCGAACTGATTCCCAAACGCATCGGGCTTATCAGTGCCGAAAAAATTGCCAAGATTGTAGCGCCGCCCATGCGCATCTTCGCCAAGATGACCCATCCGTTTGTGTGGCTGCTGAACAAAACGAGCAACCTCATTTTTAAGATCTTCAACCTTAAAAGCGAACGCGATGATTTTGTAACCGAGGACGAGATTAAAGCCATCATTTCCGAAGGGACCGAGTCGGGTTCGGTGGAAGCAGAAGAGAAGGTAATGATTGAGCGAATCTTTCACCTCGGCGACAGAAACATCACTTCACTCATGACGCACCGCAGCGACATGATATGGTTTGACATGAACGACAACGAAGAAAAAATCCGCGAAAAAATAGTGGAAGCGCCGCATTCCTTCTATCCCATTTGCGATGGCGAGATTGACAACATCAAAGGCGTGGTGAGCATTAAAGACCTTTACATCACCGATGACTTTACGGCTTTTAAAGACATGATGATACCGGCTCTATTTGTGCCCGATAACAATACAGCCTATCAGGTGATGGCAAAATTTAAGGAGAGTAAATTCCATGCTTGCTTTATCGTGGACGAATACGGTAGCCTGCAAGGCATGATCACCTTAAACGATATCCTCGAAGCCATCATTGGCGATCTGCCTGATACCAATGCATCGGATTATGAAATCACTGACCGTGGCGACGGGTCTTTTTTGGTAGATGCACAGATTCCATTTTATGATTTTCTAACCCACTTCAACCGCACCGAATGGCTAACCGATGAAGAACTCAATTTCGACACACTTGCTGGTTGTATTCTTCACGAGTTGGAGCACATTCCAAAAAGCGGCGAAAAATTAAAGTGGAAAGGTTTCAGGTTCGAGATTCTGGACATGGATGGACACCGCATTGACAAGGTGCTGACGATGCCGAGCGAGGAGATCAAGGAAGACTTGGAGGAAGAAGCGGAAGTGGAATAGAGTTATTGGGTTATTTAGATGGTGATTAATTTTACAGCAGTGCTCAAAATCTGCCCTCGAATTTTTCTTTCTCAAAACTTGCTAAAATTTTCTTTGCCCGTGAGCGAAAGGCTGTGGTTTCATGTTCCCACCGCTCCTCAATCAACAACCTCAATTCGGGACCTATTTCGGGATATTCTTTGGAAAGATTGAATAAAGTGGTGAGTGAAAAAGCTTTGATGGCAACAAGTGTGTCGGGCTTTTCAATCAGTCGAAAGCAGGCATCCATCACCTTGCCGTGATATCTTTTTGGAATGTTAATTTCCTGCAACACCCGCACGGCGTTTCGTATCACGGCGGCATGACCGTTTTTATTTGCCAACGCGGACACAAGGCCTTTTATGTGCGGCAGGATCATGGCTGGCTTTTGCCGTGCTGCCCAGCTTACGCTCCATGCCGCCCTTTGCGACAGCCGGTAGTCCTCGGCAAAGAAACAAGCCATCAATTCAGCAAAATTCTTTTTCGATGTACAGGCATGGGCCGCAATTTTCAGCGCATGGGCTTTTGAATGCTCCCGCAAAATTTCTTCACGAAGGTTCATGGCGAACAAGAAGATGAAATTTTAGTCGTCAGATGCTTGTTGATAGCTTCAACTTTTTTGCCTCAATAAATGCTCTTGGCTTCAAACACCGTCACGCCTTTGTTTGATTGCACGGCCACCGTAAACTCTTTTTGCAAGGCATAAGCGCCGTACTCTCCTTTTGTATTCAAAGCCAGAAAACCAACTTGTAAATCTTTTGCTTTGCTGCCGCGTTTTTTTACAATCCGCTCCACTGTTTTTTTGCAAGCCATTTCCGGTGAGAGCCCTTGCCGCATCAACTCCACTACCGTATGCGAGCCACAAATGCGCACTACTTCTTCGCCCACGCCGGTTGCCGTAGCAGCGCCCACTTCATTGTCCACAAAAAGGCCCGCACCAATAATGGGCGAATCGCCTACACGACCGTGCATTTTAAACGCCATGCCGCTGGTGGTGCAGGCGCCGCTTAAGTTTCCGGCGGCATCCATCGCCACCATGCCAATCGTGTCGTGATTGGTCTGGCCTCCCGGCAGATTTTTTTTCGATTGCTGGTCTAAAATATCAATGGATTGTTTGGGGTCATATTGAGCTTTCTTCAACCAGTCTTTCCAAACTTTTTCGCTTTGCGGCGTAAGCAAGTTTTCTACCTTAAAGCCGTTGGCTACCGCAAACTGCAAAGCGCCTTCGCCGGCCAATTGTACATGCGGCGTTTTTTCCATTACCAACCGTGCAAGTTTTATAGGGTGCATAATACCTTCTACAAACATCACCGCGCCGCTGTTGCCGGCTTCGTCCATGATGCAGGCGTCAAGCGTTACCTTGCCGTCACGGTCGGGTAAGCCGCCATAGCCCACGCTTTGGTCGGCCGGATCGGCTTCGGGTACTTGCACGCCGGTTTCCACTGCATCTACGGCACGGCCGCCTTTACCCAAAATCGCCCATGCGGCCGCGTTGGCTTTTACGTTCGGCGACCAAGTGGAAAGAACGACCGGACTGTTTTTGACGCTTTGCTCCGCGGCCACATCCGTTTTAAAAAGCAAGACAAGGCTGCCCAGTCCAGTAGTTTGTAAAAAGCGGCGGCGATTGAACATAATTTTTCGTCTGCTGTTTTAGTAAAGAATAGTGATAAAGTGAAACTATGGCATTGATGAGTAATGGCAAAAGAAAAGATGCTGATGTTCCTACGTGACATTAGAACGCCGGAATCTTTCAAATAAGATAAAGAGTCTTTTATGTTTGCTTCGACCTCTTCTGGTCAACAAGATTAAGGTATCATAAAATTAGCCATGCCGATGAAACGATTTTAAAGCCAATTGTAAAGCGGCTTAATGGCAAGCTGGCAGCAAAACAAAACCGGCTCTTTATTTGAAGTCCAAACGTTGAAATTTAAAAGGAGTTTATTTATGCGAATAGAAATTGTATCGGGCAGTCCGCGAACCAATAGCGCAACAGCAAGACTGGCCCTATATCTACAACGGGCCTTACAGGAAAAAACAGAACACGAAGTGGGCATCATTGACGTACGTGAGCAGAACCTGCCGCTTTTGCAAAAAGTGTTTACCAGTATTGACGATGCACCAACAGAACACAAAGAGCTGGCGGTCCGCATGTTTGGCGCTGATGCTTTCATCATCGTTACACCGGAATACAATGGCAGCTATTCACCGGCCATGCAAAATATGTTTGACCATTTTCCCAAGCAGCACCGCAAGCCTTTTGGCTTGGTCACGGCTTCACCGGGTGCCTTGGGCGGCATACGGGCGGCCATGCAGTTGCAGCAATTTGTGATGGCCTTGTTCGGTATTCCTTCGCCCTACATGCTGGTAACGCCAATGGTGGATAAGAAGTTTGATGCCGAAGGAGCCTTGATTGATACAGGCTTTCAAAAAAGCATTGATACGTTTGTAAACGAATACCTGTGGCTGGCGGAAAGTCTGGTGAAAGAAAAAGTGGAAGCGTAGGCTCGCTCACCTTTCCAATAACGCAACGAAGAAACAAGCAAGCCTTTGCAAACGCTCCCTCCGGGGCGTTTTTTTGTGCAGTACTTTTCGCAATAACTTCGGAGCGTCCGAATCTTTTACCGTAATTAACTCAACGAGCTGTATGAAAAAAATTAGTTTTCTCTTTTTGCTTTCGGCGCATTTTGCTTGTGCGCAAAAAACGTCCACTGGCTTGGACATTATTCCGCAACCGGTAAGTGTACAAACAGGCACAGGACAATTTGTTTTATCCACGCAAACGGTGATTGTGGCCATTGATGACGATGACCGCAAAACGGCCGCTTATCTTAACGACTATTTGCAAACCGTTTATGGCTTTACGCTGCCCGTTGGCAAAACAGAAAGCAAGAACGGTATTCGTCTGTCAACAAAAAAATTCATCAAAACACCCGATAGAGATGTTTACAGCTTAACCGTTACCAAAGACGGCGTGAGCATTGAAGGCGATACCTACGCCGCCACTTTTTACGGCGTGCAAACCTTGATTCAATTGTTGCCAACAACGGCAAACGCCAACGTTCAAACGGCAAACTTTGCCATTCCGATAGTGACCATAAAAGATTATCCCCGCTTTGGGTACCGCGGCATGCACCTCGATGTGGGACGGCACTTTTTTCCGGTGTCGTATGTAAAGCGCTACATTGATTACCTCGCCCTGCACAAGCTCAATTATTTTCATTGGCACCTTACTGAAGACCAGGGCTGGCGCATTGAAATAAAGAAGTATCCAAAGTTGATGTCACAAGCGGCGTATCGTAATGGCACCATCACCGGCCGTTATCCCGGTACGGGCAACGACAATGAACGGTACGGCGGTTATTACACGCAGGAAGAGGTAAAAGAAGTCGTGAAATACGCAGCCGACCGGTACATTACCGTTGTGCCCGAAATTGAAATGCCGGGTCATTCATCGGCGGCTATAGCGGCTTATCCCTGGTTGAGTTGTTTCCCCGATGAAGACACAAAAATTCCTTCGAATCCCTCCAAACTAAGCCAGTCAACCAAGGGGAAGAAAGTACAGGAAACATGGGGCGTATTCCCCGATATTTATTGCGCAGGCAAGGACAGCACCTTTGCTTTTTTACAAGATGTGTTAGACGAAGTGCTGCCACTGTTCCCGGCTAAGTATGTTCATGTGGGCGGCGATGAAGCGCCGAAATCGAACTGGAAACGGTGTCCGCGTTGCCAGGCAAGAATAAAGGCCGAAGGGTTGAAAGATGAACATGGCTTGCAGAGCTATTTTATTCAGCGGATGGAAAAGTACCTGAACTTAAAAGGCAAAACCTTGATTGGTTGGGACGAAATATTGGAAGGTGGTTTAGCCCCGAACGCTGTCGTAATGAGTTGGCGCGGCGAAGAAGGCGGCATTGCGGCAGCCAAACAAAAGCACCAAGTGATTATGACGCCCACCAAGGCGGTTTACTTTGATTATAGCCAGACTAAAAATGAAGACTCTGTAGTGATTGGCGGTTATTTACCTGTAGAGCAAGTGTATGCATACGATCCCTTACCAAAAGAGTTAACGGCGGATGAAGCGGATTATATTTTGGGTGCACAGGCCAATTTGTGGACGGAGTACATCAGCAATCCACGCAAGGTTGAATACATGGTTTTCCCGCGCATGACGGCATTAAGCGAAGTGCTGTGGAGCCCGAAAGAAAAGCGGAACTGGAAAGATTTTGAGCAGCGTTTGCAAACGCAGTTTAAGCGTTATGATTTGTGGAAGGCGAATCACAGCAAGGCGTATTTTGATATAAAGGCTGCAATTCTGCCTTCCGACAAAGACAATACCCTTAAGGTAGAATTGGCGACAAATTCAAAGAAGGAAAGCTGGGTTATGTGCCATCTATGGTTGCTTCAAATGTTATCAATTACACACAACCGATTTATGTTTCGCAGAAGTCACCTTACGTAAATGCCATGCTTTTCAAAGAAACAAAAGATGCTGCTCATCCAATGAACATCCTCGCGAACTTTCGTCAGGAATTTTTTTTCAACAAAGCCACCGGCAAAAAAGTTTCCATCACCACACCGCCGCAACCAAAATATCCCGGACAAGGCGGTGCTTTTAGTTTGGTGAACGGTGTTTATTCGGCCAAAGGCTTGAGTTATCCCGATTGGCTTGGCTGGATTGGCGATGACATTGAAACCACCATAGACTTGGGCAAACCGGAAAGCATTGATTCGGTTCGGATGCATACGCTTGCGCAAAACGGAAGCTGGATTTATTTGCCGCAATACGTGGAAGTGTTTGCCTCAACCGATGGAACCAACTTTAATTCCATTGGCAAATCATCTGCATTCAGAAACGATACGCTGACGATGGGATGGATAACGGTATCGGTGAACAAACAATCCACACGTTATATAAAATTACTGGCGAAGAACTACGGCCTCATTCCCGATGACCAACCCGGTGGTGGCAATAAAGCCTGGTTGTTTACGGATGAAGTGCAGGTTTATTGACCCCAACCCTCTCCATTGGAGATGGAGAGGGAGCGGCCTACGCAATAGGGTTACAGGCGGTGATATTCTTTTAGCTATCGTCTTTTTTTGGACCAGAGGTTTTTGTCTATCCATTGAACTGTCGTTGCGTCGCACTCTTCTACGCTTTGTATTCCGATAGCTATCGGGACTATTCGGCATGGTGCAATCACTCCCTTAAACTTTCAGCCTGTCTGTTACAATAAAACCTCTACCTATCATCCGCCGGATAGCGGAGGAAGCATTTGTGCGTTGTGTTCTAAGAGAAGATGGCAACCAGCAGTATCTATCACAACCGTAATCCACAGATCCCTGCCTACCGGCAGGCAGGCCTCCTGCGTCGGGATGACAGGACACTTTTACTATGATAGCAAGCAGCTTCAAAACTGAAAAGCAACCTTGTGCTGTAAACACCGGCGCAAGCACTCCCTCTCCTCCCGATAGCTATCGGGATTAATGGAGAGGGTTGGGGTGAGGTTCACACCGCAAAGCTCGTCCCGCAGCCACAGGTGCTCGACGCATTGGGATTGCTAAACGAAAAGCCGCGGTTATTCAATCCGTTCTCCCAGTCCACTTCCATGCCCGCCAAATAAAGTTCATGGGCTTTATCAATCACAAGGCGAACGCCATCGGTTTCGTAATCATTATCGTTGGCCGTGGCTTTATCAAAACCCAATACATAAGAAAGCCCGGAGCAGCCGCCGCCTTTTACACCGATGCGCAAAACATTGGACGCATCAAAATCACCGGCTGCCATCAGCCGCTTCAACTCCACGATGGCGCCACTGGATAATTTAATGGGCGCTTCTGTTAGTGTATTCATGCGGCAAATTTACACAGCGGTAGCCGCCAATAAATACGCTCCGTTTTCCCGTACCGCTTTCCGCTATTTTTGCGGCTGAAAAAATTATCATGGACGCACCTACGCTAAGCTTGCTCATTTCCTTACTGGCTTTTTTTATCGGCCTTATGGCTTTGTTGCGAACCTATCGGGAGCCGAAGGTTCCGGCCACGGATGGTTTCAACACAAGGCCGCTAAAGCTGCAAGCATACGAGCGGTTGGTGCTGCTTTGCGAACGCATCTCCCTGCCCAATTTAATCAGCCGAACCAACAGCCCCGACTTGTCGGCAAGAGAGATGCAGTACATGCTGGTGGAAAACATCAAACAGGAATTCGAGTACAATGCATCGCAACAGATTTACGTAACCCAAACTGCCTGGGAAGCGGTGCGTAACCTTCGCGACCAAACCTTGCTGATTGTAAATTCCATTGGCCGCACCATGCCTACCGATGCAACTGCCCGTGATTTAAATAAAGGTGTGCTGGAAGCCATCATGCACGAAGACACAGCGGCTTTGCACACGTTTACGCTGGCGACGTTGAATGAAGAAGCGAAGAAGGTGATGTAAGGCCCCCTTGATCCCCCAAGGGGGACGTGGCCAAGCACAAGCCCGCTTAAGCAAAAGGCTTTACGATTGCAATTTGAATGTATGGATGAGAAGAAGATTTATACGGATTCCGGTGTCGAGATAAAGACTGTTTATACACAAGACGACATTGTCAATCTTGATCCCCCCTTGGGGGGTGGGGGGGCTGGAACATTCCCCTTTACCCGCGGTGTACAGCCCGATATGTACCGCGGCAGGTTGTGGACGATGCGGCAATATGCTGGCTTTTCCACGGCTGAAGAAAGCAACAGGCGTTACCATTATTTATTGTCGCAGGGCGTGATGGGTTTGAGTGTTGCCTTTGACTTGCCCACACAAATCGGTTACGACAGCGACCATGTTTTGAGCGAAGGCGAAGTGGGAAAAGTTGGCGTGGCCATAGATTCGTTGCAAGACATGGAAGCGTTGTTCAAAGGCATCAAGCTCGAAGATGTTTCCACCTCTATGACCATCAACGCAACGGCTTTTATTCTCCTCTCCTTTTACGTGGCTCTCGCCAAAAAGCAAGGCGCTGATTTATGCAAGATTACGGGCACGATACAGAACGATATTTTAAAAGAATACGCGGCCCGCGGCACCTATATCTATCCGCCCAAGCCATCCATGCGCATCATCACCGACATCTTTGAATGGTGCGGTAAAGAAGTGCCCAAGTGGAATACCATCTCCATTTCGGGTTATCACATTCGCGAAGCGGGCAGCACAGCCGTGCAGGAGATTGCCTTCACCCTTAGCAACGGCAAGGCTTACGTAAAAGCCGCGCTGGAAAAGGGTTTGGACATCAATGCGTTTGGCAAGCGGCTCTCTTTCTTTTTTAATGCACACAACAATTTGTTTGAAGAGGTAGCCAAGTTTAGGGCGGCCCGGCGCATGTGGGCCGTGATGATGAAAGAGCTTGGCGCTACCGATCCGAAGGCCATGATGCTGCGCTTTCATACCCAAACCGGCGGCAGTACGCTAACGGCCCAACAACCGTTGAATAACATTACCAGAGTAACCGTTCAAACATTGGCGGCGGTACTCGGTGGCACGCAATCCCTGCATACAAACGGTTATGATGAAGCGTTGAGTTTACCTACCGAAGAAGCGGCCCGCATCGCCTTGCGTACACAGCAAGTGGTGGCTTATGAAAGCGGTGCGGCCGATACCGTTGACCCACTAGCAGGTTCTTATTTTATAGAATCGCTGACGGCGGAAGTGGAACAAAAAGCCTGGGAAATCATAGCGCAGATTGATGCCATGGGTGGAAGCGTAGCGGCCATTGAAGCCGGTTTTATGCAGGATGAAATTGCCCGGAGCGCTTATCGGTATCAACGCGGTATTGAAAACGGTGAAAAAATCATCGTTGGCGTAAACAAGTTTGCCGCAAAAGAAGAAAGCCGCTCGAACGTTTTTAAAGTAGATGACGCTATTCGCGAAGAGCAAATGCACAAGCTTGCGCAACTCAAGTCAGCCCGGAATAACGAGGCAGTGGTGTTAGCATTAGCGGCCATTCGTTCAAGTGCCGTTGACGGAACCAACCTGATGCCAACCGTAGTTCACGCAGTGGAACAGCATTGCACACTTGGGGAGATTGCCGATGTGTTGCGGGCCGTGTTTGGCGAGTTTCGATAGCGGTTACAATTTTAAGCCGGATGTTGACAAAGGCAAACACTTCTCAAACATCCATCATGCTTAAAAAGTTTACCTACGTCATCTGCTTCTGTTCCTTGCTCATCGTGGTCTTCAGTTTTAAAGGCGCTTTCTTTAGCGCCGCGCCACCAAACAACGTTTCGGGTGCGCCGGGCGGCGGGCTTTGTACGGCTTGCCACACGACAAATCCACTCAATACAGGTGGCGGAGGTGTTACCATCACCGGGTTGCCTACAACCTTCCAGCCCGGCCAAACCTATCCCTTTAGCGTGACCATCTCGCACGGCACGGCTAACCGCACACGTTGGGGATTTGAAATCAATGCCCGTAACACAGGCAACGTGGGTATTGGTACATTCACGCCTGGACCCAATACGGCAATCGTAAACTCTATCCCGTCCCAGATCGCTCATCAAAACGCGGTGTTCACGTCAGCCGCCGGTTCTTATACTTATACAGGTCTGTCGTGGACAGCGCCATCCACCATAGCCGCCGGCGACAACCAGGTAACTTTTTACGCGGCGGGCAATGCAGCCAACGGCAACGGCGCCAACAGCGGTGATTTTATCTACACCAGCACTACGTTATTTGTACTGCCCATTACATTAAAAGAGGTAAGCTACAAAGTGATTGATGGCTACAAAGTAGCCCTCAACTGGCAAACGGCTTCGGAACAAAACAGCAAGGAATTTGTGATTGAAAAAAGTGACGACAACGCAAGCTTCTACGCTATCGGCCGCGTGGCCGCGGCAGGCAATTCAACCGGAGAAAAAAGCTATCAGTTTACCGATGCCAAGCCTTCATTTTTCAATCAACCTGTTTATTACCGCCTGAAGCTGGTGGACCTTGACGGCAAGTTCAACTACTCCAAAACCGTTCAGCTAACATTATCCGCCAGATCAATTTACGTGTATTCAATATCGCCCAATCCCGCCAGGGACTTTATTATTGCTGGCATCACCTCAAATAAAGCCGCCGCGGCTGAAGCAAACATCATCTCCTTGTCGGGCAATGTGGTAAAGCGCCAGGCACTTGCGGTACAAAAGGGAAGCAACAATTACCGGCTCGGTATCGCATCATTGCCACGCGGCCTGTACTTCTTACGTTTTCAAAGCAAGGAAGCGGTGCAAAGTGTCGGCTTCACCATTCAATAAAATGGGCAATAAAAAAGCATCACGCTTTGCGTGATGCTTTTTTAGTAGAGGCAAAAACAAAACTTACATCTTCATTTTGCTGATAGCTTGTGCTGAATCAGTATGAGCTTTTAATGTAGGCAACGTCTTGGCGGCCCAAGCCTTTACGTCAGCATCCATGCCACTATTGGCTTCCTTTTCAAAATCGGCCACAGTGGTTTTGTGATCGTTTACCATCATACTCATGTAGTGTGCATCAAAAGGTTTGCCTTTCATTGCTTTCATAGCATCCACATGTTTTTGCTTATCGGCAGGCAGCGCGGCGGGCAGCGTAACACCTCGTCCCGATGCAATAGCCATTAATTCTTGATTGGCTTTGCTATGGTCGGCAATCATCATGTTGGCAAACGACTTCACGCGGTCGCTGGCGCCATTCGACAAGGCTACCTTCGCCGATTCAACTTCAGTCATACCGCCAACGGCAGCCTTCATTACAAACACGGAGTCTTGTGCGCCCAACGGTGTTTTTGCGGCCATGGGCGGCGGTGTTGCCATTTTGTTTGTGTCGGCAGTTTCGGGCGTTGTGGTGGTCGTGCTGTTCATAGTGGACTTGCTCGTGTCCGTGGTAGTTGAGGTGGTATCGGAGCCACTGTTGCAGGCAACAGCACCCATCACCACTGTGCAGGCAAAGAAGAGGTTCATTTTTTTCATAAAAACATTTTTTCATGAACCTTAAAATTTTATGCCAATGAAACTGTGTAACCGGCTTTACCGTTGTGGTATAACGGAATAAGCAAACTGCCATAAATAATGCGTAGTGATTTCTTTTCGAGGAATTTATTCAGCATTGGTAAAATGGTTTATTTTGACGTTGAACCCCTTGTTTATGAAAAGAATTTTCTTGGTCAGCTTTTCTCTTCTCTTTTGCTTGTTTAGCCGTTCGCAAATGCCGTCGTTTGTTAAAGACAGTCTTGATGGTTACGTACTGCAAGGCTTGAGAGATTGGGACCTGCCCGGCCTCTCGATAGTGATTGTAAAAGACGGCAAGGTGGTGCTGATGAAAGGTTACGGTGTAAAAGACATTGCTACCAAAAGCCCCGTTGACGAGAATACGCTATTTATGATTGCCAGCAACACCAAATTGTTTACCGCCACATCACTTGCTTTGCTGGAAACAAGAGGAAAGCTGAACCTGAACGACAAGGTCACAAAATACTTTCCCGGTTATCGCTTGTACGATTCCACAACGACAAAACTTGTTACACTTCGCGACTTGCTGACTCACCGCATTGGCACCAAAACTTTCCAGGGCGATTTCACGTTTTGGAACACGGCCTTGAGCCGCGAGGAAATCATGAAACGGATGCGGCTCCTTAAACCCTCGCAAATCTTCCGGCAGGATTACGGCTATTGCAACAGTTGCTTTTTAACAGCGGGACAAGTAATACCGGTGGTGACGAATCAGCAATGGGAAAGTTTCGTGCAAGACAGCATTCTGACGCCCCTGAACATGAAGAGTACCCTGATTTTATCAACCGGTGTGGAGAAGCAAGCCAACGTGTCGCTGCCTTATACAACATCATACACTGGCACCTTAAAACAAGTGCCGTTCGACAACTGGAACAACCTTGCTCCCGCCGCCAGCATTGTAAGTAACGTAAATGACCTATCGCATTGGCTGCTGCTGCAGTTAGACAGCGGCCGTTACGAAGGCAAACTGATTTTGCCCTGGAGCGTTTTGCAAAAAACAAGAGACGTGAACATCATTACGGGCAGCCGAAAATCAGCAGCGTATCCGGTTCATTTTCGCGGTTATGGCTTAGGATTGAATGTGGCCGACTACAATGGCCGGCAAGTCTATTGGCATACGGGCGGTGCCGGCGGCATGGTGAGCAATGTTTGCTTTGTGCCGGAAGAAGGCCTGGGCATCGCCATCTTAACCAATAACGATAACCAAAATTTCTTCGAAGCCTTGCGATACCAGATTCTGGATGCCTATCTCGGTGTTCGGTACGTAAACAGAAGCCGGCAGCAATTGGGCGGTTTTAAAAATGAATTGCGCGGCCAGGTAAAAGAAATCGAAGGTTGGCGTGCACGAGTAAAAGGCGCCTCGCCGGATCTGCCGCTACCGGCCTACACCGGTACATACACAAATGAATTGTACGGCGACATCAACATCAGCCAGACCGGAAAAACATTACAAATCAATTTCACCACGAAGCCGGATTTATTGGCAACACTTACTTACATGAACAATGGCGAATGGCTGATGGAGTACAACAATATTGAGTACGGCATCTTTACGGTAAAGTTTGACACAATGAACAGCAAGGTCAAATCCATCACCACCAAACAAAACGAGTTTGTGGAATACGATCCGTACACGTTTGTAAAGAAGTAAAATGAAGAATTATGCCGGTATAAAAACGGTTGGGAATCAGGTTATATTTATGCCAGCAGTAACACAAACACAACTGTTGTACGCTACGTTATGACAGTACGCATTT
The DNA here is from genome assembly GCA_965247695.1 of Flavisolibacter sp. Taxonomy (GTDB): domain Bacteria; phylum Bacteroidota; class Bacteroidia; order Chitinophagales; family Chitinophagaceae; genus Flavisolibacter. Next base: position 3,807,285 of record OZ252037.1, read on the forward strand.
TTAGTATTTATCTCATCTTCACAACGCTTTTGTTTTCGTGCAAAAGACTTGAAAACAAGGCAAAACAATTGGGCGACAAAGCAAAGTCAAAAAGTAAACAACTTGTTGACACAGCAATCAACAAAATTCTACCTGACCAAAAGCCGGACACATTTTCTATTCGCAGTATTGTAAAAGACTTTCAGAATGACAAAAGCATAAGTGAAATAAAAGGTTTTCAGACAAACCAGAACTTTTTATATGTTGAATATTGTGTTTACACCGGGAATAAGAATAGAGTTTTGAAGGGTGTGAATGCAATTACACCTGCGAAAGTCAATGATTATACGTCAGACGACAAATGCTATTCAGTCACTCAACAAACTTTTTACAACGACATTGCACCTGATGAAAAGAACAGGGAGACTGCTTTCTTTTGGAACTTTGAGAAGCTAAAAAAATACGAAGTTTACACATGCATCAAAGCTCCGCTGCGACACTATATTATTTTTGACAAAAGTTCTGACACAATTTATCATAGAATAGAAGAGTTGCGTGACTGACAAATACAGCCTACAACATTCGGTTTCGCGTTATGGACGCTGGACGAAAGCCAATCATCATTAGTTTTTCTATGTAGCTTTTTCAGCTATATTTCGGGATGACCAGCACGAAGTGCCGCCACAAACGCAAAGTCGACGGGTGTTGGCTTTCATGCCATCCGCCAAAGAATAAATTATTCAAAGGAAAATCTCTTCGCAAAATATTAATTTCAAACATTTCACTACAAAGAACCATTTAAACCAACTAAGCATGAAAACAAAAATTGGCCTCCTACTGGTTATCCTTGGGCTTTTATTCGGTTTTCGACAGCATGAATCACCATACAATCCTAAAATAAAAAAGGGCATGATTAAAGTAGCCATCTTCTACCCAAATGGAGAGGGTACAACATTTGACATGGATTATTATTCTACTAAACACATGCCCATGGCGGCACGTTTGTTTGGCGATTCCTTAAAGGCCATGTCCATTGACAAAGGTTTAGTCGGCGGGACACCGGATACCCCTCTTCCGTATTTAGCGATTGGATACTTTTACTTTGAAACCATGTCTGCTTGCCAAAATTCAATGAAAGCGGCCTCGGCGAAACTTAGAATTGATGTTCCAAATTACACAAACAGCAAGCCCATAATTCAAATAAGTGAAGTGCAGTTAGCAGAATAGGCGCCAGAAAATTCGTATTGGTTTGATAGAAGAAAGAAACCAGGCCACTAAACAGAAACTAAACAGAAAAAACCTTCAAATATAACGAAACGGGATACCGTAAACTTCAACTTCAGAGAATCGTTTAAAAATGGCTATAAACGGCCTCGAAAGAGATTAGTGAAGGCGGAATTGAATGAAGCCGCAACAATCTGTTTTAGCTTGTTCACCTTTTGCAATTGGTTGTGTAAAAAGCCTTGAACGGCATTTCTTTGGCGCACCTTTTTCACTTTGTACACGTATATCTGTACAGTATGGAAACAAAATCCCTTCAACTGACCATTAATGGCCTTGCAGGCGTTCAGGTCAATTATTCTCTCTCCGACTTTGACGGCGTTCGGAAATCTTCTTTTGGTAAACTTTATCTGATTGCCCGCGTTACCGGCTCCCGGCAGGTGGAGATTGCTGAAGTAGTGGATGAGCGAATTCGCTTTCAGGATGCGTGGCTGAAACAACGAGTGGAGGAAACCGTGCGGCTGTTTTTTCAAGGGTAAACAAAGGTTGTCACACCATTGGGTTGCGTTTCGTTGTGCCATTGCCATCATCCACAACCGGAGCGGGAGCTTTTACCGTTAGATTTTTGCATATAGAGACAGCCGCAAGAAAATGTGAAGCCTGTTGAGGGGCCATCAACAAAGGCGCAAAAAAAGCAATCATTGTTGATGTAGATTCTTTTGTAAAATGTTTCAGTAAAAGATTTTTTTCGCTCCATGCCTGCCCGCCTTTTCGTCCGGCCACGGTTGCCTCTCCGCTGGTCCATGAATGGCCAACGCCTTTCGCTTGCACCGCCCGGCCTCCCAGCGTGGCGATTTCCCGCCGGCGCTCGGGGCTCATGGCTGCAAAGCCTCGCCGTAGTTTTAAAGCCTTTACTTCTTCCATAAACTTTATATCGTTTCTACAATAATCAGTCCTCACCGGCCGTAGTTGAATTAGTAGTCAAGAAAAGGCCAATTATTACTAACCGTTTCTATGTTTGAGATTAACAGCGCCAGTGGCTGAATTAAGCGGGAGACGTTTTCGTTAAACCATCACTGAAAATCGTAAAATTTCAAACGATTCCTTTGATTGATTTTGAATTTGAAAACAGCCCTTCAATCACTTGCTCACACAATCCAAACGACAAAGTCATGCCCGCGCCACCCAAACCATTGATAACCGTAACACCGCTTTGCGGATGTAGCACTACTTCGGTTCTTCCATCAGTAAGCTTTGGGTAAATGCCGTTCCATGTTTCGGCAATTCGATACGTTTTCAACTGCGCAAATTTTTTGAGATAGGCTAAGATCATGTCGTTGATGAAGGCTTTATCAAACGGATCAAAACTGCCGCCGTATTCATGCGAATCGCCAATGGTGATTTGGCCGTTTTGGGTTTGCGCGGCCATCACGTGAATACCCCATTTCAAATAATCCTGCAGATCGTCTTCCAACTTTTGTTTCAATAAACCGATAGAAGCTGCCGCTTCAAAGCTTTTGTAATGAATGAGCGAAAGACCGCCGCACAAAGCCGGACCCATTCGCCAATTGCCTGGTTGCGCTTCGGTGCGGATCATTTGCAGCTTGCATTTGGTGATGGGCAATTGCGCAAATTCTTCGGGAAAAAGCGTTTCAAAATCGGCCCCGCTGCACACAAAAATTTGGTCGGCTTCAAATGCTTTTTTGCCGCTGCAAACCGTGTGATACGATACGCGGTTAACGCTGCAATTCCAATGAAAAACAACTCCGTATTTTTCACTCAAATAAGCCGGAAGTTTGGCAATGGCTTCGCGGGAATCAACAATCATTTCATCGCCGCTGTACAAGGCCAAACGCAACCCATTGGGCGCAACCGCATCCCACTTGCGTACAGTTTGTTCTGCCGTAAAAAGGTTACACGTTCTATCGTCTTTTGCGGCTTCGTAAAACTCTTCCAGCACCCGTGCTTCCAGTTCGTTGTGGGCTACGTGCAAAGACCCCACTTCATCACACCAAATTCCGGCTTCGTTGCAAACCGACTTCCATATTCCTTTCGACAACATGGCCCGTTCATACATCTTACCCGATGGTTGGCCGATGGGCCATATCATGCCGAAGTTGCGGATGGACGCACCCACCGCTCTTTCGCTTCGCTCCAAAACGGTAACGACGTACCCGCGAACGGCCAGTGCCCTTGCCGTGGCCAAACCCACAATGCCGGCGCCGATAACAATAGCTGATTTAGCCATACGCCACTCTTGATTTTTGTTTGATGCGGTAAGAGAATTGGTCGCGAAAATAAAGCGCCGACCAGGCGGTTAAAAAGATGCCGATAGCGGAAAATACCAACAAGAGGTAAGCAAAGAAATCGCTCCAGGAAATGGGAAGGTGCGCAAGATTTTTTACCACCAATACCGCGTCGCTGCCAAGGTAGCCAAAGGAGTCGGCCAGGTAAATAAGAAAGCCGGCGTTGCCTGCGGTTTTAAAGGCGGCAATCAACCGTTCAAACAACATGGCGTTGAAAGGCACATACCCCATGTACAAACCGACGCCTGTGGCAGTCATCCACCAAAATGGCGATACCGTTTGGTTTTGATAAAGCAACGTGGCCGCAATGCAAAGCGCAAAGCCAGCCGCTACGATGGCATGGTTTATCAGCAACGCCTTGAAATTATTCTTTATGAGCATCAGCAAGCCCAATAAAAAAAGCGTCACGAGTGAAGCCGGCAGTTCGGTTTGTGTGAACACGGCAGCATTGTTCGACTGGCCTAATTCTGCCCAGATGTTTGCCGCAAAATTGCTGCGGTAATCGCGTATGATGGTAAGCAAAACATAACCGGTAATGAGCAGCACCAATCCAGGCAAAAAGGCCTGAATAAATTTCCTGCGGTCACGCTGCGACATCGGAACACGAACAGTTCGTAAGCGAACGTCTTCCGCCGTTGGCGTTGGTGTTCGCTCCAGCAAAAGCGTGAACAAAACCATTGGCGTCAGAAACACGGCACCGGTAACAAAGGGCATCCACCACTCGCTTACGTTCCAGTTAAGCAAGATGTATTTGCCTACTGATTGTGTAAAGCCCGAAGCGAAGATGAAGCTACTGGCCAACACGGCTCCGAGTAATTCCGTTGAACGCCTGCCTTCCAAATAACTAAACACCAAACCATAGATAACACCCAGTGGAAAGCCATTGATAAAGAGAAAGACAATGTTGTAAGGCGCTGGCGTAATGGCAAAAAAGAACAAGGCGATCCATGCCGCAACGATAAAACCGATGATGATGAAAGAACGGCGAGTGCTTTTCAATTCCGCAATAAAACGGATGCCGTAAAATTTACTGGCCGTGTAACCGATGGTTTGAGCAATCACCAGCCATACTTTGTACTCTATACCAATGAATGAAAGATTGGCGAAAGCCGCCGCGGTAAAGGGTTTGCGAAAAGCGTACATGCAGGTATAAACGCAGAACGCCGCCAGCGCCGCCGTAGCCAATCGTGTCCATTCCTTCTTAAACATACTGCACTGTTTGGTTGAGTATGCCCGGAATTTGCGACAGCGAATCAATGACGTGTGTTGGATTAAAGCCAATCAATTCTTCTTTTGACGCGGCGCCGGTAGTTACCGCAATCACATACCGGCAACCCGCATTTTGTCCTTCTAAAATGTCCACTACCGTATCGCCAACCTTCATCACCACCGCATCAGTGGATACATTCATACGGCTTTTCAATTCTTCTATCATGTAGGGCGCCGGGCGGCCTTCAGGCACTTCGTTGCTGCCGATGTAATCGTCAATCAGTCCGCGTTCCCGCCATTGAAAACGGCCCACAATCACATCGGCGATTTCTTTGGAGAAGCCCGTGTTCAACGCAATGCGAACGCCGCGTTCCTTGAGGTAAAAGAAAATGTCTTCGGTATCGGGCATGGCTTTTACATAAGGCGAGTAGGCATAAAAGTCCATCATCTCCCCGGTAAAATCGGCATGAATGGTTTGTATTAATTCGGCGTCGGCCTCCACGCCTTTGCGTTCCAATACCATTTGAATAGCCGTGGGTTTGTGATAACCCATTAAGGGATTGACTTCGGCTTCGGTCACGATTATGTCTTGGTTGGCAAAGGCCTTTAAAAAGGCTTTGGCTACATAGTCTTTGTCGGCAACGGTGGTGCCAGCCATGTCAAATACCGCGAGGTCTATCATGTCCATTATTTTATAGCGTTATGCAATTGCGTTTATTCTTTAGTTGGCTGTTGGCATTGCCCGGCTCTTTAGAGCGGGGGTGCTGTTAATAAGCTTCATGGGCTTTAGCCCAATGGCCTTGGTTGATTGGGCTAAAGCCCATGAAGAAATAAAACATCATTCAACCCCGTTCTGAAGAACGGGGCAATGAGAAAAACAGATTATAAAAGACTGAAGCGTTCCACCATCAAATGTTGCACTGCCATTGCTTTGTATTTGTCCAATGAAGGCAAGGGCTTTGCTATCTCTTTTGCCTTATCATCCCACTCCCGCATTTTTATGTACAGCGAATGCAAGGGGTGGCGTTCAAACTCTATCGCTTCGTCTTCATCCATCACACCACCCTGGTGCGACAAGGTAATTTTCGATGCCGGCGAAAGGCGCTGAAAGTAATCGGGATAGCGATGCGTGAGATAGCGCTTGGCCTGCACATGGTTTTGCACCAGGTCGCAGATCGTTTTTGAAAACCCTCTTTCGCTTAAAAAACGTGCGCCTATTTTTTCATGGTCCACCACGCCAACGCCGTCCATCTGTTTTACGGGCATGATGAACTCTGCGAGATGGCCGATGTCGTGAAAGAAAGCGGCCAGAATAATTTCATCCTCATAGCCTTCCTCTTCGGCTAATTGTGCCGACTGCACCATGTGCTCAATCTGCGAAACGGGTTCGCCGATGTAATCACTTTGTCCGTACCGTTCGTAAAGTGAAAAAAGGTCATCTACCGTGGCTTGTGCGCTTTCTTTCATCATGGCTTTGCGCTTAAATTATTGATACCTTTTTCTATCGGATGGGCCGCGGTAAAGGTGAAGCCCAGTAAGCTCGCTATGGTTTGCGCCAACTGCGCCTGATACACTTGCCCTGCTTCTTTCGCTTCGCCTTTTGGCGCAATGCCTTTGCCTAAAAAAGCCATCCAGATTTGATCGGCGCCTTTCACCTTTTCACCGTGGCTGGTCCACTCCTTTTTTATTTCATCGCCGCGGCCGTGGTCGCAGGTAACAATAAACGTCGTGTTGTTTTTGTACTGCGGCATCGCCTGCACCGTTGCCCATAAATCGGCAATCATGGCGTCTTCGGCATGGGCGCTTTTCAGGTATTGATCGTATTGGCCGCCGTGGGCAAAATCATCGGTTTCATCAAAGGCGATGTACAAAACTTTCGGATTGTATTCTTTCAGATATTGCCTGGCGGCGATGTAGGTGATTACATCGGGACGGACACCGATAGGCCTTGTGGTTAAAAATTGCAAGTCGTTAATCAGGCGAAATGAAGGCGAGTTAAACTTCAGGGAATCCACATCGGAGTTGACATAAATACCGCTGCGGCCCTTGTTTAAAATGTACGGAAATACATCCCAGGTGGTAAACGCGGCCACCTTGCCTCCGTACTCCTTTTGCTGATTAAGAAACTCCAGCACATTGACATTTTTGTTCAGGATTTTATCGTTGGAGTTCACGGCCGTATCGGGATAGCCGGTAAAGATTTCATTGTAGCCGGGATATGAAAATTTGTAGGGATTTTTTACGTTGGCATAGTTGCCCAAGGTTCGGTTGCCGTAAAGCCGGCCTTCTTGCATTACCGTTGTCCACAAAAACGGAAACAGCTTTTTTCTTCGTTCAGAAACATCAGCACTCCAAAACGTTTTCATCACATCGGCGGAATCCTGCGTGAAGCGTTTGTTGTTTACGATGGCCGTATCAATGCCGCCAAATACTTCCTGCCAGCGCATGCCGTCAAGCGTAACGATGACGAGGTTTTGCGGCAACTGTGTTTGCGCGAATAATGCGGTAAACCCGACGAGATGCAAGAGTGTAAGAAGTGTTTTTTTCATCTGTATTTGTTAATTGCTTTTAGGCAAGAACCGGTTTTGCTTGCGACGGTTTTTTCAACAAGTGATCTCATTGGTAGTACCCCCCTCCCCCACGTGAACGGTGAATTACGAATAGAAAGATATTCCCTCACTACCGGCCATTTACTATTCTCACAAAGCAATTGCGAAATGGCTTCTACACCACCAAAGAACGAACGGCAACCGGTTGTACGGCCAATGTTTTTACAAATTTCTTGTGCGTACCTTTTAAGCCGTGGGCCGCGTAAAAGAGGTGCGACCTGTGGCGTTTGCGATTGGCCGTTACTTCAAGGCTGTGGCAATGCCTGGCCACCGCTTCCCACTCGGCGGCCTGCAGCAAGCGTCCGCCGATGCCCATGCGCCGGCATTGCGTGCCGACGACGAATTCTTGTATCTCCGCCACTTTTCCGCAATGGTGCAAAAGGTTTTGAATGTGCAAACCGGCAAAGGCCGCCACACCGCGGCTACACGCTTCGGCCACCAAATAAACGCAGGATGGATTGCGAAGATTTTCTTTAAACACATGGCGAAACTCGGTGTACTCAAAAATGGTTTCCTCGAGTTGGCAAATCAATTCGTACACGGCCGGAAGGTCTTTTTCCTGGGCTGGTCTTATGGTAAATTCCATGCGATTTAAAAAGCCAAAGTAAGCACCCGGCTTTATGTCATTGTTACGGCTTGGTTATCTCACCGTTATTCTTTTTTAAAGAAATCGTTATGCTTCGCGGCGTAACAATTTGTTCTCATTCCGGTAATACCGGCGGCACACATTTGCCGAAACTTAAAGCAAATGAGAATTTTTACAAACGCCTGTTTTGTCTTTCTGCTGATGCTTTTTACCATCAACGGTTTTGCACAAGAGAAGAGTTTCTCCGGACGAATTCGCAACACATCTGGCATCGGCATTTCGTCTGCCACCGTTAGCACCAAATCATCTAAACGCACAGTAGTTGCCGATAGCCTTGGCGGCTTTCGCATTGCTCTATCACCGGCCGATGATGCCGTGGAAGTAAGTGCCATTGGTTTTGTTAGCCAAATTTTTTCGCTTGCATCGCACAACGGTACTGACTTTGTGTTAACGGATGATACTAAGTCCTTAACGGAAGTAGTGGTGACGGCCTATGGCGTTAGAAAAGAGGCCAGGCGCCTCGGCTACTCGGTGCAGGAAGTAAAAGGCGCCGATTTAACCAAGGCAAGAGACGCCAATCCAATTAATTCACTCGCCGGCAAAGTGGCCGGATTAACTGTTGGCGCTAATCCCGAAATGCTGGGCCGCCCGGAGATTGTTTTGCGCGGCAGCAAGGACTTGTTATTCGTGGTAGATGGCGTGCCCATTAATTCCGATACCTGGAACATTAGTCCCGATGATGTCGAATCTTACACGGTGCTTAAAGGCCCTAACGCAGCGGCCTTGTACGGCTTTCGCGGCATCAACGGGGCCATCATCATCACCACTAAAAGAGGATCAAAAGACCGAAGGGGCTGGCAGGTGGATTTGAACAGCAGCACTGTGGCTGAAAACGGTTTCCTTGCGCTTCCAAAGAGTCAATCGGAGTATGGCCGCGGTACCAACTTCGCCTATAGCTATGGCGACCGGCTATACGACAACAGCCAACGCTTGCCCGAATGGGGACCAAGGTTTGAAGGGCAGGCCGTTAAACAATATGACAGCCCGTTTAATCCCGTGACCGGTGTAAGGACAGCCACACCATGGACAGCCCGTGGGGTGAACAACTTTGAAAAATTCATGCGAACAGGTTTGGTCAATACCAATAATGTGTCGCTTTCTTCAGCCACTGATAAGTCGGACATGCGCATCTCGCTTTCCAACATGAACCAAACCGGCATGGCGCCAAACACCAAGCTTCATTCGTACACACTGGCTATAAATGCGGGTTACAAAATCACAGATCGTTTGCGGGTGGAAGCCAACGTAAACCTCAACAAGCAATATTCGCCCAACATACCTGACGTGAACTATGGACCCAATTCTTATGTGTACATGTTTAAGGTGTACGGTTCGGCCGACTATGACATTGACGACCTGAAGGACATTTACAAAGGGCCGCAAGGCGTGAAGGACCTGATTCCGTATGCACAGGAGTACGGCCGCGAAAACAGCGCCTGGTTCATTGCCAAAAAATGGCTGCACTCGCACGACAAAACCGACATCAACGGTTATGCAAAAGCCACCTATAAATTCAGCAATTCATTAAGCGCCAGCCTGCGTTCGCAAATCACTACCTGGACGCAGTTGCGCACCGAACAAGTGCCTGCCGGCACCAACCTGAATGCCTACACGCCCTGGTATTATTTCGGATGGTACGGCGATTACCACGAAGACCGCCGCAATCTTTTTGAAAACAACACCGACCTTATTTTCAACTTCGATAAACGCTTCCGCAAGTTCAGCCTCACGGCCCTTGCCGGCGGCAGCGAACGCTCGTTTACTTACAATTCTTTATGGGGTACTACCAAGGCCCTGGCCATTCCCAATGTGTATGTGCTAACGAACACCCAACAACAGTTTTCATCTTTCACCTGGAACTCTAAAATGCAGGTGTACAGTGGTTTTTATTCGGTTGACTTCACCTATGACCGATACCTTACGCTTTCACACACAGGCCGTATTGATCATTTGAGCACGTTGGCAAAAGGATACAATACGTTTTATTATCCGTCGGTGTCGTTAAGCACCGTTGTGAGCGATTATATTCGACTGCCCGCCTTTATTTCCTTTGCCAAGCTGCGTGCCTCCTATGCCAATGTAAAAGGAGCGCTTACGTCGCCCACCATTTCATCGGCCTACACACAAGTAACCGGCAAAAGCACCAATGGCGGCTTGCTGGGTTACGGCACCGATTTATACACCTCGTATGACGGACCTACTTACACCAATCAAAATGCTTACAGCCTGGTGAGTTATTACAACAACCAGCCGTCGGTTGATTTCTCCAGCACCATCGCCAACGCTACATTAAAACCTTTTACGGTTTCATCTTACGAAGGCGGCGCAGACCTGAAGTTTTTGCGCAACCGGTTAAGCCTTGATGTTACGTATTTCACCAGCACCAACGGCCCGCAAATTTTTGCCTTGCCGGTAGCGCCGTCAACCAGCTACTCATCGCAAAACGTAAACGGTATCACGTCTAAAAAGAAAGGCATTGAAATTTCACTTTCCGGTTCGCCCGTTAAAAGCGCAAGAGGGCTGAACTGGGACGTGTTGGTGAACTATGCAACGTATAAAGAAACCTTGAGCGAAATATACGGGGCCGAACAAGTGTTAAGCATTAACGGGCACAATTACACCAAGGGCGAAAGGCTTGACGCGATATACGGCGCCGGCTTTGTTCGCGATGGCAGCAACAACATAGTGTACAGCGGTGGATTACCGCTTCGTGCGCCTTCGGATGTTGGCAACAATACCTTCCTCGGTTATGCCAATCCTGATTTCACCTTCGGCATCAACAACCGTTTTTCCTTTCAAAACTTCAGCTTCAGCTTTCAGTTTGACGGCCGCATTGGTGGAAAGATTTACAATGAAGTGTATAAAGACGGCATGAACGGCGGCACTTCCATTGAAAGTACGATGGGTGATTTTGGCGCGGCCCGTTTGGCCGAATGGCAATCCACAGCTAACGGCACCATTGCCCCAACAAAAAAATACATTGCTTCCGGTGTGAAGATCGTAAGTGGTACACCCGTTTATTCCGGTGGCAGAATCACCAATCTAAGCGACATCAAGTTTGCGCCGAACGATGTGGCCACCACAGTGCAAGCATTTGTTTCGTCGGGCATAGGCAACGTAACCGAATACTGGATGACCGACCGCTCCTTTGCCAAGCTGCGCGAAGTGACGCTCACGTACAGCCTTCCCGCAAAACTGTTGTCAGGCAGCAAGCTGTTTAAAGCCGCAAGTTTTTCGCTTGTGGGTCGCAACTTGCTCTACTTCGCCAAGCGCAAGGATATAGACCTCGACCAGTTTGCATCGGGCTATAATGATACTGATCGTTCGTTAGGCAACGGCGGCGTACTGCAAAGCCTGACCGGCCGCCGCTACGGTTTCAACATCAATCTTAGTTTCTAATCCCGAAAAATAATTTCTATGCAACTCAATTTCAGAAACAGTTTTATAGCCTTGCTCACAGCAGGCATGGCGGTAAGTGGTTGCCAAAAAGGCGACCTCTTATCAAACCCTAACGTGGCCGCGGAAAGCTCCACTATCCCGGCCTCGCTTATCTTAAACCACATTACCGCCACCTTACCAAGAGAAGAAGAGCCCATCATTTCACCTGTGTATCGCTGGGACCAGTTTATTGTGTCCAACTACTCGTACTATTTCGGCACGAACACCTACAACTGGAGTACCACGAGCAATACCTATGACATCATCCGCTATTGCAACAAGCTGGAAGAACAAGCCGCAAAACAATACGGCAACACCACCAACGTCTATTTTGCCTTGAGCAAATTTTTCAAAGCCTATGCGTATGTGTGGATGACGCAACGTGTGGGCGACATACCCATGTCGCAGGCAGGAGATGCCGCTAATCTCACACCGGTTTACGACAAGCAAAAAGATGTCTATAAAGCCAGTCTGGCGATGTTGGACGATGCCAACACCATGATGGGCAGCCTGATTTCCGCGGCCAATATGAACAGTAAGGTGGATGCCGGCGGCGACATCTACGGGCTTACGTATTTGCAATGGCGCAAGGTGATTAACACTTATAAACTACGGGTGCTGATAAGCTTAAGCAAACGGGCGGATGACAACGCCGACCTGAATATCAAACAGCAGTTCGCGACCATCGTGAGCAATCCAACAACCTATCCCATCATGACGGCCAACGGCGACAACATGGTCTATCGTTACACGGCCATTACTCTTTATCCGCCCAACCGTTCAGGCAATGCACCGTACAACAATTGCGAGAATATCAGCCAAACATTCATGAACGTAACGGCGGCTTACAACGATCCGCGCATCTATACCCTGGCTACACCGGCGCCGGCACAATTGGCAGCCGGTAAAACAGTGAGCGACTTCACAGCTTATGTGGGCGAAGACAACAGTAAGTCGCAAGGGCTGATGTCAAACTTTTCCGCCGATGGAAAGTATTCGTCGCTCAATTATAACCGCTACATGTCGTCGGCGTCCGGCGCCAACGCGGAGCCTTATATTTTGATAGGTTATCCCGAGCTGTGCTTCAACATTGCCGAAGCCGCCCAACGCGGATGGCTCACCGGCATCACTGCGTCGGACTGGTATTTAAAAGGCATTAACGCCTCCATGAACTTATACGGATTAACGCAGGGCCAAACGGTTGTTATCGGCAATGCTGATGGCACTAAGCCAAACATCGGAACGGCTACTGTTGACATCAACGGCTTTCTTGCCAACCCGAACGTGGCCTACAACGCGGCCAATGGTTTAACGCAAATTCTCACCCAGAAATACGTTGCCTTTTTTATGAACTCGGGCTACGAAGCGTACTACAATTGGCGGAGAACCGGCATACCGGCCTTTAGCCAGGGCGGTGTGGGCATTGGCACGGCCAACAATCAAATTCCGCTGCGCTGGCAATACCCGCAAGAGGAGGTCAACTTCAATGCGGACAATGCCAAAGCGGCCATCAGTTCGCAGTATGGCGGAACGGATGATTTGAACGCCAAAATGTGGCTGATTAAATAAGTTACCAGTTGCCAGGCACCAGAGCTTGTTAAGGGTCGTTCACGAAGAAAGAATTTTTACAAGTCAATTCAAGGTATTGTCTTGACAACTGGAGTGACCATTTTATGAATAAATACCGGTAACTGGCTATTGGCAACCGGCAACTTAAATAGACAACCCAAAGCAGAACTACAGAAAAGCGGGTACCGTAGCGTCCCGCTTTTCCTTTCAACCCCGATTTACAACACTAAAAACAAAACTGATGAAAGCAATTTTTTTCGCGATGATAGCCGTTACTCCCCTGTTGTCCGTTGCGCAAATTGACGACAGTACACAGCGGCAGGTGAGGTTACAAGGCGCTGTAAATTTTCGCGATATCGGAGGCTACCCAACCAAAGACGGCAAACACGTGCAATTGGGACGCATTTATCGCTCGGCAGCTTTAAACAACCTAACTGCCGGCGATTGGCGGCAGATTGAAGGCTTGAAGGTGAGCCGCATCGCCGACTTTCGCGGACCTTATGAAGTGAAGTCCGCACCGGATAAAGAGCCGGCAACCATCACCCGCCTTTCGCTGCCGGCCGGCAGCGAATCCATTGGCGACAGCACGTACATGAAGACCTTCCTAAAAGACGTAAGCAGCGGCAACGGCTTAACCGGTTTCTATGCCAACACGGCGCCGTTTCAGGCCCGGTACAAGCCTTTGTTTGATGAACTGATTTCCTTGAACAAGGATAGCGCCTTGTTGTTTCATTGCACGGCGGGCAAAGACCGCACGGGCATTGCAGCGGCATTGGTGTTGTATGCTTTGGGAGTAGATGAAGAAACCATTATGAACGACTATCTCGCCACTAATTATTACCGTGCCGCTGACAATGAAAAGATGATTGCCTTGTTTGCGAAAGCTTACCGCCTACCGGATGAACAGGCTCGCGACGTGATGGCTGCAAAAAAGGAATACCTGAAGGCAACCTTCGAAGCCATCATTGCAAAATACGGTTCTGTAGATGCTTTTTTGGAAAAAGAAATGGCTCTTGACAAAGCAAAGCGGGCAAAATTGAAGCGCTTGTATTTAAATTGAGGACCGGATGCGTAAACAAATCGCCGGTGCCTTCTTTTCATCATCGCATAATTGCTTCGCCGTACAAATCCTTCTTGTCCTTGTGTTTGCTGCACCAAACCAAGTAGTGGCGCAAAGTGCTAATAGCACGATAGCATACCCAAGGGTGGCCGGTTACATGAGCGTAGTGCATCCCGTTGTGGCATTTACAAAATACGAAGCAACTTATAATTTTTCGCGTGGTTACACGGTGGGCTTTCCTTGCGGGGTGAATGTTTTAACCAGTGACCGCAACGGATTCAGCTTTGAGATTACGCCCTTCATAAAAGCCGCGAACGGCGTTAGCAAATCAGGAAATTTTCTTTTTCATCCGGGTGTGATGTTCCGGTACCCGAAAGGTTTTACCATCATTACCCGCGCCGCTTTTGAAACGGAAGGCCGGTACGGCGCCACGGTGGTTTTTAATAAAGTGGTGGTGCGGAGCAAGACCCACAATTATTTTTTGGCAATGCCGCTGCCGCTCCGGTTTGGCAATGACAAGCCGGCCTCCATCGGCGTGGCTTTTCAGTTGGGCATAACGTTTTAACTGGGGTGAAGAACAGTTCTAACCTCTGGCTTCCATTACGTTTCCCTTGATTGCGCCGCTTTGTAAACAAGTAAATTCTTTACCAAAAAGAAAGCCTCTGTAACCAGAAGCTTTTTTTTATTGAAACAATTCTTTGCGCCGCAAGCATCAACCACTGCCTATCAAAAACCAATCATTTCAGTATCCACATCATTCCATTAATATCGTCATTGCCGCCATACTGGCTTTGCAAAGCCGATTGATAATTAGAAGTATTCGCCGAGTTTTCCGAACCCGGATACTTAAACCGTAAAGCAATACGGCTGCTGTTGCCTGTGCCCGGACCGGTAGTAAAAGCCGGAACGCCCGTTCTTCTGTAATTATAGTACGATTCCAATCCCGAATGACGGAACAAAGCCAGGTATTTCTGCTGCAGAATTTGCGTTAAGCCTGTTGCGCTGTTGCCCGCATACTTTACGGCTGTTTGATTGTAGTACGAAGTCCAATCAACGTTTACCGTGTACATGTCATAATTGGATGCCTGTTCCACATTGGTTGATCCGGGCCGGTAGAAATAAGCGGTAAAAGCCGTTGGGCCGCCTGCGTCGGGCAAACCGTAGAACCGCATCGAAGCTCTAATTCCGGCCGTGTACCATGTTTCAGCGGTGCCGCTGATCCAGCCACGGTTAATGGCTTCCGCAATGTTGAAGCACATTTCGGGATAACCGATTTGAATGCTTGGCTCCGCCGTGTAAGTTGAGTAATAACGCTTGCGGTTGAGGAAAGAATATTTCTGCAGGTTGGCGTTGTTGTACATAATGCCAAGGTCAAGCCCCGGATCGGCGCCCACAAAAGAGCTGAAAGCGGTAGGGCTTTGCATCAGCACATCCACGTTGTAACGGGCCGGTTCCGCAGTAACAAAAACACGTGGGTCTTGCAATTGCGTAAGCAATCCCACATAGGTTGCGCTCATGTTGTTTCGCGAACCGTCAAAGCCAAAGTTGCCGGGATTGTTCGGGTAACGATTCGTAGGATTGAGGTAATTGTACTGCAGGTTATCGGCCTCCGACTTCATGATTGGGTACTGCACTTCATTGGCATAGATGGCGGCAAACTGTTGTTTGATATTCAGGTCCGGGTCGGCTTCTTTCTTGCTCAACTCAATCAATAAACGCAGGCGGAAGGTGTTCACCGTCTTCTGCCATTTTTTTAAATCGTTATTGAAATAAATATCGCCGTCGAGTGTTGTGTTGCCACCCGAAATGAGCGACCGCAAATCGTTGTTGGCGCTGTCTAACCACAACAGCGATTGCTGAAAAACTTTCTTTTGCGGGTCATAGGCCGGCGTCAGGTTTTCGGTACCAAGCAAGGCCTGCGACACCGGAATATCGCCCAGTTGCAAACTCATTTTGGTGAAGAAGTAAGCCCTGAAAAATTTACCCAAAGCGGAGTACGCATTCGTGGCGGGCAAGCCCGAATTGCGGGCTTCCTGCTCCATTCTTACCACGTTCTTCAAGGTGCCGTAGTACATGGTGGCGCCGCCGAAATCGTAGCGGTTGTTCCCGTAATAATCATAGTTGTACAGATAGTATTGGTCCCAGATTTCGGCTTGCGAAAACGGCCGGTCGTACATGTCGTTCAATACACCGTTGAACAGCAGCGACGGCGGCACCGTGGTGGGCTTGTTGGTATTGATGTTTAAATCGCTGAAGCTTTTTTTACACGCGGTGCAAAGAACGCCTGCAAACCCGATTATGAAGAGGGAAGAAAGAATCTTTTTCATGAAACTAATTTTTATCAGAACGTAACGTTTACATTAAAACCGTAGCGCCGCACCGTTGGCGATTGCAGCACGGTGGCACTGGTGCTGTAATTATACTGGTCAAGGTCCACGTCTTTAAAACGCTTGTCTTTGTAGAAGTACAAGAGGTTGCGGCCAACGAGTGAAACGTTGATTTTAGAGATGAACGTTTTCGCCAGCCATTGTGCCGGAAGCTCGTAGCCGATGGTCACTTCGCGTAGCTTGGCAAAGGTCTTGCTCATCAGATTGCCTTCATTGATGCCATAGTATTTGCTTACGTAATCCTGCACGAAAACCGGTTTTGTATTGGGCGAGAATTTTAAGCTGCTGTAATTGGTGATGACACCGGTTTTTGAATCATAATTAATGGGCACGCCGTTGCTCACCACTACGCCTTCACCCACATAGGTGCCCGTGTAACCGGCTACGCCAAAATTCTTCCAGTCCTGGTAGCGGGCATCACCAAGGCCGCCTTCGGCGGTTTCAATGTTGCGGCCACCGCGCATGGTTTTATTGTGCATGTAATCGGTGGTTACGCCGCCCACGCTGCCGTCAAACTGAAAGCCGATAGAGAGGCCTTTTACGTTCACTTTGTTGTAAATGCTCCACTGATAGTCGGCATTGAGGTACCCTAACTTTTGCGCAACCGGATTGGCAAGGGGCTTGCCCGCCGCATCGTTTACAATCTGCCCTTCCGCGGTGCGAACAAAGGCGCTGGTGTAAAACTTATCTACGCGGTCGCCTTTTTGAAAGAACGTGTTGTACACCGTTTGTCCCGGTGGCAACTCTTCGTACCGGTCCTGAAAGGTTGACCAGTTCACCAACACATCCCAAGACAAGTTTTTATTTCTAATGGGGCTGCCGCTTAACGAAAGTTCAACGCCGGTTTTCTTTGTTTTCAAGGCGTTCAAAAAATAATAGTTGTAGCCTGTGGCGGAAGAGATGGGGTTCTGCAAAATGCGCGGCCCATCAATGTATTCAAAAGCCGTTGCGCTCAAACCCAGGCGATTCCTTAACACCTTTACATCGAGGCCGGCTTCATAGTTCACACGATTAAACGTTTTAATGGCGGGGTCGTATAAATTGCTTGTGTATGATGCAGCCGTTTGGTTGTTGTATGGCTTGCTGGTGGAGTAAACAGACGCCAGTGAATAATCGGGTCCGCCGTAAGGTGATGAATAGTTGCTGCCGTAATTCAACGGATTGTCGAAGAGCGATGACCCCGAAGGCCCTGCGCCAAAAGCCGTGATGGAATTAAACGGCGCGGAACCGATGGTTGACGACGTGGCATCGCCGTGAACCGAAGCATACGAAGCCCGCAACTTCACAAACGAAAGGAGCGTTGGAAACTTCAGGTAGTCCGAAAGCACAGTGGCCACGGATACGCTTGGGTAGAAATATGAATTGTTCGCCGAAGGCAAAGCCGATGATTTGTCAACGCGGCCGGTAACACCGATGGTGGCGTATTTATTCAGGGAGGCATCCAACGAGAAATAACCGCTCAACACCCGCATGTCCGACGTAAAGCTGGACGCCTGTATCGGATTCTTCGAATTGCTGAAGCTGTACACGTTGGGCACGTTTAAGTAGTCGGTAGAGGTCCAACCAGAATTGTATTTGAATGACCGAAGATTGCCCCCCACCAGGCCCGAAAGGTTCAAGAAATTTTTCACCGTGTAGTTGTAATTCACCTGCAGTTCGGAGTTGTTTTCAAACAGGCTGCGGCGGTCTTCGCGGTAGTCGCCGAGGTTTTGTTCGCGGCCATAAGGGTGTGCGGAGAAAGGCATTTTTTCGGTGCGCAATAAGTCGTAGGTGGTTACTTGCGTACGCAGCGTGGCGTTTAGGTTCGTATTGATTTTATAGTTGCCCGACACGTAACCGTACATGTCATTTTTGTAATGCCCACGCTTCCATTCGTACACCTGGAAATAAGGATTGTGGTAACGCTGGTACTCCGCAAAAATTGATTGCGTGCCCACTTTACCCGGTTGCCAATAGTTCCGCATGTCGTCAATGTTCCAATCGGCGCCGGTCCAGATGGCGATGTTGTAAATAAGGCTGTTGGGACCGTAATCCGCATCGGGAAAATTATCGGTGTATTGCCGGTTGTAATTAAAGGCGGCTTCAATCTTAAAGCGTTTGGATGGATTGAAAGCGCCGTACATATTGAAGTTGGTAATGTTTAAATCATTGTTGGGTATGTAGCTGTTCTGATACGAATGCGACAAGGAAAAGCGCATGTTGTAGTTATCGCCGTTGGCGGTTAAGGCCAGGTTGTTCGTTGTTTGAAAACCGGTTTTCAAAAAGCGTTTCAGGTTGTCTTTTCCTCTCGCTACCCACGGCGTTGGCTTTCGCTGGCCGGTAACCGGGTCAATCGGACTGTCGTACTGCGCTATCAGTTGCCCGTTGAAATAAGGCCCCCACACATCATAGTCGCCGTCAACACCGCCGGGTGCGCCGCCCTTGCCATCTACAAACCTGTAGAAGGTATTTTCACCGGGGCCGTAACTGTCCTGCGTTCTTGGAAAAGCCAAAAACCCTTTGTCAATAACGTTGCTTGAATTGAGTTCCACCGTAAACCCTTTTCGTCCCTTCGCACCTTTTTTTGTAGTGATGAGGATGGCGCCGAATTGGGCCCGGCTTCCGTACAAAGCCGCGGCAGCCGGGCCTTTCAGAACGGTGTATGTTTCCACATCATCGGGACTGATGTTCCAGGTATCGGAAGAAATCGGAATGCCATCAACAACGTATAATGTAATCTCATTGCCGCGCAACAAAACCGTTGGCTTGCGCAACAATTCGGCCGATGGGCCAACCGACAAACCGGCTACTTTTCCGGTAAGCCCGGTTATGGGATTGGCATCTCTTGCCTTTGTTACGTCTTCGCCCTTTACCTCTTGCAACGAATACCCAATGCGCTTGGTTTCTTTTCGAATGCCCAGAGCGGTTACCACCACTTCGTTCAAATTTCCCGCATCGGTTTTTAGTATTATCAGCGAAGCGTCTCCGGCCCGCACTTCCAATGGTTGATAACCCACATTGGTAACGATCAGCACATCGCCGGCATTGGCCTGAATGCGAAAGCCGCCGTCGTTGTCCGCTTTTGCTTTCAGGGTTGGTTTGCGTTTTACCGTTACGGTAGCGCCGGATAACGGTTCACCGGTTTCGGCTTTAATTTTTCCATTGATGATATCCTGCGCGAACAAGCCACTGAAAAATAAAGAAAAGAAAAGCGTGAACCACGCTTTGGAGAGCACTAAAAACAGTCGCATAAAAACAGTTGGCGTGAAGAGGATGGGTTGACAATGCAAAACTGTTTTTTGGATGTAAAGAAAATCTTACGGGAACGTTACCGCTGCATCAGCAAACTGTCAACAGGATGTTATCGTTTGCCTGCTCGGGTACTGGTTGCAAAAAATTAATGTTGTTGTAATACTGCGGTAACCTGTAGCCATTACTATTTATAGAAAAACAGAAAATCTGAAGCATTCATTTATTTTTTTGTCGGGCTGGTGGTTGTTGCCCGCGCAAAAAACTCTCCTTGTGAAAACAAGAAGAGTCATCGGAATATGTTTGTTTTGGAGAAGAAAAACTGACGTCCTTTTATTTACGAATGCTCCTAAATTTCTTCCGCCAGCGGAAAATCAATTTCAAAGCCGGTGAGGTTGTGCAGATAGTTGCTGATGATTTTATCGCCGATGATGATGACCGCATCTATCATGTTCGCTTCGGTATATCCCGCAGCGAAAAAGGTTTCCTTCACCTCTTCACTGACGTGGCCGCGATCCCTGACAACAGCCGCTGTAAACGTAGCCAGTGCATTGTATTTCTCATTAAAAGACGCACCGCCGTAGCGGATTTCCAATACCTGTTCTTCGCTAAAACCGTTCATCTTGCCCAACACGGTGTGCGCACTTTGACAGTAGCGGCAACCGTTGATTTGGCTCGTGACGAGGTTGATAATTTCCCTTTCTTTACCCGACAAAGTGCTCTTGCGATTCTGCAATTGGAGGTAATCATTCAACGCCGTTTCGTTCTTGGCGAAGTAGGCGTAGAGGTTGGGAACAAAGCCCAATTTTTTCTGCAGGTTGTCGAAGATAGCAGCGTTGGTTTGGGATACATCGGCTTTTGCCGGAACGCTGAAGGTTCCGCTCTCTGTGGTTGTCATGATTGTTTGCATTAAAGGTTTCGTCGTTATTGACACCGCAAAACTCCGTAAACAGAAAGCCTTCAAAAAATGAATTGGATTAAGTAATCACGTTGAACTGGTTCAAGATTTTCGTTTGACTTTACGGTTTCTGATTTTTGAAAGGAACTCGGTGGTCATGCCGAGGTAAGATGCCAGGGCATACTGCGGCAACCGTTGCGCAACCGATGGGTATTTGTCTATAAACCGCTCGTAACGTTCTTCGGCGGTTTGGGTGAGGTTGGAGATGATGCGCTGTTGCATAAAGGCCGCTGTGCGTTCGGCACGAATGCGAAAGAAGGTTTCAAACTTATGGTTTAACTGCTTTAACGCCTGCTCTTTTTCATACTCAATTTGAAGTAGCAGGCTGTCTTCCAACGCCACTACAAACATGGTGGCGGGCTGCTGTAAAATGTAGCTGTTGTAATCGGTAATCCACCAGTCCTCAATGGCGAAAGCGACGGTATGGTCGCGGCCCTTGTCGTCAATCACATAAGCCCGAAAAGCGCCGTGTAGCACGAAGTTGCGACGGCGTGCGGTGAATGCCGGCTGCACAATATATTGGCGTCTCTTTACTCGCACTTCAGTAAAGGCATCGGCAAACTGCGCTGCTTCTTCGTTGGTGAGAGAAACGGTTCTTCGGATATAATCAACAATGGTGTCATTGCCATTCATGATTTTGAGGTTGCGTTGTTGGCGATTTGAATCGTTTCAAAAGTAAATACAAGGCGTGGCAAACAACTTCTTTCCAATTCAAGTATAAACCAGTGAGTCGTCTTTACTGTTTTCCTGTAGCGCCGTCAGACCACCTTTATTTTCCCATCTTCTTGTTAAAGACATTGCTTGCAAAAAAAGGTTTGTAAGGATTGCTTTCGGCCGGCGTATGAACCGGCAAACAATCGTTCAAAACAGTTGGTGTATGAAAAGTATTTTTCTCCTTACGGCATTTTTTACAAGCGCAATCATAGCCTCGGCGCAAAGCGATAAAAGCGCAAATCGTTTGGCGCAATACAATTTGTCGGACAAAACATTAGCCATCGAAGGTTACGACCCAGTGAGTTATTTCTTCGGTTCGCCTAAAAAAGGAAGCAACCAATATACGGTTCAACACCAAGACCTCAAATGCCGTTTTGCCCACGCCATAACAAAGAAACTTTTTTGAAAACGCCACCGGCTTGCGAACCATAATACGGCGGCTGGCGTGCTTACGGAACGGCCGACGGCCACAAAGCGCCAATTAAACCCGAAACCTGGACCGTTGACAGCGGAAAGTTGTATTGCAACTACAACCTGAACGTAAAAAAGGCCTGGGACAAAGACCGCGAAGCCCTGACTAAAAAGGCCGACGAACAATGGCCTACTGTAAAAAATCAACAATAATTTTAAACTCTTAAACACTACAAATGAAACTCGCCCTTATTATCATCGCTGCCCTGGTTATTGCCGGCTTTGCGGTGAAAAAGTTTACAAGCGCTACTGTTTGCACGGCCCCGAAAACGGCTTTGGTGAAATCAATGAACAGCAACGACAGCACGGCCAAAGGCATTGCGGTGGTGGAACTTTTTACGTCGGAAGGTTGCTCCTCGTGCCCACCCGCCGATGCCTTGCTGGCAAAGCTTGCCGAAGAAGAAGGCTCCAATGTTTATGTGTTGAGTTACCACGTGGACTATTGGGACCGCCTTGGCTGGAAGGATGCCTTTAGCAAACCCGAATGGACCGCAAGGCAGGCAGCCTACGTCAACCATCTTAAATTGGAAAGTGCTTACACACCACAAGCAGTGGTAAACGGCAGCGACGAATTTGTAGGCAGCAGCAGTTTGCAACTGCATACGAGTGTTGACAACGGCTTGCGCCAAGGCAGCCAGCCGTTGAGCGTAAAAGCAACGGCGCAAGGCGATAGAATCAATGTCTCCTACACGGCTTCGCCTTCAGCAAATGAAGTGGTGAACCTTGCGTTAGTGCAACGATCGGCAACTTCGCAAGTGGCCCGTGGCGAGAACGGCGGCCGGCAGTTGCACCACATCAACGTGGTAAGAGACCTGATAACGCAACCTGCCAAAGCCGCCGGGGAAGCGGCTTTCAGCCTGCCGCAAAACGTTTCTGCTAAAGAGTACAAGGTCATTGCCTATTTGCAAAAAACAGCCGACCTGAAAATTACCGGCGCAACGGAAGCCGCTATTCAATAAACCGACCGACGCTTGTTTTATGGACCTGGTGAAGAAACAATACAACGTTACGCAATGGGTGGCCGACTATTCCGACGGGCTTTTTGGTTATGCGGTACAGCGAGTGAAAGACCGGGACAACGCGAACGATTTGGTGCAGGAAACGTTTCTATCGGCCTGGCGTAACGTAGATGCTTACAACGGCGAGGCTTCTGTAAAAACCTGGCTCTTTACGATTTTAAAAAACAAGATTGTGGACCATTACCGCAAGACGGCGCTGCGGCAAACCGCTTCGTTAAAGAGCGACAATGACCCTTTCTTTGACGATGGCGGCCACTGGAAAGACGGACTTTGCCCGCAGGATTGGGGCGCCAATCCTGAAGGCCGCATGAACACAAAAGAGTTCTATTCTGCGTTTGACGGTTGCAAGGGAAGGCTGAAAGAAATTTACAACGCCGTGTTTACGATGAAGTACCTCGAAGAGTTGGAGAGTGAAGAAATTTGTAAGGTTTTAACCCTTACCTCGTCTAATTATTGGGTGATCATTCACCGGGCCAAGACGCAGTTGCGGGCTTGCCTGGAAACGAATTGGTTCACCCGTTAAAACAGTGTGCAATGGGCATCTCGTGCAAACAAGTAGTGGATTATATTTCTAAAAAAGAAGAAGGCAAGTTGTCGGCTTCGCAACGGTTTGCCCTTTGGCAACACTTTGCCATTTGCCGCTTTTGCCGTGCCTTTAACCGGCAGAACAAGCTGCTGGCTTCTATCTTTAAAGGCCGTCCGGCGGCTTTTTCCATGACCGTTGAACCGGTGAACAAAGAAGCCATCATCGAGGCGTTGGCGAAAGCGGAACAGTAAAAGGCGGGTTCATCTATCGCGGCTTTTATTTCGCCGCTTCATTTGTGCTTTTATAAAAATTTTATGCGAAAAATGCTGCTGATGTCAATGATTTCTCTATCGCTTTTTGCCTGCAAAAAAGAACCGCAACCCGTAACGGAAACCTTTTCGGAAGCGGCTTACAAAGTGACCGTGGCGGCCAGGTGGAACGCAACGGATTTTGGCGTGCCGGCCGGCGCTCATTTCACGTTGCTGGCCGGTGCGGTTCACAACAAAACAGCGGCCTTGTGGACGGAGGGAATGCTGGCCTCCCGCAGTTTGGAATACATAGCCGAAAACGGATTTTCCGCGCCGCTTTTAAAAGATGTGGATACCTTGATTCAATTAAAAAAAGCCTTGGCGCCGGTGGCGGCAACAGCGCCGTTGCCCACGGGCACAACGGCTTTTAACCTCACGGCAAATACCGATTTTCCATTGCTCTCGTTTGCTTCCATGTTGGCGCCTTCGCCCGATTGGTTTATAGGTATAAATAGTCTGGCCTTGTACCGTAATCATGTTTGGCTGAAAGACACGACGGTGCAACTTTATGCTTATGATGCCGGCACCGAAGAAGGCGATGTTTTCAGTTATTACAATGCGGACACCTCGCCCCAACAACCCGTTAAACACCTTGATCTTTCAAGCGCATCAGCCTTGTTCAAAGGAACTGTTTTGCCCGTGGCGGAAATGCGGATTCAAAAGATGGAATGAACCAATTAAGAATCGCTAATGTATTTGGCGGATCACCAGAACACCCGGTGGATGGGCGAACAAGCGATGATAACTTATCGGAAGGCGCCTAAATTTTGACAACCGATATGGCCGATGCCGGCAGCGACGGTAGCGACGGCCAAGCCGCGTATTGTTTTTGTAAACACCCTGGCTTTTTTATTTTTCCGCCGTCACGCCAGCACACTTGCCTGCGCAAACGGCCTTCATCATTCCGTAATCATTCCTTCATTTTGCCGTAACACAGCCGCGGAACTTGTACAATACTTTCGCCTTTTGAAATCGCTTATGACGAAAGGCAGCCCGCGGTTAAAAAAGATTCTGTTCATCACCGGTTCCATCAACCAGACTTCACAGATGCACCAAATTGCGTCGGAACTCGGTGACTATGATTGTTACTTCAGCCAGTTATATTCCACCAATCCGGTTATAAAATCAGCCGTCCGGTCCGGCCTGCTAGAAGGCACGGTAATGGGCAATAAACTTCGAACCGTTGCCGAAGATTATTTGCGGCAACACAACCTTCGCAACGACTACGCGGCTTCTGTTTATAAAAATCAATATGATCTTGCCGTGTTCTGCACGGATATGGTCGTGGATAAAAGGCTGCGCAAATTAAAAACCGTTTGGGTGCAGGAGGGCATGACCGATCCGGTAACCACATTGGGTAGGCTTGTGCATCGTCTCGGCCTGCCGTCTTACCTCGGTGGCAACACGGCCTTCAACGGTTGCAGCAATATCGCCGACATCTATTGCGCCGCATCGGAAGGATACAAAAAACAATTCGCGGAGAACGGCACTGATGCCCGCAAAATCTTCGTAACCGGAATTCCCAATTACGACAATATAGAAACCGCACGGGCCAATGATTTTCCGCACAGCGGCTATGTATTAGTAGCTACATCAGACATACGCGAAGCTTACAACCGCGATAATCGCGAAGCCTTTATTGCCCAATGCGTGAAGATTGCCGCCGGCCGTCCGCTCATTTTTAAGCTTCATCCCAACGAAATAAAAGAACGGGCCATCGCTGAAATAAAAAAGTTTGCGCCGGCCGATACATTGATTTTTACGGAGGGCAACACGGCGCACATGATTGCCAATTGCGAAGAACTCATTACGCAATATTCAACCGTGGTTTATACCGGAATTGTGCTGGGCAAACGCGTACATTCTTATTTCGACTTGGGCGAATTGTACGGCCGGGTGCCGCTGCAAAACGGCGGGCACTCGGCAGCAGCCATTGCGCAAATCATTCGCGATTACATTGAATACGCCGGACCGAAGAGCGAGTTTACAAAGGCTTACCAAACGGCGCAAACCGAATACGCATAAATGCAGAACGAAAGCCCAAACATCGTCACGATCATTCAAACACGCAGAGGCAGCAGCCGCCTGCGTGATAAAGTGTTGCTGCCGCTGATGAACAAGCCGCTGTTTGTACGGCAGGTGGAACGTGTGCTGGCAGCGCAGTGGAGCGGCACCGTGGTAGTAGCAACTACTACAGAAAAAGAAGACGACTTTATCGAACAGATTTGTTTTATGGAGGGCTTTGAATGTTATCGCGGCCATGCGGCTGATCTGCTGGACCGGCACCACAAAGCGGCTATAAAATACGGTGCTGACGTGGTGATAAAAATTCCAAGCGACTGTCCCTTGATTGATCCCGACATCGTTAATAAAGTGGTTTCGGTTTATTTAGATGGCGAAGGCGCTTATGATTATGTCAGCAACCTTCATCCGGCTACCTATCCCGATGGCAACGATGTGGAAGTAATGTCCATGGCGGCGCTGAAAGCCGCGTGGCGGGACGCTTCCCGGCCGATGGAACGCGAACATACCACGCCTTATATCTGGGAGCATCCTCACAAATTCAACATTGGCAATGTGACGATAAATGACAGCCATGATTATTCCATGACGCACCGCTGGACGATTGACTACGAAGAAGACTATCGTTTTATTGAAGCGGTTTACAATGCCTTGTATGAAGAACATCCCTTCTTCACGTACAAAGACATTCTTGCCCTGACCAATAGCCGTCCTGACATCGTTTCCATCAACAGCCATCTCGCCGGCGTTAATTGGTACCGCCATCATTTGGATGAATTGAGAACGATTAATGCTTCGCAAACAAAAGTCCTGCAATCATGAACGACTACAAAACCAAAAAATTAAAAGCGGTTGCGTTTGCCGTGCGCCAACACATCATTAAAATGTCGGCGGGGGGCGGTTGTTTTATCGGCGCTTCGCTTTCCTGCGTGGAGCTACTGGTGTTTTTATACAACGAATTTTTGAACGTGCATCCTGATAATTTATCTGATCCCGAACGTGACTACTTGTTCTTATCAAAAGGCCATGATGTGCCTGCGCTTTACGGGACACTCGCCGAATTAGGTTTCATACAAAAAGAACGATTGCAGGCGCATTTGCAAATAAGTGACAGCATTTACTGGCATCCAAACAGAAATGTTCCCGGCGTGGAATTTCATTCCGGCTCATTGGGTCATTTGCCGGCGGTGGCAGCCGGTGTGGCGATGGATTGTAGGATGAAGGGTTCGCTCAATCAAATTGTGGTATTAACCGGCGATGGGGAGTTGAATGAAGGTTCTATTTGGGAAACAATTTTGGTGGCCAATGCGTATGGTTTAGACAACCTCACTATACTCGTTGACCGCAACGGTTTTCAGGCAAACATCCGTACCGAAGAATTGATTCCTTTAGAACCCCTGGCGGATAAATTTGAAGCTTTTGGTTGCGCGGTGCAACGCATCAATGGGCATGACTTCAAAGCCATTGAAGGCGCCTTTTCAAAACTGCCCTGCAACGACGGTAAAGTAAACGTGATCATTGCCGATACCGTTCGCGGCAAAGGACTGCCTTCCATTGAAGCCCGTGCCGACAGATGGTTTTGTTCCTTCACCGAAGATGAAGTATCACAATTGTTAGAAGAATTAGAAGGAAGCAAGGAGGCGGTATTGCATTCATCCCCCTTAACTGTTCGCTAATGACCTACGAAGAATTATTGATAGATACCGCCACGCATGATGACCGCTTTGTTGTGATGACCGCCGAGAATCGTGCTTTGGTGCGGAACGCGGCAAAGGTCTTGGGCAATCGTTTTATTGATACCGGCATTACCGAGCAAACGATGGTGGGCATGGCCGCCGGACTGGCTTTGCGCGGACGCATTCCGGTCATTCATGCCCTTGCGCCCTTTCTAACCATGCGGGCTTTCGAATTCATTCGCACCGATGTAGGCATCGCTCATCTGCCGGTAAAGTTGAGCAGCTACATTCCCGGTTTTTTATCCGATGGCAACGGGCCTACGCACCAAGCTATTGAAGATGTTTCCATTATGCGCGGCATTCCGGGCATGGAAGTGTTTGCTCCGGCGGACGAAGACGATTTGGTAAAAATGTTGCCGGCCATCTGGCAGTCGGATGCGCCGTCCTATGTGCGCATTAGTCACAAACAAGGCAGTTACGTTCACGAAGAATATCTACAAGGCAAAGCAGAAGTTGTCAGCCAGGGCAAGGACATCACGCTGCTGGTGTATGGCTTTCTTTTCGACAATACATTGAAGGCAAAAATAATCTTAGAAGAAGGCGGCTTTAATGTTGGCCTCATCAACATGCGCAGCCTGCAACCGGTGGACGAAGCAGCCATCGTTTCAGCAGCCTTGCACTCGCGTTTGTTGGTAACGGTAGAAGATCATTTGCTCACCGGCGGTTTGTACAGCATCGTTGCCGAAGTGTTGCTGAAGCATCGCCTTACCGCCGATGTTCTTCCTATTGCATTAAACAACCGTTGGTTCAAACCCGGATTGTTGCCGCAGGTGTTAGATCACGAAGGTTTCACGCCGGAAAAGATTGTTGACGCCATTCACCAAAAATTTCAAAACAGCACAACCGCCAAACATGCCGAACAAAATTGAATTTAACAAAAGCTATCCCGTGATTGTGGAATCGCAGAAGCTATACGAAAGAGCGAAAGAGATCATGACGCCGGTGACGCAAACACTGGCTAAAGGTCCGGGGCAGTACATCAACGGCGTGGCGCCGAAATACCTGCAACGCGGCAAAGGCAGCCATGTTTGGGATGTTGATGGCAACGAATACATTGACTACAACATGGGCATCGGGCCGTTATCGCTTGGCTATTGTTATGATAAGGTGGACGACGCCATTAAGGCGCAATTACAAGACGGCATCACTTTCAGCATGATGCATCCGTTGGAAGTAGAGTTGGCGGAGATGATTCATCAGATGATACCTAATGCTGAAGCCGTGCGCATCAGCAAAACCGGTGCGGATGTTACCAGTGCGGCGGTACGAGTGGCAAGGGCTTATACCGGCCGCAGCAAAGTCTTGTGTTGCGGTTATCACGGCTGGCACGATTGGTACATTTCCGTAACAAGCAAGGCAAGTGGCATACCGTCTCAAGTGGCCGAACTCACATCAACTTTTGATTACAACAACATAGACTCTGTACGTGAAGCCCTTGATGAAGACACGGCTTGTGTGATATTGGAACCTTTTGTTTTTGAAGCCCCGAAGGATAACTTTTTGCATGAACTGAAAGCGCTGTGTGAAGCCAATGGAACGCTTTTAATTTTTGATGAAATGTGGACGGGCTTCCGCATTGCACTTGGCGGTGCGCAGGAATATTTTGGCGTGGATGCCGACCTGGCCTGCTTTTCAAAGGCCGTTGCCAACGGTATGCCCATCGCTTTGTTGACAGGACGAAAAGAGGTTATGCAGTTGTTTAACGAAGATGTTTTCTTCTTCACCACATTTGGTGGCGAAGCACTTTCATTAGCCGCGGCTATAGCCACTATCAAGGAGCTAAAAGACAAAAACGTACCCGCTTACCTCGCACAAAAAGGTGCGGTGTTGAAAGACGGCTACAACAATATCGCAAAGGAATTGGGCATCTCTCATTATACAAAATGCACCGGCTTTGATTGCAGGACAATGGTATCGTTTGATGCTTCAGCGGGCAATCCTTTGGAACTAAAATCCTTCGTACAACAAGAGCTTTTTAAACGCGGCATTTTGTGGGGCAGCTTTCACAATATGAGTTTTAGCCATACCGATGAAGACATGGCGTATACCTTGAAAGCTTATCGTGAAGTATTGATGATTTTAAAAGAAGCTGTAGCGACAAATACTGTTGCAGCATCCTTAAAAGGCAAACCCGTGGAAGCCGTGTTCCGTAAGGTGAGCGGCTTTAATACCAAACCCAAAGCAGCCGTTTCATGAACACGATGGATTTTTTTTCACTGCAAGGAAAAGTAGCGATTGTGACCGGCGCCTGCGGCTTGTTGGGCCGGCAGCATTGCATGGCGCTGGCTGATGCAGGCGCACAAGTGGTGGTGGCTGACGTATCCATTGAACATTGCCGCGAAGTGGCAGATGCCTTACCCGGCCTGCATTTTCCGATCGGCTTTGACGTAACCAATGCAGCTTCAATCCAGCGAGCAAAGGAAGAAATCATCAACCGATTTGGAACCATTGATATACTTGTAAACAATGCGGCCATCAACGACAAGTTTGAAGACCCATTGCTTGCCGGGCAGCAGTCCATGTTTGAAAATTATCCGCTGGAGCTGTGGACGAAATCCTGGAACGTGAACGTAACGGGGGTGTTCCTCTGTTCGCAAATTTTTGGGAAAGTAATGGCGGAGAATGGCAGTGGCAGCATCATCAATATTGCATCTACTTACGGAGTTGTTGCACCTGACCAAAGCATCTATAAAAACGAAAAAGGCGAACAACGTTTTTATAAGTCGCCATCTTATCCGGTGACCAAGGCAGCAGTGATTGGCTTTACAAGATACCTCGCGGCTTATTGGGGCAAGGCCGGCGTAAGAGTGAATGCTTTGTCGCCGGGCGGTGTGGAAAATGGGCAAGACGGGCTCTTTATAAAAAATTATACGGCGAAGACATTGGTGAACCGCATGGCGAATGATAGTGATTATAAAGGTGCTCTGGTTTATCTCGCAAGTGATGCATCAGCCTATATGACCGGAGCGAATTTGATTGTAGATGGCGGTTGGACAGCGGTGTGAGAATTAGGCAGTATGCAGTTGGCAGTTTGCAGCAATGCTTCTCTGCAAAGAGACTTCTTGATGGCAAAAAGACTTGGTTTAGTAACTATAAACTTTTGAATGATGAATAAAGACGAACTCCTGCTTCTCGCCAGCAACATCAAGTTAGTGCTAACCGATTGCGATGGCGTGCTTACTGACAGCACGGTTTATTATTCCGACAACGGTGAAATGATGAAGCGCTTTTCGGTACGCGACGGCATGGGCGTAGAAAGGTTGCGAAAATTATTCGAAATCGAAACCGGCATTGTCACCGGCGAAACATCGCCATCGGTAGTGAAGCGGGCCGAAAAACTAAAGATTACCGAGTTGCATCTCGGCGCCAAAAACAAAGCGGCCTTGTTGGATGACATTCTGCAACGCCACGGCTTGCTAGCCTCGCAAGTGGCGTTCATCGGCGATGACGTTAATGATTTCGACATCATGCAAAAGGTTGGCTTCGCGGCTTGCCCGGCCGATGCGGTGCCGCAAATAAAAGCCATCGCTCATTATCAGTGTAATGCCGTTGGTGGCCACGGCGCCTTTCGCGAACTGGCCGAGTTTATCATTGAAGCCTGCACACTCCATCATCCTTATTCTCTCCTCCATCAACATAAAAATTAAAACCACGGTTATGATCATTCCCGTTAGCAAAACCAAAAGCATCGGTCCGGGTCAACCGGTTTATATTATTGCTGAAATCGGCATCAACCACAACGGCTCGTTAAGCATTGCTAAAAAGCTGATTGACGAAGCGGTGATGGCCGGCTGCGACGCCGTGAAGTTTCAAAAACGCACACCGGAGTTATGTACGCCAAAAGATCAATGGTATCTGGAAAGAGACACGCCCTGGGGCCGCATGACCTACATTGACTATCGCTACAAAGTAGAACTTGACTATGATGAATACACCGCCATTGATGCGTATTGCAAAGAAAATAAAATAGATTGGTTTGTGTCCTGTTGGGATGAAGACGCCGTTGACTTCATTGAGCAGTTCAACCCCGCCATTTACAAGATGGCGTCGGCTTCGCTCACCGATCATTCGCTCATTCAAAAAGTGAAGGCTACCGGCAAGCCTTACATACTTTCCACCGGCATGTCCACCATGTACGAGATAGAAGAAACGGTTGAAAATTTTGGCGTGGACAATCTCCTGATCGCACATTCCACATCTGCGTATCCTTGTCCGCCGACGGAACTAAACATCAACATGATTCAAACCTTACAAGCCTTGTATCCGCAAACGCCCATTGGCTATTCGGGGCACGAAACGGGCCTGGCAACCACCGTGGCAGCGGTGGTGAACGGCGCTTGCTTTGTGGAGCGTCACTTCACCCTTGACCGCGCCATGTGGGGTTCCGATCATGCCGCATCGGTGGAGCCACAAGGCATGCACAAACTCGTTCGCGACATACGAGATGTGGAGTTGGCATTAGGCGATGGCGTGAAGAAAGTTTACGAAAGCGAGATGGCTGCGCTCAAGCGGTTGCGCCGCAAACACAGCCTCACCGTTGCGTAATTTCGGGGATGGCTGTTTACCAAATCACAACAATCATTTTGCTGTGCGGCGTGTTTTGTTTTATCGCTTTGGAGCGCAAAGTCCCTTATCGCAAAGGCCTTCCGCTTTTTCGCGAAGGCTTTTGGGTGGACCTGGTTTGGTACACGTTTATTCAAAGCTATGTGCTCAAGATTTTAATTTTTGATTACATCATCTTGCCGGTGGACCAGCGGTGGCATCTGTCGTCGCTGCAAATCATCAGCGATTGGCCGGTGGCTTTGCAAGTGCTTTTCTTTTTGGTGACTCATGATTTTTACATCTACTGGTTTCACCGCTGGCAACACAGCTCAAAAGTTTTGTGGCGGACGCACGAAGCGCATCACAGCAACAAGGAAGTGGATTGGTTGTCGGGCAGCCGGTCGCATAGTATAGAGATTTTGATTAATCAAACCATTGAGTTCGCACCCATCATTTTGCTTGGCGCGGATCCGGTGGTGGTTCCTGTAAAAGCTTTGCTGGATGCGGTTTTCGGCATGTTCATCCATTCCAATATTGATTGTCGTATGGGAAGGCTTGGCTATATTTTCAACGGTCCGCAAATGCACCAGTGGCATCATTCCAATCACCGCCGGGTTTTTTATTCTAACTACGGCACCAAGTTTTCGGTTTGGGATTTTTGGTTCGGTACGGCTTATCTGCCCGAACAAAAGCCGGTGCAGTTCGGCCTGCCTTACGATTATCCGAAAGATTATTTTCTGCAGCATGCTTTTGCCTTCAACCGGTTAAATGAAACGGAATGGAAAACGAAAACTTTTTTCAGGCGATACAGCAACCTTCGTCCCTCCCTGCTTCTTTGGATGAAACAAAAATGGAAACGAAAAACCTAACGCAATGGCCTGGATAAATCTTTTTGTAGCGGCAATGTTTGAAGTAGGCTGGATGTTCTCGCTGAAGTTTTTGTCCTTTGAAAAGATTCGCGGCATCCGGTGGAACGTTTTCTTTCAAAACACACAAGGCATCGCTACGCTGATTCCGTTGCTCGCTTACATTTTGTTGGGCTTTGCCAACGTTTATTTTCTAGCGTTGGCCATGAAGCACATCTCGACCTCGGTGGCCTTCGCCGTGTGGACGGGCGTTTCGCTGATTGGTGTGAAGGTGATAGAAATGACGGTTTACAAACAGCCTTATTCGATAAGGGAGTTTTTATTTTTTGCGCTCATTCTTATCGGCATTATTGGATTGAAGAGAACCGCTTAGAAATGCCGTTAACGATTTTGGTGTGGTGCGATAAGCGATTTGTTCCCGGTTGTTGAACAGTGGAGGCCGAGGGCCATTATGCGTTGATCTGTTCTTTCACTCGTTTGCGAACCATTTCCGTATTGACGCCTTCCTGTTGCATCTTCACTTCCGCTTCGGCTTCAATCTGCCGTTTCAATTCGAGCAAGGTTTCATCAAACATCACATGCTTGTCCATCATGTAGCTCATGTCATATTCAATCTCCTCCCAGGTTGAAAAATCAGCATGATTGTGCTGCAATTGAACTTCCAGCTTATCAAGTGCGTTGGCGACTTTCGATTCGTAAGTTTCTTTGTTTTCAAACTCATAGAACAGGTCATAGATTTCCTGGCCGTTTGTGTCAAGTAAACCGGACCGTAAGTTTTCGATTGCCTGTTTTTCTTTTTCTATTTTTTGCAGCTTTATTTGGGGGTTGCGCAGTACATCAAGGGCCGATATATCTTTTGCTTCGGCCTCTACTAGGTCATGAAGGATGATCATTTTTAGCAGCCGGGCCGTGTCAATTTTTTGGGTTAATAACGGCTGGATCAAAACAGCCATCAGCGACATGCGCCAGGTATGTTCGGCCACGCTTTCCTGACGGCCGCTTGAGGTGTAGCTGTGCCGGAGTTCAAACTTTAATCGTTCCGCCAGCGCCAGAACTTTTAAAATGGAAGTGATTTGTTTTTCCATAGTTGAAGGTAAGAAAGGGATGTCGCAACTGGCACAACTACGATGCTGCGCCATCGCCGTCTAACCCCGGTTGCAAACGACTCAAGATGGTTTCGCCGTTGCATTGGTGCATTATATATTCCAGCTTGTGGAGTTCGGCCAATAAAGGCACCGGCAAAAATTCATCGCTGAAGCAATGGCGTCCGGTGCGGGCCTCGAAGTACAAATCAAGTACGTTCAGCAAATTCATGGACGAAAGTGCCTGTTTGATTTCCTGCGTTTCCATTGCGGCAAGTTAGCAGCCTTGATAAACGCTTGTACAAGGCAACAAAGATTTCATCCATCCTTAATACTGCCGCAACAAAAGGTTTTTAATTTGGCAACAAATTCGTTACGTGCAACGCTTCAAGATTTTAGTTGTGTACAACGGCTTGCAACAGGTTTACCTGATTGCCCCGCAACCAGATGAGATTTTTATTGCGCTTCCGCAACGGACAAGGGTGAAAGAGAAATTTTTTCTTACCAAGGGCAACGGCCACTGGGTTGGCGACATGGCCAACAAAAAGCTTCTGGAGAAAATAGGTGACGAAATTGATAAAGCATTGGCCGTAGAAAAAGCAATTGCGGCGATGGCAAAATCATCTTAGTCATCGTTGGCATCGTCTACGGGCTTACCGATATTGAACTCTTCCAACAGGTTTTGAAAAAGTTCCTTGTTGCTTAATTCCACGTCTTCTTCTGTATCGGGGGCAGTGATTTCTTTCTGGTTAAACAGATAGATTTTCCACTCTCCTTTGTTGTATTCAAGGGCACTCAAGTTTTCAATCCAGTCGCCGGAATTGAGGTAAGTAATGCGGCCTTCGGCCGTTGAAATCTCGCGCATTTCGGGATGGTGAATGTGGCCGCACACCACGTATTGATAGCCGTTGACGATGCCGATTTCCGCCGCCGTTTGTTCAAATTGGTTAATGAATTTCACGGCCGATTTCACACTGTTCTTAATGCGTTTTGAGAACGACAGCTTGCCTTTCTTCAACAGGCGTTCGGAAATAAAATTGGCGAAGCGATTTATTAATATCAATGCGTCATAACCCTTTGCGCCCAGCTTAGCCAGCCACTTGGAATGTTGCATGGTTACGTCAAATACATCGCCGTGAAAGATCCAGGCTTGCGCTCCTTCGTGCAGCGGCAGCACCACTTTATTCACCACCTGCAACGAACCTAGCCTGAAGCCGGCAAATCGCCGCAGGGTTTCGTCGTGGTTGCCGGGTATATAATACACTTTGGTTCCTTTGGCAATCCAACCCACAAAATGTTTCAGCACTTTCAGGTGGCTTTTGGGAAAGTAACGTTTGCTGAATTGCCAGATGTCAATGATGTCGCCATTGAGCACCACGGTTTTAGGTTTAATGCTTTTAAGGTAGTGAAGCAGCTCCTTCGCATGGCAACCATAAGTGCCGAGATGAATGTCGGAAATCACCAGGAGCTCGACCCTTCGTTTTTCAGTCATGTCAGACGATTAGTGAACGATACAATGAAACGAAAAATTCGCTGCGGTGGGGACGATATCGGTAGGAATTAAAACGGGACAGGCCTGATTTGTTTTACAAATGGACGGCTTTCGTGTAACCAAACTGTTACGGCAAGGTTAGGGATTTACTATCTCATCCATCAAGGGCCGTGCAAACGGAAGCCCTTTGCCATATTAAATTTTCGGATGTTGATGATATCGCTTTTGCGCCGTTGTACTTTCAGTAGCTAAACAAAAAATCATGAAACCTTTTTTTATTGACGTCGTGGGCACAGACAACAAAAAGTACCGCGTAAACGTAAACCTGATTTTGTACTACTACAGCAACGAACGCAAAGGCAATGCGGTTACGGAGATCGTGTTCACCAACAAAGAATCTATTGAAAGCGAAGAAACGCCTTCGGAACTCGATTCGAAGATCCGCCAGCAAGGAGAAGGTTCACAACAGCCCTAAGCTTTACTTGTTTTGAAAGCGATTGCGCAAGCAGATTTGCCGCAAAAAAATCTCCCTGTAAAAACAGGGAGAGAAATGAGAAGTGCACATGAGAAAAAATAGGTTGAGACTAATAAATCAGTAGCCTAGATTCTGATACATCTTCTCCGGGTTCAGCTTAACCTCATTGTACGGGATGGGAAAATAGTAGTCTTTTGTGCTGATGTTGGTTAGTGGTGAATTGTCGTAATCCGCCTGGCTCTTGCCTTTAAAATAATTCACCAACTCTGTTGGATTGAAGAAGCGAACAAGGTCGTGCCAGCGGTGGTGTTCAAAAGCCAGTTCAATTCTGCGTTCGTGAAGGATGGCGAGCTTCAGCGTTGGATACTTTGCCGTGTAAGCCGCGTTCAGTTGCATGACTGCATAATTCGGAACACCGGCTCTTGTCCTAACCGCATCTAAATATTTTATTGCATTCACGTTGTCATTTTGGTAGAGATAAACTTCCGCGAGGTTCAACATTACATCCGCGTAGCGAATCAGGATCCAATCGTTGCCGCCATAACCAAGCGTTCCGGCAGCCGTGCTGGCATCACGAAATTTGGTGATGAAATACTTGCCGGTGGCCGGCGCCAACTTAATGGAGTACGACGTTCGCACATCGCCGGTTTCAAACTCTTTCAACAAATCATTAGTTAATAAACCGCCGGCGCCTTGTGAGGGAAACAGGGAATTTATCGTTTCGCCTTTTGCCTGGTTGCTGGCGGCAAGCGACGATGCATACGTTGGGTCGCCTTGCTTGTAAGCAATCCCAAAAATAATCTCGGGATTGGTGGCTTTCTTGGCCACGTCAAATACATCGGCAAACGGAATGTCGGAAAGATTGGTGAAGTTGCGTTGGTTGTAGCAAGCCAATAAGTACGTCTTTGCATTGTCAAGATTGGCCGCTGCGTTTGCCGCATCTAACGAACTTGCCATCGTTAGGTAAACCTGTCCCAGCAAAGCATTGGCGGCTTGCAATGACACGCGGCCTTTGTTAGCGGCCGGTTGCACCACGGGCAGGTTGCTCGTTGCCACGTCTTTTAAATCGGCTACAATCTGCGCATAAACTTTTTCCCTCGGCTGCCGTTCGGTTAATGCCGTTACTTGTTCTGTGCTTGTTAACCGTTCGGTTACAACGGGCACGGCGCCGAACTCTCTAACCAAATTAAAATACATTAAGGCGCGGATGAATTTCATCTCGGCGATGTATTGTGTCTTTGTTGCTTCAGCCGCAAATGAAATTTTGTTAATGACCGAAAGCACAAGATTGGCTCTTGAAATTGGAACGTACAAAGCCGTCCAATGGCTTTGCAAATAACTGTTGCTTGGCACCAGGGCAAAGGCCGTAAACTGAAAGGGTTCGCCGGCATTGGATTGGTTGTCCGTTGTGTTCACATCATCCGCTCTGTCATCCGTCCACAGTTGTGCACCTTCGCCGATGCAGTTGGATGAACGCAGGGCCTGATACACGCCATAAACACCTGATGCGACGTCGGCTTCTGACTGAAAGCCGCCATCTACCGATACCGAATTGGGATTGCTTTGTTCGAGGAAGTCTTTCTTGCAACCGCTGAAGGCAAGCGTTGCGGTTGTAATTGAAAGAAGAATTTTATGTTGGATTCGCATACGTCTGTTTTGTATTGATGATTTAAAACTGCACTTTGATGCCGGCGTTGTAGGCCCTTACCAACGGATACTTTCCATAGTCAACACCGGGTGTTAAATTGGCGCCGTTGTTAAAGTCCACTTCGGGATTGTAGCCAAGATATTTAGTGATGGTAAAGGCGTTGTCAACGCTGGCGTAGATGCGCAGATTAGAGAGACTGGCCTTCTTCATCCAACCCATTTTATTCAGGTTGACGCCCAACGTAAGATTGGTGCAACGGAAGAAAGAACCGTCCTGCAAATAATAATCGGAAAGCCTTGTGCTGTTGCTTTGCGAACCGCCCCGGCTGGCCCTGTATTCATGCCCATTGCCCGGTTGCGCTTCACTGCGATAACGGTCATTGACCACCGCATATTGGTTGCCGGAACCTTCCATGTTGCGGATGTAATAATCCTGGCCATCCAATACTTTATTCCCCTGCGAACCATTGAACGAAGCGCTGAAGTCAACGATCTTGTAACTCATGTTCAGGTTGAAGCCGTATGTATAATCCGCATAGGGCGAACCAATCACGGTCTTGTCCGCATCGGTAATGATGCCATCGCCATTTGTGTCTTGAAAATATAAATCACCCGGGTTCAAGGGTGTGGATGAAAAGGTGGAAATGGGAAAGCTTTTCAACTTATAGCCTGCCGGAAAGAAATTGTTATTGGCTTTGTAGGCAGCCAAGTCAGCAGCCACATTCGCCATGTCTTTTTCGCGAACCATGCCGCCTACTTTAAAGCCGTAGAACATGCCGATGGGTTGGCCTTCACGGGTGACGTGAGTGATGTAGCTGCGCTCCGCACCATTGGTTTGAATTTCGCTTGCGCCGCCAAGACTTACCACCTTGTTGCGGTTGGCCGTGATGTTGCCGCTAACGTTCAAATTAAAATCGCGGCCTTGCAAAACCTTTGCATCTAATTGCAAATCGAAGCCGTTGTTGCGAATGTCAGCATCGGCAAGATTGGTGAGAATAGACGTAGAGCCGGCCAGCGCTGAAATGTTTTTGTTGTACAACAAGTCATAAGACTTGCTTCGGTAATAGTTCGCAATCAGCAAAAGGCGGTTGTGCAACAAGCCGAGGTCTGCGCCAAAATTGTATTGCGCCGTGGACTCCCATCCAAGCCTGCTGTCCGTAATGCCACCGGCCCATCTTGCGTTGTAAACCGTATTGCCAATCACCACGCCGCCGGCGCCGCTCAAGTCTTGCTGAAAGCGATAGTTGCCGATGTTGTTATTGCCCGTA
The DNA here is from genome assembly GCA_965247695.1 of Flavisolibacter sp. Taxonomy (GTDB): domain Bacteria; phylum Bacteroidota; class Bacteroidia; order Chitinophagales; family Chitinophagaceae; genus Flavisolibacter. The sequence goes on from OZ252037.1 coordinate 3,846,063, forward strand.
AGACCCCAGCTTGCACGAAGTTTTAAGGTAGTGCCAGAGCCCAGCAAATCAGCGTAAAACCGTTCGTTGGAAACGTTCCATCCCAAGGACACAGAGGGAAATTGTCCCCAGCGATTCAACGGCCCGAATCGCGACGAGGCATCGGTACGAAACGAACCGGTGATAAAATATTTACGGTCGTAACTGTAAATAATTCGTGCTAAGTAAGACACCAACGTTGTGGTGCTTTTGCCCGAATTAGACAAGCGGCTAAAATCACCGGCGCTGGAGCCGCCGGCTGTAATTTCGGGTATCTGGTCATTGGTGAAATTTTTGGCGGCCACTGCAAGTACATCGGTCGTTGTTGTTTGCGCCGTATAGCCACCCAAAGCATCAAAGCTGTGGCGGCCAATGTTCTTCTTATAGTTCAACGTTGCTTCCAGCAGACCGTCTTGTATGGTTAGGAATTGCGCCGATGCATTGGCGGCAAGGATTGCTTGCGGCGACCCGGCCGGATTAATACCGCTGCTTAAATTGGTGGGATAATAATACTCGTATTTCTCGGTGTAGTTCTCGCCGCCCAAATTCAACTTGGCCGAAAGGCCCGGAACGATCTCATAGGTGCCATTTACATTGAAAACAGCCCGTGAACCTTTGCGGGTAATCTTTACGCGTTGCGCCAGCGCCACGGGGTTTTCGATGCCTTGAAAGGCATACGCGTAACCATCGGTTTGCTGCGATGCCTGTCCTAATTGCAAGCTGCCATCAGGATTGTTCAAGGGAAAAATGGGCATGTAAACCAAGGCACCCAAGATCGGCCCCTGGTTGAAGCGACCTTCCTGTACTTCGCGGCCATCGGTGTTTGTGTAAAAGATGCTGCTGCCTACTTTGAATTTCTTTGATACCTCGGCATCAATGTTTGCCCGAACATTGATGCGGCGTTGAAAGGTTGATGTGATGATGCCGCCCTGGTCCTGATAGCCAGCGCTGATTAGATAACGGGTGGTTGCATTGCCGCCTGAAAAAGAAAGATTGTGGCGTTGCATCAGGGCATTGCGGTACAAGGCATCCTGCCAGTCGGTGTTGTATTGTGGAGCGATTATCTTTTGCGAGGGAAAATCATAGAGTGATTTTATAATGCACACCGAACAACCCGTGGCTGTTTGTCCCGACTTTGTTAACCGCGTTGCGTTGTCATCACTATAAAAAGCATCGCTCCAGGTGATTCCCTTGGAAATAAGAATGTCTTTGTAATTGGCGTTGCGGCCGTCCACGAAAAGGGAAGTAAAGCCGTTCGCATCAAGCAACTTCACTTTGTGTTCAAGTTGATTGCTGCCGATTTGATAATCGTATTCGATGGTGCTCTTTCCTTGCCGTCCTCTCTTGGTTGTAATGAGCACCACACCGGCCGAAGCTCTTGAACCATAGATAGCCGCCGAAGCCGCGTCTTTTAGTATCTCAATGCTTTCAATGTCTTCAGGATTGATGAAGATATCATTGCCCGATGTATTGGGATTATAGCCGCCGGTAGCATTGCCGCCGTTGCCTTGTCCCGATGTGGTGTTGCCGCCGATAGGATAGCCGTCAATCACGTACAAAGGGTCCGAGCTGGCGTTAACTGAACCAATACCACGAACACGGATTTTTGGTGAACTGTACGGCGCACCGCTTGTTTGCGAAACCTGCACGCCGGCTACTTTTCCAACGAGCGCCTGGCCTAATGTCGGCGTACTCAAATTCAGTTCTCTTGCCCTTACGCTTGACACGGCGCCGGTCACGTCGCTCTTGCGCAAACGCTGGTAACCAATGGCCACTTCTTCCAACACCTTCGCGTCTTCTTTAAGTGTGATGGACACTTCGCTTTGTCCGGTAAGTTTGAGTTCTTGTTGGGCATAGCCCGATGAAGAAATCACCAGTGTTGCAGCCGGCGATGCATCAATGGCAAATCGTCCCGAAGCATTGGTGACCGTACCGCCTTTGCCGCCTTTTACGGAAACCGTAACGGCTTCCAACGGCTGGCCTTTTTCATTGCTAACCGTTCCTGAAATTTTCGTAGCTGTGTTCTGTGCAGCCGCCGCAAAACCAATCAACAGGAGACTTGCCAAGAGCAACTGCAGCGATTGTTTCAGCCAACGCTTCTTTGTTGCGTAAAATTTTCTTTCCATAATGATTGCGTTATTGAGGTAAGAGGATGAATACAATTTTTGAGAGATGAACCGGCACTATCACCAAGTCACTTGCACTGCATTCACGTTGTTCCTTCGCGATGACGTGACTGCAATGCCTTTTTGATAGTTATCCAAGAATGTAAAGCCTTCCAATTCGTCGCCGCGGTCCATGTCCACCACGCTGACAACTTCCTGCTTGCCACTTTCAATTGACTTGGTAAGGTCCACATACGTAAAGCGCCACTTGCGGCCTTCAATCTGGTTTTGTATCAACACCAACATGCCTTTATCGGCCATCCAATACAGGTTTTGCACCCAGGGCGTGCAGGTAAATTTTTTATAGAGCACGCCTCTATCTGATGTATGGCCGGCCTTCTTTAAGGCAGCCGGATCGTACAGCCGCACTTCGTTGCCTTTGTCGCCATAATCTGCCGTGGCTACATACCATTTGTTTTTGTACTGCACGTATTCGGGTCTTGTGCCTTGTATGCAGGCATCGTCTTCAATAGTGGTAAGCAGATTGCCATCAAGCGTGCCGGTGCGTTGCAAGCCTTGCCAGTTCACGCAGTAAATCACGGCACGCCACAGCGTTCCTTCTTTATTCAGGCGAATGCTGTTGCCAATAAACACCGGCATGTTCTCATGCACCGCTAACCCCGTCGGATGATTGATGACATCCGTGTCGTTCAGCGTCAGCTTCATTTCTTTGTTCAGATAAATAAGGCTATCACCCTCTCGTTTGTATTCGCGGATTACACCTACTTCCCGGTCGCCGTATAAAAACAAACGTCCTTTTTGATACGAAATACCCTGACAAGCGCCAAGTGAATCCAGGCTTTGTGGATAGCTAATGTTCATCCGCACATCGCTGCGAAATGCTAAGCAGACAACCAGGAACGGCAGCAAAAAGAAAAAGGCTTTTTTCATACAATGCATTCAAAAAATGTTCAGGTCACAAGCCGTTAAGAGGGGCGTTTTCTACGGGTCTATCGGTTCGTTTGGATTGATGTGCAGGGCTTCTATCAAGGGATAGAATTCAATCTCTGTTTCACTCAACCGCTGTCCATTTTTATAAGGCACTTCGCCCAATTCTTTTTGGCAACGGGCAATCAGCGTCATGCCGATCATGGTGCTTTGCCCACGGGTAGTGCAGGTAATCCCGGGCATGGTAAACGGAATGCCGTAGCGGTACATTAACCTTGCAGCGTTGCGCATGTTGGTGGTGGTGTGCCGTGCATGTGGTTCAATGATGACGGCGCTTGCGGGAACACCCAATTTCTCCACGAGGTATTTCTTCATCTCAACGGCCTCGCAATATTTTGTTTTGTAGGGATGCACTTTGCCGCCGGAGGGTATAATAAATGGCGCAACGCCTTTGCCATATTGAATAGCTGCCAACCGGCATCGCAACATGCCTTCCGCACTTAACGCCACGCCGGGTTCTTCGGGACCGGCGCCGGGCAACAGGATGACAGAATATTTATACGCTTTCCAATTCGTGACTTTGATCTTACCCACCGCTGCTTTGTTTTCACCAAGTTCCATCGGTTCGTAATCGGCGGCTTGTTCGCGTTCATTCATTTCAATAAAATGCAAGGCGGCGGTAAGCGAGGGCGAATAAAAAGTTGGCGACTTTTTATTTTCGGCCGCCACCAACGAAGCCGTGTTGTACAACAAGCTGACGTAGTTATAGAGATAGGTATTGTTATTCCGGGGGTCTTTGGTGTTGAAGCTGATAGAATCAATCAAGGGATAGTTCGGCTTCTTGCCACCGGCATAAACATCAAGAGCATAGTTTACGCCGGCCGCATCCTGCTCCCATGCTTTTACCAACATTTCCCTTGCCGGCAGCGTTTGAAAAAGGACATACGCACCCGATGGAATAAGATGGGCCTGCACCAGCTTGCCAAGTGCATTGACAGGTGTGTACAAAGCGGCCAATCGTTCGCTTACCGCTTTAATCTCCGTTTCGCTAAACTTCATTCGGTTGATGAAGCAAAGCCCATCACGATCGCAGTTTTTTAACGCCGTATTCAGGGAATCAACTTTCGTCCGGCCAATGGCGGCAAGGGTTTCGTCCTTCGATAGCAAAGCCTTTACTTCTTTCAGCGCATCAAATAAGGTAAGCAGGTAGTAATTTTTTGTTTGCACAAATGACGTGCTGTGAAGAAGTCTGTAACGGGAGTCTGGAGCCGCTGATTGTGCTCTTGCGGAGATGGCCAAAATGAGGCTGACCACTACCAGGAAAGATTTCGCCACCGTCAATTTTCTGCTTGTCAAGACCGTTAATTTTCAGGTGCAAATGTTGGTTGTTTGCCGACGCTGAAAACTGCGGCCCGCAGATTTGACGATTCGGTAATGAACAAGTAACCTTTTGGTAACGGAGCGATAAAAAGAAGTTAACGCTTGATAAGTAATACTAGCCATCAGTATTCCGCTTTAAAGAGAGGCGCCTTTTATTGCAGTGTTGTATAAGAATGATGGCCGCCACCACACGGTATGCAGGTTTGCCAGCTTTTAAAAAACAATCGCGAAAATAATTACAACGGAACGCTAACATCGGCTGGGAAATGTTGGGGCCGAACGAATCAAAACGCATCTTGTGGCACGCTGATTACCTTCAGTTGCGGCCACCGAATAACGCCGGACAACAGAAAATGATATCAACTGTATAACTTTAGCCAGCAGTGGTTACGGGCCGCAGATCACGGAATACCGCCACTGCATCCCGCCTTGACGTCAGTAAACTTTCATCTCCTACGTTTGTATTTGATACCATGCATGCACTCACTATCCGTCCGGCAACGATCAACGACATAGACACTCTCCTTCAATTCGAACAAGGCGTCATTAATGCAGAAAGGCCGTTCGATCCCACGCTCAAACGGGAAGACACACGGTATTACGACCTGCATCAAATGATAACCGAACCCCACATTCAACTGCTGGTGGCGGAACTTCAAGGACAACTTATCGGCAGCGGCTATGCACGAATAGAAACTTCCAAACCGTACAACCAGCACAGGCAACACGCCTACCTTGGCTTTATGTATGTGAGGCCCGAACAACGTGGCAAAGGTGTTAACAAAGCCATCATGCAGGCTTTGGAAGAATGGGCCGCCGCTCAAGGCATAACAGAGCTCCGGCTGGAAGTATATGCGGAGAATGATGCTGCTATCAAGGCCTATGAAAAGGTTGGGTTCGAAAACTTGCTTGTGCAGATGCGAAAGGAAATAAAGTAAGGTTAGGCTTTGAAATAAATCTCCGTGGCGCCGTAGCCAAACGAAGGGTGATATTGATTGACAAAGCTTTTCACTTCTCTCCGGCCCCGCAACAGTTCGTGTATTTCGTCGCGAAGCTTGCCGCTGCCAATGCCGTGAATGATGATCAACTGTGGTTGGTTATTGGCTACCGCCAGGTCGTACCATTTTTCAAACTCTTTTAATTGAATGGTCAGTATCTCACCATTGGTTAAACCCTTCCAGTCGTCGGCTAATTTTTCAATGTGCAGATCCACCACCGTTCTTGCCGGCTGCAAGTGCTGGCGAATGTCCTTTAAGCTGTAAATTTTCGCGCCTTTGGTTACCGGTGTTTCCACTACGTCTTCATAAGGCCGGGGCGGGTAAACATCAAACAATTTATACGTGAAGGAGGCTTCGCCTTTTTGCTTCAATTGTTCAATGCGGTCGAACAACTGTTTAGGCTTTAGCTTCACCGTGGCTTCAAAATAATCGGCTTTCTTCTTATCCGGTTTCAGCAACGAAAACTCAAAGGCAAAGAGCGGGCTGTCGTTCATGTCTTCAAAGTCCACATCGTGCAAATAAAAATCGGAGAACGGCGTTACTTCGGCACGAAGATCAAATTCAGGCTTGCCGAAAAACTGAAGCGAGTACAAAAAATTATAGGCGATTTCAGTGCGGTTAATCAGGTGCACTTTCAGTTCGGTTACCACGTCATCGCCAAATTCATCAGCCACGAATTTTGGAAGAAAAGAAAGCCATACGCCATCGGACACCTTTTTTTCCAAGGGCTTGGGCGGCGTCTTTTCCTTCTTCACTTCATCAATGTATTTTTTCTTTGGTTCAGTGGGAAACAGTTTCTTTTCCGTGAAGCGTTTGAAATACGGAAAGTCAATCTGGTCCATGTAAGCCGGGAACTTTACACCTCGCACTTGTATCATCACCATCTTGTCGTTAATGATGTCTATCACCTCGCCTTCTTCATCGGAATGCAGCACAATGATCTTGTCGCCGATCTCGTATTTCATGCCGCAAAACTAACCACGGATGGGCGGGATTCAGAACCATGGATGGATAGGATAGAACAGTGGTATTATCGGGATGTTTTCAGACAATCCCTGTTGGTAAGTGGTAACGTTGCCGGAAAACCGGATGCGTAACAAGTGAAACGTACGCTCCGGATGAATACACAGGGAACCAAAACAAATAAACTTACTTCACCGGCACCGAAACAGCAATTCGGCAACCTTTGCCCGGAGCTGAAAGTACTTGCAAACTGCTACCTTCTGCTTCCACCCGCTGCCGCATGTTTTGCAAACCGATACCTCCGGCGATTTGCGTGGTGTCAAAGCCTACGCCGTCATCTTCAATAATCAGGTTCAAACAGCAGTTAGTTTGGTTTAATGCGATAGTCACAGTGCTTGGATTGGCGTATTTAATGCAGTTGGTAATGCCTTCCTGCACGATGCGGTACAGCATCAGTTTTTGTGTATCCGATAACGATGCCTCATCAAATTTTTGCTCGAAATAAAGCTCAAAAGGCAAGGCCGGCTTCATCCGGTCTGCCAACCGTTGTAAGGACTGCCGAAGGCTTTCTACTTGCGGCGGCGCCTGAACCAGCCTTTTGGAAAGTTTCCGTATTTCTTCGATGGCTTCGTCAATCAGTTGGCTGCTTTGCGCCGTCAGTTCCATGCGCTCCGACGCATCATCAGTGGCCACGTTCAGCAACAAACGCGACGTGGCCAGCAGTTGGTTGATGTTATCGTGCAGTTCCTTGCCGATGGCTTCTCTTTCTTGCTCCTGTGCCTGTGCGGCCGCTTCGCTTATTAATCGTTGCCGCAAATATTCCGCTTCTGCTTTTTCTTTTTGCCGGAGGGCGGTAACGTCTTCCTGTACGCCAATGAAGTGCGTTAGCTTTTTATCGGCATCGTAAACCGGAGTGATGGAAAGGCGATTATAAAAGGGCGTACCGTTTTTGTGAAAATTTAGAAATTCCACCTGGACCGCTACGCCTTCACGAACGGCTGATCGAATCCGTTCAACGGCCTCCTGCGACCTTTCGGCTCCTTGCAAAAAGCGGCAGTTTTTGTGCAGTACTTCTTCGGGTGAATAGCCCGTCATTTTTAAAAAACCTTTATTCACATAAATCAGGGGATTGTCGGGCAAGGTGGCGTCGCTGATGGTAATGCCCTCGTGGGCACTATCCATAGCGGTAAGCAATACGTTTTTATACGCGTCGGGATATCGGGATGGCATTTGGCCGTTAAAATAATAACCGGCCGCAAAAATTAAAAGTCAGCAGTAAGAAATAAAACAAAATTCACGGATGACTAAGGGCTTTCCTTTAGACCGCTGCTTTTATAAGCTTGCTGTTTTTGTAACCGTAGGTAAAATAAATCACCAAGCCAATGACCAGCCAAATCAGGAACCGGTACCAATTGGTGTGGCTTTCCTGGGCCATCAGGTAGAAGCAACTAAGAAGGCCAAGAACGGGAATGAGCGAAAGGTTTTTGGTGAAGGAAAGAACGGTGATGAAAATAGCCACCAGCCAAAAGATGAGCATGGGTATGCCTTCAGGTGTAAATAAAGTTTTGATATAGGGAATGCCCGGTACTTCGGCCGAAAAGGATTTGGAAACAATGGAGGCTGAATTCACGCTTGCTTCTCTTATAGAATCAACCCCCTTGTCATGTAATAAAATTAAGCCGCCAGGGGCCACGCTTGTAAATGTATCTATTGCCGACGCACCGCTCGTTCCGTATTTATAACTGACCGTCACGTAGTCAACTGTATAATTGGAGTTGTTATCCAGTCGCAGTGCGTTATTTGGTTCTGCATCCGCATGTACGTGCAGTTTGTCATTTAAAAAATCTTTGTTCAACGACACTATAAGTGCGATTGCCGCTACAAACAATAGCGGTACAATAAACTTTCCGTTGGCATACGGCACCCTGAATTTTGACTCCGGACGAACGGCCCGGTTTTGCAAAACCAACACGCCGCCACACACCAATACAAAGGCAAACAAGGTCCCGATGCTGGTTAAGGCAATTACCACATCAAGGTTTAAAAACAAAGCCGGTATGCCCACAAATAAACCCGTTAATATCGTAGAAAACGAAGGCGTCTTATACTTCGGATGCAGCTTTGAAAACACTTTTGGCAACAGGCCATCGCGGCTCATGCTCATCCAAATGCGTGGCTGTCCTAACTGATAAACTAACAACACGGAAGCAATCACAAAAATGGCGCTGACTGAAATGATGCCCGCAATCCAGTTCGATGCTTTTGAATTCTGGCTTTGAAACACATAAGCCAGGGGATCGGCCACGTTATCGAACTTGGTGTAATTGGTCATGCCGGTAAGTACCAACACCAGTATGCAATAAAGCACGGTGCAAATGATCAGCGTATTGAACATCGCCTTGGGCAAATCCCGTTGCGGATTTTTGCATTCTTCGGCGGTTGTCGATATGGCGTCAAAACCAATGTAGGCAAAGAACACAGCCGACACACCGCTCAACACACCCGAAAAACCATTGGGAATAAACGGCGTCCAGTTGTCGGTTTTTACATAAAAGGCGCCGGCAATAATCACCACCAGAATAATCACCAGCTTAATCATCACAAACAAGTTGTTGGCCTTCTTCGATTCTTTAATGCCGATGTAAACCACATAGGTGATAAAGGCGACGATCAACAGTGCGGGAATGTTCATAATTACGTGCAGGCTGCCCAGCATCGGTGAATGTTCCCAGGCATTGTACGCGGCTTGAACATTGCCATCAAGCGCTGTCAAGGCTTTGCCGCCTTTGATGGCTTCCATCGCCGTATCGTAGCCGTTATGCGCCGTGAAATAATCCATCGTCATCCACTCCGGCACGTGAATATTGAAACCGTTCAATACCCTTACAAAATACTGGCTCCACGAAATGGCCACGGCGATGTTGCCGATGGCATATTCCATCAACAAATCCCAGCCGATGATCCACGCGAAGATTTCGCCAAAGGCCACGTAAGAATAGGTGTAAGCACTGCCTGATACAGGAACGGTGGACGCAAATTCGGCGTAGCAATACGCCGCAAAACCACAAGCCACCGCAGTAATTAAAAAGAGAAGAATAACGGCCGGGCCCCCGTGAAAACAAGCCGAACCGATAGCGGTAAAAACGCCGGTGCCAATAACGGCCGCAATGCCAAAAAAAGTGAGGTCTTTTACCGTGAGCACCCTGGCCATGCCGCCTCCGTGCCCGTCTGATAGTCCTTGTTCGGCTTCGTGCAGGATAGCGCTGACCGATTTTTTACGAAAAAGTCCGTTCGCCATTGCAGTGCTTTTGTTTTTGTAAATAAAACGAATAATGGCGAAATAAAGCCGTTTGGCTTCGCATGGGGTTAACGAACGAAAGCGAAGCGAATGGCGATGTCCAAATGTGAATACCTGGGTTCCGAGCTCGGTATTAATTTATTTCCATTGCAAAAAGCAATGAACGTTACACGATCGCTTTTGAAAGTTGGCCGCAACGCAAACATGCCAGCGGCATCTTTCTGCCAGAGCCATACATACCCACGACACAACCCATTTTTTTACAGGGCATCAATACCGGTAATCTTTTCACAATCCTCCTAATCCGTGGCAAAAAAAAGTCCTCTGCCTTGCGGCAGAGGACTTAATCATTTGAAGGTCGCATGAGGGTTTAAGCTTCCGAACCACCCGCTTCCGGTGCCGGACGTCTGTCGCGGCGTTGGTAAACAGGATTGCGGCGGGCTCTTCTTTCTCGTTGAGCTTCGTCCTGGCGTTTGCGGATTTGAGCTTCATGCTCTGTGTGCCAAGCCTGGAATTTGGTCATGGCCGTTGCCTCGTCAAACAGGCCCAACCCTACACCGCGAAGCAAATGCTTCAGGTACAGTACGCCCTTGTTAGATAAAAGCTTCCGAACGGTATCCGTAGGCTGGGCACCTTTCTCCAGCCAGTCCAGCGCACGCTGACGATCCAACTGAATGGTTGACGGCTGCGTTTGCGGATTGTACGTACCTAATTTCTGAATGAATTTACCATCGCGGGGGGCTCGTGCGTCGGCAACAACAATGAAGTAGAAGGGTCGCTTCTTGGACCCGTGTCTCTGTAATCGGATTTTAACTGGCATCTTAAATGGACATTTAAATGCGGTGAATAAATAATGGTTGAGCGGCAAAACTAAGACTTGACGCCAAAAAACCAAATAAAGACTTTGTAAAGTTTATGAACTGTGAGCGGTCAGGCCGCTATGGAGTTTCTGAACATGTTAAAATGCGTTGCAAGCGGCTTGAACGCTGCTTACGCCTCCGTTTCAAAACGCTCTACGGATTGAATGCCTTTGAGTGACATCAGCCGTTGTACCAATTCATCCAGCTCTTCCTTATCATGCACAAAGAGCTTGATGGTGCCTTCAAACAAACCTTCTGTTGATTCAATGGTGATGGCGGAAATGTTGATGCGCAAATCGCCGCTGATAATGCTCGTGATTTTATTGACCACGCCTACATCGTCCATACCGATGATGCGCAGGCCGGTAAGAAAGGAAATCTCTTTGTTCTTAGCCCATTTTGTTTTTACAATGCGGTGGCCATAGTTGGCCAAAAGCTTAGCCGCATTGGGACAGCTTGTGCGGTGAATGGTCAGACCTTTGCCCGTGGTAACAAAGCCAAACACATCATCACCGGGAATGGGATTGCAACACTTTGCCAAGGCATATACAATACGGTCGCTGCTTTCGCCAAAGATGATCAGTTCTGTATCTTTTTTAGGAAGGCCGGGATTGTATTCGGGCTTGGGCTCAAATACTTTGAGCGGTTTCGGTGCTTCAATCTTATCGCCCAAAACCTTAAACTCTTTTAGCTCTTTAAGATCAATGTTTTTTATCGAAACGGCATAATACAATTCAAGCGGAGACGGAAGTTTGTAATATGCCACTAACTCGTCAATATTATGCTGGCTAACCGATGCACCCAAGCCTTCCAGCTTGCGCTGCACCGTGTAACGGCCTTCTTCGGCTACTGATTTTTTATCTTCTTTTAAGGCGTCTTTGATTTTGGTTCTGGCCTTGGCAGTGACTACAAAGCTCAACCAGTCTTCCGACGGCTTTTGTTTATTGGAAGTGATGATCTCCACCTGGTCGCCGCTGCGGAGCTTATGCGAAATAGGAACCAGTTTGTGATTGACTTTGGCGCCGATACATTTGGAGCCAACCTCGCTGTGTACCGCAAAAGCAAAGTCTAAGGCAGAGGCAGTCATCGGTAACATCTTTACATCGCCCTTTGGCGTGTAGATGTAAATTTCTTCCGCTAAAAAACTGCGTTTGAAATCCTGCAAAAAATCCACAGAGTCCACATCCTGTGAGCTAATGACTTCACGAATTTGATTGAACCATTTGTCAAAGCGGCTTTCGTCCTGCGTACCTTCTTTGTATTTGTAATGGGCAGCTAAACCTTTCTCGGCAATCTCGTTCATGCGCTTGGTGCGTATCTGCACTTCCACCCATTTGCCCATTGGCCCCATCACCGTTGTATGCAAGGCTTCGTAACCATTGCTTTTTGGACTGCTCAACCAATCGCGTAAGCGTTCCGGCGAGGGCGTGTATTCATCGGTAATCATGGAATACACTTTCCAGCAATCTTCTTTTTCTTTTTCAGGAGGAGAATTCAAGATGACACGAATGGCAAAAAGGTCATAGACTTCTTCAAACGTGACGTGCTTTTTCTTCATCTTGTTCCAGATGGAATGGATGCTTTTGGGCCGCCCGTAAATGTCAAAATCAAAGTCGCCTTTCTCCATCTTTTCTTTCAGCGGCTTTATGAATTCATTGATGAACTTTGTGCGTTCGCGTTTGGTTTCCGAAAGCTTGCGGGCAATCTCTTTGTAAGTGTCAGGCTCCAGATACTTCATCGCCAGATCTTCCAGTTCCGTTTTAATGCTGTACAGGCCCATGCGGTGGGCAAGCGGCGCATATACATAAATGGTTTCGGAAGAAATCTTGAGCTGCTTTTCGGCCTTCATGCTATCGAGGGTACGCATGTTGTGCATCCGGTCAGCAAGCTTAATAAGTATAACCCGCGGATCATCGGTCAGCGTTAAAAGAATCTTACGAAAGTTCTCCGCCTGCTGCGAAGCGTTGACGTCAACAACGTTGGAAATTTTGGTGAGGCCGTCCACGATCTTGGCTATCTCTTCGCCAAACTCCCGCCTCACATCGTCCAGGCTTATATCAGTGTCTTCAACCGTATCGTGCAGGAGGGAACAAATGGTGGAACGAACGCCTAAGCCGATTTCCTCGGTGCAGATTCTGGCCACAGCCAGTGGATGAAGAATGTAGGGTTCACCGCTTTTGCGGCGCATGGTTTTGTGGGCATCGGCAGCCATCTCAAATGCCTGGCGAATCAACCGGCGGTCACCGGGTTTGATCCGGGCTTTTAAGGAGCGCAACAAGGCCCGGTATTCGCGCAGAATGAGCCGCTTCTCCTGCTCCTCGTTTAGATTATATTTTGGTAATTGCGCAACGGTTTCCATGTGGATATTTATTGTTTACGAATATACGAAGCGGGGGAAGTTGAGTAGTTGATAAGTTGAGAGGCTGATGTGTTGATAAGTTGCCGGTGTAAAACGCATGCATTCATTCGAAGATACCTTTCAACTTCTTACCTTATCAACCTATCAACTTCTAACCCTGCTCTTGCATTTCAAAAAATCATTCCCTTTCTTTAACGCCGCGCTGAACATCCATTCAACCGTATCCAATTCTAACCCGCATGAAAACCGAAGCAAAAAAAGCGGCACCGCTTCCGCCACTGCAAGTCGTTCCCACCAATAAATTTTTTACAGAGAAAGGCAGCCTTCGCATTGCTCACAAAAGTGAAGAAGACTTTCATAGAATTGCTGCACCGGTCAATAAAATAGTGCAGGAGGAAAGAGTATGGGATGATGCCTGGTTCTCCAGTTATGAGTGAGGGCCGAAGGACGTAGGAAGAAAGCTTCGGCGCTACTTCCTATCAGATAGTTGCTGGCGCTTCTTCCGATGGAAGTGATGTTTGCGTTGATCGTTCTTTCACTTCCGGTTCGTTTTTATGCAAGAACCGTTTTTGAAAAAGCAGGAGTGTTATTACACCAATTGAGATAGAAGCATCGGCAATGTTAAAGATGGGCGAGAAAAATTCAAACTCTTTACCGCCTACAAAAGGCATCCAGGATGGAAAGGTTGAGTGTACCATCGGGAAGTAAAGCATGTCCACCACCTTACCTTTTAAAAATCCCCCGTAGTTACTACCAGCGGGAAAGGCTTTGGCCACATGAGAATAGCTGCTTTCCTCGAAGATCATTCCGTAAAACATGCTGTCAATTAAATTGCCCAGGGCACCGGCATAAATGAGCGCTGCACAAATGATAAAGCCTGTAGAATAGCCTTGCTTTACGATGCGCACAAGATACCAACTGCCAAAGGTTACCGCCGCCAACCGGAATAGCGTAAGAATGAGTTTGCCCCAATTGCCGCCAAGCTCCATGCCCCAGGCCATACCGGGATTTTCAATGAAATAAAGCTGTGCCCAACGTTGTCCGCCCATGTCCATCACGTGGCCGTAAGGGAACGATGTTTTTATCCAGAATTTTAGGGCTTGGTCAATCAATATCACCAGCGCAACTATCAATACGGCGGAACGAAGCTTCACGGTAAAAATTTAAGAAGGGCAAATATAACGTGCATCCCGGAACAGGAAAGAACGGCTGATTGCCGGCCGAACGATAAGGCGGACTTATGAGAAAGAATTCTGTTAAAAAAGAGGACGGTGCAAAGCAGAGACTTCGGAAGTTTTTTTAGAGTCAAGCCTTGGATGGCTATACGTTTTTTTCATTGCCTCGCCATAAATGGCGGGGCAATTATTATAATCGATAAACACTTTGACTGTATTAAAGCTTCGAGCTTTCGTAATGCAAAGGTTCACTTATACTGTTTCTCAAATCTTACGCTAACCGAACCAATGAAAGAAATAATGGGCGGATGAAGCTTTATGATTTGAACGGAAATTTTTTTTACAGCATCGTGTTGCTGTTTGATGGCTTCTGCAATGTCCTGCGCCACCGTTTCAAGCAAAGGCTGTGGCGTTGAAAAAATTTCTTTTATGATGCGGTAAACGGCGGCGTAATTGACGGTTTGATGGATAGATGTGATCTTCTTTTCCGGCGCTTTTATTTTTAGAGAAATGTTTACTTCGAACTCGGCCCCTAAAATTTTTTCTTCTTCGTAAACACCGTGGTGCGCAAAGAAGCGGAGATTGTTGAGCTGAATAATGAAAGAAGCCAAATGAAAACTGTTTGAGGAGTGAAGAGAATAGAAGCGGAACGAGAGGCTACTTGCAACTGCTACTCACTACTTGCCTATAATCCCTTTTCCGATAAATACCGCTCCGCATCCAGCGCCGCCATGCAACCGCTGCCTGCTGCCGTTACAGCCTGCCGGTAAATTTTGTCCTGCACATCGCCGGCGGCAAACACACCTTCCACATTTGTTTTAGCGCTGCCCGGCTGTGTAAGGATATAACCCGCTTCGTCCATATTTAAAAAAGGCTTAAAGATTTCCGAATTGGGATTATGGCCGATGGCAACAAAAAATCCTTTGATGGGAATCTGTTGTGTTTCGCCGCTTTGAATGTTCTTTATGCGAACGCCATCCACGGTTTTATCACCAAGGATTTCATCTGTTTCGGTGTTCCAATAAATTTTAATGTTGGCCGTGTTTTTCACTCTCTCCTGCATCACTTTGCTGGCCCGCATTTCGCCGCGCCGGATGAACATGTGTACCGTTGAACAAAGTTTTGACAAGTACAAGGCTTCTTCCGCCGCCGTATCACCGGCGCCGACGATCGCCACTTCTTTTCCGCGAAAGAAAAAGCCATCGCACACGGCACAAGCACTCACGCCATAACCGTTTAATCGTTGTTCGCTTTCGATGTTCAGCCACTTGGCCGAAGCGCCGGTAGAAATAATAACGGAGTCGGCTTCAATCAGCTTTTCATCATCAATCCAGACCTTGTAAGGCTGCGCCGAAAAATCAACTTTGGTGGCGATGCCGTACCGCAGGTCGGCGCCCATGCGCTGGGCCTGTTTTTCAAAATGAATCATCAGGTCGGGGCCCTGAACGCCTTCAGGAAAGCCGGGAAAATTTTCCACTTCGGTGGTGATGGTTAATTGCCCGCCGGGCTGAATGCCCTGGTAAAGCATAGGCTTTAAGTTTGCTCTGGCTGCATAGATGGCGGCCGTGTATCCGGCCGGGCCGGAACCAATAATCAGTAAGTGTGTTTTTTCGGGTTGTTTGTCATTCATAGTAAGGAGCAAATATAGGCCCATCCCGACCTTCCCGGTAGGAAGGCCACCAACGCTTCGCTTCGCACCTTGCCTGTCAACAAACCTGCTATTGAAGTTGAGTCGTCGAAAAGCAAGGGCCTGTGTGCAGATGGCCTTCCTACCGGGAAGGTCGGGATGGGCCGCTACTTTTTGATTATGAGCGTCCGGTACTGCGAAGCATAGCCACCAAAATAACCCAAGGCATTGTTGGAAATGTTGCCCAAGACTTTTGTGGGCGTGGCAAAAGGGTTGCCAATGGATTGATACGAATACTCCATGGTTTGCCAGAAGTCAAACGTGGCTTTGTCAATGTTGCTCAACTTAAAAGTGACCGTGTCGCCTTTATTAAAGAATTGGTCATCTTCTTTGATGGTTTGGTTGCGGTCAACACCGGCGCCTACCTGCAATTCGTAAGTTGTTCCGTCAATAAACAGGTCGTCAAAAGCCGAATTCAAGCCCGGCAAAAAAGGTCCGCTACCTCGTTTGGTAAAATAGCGTACATAATCGCCAAAGCCCGGCGGGTCGGTTATTCTTGCCATCACTATCACTTTGCTTGTGTCCAACTGCGGCGGGCCGGCTTTGTACCAGATGGAGTCAATGCGTTTGGTGATTTTTGGGATGTTGGTGGCCGCCGTATATTCCTTGCCTTGCACCACGATGCGCAATGAATAGCTCTTGGCCAACTCGCCAAGAAAAGCCGTGGCAAGATTGGACGAATCAATGGAGTAATACGAAAGCGTATAGCCGGCGCCGAGCGGCGTATTGTATTCTTTCAGCTTCTGTGTTTTTGTTCCGTTGGAAACATAAACCTCCGCGCTGTGAACAAAACTGGCCGCCAAAAGTTGCGGCGAAATCTGCGAAAAATAATTGAGTGAATTAGAAAGCAGAACAACGGGCGGCTGGCCGTTTTCGATAGTGGCTTCCACCACCAGTTTAGGCTCTTCCTGATTTAATTTAAAGTCAATGTTTTTCTCACAGCCAATAAACAACATGGCAAGCGAGACAACCAACAACAGTGAACAGTTTTTCTTCGGCGAAGCCATAAAAATTTCGGGTAATCGCATCCAATTCTTTTAACCAGCCGAAGGTAGCGCCGGATTTTGCTCCCCCTTGTTGCCCGTGTGTTAACAGCCCTCGACATAAACATCAACATTGGCTTTTAGTTCGCCGAAATAGCTATTTGCACTTGAGACGTATTTCCTTTTGTGTCGTCGGCTTCCACTTTTATTTCATAAACGGCAGTAGAAGGAATGGTAAATGTTCTTGCCAACGAATAGCCTGCGCTATCTGGTACAAAGTGTTCGTGAGTGATAAAGGCGCCGCTTGTCTTGTTGGTAATTTCCAGGTGCACTTCTCCAATTTTTGTGTCATCAGTTATCCTGCCGCTGATGCTAACCGTTTGTCCAACAGCAAAGCTTTGGTTGTTGGTTGGCGCTGCCATTTTAATTACGGGCGGCTCGGTATCGGTGGCCTCGCCGTGGTCCTTTTTACAAGCGGAAAGAATGAGGAAAGAAGAGAAAAAAAGTATTCTGTTCATTTGTTGTGATTTTGGGAGCAAGGGCATCCGTTTGCGCAAAGGTTGATTCTTATGGGTAAACTGCAACGACGGCTTTGTAACTACCGCCCAAAATCATTAGCCGCTTCGGCTATCTTTGCCCCGCTTTAAAAACGCCATTATGCCGGAAGATAAGAGCCTCAATTTTATTGAAGAAATTATTGAAGATGATTTGAGCAGCGGCAAGTACAGCTCCATTGTCACCCGCTTTCCGCCCGAACCCAACGGATACCTTCACATTGGTCACGCCACGTCCATCAATCTAAACTTCGGCCTTGCCAAAAAATACGGCGGCTATACAAACCTGCGCTTTGACGACACTAACCCCGTGACGGAAGAAACCGAGTACGTGGAAAGCATCAAGGAAGATGTTCGCTGGCTGGGTTTTGAATGGAAGAACGAACACTTTGCCTCGGATTATTTTGAACAGTTGTACGGCTTTGCCCTAAAGCTTATCCAAAAAGGATTGGCCTATGTAGATGCCTCAACGCCGGATGAAATTGCAGCGTTGAAAGGCACGCCAACCGAAGCCGGAAAGCCCAGCCCATACCGCAATAGAAGCATCGAAGAAAACCTGCAATTATTTGGCGACATGCGGGCCGGTAAATATTCCGATGGCGCCATGGTGCTTCGGGCAAAAACGGACATGGCTTCGCCGAACATGATCATGCGTGACCCGGTGTTGTACCGGATCAAACACGCCCATCACCACCGCACCGGCGATCAATGGTGCATCTATCCCATGTACGACATGGCACATCCGCCGAGCGACTCGATTGAAAAAGTCACGCATTCGCTTTGCACGATGGAATTTGTACCGCACCGTGAGTTGTATGATTGGCTGTTGAAAAACATTGAGACATTTCCATCGCACCAATACGAGTTTGCACGGCGCAATCTTTCCTACACAGTGATGAGCAAGCGCAAGCTGTTGCAATTGGTGAACGATGGCTACGTGGATGGCTGGGACGATCCGCGGATGCCGACCATTAGTGGCATGAGGCGGCGCGGTTACACACCCGAAGCGGTGAATGAATTTTGCGAACGCATCGGCGTAGCCAAACGTGATAATCTTGTGGATGTTGGGCTACTTGAGTTTTGCGTTCGCGAACACTTGAATAAAATTGCCTTGCGGCGAATGGTGGTGTTTGATCCGCTCAAAGTCATTATCACCAATCATAATGAATCCATCGAATGGCTGGAAGGTGAAGACAATCCTGAAGAAGAGAACAGTGTCACGCGGAAGATTCCCTTTGGTAATGAACTGTACATAGAACAGGAAGACTTTATGGAGAACCCGCCAAAGAAATTCTTCCGGCTTTATCCTGGAGGCATGGTTCGTTTGAAGTTTGCCTACATCATTAAATGTAATGAAGTGATAAAGGATGCAGAAGGCAAAATCACCGAATTGCATTGCACGTACATTCCCGAAAGCAAAAGCGGTCACGATACATCGGGCATTAATGTAAAAGGCACCTTGCATTGGGTCGAAGTGACCAACGCCATCACGGCTGAAGTGCGGCTTTACGACCGTCTGTTTAAAGTGGAAGATCCGTCTAGCGAAGAAGGCGATTTTAAAGATTACATCAATCCTGATTCTTTGCAAACGGTAACCACCGCTTTTGCCGAACCGGCGTTGAAAAATGCACTGTTGAACGAACGTTACCAGTTTTTACGCAAGGGATACTTTACCCTTGATAATAAAGAAACGAATGGACGCTTGCTGTTCAATCGCACCGTCACTTTAAAAGATGCGTGGGCGAAAGAACAAAGGAAAAGTTGATACGTTGAAACGTTGCCAGGTTGACTACAACAGTCTTTATGATCAACGCAGAAACAGCGTAGCAGCTATTCCAATTTATCAACCAATTAACTTATCAACTCCTCAACTTAGTCGTTCCTTGCCCATTGAACTTCACACCATTCTTCTGCTTTGTTTATTTGCCTTCCTTGCCGGATTTGTTGATGCCATCGTTGGCGGCGGTGGATTGATTCAATTACCCGCCGCGTTGGTTATTCTTCCCTCTCTTCCTGTGGCTTCTGTTATTGGTTCGCTGAAGATTCCTTCGTTCACAGGAACGGCGGCAGCAGTGGTACAATACCTGAAGCGGGTGGAAATGAACTGGCGCTTGCTTGCTGTAATTTGTACGCTGGCTTTATTTGCATCTTTCAGCGGCTCATATTTGCTCACACATGTGAGCAATGCATTTATGAAACCGGTTTTGCTGATTGTATTGGCTGTTGTTGCTATTTACACCTACACGAAAAAAAATTTCGGCCAGAGACAGGAAAGAAACCTTTCCAAAACAAAACAGTTACAGCTTGGTATTGTCATCGGTCTCCTCATTGGTTTTTACGATGGCTTTATCGGGCCGGGCGCCGGTAGCTTTTTAATTCTCGCCTTTATTGCCTTGATGGGTTTTGATTTTCTTCACGCTTCGGCAGCCGCAAAGTTGGTAAACCTGGCGACTAATCTTGGTTCTATTAGTTTGTTTCTCGCCAAAGGAACAATCATTTGGAGCATTGCTTTGCCCATGGCTGCGGCCAATACTCTCGGCGGCCTTGCCGGCGCCAGATTGGCGATAGCAAAAGGCAATCACTTTATCCGCGTTTTCTTTTTGCTTGTTGTGGTTGTAATCCTTCTTCGGTTTTGCTGGGATGTGTTTGTGAAGAGATAAGCTAGCTAAAAAATGTTTGAAAGGATAAGCGGCCTATATGCTTTTTCCCAATAGTCCCGATAGCTATCGGGATACCGAACGTAAAAGTGAGTGACACCTGCCTACGGGCAGGCAACAGGCGATGATAGTAGCCACACAGCTAAGTCCAAAATGAGCAAACCATTTTATACTGCCTGCGGCGAAAGATTTGCCTCCAATAATTTCTCCGCTATCAACAGGTCAACAGGCCGTGTGATTTTGAGATTATTTTCCTCGCCTTCTATCAATGAAATCTTAAGGCCGTAAGCTTCCACCACCGTGGCTTCGTCGGTGAAGCGGGCCTTGAAATCTATTTCAAAAGCCGGCCGTAAAATGCGGCTGTGAAAGGTTTGCGGTGTTTGCACCAACACCACTTTATCGCGGTCGAGAACTTCGTTGTCGTTGAGTTCTTCGTTCAATAAACGAACGCTGTCACGGGACAAAGTTACCGGCACGGCGCTGCCCATTTTTAAAGCATGCTCATAACAGCGTTGAATCAAAGCCACCGTAACCAGACAACGCACCGCATCGTGTACAAAAATGATCGCGTCGTTATCCACCAATCGCAAACCGGCCTGCACCGAATGAAACCGTGTTTCACCACCCGATGTTAGTTGAATGCGGCTGTAATCGAAGTACGCGTCAATGATCTCACGGCCCATGTCGGCATACTCTTCGGGCAACACCAATACGACGCGTAAATCATCGTAAGCTTCCAAAAAACGTTTGATGGTATAATACAAAACGGGCTTGCCGTGCAGGAGCAAAAACTGTTTGGGTATTGCGCTACCCATGCGCTTGCCAGAGCCGCCGGCCACGATGATCGCATACTTGTTCATATAAAAAAGATGGACGAGCAATTTAAGGAAGATTAGCGGATTAGCCGATGCGAAGATTAGCGGATTGATTTACGTAAGCGTGACAGTTATTACTGAATCGAACCAACAAGCCTTTCGAATGGACGTTGGCAAAAACAGAGAGGAAATTTGATTTTTAAAACTGTGTTCCTCTGCTAATCATTGCATCGGCTAATCCGATAATCCATCTTCTACCTTCGCGCCATGCAAACCGATGTATTGATTGTTGGCCAGGGCATTTGCGGCTCTATGCTTTCTTGGTGGCTTATTAAGGAAGGCAAATCATTCTTAGTGATTGATGATGGCAATGAGCAAGCTTCGTCAAAGGTTGCTGCAGGCGTTATCAATCCCGTTACCGGCAGGCGTTATGCCCAAACCTGGATGGCTGAAGAACTGCTGGCTTTTGCACAAACAGCCTATCACCAGATGGGACTCCATTTGGATGCCGTGCTGTTGTATCAACGAAACATTATTGACTTCTTTCCATCGCCGCAAATGCGCAATGCCTTTATTGACCGGTTGAATGAAAACGATACTTATCTGCATGCCTACCCCGATCAAAACCGTTTTAATGAACACTTCAATTATGATTTCGGTTGCGGCGAAATCAATCCGGTTTATACCGTTCAATTTCCGTTGCTGCTTTCTTTATGGCGGAAAAAGTTAGGGGAGATGAGTGCATTGTATGAAGAAAAATTTATTGCC
This sequence comes from Flavisolibacter sp., assembly GCA_965247695.1. Taxonomy (GTDB): domain Bacteria; phylum Bacteroidota; class Bacteroidia; order Chitinophagales; family Chitinophagaceae; genus Flavisolibacter. The sequence goes on from OZ252037.1 coordinate 3,867,631, forward strand.
GGCCATTTACAGATAATTGATGATAAGGTCAGGTACAAAGACATCTCTGCGCAGCAGATTATTTTTTGCGACGGCATTACCGGTGCGGAAAACTTTTGGTTTTCGGCCTTGCCTTTTTCGGCGTCGAAGGGTGAAGCGTTGATCATTGAATGTGAAGGCTTGCCTACCGATCATGTGTTTAAACGAGGGTTGATGCTGACGCCGATGGCGGAGAAGAACGTCTTTTGGGTAGGTTCGAGTTATCAGTGGGAGTTTGAAGATGACCAGCCTTCGGAAGCGTTTTTATTGGCAACAACAGCAGCCTTGAATCATTGGTTGAGAAAGCCATACAAAGTTCTTCAACACATGGCGGCGCTTCGGCCTTCCACATTGGAGCGTCGGCCGTTTGTTGGCTTTCATCCTGTTCATAAAAACGTTGGCATTTTAAATGGTGCAGGAACCAAAGGCGCATCGCTGGCGCCTTTTTTTGCGCATCAACTCGCGCAGCATTTGGTACATGGTTTTCCGTTAACACCGCAAGCCGATGTCAATCGCTTCAGCCGCATCTTATCAGCCCACAAAGGTTGATGGCTTAAAAACAAAACCACCTTTCTTTGCAAAAAATAATCTTATGGCTTGTGAATTTTCTCTTCCGTTTTCAGGCGACGCAGATGGTGTGCTGGCAAAAGCAAGAAAGGCTGTAGAAAGCCAAGGCGGCGCATTTAGCGGCGACACAACCAATGGTAATTTTAGTGTGTCGGTCTTTGGCAACAAAATCATTGGTAATTATACCGTAAGCGGACAAGACCTTCAAATCAACATCACCGACAAACCGTTTATGGTGCCTTGCAGCGCTATTGAAAGCTTTTTAAAAAATCAGTTGACATAGGGTTCAAGTGTGCAAAAGTTCAATTTTTGGATTTAATGACGTAGAATTTTTGAACGCTTGAACAGCTCTCTATTTTTTCTCAATCGTTTCCCTTCTAATCTCCTCGTCACTCACGGAATCTTCATCGGCATAGGGATTGCCGCCGTCCATCTTTTGGCTTTGGCCGCTTGCGGCTTTGTGTATTTTGGCTTCATCTCTTGCGGCGGCCTCGTCATTCGTATCAGTGAATGTGCTGCCTTTTTCTTTCAGCTCATCGCGGTAAGCCTGATCGGGATTGTTGCTGTGTTGTCTTTCATTCATAATGGTTTGTTTAAAATTAATTGTCGCGGGAGGTTTATGGTTTGTCATAAGTCACCGGTGCGTCTTTATCATTTTCATCTGGCATGTTGCGCTCGTCGCCGGCCACACGAGGCATTAATGGTTCGCCGTTCTTACCTACTTGCACAAAGGCATTGTCCGTGTTCTTCAGCGGATGGTCCTGTTCCTGAAGGTTTTGTTTTTTGTCGTCCATGGTTTTGTGTTTACTGTTTTTTAAATCAATAGTAACTTGAACTTATGAAGCCTTCTGATTGTCTTCCGGCTGCTCGTCTTCCCTATCGGCTTCCGTTGCACCGCCGGTTTCACCATTATTCATGTGGCCTTCTATCTTATCAAGTGGCCTTGGTTCATTGTCTCCCTGAATGGTGAAAATTATATTGGCTTCGGCCTTGTCGTTTACCGGCCTGGCTTGGGGGTCATTGTTCATAATAAGTAAGTTTAAAAAAGAAATTAAACAATTATGCCAAACAGGCAATGCGGTTACACTGTATGCACTGTTTCAATAATTAAAAAGGCTACCGCTTTCTTCGCTCCGAGCGGTCGTAAAACTGCGGTTCTTTGTTGATTACCCATTTTAAAAAAGCTTCTATCTCTTTGTTCTCTTTTAGCTTTTCAATGGTGTTGTACTGCCGCTTCAATTCCATTTCGGAAAACACAGAATGAATTTTATCGTGACAGATTTTGTGTAGCAGAACGGTCTCCGTTCCCTTTCCGCCTTTGCTTAACGGCAACAGGTGATGGCGGTTAAATGGAGGCGTCAGCGGCCGGCCGCACAAGGGACAATCTGCACTCAATTCATCGCTCATGCAAAAGGAAAACAAGAAGCATACCTTAACCGTAAGCAACGATGCAGTTCATATTTATTATGAACCAAGTGCAGTTGCATCCATTAAGCTGCCGTTGCGTTGCTCCCGTCGCAATGACCGCCGGGAGGTATTGGAACGCGTACGCTTTATAATTCTATCCGGCACCTGATCGCAATAACAAAGGACATATAGACCTAAACCATTGCACTTTTATACAATCAAAAACAGTGGCAGGAAATTTTAATAAATCCCGGTAATGATTCACGCAGTTCGTATAAACTTTACATCATTTCTTGCGGCGGTGCCCTTACTCTTCAAACGGTCCTTCCGGCATCTTTCCCACAACGATCCCTTGCGCATGGCCGGCGCCACCGCCTTCTTCACTTCATTTGCCCTGCCGTTCATTTTGCTTCTGCTAATACAGGTTTTAGAACTTCTTATTAATCCGGTAAAGCTGCGCCACGAAATCTTTGGCGATCTGTCAGGCATTGTGGGAAGACAAAGCACGAGACAGGTGGTGAACACGTTGGTTGCCTTCCGCCGGCTGGCGCAGAACGGTTTGATCACGGCTTTCGGTTTTGTGTTTTTATTGTTGGTGGCCACTACTTTATTAATGGTGATAAAGGGTTCCATCAACCAACTGTGGCGGATAAAAGTAGTGCAGCGCCAAAGCCTCGGCAAGCAGTTGCGCACAAGGCTTCAATCGATGCTTATCATTCTCGCCACCGGATTTTTAATTCTTTTAAGCATCTTAGCCGAAACAGCAAAAGCGCAGATGGGAAAGGCCCTTGAATTGTTGTCGCCGTCGGTGGCGCATTATGTCAACAGTGTTTTAAATTACGTACTGTCGCTGGTTTTCGTGACACTTTGGTTTGGCCTGCTTTTCCGCTTGTTGCCCGATGCCCGGCCTTCGTGGAAGATAACGGCCGGTGGTGCCTTTGTTACTGCGGTTTTATTTTCCATCGGTAAACACGTTTTGCGTTTGTTGCTTATCAATAGTAACATCGGCAACCTGTACGGCGCATCGGCAAGCATTGTTTTAATCCTGCTGTTTGTGTTCTACTCCTCGCTCATTTTATATTTCGGTGCTGCTTTCACACATGTGTGGTCGGTTTATTTGGCCAGGCCCATCAAGCCACTGCCTTATGCCTCTCACTACGAGGTTACAGAAGTGAAAGAAGCATAACCTTCGTACTCACTATGCTTTCCAGAGTCCTTGCCGCCAACAGTGTAAACCGGTTGTTTGCTTCCCAAAAGCGAAGGGTTTGTATACGGGCTTTTGCCGTTCATGCCAAGCGAAATTTCAACAGTGTTTGCTCCCGAAATAGAAGTGTCTTTTCCCACTACACCGCAATGAAAAGGTTATTGAAATACTGTGAAGCTCGGGCATTCAAATGTTCTTCTGTCAAAAGCAAGATTCCAATATCCTGTCATCCCAATATCCTAATAACCTGATCACCTCTGCCCGCCGGTACAATATTTTAAGCAGACGCTATAAAACAGCTAAGCATGAACACCATAAAGGTTCCGTTTGAAGGAAAAGGATACGTCGTGAAATACAAAGTGGAAACAATAGACATGAGCATGACGCCGGTGCCATTCTTGAATGTGTATTCCGTTTTTATTGAGGATGAAGCATTGCAAAAAATAATCGGCGAACATTTCAGTATCCTGCATCATCCAACCATTACCGTAATGCCTTTGTACGACGTAAAATCCTCGGGTAATATAGCCGAAGTAAATTTGAAAAAGGCCATTGCCCAGCAAGTGATGAACAATCCTACACAATAAAAGCAAAGCGTTTAAAATAGAAAAGGAGAAAAGAGAATGATTCGCCATTCATCTCTTTTCTCCTTTTCTATTTTTTAGTCGAACACTATGGTGTATCTACGGTTTCACCTTTGCCCTTTAACGGCTCCACATTGGTGCGGTCGGCTTTGTCAGTAGTGCGGTGCGACCGTTCATCATCAGTGCCAGAGCCACCTTCTACGTTGCCGTAATCGGAAACTTTTGAACCGGGCGCATTTACCGTAGGGTTTTGTTCGCCCATCTGCTGCTCGTTTTTACGTTGTTTATTGTCTTCCATAACTATTTTTCTTATGTCAACGCAAATCCTGTTCCTATGAACCCTTCTTCTTACCAGCGGTTTCTTTAACGGCAGCTTTTTCGGAAGCGGACTTTTTTGCAGCCACTTTTTTCGTTGCAGCTTTTTTAAGCGCTGCTTTTTTTGAAGCCGCTTTCTTCACTGCTGATTTCTTCGTAGCTGTTTTGCCAAACAAATCGTCCGGAATGTTTACAGATGACCCAAACGCAGCCTTGTTGTCCCAACGCAATTTGTTGATGTATTTCTTCGGCGTCATGCCGGTGGCGTTGTGACGGGCATCGAAGGATTTTTCGCTATCGGGATTTTTCTTCCCCACCGGTGTTCCCGTTTGCCCGCCGCGAATAGTCATCTCTTTACCCGTTTTCGGATTGTTTCCTTCGGCTTTCCAAGTGTGCTTACCCGAGTCGTCTTTGGAGATTTTAAATTTTGCCACAGCGCCTTATTTTTCTTTACCCCAGTTTTTTTCCATTTTCTTGTATTGCTTCTTTTCTACTGTTGACTTTTTCTTCGGCTTGCTGTCGCCTTTCTTTTTGTGTGCATTGATGTTGTTCACTAATGAATTTTTTACGCCCAGCTTGTTCTTTTTTGTACCGGCTTTTTTAGCGGCACCTTTCTTGCCCGCTGCCTTTTTTGAAGCAGTCTTTTTACTTGCTGTTTTTTTAGTCGCCGTTTTCTTTGCACTACTTTTTTTGCTTGCCGTTTTTTTAGCGGCGGCTTTTTTGGATGCGCCTTTAGATGTTGCTTTTGCCATAAAGTGGTTTTCTGATTCTCTTCAATTAACGTACGCAAAAACAGAATGTTTAAAAGAAGATGTCCACAGATGTGAATAGCCTGACAGTACCTTATCGATAAGCCTCCCACCACCGGCTATTATATTCTTTATTATTGATGGCCACTGTTTCGCCGGGTGCCGGCAATACCAAACGAACGTTACGCTTTTCCGCTTCCTTCAGCAAGCGTTCAACAGGTTCTTTCCATGGGTGCATGGCCAGACTAAAAGTGCCCCAATGAATGGGTAGCAACAACGGATTGCATAAATCAAGCGCAGCTTGCACTGCATTTTCGGGACCCATGTGAATGGCTTCCCATTCTTCATTATAAGCGCCTATTTCCAGCATTGCCAAATCAAAAGGGCCAAGGTGTTTGGCAATCTGGCCAAAGCCGTTGTAGTAACCGGAATCAGCGCCAAAGTAGATGTTATGCGCAGGTGATTTAATGGCAAAGGCGCCCCACAAGGTTTTGAAGCGGTCGGTAAGCCACCGCCCTGAAAAATGCCTCGACGGCGTAGCTGTAATGGTAAAGCCATCGCCTCTTTCTGTACTCTGCCACCAATCCAATTCAGTCACCAATACTTTTGCGACGCCCCAATCCATCAAGCGTTTCCCTACGCCCAACATCGTAATCACCGGTATGTTTTTCGCGGCCAGATAAAGCACCGTTTGTTTGTCCAAATGATCATAGTGGTCATGCGAAAGAAGCACGGCATCAATGGGTGGCAATTCATTTAATGGCAACGGATTTTGAAAGAACCGCTTTGGGCCCAAGTAGCGAAAAGGCGACACACGGTTGTACCATACAGGATCGGTAAGAAAGCGCTTGCCATCGGTTTCAATCAACAGGGTAGAGTGACCGATCCAGGTTACCCGCAAGCTTTGCGCAGGAAGATGATTGAGCGTTTGCGCATCGGTATAAAAGGGCCCAAGCGGCATTAGTGGTTCGCGGCCGGGATGCTTTTGCATGTACTTGCGCAGTATTCGAAAGAAAGAACCCGGCTTCATAACATCAGTCGGAACCGGGTTTAAAAAGATGCGGCCATTAAAATGTTCGGAAACTTGCATAGCAGAAAAGTAAAAAGGGAATGCGGTGAAACATTCCCTAGTTGAAAGATTTTGCAGGATAAAAATACGCTTACTATTAATTAATGGCTGCAATGACCTTGCCCCAACAACCACCAAATAACGAAGAAGACTACAACAGTACCAACGCAACCGCCGCCTAATTTACTGGCGCCGTATCCGGCTATTAAGGTTCTTAACCAATTGGGCATAACTCAAATTTGATTTAAGGGTCAAAAAACTGTGCCATGAGAAATTTTTTCAAACGATTCAAACCGATAGCTAAGTTAGAGTTTTCAGCAAAAAGAAAAATGGGTTTGCCAGATGATGTTCTTTGCCCGTGGCCGGTAACGCTTACGGCTCTTTTGTTCGCGAAGAATACTCTCGGCGCTTGGTGTAAGCCTGTAAAGTTTGCCAAATGAATCGGTATAATAAGCCATAATAAAACCTTCAGACGCCAATTGTTCAAATTCACTACGTTCCAAACGATGATCGCCGCAGATAATAACGTCAGGAAAAAAATAGTATGATTGGATAGATTGATTATACACCTTAACCAATAATTGAAGCAGGAATGGATTGACGGTTTTTGGGCTCATGTAAAAGGCTTGCAACATGCGGTATACAGATCACAGGAAAAATAGTGCCACAGCGGGTTTCACTGGTAAGACAGGATAGAAGGGGATGTATTGATAATAATAAACAAGAAAAAACAAAGACAACGTTTGATAAATATTTGTGCTAAGACGAGAGTGACCTCTTTCGCACTTAACGGTCTTGTCTACCATGCTATTGGCATGGCAAAGATGGTAGGCGTTGATTAGAACGACTTACTGAAAATAAAAAAGCCTCTCATTTCTGAAAGGCTTAATTAAATAAATATGGCAGCTACCTACTCTCCCGCATTGTGGTGCAGTACCATCGGCCATGAGGGGCTTAACTTCTCTGTTCGGTATGGGAAGAGGTGAATACCCTCGGCAAAACCACCATAAAAAGATGGCTGAAAGCAATTAACAACATAGTTAAATGCTAACCGCTGAATAATGTCATATTGGAAAATAGTTGCCAAACGAAAGACAAAAATAAAATTAAAGCTTACGGGCAATTAGTACTACTCGACTTTGCTATCACTAGCTTTACATCTGTAGCCTATCAACGTCATCGTCTTTGACGACCCTTAAAAGTAAACTCATCTTGAAGATGGTTTCACGCTTAGATGCTTTCAGCGTTTATCCATGCCGTACATAGCTACTCTGCATTACACCTGGCGGCATAACAGATACACCAGCGGTACGTGCGACCCGGTCCTCTCGTACTAAGGTCACGTCTTCTCAATTTACTAGCGCCCACCACAGATAGGGACCGAACTGTCTTGCGACGTTCTGAACCCAGTTCACGTGCCACTTTAATCGGCGAACAGCCGAACCCTTGGGACCTTCTCCAGCCCCAGGATGTGACGAACCGACATCGAGGTGCCAAACCTCCCCGTCGATATGAGCTCTTGGGGGAGATCAGCCTGTTATCCCCGGAGTACCTTTTATCCTTTGAGCGATGGCCCTTCCATACAGAACCACCGGATCACTTTAGCCGGCTTTCGCCCCTGCTCGACTCGTATGTCTCACAGTCAAGCTCCCTTATACTAATGCGCTCTACGTACGATTACCAACCGTACTGAGGGAACCTTTGCAAGCCTCCGTTACTTTTTAGGAGGCGACCACCCCAGTCAAACTACCCACCATGCACTGTTTCCCGCAAGGGATTAGACTCTAAACAAACAAAGGTTGGTATTTCAACGTTGACTCCACCATGCCTGGCGACACAGCTTCAAAGTCTCCCAACTATCCTACACATCGGTTGTTCAAAATCAATGCAAAGTTGTAGTGAAGGTTCACGGGGTCTTTCCGTCCCGTGGCGGGTAACCGGCATCTTCACCGATACTACAATTTCACCGGGCTCGTGGAGGAGACAGTGTTCAACTCATTAGACCATTCGTGCAGGTCGGAACTTACCCGACAAGGAATTTCGCTACCTTAGGACCGTTATAGTTACGGCCGCCGTTTACTGGGGCTTCAGTCAGAAGCTTTGGCTTGCGCCGAACATCCTTCCTTAACCTTCCAGCACCGGGCAGGTATCAGGCTCTATACGTCATCTTTCGATTTTGCAGGGCCCTGTGTTTTTGTTAAACAGTTGGTTGAACCATTTTACTGTGACCATATTGCTATGGTACGCTTTATCCCGAAGTTACAGCGTCAATTTGCCTAGTTCCTTCTCCACGGCTCACCCGAGCGCCTTAGAATATTCATCCCGTCTACCTGTGTCGGTTTGCGGTACTGGCAGCATTAGCCTAACCTTAGAGGTTTTTCTCGGCAGCTTTTAGGTTCACTCACTTTGGCCGAAGCCTCCGTGTACTTTCAGTCTTTGCCTTTCTCTGCGGATTTACCTGCAAAGAAAATAGCTACAACCTTAATCGCACTATTCCGTAAGTGCGAGGAACTTTCAATACTGCGTCGCCCCATCGAAACTAACGCTGGTGCTGGAATATTAACCAGCTTTCCATCAGCTACCCCTTTCGGGTTCACCTAAGGACCAGACTAACCCTGATCCGATTAACGTTGATCAGGAACCCTTAGACTTTCGGCGATAAGGTTTTTCACCTTATTTATCGTTACTTATACCTACATTTTCTTTTGAAATCGCTCCAGCAATGGTCACCCATCACCTTCGATGCAGATTTCAATGCTCCCCTACCGATATACACTCAAAGTGCAATCATAAAGCTTCGGTTCGTAGTTTGATGCCCGATTATTTTCCGTGCAGGGTCTCTCGACCAGTGAGCTGTTACGCACTCTTTAAATGAATGGCTGCTTCCAAGCCAACATCCTGGCTGTTATAGAAACCCCACCTCGTTTGATCAACTTAACTACGTATTAGGGACCTTAGCTGTTATTCTGGGTTATTTCCCTCTCGGCCACGGACCTTAGCGCCCGTAGCCTCACTGCCGCAGATATTTATGAGCATTCGGAGTTTGTCAGGGTTTGGTAGGCGGTGAAGCCCCCTAGCCCAATCAGTAGCTCTACCTCTCATAAACTTCTAAAATGCGACGCTGTTCCTAAAAACATTTCGGGGAGAACGAGCTATCTCTCAGTTTGATTGGCCTTTCACCCCTATCCACAGGTCATCCCAAGACTTTTCAACGTCAACGGGTTCGGCCCTCCAGTGTGTGTTACCACACCTTCAGCCTGCCCATGGATAGATCACAAAGTTTCGCGTCTGCCCCCACAGACTAAACGCCCTATTTGGACTCGCTTTCGCTACGGCTCCGTTATTAAAGAACTTAACCTCGCCTGTGAGGAGCAACTCGTAGGTTCATTATGCAAAAGGCACGCCGTCACCTATATTGCTATAGGCTCCGACCGCTTGTAGGCGCACGGTTTCAGGTACTATTTCACTCCCTTATTTAGGGTGCTTTTCACCTTTCCCTTACGGTACTGGTTCACTATCGGTCTCTGAGGAGTATTTAGCCTTACCAGATGGTGCTGGCAGATTCAAGCAGGATTTCTCCGGTCCCGCCCTACTCAGGATACCACTCGTCCCTGTCAATTTACGCTTACGCGATTATCACGCTCTATGATGCCATTTTCCAAAGGCTTCAGCTTGATGACAGTTTCTAAATGTGGTCCTACAACCCTCAAGCGGCACGCCGCTTAAGTTTAGGCTGTTCCCTGTTCGCTCGCCACTACTTGGGGAATCATTTGATTATTTTCTTTTCCTCCCGGTACTTAGATGTTTCAGTTCTCGGGGTTGGCTCACCTTACGGTGTACTATATCTTCAATATAGTGGGTTGTCCCATTCGGAAATCTACGGATGTAACGATTGTGTGCATCTCCCCGTAGCTTATCGCAGCTTACCACGTCCTTCATCGCCTCTCAGAGCCAAGGCATCCACCATGCGCCCTTAGTTGCTTTAAAAAATTTGAAATTGTATTGTTACCCGACCACCAACTTCAGACCACCAATTACTTGGCGATACAAAAAATTAATGTGATCGATAATAGACTTTCGTCTAACAACTATTTGATTTTCCAATATGTCAAAGAGCTAAGTCAATTTGCTAATTAACTGATGTGCTAATTAGCGGATGACAAAGAAGATGTTTTAGTTACGAACTAATACGCCAAATGCGACATCTAATGGTTGAAAGAACTTTTGTTGTGGAGGATAACGGATTCAAACCGTTGACCCCCTGCGTGCAAAGCAGGTGCTCTATCAGCTGAGCTAATCCCCCAATGGAATATAGCTTCAAGTTATGAGCGAGTAGCTTGTGGCTTGCAGCTTTTGGTAGACCCGTCCAGATTTGAACTGGAGACCCCTACATTATCAGTGTAGTGCTCTAACCAGGCTGAGCTACGGATCTATTAGGATTGTAGCCCGTAATTGAATCGGGTTACTTGAATAAGAAACAAAGAACTTAATCAATGAAAGTGATTGGAAACAACAGCGGTAAGTCAATTATCATTGGTGCGGACACCGTTGACGTGCTCTAAAAAGGAGGTATTCCAGCCGCACCTTCCGATACGGCTACCTTGTTACGACTTAGCCCCAGTTACTAGTTTTACCCTAGGCGGCTCCTTGCGGTTACCGACTTTAGGTACACCCAGCTTCCATGGCTTGACGGGCGGTGTGTGCAAGGTCCGGGAACGTATTCACCGTAGCGTTGCTGATCTACGATTACTAGCGATTCCAGCTTCATGGAGTCGAGTTGCAGACTCCAATCTGAACTGAGAGAAGGTTTTTGAGATTAGCGCCCTGTCGCCAGGTGGCAGCTCTTTGTCCTTCCCATTGTAGCACGTGTGTAGCCCTGGGCATAAAGGCCATGATGACCTGACATCATCCCCTCCTTCCTCGCGTCTTACGACGGCAGTTTCAGTAGAGTTCCCAGCGTTACCTGATGGCAACTACTGATGGGGGTTGCGCTCGTTGCGGGACTTAACCCAACACCTCACGGCACGAGCTGACGACGGCCATGCAGCACCTTACAATCTGTGTATTGCTACAAAATGAGCTTTCACCCACGGTCAGACTGCATTCTAGCCCAGGTAAGGTTCCTCGCGTATCATCGAATTAAACCACATGCTCCACCGCTTGTGCGGACCCCCGCCAATTCCTTTGAGTTTCAACCTTGCGGTCGTACTTCCCAGGTGGGATACTTAATGCTTTCGCTCAGACACACACAGTGTATCGCGTATGTCGAGTATCCATCGTTTAGGGCGTGGACTACCAGGGTATCTAATCCTGTTTGATCCCCACGCTTTCGAGCCTCAGAGTCAATATTCGTGTAACGAGCTGCCTTCGCAATTGGTGTTCTATGTCATATCTAAGCATTTCACCGCTACATGACATATTCCGCTCATCTCCACGGTATTCAAGACAGATAGTATCAACGGCAGTTTCCGAGTTAAGCTCGAAGATTTCACCACTGACTTACCTGCCCTCCTACGCTCCCTTTAAACCCAGTGAATCCGGATAACGCTTGCACCCTCCGTATTACCGCGGCTGCTGGCACGGAGTTAGCCGGTGCTTATTCCTATGGTACCGTCAGTCTCTTTAGAAAAAGAGGTTTCGTCCCACATAAAAGAAGTTTACAATCCAGAGGACCTTCATCCTTCACGCGGCATGGCTGGTTCAGACTTGCGTCCATTGACCAATATTCCTTACTGCTGCCTCCCGTAGGAGTCGGGCCCGTGTCTCAGTGCCCGTGTGACTGGTCGTGCTCTCACACCAGTTACTGATCGCAGACTTGGTGGGCCGTTACCCCGCCAACTATCTAATCAGGCGCACGCTCATCCAAAACCGCCGGAGCTATACTAATAGAGTGATGCCACTTCACTAGGTTACGATGTATTAATCCTCCTTTCGGAGGGCTATTCATCAGTTATGGGTAGATTGCGTACGTGTTCCGCACCCGTTTGCCGGTCGCCGCCCATGTATTGCTACACTGCGCTGCCCCTCGACTTGCATGTATTAAGCCTGCCGCTAGCGTTCATCCTGAGCCAGGATCAAACTCTCCATTGTAAATGAGTTTTGATACTGACTATTAAATTCTCAAATTTTGAAAAATTAACGAGTCAATTTCGAATTTTATTCGCTTGACTTACCTAGTTCGTAATCATAAAGATTACTGTTGCTGTTGCTTCCAAACTTTCAAAGAACTTGAACCAACCTTCGTTGATTTTGCAGATGATAAGGTTACGAACCTTTAGGCCTTATGCCTCACCTATTTTGTTATAAAAAGCTTCTGTTTTTGTTACCCTGTTTCAATTGGGAGTGCAAAAGTAGGAGCTAATTTCTTTCCACCAAATTTAATTTTCTGATTCTCAATTTTTTAACAACCGTATGGGCTGCTAAAGTGGTAGTGAAAAGCGATGATGTAAAGAACTTGTTTTCGATTTTTTTACGGGACTGCAAAGATGCAGGTCTTTCGCAATTCCGTCCAAATTTTTTCTTTCGATTTCTTCAAAAATTTTGTGAAGAGAACTTCGTGAAAAGCGTTGGAAAACCGTCGGTCAAAAAGCGGCTGCAAACATAGGTAACTATTTGACGACCAAAAAATTAAATCGAAATAAATTTTCAAAAATTTCGTTTCTGATTCTCTTCTTTCAATGACCTCCTTTCAAAAAGCGGACGCAAAAATAGGGGGGATAAACATAACCGGCCAAACGTTTTGAAAAAATAGTTTTTAAAATCCTGTGAAACGCAGTGGTGGTGCAGGAAAAAAGTTTGGATGATAAGCCACTTTTAAAAGATAAAGTCCATGTGCCGGTATGGAAAAACCGCATTTGCGGTCTGCATCGAAGTAGCTCTTGAACTCGGCAATTGAAAGCTTTTCTCTCCCAAGTGCGAGGAGTGTGGCGGTAACCAAACGAACCATGCCGCGGAGAAACCGGTTCGCTTCTATCCTGTAAACCAGCTCCTCTCCTTCTATTTGCCACAGGCTTTTTAAAATGGTGCAGTTGAAATTTTTGACTTGTGTGTTAGTTTTGGAAAAAGCAAAGAAGTTGGTTTGTTCTTGCAGGAAAGCGGCGCCTTCCTGCAAGGCATCAATGTTTAGCTTATAAGGATAGTACAAAGAAGCATTCTTCTGAAACGGATTCTTGAAGCGGTGAAGTTTATAAACGTATTCGCGGCTTATCGCATCGAAACGGGAATGCGCTTCGTCGGGCATTGGGAAGATGTTTGTTACAACGATGTCTTCGGGCAAAATCGCATTCAATTTGTAAACGGCTTGCGGATGAACGGCTTCACCAAAATCAAAATGAAAGAAGTTTTGATACGCATGAACGCCCGAGTCGGTACGGGAGGAACCTGTGAGTTGTGCAGGATTGCGATGCAGGGTTTGAAAGGCCTTTTCCACTTCTGACTGAATGGTAATTGCATTTTCCTGCACCTGAAAACCACTGTAGCGAGTGCCTTTGTAAGACACTTCCATAAAGTAACGGCTCATGGCTACTCTCCTATCAAGGCTTTGAACCGCTTGAGGTAATATTCGTCCTTGATTTCGGATTGTAAAATGCCAAAGGCTTCTTTGTCGGAAACGAAGTTGTAGGCTGTGTCGAAGAAGTTGTACTTGCCGGCAGGCGTTAGAAATAAAGTGCTTAAGTATCGAACCTGTTCAGACATATAGCACCGAAGTTTAAATGCTTTCCTGGCTTCAAAAATCATGTCTTCATCGTTGGACTTTGCCGCCATGTTTTTACGCAGCTTCATGAAATCTTTATCGCTTGCCGTTTCTTTACACGATGCATTGTTCACAGATTTTGCAACTGTTGATGATGCCTTCTGTTCTTCTCTTTGCTTGGCGTCGTTCACCACCGAATCAACTCCCGATTTAGTATTGATGGAAAGAGGATTCGAAGTGACAACTGGTGGCAGCTTTTCAATTTCGGGTGTCGTTGCGGGTAATGTTTGCTCAAGAGTAAATTTGGACGGCGGAATCAAAATACGAACCGTGTCTGTCTTTTCTTCCATTTTATCGAAGTAAACAATGCCAAAGCCTTCCGTGGTTGAACTTTCGGAGCGTCGGACAATAACTGAAGGTTTGTAAACAAGGGTTTGCATTACATCTTTGATATTTGATTCGTTTGATGCCGTTTGTTGCACTGCTGTTTTGACTGCGGGTCCAGAAACAGGCTGCTTCTTTATTTCTTCTTTTTTTTCAACCCCTAGTTCTGCTGTTTCTGTTGGCTTTGCCGAAGTGGTGTCTTTTGGGCCGTTATCCAGCGGCGCTTTTTCTTTCGCTTTTGCAATCCCCGTTTCTTTAGGCTCCTGTTTTGGCTCCTCTTTCTTCGCAGTTACTTCCGCTTTCTTTTCAGGCTCAACTTTAGGCTCTTCTTTTTTAACCACAGGCACCTTCAACAAACTTGGATCATCGGCGGCTTTGGAAAGAATGGAAGAGAATTTATCGGTCTTGGTTTCGTAAACCGTGTTGTCTTTGTTGGCAGAAACGGGTTTGATGATGGAAAGTTCTTCAATGTCGAAAAGCGACAAGCCATCAGTGAAATTTTTAAGCAGATAACCTTTGTCGTTTTGATTTATGGCAACGGCGAAACGGGTTTCGGAGGCGGTGCTCTTTGGAAAGCCTACGCCCATGGTGTACGTACTGTCGGTGAGATTGGGAAGAATGAGATAACCGGCCGTAGATGAACTGTAAATCTTGTCGGCCATGCGCACATAGAACGGTGATTGGTTATCAGTTTGAAGATAGAGGAAATAAGTTTTTTGCGCCGACACGATACCGGCCAAGCAAACAGCAAAACAAGCGACCAACATTTTTTTCATGCAAGCCAAAATTAATGGAAAGGGTTATACACCGCGAAATGACGAAAGAGTTCTTGCTTAAAGAAAGGTTATGAGTAGGTGAGAAGTGAAAAGAAACACATGAAATTGAAGAAGCTTTTTTTGGTTTTCGCGTAGTTGAACCACGAAGACACGGAGGCACCAAGTTGCACAAAGGTTCTTAGCAGTTTAATGGTTTTCGTTGCCGCGACGGCGTGCTGAATAGAATTACAAAGCGTACAAGAGTGCGACGCAACGAAAGCCTAATCGTAATTATAGCTTCTGGTCCAAAAGAAGCGAAGAGATAAAAAAAGCGAAAGAAATTACCAGCTTCCACCGGCGCCACCGCCGCCGCCGCTACCACCACCAAAACCACCGAAGCCGCCACCACCGCCTCCGCCGCCTGACCAGCCGCTCCCACTGTTGCTTCCGCCGCCCAGCATGTTTCCCAAAATGAGCGGCCCAAGCCAACTGCTGCCTCTGCGGGATACATAGCCTCCACCTCCGCCACCACGGCCACCAAACATGCTTAAAATGATGAAGAGAATAACGATGCCGATAATGATTTTGCTAAAGCCGCCGCCGCTACTCTTTCCGCGTTCATTATATCCTTCCGGCGCTTTGTACTCGCCTGCGGCGGCTTTAAAAATGGAAGTTGTAGCCGCATCAAAACCGCGGTAATAATTTCCGGCCTTGAAGTTTGGCGTGATGTCGTTATCAAGAATGGCCTTGGCCGTAATATCGGGCACGGCGCCTTCCAAGCCATAACCGGTAGCAATAAAGATTTTGTGGTCGTCAACAGCGGCAAGAATTACGATGCCGTTGTTATTCTTTGCACCACCAACACCCCAAGTACGAAGTGTACCCAAGGCCACTTCTTCAATATCGTTACCGGCTGTGCTGTGAATGGTGACAACGGCAATTTGATTTGAGGTGCTGTCGTCATAAGCCACCAGTTTGCTCTCAAGCGTTTGAGTTTGTTCCGGCGTCATTACACCGGCCAAATCATTTACAAGCCGTGACGGGTTGGGCTTTTTTGGAATGACATTTTCAATCTGTGCAAAAGCCCAAACCGAAAGCAGCAGTGCTATAAAAAGGAGTAATCGTTTCATTCATTACCTGCCGAAAACAATTTCGTCTGGCAGTTCGTTTTTATCCGTGTCTTTATTATAGGGAAAGGAGGCAGTAAGCGCTTCGCCGAGTTGGGCTATGGCGGTACACATGCCGTCTAATAACTTCTCCTGTTTAAACTGATGAAGCATTTTTTCCACAACGTCTTTCCAATAATCTTCACCTACTTTTTGATGAATGCCCGCATCGCCAAAAACCGCAGCCTGTTTATCTTCAATGGCAAGATAGACAAGCGTGGCGTTGCGCAGTTCTATTTTGTCCATTTGAAGTTTTACAAATAACTCTTGTGCTCTGTCCACAGCGTTCATGAAACGGCAACGGCTCTCCACAAATAGCCGCACTTCGCCACTAGTGCGCTGTTCGGCATTTTGAATGGCGGCAACCAACTGTTGCCGCTCATCGGCAGTAAAGAATTCTTTCTGTTTTTGCCAAGGAAATCTCACAACACTATTTTATGTCGAAGTTGATATCAGGCGCCCGTTCGCTGCCAGCATCGGCTTTGTAAAACGGCCGCTGATGATAGCCAAGAATGCCTGCGAAAATATTGTTGGGAAAGAGGCGCACTTTCAGGTTGTAATCGTTTACAGACCCGTTGTAATCTCGGCGGGCCGTGTTGATTCGATTTTCCGTCCCTTCAATTTGTGTTTGAAAATTTTGAAAGGCCTGCGTGGTTTTTAAATCAGGGTAAGCTTCTGCCACGGCCATCAACCGGCTAAATGACCCTTGCAACTGCGTCTGTGCTTGCTGGTACTGTTGCAAACTAGCAGAATCGTTTAAATCAACACGAACCGACGTTGCCTTTGCTCTTGCGTTAATAACCTCTGTAAGCGTTCCCTTTTCAAAATTGGCAGAACCCTGAATGGTTTTCACCACGCTGTTGTAAAGGTCTGTGCGGCGCTGATAATTTGTTTCCACGTTGCTCCAGGTTTGCTGCACCTGTGTATCGGCGGTGGCCAAGCCTCTTTGCTGGCTGCAACCCCAAAACAAAAGAATGACAACGATGCCGAGAACAATCCATAAAACGGGACTTTGACGTCTCATGATTTTTAATTTTTAAATGGTTGACTGTTGGTTATCAAATTAGAATCCAATTGCTAAAGAATGAAGAATCAGTGATGATGCTTGCACAAAATTTCAGACCATCCGCCATTGTGACGCTCAAACTTTTTAAAATTACTCATAAGTGACTACGTATTATTTCATAGCCGCAATACCGGGTAATTCTTTTCCTTCAAAATATTCGAGCATGGCTCCGCCGCCGGTGGAAACATAGCTCACTTTATCCGCATAGCCGAACTGATTAACCGCAGCAACGCTATCGCCACCGCCAACCAATGAGAAAGCGCCAGCCTCCGTGGCTTCCGCAACAGCCTTGGCAATGGCCTTAGTACCGTGCTGAAACTTTTCCATTTCAAACACGCCCATCGGCCCGTTCCACAAAATCGTTTTTGAATGATGAATGACTTTGGTAAACATCTCAATCGCCATCATGCCGATGTCAAGCCCCATCCAATCACCGGGAATGTTTGTACTCAACGACGAGGAAACGTTTGCGTCTTCGGCAAACTTATCGGCAATGATGGAATCGGAAGGCAGGTGAATGCAAACTCCCTTTGCACCGGCCTTCTCCATTAAATCTTTTGCGGTTTGCAGACGGTCTTCTTCACATAAGGATTTACCGATTTGCCCGCCCATCGCTTTGTAAAACGTATAAGCCATGCCGCCACCAACGATGATGTCGGTAGCTCTTTCCAAAAGATTTTCAATGATGAGAATCTTATCGGAAACCTTGGCCCCGCCAATGATGGCGGTAAATGGTTTTTCGGCGCTGTGCAACACCTTTTCGGCGCTGGCCACTTCGCCTTCCATCACTAACCCAAACATTTTGTTTTCGGGTGAGAAAAATTGCGCAACTACCGCTGTGGAAGCATGTGCCCGGTGCGCCGTGCCAAAGGCATCGTTGATGTAAACATCACCCAGTTTGGAAAGTTTTTCCGCAAAGGCTTTGTCGCCTTTTTCTTCTTCTTTGTAAAAGCGAAGATTCTCCAGCAACAACACCTGACCGGGTTGCAAGGCTTGCGCTTTTTGTGTGGCTTCGTCACCAATGCAATCGGCGGCAAATTGCACATCGGTTCCTAACAATTCGGATAGATGTATCACCAAATGCTTGAGTGAATATTTTTCCGTCGGGCCGTCTTTCGGCCTTCCAAGGTGCGACATAAGAACAACGCTGCCGCCATCGCCCAATATTTTTTTGATGGTGGGAATTGTTGCCGTCATCCGTGTGTCATCGGTGATGTTGTACAGATCGTCGAGCGGCACGTTGTAATCCACTCTTATCAATACTTTCTTGCCGTTAAAATTCGTCTCCTGAAACTTACTCATGGTCGTTGGTTCTTTTAGAAGTAGAGCCAAAGGTAAAGGGGCGAAACAAAAAACCCCGCCGAAGCGAGGTTTGGAAATTTTATTTTTTATCTATCAGTTCCGCAAAATGCTTTACGGTGCGTACCAACTGCGACACATAACTCATCTCGTTATCGTACCAGCTTACGGTTTTCACCATCTGCAAATCGCCAACGGTTAACACCTTTGTTTGCGTGGCGTCGAACAAACTGCCGAAGGCCATGCCGATGATGTCGCTGCTCACAATCTCGTCTTCGTTGTAGCCGTAGCTTTCATTGGAAGCGGCCTTCATGGCGGCATTGATTTCTTCAATCGAAGTCTTCTTTCCAAGTACTACGGTCAACTCGGTTAATGAACCGGTAAGCGTGGGCACACGTTGCGCCGTGCCATCGAGTTTGCCTTTCAAGCCTGGCAATACCAATCCAATGGCTTTGGCCGCACCGGTGCTGTTGGGAACGATGTTGTGTGCAGCGGCTCTTGCTCTGCGCAAGTCCCCTTTCGGATGCGGCGCATCTTGCGTATTCTGGTCATTGGTGTAAGCGTGAACGGTTGTCATTAAACCGCCTACAATGCCATAAGTATCGTCCAGCACTTTGGCCATCGGCGCCAAACAGTTGGTCGTGCAAGAGGCGCAGGAGATGACCGTTTCGGACCCATCCAGAATATCGTGGTTTACATTGAACACGATGGTTTTTAAATCGCCGGTGGCCGGTGCTGAAATCACTACTTTTTTGGCGCCGGCTTTCAGGTGCGCTTCGGCTTTGGCTTTGTCGGTAAAGAAACCGGTGCATTCCAAAACCACGTCCACTTGATGATCGCCCCAAGGAATTGTAGCCGGGTCTTTTTGTGCATAAATTTTTATGGCTTCACCGTTAACCGAAATAGAATTTTCGGCGGAGGTTACGTCCTGGTTAAAGCGGCCTTGAGCCGAGTCGTATTTCAAGAGATGGGCTAAAACCGCGGGAGAAGTTAGGTCGTTGATGGCCACGACTTCAATGCCTTCCATATCGTGAATCTGGCGAAACACCAGCCGGCCGATGCGTCCAAATCCGTTGATGGCAACTTTTACTGACATAGCGATAAGTGTTTAAGTTTAAAAATGCGGGGCGAAGGTAGGGAAGTTTGGGGTTTGTAATGTACACGTAAAGGTTGTCAATAACTGCTGGACGGTCCATCTATTTGACAATTGTTTTGAACGAAAAGATTTTTTCAGAGGAAAGCGATTTCAGCGCATTGCCGTCGCCATATACCTTAGTCAACAAAAGCAAAGCGGAATAGATCACCAAATCAAAATCCACGCAACCGCAACCACGCTTCGCTACTTTTTCTTCCCCGCAGCCTTGCCTATCTTCGGCCGCGATGATGATTGTACTGTGCAAAGGGCTCACGTAAAAAGGGTGTATGAAGAATATAAAAATTATTGAGGTGCCGTCGGAGATTGGCGCCGGAACAAGGGGCGCATCGCTGGGCGTGGAAGCCATTAAGATTGCGGCACTTGACTTCATGAGTAATTTCTTTATTCACTTTCCTTCCGAACGCATTCCCGTAGAAAACAAGCTGCTTTACGAACCCATTGAATCGCCGTATGCCAAGCGAATTAAAGGCATCGTAAGCATGTACGACAAAGTGAGCAAGTCGGTACATGATAGCCTTAAATCCGGTTTCTTTCCTGTGGTATTGAGTGGCGATCATAGCATTGCCGGCGCCACCATTGCCGGCATTAAGATGGCCAAGCCCAAAAGCAAGTTGGGTGTGATTTGGATAGATGCCCACGCCGATTTACACACGCCTTATACTACACCTTCGGGTAACATGCACGGAATGCCGCTGGCGCTTTCCATTAACGAAGACAACCAGGAATTTGCAGTGCATGAGTTGGATGCGGAAACCGAAAAGCAATGGAACTATTTGAAGAACATCGGCAAGATTTCGCCCAAGGTTTTGCCCGAAGACGTGGTGTTTATTTCGCTGCGTGATTTTGAAAAAGAAGAACGAGGCTTAATTGATAAATACGGCATGAAGGTGATTGGCACAAAAGAGCTGCGCAACAAAGGCGCGGAGAACATTGTGCGGTCATTAATTCGCTACTTCAGTGATTGCTCGGACATCTATGTTTCGTTTGATGTGGATAGCCTGGATTCATCGTTGACAAAGGGCACGGGCACGCCGGTAAACAATGGTTTACGTGAACGCGAAGCCGAAGATTTGATCAGTAAGTTGATGCAAAACCGCAAGGTCTGTTGCTTTGAAATCACAGAAGTAAATCCAACATTGGACAAGGAAAATCTGATGGCGGAAATTGCGTTTAATATTTTGCAGCGTAGCGTGAATGTATTGATGATGAGCTGAGGTGGTGAGTAATGAGTGGTCAATGGTGAATAATGGAAACATCCAATTGTAAGCAGCTATTTCGTAGTGTAATCAGGGCTGTCTTGTTTAAAATTATAGATCAATCAATGAAAAAAAGTTGCTGCATTATATCCCTTCTGTTTTGCTTCTCCTGCATTTCGCAAACGAGGTATGAAGATTCGCTGAACTTCTTTTTAAAAGATTATGTGCAAAAACATGAAGTAGTAAAAGGCGATGATAAAAAACTGCTGCGGTTTTACCCGGTTGATAAAACTTTTCATGTGAGGGCTTTGTTTAGGCCTTCATCATCTACCGAATGGCTGACCTTTAGAACATCAGGGACAAAGACTAAAATTTTTAAGCTATACGGAACGCTTTCATTTGCATTGAATAGAATGGCTTGTCAATTGAATGTTTATCAATCGCAAGATTTTATAGCGAATGTGGAATACAAGAACTATTTGTTTCTGCCTTTTACCGATTTGACAACAGGAAAAGAAACATACGGCAGCGGTCGTTACCTTGATTTAGCAACGACTGACATTGTCAACAACACTATTGCGTTGGATTTTAATAGGGCCTACAACCCTTACTGCGCTTATGTTATCGGAGTTTACAATTGTCCCATTCCGCCGAAAGAAAATGCGTTGAACATTGAAGTGAGGGCCGGTGAGAAAACGTTTGGCAAAACGCATTAATTCAAGCATCACAAAACTTTTTTTGGTTTATTCGCTTTTCTCCGTTTTATATTTGTGCCAGTTCTTTTCATCCCGATAGCTATCGGGACGCTTATCAAGAAAGGCAGAGGGATATGGCCCGATGACGCCTTGACAACCTACCGCATTTTGCGCAAGCAAATGAGGAAAGGTGCCAACTCCACCCCGCGGATTGCGGGACAGATAAGTCAGATTCAAGCCTACTTTACCAACAAAAAATAGTAAGCTCTTCTGATTTTTCGGAAGAGCTTTTTTATTGCCCCTAACTGGCAATAGGAGGCGCTCCGGCTAAAGCTCTCCTCTCTCTTGATAACTGCTATCCTCAAATTTTATCATCCGCTGCGGCGGCAAAATCAAGAGCCATGAGCAACACAACACAGATTCTGCAAAGCATTCCCATTGATCCACTGACCGGTGCCATCTCCGTGCCCATTTATCAAACAAGCACTTTTGTGCAGGAGGCACCCGGCGTAAACAAAGGCTATGATTATGCCCGCAGCGGCAACCCCACAAGAGCCGCGTTGGAAAGTATCATAGCCAAGTTGGAAGACGGAGCCGTGGGTGCTGCTTTTGCCAGTGGATTGGCGGCCATTGACGCAGTGGTTAAGCTGCTGAAAAGTGGAGATGAAATTTTGGCCGTGGATGATTTGTACGGTGGCGCTTTTCGGCTGTTCACACAGATATACCAGCAGTTCGGCATCACGGTAAATTATGTGAACAGCACCAATACAGAAAATGTTTTCAATGCCGTTACGCCCAAAACAAAATTGATTTGGATTGAAACGCCAACCAATCCGACGCTGAAGATTTCCGACATAGCTGCCATCGCTAAAATTGCGAAGGCTTCTGGTTGTTGGCTTTGCGTGGACAACACGTTTGCTTCACCGGCCTTACAAAAACCGTTAACGCTTGGCGCCGACATCGTCCTTCACTCCGCCACCAAGTATCTCGGTGGACATAGTGATTTGATTGCGGGTTTGGTGGTGACAAAAGACCAGGACTTGGGGGATAAAATCCGGTTCATTCAAAACGCAAGTGGCGCTATTCTTTCGCCCTTCGATAGCTTTCTCACCATTCGCGGCATTGAAACGCTGAACCTTCGCATCAAACAACATTGCATAAACGCACAGATAGTTGCGGAGTATTTAGAAAACCATCCCGCTGTTGACAAGGTTTTCTATCCGGGCCTGGCTTCGCATCCGAACCACGACATTGCAAAAAAGCAGTCAAAAGGTTTTGGCGGCGTGGTCTCTTTTACGTTGAAGACTGATACTAATGAAGCAGCGGTGCAATTCGTCACAGCCACCAAATTGTTTCATTTAGCCGAAAGTTTAGGCGGTGTAAAAAGCCTGGTGTCGCACCCCGCAAACATGACGCATAAATCCATTCCAGCGGAAAAGCGCAGAGCAGCCGGCGTAAGCGATAGTCTTATTCGTTTATCTGTTGGCTTGGAAGAAGTGGAAGATTTGGTCAATGATTTGGAAGAGGCTTTTGCTTCTGTCAAACCACAACTACAAAGGCACCAAGACACAGAATTGCACAAAGACTTTGTGAACCTTCGTGCCTCCGTGTCTTAGTGCCTGCCTGCCGGTAGGCAGGGTTCAAAACAAAATCAAACATTTACATGAGTACTCATAAACAACTTACTATCGGTCTCTTCGGCTTTGGCGTGGTGGGCGAAGGCATCTATCACGTGTTGAACCAAACGCCATCGCTTTATGCGGCCATAAAAAAAGTCTGCATCAAGCATCCTGACAAGAAACGCGATGCACCGGCTTCGCTCTTCACTACGAGTTATAATGAACTGCTGAATGATAACGACATCAACCTGATAGTTGAGTTAATTGACGACGCCGACGAAGCGTTTAAAATTGTATCGGCTGCTTTTCGCAATGGCAAATCTGTTATCAGCGCCAACAAAAAAATGATTGCCGAACACCTGCAGGAATTGATTGCACTACAACAACAGCACAAGGTTTCTTTTCTTTATGAAGCGGCGGTCTGCGGTTCCATTCCCGTCATTCGCAACCTTGAAGAATACTTTGACAACGACTTGTTGCAAAGCGTTTCCGGCATTGTGAACGGCTCTACGAATTTCATTTTAACCCAGGTGGCCCAAGGCGCTACGTATGCCGAAGCCTTGCTGGAAGCGCAGCAAAAAGGCTTTGCCGAAAGCAATCCATCATTGGATGTGGAAGGCCATGATGCGGCCAATAAGCTCACCATTTTATTGGCCCATGCTTACGGCATTCTTACCCAACCGTCAAACTTGTCGCGACAAGGTATTACGCGACTGCATGCAAGAGATGCGGCGTATGCACAAGAGAAAGGTTTGAAGATTAAGCTAGTGGCCGGTGCCCGAAAATTAACGGGCGGCAAGGTGGCCGCTTTTGTGCTGCCGCAGTTTATAAAAAGCGACAGCCAACTATACAACGTGAACAATGAATACAATGGTGTGACCATTGAAAGCAAGCTGGCAGACAAACAATTTTTTTACGGCAAAGGCGCCGGCCGTTACCCTACATCATCAGCCGTGGTATCCGACATTTCCGCCTTTGGTTATCACTATCAATACGAATACAAAAAGCTAAACCGAAAGGAAAAGGTTTCGCTGACGAATGATTTTTATTTGGACGTTTTTGTTTCGTTTGCCGCCTGGACTGACGTGAACAAATGGGATTTTGAAGAACTCACCGAATACCACAGCACCGCCGAACGGCAATACATACGCGGCCTCATTCACGCCGAAAAATTGCGTGATGCGGTTTGGTTTAACGACCCTTCCGTTTCGGTGATTGTGCAGCAGGACGGCGTGATTGAAAAAGAAAGCCTCGTGCAAAAGAGCCTGAAAAAAGTAAGCCTGCAATTAGCCGGCGTCGGACTATAGTTTCATGTTTGGGTTTTGGTTTTTTGTTTTGGATCGTCCCGCAAACGCGGGACGATTTTTTGGGCCAAAGATTCGTCTATCTATTGGGCGTCTGTTGCGTCGCACTCTTATACGCTCGGTAATTCTATTGACCAATTTAAATACTTGGTGACTATCGAAAGCAACTTGGAATGTTGTTAGTAGTTGTGTCTATTTACAAAATAAGTTTAATCAGGTTCAAATGAGAATTGGAGTGGTAGTAATTTTTCTTTTGGCTTTTTCCATCTGTGTAATTGTTTCGTGTGGTTGGAAGAGTGGGCTGGATGAAATTACTTACAAGCCTACGGTTCAAGAACTTTCAGGAATTTATAAACCGGATCGCTACACGAGAGAATTGCTCGGAAAAGGCTTTACTGAAGGTGCGGAGATTAGACTTGAAAAAAATAAGATCTTGCGATTCAGCAACGCACCAAAAAGTATTTTTGATTTTGGCGCTTATTACAGCGCAGACCGTTTTGCAGTCAGTGGTTCCGGCCAGTGGGGCATTTATTTAAATGAGCATCCAGAAATATCAGTCAGTTTAGAAGCGGAGAATGGTGCCTTCAAACCTTTTAGCACTTCTTACCCGTTGTACAAGCAAGGAAGCAAGTATGTGATTTTTATAATGATGGGTGACCCGGATGAACATGCCGCGGCAAGATTTGTTCAACAATAATACTTGATGCGATACGCAGTTTTAAAAAGCTACATTCTTTTTCAACGAGTCTTCGCTTCAGCCTTTCGCCTCATTATTACTTTCCCGGAAGACACGTCGAATGACAACAATAACTCCCAATAAGCTCCCGTACATCTTCCTTAAAGAAGTAGACACCCTGTAGCCAAAAACTTGTCGGAGAAAAATTTTCAAGATTTTTCCTCCAATGTCAAAAAATTTATTTTTACTTTGTATTTCAAAGTGCTTTTCAAACCAATAATTGGAAACGCTTTTCAGAGAAAGAGCAGCCACCATCAATCACTGAACATGAACAAACAGGACATACTAACAAGGCTTGACAATCCCAAAGAACTTGAACGATTGTATCAGGAGAATAAGACGGCTTTTAAAACCGAGTTTACCTTGCTTTATCCTGAACTGGCAAATGATAAACTTGCCAGCTACTGGAAAGAAAGGCTGAATTACGAAGGGGTTGAAATATCGTGGGGAAGCAAAAAGGAATTGCTCTTAGTGTTGATTGCTTCATTGATAGCAGGCGCCGTGGCAAAGCTTCCCACCCTGCTCGGCATCGATGCCGAATCGTTTTATCAGCGGAACATCGGCTTTATTGTTTTTCCGGTGTTGTCAATCTATTTTATCTGGAAAAATGGGTCTTCAAAAAAGAAGCTTGCGCTTGCAGGAGCCGCGTTTTTACTTGCCGTGCTCTTCATCAACATGCTGCCTGCGGCCAGCAAAAGCGACACCTTGCTTTTGTCTTGTATTCATTTGCCGTTGTTCCTGTGGGCTGTGCTTGGTTTTTTGTATGTTGGTAATGAGACAAACAACTACCGTAAACGGGTTGACTTCCTTCGGTACAACGGCGACTTAGCCATAATGGCGGCGCTCATACTGATTGCGGGCGGCATTCTCACTGCAATTACTATCGGGCTTTTTGAGCTCATTGGTTTTCGAATCGAGAAGTTTTACTTCGAGTACATTGTTATCATCGGTCTCGCGGCCGTGCCAATGGTTGCAACCTATCTAACGCAAACGAATCCTCAATTGGTTAACAAGGTTTCTCCTGTGATTGCAAAAATATTCAGCCCTTTGGTTTTATTTACGCTGGTTATCTATTTGGTTGCAATTTTTTTTTCCAGAAAAAATCCCTTCACCGACAGGGATTTTCTATTGGTTTTTAATGCCCTCTTAATCGGCGTGATGGCGCTCATTTTGTTTTCGGTTGCGGAAACATTTAAGAAGAACGAAAACCGGACAAGCAGTTTACTATTGTTGGCTTTATCAACCGTAACGGTTGTCGTAAACGGGATAGCCCTTTTCGCAATTTTATTTCGAATTTCAGAATGGGGTTTTACGCCCAACCGGCTTGCGGTGTTGGGTGGCAATATTTTGATACTGATAAACCTGCTGATGGTAACGTTCAAGCTTTTTAAAAATGTTTCCGGGAAAGCCAGCATTGGTGAAGTAGAAAACGCAATAGCAAAGTTTCTTCCAGTTTACGCCTTGTGGACGATTGTGGTGACTTTTATCTTTCCCCTCCTGTTTCATTTTAAATAGCACAACGGATATAGAAATAACACTACTTCGGAACGACAATAGGCCGGCTGATACGAAATGCTTCGGCGATTTATTCACTGCAATAGCCTTCGTCTATCCAAACATAGAATTTATTGATGCCATTTATGAATCACCTGTTTTAGATTTGTCCCCGCACTTAAGCTGCCCAACCTTCCCTACTGGTAAGGTTAACATTATCTACCTACAGCATAAACCTTTTTACGATGGAATCAAACGACATCAGCAAATGCCCTTTTCTTAACCCCGTCGCTAAGCAAAACGCAGGTGGCGGCGGCACCAAAAACCGCGACTGGTGGCCCAACCAATTAAAGTTGAACATTCTGCGCCAGCACTCTTCCCGCTCTAATCCGATGGGCGAGGGCTTTGATTATGCCGCCGAATTTAAAACACTTGACCTCGGAGCCGTCAAGGCCGATCTTCATGCACTCATGACCGATTCACAGGAGTGGTGGCCCGCTGACTTTGGCCACTACGGTGGTTTGTTTATTCGCATGGCCTGGCATAGCGCAGGTACGTATCGTGTGTACGACGGTCGCGGCGGCGGCGGTACAGGTCAGCAACGTTTTGCGCCGCTTAACAGTTGGCCTGACAACGTAAGCCTTGACAAAGCACGCCGTTTGCTTTGGCCCATCAAACAGAAATACGGCCGCAAACTTTCATGGGCCGACTTGATGATATTGACCGGCAACGTGGCCTTGGAATCAATGGGCTTCAAAACATTTGGTTTCGGCGGTGGTCGTGCCGATACTTGGGAGCCTGAAGAAGACGTGTATTGGGGCGCTGAAACAACCTGGTTAGGAAATGACAAACGCTACCCGCACGGCAAGGCTGGCTTGGCGGAGCACGGAGTGGTGAGTTCGGATGAGGCTGCCGATGGTAAAGAGCATACACCTTATGGTTTGGAAGCACCGCTGGCTGCTGCGCACATGGGCCTTATTTACGTTAACCCTGAAGGCCCTGACGGTAACCCTGACCCCATCGCTTCCGCTCATGATATTCGTGTAACCTTTGGCCGCATGGCTATGAATGATGAAGAAACGGTAGCCCTGATTGCCGGTGGCCACAGCTTTGGTAAAACACACGGTGCCTCTTCTTCCGATAATGTGGACAAAGAACCGGAAGCCGCTGAATTGGAGGGCCAAGGTTTTGGATGGCACAATCGTTTCCGTTCTGGCAAAGGTGCTGATACCATCACCAGTGGACTGGAAGTAACATGGACAACAACGCCGACACAATGGAGCAACAATTATTTTGAAAACCTTTTCGGTTTTGAATGGGAACTCACCAAAAGCCCCGGTGGTGCACACCAATGGGTAGCCAAGGATGCCGACGAAATCATTCCCGATGCCTTCGACGCTTCCAAAAAACGCAAGCCTACGATGCTCACTACTGACATTGCCCTGCGTGTGGATCCGGCGTATGAAAAAATTTCCCGTCGCTTCCTTGAGAACCACGAAGAATTTGCCGATGTTTTTGCCCGTGCCTGGTTCAAGCTTACGCATCGTGACATGGGCCCGAAAGCCCGTTATCTCGGTCCGGATGTTCCGGGAGAAGATTTGATATGGCAAGACCCGATTCCAGCGGTTGACCATGCCTTGGTTGATG
This sequence comes from Flavisolibacter sp., assembly GCA_965247695.1. Lineage (GTDB taxonomy): Bacteria > Bacteroidota > Bacteroidia > Chitinophagales > Chitinophagaceae > Flavisolibacter. Next base: position 3,895,754 of record OZ252037.1, read on the forward strand.
ATGCTGACATCACTGCGTTGAAAGAAAAAATTGGGCAATCAGGATTAATTGTTTCGGAACTGGTATCAACTGCATGGGCTTCCGCTTCCTCCTTCCGCAGTTCGGATTATCGCGGCGGCGCCAACGGTGCCCGCATTCGTTTGACTCCGCAAAAAGATTGGCGTGTAAACAACCCTGCGCAATTGGACAAGGTGTTGGATGCATTGACAGTCGTTCAAAAAAGCTTTAATGATGGAGCAACAGGCGGTAAGAAAGTATCGCTGGCGGATTTGATTGTGCTCGGTGGAACCGCCGCCATTGAAAAAGCAGCAAAGGATGCAGGACATGATATTACTGTTCCTTTCACACCCGGACGCATGGACGCTTCGCAGGAACAGACCGATGTGGAGTCGGTTAACTACTTAGAGCCTCGTGCCGATGGTTTCCGCAACTATCGCCGGTCAAAGAGCGACGTTACAACGGAAGCCTTGCTGATTGACAAAGCGCAGTTGCTGACGCTTACGGCACTGGAGCTTACCGTGTTGGTCGGCGGTATGCGTGTGTTGAATACAAACTTTGACGGCTCTGCTCATGGCGTATTCACCAAAACACCGGGCAAATTGACCAATGATTTTTTTGTGAATCTCCTCGATATGAACACAGCCTGGAAGCCTGCGCAGGAAGACCGGGAATTCTTTCAGGGCTATGACTGTACAACCGAAAAACCAACCTACACCGCCACCCGTGCGGATCTTGTGTTTGGTTCCAATTCGGAGTTGCGTGCTGTTGCCGAAGTGTACGCAAGCGCCGATGAGGAAGAGAAGTTTGTGAAGGATTTTGTGGCGGCTTGGGATAAGGTGATGAATTTGGATAGGTTTGATGTGAAGAAGTGATCCAACGATAAATGTTTCGAAGAGGCTGTCTCAAAAGTCCGAGACAGCCTCTTTTTATTCGGGTAGGTGATGGAGTCTGTTTTCATTTATGCAATTCTTAAGGCGTTCAAAACCCTTTTGAGACAGCCTCTTTTTGCGGCTAAATCTAACTTTATCGCTATATTATTGCAACATGAAGGTTGAAAAATATGAACTTGAATCGGTAGGCGAATTTGCCATTTTTGAATTTGTAAGTGAGGGGCCTAAAGGCATGATTCGCAAACGCATTGAGTTCCAAAAAACCTACGACCCCTTAATTTTCAATCTCGCCTTTGGCGATAAAAATCCCATTACCGGCGAAATAGACGACACAGTGGTATCGAACAACGGTGACAGTGAAAAGGTGTTAGCAACAGTAGTTGATGCCGTTTATTTGTTTCTTGACAGTTATCCAAACGCAGCCATTTACGCAACGGGAAGTACGCCGGCAAGAACAAGGCTTTACCGGATGGGAATCACAAGAAACTTCGACCAAATGAGGAAAGACTTTTTGGTCTTTGGGCAAATTGGAAACGAATTTTACTCTTTTGAAATTGGCGTAGCCTATGAATGCTATCTGGCCCACCGAAAATTTAACTAACTTGCAATTATGAAAACAGAGATAAAAGAAAAACAAAACGATTCTTTCAAAAGCCGAGTACCGAAGGTGACCATTAACCCAGATCTCGAAAAAGATAAGGACAAAATCTATTTTCCGGAAAAGTTGGCGAGGGCGAATGAAATGCTCAAAAACGCCAAGCTTCCGCCAAGCCTCAATGCCCATCGCAAACTTTGAACGCTGACTTCGCCTAAAACAAAGCCCTCACACTCGCTCTTCCCACATGAATCGTTTTCGTATCCGCCGGCTTGCGGCCCTCGTATTGAAAGTTAATCTCCACGTTGTTCAACAACCGTTTGGTGAAATCAACTGACCACAGATAATTAGCACCGGGACGTAAGGCATCAAGAATAATATATTCAACCGATGTATTCTTTACCGTTGTTGCCGGCACTCTGTAATCAATCTGGTTGTATGTAAACTTTGCATTGATGCTGCTGTTCTGCAACACGTTGTATTTGGTTTCAAGGTTCAGCGAATTTGATACAGATTCTTCCCCGCCGTATGTTCCTTTGTTCTTCTTGCTCTCCAATTTATACGAGCCTTGCAAGCGAAACACCGTTCCGCGAATGAATGATAGCCTTGGTTCTGCATTCGTTATCGAAAGCTCATAATTGCGGTTGGCGAAAGCCGGCGTGTACAGTGCGTTCGTGCCCATCTTTGCGTTCATGTCAACCGTCATGGAAGGCGACAAGTTCCAACGAAGCTTCGCGTTCCAATCATTTAACTGGCGTGTTTCATAACCGTAGGTCAACAAAGCTTTGCCGCTGTTGCGGTTGTTGCTCACATCAATTCCCCACTTGCTTGAAAAGCGATTGAAGGAAAGCGCATTCAACAAAACCGTAGCATTGGTGAGCAGTGAGGTATCCTGAATGTTGTACTTAAACGGATTGAATTCTATCTCCTTTTTGGCAATGGACTTCTTGCTTTTTTGCAAGGATGACTGCAGGGTAAAGCGGCTTATGAAACCACGCAGCCCGCCATCCTTTTCATTGAGCGTTGCTCTTGGATTTAAACTGATGGAATAATTGAAGGTGGTGTAATTCGCCTTCAGGTATTGGTTCGTTGGCGTAAAGATGCGGATGAACTTTGCCTGATCGGGAAAGAGTGCCACTTCAAACTCATTAAGCTGTTGAATGCCGTCGTTGTTGTAATCTATCCAGGTGTATTCGCCCTGACCGGACGGCACTTCGAGGTAGGCATAATCGCGGCGCTGCTCCTGCCCTGTCCCCAATTCATAAAGTAAGTTTCCGGTAAGCAAACCTTTCCATTCATTCACGTTGTATTCCGTGCGGCTTAGGATAGTTCTGTCGTTCGTTTGCGGCGAAACGGATTTGTCGTAAACGGTCAATACACGATATGTGGCGCTGAAAAGTAGTTGGTGTTTTGCGCTTTCCAAGAGTTCAATCTGCACATTCGTATTATAACTTCTGTCACCTCTTACCAATGCTTTGCTTGTGGGATATTTATCAGAACGGGTGAAAAAATTCAAGGCCCATTTATTCTTCTTTGCTTCATTCGATTTAATGTAAGCCGTGTACGTATCAAAGGAAAAACTTAGCGGTGATACGGTGTCCTTCGCCACATTCCGCACTTCATTTTTTTCCAAAGCATACCGAAAGCCTAAGCGGATTGAAGAGAGGCTTTTAAACAGACGGCTGGCATCAATCGCAGGCCGGATGTAACTGCCTTTGTCCGCCGCTGTTTTAAATGTGGTTACCGCAATCTGATTGTTCAAACTCCAGCCTTTTGTGTTCAGTGTATGCTGCAAAATATTTTGATAGCCGTTGTAGTTGTCGCTGCGGCGATAGTTCATAAACTGATAGCTCAAAGTCCCGTTGCTGTTTTTCAATTGCGACGATAAACGCAGAATATCTTCAGTAGCCGGGTTCAACACGAGTGGCAAACCCCAGTCGCGGCCGAATTCCACAAAGCGCAACCGTTCAATGGGTTTGAACTTTTGCTGCACGTGTTCGTAATCGAGTGTAGAAATCAGTTGCTGCTTCTTCACCGGATTGATGTCAACCGTATTGTTGTATTGCACTCTTGCCGCCATGCCCACATCATCGCCACCATCTTTGGTAGAAAAGGTATTCACATCATAATTGCTCATCGCCAGTTCGGTCTTCAGCAAATTGTTTTTGTCAATCTGGTATTCAGTGGCGAAACTTAATAGCTGTTGCTTCTTTGGTGTGACTAAAATCGTAACCGGTTCAAAGCTGCCTTGTTTGATACCATTAATCGGTTTTACGTACCTGTAAACTTTTCCGTTGGCACCGTTGAAATCGGCTACATAATTGCCAAGCTCAAAACCTACACTGGCAAAGGACAGATTATACTTAGCCGAATCAGGATTGGTCGAGTATCTGTAAAATGAATCAGTCACCACGCCACCAGTGGTATCGTAAACTTTTTGGTAAAGAATTTTGTTGACGGAAAACGTATCCAAAACTGCTGTCGGGTAAAACGCTTTGTTGATGCTGTCGCCGATGTTGAACAGGAATTGCTTCTGTCGTGGATCAAGCGTTTGATTGATGGGCGAGTTCTTTGCATCATTATTATTGAAAGCACCGATACGAAGCTTGAATTTATTGCCGAAGTTCAGTTCTTGGTTCAGATAAAGATTGGCGTTGAGATAATTTCTATCCGCGTATTCAAACTCAATTTGTATGCGGCTGTCTTTGGTAATCATGCGCCGCGGCATAAAGGTTACTTCAGCCGTGTTGTAGTTGATGATGTAATCCTGGTCTTCGCCGCGTTGCAGGATTTCACCATCTAAATAAACCCGTTCGGTATTGGCAAGAACGATAAAAAAGAATTCATTGTTGGCGCCCGTTAAGCGGTAAGGCCCCTGGTTGCCTTCTAAGCCCTGAAACACGTTTCGTGTAAACTTGCCTTTGGCAATGGAACCACTCACCAAGGTTGATGATTGCAATGTGGGTGAAAGTTTGTTGGTGGTTTGAAAGGAAATGCCTTGTAGCCGTTTATAAAAATTGAGAAAGTACATGCCGCTTTGCCGGATGTCAATGTCTCCCAGATTCAATTGCCAGTTTTTCTTTTTAAACTGAAGAAAAACCTGGTCAAATTCATTGAGCTGTTGCGTAGTTCCGTCGGGCTGAATGGGAAGATTGTTGTCGGTAAGTGCTGCGGAAATTTCAATGCTGTCTTTTAGATACCCATTCAGCTGTAATTGAAAGTTAGAGTTTACAACGGCATCCTGATTGTTGCCAAATGACAAAGCCCGGCCGAAGCTGCCGTTGTATTGAATGTTGCCGAAATCAAACAACCCTTTCGATGAGCCTTCATCGCCACGGGAAAAATCGTAAGGCTTGAGGTATAAATTTTTGGCGATCGAATCATAGCTCAATCGCTGTACAACGGAGCTAAGCTTTGTTGGGAAGACACGGTACGTAACGGTGATGCTTTCCTGTTGCGGCTTGGTTTTCCAATACAAAACAGCGTTCACAAAGTCCAGTCGGTAAGCCGATGTGTCCATGCCATTGATGAAAAGTGTTTTGGGAATGATGCTTAGCGAATCCAGCAACATCGTATCCTTAACAGCCACCGTTTTTATACGAAGGTTAGAAGCCATTACAGGTTTTTGCGCTTCGGCGGTGAAGGCGATGAATAGCAGGCAGAAGGCGGATATGCGGCCGAAAAGCGTCAAGTAATCAGGATTTGGATGCGTTGGTAAAAATGCTGCTTTTTAACGGCGAAACATACGATTAATTGTTAAAGGGGCGGGAATCGAAGGCGGACAATTGGCAATGGGCACTAGGCAATTGGCAATGAACAAGGGACAAATCAGCGAGCTTATATGAAATTAGAAGTGGTTTACAAATTTCCCGAGAGGAAAAGATTGGTTGATTGCCTTTTTATTTTTCTTGTTCGTGGCGCGGATATGCTATGGGCATGTCCCTACAAAACCCGCCGAATTGCATGATGGCCTCTCATTGGCAGACATTAGCACAGAATAAAAAAGCAGAACGTTTAGTCCTGCTAATCAGTTTTAATCCCGAAAATCCTTTTATAATCCCGAAAATCAGTGGTCCTATTTATCCGCCGACAATCCCGCCACCAGGTAATCCTTATGCATCCGGGCAATGTTAGTGATAGAAATCTCTTTTGGACAAACCGCTTCACAAGCGCCGGTCCAGGTGCAGGAACCGAAACCTTCTTTTTCCATTTGATGCACCATGCTCAACACACGATTTCTGCGTTCGGGTTGGCCTTGTGGCAACAAACCTAAGTGCGAAATTTTAGCCGACACAAAAAGCGAAGCCGAAGCGTTTTTACAAGCCGCTACGCAGGCGCCGCACCCAATGCAAGCCGCTGCCGCAAAGGAGGCATCGGCATTGTCTTTATCCACCGGCTGCGCATTACCGTCAACGGCATTGCCGGTGTTTACGGAGATAAAGCCACCCGATTGAATGATGCGGTCGAAAGCCGAGCGGTCGGTAACCAAATCTTTGATAACCGGAAAGCCATTAGCTCTCCAAGGTTCAACAACAATGGTATCGCCATCCTTAAATGCACGCATGTGCAACTGGCAAGTGGTGGTGGCATGCCACGGACCGTGCGGACGGCCATTGATGTGCATAGCACAGGAACCGCAAATGCCTTCACGGCAATCGTGATCAAAGGCGATGGGGTCTTTGCCTTCGCTGACAAGCCGTTCGTTTAAAATGTCAATCATTTCAAGGAAGGACATTTCAGAAGAAATGCCGCCGACCTGATAGGTTTCAAAACCGCCTTTTGACTTTTTGCTTTCCTGCCGCCAAACTTTTAGCGTCAGTTTCATTTCGTAATGCTCCATTTATCGTAAGCTGTCTTTTGTTTTTAGATAATTGAGATAATCGCCGTTGTCAATTTTCGTTTTGTCTTCAACATCGCCTTTATACCAATAAACCCAAGCCTGCAATTTGTCGCCGTCATCCGTTTTAACCGTTGCCAGTTCGCGGTTGTATTCTTCGCCTTCGTATTCATCCGATTGTTGAAATACTTTTTCCGCATCCACAATTTCAAACACATCTCCTTCGACTTCGTTTCCACTGTTCGCTTTTACAGCGCCGGGATAATCGCCTAAATCGTAAAGAACTGCTTTGAGGTTTCCTGTTGTGATGAATGCAAGAGCGTTTTTTAATTCCGTTTTTATCTCTAAGTCAAAACCTCTTCGCAATGTTCCGTAAGTGAACAAATAGGTTCTGTTCATGCCTTTTGTTTGCGTTCGAGATGTACCTAAGTCTTGCAAGGTTATCCAGTTTTTTATAATTGCGTTTTAAAAAGCCACAATTTGTAAAGGCCACATTCGACCCCCTCCGGGGTCGTGTTCACCATCTCATCTTTTGCCCCGGTTGCGACCAAGGGCTATTTACATTCGACCGCTTCGCGATCGGGTTTAAAGAGCGAATTCATCTGTCCCAAATCAGTCGAACGCAAGAAAGGTCACAACATCACTTACTCTATTTCGCAACGACCACTAACTAGTTAATGACTCAATAAAATGAATTTGAGTCATTAAAAAGGGAGGGCTGTGCGCTGCTGGCCTTCTCTTAGTGGGGGAGGGTCGGGATGGGGCTTGCCGCAACGCTGTACTCAATATTGTTCTGAACGTACACGAGTGCGACGCAACAGACGCTTAATAGTAGCACTGGCCTCTGGTTCCAAAAAACTTTATGATAAAGAACTAATTGAAATAAGTAAAGACTCTCCAACCTAAGTCTCTCCGCCATTTGGCGGAGAACAGGGGTTACTTATAACTCCGTTGACTCGGTTTCACCACATCATAAACCAACTCCTCTTTGTGCAACTGCCAATCATGTTCGCCTGTATTTTCCCAAGCCGCTACGTACATAAATTCATCATCATGGCGCAAAGCTTCCCCTTCTTCGGTTTGGCTTTCTTCCCTGAAATGACCACCACAACTTTCTTCGCGTTCCAAGGCATCGAGGCACATTAACTCACCCAATTCAATAAAGTCAGCCACTCGGCCGGCTTTGTCTAATTCAGGATTAAAATCATTCACCGAACCAGTGATGCGTATGTCGCTCCAAAACTCGCGACGTAAGGCCTGTATTTCTGCAATGGCTTCGCGAAGGCCTTCTGCGTTGCGGGCCATGCCGCATTTGTCCCACATGATTTTGCCAAGCCGTTTGTGCATGCTTTCCACCGTCTTGGTGCCTTTGATGTTCATCAGCTTTTCAATGCGGTCGCGAACAGTTTTTTCCGCTTCTTCAAAAGCCGGATGGGCCGTTGGAATTTCCTTCGTTCTGATTTCATCAGCGAGGTAATTTCCCATCGTGTATGGAACTACAAAGTATCCATCAGCCAAGCCTTGCATGAGTGCGGATGCGCCTAAACGGTTGGCGCCGTGGTCAGAAAAATTGCATTCACCCAAAGCATACAAACCGGGGATAGTCGTCATCAACTCATAGTCAACCCAAAGGCCGCCCATGGTATAATGCACCGCCGGATAAATCCGCATCGGTATCTCGTACGGGTTCTCGCCGGTAATCTTTTCATACATGTCAAAGAGGTTGCCGTACTTTTCTTTCACCACTTCTTTACCGAGCGATATAATGGCATCCGCATCGGCATTCGCCAGACCTTGCTTGCCTGCTTCAATGCGGCCATACCGCTGAATGGCATCGGCATAATCAAGGTAAACAGCTTGCTTTGATGTGCCCACACCATAACCTAAATCGCAACGCTCTTTTGCTGCACGGGAAGCCACGTCACGCGGAACAAGGTTACCGAAGGCCGGATATCGCCGCTCTAAATAATAGTCTCTGTCTTCTTCCGGAATTTCACCGGGTTTTCTTGTTTCGTTCAGATTTTTCGGCACCCATATCCGACCGTCATTGCGCAACGATTCTGACATCAAGGTCAGCTTCGATTGATGTTCGCCGGTAACGGGAATGCAAGTAGGATGTATCTGCGTAAAGCAAGGATTGCCAAAATAAGCGCCTTGTTTGTGTGCCTTCCAGATGGCGGTAGTGTTGCAGCCCATCGCATTGGTGGAGAGATAAAACACGTTGCCATAGCCGCCACTGCAAAGCAAAACGGAGTGGCCGAAATGACGTTCCAATTCACCACTTACCAAATCCCTTGCAATAATGCCTCGGGCCTTGCCGTCAATCTTCACCAGTTCCAGCATTTCATGGCGGGTGTACATCTTTACATTGCCCAAAGCAATCTGGCGTTCAAGCGCTTGGTAAGCACCAATCAATAATTGTTGTCCAGTTTGTCCGGCTGCATAAAACGTGCGTTGAACTTGTGTGCCGCCAAAGGACCGGTTGCTTAACAAGCCGCCGTACTCTCGGGCAAAAGGAACACCCTGCGCCACGCATTGGTCAATGATGTTCACACTCACTTCAGCTAAGCGGTGCACGTTGGCTTCACGGGCACGATAGTCGCCGCCCTTGATGGTATCGTAAAAAAGGCGAAACACGGAGTCGCCGTCGTTCTGATAATTTTTTGCCGCGTTAATGCCGCCCTGCGCGGCAATAGAGTGTGCCCGGCGCGGACTGTCCTGAAAACAAAAGGCCTTCACTTTGTAGCCCAGTTCACCCAAGGCCGCAGCGGCCGAAGCACCAGCAAGCCCGGTGCCTACAATGATGACTTCAAGCTTGCGTTTGTTGGCCGGGTTCACCAGCTTTACGTGCCCTTTGTAATCTTCCCATTTTTTTTCTACGGGACCGGCAGGAATTTTTGCATCAAGCATATCGGGATTTCTAATTTGAAATTTTTTATTTCTAATTCGTTCGCATTCTGACCTTTTCTCTTTTCCTCACTCTGTCTGTTAGCTCTTAGCTTCTTTTGAACCAGAAGTTTGTCTATCCATTGGGCTTTTGTTGCGTCGCACTCTTGTACGCTTTGTTCGCTATTCAACAACTATAACAACAACCTTCCAATACTTTTATCTACCCATCGCCATCATTCCAATTGCTTGAAGTTGTTCGGCGCTTGGCACTACCCATTGAAAAAACATAGAAATGGGCATCAATGCAAACAACACACAAACAATTACTGTAAAGCCGTAACCTAATCCTTTCAACAAGCCTAAATACTTTTTGTTGTGAACGCCCATGCTTCTAAATGAACTGTGGAAGCCATGCCATAAGTGAAAGCCTAAAAACAAAACAGAGGCGACATAAATTATCACAATCACCGGGTTCTGAAACACCTGGTACATACGCAGGTAAAGGTCGTGAATGCGCTGTCCGTTGTACGTAACTTCCGCTAAATCTTTCGTTACTCTCGACGACCACCAGAACTTGGAAATGTGCAGGATAAGAAACATGAAAATCAGTGTGCCGAGAATGGCCATGCTGCGGCTCATCCATGTGCTGCCACGACTGCCCAAAGCAATGTTGTAGCCTTGTCCGCGGCGGGCACGGTTTCTTGCTTCCACTACATAGCCCTGAATGATGTGAATGATAAAACCGATGAACAAAATCATCTCCAAAATGCGTGTAATGATTGTGGAACCCATGAAGTGAGCGGCTTTGTTGAACATCTCGCCGTTGTCGTCTGGATTCAGAAAATTCAGGTCGGCGAAGATGCAGGAATTAAGGCCTGCGTGAACCGCTAAAAACGTTATCAGAAAAATACCCGTCAGGGCCATCACTATCTTTCTACCGACTGCTGATGTGAAAAAGGCGGACCATTTCATAAGCCGTAAAAGGGAATTTTTGTGTGGGGCAAAAGTAAGCGGGGATAGTGATAAAGAAGTTGCCAGTTTCCGGTTGCGAGTTACAAGTTACAAGTTCCCAGTTACCGGATGCCAGTTGCCGGTACTTACTGAAATAACCTTCGTTCTTTGTATCGAACAACTAAAAATAGCTGCGGATTGCAAGAGACTCTTCAACCATAAACGACCCTAACCGGCTACTGGTAACTGGTATCTGGCGACTGCTTATATCGCCAGCCGGTGGCCTAATTCGTCGTCTATCTTTTTAAACAGGTGATAGGGTTTGTAGATGCGCCAATTCGGAATGTCCATCAACTCGACGTAGTAATTCAACTTTGCCTTTTTGAAATCGTGTTGCGTGGCTTGCGGCATATCGAGGCTTACAATCCAGCCGCCTTCATCCGTCACTTCTTCAAACCACTCCTGGTAATAATCTTTGTCGCCGCTGTGAAAGTTTAAAACGTTTTCGGTGATAAGGACAAACTTAAAGATGCCTTCCTCCATGAACTTATCTATCACTTCACGCTTCAGTTCCATGATGTCGTTTTCGATGGCGTCGTTCCATTCGCCAATCAGTTCTATCACCACATACTTTTCTTCGTAATCGGCTTGCAATACTTTTAAATAAAGTGTGCGACTGCCAAAATCATCCCACTGCGGATGAATGTAATAATTATAAACCGCGGCGGTAAATTCAAACTCGGAGTATTGCCGGTTATAAAACGGTGACCGCTCATCTTCTTCACTCACGTAAATGTGCCGCCAGTTGTAATATGGTTCAATGTTGTGCATTAAGTCAATTTGAAGATTTGATGATTTGGAGATGAAGACAGCCGTTGCATCAAACCATTTTCAAATTTCCAAATCATCAAATCTTCAAATCATTTATACTATCCACGGCCTTCTTTACACTGCGGTGCGTTAGAAGCATCGCCTTCGCATCTTCATAATCGGCCAGGCCAATTTTATCCATAATCATTTTTGTGCCACGGTCAATGAGCTTTTCGTTGGTGAGTTGCATGTTCACCATCTTGTTGTCCTCCACTCGTCCCAACTGAATCATGGCCGTTGTGGAAATCATGTTCAGGATAAGTTTTTGCGAGGTGCCGCTTTTCATTCTAGTGCTGCCTGTAATAAACTCCGGGCCTACTTCCACGGCAATGGGATAGTCGGCAATAATTGACAACGGGGAACCGGGATTGTTGGTGATGCTGCCCGTAACAATGCCCCGCTTCTTCGCTTCTTCCAAAGCGCCAATCACATAAGGCGTAGTGCCGCTGGCAGCAATGCCAATCACTACGTCTTTATCATTAATGTTGTGCGACTCCAGATCTTTCCACCCCTGTGCCGCATCGTCTTCGGCATTTTCAACGGCTTGCGTGATGGCTTTATCGCCGCCGGCAATTACCGCTACTACCAAACCATACGGCACGCCATACGTCGGCGGACATTCACTGGCATCTACTACCGCAAGCCTTCCGCTAGTCCCGGCGCCGATGTAAAACAAGCGTCCGCCCAAAAGCATTTTATCGCTTACCGCGCTGGCCAACGCTTCTATTTCCGGCAATACTTTTTCAATAGCAAAGGGAACGGTTTTGTCTTCGTCATTAATGTGGCCGAGTATCTCGCCAACGGACATTTTTTCCAGATGGCGGTACTTACCCGACTGCTCGGTTATTTTTATAAAAGGCTCCATTTTAAACACGAATTAAAGCACGAATTGCACAAATTTTTGAACCACCGATGGCCGGGATTTTGAAAAGATTGTCGGGATTATCACCTCGTCTTCCTTCATTTATTACAGCATCATTTTTCACCCTTGTAACCTGATTAAAACCATCTCTGAATCATCCTTCGTGAGCCATCATCAAATCTTCAAATCACCAATTTTTTTAAATCGTTTGATGATACTTCGCCAACCCCTGCATCGGTGTTTTCAGCACAGTACCCAATTCAAATTCATACGAGGCGCAAAGGCTTTGCAACACATCCTTAAATCCATCGGCCACGCTTCCTACAAAATGCACGGGATACTTCCACACCTCGTTGTACTTGTTTAAATGCTGAAAGAAAAAATCATTCAACCCGTCTTCGATGATGTTCTCTATCATGTAATGCCCGCGGTTTTCGGCCAGAAACATGGCAAAGCCCGCAAGGTAACGGTTGGGCAAAGCCTTTTTGTAAACATTGTCCAAAATCTCCACCGGCGTGGTTACAAATTTCGCATCGAATAAAGCACGCAGGTCTTCATCAAACGTATTGTACAGATAATATTGAATCACCTTCTTGCCCAGGTAAGCACCGCTGCCTTCATCACCCAAAACATAGCCGATGCCAGGACTATTTTTCGCTATGGTTTTGCCGTTGTAATAACAGGAGTTGGAACCCGTGCCCAGGATACAGGCAATCCCTTTTTCGCGGCCGCAAACGCTTCTTGCCGCCGCCATTAAATCCGTTGATACTTCAATATTGGTGTTTGGAAAGACGCTTCGCAATGCCTTCTTCACACTCTTTGCATTTTCAGGATTGGCGCAGCCGGTTCCATAAAAGAAGACCGCTTCAGGTTCAACTCCATTTACTGAAGGCAGCAGCTCTTGCCGGATCAAATCAGCAATGGCATCCGTTGTTAGAAAATAAGGGCTCAAACCCGGTGTAAGAACCGTTTTTTTTTCACCGTCCGTTATCAAACACCACTCGGCTTTGGTGGCTCCGCTATCGGCTATTAAGATTGACGCCATGCTTTGTGCTTAAAGTCTTGTTGAATTGAAACGGAGCGTTGTGCGGTTTCCCGATTCCCCGCTATTTTGCGAAACAATTACAAAGTAAGGGGACAATGAAGAATAAAAAATTGCAGGTGTGGCTTCCGTTATTGCTGGCTGTGGTGATGATTGCGGGAATGTTTTTCGGCTTCAAGTTGCACCAGCAAACCGGTGCAAGGGATTTTTTTGCGGGCAATAAAACTTCCACGTTGCAAGAGGCCATGGATCTGATTAAGGCCCGATACGTGGATGCCGTTCAAATTGATTCGCTGAATGAGGACGCCATCAATGCGGTGATGGACCATCTTGACCCGCACTCGGTTTACATACCGGCATCGGGCGTGCAGGAAGCCGCCGAAGAATTGCAGGGAAACTTTGAAGGCATTGGCATTGAGTTCAATCTTTTTAAAGATACGGTGAACGTGGTCTATGTGATCCCCGACGGGCCAAGCGAGAAAGCGGGCTTGCAAATCGGTGATAAAATCGTTGCCGTCAATGATTCGTCCATTGTTAGTAAAACCATTCCTATTACCGGCATCCGCAAATTGATGCGCGGCAATGCCGGCAGCGTGGTTCATCTGAAAGTTCTTCGCGGCAAGGGCTTGCAAATGGTAAACGTTATCCGCGGCCGCATACCCCTGCCCTCGCTGGACGCCAGCTATATGGTGGATGCGTCAACGGGTTACATCCGGCTCAATAAGTTTTCCGAGACGACGTACAAAGAATTCATGGAAAACATGGAGAAGTTGAAGAAGAACGGCATGAACAAGCTGATACTGGACTTGCGTGGCAACGGCGGCGGTTACGTGCAGCAAGCCGTGAACATTGCCGATGAATTTTTGGACAGCAATAAACTGATTGTCTACACCCAAGGCACCAACATTGACCGAAAAGAATACCGGGCTTCAAAGGACGGCTTGTTTGAAAAAGGTGGATTGACGGTATTGGTAGATGAACTGACGGCCAGCGCCAGCGAAATTCTTGCCGGGGCCTTGCAGGATTGGGACCGCGCCACTATCGTGGGCCGCCGTACTTTTGGCAAAGGCCTGGTGCAGGAACAATTCGGCTTGAGCGACGGTTCGGCCATTCGCCTGACCATCGCCCGTTACTACACACAGTCTGGCCGTAGCATACAGCGGCCTTACGATAAGGGCAAGAAAATCTACATGGAAGAAATCCGCGACCGTTATGAACACGGCGAAATCATCAATCCTGATTCAGTGCATCATTTGGCGACTGAAAAAAGTTTTAAAACGGCTGGCGGCAAAGTAGTTTATGGCGGCGGTGGCATTACACCTGATTTTATGTTCCGGTTGACACTAGTTCCTTTACCCATGCCGTAACCGGCCTGTATCTGGATGGCCGTTTCAACGCATTTATCTATCAATATTATATCTCGCATCTTTCGGAATTCGCGCAATATAAAACGCCATTGGAGTTTGCACAAAACTTCCAAAATACCGCTGATGCCTGGATGCAGTTGGTGAACTATGCTCTACAGGACAGCATTTATTTAAGCGCTGTTCCGCAGGCGGATAAAAAAAATATCGAGGAAAGAATTAAAGCTTATTTAGCCCGCTTAAAATGGCGCAGCGAAGGCTTTTACGAAGTGTACAATTTCTACGACCCGGTCTTTCAAAAGGCAAGGCAGCTATCAAGCCAATAGGCAATGAGTAACGAGCAATAAAAAAGCTCCGCAGTGTTGCGAAACTTTTTTATTGCATAGCAATTCACAGATTGCTTATTCGTCATCCAATGATGTTGCTACTTTGTTTTCCGGGTTATCGTTGCCCGATGGCTCTGGTGAACTCACATTGATAGAGCCACGATCAGTAAATAAATCATCCGATTGTTCCGTTGGAATCTCCTTCGCCAAATTTTCGCTTTTTGCATCGCGGTCTGCCTCGGAAGGAGTGTTATCTTGCTTGTTGTACATCTTCTATTTTTATATTGGCAACGCTATTTTGCAGGCAACTTTTTGCCTGTTGCAAATTGCCCGTCACCGTCATTGGATCAAGCGCTTTGCCTTTCGTATAAATCATTTTCCCAACTGATGCGGCGCTGTTCCAAGCGGGTGTTAAATTTAGCCGGTTCGCCCGTTAGCCTTCTTTCGCGGTAAACACCTTGCGTTTCAAATGACGCGGATTGCCTTCTGCCTTCTTCTCTTCTTTCCCTTATGGCGGGTCTGCCTGTAAACTGTTGCATAAACGTTGGATTTTTCTGGTTAAAGATTTTGAGATTATTTATACCGGAACATCCTCGCCAAGCCTTGCGGATTCGCCTTCGTCTAAATCATCATTCTTGCCTTGCAGGGATAAATCGGCATCAGCGGCAATGTCTTCCTCGGCTTCGCGATGAGCGGCTTCAGTTAGTCTACGTTGTTCGTTGCTGATTTCCTGCGGCAAAGGGTTTTCGTGCTTGCCTTTTTGTTGACGATCTTTGGTTGGCTGGTTTTGCTGCTCCATGATTTAAGCCATCGAAATACTGTGCCGGTTTTTAAGAAATAAAGGTGTGGAAAAGCCGGCTTTAAAAAATTTTATGGGATAAAGCTGGAAAGCGAATGGTCAATTAAAATTTTACCTGTAAAGAAAGGTTTTTGCTACAATGATAGCAGTTGAACAATGGCTTCGAGATACCGGCGATCGGTTTCATCAAAAGCGGAAAGCTCGGCGCTATCTACATCCAAAACGCCGACAACTTTTTTGTGTTTATACAAAGGGAGAACGATTTCAGAACGCGATGAACTGCTGCAAGCTATGTGGCCGGGAAACTTTTCCACATCTGGCACAACCAACGTCTCGGCCTTTGCCCAACTCGCTCCGCAAACGCCTCTGCCTTTTTTTATTCGCGTGCAGGCTACCGGGCCTTGAAACGGACCGAGCACGAGTTCATCTTTCTTCACCAAATAAAAACCTACCCATAGCCAGCCAAACTGTTCCTTCAATGCGGCGGCGACATTGGCAAGATTAGCAATTAAATCGGGCTCGCCCTGCAGCAAGCCTTTGATCTGCGGCAGCAAGGCTTCGTATTGCTCTTCTTTAGTACCGGTAGCAATGTTTAAATCTTCGGCCATAAAAAATAAAACCCCGTGCTTGTGTACGGGGTTTCAAAAATAGGAAGAGGAAACAACAAGCTAAGAGCAACGGGCATTTTGCAACGGATAAAATTCCGGCATCATTACTTCTAGCCAGAAGCCTGTTGCGTATTGCTTATTGATTTCCGCCGTTGCCGCCCATGCGATTCATCATCTTTTTCATCTGCTCATCATAGTAAGCATCCACTGCTTTTACCTGGTCGTCGGTGAGCGGAATGGCTTTGAATTTTTTGTCATTCTCCACTTTCATTTCGTCCATTTTTTTCTTGCGGTCATCCGCCGACAGGTCGCGCAGACCGCGCATACCTTGCCGTGATTCTTGTTGAATCGCCATCACTTTGTCGGCTTCTGCTTCCGTGATTTTTGCGCTGGCTACTAATTCGGTTTTCTGTTGTTTCATGCGCTCGGCTCTTTGTTCCGGCGTCATGCCCCCGCCTTGTGCCGAAACAGACGTGGTTGCTACTGCGGCAAACAAGGTTGCCAGTAAAAGAAATTTTTTCATGTTGAAAGATTTGCCGCCAAAGTAAGCCGGAGATGGGTTAAGCAAGGTTAAAAAGTCAAAAGGAGGGGTTCAGCGGTGGACGATAGAAAATCAGGCTTCCTGCCTTCAGCTTCTGCGTTCTAACCTCTTGCTTCACTCTTCTACCGCAAACAAAAGAAACTGCGTTTTTTCTTTTCCGGAAAAATTATCGTCGGCTACTAAAACCAAACTGCGCTTGCCATCGGGCAGCCGTGGGCCAACCGTTGCGCCTTCTATATTGTAGATGTTGATGCCAAGGTTGTCCATGTTCACCACTAAAGTTTTTTGCAAGGGCTTTTGCGGCGGTGTTTTTAGTAAGGATGCCGTGCCGGACACATCTTCTGCACCGTTCAATTCAACCAAATAAACCCTTACGTTGCAGGTGATGTAACCGGCAGAAAACGACCGCTCCGTTACCAGCAATTGATGATTATTCAAGGCAAGAATGTCCGGCACACCGTTGATTTCAAAGGCGTCTTTTGGAACAGGTTCTTTCACAACCGGGTCAAGTTTATAAGCGTATTGCGCCTTCGGCAGCTTTGTTTTTACATCAAACTTGATGATGCGTATCCAGGCCGTTGAATCGCCGGTGCCGGCACGCGGGCCATCTTCGTAAAGCGGCTCTTCCACGTTCACGTAAAGCGTTTTAAAGTCGTCAGCGAAAGCCAGGCCTTCAAACACGCCGTTGCGCCGGGGGCCTTGCTCTTTTATACTTACCCGCAGATTTGCCGGCAAGGCAAAAGTGTCCTCTAATAAATTATTTTTTCCCACAAGATTGACGGACGGATTTTGCAAAATAGCGTAGCCGGTTTTCACGATTCGTTCGCCTTCATTCGTCCAAACAAATTCACCTGTTTTACCGTTGATGCGCAGGCCTTCAGGGTCGGGCACGTGCAGGGAATCTTGTTTTTTGTTCGGGTAGAAACCGCTGTCTTTTTGTTGCAATAAAGTTACCCGTTGAAAGTTTATGCTATCAATGGCCTTGGCCGAAAAAAATATCTTTGCCGTGTAATAGCGGGCAGGATTGTATTCCGAACGGTCGTCGCTGATGAGATAATAAAGATCGTTCTGGGGATCATAATCAATGCTTGACAAACCTCCTACCCTTGTCCCGCCGAAGTTTGTGCTATCAGGTAACAGATACTCGCCGATAAATTGAAGGCCGGTCAACCTTTTGACTGAAAGGCTTTTTGGTGCCGTGCAGGAAAGGGCGCAGAGCAAGACAAAAAAAGCGGGAATGATTTTCTTCATGCGGATGGCAATAAAAGATGAATGAACGTTCTTCGCTCCAAAAATAGTTTACGACCATGCTTCTTCATCTGCGCCCAATGCTTTGGGTAGATAACGTAAAGCAAACAATTGATTGGTATGTGCTTGCCCCCGGCTTTGCCGAAACGGCCTGTGCCGAAAACGGACAATGAGGCGAAGTGTCAAAAGACAGCGTGTTCATCATGTTTGCAAAACCGGCTGAACACATGCCTTTCACAATGCCGCAATTCACAGGCTCATTGTACATGGCAACAGATGACGGTGAGGCCTTGTAGCAAAGCGGGAAAGACAGCCCGCATATTTTTTACGGCCTCGAAACATTTGACTACGGTATGAGAGAATTCGCTATGAAAGATGGCAAGGGCTATATCTTACAGTTTGGTCAAGACGTACAGGCATGAAAAAAATTGTCGGCTATCTACGCGATTATTTTACTGCGCTCAACAAGTCGCTTTTTCTTTGCGCCACGTTGTTTACCGGACTTGCGGTTTTTATCAATTATCAATATGATGTAAACAAACAAATCGTCCGGCATTCGGAACCGCTTCAATTCCTTTCCTGGTACGGCTTATTTCTGCTTGTGTTTGGCTACGGCTACTTTCTACAAGTTATCTTTTTGAAGTCACACATCTTTCGCCATAAAAAATTTATCGCCTTACTGTTGCTGGCGCCGGCGGTGTTTGCCTGGAAGATGTCGGCGCATATTCAATACGATTTTACTACCGATTTGTTTGCCGATGAATATTGGAATGCCGTTGTTTACTGGCCTTTTAAAGTGGTTGTCATCACGTCCATGCTTTATCTCATTCACCGAATGTTCGACAACGGCCGGCCTTTTTACGGCGCCACGTTAAAAAACTTTCATCCCAAGCCTTACGTCATCATGTTATTGATTATGATTCCGCTGGTGGCGGCCGCGTCCACGCAAAAAGATTTTCTGGCGATGTATCCGCGTTTTCAAAGCCTTGCTTATTTGTTGCAACCGGATAGCGGCACACACAAGCTATTGTATGAGCTTTCCTACGGCACCGACTTTCTTTCCATTGAACTTTTCTTTCGAGGATTTTTAGTGCTGGCTTTTGCAAAATGGGCCGGCAAAGAAGCCATTTTGCCCATGGCGATTTTTTACTGCACCATTCATTTTGGAAAGCCGTTGGGCGAATGCATTTCTTCGTATGTCGGCGGATTGATATTGGGTGTTGTTTCCTACAACACCCGGACCATCTTCGGTGGATTTTTGGTTCATGTGGGGATTGCCTGGCTAATGGAACTTGGCGGGTATCTGGGCCATACCTTTTTTTAATTACAAACAACAAAAGAACACAAAAGGTTTCGCAGAGGTGAATTATTTCTCTGCGAAACCTCTGTTTACTCTTGTTCTCTGCGGTTATAAAAAACTGCAAGCCTGTAAGCCGGATTCTGTTCCATTCGCCATTCGGCGAATGACCGCCGTCATTTATCTGGGATAAGCATCGCTGCCTACCTCTATCTGCCTACCCGCCAACTTGAACGGACCGCCCTTAAACGCTGGCATATTTGGCATTTCAGCACGCAAGGTTTACCCAAGGCTATTGTTACCAAAAACCTTCGTGGTCTTTTACACCGCGTTTTCACCCTTTCCGCAAAACGGAGGTTATTTTCTGTGGCACTTTCTGTTGCTCATTTTGCAATGAACACCCACCCGTTAGGTGGTGCGTTGCCCTGTGCTGTCCGGACTTTCCTCGCGGCTTTTACACCACGCGACGGCGCGGCTTGCAGTGCGGCAAAGATACGTTCCGCAAGAGGTAAGCTTGTGGATGGCTGATAGGTTGAAAAGTTGGTGGGTTGAAACGCAATACGGACCAACTAATCAACGAATCAACTTATCATCTAAGCTTTTCGCCGCAGGCCACATTCTTTCATCATTCCCGTCCCTTTATCTTTACCGCCTTCAAAAATTTATCATGAAAAAGATTGCTGTTATCGGCGCGGGTACCATGGGCAACGGCATTGCACATGTGTTTGCACAAACCGGCTTTGCGGTTTCACTTATTGATGTATCGCAGCCGCAATTGGACAAAGCGCTCCAAACCATCGTTAAAAACTTCGACAGGCAAATTGCCAAAGGAAGCATCAGTACTGGCGTGAAAGAAGCCTCGCTGAAAAACATTACAACAATAACTTCGCTTGGAGTTGGTTTGAAGGATGCCGATTTGGTTGTAGAAGCAGCTACGGAAAATACAGAACTCAAGCTCAAAATTTTTAGTGAGATAGATAGCCACGCCCCTGCTGGCTGCATCCTCGCCACCAACACATCGTCCATCTCCATCACCAAAATTGCCGCCGTCACAAAACGGCCCGAAAGCGTCATTGGAATGCACTTTATGAATCCCGTGCCGGTGATGAAGCTGGTGGAGATTATCAACGGCTACGCGACTTCACAAGACGTTACAAACAAGATTGTTGAACTTAGCAAACAGTTGGGCAAGGTGCCTTGCGTGGTGAACGATTATCCCGGCTTTGTGGCCAACCGCATTTTGATGCCGATGATTAACGAAGCCATTTTTACATTGTACGAGGGTGTGGCCGGCGTGTCCGAAATAGACACCGTGATGAAGCTGGGCATGGCACACCCAATGGGGCCTTTGCAGCTTGCCGACTTTATCGGCCTTGATGTTTGCTTGAGCATTTTGCGGGTTTTGCACGAAGGTTTTGGCAATCCTAAATATGCGCCCTGTCCGCTTTTGGTGAACATGGTTACTGCAAAGAAACTTGGCGTAAAAAGCAGCGAAGGTTTTTACACCTATGTGAAAGACTCAAAGGAGTTGACGGTGAGTGCCTCCCTCCTACGCTGACAAAGACAGGAACCACGAAGACATAGAGGCGCAGAGTTACACAAAGAGCCTTTGAACCTGTGTGCCTCCGTGCCGTAGTAATACAATTGCCGCGACGATGTGCTCAATAGCGACGAAAACGTACACGTCCCGATAGCTCCCGATAGCTATCGGGACGGGAGCGACGCAACGAAAGTTTCATCGTTATTCTGTACTCTGGTCCATGATGCCGTCAAACAAAAAATGCGCTTCGGTTGAAGCGCATTTTTTTTGTTCCTTTTAAAATCATTTTTAGTAACTCAACTTCAATTCCACTCTCCGGTTTTGTGCACGGCCAGCGGCGGTTTTGTTGTTGGCAACAGGCTTTTCCATGCCAAAGCCTTCGGCGGAAAGCCGGCTTTCGTCAACACCTTTGCTGGTGAGGTAAGTTTTCACACTTGCCGCCCTTTTGTCGCTCAATGTTTTATTGAATTCCGCCTTGCCTACGTTATCAGTATGGCCTTCGATGGACAGCTTCACGTTCGGGTCGTCGGTTAAAATTTTCACCACTTCATTCAAGGCTGCATCCGATTTTTTAGAGAGCTTGGCGCTGCCTGTGATGAAGAAGATGCGCTTGGCGGCATAGTTCATTTTTTGCACCATCTCCTGCGTTACTTCGGGACAGCCGTTGTTTGCCTTGGTGCCGGGAACCGTTGGGCATTTGTCTTCTTCATCGTTTACGCCGTCGTTATCGGTATCAGGCACGGGACAACCGTTGTAGCGAGCCACACCGGCAACCGTGGGACATTTGTCTTGTTCATCATTGATGCCATCGCCATCCGTATCGGGCACAGGGCATCCGTTATATTTAGCCGTACCGGGAACAGTAGGACATTTATCCTCTTCATCATTGATGCCGTCTTTATCGGTGTCGGGAATGGGACAGCCTTTGTAACGGGCCAGGCCAAACACGGTTGGGCAGGCATCATCCGCATCATTAATCCCATCGCCATCGGTGTCGGCCGGCGGAGGCGGCGCTACCTCTTTTACTGGTTCTTGTTTTTTCTCGCTAATGATGCCGCCAATGCCAAAGCTTACCTGAAAATGATAGTTGTTGGCATCTGTCGTAACCGGGATGCGGTATTGCAGTTGGGTATAAATATTTGTTTCGTGAAAGAGGTTAAACCGAAAGCCGGCGCCAACCGGAATAAAAGCGCCATAAATATTGGTGTATTTGCTGGCGCCTACGCCGGCAATGAGATAGGGATTGACAGCGGCATCAGCGGCCAGCATTTTAAAATGGCCCGATGCATCCGCTTCCATTAAAAAGTTATCGCTGCTTGACATTTTTCCAGGTATCACGCTTTTGCTAAAAGTGCCGCCAATGGTAGCTGCTATATCAACGTGGGGCGTAAGCCCGTTGGTGTACATGAGCGAAAAGCCCTGGTCCATGTTTTTGAACTTGGCTACCTTTTTATCCCGCAAAACCGCCGACAGCGAAGTGCTGCGGATGGCTTGCGGCGTAGCAAAATCGTTGCCGATAAAATGAAAGCTCAATGTTTTTGTTCCGACGCCGGACGTTTGCGCCTGAAGAGCGGTAACAGCAAGCAATAAAAAAGGAAGCGAGGCGAATATTTTCTTCATTCGTAGTTTGGTTTGATGCCGAAACAAAAATAGTCGCCGGGACGTAAAGTGGTGAAATTATTTATCCCTGTACCTTGCCCGCTTAACGGCCGGCAAATACTTTTTCGCGAATGCGTTTGTCTTCGTCGTAAATGTCTTCGTGCAGGATGAGTTTACCGTCTTTGCCCTCGGCACTGAAGTAGCGGATGAACAGCGGCAATTGCTGATGCACCTTAATGTATTTCTTCTTTTTTTGGGCCAGCCAGGAGTCCAGTGAATCAACAGGTGTGTACCTGGCAGAGTCCGCGGTGCTGTCTTTGCGCAAAATGTACAAGGCCAGTTCGTGCCAGCGCTGCACCCTAACGCAACCGTGGCTCAACGCACGGCTGCTTTTTTCAAACAGGTAACGTTGATTGGTATCGTGCAAATAAACTGAATATGGGTTGTTGAAATTAAACTTCATCACGCCCAAGGCATTGGCGTCGCCGCTGCCTTGCACCACTTTGTAGGGAATGCCAGTTTTGTACTTGGCCCAGTTAACGCTGTACGGACTGACTTCGTTTCCACTGGCGTCTACCAAACTATAACCTCGTTTCTGCGTGTAACCGGCGTTGCGTTGTAAGCCGGGCAAAATTTCTTTTTTAATGATGCTGGCTGGTATGGTCCATTGCGGGTACGTGACCATGTCGGTAATGACGCTGGAAAGTTGCGGCGTGGTGGTAGTGGGTTTGCCGCAAATGATTTTCGATTGCAGCGCAATGCTGTCGCCCTCGTGTACTTCCAGCCGGAAGGCCGGCAGGTTTACCCAAATATAATTTTCGGGCAAGGGAGGCAGCATCTTATACTTATCAAGGGTAATGGCAATGCGGTAAAGTTTTTCTTGGTCGGTACTGTTTAATCTGGCAATGAGGGACGGCGAAACCTTGCCATCTTCTTTTAGTTTTTTAAGGTGTTGATATTTCTTCACCGCCGTGGCAAGCGCTGTTGAATCAGGCGATTTATCGGGTATGAGCCGGATGGAATCTTCTTCGCTGATGCGCTTGTACAGCAACTTTGTTAGCAGCAGGCTGTCTTTTGTTTTGACCACCGTATAAGAACGAAAATTTGCTTTTGGCAGAAAGCCGCGCAAGGCTTCCTTCAATTGCTGATAATCTTTGTTGGCGGGTTCGAGGCTTTGCGTAAACTGCAGTACCGATTGCGAAGCGAAGGAGGCTTTTTGCTTGATAAAAAAATCGGCGTGAAGAGAGGTGTCTTTCACCAGTACGCTGTCTGGCAACAGGCGGCCGATTTTTAGATCTTTCACCAATTGCACGAAGGCGCTGGTGGAAAGCATGTCGGCGTACGCCCATTTGGCCGCGTCTAATTTGTTTTCTTTGGCCGTGTCCTTTCGCAGGCTTGCTTGCCATTCCTTTAACTTATCGGCATAATAATCCGATGGAAACAAGCCGTAAACTTTCGACGAGTCAATCAAGGCAAAAAGCGAATCGGCTTCGCGATTAAACGCTCCTTTTGACGACCAGAATAAAGCATAACCGTTCTTGCTGTACAAGGCTTGCAACAGGTCGGCATTTTTCAGCTTGATGGAGTCAGGTAGTTTGGCCGGGTTGTGCAGAATTTCTTCCAGCGTGTTTCTAATGAGGTCTTCGGCCTTGGCGTTGATCTCCTCCGGCGTTGCCACCACTTGCTTATCCTGAACGCTTTGATGGTTATTACAAGCACAAAAAAAAAGGAGGGCCAGGAGCGGCAATGAAGTTGACCATAAAGACCGGCGAAAAAAAAGCAGTTCAGAATATTTCATAAGTTGCAGGGATGCAAATTTTACGGTTGAATATAAAACGATTTTCTTTACTTTTTGCGATTGTGTTTTTCATTGCCGAAACCGGCAAAGCGCAGGCGCTGAAAGTCATCAGCCTGTACGCGGAATACAAAGATTCAGTTGATAACGACAGCTTGCAAGTTATGGTGGAAGTAAAGCGTTTTGCGCCTTCGGTTGAGTATGATTTGCGCTACGCCACCACCAACAACTTCACCGGGCAAAAGCTTTACAAAAGCCGCGACAAAACCTTTTTGCGCCTGCCGGTGGCGAAGGCTTTGAAAAACGTTTCGGACGAACTGGCAACAAAAGGTTATTCGCTAAAAATATGGGACGCTTACCGGCCGTACGCCGTTACAAAAAAAATGTGGGACTTGATTCACGATGACCGCTACGTAGCCGATCCTGCAAAAGGTTCCGGCCACAACCGCGGATTGGCCATTGACTTAACGCTGATGAAGGATGGTAAGGAAGTGGACATGGGCACGGGCTTCGACAACTTCACCGATTCGGCGCACCGCGATTTTACGGCCTTGCCGGAAGAGATTTTAAAGAGCCGTTTGTTGTTACAAACCGTAATGGAGAAGCATGGCTTTAAAGGACTGGCAACCGAATGGTGGCACTTTAGTGTTCCAAATGATGGTCGGTATGATGTGCTGGACATTGACTTCAAGAAACTGGCTCAATGAGTTTTGCGGTCTGGTTGTGGCTGTGCATCAAAGAATGCGTTTTATTTTTTGTTCGAGTAAAAGAAAGTCTGCGAGAACCATGGCCGTTACCCCCTCTAAAACCGGCGGCACACGCAGGGCGATGCTCAAATCATGGCGGCCTTTGATGGAGAACTTTTCCACCAAGCCCGTTTGCCAATTTAAACTTTCCTGTTCCAAAGGTGTGGATGATGTGGGCTTTACCACCACGCGAAAGACCAATTCATTTCCATTGGTTATTCCACCGACTACGCCACCCGCATGATTGGTTTTGGTGGCGCCACTTGCATCAATGATGGCATCGTTATGAACGCTGCCGAACATCTTCGCTGCGCCAAAGCCTGCACCAAACTCAATTCCTTTAATAGCTGGAATGGAGAATACGGCTTGGGCCAAAACTGATTCAATCGATTCAAAGAAAGGTTCGCCCAAACTAAGCGGAAGGTTGGAGACTTTGCATTCAACAATACCGCCAACGGAATCTTTTGCGTCAATGGCTTTTTGCAGGCCGGCTTCAATGTTCGTTTCGCCGCCAATCTCAAGTATCGTTGCGGCGATGTTGATACCTTGCAAAACATTTTTTGCCACAACACCAGCCGCCACTAAACAAACTGTAAGCCTTCCGCTGAAATGCCCGCCACCTCTGAAATCTTCAAACCCGCCGAATTTTTTATTCGCGACAAAATCAGCATGACCCGGCCGGGGAACTTCCCGTTGCTTTTCGTAATCCGATGAACGGGTGTTCTTGTTTTCAAAGATGATGGTGAGCGGGGCGCCGGTTGTTTTGCCGTTGAAAATGCCGCTTATAAAAATGGGAATGTCGTCTTCTTTGCGCGGCGTGGTGCCTTTTTGCATGCCGCCTTTTCTGCGTTCTATATCTATTGTAAAGTCATCTTCGTTCAATGGCAAACCAGCTGGACATCCATCAATGATGATACCTACCGAAGGCCCGTGTGATTCGCCAAAAATGCTAACGCGAAAAAGACGTCCGAAAGAGTTCATGAGTTAATCAATTTGGTCAACAGTAAAAGTCCCGCCTTTATCTATCTCAATTAAAAAATTTTCGCGGGCCATCACCTTTTGCATTTGCGGAAGCAAGGTGGAAAGAAGAGAAATCAATTCAACCGTTGCAATATTGCCGAGATTTATTTTGATGATTTTTTTTGGAGAGTGCTTTACAAAATACAAGTCAACAAAGTCTGCGTCTTTTGTAATAACAACAAAACTACCGGCATCGGCATGAGAACAAATATCCCGGTCCTGGGTTTCTGATTTTTGCGGTAAATCATTTGCGTGAATGGCATGATGGCCTTGTGCAATCAGGAAGATTTTTACTTTATAAGCGATATGTACATCACATAGAAAATTCATTAAGCCACATTTTTAAGTGGCGAACGGGAAAGATTAAGAACGGCATAATTGATTGCAGCATAAATGTCTTCAATTTCCAGTTCAGGATGGTCTTCCAAAATTTCCTGATAAGTCATTTTAGAACCCAACAAGTCAAGCAGCACGACTACAGGCCAACGCATTCCGCGAATGCAGGGCTTGCCGTGACAGATTTCGGGATCAATCGTTATGCGGTCTAAATAATAGAGGTTCATAAAACAAATTTATGGATTGGAAATGGTTTGAACTTTCACATTCAACTTGGCAAGATGCGCCCAAAACTGCGGATATGATTTATTCACTGCCTCCGCTTCATCAATCGTCACTTCACCTTCCGCACCCAATGCCGCAACCGCACAAGCCATTGCAATGCGGTGATCATGCCGCGAATGAACAGTCGCGCCCTTCACACCGTTGCCACCTTTTATCAACATCAGGTCATCCTGAAAACCTATCTCCACTCCCATCTTGCTAAATTCTTCCTGCAAAGTCAATCCCCGATTGCTCTCTTTGTGGGTTAAACGGCGCAAGCCTTCAATCACAGACGTGCCCTCACAATAAGCAGCCAACGCAACGAGCGGTGGAAACAAATCAGGACAATCCGTGGCATTAAAATGAAAGGCTTTCAATTTACTCTTGCGGACAACAATCTGTTCTGCTTCTATGCTCATGCTTGCTCCGCTTTGTATCAGCGCTTGCAACGTAGCTTTGTCGGCTTGCATGGAGTAAACATCCAAACCTTTTACAACAATGTCACCTGCAACGGCACCGGCTACTAAAAGAAATGCACCACCGCTCCAATCGCCTTCAACCTGATAGGTTATTGGGTTATTGGGTAGTGGGGTTATGGGGTTGCCGGAAAAAACAAACGACTCATAATTGTTATTGACAGGCACAGGCAAACCGAAGTCTTTCATCACCTGCAAGGTTAAATCTATGTAAGGCTTGCTGGCAAGGTTGTTTACGTTGATGGTTACATCTCTTGCACCGGCGGCGGCGTAAGCAAACAGCAATCCAGTCAGAAATTGTGAAGAAAGCGAACCGTCAATTTCAATGGTCCATGGCTGCAAAGGGCCGGTAATTTTTAGGGGGAGCAAGCTGTTGTCGCTATCAACCTTCACTCCCAATTGCGGCAGCACTTCAGTAAAAAAATGGAACGGGCGTTTAAGTAAACTTCCATAGCCTGTAACGGTAATTGGCGTCTTACTTAAAGCAGCAATAGATGTAAACATTCGTGCCGACAAGCCGCTTTCACCGCAGTTGATTTCATTGGAAACAGGAACAACGCCATTGCTTTCAATGACAATCGTATCATCAACCTTTTGCACCATTGCGCCAAGTTGTTGAATGATGTCCAGCGCGGCTTCGTCGTCGTTGCTTACACCGGGATTGTGCAAAACCGTTTTGCCGCCTTTCAGCAAAGCCGCTGCGCAAGCCCGCTGCATGGCGCTTTTGGAAGCCGGGGCAGTAACCGAACCTTTGATTGTAGAAGGAGAAACAATGACCTGCATTAAATGAGTTTATAAATTTCAGGTAACGGAAGTTTTTTTATAACGGCTTTCCCAATCTTTTCCAGCAGAATAAAATTCATGTGTTCGCCTTCGCGTTTTTTATCGCTTATAAGCACGTCAAAAACTTGCTGCTTGTTGTAAGCCGTTGTGACAGGCAAGCCGTAGGCATCAATCAAGGTCACTAATTTTTCGGCGCCTTTAAAATGTAAAAGTTCGCGGGAAAGCTTTGCAGCAAAAGCCATCCCAATCGCTACGGCTTCGCCATGCATTAATTCGTATTGTTTCTCTACCGCATGTCCTAACGTATGACCGAAGTTTAAGAGCCGGCGGCGGTCTTTTTCAAACTCGTCTTCCTTCACCACTTTCGCTTTCAGCATCGCGTTTCGTTGAACCAACTTTTGCAAAGCCGCGACATTTTTTTGGTAGAAGGCAACGTTGTGTTTTTCTAATTCCTTAAACATCGGCGCATCTAAAATGACGGCGTGCTTAATCACTTCGGCAAAACCGTTGCGCCATTCGGGTAAAGGCAATGTTTTGAGCAGCGAAACATCGTACAACAAAAAATGTGGCTGATTGATGGTGCCGATCATGTTCTTATACAGACTCACATCAATGCCGTTCTTGCCACCGATGGCCGCGTCCACCATCGCCAATATAGTCGTCGGAACAAAGCCAAACTTTACACCACGTAAGAACACCGAAGCCGCATAACCCGTGATGTCGGTAACCACGCCGCCGCCCACGCCAATCAATGTCCAGGTACGGTCGGCCTTCATTTCTATCAACTGTTCAAAGAGCGAATCCACTGCCGACTGCAACTTGTATTCTTCGCCGGCCTTTAGCACAACAATGTTCCAATCTCTAAACAATTTTTTGTGCGCGGCAAACACCAAGTCATCGGTGATAATGACCGCTGTTTTCTGCGACGCCAACTCTTTCAACTTTGAAAAAGAAGCGTCGAAATAAAACGCTGTCGCCTGCCTGCTGAACTGAACTTTTTTTACTTGCATCAGCCGTGAAAGACTTTGTTCTGGTGATTGATGCTTTCCATGTGAACAGCATCAAGATATTTTGTAACGAATTCTTTGCCCAGGCCCATCTTCTCTCCTTTTTTGCAAGCCCTTTCAAGTATCTCGTTCCAGCGACGTGTTTGTAAAATGGTGAGGTTATTTTCCTTTTTGTACTGGCCTATTTTATCGGCAATCTTCATGCGCTGGCTAAGCAGTTGCAGCAGTTCATCATCCAACTGGTTTATTTGCGACCGCATCTTTTCCAGCATCGCATGAACTTCTTCGGACGACACATCTTCCTTGCGCCAGATAATCTCGCCAAGCATCTCATTCAATCGTTCCGGCGTGATTTGTTGCTTCGCATCGCTCCAGGCATTGTCGGGATCAATGTGGCTTTCAATCATCAGTCCATCGTAATCGAGGTTGATGGCTTCCTGCGCCACTTCGAGCAATATGTCGCGGCGGCCGCAAATGTGCGAAGGATCATTGATGATAAGCATGTCGGGGTTGCGCCGTTTCATCTCAATGGCAAGGTGCCACATAGGTGCGTTGCGGTATTCAGTGTTGCCGTACGATGAAAAGCCGCGATGGATCAATCCGATCTGCTCAATGCCCGCTTTGGCTACTCTTTCCGCCGCGCCAATCCACAATTCAAGATCAGGATTAATGGGATTTTTAATCAGCACCGGCACCTTCACGCCGCGCAAAGCATCGGCTACTTCCTGAACACTGAATGGATTCACCGTAGTTCGTGCGCCCAACCATAGCACGTCCACATCAAAGTGAAGCGCATCTTCCACTTGCTTGCCCGTAGCCACTTCCACAGCCACCGGCAAACCGGTTATCTTCTTTGCTTGTTGAAGCCAGGGCAGGCCTTTGGTGCCCACGCCTTCAAAGCTACCCGGACGTGTACGCGGTTTCCAAATGCCGGCACGAAGCATGTCCACCTTACCGGTGGCCGCAAGCCTTGTCGCGGTTTCTAAAACCTGTTCTTCAGTCTCGGCGCTGCAAGGGCCGGAAATGATAAGCGGCCGTTTTTGCCAGGCTTGTTGTACGGCGCTTTGTTTACTTTCTAACGTTTGCATGATATAAATTTTAGGCTATGAGGTTAAAAGGAATATGGGGTTGTTCGTATTCATAATTCCGCCTTTGGACCAGAGGCCGGTGCTACTATTTATCGTCTGTTGCGTCGCTCCCGATAGCTATCGGGACGTGTACGTTCTTATCACTATTGAGCACATCGTCGCGGTAAACCCACCCCGGAGTCTTACAGCACAATCAAACGTTAGGTCGCCCCTCCAAGGAGGGGATGGTCGCCTAAGCATAAACATTCATTCATTTGGTTTATGCATCTCTTCAAAATTTCATGCATCCCCTCAAAAGAAGCACGATTTAATGAGCCAGCGGAGTGGTCATCCCCTCCCTGGAGGGGCGGCAGACTATAACTATAAAGAACTCTTTGGAAGGGGTGGGTTCTACGCCAGCCGCAACGTCACGCATCTCCCTTCGCAACATGCTTATCACGTCTTCGCTGTACAAGCAGCGGCACACCGTTCTTCTTCTCATATTCTTCAACCCACAATGCAATCTCTCTTACCGCTGCTTCCACTTTATTCACCACCAACATCGCATCAAAGCGTAAAAATTTTACACCCAATGTCTCCAATTCTTTTTGCCTTATCACATCTTTCGCAGCAACGCTTTCCTATGTATGCGTAATGCCATCTATCTCAATCGCAAGGAATAAATCCTTACAATAAAAGTCAACGATATAATTCCAAACCGAATGTTGTCTGTCAAAATCATAACACATCATCTTTTCGTTCTTCAACTCATTCCACAACTTCACTTCTGAAAACGTCATCCGCTGCCGCAGCTTTCTCGCCAGCTCTTTCAACTTCGGGTTATATGGAATGATGACACGATTCATTTAATGATACGCTTTATCTTATTCGCCCCTTCTATCAACTCCGACAAATACTCGTAATTCTCTTTCTCCAAACAAGCCTTAAACTTCCGCAACTGGCTAATGTGCTCATTCAAAACATCCAGAATATTCTCACGGTTTTCCATAAAAATGGGTGTCCATGTCCCCGGATTGCTTTTGGCTAACCGCACTGTGCTTTCAAAGCCAGCGCTCGCCAATTCAAAGATGGCTTCTTCTTCCTTTTCTTTTTCCAATACCGTATTGGCCAAAGCAAAGGACGTTATGTGCGAAATGTGGCTGATGTAAGCCACGTGTACATCGTGATCGGTAGCGTTCATGTACACGAGATGCATACCCAACTGCCGGTAGATATTTTCAACCAAATTCACGGCATCAGCATCGCTTTCTTCCTTGTTGCAAATCACTGTGGCCTTGCCGCTGAAAGCGCCGTGCACCGCAGCTTCCGGGCCGCTGTACTCCGTTCCCCACATGGGATGCGAAGCCACAAAGCGTCCACGCTTGGGATGATCCTTGATGGCTTCCAGCACCGCATTTTTTGTTGAACCCACATCCATCAACACTTGCGTATCTATCTTATCCAAAACGGTTTTTACCAAGGGCAGCAAAGCATTCACCGGCACCGCAAGAACAATTAAATCCGATGCTTCTATCGCTTCGTCCAAAGATAGAATTTCATCAACAAGATTTAAGTCCAAAGCCTTTTGCTGATGTGCAGGGCTTGCCTCCACGCCAATTACTTTGTGCGCAATGCCGCGTTCCTTCAAAGCCAATGCCATTGAGCCGCCAATCAATCCTATGCCGACAATAATTACCGTCATGCGTTTTCTTTCTTCAAGCTTTTACTGATTCGGCCAATTGCCTTGTCTAAATTTTCCTCTGTGCTGCATAAACTCACCCGCACATACTTATCTCCTTCGATGCCAAAGATGCCGCCGGGTGTGATGAAAACAGCCGCATTGTACAACACTTCATCACTCAACGCATAACCGTCTTTGTACTCCGCCGAAGTCTTTGCCCACATAAACAATCCCACCTGTTTTTTTGAATACGAACAATTTAGTAAGTCTAATAATTCAAAAACTTTTTCTCTTCGCTTGCGGTAAACATCATTGAGTGAGGCAAACCAGGTTTCATCTAATGTCAATGCCTTTGCTGCTGCTAATTGCACCGGCAAGAACATTCCGCTGTCCATGTTACTTTTAAAACGCAGCACTTCGTCAATGCGTTCTTTGGCGCCGCAAAGCATACCCACACGCCAGCCGGCCATGTTGTGCGATTTGCTTAACGAGTTCGATTCAATCGCCACGTCTTTTGCGCCATCAATAGAAAAAAGACTTATCGGATTATCATTCAGAATAAAGCTGTAGGGGTTGTCATGCACCAAAAGAATGTTGTGCTTTGTTGCAAAGGCTACGAGCTTTTGGAACAATTCTTTTGAAGCCGGCTGGCCAGTGGGCATGTGCGGGTAGTTTACGAACATCAGCTTGGGACGTGGTAAGACCTCACTTTTGAAGTCTTCCTCCAACGTTTCAAAATCCGGCGCCCAATTATTCTCTTCCTTCAACTCATAATAAACACACTTCCCTCCTGCCAGCTTCACCGCACTTGAATATGTGGGGTATCCAGGATTGGGCACAAGCGCCATATCGCCTTCATTCAAATACGTCATACAAATGTGCATGATGCCTTCTTTGGAACCAATCAACGGAAGTATCTCCGTGGCCGCATCCAACTCTACGCTGTACCATTTCTTATACCATAATGCCATTGCTTCACGCAACACAGCTGCACCTTTATAACTTTGGTACGCATGCACGTTCGGCTTGCCGCTTTCTTCCTGCAAAACGTTTATCACATCGGGGTGCGGCGGCATGTCCGGACTGCCGATGCCCAGGTTAATCACGGCCTTTCCCGCCTTGTTCATTTCCTCAATCTCCCGCAGCTTTTGCGAGAAGTAATATTCACCGATGCCGGCCAATCGTTGTGCGACTTCCATTTTCATTGCCCTGAATTTGCGTTTCCGTTTTTATAAACTCCGTAAACTTTTACTGCTTCCGTTACCGGCGCTATCTCCCTTAACATCGCCTGAAATTGATCTATTGAATCAAACTCTAAGTCTGCATGAAAATTATATTTCCAGGCATTGCTGGGGATGGGAAAGCTTTGCAGTTTGCTTAGATTGATGCCGCGGTCAGCAATCTTCGTCAGCACTTTAGCCAGGCTGCCGCGTGAATGATCTGTATGAAAAGAAAGTGAGGCTTTGTCTGCATCTTCCCTTTCGGCCTTTGCTTTTTGCAAAATCAAAAACCGGGTGTAATTATTTTTTTGGGTGTGAATGTTTTCTGCGGCAATCTCCAAATTAAAAAGTTCAGCCGCCAGCTTTCCGGCCACACCGGCAATGTGTTTGCTCTTTCGCTGATGAATGTGCTTTGCACTCAAGGCCGTGTCTTCGGTTTCTACCAGCTTCCAGTTGTATTGGGCCAGGTAATCCATGCATTGCAAAATGGCCATCGGGTGCGAATGCACTTCCTTGATTTCTTCGAACTTCACACCGGGATTAACCAATAGGTGTTGCTTGATGGGCAGATAAACTTCGCCGATAATGCAAAGATTTGATTTGTGCAGCAGGTTATAGTTAGCCAGAATACTTCCGGCTATAGAATTTTCAATGGCCATCACGCTGGCGGTGGTTTCGCCGGCGGTTGTGCTATCAACCACTTCGCGGAATGTAGCGCAAGGCAGGATGCCTACGTCGCTTCCAAAAAACTGCCGCGCCGCTATCTGGTGAAAGCTGCCTTCAAAGCCTTGTATAGATACCGTGTTTGCCATAAAACAAAAGTCCCGGCTTTCCGCCGGGACTTTTTTTATTGAATTTGGTTTTTACCTTTTTCGTTTCAACAAAAGCGATCCCGGCTCCCCCTAAAATAGAAGCTAAAATAAAAGTAACGGTATCCTTTGTTGATTGTCATTCTGCAAACGAATATAGAAATGAATGCTTCGGCGGCAAATTTTTTTTCAAGCATTGTATGACGGCCAAGAACTCGATCAGCTGATTAGCCGATTTAAAGATTAGCTGATGGCCTGTCGGCGGCGAAGCGTCATTTGAAATAAGGTTTGACTAATAAAACTTTTTTAGGCCAATAGTTCATCTATCTATTTAGCATCTGTTGCGTCGCACTCTGGTACGTTCGGTAATTCTATTGAACATTGCGCAACCTTCGCTATAAACACAAACTGTCTTTGTGCGCAGCCTTTCGGACATGCCGCAGGCATGTCCCTACATAAACCTACCGGCGCCAGCCAATCTTCAAATCACCAAATCTTCAAATCAGCTAATCGTCACATCCGCTAATCGTCTTATCTCCGCACACTATCCGCCTCGTTCATACGTATTCTTCTGCCTTTGTATTTTTTTCCGTCAATGCTTTGCACCATCTTTTGCGCGGCGCCCTTTTCTACTTCTATCCAACTGTTCATTTCTTTCATGTCAATGCGGCCCAGAACTTCTTTGCTCAAATCGCTCATGTCTAAGATGAATTGTAAAAAGCTGGCTTTGTAGAAACCATCTTTGGTTCCAAGGTTTACAAACAAGCGGGTAGAAGCCCCACCGCCACTGCCAAACTCACGGCCTTTTGTATCGCGCCGCCTGTCGCCACCCGGACGTTCAGTTCTTGCATCGCCACTGCCTCTTCTCTCGTCACGTCCTCTTTCACGCAGGTTCAGGTCTTCGGCATTCTCGTAATACTTTAAAAAGCGGTCAAACTCCAGTGCCGCTACACGCTTCAATACTTCTTCCTTGCTCACGTCGGCAAATTTCTCCGCCAGCATCGGCAGGTAAGATTCATAATCGCCGTGGCTGATGTCGGTAGCCAACAATTTGTCCATGAAGTAAAAAAACTGCCTGCGGCAAACGTCCTTACCGGAAGGAATCTCCAACTTGTGAAACGGCACCTGCACCATGCGCTCGGTGTCGCGGATGCGGTAAGCTTCCCGAACATGCACGATGGAAATGCACACACCGGTTTTACCGGCACGACCGGTACGACCGCTGCGGTGCGTATAAACTTCAATGTCGTCGGGCAATTCGTAGTTGATAACATGCGTAATGCCCACCACGTCAATGCCGCGTGCCGCCACATCCGTTGCTATCAGAAGCTGCAAGGTCTTTTCGCGGAACTCGTCCATCACTTTGTTGCGTTGCTGCTGTGTAAGGTCGCCGTGCAAGGCGTCAATATCATAACCTTCTCTTGTTAGCTTTTCAGCAATCTCCTGGGCATCGGCTTTGGTGCGGGTGAAAATGATGCCGTACATGCCCGGATTAAAATCTATCAGCCGCTTTAAGGTTTCATAGCGGTTGTGCGCCGATGTGACTACGAATTGGTGATCCACATTTTTATTGGCCGTGTTCTTTTTGCCAACGGTTATTTCAAACGGATCTTTCATGTACCGTTTGCTCACATTGCGGATTTCGGCCGGCATGGTGGCACTAAATAGCCAAGTGCTTTCGCGTTTGGGCGTGTTCTGTAAAATGAATTCAATGTCTTCCTGAAAGCCCATGTTCAGCATCTCGTCGGCTTCGTCCAAAACCACGTAGCTGATCTCTTCGAGGTTGATGGCTTTGCGTTCGATTAAATCAATCAATCGTCCCGGCGTAGCCACCACAATTTGAACGCCGCGGCGGATCTCTCTTATTTGTTCGCTAATAGAAGCACCGCCGTAAACAGCTACGAGGTTGATGCCTCTTGAGTGTTTTTTAAAGTTCTCAATTTCGCTTACTATTTGCAGGCAAAGCTCCCGCGTAGGACAAACAAGCAAAGCCTGCGGATGTTTTTTTGCCGTATCAATCAGTTGCAAAAGTGGAAGGCCAAAGGCAGCGGTTTTGCCGGTGCCGGTTTGGGCCAGTCCTATTAAATCTTTGGTGCCCGAAAGCAGCACCGGAATTGCTTTTTCCTGGATGGGAGTGGGTTGCGTAAAGCCGAGTTCTTCTACTGATTTCAGAAGCTCTTCGTTCAATCCAAGTTCGCCAAATGTTGCCATAAAAAAATTTGTGTAAAGCTAACCACTGATTATCAGGATTATGAAAGGATGGCCGGGATTAAGCTTTATAGGAATAAAATCTCTTCCAAAGTTTGACAGCGCTACAATTTCGAAAGGAAGGACTGAATAAAAAATTAATCCTGATAATCCTTTCGAAATCCTTAAAATATGTGGTTAAAAAAGAAAGCTGCCCTGTTGCCAGGACAGCTTCTATCTAACGATTGCTTGCCACAAAAAACGGTTGCGTTTTACGCGGAAGGCAATAGGAAACAGATTACATTTTCTTCGACGTATCGGTGCTCATCATTTTCTTTGATGTGTCCGTAGTCGTAGTGGTCATCTTGCGGCTTGTGTCAGTGGTGGGAGGAGCAACGACAGTCGTGTTTTCAGTAGTGGTGGTCGTGGTGGAAGAAGAGTCTTTCTTTACACCGTCGGTACCGCTGTTGTTACAAGCTACCAGTACACCGGCAATGGCTAAAATTCCAAGGAATTTTTTCATGTGTTGTTTGAATTTATGATTTGGTTTTAAAAACGGTTGGATTACATTTTCGATTTAGCCGTGTCCTTCATGTTGTTCATCATCTTGGTAGCGGTGTCAACATGTTTCTTAGCAGTGTCAGCCATCGCATCAATGTTTTTCTTTGCCGTGTCAGCAGCGTTGTTTACAGATTCTTTTTGCATTTTGGCAATAGAATCAATCGAGTCTTTTTCATGTTTAGCGGAATCGCCGGAATTGCTGCAAGAAGCCAGAAAACCGATAACGGCAACGGCTAAGATGATTTTTTTCATTTGTTTGAGTTTTTGTTTATGAGAAAAATTTATTTGGCTGAATCCAATTTTTTAAAATTTTTTACGGCCTTCTCCGACCTTGTTCAGCAACCGCCCGCCTTTTGCTTTGGCCGAATCCACAACATCCGAATTTCGGATTTCGTTTACTGTGGTGTCAATGCCGGCTTTATTTTCCCGCCGTTGCTACAAGCGGCGCAGGCCGGAAGCAAAACCATCAGTAAAAACCTTCGCATCTTCACTGCTTTACAGCATTAATCCCGATGAAGGAAAAAGGTAACCCGGTATTTCAAAAATTTTTTTGCCCGCATCTTTGGGTTACTTTTTCGCCCATTTTGTATTAAACAGAAGATTGCACTTGAAAGCAGAGCCCAACCAAATTGCGCTATTAGAAGGACTGGCCAAGAACGACCGAAAAACGATTGAAATTCTCTACAAAGAAAATTTCAACCTGATACAGGCGATGGTGATAGCCAACAGCGGCAACACCGAGGACGCCAAGGACATTTTTCAGGAAGCCATGATGGTGCTTTACCAGAAAGTGCAATCCGGTTCCTTCGAATTAAACTGCCGGGTGCAAACCTTCGTCTATTCGGTGTGCCGGCGGCTATGGCTAAAGCGGCTAATGCAGCAAAACCGTTACAGCTTGCACGACAACACCGAGGAATTTGTAATCGTGGACAACGAGGTGGGAGAACATGAAAAACGCGACGGCGAGTTTGCGCTGATGGAAAAAGCGATGGGTAATTTAGGCGAACCGTGCAAAAGTTTGTTAGAGGCTTTTTATTTTAAGAAGAAGAACATGCAGGAGATTGCCGCCGACTTTGGCTACACCAATCCTGAAAATGCCAAAACGCAGAAGTACAAATGCCTGATGCGGTTGAAGAAGTTATTTTTCTCGCAATACAAAAACGGAAACCCTTGATAGAAGATTTAAAAATCATTGATGCCATTGAACGTTACATTGCCGGCGAAATGACGGCCGATGAACGGATGTATTTTGAAAGCTTACGAAAAAGCAATCCAGAAATAGACCAGGCCGTAGTGGAACACACTTTTTTGTTGCAGCAAATGGACCGCTTCGACAACACCCGCCAGTTTAAAGCGATCTTGAATGATACCCACATTCATTTAGCGGAGAAAGGCGACATTCAGTCGCCAAAGCTGAAGGGCGGCGCAAAGGTGGTTTATTTCTTCAACCGGTATAAACGCACAGCGGCCATTGCAGCCTCTATTGCCGGCATTACTGCCTTAACCATCAGCGGTTTGGTTTCGGCTTTTTCATCCGGTAAGGCCGAGGTACCGGGAGATTATCAGCAATTGAAAAGCGATGTAGATAAATTAAAGACTGTCACCAGGCAAACAGCGCATGAACTGAATACAGTAAAGGATCAAATTAATGCTCCAGATACGACGATTCGTTATACGCCTGGCGGCACCGGATTTATGGTGGATGCAAAAGGCTATCTGGTTACCAATGCCCATGTGGTAGAAGGTGCCCGGTATGTGGCCGTGCAACGCAAAGACGAAAAAATCCTTCGGGCCCGTGTCATTTACACCGATGTGAAACGCGACATCGCCATTTTAAAAATCGTTGACACCGCATTTAAAACTCCAGCCTCGGTTCCCTATTCTATTAAGAAATCAGGAACGGATATTGCCGAACCCATTTTCAGTCTCGGCTATCCGCGCAACGACATGGTTTACGGCGAAGGTTATCTGTCTGCCAACTCGGGCTATGACGGCGATACGTCAACGGTGCAAATTTCCATTGACGCCAACCGCGGCAACAGCGGCAGTCCCATCCTCAACCGCAACGGCGAAATAATCGGCGTGTTGAACGCAAGGCAAACATCCGTGGAAGGTGCCGTGTTCGCCGTGCGGTCAAAATATATTTATGATGTGCTGAATACCCTGCAAAAAGCCGATACCTCGCAACACATTAAACTGCCCGCCGCATCAAGCCTAAAAGGCGCTGGACGTACGCAGCAAGTGAAAAAGATTTCTGATTATGTGTACATGGTGAAGGTAAACTAAGGAGCCAGCAAAAGGACAAATCCTCTTCCCGTTAAAAATAGAAAGCGCCATCATAGAATTTGATGGCGCTTTTTTTGCGCGACAGGTCAGCGAACGATTTAATTGTTCAGCCGGTTGTACTTCTTCATGATCTTCAACACGGCATCAATGGGCAAGCCATACATCGTATTGCCGTTGATGCCCACCAATGTTTTTCCGGCAAATAATGCGTTGATGATGGCTTCTTCCGTGGCTTGAATGGTGGCCGCAAACATGGCGTTCATGTACTCGTTCGACATGGTGGTTACCAATTCTTCTTTGTCGGTGCTGAAGGCTGTTTTGTTGGCCGTTGAAAAAGCCAGAAAAATATCGCCGCTACCGTTGCCGCCAATGGCGCCGGTTCGCGTCAGTCCCAACGGAATGCGTTGCACCAATCGTTTTAATTGGTTGGGCAAGAGTGGTGCATCGGTAGCTAAAATGATAATGATGGAGCCCACTTCGCCTTCGGGCTTCACACCAATAAAGCCCGTGCCTTCGTTCAGCTTTGGCAGCAGGGTATCACTCAATTCTTTTCCTACGGGCACGCCTGCTATGGTAAGTTGTGGCCGGCTGCCGTGGTTAGCCTGCACCAATACGCCAACCGTATAGCCGCCGAAACGTTTGTCAATCACTCTCGACGATGTGCCAATGCCGCCTTTGAAAGCATAACACATCATGCCCGTTCCGCCGCCCACGCCGCCTTCGGCTACGTTACCACTCTTTGCACTATCCAACACTTTGTACACATCAGCAGGCTTTACATGCTGCCCATTGATGTCGTTGAACACGCCGTCGTAAGTTTCGGCCACCACCGGATAGGCATACCAAAAGTCCTGCATAAACGGTTTGTAGTAGTGATGCTCGTTCATCCACTTCCAGGCCGCATCCCTTACGGTTCCTACGCTGCCTGTATTAGTAATTAAAACCGGTGTTTCCAAAAAGCCTGATTCAGTAATCCAATGCGTACCGGTCATGTCGCCGTTGCCGTTAAGTGTGTACCAGTTGGCATAGCAGGGACCGAACTCCTTGCCCCGCGGAAGAATGGCCGTAACGCCGGTGCGAACCGGACCCTTATCTTTTACCAAAGGCCCGGCCCCTTCTATTAATGTTACTTGTCCAACGGCAACGCCGGCAACATCGGTGATAGCGTTGTATTTTCCGATGGTCCCATCGAAGGGAATGCCGTAATCTCTCGCCCGTTTTTGGGCAAAGAGTAAAGTGGAAAACAGAAAAAACAAAAGAAGGAATAAGGCTTTCATGAACGTTGTTTTTATGGCTGAACCGCTTCGTCCGCTATGGTTACTGCTTGCGAGATTATCGCCAGTCCTTCGTCAATTTGTTCTTTGGTCACAATCAGCGGCGGTGCAATGAAAATAAAGTTCCAACGCACAAAGGTGTACATACCCAATTCCCTGATCTTCGCCGCCACTTTATTCATCACTACCATTTCATCTGGCTTTGCATTGAACGGCGCCATCGGTTCTTTTGTTTGGCGGTTTTTTACCAATTCCAAACAACCCAACAAACCCTGGCTTCGCCAATCACCGATGCTTGGATGTTTTTCTTTTAATTCCTCAATTCTTTTATTCAGGTAATTACCCATCACCACGCAATTCTCAATCAGATTATCATCCTCATAAATCTTTACTGTTTCCAAGGCAGCGGCACAACCTACGGGATGCGCCGAATACGTTAACCCAAGCGGCAATACAACATCGTCATACTTCGATGCAATCTTTTCGCTCACCATTAAACAACCGAAGGGAATATAACCGCAGGTCAATCCTTTGGCCATGCAGACCATGTCGGGAACAATGTCGTGGTGTTCAAAACCAAACCATTTTCCGGTACGGCCAAAACCGCTCATTACTTCATCTATAATCAGCAAGATGCCGTGCTTATTACACAAGACTCTTACCGCTTTTAAATAGCCATCAGGATACAAAAAACAACCTGATGTTCCACTTTGTCCTTCCAATAAAATGGCGGCAATATTATTCGGGCCTTCGTACCCAATCAACCGTTCTAATTGCGCAATGGAATCTTTCACCAAAGCTTCTTCGCCATACTCATAACGATAAGCATACGGCAAATCAAAGTGAACAAAGGCCGGCGCTTGTTGCGCATCCACGGGCAATCGGCGTGGATCACCGGAAGCAGAGATGGTGCCGATGGAAGCACCGTGATAGGATTGATAGCGGGTTACTATTTTATGGCGCCCCGTGTAAAGCCTTGCCAGCTTAATGGCGTTGTCAATGGACGTAGCGCCGCACAACGTAAAGAAGGCCCGGTTTAAATCGCCGGGACAAATCTGCGCCAGCTTCTTGCCCAATTCGCCGCGAACTTTGGTTACGCAACTCGGCGTTACGTAGCTTACTTCCTGCATTTGTTTTACAACGGCCTCGGTAATGCGCTGGTCGCCGTGGCCAATGTTTACGTTCATCAATCCCGATGAAAAATCAAGGTAGCGTTTGCCATCGTAATCATAGAGGTAAACGCCTTCACCGTATTTTACGGCAATGGGGTTCGTGCCTTTTTGTTTGCTCCAGGAGAACAAGGTATAATCCTGATTGTCTTGAATGATTTCGTCCGTTTCAGACAGCGTTATTATTTCTTCAATCATAGAATTAAATTTTAATTGCCATTACTATTTTTAAATTCTATTCGCGGCCGGTCGTTCCACTTTCTTTCTGCTGCTTTTTCATCCAACAAATTCTCCATGGCATCATAAATCGCGTTCAGTTGGGCATCGTGTTCACCTATTCTTTCTTTCAACTCTTTCAATTGTGCCTTCAAATCCGATTCGTAAAGCAACACTCTTCTTTATCTCCACAAAAGCCCGCATGATGGCGATGTTCATAGCAATGGCTTTCTCGGAGTTGAGGACACCGCTCAACATGGCGACGCCTTGTTCAGTGAATGCATAAGGAGGATTGTCCTTACGCCGGCTTGTTTGTGACGTGGTCACAATTTGTGACCTTGAAACATTGGTCTCGTTATACGTGGTCACAGGTTGTGACCACATGGCTTCCCATTCCGCAGACGTAACACGAAACATGAAATCTTTTGGAAATCGCTTGTCGTTTCTTTTGACAGCTTGATTTAGCACCTTAGTCGGCACTTCGTAAAGCAATGCCAGATCGAAATCTAACATCACCCTCTCGCCCCTGATTTCGTAAATGCGGTTTTGAATGCTTTGAATAACAGTCATATTTTGGGTTTTAGGAGTTTCAAATTGTAACCTTAAAAATTGCGACTTTTCGATGTGGTAACAAACAATGACCGCATCCCGACAACCCCTTTCAAATCCCCACAATCCGTGGTCACGACATCCAATTCACTCCCGCCTCCGGGTTCCACTTCACCGTTGTCTTTTTTAGCTTCGTCCAAAACTCAATCGAGCTTTTGCCCGTGATGTCACCCACGCCAAACTTGCTTTCGTTCCAGCCGCCGAATGAAAAGGGTTCACGGGGAACGGGCACGCCAACGTTCACGCCGATCATTCCTGCGTTTGCCTTGTCCATGATGTATCGAGCCACGCCACCGTTTTGCGTAAACACCGAAGCCGCATTGCCGTAGGGATTGGCATTTTCAATCGCCAGGGCTTCGTCCACCGTATTCGTCCGCATGATGGAGATAACAGGACCAAAAATTTCTTCCCTGGCTACCGCCATGTGCGGCTTCACGTAATCAATTACCGTGGGACCAACATACGTGCCTTCTTCCTTTCCTTTCACTTTTGCATTTCGTCCGTCCAACAAAATTTTCGCCCCTTCTGCTTCGGCTTCACCAATAAATTTTTCAATGCGTTCCTTTGCTTCTTTGTTGATAACCGCACCCAGGTTTTCACCCGGCACAATCTTTCTTGCTTCCTCGACAATTTTTTGAATGATGTGATCGGTATTGCCAACGGCCACCATCGCCGATGCGGCCATGCAACGCTGTCCGGCGCAACCACTCATTGATGCCGCAACGTTTTGCGCCGTCATGGATGGCATGGCATCAGGCATCACCATCAAATGATTTTTTGCACCGCCAAGCGCAAGGCATCGTTTGTAATTCGACGTCGCTCGTTGATAAACGATCTTCGCCACTTTGGTGGAACCCACAAACGACACGGCTTCAATGTCCGGATGATCGCAGATGGCTTCCACCATCTCTACATCGCCGTGAACAACGTTGAACACACCGTCGGGCAAGCCGGCTTCTTTCAACAATTCAGCAATGCGGCCCGCACTTAAGGGAACTTTCTCGCTGGGTTTTAGAATCAAGCAATTGCCCAAAGCAATTGCATTCGGGATGGTCCAATTGGGAACCATGCTCGGAAAATTAAACGGAACGATGGAGGCGACAACCCCAAGCGGTACGTGCTCGGTTCTGCATTCAACGCCTTTGCTAACCTCCAACAATTCGCCGGTGACGAGCTGCGGCAGCGAGGTGGCAAACTCTGTTAGCTCAATGCACTTTTCAATTTCGGCCACGGCTTCGTTTACCGTCTTGCCATTCTCTTCACTCACTAATTCGGCCAATTCGCGAAGATTGTTTTCGAGTAAAGTTTTATACCGAAAGAAAACCTGCACCCGTTCTTTGATGGGCATTTTACTCCAGGATGGAAAGGCCGATTTTGCAGCGGCCACGGCAAAGGCTAATTCATCTTTGCCGGACATCGGCACGGTGGAAAGCTGTTCGCCATTCAACGGCGACACAACGGATAGGAAACGATTGGCGCCTGACTCAACAAAGCGGCCACCGATAAAGTTTTGAACGGAATTGTATTTCATGCGAAGGAAAATTCAGGCTTAAAAAGTAAGCCATTTTTTTGAACGCAAGCGTCTGGCCGCCTGAGCGGCCAGACGCTTTAAAAACATGTGGCGCTATAATTGAAGAATGCCCGGTATGGTAAACCTTGGATACGCCTGTATAAACCTTACGCTTGCCGAGGAAGGCATCACCACCAACCGGGGCATGATAAAAAAAACCTTTGGCGAAAAAGGCATCGCCTATGCGAGCGAACTTGCCTTAAGCAACGTACAGGCTTTGCAGAAAATTTTAGAGTGGAATATGGCTAACAACATCAAGTTGTTCC
Organism: Flavisolibacter sp.; assembly: GCA_965247695.1. Taxonomy (GTDB): domain Bacteria; phylum Bacteroidota; class Bacteroidia; order Chitinophagales; family Chitinophagaceae; genus Flavisolibacter. Next base: position 3,939,354 of record OZ252037.1, read on the forward strand.
GGGTGACATCGGAACTATTTCCCTGGGCCTCGGAATACAAGATTGCCGACATGCCGCATTACTTCGAGATTAGAGAAATATTGGAAGTCTGCGGCAAGCTGCCCGTTCGTATGAGTTCGCACCCAGGACCGTTTAACAAGGTGGCAGGCAGCGGCGCTACGCTGGATAACACCATCAAGGATTTAGAAATACACTCCGAGATTTTTGACCTGATGAAGTTGCCGGCTTCGCATCAGGCAAAAATCAACATTCATGTGGGCGGCGCTTACGGCGATAAGGTGGAAACGCTGAAGCGCTTTGCGCAAAACTTCACCCTTCTTTCGTCTAACCTTCAAAAAAGATTGACGATTGAAAACGACGACAAGCCGGGCTTGTACACCGTGGATGAACTCTTGCCCTTGCACGAGATGATCGGGATACCGATTGTGTTTGACTATTTTCATCACAGCCTTCATTCGGGAAGGCAAAGCGAAGAAGAAGCTTTTCAAACGGCCTATAAAACCTGGAACGTTACACCCACTTTTCACTACTCCAGTTCGCGCCGGCTGAACGAGAACCCCGAAGCCAAAAAAGAAGCGCATTCCGATTGGCTGCACGAAAAAATAAATACTTACGAAAAAGAAATAGACGTGATGCTGGAAACGAAGATGAAGGAGTTGTCGCTGTTGCGCTACCGCAAGGGTTTATTGGGCATGCCCGAAGTAATAAGCAACGAAGCCGTGCCTGCGGCCTACTAATTCTGCATTGCTCTTTTTATTTGCCTTCACGTTTTGTCATCTTTTGTAAAACCCGGTTCATTCAACACTGCTCAATAAACATTGCCGTCCTTTTCAACCTTTTCCTTTCCTTCTGTTTCCCCTTCATCAGGCAGGCTTTCGTCGTTGCGGCCGAAGCTGCCGTCGCCGGTGGCATGGGCATTTTTTATTTGCGATGATGCGCCTTTTTCAACTGTTTGGCTTGAGGATGGAACATCAATGCCGGCGGATTTTTTATGCTCCGTGTCTTCGCTAATGCTGAAATCTTTTATCGCCATAGAAGTTCTATTTAGTATAGTTCATCGCAAAGGTAGTTTTGTTTTCAACCGTCTTTTCCGCCCACCGAAAACCACGCCGCAAAAAATAGTATCCCGAAGATGCAATCATGTTTGAAAGCCGTGGTCAGTCATTCCGATAGCCGTTTCAAAATCCCGATCATTTGTGGTCATTATCTTTGGCCGCATGATTGGCAATGAACCACAGAAAAGCGCCGGCCTGCAAGCCTTGATAGAAAGCCTGAATGAAAGGCTTCAAAAGATTTATGAAGGCGGCGGCAAAAAAGCCATCGCCAGGCAAAAAGAAAAAGGCAAGCTCACCGCAAGGGAACGCATTGATTACCTTATTGACAAAGATTCCACTTTTATTGAAGTCGGCGCCTTTGCCGGTTGGGAGATGTACGAAGAATACGGCGGCTGTCCCGCGGGTGGAACCGTTGCCGGTGTGGGTTATGTAAGCGGCCGTCAGTGTGTGATTGTAGCCAACGACCAAACCGTCAAAGCCGGCGCCTGGTTTCCCATCACCGGCAAAAAGAATTTACGCTTGCAGGAAATCTCGTTGCAAAACAATTTGCCCATCATATATCTCGTGGACAGTGCCGGTGTGTTTTTGCCTATGCAAGATGAAATCTTTCCCGACAAAGAGCATTTTGGCCGCATCTTTTACAACAATGCACAGATGAGTGCAAAAGGCATCGTGCAGATAGCCGCGGTGATGGGCGCCTGTGTGGCGGGCGGTGCATACCTCCCGATAATGAGCGATGAAACCCTGATGGTGGAAGGACAAGGCTCCATCTTTCTCGCCGGACCTTATTTGGTGAAGGCTGCCATTGGCGAAGATGTGGACACGGAAACTTTAGGCGGTGCAGTAACGCATACGGAAATCAGCGGCATTGCCGATTACAAGTTCAAAACGGAACACGACTGCTTGGATCAGGTAAAGAAATTAATGGACAAGCTGGGTAAAAAAAGCACTGCGGGTTTTGATAGAATTGAAGCAATCAAACCAGCGAGAAAAGCGAAAGAACTTTACACCGTTTTTCAATCGGCGAAGCCGTATGACATGGTGGAGTTGCTCCATTGCATTGTGGACGAAGGTTCGCTCGATCAATACAAAGCAGATTACGGCAAAACCATCGTGTGCGGTTATGCACGAATAGACGGTTGGGCCGTGGGCATCGTGGCCAACCAACGCAAGATTGTAAAAAGCAAAAAGGGCGAAATGCAGATGGGCGGCGTTATCTACAACGACAGCGCCGACAAAGCGGCAAGGTTCATTCTCAATTGCAATCAGAAAAAAATTCCGCTGCTTTTTTTTCAAGATGTAACCGGCTTTATGGTGGGCAGCCGCAGCGAACATTCGGGCATTATTAAAGACGGAGCAAAGCTGGTAAATGCGGTGGCCAATTCCGTGGTGCCCAAGATTACCGTCATCGTTGGCAACAGTTACGGGGCGGGCAATTATGCCATGTGCGGCAAAGCTTACGACCCACGCTTTATTTATGCCTGGCCTACGGCGAAGATTGCGGTAATGGGTGGCGACCAAGCCGCAAAAACATTGTTGCAAATACAAGTAGCGGCGCTAAAAGCAAAAGGCCAAACCATCACGCCGGAAGACGAAGCAAAACTGCTGAATGAAATCAAGGGCCGCTACGAAAAACAGACCTCGCCGTATTATGCCGCGGCAAGGCTCTGGGTAGATGAAATCATTGATCCGGCGGACACGCGAAAGATGATTTCAGAAGCATTGAAAGCCGTCAATCACCAGCCCTTTACAACCGAGTTTAAAACCGGTGTTTTTCAAGTGTAAAACCGAAGGCCCATGACAGAAGATGAATGACAGAGAATTAAACCGATTCATTATTCGGTCTTCGGTTGCCTTATTTCATTTTTCCCTATTTTCACGCACTGAATTCCTAACTGAAAATTATCTATGAGAAAAGGACTCCTTTTACTGCTATTTACTTGTATCTGTTTGGCAGTTGCCTTTCAATCGTGCCGCAACGATGAATACCTGACTGCCGCGCCTCTGGTTTCCAGTCAGTCATTCGTTGAGGAGTTTGATACGGTATCATCTTCCCTGGCAAGAGGCTGGCAATTCTCCAACGCTTCAAATCCGGCCGGTAGCGGAATTTGGCAACAGGGCGGCGGCATTCCACCGTGGTTTGCACCCTATTCCTCGTCGGGTACTTATGCCGGTTTTATCGGTGTGGATTATACCTCCGTGAAAGGCGGTCCGGGCCTGATCAGCAATTGGCTCATTTCACCATCAATCACCATGCAAAACGGTGATAAGATAACGTTCTATACCCGCTCTTGGGCGCAGTTCGACGGTGTATCGGATACCACCGATTACGGCAACAGTTTGCAAGTGCGTCTCAATACAACAACTGGCAGTGTAAATGCTGGGTCGGGTGATGACGCAGGCGACTTTACAACGCCACTGCTTGATATCAATCCCGGCATCATTGCTTCTTCCTCCACCACTCCGGATCCCCATGCTTATCCAACAAATTGGACAAGATTTGAAGCCACCGTGTACGGCTTAAACGGTCCTACAAAAGGCCGGTTTGCTTTCCGCTATTATGTTCCCAATGCAGGCGTGTGCGCCACGTGTGCCGGCAACGGCGTGGCTATTGACAAAGTGCAGTATCAAAGCGTTTCTCGTTAACCAAAAAAAAAATTGATGAAACATAGATTTACGTTTACCGCAGGTCTTATTTCTTTTGTAATTGCCGGCGTCTCGCTTGCCTCTTGCGAAAAGGATTACGTGGCACCATCCCCAACTACAACGCCGACAACTTCATCGGCTTCCTTTGTTGAGCAGTTCGACAATGTGGGGGACTTGAGCAGCAAAGGTTGGGTGTTCAAAAACAACAGCAATCCCATAGGCCAAAATGGTTGGCGCCAGGGCCGCTACGAAGCCGCTGCGGTTGTTCAATACAAATTTGTGGCGCCGCAACCGTTTATAGGTTTTCCGGCTTACAACGCCAGCAAAACCCCTAACGATTTTGTAAGCTGCGATGCTTCGGCTGTAAACGATGCCAGCGGCGTTAACGGCCGCGGAGATATCAGCGCCTGGCTAATCTCGCCTTCGCTGCCCATGAAGAACGGCGATCAGATTATATTTTATACCCGCGCCATTGACGACAACAATTATTCGGTTTACGTCCGCGACCGGATGCAGGTGAGGGCTAACTTTTCCAAAGGCGGCACCGATGTTGGCAGTTCCGCAACATCAACCGGCAGCTTCGATTCTGTTTTGGTGGACATTAATTCAACATATATTGACAACGATCCTGCCGGTAACACACCGGCCGTACCGGGCTATCCGAGAACATGGACCAAATACACGCTTACCATCAAAAACCTTCCCGCCGCAGGCGTTACAGCGGGCCGTTTTGCCTTCCGTTACATAGGCACCGATGCGGGCATTTTTGGTGGCAGCACAGGCAACAATTATCCGTCAATTGTAGGTGTGGATAGCTTGGCATTCGTGCACAAGTAACCGGCAATTCTTTTAAAAAAGGCTGGCGCAAAAAGCGGCAGCCTTTTTATTTTTACGCAGTTCCAGATCAGTATGAAAAAACATTATTCACTATGTTTCGTCGCCGTTTTGCTGTTCGCGGCCTGCACACAAACGCAATCCTCTTCCGCTCCGCTATCAGCAAGAGAGGCGGCCGTTTTGCAAAATCTTGACGGCCTGAAAAAAAATGCCGCTCCCGGTGATTTGGTTGTGCGGCTTGGCGATGACCTGTTAAGCTACCAGATACGGTTCATGAACGAAAAAGAGCAGCTCTGGTCACACGCCGGCATTGTAATGGAGATGGGCGGTAAAAAAGTTGTGGCGCACATTACGCCGGATGAGGCGGAGAAAGACGGCATTCAGTACGCCCCGATAGATTCATTTTTAGCTCCGCAAAAAAATTTATCCTGCGCCCTTTATCGCTACGATTTTACACCGGCCGAACGGGATTCGTTTGTGGCGACGATAAATGGCTTCCACTCGTCCGGCATGCACTTCGACCGGCTATATCAGTTAAATACCGACAGCACCATGTACTGCTCCGAAATGATTAGCAAAGCGGCACGCATGGCCACGCACGGCCGGCTTCAATTCCGGGAGTGTGACATCCCGCCGAAGATGCTGCCGTCGCTTTATCGCTTCTTTGAAAAAGAGGCATCGAAGGAAGCTATTGCGGCCCGTAAAATCATGACTATTGACAATCTTTACCGGATGCCGCAATGCCGGTTGGTAATGCAGTTTCCGCTTAAATTCCTGCCCGGCCAATGACGCAGCAAATCATTATTTACACCGATGGCTCTTCCCGTGGCAACCCCGGCCCCGGCGGTTACGGCGCTATTTTACTTTACGGCGATAAACGAAAAGAGCTCTCTGCCGGTTACCGCAAAACCACCAACAACCGCATGGAGCTGATGGGCGTGATAGCCGCTATGGAGGCGTTGAAAAAGCCCGGCTTGCACATCACGCTGTGTACCGACAGCCAGTATATTGTGAAAGCGGTAAATGAAGGCTGGTTAAAAAAATGGTTGGCCACAAATTTTGCCGGCGGCAAAAAGAACAAAGACTTGTGGCTGCGGTTTGCTGAATCGGCCAAACAGCACACCATAAAATTTGTGTGGGTGAAAGGCCATGCGGAAAATGCTTTCAACAACCGCTGTGATGTGCTGGCAACAACAGCAGCTGATGCAAGAAACTTGTTGGTGGATGAAGGCTATGAAATGAGTGCTGACAACTCACTCACATAAAAACCCCGCACTTGCGGGGTTCAATCTTTTAAGCCAGCTGATGCTTCGGACGCAACACCATTTGCCGAAGCAGGTAGAAGCTTCCAAACAAGAGAGTGCAGAAGAAAAGGTCGCCGATAAATAAGTTTCCGTAAAAGCCTTTTACGGCCCCGTAATCTTGTAAAAAGGCAAGGCCGTCGTAATAACACAGCAATAAGCCGTCAACTGTTTTTGGCCGGTGAAAACCGCCGCCGCCGGCCCAAACTGAAAAGTTGGAAGTAAGAAAGAAAATGAGCGAACCGCCAATGGAAAAAAGAGCAACTCGCAAAGCGGTAATTTTTTTCATTAAAAAACCAAAAGCGGTTACACCGGCAATCAGCAAATAATTCAGCCATTGACCGCTGTAGATGCCTTTTATTTGGGTAAGGCCATTCGCGTATAAAACCTGATAAAGCACATCGGAAAGCAGCATGGAAAGTAAGGGAAGAAGAAAGGCAGCCCGCTTATCTTTTACCATGGCGCCACTGAACAACGCCATCGCCATTTGCGGGGCAAAACCATAAGGCCGGCCGGGCCAAACGCGATACAGTGAAGCGGCCAGAATCAGTAAGCCAAACGAGAGCAAAAGCGATTTGTTTTCTTTCATAATCCGTTGCGGTTAAGGCGCCAAAAATAGGGCAGAAAGTTGGTTGGGAAGTTTAGTTTTGGCAACTGTGTGCGTAAGATTAATGATGAACAAAAAAAGTCCGGATAATGAAACGGATGATGAGCAACAGCGGTAATCCCAAAAAGAACGAAAGCAAACCCGAAAGAATCCAATCCGATGTCATTTGCGGCCTGAACTGAAGGTGTCCATGAGAACCGGACAGCCAGAACACATAAACATAAAAACCACACACGACACTTATACGGCAGCAGGCAACAGCTTTTATGTTCATTTCTACTTCTCTTTTATTCGGGCTTGTTGCATGGTGCTTAGCAAGCTATAGATTATGTGAACTCTGTCTTGACCCGTATAACAACCCTTAGTTTTTCTGCGTGTTTGCGGCCACACTGTAAAACGTAAACGGTTCTTGCAAAGGCTCCATTTTAATATTTGCCTGCGGTAAAAGAAAGGCCGCTTCTCCCCTTTTCAATTCAATTGTATCACCATCAGCCGTGGCTTTTCCGCCGCCTTCGTACACAAAAACAATCGTCCCGCTTTGCGGCGAAAGCGAAATCGTATCCTTGGCATTGTATCGCTTCAAAAGAAACTCTTCCACCGGTGCGGCAAAGCTTTGTTCGGCTTCGTTGCTTGCCCGAATGATTTTTGGATAAGTAGCTTCAAATTTCACGTGCTTCATTAGTTCGGGCACGTCTACGTGTTTATCAGTCAGCCCGGCACGAAGCACATTGTCCGAGTTAGCCATCACTTCTACGTTTTGTCCTTCCAGATAAGCATGAGGCAAACCTGCCGCCTGATAGATGGCTTCGCCTTTTTGCAAATGCAATAAATTAAAAAAGTAGATGGAAAAAATACCGCGGTCGTAATGCCGGTCTTTGCAAAAAGTAAGCACCGCCCTTGCCGCCCAAAAATCTTCGCTGCTTTTCTGGAGTTCGTTGTTTTTGTAAGCGGGAAGAATTTCCTGCATCAGTGGCCGCAACGCATTGTCCACTCTTTCTTGCGGCATGGTCATTACTTCTTCGTACAATGCTTTATATCCGCCGGTTTCAAAAACGGGCAACAAGAAGTTTACTGCCTGTATTCTTTCTAAAACCGTCCTCAATTCTTCTTTAGGCTTAAAACCGTGCAGCAGCCAGAAATCACTCAAGGCTACCATCAGTTCGGGCTTGTGATTTCGGTCTTTGTAGTTGCGATTGGGCGCTGTCAGCACAATGCCTTTTGCGTTCTCTTTTTCATATTCTTCTTCGGCTGCTGCTTTGGAAGGATGAACCTGAATGGAAAGCATCTGCCGCACATCCAGTATCTTAAACAGGTATGGAAGCGAACCAAATTTTGCCGCCACTACTTCACCCAATGTTTCCTTTGGATGACCGGCAATCAGTTGCTGAAGCGCCATATTTTCACCCTTTAGAACCGACGGCGCAGCAGGGTGAACACCAAGCCAGTATTCGGCAAAAGGCTTTTTATCGTCATTGGAAATGTGGAGCAAGGCCGGAATAAAATCGGTACCGCCCCAATTGTAGGGCTGCACCGCGCCGTTGAGTTTGTACATGCTTTTCATTGACAGCGGATTTTGGTAATTTGGGCTAAAGATAACCGATGGCCACGCATTTGGAAATAGGCAAAGCCGGCGAAGCAATGGCTGAAAAATATTTGGTGCAAGCCGGCTTCACCATCATCCAGCGCAACTGGCGCTGCGGTGGCAAAGAGGAGATTGACCTCATTGCCACCAGGGACGGCAAGCTTCATTTTGTGGAAGTCAAATACCGCACGTCCACCTTTGCCGGCCATCCCGAAGCCGCCGTCACCAAACAGAAAATAAAAATCCTCTTGCGGGGCATTGAACAGTTTTTATTCCGTTTCAAACAATACGATGACTTCCGGCTTGATGTGCTTTCCATCACCCAGCCGCCGGGTAAGGAAGCGGAGTATTTGTTTATAGAAGATGTGACGATGTGAAGGCCTTTCGGTTTACGTTTGGAGAGAACTTTTCCGTTCAGGAACAGTTGAGGCTAAATCGGGCCTGTGAAGTATAAAACCGCATCGGCCTGAACCTCTCCTTTAGTTGAGCAAGGGGTTGGCCTTTTCTTCCATCTCACATACTAAAACCTTTGTTTTTCTGTTTATATGGGTTTAGTTTGCCCCCGAATGAAGTTGAGAAGATACACCGGTCCTCTATTGCTCCTGCTGCTTGCTGCCTTCTTTGGCTCCGTACACGCCCAGCCGGGCTTTAGCGTTGACATTAAAAAAGATAAACCTTTCACCGAACGTAAGCTCAAAGCTGAAAAAACCGGTGAGGGAAAGATTAAAACGACCAAGCGCATTTTCAACAACCTCACTACTCATTTCAATTATTACTTCAACGCCAACAATAAACTGAACGAAGTTTTAGAAAGGGCAAAGACGCAACAGAAAGACGATTACTCTCTGCTTCTTCCCTTTTACAATTACAGTCTTGACGCCACGGCCGGCGACAGCGCTCAATTGGATTCGGTGATTTACAAATGCCGCACAGCCATCGTAAACCACGATCTGCGCATGGAGTGGGGCGACGAACTTTATCTGCTGTGGGCCGAGAGCTGGCACCTGCAAAAAAAATTTGATTCGGCTTCGTTGATGCTGCAGTTCATTAACTATGCGTATGCGCCGCAGGAAGATTACGGCTACTATTCCTACATCGGCTCGCATAAGGACGGCGCACAAGAAGTAAGCATCGCCACTAAAGAAGACAAAAAGTTTTTGCACAACAACATCTTCAGCCGCAACACGGCTTTCATTTGGCAAGTTCGTTCGCGTATAGAGATGGGCGATTTTCTTTCCTCCGGCAGCCTGATTACTACCCTTAAACGTGACATTAATTTTCCGAAACGATTGGCCAATGACCTGGAGGAAGTGGAAGCTTACTGGTGGTACAAACAAGAGCGTTGGGACAGTGCCGTGCTTTATCTAACCAAGGCACTTGACGGCGCCGTTGACAAGCGCGAGAAAGGGCGCTGGGAATACCTGATTGCACAACTCTTGGAACGCAGCGGCAAGAGTACAGAGGCAACCGCCTTTTACACAAAAGCCATTGGTGACACACCCGACCCGGTATTGGAAGTTTATAGCCGGCTGAATCTTGTTCGCATGGCGAAAGAAGGCGGCGACGCAGCCATTGACAAAAACATCGCCGAGCTGCTAAAAATGGCGAAGAAGGACAAGTATGAAGACTACCGCGACATCATTTACAACATGGCTGCGCAGATGGAGATACAACGCGGCCACACGGCGGCGGCGCTTGACCTGCTGATGAAAGGCGCCAGATACAACAACGGCAACGGCGCTTCGCGAAGCCGGGCTTTTTTGCAATTGGCCGATGTATCCTTCGACCAAAAAAAATATTTGCCTTCCGCGTCTTTTTACGATAGTGTGCAAGTTGCCGACCTGGCGGAAGCTGACAGCCGCCGCGTATTTGAACGAAAGCCGCCGTTGAAGATTATTGCCGGCAATTCTTACGTGGTTATCCGGCAGGACAGTTTGCAACGAATTGCCGCCCTGCCGCAACCCGAACGCGATGACTACATCAAAAAAATGGTGAAACAGTTGCGGAAGCAACAAGGGTTGAAAGAAGAACTTGCAGCAACCGGTGGCAACGGCTTTACTACCGCTTCGGGTTCAACTGATTTGTTCAGTACCGGATCCAAAGGCGAATGGTATTTCTACAATACGTCATCAAAGGCACAGGGAACAAACGAATTTAAACAGGCTTGGGGCAGCCGGCCCAATGTGGACAACTGGCGCCGCTTTGCCGTGGTAAACGGGCAACTGTTGGGCCGCGACCCCATGAACACCCGTGACCAAAAGAATGGTTTGCAACTTCAAACCGCAACCGAGGCTGTAACAGAGTTGACATTAGAAGGATTGTCCGCAAAGTTGCCTACCAATCCGGCCGAATTAAAGAAGTCGAACGATTCCATCAAAATAGCTCTACTGACTCTTGGTGGCTCTTTTCTGAATGATTTGGAAGACTATCCTTCGTCCATTACTGCTTACGAAGAATACCGCAAACGATTTCCTGATGGCGAAAAGATGGATGAAGTATTGTTCAATTTATACTACGCTTACACCAAAGCCGGCAATGCGCCGCAAGCCGCAACGGTAAAGAAATTGTTGAGCGAAAAGTATTCGTCTTCACGTTATACCACCATTGCCACCACCGGCAAAGACCCGCAAGCAAAAGAAGACGTTTCGGCACAAGCCACAAAGGCTTACGAAGGCGTTTACAACTTATTTATCGAAGGCAAGTTTGACCAGGCCGTAGCCGCAAAACGCGAAGCTGACAGCATGTATAAAACCACGTTCTGGCAACCGCAGTTGTTGTACATCGAAGCCGTTTATCACATCAGGCAACGCGAAGACAGTTTGGGCAAGAATGCCCTGCAAACCATCATTCGCCAAAACAGCAACAGGGCACTTAGCGATAAAGCCCAAAACCTGTTGAGCGTATTGAGCCGCCGCCAACAGATAGAGGACGAGTTGAACCGGTATGAGATTAAAACGGAGGATTCCACTGCTGTAACAACCGTGGATACCGTTGTCAAACGAACAGTAGTAACAACACCGATTGTAAAAAAAGATACCGTGGCTACGGCTCCACAAGTTTTAAAACGGCCTGTTGATACGACAAGCAAAAAACCCGTTGTTACAAAGCCGTCAAAAGATACCGTGGCAAATAAACCCACGGTGACAAAGCCAACGAAAGATTCTGTGGCAACAAAGCCCATCATCACCAAAGCAAAAGACAGCGTTGCGAAAAAGACGGCGGTAGTGACCAAGCCGGCAATGGATTCACTGGCGAAGAAAATGCCGCTCAAGAAAGCCACCGATACGGTTGCAAAGAAGCCCGTTGTAAAAAAGGCGGCAACCGATACGGTCTTGAAAAAAGAACCGCCGAAGCCCGCCTCTATTTATTCCTTCACACCCGAAGCGCCGCACATTGCCGTGATTATTTTAGACAAGGTTGATCCTGTGTTTGTAACAGAAGCCCGCAATGCCTTTTTCCGTTACAATCGCGAACGGTATTACGGCCAGCCGTTGGATGCGCAAAACCTTTCGCTGACGGCTGATATTAAATTGTTGCTGATAAGCGGCTTTCCCAATGCGCAAGCCGCCACGGATTATGCCCAACGGGCAAAGGGCATTGCGCCAACGGAAATCATTCCCTGGCTCACCGGTAACAAATACACATTCACGGTTATTTCCGCCGCCAATCTTGAAATTTTAAAAGGCACCACTAATTTGCCCGACTACAAGAAATTTTTAGAACAATATTTGCCCGGAAAGTTCTAATGTTCAAGAGTTCAAAAGTTCAATTGTTGGGCGTGTATATCCAGTCTATCTTTATTGGTTTAATTTTTCTTGAACTCTTGAACTCTTGAACTCTTGAACTCTTGAACTCTTGAACTCTTGAACTCTTGAACTCTTGAACTCTTGAACTCTTGAACTCTTGAACTCTTGAACTCTTGAACTCTTGAACTCTTGAACTCTTGAACTCTTGAACTCTTGAACTCTTGAACTCTTGAACTCTTGAACTCTTGAACTCTTGAACTCTTGAACTCTTGAACTCTTGAACTCTTGAACTCTTGAACTCTTGAACTCTTGAACTCTTGAACTCTTGAACTTTATAGCATGAAAAAAAGCCTGCGCATCTTCTGGAGAGTTTTCTTTATCGGCTTTGGCCTGTTTGTTCTTTTCATCATCGCCGTTACTCTCGGCGTGTTTGGCAAGCTCCCATCGCTGAAGGAATTGGAGAACCCCAGCATTCTCCAATCTTCCGAAGTGTTTGCCACCGACGGTACCTTAATGGGTAAATATTATGTAGAACGCGGCAACCGCAGCAGCGTTCCCTATCGCGACATTTCGCCGCACGTTATCAATGCCCTTGTCTCAACGGAAGACGAACGCTTTTATGAACACGCAGGTATTGACTTTAAAAGAACGTTTGGCGCAGTTCTTAAGTTGGGCTCCAACGGCGGCGGCAGCACCATCACCCAGCAGTTAGCAAAAGCTTTGCTCGATCAGGGTAGTAAGAACAAGGCTTGGCGTATCATTGAAAAGTTCAAGGAATACATCGTGGCCATCCGGTTGGAGCGCAATTTTACCAAAGAAGAAATCATTGCATTGTATCTCAACGCTGTTCCGTATGGAGACAATATTTACGGCATTAAAAACGCAGCCCGCACTTTTTTTCAAAAAGAATCTTATGAACTTACCGTTGACGAATCGGCCATGCTTGTAGGTTTGTTAAGAGGCAACTCCATTTACAACCCGCGTAACCATCCAAAAGAAGCCAAAGAACGCCGCAACGTAGTGCTGGGACAAATGGAGCGCAACGAAAAACTAAGCAGCGCCGATGCCGCCAAATACAAAGCACTGCCCATTAAACTCAATTACAAAAAGCTGGACGAGAACGAAGGCTATGCGCCCTACTTCCGCGAAGTGCTTCGCGGCGAAATAGCCGATGTATTAAAAGGAATCAAGAATGCCGACGGCGATGACTACAGCGTGTATAAAGACGGCCTGAAGATTTACACGACCATCAACCCGCGGATGCAGGATTATGCGGAAGAAGCCGTGGCGCAACAAATGCCTATCCTGCAAAAAGCACTCAACAATCAACACAACATAAAAACGGGAACGGTTTGGAAGGAACACGAGAACGTATTGGAAGCGGCCATGAAGTCCAGCGACCGCTGGCGGGCCATGAAGGACGAAGGATTGGGCGAAAAAGACATTAGGCAGGCCTTCAAGACCAAAACACAAATGAAGATTTTCGCCTGGAACCCGAAACGGGAAAAAGACACTGTGATGACGCCAGCCGATTCCATACGCTATCACCGGCAGATGATGCAGGCAGGCTTTATTGCCATGGATCCTGTAACCGGCGAAGTAAAAGCCTGGGTAGGCGGCATTGGTTTCAAAACCTATAAGCTCGATCACTCGCAGCTTGATGTAAAGCGGCAGGTGGGCTCCACCATCAAACCATTGCTGTATTGCCAGGCCATGGAAGAACGCGGCATGTCGCCCGAAACCATGGTGCAGGATGAACAACAATCCTTTGGTGCAGGCATCCTTGTACCGGCCACCAGCAAGAGCTGCAAAGGCGGCTCGGTAAGCATGGCATCGGCCCTGGCCTGGAGTAAAAACTGCGCAACGGCTTACATTATGAAACAGGTTGGACCTGCACAGTTTGCCAACTTTTTAGAGCGCATTCAAATCCCCACCAAGGTTCAGCCTTTTCCGTCCATTGCATTGGGCGCCTGCGACCTCTCGTTGTACGAAATGCTTTGGGGTTATACCATTTTTGCAGGCGGCGGCTTCTCTACCAAACCCACCTTCATCAGCCGCATAGAAGACCGCAACGGCAACGTGATTTACCGCACCAACATCACTTCTAATCGCAAGCAGGTTGTAAGCGAAGCCACCGCTTACAAGATGTGTAAGATGATGGCCGGGCCAGTGACCGTGGGCACGGCAAAAGGTCTAATGCAAGACCTTGGCGTAAAAGAAATGGGCGGTAAAACCGGCACCACTAACGACAATGCCGATGCCTGGTTTATGGGTTATACGCCACAGCTTTTAGCAGGCGTGTGGGTGGGTTGCGATGATCGTTTTATTCGCATTGAAAGCGCACAGGGTTATGGCGGAACAGCCGCACGGCCCATCTTTCAAGCCTTCTTTAAAAAAGCTTTGAACGATAAAAACATTGGGCTTGATAAAGAAGCCGTCTTTCCGGTGCCAGCCGATTTGGAGAATCGAATTACCACGGCTGATATTAATGAAATCATTCCGGCAACCGACGATGCGGCCGGCGATAATTCTAACATGAACGCCGACGATTATACGCTGGATACAACCTCCTATCAAAACATGAAGCCGGAATCGCAAAAACCGGTGGATGAAGAAAAGCCCAAGCCCGAACCGAAGAAAGACACATCAACAAAAAAAGCACCGGCCATTGGTTCGGCGCAGGAAGAGAAAAAGGAAAAGAAGGGATTCTTTGGAAAACTGTTTGGTAAAAAGGACAAGCCGAAAGAAGAAGAAAAGAAAGTAAATGACTATTGAGCACGTTCATGGAAAAGATTTTAAAGGATTTACCAGCAAAAGCCGCTCAAAGCAGAGGGGTTTGTCTGATGCCGGTATTCTTTTCTTTTCTTGAAAATCCAATAATCCATCCTGTAAATCTAAGTTCTATATTTGCCCCTCCCAGTAACTATCGGGATTAAAACCAATTATGAGTATTCTCGTTACTAAAAATTCCAAAGTGCTTGTGCAGGGTTTTACCGGTACCGAAGGCACCTTTCACGCTTCGCAAATGATAGAGTACGGAACGGCCCTTGTGGGCGGTGTAACGCCGGGCAAGGGCGGCTCTTCTCACCTCGACCGCAAAGTGTTTAACACCGTGGCTGACTGCGTGAAGGAAACCGGCGCCAACGTATCTATCATCTTTGTGCCGCCCTCGTTTGCAGCCGATGCCATTATGGAAGCGGCCGATGCCGGCGTGGCCTTGGTGGTATGCATTACCGAAGGCATTCCGGTGCAGGACATGGTGAACGTGAAAGCCTTTTTACAGGGCAGAGGCACCCGGTTGATTGGTCCCAATTGTCCCGGTGTGATTACGGCTGGTGAATGCAAAGTGGGAATCATGCCAGGCTTCGTATTTAAGCAGGGACGCATTGGCATTGTATCAAAATCCGGAACCTTAACGTATGAAGCGGCCGATCAGGTAGCAAAAGCTGGCCTGGGTATTTCAACGGCTGTGGGCATTGGCGGTGATCCCATCATCGGCACTACCACTAAAGAAGCGGTTGAACTGTTCATGAATGACGAGGGTACGGATGCGATCGTGATGATCGGTGAGATTGGCGGCGGCATGGAAGCTGAAGCCGCACGATGGATAAAAGATAGTGGCAATAAGAAACCTGTTGTTGGTTTTATAGCCGGACAAACCGCGCCTCCGGGCCGCCGCATGGGTCATGCCGGAGCCATTGTTGGCGGCGCCGAAGACACAGCAGCCGCCAAGATGAAGATTATGGAAGACTGCGGTATTCATGTCGTATCAAGCCCGGCGGATATTGGCAAAACGATGGCCGGAATACTTTAGAGGTGAGACAGCAGACGCAGGACGTGAAACCGAACAAATTTTTTAAAACAGCCTATCAGTACGATAAGCTGTTTTTATTTTTTCCCGACAAAAAATGACGTTTGCTACCGTTATGATTTCTTTATCTAAACGACTATTCAGTTTAACGTCCCGCGTCTGCCGTCTCACGCAAAAAAGTAAGGCCCTTCTAAATCGAAGGGCCTCGTTGCAATCAATAAGGACGAATTGGACTGCGTCTTCACAGCCTGATCCGGAATAGGTTTACGGTGTGTTTTCACAAGAGCGAATGATAGAAGCATTTTTGGGTCCAATGTTTAGCAGGGGCTTGGTAAAGTATCGTTAACGCAAATCCTTTTGCAAACCCTTTACAAGCCTTGCCGGACAAGGGTTTGCGCCAATTGGAAAAGTGAATTGACATCAGGAAAGCAACAGCTCACATTCGTGAAAAAGCTTCTGTTTATTAACGGCGGCGGTGCCGACTTCTTCGCATACTAGGCCGCCTGCAATGTTGGCAATTTCGGCCATGAGATGAGCGTTTTTTCGCACCGCATAAACAAGCGCAGCCACTGCAATTACGGTATCACCGGCACCGGAAACATCCGCTACATTTCGAATGTGCGAAGGGATGATAGCCGCGTATTCATCTTCTGCGTAAAACACGCCTTTCTCCGACAATGTAATCAAGGAAATGCGGTGTTGCAGGCGGCCTTTTAAATCGTCGTGTATCTCTTTCAACAATGATGATCCGGCTTCTACATGCAGGTAATTCAATGCCTCTTTTACTTCTTTTAAATTTGGTTTGAAGATGTCAACGCCTTTATACGCAAAGAAATTTTTTCGCTTTGGATCAACGGCAGTGATGATGCCGGCTTTTTCGCAAAGAGTGATTACAGCGTGAATAAGGTTCTCCGTCAATACGCCTTTGTTGTAATCTTCCAGAATCATTACCTGCGGCTTTTCTACTTTAATAAAGCGGTGAACGTTCTGAAGTAAATGAGCTTCGTCTTCTACTGACAAATCAACCGTATTTTCAGCATCAAGCCGCATCATTTGTTGGTTGCGGCTGATGATGCGTGTTTTGTTGGTGGTGATCCGGTCATTGCTTTGAAAGCAATAATTCGTATTAATGGTCTTCTCCGCAAACAGTTCGTTCAGGCACCGGGCATCATCATCGGCGCCGGTTACCGAAAGCACGAAAGCGGTTGCGCCCAGCGATTGCAGATTCAATGCAACGTTGCCGGCGCCGCCGATGCGTTGTTCTTTGCGATGAAGCGAAACGATAGGCACCGGCGCTTCGGGTGAGATGCGTTCAACGGCCCCCCACAGGTAAGTATCAAGCATCACATCGCCGATGACGCCAATTTTTACCGAAGCAAAATCATCAAATAATTTCCCGATGTTCTCCATGTAAAAGCACTATCGTTTTTTGGCCGCTAACGCGACGAAATAAATGGGAATGCCGAGAAGGACTATAATCAGTCCGGGCCAAGTGTACTGGGGCTTATAAATGATCAGTAACAAACAGAAGGAAATACCCATTAAAATGTAGATGGCCGGAAGCACGGGATAACCAAAGGCTTTGTAAGGCCGCTCTGCCTCCGGTCTTTTTTCGCGAAGAATAAAGATGCCAAGAATTGTAAGCACATAAAAGATTACGACCACGAATGAAATCATATCAAGCAAATCACCGAACCGGCCACTTAAACAAAGAATAGAAGCCACAACCATTTGTGCCCACAGAGCCCATTGCGGCACGGCGTTTTTATTAAGCGTACCAGCTTTTTTAAAGAACAAACCGTCTTGTGCCATTGTATAGTATACTCTGGCCCCTGCAAGGATCAAACCGTTGTTACAACCGAAAGTTGAAATCATAATCATGATTGCAATGATGTATGTACCTGCATTTCCAAAGATAGCCCGCGAAGCTTCTACCGCTACACGGTCTTTGGGGGCAGAAGCAATTTCTTGCATCGGCAAAACAGCGGTGTACATGACGTTTGCCAAAACATAAATAAGCGTTACGATGAGCGTACCGAAAAACAAACTAAGACCGATGTTGCGTTGTGGGTTTTTAATTTCACCGGCGACAAAAGTGACGTTGTTCCAGGCGTCGCTACTGAACACACTGCCGACCATGGAGGCAGCAATGGCACCCATCACGGCACCCATTGTAGTATAAGGAATGATCTTCCATAAATTCAAATGATCTTCGTTTGCCTGGCCTTTGCCGATTTGCCAGGCATTAGTCCAGTTAGCATCCCAAACCGTATGCTTCAAAGCAAACAAGCCAAAAACAATCAAACCGAAAAGGCTTAGCAGCTTAATGGAAGTAAAAAACGTTTGAATGATTTTGCCTTCTTTAATGCCGCGTGTATTATTCCATGTGAGCAGAATGATTAAAAGAATGGATACGATTTGCGCCGCAGATATTTTAATCAAACCTGCCTGCAATATTATATTGTCTTCACTTAAAGCCGGAATCAGGTAAGCGGCAAACTTACTGAAGGCGACACCCACGGCGGCAATGGTTCCGGTTTGAATAACCGCAAATAAGCTCCAGCCGTATAAAAAGGAAACAAAAGGATTGTAAGCCTCTTTTAGATACACATACTGCCCGCCTGCTTTGGGAAACATGCCGCTTAATTCGCCGTAGCTAACAGCGGCAACCAACGTCATAAAGCCTGTTATCAACCAAACAGCAATGAGCCAGCCGGCGCTTCCAACATTTCGGGTGATGTCCGCGCTTACAATGAAGATGCCGGAGCCAATCATCGAGCCGGCTACGATCATGGTGGCATCGGTTAAGCCAAGTGACCGTTTAAACGATTTGTCCTCTTGTATGGCTTCGCTTGCGGTAAGCTCGTGTGGCGTCATGAAAAAATTTTTTGGAAGATACGGCTTTCAAATGCGTCGAACGTGAAACGTGAGAGGTGAAAAAGGCTTCACTTTTTAATCCTTTCAAACGGGCAGTAAAATTTTATGATTGTGAAGTACAACCGACCTTAACTGCATAAAAAATCCCGTTGCTAATCCGCAACAGGATCGTCTCGAATGGTTCTCGTGAATTATTTTTTTTGCTTATAACCGGCATTTAATCCTTTCAGTAAATCAGCGGTGATGTCGAAGGCGCTGTCGCGGTAAAATACAAAGCTGGTACCGGTTTCATAGGCCAGGATGTAGGAGTAACCTTTGGCTTTGTTGTAGTCTTTCAGGTAATCTTCGACCTTGGTTTTTACGTCTTGCATGCGTGTCATCGTCATGTTCTGCATACGCTGGCCCATTTCCTGTTTGGCCGACGCAAAATTTTGTTGCATCTGCACCACCTCGCGGTTTATTTTATCCGATTCTTCGGCGGACATGCCGGCTTTTACTTGGCTTTGAAACTGCGTAAATTTATCGTTATAGCGCTTTTGCATTCCCGCCAGTTCATTGTTCATCTTTTCTTCTTCGCGGCCTAATTCCGCTCTTACGTCCTTCACCATCGCAAAAGAATTGTTGATTGAGTCCATCTCGAAATAAGCTATGCGGCATTCGCCTTTAACGGCCGCACTGCTTCCGTTGGCAATTATTGGTTTACCGCCATCGTCCTTCTTTACTGATGAAAAGTGCAGGTAAAAAAGCATCGCTACCGCAAGCAACAAAACAACGTTCAAAACCAGCGAAGCATTTTTCATTTAAGCAAAAAATTTACGGGCGAAAATAAAAGCATTGCAGGGTTCGGAAACGTTAAAAGGACCACGGATTGCGGGGATTTTACAAGGATTGTCGGGGTAAGAAGTTGTAATCATAGAGTTTACTCCGGTTCTAAAAAGTCTTTCATATACGACAGCTTTTTTCAGGGGTGAGGTGTGTTCAATAGTCAAGCTGATAGTCTAACATCCATGCAATCAATATCAATTTGAGCTGATAATCTGCACTAAAAAAGGAGCAAGATGACTCTTGCTCCTTCAAAATATAATCCTGACAATCCTTTTAAAATCCCGGCGATCCGCGGTTATTCTTCTTCGTCAAAGGTCATCGCCTCTCTCGCTGTCTGCAACAATTCGTATTCTTCTTTCGAACCTACGATCATGTTCTCAAACTCGCGAAGACCCGTACCCGCGGGAATCAAGTGACCGGTGATCACGTTTTCTTTCAGGCCAAGCATGTCATCGGTTTTGCCTTGGATGGCCGCCGACGAAAGCACCTTGGTTGTTTCCTGAAACGATGCAGCACTGATCCAGCTTGGCACACCCAGCGATGCTTTCGTAATACCCAACAAGGTCGGTTGAGACGTTGCCGGTTTGGCATCGCGGTATTCAACCAGCTTCTTATCGGAACGACGCAGGATAGAGTTCTCTTCACGCAACTCACGAAGCGTTACAATTTGTCCGGCACGCATCCTTGTGGATTCGCCCGTTTCTGTTACCACCTTCTTGTCAAAGATGATGTCGTTCTCTTCTATAAACTCGAACTTATCAGTTAAGTCTTCTTCCAGGAACCTGGTGTCACCCGGATCCACAATGGAAACCTTACGCATCATTTGCCGAACGATCACTTCAATGTGCTTGTCATTAATCCTCACACCCTGCAAGCGATACACTTCCTGAATTTCGTTCACCACGTACTGTTGTACAGCAAACGGACCTTGAATGGAGAGAATGTCCTGCGGTGCAATTTGTCCATCAGACAAAGGCGAACCGGCTTTTACAAAGTCACCGTCCTGCGCCAGAATCTGACGGGTCAACGGCACGAGATACTTGCGGGTTACGCCGTCTTTTGCTTCGATGATGATCTCGCGGTTACCGCGTTTTACACTACCCATGGTTACCACACCGTCAATCTCTGAAACAATCGCAGGATTCGACGGGTTACGGGCTTCAAACAATTCGGTTACACGCGGGAGGCCACCAGTGATGTCACGCAATTTGCCCAATACACGCGGAATCTTCACCAACACCTGACCGGCTTTTACGTCTTCGCCGTCTTCGGGCAGAATGTGCGAACCGGTAGGAAGGTTATAAATTTTCTTGTCCTTTCCTTCCACAATCATCGAAGGAATCTTCGTCTTGTCGCGGGTTTCTATCACCACCTTTTCGCGGTGGCCGGTTTGTTCGTCGGCTTCTTCGCGGAAAGTGATGCCGTCAATTACGTTCTCAAATTTCAACGTACCGTTTTGCTCGGCGATGATGACGTTATTGTACGGATCCCAGGTACAAATGGTTTCGCCTTTCTTCAGGGCCTGGCCGTCTTTTACGTTCAAGGTTGCGCCGTAAGGAATGTTGTTGGTGATGAGCAAGCGGTCGTTCTTTTGATCAACGATTCTGGCCTCACCGGTGCGGCCAATGACGACTTGTGCTTTTGCCCCTTCATTGTTGGTAACGGTTACCGAACGAATGCCGTCAAATTGAACGGTGCCGTCGAACTTTGCCACCAAGGTAGATTCAACCGAAGCCGAACCGGCCACGCCGCCTACGTGGAAGGTACGAAGCGTCAACTGCGTTCCCGGCTCACCAATGCTTTGCGCGGCTATGATACCAACGGCATCACCCTTCTGCGCCATGTAACCCGTTGCCAGATTTTTACCGTAACATTTTACGCAGGTGCCGCGCTTTGCTTCGCACGTAAGTACCGAACGAATTTCGACTGTTTCAATGCCGGCATCTTCAATGCGCTTTGCAATGCCTTCGGTTATTTCTTCCCCGGCCGGAACGATCAGTTCCTCCGACAGCGGGTCATAGATGTTGTGTACAGACGTGCGGCCTTCAACACGGTCGGACAACGGTTCAATAATGTCTTCGTTGTCTTTTAGTGCAGACGTTGCAATGCCGCGCAACGTACCGCAATCTTCTTCAGTAATAACCACGTCTTGCGAAACGTCCACCAAACGACGGGTCAGGTAACCGGCATCGGCAGTCTTCAAGGCCGTATCGGCCAAACCTTTACGAGCACCGTGGGTAGAAATGAAATAATCCAATACATTCAATCCGCCTTTGAAGTTGGAAAGAATCGGGTTCTCGATGATCTCCGAACCGGTAGAACCGGATTTACGCGGCTTTGCCATCAAGCCTCTGATGCCGGCCAACTGTTTAATCTGTTGTTTGGAGCCACGGGCGCCGGAATCCAACATCATAAACACGGAGTTGAAGCCCTGTTTATCGTTAGCCAAATCACGAATCAGCGTTTCGGTGATGCGGGTATCCACACGGCTCCAGATGTCAACAATCTGATTATAGCGTTCGTTGTTGGTAATGAGACCCATGTTGTAGTTCTCCCACACTTCATCCACTTCTGCCTTCGCATTGTCCACCAGTTCTTCTTTAATGGCAGGAATGATCAGGTCATTGATGGAGAAGGACAAACCACCGCGGAAGGCCATGCGGAAACCAAGGGTTTTGATATCGTCCAAAAACTTGGCGGTCTTTGGAACGTTGGTGATGTTAATAATGTCGCCGATGATTTCACGAAGGTTTTTCTTCGTCAGCAAAGCGTTTACAAAACCAACTTCTCTTGGAACAAACTGATTGAAGATGACACGGCCAACGGTTGTTTCAATCAACTTGTTGGTCAGTGTTCCATCATCGTTGCGATAGTTGGTCTTTACCCTGATGTGCGCATGAAGATCAATCTTGCCTTCGTTGTAAGCAATGATGACTTCTTCTTCGCTATAGAATGCTTTTCCTTCACCGCGAACGATTAATTCAGGTGTGGATTTTCTTCCTTTTGAGATGTAGTACAGTCCCAACACCATGTCCTGTGAAGGCAAGGTAATTGGCGTACCGTTTTGCGGGTTTAAGATGTTGTGGGAAGCGAGCATCAGCAACTGCGCTTCCAGGATAGCCGCATGGCTCAAGGGCACGTGAACGGCCATCTGGTCACCGTCAAAGTCGGCGTTGAACGCAGACGTTACCAACGGATGCAATTGAATGGCCTTGCCTTCAACCAATTTGGGTTGGAAGGCCTGAATGGACAAACGGTGAAGCGTAGGGGCACGGTTCAACATCACCGGGTGGCCCTTCAAAATATTTTCAAGAATGTCCCAAACAACGGCTTCTTTTTTATCAACAAGTTTTCTTGCCGATTTCACAGTTTTTACAATGCCGCGTTCAATGAGCTTGCGAATGATAAACGGCTTAAAGAGTTCGGCCGCCATGTCCTTCGGTAAACCGCATTCAAACAATTTCAAATCCGGACCAACGACAATAACCGAACGGCCGGAGTAGTCAACACGTTTACCTAAAAGGTTTTGACGGAAACGGCCTTGCTTGCCTTTCAATACATCAGACAGAGATTTGAGGGCACGGCCACCTTCTGCTTTAACTGCATTTGACTTACGGCTGTTGTCAAATAAGCTATCAACCGCTTCCTGCAACATCCGCTTTTCGTTTCGAAGGATGACTTCAGGAGCTTTAATCTCCAGCAAACGTTTTAAACGATTGTTACGAATGATAACGCGGCGATAGAGATCGTTCAAATCAGATGAAGCAAAACGACCCCCGTCCAATGGAACCAGTGGGCGCAGTTCCGGTGGAATCACCGGGATGTATTGCATTACCATCCACTGCGGTTGGTTAGCGATGCGGGTTTGTGCATCGCGAAAAGATTCAACTACGGACAAACGCTTTAAAGCGTCGGCCTTGCGTTGTTGCGATGTTTCCGTTGCTGCGGCGTTACGCAAATCGAATGATAATTGGTCTAGGTCAATGCGGCTAAGCAAATCGCTTACAGCTTCCGCACCCATTTTGGCAATAAATTTATTCGGGTCTTCGTCAGGCAAATACTGGTTGTCTTTCGGAAGCGTATCCAGAATATCCAAGTATTCTTCTTCGGTTAGCAGATCGCCGTAGTTCTGGCCTTTGTCGGCACGAAGGCCGGCCTGGATGACCACAAAGCGTTCGTAGTAAACAATGGTCTCCAATTTCTTGGAACTCATTCCAAGCAGGTAACCAATCTTATTCGGCAGCGATTTAAAGTACCAGATGTGAACCACCGGAACCACCAGTTTGATGTGGCCCATGCGTTCACGGCGCACTTTCTTTTCGGTTACTTCCACACCACAGCGGTCGCACACAATGCCTTTGTAACGGATGCGTTTGTACTTGCCGCAGGCACATTCATAATCCTTAACCGGACCAAAAATGCGTTCGCAAAACAAGCCATCACGTTCGGGCTTGTAGGTGCGGTAGTTGATGGTTTCAGGCTTCAGAATTTCACCAAAGCTTTTTTCCAAAATGCTGTCCGGTGAAGCCAAGCCAATCGTAATCTTGGAGAACGAAGGCCGTGGGCGATTGTCACGTTTATTAAAAGCCATATAGAGGATTTCTAAACCCCTATCCCTTAAAGAAGTGTTTTGAGAACACTCCGATAAAGGATGAAGGTTTACGATTTAAAATATTAAAAGAACGGTTGAACGAAACGACTCTGCCATGCTCCCCTTTAGGGGGGATGGGGGCCTTAGTCGTGAAACTTAAGGTCAAGGCCCAAGCCTCTCAACTCATGCACCAATACGTTGAATGATTCGGGAATGCCGGCTTTTGGAATGTTCTCGCCTTTCACGATGGCTTCGTATGTTTTAGCACGGCCGATGATGTCATCCGACTTAATGGTCAACAGCTCTTGCAAGATGTTGGACGCACCATAGGCTTCCAATGCCCACACTTCCATTTCACCAAAACGCTGGCCACCAAATTGGGCTTTACCACCTAAAGGTTGTTGGGTAATTAAGCTGTATGGCCCAATGCTCCGTGCGTGCATTTTATCATCCACCATGTGGTGCAACTTGATAACGTAGATAACACCCACCGTTGCTTTCTGGTCAAAGCGGTCGCCCGTTTCGCCATCGTACAAGAAGGTATGGCCAAAGGTTGGCAAACCTGCATCCGCAATGTGCTTGGCAATGTCGTCAACAGAGGCACCGTCGAAGATTGGCGTCGCGAACTTCAGGCCCAGTTTCTCTCCTGCCCAGCCAAGAACTGTTTCGTAAATCTGTCCGAGGTTCATCCGGCTTGGTACACCCAATGGGTTCAACACAATGTCAACCGGCGTTCCGTCTTCAAGGAAAGGCATGTCTTCGGCACGAACAATCTTGGCCACAATGCCTTTGTTACCGTGGCGGCCGGCCATCTTATCACCCACCTTCAGCTTGCGCTTTACAGCGATGTAAACCTTGGCCAACTTCAACACACCGGCAGGCAATTCATCGCCAATGGAGATGTTGAATTTCTCGCGTTTGTAACGGCCTAATTCTTCGTTGTACTTGATGCTGTAGTTGTGCAGCAATACGTTTATCTGTTCATCTATTTTAGCATCGCCCGTCCAGCCAAGCGGATTGACATTCATATAGTCAATGCCTGCGAGGTTCTTCTGCGTGAATTTGGCACCTTTTCCAATCAGCACTTCACCGAAATTGTTACTTACGCTTGCCGAAGCTTTTTCTTTCAACAAAGTCAGGAGCTTGTCGAGCAACACTTCCATTAACGTAGATGTGTTCTTTTCGTGTTCCTTCTCTTGTTTTTCCAGCGCAGCCTTTTCACGAACCTTAGCGTTCTTATCTTTCTTCGCCCGTTGGAAAAGTTTCTTGCCAATCACCACGCCTTCCACACCATTCGGTGCTTTCAGCGAAGCGTCTTTGGCATCGCCGGCTTTGTCGCCGAAGATGGCACGGAGAAGCTTTTCTTCGGGTGTTGGATCACTTTCACCTTTCGGTGTAATCTTACCGATTAAGATATCGCCTTCTTTAATCTGGGCGCCAATGCGGATGATACCGTTTTCGTCGAGGTCACGGGTGGCCTCCTCGGAAACGTTTGGTATATCCGGCGTCAGTTCTTCTTCGCCCAGTTTTGTATCGCGTACTTCCAGTTCATATTCAGAGATGTGAACGGAAGTAAACATGTCTTCTTTTACAACCCTTTCAGAGATCACAATCGCATCTTCAAAATTGTAACCCTTCCATGGCATAAAGGCCACTTTCAGGTTTTTACCAAGCGCCAGCTCGCCGCCTTGCGTAGCATAACCTTCGGTTAAGAAGTCACCATCTTGTACCTTCTGGCCTTTCTTAACGGCAGGCTTCAGGTTGATGGATGTTTCCTGATTGGTTTTAATAAACTTGGTGAGTTTGTATTTCACCAAATCATCTTCAAATGAAACCAGGCGTTGCTCATCGTTGCGGTTATAGCGAACGTGAATTTCGTTGGCATCTACAAATTCTACCACGCCATTACCGTCGGCATGAATTTGAATGCGTGCATCGCGGGCAGCCTTGCCTTCTAGTCCCGTTCCCACTACAGGAACATCGGGACGCAACAGCGGCACAGCCTGACGTTGCATGTTCGATCCCATCAACGCACGGTTAGCATCATCATGTTCCAAGAATGGAATTAGCGAAGCACTCAAACCCACAATCTGGTTCGGCGCAACGTCCATGTATTCTACATCATTCCTATCCAGAATCGGGAAGTCACCGGTTTCGCGGCTGACAATCTTTTCTTCGGAGAAATGGCCTTTTTCATCCAATGGAGTATTGGCCTGGGCAATCTTCGCCAAGTCTTCTTCTTCGGCGCTCAAGAACGTGAGTTGCTTCATGTCCACCTTGCCGTTGTGTACTTTACGGTAGGGTGTTTCAATAAAGCCCATTTCATTAATGGCCGCGTGTACGCAAAGCGTCGAGATCAAACCGATGTTTGGTCCTTCAGGAGTTTCAATGGTACATAGGCGTCCGTAGTGAGAGTAGTGTACGTCACGCACTTCAAAGCCGGCACGTTCGCGGCTTAAGCCACCGGGTCCAAGAGCGGAGATACGACGCTTGTGCGTAATCTCACTCAAAGGATTGGTTTGGTCGAGAAACTGCGAAAGTTGAGAGGTACCGAAAAATGAATTGATAACACTTGAAAGCGTTCTTGCATTAATCAAATCCACCGGGGTAAATACTTCGTTGTCGCGAACGTTCATGCGTTCACGGATGGTGCGGGCCATACGGGCCAGACCCACGCCGAATTGCGCATACAACTGTTCACCCACCGTACGAACACGACGGTTACTCAAGTGATCAATGTCGTCAATTTCAGCTTTGCCGTTGGTTAAACGAACAAGGTATTTGATGATGAGGATGATGTCCTCTTTGGTCAATGTCTTTTGATCTTTCTCCGCGTTCAAACCCAACTTGCGGTTGATTTTGTAGCGGCCTACTTCGCCGAGGTCATAACGTTTGTCGGAGAAGAACAGTTTGTCAATAATGCCGCGGGCCGTTTCGTTGTCCGGTGCATCGGCGCCGCGCAACTGACGGTAAATTACCTGTACGGCTTCCAACTCGGAGTTAGACGTATCCTTATTCAGTGTGTTGTAGATGATGGCATAATCGCCGCCTACATCTTCCTTCTGAACAAAGATGGATTTGATGTCCATTTCGGAAATGGTATCCACAGCTTCCTCGTCCAATACGGAGTCACGTTCCAACACGACTTCGTTCCGCTCGATGGAAACGACTTCACCGGTGTCCTCATCTACAAAATCTTCAACCCAGCTACGAAGCACACGGGCAGCCAGGCGGCGGCCGATGTATTTCTCAAGGTCTTTTTTATTGCCTTTTACTTCATCGGCCATGCCGAAGAGTTCAAGGATATCCTTATCGGTTTCGTAACCAATGGAACGTAACAAAGTAGTAACCGGAAACTTCTTTTTCCGGTCAATGTAAGCGTACATCACGTTGTTGATGTCGGTAGCAAACTCCATCCAGGCACCTTTAAACGGAATCACGCGGGCCGAGTAAATTTTTGTTCCGTTGGGGTGAATAGACTGCCCAAAGAACACACCCGGCGAACGGTGCAACTGTGATACAACCACCCGTTCCGCACCGTTGATAACAAAGGTGCCGCGGGGGGTCATGTACGGAATATTTCCAAGGAATACATCCTGAACGATGGTTTGGAAGTCAATGTGCTCTTCGTCGTTACAGCTCAAGCGCAATTTTGCTTTCAGCGGAACAGCGTAGGTAAGGCCACGCTCCATACACTCGTCAATAGTGTAGCGGGGCGGGTCAATAAAATAGTCGAGGAACTCCAGCACGAAAATGTTGCGGGTATCCGTGATGGGGAAGTTTTCTTTAAACACACGGAACAGGCCTTCAACGTTGCGTTTGTCAGGTGTGGTTTCAAGTTGGAAAAATTCTTTAAAGGACCCGATCTGAACCGCAAGAAGGTCCGGCGTGTCTGCAAGGTTCCCGATTTTTCCAAAGTTAATCCGTTGATTCGTTGTTGTAGATGGCATAGAATTTCAAACCGGTTTATGTGTAAATGACAGCGCAAAACCTTACCAGGCGAGGGTTTCCGGGGAAACGTCCGCGAGGAAGGTCAACTATTTAGGTTGGTATTTGCGACGACAAAAATGTTTTTGGCCAAAACAAAGGAGGGCAAAAGTAAGGGATTCCGTTGCAAGAACAAGGTTTTGGCTTTAGCAAAGATTGGGCCGCAAAGTTTTTTTGGTTTTCGTTAATAGATGCTAACTTTTTGCCATGCAGAGCAAAAAATGGGTGAAGGATTATTTCACATTCACGAAGAAAGACCGCATTGGTGCATTCATTTTTATAGCCGTGGTAGGCGCTTGTGTATTTGTGCCCCGATTGTTTACAACTTCGGCAAAACCAGCCGTTTTAAAAGAAGACTCCACGTTACTTCTTGCGATGGATACGCTTCAGAAACGACCATCTGCCCGAAAGGATTTTGTGCGAGGTGAAAATGAGAATTATAGCTCCTACCGTTACGAGCCGTCGGAAACCAAATCCTTCACTGCCGGGGCGCTTTTTGAATTTGACCCAAACACCGCTTCGCTGGCCGATTGGCAAAAGCTAGGTTTAAACGAACGCACCGGCAAAACCATTTTAAAGTACTTGAGCAAAGGCGGCAAGTTTTACAAGCCGGAAGATCTGCAAAGAATCTGGGGCATGCCGGAAGGCTTTTACGAGCGGGTGAAAGATTACGTTAAGATTGCTTCAATGAAACGCGATTATCCGGTTTATGAGAACAAGCCTTTCGTAAGGGAAGAACGAAAGGTTGCGATGATCAGTATTAATGAAGCAGACACGTCGGCCTTTATTGCGTTGCCCGGTATCGGAAGCAAATTATCTGCGCGAATTCTGGCCTTTCGTGAAAAGCTTGGCGGGTTTTATTCGGTTGATCAAGTCGGCGAAACCTGGGGCTTGCCCGATTCGACCTTTCAAAAAATAAAACCACGGTTACAAGTCAATACCGATGATATCCGAAAAATGAACGTCAATGCAGCTACAAAAGATGAGTTGAAAACGCATCCTTATATCCGTTGGAATTTAGCCAATGCCATTGTCGAATACAGAACCCAACACGGCGCCTTTAAAAATCTTGATGAACTAAAGAACATCGTGTTGATTGATGAAACCACTTTCAACAAAATTGTTCACTATTTATCATTGTAAAAACAATTGCCATTTTTCTGTAAAAGAAGTGTCTGTCTCGCGGTTAAAAAAGTCATCTCATTAAACCCAATTGACCTCATTCCTTCTTACCGATAATTAACCCAACACTTTGCCGGAAAAAATAATTTTAGAGGGCGAATATGCGTTGAACAATTAAAGCAGGACGTTATGAAAAAAACCGCGATTTTTTTATTCCTTATCAGCCTTTTCTTTTTTGAAACAACCCACGCACAATTTAGAATGCGGCCCCGGTACCACCGGCCTCCGCGAAACGCCTATCAACAGCCTTATTACAAGCCGGCTTTAAACCTTGCTTTCGGTTATGGCTATCCAAACCTCGACAAGGTTTATCTCCTCGATTTTTACCAGTACAATCGCGGCTCGGTCACACAAAAAGGGCCTGTATTTGGCTCGCTTGATTATCGCTTTAACCGCAACACAAGCATCGGTGCCATGGTGAGTTATGGGAAGGTGGAAGCGCCTTATCACGCTTACAATTCCACTACGGCAATGCCCGACTTTACTGGCTATTTGACCAACTGGAGTGCAATGCTAAACCTTGTGCGATATATGCCCGGCAGCGCAAGCGTATCGCCGTATTTGCGTACCGCAGTTGGCGTAAATATTTGGAACCAAAATTATTTGGATAAAAACGGCAGCAAAGTATTGGCTGCTGTACCCGACGCACCGGCGCTTGCTTATCAGGCCAGTCTTGGCGTAAAGTTCCATTTCAGCCAGCACGCCGGAGCCTTTGTGGAAGCGGGGTATGGGAAGTACATTGTAAGTGCCGGCCTGACGTTTAAGCTCAATTAACTGATTTGTTTTCGGTTGCCAATTCCCCAAACAAAAAGCCCTCCATTGCGAGGGCTTTTTGTTTCGATTCGATAGAATGCTATTTCACCCTTGTCCAAACATCGGTTTTGCCAAATAAAGAGATGCCTACGTAGCCACGCACGGCCAACGTGTTTGCGTCTCTAAAGCGGATGTAAGCATTGTATTCTTTTCCTTCGGTAGGAAGATAAATTTTGCCGTTCTTCCACTCACCTTCTTCGTAAGAGAAATCGTGCAGCATCACCAATCCCATAATAGGGTTTTTGCGTTGCGCAGGGTCAGGATTTTTTTCATCTACTTTTGGCCGACCGGTGTTTTTATCAAATGGCTCTTGCAGCCAGCTTATTTTCCCGAAAAATTTTCCGTTGTTTTTATAGATCTGAATGTGGCCCTTACCTGTACTGTTTTGCCAAGTACCAACAATGACGTCGGTATTGTCAACGGGTTTTGCCGCGAGGGCAAAAAAAGCAACCAGCAAAACAAACAAGGCTTTCATGATTTCAATTTTGTGTTGAAGTTGAAAGCAATTTATTTTTCAAATTCAATCGTTAAAATATTGTTCGGCCAAGAATAAAAATTTGGCGACGAAAGTCACTGAAAGGGTTTGACAAAAACATACAACCGCTTAAATCAATACAAAAAGGCCCTCCGAATGGAAGGCCTTTTAAATTCTATCGCTTCGAACAACTTATGCGATTTCCACGTCAGCGCCAGCTTCTTTCAATTTGGCAGACAAATCTTCAGCAGTGGCTTTGTCAACGCCTTCTTTAATTGCCTTTGGAGCGCCGTCAACGAGGTCTTTGGCTTCTTTCAAACCCAAACCAGTCAAGTCTTTTACAATCTTAACTACATTCAGTTTGTTAGGGCCAGCAGCCTTCAATACCACGTTGAAAGAAGTTTTTTCTTCAGCGGCAGGAGCAGCAGCACCGGCAGCAGGGCCGGCAACGGCAACAGCGGCAGCAGCCGGCTCAATGCCGTACTCTTCTTTCAAAATTTTCGCGAGTTCGTTCACGTCTTTTACAGACAGGTTTACCAGTTGTTCAGCAAATGCTTTTAAATCAGCCATTTTACATTGTTTTAAAAACCGCCTTCATTGTTTTCACTCCGGCGGAGGTTTATGATTGTGTCTTCACTTGTACCCGAAGACTTGGGAATTCGATTTGAAGATGTGATGATTTGAAAATTTGAAGATGATTGCAATCAGCACATCACCAAATTTTCAAATCATCAAATTAGCTTGCTCTTTCTTCCAATGCTTTCACCAGCGAAGCCAGCTTGGCGCCGGCGTTCAAACCAGAGATAACGTTCTTGGCAGGCGATTGCAACAAGCCGATGATTTCGCCAATAAGGTCTTGCTTGCTCTTCAATGATTTCAGC
The DNA here is from genome assembly GCA_965247695.1 of Flavisolibacter sp. Taxonomy (GTDB): domain Bacteria; phylum Bacteroidota; class Bacteroidia; order Chitinophagales; family Chitinophagaceae; genus Flavisolibacter. Next base: position 3,970,567 of record OZ252037.1, read on the forward strand.
GCATCCAGTTGATCGTTGCCGGCAAATACGTCGCCGTCAATAAAAGCAGCTTTCAATTTAGGAAGCTCGCCTTTCATGCTCGTTCTGAAGTCAGAGATAATCAACGCCGGCTCTTTTGCATTTTCAGAAAAAAGCAAGGCGGTTACGCCGTGCAGGCTGTCAAACACGTTAGAGAAGCGCTCTTCGTTAATGCTTTCCAACGCCTTTTTGATGAGCGTGTTTTTAGCCACTTTCATTTCCACATTTTTGCTAAAGCAAATGCGGCGCAACTTGCCAATCTGATCTACGGAAAGTGATTCGGTATTGGTCACATAAAAGTTGTTGTATTGAGAGAATTTCTCTTTCAACGCTTCTATGACTTCGTTTTTTTGTTCTTTGGTCATTGTCTTAAGTTTTTACTCACCAACCGAGGAACCATTCAAGTCCTGTTTATTGGAGAGAATTGAGGTGAGGTGATTAGTGAACAAAACCCTTTACGTCTATTGAAATACCGGGGCTCATGGTAGCAGCCATGGTCAATCCTTTCAAATAAATTCCTTTGGCCGTAGCCGGTTTTGCTTTAATGATAGCGTTGATCAGCTCCTGGCTGTTGGCCGCAATTTTATCGGGTGCAAAAGACACACGGCCGATGGAGGCGTGGATGATGCCGGCCTTGTCAACCTTGAACGCAATCTTACCACCCTTCACTTCATTTACCGCAGCGGCTACATCGTTAGTAACCGTACCGGTTTTAGGGTTAGGCATCAGGTTGCGCGGGCCAAGTATTTTACCCAAGCGGCCGATCTTCGGCATCACAGCGGGTGTGGCAATAATGACGTCCACATCGGTCCAGCCACCTTCAATCTTTTGTACGTATTCGTCAAGGCCAAAATAATCCGCACCGGCAGCTTTTGCCGCAGCCTCTTGTTCGGGACCACTTAATACCAATACTCTTTTTGTTTTACCAGTGCCGTGCGGCAGCGTTACCGTACCGCGAATGGCCTGGTCGGCTTTTTTGGGATCAACGCCCAAACGGATGTGCAGGTCAACAGACGCATCAAACTTGGTGGTGTTTATTTCTTTCACCAGCGTTGACGCATCTTTTAAAGAATAGGCCTTGGCCGCATCAACTTTTGCGTTGGCCGTTTTTCTTTTTTTGGGGATGAATGCCATTTTAGTTCGTTTTAAAAAAGTTCAAAATTATTTTACGGGAGCGCCTTCTACGGTGAGGCCCATGCTGCGGGCAGTACCGGCTACCATAGAGGCAGCACTTTCAAGGGTAAAGGCATTGAGGTCAGCCATTTTATCTTTGGCAATCTCTTCTACCTGTGCCCAGGTAACCTTGCCCACCTTCTGGCGGTTAGGCTCTTTTGAACCACTTTGAACTTTGGCGGCATCCTTTAGCTGAACAGCTGCGGGAGGTGTTTTGATGATGAAGTCGAAAGACTTGTCGGAGTAAACGGTCAACAAAACCGGAAGGACTTTGCCCTGCTTGTCCTGCGTGCGGGCATTGAACTGCTTGCAGAATTCCATAATGTTGACACCCTTGGAACCCAGGGCGGGGCCGATGGGCGGTGCAGGATTGGCCTGGCCACCCTTACACTGAAGCTTTACATAGCCAGTGATTTCTTTTGCCATTTTGTTTCTGATTTATTGGTTCAAGCGACGTTTCATCTCGGCGACTACTTTGTCTCCCAAATTCCTCAACTTCTCGTTGTGAGAATTTCTAAAGAACTCTTTGGGGCCGCAAATGTAAGGATTAGCGGTTTATCCTTCAAGTGTATAAAAAAGATATTTTGTTAAGAGCCCGAAAACATTTTATTGAGGGACTATGTTTGCAGCCTTCAAACCCACTGATGATTACGCAAATAAAAAGCCTGTTATTCAAAACATTAAAAATTGACGGTTACTTAACCGTTGTTCAAAAAAGCTATCTGGCTGCTTTTCGGGCCGGTTTATTAAAGAAAAATTCTGCGTATAAGTGGCACTACTTTGTTCAACTGTTATTAAAAGATGGCGACACCATCATTGACATTGGTTCCAATCTTGGCTACTTTACTACGCAGTTTGCGGGGAAGGTAAAAAGCAGCGGACACCTTTACTGCGTCGAACCTGTTCAACCATTCCAAAATCAATTAAAAAAAGTAATTGCCCGCAAATCGAACGTTACACTTTTGCCTTATGCGTTGGGCGAAGAGAATGATAAAAAAGTGACGTTGGGCATTCCAACCGAATTTCAAAAAATGGGTTACCTGCGTCACGGCACCACTACACTGCTGCACGGCGGAAACGGTGCTGACGGCAAATATTCTTTTGAAGCCACAATGAAAAAAGGCAGTGAATTGTTTGCTGGTTTGCCAAAACTTGATTACATAAAATGTGACATTGAAGGCTATGAAACGGTTGTGTTTCCCGAAATGAAAAACATCCTTCAAAAGTATCAGCCGATGGTGCAATTGGAAACCTGGGGTGAACAACTAAGCACGATGTATAACTTTTTCAAAGACTTGAATTTTCACGCCTACTTTTTAGAAAAAGAAGGCCTTTATACGCTTGAAAGCAAGCCGCAAACCCGCTGGAGTGAAAGCGATATTTTATTTGTTCCCGCCATTAAGCAGGAGCGCATCAAGCCTTTTCTTGCGCAATAAAAAAGCCGGATAGTGAATCCGGCTTTTGTGCTCTTTTATTTTCCTTTTCGAAGTTTGAGGTAATCAAGATAGTAAATGACTTTAACGGAAAGATTGTTGTTTTGCGGTGCGGCAAGCGTTCCGTCAAAGTTTTTAAAATAACTTGTTGCTACGTCATTGTTGGAAAGATAGCTTTCATCCTTCCAAACAATGTTTACAAAGCTGCCTGGCGCAAACTGCCAGGTGTACACCGCATCAATATTAAAGACGTTGAAATTTTGATGATTGATAGAAACAGCCGTATGCTTTGTGGGCGAAAGCGTGCCATCGGTATTCAAATCGTACAACTGCTTTACTTCTACTTTGCTCCAATAATGCCTTGCCCTGAAGGTAATGCCTGCTTTGTTGCTGAAACTAAATTTAGCAGAGATGATGTTTTCGATAGTTTTCAAATCGCGGCGCGAGAAAATCACATCTTTTAAAACGTCATTTTCATAATAGCGTTGATAGAACCCGGCATCGTTCCCTACCGGGTTGTAGGTCAGGTCCTGACTCAACGAAAACTTGTCGTTGAACCGGTATCGCTGCGAAAAATTAAGTTGATGATTGGGGCTGTTAAATAGGCTTCGCAACCCAACAAAGTAATTAAAGCTTACGTAATACTTTTTGGTGCCGTTGGTTTCAAACCATGGATTGAATTGCAGCCGCGAAGGTGTGCGAAAGGAACGGCCTGTAACACGGGGTTCGTAAAAGTCATTGCCCTTTGGTACATAGCCCAAAAACATTCCAACAAACCAAAGGTTTTTCAATTGCATGTTGGCATTTACATTGGTTTGAAACGTTTGATATTTTGTCTCTACCACCTGGTCAGGAATTGCTTTAAACAACCGGCTGTAATAAGCGTTGTAATTAACCTGAATGCGGTTGTACCAGGCTGTCGGTTTCAGCCAGCGGTAACCCGTCCAAAAGTAGTGGTCAAGATAGTTGTTGTTGTAAAGGATGCCCATGTCGTTGATGTCGTACTTGTCATCAACCAACTCCTGTCCGATTTGAAAATTCCAGCGGCCACCAGTTTTACCAAAACCTACGTTGTGCGAATACCCTCTTGTGTTTGTACCGCCGGCGAAAATCTGGCTAACGGCAAACTTGCCGTTCCAGTTGTAGGTATTTTTTTTGTTGTTGAAATCAAACAATGCAGCACTTACGTTCGCATCCGCATCTCTCCCGTTTCGAACAGTGCTTGTATTGATAAAGGAAATGGATGAATTATTTTTCAGCGTCTGATCAACCACAACAATGTTATAGTTGGTTAATGCTCCGGTTTGCACCTCCCGCTTTCGTTTGCTCACGCTGTCTTCTATAGTTGCGTACATGGGCTGCGTGATGGCGTTGAAGAAACCAAGCCCCAACCCGCTTTTTGTCCGTCCAGAAATTTTTGTAGCGTTTATCAGTTTTGATTCAAGCGGATTCTTTAAAACGTATTCGTTCGTTCCAAGGCCGCCATAGGCATTGCCAAAGCGAAACGGCGTACCGCCAATGCGTCTCGAATAAAACAGATTGCCTTTATTGAATAGCTCCGTGCCCTCCGTAAAAAAAGGCCGGTTTTCCTGGTATTTTACTTCAAAGGGAGAAAGGTTTAAAACCTGGTTGTCACTGCGTACCTGGCCGAAGTCAGGAACCAGCGTCATATCCAAAGTGAAGGCATCGTTGATGCCATACTTCACATCCATTCCGCCATTAACCGATGAAGACCAGTTGGTGGCGTTCTTACTGCCCGATGGATAATGATTCACATAGGTAGAAAAGTAAGGAGAAAACGACAAACGCAGCGGCGTTTCAATCTTTTCGATTCCCGTCCACAAACCTTCCTGGTTGATAAAGCCGTTCACCTTAGGATCGGTGGGGTTCCACATAAACTGCCGGCCAACTTTTTTGCGATTGCGGGTAATGTTCAAGCCCCAATTCTGATTCTCTTTACTCACAAAGCGCAACGCTGAATAGGGTATCTTCATTTCAAAGGTCCAACCGTCGGCCACCAACTGCGATTCACCATCCCAAACTGCGTTCCAGCTCTCGTCTTCACCCTGTGTGTTGGAATATTTAGCGTCGAGTTGTTCGCCGAGCGGGGTTATGTAAAAACCAACCCCATTAATTTTATCAAGATAGGTATCGAAAATGATACCCACATAATCGTTTACGCCGATTTTGTCTCGGCCCACCAATTCTCTTGAAACACTGTCTATACTTTTCTCGTGGCAATAACCGGCAATGTAAATAGCTGTGTTATCATACAGTAAATGGATTTCGGTACGCGTTTCTTTGCTTTGCACAGCACCGAAATTTGGCCGCCATTCAACAAAATCAGTTGCCAGCGGCGCATCCGTCCATGCGGCTTCATCAAGTTTACCGTCAACCTTTATAGCAGCGGTTGTTCGTTTTGCGGGGAGCTGTTTAAGTGCCATTGGCTGTGAAAAAAGCGGCAAGCCAAAGCAAGCGGCAATCCATAAAAATACAGTACGCATTGGTCGTGGTTTTCGTATGTACGAATTTAGACGTAGCTGCAGGCTGCGGCGTTACCGTTTATCACAATCATATCCTTGTGTGATAGCATTGGACATTCGTTAACAAACAAAAAAACCACCCCATTTGGGATGGGGTGGTTTTTTTTATTACAAAAACGTTTAGCTAAGCTTTTCCACTTGCATATAATTCAGTTCTACAGGTGTGGAACGGCCGAAGATTTTCACCGTTACTTTCAACTTTTTCTTTTCATCATTCACTTCTTCAATGGTGCCGTTGAAATCGTTGAACGGCCCTTCTATAATCTTAATGGTTTCGCCAACAATGAACGGTTCGCTCATGCTCACGCCGCCCGTTTCAGCCATCTCGTCCATCTTGCCCAGCATCTTGTTTACTTCGGCCTTGCGCAAAGCAATCGGATTTTCCTTGCCGAGAAAATGGATAACGTTTGATGTGTTCTTAATTATCTCCCGCAAGTCATCACCAAGTTTTCCTTCAGCAATCTCAATCATCACATAACCGGGATAGTAGTTGCGTTCCCGCATTACTTTCTTGCCATTCTGTACTTTATATACTTTCTCGACAGGAAGAAAGACCTGTTTTACAATATGGGTCCAACCCCGCGATACTTCCTTATCGAGGTATTCTTTGACCTTCTTCTCTTTGCCGCTCACTACCCGCAATACATACCATTTGGTTTCCTGCTGCTTGGCTTCCGGCGTATTTGGTGCGGTTGCTTCCATTAGAAAATTTTATAAAGAAATCCTAAACCGGCTTGTGATACAAGGTCCATAATCTTAACAATACCGGTAATTATTAGTGTAGCTGTTAGCACAATCATGGTTGATTGTTGCAATTGCATCCAGTTGGGCCAGGTTACTTTTTCCGTCAGTTCTTTATATGACTCACGGAAGTAGTTTGAGATTTTATTCATGACGATTAAGAATTATGAATTGGTTAATTGGGACTTAGGCAATGCTTTTCCAAATGGCGCAATTTCTAATTCCCATTTCCATCTTTTGCACGGGCAGAGAGATTCGAACTCCCATCAAAGGTTTTGGAGACCTCTATTCTGCCGTTGAACTATGCCCGTAGGAAAGCTAAGAGCTATTAGCGGTTAAACTAATAGCTCTTAGCGATATGTTGCAAATATAAAACGTTCCTCTGCAAAAGCTCCCAGACTAAAAGCCCAATGCTTAAAATCTGTCGCTTATTTTAAAATTTCGGTAACCTGACCGGCACCTACGGTACGGCCGCCTTCGCGAATGGCGAACTTCAAGCCTTTCTCCATTGCAATGGGTTGAATCAGCTTCACCGTAAGATTGGTGTTGTCACCAGGCATTACCATCTCGGTTCCCGCCGGCAATTCCACCTCACCGGTAACATCCGTTGTGCGGAAGTAAAACTGTGGACGGTATTTCTGAAAGAATGGTGTGTGACGGCCGCCCTCTTCTTTGCTCAACACATAAACTTCACCTTTGAAATCGGTGTGCGGAGTGATAGAACCTGGCTTGCAGATAACCATGCCGCGGCGGATTTGTGTTTTTTCAATTCCGCGCAACAGAAGCCCTGCATTGTCACCGGCTTCACCTTCGTCAAGCAATTTGCGGAACATTTCAACGCCCGTACAAGTAGAGGTCAACGGAGTTTCTTGCAAGCCAACAATTTCAACGCCTTCGCCTACTTTTACACGGCCTCTTTCAATACGGCCGGTAGCTACAGTACCACGACCTGTGATAGAGAACACGTCTTCCACCGACATCAGGAACGGAAGATCAACCGGACGAGGAGGCAATGGAATGTAGCTGTCAACAGCGTCCATCAACTCTTCAACACCTTTTACCCATTTTTCGTCACCAGCCAAAGCACCTGTGGCAGATCCTTGAATGATTGGAGTATTATCACCATCAAAACCTTTTTCTGTCAGCAGGTCGCGGATTTCCATTTCAACCAGTTCCAACAGTTCAGGATCGTCAACCAAGTCAACTTTGTTCATGAACACCACCATGCGGGGAACACCTACCTGGCGGGCAAGCAGGATGTGTTCACGGGTTTGGGGCATCGGGCCATCGGTAGCCGCTACCACTAAAATGGCGCCGTCCATCTGGGCCGCACCGGTAATCATGTTCTTCACATAGTCAGCGTGACCAGGACAGTCAACGTGCGCATAGTGACGGCTCGCCGTTTGGTATTCCACGTGAGCTGTGTTGATAGTGATGCCGCGCTCTTTTTCTTCGGGAGCGCCGTCAATTTCATCGTATTTTTTTGCCTCTGCCAAACCTTTTTTCGAAAGGATAGTAGTGATAGCGGCGGTCAGTGTTGTTTTACCGTGGTCTACGTGACCGATGGTACCAACGTTAACGTGGGGTTTATCCCTCTTAAAATTTTCTTTTGCCATCTTATCGGTTTTTTAGTTGTGGGGTTTTTGTTTTTAATTTTTCCCTCTTGCACCAACTAAATGTTTGAAGGAAAACTCGTGAGCCAAGAGAAGCTTTTTTCTTATTATTTATTCTTGACTAAGTTTTTTATGTACCCGGCAGCAGAATATTTATTGAGCTTCCGTTGCGTCGCTCCCGTCCCGATAGCTATCGGGACTTGTACGTTCTTATTGCTATTGAGCAAATCGTCAGGGCTCTTTATTCACCACTTACAATTCACTATTTTGAGCCGTTGGAGAGAATTGAACCCTCGACCTCTTCCTTACCAAGGAAGTGCTCTACCACTGAGCCACAACGGCAATCGAAAAACCACCGTTGTGCGGCAGTACATTAAAGAACAATGAGCGGAAGACGAGGCTCGAACTCGCCACCTATAGCTTGGAAGGCTATCGCTCTACCAAATGAGCTACTTCCGCGAAAGAAGTTCAAGCGTCTAAAAGTTAAACTGTTCAAAAGTTAAGGTCACTTACAAGTTGAACAATTGAACATTGATACAATTGAACTTTTTAAAGAACGTGGGCAGAGCAGGGTTCGAACCTGCGTACTCGTGAGAGAACAGATTTACAGTCTGTCGCCTTTAACCACTCGGCCATCTGCCCAATAAAGGTAAATTCAGAGCCGAAGAAGGGAGTCGAACCCCCGACCTACTGATTACAAATCAGTTGCTCTACCAACTGAGCTACTTCGGCACGAATATCATCAACCAAAGAACTGACCCTTGTTTTAAAGGATGGCAAAAGTATGGGAAATTGATCATTAGAAAAATAACGTCAAAAAAAATTTGAAGCGCTTTCACAAATAAAAAATCCCCCACTGTCGGGCGGGGGATTTAAGTGCTACGCAACTTGTTTTTGTTTTTTCTTTTTTATCTGTTGCACCAAAGCGCCAAGGGCTTCGTCAAACGAAGATTCAAACGACTTGCTGGTGCATTTTACAAAGAACTCGGAGCGGGGCACATGCACCCGTATTTCCGCTACCTTGTCCTTAATGGTGTGCACAACATTGTCCAAAACCAAAAACACATCCACTTTAATGATGCGGTCATGATATTGGGTCAGTTTCTCTAATTTTTTGGTTACGTACTCAATTAATTTCTTGTCTGCCTCAAAGTGAAGAGCTTGAACATGAACGATCATAGAATTGGTTTTATCAAATGAAAAATAAGTGTCAAGAGCGTTGGCCCGGTGGCAACATGAAGGTAGTTTTTGCACCCTTTTCAGCCAAGACAAAACGCAAAAAAATTACGAATGAGGGAAAAATCTTCAAGCTTTCGGATGAGCTTTTTGGTGAACCGACTTCAGCTTTTCAATGGTATTGTGCGTGTAAATCTGTGTGGCGGCAAGGCTGCTGTGGCCGAGAAGTTCCTTTACCGCGTTCAAGTCGGCGCCGTTATTCATAAGGTGGGTGGCAAACGTGTGCCGCAGCACGTGCGGACTGCGCTTTTCAATAGTGGTGACATTGTTCAAATAATTTCTGACCGATGTATAAACTCTACGCGGTTGCAGAGGCTTTCCCTTTTTAGTAACCAACAAATTTTCCGCGGCGCCTTCCGTAAACCCGCTTTGCTTCATTGCCAAATAATCCTGTATCGCCTTCAACAATTGCGGTTGCACCGGAAGCACCCTTTCCTTGTTTCCTTTGCCTAAAACCTTCAACGTACTGTTCGCAAAATTCACCGACGTTTCTTTCAGCCCAATGGCTTCACTCAAGCGCATACCGGTTTGATAAAAGAGTTGCAGCAAAAGTTTGTCCGTTCGCCCTTCCCAGGTATCAGGGAACTCGGTGTCCTCAAAAAGTTTGGCAACGTCTTTACCGGCCACAAACTGCGGCAGGCGCTTTTCCATCTTTGGCGCGGTTACTTTCACCATCGGCGTTTGCCTGATCACGCCTGTTTTTACTTCGTATTTAAAAAAGGATTTGAGTGAAGAAATTTTTCGGTTGATGCTTTTAGCCGAAAGTTTTTCATCTTTTAACGAAGCCAGCCAACTGCGGATGAAGGTGTGTGAGACCTGTTCTACAGGCATTTCACCAAACTGCAAAATCAGGTAATCAAAAAAATGGAGCAGGTCGGTTTGGTAGGCGGCAAGCGTGTGCTGCGAATAGCGCTTCTCAAACTTGAGGTAATTAAAAAAAGGATGGAGTAGAAGGTGGTGGTTGTCCATAAAAAACAATAGCTGCAAAGTAGGAAAACTTTGCAGCTATACAATATTGCGAATGGAGTGCAGCCCGGCGAATTACGACTCGATCTTTCCGCTGGCGATCTGTTGTTTGTAAACGGCTTTCAACACTTCGCCGCGGCGCTTAACCGATGGCTTGATGAAGGACTGCCGTTCGCGCAACTGCAACAAGATTTTGGCTTTCTCAAATTTCTTTTTGTATTTCTTGAGTGCTTTGTCTATGTTTTCGCAGTCTTTGCTGTCAATAATCAACATGCGTAATACCTCCTTTAAAATTTTTTATTCCCGAAAATTTCGGGAGCAAATATAGGCTTCGCTTTCAACGCAAACCAAAACAAAATGCAAAAACACCGAATTTTACCGCATGTTTACCGGAATCATTGAAAGCCTTGGCCGTGTAGTAGAAGTGGCCGAGAGCGGAACCAACAAAACCTTTTGGATTGAATCGCCCCTCTCCTCTTCGTTCGCCATTGATCAAAGCATTGCCCACGACGGCGTTTGTTTGACGGTGGAAGAAGTGCAGGAAGGCCGCTACCGCGTAACGGCCGTTTTGGAAACGTTGAATAAAACCGCCTTAAATCAATGGGCAAAGGGCAAAACAGTAAACCTTGAACAAAGCCTGCTTCTTTCAAAAAGGCTTGATGGTCATTTTGTGCAAGGCCACGTGGACGCTACAGGCATTTGTAAAAAAGTAAAAGATGAGAACGGCAGTTATGAAATCACATTCCATTTTCCAAAAAAATTTGCGGCCCTGGTGATCGAGAAAGGCTCCATCACCATCAACGGAATCAGCCTGACGCTTTTCAGTGTAAAGAAGGCTTCGTTTAAAGTTGCCATTATTCCTTACACCTGGCAACACACCAATCTTCATTCACTAAAAGAAGGCGATGGAGTGAATCTTGAATTTGACATGATCGGCAAATACATCAACCGGTACCTGCAAACCTCCGCTTCCTGATATCATACAACAATTATTCGTACACACTTCGCCGGGTTGGAACAGGTCAATTTTGTCCTTGTTTTTCCTTGAGCAATTTAAAAAGACGGGCTAAAGATGGTTGCCAGCCGATAATCGCAAGCATCACGTAAAACGGCGTCAGCGTAAGCGCAAAGCGGCCATGATATTCATCGCACTGCAAGGCGGTGGCCAACGCAAAAAGAAGGATGGAAGAAAACACAAAAAGAAGAACAGCAATTGGCATCGTCCGGCGTATTCTTTTAAAATTCCAAACGATGCCTCCATAAATAAAAATGTCATACGCAATCAGATAGAGATTGTGGCCGATGGAATAGAACGGCTTTGCCAAAAAGAAAAAGTACCGCAACCGCACCGCCGCCAATCCAAGAAAGTGCGAAAAGTTATGCGTTAGATAATAGAACAATTGATAGAGCTGGTTGGGATTATTAGAAAGCTTCGGTTGGTAATTTGGGTTTGGGTCGGGCATATCGCAAATGAGCATGTCGCCGGTTAAGGCATAGTTCATTGACCAATCGGAAGTCGTAGTAAAAAAGATATGCACGATATAATTGAGAAGAAAGCAAAAAAAGATCCCGGCAAAAACCAGGTAAAGCCGTTGCCGTTTATTCAAATGCACAAAGACAAAAACCAAGACCGGCGGCACAAACAAGATGCCCAACGGCCGGCTGATAATAAGCAACAACAACAGCCCGCAGGCAATGCTTAAAAAGCGAAAGGTCAGGCGTTCAAAGCGGAGCAGATGTCCAAACAACACCATCACCAGGCTGTAAAACATACATTCGGTAAACAGAAACATGGACCATGATTGGTAAGGCCAAAAGCTTACCAGAAACGCCGCTATCAACACCGCGGGCAATGAACGTCCAAAAAAATTTTGCAGTACGGAAAAAAACCAGAGATAAGCGGCGAGGTTGATGCCCATGATAAAAAGCAAAGCGCCTAACAGCCCTGTTTTTAGCATAAGCGAACAAGCAATGACAATAATCGTTGTGCAGTAAAACAAATACCGAAACTGCGAGAAGCCGTGATGTTCTAAAAGATAGGAAGCTTCATGCGTGTATTTAGTGCCTTCAAAGTTGAACACAAAGCCAAACCGCAGGTACCACAGGGCCTGAAAGAAAAGCCACAGGGCTATGACAATAATCGTTGGATTTTTAAGCAGCCGGAAAATCTTATTTTTCATTTTGAACCGTCTTCTTTACCATCGCTTCTTTGCATGGAATGCCAGCGCCTTTAAGCAACGAACCGTACTTAGCGGCGGTTCGCAAATATCATTGAAAAAGAAAATCAAACCAGAAGCAAAGGTTTATTGAAGAAGCATTTCATGGCGTTCAATTACGCTTCCTTCCGAACATTCGCACCGGTTACAAGTTTATCTTTTACAGAATCAGTCTTGCTGAAAAAAGCAATGAACTTGCCGAGCAAATAAAAATAAACCGGCTTCTCAAAAAACTTGTAGGCTGCAATAGAACAAAGTTGAAGAAGTAGGTACAAAAGCAAAAGATTGCCGGTCACATGAAAATAGAACACCTCCGCAAAGAAGCCGATGTGCAACAAGTAAAAAGCATACGAACTCTTGCCCAAAAGCGTAAGCGGTTTTGTAGCCAATAAACCTTTTAACCAACTGCTTTCGGTAACCAATCCGTAAAACAGTAAACCAAACGAAGCGGGGATTAAAAAATTAAACACCAAAACACCAAACGGAAAGCTGTTGATGTCATCAATAGATTCACGTTGCGCATAAAAAGCCAACACACACAAAAAGAAGCAGAAGGCGAAAGCACCGCTGGCTGTAAACCGCAATCCTTTTCTTTCCTGTACACCGTTGCGCAACTTTAAGGCTACGTACATGCCTGTAAAAAACTCAAAGCAGCGCCCAAAAAAGCTGTCCGCAAAAAGAAAGCGGATGCCGCCAAAAACATTCGGCAAACTAAACCACGAAGCCAGGCCGGCAAGCAAAAAGCCGGTTGCCAATAACATTGGCATTTGGAGAAGAAAGACGCCTTTTTTTTTAATAAGATAAAAAGCAACCGGAGCGTATAAATAAAACATTTCTTCTACCGTTAGGCTCCAGGCTTGACTCAAACCAGTCAGTACATAGGCATTGCTCAACCCTTTTAATAACGTAACGCTTAAAAAGATGGTCGCTGCATCGGGTAACCTGTTGTGTTGCTGATAAAACATCCCGAATTGAAAAGCCAGCACCGCGTAATAAAGCGGAAGGATGCGAACGATTCGCTTGCACCAATAAAGCCAGAACCCGCCACCGGTAACCGATTGGGAGTAATAACGGTGTGTGATTAAAAAGCCGCTCAATACGAAAAAAAGATTTACCCCGATGTTTAATTGGTGCAGCAAGTAATAGCCAAAATCAAGCGGTTTGCCTGCATACAATACCGGTGCATAGTGAAAGGCATATACGAACGAAGCAGCGATAAATCGGATGCCGGTGAGCGCCGGGAAATCTTTTTTCTCCATCGAAGCCGTCAAGATACAGCATAAAAAAGCCGCTTCAAACGAAGCGGCTTTTGTGAATGGCGTAAGCTTTAACGCATCAAATACATCTTGCCGTAGCCCTTGTTGAAATACTTGTCGGTATTGTCGTCGCCGGACTTATATTTTTCCAGGGACTGGCCGTTTAAATTCGTCGCCACGCGGTAGAGATAAACCCCGTTGGCCAACTTCTGCCCGTATTGGTCGGTGCCGTCCCACTTGAATTCAGTGATGTTCCGGCCTATGTGCAGCGGTCCCAATTCACCTTTCGTTATTTCCCGCACAATCTTACCCGTCACGGTTAGTATCTGCACCTTGATGTTTTGCGGCACGTCCGAACCAGTTAACGTAAACACGAAGGCCGTGGATGTGGTGAATGGGTTAGGATAGTTGAGCATGTTAGAGATCATGGCTTTGTTGATGACCTGAAAGCTAACACGGTAAGATTGATTGCCGGCGGCATTGTTGCTCATGTCTTTGCCGGTAATCACCAACTCGTATTCCCCGTCTTGCAAAAAGGCCGGTCTGAATTCAAGGCTTGCGGTATTGGCGCCGCTGCCCGCACCCGTTGCCGGAATAAATTTTAACGTGTCGGTGTTCACCGCAAAGGTTTTGGTTACGCTGCTTGATGTCAGGTTGCCACCCGCATCAGGGTAGCGCACCTGCACGGTAGCTACAGACGGATCGTTCAACAACATCCATTTGGCTTCGTCCTTCAGCTTAATTAAAATGCTCGGTTTTGACGAAACGATGTCGCGGTTCAGAATATGCACGTTGTCGAAGGTCACGTCCATCAACGGGTTCAGCGTATCGCCCCGCACGTAAAAGTTTTTGAAAATAAAATTGTTGAAATGATATTGCTCCGGCTGATCGTCGTCCGGATTGACGTCGAGATACAAGGTATTGGCGCCTACCAGTTGCTTTGTATCTACGGCCAGTTGAACAGTCAGCACATCGCCGCTATTCTTCGGACTTTTTTGTTTGCCTACCGGAATGATGCGTGCATTGTTGTTACGGTCATATACCGTCAGTTTCAGCTTCATGCTGTCGCGGAACTGGCCGTCGCTTATATTTTTAAACGCCAGTTTCAAGGTCAGTGGTTCACCAACATCAACCGTGTCCTTCATGCTAAACTGCAAGTTGGGAGCAACGGCGCCTTCAGGCACCGGGTCGTACGTAAGCCGCCAGTACGCCAACTGATAAGGCGTGTGATACACACTGTCCATATTCACCAGCCGCAATTGCAGATAAGGATATACCGCTGCGCTGATGGAAGAAATGTCCACCGATGTTTGCCCGGCGGTTATGTTTCGCATGAGCGTATCCACGACGCCGCTGGCTTTAATACCAATGATGTTTACGAGTGGCTTGTCACCGGGCGCAGGGTCAACCGTTGCACCCCGCCATTTAAACTCTTTCCATGCGGTGGCCGGGCCAAAGACAGGAGAAGTTACATAACCCAATGAATCTGGAGTGAGGTAGTCTGCCGAAAGTGCAATCTTGTCGTAGATGCCGTCGCTTAAAATTGACTTAGGCGTTACTTCGTTTTGCCGATCTTTTTTATACGTGAAGATTAAGCCTCTTGGGCGATAGAAAGAATCAATGTCGGTAAAGCCTTGCGCTTTCAAATGATGATAGATGGACCGGTTGTGCCCAAGGACTGTCGTATCGCCTTGCCACACGTTGGCAAACACATTGCCGTTCGGATCGGATGTTCCAAAGTTGCGAATGACGACGATATTGCCCGATGGAATGTTTTCTAAAAATTCCACAAGTCTTCTTCGCTTACTGGTGTCATTTAGTACATATTGAAAGTTCCACCGCCTTTCGGGGCCGCAGATTGGGTCGCTGCCGTATTGGCCCTGGCTGCCCACATCGCCGTTGTACCAGGGTTGAAACGTATTCTGGTCGAACACGTTCACTACAAGGCTCGGCCAGGCACAAACGCTGCGGATAACGCTTACCCCGTTGATGGAAACTGAAAATTCGGCTGCTTGTGTAATGGCCGTTACAAACACACCGTTACGGATAAGCAGGTTATTGATTTTATTCTTGAACTTCCATTGGCTGCCCGGCAGCAAGGTCATTTCATCAATGGCTGATTTCTGATGTTGATAGTAATGCGATTGATTAAAGCCGAAAGCCGAGTTGCTTAGATAAACAAATGAGGCGCCATTCCAGGACGGAAGACCTGTAGCCGGTATCGGTGCTACGCGCCAATAATAAACCGTACTGTCGGTAAAATTAAGTCCCGGGGCAAATTCTATGATGCCACCCGGAGCCGTAACGGTGCTTGTTGCTTTTAACGGCGAATTAAAAGCCTCCGTCGTGTCAATCTCCATCCGGTATTGCTTGCCTGCGCTGAAGGGGTCGGCAGTGGAGGCTTTCAGGGTAATGTTGCGGTTGTTGACGATAGCAAAATTGTAGGGATATACCGGGCTTGCCTCGTCTTCAAAAATAAACACATCGCGGTAGGTACTGTTGTTGGTTTCAAAGAGTTCATCCACTGCATTGTCCGGATCAACGGTAACGAAAATGCGGTTGCTCCCTTTGTCCTTTGTAGGATCAATGGAAAGATTAAACGTCAAAGTATCGCGGTAGCGAATGCCCGGCAACGTATCTCGACGAACAACTCTTACGTCTCCATTGGGGAACTGCCTTTTGGTTTCCACCACCACCGGCCGGTCAATGGCTTTACCCAGGTTCATTACGCTGACGCTCACTTTGAAAAACAAGTTATTTACCGAAATATTCGGCGCCACTTTTACCATTGTGTCCACAATAACGTAATCAGGTTTTGGCTGCATGTTTAACCGAACGGCCGGGTCGCCGTTCAGAATGGTTTGCTCCGCATTACAGCGGGCCAGGAAATCGTCGGGAGAGAAAACGGCGTACACGTCTTCAATCGTTTTCTTCATCACGTCGCCAATGGGGCTTCGGTACATGGGCCGCGTCATGTTGGTATAAGCCCGCAGGTTCCAGTAATCTAAATAATGGACAATGCCGAATGATGTGGAGGCAATGAAATTGATGGAGCCCCTGTCGGGCGCCAGCACGTATTTATCGGAGAGATAGTTGCGTTGCGTGAAACGGCTTTCGTTGTAATCAAACGTATTTCCGGCGTTGCAGCCCAAGGCAAAAAACATGGGATACTTGCCTTGGTTGTTGTAGTTGGCCGGCTCGTCCAGATTAAACTCCAGCGTGGTGGCCGAGGAGTGGCCGTAATAGGTTATCAGGCTTAGGCCGTCGTTAAAAAGTTTGGACAGGTCGGCATCGCTCAACTGTTGCACGAGGTTGGTGCTTGTTTTGGTAAACATGCTCACCTTGGCCCCGTAAAGTGTGTCTTCAATAATTCGCTTATACGAGTTCAGGTTCGTAACCAATGTCGTGGCCGTAGGCTCCTCACCCGCGCCGGCAATGTGCGCAATATTCTTCATCCAAGCCTTGTCGCCAATGGAGGGCGAAAGCGTTGTCTGTGCCAGCTCGGCCTCTTTCAGCTTTTTTAAGTAAATGCTTACTTCAGCCGGTGTAATTGCAGTAAGACGACCAATGGGTACTGCTGGTGATGAGGTTCCCGGTTCAGCCGCCAGCAACATATCCGAGGCAGGCCAGCCAAACGTAGGCACGAGGTTCAGCTTATCAGCATTGTCTTTTTGCGCCGCGGTTCCGCCAGCGTCAATACCCCGCTGGTCCCGGTAGTGCATGCCCCTGCCGATGATGAGAACAGAACGGGGCGGCGTTGAATATTTAGCCCGTGCAAAGCGAATAAAGTTGCGGATGCCGACCGGGTTTTTTTTAATGCCGAAGCCGAATTGGTCAATCAGTTGGTCTTCAAGATAAAGTTTTGCATTGTAGCTTCCGCCTTGCAGCGAGGACCGGTAAGCCCGGTAATCCTCTACCGGATTGGTACCGCCAGCGCCATTGAACAAAAGCGGGTTTGAAATGAGTAAAAAATCGCCTTGATTAGCGGAAGAGCCATAATTGATAAAGTTCCGTGATTGAAGGTTGCTGATCGAAGCAATGTTGTTTGCCGCCTGGCTTACCAGCACAAAGTTTCGAATGGATGCCGAGGGCTGCAAAACAAACTTCGCCAATGTCCCTGAAACTTCACCCACGTATCGTTTACCATTGGTAAGGTCGTAAAGCACAGGCGCTATGCCACCGGTAACAAAGCTGTCAATTTCCAAGTAATTGCCTGTAGCGGAAGCGGGCAGGCTGAATTCAAACGCCGTTTCGCCGTTAAAATTAAATTGGCGCGGGTAGGTGAGTTCAATTTTATGAACGACGAGGCGGTCCCAAATTATGCAGGACAAAGCATTTATGCAGGGGTCTGAAAAATTAGTGATGGCTAAAGCCGCGTTGCCGGAACTTAGCTTACTTAAGGCAAACGAAGCATCGTCGGTTCGGTAATCTTCGTACGGCACGATGTTGCCCAAAACGGAATCGCCGTTGAGCAACACATGGTAGTACCGGCCGGAGTGCGCCGCGTTGCCGCTTACACTCATGCGTATAAATGGCGCCGGCCCTGAAGAAGCCGGATGAAGGTTGCTGAAGTAATTGGTGGTAAGTGTGCCGTACTTGGTCGGTTTGCCAAAATCAAGAGTGTCTTCAATATCGTTCGAGGTCCAGCCTTCGCCGATGTCGTAAGAAGAGGAAAAAAGATGTTCATTGGTGCCGGTGCCGCTGCCCACGTCGAAGAAGTAACCGTTGTTGATCTTGTCTTTAAAATACAAACCTTTAGTATAGGTAAAATACGGCTCCGCGGGTAAGGTATTTCCAGCCACATTGTTGGCCGTTGTTTGCAGTCGCAGATTTGGCCCGGCCGGGTTTAGCGTCAAAAAATACGCAGCGGAATCGCTGATCAAACTCCATTTGTCGTTCAGTTGATAAGCTGGATCGCGATAAAGTTCTTTGTCCGGTTTGCCGTCGTTCATCTTTCCCCAAAACTCAATGTAGTCAGTAGCGGATAAGTTGCCGGAGGCAATGGATGTGTAGATGGGCACCTGCGCCCCATTGCGCCACAGTTGTAAGTTTTCCGCGGCGGCGGCCGACAAACCCGCAGCGGCCAACGAAGCGCCGTTGATGCGATAAAGGCCGTCCTTGCCCAAGCGAAACTTGTAGTAGGTTTTGGTGTAATCAATCCATTCATTGTTATACACCTGCGCTTTCGCGGCAATGCCACAGAACAGCCACAGGCCAAACAGAAATTTTCTCATCGGAGTAGGTTTTTAGTACGGACGGTTGTATTTCTTTTTGTTTTTATCGTTGTGAACAAGGTCAAGCTGCAAGGAAAATACGTGGGTATAAAGCGGATTCGATTGGTTGGCTAAATTCACAAACGCATAGTCAATGCGGACGTTTTGCAGCCGGAAACCCGCGCCGGCGCTGGGCTGATAAATCCAGACTTTCTTTTGGTTTAATGTATCGCCGTCACTTAAGGCCCGCTGAAAATTGTTGATGCCGCCGCGTAAAAAAACCGAGTTGTTGATGTTGAGCTCCGCGCCAATCTTGGGATCAACGCTTACGGGGTCGCTACTTAAAAGGGTGTTGCGTTTGCCGTCGAAGGTCAGGTCGGCATTGGCTTCAGCCATCAGGCTTAACTTGTCGTTGAACTTGAAATTGCGGCCAATGCCCAACACGAGCCGCGGCGCCGTAAGTTCCGTTGATTTTACCGGAATGTCGTTATTGGTAAGATAAAGGGCCTGCTTTTCTCTTTCAGTAAAGGAAAAAGACCACGAATTAAAAGTCGTGGTGACGTCCCTGCCGGCAATACCAAAATGCCAGTCTCCCGATTTAATCTGCAAAGCGGCGTCAATGCCAAAGCCCCAGGCCTTGGCAAACGAACCCACGCTACGATGAATGACTTTGGCATTGATGCCAAAGCTGATGTCTTTTTTTTCGGTCTCTTTCAGCTTTTGCGCCAGCGAGAAAAGAAAAGCGTAATCTGCAGAGGAGAAAGATTGAATATTATTATAGTTAACAGAGCCATCAGGTTCCACCAAAAAAAGCGTGTTCATGATGTCGTCCACCGCAAAGCGCAGGGCCGAAATACCGATAGTACGCTTGTTGTTGGCAGTAGGGATGGCAACGCTTAGAAAATCGTATTTGCCAATGCCGGCAAAATACTCGGCGTGCATCAGGTTTACCTGTGCCTGGTCTTTAACCCCCGTTAATCCTGCGGGGTTCCAGTAACTGGCCGTACCGTCTTGCACCGACGCTACCTGCGCTCCGCCCATGGCGAGGCCACGGGCGCCGGCGCCGATATTCAAAAATTCGTTGGAATATTTGCGAAACTGGGAGAACGTGGTAAGAGAAAGCAGGCTTGCAAAAGCAAGGGCGGCGGTTTTCAGCTTCATGGTTGTGCGTTCAGATATTCGGTGGATGATAGTCGGCAGTCTTTTATTGGATATTGGCCGAAGAACAAATATAATCTACAGATTTGGAATTCATAATACAGCGGCGGCGGGGTGGTGTGAAGGGCCGGTGAACAAAGGCCAATGAGCCATAAGCAATGGGGCAACCGGCAACAGGCAATTGGCAAACGCCGCCTCCCTACATTTGCGGCCGGTTGCAAACCACCAATTCTTTTCCATGAATCTCATACAAGAACTCCGCTGGCGCGGACTGATACAAGACATCATGCCCGGCACCGAAGAACAACTGCTGAAAGAGCAGACAGGCGGTTACGTGGGCTTTGATCCTACAGCCGACTCGCTGCACATTGGCAGCCTTGTGCCTATTTTATTATTGGTGCATTTGCAAAAAGCCGGACACAAACCCTTTGCTCTGGTGGGCGGCGCCACCGGCATGGTGGGCGACCCAAGCGGCAAAAGCGCTGAACGGAATTTGTTGAGCGAAGATGTGCTGCAAAAAAACGTTGAAGGCATTCGTTCCCAGTTAATGAAATTTCTTGACTTCACCCCTGGCCCTACTGCCGCCGAGATGGTGAACAATTACGATTGGTTCAAAGAGATTTCCTTTCTGCATTTCATTCGCGATGTAGGCAAGCACATCACCGTCAATTACATGATGAGCAAGGATAGCGTTCGCAAACGTATTGAAGGCGATGCTGGCATTTCCTTTACCGAATTCACCTACCAGTTGATTCAGGGCTATGATTTTTACTGGCTTTACCAAAACAAGAATTGTAAGCTACAGATGGGTGGCTCCGACCAATGGGGCAACATCGTCACCGGCACGGAACTCATTCGTCGCAAGGCTGGCGGCGAAGCTTTTGCTTTTACCTGTCCGCTGCTGACCAAAGCCGACGGCAGCAAGTTTGGCAAATCGGAAGGTGGTAATGTGTGGTTGGATGCGAAGAAAACTTCGCCGTATCAGTTTTATCAGTTTTGGGTGAATGCCACTGACGCCGACGCAGAAAGCTGGGTTAAGATTTTTACGTTTCTATCAAAAGAAGAAATTGATACACTAATTGACGAACATAAGCAGGATGCAAGCCAGCGCAGCCTGCAAAAACGTTTGGCAAAAGAACTGACCGTTTTTGTTCATGGCGAAGACGAATACAACATAGCCATGGAAACCACGCAGAAACTATTTGCGCAGCAAACTGCTTCTGCCGATAGCTTGAGTGCTGACGATTTGGAGACCATGCAGGGCATTGTAAAAGTATCTTACCCAATAGATGCTTTTCAGGTCGGTGTAAACATAGTTGACCTTGTGACTGCAACGGCCATCTTTCCCAGCAAAGGCGAATCAAGAAAAATGATTCAGAACGGAGGGCTAAGCATCAACCGCGAAAAAGTTAGCGATGCACAAATGCAGTTGAATGCATCAAACTTGTTGCATGAAAAATATCTCTTGGTGCAAAAAGGAAAGAAGAATTACTATTTGGTTATTGCTGAATAAATTTTACGTCTGGGTTATAATAAATCAGTGGGTCTGATAAAACTCTCTTTTTGATATGAATAAAATGCGTGACGAATTTTTCAATCACTTAACCGAAGAAGACTTAGAATCTTTTCGAAGACTTAATAGGGAACAACTTGGCAATTCCGAGGAAGTCTTTTATTCTTTAATGAAAATGGGAAAAGAGCCAGCGAGAATAATCATGATATTGATGCACGAACTCAAATTGTCGCTAATTGAAGCCCGCTATCTTTATGACACAGCTTGGTTTAAGCAACAAAAATAAATTCACTTGAATGGTTTGTGGATATACAGTCATCTCACCCACGACAGAGGAGCCATAAATAAATTAAGGCATACCGTCGGACACCTTCACCACTGTAATTTTTCACTCTTCTCTTTAATAAAATAGACCACCACACCTGTTGCGGCAATGATAAATCCATACAAAGCAAACCATCCCGTAGCCTGAAAAAGAAAAAGCCAAACGCCAATTGAAAGAATAACCGGCAACGGATACAACCACATTTTAAACGGCAGGTCTTTCGCGCCAAACCGTCGCCGCAGAAGGACAACGCCAACACCTTGCCCGATAAACTGAATTAAAATACGCATCGCCAAAATGGCTTTAATCACATCGCCCAACCTAAAAAGCAAACTGAAAACAAAACCCACCGCACACAAAACAATCAGCGAGATATACGGAAACCCTTTTGTCGGATGAAGCTTTGCAAAAAGGACAAAAAAGTTACCGTCAACCGCCGCCGCATAGGGCACTCTTGAATAACCCAGCACCACTGCAAACAAAGAAGACAAGGCAATAAATAAAATGAGTACCGTAACAGCGTTGCCAGCAGCGGCGCCGTACAATTGTTCCATGAAGGAACTCACTAAATGTTTGTCGGCCCCCTTTACCGATTGCCATGGCATTACCGACATAACGCTTATGTTCATCAGCAGGTACAAAAGCCCGATGCCCGCGATAGAAATAAAAATGCTGCGTGGAATATTTTTCTCCGGAGTTTTAATTTCGGCGCCCAAATGACAGACATTGTAATAGCCCAAATAGGAATAAACCGTTTGCACCGAACCGTAACCAATGGCTGCTAAAAAAGCCTTGTTGAAGAAAGATTCGCCTGCGGCCGGAAGAAAAGCCACGGCATGGTGTTGATGCGTTAAACCGCTGACGATGATCCACAAGATGGTGAGAATAACAATGCTTCCCAACACCACTGAAATCTTTCCGATGGTTTCAATCTTGCGGTAAAGCAAACAAAAAACGAGAATAACCAGGGCGCCTGAAACCGCCTTCTGTTGCCAGACGTTTAAATCAACCAAATAAGAAAGGTATTGCGCAAAGCCGATAGCGCCCGATGCCACCACTAACGGTGCCTGGATGCTTGTTTGCCAAACAAACAAAAAGCTCATGAGCCGCCCGCCCTTTTCACCAAACGCAATGCGGTGAAAGTTATACGTACCGCCTGCCAGGGGATACTTTGCACCCAGTTCGCTCCAGATCATTCCATCCATTAACGCGACAAAGGCGCCGAATATCCAGGCCCATAGAAACAAGCCTGTATGAAAATAACTCACCACCAATGGCATCACCACGAAAGGCCCGATGCCCACCATGTCAATCATATTGATGGCGGTGGCTTGCAACAGCGTCAATCTTCGTTTTAATTCTTCCATGCTTGTGATGCTACTGCGCTTTTGCAAAACGGCTAATGCCTTCTACCAGCACATCCAGATTTTTTGTGGTAGTGTAAACGTTGGGCGTAATGCGAACGCCGCTGATGTTCTCCCACACAATCGTAGTTGTATGAATCTTGTAATTGTTGAACAGAAACGCATCCAAGTCTGATGGTTTCTTGCCTTCTACCGAAACCATACCGATGGCACAAGCCCATTTTGGATGAAGCGATGTATGCAGCTTTACACCCGGCACGTCTTTCACTTTCTCCATCCAATAATTTTTGAGATAATGCAGGCGCTTTTGCTTGCGTTCTATTCCAATCATGTCATGAAACTCAATGGCCTTGCCGATGGCTTGCTCAATATAAAAAGGCCTTGTGCCGAGTTGCTCAAACTTACGAATGTCATCCGTCATGGTATCGTTGGCGGCAAAAAGCGGATACAAAGCCTTTATCTTTTCCTTCTTCACATAAAGCAATCCGCTACCGATGGGTGCATATAACCATTTGTGCAGGCTGCTGGCAAAATAATCGGCGCCCAATTCGGGCACGTTGAAATCAAAATGCGCAAGACTGTGGGCGCCGTCCACCATCACCTCAATGCCTCGCTTGTGCGCTTCATCGGCAATCTTTCGCACGGGCAAAATTTGTCCGTTCCAATTAATGATGTGGGTAATGTTTATCACTTTCGTTTTCGACGATAAAGCATCGACGTATTGCTTCACCAGAAAGCTTTCATCTTCTGATGGCAGTTCCAGGTTAACCCACACCAATTTTATTTTATCACGCTGTTCCCGTTGTTGCCAAGCATGAACCACATTGGGATAATCCTGTTTAATCAACACCACTTCATCGCCTTCTTTTAATGTCAATCCAAAGATGACTGTTTCCAATCCTTCGGATGAATTGCGGTTGATGGCGATTTCATCGGCGCTGCAACCGGCCAGCTTTGCAAGGTTTGTTCGCAAGGGTTCGCGGCCCTGATCAAGAATACGCCACATGTAATAACTAGGCGCTTCGTTGCTGTAATCGTAAAAGCGCTTCATTGCTTCCTGCACCGTTTTGGGGGCCGGCGATACCCCGCCGTTGTTTAAGTTGATAAGCGAAGGTGAAACGGTAAAGGATTGTTGAATGGCGTACCAAAAATCTTCGTCAGTGGCTAAAGCATCGGGTGACAATGTTGTTGCTTCGGCAATGGCCCGTTGAAGATTTTTGCTCCAGGCAGGTTGAAAGATAGAAGAGGCAAACGCCGCGACTGATGCAGCACCTGCTTTCTGTAAAAAATTCCGGCGGTTGAAAGACATGCAAAGCGTTTTGCTAAAAGTACCATCAATTTCCAACAGGTGTTACGCCTTACTCACTGCTTATTGCATCAGCTAATCTTCAAATCAGCTAATCGGCTAATCAACTTTATTCCCATTTAAAAAACTTCGCAGTCACGGCGTACACAATCACGCCCCAAACCACCAACGTCAACATCTGCGGCCAGCAGCTCAAAAGAGACGAACCTTCAAAAGCCACATTGCGCAATGAATCGTTCAAAGCCGTCAACGGCAGAAATTTTAAGATCGGTTGAATGGCCGCGGGCAAAGCGGTTTTTGGAAAGAAGGTTCCCGATAGAAAGTATTGCGGGAACATAAAAAGATTCGCATAAATAGGAATCACGTTCTGGTTGCGGGAAATGCCGCTGATTAAAAAACCAAAACCCATAAACACCACCAATCCTAAAAACGCCAGAAACAACATGCTTAAA
Organism: Flavisolibacter sp.; assembly: GCA_965247695.1. Lineage (GTDB taxonomy): Bacteria > Bacteroidota > Bacteroidia > Chitinophagales > Chitinophagaceae > Flavisolibacter. The sequence goes on from OZ252037.1 coordinate 3,995,093, forward strand.
AACGTAACAAAGCCATTGGCCAGGGTGAACTGATACATGAAATAACCAAAGGCAATCAGCACCACCACGGTCATCAATTGAAACAACACCTTCGATAAGCTTTCGCCGAGGATGATGCTTGCTTTGCTGATGGGCGTTGCGTACATGCGTTTAAGCACAAGGGTTTCGCGAAGCGAGAAAAACAAAAAGGCGACGCCAAACACAGCGGAACCAATGAGTGAAAAACCAATCATGCCGGGCAGAAAGAAATCAATCATCTTGTATTCGCGGCCTTTAAACTCCGTTACTTTCAAACGTGCTGTGGTGGGCTGATGCGGATAAAGGGTTTTATCCAACCTGTGAATAATGTCGTTAAGCGAAGACTGCAATTGCCCGAATTCACGCTGGCTGGCCGTGGAGCTGCGGATGTTAATGACATAAGGAACAGCCGCCGTATCGGGTTGTTTCTTGACGCTTAAAATTCCCGCAATGCGGCCCTTGCTCAATTCTTCTTCAATGTTTTTCTTTTTTGGATCAATAAAATTAAGCGCATTGCTGTGGACAATCTCTTGATACAACGCCGAAGAAGAATCTGCGCCTTTCTCCCAGGCTACATCACTCGTTGGCCGGCCGCCGCCGCCCGAAAGTGAACCGAAAATCCAGATCAGTACAATGGGAAAGAACAAGGAAAAGAAAAGCGACTGCGGGCTGCGAAACGTAGCCGTTAAACTGGCTTTGGTAACGGCCAGCATGGCGCGAAGTTGACTGTAAGGCTGCATAATCAGTAATGAGTGATGAGTAATGAGTGGCGGCTGAATGTTCAGTCACTCAAACGGTTTGCGATCAGCGTACAAGAATGTCAAACGGCAAGCGAGCCTGAACAGAACCTGTTATAGCGCGGAGTTTTTTTAACTGCTCAACGATGCGGTAATTCTCCTCTCCTATTTCCTGTTTGATCATTGTCACGGGTTCGCTCTTTTTTTTGTTCAACAGATTGTTGATCCAGCTTTCGGTTTCGGGGTATTGCTTCCAACCGTAATCGGAAAGTTTGGCCAAACGTGCCGCACAATCAACGGCATCTTGTAAGGAACCCAAACGGTCCACAAGACCGATGGTCACGGCATCTTGTCCGCTCCACACACGGCCTTGCGCAATGGTTTCAATGTAAGCCGTGTCTTTTTTTCTTCCGGTAGCGACGCGGCTCTTGAATTGGGCGTAGGTTCGTTCCACACCCGCTTGCAGCAAGGCTTTATCCTTGTCGGCAATGGGCCGGTAAACGTTTACCGCACCGGCATGAGGCGCCGTGCTTACCCCATCGAACGTAACGCCTAATTTGTTTTTAAAAAAGCTTTCCATATTTGGTATCACGGCAAACACGCCGATAGAACCTGTGATGGTATTGGGTTGGGCAAATATGCTGTCCGCACCGCTTGAGATATAATAACCGCCCGATGCAGCTACATCGCCCATGCTTACCACAACCGGCTTTTTATCTTCCTGCTTTGCCACTTGCAATTCGCGCCAGATGACTTCACTGGCCAGAGCACTGCCGCCGCCGGAGTTCACGCGAAGCACAATGGCTTTTACGTCATCATCCAGCCTTGCTTTGCGAATGAGGGCACGAAAAGCTTCACCGCCGATTTCATCCTTGTTTCCCGTGCCGTCAACAATGTCGCCTTCGGCATAGATAACAGCAATTTTTCCTTTCCCGCTTTTACGTTCACTCACCGCATCGTTGTATGTATTCAGCGAAACGAGATTTAATTTTTCATCGCGTTTCAAGGAAAGGTTCTTTTTCATTTCGTCCTTCACTTCATCATCGTACTTCACCGCATCAATCAACTTGGCGTTCATGGCATCCTGCGGTGTTTGAATGGCAGCATCGGCCGCAAGCCGATAAAGGGTAGCCGTATCTACCTTTCTCGCTATTGATGTTTGTTGTAAAAAGTATTTGTACAAATCGCCCAGCCATTCGCCAGTTTGCAAGCGATTCTCCGGCGTCATTTTATCGGTGCGAAAAAGTTCGGTAGCACTTTTGAACTTGCCTGCATAAAATATCTGCGGTTGCACTTCTAATTTATCAAGCGTGCCTTTCAAAAACGGAAGCTCCACGTTAAAACCCGACCAGTCTATAACGCCACTTGGGTTCACGTAAATCTTATCGGCTGCGCTGGCTATAAAATAAGCTTGCTGCGAAACGGCGTTGCCAAAAGCGATGATAAACTTCTTGCTAGACTTGAAATCAAGCAAAGCATTTCGAATCTCATTGCTGGATGCATAGCCGTTGCCATTGCCGTCAATAGACAGGTAGATGCCTTTGATGTTCTTCTCTGTCTTGGCTTCGTTAATCAGGCGAACGACTTCGGATAAAGTGGGTGGGCCGTCTTCGCCAAAAGAACCGAGAGGGCTGCTGGAGCCGTGTTCGGGAAAGTGTTTGCTCAAGTCAATCGCTAACACGGATTTGTCGTCCACGCTGGCTTTGTCTTTACTGCCCAGGCTTGCCGCCACGCCAATGAGAACAAGAAAAATAAGCAGGCAGAAAACAATGAGCGCCAGCAAAGCGGCAAAAAAAGTTTTAAAGAAGATGTTCATTCACAAAAAATTTGACTGCTTCAAAAATAGGGGATATTTGACGCGACTGACATCCGATGAACAAAGCATACTTACTGGTTGGCGGCAACATGGGTGACCGCGAAAGCAATCTTGCTAACGCAAGGGAAGGAATTGAAGAGGCCTGCGGTCGCATTGTCCAACAATCGTCCATCTACCAAACCGCGGCCTGGGGACTGGAAGACCAAGCCGCTTTTTTAAACCAGGTTTTGGAAATAAAAACAGCCCTGTCCGCAACTGAACTTCTGCGCAAAATTTTATTGCTCGAAGAAAGCCTCGGCCGCAAGCGTGATGTAAAATACGGTCCGCGCATTATTGACATTGACATCTTGTTTTTTAACGACGATATTATCAACGTTGAAGGCCTGACCGTGCCACATCCGCAGATGCAGGCCCGCCGCTTTGTATTGGTTCCCCTGACGGAGATTGCGCCGCAACTGCTTCATCCGGTATTGAAGAAAACTGTTGCGCAATTGTTGGAAGAATGCACCGACCCCTTGCCTGTGCAAAAGTTTCAATAAGCGGATGAAACAAGAGCCTTTATTTTGCCGCTTCTGAAATGAAGTATTCGTTCATCACCATAGAAGGCAACATCGGCGCCGGCAAAACCACCCTTTCGCACCTGCTGGCCAAGCATTACAACGCAAGGTTGGTTTTGGAGCAGTTTGCCGAAAATCCTTTTCTGCCCAAGTTTTACCAGGACCCAAAACAGTATGCTTTTCCGCTGGAGCTTTTTTTTATGGCCGAACGCTTCAAGCAATTGAAAGAACTGATTCAGCAAAAAGATTTGTTCCAAAGCCTTACCATCGCCGACTACCTGTTTACCAAATGCCTCTTGTTTGCCAAGGTGAATTTGCCCGGTGATGAGTTTAGATTGTATCAAAGCCTGTTTGACATCATTCACCAGCAACTGATACAGCCCGATATTCTAATCTACCTGCACTCACCCGTTTCAAGGCTGCAGCAAAACATTAAAAAACGCGGCCGCAGCTATGAGCAAAACATCTCCGACAATTACCTTTTCAGCATTCAGGAAACCTACACGCATTACATCCGGCAGCACAACCTGAAGACGCTTTTCGTGGACGTAGCCAACGCGGATTTTTTAGGCAACAAAGAGCATTTACAGGTGATTATTGATGCCCTGGACAGGGAGTATGTGCCGGGCCAATATTATTTGAGCCTGCCTTAATTATTTTTGGCCCGTTATTCTCCGGCCTTTATTTTTGCCCTCCTTTGCAATTGAGCCATGGTGTAATGGTAACACTACTGGTTTTGGTCCAGTCATTTAAGGTTCGAATCCTTATGGCTCAACAAACGGGACAAGCTTGAAACATTCAGCTTGTCCCGTTTTTATTTTGGGAAGTGGCGTGCCGGCATTTGATGCCGGCTTTGGCGTATTGCCGCTTTTATTTGTTTATAGCTCACAAAGGTTCGGGCTACATACCACCCAAACTACCGTTGTTCAAGCAACGTTTCACTGGAAACAGTCCGGTGGTGAAAAGATCCATTGGTATAAATAAGCACTCAACACCGTGAATTAAAAGCCTGTAGCGACCGTTTTGTTTTCAAGCAATTGCGGTATTTTCATTGCGCCAATTTACGCGTTAGCTGCGAATCTATATAATCTCTAAACTGATGGAAGAAGAAAAATTCGACGACTCGACTTTTGACAAACTGCCTGATATCAAAACATTCCGTACAAACCTTCAAAAATTGAAGTCTCTCGACCTTTCGTCACATTCTCAAAAGGAGATTCACGAAATTGTTCACCAACATACAGTCTTCATTCCAAATTATATTCTTCCGATTCCAGCAAACGAATTTTGCGATTACAAGTTTTATAGAGCAAGATTTAAAGTTGACCCCGAAAAGGAAAACATTTATTTACATTCTACTTTCTCTTATCCAAATAACTTTTTCTGCAATCAAAATGGCAGAGCAAATATCAAACGACGGAACGTTTTTTACTGTGCTGACGCTGCATCTGCAGCAATACTCGAAAGTAAGCCAGTTCGTGGTGACACAGGTTGCATAAGCATATGGAAGCCAGTTATTGACAGAGAAGTTAACTGTGCAGTGTTTTTAAAAGAAAATTTAAGAACGGCAAACAAATGGCATAAGGATGCTAAAGAATTGCATTCGTATTTGAAAAGCATCACTCCGAAATTCAAGAAAGAAAAAGCTGAACACCTGAATCTTTTAAATGAGTTTATTTGCACGCTATTTGTTGAAGAGAAACCGCCATATTCCATTTCTTCTTGGCTCTCAAATAATTTACTATATAGTCACAGAGATATTGATATGGTACTGTATCCAAGTGCAATAACTGACTCTTTTTTTACCAACCTTGCAATTCACCCAAATTTTGCAGATCGATACTTACAATTGGAAACAGTCTTTCAGTTTTCAATAATCAACATTACGGATAAAAAGCTAGAGTATGGTATTGGGCTTATCGGCTTACCTGGCAGGATGAATATTGAATGGCGACAACCGACAGAAACAGAAATAAAGGAAATTGTCGCAGCTCTAAACATTGGAATTGACCAAAACCGCAGCTAACAGCAGTTTTCTGCTATGCCGGCTGACCCAACGCAGCATCAGCAGTAGTGCACTGTTCGGCATCTGTTCCTGCTCGACGTTCAACATTCAGCATAAGTTTTTATCTTCAACAACAGCAACATCATTGAGCAGCAGTTTCGGGCAGACGAATAAAAAATCCCGGCACAGCAGAAAGCTGATGGACGTTGGGCGCAACTGTAACAGTCTTTAAATGGAACAAGCAAGACACAGTCATTTACTATATGTGTGTGATGAATGCGGAAGTGAGTATTATAAGAACGCTTCACGAATGGCTAACCTTTGTCCAGAGTGTGCTTATGTTTTGTATGGCTACGAAAATTGCAATCATCGATTTGAGAATGGCCGGTGTGCAAGGTGTTATTGGGATGGAAGTAAAAGGCTTTGCTTGAAAAATATCCACTCTATAGAGGTTTACGACTCTTACAAGTTTAGCGATGGAAGAATTCTGGCTTTTCTGAAGTCGTTTAGTGGTAAACTACCTGACCAAACTTTTTTAGAAGATGGTTTGGGAAGCCGTTGGAAAATTAGCCAATATTTCTGGACAACAGGAAGTATTGACGCCCACAAGAAAAGAGATAAAGAAGAGGCAGAAAACATTTTTCAATATTTGCTGGAAGGAATTAACCAAACTGAAAAACCTACGAAAGGCATAAGTCTGACAATCGTCGAAGCGCCTAACACGGCGTTGCCAAAGTAGTGGCGAGGCAACGTTGTGGAGCGACACAATAATTTGTTTACTTTGTCACGTTAATCGACGACAGGACTGCCAAATCCACTGCTTCGGCAATATTTTGGACGTTGTACGCAACCCGAAATGACACACCCTTAATTTTAGAGAGACGAAACCTTGAATGCAAAGTCTCTAACAGCCCACCGCACATTGCAGCACATTTGCAAGGCACAGAAAATCCACCCACAGGAAGCCAACTTTGCGGAAGACCTGCAACTGCCAACACACGGCAAACAGTATGCGGTTCGACAGATTGCCACAGCCGCACTACAAATTTTAAAAGCAAAACAAGGACACACAAAGAAAAAATTATAAATAAGAGACGTCGCCCCTCATTTATAATTCAAGGCTTATTTACAACGTACAATCCTTGAGAACAAAAAGCAGGTTTAGTTGTATTTTCATCTTAAAATTATCTGTAACTCAAACGCTCATTTATTTTAATGATAAACCTCAAAAACCAATTAACCGCCGAAGTAAATTTCACCGGAGATGAGCTTGAAAAGATAATGGTATTTTTTTGCCCTACTTCATTGGCAAAAGGCCAAAAACTTCTTTTTCCGGGCAAGGTATCGGAAGACATTGCATTTGTAACATCCGGCTGCCTGATGCTAACCCACACAGGCAAAGACAAAGTTCAAATTTTGGAGCTGTTCTCTAAAGATTATTTCGTTATGGAAATTGTTTCCTTTTTAAAAAGGACACCTGCAGAATTTACCATTGAAGCAGTGGTGGATACCGTTTTATATATCCTGCCACGCAAATACTATAATCAATTGTATGAACTGGTACCTAAATGGGAGCGGTTTATGCGGTTGCTAATTGAAAAAATTTGCTTGTATCTGGCCTGGGAATGCCTTGAATTCAGAGTCAGCACCAATGAAGAAAAATATCAACGCCTGATAAACGAAAGACCTTTTTTATTTCAGGAACTTCCTCAATATATAATTGCAAACTATTTGTGCATGACACCGGAAGGTCTCTCCAAACTAAGGGGTAGATTAACGTGCCGTAAATAAACTTCATTAACAAGTATTTTATTAAACCAGTTCAATACTACTTGACTGGCTGCTGACGGAATTTTATGGTGCAAAATAAAATATTCACCAAAAAAAATCAGTTATGTCAACCACTCTAAGTTCATTCAGGCCCATTTGGGACACAAAAGACGTTGCTCTTCTTGTCATAGATTATCAACCCGGCATGTTTGCTTCTTTAAAATCGGGCGACCCTAAATTGGTCGAATTAAATGTAAAGTACCTTATCCGCATGGCGAAAGCGCTGGATATACCGGTGGTTCTAAGTTCTGTAGGTGTTGAAATGGGTTTCAATACGCCAACAGTTGCCGGTATCGCCGATGAATTACCCGGAGAAAAAATCTACGACCGGTCATCAATGGATGCCTGGGAAGATGAACCGTTTGTAAATGCAATAAAAGCCACTGGTAAAAAAAGGTTGGTGATTGTTGCCTTGTACACGGAAATCTGTCATGCCTTTACCGTGGTAGAGGCTTTGGCCGCTGGCTACGAAGTAATGATACTGACCGATGCGGTTGGTGGTTTAAGCATTGGAGCACATGATAGGGCAATTGAAAGAATGACAGAGGCGGGTGCAATACTGAATACAACATTTGCTTATCAGGCGGAGTTGTTCAGGGATTGGAAAAGCCCTTTGGTGGCTATTGTTCACCCTATAAGCACATGGTACACGGAAGAGTTTAAAAAACTAACAGGTACTTCTCTGATGACAAAGGCATAAAATTATTTATTGAAAGCCTCAACCGGTTTGTGTACTAATAAAAACTCGAACCGGTTATTTTTTGCACAGAAGCAATCATCCACGTAATGATAGAAAATTATGCAAGCAAGAACAAAACAACCTCTGCGAGTCAGAAGAGCTACGATAGCTTGATTAACCATTTCGCACCGCCAATAAAAGCCGTTTCACAAGACGTGAATTACAAGCCCAATGAAACGGAATTGTAAGTTTTGGCACTTCGCACCAGGTTGGACAGTTTTAAACCTTCTAACAGTAGGTTGGTAAGTGCTTTTACAAATTGGAGCAATGCAAGGATTAAGTGCAACATCACTTTGTATAATCCATTGACAGGGTCAACACAAACAGCGTTGGACACCAAAAAAATGTAAAGTCAGTTTTGCAGCAACCAGTCCACAGTTCAAACAAGTAAGCGGACTTGAATTTACTACTGTGAAAGACCGTTAGTTTTCCACTGTCGGGTAGCCTGACACCGACCTAAAAATCAAACCTAGTTCGTTTTTGCTATTCTATGGTATCGTCTCCCTCAATGCCCTGCATAATAGTCATAGCCCCTCTCCGCCCAAAAATCCGGAGGCTTCTGATTGCTGAAATACACGGTGCCGATACGTTTAAGATGCTTCACCCCATACTTCACCGGAATGATTAATCGAAGCGGATAGCCTTGATTCACCGGCAGCGGCGCCCCGTTCATTTCATAGCACAATAAGGTTTGCTCCTGCACGGCGCTCGGCATGTCAATGCCCACGTAATATTTTTTATTCGGCGTTTGCATTCCCACATAAGCCATCTTGCTTTCTTCAGTCAGGCCGTATGTCTGCAAAAATGTTTTTAGCGGCACGCCGGCCCAATGTGTTACTTGGCTCCAGCCTTCAATGCACTTAAAGTCAAACACGATGTCTTTCTTCGGCAGCTTTTTTATATCAGCAAGCGAAAGGGAAAGCGTGTCGCCTTTTTGCCGCACTACGTTCAGCCGCCACGAGGCCGTGTCCACGTCATCTTCCAGGCCATCGCTACCGTTCACCCTTACTTTTTTTGCCGCGGCCGAAAGCGGATATTCCTTCACCAATCTCGTTGAGCTGAAGAGCGAAGAGAAGACAGACTCGTTAGTGCTCAACACGCCGCGCAAGGGCTTGGGTGTGCCCTCTTCGGGCGGGGCTTTTTTCACCCAGGAAAAGAGCAGCCAGGCAACGATGCCTAAAACAAGAAAAAGCGAAAACGAAAGAAGGGTTTTCGTCCGCAATTGCTTTTGCGTGATTTGCCTTTCCGGTAGTGAAGGAGAAAGATTATTCATTGCCTGCTGTTTGTTTGGGTTTGATGATTTCGAAGCCGGTAATCATTGCCTGAAAATTGTTCCAGCCGGTTTTAACGACTTGCGCAATGTGAACCAAAAAGAAAAGAACGTAGCCAATAGTTAAAAGAAAATGTTCCAGCCTTGCCGCTTCGTAACCGCCGCAAAGCCACGCAAAAAAGCCAAAACTTACCGGCTTGTAAATGGCCAGGCCGGTAAGCAGCGAACCGACGCCCATTACAATAACAGCGGTATAAGCCACCCTTTGCGCCGCGTTGTATTTTAAAAATTCCGGTGCGGTACGGCGAATGTGCAAGTCGTGCAGCACCACCAGCCATGATTCCTTGAATGATTTTTTATTGGGCAACAGCAACCTCCATTGGCCGGAGATAATGGTGAACGATATGTACAACAAGCCGTTGATGAAGAAAAGCCACATGAAGGCGAAATGCCAGCTCATGCCTTCGGCCAAACGGAACGGAACGTTCAACGCTTTGTAAAAACCTTCGGGGAAGAAATGAAAGAATTCTTTTTGCCCCAGCTTGATCTTGTACTCATCGTTAGCCCAATAAATCAACAGTCCGCTCCAGATCATGCAGGTTAATATGGGGAAGTTGAGCCAGTGAAACCACCTGATGGCAAGCGGATGTTTCTTAGCAACAGTAGGCATGAAATCAAATTTTTCGAAAGCGTTGGAAGGCCTTAAACCGCTTCTGCAATTAATAAAAAAAACAACCAGACGTATTTTTAGTTCAGGAAGGTACAACGGCCTCTTGGTGACGGGACATTCATCTGCTTAGCTTCTGTACTCTTTTCGCCGGAGCAAATTACGACGAACAAGAATCTTGTGGTTGAAAACTACCTCACGAAAGACTCACGCTTTTCGCACAAGTTCAAGGAGGCTCTAATTCCATCAGCGCTTCAAGACAAGTCAGACTTGGTTAGTACGGAAAACATTGCCCTGCGTTGGCACATAAATTATTAAACTGAAGACGAGAAAAATTTCATGGAAAAAACAACCGCTTCATCCGGCAATCTTCTTTGGTACAAGGACGCCATTATTTACGAACTCCACATCAAGGCTTTTTACGACAGCAACGGCGATGGCATTGGCGATTTTGGCGGGCTGTTGCAAAAGCTCGATTACTTGCAAGACTTGGGCGTAACGGCCGTTTGGGTTCTCCCCTTTTATCCATCGCCTCTGCGCGACGATGGCTACGACATTGCCGACTATTACAACATCAATCCGCGCTACGGAACGCTGGAACAGTTTCAACAATTTTTGGCCGAAGCACACAAGCGGAATTTAAAAGTCATTACGGAACTTGTCATTAACCATACTTCTGATCAACATCCCTGGTTTCAACGGGCACGAACGGCGCCCAAGGTTTCAAAAGAACGAGACTATTACGTATGGAGCGATGACCCCGCGAAGTACGATGACGTGCGCATCATCTTTACAGATTATGAAAAGAGCAACTGGACCTGGGACCCTGTGGCGGGCCAATATTATTGGCACCGCTTTTTTCACCATCAGCCCGACCTGAATTACGACAGTGAAGATGTGCAGGCGGAGATTTTTAAAATCATTGATTACTGGTGTGCGATGGGTGTGGACGGCTTTCGGCTGGATGCCGTGCCTTATCTGTACGAACGCGAAGGCACCAACGGTGAAAACCTTCCCGAAACACATGCTTTTTTAAAACGGCTTCGTGCCCACGTTGATGAAAAATTTCCGGGCATTTGTTTTCTGGCCGAAGCCAACATGTGGCCCGAAGATTCGGCGGCTTACTTCGGCAATGGCGATGAATGCCACATGAACTATCACTTTCCGGTGATGCCGCGCATGTTCATGGCTTTGCAACGCGAAGACCGTTATCCCATCACCGACATCTTTGACCAAACGCCGGCGGTACCGGAGAACTGCCAGTGGGCCATGTTCCTTCGCAACCACGATGAATTAACGTTGGAGATGGTGACCGATGAAGAACGCGACTTCATGTACACTGTGTATGCAAAAGACCCGAAGGCAAGAATCAATTTGGGCATTCGGCACCGCCTTGCGCCATTGATGGAGAACGACCGGAGGCGCATTGAGTTGATGAACTCTTTGTTGTTCTCCTTGCCCGGCACGCCGGTGATTTATTACGGCGATGAACTTGGCATGGGCGATAACGTTTATCTCGGCGACCGCGACGGCGTTCGTACACCCATGCAATGGTCGCCGGATAGAAACGCCGGCTTCTCCGCCACCAATCCGCAACGGCTTTACCTGCCCGTGATATTGGATCCGCAATACCATTATGAAACAGTGAATGTGGAAACACAACGAGCTTCGCGAACCTCCTTGTTTTGGTTTATGAAACGCATCATGGCCCTGCGCAAAAAGTACAGAGCCTTCAGCCGCGGCGACATTAAGTTTTTATACGTGGACAATCCAAAAATTTTAGCTTTCACCCGAAGCTTTGAAGGCGAAACGCTGTTGATTGTTGCCAACCTGTCGAAGTATGCGCAACCGGCGGAGATGGACCTAAAAGCCTTTAAGGGTTATGTGCCGATAGAAGTTTTTAGCAAGAACGATTTTCCTGCAATTAAAGAAAGCACGCCGTACTTTTTTACGCTGGCGCCGCACTCTTTTCAATGGTTTCACTTGCAGGAAGCAAAGGCGGCTTCGCCTGCAAAACACACGCAGTTAAACATTGGCCAATGGGAAGAATTGTTTACCGGTGATGCGCTCAGCAGACTGCAAAACGATGTGCTACCGGCTTATATTCAAAGCGCCGATTGGTTTGTAGGCAAGGACAAAGATTTTTACAGCGCAACGGTGATGGCACACACGGCTCTGCCTGTTGGCGAAGGTGATGCCGAAGTGCTTCTGATTGAAGTGGCTTTTGAAAGCGGCCTGCCGGAATACTATCAACTGCCGCTGATTTTTTTACCGTCGGACGGTGCGCAAAAGATAAGCGAGACACATCCGATAGCCATGGTTGCGCAGTTGACTATTAGTGGCAGGGACGGTTATTTATGCGATGCGGTTTACACGACTGTTTTTCAGCAAGCCATTTTGAAATTCTTGGCCGAAGGCAAACGCTTTATGGGCAGTGGCGAAATTTTGTTTACTGCGGCTGAAGCCGTTCAAAGCTTTATTGCAAACGGTGTGGATGCATCGCCCTTTGTAAAAACCACCAGCGAGTTGCACACATCTATTGTTTACAACAACGATTACTTTTTAAAAATCTATCGCCGGGTGGACAACGGCCTTCATCCCGATGTGGAACTGACCCGCTATCTCACGCAACAGGCTGAAGGCCGCACCACCAAATACGCCGGCGAAATTTCCTGGCAGTTTAGCGACGGAATTTTTACGCTTGGCTTGCTGGAAAAGCTGGAAGAAAATCACGGCGACGGCCACCGTTATATGTTGGAGCGTGTAGCCAATTTTACCGAACGCATTTTATCGGGTGACAAAGCTACGCTTGCCACCTACCCAAAAGCAGGGTCACTGTTTTCACCACTGGCTTTTACTGATTTGCCTGATGGCCTGAAACAATTTCTCGGTCCGGGCGGCGCTGAACACGCAAGGCTTACCGGACTGCAGTTGGCGCAGGTTCACAAGGCGCTTGCAGCCGGCACGCAAAAGGAGTTTTTACCCGAAGAATTTTCACTGCACTATCAACGTTCGCTGTTCTCATCCATGGTATCGTTGGTGCGGGAAATGACGCAGGCGATTGAGAAGAACACGGCTTCGTTAAGTGACGACATTCGCGAAGAAGTGTGGGCACTTGGCGCTCGCCGCGAAATCATTTTGTCCACCATGAAAAAGGTGTACAGCAAAAAGTTTGATGTGCTGAAGATCCGCACCCACGGCAACTTTGGGCTGACACATGTCTTGCTCACCGGGGCCGATGTATTGATTCACGACTTCGGTGGCAACCCGTTAAAACCCTTTAGCGAACGACGCCTGAAGCGTTCACCCCTGCGTGATGTAGCGGCGGCCATTCGTTCCTTTTATTATGTGGCTTACGAAGGCTTCTTAAACTCCACGCATATACGGCCCGAAGAACAGAAAACGCTCTTGCCATTCGCGGATTTTTGGGCGCAGTACATGAGCAACTTTTTTATGAAGGCTTACAGGGATGAAACAAAAGGCATTGCTTTTATTCCCGATGATGTTGCTGATTTTCAAATCCTGTTGCAAAGCTTTTTACTGGAGAATGCACTGCATTGGTTTAACTACGAAATGGCACACAGGCCGGAAAGGGTAGTGATACCGTTAAGAATTGTGCAGGGGATTATCGAGTGAGGGATTTTGGGCCAGGGGCTTGAATAACGATTGAGCTTTCGTTGCGTCGCTCCCATACCTGCCTGCCGGTAGGCAGGTATGCTCTGTTCGCGATGGAACACACAAATACGCCTTAAAATTTAGCGACAATTGAAATGGCGAACGTGGTGGATTGTCCCAGCGACAATTGCTTTCGGCGAAAACTAAAGGATTGAAAATGAAGGGTGAAATTTTGATAACCAGCAAAACGATGTCATATATTTACGTGTTGGGCGTAATATTTACTCACTTCATGAAAGTAAAAAAAAATAGAGTTGTAATAACTAAAGAATTCGCTGCAGAAGTGCTTTACTTGAATGATCGAACCTGTTGTGTTTGTAATGAAAGAGGTAAATCTATTCAAATACATCATATTGACAAAGATCCTTCTAATAATTCGTTAGATAATTTGTCGGTTTTATGCTTGGAATGTCATAATGATACACAAGCTAAGGGTGGTTTTGGCAGAAGGTTAGATGCTGAACAAGTACTTGTTTACAAAAAGGGATGGGAACTTCGAGTGCAAGAGAGACGGTTAAAAACGGATGATTTCGCCTCAATAAAAATAATTAATAACATCAGTGACGATAGATCTGACATATTAATTGAAGACTATCAGCAATACTTAAATCAATACTTTGAAGATTTTCCTTTTACACAGGAACATGAAGCAAAACGATTATGTGATTATTTAAATAAAATAGCGGATATTAAAAAGACAGTTTACAAGTTTGCTAATCAAAAAATCAAGACGGAACAAAATGTTATGTTGAATCAAGCAACAGATGAAATTATAGATTTCTATGAGGAAATTTTAAATGAACTTGCCTCATTTTATCCTGAAAAACATTTTGACGGTGATTCTAAAAAATTTTTCAACGAACTTATTTCATTAAAGTTTGAATGGCATAGACACATTCGGGATACTTTTGGGCTAGGGAGAAACGGGTCAATGATTAGAGGCTTCGTTTCTCATGCTGTAATAATAGAAGTTGATCAAATGATAGTTACAATGGTTGATTTTCTTACTGAAAAATATTATCTGAAGTCAGTGAGGTGGATTGAGAAATGGAATAAGACAAAATAATACTACGCCCAACAGTGTGTTTATAAAATTGTGGCTGGACGTTAAGCATTCAGCTTTAAATCACTATTTGCTTTTGTGGTTAATTGAACCTGACGTTTTTCAAATACCACAACTTCATAAACACTTTAACGTTAGCCACAACCCATGAACTATCCGAATGAATTTTACGTACTTCTCTTACAGCTTATAGGCAAGCACCCCAAAGGCAATTATGATTATGCACTAATGAGGTACTTTGCAAAATCTACTTATTGGGGGAGGGAACCATTCATCGCAGTTGGTGAGTTAATTGAAAAAGGCTTGCTGAACATTAGTGAGACTACGAACGGCAGTAACCATTACGAATTAACTGATAGCGGCAAAGCATTTCTTAGTGAGTTTGAATTACCAGAGTATTTGGATGCGTTTGCCCAGCAAATTGATGAAACAGGCTTTATCAAAGGAATATGCTATTTATTGGAAGGAAAGGAAGTAAGTTCTAAAACGTAAGGAGTTGAACACAATGTTGCTTTCGCTGCGGTTGATATTGAAGCATGGCCCATGTGCTTAGCACACTAACAGCCGAAGCACGAGCCGCAAGCAGTTTATTAAGCATTCTCTACCCGTAAACAAAAAAATGAACCACATGCGGAAAATAATTTCATTCATGCACATATCGCTTGACGGTTTTGTAGCAGGACCAAACGGTGAAATGAACTGGATTAAAGTTGACGAAGAAATCTTTGATCATGTCGGTAAGCGGATAAGCGGAAGCGATACGGCATTGTACGGACGGGTAACCTATCAGATGATGGAAGGTTACTGGCCTAACGCCGGTGCCGAACCGGATGCAAGCAAGCATGACATTGAACATTCAAGCTGGTATAACACCGTTCACAAAATTGTTTTATCAAAAACAATGAAAAGATCAGAGTTAACGAATACAACAATCATCAGCGATAATCTTGCTAACCGCATGGCTGAAATAAAAAGCCAAGGCGATAGTGAAATTCTGCTCTTTGGCAGCCCTACCGCAACACATGCTCTTATTCAACTCAACCTGATTGATGGCTACTGGCTGTTTGTTAATCCAATTATTCTTGGACAAGGCATTCCTTTGTTTGCGGACATTAAAGACAAAATAAGATTAACCCTATTGACCACCCGGCAGTTTACTTCCGGAGTCACTGAACTGAATTACACAGTGGACAAACAATAAAAACGAACCGCAGTAAAAATATTGTTGAAAGTTGGATAGAAGGCCGACCAATATCCAGCCCTTGCCACTACACAGACGTTAGTGGTGAGGCGAAGTTACTTATGAACAACACCTAAATGACAAGCCAAAATGGACGCGAATAAACTTTATAAGCGGTTGAAGAACGGTAAGCGAGTTGAAATATTTTACCGGAAGCCAAACTTTATTGATTATACGATTTGGCTGACATTCAAAAATGTTTCTTTTACACTGCATTGTTTTCATTTCGATGGAAACGATGTTTTTGATGATAGTAATTATCAAGATGAGCAGATCGAGAATTTTGAAGACTTTCATCTGTTCGTAAATCGAGTTACTGAAAAATTTCCGGGCGTAACATACCCTTAACTATTGCCGCCCCGCAGCTTTCGTTATTTTCTAGCCACTGTTAGAGCTTTATTCCAGCCTTGACCTATGTTATCATCAAAAGCCAATCGTTTTACCTACAACGAGGTAACCTCTAAGACCATCTTCGAAATTTTCCCCTATCACAAAGATCATTTAACTTGCCTTGACCTTTAAAACTTAATTGCCTTTAAAATGAAACCAAGCCCGATACTGCTTTGCGTTTTTATCTCGCTTTCATTTATTGCACAGAGTCAGAAAACATCCTTTATAGAGTATAAAGTTGGCGCTTCCATTCCTGTTGCCGACTATGCAAACAAAGACGCTTACAACAGCGCCGCGGGTTTAGCGAAGACCGGCCCGCAACTGACGGTCTCTTATTTTAAGCCGCTAAAAAAAGCTGGACTCATCGTACAGGCGGATGTTCAATACAACCCAATAGAAACAGCTGCGCTGAAGAATATTTATGCCACGGGCCGTCAGCACAATTGGCAATTCAACAAACCGGGTTGGTTGCTGACGAGCCTCCGCACCGGACCATTCATTATTATCGGCTCACCATCTGATATTTTTTCAGGATTGCTTGCGGCTACAATCGGCGGCTTGTGGGCAAAATCACCGCACGTAAAAGCCAGTAGTGAAAATGGTAACGATAGAGCGCAGGCGGAGTTTACGTCCGTTTCCGCGTTTGGCCTGGCGTATGGAGCCAATGCAACCATCAATCGCCGCCTGAATACCAAACTGTCATTGTCTGTATCGGCCGGCTATTTTGCTACAGGCAAACCGACGTTTAAAAATCTTCGCCAAAGCTTTTCGGAAGTGTACTATATCAACAATTTGCCTAACTCAACATCGTTTACCGCGACTACACAAGCCTTGCAAAAAATAATAACGCTTACGTTTTCTTTTGGCTTGCATGTGGCATTATAATTCACAATCGTTAGTATCATGGCTGGCGATCCTTTTATAAAGGAATGAACGCTTCTTCAAACATGCCTCCTCAACTCTCCACCCCTCGCCTTTTACTCAACCTGCTCACAGAGCAAGATCATGCCTTTATTCTTTCACTTTTGAACTCCGAAGGATGGCTGCAATTCATCGGCGACAGGAACGTACATTCAAAAGAAGACGCCATTGCTTACAGCAAAAAAATAAGCGCCACACCCGACTTATTTTATTGGGTGGTAAGAACAAAAGAGAACAACGTACCTATCGGTATCGTTTCTTTTCTTAAACGCAGGTACCTGGAACACTTTGATCTTGGCTTTGCTTTTCTGCCATCCTTTACCGGACAAGGCTATGCGTTTGAGGCCGCCAAAGAAGTAATGGTCGCAGTTACAAAGGAAGGCCGTCACTCTTTGCTACTTGCGGTAACGGCGCCGCAAAACAACAGTTCCATCAAACTTTTAAACAAGCTTGGTTTCCGCTTCCAAAACGAAACCGAAGGCCAGTCCGGAATGGTGCATGTGTACAGCCGGCCGGTGGACAAGGCAAATTAAAAACACAGTAAACATCAGCTTTGTTTATGCACTTGCTTCAAACAGAAAGATTTTTGCTTTTTTGTTTATTTACACTAAGGGCAACTGCAATAAAAACAAGCCGCGGCTTTTGTGCAATTGCACGTCCAGTTTAGCTTTTAAGGCTTGTATGCGCTGGCCCATGTCGTGGCGTTGAAGCAGATTATTCAGCTTTTGCATGTCGCAGCCCTCGGTGGTAAATTCAATGGTAAACAAAAGCCTCGTGCGTTCGGTAGTGAGGTGTACAATGCAATGATGCGTGCCCGCTTCCACCAGGCTGCGCAAGCCTTCTTTGAACAACAGAAAGGCTTCGTGGCGCAGCTTCATGTTTAGCTGCATCTTCTCTACCTTTTTATCAATCAGTAGCTCTATCAGCACGTTGTGCCGCTGCATCATGGAGTCGGCAAATTCGCGGATGCGGCTGATGGTTTTATCCATTGCATCGTTCTCCGGGTTCAGGCTCCACAGCATGTCGTCCAGCGCTATAATCATGTTGTGGCTTTTGCTGTGTATCTGCTCCAAATAGTCCTTTGCCTTTTGCGGTTCGCGGTCGGATTTAAGCCGGGCAATCTCACTTAAAATGTTGATGTTGTTGAGCGCCGTGTTGATCTCTTCGTGAAGGTTGGCGGCAATGTCGGTACGCACTTTTTGCATGATCTCTTTTCGCTTGCTGCGTTGGCGGTCGAGCCACCACAATTCAACTACAAAGGCCATTGCCACCAGTGTGTAAAACCACCAGGTTTGGTACCAGGGCGGCTTCACCTGAATGTGCAGTTCTGTTACGCCTGCCGGCTTTCCTTCTACAGTAAACACCCGGAAACGTAACGTGTAATGCCCCGCCGGCAAAAACGGATAATTCACGCGGGCCGTTCCATCGGCGGCTTTCCATTCGGTGTCAATGTTGTCCATCCGGTATTGAATGGAGTATTGGTTGTTGTATCGGAGAAGGGAAAAATCAACCGTAATGGAATTGTCCTTGTCGCCTATTTGCAAGCGGTCTAGGGCCATCACCGAATCCGTTCGCAGGTCTTGCTTTCCTGTCTGAATGCCCGTGATGAAAACTTTTACATGGCCGGTGTCAACGGCTGCTCTCCGCGGATCAAACACAATGAACGAAACCGCGTTGCCAAACAGCAAGCGGCCGTCGCGCATTTTATAAGACGAACTCAATGCGAAACGGTCGCTGATCATACCGTCGGTTTTATCAAATGACGACACACTGTTTTGGTATGGATGGATGCGGTACAAAGCATTGGTGGTGGCCACCCAAACGTAGCCATCATTATCCTTTTGCAGCGAGGCCACATAGCCCAATAAATTAAGGGGCAAGGGCTTTATGCGGAACTGTCCTGTGTTGCGGTTGTACAGATACACATTGCTTATATCGGCAGCTAACATCACGCTGTCGCTGTACTCCAACACACCGGCAACGCCGCTGTGCGATTGAAGTTCCTGCGTTGCTTTCAGGCCGTCGAAATGTTGCACCTGCCGTAGCGTAAGCGGGTCGTAAACAAACAGGCCATTGTCGCCGGTTGCAATCCATACCAAACCCTTGCTGTCCACCACCAGCTTATTGATCATGCTGTTGCCGACGCCGTCCACTTTTATCAATGAATCCCCTCCCTTGTTTAATGGATGAAGCCAGCGGTAAACACCGGTGCCATGCATGCCCAGCCAAAGCGTTCCGGTTTTATCCTCCACCACTTGCCGCACGGTGCGGTTTTGAAGGATCGGCGGATTGCGAAAGCGGGCCGTTTGCGCCGCCTGGTCGTATTGCCACAATCCCGGCTGTGCGCTCATCCAAATGGTGTTGCTATCGGCCGATGGGTACATGCTCCAGAAATAAGCGCCTTTAAAAGCTTCGGATAGGTGTGGCGGCAAGGATTGTTGTACAAAGGCATTGTTGTATTGGAACGTGGCGTCTTCCCAGGTGCCCACCAAAACATTGCCGTTCTTCAATTCGGCAAAAGACATAGGCGTACCGGCGCCCATCTCGCCAACTAAATTGCGGCTCGGATGCAGGATGTTTGTAAACACCTGCGCATCCGGGTTGAAGCGGTACATGCCGTGCGTGCTGGTGCCCGCCCACAAGTTGGCTTCGCGGTCTTCAGATAAATTACTCACCTCTTCGTAGGTGATTCCTTGTTCGGCGCCGGCCGCATTTGGAATCAGGATAAAGTCATTGAGCTTCTCATCAAAATAACCAAGCAGTTTGTGGCCGCGTACCCAAATGCGGCCATTGTGTTGTTGCATAATGCGGCGCAACTCGTGATAGTGTTTTAACCGGGTAATGAATTGAAACTGTTTCAATGGCTCTCCCGTCCGTCGTGCATCATATTGCAGCAGATAAGGAAAACCCTCGCCCCAGTTCTCAAACCAAAGCCGGCCCTGTGCATCGAAGAACGGGTAGGTAAATTCTCTCTTCTGGCTAATGGGTTCAATGGCAGGCTCGCCATCAGGGTTGTGGCCGCGATAGTTAAGATGGCCCGTTAGCGGATTATAAATGGCCAGGCCACCGCCGAAGATGCCAATCCAATATTTTCTTGTTGCCGGTTCCTGCACCATGGAGGCAATACCCCAGCTTTCGGGCAACGGAATAAAATCGGCGCTGTGCGAAAACTCTTTCTTCACCTTATCGTACAGCAGTAGTTCGCTGCCGCGAACCAATAAAAAAACATGGCCTTCATTGTCCTCCTGCAATATGGTTTCTAATCCTAAAAGTGCATCGGGCTTTCTTGCTTTCACCGAAACCGGCTGAAAAACAAATCGCTTTTTATCAAAGGTGCCAAACTCGCCTTTGCTTGTGCCCAGCCAAAGCACGTCGTTCTTGTCAAGCAGCATGCGTGGAATAACGTTGGACGGAAGTGAAGCCGGGACCGCGTCATCGTGCCGGAAGGTTTTGTACTTGTTGCCGTCGTAGCGTTGCAGGCCATTGTTGGTGGCAATCCACAGATAGCCGTCACGGTCTTGCTGCACGCCATAAATTTCGTTGGAGGCCAGGCCGCCTGTGGAAGAATAACGGGTAAAAACAAATGGCGAACCCGTTTGTGTTTGGCCGCAGTAATGCAGAAAAAAGAAAAGAAGAAGAAGATAAAAACGAAACAAAGCCGCGTTTTTGTTTTTTTCAAATGTAGGGTATTCAGCAACGGGCGGCGCACGGTTGATACGGCAAAAAACACAGTTGATGCACCGCTTTGCGCAATTGGCGCCGGGGAGGTTCGCATTTCTTTTGTTGGGAAAGAAAAAACGTTTGTTTTCGCTTACAGCACGACGCATTTATTTACCGTCAACCTACGGGATGCTCTCGTCAGTTCACACGCCGCTTTGTCTAATTCATACCCGATGCTCTTTACACCGGCTTTCTGGTGCAACATCTTTGACTTGTTAATCAAACGAAAACAAGTCAATTAAAAATCAAAACCATTTATGAAAAAATTTCTCTTCATTGCTGGTGTTTCTCTTCTCGTTTTTTCATCCTGCAAAAAAGACCACAACGATGAGCCGAAGCCCGTTAAAGAAAGGCTGTTTAAAGGCGCTGTTGCTGCATTTCAGCACGGCAAGGCATGGACTTGGTACGAGGTGGATGATAATGACAATCCGGTTCGCATCGCCATCGCCTTAGACAGCACCGCCATGGCAACGCTTGACCGCAACGCACCCGGCAGTCCTGGTCACCACCACGAAAACGACATCACGGTGCAGCTTCCCGCCAAAGCGCTTGCAGGCACGCCTTTTCAACACATCTTCCTTGGCTGGAACCCGGTGGGCCACGAACCGGAAGCCATCTACGGCAAGCCGCATTTTGACTTTCATTTTTACATGACTTCGGATGATGAACGCAAAGCCATTCCTGCTTACGACCCCGCAACCGCCGTACTGTTTGACAAGGCGCCACCAACTGGCTATATGCCGCCCACCTACATCAATCCCGGTGGCGGTGTGCCGCAAATGGGCGCTCATTGGATTGATGCGACAACATCCGAATTAAACGGACAACCGTTTACACAAACCTTTCTCTACGGATGTTACGATGGCAAAGTAACTTTTGTAGAACCCATGATTACCGAGGCGTTTATCCTTGCCAACCCAAGCTTTCAACGCAGCATTCCGCAACCGGCGAAGTTTCAAAAAACCGGCTGGTATCCTACCAAAATGCGCATCGAAAAAAAGGAAGGCAATACCAACATTGTTCTTGAAGGTTTCGTACAACGGCAAGCATCATAAACCAATAGCCTCGCCCCGTAAGGTCTTGCTTCATTCTCAACCATTGAAACCAACTGACCAGAACCACGCTGCTTTTCTTCTTAGCCCCGTAAGGCTTTGAAAAAACGAAAACCTGCAAAAAAATCGTTAGCCCCGTACCGCTTTTGATTTTACCTTTAATGAGAACATCCAACCAAACCCCGTAAGGTTTGGCACACACGACACCCTATTTACTGCAACCGGCAAGCCCCGTAAGGCTTGCCGGTTTTTTGTTTGCACATTTTGTACGCACCGGCTATTTTCGTTTTTGTCCATAAGAAGCGCATTGTCTAATTTTCCCGCCGGTCTTCATTTCTTCCAAACTACCGTTCACGCAATGCAACAATATCATCAGCTCCTTCAACACATACTCGATACCGGCGTTCAAAAAAGCGACCGCACCGGCACCGGCACTATCAGCACATTTGGTTATCAAATGCGCTTTGATTTAGCGAAAGGCTTTCCGTTAGTGACCACCAAAAAAGTTCATCTGAAAAGCATCATCCATGAACTGCTTTGGTTCCTTCGCGGCGAAACCAACACGGCTTATTTAAAAGAACACGGCGTAAGCATTTGGGATGAATGGGCCGATGCGGCCGGAGAACTTGGTCCGGTGTACGGCAAGCAATGGCGAAGCTGGCAAGGCGACGGCGGCGAAGTGATTGACCAGATTAGCGATGTAATCAACCAGATAAAAAAGAACCCTGACAGCCGCCGCCTGATTGTAAATGCCTGGAACGTAGCCGACCTCCCAAAGATGGCCCTGATGCCTTGCCATACGATGTTCCAGTTTTACGTGGCCCCCTCCAACTTCCTCAACGGAGGAGGGAAGCTAGCCCTAAGTTGCCAACTCTATCAACGCAGTGCCGATGTTTTTCTCGGTGTGCCTTTCAACATTGCTTCGTATGCCTTGCTAACGATGATGATGGCCCAGGTTTGTGATTTAGCGGTTGGCGAATTCATACACACCTTTGGCGATGTACACATTTACAACAATCATTTGGAGCAGGTGCAACGGCAACTTAGCCGCGAACCTTATCCCTTGCCGATGATGAAATTAAACCCTGATGTGAAAAACATTTTTGAATTCAGGTTTGAAGACTTTACGTTGGAAAACTATGTGTCGCATCCGGCCATTAAAGCGCCGGTGGCGGTGTAAGGCCTCTTCATTCACCGGCACAGGTACGTAAGCCAGCAGCGGTTTTACTTGCGTCAATCGTTCCTTAAACCCAATCGTTCTCTTAAACCAGAAGCTCGTCTATCCATTGAGCATTTGTTGCATCGCTCCCTTCCCGATAGCTATTGGGAGTTATCTCGATTTGTACGTTTTAAACATCATTGAGCAAGTCATGCCTTTATCATCGAACATAGACAATGACTGAAAAGAGTAAAGAATACATTGACCTGCGTTCTTCCCTCGGGGAGACAAAAAGCCGGGCTTGCATCCTCGCCGTAGAATCGTCCTGCGATGATACATCGGCCTCGGTTTGCCGCGATGGAAAAATATTATCCAACTACATCGCCAACCAAACGGTACATGAAAAATACGGCGGAGTGGTACCGGAACTGGCTTCAAGAGCCCACATGCAAAACATTGTTCCGGTGGTGGACGTGGCATTGAAACAAGCGGGTGTTTCATTGAATGAGATAGATGCTTTTGCGTTTACCCAGGCACCGGGCTTGATTGGTTCTTTGCTGGTGGGAAGCCAGTTTACAAAATCATTGGCGTTGGCGTTGAACAAACCGCTGATTGCCGTGCATCACATGCAGGCACACGTACTGGCCAACCTGATTCCCGATGAAAAACCTTCTTTTCCTTTCTTGTGCTTAACCGTAAGCGGCGGGCACACCCAGATTGTGGTTGCGGCTAGTCCGTTCGATTTAAAAGTCATTGGCGAAACGCTTGACGATGCAGCAGGCGAGGCTTTTGATAAGTCAGCAAAATTGATGGGCCTCCGTTATCCCGGCGGGCCATTGATTGACAAGTATGCGAAAGAAGGGGATAAGGATCGCTTTGCCTTTGCCGAGCCACAGATACCCGGCTTGGATTTTAGCTTCAGCGGATTGAAAACTTCCATCCTTTATTTCCTGCAAAAAGAAACAAGAGCGAATGAAAATTTTATTCAGGAAAATCTTGCCGACTTGTGCGCTTCCATTCAACACCGCATCATCACCATCTTGCTAAGGAAGTACAAACAAGCGGCGGTGCAAACGGGCATTACCGATTTGTGCATTGCCGGCGGCGTATCTGCCAATAGCGGGTTGCGTCAAGCCTTTGCAGAAATGTGTGTGCAGGCCGGTTGGCGAAGTTTTATTCCACCGTTTGAATATTGTACCGACAACGCAGCCATGATTGCGATAACGGCTTACTATAAATACCAGCACAAAGATTTTGCGCCGTTGTCGGTGGCTGCATCGGCAAGGGCAGCATGGTGATCACAACAACTAGTGATTAATCGGAATGATTAAATTGACGATTGGCAAATTCCTATTTTAGTTTCAAACAGTTTACCGTAAATCAAGACCGTTGCGCCATGAAGGTGACAACGGACGGTTGTTTGTTTGGCGCCTGGGTGGCCAACGAAATGCGAGGCGATACGAATCATAACATGAAAACCATGTTAGATGTTGGCGCGGGTTCGGGGCTGCTCTCATTGATGGTGGCACAGAAGAGCGAAGCATTGATTGAAGCTGTTGAGATAGATGCTGCGGCTGCGCTACAAGCAAAAGAGAATATAGCCGCATCGCCGTGGAAGGATACAATAAACGTTATCAATGGCGATGTTCTGCAATGGAAGCCACAACACCAATACGATTGCATATTTTCCAATCCGCCGTTTTATGAAAACGATTTGAAGTCTGTTAAAACTGTAAAGAACATTGCTCACCATGGTGACGGATTAAGGCTTGCCGATTTGCTGCTATTTATCAATGATTATTTAAAAGAAGACGGTTCTTTTTTTCTTCTGCTACCGGCAAAACGACTGATGGAAGCGGGAAAGATGATGATTGAAAACGGCTTGCACATTCATCAAAAAGTTTTGGTGAAGCAAACACCGAGGCATGAACCGTTCCGGGTGATGATAGAAGGAAGAAAAAGCAAAGGGGAGAAAAAAATAGAATCAACCATGATTATTGCCAATGATAAAGGCTATACTTCCGAATTCATTTTCTTGTTGAAGGATTATTACCTCTACTTGTAGGAAAGACACGATAGTATTGCAAGAATACAATGCGAAAGATGGTTGCCACATTTTAAAAATATAATTGCTGCACTTTACCGACAGTTCGTGATATTTCAACAGAACAGACAGCATTTGAAAAGCCCCAATGGGGCGCCATCGCTTAGCCCAGCCTGCAAGGGCTGGGTTATAAAGGCGGCGTTTGTACAGAGCCCTGAAGGGGCGTCATCGTTTGGCACACAGCAAAGTTCCAGGTCAATGAACACGACGATAAACTCAAGCCTGAAACGGCGGAATAACCACGCTATCATTGTATATACCACTGCACGATGGCTTTAATTACGCCCTTTCAGGGCTTGAGAAACACACTCCTTGATTTACCCGGCCCTTACAGGCCGGGCTATGCGATTTCACCCCTTCGGGGCTTTAGAAAAATTGCGTTTGGGAATGGCGTTTGTACCATTTGCCCAATAGCGCGAACAAAGCGTACAAGAGTGCGACGCAACGGATGCGTAATGGATAGACAAACCTCTGGTCTAAAAGCGCTTTTTAATGCCGCTTTGTAACTCCCAACGCTGGCAGGTTGGTTTGTCGAGACAAAACCCAAAACGATAAAAAAACCACAATCGCCACACTGCATTTTTTCTTCTCGCTGAAATAAAATTCCTTTGCGTTATGTCGGTAGAAGTTTGTGCCATTGCATCAGGGAGCAACGGAAATTGTTATTACGTGGGCAACGAAACGGAAGCGGTTTTGGTAGATGCAGGCATCTCCTGCAAAGAGATTGAAGCGCGGATGAAACGGGCGGGTCTTTCGCTCCAAAAAGTAAAAGCGGTTTTCGTTTCGCATGAGCACACCGATCATATTTCCGGCCTGCCGGTGCTGGCAAAAAAATACGGCCTGCCGGTTTACATTAGCGAAAGCACTTTAAAAGGCAGCCGCCTTTGGTTTGAAAAAAGTTTGCTGCAACATTTTACGGCGGCTGAAGACGTTGCCATTGGCGAACTGAACATCCATCCGTTTTCCAAACTTCACGACGCGGCCGATCCGCATAGTTTTGTTGTTTCGCACAACGGCATTCACATTGGCGTGATCACTGATATTGGCCGTGCCTGCGACAATGTGGTGAGCCGCTTTTCGCGTTGCCATGCGGTGTTTTTAGAAAGCAATTACGACGAGCAAATGCTGCACAAAGGCCGTTACCCGCAAATGCTGAAAGCCCGCATCCGCAACGGCTTTGGCCACCTTTCAAATGCACAGGCCTTGGAGCTTTTTCGCAAACACCGGTCGCCCTCACTCACGCATCTTTTTCTTTCGCATCTTTCTTACAACAACAATTGTCCGAAGTTGGTTGAAGACTTGTTTACTACTCTTGCGAGTGGCGTGCAGATGGTGGTGACGTCGCGCAGCCGCGAGACGGCGGTTTACAACATTGCACCGATAACCAAACTGGCAGTAAACAATTTTGCGGCCTTTGTGGAGCCGCCATCGCAGTTGGCGTTTGCGTTTTGAGAAGAATGCTTGTTGATAGTGATGTGCTCTTCGTTTCTTGCCATTTATCTTTTTCTATCCCCGTGTCCATTCCTTAATAAACTGGAGATAGCTTGAACTCACGGGCAATTCAACGCTGCTTAAACTCACCTTGCGGTTAACCACCGATTTAATTTTTGCCAGCGGCACAATGTAGCTGCGGTGAATGCGGGCAAATTGCGATGCTGGCAGTTTGTCCAACACAGCTTTCATTGTCAGTAAAGTCATTACCGGCCGTCCGGTGATTAAATGAATTTTGAGATAATCTTCCACGCTTTCGATGTACTCTATATCCGCGAAAACAATCTTTACCAACTGATATTCGGAGCGAACGAACAAGCTATCCGTCTGCAGCTTTACCGATTTTTTTAAGCTATAAAATTCTATGGCTTTCTGCGCGGCTTTGGCAAAGCGTTCCGCCGAAATAGGCTTTACCAAATAATCAATGGCATCCAAATCGAAACCTTCCAACGCATAATTTTTATAAGCCGTGGTGAAGATGACCAGCGGCTTTGTTTCGAGGCTGCGAACCAGGTCGGTTCCTTTTATGTCGGGCATGTTGATGTCAATAAAAAGCAAGTCAATCAGGTTGTCTTGCAAATAGGCTTTGCCGGCCACGGCATCATCAAAACTTTGCACCAATTGCAAAGCCGGTGTTTGGGCAATGAATTGTTTTAAGACTTCAAGAGCCAGCGGTTCATCGTCTATAATAACCGTTTGTACTTGCATAGCTTTAAGCGATTAAGGTTAAATCAACGGTGAAGCAATCGTTCGTAGTATCAATGTTCAGCAAATAGTTTTTTGGATATAAATAATCCAGCCGCTTCCTCGCATTGCCAATGCCCACGCCTTCTCTTTCAACAGCCTCTTCCCGTGGAAAAATCCGGTTCCGGCAATATAAATGAATGTTTTTTTCGTCGCTACGGATGCTGATAGTGATGGTGCAGGCTTCGTGATTACTGATGCCGTATTTGAAAGCGTTCTCAATAAAGGTCATCAACAATAAAGGCGCAATCTTTTTATCGCCGGTTGCACCCTCCGCTATAAATTCCACGGTGGCTTTTTTGTTCAACCGCAGCTTTTGCAATTCGATGTAGTCGCGGACGCACTCCACTTCACTTTGCAGGGGAACAAAGCCCTGCTGCACGTCATCGGTTACGTACCGAAGAATGCTTGAAAGCTTGAGCACCGCATCGGCTGTATGGTCGCTTTTAACGATGGCTAAGGAGTAAATGTTGTTGAGCGTATTGAACAAAAAATGCGGGTTGATTTGCGCTTTTAGGAACAAGAGTTCGGCCGTTACCTTGTCGGCTTCGGCACGTATGGCCCGGCGTTCGGAGTTGCGCCATTGTTGAATGATTTGTTGTACTGAACTGGCAGACCAAACAGCGATAAAAAGTACGATGCTAACAATGTCCAGGTCTTGGGCATCGCGGCCTGCATTCTGTAGTGGTTCATTTCTGTTTAACGGAAGTGGCGGTGGCGGACCTTGTCTGTCAAATGATGGCGGACGATCAAACGGCGGCCGTGTATTTTGTGGCCGCTCGTTGTTGTGCGCCACCAGGCGGTCAAAGGGTCTAAAAAAATAAAAGACAAGGAGAAGCAACACGAAGGCTGAAACATACGCCCCGTAGGCTTTGCGCAGATAAAACCTTGGCAGAAGCACTTGCGCATTGAAATAGAACAGCGCCACATACGACAATACAAAAGCAAAAAAAGGCAGCGCCCAAAATTGCGAAAAGCTTTGGCCGAAGCCGCGTATAAAAGCCGCAACCAAGGCAGAAAATAGTGCCCAACTCAACACGTGAAAGCCTGCCATCTTCGCCTTCTGGTTCATTCAGACAAAGTACGTAAAAGCACTCTTAACTTTCCCCTTGCCTCGACCGTTTGAAAAGAATTACGGCTCAACTTACTGCTGTAAACAACGATTACAAACTTGTTTCATTCATCCATACAAACCTTCGGTTCATCTATATTGGGAAACAGGGCTTGCAACAACTAAAGAAATTTACGTTCTCAATACGATCACTTACCTCATTAAATAAAATTTATGGAACGCAAAGATTTTTTGAAAAAAGGTTTTATCGCGGCTTTGGGCATTACCGCCATTGCACCATTAGCCGGCTCTTGTAAAAAAGAAGACACAACCACCACCAGCAATAGTTCTACTTCTGGAAATGGCAGCACAGGTACTGCCGGCAGTTGCTCTGCTTCGCCCACCGAAACCGAAGGACCGTTTCCAACAAAAACACCTTCCTCCTTAGTAACCGGAAACATTACCAGCGACCGCACCGGTGTTCCTTTTACCATCAAGATTACCATCAACAACCGCAACAACAATTGCGCGGCTTTGGCTGGCGCCATTGTGGACATCTGGCACTGCGATAAAGACGGGGCCTACTCTGAATACGGCGGCTCCGGCATGCAAGCGACCAACTATACGTCGGTGCATTTTTTACGCGGCCGGCAAGTAACCGATAGCAGTGGTTTGGTTACGTTTATCTCCATCTTTCCAGGCTGGTATTCAGGACGTGCACCGCACATTCACGTGCATGTGTATAGCGCCAGCGGCACGTCATTACTGGTTACGCAAATTGCCTTTCCAACGGACGTTTGCAACACGGTTTACACTACGGCAACAAACTATTATACCAAAGGCAAACAGGATACATCCAACGCATCTGACAATGTGTTCAGCGATTCCTTGGCAAGCGAATTGGCAACCGTAACCGGAAGCGTTTCGGCAGGTTATACACTAACGCATTTGATTACCGCTGCCGCCTAAAAATGTTGTTGAAAAACCATCAGGACATTGAAGTCATTTCAATGTCTTTTTTGTTGAAAAACGATGAAGTGAAAAAAGACCAATCGAAAGCGAAAATTTTTCCGGCCGGTGAAAGAGGCCGTACTGAAATGGAGTGGTTCAGAAGCTACAACACTTTCAGTTTCGGCGGCTATCAAAGCGAATACAAAAAGCCATTTGGCGAACTCTATGTTTTGAACGACGACACACTCGCACCCGGTAAAAGCTTTAGCCTGACCGTAGAAGAGGACTCTGCGGTTTTATTACTGCCGATCGTAGGTGCTGTCGAATACGAAGACGAAAAAGGCAATGAACAGCTATTGCAAGCCGGACAATCTTTCGTTTGCCTTGTACCGAAAGGAAAAACGTTCACTGTAAGCAATGCTTATGAAAATGAGTTGGTGAATTTTTTACAGGCCTGGTTTACCCTTGAACAATCTAACAGTGCCGCACCTTCTCTCTTGTCGTTTGATCTTAATAAGGCGCAAAACACGCTTGTCGAGATTACAAAGCCACAACAAGTATTTCGTTGCTTGATGGGCAAGTTTGACGGACGAAGCGAAGGCACGCTTTCTTTATCGGCCAGTGACAACCGCTTTTTTGTTTTCATCATTCAAGGTGCCTTTGAAGTACAAAACCGTTTGCTGGAAACCCGTGACGGGCTTGCGTTGTGGGAGACAGATGAGATAGAATTTGAGGCCTTAAGCAACGAAGCCATTGTGCTTTTCATAGAAATGCCGGCACAAGAACGAGCCACACCTCTGCCACCCTTCGTGCAAAAACATGTTAAGAAAAATGAAAGAAGAAAATAGAAATATCCGTTGGCTCTCGTAAAAAGGCTTTACCGAAACACAGGCCCGTTAACGGTTTCAGCATTTGAAAACCCTTTGCGTGTTGTAAACACAAACAGCATTTGGTTCCGCCTCCGGGATTGGCGTGGCTACTTTTGTCTTGTCAAGCCGATAGAGCGAGACCAAACACAGAGACTTAATTTTTTATTCATATAGCAAGCAATCGTTAGACCGTCCCGCATTTCCATGCGGGACTTTTCTTTTGACCACAGATTACAGGGATTTAACAAGGATTGCCGGGATTAGAATCTTTTGTAGGGACATGCCCCTGGCATGTCCGTTACGCAACATCCACTGTCAATCATTTCCTATTTGAACCGGCCTAATACAATTTCCATTTCGGCTTTAATCTCTTCGTTACACAGGTTATTGATGCTGCCTTCATGGGTGTGTGCCAAAGGTTTTGTTGCATCAAAAGTGAAGGTGCCTTTTTCAACGTTCTCTCCCACTTGTTTGTAAGCTTCGCGAAACGGAATGCCTTTATTCACCAATTCATTTACGGCTTCCACCGTAAACAAGTACTTGTATTTTTCGTCTTGAAGAACGCCTTCTTTCACCTGAATGTTTGCCAGCATCAGGCGGGTCATTTGCAAGCAGCCTTTTAGTTCTTCAATAGCGGGAAAGAGAATCTCTTTCGTTAGCTGCAAGTCGCGGTGATAACCGGAAGGAAGATTATTGAGCAACAGCGTTAATTCATTGGGTGTTGATTGAATGCGGTTGCACTTGGCTCGTATCAGTTCAAATACATCTGGATTTTTCTTGTGTGGCATGATGCTGCTGCCGGTGGTGAGTTCGGAAGGAAAAGAAATAAAACCAAAGTTTTGATTCATGTACAGCGTGCAATCCATGGCAAGTTTGCTCACCGTGGCAGCCACGCAGCTTAAACTCATCGCCATTGCTTTTTCCGTTTTGCCTCTTGTCATTTGAGCATACACGGAATTATAGTTGAGCGAAGCAAAGCCCAATAGTTCAGTTGTTCTCTTTCTGTTTAGCGGGAATGAAGAGCCATAACCGGCGCCACTGCCCAAAGGGTTTTTACTGGTGATGTTGTAAGCGGCCAGCAACATTTCACAATCATCTACCAAACTTTCGGCATAAGCGCCAAGCCATAAACCAAACGATGACGGCATAGCGATTTGTAAATGCGTATAGCCCGGCAAAAGAACGTTCTTGTACTTCTCGCTTTGCTGAAGAAGCAAGTCAAAGATTTGCTTCACTTCATCTTTTATCGTCAACACTTCAGCACGCAGATAAAGTTTTATATCCACGGCTACCTGGTCATTGCGGCTGCGGCCACTGTGAATCTTTTTCCCAATGTCGCCGATGCGTTGCGTGAGCAGGAGTTCCACCTGCGAATGAACGTCTTCTACATCATCTGCAAGCCTGAACTGTGAATCGTCAATCTCTTTTGAAATTTCTTTTAACGCTTCAACTGCCTGTATTGATTCTTCCGCTGTCATCAGGCCCACTTCGCCCAACATGGTTACGTGGGCTATGGAGCCTTGTACGTCAAACTTCGCCAGTAACAAATCGAACTCTTTGTCGCGGCCAACAGTAAAGCGTTCAATCAGTTCAGAGGTAGAGGTATTTTCTTTTTGCCAGAGTTTCATTGACCGGAGATTAACGAGATTAGAAATGGATTGTCAGGATTAACTAAACACGAATTTATTTTACAAACTACACGAATTAAAAGGCGTAAGCTACTCGAAGCGCTAAAGCAACTGCTGCAACAAGGCAATGTAAAAGTCAATGCCTTCCTTTATTTCATCCAAATAAATGAATTCATCGGCAGTGTGGCTTCGGGCCGAATCGCCGGGACCAACTTTTAAGGCTGGAAAAGGCATCATGGCTTTGTCGGACATCGTGGGCGAACCATAATAACGTTTACCGAGCTTTAAACCTGCTTTCACAACGGGATGATCTAACGAAATCATCGAGGATTTTAATCGTGTGCTTCGCGGCGTCACCTCGCTTTTTACATTTTGACGAATGATGTGCAAGACGTTTTCCATTGTGTACAACTCGTTTACGCGAACATCAACAACATAACCACATTCAGCCGGAACGACGTTGTGCGCTTTGTTTTCAGTTTCAATCACCGTTACCGACATCTTCACCGGCCCAAGCAAGTCCGAAGTCTTTGGGAAAGCAAAGGACTCAAACCATCCAATGTCCTTCACCGCTTTGTAAATCGCATTCTCTCCTTCTTCCCTTGCCGCGTGTCCGGCTTTACCAAATGCTTTGCAATCAAGCACCATCAAGCCTCTTTCGGCAACGGCCAACTGCAAAAGCGTAGGTTCACCAACAATGGCAAAATCTATTTTAGGCAACTGTTGAAGCGCAAGCTGAATGCCGTTGGCGCCTGATATTTCTTCTTCTGCCGTGGCCGCGAAAGCAAGATTGTATTTTAAATTTTCGTGTTCATTAAAATGAAAGAAAGCCATCAACAACGACACCAAACAGCCACCGGCATCGTTGCTTCCCAAACCATAAAGTTTGCCGTCATCAACCTGTGGATGAAACGAATCTTTGGTATAAGCAGAATTGGGCTTTACGGTATCATGATGTGAGTTTAAAAGAATCGTCGGCTTCTTTTCATCAAAGGATTTGTTCAGCGCTAAAATATTGTTGCCGATGCGCTTTGATTGAACGCCTTTATCTAACAGGCATTGCGAAAGATAACCGGCTGTTTGCTCTTCTTCCTTACTAAAGGACGGTCGCTTTATCAGTTCGGATAAAACAGCAACGGCTTCTTGTAAATTGTCGCGTTCATTCATTGACGATGCTTGTTCCGGCTTCGCCGTTGATTAATGCGCCGATGTCTTCGGCTTTGCCAATCACCACTTTTTTTACGCCGCTGTAAAGCGCAGCAAAGGCATTGTCCAGTTTCGGAATCATGCCAGCAAATACCAACCCTTTCTCTTTAAGCTCGCTGTATTTTTCTTTGTTGATGACGGGAATAACCGAGGCTTCATCTTCGGCATTTAGCAACACACCCGCTTTTTCAAACGAATAGATAAGTTGCACGTCATAAAAGGCGCTCATTGCTTTGGCCGTCTCCTGCGCAATGGTGTCTGCGTTTGTATTCAGCAGTTGGCCTTTGCCATCGTGTGTAATGGGCGCAATGACCGGCGCAATGTTTTGGTTTAGTAAGAAAGAAATGAAATGACTGTTGACTTCATCTACATCACCCGCAAAACCATAATCAACGCCCCCAGCTCCTAACGGAGAGCTTATTGAAACTCGTTTGTGCGCTTTGATGGCATTGCCATCTGCACCGCTTAAACCAACCGCATTGCAGCCTGCGGCTTGAAGTTGCGCTACAATATTCTTATTAATTAAACCTGCGTAAACCATTGTCACAATCTTCAGTGTTTCCGCATCCGTTATTCGCCGTCCGTCTATCATTTGCTGCGGAACATTTAATTGGCTGGCAAGTTTAGTCGCGAGTTTACCTCCGCCATGTACTAAGATTTTCTTTCCTTCAACGCCGGCAAAATCAGTCAAGAATGAAGTCAGCTTTGCATCATCGTCAACAATGTTGCCGCCTATTTTTATGATGTTTAGCGTCCTGCCCCCATCCCCTAAAGGGGGGCTTTCTAAAACTCTAATCGTCTGATCAATCTTTTCCAATACCGATGCGGCATTTTGAAAAACTTCTTCATTACGAAAACGAATAATTGTCAAACCCAAGGCTTTCAAGTTTTGTTCTCTTTCCGCATCCTTTTTCTTTACCTCTTCTTGGTCATGAATACCGCCATCAATTTCAATAACAAGTTTTAATTGATGGCAATAAAAATCTACAACGTAAAAAAGGACAGGATGCTGCCGACGGAACTTTAATTTCCATCCATTGATGTGAATGTGTTTCCAAATAATATTTTCTGCGGATGTCATGTGCTTACGTAATTCTTCCGCCCGTTGAAAGATGAAACTTCCGGCTCCGTAAAACATATTGTCAGCCATACAATCAGGTTTCGCTTGCCTGTAAAGTAAGCATCAATTCAAAGCGGTTTATCAAGCCCCCCTTTAGGGGATGGGGGCAAAATTTCCGCCAGCACCGCTTGCGCCGCCCATACCCTGTTTGATGCTTGTTGCGTAACAACGCTGTTCGGGCCGTCTAAAATTTCATCACTCAATTCCACGTTGCGGCGCACGGGCAGGCAGTGCATCACCTTCGCATTGTTCGTGACCTTTAATTTCTCATTCGTCAGCATCCAGCTTTGATCATTGCTTAAAATCTGACCGTATTGCTCGTACGAGCTCCAGGCCTTCACGTAAACAAAATCAGCGCCCTTCAATGCTTCATCCTGATTGTATGTGATGGTCGCGCCGCTTGTAAACTCTTTCGACAGGTCATAACCCTCGGGATGCGTAATGACAAAATCGGCTTCGCCCCATGCTGTTATCCACTGCGCAAAACTATTAGCCACGCATTGCGGCAAAGCCTTTACATGCGGAGCCCAGGTGAGAACAATTTTTGGCTTTTTTGCCCATTGCACATTGCCCATTGCCCATTGCTCCCTGATGGTAATCACGTCCGTTAAGCTTTGCAAAGGATGCAGCGTGGCGCTTTCCAAACTCACCACCGGAATACCGGCGTATTTTATAAACTGATTGATGTAGCGTTCACTGTAATCCTCCTCACGGTTTTTTAAAGAAGGAAATGTACGGATGGCAAGTATGTCAAAATACGAACCCATAATCGGCGCCGCATCTTTCACGTGTTCAACGGTGGTTCCGTTCATGACGGCGCCGTCTTCAAATTCCAGCGCCCAGCCTTCGGCGCCGATGTTGAAAACAATGGCTTCCATCCCGAGGTTTTGCGCGGCTATTTGTGTACTCAAGCGTGTACGCATGCTTGGGTTCAAAAACAGGCAGCCGATGCGCTTGTTTTGTCCCAATGTTTTGTCGGCAAACGGGGACGCCTTGTATGCCAACGCCTTTTTCACCAAGGCATTGATGTCGGATACATCGTGAACGGAAATAAAATTTTTCAAGATTTATGATTCGTTTTATGAACTAAGGGTTCGTCTATCCATTGATCGTCTATTGCGTCGCACTAGTGTACGTTCAGAACAACATTAAGCAATGAATACAAATAGCTTCCCGGTCGGGTGGCGCAGGCATTAATTCAAATACCTTATCAACAAACTTGCCGCGGATAAAACCAATTAAGAAGCGTCAACAACATTCACGCGTTCAGTCATTTCTTTCATTGCGTTTATCTCTTCTTTCAAAACGTGCAAGAAATCATTTATCGCTTCTCTTGAAAGGTTCAGTGCCGGCAACAAACGAATTACATTTGGCTTGGCTTCGCCGGTAAAAATGTGATGTTTGTGCAACAGGTTTTTACGCAGGTCTTTCAATTCATCCGGTACATCAAAGCCGATCATCAATCCTTTGCCGCGAACGGCTCGAAGATCTTCAATCTTCCGCAATTCACTCATCAGGTAAGCACCGTTTTCAGCGGCCGCTTTCATCAACTTCTCGCTTTTTATAACTTCCAACACAGCCAATGCGGCCGCGCAGGCAAGATGGTTGCCGCCAAAGGTTGTTCCTAACATGCCATGCTTTGGCGCAATGTGCGGCGCTATCAAAATGCCGCCAATGGGAAAGCCGTTGCCCATGCCTTTTGCCATGGTATAAATGTCGGCATCAACGTTTGCGTTGTCGGCGCAAAAGAATCTGCCCGTGCGACCGTAACCGCATTGCACTTCGTCGGCAATAAACACCGCGCCGTATTGCGTACACAAGGCACTGATGGTTTGCAAAAAGCTGTCAGTGGCAACGGTGATGCCGCCCACGCCTTGAATGGCTTCTATAATAACGGCCGCGACTTCGCTTCCGTTTTTCATAAAGTAATCTGTCAATGCTTCTTCATCATTATACGGCAAAAAAATAACGTTGCCGGTTTCGTTTACCGGCGCCACGATGGCTTTGTTATCGGTAGCCGCAACGGCCAGCGATGTTCTTCCGTGAAAAGATTTTTTGAAGGCAATAACCTTCTTACGGCCTGTATAAAAAGAGGCCAGCTTCAAGGCGTTCTCATTTGCTTCGGCGCCGCTGTTGCAAAGGAAAAGTTGATAGTCTCCCTTGCCCGACAACTCCCCAAGTTTTTGTGCTAACTCTTGCTGAATGGGTATTTGAACCGAGTTGGAATAAAAGGCAATCTTGTGCAACTGTTCTTCTATACGTTTCACCCAATGCGGGTTTGTGTGGCCAATGGAAATGACCGCGTGGCCGCCGTACAAATCGAGATATTTTTCACCGGTATCGTCCCAAACATAGCTGCCTTCGGCGCGAACGATGTTGATGTTGCTGATGGGATAAACGTCGAATAGTTTCATGTCAACTTTGTTTGTAAAGATTACCGGCAATGTTTGACGAAAGCTTTATGCCTTTGATAAAAGCCGAACTTAAACCTTGGTGTTCCATTTCATTTAAACCCGCAATGGTGCAGCCTTTGGGCGAGGTCACTTTGTCAATTTCCTGTTCAGGATGCGTGCCGTTTTCAACCAATAACTTAGCGGCGCCAAAAGCGGTTTGGGCTGCAATCTTTAAGGCATCATGGGCATGAAAGCCAATCTCCACACCACCTTGCGAAGCTGCACGAACAGTACGTAAAAAGAAGGCAATACCGCAGGCGCACAAAGCCGTTGCAGCACTCATCATGTCTTCGGCAATCCAGATGCACTGGCCCATGGTGTCAAAAATATTTTGCACCATCGCTTTGTCTTCGCTGGTGGCGTTCACAGCAGATAAACAAGTCATGCTGGCGCGAACCTTCATAGCGGTGTTAGGCATGGCCCGAACGATGCGCAAATCTTCACCGAGCTTTTCGCGGAATACCTGGGTATGCGCCCCGGTAACAACCGATACCACCAGTTGGGTTTGAAGATTGATGGACGATTGCAGTTGAGTCAGAGCCGCGTCCAATTGCTGGGGCAACACGCAAACAAAAATGGCATCGGCATCTTTTATCGCTTCGGCATTGTCGGTGCTTACCGCAAAGCCTCGTTCACGCAATTTGGTTAACGAGGCTTCGGCCCGGCGTGTGATGGTAATATCGGCAGCGTTGCAAACTTTGGCTTCCAATAAGCCTTCAGCCAAAGCCATTCCGATGTTTCCGCCGCCGATGATTGCTGCTTTCATGCTTCCTTGTTTTATTTGCCTTCTTGAATCTCGAAGTTTGCAGTTAGCAGTTTGCACCTGTTTGCTAATTGCAAACTGCTAACTTTTCTTCAGTACGCAGTTGCTTTTAATTTCAATCCGACACTTTCATCCATCCCAAACATCAGGTTCATGTTTTGTACCGCCTGGCCTGATGCACCTTTCAATAAATTATCAATAGCACTGTGCACAACCAGCTTGCTGCCCACTCTTTCCAAATGAATTGCACACTTATTGGTATTCACTACTTGCTTCAAAAAAATATCTTGTCTGCTGACGTTTGTAAAAACGGCGTCAGCATAAAACTCTTCGTACAGTTCATTCAATTTCTCTAAGTCCCAATCACAGGTAAGGACGGAAGAAATAAAAATGCCACGGGTGAAATCGCCACGCCAGGGAACAAAGTTTATGCACCCATCCCCTGAAGGGGAGTCGGAAAAAGTCGCCTGTAATTGACGCAATGATTGATTGATCTCTTTAAGGTGCTGATGCGTTAGTGTTTTATACGCCTGAATATTATTTGCCCGCCAACTGAAATGCGAAGTAGCCGACAGGCTTTGTCCCGCACCCGTAGAACCGGTAATGCCCGTTGTATAAACTTCACCCAAAATTCCGGCTTTTGCTAAGGGTAACAAACCAAGTTGAATAGCGGTAGCAAAGCAACCGGGATTGGCGATGTTTGAAGCGGCTTTTATTTTTTCCTTGTTTAGTTCTGGTAAACCATAAACAAATTGGCGATTGCCGATTTGCGATTGCGGAGCCAGGCGAAAGTCCTGTGAAAGGTCAATGACTTTTACGTTATCAGCAACCTCATTTTGGCTTAAAAATTTTTGCGCCTCGTCGTGACCAACGCAGAGGAACAAAACATCAATGCCCCCATCCCTTAGAGGGGTGTTATCGTCAGTAAAAGTTAGCTCGGTTTCACCGAGTAAATCCTGATGAATGGATGCTACATCGTTGCCCGCGTTGCTGCGGCTGTGAATGAAGTTGATGATTACATGGGGATGATTAATCAATAAGCGAATGAGTTCGCCGCCGGTATAGCCAGCGCCGCCGATGATGCCCGCTCGAAGGGCCTCACCCCCCACCCCTCTCCTCGCGGAGAGGGGAGAGTCCGCCGCACGAACCTCGCTTTGCAACGGTTCCGATGTTTTATGTTGATTACTTTCCTGCATGGTTTTGTGTTGCTGAATAGAATTACAAAGCGTACAAGAGTGCGACGCAACGACAGCCTGATAGATAGAAGAACCTCTGGTCCATAAAAAGATTGAACTAAATGAAAGATCGAACACACATAAAGCCTCTTAAACCTAAGTTTCCGCCTTTGGCGGAACAAGGTTTCAAATGGCTTTCCCTTCCACTTCGTCTTTCACCTGAAAATAAATGCCTGTTTGATTACCGAATATTTTGCTGAAACCTCGCACGTCTTCGCCGCTCCAGCCGGTGTTCATTTCGCCGTAGCTGCCAAATTTTTTGCTCATTAAATCATAGTCCGAGCCAATGCCGTTGATGCTGAAACGATAGGGATTCAACTGCACAAACACATCGCCGGTCACTTGCTGTTGGGTGCTGGTGAAGAAGGCTTCAATGTCACGCATTACGGGATCGAGAATTTGTCCTTCGTGCAGCCACGTTCCGTAAAATTGCGAGAGCTGGTCTTTGTAGGCCAACTGCCATTTGGTAAGTACGTGCTTCTCCAACGCATGATGCGCTTTGATGATCACCATTGGCGCGGCAGCTTCAAAACCCACCCGGCCTTTGATGCCAATGATGGTGTCGCCAACGTGAATGTCGCGGCCGATCCCGTAAGGACCGGCAATCGTCTGCAGGTATTGAATGGCATCAGCAGGATGTGAAAAATGTTCGTCGTTCACGCCTTTCAATTCGCCTTTTACAAAATGAAGTTTTACCTCTTCGGTGCCTGTTCGTGTGACTTGCGTGGGCCAAGCTTCTTCGGGCAAGGTGCCGCGACTGTTGAGGGTTTCTTTTCCACCAACACTGGTGCCCCACAAGCCTTTGTTGATGGAATAAACGGCCTTTTCAAAATTCATGTCCACGCCACGTTCTTTTAAATAAGCGATGCTTTGTTCGCGGCTCAAGCGCATGTCACGAATGGGTGTAAGAATAGGCACACCGGGAATGATGATGTGGAAGACCATGTCGAAACGAACCTGGTCGTTGCCGGCACCGGTGCTGCCGTGGGCCACAGCATCGGCGTTTAGTTCTGTTACATGGTCGGCAATGTGCAGGGCTTGAATCAGCCGCTCGGCGCTTACACTTAGCGGGTAGGTATTGTTCTTCAAAACATTGCCGTAAACAAGAAACCTGATGATGCGTTCGTAATAAAGCTTGACGGCGTCAATGGCGATGTGCGACTTCACGCCGAGACGATACGCATGTTCCTCAATGCCCTTCAATTCATCTTTGGTAAAGCCGCCCGTGTTTACAATGATGCTATGGACTTCAAAGCCGAGATCATCTTTTAAATATTTTACGCAAAACGATGTGTCAAGGCCGCCGCTGAAACC
The DNA here is from genome assembly GCA_965247695.1 of Flavisolibacter sp. GTDB lineage: Bacteria > Bacteroidota > Bacteroidia > Chitinophagales > Chitinophagaceae > Flavisolibacter. The sequence goes on from OZ252037.1 coordinate 4,034,881, forward strand.
CAGCACAATCTTGCGGCCTTCGCCGATTCGATCCGATGGGCCTAATCCGTCCCGAAGTTCTTCCGTGGTCATGTTGATTGCTGTGCTGAATTGAGGTAATGAAAAAGAGAATTGTCGTTGGTGTATCAAAGGCTTAGTGAAGCAAATTGAAAAAGAACATTTTGAGCTTGCGGTTGCTTGTGCGGTCATCGCCCCTGCCTTTTTCTGAACCCTTTAATCTCTTTAGAAACTTAGACTGCTTGATTTTTAAAAAGCGTTCATACACTTCGCTCTTTTCTTCAAAATGCTGCTGCGTTTCTTTCGGTTCGTAATGATCTTTGGGATCATATAGCATGGCGGTGCAAAGACAGTTCTTGCGCTCTTTCATCATCAAGATGTCATAGTTGACACAACTTTTGCAGCCGCCCCAAAACTTTTCGTCCTGCGTGAGTTCAGAATAAGTAACCGGTTCGTAACCCAGGTCGCTGTTTATTTTCATCACCGCCAAGCCAGTGGTTAGTCCAAAAATTTTTGCTTCGGGATACATCTCGCGGCTTAATTGAAAGATGCGTTGTTTGATGGATTTGGCCACGCCGCTTTTGCGGTATTCCGGCGCCACAATTAAACCTGAATTGGCTACGTACTCGCCTTCCCAGGTTTCGATGTAGCAAAAGCCTACCCATTCACCTTCAGTGGTCACAGCTATCACGGCCTTGCCTTCTTCTATCTTTTGGGCTACATATTCCGGCGAACGTTTAGCAATGCCGGTGCCACGGGCCTTGGCCGAAGATTCCATTTCGTCGGTGATGGTGGTAGCGTATACTTTATCGGCGGCGGTAGCGACACGAATAACGATGTTCTGATTGTTCACGGCTGAATGAGATTGAGCGATGGAGGGGATGACCAATCCTCTATCAATAAGTAAACCGGGGAAGCATTCACTGACAGGGACCGTGGTTGATGGTTCGTCCTGTCAGAAACGTCGGGGGGCAAGATAATGGAACAGATCGAAGCATACCTGCAGCATAGCGGTGCTGTGAAAGGCATGAAAGATGAAATGCTTGGTATGTGAGGCGATGTTCACGTTTGTGGTAAAGTGGCACAAATGTAAACTGATGCAAAAGAAATGAGCAAAAAAATATGTTAGGATTTGCGGCTGAAAATCCATTGGTTACCAATAGGCATTTGCCGCTCTGCCACCAACTGTTGCCTAAATAGTTTGCAGAAGATTATCGCCGTTGGTGATGTGAACAGGTTTAGAAATTGAAGATGGCCGCAGAAGATGATCCATTAAAATTCTTTCAACGAGAGGCCATAAAAAAAGACGGTAAGAGATGTCCTGCCGTCTTTCGCGATGGTGCCTTTCCGGTTATGCTTTTTTAAACTTTTCAACGATTTCCATTTCGCCTAAGCCGTCCGACTTTACGGTTGTCCAGGTTTTGCCGTCTTCCAATACAAAATAGTAAGTCACCTCTTCATCGCTGCAAACTTCCGTAACACCGAAGATGGTTTTACCGGGAAAGTTACCGGCCAGCTTTGCTTTCAAAAAAGGCGACACTGTTTTCTCGCCGTAATACCGCAAGGTGCCAATCATCTTGCCGCCGGCATCAAATCTCGCTCTGCATTTTACATCGCCGGCGTCAAAGTAAGCTTCGTAATCATTAGCGACTTTGTACCACAGCGGATTTTGCGCTTCCGGAAAAACATGGCTGAAAGCTTTCAATACTTTTTCAGTAACGATGGCGGTTGCGTTGGCAGAGACAACAAGGGTTAATAGCGCTAAGGAGAAGAGAATCTTTTTCATGCGATCAAGTTTAGTTGGTGAAGGAATCGGATGAAAAATTAGACGCTTCGCCGGGCCGGGTAAAGCCAATTGCGACCAGCGGCAAACCGTTACGCAATGATTTTTGTCGCCTGCAAAAAAGAATTTTTATGAGCGGCGAAAACGGCGTTTAAACAACAGCGATTGCTTTATGATTTATGCAATAAAGCGGTATAACCTCTATGGTTAAGAAATTGTAAAGATGTTTGTTGCCGGGATGGACGGTAGGATAAACTTCAAATTCGGGATCGTTGCTTCGAATTTTATGGCAATGCTTACAAGCTTTAAAGAAATACTGATCAGAAAATGCAGGCAGCAACAAAGAAACAGGCGATGTATTGTAGAACTCCGGAAGAGGAAAGCGATTTGTTGATAGCGAATTAATTTCTTAGGCTACGCCCATCAATCAATGCTCAAATAAACCGCGGCGCATTTCTACAACGATGTGGTAAGGACTTCTTCCTTCGTGTCCACGCTAACCACTTTTGCATCGTAGGCATGAATCGCAAGTTCAATCTCCGCTTCCGAACAAAGGCAAATTAGCGAACGGCGCCAACAGGCCGTCTTCAACACCCGCCGCCTAAACATCTGCTTGAAATCCCATAGCTGGAATAAAGACGGAAAAACGATTTTAACCTTCATCATAAGTGGCTGGCGTTTTACTTTTCTGAAGTGGATTTGGTTTAGCCGGAATTTAGTTTCGTTGGCCGCAGGGTTTCGTGAGTAAGATAGAAATTATTCCATATTTCTTGGTCGGGGGCCACAAAAAATCCTTTTCCCCTTCGGCTTTCCGTTGCTTTTTAACGGTACCCCTAAGTCCAGGCTTTATTACACAAGATGTAAGTAGCGAATAAAAGATTGACGGAAAAACTTACTTTGAACAAAGAAAGGCCATTCAATCATCTATCCCCGATTGCTTTTATGCGCAAACAAATCAAACTGTTTTTTTATGCCCTTGCGTGGTTCATCCTATCATGTAACGACAAAAAAAGTTACACCACCTGGGCTTCTGTAAAAGGCTCGCCGGAAGGGATTCAATATTCATCCCTAACCGAAGTGGATACGGCAAACGTGACGCAGCTTCAACCGGCCTGGACGTACCATACCGGCGATGCCGACACGGCGCATCATTCGCAAATCCAATGCAATCCCATTATTGTTGACGGTATTTTATACGGCACCTCGCCGAAGATGAAACTCTTTGCCGTGGAGGCTGCTACCGGCAAAGAGAAGTGGACCTTTAATCCCTTTGATTCGCTGGCCGCGGACAAGCGAATGTTTTTTGTGCTGAACAATTGCCGGGGCGTTGGTTATTGGAGCGACGGCGCAGATGACAAGCGCATTTTTTACACCGCCGGTTCATGGCTCTATGCCATTAATGCGGCTACTGGCAAGACCGTGACCACGTTTGGCGACGGTGGCAAAATTGATTTGCACGATGGCTTGGATCGGGACGTGAAAGATTTGTTCGTAACCGCCACGGCGGCGCCAACTATTTACAAGGATTTAGTCATTACCGGCACAAGGGTGGACGAAGGCCCCTTGGCTGCTCCCGGCCACATTCGTGCCTATGATGCACGAACCGGAAAGCGCCGCTGGATCTTTCATACCATTCCGCATCCCGGCGAAGAAGGTTATGAAACCTGGGAAGACAAAGAGGCTTATAAATTTATTGGCGGCGCCAATGCTTGGAGTGGGTTGACGCTCGATGAAAAACGCGGGATTTTGTTTGCGCCCATTGGTTCGGCCTCGTATGATTTTTACGGCGGCAAGCGCAAAGGCACCAATCTTTTCGCCAATTCTTTGGTGGCACTGGAAGCCGCCACGGGCAAGCATTTGTGGCATTTTCAAACGGTTCATCACGATGTGTGGGACCGCGACCTTTCCTCGCCGCCAGCCTTGGTACAGGTGAAGAAAGACGGCGTTGTGCAAGATGCCGTTGCGCTAACAACAAAAACGGGTTACGTGTACGTCTTCAACCGGGAAACAGGCAAGCCCGTTTATCCAATAAAAGAAACAGCCGTGCCGCAACATTCGGATTTGGCGGGAGAGAGTTTGTCGGCCACGCAACCCTTTCCTACAAAGCCGGCGCCCTTCATGCGCCAGGCAATGACCGAAGGCGACATCAATCCACTCCTATCCGACAGTTCGGCCGCTGACGTAAAAAAGCGATGGGCTTCGTATGAGAACAACAATCTATGGAACCCGCCGTCTTTGCATGGCACTGTGGTGTTTCCGGGGCTGGATGGCGGCGCCGAATGGGGCGGACCGAGCTATGACCCCGCCACGAATATCTTGTACATAAACGCCAACGAAATGCCTTGGGTGATTACCGCCATCGCCGTGCAAAACAAAGCGGCTACTAAAGAAAATTATGGGCAAGCAGGCCGACGATTGTATCAAACCAATTGCATGACTTGCCACGGGCCCGAAAGAACCGGATCTGGCAATTTTCCAACGCTGATTGGCGTAGAAAAAAATTATACCTCCGAACAATTTAATGCCTTGCTTCAATCGGGCCGCCGCATGATGCCGGCCTTTAAACAATTAGATGCCGGAGAGCGGGAAGCCATTGCTTCTTTTGTATTGAACAAAAGCGCAGAAGTGCTAAAGCCGTATTTGGAAATTTATAAAGAAGACCGGAGACAGTTGCCTTATTCCATCACCGGCTACAACAAGTTTTTAAGCAAGGAAGGTTATCCCGCCATCGCACCGCCATGGGGCACGTTGAATGCCCTTGACCTGAACACAGGTGAATGGCTTTGGAAAAGGCCGCTTGGGAATGACACAACGTTTAAAAAAGCAACGAGTGAAACGGGAACCGAAAACTACGGCGCATCGGTAGTGACGAAAGGCGGCTTGTTGTTTATTGCCGCTACCAAAGATGGAAAGTTACGGGCCTTCAACAAACGCAACGGCGACTTGTTATGGGAATACAAGTTGCCCGCTGCCGCCTTCGCCACGCCTTCTGTTTATGAAGTGAACGGCCGGCAATACATCGTGGTTGCCTGCGGCGGCGGAAAGTTGGGCACAACATCGGGCGATAGTTACGTGGCATTTGCGCTGCCGTCAAACTAGATTGTACATGACTGTTGCCTTCAGGCTTGAAGAATAAAAGCCAATGACCCTCGCATTACTTTGCATGGCGCTATCCTCTGTGAAAGTGCAGCAAAGCCATGAACAAGATAAAAAATATTGACCTTCGATCCGTGCAAGACGCTCTCTACGTTATCAGCGGCAAATGGAAATTCCCCATCATCTACTCCTTGTGTCACGGGGCCAAACGGTTCAATCAATTGCAGGCCGATGTAGAAGGCATCACACCAAAAATGCTGGCTAAAGAACTTGAAGCCTTGTTGTGCAACAAGCTGGTTGAACGAATTAGCACTTCGAACAATACTGTGTTGTACGCCTTGAGCAGCTACGGAAAAACAGTGGAGCCGGTGATGCGGTCTTTACAAGAGTGGGGCAAGAAGCACAGGAAAAAAGTAGCTGAATAAATTCGTGATGGCGTTGATTTTTAAGTGGGGATTAGAAGATTTAAACAGTTGACAAAAGAAGCAATAACAATTCTACGAAACAGCAATCAACACAGAAGAAATCAGTATGGCAAAATTGATCAACGGCATTCATCACATCACCGCAATGGCCGATGACCCGCAGAAGAACATTGATTTTTATACCGGCGTTTTGGGCCTTCGCTTAGTGAAGAAGACCATCAACTTTGATGCGCCTGAAGTCTATCATTTTTATTACGGCGATGAGGCCGGAAGCCCCGGCACCATACTCACTTTCTTTCCGTACGAAGGCATTGCCAAAGGCCGCAAGGGCAAGGGGCAGATGACGGTCACAGGCTTTTCTATTCCACACAACAGCCTTCTCTATTGGACGAAACGATTGACGCATCTCGGCATTGCTTTTCAGGAACCGCAAGACCGCTTTAACGAAGCGTACATTTATTTAGAAGACCCTGACGGCCTGGGTCTGGAACTGGTTGCCAATGATAAGGACCATCGCTCCGGATTTACCTACGGGCACATTCCGCTTGAACACAGCATTCGTGGTTTTTATCAAGCCACCCTTTCGCTTGAAGGCTATGAGCGAACGGCCGGATTGCTTACGGCAAGCATGGAACATAAACTGGTGGAAGAAAAAGGGAATCGTTTCCGGTATTCAGCGGGCGAGGGTCCGGGCACCTACATTGATTTGCTTTGCGAACCCGATACAATGCGGGGCTTAGGCGGTGGCGGTACGGTTCATCACATTGCCTTCAGTACCGACAGCGATGCCACGCAAATAGAAGCGCAACAAACACTGGCCAAAGCCGGCATGAACGTAACGCCGGTACTCGACCGCGAATACTTTCATTCGGTTTACTTCCGTGAACCCGGCGGGATCCTTTTTGAAATTGCCACGGACCCACCGGGTTTTGCCGTGGATGAAGCGCCGGCGCAGTTGGGCGAAGCACTTAAGCTGCCACCTTGGTACGAAAAAAAACGCAGCCAAATTGAAAAAGATCTCACACCAATAAGGCTGCCCGATTTTGAAACCTACAAGAGCTGAATTTTTACAATGAACAACCCCAAAAGTGAAGGCCATGAAGTAAACATAAAGACTTTTGGCTTGTCGTTAACCGAAGCTAAAAAAGTCATCATCACCGTTCATGGCCGTGGCGGCGATGCAGGAGAATTGGTGAATAGTTTAATAGGCCATTTACAATTGGATGGCTTTGCCATTTTATCGCCGCAGGCTACCAATGATAGCTGGTATCCTTATAGCTTTTTAGCGCCGCCGGCGCAGAACGAACCCTGGCTTTCATCAGCGCTTTGGCTGCTTCAGACAACCGTTGAAAAAGTGGCGAACGCGGGCATTGCCAAGGACCATCTTTATTTTCTCGGCTTCTCGCAAGGTGCTTGTTTGCTGCTGGAATATCTTGCCCGGAATGCAGTGCGGTATGGTGGTGCCTTTGCTTACAGCGGCGGACTGATTGGCGATAAACTTGATCCCGAAAATTACAGCGGCGGCGGCTTTGACGGCACGCCCATCTTTTTGGGTTGCAGCGATGTGGACCCGCACATCCCATTGCCCCGCGTGTATGCGTCGGAAAACATTTTAAAAGACAAGGGCGCGGATGTCACGACCCGCATTTATCCGGGAATGGGCCACACCATCAACGCCGACGAATTGGAAACAACCAACCGGATTTTATCTTCGGTTGGCAGTAGAATTTTGAACAGTTGAGAAGTTGTCAAGATAACCATTGGGAGGTTGAAACATCATTACAGTTCAACCAATCAACTTCACGACCCTACCATTGATTCTTACAAATTCTTGGGCATGATAACGATGGTAAAAACGGTGCAGGCATCAACTGAAAATCAATACGGATGAATTATAAATTGCACGAGCCGGTTCGGGGCGTGATGAGCAAAGACCATTACCAATGCATCCTGAAATGGCGGGCCGGTGAATTTATTTCCGATGAACCGGTTTCCGCCGGTGGCAAGGATTTGGGCCCCGATCCCTACACGCTTTTGCTTGCTTCACTTGCTTCTTGCACATTGGCCACGTTGCGCATGTATATTGACCGCAAGGGCTGGATGATTGATGAAATTGACGTAGCCACTAATCTTTTTCAAACCACAAAAGACGGCGTTGTCACCACGACCATTGACCGGGACATCCGGTTCCCGGCCGGCGTGTTGGATGAACAGCGCGAACGCCTGCTGGAGATTGCGGCCAAATGTCCTATCTCAAAATTGCTGGAAGGGCAAATCAAAATACGCAGCTATCTTTTTAACGAAGGCATCGGCGCCGACACACATGAATACAGCAATGGTGAAGTGACTGTGGAATGGAAGCCGGACTTGTGCAAACATTCGGGGCGATGTGTGTTTGGATTGCCGCAGGTTTTCAATGTGGCAAAGCGGCCGTGGGTAACCATTGATGCCGCTGCTACTGAAGCCATTGTTCACCAAGTGCAGCAATGCCCAACCGGCGCCCTGCGATATCATTATAACAACGCATCTACTCAAAAAGAGGAAAGGAGCTAAACATGAAGACGTATTTTTTTGCCGCATCGGAAAGAGGAACCAAAGACGCCGGTTGGCTGACCAGCAAATTTCATTTCAGCTTTAGCGACTGGGCTCATCCCTTGCGCAGCGCCTTTGGAACTCTGGTGGCGTTTAACGACGACCGGTTGCAAGCCGGCAAAGGTTTCGGTACGCATCCGCACATCAACATGGAGATCGTTTCAGTGTTGCTGCAAGGCAAAATGAACCACAAGGACAGCATGGGTTACAGCACCGTGATAGAAGAAGGCGGCGTGCAAATTATGAGTGCGGGCAGCGGCCTTTTTCACGAGGAGTACAACATTGGCGAAGACGAAGTACACTTTCTGCAAATTTGGATACAACCCAAATTGCAAAGTATAAGGCCGCGTTACCAAACCCGGACCTTTCCAAAGGCGAGTCGGAGAAACAAGTGGCAAACCATCATTAGCGGCGAAGAAGGTTTGGAACATTGCTGGATCAATCAAAACGCAAAACTTTCGCTGGCAGCTTTCGATGAGGGGCAAAAAACAGCCTACTCTTTTTCATCTGTCAACAAATGCGTTTTTGTTTTTGTCATCAGCGGTCAGGTGCAAATCGGCGAGCAGCTTTGTAAAACAGGTGATGGCCTGGGGCTTTGGGACACTGGCCATTTTGAAATCTCATTTACGGCTGCTGATAGCGAGGTGTTGGTGATAGAAACACCGGTCAACCAAAAGTAAAGACGGATAAAATGAGATGCACATCTTCTATCCCATTGTCATGCGGTTGCCGGACGACATGGAAGGCAAGAGTCATCAAAAAAAATTTTTAAAAGCCGAACAGAAATCTTTATTCATCATTCGTTAAACGTCATGTATGGAATGGAACGGAGAAGATGTTTACAGTTCAATTAAAAACAACGAGGCCACTCAACGTTTTGAAGTGCTGCTGGACGACGGCGAGTACGCTTTTATTGAATACCGTTGGTACAAAAAAGATTTGGCATTAATGCACACGGCGGTACCTGAAGACAAACAAAACAGAGGCATCGCCGGGCAACTGGCAAAATTTTCCCTTGAACACGCAAAGGCGGCGAACTTAAAAATCATGGTTTACTGCCCTTACGTTGGCGCTTATTTAAAAAAACATCCGGAGTATGCTTTTTTGGTGGACAAAGAATATACAGGAGGAAAGTGATTGTCTTCAGGCACGTTGTTTCAACTCGTTTTTGCGGTTGGTTTGCCGGTACTCATTTTCCATTAGATGAGATGCCGGAAGCAACAACCTAAAATTCTTATTAATCATAGGTATTAAAAGCAATATTTTGCTGATAGGCAGTACAGGCACGGATTACAAGGGAATGTAAAAAGCTCCGAAGATTCGGAGCTTTTTACATTGGTGCCCAGGACTATCGCGAGTTCGAACTTTATGTCGATAGATTTGAAGAATGTTATTGATTTTGAAGTAGATACGAAATTCGATAAGATGTAAACTGAAAATGTAGTCTTTTCTGCTTTACCCCATTTCCAAGTGATAGATGACTCAATCGTGGAATTGAAACCTTTGGTGTAAAGAAGTTTGACGCACTCGAATGGCGATTTGTTTAACGCGTAAGGTTCGACTTCTTCTGAGTTTACTTGCTGTTGTAATTGAGGTTTGCTGCCACTTTCCTAAGATACCGGATTCACACCTCACGTTCTGTTTTTTATTTTAATTGATGGTTCGTCTTTTTATATCAAAAACCGCATCAGCCTTCCAATACTCAGCATTCGTTATCGGACCATCTAAACGGCGCAGAAAGTTTTCCAAAATGGGGATGTCTTTTCTGGTTCCAAAGCGTTTCAGTACAATGCAAGCGAGGAACAGAGCGTTTGCGTCATGGTGCTTTTCAAAGAGCGATTTAATCGCGTCGGCCATCATCTCGCTGGTCACGTTTAGCCTCTCTGCTTCTTCCAGCCAGTAATCAATATAAACCTTGTTATCCTTTTCTAACTCGTGGTGCTTTTCAATAAGGTCCCGTTTCAAATCGCTTGCTGTTAACCGAAACCTCTTTTTAAGATGACTTTCTAACAATGGATAAAACTTCTCGTAACAGAAATTAGGCTCCCCAATTCTTAAACTATCATTGGCCAATTCGTAAATAGTAAACTCGTCCATGAGAGCGAGATAGGGAAGCAAGCTTTCCAGCTTTTCCCTCGTTAGTCTTTCTCCTCGGCCTTCATACTTATTGCCGAAATACATGTACAGATACCGAAATTGTTTTGAAAGCAGCATTAGGTTTGCCTTTTTCTCTTGCGACAGGCCATCTCCCTCCGAAATGTATGCCTCGTCGAGATTGCCAACGTAATAGTTAGGCATAGGTTGTTCGGGATGAAACCCAAGTCTTCTAATCTCATCATCAGCAAGTGCCTTGGTAGCCGGTACTGACAGAAACAGGGCGGTACCAATTGCTCTGGGATGCCATTTTAGTTGTTCCCAATGTTTGACCAAAATGCGACACGTATCATCGTTATCGAGCAAAGACAATAATTCCAAGCCCCACCCGAGCTCACTTTCGTCATTAAGTCGTTGAGTAAACCAATCTTCAAAAAACATCCCCACTTCATAGTTCCAGATGTAATCTAAAACCCTAACCAGCCAAGGCTTGCGAGCAATGCACTGCCTAAGGAGCGGGAATGCAGTATAATCACGCTGCTTCACCCGCCAAAGCACAGCATTATTGAATAATGAGTCCTGCTCCGATACAATCTCTTGCATCTTTGCTAAGGCAATATTGGCAGTTACATTGCCCGTCCAGTAACGCCAAGCCAAATATCTTTTTGTGTGGTTTGCCGATGAGTCGGAAAACACCTGCAAAAAATAGTCGAGCGATTGCTGACTTAATGGGTGTTTGTTTTTGGACCTATCCCACCGGCTGTCCGACCGATCATGCCTATGGTCATCGGCATCGCGTTGCATCTCGTTGTTTAGCACAATGGCCAGTGCGGTTGGATGATCAATTTTTGTGAATAGGAAAGCAAGTATTTCCTGCAAGGAATCCTCTGCACTAAGTTCAATTAATAACGCCAACTGTTCTTTGGAGAAATCCCAATTCAGAACTTTTAGCTCGTCGCTAATTGTCCGTGCGGCAAGACGGTCGTCAACGCGGTGTGCTTTGTCTTCGGCCGACATGGAAGACCAATACGCCAAAGCATCGAACACGATTTGGCGATCATTCTTGGTGAACGAGTTCAATACTGCCCATAGATAGGGGACGTAGTTTGGCGGGCTGGCATATTTTCTCCAGCTCACTGCTAGCGCTTCCATTATTCGTGGCTCGCGAAGAAATCCAACCAGCGTATAAGCATGGGCTATTCCTTCTGCGGTAAATCGCTCAGGCAGAAAATTGCGAAGGCCCTCAATTATTGACTCTAGGTATGTTGCCCGTACGTGCGCTAAAATTGAGTTCCACCAGTAAGTGGGAGCTTCGGGGTAGAAATAATTAATGAGAGAAAGGAAATTAACCCCGGCCAACCAGATGCCGTTGCGGAATCTTGCTAACTGTAATTCCGCGCTTTCGGGGAAGCCTTGGGTAATCGTTTGTATGTTTTTTACGTCGAAGCCGATTAGCGCATTTGCGATGGCAATGATGATGGTTTTAGGAACGTGCGTCATGGAAACAGACGTGTTCCATGCCTCAATTACTGCAACAATAGTTGCCAGTTTTGCTTGGGAAGCGGCTTGCTGTAGGTATTTGAGCGATAAGTATACAGCAAGAGGATTCGATTGGATAAGCGCCTCTATTATCTCTTTGTTTAGCGTTGTAGCAGCGATAGCCGTACCGGTTATTTCCGAATAGTAAGGGTCGGTCAGAACGTTTTGATTAGCGTGAAAATCTTTGAACAGATCAACCGCCGCCAAAGTGAGCAAATAGTCCCGGACCCGGTCATGCCTGAAAAATGAGTTTCCTTCATCGTCAAAAGATAACAGTTGGCGCTGTGCTGCTATTTGAACAATTATTCGGTATTCTTCCGAACCTTGACCCATCCAGCTTTCGATGTCTTGAATCTGCGGGTTTAGTTTACGGTGCTGGAGCATTTGCTTGCCAAGTGCCACCAAGGATTGGTTGATTGAATGAACCAGCCACAAATGCGTTTTATGTACCTGTTGCACTTTACTGGAAACGTAACTTTTGATGGCTTCACCGGCAAGGTTCTCTGTATAGGGCTGCAAGTCGGATAGCCGTAGCAGGCTAAGGTCAAGCAACAAAGGGTCAAACCCAGTTTCGACTATTAACGAATGCGTTTGCTGTTCGGTTAAGTTCACATGCTCATTGTCTATTCGTTGCTGAATAATTGCTTTGCAATCGTAGAACGATGGACGTTTGAGTGGAATAACCGTGAACTTGTGCTCCTTTCTTCCCTTATCGTCCAACGCAGCCAAATTGCGTGGCCAAACAGGGCATATTAGGGTGATGGATCGGGCCTGTTTCATTCGGTTCCATGAAATGAGCTTGTCTAATAAGAAAATTGCATTCTCGGACTTGTTAATGTCATCTACGACAACAAGGCCCTCTATAAATAATTCCTCTATGTCCTTTATTTCGACGTAAAGATTTGGATGGTCACTTTTCAGTTGCTGTAGTATAGCATCTTCAAACGAGACAGCTTTTTCGATTGTTGAAGGCTTTAATCGTAGTCCCATTCTCCCGGCTTTCAACACAGTGTTTATTATTGCAAAGCACAACGTACTTTTTCCTAAACCCGAATCACCAATGAGAAGGTTCACGGTAGTTGTTGAAGTTGATATCCGTTCTTCTACCTTCTTTTGGTTGGAAAGGTTAGCCAGGTGGTTTTGCTTCAGAGAAATGTCCACCCCATATCGGGCGAGGTTAACGTTTGCGATCTCTCTTAACAGGGGCACAGAGATGCGCACCGCAGTTATCCCTAAGAAGTATTGCCGAAAATACTGTCCATCGCGGTCGTGATCTAGAAAGGAAGCCAAGTGACGCTGCTCAACAATTTTTACCGTTATATAATCTTCTGAAACGCTTTGGTTCACTTCAATGTGCAGTTCATCATCGACACGCCGACTCGAAACTAAGTAAACGCTAAACGTATAATCAGGATTTTCATGGTGCATGCTTCTCGCTTGTTCAATGCTTTTTATTAGGTCTCCCCTTGGCGTTGTTCGGGAAGTTCCATTATACAACCATTTTTTCTTTAGGTTGCTTGCGTTAGTGGTGGCGTGCATGGTAGCGTAATGGTTGCGGGATACAAAACAGAATCCATCGGATAGTGATTTTATGGTGCGTCCTTCTGCGTTAATACCAGAAGGTAGCAGATTTGCCAACTCTGGGATCATTTTCTGGAGCAGTGGCCCGCAAAGCTTTTCGAAGGCCGTACCATCCATTTCGTCTAACATTTTTTCGGTTGAATCCATTCAGCTTTTAATTGGTTTAATTATCAATAATGAGCTGGAGTTTTAAATCTTGAATAAAATACTCTAACTAATAATTTGCTTTGCATTTCTTTTATATTCTTCATTTGCGTCTCGATCAATGTCGTTGTTACTACCTCCACTACATTTCAGATTATTGTTTATTAGTCAAAAGCACGCAATAAATTGAATAAATCTTTGCGATGTTCAGGAAGCAGACGAAATTGGTCATTAATGTAGCCAATCAATAAAGGTTTTAGTATGCTGAAATCCGCTCTTGCTGAAATTTCGGAAAGTAGATACAAAACCGTCTGCTCACGAGAAACCGACAGCGCCGTTTCAAGGTATAGGCTTCTGAAAAACTTGGCAACATTTGAAGTGGCGTGATGTGGTAGCATAATCAACAATCCTTTCACGGCTACGGAAAATGGTTTACGAACTTGGTATCCACTTAAATCAAAAGCTTTCCAAAGTTGGTTGCTGTCAACTGGAATATGCACGTAGTTACCCAGGATAAGGCGCATCCTATATTCGTCGAACTGTTCGCGGGATACTTTCTCATTGCCTGCGAGTTGGAAGCAAAGTTGGTATGTAGAGAATGATTTGGAGTTTGGCTGCGATCCAACAAGTAGTTTGAAAAAAGCATCATCCGAAACTACCGCAGCTTGATGTTCCGCCGCCAATAGCATCGTGTCATAAAAACAATCGCCCAATGTTTCACTTGCACGGTTTCTTTCCTCCCGCTTAACAGCGATAATAGTAGTTGAGGTGGTCACTAACGTATGTTGCTTGCACCAGTTAATGATATTTTTTATCGTGTCCCGATGTTTCTGAACGACTTCTTTCTCCGTTTTATGGCCGACCATTTGCCCTTCTTCATAGCCCATCGAGAAAATTCCATCCTTCGCACCGTACTCCAGTTCTTCGTAAGCTCCTTGCAGCTCGTCAAGAGTGGACTGGCTTACAATTAATTGATTGCCAATTTGCTCAAGAATGTTGGGCTGCTCGGTTATAAAAAACAATGTTAGAAGGGCTGTTAAATCAATAACCAACGGTTGGTTGGCGGTTAAAGCATATTGGGCAGCCGGAAACTCATTTCGCGAAAAGCTTACTAGTGAAATCGCCTGCGAACTCACCATTGAAAAAAATTGCGTTACGCAATTCCTTCTGAAAAGGCCAGCCATTAAACCAATTGTTGCTTTGCCATGTCGGTACATCTCATATACTTGCCTTTCGTGTTCATTCTTATCCCGCGTAGTGCTTTTGAGTACCTTTTCTATTTCGTCGGCAGGATTGCCTGGGTCGGCATGAAGAACGCCGACATTTTGCTCACCTGCAAATCGAGTTTCAAAAAACACCAAACTTTCCCGAAACGCATGGGTGTATATATCGATTATGCCAACGATGGCAGCTACGCTAATTAAGCCGAAACCCCTGTCAAGATTTATTTCATCGCCCTTGTTTTGGCCCAATAGCAATTTGGCAAAATTGTCAGCCGGCCGGAGGATGTTTTCCCCCTTTGCTTCCTTTTCGGTAATCAGGAATGTCTTCAATTGTTTTCCTTCCAATCGAACGATTACAGCATTGTCTTCGTGCACTACATCGGGAAACAACTCTTCCTCTGATTTGTCAACACGCAAGCAGCACTGTATGTATTTTAAATGGGCTGAACTTTGATCGTAAAATCGTGAACGGGCTTCAAAAGCGATTTCCATTCCTTTATCCTGTTCGCTGGCCTCAATCAATATATGGCCAAGCCGAAAGACTTCCGTCAACGGCATTCTTCTCGGTTGTGTTACCTGTAAACCCAAGCGGCTTGCGTTCACATGATCTCTTTTCAAATGATAAAGCAACGCACCTCGAAAACTAAAAAAATCTTTCTGTTGGCCGTCTGCCGTTTGCAAAAAAGTTTCTATAAGTTGGATGGCTTTATCGTAGTGTTTGGCTTCTTGATAAATATTGCAAAGAATCTCAAGGAGGAAAGGCTGCTTTGGATTTTGTTGATATAAGTTGTCAGTTAATGCTAATGCCGCCTGCAAATCTCCGTACTGGAAATAGGCATAGATTAGGCCCTTTGAGAAGTTATTGAAGATATTTTTGTTTGCGAGTTTTTCAAATAAGGGAATAGCTACTTCATACTTTTCCAGCGCTTGGTATCCTGATGCCAGTTCGTAAATTATGTGATCTTGAGTAGTGGGAACCAGTAGAGAATTCGCTTTGTCATAGTTCTCCAATGCTTTCGATGCCTCTTCGCGGCTTCTCCAAAGCAGCCCTTTGAAAACATAGCCTGTGGGCAAATCAGGAAATCTCGATAGAAGGAGCTCACACCAAACTTCAACCTCTGCGAATTGATTATCCTCAAAGCAAATAGCCAAAATGTGAGTGATGATTTCGATGTGCTTGTCTTCATTACCTTCTTCAAGTAACATTGCCATTTTTTTAACGGCTTCTTTCGAATTCCCTCGTAGGAAAATCAATCTTGCTTGAAATGTTTGGAACTCGAATTCCTCTTCGGAGGTCAACTCTCTTTGAAACAAAGGGTGCGACAACATTCGTTCAGCTTCGTCAAGTTCGTCGGCCTCAAAGCGCATTACGAGTAAGTTTTTAAAAGCAAGAAACTCACCCGACAATTCAAACGCCCTTTGAAAATCAGAAAGCGCCTGGTTTTTGTTTCCAGTTAGTTTGTTGACGACACCGCCGTTGAGAATTGTTGCCCATTTGATTGATGCCAACTCAGTATCTCTGACTGCATTCCACGCCTCATCTAAATATTTTTTCGCTTTGCCCAAAGCTTGCAGTTCAACAGCAGAATAATTTTTGTGAATGAATTTGAAGGGATCAATCACATCCTTCATCATAATAGCGGCGAGGAATGACTTAATATCACTCTCCCTTTCTGACTTAGTATCTTTATGTTGCAAACTTTCTTCAAGCAAGGTAACGGCTTCTTCTTTTCGCTCTTCCGCCACTAACAAATTAGCTACCGCAAACATACCGGGTAATGACTGTTTGACTGATAGCGGTAACTCGCTTACGATATCGTCGGCTTTCCTATGCGTTCTAAATCGTTCGATATAGGCGACCCATAGGTTCACATTCTCTTCGTCTGTCTGTATTGCTTCTTTGAAAGTTGCATCAAAGTTTTCTTCGTTTCCAGACAATGCATATCCTAAACAAAGATTGGCAAGACTATCGCCCGACTTGAAACGAATTTCCTTTATTGATGTCAAGTATTTGGCCGCTTTACTTTTATTTTGAAGTTCGAGGTATAGCAGGCCAAGGTTAGCTGTTACTTTGTACTTCCTTTCCGGATTGAAATTTGGCCAATGCTTGGCTTTAAATGCCAAAAGCAAATCAATCGCTGTTTTAATCTTTCCTTGCTCTTTTAATTTTATAATCGCTTCGAGATATGAGGTGTGAAGCCCTTCGTCATTATTTGAGGTTGCATAGAGTAAACGCAGCGTCTCATCTGCTTTGTCATCCAATCTGTTCACCACGATATTAGTTTCCCGGCCAATTGCTTCAATTTGGTCCAATTGTATTTGGATGGATTGAAGAACTTTTGGTTCGAAGCCACTCGGTAATTCATAGCATCCTTGAAACTGTCTTTCATGAGCATCTTTAATCTCTTTTAGTTTCGCGGCTGTAAACTCATCTACTTCATCCGTTTCGCGGTGATGCCGGTAGCACATCAATATCAAATTGCTGAAGGCTCGTCTCTCTTCGTCTGTTTGATTTTTATTGTAACGTTCGCCGCCTTTTTCCGCTGCTTCAATATGGCAAATTTGAGCAACAAAAGTGCCTTTTTCGCTTATGAGTTCATGGGCGCAACTCGGAAAGGCGCATTGGTTACCAGAGACTGCAAATAGGTGTCGTATAACTTCGGTCTTCGGTGTTAAGCGGGACATTGTGCAATTTACAAAATTGCTAAATTTTTTAGGTATTTGCCGTAAAATACCTAACAATAAATTAAATGGACTTTAAGTTGGTGTGACCTCTCCTGCAAAACAGGATAAATATAAAATAAAAAACAAGCTAAATTTAATAACTTAAAACAGTAAAATCATCATGGTGACGAGCAAACCAAGGTCAGAATATTTCCCCGCTCACAACCACTTACAAGATAGGTCTAGTAGAACCTTGGGTTATCGGTTTTTGCCGAGAACTTATAATCCAGAGGCGACCACCGTATTTTTCCTAAACGGTGGGGAAAAAAGTACTTCGTATTTATACGAATCAGGTACCCATTACTGCTGCAAGTTGGAACTTTTTGGTTGCTGACTTAAAGAGCATGGTTGGTTTTGAATCGGATACACTAATCAGCAAAAGCTAAACTGAGAAAGTGTTTCTTTTACTCCATCCACTTTATAGTGGAAAAAAATTAAGGAATCACGGAATTGAAACCTTCGGTGTAATAAGGGTTGGCACGCTTGATTAGCGGTTAAAGCGATACTAAAAAAGCAAATTACGTCAGGACTACCAAGGTCCACAAAAAGGCATCCGTATTTTACGGTTTTTCCAAAAAGTTCACGTAATCGCATATAGCGCTTACCACACCACTAATTTCGGTCCCGCGGTGGCTCCCGTGCCACAGGCAATTAGACGTTCATTCCTTTGATCTTTGTGACCGGGTCGTCATCCATTCAAGAAAGTTGCTTGATTAGATTGAGAGTGACGTTCGTGATGGGCACGCACCACAGCAAGGTTTCGGGCATATTTTGTGATCTTGTTCATAGATTACTGTGATTTTAATTGGTTAATATACTTACTTAAATCAATTGGCCTAACAGTTCCAAGTTTTTGAAGGGCCGCAACGAGCTTTAAGAAAAAGAAAATCAATGTTTCATTTTCAACACTAAAGTGCAAGTCAACTTTTGGATGCAAGTGATCGGAGAAATCTATTTCGGTAACGAAGGACCGGTCATTTAAAACACAGCCAATGTCAATAAGCCTTGCTTCGTTAGAGTTTTTAATGCCTTTCAAAAAATGCTGGCTCTTCTCAATGGATTTTGCCCAACAATTGTCAAGGCACAGAAAGCCTCCAAGTATGCGGAAATGAGGTGCCGTAGTTTTTATGTTTCCGGTATCAACGGCAGGGGCTATTGTGCGTTGCAAGTTTCGGACACTCTCTATCTTTTTACCTGCATAGTTAATTTGGTTGACGTTTATATCCTGCTTCGTTTCAAAAACGGCATAAACGCTTTCCGCCGGAATGTATATCACACGGTTGTTATTCAGTACAAACGGAGTGTATTGACGGTCATAAATAACAACGTCAATCTGGTCGCTCGTATGACCGGTGTAATCAACCACTTTTGCGCTTGCAACAGAATAACGCTTAGGCAAATAATCTTCAAAGAATTTTATCCAAACGTTTTCTGAACCCTGTCCCTTTGTAGGTTCATGGTCTATGTTGGCCCTAAGAGTTTGCAACGTTGAGGCCATCGTGCTTTGCAACCCCATGAACAGTTGCCGCATGTTTATTTTATTCTGCTGTTTCATATGCGTGTAATCTGTCATTGTGTTGCACATAAAGGCCAACTTGATAGCCCGACTTCTTTAGTGCTAATATTAAAAGAATTGGATTATTGATAAAGACATTTTCATCTCTTACGAGTTGAGCCATCGTAGCCTTGTCCCGGCCACTTGGGTCAATCGGTCCATCAGGGTGCGTATGCCATTCGCCTATATAAAAAAGTTTTGGCTCTTGTTGGTACAGAGCTTCCAATTCTTCCTTCAATCCCCCCGAACCACGCTCAAAATAATAACGTGAGGCCTTGTTCCGTTTTGGGAGAATGGTTTTCTCAATAATCGCCGTTGAGCGATGATCGGTGTAGCGGCCAATTAAAAGGCCTCCATACTCTTTAGGGTGATGTGATAAGCCTTGCCGGTAAAGCTCATCGAGCAACGCTTTCTGTATTTCAAGATGCAGCTTTATATGGTGGTTGCTAAACTTCAATATTGCACGAGTTTTGGTTGGAAAAAATTTTCGCTCTCCGTGGTGGCAATCACGAAATTTCGAACCGGCAGGCCCGAAGTAAAGCAAGTGTTGATTTGCTTTATGGCCCATTGTACCAGCACCGCAATGTCGGTGTAACCGGCTTTGAAGGTCGGACTCCAACAACCGGTTGGCTGATACAATTCTTGTGAAGCGCTGTCTTTTAGCTTTTCAAAAATCTGCGTAAGCCAACCGTATAGGTTAGGCTTCACTGCGCAAACAAGTTCTTTGGCCTCGTTTGTTATGGAGAGACAATAAACCTGTGCGGAGATTTGTAAGCGGTCCAACAAACTGGCCACGTCGTTATCTGTAGTGCAATCAAAAATCAAATCATACTCGCCAAACAAATCTTCAAAAGGCTTTGTGATGTTTTCGTCGTTACTCCAGATTTTCACTTTATCCATTAATTCCTCACAGTGACGGACTTCAACAAACGGAGAAATTTGGTTCAAAACGTTGTGTAATTCCACAGCCTTGTTGCATATCCCGGTTTCGAAGTCATATTCCGAGCGGCAAACATTTTCTGGTTCTTTCACGTCATAATCAACGAGCGTTATGTTAATGGCACCGCCTCTTACCAAACTTTTCGCTACCATGCTGCCTATGGCTCCAAGGCCAATGACCAAAATCTTCGCTTTGGTAATTCTTTCGTGCAAGGCTCCTCGTCCGAAATAAAACCGGTATGAGCAATTGCGTGTTTGGCACCACAAAATTTCTTGATTGAGGAACTGACCAAGGTACTTATAGGAGTTTAGAACCTTGTACTTTGTACCTGGAAATGATTTAACAGGCAGCATAACCGCTTGCCAGTGGTTTTCTGTTTCGTTGATGGCATAACCAAGCAGAAGCGGCACGTAGGCAGGGCTTTTTTCACTATTGGCAAGGCGCTGGTAGTTTGCAAACAAAAATTGAATAAAGGCCTGATTGACGAAAGGCTCCATCTCTTGCCAGTTCTCAACGGCAAACCGACGGTTTTTAGCAGGTGCACTTTTAAGAAAACAAACCAGCCCTTCCTTCTTTTCCCCTTTGCGATACTCTCTGCTCCACCCGCATTGAATGTTGTGCTTCTTCACTTCAAATGTTTGGACAAGATTGGTCACAATCCTTTCGCCTCTTTTCACACCGATGGCCAGGGCTGAATAGGAAAAGGAGCCGAACTCGTTTGCGCTGAAACGGTAGTCAACATCCGTGAATAAGAAGACTGTTTGGGTGCCACCGATAGCCGTTTCGTTTACAACTATGTGTTCGTATTGGGCATCTTTTTCGCCGACGATGTAGTATTTCTTAATCCAGTGCTGCAACGAATGGAAGTCGAGCTGAAGTTTCTGCCGCAGTTCTGTGCTGTGTAACGTGTGTACGCAAATGGAACCATCGGCGTTCACGTGATCGTATGCCAACAGGTCTTTGTTCACGAACCGGATTGTTTCTGTGTCATGAAATTGCATCGGGTACAGGGCGAAGATTTCCACCTCAAATGGTAAGACAGCTTCGCCCTCGCAGACCTCTACGTGGAAAGTGATTTTCGGACCGTCCTCTTTAAGTTCGTCCAAAATACGCACACCCGCAAGGCTGGCAACGGCTTCCAAAATTTCCTCTGCTCTCTTTGTCATCAGCCAAATCGGGTAGGTGGTGGAATTGAGGGTTTATCTTCTTTCTGGCCGTAACCATTCTTTTTATCCGTCTCGTCCTCACAAGGATGGTCGGAGTTCACAGGATAGTATGATTTTATGGTATCGCTGTCTTCTTCAATGCGCTCAATCATATACTTCATGTCGTCACTCAGTACTGCTTTGTCGCTATCCGTTAAGGTATCGGCTACGTCGTTGCTGCTGTTACCTGGGTCTGGAAGCGAGACGGTCTCCACCTTGTCGCGGATGTACTCCATCACGGCTTTGAGCTTATCCCACAGGTTCCCGGAAATGGTTTTACTGTCAAATGCTTTGATGGTTATTAATTCAAGAAAAAACGACTTGGGCGTTTTGTGATTGTAAAGACGCCACACTTTCAAAAGCCGGATGATTTTCCGAATGCTGTCCTTTTCCTTCGTTGCCCTGTCCTGGATGTTGTCAATTTGCGCCCTCACATTGGACTGAAGGCGTTCACTGCCCGGCTCCAGTTTGCCAAACTGCTCGTACACATACAGGTTAAGTTTGTTGTCGTCTTTGTATTGGCCTTGGTTTAGCTCTCTTCCGGGTACTACGTCAATCTTTACTACATGACCATCGGCATCGGCGAAAAACTCTATGCCGGTTGACACCTTTTGTTCTCGCACGGTCGCTTCCAACGAATATTTTTCATTGAGGAAATTGTACACGTTCTCGTACATTTCTTTCAGGGTGTTAAACGCATCCCGCTTAAAAGGCGCCATCAGGTCAAAATCAAACTTTTTGTTGATGGCAGTGTTCTTGGCATATGAGCCCGAATTAAAAAGGTCATACAGATTACTGCCGTACTTTTCTTCGAGTGCAGCTATCACTTTATTGCGTTTTTCTACGTGCTTATCCAGCAGTTTTTGCTCCTTGCTTGTTCTGTGCGACGCAATAACACACGTAAGGTGCTGATTTTTGTCAGTAGCCATAAAAATTTAATTTTTTGCGTGGGGAAAAAGCGAGAGAAGCGAAACGGATATTGGAAGAGATGTTTTTTGAAATGCTTGCAATATCAATTAGCCCCTTCTACAATAGAGGAGCTTCTAACCCATCAGTTGCTAAATTATTTCGCAAACGAAAAACTTCCTAATATTGTTTATCCACAGATTGTGAACAGTCCAACATAAAATAAAGAGGCTATATGTCTAAATGCTATCGCTGTAAAAGTGAGTTGACAAATTTCAACACCTCTATTGAACACATTATCCTAAACGCTTTAGGAGGAAGATTAAAGAGTAAAAGCCTTCTTTGCAAGGACTGCAACAAACATTTTGGAAATACCATAGATGCAGAATTGTTTAATCGTTTACACTCTCTTGTTTCCTTATTGGGTTTAGATAGGGAAAGAGGAACAATTCCTGACATTAAAAATGTGATAAGTGCTTCCGGAAAAAGGCATCATTTAGAAGAAGGCAGAAACCCGATTCTGGCAATACCGGAAATCAAAATTGATATGGCCAGCAATACCATTTACGTCAGTGCCCAAGACGAAAAGCAGCTACTGCATATTATAGGAAAACTCAAGAAGAAGCATTCTTGGTTAGACGACGAAAATGTGCTCCAAAAAGCAAGGAGACACAGCGAATACATGGACGAACTGGTTACAATACTCATAACGCTCGGTGGCGATAATTTCGATAGAGCCGTCATTAAAACAGTCGTTAATTTTTACTTGCACAAGGGAAGGCAGATGAGTTTGATTAACGACGTTATTCCTGTTCTTGATGAAGCAGGAAACGTTCCTAAATCCCGGCTACACCACTATTATACCGATCCGTTCTGCCTCAACAAACAATCAGGTGTTGCACAGCGTAACGGTGACAGGGAATCCGGAGACCAAAAAGTTTTTTGCCTACGTAGAGCTATTCAATTTTTGTGCGTTCATTGTAAACCTTACCCCATCCTACACTGGCCCTGTGTTTTGGTAGGCATATCATTTTAACGTACCTAAAAATAAACAAGTGGACAGAGAAGTGAATATTTCGTATTCTGGGCCGGCCAGCATTACTGAGGAACTAAGCGGCAAATAGATCGAAGCAATAAAGTTTAGGCTTCAACGATTACTAACTATCGCGGACAATAGGCAAATTGACAAAACTATAAGCGAAATCACCCACCGAGCCCATGCACAACATGATGCAGAAATTATTAAACGAAAGGCACTTCACAGAAGAAATGATGGCACTATTTGCCAAAAAAGTTTCTGTTAAAGTCGCTGCTATTATTGCGCATATTCAAAAAAAAGAAGTGGTCTTTCTGAAAATGAGAATGACTATTGAATGATTCAAGTTAGGCTTTCGCTCACTCAATTGCTTCTCCGCTTGGATGCTGTGGTAGCATGAACTCTTGATCATCAAAAGGTAATTCTGAAGCCAGAAAATATTAACGTACCGAGGTTGTCGTGCGTTTGAATTTTTTACTCGTTGATTTAAAGAACGTTATTGGTTTTGAATCTTGTATGTAATCCATCCGCCAGACATCCCAATAAAGGTTCGTCGCTTCCTGCTGATAGTATTTTAAACTGACAAAATGGTTAAATGTTAGAGGAGATACCTTTGTTATATCGCAGATTAATTGTCCAATAAACGGTTTTAGCTCATATTACATAATTAAGCTAATACTAACGGATGCAAAACAGTAATTGAGCTGCAATTATTAAACCTTCGCAATAAGTACAGTATTGATAAGTTTATTGCCTCTACCGATAATACTTTTAACAGCAGTAACATTTATTAGGTTTGGGATGTGGTGTTTGCGCCCCTAACTGACCGGCAACTTTTTCAAGCTCGTTTTATGTTTGATTTTTCTTTTTCATTTTACTAACGTCTATCAGTTTCGATATAAAAGGAAAAAGGCTTTCATGAAACGCAATCTTTCTTTTTTATCTGCTTTCTGCTGGTAATTGACGTACGAGTAAAACAACTAAAGGCCCGATTGAATATAAGCTTTGGTTAGAACATTCTACCCCTTGCGATACTCTTGTCGTAACGGTGAGGAGAGTATTGTAAAGATGATGACAAATACGGTATTCGTGAATACGCCGGACTATGGAGGTGTTTTTTTATTGGAGTATTGAAGGGGTTGAAACATTTTAGACAGAGGTCTAAAATGGGCCTTTTTCCGTCTAAGAAACTGTTCCATCCGAAACGCAAAAATACTATTTAAGCCAGGCACGAAACTAGTAAAGCCGGTTTGCTGAAACACGCTATGGTATATGATGGCAAAATAGAGTTTGTGGCTGAAAAATAAAAAACGGCTAAAGAAAGTATTGTCATTGCCAAGTACATGTCTGTTGACTTTTTAAAAATTGTTCTTCTTTTCCCGGACCTGCTTTTGCACCCGTATAGATAACGGCATGAGCTCATTTTGCTTTTGCTACTTCTTTGTACACAACAATGACTTAAGGTTTATATAAGCGATTTTTGATAGCGTAGCGAAGCAAGTCAAACGCATTTCTAACACCTGTTTTTCGCATAATTTTTTCTCTGTTGGTATCAACGGTTCGTTTACTAAGGTGTAGCGTTGCAGCTATCTCTTTACTCGTATTACCGCCACAAACCAATTGTAAAATTTGAACCTCGCGAGGGGTGAGTGGCCGATCAGAACGAAAGGCCGCTTGTTTTATCCCTGTAGCCAAATGACCGCTGATCGCCGGAGCGAAATAGGTGCCGCCGGCACAGACCGTTTTGAATGCTAAAACCAGTTCTTCTTGGGAGGTGTTCTTTAATAAATACCCATCGCACCCTGCGTCCACCATGGCGAGGACAACATCGCTTTCCTCACTGTATGACAAGCCAAGTATGTGAATCTGGGGAAAGCGACGTTTAATGAGAACTGTGGCTTGAATTCCATCCAGATCCGGCATGTGTACGTCCATTAAAATCACATGAGGCGAAGACGTTTCAGAGACCTGAATCACGTCTTTGCCCGTACTGGCTTCTTCTAAAACATACAGGCCTTTGTCAACAAAGGGTTTGAGTGCGGTCTGGACTCCTTGGCGAAAGAAGGCGTGGTCGTCTGCAATAACGATTTTCGTAGGCAAAACACAAGACATGAGCGATAGCTTTGGCGTATTGTTCTTAAAATTAAAGGATTATTTGACACAAAATATCCGTATCAATACGGATAAAAATTCAGTAGCGATACGGATTTTTCAAACAAAAAGATAAACATAGCTTGGTGGAACCATTCCAACCGAAACATGTCACCCTCAACTACTTCCTGTTTACTATTCCTTGTATCTGCACTGCTCCAGGATATCTGTCTTCGAGGCGTTACGCACATAACTACATACCCGCGTCTACTAAAAAGGAGTCATATCTCCTTTCCGATCATTCCAAAAAATTACAAAGCGAAGATTGATAAAAAATCCGCCGTAGTCTTAAAACGAGCGGTAAAGAGAATGATACGGATGCCGGAACCACTACTGCCAGCTATAAACTTGTTCGCCACTAACGGGAAACAAATCAAAAAGCACACCTGTGTGCCTTTACAATTAATTTTTCAACGCTGCATTTGCGGCTATCTGCGTGAGGACTCAAACTTTTGCTTACAATCCTTGGCTCCCCGTACATTCTATACCACAATAGGAGCGCAAGTTGATTATCAAATGCACTCATACTGTCTACCATCTTGTTCAATAGAAGAAAAATGGCAAATTAGAATGCGTCCAAATTATTCAGTAATTGAAATCGAAGCGTTTGGTACTAAGACATAGGAAAGGCTAGCTTGCTTCAGCGCTAATTACACTTGTTTCGATAGTGAACCATTCACCCAGTTCGTAGCCTTAAAAACAACGATCCCTGCGAAGATTGTTTTGATCATCAAAAACCGCCGATGTTGTTTAACCGCGAAACCATATTCGTTATCGTTGTGCTGTGCTTTAGCCTGAGTGCGCCGGTTAGCATGAAGGCGCAGTCCTCGCATCTTTATCTGTTGGACAGTACGACCAGCGAAATTATTTTCTCTACGTTTTGCAAGCACTATTTTGTCTTCAGTGCTTCGAAAGGCAATCCGGTGGTGGCAAGCAACACGACGACAGCTCTTGCCCCGCCCCTTCGGGTTCGGGGCGACGTTCTTTACGATGCCAATTACCGTTCGCTGCTTGATACCCCTTTTGCCGCCAAAAATTTTTTGCAGCATTATACCCGGGTCAATCTTCAGTTTCTCATTGCTAACCGCTATCCGGTTCAACTGACACTCTCCTCCCGAAGCAGCAACAGCGACTATTTTCGAAATTACTTTGACGTCAACGTTCAGTTCGGACAGCAAGAATTCACGCAAGCTTTTAAAGAGAAGCTAAAAGCCGCCCTTGCGGAAAAGCTACAAACGCAGCGCTTTCTGCAGGATCAAGCTCTTCGGGAATGGCAACAAAAGGCGGCGGAGTTCGAAGAGGCAAAAGCGGCGGTGACTGAGCCGCGTCAGCTGCAACGGTTGGTGGAAGCCAAAGAGTTTTTGGCAAAGCACGTCACTTCTGCAACTAATTTTTTGCCAACCGCTCCAAAGAAAGAAACGCTTTCAAAGGCATTAAAACAAAGCACTGAAAAATTTCATTCCGCCGCTGAAGCGTCTGACTTCATCCAGACTTACGAAACCAAAAAAGCTGCTCTCGACAGTCTCCAAAAGAAAGCCGAAGGCTACAAATCGCAATACGTTGCCAAAAAGATAGCCCTCACCAAAAAAATGGACAGTTTGAAGAGCCGCGTAAATGCAGGCGCAAACATCCGTGACTTTAAGTCAATAGACCGGAAGGCGGTTGATAGCCTGTCAGCAAAGGAAAAATTTCTGATGGGCATCAAAACCTTTGCGGTCGGCCGAAGCCCACTGAACTACTCCGAACTGTCTGTTCAAAACATTAGTCTCAACGGCTTCAACATCGAACACGACGGCACATATTATTGGGCGGTGGCTGCCGGGGCTGTGGACTATTATTTCCGGGACTTTGTAACAAAAAGTTTCCGGTTCCGGGCGCAGTCGCTTGGCCTGGTGCGATTTGGAAAGGGAGACCCCAACAGCAATCACCTTATTCTTACAGGATACAAAGGAAATAAAAACAGGGAAAGCTTTACGGGTTCCACCCCCTCATCGCAAGCTCTTTACGGCCTGAATCTTGAAGCGCGTTTTGCCCCTATCGCCGATCACGATTTTACTCTTGAAGTGGCCAAATCCTCGGCACTTTCAACAACCGGCGGGAGCAACAAGCAACGCACTGAATTTCGTCTTTTCGACCACACCACCACAGCCTGGGCAATCAAAGTTAACTCCCTCGTCAAACGCACCGCTACCCGGATCGGTGCCAGTTATCGGTTTTGGGGCGCCAATTTTCAATCGTTTACATTGTACACCCGAACCGCCGACCAAACCGCATGGCAACTTTCCGCGGAACAGCCCTTTTGGAAACGTCGGATCATTCTTAAGGCTTCGCTGCGCAAAAACGACTATGATAATCCATATTCCCTGTCCCCGTATAAGTCAGGAACCATCTTCAAAAGTTTCTTCCTGACCTTTCGGAAACGCAATTTTCCTTATGTGTCGGTAGGGTATATGCCTACCTCACAGCTTACAAAAATAGACGGCTTGCTCTACGAAAATCGGTTTCAAATGTTGACCGCGACAGCTTCTCATTTTTACAAGCTCGGCGAGCTGCGCTGCAACACACTGCTGTCGGCAAGCCGCTATTTCAATTCAGGGTGGGACTCGGGATTTCTTTACGCCAACAGCAAAAATTTGATGTTGTCCCATAGTTTCTTGGGAAGGACACTAACGGCGACCACAACCCTGTCCAGTAGCCGGGCGCCGGATTACGCCTACACCGTCATTGACCAAGGGCTGCAAGCCGGTTTTCCCAACGGATTTTCAATTGTCGCCGGGATGAAAGTCAATCAGTTGAACGGGATGAAAAGCGAGCTGGGTTATTACGGAAGCCTTGCCTGTCCCATGAAGGGATGGGGTGACTTGTCATTCTCCTTTGAAAGCAGTTGGCTGCCCGGCACGCAAAAGAAGTTGTTGCCCAGTGATATTGGAAGAGTGACATATTCCAAACGTTTATAATCATATTTATGTACAAACGAATTGCACGCAACTGTTGGGTCGTTTTATTCCTTCATCTGTTCAGCCAGACAAGGGCGCAGGTCGTGCTGACGCCACAGCTGCCGCCGACAGGCCTTACGCAAAAGACGCAGCTTTGGAACCTGATGGTAATGAACGCCTCACCGAACGCCATTGAGGTGCAACTGGAACTTTCCTTATTGGATCTTCAAACGAACCAAAAGATACTTACCTGCACCAGCCGACAGCTCACGTTATCCAAAGGGGCGAAAATTTTGGACTGGAATACGGTTCAGCCCGTCACCTACAACAGTACGGGCATCGTTGCGGCCGCCACAACTCCCATGGGTTGGCTGTCTCCCGGCAATTACCGCGTGTGTTATCAGGCGGTACGCATTAACAATGACAGCCGGGAGGCCCTCACAGAAGAATGTACGGAAACGGAAATCGCTCCGCTTAGCCCGCCGCAACTTGCCCTTCCCGCTGATAAAAGCGTACTCGACGAGAAGTATCCACAATTCAGTTGGTTGCCCCCGGCCCCGCTTTCAATCTTCCAACGCCTCACCTACGAACTCAAGGTCGTTGAACTCTTGCCAAACCAATCATACGGGGAGGCCCTGCAAAACAACCTGCCGTTTTTTGTCAAAGACAATTTGGTCCAGGTACATTATCCTTATCCGGCGGGCAACAGAGCCTTTGAAAGAGGGAAAGACTATGTCTGGCAGGTGACTGCGAAAGACCTGAATCGGTATTCGGTGAAAACAGATGCCTGGTTGTTTACAACCAAAACTGATGCGGCGCCGACTAAGCGATCAGTAGGCTACGTGCGGCTACAACAAGAGCTTGTTCCACAGCAGTTCGTAAGCGACGGCTTCGTAAAGTTCGTTTACCTCAACGCTGTTGGCGATTCTGCTGTGAACTATGTCGTTTACCGTGAAAAAGAAAGCGACGGGAGAAAACTTCTGGACGGTCGCTTAAAACTTCGTCCCGGGGAAAATTTTATCGATTTATCACTGGGAGATGTTCGTTCTCTGCGACCAGAAGATTCCTATGTTTTTGAGTTGCTCAACACGGCCGGTGAACGTTGGAAACTGGCCTTCGTTTATCAGGAGCCGGCAAGCGAAAAAAACGATCGGTAGATCTGACTTATCCTAAAACGTATACAAACCGAAACAATGATTGCAAAATTATCTTGCTACTATCGGAAGGAAATTGCCCTCTTTTTGTTCAGCACCTTTCTCAGTGGATTGTATGGAGCGGCCAGAATGCCCGGCGAACACCTTGAGAAGTTTTCAATCCGGTACCAAACCCGATCCGCTTTCTCCCCAGATCCGCTGCCTCCTGTTTATACCAGTGTCAAAAAGAGGCATGAAACAAAAAATAATGTTGAAAAAACAACCGAAGAAGCCAACCGTAAGCCCAGTCCTGACGTTGACGGACCCGGTCAACCTGAGATGCAAAGTTTTCAGTCGGTCAATGCCAACAACATGGTTGATTTATTTACCGGGGATTTCTCTTACAATATTCCTTTGCTGGACGTGGGCGGCTATCCGGTCAACATTCATTACAGCAGCGGGATCTCCATGGACCAGGAGGCCAGCTGGGTAGGACTGGGATGGAACATCAACCCTGGCGCCATCACCCGGAACATGCGCGGGCTGCCGGATGATTTCAATGGCGCGGATACGGTCGTCAAAACACTAAGTGTAAAAGACAACATTACCGCCGGGGTGACGGCCGACCTCAATCCTGAATTCCTCGGTATTGAAAAAAATCTCGGTTTGAATACCGGGTTGTATTACAACAATTACACCGGCCCTAATCTAGAGATCGGGATTAGTCCCACTGTTAGTTCCGGCAAATTTGCGCTGGGAGATAAAACCTATGGGGTTGATACGCTCAATCTGGGACTAGATCTTAATTTTAAGCTTAGCTCCGCGAACGGTTTTTCGGTTCACCCAACGCTGTCCGCTACCTTGGCAAAAGGGGAAAACGGAGCCATCTTCTCGAATCAGTTCACGGCCAATTTCAGTACACGAAACGGACTGATGGACTTATCCTCAACGCTGAACGGTCCGCGAAAGGCCATCGTGGACGAAAAAAGCCAAATAAAGAGCCTCTCCAGTTATTCGTCCTCTATTACGTTTGCCAAGACTGCCTACGTCCCGAAGGTGACAACACCCTTCACCAGCTTTCAATTTTCGTTTCGGGTAAAAGCGGGTGGCGAGTTTTTCGGCATCCACCCCCTATTGGCGGTAGGGGGTTACTACTCCCAGCAATACATTCAGAATACTGACACAACCTCACGAATGCCTGCTTATGGCTACATGCATTTTGAGGCTGCCAACAACAATCCGGTTGCATTGTTGGACTTTAACCGGGAATCGGATTTGCCGTATAGCAAAAAATTGCCGCACACCGGGATTCCGCTCTATACATACGATACTTATTCCATGAGCGGTGAAGGCACAGGCGGCATGTTCCGGCCCTACCGGGGTGACATCGGCTATGTGAATGACCATGTCATGAAGACAAAAAACCATTCCGGCAATCTTTCGTTGGATTTAGGCGTTGGCAACTTAGTTCACGGCGGCGCCGATATTTCCTATAACTACAGTTACACTGCAAACCGCCAATGGGAAACGGAAAATTCTCTTCGCAGTGCCATCGGCTTCCGCACGGCCGATTCCTCCTTCGAAGCCGTTTATTTTCGCAATCCGTCTGAAAAAACAACCAATGCCCAGTCATTTTATGCAGCTGTAGGAGGGACGGATTTGGTACGAAACTATTTGGGCAGCAGTTCGAGTTTGCCCCAGGCAACGAACAAACTGGTTCGGTATGGATCAAACCGAACCCAAATCGGTACGCTGACCCTTGACAACAATGCATTGAAAAAAGTGCGGGACAAGCGCGGACAAGTAATCTCTTACCTGACGGCCTATGAGGCTTCAAAAGTTGGACTGGACACAGCCATTACTATCTATCCGGTTAATCTTTTTCCAGTCTGCACAAAATGCGATACTACAATAACCTATCCAGGTGACACCAGTGGCTGCACAAGCTGTCGCACTCTTGCTATCGTCCCAACAACGACAAAGCCCTGCGACAGCATTAAACGAGAGTCCCGTCTGGGCGGCATCCGTAAATCACATCATCTTTCGCAAATTACCGTTCTGAATCCCGATGGGCGCACCTATGTCTACGGTCTTCCGGTTTACAACACGGTGCAAAAAGAAGTCACTTTTTCCGTCAATTCCGCCAATGCGAATTACAACACTGGCTTGGTGAGCTACACACCCGGCGCTGAAAATTCGGTCAATAACAGCCGCGGTAAAGATCATTTCTACAGCAGCGAAACTATGCCTGCTTATGCACATTCTTTTCTCTTGACCGGACTTTTATCACCGGATTACGCCGATGTTAAGGGAGACGGCATCACTGACGATGACAAGGGGGATGCCATTAAATTCAACTACAGCCGGATTTATTCTTCAGCCAACCCCTACCGGTGGCGGATTCCACAAGAGCAAGATTCAGCCAACTATACGCCAGGACTAAAAACTGACAACAGCGATGATAAGGGCAGTTACGTTTATGGCGAGAAGGAGATTTGGTACCTCCACAGCATTGAGTCAAAAAACATGATTGCCACCTTCACGCTGGACGAGTTCAACGTGTCGCGAAGTGACAATGCAGGCGTAAATGGAGAAAACGGCGGCAGAAATGCGTCTGCTCGGTTAAAAAGATTGGACCGGATTGACTTATATTCAAAAAAAGATTTGGCGCGCTTCGGCCTGCTCGCCAAGCCAATCAAGACGGTTCATTTTACGTACAACAATAGCCTGTGTACTGGCGCACCGGGTGGGCCGGGCGGCTCGGCCGGGAAATTGACGTTAGCCTCCATTTATTTTGAGTACAACAGGAATGTCAAAGGCTCGACCAATCCTTACGTCTTTACGTATCATGACAATAATCCTTCTTATGTTCGGAAAAATTTTGACCGATGGGGAAATTACAAAAATCCTGGGGACAATCCAGGCGGACTGGAAAACGATGATTATCCCTATGTTCTCCAAAACGGCAGTAAGGCCGCTAGCAATGTCCGTGCCTGGACCCTGGCTGCCGTCAAGCTGCCCTCGGGCGGCAAGATAGCCGTTGAGTATGAATCGGATGATTACGCATTTGTCCAGAATAAACGCGCTCTGCAGATGTTTGCGCTTTTGGGATTCAACACAAACGGTTCTTTTTCTAGCATCACGTCTAATCTTTACAGCGGGACTTCAAAAGACGTTTATGCCTTCGTGAAACTGGCCGGGCCTGTGTCCTCAAACCAAGCCTTTTATCAACAGTATCTGGAAGGAGTAAACAAACTTTACTTCAAGGTTTTGGTCAAGATGCCGGGGGATGCTTACGGCAGCGGTTACGAATACGTTCCGTGTTACGTTGATTACGAAGGGTATCAACTGGAATATCCCGGCGCCGACCGAGCCTGGATCAAACTAAAGCCGGACAACGGTAAAAATCCCTTGTTCGTCGCAGCGGCCCAATTTCTGCGCCTGAACCTGCCTTCCAAGGCTTTTCCCGGCTCTGATCTACGCAACGACAACGCACCCGCAGCGGTTGTTAAAACGCTGTTTTCCTTGGTCTCCAACATAAAGGAAATTTTTACCGGTTTTGAAAAAAGAGTGCAGCTCTACGGGTGGCTGAAAGACATACAGGCATCAAAATCTTTTGTTCGGTTAAACAACCCGATTTACCAAAAATACGGCGGCGGCCTTAGGGTCAAAACCGTTCAAATTTTTGATAACTGGAACAAAATGACCGGCCAAAAAGAAGCGGTTTACGGCCAGCGTTACCGATACACAACCGTTCGCGAAATTCATGGCGTAAAACAAACCATTAGCAGCGGAGTGGCGACCTATGAACCATCCATTGGCAACGAAGAGAATCCCTTTCATGTGCCGTTGGAGTACGCGGAAAGTTACAGCCTGGTAGGCCCGACCTTCGACAAGTACATTGACAATCCGGTTGCGGAAACTTGTTTTCCTTCGCCCTCTGTTGGCTATAGTCAGGTAAGGGTGTATCCGCTTAAGCGAACAAATACCCGTTCGGCAAACGGATTCGAGCAAAGCGAATTTTACACCGCTTATGATTTTCCAGTGATCAGTGAGTTCACGCCTTTCGATAACGGCAGCCGCACGTCGTTTACCTCGCCCCTTGGATTTTTCATTCCGGACTCCAGGCGCTACACGACGCTTTCCCAAGGCTTTAAGATTGAATTAAACGACATGCACGGGAAGTTGAAGTCCCAGTCTTCTTTTGCGGAGAACGACAGTCTCAACCCGCTTTCTTATACACGAAACTTCTACCGCGTTGAAAACCAGAATGCGCAAAGTTTTAAGTTAAGCAACGTTGTCTCCACGTTGAAAACCGACGGATCTATATCTCAAAATACGCTGATTGGAAAAGACATTGAGATGATGGTGGATCTAAAAGAGCAACGTTCGGAGACAATCGGCGCCAATGTGCAAATCAACAATGACGCTTTTGTCTTTCCCTTCTTTTTCCCAATTTTTCTAAGTATCCCCAGCTTTATTCCGAAGCCAACCCATTCATTGAACATTTACCGGGCGGCGGCGATACTAAAAGTCGTCAACAGCTATGGTGTGCTCGACAGCGTAGTCCACTTTGAAAAAGGAAGCCAAGTCGCCGTTAAAAATGAAGTTTACGACGAAGAAACTGGTGACCCTGTAGTGGTCCGTACCCAAAACGGATTCAATGATCCCGTGTATACATTCACTTATCCCGCCCACGCGGCGTACGAGGGCGTGGGGCCTGCTTATAAAAATATCGGCGCAGTGCTTTACAACAAAGGCCTTTCAAACGGTCTTCTTACTGATTCCTACTTTGAGAAATTCTTCGTTCACGGCGATGAAGTGATGGTAACCGGAAAAGGAATGGGCTGTGCCAGTACAATACCCATCACCAAAAAAATGTGGGTGCTTGACGGAGCACGTATCGGAAATGCGTCAAACCGTTTCTACTTCATTGACCGTGACGGAAAAACCTTTTCCGATGTTGTTGATATCAAAGTCATTCGTTCCGGGCGACGAAACGTGGCGTCAACAGTCGGAAGCGTAACCTGTTTACGAAATCCGGTGCGTTACGTCAGCGGCGGTTACCGGATAGTATTGGATGATACATCTAAAGTTCTGAACGCTTCAGCCGCCACGATGAGCGAAAGATGGCTGGAAGATTTAATGCGCTATACATGCTTGGATTCCACAAAGCTGGTCAACAATCCATTTCTACAAGGCACTCTGGGGAACTGGCGCGGAAACAAAAGCTATGTGTATTACGGTTTGCGGGCAGAGACCAATCCTACGACTGGTACCGACCTTCGCAAGAACGGTAGCTATGCTGAATTCTCGCCATACTGGACTTTTGGAACGACGGGTCTTACCCTGACCACGGACACGACAAAATGGGTCTGGAATTCGGAAATCACGATGTTCAACCGGAAAGGTTACGAAATCGAAAACCGTGATCCCTTGGGCCGGTACAATTCAGGGCTCTATGGGTACGGGCAAACACTGCCGGTTGCCGTTGCGCAAAATGCGAAGTACCGGGAAATCGCTTTCGAAGGATTTGAAGATCATTACAACAGTTTAAACCGGTGCGATACCAGTTGCTTTGAAATCAATCATAACGGGGTAGCGAATCCTCTTCTAGACAGTACATACAAACACACTGGCCGATACAGCGTCCGTGTAAATCCAGGCCATCCATTTACATTGGGCGGTTTGGGTACTGGAGATTCCGTTAGTTCTCCCCAGTTGTTTCCAAATTATTGCATCAGCCAAGTGAAGGATGCCAACTATCCTGCTTGGGTGCCGCTTTTTTCTCCAACAAGCCGCACAAAAATTGTTCTAAGTGCCTGGGTGAAAGAACTGGATAGTTGCCGATGCAAAAGCTATAGCAAAAACGAAATCGACGTGAATTTTACGTATCGATTCGGACTGTCGACGACGTATACATCCTCTCCATTTTATCCCTCAGGCAACATTATTGAAGGTTGGCAGCGATACGAGTCGGTCGTAACCGTTCCGCCTAGTGTGCTGTTCTTTTCCTTCATCTTCAAAGCCACCGGTGATTCTGCCGTCTTCTTTGACGACATCCGCATTCATCCTTTTAACGCCAACCTGAAGTCCTTTGTTTATCATCCTACCAACTTGCGATTGATGGCCGAGTTGGATGAAAACAACTACGCTACCCTCTATGAATACGACGACGATGGAACGTTGGTACGGGTAAAAAAAGAGACACAAAGAGGGATCAAAACAATCAAAGAAACAAGAAGTGCACTTACTAAACTTCCTTAATATGAAGTTCTTCCAAAAAATGGCTTTGACGGCGATTCTTTGCTGCAATTTTTCAGGATCACTCTGGGCTCAAGCACAGTCACTCCAAAGCACCCTGCAAAAAATTCAGGACGCATACACACGGGCTTCATACCTGCGCTTTGTAGCCAAATATACGTATGCGACCGAGCAGCATCCGGAGATCGTTCTTGATTCGGCAGTCGGCACCTACCAGCTTACCGGCAAAAACTATTGGAGTTGTATTGACAGTACAGAAACGGTCGTCAGCGAGGATTTGTTGATCGTTGCTTACCACAAGCAAAAGCAACTCTATATTGACAAACCGAGATCTGCAGACGTGCCTTCTGCCCTTGGTGCCCTCGACAGTCTTTTCAAGCACACGTCCCGCTACGAGCTAAAATCGGAAGGAGACAACAAAGTCATTCTGGAGTTTAAGGAAGATGCTTTATACCAAAGAGCCACACTTGAATATGACCCAAAGACGTTTCTGATCCAAAAAATAAGCTATCTCCTGTCGCCCGTCTCAGAAGAAAATCCCGACAATTCACTCGTGCAGATCGCCTTCTCCAAGTATGATTTAACGGCTTTTGAGAAGACGTCCATCCGCCCGGAAAACTACCTTGAAAAGAAAAAAAACGGTTACGAAGGCATTGGCCGGTACAAAGAGTACGAAGTCTTTATCGGCTCTCCCAAACTTTTAAATTAAAAGCGCATGAGACACCTAAAGCTGTTTTCTTTAAGCTTGTTTTTGTTTCTCGGTTGGGAGAAAGCCGCACAGGCCATTGATGTACCCACTATGCTCTCAAAGCTGGAAGGAAAGAAGAATCAACTGGCGCACGATTCAGCAACGACTTTGGACATTCATACGCAATTGTCTTTCTCCAACGTCGCCACGGTCAATCGTGTCCAAAATGTGATTACCCTGAAATTTGATGAAGACACGACCATCTTCTTCACGGGTCCGTTCAGCGTGACTGTCACTTACAGCCTCTACTTCGAAGACAAAAATGCAGTGCAAGATTCGCTACTCAATCAAAGCCTCACTGTTACCTACGATACTGCTGGCACGTATCGCTCCCGCCGAAGCTTTACGTTTCAGGGAGGTTATAAGGTAAAAATAAAAATCCTGTCGGTATCGTCAACGGCTGGCGCTTACGTGTTACCGGCCCTTCTGCTCACGAATGAAATCAATGCGAATGTAGACTATGCCTTCAACTGCAAGCGATACGCGGTTTGCCCGGTGGCCTTCAATTCTTCTTTATCACAAGCTGATGAACTATATGTGTCCTGGGCGGCCCAAATTGGAGCGGACGAATACGATCTGGAATGGGCATACGTAGATTCCACTGCAACAGGGAATTACTGGGATTTCGTCCATAGCATTTATGATCCTTCATTGATTTTTACCAACAGTGGCACACGAGTCACAATTTCGGGAACAACGAATTATAAGGTTCCGCTTCTTTATGATGTCAGCGGGCTCCTTTTTTTCCGGGTCAGGGCGGTACAAAATGAATCAAACGGCACCCGCGTCGAAGGCGCATGGAGTTCGGACACCGCTACCGGGTTGGGTCGGTACAGTTTCTACGGGCATGAGCGAAACTTAAATTGGCAGGCAACAACGTCGTATGCGGAAGACGGCAAACGCAAGTCCGTCGTGCAATACTTTGACGGCTCTCTACGTTCCCGGCAAACGGTAACCAAAGACAATTCTACCGGTACCACTGTGTTGGCCGAGAGCTTATATGATTATCAGGGCCGTGCCGTGATTCAAGTATTGCCGGCACCAACGTTAAGCACGATCATCCAATACACCAGGAATTTTAACCGGAACATCAGCAACGCTGAATACGATAAATCCTTGTATGATTCTTTGCCCCCATCGGGAGCGTATTGCGGTTTGGCCGCAGCAGCTATGGGCGTGGACTCTTCTGGAGCGGCGCAATACTATTCGCAAAAAAACCCGTTGGCGACGACGAATTTTCACCAATTTATTCCCGATGCAAGCGGGTATCCATTTGTGGAAACCCAATATACGCAAGACAACACGGGACGCATCGAAAGCCAAAGCAATGTCGGCCCGGATCACAAAATCGGCGGTGCTCACGCTACTAAATATTTTTACGGCACACCCTCCCAAAAAGAACTGGATGGGTTGTTCGGAACGGAAGTGGGCGACTACACCCACTATCAAAAAAATATGGTGCGGGATGCTAACGGGCAGTACAGCGTTTCCTATGTAGACATGAACGGAAAAACGATTGCGACAGCGCTTGCTGGTGCAAGCCCCGCTACATTGGATGCTTTGGCATCGAATAGCCCGATCACGATTACCGAGCCCGTGATCACACCCGCATCAAATTACACGGATGGTCTGACTATGACTGCCTCAAAAGGGCTATTAGTGCCAAAGGGAGGACAACACCGATTCATTTATTCCCTGTTACCGGATAGCATTCGGCTGACTGATTGCAAGGATATTTGTTACGATTGCCTTTACGATCTGGAAGTGACCATCACCAGCGATTGCAATAACGGCTTGTTTACCGTGTGTGGCAGCGGCGCAAGCACAGCCGGGCCGGTGATCATCCGGCGTTCCAATATGAGCCTCACACCATTGGATACGGTTTGTTACAATCTGACAAGCTTTCCGGGTATTGATACCACGGTTTGCTTAAGCGAAGGCAGTTATTTAGTGACCAAAAAACTGACCGTCAGTCGCAAAGCCATGGAATGGTACCGGGACAGCATGTTTTTGAAATATGCCTGCAAACGAAAACAAGATTTCATCAACGCTGTTCTTGACAGCATCAATGCCGTCACCACTTGCCATCCGGACTGTGCCTCTTGCCTGACTGCGGTGGGTTCTTGGCCCGCCTTTAGGGACCGATATATGACTGATGGCGGTTTTGCCATTGCCGATACGGCCAGCAAAAGAGAAGAGGCGTTTGCAGCCTACAGGAATGCACTGGATGCCTGCAGTGCGCTTTGCAACAACAAAGGAAACGATGAAGACATCCGAAAGCAAATGCTGTGGGACGTGACGCCACCAACCGGCCAGTATGCGGATCTTGAAACCGCAGAAAGCGACCCGCTAACCATTTTGCCTCACATGGGCACTCCTGGCCGTCACACGAGTTCAACCATTGTTTACAGAGATGCCTTTGGCAAACCAGATACGGTTTATAATTCGGCGGGTCAGCGCGTCTTGCCCCAAGCCCTTACGGTTTCTGAATTTATCAGTCAATTCAAACCCTCCTGGGCAGAAGCCCTATTAGTTTTTCACCCCGAGTATTGCCAGTTGCAACACTATGAAAAGTATTCTGCGAGCCACGCATGGGACAAAAAATTTCTTAGCGTCGAAACGTTTAAACAAGCAAGAGATTCAGGCTTCCTGAATCCAACTAACTACACGAGTGCGGCACCGTGGAATCAGTTTTCCGCCAACGCCGCTGTGCAAGACCCTCTGTTTAACGCAACTACGAACTACACCCTGGGCGGCGTTTCCGTTAGAGCCATGATGCATGATTCTATGGCGCACTATCGCTACAACGCCGGTGGTGGCTATTTCCTGACCATGTGGAATGTGGCGACCATTGCCGCCAAATGCGGAGACAAGGACACGACCTGTGCTGAATTCTATCGCGATCCGTCAAAAGCATTTGATACAACTACCCTTTGCGGGGGTGAACTGGACGTTGCTTGGCAAAATTTCCGGCAACTTTATTTGGAGTCAAAGCGGGCCATCGTGCAAAAACTGATTGACAGTTGCGTTATTATTCCGATTGCCAGTCCGCAGGTCAGGCGTTTTGCAAAAGCGGAAGATTATCCGGATTACAACAACGTCTCAACCGATCAAACGCAGGCCCAGCAAGGTGTACAATCGTCGCTCAACGCAAGCTACCGAAGCAACTGTGAGGCGTATTCAAGGCAATGGATGTTTGAACTGGCGCAATGTCCTTCGTATGATACCACACAATTGAAACTTCACGTCTTGCCAAAGTTGATTGAAGTATGCGTCAAGGGCAGCGATATAAAACATCCCTTCGGCAGCAGTACCCTTTCGCCGGACAGTGCTTATACATTCACCAGCTTTGAAGACGTGCTGAATTGGTACAACGACAGTTTAAGCCTTTCAACTTCCACCCGTGAGGTTTGCAACGGCTTTCTGATCACAGCACCAAAGCCTTACAACCAAACTATCGCCTACGGCTTGCTGCCGGTTTGGGGCAAACCCGATAGCTGCACCTGTGCCAAGATTGACGAACTTTATACGGATTACGTAACCCACAACTCTTCGTATAGTACGTTCTCCGCTTATTTGGCAGCAGTACATCACACGGTCATCAGTCAAGGAGCCTTGGATACTTTGCGCGGCCTGTGCAGCGGCACTATCGGTTGTAAGTTTCTCCCGGTTGCCATTCAGGTGCCACCGGCCTTGCAGTGCGGCGTAAGTGGCGTTTGCATTAATTGCGAACAGATGCGGAGCGCTTATGTTTTTTTCCGCCAGCGTTTTCCGAACAGCGTTCCCAAGCCCGATACGGCTAACAATACCTCGCAACAATCTATCAATAAAGTGTTTGCCAACTTCATGAATGTACAATTCGGGTTTAGTTACAGCGAAACTGAATATTTGGCCTTCATGCAAGACTGTAAAATTGGAGTGGATTCAGCTACCGATAGCCTTTGGAAACGCCTTGCCGATTTTAAAAATTATTACAGCGATTTGGCGGCTGGAAAAGTGTGGCGTTCATGGAAAATTACACCCATCGTGCCGGATCTTCTAAAAGGCATCAATGTTCTGCTACAGGCTCGGTTAAAACCCGATGCGCCACAGTTGCCAACAGGCTATGGCCTTCGTAGCTACAGCTTATCATTTGATCGAAAATTAAACAGTGTAATTAAGAACACCTATTCTACAGATTCTAGTTTCCACATGATTCTTCCGCTGCGGAAAGACTACAACAAAGTCAGTATGTCGTTTCCAGAACTGAACAACAACGTAGTGACAGCCGGCGACTTTGTTTCGGGCATTGCTTCCTTAGATGATCTCAAGAAAAAATATTATGCAACCACTTTGCATGATATAGGCATCAGCTTCCAGAACATGTGGTCAAGTGGTGCTGACCCGCTTACCTACGCTTATTATGGAATATCTACACCGGATAAAAAATTTCTGCCTTTAACTGGCGGTGGCTGGGAAAATCATGTTTACTCAATCGGTTTTTACACAATACCCACATCTGTGATTGATTCCGCATCCTACTTCAATTTCCACAGTGACAGCGTCTTTGTAGGCGGATGGTTCGGCGACTACGGCACCCACGCAGTAAGAACTAACCGGATCAAAAGGGTCAAGAACATACGCTTCGCTACAAATTTTCTGCCCTTGCCCACTATGGGCGACTTCGAGTGGACAGCCGCAGGCCTTAAGGTTACTTTGGAGCTCCGGGACGGAACGGAAATCGACGCTTATCCGTTTGCTACTTACGGCTGGGATTATATTCCCTTTAAAGAATACACTGATTCCAATCTATATAATCCGAATTGCGCCGCTGCTTTCCGTTATTTCTTTAATCAGCAAAGCGGCACCAATTATACCACAACTCAAATAGACTCTATCTACAATGCAGCAGGCATTCGCCCCAATTATTGCGACACCACAAGAGACACAAGCAAGTTACTTTGCGGAAAGTCAGAACCTGTATTTACACCCTTTGTTCTTAGTGGCGACAATTGCAGCGACAACGTGAAGATTGCCGAAGCTTGGGGTACAGAACTTTACACTGCTTACGTGGATAGCCTAAAAGGTTCCTTTGAAACCGCCTACTTGTCGAAGTGCCTGAAGGCTTATCAAAAAGAAAGCTTCGCAGTGGAACATCCTTTAAGCGAGTACCACTATACTCTTTACTATTACGACCAGGCCGGCAATCTGGTGAAAACAGTACCCCCCAAAGGCGTTGACAACCGCATG
The DNA here is from genome assembly GCA_965247695.1 of Flavisolibacter sp. Lineage (GTDB taxonomy): Bacteria > Bacteroidota > Bacteroidia > Chitinophagales > Chitinophagaceae > Flavisolibacter. Next base: position 4,076,182 of record OZ252037.1, read on the forward strand.
GGCGACGCAACGTTCTTAGCAGATGTTGCCAATGACCGGGCCGCCGGCAATAACCGTACGCCCAATCATACCTTGGTCACGCAGTACCGTTACAATACACTCAATCAAGTCATTGCCCAAAAGTCCCCGGATGGCGGCGCCAGTTATTTCTGGTACGACCGGCTGGGACGCCTGGCCACGAGCCAAAACGCCAAACAAGCAACCGCCAACAATTATAGTTATACGGTGTATGATGTCCTTGGCAGGATTACTGAAGTAGGGCAAATAGATGCGGCAAGCCAGATGCGCCATACCCTTAGCCGGCGGGCCGACAGCCTGGCCACTTGGCTAGCAGTGTACAGTAAAGAGCAAATTACCCGCACGGTTTACGACATTGCCAACTCTTTAATAGAGCCACAGCTTTACGCCAAGAACTTGCGTAACCGCGTAGCCTATTCGCAAGTAATCCCCACGGCCGGTGGCGACTACACGGCGGCAACGTATTATTCCTATGACATCCACGGCAACGTAGACACCCTGCTGCAGGATTACAAGTCAGGCATCATGGCCGATCATTCGCAACGCTTCAAGCGGGTGGTGTACCGCTACGATTTAATCAGCGGCAAAGTGAATCATGTGGCGTACCAACCTGGGCAGCGCGACGCTTTCTATCACCGCTACCAGTACGATGCCGAAAACAAGCTGACGGCAGTTTACACCAGTGCCGACAGCCTGTACTGGGAACGGGACGCGGCCTATGCCTATTACAAGCACGGGCCCCTGGCCCGAACAGTGCTAGGCCAGCAGAGCGTACAAGGCACCGACTATGCGTACACGCTGCAAGGCTGGCTCAAGGGGGTGAACGGCACCCTGCTTTGCAGCGACAGCAGCGACATCGGCCGCGATGGGGCCATCGGTACCTCCCGGCAATACATTGCCAAAGATGCCTTTGGCTTTTCGCTACATTATTACACGGGTGACTACGCCGCTATTGGCAAACCTTATGCGTTCAAAGGAACAGCCACTGTGGGCACGGCCATTGCGTCACAAACCACCTACTCTGCGCTGTACAATGGAAACATCAGCGCCATGAGTGTGAACATCGGCAAGCTTGCACAGCCGGTAGTGTATAACTACCGCTACGACCAGCTCAACCGGCTGAAAAAGATGACGGCCCTCTTTGCTGCCAACACCTGTGGTACGGGAAAGTACGAGTTGTGGGACAACGCCCTTTCAAACACCAATGACGATTACGGCGAAACGATCAGCTATGACCCCAACGGCAACATCAGCACGTATGAGCGGAAAGGCACTTCGGCCATTCACACACAAATGGACAAGCTTGAATATTTCTACGCCAGCGGTACTAACCAGGTAGACCGCCTGCAGGACGATATAGATCATCTTTACTACGACAACGACATCGACAATCAAGGCAGTGGCAATTACCAGTATGACCAAGTCGGTAACTTGGTTGTAGATCAGCAGGCCGACATTTCCGTGGACTGGACGGTGTATGGAAAAATAAGGAGCATTGGCCGTTATACGCGAGGAGGCGGCGCCTGGGGAACCGACTACACTTATGACGCGGCGGGCAACCGGATCAGTAAAAAAATCATCCGCCAGGGACGGGAAGGCGTGACCAATGCCGTCACTTGGTACGTACGGGATGCGCAAGGCAATGTGATGGCAACTTACGAAGGCAGCATCGGAAACGATGGAAAGGGAGAGGACAGCGGGCCGCTTTACCTAACAGAGCAGCACCTTTATGGCTCCAGCCGTTTAGGCATGTGGCACGGCTTTGTGGACATGGACGCTGATCCTGCAGGACACATTTCCATACCGCTCTTAGGAGCAGGCGACACGCTTATCTTTGAGAGGGGACGCAAGGCTTATGAGCTGGCCAACCATCTGGGCAATGTGTTGGTAACGATCTCGGACAAGAAGGTACAGCACAATGGTGGCAGCGGCGTGGTAGATTACTATACTGCTGATGTGTTGAGTGCGCAGGATTACTATCCCGGCGGAATGCTAATGCCAGGGAGAAAGTTCTCAAACGGAAGCAGTTACAAATATGGCTTTGCTGGAAAAGAAAAAGACGATGAGTTAAAAGGAGAAGGCAACAGTTATGACTTTGGCGCAAGGATTTATGACCCAAGAATAAGCCGCTGGTTGAGCGTTGACCCGTTGCAAGCAAAATACCCCGATGAAACTCCTTACTTATACACCGGCGGCAATCCGATTTACTTTGCCGACCCGGACGGGAAAGATAGAATTGACTATTACAAAATCATCACGAACAAAGGTACCGTTCAAATAAAGGTTGTAACGGAACACGCCTTTAAAGCCGAAGCGCAATCCAACTATGGCGGCCTGCCGGACCTGGTTAAGTTTAACTACAATGTTTACCACACCATTGATTTACGAGGCGCAAAACCCAGCATCACTAAAAGCGAGGTAACCGACTATTCGTCGGGTATATGGGACATTGGCCTTGGGGAGTATGCGCAGATTAAGCTTACCGGCAAAGACGACGGCTTGCTAATCCACGGTCCCCAAGCGGTGATTTACGGAAAAGGCACCGAAGACCCGGGCTGGGGTCCCAAAGCTGACCCGAGCAAGGGCATACTTAGCATTAATTATGCAGAACTTTCCGACATCATGGGCGATGTACTGGCCGCAACCAAAGATTATACTCTCAAAGATCCCAAAGACTTGGTTTGGAAGGCTCCGGAGATAGAATACAAAGTCGGAAAAGAAGTGGCCAAGAAGATTGCTGATAACGACAGAGAAGGTTCTAAAACTTCTGAACCAAGCAATTCCGCAGAACGAACACAAGTTTATGTGCGTGAAGATAATTTTGGGACTGGTCCTCGCAGAGAGAAAAAAGGCTCTGCCCAAAACCATGCTTATTGGACTGACAGCGTAACCAGAAAAAAGTCTGGTGCAAACGGAAGTAAGGTTGATACGGTATTTATAAGACAAAAGAAAAACCCATAATTGAAATGAGATTGTATGTTTTTATAGTGTCCCTTCTGCTCATCGCTTGTGAAAGCAAGAGAGACAAAATCTTTTTGTCTCTTGGAAAGGGCGACATGGTTCTTGAAGGCTACGCAACTAAAGATTCAGTATTTACCGACACCGTTTTTTATTACGATGCGGAAAGGCGTTTACTAAGAAAAGACAAGGTTAAAGACGGGCAAATGGATGGTATCTCTATTGACTATTATGCAAACCAGCGTCCCAGGACTATTAGCTATTATACGAATGGCCTGAAGAATGGCAGCAACTCTTACTTTGACACTTTAGGGAGGTGTTATTACAGGGATTTTTATTACTATGATCTGCCGGCAGGCCCGATTCTGTACTTCGAAAATAATGGGCGTACTAAAAGGTATTTTTTTGTCAATCTCCAAAATGAAACATTGGTTGACATTGATTATCCAACTTGGGAGGGAATGAGCAGCATTGACACAAGGTGCATCAATTTTACGAGCCATGTTCAAAGAACTGATTCAACCAATAAGCTGTTTGTTCTTGTCTATCTTATGAGGCCTCCAAAATTATCCTTTGAGTATTCCGTAGTTAAAAAGAAAAAAGAAGCAGAGGACAATTTTACAGATGTCCTGAAAATTACAAATGATTTTCCTTTTAAAAACTTGGTTCTGCCCGAGTTGCCGGGAGATGAAAACTATGCTGTTCGGTTAAACGTTTTTGATTCCTTATTGAATAAGCAGACTGTAATTTTTAAGGAGGTAAATTAAGTTAGCAGAGTCTTGTTCATGTTCATTTTAAAAGAGCTACAGCCGCTGCCTTGTGTAGCGGTTTTTTAAGCTTCTTGGAGCACGGAGCTCAAGTTATCCTTCAGCTTCTTTTTGCTCACGAGGGCGTCGAGCATGACGAAGAAGGCGGAGCGTTCTTTTTTGTCCAGGCCCTCGATCAGGGATAGTTTTTCCATCAGGGACTTATCCACGGAGTTCACGTCTTTAAACACGTCATCGGCGGAGAAGAGCTCCGCTACGCTTACCCCTAACGCTTTGGCAATCTTGACCAGGGAGGAAAGGGCCGGGTCGGTACGATTGTTTTCGATGCGGGAGTATTGGGCGGGGCCCATCTTGCAGGAGAGGGCCACTTCCTTGCCGGCCAGGCCTTTGGCCTCTCTTATTTTTTTGATGTTGCTACCGAGATTCATGCAGTTGACGTATGAGGCCACAAAGCTATCCATGCAAGGCGTTTAAATCAATTACGGGAAGGGCATAAAATTAATTATTGCTTTTAAAGGCAACTATTTATTTTTGTGTTATTGCCTGATACATCAATAAGTTTTTATGCCGGAGCTTATCATCATAGACCAACAGCAGTTGCAGTATGAGAACGACCTTTTAAACATCACGGTACTTGGCGGCATCCGGCTGGAAGGGCTGGACCGGCTGCGGGTAACGCTCAAAGTAGAAATCAAAGGCAGCCCCCGGCCACCGTTCCGGCATACGGTGGATTTATACAACGATACCCAGTTGGAAAAATTCATCCGCAAGGCAGCAGAGAAGTTAGAGTTAGGAACCACTGTACTTGCTGCATCACTATCAGAACTCACCGAAAAATTAGAACACTACCGGCTTGAACAAATCAAACAACAAACAGAGGACAACAAACCCAAACGAAAACCACTCACGCCGGCCGAACGGTTACAGGCCGAAGATTATTTACGGCAGCAAAATTTATTGGAGCAAACAGGCACAGACATTGGAAAAAGCGGTGTGGTGGGAGAAGAAAATAACCGTTTGCTTATGTACATCATTTACACGTACCGCAGAAGCCTAACGCCTTTGCATGTTATCTGCCTTGCATCAAGCGGCACCGGCAAAACACATTTGCAGGAAAGAGTTGGTGAGCTGATACCCGAAGAAGATAAAATAGAAATCACCACACTAAGCGAAAACGCATTTTACTACTTCGGTCAGCGAGAGTTAAAACATAAGCTGATATTAATTGAAGATTTAGACGGCGCAGAAAATGTTTTGTATCCCTTGCGGGAACTCATGAGCAAACGGCGCATCTCCAAGACCATTGCCCTCAAGAGCAAGACCGGCGAAACCAAGACGATACACTTAATCGTCGAAGGCCCGGTAGCGGTGAGCGGCTGCACAACAAGGGAAAGCATTTACGAGGACAACGCCAACCGCAGTTTTTTACTGTACCTGGATGAAAGCAAAGAGCAGGATGGCGCCGTAATGGATTACCAACGGAAACTACGAGCCGGAAAAATAGACACCGCAGCAGAGAACCACATTAAGGAGCAATTTAAAAACTGCCAAAGAATATTGGAGCCGGTACGGGTTATCAATCCCTTTGCTGAATATTTAACCATACCGGAAGAAGTGCTAAAACCCAGGAGAAGCAACGAGCATTATTTATTAGCCATAGAAGCCATCACCTTTTACAAGCAGTACCAACGGGAACGGAAGGCAGATGAAACCGGCGAAGTATTTATAGAAGTAACAACAGAAGATATACAGCAAGCCAACGAGCTTTTAAAAGAAGTGCTGCTAAGAAAGAGTGATGAACTAAGTGGAAGCTGCCGGGATTATTTGCAAAGCATCCATCAATACTTGCAAGACAATCAACAAAGCAGGTTTACCAACCGGGAAATAAGAAAGCATTTAAAATTGGAGCCCACCAAACAAAAACGCTTCACCAAAACTTTATTGGAAAGCTACTACCTCAAACGGGTGCAAGGCAGCAAGGCAAGAGGTTACGAGTATGAGATTGTAAGCCCTGATGAATACAGCGGGCTTCAAAAGCGAATAGCCAACGTTCTGCAAGAGAACTTAGAAAAGATAAAGCAACACACTGCACCAAAAGAGACAAGAAAGAAGCGGCCTCAAAATGCGTTTGCCGCAGTGCAATAGTTCAACGTGGTGCAAACTGCAAATGAACCACTGCAAGCCTTTGCAGTGAAGCATTACAAGAAGTAGTGCAGTATAAAATCAAAAAGGGTATACCGCATGAAAAAACTTTCTTTACAAAATCCCCACTTCCAATTTTTGGAAAGAAGCTTCAGGGAATGGCTGGACATATTGGGCTACAGCCATCATGCCGTTTATAACCTTCCTATCCATGTAAGAGAGCTTTTGCATTACCTGGAACAAAGCGGCATCCATCACATAAAGCAGTTAGAAGTAAAAAGCATCCGGGAATATTACCAGCAATTAAAACTAAGAAGCAACCAGCGGCATGGCGGAGGGTTAAGCAATGCTTACCTGAATAAACATTTACAGGCCTTGTACAAGTTCAGCGATTATCTAAGGCAAAGCGGAAAGATATTACTGCCTGCACTTTGCATTGATTGGGAAGCGGATGACAGCCAGGAAATAACCGTACTCACTCCCGATGAAATCAAACTGCTTTACAAAGCCACGCGTGGTTACAATGAAGGCAACAGCTTAGAGCCGTTCAACGCAAGAGACAGGGCAATAATCACCATCTATTACGGCTGCGGACTGCGAAGGAACGAAGGCTATCACCTGAACTTATCGGATGTAAATTTTGACAGAAGAATTTTACGGGTAAGGAAAGGCAAAAACTATAAAGAAAGATTAGTGCCGTTCAATAAAACCAATGCAAGCTATCTGGAAGAATATGTTTACGACTGGCGGACATTGATTGTACGGGACAAAAAGGACGATGCCTTCTTTATCTCTCAACGAGGTGTGAGGATGGACACCCAAAGCATGGCCCTGCGGTTAAAGCTGCTGCAACAAAGAACCGACGACATCACCCTGCAGGAAAAAAATGTACGGCTGCATGTGCTCCGCCACTCCATTGCCACGCATCTTTTAGGGAACGGCATGGACTTGGAAATGATTGCCAGGTTCTTAGGCCACACGTCACTTGAAAGCACTCAAATCTATACGCACCTGGTTGCAAAGGACGATGAACAGAAAGCTTTGCCGGCGCAGCGTTACAGCAACATCCCGAAATGCGAAATCGCTCCACTACACAAAGATGAACCATGAGCAAACTCCATCTTGGCAAAACCGCCACCAGCAGAAGCAGAAGAAAGGCTGTCGTTGAAAATGTAAGCAGCAAAATAGTCTCGCCACGGGATGAGTTTACGGCTTATCTGTTGAGCAAAAATTACAGCACGACAACCGTTGAAAGTTTTTTAAGCGATGTGCGGAAGTTCAAGGCATGGTTAAGCAAAGAGGGTTTGGAAATGGAAGCCGTCAGCTACAACGACATCACCAGCTACTTGCAAAGCTTTGCTGCCGTCACACAGCAGACAAAAGGCTGCTACATCAGGGGTGTAAGACAATACTTCAATTACCTGATACAAAAAGAAGAGCGAAAAGACAACCCGGTAGAGTTTATCCAACTTAAAGGGATGAAAAGAAAAACACTTTACGACATTTTAAACCGGCAGGAGTTGGATAAACTTTATAGCAGCTACACGTTACCGGATGAAGCAAATGATAAAAGCAAAAAGCAAAACTGGTTCAAAGCAAAACTGCTTGCACAAAAAAGAAACAAAGTGATATTGGGGCTGATACTTTACCAGGCGTTGGATGCAAAAGATTTAAAACTGCTAACTGTTGATGATGTGAAGCTAAGAGAAGGAAAGATTTTTATTCCCGGAACAAGAAGAAGCAATGAACGGGAATTAAAATTAGAAGCATTGCAGATTATGGACATGATGGAATATTTACTAACCACAAGAAAAGAACTGTTGGCACTTACAGGCAAAGAAACAAGCCAGCTTTTTATCAGCATCGGCAGCAGCGAACGTTTTAATAACATGATGGTTTACCTGCTCAAAAAACTTCATCAAATCAACCGGAAAGTAACATTCGCTAAACAACTTAAAGCATCGGTGATTGTACATTGGCTGAAGCTGTACAACCTTCGGCAAGTGCAGTACATGGCCGGCCATCGCTACGTCAGTTCAACGGAAAGCTTTTTGGTGAATGAAATGGACGAGATGATTGAGGACATAGAAAAATATCATCCTATCGCATAGGCAAGATTGGAGGTCGCAAAATGCGACCTCCAATCTTTGGCTTTTATATTTACAAACCAAACTCACAGCATGGCAAAGAAAGAATTACAGGCATTGGTGGAAGAACAAAAAATACTCAGCCGCATCTATGTTGTGCGGGGTGAAAAAGTAATGCTTGACAGAGACCTGGCGGAACTGTATGGCGTAGAAACCAAGCGGCTGAAAGAAACCGTTAAACGAAACAAAGACAGGTTCCCTCGTGACTTTATGTTTGAAATGACAGCCGCTGAATTTACCAAATGGCGGGAGGGGGCGGCGCTCAGTGCATCGGACCGGCAGGGCCTTCGCTATGCGCCGTTTTGTTTTACCGAGCAAGGCGTAACGATGTTGTCCTGCATCCTGAACAGCAAAACGGCCATTGAAGTGAACCTGCGGGTCATCCGGGTTTTTGTGAAGATGCGGGAGTATGCGCTGACGCACAAAGAGATTTTACTGCAGCTTGCCAAAATGGAAAAAGAAGTAGGGCGCAACAGCCAAGACATTGAAAATATTTTTATGGTGCTCAAAGAACTCATTGAAAAGCAAAGCAACCCACCAGCAAGAAATAAAATAGGCTACAAGAATTACGACGACGAGGCCAAATAACAATCTCCATTTACTGCTTCTTTTTAAAGCGGTTCGAAAAATGGACTATTAGGTATAGCTATTAGACCTCGAACCTTCTCCTGCCCACAAACCCCGGCTTCTCTTGGCCTTGCCCGAGGCGGGCTGCAGCCATTGAGGGTAAAGCGGTGTGCAGTAGCGGCGGCCCCTGCGCAAACAACCACGCCAGCTACCGGCAGTAAAGGGCTTAGGCCCATTACTGCCTTGCTCCCTTTGGTCGCATAGCTGTCATGGTTGGCCCGGGCTTCAGCCGCTCTGCACTCCAGCCCCTCATGCATCCTTTACAAAGCTTGCCAACGCACAGAACCATCCACACAAAAGCCTTGTAAAGTCTGCGGGGCTTCCTCCTTTTTTGATCGCCGCTGCATACCAGTCTTTAAGGTTGAACGGCGTGTTGGCACCGGTTCACCATGCCGCACTTTTTTTGCCCAGGGCCGCAAGACCCGCTGCACGAAAAAGGCGGCAGGTTCCCTGCGGCTGTGCGGCACCTGCGTTGCTGTCGGCGGCGCTGGCACGAGGGCTTTGCTTCGTGTGAAGCCATGCTTATGGCTGCGCTATGCCAGACCACACGGCCACGCTGTGGTCACCGCTTCGCTGCTGCGTTCCTTGCAGCTTCTGCGGCTCCCCCCGCCGCCAGCGTGCCGCAGGTGGTGCCGCTGTGTGACCGGTCCGAAAGTGAAAGCAGTCAAGAAAAACAACGAAGGAAATTTTTAAGCAATAACAACGAAGAACAAAAGCTTACAGCAACAACATCATTACAACACTTGAAACAATCGTAGCCTGCCGCAGCCGCAACAATCAATCATCAAAGGATGATGGTCGTTTAGTTGCGGCTTTGGCTTGCTAAAAAAATTTGTTTTTTGGCCCGGCAAACTTTACTACCGGTCCCGAAGAACCTGCCTGCCAAAAAACAAATTTTTTTAGCCGATGAAGCCTCTCTTAAAATGCCAGGGCAGGAAGATGTCTTAAACTATAAAGTGCCGGACACTGGCTTTAGCAATTGCCGGCCGAACGGCTGTTGCCATATCGTTGCCATAATCTCACGGACCGTAGCAATTTTTACAACCGAGGGGACAAGTCGGGCAAAATTTTTTTGAAACCCGCTACCAGCAAGGCTTACCGGAGGGCGTTTTTGCACTTGTCCTTTTTGTACCGGGAGCGGCTTTTTAAGTTCGCTTTACCGCTTCGTGAATGGCGCAAAAAAATAAAAGGCAAATCAACCCTTGACAAATGGTGGGTTCATGCTTATAGTTATGCAGACGCCGAAACTTTTTTGCGATGGCGACCATAAAAAAATAAAAACGCCCCTATTTAAAAAAGAAAACACATCCAATGCGCATCCAGAACAACACCGACATCGAAATCAAGCCTCATGAATGGCTTTACATTGTGGCCGCAATCATCATACTAATGTTGGCAGTTAATGGCAATCTGCCGGCCGCAGTCGAGGTACTGAAACAGTTACTGCCAAAACCGAGATAACGGATAGCTGCCCGCCGTGCTAAGTCATGCCATCAACAGCGCCGCCGCCTGAAACACGAAGGCGATGAACAGCAGTAGCATGCCGTTGCGAACCATTTTGTTTTTGTAAGTATCCTTCTTTGCTATGCTCTCTTGTTCAGTCCTTGTATAGAGAAAAGTTCGGGAGCTACTCTTGGGCGTGAAGTGGTACATGAGGTAAGCTCCGGCCATGCCGGTGACAAGGCCAATGAGGTTAAGAATGTTTTGCAGCGTCATGGCCGCCAAAGGTGAAAAAAAAACTATTTTGCGGGCAACAAGTCTTTAGAAAAGTTCTTTGAATTTTTGTGGCCGCCAAGTAGAAACCACAAGGCCGGAATAAAAAAAGTCGGTAAGATTAGTTAGTCTTTGGGATGGTCATGCCCGGACGCACCTATACCTCCGGAAGCGGCTACCGCTACGGCTTTAACGGGAAGGAGAACGACAACGAAGTCAAAGGCGAGGGCAACCAGCAAGACTACGGGATGCGCATCTACGATCCACGGCTCGGACGGTTCTTGAGTGTGGACCCACTGACGAAAGAGTATCCTTGGTATACGCCTTACCAGTTTGCGGGCAATACACCCATCCAAGCAGTTGATTTAGATGGAGCAGAACCAACATATCCATTAACAATCCAAGAAAGTTTTGGCCGTAATGGAATATCAAGAAAAGCTATCAATGCAGATGAGACAGAAAGGTTAAGTCAAAAAACACGACAGACGTTTTCCGGGTCTGATGTGGTTTCAATGTTAGCATTTCACGAACTAAATTCAGAGAAAAATCGGGCGCCTGGCTACCCATCCGTCGAACTAAACGATCAAAAAAAAGGATATTATAATTGTATAAATTCTCAAATAACAGCAATCAGGATATTGTATGACAACTTTAAATTTCCTGCTTCTTCGAGTATGACCAGCTTTTTGGGCCAACTTGCGAAAAGGAATTTGGCTTCAAAAGATATTGCGTTTGATGTCTATGTAACGAATGAAACAGGTCAAAAGCAAAAGGTGAATGGTCAGTTCTTAGACAAGAAACCGGATGCAATTGATGATGTGGCTTCAAAATTCATAAGCATGTCCTCTGAAGTTGGGTTGCATGTATTTGGTGTTGCCTTAGCCGACGGCTATCATAGCGTTTTAGTTACAGTCTACAACAACGGTAAAGACTTCGAGTTCCGCGTTTCGGAACAGACGAGTTTGACGAATGGAAATACCGGCCCTCTCACCGCAGAAGGTCTAAATAACAAACTGTTGTCAATTTTAGGCCATGAAATGGTGCAAGACCCAACCACGCAAAAATGGTTTCTTCCTGTTGATAGCAATGGCGATGGTGTTGCAGAGCGGGATAGTAATGGAGATGCAAAGAGGGCAAAGACAACCACTCATGCAAGAAAACTTTTAAACGAAAACTCCGATGCATCTACAACTAAAAAACCATAGGCCACTTCCGTTGGCGAATTGGATGTGTTTGCTATTAGTAATTTCCGTTTCGGAAGGATGTGGCAATCGGCAGCCAAAAACTGCCGGCCCCACCTCTGATACACTTCAAAGCAAATTCACGGAAATTGCCGCGAGTATCACAGAAGACACTGCTTATGAAGTAAAGGAGAACAGCCAAGCTATTCTCAGCAATAATGATCCTGTTTTAATGAGAATACTCGAATGTTGTCCGCAAGCAAAAAGTGTAGTTCAGGAAGTAATTGCAATGAAAGTTCAAACCAAAAGTGTTGTTTTTATAAACAAACCTTTGTTCAAGCGATATCGTACAATTTACGGGACGAGTATAAAGCTAATTGAGTGGAAAATCAACGACTCCACCACGCAAAGTAATTTGCGACGCTGTATAGATTGCGCAAAACTTATACGTTGTGGTGTTCGTAATACGTTCGAGCCATACTCTATTCGTAATTTGTTTTACTTCTCTCAGATATATGATTTTGATAAGCAAAACGGACTAAAGAACCCTATTGACAACATAAAGAAAATGTATAACCTTCAATGACAATTTTGGGTATTAAGGTAGCAATTGCCGCCTTAAAATTATGCCAGTTATTGTAAGCTGGTTTATAAACTTACGCTCTCCTCCTTTGAAATGGTCATGCCCGGACGAAGCTATACCTATGGAAGCGGCTACCGCTATGGGTTTAATGGACAGGAGAAATCTACAGAGATTGACGAGAGCGGCAACTCAATGACGGCGGAGTTTTGGCAGTACGACGCACACCTTGGAAGACGTTCGAACTTGGATCCGAAACCGAACGCTTCAATAAGCCCTTACAATTGTTTTGCTGGCAATCCAATTTGGTATAGCGACCTTAAAGGTGATACACTAGTTATAAAGTATCCCTCCGGCGAGCTGCATCTTGTTGCTGCTAGTAGATGCCGATAGATTTGTGGCTCACCAAACAACATCTTGATGGAAGCTTCGCAGTCTACGATAATCCGTCAGAGGCGCAACAAGGAGGAGGTAATGGATCTGCTCCGTGCTTTTGAGAAAAGTAATTCAACGATTAAAACCTTTTGCACCGAGCGCAATATCAGTTACGGTAATTTTCAAAAATGGAGAAGCCGGTATGGAAGCAAGGCTGCTGCAAAAAAAGCATCCACTTCATTTGTCAAAGTTGATATTGTTTCCAAAGTGAAGGAACCATTGCCTGGACTGTTTGCAGAAGTACGTGGCATTAAGCTTTATCAACTGGTGAGTCCTTCGTTTCTGAAAGAACTGCTGGCATGAGCGGCATCGTTCATTTAACGGACCAGCGGCGCTACCACATGTACCGGAAAGAAACCGATATGCGCAAAGGCTTTGATTCCCTGTGCGGCATCATTCAAAATGAGCTGGGTGGCAAGGTAATGAGCGGCGATGCTTTTATTTTCATTAACCGCCCACGCACTCATTTAAAACTGTTGGTATGGGAGCATGACGGCTTCACGATTGTGTACCGCAGGCTTGAAAAAGGTGCCTTTGAAGTGCCGCAGTTTAACCTGGATGAGGACAGTCTTTGCATCACTTCGGACCAACTCAGTTTTATTATGAAAGGCATCCAACTCTCATCGGTAAAATACCGCAAACGTTATCAACATTTATAGGGTGTTTGTTGATAAAAAATACTTGCAAAAATTTACTTGTGTGATCATTTTTGCAATACATGCAAGCCGCTCCCGTCATAGATTACAAGCGTTTATACGAGGCGTCGCAAGTAGAAATCATTCAACTTAAAGAACAGCTACAGAAGCTTGAAGGTTTGCAGTTACTAGCGCTGCAATTACAACAACAGCTCTCACAGCTTCAAAAGATGATCTTTGGATCCAGGCAGGAACGCTTTGTTCCGGCAGAAGTAAATACAACACAATTAGCACTCGATATACAAGCTGATGCAACTGCAAGCTTCGCTGTGGTGGATGCAAAGAAGATCACCTACATTAGAACCAATGTAAGTGTTGAACAAAAACCACTCTCACATCCCGGACGGATGAAACTTCCCGAACACTTAAGAAGAGAGGAGATCATCATTGAACCCGCTGAGGCTATTACCGGTTTAAGGAAGATGGGTGAAGAAGTAACCGAGGTGCTGGAATGGCAGCCCGGAGAGCTGTTCGTAAAAAAGTATGTGCGCCCTAAGTATGCCAGGCCAGATAACCAGGGAGTGCTGATTGGAAAGCTTCCATCCCGCCCATTGGAAAAAGCGATGGCGGGTCCGGGACTGCTCTCGCAGATCGTGATCGATAAGTATGTGGATCACCTGCCGCTGTACCGCCAGATACAGCGCTTTGAGCGCGGCGGGCTGAAGCTTCCTTATTCCACCCTCACCAACTGGGTCGGGTCAACCTGCAGGCTTATAAGGCCGCTTTACGAGGCTTTAAAGACCGAGGTGCTCAACTCACACTACCTGCACGCCGATGAGACCCCGATCAAGGTGATGGACAAGGACAAAAAAGGGCAAACCCACAGAGGTTACTTCTGGATGTATCAGAACAGCCTGGAAAAGCTTGTCCTGTTCGATTACCAAGAGGGAAGAGGAAGAGAAGGGCCGATGAATGTTTTAGAGAACTTCCGGGGCTTTTTGCAAACCGATGGTTATAGTGCCTACGAGATCTTTGATAAAAGACCGGACATTACACTCCTGCATTGTATGGCCCATGCACGGCGTATGTTCCATGAGGCGCTTGAAAATGACCGGGCCAGGGCAGAACATGCGATGAACGAAGTACAAAAACTCTATGCCATTGAAAGGAGCTGTAAAGACCAGCAATTAAATTATGCGGAGATACAATCCATCCGGCAGGAGCAATCAGTTCCCCTACTGAAATCACTAGGCAGTTGGATGAAGGAGCAGTACCAGCAAGTGACCCCCAAAAGCCCGATTGGCAAAGCGCTTGCCTATAGCAGTGAAAGATGGGACAGGCTATCACTGTATGCAACGAACGGAATGCTGAACATCGACAACAACCCGGTGGAGAACTCTATCCCTCCGGTTGCTGTTGGCAGAAAAAATTATTTGTTTGCAGGCTCACATGAAGCCGCTCAGCGAAGCGCCATGCTGTACTCACTACTTGGCACCTGCAAACTACATGGCATAGAACCGTACAAGTGGCTGAAAACTGTTCTGGAATTAATCGCCGACCATTCCATTAACAGAATTAGCGAACTGCTGCCACATCACTTCCAGAAATAAAATCAGGCCCTTTTGAACGGATCCGGCAAGATGTAGTTGGCCGGTGGGATACGTTATAAAAGGCGATAAGGATTTTACCCAAAACACTCAAAAAAACTTACTAACCATAGCTACCACAGAATTGGGAAAGAATCTTATTGATAGGTTAAGTACGTCAAAAGAAAAGTATACCATTGATGAAGTTTTCTTTCTTAAAAGCAGTCAGTATGACACAGAGGCAAACACTGTTTCCTATGATGACAATCCATACAGAAAGACATTAGATGGGGGAGCGGTTAATGGTGATAGCATTAGCGCACGAGCTTTTTCATGCTTATCAAGATGACATAGGAGCCTCGGCGACACAGGACAGGCTAACGACCGAAACTCAAGCTTCTTACTTTCAAAACTACATTACATCAGTTATGGGCTATGGTGCTATGCGCACTGATTATACGGGACTTGGCGAAAACCTTTTTCCTTCTTCTGAAGCCACCTATAATCAGAAAAACGAAAAGATTACAAATTTGGTCGTGTCAAGAAACTTCCCTTCTAAAACCGTTGTAACTTACGGAGATGGTCACAGTGATGGTTCTTACCGAACGTTAACTATACTCGGTCCAGATCAGGGTTACAAGGTTAGTTATGACAAAAGCTATACGGTTGACGGAAAGGTAGTTCAACAATCAATGAAGAAATCCAATGAACCAAAAATTGCTAAAGAGTAAAGAAAGGGGTGCGTCAAAGAGGATAAATGTTGCACTTAATTATGTAGTGCATCTACTCGTATTGGTTTACTCGGCGTGCATGGTATGGCTTTACATTCAAAATATTTTCTTTCAGCGCGACAACATCCTGCACTTCTATCAGTTGACTTTGAAAAGTCACGGTCTGTTGTTGCTCTATTTTTTCTGTTATCTCACAGGTTCCGCATTGTTTTTTATTAATCGTAGCCGTCAAACCAGCAGTGTAATTATCAGCTTTGGAAGCATTGGTTTTATATTGGGAGCAATTTTAGACTGCCTAACAAAACGTAGCTTTGAATCTTCTTTTTATCTGCTTTACATTGGGCTTCACTCGATTGTTTTGTTTGTTACTGTCCGCCGGTTACAATACAATAATTCGATAGTAATTGGATTAACGATGGGATTGATTTCAATTTGCTTGGTTAACCTTTTTTTGCTTAAAGGATATTTTCTATGAAGCAGTACATCTTTTATCACTATTAAAAATCCATCTCTTTGATAAGGGCTTAAAAAAAGGACAGTCTTTTGGGAGTGGATCTACGCTTACCAAAGAGTACGCCAGTCTATTGCCTTATCAATTTGCGTTAAACAATCCTGTCTTATTGATTGACCGTTATGGGGAGGATGCCATCGTCAGTATCACCCGAAGCAAAGATGGTGGCGGTGTCATAAAGGTGCAAACCTTTGTACATGTCACCGGTACCACGGTGCAGTGGCGGGTTAAAGGCTAGGTTTGTTCGCTGCAGCAATTGGTAAGGTTGCAGCCCTTTACGCCACTGTTTGTGTTTTGCGTTGCCTATGTGTAGTCACTGCATCAACGGCTGAAGTAAGGGAATGTTTGGGCAAAAAGCGAACTGTTCGTGGGTCAACTATTTATTGAATGCAAGCTTTCTGGAATGTGCTTACATCAACTTAGTTTATCAGTCTATGCGCAACTCAATCTTCATTAAAAAACAAAACGTATGAAAAAATCTTCCTGCTCTTTGGTGCCTTAACCGTTGTAGCCTTGTTTGCCTCGGCGTCGCCTGCTTGGAAAACAAATTTACCTGCTGCCTGTGCGCAGTTGCCACAGAACAGCTTAGACAGCCTGCCAGAAGATTCCTGTACAATTATGGCTTCTTTGACCCACGGCTGCGATGGCTCTACCTGTGTAAAGTTGGCCAGCGCTTGCCGCGATACCTGCCTGTGTGTGACGGTGTTCTTCATCGACTCCACTATGTCTACTGCCAACCTTACCGTTCTTGGTGGTTCATTTGTGGAACTATGCTTTTCCAAAGCTGTAGTTGATGTCAGGTATGTAGGAACGACTTGTCCCCAGTGCAACTTCATCAAAAAGACGTTTCTGCCGAAGGCTTCTGCCGGAGAATTGAAGGCGATTTCTATCTATCCGAATCCGGTAAACAATACCCTACTCTTCGCCGGCATTCAGAATTATAGTAACCTGCGGTTGGTTGTTACCGATCTGCTGGGCCGACGAGTGCTGCAACAACAAGTCAACGCATCCACAATTGATATCAGTTCACTTAACAGTGGCACCTTCATCGTTGAGTTGTTTAGGTCAGGCAAGCGAGTAAGTGTACAAAAAATCATCAAATAGCACACAACTTCGGACTGCCGTTTCTCGTGGGTCGTAGATGCGCACCCCATAGCCAAGTTGGTTGCCCGCTCCCTTGACCTCATCATCCCGTTCTTTGCCGTTAAACTCGTAGCGATAGCCGGTAATGTGTCACCGCAGAGTGATCGTGAGGAACGCTTTTATTTTTGTTGTTTCAATTTAAGTAAAGAGGGAAAAAGTATTCCTCTGTCACTAATGTTCTCATTGAGTTTATTGACCCATTCTTGAAAATAGTATTTTACCCTCAGCGTCGTGTCATTTTCAAGCCGGAATTCACCAAAGGCCTTTTCAGCAACAGGGCTTTTGACGTTTTTAAATGTTTGCGTCAAACCGAGATCAGTTGTGCAGTTTTCGTGAGCGTCCCAATAAATGATTAGCTTATCTCTTTTAAGTGCCGTACGGTACGAATAGACGCATTGCGGACTAAAAAAATAAGAAACCCTGTTCTTTTCAAAGCACAAAGAGAATAGGTCGCCTCCATACCAATGAATAGAGCAAGTGTCCTCGTCTAGTTGTTTAAGGTTTTGTATACCAATCAGCTTCCGCTTCTGGGTATACGCATATCCAGTTCTACTTTGGGTGTTGTTCGCCGCAACTCGCTTTTGATCCGGAGGACTGCTTTGTGTCTGGCACGCCAGCAGAAAAAGGAAGCATCCGGTGATTATTTCTGGACGTCTCATTTGAATCCTTTTATTGATTACTTGGAAGCAACTTGCCTTGCTGGGTGGCAATGGCGGATTGTCCGCGTAATTCATTGCGTATGCTTTCTTTGAAAATATCGCGAGCTTGGCTCATGTCAATGAGTTGTTCCTTTGCCCCCGGTAAAGAAGTCCATGTGCCTTTTAATTTGGAAATAGCAGATTCTATGTTGCCACTTTTAATGTCATTTAACGTTCCGGCTTTGTTGGTATTGTATTTCTCCTGTTCATTAATTAACGTCAATACAGCCCTGTCCTGCTCCTTTGGCCCGAAGTCAGCAGGTTTGTTTAAAGGCTTAATGACGTTTTTCCAGGTTTTACCCAATATCTGATAGGCGCCGGCTGCGTCAGCCGTTAGCCCCCATTTTTTTACTGGCTTCATTGGGTGATCGGTGTATCCCTTTGGATTCTCCTCATAACTTTTATCAGTAAACGTTCCACCGCCAAACAGAGCGTTGTAAGCCAACGGCTCCTCACCATCGTGTTCAGAACGTCGTAAAAGAGTCAGAAAAGCCCTTGTATTCAGTTCTGCATTGGTCATGCCTACGGCTTTGCTGTTGTCCGCAAGAACCATTTTCGAGAGTGATTGACCCGAGAAGCTTAGAAAATCACTGGCACTGGGTGGACGATTAATGTCCGCAATAGTTTGAGGTGCATAGGTTACGAACTCCTTGTTAACCACCATTACTTGAGTGTTTGTACCGACTTTTCCTAACAAGCTTCCATCTGCAGCATAGTAGACTTCCATTCCGTCGAAATCCGTTCCCTGGATTGGCGTGTTGCTGGCAAATTGGTAAGGCGTCAGTTCAGGATATTTTGCTGTCAGTGGATCCACGCTTAAAAACCGTCCGAGCCGTGGGTCGTAGATCCGCATCCCGTAGTCTTGCTGGTTGCCCTCGCCTTTGACTTCGTTGTCGTTCTCTTTCCCATTAAAGCCGTAGCGGTAGCCGCTTCCGTAGGTATAGCTTCGTCCGGGCATGACCATCCCAAAGGAAGATTACCAAAATTTCTTTACTCTTTCATTTTATTTTTATTTAGCAGGCAATGCTTTAGAATACGGTTTCATTGTCAGTTTTTTGAAAGTATCCGCTGGCTACTAAATCATCCCTCTTATTTACGCCACCTTGATCAATCGATCGTTCTTCATAAGTGTCTATGCAATGGAAGGTTCCTAAAATTTCATTTCTTGAATTCTGGAAACCTTGCATAAAACTCTTTTTCTCTTGCCATCAACCACTCTGGAACATTTAAAGATTTAACCGATGACAAAAGGGTTTGATATTCTTCCTTTGCCAAATCCTCATCCACCAAAGCGGCTGGCACGTTGTGCAACATATCAGCTAAGTGATAAAGTCTGTTGTCATTTTGCTCATATGCTTTTTCTCTAATCTCAACAAGCGTGATGTAGAGTACATAAGCAAGAAATTTTTTCTCAAACATGACTACTGTTTTTTGGGGGGTTCTTTGGGATCGGGAAACATTGATCGGTCAGGCGTGTAATTCTCGTACGGCACATCAATGTTCAGTTTCCTTCGCCGAAGTTCATACAATCGCGTATTTCCATCAGAAACACTTTCAGTTATCGTATTAACTGTCACTGGATCATATTCCTTTGGCTTTATTACGCTTTGTACCAATTGTTCGTTTGAAAGAGTTTTGATTTTATTGTACTCGTCTGACTTTAAGATAGTTTCCTCGCTATGGCCTAATATAAAATCGTTTACCTTTTTAAACAAAACCGGACTGCTTCGCGAGAACGAAAACCCATTTGTTTTTGTTCCTGGCGAAAGGTCTGTTTTAAGTTTTACACCGGACCGCTTGCCTGCTTCAACACCACCAAAAGCCATCACTGTTAGATCAATCCATGCACCTGCGTCCTTGCCTGTAAAGGCGTTTTTGGTGGTTTGCACAACTCCCTCGGCCTGCTCCTTAAGAACCTTACTTGGGTTGGAGTATTTTTCTAAGGTGGCAAGCGGATTTTCTTTAAACTCCGCTGTCACTTTTTTAACATGTAGATCAGCCATACCAACAGGTGTATTGCGATAAACACCATCTACCAATTGCCCCACGGTGGTACTCTTGATCTTGGGACGTAGCCAGTAATAAAGCTGCACGAGTCCTTCTTCCATGCCGTCCAAGTCAACAAACTTGATCGGTTTGTTTCCGGCAAACTGATACGGCGTGTACCAAGGGTAATTCTTCGTCAGCGGGTCCACACTTAAAAACCGTCCCACCCTGGGGTCGTAGATGCGCATCCCGTAGTCTTGCTGGTTGCCCTCGCCTTTGACTTCGTTGTCGTTCTCCTTCCCGTTAAAGCCGTAGCGGTAGCCGCTTCCGGAGGTATAGGTGCGTCCGGGCATGACCATCCCAAAGGAAGGGTCACGGCTTTAGCGAAAACCTAATACCCATCTGCGTTTTCAAAGAGCGACAATGCTTGTTTTTCTGTCAAAATTGAGCTTTTTTCGCTTTTTTCTACTTCGAATTTACTAACCAATATCCAACCATCCCATGAAAAAAGAACGAAAAAAGACTTATGACTTTTTTGTCCTCTTTGAGAAATTTATTCGCGATAGTGAGAAGGGTCGCCGTCTGCAACCCAATGGCAAACGCCTCTCCCAAGCCTCAGTAAAAAATTACCGCTACGCCCAAAGGCTTTTGCTTCGGTTTTGCGAGGCCAAATCTTACGCACTGCGGCTGCGCGTGGAGTGCTACCTGACTAAGCGGGAAATAGAAAGTGAAAAGCGCTATTGGAAAATTTTCTACAAAGCCTTTACCGATTACCTGTATGGCGATTGTGGATTTTATGATAATTACGTGGGCGCCACGATAAAAATCATTAAGGCTTTCTTCAACTACCTCAATAAAGATATTGCTTTGGGTATCGGCAATTTTCACAAGCAATTTTATGTCCGCAAAGAAGAAATCGCCATTTTTCCGCTCATGCCTGAAGAGCTGAATTTTTTAATCTACGACGAAGTTCTTGACGCTAAGCTCTCCAAACGTCTGAAAGAAGTCAAAGACTTTTTTGTGTTCGGCTGCACTGTAGCCCTGCGTGTGTCTGATTTGCTTTTGCTAAAACCAACAGCGGTGCGTCAAACCAACGAGGCTTATCATCTTTACGTTCGTTCGCAAAAATCTAACACTTACACGGTTGTTTCCCTTCCGGATTACGCTGTCGCGATTATAAAAAAATACGGTAAAAACAAAAACCGCCTATTGCCTTCTTTCAACAAGACTAATCTTAATGCATACATTAAAGAATTACTTACCGCTGCCGGCTTTACACAAGAGGTACAGATCCATCGCGAAAGACGTGGTGGCGTTGTAGAAATAAAAAATGGACAAAAGCAACTGCGCTTTTGCGATGTCGCCAGTACGCACACCATGCGCCGTACGGCTATTACCACCATGCTAAGTTTGGGTATGCCGGAAGCTATTGTGCGAAAGATTAGCGGCCATGCGCCGGGCAGCAAGGAATTCTACCGGTACGTAGCTTGGTCGCAACTTTATACAGAGCAAGAGAGCCAAAAAATGTTTGCGCGGTTGAAAGAAAAACGGCTGATGGTTGTTTGAGCATGTTTTTATGTTCGATAGAAAGCAGTATTTACGTTCCATTCGAAGGATGAAATCTTTGTCTTTTACCATGAGTTTCATCACGAAAAATAATTTTTCATTTCGAGGTACTGCTCCAAAATTCTTTCTTATCTTAACGTATCCAAAATTCTATAGATAAAACCTTTTGAATACAGCAAACGACGATTGAATTAAATGCGGCTTCATGCAGCAAAAGTGAAAAAACCTCAACCGATTTTAAACTGTAAAACTCTCGTTATGAAACCAAGACTCTTGTTTTTATTTCTATTATTTTCAGTAACCGCTACTGCCCAAATTTCAATTTTGACGCCGATAGCCGACAGCATTCTTTACAACGTGCAGAACTATCTACCGATCGGTGGCTTGCAGCGACAAAACGATATCACGTACGCTATTTTTTATAAGAACCGCTTGGACACGAGTTATAAAATGAAGCAATTGTTTTTAGATAGCAGCATGTCAAAAAAAGTTTCAAAAATGTTTTACCATAACGGCAAACCCAACGGGCCGTACGAGGCTTACGACATGGATAAAATTCAAGCCAAAGGAAATTATAAAGAAGGAGTATTAGACGGCCAGCGGCTGACCTATTTTAACAGCGGCACCGTGATGGAACGAGCCCAATTTGTTAACGGAAAGCGGTCGGGAATTTGGGAGTACTATAATTTTCAGGGCGGGTTGAGGCGAAGAATTACTTATAACATTCTTGGACAGATTTTGCTCGATCAGCAATTTAAATAAATATTAAAGGCTGAATGAGCTGTAGAGATTTTAGCCCGAACTTGAAACGGCTTTCAGATCAAATTTTTTAGTGAAAACAGAATTGTTGTGTTCCGAAATTCATAATGAGCGTTGATTGCGATGGTGGAGGACGAGTTTACTTATGAAGAAGTGATAGATCAGTTTTGTGAAGAAGCACACTGTTCGCCTGACCGGTCGACGGACCCTTGTTAAGAAAAAGGTATTGGCCCCCCTTCGATGGCTTCGGTGTGGGCCTTATGAGGTGCTTTGTCGGCGGCAACACCGCCGCGAATGCCTCTCAGGCATCGGTCAAAAACCAGTCAATGTCCAAGCGCTTCAATTTTGCCCACAAGTTCCTTACTGCCGCCTCGCAGTCCCGAACACCGCTGCCCCATTAACATTTTCAGCACCAACTCCTAGTTCTCTGCTACGCAGCCTTTTTACACGTACGACGCCAGAAACTGCTTTCGACAGCCCGCTGCACAAAAAGTTCTGCTGCCCGTTTTGTTTCACGCAGTTGCGCACTCCCTTCGCCCCTCGGCGGCGGGGACAGGTTAACGCTTCGTGTGAATTTACACTCACAAAGCTTCGCCACATCACTGCCTTCCCTTCTCACTTTTCCTTTCATCATACATTTAAGAACACAACCAAATATTTAGGCACATAACTTATTACAATTTTCAAACTTACGTGGCAACCATTTCAAGACAAAGAAATCAACTAACTTCCAACTGCCACGATAGAAGAAGTTCCAAACGACCCCGCTTCTGAATCTGAACTTTTATACAACCTGGGATACGACCTTTTTGATTTTGACCTATGCAGGAGCTATTTGATTTTTGAGAAATCATCGGCAGAAAGAATCGTCAAGTATTTTATCACGCCTGAATCTTGTCCCGCTCTCAACTACACTGTAAAAACTATAGCTGCATCCGGCGCAGCAAACTTAGAAGTCCGGTTCCACGATTTTCTCCGCTTATTTGTTTGCCTACGCCAAAACCCTATCCATTATTAAAAGGCTTAAGCTTTTGCCGATGGCGATGAAGCGAGAAAACAAATCATGGAAACACTTCGGAACAAATTCAGCGAGTGGCCACAAGAGCATTTCATCACCTTCGCAAAGCTCAATTTCGAAGAGTAATACCCTCAATTGTTTTCAGACCGTTTTAAAAAATTCTTTCGATTCAAGACAAAAAGAAACGCCAAAAGGAAAAGATTCAACTAACAAACGACCTTCACTATTGGATCTAAAAAAAACAAATTAGAGGCGAAGAATACGTTTGCGATAACAGCCAAGGATATAGTTGGCTATCTCAAAACAATTGAAAAACTTCTGCTTAAACTTGAAAATGAAAATTGTAGGCTTATGTTTTGGTTGTTAGATCAGTGAAAAAGCCTTTCTCGTCTTCACGATCATCGGTTGCAGGCGAGTACCAGCAAAACAATGATACCAAGTATCGCCTGCACTTGACCGTGGCCAATCTCCAAACGAAGTTCGCCGTCTCGTTGCAAGTCGCGAAAGAAGTCACGGAGCTTTCTCAAGAGTTTTCGCTTGTATCAATAGATTATGTAATCACTTCGCCGAACGCCCTGCCATATAGCCAATCGAAAACGCCGTCAATAATGTTAAGATACACGTTGCATCCAAAAACGCCTCCCCGGGCCCCTTGGTATCTTTTCCGAACACCCTGAAGAGCGTAAAGGCCAAGAACATCATCAAGCAAGTAAGGATGACCTTCTTAGCAAACCTTACTTGCCGGTCGTCATTTGTGTTGGCAAACCAAAATTTCCCTTCTTCTTTCTTTACTGATGGCACACTAGGTTGCTGCTTTTGTGACGGGGACATAGAGTGCTTGTTTTACAGAATGATAGAAACGGGGCAAGGTAGACTTCTGCTTCCCGGTTTAGTTAGAACGGTTGCTTAAATACCCGTGTATATCTGTTGAAGGAATGTTGAGTGCTCTGGCTATCGCTTTTTTACTTATGCCCGGTGTGGCTTTTTGAAGCGCTTTTATTCTTTTGGTACGTTCCTGTTCACGAACCGTTTCCATTTCGGCCTTGAAGATGCGCTCAGCCTGCACCGCTACCTGTCTTTGACCGATTGCGGCTTTTATGCCTTCGCTTTCGACAATCGCTTTGGCCATCACGCCTCGTCCACGTCTGTGGCGAGCATGGATGTAAGGCGGGAAAGTGGCGATTGTTCGCGCCAGTGCATCAATGTCATCCTTTGGGCGTTCGGCGGCAGAAAGATGGTCTGTGTGAGACCCACTAACCTCTTTATGCTGTTTAAAAGCGTAGGTCATATCTGCTGGCGGATCGCCTATCAACGCTTTCAAGATTTTGTGATGCGTAGAGAGGGGACTGCTGCGACTGTACGTATAGTGAACGACTCCATAGAAAAAAGTAGTCACCAGCGTCAAAGGCGTGTCTGTTTCTTTTTGAAGGTGTCCTAAGGAACCGGTGAGGGTTTTTTGCTGTTGTTTTGGTTGTGTGACAATGGCTTTTTGAATCGCTTGCAGATCACCCGGTGTAAACTCATTGTGGGTGACGGTCAGGTGCAGGACTTTGGCCCCTGTTGTCTTCAAAGCGGCCAAGAACTCTTGTAAGGCCTCCGGCGCCTCCTTGTTCCAGCGGCAAGGCGCAGAGCCGCTGTCCTCCGGTATGCCGTAAAAAAGGGCAATGCCGTTCTGCCTGCAAAAGGTTTGAATCAATTCCAGGTCGGTAGCCAAGGAGGGAGAGAGCATAAAACAATGGCAACTTGTTGTTTTGACAAGCCTTGCCGAATCTATCCAGGAAGCACGGAACGGACATTAAAAGTGTGGTTGTGTCTCACAACTCATACCGTTGTGCCTCACAACCCGAGCGGCTATTCTTTGCGCATCGCGGCTTTTTATACATTTGCTGATATGAACTTGACCAAAGAACCGACTGTTCACTTAGGGCACCGCGTGGAGCGCCTGCGCGAGATTGTGGGCATGAAGCAAGAGGCGCTGGCCACGGCCTTGGGCGTCTCGCAGCAAGCCGTCTCCAAAATGGAGCAGAGCGAGAAAATTGATGAGGAGAGGCTGCAGAAGGTAGCGGATGCCTTGGGCGTGTCGGTGGAGGCCATTCGCAACTTCTCTGAGGAGGCGCTCTTCAACAACATCAACAATACCTTCCACGACCACTCCGCACTCGTGAATTACCAGTTTAACCCCATCGAAAAGGTGGTGGAGCTTTACGAGCGCCTGCTGAAAAGCGAACAGGAAAAGGTAGCTATGCTACAAGCCTTACTCGACAGGCAAAAAGGGTTGTAAGCCCGAAAAGCAAACCGCTTTTTCTACGGAGCGCATTGAAAAAACAACGCTTCATAGCTCGTAGCAATCTATCCCGCGTTCTTCTCTTTTCGTCCCGGCACTAACAGGCGCAACGGGCCAATCTCGGCAAGTCGTTTTGCCAACTCGCGGGCAAACTCCGTTTCCTCTTCCTCAAGTCGCTTAACCTTTGCACGTTCTAAGGCCTCTTTTGCACTCACAAACGACCGGCTTGCCCGCTCCTCCGGCGTTAGCAATTGGATGGGTTTTACGGTAAAATGAGCCTTGAAGCAAGACAATGCAGCCCACCCGGGTGAGCGGCGAATGACAAAGCTCGCCACCACCAAAAGCTCTTCACCTTCTGGCAAAGGTCCGGTGTAATGAAAGTTGTCCCGCAGCACGGACCTGGGACAAGCCTCGCTCCACCCGTCTTTGTTTTTCTCGCGACGGCTGTTGTAGATTGTATTAAGCAGGTGATCTGCGTTGATCAAATGGCCGTTTTGATCGTTAATCAATGGATTGATTTTGGAGCCTTTGTTCCAGTGCCGTTGGCGGTGGTTGGAGTCGAGGCAAAAATGACCGGAGTGTTTGTTATTTTTGAAAATAACACCGCAGTACCAACATACGGAGGTGTAGTTCTCGTTTAATCTTTTGTCTTTCACGGAAACAGATTTTTAGTTTGTGAATGTTGTTTCTGGCATTTTTGACGTCAGTTGACGTCTCATAGCGTAACCTGACGTCAAAGCGGCCGTCTTTAGCCACCACAAGCGTAATCACGATTGAACAATTTCCAAACCTTTTGTCTTATTTTTTTCAAAGACTTTCTGTTTTTAAACAGGTGATTCGTAGGCCGGATTACGGTTTGTTATTTTCGAAAATAACAAGACGCAATCCACTGTAGGCGAGTTTGTTATTTTCGGAAATAACAAAACGAGACTTATTAAGAAGTGGGTGAAAAAAGTACGGGTGAAAAGTTTTAGAATTGTCCATATTGCACTACATTAGGTGCGTTATGAAGCAAGCAGCGAAAAACCAAGTTGACCCTTTCCGGTACTCGCCGGAAGATGTGATGCGGCTGTTAAGCGAGAACCCTGAACGGCTATTTGCCCTGTTTACCGAGTTCTCCTCGCGTTACCTGCGCATCGGGCAGTTGGGCGTGGAGCGCAACACCTTTATCAATTGGGAGAAGGGCGGGCTGATCCCGTACATGCGCGGCGAGAAGGGCTGGCGCAAGTTCTCTTTTCTGGAGGCGGTTTGGATCAAGACCCTGGAGGAGCTGCGGGCTTTGGGCTTACCGACCGACACCATCCGCGTGGTCAAAGAGCACCTGTGGCAAGAGGGTGGGGATGGCTTTTATGACCTAATGCTAAAGGGGCTTCGCCACCCTTCCCTTCCGCTACCGCAGCAAAGCGAACTGCTGCAACATATCGAGCAGGTAGGCATGGAGGAACTCAAGCAAGGGTTTGCGGCCTTGCAACTAAGTCCGCTCATGTTTTGCGTAGTGGTCTCCTTGCTCCGTAAAGTAAGCTACGTGTTGGCCGTCAATAAGCACCAAGAGATACTGCTCATACCCTTGGTCAGCGCCACCACCGCAGATGCACACGAAAGCGTAGGCCGCTTGCAGGCAGAACTGTTTTCTACCTCTTGTACCGTAATCAACTTGGGCACCATCCTCCGGGAACTGGCCTTGCAAGACGAAGTAGCCTTGAGTGCGGACGTGCTGCTTCAAGTGCTCTCGCCCATCGAACAACGCATCCTGGAAGTTGTGAAAGAAAAGCAATACAGCGAGATCGTGATTCAGAAGGACAAGGAAGGCCAGCCCTCGCACATCCGGGTCACCAGGCGGGGCATAGACGAGACAGTCATCAAAAAACTGCACGCCTATCTAAAGAAGGGCGATTACCAAAACATCGCCTTCAAGACGATGGACGGGCAATTGATTCAGTTTGAGGAAACGAGCATCATCAAGCTTAACGAACCGACGAAGAGAGGGCGACCTCGTAAAAACGTCTAGCCAATGAAACAACCAACAATAAATAAAAACCCGGAATAACAAAACGTAGATAAACCAGAGCGGGTGCTGAAGTGCTCAGACCCCATCATAGCCAAAAGCCTCTTCATGCAGTAGACGACTGAAAAAGAGACACAACACGATTGAGTCGTGGAAAGTTCAATCCTTTTAAAAACAAAACAACAAAGACAACGACAACAAAGAAGAAAACAAGAGCAAACAAAAAGTCAGCAAGAGAAGGCCAACCAAGAACCGCAAAGCGGCCAAGAAGGCGATGGTGATAAAGAGCCTTCCGGCTTCCTCGCTATTGAGGAACAGTTGGAGCGCTTTGCTGACCTGTTGATTGACCTTTATCTACAAACCGAGAAAACCGAAACAACCCATGAAGCAGATGAGCAAAGCGAAACACACCCTGACTAATAACTTGGAAGAAGCCCTCCAGGCCCGAACGACCAAACAGTACAGGCCCGTGAGCAAACGCGACGGAAAGGCCGGCGTGATCTACACCCGCGTGTCTTCCCAAGAACAGGCCGAGAACAACGGTTCTTTGGAAGTGCAGAAAAAGTATTGCGAAGAGTATGCACTTCGTCACAATATTCAAATACGCGAGTCCTTCGGCGGCAAATACGAGAGCGCCAAAACCGATGGCCGGAAGGAATTCCAACGGATGCTTGCCTTCGTCAAGAAAACAAAGGACGTGTCCTTCATCATCGTCATGAACTACGACCGCTTCTCCCGCTCGGGCAGTGCGGCTTCTCAACTAAGCGAAGACTTGCAAGCTGTGGGGATCACTGTCAAGAGCGTGACGCAGGATATTGATACCACCACCGCCAGTGGGCGGCTGCAAGAGAACTTCTTTCACCTGCTCAACAACTTCGACAACCGCTCTAAAAGCGACCGCACGATGATTAACACCCGTGAAGTCATGCTTAAAGGCTACTGGCCCTACACAACGCCGTTAGGGTACAAGAACCTGAAAGAAAAGCACCGGGCCTGTTTTCACGAGTACGTCATTACCGAAGAAGGAAAAGAACTGAAAAAGGCCTTTCATTTGAAAGCCGATGGAAAGCTTACCAACAAAGAAATCGTCACAAGACTAAGAGCCAAAGGCGTACGCATCACCGAAACTTCCTTCCGGTGGATTTTGTCCAACCCATTCTACGCGGGCTACGTCACGGGCAAGCTTGTGGAAGGAAAACTGATTCAGGGAAAGCATCCTGCACTCGTGGACATGAAAACCTTTGCCAAAGTCAATGAACTATTTGACAACGCGATTAACGTTGCTGTACCCAAGCAACACCAACGGGATGAAGTACCGCTGAAAGTGTTCGCGAAAGATGAGGACAGTGGCCTTCCCTTCACCGGCTACAAGACCAAGGGCAACTGGTACTACAAGGTCAAACGGGCAGCCGTGCCCGTGAACGTAAGGGCCGACACTCTCAACACACTGTTTGTTGCACGATTGAAAGCCTTTGAATACAAGAAGAGCGAGAAAGCAAAACTTAAAAAACTGTTGCTTGATAAACTAAGGCAACGCTTCGCACAATCATTCGAAGAAAGCAAGGGGCTAAAAAAGAAAGTGAGTGAAAAAGCGGCACAACTGGATACCATTGAAGAGAAGTTTGTCCTGGGTGACATTACCAAAGAACTGTATCAAAAGTTCAGCGCGAAATACAAAGAGGAACTACAGGTTTTGGAGGCAGAATTGCGAAAGAACAACGCGGACGGTTCGAACCTAGAAAAGTCCGTCGAAAATTGCTTAAACATCGCTCAAAACCTAAGCGGGGCCTGGCTTGCAGGAGACTATGCTGTTAAGCAACGGCTGCAAACATTGGTCTTTCCGGCGGGCATCACGTATAACAAGAAAAACGGCGCAGTTCGAACCAAAAGAATCAATACGCTGTTCAGCGA
The DNA here is from genome assembly GCA_965247695.1 of Flavisolibacter sp. Lineage (GTDB taxonomy): Bacteria > Bacteroidota > Bacteroidia > Chitinophagales > Chitinophagaceae > Flavisolibacter. The sequence continues at coordinate 4,105,583 of OZ252037.1, forward strand.
AATCGAGCCACCAGCAAGAGACACAAAAGAAAATAAAAAAGGCAATCCCGGCGGGGATTGCCTTAAATACAGTTCTGTGCCCAGGACTGGATTCGAACCAGCACGCCGTTTCCAGCACCACCACCTCAAGGTGGCTTGTCTACCAGTTTCAACACCTGGGCGGGTAAAAATGGAGGCCGCAAATATAGAAGCTATTTCTTCAAAACAATCCGAAAATTTGTGCCTTTTCCCACCTCCGAATGCCTCACCGTTAATGAGCCTTTGTGGTATTGGTCAATGATGCGTTTTGATAAGCTCAAGCCCAGCCCCCACCCTCTTTTCTTCGTGGTAAACCCCGGCTTAAACACCTTGCCGATATTCTGTCGGCTGATGCCTTTGCCGGTATCGGTCACGTCTATGATTACATCCGTTGCCGACTGATTGATGTCCACCGTTATCCGCCCTTTGCCTTCCATCGCATCCAGGGCGTTCTTCAGCAAATTTTCAATGACCCAATCAAACAGCGGCGCGGATATTTTTACCGGCACGTCATCGCTTTTGGTTTGCAGTGCAAAGGATACCTTGCCGCCAGCCCGCTTCTGCACATAGTCCATCATGTGCTGCACTTGCTTTACTACGTTTCGTTCTTCAAGCTGCGGCGTGCTGCCTATTTTTCCAAAGCGGTCCGACACCAACCGCAGCCGGTTTACGTCCTTTTCTATCTCGTGTACGAACTCTTCGTCGCAGTGGCTCTCCTTTAAAATTTCCACCCAGCCTTCCAACGACGAAACCGGCGTGCCCAACTGGTGCGCTGTTTCTTTGGCCATGCCTGCCCATACGCCGTTTTGCGTTGAACGATAAGATGAACGAATGGCTTGCAGCGTGATGAAGATAAACAACCCTACAATGAACAATTGCACCAACGGATAGTACCGCACTTCCTTCAGCAATTTCGATTCGCCGTAATAATAGCGGTTGCGCTTCGTAGAATCAAAAGGATTCATCCATTCACCCGGTAATTTCTTGAAGGCTTCCAGTTCATCACGCAGATACGTATTTTTATTTGGGTCTTTTGTTTTGTCAGTTTTCAGCCAGCCTTCTTCCACTTTTGCCGAATCTAAATTCACCCATTGCATGATGCTGTCACGCTCCGTGGTTTCAATGATGGGAATGTTGTTTTGCGTGGTTACCGTCAGGGCCAGCTTCGTGTCGGCGCTCTCATTAGCCGGGTTCAAAAAAAACTTTCCGGCTTCAATCCACAGCCCTACTTTTTGCCGTTCTTCTCCTTCAATTTTATTGGCCAGATAAGACGAATACCAAACGGTGCCGCTAACGATTAAAATGGCAATAATCGCCAACAGGGTTCGCCAATTCAAGACTTGCTGAAACATGGCGATGAAGATAAGCAGATAGAAAGAGTTGACGGTTGGCACTAAAGTTTACCGGTGGGAACCGTTTTCCAATGCAATCTTTTTTGGGACCAGAAGTTTGTTTATCTATTGAGCCTCTGTTGCGTCGCTCCCGATAGCTATCGGGACTTGTACGTTCGGTAATTCTATTCGACACGTTGGAATCATCACTACCAATACAATCATTCTTTCTATTTAATCTTTCGGACATGCCAAGGGCATGTCCCTACACCGGCGCAAACCATCATCGAATCCCCAAATCTCCAAATCTTCAAATCATCTTCTCTCCGCTTCCTTATTTTTGGCGAAACCCATTCGTCGTTGAGCCAGCCATCTGTTGCAATTGTTATACTAAACTGGAACGGGAAAAAATACCTCGAGCAATTTCTCCCTTCTGTGCTTGCTTCTTCTTACACAAACCTGCGAGTGGTGGTAGCCGATAATGCTTCTTCCGATGATTCTATTGCCTTTTTACGGGAAGCGTTCCCCGAAGTTGAATTAATCATTCTTCAAAAAAATTTCGGCTTTGCCAAAGGCTATAATGAAGCCTTGAAACAGGTACAGGCAGACTATTATGTGCTGCTAAATTCCGATGTGGAAGTAACGCCTTATTGGTTAGAACCCATCATCGCCTTATTAGAAAGCGATGAAACAAACGCAGCCTGCCAACCCAAAATTTTATCGTTTAAAAACAAAAATTTTTTTGAATACGCCGGCGCCTGCGGCGGATGGCTCGATGCCTTTGGCTATCCGTTTGCCAAAGGCCGCATTTTTGACGTGTGCGAAGATGACAAAGGTCAATACAACAGCAACGAAGAAGTGTTTTGGGCCACGGGTGCAGCCATGATTATTAAGAGCAAAGTTTACCGCCAACTTAAAGGGTTTGATGAATACTTTTTTGCCCACCAGGAAGAAATAGACCTGTGTTGGCGAATGCAGCTTGCGGGCTATAAAATTTTCTGTTGCCCGCAATCGGTGGTGTACCACGTAGGCGGCGGAACCTTGCCAAGAGGCGCCTCCAAAAAAACCTACCTCAACTTTCGCAACAACCAAATCATGCTGGCCAAGAACCTTCCGTGGAGCGAAAAGTGGTGGAAGATTCCATACCGGCTTTTGCTTGATCAGGTGTCGGCGTTAAAAGGCTTGCTATCAGGCGACGGTGGTTATTTTATTTCCATCATTGATGCGCATTTTGCTTTTTTATACTGGCTTCTTTTTGGCAACAAACGATGGAAACCAATAAAAAGAAAGCCGGTAAAAAAGCTCCGCGGCGTGTTTGGCGGCAATCTGGTATGGGAGCATTTTGTTTTAAAAAAGAGCTTGTTCACGCAAATCATAACCCAGAAAAAAACTTCTGGTTAATTCACGCTCAACTCCCGTTCCCCTTATTTTTGCACCACAAATCGAAAGCAATGGATGTTCGTCAGGAAGAATACCGGGAAGAGTTGCAAAAGGTGCAGGACCGCGACTTTATGCACGACTGGGTTTCGTCTTCAGCTTTTATTTTTTATTTATCACTTGCCACGTTGGTAGCCTTTTCCTTCGGCACCTGTTCGCAACTTTATACGAAACGTTTTGAGAAAAGCGGACCCGGCGAAGTACACATTCAGGAGAGTACACGCTACGTTCCGGTGTACAAATAATTTTCAGAATTTTTTTGCGGCAATAACCACAGCCCTTATTTTTGCCGCCCTTCGTTCTTTTAAAAGTTCAACTGTTTACATGTTCAATTATTTGTCGCTCAAATTTTGAACGCTTGAACAACTATGCGGAAGTAGCTCAGCTGGTAGAGCGCAACCTTGCCAAGGTTGAGGTCGCGGGTTCGAATCTCGTCTTCCGCTCCAAAGAAGTCCTCCCATCGCGGAGGATTTTTTTTGAAATAGCGATTCGCAAGGATGTTGTTTTTTTCTCTCACTGATCCTTGTTCATTTGTTATTTTGTTCATTTGCCCTGGTGGTGAAATTGGTAGACACGCAGGACTTAAAATCCTGTGACCCGCAACGGTCGTATCGGTTCAATTCCGATCCGGGGCACCGTTATCAAAAGCATTCCGTCTTACACGCGGGATGCTTTTTTGTTTCCCCATCCCGTTACCAATTCTCCCCTGCTTATGAATTGGTTATCCTTTCCAAAGCACATCTGTCTGGCATAAAACGTGCATAACTCACAAGTATAAATAGCACTTATGCTCACCACATCCGGCTTCTACCGCTTGCACTATATACAACAGGCCGATTTGCTTTTGCAGCAAGGAAATTTTCTTCACTCCCGCCCCGAAGGCAGCTTTGTAATTGACCTGTACGAGTTAAACGATTTGCTGATTGAGATTTTTTATCAGAAAGAAACCAATGAACCGGTTTCGGTAATGGCTTACAACGCAGCCGATGGCATAAAGACTTTGTTCCCTAAAAATATTCAGCCGCGACTGACCATAAAAAACACCAACGGTCACTACCGCAACGGCGCTTACGCCGCTTAACGCAAACACTGAAAAACACAATAAAAAATCCCTCCGCATTGCTGTGGAGGGATAATCATTTCAGGCGGTTTTAGGTTCGGTTTTAAAATTTCATTTTCGGTTGGACGCCTGTAGCTTTCAATAGGATTGGACGGTGCTCTTCAAGGATACGTGATTAAAAACGGGCTTCAATAGATACGGGATTAAACAGATTTTTCGGATACGGGTCCTGATCGTCATTGGGATGGTTGGTTTTCAATAGGAACAAAAGTTAGTTTTGGCTTTTCTCGGATATAGATTTTGGGTTTTTACTGGATATTGTTTGCGTTGTTGGTAAGACAAAAGTATAGCCGCAAAGACCCTTCGTCAATGGCGGTTTCGCCCTTCTTTTACGCTATGGTAATTACGCCGCCAAGGGTAAAGCACCCATGATTAAATCTGAAATTTACACGATCGCTCTGCGTAAACTTACGAGCATAAAAAACAGCTCAAGGCTGCTTTTTTATCTATCAAACTTCTTCAATGATTCGGGTTCTTGTGATAAACAAAGGTTGTGCTTACCTCTACTCATTCATCATTCACACGTCATCTCCTCATTTTGCAATTAAAAAACTTTGCCGCAACTTTTTGGCTACGGGCTTGTCGTCAAGCACGGCCGGTTCCCATTGCGGCATCTGTTCCATCACGCTTATCAAACCGTCATCAAAGTCTTCGTTCACGCCCTGAATTATTTTAAAATTCGTGGGCACGCCGTCCGCATCCACAATAAATTCTACTACCACATTGGCCTTGCTTGTGCCAAGCGGCAACGAAGACGCCATCCCCTTGCCTAATTGATCAAGGTACTTCAAAAAATTTTGTCCGCCGCCCGGGAACTGCGGCCACTTCAGTACAACATCAGCTACTTGTGCAATAACCCTTTGGCGGTGCTGCACGGGAATGTGCTTTGGTTTTTCAACAGGTTTCGCGGGCAGTGCCTTTTTGGCCAAGCCGTCAAAAAGATATTCGCCCTGGTTATCCGTCATTATCACCGGCAGCTGGTGCGTAATTTCAAAATGATCATAAACGGCTTCCAGCTTTGCCGCAAAGGCTTTCAACTTATCATCTGCTTTGGTAAGCGTAGCGAGATAATCTGCGCTTCGCTTGCTGTTGTACCGAATTGGAAAAATATGGACAGGAATGTAATCTTCACCGGCGCTTTTTGCGTGAGCCGCTAAAATATAAAGCTCCTCTATTTGTTGGTCGTTGATGGGTATGCAGCCAACGGTAACACAGTTGCCATGAATATAAATATCGCTTCCGGGCTTAACCGGATCGGATAAAACCTTGTCGGAAACATTGGGATAATTAATACCGAGGGAGAGGTAATAATTGCTATTGGGATTAAACTCATTGATGTAATAAAATCCTTCGGGCACCTGATAATCACCTTGCATCCGTTTGGGCCCAAGCGAACCGGCCATGGCGCAAACGCGATAGGTCTTGAAAAGCTTATAGGCTTCTCTACGTCCATTGCTTACCCACACTTCCAGTTGCCCGTCGTATTTAAAAGAGCGGATGTAAATGTTCCGGGCAGGCCATTGTAGGCCCTTGGCGGCAAACTGTTTTTGCAACGTGTCCATCTTGTTTTCCATGGCTACCGAGGGCCGCGAAAAGCCGCGTTGGTATTCTACAAAAGAGGCTTGAGGCCCCTGGCCAAATCCGATGCCTGACACCAGTAAAAAAAGGCCGGAAAAAATGGGTTTCATTCGGAAATCTTTAAACCGGAAAGGTCTGCGTTTCCGTGTAAAGAAAAGTTGAAAATCGGCGGGCATAACCGTTTATCCGTTAATCTGGCAATAAGGTTAAACAGATTACCAGACACCGGATTACCGGATAAACATATTCTTTACAAATTCCCTCTTTCCGCCTGTTCCCTTTCAATTGCTTCAAACAAGGCTTTGAAGTTACCTTTGCCAAAGCTTTTGGCGCCTTTGCGCTGGATAATTTCAAAGAAGAGCGTGGGCCGGTCTTGTGCAGGTTTGGAAAACAGTTGAAGCAAATAACCTTCCTCATCACGGTCAACCAGAATGCCCAACTCTTTCAATGGTTCGATGTCTTCGTCAATGGCTCCTACCCTGTCCAGCAAATCATCGTAATAAGAAGTAGGCACTTGCAGAAATTCAACGCCGCGGCTTTTTAAATCCTTCACTGTGGCCACAATATCAGCGGTGGCCAGCGCCACGTGCTGCACGCCTTCGCCATCGTAAAATTCAAGGTACTCTTCTACCTGTGATTTCCTTTTGCCTTCGGCAGGTTCGTTAATGGGAAACTTTACATAGCCGTTGCCGTTGCTCATAACCTTGCTCATTAATGCCGAATACTCTGTGGAGATGTCATTGTCATCAAAAGACAAGATGTTACGAAAGCCCATCACCTCTTCGTAAAACTTCACCCAGGGATTCATTCCATTCCAATCCACATTGCCTACGCAATGATCTACGTACAAAAGGCCGGTGTTCTTCGGTGCAAAATGCGGATTACTCCAGGGCCTGAAGCCGGGCATAAAAGCGCCGCTATAATTCTTTCGTTCCACGAAAAGGTGAACCGTATCGCCGTAGGTGTGAATACCGCTCAATACCACTTCGCCGTTGTTGTCGGTAAGATGCAGTGGTTCCAAATACGTTTTGCCGCCGCGCTTCGTGGTTTCTTCCCAGGCAGACGTAGCATCGTCCACACGAAGGGCGAGAAACTTAACGCCATCGCCGTGCTTGTAAATGTGATCGGCAATTTCATTCTTAGCCCGGATGGGTGTGGTCAGTACAAATGTTAGTTTGTGTTGACGCACAACGTAACTCACCTTGTCTTTCATTCCGGTTTCGGGACCGGCATACGCTAAAGCCTGAAAGCCGAAAGCACTCATATAATAATGCGCGGCTTGCTTGGCATTGCCCACGTAAAATTCTACATAATCAGTGCCTTGTAACGGCAAAAAATCAGTGTTTACGGAAGAAACATTTTTTTCAATAGAAAGTGTGTTCATATAGAAATTTTTTTATTTCAGAAGAAAGAGGCAATCGTTTTGCAAAGAGCGGCCATTCATTTTTATCGCCGCGTTAAACTTCATCCTTTCTCTTTCGCGGCATTTTGCCGGGAACAAATTTAATCATCTACAGTTGCCAGTTACAAGTTGCCCGTTACCATTATCTTTTAAAAGCAGTTGTTTTTCAAATAGGCAACCCTTCTCACAAAAGAAGGTTTGATCATCAAAATGCAGTTTGTATCATCACGATCACCGGCAACTGGCAACTGGTAACTTGAATTAATTATCTTGCCTTTGAAAATTCATCAGCAATGGAACCCGAAGTCACCGTTCACCAATGCCATCCTTCGCAGATTGTAAACCTCAAGAGTTTTGTGATTGCTTTTCTCGGCATTGCCGCCGTTGTTGCATTAACCATCGTCACCGGTCACAACATCTTACTTCTGCTTCTTCTACTGCCACTTGGTTATACCTTTTGGAAGTGGCTCGAAGTAGAGTCAACCAAGCTAACGGTAACTGACCAACGCTTGATTATCCGCGCCGGCATCTTTACCAAAACCACCAACGAAACGGAATTATACCGGGTACGCGATACATCTATTGAAGAGCCTTTCTTCTACCGCTTGTTTGGCGTAGGCAATGTGATTATTTACAGCACCGACGAGGCCGAAGGCAAGCTGCATTTCAATGCCTACAAAAAACCGCATTGGATAAAAGACCAGATCCGCGACAACGCCGAAGTATGCCGGCAAAAGAAAAGATGGGGCTCGGACAATGTTTTGATTCACGACTTGAATCAGTAGTTAAAAGAGCGCTTTTTTGCAGAGATCATTCCGCTGGCAGATAGAATCAAACGCCGCCTGCAAAAGCAAATAGGATTGAAATTTTCTTCAGAAGCCGAGGTTTGCGTATGTCAATACATTACCATCTGCGGCTTTATTTTTTCAACAGAAGATAGGGGTCAATGACCAAACCGCCGGACACATTAAACGTGCGGGTGTAATAATAAAAAGGTTTGCTGCTGATAGACATCTGCCCCTCAAGTCCCAGCCATGGAATTTTCGGATGCCGGAGCTGCAGGTCAAAACTCAATTCTTTAAAGCTTAGCGTTCGGCCTGACAAGCCATCAAGGCGAAACGTGGTTTCTTCCGCCGGCGTATAGTTCGACTGCACCTGATTGTACTGAACCCAACTGTAACGATAAGTAAAGGCGAAGCGGCAAACATCCGTCACTATGTAAAAAGCCGGCTGTAAATAAAATTTGAAAGGCCTTGCCAACAACTGCCGTGAGTACAGGCTGCTGCCTTTGCGGCCGCTCTCCGAAAGAGTAAAGCTACCGGACCCGATGCCCGCATAAAAGCCCAGGTTTGCAATCTTTCTATTGTCAAGCGGCAAAAAGTAACCGCCACCGGCTTCCCAAGCCGAACAACGGTATTGCACTAAAGAAGAGTCAAATGGATCGTTCCGAAAATTAAAATATTGGTTCTGGTCGAGGCGGCGATGATAACTAACCGTTAGTGCAACATGATTGGTCACCGCATAAGCTGCCATGAAGTCGTAGCCACGAACATAATCGGTATCGGTGCTGGAGCCATTGCCTGAAATGAAAGCGCCGATTTTGCTATCGTGTTTTTGAACAAAGTATGGAGCATTTAAAGCCGTTGGGCCGGTTACGTATCGCGGCGAGGTACAAGAATAGAAGAGCAGCAGACAAAGGGCTGAAAAAGGCGCAGTGGTTTCATGCGGCAGGTTTGGTGTAAAATAGAAAGCGAGGAGCACGACAGAGAAGCAATGTTATCTAATGATGCCCCGCCCGCCTCCTTAAAATCCCACCTGTCGCCTCGCGGATGGTATTGGCAAAAACAAAAGCCTTTGGATCGGTTTCGTGTACCAGGTTTTTTAATCGCCGTAATTCAAGCCGGGTAACCACGGTGAAGATGATGTCGCAGTCGCTGCTGGTTTCAAATTGCCCCGGTAAAAAACCGCGTTCGCCTTTGTACACCGTAATGCCTCTTCCCAATTCGTTTACCAGCCGGTGTTTGAGCAGATCGCTTTGGCCGGAGATGATGGTTACACCTGTGTACGCCTCAATGCCTTCCACTACAAAGTCAATAGACTTGGTGGCGGTGAAATACGTGAGAATGGAATACAGCGCCGTCATGAGGCCAAGCTTTGGGTTAAAGGCAGCTACACTGAAGATGACGATGTTTATGGCAAGAATGATTTCGGTGACGGTAAAGGGCGTACGCTTGAATGTTTTTAAGGCCAACACTTCCACCCCGTCTAATGCACAACCGGCCCGCATACATAAGCCAATACCAATGCCGATAAAAAAGCCGCCGAAAATGGCAATCAAAATCTTGTCGGCACTAACAATGGAAGGGTAAGGAATAAACTGCAGGCAGAGCGACAAAAGTGTTATGCTAATGGCAGTTTTAATGGCAAAGCGTTTACCCACACTGTAGTAGCCGAGTGCCAGCAGGGGCAGATTGGACAGTGCTAATACAAGGGCTAAGTTGAAGCCGTAAATCTCGTGCAACAGAAGCGAGATGCCCGATGTGCCGCCGTCGAGAAAATGATTGGGCACCAAAAAACCTTTGAGTGCGAAACCCGCCACCAATACGCCCACTATCATGTACACCACATCGTGTACAACTTGCGCCGAGGATTCACTCATCCCTCCTTTGCGCTGTTCTTTTTTCCATTGTGACCGAAGTTGTTTCAGGTAGGCTTTCTTTTTTTCTCCCCGCTCCTTGTTAGCCGTTGCCGTAAAGTACAGATGGCTTTCTAAAAACGCGAGCTGCTTTGCTTCCCACTCCTGATGGGTGGCCACAATGCCTTCGGCCTTCCATTCTTTATACAAACCTTCCGCATCCCGAAAAAAATTGGGCGAACCGAGATAATACAAATCCGCATCGCACAGCACTTGTTCGTAAGTATTTGAGGCGGTCTGCGGCAAACGGGTCGCCATAATCAGGCGGCAAACTTCTTCAATGGCTTCACCGCCGTAGCCAAACGCCGGCAAACTTTCCCTAGCGATGGCGCAGGACGATTCTTCATGCGACTGATAACCGTTTAGAAAGCCGGCATCGTGGTACAAAGCCGCCGTGAGCAAAAGGTAATGTTCTTGTACCGGCACGGCTTCGTTTTCCATCAGGTGTTTCGTAGCCTCAATCACATTGAGGGTATGCTGAAGATTGTGATAGGTTAAATGCGCAGGCAGCCCGGTTGACAAGCGCTTCATTAACGCAGCGTAAGCCGCCTCGTATTGCTCGTGCGTCACGGCCGGAATTTGGTGCGCTGTATTCATCAAATCGTTTTGTGGGTTAGTCCAACACTTCGTAAGCTACGAGGGATTTGTTTTTGTTCTTCACCACCAGGTCGCCAATGCCGCGGCAGGTGAAGGATTCTTTTACTTTTTGGTAATCGCTTTCTTCCAACAAAATCTGTCCGGGTTGGGCGGCGTCTTGCAGGCGTTGGGCCGTGTTCACCACATCGCCTATAACCGTATAATCAAGCCGCTTCAGCTTTTCGGAACCGATGTTGCCACAGATCATTTCGCCGCTGTGCAGGCCAATGGACAGCCGGGGGCGAAAGTCAATTCCTTCCTGCACCGGCGGAAAATTTTCCATTTGTTGCCGCACCGCTAATGCCGATTCTATCGCCCTGTCCAAATGAAAATCGCCCCGAAAAACGGCCATTACCGCATCGCCAATGAACTTATCCACGTGGCCCTTTTGCGCAATGATTTCCTTTACCATGATGTCAAAGCAATTGTTTAGGAGATGCACCACTTTGTCGGCCGAAGCCGTTTCCGTGATGGACGTGAACCGTGAAATGTCCACAAAAAGAACGGTGGCTTCAATGGTTTCATTCTGCAACAAGCTCTCGGCGAATTCAGGCCGGCTCATAAAGTTCAGCACCGAATCGTCCACGTACATGCGAAGGATGTTGTTTTCGCGGATGGCCTGCATCGTATTCTTTAGTTGGCCCACATGCGTCAGCGTTTTTTCAATCGTTGTTTCAAGGTCGGCAAAATTCACGGGCTTGCAAACAAAATCAAAGGCTCCGCGGTTCATGGCCGTGCGAATGTTGTCCATGTCTCCGTAAGCCGAAACCATCACTGTCTTTACTAAAGGGTTTGCTTCAGTCAATCGGGCCAGCAGGGTAAGGCCGTCCATCTCCGGCATGTTAATGTCGCTTAGGAGAATGTCAATATCGGGATGGTCGCGCAGCTTCTGCAGGGCATCGGTTCCGTTCAGCGAAAAAAGAAATTGATATTTGTCCTCTCGTATTTGCCGGCGAAATTTTTGTTTGATGAGCATTTCGAGATCAGCCTCGTCATCGGCCACTAAAATTTTTGCCATCAGTTGGTTGGTTTAAGCTTCTCTTTTAATAAGGCAAAATCAACGGGCTTGGTCAGAAAGTCATCGGCGCCGAGGTTTTTCGCTGTGTTGTAGTTTTCTTCGTCACCGTAGGCAGTTATCATCATCACTACCGGCGGCGGTTTGTACCATTTTTGTTTGATGTGTTTGAGCAGGTCAAGGCCGCTCATGCCCGGCATGTTGATGTCGGACAGAATTAACACGGCTTCATGCTCGTGCCCGTTAAGATAAGCAATGGCTTCCTCGCCGGAGAAGGCAAACGCAAAACTCATTTCACCGTTACGGATCTCTTTTCGAAACCGTTGCTCAAACAAAACCTTTACATCCTGTTCGTCATCCACTACTAAAATTTTCATGTGTCTCTTTTACTGTTTACACGGGTAAAATGATGCTGAACGAAGTGCCTTCATTTTCCACTGAATCAACGGTTAACCCACCGCTGTGTCCTTTGGTGATGATGTCATAACTCATACTCAATCCCAGCCCTGTTCCTTGTCCGGTTGGCTTGGTGGTGAAGAAGGGTTGAAAGATTTTTTCCCGCAGCGCCGAAGGTATGCCAGCGCCGTTATCCATTACGATAATTTGCACCTTGTCGGCAAGCTTTTTTGTCGTTAGAGTAACCGTCGGTTCATAGCTTTCATTATTGCTCTTTGCCTTCCTCTCTGTCACCGCATAAAAGGCATTGGTGAGAAGATTAAGCACCACGCGGCCAACATCCTGCGGAACAATGTTGACGGTCCCAACGCTTTCGTCATACTCTGTTTTCAGCGTGGCATTAAACGTTTTATCCTTTGCTCTTAAACCATGATAAGCCAGCCGCAGGTATTCGTCGGTCAAAGCATTTATGTCTGTAGGTTCTTTTTGGCCGTTGCTGCTGCGGCTATGTTGCAGCATGCCTTTTACAATGGCATCTGCACGGCGGCCATGGTGGCTGATTTTTTCATTGTTTTGATAGATGCTCGCCAGCAGCTCGTCGTATTCATCGCTGGTAAGCTTTGCTTTATCCACTCTCAATTCATCAATAAGCTCATTGTTTATTTCACTGAAGTTATTGACGAAGTTTAACGGGTTTTGTATCTCATGAGCAATGCCCGCGGTGAGCTCACCAAGGCTGGCCATTTTCTCTGATTGGATAAGTTGTTGTTGGGTTAACTTGAGTTCCTGCAACGTGTTTTCAATCTCCTGATTTTTTTGTTGCAGCACGGCATTCGTTTTTTGTTTGTGTCGGTTGTTGCGCCATAGAAAGAAAGTTATTATCAATATTCCTAACGCGACAGCCAACAACGCAGCTATCTTGGTTTTATTTTCATCATCCCGGTGCTGCATCGTCAGCTGTTGTTGATGAAAGCTTTCATCAAACGCAAAACTCTGCGCCTCCCTTGTTTTTCTGCGGCTGTACACACTATCCTTTAGCGTGTTTGTCAGCCTAAGGTATTTCACTGAACTGTCAGGCACGTTCAATATGTCATATAAATGAGAAAGCTGTGTGGCGGCCTTTAACAATCCTGCGGGGTTGGACTGTTGGCTCGCCTGTTGCACTGCTTTATTTGCATAATAAATGGCAGAGTCAACATGACCGGAGCGTTCAAAAACTTTTGATATGTTGCTATATAATTCAACGGGGCCGAACAAATTTGACTCTCGTGCGGCAACCGCAAGCCCTCGTTTAAAATAAGACAAGGCTGAATCAGTACGGCCATTTTTCAAATATGCATTTCCAATGTTGACAAAGAGATTGGTCCAGCTACTGTCAGAAGAGAGGGCCTTTTGTTCGTAATATAGTGCAGAGTCCAATTCGTTCTTCATCTCATAAACGGAACCCAAGACACCCAGTCCCACGCTTACCTGATTCGAGTCCGGATGGGAAGATCTGAATAGGTGTTTTGCGTTGTTCCCATAAAGAAGTGCCTGGTCGTAATCCTCCAGAGAAATGTAACAATTCATGATTTGGATATTATTCCAAGCCATGAGAAAAGAGTCTCTTAATTCGGTTAATATGGACTTTGCCTTTAAGCCGTATCGCAAGGCATCGGTGTAATTACCGGATGAATTCAGTGTCAGGCATAAGTTCATCATACTCCTGGCCTCGCCGGATTTGTAATTTATTCGTTGCGACAATTGCAAACCTTCTTTTGCAAACTTTTCCGTTGAGTCGGAATTAAAAAAAACGTAAGCCATTGACAGCTCGAAAAGCGCATCTACCCGGCTGATGTCATCTTTTGCCGAGTCTAATTTTTTTCTGATCGTGTGTACATTTAGTCTTTGACTCGTAGCTGAGAAAGAGACAAGTGCAAACAACGGGAAAAGCAGATAGCGTTTCATGGTTGTTGTGTTTACGGTAACTCAATGATAAACTCCGTTTCCTTCCCTTCCGTACTTTTCACCTTCAATTCTCCGCCATGCGCTTTCACAATATCATACGCTAATGATAATCCCAAACCAGTTCCCTGACCTGTTGGTTTGGTAGTGAAAAATGGCTGAAAGATTTTATCAACGATATTTTGTGGTATACCACCACCATTGTCTTGTACCCGAATTTCGATTGTATCACCAAACTTTTTCGTAGCAACAGAAACAGTGGGATCATACCCTTCCATTATTTGTCTTTTCTTTTCTCCCACTGCATAAAAAGCGTTGGTGATTAAGTTGAAAATGACTCTTCCGATGTCCTGCGGTACGATGTTGATGTTGCCAATCGTCTTATCATAATGAGTTTCAAGAGTAGCATTGAATGACTTATCCTTTGCCCGTAAGCCATGATATGCCAGCCGAAGGTATTCATCCGCCAAGGCATTGATATCCGTCGGTTCTTTTTGGCCCGATGACGTTCTTGAATGTTGCAGCATTCCTTTTACAATGCCATCGGCGCGACGACCATGGTGATTAATCTTTTCAAGGTTTTGCTTAATGTCTTTACCGATGGCTTTTGCTTCTTCCACATCTCCTCTTTTTAATTCTTCATTCATTTCATCTATCAGTTCGCTGCTAACTTCTGAAAAATTATTCACGAAGTTTAACGGGTTCTGAATTTCATGCGCAATGCCTGCGGTGAGCTCACCAAGACTTGCCATCTTTTCCGACTGAACGAGTTGTGCCTGTGTAGATTTTAATTCGATTAAAGTATTCTCTAAATTCTTATTAGCTTTTTGTTTTTGCCTGTTGTTGCGATAGATGAGTGCGATAATGACAGCCGCGGTAATAATGCCGCTTACCAGCAAATACAATCTCCTTTTATTTTCAGCGGCAACGCGGTTTTTCTCCAATTCCTGCAAGCGAATCTGTTGGTCTAATGTAAGGCGTTGAAAATCGCCGAGCCGCTCTACCTTACTATTATTCAGACTATCCTTCACCCGCAAGGCAAGTTTTAAATATTTGTTTGTGCTGTCTGTTTGATTTTTTAAATCGTAAGCGTTCGCCAGGTCTTCGTAAGCCTTACCAACATTCATATCCGCGACGACCGAGGAAGTAACCGCTCCAAGTGATGAAATGACAGCGAGATTTCTTTTTGCATAATACAGCATGGAATCAGCCTGCTTGCTATCTCTATAATAGTTGATCAGGCTTTGGTAGGCTGCAGCAGCAACTGAATTATTCGTTTCCTTAATGGCGAAGGCTAATGCTTTTTGATAATACGGTAACGCCAACGAATCCTGCGACCTGCGGCGATAAACGTCACCCATTACCGCATAGATGTAAGCGAGATACTTTCCAATGTTACCGCGAATGCCATATTCCTCTCCCTCTTTTGCAAAAAACAAGGCTGAATCAAGTTGTTTTACAAGCAAGTAATTAGATGCTAAAACCATATCGGCAACCGTTACCCGAAAATCATTGCCAATTGTTTTACCTATTTGCCGACCTTCTTTAAAATAATGAAAGCTTTCCGCACTGCCTGTTTTTAATTTCAAATGGCCATACATGTGATTCAGCATAGACAGCGTTACTTGCCGGGCCTTACCAGGGGTGGCAAATGGAGTGAGCTCCCATGTGTCTGCATCAGTCGTATTGTTGGCAATGTCAAATGCTTCGGAAAGATTATTTAATGCCTCACGAAACCGGCCGAGGTAAATTTGTTGATAAGCGATTTGGCCCTGGCTGTAAGCCTCTTCTATCTTTCGTTTATTTCTTTTTGCGATAGCGTACCGAAGCGTTGCATAAGCAAGCGCAGAGTCCCTGTTGGTTTCTTCATAAAAAGTATAAATCGGCCTGGAGAATTTAAACCGGATTGAATCGTTAGCGGCATGTTCAAGACCATACCGCAAACTATCAGGCAGTAGTGGTTGTGCCTGCAAACGCAAGGCTGCTGCAGTACACGAAATAAAGACGATAATGCACTTTATAATTTTCAACATAGCGGCAGTTGTAAAATGAATGTTGTTTCTTCCCCTTCCTTCGTTTCTACCTCCAGCTTGCCGCCATGTGCCTTTACAATATCATATGCCAGGCTCAAACCCAAGCCAGTACCTTGTCCTGTGGGCTTAGTTGTAAAAAAGGGCTGAAAAATTTTATCAACAATGTTCTGGGGGATACCGTTGCCGTTGTCTTTTACGCTTATCTCTATTTGATCATTAATCTTTTTGGTGCTGACTGACACAGCAGGTTCGTAGCCCTCGGGGTGTTGCTTTCTCTTTTCCCCCACTGCGTAAAATGCATTGGTGATTAAATTGAGGATGACCCGTCCAATGTCTTGCGGAATGATGTTGATAGTTCCAATACTTTTATCGTACTCTGCCTTTAATGTTGCATTGAATGATTTGTCTTTGGCCCGCAACCCATGATAAGCTAATCGTAAATACTCATCGCACAAGGCGTTTATATCTGTTGGTTCTTTTACACCTTTGGTTTGCCGTGAGTGTTGCAGCATTCCCTTTACGATGGCATCAGCACGTTTACCGTGATGAGCAATTTTTTCAAGGTTTAGTTTGATGTCGTTACCGATAGCTTTTGCTTCCTCCGCATCTCCTCTATTCAGTTCCGCCACCATTTCATCTATTAACTCGTTGCTCACCTCACTAAAATTGTTGACGAAGTTTAGCGGGTTTTGTATCTCGTGTGCAATGCCGGCCGTCAGTTCGCCAAGGCTTGCCATTTTCTCGGATTGAATGAGTTGTGCTTGTGTGGCTTTTAATTCCGCCAATGTTCCTTCCACGTTTTTTCTCTGAAATTCTATTTCTTCATTTTGTTTTTGCAGCAATCCATTTGCCTTTTGCCGATGTTTATTATTGCGGTAAAGCAAAAGAGTAGCTACTATAAAAACAGCGATGCCTGCAAGTAGTAAGAAGGTTCTTATTTTGGTTTGTGTCTGAATTCGTTCTTCCTCCAGTTTTTTAAGTTGCATCACCTGATCAAAGCCTTTGTTTTTAAAAGCAAGAAGGTTTTTTCTGTCTGCATTATTCAGGCTATCCTTTATTGCAGCAGCTAACTTCAAAAAAACAAAAGCGCTGTCCGGCTTATTTTGTTTTAAATACATAGAGGCAAGCAAACCATAAGCCTCTGACATGCCAGATGGTAAGGTTATTGCTTTAAACGTTTCAAGCGCTTTCCAGGCATAGAACTTACATGAGTCCGGCTTTTCTGCACTCTGATACCAATCTGCCAATGAAAGATAACTTCTACCCAATCCTGCTAAATATTGTTGTTGTACACTTGCATTTACCGCCTGCAAGAGTGCTTCCTTTGACAAACCAAACGCTCCCTTTTTTTGATAAATTTTACCTATAGACAATAAAACATCGCTTTCAAATTTTTTAAAGACATCTGAATGTTTATATAAAAACAAGGCTCTTTGCTGAAAAAGAAGCGCTGAGTCCAATTTGCCAAGAGCAAAATAAACAAGGCCCAGGGACGAATTGCTTGCCTCCAGCAGCGTTGTATCATTCACTGTCGCAGCCAGGCTTCTCGCTTCAAAATAATTTGCAATTTGTGTATCTGTATTACCCGTAGCGCCATACAATAGTCCCGAGCTGTTAAGTATCCATCCTAAAAGATTAAGTCGTGCAAATTTTGGGTCCGGGCTCCTGCTGGTATTCCATGCATTGTTTGTTAGGTTATAAGCGTTCCTTTCGCTTGCCGGATCCCTCGCAATTTTTAACGCCTCGAAAAAAGACTCAAGTGATTTTGGATAATTACCTAACTCCGCCGATATGTATCCTATTCCATTTAAAGCGTCAGCTTCAGATAATTTTTGATTCAATTTTTTTGCAATTGGCAACGCCTTTTCAAAATAAGAAAGGGCACTGTCACGGTTTCTTTCAGCATAATACCAACCCAGTTGATCATAAATATTCATCCTGACAGTATCGCTTGACGCATTCTTCAGTGCCAATTGAAAACTGGCTAATTGAGATGGCTGCTGCTGTGCTTTAAGAAGAACCGGAAAAAACAAAAAGAAACCTGCCTTGAGTAATGATTTCATATCACCTATTTTAAACAATGGGTAGTTCAATACTAAACTTACTTCCCTGCCCTTCTTTAGTTTCCACTTTTAAGTCGCCGCCGTGGGCTTTCACAATATCATATGCTAATGATAATCCCAGGCCTGTTCCCTGCCCAGTAGGCTTGGTGGTAAAAAAGGGTTGAAAGATTTTTTCAATGATGTTTTGAGGGATGCCGTTGCCGTTGTCAGTAACTTTTATTTCAACTTTATCAACCAGTTTTTTTGTAATAACAGAAACGGTTGGTGCGTAGTCTGCAATGCCCGACATCTTCTTTTCATCTACTGCATAAAAGGCATTAGTAATTAAATTAAGAATGACCCGACCTATATCCTGCGGAATGATATTGATATTCTCGATGGACCTATCGTAATCTGTTTGCAAAGTGGCATTAAACGATTTGTCTTTTGCTCTTAGCCCATGATAGGCCAGTCGTAAATATTCATCAGCCAAAGCATTAATATCCGTAGGCTCTTTCGTTGCATTACTGCTGCGGGAATGTTGCAACATGCCTTTTACGATGGCATCGGCACGGCGGCCGTGATGATTTATTTTGGCTTCGTTGGCTTCAATATCCTCAGCAATAATTTTTACTTCACCGTAATTGCCTTTGTCTACTTCGGTCTTCATCTCCAGTAGCAACTCCAGGTTGACTTCACTGAAATTATTGACGAAGTTTAATGGGTTTTGAATTTCATGTGCGATGCCTGCGGTGAGCTCGCCAAGACTGGCCATCTTCTCGCTTTGGATTAATTGCTGTTGGGTTGATTTTAGTTCAGCCAATGTTTCTTCAACATTCTTTTTCTGCGCTTCTATTTTTTCGTTTTGTTGTTGAAGAAGGCTATTTGCTTTTTTGCGATTCCGGTTATTTCTATATAAAAGAAAAGCAATTAGCATAAACACCAGGATGCAGGTGGCCAATGTATATAACCTGATTGCATTTTTTTGTTGCATTCCCTCTTTCTCCTGCTCCTTTATTTTAAGCCGTTCATCAAAAACTATGTTTTGGTATGCATATATTTTATCTTTTTCAGCTTTATTCAGACTATCGCTTAAGGTTTTAGAGAGTTGAAGATAGGCGTAGGCACTGTCTGTACTTCCTAATGCTTTGTATAGATTATAAATAGAAAAATAGGCCTGGTTCATTCTTTCATATCCACCAAAGCGATTATCATCCTCCAGAGCTTTTTTGGCATAGAATAATGCACTATCCATTTTGCCCAGAGATTTATACAATTCAGCGAGTGACAAGTAAGTATCAGGCAATTCTACAAGGCTATTTTGTTCAATATTTAATCGAATAGCTGAATCAAAATACTGCCTTGCCAACGCAAACTGCTTTTGCTTTAAATAAACATTTCCAATTGTATTAAGCACATATCCTTTATAAGTTTTATAGCCTGAGATGGTGATGTGCTGTAAACTCTGTCGGCCAAACAGCAGTGAAGAATCCAATTGGTTGAGAGCATAATAACACTGAGACAGATTAGCAGCTATGAGGGCAATTACTACATTACTATTAATGTCTTTGCCAATCTGCAAGCCCTCATACAAAGTCAATAATTCCTTGGTTCTGTTTCCCGTGGCTTTATAAAGTTGTGAGAGATCGTTGTATATAAATCCAAGGCTCTGTAGCCTGGCTGTTCTTGGATCTTTATCTTTTGAAAAAAGCGTTATTAGCCAAATATTTTCTTCACAATCCTGGTTCTCCAAAATCTTAAGCCCCTCCAAAAAGTGTTGAAGGGATAGCGGATAGTTTTTAAGGTATGAAAGTACCCAACCTGCCTGGTCCAGTGCATCTCCTTCCCAAAGCTTTAATTGCAATCTTCTGGCTATTGCTAATTGTTGTTCATGAAAATACAGGCTGCTGTCCCTATTTATTTCCTGGTAGTGAAAGCCCAGACATCTATATATAAACATTCGCATTGTATCATTAGATGTACGATGCAATTCCATCCTTAAACTGTCGGCTTGTTTGTTACTCCAGGTCTCAAAATAAAGACCTTGTTGTGCTGTTGCAAAAGCAGGAATTAATAGAGTAAAAAATATTTTAAGCAGTAGTTTCATTAACCGGTTAAAGTTGTGGCAGTTGAATAGTAAATGTAGTCCCTTCACCTTCTTTCGTTTCTACTCTTAATTCTCCGCCATGCGCCTTTATAATGTCATACGCCAGCGACAAGCCCAAACCAGTTCCTTGCCCTGTAGGTTTGGTAGTAAAGAAGGGCTGAAAAATTTTATCAATAACGTGTTGCGGTATACCGTTACCATTGTCCTGCACCCTAATTTCTATGCTATCGCCCAACTTTTTTGTACCGACAGAAACAGTGGGGTTATACCCTTCCGCCAATTGCTTCTTCTTTTCATCTACCGCATAAAAAGCATTGGTGATTAAGTTGAGAATCACCCGCCCAATGTCTTGCGGAATAAGTTCAATCTTGCCAATCGTTTGATCATAGTCAGTTTCAAGTGTTGCATTAAACGATTTGTCTTTTGCCCGCAAGCCATGATAAGCGAGGCGCAAGTATTCATCGGCTAAAGCGTTGATGTCCGTTGGCTCTTTGGTGGCGCTGCTGCTTCGGCTGTGTTGCAACATGCCTTTTACAATACCATCGGCCCGACGGCCATGATGATTGATCTTCGCCAGGTTTTGTTTAACATCATCCGCTATGGCTTTTACTTCCTCATAGTTTCCTTTGGCCACTTCTTCCATCATTTCATCCAGCAACTCATTACTGACTTCACTAAAATTGTTCACGAAATTTAGCGGGTTTTGTATCTCGTGTGCAATGCCGGCGGTAAGTTCTCCAAGGCTGGCCATCTTTTCGCTTTGTATTAATTGCTTTTGAGTAATCTGCAATTCACTTAGCGCTTCTTCAGCCCGTCGCCGTGCCGCCCTTATTTCTATCAAATCCAGTTCGGACTGCAAAGCATGCGCCTCTGCCAGTTGTAAATCACTAAAGCGGGTGAAGGTGAGATTGAACACATAGGCAAACCGCTCCAATAAGTTTACCATCTCCAAAGGTTGTTCATCCGGCGAAGCCATGCCTATAAAGCCTTTATTAAAATAGGCTACGTATTGCATCCTCCTTTTTTGTGCTGATTCGCTGCTGAATGGAACTTGAATGCTGTTGAGATAATTCAGGTATTGCTGCAATTCATTTTCCTTGATATCAATCACCAACGATTTTTTTCTTTCCTTCCAACCTATGAGCATTTTATTGAACGATGGATTTTCGCTAAGGTTCACTTCAAACGCTGACCTTACTCCGCCGCCATCTTCATCGGTAATCCAGAATTCAGTGTGGCCGCCAGCCTCCTTCACTATCCCGATGTACAACCGTATGGGTGCAATGCCCAGAAGAATTAGTTGTTTGAAAAGAACGGCAGCGGTTTCTGTGAGTTCATCACTTTTTTGCATGGCAAGGGTGCGGCTGCGTACTCGTTCCAGGGCTGCCTCTATTTGCGCTTCTCTTGCTTGTGCTTCTGCTTTTTTCAGATCGAGAAAACGGGTGTACGTTTGTTCAAAAACCGTAGCGAAACGTTTTAAAACTTCATTCTCCGCTCCTGTAAATTTTCGTCCGTTGTGGTTGACAACAAAAATGGCCGTATGTGTTGACACCACAACAGACCTCGTATATCCTCCTGAACTTAAAAGTGTTTCTGCCTTCTGTTCGCTGCTTAGTTCCGACCATGGCTTGTGTTGAAATAATTTTGTGAAGTATTCCTTCTTTTCATTGTGAGAAAATTCTTCTGTAAAAAATCCCGGTTCACTTTGGATGGTTTTCATCAGGTTAGTACAAAAAGGCATGTTGAAATGCGGCACCTGAATTTCCTCTGATGTGTTGGCCGTGCCACCAGAACCCCAGCAACGTAATTCCTGCTTAACATCATCGTTGATGACGACAAACGATCCCCCGTGAATGGAAAGGTTTAAGTTAAGAAGTTCGTTGTGAACCGTGTGAATTACTGCCTGCAGTTCGGAAGTCTGGTGCATTGCCATGGTGCGGCTTCTTACTCTTTCCAAGGCCGCTTCAATCTTTGCCTCTCTTGCTTGTTCTTCTGCTTTCTGCAGGTCAAGAAAGCGTTGATAGGTTTGTTGAAAAACTTTTCCAAACCGCACCAGCGTGGCATTTTCCCCATCGGAGTATGCAGTGCCAGAAAAGTTTTCAATGTACAAGCCAACATTGTCTAACAATACGGTTGATATGGCAAGACCGGGGCATTTAAAATAATAGTCTTTGTCTTTATCCGGCACAGAAAATAAAGCAAAGAGGTCATTGTAAAATGTGTTCTTCTCGTCAAAGCCTAACTGATTGGCAAAGAAGTTCAAGCCTTTTTCTTTGGCTTCACGGAAACTGTTCCAGTGCGGAGAATCAAAATAAGGAATGGTTATTTGTGAAGGAACAGCATGTTGGTCGGCAAGCCAGATGTGCATGTCATCACGTTTCTTATAATCCATGATAAAGCCTGCATGTTCAACAAGGATGTTCAGATGAACGAGTTGGTCGTAAACCACCTGAATGATGTCTTTCATCTCTTCGCTTTTGCGCATTCCTATGGAGCGGCTTCGTACACGTTCCAGGGCTGTTTCAATTTGCGCTTCTTTTGCTTGCGCTTCGGCTTTTTCTATATCGAGGTACCGCCGGTAGGCCAATTCAAACACTTTTGAAAATCGCTTGAACAACTCTTTATCACTTTCTTGTAAAGGCTCGTAGGTGGACACGCCAAGCGCTACCGGGCCAAGCGATTGCCAGTAGTAAGTAAGCGATGAGGCCGTGTATAAAAAATCATCAATAAAAACGTTGGTTGTTTTTTGATAGGCGATCCATTCTTTCACTTCATCGGCGCGTATGTTCAACTCAAAAAATTGTCCATTGCCATTCTGCATTTCTTCGGCAAAGGCTGCATGTTTTTCGTTGTTGCCGAAAGTGGTTTCCGTAATAAAAGTTTTTTGATGCCGTGCATAATACTCGTAGTTCATGTACGTGCCCTTTGCGGGATAGAAGATGGCCGTTTGCACATTGCGAATCGCTTTTATGTTCCGCTTTTCCAGTTGTTCAGAAATGACTCTGCACACCTGAAGCATGTCATCTGCTTTGTTCATGCTCATGGCCACAGTTCTCACTTTTTCAAGCGAGGATTCAATTTCAAGCTCCCGGTTCTGCGCCTCTACTGCTGCCCTTTTTTGTTCCAGTTCTTCAATGGTTTCTTCCAATAAAATTGCCGTGGTGCGTTTTACTTTTTCGGTGCGGTCGAGTTTGAAGGCGGTTATCTCCAGTTCTTTGCCCGCATCTTTCAATGATTTTAAAATCATGGCTTTTTGTTCAGCAGGCAAGGCTTCATCCTGCTGAATGATGGTGAGAATAGCTTGAAGGTGCTGGTTCATTTACCGTTCAGATTGATGTTGTTTTAAATGCTCAATAAAATTACCGAACGTACAAGGGAGTGACACAACGGACGATGATAGTAGCACGTCCGCTAAGTTCATTGTTCTACTTCTCTTTCAGCGCCACCACACACGTTGTCGCATTGTGCATCTCTAAATTTCCGCCTGTTGCCCTTGCCAGTTCCGCATTGCTGAACATGCCGGCCATAGGCGCATTCCAGATATTTTTAATGCCTTCCAACTCCTGGTTAATTAAAGGCCCAAACGACAACAACCGCCCTGCGCAACTAAACACAACAACCGCATCGGCTTCGGGCATGACGGTGTCTTTCAAATCAGAAGTGGATTGAATGACCTTGTCTATCACATCAAAATCGGGCGGTAAAGAAAAGCGCACCTTTGAACCCTGCGGCACGGTGCCGCTGCAATAAAAGGAATGGTCGGTCCAGTCAACCACCAGCCCTGGCCGCATTACCGGGTCGCCTTTTTCGCGTTGCAGTTGCAGGGGAAGGTTGGCCGCTATTTCAAGCAACAGGTTTGCATTATCAGGCGATACATTCTCGATGCCGCCATAGCGGGCAGTAAGGTCAAGCACCGGAACATTGTCAACGGTGTAAACATGGTTGCCTTCACTCCTTGTAACCGTTTTTGATGTGCCCACGGCTCTCCATCCGCAAGTGGCCCGGCCTTTTATGGCGACGTTATCAGCATCAAGCGCCAGCACTACCAATCCCTTATTGCTTTCCCAACCATTGCTGAAAACAAATTGCTCGGTGAAGGTGATGTCGTCGCCGGCCATGCAGCCATACACATCTACTTGTGTACCTACTACTTCTTCAAAACCAGTGAGCAAAGCCTCCGCATCTGCATTGGCATTGCTGCCGGCAATAAGAAAGGCCGGATTGGAAAATTTTTCCAAAACTTTTGTTGCGAGCGATGCCGCTATCTGCTTGTAATTATCGGCATCATAACCAGCGTAAAGAATTTGAAAGTTGTGGGGCTGCATAGCTAAAAGCAGTATGGCTACAGAACCCTTTTCAGGCGTTTCATCTGTAAACTCGCCATTGGATGTGACACCAAAAACCTGAATGCCTGCATCGGTCAACACGGCGCAAATGGCGTTTCTGTTTTGGATGATGGAGAGAAAAACGATAGCGAGTGTGGGTTTGAAGCCATCACTTAGGCTTTCTTCAAGATTGTTTTTAAATTCTTCGGTGGTTGCGGCTTTGATTGATTTTGCTTGCATGATTTTATTTTTTTGCCGGGAAGGCGGTAAGGCGTTTCTATTTTTAAAATTTTTTAGAAAATACATCAGCTTATCCTTCAAAAATTTTCTTCTATGATTTTTGGTTTTATGTTATTGGTTTTTATCAGGGAAACAATACGCCGGCAATGGAATTGAATCGCAAACGTCTTGTCGCCTTACCGGCTATCTCCTTTTTCTTTCAAAGCCACCAGGCAGCAGGTATTGTTATGATAATCATATTTACCGGTTTTTGATTTTCCATATTCTCCATAGGAGAAAAAGCCCGCCATCGGTGCATCCCAGATTTTTTGCACTTGCTCTAGCTCCTCTTTCATTACAACCCCAAACGACAAATATCTGCTCACGCAGGAGAACATGATTAGGGCATCGGCTTCCTGCTGTGTATTTTCCTTAAAGCCCTTACAATCGGCAACGACGGTATCAATGGAATCAAAATCCGGTGGCAGCGAAAACCTAATCTTTGACCCTTGTGGCACTTTACCGGAACAGATGAGTGAACGTTCCTCACGATTGGCAAACATGGCTGTACGTATGACAGGATCTACGCCTTCACGTTCCACCTGCAATGGATAATACCAGGAGCTTAGAAAGGTCACGATGTCCTTGGCGCCTTCCTGCTTTATCTTAACGCCAAGGTAGGTCATCAGCATATCCAAGGCAGGTTTGTTGTCAATTGTGTACACGGTATTGCCATCGCTTTTGGTCACCGTTTTTGTAGTGCCTATAGCTTGCCAGCCACAGGTAGCAATACCTTTCACGTCTATTTTATCTTCATCAATAATGAGTGCAACCAATGCACTGTCGCCGCTTTTTCCGTTGGTGAAAACAACTGTTGATTGGAGCGCCAGATCATCTCCTGCCTTGCCTCCAAATATGGTTACTTCGTTTTGCGCCGATGAGGGAAATTTTCCAAAACCTTGTGTGATGCCTTCAACAAATGGTTCACCGTCTAATGCCACGCCGCTGTTTGCTATAATAAACGCAGGGTGGGCGAAAGTTTCTTTTCCGGTAATACCCAATTTGTTTGCGTCTTCGAAGGCGGTCACCTGGCTGGTTTGAAAAAATTCTACCTTAAAATAAGCCGGATTTATGTCGAGCAATAGCATGACGATGCTGCCCTCTTCAATTTCGCCGTCAATAAATTCACCGGCAGTGGTAGCACCAAATAGCTGAATGTGTTTATCGTCAAGCAAGGCCGAAATCGCTTCTCTGTCCTGCTTGACGGATAGGAAGACAATGGCGAGAGTTGGTCTAAAGCCGTCGGCCATATTTTCAATTAACGCAGAACTGATTTCGCTTGTGGAGCCTCCTTTGATTGATTTTGCTTGCATAGTTTTATTTTGTTGCCGGGAAGAAACAAAGACGGAAATAAAATTTCTTTTCGCCTTTTCATCTTACCGGCTACTAATTATTTTTCTCTCAATGCCACCCAACTAACCGTTGTGCCGTGAAATTCGCAACGGCTTTCATCCAGCTTACCAAATTCGCCCAACGAAAAAAAGCCGATCATCGGTTTATCCCAGGTGGCTGCCAGCCCTTCTATTTCCGTTGAAATCATAGGCCCGAATGAGCCCAATCTTCCCACGCAGGAAAACACCAGCAAGGCATCAACTTCAGGCGTACTCTTCTCCTTCATCCTTCTTGTACTTTCGATAACCGTATCAATCGCATCAAAATCGGGCGGCAGTGAAAAACGAAAACTTTCGGTTTCTTTTATTCGTCCTCCTAGCATTATTGATTTGTCGTCGGTGTTCCAAAGTAGCACGGGTCGCATGATAGGTGTGCCTGATGCCCTTTGAAACTGCAAAGGGTAGCCTATATCCACGGGAAGCAATCCTTGTGGTGCATTTTTGAAATTAATGATTTCGTTTCCTAAAAATTTTTGCAGCACATTCATGGCCGGCTCATCGTCTATTGTATGAATCCAAAAGCCATCACTCTTTGTAACTTTTTTTGGGGTTCCCACGGGCTTCCAGCCTGAAACAGCCAGGCCACTCATAGAAATTTTATCCTGGTCAATGATGAGTGCAAGCAAAGCACCCGTACTGGATGCGCTGTTGGTAAAAACAATTCCTGAAAAATCGGCGGGATTACCAGCCACACCGCCCATAACCGTTACCTCCCTTCCCGCTGCATCCATTAATCCGTCAATTAAGTCTTCTCCTGCCATTCTTATGTCAGCCGCCGAGATGATGAACCCGGGGTTATGAAATGCATTCATTCCAATTGTTCCCGTTTGGCGGGCGGCTTCATAGGGAGAAAGCTCTTTAAAATCCTGCAAAACAATTTTAAAGCAGGCTGGGTCCATGTCTAATAACAAGGCAGCAATATCGTCTGGTTCCATTCCCTCTTCGGTAAATTTGTTGGGCGTGCTGACGCCAAATACGGCAATGCCTTCGCTATCGAACAATTCACTTATCAGTGTTGTGTTTGCCGTGTTGGTTATAAAAACGAATACGAGTGTTGGCCTGAACCCGTCGCTCTTACTTTCTACAACTCCTGTCTTTATCTCTTCCGGTGTGGTGCCTTTAATTGATTTTGCTTTCATGATGTTTATGACGTTAATCAGGCATGCTTGAATAATATTATTTTCTTGCCTCCATATCTATCTCAATAAGCTGGTTGTCTAATGCCAGGCCTTTCACTTCCAGCCAGGTACCTGTAGGGAATTGCTTTTTATAAATTGAATTGCGGTAGCCCGACACACGTTCAAACTCTTTCATATTGGTCGTGTAAACATTTTCTTTAAACACATCATCGAAAGTATAGCCATAGTGTTGGAGGATTTTACCAAGGTCGGTGTAGCAATTTTTCATTTGCATTTCCATATCGCTAGCTCCGATTACAGTACCTGAATCAGTCATGCTGACAGCACCGGAAATAATCAGTTCATTGCCGATTTTAACCGCGTGTGTGTAACCATATTGCTTTTCCAAAGCTGGCCGGAGGCTAAAATAGTCAGGCGTTTCCATTGCAGCAGTGGCCGAATCTTTTACCGGTTGATTTGTGTTTGTTGCCGTGTTGCAGCTTTGTGCGCAAATCATAATAAGAAATAAAAAGACGGTGAGTTTTGATAATTGTTTCATTGTTTTTTGTTTAGAGTTGAAAAAGAAATCAGGGTGAGAGTTGCCGGTTGGATTGTCGGTTCATTTTTATTCAAGATGATATTCTTTTTGTAAATAAGATTTTAAATTCATCGCTGTTTGTTTCAGGTTTTTGAGCATCACAATTTTTCCTCTTCGCGAACCATTCATTTGCAGCGCATGAAACGCTAACTCTTTAAGCATGCCGCCATCGTAAGTCTGGAGCAGGGGATCATCGGTGCTTCTAAGTATGTCGCCGGCATCGTTTTCCTGTCGCCTTAATACAGCAGGGTCAAGAATTTTTGCTGCGACCTTTTTATAGTTATCAAACTCATGATTGTAATTGTCTTCCAGCAGACGCACCGGCGAATACTGGCTGTAGTAAGCCATGATATTGTTGGAAGCGTTTGTATTAGTAATGAGGCGGAAGCCGCCCGAATTTCTTAGTTGGTCAAACGTGCGGCTGTTGTTGGCAATAGGCTGTGCCCTTGGGCCAACCCTTGCTACATAGTAAAGCTGGTCGCCATTTTGTTTGGCAAGTCCAGGGTCATTCAGCAGGTTTATAAGTGTGTCAAGCTGCCTCACGGCTGTCCGGTCAACACTTATCATGGCATCAAGTGCAGCCACATCGTCCTGCAGATCTGAAGTGAGTGATTGTACAAATTGTAACTCCTTGTCTTTTTCAATTTTATGCTCTAAAAAATATTCGGCTAAAAAGCCGCAGAACACGGCAAGAAAAAGCATTAAAAACTCCCAAGCGTAATCTTTCCATGTTTTTTTATGATGGCCGGCGTGGGTATGATGATGTACTTCCATATCGTGAGTGGGGAGTGGTGAGTTGTCAGTTGTTGGCTCGATGATATTATCCTGCTCTTTTATCTGAGGAATGTCAATCGCAGGGTTTTGCTCTGCAGCTTTTTCAGTTGCAGGTTGACTTTTATCGGCCTGCATTTGCCTTTCAATAATTGAATTCGATTCAGCAACGTTTTGGTTTTCTCTCTTTTCTTCTTCAACCATAATTTAAATTTCAAATGCTTCTGATTTTTGTTTTCCTTCTTCCATCAACGCTGCAAAACGTTCTTCCCCTTTAATATTTTCAAACAAAATATTTTTTGAAAGAAACCGGTACGGATAGAAAATCCGCATGGCATATTCCAACAAGTCCAATGCTTTTTCCTTTTCGTTAATTACCGCATAAGATTCAGCGAGGTGAAATGCAAAGTGATGGTCGTTTGCCGCTTCTGTTTCCATTTCGGGCTTAGCCGCATACTCCAATGCTTTCTCTTTATTCCCCTGCAAGCCACATTTCAGAAACAACAATTGGTGGGTGAAAGCCCAATCAGGCAAAGCGGCGGCAACACTATCGGCTAAAGGATAAGCCTCTTCGTTCTTCCCGCACCAGAAATAGGCGGAGGCAAGCATCCATTGCACAATAGGGCTTTGCCCATCCATGACGTAAGCTTTTTCAAAATATGGCAAGCCGTCAGCAATGGCAGTATCCAAAAAACAAGAGCCTTTCATGATATAAACAAAAGCCGTCAGCGGGTCAATCTGTAAGAGCTTATCGGAGAGGGCATGTGCCGAAGATGATTTACCTGCATACAAATACACTTCTGCCAAACCAAACAAGGCATCAGAATTATTGGGATCAATTCGCAAAGCAGCCTTCATGGCATTGCAGGAATCTTGCAGCGCACCTTCCGACCAATAGGCCCAGCCTTCCACTACATGTGCCAATGGTGAATTCGGATTAGCAGCGAAGGCTTTAGATGCATATTCTTTTGCCTTTAAAAAATACGACCGATCGGTTTTGTTGATAAAGCGATGATAAAAGAAATAACCATAACCCAACGTGGCGTAGAGTAACTCATTCGGGCCTATTAACTGAAGCCCGTTTTGCAAAAGTTGAAAAGCTGTTTGCATGGATTCTTCACTTGCCCCAAATATTCCCTGCCTCGCTCTAAGATAACATTCGTAAGCATGAACATTGTTGATGGGACGCTCTGCAATTTGCTCCTCTTCCTGCGGCGTTAACTTTAGCTTAAGTGCTTCAACAATGGAGCGGGAAACTTTTTCCTGTATGTCAAAAACATCTTCCAACGTGCCGTTATATTTTTCCGACCAAAGATGCGAGTCGCTGACCGCATCAATTAACTGGGCCGTTATACGAAGGGCATTACCTGCCTTGCGCACACTGCCTTCCAACACATACCGAACGGCTACTTCAGCCGCAATCTCTTTCAACTTTTTCTGCGTGCCCTTGAAAGTCATGACGGAACTTCTGGAGATCACCAACAGTTGATTCACCCTTGACAAATCGGAAATGATTTCTTCCGTTAAGCCATCACTGAAGTATTCCTGTTCGGGATCGCTGCTCATGTTGGCAAAGGGCAACACGGCGATGCTGGCCCGGGAAGCGGGCCTGGACTTTGCGTCAATAGAAACAACAGCGTTAAAGAGCAGAACTTCATACATACGAACCGGCTCTTTTACATTCTTTAATGTTTCTTCCCTTACAAATTTTGTTTGGATGTGAGCTTTATTGGAAATATTATGCTGAACCGTTTCAGAAAGGTAGATGGCGCCTGGCTTCGCGGCTGATTGTATTCTTGCCGCAATGTTCACCGCATCGCCAAAAACATCACCGGCTTCCAACACCACTTCGCCCTGATGGATGCCAATGCGCAATTGAAATTTGTTGGCTGACAAACAGCCTTCCTGAATTTTTACAGCAGCGTTCACTGCATCGGAAACGGTGTTGAAACTGGCCATTACACCATCGCCGAGTTCTTTTATCCATTTCCCATTGAACTGCTCAATAATAGGTTTTTGTAAATCGCGGTTTATGGTTAATAATGCAAAAGCTTTTTGTTCATCATGGCCCATTAAAGCGGTGTACCCGACAATATCGGTGAACATGATAGCAAGGAGTTGGCGGGATTGCGACATGGCGGCTGGTAAATTTTTTTTTCTATTTGTTTTTGTTGCTTCGATGGCGGTGAAAAGTTTTCACCGGTGATCACTTTTTTTCCGGGTTTTTTGTTCCAGTACCGGCCTTGCCTCGTTCGCAATCGTTCTAGCTACGACATTTTGATTTATGCCTTTCCGCCACATCTGTTTCCCGCATTTTACCATCCGCTGCCTTCATCTTCAACTGTCGACAGATTGTCGACAGCTCAAGCCCATCTTCTGTCTTCACACGTACTTTCATTTTAAACCAATAGTCCCTTGGATTGATACTATCAGTTAAAATTCCAATCACGTCAATAACCGAGAAATACCATTTCTCTTCTTTTTCATCCCAATACGTTCTGACCTTTTGCTGTTCAAACAGCTTTGCTTCATTTTTCATACATCATTTATTTTCGTTCGCTTTCAGCACACGCAACAGATTTCCACCAAGGATTTTTGCGATGTCTTCTTTGCGATAACCTTTTTCGAGCAGCGCCTTTGTTATGAGCGGATAGTTGGTCACATCATCCAACTCCTGCGGTGTGATGTTGATGCCATCGAAGTCAGAGCCAAGACCCACATAATCAATACCCACCAGTTTTACGATGTAGTCAATATGATCTATCAATTTTGAAAGCGGTGGCCGTATGCTTTGTGTTTCCGCCGCGTATTTATGGTACAGGTAGTCCATCGCATAATAGTCACGCATGCCCGATTTGATTAATGAATCTTGCTCCGCTGCATGTGTTTTTAGAAAAGCTGTTTCCTTTTTTTGAAAGGTGCTGTCAATAAAACCGGGATTGAAATTTACCTGTATCACACCGCCATTTTTTGCAATGGCTTTTATCTGGTCGTCTTTTAAATTGCGGCGGTGCGGTGTAAGGGCATACACGGAACTGTGAGAAGCGATAACCGGTTTTGTCGTTACTTGCATCACATCCCAAAAGGTTTGTTCACCCGCATGGCTTAGGTCTATCATCATCCCTAATTCATTCATCCGCTTTACTACCTGCTTTCCAAAATCAGTTAGTCCGGCCCCCTTCCGACTTCCCCCGCCAGGGGAAGCCACCAACTCACTAACCTCGCTTTTAGAAGTGTCTTTTTGTTTTGCAAACATCAGCGACTCGTCTAATGCTGATGTTGCCCAAGATGGAGCAATGTTATGTGTTAGCGTGAGGTAACAGGCGCCACGTTTATACAAGGCTTCCAATTTGGCCAGATCATCTTCAATCAAGTGGCCACCCTCCACACCAAACATCGCTGCTATTTTATGCTGCTTTACCGCCTTCAATAATTCTTTGTAGTTAGACACTTTTACAATCTTATCAGGACGGCGTGCCACCACCGCATCCAAGCTGTCCATCTCTCTGTTAGCAATTTGATAGGGGCTTTTTTCATCGCCATCGCAATAGATTGAAAAGAGTTGTACATCCAAACCTCCTTGCTGCCACCGGGCAAGGTCGCTATGGGCTTTTCCTGTCAGGTCCTTATCCATCATTAGGCCCAGATCAACCGCTTTCATGAGTATATCATTGTGGCTATCTACCACGATGGCTTTGTCGTGTATTTGTTGGTAAGATTGTGCAAAAAGAATCTTCACAAAAAGCGTAACAAAAAGGAGGAGTGAAATTTTCATGTATGCTATTTTTCTTTTAATGCCACCCAGCTACAAGTAGTGGAGTGAAACTCGTGCTTGCCATTAACGGCTTTGCCAAATTCACCATACGTGTAAAAGCCCGCCATTGGTGCGTTCCATACTTCCGACAAGCCATTGTTCTCTTGCTGCGCCATTGGCCCTAAAGCATTCAACCGGCTGGCGCAAGAAAAGATAAGCACCGCTTCAGCATCATTACTACCTGCATTTTTTATTTCGGTTGCTTTGCTTATCACTGTATCCACTATGTCAAAATCCGGTGGCGTTGAAAACCTAAACCTTGAGCCTTCTTCTACATCCGATTCCAGTATCAACGCATTCTCCTCTTTATTATAGCCCATAGGATTACACATCATTGGCTCTCGTCCTGGTCGCTCTATTTGCAATGGATAGTGCAGGCCCACCGAATCAAAAAAACGGATTTGTTCATCGGCCGATGCAAAGTCCTCGCCCAGGAAACGCAGGTACATATCCAGCGCCGGCTTGCCATCAATTTCGTATAAAAGGTTGCCTTTACTTTTAGTGATGGTACGGGCAACGCCGATGGGTTTCCAACCCGAAAGCGCCACACCTTGCAGCTCTATCTTTTCTTCGTTTAACACAAGTGCCGCCATGCCATAAGCTGTTGACTGTTGATGGGTGAAAACCGATGTGCCTGTGAAGCTCATGTCATCACCTGCCATGCCGCCAAACACGGTTAGCTGCGGGCCAACGGTTTGCTCAATGGAACGTATCAGGGTTTCGCCGTCAATCATAATTCCCATTGCAGTTATCGAAGTACTGCAAAGAATAAAAGCAGGCCGCTCAAACTTTTGCAAGGCGGCTTGAGCCAACTGTGTGGCTGCTTCGTTTACACTTCTCTCACCGATGTCTTCAAGTAAGATGGAGTAGTCTGCCCTTTCTATGTCCATCAACAACATGGCAATTGCGCCTTCGCTCTGGTGGCCATCGGTAAATTCATGACATGACGTAGCGCCAATAACATCTATACCTGCCGCTTTAAGTACCTCGCAAACTGCTTTTCTATCCTGCCTGATGGAAATAAATACTATAGCCAATGTTGGTTGAAAACCGTTGGCCATGCCTTCTTGTAAAGCGGCTTTGATTTCCTGAAAAGACGTGCCGTGGATTGATTTTGCTTTCATAAAAGTTTATGTATTTAATTACGGCTAACAAGCGTGGAATGCAGCAATTGTATTTTCCATTTTCCACCGGCTCTAATTAATACGGTTGTTTCCATCCAATGTATTGAAGTATTTTTCCCATTGGAGACGAGTTCCGAAAAGAGGTTATAAGTGGTCCAGGCTGCATTGCCTGTAACAGTAGTGTTGATAAAATCAAGCTTGTTTGTACGTTTAAAATCGGCGGCCGCGTTTTTTTCGATGGCTTTGTTGATGAGTGTATCCATAGTCCAGATTTGGCCGTATTCGTAAAACCTGACTTCAGCGGCACATTGATTTTTCAGGCTAATCGAATCCCGATTTGATAAGGCATCAAACAATAGTATGACCGTTTGTTGTACGGCTTGATTATTTTTTGTTGACGCGGATTGCGCCTGCAATTTCCCGGTGCAGTAAATTAACAGCAGAAACAATATTGAGTTCGTAATCAGTTTTTGACGTACTACGAAATGTTGTTTCTGTAACCGGTTGTTCTGTTGAAAAGCAATTGTGGCTTCCGGGAACCATGCGCTGATTGATTTAGCTTTCATGCATTTAAATATTTTCTGATAGTGGCTTAGCCTATCGGTAAAAAAAATCGGTGCTACAGATTAATTCCTATTATTAAAAACAATGCGCTCAAAACAAGCAGCGCTATAACCATGGGTGTGATAAATTTCAGCCAGGCCTTGTAGCTCACCTTCACCATTAGCAAGGCCGGAAAAACAGAACCCATTGGTGAAATCAGGAACATAACACCCATGCCGTACAAATATGAGTTCACAATCTCCCGCCCGGGTATGTTTACAATGATGGCCAAAGCGCCGATGATGGGCATGGCAAGCACCGCCATGCCGGATGAAGAACTTACGGGAATGCTAAAAAAGAAAAAGAATAGCAACACTAACAGGATGAAAACAACAGCCGGGAAATGTTGCACCACATTGGAAGCATAATAAAGAATGGTATCGCCAATCAACCCGTCGTTCAGTATGATGGTGACACCCCTTGCCAACCCGACAATTAAGCCAACAGCCAATAAGCTTTCGGCGCCTTTTATGAACTCTGCTACAAACGTTTTTTCGCCCATACGGCTTATCAACCCAACCAAAATAGCGGAACCAAAAAACAGCGCCGACATCTCTATGGTCCACCAATTGAAAAAGACGATGCCGCTGATCATGCTAATAAAAGTGGCCACAAAAATGAATAGCAGTAAAATAGTTTTTGAAGGCAAGGTGCTTACCGCAGCTTTGGCTTCCGTCGCCACTTCAAAGGGTGAGGTGGTGGTGCCATCTATACGATAAACAAAAGATGCAGCAGGGTTTTTTTTCACCTTAGCGGCGTAGCGCAAAATATACCAGGTAAATAACGATGTGCTGACCACAAAGAACAGGAGCCTACCGGTAAGGCCATCAACCCAGTTGATGCCGGCTGCGTTGGAGGCAATAATTACCGAAAACGGATTGCTAAAGCTGGCGATGTAGCCTATACCGGCACCGCCAAACACAATGGCCAGCGGCACCATCACATCATAATCCTCTTCCAGAAAAAGCGGCACCAGCACCGGGTAAAATACAATGGACTCTACATCCATGCCATACGAGCCGCCAAAAAATGAGAAGATAAAAACCAAGATTACTATTAACCATTTCTCTTTTCCTTTCATCCGTTGCGCCAGGAATTTTACGCCTTCAAACATGGCTCCTGTTTTGGTGAACACCGTCATGAAACCACCAATGAACAAGATGAAAAGAATTACATCAATGCTATCTATAATCCCTTTAACCGGCGCCTGCAAAATGGCAATAGCCCCCTGTGGCCTTGCTTCCTGCTTTTGATACGTGCCTGGAACGGATATAGGTTTTCGGATATCGCCACCACTGAATTTTTGCAGCGGAATTTTTATTGACAAACTATCCAGTGTGTGTTGCGTAAAAGGCAATACTACCGATTTGGATGAAGACGTTATTATAAATGCCTTATCCTGAGCCGCCAGTTTGCTGTATTGCCCGGCGGGTAAAAACCAAGTGCTTGCCGCGGCAAGAACAATGACAAGCATGATCAAAGTGAGTGGTGTGGGCAGGCTTTTGGGCTTTTGCATCATCATGTTGTGCTATTATTTTTTTCCAGTTCCGCAATTGTCTTTTTTGCTGCTGCCAACCTTATCTTTTTATTTTTCTCTACAAGTTTTGTGGTGGCCGAATGTTCTAACTTATGATGAAGCGGAACCAGCAAGGCTGCTATACAAACCAATGCCAGCAACATCAGCACAGGTGAATGATGGGTGATACGCTCTAAGAATGGATGCAGTAATAAATTGAGAAACTCAAATACAATGAGCAGGGCAATCACCCCAAAGAATTTTATAATCTTAGGGTTGGTGATAAAGCTGCGGCTGAGTAAAAGATATATTGTAACCAATGCAATGATGCCCAGGGCTATTAGTGCATACTGAAGATTTTGTTTTCTCTCTTCTTCATAAGCTTTTTGCTTTGCCTGGTCTTCATTTTCTTTTATTTTTTGGGCGAACGAGAGATTCTGTATCTGGTTTCGTTGTTGTTCATTAAATATACTGTCACTGTATAAATCTTTTATATCAGCATAATAATAAGAACTGTCTTTTTGCTCAACGGCATAATAGGCTTTGCGTAGCAAGGAGGCGGCGTTGATCATCCCTAATTTATTTCCAGCCTGCTTTGCCTTGGTAAAGCCACTCAATACATACGCTTTCGCCAAGCTATACTGTTTTGCAGTAAACAGGTATTGGCCGTAATCGGTTGTAGCAGTTATATAGGGTAAACTTATATTTTCAGCATCACTGAAGGCAATGCATTTCTTATAATAGCTTTCTGCAAGGTCAGCATCACCTTTTTCTTTATATACACTTGCAAAAATGTACAACATTCTTGCGAAGCCATAAGCATCTGTCTCTTTTGATGTTACTTCATTTGTTAATTGCACGTATCGCAAAGCAGAATCAATTTGCCTAAGCCCTAAAAAGGTTTCTGCAATGTGCGTGTAAGTCCGGTTAGCAGCACTTGAACTACTAATGTTTTGTGTGTTTAAAAAAGTTTTTGCTTTTTTTAAATACTTTAAAGCTTCACTATAATTTTTTAGCTCTTTAAATAATGAACCTATTTCTTTAGTGGCTAACCAAATATCATTTACGGATTTTGACTTTTCCGCGAATCGTAAACTTTTAAAATAAAATTCCAGTGCCTGTTTATAATCACCCGTTAAATAGAAATAATAGGCAAAATCCAAATAAGTAGGAGCAAGCAAAGAATCCTGGCGAGAATCTGTTGCTATTCTAAACATTTCCTCGCTTGCAAACCGGCTACTGTCCGGCTGACCAGTTTGACCATAATCTTCGCTGATTTCTTGCCAGGCTCTCACTTTTTCGGAAGGGCTTTGTGCCTGTTCCAATATTTGATATAAGCTATGTCTTCTTGAATTTAGATTTTGTGTGAACGCTATTAAAGAATACAAAGCAGAAATAAGAACAAGAAGTTTTTTCACGCTTAATGATTTTAATTTTTATCGCCTTCCAATTCCTGGACCGTCTTCTTCGCTGCTTTCAAACGTATTTGTTTATTCTTCTCTACCAGTTTTGTGGTAGCCCAATGTTCCAACTTATGATGAAACGGTACAAGCAGTGCCGCAATGCAAACCAGGGCCAATAACATCAACACAGGGGAATGATGGGTTATTGTTTCTAAAAAAGGATGGAGCAATAAATTGAGAAATTCAAATACAATCAGCAAGGCTACTACACCAAAAAATTTTATCAGTTTGGTATCGGTGATAAAGCTTCGGCTGAGAGATAAGTAAAGCGAAACCAATACAATAATGCCAAGCGCAATCAAAGCATATTGAAGATTTTGTTTACGTTGTTGTTCTTCATCTTTTTGCTTCGCTTCTTCTTCAATAGTCCTTATTTGTTCATTAAAAGCCAGCGCTTGAATTTTATTATTGTTGTTTTCGTTGAAGACGATTTGATTAAGCCGTATTTCTTCCTTGGCATAATAATAAGCACTGTCAGGTTTATTAAGAGCATCATAGATCTCCCGCAGATAGCCGGCACCCCTTATTTTAAAATTATTGTTGTTCGATGCAAAGCCATTGAGCATGTCACTTGC
This sequence comes from Flavisolibacter sp., assembly GCA_965247695.1. Lineage (GTDB taxonomy): Bacteria > Bacteroidota > Bacteroidia > Chitinophagales > Chitinophagaceae > Flavisolibacter. The sequence goes on from OZ252037.1 coordinate 4,142,914, forward strand.
CTGCTGTTTAGCTTCCGGATAATTTTTATTCCGTATCAGGTAAGGAATGTAAATACTAAAAAAACGAAGCTGCGAGTAAACGCTGGTGGAAACCGATTCGGCCCTGGCTTTTTTAAAATAAACTTCGGCGAGTTCTTTATCGTTCATCGCATCGTAAGCCGCTGCGTTCAGAAAATAAGCGTTAAAAAGGTAGAGCTGGCTTTTTATGCGCTGGCTTGTATTTGTAAGTGCCTGTGCATAGGCAAGTGCAGAATCGGGCCTTTGGCTTTGTATAAAATAGATGGCCATTCCACGCTGGTATTGTGCGAGCATGTAATCATACTTCGGGTGCGACCTTTCGGGCATATTGGCACCGCCCGTACGAGTGTACTTGCCGTAAGCCTCAATGTTGTTCAAGGCATCATAAACGGAAGCAATGTCAAAATAGATGGAACTTAGCCGCCTTTTGTCTCTCGCCTGTTCGGCCAATGGTATGGCTTTAAACATATACTCAAGCGCCGCCGTGTTATCGCCCTTTGACCGGGTATATTGGCCAAGCAAGTCATAGCTAATGGCAAGGAGTGAGTCGTTATGCAGGCTCTGCGCAATACGTAGCAGTTCGGTATTCAATGCAGAATCAGGATCGCCGGCGTAAAAACCAATGGTCTCTGTGACATTCAGCCCAGTGGCAAAACGATCAATTGAAGTTTTAGCTGTGGCATAAACCGATCGTAAACTGTCAATGGTTCTGTTCTCGTTTTGACGGAGGGGGTCTTGCGCATGGGCAACAGCAGCAAGGAAGATGAGAATGATAGCAAGGAAGTTTTTTCTCATGAATGGTCGGTTTGTTCCGATTCGTATTCGTTTTCCAGACTACTTAATCTGGGATTTGGCTTTACCGTTCTTGTTGTTTGGCTTTCCGCATTTTATTTTTTTCTGCTTCACTCATCTTCTAAACGATACTCGTTATTGATCAATCTTATTAAGGCGGCTGCATTTTCTTTTTGCTGAATTAGTAAAGACGCTTCACCCACCATGCTCGACTTTCTTTCGTGCAGGTAAAATATAAACCGGTTTATCGCTTCAGGATCGTGTTTAAACAATTGGGGAGTGCCCGGCGGCTTTGCAATTGTATCACTTACCAGCGATGAATCAACTGAATTTACATTGCCTGTAACTGCCCTTTTTATGATCATTCTATTAAAAACCGAAGCATCAAAAAGCTCGGCAAGCGAAGGATACGGCATTTTCGATTCTTTACTTCCGATAGCGGCAAGATTTACATAATTGTCAATTAATTTTTGAGAATCAGTCAGGCTGTTCACAACCACTTTATTTGTTATCAGCCGTAAGTTGCCGGAGTTTTTCAATTCTGTAAACGTGTTGTTGCTGGCTACAAACGATCTTGAACGTGTGGACATTCTTGCGTAATAATACAGGTCGCTGCCTCGTGAAGCAGCGTTTGGCGACTGTAGCAAGTCCATTAACGAATCAAATCCATTACCAATTCTGCTGATGGCCGGAATCCAAATATTGATGGCAGTGATATCTTCCGCAAGGTCTTTTTTGATATTGATGATATAGTCTCGTTCTCTGTGCCTTTCCACGCTGTTTTCCCGGATGTTCTCGGCCACAAAACCTAGAAATACCGCAAGAAAAAGCATGAAGAATTCAAGTAGATACTCTGTCCACTTTTTTTTGTGTGTTACGTGTTTTGGATGCTTGTGTACTTCCGTGTTTTCTGTTTGTGGCGTTGAGCTTTCTTTTGTTGAGGGCATCCTTGTTGGTTCAATGGCAACAGTTTCACCATTGCGTGCCGGCTTCTCCTTAGGCAATGACGCGGTTCCAGCAGCCCCTTGTGTCTCGGCCTCCGCTTCTGGCAATGTGTCTTTGTTTTCGTCCATTACTGAATTGGCTAAAGCCTGTTTTAAATTTTTGCTTGCCCGCGGGCCGAAGTCATGTGGAATGTATTTACCACGGTGCGCAAATGACTTCATCTGCACAACACCGATGATAACAAAGGTTAGGGAGCGTTTGCAGCGGTTTTAAAGGAGGATTTATTGTTACACCGAGAAGCTGCAAAACTTGGAGCGAAAAAGATAGGGCATTTTAGAAAAAGGGAACCCACTATTTCTTTTATGGGTTGGAATGGTTTGCCGGTAAATTTGCGCTATGCAAAAAGTAGGTATCCTTGGCGGCGGACAATTGGGACGAATGTTGCTGCAAGCCGCCGCCAACTATCCCGTTGAAACATACGTGTTGGAGAACGACGAGGAATGTCCGGCCGCGCATCTTTGCCGCCATTTTACCAAAGGCGACATCCGCGATTTTGAAGCCGTTTACCAGTTTGGAAAATCGTTGGATGCCATCACCATCGAAATTGAAAACGTAAACATCGAAGCTCTGGAGAAGCTGGAGGCGGAAGGCCTTAAGGTTTATCCAAAACCATCCGTCCTCCGGATCATAAAAAACAAAGCCGCGCAAAAAAAGTACTACACACAACACGGCATTCCAACGGCGGTTTATGCCATCATTGCACACAAAAAAGAAATTGCCTTACACACACACCTGCTGCCCGCCGTGCAAAAAGCAGCGGAAGGTGGTTATGACGGCAAGGGCGTTGAGATCATCAACACTCTTGCCGATGCGGACAAAGGCTTCGACCGCGAAAGCGTGCTGGAAAAAAAAGTGGTGATTAAAAAAGAGATTGCCCAAATCGTTGCCATCGGGCAGGACGGCAAGACAACTTTGTATCCGCCCGTGGAGATGATCTTCAATAAAGATTTAAACCTTTTAGACTATCAGCTTTCGCCGGCCGACATTCCGCAAGCGGTTTTATGGAAGGTAGAAGCCATTGCCTTATCAGTGGTGCGCAACTTCGGTTCACCCGGCTTGTTCGCGGTGGAATTGTTTGTGGATGAGGGCAATGATGTACTGGTAAACGAAACCGCCCCGCGTGTACACAACAGCGGCCATCACACCATCGAAGCGCATTACTCCTCACAGTTCGACATGCTTTGGCGCATCATTCTCGGTTATCCTTTGGGCAACACAAAAGCCATCATGTCCTCTGCAATGATCAACCTCATTGGCAGCGAAGGCCACAGCGGCATTGCAGACTATCCTGGTTTGAATGAAGTGCTGCAAATAGATAATGCCTTCGTACACATCTACGGAAAAGCCCACACAAAGCCCGGCCGCAAAATGGGCCACGTCACCTTGATGAGTGCGGAGAAAGGCGACCTTACACACAAGGCCAATAAGGTTAAGCAACTGATTAAGGTAGTTGTTCAATAGTTCAAAAGTTCAATTGTTTAAGAGTTTTTGAAATTCCGAATGCGCAAAACAGGCGACAAAGGTTTACGCCAACAATTGAACGATTGAACACTTGAACTTTTGAACGGCTGCTAGGTTAATTATGGTTAACGCCCAGTGCAACACACCAAGATTAACGCCGATCCGCAAGCCATTCTTGGCTATTTTTGCGCCTTAAACCAAGCAGTACGGAATGACGATTCAATTGCTCCGCCTTAGCCTTTTCCTCCACCTAAGCTTCTTTCTTTTTTCCTCTTGCGGTTCATCGGAACGCAAACAAGAAGCGCAGCAGCAACAGCAAAAAGGCGGCGCTTCGGTAAAGCCGCCGGTAAGGGCCGAAGCCATTACAATAAAAAGCACCACGCTACTGGACAACATTGAAATACCAGGTTCCATCTCCGCCACCGAAGCCACCGAAATCCACCCTGAAGTTGCCGGCCTTATTACCGGCATTTATTTTAAAGAAGGCGCCACGGTATCGAAAGGCTCTGTGTTGTTTAAATTAAACGACGCTGATCTGCAGGCCAACTTGCGCAAGCTGGTGGTGCAGCAAAAAATTGCAAAGCAGGCCGAAGGCCGTTCGGCCGAATTGCTGAAAATCGGCGGCATTAGCCGGCAGGATTACGAGTCAACGCAATTGCAAACAAGCAACACCTCGGCCGACATCGCTATTGTGCAAACACAAATTGCAAAGACCGTGGTTAGGGCGCCGTTTAGTGGCAAAACCGGCTTTCGCATGGTGAGCGTCGGCGCTTATGTTAGTCCTGCATCGGTCATGACCACCATCAGCCAAACAGGAAATTTAAAAGTTGATTTCACCGTACCGGAAAAATACATTCCGCAGGTGAAGCAAGGGCAAACAGTAAACTTTACCGTAGAAGGTGCACAACGGAAATATGCAGGCCGCATTGTGGCCACGGAATCGAACATTACCGAAAACACCCGCACACTTGGTGTTCGTGCCGCTGTACAAGGCGATGCCGCCGGCCTTACACCGGGCGGCTTTGCCAAAGTAACGCTGGACTTTCCACCCGACCTTAACGCCATCATGATTCCCACACAAGCCGTGATACCACAGGCAAGAGGCAAAAAAGTTTATTTATATAACGGAGGCGTTGCCAAATTCATTGACGTGGAAACCGGCATTCGCGATTCGGCCAACGTGCAAATCACCAAAGGATTGAAAGTAGGCGATACGGTTTTATTGACGGGTTTATTGAGCTTGCGTCCCGATGCAAAAGTGACGCTTGCAAAACTCGATGGAAAACAAATCAAGGGCGCCGCGCAAAAGCCCGATTCAACCAAGGCCGCTGCTGCCAAACCTTAATCCTTAACCGAGTTATGAACATATCAGAGCTTAGCATACGGCGGCCGGTACTGGCGATTGTATTCAACATCATCATCGTGGTGTTCGGCATCATCGGCTTTAAGTTTCTGGGCATTCGCGATTATCCGGCCATTGACCCGCCCAACATCAACGTCAGCACTTCTTACGGCGGCGCCAATCCCGACATCATTGAAACGCAAATCACCGAGCCGTTGGAGAAAGCCATCAACGGCATCGCCGGTATTAAAAACATCAACTCCAGCAGCAGCCAGGGACGCAGCAACATCAATGTGGAGTTTGATTTAAGCGTGGACCTGGAAACAGCGGCCAACGACGTTCGCGATAAAGTTGCGCAGGCAGAACGATCATTGCCGAGTGATTTAGATGCGCCGCCCGTTGTGTCCAAAGCCGATGCCTCCTCCGATCCGATCATCTCCATGACGGTGCAAAGCAATACCCGCAACCAACTGGAGGTAACCGAATACGCCAACAACGTTTTGGTGGAGCGGCTGCAAACCATCGCCGGTGTTAGCGGCATTCAAATCTGGGGCGAAAAGCGCTACGCCATGCGCATCTGGTTCGACCCGAAAAAACTTTCCTCTTACAGCTTAACCCCGGCCGATGTACAGACCGCACTGGCAAGGGAAAACGTGGAGTTGCCAAGTGGAAAGTTATCGGGCAATACCACGGAACTGATTGTGCGGACCTTTGGCCAATTAAACACGGAAGACGAGTTCAACAACATCATCATTAAAACACAGGGCGGAAGCGACATTCGCGTTCGCGACATCGGCGAAGCCGTGCTGGGACCGGAGAACGAAGAAAGCTCATTAAAAGAAAGCGGCATTCCCATGATTGCCCTGGCGATTATTCCGCAACCGGGCTCCAACTATGTAGCCATCTCCGATGAATTCTATAAACGCCTTGATCAACTGAAGAAAGAGATACCCGAAGACTTTACGCTGAACATCGCTCTTGACCAAACAAAATTTATCAAGAACTCCATTTCGGAAGTAGAAGAAACACTGGCCATTTCTTTCATCCTTGTGGTGCTGATCATCTACCTGTTCTTTCGCGACTGGGCCATTGCTTTTCGTCCACTTATTGACATTCCTGTATCCCTTGTCGGCGCCTTCTTTATCATGTATATCTGTGGCTTTACCGTGAATGTACTGACCTTGCTCGCCATCGTGCTGGCAACCGGTTTAGTGGTGGATGACGGCATTGTGGTTACGGAAAACATCTTTAAAAAGATGGAAGGCGGGATGAACAAATACCAGGCGGCCGTGGCGGGTTCCAAAGAAATTTACTTTGCCGTTATAGCCACGTCCATTACGCTGGCGGTGGTTTTTCTTCCCATCATCTTCCTGCAAGGTTTTGTAGGAAGGTTGTTTCGTGAATTTGGGATTGTGGTGGCCGGAGCGGTATTAATTTCGGCCTTTGTATCACTCACCCTAACGCCGGTACTGAATGTAAAGCTTACTAAAAACGTTCACAAACACTCTTGGTTTTACCGCAAAACAGAACCCTTTTTCAGGGGAATGGAGGACGGCTACAAAGCCTTGCTTACAGGCTTCATGGGGATACGGTGGGTGGCCTTTGTAATTGTGGCCGTCTGCGGCGTGATCATCTATTTTATCGGTGGGTCCATGCAGTCTGAATTGGCGCCGATGGAAGACCGCAGCCAGTTCCGGTTACAGGTAACGACCTCGGAAGGAAGTTCGTTCGAATACACCGATGCCTATATTGACAAGCTGACGAACCTAGTGCTGGACTCTGTTCCTGAAAAGCGGATAGCATTGTCACTGACTGCGCCGGGATCGTCAAGCGGCGCGGCTAACACCGGTTCGGTAAGGGCCACTTTGGTGGATCCGAAGGACCGCAAGCGATCGCAAAAAGAGATTGTAGCTATGCTGAACCGCAACCTGTCGAAATATACGGAAGGCCGCGTGGTGGCTATTGAAGAACAAACCATCCAGCAAAACCGACGCGGCGGTCAGCCCGTCCAGTTTGTTATTCAAAACAACGACTTCAATAAATTGGCGAAGGTGTTGCCGCGGTTTTTAGATGCGGTTAATAAAAGCAACGTGTTGATACAGGCCGATGCCGATTTAAAGTTCAATAAGCCCGAACTGCGCATTTCTGTTGACCGGCTGAAGGCTTCGCAATTAGGCATAACCGTGCAGGACATTTCAAACACATTGAACCTTGCGTTGAGCAACCGTCGGCTGGGCTATTTCACCAAAGACGGCAAGCAATACCAGGTGCTTGGACAAGTGGCCCGCAGCGACCGCGACGACCCGACAGATTTAAAAAACATTTACGTCCGCAACAGTACGGGGCAAATGATCAGCCTTGACAACGTAGTGACCTTTAACGAAGCCACCACGCCTTCTACTATCTATCACTACAACCGGTTTACATCGGCTACTGTTTCGGCTGGTTTGGCGCCGGGCAAAACCATCGGCGACGGTATTACTGAAATGCGCCGCATTGCCAAGCCCTTGCTCGATGAATCCTTTTCCACATCGCTTGCCGGTTCCAGCCGCGAGTACGACGAAAGCAGCAGCAACGTCGGCTTTGCTTTTGTGCTGGCTCTGGGTTTAATTTTTCTCATTTTGGCCGCGCAGTTTGAGAGTTTTATAGATCCTCTAATCATCATGATCACGGTGCCGCTAGCCATTGCCGGCGCCTTGCTGTCGCTTTGGATTTTTAACCAAACGCTCAACATCTTTTCGCAAATTGGGATGATCATGCTGATTGGCCTGGTGACCAAGAACGGGATATTGATTGTGGAATTCGCTAATCAAAACCGCGAAAAGGGAATGGATAAAACCGATGCGGTCATCTACTCCGCCACGCAGCGGTTGCGGCCTATTTTGATGACGTCATTGGCGATGGCGTTGGGCGCCTTACCCATTGCATTGTCGTTAGGCGCGGCGGCTACCAGTCGCATTCCGCTCGGCATTGTTATCATCGGCGGTATCATCTTTTCACTCATCTTAACCTTGTTCGTGATTCCGGCTATGTATTCCTACCTGTCATCCAAGCACAAAAAAAATCCATTAGATGAAATGGACAAGGAGAGAGAAGTAGCGAACCTGGAAAAGGCACGATACTGATAATTGTGAGTAGTGAGTGGTGATTAGAAAACTTACAAATTAATTAATGGGCTTCTACATTGGTAACATCAAAATAGTGTGTCTAAATACATGATGAAACAATTTTTGTTTTTGTTGTTGATTGCGATGGCGGGAACGAAGGCATCGTCGCAGCCCGATTCGCTGACGGTGGAGCAAGCCGTGGCCTATGCCTTGCAGAACAGTTACGACATCGTGCTGGCAAAGAACGATTCTCTGGTGGCTGCCATTAACTACGATCTCCGCAATGCGGCCTTTTACCCCACCATTAATTCCACCGGCAATCTTTTATACAACAACAACAATCAGCGCCAAACACTTGCCGATGGATCGGTAAAAGACCGCACCGGCATCAAATCAACCAACCTTGCCAATGCCGTAAGCCTGAACCTTACCGTGTTTGACGGCTTCCGCATGTTTATTGTCCGCAACGGATTGGACATTGCTTTGCGGCAGGGAAGCCTCACCATAAAAGTGGCGGTGATTAACACCGTGGCTACTGTGATCAATACCTACTACGACATTGTGCGGCAGAAGCAGCAACTACGTAATGTAGAAGAACAAATCACACTGGCGGCCGACCGCTTGCGATTGGCCCAATATAAGTTTGATATCGGCGTGGGCATCAAGCCCGATGTGCTGCAGGCGCAGATTGATTTGAACAACAGCAAGTCGTCGCAAATAAACCAACAGGTGTTGATTGCGCAGCGTAAACAAACGCTTAACCAGTTGATGAACTTTGTACCGGCGGCCAGTTATAAAGTAAGCGACACCATTCCGGTGCGTCCTGATTTAGCGCTGGGTAATCTGCTAAACGGACTCGGTGATAGCAGTCCCGAATTATTGTCCGCAAGGGCGGCCATTGACGCGGCAACATTGGCCGTTCGGTTGGCGAAGGCCGATCGTTATCCAACGGTATCCTTGGTGAGTGCTTATAATTTTAGCCGCACCACCAACAGTGCCGTTATCAACCAATTCTCTCCCTTGTTTAATTTAAACCGTGGCTTCAATTACGGGTTCTCCTTGTCGTTGCCCATCTTCAATCAGTTTACGGTAAAGCGGCAAATACGGCAAGCGGAACTGGCAGTCAGTTTTCAGGAATTGCAATACAAGAATCAGGAACTTTTATTGAATACGGGTTTGCAAACATCCTATCAAAGTTATGAAGGCCAGAAGCAGTCGGTGGCTGTTCTGGATTCAAACGTGGCGTTGGCAAGAGAGAATTTATTCATTGAACGCGAACGTTACCGCCTCGGCCGAACGACCTTTATTGAATTGCGTCAGGCGGAAGAAAACGTTTCCACTACCATCACCAATTTGATCAATGCCCGGTATAATTTAAAAGCCGCGGAAACGGAGTTGCTGCGGTTGCGCGGAGATCTGGTGCGATAAAAACCTCACCCGGCCCTCTCCGGCGAAGCCGTAGAGGGAGACCATACGGCGGTGTTTACAGGTAGTGACATTCGTTTAGCTATTGTCTTTTTATAAACCAGAGGTTCGTTTATCCATTAAGCGTCTGTTACGTCGCTCCCGATAGCTATCGGGACTATTCAACATTGTACAATCTCTCATTCAAACTTTTAACTTGTCAGCTATCCTAATGCTTTTAACCTGTCATGCCCAAGAACGAGGCATCTGTGCTTTGTGCTGTGAGAAGGAGTGGTAATTAGTCTTGCTTGTCACAATAATCGTTCAACCGCCATCCACAGTTCCCTCTTGCGTCGGGATGACAGGCTAACGTCGTTACCGTAGCAAACCGACTAAAAATAGAAAGAAAGACCGTGCTGTAAACACCGCCGAATGGTCTCCCTCTCCTCCCGATAGCTATCGGGATTGATGGAGAGGGCCAGGGTGAGGTCTTATCTTCGCCGTAAACTTTTTCATGTCTGACACTTCTCCCCTCATCGGCATCATCATGGGTAGCGACAGTGACCTTTCCATTATGCAAGCTGCTGCTGCTATACTCACACAATTTCAACTTCCCTTTGAACTCACTATCGTATCCGCTCACCGCACGCCTCAACGCATGTTCGAGTACGCAACTGCCGCCAGAAAGCGAGGTTTGAAAGTTATTATCGCCGGTGCCGGTGGCGCGGCGCATTTGCCGGGCATGGTCGCTTCGCTTACAACGCTGCCGGTGATTGGTGTTCCCATAAAATCAAGCAACTCCATTGACGGCTGGGATTCGGTGCTTTCTATTTTGCAAATGCCCGGCGGCGTGCCGGTGGCAACTGTAGCGCTGAACGGCGCAAAGAATGCAGGCATATTGGCGGCGCAGATGATTGCAATTTTTAATGAAGAAGTAAGCCAACGAATAGCGGATTACAAGCAAAGCCTAAACGACGATGTAATGAAAAAGGTGAAGGCCTTGGGTGCAACACAATTGAAGTAAGCTGTGATGGGAACGGTTAAAAACTTGCCGGCAACAACCAACAATCATTTAAAAAATGAAAACACTACTTTTAATTCATGAAAAAATTTGAAGTCATTGTTGATGACACCAAAGGAGAAGAATTGACGTCTGTTCTCTGGAACTTGCCGTATGTAAAAGATGTGAAGGAAAATCAAACGATTGTTGATCCTTATTCTATAGTATCGGAAGCATCTCTTGCAGAAGACTGGCTTTCCGAAGAAGAAGATGAACTTCAAAATCTCTACAACAAATAAAAGGCGAATGGTACACAATTTCATTCTTCGCACAACACCGTAAACTCCTGTTCCAGCGCCAACGAATGCCGGTGCAATTCTTCCATAAAACTCCTCCCCCATTTGGCATAAAAACGGCTAAAGTTCTCCACTCGTTCCTGCAAGCCATCATTCGGAAACAAGGCTTCTTTCAGGTTATGAACCTGCGCCTGCAAATCAACATGCTTTCTTTTTTCAGCCCTTAGCATTTTCTTCTCCAACCCTTGCAACGCTTTTACCGACCGGGCTTCGATGGCCGCTACGTGTTGCGATAAGGTGGCATCAATCTGTGTAGCCTGCACCTTGATTTTGAAAAACAAATCAGCCGCGGCCTCAAAATTTCCATTGAGCGAAATGGGATTGTCGGCACGTTCTTTCACCAGTGCATTTATCAAGGTCGTTTCATCCGAAAAAAGTTGCGGAACTGAAATGCGAAGCTGCGCTAACTTCTTCTGCCATTTTTCTTCCACCACCAAAAAAGAATTACGTAACACCAGCACAGGATAGGAAACACGGTAAGCCGCAAACAAATCTTTCAATTGCAGCCAGTACGCCAACTCACCGCCGCCGCCTATAAAAGCAAGGTTGGGCAAAATGGTTTCCTGGTAAATTCCCCGCAAAATCACGTTCGGACTAAAGCGTTCGGGATGCTCGTCCAACTCTTTTCGCATGGCATCTTCCGGAAAAGAAACTTCCGTGTTCAACACCATAAACCGGCCGTCCTGCCATTCAATGCGTTCACGCATATTCTCCTTTAAATAAAACAAGTTGACTTCCCGCGGGTACGCCTGCGCATGATAGTCCTTGCTGATTCTTTCCGACGTTTCCACCACAATACCAAAAGGTTTGTGTGCAAACAGATCATCCGCAAACAAGTCTTTCATCTGCGCTTTCAACAGCGGATGATCGGGAATCAGTACCACCAAACCATAAGCGCCGTATAATTCATTTATCAGTTCAAACGTGGCTGCCTGAATGGTTTTACCGGCCTCATAAGCGTTGCGCAACAGGCGGATCACTTCGGCGCCTTTTTCTTCTACCGTCAATTGCCCTTCCAGTTCTTCAATCAACTGAACCAGTGTTTTGTCCACCATCATTCTGCCTACAGCGCCGCCTTGTTCTTTTTTCCATTCCAGCTTTTTACCGTCAACAAATGTGTGGTTCAGTTCCGCAAAGTCAGCATCTTCCGAACCCATGTAATACACCGGAACAAAATTGTATTCAGGCCATTTTTGTTTAAGCGTTTCGGCAAGCTTTACGGCGTGCAGAATCTTATAAATAAAGTAAAGCGGGCCCGTGAACAAGTTGGGCTGATGCGCCGTGGTGATGGTGAATGTATTTGGCAAAAGCAAAGACTGAATGTTTTGCTTAACGCTTTCCGAAACCTGCATTCCTGCATATTGTTGCGTCAGCACATTCACCAATACTTCGCGGTTAACGGGCAAGGCTTTCCGCTCCGCAATTTTTGCTTCAATGCCTTCAGGCGTTGGCGGCTGCGCATAAAAAGAACGAAGCGCCTCCGCGCCGGCTAAGTAGTCCGTTACCATTTTTGAAAAGCTTCCGGTTTGGTTGTAAGGCAAATGCGTGGCGGTAAACATGACGTAAAAATAGAGCGGGGTTTTATTCAGCCGCGATGGCGTCTTTCGTTAACGCATTGTTTACCGTGCGCCACAAGCTCAATGGGTTTTCATTCTTCAATTCATCAGGCAGTAATTCGTTGGGCCAGCCCTGAAAACAAACCGGCCGTGCAAAGCGCTTGATCCCATCAGCGCCAACAGCCGTAAAGCGGCTATCTGTGGTTGCGGGAAAAGGGCCGCCGTGGTGCATGGCCAGCCCCACTTGCACACCTGTCGGTACCCCATTGAAAATAAGGCGTCCGCATTTTTCTTTCAGTGTTTCTATCAACGTCTTGTTCTCTTTTGCTTCATTATCGGTTGCCATCAATGTGCAGGTTAGCTGGCCTTCCAATGCTTTCGCTACTTCCAACATTTCTTCACTTGTTTTGCATTCCACCAACAAAGAATACGGTCCGAAAACTTCTTTGTGTAGTTGTGTGTTTTGAAGGAAGGCTTGCGCCGAAACCGCTGCAAGTGTTGGGGTGCTCTCATCGCCTTGTACGGCCGTATCGTTTGTCGCAACGATCACGGCCCCTTCAGCCATTGCTTTTGAACGATTGTCCCGAAAGTTTTTTGCAATGCCGGGATGCAACATCTTCGCGGGCTTTGTTTGCCGGATGGCTTCGCCGAGGGCCGCTTTAAAATTATCCAGCGACTTGCTTTTAATGCCAATGATGATACCCGGATTGGTACAGAATTGTCCAACGCTTTGCGTGATGGAATCAGCCAACATCATGGCAAGAACAGTTGACGCTTCGCTCAATTTTTTTGGAAGAAGAAAGACCGGATTCACGCTACCCATTTCTGCAAAAACCGGAATGGGCACTTGTCTTGCGCTGGCTAAATCGGCCAAGGCTTTGCCGCCTTCAAACGATCCTGTAAAGCCAACAGCGGTCGTTATCGGATGTTGCACCAAAGCTTTGCCCACGGCAAAACCGGCGCCATGCAGATGAATAAATACATCTTCGGGTAAACCGCTTTTTTGCGCTGCCTTTTGCACGGCGGCCGCCACCATCTCCGATGTTTCGGCATGAGCCGGATGCGCCTTAACAACAACCGTACAACCAGCCGCTAAAGCGCAAGCTGTGTCGCCGCCGGCGGTGGAGTAGGCAAAAGGAAAATTAGAAGCGCCAAACACCAACACCGGTCCAAGCGGAATGAGCATCTTGCGCAAGTCGGGCTTAGGTGGATTGCGGCTTTTATCAGCCGTGTCAATGCGGACGTCCAGCCAGGTTCCTTCGGCGCAGGCATCGGCATACGAGGTCAATTGAAAGAGGGTCCGCGTTAGCTCTACTTTTAATCTTGCTTCATCGAGATGCGTTTCTTTATGTGCCGTTGAAATCAGATCCATTTCAATGGCCATTATCTCTTCGGCAATGGCGTACATGAATGTTGCGCGGCTTTTCAAATCCAGACCTTTATAAATGGAAAAGGCTTCGGCTGATTTCAACATCGCTTCGTCAACGTCGGCAATCGTGGCATCTTTATATGGCATGAACAAGGTTGTATTGGGCTCAAAGTTGAGCCTTTCTCTTAATTCACTTGTAAAGTTCTTTCGGGTATCCGATAGTTGAAATAGAGCGGTTATTTTTAAGCCGTGCTTCGCCTCACCAACTATAAAAAAGCCTACGGACCGGTGCCGGTTTTGCAAATCGAAAATCTGCAACTCAAAGCTGGTATTTATTGGCTAAAAGGCGAAAACGGAACCGGCAAGACCACGCTTTTAAAATCCATTGCCGGATTAATTCCCTTTGACGGCAACATTGAAGTTGATGGCCTCTTGCTTCGTAAGCAGCGAAGGCTTTATACGCAAGCCGTTTCCTTTGCCGAAGCCGAACCGGTGTATCCGCTGTTTCTTACCGGTGATGAATTGCTGCAATTTTATCTGGACACCAAAGGCGGCGATAAAAAAGAATCAAAGAGTATTGCTGAAAACTTAGGCATTGCCCCTTTTCTCAAAAACAAAACCGGCACGTATTCAAGCGGCATGATGAAGAAACTTTCGCTCCTGCTTTGCTTTACGGGCACGCCAAAGCTTTTGTTATTGGATGAACCATTTGTTACGCTTGACGTAGCCGCGGTGGCGGTACTGCGAACGCTCATTTCCGAACGAAGCATCAACAGCTCTTTTCTTATCTCCACGCATCAGGAACTTCAATTGGCCGTGCCGCATCAAACGCTCCGCATTCATCAGCAAACCATTCAACAAGAGCCCTATGTTGCGGGTGCTTAATACCGTTTTTGCAGAAGCGTTTTACAAAGCCAACACCGGCTTTTTCCTCTTCTTCTTTTTTGTATTCTTCGGCGCCGTGCAAGGCGGTTCGTTGGTAAGCTATCATCTTTCGTTGATGATGGGGATTCTTGCGTCGCCTATGGTGCTACTGCTTGTGCTTTGTTGCTGGACGGCTTATCACATAAAATGCACAAGCTTCTTCTTAAAAACCATCAATAGCGAAGAGGGCCGATTTTTGTACACTGTCCAGGCTTTGCCCAAACAAAGGCAATTGTTTTTCTACGCTGTTATTTACACGGCTGTTTATTTGCCCGTGCTTCTTTATTCAATCCTTGTTGTTTTCATTGGGCTTGAAAAAGGCTGTGTTTTCGCACCGGCTTGTATTCTTCTTTATCAGGCGTTGTCAGTTGCGGTTTTTATCGGGGTTGTTCATATCCGCATGAACAATTGGATCGGGCCTTTCCGCTTGCCGTCTTTTTCCTTGCCGGTTAAAAAAAAGCCGTTGCTGTTTGTTCTGTATTATTTGGCGTCCGAAAAAAAGAACGCCTTGCTTCTTATCAAAAGTGTTTCCATTGCGCTGTTGTACGTCGCTCTAATTTGGAACAATGGCCCGTTTAAAAACGATTCGTTCATTCTATTTTATCTCTTGATCTTCTCCGCCCATGCCGTGTTGCCTTTTTTATCGGTTCAGTTTGCAGAAAGCCGGGCCGCGTTTTCACGAAACCTTCCGGTGCCGCTTTTAAAACGGGCGATGGCTTTTGTTATTCCTTACACAATCCTTATGCTTCCCGAAACGGTTTATCTGGTGGCTGTTTCCACCGCAATGCCTGCGCTGATAAAGCTCGCCTACATTAGTAACCTTATTGCAAGTCTTGCCTTGTTAACCGCCATTCAATACAGCGGGGCGCAAAGCCGCGATGAATACGTGAAGGCAGCCGGCGGCATTCTTTTCGTTTCCATTTTTGTTTTGCACGTACAGGCTTTTTGGCTTTGGATTGGCGTTCAGTTGGTGATGGCTATGCTCCTGTTTGCAAGCGGCTATTACAAGTTTGAACGCACGGAGGAAGAATCCTGAAAAGAGACTGTCACAAAGAAAAGTTGGCAACAGCTAATTGACTAATGTCCGCTCTGTATGCCTTATGTATTGCCAACGATCAGGATAAGAAATAAGAAAGGTGAAGTCTGTTAAGAGCTTCACCTTTTTACAACGGGCAATATCACCCGTCTGAATTAAGCAGTGGGGAAACTGCTTTGAAGTTTGAAAAGGAAAGGTAGCCAAGTTTATTAATGCATACGTTCTTTTTTTGCCAGCAACTCATCCACAGTTTCGCGGTACATCTCATCCGGCACGCAACAGTCAACCGGGCAAACGGCGGCGCACTGCGGCTCTTCGTGAAAGCCTTGGCATTCGGTGCATTTGGTAGGAACAATATAATAGGTATCCACGGCAATCGGGGCGTTGCGTTGCGAAGCGTCCACCACCGTTCCATCAACTAAGCTAAAGCTGCCCTTCACACTGGTGCCGTCGGCGATGGCCCATTCCACGCCGCCTTCATAGATCGCGTTATTGGGGCACTCCGGTTCGCAGGCGCCGCAGTTGATGCATTCCTCGGTAATCTTTATAGCCATAATGGTTTTGCTTTGTTGTGTTTTAGTTTTGCAACAAAAATAATTGCGGCGCATGAATTTACAAGAAAGAAAAGATTTGCTGGAAAGGCTTGGACGATTCATGGCTTCGGAAGACGAAGCGTGGCAGGCGGCAAAGCGAAAGGCAACGGCGCAAAACCCCTGGTTTATTCCGGAGTTTATTGACCTTGCGGTGAACAATATTGCGCGGAAATTTTTATCGCCGCAAGGGCTGCAAACGGTGATTGAGCAGTATAAAATTGATGACCGCATCGAGCCCAAAAAAGTAGGCATTGTAATGGCCGGAAATATTCCGTTGGTTGGTTTTCACGATTTGCTCTGCACCTTTCTAACCGGTCAATGTGCTGTTATAAAACCATCGTCTAAAGATGAGGCCTTGATCCTTTTTCTTGTGGCTAAACTAAAAGAATTTGATGCCAACGCAACGTCTTGTCTCACCATCAGCGAACGGCTTACCGGTTGCGATGCCTACATTGCCACCGGCAGCAATACCTCCTCTACTTATTTCGATTACTACTTTGGCAAGTATCCGCACATTATCAGACGAAACCGGACCTCGGTGGCCATTTTAACCGGCCGGGAAAGCGATGAAGAGTTGGATGCATTAGCGGATGATGTTTATCTTTTCTTTGGCCTGGGTTGCCGCAACGTGACCAAGCTTTATGTACCGAAAGATTTTGACTTTGAACGTCTGCTGAATGCGTTTACCAAATACAATCATTTAGCCGACTACTCGAAGTACAAAAACAATTATGATTACAACCTGGCGATTTTGTTGCTCAATCACCAACGGTATATGAGCAACGAAAGCTTGTTGCTGGTGGAAGACCCGTCCATCTTCTCTCCCATCGCACAACTCAATTATGAACATTATAACGACATTGCTGACGTTTATAAGCAACTTGCCCAAAGCAACGCTGTTCAATGTATCGTTGGCACAAACGCCGTTGCGTTTGGCAAAGCGCAACAACCCGGTATTTGCGATTACGCCGATGGCGCGGACACGGTTGAATTCCTGTTATCGTTATCCGTAAATTGAAACGTCCTTGTTCGTAGCTTTAAACGATGCTGTCTGTAGTTTCAAACCACAGACAACAAACTACGAAGGTCTTAGTAAATGATTGTTAAACTGGCGGAACGGTTTCAAAATTGAACTGACACAATGTTATTTTGTTTGGTCAAGGCATGTTATTTGAAACAGTAAACTCACCTAATAAAGTAAGAAACATGAAATTTAAACAAGCACTTTTTGTTGTCGCACTAAGCGCCGCTTCGGCCATTGGCAGCGTGGTGGTGTACAATAAACTTACAATGAACAAAACCGTTGGCGTAGGTACCGCCGAAAACGGCTTGCCCGCCAATTATGCCGGCTACTTTGAAGGCAAAAACCACAACCCTTCCGATCCGGTTGATTTAACCAAAGCCGCCGGTACCGCCGCTCCCGCAGTGGTTCACATCAAAACAAAAATTCCGGCCAAGAAAATTTCCAACGATCTGCCACGCCGCCGCAGCAACATGGATGATTTTTTTGAGAATTTTTTCGGCGGCGATTACGGCCCGAACATCATTCCCGAACAAAGGGCTTCTGGAAGCGGCGTGATTATTAGTGAAGACGGTTATATCGTTACCAACAACCACGTGGTAACGAATGAATCAAACGGAAACGTAGCCGACGAAATCACGGTAACCATGGCTGATCGCAAAACGTTTAAAGCACGCGTGATTGGCCGCGACCCAAGCAGTGACATCGCCGTTCTAAAAATTGACGGTACCAAGTTGCCTTATTTGATTTACGGAAACTCCGATGACATTAAATTGGGCCAATGGGTACTGGCTATTGGTTACCCGCTTACCTTGGATGCAACGGTAACGGCCGGGATAATTTCCGCTACCGGACGCACCATCAACATCAATGCCCGCCAAACCAAACGTGGTGATACACCAGTTGAATCTTTTATTCAAACCGACGCAGCCGTCAACCAAGGCAATAGCGGCGGTGCGTTAGTAAACACCGATGGAGTGCTGATTGGCATTAACTCGGCCATTCTTGCACCTACTGGAACCTACGCCGGCTATTCTTTTGCCATTCCGGTCAATATCATCAAGAAGATTGTCGGCGATATCATTCAATTTGGCGATGTGCAACGCGGCTATCTCGGCATCAGTTACCAGCCTACCGACGGCTTGAGTGAAGAAACCGTGAAAAGCCTCGGCATTCCTGCAAACGTTGAAGGCGTTTATGTAGCCGATGTGCCAACCGATGGCGGCGCTTATGCAGCCGGTATAAAAAAGGGCGATGTCATCACGAAAGTGAACAACACTTTCGTGGGTTCGGGCTTGCAAATGAGTGCTCAAATCGCGGGCTTTCGTCCTGGCGATAAAGTGCCTGTAACGTATGTACGCAACGGCAAAGAATACACGACGCAAATAACCCTTAGCAAGAAGGCCGCCATAATGACGACCAGCATTGCTACAAAGATCGGCGCCGAGTTGGCTACACTTGACAAAGCCAAAGCCACTCGTTACGGTCTTGATGGTGGTGTTGTGGTAAACAAAATAAACGCCGGAGTATTGGCCAATGCACGCATGCAAGCCGGCTTTATCATCACGGGCATTACCACCAGCGACGGCGAGGTTTCCGTTAATAGCGTTGACGATTTGAACGAAGCGCTTCAAAATCGTTTGGGATCGGTTAAGTTAGTTGGCGTTTATCCAGGCGACAATGGGTCTTATTCTTACCCTATTAACCTTGGACGATAAAGTAAATTGTTGAACAAGCATAAATTAAAAGAGGCTGCAACAAATGCAGCCTCTTTTGTTTACTTATTTGCGTGCAGGCAAAGCGGCTTTGCCGTTATCGTTGAACAATGAACAGTTGGTTGTACGTCCCTTCGCTTGTCTGCACTTGCACCACATATAAACCGTTTGGCAAGCGCCTTGTTTCTTCAAGCAAAAAATTATTTGTTCCTTCCGCCAACATCTTTGCGAGAGAAACGAGAAGCTTTCCTGCTCCATCCAGAATTTGAATAGAAGCCTTGCCCGAGCTGTTGCTTTCAATTCGCAAAGCAACGGTTCCCTGAACCGGGTTCGGAGCAATGGCAACAACCGCCGTCGAAATTTTTTGAAGATTGATGCGTACAACCTTGCTGTAAGAAAAGTTGCCATCGGCATTCACCATCTTCAGGCGGTAATAAACGGCACTAACCGAAAGCCCGTTAAGGTTGTCGTTGTATTCGTACGCATTTAAAGCGCCGTTCTTTCCGCTTACTTCCGTTGCCGCCATATAATTATTGCCATCGCTGCCGCGTTCAACCACAAAGCTTTTTACCGCCTCTTCGTTAACGGTTTTCCATTGCAATCTTGCATAGCCGCTTTTCTTTTCGCCTTCAAAGGAGAGTATGTGTAGCGGCAGTACACTGCAAACGCCAATTCTTACGTCATCAATAGTAGCAACGCAAGCGCCGCTACTTACCGTCCAGCGGAAAGTGTAGTTGCCGTTTGACATCGCTGATACTTGGGTAGAGGCCAGTGCCGGATTAGCAATGCTTGCCGTTGCGGGTCCACTGATCTTCGTCCAGCTACCTGTACCTGATGCCGGGGAGGCCGCCGCGAGATTGGTGACGGTTGGTCCGCAAAAGGTTTGGTCAATACCCGCATCGGCTACCGATGCCGGGGCTGCATTGTTTATGGTCATTTGTGCGGCATTGCCGCAACCGCCGTTGGATACTGTCCATAAAAAGGTATATAAGCCGGTAGCCGCGCCGGTAAACGTTGCACCCGCAAGGTTTGGATTTGAAAAAGACCCGCTGGCCGGTCCTGTCACTTTCGTCCATGTTCCCGTTCCGGTAGTGGGGCTGGTGGCCGCAAAAGAAAACGATGATGTGTTGCATACCGATTGATTGGCGCCGGCAACCGCGGTGGAAGGCGGTGCTGTCAGCGTTACGGTTTTGTCGGCATACGAAGCGGCACAGCCTGTGGCCGGCATGAGTGCGTATCTAAAGATATATGAACCGGGAACTAAGTTTTCTGCGCTTGCTGTGTAGCCTGATAAAGTGGTCAAGGTTGCTGTATTTGGCCCATTAATTTGCGTCCATGCTCCGTTTGAACTGGTATTGCCCGATAGTAAAGTCGTAGTCACATTGCAAAGCGAAACATTGCCGCCGCTTGTGGCGGCCCCGTTTACCGATACCACTACGTCGTCGGTGTTGGCCACGCAAGCCGCACCAGCAGTTATCGTCCACCGAAAAGTATAAACGCCGTTGGCCAAGCCGGTAACCGTTGTATTGGTGGCCAGTGTGGTGGTTATGGTTGCGGGCGCCGGGCCACTCACCTGACTCCACAGGCCTATGCCGGTGGTTGCTGCTGTTGCGGCTAAAGACGTTGATGCCGTTGATAAACAATTTTGATCTGGACCGGCATTGGAGGCAGAAGGCATGGTGGAAACATTTATGACCACGTCATCGTAAGTTCCGGCGCATCCGCCGTTGCTGACGGCCCAACGGAAATTATAAACGCCGGGTACCAGTCCGCTTATTGTTGAATTGTTTTGTAAAGAAGAATTTATGGAGGGCCCGCCCGGCCCGCTCACTTGTGTCCATGCACCGGTGCCGATGGCCGGATTGTTGGCCGATAAGGTGGCGGTGCTTGCGCAAACACTTTGGTCGGTACCCGCATTAGCCATTGTTGCCGGGGCGGAAACAGTCACCAGAACCGTGTCCACTGTACTGGCACAACCCGAAAGCGACATCGTTCGCACAAACTGGTAAGTGCCGTTTGCCAAGCCGGTAATAGAAGAGTTGCTTCCCGAAGGATTGGCGATAGCAGCTGAAGAAGGCCCGCTGGCCTGCGACCAGGCCGATGATGCCCCAAGTGGTGATACGCTGTTGCCCGAAAGTGATGTGGCCGTGGTACCCAACGGCAGGCACTGGTCTGCGCCAGCGGTGGCTTGCACCGGGCCGGTTGTGTTGTTAGCGGTTATCACCACATTGTCCGACGATGTGCCACAAGCGTTGCTGATGGTCCAGGTAAAAGTATAAGCCGTATTGGGTTGCATTCCGTTTACTATAGCCGTAGGCGAAGCCGCATTGGAAAAGCTGATTCCGGTGGATGGCGTTACCGTCCATGCACCGGTCTCGTTAAGGCCAAAACTATTTGCCGCTAACATCACCGGACTCCCGCTGCAAACCGTTCTGTCAGGCCCGGCATTGGCAACCGTAGGGGCGGTGGAAGAAACAAGCACCGACACCGTATCTTCCGACGCAGGGCAGGCCGGTCCCGCGCTGATGATCCATTTAAAAACATACTGTCCATTTACCAGACCGGATATAGCCGACGTGTTAGATGCGGGATTTACGATGGTGGCCGCATTTGGCCCGCTCACCTCCGACCAACTCCCCGTTCCCGCCCCGGGAATGTTGCCGGCTAAAGATGTGGACACTACATTGCAGGCAAGTATTTGATAAGTACCGGCCCGCGATAAGGATGGCGTTGTTGATACAATAACATTCACATCATCATAAGCCGCCGGGCAGCCCGTTCCGCCAGTGCGCATAAAGCGTATAACGTACGTGCCAGGCTTGTTGATGCCGTAAAAGTATTGGGGGCTGGTAGTTACCGTTGTCCAAAAGGCAGAAGGCGTATAACCTGCCGGCGCGGAAAGAATCCGGCATTGTGTGGTGTTGCCACCGGTAAATGTAAACGGTACGGCCGCAAAGGTCGTTCCGCAGGAAAGCGTCATCGCTTTTACACCGCCGTTAACCGTAATGGCTGGCGTCGTGTTGTAATCAACAGGTATTGAACTGGCCGAAGAACAGCCGGAGCCTGTGTTCGTAATGGTATATTGAAAAACATAAGTGGACGTGCCGTTTAATCCTGTAATGGTTGTGGACGGAGCAGCCGGTGAGGTAATCGTTGCACCGGCCGGTCCCGCTGTTTGCGTCCATTGAACGGCTTCGCCTGCATAAGCAGGTGTGTTGCCGGAAAGCACAACCGTGGTGCGGCCATCGCAATATGTTTGTGCTCCGCCGGCGTTTGCGGCTGTAAGCGTGGCGCTTGGCGCGGGAACGTTGATTTGGACATCATCGAAGCCGTTCAGACATGCGCCTGAAGCTGTCCACCTAAAAACGTATATGCCCTGCACAAGATTGGTGACGGTAGATGACAGGGAAGAAGGCGTTGTTATCACCGGCGTGTTTGGTCCGCTTACTGTTGTCCAAAGGCCACCTTGTCCGCCGATGTTTTTACCGGCAAAAGAACCGGCCATGGTCGCGGAGGTTGTAGAGCTGTAACAACCGGCCAGGGCTTGATCAGGACCGGCATTTACCGGAGGCACACCTCCCCGGTTGGTTATAATTACGTCGTCAGAGGAACTGCAAGAACCCTGTGTGATGGTATAACGAAGGGTGGTGGCCCCGGCCGAATCCGGCCGCAGGGTGATGGCGCTTGTTGGTGAATTGGTTGAGGCAACGACCACACCCGCGTTGTTGGTTCCGATGAAAGCCCAATACCCCGTGCCGGGCGAAGGCGCATTGCCCGTAAGTGCGCCGCTGCCGGGACAAAGCAGTTGGTCGGCGCCGGCGTTGGAAATTACAACGGGCGAAACAGTAATTACGGCGTCGTCGTAAATGGCGGAACCGTCCGCACAGGTGGTGCTCAAACGAAAGGTATAGGCTCCGGCGCTAAAACCTGTAACCGATGTATTTAATAAAGACGGCGATGCGATGGTTACCGCACCGCCACTTATGCGTGTCCATGTGGTTGATGCCGCACCGCCTCCCTGGTAAAGGCCTGACGTTGTCCCCGACAAAGTCATGGTACCGTTGGCACAAATGGTCTGGTCAATGCCTGCATTGATGGTGCAGTTTTGTGCGTAAAGCGATGCGGAAGCGGTGAACAGAAAAAGGCTGAAAGCCATTGCTTTTAAAAAGCGATTTCGTTCTGCGGCAAGGCGCCGGCAGGGGTGGTTTTTCATAAACAGAACGTTAGGTGATAGTGGATGAAACAACAAGGTTGGAAAAGAAAGGCGAATGTCCTAAAGACAAAAGAAGGTAAAGCAAAAGGCTTACAGACTAAGGTTTTTATAGAATACGGCTGTCTTTACTTTACAAAAATAAAAAAGATCGGCGCCTTTGCAAGTACGGCGTTGACCCGGAACATTGATTTTCGACCAACGGGAACATTTACCGACCCGGTAAGGAAGACACAACGGTTTGCTTTCTGCTCTTTTATGTAAGAAGCCTGGGCGGCTTTTATTGTGCGTAGGCCACTATATTGAACGCTTTATTTCCGGGCACTCAACACCATCCTCACCAATTCGCCAATTTTCGAGGGTTCAAGCCAGCGGGCTACAATCACCAAGTCATCATCGCTATCAACTACCACAAAGTTTCCGCCGAAGCCTTCCGCCGCATAAATGTTTTTATCCGCCACACCGTAGCGGTTATCGGCATTGAGCCACCACAGCAAGCCGTAGGCTTTATTAGCAGCGGAAGGCTGTTGTACATCTTTCACCCATTGCGAAGAAATAAGTTGTTGGCCTTTCCATTTGCCGGCACGGCAAAACAACAAGCCAAACCGTGCATGGTCGTAGCTATTAATGAACAAGCCGCCGCCAAAATGCCCGCCCCCGCTTACCGATTGCATCATCAGTCCGTCCACGTTTATAAAAGAGTTATCATAGCCATACCAGCGCCAGGTGGTGGATGCGCCGATGGGGTCCATTATTTTTTCTTTCAGCAACATTGGCAAAGGCTTGCGCCAAACCTGCAACAAAGCATAAGCGGTCAGGTTCACCCGAACATCGTTGTATTCGAACTGCGTCCCCGGCTCGATTAATTTGCGGGCTCTCCAATCGTCAGCGGTTCCGGTTTTTGGCGGCCGGTCGGCCCAATCACAAAAGTCAAACAAGCAACCCGACCAATCGGATGATTGGGTAAGCAGATGCCGCCACGTAATTTTTGAATTGTGCGGCCCTTCAAATTTTTCATCGGGAACATAAGCGGCAACCTTTTCGTCAATATTTTTTATGAGCCTTTCGTCAACAGCCAAGCCGGCTACTGTGGAGAGGTAAGATTTGGTGGCGCTGAAGGTCATGTCCACACGGTTAACATCGCCCCATTCAGCTACGATGTATCCATTTTTAATGATCAGTCCTGCTGGTTTGCCGCGGTCTTTTGTCGGGCCATAAAGTTTGAAGCCAGGTTCATTTGCGTATGCTTTTAAATCAGCAATGCGCAGGTCATAATCCATCTTCACTTCGTTTTGGACGGCAAACCGCACGACGCTGTCAAGAAGAATTGAGTTGAGCTTGAGGTCTTCGGGTTTTTTGTGTTGCCAAACGGAGTCGGGAAAGTAAGGTGTTTGCGCAGGTGTTGTTGATGAAAACAACAAAAACAGAACGACAAGGCAGCGTGTGTTGTGCATGATTAAAGATAAAAATCGTTGCTGATTCTATAGCCTACTTTACCAGACACTCACGTTTGTGTCCCACTTATTTTGCCTTCATTTGCGGCGCCGTTGGTATCGCAAACCCCGGTGTAAGGCGGGACTGAAGTTGAGAGAAATCGTATGTAAGCAAACGGCTCCGTCTGGCCGTCGGTAAGCGAAGTACACAAGCATGCCTCAATATCAATAACGGCGACCGCCAACACAAGCACAAGGGGAAGTCTTCGTTCTTCATGAAAACAAGAAGAAGGGGGGCGGAAAAATTATCACAGTGCGGCCTAATTTTTCTTTTCTCTTTTGCCCAGATAAGTCTGCCCCATGTAATCAATTTTGAGTTCCGCCACCTTGTTTTCATTGTTGCGCAAAAACGTATAAAGCGCAACGCCGCCGGCATCAAAGGCATCCTTTTTTTCTTTTAGCGGTTCTAAATAACCCTTATACTCACCACCTGAATAATAAAGCTTTCCGTCCTTCACACTAATTTCCATGTACTCGAAAGGCAAGCCCTCGTAATAATATTTACCGGTGAAAGAACTGCTGTCGGCAATGGAGTAAACAGGAATGGAATCTTTGCGGGTTTGGGCCGAAGCTTTCAACGTAAATAACAAAAGGAAGAAAAGTGACGCGATGATTGTCTTTTTCATGTGATGGGAAATTGCGGTGAATGATTTGAGAAACAAGTTAGGTTTTTATGGCAATACTTACGGTGAGTGGTTTGATCTCTCGACCATTAAAATTTTCCATCCTTTGCTTTTTTTTGGTTGTTGAAAAAGAAAACCCGCCGGAAGGAAAAGCGCCGGCCCGAAATTGGTAAAACATACGGCGACACAAAGGAACAGGTGACTGGCAACTTACTTTTATTGCGCAATGCTTTCCTTCTTTCCTTCCAAAAAATACATGTCAATCATCCCCTTGTTCTTTGCGTTGATTAAGCCGCGATATCCGCAGTCGTAATCACCGGCCAATAACTTATATGTGCTTTTACTGATGTTGATGCGGCTTCCTTCACTGGCAGTTTCCATGCGGGAGGCTGTGTTCACGGTATCGCCCCATATATCGTAGGCAAACTTTTTGGCGCCTACGATGCCGGCAATCACGGGGCCGCTGTTCAGGCCCACCCGAATGTCAAACAAAGCGCCGGCGGCTTTTTGTTGCCTCACGAAATCAACAATTTGAAGTGCCGCGTCGGCGGCTTTGCGGGCATGATAAGCATCTTCCTGCGGAAGGCCGGCCACCGCCAGATAAGCGTCGCCAATGGTTTTTATTTTCTCCAATCCTGTTTGTTCAATGATTTTATCAAAGGCGGTAAAGTACCGGTGCACTTCGGCCACCAATTCCTTTGCCGACAGCCTTTCACTGATTTTGGTGAAGTCTATAAAGTCGGTAAACAAAACCGTGGCCTGCTCAAATTGCTTTGCCTCGGCAAAGCCGTTTTGCTTTAATTCCTCCGCTACTTCGGCAGGTAAAATGTTCATTAAAAGATCATCCGATTTTTTCTTTTCGGCCCGTAGTTCCACCGTTCGTTGTTGTACTTTTTCTTCAAGGCTGGCATACAATTGGGCATTCTGAATGGAGATGGCCATCTGCGATGACAACAAGCTTACCGTCTTTAAGCGTTCTTGGGTAAAAGCGCCAACCGATAAATTGTTTTCGAGATAAATGATGCCGTAAAGTTTATGCAGAAACACAATCGGGCTGCACAGCACCGACTTAGGCTTTTGCCGCACAATGTATTCGTCCGATGTGAACTCGCCTTCTTCCGATGCGTTGTCAATCACTACCGCTTCTTTCAAATTGGAAACATAATTTACCACCGACCGTGGCAACAACGCTGTTTCATCCAACGGAATGTTTTGTAGGGTGGCTACCTCGTTGCCATCGGTTGACGCCTGTATATAAAGCCGCCCGCCGTCTTCCAACAACAATAAACCGCTTTCCGCACCGGCATTTATCACCATCATGTGCATCATCTTTTGAAGCAGAGATTTTAGTTCAATCTCGCCCGATATGGCCTGCGATGATTTAATGATGGTATCCACGTCAAGACCTTGTGAACTCTCTTCAGGTTGTTCCCTGCCATGCCTTTGCGCACCGGCAAACGTGGCCGATGCTAAAAATTCCGGATAGGTTTTTTCCAAATAGGAAAGCTTGCCGCTTGCGCCGCATTTTTTATAAAGACGGATGGTTTCGCTCCAATAAATAAGGGAAGCCTTGAGCTTTTTAAATTCATAAAATTTTGCGGCACGTTCATTGGCAAAGGCTTCGTCGGCGGGCCAGCCATTCTCGCGGGCCAGGCGAATGGACGCTTCATACGATGCGGCTGCCGTGGTAAAGTGATGCGTAACCTGCCGCCATTCCGCCTCCATCAAAAAATACAAATGCTGAAAGTTGACCGGATTATGCGCCGCCCATTTTTTCATTCGGTGCAGTTCTTTTTTCATGCGCTTTTTTAGTTCGCTTTTGGGTAAAGCGCTGCCTGTGATGAGACAACCGGAACATGCAAAAAAAGCAGCGGAACAAAGGCGGGTAAGATTAATGAGACTCGTTAACGACTTTACGTACTCGTCGCTTTTCCTTACGGCCTCATAAGCCTTTTCATAATCTTCGCAAGCCAGGTGGAGTTCGGCTTTGAAGATGTGGTACATGCCAATGCCCGATGAATACTTTCGGGCTGTCATTTGTTCCAGGCAGAGGCCTTCATTAAAGCCATCATCGTTCAGCGATGACAAACCTGTGGTCAGGCCCATCATTGCCTTCGTCCATTGTACGTTCATAATGCCCACGTCCACGGCATCGGTATAGTTAGTGTCCTGTGCCACTCTTAGAAACGTTTGCTGCTCACTTAATGATTTCGAAAGCGTCAAAGCCGGGTTCCATTTGGCGACGTTAACGGCACAGTAAGCAAGAAAGAATAAATCACCCGAAAGATGGCCCGCTTCCAGGCCTTTTTTAAACCAGTCGCCGGTGGTATTCCAATGATTGTTGAAGTGATGCGTCAATACACCATAAGCGGCAATCACACGGCAGCGGTATTCTACATCAGCCAGCTGTTTGTTGATGCCCAGTCCAAGCCGGCCGAAACTTTCCGCCGCCGCCAGATCACCAAAGGCTTCCTTAAGCACCGTACCGAAGGTGATGTAAGCATAAGCCGATTCGGGGCAGTTGCCGTATCGCAAAGAGAAGTTGACAATCTTTATTTGCGCCAGACCAAAGAGGTTATCGCGGCCCAAAATAAAAGCGGACGGCGCTATATCGGAAAGCAAGCGGGCCGCCGCTCTTATCACAGGGTTGCGGAGCGGCGGTAAATTTATCAATGCGGTTGCCTTGCGGCTGCCAAGCCGCCACTTGGCCAATAAAAGCTCTTTCATCACAGCCAGGGCGCCGGGGTCTTCGGATAAGGTATAACCCAGCAAGCGCAACCCTTCCACACCGGCCTTGATGGCTTCTTCCGCTTTGCCTACCGTGTTGTATTGCCGCACCTGCATCGAAAGCACGTCCACTTTTTCCAGCGCTGTTTTGGCGTTGTGCAACAACAGGGCAATGCACGCCTCCGCAGTTTGCGCATCGGCTGTTTGATACGCATTTTGCGCATAGCCTTTGTAGAGCGCAAAGGCAAGCCCGTACTGTTCCTTCCAGGCATTATTGCCCAACAGTTCAATGCCGGTTTTAAAATAACCTACGGCCGACTGATAGGCCACGGCCATTTGCGCTTTTCTTCCCGCAGCCAAGTTCAGCCTTGCCAGTTCAATAATTTCAGCGGTATCGGTAAGAAGCGACCTGGCTTCATTATAGTGCCGCACCAACTCAATCAGTTGCTCCGCTCTTTCGGTTTTATTAGCTGTTTGCAAAAGCAACCGGCCAATGGTTAGATTCAACAACTTCAAACGGTCAGGTGGAATAAGTAAATAAGCCGCCTGCCGTATTCGGTCGTGCAAAAATTTATACTGTACGTTGAAATCAAAATCTTCTGTCACCAGCCGGTAGTCTTCACTCATAGGGGCCACCAGTTCCGCCTCCAAGGCGGGCCAGAGCGCAGTGGCAGTTTCCGATGCCGGATGCCCCGTTAATTTTTTTAGCGTTGATAGTTTAAAATGATTACCGATGCAGGCTGCCCATTCCAATATTTCGCGGCAGGATGGCGGCAATTCCTTTAACCGGCCGGTCATAAACTGAACGGCATTGTCGGAGATGTTGAGGGCGGTAATCTCGCGGATGTCCCACACCCAACGGCCAACGGCGTAATCAAAATTCAGCAACCCCTCACGGTAAATTGATTTCAAAATTTCGTTGAGATAAAACGGATTGCCACCCGTGCGTTTGTAGATGATGGCCGCCAAGGGCGCCGCTTGCTCTTTGGTTGCCAGCACGGCATCGGCTACCAGCCGCGTTACATTTTCTTCGGTAAGCACATGTAAAAAAACTTCCTCCACCTTTCCTGATTTCCTTAGTTCATTCAGCATTAAAGCCGTCGGATGTCCTTCGCTCAATTCATTATTACGGCAGGCCGCGATTAAAAAAAGGTGCGGCATGTCACGCGTCATCAGTTCGCTTATCAGCCGCAGGGATGCGTCGTCGCCCCATTGCAGGTCATCTAAAAAAATAATCAGCGGCTGCGCCGGCGTGGCTATAATGTTAATGAAGTCGCGCAGTGTAAAAAAGAAACGGTTTTGCGATTCGGCGGGGTTTAACTCATGCGCCGCTGTTTGCGGGCCGACTATCATTTCAAACTCCGGAACAAGACCGGTTAAGACAGAGGCGTTCAAACCCAGGCCTTGCAATAAGGCTTCTTTTATTTGCGCCAGTTTTTCCTTCGGCTCGCCCATTAAATATTTTAGCAAATCGGCAAAGGCATGGCGAAAAGCATGAAAAGGAATAGCCGCATTGTATTGATCGAACTTGCCCGAAATGAAGCAACCTTTTTTACGAATGGCAGGCTTGTGAATCTCGTTAACAAGCGCCGTTTTGCCAATGCCGGCAGAACCGTTGATCAGTAAAAAACCGCCACCGCCCAATGCTGTGTTTTCAAAAGATTGTTGCAAACGGGCCACTTCTTTTTCACGGCCGTATAAATTTTCAGGGATTTTAAAGGTGGAGAAAACATCGTGCAGGCCGATGGTGAAATAAGGAATGGTTCCTGATTCGGTTAAGCTGCGGAGGCAGTGTTCCAAATCGAGTTTCAACCCGACGGCGCTTTGATAACGCTCCCCGGCAATTTTAGCTGTGAGGCGGGAAACAATATCGCAGACTACTTGCGGCACACCGGGCTTGCACGTGGATACAAGCGGAAGTTTTTTAGCGATGTGGCAATGAATTAATTCCATTGCGTCATCGGTGGCAAAAGGCAAGTCACCGGTTAGCAATTGATAAAACGTAATGCCCAATGAGTAGAGGTCGGTGCGGTAATCAACCGAACGGTTCATGCGGCCTGTTTGCTCCGGCGACATGTAGGGCAGCGATCCTTCCAGCACGGCAGGATTATGGGCGCCGGTATGTTCGTGCGAGAGTTGGGCGGAAATGCCGAAGTCTATAAGACGGATTTCGCCGGTGGACGGATTGATGATAATGTTATCGGGGCTGATGTTTTTGTGCATGATGCCTTTTGCATGAAGCCTGCTTAAAATATCAGCCACTTTACCAGCAATCACCAAAAACTGGTGCAGCTCAATGGTTGTCGTGCGGATAAATGCCGAAAGCGAGATGCCGCCAAAATCTTCCATCACCAGCAGCGGCGGCGCACCGTTAACAGGCTTCTCGCTTAACTTACTCACGCCTTCTATGCCGATGCTTTGGAGTGTTTCCAGTTCACGCGACAGGCGTGCGGCTTTCAGGCTGCCCTGCGCCTCCTCTTTTAATGATTTAATGATGACCGGCTTTTTATTCCGGCTGTTGATGGCGCGGTAAATGATGGTGTCGTTTCCCTCGTACAGAATATCGCTGATGACATAACCCGGAATGGCCTTCTCTTTATTCATAACAACACAAAGTTGGTTTTCATACTACTGGAGTTGTGGAAAGAATGCAGGTGCCTGCAAAGTGTAAAACATTTTGCTTTTTGTTTATTGTTCATTGCTTACCGCACTGTTGCTCGCAATTAAATGCAGCCTGCCTGCTTGTGCATTATCGTCAATGCCATTCGTCTCTATATCCTCCAAATCTTTCATCATCAGCCATAACATGGCCTGAACAATGCTGAATAAAAAGATGACAACATAAGTAGCAGGGTTCTTCGTAACCGGGAACAGGTGATTGAAAATGATCTTCATTGTGGCCAATGGATGCGTGAACAAATCCCATGAATTGAGGCGTAAAATCCGGCCCAGATAAATGCCCGCGGCACTTAATAGAAAAGTTCCCCCAACCACCCAATGCGCTGCCTTCGTTCCTACCTTTTTGCGAAAAATAAGATGCATAATTTTTAGGGAACAAAAGCCATAGAACAAGGCCAGCATGGCGTACATAAATAGAATGAGCGCATCGTAAAGCACCATCGCACTCGTGTTGTTCACGTGAATCATGTCGCTGATCATGTACGGAGCGTTGGGATAAAACAACAGCCACGATGCAGCGAGCAAAAAAATCATCACCTTGCCCAAACGGGCCATAAAAAAATAAGCAACCCAGGCTACCGCCAGCGGCACAAAAGCCAGAAACAAATTCCACAATAAAAAGTTATACGTGGTGTCGTTCTCCACTTTATTTCTGATGGCCAAAGTGGCAAGGCAAAAGCCGGTGATGATGCCCAAGGCAACGATGTAGTTGCGCAAAATTTTATGCTTCATGAGTTTCTTTTAGCGGTGACGGTTTTTCAACCACGATAGTTTTGCCGGTCGCTTCTTTCAACAGCGGTTCGTCTGTTTTGTCTTCATCGTGTACGGCCGGACTAAAGCCAAAAAGATGGGCGATGGTGCCCCATAACAACCAGCAGCCAATGCCGAAAAACATATAGCCAAAATAACCCAGCACCGGCATTTCAGAAAAGATGTGATACTTGTCGAGATAAGGCACCGAATAGCGCCAATAGTTTGGGTTGGTGGGACGGTCATCATGAAACCACTCGCTGCCGAAATTCCAGAACTCCCACAGGAAACCATTGAGCAATGTAGCTATGGCTATCAGCACTACCGGCGACCAATCGCCACGGGAACCCACTGGTGTAAACGGGTTCCAGAATTTTGACAAGGTCATGGCCGGCACTAAGACTGGAATCAAACCCACCCACAAAGCCCAAAACAATTCGTTGGGATAAATGGACATAAAAAAAGAAAGCGACAGGCCCACAAGAAGAAAAAGATAAAGCACAGGCCGCGACAAATTTATTTTCGGTCCGAGGCTGTATTTCTCCTTTATTTTTTTAAAGCTGCGCAAGAGCCAATACCATTCAAAGATGGCCGGCAACACGGTGGTGTAAGAAAGCAACTGCCAGGAGATGTTGCCGAAGTTGGTGAGGATTTGGTTGTTGGGATAGTACCAGTTTTCCAGTACAAAAAAGTTCAGGAACTCAAACACAAACCAACTAAAGGCTGACGTGACGGCCATCAGTTTCACGGTGGTTGGCCTTGATGAAACAAGCGATACGCCGCCGTTGCGTTTATACACAATGCCATCGAGTACAAGAATGAATCCCCACCAAAGGGGCACAAAGGTGAAATGATCAATGGGCTGCACGATGCTGAAACGACCCCACATAAAGAACCAGCTTACACACGTTACTACAAGCGATGGTACAAACCAGGAGGGATAGCCGGCCTTCGGTTTTTCAGTGGTTTGCACCGCAGCCGGTTTTTTAAAACCAAATAGATTTGGGAAGAACAAGAACAATAAAATGGAAGCGCCGAAAACGCAGCCCACAGCAAAATAGGTCGCGTTAAAACCGGGGTCCTTCATGACCTCTTGAGCGGGAAACAACCCATAGCCCGGTGGAAAGCCCTTCCACTTAACGAAGCTGCCGATGACCGGTAAAATAAACAAGAGAGCAAAGGAGAGTAAAAGCAGCCGCCTTTTTTTCATTGCGTTGGTTTGAACGTGATGAACGATGAATAGGGCGTGACTAAAAGGGTGCTTTAAAAAGTTGCGGCAACTGCAGGTAGCGGTTGGTGAAAAACTAATTCAAAGGGAAGGAAACGTTGTAGAGAGAAAGGTAGAGAACTTATTTGAATCGGGAGGTGCGCAAACTTTCCTTTCCGATGAGTCTCCCACATTTGCATTTTCATCGTTCTGAAAATTAGTTTACGGAATTGCCGGGAAAACAAAGTACAACTCATAGGCAGTGTTCAAAAAACAACAACAAGCAAGAGCCAAAATTTAGCTCTGCTAATTGGCGGCCACGGAGGCTATATCCTGATTGGCTGCTTCAATGCGTTGTTTGATATCCGCAAACAAACCGGTGTTTATGCCGTGCCGTTGAAGAAGCGCAAAATCTTCGTTCATGCCCTCCCAAAATTCTTTTTTGTCGGAAAAGTTTTGATAGCTAAGAAGATAGCGTTCCATTGCTTCCTCTCTCTTTCCGGTACACAACAATAGATGACCGTAGTTCAGGTTCGCATGGCTTTTTTCGCCAAGTTCAATTGACTTTACCAACAGCGGTTCGGCCTTTGTCAGATCGCCGGTTTTAAGATATTGATATCCGAGGTTGTTTAACGCTCTTGAAAAATCAGGCTGAAGCGAAATGGCTTTCAAATAATTTTCAATGGCCTTTTCCGGCTGGTTCATTGTATTGTAAACGTTGCCGGTGTTAAAAAACACTTCGGCAAAATCAGCTTTTTGATCAACTGCCTTTTGGTAGTATTCAAGCGCCTTGACCACATCACCTTTGTTTTCATAAGCCCTTCCTATTGCGTTAAAAGGCGCGGCGGTGCCGGGTTTGAGGCGTTCGGCCATCAGGTAATTTTCCACGGCCCGATCAACATTCCCCTTCCTGCTGTACACATGGCCGAGGTTGTAATAAGGATCGCTGTAATCGGGCTTTAATGCAACGGCTTTGTTCAGGTAATCCATTGCTTCATCAAGTTTATCGGCATTTAAGCAAGTTGCTCCCAAATTATTATAGGCCACGTAATAGTCGGGACGAAAGGAAACAGCCTTCAAAAAACATTCGATGGCTTTATCGCTTTCCTCATTTGCATCGTAGGCTATGCCCAAGTTGTTTTGATAATCGGCTTCGTCTGGCTTTAGTTCTATCGCTTTGCGGTACTGCTCTATCGCCTTGCCGGCGTTTTTTACTTCGTCGTAAACAATGCCCAGGTTAAAATAGGCCGTGTCGTAATCGGGCTTTAACGCAATCGCCTTTTCGTAGTTGCTAACGGCTTCCGCAAAAACGTTTTTTGTATAATAAGCCAGGCCAAGATTGAAATAGGCATTGGCGACCTGGGGATTCAGCGCAATGGCCTTTTGCAAAAACTCAACGGCGATGTCAACTTTGCCGTTGTTGAGTTGCGCGGCGCCGGCCAGGTAATTCGGCAGGTAATAAGCCGGGTCGGTTTCAATTGCCTGTTGGTAATACTTCAGTTGCGCTTCCGGATCTTTTTGCTTGATGCCGATTTGCGTGTAAGCAATGGCGGCCTTGCGGTTGTTCTTTTCGTACGTGCCCTTTGCCGCGTAATCGTGCCAGGTGTCTTCGTCCACCTTTTTGTAGAAGCTGATGCTGCCGTTGTTGTTCAGGCTTTCTATCAGTTCGGCAATGTTTTGAAAGGGGCGTGAAAAATCAATTTTGGAACTGCGGCTTTGGTGACTGAATAAAATATTTTCGCCCGCCGAAAGGGCCTGCGTGTACGCCAAAAAAGTCTCTGTACAATACACATCTGAAAATATTTCCGGCAACAGTTCGCCGTCAAATTCCTCATCAAGGTTTCTGATAACGGAAGAGAAATAAACGGCAAACCTGTCCATCCATTCTTTTGCTTTCGGGTTGCTATGGTCAAGCCGCGAAAGGATGGGAAGTACCAGCGGCTTGCGCCTTTTTAATTTCAGGTAATCCGCATTTATGATTTGCTCCATGATGCCTTTGCTGCCTTCAAAATTTTGCATCGTCGGTGCCACCACTATTACGTTCACCTCCGGCAGTTGGATATTGCAGATGCCGGAATAATCACTAATGCCGGTGCGGCTGTCAATCAACACATAATCGTATTGCAGGGTTTTCAGGTTCTCTTTAAGCAATTCAATATAATTGGCGCCGTCAAGCATGCTGTAAAACTCAAACCAGTCGAAATTGTTCGTACGCTGGTTAAAGCCGTTGTTGTAGTTGCCGGCCGCCAGCAGGTCAATGCAGCCGCTTTTGGCGCTTGTTTCACCATCGCCTGCCAACGGCGTAATGTGTTCGGACGGGTCAATGAATTTTAAATCTTCTTTTCTTACTTCCGTGCCTTTGCGCAGGGTGGCCGTGTAGTCTTCCAGCAGTTCCAGCGTTCCTTTTTTGGCGATGTTTTCGTTCTTTAATCCAAAGAAATAATGCAGGCCCGGCGCTTCAAAATCCCAATCCCAAAGCAACACTCTTTTTCCTTTTTGATAAAACAGATAAGCGGCAATGTTGGCGCAAAGCTGGCTGCGGCCCACACCGCCTTTGTAAGAATAAAACGATACGATCATGATAAAAGAATAGAAGGGTTTAAGGTAGGCAGTACGGCGCTTGCATTACCGGCCAAACCGCTGATTTTGTTATAGGCCGGGCTCTCCCGTTTTAGTATGCGCACAAGTTCGTTGCGCAAAAATGATCTTTCGTAAGCCACGTCCAGGCTGCTGATTTCGTCTTTAAAAATTTTAAATTCCAGCAGCTTAAAGGCCTCTTTTCGCTTGGCCACCATAAAAGATTTTACGGCATCGGGCAGGTAAGAACAAATGGGCGTTATCACCCGCAACGAGTCTTTGCGGTTAAACCGCTGTGCGATTTTTGCGTTGTCGGCATCAATGGCAAGCAGGTCAACGATGGCCACGATTTTACCAATGTTGTCATCTATAAATTCGTCAATGGCGGCTTCCAGCGTAGCCGCATCCGTGGCAAATTCATAACCCGCCGCGGCATAGTCAGCAAATGCATACCCGTCTAAGTAATAAACTTTAAACCGATAGCCGTCGGCCGCTAATTGGTCAAGCAAACCTTTGATGGAAACCAGTTCGTTTGAAAAGGGTATCCACTTGCGGCGGTCTTCTTCATCGTGTGTGGGCGGCTGCACCGAGAAGTAGGCGTTGTATATGTTTTCTTCGGCAAGTGCATTTTTTATTCTTGCGCTGGTGCCGGTTATAACGTAAATGAGTACAGTTGAAGCCCCCTTAGCGTTGCCCGAAGCCATTTCCGTCAGTTGCTGTTCGGCAATTTTTTTATCGTAGTATCGAATGCCTTTCTCAACGATTTCGATTTTATTCTCATAATCACCTACGGTACCGATGCCCGCGTTTTGTAGTCCCGGCAAAAGTTCGTCAAGCTGGTTCATAAGCTCTTGCCGGGCCTGTTCATATTTCTGGAGCAGCGTTGCCATAGCCGTTATTTTAAGAGGGGAACTATCTTTTGCAATTGCATTTTAAACTGGTATTTCAGATCGTAAATGTTGCTGAAGGTGGTGTAGTAATGGCCCAATTCCGAAAGCTTGCTTTTAAATTTAACAAGGCTGTCTGCTTCGGGTAAGTTAGTAACTACGGCGTCGTCTCGGTCCTTAAAATATGTGTACACCAGTGGCCGCCCTTTCTCTTTAAACTGAACAAGCGCCGTGTTGAATTCTTCCCCGGTGTAAAGGCCCGCTTTCGTAGCAAACAGGCTCACAAATACATCGCAGTCCCGAATGGCTTTGTTGTATTCTTTCTGCAAGCCTTCGGCCGATACGGCGTCTATAAAATCTTCCCACACCGTCAGCCGCAAAAAGGTCTTTTGTTTTATCAACTCGTTGTTCTCGCGGTTGATAAAAATTTCAAACTGGTCGCGTTCAGGCTTTAGTTCGGCGGAGGAAGCGAGAAACATTTTTATCACCTTGATGCCTGTGTCGGATACACCAACGTTAACAACTTCCTGTTTGGCCATGTCCGCAATTTTCACGTTCACGGCTTCCAACTGTTTTTCCAGAAGGTTGATTTTATTTTGATAATCCCCTGCCGTGGCGATGCCTGCGTTCATCCACCCCGAAAAAAGCGGCACCAGTTCCTTTTCAATTTTTTCCTTTTGTTGTTGATACAATTCCAGCACGGTCATAAGCAAGTCGTTTTATACGTTAAAAAGTTGATGCGGATGCTTTGCTTTTAAAATTACCGAAATCTTGTAGTACACAAAAGCTTTTGCTTCTGGCTGCGTTTTTAGGGACTGTTGTTACTTCTTCACCACCACTCTCCCACCGTCGCTATGCGCCGCAAACTGCGGTGCATACATGCACTGCACCGAAGCCGGCCCGTTGCTAAAGTCGCCGCTTTGCGCCACGTAAACCGGGTATTCAAAAACATAAGTTGCTTTTGGCAAAGCGTCAAAGAAAAAGGCCGTGCTGGCGTCTTTGGTTTCTTCGTAGTAGCCGGTTCCGGCTTGCCAACGGTAGCCGCTAAAAACAGCAAGCGGTTCCAAACAAGATGCCCGCAAATCTTTCAGGTGAACGTATTGCAGATCGCGGTCGGTGATAAGCTGAAGACGCACGATTAGTTTGTCGCCGGGTTTCAACTTTGTTGTTTCGGTGATGGCCGTAAGTTGCGGGCCTTTCTCGCTAATCTTTTCCAGCAACAGTTCCTTGTTGATGCGCAACGGTTGTCCGGCCCCTGTTACCTTGTCTATCGTTTCAAAATATTGCCAATACACATTCGCCCAAACCGGAACGGTATTGTTCGCAACCTTCGTTTGCACTTTTATGGTACCCATGCTTGCTTGCACATCCGCAGCGGCAATCGTCTTTTTAAAATAACCCGTGCCTTCTTCATCGTTGTCGCTGCTGTTGAACACAACCGCTTTTGCACCGCCGCCCAATTGAATGTTTACCGAAGCGCCGCCGTTCAACAACGAAGGATTGCGCTTCAGAATAGCAAAGCAGGCATCGGCGGTCGCTTTCGTGGCACCCCAGTTATTCGTTTGTTTTTGTTGTATTAACCAGGTTTGCAAAGCAGCTACGGTACTGTCGTCGCGACCGGTTTCCGCAAAAGCTTCTATCAACAAAGCCGCCGTTTCCACCGGCGCATCTTCCCAATACGGTCCTCTGCTTCCTTCCATGCCTTTCCAATACATTCCGCGTTCGTCGTTCACTATCGCCGTTTCTTTCAGCGAAGCCAATATCGCCGCGGCTGTTTTTGTATCACCGCCACGATAAAGTGCTAGTGCAATCATGCCCTGAACTTGTGGCTGCATCTTCATCCAAGCCTTTTGGGCGGCTGCTTTTAGTCGCGGCAACGCTGATTGCATTGACGGCGAAAGCGGATAGTTAGAAAAGAAGCTTCGCATGTAGAAGTATTGCGCATCTTCTGTTGAAAGTCCATCGTAACGAAGGGCGGGCTTGTAACTCTTTGCCACTTCATTATCCAAATACCCAAGGGCTTTTGAGAGGATAGATTGAAATTCGCTTTCAGTATTTTTTGCGATCCCTTTTGTATTCAACAATCGTCCCAAGCCGGTAAGAATGTATTGTGTGATGTACTGGTTATCGGGCCCGCCGCTGAACCAGGAAAAAGCACCGTTGCCTTTTTGCATCGCTTGAAGCTTTGCGAGGTTGCGGCGCAGTTCGGCGTTGATGCGGGCCTCATCAAACAGTGAGGCAAGATTGCGTTTTTGCGCCGCTTCGCTTTGTGCTTCCAACACCCAAGGCGTTTCCTGCAACAAAGCAGACTTTAGCTCTTCGTTCTTTTGCAGGGCTGACTGCAATGCCGTTGTATCCTTCTTCCAATTCTCAAACACCGCTTTCATCTTTGGCGATGAACGAACAATAACCGAAGCCAAGGCATTAGCATAATAGCGGTTCCAGGTTTGTTCGGCGCATTCGTATGGAAACTCCATCAGGTATGGCAAAGCCTGCACCACGTACCAGGTTGGGTTTGTCGTCGCTTCTACCGTTAACGATTGATGTTGAAGCGTAGCACTATTGGCGGATTGTAACAACTTGTCAAGTTTCAGTTCTTTTGTCCCTGTTCCTTTCAACACCATCGGCAACGTTTCGGTTAAAAAAATCTTATTCGGCAACACGGGCAGCGATGCTTCTTCACCGTCGGTAAAGGAAATGTTGTTGGCGCCTTTTGCCGAAGCAGTGATGCGCCAGGTGAGCGAACTGTTGAAGCCTTCGGGAATAGAAACCGGAAAGGCCACAACTGCATTGCTGCCGCCTTTTACGGTGAATGGAACGGCTGCTTGCGCCAAACCAAAGGCGCTGCTTACCGGCTCGTTCGTGGTCGCATCAAAGAGTTGAAGGGTAGCCTCGCCTTTTAGTTCATCGGTTGATAAGTTGGCAATCTTTGCTTGCAACGTAAACGAATCTTTTTGCCGCACAAAACGCGGAACGGCCGGTTGCACCATCAGGCTTTTTTGCGTGATGACCTCGTGTTGCGTTAATCCAAAAGCCAAGTCTTTGGTGTGGGCAAAGGCTTGCAGTTTCCATTTGGTTAGGGCTTCAGGTGCGGTGAAAGAAATTTCAATATCGCCGGCCGTATCGGTGGTTAAAAAGGGAAAGAAGAAAGCGGTTTCTGAAAGATTTTTGCGGGGTTGGATGATATTTTGATTTTTGTGCTGAAGTTGAACCTCGCTACTATTGACATCGTATCCAGCCGTGAAATTGAAGGCAAAGTTGTCTGCTTTCGTGACAGAGGCACTTATAAACATCTCACCATCTTTTTGATAGTAGCCCATGTCTTTCCAAGAACCGCCACGAATAACTGGTTTGATATTCTCAATAAATTTTGCTGTTTCGATTGTACGCGGAACAATCCTAAAACTTGTCACCTTGCTCATATCCTGTAAATCATTTACAGCAACAGTATCGTAAACGCCTTGATAACCGACCAAGCCATTGTACCGGTATTGCACTGGATTTAACCACCACAAGATTCCTTCGCTTCTATCAAACAAAAATTTGTCGTAGAGCTTTGTGTATGATTTGCTTTTCAACTCAACTTCTTTTTCCTGTGATTCTACCGTTCTAAAATCTTCGTCCGCCCAAGCTAAACCTTCTCCCCTCGTTCGCCACAAATAAGGCCTGTCCCAATTATGCGCAGCAAATTCATCCAATGAAGCATCGCACATCGAAGCCAGCATTTCAGCAGCTACGGCCTTTCCACCATCGCCCTTGATTTTCACCTTCCACGTTTCTTTATTTCCCGGTTCTGTTTTGTCGCGAAAGGATGTCAGCGACACTTGCAGGTCCTTGTTGTTCCAGGCAACGTTTACAAAGCCATCGTACTGATAAACCCTGTTCTCTTTTACAAACAAAAAGGAATAGTTGTAGCCGCCTCTATCGGCACCGGCCGCATCAAAGCGATAGGTTTTCTTTTCATCACTTACACCATCATAAGCAAATCGCGTTGTATCGCGAAGGCTTTTGCCGCCGCGATCAGATTCTTTAATCAAATAAATGTTTTGCGCGGCCGACGCCAATAACAGCTTGTGTTCTTCGCCGGGCTTAATGAATGTTCTATCCGCATAGGTCCATAAAAACTCCGGGTGGTTTATCGCCTGCGGCGAAAAGAGTTCAATGTGTTCTTCCGTCTTAATCTCTTTGCCGTTCTTGTCTTTGGCGGCGAATTGTATAAGATAATCACCGGCTGTCAACGCTTCGGTTATTTGCAGGTCTATTTCGCCGCTGTCATTGGTAGTGGTTGAAAAGC
This sequence comes from Flavisolibacter sp., assembly GCA_965247695.1. Taxonomy (GTDB): domain Bacteria; phylum Bacteroidota; class Bacteroidia; order Chitinophagales; family Chitinophagaceae; genus Flavisolibacter. The sequence continues at coordinate 4,183,060 of OZ252037.1, forward strand.
TTCCGGCTTTTTCTTTTGCCCATGTTTCATAATTGCTTTCATCAGCGTATTCATCAACGGGGAAGTAGCGAACATAATCCGGCTTCGTCATCACAAACTGGTCGGGCCGCTCCCAAAAGCGATTGCGCAAAAGCCGCCGCTCCGGCGATAGTTTAAAGAAGGTGACGATGACCGGCGTTTGCATAATCTCACCTTGAAGGTTTTGTGTTTGCACCGATAGCTTCTTCAGTGAATCAAGGGGCAATTTGTCCGGCACCGAAGCAGTTAATAACAGCGAGGTATAACCTATAGAAACAGTTTCCGTTTCGCTGTGCGTTTCGCCGTTAATGTCCGTTACGGTTGCGGTAACGGTGTAATTAAAAACAGGCAATCCCGTTGAATCAGTGCTTTCATCGGGCGCCGCTTTAAAGGTTATAACTAACTTTCCTTCAGCGTCGGTTTCTTTTTCACCGGACACAATTTGCTGATCGTTGCGTTCAACATATTTCCAGCCCATCCGGTTACTGCGCATCACACGATACTCCACCGTTGCGCCGCTGATGTTGTTGCCGGCGAATGCTTTTGCAGTAAGCGTCAGCCGCACACTATCGCCAATCTTGTATTCTTCTTTCACCTTATCAAAGGCCGCATAAAACTTCGGCCGCTTGTATTCTTCCACCGAAAAAGACGTACGGCTATCATCGCCAAACACCGTGCAGCGCAAACTAAAGCTGCCGTTGAGCAAATTAGCGGGCAGCACAAACTGTCCGGCCACCGAACCAAAATCATTCGACGTAAGCTTTAGCGAATCCTGCTTTTGGCTGTTGGCATCATGGAGATAAATGGTGATGGCCTGATGGGCGATGATGTTTTTGGATTGCCGTCCACCGTCCTTTATCAGAATGGCTTTAAAGTAAACTGTTTGGCCGGGACGATAAATAGCCCGGTCGGTGAAGAAGTAAACACCGGTTCTTTCCGTGCGGCTATGCGGCGCCTCATCGCCATTGCGGTTCAGATACAAATCATCATCATCAAGCGCCAGTGTTTCGCCCTTGTAAGCAATGGATAAGTTAGATGAATAGTCTTTGACGTCGGTGCTTTTCACCCGAAAAAAACCGCGGCTGTTCGTCGCGTATCGTCCCCAAATCTTTGAAACGTTCTTGTGCAGTTTATCATTGTAATCTTTGTTCAAAAGCGTGACGGCAGCGCCGGCCAAGGGTTCGCCGGTCTTGCGATGCAGCACAAAAAAATCGTTGCCGCGATTCACGTAGCTGATATTAGAAATCCATACGCGGCTGGAAGAAGCCGTTGTGCTTTTTTTGCCGAGAGCACCATCGGACAGCACCAGAAAATAATTACCTGCCGGCAAAGCATCAATCTTTATTTCCACCGAATGTTCCCCGTAGTCGCCGGTTTCGGGCAAGGTTTGTTGCCAACTTTTTATGGCCTTTGCCGAAGCCAGCACTTTCCAGTAATCACTTCGGTCATCGTCAAGGCGGTGGAGCAAGGTTTGCGACGACGGAAGAATAGCAACCGTTACCGAAGAAAGATTTTTATACGTCACCAAAGCCCGAAACGCTTCGGCCGGAAGATTGACCTTTTCCGTTGTTAACTGTAACGACGGCTTTTGTATCTCCCCTAAAAGATTGTAGCCGTCTGTCCAGCCTTCATTTTTTATACTGCTGTCAGCCACCAGTTTTGTAAGAAGATTTACAGCCTTTGCCCTTTCATAACGATGAACCGTATCGGTAAAGGGGTGATAGCTTTCTCCTTTTTCGTTGTACTGCTTCGCCAATAAATAAGCCGCTTCGTTCACCGTTTTGTTTGCTGCGTGTTCAGCCATCAACTGAAGCAAAGCGCCTTCGTACAAACTGTCTTTATCCGGCATCGTTGCGTACTGCTTCACAAATTGAATGCGTTTGATGTCAGCATCTATCAGCGCATCTTTTATTTTATCGGCTGCATGAAAAGCCAGTAAGTCCTGATAAATAAGAAGCGCTTTGTAAAGCAGCGAAGAAGAATCAGGTGTTTGAATGGCTAATGCCGCAAAGGTTTTTGACGGGGCAAACAAGTCTGGCTTATAAAGGTTAAAGACGGCTTCAGGTTTGGACAGGTATTGCTCATCGCTTTCAAAATAAGCCAGTGCTTTCTGCGCCAGCAAGTCATAAAGCGTAGGCCGGAGAGAGGTTGCATTTCCTTTTACCACAATCGCTCTCATCGAATCAACAGGCGTTTGTTGCAATAAAGCCTTTTGCTGAAGCGATGCCAGATAAAGGTTGGAAATCTTCCGATGAAAATCGGTCAGTGTCCATTTGGTGATATCGTTGCCACTTGCTTTTTCGTTATCAGTCCGGCTGTAAAGTTGATAGCGGTGCGCTTCAAAATAATGCAGGTACAAACCAGCAGCCATACTGTTTAATAACGACGTATAAGGTTCACGGCTATCCTTCAATTCTTTTTCGATTTCCGCAAGGGAAGCCAACTCATTGTTCTCTCGGGTTCGCTCCTGCAAGTCGGTTTGATAAACAAGCGCTTTCAACACTTGCGTTTCGGTCCCTTCCTTTTTGGCCTGCGCATAAATCTTTTTCACCATCGCCAGCGCCGACTTGGGCAAATTCTTTTTTTGAATAAGCGCATCCACGGATTTCCATTGGGCGTTGTAGCTGTTTTGTGCATGGAGAATGGTGGTCGCAAAAAGCAGCGGGATAAACAAATATGATTTCATGTGCAGTGGAGGGTTTGGTAAGAAGATAGTCAAAGGGGATGAATTGCATAACGATGCAGACGAAAAATTATTTCGGCAAGCAGTTAGACAAACCCCGGAGGTTTTTTTAAACCTCCGAAGTCTTTACAAGTAGCACGTTTTAAAAGCAAAAAGAGGATGATCGCTCATCCTCTTTTTGCTTTTAACCACAAGGTTCTAAAATGCTGTCTTCACACCCAGCTTCTTTCCGTACTTGTCGAACAACTGCGTTTGGTGGCTTTCCAAACTTATCTCGCGGCCTTGAATAAAAGCCTGCGTTATGTTGTTTGTTTTCATGTCTAATATGTCGCCGGTGCTGATGATGATGTTGGCATCTTTTCCTACTTCGATGCTGCCGGTTTTATCACCAACGCCCAGGATTTTTGCGGCGTTGAGCGAGATGGCGGCAAGGGCTTGTTCCTTGGTCAACCCATACGCCACGGCGGTTCCTGCATTAAAGGGAAGATTGCGTCCGCGGGTTTGGTTGTCTTCATCATTAATGGCGAAGTTCACACCGGCCTTTTGCAAAAGCGCAGGCGTTTTATAGGGCTGATCTACATCGTCATCTGGCAGCGTTGGAAGGCTGTGCGGCTGGCTTAAAATAACGGAGATGTTATTTTGCTTTAAGAGGTCAGCCACCTGCCAACTGTCTTCACCACCCACGATCACCATGTCGAAGCCAAATTCTTTTGCCATGTCCACAGCTACTAAAATTTGCTTGACGGTACTGGCATGAACAAACAGCTTTTGCGACTTATCGAACAAGCCTTTTACCGCCGCGTATTTCAGGTTTGTTTCGTCGGGTTTCTTTACACCGTTGTATGCCTTTGCTTCACGTAAAAAAGTTTTAAAGCCGTCCACTTTTTCAAGGGCTTCTTTTACCGGATCGGTTGCCGGTCCTTCACCTTCGGCGCTGCGACGTCCGCCGCCCCCGCCGCCACCAAAACCAAAGCCACGCGGCCGGGCCATAAACGAAGGCATGTTGAAGTGTAGGCCGTTGTCGGTTTTGTAAGCCGCATCTTCCCAGTTCCAGGCGTCCAGTTGTACCACCGATGATGAACCGCTCAACATGCCGCCTTCCGGCGAAACCTGCGCCAACAACACACCGCTTGGCCGAAGGGTGTTGATGACTTTACTTTCGGCATTGTAAGCAATAATGGAACGAATGCTGGCGTTCATGTCGCCTATCTCACGTGCATCACTTGTGGCGCGAACGCTGTTAACATCAACAAGGCCAAGGTTGCTGTTGGCGAGTATCAATCCGGGATAAACTTGCTTGCCACCGGCATCAATTGTTTTGGCGCCTGCGGGTGGTGTAATGTTAGCGCCAACGGCTGTAATCTTTCCGTTTACAACAACGATGGAACCTTTATCAATCACTTGCCCATTACCAACGTGGATGGTCGCATTGGTAATTACAATTGGCTGCGATTGTTTAGCCGCCGGCGATACTGTTTCCTGTGCTTTTGTGCTGGCTAAAAGAAGTATGGTTGTAACTGTGAGAATTGTTTTTTTCATGATTGGTTGTTTGAGTTCAAATGTTCAAAAAGTTCAAGTGTTCAATTGTTGAACAGCCGTTCAACGGTTTTTGTACTTCGCTCCTTTCAGTTCCGATTCTTCCAAATAGGTTATCAACTTGGAAAGCAAAACGCTGATCTCAATGCAATCTTTTTTTAGTTCCTCGAATTCATCTTGAGTAATGTAGTTGCGATCAATCGCCTGATAGAGTTGTGAACGCAATTCACCACAAGATCCTTTGGCAACGTATAAAAACTGAATGAATTCTTTATTGCCCGTACGTTCAAAACCTTCGGCGATGTTATTCATGATCGAACCAGCAGACCCTTCGATTTGACCGATAAGCCGGTAGTTGTGCTTGAAAATTCCGTTGTCAATTCGCTCGCCGATTTTTTTATTCAACACCCGCGCCTTTTGCCATGATTTTATTTCCTCAAAGCAAGTGAACGTAGCCATAGGAAAGTTTTTAGCAATAAAAGAACATTTGAACAATTGAACTTTTTGAACAATTGAACGGTTAGTTGTCTCCATCCTCCACGGAGAGGATGCCGTAGGCGTGATGGTCTTCGCCGCAGGTTTGAATGTACTGATAGCTTGGCTGCGAAGGAATAACCGTTGCGCCTCTTTGCTTCTCGCCATTCATTCTTCTAACAATGCGCATTCTTTCTGACGCTATCTGCTTTTCCATTTTTGCATCCTTTTCGCGATCGAAATAAACGGTGCCGTCAACGATGGTGTACAGGGATTTTGCATAGATGCTCAAGGGATGATCGCTCCACACAACCACGTCGGCATCTTTGCCCACCTTGATGCTGCCCACTTTGCCATCTACGTGCAACATCTTCGCGGGATTGATGGTGACCATCTTCAACGCATCAATCTCCGTCATGCCACCGTACTTCACGCTCTTGGCCGCTTCCTGATTCAAGCGGCGGGCCATCTCCGCATCATCGGAGTTGATAGCCACGTTTAAGCCGGCTTGCTGCATCAGATAAGCGTTGTACGGAATGGCATCCACCACTTCCATTTTATAATTCCACCAATCGCTGAAGGTAGATGCGTTAGCGCCGTGTGCCTTCATTTTATCAGCCACTTTGTAGCCTTCCAAAATGTGGGTGAAGGTGTTGTATTTGTAACCCATTTTATCGGCAATGTGGATGGCCATATTGATCTCGCTTTGCAAATAGGAGTGGCAGGTGATGAAACGCTTGTTGGCTAAAATTTCAGCCAAGGCATCCAACTCCAGATCACGTCGTGGCGCTGCCCCTTTTTTGCCGCCGTCAGTGTACCCTTTCCATGTAGCCGCATACTCTTTTGCTCTGGTAAACGCATCTTCCAACACCTGCTCCACGCCCATGCGGGTATCGGGGAAGCGGTTGTTTTGCCCGGCTTGCGCGGGTGAACGTTTTACGTTTTCGCCCAGGGCAAATTTGATAAAGCCATCGGCGCCTTTAAACTTCAGGCCTTCATCATCGGCGCCCCAGCGAAGCTTGATTAATTGCGTTTGTCCACCGATGGTATTGGCAGAGCCGTGCAGGATGTGCGAGGTGGTTACGCCACCGCTCAATTGGCGATAGATGTTGATGTCGTCGGGATTAAGGTTATCGGCAATGCGCACTTCGGCCGTTACACTTTGTCCGCCTTCATTGATGCTTGAAGCGGCTATGTGCGAGTGCTCGTCAATGATACCCGGTGTTACAAATTTGCCCGTGGCATCTATTACTCTTGCGCCTTCGGCAGAAAGGTTTTTACCAACGGCAGCAATCTTTCCTCCTTTTAATAACACGTCGGTGTTTTGTAAGATGCCGGCATCTTCGCTCGTCCATACCGTTCCGTTTTTAATCAAAATGGTTTCTTGTTTTGGCATCGTTGCTTCATCCCAACCGTAGGGCAAAAACGGATAGGTTACTTTGCCCAACATCGCCGGGCGGCGTCTTGCGCTGTCGGCTTTTGTTTTCGCTGAATCTTGTGTGGCGGCATATTTGGCCGTCCAGGTAAACCGGTTGCCGGCGCTGTCTTCGCCATATCCGTTCCATTCGTTTCCGTTCACGGTTCCGGTGAGGCGCAAACCATCGCTGCCCCTGCGTTCCGGCGCTACGTTAATGCGAACGTTTCTACCGTCATAATAAAAGCGTGAGGTTACAGTGTCCTTACCTAATGTAGTTGTGGCCTGCGTGGGTGATTTAAAGTCCAGCAGATAATTTGCACCGCCGGATGGCGTAGTCAACACAAGATTGTACTTGCCGCGCATCTCGTTATACACTTCATCTTTCACGTTGTGCTTCTGGCCTTGAATCCAGTTTTGAAAGATGGTGGTGCGTTCGTTGAATATTGGTCCACTGGTGATTAAAAAGTTAGCAAGCTTGCCCACTTCAATGCTTCCAACCATTCCTGAAATGCCCAGGACTTCGGCGGGTGTTTTGGTCAACGCGGTCATCGCGGCTTTTTCGCTCAAGCCATAATTGATGGCGCTGCGCAAGGCCGTTAAAAAAGTTTTGGGGTCACGCAAATCAGCCGTGGTCAGGCAAAACGGAATGCCGGCTTTTTCAAACGCCGCCGCGTTTGTCGGCGCCAGTTCCCAATGCTTTAAATCGGTAAGCGAAACAAAGCGGGCATCGGCCGGGTCTTCCACATCCTGGGCTTGCGGATAATTCAGAGGAAGAATGAACGTGGCTTTCGTCGCCTTCATGTCGTCCATTCGTTGGTACTCGTTACCGCCGCCTTTGATGATGAATTGCACACCGGCTTCGTCGCCGATTCTATCTGCACGAAGGTCATTCCACTTGTCGCCGGCATCAAAAATCTGCGGCAGGTTCTGATTGTTGTTCCAAGCGTCTAAGCTCAAGTTCACGCCTTCTTTTGACGAGCCGGTTTTGTACCAGGCCGCGTCTAAATAGCTTTGGCGCAAGAGGGCAATCATGCCCATCATGGAACCCGGATAGCTTTGGGTGGACGAGCCTTTGTTGAAAGAATAATTTGCCGAAGCCCGTTGCTTCAGCATGGTGAGGTTTTCTTTTTCTTCGGCCAGCGTAACCACGGCGCCGGTGCCGCGGGCAATGCCATCCTTTACCAGTGTATGTACGGTGCCAAAGCCGATGTCGCGCAAAGTTTTTGCCTTGGCGTCATCAGCCGTAAACACTTTGTAGGCTTCCACTTCAGGACGAATGGCCTGGTTCCAGCCGTAAGCGCCTTTGGTGTTGGAGGTGATTTGCGGACGTGCAAAAAAGTCAAAGCCGCCTTGCCGTGCTTGAATAGCAGGGGTGCCATAGTCGCTGTAAATGTCAATAAACGACGGATAGATGTACTTGCCCGTGGCCTTGATTTCAATAGCGCCATCCGGCACCTTCAAGCCCTGGCCAACAGCTACAATCTTGCCGTCTTTAATCACCAGCGTAGCGTTGGTGAGGGTGGTGTTTGCATCTTTCACAATCGTAGCGCCGGTAAACGCATAATGCGTGTACTTCGGGTCGGCCACATCATTCACAGGAAAGGTTTCCTGCGCTTTTGTAATGAAGGAAAGAAAGCAAACCCCGCACGAAAAAAGAAATTGTCTGGTTCTTCTCATGAGTAAAGTCTTTTGGGGTTAATTTGTAAAACAGGAGCGTTTTAAGAAGGCTTAAAAATACAGGATTTCCCATGTCGTTGGCGCAATTCATTGACCACACAATTTTAAAAAATACGACGTCCACCGCTGATGTTGATAAGCTCTGCAAAGAAGCCATCAACCATGGCTTCGCAGCGGTTTGCGTGCCGCCGTATTTTGTGAGCGATGCTAAAAAACTGGTTGACGGCACAACCGTAAAACTCGTCACGGTGATTGGTTTTCCGTTTGGTTATCATCATTACAAAACAAAGTTGGAAGAAGCAATACTCTCGATTGACGAAGGCGCAGATGAACTGGATATGGTGATGAATTTATCTGCTTTAAAGAGTAACGATGCCACTTATCTTGAAACCGAAATTGATGTGGTTTCAAAACTTACATCCAACGGCAACAAAACTTTGAAAGTGATTATCGAAAGCGGTGTTTTGAGCGATGAAGAAATTATCAAATGCTGTGAACTCTATCAACGCTATCCCGTTCAGTTTTTAAAAACCTCAACGGGCTTTGCGGAGGGCGGCGCCTCGGTTCATGCCGTGCAACTGATGCGAAAGCATTTGCCACCGCATATTCAAATTAAAGCCAGTGGCGGGATCAAAACAAAAGCCTTTGCGGAAGAATTGATAGCCGCCGGCGCCACAAGGCTCGGCACGAGTTCTGGCATAGCATTGGTGAACGGAGAAGTGCCACTGGCAGGTTATTAACAAGCCGCTCTGAGGCTGCACTTTATTTTTATGCACTAATTTTTTGAACGATGAAAGGATTTCTTTTTTTGGCCGCCTTGTTTTTTACCGCCGCTGGTTTTGCGCAGGACAGCATTGCCTACAACGGCACGGCCGTGATTGTACACAAAGACCCGCGCATTGATTTATTGGTGAAGAAGCAAGCTTATGTCAACATCACCGTTAAAAAAGCGTCGGGCCGTACCATGCCGGGCTATCGTTTGCTGATTGTAAACACCAACAGCCGCGACGAAGCCATCGCCGCTAAAACAAAAGTTTATTCACACTTCCCCGACCAGAAGGTTTACCTCGTTTATCAGTCGCCCTTCTTTAAATTAAAAGCCGGCAACTACCAAACCCGCGACGAAGCCAAGCGTTACCAAAGCCTCATGAATATCATCTTTTCCAAAGGTGTTTTTATTGTGAACGACATCATAGAAGTAAAGCCGGAGAAGGAAAGTGATGATGCTTCGCAGAGGCCGTGATAGCAATGGGCAGCAGGCAAAAAGCAATAAGCGAGAAACAAAAAAGACAGGCAAGCCAAAGCGGTATAATCCCACTCCAATAATTTTTTTGTATGTCTTCAGCCGTTGTAAAAAGGGCGACGACCGCCGATGCGGATTTTCAAATACTGGTCCGTGGGCTGGACAACGAACTTTGGAATGAGCTGAAAGAAGATCAGGCGCAATACGATGGCTTCAACAAAGTACCCGATATAAAAACGGCGGTGATTGTTTATGTAGAAGATAGACCGGCCGCCATTGGCTGCTTCAAGCCTTTTAATGAAAGTACCGTTGAAATCAAACGCATGTTTGTGGCGAAAGGATTTCGCGGCAAAGGCTTTTCAAAACTGGTCTTAACTGAATTGGAAACCTGGGCAAAAGAGGAAGGTTACAAAGCCGCCGTGCTGGAAACAAGCATTCATTTTAAACCTGCAAGAAGCTTGTATGAAAGAAGCGGCTATAGCATCATTCCGAATTATCCTCCTTACAGTGCTTTGGCTGAAAGCGTTTGCATGAAGAAGGAATTTTGAAACTGAATTCCCTGTTTCTTTAACTGGCAAATTTGTTCTTCACCAGATAAGAACACCTCAATTTGTTTTGCTTGTTGCGCATGCTTAAAAAAAGAAGAGTGTGATGAGCATTAAACCCATCACACTCTTTCATTATTTCTTACCGCAATGCTTTTATTCTGCTTCTATTTGCTCAACCATTAGTGCCTCTCTTATCCGTCTAGCTTTTCATTGCTTATTGCAAATCGCCTACTGACATTATCGTATCAGCACACTCGTTCCCTTTCGGTTATACGTCTGGCCATCGGAGCCAACGCCTTCGGCAATCCAAACAAACACACCGCCCGGTTGCGGCTGGCCACCGAGGCGTCCGTCCCAGCCGGCGCTCGCAACTTTTGTTTCATGCACCAACTGTCCCCACCGGTTGTAAACCCTAAAGTACCGCAACTCTTTAATGCCCATCAAAACAGGCCGCAGAATTTCGTTCTGCCCATCGCCGTTAGGCGTAAACGCGGATGGTACAAAGATGTCTGCTTTGGGCACCACTTTCACGGCTTGTGTGTCAACGGTTACACATCCCGAAGTTGTTTCGATGCGGATAGTATAGACCTGGTCGGTAGCCCCTTTGAAAAGTGGTTGCACCGATGTGGCATTACTCAAATAAGTGGCTGGCAGCCACAACACGGTTGCGCCAAACGTGCGGGCTTGCAAAACATAAGCAAGATTGATGGCGGCATATTCAACGGGATACGTAATGCCGGCTCTTGCCACGTCAATAAATACGGTTTGGGCCTGCGTGGTTAAGGTGCAACCAACGTTGCTCGAAATCACCGCGGAATACGATCCGCTTTGCGTCACCCGGTAAGTTTGTTGCGTGGCCCCGCCAATGGGTATTCCATTTTTCATCCATTGAATTTTATCGGCCGGTTTTACTTTTAATACCGTGCTATCTCCACTGCCGAAACAATATGTCGTTTTGCCCAATACATCCAGTTTGTTGTCAAGCGACGATGAACTGACAACCACCGAATCGGTGTTGCGGCAACCGCCGCCGCCGTTTCTAATGGTGAGCGCATACGTGGTGGTGGACGGCGGGCTTGCCAAAGGGTTTGAAATAGTGGCATCGTTCAGGCCCAATAACGGGCTCCAACTATATACTACGCCGGGCTTGGATATGGTACCAAGCCGCACCGGATCGGTGCCGCAAAACAGCGCATCCGGACCCGCCGCTGCTTTTAGCGTAAGCGTATCTATAAGCTTGGCGTAAAGCGTATCTACACAGCCATAGCCGTTATACGGAACCACCTCCACGGCAACCGTGGTGCCCACCGGCGGCGGCGGGTAGAAATGAATGATTTGTTCGGCCCCCAATACTTGTGTGAACGAAGGATTGTACCAGGTGTAGCCTTGATAACCGTAAGGCGCCGTTAACGTAACAGCCGTATCATCGGGGCAATAGGTAGCGCCGGTAAACTCGCTGCTGCATTCGGAGTTTACATCAATATAGGCATAGCCAAAATGCCGGCGAAAGGTGCAATCGGCTGTTTTAAAAAAGAGGCGGATGGTTTTGCCTGCAAGATGATCGAGGCCGATGGAAACCGCCGACCAGTTCTTGCACCAAACCGGCGTGCCATCGGCGCTGCGGGAGGTGGATTCAAAGAAGCCGGGCAAGATGTTGCCAAAAGGAATAAAGGTCAATGAAGAACAAGAGATGACTTGATTGTCGGTAACATTGGTTATTTCAACCACCATTCTTGGCTGTTGCGATACTTCGTGCACCGGGTCTTGAAACACCACGGCATAATGGTATATCAGTGAATATTCATCCTGCGTGGCCGGAATGGTAAACTCGTAAGAAACACCTTCGGCTTCGCCGCCGCCCATGTCGTTGCCAAGCCGGATTGAATGACTGCTGCCGTTAGGACAATTCACGGAAAAACCGCCGTAAGCATCAACCTCTCCGGAGTTCGCCGTGTACATCGTATGTCGTTCGGGCACAGGGCCCGATACGGAAAGATTAATTTGATTGACGCCGCCAACGGAAGCGGTGTTGCCGGTGTAGCAGGTCCAGTTAGCGAATGTCCCGTTTTCAAAATCAATGTTGGGCGGGCATTGCGCAAAGCCGGCCGTAAAAAGAAGAGAAGCGACAAAGCCGCATACGAAGCGTTGAAAAGCCGGTGAGGGATGTTTTCGGTTAACGGTATGGAAAAGAAAAGGAAGAGACACCTGCGGAATTTGTGTCTTTAAAGTTAATGGTAAATTTAACTTTTGCGGGGAAAGATTTACGCGGTAAAATTTTTTTAGAGCGGCTCACCTTTTTTCGCCAGCCCCCTTTTTTGCCGGCGGGGAGCAATGTCGGCTAAATACTTTTTGTGGATGATTTCAGCCAGCGGGCGGACATACACTTTACTTTCCACCCACGATACGATGTCGAGATAAACAAACACGCGGGTTTGAAAACGGTTGCGTTCAAATTTTTTTATGCGTTGCAAAAACACTTGCAGCTCCGTTTTGATTTTGTCGGGCGAAAGGCTGAAAGAACGGCGCAGGAACTTGAGTATCTCCTCTTCCAGCAGGGTCAGGTTTTTCATCTTGGCCATAAAACGATAAACAGACCGTGAAAGGTATTCCACCAACTCATAATTACCCAACTCGTAATGCGCCAGCAAATGTTGAAGGCGCGCATAACATTGCAGGTCATAGCGCAGGCCCACATCATCATTGATGATCTTTTGCAGGTAGTCAATGCAGGTATCAAAATCACCGCTGCCGAAATAGAGCGAAGCAATCTTGTAATTGAGAACCATCACGCGATGAGGATCTATAAAAAGGACATTTTCCTTCAGCTTCTCCTCAATATCCGGCACCAGCGACAAGCCTTGCGCAAAAGTGCCTTTTAAAAAATGCGTGTTGATTTTTGCCTGGGCGATGTAAAGAAAAGATTGCACCCGGAAGTTGTCGTTGGCCTGCACCCTTTCGGTGCCGGCAAAGTCTTCCAGTTGATGAATGGTGGCGTCAAGCTTTTTATGGTTGCGCAAATCAAACAAGGCGTTCAGCAGATTGTGAAGGCCTTTAATGAAGTGGCCCGTTTCCACCCGCTTCATCAGCGGCTGTTCGCCAAACAGGTCCACCCATTTTTGTGTGTAGCGGTAGTACATAATCCAGTCCTGCCTGATGAAGGAATACCAGGTATAGCTCTGGAAGAGATAAAGCTTTTCGTAAAAGCCTTTTTGTTCCCAAACGTTCAGCGGCAACTGTGTTTGCAGATACGCTTTCACAGCCCTTTCGTCTTCCTCGTTGCGGGTGTGGCCGTTTTTTATGTACCAACTGTAAAGCTGGATGGCGAGGTTGGAAAGCCGCGTAACGATGTCAATGTGATTGCTGACTTCAAGCGCTTCTGCCGACAGGCTCTCGGCCCTGTCTTGCATGCTTCGGGTAATGTGCAGCGACTCAATCCGCTTTTCCAGCCCGATGGCCTGTACCATGAAACCAATTTTTTGATTGGCCTTTGCCAGGTCTTTCGCCTTGTCTAAAATTTTCAGGCTTTGCAAAAACAAACCTTTCTTGTAAAGAATGTGGGCGTAGTCGAATTGCTCGTTCAATTGAAGGTCAAGACTGTCGGCGCTTTTAAGTAACCGAAGCGATGCCAACACTTGTTTATAGAGATGCGCTTTAAGATTGGAGAGCTGTACTTTTTGGATGGCCGGCAAACGTTTCAGCAGCTTTGCTTCGTCGTAATCGTCCATCTTGTCCACGGCATCAAACAACTGGATAATCTTAAGGTTTTCGTTAGACGAATTGCGTTTAATGAAAAGCTTGAAGTACCGCTTCTCCGCCTTTTCCATCGAATGAATGAGCTGAAACAATATGTCGGTTGAGCGTTTGGCCATCGGGAATAAAAAATGCTGAAAGCCGCACCTTGCGCCCCTTTCAGCCAATTCAATTTCGTTTTAGCGCCGTTGCGCGAATAAAAATTTGTTCTGATGGCGCAGATGCGCCGCATTAGTTTAGCTGTATAACGGTTCAAGTAGCAAGCAATCGTAAAGCAAGCAGGCAACCGTAGAAAAAAAGAAGTACAAAAAATTTTCAAATAGCAAGCAATCGTTAGACCGTCCCGCATTTCCATGCGGGACTTTGTTGTACAAGTATAGGGCATTCCCGGCTACCGGCCAACAATCGCCTGTCATTTTCGCTCAAGACCGTTTATTGTCGGAAGAGGCTAACTGTATTGAAGCCATTCGTTCGCGTTTGCAAACTCGCCGCCGCCGATCAATGATTTCCCGATATAAAATTCGCCGTGGTTTTATCTTAGCGTCATGATCTTTCGCATTGCCACCACGGCCGACCTTTCCGCTCTTGATAATTTAGTGAACAGCGCCTACCGCGGCGAAGGTTCTAAACAAGGCTGGACTACCGAAGCCGATATTCTCGGTGGTGTTCGCACCAGCGAAGCCTCGTTGCGAGAGATGATAAAGAAGCCTGACGCGGTGATTCTTTTGGCGGAAGAAGAAGGCCAATTAAAAGGCTGTGTTTATTTGGAAAAACAAGGCGATGCGCTTTATCTCGGCATGTTGACCGTAAAGCCGGACTTGCAGGGCAAAGGCCTTGGTGCTGCGTTAATGACGGCTTCGGAACAAAGGGCAAAAGAACTAGGCTGCAAAAAAGTGAAGATGACAGTGATAACTGTACGGGATGAACTGGTTGCTTATTACAAGCGCAAAGGTTTTGCAGATACCGGCCACCGCGAAGCCTTTCCCACCGATCCGGCTTTTGGCATTCCAAAGCAACCGTTGGAATTTATGGTGATGGAAAAACAGTTGCAGGAATAAACCAGTTGCCGGTTGCCAGTTACCGGTTATCGTGGTTAAGTAAAATGCTTTCGTCTAAACAACCAGTCTTTAGTATGGATGGTTTGTTTGGATGAAGAATAACCCATGCGCAGCTTACTGGCAACTGGCAATCTACATCTCTCCTATCTTTAGATTTTTCAACTCTTGTTTATGCAATACGATGAATTTCGCAGCGCCGGCCATTACCTTGTTGATTACATCGCCAACTATTTAAGCAACGTTGCGGACAAGCGGTTGTTCCCTTCCATCGAACCGTCGGCACTGTATGATCTGTTTGACGAAGCCGCGCCGGAAAAAGGAATTTCCTTGCGACAAGTGCAACAACTGTTGGAAGAAAAACTGCTTCCTTACATTACTCATGTGAATCATCCGGGCTATATGGGATTGATAACGCCGTCGCCGAATCCTGCGGGTATTCTGGCTGATTTTTTAGCGTCGGCCATCAATCAAAACGTCGGGGCTTACACCATTGGACCATCGGCCGTGGCAATGGAGCGAAGAGTGATACGCTGGCTGAATGATTTAATTGGCTACCATGACAGCGCCGGTGGCAACTTAACCAGCGGCGGCATGACGGCAAACTTCATCGGGCTGAAACTTGCCCGTGACTGGACCACAAAGCAAACCGCTCAACACGAAGGACTGCAAAGCAAATGGGCGGTTTATGTTTCCGAAGAACGGCATGTGTCTATTGACAAAGCCGCGGATGCCGTGGGCATTGGACGTAATTTTTTACGGGCCTTGCCAACCAACGAGGCTTATCAAATTGACATTACTGCTTTAGAAGAAGCCATTGCAAAAGATAAAGCCGAAGGCATTGCTCCCATTTGCATCGTAGGATTGGCAGGCACCACAAACCTCGGTGCGGTAGATGATCTGGAAAGGCTTGCGCAGATTGCGGTCCGCGAAGCTTGCTGGTTTCATGTGGATGCGGCGTATGGCGGCGGCATGACCTTGTCCAGAAAATATCCAAACGTTTTGAAAGGGTTGGTGCTTGCCCACTCGGTGACGATTGACCCGCACAAATGGTTTTACGCTCCGCTCGATGCCGGGGCGGTGTTGGTGCAAGATGAAGCGCAACTCACAAAATCTTTCGGCATCCAACACGCTTACCTTACCGACCGCAACGATGCCAAGTCGGAACGCTATCAATTTTACGTGCATGGCTTTGAACAGTCAAAGCGATTTCGCAGCCTGAAGGTTTGGGCCTCCTTTCAACATTACGGCAAAGAACAATTGGGCGAATGGGTGGACAAGAACGTAGAGCAGGCAAAACACCTGCACCGCATCGCTACTGAAGAAGGTTTATTCCAGTCGGCAATGGAGCCCCGCATGTCGGCCGTTTGCCTGCATTATAAAGACGATTCGTTATCTGCTGAAGAATCGAAGCGATTACATTACGAAGTCGCGGCCCGCATTGAACGCAGCGGAAAGTTTTGGTTTGCTTCCACCGAAATGAAAGGCAAAACCTGGTTTCGTATAAATCCGGTGAACATTCATACCACCATTGAAACGATGAACGAGCTGTACGCCTTGTTGATGCAAACCTGCAAGGAAGTAGAAACAGAGACAATAGGCAATAAGCAATAGGCAAGGGACAATGGGCAAAAGCGACAATACACAAAGAGCAAAGCCTTCAACACAAGGCTAAACCAATCTGACAAAGACAATAAAATCAATCTTATGGAATTTCTTTCCCTTATACCTTTTGTGCCATCAGGCCCCGATTTTAAAAACGCCAGAAACTTCTTTCAGGATCTTGGCTTTACCCTTTTATGGGATGCCGGCGATTATGCCGGATTTGAAAACAGAAGCTGCGGCTTCATTTTGCAAAGCTTCGACAACAAAGCCTTTGCGGAAAACTTTATGATAAGTGTGGGCATTAAAAACGCTGATGAATTCTGGCAGGAAGTGAACGACAAAAACCTGGTAGAGAAATACGGCATTCGTTTAAGTAAACCTTTCAACCAACCTTACGGCCGCGAAGTGAATATCATTGATGCGGCAGGTGTTTGCTGGCATTTTGTGGAAGCGACAAACTAAAGCGGGGCGTTTTTCGTTTTGATGAAAACCGCTGCATGAAAAACAGATGCTTCGTTATCGGAAAAGCTACTCTCCTGCTTGTCATTTGTGTCTTTTATAGCTGTAAAGGCAAGGATGATAATGCTGCAATTCTTCAGGAAATTGATGAGGGGTTGATGCAGTCGAATAAGGTCATTCGATTTTCTTCTGACAATATTTTACACAGTATTCTACAGAAAACGTATGAATCGGTGACAGCTCCACGTGCCAAAGAAATCTATCCTAAAGCATTGCTCATACAAAAAGAAACTGATACGATTTTTAAGTACATCGAAAACTTGAAGGGTGCCGTTCATCAAAGCGAACCCACTGGCATAGACTTAAAAACGATTAAAACATTTCATTCAAAGCTCGAAACTTACAAGCGAAAAGTCCTTTCATTAGATAAGCGTTTGTCAGAAGAATTATCTGGCAAACTTTTCACTGCTTCACAGAATATTGATTCGTCGGGTGAAATACTCGCGATGATGAAAAATTATTTGTTTAACAAGCCTGTTAAGAATGTGGAAGTCTATTTAAGCCGTGTTGAAAATAATTTAGCGATTGACGAACAAAAAGCGATAGATTTTTTGCACTACCAAATAGCTGCCATTATTGACGACTTTACTGTTTTTGAAGCAATAGTAGGACAGAACACAAGGATTCTAAGAGTTGGCGAAACCTTAGAAATATTAGCTGGCTTGGGCCGCTTCAGCAATCGAATACTTCCAGTTATTTCAGTAGGTGATAGCATTGTTCCGCTTAATGAAAAAGGCTTGGCTGTTTATAAACTTAAGACATCTACAATGGCAGGCAGTTATTCCATTCCCGTTACAATAAGTTTCACCGAATCTGACGGCAACGTTCAAACAAGAACCATTCCCATCGAATACAAAACCATCTCCGCCAATCTCAAATAAAAAACCCTGTTACTGCCGTAAAACGGCAACAGGGTTTCTGCAAAAATCGCTTTCTTAATTCATCAGCTTTTTTATAGACTGATACAACTGGTCTTTCGTAAACGGCTTTGGTAAAAAGATGTCCGCTCCGTTTTCCAATGCCACGTCCGCAGCTGATTTATCGAAACCGGAGATCATGATGATTTTAACGGCCGGATAATTCTGCTTGATAAAGCCGATGAAGTCAACGCCAAAACCATCGGGCAGTTTGTTGTCAAGTATTATCACAGCGGGCTGCGTTTCTTCCAAATACTCTTTGGCGGCCGAAAGGTTTTTTACGTGTTCCAGTTCCATCTCTTTGCCGTTCAGCAAAATGTTCAGCAAAAGGCACATGTCGCCTTCGTCTTCTACAATCAAAACTTTTTTAGTGGCGGTAGCTTGCAATGTCGTTTGTTCCATGTTGTCAATGGGGTTTGGGTGAATGTGTAGGTCGTAAAAATAAAAGCGGTTTCGTTTTAAACAAAGGGGAAGAAAAAAATGTTCCGGCCAACCGCAGAAATCAATCACCGGCTGCACCCTTTTCTTCTTGGGGCTCAAAGCGTTTGTCGGGTATGAGCCAAAGCAAGGCCACAATTACGTACATAAAAAAGCCAAGAAGCGAATGAACAAAAGCAAGCGCAATGCCTGCGGGGTAAATGAACATGGACAAGAGTTCCTTTCGCATGGAGCCCAATTCCCGTGCAAACTTTGATGATTTTCCCTGAACAGCCGTAAGGCTTCTGGCAAGAATATAATAAGCAAAGCCGCACATCATGAGCACAACGCCATACAACGCCACGGGCCTTGCTGAAAAATGGTTCTCTCCCATCCAGCCTGTGGCAAACGGAATGAGCGAAAGCCAGAACAAAAGATGCGCATTGGCCCACAAAACACTTCCGCCTATTTTTTGCACTGCATGGAGCATGTTGTGATGATTGTTCCAATAAATACCCACGTAAATAAAGCTTAACACATAGCTCAAAAACACGGGCAGCAAGGGTTTCAGCGATTCCAGTGAATCGCCGTGCGGCACTTTTATTTCCAGCACCATAATGGTGATAATGATGGCCAATACGCCATCACTAAAAGCTTCCAGTCGTCCTTTTCCCATAGTTGAAAGATGATGGTGGGATATTGGCTTAATGAAATGGTGGAACCTTTAAAGTTGTGAGGGAAATGATGGCTACACCAATCATTCACAATAACCTTCTATCCGTTTATTTTACCAACTTGCCCGCCGCCTTCCAAATAATTGGAGGCACCAGTTGCTTCACAATATCTTTCGTGCGTAGCCGCGGCTTCAATTCATCGGCTGCATTCGGCCTTGCTTTAAATAAAGTAGAATGGTCTTCCAGGCCGTGATTGACTTCTTCTTCGGGCCGGCCGTTGGTGTAATAATAAAGCGCAAAGGATTTGCGGCTTCTGTTATCGGGACAACGCAAAGGATCGGGGTGGCCGTGATAAGAAAAATCGGTAGTTGAAAAAATAGCCATGCGGTTAAACAGCGGCGCCAGTTTTTTCTTACAGCCTTGCATGTCTCTGTCCCACAACTCAAAATCCCCACCCCACTCTTCGCGCCAATCTTTGTTTAAATACACCAACACGTTCAAGCGGCGATCAAGTTTGCTCCAACGATGTTTATTGAAGTCCGCATGAATTTTTAAGTAACCACCGGGAACAATCTGATGAAAGCCGCCACCTTCAAAATACGGGTCGGGCAAGATGGTCCAGATGCCGGTGAGGTGCGTGAGAAACTCAAGAAAAGGCTGTGAGTTTAAGAAATGTGCAAAGGCTTTGGTGTATTCCCCAAAACGATATTCGCCCTGGGTAGCGTTTTTTACCTGGCCGGCTTCGCGAAATTCCAGCATGGGCTTCGCCTTTAAATCGGGAAATTCGGCCAGCACTTTGTCCAGCATTTCGGGGTTGAAAAAATTGTCGAAGTAGATGTTGGGAAAAGGTTCGGCTTCCGCATACTCCTGATGCTTCGACTTAGCCAATGCGTGCAGTTCCTCGGTGGAAAGGTTGATGAAATTCATAAACAGCATTTATTGCCGACAAAGTAAAGTTTTCTGTGTGAAGATGTCCAGCGTTCCGTAAAAATGATGGCAGAGCGGCAGGCAGCGCAAAATGCCCGTTGCTTCTTCAATGCATCATATATGCTTTTACCTTTTGCTTTGATGTTCCCAAGCCGTCAATACCCAATTCCATTTCATCACCTGCTTTTAAAAACAATTGCGGCTTCATGCCCAAACCCACGCCGGCCGGTGTTCCGGTGGAGATGACATCACCGGGCAGCAAGGTCATAAACTGGCTTAGGTAAAAAATCAAAAAAGGAATTTTGAAAATGAGGTTTGCCGTATTGCTTCGCTGCACTTCGGTGCCGTTTAGCTTCAACCAAACGAAAAGATTGTTCACGTCTTCGATTTCATCTTTGGTAGCGAGAAAAGGCCCCAGCGGTGCGAACGTGTCGCAGCTTTTGCCCTTTACCCATTGCCCTCCTCGTTCAAGTTGAAATTCGCGTTCGCTCAAATCATTGTGCAAAAGGTAACCGGCCACGTAATCCATCGCAGCCGCTTCTTCTACATACGATGCTTTCTTTCCAACCACCACCGCCAGTTCCACTTCCCAATCCGTCTTGGTGGAATTCTTCGGAATCACCACGTCGTCGTTAGGGCCGATAATGGCCGTGGTGGATTTGAAAAAGATAATTGGTTCGGCCGGCGTGGCCGCACCGGTTTCTGCTGCATGGTCGGCATAATTTAAACCAATGCAAATAATTTTTGAAGGCCGGCCGACAGGGCATCCAAGACGAACATCCCCATCAATCTTTGGCAACGAATCTTTATTCGTTTCGATGAAACTTTGCAAACGATTAATCCCATCGCTTTCAAAAAAAACTTCGTTGAAATCTTCGCCAAAAGCAGAAGCGTCGCATTGTTCATCATTGATGATGACACCGGGCTTTTCTTTACCGGCTTCGCCAAAACGAATCAACTTCATAAGCCCCCTCCCGACCTCCCCCTCGCAGGGGAGGCCATCAGCGCATAAACCCAAACGAAAGCAAGTGTCATTTTTATTTTTTGTCGTTTAATTATTGAGTTTGATAAAGCCGCCGTCAATGGGATAATCGCAGCCGGTGATGAATGAGGCTTCATCGGAACAGAGATACAAAATCAAGGCGGCAATTTCGTCGGGTTTTGCCATACGGCCAATGGGCTGGGAAGCCGATAGTTTTTGAAACATCTCTTCTTCTTTTCCGGGATAGTTTTTTTGTAAGAAGCCATCCACAAACGGCGTGTGTACACGGGCCGGCGAAATGCAGTTGCAACGAATGCCTTGCTTGATGTAATCCTTCGCCACCGAAAGCGTCATGGCGGCAACGGCGCCCTTGCTCATGCTGTATGCAAAGCGATCAGATAATCCTACGTTGGCCGCAATAGAGGCAAGATTAAGAATCACGCCACCGTTCATCTTCATCTTTCCAACAGCCGCCTGCAGGCAATGGTAAACACCTTTCACATTCACGTTGAACAAGCGCTCGAAATCGGCTTCACTTGTGTTCTCTACATTACCGATGTGCGACACACCGGCGCTGTTCACGACGACGTCAACACGACTTATCTCATTAAAAACATCATTCACGGCTGTTTGCTGCGTTACATCGCAGGGCCTGGCGAAAACCGTTCCGCCGGCCTGTCTTATTTCTGCCTGGGATAATTCAACCCCTTCTTTGTTTAAATCAAGCAAGTGAACTTCAGCGCCTTGCTTTGCAAACAACAGCGCAACGGCTTTGCCAATGCCGCTGCCGGCGCCGGTAATAACTGCGGATTTGTTTTGAAGGCTAAACATGTTTGCAAAGAAAGCAGAAAGAATCTTTCGGCATTAAAGATTAAAGTAAGGGCATGATTCCGCAATACCATCAGGTGTCCGCAAGCCGGCGATTCATAAAAAAGTTATTGCTGATTGGCTTGTTGCCTAAAAATTACCGCGGCTGCGTTGGCCGCCGCCTTGTCCCCGTTGACCGCCCTGTCCGCCCTCGCCTCGCTGGCGGTTGCCGCCTGCCCTCATGCCAGCAAATTTTGATAGCCGCATATTTACTGAAAGCAAAAAATATCGCCCTAAACGATTGGTGCGGCTGTCGGTAATGGTATTGCCATTTACGGTGCGGGTAATGCCTGTACTTTCATTTAATAAATCAAATCCCTGCAACCGCACGGTCATCATTTTTCCTTTTAGAAAACGGTATTCGGTATAAACGTTTAAGATTGATGGGTTGCTGGCTACGCCGCCTCCAAAGCCATAGTTCAACAACTTAGCGTAATCATAACCCACTGTCAAATCGCCGAAATAGTTTTTTCCATTTACACCAAGATTCAGTGTTTGCGCTTTCGTATCCGTGGACCGGGTTTCGTACCGCGTAGACGTTTGGTAAATCGTGTAATCGGTTCGCAAGGTTATATCCGCTTTATTTTCTAAATCGTAGCGGAAATTAACACCGGGCCGCAAGTTCCAGTTGTTGCCGTGGTTGCGAAAATTGTCGGTGTATGAAATGTTGTTGTCATAGCTGGCAAAAAAGCTGGCGCCAACTGTATAGCGACGGTTATGAAAAGGCTGCGTAAACGAAGCGTTGGCATTGTAACCGTAAAAGCCATCCGTATTGCGGTAGGTCGTTGTGCGCCGCGTTCCCGTGGTATCGTAAAACACGCTGTTCACAATTTTGTTGTCTGTTTTGTCGTAAGAAAAATTGGCGAACAAACTGGAACCGGCCTTGGGATCGAATTTGTTGTAGCGCACCGAAAATGTATTGGTCAGTTCATTGCCCAGGTTCGGATTGCCGATGACGATATTATTAAGGTTTGAGCTGTCAGCAACAGGCTGCAATTGGTTAAAACTTGGCTCCCGTGCGGTACCGTCAATTGTCGCCGTAAGCGTATTGCTCCGCGAAAAATTATAGACAAACCGTGCCGAAGGAATCCAATTTGTGTTGGTGTAATCCGTGCCGACATTCTTGCCCAACGAAGACCCTTTTAAGCTTGTGGGCTGCGATAAAAAGCCCAGGCTGTAATTGTACTTTTCGCTGCGGCCCCGCAAGCTCAAGCCGATGCGGTTGGTGATGAAATCGTACCGGTAATGATTGCTTTGCCTGTCGTTATACCGGCCTTCCTTCGCCGATGAACTTTGAAAATCCGTCACGTCCCGTATGCTTTCGGTGGCGGATTTATTCCAGTCGTAATTTACTTCCAGCGAGGTAGCACCGGTGGCCGACAAAGGCTCCGCATACGAGAAATGAACATTCGTTCGTGTATTGCGGCTTTCCGTGCCGATGGATTGGACTTGTATCGTGTCCTTTGTTCTCGAAAGAACAGAGTCAACATCATGATAATCGCTATTGGTAAAACGATCGCCTTTGCTGTCCGAATAATCAAGGTTTATATTGGCGCTGAAGTTGCGGCCACGTTTTTTGAAGCGGTGGTTGTATAAAAAATTTCCCCCGACGTTGGGCGCCTCATTGCTGCTGTTTGATTGATTATGGCTTAGGGTGTAGGCGTGAGAACTCATCGCGTTAATCTCGGATTGGCTCACGCTTTGGTTATTGCTCCGGCTGTAAGAAACATAAGGGGAAAGCTTTAAATAATTCAGAGAGTCCGCCTGGTACTCCATATTCCAGGTAAAGCGGTGGTTGATGCTGTTGTTGCTTGTTACACTTTGTCGTTGCGTAGTACGAACCCTGCCGGGAGTATTGTCCTGGATAAACGATAACGTATTAACGTCTGTTTGCCGCGACGAAAAACTATAGCTGCCGTAAACCGTTAGCTTCTTGCCCCATTTGTCGCGAATGTTCAGGCCAATGGATTTTGAAAGCGTGATGCCCGAACCACCGGCACCGGCGCGGCTGTCGCCTCCAAAGTTGGCGCCTCTTGCACCACCGCCTCTGCCGCCGCCGTTGAAATTAAAGAGGTTGGCATTGGTGTTATTAATAGCGCCAAGCACCGATACCTGTTGTTCGTCTTTAAAATGATTAACGAAAAGGTTTCCCGCATAGCGGCCCTCTGTGCCGCCGGCGGCTGTGGCGTTACCAAAGGTTCCGCGGTTTTTATTTGGTTGAAAATTAATGTTGAGAATTTTTTCCGGGTCGCCGGTTTTTATGCCCGAAACATTTGCCTGGTCGCCGTAATCATCAATCACCTGAATGTTTTGAATGAGTTCGGCAGGAATGTTTTGCGTGGCCGTCTGCACATCGCCGCCGAAAAAGTCTTTGCCGTTTACCCTCACTCTTGCCACCTTCTTTCCTTGCGCTTCCACGTTGCCGTCTTTATCCACGGTAACACCGGGCAGTTTTTTTATCACGTCTTCTATCGGCGCACCATCTCTTACTTTATACGCTGACGCATCGTATTGAATGGTGTCTTCCTTTACAATTACGGGCCGGATGGACCGAATGACCACACTGTCCATAATGCCGTCGGTTGGGATTAAGACAATGGGTTCAATTTGAAAAACGGAGGTATCGGTATGCCGCGTATAAGTTTGGGAAGATGCCTTTAAACCGATGAAGGAAGCGGTGACGGAGAAAGCAGTTGTTTTTACCGCTTCAAACAAAAACACACCTGCCTTGTTTGTGGTGGCAAGGGCACTGTCGCTGCCGTGAATGAGCTTGATATTAGCGCCGCTTAAAGGCATGCCGGCGGTATCAATTACGATGCCTTTTACGGCAAAGGCTTGTTGGCCTTTTGCCGACACGACCGCTACGAAGAGCAGGAGTAAAATAAGCCCTGGCTTTCTCATGCGGCTAAAAATAAATTGCGGCGGCGAGAGCACTGTCCTGAACGGTGAATGTTTTAACGTTAATAAACATGGGGAGCATCAGCGCTGGCAAAGCGGATCCTGATAAAACGCAACAAATAATCCTAAGCACGTTTTGCCGGTAAAAAATTGTTCGACTTCCAATTTTATTTATTCCCGTCTTGCCCCGTAAAAAAGTTACGGCGATGTAGCGTGCAAAAGTCTGTTGATAAACAGCCGCCCTTGGTTTGTTTTCGTCCACGCCTGAAACAAGGCAATGCCTGTTAGCGCACAGCAAACACCTGCTAAAACATCCATTACATAATGATGGTTTGAATAGATAGCCGCGAACCAGATCCCAACCAGAGTAAGCGCAAACAAAATGTTCCAACCTTTCAGCTTTGCCTTCAACCCGTAAAACAAAACAATCAGCAGGTACGATGCATGAAGCGAAGGCATGGCAGCAAACACGTTGGAACTCTTGGCATAAATACTTTTAAAAATACCGGCACCCACCAAGTCATCAAACCGGCCCAGGCCCGCCGTGTTGCCCGGCGTGGCCGCTAGAAAATCAAAACCGTATTTGGCCACGTACCAGGGCGGCGCCGCCGGATAAATGTAGTAGCCGATGAAGCCAAAGATGTTGACCAGAAAAAACGTAAGCGAAAACTCAAAGAACAACCGGCGATTTTTAAAAAACAGCACACCTGCAAAAGCCAGCGGCACAGGCACCCAGCACAAATAAGAAATACCTGCAAGCAGATCAAGAAAGGTGGAATGATTTTGCGCGAAGAATTCATTGGGCGTAACTCTTGCGTTGTTCCAGGTAAAACCAAACAAACTCTTTTCAGTATTGTACAAGTCTTGAATGTGAACGGTGTTGTAGCGATAGTTGGGAAAAGCCTTCATGTAATCAAATACAATCCAGTAAACAATAAAAATGGAAAAGCCGGTGATAAAACGCCTCGACGGGCGGCTGGCAAAATAAAGTCCGTTAAACAGTCCTGACAGTATTAGTTGATCTGTTTTAAAGCCAACCAATAAATAGGAAAAAAGCAAGTAACCGGCGGTGAGAAGAAAAGCCGTGGTAAGTGATGGCAACGCAAATAACGAAGTCGGCAATGGTCGTCTTTTTTCTGCTGTATCCGGTAAAGCCATTTACAAATGATTGGTTGGCGAACGACTGTGAGTTTGAGATGATGAAGGGGATTGTGAAAAGAACAAGAAATTAGCGCATCAACCCATTGCCACTTTGTTCAATTTGTTTATGCCGGAAGATAGCAAGCTAAGCGTCCAGTTCACAATTGACGTGTGACGGTTCACGTATCGGGCTTTACAACTTCACCAATTTTTGCGCACTTGTTTTTTTCTGCCGGTCTTTACTATCAAGGGCACGCTTGGCATCTATTAAGCGATTGTAGGCTGTAAGGTTAGTAAGCACGGCCAATACCGCTAACGGCAACGTAAAAACCGACATGGTTTCAAATACATGAAAAGGAATGCCGGTAATGAACAATTTATAATTCCCGCCGATGTAACCCGACACGATGCCACAAGCCAGCGCCGATGCGCCAACCAATATAACCCGTTCGGGGCGCTGCATCAATCCTCCTTTGCATTCAATGCCCAAACCTTCGGCCCTTGCCCGGGTATAGCTTACCATCATGGAGCCAATCAAACCAATAAAGGCAATGAGCGAAGCCATAAAGTAATGATGTGCAATCAGGTAATAACAGATGCCAAGGAAGGTGAACAACTCACTGTAACGGTCAAGCACCGAGTCAAGCAAAGCGCCAAAGGAAGAACTCATTTTGCCAAGCCTTGCCACCTGGCCGTCAAGCATGTCGAACAAGCCGGCAAAAAGCACTAGGCCACCGGCCCAGCCAACGTAGCGAAAGTCGCCGCGGTTGCCCTCTTCGGCGCCGGCGATGAAGATGACGGCGACGCCTACGTTAAGCAAAAAACCAATCACGGACACCACGTTTGGCGTAAAGCCAATCTTCACCAACAGTTTTACAGCCGGGTCTATCACTTTATAAATTCCGAATTGAAGTCGCACACGAAGCGGTCGGGTTTCCATATTCAAATTTTTGCACGTAGCGGCGCTTTGGCGGCAGGCCGCTCTACCTGAAAACAAACCTTTTTTGCAAAGGGTAATTATAGGCAACCGCTAAAAACAAAGTAACGGTAATTTTAGAGACAATGTAGTTGAAGCGGCCCAGGTGGGTAAGCCCATAAACGCCGGCCGTTGCCAACAGCCAGTAACCCATCCACACCAACAAGTAACGCATTGCCTGCCTGTGCTTAGCCGCATCGCTTCGGCGAAATACCCAACGCCTCCCCATTGAAAAATTGGTAACACCGCCAGCAATGGTTCCCGTGGCGCTTGCCGCCACGTACCAAAAATTTAAAAGCTCCACGCTAACAATGGTCACGGTATAATCAATCAGCGATGCCGCAAAAGAGGCCGCCTGGGCCTTAACGAAAGTGAGCATTAATAAAGATGGCTTTTGATAAGCAGGTGTAAAAGTAGGTTAGAATAAAGGCCGGCCAGCAGGTCATCAAGCATTACGCCCCATCCCTGTGGCGCGGCTTCCATGCGGCGAATGCACAAAGGCTTTGCAATGTCGAAGAAACGAAAGAGAACAAAAGCGGCAACGAAGTTTAGCCATGTAAACGGCACTAGAAACAAGGCTATGCTCATCCCCATCCATTCGTCAATCACGATGCGGTTGCTGTCGTGGCCCCAAACTTTTTCCACGGCTGATGAAACCCATACGCCTGCAAAAAACAACGCGGCTATGTGTACAGCCTGTTCAACCGCCAATGTTCTGTCAATGCGCAGAAGATACCAGAACAAGCAACAAAAAAGTGCAGCCACCGTGCCTGCACCTTTTTGTAGATAGCCAATGCCGAAGCACGTGGCAATAAGTTTACTTGCGTTCATGACATTGCTTCCGCCAGTTCCTGGTAATAATCAAGGCCAAGGTGTGTGATTAAATCTTCACCCATGATGTGCCGCAAGGTGTTTTGCAACTTGATGAGCTGTTTGAAGATGTCGTGCTCCGGACGCAAGCCCGGCGCGGTTTGCGGCGATTTAAAATAAAACGACAACCATTCCTGAATGCCGCTCATGTTGGCACGCTTTGCCAGGTCCATAAACAGGGCGAGGTCCAATACAATCGGCGCCGCCAGAATAGAATCACGGCAAAGGAAATTGATCTTTATCTGCATCGAATAACCCAGCCATCCGAAGATGTCAATGTTGTCCCAGCTTTCCTTGTTATCGCCGTGCGGCGGATAATAATTGATGCGCACTTTGTGATAAAGCTCGCCGTACAAGTCTTCGTTGTGTTCGGGTTGAAGAATGTCTTCCAGCACGCTAAGCTTCGATACTTCTTTTGTCTTGAAGTTATCGGGATGATCCAACACATAGCCGTCACGGTTACCCAAAATGTTGGTACTAAACCAGCCGCGAACACCAAGGGCACGGGCCGCGAGACCCGGCGCCAGTATGGTTTTCATCAGGGTTTGTCCGGTTTTAAAATCCTTGCCGCCAATGGGTGTACCGGTTTCTTTTGCCAGGTCAATCAGCGCGGGAATGTCGCAGGTTAAGTTGGGTGCGCCGTTGGCAAACGGAACGCCAAGCTTTAGCGCCGCATACGCATAGATCATCGAAGGCGCAATGGCGGGATGATTGCCGCGCAAGCCGTCTTCAAAGCTTTCGATGGTTTGGTGTACGTCCGAAACCTCAATGTATTTTTCAGTGGAACCGCACCAAACGATTACCACTCTCGAGCAGTCGTTGGCCTCTCTGAAGTTTTCAATATCGTCCATTAACGCCTTCGCCAAATCGGCTTTGGTGGCGGCCTCTTTTATGTGTTCGCCATCAAGGTTGGTAATGTAGCTTTTGTCAAACACAGCCTTCATTGGTTTGATGGCTTCCAATTCTGTCTTCACGGCATGAAGCAATACCGGCTCTAAAACCTTGGCCTTGCTGGCCGCTTCAAAAACGTTATCGCCATAAACATCCCAGCCGCCAAAAACAATGTTTTCCAAATCAACCAGCGGAACAAATTCTTTAATCTTCGGGTAGCGGTTCTCGGTTCGTTTGCCAAGGCGAATGTTGCCCATTTGCGTTAATGATCCCACGGGTTGTGCAATTCCTTTTTTCACGGCTTCCACGCCGGCGATCAAGGTGGTGGCTACGGCGCCCAAACCGGGAATGAGTACGCCCAGTTTGCCGTCTTTGTTTTGGATGTTTGCGTGCATGTCAATTTATTTTTTAGATCAGTGCCGGGATGCAAACGCATCCGCTGCTTCTGTTTTAACGAGAGCAAAGAAAAACCAAAAACAGCTTTGCCCGTCCAACTAATTTTTCCATTGGCTTACCGCAACCATCGCTGCTGACTTCATCACCAACCTTTCCCTCTTACATTTGTTTTTGAAAAAAAATCAGGACATGAACGTTAAAATAGAAGACTCGTGGAAGGAGGTGTTGAAAGATGAATTTGCAAAACCTTATTTTAAACAAATTACGGAGCACCTTAAAACCGAAAAAGAACAAGGCAAGGTCATTTATCCGCCGGGTCCTTTGATCTTTAATGCGTTTGAACAAACGCCTTTTGATAATGTGAAAGTCGTGTTGCTTGGGCAAGACCCTTATCATGGTAGAGGCCAGGCAATGGGCTTGAGTTTTTCGGTGCCTGATGGCGTCGCCAAGCCGCCATCGCTCATTAATATTTTTAAAGAACTGCACGATGATGTTGGTGTAGCGATGCCTAAAAGCGGCAACCTTACCAAATGGGCGGAAGGAGGCGTTTTATTACTCAACGCCGCGTTGACCGTTAGAGCCGCGGAGCCCAACAGCCACGCAAAAATCGGCTGGCACCAGTTTACCGACACGGTGATTCAAAAGGTTTCTTCGTTGAAGGAGAACGTTGTGTTTTTGTTGTGGGGAAAGTTTGCGCAAGACAAAAGCGAATTAATTGATGCCAAAAAGCATAACGTTTTAAAAGCCGCGCATCCCTCCCCCTATGCCGCGGATAAAGGCTTCTTTGGTTGCCGGCATTTTTCCAAAACAAACGATTACCTGATTACCACCGGTATTGACCCGATTGATTGGGCGATTTAATTCGAAGTTTGACATTTGAAATTTGAGATTGCCCTTCGCCTTTGAAACGGTTCTTCAGCGGTTTGCTTTTAAATCTCCAATCATAAATTTCAAATTATTCACTTTTGCACCCATGAATCTTTTCAAAAACATTTTCGGCCGGGTGATGGCGTTGTGGGCCATCCTGGTGTTTGTTCTTTCCATGTTTGCGTTTGTCATTCCCGTTGGCCTTGCCGGTTATTTATCCGAACCCAAACGGGCAAGGGTTGAGCATTTTTTTTACTGCGGATGGATGGGTGTCTTCTTTATCTTCTCCGGGGTGCGGCGGGTTTTTAAAGGCCGGGAATATTTTAAGAAAGGACAGAACTATGTGGTCATCTGCAATCACCGTTCGTTGATGGACCCGCCGCTCTCCACACCGGCGATTCCGGGGCCTAATAAAACCATTGCAAAGATTGAAATGGCAAAAGTGCCTGTGTTTGGCATCATTTACCGCAGCGGCGCCGTGCTGGTGGACCGCAAAAGCGAAGGCGGCCGTCGGCAGGCTTATTTAAAAATGAAGGACGTACTCGATAGAGGCCTGCACATGTGTATCTATCCCGAAGGTACCCGCAATAAAACGGCGGAGCCGCTGCAAGCCTTTCAGGACGGCGCCTTCCGGTTGGCGATAGATTCGCAAAAACCCATCATTCCCGCCCTCATTTTTAATACCGATGAAGTAATGCCGCGCAAGCCGTTTTTCTTTTGGCCGGCAAAAGTGGAGATGCACTTTTTACCGCAGATTGATGTGGAAAGAAAGACGGTAAAACAAGTGAAGGAAGAAGCGTTTGAGGCAATGAAGAAATACTATGTGGAGATGAAGGACAGGCTGTGAAGATTAAAGACAAGCAATTAACAAAGTAAAGAAATAGTCTTTTTCAGTCAGTTTAACGAAAGATAGATCTATGCATGAACGCTAAAAATATATGTAGTGTCCTCACATTTTAGCATATTCACCATTGGTTGCTGTGCATTGAAAGAAGGTGTTATTATTGTTTACTAAAGTAGCTTATGCTCTTGCCAACTATACCACCGAGCACGCCAAGTATTAATCCCATAACAGTTCCGAGAATTGTCAAGTGCAACAATGCACCGGCAAAGGTTTGATACGCAAAATATACTTTGATGTTTGGATACTGTAAAGTCTTACTTATTTCAGACCACTCTTTACTATTCAGAGGATCGTTTATAATGCAATCCATTCCAAATACGATAAGGAGAAGTGCCGTCAAACAGGCAATTGCACCACTCCCCGTACCGCTCCAAAATCCTGAGATTATGCCGGCCGAGATATTTTTTTTCTTAAAAGCTTCAACACCTGCAAAAAACAGTATCAGTAAAGCTATCACAGCCCAAAATTGGTCGTCAATAATATCCCGCAAAGGAAGCCCCGGTTGGATAAGGTTGTTTATGCCAATTTCAATTGTCCACAATAAGCCGATCGCCAGTCCAAGCGATAAATTTTTTTGTTCTTTCTTCATGAATGATGCATTTCTAAAAGCCCAAAGAAGGGAAACCGAAATGATTAATATAAATAGAGATATGAGGCATCCCAAAGCCTCAAGTCCAACCGGCCATGAAAAGGGCCGGTAATTAAAGTAAATGGCAATAACCAAAATTAAACTTATGAATAAACAGCATCTCAAAAGAACATTGCTCTTCATATACGGGCTGGTTTTCATGAACTTTTAATAATTAAGAATTGTCTTTACATAGTAATTAACAATTGCATTTCCGCAACGGTTACCGGCTAATAATTATAAAAATACCGCGTCCTGTTCACCCTTAAATCTTTCAGCACCGATGACTTGGGACTCAAGGTAATATTGAAGTATTGGTAATTGCCAATAGGCGTTACGCCAATCGCCATTTGCCAGCAGTGCATCTCGCGGGCAATGCTCATGGTAAAGGTTGTGATCTGCTTTGTGTTGAAATCAAAAAAACCGTTGGTGCTGAAGTTCCATTTGGGCGTGAGGTTAAAGCTGTTGTTGAATGAGATGCTGGAGCTAACGTTCGATACATACCCGCTGTAATCGGGTTTGAGCGTTCGGTTGAGCGAGAGTGAAAATGACAAGCTTACCGACCAGGGAATATTAAAGTCCACAAACTCCGCGGGGTTGCGTTGCATGTAATCCTGAAGCGCCCTTTGGTCGCTAAGCAAAGCCGGATCGGTGATGGTGTTTGTCGCGCCTTTCTCCTTTGCTTTATCGGCGTCTTTTGGCTTGCTTTGAAACGATGTAGATGCCGAGATGCTGCCGCCGGTAAAACGTCCCGGTGAGAAATGGCCGTTGGCCCATACAAAACGGTTTACCCGCAGGCCCGAATCCGTGGCCTGGTAAGGATCCACCTGGCCCTGCGCCGTGATGCTTAATTTTTCAAACAACGTGGTTCGGAAGTAAAGATTAAACGGTTGCAGCTTAAACGCCGTATCCAAAAAATTATAACCGCTGGTAAAGCCAAAGCCGTCAATCAGCTTTACTTTTTTTGTGCCGCCGTTTGCCGTGTCTTTTTTGCTGCGCACCTTCATCTCTAAATTATTATCGAGGCCAAAGCTCAAGCCGCCGTAACGGCCATAGGAATAGGGCGAGAAAAGGTTTCCCTCAAACTGCGCCAACGGAAGCTTTTGCCCTGCTCCGTTAATCTGAACGATGTCGAAGTTCTGCCTGGAAATATTGGGTTTGTAATTAAAGCTGATAGTCGGCCGCATCACATGCCGGATGGCCACGATTTTTGAGTTCTTGCCAAACTCATACATGCCGTAAATGTTGGTATTAAAGCTTAAGGCAAAGTTTAATTGCCGGTCGGTAAAGAAGCCTTTTTGATAAGTAACCGTATCTACTTTTTGCTTGGCATAATTCCACCGGCGGGTAAGGCGGCGGGTGTACCAGGTTTCCTCATAGTTCACCGAAGGGCTTACAAACAATTTGCCCAAGGGCGGCAGTTGCATGGAGATGGGAAACCGGTGCTGTGCCCCCCATTGCATAGTGTCTAAAATGTTGCGCAGGCTTACGCGGCCGGTGTCGTAAAACGAAACCTGGTTGCGAGCCACGGCATTGTAACCAACGCCTAATTTTTCATACCACCGTGCGGCGCCCGACACGGATTTACGTTGAAAAGGATACAAGGTGGTTACGGTAAAACCCGCATCGGGAAGCGTCACATTAATCAGACGGGTTAAGCTGTTTTGGTTGTGGTTGGCGCTCAACTGCAACGAAAACGGCAGACCGTCCCGTTGCCAGTCGCGGGAATAACTGATGGAGGAAGTCAGGTTGTTCTGAAAATTCTTGTATGCGTTGTTGGCGATGAAATCGTTGTGCCGCGTAGAGCCCGCATTTACCGATGCGGAAAAGCTCGTGCCTGGCTTTGCGTTAGGGTTTACGCTATGGCTCCAGTTGATCTGAAAAGTTTTGATGAGTTGATAATCGGGGTCGCCTTTAAATGCAAATTTGGTATGCGTCAGCGATAGATTAAAAGCGCCCTGGTAACGATACCGTTTGCGGTATTGCGGAATGATGTTCAGGTTCCAGCCACCGTAAGAATAAATGTTGGTGCGAACGGTAACGTCCACATAATCGTTCAGCACCTGGTACCAACCCATGCCTTCGAGCCCCAAGCCAAATTGCTGGTTGGAGGTAAACTGCGGCGCCAAAAAACCCGAATGCCGTCCCTGGCTTAATGGAAAAATACCAAAGGGAAGATAAATGGGAATAGGAATGCCTTCAAACTCCGGATGAATGGGTCCGGATATGGCAAGGCTGTTGGAGATAATCTTCATCTTGTTAGCCTTAAAGCCAAAATGCGGGTCGTCTAAATCGCAGGTGGTGAACACGCCTTTCTTTACAAACACCGTGCGTTCATCTACTTTTTTCGTGAGGTCGGCATGAATGTAAAACTCACCGTCTTTGGTGTATGGATTTGCCGTTAGCCCTCTTTGCGATTTGAAATTGTATTGAAAGGAGTCGCTCTCAACCATCTGTGATTTGTCTTTGAATGTAGCGCGGGTTAAGATGCGGCCGGTGCTGTCTCTTTCGCCAAAGGCCGTCAGCAGGTTTGTTTGTTGGTCAATCACCGTTCGCGGCGCGTCAATCACCACGTCCTTGTACTTTGTTTGTGTTTTGCCGTACAAAATAAATTGCTGCGTCTTCACCATCAGCACGGCGCTGTCTTCGGCCTGGTAAGCTACCGGCGCATCCAATGTATCCTTTCCTGTTTTTAACGAGAACGTGTCTCTCTTTTGCACCGTCACGGTTGAATCACCGTTGAGCCGCGGCAAGGTATCATCTACACCTTCGGTAGAATCAATAAAGGCGTTGTTGCTGCTATCAGCAATTGTTTTTTTGTTGTTGATTGTTTGTTGCTTGTTGCCAATTGCGAATTGCCTGTTACCTGTTGCTCTTTTCGGCACTGTGTCTTGCGCCGCAAAAGAAGAAAGCCTATTTTGTTTACTGAATGTCCGCGGCGCCGCTGATGTTAGCACAATGCAAAATAGAAAAGCAGCCGTCAAAGCACCGATGCATTTTCGTTTAATTTTGTGCAGTCCGGACATAAGAAGTAAACAAATGTAGCCGTTACAGTGGTGAATGATTTGTGAAGATTCCCAACCGTCAAAACAAATTCGGATATGCTGAAAAAGCCGTTCTTTTCTCTTTTTCTTTTTTTTCTCCTCCTGACAATTTTATCATTTGCCATCGCGCCAGGCAAGGCCATTAAAACCATCGTCATTGATCCCGGCCACGGTGGTCCCGACCAGGGCGCCGATGGCCTCATGTCCACCGAAGCGCAGGTTACGCTTGCCATCAGCAAAGAGCTTGGCGAACGCTTAAAAAAAGAATTGCCTGCTGTAAACGTTTTGTTTACACGGACCACGGATATTTTCCCCGGCAACAGCCGCACAAAAGACGAGGCGTTGCATTGGCGGGCTTCCTTTGCCAATCAGTCAAGAGGCGATTTGTTCATCAGCATTCATTGCAACTCCGCCGGCCGTTCGCCGGGCGGCTGGAACGAACGCCGCGTAGTTGGTTACAATGAAAAAACAGTGTTGGTGGGCAAGAAGAAAAAGAAGAAGAAAGTAGTGAAGGTTCCGGTGTATGAAACGGTTTATGTTCCCAATGCCACCAAAGGCACGGAAACTTTTGTGTGGACGGCAGCGGAGAATTCGCACAAAGGACAATTCGTAGGCGAGAATGGAGAGTTTGATAGCGGCGCAGGCGACAGCGCCATCCTTGAGCATGACAACGATCCGGTGATTAATGCGCTGAAACTTGTTTACACAAAAAAGTATTTTTTTAAAAGCGTAAAGCTTGGCGAGTACGTGCAGCAACAATTTACCGACGCCGGCCGCATCAACCGCGGTGTAAAGCAGCGCAACGAAAAAGGCATTTGGGTTTTACACGCCACCGGCATGCCAAGCATATTGATTGAAACGGGTTTCATCTCCAACAAAGAAGAAGAAGAATACATGAACAGCGAAAGCGGCAGGAGCGAGATCGCAGGCAATATCTTAGACGCCATCCGCCAATACATTTCTTCGCTTGACAATCCGTCCAAAGACAATAACAACGAAGGGGACAAACAAGTGAATGGCGTGGCGGTGCTGTTCACCGAAAACCGTAAAAACTTTCGGCGCTTTGCCTAATCTTCGCCCTTCCTAAAAAAACCTCTCGCATGTTGAAAAAAGCCCTTGTCACCGCCACCTTTCTTTCCTTTTCAGTGTTGCTGGCTTCATTTAAACCAGCCGATAAACAACCGGTGATTAAAACCGTCATCATTGATGCAGGCCATGGGCTTATGAGCGGCGGCGGCCATAACGGCGCCAAAGGTTCTTACTCTTATGAAGACGACATCTGTCTTGCCGTAGCCAAAAAACTGGTGGCTAAAATAAAAGATGAATATCCCGACATCAAAGTGGTGGAGACAAGAACCTCGGAAAACATCGTGGCCTTGAAAGAGCGGGCCAACATTGCCAACCGCAATCACGGTGATTTGTTCATTTCGATTCATGTGAACGCCATGCCGCCCATTCATCACAAAGACCTGGTGGGTTACGAAACCGTAACTTTTTACTCGGGCAAAGGCAAAAAGAAAAAGAAGCACAGCCGCAAGGTGCCGCAATACCGTTATTACACCACGCCCAACACACACGCCAAAGGAACAGAAACCTACATTTGGGGCGCACACAAAGCCGAAGACAAAGAACTGGCCGTACGTGAAAATGCGGAAATGCTGGAAGAAGCCAATTACAAGGAAACCTACGGCGACATTGACCCTAACTCACCGGAGTTTGTGGCGTTGTCGTTGGTAAAAACAAAACAGTTCGGCACCCGCAGCGCCACACTCTCGGCAATGGTGGAAGAGCAATTTGGCAACGTAGGCCGCATCAGCGGCGGTTCCAAGCAACGGCAGGTAGGCATTTGGGTTTTGCAGGCCACGGCCATGCCGAGCATATTGGTGGAAACGGGTTTCATTACCAACCCCGATGAAGAAAAATACCTCAACAGCGAAAGCGGCCAAACGGAACTCACCGATTGCATCAGCAAAGCCTTGGGCAATTACATAAAATGGTTGGAGAAAAAACAATCTTCAGGCAATGCACCAACTGTGTTGGAACAATCCGTTCCGGCGAAAATGGATGAAGCCTTTTTAAAAGAGTTGGATCAGCACCATTATGCAGTAGCCGATAAGAAAAAGAAGAACCGAACAGGTAAATAATCTACGTTGCCGGTAATTCTCCGGGCCATGCGTTCTCTCCTCTACTAATCAGGATTTATCAATTGTCGTTTGAAAGCAAAACTTTAAAAAAAGCCTGATCAGTAAAAACTGGCTACCGGTAGTCTGAATTAAATAACAATGGCGGTAAAGAGTATCTACCGTTTAAAAGGTTTAACAAACAAGGGAAGACCGGCGGCTCCGGAATTAAGAAAAGTACTTTGCAAGTAAAAGATTTGAGAGAAGAGTATAGGACCCGTATGGCTTTCTTCAACAAGGCCGAATAAGGCTTGTCAATGCAGCGCGACGGCTTCAATAAAAACAGAAACGTTTTGCGTTCCGCTTACTCAACCTCCTTGGCGCGGTGTTGAATTACTTCCACCGAAAAGCTAAAGGCCAGCGCGAAGGCGATGCCTTGCAAGAAAGAACCGTCTTTAAAAAAGGCAAGAAGCATCATAATGAAACAAAAGATGCTGACAACTACAGTTAAGGCATTGCGTTCCGAGAAATATTTTTTCATGTTGTTTCGATTTAGGCGGAGGATTTTACACCAGTAACGGTTCGGATTTCAAATATAATTTCCACACGGCTTTTTGTTTCCGGCTTGTCGGTAAAAGGGAAGAAAGGTTCGGCCAAAAAAGGCTGTTTTAAGACGGCTTTACCAAATCGCCCTGGGGTTGGAATCGAATGGTTATCAAAAGAATGAAATCTTGCCTGCAACCCCTTTTTTAGCATACTTTATCGAATTGTTCTGAAGCCGCGAAGGCGTGCTTCTTATCTTTACGCCGCTCAATCCTAAAACAAGCGAAGCATGAAACCAAACGATTTTATTTTCTCCAATTCGCCCGAACCACACCGCAATCGCACAAAGCAGATTTTAAAGCAACACCCGCAGATTCGCCAGCTTATTGGCAAAAACATTCTTACCATTTATGCCATTTTGTTTTTGGTGGGTTTTCAATTAGCCGGCGCGTGGTTGCTGGCCGATAAATCGTGGTGGTGGATCATTGCTGCGGCTTATTTGTTGGGCGCCTTTGCCGATCATGCGTTGTTTGTCATGATTCATGAAGCCACACACAAGTTGATTTTTAAAAACAAAATTGCCAACCGGCTTGCCGGCATCCTGGCCAATCTGCCGCAGCTTTTCCCAAGCTCCGTGGCGTTTGAACGTTATCACATCAAGCACCATTCTTTTCAGGGCATTCACGAACTTGACGCCGACTTGCCAAACCGTTGGGAAGCAAAACTGATCAACAACTATTTTATCGGTAAGGTCATTTGGTTTCTGTTCTATCCCTTATTTCAAACCTTTCGGGTAGCCCGGTTAAAGGAAATCAAACCCTTCGATGCATGGTTAGCGCTTAACTGGGGCGCCTGCATTTTGTTCACGGCCGCGGTGTGGTATTTTATGGGACCAAAGGCTGTTGGTTTTTTAGCCTTGAGCTTTTTCTTTTCGGTGGGCCTTCATCCCCTGGGTGGGCGCTGGATACAAGAACATTACCTCACCCATGGCGAGCAGGAAACATACAGTTATTACGGCCCGCTGAACAAAGTCGCTTTTAACGTGGGTTATCACAACGAGCATCATGACTTCCCTTCCGTTCCCTGGAACAAGCTGCCCTTAGTGCGCAAGCAGGCGTCGGGCTATTACGACACCTTGCATTACCATACGTCGTGGACTAAATTGTTTTTCCGTTTTCTTTTCGACCAGGAGCTTTCGCTTTGGTCGCGGATTGTACGTCAAAACCGCGGCAAAGTGGCGTTAACCGATGAGTCGAAGCCGGATACCGACACCATATCAATTGACGACCGAAAGGAGATGGCACGGGCGGTATAATTTATTCACCAGAAATTGCACGAGGCTAACCGACACCACCAGCCTGTCGTGAGGACTTTTTATGAACAAGCGACAAATCCTTTGGGCGGATGATGACATGGACGACCTGATGCTGATGCGCCATGTATTGCAGGATATTGGCCAGAAATACGACATTGCCGAAGTCGGCAACGGACAAGAAGCACTTGATTACTTAGATGCGGCCAAACACAACGGCACCCTTCCCGCCCTCATTATTTTAGACATGAACATGCCGGTTTTAAACGGCAAGGAAGCCTTGGCATTGATAAAAAAGGACAACGCTTTAAAGAACATACCGCTGGTTTTCTTTACTACTTCCAACAGCGAGTTAGACAAAATGTATTGCCGCCGTTTTGGGGTGGAGATGATAACCAAGCCGCCGCAATACAGCAGCCTGAAAGAGGCGGTAAAAAAGCTACTTAGTAATTATCTGCAAAAGTCATAATCATTTTAAAACGGCTCTGAACAGAGCCGTTTTTATTTGCCGGCGTGCTGCAACTGTGTAAAGGCCGATGCAATAGCAAGTGGACGGTGTTTCGCAGCAAAAGCCGCGGCGTGCAGAAAGAGTTGGAGAAGCAAAATGATGTGGAAGAGCCGAGGGAATGTGAGGAGAAAAAGGATAACGCGAACTCCTGGCAAAAAATTTCGGTTGATTGTGTAGGTATATTTATGCCAGCAGTTGCGCCAATATATAAGTAGACGGTAATTTTAATCCGCCCCAAAAAGCAAACTCACATGAAACAGTTTCTCATTGTTACAATAATACTTACAGTGGTGCAAATCTCTTTTGGACAGACTAATTACTTGAACAAAGGAAATCAGCAATTACGTGACACAGACATTATAGCTGCCGAACAAACTTTTCGAGAAGCAATCAAATTTGACAGCACCAATCTGATTTATCAAAGCCAGCTTGCCTTGTAACTTTCCAAACAAAAAAAATATGTTGAAGCACAAAATGTACTTAATAAGATTCTTGCGGTTGACAACACAAACATCCGTGCGTTATGGTATGCTGGAACAAACAATTACTTGGATAAAAGCGCAGATTTAAGGACAGCAATCAAATATTTTGAAAAGGTCTTGCCCCTTTTGAAGGAAACACAAGGACAGTATTATTTAGCTAATTGGTATATCGGTCGTTCTTACCATGTGTTGCTGCAGTCAGACGGTTTGACTTATGATGAAGTAACAAGAATGCTTCAATGTTATGCAACCTATTTAGCGCTCCAAGCAAATGCCAACGATGGCAAAGATTTCTGCTTTCGTTCAGCATATAAAGGATATTAGACCACCTGACAATGTAGAGAAATGGATTAACAAACAACAGTAGGAAAAACTACCGCCAACAGCAACAAGGCCCTAACCGCTATCCAACCCTTCCATTAAACGCAAAAACTTATAGCGTTTCCTTCACTCTACTTTACCGCAAGAACTTCAGTGAACAACTACTAAAACGACAAAGCCTTTGCTGCTTTTGCAACAAAGGCTTTTTGCGGAGAGGGAGGGATTCGAACCCTCGGTACAGTTTCCCATACAACGGTTTTCGAGACCGTCACGTTCAACCACTCTGCCACCTCTCCAATTAAAAAAACAATAACGCGGCTTCGTCTGCAAATGTAAACGTAGGCACGTACAACATTCGCCTCTACACAATAAAATTTATGCTCGTTGGAAAACAATGTTCTACAATTTCATAGCCCATCTCTAAACCGCACTTCATCATTGCTTTTGTTTATAACGACAAGTCCAACCCTTCTATCTTCAGCGTCCATGCATGGTCACCAACTTTCTCTTGTGGAAAGGTTAGTTTCAATCCCTGTTCATCTTGCGTAAATAAAACCGCTTCCTTGCTTCCGAGCAGCGTTACTTTTTTCACTTTGCCAATGTTTGTTGACAAGGCAGCAATCACAACCGGCTGCGCCGGCCATTTTAAAGCAACGGCATACAAAACGCTTCCTTTCTTCGTAAACCGAAAGTCACCTTCGCCATACTGCTTCCACGCCCTTGTGCCATAAATGCCTTCGCCGTTTACATCCAACCATTTGCCGATCCCTACTAGAATTTCTTTCTGTTCATCGGGAATGGTGCCGTCGCTTTTGGGCGAGATGTTGAGCATGTAGTTTCCGTTGCGGCAAACGTTCTCAATCAGCCTTCGCACAACGGTTGCGGTGTTCGTTAGCTTCATTCCTTCCACGTAGCCAAACTTTTCGCCAATGGGATCGTCCACCTGCCACACATAATCCGTCATTTCTTTCGGTGCCCGGCCCTGCCTTTCAAAATCTTTAATGCTTCCCGCCAAATACGCATCGGCCTTGGTACTGATGGAAACGGGCTTCTTCCAGGCCACCGCACGATTGTAATAATAAGCGGCAAAGCGCAGCTTGATGGAATCCAGTCGGCGGCTGTTCACGCCGTTGTCAAACCAAAACATATCGGGCTTGTACTTGTCCACCAGCTCCTGGCAGCGGGCCAGCCATTCTTCCAAAAAGGCTTTGCTTTGCGGCGTGGCGCTTTGGTCTTCTATCACTTCTTCGCCGGCCTTTGGTGCTTTGCGCTGCGGCGGCGGTTGGGGCGGGCCGTAAAAGTCGGCGTACTGCGCATCGAACAGATCGGTTTTTATTTTGAGTTGCGGATACATGAAGTCCCAGTTCTCCATGCGATGATTGGATACACCGAACTTCAAGCCTTGCTTCCAGACGGCTTTCTCCAATTCGCCGATGAAGTCAATGTGCGGGCCCATGTTCTTCGCATTCCATTTGGTAAGCTTGCTGTCGTACATGGCAAAGCCATCATGGTGTTCGGCCGTGGGAACCACATACTTCGCTCCTGCTTTTTTAAACAACGCGGCCCAGTCATCGGCGTTGAACTTTTCCATCTTAAAGAGCGGAATCAAATCTTTGTAACCTATCTTATCCACGGTGCCGCCAAAGTGTTCTTCGTGCCATTTGCGAACACCGTCGTTGCTGTACATGTGGCGCGGATACCATTCGCTGGCGTGTGCGGCCACGGTGTAAACGCCGTAATGAATGAAGATGCCGAACTTGCCATCCACAAACCAATCGGGAACTTTGTAGTTCGCCTTTAAGGATTCCCACGAAGGTTGGTAAGGGCCTTTTGGTACATCGGCCGCACGGCCATTTGGCAAAACGATGGTCACTCTTGGCAGGACAGGTTGTAATGAAATTACGCTTGCCATATCCTGCGAAAAGCAAACGCTTTTTGCCAACAGCAAACTTGCGAAAACAACGGTTTTTCTGCGTTTCATTTTTACTGGTTAAAGGCTGAAAATTTTATCCATCAGTACCCACTTCACCCCTTCTTTTGCCCAAGGCAATGGTTGTTGAAAACGCCACATCAAAACTTCCCATTCCTGCACTTTTTCATTGGCTGCATCCATCCTTGCTTTCTTTTCAAACGAAAAGTCATCGGCCGTTTCCATGATCATAAAAAGACGGTTGCCGGTGCGGTAAATTTCCATGGCTATGATGCCGCCGTCAAGAATACTTTTTTTTATTTCGGGCCAGCCGTTTTCGGCCTTGTGCCACCGCTCATACTCGGCAATCAGTTGCGGATCGTCAACCAAATCAAGGGCTAAACAATATCGTTTCATTTGATGAAGTAAAATTTAATAAGGCTTCTGTATGTCGTTGTTAAAAGCCATGGTCTTCGCACTGGTGTGCTCCATCGCTTTCTTCTGTTTTACTGCTGTTGAAGTCTTTGTTCAGTGCATTTAATTTCGGTGTGTTCTTCTTTCTCATAGTCATTGCGCCAAAGACGCCAAAAACAAATAACGGTCGCGGTGCTTTTCCGTTTCCGGTTTTGTATTTACGTCTATGTGCAGCAGGGAAGCGGCTTTGCCGGGCTGCACTGCAGGCCACGTTGGCAAGCCGGTTGTGTTTGGATTTCCGGTTTTGATAAAGGCCGCGAAATACGCTTGCATAATTTCCGAAACGGTGAAGTCTTCCGGTTGCCAATCATACACACGGTTGGTGGGAAGATTGCCCATTGCATATTCGATTTCGGCAGAATGAACGGCGCCCTGCGACGCTTGCCTTCTCATTGCACTCGCCAGCGTATCCTTTGGCAAGGAACCATCGGTTTGCCCACCAAGAAGTTTTGCCGATTGTGTTTTTGTCAACGGCCTCCCCCGCGAATACAAATAACGATACACCGGCTTTCCGCCCGTGTTGCTTTGCATATCGGTTAGCCGCCAGGTGCTAAATCCGATAAAGCGATCCGAAGCCAGGTCTGTGGCTACCTGTTCCACTTCACCATCGCTTGCCGGATGATAAACAGCCAAAACACCAGACGCTTTGTTGCCGTATAGTTTTTCAACGGCTTTGGTATAGTTCTTCACCGTTGGTTTTTCCGACCCTAAGATGTTCCTGTAATTTCCTTCTTCGGAGTTCCAGCCTGCCAGCAGCGGAACCTGTGCTTGTTCGCCGGCGGCAAAAATTTGTTGCGGTGATTTTGGAAAAAAATAGCCGTCAACTGTAACGGGAAAACGCGAACTGGCGGGCTTTGCCGTCGCATTTAAAATGGTTTCCGCAGACAACCCTCTTAACCCGGCCAATGATTTTACGCCCAAGCTGTCGGCAAAAGCAAGGCCTGTCTTCTCGGCTTCGGCAAGCGGTACAGGCCCGGCTAAATCCAGCAGCGATCCGCTTTCAGCAATGGCGCCTGCCATCAAATTTTTTGACCGTGGCGAAGCCATCTGCGCACTTACCGAAAACGATCCGGCCGACTCGCCGGCGATGGTTACTTTTTTGAGATCGCCGCCAAAAGCGGCAATGTTTTTTTGTACCCATTGCAGCGCGGCCGCCTGGTCCATCAGGCCGTAATTGCCAGAAGCATGATGTGGCGATTCGCGGGTCAATTCGGGATGAGCCAAAAAGCCAAACACGCTAAGCCGGTAATTAACCGTAACGGCTACGATGCCCTGCCGTGCCATGCTCTCACCTTCGTAGCGATACTCTGATGCATCGCCGGCACGAAAGCCGCCGCCAAAAAAATAAACCAGTACAGGCAGTTTTTCAGTGGGTGCTGTTGCCGGCGTCCACACGTTCAGGTAAAGGCAATCTTCACTGACGCTGTCTGACCGAAAGACCATGTCGCTGAACAACGGAAGTTGCATGGGCCGCGGCCCGAACTTATCGGCTTTGCGAATTCCAGTCCAGGGTTCCCCAGGTTGCGGTTCTTTCCAACGCAAATTGCCAACGGGCGGTTTTGCAAACGGAACGCCTTTGAATATGTTGATGCCCGAAGCATATACGCCTTCCAAAATTCCGTTTGCCGTTTGCACCCGCGGCGAGGTTGTTTCAGTAGCAGATTGCGCCATCGCCATTGTTGTAAAAAAGGAGATCGCCAATAAGAAAGAGATGTGTTTCATGCTTTGCTTGATTGAATAGTAAAGGCCGTGCATGTAAAGTTGAAAGCTATTCTTTTACGGCCTGAATTCATTTATACGCATACCGAAAAAAGTCAACGTCAACATAGCCCGCTTCCACTTTATTGTTGTAGTTGTATAAAGCCAAACGGTCGCCGCGATAGCTGCCCCACATGAGTTGATAGCCATCGCCGAAAGGCGTGAAGGCTTTGCTGTCAACACTGTAACTAAAACTGCTTTTGCCATCAAGGCCCCAGGTTGTTTTAAACAAAACAACATTGCTTGTAACCATTGGCCCTTTGGTGATGACACCCTTTACATTCCACTCTAAAAATTTTTGAGCGCTGTCGCAAACAATGCCCAGCGCCGCATAATGAGGCGAACCGAAATGCGACAGGCCCGCGTGTTGCCCGTCAACCA
Source organism: Flavisolibacter sp. (assembly GCA_965247695.1). Classification (GTDB taxonomy): domain Bacteria; phylum Bacteroidota; class Bacteroidia; order Chitinophagales; family Chitinophagaceae; genus Flavisolibacter. The sequence goes on from OZ252037.1 coordinate 4,226,791, forward strand.
TGTTGCTGATGTCCATCTTTACTACGGCTTCATTTGTCTTTGTGCGAAAGGTTCGCTGCGTGAGCGTGTTTCCGGCCTTCAATAGATTGTTGGATTGAAGCCGAAGAAAAGCGTGCAGTCGCAACCAGCCTTTGCGTTCCGTCAACGACCACTTGTCCGTCCGTGGTTGATAGTTCCATTCCCATTGCGGCGACAGTGTGCTTGCTGTAAATTCATCGCTGGTTTGAATCATAAATTTTTCTTTGACCTTCCCCGGCATCTTACCGCTCCAAATCATGCTGCCAATGTTCGCCGAATCAGGGCGGCCAATAATGGGCCAACCGTCTATCCAATTTACAGGCAATAAGCTCATCACCCGTCCGCTCCAATCGCCAGTGCCGTGATGGGTAAGAAAGTACCAGTCGCCCCTTTGTGTTTGAACAATGCCGCCCTGATTGGGTTCATTAAAACGCTTCTGCGAATAGCTCAACTGCTTCGGGCCTTCATACGGTCCCCAAATCGTTTTGCTTCGCTCCATCATAACCGCACGGCCGTCTTTTTTTACCTCGCTGAAGAAATGATAATAAAGGCCATTGAATTTATAAAGTTTGTTGGCTTCGCTGCCCTTGCTTTGGTAGATAACTTTATCCGATTCTTTGATCAGGTCTTTACCATCCGCCGTCATCTTCCACAAATGAATTTTATAGCCATCGCTAAAAGCGGTTCCGACAAAGTAGCCTTGTCCATCACCATCCCAAAACGGACAGCAATCGTCCCAACCTTTTTCATTCAACAAACAATGCAAGGGCGTCCACGGCCCTTCAATTTTATCGGCTGTGGTCATAAAATAACCTTCGTCCGGCGTGCCGAAATAAACCCAAAACTTTCTGTCGTGATAACGAATAGCGCCGGCCCAAATGCCGCGGCCATAACGGTTCATCTCCTTCCAGTCCATCTCGGGAGAAATGGACGCAACATCGGTCACCGCATGGCCTGCAATTCTCCAGTTCACCAAATCTTTTGAGTGAAGAATAACCATGCCCGGCGAGTATTGAAAAGTGGAAGAGATGGCGTAATAATCATCGCCCACGCGAATGCAATCAAGGTCGCTATAATCAGCGGGAACGATTGGGTTCAGATAGGTGTTATTCTCCTGATCGCCCCAGGCTTGCCAATTGCCCCAGGTGCGTAAGGAATCCTGCGCTTTCAACGATTGAAACAGCAAGACAACTACAAACAATAAAACTGATTTTGAAAACATTTCGCTTTTATGATTTGGGCATGAAAACACCAGCCTTATTGACCAAATTTTTTCATCGCTGCCAATTAATCTTCACCATTGGCTTTTTCAATTGAACCGGAATGTTCATCGTCAACAAACTGCCGAAAAAAGAGAATGGCATTGCTTTGCCGTTTACCAAAACATGCGCCGGTTTTGTTTTGCAATAGGCTTTAAAATTGCCGCCTTCATACAACTGAACGGTGACGTTTTTCGCTGTCCTGGCTTCGGTTAAAATAGTAGCCGGTGCATTGTATTTATTCACCGAACCAAAAGCCGCAAAACCATTGATTACCGGCACTACATACCGCAGGCCATAACCCATTCGCGAAAGGTTTACCGCAAAAGAATCGGCCCGCTTTGCGGTTTGTAACGTGCCCGAAAAATAATCGTACAGCGCAAAGTCCTCTCCTTCCAAACCGGCTACATCCGATGGTTTAAAAGTTCCGTTCACTGCATCAGCATCCGCCAAATTAAATAACACCAGCAAGCCTGTGTTCCGCACTTTTGAAAAGGCTTTAAACAGGTTTGGCTCCTGCACCTGAAACAAACAATCTTCTGTTGGAAGCAATGATGTTTCTGCACGAATAGACCGGCCATCAGCATAAACAATTCCGTTGAGAACATCGAAATTTTGCCGGCCCGGAACATCGGTCAAATAGATAGGCCCGTTGTTCAATGTTCGCGCCAGCGCATGCATTACCGCGTTGGGATTGTGCGATTGAAACATGTCGTAATCGGTATAAACCATCTGCGAAAAATAAACGGAGTTGTAGATGGCTTGCAGCAGGTGCGCCGCAGCATTACCGCGTTGCAGGTTGTAAGTTTCGCCTCTTTCGTAAGGGAAATAATCTTCCACCGTTCGTGCTGTTGCTGATGGTCCGAAGTTCAAATACGCATCAGCTGTCATGTCCATGCAATTGATAACACCGCCGCCAAAATTTTTATTGACGGAGCGGTACAAGGCTTCGTGCATCTTGCCCGATAAATCAAACAACGGATAGTTGTTCACCGCCATTCGTTCCGCCACCAATTGATTGTCCACTTTAATAAAATCAAAGCCTTCGGCTTTCATGTAGCTGTGCCAGCGGTCGTAGAAATTAAAAAGGTTATCACCTTCGGGTTTGATGAAAGAATACGTTGCAACGGGTGAAGTGCTGTCATCCACTCTTTCCTTTTGCGTCCACGAAAACAATTGCGAGGCGTATTCTTTTCCCAGCGGCGACGCCGGATCAATGCCGTTCCAATAGCCATCGAAGGCATGCCACAGGCCGGCATATTTTACACCGTATTGCGTCTTTAATTTTTGAATCAACGGCTTGAAGCCATTCGGGAATTTTTTGGGGTCTGGCGACAAAGATTGCAGTTGCGAATGATTGTGTTGAAACCAACCGTCATCCACCAAAACCCAACCCAAGGGAAAGTGGTTATCCGTAAATGTTTTTACCCCTTGAATGATGTGATCTTCCGTTAAATCCTTTCCCATGTTGGACGAGTTCCAGGTACACCAACCGATGTATTGCAAAGGCTCCGGCAAGGTCTTCTTTGCGAATGAATTTTCGCTTTTGCCCATTGCGTCTAAAGCTGTTTTATAAAGGCGGGCAAAGAGTTCGTAAGGCTTGCTGCCAAAGCCAATTGCCATCGCTGGCACGTCTTTGCTTTTGTTTGGTGCATAGCTCACGGCTTTGCTTCCCCATCTATTGCCTTCGCTTCCGAGCGTGGTTCTGAAACCGTTGCCGCTCAACGGCACGGCCGCGCCATAAGTGCCGTCGGTATATTGCCAGTAAAAGAATTGCACGTCCCAGGCTTCCATTTTTGTTGCATCGTTTATTCCAACGGGTTTGGTCCAACTGTTCCAGGGTTTGTAGCGCCAGACGGTGATGCCTTGTTTTAAACCCGGAATGTTGTCGAAAAAAACACCGGCGGCTTGCGAAGCGTTGATGGTATCGGATAAAACAAGCGACAACAAAGCCACCTCGTTTTTAATGCTTGCATTTATGTTGCCCTTTGCGGTGGAACCAACAAGTGCTACGCCATTTATCAATCGCGTAACCTTGCCGTCGTTGATGGACAAGGCAGCCTTTGAACGGCTGAAGGTTAGTTGCGAATAAGAGGAAGCGGCGATAGAGATCAGGGCTATTGCACCAATGATTTTTTTCATTCGCTACCGGTTGTATTTTTTCAAAAGCGCTTTTGCTTTTAATCCCGATTCTTTCAAATCTTTATCCGCCCAATGCCCGTCCGAAGCCGCTGTGGGATACAACACGGAACACGTTTCATTCTTATCCGAAACCGACCAGGTGACCCAACTGATTTTGTTTTGCTCGGCCCATTCAATCCACTTCGTCCACTCCGGTTCGTTGAGCGGCCCATCGCCGCTGGCTTCCATTCCGGCCGATTCGGAAATGAAAAGCGGCAAGCCTTTCTGCAAGGCATAATCACCTTTGTCGCGCAAGCCTTGCTTGTGCGTGGCGGCATAAAAATGAAGCGTGTACATGATGTTGCTGAAACCCTTCAACGGCGCATCGGCCGCGAGGTTTACGTCCTGGTCCCAATGCGTATTGCCAACGAGAATAACGTTGTCGGGATCAATCTTTCGGATGGTATTCAACACCTCTTCCGAATAGGCTTTTACGTCTTCCCAGCTTTGCCTTTCCGGCTCGTTGAAGATCTCGTAAATGACGTTTGGATACTTGCCGTAATCAGTGGCCATCTGTGTAAAAAAAGCTTTTGCTTCATTCAGCCTGATGTTGTGACTGTGCCAGTCAATAATTACATAAATGCCCTCGTTGATAGCCGCATCCACCACGGCTTTTACCTTTTGAACAGAACCAACTGAATCTTGCACATAACCGCGGCTGGGCTCTACGCCCATGGCGGCACGCACCACTGAAACGTTCCAGTCTTTGTGCAACCAGGCCACGGCGCCTTCGTTAAAAAACCGGGGCCAGAAATTGTGCCAGCCGAAGCTCATGCCCCGCAACACAACAGGCTTACCTTTTTGATTGCAAAGCTGGGTGCCTTTAACCTGCAACTGGCCCCAATCATTCACGGGTTGGGCTTGTAAAAATTGAAATACCGTCAACTGAAAAAGCAAGAGAAGACAAAACGTTTTTTTCATGTTTGGCAAAATGATGTTTTCATTCTTTGATTTTGTAAACGGCTACGCGGACGTTGACACAAAGTACAGCAGCCGTCGCTTCCTACTGTTTCTACTTGTTGATTATTTTACCGCTTGCTCTTTGTAATCAGTTCACCGCTTTGCAAACCGGTTGCGGTTGCCGTTAGTTTTATGACTCCGGGAGTGGCGCCGGCTTTTACTAAAATTGTAGCGATGCCTGCTTCGGCGGCAACGGAACGCAGCCCGATAATTTCTGCGTCGCCTTGCACGGTAAAACTAATCGAATTGCTTGCGGCAGAAACCACCGTTCCGGCCTTGTCAACGACTTCTGCATAAACAAACACAGCATCGTTTTTACCCGCCCTCAACTGCTTGCCGCTTTCATCCACACGAAGCCGGAGGGCAATCGGTTCGCCCGGCGTCATCACCACTTGCCGCGCCGCTTTTTTGTTTTGAATGTAACCGATGGCGGATAAGTTGCCGGCACTAAACATAGAAAGATGAAAAGTGAACGGCGGGTGTTTCAGGTTGGTTGAATAACTATCCTTATCCGGCTTTTGCCGGCCGGCTGATTTACCATTCACAAACAGTTCTACTTCTTCGCAGTTGCTGTAAATTTTTATGATCGTATCGGAAGCATCACGCCAATGATTGGCAATGGCCAGCACCAGTTTTGAAAAGAGGGATGCGCTTTTTACATCAGCATCTGCCTGGCTTGCGTAAAAATAAAAAGCGGGCTTTGGCAAGCGATAAATGTCCATGATGCCGGATGATTCAATGTCGGGTGCATAGCCACGCTTGTAATCAAACATCAGCCAATTCGCATCGCCTACTGCCGGACCGTACAAATTATCGTTGTGCGATTCTTGATAATTCAAGGCTTGTTGCAACAATCTTTTTTCGCCGGCGCCGCGCAACTGCCTTGAGCTTCGCTCCTCTTTCTTCAAGTCCGCATACTCTTTTTGGCTGAAGCCGGCATTGCCCGCATAGTATTCCCAATCGCCGTATTCGGCAATCAGCAGCGGCTTCGTCTTGCTGTATTTCTTCCAGTAATCGGGCGACTTGCTGTGTTGCCTTGCCGGCAGAAAAACATCATACGCCTCATCGAGCCAGCCGGCCGAATACACGTTGCTAAAAGGCAGCTCTTCGTGAACAATGGCATGGGCTTTTTGCATGTAAGCCATGCTCATGCGGGACTCGTTGAGCGATGCTTCCCACAGGATGATGGAGGGATGATTGCGGTCGCGGTGGAGAACGTCGCGTAGGTTCTGATAACTGTTTTGCTGAAACGTATCGTTGCCGAAAAATTGCCAGCCCGGAATGGCGTCCATCACCAGAATGCCCAACTCATCGCAGGCATCAAGAAAAGCCGGCGATTGCGGATAATGCGAGGTGCGAACGAAGTTGAAGCCAGCCTGTTTTATTTTGTACGCATCGCGATACTGTGCATTATCGGAAAGCGCATTGCCGATGAAGGGATATTCCTGGTGGCGGTTTGTTCCCCTGATGGCAACTTTCTTTTCGTTCAAATAAAAACCACCGGCCTCAAAACGAATGGACCGGATGCCAGTTTTGATGGTGTCGCTGTCAACCGGTTTTCCATCCCGCAAAACAGTTACAGCCAGGCGGTATAAATGTGGTGCATCCGGCGACCAAAGCTTTGGAGCCGCAACAATCAATTGCTGCGCGAATGTTCCAAAGCCTGCTTCTTCAACCTTTTGTTTTGATGATGTTGTTTGCGCGACGACCTTTCCGGTTTCATCTGCCAACAAAATTTTTATTTGTGCATTGGCTGAAGTGGTCAAGTCATTTTTCACATCCGTTTGTACAAGCAACGTTGCTGCTTTGTCGCTTATGTTTTCGTAGTGAATCGTCACGCCGCCACCGGCCTTTCTGTTTGCAGCAACGGCATTTGAAATGTGCAGGCTGTTCTTTGCAATGAACCAAACATTGCGATAGATGCCGCTGTAATAATTGAAGTCGAGGTCTTTGAGAGGCTTGCCCGGCGGAATGATTGGATTGTCATTGTTATTCAACTTTACCAACAACACATTTTCATCGCCATACGTCAAGCCTTCCGAAAGATCAATGTAAAAAGGAAGATAGCCGCCAAGGTGTTTATAGAGGTGATGACCGTTGAGATAGACATCGGCTTCGTGCATGGCCGCATCAAATTGTACGGCGATGTGTTTGCCTTTGTCGGTAATTGGAACCCAAAAAAATTTGCGGTAAAAGCAAGTGCCTTGCCATTGTTGCACCACTTTCTCTACGGGTTCAATGTTGGCTGTGTGCGGCAGCGAAACAGTGTTCCATTTCAGGGAACTGTTCTTCACAAAGAAACCGCTTGTCACCACCGTGTCCACATCTTTACTAAACTCCCAACCGTCGTTAAACAACTTCATTTGTGCGAAAGAATTTTTAACCGCGAACAAACCAATAACGACAAGTAAAAACAGCCGGACGCTTCTTTTCATTCCTTTTCTTGCTTTGTGATTTGCGTTCACCGGAGACGCTGTAAAATTTAGCAATCGTTTTTTCATTTGTATTCTTCTCTCCGAAATAGCTTTTTTGTAGCCTCCATGGCAGGCCAGCCTTGTTCGTCTATGTAAAGCGGCTTGATGTTCAGCAGCGATGCGCCGTTAGCGGCACGAGTGTAAGCATGGTAAACAATGAAGGTGGTATCGTGTTCCGTAAAAAAGCCGTTGTGGCCTTTGCCCGGCGCGGTGCTGTCGCCGGCGAGTAAAATGGAGTAGCTATTGTCCACCCAACTTTTGCCTTCCTTATTTAAATACGGTCCGGTAACGTTTTTAGAACGTCCCATTACAACCTGATAAGTGCTTTGCATTCCGGCACAGCAGCGGCCACGCGACGCAAAAACATAGTAATAATCGGGGCCTTTAATGATGAATGAACCTTCGCCGAGCGCAGTAGTGATGGTGTAAAGCTGCGGCGTTTGGGATTTTAGTTTTCCGGTTTTGCGGTCCAGTTCCACCAGCCGCAGTCCGGCTTTGTACGAACCGTAGATAAGCCAGACCTTCCCATCCTTATCAACAAAAGCATTGGGGTCAATCACGTTCACACCCGCGCCGCCGTTCTTGTAACTGATGACTTGCCCCTGGTCTTCCCACTTATAATCTGCGCTGGTTCTGTCCAGCGTTTTATTGGTGGCATAGCCAACGCTTGAATTAAAATTCATCCACGCGGAGACGGAATAATACAAATGATACTTTCCGTCGCGGTAATGAATATCCGGCGCCCACAAGTCGCCCTTCTGATCGGGGATGTCATTCTTGAACCAAGGCGGCAGATTGCTTCGCGAAAACACGCTGCTGTCACGCTTCCAGGCTATTCTGTCTTTAGATGTTTTCACACCAACGCCAGGCCCTGTTTGAAAAACATAATAGGTGCCGCCTTCTTTTATCATCACCGGATCGTGTGTACGAATGTCGCCCTTCAATGGGTTAATCGTATCTGATTGTGCAAGCGTTTGATGGGAAAAGGCGAGAACGATTAATGAAATGAAAAAAATCCTGACGATCATTTGAAAGGGTTTAGCGATTCATAAAAATCATGCATTGGTAAGCAGGCTTTCGTTTTTAGTAAACGTTGAAGAAATACAAGCACGCCTCTTAAAGCGTAAGCCTTTTACGGCTTTAGCACAATCTTGAAGCCGGTTACTTTCCAGGCCGGTAATGAGGTCGGCTTTGTAATCACCAGCGCATCGTCTTCCTGTTTCCATTGAAGGCTCTCTTTGCTTCCCAACATGGAAACCGAAGCGATGTCTTTGCCGGCAAGCTTTGCGGCCTTGCCAAGAGAAGCCATGCGAATATCGCCGTCGCGAGTGGCCATAACAAAGGCGTAAACGTCATTGCCTTTTGTTGTAAAACGAATATCGGCAGGCTGGTAACCACGGGTATCGGTTACGCCTCCAAAGCGGCCCTTTGTTTGATTTTCTTTTCGCGTGGATGGGCCTTCCCCGTAAACCTTCCACGGACGGGTAGCATACACGCCTTCGCCGTTTGCGGCAATCCAGTTGCTGATGCCTTCCATGATGCCGAGTACGTCGGGCTCCAGATCGCCTTCCGGCGTTTGCACCACATTAATCAGCAGGTTTCCGTTCTTGCTCACGATGTCCATCAGCAACTGCACCACGTCATCGGCGCTCTTGTATTTCTGCCCGGTTCTATAATACCAATCACCAATGGACGTGTCGGTTTGCCACGGAAACCTACTGATGGAATCCAACACACCGCGTTCCACATCCTGCGCCCAGCCGCCATACGATGCTTCTTTGCACGTGTACACTACGTCAACACTCGTGTGATCCTTTGCGCTTCGGTTGTAATAATTTGCCAGCATGGAACGGCCCACTTCGCCGAAGGGCAATTTGCTGTCCGAATAAAGCAGGTCGGGCTTGTATTTTTCCACGAGTTCCTTCACCACGTCAAACCATCTTTGGTGCCATGCCGGGTTGTTCGTTAACCAGTTTCGGATGTCGGATGAATCGGCTTTGGAATGATACAAGTCCTCATATTGCGGATCGGCGCCGTCATAGGAAACACCGGCCATCGGGCCCATTTTATCAGCGCCGCGGCTGGTTTGAAACCAGTTAAAGCTGGCTGCCAAATGTTCTGACACGCCAAAGCGTAAGCCTTCTTTTTTTGCCGCCTTTTGCCACAAGCCAACCACGTCTTTTTTAGGCCCCATGTTCACAGCATTCCACCGTTGAATCTTCGAATCCCACAGGAAAAAATTATCGTGGTGCGAGGCCATGCTGACGAAATATTTTGCGCCGGCTTTTTTAAACAGCTTCATGAGTTTTTCAGGCTCCCATCGTTCTGCTTTCCAAAGCGGAATAATGTCCTTGTAACCAAATTTGGAAGGATGGCCGTAATGAGCCACGTGATACTCATTCTGCCTGCTTCCCTGTACGTACATGTTCTTTGCGTACCAGTCGCCCTGGCGCGGCACGGCCTGCGGTCCCCAATGCGCCCAGTAACCCAGCTTCGCATCGCGAAACCATTGGGGATATTGATAGGCCTTCAAGGATTCATCCGTGGCTTTAAACGGACCGTCCGCAACGGCCAATTTCAGTTGTTGGGCACCGGCGTATAAACACAAACCAAGATTAAATAAAACAGCGGGAAGTAATTTTTTCATGTGCGAATAGTTTAAAAAACAAAGGATGATTGATGATCAGTTCAATGATTTACCAACGTTCGTTTGTGGTTCTTCCGGCTACGTGCCTCCGCCCTTTCTGTCAATTGTTTCGACGTGTTCAGATAAGGAAATGAAGAGTCTATTTTTTGGCGGAAATCACATAGGTTTTTTCTTTGACGGTTTCAAAATTTGTCAAGTAGTAAGCACCGGTTTTTTGTGTTATTGCTTTCACGCCTGTGACGGTTACCGGCGCCGCTGTTCTTATTTTACAAATACCGCCAAGCAATGATTTGACGGATGCTGTTGTTAAGCAGCCCGCCTTCCAGGTCATGGTCACTTCAAAGCCGCCTCGTGCTTTTAATCCTTTTACATCGCCACTTGCCCATGCATCCGGCAAGGCGGGCAAAAGATGCAGTTCATCGTTCTGACTTTGCAAAAGCATTTCGGCCATGCCCGCCGCGCCGGCAAAATTTCCATCAATCTGAAAAGGCGGATGCGCATCAAACAGGTTTGGATACGTGCCGCCGCCGGCGGCATAGTTGGTTCCGCCTTCGCCGGTCAGGTGCAACAAATCATGAATGAGGATATGCGCATGATTGCCGTCTAACAAACGTGCCCAAAAATTTATCTTCCAGGCTTTACTCCAGCCCGTGCCTTCATCGCCGCGTATCTCCAATGTTTTTTGTGCGGCCGCCGCCAGTTCAGGTGTGGTTACGGGAGAAATTTGTTCGCCGGGGTAAAGCCCGTATAAATGCGATACGTGACGGTGATGCGGTTCCACGTCTTCCCAATCGCGGTACCATTCCACCAGGTTGCCTGCTTTGCCAATGTGGAATGGGTATAGCTTTTTTTCTTTTGCTTCTATCTCTTTTCTAAACGCAGCATCCTTGTTTAGTTGCCCGGATGCTTTGATGAAATGAGCGAACAAATCACGGATGATGGACATGTCCATGGTGCTGGCGGCGGCAATGGCGCCGACCATGCCTTTCTCATCTTTAAAATTATTTTCCGGCGAACCCGAAGGCGCTGTTACGAGGTAACCGTCTTTGTCTTCTACCAACCATCCCAACGTAAACACCACGGCGCCTTTCATTAATGGATAAGCCGTATCGCGTAAAAACTTTTCGTCGCCGGTAAAGCGGTAATGCTCCCACAAATGACGGCACAGCCAATTGGCGCCCATGGCCCAATTAGCCCATTTCGGATCGCCGTTGCCCAGGTCGCCAACAGGATTTGACAAGGCCCAAATGTCGCTGTTGTGATGAACCACCCAACCGTCCAAATTGTAAAACTCTTTGGCTGTTTTTTTTCCATTGACAGCAAGGCTTTCCAATAAAGCAAACAAAGGCTCGTGCAGTTCCGAAAGATTGGTGACTTCGGCCGGCCAGTAATTCATTTGCACGTTAATGTTGGTAGTGAAGTTGGAACTCCACGGCGGCCTTACGCTGTTGTTCCAGATGCCTTGCAAATTGGCCGGCGTACCGCCCGGACGTGAAGAAGAAATCAACAAGTAACGGCCGTATTGAAAATACAAAGCTTCGAGTGAAGGATCGGAAGCGCCGCCGGTGTAGGCGGCCAAACGTTTATCAGTGGCTAAATTGGTGACGGTGTCTTTGCTACTGCCGCTTAGTTGAAGTGACACGCGGTTGAAGTACCGGTGATAGTCGGCAAGATGCGAAGCCAACAATTGCGCATACGTTTTTGAGGACGCTGAAGCCAGATATTTTTTAGCGAGGGCTATTTCATCTTTCCCTTCCGATACGGGACATCTATTAAAGCCATTAAAGCTGGTGGCGGCCGATAAAAGCAGTAAGACTTCGGTTGCGTTTTTAACCTTAATGCCGGCCGTATCGGTTTGCACTGTTCCGCCTTTGTTGATGGCTTTTGCCAGCAACACGAACCGCATTCCTTTGCAACCCGCCGATGAATCATCGTACACAACGGGTTCTTTTTTATACCGCGTATAGCTGGGGTCCACATGCGACGGCGCTTTGCCGTTTACCGAAAGAACGTTGTTATCAACCACTGATTTTTGAAACCGAAGCGGACTGCTTGTAGCGATGGTAAAGTTTAGCCGGCCGGGTTTGTTGGCGGTCAATCTAATGACAATGACCTGATCGGCGGCCGAAGAGAAGATTTCTCTTTTATACGTAACGCCATTCGCTGTAAACCGCGTGGTGGCAATAGCGTCGCTGACGGCCAGTTCGCGGTAATAATTTTGCGTGGAAGCGCCGCCAACGTCTTGCTTGAGCCTTAAATCACCCAAGGGCAGATAGCTTTCAGAGTAAACGCCTTGCATCTTTTTACTTAACGCATTCGCCTTGTTGTAATCGCCGGCAAACACGGCTTCGCGAACCTGTGGCAAATACTTGTGCGCATCGGGATTTACATTGTCGCTCACCGGCCCGCCCGACCAAAGCGTGCTTTCATTCAGTTGAAGCAGTTCTTCATTTTGCCGTCCGAAAATCATAGCGCCAAGGCGGCCGTTGCCAATGGGCAAGGCTTCGGTCCATGTGTCGGCGGGTTGGCCGTACCAAAGCTTACCATTGGACTGGCTCGAACCAAAAAGAGGAAGAAAAAGGAGAAAGCCTAAAAGGCGTTTACTGTTTGCAAGCATGCGAGAAAAGTTTCGATGGAATAGCAATTTTAAAACTATCCTCTCGGCTTTCCTCAACTGTCCTGATTCGTCCTGTGGTTTTTCCATCAATATTTTTTGCCTGTGTTTTTCTTTTCGCTTCCGTAAACAATTTGTTTGGTTTAGCCGGAAAACATCGTGGCCCGAATGTAAGCAAGGCAGAATGCAATGAGGTGAAATACAACAAGGGCATTTCTCCGAACCGGAGCCGAAAAATCATCGGAAGAAATCATCCCTTCGCGGAAACAGAATACCCCACGAATGAAAGCGATTTTAGCAAGGATGGAAAAGCATGGGTTGCATTCGTTACAAGCTAATCCTGCACGGCAAGCTGATTAGCGTTGGTCTTGGTTTCATCAGTAATGCCCAGCGTTTCTTCTACATAGCCGTGTTTCAATTGCTCGTAAAAAGAATGTTTGTCAATGATAAGCGCCGCGAGGTTGGAGACAAGCGCCGCCAGCATCAGGTGAAAAATCACACTGTGGCGGTCCGTCATTTCCAGCACCAAAATCGCCGATGTGAAAGGCGTACGGGTAACGCCGGTTAAAAACCCAACCATGCCGCTTAAAATAAGGATGTTGGCATTAGCCCCGCCCACATTGAAGAGACTGGAAAGAAAGGCGCCCACCGATGCACCGGCTGCCAGCGCCGGCGCAAACACACCCCCTGCGGCACCCGTATTAAAAGCAATCACAGGACCTATAATCCGCATCGCCACCGTATGCCAGCTCACTGCTTTTTGGGTCGTGAACAAGGTTTCATTCATCAGGTCCTTGCCGGAACCCAGCACTTCGTCATTCAAAAAATAAGCAAGAAATGATACCGCTACACCAGCCCCAATCACAAATAAAATTGTTTTTGTTTTGGTGAACTGCCGCTTCCATTTCATGACCCGTAGAATGGCTTTGCACATCAGGCTTCCCAATACCCCGGTTAGAATGGCAGTGGCGGCAACGGCTAAAAGTATTTTAAACTGCAAGCCTTGTACATCTGGATAACCCAGATACAAATAGGGCCCCAATAAACCTTGAGCCGTTAAGCCGGCAATAATAACGGCGGAAAACAAAGCGGTGCGAAAATGCCGGATGTGTATTTTGGCCAGCTCCTCCATCGCGAATACAACACCGCCAAGGGGAGTATTGAAAGCCGCCGCCAACCCGGCAGCAGCGCCGGTGAGAATAAAACTTTGCCTGGAAAGCTTGGGCCAGGAACCCGGTATCCACTTGTTTACCATGCGGAAAACAGAACCGGCAATCTGTATAGTTGGGCCCTCGCGGCCAATGGCGCCGCCGCCCAACACCATCAATAAACTGGAAGCGATTTTTGTGACGGCAATGCGAAAACTCAACAGCTTTTTTACTTTGTCGTCGTGTTTGGGTGTAGCCAAATCAATGGCCGCCATCACCTGCGGAATGCCACTGCCGCGTGCCGCCGGTGCAAACAGTTGGATAATGAGCCAGGCAAGGAAAAAACAAAGGGGCGCCATGATAAAAATTGTCCAGTTGTGCCAAGCCAAGACTTCTTTGAGCAGGCTTTCTGATAAGCCAAAAAGTTTTGTATAGCCTACTGCCACTAACCCCACCAACAGCGAAGCCACCCAAAAGGGAAAAGCTTGTAGCGCATTAATCCGTATTCTTTCCGTACCAATAAGATCAAATAGAAATTTCGCTTTTTGCCGTAGCCCTGCCAACCTTCGTCCCCTCATGGCCGCAAGGTAAAATAGATAGCGATTTATAACCGCGATAACCACCTGGCAAAAAATAGAACGGCGCGGCATTGGCGGCAATGATGTTCCGTTGCGTTAAAGGTCTATTCTGCTGGAATAGAAATTGCACCCTTCCATGGCAGCATCTAATTTGTTTGCCTTTACAATCCACAATCATGCAAACGATTTTATTGGTGGAGGACGATCCTAAAATTATCCGGCTTATGGGTCTTCACCTTAATGGAACACTTTATAAACTGACGTTTTGCAGCAGCTTATCCGGGGCTTTAAAAGACGTAGCCGCAGAAACCTATGGTCTAATTCTGCCTGCCATTTCGTTGCCCGACGGTAACGATATAGCGGTTTGCAAAACATTGCGTAAAACCGATGCGATTACGCCGGTGATGATGATTACTTGCCATGCGGAGGAGACGGGCAAAACATTGGCGCCGGAGTTAGGCCCCGATGATTGTGTAACAAAAACGTTTGGCCTATTTGAACTAAAGGCAAGGATAAAAGCCAGTATGCGCATGCCGCAACAGGCAGCGAACCATTTACCGGAGCAAAAAGAAATCAACCATACCGGTTTGGTCATTGATCCGGCTAAGCGCAAGGCATCATTGAAAGAAGCACGATTTGATTTAACGGCAAAAGAGTTTGACCTGATGTTTTTACTGGAGAGCCATCCGGGAAAAACGTTCAGCCGGAAAGAATTACTGCAACAAATATGTGGATACACTTTTGCCGGCTACTGGTATATTATAACTTCGCACCTTAACCGCCTGCGCTTAAAACTGGAAACCCATTTGGCCCATCTTGCCAACATTTTAACCGCCTGGGACGCAGGCTACCGATTTACCGAATGAAACAACGTAAGCCCACCATCTTCCGCCGCTTCGCCATTGTGATCTTCACGCTTATTACTGTTTTGGGATTGGTATTTATTGCGATCACTTATCTATCAACCACGCATTACCACGAGGCAAGCACGCAACTGTTGAATAAAGAAGTGGCCAAACACATAGCCCAGTTCACCTCGCCGTTTACGCCATCGGGAATCAACAAGCAGAAAGCGGATTCTGTTTTTAAAGATGCGATGGTGCTAAGCCCCAGCGCCGAAGTGTACTTCCTGGATACCGGTGGAAAAGTGATTGCCTTTCACGCCTCGGAAAAGGAAATCCGTAGTTGGCACATTGCCTTGCCGCCGATAAAAAAATACATCGAAACAAAGGGAGAAGAATACATAAAAGGCGCCGATCCCAGAGACCCCGCTTCTTCAAAAATATTTTCCGCCGCGGCGGTGCAGGAAGGGGCGAAAACGCTTGGGTACATCTATGTTATCCTTGGCAGCAAACAATCTGAGAGCCTTACAGGCGTTCTTTTCGGCAGCCATATCCTAAATCTTGCCATCGAGGCTTTTGTCGTCGTCATCCTGCTTTCGCTCCTTATCAGCTTCTTGTATCTGGGCCGGATGCGCAAAAATTTTCAACAAATGATCGCCGTGTTGGAACGGTTTGAAAACGGCGATTACAAGGCCCGGTTCGCACTGAAAAAGCAGGATGAACTGGAGCCCGTTACACATGCGTTTAACAAGATGGCCGACCTCTTGTCCACGACGATAAATAAGCTCACCAAATCGGAGCAGGAGCGAAAAAATTTCATTGCTATTATTTCGCACGACTTGCGGACGCCGCTTGCCATAGCACGGGGTTATACGGAAACCTTGATGCTAAAAAGAGAAAAGGGCGATATTTCGGCCGAAGAACAAGAGACGTATTCGCAGCTTATTTACAACAAGATGCTGCAGATAGAAAACATGGTGAAGCAATTGTTTGAGCTTTCAAAAATGGACGCCGTTGAATTTAATCCGAAGAAAGAACCGTTTGTGCTTTCCGAAATTGTACAAGAAGCCGTAAGCACGTTTCAACTGCACGCCACAGAAAGAAAAGTAAGTTTGAAATGCACTCAATGCCTCTACCACGTTTGGATAAATGCCGACATCAGCATGATGGAAAGAGTGGTGCAAAACCTGGTGGAAAATGCCGTAAAAAGCACGCCGGAGGCAGGCTCGGTGGAAGCGTCCATAACTGTAGAAGGCAACGATCTGGTGTTTACCGTTCAAAACGACGGCCCGCCGCTGCCGGTGGATTTGTTACAATGGATCAATGATTCAAAAGAAGGCGATACGTTGTTGGAAAAGCGGCCGCTGAAACTTGGATTGGGTTTGGTGATCGTGCAAAAAATACTTCATCTTCATCACACCACTCTAAAGGCTTATACCCAAAACAACCGGAACGTGTTTACGTTTCGCATTCCGGTTCATACATTGCCTTCTTGATATAATGATGCTTTTGAACCAGATGAAGAGATGCTATTTATGATCCAAGAATCAGCATGATTCTACAAAATTATTGTCATCGGCCGCATCTACAGTCTCGGCAAAACCTTGTCGCCAAATACGTTTATAAACTCCTCCTGATTACGGCCCACGTTGTGAAGAATAATTTTTTCAAACCCCAAGGCGGCATAGCCCCTTAAGCTATCAATGTGCGATTGAATGTTGGAGGATATCAGCAGTTTCTTCTTTATGTCCTCAATGCCCACAAAGGCTCCCAAGGCATCAAACTGTTCTACCTTCCACAAGTTGCTTTTTACGTTTCCCGGAAAAACATTTGTCCGCCATTGGTGTAACACATCGTCCGCCAGGGCTTCTTCATCGGCGCCGTATCCCAATTGCACCTGCAGGTGCAGCGGCTTGCCCTCGCCGCCGCCTTTTTTAAAGGCCTCAACTATTTCTTTCAGTTCGGGTATTGGTTTATGTGCCGTTAACAAACCATCGGCCCAGCCGCCCATCCACGCCGCCGTTTCTACCGTAAGGGCGGCGCCGAACAGTGACGGTTGGTGTGCCGGCAAGGTGTACAACCGGGCCTCTTCAATGTTTACATGCCCGTACCGCGAAACCGTTTCGCCGGCCAACAACTTTTTTATGATTAAAAAACATTCGTACAATCGTTCGTTGCGTATAGATTTAGCGGGCCACTTCTCTCCTGTAATTTTTTCGTTCAAGGCTTCGCCACTGCCTAACGCCATCCAAAAACGCCGGGGAAACATTTGCGCTAACGTGGCCGCTGCTTGTGCAAGAATAGCCGGGTGCTGGCGGCCGCCCGGAGCGGTGACAACACTGTGCGGAATTGAGGTTGCCTGCAGCGCCGCGCCCAGCCAGGAATACACATAACCGCTTTGCCCCTGCCTTTCGCTCCAGGGATGAAAATGATCGGATGAATTGATGAAGGCGAAACCGGCTTTCTCCGCCAGCATTGAAAGCTTTATTAACTCGCCGGGGGCAAACTGCTCGTGCGATGCCTGGTAACCAAAGGTTGTCATTGTTGCTGTTATTGCCTTACTCCTTACAATATTAGTGCAGCCCTTTGCTCTTTGGCCGCGGTTTGTATTTAACGCAAAAACGTTATACTCCCGTGATGTTTTTGTTGGGGCATGGAAGGATGTTTGCAGCGCTGCTACGGTATCACCTCATCAATTATTTTTTTGTACAAAATTGATTCAATACAGAACCTCCTTTTTTCGCATAGCTTGCCCCGGCCTCTTTTAACGGGGCAGCAAACAATGTATCGTACTAAAAACAACATTCGGTTTTACCTGATGGAAGCAGCCGGCCTCGCGGGCTTTGTCATCGGTGCGGGTTTGCTAACCATCATATTGGAGCATCCGGGCATGCCGGTTATGCAAAGCGGTTGGAAGGGGTATCCCCTGTTGCGCCGTGTTCCCCTGGGGATCATCATGGGCATGTATATTTTTTTTATTACAAGGCTCATAGGAAAAAGGTCAGGAGCGCACATTAATCCTGCAGCTACCTGGGTGTTTTACCGCCTGCAAAAGATTAGTTTCAAAAATGCAATCGCTTATACCGTCGCTCAATTTATAGGAGCGATTGCCGCCGCGCAAGTTTTAAAATATGCCGTTGGTTATTGGTTCTCGCATCCGCTGATTAACTACGGCGTTACGGCCCCAAAGCCGCCGTACACTTCGGTTACCGCCTTTGCCGCGGAATTTTTGATTTCCTTTTTTATGCTGTTTGCTATTTTACTGGCCGCCGGCAGCAAGCGATGGGAGAAGGGCGTGCCCTTGCTTTCAGGCGTGTTGATTGCGGCTTACATCATTTTTGAAATGCCGTTTTCCGGCATGAGCCTGAACCCCGCCCGGTCAACCGCGGCGGCGATAGCAGCGGGCAAGTTTGAACACCTGTGGATTTATTTTGTTTCACCCGCAGCCGCCATGTTTCTGGCAGCGGAATTTTTTTTAAGAATAAAGAAAGCCAGGCACGGCCCCGATACAAAAGAGATTCCTTTCTATCCGTCCGAAGAAACCGTTTAATACTGCCTTTGTAATAGAACAATATATAAGAACGAAAGAAAAACAGCATGAAGCACTATCCAAAATCAACAGAATTCAAGGGGCAGAAACTGCCTTATCCGGCAAAGGAATCTGACGTAAAACCGAGGCCCGAAACCGAAGGCGATAATTACCTGCCTGCCGGAAAACTAAAAGGCAAAGTAGCCTTGATAACCGGCGCCGACAGCGGCATCGGACGCTCCGTTGCCATTGGCTTTGCCAAAGAAGGCGCAAACGTTGCCATTGTGTATAACAAGAATACCGGTGATGCGGAAGAAACAAAAATGCTGTGTGAAAAATACGGCGGTGAATGTTTGATCATTCAAGCCGATGTCAGAAAAAAAGAAGAATGCGGGGAGGCGGTGAAAAGGACCGTTGGTCAATACGGCAGCCTGAATATTTTAGTCAACAACGCGGCTTATCAGGCTGCGCAAAAAGATTTTTTGGAAATCACGGAAGAACAGTTGCGCCGCACATTTGATACAAACATCATCGCATATTTTTTTATGGCGCAGGCTGCGGTGCCGCATTTGCACGAAGGCGATTCCATCATCAACACGGGCAGCATCGTAGGCAAAACGGGCATCCCCATTTTAATTGATTACTCGGCTACCAAAGGCGCCATTCATTCCTTCACCAAATCGCTTGCATTAAACCTTGGCGAGAAAGGCATCCGCGTAAACTGCGTTATTCCCGGCCCTGTTTGGACGGCCAATATTCCGGGCACAATGCCGGTGGAAGAAGTAGAAAATTTTGGCCACGAAGTAGCGCTCAAACGTCCGGGCCAGCCCGAAGAATTAGCGCCTGCTTATATACTGCTTGCATCAGACGATGGCAGCTTTATGACGGGAAGCTTTATTGAGGTTACCGGCGGCAAATTATCAAGCGATTAACATGAGAAACGACCATTATCCACAGGGAACCGTCGAGGCCTTGCTGCCAACCGGTTTGGTTACGGCCGCCACACGCCGTGCTTTGGAGGAGCGGCTTCAGAAGCCGGTTGTAACCACGCCGCGCTTTTTTAACGAGCGCCTTTTTATTACGGTTCGTGCCGTTTGCGACCGGCTCCTGCCCCAACCCGATTCAGAACGGAAAGTTGATTTAGCCGGAGGCCTGGATACACTTCTTGCCGATGGAAAAGGGAACGGCTGGCGGTATGATTTATTACCAGCGGATGAAGAAACCTTTGTAAAAGGCCTGACGGGAATTGATGAAACAGCAACCTTCATTTTCGGCAACGATTTCTATTTACTGCCAATCATTCAACAAGATGCAGTGCTGGTTTCTATACAGTCCGGTACGGCAACGGATCCTACGTGGGAGATAATCGCTCCCGCGCTTTTTTTTGAAGAATTGCTTGCGGCAATTGTTGAATTGTATTACAGCCATCCTTATGCAAAAGAAGAAATCGGCGAAGTAGCGATGGCGGATGCAAAGGGCTGGCAAAAGATTGGGCTGAATGAACTGGAAGCACATGAACCAAAACCACTGAACGATGAATTATAAACCGGAAAACAATTCATCGGGCAATGATGCCGAAAGAACCGATAGCAATAACCGCATGGCTATGCGGCGGTATTCGCCGGAAGATACGGTGGATGCCGTGGTGATTGGAACCGGCGCCGGCGGTGCGCCGCTTTTGTCCCGCCTTGCAAAAGCCGGATTAAAAGTAGTAGCGCTGGAAGCCGGCGAACAGTGGGATGCGGCAAAAGATTTTGCGACGGATGAAAAAGACCAATCGAAACTTTTTTGGACCGATGAACGGTTAAGCGCCGGCGCCGATCCGGTTCATTTCGGCGCCAACAATTCAGGCATCGGCGTGGGCGGATCTACCCTGCATTATACGGCTTATGTGCCGCGTCCGCAGCCCGATGACTTTCGGTTGTATTCAGACTTTGGCGCAGGCGTAAATTGGCCAATCGGGTACGGCGATTTGGAAAAATATTATACCGAAATAGAAACCTTTCTCGGTGTTTCCGGTCCCGTTGATTATCCCTGGGGAGCAGAGCGAAATTCAACGTATCCGCTTCCGCCGCTTCCTTTAAACGGCGCTGCCCAACTAATGAAGCGTGGTTGCGATGCCTTGAACATCCAGACTTCGCCTGCGCCCAACGCCGCCTTATCGGCGCCGTATTATCAACAAGATATTGGATGGCGTGTTGCCTGCACCAACAGGGGGTTTTGCCAGGCGGGTTGTACCACCGGCGCCAAGGCAAGCATGGACGTAACCTTTATTCCGCTGGCTATAAAATACGGCGCCGAGGTGCGGCCGAACGCTTATGTTATTTCATTTGAGCGGGATAATAAAAACGCCATCACATCCGTGATTTATAAACATGGGGGAGTCGAATACAGGCAACGGTGCAAGGCTGTTTTTCTTTGTGCAGGCGCCATTGAAACACCGAGGCTGCTTCTGGTAAACAACATCGCTAACAGCAGCGGCGAAGTAGGCAAAAACTTTATGGCGCATACGGGCATGCAGGTATGGGGACAGTTTACCGAAGACATCCGCCCGTATAAAGGCATTCCCGGCGCACTCATTTCCGAAGACACGCACCGTCCGAAAAATGCCTCGTTTGCCGGTGGCTATCTGTTGCAGTCAATCGGTGTAATGCCGGTGACTTATGCTTCGCAAGTGGCTCGTGGTCGCGGCTTGTGGGGCGATACATTATTGCAATGTATGCGTGGCTATAACCACACGGCCGGCATCAATATCCTGGGCGATTGCCTGCCTTATTCAAACAACTACCTGGAGCTTTCTGAAGAAAAAGATAACCGCGGGCTACCCAAGCCCCGCATTCATTTTTCATTCGGTGAGAACGAGCAACGCCTCACTGCCCATGCGGAAAAGATAATGCGGGAAATATGGGCCGCCGCCGGTGGGGAAGACGTTTGGAGCTATAACCGGAGTGCCCACACCATCGGCACCTGCCGCATGGGACATGATGCACAAAAAGCGGTGGTGAACAGCGAAGGCCGAAGCTTTGACATACCCAATCTTTACATCGCCGATAATTCCATCTTTCCAAGTGCCTTGAGCGCCAATCCCGCCTTGACCATTATGGCGCTTTCGCTGCGCACCGCCGACTTGTTTTTAGCAAAGAAAAATCATCAGGCGGCTTTACGGAACCAATGAGCAAACATGAACAATCATCTAAATAAAACTTATGGCAAGCAATAGTTTTCTCGAAATCATTAACGACACATTTGGCACCATGGATTACAGCGGTGACGAACACGGCGGCGCCGCAGGTCAATCAGGCAAGGGGTTACCCGATGCATCGCCCCGGAATTTTATGTTTGCCACCGGCATTGAATGTTCCTATCCTACCATCAATAACGGACGCACGAGGCGCGACCAGTTGGAAGAATGCGGGCATTACGAACACTGGAAAAAAGATTTACGCCTGGTAAAAGAATTGGGTATAAAAGTGCTCCGGTACGGACTGCCTTATTATAAAATTCATGTGGGGCCTGACGAGTATGACTGGAGCTTTGCCGATGATGTGATGGAAGAAATACAACGCCTCGAAATCATTCCCATTCTTGATCTGCTGCATTTTGGCTTGCCCGATTGGCTGCTTGATTTTCAGAACCCGGAACTGCCGATACATTTTGCGGCCTATGCAAAAGCGGTGGCCAGGCGTTATCCCTGGGTGCGCTATTATACGCCGGTGAATGAAATTTACGTAACCGCGAAAATGAGTGCCAAGGATGGCGTTTGGAATGAACAATTAAAATCCGACCGGGCCTTTGTAACGGCGATGAAACACATAGTGGCCGCCAGCATTTTGGCTACGCACAGCATTGCGCAATGCCGCCCCGATGCCGTTATTATACAAAGCGAAACGGCTGAATTCATGCACGAAGCCAAATCAGATCAATCGGCTGAAGTGCGGTTAATGAACAAGCAACGGCTTATCTCGCTTGACCTTTTGTATGCGCATCCGCCCGATGCGGACGTGTATATTTATTTAACGGAAAACGGCATGACCCGCGAAGAATACGATTGGTTTATGAAAGGCGAGCCGCCGGGCTATCAGGTGATGGGCAACGATTATTACGGCCGCAACGAAAAAATTCTGAAACCGGATAACACGGTTTCAACAGCGGAAGACGTGATGGGCTGGTACCAGATAACCCGCGATTATTACGAACGCTATAAGAAGCCGGTGATGCATACGGAGACGAATACTTTTGATGCGGAGCAGAACCCAACCTGGCTTTGGAAACAATGGATAAATATTTTACGCATGAGGGCTGATGGCATACCGGTGTTGGGCTTTACCTGGTATAGTTTGATTGACCAGATTGACTGGGATACCGGTTTAGCTGAAAAGAACAACACGGTAAATGCCTGTGGCCTTTACAACCTTGATCGTGAGCCGCAACCTGTTGCCGCGGCCTATCGAATGTTGTTGGAAGAGTACGGGCAGATAACCATCTTCCCGCACGGCGAGTTGTTTGAAGTAACCGATAAAGAAGCCCGTTTAAAAGTAGAAGTGTAAGATGAAGGGCGGCTTGTACTTCACCGAAGTAGGCAGCGGCGAACCCGCACTCGTCTTCCTTCATTATTTTGGAGGCTCATCAAATACATGGGATGGCGTTATTTCTTTGCTTTGTTCTTCCTTCCGATGCATTGCCATTGATTTGCCCGGCTTTGGAGACTCGCCAGTAGCTGAAGATTTTTCGGTGGATGCAAGCGCCAAAGAAATAAGCTATTTACTAAAGCATCTTGCCCTAAAAAAATTTGTATTGGTTGGGCATTCAATGGGCGGAAAGATTGCGTTAGCGGTGGCTGCTTCAAGACCAATTGGATTGAATGGATTGGTTCTTGTAGCGCCATCGCCGCCAACACCGGAACCCGGTGATAACGAAAAACGCAGAGAATTGGTAAATGCTTTCGGCGATAGAAAAGCGTTAGAAAAGATAGCAAAAGGATTAGTGGCTAAACCGCTGAATGAAGTTCAACTGAAAAGGATTGTTGATGATAATTTGCGCATCAATGCTGCCGCATGGAAAGGCTGGATTAACGATGGCAGCCAGCAGGATATTACGTCCCAAATGAAAAATATTGACCTGCCGTTAACGATTATAAGCGGTGAGAAAGACCCTAACTTTTCAACTGGTTTTTTGAAGAATGAATTTAGCCGCTGCTTCTCCACTACAACATTTATTGAGTTGCCCGATGCCGGCCATCTTTTGCCGTTGGAAGCACCTGCTTCCTTAGCCATGATTATTGCTTAAAAGATTATAAGCATCCAATTGTCAAAAAATTTTACCTCCGGTTGACTCTCCTTCATAAAACCTCACAATTCCTATCGCTGTAAAAATTTTCACTTGTTGTGGGTATCGACATCCCTGACGGGCCGCGTTGAGTGTCTATCAATCCCCTGTTATGATTCAGTACAAAAACGGCACACTTCCGTGATGTTTATTTTGGGGCATGGAGCCATGTTTGTAGCCCATGTGTTAGATTGATTTATCACCGGTTGAACATTTATTCATCCAAACCATACAAACAAAAATTTATGCAAAGTCCAAAAGGGATAACTAAAAATTTATCCAACCTGTCCATGCAAAATTTACTGCAAACAGGTTCGTTGATCATCCTGCTGTTTTTATTCTCCTGCAAAAAAAAGGAAGAGGAAATGAAATATAGCAAACCCGAACCGCATCTCACTGGTGTACCCGCCTTATCGGGCCTGCTTGACAGGAGCAAACTCACCATGACAAGTGTTATTCAGGTTGACTTGGATAAAAATATTGCGAGGGTACCGCTTTATAAAGGAATATACAACGGCACCTCGGTTTGGTATGTTCGCATGGATGTTTCCGACGCGGCGATGGCAACACAGTTAGGGCTAAATTTTGCACCGCGGCTTAGTAATGCCGACAATGGCTGTCCGGCCTGCATTCAAACAGTTGCCTCCTCCAATCCAATACCGGGTGCTGCTCCTGTAACTTTCGCCGGTACGGTTGATTTCAGCCCTGTGCGGCAACTGGTGCCAAGTGCTACAGGATTTCCTCCAGTTATGGCTTTGCCGGGCTCGGTTGCCGGTGTAGGCTACAGCGATCTTATTCGTGTGCAAGGCAGCAATATTGTTTACAATGCCCCAATTGTTGCAACGGGTGACGGCCCCTTTGATGTAACCCAGGCACATACAAATACTTTAGACAGAGTGATGGCAATTGACGTTGTAAACATGACGGTTGACCTTCAGTTTATTCGTGCCTTCTCGCACGGCAAGGATATTTTTTACTTTACGTTTGGGTCAACGGGTGCTCTTTCGGCTACACTTGAAAGGGGTACGTTTGTACCGGCAATGGCTACACTGCCTTTTGCTAATGACGACCAAAATCCAATGGGCGCCCGGAGTGCGATTTTTACTTTTGCCAATGGCAAGCTCGGTAAAAATGATCCCAATGCACAAGGACTTTCACATGTCATTCTCGACAACCCGCCGGGAAATTTAAGCCTTCAAAATCCTGCTCTTCTTGAGGGCTTGAGAATGTTGGGCGATGCGCATAATGTGCTGGGAAGCTTCCCAACTTTAGCGGATAAACGCCTCAGAGAATTGTACACCCCTCTTTGGGATTTGAACATAGCCGTCTGGAACAATGACGCAGTTACGCAGGGAAATAATTTTGCACAAACGGACGCCAACACCATCAGGCAGTTGGCATCAAACAATCTTGTAACCAATGCAGGCGGTGCAAAGCTTAGCTCTACAAACTTTGTTGTGAATTGTCCGGTTTTGGGTTTTGCCACCGCGGCTCCAACCGAAGATCAGTCGCCCCGGCCGGCCAATTAGCTTTTTACCCCTTTAGATTTTATCAACTCTTACATAAACTTTTAATTATGAAAAAAATCCTTGTGGTCGTCATCGCCTTTGCTTTTTCCTTGTCGTGTAAAAAAACAGAAAAAGTGGAAGAAGAAAAAGTAAAGAGCCTGCCCAATAACATGACAAGCGTTACCCAAATAGATACGGTAAATGCCACCGGTGTTTTTCCTCTTTATCGCGGACAGGATGCCAACGGCGGCGATGTTTATTATGTTATTACCGAATCGAATAACGTAGATAAATCCATTGAGCTTGGATTAAACTGGGCGCCGAAACTGGTGCATGCTTTTGGTACGGCGGCTGTACAAACGGCAACGGTAGTAACCGGTGGCGCAAAGAACCCGCATGACTTTCCCGTTCTGAAATTCTCCGGCAATGTTGATTTTTCGCCTGCCAGAAAGTTAGTGCCTGGCCCTTTGCTATATCCGCTTGACCCGTCCTCGCAACCGGGTTCCGTTGGCGATGCCAAATACAGTCCGCTGGTTAGTTTCGATGGCAAGATCTTGTACAACGCGGCGCACCTCTCCAACAGCACCGGCGTGCATGATAAAGTCATCAGCATGGACAAGGTAAACATGACCGTAAAGATTCAATTGACGAAGGGCTTTTATGAAGGCTTTCCAATTTTATACACCAGCACCGAAACATCGGATGATGACCTGGCCGCGCTTGAGGACAATACGCTTGCCCCCAATATGAATGCGGCGCCTAACCCGGCGGATGATAAATCTTTTCGCTCGGCCCGCGAGGCCATTGTTCCCGTAATTAATGGCCCCATGGGTAAAACGAACCCAATGCGGCAGGGCCTACGTTCCGCCGTTGCGGGCGAGGGCGACCCGTTGAACATTTTTCAGGAGCAGGCGGGTTGCATGAACGCTAATGACCCCGGCGCTTTTTGCGATGCCGCTGCTTACAGCCCTTTTTGGGATGCGCACCCGGTAATGTGGACAGATGCCGCAATAACCGCTGGAATGAGAACAAGGGTTACCACCGACAAACGGGAAGTAATAGCGCCGATTAATATCATTGAACTGTATGCGGATGGCTTTATAAAAGCAGGCGCTCCCACCGGCCCGCGCAATGCATCGCTTGGAGGCCTGAACGCGGCAGGCATTATTATTAATTGCCCTATCGTTTTTGTACCACCAGATGCGAGGTAACGACAATTTTGAAGTCATCGGTTACCGTGTTCGTTTTCAGTGCCGGGCAGGTAGTTAGGGCAATTTCCTTCGGGCCACTCCGGAGAGGCTCTGGCCGAAAAGCCCGCGAATTTTATTCGTGCCGCTTTTATGCAATGAAGCTAAACTTAGCGGCTTCCCGATTGTTGTTTTAAAAAGCTAACCAATGAAATACAATCCCCTTACAGCGGAAGAAGAAAGAGTGATCGTTCACAAAGGCACCGAACGGCCATTCACAGGCGAGTACGCCAACTACAAGGAAAGCGGTACCTATGTTTGCAGGCGTTGCAATGCCCCTTTGTACTATTCAAAGGACAAGTTTGATTCACACTGCGGATGGCCAAGCTTTGATGAGGAGATAAAAGGAGCGGTAAAGCATTTGCCCGACGCGGACGGACGAAGAATTGAGATCGTCTGCGCGGCCTGCGATGCCCACTTAGGCCATGTGTTTAAAGGAGAAAGGTTTACGGCGAAAAATACAAGGCATTGTGTGAACTCTGTTTCTTTAAAATTTATAAAAGCAGAATCCCAATGATAAAAAAATCATGGCAACAACCGCTGTTGCGTCAAGCCGCTGTAAACGGCCTCTCTATTTTTAACCCGGTATCCATTGGCTTAGCCACGGATGCCACAAATTTTCAGGTATGAAAAAAGTTTTGTTTTTGTTACTCGCATTCAGCTTAGGCACCGGTGCATTTGCCCAGGATAAAATGGACAAGATGGACCATAAAATGGACAAGAAAATGGGCATGAAAAAGGATTGCGTCATGATGGAAGGAGGAAAAATGATGGTGATGAAAGACGGCAGCACCACGGCAATGGACGCCGACATGAAAATGAAAAACGGGTCAACCGTAATGACTGACGGCACGGTAAAAATGAAGAACGGCAAAACCATGATGATGAAGGACGGTGACTGTATGTACATGGATGGAAAGATGAGCAAGATGAAAATGAACCAGTCCATGCAAAACAAAATGTAGCCTCATCTTTCTTAAACATAAAGCCATTGGCCGTTGCCAATGGCTTTATGTTTGCGCTACTCGTCAGCCACTCAACTCCTTGCAGAGGCCCCTGCCCCAAATTGACATTTTTCATTGCTTTGCTTATGCAACGGAACGACAGATGGCCTGCTGGCCCTCGCCCTGTTTGCAAAGGGTGCGAACCAGGTGTGAGTGCGGTTGCAAAAGCAAATTCCAGGGACATTGGGTACAATACTTCATCTTGTACTTCAACGTCAACTTAGACCATAAAAAAAGGGCTAAACAAACGTAAACTTGTTTAGCCCCATCAGCGGAGAGCGAGGGATTCGAACCCCCGGACCTGTAACAGTCAACAGTTTTCAAGACTGCCGCAATCGACCACTCTGCCAGCTCTCCGGCGCAAATATAAAAGCCCACTCCTAACCGGCAAAACTTTATGGCGTTAAAAAAATTTACAGCGGCAAAGCCAGAAAGTGTAAATTGGAAATTCAATTTCTTGCGTATGAAAAAAGTAGCTGACATCTTAGCCAGAAAAGGCGCGAACATCATTTCCGTAACCACGCAAACCACGGTGTTGGAGGCACTGCGCCTGATGGCCGACCGCAACATTGGTTCGGTGATGGTAATGGATGGCGATGAATACAAAGGGTTGATGAGCGAACGCGATTATTCAAGAAAGATTATCCTGAAAGGCAAGTCGTCAACCGATACGGTAGTAGGTGAAATTATGACCACCGATTTGCCCACCGTTCATCCCGGCGATTCTATTGAGCATTGCATGCTGTTGTTGTCGGACAAGCACATTCGCTATCTGCCGGTCTTCCAAAACAGCAAGCTCGCCGGCATCATTTCCATCAACGATGTAGTCAAGCAAATCATGCTGTCGCAGGAAGAAACCATCTCCAACCTGAAAGATTATCTACATGCTAACGTTTGAGTTAGCAATTTTCAGTTAGCAGTTTGCACCTCTTTTGCAAACTGCTAACTGCATCCTGCCAACTTCTGTTACTCTGCCTTCTCTTTAATCTTCACCAAATCCGATAGCTCTATCTGCATGGGCAACAAGCCGATTTTCACGACGGCTTTTTTGCCACGCAGTTCCAGCACCTCTCCCACTTGCAGATTGCGCTTCATCTTTACCTTGTCGCCAATGGCGATGTCGCCGGCTTGCTCTTCGTATCTGCTTTCCAACTGCTTTTGCTTTTTGCTCACCGCTTTTTGCTCGTCCTTTTTAAACAACAAATCCGCAATCTCTTTCACTACTTTATTCTTGTCTTCTGCTTTTTTCCATTCCATCACCATTGTGCGCAGCTTGCGCTCCATGTCTTTTAAATAGACCAGCCTGTCTTCTGTAATGCGGTTTTGCTGCTTCAGCACTTCCACTTGCTGCCGGTGGCGCTCTTTGTCCATCACTTGCTCCATTTCTTTTTTCAGGCGTTCGTTTTCTTTCACCAACCGGTGCAAGTCCGCTTCTCTCTCCTGCACTTTTTGCATGTCCTGTTCGGTTTTATTCAACAGCTTATCTAAGGTAAAATGATCTTCTTCTACCAGGCCTCTTGCCTTTGCAATCAGACGTTTGTCCAAACCGATTCTTTCGGCTATGGCAAACGTATAAGAGCTGCCGGGTTTGCCTACGGCAAGCTTGTATAAGGGCAAGAGATTTTTTTCATCAAAGGCCATCGCCCCGTTAATAATACCGGGGGTTTTGTTGGCCATTATTTTTAAGTTGAGGTAATGCGTGGTCACGATGCCGATGGCGTGCTTGCGGGCCAATTCTTCCATAATTACTTCGGCAAAAGCGCCGCCAAGGTTTGGATCGCTGCCGCTGCCCAATTCATCAATAAAGAATAAGGTTTTGCCATTAGCGTTCTCCATAAAATGCTTCATGCTCAACAGGTGGCTGCTGTACGTGCTTAACTCAAACTCGAGGCTTTGCGTATCGCCAATATGAATCATCAGTTGCTTAAAGATGCCGAACTGCGATGACGGATTCACCGGCACCAACAGACCGCTTTGCACCATCATCTGCAACAAGCCAATGGTTTTCATGGTCACCGTTTTGCCGCCGGCATTGGGCCCGCTGATGACAAGGATGCGAGCCTTTTCATCCAGCGTTAAGTCAACCGGAATGGTGGCCTTGCCCGAACGTTGGTTGTATAAATACAGCAAAGGATGATACCCCTTTACCAACTGAACATGCGCCTTGTCCAGCACCACCGGATATTCGCCCCTTACATCCAACGCAAAGGCGGCCTTGGCGCGAATGAAATCATACTCGCCAACGATGGCATGATACACGTGCAGCAGCGGTGCATATTGCGCCAGGCGCTTGGTCAGTTCCCGTAGAATGCGATAGACTTCTTTGCGTTCTGAAATTTCCAATTCCTGCACGGCGTTGTTGACTTCAATCGTGTCTTCCGGCTCGATGAAGGACGTGCGGCGGCTGTCGCTTTCGCCGTGCAGAATACCCTTCACCGTTCGTTTGTGCTCGGCGGCCACGGCCAGTACACGGCGGCCGTTCATAAAGCTTTCTTCTATCTCCGCTAAGTAACCTTGCTTGTTCAACTTTTGCACAATGCGGTCAAAGGCGCGGCGGAGTTCCGAACGCTTGCGGTAAAGGCTCGTCCTGATTTCGGATAGCTCTTTCGAGGCGCTGTCTTTTACACCGCCGCTTTCGTCAATCACATCATCAATGGACTCCTTAATCTTCTTTTCATAATACGTGCCTTTGATGACGTCGGCCAGGGCTTCGTACGCTTCTTTGCGTTCCGCATCAAACCAGCGAAAGAGCCTTTCCATGCTTTCGGCCAGTTTGCGAACATCCACCAAATCTTCACCGTTCAGCAAAGCGCCTTCAATGCCCAGCAGCTTTAGTTCTCGGGTTAGGTTCAACACATAATCGTTGGGAAAAGAGATGGCATTTTGCAGTAACTGTTTGAATTCGTGCGACTGCTTTAATTCCCGTTCAATGAAATCCTTGCGGGTATGAATGCGCAAGTCAAGCGCTTTGTTTTTGGCATATTCGGTACGGCACTTCTCATGAAGCAGGGTTTTAATCTTGTCAAACTCCAACTGTACTACGGCCGATTCGGGATAAATCTTCATTCGCTTGGCTGCTCAATTTTTTAGAAGCTCGAAGGTAAGACGATGGCCCGTTGCCGGCACCGTTTCAAAAGGCGCTGTTAAAAACCCGTACTTGGCTTTTCGTTTCGTAGATTGAGGCTCACATTTGTGTTCCAACCCCCGCATGATGATTTCAAAACTTTTGGTATCGCTTGTCAGCATCGCTTCGGTTGTCGCTTGCAACTCCGAAAAGAACTATCAAATCATGAGTACCTCCCTCACCAATAATGCCGTTGAAAAAACAGATACCGCTACGTTTGGTACAGGTTGTTTTTGGTGTACCGAAGCCGTTTTTGAACAAATGACCGGTGTGCTGAAAGTAACCTCGGGCTACATGGGCGGCAACAAAGAAAATCCAACCTACAAAGAAGTGTGTACGGGCACCACCGGCCATGCCGAATGCGTACAAGTGGTGTACGAACCAGCCAAAGTTTCATACGATGAATTGCTGGAAGTTTTTTTTCAGGTGCATGACCCCACCAGCCTTAACCGCCAGGGCGCCGACGTAGGCACGCAATACCGCAGCGCTATTTTTTATGCCGACCCCGCGCAAAAAGGCAAGGCCGAATACTATAAAAACGCGGTGGACAAAAGCGGCGCTTACGAAAACCCGATTGTAACGGAGATTACAGCGGCCTCAAAATTTTATCCGGCTGAAGATTACCACCAGGAATACTATCAGAACAACAAGAACACCAACCCGTATTGCTCCATCGTTATCCGTCCCAAACTGGATAAATTTCAAAAGGTGTTTGGAAAGAAGTTGAAGGCGAGCTAAGGCAAAAGCTTCACAATAAATTTAACCCCAATCGAAAGCGATTGGGTTTTCTTTTGAGGGTTATTGGCCAGGGGTTTGTCTGTCTATGAATCGTCTGTTGCGTCGCACAGCGTGTACGCTTTGTAAGATTATTCGGCACATCGTCGCGGCAGCGGCCCATGCCGTCCGCCAGCCGGCGGAGGGAAAGCCATCAACACACCTGCCTACCGGCAGGCAGGCAGCCCTTGCTTGTCAATCGTTCATCGTCTATTCAATCAATCTTTCAATGGAAGATTTCTGTTACTGCTTTGAAAGTATTTCCACCCTTCCCACCGGGAAGGGCTTTAGCACCATCTTACCGCTTTCAGAAAAGGTGGATAGGGATGGGCCGTTACTTCAAACCATCCAACACCTTGTAGATCTTCTGCACCAGCAATGATGAAGCGCCGTTGTAATTGTTCACGATGAAAGAAACAATGTAGTTCCTGCCCGCCTTGCTTGTATGATAACCGCAAAAGCTTTTTACGCGGTTGATGGTGCCGCTCTTCAACTTCATGCCGTTAAACTCCGGAAAGCCAGCTACGTAGCTATCAAACCAAGGCTGCGATTTTGCGTATTGTAAAACGCTGACTTGCGCATGAGTGGTGACTCTATTTAATGGTGACAGACCCGAACCATCAACGGTGTTTATTTCTGTTCTATCAATGCCGATGCTTTTCTTGTACCAGTAATCAGCAATCGCCTCCGCGCCGTCTTCCGATGTAAAAGGCCGGTGCAATTTTATCGCGATTTGCTTTACCAAGGCCTCCCCATATAAATTAATGCTGCGTTTTAAAAACCAGTAAGAAATGCTGTCAAGCGGTGGCGATGTTTCGATATGAAAAATTTCTGCAAACCGGCTACCATTTGCGGTATCGTTCCATTCACTTACAGTCTTATCCGCAAACTCTTTTGCAATGCCGCGATGTGCCAACGAGTCGGTTACCGTTGCTAAGAATTGATGCGACGGAGAAGGCATAGCGCCGGAAACAACAAAGCGTTCTTCATATATGGGTATCGTTCCGCGAACAATACCGGTGTTTGTTGTCACCGGAAAGTAAATAATGGAACGGTCGCCTGTTCCTTTTGCCGCCGAACGCAGCTTGGACACAAAGCCATAATCGTAAAGCCGCGGCTTTGTACCCACAATAGAAACGGTGTCGCCAACAGTGCTGCTTGATTTCAAAATCAAATCATATTGATTCTCCCGCCAGGTTAACGCCGTTGCACCGGCACCGTAATAGTTGCCGATGTCGTCCCAAGTCCAGCCACCGGGAATGGCTTCTTCATCAAGACCAAATTCTTTTATCGTAAAATTTTGAAAGGTGCTGATACCGGCTTTAGCAATAGACGTTGCAATGCGATGTACCACCGAATCTTCTGAAGTGCGCCTCCAGCGCCAGCTTCCAAGTGTTGGGTCGCCGGACGGAAATACAATAATGCTTCCGTTCAACCGGCCGCTTTTGATGCCTTTGTTTAAACCGAAGCGGGTTTCAAAACGAAATCCTTTTCCAAGAATTTCGTACGCAGCAGCGGCGGTGATAATTTTTTGTGTAGAAGCCGGGGCCAAACCCATGCGTGAGTTCTTGTCAAACACCACGTTGCCGGTTGCTTCATCAATCACGTAAATGGAGGCGATGGCGCTGCGCATTTGCGAATCGGCTTCAAACAAGTTCCAAGCTTTGGCAAGATTGCCGCTTATGTCTTGTGCATAAAGTATTGTGGTAACGAACGTGACTATCCACAACAGAAAAGCCCTTTTCATCTTGCTGTACATTGCGCTAAAATAATCGCTTTACCTCATGCACGAAGTCACGGCAAGCATCATCACCATCGGCGATGAATTATTGATCGGCCAAACCATTGACACCAACAGCGCTTTTATTGCACAGGAACTAAACAAGATTGGCGTTTGGGTTCGACGCCGCGTAGCTATTGCTGACGATAAAGAAGCCATCTTAAAAACGTTGGCTGATGAAGCAACCACCAGCAACATCATCATCATTACCGGCGGACTTGGACCTACGGCCGATGACATTACAAAGCCTGCCTTGTGCGAATACTTTAATACCGAGTTGGTAAGAAACGAAGAAGCCACAAAGAATGTTGAGAACATTTTTCGCAAATTGGGCCGGCCATTAACCGAACGGAATTTATCGCAAGGATTGGTGCCGGCAAATTGCGAAGTATTGCCAAATGGAAGAGGCACGGCGCCAGGAATGTTTTTCAATGAGGAAGCAAAATATTTTTCGTTACCCGGCGTACCACACGAAATGAAAGGCCTGATGCACAGCGGCGTGATTCCAAAAATTAAAGCCTTGTTTGCATTGCCTGTAGTTGAGCATAGAACCTTATTGACGGCGGGCATTGGCGAGTCGTTTTTAGCCGATACGATACAAGGCTTTGAGACGGCTCTGCCACCACACATTAAGCTGGCCTACTTACCTGCTTACGGCATGGTGCGTTTGCGGTTAACCGCAAAAGGTGATGAAGTAAATATTGTGCAAAAAGAAGTGGATGAAAGGTTCGGTGAGTTAAAAGGCTTGGTAAAAGAATGGATGGTGGCCGATGAAGATATTCCGCTTCAACAAGCGGTGGTAAATCTGTTGAAAGAAAAAGGTAAAACGGTGGCAACCGCTGAAAGTTGTACCGGTGGAACCATTGCAAGTTTGATAACGTCCATCGCCGGTTCGTCGGCGGTGTTTAATGGCGGTGTGGTTTCGTATTCAAATGATGCGAAGGAAGATGTGCTGGGTGTAAAGGCTGAAACATTGAGATCAGTTGGCGCTGTGAGTGAAGAAACCGTGAAAGAGATGGCAGCCGGTGCTTGTCAAAAGTTGAAAACAGATTATGCACTGGCAACATCGGGCATCATGGGACCTGATGGCGGCTCTGCTGAAAAACCTGTGGGCACCGTATGGATTGCCGTTGCAAACAAAGAAGGACAAGTGCAGGCACAAAAATTCAACTTTCGTTTTGACAGAAGCCGCAACATAGAACTGACAGCACATGCGGCGTTGAACATGCTACGCAAGCACCTCACCCCAACCCTCTCCAACGGAGTTGGAGAGGGAGCCAGATAGTCTCCGCTGTTTTCATCTCTATTACGATAGGTAAAAGATGACATGTATTGATGAAAGATGAAAGACCCTTGTGCTTTCAGGTACTACTCCCCTCTCCGGCAGAGCCGGAGAGGGGTTGGGGGTGAGGTGCCGTTTGCTTACTTTTGGGCGCTGAAAATTTCAGCCCGACGATTGTTTGCTATTTGTTTTGTTGATTGCACAGTGCCGAATAGAATTTCTGAACGTATAAGAGTGCGACGCAACAGACGATACATAGCAGCAATGCAGCCGGGTTCAAAATCAGAAACCTCAAATTTCAAATCTCAAATTTTTATATGGCGACTGTTGACCTGATAATGCCGAAGATGGGTGAAAGCATCATGGAAGCGACGATTTTAAAATGGCACAAACAGCCCGGCGACGCCGTGAAGATGGACGAAACCGTGTTAGAGATTGCCACGGATAAAGTGGATACGGAAGTGCCGTCAACCACCGAAGGCGTGATAGAAGAATTGTTGTATAAAGTGAACGACGTGGTGCCCATCGGGAAGGTGATTGCACGGGTGAGAACAGGCGGCAATGAGCAACCGGCAATAGTCAATGGGCAACAGGCAATGAGCATTACGCAACCGAAGCAAGCTGCAACGCAACAACCTGTGGAAACCACAAACGACAAACCACAAACGACAAACGCTAACCGCTTTTATTCGCCGCTGGTGTTGAATATAGCTGCGCAAGAAGGCGTGAGCATGACGGAACTTGAGCGCATCGAAGGCACCGGCGCAGAAGGCCGTGTGTCCAAGCGTGACATCCTGCAATACGTAACGAACAAGCGTTCGGGAGGCGGGCGAAAAACAGAAGAAGCAGTTCAGAAGGCGGAAGAAAGACCACGAGTTGAAGAACGCAAAGAGATGGTGATTCCGATGCACAAGGTAGAGGCGAAAGAAGAGCCGCAAAATAATGCGCTAACAACGTACGGCGGCAACGTGGAAGTGATGGAAATGGACCGGATGCGAAAGCTGATTGCCGACCACATGGTGCGCAGCAAACATACCTCGCCGCACGTAACTTCCTTTACCGAAGCGGACGTAACGAACCTGGTGATGTGGCGTGAAAAAACAAAAAAAGAATTTGAAAAACGTGAAGGTGCCAAGCTTACGTTCACGCCGCTGTTTATAGAAGCCGTGGTAAAGTGCATCAAACGCTTTCCGCTGATTAATAGTTCGGTTGACGGTACGAAAATTATTGTCAAAAAAGACATCAACATCGGCATGGCAACGGCGTTGCCAAACGGCAACCTGATTGTGCCGGTGATTAAAAATGCAGACAGTTATAACCTTGTTGGTTTGGCCAAGCAAGTGAACAATGCCGCCGATGCTGCACGCAATAACAAACTAAAGCCGGAAGACATCAGCGATGGAACGTTTACCCTTACAAACGTAGGCACTTTTGGTAGCCTGATGGGAACACCAATTATCAATCAGCCGCAGGTAGCCATACTGGCGGTTGGCGCCATTAAAAAACGTCCGGTGGTGATTGAAACGCCACAGGGCGACAGCATTGCCATCCGGCACATGATGTATTTAAGTATGAGCTATGATCATCGTATTGTGGACGGAAGTTTAGGGGCGACGTTTTTAACGGCGGTGGCGAATGAGTTGGAAGGGTTTGATGGGAATAGGGTAGTGTAGGAGATGGAAGTTGCTTGTGTTGGAAAGCGGAGAGTTGGTACTCATCAGCTTTGCTAATAAAGACTCGCCAATTGAAAGCGTATTTGACAGAGTAATGCTTAGTGGCTAATCGCCGTGAATTCCGCCTGAAAGCAGACGACTTTATCCCAAGGATGGTACACACAAACGTATTTTACGATTGTAATCATTCGCTTGAAATGAAATCGAAACTAATAATATTGTTTATCTTTTTTTGTCTTGCTGGCAACGCTCAATCAAACAGCAATTTGAGCATTGAAAAAATCATTGGTGAATGGAAGGTTTGTCGCACAAACTGGCTGGATTCTTCTTTTCATTATCGTTTCGTAACCAATCGTTTTTTAGAAAACGGCGTTTATGAACAACCGAATATTTATTATAAAGCTTGCCTCGGGTGTCCAACCGAAATCATTACAATGCGGGGCCGTTGGTATTTGACGGGCAATACCGTTTGTATCGAAGCCGATTACGAAGGAAAGAAATACACACGCAAAATTCTCAATGCACAATTAAAGGACAGCGTTAGCTTTAGCGGTATTGAGAAGAGGCCGGGTGAAACAGAATGGCCGCTGTGGTTTGCCGACTATCAACCGACGAGAACAATCTTTGTTAGAGCTCCAACGACGTCTGCCAGCAAGATTTCACCATGCGAACAGACGAATAAACGTTTGCCTGACGAATGCATAGAATTGTAGCATTTTGGCTAAATGAATGTCTTTTCTAACCCGTGCTGCAACAAGCCGATTTTTTGTTCAGAATGCAGCATTTCAATTCGACTGTTGCCACACTTATCTTCTTGAACCGACATCCGCTTCCCTTCTTCTGCACAATAAATAAACTCCCGCATCCGCTATCCGGCAAATCTTTTCTTCATTTCCACTCACAAGGCGGTTCACGATATCATCCACCGTGTTTGAATGGCCGATGATTAAAACATTCTTTTTGTTAGCTGCTTTTAAGCTGTCCACCAACGCCGTTGAAGCAGAGGCACTGTAAATAGTAACGGGTAGGTTGTACTCATCAGCCGTTGGCTTAGCAGTAGCTTTTGTACATAGAAAGTTTGTAGAATAAACCGTCCCAATCTTTTTCCCTTTTAAATAATCACGCAAGGCTAAAGCTTGCTTCTCCCCTTCCGATGATAACGGCGCATCGCTCGTCATGGTGCCGGCTTTCTCTGCATGGCGGCTGATATAATATGTGGTAGTGCTGCAAGAGAGGAATGCAACGGCGACGAACAAAAGGAGGAAACGCTTCACAACAATTTTATTTATTTGGAAGGTAAGCAGCACTTGCTTTTCAAAACACAAACCCGTAAATTGAAATCAAATTCAGCGCTATGAAACAATTGTCCGAAACCTGGTTTGCCGAGGGCTTCATTGATTTTGAATTAAAGAAGTACACGTTGTTGGCTTACCTGAAGCAAATTAACCAGCACTTTGGCGAAAACAAATTGTATCCTCAACTCGCCGACCTCATTTTTCATTACAACAACATTGTGGCCTTCCGCGAGAACAAAAAGCACCTGCAGGAACATTTTCCTAAAAAACTCACCGGTGTGCAAATAGAAAAACTGCAGGTGTTGTACGAGCAAATGATTGCCGATACGGAACTGATGCAGGAGTTGGAAGACATCATTCATTACGCCGCCGATACCATGAAGACAACGATCAGCAGCGGCGCGGAAATTTATGAATTCGTGGAAGAAAAAATGACTATCAGTCCTATTGGCCTTCTGCCGCTCGATGTGCAGGAAGGTTACTTTTTTCTAAGCGCCGGCAGCAGCAAAACGACCCGTGTTTATCAATACCGGCTTTCCATTTTTGAAAAGCACAACGAGGCTTTTCGCAGCATTAAAACATCCTATCTGGATGTGCAGCACCGCAGCATGGCCAACACGTATGAAAACATCAAGTACGATTTAATCAAAAGCCGCAGCCATCTTCCCAATCCCGCTGTTTACTGTATAGAAACAACACTTAGTTATCCGGTGGAGGAAACAGTGTTGCCGATAGCAAAAAGAAGATTGGTGAAATACCTCACCCCCGGCCCCTCTCCGGCATAGCCGGAGGGGGGAGCCGCCTTCCGCAACGACATTTTTTAAAAGGGAGTGCAGAGAGATGCACACAAATCATGTGCAAACGACCTTTGTGCTCTTAGCCACTGTTCTCCTCTCCATCTTTGATGGAGATGGGTTAGCGGTGAGGCGCTAAGGGGTGAGGTCCAGCCCCCAATCTTTTCCCTTCTTCACCGCAGGCACGCCTTCGGTTAACCACTTAGCAGGCTTTGCGCCTTTCAGTTGCCAATCGAAAAATTGTTGTTCGCGAATTTGAATGTCTTTGCGATTTCTTCGTTCCATAAGGTTGTGTGCTTCGCCGTTATAGTTAAGCAACCAGATTGGTTTGCCAAGGCGGCGCATGGCCGTAAAAAATTCAATGCCTTGATACCAAGGAACGGCACCGTCGGCATCGTTGTTCATAATTACCACCGGCGTTTTTACGTTGGGCAGATGAAAGAGCGGCGAGCTTTCGATGTACAGATCGGGACGTTCCCAAAGTGTAGCGCCAATGCGGCTTTGACCCTTCTCGTATTGAAATTGGCGGTTGTTGCCACTCTCCCACCGGATGCCGCCATAAGCACTTGTCATGTTCACCACCGGCGCACCGGCCCATGCGGCTTTGAACATGTTGGTGGCCGTGATTAAATATGCCACTTGATAACCGCCCCAGCTTTGTCCCTGCAGTCCGAGATTTTTTGCATCTACCCATGGATTCTTAACTAATGATTGTACGCCGCTCACAATATAATTGTACGCATCCTTGCCGGGCTGGCCTTTGGTATAGCTGATGTCCGGTGCAAACACTAAGTAACCGCGACTAACAAAGAAGGGAACGTTCAACCGGCTTGGCGTTGGAGAAGGCGCACTGTACTGATACAAACCATCACTTAATTTTTCGTAGAAGTAAGTAATCATCGGATACTTTTTCTTTGGGTCGAAGTCTTCAGGTTTGTACAAGATGCCTTCGGAAGATTTGCCGTCAAAGGTTTTCCAATGAACAAGTTCGGCGGTGCCCCAGTTGTAAGTTGATTGTTGCGGGTTAAGATTTGATAATAGTTTTGAAGGAAGACCTGCGTAAAATATCCAACCGTTCTGCTGTTTTTCGTTTTTCTGCGACAGTTTACTTGAGGCAAGATAAAGATCAGAAGAAGAAGTATATGATTCCATGGAATACAAAAAATCATCGCTATTCTTTGACTTTGTAAAAAAGTCATAAGCAAATACTGGGTTTCCAGTGATCCCCCTCATTTCAGAAATAGTGGGTGAGAACGTTAGGCCTGCGATTGAACTCCTTTTTGTTTTTTGATCTACTTCTCTAAAATAGAGTTCTTGACCATATTTAATAAAGCGTTCATCATTATCTACTTTTAAATAACGGAATGTCCTGGTCAAGCTACGGCCAGACATTTTTACAATCCTTGTAGCTAAAAGCGGTTCTATCTTATCAGCTGGATCCACCTTCCACACATCATACCGATCATACACATACACCGCCGAATCACCTTCCTGCCAGCCCATTACGCCATACGGATTTGGATCATCCGGTGTGTCCGCTTCTTCGTTATACAACGGCACTTTTATTTTTGATGTAATGTTCTTCAAGGCCATTCCGTCCCAGGCAAAATAGTTCCTCGCCTTGTTGTCGTACAGCAAAATGTATTTGCCTGTTGACGACGGATAAATTTGTCCGCCATGGCTTTTCTTCACCAGCTTTCGTTCACCTGTTTTTACATCAATAGAATAAACATCTTTCAGCGTGCTGCCTAACCACTGGCTTTGCACACGGCGGTTCGTATCGGTTACGCCAACAAAAAAATCACCGTCGCCTTCGGCCATTTGAATAATCGTTGGCAGCCCAACAGAACCCATTGGGATGATCTTGTTCTGGGCAAAATCATAAGCCGTGAGATAGCTGCGCTTTAATTCATTCTGCAATTGAAAAAGTTGTTGCGATTGCAGGTAATCGTCTTTGTAATTCCAGATGTCAAGTTTCGATAATTCAAAGTCAACAAGCGACGTATCCCTTGCCGCCTGAACCGGCGCCACACCAAATAACAAACGGCTGCCGCTTTTGCTGAAGCTGATAGTCCCGTTTTCACTCACCGTCATGCCTGCGGTCATGCCAACCGATTTTTTATCAAGAAGCAAGGCGGCTGAATCAGTACCGCTTCTATATAAATACAAACCGTAAAATTTTTGCAGCGCTTTGGCATTTGTATCACGTTCAGCTACAAAGGCCAATTTGCTGCCGTCTTCGGTAAAAGCAAAGCTGCGAAAATCATTGCCGCCTTTGAGTATCGTATCCAACCGGTCGGACTTTAGATCGAGCAACGCCACACCGGCTTTGCTGTTGCTGTCTCGCGGCGATTTGGTGAACTTCAACACCAGCTTTTGCCCGAACTTATTAAAGGCATAGTCGCTTATATTTTTAAAGGTTCGCTCTTTACCGGTTAGTAAGTTTCGCAGAACCAGATCGCTGCCGGCATCAGTTGTGGTACTGCTTGCGGGGTCATCGTCAGCATCGGTTGCATCTTTGTTGCCGCCTTTGATGTTTTTCAATTGCACTACCAGTTGTGTAAGCGAATCTATCTTTTGCTTTAAGCTGTCAACGGCTTTTTGCGTGGGCAAGGCTGATAAACGGATCGTTGCGGCATCGCGTTCTTTGTGATAAGCCATCCACCCAAAACCTTTTTCGGGTGTTTTGTAGGATTTTACTTTGGCCACTTTTACTACGGCCTCTTTTCCTAACTCCACAATGCCGATAGAATCTTTCGGCATGTCTTCTATCTTTTTCTTTTTAATCCGTGCATCACGTGTTTCCTTGTACAATGGCTTGATGCGAAAAACCACAAAGTGGCTGTCTTCGGTGATAACGGCGTTGTAGCCACGCGGCACTCCCTTTTTAATCGCAACATTATCGGTTGATTGAATGTACAAGTCCGCATTGCCTTCCTGCGGCGTAACGGTGTAAACCACCCACTTGCCGTCGTTGCTGATCATGCGTTCGCCGATGCTTTGCCAACTGTCGTAAACGGTGTGGTCGAGCGGCTTTTTTTGGGCCAAGACGGCAAAGGAGAATAAGACGAAAAGAGGAGTAAAAACAGATTTCATATTTGATGGCGTTGAGGAATAAAAATAGCGAAGAAAGAAGTTCAAATGTCTACCTGTTCAAGCGTTAAAATGTTGACGCTGGCGAACAATTGAACGTTTAAGCTATTGAACTTTTGAACTGCGTAACATCCGCCAGGTATGAAACACCACCGCCACCGAAATGAGGGCAAAGCCCACATAAAACCAGTCGCTTACTTCGCGGTTTTCGTGGTAAATAATGAAGGCGAGAATGATGCCGTACACCGGCTCCAGGGTAAGTACAAGATTGACGGTGAAAGCCGATATTTCTTTTAAAGCACGGATGTACAAAAAGAAAGTGAAGATGGTACACACCCAGCTTAGAAGCAGGAGCCAAAGCCAATCAAGCCCCGATGGCGCATGAAAGCTTTCTTTAAAAAACAGTTGAAAGAGCGGAAGCAAAATCGTTAGGCCAACAAAGCCGCCGCTTAGTTGATACAGCGTTATTTGCTCCGGCTCGTAGCTGTCAATCATCTTTTTGTTAAGCACCGAAACCAGCACCGTAAACACGGCAGCCGCTAAACCGACAATGATGCCAATGGAAAACTGAAGATGATTGTAATAAATGATCACAATCCCCGCTACAGCAAACAGGCCGAGAAATATCTCTACCCGGTCGAAAGGTTTTTTTAAAATAAGCGGCTCAATTAGCGACGCCAGCAAAGCCGTGGTGGATAAACAAGTGAGGGCAATGGTAACGTTGGCCAATTTGATGCTGGCGTAAAAGCAAACCCAGTGCAGGGCAAGTACGGTTCCGATCAAGGCAATTTTTAATGCGGCTTTTGGAGCAATGCGAATAGCCTTGCCTTGGGCTAAATACAAGACCCAAAGCGTAACGGCGGTGATGAGCAGCCGCCACCAAACAAGCATGGTTGATTGCAGGGTGATGGCCCGGCCCAATACACCGGTGAAGCCCCACAAAAACACAGCAGCGTGCATTTGCAGCATCGCTTTTTTCATGCCCGCAAAGAACGGTGATTCCTTTTCATACAATAACGCAAAGGAGCAAAGAGAAGAAAGTTTTTTGGTTGACCATCGCCGGTGCTGCTATTGAACATCCGTTGCGACGCTCCGTTCATCGTTCGTATCGTTGTTGGGAAGCGATGGCAAACGCATCATGGTGCAGTAG
The DNA here is from genome assembly GCA_965247695.1 of Flavisolibacter sp. Lineage (GTDB taxonomy): Bacteria > Bacteroidota > Bacteroidia > Chitinophagales > Chitinophagaceae > Flavisolibacter. Next base: position 4,269,090 of record OZ252037.1, read on the forward strand.
CCTCAAAGCCCCAACGGGGCGTCATCGCATAGCCCGGCCTGCAAGGGCCGGGAAAACAGGGGAGCATATTCATCAAGCCCTGAAAGGGCGTAATGAAGGATTGTGCGTTGGTGAATAATAAACGAGGAGATTGTGACGGTATAATTATTACGCCCTTTCAGGGCTTGAATTCCTCGCTGTGTTCAGTAACCCAGGGCTTCACCCTGGGCTATGCGATGACGCCCTTTCAGGGCTTGAATACAATCCTATTCAACGGTCTTGCTATCGCTGCCAAATAGCGATTAGAACGTACACGAGTGCGACGCAACAGACGCCAAATAGATAGACAGGCTTCTGGTTCATAAGAATGCAACCACAAATCATGACTAACCTTTTGGTAAAGTCGGAAGACCGAACCTTTCCGCAATGGGAGTTCAACTTGTGCGTTGTACACGTCACCCTTGAAGGATAAAGTGGGCCGCTTATCTTCGCCTTCATGAACAAAAAGCCCCTTCGTTCCATTGGCTACAACTTTATTGCCGCGCCTTACCTGCCGGTAAATAAAGATGAATACCACCTGCGTAATTTTCAAAACCGCAACGGCATTTTGTACCGCAATCTTTCCGCGTATGAAATAGAAGTGCTGGTGCGCAACCGCAACACCTCTAATGATTGGAACAAGATCCAAGTGTCGGATGCGTTTAACCCGGAGTTGGTGAAGAACTGTAAGTTCTTCGGCCTGGTGCGGATTGGTAAGTTGGAAAGCATTGCATTGGAATACCACAACATCACGTTGCCGGTGGGTTTGTATGACAGCACCATCATTAGTTGCGATTTTGGCGACAATGTTGTGGTCAATAACGTTAACTACATGTCGCATTACATTGTGGGCAACGAGGTGATGATTGCCAACGTGAACGAGCTGCACACGACCGACCATTCAAAGTTTGGCAACGGCATCATTAAAGACGGCGAAGCCGAAGACGTTCGCATTTGGCTGGAAGTGTGCAACGAGAACGGCGGCCGTAAGATTCTTCCGTTTAACGGCATGTTGCCCGGCGATGCTTTTTTGTGGAGCAAGTATCGCGGCGATGAAGCATTGATGCAAAAGTTCAAGGAATTTACCGAACGAAAATTTGACAAGCAACGCGGCTATTACGGCAAGATTGGCAACAACTGCGTGATAAAAAACACGGCCATCATCAAAGATGTTTGGGTGGGCCCGAATGCCTACATCAAAGGCGCCAACAAACTAAAAAATCTTACTATCAATTCTTCGGCGGAAGCGCCTTCGCAAATTGGTGAAGGCTGCGAGTTGGTCAACGGTATTGTGGGTTTCGGCTGCCGTATTTTTTACGGCGTAAAAGCCGTTCGCTTTTTTATGGCTTCGCATTCGCAATTGAAATACGGCGCCCGGTTGATTAATTCTTATCTGGGCAACAACAGCACCATCTCTTGTTGCGAAGTGTTGAACTCCTTAATCTTTCCTTTTCATGAGCAACACCATAACAACTCGTTTTTGATTGCGGCTACGGTGATGGGACAAAGTAATATTGCGGCCGGCGCTACGCTCGGTTCTAACCACAACAGCCGCGCCGCCGATGGCGAAATGCTGACGGCACGCGGCTTTTGGCCGGGCCTGTGCGTAAGCCTGAAACACAATTCAAAATTTGCTTCGTTCACACTCATTGCCAAAGGCGATTATCCGGCCGAACTAAACATTCCGCTGCCCTTTAGTTTGGTGAGCAATGATGAAGCGAATAACAAGTTGATCGTAATGCCGGCTTATTGGTTCATGTATAATCTTTACGCACTGGCCCGCAACTCGGCCAAGTACGTGGACAGGGATAAACGCACAAAAAAGATTCAGCAGATAGAATACGATTATCTGGCTCCGGATAGCGTGAACGAAATTTTTGACGCGATGCGCCTGCTGCAAATTTTTACAGCAAAGGCTGCCGGCAAAAAAGGCGCTGACGATGTGTTGGGAGAAGAGGGCCAACGCTTGTTGAATGACGCCAGCATTGACTTTAAAACGCTGACTATTTATGCTGAAAATTTTGAAGGCGCAAGCCGCCCGGTGCAAATTATAAAAGTAAAAGAGGCATACGACATTTATCAAAAGCTGATTGTTTATTACGGTGTTGAACAACTGTTACAGTTTGCTTCCCGTCACGATCTTGCCACGTTTAATAAAATGATGGAAGCCTTGCCGGCAACGGCCGAACGGTTATCATTTACCAATGTCGGCGGGCAATTGATACCTGACATCTCACTTCAGAACTTTTTGCAGGAAATCAAATCATCCGGCATAAAAAATTGGGGCGAAGTCCACCGGTTTTATCAGGAAAATGGACAGGCATATAGCGAACAGAAACTGCAACATGCCTTTGCTTCGTTGCTGGAGATTTTTAAAATTGACAAACTTGATTTCACCCCGTCTTTGTTTTCTTCCCTGCTTCAACAAACACTTGAAATAAAGCAATGGATGGTAGCAAAGATTTACGATTCAAGAGCCAAGGATTACACCAGCGAATTCCGGAAAATGATGTACGGCAGCGATGCGGAAATGGAGGCCGTAGTGGGCGACTTAAACGACAATGTTTTTATTAAACAACAGCAGGAGGAATTAAAAAACATGCAACGCAATATTGAAGATATTCTCCTCCGCTTCGGTTTAAAGAAAGCCGCCTTTGCATAAACCTGGGCAGCTATCGCGCAGGGTTTTTGTGTATGCGGACAGTTAACCGAATTAAAAAAGCCGGCTCCAATGAGCCGGCTTTCCGTTTGAAAGAGGGCCTTATTTCATTGAGTCTTTCTTCATCATTTTATCGCCGCTCATTTTGTTGTCCGTCATCTTACCGCCACTCATCTTGCTGTCCATTTTCATGTCCATCATCTTGCCGTCTTTGCCCATCATGTGACCGTCTTTGTCAATCATTTCGCCTTCCGTCATCATCATCTTTTTGCCGTCTTTCATCATCACCTCGCCGCTGGCCATCACCTTGCAGCCATCGGTACAGGTCATGGTTTTGTCCATGGCCATCATCTTGCCGTCTTTCATCATCATCATTTTTCCGTCCTTCATGGTCATGTCCCCGTCTTTCATGGCCATGTTGGAAGAGCTACTTTCCATCGTGGCCGGCGGTGTGGTCATGGTAGAGGTGTTGTTCATGTGTGTTGCCGTGTCGGTCATCTTGTTCATCGTGTCCTTTGTGTCGGCACCGGTGGAACTGCTGTTACAGGCGGCAAGCGTACCCGCAATCGCAAGCATCGTTAGAAAATTTTTCATTGTTGGTTTGAGTTTAATGAATGTTTAAACTTAAAGGTAGCGGGAATAAAGCCGCCATTGTATCCTCCAAACCGATTGTGATAAAAATGTTACTTCTTCCGGAAGAAGATGCGCAAGGGCACGCCGGTCAGCGTAAAATTTTCCCGCAATTTATTTTCTAAATAATTGCGGTACGGCGTTTTTATGTCGTCGGGAAAATTGGTGAAGAAGGCGAACGAAGGAACGGCCGTCGGCAACTGCGTAACGTATTTTATTTTGATGGAATGCCCACGCACCACCGGCGGATGATAGGATTCAATCGCCTTTAGCAAAATATCATTCAGCTCCGAAGTCGGAATCTTTCGCCTGCGGGAATCATACACCGCCAATCCTGTTTCAATGGCTTGAAAAATTCTTGTTTTGTCTTTAACCGAAATAAACAAGATGGGCACATCGTTAAACGGCGCCAGGCGCTGCTTTAAGGTCTTTTCATAATCCCGTGCGGTGTTGGTTTCTTTGGAAACCAAGTCCCATTTATTCACGAGCAACACGATGCCTTTTCCTTTTTTTGCGGCCAGGCTATAGATTGTCAGATCCTGGGCGGTGATGCCTTTTTCCGCATCCAGCAAAATCAGGCAAACATCGGCTTCATCCAAAGCCTTAATGGCCCGAATGACGGAATAGAACTCAAGGTCTTCGTGTACTTTGTTCTTGCGGCGAATGCCCGCGGTATCAATTAAAACAAAATCTTTTTGAAAGAGATTGTAGCGGGTGTGAATTGTATCTCTCGTGGTGCCGGCAATCTCGCTAACAATGATTCGCTCCTCGCCTATTAAGGCATTTAGCAACGAAGACTTGCCCACGTTCGGCTGCCCGATGATGGCAAACTTCGGTAGGCCTTCTTCTTCGTTTGCGTCCTGTTCATCTTGCATCAGTGCCGTCACATCATCCAGCAAATCGCCGGTGCCGCTACCGCTGATGGCGGAAATAAAAAAGACTTTATCAAAGCCAAGGCTATAAAATTCTGATGCTTCCAACAAGCGTTCGTTATTGTCAACCTTATTGACGACCAGAAACACAGGCTTTGTGGAACGGCGCAGCACATCCGCCATGGCATCGTCCAAATCGGTCATGCCGGTGGCTGCGTCCACTACAAACAGGATCACCGATGCTTCTTCCATGGCGATGTGTACCTGCTTGCGAATTTCGCGTTCAAACACGTCTTCAGTATCGGGCACAAAGCCGCCGGTGTCTATCACATAAAAATTTTTTCCGTTCCAGTCGGCAATACCGTACTGCCGGTCGCGGGTTACACCGGGCGTGTCTTCCACTATCGCTTTGCGTTGTTCCAGCAAGCGGTTAAAGATGGTGCTCTTGCCCACGTTCGGTCGTCCTACAATTGCTACGGTAAAGGCCATTCGATTTTAGATTTATGATTTCGGATTTCAGATTGGATAAAAATCCGCAATCTGCAATGTTTAATATCCATACTCCCTCAAAAAAGTTTCATTCTCCCGCCAGGCCGGACGAACCTTCACAAAGAGTTCGAGAAAGATTTTTTGCTCGATGAATTTTTCGATTTCCACTCTCGCCATCGAGCCAATCTGCTTGATCATTTTACCGCCGTCGCCGATGATGATGGCCTTTTGCGATTCGCGTTGCACGATGATTTCGGCCCTTATTTTTATGAGCGTTGACTTTTGTTTGAACTCCTGCACAACCACCGTTGTTTGATACGGAATCTCTTCTTCAAACAGGGTGTAAATTTTTTCGCGGATGATTTCAGCAACAAAGAATTTTGTGGGCAGGTCAGAGATTTCATCTTCCGCATAAAAAGGTTCGCCTTCAGGCAGATAGCTTAAAATCTTCATTAACAAGTCTTCGATGCCCTTACCTGTTAACGCAGAAATGGCAACGACTTCTTTTGCGTAGCCTTTTTCAGTAAAGAAGGCGATGGCTTCAGCCAATTTTTCTTTTGACGCGGCGTCTGTTTTATTGACGACAACCAATGCCGGTACCTTCAATCGTAACGCTGAAAAAATCTCATCAGCTTCGTTCAAATTATCTCTGACGTCCACCAACAACAAGGCGAGGTCGGCATCTTCCAAAGCACTCTTCACAGCCTTCATCATTTTCTCGTGCAGCTTGTATTTGGGATCAATGATGCCTGGTGTGTCGGAAAAAATAATCTGGTAACCGGCTGTGCTCAAAATGCCTTTAATGCGGTGCCTTGTGGTTTGCACTTTTGATGAAACAATGGCCAACTTCTCTCCCATCACTGCATTGAGCAAAGTGCTTTTACCTGCATTGGGTTTACCAAATATGTTAACGAATCCTGCCTTCACGATAAATTTTATCGCGGCAAATGTAGGCTATTAAAAAATTGTTTGGCAGCGATGAGATGCCCTCCTATATTTGCACTCCGCTCAAATAAACGGGCGTCAACCACAACAGTTCTTTCAAACGTTTTGTATATCGAAGCAGAGCAGACCGGCATCCAGCTGGATAAAGTTCATGACCGAATGGTGCTTCTTAAAATAAACATCGCGAAGTAGAGCAGCGGTAGCTCGTCGGGCTCATAACCCGAAGGTCGCTGGTTCGATCCCAGCCTTCGCAACAAAAGCCTCCCAAACGGGAGGCTTTTTTGTTTTCACGCAAAGGCGCAAAGAAATAAAGACGCAAACAAATTCTCTTTTCCAAGTAGGAGTGAATGCTTTTGATGCACGAAACTAATTTCATTGGCTGTTGCAACGCGACTGCAACGCAACATCACTCAATAAAACTTCACCATCCACGCCACGCTAAACTCCTTGCCACCTTCTAGCTTATTAATTCCTTCCTTGTCTTTCAACTCACCACTTGCCTCCACACTGTCAGCAATGCCGCACCACGGTTCAATGCACAAAAAATCAGCACCCGGCGCTGCCCACAAACCCAAATACGGAAAGCCGTCAAACAAAAACGAAAGACCGTGCGGGGTTTTGTCCGAAACCAAATCAATCTTGGTTGATCTCAAATGCTTCAGCACAACAGCATCGGCTTTAAAAAGGTCTTTAGACAGCCGTAATTCGTTCGCATCTTTCAATAAAGGCTGCGGCTCTTTTTGGATCAAACCGTCTTTGCTGATGGGCCAACGGCCCGCTGTTTCCTTCGTTTCAAACCGAAGCATGTAATCACTGTATTCGGTTCCGTCAACTAACGGAAGTCCAAAAGCCGGATGCCCGCCAATGGAAAAGAACATCTCTTCATCGCCGGTATTTTTTACCGTATAGCTTACAGTCAGCACATTATCCTGAACTATGTATTGAAGGGAAAAAAGAAAAGCAAAAGGATAAACCTTTTCTGTTTCCTCATTGCTTTGCAACGCAAACGTGATGGAGTTATCGGATTGCTCTGTTACTTCAAATTCTTTTTCCCGTGCAAAGCCATGTCGCGGCAGGCGGTATTCTTTTCCATTGTAATTGTACTTGCCATCCTTCAACGCACCAACGATGGGGAAAAGCACTGGTGAGGTTTTGGCCCAGAACGCAGGATCGGCGCTCCACATGTATTCCAGGCCCGTCTCTTTGTTGTAAACGCTTTTGAGTTCCGCGCCTTGTGCCGCAATGGAAACGTTCAGTTGTCTGCTTTGAATGTTGTACATGTCGCTAAGATAAGCCCCGCATAAAAAAGCCACCCCGTCAAACGCAAGGAGCGGCTCGTTAAGGAGAATGTTTTCAGGCACAGTACTGTTGGGAAGTACCGGTTGTTATTTTTCCAGCTTTGTTTTCAAATTGGTCAAGCCTGCGGCAAAGTCCGCGCCTATCATGTTGTCCATATCCATGAATAACCGCATCACATTAAAGGGATACGCCATCTTACCGTTGAAGCCCCACTTTATCTTGGTTGAATTTTCGGCTACTGGTTCTGTTATCATGTAGGCTGTCGCATTTGATTCCATCGGCTTAATAAAGTGAATGTCGTAATCAATCCGCTCGCCGTCTTTTATAGCGGTGATCGTTTGCTCGCCTTTGCCTACTTCGCTGTTTTGGCTTTCCCAGGCCGATACAAAACCGATGGTTCCATCGGTGCCTTTAAATTCTTTTTTCATGGCCGGGTCCATCGTTCCCCATTTGCTGTAATCGTTTTGGTTTTTCAAGAGCTTCACGTAACTGAATACTTCGCCCTTCGGTTTGTTAATGACAACCTCACGTTCGGCGTGCATCTCTTTTTTTACAAATAAACCGGCGATCAATACGAGAACAACAATGGCTAACAGAGACAGGCCAATGATTTTTAAAACTTTCATGGTGGTTGGTTTTGTGTTAGAAAATATGCTATCAATTTAGGCGGATACCCGATTGCTTTCAGCCTTTTTCGGCCAACGCTTTTATTTTTTTTAAGGCTCTTTCCCATGCTGCGGACATAGGCTCAAACATCGCGTCGTCCATATCGCCGCTGATGGCCAAATGCGTCGTGCCGTTGTTACCCGTAAGACGATAAACTTCCTTCCCGCCTTTGATTTCTTTCGCCACCGACGTATCGTATTCCTCTTTGCCATTAACCAGTTCGCCTTCGTATTCCATGCTGATGAATTCAGTGGGCTTGTGTTCAGTGATTTTAGCAATTAGTCCGTTTCCATCATTGTCCGTGAAAATGGCTTTGCTGCCTACCTGCCAATCACTTACGGCGTGAGCGCCTTCGCAAAATTCGGCATACCACACGTGGGCCGGTTCGTCCTGAAGCAAAACGTCCCATACTTTTTCTTTCAAGGCATTAATGCTGATTTCTTTTTCAATAGTCTTCATCTTTCAAAATTTTATGGTGATTGAATCGTTGCGGTTTTTTGTTGGGCATGTCTTTCAGGTAGAGCCCTTTTAATCATGAGACCACGTCCTTTTCATTCAGGTATTGCTCCACACAAACACCGTTTTGCCTGTCGTAATCATCGCGGGCAAGCAGATTGCGAAAGGTTTCACCCATCCTGTCAATCCGCTTCATAAAATCATGACTCGTATCGCCGGTGTATTCGCCTTTTGGCAGAATAAATGTTGCGAGACCGAAGCCTGCCGCTTCGCCTTTAAAAGCTTCTTCCACACAGGCTTTGTACACAATGCTTCCATCCGCCAAGCCGTGCGAAAGGCCGTAAAAATTCCGGCCTTTGGTAATCGAAAGCCTTTTGTGCAAGTCTTGCCAGGCTTGCTGAATACCATGGGGAAAAGATTCGGCCTCAATACAAAAAAGCGTTACGTCGTTTTCTATTTTAAAGGTTTGCATTACCGGCTGTTTTGTTCCTACAAACCTATCCGCTATTTTCCTTTTTCACCACGTGCTGTTGCGACGATATACAGGGCCGTTTGCGACAATTTTTTGTTGTACATTTTCAGCATGAAGCACATTTCCATTCTTGTACCGCGTGGCGCCATCCTTGGCAGCCTCGAAGGAACACGCCAATTGTTTACGCAAGTCAATTCCTTTGTGAAAGGCCGGGGAGAAGCACCGCTTTTTGATGTGCAATTGGTAGGATTGGATGCGGCTACGCCGCTTACCGGAGGATTGTTTACGGCGCACAACCATGCGATGTTCGGCGACGTAAAAAAAACAGACTTGATTATTATTCCCGCATTTGATGGCGATATAGACGCGGCCATTGAAGCCAACAAAGATTTTACACCCTGGATTGTGGATCAATACCGCAACGGCGCGGAAGTAGCCAGCCTTTGCATGGGTGCTTTCTTGCTGGCATCAACGGGTTTGTTAAGCGGAAAGAAATGCGCCACGCACTGGATGGCGGCCAATGACTTTCGCCGCATGTTTCCCGATGTAACGCTTGTTACTGAAAAGATCATCACCGATGAATACCGTCTTTATTCAAGCGGCGGGGCTTTTTCCTACCTCAATCTTATTTTATACCTGATTGAAAAATACGCAGGCCGCGAAATGGCCATTCTTTGCGCCAAGGTTTTTGCCATTGAAATCGAACGCGAGAGCCAGCTTTCCTTCACCATTTTTCAAGGGCAGAAAGCCCACGCCGATGATCAGATAAAAGAAGCGCAGGCCTTTATTGAAAAGAATTGGGCTGAAAAAATTTCGGTGGAAAGCTTAGCCTCCATGGTGGCGTTAAGCCGCCGTGCTTTTGAACGTCGCTTTAAAAAAGCAACGGCGAATACGGCAAATGAATACGTTCAACGGGTGAAGATGGAAGCGGCAAAAATGAGCCTGGAAAGTACCCGTGAAAACGTGAATGAAGTGATGTACAAAGTTGGGTACAACGACACCAAAGCCTTTCGCAGCACCTTTAAACGCATCACGGGACTTTCGCCACTTGAGTATCGGAACAAGTACCGGGAAATGGGCGAACGGCAGATCGCATAAACTTGCGCCGGTCTGCATCCTCCATCACTATCATCCCGGGCAATCATTTCCGTTTGCCTTGCCGCGCAACGACGCAGTTATTGAATTGATGCCGGCTGGTTACAATTTTTTTATTCGCGGATTGCGGTAATACACTTCGGAATATTCTGATTGAAGAAGTATCTGTCCCGCTTTTACGCTTGCCCTCTCTCCTTCATTTACCACCATGCCGTTTACGATGTGAATACAACGGCCGTTGTACGAAATCACCTCCACCGTGTTCCACTCGCCAACCGTTTTTTCTGCATCTCTTTGCTTAACCATCCGTGCATGATTGGTGGGTTTGTTTGTGCTGTCCTTTACGGTGATGGTAGAAAAACCAAGCAGCCAGAAATCACCCACGTCGCCTTCCTGAATCTGGCATTCGATGGACTGCGGCCAGATGGAATCCGGCGCACCGGGAGCAATGTTGTAACAGATGCCCGCATCGCGTTTTGCATCTTCCCGTGGCGGCCATTTCTTTTCGCCCCATTTAAAATCCACTACAAAATGATAGTTGGAAAAACTCTTTTTCGTGCGGATATAGCCCAATTCCTTGCCTCTCACATAAAGCACATCGCCTTGCAGTCGAAAGGCTTGTCCGGCATCTTCGTTTGCGTTTTTGTCTTTTAAAAAAATTTCCCAACCGTCAAGGCTTTTGCCGTTAAGCAGGCGTTGGTACTTGGCCTGTTCGCTGGCGGAAGCGCTATAAAAAGGAGCAAACTTTTTTGGAAGATCCGTTTGCGGGATGGTGATGTCCTGTGCATTGGCCGTGTCAGCTTCGGCCACTAACAGGCAAAGCAGACAGACAAAGAAATATTGTTTCATGCCGATGAGTTTTAGTTTGCTGGTTCAGCCATCCTTGCTTCACAAGTTTCGCGTCCGAATGTCGCCACAGTTAACGGCACGCGGCGCCGAAAAAGAAAAGCAGGGCTGCTGCTCCCTGCTTTCTAACTAAACGATTGCTATGCGAAAAGAACTGCGGTAACGGCTCTTGCCGTAAACTATTTTAATAACCGGGGTTTTGCGTGTACAAACCGGGTGCGGCGTCTAATTGTGACTGCGGCACGGGATAAATGATGGAGTTGGCCGTTACGGGATTCATCTTGTGCAGCGCGGCATCTTCGGTGGCCTCAAATGCATTCATAATGGTTATCAGATTGCCGCTTCGCTGCAGGTCAAACCAACGCAAACCTTCACCGGCAAATTCTCTTCTTCGTTCATCAAACAGTTGCGGTAACGTAACGCCGGTTATTGCAGGTAAAGCGGCCCTTGCCCGCACTTGATTGACGACGGCATCAACATCTCCTTGTGTGCCTGGAGAACCGTGTAAAATGCACTCGGCTTTCAGCAGCAACACATCAGTATATCGAATGGCTATGAAATTGACGGGCCAGTCGAAGCGGCTGTTTGTGGTGATCTTGGTCGTGTCAAGATATTTTCTGAAAAAAGGCTTCGTTTCACTTCCGTAAGTGGTTGTGTGGATGAATGGCAATTTGCGTGTATCCGCAGCCGTATAACTCGCCACCAGATTTGCCGATACGGATGGCGTTCCCAGAGCGCCGTTTAATGCCGTTGCATTGCTTATTATCGTCAAACTATTAAAATAAGTTTGAGGAACAAGCTGCCAGGTATAAGTGGCTCCTAACACCGGGCTTTGTCCGCCAATATACATTACATCAAATATGGCTTCCCTGTTTCCCGACGTGTAAGCGGGACTTTGATTGGTATAGGAAAAAATGCCTCCCGCGGGAGTGGGAAAGCTATAGGGAGTCGTGTTGAAAACAAAAGGCCCATTGGAAATAATATCCTGCAACAAAGGCAAGGCGAGGTTCCATTCATTTAACCCCAAACCCGGACCTTCAATGCCGTAAGTAGGACCTGAACGGGTCATGTAAATTTTTGCAAGAAGCGCTTCGGCCGCGTACTTGGTAGCTCTTCCAATATCCGTTGCCGTATATGCGGGGAAAGCGCCGCTGTAATTGGCTGGCAAGTTTGCCACGGCAAACTGAAGATCGGCAATCATCAGTGTATATACATCCGCCACCGGACTGCGGGGAATGGTATTGGCTTCGGCAGCCGTAAGTGTACGGTCAATCATCGGAACCTTGCCATAAAACTTAACCAGGTCAAAGTAGTAAAAGGCCCGAAGGAATTTTGCTTCCGCGGTTAACCTTGTTGCTAACGCCGCCGAGCCTACGAAGTTGCTATTTTGGGCAACCTGCTCAATGACGGTGTTGGCCCTGAATATGCCGGTATAATCCGCTCCCCATGCTTCTTCCACATACACATTAGCGGCTATTCCCGTCGCGAAATTATTAATGGGATCAGGGTCACGGGCAACGTCATTGGTTGGGTAGATGTTATCCGATCTTACTTCCGAAAGAAAGAGCTGCCTGTCGGGATAGCCTCTCAAAGAATTGTAAGCGGCATTGGTGGCTTGTATAAAATCACTCGGTTGCTGATAAAACGTTGGCGTGGTAGCAGACGAAAGCGGCAGTTGATCTAATTTTTTTGAGCATGAGGTGGTAAAGACTCCCACTGCGATTATCAGTATAAAAAAAATTCTTTTCATTTTTTGAAATTTAGGGTAACTAAAAAGTAACATTTAATCCTACGATCAGCGCTTTCGGCAGCGGTATTCCGCCATAGTCTCCTGCGGCGGGAAATGCCGAATTAGAACTTGAACTCGTATTCACTGCATCAGGGTTTAACCCATTGTAATATTTATCACGACCGAAGAAATTTTCCAACGTCACGTACACTCTCGCACCTTGCACCACACTATTTTTAATCACGGTTTTTAAATTATATCCCAGCGTTATGTCACGTACACGAACATAATCGGAAGAGAATAAATTATCCGTAGCCGATGTAATGGGGCTATAATAGTTTGAATAGGTTTTTCCGTACCTGCCGTCACCCTGGTTGGTTGGCGACCGCCACCTGTTTACATAATCCGCGGTATGGTTATCGGATTTTCCCTGGGCCGGACGGTTAATGGCCCTTCCCAGTTCTGAATAGACAGATCCGCCCCATTGCCCCTGCACCAATACGTTAAGGTCAAACCCTTTGTATCTAAATGTATTGGTAACGCCGTACGTGTAATCGGGGTTTGGATGCCCGACGATTACCTTATCGGCTTCACTTATTACGCCATCCCCGTTCGTATCCTGGTATTTCAAGTCACCTTCTTGTTCGGCGCCATACCGGGCTACGTTTTTACTAATGTCATCCTGGGTTAAAAACCCAATGGTGCGTAAAACATAGATGCTGTTTAAAGCATAGCCGACACGCAAAATCTGGTCGGTAACATTATTGCCTTGCGGAATAATAATCTGTGTTTGTCCCGGAGCCAACGCTTTTATCTTATTGGTGTTGTGCGTGAAGATGAGGGAAGTATTCCATTGAAACTTTCCGACCATATTCCGGGTGCTTATTTCATATTCCTGACCAATATTTCTTACCGATCCTACATTGCTCAAATAGGAAGAAAAACCGGTTGCCGACGGCACTTGCACATTTAATAATAGGTCAGTGTTTAATTTATTGTAGTAGTCAAAGGATCCCACTATCCGGTTTCTGAATAAGCCAAAATCAAATCCTACGTCATAGGTTTGAGACCGTTCCCATTTAAGATATGGATTGGCCAGAACATTTGGCGCCTGGCCAATTACCGCCGCCGGCGCACCAAACACATATCCGGCAGAGCCAATCGTTGCGATACTGGCATAGTCGTTGGGCAAATTATTATTACCGTTTACACCATAGGTTACTCTAACCTTAAGATCGCTGAAAGCGGGTATTGCGTTCATGAACTTTTCATCGCTGGCTATCCATTTCAGCGACACTGACGGGAAGGTACCAAACTGGCTATTGACGCCAAACCTAGAAGAACCATCCCGGCGAATGCTTGCATTTAAGAAATACTTGTCTTTATAGCCGTATTGCAGGCGGCCGAAATAAGAGATCAATATATTTTGTGTTGATGTGGTATTGCCGGTAACCGCCGCGGCCGCATTCAGGGTTTGTATGATAGCGCTGGTGTATCCTCCATTGGAACTCATGGTTACCCTGTCCAGGTGATCATAATTGTAAGAATAGCCTGCCAATAGATTTACGCTGTGATCCTTCTTGAATACCGTATTGTAGGTAAGGGTATTTTCATTTACAAATGTTTGCCTTCTGTAACTGTTGTAAGTACCGCTGGTGTTGGCAAGTAAATTGTTTGAACCTGTAAAAACTCTTGGGTTTACATCGGCTGCTCCGTTTACACCCTTGGTACCATTACCAACGATTATGTACGGGACATACGTGGTGGCGATATTATCAGTATTGTCTAAGTTCACCGAAGTTCTAAAGTTCAACCCTTTAATGATCTGCAGGTCGCCGTAAATGGTGCCCAGTGTACGATACCTCTTTGTTGTGCCTTTGGTGTAGATTAGCCTGCCATAAGGTTGAACGGAATTACTATAGAGATAGATCAGATTTTTTCCTGTGTTGGTAAGCAACCCAACCGTATCTTCTTGAACCGGCGATTGACTTAATATCTGATGGAAGATTGCGTTTTGTCCGTCTATTCCAGGGTCTTGTGTTTCGGAATAAGTGGGAGTTATGTTCACTCCGAATTTTAATCTTTTTGAGGCCGTGATGTCAAGATTTGCCCTTAGTGAATAAACCTTGTACCCAACGTTTTTGACAAAGCTTTCCTGGTTGGCATAGTTTCCCGACATAAAATATTTGACCGCATCTGTTCCCCCGCTAACAGAAAGTTGATAGTTCTGCATTTGACCTTTCCGTTCTATTGCATCCTGCCAATCTATATAGGCCAAACCCGGATGTCCCGGCATGGCCCAGCGCGGATCTAAAATATAATTTGCGTCAAACAATCCACCATTTTTTGCGAGGCGTGTTGCTTGATCGTCATTAGCTGTGGCGCCAACCGATCCGTATTTGGCTACGTATTGTGCATTGATGACTTCAGTAGCGTTTTCAATCCACTGGTCGCCATTCATCATCTTCAATTTTTTAGACGCCTGGTTATAGCCACCATACATATTGAAGTTCACCTGAGGTTTGCCAATCTTGCCGCGTTTGGTTGTGATCAATACTACGCCATTGGAAGCCCGGGAGCCATAAATAGCAGCGGCGGCGGCATCTTTCAACACTTCAATGCTTTCAATATCGTTTGGATTAATGTTGTCCAGCGGATTCCCTGTTGAGTAAGAGCCATTGCCCGAATTACTGGAATTAACGGTCAATGGAAAACCGTCAATCACATACAAAGGCTCATTACCACCACTGATGGAACCTGAACCACGTACCTGAACGCTAAATGCCTTGCCGGGTACTCCCGTGTTTTGTTTAACATTAACGCCGGAGAGTTGGCCCACCAATACCTGGTCAACACGGGTAACTGCCCGTTCATCAAAGTTGACATTGTTTAGTTTACTAACAGACCCGGTCACATTGCGCTTTTTTTGCGTGCCGTATCCGATTACCACCACATCTTCCAAGGCATTAGCGGAGGTCTTTAAATTGATTGTCAAATTAGCCCGGTTGCCTACTGCTGTTTCCTGCGTCTCGTAGCCAATGGAGCTAAGCACAAGCGTGGCATTCCCCGACAGGGTTCGCAGTGAAAACGAGCCATCGGCCTTTGTGACGGATATGTTTTTCGTGCCTTTCTCTTGCACGGTAACGCCTTCGGCCGGTTGACCGTTGCTATCGGTTACTTTACCCGAAACAGAAAAATTGTTTTGCGAAAAAGAAAGAAATGAAGAGCAAAGAAAAAAGAGGAAGAGCATCGCCCTTGAGCGTGGCAGTGACATTTTTTTCATACAGCGGCAATTAGGTTTTGAAAACAAGGTTAAGGTAGAAGGGTTCTTTACACACCTCGTCCTGCACCGTCCTGTGCAATGCTATTGCCGCTATTGCATAAAAAGCTAAACGTATATTTTTAAAAGGATTATCGTAAACAGGTTCTTCGCGGAAAAAATGATACGAGTTAAAAAAAGAAAGAAAACGGCTCAAAAAGTATTGCCTAACACAGGGTCGTTTGCTGCCCGGCACTATATACCATACAACCAGGCATTTCTATTTTTTTCCTCTCCACTTCTTTACATCCTCGGTGGTAACGGTACTGGCTTTGTTGCCAAAACTTTGACGCACATAGGTTGTCACATCGGCTATCTGCTTGTCGGTTAAGTATGCAAACGAAGGCATCACGCCGCTATACGTTTCGCCGTTAATCTCCTTGCGGCTCATGCCTTTCAACACCGCCGTAATCATGCGGCTTTTATCACCTTGCACATAGCTTGCTTTAATCAGCGAAGGGTTCATGTTTTGTACGCCGCCGCCATCGGGTTGATGGCAGGTAACACAAGTTTGCATATAAACGGTTTTGCCTGCGGCGACGTTTCCTTTAGCGGAAGCCATTGGTACTTTTGCAGATGTTGTATTGGTCGTTGGCGCTTTTGCTGCGTTTGATGAAGATGCACTCTTCATCACCGTTTTTGTGTTAAGAGGCTTTTGCTTCGGCGCCTTTGTATCATCGGCAATTGAAGTACCGGCGCCACTTCCGCTCATCCTCTTCTCACCATTCTTATAAGTGATCTTGTAAATCGTTCCCTTCGAATCATCGCTTACATACAATGAACCATCAGGCCCTATTGCCAAACCGCAAGGCCGATGATCGGCACGGCCCGATGCTGTCTTTTCCGGCCCGCCGGAAAAATTATCGGCAAACACTTCCCAATCGCCGGAAGGCATTCCGTTTTTAAAAGGCTGAAACACCACGAAATAACCGGCCTGCGGTTCGGGCGAACGGTTCCACGATCCGTGAAAAGCAATGAAAGCACCGGCCCGGTAACGTTCTGGAAACTGTGTGCCGGTGTAAAACATAATGGAGTTGGGCGCCATGTGGGCTGGATAAGCAGCAACGGGATCAAGGAAGGCCGTTGTGTCTCTCTTGCCATCACCACCGTATTCCGGCGATACCATCTTCTTTTTCTTCATCGGGTCATAGTAAGTGTAAGGCCAGCCCGCATCATCGCCCTGGTTTAATGCAAACATGCACTCCGCCGGCAGTTCAGCGTTGTCTTTTACATTGAAATAATCGGGGGCGATGGTGTTGAGTTGGTCGCGGCCGTGCTGCATCACAAACAGTTTGTTTGTTTGGTAGTTCCAATCAATGCCAACCACATTGCGCAATCCCGTGGCATAGCGGATGCCATCGGCGTATGTCTGATCTTTCTTGTCTTTGCTGAACATCCACACACCGCCGGCTGTTGCCAGCAGCGGACAACCTTTCATTCCTTTGGAGCCCATTTGACGGTCTTGTTCCTGACAAGAATTGGACGGGCAACCGATGGGTATAAATAAATTGCCGGCGCCGTCCATCATGATGGATTTCGTTTCGTGCTGGCCCCTGTCCACCAAACCGGTTACGATGCGTTCGGGTTTTGCAGTGTCTATTACATGATTTTTTGCATCAAGCTTGTAACGAAAGATTTCCGAATTGGAAGCAGTGTACAGCCAACCATCACGCAGATAAACGCCGGTGCCGCCAAAATTGCCGAAGCCCGAAACCACTTCGGCTTTGCCATTCGCTTCATGCAAAAGAAGGGTGCCTTTGCCCTTTACCGGCCTTGCCAGCCGAACGTAAATATCGTTCTGCGGTGTTACCACTAAATGCCTTGTCTTGCCAAGGTTGTCGGCAATAACAGTGGCTGAAAAACCTTCGGGAATTTTCAGGCCGGCATTGGCAGTCGCGGCGGTTTGCGCAAAAGAAAGCAGCGGCAAGGCGAAGGCAAACGCAAAGAGAATTATCGTTGAAATGCGAATGGTAAATTCCGGTTTCAGTTCTTTTAATTTCGTCGCCATTGTAAGGATTGTTTTAAAAAAATTTCGTGCGGTCATTCGCAAATGTATCAACACACAGCTTACCGATTGTTTCAATGCCGGTCAAAGTTTATTCACCGTTAGTCAAACCGATAAAGTTTCACTTTCAGAATTGCCGGTTCCTCAACAAGCCTTGCGCCGGTGCCCGAGCGATTAGCGGCGGCTTCATCGGCCATGCGGTAGGCCATCATCACGTTGTCACCGTTAAGCAAGCGCCCCGGCTTCCAAACGCCGGCTTCGTATGTTCCTTCCCAAACTGAAGAAAGACCGGCGATTCTAGGGCCGGGTGAAGCGGGAGTAAAGGTCACATCGAGATTAGAACCTGCAATGGTAAACGCATCAGACCCCGAATGAATGATCAAGCCGTAACCTTTTGAAGCCTGCGTTACACCCGACCAGCTTTTACGCAGGGCAACGTGTAATTTATATCCACCCAAGTCAATGGTTTGAACCGAATCGGGCATTTGCAAAGACACGGCGGTAATGCTTCCCGAAGCTTGCGCAGCAAGGATCTCCGGCGTTAGATCAGCAAGAATTTTATACACTTTGGCAACCGGTGTTTGCGCCGGGTCTTCTACTTTGTTGTCAATACCAAAAGGCGAATAACCGATGCCGTTCATCTTGCCAACGGCATAAAAAGCATTAGCCGCGCCGTTAAGACCTGAAAAAGATTCGGGAACAAAAAGCGGGTTCCATGAATGCTTGTATTGCGCCGTGATGGTTTTAAAATCGGGCAGATAAATATCCGGCGCTTTGATGTCAAGCGAAGGTGCGGCGATGCGCCAGATGTCGTGTACATGCGCCTGCGGTCCGCCGCTTGGATAGTCGCCGGGAACCTTATCCTCGGGTTGAACGATCCATGCGTTTATGAACATCGGTATGTTGTATTCCTTCTTGCCGGCTTCAGCAACGGCGTTTATGTACTTCGCATACTGCCAGGCCATGAAAGCTTCTTCTGCCGAATGATTGGCTCCAAATACATCAGTCCAACTGCCGGATGTTTTCGCACCGGCATCTTCCCATACCTTTTTCAACGCGGGTTGTAGTTCCAGCTTATTCTTTTGAAGCCCTTGCACTAATTCAGCAGGAACTGGTTTAGCAAATGCAGCGTTGGCCATGGTAGAATGATCTCTTGTATCGCCCAGCACACCCACTTCGTTTTCCACCTGCATCATGATAACGGTCCGGTCTTTTGCATCCGCTTCCTTTAAATGATGCATCAATGCAGCAAAGGCCTTTGCATCTGCCTTCGTCGCTTCGCTACTCAATGTGCTGATGGTTTCCGTTGAACGACCGTTTTGCAAAACAATGCGGGGAAAACGTTTGCTGTCTTTCTTCACCCATTCGGGTGCGTAATGCGAAAGGCCGTTCTTCCAACTGCCAAACCAAAGCAGGATGAGTTTGAGGTTATGCTGCCTTGCGCCGGTTAACATACCATCAACTAACGCAAAGTCAAACTTTCCTTCCTGCGGTTCTATCAGTTCCCACGATACCGCAGCAAGAACGGTATTAAGGTTCATCTTTTTTACGGGCTCCCACAACGGCTGTAAATAATGGAGGCTTGATGAACTGGAATTGTGCAATTCACCGCCAAGAACAATAAACGGTTTTCCGTCAACAATCAATTGCGTGGCCTCGCCGCGTTTTTCAAGGTGCGGAATGTTTTGCGCAGAAGCGTCTATGTTTATAAAAAAATAAAGGATGGCGATAGCTGGTAATGAAATGTTTTTATTCATCTTAAATAGTTTATGCTTTGTGTTCAGTTATATTCTAAACAGCAATGTTAAAAGCAACTTTGGCCTTGCTTCTCACCTTTGCCGTTTGCACATTGACATTACTCCACGTTTTTTATTGTCACCCATTCGCCTTCTTTTACGGTTGCATTCAATCCTGAAAGGTCAACGCCCCGGGCATGTTCAATAAGCAGTCCTTTATCAGCCGTTAGCTTACAATTCTTGAACGACACACCTTGAATGGGACTGCCTTCCAGCCCGTGAATGTCGCCGATGCTTTGAACCGTGCCCGATATGTTGATCAGGCGAACGTTGCGCACAACAGGCAAGACTTTCGCCGGTGGCTTTATTGGCGGCACCATGCGCCAGGCCATGTTGAATTCAACAGCTTTGCGTGTGCCTTTTAGGGTGAAGTTTTGATACGTGATGTTCTCCACCACACCGCCGCGACTGGGTTGCGACTTAAAACGAATGGGCGCCCAGTTATCGGCTTCGGCCACACAATTTTTGATCAGCACATTGCGAATGCCCCCCGAGGTTTCGCTGCCCATGGCTACGCCGCCGTGACCGTAGCCAAAGGTGCAACGTTCGATGGTGATGTCTTCGCTGGGACGGGCCACGCGAAGGCCGTCTTCGTCTTTACCGGATTTGATGGAGATGCAATCGTCGTTCACGTCAATATAACACGACCTGATTTTGACATCGGTGCTTGAATCAATGTCCATACCATCAGAGCTGGGAATGTTGTGGTCGGCAGTGATGTTCAGGTCTTGCAACACTACTTCATTGCAATACAAAACATGCACACACCACACGGCCTGGTTGTACAACTTCAGGCCTTCAATTCGTACGTTCTTACAGTTTTGAATTCCTATCAGTCGCGGTCTTCCTGTTCGCCTTGCAGCGGTATCGGTACGAAGCCGTTTTAGCCACTCGTCACCCGAACCATCAATCGTTCCTTGACCACTAATCTTTACGCCGTTGAGGCCATCGGCATTAATAAAAGCAGCGGTGTACATCATCTCCGTTCCCTCCCAGCGTGTTTTGATTTGCGGATAATCGGCGCGGTTCACCGAGCCTTTTAGCACACCTTCTTTTTCAATCACCAGTTCTACACCTTGTTTTAAAAAGATAGCGCCACTAACGAAAATTCCTTTCGGTACGACTACGATGCCTTTGCCCTGTGCCGCGCATTCATCAATTGCTTTTTGTATGGGAGCCGTGTTCATCGTAGCGCTGTCCCCAACAGCGCCGAAGTCGGTAATGAGGTAGCGCTTCGGCTTTGAAGAGGCTTGCGCCAGCAGCAGTGCCGCCATTGAAAAGATGAAGAGCACGAACCGGTTTCGTTGTATGAATAACATGTTGATGGGTGTTTGTTGTGTGAAGGCGCATCAATGCCTGACGACGATAAATTTTGTTTCATAAGGCTTCATTGTAAGTTCCATCTCTATTCCTTCTTTACCAGAAGTTTTAATGGGTTTGATTACGCCTTCATTGGCATTCCATTCTTCCGCAGTTCCTTTTGCTGTAAGGCTTGCCTTTCTGCTTACTGTTTCATTCGCTTCATTGAAGAAAAAATACAGGTCGGCGTCTTGCCATTGCCGGTGTAAATATTTGAGTGCTGTGCAAGGTTTATCAAATCGCAGATCGGAAGGCAATGAGGACAAAGAGGCATTAACCGTTGTGTTTGAAGCCCATTGAAAAGCAGTATTGTTTTCAGCCGATAAAAAACTTTTTTCCGTTATCAGCGAAGGTTGTTCACCGGTAAAGATGACCTGGCCGCCACCTTTGGTAAACTCGTTTAACCGATTGTAAGTAGCCCGTGAAAGAACGTTGATGGAAGGAATGATCAGCGTATGATATTGCTGTCCGCTTTTGTTTGTGAGAAGGCCCTTGTTTAGCAGCGATGTTGTCAATGAATAGTCGTCAATGAAATCAAAATCGTGCTGGCTTTCGAGCAATTCCTGCGCAACAGCAAAGGTGCTTTTCTCCGATTCGTTATGACCCAGCCATAAACTCGTAGTAGGAAAGTAAACGGCTATTTGCGCGGCCGGTTTTCCCTGCGACAGCAGATAGCTTGCACGGTTGGTATAAGCCATTAATGAGGGAAAAGCCGGGTAGGCCATGTAACCTCTTGCGCCGCCTTTGCCGCTAACGGTTGACGAAAAGAACATGCACTCAAACAAATTAATTCCCCTTACCAATTGCTGGTTGATGATCCATCTTGCCTGCTCCACATCCGGTGCGGGATTCATGGCCGCAAAGCTTTCGCTCAAAGCCCTTGGCCGGCCAAAAAGATGTGCGGCTGATGAAGCAAACTTTGGGAAGTCCGTTACGAGGCCTGGCCATATCTGGTGCCAGATCACATCTATACCCGGTATCTGCACCGAACGAAAGTTTTTAAAGTAATCTCCTTCCGATCTTACCAGTCCGATCATGGCCTCATCGTGATTCAGATGGACCATGTATTCCAAACCATTCTTCGCACACCAATCCGCTTGCTGCCCGAAAAAATTTTTACCAAACAACTCCGACCATACGTCCCAATAATCGGCTTTGGCTTTCTTCTGTTCATCGGTTAGGCGGCGTAGGAATAAAGAAGCGAGGTAAGGTTGAATGTCGTAGCCTTTGCGTTGCTCAAATTCCTGCAGCATGGCCGGCGTCCATGGCGTATAAGCATAGTCAGGCTCGTCGCCACGAAAGCCCAAAACTGTTTTGCCAAATTCATCGCCGATGTATTTTTTATATTGCTCGTGAGTGAAGTCGAGGAATTGCCGCACCGCTGCGGGACTTAAATAATCGCACAAAGAATTAGTGGTATCCTTGCCGCCTGCCGGGTTGTTCACTGCTCTGGTAACGGCGGTTTTAAATTGCGGTTGCGCTATCAAAATCTGCCAATTGCCAGATGGTGCTGTCCAGATTATTTCGCTATTGTGAATGGGAATGATTTGGCTGCTACTGTCCGCAAGGTTTAAGGCCACAGCGCTGGCAACCGGCGCAGATATTTTTTTTGAAATGGATTGTCCGCCAGTGGAGTTAATGCGTTCTGTTACCACCAATCCCATCATGCGCAGGTCGGGTCGTTCCTTGCTGAACTTGCCGCCTGCAAAGCCGCTTGGGTATTTGCCTTCGTCAATAATCCAAAGGTGCATGTCACGCTTTTTTGCTTCTTCCACGGCCGCTTTCACCAGCTTGAACCAACCGTCCGATAAATACTCCACCGGCATGTGGTAACCGGCTTCAATGGTAGCGACGCTAAAACCCAAGTGGTGCAAACTGTCCAAATCTTTGGCAATGCTTTCGCGACTTACCGGACCATCCCAACCCCAGGTAACGGAATTGGAATGATAAGAAGGCGGATGTTGAAAGGAAGCCTTGACCTGTTGCGCCGTTGGAAACGATAGCTTTTGCCAAGAGGCTTGTGCATTTGTTGTTTTTGCAAATAACAATAAGGACGCAACAAAGCATCCGCAAAAGATTGTTGTTTCGTTTAAGCGAATTTTATTTTTTATTGAAGTCATGTTCTTTAGAAAGCTTTGAATTGGGTTGACGTTGTTTCAAACGATCGTTGAAGCCTGAATACTACGATTGCATTGTTCAATTACTTCACCGCCACATCCCAAACATTCGCCATGCGGCTTTTGCCCGAAGGACCTTCCACATCTAAGACCACAATGTATTTGCCCCCTTTCGTATAACGATGAACCGGGTTCTGTTCAGTGGAAGATGTGCCGTCGCCAAAGTCCCAATGCCACTTCGTAATTTGACCGCGGCTGCCATCTTTAAAGCTTACTTCACGCTTGTCCATATCTGTCACAATGAACGTCCACTTTGCTTCAAAAGGCTTCTGATACTTTTCTTCCAACGGCAATAAAGTGAAGAGAGTTCCGAGGCTGGCATTGCCGTACATCTTGTGGTTCTTCGATAGATTCCAAAAGCCCTTTTTCTTTTCGTCGGCTACGTCGTCGTAATCAATCACGGCCCATGTCAAGCCGATTTTTTTGTTGTCGTAAAGCAAAGATTCAACAGCACGTGCCGGTCCTTCTGCGCCTGCATAATCAAAAGGCGTGATCCAAAATTCAGCAATGAGTTTGCCGGATTCACCGGGCTTGAAGTTGTAGCTGTAAGCAATGTTGCTATAGGGCAATTGTTTGATCCACGGCTGGCATCCCCAGGACAAAGCCCAATCCTTTCCAACCGCTGGCGTGAAGATGTGATAGTTCTGCGCATGAACGCCGTGGTATTCAAAATAACGTTGTGACCACGGTATGGCTTGGTCAGGATGTTGTTCATCAATCAGCGGCCCGCCGGAAGCGTCGCCGTCCACTATGATTTCAAAAATATCGTTGTGCAACCCGGGCAAGGTAAAGTCCCAATAATCATCATAGGCTTCGTATAAAAAGTACAAGCGGTTCAGGCCTTTTACCCAAGCCACTTTCACTTTCACGTCAAGGTTCTTCGGGTCGGGTGCGGGGTAATGTTTGGAGTCATCCCAAAGTTGGTCGGTGCCGACGATGTATTGCGATGGAAAGCTATCCCAATCATCGGTTTTGCCGTCAATCTTCGGGATCATGTTCGGGGGGAACTGATAGACTTTATAGCCTCTGTCTTCCTGGGCAAAAGACTGAATGACTAGAAATAAAAAGAAGAACGAAAAAAGTTTGCTTATTGGTTGATGGCTCATGTCGAATGAGTTTTATTGAAAGGACTTATCTCGCTTTATACCGAAGGGCGTAGGGAACCATCAGCCTTCGGCGGACAGGCTCCGACACAAAGACACCAAGTTTCACGAAGGCTCTCTGTGCAACTCTTTGCCTCCGTGTCTCTGTGGTTCAAAAACTACCAGTCGAGCTTCAACAGCGAAACGCCTTGCTTCGGCAACATAAAATTTATTGTTGCTTCATCGTTTACCACTGCTATCACTCGCGGCGAAGAAAGCATCCCCAAACCACCGGCTTTCTCCAATACTTTTATTTGTTCTGCCGTTGGCGATTGCGGTGAACCCATCGCCTTCCATGCTTCATAAGAATTACTGTGCGCATCGTCAATACGGTAATGCGTGAGCTTAATTTTGGTTGCGGGAAGATGCGTGATGGTGACCGCTACATTCGCCGTATCGCCCTTCACATCAAGGTCATGATAATTCCAAATCATCACCGCCGCTGACCTTTTTTCCTTCGATGCTAAAGCACCAACGTCCGTTCCTTTTCTCACACTCGAATCCACGATGGTTTTTAGCGCATACATGCCATCGCTTTGCACGTCTATCCTATCGCCTTTCATCAGCCCAAACATGCGAAACACATTGAGCACGGGCTTGTCCACGCCGTTCGTCGCCAAATCTCTGAAGCCATAAAACCAAGGCTGGGCCTCAAATTCAAAAGCCCAGGTAACAGCGCCGAGAAAGTTGACGCCATATTGCTTTGCCAATTCATACTTGCGGGCAAAGGAAGCAGCCGTATAACTCGAATACATGGTGCCGTTGCGATAAGCGTTTTGCGGGTTGGTCGCCATGCCGCAGGCCGCACAACCTTCGGGGTCAGACTCGCCAATGATGATGGGAAGATTTTTTATCTGCGGATGCGAGGCGACAAATTTAAAACCCGCTTCAATGTCCTTTAACTGACGATTGACCGCCATCTGCACATGCCCATTCACAACCGAAGGCGAACCCTTTGCATGAAACAAAATAGCGTCCACCGGCGAACCGATTTTACCGGTAACATAATTGGTGTCGGAAAAGCAATGATTGACAAAAGCTTCCAGCCATTTTTGGGCGCCGCTGCCTGCTGTTCCGGCTACGTTTATACCGCCGATTTTCGCCGTGGGCAAGGCTCGTTTTACCGCATCGGCCGTATAATCATAAAGCTTGAAAAATTCCTCCATTGTGCCTTTCCAGTATGACCCGTTTGGTTCGTTCCAAACTTCCCACCACCAGCTTTCCACTTCGGCTTTTCCATAACGGGCAACGGAATGTTTCACCCATTGATAAATCAACTCCGCCCATTTGTTGTAGTCCTTTGGCGGATAGGCCCAGCCCGTGATGATGTCGTTGTACGGGTCGCCGGGTTTCCAATGATGACGATAAGGTTCGGGATGTGTTGAAAGTGCTTGCGGCATAAAACCAATCTGCGCCAGAGGCTTCATGCCGCGTTTGACGTAGGTATCGAAGATGCTGTCAACAATGTGCCAATTATAAATAGCATTGCCTCCTGCATCTTCAGTATAAGCGTTGGTGGAACCCCATTTTAATGCAGCCTCGCCATCGCCCGTTACTAATAGACTGTGCGTTCTTACATAAACAGGAACGGGGCTTAGGGCAGCGATTTCGGACAACAATTTTTTGCCGTCTTTCATGTAGGTATAATTCGGTTCGTCGTAGCCAAACCAAGCCCACACGGGCTTTATAGGTTCGATGGTTTTATTTAAATCAATGGTGATGTTAACGGTTGTTGTTGGCTGCGCCGCAAGATTAACCGCCATGAAAAGCAAAACAGTAACGATGAAAACATTGATGGACGTGGATGTTACTTGTCGTTCTTTCGGCAGATTATTTATCATTCCGTTCCTGTTTTTGAAGGCATTTATTGACGTCACTGTCTGTGCTTTTGAATTTTTGCGGAGCACGAAGAACCCGCCTACCGGCAGGCAGGCACAAAGAACCACGAAGGGCACAAAGGTTTAGCCTCTAAAATTTCAACGCATCACTACGTTTCATTGTGGCGTCTTTCAAGCCTTCACTGTCTTTGATAACAAGATTTAAGATGTTATTTCCAATGAAAATATTTGCATTGGCAACTGGTTGTGCTTTTACATTGCGCATCTCAAAACCATCAACGTCCTCTACATAAAATGGCGGTCTTGTTTCATTACCCATGTAATGAATCTCCACGTTGTTCAGCGCAATGTTCTTTCCGTGACGAATGAAGAAGCCATAAGCCGGCATCACGCCCATCTTCTGCGGTTCAGGGTAAGTCTTCTCGTATTCGGGAACAACGGTTTGAATTCTTGACGTTGCCGAATCCATCGGCCGGTACCAGATGCGGATGTTGTTCAACTGCACATCTTCAATAGCATTGTTTGGCAAGGCCGCAATCAAGGTAGAAAAATGTGAATCGGCGTTGTACGCATTTACGTTACTGATGGTAATGCGCCGCAACTTACCAACGGGCACGCCGGCTGGCCCACGCATTCGTGCGCCCAATCGAAGAAAGATGGGTGAGTTGGTCACGTCTCGCATGGTGATGTTGTTGATAACGACATCTTCCAACAAAGCGCCGTCAACCGTTTCCAAAGCAAGGCCGCGACAATATTCAAACACGCAATTCGAGACGGTGATGTTTTTAAACCCACCGTTCGATTCAGTGCCGAACTTGATGCGTCCCGTCGGCCCTTCATGGTCAGGCACGTTGTTCCATTCCTTGCGGCCATACGTACCGTTGTATAATGTTCCCAAATCATAACCGCTGACTTGACAGTTTGTGATCGTTACATTCTGCGTGGGCCTTGCGTAACCTAATGCGAAAGAACTTTTCAAACAGATGGCATCGTCGTTCGGTGAGTTGACGGTGCAGTTGGAGATGCGAACGTTCTGGCAGCAATCAATGTCCATGCCGTCGCGGTTGGTATCAATCTTCAAATTGTCAATCGTGAAGTTGTCAACGCCGGTGGCGAGAATACCAAAGTGGCCTCCGTAAATGATGGTGAAATCTTTGAGGATAACATTGCGACAAGCCTTTAAAGCAATGGCTTTGTTGCCACCGCCTTCCCACATAAAAGGGCGGGCATCCACGCCGCTTCTCTCCCAGTTTTCTCTCCGGTAAAAACCACGGCTTAAACTTTTGCCGTTAATCATTCCGGGACCGAGGATAGAAATTTTTTCCAGATTCTCACCCCAGATTAAGCTGTTATGCCAGTGACTGTGGCCGAAATCCTGATAGCGTTTATCACCCCATTCGTTGGGTTCGGGATCATCATAACGTCCACCGGCCAATGAATCGGCCGCCAATAAAACACAACCCTGATCGAAGTACAAACTGATGTTGCTTTTCAAACGAATGGAATAACTCAAAAATGTTCCAGCCGGAAGGAGCACGGTGCCACCACCTTGTTTAACGGCCGCTTCAATGGCATCGTTGATGGCCTTTGTGTCCACCGTCTTGCCGTCGCCTTTGGCGCCGAAATCTTTTATGTTGAAAGCAGACGAGGGCCTTTGCTTATCCGTTGTGGAGACTTTACGTTGGTGAAAAACCGGCGTTTGAAAAAAAGCAGCGGGAACAAAAAACAGGATCAGGGTTAGAAATTTCATTGCGCAATTCTGTTTGCGTTTGCAAAAGATTTAATACCAGAAACAAAAGCGAGAGCAGGATAAAAAAAGCCCCGAATCTTCAGGGCTTTTCAGTAAGGTATTTGTGTTAATTCCATTTAAAAGGCAGATACAATCCATCTATCGTGCTTAGTCTGGCTTCGGCTCTTGAGGCTTCGGCGGCGTAGCCGTCTTTGCGCAGCCGGTCACCTACTTTTTTTGCCAGGAAAGAAGGATCATTTCTACGCAAGGCAACACGCAAGAGATCGGGCCAGCGGTGGCCTTCATAAGCCAGTTCCAAAGCATCTTCATTGATAACCTGGTCTTCAATTGTCCGTGTGCTATCAGCACCAGCAGGTATGACTGTATTCACTAATCTTGCCCGTCCTCTTATGCCATTAGCCCTGTACCAGTCGCCACGGTACCTTGGGAAATCACCTTGACGACCGTCGAAATTATAAGGGTAAGATTCTGACAACGTGTTTTGGTAATTGGTTACATCAGTTGTACCCGTTGGCGCGGCATACGTGCCGGGTATTCCGTTGTTGTAAAAAGCATAAGCAATTTTACGTCTTCCGTCCATGTTCGCGGCTTCCGCAAAACGCAGGTGAACCACAGCGGCACGGTTTAAAAACCATTGCCCGTTTTTTTGAAGAAGGCTGGCCGGTGCGAATGTTCCATCGGTCAGGTAATTGTATAGATACTTTGTAATTACCGGCTGGCCCCCAAGGGTTTTCCAGGTCATTCTTCCCCTTGCATCATAAGGGAATCCATTAGCCTGCGTTTGGCTGTTCCAGTTGTCTATTGCCGGTTGCGAAGGCTTTACCAAATATTTTCCCCCCGCATTGGAAAAGAGATCAATGAAAGGATTGACAGGCGAAAAGTTTGAATTAAAAGGCAATTCCCACAGCCATTCCCATTGCCATATTTTATCTTGTCCTCTGGCAAACATCGAACGCCAGCCCTGGCTGTTGTTGTCAACAATCGCCCGTTCGTCCATTTCCCGAAAACGGATATAACCAACAGAGATGTCGTTGTTATCGGTAACGGAAGCGTATCGTACTCTGAAGAAATTGAAAAAGTCTTCGCCGCCGCCGGCAATAAAGTACCCTGTGCCTTCCATTACCGCCCGGTAATACGTTGCGGCCTTTGTGTAAGCCCCCTTCCATAAATACAGGTCACCGAGAAAAGCGTTCTTCTCAATAAAGAACCTCGCGGTGTTGGACGCATCCACCGTAATGTTTAACGTCGTTCCGGCGGGATATGGATTTTTAAAGGGCAAGGCTTCCGTAAAGTTTACCAGTGAATCAAGCAACTGATTAAAAGGAATTAACGGATACTTAGAGGCGTCTTTCACCGCATCAATATTTTCCAGCGCATCGGTTACGTACGGCACTTTGCCGAAGTGGATGCCCAATTGCAGGTAAAGCCAGGAGCGGATGGAACCGATGTCGGAATACCGCATGTCGTACTCGGCCTGCTTTATTTTGTTTTGCTGAAGCATCACTTTAAAATTCTTCAACACGTCGTTACAATCGTTGATCAAGGAGAAGAAAGGCCGCGGATCGGCGTAGCGGTTGGCGCCGCCGAGCCGTTCGCTGTGAAAGCTGATTTCCCGCAATGCTTCGTCAGCATTGGGCGTTACCTCCATCAGGTCGGCCCGCAGCTCATTCAGCACCACGTATTGCTCCGCCAATCCCATCAATTTTCCATACACGCCTATCACGGCTGCATCCGCATCATACACATCGCGGTACACGTTTTCGCGGGTCAGCGCCGTTTGCGGCTGCACGTCTAATATTTTTTTGCAGGAGAAGAAGGAAGCCGTTAAGGCCACTGCGATAAGCGCCTTTACCGTCCCTGTTTTTATCAATCGCTTTTTCATGTATTCCATTACTTTTTCGTCGTAAAAATTAGCTTACAAACCAATGCGGATGCCCGCGATCACCGAGCGGAAATTGGGTTCCAGCCCCGTGTCTATGCCTCTTGCAAACACGCTTTCCGCCGCTTGAAACTCTGGGTCGTAACCAAGGTATTTGGTAAAGGTGACGAGGTTAATGCCGGTGAGGTAAACAGACGTTGATTTTAAAAACGGAACCACCTTAACCGGCAGCGAATAACTCACCGTCACTTCCTTCAACCGGAGGAAAGAGCCGTCTTCTATCCAGCGGTTAGAGAAGGCGCTGTTGCCCATCGGGTCGCCATAGGAAACCTTCGGGATGTCGGTGATTTGTCCGGGCGACCGCCAGCGTTTGTTCAGGCTTTCCAACTGGTTGTTAGCAGAAGAGCCGGACTCCAACGCCATCCTCGTTCCGTTATAAATGTCGTTGCCCTGGCTAAAAGTGAACACCGCTTCCAGCGAAAGGCCTTTGTACGAAATGCGGTTAGTGAAGCCGCCCGTGAAAGTTGGTGCCGGGTTACCAATCACCTGTCGGTCGGCCTCATCAATCACCGACACTTTTGTGCCGCCCACTAAAGTGTCCGCCGGCGAATCAGCCGTATTGGTAAAACGCACATCGCCGCCGCGAAAGGGAACTAAGTTGCCGAGAATGCGTTTGTAAACGCCGGCCGCTTCGGCATCGGTGCTGTAAACGCCGGCCACTTTGTAGCCGTAAAACAGGGCCGCCGGCGAACCCATTTGTGTAAGCAAGGTGGCGCCACCGAAAGAATTGTAGATGGAGCCTCCGGGCAGTTTGGTAACGGTATTTTTAAAGGTAGAAACTACCACACCCAGGTCCCATTTGAAATTTTTAGTGTTAATGACGCGGGCATTAATACTCAAGTCAATGCCTTTGGTCTTCATGCCGCCGCCGTTGGACACGGCAAAGCTGTAACCCGAAGCCGGGTTCAGCCCTTCGTAAATCAGCATGTTGTCCGTTTTGTTTTGGTAAGCGTCAATGCTGATGCGCAGGCGTTCTTTCAGCACCGCGATGTCTAAGCCTACGTTTGCCTTGGAATTGCTTTCCCATTGCAAAGCGGGATTGGCCACGTTGTAGCGCACCAGCCCTTGCAGGCCTAGTAAATTTTGCGAGGTGTACAATTGTTTGGAAGCATAGTTGCCAATGTCGTCGTTGCCGGTTTTGCCGTAAGTCACCCGCAGTTTCAACAAGTCGAAGAAAGAAAGGCCCGACATGAAGTTTTCCGAAGAAAGTATCCACGAAGCGCCAATAGACGGCAGCACTGCGTAGTGAAAAGAACCAAGTTTGATGCCGCTGGTTACGGCGGAGCCGAACCGCGAAGAGCCGTCAACGGCCGCGTTGAAAGAAAGAAAGTACTTGTCGTGCAGGGAGTAATCGGCGCCGATATACGTGTTCAGCCAATTGTATTTTCCGTAATCGCCGCCCGTCCGGCGCAGGGTGCTTACCCCGGTGCCCACACTGATGAATTGGTCGGTGGCCGAGTTGTACCCCGTGGCAAAATCCTGCTCGTTTTTATAGCTCATAAACCGCACGCCGGCCCTTGCCTGCAGGCGATGAACGCGGTTAAAGGTTTTGCTATAATCAATGTATGTATTGTTGTACAACACAAACAAGCGCTTGGCCTGGCCACCCAGCCGGCTATCCGCAACAGCATTAGGGATGGTATCGTTGGCAATGCCTTTCCGGGGCACAAAGGTTTGTTCCCGCACTTCATTTACGTTTATGCCCACCAGGCTATAAAGGCTAACGGCTTTGGAAAGCTGGTAGCGAAAATTGATGGCACCAAAAAAGCGATAGACTTTGCTGTTGGCCACCACCGTGTTGATGGCCGCTTTCGGGTTGCTCACGCCCAGGGTATCGGTTTCTGCAATGTTGGGCGATACCGAGCCGTCGGCCGCTACTTCGTTGGTGTTGAGAAAGGGCGCCTTTACCAAGGCGAGATAAAGCGGGTTGGTTTTATACGAAAGTCCCTGGTCTCTTAAGTTCTGCTCGTAATACGTATAAGAAAGGTTGGTGTTGGCGGTTAACCGCTTGCTCAAATTCAGGTCGCCGTTAAAGCGAACGTTATATTTGGTCAGATCCGTTTTTTGGGTGATGCCTTCATTGGTTAAATAACCGATGGAGAGCGCATATTTGGCAATGTTGTCGCCACCGGTAATTTTCAGGTAAAGGTTTTTAGAAGCTGTATTGTCTGTCACTTCTTTCTGCCAGTCGGTTTCGTTGTGGTAACGGTAATAATCGGGGTTTGAAGGATTGTCGTTCATGAACGGTTGCTGTTGTATTTGCGCATCCGTAAGGCCTTTTGATTTTAAAACATCCGACAGGTAAACGCGGTAGTCGGCCGACTTCATCACCGGCAAATTGGTGGGCCGGAAATTAACGCCGCCGTAAACCGCCGCGTCAATGCGGGTAGCCAGTTGTTTGGCATGGGTGGTCGTAATCAAGATGACGCCGTTGGCTGCTTTGGTGCCGTAAGTGGAAACGGCATCCTTCAATACGGTAATGTTTTCGATGTCCTTGATGTCAATGTTGGCCAAAGCATTTGTATAGTGGCCGCCAATGAGCGAAGCACCGATGTCCTCCGTGTCGTAAATCATTCCGTCCACCACAATCAGGGGCTGGTTGGTGGTGAAGAGGGAATTGTAACCGCGCAGCAAAAGATACGCTCCTGCGTTAGGCGTACCCGACCGCATAACGGGTTGCAATCCTGCCACTTTTCCCTGCAAATAGCTGTCGGGAGTTTCGAGTGTTCTTTCCCAGGCTCCTTCCGTGTTTACCGATGTCAAGGCGTTAACCGTTTGATTTTGCGGCTTTGCTCCCATTGGAAGATCGGCGTTGTCGTAAAACGAGGTGAAGCTTTCTTCGTACAAAGCAGCGCTTACGGTTTTACGGCCTTTTAATGCAATCTCTTTTGATTGAAAGCCTTCGCCGGTTACCAGCAAGGTAACGCGGTAATCGGGCACCCGAACCGTAAAGCGTCCGTTGTCATCGGTTAAGGCAGCGGAAAAATTAGTGACGCTGATATTAATGGCCGGCAATGGTTTACCCGTGGCGGCATCGGTGACTACCCCGGTGACAGGAACACCTTTTTCGGCCTTCTTCGCCACCGTCACTGCGGCGGTCGAATCCGGGCCCTGCGCCTGCAAAACAGTTACCACTGCAAGGGCCATCGCCAATAAGCCGGTCTTTAAAATTGCCTGCATAGAGTTAGTTGTCATGCTGAAAATAGAAGGTGCCGTGCCGCTCAAAAGGCCGGCACTAATTTGATGTAATCAAGGCTGATGGAATTGGTCCCGCCCGTTGAAGATGCCGTATTCGGTCCTACGACATACAAATCAAGGTTTCGGAAACTTGTTAGATTGAACTGCCCCAACGAAACTTCGTTATAGTTCTGATAGGCCACCGTAACGTAAGGCAGGTTGGTGGTTGTGGTCGGGTCGCCAATGCCCAGGCGTTGTTGCCAAAGCGGCGTTGTTTGCACATCGTTCACCGCCACCCAATAAGCATTGTACCGCATGGACGGCAGGTTGCGCACCAGGTACCGGATCCAATAGCTGGCGTAGTTGTAGTTCTGCATCAGGATGTCGCGAAAAACCTGGCCATTGTTTGGATTGGTGCGGATGCGGTAAAATGTATTGGCGTTACGGTCGGCCGCAAAAGAAGTCGGGGTTTCTCCCTGAATAAAGATGGGCGGGAACTTGTAAGCCAGGTTAAAATTCACTTGGCTCATTACGTGCACAATGCCGTTGCTTGTGCGATAAGAAGCTGTGATGGCCGATTTATTAACAGGCACTTTTACGCCGTATTGCGACACGAGTGTATCGGGCAACTGCTCGGCTGTGTAGGTGCCTTTAAACACCAGGTCTTTCACCAGCCAGTAACCAGTGAGGCGGGTGGTGCTATCGGTAGTACTGGTCTTAAACCAGGGCGAAAGTTTGTTGAACTCTGTCGTGTACGCATTGTTGTCCAGAAGGATCATCGTGTACAAATTCGATTCGTCCCGCACGTTCATCACCGTATCCAAAAAACTGTTGCGGATAACAAGACCCGATGCGGTGTCGTAAACCGGTTCACCGGTATTTGGGTTAATGCCCGTTTGCGTGGCTTTGGTAGGATCGAACACGGGGCGGTTTAGCGAAAGCAGAAAGCTGCGCATCTGCGACGCCACCGTCTGATTGTTGTTGATAAAGTCCCAGATGTTGTCTAAATACGGCACGTACTTGTCTATAACATGCAGAATGCCGTTGCTGGCATACCCATTGGCCGTGGTAATGTTAGCCGAATCAAATTTTGAAGGCGTGATGACGACGTATTTCCCATTCAGCATCTGCACCCGTTGTTCTCCGGACGTGGCGACCGCCGTGTAAGACTGGTTGCTAATGTGGTTGCCTACAAACTGGCGAAGTTTGGCCGTATCGGATACAATGGCCGGATCAAGAGCTTGCAGGGCCGCATCGGTAGGTGCCCAAACCGTATAGGTTTTTGAGGAGCTGACTATCTTGTCGTAACCCGACTTTATCAGCAGGTCATTGAATTTGGTTAAGCCACTTGTTTTAGCAATGGCCTGCGCCAGGTTGGCCCCAAGTGCAGTGTCGGTGGTGTTGTTATGGTCGTCCCACTTTTTTGTGCAGGCCGAAAAGGCCGTTGCCAGTAGCAGGATCGCAAGCAAACCGGTTAGTCGTTTTCTTAAAAACATCAGTCTTGTATTAGTCTTCGCGATGATTTGTTGTCGTTTGTTTTCTTACGGATAAACAGTTCCGTCCCTTGCGTACAAAGGCCGCCATTGCACATCGTTGATGGGAATGAATTGGATGAAATCAAGCGTCACAGCATTCGCTGTTCCGCTTCCGTTGTCTCTTATAGCCGTTAAACGAATCCGGTGACGATCGGTTGTTTTTACATCTATCACGCCGGCTGTTTGCCCAACGTTGTTGCCGTTTGGGCTGTTGTAGGAATAACGCTTATAGCCTTGGGATTCCAGGACGGCGTCCGTAGCATTGTTATCAGGAAGTGTCAACGTCAGGTCAACTATCCTTGACGTTGCTTCACCATCAAAACTTACCTGGACATATTTGCCCATATTTGCCCTTCTATAATTTATCCAGATTTTATACTTGCCTTTAACAATCAATGGCGTCACAAATTCTGTCCAGGTATTGGCACCTGCATTGCCAAACCGAAGATTCGTACTAAAGTTATCATCCTTCCAATAGTTATTGGCGCTGGTTGCGGCTTCTACACCATAGGATGCAGCGGCCACCGCACTATTTTGCCAAGTTACATCCTGCAGTTGTCCCAATGAAAACGTAACACCTTTGCCAGGCTTCCGATAAATAGAAGTCAACTTCACTATCTCCGGCTGCGCGGCAATGTCAAAGTCAACACGGTAAGGCAAACGAACTTTTAAAATAATGTTTCCCAACAGCGAGTGTACCACGCCATTGGTAGCAGAGTTATCGCTGTTCTTCCGGTCAATGGGCACGCCTTTTTCCAGCACGTTGTTGAACATAACCTGATTCAGCAAAACAGAATCATCGCTCAACGTGGTGGTGATAACCGATTCCGGCGCAAAGGTTTGGTGCGAGGGAAGGGTGACGATGTCGGCCACATACTTTACACCGGATAAAATATGATAAGCTACAAACAGGTAAAGGCTATCGGCGGGGTTGGAGGGATTGCCGGTGTTGTTGTAGCGATTCTTTAAATCGGCATAACTAAAAATGCCGTTCAGCCGCAGCACCGAGTCCGATTCGGCCAGAACGGTAAGCAGGCGTTTGGTGGTGTCGGGGTTGTTGGTGGTGTTGAGCAGGTTGTAAAAACCAGTGGACTTCATGGCCTGGGTAAAAATGGAAAACTTCGGGTTCTGCTCAATGGTCTGGGCCGTGGTTAGCGTGGCTGGTTCCAGCACCTGATCTATCTGGTGAATGTAGCCGTTGCCGGTCAGGATGTTCGATTGTACAATGCGCCCCTGGCGGTTTACGGTCGTGACACCGTCCGCATTTACGCCGGTAATTAAAAACTGCCCGTACATGGTAGGCTGTGCAAGTTTGCCATCAGTGAAAGAAGCCGTGGACACCGTATCCTGAATCAGGTGAAAGCGAACGATATTTTTCAGCGTTGCCGTATCTAACTCATCGGTTGATTTCTTGCCTATCTTTTGCAGGTATTTGGCAATGGCGTTGTTGTTGGGCGCAAACACCGTGTAGGTTCCGTACGCATTCAAAAACGGACTGATGTTGGTGCGGTCCAAAATCTTCACCAGCTCGGAATACGTGTCCGGATTCTTGCGCATGTAATCCACGATGTTGGTGTCCTCCGTGGTGGATTGTTGAATCTCTGTTTTTTTACAGCTAAGCATACAAAGCAGGGCGAGGCTCATCACCGCTATCAGTCCCCATGTTCTATCTTGTTTTCGTTGCATGATCATTAGGTTTTGCATTTACCGGTAAAATGGGTTTTGTATCAGGTTCGGGTTGGCGTTTATTTCGTTGATGTAAATCGGGAAGTAATGGCTGTTCTTATCCTTATATTTTCCAAGAGCCGACTGCACACGGTCGGCGGGAACGGACCGTACCACCATCGCATTGAGGATGTCTAACCGTTCGTAATTGTTCCGCTTGGCGTTGCGTAAAAGGTCATACCAACGTTTTCCTTCAAAAGCAAATTCACGTGCCCGTTCCGCCAACAGAAAATCAGTCATGGCCCGCTTGTCGGTTACATCAGGGTTGGGATTGGTTTGGTCAAGCGCAGCCGCTCTTGTGCGAATGGTTGTGATCAGGGGCAAGGCCTCGGCGCCGCGGCCTAATTGAATCAGCGCTTCGGCTTTCATTAACAGCACATCAGCATAGCGATAGACAATCCAATGCGCATAAGAGGCATCGGAAGGCCGGATGGAGTTGTTGTCAATGGCAATGTATTTCCAGATGGCATTGTCGCTGGTGCGTACCGCCGCGGCTTCCCCGCGGATGTCTTTAAAACCGTTGATGTAATCAATGGTGTAAAACTGGTCTATAACCTCCGGCGATGCCAGAAACCGCGGCCGCGAGGTGGCAAAAATTCCGTAAAAGCTGTTGAGCTTTTGCGCATCAAACTGAAATTCAAAAATGGACTCGGCCGAGTTGCCCTGATAATAGAGTGAATTGAACCAACCGCTGTTGCCGGCCACCAAGCCAAACTTGTGCGAATTGATAATAAAATCGCAGGCATCAGCGGCCTCCCCGTATTTGTCCATCCACAAATAGACATCGGCTTCTATTGCTTTGACCGTGTATTTGGTAACGCGGCCTTTGTCGTAGGCATTGTTGCTGTACGTAAAAACGGCGTTGCTATCGGCATAAGAAAGATCGGCAACTATCTGGTTCAGCACTTCGGCCTGTGTGGATTTAGCAATCTGCTTGATGTCTCTGTCGCTGGACGTGGACTTTACTTGCAGCGGCACGTCGCCAAAAGAGCGGACGAGATAGAAATACATCAACCCCCGCAAGGCTCTGGCTTCCGCCAGGTAGTTATTTAATTGCGTTTGGCTTAAGGTCTTGTCCTGCGCCAAAACATCCGGCGCAAAATCAATCACCGTATTGCAATAATTGATGGTGCGGTAAACCGAAGCCCAGTTAGTGATGGAATTATTGGGCAGGGTGTTTACATTGATCACGTCCAGTTCTTCGTTGGTTACACCAAGGCCCGGTGCAATCATATCGGCTCTTAGTTCGCCCCACAAAAAAAGGTATTCGCTTAACGGCCTGTCCTTTCCGTTCGGGTCGCCCAGGAGTGAGGCGTAGCAACCGATCACCGCTGATTGAATTTGCTCTTTGGTTTTCCAAAACTCCTGCCGGGTAATGCCGTCCTGCGGCTCCAGCGTCAGCCATTTTTTGCACGAAGTGGCAGCCACCAAGGCAAAGAGTAAAATAAAGTATGTTGTTTTTTTCATCATTGCAATCCTTGCTTTTAAAATGAACTCGTAATGCCGAAAGTGAGCATAAACACCGGCGGTGTGGTGGAGTTGTCGGTAACGATGGTGAACGGCCCGGTAACGCCGCGTGGCGCCACTTCGGGATCCTGGCCGGTGTAGTTGGTAAAGGTTAAAAGGTTTTCAGCGGTCAGGTAAGCGCTTAAGTTTTTAATGCCTAATTTCTTTACCACCCGCTCACCAAAGTTGTAGCGCACCGTTACCGTACGGAAGCGCAGGAAAGAGGCGTCTTCCACGTAGCGGTCGCTGCCCAACCAGTTGTAACCGTCGTTCCACAAAGCACGGGGGATGTCCGTTATATCGCCCGGTTTGCGCCAGCGGCGCAGCACCGCGGTGCTTTGATTATTGAAGCCGTACATATTGGTAGTGGTCATTTTAGTGCCGTTTACCACCTCGTACTTTGTGCGGAAATTAAAGAAGGCTGAAAGCTTCAGGTTCTTTTTATAGGTGAGCGTCGGGCCAAAGCCACCGTTTAATTTGGGATTGCTGTTGCCGAGATAAACCACGTCCTTGTAATCAATGTTTCCGTCGTGGTTAATGTCTTCGTACATGGCGTCACCGGGCTTAAACAGGTAATCGGTTTTGGGATAATTAAACCGCATGTAAACCGGTTGGCCGTTTGGCCCGATGATGGGTTTACCGGCGGCATCCTTGGCCACGGTAGCAGAGGCATCGGCATAAACGCCTTTGAAGCGATAGCCGTAGATAGAGCCAAAAGGATTGTCAATTTGCAGCAAGGCAAGGTATTGGCCGTTGGCGGTGGTCAGGCCTTTCGACTGGGGATAAAAAGGCGAAATCTCGCGGATGATATTTTCGTTGTGGGCGATGTTGAAATTAAATTCCAACGTCCATTTCTTGTTACGGATCGGAGTGGTCATTAAGTTCACTTCCCATCCCTGGTTGTCCAGCACACCCACGTTCATGTCCACTGTTGAGAAGCCTGTGTAGGTGGGTATAGTAAGGCCGTAAAAGAGCAGGTCTTTCGTTCGGTTTTTATAAATGTCCACGTCCACATTAATGCGGCGGTTGAACATAATAAGGTCAAAGCCTAAGTTTTGTCCGTGAATGACTTCCCATTTCAGGTTGTCCAATTGAATGGAACGGGAGTAAACACCGCCTTGGCCCTGATAATTCCAGGCAAAAGTGCCGTATGTGTTGTAAAAAGTATAATCGGCACGGGGCGCATTGCCGGCTTGGCCATAACTGGCCCGTACGCTCAAGTCATTAATGGCCTTAAAGCCGGCCATGAATTTTTCAGCTGATGCCCGCCAGCGGGTGGACACCGACGGAAACAAGCCATAACGTTGGCCAGGCCCGAAGCGGGAGTTGCCGTCGCCACGCAGGCCGGCGTTGATGATGTATTTGCTTTTGTATCCGTATTGGGCATTAACCAAGCCGCCGATGGACCGCGTTTGGCCAAAGCCGGAACCCACGTTCAAGTCGCCGTTTTGGGTGCGGGACGCAATGGACGGGTCCTGCAGAAGTGAAGATGCCGTGTTGGAAGTCAGGGCTTGGTTGGATACGTTCTTATTGTCGTAAGTCTGAAATGAAAACAAGGCCTGAAACTCGTGATTCTCTTTCAGGCGCGGCGTGTAAACAAGGTTGGTTTTGGTTTGCACGTTAAAGCCGTCATTGTCGCCGTCGTAGGCACGGTTTACCACGGTTTCGGTGGTGGGCCGGCCGGTGGCTATCTGCGGTAAAAAGCTTTTGTTTTTGGTGTTGTAGATGTCAAACTGCACATCGGAGGTAGCCACCAATATGTTTTTTATAATGTCGTACTGAAGGTTGAAGTGAGGCGTCACCCGGTTGCTCCGGATGTTGTTAGAGGCGGAATTGGCCATCGCCACCGGATTGTACGTGCCGGGGTACTGCCCCTGAATATTTTGCGCCGGCGAAAAAAAGTTGGGCGTCCGTATGCCTTGTTCGTTGTATTCGTAGATGCTCATGTTGGGCATCTTGTTAAGGGCGATTGCCCGGATGTTGTCGTTGTAGCTGCGGTCATTGTCGGATACGGCAAAGGAAAAGTCGGTGCGGAAACGGATGCGTTCCGATACGTTGTAATCAAGGTTGATGCGGGTGGTGATGCGGCTTAGGTTGGTACCGATGGTGGTGCCCCTTTGGTAGAGATAATCGAGCGAAGCGAAGTACCGGGCTTTTTCGCCGCCGCCCGTCATGGAAATATTGTGTTCCTGCAAATAACCCACCTGCGTAATGGCATCCAGCCAATCGGTATTTTGGCTATAGTTGTTGTAATAATACGGATCGTTGGGGTCGTAGGCAAACTCTTTTACCGTTAGTGTATTCAACGGTGTGCCTGTGCGGTTCATCACCATTTCGGGAATAAGATTGGAATATTGAGCGCCGTTCAAAAGCGGGATGGACCTTGGCTGTTTGGAAATCTGCCCGCGTAATGTGTAGGTTAGTGTTGGCTTACCGATGGAGCCGCGTTTAGTGGTGATGATGAGCACACCGTTGGCTGCCCTTGAACCCCACATGGCCGTAGCGGCGGCATCTTTTAAAACCGAAATTTCCCGAATGTCGGACGGTGCAATGTTCAATAAACTTGCGTAGCCCTGGTCATCGGCAGTACCGAAGTTGAAATCGGATGGAATCGCGGTTTCGTAAGGCATCCCGTCCACCACAATCAAGGGATTAGCGCCGGCATTGATAGAGGACGTACCGCGAATGCGGATGGACATGCCTGCGCCAGGGTCGCCGGACGAAGCGGTGATGTCCACCCCGGACAAGCGTCCTTGCAAGGCCTGGTCAATGGACACAGCGCCCATTTCTTCCAAGTTTCTTGCGTCAATTTTGGCAATAGCTTGTGTAAGGTCCTTGTCTTTTACAGAAAGGTTACCGTTGTTTGACCGGGGCTGCGCCACAATCACGACGTCTTCCAATTGCCTTCCTTCCTGATCCAGCGATACGTTGAGCGTGGTTTTGTTTCCAATGCTTTGCGTGATGCTTTTATAGCCGATGATGGAAACGGTTATTTTATGTTTAGTGTCGGCGATCTTCAAAGCAAAGTTGCCGTTGATGTCAGTGGAAACGCCGCGTATGATGCGGTTGTCTGCGTTTACCTCGGATACGCTTGCATTTTGAATCGGGCTTTGGTCTTTCTTGTCCACGATTCGCCCCCGAAGAATGACGGCATCGGGCTCCTGGGCCTGCGCACTGCAGCCGAAGAAAATGCTGAAAAGCAAAAAGGCGCGGGAAACAAAGCGGTAAATTTTCTTCATACCTTTTGATTGGTTGCTGAATAATTAGTTGGGTGAATATTGCAGGTAGTTATCAATCAAATGAATGACGGCCCTGTCTGCAAGGTTATTGCTGCTGGCAAGTACCACGTTAGCCTTTCGCCCTTTGGCATCGGTTATTTGCAGCACATTTACCGCATTGGAAACCGACATGGTTCCCGCATCGCCGTTGAGCTTTTTGTAAACGGTTTCGTAGCTGCCCGATTTTTTCCCGTCTGGGACCACAGTGGTTTTGTTGATGAAGTGATAACGAATAAAGTCATTCACCAAAGCCAGATCGGCGGCGCTCCAGGCCGGGCTTGTGTTGTCAAGATTGGGCGTGCCGTTTGTTTTCTTTGGAAGAAGCCCGGCCGCCGCTGCCGCTACAACGGCAGCATTATTAGGAACAAAGACCGTATAAAACGTTCCGGGCGAGATGCCTGACACTTCACCCGTTGTAGGGTTAAATATGTTTGAATTCTTCAGCAGAGTGGCAAAATTGTAAAAGTTAGATGTCGTGGCCGTTCCAAGGGCTACGATGCTGTTGCCAAGAGTCTTGGCGGTAAACGTCAGGAGGTTGTCGGCATAATAAACCCGGCCGTTGACGGAAGTTTTCGTGCCCAACGCCGTAACCACATAATTGGAATCCTGCGAACCCGATGAGGTGAACTTGTTTGCGTTGTATTTAATATAATCACCGCTGTACGTTTCTACAATGCCGGAACCGGACAGGTTATCCAGTTCGCCGCCGGGCGTAGGAATAACGTGCATGGACAAGATGCGTTGCAGATTGGCCGCGATTGTCGCACTCACCGTTGTCGTGGTGGTGCCCGGAATGGTGTACTGCCATTGGCTTTGCGCCGTATTGTAATCGTACCCTCTTGCCTTCAACACGCTATCGGACATCATGATAACGGTGTACTTGATAGTAGGCACGGTAACGATGTAACGCAGGTTCTGATCGAGTAGCCGGGTCATCAGCAAATATTTCGGGTCCAGATACGGCCGGCCGTAAACTGTACTAAAGACGTTGGCCTGTTGCACTTTATTAGTACCGTAAAAGATGCCGTTGCTTAAAATCTTTTTGTCAATCACATCCGCGGCCGGATCAAACCGCGCCGGCTCCGACTGCACATTGATGGTGTTGGCAAATTTGCTCGGCCAAACGTTGTGCTGCCACATGTGTGCATTTAAAAAATCAATCAAAATTTGCAAAGGCAATTGGTCCAGGGAGCGATAGTTTTCGAGAATCACTGAATTGAGGTAAGCCAGCAGCGCATCATTTTTTGGCGCAAACAAGGTCCAGCCGTCGTATTGGCCGTCGTTGTCCTGAAGCTTGAGATAGTTTTCGTTATTGGGCGAAAAGCCCAGTGCGCCGTTGAAGGTTTTAATGTAAACATTATCGCTTAAGCCGGTGAGTATCTTGTAACGGTCTGTAGCCGCCGAATTCAACACGAATTGCACCATGTACTTATCAAACAGCTTTTTGAATTCGCTGTAGGCCGGATTGGCAGCCAGGTATTGATCAATATTCGGCAGAGGCAACAAGACTTTGTCTATTTCGTGAATGGTTCCGTTCTCCGAAAAAATATCGGCCTGCACAACTTTTGCGTCAACAACATTAAAGCCGGTGTAAGTGGTGCTTGGGTAGAAATAATTGTAGTCGGCCGGTGTGAGCTGGCTCGCCTGAATGAACTTATCGGTGAAGTAGGGAATGTATTTGTTGTTGTTATCGCCGAAGACAAAACCTCCGTTGCGGTTAGCCGCCAATGCTTTTACCGCCTGGCCTGTGACCATGGTATCGTTATAAAAGCCGGTGTAGTTAGCCGTGCGGCGTTTGAAGGCCTGATTGGGAACCCAGCCGGTGGGGCTTTGATAATCGGAAAGACGAGACTTGTCGAAGGAATTGTAAACAAGGCAAAACGTTACAATCTGCCGGCAGGTGCCTGAATCCAATTGGGCAATACCGCTGATGCCGCGTTGCGCGAAGAACTGACCGAAAGCACTGTCATTGGGCGCAAAAAAAGTCCAGTACCCGGCGCCGTTAAGCGACTCTTTGTAGCCGGCTTTATCAATACAGGCGACGAGGTTTTTAAATTTGCCGAGAGTCTGCAGTTGCTGATAAATCGGCGGCGCCAGGTTTTCGGGCCGCTGGTAATATTCATCGAATTTCTTTTTACAGCTTACAAAAAAAAGACAGGCTGTAAGAAATAAGGCAATACGCTTTACGCTATGATTCATTGTACAAAGAGTGAACGGGTTAGTAAACCTGGTAACGTTTTTAGTGACGGCTTTTATCGAACGCAAGGGAGATGATGCGAGCAAGGCGCACAAAATGCAGGCGGGACTATCCGTAATTGACTGGTGGGAAAAAACACAGCGGTCAACAGGCAATCGTTCAGCATATAGCAGCATTTTCGAGGCGAGCAAGCAGTCTCTCCATTTCTTTTCGCAAATACTAATTAAAAGTAAAAGCGGCAACAGGGTAAACTATCCTGAAGCATCCTGAAAGATTGGTGTTTTTAGCGTGGTTCCCGAAAACTATTTACGCAAACGATTGCGGAAGAAGAGCAGATGATTTGAAGATTAGCTGATTTGGTGTCCCGATAGCTATCGGGATGAAGATGGGCTTATACCGGTATAGCTTTGTGGTAATGATTGCAAAATGCTGAATAGCGATAGGAATGTTCAAGCCCGCCCGGGCGAGCCGTTTGGACAGGGAGTGCAACGGAAGCCACATGGATAAACAATCCTCTGGTTCAAAATCCAGATTTAGAAGTGTTTATTGCACTCTAAAAAATGCGGACTGCTTTCAAACTGCCGCCTCCTGCGGCGTAGAATAGTATTGCAGTTGAATGAGCGTATTGGGCACCGGCTTTTTATTCCACGACTTATGGATGGCAAGGGCAGCGCCCAGCGCCGTGGCTTGCGCCATTGAGGCCGCATACACTTCGAGTTGTGGGTATGCCAGGGCCAATAAATTCATGTACAATTTGTTTTTGCCAAAACCGCCGTCAACAAACAAACGCTTAACCGTCGAGCCTTTCAAGATAAGGTTTGTAGAGGCTACTTGCTGGGCAACAATGTCAAGCATGAGTTGATGATAGGCTTCTTTGTACGTGGCAAAAGAAGCAAGGTTCCGGGTCGCGAAATCAATTTCAACGCTGCCTGACGCATTGCCGCCGTTTTTACCTTGCAAGACGGCGGCAAGCTCCGGGTCAAATTCCACGCTGCGGTACCTGATGGGATCCTGGTTGAAATGATCCGCAAGGCGTTTGATGCCGTCCTCATGGGCCATGCCTGCAAACAACCGGGAAGCTTTTACCGGTGCACCGTTGTATTGCAGATAGCAAAGACAGTCCCGCTTTAATTCACCAACCGTTAACGGTGTTTGGTTAAACGGATTTAAGGAGATGCACCAGGT
The DNA here is from genome assembly GCA_965247695.1 of Flavisolibacter sp. Classification (GTDB taxonomy): domain Bacteria; phylum Bacteroidota; class Bacteroidia; order Chitinophagales; family Chitinophagaceae; genus Flavisolibacter. The sequence continues at coordinate 4,313,194 of OZ252037.1, forward strand.
GCCGGTAGAGATTAGAATAAACGGTTCCTGAAAGTTGACGAGGTAAGGAATTAAGGCCGCGGAACTATCGTGCAAGCCGATGCCGACGAGGTAATTATTGCCGGGAAAAACGGCTTTGCTTGCCTCATCGTAAGGCGTCAGCGGGGCAAACTTTTCTTCAAGGCCCTCTTCCATCACCCAAGGATGATAGGCTCCAGCTTCAAAGTCCCAGAGAGCCGTGTGGCAACCGATGCTGGTAATGTCGGTTGACAGTTTGCCCGACACCAGATAACTCACGTATTGCGGCAAATGAAGGGCGTGTTTTATTTGTGCAAAGAGTTCCGGCTTTTCATGTTTCAACCGGTACAATTGCAGACCCGAATTCAAATTGCCCAACACCGGCGATGCGGTACATTGGGAAAAGGCTTCTTCGCCGCCATACTTGTGGTAGAACTGTTCTAACAATCGTTGCGGATAAATTTTCAGGTAGTTGTACAGCGGCGTTAACGGTGCGCCGTCTTCATCCAAATAAACGAAGGAGGCCCCATAAGTGCAGAAATTAACGGCCTTAATGCAGTACTCTTTTTTGTTGAATACATACCGCAGCGAATCAAAGACTGAAAGGCGCAGGCTTTCGATGTTTTCGCAAGGGTCGCCGTCCTCGTCAACAGTTTCCATAAACCTGGCCGAACGTTCGAACACGATGTTGTAGTCCGCATCGAAGAGGAAAAGTTTTTTGTTGGTTTTGCCAACGTCAATGACGGCGATGACGGGAAGTTTATTTTTCATTGTCCAAGTAGCCAAGCAATCAAAAAAATATGGACGTCCTCAAGGGTTGTTTTGTTATGAAATTCTTACAACCCCGTTGCCACCGTTTGCAAACCTCTTTGCTTAATCAAGCTTTCCCGCACCTTGTTTTGGCGATAAAACTCCAACGGTTGCAAAGCACCGCCGGCACGCAATCTGGCTTCGGCTACCAGCGGACGAACATCGGTGCGATAGGCCTCCTGCAAAATTTCCTGCGCTTTCACCACGTCGTTTTCTTCACGGGCGGAAGCCAACGCTTTTGCATCCACGAGCAACGCCTGTGCGTAAGCAATCTTGATGGCTTCTACCGACTGCAGCAAATCTTCCAGTGGATCTTTGATGTTGTGCGAAGCGTCAATCATCCAACCCAAATCCGTTGCATGGTTCATGCCTTTGGCGTCCATTCCTTCCACCAGTTCGTTAAAGATTAAAAAGAGTTGATAAGGATTGATGGAACCAACCGTTAAATCATCATCGCCGTATTTTGAATCATTGAAATGAAAGCCGCCAAGCTTGCCTTCCATTAATAACAGGGAAACGATTTGTTCGATGTTTGCATTGGGCAGATGATGGCCCAAATCAACAAGCGTGTAGGCTTTCTCGCCAAGCTTTGATGCGTATAAAAGCGAGCTGCCCCAGTCGCCAACAGTCATTGAATAAAAGTTGGGCTCAAAAGCTTTGTATTCCACAAACATTTTCCAGTTGGCGGGCAGCGCTGTATAAATTTCTTTCAGGCTTTCCAGTGTGTTTTGAAAGGCTTTGCGAAAGTTCAATTGGCCGGGAAAAGATGAACCATCGGCAATCCAAACTGTGAGCGAATCGGAACCGAGCTCAATGCCTTGTTTGATGACTTCGATGTTGTGGTCAACGGCTTGTTTGCGCACCGCTTTATCTGTGTGTTGCACCGAGCCGAATTTATAGCTGTGCTCCTGCCCTTTCTGGTCTTGAAAGGTGTTGGAATTAACGGCATCAAAACGCAAACCGTGTTGTGCCGCCAGGGCTTTGATGGACGTAGCATTTTCGGGAATGTCCCACGGGATATGCAGCGATATGGCGCCGCTTGAACGGTTCAACGCATGAAGCAGCCCAACATCTTCGATCTTCTCTTCAAGGTTGCGCGGTTCGCCGCCGGTGGAAAAACGGCCGAAGCGGGTGCCGCCGGCACCGAGGGCCCAACTTGGAATGGCAACTTGAAAATCCTGAAGCTTTTGCAAAACGCCTTCAACGTTTGCTACCGAGGAAGCGACGAAATCGAAGCTGCGTTTGTGGTCAGAAGCAAAGCCTTCATTGGCTCCGTCAATCTTGTATTTTTCTATAGCCATAAGTTAGGAATTAGGAATTGGGATAGTAGGAAATTAGGGTGTTGCCGCACTCATCAAAGCAGATAAAAAACTTCTTTTAATGGAAAACTAACAGGTGAATGATCGGGATTTGATTCCATAATGTCACCCATGTAAGTCCACCAACGCTGCATCACTTCATAGCCCGGCAAGGCATCTAAATTCTTTGCATCCGTCACCTTTAAAAAACCGAACAAAGCATTCGTTTCTTCGTCCAAAAAAATGGAATATTCGCTGATGCCGGTGTCTTTTAACAAAGAAGTTAGCTCCGGCCATATTTCGTCGTGGCGCTTTTTGTATTCGGCTTCAAAACCAGGAAATAGTTTCATTTTGAAAGCAACACGAGTCATCGGTTTGTGGTTAGTGATTTGTTTTTTGTGGTTATCGTGTTATCCGAAGTTTCTCTATTACATGTAAACAGCCTTAAAATTTGTGGTTAGCGGTGGTGGAAACATTTAATCTGCTGAATGCCTATCATAGTTGGAAATAGCTACCTTATTACGCCAACCACAAACCACCAATTACAAACTCCAAACGTTTCTATCTAACAAAAGCCGTTGCCACGCCGCCGTCCACATTCAACACATTGCCGGTTGATTTACTAAGCAAGCCGCCAACAAAAGCAAAGCAAGCATTAGCAATGTCTTCAGGCTCGATGGTTTCGTTTAACAAGGTTCGCTTGGCATAATAAGCCGGCAATTCTTCAACCGAAACACCGTAGGCTTTTGCGCGGCCTGCAGCCCAGCCGTTGCTCCAGATGTTGGAGCCGGAAATCACGGCATCGGGATTGACAACATTGACGCGAATTTTATCTCCGCCCAATTCAGCGGCGTTTAATCTTGACAGGTGAAGCTGTGCGGCTTTTGCGGAACCATAACCTGCATTGTTCGGTCCTGATACCAAGGCATTCTTGCTTACGATGTTCAGCACGTCGCCACCAAAGCCTTGCTTGCGCATGATATCAACGGCGCACTGGGTTACGGTAAACTGGCCTTTCACTAATACATCGTACAACAAGTCCCAATCTTTTTCCGTATGGTCTTCAATAGCCTTCGAAATGGACAAGCCGGCATTGTTCACTACAATATCCAAACCTCCAAAATGGAGAACAGCGGCTTTCACCGTGTCTTCAATGGTTTCCCGTTTGGTTACGTCTAACTCATTCGCGGCTACGGCGTCTTTGCCAAAGGCTTTTAAGAATTCGGCTTTGGCTTCGCCGAGGCGTTCTTCGTTGTTGTCATTGAGGATAACACAAGCGCCTTCCTGTGCCAGTTTTTTTGCGATGGCTTTACCGATGCCGCCGCCGCTGCCGGTAACCAGGGCAACACGTCCGCTTAAGGCTTTGGGCTTTGGCAGGCGTTGCAACTTGGCTTCTTCCAACAGCCAGTATTCAATGTCGAAGGCTTCTTGTCTTGGCAGCGAAGTATATTCCGAAATGGCTTCCGCGCCACGCATTACGTTGATGGCATTGATATAAAATTCAGAAGCTATCCTCGCCGTGGCTTTGTCTTTAGCAAAGGTGAACATGCCTACACCGGGATAAAGAATCACTACAGGATTGGGATCACGCATAGCCGGACTGTTGGCATGTTTGCAAGTGTTGTAATAGTCTGCATACATCTGGCGGTAGGCTTCAAACTGCGGCATCAGTTTTTGTTTCAATGCTTTGGCATCGGACAAATCTTCGCCGGCTTCCAACTCCAAAACAAGGGGCGAAATTTTGGTGCGCAAAAAATGGTCAGGACAAGATGTGCCCATCGGCGCTAACTTGGACAAGTGGCCCGAGTTGACGAATTGCAATACCCGTTCGTCATCGGTAAAGTGGCCGATCATCCGCGTATGCGAACTACACAATCCACGCAGCACCGGAGCCAGGGCAACTGCCTGCTTTGTGCGACCGTCCTTCGACAAGGACTGGACCCTGGCTCCGCCAAATACTGCGGGCTGCTTGTATAGAGAATCTTCAATGTATTGAGCGCAACGCTCAATCACCTCTAATGAGTTCATGTAACATTCATAAGCCGTATCGCCCCAGGTAAACAGCCCATGCGAACCCAGCATGATGCCGCGGATGCCGGGGTTCGCATCCAAACAAGCTTTCAACTTTAAACCCAGATCAAAGCCGGGTCGTTGCCATTCTACCCAACCGATGGTGCCGTTAAAGAGTTCTTCTGTAATGCGTTTGCCGTCTTTGGCCGCAGCAATGGCAATGGCCGCATCGGGATGCAAGTGATCTATGTGTTTAAAGGGAAGAAAACCGTGCAGCGGCGTATCAATCGAAGGCGCCTTGGAATCGAGATCGTAAACGCAGTGATTGAAAAGACCAACCATCTCGTCTTCCTGCTGAATGCCGCGGTAAACATTTTTAAGGTTGCGAAGTCGGGTGACGTACAAGCCTGCAAGGCCGCTTTTGGTAAGGGTTCCGATGTCGCCACCGGAACCTTTCACCCACATCACTTCGGTTTCTTCGCCGGTCAAAGGGTCTTTCTCGATGGTTTTACACGAGGTGTTGCCGCCGCCGTAATTAGTAAGGCGAAGGTCGGCGCCGAGCAGGTTAGAACGGTATATCAGAAGGGCCACTTCGTCGCCTTGCAATTGCGCGGCTTTGGCCTCGTCCCACAAATAACTGACGTGCTTAAAGGTTGCTGTAAGAGACATGACGAGTTGATTTGAAAATTGGATGATTTGAAGATTTGAAAATGATTTCAAATTCAAACCCTCTTCATTTGTTGAATAATGTTCTGAACGTACAAATCGAGATAACTCCCGATAGCTGTCGGGGCGGGAGCGACGCAACAGACGCTCAACAGATGCATTAGCCTCTGGTCCATAAAAATGATTTTTAGAAAGAACTTTTCTTTTCAATAACGGGCACATTCACCCCCGTTGCTTTTTCATCGGCTGGTGGCTTTAGTGAGTTGCCTTTGCCCACAATTAATACCGCCACAATCACCGTGAGCACACCAATAACAATGGTACGCATGGTTTGTTTGCTTACGCCTTTCCATTCGTTTGATATAAGGCCCCACATGTTGGCGACAAGAATGATAAAAGACATATGCAAAATCCACGACGAGGCGCCGTTGCCCAATTTGCTTTCGCCCATGCCGTAGAAAAAGAACTGAAGAAACCACGCCGTTCCTGCGAGGGCACACAACAAATAATTTTTTAGCAGCGGCGTTTTGGCATTAGCATAATCACCAAATGTTTTGTTGCGGGCATTTAAGATGGCGCACCAAATGAGGTTGGTGGTGAGCCCACCCCAAAGTATCACCACAAAAATAACGTTGTTGCCAAAGAGGAATTTGCCTTGTCCGGGATGGGTCTCGGCCCAAAGGCGGTTGGCCACTTCAGCCATAGGTTTACCGGCTTCTATGCCAAAATTAAAACAGGCACTTAATACACCGGAGATGATGGCTACTGTTAAGCCCAAGGCAAATTTGTATTCAACGCCGGCAACCGGTCCGCCATGCGCCGATGTTGCCGCATCTTGAACAATGCTCACATCTTCGGTAGTGATGCGTTCGACTTGTGCGCCTCCGGCGGTTTCTAAAACAGGCTTGCGGTATTTAATGGCTTTGCCGTTGCCACTTCCGTTGGCTCCAAAGGAAAGGCCGGCTTTCATTTCTTTTTCTTTTAGAGTTCCTGCCCGGCCGCAAATGATGATGCCGATAACGCAAACGGCCAACCCCGCCAACACGGTTAGTCCCCATGTGCTGCCCGTATAAGTGCTAAAGGAATCTTTGCCGGCCGTAGGCACAAATTGATAATAAATGGTGGGAATCAACGACCCGAAAACCATGCACAGGCCAAGGATGATGCTGCTGCCAAGCGACACGCCGAGATAGCGAACGCCAAGGCCGTAAGTCAACCCGCCGATGCCCCACAGAAGACCAAAGAGATAGGTGTAAGCAAGCGTGGAAAAAGAGGTTTGATGAATGATGTTGGCAAAACCCGGAATAGTAAGGTAAGCGGCCAGCGGCGGCACAATGAGCCAGGAAAAGAGGCCGCCGATGATCCAATAACTTTCCCAAGCCCAGCCCCGCACTTTTTTATACGGCATGTAAAAACTGCCCGATGCAAACCCGCCTATGAAGTGAAAAATGACGCCTAAGAGTACCTGCATAAAAGAAAGATATAGCAAACAAATGACTAACTAAAAATAGAAGTGCCGTTTTTGCTTGCCATCATGGACTATCATGGCGATTTGAAGAGATGATGATTTAAAGATTTGGAGATGGATTGACGCTATCGGACGTTGTAGGGACATGTCCGTGGCATGTCCGGAACAATGCGCCAACAGCGCATCCGGATTTTTGCAATTGCGGAACGTAGCTACGCGGGATGATATCTGCAACCCGGCATCTTCATTTTCTAGTCAATAGTTTTTTCACTTGAATTTGCTTGTCACAAATTTCGCATCGGACATGCCACAGGCATGTCCCTACGTCCATTGGCGCAAGCCAATCATCAAATCAACAAATTTTCAAATCACCAAATCGCCCTCTTTTGTTCCTATTTTTAGGACGATTTGCAGCCACCCTTTAAACACTGTTTTATATGATTGCTTCGCCCTTTTTTAAACTCATTTACTTCGACGAATTTTCGGCCACGCCCAAGTACCAGCAACTGGCAAATTCCATCATCAAAGCCATTGAAGACGGCAAACTGCAGGTGGACGATATGCTGCCTTCGATTAACGAGTTGAGCTTTCAGTTTGAGATTTGCCGCGACACAGCGGAGAAAGGTTATAAATACCTCAAGCGCCAGGGCATCATTGGCTCGGTGCCGGGCAAGGGCTATTTTATCAAGAGCGTGGACGTGAACCGAACGGTAAAAATCTTCCTCATCTTTAACAAGCTAAGCCCGCATAAAAAAATCATTTACGATTCCCTGGTGGAAACGCTGGGCGAAAAGGCGGCCATTGACTTTTATATTTACAATAATGACCTGGCCCTGTTTCGCAAACTGCTCGAGAACAGCAAAACCGATTACCACTACTTTGTGGTGCTGCCGCATTTTATTGAGGGCGGCGACACGGCGCACAAAATCATCAACACCATCCCCAAGGAAAAACTCATCCTGCTCGATAAGATCATTCCCGGCGTGACCGGAACCTTTGGGGCTGTGTACGAAAATTTTGAAAAGGATATCTTCGATTCGCTGGAACAAGCCTTGCCGCATCTGGCAAAATACCAAACCATCAAACTCATTTTCCCGGAGAACAGTTATTACCCCGACGAAATCATCCACGGTTTTATTTCCTTTTGCCAGGAATATACCTTTAACTACAAAGTGGTGCATGACATCAGTGATGAACCGCTGAATACAGGTGAAGTGTACATTAACTTAATGGACAACGACCTTGTGGTATTGATTGAACGTTTAGTGGAATCGTCTTTTAAAGTGGGCAAAGATGTCGGTGTGATTTCGTACAACGAAACGCCGTTGAAGAAAATTATCCTGAATGGAATTACCACCATCTCCACCGATTTTGAAGCCATGGGCAAGGAGACGGCCCGGATAGTTTTAGAGAACAACTTGAGGCATGTGCATGTGCCGTTTAAGCTGACCTTGCGACCATCACTTTAAGCACTGCAATCAAGAGTGGTGTTGTTGTTTACCTCAAATTGATAACATGAGATGGCTGTTTTACCTATTAATTTTTATTGCCTTTGTTGGCTGCAAGGCCAAACAAAGTTTAGCTGATGTGGAATATGTGAAAGTGCTTTCATTTGGAAGGGCCGAGACTATTACTGCTTACAACAAAGGTTTAGGCTTGTACGCGTATGCATTTTTTCAACCAAAGAATGATTCGCTGGTCAAAAGAGTTGTCACAGACATTAACGAAAATGCCTACGTCACATGGAGCGGCAAATTGGGAAATCCGGCATACACTGATACGATAAACAGATTGCTTGCTGCGTTAAAAAAGTATCCGAACCCAATAACCTTTGATACTACTTATACTGGCGACACCTATTGCGGACCAGAATTGTACGTAGAGTACAAAGACAAAAAGGGAATTCACTACTATGATTTTATTTTGAACCACGATGATACCCTCAATCAATTCTGCCATTTTTTTAATCGCCTTGAAGCATTGCCTTGGCCGAAAAGAGTGGTTGATAACAAAGTCGTAAACGTAGATGAAGAAGCTGTAACCGCAGTAAAACGATTAGGATTTTATGAAAAAAGAGAAGCCCCTTATATCCCTTTAGTTTGCGAGGGTGGAATTGCTAAATCAAAAATCTATGGTGTTTGGAGGCAGATCGGTATATATCCCGAGAGTCATATGGAGCGCTTCATAAAACTCACCATCAATAAGAATGGTACTTGGATAGTTGAAAAGATTAGAGAAGGCAAGACGATGAGTAGAAGAGAGGGCCGATTCACTTTGTCGCCGAAGGAAAATACATTTGTTATGAAATTTGATGGCGGCAAAGAAAAGTCATCAATCATAAAGCTTTCGGATAATTGTTTTGAATGCAAAACCATTGGTCGTGATTACTCAGTGAGATATGATAGATTAATAGATCAAAAATCTTCTGTCAGTAAAGTTTTTATAAAATAAATACCTCCAAACTCAACGGCCCGTGAGCTCCAATCACCAACGACTGCTCAATGTCCGCAGTCTTTGATGGGCCAGCGATAAAAGTTCCAAAGCCGTCTTCATCAACATTTATTCGTTCGTACGCTTCGTGCATGTTAGCGATGATGTTCGCCTCTTCAATCACCATCACCAACTCCTGACAAATGAACGGAAGTATACGGCTAACCATATTCCTTTCCGGCACCCAGATGGATGCATTTTCTGCCACCGCAAAAGCGCCTTTGATGAAAACAGTTTGCACAGCCTCCACATCAACTGCAGGTTTTGAAAGATAGTCGTCAGCATTATAATTAGATAAGTCGTTAATGCAATTGACAACCTCCGCACCATTTTGCAGCCTGTCTTGCAGGAGTCTTTCCACCTCGCTGAAATCTGCTACCACCTTGCCTTTGCCGCCGATGTTTTGCAACACCTCCAAATATTTTTCGGTAAGATTTATCGAAGGCTTCTCTGCGACAAACCTTTCGGGCAGCGGCAATTCAGCCGGCTTATTTTTTTTGATGGCGTTTAATATCTTTTCGCGGCTCATGGCTTTCGATTTTGTTTGTACCACTCGCTGAAGCTTTGCTTTGGCGCTTGCGGCATCTCGCGGCCTTTGTACCAGGGGTTGAGATTATTGCCTGCGGCCCAGGGCATCAACCGCATCGCACTGCGGCCAAGTTTGCCACTGATTTTATAGATGGATGGCGAGCTTAACACACCGGCCATTATTTGCATCGAAGCCTTTTTAGCCGGGCCGCCATAGCCCTCGCTCATCAGCTTTTGCCGCCAGCTCCAAAGCTGTTCGTGAATGTTGATTTTAACCGGACACACATTGCTGCACGAACCGCAAAGCGTGGAAGCAAAGGGCAAGTCCGCATACTTTTTCATGTCAAGGTTAGGAGCGAGTATAGAACCGATTGGACCTGATATAGCCGTATGATAACTGTGCCCGCCGCTCCGTCTGTAAACCGGACAAGTATTAAAACAAGCCGCGCAGCGAATACACTTTAAAGAACCGCGAAACTCTTCCCGACCGAGTTGCGTGGTGCGGCCGTTGTTCACAATCACAAGGTGCATCTCCTGCCCTGCTTGCGGCCGGTGAAAATGGCTTGAATACGTGGTGATGGGTTGACCCGTGGCGCTTCGTGCCAACAGGCGAAGAAAGACGCCGAGGTGTTCAACCTTCGGAATTATTTTTTCAAAACCCATTGAGGCAATATGGACTTTGTTCGCATGTACACCCAGGTCGGCATTGCCTTCGTTGGTGCAAATCACAAAACCACCGGTTTCTGCGATGGCAAAGTTGACGCCGGTGAGAGCAGCGTCGGCGCTTAAAAATTTTCTTCGCAAAACGCTCCGTGCCGCACGGGTTAGATAGACTTCATCCTTATTACCTTTTTCGGTGCCGATGTGTTTGTGAAAGGTATCGCTGACGTCCTCTTTCTTTAAATGAATGGCCGGTAAAACAATGTGGCTTGGATGTTCTTCGCGCAGTTGCACAATGTATTCGCCCAGATCCGTGTCAACGACTTCAATGCCCTGGTCGCGGAGATAAAAGTTCAAGCCGCATTCTTCGGTGAGCATGCTCTTGCTCTTGACGATATTTTTTGCATTGTGCTTTTGCAGAATTGAATGAACAATGCGGTTGTGCTCTTCGGCATCGTCGGCCCAATGCACATGAATGCCGTTGGCGATGGCCTTTTCTTCAAACTCAATTAAGTAATCATCAAGCTTTGACAGCGTGTGTTCTTTAATCTTTGAAGCGGCTTCGCGGAGTGCTTCCCAATCGGGTATGTTGTGGGCGGCTTTGTCGCGTTTGGTGCGAACGAACCAAAGGGTTTCATCGTGCCAACGGGCCCGCTCTCTGTCTTGCAAAAACTCGGTTGCGTTTTCGGCGTGTGTTTGGTTGTCGTTCATTGTGCGGCTAAAATTTCGGCAAGGTGAATGGTTTTGATGCGGCTCTTTTTGCGGCGCAAAATGCCTTCGAGGTGCATAAGGCAACTGGTGTCGCCGCCGGTGATGTATTCCACGTTGTTGGCTTCGTGTTCTTCTACTCTATCTTCGCCCATCGCTACCGATACGGCGGGTTCGGTTACGCAAAAGGTGCCGCCGAAACCGCAACATTCGTCCACTCTTGCCGGCTTTACAATCTCCAAACCTTTCACGCGGGCTAAAAGACTTTCTGCTTTTGAAAACGGCGGCTCGACCTTCTCCGACATGGAGGCAAGGTGCAACATGCGCTGGCCGTGGCAACTGACATGCAGGCCCACACGGTGCGGAAAGACGGCTTCAATCGTTTCTACTTTCAACACATCGGTTAAGAATTCCGTGAGTTCATAGATGGTGGAGCGGATGCGTTTGGCCGCCTCAATATTTTTCTCATCATGAAGATGTTCTTTAATGTGCAACACACAACTGCCTGATGGCGCAACGATATAATCAACGCCTGTAAAAGCCTTAATGAAGTTCTGATTACATCCATGCGTCAACGAAGCAAAGCCGGAGTTAGCCATTGGCTGTCCGCAACAAGTTTGGTTAAAAGGAAAAACTACCGTGCAACCAGCTCTTTCCAGCAACTGTAACGTAGCCACGGCCACCGCCGGATAAAACTGGTCAATATAGCAAGGCACGAACAAGCCAACCGTCATTGAGAGAGATTTTTACAATGATAAGGAGAGAGTGAGTAGAAGCTGTCCTGAACCTCACCCCTAACCCCTCTCCAGCGAAGCTGGAGAGGGGAACTGTTTCCGAAAGTTTGCGGGTCGTTTCATGTTTAATGAGTGGATGTTTGTTCTGCTGATTAATTCTTTTGAAAAATAGAATGATAAAAATCAGTGATGAGGATTGCACAATGCTCAATAGTCCCGATAGTTATCGGGATACAAAGCGTACAAAAGTGCGACGCAACAGACGCTTCATAGATGTACTGGCTTCCGGTCCAAAAGAAGATTGTAAATAAAACTGTCTTGCCACTTGTGACCCTCGTGCGCAAGCAACTCCCCTCTCCATCTCCGATGGAGAGGGGTTGGGGTGAGGTGCAAAATAAGCTGGCCGCCAATTGCGCCAATTCGCTTTATTTCGTAGCGCAAAAACGAAACCGCTCCAATGAACAAAACCTACCAGGCCTTCCTTTTCGATTTAAACGGAACGATGATTGACGACATGCCTTTTCACATCAGGGCCTGGCACCGGATTGCAAACGAGATGGGCGCCAACATTTCGCTGGAACGAACCAAAGAAGAATGCTACGGCAAGAACGGCGACTTTATCGAACGGGTATTTCCCGGTCGTTTTAACGACGAAGAAAAAGACCGCATGGGCCTGGAAAAAGAGCAAGGCTATCAACAGGCCTTTCGTCCGCACCTGAAGCTGATTGATGGACTGCACCGCTTTTTAAATGAAGCGAAAGACTGCGGCATCAAAACTGCCATCGGTACGGCAGCCATAAAATTTAATGTTGACTTCGTGCTGGACGGCTTGAACATTCATCACCTGATTGATGCGGTCGTTTGCGCCGATGATGTGGCCAACAGCAAACCGCACCCCGAAACTTTTTTGCGTTGTGCCGAAATGCTTTCCGTTGACCCGCACGATTGCCTTGTGTTTGAAGACACGCCAAAAGGCGTGGAAACCGCAATGGCTGCCGGCATGGATTGCGTTGTGATTACCACGCTTCACAAACCCGAAGAATTCAATCAGTATAAAAAAATCATCGGCTTTATACACGACTACAAGGATGAACAACTAACCCGTTTGTTATGCCCCGAAAAAGTTTAGAAGGCGCCTATGTGATTGGCGTTGATTACGGCACCGATTCGGTGCGAACGCTAATGGTGAATGCCGCCACCGGCGATGAAGTCGCGGCTTCTGTTTTTTATTATCCGCGTTGGAAGGAAGGGAAGTATTGCAACGCTGCGCAATCGCAGTTCCGGCAACATCCGCTTGATTACGTAGAAGGCCTCGAAGCCACCATTAAAGATTGTTTGCAAAAAGCCGGAAGCGACGTAGCAAAAAATGTAAAAGCCATTTCTATTGACACCACGGGCTCCACTCCCGTTGCGGTTGATGGCACCGGAACGCCATTGGTCTTGCTCCCCGAATTTGCCGAAAACCCGAACGCCATGTTTGTGTTGTGGAAAGACCACACGGCCACCGGCGAAGCAGCCGAAATAAACGAAGCTGCAGGAGCCGATAAGTACTTGCAATTCGTTGGCGGAATTTATTCTTCCGAATGGTTTTGGGCCAAATTGCTGCACGTGTTGCGTGAAGACGAAGCTGTGCGAAACAAAATTGAATCATGGGTGGAACATTGCGATTGGATTCCGTTTCTGCTAACAGGTGGCAATGACGTAACAAAGATGAAGCGAGGTGTTTGCAGTGCCGGTCACAAAGCTTTGTGGGCCGAGGCTTTCGGCGGATTGCCGTCGGATGATTTCTTTGCGACACTTGATCCTTTGCTCAAAGGCTTCACACAAAAATTATTTACAAAAACCTACACATCATCTGAAGCTGCAGGCACCATTAGCAAGGAATGGTCGCAGCGTTTGGGACTGCCCGAAGACGTGGTGATTGGCGTCGGCGCTTTTGATGCGCACATGGGTGCTGTGGGCGGACAGATTGAACCGTACCATTTGAGTAAAGTAATGGGCACGTCCACTTGCGATATGTTGGTGGCGCCATCGGGTGAAGTTGGTGACTTGTTGGTCCGCGGCATTTGCGGACAGGTTCCGGGTTCGGTTATTCCGGGCATGATAGGCATGGAAGCCGGCCAAAGCGCCTTTGGTGATGCATACGCCTGGTTCCGGAATCTCTTGAGTTATCCTCTGCAATACATCGCTGATGAAAAGTTGAAAGAAGAAATCCGCAACAGAATGATTGCAGACTTATCTGCTGATGCGGCTAAACTTCCGTTAAATGAAAAAGATGAGCTGGCACTTGATTGGCTCAACGGTCGCCGCACGCCGGATGCCAATCAGTTATTAAAAGGTGCTTTCATCAATTTGAATTTGGGTTCCGATGCGCCGCGTATTTTTAAGGCGCTTGTGGAAGCCACTTGCTTTGGTGCAAAGGCGATTGTTGATCGTTTTAACGAACAAGGCGTGACCATTCAAGGATTGATTGGTTTGGGCGGCGTAGCTAAGAAATCGCCCTATGTAATGCAGGTGATGGCTGATGTAATGAACATGCCTATTCGCATTCACAAATCGGAGCAAACCTGTGCCATTGGCGCGGCCATGTTTGCCGCCACCGCTGCGGGTTTGTATGATAAAGTGGAAGGCGCGATGAATGTAATGGGACAAGGCTTTGATGCGGAGTATCATCCAAACAAGGCGAACGTTTCTTATTACCAAAAACGGTACGAGCAGTACAAAAGTTTAGGTGCGTTCGTTGAAAGGAATACGGCGTAGTATGGACCTGAAACCAGAATATCTATTGATCGTCTGTTGCGTCGCACTCTTGTACGCTTTGTTCTTTATGCAGCACAGCGTCGCGGCGATAAGGAGCACAGAGAAGCTGCCTACCGGCAGGCAGGCATGAAGGGGCCAAAAAGGGCACAAAGCGTCGTGTTCTTCGTGGATACTTTGTGTTCTCCTATGTTTGTTCTTGAGCAAAAGTAGTTCTTTGAGATTGCTGCAATAAAATACCAATAGGTTTGATGATCAAAAGTGAAAAGGGGTGAGAGCACCTTGTGTTCAAACAACTTTTATAGTATGTTGTCACAAAGAAAGAGCCTCATCTTTTTATCTCTCCCAGAGCTTGAACAGAATGTAAGGAATAGAGCAATGCTTTCTATCCAGTATATCCAATCAGGAGACAAAGCGAAGAGAGAGTTATCACTTTTTGATTTTTCAACAAATCAAAAAAAAGGGCATGAACAAGATTTTAAAGCAGGTAGCGGGCATAGACGTTGCCCAAAACGAATTGGTGATACAACTGGGAAGGATTGGTTATGACCTATCACCCGAATTGTATGGGTCAGGCATTTTTCCTAACAACCAAAAAGGGTTTACGGCCTTGGTAGAGTGGGTAAACAAGTTAACGGATAAAGAGATGCCTGTTTATTATGTAATGGAAGCCACGGGAGTTTATCACGAGTCATTTGCTTATTATTTGGACGAGCAGGGATTGGAAGTAAGCATTGTGCTGCCCAATAAAATAAGCAACTACCACCGTACCCTGGAAACAAAGACCATTACCGACAAAACATCATCACAAACGATTGCCCTCTTTGGCCTGCAACGAAAGCTTGACTGCTGGCACCGGCCAAAACCTTTGTTTAAAAAGCTACGGCAGCTAACCAGGGAGCGAAGCCAGCTGATTGATGAACGAACTGTACTCAAGAACCAACTGCACGCTGAATCAGCCGAAGCGGAGCCTAACAAAAAAAGTATTGAGCGGATAAGGAAACGCATCGAACTGTTGAAGAAGCAGGAAAAAGAGATCATGCAGGAGATAGGCGCCTTGATGGTGACTGATAAAGAGATGCAACAGGTGGTACTCTTACTCTGTTCGTTGCCGGGCATTGGACTGCTAACAGCAGTGAGTGTACTAGGTGAAACAAATGGCTTTGAGCTGATACGCAACAAAAAGCAGCTGACAAGCTATGCAGGATTGGATGTGAAGGAGAAGCAATCGGGCACCTCGGTAAAAGGCAAACCACGAATATCAAAGAAAGGCAACCGTATGCTCAGGCGGGCTATGCACCTGCCGGCACTGGTAGCCATCAGGCATGACGAAAGGTTTAAGGCAATTTTTGCGAGACTGGTAGCAAAACAGGGTATAAAAATGAAAGCTGTAGTGGCTATACAACGCAAACTATTGGAAATGCTCTATACAATTTATAAAACCGGAAAAGCGTATGACAAACAGTATTTGCAAAAACAAAAGGAACAGAAGACAATAAAAAAATTAGGGGATTGCCATGAAAGCAACCCCACTAACCAGGCTGGCATAAAAGCCGCCTAAAACACAAAAATAAATCATCAAAATAACTTGGTGATTAACACAGAATCTTTGTGCTCCGCCTACGCAAGACCGTAAAATGAATACAGTGAACACAAGAAGCATCATGAAACTTTGATCTTAAAACTTCCGTTCATCCATGCGTATCAATCTTTCAACCAATCGTATCAATTTCTTTTCACTAAGCTGTCTTTGCTTCCATCTTTCTATATTTAATCGTTTGCCGAATGAACCGTTACAACGACATAAAAGAGCAGGCCTACGAAGCCAACATGCAACTGCCCAAACTTGGGTTGGTGTTCTTCACCTTTGGCAATGTAAGCGCCGTTGACCGCAACCTCGGCGTTTTCGCCATCAAGCCAAGCGGTGTTCCTTATAATGAATTATCACCAGAGAAAATGGTGATTGTTGATTTTGATGCGAACATAGTTGAAGGAATTCTTCGCCCTTCATCCGACACTAAAACCCACGCAGTTCTATACAAGCATTGGGAGGGCATCGGCGGCATCGTTCATACTCATTCCACCTATGCTACTTCCTGGGCGCAGGCACAACGAGACATTCCCATCTTCGGCACCACCCATGCCGACCACAACACCGTTGACGTGCCCTGCGCCCCGCCAATGGAAGACGACATGATAGCCGGCGATTATGAACATCAAACCGGTTTTCAAATCATCAATTGTTTTACCGAACGCGGTTTGGATTACAAAGAAGTGGAGATGATCTTGGTTGGCAATCATGCACCTTTTACCTGGGGCAAAACACCGGCGAAGGCGGTCTATAACAGTGCGGTTTTGGAAAGCGTGGCGCAGATGGCCTTTCTTACCGAACAAATCAAATCCACTGCGCCGCGATTGAAAGATGCCCTCATTAAAAAACACTACGAACGCAAACACGGCCCCGATTCTTATTACGGACAATAATCAATCACCAATCATGAAAAAAATCGTTCTCTTCTCAACGCTTGCTTTTGGACTCCTGGCGTGCAACAACGAAAACAAACCTTCAACCGCAACCGAAAAAATGGAACTATCAAAACCCGGCAGCAACGAAAATTCCTTCGGTAAAACCGATGGCAAAGACATCACCGAATACACGCTAAAGAATGCTTCGGGCATGTCGGTGTCAATTATTAATTATGGCGGTACGATAACAAAGCTGATGACGCCTGATAAGAAAGGCACAATGGGTGATATAGTGCTTGGCTACGAAAACCTTGACGGCTTTTTGCAAAAAGGCAATCCTTATTTTGGAGCCTTGATTGGGCGTTACGGTAACCGCATCGCGGCCGGTAAATTCACTCTTGATGGCAAAACATACACCCTTGCCGGAAACAACAACGGCAATAGCCTGCATGGTGGCAATAAGGGTTATGACAAGGTGGTATGGGATGCGAAGAAGCCCGAAGGCGACAGCACACTCGAACTGACTTATATAAGCAAAGACGGCGAAGAAGGTTATCCCGGCACGTTGAACGTGAAAGTGGTTTACACCCTCACCGCCGACAATGCGCTGAAGATTGACTACACCGCAACAACGGACAAAGCCACGCCGGTGAACCTCACCAATCACGCTTACTTTAATTTATCAGCCGGCGCCGATTCAACCATCGCGAACCACGAATTACAAATAGACGCGGACAAATACACACCTGTAAATGATGGACTGATTCCAACCGGACAGCTTGCCGATGTGAAAGGCACGCCGATGGACTTCACCACAGCTAAACCTGTGGGCCGCGATCTTGCCACCGTAAAAGGCGGCTTCGATCACAACTGGGTGCTGAATAAAAAAGGCAGTGGGTTAGATAAAGTTGCTTCGGTTTACGAACCGGCAAGCGGCCGTTACATGGAAGTGTTCACCACGCAACCAGGGCTGCAATTTTACTCTGGCAACTTTTTAGACGGCACATTAACAAACACAAAAGGCGGAAAGAAATACGTACAACACGCTGCCCTTTGTTTGGAAACCCAACACTTTCCCGATTCGCCAAATCAACCTTCGTTTCCAACGACGATTTTAAAACCGGGTGAGAGCTATCATCACGTAACGGTGTATAAGTTTTCAACGAAGTAAGCGGTAACTTTAGGAGAATAAAATCAGCGTTATGAATACCGAAAATGGTAAAAAAGAAATGTGGGTTTCCGAAGCGCAAAAGGAAGTATGGAAATGGAAAGAAGCGCTATACAAAGAGACTAAGCATCTCTCCACTGCAGAAATGATTCAATACATCAACGAAAAGAATAAAAAATTGGTGGAAGAGATAGAGGCCAAGAGGAAAGTCAAAGAAGAGGCCTTACGAAACCTAGCATGACAACAAAACCAAACATTTACCTCGACACTTCGGTCATCAACTTTTTGTTCGCTGATGACGCTCCTGAACGCAAACAAATCACCGTTGACTTCTTCCAAAATTTCATCAGGTCTGCCGTTTATCAAACGTTCATCTCAACGGTAGTTTTGGAGGAAATCAACAATACAAAAAATGAGCAGAAAAGAACGCAACTCCTGTCAGTTGTAGATGACTATCCGCTCGAATTCGCGGCGTTATCGGCAACAAACGAAATCACGGCCTTGTCTGATTTGTACGTTGCCAACGGAATCATTCCCGTCAAAAAAAAGGCTGACGCCCTACTCATAGCAATTACCGTTGTCAATCGCTTCGATTATCTCGTTAGCTGGAACTTTCAACACTTAGCGAATGTGAATCGAGAACAACGTGTGCTTATACTTAACCAACAAAATAATTATTTGCATCCGTTTCGGATTATAACTCCTTTGCAGTTAATGGATGCCGATTTCTGACACATAATTGAATTATTGAACCAAACAAATTTCCAATAAGCATGACGGATTTAAAACATCTCGAAGTCTGGTTTGTAACCGGCAGCCAGCACCTTTATGGCGATGAAACCTTGAAGCAAGTGGCGGCACACTCCGCGGAGATTGTCGCTTTTTTCAATGAAGAGAAAACCATTCCTGTAAAAGTTGTTTTCAAACCAACAGTTAAATCAACGGAAGAAGTAACGGCCACCTTGCTGGAAGCCAACAGCACAAAAGCCTGCATCGGCATCATCGTCTGGATGCACACCTTCTCTCCTGCCAAGATGTGGATCAACGGCTTGAAGACTTTGCAAAAGCCGCTGCTTCATCTGCACACGCAATTCAACCGCGACATACCGTGGAAGGACATTGACATGGACTTCATGAACCTCAATCAGTCGGCGCACGGCGACAGAGAGTTTGGTCACATTTGCGCAAGACTAAAAGTGAAACGCAAAGTGGTTGTCGGCCATTGGAAAGACGAAGCAGTGATTCAACGCATCAACGTTTGGTGCCGTGCCGCCGCGGGTTGGGCCGATTGGCAAGGAGCAAGGTTTGTTCGCTTTGGCGACAACATGCGCTTTGTGGCCGTAACCGATGGCGATAAAGTAGAAGCTGAACTAACATTTGGTTACTCCGTAAACACACACGGCATCGGAGACCTTGTAAAAGTTATCAATGAAAGCACAACAAGTGAGATTGACGAACTCTGCGAAGTCTATGCATCGGAATACAAACTGGCCGATGGCCTGGAGAAAGGCGGCGATAAACATACTTCACTTCGCGAAGCCGCAAAGATTGAAATTGGCTTGCGCAAGTTTTTGGAAGCCGGAAACTTCAAAGGATTCTCCGATACGTTTGAAGACCTGCACGGCATGGTGCAACTGCCCGGCATTGCCGCACAGCGGTTGATGAACGACGGCTATGGCTTTGCCGGCGAAGGCGATTGGAAAACATCGGCATTGGTAAGGTCCATGAAAGTGATGGGCACCGGCCTGAAAGGCGGCAACTCTTTTATGGAAGATTATACCTATCACTTTGAACCGGGTAACGAAATGGTGCTCGGTTCGCACATGCTGGAAATTTGTTCGAGCATTGCTGATGGCAAACCATCTTGTGAAGTTCATCCGCTTGGCATCGGTGGCAAAGCCGATCCGGTGCGGCTGGTATTCAATGTAGGCGCAGGCGATGCGCTCAATGCTTCAATTATAGACATGGGCAACCGTTTTCGCTTGCTGGTGAATGAAGTGGAAGCGGTAAAACCAAAGCATGATTTGCCGAAGCTGCCGGTAGCAAGAGTGCTTTGGAAACCCCTGCCCGATATGCGAACCGGTTGTGCCGCCTGGATACTCGCCGGTGGTGCTCATCACACCTGTTACAGTCAAAATCTTACAACAGAACATCTGGAAGACTTTGCGGAGATGGCCGGAATGGAAGCCATTTTAATCAACAAAAAAACAGACCTCCATCAATTCAAAAATGAATTAAGGTGGAGCGATGTATATTTCAAATAAATTACGCTTAAAACCAACCAAACATGGGTTCACTGAAAACGATTGACTTACTTGTCTTCCTTGTTTATTTCGTTGTTGTAGCCAGTTATGGCTATTGGATTTACAGCAAGAAAAAGAAGGCCGCCGTTAGCGCTTCGCATGATTACTTTCTGGCCGAAGGTTCATTGACCTGGTGGGCCATCGGCGCTTCGCTCATTGCTTCCAACATTTCCGCCGAGCAATTCATCGGCATGTCGGGCAACGGTTTTTTTGTGGGCACGGCTGTAGCCGCTTACGAATGGATAGCGGCGTTGGCGCTCATCATCATCGCGGTTTGGTTTATGCCGGTTTATTTGAAAAACAAGATTTACACCATGCCGCAGTTTTTAAAAACGCGGTACAACGAAACGGTGTCCCTGATCATGGCCATCTTTTGGCTCTTGCTTTATGTGTTCGTCAATCTTACCTCAATACTTTATCTCGGGGCTATTGCCATCAGTGGTTTGATTGGCCCTGAATACTTGCATACAGTAATGCTGGCCTTAGCCGTGTTTGCGTTAATCATCACATTAGGCGGGATGAAGGTGATTGGTTACACCGATGTAATTCAGGTAGCTGTGTTGATCATCGGCGGTTTTGCCACCATCTACTTTGCGTTAACTATTGTAAGCGAAAAATTTGGTTTGGGCCGCGATGCCGTTGCGGGTTTTAAAGCGCTGATGGATAAAGCGCCTGACCACTTCAAAATGATTTTGGAAAAGCCGGGACCGAACTCTTCTCAAACCGATGTCAACAAATACCTCATTCTACCCGGCATTGCCATGTATTTCGCCGGCCAGTGGATTGTGAACCTGAACTACTGGGGTTGCAATCAATACATCACGCAACGGGCTTTGGGCGCCGACCTGCAAACGGCCCGCAAAGGCATTTTGTTTGCAGGTATGTTGAAGCTGATGATGCCTATTATCGTGATGCTTCCGGGCATTGCCGCTTACGTATTGCACGAAAACGGCGGGCTTACAAAAGAGATGCTTGGCGCAAACGGCAACGTTAATCAGGATCAGGCTTATTCCGCCATTTTAAGCTTTTTGCCCAACGGCTTAAAAGGTTTGTCCATTGCGGCTTTAACGGCAGCAATTGTGGCTTCACTGGCCGGTAAATTGAACAGCATCGGCACCATCTTTACGCTGGATATTTACATGAAGTACTTTAAGAAGAGCAAAGTTTCAACCGAGGGCGTGCCGGCAAGCTTAGTTGGAGGCGGAGGCTTGCCAATGCCAGATGGTGTTAATGAAGGTTTAGCGTCTGATGTCTCCAACACCACACAGGAAGGCGAAGAAAAGAACATGGTTTGGATTGGCCGCATGGTGGCGCTGATAGCCATTGCCGTGGCCGTAATTTTTGAATGGAAAGATTTTCTGGGAATTGCTGGCGAAGGCGGTTTCACCTTTATTCAGAAATATACAGGCTTCATCTCGCCGGGTGTGTTTGCCATGTTCATCCTCGGCATGTTTTGGAAACGCACCACCGGCGCCGCCGCAGTTGCCGGATTGCTCACTGGCTTTGGGATGGCTATCTTTTTCAACAGCTTCGCTATTCCCTTATTGGGCCATGAAAATATTTTGTACACGGCTTTCATTAACAAAGACGGGGTGTATGAAATTCCTTTCCTTATCAACATGGGCTGGGCTTTCTTTTTTACCATGGTGGTGATGATCAGCATTAGCCTTGCCGGTCCACGCATCAATCCAAAAGCATTTATGCTGGACAAGGAAATGTTCAAACTGAAGCCGTCTATTGTGGCTATGATCGTAACCACACTGTTCATCCTCGCAGCTTTATACATCAAGTTCTGGTAAACTGAATTTTGTCTCGAATAAAAAAAGGCTTCATCGTTTTGATGAAGCCTTTTTGTTGTTTTGAACCTTTCTCTCGTTAGCAAAGAGCAATACTATCTGTACAAATTTGCCTCGTTCAACGCAAGCGCAATTACATCATTCGGTAGCGCCACGCCTTTGGCCGACACTTCCATTTCTATCTTGCCGTTCTCAATTTCAAGGTCTTTTGTACTGATGGCTTTGGCCCGCTTTTCCATCGGCGGGTTTAATTTTTCTGACCGTTCAAACTCCAACACTTTTTCCAGAACATCGGTAGGCAAGCTGTTCTCGCATTTATAAGCCAGCTCTATAAACTGCCGCGCAAAGAAGGCGTCAATCTGAATGCGGCGTTTTGATAGATGCGCAAACTTGCCAATGATGCGGCAGATGTTTTCGCGGTCTTCGGGACTCAATTGTTCTGCAAATTCATAATCTTCAATCTTGCACAGCGAAAGTATCAACGGCTCCAGTACGTCCGTCGAAACCACATACACATCATAGTCGCCAAGGTTATAAACAAACTCTTTTACACAAGCCAACGTATTGGTGGGCACCACCAAAAAAACATCCTTTTTCACGCCTTCCAACTTCGCGTATTTCTTGGCGCTTTCGGCTTGTGCTTTTAAATAAAGTGGAAAGTTTTTCAGGTCATCACCCGACGGCGACTTGGCATCAAACACCACGTATTCTTCGGCAATCATCAACGTGTTATCAGGCTCACCTCTGAACGGCGCCTTGTCCACATAATGCAAGGTGTGCTTTTGGCAAAGCTGCTTCATGCGGCCCTGCACATCGGTTTGGTGCAAAGCCCAGGTTTCTTTCAAGGCTTTCAGGCGCTCCATCTCTTCTTCGTGGCGGTATTGAATCTCCTTCGCCCTTTCGTCCATCAGGCTTTGCTTGATGCTTTGCAGCGAAAAAATTTCTTCGGAGTATCGCTGCGCCCTGAACTCGTCTTCCTTTTTCAATTGAATGTTTAGCTCACGTACAGTTTGGGCCTCGCGTTCGCTGTTCTGCGACCTTTCTTTGTGCGTACCGAGTTCTTTATTGATGGCTTGCAACTGCAAATCAAGGTTGCGTTTGGTTTCCTGCATCACCGAAAGGTGCATCTGTGTTGAAGCCAGTTCGCTTTGCGTTGTCGTCAAATCGTTTTGCAAGGAAGCCAGACCGGTAGCGGCTTCTATTAACTCACGCCGCACTTCGCCCCAATAAAAGAGGCGGTCCCAAAAGCCGATGCTTTTGATTCTATCAAGGAACGTTTTTACGGTAAGAAACTGGTTGTTCATGCCACAAAGATTGAAATCACAGATTGCCGGGATTGTTAAAAACGGCGGACTACCAAGATTATCAAAACCAGTCTGCCGTACTTGAGGATTGTCAGAATTATGAACCAGAGGTCTGTCTATTTATTAAGCGTCTGTTGCGTCGCACTCTTGTACGCTTTGTAATTCTATTGAACATCATTCAATCCTCGCTACACGTACATACAGTTTTATTATGTGATCTTTCGGACATGCCACGGGCATGTCCCTACACCGGCAAAAGCCCATCATCAAATTTTCAAATCATCAAATCTTCAAATTCACCCATCAGCTAATCATCACATCCGCTAATCAGCTAATCACCTCACCTTCCCTGCGGCACAGCCCCATCGCCATTTGTTCCCGCACGTTTCACCATCAGGGCCTGAATCTGTTTCATTGTTCTTTCCATGCCATCGGCGCTGCCGTCGAGGAAGATGACGTTGCCCTTGCCGTATTCGGCAAAATTCTTTACGGCTTCCGTCCACATGCTGAACAGGATGACGTTTGTATCAAGGTTGGCTTGCTTCATTTGTTCGGCCGCTTCGCTCATGCCCTTGGCCACTTCCTGCCGGAACAGTGCCACGCCTTGTCCACGCAGGCGGGCCGCTTCGCGTTCGGCTTCGGCCGCAATTTTTATCGCATTGCCCTCGGCTTCAGCGCCTTTTGTTTTAGTGATGAGCAAAGCTTGTCCTTCGTTCTCCGCTGCCGCTTTCAGGTTGTTCGACGCAACGACTTTGCTCATGCTTTCCATAATGGCTTTGTCGAAGGTGATGTCGTTGATTTGAAGGTCTTGCAAATGATAGCCCCATTGCTCAAGCGTGTGGTCAATCTGGTCTTTTACGTAGTCAACAATTTCCTTGCGCTGCCCCAAAATTTCCGACTGGCGCTTGGTGGCCACAAAGGCACGAATAGAACCTTCGATGGTGCGTGTAAGCGCCTGCATCAAATCCCGGTCGGAGATGAAAACGAAGGCCACTTTTTTGATGGTTTCTTCGTCGGTGTTTTGCACCGAGTAAAGCAACATGCTTTTAAAATAGACGTTGGCCTGGTCAATGGTGACGGCCTGAAACTCCATTTCCACCGAACGGTTTTGCACCGATATTTTTTTCATTACCTGCTCAAAAAAAGGGATCTTAAAATTCAGGCCCGGCCTTGCAGCACGGCGGTATTTGCCAAACATAGTCACCACGCCAACGTAGCCCTGGTTGATGGTGAACAGGCCGCTGAAAATAACAAACAGCAAAATGAGCAACGGCCAAAACGTGGAAAGAAAATTAGCCAGAACGCCGCCGTTGGCCTCTTGTAGAAGAATCATAATGGATTGTGTTTAATGATCGTTAGATGAAGGTAAGCTATATCCTATCCGGCAGATGTGAGACAGCTACTCACGAACGTAAAAATAAATTTCCACACGGCGGTTTTTTTGACGGCCCGGCGGTGTTCGATTATCGGCCACCGGCTTACTACTGGCCCAGCCACGAGTGGCAATGGCTCTGCGAAAATGCGGTTGCAGGTAACCCGCTACCGAAGCCGCACGGTCTTCCGATAGCTTTTGATTTAGCGGAAGAGAGCCTTGGTTATCGGTGTGGCCTTCCACCACCATTGAATCCACTTTCAGGGAGGCTGTTTTATAAACGAAGCTGTCGAGTACGGCATTCGCCTTTATGTTCAAGGCATAGCTGTTAGTGGCAAACAATACATCGGGAATCACCAGCGTATCTATTCTTTGCACCAGTGTTTTTTGAAGCGGCTCCACTGGCGGTGGCGACTTTGTGTAAGTATAAATAAGCCGGTCGAGTTTATCGTGCCTTGGATCAAAGGCGTATTCCTCTTCTTTAATTTTATCCGCATCATCGCAAAGTTTCTCATTCATGTTCAATGGTGTTAGGCTGATGTCATCGAGAAAGAAATAATAGGCCCGGCCAAGATCGGGAAGGCCGTAAAGGTTATGTCCGCGAGGATCAAAGTCACCGATGTTTAAAAAGTTCTCGTTGCCGGTGGCAATGTAGGTAAGTGAAACTTTGCGCCAATCACCGGTTTGTTTTACCGTGCTATCCTTGCGAACGAACAACTGCGGACGGCCACTTCTGATCTTATCTTTTTGGTAAAGAAAATCTGTAGAAGAAAAGTAGATGCCGATGGAATCAAAAACATCGTGCTGCGAACGAATAGAGAATTGAAGTTTGTATTGTGCACCTTTGCGCAAACCGCAAAGCAGCCGTGTGCGGAGAAAGTTGCGAAGACCCGGCCGTTCTTTATCCGCCAACGTAAGTCCCACAAAATGCCGGCCTTCAAAAGCATGAGGCTTGTCGTCAAAATAATAATCGGCGTAAAGCGAGGTGGAAATCCAGCCTTCGGGTGCGCAGTTCTTTTGATATTCCAAGCAGATGTTCTCGTCTTCAAAGCCGCCGTTCATGAGAAGGTTTTGGGCGGAGAGAAAAACAGGTAAAAAGAAAAGGAGAAGGGTGGGCAAGCGTTTCACGAAGTAAATTTACAGGTGAAAAAGTGACCAAAGTGACAATACAAAATGTATAACGAGATTGAATTATCATAACTACAATACAAAAAGTATAGGCAAAATAGTTGGTTGCTAAAAGTTGTTTTTTTATCGGCATGTTTAGTAGCACCAATTTTTGTGCATTATGCAATTAAGCGAACGCCTTAAATAGTCCAAATGAGTACATTGATTCCACCATCCATGGGTGAGTTATTAAAGAAGAAGTCATCAAGACATCACTACATACCACAATTTTTGATAAAGGGGTTTACTGACGACAACGAGCTATTACACATTTATGACAAACAAGGCGACAAAATACTATCCAAGCAGCGACCCCCAAAGTCCATTTTCTTTGAAATGGAACGAAACACTGTTGAACTTAAAGGCAACTTAAAATCCTCGCTGCTTGAAGATTGTTTGTACGCGGAAATAGACAATAAGATGAGTAAAGTTATCAAGCACTATCAAACAGAAGAATTATCTAAAATTGACTTTCAGACGGAGGACACTGCAATTGTACTTTTCTTCTTAATTAGCCTGTTTTGGAGGATACCGAAAACTGATTATACATTCGAAGATTTGATGAAGCGCTCAATTATCACAGCGAAGGGTATTGATCCTGAATTTCTACGAAATGATCCAACGTATAGAAAAATCAAAAGAGCCGGTTTGTTTAAACATCATATTGATGCAATAAGAAGCTATGGAATGAAAGGAAGAAAATGGATTAACATACATCAAAATGAAAGCCCAATCTATGTAATTGGTGACTTTCCATTTTTATCAAGAGTTCAAGAGAATGAGTTTAAAAAATTTAATGATGGGGACATGTTATTTGCAGTTAGCTCACGACGTCTTTATTCATCAACTAACAAAAGTTTAAAAAATTTCGCTCCACGAAATTCATACGGTTATAACGCTGCTATAATTCATCAGTCAATAAAATATATTGCTTGTGGAGACTTGCAAGTTTTGGAACAATCGGTAAAATTTTACAAAGAATTAAAACGATTCGGCCTTATTTATTCAAGTGAACAAGTTTTTAAGACTGAATAATTGCATACAAGATGTGGTGGGCACATACAACATAACACCAAAGTTTCTGTCAAAGTTGTTCATGCCTACGTTAATATCCGGTGCGTTGCCGCTGTTGGTACTATGGCGATGGCTTCGTGTTCAGCCCACTAACGACCGAAGCACGAACGCAGCGCTTTTCACATCATTGCTTGTATTCAGTTGTTGGTACGACAGCACATATAAAGCTAAGCTGTACACAAACAATAGCATAAAATGCAAGCCAATGAAACTTTGTAGCTTAACACTGACAAACATTTTGGTTATGCGTACAATTAGCATTAACATTTCAGACCTTGAGGCCCAAAAGTTTGGAGTGAAAGCAGACAAGCTTTCCTTTTCTGACTTAATAAATATTGTGAGCCGTGAGCTTACTCGCCAAAACTTAGCTAGGACGGTAGAACTTGCGGAACGTTATGGGCTTTCCAACATGACCATGGACGAAATCTCCGAAGAAGTAAAAGTGGTAAGAGATAGAAATGCGGCTCATTCTTGACACCAACGTGCTGATTTCCGCAAACATTCAGAGAGGTTATCCTTTCTTGATTGTTGACCGGGTCTTTGCCGACCCAAAACTCCAACTTTGTATTTCCGAACAACTCTTTGCTGAATACGTTGAAGTGCTGAACCGTGAAAAGTTCTCCAAGTTTCCAGACTTCCATGCAAAGGCACAAATCCTGTTGAGCGATATTGAAACGTATAGGTTTATGTTCACACCGGTTGCGAAGGTTACTCTAATAAGTGACGAACCCTATAACAGACTTTTAGAACTTGCGGAAACTTGCGAAGCGAAATATCTTGTAACCGGCAACACAAACGACTTTACGATGACCGAATACAAAGGCACAAAAATCGTGTCGTCGAAAGAATTTTTTGAAATCTTAAATTTATAACACGATTGCTGTATAAGCCCGCTGCACGCAAGCCTCAACCCCCGCTCCTCTCCTCCCAAATCATTGCCAAATTCACAATCGTTTCCACAGCCTTGTTCATGTCCTGCACCGAAATAAATTCCAGCTTAAAATGAATGGCCCGCTCACCCACAAATAGCTTAAGACAAACTCTCGGCTGATCACCGCGATCATCATTTTCAAATTCCGATCATCTGCGGTTCAAAATCCCTCCCATCCGTGGTCAACAAAAACCCCCGCTGAAAACAGCGGGGGCACAACTAAAAACACGAGTCTGTTACTAACAATGGCTTTAATTAAACGAGGGTCAATCCGGCTTCTTGCCGTCTAAAAAGGTATTGATGGTGCTGATGGTAGCGTTGTTCTTGCCATCGCTCTTCACCGTATAACTGCTGTAAAAATTCTCCGCCGATGACGTGCCCTGGTTCAACTCCATGTTGCGGCGGATGTAAGCCGGTACACTTTCGTACTCGTTGTTCGGGTCGGCCGCATTCAGGTTAAACGATAGGTTGCGCAACTTTTGCAGGCGGTCGTTTGCACGCTGTTTGTCATCGCCGCCGGCAATGTCATCATGCGGCTCGTTCGCTTTCGCCTGCGGTGTTTGCGGTGCATCGGCGGCAGGCTTTTCTTCGCCCGAAGCTTCGGCTTTCATCACCAGTTTCATGTCGCCGGCTTCCTCTTCTTTAAAGGCATCGGTAAGCGGCCGCTTGGCTTCTTCAACCGGCTTGGAAGCTGTCACTTCACGCTTTTGTTCGCTGTAAATATTGGACGGCCGCGACAGATAACCACCCGCTCCTGCTGCCGGATTGTTTTGCGCCGGTGATGTTTTTCCGCCACCCAAAATGTTCTGACGCAGGGCTTCAAACTTATCATCCAACGCCTGCTTCTTGCGTTCCATTTCAATGCGTTCTTTTTCGCGTTGAGCTGCGGCGTTGTCCACTTCATCATTCATGAATTTGAGCTGGATGGACGACGATGGCGCTTCTTCTTTGGGTTCTTCTTTTTTAGCGCTTCCGTCAAGTGCAAAGAATTCTATCGGTTGCGCTTCCTCTTCTTTCACCACTAATTGCGGCATTGGAATTTCAGCCTCGGCTTCTTCATCATCCACCAGTGTGGGCGCCATTACATCATCTATCTTTTGTTCAACTACCGGTGCGGGTTTAGGCGCCGATTTTTCACCAAGGGTCATCATTATCTTTTCTTCCTGCGGCTGTTGCTTGATGGCAACCTTTTTCACGAAGGGATCCTTGTGTTCAAAGCCCGTTGCAATTAAGGTGATGCCGATTTTTTCGCCGAGCGTGTTGTCATAACCCAGGCCCAAAATTACATCGGTGGTTTCACCGGCCTGACTTAACAAATGCGTTTGAATGATCTCTACTTCGTCCATTGTGAACTCATGCTCGCCTTCGGCCGAATTGATGTTGATAAGGATCCACTTGGCGCCGCGAATGTCGTTGTCGTTCAGCAGCGGCGAGTTCAAGGCATCTTCAATGGCACGTTGCGCACGGTCTTCGCCTTCGCAAGCGGCATTGCCTAGGATAGCAACGCCACCGTTCTTCATCACCGTGCATACGTCGGCAAAGTCAACGTTGATTTGGCCGGTGCTGTTGATAACATCCGTTATACATTTTGCCGCTGTTGCCAGCACATTGTCTGCTTTGGCAAAGGCTTCCCGCATTTTAAGGTTACCAAACTGGTGGCGCAGCTTGTCGTTGCTAATCACCAACAAGGTGTCAACGTACTGTTTCAAATTCTTAATGCCTTCTTCGGCTTGCACCTGGCGCTTGCGGCCTTCATACGAGAACGGCGTGGTGACGATACCGACCGTCAGAATATTGAGGTCTTTACAAATTTTTGAAATGATGGGTGCACCACCGGTACCGGTGCCGCCGCCCATGCCGGCCGTAACAAAAGCCATCTTGGTGTTCACTTCCAAAATGCCTTTTAATTCTTCAAGGCTTTCTTCAGTTGCCTGACGGCCGATGTCGGGATTGGCGCCGGCGCCGAGGCCTTGCGTTAGGTGCGGACCTAGCTGCACTTTGTTGGGCACGTTGCTTTGCGCAATGGCCTGCGCATCGGTATTGCAAATAATGAAGTTCACGCCTTCGATGTTTTGCGAGTACATGTGGTTAACGGCATTGCTGCCGCCGCCGCCGATGCCGATGACTTTAATGATGGACGACTTTTCCTTGGGCAAATCAAAATGAATCATAGAGAGTATTTTTTGTGTTGCGGCTGGTGAGGCGGCAACGGATGAGAATAGTTGGAGGTGGAAGGAGGATGGTGAATAGTGAATAGTGAATAGTGAGTGGTTCGTTCATAACTCACCATTCACTACTCACTACTCACAGCTTTTCGTCTTCTTCTTCTTTAAAAATTTCAATTAAGCTGTTCTTAAATTTTCCCCAGAAGTTGGAGATGCCTTTGCGCGACTCGGCACGAACAATGGTGGCGCCGTAAGGATCTACCAACAGGGGTTCTTCAACCAACGATTCCTGCTTCAAACCTTCGGGCACGTCCACCTTTTTAAACTGCGAATCGAATTGCTTGCGGTTGTGCTCAAAATCGTCGTTGCCTTTTAATATCAAACCCAAACAAGTGGCATACGTTGGCTTCGCCAATTCGTCAATGTGATTGGGCGCCAGGTGCTCGTTGGGTAAACCAATGCGGGCATTCAAACCTGTTACGTATTCCGTTAATTGAATCAGGTGCTTGAGCTGTGAACCGCCACCGGTAAGGATTACACCGCCGTTAAGGTTCTTGTTGTCAAGGCCAACCTGTTTTAGATGGTAGGTCACAAAATCCAGTATTTCGCTCATGCGGGCCTGAATGATGTGCGCCAGATTTTTTACAGAGATTTCTTTTGCCGGCATGCCACGCAAACCGGGAATGGTGATGTAGGCATTGGTCTTTGCTTCATTGGCCAGCGCACTTCCAAATTGCACCTTCATCTGCTCCGCCTGTGTTTTTAAAACGCCCAGCCCTGTCTTGATGTCGTTGGTGATGTTCTCACCCGCAAACGGAATCACGGCCGTGTGTTTTAAAATCCCTTCGTAAAAGATGGCAAGGTCGGTAGTCCCGCCGCCGATGTCAACAATGGCCACGCCTGCTTCCAGGTCTTCTTCGGCCATCACCGCCGCTGCAGACGCAAGCGGCTGAAGCACCAAATCCTTTGTTATGAGGTTTGATTTTTCTACGCTTCGCTTGATGTTGCGGATGGCGTTTTTATCGCCGGTGATGATGTGAAAATTGGCGCCCACTTTTACGCCGCTGTAACCAATGGGGTCTTGAATGTTTTGAAAATTATCCACCGCAAACTCCTGCGGAATCACGTCAATGATCTGGTCGCCGGCCGGGATGTACGTCTTGTACTGGTCAGCAATCAGTTGGTCAATCTCGCGTTGCGAAATCTCGTTCTCCGTGTCCTGCCGCACAATGTCGCCGCGGGTTTGCAGGCTTTTGATGTGATGTCCTGCGATGCCGACATAGACTTCATTAATCACAAGGTTCGGATTGCTCGAATAGCAAGCATCGAGCGCCTGTTTGATGGCTTTGATGGTCTCGTCAATGTTCAGCACCTGTCCGTGCTTCACGCCGTTGCTGTTGGCACGGCCGAAGCCCAGAATCTCCAGCTTGCCGAACTCATTCTTGCGTCCGGCAATGACGGCGATTTTGGTGGTTCCAATGTCAAGCCCCACAATAATTGGTTGCTCGTTGTTCATGTTATGTTGTTTTTAGTTGTTGTTGACCACGGATGCGTACGGATTTGAAAGGATTGTCGGGATGCTGTTGTTTCATCATTCACTTTTCATTCTACATTCCTTGTTTGTCTGTTCGATATTCTCTTCTTCTTTTCTCTCTTCTCGCCTCTTCGCTTTTTTTAAACCAAAGGTTCATCTATCTATTGATCGTCTGTTGCGTCGCTCCCGTCCCGATAGCTATCGGGAGTTATCGGGACGTGTACGTTTGGTTCGCTATTCGGCAACCGGTTTGCCAGTCGTTCATTGCACAATCAGCGGCCCATCCCGTCCCGATAGCTATCGGGATTCCCGCTGGGAAGGCCATCTACACACAGCCCTTGCCTTTCAACGTTTCTGTTTTTTATTCAACCAATCTTTTAATCGAAGAACTTGTCTTTCTGGTTTCATACTACCATTACCCTTCCCAGCGGGAAGGGCTTTAGCACCATCTCACCGCTTTCGGAAATGGTTGTGCGGGATGGACCGTTAATACTCATTCGTTTTCGGCATCACCGCCTTCGGCTTTTCATTTTTTATCGGTTGTTTCGGTGGCTTTTGTATTCCTGTACTTACAGGCTTGGGTTTTTGGATTGTCGGTTTTACCAGATTGGATTTTGGATTGGTGGCGGGCTTTTCGGAGGGGTTTGGATGGATCGTTTTATTTGCATCTGTTGCTGGTTCCAGCGGCGGTTCGGTTAAGGAATCAACTATGCTTTCAGGCGGTGTTGTCACCCACGGAATAGCGGGCAAGGCATCGTCCGGTTCCTGCTCCGCTTCTTTTTTCTTCATCAGTTCTTCAATGTTCTTCTGCAATTGCAAGGAATCAATGGTTGTGATTTGTCCTCTTCGCACAGCCACAACCTGACCGTCAAACTGCGCATCCAACACACCGTATTTGGCTAAGCCAGCTTTGGACAAAACTTTTCTGTAAAACAAGAAAAGGTTGGCAAGTTTTTGTTCTATGTCCTCGGCATAACCAAGCTTAATCACGTGGCTTCCGATCAAAGGAATCAATTCAAACTTTCGCTCCGGTGTAATATCAATCTGTCCCACCTGCGCAGCCCAAAACGAATCTTTTTCAATGGCAAGAATTACTCCTTTCAAACCTTGCAGTGTAGCACTGTCCTGTGCGCTAAATCTTTTTGCAGCGGTAAAACCCGTAAACACCGGCAACCGCACCGTATAGTTTTCCAATAGCGGCAATTGATAGCCTGAACTGTCCATGTAAAAAGAGTTGCCTGCTGTAGTAAACACTCTGGCAAAGGGTTGCCGCTCCCATACCGAAACGTGCAATACATCTTTTGTATCGAGATACAACTCCGCATCCCGGATCCACGGATTTGCTTCCAGCGTCCTTTCCATCGCACCGAGGTTCATGTTGCCGAACTGTTTGTTCATCACCGAACCTTTGGCTATGCGTTCAATGGCCTTCAACACATCTTCCTTCTTTACTGAAATGGTTTCGCCATCGTTGTTGATGCTAACCGTCACGCCCTTGCAGGTTCGCGAACCGGTTTTGCGGTTGGCAGCAATCACCAGCGTAGCTATGCCGCCCAGCATCACCAGCCAGACAGAAAAAAACAAAATGCGGTATATGGGGCGCTTGAATTGCACTCTTTTTTTACGTCATTTTTTTGCGTTAATAAGTTAATAGGTTACTATGTTGCCATGTCGTTGCCTATCTTACAAGACACTACAATTATTAACCTATTAACCTATTAACCTATTAACCTATTAACCTATTAACCTATTAACCTATTAACCTAGTAACCTAGTAACCTAGTAACCTAGTAACCTAGTAACCTAGTAACCTAGTAACCTAGTAACTCACCCACCGGCTTCACCAACGCATCAATGTCACCGGCTCCGGCCATTACGATGACTTCACCAAACTCTTTATTCAAAACTTTCGCGTGGCTTTTCATCCACGCCAACAGTTCTTCTTTTGATGCCACTTGTTTGTCATCCCGGTCAATCTTCTTCAAAATCATCTCACTCCCCACACCTTCCATCGGCAGTTCTCTCGCCGGATAAATAGGCAAAAGAATTACTCTGTCGGCGATGGACAATGCTTCGGCAAATCCATCGGCCAAGTCGCGGGTTCTGCTGAATAAATGCGGTTGGAAAACGACCGTCACCACACGGCCTGGGAACAAACTTCGCACACTCGTGAGCAAAGCTCTTAACTCCTCCGGATGATGCGCATAATCATCGACCAAAACGGGTTCCACATAGCCGCCCACGTTTTGCTTTTTCGGTGGAAGCACGTACTCGAATCTTCGGCGCACACCCTTGAAATCCGCAAGCGCCGCTTTGATCTTATCGTCGTCAATCTCTAACGCCGATGCAACCGCAATGGCAGCAACCGCATTCTCCACGTTGTGCATTCCGCCAATTCTCAATTCGCAATGAGAAAGACCTCTGTCTTTTAAAAAAACATCGAAGCGATAACCGCCGTCTTCTATTTTAATGTTTGCGGCATATACATCGGCGGCTTCGTTTTGAAGACTATAACTCCAGCGCTTTTCCACACCGGTTTCTTTCACTCTTTTTAAACCAAACTTTCCGATGAGCAGCCCGCCACTTTTTACTTTGCTGCCGAATTGAACATACGCATCCTGCAAACTCTTTTCATCACCGTAAATGTCTAAGTGGTCAGCATCCATTGCCGTAATTACTGCGATGTCGGGGCTTAATTTCAAAAAGCTTCTATCGTATTCGTCGGCTTCAATCACACACACATTGTTCTTACTACTCCAAAAATTGGTATTATAGTTAGAGGCGATGCCGCCCAAAAACGCATTGCAACCATATCCGCTGTGGCGAAGAATGTGCGCCGTCATTGTGGTGATCGTTGTCTTGCCGTGTGTGCCGCCGATGCAGACGTTGAAAGAACTTTCGCTGATCATTTGCAGCACATCGCTTCGCTTCACCACTTTGTAACCGTGCGTTTGATAATACACCAACTCTTTGTGTTCTTTCGGAACGGCCGGCGTATAAACCACTAAAGCAACCTCTTTCGGAATGGCTTCTACATCTTCGGTGTAATGAATCGCCATTCCCTCCGCCTGAAGTGCCTTGGTTAATTCTGTTTCTGTTTTATCGTAGCCACTGACTGTTGCACCTTTTGAAAGAAAGTAACGGGCCAGCGCACTCATGCCAATGCCACCAATGCCGATGAAATAAATAACGGCCCCCCGCCCCCCGGTGGGGGAACTTAGGTCTAACAAACTTTTTTTATCGTTTACTGCTTCTGCCATTCAATTGTCTTGGTTCGTTCAATTGTTGGTACGACCAATTGTTTTCAAAATTTCTTCTGCAATTATTTTGTCGGCATCAGTTACAGCCATGGCTGAAATATTTTCCTTCAATTCTTTTTGCTTTGCTTCGTCATTCGCCAAGGCAATGATCGTTGGAACCACTTTTTCTTTTGCCTCGCTATCTTTCACCATCAATGCCGCGTTGCGTTGAACAAGCGTTTGTGCATTTACCGTTTGATGATCTTCGGCGGCAAATGGGTAAGGCACAAAAAGCACAGGCTTTTTCACCACACACAATTCTGCTATTGCCATCGCACCCGCTCTTGAAATCACCATGTCCGCTGCCGCGTAAGCCGTTTGCATTTGCGTGATGAAATCACTGACCCAAACATTGCTTTGTCCTTCTGCTCTTTTCTTCCAGCGTGCCGCATCGGTCTTTCCGGTTTGCCAAATGACTTGCAAGCCAGCGGCCGTCAAATCATCCAATCCTTTTTCAATGGCTTCGTTGATAGACTTTGCGCCAAGGCTTCCGCCAACAATCAACACCGTTTTTATTCCTTCCTTCAAACCAAAAAATTGCAACGCTTCGTTTTTTGAAAGGGCAGCGACGTTGAGGATATCCGGCCGAACCGGATTGCCAGTTATCAAAATTTTTTCCGCCGGAAAAAATTTATCCATGCCTTCAGTTGCCACAAACACTTTCGTTGCTTTTCTGCCCAACAGCATGTTGCTTTTTCCCGCAAACGAATTGCTTTCGTGTATGAATGTTTTAATTCGCTGTGCCTGGGCAAAACGCAAAACCGGAAACGAAGAATACCCGCCCACCCCAATCACTGCATCGGGCTTGAAACTTTTGAAAATAGTTCGCACTTGCAGAAAGCTTCGTACCAACTTTAGCGGCAGTCCAATGTTTTTAATCAAAGAGCTTCTGTTGAAACCGGCAATGTCCAAACCTTGAATTTCGTAGCCGGCCTGCGGAACTTTCTCCATCTCCATCTTGCCCTTTGCACCTACAAACAAAATTTCAATTGAATCATCCATTTTCTTCAGCGCATTGGCAATAGCGATAGCCGGAAAAATATGTCCACCTGTTCCGCCGCCTGCGATGATGATCCGTTTTGCCATGCTGTGCTTTCTCTGTTGTTGTCTTTATACTCTGATCGGACATGCTACGGGCATGTCCCTACAAAGCCGCCGACTGTTTAACCGGTTCTTCCGCTTCTTCATATTCTTCATCCTCGTATTCTTCTTCATCCTCTTCATCGTATTCCTCTTCTATTTCTCCGTTTGCTTCAACAGCCGCAGCCAATGCAGCGGCTTTTTTGCCTTCCTCCTGTTCAACGTTTCTTGCCACGCTTAAAATAATTCCGATAGACAAACAGGTAAACAAGAAGCTGCTTCCACCCATGCTTACCAAGGGAAGCGTTACACCCGTTACCGGAAAGAGATTTACGTTCACGGCCATGTTGGCTAAGGCTTGTATCACCAACGTGAAGCTTAGCCCTAAGGCCAGAAAAGCCCCAAACGCATACGGACATTTTTTAAACAAGCGTATGCTTCGAAAAAGAAAAACGAGATAAATAAAAATGATGAATGCCCCGCCCATCAATCCGTATTCTTCAATGAGTGTGGCATAGATGTAATCGTTGTAAGCTTGCGGTAAAAAATTCCGGGCTTCGCCATTGCCGGGACCACGGCCCATTACACCACCACGGGCTATGGCAATCTTAGCTTGGTTCACTTGGTAATGGCTATCATCGGCATCGCCTTCTTTTGCAGCCGCTCCGTAAACAAAATTTTCAACCCGGCCAATCCAGGTATCAACACGGGCTGTGAGGCGGTTCTTCTTTTCTTTCTTCACCACTGCTGCTGTTGTTTCATCATCAGCCGATGACTTGTGTTTAATGACGGCCGCCATTATCAAAAGTGAAACCGGTATCAAGGCACAACCAATCACCAACAAGATGTGCTTCATGCTTACCCGGCCGATGAACATAAGCAACAGGCAGCTTGAGCCAAGGAGTAAAGCAGTGGAAAGGTTGGCCGGAGCAATCAATAGGCACACAACCGCCACCGGAACGATGACGGGCAAAAAGCCTCTCTTAAAATCTTTGATCTTGCTTTGCTTGCGGCTTAACATGCGGGCCAAAAACATGAACAGCGCTAGCTTCGCCAGATCAGACGTCTGCATCGTCATGTTGATGATGGGCAGGCGAATCCAGCGGCTGCCTTCGTTCATGCTTACACCAAAAAACAGCGTATAAAAAAGCAGTGGAATGGACAGCAGCAACAGAATTTTTGCCACCTTGGAATAGATGGTATAGTTAACGCGGTGAGCAAAATAAATGATGACAAAGCCGATGGCAATAAAAGCAATCTGTTTGAACAAATAAATCTCCGTATTGCCTTTGTACATCTTGTACGCCAACGAACCCGTGGCGCTGTACACCACTAACAGCGACACCAAGCCAAGCAACAGCACCAAGGCCCAAATGACTTTGTCGCCGCTGGTTTTTTGCAGCAGCGCCTTGCTCTTAATATTTTGAGCGAGGTCGGAAAATTTTATGTCTTGTTGGTCGGTCATTGCTTTTTGTTTGCCTGTTCACTTGTTCACGTGTTCACTTGTTGGCTTACGCCAGTTTCCATTCATTTTCTGCTCTCCCTTATTCAAAGAATCGTAGCATTTCACGCTTAACAAGTAAACACGTGAACAGGTGAACAAGTGAACACTTAGAGATTCTTCACCGCTTCCTTAAACTGCTTTCCCCTGTCCTCGTAATTGCTGAACAAATCAAACGAAGCGCAAGCGGGGCTTAATAAGACCACATCACCCGGCGACGCTTGCTCATACGCAGCTATCACCGCGTTCTCGGCGCTGCCCGTGTCAATCAACTTTGCTTTTCCCTCGAAAGCCGCGTGAATTTTTGAATTGTCCACACCCATGCACACAATGGCTTTTACTTTTTCTTTCACCAAGTTTTCAATGAGAGCATAATCGTTGCCTTTGTCCACACCGCCCAGAATTAAAACCGTGGGCTTGGTCATACTTTCCAATGCGTACCAGGTAGAGTTTACGTTGGTAGCCTTGCTGTCGTTAATAAACTCCACGCCACGCACCATGGGTAAAGCTTCCATGCGGTGTTCAAGGTTTTCGAAGGTTTGCACCGCTTCGCGAATTTTGTTTTTGCGGATGTCCATCGTGGCTCCGGCTACGCTTGCTGCCATGGTGTTGTATTGATTGTGTTTACCTTTTAAAGCAAAGTCATACACGCTCATGCTCTGCTCTTCCTGCCCGGTCTTTATGTGCAGTTCATCGTTCTGAATGCTTGCACCGTTCTCCACTTTTTGCTTCATGGTCATTGGTAATTGAATTGATTGAATCGGGTTTTCTTTCATATAGCCGACGATATTTTCGTCGTCCAGGTTATAAATAAAATAGTCGTCTGCCGTCTGGTTCATCGCAATGCGAAACTTGCTGCGGATGTAGTTCTCCATCTTGTACTCATATCTATCCAAATGGTCTTCAGTGATGTTGAGCAGCACCGCCACATCGGGACGAAAGGTTTGGATGTCATCCAACTGAAAAGAACTAATCTCCGCTACATACAACGGCTTCGGGTCTTCGGCCACTTGTTTGGCAAAGGAGTAACCGATGTTTCCGACCAGCGCACAATCCAATCCCGCTGTTTTGCAGATATGATAAGTCAATGCCGTTGTCGTGCTCTTGCCGTTGCTTCCGGTGATGGCAATGATTTTTGCATCGCCTTTGTGCCGGTAAGCCAGTTCTATCTCACCGATGATCGGAATGCCTTTCTCTCTCAACTTCTTCACCCAAACATTCTTCTCCGGTATGCCCGGACTCTTCACTACTTCATCTGCTTGCATCAACCGCACTTCATCCACACGGCCTTCTATCACTTCAATGCCTGCGTCCTTCAGTTCCTTGCGATAACCTTCTTTCAAAGAGCCTTCATCCATCAGCATCACATCATAGCCTTCTTTCTTGCCCAACACTGCCGCGCCAACACCGCTTTCACCGCCACCGAGTATCACTAGCTTATTCATCGGTACAGGCTAGCTTGGTTTTTCAAAAGCATTGTCATTTTCCGTGTCGTCTGTTGATTCATCATGCGGATGTTTCTGATATGGAGGGTTAGGCTCATCTTACTTTTAATGTAACAATAGAAACCACCGCACACAGGATGGTGACAATCCAGAACCGCGTCACAATCTTCGCCTCGTGATACCCTTTCTTTTGATAGTGATGGTGCAGCGGGCTCATTAAAAAGATCCGCCGGCCTTCGCCGTATTTTTTCTTTGTGTATTTGAAATAAGAAACCTGCAGCGTTACACTCAATGTTTCTACAAAAAAGATGGCGCAAACCAGCGGTATCAGCAATTCTTTGTGAACGATAAAGGCCAAGGCCGCAATGATGCCACCCAGCGTAAGGCTGCCAGTATCGCCCATGAAAACCTGCGCCGGGAAAGAGTTGTACCATAAGAAGCCAATGCAGGCGCCCACCAAAGCACCAATGAAAATGGACAGCTCCGCAAGGTTAGGGATGTACATGATGTTGAGATAATCGGCCAGCAACAACGAGCCGCTTGCATAAGCGAAAATGCCAAACGTACCACTGATAACGGCCGATGTACCTGCGGCCAATCCATCCAAACCATCGGTTAGGTTCGCGCCGTTCGAAACCGCCGTTACAATGAAGACGGTGATAGCGATGTAAAGAATCCACGTGTAATCGCGCCATGATTCTGGCAAAAGTTTGGCATAATTAAACTCATGATTTTTTACAAATGGAATGGTTGTCGTAAATGATTTTGCCTCTACGAAAACTCTTTTCTTTCCGTTGATGACGACGACTTTAAAAGGTCCTTTGTAAGTTGAATCCACCACTTTAGCAATCATCGCCTTGTCGGGCCCAACGTATTCCCGCCAGATTTTTACGTTCTCATTAAAATAAAGCGTTGCTCCCACCACAATACCCAACATCACTTGCCCGAATATTTTGAACTTGCCTGCCAGGCCATCACTGTCGCTCTTCTTATACGCAACACCTTTTTCTTGTGCAATGCGTTTTGCCCGGATTTTTAAGTAATCATCAAGAAAGCCGATGGCGCCCATCCACACCGTGCAAAAAATCATAAGACGGATATAGACTTTGTGCAAGTCGGCAAGCAAAAGCGTTGGTATTAAGATGGCCGCGATGATGATCAACCCACCCATCGTTGGCGTGCCTTTCTTTTGTTGTTCGCCCTGCAGGCCCAGGTCACGAACGGATTCACCGAGTTGCTTCTTTTGCAAGTAGCGTATCAACCGCTTGCCGTAAACCGTAGTGATGAACAAAGACAACAGCACCGCCAGCAACACCCGAAAGGTTATAAAATGAAACAACTCACTTCCGGGGAAGCGAATCTTTTCATCTTTTAACCATTCAAAAAATAAGTACAACATGCGGCGATTTCTGATTTACGATTTTAAGCGGCCCATCCCGACCTTCCCGCTGGGAAGGCCATCTACGCACAGCCCTAGCGTTTCAATGATTCATTTCTGATACAAGAATTTTCTTATCAAAGTCCCTGACTATTTCTTTTCTTGATGTCTGTACCCTTCCCACCGGGAAGGGCTTTAGCGCCATCTCACCGCTTTTAGAAATGACTGAAAGGGATGGGCCGCTGGCCGTGGTTCGTTTGCTCTACTTGTTCAATAGTTCAAACATCTCCTGCACCACTTCCTTGTCATCAAAATGATGCTTCACTCCTTTTATCTCCTGATATTTTTCGTGGCCTTTGCCGGCAACCAACACAATGTCTTCCGGCTTCGCCATCGAGATGGCTGTCTTTATCGCTTGCGCTCTGTCGGCAATGGCCACGTATTTTTTCTTTGCCGAAAACGGCAAGCCTTCTTCCATATCATTCAGTATCTGTTGGGGATCTTCACTCCTCGGATTGTCGCTGGTGAAAATCACTTTATCGCTGTGTTCGCAGGCGACCTCACCCATCACCGGACGTTTGGCTTTATCCCTGTCGCCGCCGCAGCCCACAACCGTTATCACTTGCTCGTGTCCTTGCTTTAATTTTTTTATCGTTGCTAAGACATTTATCAACGCATCCGGCGTATGGGCATAATCCACAATGGCAATCACTTTTTCTTTTGGTGAAATGCTGTAATCAAATCGTCCTTCGGCTCCGGTTGTGTTGCTTAAAATTCGCAGCACGTCTTGCTTATCCTGTCCTAACGAAAGGGCCGCACCGTAAACGGCTAAAAGATTGTAAGCATTGAATTCGC
Source organism: Flavisolibacter sp. (assembly GCA_965247695.1). GTDB lineage: Bacteria > Bacteroidota > Bacteroidia > Chitinophagales > Chitinophagaceae > Flavisolibacter. Next base: position 4,354,158 of record OZ252037.1, read on the forward strand.
CAATCAAGCGGAAGTGAACTTCCTGTTCGTTGACGGTCATCACCAAACCGGCAAGACCGTTCTCCAAAATCTTTCCCTTAAAATCAGCCATTGTGCGCAGGCTGTACGAAAGTTTTTTGGCAGCCGTGTTTTGCAGCATTACCGCGCCGCGTTTATCATCGGCATTGGTAATAGCAAAAGCCGATGAAGGCAAGCCGTCGAAAAAGCCTTTCTTCGCCTTGATGTATTCGTCAAAGGTTTTGTGGTAATCAAGATGGTCGTGAGTGATGTTGCTGAAAAGCCCACCGGCAAACTGCAAGCCTGCAATGCGGCGTTGATGAACTGCGTGAGAACTCACTTCCATAAAGGCGTACTCGCAGCCTTCGTCCACCATTTGCTTCAGCAATAGATTCAGGCTAATTGCATCCGGTGTTGTGTGTGTTGCCGGAATCACTTTGCCGTCAATCATATTCTCCACCGTGCTTACTAGTCCGCAGGTATAACCAAGGCTTGTAAAAAGTTTATACAACAGTGTCGCAATCGTTGTCTTACCATTCGTTCCGGTTACACCAACCAGTTGTAGCTTAGTAGAAGGTTGTCCATAAAAGTTATGCGCCATTACTCCCGCCGCTTCAGCGCTGTCGGCCGTTTGTACATAACTCACACCTTCTTTTTTTGTTGAAGGCATCTCTTCACAAACAATGGCGATCGCCCCTTGCTCAATAGCTTTGTCAATGAATTTGTGGCCGTCAACTGCTACGCCTTTCACGGCCACAAACACGCTGCGGTTCGATGCTTTGCGGGAGTCAATCTGCACGCCGCTTACCACCACATCAGTTGAACCTGACACAGCTTTCAAGGGCACTTTATACAATATGTCGGCAAGCGTTTTCAATCAGTCTAATAAAATGGTTACGGTATTTGTTTTCTTTAATGGAGTACCGGGTAAAATATCTTGGGCGGCTACTTTGCCCTTGCCTTTTATAATCACTTTTATGCTGCGGCTTTCCAACACATACAAGGCGTCACGCAAAGTCATGTGGCGCACATCGGGCATCACTGTTTTTGTGTCCAACACCGTTTTGGCAACAGACTTATAGTTGTATGCATACAGTTGGCTAAAAGTTGTGGCCTTATCCATCGAATCGAGGTAACCGATGCTCAAGCTTCGCAACACTTGTTGCATGTTCGCATTGTCACCCGAATAAACGTAAGCCGAACTATCAGGCACAACATTCACTTCGCCAACAGCTTTGTTACGGATGTATTGTGCATACACACCGGTCACGATTTCTTTAAACACCGGCGCCGCTAATTGTCCGCCAAAATGCAAGGGCGCATGGGGTTTTGTTTTAATCACAACGATGCAGGTGTACTGCGGTTTATCAACAGGAAAATAACCGACGAACGAAGCCTGGTAGATACCGTCTTCGTAACCAACATCGCCACCAGCTACATGCGCAGTTCCCGTTTTGCCCGCAACCGAAATGGAAAAATTTTTAAAGGTTGGTGCACCGGTTCCTATTGACACCACGGCTTCCATGCTACTCCTTGCGGCGGCTATCACGGCGGGTTTGCAAAGTTGTTCGTCCAACACAACAGGGGAAAATTCCTTCATCGTAGTGCCGTTGTCTTTTACGCTGTTCACGAGGTAAGGCTTCATCATTTTGCCGTTATTAGCAATGGCATTGTACAACATCAGTGTGTGCAGCGGACTTACCTGTAAGGCATAGCCAAAGGCTGCCGTCACCATCGCATGAAGGCCTTCTTTGTTGCGTTTGATGCGCGGCAAAAGCGGAGCGGCTTCACCCACCAAATCAATCCCTGTTCTTTTGTCTAAATGAAATTTTTGTAGATAGCCCTTGTACACGTCCGGCTTGTCGGCAAAGGCTTTGTAGGCCACTTTTGCAAAGCCTACATTGGAGCTGTGCGCAAAACACTCGCGAAGTGTAAGCACTGGTTTTGGCGCACGTTCGGCATCGTTCACATTGCGTACGCCAACGTATTCGTGTCCGGCGGAACCGACTTCCACCAAGTCATCTATCTTGCTTGAACCGCTTTCTAAAACGGCTAATAGTGTTGCGAGTTTAATAGTTGAACCTGGCTCTGTTGTTTGCAAGGCATAGTTCAATGTTTCGGTGTAGCCGGTATCTTTTTTTGGTTTGCCAAGGTTGGCAATGGCCTTGATTTTTCCGGTGGATGTTTCCATCACGATAGCCGTGCCATGTTCCGAGCCACTTTGAATCATCATCTTCATCAAAGCACTTTCCACCATGTCTTGCATGTGAATGTCAAGCGTGGTATAAACGTCTTTGCCTTGCTCGGGTTCTATCTGGTAGCCTTCCACCGGAATGGGCGCACCGCCGGCAATGTAGCGAACGAGCTGCTTGCCGGTTTGGCCTTGCAGCATGGTATCGTATGTCCGTTCGATGCCTACGTTTTGTGCGTTCTCTCTTGCCAGTCCGATTGTTCTTCGCGCCAGCAAACCAAATGGATTTAAGCGCTTGCTTTGCTCTTGCGCTATCACGCCACTTTTGTTCCGGCCCAATCGCACCAACGGAAAACTTCTGAACTTTTTGTATTGCTCAAACGTAAGGCCTTTACGCAGCATGTAATATCGGTCTTCACTTGTATAACCTTGCTGCAATTCTTTTTTGTAAGCCGATGTGGTTTTGTCTTTGAACAACTGCGCAAGCGAAATGGCCAGCGAGTCAACGTTCTCTTTGAATCGTTTGCCGTTCTTTTCGCGCAAGCCTTCGGCGCCGAAGTCAATGTAGATATCGTAGAAAGGAATGGAGGTGCTCAACATCTGGCCGTCTTCGCTGAAGATGGTGCCGCGTTCGGCATCCAGCGCCACGTATTTCTGGTGCATGCTGTCCGACAAGCTGCGCCAGTGGTCGCCCTGCACGTTTTGAATGTAGGCCGCACGGCCCAACACAAAGAGGCTGAACACCACCATACCGATGAAGCTTAAGTAAGCCCGCCACAATATGTCTTTTTTGATGTCCACGTTCTACTTTGTGTTGGTTTTTTTACATCTGCTTTTTATGAACCAGAAGCCAGTACTGCTATTGATCGTCTGTTGCGTCGCTCCCGTCCCGATAGCTATCGGGAGTTATCGGGACGTGTACGCCTTGTAATTCTATTCGGCACTAATCAGTTATCACTACAAATGCAATCATTCTTTTTATTCCGTCTTTCGGGCATGCCGCGGGCATGTCCCTAAACCCGCGCAAGCCACTCATTACTCATCATTCATTATTCATTGTTTGCGCTGCTATCCACCAATATCACCGGTTCTTCTGTCAGCTCTTTCAATCCAAGTGGCTTCACTGTTTCCACCATTTCGCTTTGACGGCTGCGGAGTAACACATCACCGGTTACGGATTTGTATTCGCCCTGCAGGTCTTTTAATTCGCTGCTTGCTTTGCCAATGCGCCTGATGGTTTTGTCGGCATTGTGTCCGTTATAGATATAGATCACCGCCAGCCCCGCCAAAAAAAGAAAAAACGGAAGCTGCTTTACGATGGACCCATAGTTCAGCCACCGGTTCCATTTATAACGTCGTTTCTTTTTCGGTTGTTCCATCACCTTATATTTTGTGAGTAGTGAGTGGTCAGTTGTGAGTTTGGGTCGTTTACGACTGACCACTCACTACTCACCATTCACACTTTCTCCGCCACTCTCAACTTTGCGCTTCTCGAACGTGGGTTTAATTTGGTTTCACTTGCCGAAGCCACAACCGGCTTCTTGTTTATTTTCTTTAAATGCTTCGTTATCTCTACCGAAACAAAAGGATTCTCTTCTTCGGTCACAAACGTTTCGTGACCAAAAAACATTTTCACCAACCGGTCTTCTATTGAGTGAAAGCTGATGACCACCGCACGGCCGCCTTTCTTCAACACTTGCGGCAACTGTTGCAGCAACTCTTTTAGCGCTGGCACTTCTTCATTCACTTCCATCCGCAGGGCCTGATAGACTTGCGCAAAATATTTATTCGGGTTGCCCTTTACTACGCTGAACACCGCATCCCGAAAAGCTTCGCTGGTGGTAAACGGCGCGGTCTTGCGCTTCTCCACAATCAGCTTTGCCAGCGTTTTTGAATTGGTTACTTCGCCGTATTGTTCAAAGAGCTTGTGCAGTTCGGCTTCGCCGTAGGTATTCAAAATATCCGCTGCGGTCTTCTCTCCTCTCTGGTCCATGCGCATGTCAAGCACCGCGTCAAAGCGAATGGAAAAACCGCGGCCTGCTTCGTCAAACTGATGGCTGCTTACACCCAAGTCAACCAGTACGCCGTCAACCTCTGTTATTCCATTCAAGCGCAAAAAACGTTGCAGGTGACGAAAGTTTTGCGGAACAAAAAGCACCCGCTTGTCATCCGGCACATTGGCTTTGGCATCGGCATCTTGATCAAAAACCACAAGCTTTCCGGCTGCGCCCAGTTTGGTCAGAATAATCTTTGAATGACCGCCGCCGCCAAATGTGCAATCCACATAAACGCCTGCTGGTTTGATGTTCAGGTATTCAATCACCTCATTGGCCAATACCGGAACGTGGTAAGATGATTCAACTCTTTCTTCCATCTTACTTCACCTCCCCCATTACTTTTTGCGCCAGTGCGCTAAATTGGGTTGGCGAATAACTCTCAAAGAACTGTTGGTAAGCATCCTTGCTCCAGATCTCAATCTTGTCAACCGACGACGACAGAACCGCATCTTTTACCAAACCCGCATATTCTTTCAGGTTTGGCGGCAGAAGTAAACGGCCCGCTGAATCAATCTCCACTTCGGTTGCACCGTTCAAAAAATAGCGAACGAAATTTCTTACCTCCGGGTCAAACTGATTTAAAGAGCTGATTCGCGTAAACACCGGCTCCCAAGCTTGTTTGGTGTAAAGGCTTAGGCATTTTTCAAAGCCGCGATTGATGACGAAGTGTGTATTTTCACCCTCCGGCAATTGCTTTTTTAAGCCAGCCGGAAGCAGAAAGCGACCCTTTGCGTCTAACGTAACTTCAAATTCGCCGAGGAAGCCTGCCATGAAAGTTTGGGAAAAGGTTTTTATTGATTCGACACAAAATAACACTTTTTACCACTTTCAATTTTCGATTTCGATGGGTTTAGTTTTCCACCTGAACTAAAAACTTTTAGAGTGTTTATTTCACTGCGTTTCACGCCTTAAATCGCGTCCATGAAAGAATGATGATGTGCGTTTGATGTGAATAGCTGTGGATAAACCTGATTTAATACACATCGCTCATTTATTCATTGCCGCAGTTAGCCGCATTATGATAGAAGCCGATAAAATTTTAATGGAGGATTACACGTACATCCTCCCAAACGAAAGGATAGCCACGCATCCTCTGCCCCAACGCGACGCGTCAAAGCTTTTGGTGTATAAAAGTGGGGAAATAACAGACGAACATTTTTACAACTTGCCGGATACTCTTCCGGCCAACAGCTTGCTTGTATTAAACAACACAAAAGTGATTGAGGCCCGTCTCTTGTTTCAAAAGCAAAGTGGCGGGGTGATAGAAATTTTTTGTTTGGAGCCTTTTGACCAAAGCATGGAGATCGCCCTGCAACAAACCGATTCATGTCAATGGAACTGCTTAATTGGCGGCGCTTCTAAATGGAAGCCGGGGCAAGTGTTGGAGAAAGAAGTGATGATTGCAGAACAAACGGTGACGCTTCAGGCAACGTACAAAGGAAGGACCAATGACGGTTTTGTGATTCAATTCAATTGGCAACCGGCGAACCTGCATTTTGCGGAATTGCTTCACGCAGCCGGCGCCATTCCTTTGCCACCTTATATTAAACGAACCGCCGAGGAAATTGACGCTGACCGGTACCAAACCATTTTTGGAACACACGAAGGTTCGGTGGCCGCGCCAACGGCGGCTTTGCATTTTACCGAAAAAATTTTTAAAGCCTTACAGCAAAAGGGCATCGCCACCGAAGCCATTACGCTGAACGTTGGCGCGGGAACCTTTAAGCCAGTGAAAACCGCCACCATCGGCGGACATCAAATGCACGGCGAAGATTTTACAAGTAAGAAAGCTGCGATACAAAAGATGCTGGCTGCGGAAAGTATTATTGCCGTTGGCACCACCTCGCTCCGAACAATAGAAAGTTTGTATTGGCTGGGTGTGAAGTTGTTGAATGGGGCCATAGAAAAAGAATGGGTGTTGGAGCAATGGGAAGTTTATACATTGCCGGATGGCATTGACCCAAAAAAAAGTTTAGAAGCCATCGTTGAGTGGATGGATGAGCAAGACGCAGAGGAATTGCACTGCCGAACAAGCTTATTGATTGTCCCAGGATATGAGTTCAAAATTCCATCCGGGTTGATAACAAATTTTCACCAGCCTGGTTCCACGTTATTGCTTTTAATTGCGGCGTTTGTGGGTGATGATTGGAAGAAGATTTATAGCTATGCCCTCCAAAATGATTACCGCTTTTTAAGTTATGGAGATAGCAGCCTGTTGTTGAAAAGCGGGATTGAAAGTTGAAACATTGTCCTACCCTTTTTCTGCCGCCGGCAACTCAATTACAAAACAGCTTCCCTTGCCCAACGTACTCTCCGGCTTTATTGTTCCCTCGTGAGCTTCTACCACCGACTTCACATAGCTCAAGCCAAGCCCGAAGCCTTTTACGTTGTGAATGTTGCCGGTGTGGGCACGATAAAATTTTTCGAAGATGCGCTTCAATGTGTCGCGAGTCATACCGATGCCGTTGTCTTCAATGCGGATGATAAATTTTTTAGGCGTGGATGAAGTGGAAAGTGAAATGTGCGGCGGCAGGTTCTCTTTGGAATATTTTACCGCGTTGTCCAAAAGATTGTTCACGATGTTGTTGATGTGCACTTCGTCACCTTCAATCAAATCGTTTTCGGCGTTGAGATGAATTTCCATATCGCCACCCTTCTCTTGCAATCGCAAGGCAAAGTTATCAGCCACGTCTTCTATAATTTGATGAACGTGCAGCGGCCTTTTGTTTAGCTGAATCTCCTGCCGGTCGAGCAAGGCCGATTTTAAAATCGTTTCCACCTGCCGGTTCATGCGTTGGTTCTCTTCCTTTATAATGCCGCTGAAGTACAAAAGCTTTTCGGAGTTGCCCATAACCTTCGGGTTCTTGAGCGCATCCACCGCCAGCGAGATAGTGGCAATGGGTGTCTTAAACTCGTGGGTCATGTTGTTGATGAAATCGTTTTTTATGACGTTAAGTTTCTTTTGCCGCACCATCGTGTACACGGTAAGGTAAAAGGCCGTGATGATGACCAGCGTAAACAAGATGGCCGCAATGATGCGCGGCTGTAAATCTTTGAACACCATCTTTTTGATGGGAATGATGATGATGAGAAATTCATCGGCCGTAAGATTTTCACCGGCCGTACCGCTGGGCGGCGATATGTAATGGATAACGGAATAATAATTGGCCGTGTCGCCTTCGCGCCACTTTTTAAAATCGCCCGACTGCCGCTCAATGGTGCTGAAAGCCTCGCCGGTAAAAGCCGCCAGCGCAAACTGATACGGCATGTAATCAAAATTCTGCCGCTTGAAAACCGTGTCTATTTTTTCTTTAATGTCTTCGGAACTTAGGCGGTTGCCCAAATTAAACGGCTTGTTCTGGTCCAACGGAAATTCATCAAAGCTGGGAAAGGGCCGCGTGGTAATATTGAATCCTTTGGCCTGCGAAAGTTCGGCTGCTACCACCCCGGTAACGTTGTAAAGTTTTTCGCGTATTTGTTCTTCCCGCGCCAACACCATGTTGTTCAGCCACGACACCTGAATAATAATGATACCAATAAGGGAGATGCTGATAAGGACGATGATTATGGGGAAAATTCGTTTCACTGGTGGCAAGATCGAAAAAAAATTGTACCGGGCAAAAATAGCCGGGAGGTACTGCCGTGCTGATGGCACAAGTTTGTTATGGGCTATTTTTAACAGCAGCGTTTAGACCATGACAACATTAACAGCCGGCGTTTTATTGATTGCAGACCCTTTTTTAAAAGACCCCAACTTTATGCGCACGGTGGTATTGCTAACCGAACACCGTGGCGATGGCTCCATTGGGTTTGTACTAAACCGCCGGTACGAAAACACATTGGATGAACTGCTTCCCGAAGTAGAAGGTCACAAGCTGCCTGTTTATTACGGAGGGCCGGTGCAAATGAACACCGTTCATTTTTTACACCGCTACCCAACCGAAATAACCGGCGGTGTGGAAGTAATGAAAGGCATTTACTGGGGCGGCGATTTTGACGCGGTGGTTGCCCTCATAAACAGTGGCAAAGCCGACCCGGAGAAGATTCGCTTTTACATTGGTTACTCCGGCTGGAGTGGTGGCCAGTTAGACGGTGAAATGGAGGAAAAAACATGGCTTACCGTGGAGGCTACCCGCGCCTTGGTGTTTCACGGGAATGCTGAAGAAATCTGGCGGGAGTCCATTAAACATTTGGGTGGCGAATATGAAATGATGGTGAACTTTCCGATAGACCCGCAGTTGAATTAATGAGTAATCAGAAATCAACAATCAGTTGTTCATTTTGCTTTCATACCTTTTTAAACCATTGGGTTTTTACAATAGCACGCTACTTTTTATCAGCCGCTTTACTTTTTAAAAACTTAAATAGTTGTTGATAAAAACCTTCTCGCTTTCCCTTTAATGATAAAGCTAAACAGTTACATTAGCAGAAACCTTTTTTATGGAACAGTACAACCAACCGACGGATTTACTTTTAGAAGAGCCGGTAGTGTATGCCGGTTTTTGGGAGCGCTTCGGCGCCGCCTTTATTGATGGAATTATTCTTGGCGTTATTGGTTACGTTATTGGCCTTATTCTACCTGCAGCGCCGGGTTCGTCCATTTCCACGCTTAAGTACATTGGTGCCTCTAACTTTATCGGCATTGCCATTAACTGGCTTTATTATGCCTTTCAGGAGTCGAGCCCGGCCCAGGCTACCATCGGCAAGCGTGCTTTAGGTATTAAGGTAACGTCAATGGACGGCGGCCGAATCAGTTTCGGGCAGGCTACCGGACGGTATTTTGCGAAAATTCTTTCGGGTCTGATTTTACTAATTGGCTATCTGATGATGCTTTGGGATGCGAAAAAACAAACGCTTCACGATAAGCTGGCCGGTACACTGGTCGTAAAAGGAAAGCCATAATAAAAGAAGCCCCGCCAATAGCGGGGCTTCTTTTATTAACCTCAATATTTTCTATTCTACTTCTGTAGCGCCTTCCACCAATACGGTTACCTTGTTGTTCAGTACTTCTACAAAGCCACCCTGAATGTTGTACGATGTCGTATGCGATTGCTTGTCGCGCAACACTTTTACACGGCCCGCCTTTAAGGCACTCACCAACGGCGCATGTCTTTCAAGCACTTCAAACGAACCGCTGATGCCCGGCATCTGCACACCGTAAACATCACCGCTAAAAAGTTTGCGCTCCGGAGTGAGTATCTCTAAAGTCATGATTTGAAAATTTGAGGATTTGAAAATTTGAAGATGATTCCCTGATGCACCAAATCTTCAAATCGGCGCATCTTCAAACCTTCAAATTATCCTTGCGCCTGCGCCATCAACTTCTTCCCTTTTTCAATAGCGTCGTCAATCGAACCCACAAGGTTGAAAGAGGCTTCAGGATATTCGTCCACTTCGCCGTCCATGATCATGTTAAAGCCACGGATGGTTTCTTCAATAGGTACCAACACGCCCTTCAAACCTGTAAAGGCTTCAGCCACGTGGAAAGGTTGTGAAAGGAAGCGCTGCACCTTACGTGCACGGCTTACGGTCTGCTTGTCTTCATCGCTCAATTCGTCCAAACCAAGGATGGCGATAATGTCTTGCAATTCTTTGTAGCGTTGTAGGATCAACTTTACGCGGTTGGCGCAATTGTAATGCGCCTCGCCTACAACCGATGGCATCAGGATACGCGATGTGGAATCCAGGGGATCAACCGCCGGATAGATACCCAAGTCAGCGATTTTCCGCGACAATACCGTAGTGGCATCCAAGTGGGCAAAGGTGGTTGCCGGCGCCGGATCGGTCAAGTCATCAGCCGGAACGTAGACAGCTTGTACCGACGTAATAGAACCGTTTTTGGTTGATGTAATTCTTTCCTGCATCAGGCCCATTTCCGTTGCCAGCGTAGGCTGATAACCTACGGCTGATGGCATCCGGCCTAATAAGGCTGACACTTCGGAACCGGCTTGTGTAAAGCGGAAGATATTGTCCACAAAGAAAAGAATGTCGCGGCCCTTTCCGGTGCCGTCGCCATCGCGGTAATATTCAGCAATGGTTAATCCCGAAAGCGCTACACGGGCACGAGCCCCGGGCGGTTCGTTCATTTGTCCAAATACAAAAGTGGCCTTAGAATCAGCCAGCCCTTCCATATTTACTTTGCTAAGATCCCAACCGCCTTCTTCCATGCTGTGCTTGAAGGCGTCGCCGTAATTCATAATGCCGGCTTCAATCATTTCACGCATCAGGTCATTGCCTTCGCGGGTACGTTCGCCTACACCGGCAAAAACCGATACGCCTGCATAGGCCTTGGCGATGTTGTTAATCAGTTCCTGAATCAGGACCGTTTTTCCCACACCCGCGCCGCCAAACAATCCAATCTTTCCACCTTTGGAATAAGGTTCAATCAGGTCAATTACTTTAATGCCGGTGAACAAAACTTCAGTGGCGGTAGAAAGGTTTTCAAATAGCGGCGGCTTGGCATGAATCGGACGGCCGTTCACCTTTGATACAGGAGGAAGGCCGTCAATAGGGTCGCCGGTTACGTTAAAGAGGCGGCCACGGATTTGCTCCGAAGCAGGCATGGTAATGGGAGCGCCGGTGTCCACCACATCCACGCCTCGCTGCAAGCCCTCGGTGCCGTCCATGGCAATGGTGCGAACACTGTCTTCGCCTAAGTGTGTTTGCACTTCCAGCACCAGCGTATCGCCGTTCAGTTTTTTTATTTCTAAGGCGTTGAAAATTTCCGGGAGACTGCCGTCGAATTGCACGTCCACCACGGCGCCGATGATTTGCTTAACCTTACCAACTTTTGCCATAAATAGAGATTGAGCGAAGAGGCCACAAAGCCGAAGTCCAAGCTAAGACGTCAGAAGAATGAGAACTCACGTCCGACTTCCGACTTCTGCCTTCCGTCTTTGTTTTTTCGGCTGCAAAAGTAAGGGGGTGAGGCCATTCTACCAATGGCAAAATTGACTTCTTCGCAAAAGCATAGATACTCGCCCGGGTCCTTCTATTCGTCTTGCGAATCGCAGACGGAGGGTGGCGGGCAAATGGTTACGATGTCGAAAAAATAAGCGCTTCCGTCTTGGTCCACCACTTTAAACAGTTGGGTGGTGTAACCGGTTATTTGTTCGCCGCCGGACTTTAATCGCAGTTCGTTCCTGCTTGCATAACGGGTTTGGTTGTCCGAACGGTATCGGGCATTTACCCAACCAAAACTCCGCGCATTGGGATATGCTGCCCGTATCAAATTTTCTTTAACCGTGTCGGGCCTGGCTTTCGATGCAAAACAGTCCCCCTTGCAGTCTGTGTAATATTGCATCATCGCACGGGCTTCTTTAGCGCTCAATTTCCAGTCGGTGGAGATAGCCTCCTGGCTAAAAGCAAAATACGATGTAAGCAGGACGGCCGTTAGCAGAATTGATTTTTTCATTTACGTTGTTTTTATAAACTGGTTGGATGTGTGCGATGGATTGCGTGAGTACGGATGCCGTGCCATTGACGGTCAGCATACAACGGGAATGCTTTTGAAGGTTGGCTTGTGTTTGCGGCTGCAATAAAAGCGGTACGGTTTGTTTTATGCCGGCTCGTTCGTATAAAAATAGAAAATAAATGAACTAACTTTCGATGCACTTTACTCCTCGACCAATTTAACCCCCGACGGCTATGCTCAAACACGTTCTGCTTCTGGCGATCCTGGGTTGTTTCTTTCACTCTTCGCAAGGCCAGATTGCTTTGGAAATAGAACTGTCGCGGAACGTAGAAACCGCCAAAACCGATGCGGAAAAGATTGCGGCGCTGAACAAGCTCGCCGAGTTTTACACAGTTTATTTGGATGATAAAAAAGCCGGCGACGTGATGAGCCGGCAATTGGCGCTGGCCGAAATTTCCGCCGACAAAAATCTCGTTGTCCATGCCTTGTTCAACAATTCACTGAACGCCATTTCCTCCACTTCGGGCAAAGCCATCTACAACCAGGCCTTGCGTTTTGTAAACAAAGGATTGGAGTATGCCAAAGAAGCCGGCGACCGGCAATTGGAGATGGCGGCTTACCTGCGCAAAGCCGGCCTGCTGCGCAAAAGCGGCTTGCGTGAGGAGGCGTTGCAACAGCTTAACATCGCTTCGGCCGTAGCCGGCGAGGTAAAAAATGATTCACTCAAAACGGAACTTTACTTTGAGTCGGGTGATTTGTTTGCCGCCAATCAGGATTACGTTTCGGCCTACAAAGTGTACAACTCCGCGTTTGACCTAGCCTATAAAATAAAAAGCGCGGCTTTGCTTACGGCGGCTTACCAAAAATTTGCCGCAGTGTACCGCAGTTTAAACAACCGCGGTTTGGCCAAAGCGAAATTGCTCGAAAGCCTTCGCCTAAATCAAAAGGAAGGCTATGCCGTCGGCTTGATGCAGAATTACTTTGATTTGTTCAAGCTGGAGTCGGCCATTGATTATCTAAACAAAGCTTTGTACCTCGCCGATTCGCTGCACTCCATAAAAGACCAATTGGCCGGCAAGCGTTTGCTATTTTTTTATCTCTATCAAAATGCGGCCAACAGCCAAAAGGCCCTGCAGTTTTTGGCCAATAACGAAGACTTGCGGTTATACTTCACCAATCAGGGATTGATGAATTACAACATCGGCGCGGCTTATCAATACAGCGGCCATTTTGATTCGGCGGTCCATTATTATTTGAAAGACGAAGCCGTTTTTCTTACCCGCTTTTCGCCTGCCTTGCAGCAGGGTTATTATAAAGAAATCGCAGAGAGTTATCGCGGGTTGAACAAACCCGATTCGGCCATCGCCTATTTTGAAAAAGCCTTTGCACTTGGAAAACTCACCGGCGGGGTCGCCCCAAATGACACCATCGCCTCATCGCTGGCGAAGCTTTACGCACAAAAAGGCGCTCACGACAAAGCCTACGAATACGCCAACGTCTGGATGAACTATGCCCGTGATTTATCCAGCGCGGCCGAACAGCGAGAGGTTACGCTATTGGAAATAGACCGCGAAGCCAAACAGCACGCTTTTGATCTGGAAAATCAATCGAGCGAAGAATTGCGTCGCCATAATTTGCAGTATACAGGCATTTCCCTCGCCATAGCCTTTTTGTTTCTGGCGATGATTTTCCTGGGCATGTTCCCCGTTTCCAAAGCAGGCATCCGCCTCCTTAATTTTGTTTCCTTCCTCTGTCTTTTTGAATTCATCACCCTGCTGATTGATAAATGGCTGCACGAGCTTACACATGGCGAACCACTCCGCATCTGGCTGGCCAAGATCGTCATCATTGCCTTGCTGTTGCCCGTGCATCACTCGTTGGAACACGTCACCATCAAATTTTTGTCTTCGCAAAAACTGCAACACTTCCGGCGGAAAATTTCGGTAGTGCGATTTTTCCATCCCTCAAAAAAAACCTTGCAAAACCTGGAGGAAAATCTGGAAGAAGGAACATTGGTCTAACCGGCCGTTCCTTCATCAATAAGCATTTAACAGCCTTGTTTTTGTTTGCCGCACGGTCTTAAGAAAACGGCAGCAGCGTCGGGGCACGTGATTTGTAAAATGAAGGCTTATGAAAACAAGCTTTATCTACACCGTCCTGTTTTGTACCTTGCTTTCCGCCTGCCAAAATTCATCTACCACAGCAAAAAAAGAAGAAGAAGAGAAAAATGGCGAAAAACAAAATGACGAAGCCCTTTACAAGGTTTCGGCCCGCGATTACAGCATCACCAAAAACAATTCGTACAGCGATCTTTTTTTAGACAGCAGTGCCATGGAAAAATTTCTGGCCGCCAAAAAGCTCGATGATAAGACAACATCACGTCTGCGGAGCTTTTACAATACCCGCAACTATCAGTTTGCCTGGTTTACTTCAAAAGGCCTGACTGAACAGGCCCGCGCCTTTTGGAATTTGCACGACTATGTAACCACTTACGATAACGACACTTCGCTTCGCGACAAGAGCCTGCAAAAAAGAATGGATGCGCTTACCGCTGAAGAAGAACTGTCGCCCACTGCTTCCGGCGATTATGTGCAAACCGAATTGGCATTGACGCAGCATTTCATGCAATACGTTTCGCACAACTACGAAAAGGGTTATGTGAAGCGAAAAGAGGCGGAACGCTTTGTTCCGTATAAAAAGGGCGAAGCCCTGGCCATTGCCGATTCGCTCTTAAGCAAAAAGCACAAAGACAATAAGTATTTTGAAGACATCAACCCGGCCTACGGTGCGTTGAAGAAAGAATTGGAGCACTACTACGGCATTGTAAAAAGCGGCGGTTGGCCGCAAGTGCCTGCTTTAAAAACGGCCAAATTGGGCACCTCCGCTCCTGCTGTTGCCGTCATAAAAAAGCGATTGCACATTAGCGGCGAACTGCCAAGTGCCGACACCTCGCAGGTATTTACCGATACGCTTGAAGCCGCGGTAAAAACATTTCAAAAAGGCTTGGGTTATACGCAAACCGGAGTTGTCACAGCGCAATTGATAAAAGATATGAATGTACCGGCGGAGAGTCGCTTGCAACAAATTTTGGTGAACATGGACCGGATGCGGTGGATGCCAACTGAAACAAGCGGCAGCCTGATTGTAGTGAACATTCCGGAGTTTATTCTTCATGTGTACGAAGGCAAGCAAAAGGCATTTGACATGAATGTGGTGGTGGGCAAAGAAGGCCACAACACGGTTAGCTTTAACGGTGATTTGAGTACCATCGTTTTCAGCCCGTATTGGAATGTGCCGTCCAGCATTGTTCGCAAGGAAATACTGCCCAAAATGAGCAAGGCTTATCTTGCTAATCAGGAAATGGAAGTGGTGGGCACCGAAGACGGCTTGCCGAAAATCCGCCAAAAGCCAGGCGACAAAAATTCGCTCGGTCATGTAAAGTTTTTATTTCCCAACAGCTTCAATATTTACTTTCACGATACGCCTGCCAAGAGCTTGTTCTCGCAGGACAAGCGGGCTTACAGCCATGGCTGCATTCGTTTGGCCGAACCCGAAAAGATGGCGCAATACCTTTTACGCGATCAGCCGCAATGGACGCTGGACAGCATACAAGCGGCAATGCACAAAGACAAGGAGCAATACGTGAAATTGGCCAAAGCAGTACCGGTGCTAATCACGTACCATACGGCCTGGGTTGATGATTCGGGTGTACTCAACTTCCGCGACGACATCTACAGCCATGATGCGGATTTGATAGGAAAGATGTTTTTGTAAGATCTGGTTTATCCGTTAATCCGGTTAAACAG
This sequence comes from Flavisolibacter sp., assembly GCA_965247695.1. GTDB lineage: Bacteria > Bacteroidota > Bacteroidia > Chitinophagales > Chitinophagaceae > Flavisolibacter. Next base: position 4,369,623 of record OZ252037.1, read on the forward strand.
ATAGCCGGATTAACGGATAACCCTTCTTCCTAAATTTGCCGCCATGCAATTGATAGAAGTCACCAACACGCAAGATGCAAAAGAGTTTGTTCTCACCAATGTTCGCTTGAATAAAGGCAACATGAATTACATCCGTCCGTTGGATAAAGATGTGGAGGAAGTATTCAACAAAAGTAAGAACAAGACCTTTCGTTTTGGAACGGCAGTACGATGGATTTTAAAGAACGATACCGGAGAAAACATCGGTCGCATTGCCGCCTTCACCAATAAAAAATACAAGAACAAAGGTGATGATATAGCCGTCGGCGGCATTGGTTTTTTTGATTGCATCAATGATCAAAGTGCCGCCAACTTGTTGTTTGATACGGCAAAAAAATGGTTGAAAAAAGAAGGAATACAGGCAATGGATGGCCCGATAAATTTTGGGGAACGTGACCGTTGGTGGGGTTTGGTGGTCGAAGGCTTTCAACCGCCGCTGTACGGCATGAATTACAACCCGCCGTATTATCAATCCCTTTTTGAAACCTATGGCTTTCAACCTTTCTTTCACCAGATCTGCTTTGGCATGAAGCCAAAGAATAAATTAAGCGACAAGGTGATGGAGCGACATGCGGTTTACGAAAAAGATCCGCTGTTTTCGGTTCGCAACATAGAAAAGCCGAAGCTGGAAAAGTATGCCGCCGACTTTGCTAACGTTTATAACGCTGCCTGGGCCGGGCACGGTGGTTTGAAGGAGATGAAAACGGAACATTTCGTTATCCTGTTAAAAAAAATGAAACCGGTGATGGATGAAAGCATCATTTGGTTTGCGTACAAAGGCGAAGAGCCGATTGCGATTTTTGTAAACCTTCCCGACTTGAACCAATGGTTTAAACACCTCAACGGAAAGTTTGACCTGCTGCACAAGCTTAAATTTTTATGGGTGAAGAAAACCGTAACCTGCACGAAATTCACAGGTATCGTGTTTGGCGTGGTGCCGGAGTTCCAAGGCAAAGGCATTGATTCGTTTATTGTGGGCGAGGCCTACAAAACCGTGTTGAAAAATCCTTACAACGAATACGAAATGCAATGGATCGGTGACTTTAATCCAAAGATGATCAATGTGGCATCGGGGCTTGGCGATGTTTATCAAAGCCGTAAGCTGACTACTTATCGTTATTTATTTGACCGAACGAAAGAATTTAAACGGCACCCGATTCTTGCGTAAGAGAAACTGTCCGTTTTGAGCTGTAATTTTAGAAAAACAAGCACCATGATTGTACCCGCGATAAAATTGACCACGGCTGATGAATACCTTGCCATGGAGGACACATCCATAGAGAAGCACGAATTTATTGACGGCGTTGTTTATGCCATGGCCGGCGCAGGTTTTCCGCATAACCAAATTGCCTCCAACGCTTTTATTGACATTGGTTTCTTTCTAAAAAATAAATCGTGCCGTATTTACGGAAGCGACCTGAAAGTGAATGTAAAAACGGCGTCGGGTTTTGTGTATCCCGATTTGACCATCGTGTGTAATGGACCTGTTTTTTTAGAAGGGCGCAAAGATATTGTTACGAACCCCACGGTCATTATAGAAGTGCTTTCTCCCGACACGCAGGATTTTGATCACGGAAAAAAGTTCATGCTCTATCGCCAGATACCCAGCTTGCAGGAATACATTCTTATTTCTTCGATGGAGGTGCTGGCAGAAAAATTTAGCCGCGAAAAAACAGATGCATGGACGCTCACTGATTACAGAGACATGAACGATAAAATTTCAATTGATGCCATCGGTTATCAAACAACGCTTGCTGAATTTTACAGGGATGTGGTATTTGACGAAGTGGAAGGATTGAATTTGCTTTAACCCCTTCTCTTAACAATTTTAATTAGCGAAACGAATGCTGCGCAGTAGCGCAAAATAAAGGTTTGACGACGCGATGTAAAAAGAGAGTGATGAAACTTATGGCTGATAAAATTTCTTCAAAATAAAATCTGCACACCAGTCCCTGTTTGCACAAAGGTCAGGGGCTGATTTACGATAGCTTCTGCTTTTTCGCCGGCCTGAATTGCCGGCTTCCATTTGGGCATGCGGCCCCACATCCGCAACAACTCTTTGTCAAAGGCATTCCCGGCCGAATAGGTAACAATCATATCACTCAAACTACCGTCAGCTTTCACGGTAAATTGCAATTGGCAGTACCGGCGTTCGTTTGCTTCTAAGGAAGGAATGGTTTTTAGATTGCGGTTTAAAAATTTCAGCATTACCGGGTAACCGCCGGGGAAGCCTGCCTGAATAAAAGCGGGCTTTGCCGACAGCACATTTTTCTTCTGCAATTCTTCTAAAAACAAGCTGCTTGCTTCCTTCAATTTGGCCGTGTTTTCTGCTTCCACATAAACGTCATCATATCCTTCAGTTGAATACTTGCGCAGCCCTTGCAGGCCGTGCCGGCTTAGCACTTCAAGGTCAATTGGTTTTACTACATAGTCCTGGTTGAAAGCATTGCTGCCGCGGGCCACGTTTTGCACGGTGGGCGAGGTTAATGTAACCGTGCTTTCATCATCCAATAAAAAAATCAGATTGTCTCCGGCGATGACTGTATTTGCGCCAATGCCGGTGCCCGAAAGATGCAGCACCAGCGGTGCGGTTTCTGTTGAACTCAACGCCGCCTCCATCTTTACGCCGGAAGCCGTTTTTAGGTTTACCGGAAAAGTTTCGATGTGCCACTGCTTTTTGGCGCCATCATAATCGTTTTGCTTTAGCTTTTGCGACTGCGCCGGCAGGCAAGTAAAAAAGAGAAAAATGAAGAGTACGGACCGCAATGAGAACAGGGCTCTGCTTTTCGTTTTATCTACCCAATAAAAAGATGGCGTGCTGCAGTTGCGTATCTGGCTTACTCTTTTTTGCATAAGTTAAAATAGCGGCTTCGGGCCAAAGCATCAGTACCAGGGAATGGTGGTTTTTAATTCGTGTTTTTCGGCCGATTTAAACATCAGGGTTAGTTCAAAGGCGTTGCGGGTTTGCGTTCCGGCTTGCAACCCCGATACGGTAACATCATAGGAAAGGCCGATGTTCAAATTGCTTCGTTGAAAACCGATGTACGGAATAATGGCATCCTTCACCCGAACCCACACACCAAAAAGCATTTCATTTCTCTCTTCTTCCGTTAGCGGATAGCCGTAAGCCATGCCCACGGTGGTTTCGCTTGCCCTTGACTGATACATGGTGGTAAGCGACGCATAAAGCTTTCCGTAGTCAAGTCCAAATTGCGACCCGGCCTGAAACGCTACACGGGTCGGCAAACTAAATTCTTCATCCATTACATTCTCCGTATGTTTTAAAAGGTTGTAGGCCGAAAAGCCGGCGAAATAAGCATTGTTACCAATGATGCGGTTGTAAATTATGCCGGTGCCGATATCAAAAAAAATTTTGCTTCTCGCATAGAGTGGTTCGCCTATGGGGAGCGAGGCATCGAAGCCACCCGGCCCAAACTGGTTTTCAAAAGTCAGCTTTGAATAATCAAGGCGCCGGTGATGAACGGCGGCCTGCAGGCCCACGCCGATGCTTTGTTCGCTGTATGGGTCAAGGCCTACGTGATAGGCCAGGCTAAGGCCGGCCGAATTGGTTTTTACGGCGCCAAGAAGCGAGTGGTCGTTCATCATGTAAAAGCCGATGCCTGCCTTGTGACCAAGCGGCAATTTATCCCGCAGAGCGCTAAGCTCGGCCGAAATATAGCCGGTAAAATATGGGCCGCCGCCCACCCCTTGGGTACGCATATTGGAGGCTACGCGGTATGGTCCGTCGGTAAAGCCGGTGTTTGCCGGATTGGTAAGCAAAGGCGTGGAGAAAAACTGTGAGAAATGATAAGACTGTGCATGAATCTGCACAACGGACAACATTAAACACAAACCGAAAATGCACTTCTTCATGTAAAAAGATTATCGGATGAGAAAGCTTCTGCCGCTTTCCTTAATGATTTCACCGTCCTTGCCCACGCATTCCAATATCCAAGAATACGTTTCTGGCGGCTGCGGCACGCCATCTTTGGTTCCGTCCCAGCCTTTACCTGTGGTGCTTGTTTCAAAAACTTGTTGGCCCCAGCGGTTGTAAACCTTAAAATAATGGAGCGTAACGACGTTATAAAAAATGGGCCGCAACACATCATTGGTACCGTTACGGTTTGGCGTAAAAGCGGTAGGCACAAACGCCCTCGGATCAAAGATGGGTGTGCAGGCTTTAAATTCCAGCTTAACAGGGTTGGATGCCTTCACATCACAAGTGCCATCGCTGATGTTAACTGAATACACTCCGCTTTGCTTGGCTTGATACGTCGCCTTGGTAGCGCCAATTATCAGCGTATCGTTTCTATACCACTTATAAGAAACACCGCCACTGGCCGTCAGCGGAAGCGAATCAGTAAAGCAGGCGGTGGTGCGTGTAAACGTAATGCTGCCGGGGAAAACTATTTGTGCTGTAACCACCACGGGCTTCACACTAGAGCAGGCGCTGTTGGCTGCTTTTATGTAGTAAGTGCCCTCGGTAACCGCCGCTGGTGTAGGGAGTCCTGTGGTGACAGTCGCGTCTTTCCAGTACGTGTAGTTTAAGCCTGCGTCTGATCCAATGGTAACGGCTGCTGCTTGAAGGTCAGCAGTTGTTCCGGGGCAAATTTTAGGCGGATTGGTTACCACGAGATTGGGTATGCCTATCAATTGCTTTACGTCGAAATTTACATCATAGGTGCAGCCGGCGCCGTCCTTCACCGTTACTTTATAAGAACCCACGGCTAAAACGCTAAAAGAAGCTCCCGTTTGAAAGGAGCCGTTGTTTAAACTGTATGTATAAGGCACGGAACCACCGGTTGCAAGTACCACCACCGCTCCGTTAGGCTGGCCGCAGGTAGCATTTGTAACGGAAGAACCAGCCGCAAGCGTGGACTGCACTTGCGTAATGGTAAAAGAAGCATCATAAACGCATCCGGCAGCATCCTTTACCGTCACTTTGTGTGCCCCAACAGAAAGGCTGTTGAAGCTGTTGCCTGTTTGATAAGCTCCGCCGTCGAGACTGTATTGGTATGGAGATGTACCGCCATTGGCCGTAGCCGTTACTGTACCCGATGCTTGTGTACAGGTAATGTTGGTGGTGGCGGTGTTTGCCTGTAAGGTTGATGTAAACGTATTAATGACAACAGCTTTTGGTGTGCTCTTGCAGCCGGCCGCATCTTTCACTACTATTTGATAAGTACCGGGCGTTAGTCCATTAAAAACGCTTGCGACCTGAAACGTAAGGCCGTTGTCTTTGGAATAAGTATACCCGTTGCCTGTTCCACCCGATGTGCCGCTTACTGTGATGGTGCCGCTTGTGGCGGTGCAAGAGGGATCAGTGCTGGCAGTGCTAAAACCAATGGCTGTTGAAGGCGAAATAACAGCGTTGTTGGAAGCTGGCCCTTTGCAGTTGCTGTTATAAATAATAACGGTGTAAGTACCTGTTTGGGTGGCCGTGTAGGTAGCGGAGGTAGCGTTGGGTATCGGAGCATTGTTTAGAAACCATTGGTAGGATGAAGCACCGCTGGCCGTAGTCGTAAGGACAACGTTGTTGCCCGGACAAATGGAACCGGTTGCCGGTGAAATAATTCCAGTTGGAATTGTGCCTAACGTTACGTTTCCGGGGTTAGTTGAGTTGCCCTTACAGATCCCCAAAATAATATCCGCCGTATAACTCCCCGCTTGCTTGGCAAAATAAGTCGCTGATGTGGCTCCTTGCAGCAAGACACCATCTTTATACCATTGATAAGAAGTACCGCCGCTTACTGAAAGGGTAACTGAATCACCAGGGCAAACTATACTGGTTGCTGGAGAAATAGAACCCGTAGGAGTGGGCGCCACAACAACGGTGCCTTCATTGGATGACTTGCCTTTGCAACCACCGGCATCAAATATGTCAACAGCGTATTGGCCTGTCGCATTGGCCGTGTACGCAGCCGAAAAAGCCCCCGAAATGGGTGATCCGTTTAGGTACCATTGGTAGGTTACGCCGCCGGTAGCGGTGAGGGTTGCACTATTACCCGAGCAAATGTTGACGGTCGCCGGCGCAATGGAACCGCTTGGGAGTGGAGTGACGCTGATGTTGGCACCGTTGGATGACCGGGCTTTACAACCAGTGCTGCTGATGACGTCAACCGTGTAAACGCCTGCTTGCGTGGCCGAAAAAGTGGAGGCCGTAGCCGCGCTGATAGCGAGATTGTCCTTGTACCATTGATACGAGGCGCCGGTGCCGCCGCCACTTACGGCAAGTAACTGATTACTTCCGGCGCAGATAGAGGCAGACGTTGGCGAAACGGTTCCAATTGGAGCCGCTTCTACAATTACAGTAGTGGTGTTAGACGCTGATGCCGAGCAAACACCATTGCTTAATATGACGCTGTACGTTCCGGCTTGATTGGTTGTAAACGTAGCAGTCGTATTGCTGGTAAGATTTCCGTCGCGGTACCACTGATACGTTCCGCCGCCTGTAGCCGTAAGCGTAACCGAATTGCCGGCGCAAACCGTGGTGTTGCCGCCCGGTGAGATGGAACCGCTGGGCGGAGCAACTGTTGTTATGGTTGAACTGTTGGACGATTGGGTGGAGCATAGACCGTTAACAATAACGGCATAATAAGTTCCCGCTTGCGTGGCCGTATATGTATTGACCGCAGTAGTGGCAACCAAAGTAGTACCCCGGTACCACAGATAAGACGTTCCACCCGGTGTGGCTGTAATTACCTGGCTGCCGTTAGTGCAAATGGTAGCCGTAGTTGGCGAAACCGTACCTGGAAACGAGGGCGCATTAAGTATAATTGCCGCTGCCGGTGATATGCAGCCTGTTGAAAATTTTGCCGTTAGACTGTAGGTGCCTGGCGGGAGGAGCGTGAAGATGCCGGTAGTATTGGAATAAGTTGTGCCGTTGATGCTATAAGAAATGTTAGTTCCGGGCAAAGGACTGGTAACGGTGATAGTGCCCGTGCCAATCAAACAAGTGGGTTGAATAATAGTGGCCGTTGGCGGTGCAGGAATGGTGCGGTCTGCTGCGTTTACCAGAATGCTATTAAGGGAGATAAGGGTGCATCCGGCACCAGATGTTACCACTCTCCGGTAGCAAAGGCCGGGAGCATCAGACGCGGGAATCATATAATCTATGTCTGTAGCCCCGGATATATTGGAATATGCACCGCCACAACCGCTGGCGCTGGATTGCCATTGATAAGTATAGGTTCCATTACCACCAACCGGTGTCGTTCCTTGTAAGTAAGCTACTGTATTGGAACAGACGGCAGGCTTAAGACCAATTTGGTTATTAACAAGAGGAACTACACATTGTGCGGTAGCGGGAGAAGAAAAGAAGAAAGCAAAAACAGCAAAAACAATCGTTGACCTCGAAAGGACAAGGGGCAGGGACGGTTGGTATCTTTTTGTACGGTTGATAAAAAACATGACAACAGTATTCTCCAATTAATTAGGTCGTTAGCAATAAGTACTTTCCAGTTCGGCAAAAGCTGGTTTGTTTTTCCGGCTGTTCTGCTCACTGAAAAACGGTTTGTTGATTTTTCCTGCACTGAAAGACCGGCCGGGAAAAAGAGGGTTTTCATCAAAGGAGTTTGGGTAAGTGTTTTGGCTGGAAGGTCTAAATTACAGTTTCCCGCAATACGAACGACAATTGCCAAACGAATTTTCCCTTTCTACCTACGATACTGTTTGGGCCGCCGATGCAAACCGCCGGATATTTTCAAACGTTTCTGCATTTTGGGGTAGAGGGAACCTAGATCTTAATTCTTCCTTTCCATGACCAAACGAAAGCCGACTTCGTTGCTTTTAGCCGTTGGAATTCTTTTATTGCGAAACGATGGGCGGAAGCGGTCGCCAATGTAGTCCTTAAAATTGCCGCCGCGAATCACCTTTTCCTTTCCTAAAGACGGGCCTTCAGGATTTTTTTGATTGAGCTCCTCTTTGTAAAAACCTGTGCTGTACCAATCGTAACACCATTCCGATACGTTACCTGTTAAATCATAAATACCGGCTTCGTTAGGTTCCCTTCTCCCGACGGGATGCTCCCGGCTTTCGGCATTTGAAAAATACCAAGCCGTTTTTTTTATGTAGGCTTCCTGTCCGCCGGCTTTCTCCACCTCGGCTTTGCCGCCCATTCGGGCCACGCATTCCCATTCCGCTTCTGTAGGCAATCGAAATTTTTGTTCACTTATTGCATTGAGCTTGCGAATAAAAAGCATAGCTTCTTCCCAACTTACGTTCTCCACCGGACAGGTCGGGCAGTTTTTGTTTACGCTTGGATTGTAGCCCATCAGCGTTTCCCACTGGTATTGCGTCACTTCGTACTTACTAAAGTAAAAGGCGTTCAGCGTAACCGGATGTTCCGTTTCGTCAGTTACCCGTGCCCGGTTATTGCCCATCACAAAGCTGCCTCCTTTTATCAACACCGCATTGCTCACCAGAATGTTTATCGTTTCGGCCTGGGCCTCTTTGTTATTTATCGGTGTCTTCTTTTCACTGATTCGGTTTACAGCCGCCGTGGCTTGAATGGATGGAGATGTTGTGTTGGCAGGCGTGGCTGCTGCGGCCACCCTCGCTCTCTCTTCGGTTTTTACATCAACGGTATAAAGCAGATCTGCGAATACTTCATTCGTTGCATTTTCGGCAACAGTGAACGCTTCGCTCAACTCATCGCCGGTGGCCTTGCTTTTCACGCGGTATAGGTAGCTGCCCGGCGCCAGTTTTACGTACAAAAAACTGCTTTTGGAAAGAGCGCCTTTTGGATCATTGTTGATAAACAAGTTGCAGTCATCATTGGTGGCAAAAAGCACCTCAATCCCGTTTGCCGAAACGGCGGCCGGCTTTTCTGTTTTGCCCGCGGAAGACTGCGCCATCGCCAACGCGGTTAATAGAAGCAAACAAAAAAATATCGCTGTGTGTTTTGCCATGAATTAGTTGCGAGGCGTTATTATGGTGGCGCTCTGTGCCGGCACTTTTGCCAAACTCGCCAAAAGCGTTTCATCGGCCGGTTGCCGTAAAAATACGGGTTTACAGCGATGTCTTTTGCTCACCAAAAATCTTCGCGGTTTTTCCGCAGCGGTGTGCAGATGGCTTGGCGCTACGTCAGACGGTTTTGCAATTTTCCGAAGGGTTCATAGTCCTTTCGTTCCGGTTCATCAAAAAGCCCTCTTGATGAGGGCTTGGGCACTGAAGATGTGGAGGCATCAAAAGAAAAATTGCTCTTTCACAATTTTTCCGTCGCGCACTTCGTACACGGCGATTTCATCCATGTTCATGCGTTCGGAGCTGCCTTTCATTTTATAGGCCATACCCATGCCTACGCTGAAGAAGGCGCCGCCCACAACCGGTTCGCTACACCATCCACCATACATTTCTTCAATCATCGCATTAAAATCGGCGCTCTTCTTTTTCAGTTCCGCTTTGCCTTCCGCGTTCGGAATAAAACTGCCGGCAGGCTCAATGCTTACTACATCGTCGGCATAGAGTTCGTCTTGAATGGCCTGCCAGTTGCCTTCTTTGGCTAATTGGTTAAAGCGAGCCGCAACTTCTTGGATTGTCATTACAGCTTCTTGTGTGGTCATGGATTTAAAATTTTTTAGGTGAAAAGAAGTCCTTTAAGGTACTTGATTTCGGCAAGGCCGAAGATGATTTTTCTGTGAACAGTGTGAAGAAAGATACACCGGTGAATTTGCGTAATTTGTTGTTCAAATAGTGAAGGCATGGACAAACTGCTTTTAAAAATTAACACGGCGGCTCTAGTAGCAATAGCTGCTTCGCTAACCGTTATTGCTTACCGGCAAATACAACCGGAGCATACCCAAACCGACAAGGAAACTTATCTGGATACGCATTCCGGTAAGTTTTTTCACAAACAAGGCGAGCAACTGATACCGATAGATCAGCCAACTGAAGAAAGACTTCGTAAAGAAGTCCCAGACGGACGATCGTATTGACATATAGAATTCATTCAAGCAGGAGCCCTCGCTTTTTCATTGCTTATCATCAGTCATGACTATCCCGCAAAACATAGCCGTTGTTGTTAACCCGCTTCACCAAAAAGCATCGGCGGTGGGCAATGAAATAGCAAGCATTCTTCAACGGAAAAACATTGAGCATACTGTCTTCACTACACGGTGGCCCAACAACTGGTTCGGCTTCACACAAGTTTGGATCGCCGGCGGCGACGGCACACTTAATTATTTCATTAATCATTATCCTCAATTCAATTTGCCCATAGCCATCTTTAAAGGCGGCACCGGCAATGATTTTCAGTGGATGCTTTATGGCGATGCGTCCGTGGAAGAAGAAGTGGAAATCGTGCTTCACGCAACGCCAAAACCCGTTGATGCAGGCTGTTGCAATAACCATCTTTTTTTGAACGGCGTGGGCATCGGCTTCGATGGCAAAGTGGTGCAGGACTTGTTGGGAAAGAAAAAATGGAACGAACAATTTTCGTACTACTCCGTTGTGCTGCGCAATATTTTTTTCTTCAAAGAATTTTTATGCACGGTCACTAATCATGGTTTTAATTGGGGAAAGAAATGTTTGATGATTTCCGTGGCTAACGGACGGCGCTATGGCGGTGGCTTTACCGTGAACCCGGAAGGTTTGATAAATGATAAGCTGCTTGACATTTACATCATCGGCCATGTAACTCCCTTGCTTCGTTTTCGGTATTTGCCGCTCATAGAAAAAGGCCAGCACATCAAACTTCCTTTTGTGACGTACGTAAAAACAGGCAGTGTTCACATTAAAGCCGCCGGCATTGTACCGGCGCATGTGGACGGTGAATACTTCGACGCCTCGGAGTTTGTGATTGAATGTTTACCATCGCGGTTCTCTTTCCTTTATTAACCGCACCTGCCGCTTTTTGGCGAAGAGTTTCACTAATAAAAAGCCCGCGATAAACCCACCGATGTGTGCCGCATAGGCCACGCCGCCGGCTTCTTCTCCACCCAACATTCCCGCGCCATTGATTAACTGAAAAACGAACCAGACACCGACGGCTAAAAATGCCGGCACGTTAACAATGAAAAACAAAATCCATACACGAACAGAGCGGCGTGGAAACAGTAACAAATAACCACCCATCACGCCGGAGATAGCACCCGATGCACCGAGGCTGGGCAGGTAAATGCTTTGCCCAAGAAAAGCCGACGTAAGCACGTGCGAAAGCCCGGCCAACACACCGCACAAAAGATAGAAGAAGAAATAATTTTTATGGCCCATGGCATCTTCTATGTTGTCGCCGAAAATCCAGAGAAACCACAGGTTACCGGCAATATGCGCCAGCCCGCCGTGCATGAACATAGATGTGATGAGAGTGAGATAAACCGGAATGGGCGTGACGCCAAGCGGTGGTTGTACAGTTTGTAAACCGGTGATGGGGTTTGTAATAATCTTGGCCGCGGACACGATATCGTGTCCGGTAAGTATTTCAGCAGGCACCGTGGCATAAGCAAACGTAAACGCATCGTTTCGGCCAAAGCCTTGCAGAAAAACAAAGACAAGTATGTTGAGGACGATGAAAAGATAATTGATGTAAGGAGTTGTTTGCCGGTCTTTATTGTCATCGCCAATGGGGAAGAACATAGTGGTTGTTTGTAGTGTACTTGCAAAGTACGTTCCCGGGTGATGCCCGTTGCCGGTTGCCAGTGACCAGTACCTTCAAAGCACAATTACTCAATACTGCCTTAAGCCTTTCTTATTATGCTACAACTTCGTATTTGAAGGCTTTTCAACAGTGCAATTTCTTCGATTTGAAAGAAACGGCAACTGGTCACTGGCAACCGGCAATTCCTCCTGCCCTTTTGTCCGCCTTTTTCCCTACGCACGGTATTTGTAAGTTCACCTTCCATTAATTTGCCAAAAATCTAATCAGACGAACATGAGTACTCCATCGGAATTTGAAAAATACGCCGTTAAGCACAGAGGCCTTTCGAGCAATACAGTAAATAGTTACAGCAAGCACCTTGTTACTGCCCTTACCCCTAACATCATTGAAGAACGTCCCATGAACGTGGCCGTGATGGACGTGTACAGCCGGCTGATGATGGACCGCATTATCTTCCTTGGTTATCCCATCAACGATGAAGTGGCTAACATTATCACCGCACAATTACTTTTCCTTGACTCCAGTGACCGTACCCGCGACATCAATATGTACATCAATTCACCGGGCGGATCGGTTTATGCCGGCCTCGGTGTATATGATACAATGCAGTTTGTATCGCCTGATATAAGCACCATCTGCATCGGCATGGCCGCATCCATGGGCAGCTTATTATTGGCAGCCGGTACCAACGGCAAACGGGCAGCATTAAAACACAGCCGGGTAATGTTACACCAGCCTTCCGGTGCTATTGGCGGACAAGCTACAGACATTGAGATTACGGTGCGGGAGATCAAAAAGCTGAAGAACGAATTGTACGACATCTACAGCCAGCACTCTGGCCAAACCTCCGAAAAAATAGAGGAAGACCTGACACGTGATCGCTGGATGACGGCCACAGAAGCAAAAGAATACGGCCTGGTGGATGAAGTTCTATTGACCAACCCGCGAAAAGACAAGAAAGACAAATAAGCAACTGGCAATATGCAATGTACAATTGGCAACAAGTAAAGAATTTAGAAATCAGAAATTTTAAATCAGAAATAAATCAAGACACGATGAGCTATAACGATGAATTGAGGAACCGCTACCACATGAGCCCCGAACCCGGTGAGCCGCAACCCGATCCTGATGAAGAAAAAGAAGAACGGGCGGAGACCGACACCCGCATGTTATACAAGCGGATGGAAAAACATTTTTACGACACTCGCAGCATTTATCTCTGGGGTGTGGTGGATGATAAGTCGGCAAAAGATATCGTAACAAAGCTGTTGCTGCTGGAGGCCGATAATCCGGGAAAAGAAATCAAGTTCTTCATCAGCAGTCCTGGTGGTTCCGTTACCAGCGGCATGGTGATTTACGACATGATGAAAGCAGTTACATCGCCCATCAGCACCATCTGCATGGGACTGGCCGCCAGCATGGGAAGCATTTTGTTGAGCGCCGGCGAAAAAGGCAAGCGATACATTTTCCCGCACGGCGAAGTGATGATTCACCAACCATCTTTGGGCGGACACATTCAAGGCGTAAGTGCCGACATGGAAATTCATGCGGAGCAAATCTTGCGCACAAAATTGATGGGAGCGCAAATCCTTGCCGACAACACCGGACAAACCATTGAACGCATCAAAAAAGATTTTGAACGCGATTATTGGATGGATGCCGAGAAGGCTATTGAATATGGCATTGTGGACAAGATTATGAGCAAGCTGGAAAAATAAAATGCACAAGCGATTAGCAAGCGGCGGCTTGACCAATAATTTTAAAAGGAAGAGCGGCGGATAAACCCGCCGCTCTTCCTTTTAAGTATATACCTCAATCAGATATTTGTCTTATAACAATTCAAGACTGCGCTCTAATAAATTCTCCCTTCTCCTTCGTCTTCATCCACCAGCCTTTGGGCAAGGTCATTATCGCTTAATATCTGGCGCAATAAGTCGTGAATGGTAATGACGCCTGCATAGCGTTCGTCATCGTCAAAGGCAAGCAGGTACCGGGTTTTGTGCTGGTCAATCAGGTGAATGCAATCCTCTACGGTAGCGTCCTGATTCACAATGGGCAAATCTGTTGTCATCACTTCGTCCACGGTAGTGCTGTCGCTGTGGCGGCCTTTTAAAATCACATTGCGGCTGTAATCGCGTTCCGAAAAAATGCCTTTATAAATATCGTTGTCAATGACGACCAGATAGCTTAAATTGATGGTGTTCAACATTCGTAACGCATCAATCACCAGCGTGTCGGAAGCAATTTGGTTAAAGGGTTTCGCCTTGGCGTCCAGGATGTCTTTTACAGTGCGCATAAAACAGGAGTTGGTTTGTAAATGTAATGCGGAAGTGTTTTATGCAAATGATTTGTCCGCGCCATTTCACTGCATTCACTACAGTGCCTATTGCCTAAGCTTGCGTGAAAACTCTTAGTGCTTAGAGAGAAAAGGCAGGCTTTTGCCGAAAAAAGCGCCGATTGTTTAGAGATTCTCGCTATGGCGAATATCTTAGACGCCTAATCCGTTTCGTTCCAAACCCAATGTCCTATCCTATGAATGTGATGAAACACCGTTGCCGTATTTTGGCAATCCTCTTCTTTTTGTGTTGGCAGGCGTCCGCCTCTGCACAGCTTTCAGCCGCATTCAATGCCTTGCCTGCCCGTTCCGGTTGTTCACCGATGGTGGTCAATTTCATGGATGCGTCCACCGGTAATCCTACGCAGTGGAAGTGGGATCTTGGCAACGGCGTCACCTCTTTGCTTCGCAATCCATCCACCACGTATTTCAACCCCGGAACCTATACGGTAAAACTCGTTGTGCGCAATGCCGCCGGCAATACCGACTCTATCACCAAAACAGATTACATCACTGTTTATCCCGCACCGGCTGCTGCCTTCACAGCCGATAAAACAACAGGCTGTTTTCCGTTGCAGGTCGCGTTTACTGATGGCAGCACTGCCAACAGCGGCACTATTGCTACCTGGTTCTGGGACTTTGGCGATGGCAACACATCCACGCAAAAATCCCCGGTGCATGTTTATACCGGGTCTGGAAATTTTACGGTTACGCTGCGGGTTACCAACTCTTCTGGTTGCAGCAAAACCATCACAAAACCAGCCTACATCACCGTAGCATCAGGTGTAATTGCTTCGTTTACCAATACCGACCCCGGCGCTTGTGCCGCGCCGTCAGTGGTTAATTTTACCAGCACCTCTTCCGGACCCGGTCCGCTCACTTTCGCATGGACGTTTGGAGATGGTGGGAACAGCACTGTTTTAAATCCAACGCATACGTACAATGCCAATGGTTCTTATTCGGTAATGCTTGCCGTGACAAGCCCGCAAGGTTGTACGGACACTGTTTATAAAAACAGTTTGATCAACATCGGCAACACACACGCAGGCTTTACCGCACCGGATAGCATTTGTGTTGGGACGACCGTTTTATTTTCCAATGCCTCAACACCCACACCGGTAAGCAACCATTGGGACTTTGGCAACGGTGCAACATCTACCCAACAAAGTCCATCCACCACCTACACAATAGCCGGCACTTACACCATTCAATTGGTAAGCAACTTCGGCGGCTGCTTCGATTCATTCAGCAAACAGATCGTGGTTTCGGCAAAACCAATAGTGGCTTTTGACGCGGCTACGAAAGTGTTTTGTTCAGCGCCGGCCATGGTAAACTTTACCAACCAAAGCACCGGCGGAAGTAATGTTGCATGGGACTTTGGCGACGGGGCCACCTCCACCGCAAACAATCCATCGCATACGTATGCAACCGCGGGAGCCTACACTATAACCTTGGTTGTGACCAATGCCGCCGGATGCAGTGATACGCTTACCAAAACAGCGTTCGTCCAAATTCAAAAGCCGCAAGTCACGCTGAATGGTTTGCCGCGCAGTGGTTGTGCGCCCATTACCATCATGCCAACAGCAACCGTAAGTTCCGGCCACACTATCAGCAACTACCAATGGAATTTTGGCGACGGCGCCGCGTCAACATCGGCCACGCCAACGCATACATATAACGGCACGGGCACTTACACGGTCACCTTGGTTTATACGACCACTACAGGTTGCACCGATTCGGTGGTGATGACGGATGCCGTAAAAGTGGGCACGAAGCCTCACGCTTCTTTCAGCATCACCCCAACAATGGTCTGTGCCTTCCAACCCATCCACTTTACCGACAACAGCACGGGCACGATTGACCAATGGTTTTGGACCTTTGGCGATGGCGGTACATCTGCCGTTCAAAATCCTGTTTACCAATACAGCGATACCGGTTACTTTAATGTGCAGTTGGTTGTCTTCAACAACACGTGCCCGGATACGCTTCAAATAAAAAATGCGGTGTACATAAAACCGCCCATTGCTGCCTTTGTAATAGGCGGCAACTGTACCGATAAGTACACAAAGACGTTTAGCGATCGTTCCATCGGCGCTACCTCCTGGTATTGGAGCTTTGGCGACGGCGGCACTTCCACCCAACAAAACCCAGTGCATACCTATGCGGGCAAAGGCGCATATCCCGTTACGCTTTCGGTGAGCAACGGCACCTGCCAGCATTCGGCATCAATGACGGTGATGGTGGTGGATGAAAAAGCGGGGTTTACCGGTGATACGGCCATCTGTCGGAACGCAACTGCATCTTTTCAAGCATTGGGTATTAACCCTGCCTACATCGCTTCGTGGCAATGGGATTTTGGCGACGGCATTTCGTCGAACAGCAATACGCTGGCAACACACGTTTACACCGCCACCGGCGCCTACAACGTGCGGCTCATCATCACCGACATTTTAGGCTGCAGCGATTCGGCCACTCATGCCATAAATGTATTTGGCCCGGTGGCGAAGTTCTCTGTGTCATCAGCCGTGGCTTGCCATTACAACAACAGCATCACCTTCACCGACGCTTCCACCGAGGACGGCACGCATTCCATTGTTAAATGGCAGTGGGCCTACGGCGATGGCACGGTTGATTCATCAGGCATTGCACCTTATGTTCATAGCTATGCGGCTGCCGGCGGCTACAACGTCAGCCTTTTGGTACAAGATGCTTTTGGTTGTACCGATGTTTTAACGAAGCCGGCCGGTGTAGTGATTATGCAACCGACGGCAAGTTTTCATTCGCCAGATACAGTGAACTGCACGGGAAAACCGACACGGTTTGTCAACACATCCACCGGCAACAGTTTGCAAAGTATGTGGGCATTTGGCGACGGGCTTTCATCAACAACCACAAGCCCCACGCACAACTACGGAAGCATTGGAACGTTCACAGTGAAGCTGGTCATCACCGACGGCTACGGCTGTAAAGATTCGTTGACCAAACCGGATTATATCAACATCTCTTACCCCAAAGCAAGGTTCACGGTTTCCGATTCGTTCAGCACGTGTCCGCCGTTGCTGGTCCACTTTGCGCATCAGTCATCGGACTATACATCGTTGAGCTGGAGCTTCGGTGACGGCACATCATCAACACTGGATTCGCCCTCGCATTTTTATACAATGGCCGGCACTTATACGGCAACGCTTACGGTAAAAGGTCCGGGCGGCTGTACCGATATAGCCACAAAGCAAATCATCATCAAAGGACCAAGCGGTAGCTTTAGTTACGCACCGCTATCCGGTTGCAAACCGTTAACCGTAAACTTTACCGGCGTGGCAAAGAACATCGCCACATACACCTGGGATTTTGCCGATGGAAACATTGCCGTTGTTACGGATTCGCTCATCTCCCATAGCTACATCAATGCAGGCGACTATCTACCCAAATTAATATTGACTGATGCCGGCGGCTGCAGTGTGCCCATCTTTGGCATTGACACCATTAAGGTGACGGGCTTAAGCGCCGGACTCTCACTAAGCGCCGATAAGTTTTGCAGCAATGGCACGGTGCAGTTTACCAATACCACAGTCGGCAACGATTTCATCACGAGCTATGCCTGGGACTTTGGCGATGGCGGTACCAGCACGGCGCAACATCCCGCGCATTATTATGACGTGCCTGGCTTCTATCCGATCTCCTTAAAAGTGGCTTCGCAAAGCGGTTGCCTCGATTCGTTGATAAACATTGATACTGTAAAAGTGTATGCGAACCCGGATGTTTTCATCTCGCATAACCTGTCAGGCTGCGTACCACTGACGAGCCAATTGTTCGGCAATGTTTCGGCAGGCGATCCGGCAATGATGAAGTGGCTTTGGAACTTTGGTAACGGACAAACCGACACGGTTCAAAATCCGGCGACGCAGATTTATACCCTGGCCAATACATACAATGTTGTTGCGTTGGCAACCGATGAACACGACTGCAAAGACACGGCATTGGTAGTAGTGAATGCTTATCCCATTCCCGCCGTTAACGCAGGCGCCGATGCCTTTGTTTGCCGCGGAAGCTTTGTGCAGTTAACCGCAACCGGCGCGGCTACGTATAGCTGGAACGCGTCGCCTTCGTTGAGCTGCACGGTTTGCGTAAGCCCGCTCGCAGCCCCGGTAGATTCTGCGCAATATGTGGTTACCGGCACATCGGCCTTTGGTTGTGTGGCCATGGATTCCGTAACGGTAAGAGTGCACCAACCCTTTACGCTGCAAGTGGGCGTGGGTGATACGGTTTGCGCGGGTTCAACGGTTCATCTTCGCGCCACCGGAACCGACGTGTACATATGGGTACCGTCAACAGGGGTAAGCAATCCATCAGCGGGTATAACAACGGCAAACCCGATGGTCACAACGAACTACAAAATCATTGCCCATGACAACAGCAACTGCTTTACCGACACGGGTTCGGTTTACATTAAAGTATGGCCGTACCCAACGGTTGATGCCGGGGCTGATCAAACGGTTTCCATTGGAACTACGGTTACATTAACGCCTAAATATTCGACGGATATCATCTCTTATCAATGGAATAACCCGATGCAAACGTTGAGTTGCACCACTTGCCCATCGCCAACAGTGCAGACCAAAGGCGTCAAGAACACGTACAGTATTCAGGTAGTGAATCAGGGTGGTTGCGTAACCAAAGATGAAGTGACGATCTACGCTATCTGCAACGGTGGCAACCTGTTTATACCAAATACGTTTTCGCCTAACAAAGACGGGAAGAATGATGTGTTTTATCCACGCGGCAGCGGCATTCGCAAAATTAAATCGCTGCGGATTTACGACCGTTGGGGCGAGATTGTCTTTAACGTAGAAAATGTGGACGCAAACGATGCTTCCACCGGCTGGAATGGAACGTACAAAGGCGCACCGCTTCCGCCCGATGTGTATGTGTGGACCTGCGAAGTGATTTGCGCCAACAACGAAATTTTGATTTACAACGGAAACGTAACCTTGCTGAAGTAATGAATAATGAGTAATCAGTAATGAGTGGTCCACGAAAGTTGACAAGTCGCTCACCGGTTGGTTACTTCAAAAATCCTCCTTATGAAAAAACTGAAAACCTTTTTGAAAACTTATAGCTTCAGGCTAATCGCTGCTTGCTACTTGCTACTTGCTGCGGGCAAGCTTTGTGCGCAGGATATTCACTTCTCCCAATTTTTTGAAGCGCCACTTTACCGCAATCCGGCGCTGGCGGGAATTGTGCATGGCGACTACCGCATTCAAACACTGTATCGTTCGCAATGGAACAGCATTACGTCGGCATACACCACCACATCGTTAAATGCCGAGTATAAATTGCCGGTGAAAGGAAGTGATTACGTAACGCTGGCCATGCAGGTTTTTTACGATAGAGCAGGAAGCGCCAACCTTACAACGACACAAGTGTTGCCGGCAGTTAATTACCACAAATCGTTGAGCGATGTAAAAAGCACCTATCTCTCCATCGGCTTTATGGGCGGTTATGTACAGCGGCGCATTGACCGAAGCAAGATAACCACCAACAGCAATTACAACGGCGGTGGCGATGGCGAGGACAACCTCGTTCCGCAATTTGGTTATTGGGATGGCAGCGCCGGCATCTCCTTTAACACGCAATTGGGCGACAACCCTGATAATAACCTTGTGTTAGGTGCAGCGCTTCATCATTTCATAAAACCAAAAAATTCCTTTTACGGAAGTACGGCTGTGTTCATCAACCCCAAACAAGTGTACAGCGCCGATGTAAAACTTGGCCTGAACGAAAGCGCTTATCTCACCATTCAAAACGATTATGTGCAGCAAGGCACGTACAGCGAAAAACTTTCCGGCGCGGTTTACTCGCAGAAAATAGGCGCTTATACCGATGAACCTGATTTTGTGATTGGCGCGGGTGGCTTTATGCGTTGGGGCGACGCCTTGATACCCGTATTTCAATTGCAGTACAAACCCTTTCAGCTCTCGATGAGTTATGATGTGAATGTTTCAAAACTGGCAGCGACAAGCTATGGCCGCGGCGGATACGAAATGTCCATCACTTATGTTGGTTTCATGGACCGCGAGAACTCGGCCGCCAATGCGGTGTTGTGTCCGCGGTTTTGAGCTGTTCAAGTGTTCAAACGTTCAATTGTTCAAACGTTACGACCGTTTTGGACGTAAAAAACTTTTGCTTTGTAAAACAACAATTGAACACTTGAACATTTAAACACTTGAACTTTCTTCACACAACTTTCGCCTTTATCGCTACGTGTTTTCACTAAGTTGCGGCATAACCTAATGCATGGCACCTTACGTTCCCGAAAACTCTGTTGTACGTAAAATATGGGGCAAGAGCGATACCATCCTGTTCATCTTTGCCGGCGCAGCGGCGGAGTTTGCGCTCAACAAAGCTGTGGACTGGCTCTACTTCACCGGCCGCCTTCCAAAAGATCCTATCGGACGCTTATTTTCCACCGTTGAATACGCAAGGCACATTGTGTTTGCACCAAAAAATGTAGCCGAAGCCACCATTGATAAAATCACAGCCATACATGGTGGCGTGGAAGCGGCACGCGGCGCCAAGATTCCCGACTGGGCTTACCGCGATGTGTTGTTCATGCTCATTCACTATTCCATTGCCGCTTTTGAATTGCTGGAACGAAGGCTGACGGCTGACGAGAAAGAAGAAGTTTACCGGGTTTTTCTCGGCATCGGGCAGCGCATGAATCTTTCCGGCTTGCCGCTTTCTTATAAAACTTGGTTGCCGGTGCGTGACGGCCATTTAAAAAACGATTTGACCCGCAGTGCTTTTACCGACGACTTATTCCTCCAATACAAAAACAGCCTCCGTTCTTATCGTTATAAACTATTGCGGGAAGCGCAGGTGTTGGTGGTGCCGAAACAGGTAGCTACCCTACTCCACTTTAAAAAAATTTCTCTACTTTACCTCGCCGTTCCGGTTTACAAGGCCAGCCGCTGGCTTAATCTGGATGCTGCTGTTAAATGGCTCTTGCTTCCGCCCCGTTACAAAAAACAAATACAGGCGTTGGACGTAGTGCCTTCATGAAAATCAAACTGATTATGCTTCAGGAAGCGTTTTTCTCGCTGGTAAAAAAATATACGCCTGATTCCAAAGCCGCCGCCGGTTTGTGGAGCGAAATTGAAACAGCCTACGCCGCTGATGAACGGTACTTTCACAATGCGGCGCACCTTGAGCAAATGCACGGTGCGTTAAAAGAAGCGCAACCACAAATTAAAGATTGGGATACCTTGGCTTTTGCCGTTTTTTACCACGATGTAGTTTATGATGTGGTGCAATACGTAACCGATAACGACAATGAAGACCGCAGCGCCGAAGTAGCGCAAAAGGGATTGGAGTTGATCGGCTATCCTTCCGAAAAAATAGAACGTTGCAAGGAACAAATTCTCGCGACCAAGCACCACGAATCTTCCTCCGATGACGATACCAATTTTTTAACCGATGCCGACTTGTGCATTTTGGGCCAACCCTGGGATGCCTACAAAACCTACATGGGCCACATTCGCAAAGAGTACGAAGTTTACCCCGATAGCATTTATTACGCCGGCCGAAACAATGTGCTGAAAAATTTTTTAAAGATGAAACGGTTATTTAAGACCGACCATTTTTATGGCCTGTACGAAGCGCAGGCCAAGGAAAATATCGAACGGGAACTGGAGATCATTTCGCTGTCGTAAAGCGCCTGGTACACGGCTTGCATTTCTTCCCAAAACAAGCAGTATGAAAAGCATTCTCATCACCGCTACGGTCGTTGGCGTTGCCATAGCAGGACTCCTTCTTTACATGCAACAAACCGATAAGCCCAAAAGCAAATTGAAGCAAACAGGTGAAGATTTAAAGCGAAACTTTAATGAAGCCCTTGTGATGTGAAAAGTCGGGATTGGGAATTTGGAATTGATTAATTAGGGATGAGGAGATTAGCTACGAGAAGTTTTCCAAATAACCTAATTCCCAATTAACCAATTCCGATTACGCTTCGGCATACATCTCTGTCGGCAAGCAAACGCAAACCAGATTTCTGTCGCCGTAGGTATTGTTCACCCTTGCCACGCTTGGCCAGAACTTATTTGCCTTCACATAAGCCAACGGGAAGGCAGCCATTTCGCGACTGTATGGCTTTTTCCAGTCATCACTGCAAATACTGAACACCGTATGCGGTGCGTTCTTCAGTGGATTGTCTTTTTTATCCAACTCGCCTTCTTCCACCAGGGCAATTTCTCTGCGTATGCTTAACAATGCATTGCAAAAGCGGTCCAGTTCGGCTTTGTCTTCGCTTTCGGTGGGCTCAAGCATAATGGTTCCCGCAACGGGGAAACTTAATGTGGGTGCGTGAAAACCGTAATCCATCAAACGCTTGGCTACATCTTCCGCTTCTATTTCGGCCGACTTCTTAAACGGCCGCAGGTCCACAATAAACTCGTGGGCGCAGGCACCGTGGTCATTGGTGTATAAAATGTCAAACTGGTCTTTCAAACGGGCCAGCATATAATTGGCATTTAAGATGGCGTATTCAGTGGCTTTGCGAACACCATCAGCGCCAAGCATTCTAATGTAAGCATAGCTGATTAAGAGAATAGAGGCTGAACCATAAGGAGCTGCGCTTACGGCGCCAGCGGATTTATTGCCGATTGCCGATTGCCGATTGCCGATTGAATTGTGTCCCGGCAAAAAAGCTTTCAAATGTTCCTTCACGCAAATCGGTCCCATGCCCGGACCACCACCGCCGTGTGGAATGGAAAATGTTTTGTGCAGATTCAGGTGACAGACATCGGCGCCAATCAATCCCGGCGCAGTTAAGCCCACTTGTGCGTTCATGTTCGCACCATCCATATAAACCTGTCCGCCGTGACTGTGAACGATCTCGGTGATGTCTTTTACTGTTTCTTCATATACGCCGTAAGTAGAAGGATAGGTGATCATGATGCCGGCGAGATTCGCTGCATTTTGCTCTGCCTTTGCTTTCAAATCTTCCACGTCAATGTAGCCATTGTCCAAGGCTTTTACCACCACCACGTGCATGCCGCACATTACTGCCGAAGCAGGATTGGTGCCGTGTGCGGAGATGGGAATCAACATCACATTGCGATGTCCTTCTCCCCTGCTTTCATGAAAAGCTTTGATGGTTAACAGGCCGGCATACTCGCCTTGGGCGCCGCTGTTGGGTTGCAGGCTACAAGCATCAAACTTGGTGATCTCACAGAGATAATTGCTCAATTCTTTCACCATAAAGGCATAGCCTTCGGTTTGATCGGCCGGCGCAAAAGGATGCATCTTGCTCCAGTGCGTCCAGCTTAAGGGCATCATTTCCGACGCAGCATTGAGCTTCATGGTACAACTACCCAACGGAATCATGCTGTGCACAAGCGAGATGTCTTTGCTTTGCAATTGTGTAATGTAGCGCATCATCTGTGTTTCGCTGTGGTGCGTATTAAACACAGGATGCGTTAAGAATTCGGATGTTCTTGTGAGCGCAGTTGGAATGATGTCCAAGGTGTCTTCGTGTTCCAACTCATAAGCCACGGGATCAACATCATTCACGAAAGAATTGATGATGTCAAAAAGATCGGACGGCGTGGTAGTTTCATCAAGTGAGATGCCAATATGCTGAATATCGTAATAGCGAAAGTTAAGCTGCTGGCGTTCGGCTTTTTCACGGAATGGAGCCACGTCATCCACCTTTACAACGATGGTATCGAAGAAGTATTCGTGCGATAGGTCATAGCCTCTTTCTTCCAAAGCGTTCGCCAGTGTTTGTGTAAGCAAGGCCACGCGTTTGGCAATGTTCCGCAAACCGTCCGGCCCGTGAAATACCGCATACATAGCAGCCATGTTTGCGAGCAAGGCTTGCGCAGTGCAAATGTTTGACGTTGCTTTTTCGCGTTTGATGTGCTGCTCTCGTGTTTGCAAAGCCATGCGCAAGGCTCGGTTTCCCTGCGCATCCAAACTCACACCAATGATGCGGCCGGGAATGGCCCGCTTGAATTCATCTTTACAAGAAAAGAAGGCCGCGTGAGGGCCGCCATAGCCAAGCGGCACACCAAAACGTTGTGCAGAACCCAAAGCCACATCAGCACCCAATTCGCCGGGAGGCGTTAATAAAGTCAAGGCTAATAAATCAGTTGCCATAGCTACGTACGCACCAACCGCATGCACTTTGCTGATGAAGTCGCGATAATCCTCCACCGAGCCTTTATCATTTGGATATTGAACCAAAGCACCGAAGTAAGATTCATCAATTTGCGCCGTTTTGTAATCCCCGTAAACCACTTCGATACCAACCGGATTGCCTCTTGTCACCACCACATCT
This sequence comes from Flavisolibacter sp., assembly GCA_965247695.1. GTDB lineage: Bacteria > Bacteroidota > Bacteroidia > Chitinophagales > Chitinophagaceae > Flavisolibacter. The sequence continues at coordinate 4,393,932 of OZ252037.1, forward strand.
TTTGTTTGCGGAAACACTTCGTTGTCCACAAAAAATCTTGGCCGTGAAACGTGATGTTGGTCTTTGTTGAGCAGATTGAAAAACATCGTCATGGCTTCTGCTGCTGCAGTAGCCTCGTCAAGCAACGATGCGTTGGCAAGCGGTAAAGCGGTTAAATCGCTCACTACGGTTTGAAAGTTCAACAGGCTTTCCAGGCGGCCTTGCGAAATCTCGGCCTGGTAAGGCGTGTACTGTGTGTACCAACCCGGCGATTCAAACACGTTGCGCAGAATCACACTCGGCGTAAGAGTATCGTAGTAGCCCTGGCCGATGTAGCTTTTATAAACTTTATTCTTGAGCGATACGTCTTTAATGTGCTTCAGGTAGTCGGCCTCACTCATGGCTTGCGGAAGATTCAACTCCTCTTTCATGCGAATGGCCGGCGGCACGGTGCGGTCAATCAAGTCGGCTAAACTGGAAACGCCGATGGTCTTTAGCATGTCCGCCGTTTCTGCTTCCGTGGGACCGATATGGTGTTGGTGAAATTCTTTGCGTTGCGCTTCAAAAAGGCTCATAGATTTTTTCTCCTTTAAAGAGGCGCAAAGATAGGGTTAGGCAAGCTTTAGGCGACTGTGCAAACCAGCGGTTCGGCTACGGAAAAAAGGGTTTTAACGGTTGCGGTTTTTTATGCGAAGAAGCAGAAGGAAACCCGTTTTCCCGGTCTGCGCAACTGCTGCTGTTCTTTCAAGATCACGTACTTGGATTGTCATCGTCGGTCTGCTACGGACCTTGCCTCAAATCACCGAAAAATAAGTAGCGGCAATGCGCCAACGGTAAAACTCATCAGGGCCGTTGCGAAGCCGCGCCTTCCGCATCCGGCAGGCGCTGCTCTTCTTTCTTTTTGATGCCAAAATTGTAGCGAAGAAACAAACCCACGCGCCGGCTATCCGTTACACGGGAGCCTGATACATTCACGCTACCTTGCCGCAAAACAAAATCGTTTTTATTGGTATAAAAGATGTCCTGCCAGGACAAATTCATCGTTAGCTTTTTTCTGAAAAGCTGCTGGCTGACACCCATGTTTAGCTGGCCAAAGTTGGAAACTTCGTAAAACTGAAGCTGCGGATTCACCATTAAAAACCCGTTGAGAAAAATATTGGTGGTGGCCGTTGCTTTCAAGTTGTGGTAAGTAAAGAAGCGCCAGCTTCCGCGTTGGAAAGAAAGCGGTTTATTTTCATAAGTGCCCTGGTAAAAATTGTGGTTGTATTGTGCGCCGGCCACAAAAAAATATTTGCCGCCAGGCGGCAAAGCGCCAAGAATGCGGAAGTAAGTTTCCTTGTTCTTGCCCAGGTTATCATACGTGCGAAAAGCCTGGCTCTTGTTGCTGTCTGCCTGATATACCACTTGGTTAAAGATGTCCTTCGTGTCGTTCACGCCAAAGGCGAAGATGGGCCTTTCATCAACAGAAACGTTGGCTTCATACGTTTGCGTGAATTGCGGACGAAGCGAAGGATTGCCGGTTTCGTACAAATAAGGATCAACGTATCGCGGCGAAGGATTGAGATTTTCATAAGCAGGCCGCGTAATGGTGCGGCGATAAATAAGAAAGCCGCGCAGGTCATAACCCGCAATCTTCATAAGGGCTTTGCTTACATATACATACGGAAACAAGTCGGTGCGATGGATAGAAAATGAAGTGTCTCGTGGTATCAACTGATGGCCTGTCATGTTCGTATTTTCCAGCCTTGTGCCCGCCTTCAGCACCACGCCGCTAAAGCTTTTTGAACCCTGCACGTAGGCCGCATTTATATTTTCGTTGTAATCATAAGCGCCGGTACGGCTGTTGTCTTTTGTTCGTGAGCCGTTGAGGCTATTAAAATAACTATTGCCGTTGCTAAACCACGTGGCTGTTGTTTTTAGTCCGGCTTCCAACGTAATATTTCCCTTTAGTTTTTTGGATACGTCTGTCGCGGCGGAAAGGAAATCAAAACGGTTTTCAATGCGGGCATCGCCGTAAAGTGTAAAAGGATTTGGCAAAATTATCCCCGTTGTAAAAAGCTGATCGGTGTTTGTAGGCGCATGTGTGTAGGATAAATCCGTCGTCCAGTTAGAGCCGAGAGAATCTATTTTGTATTTGAAGTTGAGGCCTTGGTTAAGCGAAAAAGTTTGTGCGTTGTTATTGATGTTCGCTACGTTATCAGCACTGATTTTTCCGCTGCTGATTTGCTGTTTGATGGACTCGTTCGCACTGTTGCTTTTATTGATGTTGTAGCTCACCCGGCCATCGTAACTCCACTCCCATTTGTCGTTGATGGCGTAGTTAATGCCGTAACCGATATAGTAACTGTTAGCCGGATACTTGGTTACCGCATCTTGCTTTAGCACACTGTCCGCTGCAAAGCCACGGTTGCTGATTAGTTCATCAAAAGAATTTCGCTTTGAAGCCTGCAGCGATAGATAACTCGACAACTTTCCGTTGTTGTTATTGAGATTGAATCCCACGAATTGATTGCCGTAGCGGCCCTGGTTAAAGCCTGCATTCACGCTGCCCGTTAAGCCAATGCGGATGCCTTTTTTCAGCACCACGTTTACAATGCCACCGCTGCCCGACGCATCATACTTGGCGGAAGGCATGCGTAAAATTTCGATGGAAGAAATAGCCGTGGGCGGAAGGCTTTTTAGGATGGTGGCCATGTCGGCTGCGCTCATGCGTTGCTCACGGCCGTTGATGTAAACTTTGGCCGGCGTGGTGCTGCTGATATAAATATTTCCGTCCTGGTCAACAAATAAACCCGGTGTTTTTTCCAGAATTTCATAGGCGTTGGTGGAGACAGCCGCTAAAGGCTCCGGATCAACAATGGTTTTGTCATCTTCTTGCCGGATAAGCGGCTTTCTTGCTGTGATTACAACCGCATTCAGCGCTTTCGATTGTGGCTGCATCATCAGGCGGAACGTAGGCGCTTCTCCCTTTATAGTGATGTTCTTTTCCAGTGGCGCATAGTTCACCGAACTTGCCCGAACAGTATATAAACTATTTTGTTGAAGGATGAAAAAGACGCGTCCTAAACTATCAGCCAGCTTTGTTTGCTCTATCGTGGTATCGGACGCAGTAACAACGGTTACTATGGCGGCGCCAATGGCTTCGCCCTTTGACCCGGTTACGCTAAACTTTACCGACACTTCCTGGGCATGAACGATGCAGATGGAGCAAATAAAAAAGCAGGCGAAAAGCAGTGGCTTCATAGGGGTTAAAAGTAGCGGCGGTTTTGAAATGTGAAGAGGCATTTAACATATTAAGCACCTCACCCCCAACCCCTCTCCAACAAGTTGGAGAGGGGAGCCAAAAATTTGAAAGGCATTTAAAATGGAAGAAAAAAAATAACCCTGCGACGTTGCAGGGCTATTGTATGTTCTTTTATAAAAGCACCGGCTAATCAACTTTCAACATCCATCCGTACTTGTCTTCACGCTTTCCCTCCCGAATATCATTCAACCAGCCCTTAATCGTTGGTGCGGTGCGCCATTCATCGGTGTTGAAGGTCATGGTAAAGTCTTTATAACGGAGTTCTTTGATTAATGTAACCGTAGCGGCAGTGCCGGTGCCAAAGACCTCGTACAATTCACCCGCTTTGTAAGCGTCTATGATTTCGTCAATACTCAACGGCCGCTCTTCTACCGTAAAGCCGGCTTCTTTTAAAAGCGTCAGCACACTGTCGCGGGTCACGCCGGCGAGGATGGTGCCTGCACCTAAATCAGGTGTGATGGCTTTGTTGCCAATGATGAAGATGACGTTCATGGTGCCGATTTCCTGTACATATTTGTGTTCAAAGGCGTCGGTCCAAAGCACCTGATCGTAACCTTTCTTTTTGGCCTGTGCCGTTGCGTACATAGATGATCCGTAATTGCCCGCCGCCTTTGCATAGCCAATGCCGCCAGGCACAGCCCGAACGTATTGTTCCTCTACATAAATGCGCATAGGCGCTGTATAATAAGGTCCGGTCGGGCTTAGGATGTTGATGAATTTATAATTATCGGAAGGACGAACACCGATGAGTTCATCGCTTGAAAACATAAAGGGCCGGATGTAAAGCGAGTGATCGGGAAGCTGCGGAATCCAGGCTTTGTCCAAAGCCACCAACTGCTTCATGCCTTCAATAAAAATTTCTTCGGGCACGTCGGGCATCGCCATTCGTTCGGCGGAAATGTTGAAGCGTCTGAAATTGTCATAAGGACGAAAGATAAGGGCTTCTCCGTCTGTATTCTTGTAGGCCTTGATGCCTTCAAAAATGGCCTGTCCATAATGCAATGCGGCGAGTGAGGGACTTAATAAAAGCGGTTGATACGGTTTGATTTCGGCGTTCTTCCACTCGCCTTCTTCATAATCGGCTTCCAGCATGTGATCGGTGAAGTATTTTCCAAAGGGAAGGTTCTCCAGATTGAAGTTCTTTAATTTGCTGTGTCCGGCTTTGTTCACGGTAACATCAATTGTTGCAAGCATATCGTTTATTTTAGCGCCCAAAGAAACAAAAAGAATCGGGCAAACAAAGGAAGCCCAAAACCGCGCCAATGAGTTTAAACAACATTACTTTATCTCACTCACTTCTCGCAGAATTGTATGCAAACGTGTTGGTGCAAGGGCCGTCGGTAAAGAAACCGGCAATGCCGCCAGTTTCTTTTTTGGGAAAGAACGAAAAGAACATTTTGATACTGGTGAATCAAAAAGACACGGTCTATCTGCCAGAGAAGGATCTGGCGTTTTTATCAACGGTTTTATCGGCTTGCCAGTTGGGGCTATCTGATATTGCTATCGTCAACTGGGCTTTGTTTAAAGAAGGCTCGTTTGTGATTTTGCAAGAGCAACTTTCTCCAAAAAAAGTTTTGTTGCTGGATGTAAAGCCAGAAGGCGTAGGCTTGCCCTCAAGTGAATTCTATACTGTAAAATCACACGTTGGTTTGGAGTTCGTTGCAACGCCTGCGCTTTCGGAAATAGAAAAAACAAAACAAACAAAAAGTAGGTTTTGGGTAGCGTTGAAAGAGTTGTTTTGCCTTTAAGCCACCGTTCAGGAAATTAATTGTTCAAACATTCAAATGCTGAATGACTGTCGTTGCTTTTAACAAACTTTCGAACGTTTGAACAATTGAACCTTTAAACATTCTCCACATGAAAATCATTTTCGCCACCAACAATCCCCACAAGGTTGACGAGGTGCGCTCCGTACTGCCCGATTATTTTGAAATCATCACGTTGAAAGAAGCGGGCATTGACATAGACATACCCGAACCGTACGATACGCTTGAAGCCAATGCTGAAGAAAAAGCAATCACCATCTATCATCTTACCAATACGGCTTGCTTCAGCGAGGATACCGGCCTTGAAGTCTTTGCCCTTAACGGTAAACCCGGCGCTCGCAGTGCCCGTTATGCCGGCGAGGACAAGTTGTTTCAAAAAAATATTGACAAGCTCCTGCAAAATTTAGAGGGCGTAGAAGACCGAAGCGCCCAGTTCAGGGCGGTTATCTGTTTGATTTTGGAAGGGAATGTTGATTTTTTTGAAGGTGTTTGCAAAGGCCGCATCATTGAAACTCCGATAGGAGCAGAAGGTTTTGGTTACGATCCGGTGTTTGTGCCAGACGGTGCGGACAAGACCTTTGCAGAGATGGGGATGGACGAGAAGAATGAATACAGCCATCGAAGAAAAGCGGTGGAGAAGCTGGTAGATTATCTCTCCAACAAATGATTTATTAAAAAGTAAAGCGGTGCAAGTAAAGCAGCAACGCTTTACTATTCATCAGAGAAGAATTTTACCAACAAGGCAGCGGAACTACATCTCATCAACTTTTAAAACCTTCTTCACCCGCGCTTTTGCTAAAGCTAAAACTGATAGTGTTTTGCAGGCCTCTCTTGCTATGGTAGTATGCACGATGATAGTAACACGTAACATCCTTTCTACTTCTTCACACGACGCCGGGTTTATTTTTTTTGTTTCAGTGCAAGGTTGATTTTGCCGGAGCCATAATTCAGCACCTTATACTCGTTGGCAAACTTGTCCTCAAACCAATCTGCCAGTACATCCGAACTCCCAGAATGCATTACCGTGATGGTTGAAGTGGTTTCGTTGTAAGCCTTTTCAGCGGACTGTACGTCTGCCTTGCCTCTTACGCTGTCCGTCAGCGCCCGGAGCGCTGCTGAACTGATGCCCGGAATGGTAATGACCGTTGTGGACATAGCGTTGGTTTGCGCAGGTGGATTCGTACCCGCCACAGCGGGCAGGGCAGCGTGTTCACCCAGAGGAACATCTTTTTTGGGGACATCACAAGGCTTGTCTTTCTTCTTAAAAAAACTACCAACGTCTTTAACGGTTTGCCCCACTTGTCCGGCGGTGCCGGCCACGTAACCGATAGTGCCTGCAGTATTGGCAAGTCGCCCCGCGCCGGCAGCAAACGAACCATAGTTGCCGCCGCTTAACAAATAGCTTGACCATTCTAAGCTTCGCGCACTGGAACTAACGCTGCCGGATGCGCTGCTTAATTTATTCAGGTTTTCTGTCGCGTCCGCCGATTTTGCTTTCGCTTTATCGGAAGGCGGCCGAACGCCCTGTTGCACAGCTTCGACCGCGTCAATGTCATAGATGCCTACCGCAAGCAGGTCCAAAACGTCGCAGGCATTGTCCGCTGCATTGGCCTTGTCTTTAACGTCGATAAGAAAAGTTACCTGCTTGGCCAGTGCTGTGGTCGGAGCTTTTTGCTGCATCTCTTGCAAGGCGATGAGAATTCCTATGTTTAGCTTTTCTTTGTTTTCTCCCGAAAAATAAATGCGTTCAAGGTAATCGACTTTCTTCTCTGCAGAGGCACTGCTCGGCGTTTGGGCTAAAAGCGAAGAAGAAAAAAGGGCGCAAATGAGTGGAAAACAAAGGTCAGAAATACTCAAAGAAGCACTGCGGAGGAAAGACAAAGACTTTTTCATAAACGGTAGTTTTTAATGTTTATAAAAGGGTTAGTGTTTAGGCGCTTGCTGTTTTACATGAAGAGGCTTTACAAACACGGTTCTTCATAAGATTTACTACAACGGTATACCGTTGTAGCTTGGGCGCAATGAACCAAAGTCACATTTTAGTTTTCAATTTCACGCTTTGAGCCTAAGTGACGGCGCTGTCGTGTTTTTACAACCATAGTTTAAACATCTCTTATAAAAAGGATTGAAGAGGGCCGGAACAGTTAGTTTACGAAGGGAACAAAACGAAAGACCGTTTCAGAGAATACAGGAGGCTTTAAAACATAAACATATTGAAAAAATTGAGAGGATAAGCTCTTTCCTAAAAAATTTCACCATCGCTTTTAGCCGTTCTTTGTTCAATCGGTATCTTTTTGGTGGTAGAAACGTAAAGCCGATTTTGAATTAAACAAGCCACGGCTTTACGGCTCTGGTTTTATTTTTGAAGGGAATGCAGCCTTAAACCAGAAATATTGAACGAACAAAGCAACCAATCGTACAGTGACGACGACTTAGTGGAAGGGTGCCTTCGAGGCGACCGTGCCTTGCAACGTGAGTTGTACAGCCGTTTTGCCCCAAAGATGTACGGCGTATGCCTTCGCTACGCCGCCAATACCGAAGAAGCCGAGGACATTTTGCAGGAGGGCTTTATCAAAGTGTTCCGTAAAATTTCTTCTTTTCGGCGCGAGGGTTCGTTTGAAGGATGGGTGCGCCGCGTTTTTGTGAATACGGCCATTGAGCAATACCGAAAACGAATGTACCTGCAACCCATTACCGAGCACGAGGAAAATACGGTGGAGGGAAAATACCTTTCGGTGTTGGACAGTCTGGCGGAACGGGACATTATTAATTTGGTACAAAAGCTTTCCCCCGGCTACCGCACGGTGTTCAATATGTATGTAGTGGAAGGTTATTCGCACAAGCAAATCGCCGAGCACCTCGGCATCAGTGAAGGCACCAGCAAATCGCAACTTTCGCGGGCCAAACAAATCCTGCAAGACCTTGTGAAAACATTTATTGAAGAACGGAAACAACTGCCCTGACTATGAACAACGATTTTCAAAACAAGCTTTTTCAATTTGAAACGCCTCCGCCGACAGGCGTTTGGGAGAGAATTGCCGATGCGCTGGAAAGCAGCGACGGCTACGCACATCGTTTAGCCATGTTTGAAGCCGAGCCGCCGGCAACTGCCTGGAGAACGATTGACTCTACATTAAATGAAGCGGCCACTCCCGCCAAAGTAGTCCCGTTTTTAATCCGCTATAAAAATCCGCTTCGTTATGTTGCGGCCGCCAGCCTCATAGCTTTTGTGTTGGTAACCGTCACACTCACTATGCGCCGCACCGCGGCTGGTTCGCTTGCCGACAACAAAAAAATTCCCGCGCCGTCGCAATCTGTTCAGCAAAAGGCCAAGACCAGCACAAACCCAGGGTCTGATGAATCAGTGTCTTTAGCAGCAGTGCTGGCCCCGAATGAAGTGAAGGAAAAAGGCATTATGGCGTCGGTAAAGCGAACGCTGGCCTACATACGGCCGCAAAACATTTTGCCGCGGTTAGCTTTAAGTAAACGCTTCATTCCCCACCGTGCAACCGAAGAGTCGGTCGCTGACTTTTCCGCGCAGGATGCTTTTATGGTGTATAGCGACGACAACGGCAATGCGATGCGGTTACCCAAAAAATTATTTGCGCTTGTTAATTGCGGCGATGGGGACGGCAGTTGCCAGGAACGAATTCAAAACCTGCGGCAAAAACTTTCGGCCAATGTTGCCTCTTCCGATTTTACCGGCATGTTAGACCTTGTGCGTGAACTGCAATAAAAGCATCAGCAATACAACACAGGTGGTTGTGAAGATTTTGCTTTTGTACTTCTACCTTCGTTCTTTCCGCAAAAGCCGTACACTTGCGCATGGTACGCATTAAGCTCACCCTCCCTTCTTCCTTTACTTTTTTTGCAAAAATACCCATACGCATTACCGATGTGAATTACGGCAATCACCTGGGCAACGATGCTTTGTTATCCTTAATTCACGAAGCCCGGATGCAGTACTTACAAAGCCACGGCTATACCGAAATGAATGTTGGAGGCGCGGGACTGATTATGAATGATGCCGCCATTGAATTTAAAGCCGAAGCTTTTTATGGCGATGTGCTGACAGTTTATGTTGCCGCGGCTGAATTTACCAGAGCGGGATTCAATCTTTATTACAGGTTACTGAAAGAAAGCGATGAAACCATTGTGGCGCTTGCAAAAACAGGAATGGTTTGTTTTGATTACAAAAGCCGGAAGATTACAGCGGTACCGGAAGAAGTGGTGGAGGAGCTAAGAGATTGAAAGTGAAAAGGAGGAAAACACATGCGCTTGCCATCGCTGTTCTGTAATTTACAAAAACGGATAAATGTCACCTTAACTTTTTTCCTCTTTCCCTCCTTCTGCCTTCTCTTAGCTCCATATTCGCCAGCTTTCCTCTGCTTGCTCTATCAACATCTGATGACCATTGCTAATCTGCGCTCCTCTCTTCTCTCCTTCCGCTAAAAATTTTGTTTTGGCGGGATTGTAAATCAAGTCAAATAAAAAATGCTGTGGGGTGATAAACTCATAAGGCACCGGCGGGTTTTCGTTAATATTTGGGTAAGTGCCTAATGGTGTTGTGTTGATGAGGACCTGATGCGCGGATAACATTTGTTCGTTCAGGTCTTCGTAACCGCAAACGCTTTCTTCCTTCTTGCGGCTCACCAAATTGTATTCAATGCTTAACTGGTTTAACACATAACAAACCGCCTTTGCCGCGCCGCCGGTACCAAGCACTAAAGCTTTTTTATGGTGCAACTTTAATTGAGACTCCAGGGCTTTGCGAAAACCCACGACATCGGTGTTGTATCCGCATAATCTATCGCCTTCAAACTTAATGGTGTTGCAGGCACCGATAGCTTCAACGATCACATTCCGTTCAGTAAGAAACGGCAGCACTTCTTCCTTGTACGGAATGGTTACGTTGAGGCCTTTCATCTCGGGATGCTTTGACAAGAGCTGCGGGAGTTGTTCTATCGAAGCCAACTCAAAATTTTCGTAAACAGCATCGGTTATGTCAAGTGTTTTAAACTTCTCCGCAAAGTAACCGGCAGAAAAAGAATGAGTCAGCGTTCGGCCGAGCAGGCCATACCGCTTCATTTGGCTGCGTCTTTATTTAGGAACAGATGGAAGGTATCGCCTCTTAGGCCGATGCGCATGGCTTCCAGCGGAATGACTTCGGAAGGAGCGATGTTGCCCAGGTTTACGTTGCAGCCGAGCAGTTCAATGAAGTAAAGCTGCTGGGCCTTTTGCGGGGCCTCCCAGATGATTTTTTCACCGGGAATCTGGGTCAGAATCTCTTGCACCAATCCTTCCCGCACCTCGCCCGAGCCGCGGTAGATGCCCACGTTGCCGGCCTCACGGGCTTCGGCAATCACGTACGTAGAACCGGCTTCCAGTTCGGCCTTCATCAGTTCTATCCACTTGTAGGGCGGAATGATGTGCGCCGCGTCTTTGCTGCCCACTTCGCTCAACACGGTTCCGTGTTGGGTGAGCTTTTCGATGTACCCGCATTTCTCGGCATGGGGAATGTCAATGGAGCCGTCACTGACTTCCATAAAGCCCACGCCGAAGTCTTTACACACCGCCACATAATCTTCAAACTGGTTGCGGATTAAAAAAGCTTCGAATAAAGTTCCGCCCAAATAAATGGGCATACCGTACGAGCGGTAAACGTCCAGTTTTTCTTTCAAGTTCGCTGTGACGAAGGACGTGCCAAAGCCCAACTTAACGATGTCAACGTGCGGGTGCGCAACGCTCAAAAAGTTTTTGGCTTCTTCCACGCTCAAGCCTTTGTCCATGACCATGGTAATGCCGGCGGTGCGCGGCTTGTCGAAACGTTTGGGTATTTGTGAGAGAGTAAAATTCATGCGGAGCTCTTTTTTAGAATGGCCGCAAAAATAGGGGAACATTTTTTTACGGCTTCCTTGAGCGTTTGTGCCGGGCAATAGCGTCCACCACGCCGGCTTTTTGCAGGATGGATGGATTGAGCTGAACCAGTTTGCGCAGCCCCTTGGGCGAAGCAGCTAACCCCTTTTCCAAAAACAACAAGGCTTCCTTGGGCTTATTAAGCGCAAACAGAACGGCGCATAAATAATAAATGAAAACTGTTTTGCCGCCGGTGTGCTTCAGGGCCGATAAGGTTTGCTGGCGGGCTTCGGTATAATATTCAGCAGTGTATAAACAACGGATTAACGCTTCCCAACCCGAAATGTTTTTGGGCCGCACCCTTACTGCTGTTGATAGGTATTGAACGGCTTCTTTCACTTCACCTAATTGCAGTTTGCATTCGCCCATCAGCAGGTTGTACTCGTGCTGATGGCGGTGAAATTTCAATGCGGTGTCCAGACCTTTTGCGGCGGAAGCCCACTGGCCTTCGTTGAAGTAGGTGCAGGCAATTTTATAATAAAGCTTGCTGTCTTCGGCATTCAGGTGCGATGCCTTGCGGTAGTTAAATCGAGCTTGCGCATAATTGTGCATCCGGTCGTAGCAGTGGCCGATCGCTTCGTAAATCACTTCTTCCGGCTTGGAAAGCTCCAACACTTTTTCCAGGGCTTCAATGGCTTCCTTGTACTTGCGGATGCGGATGTAAGCGTCGCCGATATTGCGGTAAGCGTAGTCAAATTTTTCGTCAATGGCGATGGCATACTCATACGCATCAATGGCTTTTTCGTAAAGCTTCAACCCTTGATAGGCGGCCGCCAGATTAAACCAGGCCAATTCACTGAACGGCTGTTCATCAATAATCTTCAGGTGAAGCCGGATGCTTTCTTCGGCCCGGCCGGTGAAGTCGGTCCAGAAGCAAATTTTATACAGCGCTTCTTCATTGGTTGGCTCTTCTTCCAGGATCACTTTCAGGCAATCGAACACCTTGTCAAATTCTTCGTAGTCGTCATAGACATCGGCCAGTTCAAAAAGCAATTCCACTTTTTCTTCGCCTTCAAAATCATGCAGGGCGCTTTCCAATAAGATTACGGCTTTTTCCTGTTGGTCAAGGGCCAGGTAAGCTTCTGTCTTTAAAATGTAAAGGTTGATGTCTTTTGCGTCGAAGAGCTCCGCCTTCTCCAGTGTGTCCAGTGCCTGATTGTATTTGCGTGTGGCCAAAAGCAAGTCTGCTTTTTTAATCAAGAGCGAAGATGAAAACGGAAAATATTCCAGTGCCGTGTCGGCGGCTTCCATTGCTTTGCTCAACTCTTCTTTTTCATCGTAATACTCAATGATGCGCTCAAATGATTCTTCTTCGATAAAACCGCTGTAGCCGTTGCGGAGGTTGTTGTAAAGTTTTAAAAGTTCGTCTATCTCATTGCGGTCTTCGTGTGGGCCTGCTTTCATAATTTATCCTCCTGAACAAAGTAAATGAATCCGACAAATTTTCTATAGTACCTACAACAAATTCCGTGCGGCGCCGTTAATAGAATTGTAAAGAATTCAGCCTCGGGTTGAAAGATTGTTAATAATTCGTTTTACCTTTATCGTGTCAATGAACCTAAGGTCCCCAAATACAAAACGCTTTCTTCAGAGAAAACTGGTTATCCTTCTGCTTGTTTTAGTTTCGGTAGCGGCATTTGCTACTTTGGGCGATGACGGCAAACGGGCAAAAAAAGATGCTTCCGTTCTTTTGCCTTCCACCGCACACAGTTTCTCTCTTCGTTCCAACTACAATTACCGCAGCAATAACTTTTTTGCCCAACAGGAAAAGAAAGAATACATCATGCTCAATCAGGTAATGACCTATCAACAAGGAAATACGGCTTACGTATTGCCTTTAAAAAAAGCCCCGCTTCTGGGCAAGATAACTTTTAACTGCGCACCGAAGAAATTCTAAGCAGAGAAAAAAAATTCTTTACTATTCCGGAATTTTTCAACACATTTTTTCAACCCAGAGGAAACTGCGTTCATTGGGCGGCTGTTGCGTCGCACACTTTTACATTCTGTATCTCGATAACCATCGGGCCTATTCGACATTGGGCAATTATCACATCTGATACAGACAATCTTTTGAACATCCGTTGACCCAAGTCATCCGCTAATCATCCCCATCAGCTAATTGTTTACTTCCCGCCTTTACTTTCCTGATAAGTCATTACCCGGTACCCCGATTTGGGCATATCAAACTTAGTGGCAGGCACCGGCCCAAAGCTGACTTTAGAAACAGTATACGTCACCTTTAAATTTCCGACCGTCGTCTCGTATTCCAAAGCCAAACCAGGCAGGTTTTTATTGGCATACTGAAAGTCCTTGCTGTCCACAACAATATCTGGTGTGTACCAAACGGTAAAGCTGGTACCGTCGGCCAAACTGCCGATAGCTTTTTTTGCGGCAAAGCCCTGAATGGGTTTTGTGGCCGACGGATCGAATGTAAAGGTTACGTTCTCATATTTTTTATTCACTTCTGTCCAGTCGGCCGGCGTTAGCGTTATCATGTACTTCTGTTCGCCGTATTCTTTTAAAATAGTGATGTCTTTTTTATCGCCGGTTTGGGAAATGATGGTTGATTGCGTGCCGAGAGAACTCACCATCTCGGTGCGGGTCTTTCCCGGTTTTATGTAAACGGCATTGGTGGCGCCGTTCAGAAATTCCGCATTTTGCGGCTTCTCCGAACTGGTGCTGATGGTGATGTCGTAAAAGATGGAACCTTCTGTAAGTTTTTTTTGTGCCCAAAGCGGCAGTGAAAAAAGAACAGACGCTGTGACGAAAGCTGTGCTGATGGTAAAAAATCGTTTCATACTATATTTCTTCTTCTATTAGGACGAGGCAAATGTCGGCAAAAGTTGCGCCTTTGCCTGATAACCTCTGTTAGAGCGAAGGAACGCCGATGCGTTTACCGATGCAAGACAGCATTCTGTTAATATTGAATGAACGACAAAAAGCATCCGCTATGAAGGGATGCCTTTTTTTGATTGCCGCACAACGCTTAAAATTTCAATTCAATACGGTTGTTCTTCCGGTTGACGTCGGCCATGCGGCCCGAGGGGTCTATTTCAACTGATGTGATGTCGGTTAGTCGTCGCGGCGTTGCAATGGAATAATTGGGGCTTGTCCATCGCCATGCGGGATACGCCTTTCGATTTTGCTGATCCGCCTCTGCGGGCTTTTCGCCAAACATTTGATAGGCCGGCACATAATGCCATTCGCTGCTGCCGTCTTTAAAGGAAATCTTCACGTCAACCGGCATGGGCATCATTCCAATCTTTGCCAAACGAATATTGGTGGAGCCGCCAGCTTCCCATAAGCTGTCAATGCCGTAGTCAATCGTTCGGGTATTGTTTATCCAATACTCCTTGTACCAAGCCAATTTCAACCCACTTACTTTTTCAGCCACGTGCATAAAATCAGCCGCGTTGGGTTCTTTAAAATGCCAAAGGCGATAATATTCCAATAAGATTTTATCCCGTACGGCATCGCTCACTACATAACCCAATTGCGAAAGAAAAATACCGCCCATCGAATACGATTCGATACCATAGGCAAAATTGGTGTTGTAATGGTCGGCATGTGTAGTCATTGGTTCCTGCAAGCCCGATTTCACCAAGGCAAAATAGCCGTCGTATTCGCCCTGATGCGGAAAGTCTTTCGACCCGTTTAAAAACGCCGTGGTTTCATTCTCCGCAAAGGTGGTAAAACCTTCATCCATCCACGGGTACAGCGATTCGTTTGTGCCCATCAAGCCCTGATACCAACTGTGCAAAAACTCGTGTACGGTTACGCCATCACCCGGACCACTGATCATCGTTGCCATGGGATATTCCATGCCGCCGTCGCCGCCATGAACCCATGAGTATTGCTTGTACGGATAAGCGCCAAAATGCTTCTCCACAAACGGAAATATTTTTTCCATTTTGCCTAACACAGTTTCCCATTCGGCCGTGCGTTTTGTATCGCTCTTATCCCACAACACGTGTAAGGTTAGACCGGGACGAATGATTTTGGAACGATGAATAAAATCCGGATCGGCCGCCCAGGCAAAATCATGCACGTTGGGTGCGGTGAACTTCCACACCAATTTATCACCTGCGGGACGCTGAACTTTCGTTCCTGCTTCTTCGTAACCATAACCCACTTGCGATGCGTTTTGCAAATAACCGCTGCCGCCGATGATGTAACTTTTATCAATAGAAATAGTCACGTCATAATCACCCCAAACGCCGTAAAATTCACGGGCGATGTAGGGCGTAGGATGCCAGCCTTCATAATCGTATTCGCACATCTTGGGGTACCATTGCGTCATGGTGTAACGGACGTTCGTTTGCGGATTGTCGCGTCCACTACGCCGGATTTGCAGCGGTACTTGCGCATCCCACTCCATGTCGAACGTTGCTTGCGATTTAGGCAGAATGGGTTTGTCCAATTCGACCTCTAAAATGGTTTCGTAAAGCTTTGTTTTTTGTTCGCGGCCGTTCATCTTTATAGAGGTTACTTTTTCGTAACCAATTTCATCCGGCTTAAGGTTCGCAATCCGGTCTTTTACCCGAACGTCCCAATCCGGCGCCGTGCCGTTGCGGCGTTGAAGCTGAATGGTGCCTTGCCGGCGGCTGCGTTCGTCCATCATGCTGCCGGGTTGAAAGGCATTCCAGTAAAGATGAAAAAACACATGCGTTAATGTATCGGGTGAGTTGTTCCAATACACCAAATTTTGTTTGCCTTTGTACTGATTGGTCTGCACATTCATGTCGGCAGTAATAGTGTATTTCACTCGTTGTTGCCAGCGGTCTGATTGTGCCAAGAGAGTAAACGAGGAAAGGAGAAAAAGAGAAAAAAATATCGTCTTCATGTAAACGTCGTTTCGTTTGGAAAGGCGTAAAATTCGGGGAAAAATGACTACGCTGGAAAGTGTTTGTAACAGAAGAATCTCTTACGCTTTTGAAAGGCTGCGCAAAGTGATGCCGTATCTCCAAGATACGGCATCACTTAAAAAGAAAGCCCTCAAACGAGGGCCTTCTTTAATGATTCAGCTTCCAAAAAATTTATGCCTTTGGTGCGGCTGCCTGGGTTTCGGCCGAAGCACCCGACTTGTATTTATCAAAATTTTTCACAAACAAACCGGCCAGATATTTTGCCTTCTCATCATAGGCAGCTTTGTCGGCCCAAGTATCTCTTGGCGTTAATAAAGCTGCGGGTACACCGGGCACTTCTTTTGGAATGGCCACGCCAAACACCGGGTCTGTCTCCGTTTCTACGTTATCAAGTTTGCCGTCAAGTGCGGCTGTTATCATGGCCCTCGTGAAGGACAACTTCATGCGGCTACCCACGCCGTACGGTCCACCCGTCCAGCCTGTATTTATCAGCCAGACGTTCACATTGCTTTCAACGATTTTTTTACCCAGCATCTCCGCATATTCGCCCGGATGCAGCGGCATAAACGGTGCGCCAAAACAGGCGCTAAATGTCGGCTTCGGCTCGGTTACACCAGCTTCTGTTCCAGCTACTTTTGCCGTGTAGCCAGAAACAAACTGGTACATGGCCTGCGCTTTGGTTAGTTTGGAGATGGGCGGCAGCACGCCATACGCATCGCAGGTCAAAAAGAAAATATTCTTTGGCACATTACCGATGGAAGGCTCTTGTGCATTGGAGATAAAATGCAAAGGATACGATACCCTTGTGTTTTCGGTTATTGAAGCGTCGTCAAAATTGATGCGCCTTGTGCCGGGAAAGAATTGCACGTTCTCAACGATCGCCCCAGGACGGATGGCGGCAAAAATTTCCGGCTCTTTTTCCGCCGATAAATTAATCAGCTTTGCATAACAGCCGCCTTCAAAATTAAAAACGTTGTCGTCCGTCCAGCCGTGTTCATCATCGCCAATCAACTTACGATTCGGATCTGCGCTCAAGGTGGTTTTACCGGTTCCGCTTAAACCGAAGAAGATAGCCGTATCGCCGTCCTTGCCGATGTTGGCACTGCAGTGCATGGGCAATACACCTCTCTCCTGTGGCAATACATAATTTAAAATTGTGAAGATGCCTTTTTTGGTTTCGCCGGTGTAACCGGTGCCCGCAATTAAAATGGTTTTGTGGGTGAACGATACGATGGCCGCGTTATGCTGCCGCGTACCGCATTCCTTCGGGTCGAGTTTTAAACCGGGTGCGCAGATGACGTGCCAATCGGGAGTGAAGTCTTCCAGTTCTTCTTCGGTTGGCCGAAGAAACATGTTGTAGGCAAACAAATTCGTCCAGGGCTTTTCAGTTACCACGCGAATGTTCAGGCGGTAACGCGGGTCGGCGCAGGCATAACCATCGCGGACCCAGACTTCTTCTTGTTTGTTGAGATAGTCGCTGATCTTTTTGTGAACAAGGTGAAAGAATTTTTCTTCGATAGGGATATTGAAATTGTTCCAGTCAACCGTGCCTGCAGTGGTTTCATCTTTTACGGTAAACTTGTCTTGCGGCGAGCGGCCGGTGAACTCGCCGGTGTGGATGGCCAAGGCGCCGCTGTCGGTTAGAGTGCCTTCGCCCATACGTAGTGTGTCCTGCACTAATTCTTCGGGCGATGATTGATAATGAATGTTGCGGGTGTGTTTTAATCCAATACGGATTAGCGTCTCCGTGGAGAACGGTACAAGTGTAGGTACTGACATAAGGAGCAATCGTTTAATGTTAGGCGGTAAAGGTAATGGCAAAAAGTTGGCGGCGAAAGTGCAACCTCACCCCTAACCCCTCTCCATCAAAGATGGAAAGGGGGAACCATGGCCGAAAGAATGACGGTGGTTTTCAGTCGCAATGAGCGGAAAATTGTACTATGTGATAAATCCTTTTAAAAAAGATAAAGGCCAGTAGTGATAATTGATACAGGCCGCATAGCGATAAGAACGTACAAGTCCCGATAATTCCCGATAGCTATCGGGACGGGAGCGACGCAACAGACGCCTAGTAGATAGACAAACCTCTGGTCCATAAAAGGGTTATAAGTAAAAGTATGTCACAACCTTTAGCTCTCTTGCGCAAGTACTCCCTTCTCCATCTCCGATGGAGAAGGGTTGGGGATGAGGTTCTATATTTGACCAATGAAACACTTGCCCCTCAACCCGGAGATATTTGTTACCAATCGCAAACGCTTTGTAGAAAAAATGAAGCCGGCCAGCATTGCCATTTTCGTGAGCAATGATGAAGTGCCGCGCAACGGGGATGCCATTTATACTTTTCAACAAAACAGCGACCTGTATTGGTTGAGCGGCATTGACCAGGAGGATAGCCTGGTGATTCTCTTTCCCGATAATCCCGATAAAAAATACCGTGAAGTATTGGTACTGCTTCGTCCGAATGAACTGAAGGAAAAATGGGACGGCAAGCGCCTGCGCAAAGAAGAAGCAACAGCCATCAGCGGAATGGAAACCATCGTTTGGCTTGATAGCTTAGATGCTTTGCTTCAACCCTGGATTCATCTAGCCGACAACATTTATCTCGATTCAAACGAAAACGACCGCAAGGCCAATCTGCTTCGCTCAAGAGACTATCGCTACATAGATGAAATGAAATCGCGTTATCCTTTGCATAATTATGAACGTGCGGCCAGGATCATGAAAGAGCTAAGAGCCGTTAAAACACCGATGGAAATTGAAGTAGTGAAGAAAGCCATTAAAATAACAGGCAATACGTTTGAGCAGGTGATGAAGTTTATAAAGCCAGGTGTGATGGAATACGAGATTGAAGCGGAGATCGTGCATTCGTTTTTAAGCCAAAGATCAAGCGGTGAGGCGTACGGCAGCATTATTGCCAGCGGCGACAGGGCCAGAACACTGCATTACGTTAGCAACAATGCCGAATGCAAAGACGGCGAGTTGGTGCTGATGGATTTCGGCGCCTTGTATGGCGGGTATGCGGCCGACCTGACGAGAACCGTTCCGGTGAACGGCAAATTCACAGCAAGACAAAAAGAAGTTTATAATTCTTGCCTGCATTTGCACAATTATGCAAAGACTTTACTGAAACCGGGCATCTCCATTATTGATTACACCGAAAAAGTGGGCGACGAAGCCACGGCGCAATTCATGAAGCTTGGCTTGTTGAAGGATGAAGATTTTAAGAACGAAGATCCAGATAACCGTGCTTACCGAAAGTATTTGTATCATGGCATCTCGCATCATTTAGGCATAGATGTACATGACTTGGGCACTCGCACCGAACCCATACAAGCCGGCATGTTGTTTACCGTGGAGCCGGGGATTTATATTCAAGAGGAAGGCATCGGCATCCGCATCGAAAACAACCTGTGGATTACAGAAGAAGGCAATATTGATTTGTTTGAAGGTATCCCCATCACCGTAGAGGAGATAGAGGCGGCGATGGCTAAATAAACATCATCGGCTAAAGGAAGGCTTCTTTTATATTTGCTTATTCACTAAACGTCCGCTTGGGCCGCATGAAACAAATCCCAAACTTTTTTACCCTGCTCAATTTGTTTTTTGGCTGCATCGCCATTGTTTACATTCTGCAGGTTGACGGCGGTATTGTAACCCTCGACCAATCGGGTGCAACGGAAGTGGTGTTTCCCGAAAAGATGGCCTTTGGCGCTTTGTTTATTTTTTTTGCCGCTGCTGTTGATTTCTTTGATGGCTTTTTTGCGCGGATGCTAAAGGCCTGCACTGACAAAGGCAAGCAACTGGATTCGTTGAGCGATGTAGTGAGCTTTGGCGTAGCGCCGGGTATGATCATTTATCAATTGCTGCGGCTTGGCTATGCACAAAAACAAGATGCCTTAACAACGCCTTTCGTATTGCTTTTGCCCGCATTTATTTTTACTTGTGCAGTGGCCTGGCGGTTGGCCAAGTTCAACGTCAGCACCAATCAATCGGATAATTTTATCGGCGTGCCTTCGCCGGCGGCAGGATTGGTCGTGGCTTCGTTTCCGCTGATTATCTGGTACATTGGTGCCAACCCTGAAAGCTGGAAGGCGGGCCTTAAAATGCCGCAACACCTGATTAATGTTTGGGTCTTGTATGCCGTCATTGTTTTGCTCGCCTATCTCATGACCTGCAACCGCACCTTCATTGCCATTAAGTTTAAAGATTACTCGATAAAGAATAACGGTCTTAAATACATTCTGATTTTCCTTTCCATTCTTTGCCTGGCTGCGCTGCAATGGCTGGCCGTGCCGGTAATTTTTGTTCTATACTTGATCTTCTCTGCCTTTTCAAAAGTGCCGGATCCCGTGGTTACCCACAGCGATAAGAAAACGATTGATGTGACGGTGTGAGGTGGTGAATAGTAAATTGTCAATGGTGAATGAGGCACTGTTTCCAATAACTAATTTTGTACGCAAACAACAAAATCAACGCATGAAGTATTCGGTACAGGTTCACGTAATGCCTTTGAAAGAATTGTTGGACCCGCAAGGCAAGGCCGTGTTGGGCGGATTAAAGAATCTGGGCTTGTCATCCATTGAAGACGTTCGGGTAGGCAAGCATATCTCATTACAGATAGAAGCCGCATCGGAAGAAGAAGCTAAAACCTTGGCCGAAGAAGCAAGCAAAAAGTTGTTGGCCAATCCGGTGATGGAGTTTTATGAAATCAGCATCAGCTAATCGGCACAACGCTAATCAGCTAATCAACATGCTATACCTCGTTCCCACTCCTATCGGCAATTTAAAAGACATTACCCTTCGTGCATTGGAAGTGCTTGGACAGGTTGATGTCATTCTTGCCGAAGACACCCGGACAACGTCGAAGCTTCTCAACCACTATCAAATCCAGAAACCGCTCACACCTTATCATCAGCACAACGAACACAAAATTCTTCAACACTTAATTGATCAATTAACTACCGGCAAAGTGATGGCCTGCGTTACCGATGCCGGCACGCCGGGCATTTCTGATCCGGCTTTTTTGTTGGTGCGGGAATGCATCAAAAACAACATTAAAGTGGAAAGCCTTCCCGGCGCAACGGCTTTTGTTCCGGCGCTTATCAACAGCGGCCTCACCACCAACCGTTTTGCTTTTGAAGGTTTTCTTCCGTTAAAAAAAGGACGTCATACCGCACTCACACAACTCGCCACGGAAGAACGAACGATTATCTTTTATGAATCGCCGGTGCGGCTGGTAAAAACATTGGAAGATTTGATTCAATACTTCGGTGCTGAACGGCAATGCTGCATTAGCCGAGAGTTGACGAAGATGTTTGAAGAAAACGCCAGAGGCACGTTGCAGGAAGTGCATGATTATTTCAAACAGAAAACAGTGAGGGGTGAAATTGTGATCGTGGTGGAAGGCGCAAGCCAATAGGCAATGGGCAATGGGCAAAAGATGCCAACGTTTTTAAAGACGGTCCTTTTGCTTTTTGGTTGTTGCCCATTGCTTATTGCCAATTGCCAATTGGTGGGTATCTTCACAATTAGTTGCATAACTAACTAATTTCTGTATGAACAAACGCATCATCAAAAAAGTAGCCGTTTTAGGTAGCGGCGTTATGGGTTCCCGCATCGCCTGCCACTTCGCCGGCATTGGTTTGCAGGTTTTGTTGTTGGACATTGTTCCGGCCGAAGCAAAAGAGTCAACAGACAAAAACTTGCGTAACAAAATAGTGAATGAGTCTTTGCAGGCCGCTATCAAAAGCAATCCTTCGCCGGTGTTTACCAAAGACGTAGTGAAGCGCATCACCACCGGCAATTTTGATGATAACTTGAAAGAAATTTCCATTGCTGACTGGGTGATTGAAGTCGTTATCGAACGTCTCGACATCAAACAATCACTGTACGAAAAAGTGGACGGCCTTCGCAAGCCCGGTACTCTCATCACTTCCAATACATCGGGCATCCCCATTTATTTGCTCTCGCAAGGCCGAAGCGATGATTTTAAAAAGAATTTCTGCGGCACGCATTTCTTTAACCCGCCGCGTTACCTGCGTTTGCTGGAGATTATACCTACCCCCGATACTGATCAATCTGTTGTTGACTTCCTGTTGCATTACGGTGACTTGTATCTCGGTAAGACAACCGTTCTTGCCAAAGACACACCGGCCTTTATCGCCAACCGCATCGGCGTCTATGGCATCATGTCCATCTTTAGTTTGATAGACAAGTTGGGGTTAACCATTGACGAAGTGGATGCACTCACCGGGCCAATCATTGGACGCCCCAAATCAGCAACCTTTCGCACGGCGGATGTAGTAGGCATTGATACCTTGGTGAAAGTAGCCAAAGGCGTTGCCGAGAATTGTCCGCAGGACGAACAACGGGCTGCGTTTGCCATTCCTTCCTGGTTAGAAAAGCTTGTAGAAAACAAGTGGCTTGGCGATAAAACCGGTCAGGGCTTTTTCAAAAAAGTGAAAGGCCCAAGTGGTGAAAAAGACATACAGACGTTGAACCTTCAGACCCTCGAATACGCTCCACGGCAAAAGCCAAAGTTTGCTTCTGTGGATGCGGCCAAAGCCGTTGACGATCTAAAGCAGCGGTTAAAGATGCTGGTGTCCGCACAGGACAAAGCCGGCGAATTTTACCGGCAGTTTCATTACGGTTTGTTCTCCTACATTTCGCACCGCATCCCCGAAATCTCCGACGAAGTTTACCGAATTGATGATGCCATGAAAGCCGGCTTCGGCTGGGAGATCGGCGCCTTTGAAAGTTGGGATGTTTTGGGCGTGGAAAAAATGGTTACCGCTATGAAAGCCGCGGGTTATTCGGTGGCATCTTGGGTAGATGATATGCTGGCTGCCGGGAACAAATCTTTTTATAAAATAGAAGGAAGCAAGACTTTGGTTTATGATCCATCTTCAACAACCTACAAGGCCATCCCCGGCAGCGGTGAATTTATCATTCTGAATAATTACACCGACAAGATTGTTTGGAAGAACAACAGTTGTAAGGTTTATGATATTGGCGACAACGTGTTGGGCCTGCAATGGAATACCAAAATGAATTCCATCGGTGGCGATGTGTTGTCGGGCATCGGCAAAGCCATTGAATTAGCCGAGAATAATTACAAAGGTTTAGTGATTGCCAACGATGGCGCAAACTTCTCGGCCGGGGCTAACGTGGGAATGATTTTCATGATTGCCATTGAGCAGGAATGGGACGAGCTGGACATGGCCATCCGCCTGTTTCAAAACACCATGATGCGGGCACGGTATTCATCGGTTCCGGTTGTGGTGGCGCATCATGGTTTGTCGCTTGGCGGCGCTTGCGAATTGGCCTTGCACAGCGATAAAGTTTGCGCGGCGGCAGAAACATATGTTGGGTTGGTGGAGTTAGGTGTGGGTCTGATTCCCGGCGGCGGCGGCACCAAGGAATTTGTGTTGCGGGCATCGGATGAAATGCACGAAGACGAACCGGAAACTATTACACTCAAGAATCGCTTCTTAACTATTGCCACGGCCAAAGTAGCCACATCCGCACAGGAAGCTTATGACCTCGGCATCTATCGCAAAGGCCTGGATGAAGTGGTGATGAACTTAGACAGAAGAACCGGCGAAGCAAAAAAATCCGTCATTGAAATTTATGACAGCGGCTATACAATGGCGGCGCAACGCAAAGACATTCGCGTATTGGGGCGAAGTGCTTTGGGTTCTCTGTACGCCGGCATTAACGGCATGACCAAAGCCGGTTATGCAACCGAACATGATTCCGTTGTAGCGAAGAAACTTGCGTATGTCATGTGCGGCGGCGACTTGAGTGAGCAAAATTTGGTGAGTGAACAATACCTGTTGGATTTGGAACGCGAAGCTTTTCTATCACTCTGCGGGGAACGCAAAACATTAGAACGGATTCAGAGTGTGTTGAAGGGAGGGAAGCCGGTGCGTAATTAAATCATTTTTGAAGTGGAACAAAAGAGCCGGCTTTCGCCGGCTCTTTTGTGTTGAAACATTTTCGTTGCCAACTAACAATTGCTGCAAAGGCACACCGTTTGTACTTACTGCCTTCAAAATTTATTCGACATGATAAACCATCGCTTTTTAATAGCAGCCGGGATTACTGTATCCATTTACAGTTGCGGGCCAAGCCAGGAACAAAAGAAAGAAGAAAACGCCGGTAAAGAAGACACGGTAACCACAGCCGCCAAACAAGACCTTAACCTGCCGTCGCCATTTGCCACCAAGTCAGTCGCGAACTTTAGCAACGTAGTCGGTTGGTCCGAAGGCAAAACACCAGTAGCGCCACAAGGCTTTGCTGTTTCAAAATTCGCCGACAGTTTGGACAATCCCCGCTGGATATATACAGCGCCCAACGGCGACATCTTCATTGCCGAATCAAACACCACCACCGGCGCCATTAAAAAAGTAAAAAACGTATTGGCCGGCAAATCGAAATCAGAGAACGAAAGTTCATCCGCCAACCGCATCACTTTGTTTCGCGATACCGACGGCGACGGCAAATATGAAATGAGAACAATCTTTCTGGAAGGCTTAAATCAGCCTTTTGGCATGTTGGCACTCGGCAATAATTTTTATGTAGGCAATACGGATGGTGTGGTTCAATATCCGTACACACTTGGAGCAACAAAGATTACCGGCAGTGGTAAAAAGATTCTTTCCTTACCGGCCGGTGGCTACAACAACCACTGGACAAGAAACCTAATTGAGGCCAGCGATGGTTCCAAGATTTATGTGTCAGTGGGTTCGGGCAGCAATGTAGGCGAACACGGTATGCAGAATGAATTACGCCGTGCAAACATTTTGGAAATTAACCCTGATGGTTCGGGCGAACGCATTTATGCCAGCGGCCTTCGCAACCCCGTGGGCATGGGTTGGGCGCCGGGAACCAAAGTGCTATGGGCAGCGGTTAACGAACGCGATGAATTGGGCGATGATCTCGTGCCCGATTATGCTACTTCGGTACAGGACGGCGGCTTTTACGGTTGGCCTTATTCTTATTACGGCCAGCACGAAGATCCGCGAATGAAGGACAGCATGAGAGCAGATTTGGTAAAGAAAGCCATCATACCCGATGTGGCTTTGGGTGCGCATACAGCTTCATTAGGATTGGCCTTTGACGAAACCGGTACCTTACCTGGCCAATACAAAAACGGTGCGTTCATCGGGCAACACGGCTCTTGGAACCGTTCGCAGCTATCAGGTTACAAAGTGGTATTCATTCCGTTCAAAGGCGGGAAGCCATCAGGGCCACCGCAAGATTTTTTAACCGGTTTTCTCACCGGCAAAGACCAGGATGTTTACGGCCGGCCGGTGGGTGTTGCGTTCACTAAAAAAGGTAGCATGTTGGTGGCCGATGATGCCGGCAATACGGTTTGGGAAGTGAAGGCGGCGAAGTGAAAAAGGATTGGGCCGGCTCGCCGAAAAATAAAGAAGATCACCTGTTCGCTTAAACTAAAAAGCGGCCGTTTTAAAGAACGGCCGCTTTTTTTGCACAACATTTCAGCACTTATCGTTGTACCACGAATCGTTGTGTTCTCACATCGCCGTTTATTTCCAGGCTCACCACATACATTCCATTGGGCAATTGCTTGTTGTTCTCCAGTTGAACAGTGGTCGTTCCGGCATTTATTGAAACTGTTTTGCTCAACACAATTTTTCCAGAATAATCAGTAATGCGAATGACACCGCTGCCGTTGGTCACGCTATTGATGGTTAACAAAGCTGCACTCTTGACCGGGTTTGGCGTTACGCTCAACGTTACGGCCCCGACCTTTACAAGCGATAGAGAAACAATAGCGCTATACGTAGACTTGCCATCGTTGTCCACTTGCTGCAGGCGGTAATAAAGCTTTGCGGAAGCAATTGTGCTAACATCCTCCGCATACGTGTATTCATTCACATTGCCACCTTTTGCCGCAACTGTTGCTACCGTTGTAAAGTTTGCACCATCGAGGCTTCTTTCCAATACGTATTCCTTAAAATTCACTTCATCGGCCGATGACCAGTTTACACTGGCGGATGAACCAACCGCTTTCGCTGCAAAGGAAAGGAGGCGCACAGGCAGCGCTATGGTCCAGCTAAGCGTGTACGTGGCCGGCGTAGGGTCAATGGTGCCGGCAGCGTCAATGTACGCATACGAAAAGTTGGTGGTGTTATAACCCGTAGCGGTAAACTTTACCTGCATCTTGGTGGGGTCAAAGTTTGTAATCTTGAACGGATTGCTTACCGATGGCGGGTTTATGTTGTCAATGCCTTTTGTTATTTGCGTAGCGTTGTACCACAACTGCCCTTTCACTGGCAAGGCGGTAATGCCCACCGTTTTAGTGCTTAGGGTAGCCGTTGCAGGCTGGTCTTCGGGGTCGGAGCCGGTAAACACCGGCGGGTTGCTTCCTCCGCTTAGCGTAATCAGGCTATTAGTGGCCGGCTGTGTAATGGTGGCGCTTGTTATCCAGGTATCGGGTGCCCGTTCTATACCAAAGCCCACGGCCGTTTTGTTCACACTTACCACGCCCAAAGCATTTATCAAATCATTGGTGTTTTGCGCGGCGGCAATGGCGCCACCATTGTTGGTGCTTACGCCTGTATAACCGGTAGCCAGTGCAGCCGATACCGTACTTTTTGCCACGCCGTCAGAAGGAGCGGCGGCAAGGGACACAATGCGCACTTCGTAATCGTTACCGGACGGTACGTTGCTGAACGAGTAGCTGGTGGCAACAGCGGTTACCGCAGACGAGGCCAGGATGGTGTTGGCGCCGGAATAGGTATTGCTTTTCTGGATCAACAAAGCATATAGTGCCTGACCCGAAGAAGCTGCGGCTGAATAGGCTTCAGTTGCGTCTTTCACGCCATCGCCGTTAGCATCGTTCCATACGCTTCCGCTAACGGTAACCGTTGACGTGACCACAAAAGGAATGGTGATGGTGGTGGCTACGTTGCCGTTGCTTCTTGCAGCCGCATTATCAAGTGCTGTGTAAGAAAGTATAACCGATGTAGCGCCGGTTGCGGTGGGGTCAATGGCAAGCGTACCTATTGAAGCAATAGGCACATCCACTGTTCCGGGCCATGTAGTACAGGACGATTGCGGCGGGCAGCCTCCACCGTTGGTATAAAGGGTGCTGCCCACTTTCAAATAATTAGCACCGGTGGGGAACGCTGTGATTCGAATGCTTACTAAACTTCCGTCGGCATCGGCCGCGTTAATGTCTCCCACCGGGATGGAAAAGAAGTTGTAACCGCCCGGGTTGTTCTTGTTTGTTTCGTTCACGTTAGTTGCTGTCGGCGGCATTTGAATTCCAAGGTTGGCGGCCGATACCAATACATTTCCAACCGTTAAAGCCATCTTGCTATCTATCAGGCCATCCGTTCCAGTGGCGGCGCCCAGGTTCTCACCAGTGCTTGCATAACTGGCCGGGTAAGTAGAAGTTGTCATTGTAGCTCCTGGTGTGGCGCTGTTGCTGATGAAGACGTTGTAATTGCCTGGGTTGCGGCGGCCAAAGGAGTAAGCGCCTCCGGCAGAAACGCCAACCGTAGCGATGACGGCATTTGTAGAAGCATTGGTTAAAACAGCGTACACGCCGTTTGCAGCAAACTGGCCTGTAGCCGTTCCGGTGGTGCCGGTGGCGCTGGCATCAACGGTGTTATCGGTAATGCCGTTTACATCGTGGTAAATGTTTCCGGCAATGGACACCGCGTTTATCGTTGGAGCGTACACTGCAACCGGGCTGGACGCTTCGGTGTTGGCAAGCTGCACCGAGAAAGACCGGCTCCCGTTAGTAGACGTTGCCGAAGTGTTTTGGTATTGAAGGGCATCAAGTAAAGCTTCCGCCTGCGTTAAGGTAAACGTTGAACCATTGGTAAATACGATCGTATTAATGTTGCCGCTTACCGTTTTGGTGATGGTATAAGCAACCCCACCAACCGTTACGCTGCTGGTGCTGCCGGACGCAAAATTCAGTATGTGGGTGGCAATTCCGGCCGTGGCTCCGTTTACAAAAAGCGTTTCAATGGCACCGTCGGGCAGGTTGGCGGCGGTATTGTCATACGTTAAACGCAGCTCATTCAGTGCAGTGCTGGAGGTGATGTTGGTGGTAGCGGCACGGGCAAAATTTACCGCTGCTGTATTGGTTACATCGCCGTTATCAAGGCCTTGCGTGTTGGTATTAAGATCAAGCGCAATGTTGTTTGTGATGGCAGAACCTGTGAAGGCAATATCACCCGCGCTAAGGTCAAGAAAGAAATAGGCCAGGCCGGTGGCTCCTGCGCCAACGCGTACCCGGAACGAGCTCACTTTATCGTACGTCAGCCGGATGCGGCCGATGTTGTCGGTAACGGTCGAATTATTGGTGTTTACCTTGGATAGAAACTTTGACAATCCTGTGGTGGCATCGTAAACCGGTACGTTGATGTTGGTGCTTGCGGCCGGAGAAAGAATTTCGTAAGCGGAAAAATCTTCATACTCGTTATACTGGTTGGACGATGCGGTTCCGTTTCCGTCAATGTCATAGGTATTCAAATAAACATTCCGGAGCGTAACGTTCGTACCGGTATTGGTCAGGTTGTTATATGAGCCGCCGAGGATGAACTGAAAGTCGTACATGATATTGCCGCCACCCGTTCCAAAAGTTACCTGCGGCGAAAAAAATTTATCCTGGTTGTTGCTAAAATAGGTGCCCGAGAGGGCTTGCTGGTCGTAGGCATCCCAACTGGTCACGTTGGTAACCGCTACGGTTGTCACAATGCAGTCAATGGTTTGCGAACCGATTGTAACCACTCCTGTGTACAACGCTTTATCGCCAGCTACCTGTCCGGTGGTGCCCACTTTAAAGGTCCGGGCCGCATCTAAAAAAGAAATGGCTCCCAGGTTATTGTCGTAAAAAGTACTGGTCACTCCTATGTTTACTGCACTGGTTGCGCTGCCCGCCCCGTTGGTTGCTGTTACGGTATAAGCTGCTGCAGTGGTTGCGGTTGTAGGCACACCCGAAATTACGCCCGTGATAGTGTTGAGCGAAAGCCCTGCCGGCAATGCCGGTGCAACGCTGTAGGAAGTAACCGAACCTGAAACTGTGGGCGCCAGATAAACGTTTGTAACAAATGCGGAGAATGTGTTGCTGGCGGGATACTGCAGCGATGTGGGCGCCTGCCCCAAAACAATTGTGGTGAGGCCAAGAAAAAAACTGACTAAAATAAACGGACGTTTACGAAAGCCGGAACGGCTTACCGTTGCCCTTTGTGGGCGGCGTGGGGATAGAGGATGCATGTTTATGGTTTTACAAAGATTTGGATTGCGAACGCGGTAAAAATAAGTGCCGCACATGATTTCTGCAAACTGTGAACAGTAATAAAATTTCATTTTCGTTCACTGCTGTCACTGGATTGTTTAACCACCCTTGATACCGGATAAAAAATTACGACCCTCCTACTATCGCATTTCTTCATCGCGTTGGTCTCGTTTATTTTCCTGCCTGATTACTAAGAGCTGCGCTAAGAAAATGATCTCCTGTTGGGTTAATGAATTGAGTCGGGCGAAAAAGAAATACAAGCGAAGTCACTATTTGCACGGCAACACAACGACGCTTTTCAATTTGTATATGATGCGCCGCAAAACAATCATTTTGCAGCAAGGCCGGGCAGGCTATTTTTAACGCAAGCCGATGGCAGGAGATGGCGATGCATTCCGCCATTTGGCGCACAAGTACATCACCACAGGTGAAACAAAGCGGGCCTGAAACACGCTCTAAAAAATTTCCAATAAATTGCTTTCTTAACAAACAATCCTGTGGGCACAGCCGAGGTAGATCTCAACCAAAAAATACTCCTCATTCGTTCGCACATTGTTGCGTACGGCAATGCCGCCACGCCTGACTTGGCAAAACAAATCAGCGATGAGATAGAAACGATGTGGAACGAGGTTCAGGGACGCAGCCTTCTTGCCAACGAATCTTATCTTGTTCAATTCCGCATCACCGCCGAATTAAAAGCAAGCATTACCGAACTTGAAGTATTGCAGAACACATCGCCCCGCAACAATTACTTCCGCATTGAAGAATTTGTACACGGCAGCATTTCTTTTGTTGATGGCCTGGGCTGCAACAGTGGTTATTTTTTATTGGAGAATTTATACAAAGGATCCACCACAGCGGCACACGAATACGGCCACACACTCGGCCTTGACCATCCAAAAATCTTAGACATTCGCGGGCAAGGCGTGCCGGGCATCATGTATCCACGCGGGACTTTGGTAGATGCACAATACCAATACGATCCTTCCATTTCAGCCGGCTTAAAAGGCGGCACCATGCACCCGATGTACCGCAAAGTGAAGCAGGAAGACATTGATGATTTGAAATTGCATCGCCTCTATTTTCAGAACAATAAGGCCGTAGTGGGTGACTTCAGTAATGTCTTTCATTGGAACCACGCCGATACGCCACCGGAACAAGTTTCCTTCCCTCCTTTCTTTGGCTGACATTCATTGCATAACATTACCGCTTCGCACCGTTTATCAACCGAATAAAAACTTTCGTTCAGCAAAGCGGCTTCCTCATTGGCAATCACCTTAACTTAGGAGAACACAAACCATCCTCGTTTATGAAAAGACTCTTTCTTCTCCTCTGCGCAAGCAGTGCAATCGCGGCTTCGGCGCAGCCGCGATTGCCCAAAGATTATTACTGGCAAAAACTCGACAACGGCCTTGAAGTCGTGGTCATTGAAAATCACAAAGTGCCCCTGGCCACCATTGAAATTGCGGTAAAGAACGGCGCTTACACCGAAGGCCCGGAGTACAGCGGCCTGTCGCACCTTTTTGAACACATGTTCTTCAAAGCCAACAAAGATTATCCCGACCAGGAAAAATTTCTAAAGAGAACGCAGGAACTCGGTGCCATCTGGAACGGCACCACCGGCGAAGAAAGAGTGAACTATTTTTTCACGTTTGACAAAGACAGTTTGGAAGCCGGATTAAAGTTTATGAATGCGGCTATTCGTTATCCTATCTATCGTGAAGAAGATATGCAAAAAGAACGGCCTGTTGTTGATGGTGAGTTTCAGCGTGCCGAAAGCGACCCTGGGTTTCAGCTTTATTATGAAATGGGCAAGAGGGTTTGGGGCGAAAACTTTACCCGCAAAAATCCCATCGGCGATCACGACATCATCAATTCCGCCACGCCGGCCAAGATGATGGTGATTAAAGACAAATACTATCTGCCCAATAATTCTTTGCTGGTGGTTTGCGGTGATGTGGCTCCAACGCAAGCCTTCGCGTTAGCCAAAAAAATCTATGGCGATTGGAAGCCTTCCGAATGGGACCCGCAAACAAAATATCCCATCCCTGAATTTGCGCCCATTGCCAAAACGGACTACTTCATTAAAGAATCGAGCATTGCGCAAAACCCACAAATTATTATCGCCTGGCAAGGGCCTGATACCCGCAACGATTCGGCGGCTACAATTGCGGCCGATGTGTTCTCCAAAATTCTTTCGCTCAATTCCAGCAAATGGTCGCAGGCCATACGCGACAAAGGCCTGGCCACTGGCGCCGATGTGAGTTATCAAACCCAGCGATACGTTGGCCCCGTCGGTGTGTTCATCACACCCATCCCCGGCAAGCT
This sequence comes from Flavisolibacter sp., assembly GCA_965247695.1. Classification (GTDB taxonomy): domain Bacteria; phylum Bacteroidota; class Bacteroidia; order Chitinophagales; family Chitinophagaceae; genus Flavisolibacter. The sequence goes on from OZ252037.1 coordinate 4,425,372, forward strand.
GAAAGAGTGTTATACCGAAGTGGTAAATCAAATAAGCCATTGGGGTGATGCGGATTATTTTTCCGATGCCGACCTGGCCAAAGCAAAAGCGGGTTTGAAACGGCAGAAAATACGGCAGGAAGAGAAACCGTCAAGCCTTGCTTCTAACCTGACCTATAACTGGACCAGTTCTTCACTTGACTACATGACCGATTACTTTGATGCCATGGACAAAGTAACCCGTGCCGACATTCAACGCTACATCAGCAAATACATCAGCGGCAAGCCTTACGTGGCCGGCATGATCATCAACAAAGAGATGAACGAACAGTACAAACCATCGGCTTACTTTAAAAATTAAAAAATCAGCAATCATGAAGAAAATACTTTTTGGAGCGCTGTTGATTAGCACCGTTGCTATGGCCCAACAAGCCAAGCCTTACGAGATGATGGTGAGCGGCGTAAAAGTGATAGTAGTGCCCAGCGGCAACGAAATTGTGCAGGTGGACATGGTAATAAAAGGCGGCGTGCAAAATTATCCCGCCGATAAAGCCGGTGTTGAAAAATTGGCCATGACTGCCTTGACAGAATGCGGCACGACAAAACGCAGCAAGAACGATTTTAAAAATGCCTTGGACGAAGTGGACGCCAAGATGTATGCCTACACCGGTTTGGACGCGGCGCACATTCAGCTCAATTGCATTAAGAGTGATTTTGAAACCGTGTGGCCTTTGTTTGCCGAAGCCGTGACGATGCCGAAATTTGACGCCAAGGAATTTGCCCGGATAAAAGAGGAAGCCATCAACGGCTTGCGTGAAGAAGAAAGCAACCCCGATGCGGCCCTGCAACGAATGGCAATGCAAACGGCATTTAAAGGCTTGGATTATGCCAAACAACCGAACGGCACGATGGAAAGTTTACCGAAACTGACGCCGGAAGCCACGAAGGCTTACCTGTCCACCGTGCTGACGAAGAATCATGTGTTTGTTGTCATTGTTGGCGACATAGCAAAAGAAGACCTACAAACAAAGATGACGGCCTTGCTTTCGAAGCTGCCGCAAGGAGCGCCGTTTGTTTTAAAGAGAACAACCTTTGCCCCGCGGCAAAATACCTTTACGCCACAAAAAAAAGAGAATGCCACTAATTATGTGGCCGGTGCTTCGGCCGCGCCGCAAGCGAACAGCAAAGAGTATTATCCCGCCATGCTGGCTTCACAAATGTTTTATCAAAAAGCCTTTTTGGAAGTGCGAACCAACAACGGTTTGTCCTATGCACCGGCCGCTTACATCACCAGTGGATTAACGCCGTATTCCTTTATGTACGTCACCACCAAGGAACCGGATAAATACATAGCCGTGGCCCGCAACATGGTGGATAAACTTAAGAAGGACGGCTTTCCGGCCGATGACGTGAAGGACACGAAGAACAGCTTTGCTACGTACCAATACTATCAGAACGAAACCAACGGCTCGCTGGCCAACATGGTATCGCGAAGTGAACTCCTGCAAGGCGATTGGCACAAGGCTTTCACGATGAAAGAAGAATTAAAAGCCGTAACGCCGCAGGATGTGAACAACGTGTTCAACAAATACGTAGGCAACTTTACCTGGGTTTATCAGGGTGATCCGACCAAGGTGAATCAAACGCTGTACACACAAAAGGAAACGCCGCCGCTGCCGAAGAAAGAAGCGAAAGCATTTTAAGCAAACAGACGATAGCGAGTAGCGATTAGCCATCATGTTCGATCAAACTTCACTGTAAACAGGCCATCCCGAAGTTCGGGATGGCCTGTTTTATTTTAATAGAATGATGATGACCGAACCTGCAATCATAATAGCCGAACCAATTAACTTCTTTCGAATATCCTTCTCGCCAAAAATGCGGTAGCCAAACAATACACTTATGATGGCCGAAAGCTGAAACAATGCCAAAGCATAGCCTACCGGCATGTGGGCAAAAGCGTAATTTGTGGTGAACTGCATGGTACCGATGCAAGCGATAAGAATGAGATACTTGCTTGCATCACTGCGCTGAATTTTTTCGACCTCTTTCTTTACGTTTAAACGGTAAACAAACAACAAGAAAAAAGAAAAGAAAGCGCCGAACCAACACCAGCCGATGGTGGCAACCAGTATTGAGGAAGCTTGAATGATTTTCTTTGTCAGCACCGCTTCAATGGCCGTCAACACCAATGCCCATAAACGAAACTGTATTTCGGGCTTCTTAAGCAAGGCCCATGAGAAGCGTTCTGCTGTTGTGTCCAAAACAAAATAGCTGCCATAAACAATCAGCGCACAGCCCAGCCATCCCCAAACATTGGGCACTTCGCCCAGCAAAAAAATTCCCACAATAATACCGACGATGGACTTGTAAGAATTGATTGGGCCAAGCACAGATAAGTCGCCTTTTTGCAAAGCCTTTACCAGAAAGCCATTGCCCAAAGCACCTACGATGCCGGCAAGCATTGAATAAAGCCAGAAGGCCGTCGGCAACTTACTCCATTGAATACTGAAGGCAACTGTAAGGCAAAGGAGCGACAAGAGAAAATACGTTAGAAAGTTTACCAGCAAAGGATGATGGCCTCTCGCCGTGAGCCGCTTTTGATAAACGTTTGCCAACGGATTGGACAAAATGCGCAAAGCAACGGCGGCGGAGATAAGAACGGCTTCTGTCAAGAACCCAGGGAGTTTTTAGTGCCGTAAATGTAAGCGGTAAAAACGGGGTTGATTGTGCGGCCGACAGAGATAATTTTGGTTGTTGACGCGAGATAAATAGTCAATGCTTTGTGTTCGTTGTGTTCTTTGTGTTCCTCCTACGCCAGTCTGTAATCGGAGCATAAAGAACACAAAGGACGCACGAAGAACCTGCCTACCGGCAGGCAGGCACAACGATTTTTCTTTATCTCTTGCCCTCCAAATTCTTCACCGCATCATCAATGTTTGAATAAATAAATTTATAGCCCTGCGCCACTATCTTTTCCGCACTTACCGTTGCGCTTTTCAATATCTCCACACTCATTTCACCCAATGCCAACTTCAATGCAAACGAAGGCACATAAAACGGAATGGAAAACTTGCCGCGAATCTTCGCCATCGCTGCAATCAATTCTTTATTGCTAACCGGTTGCGGCGCTACCGCATTGTAAACACCATCGTAGCCTTCATTCTCGATAGCCGTAATGTATTGCTGCACCAAGTCGTCAATGTGAATCCAGCTTACGATCTGCTTTCCGTTACCCAATGCAGTAGCCACACCAAATGTCAACGGTTTTTTAAATTCAGCATAAGCACCGGCCTTGTTGCTTAACACAATGCCCGTGCGAAGAACCACCAGCCGTTTGTTCAGCAGCGTTACTGGCCAAATGCTTCGCTCCCATTTCTCGCAAGTCTCACCCAAAAAATCAGTGCTGTGGTTATCGGTTTCAACAAAGGGCTTCGGAGCCGGCACCTGCCCATCGGGGCCATACCAGCCAATGGCTGATGCACTGATGACGGCCTTGACACGATTGTTTATGGTGGCCAATGACTTCACTAACAGCTCACCGCTTTTTATGCGGCTGTCCACAATCTCCTTTTTGCGCTTGTCCGTCCACCGGCCTTCGGCTACGTTGGCGCCGGCAAGATGAATGATGTAGTCTGACTCAGTAACAGCGTCTGCATCAATCCGCCCTTTCTTCAAGTCCCATTCTTTGTACAACAGACCGCCCGATGAAGGCTTTGCCTCTCTGGTAAGAACAACGACGCGATAACCTTTCGCCAGCAAGGCCTCCGTTAACGCCGAACCAATCATTCCCGTGCCGCCTGTGATTAAAACCGTTGCCATATTCATGTAAACAAAGAAAGCCGAAAGAAGTTTGATACGGACGAAAGCCTTTTTGGTGTAACGAAAATTTGCTGGCTTGGCGGCGTGGCTTATTTTGGCCCCGATTAAAAACTAAAACCAATGGCAGACGTTCTTTCGGTACAAGGCTTGAGTAAAAATTACGGTCGCATCCGTGCGTTGAACAATGTTTCGTTCAGCATTCCGCAGGGTAGCGTGTTCGGCATACTTGGACCTAACGGCAGCGGCAAAACCACTTTTTTAAGCATCATTCTCGATGTGCTTAAACCAATCAATGGAACCTTTCTTTGGTTCAGCCAGCCCGGCTCGCCGGAGCAACGAAGAAAGATCGGCTCCCTTCTTGAAACACCCAATTTTTATCATTACCTCTCCGCTGCCGATAACTTAAAAGTGACGCAAAGCATCAGCGGCCGGGGCAACGCCGCGGCTATAGATGATGTGCTGAAAAAAGTAAAACTCTACGAGCGACGCAACAGTAAATTCAGTACATACAGCCTCGGTATGAAACAACGCCTCGCCATTGCCGGTGCTTTGTTGGGTTCACCGCAAGTGCTGGTATTGGACGAACCAACAAACGGTCTTGATCCCGTGGGCATTGCCGAAATACGCGAGTTGATTGTGGAGTTAAAGAACGCCGGCCACACCATCATCATGGCCAGTCACTTGCTGGATGAAGTGGAAAAAGTTTGCACCCATGCCGCCATTTTAAAAACCGGACAACTGCTTACCACCGGCCCCGTCGAGCAAATCATGGCCGATGAAGACGTAGTAGAAGTAAGTGCCGCCAATTTGCAAAAACTTGCCGGCGCCTTACAAATGTTCAGCGACAAAGTGAGCATAGATGCCGCCACAAGCACTGTTCAATTTTCGTTGCCTAAAGGCGAAGCAAAGCTGGATGATATAAACGCCTATTGCTTCAGCCAGGGCATTACGCTCAATCATCTTCTCTTAAAAAAGAAACGTCTCGAAGCCCGCTTCTTTGAATTAACCAACAACTAAAATACGTGAGACGAAAAACAGCAAACGTTAAACCATAGCGTCAGTTGACGTAACGTTTACACTTGTCTTACGTCTCGCTTTTCACGTCTCACATAAAACCATTGTCATGACCAATCTTATACGAACCGAATGGCTGAAGCTGAAAAAGTACAAAGCCTTTTGGTGGATGACCGGCATCGTGTTGCTCTCTTATCCCGGCGTCAATTTTCTTTTTTACAAATTTTACACACAACAGCTTAACGACGATAAGGGCATGGGCCCTATTCTGAAGATGATACCGAATCCCTTTGCCTTTCCCGACGCCTGGCAAACGGTGGCTTATCTCTCCTCCTGGTTCATCTTCATTCCGTCCGTGGTGGTCATCATGTTCATCACCAACGAGTACACGTTTAAAACGCACCGGCAAAACATCATTGATGGCTGGAGCCGTACCCAGTTCATGGTTGCCAAAATGATTGACGTGCTCATTATTTCACTCCTAATCACCGTTGTATATTTCATTCTGACCTTGGTTATCGGTTCGGTGAACAATGCGCAAAACGCAGGCAATGCTTTAACCAACGCACATTACACCGGTTTGTTTTTTCTGCAAACCTTTTCGCAGTTGTCACTTGCCTTTTTGTTGGCCATGGTGGTGCGCAAATCATTTATAGCGCTGGGTATTTTTCTGGTTTATTTTATTATAGTTGAGCCGGTGATCGTAGGTATCGGCCGAAACTTCTGGCACGATGCGGGGCGGTTCATGCCGCTTGAAATTTCCGACCGACTGATTCCCTTGCCACGGTTTTTGATTCGCAATGAAGACGCCTGGAAGACAATGATGCAGCAACAAAATATTCACTTGCTTTATACCGTGCTGTTGTTACTGCTGACCTGGGGATTTTGTTTTTGGCTGAACAAGAGAAGAGATTTGTAAAGCTTTGCGCAACGCTTATTTGATTGACTTCAATAGCCAAAAAGTAATCGTCGAATACCTTGTCGCCGTTTGGCGCGGATGGCGTATTTTACAAACTTAACCGAATTTTGTTTTATGCCTACAAGCCACAGCATTTTATTGGTAGAAGACGATGCAGACGACCGTTATGTTATGCATCTGGCCTTTACCGAACTGACCTACACCGACCACATAAAAGTTTTTAACACCGGCGAAGAAATTCTTAAATACCTGCACAACCTGCCCGACCCGGCGCTTTATCCCTTGCTGATTGTACTGGACTACAACATGCCCGGCATGAACGGCGGCGAAGTGCTTATGCGACTGAAGATGGACGAAGCCCTGCAAAACATTCCGGTGGCTATGTACTCAACGGGCATGAAAGGCTTGGAGCAAAAGATGCGTACTATGGGCGCCGACTATTGCTTTGAAAAAGCCGGCCAAATCGGCGATGTGTATGCACTGGCCGAAAAGCTGAAGAAGATTGTAGAAGGCCAGGAAGTGGTGGAAGAAAACTAAACACCGCGAAGTAAAATTTTTATGAAGCCCGCAGTTGATGCGGGCTTTTTTTGGGCCAGAGGGTTGTCTATCTATTGGGCGTCTGTTGCGTCGCACTCGTGTACGTTCTTATTGCTATTGAGCAACACAACAATAGTTTGTATTAGCGCTACTCTTTTGAGGATGCGGATATTTTTATAAACGTCTGATAAATGAGCGGTTTCGAAAAATTGTGCGGAAGATTTTGTAGCATATATTAGCGCAAATACACACGTTACCTGCTGTACGGCAAGCCGCCATTAAACTATGAAGTATATCGTTTGGGAACTTCTTTTTACAGTTGCGTTTGTTGATTGCACAGCGCAGGACTTGTTGCCATTTAAGTCAGACGCTTTGTGGGGCTACCGTAACCTCCAAGGAGAAGTAAAGATTGAACCGCAATTCCAGTACGCTTCAAAGTTTAAATTTGGCAATGCCGTTGTAGCTAAAAATGGCCGTTTCGGTGCAATTGACGAGAACAACCATCTGCTTATTCCTTTTCGCTACGAATTCCTACGGCAATTGGACACTGCCGAATTTCTTTTCGGCCATAGAGCCAAATACTTTGGCGAACACATTATGGGCGTTATAACCAAGGATGAAAAAATAAAAATACCGGCTGAGTACCATTATATTTCAAAATACAAAGGGACTTATACTGTCGAAAAGACCAAAGACAACGTGTTAGGCAAAAGCGGAGTTGGTGACGTTCGTTCCGTAAGATCCTTCGAAGGGTTGCTCGACTCAAGTGGCGAGGTTTTGATCCCTTGCCTCTACTACCATATTGAGTGGATAAATGACAGCCTTTTTAAAGTTGACAGCTTGGTGCTGTCTGCCTCGGGCGGCTGGATACCGAATCAAGCACTTTTTAGCAACATGGGCAAGCAACTAACAGGGTTTGAATACATGGCAATCGGGAAGTTCGTAGAAGGCTTGGCGGCAGCAAAAATTGGCGAGAGGTGCGGGTATATTTATCCCGATGGAAAAGTGGCCATTCCCTTCGCCTATGAGTTGTGTGAAAATTTTAGTCAGGATTATGCAATCGTCCGGCAAAATGAAAAATGGGGGGCCATCAATAAAGGCGGAAAATTTGTAATCGAACCGAAGTTTAGCTATCAAGAAGTGAAAACAATCCTAAGCGAGCAGGACGGCAGGTAACAGGGTTTTGCTACAATAGACGCTGCCGAATATATTCTCAACCCATTATCTTTATTAAGCGCCAGGAGGTAAATGAAGCTACAGTTTTCCAAATACATCTACTGACGGCAACACCTTATCCGTTAACTGATGAATAGAATTATTGAACGCACACGAGTGCGACGCAACAGACGATCAATCGATAGTCAGACCTCTGGTCCATACACAATCAACTTCATTACCACACTACCTTTTATTCAATCACTACCAACGGCTCCAACTCCTCATCCACCGTTTCCTTACCGTTCCCTTCACAAATTCTACCTTATCTTCACGGCCTCTTATTACCCGACTTGATAAATTTCTTTCGCCCTCCTTGTTAGAAGCTCATCTGGTCTTACCAATAAGACCCAACCTGCCTAAGAGCAGATTTATTTAAACAAAATATTTTTCGATGTTATTTGACCAATTAGAATTGGCTGCGCCCTTGTTAAAGGCGATAGTCAAAGAAGGATACACCACGCCTACGCCTATTCAAGAACAAGCCATTCCACATGCCCTTGCCGGCAGAGATATTCTGGGCCTGGCCCAAACCGGTACTGGTAAAACCGCCGCTTTTGCCTTACCCATTTTGCAGCACTTAATGAAAGACGGCGTACCCAAAGGCTACCGCCACACAAGAGCCTTGATACTAACGCCGACACGCGAACTGGCTGTACAGATTACCGAAAGCTTTGCCACTTATGGCCGCTATACCGATTTGAAACAAGAGATGATTTTCGGCGGCGTGGCGCAAAGCCCGCAAACCCTTGCCCTGCGCAACGGCGTGGATGTGTTGATAGCAACACCCGGCCGCCTGCTCGACCTGATGAACCAAGGCTATGTTCACCTTGATTACTTAGATGTGTTTGTGCTGGATGAAGCCGACCGCATGTTAGACATGGGCTTTATTCATGACGTGAAAAAGATCATCAAAGCCTTGCCGCCCCAACGCCAAACGATGTTGTTCTCGGCTACGATGCCGAAAGAAATTTCGCAATTGGTTGCCTCCATTTTACGCAACCCGGTGAGGGTTGAAGTAACGCCGGTAAGCACCACCGTTGAAACCATTGACCAATCGGTTTACTTTATTCCCAAAGCGCAGAAGCAATCCTTGCTGGTTCACCTGTTGGAAGAAAAAGGCATCAACCGCACCCTGGTGTTTACCCGCACCAAGCACGGTGCTGATAAAATTGCCAAGCAGTTGAAGAAATCCAACATAAAAGCGGATGCCATTCACGGCGACAAAACGCAAACAGCCCGGCAAAATGCCCTGATGAACTTTAAAGCCGGCAAGCTGAAAGTGTTGGTGGCCACGGACATTGCCGCAAGAGGCATTGACGTGGATGCCCTGGAACACGTGATTAATTACGACCTGCCCGATGTGCCCGAAACCTACGTTCACCGCATTGGCCGTACGGGTCGAGCCGGCGCCAGCGGTATAGCCATTTCGTTTTGCGACGGCAAAGAAGAGATGGGTAATTTAAAAAGCATTAACAAGCTGATCGGCCTGAAAATTCCGGCTGTGGCGCATCCGTTTGAGGCTTGATAAATTACACTGAATAAATTTCAAGAGGTTGCCCAAAGCAGCCTCTTTTCTTTTGTACTCCACCGCCGTTTGATCAAATCCCGAAGCAATTTTATGACTGTAAAAAACTTTCATGACTGCGCAGAACCTCATTCAAAAATTAGAACTGTTACCGCATCCCGAAGGCGGCTTTTATAAAGAAGTTTATCGTTCATCGGGAACAATTGCTGCCAATGCTTTGCCTTCATCCTTCGATGGCAACCGGGCCTTTTCTACTTCCATTTATTACCTGCTTCAGCAAGGCGACTACTCGGGCTTTCACCGGATTAAAAGCGACGAGGGTTGGCATTTTTATGCAGGCGGAACGTTGTTGGTTCATTGCTTGAGCGAAGGTGCTGGCTATCGCTGTTTGCGGCTTGGAAGCAACTTGGATGATGGCGAGCAATTTCAGTTTGTTGTGCCGGCCGGTGTTTGGTTTGCTTCGGAACCGGAGCCGGATACGTCTTTCACGCTGGCCGGCTGCACGGTAGCGCCGGGTTTTGATTTCAGGGATTTTGAGATGGCGGAAAGAGAAAAGTTATTAAAGATGTTTCCACCGCAAAAGGAGATCATTGAAAGGCTTTGCCGGTAACTGGCTCTGGTCAAGGCGATGGTTTCTCTCTTTCGCTCATTTCCTCTTTTATCTGCTTGCCCTTCCTATTTTTACAGCAAAACCGTTTCATGATTCAACGCATACAATCCGTTTGGCTCCTGCTGGCCGCCATCTTCGATGCCATCACGTTTCGCTTTCCTTTTTACAACGGCGACTGGACGCGGGACACCATTCCCACACCGGTTGACCTGAATGCTCAAAGCACTTCCTGGCTGACAGTAGTAACTGTCCTTATAGGCGCACTGGCCTTTGTCAATATCTTTTTGTTCAGCAATAGAAAACTACAACTGCGTTTGACGTATGCAGGTATTACATTGAGTGCCCTTTTGCTGGTGTTGTATTTTCTGGAAATGAAAAACTTTACCAGCGGCAGTATTGCTTTGTGGTGCCTGTTCTACTTCGCCATTTTTTTGTTTTATCTCCTCGCGGCCCGCGGCATCCTCTCCGATCAGAAGCTCATTAAAAGCCTTGATCGTTTGCGTTGAATAATTTTATCCGATAAAAACGGCCATTCGCATAAAGCGGATGGCCGTTTTTATTTTTACAACAATCCAAAAACGGATGCCGTATAATTTATATGCGAACCTGAAATGCGTATATTTGAGATAAGCCTTTCGCTCCTCAACTAAAACATAACCGCTTCGCTTTATGCAACGCATCGCCGCTTTTTTATTCTTCTCCTGCCTAACCAGCGCGGTGGCATCGCAGGTTGTCATAAATGAAGTAGGCATTGCTCCGGCAAGCGGTGCCGGCAGCCAGTTTACCGAACTGTTCAACCGCAGTGGCTGCGCTATTGACTTGAGCTGTTACACACTTGTATTCAGCAGCACAAGCGGCGGTGGCAATCCTACCGGTTGGACGATCAAAATTCCTTCGGGCAAAAGCGTCGCCGCAGGCGGATATTTTGTAATTGGCGGTACAGCGGGATCAGCGGGAGTAACGGGCGGAACAGGCTATCCTACCGGTGGTGTAGTCAACTCCTTTACCGGCACGGCGGACGTGGATGTGGGCACGACGCAAATGACGGCCAACGCCGTTTATATGAAACAGTTTCTCTCCGCCGGCAGCTTTTCCAATACAAAAGGCCAGTTGACGTTGCTTGATGCAAACGGCAATGTAGCGGCTTCGGTTTCGTACAACAACGGCAACACTACAGGCAGCTATCCATTAAGCGCCTACACTTCTTGCAATCTATCGGGCAATGGCCAAGGCTTGAATAACATACCCAATCCCGGCCCATCGGCGGCGAATGTAAACGCAACATTTTCGGCGGCTACCGTACAAGGCATTTACGTAAACAGCAGTGGCGCTTACGCTATCGAAACCAGTCTCACGCCAGGTACTTCCAATGCAGGAAATGGCGGTTCGCAACTTTGCAGCGGGCCGGTTTTAAACACTGTTAGTAATGCGGCTTTGTGCATAAGCGGAAACAATCAAAACGTTTCACTTTCTTATTCAACATCCAATGCGCCAACTTCTTACTCGTTCAATTGGACGGCTGCCGCGGCCGTTTATTTCACGGCGGTTAGTAATGCAACGCTTGGCGCCAACATTTCTATCCTGGTTCCGGCCAATACACCGGCGGGTACCTATAACGGCTTTCTTACACTGGCCAATGGATGCGGCAACAGTTGCGCCAAGCCATTTACCATCACTATAAATTCATTGCCAGTAGTAAGCTCCGGCGCCTATGCGCCCATGTGTGTAACAAGCCCGCCGTTGGCGTTAAATGGCTCGCCTTCAGGCGGACTATTTTCAGGTATTGGGGTAAGCGGAACCAGCTTTGCACCACCATCCGCGGGCAGCTATACTATCAGTTATGCTTACACCGATGCAATAACAGGCTGCACTAACAACGCATCGTCTGCCATAGCCGTTTCAGCGCCAACAACTACGTATGCAACGGCCTGCACCAACACCACGCCTTACACTTTTTTCGGGCAACCGCTTACATCAACGGGTTTGCATACGGTGCTTGTAAACAATGCCAACGGCTGCACTGATACGGCGCGGCTTTATTTGGTGGTGAAGCAAACGCTGAACATTGATACGGCCGCTTGCGATTCTTTACTTTACAACGGAGCAATGCAGTATGGCGATGCCAACTTTACGCAGGTGATAACAAGTTCTGTTACAGCTTGCGATTCGGTGGTAAAAAACATTCTGTTGCATGTGAAGAAATCCACCGTGAAAGACACAACGGTATGTCTGCCGGCAAACGGGTCGTTCACCGCATTGGGACAAACCATCACCGCCAGCGGCAACTATGTTTTGCATACCCTCAATAGCCAGGGATGCGACAGTATGTTGCGATTGCATGTAACAGTTGCAGCGGCACAAACACAGATTCATAGCGGCTGCGATTCAGTCAGGGTGATGGGACAAACGTTTTATTCGTCAACCGCCTTTACCGATACGCTGCGCAACACTAACGGTTGCGATAGCTTGATTCGAAGGCACAGCGTCGTTGTTTACCATCCTTCGCATACACAGTTGAATGCCTGCATCGGTGTTGGGCAAACATATTTTTTCAACGGCCAGTCCTTAACCGCTTCGGGCAACTATACCGCAGTACTGAATGGCTTGCACTGCGATAGCATTGTTCATCTTGCTTTGCTGGTGGCCCAATTTCAAACGCTTGTTTATCGGGGTTGCAACGGCTATGTTTATAACGGCGTCGCTTATACATCATCCACAGTATTGCACGATACACTTAAAAGCATAGCTACGGGTTGCGACAGTGTTCTGCGAACCATCCGGATCATCATCTCTCCTATTCTGCATACGTTTCTGAATGCTTGCATTCAACAGGGCGGGTCGTATGTTTTCAACAATCAAACCCTTGCGACAGGCGGATCTTACACCGCACAATTAACAGCGCAAGGCGGTTGCGACAGCACCGTGCATTTGTACTTAACGGTAACGGCTTCGCAGACCCAGTACATCAGCGGTTGCGACAGTTTGTGGTGGAAAGGCCAACTGTATTATGCGTCAACACAATTAAATGATACCGTTCGCAGTTTGGTGAGCGGTTGCGACAGTATTGTGCGCCGGACAAACCTTTTAATTCGTTACACAGCGCATAATTATCTCACGGCCTGTTTGAAGCCCGGACAGACGTACAGTTTCAATGGACAATTGTTGAACGCTACCGGCAATTATCAAACAACTTTCAGCACTTCCTATTGCGACAGTATTGTGCATTTGCATCTGGTAATGGCGCAGCCGCTTGCTATTGTGTTGAACGACTGCCGCTCCGTTTTTTACAACGGCGTTGTTTACACATCGTCTACCGTTGTGAGAGACACGGTAAAGGCTTTCACTAACTGCGACAGCCTTTACCGCGAAGCGCAAATTAACATTCATCCCGTGCCGCCAACTTTCATCAATACCTGTATTGCACAAGGCAGTAATTATTTTTTTAACGGCCAATTGCTCGCCGCAACGGGCCACTATCGCACAACGTACCAAACGCCTTCCGGTTGCGACAGCGTGGTGAATTTGTATTTGTTGGTGAGCAAGATTCAACGGCAAACTGTCAGCGGTTGCGATACGGTTATTTACAAAGGCAGTGCATATATTTCATCAACCGTTTTGAGTGACACGATCAAAAGTGAGCTGGCTGGCTGCGACAGTATTGTTACCCTGACAACGATTGTTGTCAACAATAGGCCGCCTTTATTTATAAGCCGCGACACAGCTATTTGCAAAGGCGGAACAGCAACGTTAAGAGCGTTGTCGCCGACTGCTGTTGTAAATTGGACTGGCATCAGTAATGCCAATGCCATCATTGTCTCTCCGCCAATTACAACGCAATACACCGTTACAGCTACGGACACCAACGGCTGCGTTAGCAAAGCAACTGTCAGCGTTTTGGTGCAGGATTTTTCATTGTTGTTGTCCGTTGATAAAAACCCGGCGCTTTCGGGAACGAGCATAATGATTCAATCGAGCAGCAATTCTTCTTATGCCGTTCTTTCGTGGCAACCGGCGAGTATGTTCACCAATCAAGGAAGCAAGAGCCAAGGGCTTTCCATTGACACATCAATAAACATAACGGCCATTGCGCAATCATCAGCGGGTTGTAAAGACACGGCAATGCTGCAATTAACAGCCATTCCACTCGATGACATTTACATTCCTTCGGGCTTTACGCCAAATGGCGACGGACGCAATGATGACGTGAAAGTGATGGGTACCGGTATAAAGGAATTGACGTTTACCGTTTTCAATCGTTGGGGACAAGTAGTGTTTCATTCAACTGACAAAGGCAAAGGCTGGGACGGCAAATTTGCCGGCATGCTTCAGGCTGCGGGAACCTATGTATATGTAGCAAGAGTGAAGAAAGCAAGCGGGCAAGTAGTGGAGAAAAAGGGGGTAGTGACGTTGATAAGATGAGCCTCTTTCAACAAATGGCTCATGAGCAATAAAGCGGTTATAGAGTAGAACGCACAAGCCAGAGAATACATCAATCAGCTATACTCACCGTAACTATTTTCATTTGCCGATGATAACTTACCCCTTTGTCAAAAACACTGAAGACAACTATACCTTCGTAAGTGTAGACCCGAAAGGGCAAATTATCAAATGTGTAACGTTTGAACATTTAGGCGATGACATTTACAACGTTCTGTTAGCATCGGAAATGAATGGTGTTCGGCTGGGTGGCAAAGAACGATCTGATAACGGCGACGCTTTTCGTGTTTTGACTACGGTAGTGCAAATTATTAAGTACGAATTAGCGTTACATCCGTATCGAAGCATTTACATTCAAGGCAGCGACAATCAGCGGGAAATGGCATATCAAAGAAGGGCAATGGTGGGCGAACTGGGGCTTATTGTTCTTGGACAACTTGAAGAAGAGAAGCAGTTTGAGCCTTAGGAAAAAGATAAAAGCTATGTGTCACTCTTGGTAATCAAAAGATAATTTCTAACTTAAATTCATGAAGCCTACGAAAGAAAGCAGCCATATACAAGTAAAAAGAGATGAAATTGCGCAAGCGGAAATCCAAAAAAAGCGGGATGCAGCCAGAGCAGCCTTTCCCGCGATTAAAGCCGCCGTAGAAAAAATCCGTATTCACAATCCTTCTAAATAGTTTTCTGGATCCGTTTCGCCATGGGTACTACACAAACTCTCCCGTGTGACTTCCCTTCACCTTCTTCAATCCTTCCGGCTTGCCGGCATACACTAAATAACCACCGGCATCACCGGCTTCGGGGCCGAGGTCAATCACCCAATCGGCACTTTTAATGACATCGGTATTGTGTTCAATAACAAGAATGGAATGGCCTTGTTCTATCAACGCATTAAAAGAAGCCAGCAATTTTTTTATGTCGTGAAAGTGAAGACCGGTAGTGGGTTCGTCAAAGATGAAAAGGATTTTACCGGCGCTTTTTCCTTTGCCGAGAAATGAAGCCAGCTTCACCCGTTGTGCTTCACCACCGGATAACGTATCAGAGCTTTGACCAAGCTTAACGTAACCCAAACCGACTTCACTCAACGGCTTAATTGCAGTCAGGATCGGCTTTTCATCCGCAAAGAATTCAATGGCCTCGTCCACACTCATCTCCAGCACATCAAACACACCCTTGCCTTTGTACTGTACTTCTAAAACCTCTTCCTTAAAACGCTTGCCTTGACAAACTTCGCAAGTCAAATGCACGTCGGCCAGGAACTGCATCTCCACAATTTTTTCGCCCTCGCCTTTGCAGGCATCGCAACGGCCGCCATCTACGTTAAAGGAAAAGTGTTTGGGTTGAAAACCACGAATCTTGCTCAAGGGTTGTGAGGAATACAAGTCGCGAACGTTATCCCAGGCACGAACGTAGGTAACCGGATTGCTTCTTGAACTTTTGCCGATTGGATTCTGGTCCACCATCTCTACTTGTGTGACGGCATCCATATTCCCTTTAATGGCTTTGTGAAAGCCAACTTTATCGGTTGGCTCACCCTGCAATTTTTTTAAGGCTGGATAAAGAATATGTTTGATGAGTGTCGTTTTTCCACTGCCGCTTACGCCGCTAACAACACACAAAACATTCAACGGAAACTCAACGGTAATGTCTTTTAAATTGTGTTGCCTTGCGCCTTCGATGGTTATAGACTGATTCCATTTACGCAACTTCTTCGGCGCTTCAATTGCCAGGGCACCATTTAGGTATCTACCCGTGAGACTTTCTTTGTTACTGATAATTTGATCGTAATTACCGGCGGCAATCACTTCGCCGCCAAGGTGCGAGGCCAACGGTCCCATGTCAATAATGTGGTCGGCTTCCCGCATCATCATCTCATCGTGCTCCACTACTACTACAGTGTTGCCCAGGTCACGCAATTCTTTCAGCACACGAATGAGATTAAACGTATCCCTTGGATGCAAGCCAATGGATGGCTCATCTAAAATATAAAGCGAGTTGGTAAGATTGCTTCCGAGGCTTCTGGTGAGTTGTATGCGCTGGCTTTCGCCGCCGCTTAAGGTATTAGCCAAACGGTTCAGGGTTAAATAACCCAAACCAACGTTCAGCATCGTGTCAATGCGAAGATTGATTTCAATAAGTATGCGTTTGGCAACTGTCGCTTCAAAGGCAGTAAAGTGTTTTGACGCACCGTTGAACCATCCACGCAGGTCTTTGATGGGCAACTCGCTCAACTCGCCAATGTGCTTGTCCTGCACTTTTACGTACAACGCTTCTTTGCGCAAACGATAGCCGCCACATTCGGGGCATTTGGTGCGGCCTCGGTAACGGCTTAAAATCACACGGTATTGAACCTTGTACAAATTTTGTTCTACTTCTTTAAAAAAGGCATTGATGCCATCAACATGGCTATTGCCTTCCCACAAAACGCGGTATTGTTCTTTGGTTAAATCCGCAATGGGTTTGTGTACAGGAAAATCAAAATGCTTGGCGCCGCGAATAAAGTTCTCCCGCCATTTTCCCAGTTTCTCTCCTTTCCATGGCGCCACGGCGCTCTCGTACACGCTTAGCCGTTTGTCGGGAATCACTAAGTCTTCATCAATTCCCAAGACCATCGAAAAACCTTCGCAAACCGGGCAGGCACCAAAAGGATTGTTGAAAGAAAAGAGGTTGGGCGATGGTTCTTCAAAGGTCAGCCCATCCAGTTCAAAACGATTGTTGAAATGCAGCAACTTTTCGCCATCTACCTCCACATACACATCGCCTTCGCCTTCGTAAAAAGCGGTACCGATGGAATCGGACAACCGGTGTTCATCGTCTTCATCAAAAGATTTTGCAAGGATGCGGTCAACCAACACAAAAACATTCTCGGGGTATTTGAAAGCCGCTGTAAAATCATCGGGGTTCGACAACACATCTTCAATTGAATATGTGGTGCCATTGCCGGCGGCGTTCTCTTTTTGTATGGTGGAAAAAGGCGAGACATAAATCCGCGAAAAACCTTTTTGCACCAGGATGTTCAGCTCTTCGCGTTCGTCGCGGTTGCGGTGTGTTTTAAAGGCAGAAAGAATAAATACGCGGCTGTCTTCTTTCAATACTTTGATTGCTTCCAGCACATCTTTCACATCATCCTTCTTTACCACACGGCCGGACACCGGCGAGATTGTTTTTCCCGCACGGGCAAAGAGCAATCGTAGGTAATCATAGATTTCCGTCATGCTGCCTACGGTGCTGCGCGGCGTGCGGGTAATTACTTTTTGTTCAATGGCAATGGCCGGTGCCAGACCTTTGATGTAATCCACATCGGGTTTGTCCATGCGGGCCAAAAACTGCCGCACGTAAGCGCTCAAGCTTTCGGCATAGCGGCGCTGGCCTTCGGCAAACAAAGTATCTATGGTTAAGGATGATTTACCGGAACCCGACACGCCGGTAACCACGATGAGTTTATTGCGGGGAAAGCTAACGTCAATGTTCTTAAGATTGTGAACCCTTGCGCCTTTAATGAAGATGGAATCATCAACTACGGGCTTTGTTTCTGCGGCTTTTTTCTTGGTCTTAACTGCTTGTTCTTTCATGCGGAAGCGAATGTACTAAGCTATTTAGCAAAGCCCGCCGAACGTTAACAGTTTTTTATCGAAAACGATGCAGCACACGCCAATTAAATATTTGGCGGATTGGGAAAGAGAATTATTTTTAGGCCAACAAAGACAAATCCAAAATCCTAAACCTCTTTAAACACAACCCGCCTATCGCATAACTTCTACGCTGTTTTTTCCGTTCGAATTTTTGCATCCTTATCCTTTTTTACACACACCTAAACGCAGGAGTTATGAATCTATTATCCAAGCTCTCCGATTACGAGTTGATCCATTCGTTCAATGCCGGTAATGTAAACGCTTTTGAAGCGCTGGTATTGCGCCACAAGGAAAAATTGTACACGTCCATTTATTTTTTGGTGAAGGACAAGTACCTGGCCGAAGACATTTTTCAGGATGTGTTCATCCGCATCATTGACACCATCAAAAGCGGCCGTTACACCGAAGAAGGAAAATTTTTGCCTTGGGCCATGCGCATTGCGCACAACTTATGCGTTGACCATTTCAGAAAAGTTAAACGTACGCCGACTATCAAGAACAGCGACGATCAGGACATTTTTGAGGTGCTGAACTTTACCGAGGAAAGTGCCGAGGACAAGATGATCAAACGCCAAAGCCACAACCGTGTTCGCGACATGCTGGACCAACTCCCGGGCGACCAACGTGAAGTGATCATTCTGCGCCATTACGCCGACATGAGTTTTAAAGAGATTGCGGAGACGACCAACTGCAGCATCAACACGGCGTTGGGTCGGATGCGTTATGGTTTAATTAATTTACGCAAGATGATGGTGTCGAAACAAATCAGCCTTTAGTTTTGAAGCTAATTCATTAGTCGTAGTTCTTAGCCATTCGTTCTTTAAAGATTCTTTTAAAATATTGTCAGCCCTTATCTCCACTCACACTGCTTGCCGTGAAAGGTTGTTAAGGGTTGACGCCTAATTCTCCCAAGAAAAAAGTCCCGCCGATAGCGGGACATTTTCGTTTTCACGCAAAGGCGCAAGGAAAAAAGACGCAAAGATTTTTATTTGCAGAGTTATTGCTTACTTCCTGTTTCTGCCGGCGGCATGATTGAATTAATCACCGCTTCGCTAACGCCGGTAAAGCTAAAGCCGCCGTCGTGAAAAAGGTTTTGCATGGTTACATACTTCGTTAAATCAGAGAAGAGCGACACGCAATAATCCGCACAGGCTTCGGCTGTTGCATTGCCTAATGGCGACATCTTTTCTGCATATTCAATAAAGGCATCGAATCCTTTTACACCACTACCAGCAGTTGTTCGTGTGGGTGATTGAGAGATGGTATTAACACGAACTTTTTTCTTTATTGCATATTGATAGCCAAAGCTGCGGGCCACGCTTTCGAGCAGGGCTTTGGCATCGGCCATTTCGTTGTAATCAGGGAATACACGTTGCGCAGCAATGTAGGTAAGTGCCACCACGCTACCCCATTCGTTAATGGCGTCCATTTCCCAGGCCGTTCGCAACACACGGTGAAGGCTCATGGCGGAAATGTCAAGTGTTTTTTTATTCCATTCGTAATCCAGTTCGGTATAGTGCTTTCCCTTTCGTACGTTCAGGCTCATGCCGATGGAATGCAGTACAAAATCAACGCCACCGCCAAATTGTTTTTGGCTTTCCTCAAACAATTTTTTCAGGTCGTCCATGTTGGTTACATCAGCACCAATAACGGGAGCCTGAACCGCTTCGGCCAGCTTGTTGATTTCGCCCATGCGGAGGGCAACGGGTGCATTGGTGAGAACGAGTTGTGCACCTTGTGCGTGACAAGCAAGCGCCGTTTTCCAGGCAATTGATTTTTCATCGAGAGCGCCGAAGATGATGCCTTTTTTTCCGGCGAGAAGGTTATTAGACATGAGCAAAATGGATTGAAGGTTAAGGCGTAAAAATAAAGCTTATCTGTGTGGCGGCGGAAACAACTTGAAGATTACAGCCGTCAGTAAAAAGGCGTAGCCAAACACGAACGCAAAGCAAAGCAGCATGTACAATATAAACTGCGCAAATGACCGCCGCGGCTGAACGATGCGTTGTAACCATTGGTTAATGTACCAGGCCGGTATGAGCGAAATAAAAACAAAAAGGATAATAAGAATGCCTTTGCCTTTCATGCAACGAATTTCATGCAAAGCAAAATAAATAGACCTTTTTTATGAACGGCTTTACTTCTATTGGGCGACGGTTACGACGCTCCATTCATCGTTCTTATCGCTACTAATCAATGACACAATCATGTATTTAATATACCCGACCCTGAAAGGGTCGAATATGAGTAGCCCCCGGCCGCTGCCGGGGGTAAAAACGAGTAAGATGAGTCCGACCCCGAAGGGGTCGAATGTGGCCTTGTCGGAGTTTGCCATCGACTCCGTTGTTCGACCCCTCTGGGGTCGGTTTATCACACTAAACATTAATCCCCGGTTGCAACCGGGGGCTATTCACATTGACCCCCATTCGGGGTTTTTTACTGCGACCTACAAGATGGTTGTGGCTTATAGTAATAGCTGCACATTGTTCAATAAAGAACAAGGCGTACACGTCCCGATAGCTATCGGGTGCGACGCAACGAAAGCTCAACGGATAGATTGGTCTCTGGTCCATAAAAAAACGCCGGCCAAAATTGACCGGCGATGAAATAATACTTGCTGGCAATTTTATTTACGCAATGGAATACTGATGCCTGCATGGAGGCCGAGGTTATTCAGGTTGCTGCTGCCAAGCTGCGTAAAGGGCATAATGTTATACGAAGCGCCAACCGAGATGCCCGACACGCCGTTCTTTTTAAACGGAATGTACACACCGGCTTCGGGCCTTGCCGCAAAACCCACTTTACTTTGTTGGTTGCCAAACTCACCCAACAATTGGTTGTATGAAATCAGGTTTCCTCCAACACCAAGCGCAGCATAAGGCTGCACTGCGGCATTGGGAGTGAAGTTGTATTTAGCCGTGGCCAATACCGGAATGGTTTGAATGGACTTGGTCAGCACGGCCGATACATCGCTGCCATCGGTGAGTTTGTAAACTTGGCGTGGATCTTTTTGATAAAAATCCTGAAAGCCGGTTCCCAAACCGATGGACAATTTATTGTTGATGCCGTAAAGCACTGAAGCCTGAAAGCCACGGTACGAGGTGTTGTTTACCGATGTGGCCTTAAAATCTCCAAGAGGTAATGCCACGTTATAGCCTAAGTCAAGTTTGGTTAATCCTTTTTGCGCCTGCACTGCCGACAGGGAAAACACACCGGCGATAACTGCCAATAGAATTCTTTTACTTTTCATGTTACTCTCTTTTAACGGGTAGTTTTTAAATAGGGTGATTGATTAAACAAAGCTTGTATTCCACTTTGCACGTTGCTGGTGCTGAAGATGCCTTCGCCGCGAATGGCGCCGTTCCAGATGCCTTTTATTTTGCCGTTGGTTGAAGCGTTTTTGAGGTCAAGAATATCCACCGACAACAAGGCTTCGGTGCTTTGGTAAACGCCATAGCTGGAGGGGAAATAATAATCATAGCCGCTATAACCCCAATAGTACGGATCGTAATAACCGCCGTAGCCGCCGTAATAGTCACCTAAGTTGACTACATTGGTTGACGTGTTGTACACACGGCTTACGTTGATGCCGAGATCAGGGCTTGCGGTGCGGTCAACACGGGTATAGCCTCTGGCGTTTAAAGCGGCGGCAACAGCCGATGTAACCTGCACATCCCAGGACGAGGCTTCACGTCCGGCATAACGGCCATTGTCAATCAGCGAAACGGAATCGGCAAGGCTGTAGGTTTTGTAAGAAGAGAAATTTGCGGAGGAGTCGCGGTTGGTGATATAGATACGGCTCTCCTCTTCGGTCATGTCTTTTAAAGGGTCTTTAGTACAACTGCTCAATGCGGCAATACTGCTGACGAACAACAGGGCCGCTCCCATTAGTTTATTCATAAATGATTAAGAGTTTAGAACAGTAACGACGCAAAGCGAGTGCCTGTTGGTGCGCTAACAGGTGAAGGTTAACAGCCCGCTAACACAAGAAGAAAAGCAGAACCGGCAAGGGTTTGCGGCGATTTTGTTAAGCTTTTAGCAGACTGAAAAATGGTCGGTGAGCTTGCCGTTAAAGACAGTTTGCGCTGACGGATTGAGGAAGGAATTGTACAAACAAAAACAGGCTCCCGTGTATTGGAAGCCTGTACGGTTTTGCTTATTAGACTAAAAAATGTGTTCATCATTCACCCATAATAACATTGCTCTTTCCTTTGCGCCATTGCTTCGGTTGGGCGCCGTCCATCTTTACAATTTTGGGATGAAAGACACCAACGGTTTCCACTAGGGCAGCCTGCGCCTTCATCACTTCATGGATGTCTTTGTAGGCGGCTGGCGCTTCATCAAGACCACCGCCTAAAAGCTTGACACCTTGTTTTTCCAATTCTTCGTTCAATGCCTTATGCGTAACAGATTTTAAGGCAGCGGTGCGGCTCATCTTTCTTCCCGCTCCATGCGAAGCTGAATTGACAGATGCCTCCTCGCCTTTTCCTTTCACAATAAAACCCGGTGCGGCCATAGAGCCGGGAATAATGCCCAATACATCTTTGCCAGCCGGTGTGGCGCCTTTCCGGTGAACGATCACATCTCTTCCCTCCCACTTTTCCTTCCACGCAAAATTGTGATGGTTCTCCACTATCGTTAATGGTTTACGTCCCAACTGCTTCGCAATTTTTTGGTGAATGATGTGGTGACAAGCCGATGCATAATCACCGGCAAGATTCATGGCCATCCAGTATTCAATGCCCGCTTCTTCATCCAATGAAAGCCAGGCAAGGTTTACCGCATCGCCGGGCAAGCGGCGGGCCTCCTTAGCTAGTTTGGTGTAATGATTGGCGACGTTAGCACCTACAGCTCTTGAACCGGAATGTGAAAGCAAGCCAATGTAACTACCGGCTTCAACCCCGAGTATAGCATCTATTTCTTTCACTTCTATAATGCCCCATTCCACAAAATGATTGCCCGAACCGGAAGAACCCAATTGCTTCCATGCTCTCCCTTGCAGGCCTTTCAACAAACCGGTACTGTTCCACGTAGCTGATTCCATTACTTCATGGTCAGATGCTTTTTGAAAGATGGAACCGCTGCCAAATAATGTTGCTTCATTTAGCTCACGGGTAAAGTATGATTCTTTGTCTGTTAGTTCTTTAGGAGCTATGTCGAAGATAGACAAGGCCATCCTGCATCCTATATCGACCCCGACTCCATAAGGAATAACCGCGTTTTCTGTTGCCAATACACCACCGATCGGTAAGCCGTAGCCGAAGTGCGCATCGGGCATTAAGGCACCAGCCACTGCCACCGGCAACTTAGCCGCTGTATGCATTTGATGTAAGGCTCCTTGCTCAATGCCTTCCACACCAAACACGTTGAAGTCAATCCCTTTTTCAGCCATCGGTAATTCATCTCCACCCACTTTCGGCTTTGGAATCAGTGCTTCTGCTATTTTTACCAACTTGCCATCATCGGCATATTGGTTAGGGCTTTGCAAGATGCTGCTTAATATTTCCAACGCATGATCTTTTGCCAGATGCTTGAAAGATTTTTCCATGATGTTCATGGCAAGAGAAATCACCGGGCCTTCGGGGTAGCCTATGGACCGGAGTTCTTTGCCTGTTAATTTTAGTTTAGACATAATTCATTTTTTATGATACCGGCTGCGGTGCTTTGATTGATCATCCGTTGCGTCGCAATCCGTTTATCGTTCTGTAATTCTATTGAACAAATTTTTAGATAACTTTCATCTTCACAATTGGATAAGGAGCAAGTCAAATTCCTATGCCATAATTTTAGTAATTCATCTTTTTTCCATGCCTGAAATTCCCGACATAGAAGTCTTTTCCCGCAATCTGAAAAAGTTGTTAGCCGGTAAGCAAGTCACTAAAGTAAAAGTGGTTAATGGCCAAAAACTAAAGGACACCACCAAAGAGCTTTCACAGGCTTTGGAAGGGCAAAAAATTCTTGATGTGTTTCGTTCGGGTAAAGAACTGCGCATTCAATTTTCTAAAAATGTTTTGCTTGGCATTCACCTTATGCTAACCGGCGACTTGCACTTTTTTGAAGAAGCCAATGAACGCAAATCAACGGTTGTAGAGTTGCAGTTTGGCGATGGCACCGGCCTTGCTTTAACCGACCGCATGAAAAATGCTGCCGTCAAATTAGCTCCCGTTGACAAAGGGGGCATTGATGCACTTCAACTGAACTACAAAACGCTCAAAGAGCTTATGAGCCGCAAGGCCGCCATTAAAAATGTTTTGATTGACCAGGACATCATACGAGGCATTGGCAACTCTTATTCCGATGAAATTTTATGGCAGACAAGAATTTCACCTTTTTCAAAAGCTGCTGCCATACCGGATGAAAAAATCAAAGAACTGGCGACTACAATAAAGAAAGTTCTGAAAGAAGCTACGGAAAAAATTTACAAGAACCATCCGGGTAAGATCAACAGTGAGGTCAAAGAGTATTTGCAAATTCACACCAAAAAGAAAACCGAAAGCCCGACAGGCAGACCGATACTTACTGCAAAGCGAGGTATGCTTTTGACTTACTATACGGATGAACAGGTTCTTTACGAATAGTCGTTATAAACCCGCTTCCTCATTTGCACCAGCAAGCTGTTGATTTTATCAACTTCCGGCTCTTCCAGCAATTCTGAATTGGTGTACAATTCTGGCAACTCATTTTTCATGGCTTCGGCCTTTGCCACCAATTCATCATACTCGAAATTTCCCTGTTTTATATCCAACAAAAATTCTCTGTCTTTACGAAATACATTCACCTTCTTTTCAACCGCGATTTCCTTTGCCATGAGTAACAAGCGAAAAACGTGCATCATGTTTTTTGAGTCATAGTTTTTCCCATGCGATACCGTGATTTTATAACGTTCTTCGTTTCGTTTGTCCACCCAAACCCAATACTCACGATACTGTTTACAATAAATAGAGTAGCCATCCCTGTTGAAGTACAACAAGCCAATCGGCTGTTTGCCTTTCGGAATAGAACTTAAGGCGACATCGTTAGAAGTATCTTTTCTTACTATACCTGCATAGGCTCCATCAGCATCATAAAAAAGATTGTAACCATCCCGCAAATGCGGAACGACAGTTAAACCCACTTTATCGGCAGCCAGTCCTTTCTCATGCAAAAAATCTTTTGCGTTAATTGCTTCTTTGCTCTCGTAAACAAAACAAAAATCCAACACCGACTTCCGTTCTTTATCAACCGGATTAACGATCTTCTTTTCTAACCCATACGCTTTCTTTATTTGGGTAAAGGCATAATTAGCAAATGTCTTTTCGCAAAGCTTTGATAGAAAAATTTCCGGCTTTAGGTTGTTCATTACCTGATGACGATAAAGAATGCACTGCTCCGGCACAGCCAACATTTCCATGATGTTAGGATTGTTCTTTGAAAGCAATTCCATGAAGCGACGCAACTCATAGTACACGATGTCATTTGTTTCGTTGGAGACTTGTTCAGGATATTCAAGCGAATAGAACAATTCCTTTGGCACCACGTAAACGCCCCGTATATCGGTGTCGGACTTTGCAGTATCTAAACCGTATGCTTTGCTGCCTGTGATGCATTCAAAAATGAGCCAGCCCGCTGCTTTTACTTCGTCAATTGTCAGGGTTTTCATTTACCGTTTTTAGAAAAAAGTTATTGAGTAATGTAGGGTGCTGATTGTTCACGGCAAGGTTGTTCTTCAATCCGTCAATAAATTGAAATAAGCTTTCAACAGTGATTTGCATCGTCTCCGTTGCCAGATACAAGTACTTCTCACCAACGGTAGCTTTCAATTCAATCAGCTTTCGCAGTTCTTCTTTTGTGTCTTCTTCCACGTACTTCATTAATCCCTCAATGTGCATTGGCAATACAGAGTTGTCCCTCAAAATCCAGTTGCAGGAGAGAAGTGACCGGACCAGATAGAAGTAGGCTTTCAACTTGACTTCTCTTTTGTCTTTTAAGTCTTCCCAAAATTTTACAGCCAGGGAATGATGATGATAAAAGGAAGCAATCGGTGAATAGTAGGCCTCAATCAACTGCAAAAAATCGAGCTTAAAAATTTCGTTAGTGAAATAGACGATGGGTGACTGAAACCTTTCTATCAATGGCACGTTTGACTTCTTCAAAAGCTTTAAGCATTTTCGCAAATCCCAACCGGTTACATCCAAATCACCGTCCATCTTTTCAATAGTGTCTTTCCGATCGTTCAAGGACAAATACCAATCTCTTTCATGCCGATAAATAAAGCGTACATCATAATCGCTGTCAGGCGACGGAAAGCCCCAAGCGCGGCTGCCGGTTTCGCAGGCATAAAGTATTTTGACCTTATGCGTTGCTTCTATTGCCCTAAGTATTCGCTTTATGTTTTCCATCATTCCTAATTATCACAATGAATAAAGTATTTAGTCTAAAAAAATACATAAAGCAGACAGAGTCTTCTGCTTTATGTATCGGATTGCATAGTCGAAGATGAAGAACCATCAGTCAATCAACAACCGCGTTACCGCAGCCGTGTTCCGCACCCATTCAACTGTATAGTTTTCATCGGCCGTTGACGTATCCAACAATTGCAAACCTTGCGCTTCGGCTTTTAGTTTCAACAAGGCGCCCACATTTAATTTAGATGAAAGCTTATTCAACATCAGTTGTACGCTTTCCACACTCACACCTTGCACCAACTGACCGGCAAACGGCATTTCCAGCCATGTAATTTCTCTTTCCACCACCTTCAGCACACCAAACACTAAACCCTTGTTCAGGTTTTGTGTAACTCTAACCTGGTGTTGCACGCAGGAAGGGTCGTAAGCCACACCACTAGTCTCTGAAATTTTCATCGGAAATTTTGAGTCCATCCAACCTACTACCATGTTTGGTGATAGTGTGCCCATGCTGTATGCATTGCAGGTAAACAACACGTAAGTTGCTGCGGCCTGTTGCAGTTGCGGCAAATTGATGTCAATGTATTCGGCCGTTCCTATCTTCTCCGGTATGCGCTGAATGTCGCCGCTGTGTTTACATCCAATAGCTACAAGATTTGAAAAGGAACAGAACTTACTGCTGCCATCCGCAAAAGCGATGGAGGCACTCAAGTCCATATCCAGATGCTGTGCTGACAAACCTGTTCCCCATTGCATAAAGAGCCGCACTGTATCGCCTTCAACCGGAAAGCTAGTTCCCATCAGCGCCGATGGTATGTCATGCACCGTTTCGCTGCGGTCGCCAATAGCCACGGGAATTTTGTACAAAGCCGGAGCAATGAAGATGGTCTTGCTTTCAGTAGCCTGCGCCTTAAAACGAAGACTCATAGCTTGCAAACACAAGTCCTCAATCATGCCTTGCATCTGCAGTAAATCGTCTTTTGCGTAATGCTTCAGCAAGTGATGCTTCTCGACCTTTTTAGCGTAGCCACCCAATGGCTTTACCAACCGCACACCGTCTTTTTCAAAGTATTGTTTGGCATAAGCGTTCAGTGTAAATACCAACCGTGCAGGCACCTTGTCAATCACATCGCTAAAGGCTTTTACAACAGCTTCGGGCCCGAACCATAGCATGTTGGCAAACAAGGCGCGGGCAAAAGCACCTGGTCTTTCTTTCAGCAACTGGAGCGCTTCTTCTTGTCGGAATGCCGTCCGCTCCTTGTCCACTTCACCTTGCCATACTATATAGTCTTCTTTATAAAAATGGTCGAGAATAGCCGCCAGCTTTTCAAACCCTTCACGCTTGCTGTGCTCAGCCAAGCGCAAAGCCCATATCATACGAACCCAGATGCCTCTTTTTGGATGCATGATTTCGCAAATTTTCTCTGCCGGCAATTCGAGGTTATTCATCCACGAGGCCACCATCTTTCCATCGCTTCTGGCGTATTTTAATTTCAGGCTTTCCTTAGAACGGGTAACGTTCTGCACCGCTTCACTTCGCACTGCATTGTAACCGGAATTAGCTTCCTTAGACTTTTTTAAAATAGTCTTTGGTTCTACCATTTGTATAAAACCCGTATGCTTGAACCACAAGTACCGAAGAATATCGGCTGGTGTTTGAAAGAAAGTTTGTGCCTTTTGCGACTGGCCCGATTGCACCAGGTAATCAATGACTAGCACCGCGGTTTCTTTCATCGGCACTTGCACATCTGGCAACCCGAACGCTTGCAGCAACACACTAATATTTTCTTTTTGCGTAGCATCAGGGGCCGTCTTCGCTTGCAGAAGGTCAATTAAAAAAGCCTGTGCTGTTTTCTCCGTCCAGTATTCAAGAACAAGTTTTTTAGAGCCTTGGTTTTGCAATTTCAATTCTTCAAACTGAAAAGGCTTACCGCAGAAAGGGCAACCGTTGTATCGTTCCAACGGAAACGTACCGTCAGGAATCAGATGGCCGCATGGAAGCGTAGTACCGAACTCCCATCCGAAAGCATTGGCCATAAACGTGATCAGGTGGTCAATACGGCGTTCGCCGGTAGGCTTATCCCAACCCTTCACCAAAGGCGTCCAGTTTTTGGTGATGCGTTTGATGTCGCAGATAGCATCGTACAGAAGTTTCAATTGCTCTTCCGAAGTTTTTGTCAGGGCAGCAAACGTTTCTTCAGAAACGGTGTATCTTAAAGGACCAATATTGGTTACAAAAGCAAAGGCATTTTTAATGGATGCGTCAGTGACGGCAATGGCTTTTTCATCGGGCAGAAACAAAGCCTGCTGGCGAAAGGCCACATTGATGACAGATTTCATACACTTGTTTTTGAAGAAGGTAATTGTCGTTTTATTTTTCAGATTTGAAGTAAAAACGGCTTGACCTTCCGATTAATAAAAGTGGGGCAGGCTGGATTCGAACCAACAAATGCCAATGCAGTAAATGTAGCTTGACCTTTACAGATAATGGTTACACTTCTGCCCCGTTTATGATAGTGGAAACAGGCCGGACTCGAACCGGCGACCTACGGGTTAATAGCCGTGGAGTAAACTTTAATTGGCCGCGTCGTTAATTTTCAGACAGTGGAATTGAACCACAAGCTTTGAAGGCTTGACCGGAAGTATATCCGAATTGACCGTGCCGGCAATTTTAAAATTGTACGTTGCTCTACCAACTGAGCTACTGTTTCCAAAAAGAAGCGGCCCATCCCGCAAACTGCGTTCCCAACCTTCGCTTCGCTCGGTTGCCCGGTAGGAAGGCCATCAGGGCACAGAACCTTGCTTTTTAATGATTCATTTCTTTTTCAAACGATCTTGCAATCGAAGCCTTTGCTTCAACACTTTGAGACTCTTTCTACCCTTCCCACCGGGAAGGGCTTTAGCACCGTCTCACCGCTTTCGGAAAAAGTGGACAGGGATGGGCTGTCATTGCACCACTTTATTCGCACAACTCGAACTCGCAAACGCATGTGGCTTGGCCTTGAAAGCGAAACCCATTCCAAGGATATAACCCATCGCTTCCTTCAACGCATCGTTGCTTTTGAAAGCAGGATTGGTGTTGATGTCCGCATGAACTTCCATATTCACACCGTACAGCGTAAACAGGTTACACAGCGAGTACGCCACGTCAATGCTCTTGGCCACTTCGGTTAACATCCGCTGCTTAATGCTCATCTTCATCATAGTGGTTTCGTTGTGGATGTACATAAATCCACCACGGCCTTTGCGGATGAACACGATCACTGTGGCAAATTCAGTTTCGCGTCCTTTTACCTGGCTATCGGTACCGATGCAAACCTTCAGTTGGTGACCGTCTTCTTTTTCGCGAACGATCACTTGCCGCATTTCATCTTCAATTGAATGTTTGATTCTTGTACCATCCAGCTTGCGCCATTTTTGTTGCTGTTCCATTGGTTATGCCCTCTGTTTAAAAATTCGGTTCGTTCACTTCATCCAATATTTTTTGAAGCGGTTTGTTTTTTAAAGGATTGGCTTCATTGTACTTTTCATATTCCTTTCGATTATGCCACCTGTGATTATTATTCAACAATCTTCCTACTACATCCCGATAGGCATTTTGCTCCATATAAGCATCAATCTCCGCAAGCCTTGCCTCCAGGTCGGGGTCTTGCTTTCTTATTTTATTAATGATGTTTGGGCGTACCCTCAACACAAAACGCCAGGGTTCGTTAAACACATGCCGCTTTACAAAACCACCTTTCCATTTTGCGTATGTCCATTCTTCGTGAAACTGTGTTTGCTCTGCCTCGGTAAAAGCTAACTTTTGAAATTGTTGCTCGTCTGGTTTCAATAAATATTGTTCTCTGACTACGTATTGCTTTCTTCCAAAAGCCCGCTTCTTTTTCTTGAAGTCTTTGCGGTGGCTCCACTCCGTTGTGTTGATCTTTGCAAGAATACTGTTGTAAAAAGCTGCTGACTTGCTCCGGGCAACATCGTCCCGTAAAAAGAAGGCCCGCTTCCATCCTTTTTGCACCGGCGGCACTAATGGCTCCCAACCAAGGTTCCATTTTTGTTTACCCAATGTCCTTTCTTCTTTGTGCAACGCAATGAGCCGCTTGTGAAAATCTTCGTACTGCGCTCTTACTTTATTACGCTTTGTGCGCAGCCGGTAACAGAAAATTTCTTCTCCATACTGTTGAATAAGTTTTGTGTCCATAATGAATTGAGTTTGTCCGTTCGGTAGTTGCATTGCCACCGGGCATTGCGTGTCCTGTCTGTCATTATGAACCGGTTTGTCTTTTTCATTTTATTATTTTTTGCACGGGTTACAGGACTCGAACCTGTATCAACAGTTTTGGAGACTGCGATGCTACCGTTGCACCAAACCCGTAATTGCGGACGAAGCAAGAGTCGAACTTGCACGGGCGGTTCTTCAAACCGCTGCTCTACCATTGGAGCTATTCGTCCGTTTGCGGAGAGTGTAAGAATCGAACTTACCTGGGTCGAGCCCAACCACCGCCTAGCAAGCGGGTACGATACCGCTCTGTCAACTCTCCTTTTTACTTTTATGGACCATAGGTCTGTCTATCCATTGAGCGTCTGTTGCGTCGCACTCTTGTACGCTTTGTTTGCTATGCAGCAACTGTCATCAGTCATCCAACATTTATCATTTATTTTTATCAGCGGACGAAGAAAGATTCGAACTTTCAACCTTTGCCTTAACAGGGCACTGCTCTGCCATTGAGCTATTCATCCATTGTTGGCCCGGAGAGACTCGAACTCTCAACTCCCGGTGTAAAAGACCGGTACTCTAATCCAATTGAGTTACGAACCAATATTTGTGATGACTGATGGACTTGAACCATCAACCGCTATCGTATCAGGATAGTGCGCTGCTCCCGATAGCTATCGGGACGCCAAGTCATCATCGTTGCGGCCGCAAGACTCGAACTTGCATCATCTGGCTTATGAGACCAGTGTGTTGCCGTTACACCAAACCGCATTGTTGTTGGCTCAAAGAGATTTGAACTCTTAACCTTGAACGTATAAGGTTCCTTCTCTTACCTCCCGATAGCTATCGGGAGAGCTACGGGCCATCGTTGGCTTAGAATGATTCGAACATTCATCTCTGCGTTCGTAGCGCAGTATCCTGGTCCATTGAACGATAAGCCAAGGGAATGAAGAACAGATGAACAAGGAATGATGAATTACAAAGGAGTGACTTCTTCATTCTAAATTCTTTATTCGTCTGTTCGATATTCTTTCGGTTGTCTTCGGGGCTTGAACCCTGTTCTCCTCCGTCACAAGAAGGCACTTTACCAAATAAGCTAAAGACAACGTTTGATACCGGAGCAGGATTCGAACCCGCTACGCAAGAGTCAAATTCTTGCATGTTTCCAATTACACCATCCGGCACTTTGTAGTCCTGATCGGATTCGAACCGACAATCTTCTTCAAGCAGTATGGCTCTAAATGCGCTTCCCTACTTTGGTCTTTCACATTTCGGTGCATCCGCAAACTTTATCCATCAAGGCGAGCAGCCATGACGGCATCTTCCATACACTCCACGGCTTAGCATTTACCGCAGCTTTTCCTTTTAAGCTACAAGGCTATTGTATAGCAGACAGGATTACTCACTGTCTTTTATCTTTAATTTTTGTGTTCGTGAATTCCGCTTCGCTCCATTTCGAACCTGCACCCTCTCCGATCCAGCCGGAGTATCCAACAGCCTGGAATGCTGCTATGTTTTGCGGTTCGTACGGGAATCTCCACCTGCCGGTGGGAAGGGAACCCGTGACGACAGATCGACAATCTGGTATGATAACCATTTCACCAACAAACCTTGTAACCCGTACCGGATTCGAATCTGATCCTCACATGGAAAGGGTGAGATCCTGAACCATTAGACGAACGGGCTATGAAAAGCTCCCCGCTGCATCTCACGGGGAAGCTTATCCTCCTTTCTGCACCTAATCTTTTTCGGCTTGCATTCGTTTTCGTATTTGGTTCAATGCCCAATGCAGCACCAAAACCAATAGTAAAAATTTCATTGCTATGCATTTCATCCCGGTAATCTTCTTACAATCCTGTTCATCAGTGGTCATAAAAAAACCCGGTCGTTTGTAATCTCGACCGGGTTTCTCCTTTGCTAAAGTGCAGGCTGCACTTAGGTATGAACGGAATCCGGCCGATGGTTTCGGTCACTATAATTTTTAAAGAGCATGGCAATGGCTTCATTGCCTATCAAACATAATTTGCCCATCACGGGTAGCTGATGCCAAGTCCTTGGTCTTTGTTTTTGATTGTATGTTATTACTATTTGCCGCGTCATTGTTTTTGTTTGTTGATAGATTCTTTTGTGCGTTGATTGCACAGAAGAATCAAAAATTTAGTTGCCGTTTGCCGTATTTGTCTGGCCGCTTTTGAGCCGACAGACAATAAAAAACCCCGCAGTTTGTGCGGGGCTGTATAAAAGTTTAGTGTTGATTTAAACCTCCGTTGTACATGCCCCGCAATTGGTATAATCTCCTATCGGACTAAACCAATCTTTTGTTTCGATATGTAACTGATTGCGTAGCATGTTTAAATTTTATTGCGCAGCAAAGATGAAATTATTTTTTGCATACTTCCAAAAGTTTTTGAAAAAATATTTTGGAAGGGTGATCATAGCATCGGCTGAAACGCCTGCTGGGTAAGTGTTTCAGCCGATGAAAAAATTATGAAACTAACGAAGGCATCGCATCGTAGGTTCGATCACCCAACAACCGTCCACTCTTCTTCTTGTTCACACCGCCCCATTGCTTGAAGAAAAAAGCAGCACCTTGCTCATCACACTGCTGCTTGATATCCCAAACCCATGATTCCATAATTGGCCTTGCCTTGCGGCCACTTTCACCACCAACAATTACCCAATCAATATCTTCAAGATTCAGGTTTTTTAAAGAGCCGATTAACGGTTCGCAGGAAAGAAATTTTGTTTGAGCGTTCGTTTGCCGAAGAAAATCTATTCGATTAGTCACTCTTAAATCTTCAACTGAAACACCCATCCATATATTTTTTGTCCAGTCAAGTTTGTCATGCACTTCAAACAGCCTATCTGCTCTTTTGGTTAGAACCTGATAGCTGTGTTGCGGAGTATCATTCATCACCGCAAAGACTTTTTGGATAAATCCAAATGACACTTCAGGATGGAACAAATCACTCATTGAATTGACAAAAACGAGTTGAGGTTTTTTCCAACGGTAAGGGGCGATTAACTCATCTTCGTGCGTCCGCACTTTAAAACCATCCTTGTATTTTTCAACTCCCATCGCTAACAAACGACGGGTCATCACTTCTGCATAGCAATACTTACAACCCGCTGAAATTTTATCGCAGCCGGTTGTAGGGTTCCATGTCATTTCTGTCCACTCAATACTTGATTGTGCCATGATTAAAATAATTTTTGTTGCGTGATATTATACTTCTGTATTTCAGAGAAAAACTTATTACCCAATTTGTGCTTTGAATAAAATGCCAAGTAGTACAACGCTAAATTATACTCTTCAGCATCCACCTTAGGTTTCATTCCCTCATTTTTAACTTCGTAACCTAACTTCAACATGTTATCGTCGTAAGTATCGGCTAAGAATTTAATGAAGTCTTCTCGCCTTATCTCTCCATTTCTAAACGGTTCACGCCAATTAGTTCTTTTGATAAATAAATCGATCGTTTTACTTTGTTCAACTATGAAGTTGTGGAGATTTCGATTTGCATTCATCATTAGTGCAAGAAGTATGAGAAAATCGATTTTTCCTACTTTGGAAAGCTTCTCAATGGTTTCAAAATGCAAGTTCAGCGAGAAAGGATCAACAAAGCAAAATGAAATCGTTGATGATCCCAAATCTCTTACTTGCTTTATAACTTGCTCAATAGTTTGATTTGAATCTCCGGAAATAAAAACGATGTCTTTTTTGGGGTGATCCCTTTTAGCCCGTTGTTCCAAAGCAGAAATCTTTTCGGTGTCCATTTCACAAAATATGTATTTCGTAAACGGTGTAGGAATCGATAACGCAATAAGTGCAGAGGTTTTTAAAATTTTATTCTTTCCTTTTACTGGTGCAAATCCTGCCCCAGCAAACAAATCAATGTACACTCTGTTTTGGAATTTATTTTTTATTCCTGCATTAAAAATTTCGCAGTATCCTCCCACTAAACTATACTTCTTTTCACACCAAACACCTACTGGCTCCGGAAGTTTTAAACCATCATCTTCAACGTGAATAATCGGGCTAAATTTCATCATTGTATTGGACATTTAAATTTAAAAGCTTAAAATACTGAAAGGTTTCAGAATAATCTTCTTTATCGACAAAGTCTTCTAAACCACTTCTATCCAACTCCCTATTCTAATTGATTCTACAGAGTTTGCTATAATTTTTTCTACTAACTATCTATAGTTTGCTCAACGCTTGTTTACCTTATTCACTCACCTAAAATTCCTCGCATCCGGAAACAACTTCTTCTGCTCTGAAATCCGTTTATCCGGTATGGAAACTTTCTCATCGGCACGAGCCAACGTAAGCAGCGGCAAATCTTCATTGCCAGCAGCAGTAAGCTTGCATAAAAGCTTTGATAGATTATAGCCTGCATTCACGATAACATGAATAACGGCTCCTTCTATCTGCACCGTTCCTTCGGCCATAAACAAACGGGATTCTAAAAGCGGCTTACGGTACACTTCCCCGATGTTTGGAAAAATGACAAGATTGGCGCAACCTGTTTCGTCTTCAATGGTCATAAACCAAACACCTTTGGCAGTGCCGGGACGTTGCCGTATCAAAACAAGGCCTGCAACTTTCACCGGTTGGCCGTTTTGAAGTTTTGCCAAATCTTCTATCGCAGTAACATGCAATTGCGCTAATTGCATTCGCAAAAAACTTACCGGGTGCGCCTTAATTGAAAAAGATGTCGTGGCATAATCCTGCACCACATTTTCAGACGGAAGAAGTTTTGGTAAACTAACCTGCTCTCCTATTGCATCCGGTGCTTGCTGGTTAGCAAAAATTGCCTGTGAATAATCTTTGGTGCTTACTTCCCACAAGGCCTGCCTTCTGTCTAAACCAATGGAACCAAAGGCATCGGCATCAGCCAAACGTTCAAGTGCTGCATCCGACAAACCGATGGCACGTAATTCATCAATGCTTTTGTAAAAGCCTTTTCTGTTGGCTACTAAAGTGTCTATGTCTTCCGCACGAATGCCTTTGATTTGACGAAAGCCCAACCGCAATGCGTGGTACTGACTAGTTTTTTCTTCCAACTGATAATCCCATGCTGAATAGTTAACGTCAATCGCCCGGACATCAACACTATGTTTTTGTGCATCCTGCACCAATTGCGCCGGCTGATAAAATCCCATTGGCTGACTATTCAGAATAGCACAGGCAAAAACATCTGGGTAAAAGCATTTCAACCAGCAAGACACATATACCAACAAGGCAAAAGAGGCTGCATGACTTTCAGGAAATCCATACGAACCAAAACCTTCCAGTTGTTTGAACACTCGTTCTGCATATCCTTTATCATACTTATTTTCTACCATGCCATTTATAAGTTTCTCTTTTAACGAACCGACCTTTCCGGGTAACTTAAATGTGGCCATGCTTCTTCGCAATTCATCTGCTTCGGCGGGTGTAAATCCTCCGGCAACGATGGCAATCTTCATGGCCTGCTCCTGAAAGAGAGGAACACCTTTTGTTCTTGATAATATTTCTTTTAATTCCGGCGAAGGATAGTCCTCGGCTTCTTCTCCATTGCGTCTTCGTAAATACGGGTGTACCATATCTCCTTGTATCGGTCCGGGTCGAACTATGGCTACTTCAATCACCAGATCGTAAAACTTTCTTGGTCTTAGTCGTGGCAACATCGCTTGTTGGGCACGGCTTTCAATTTGGAAAACACCAATCGTATCAGCCTTGCAAATCATATCGTACACTTCTTTATCATCCTGCGGAATGTTAGCAAGTGTTAAGTCCAAATTGTAGTGTTGTTTAGCGAGGTCGAAAGCTTTCTTAATACAGGTGAGCATACCAAGCGCTAACACATCAATTTTCAAAAACCCGAGTGCATCAATATCATCCTTGTTCCATTCTACACAAGTTCGGCCAGTCATGCGGGCATTTAAAACGGGACAGAGGTCTGTTAGCTTTCCACGGGTGATGATAAAGCCGCCGGTGTGTTGCCCCAACTGCCGGGGGAAACCAATGTATTGGCCTGTGAGTTCCAATACCTTTTTTAAATGCGGATCAGCAGGATCAAAGCCCAGCTCTTTTGCATCATGTTCCCGTACCACTTCATCAAAAAAATGTATGCTGCCTGAAAGTTTGGCAACCATGTCTAACGAAAGCCCCATCGCTTTTCCCACATCACGAATGGCGCCTTTGCCGTGCATCTGTGTTACGGTGGCGACAATTGCCGCTCTGTCTCTTCCGTATTTTTGGTAGATGTATTGAATCACTTCTTCTCTTCGTTCATGTTCAAAGTCCACATCAATATCGGGTGGTTCATTGCGGGCCGATGAAATAAAACGTTCAAAAAGCAATTCAATTTCATTAGGATTAACCGATGTGATGCCCAAACAAAAACAAACAGTGGAATTAGCAGCGGAACCCCTGCCCTGACAAAGAATATCACGGCTTCTTGCAAAGCGAACGATATCATATACAGTTAAAAAATAAGCGGCAAAGTTCATTTCTTCAATGAACTTTAATTCGTGCAGAATAGCCTTCGTTATTTTTTCAGGAATGGCCTCACCAAAGAAATCTTTGGCGCCTCTCCAGGCGAGATGTTCAACTTCCTGCAATGGTGTTCTGCCTCCTGTAGTAATCTCTTCGGGATATTCATACTTCAATTCATCCAAAGAAAATTTGCAGGCATCAGCAATTTCTATTGTACGTTCAATCGCTTCAGGATAATGAAGAAACAGTCTCGCTATCTCCTCTTGTGATTTCAGATAACGTTCTGCATTTGGTAATAACTTAAAGCCCGCAGCCTGAATCGTGCATTTCTCACGAATGCAGGTCAATACATCCTGCAACTGCCTTCGTTCAGCACAATGGTAGTGCACATCATTCGTTGCGACTAAAGGAATAGAAAACTTTTTCGAAAGCTGCGACAAACGATAAAGTTGCTTACTATCATCACCATTATAGCGACGGGATATCGCTATTGAAAGATAATTGCCGAATACATTTTTATAGGCAGATAATTCCTCCTCAAAAGAAGGCTCAAAACAAAAATTTTCATTTAACGCATCCGGTGGCAGTACAATAAAATGCAAGCCTTCGCTGTATTGAAACACATCTGCTTTGTATAAATGACACTCGCCTTTTTCCGCACGAAGATTTCCGGTTGATAATAAAGCACAAAGATTCGCCCAGGCATTTATCGTAGTTGGATAAGCCAACAAGCTTGGCCCATCGAGCAAGTCTAACCGGCAACCGGGAATAACACGAACACCTTTCTTCTTTCCCGCAGCATGGGCACGAACTACACCGGCCACCGTATTGCGATCCGTAATTGCAATGGTGGAATAGCGGAGCAAAGCAACTTGCTCAACCAATTCATGGGGGTGAGAGCCACCGCGGAGAAAACTAAAGTTGGTAGTGATTTGTAGTTCGGCGTAACGGCCCATCCCGACCTTCCCGGTGGGAAGGCCACCAGCGCTATGCTCCTCGCTTTGCAACGACTCAATGTTTAGTGCTGGCTCTGGGACAGGTGTGGGCTGTGAACGGGTCACTCCCCCACCTGGGGAGCCGGAGGGGGCCGCCTCTTCAAGCAAAGTATCCATGCAAGAACCATTTAGGTTTTGTTGTTTCGTTATAATGCCCTGAACGAAAAAGCCAGTAGCGGCCTCCTTCTTCATCTTCCACCGCATAATAGTCACGATGCTCCCCATCTTGTAGCCACCACTCTTGTTCAATGCGTTCGGGACCGTCTGCTTTCTTCACTATATGCAAACTGCCTTCGTATCGGAAATTCAGGGGTGGATAATCAGGTATAGGCGCAGCCACTTCTATTGATTCCGGGGGTGAAAGAAGTTGTAGTGGTCTTGGACGATCAAGTTTCCATTCAGTAGTTGGTTCCTCATTCAGGTTAGCAGTCCGTTTGAATGATCGTTCGGGCCAGTAATGTTCAGTGGGTAAGAAACGTTGAATGGCATCTTGTCCAAAACGAGTGGCAAAGCGATCCATTAAATCCAACACTTTTGAATCTAATACACCGCCTTGTAATTGCCACAAGCCCTCTTGTTTTATCACTACTTCTTCAACCACCGTAGCTTCCAGTAAAAACAATTCGATGCCTTCTTTAGGTTCTATCGTGGAAAGCTTAATACTGAAAAGTTGAAACAGATGTTCTCGATTTTGCGAAGGTTGATTCGTGCTAATCTCGATGCCTGAAGTCCCGCCATCTACACGATAAGCACGAAAGAAAGCCTTGCGCAAGCCTTTACCCGTCTTGCACAAACGGAAACACAAATTCGTAAGAAGATATTGCATTGCTGTTTCAATTCCATACCTGTTCTTAATGAGTTCTATACATGGCAAACGCTCCTGGTAAGGTTCGATGGGATATACAGAAATGATAGGCTCTTCTTCTTCACCAATGGCTTGTCGCAACCGTTGCAGCAGTTCAGTGCCAAAGCGGCGGCGCAATGCGGTGCGAGAAATAGAAATGACATCTTTGATTTGACGTAAACCAAGCTTTTGCAGTACCGTGATAGTTTCTTCGTTTAAGCGAAGAGCCGTTACCGGCAAGGGTAACAACGCTTTCACATGGCCTCCCTGTTCAACAATAGTTTCCATACCGTATCGTGCCATTGCCCGGGCACATCCGATGGTGTCAGCCATCGAAACACGAACCGTATAACCTCTTTGAGATAACCGGTAAATTATATCTTTTAAATAGGCTTCTTCGCTACCCCAAAGATGTGTGCAACCGGATGCATCTAATATTATTCCAGCCGGATAATCTGCTGCTGCTACTGGCGTAAACCGAATACACCATTCGGCAATTCTATCTGCTAATTGGGACGTTAGCGTTGGCTTATCATCCATCACATGAAGCGAGGGATACAAAGCTTTTGCATCGGCCAGCACCATGTTGTTGCGAATGCCTTGTGCCCGTGCCGATTCATTAGCGGCAGTAATGATGACCCGATTGCCGACAGTGGCTTTCAACACGAATGCTTTGTCCTTTAGGAACGGTTGTTTGCGGGCATGCCAGTCGGTGACGAGATAAGGAAACCAGATGGATACGAATCGTTTGCTCATATCAACCAGTTTGTTTTTGTGCGGCTTTGCCAATAACCGCAAGTTTGGATGCATATCGAAAGCTACCGTTTGACCATTCAACATCCCAGCTTCCAGCTTTTCCATTGCGGGCCTTCAATAAATTGACCCGCCACCGTGGATGACCAAGCCCGGGAAAGCCCTCCTCTACTATTGAATGCAAGGGTTGAACATGCCAACGGGAGACTGAAGTAGTAAGTAAGTTTTTAGGCTTGCTTCGAAGTATAAAACAACCAACGCCTGCTTCCTCGATGGCTAACTGAAAACGACGGCTCGTTGTAAGGTTTATTTCTGGCAATTCGCCAACAACGGCCGACAATGATGAACATTTGAGTGCTTCCTGAACAGCCCATAAAATATCTTTTTCTTTTTTGACATGCAGAAATAAAACCTGCTCTGGTGAAATACCAAACCATTTTAAGGCAGGCGGAAAAATATTTTGCGATGCGCTAACCCAAACAATACTTTGCTCTTTACAAACACGGGAAGAAATCAAGCCGGAAATAAAAGCAGAAGAGGCCGTTGCCTCTTCAGGGTTGTAGTAAAAGAACTCATGCAAGGCTGCGAAAGGAAAGACGTTATTTGGAAAGGCTTCATCAATACGGCCTAACTTTTTCTCTTCAGTTAACAACGGCTCCTTGAATCCTTCTAACTTTAGGATTTGTTTTTTTAGGCTGCGGAATATTTCTTGCTTTTCGGTCATAAATCAACCCAGCTTATGCGTTTCAATTATGTTCCACTTTTTCCAGTCATGCTCAAGCAAGTAGATGGAGTGAACATCAAAAACCTCATA
Source organism: Flavisolibacter sp. (assembly GCA_965247695.1). Taxonomy (GTDB): domain Bacteria; phylum Bacteroidota; class Bacteroidia; order Chitinophagales; family Chitinophagaceae; genus Flavisolibacter. The sequence continues at coordinate 4,465,552 of OZ252037.1, forward strand.
GAAAGGTTTGTACTTGTACTCTTGCCAAGCCAAGGAAAAGTTTTCCGGCTTAAGGTCCCTATAGGCAACGGTCATGTGTGGCTTGAAGTTTATATCCGTCGGATGAACATACGCCGGCAAGATGCTATTGAACCCAATCATTAGTTCCCTTTGCATTTTTAGCAAGTCAATATTTGCCACTGGATTTACAAAAACAACAGGATTGCCTTTATTATGAAATGCTCCAAAACCATTCAAGTATAAGTGAAATGGCTTTTGCTGAAGACTCATTTCAGAAAACCAATTTAAAACTTCGTCTCTACCGCTGCCTGAACATTTAAAAGGTGCTTTTAACGTGATGTGTGGAGGAACTTTCAAGGCTCTCTCACTTTCAAACCTTTCAGAAAAATCAAGCTTAAATGAGGTTATTTTATTCCGCAACTCCCTATCAGGAATGAGTGCAATAAAATGTAAACTTGTCTTTGTTTTGTGGTTTGACCTAATGATAGAATTCATATTGATAGTTTTTGTTTAGAATAATTTTCCTTGTCCTCCTGGAATTCTAAAATTGCTTCCGTCCAGCTCCCAACGCTCTGCGTTCATGCCGTACAACTTGCCGTATTTTTTGTACTGCATCGCTACGAGCTGCGCAATGTTTCCTTCGCCCCGCATACGAACACCCCAGCGACTGTCATTTACTTTTCCATCATGGCCTGCTTCAATCAAGTGCCAGACTTTATCGGCACGGTCGGGAAAGTTTTTGTAAAGCCAGTCATGAAACAACAGTTTGATGGCGCCATTTAACCGAATGAATGTATAAGCAGTGAAAGTTGCTCCGGCGTCTTTCGCCGCTTTCATAATGCGTTGCATTTCGTGTTCGTTCAAGCCCGGTATCATCGGTCCCATCATGATGCCCATGCGAACGCCAACTTTGCTTAGTTCCTCAATTACACGTAAGCGTTGTTTAGCTGTTGTTGTTCGAGGTTCCATCACACTGCGCAGGCTTTCATCAAACGAAGTGATGGACACCATGGCTGATAGAATTTTCTTCTTCGCCATTTCCTGCAACACGTCTTTGTCTTTGAGTATCCATGCATTTTTGGTGAGGATGCCAACGGGTTGACCAAACTCGTTGCATACTTCAAGCATCTTTCGCGTTAAGCGAAATTTTTGTTCGGCGGGCTGGTAACAATCGGTGTTGCCGCTAAGCATAATGGGCACCGGTTCCCACTTGGGATGCATGAGAAATTTGCGCAGAAGTTCCGGTGCGTTTTTCTTCACGAGAATCTTGGTTTCAAAGTCAAGACCGGCACTATAGCCCCAATACTCAAAGGAGTTTCGTGCATAGCAATAGATGCATCCATGCTCGCAACCCTGGTATGGGTTCATGCTGTACATCATGCCTACATCAGGACTTTCCACTTTGTTGACGATAGACTTTGGAAAGACTTCGATGTATTGGGTTTTTACATCGGCCTCAATCCATTCGTCAATGCCTTCGATGTGTTCTCGCGTTGTCTCTTGCGTGATGAATTTATTTTTGGTGTTGAACTGGGCGCCACGGCCATGTTTGTAAGTATCAATAATTTCTGGTTCTTTTTCTTGCTCTTCGCTTTTCATGTTGGGCCATTTTTTTGAACCACGGAGACACGGAGTCACAGAGATGCACAGCAAGTGTCCGTGAACCTTTGTGCCGCTGTGTTTTTGTGGTTGCTTTTTGCTGAATAGAATTACATAGCGTACAAGTCCCGATAACTCCCGATAGCTATCGGGACGGGAGCGACGCAACAGACGATCAATAAATAAACAGGCCTCTGGTTTAAAAGAAGCTCCCTTGTTTTGTATTCACTGCTAACGCCTGAAACTCGAAGCGCATGATGGGTTGATAGCCGGTTTCACCTGCGGGACGTTTGAGCAACACCATGCTATCGGCAATAAAACGTCCGCTGAAGTGTCGGTGCGAATATTCCAGCCAGCCTTGTTCAAATTGCCAGGGCTTTAGTTTGCGACAAATAGTGAGGTGCGATTCTTCAATGAAATGCGGCTTGTGGTCTTTGTTGAGCGTCATTAACTGGCCCGCCGCTTTCAATTCTTTCACCACATTTTGGATAGGCACTTTGGTAGTAACGTTCGCATAAATGGTATGCGAAGGAAAGGAGCCGAAGCCGCTTAACTCTATTTTGAATGGATCAATGCCCATAGCAATAGTGCCGATGCGGTTGATGATTCGTTCCTGCGTCATTTGATAGGATAGAAAGTTGACGAGTGTGATGTGCGGCTTGGTGTGAAAAGCCAGCGGCGCTTTGTACTTGTCGGCAAATTCTTTTTTGATGCTTTGAATTTGTGCCCGCAACTCCTCGTGCGGTTGAAGCACCAATAGATACTCGTACACCCGGTAGCCGGGGATGCTGATGATTTGCTTTTGCATGTTGGTTGGTTTGTGTTGTAAATAATTGAATTCAGCATTGTTGATAAACTAAATTCGTTAGTATAAAATTACTAATTAATTTAGCATTACAAAACCAATTACCATGGACGGGGAAAACTTCTACTACTCGGCGCACAACGGCTCGAAGGATTTTACGCAGCAAAACATACGCACGGCCAATGCCACAGGCTTTGGCGCCGCGGCCGACGACTACGCCGAACGCGGCATAGATCTGAACGAACAGCTCATTAAAAACAAGCCGGCTACTTTTTTTATGCGGGTCAACAGCGATGCCATGACGGAGGCCGGCATACAGGTTGGCGATGTGCTGATTGTGGACCGGTCGCTGGAAGCAAAGACCGGCAAGCTGGTGATTGCGGTGGTGGACGGCGAACTATTGATACGAAAGTTTGAAATCACCGGAGAGAAGAAGCTGTTGCACGCCGCCAATAAAAAATTACATTCGATTGAGGTAACCGGCAAGCTAAAGTTGTGGGGCGTGGTGACGTACATTATTCACAATGCATAAAATTGTTTTTATGGAAAGCAAGGGAGAAGTCATTATCTACAAATCCCAATCGGGTGAAAGCCATCTGGAAGTGAAGCTGAAAGATGAAACATTGTGGCTTAGTCTTAACCAGTTAACTCAACTTTTTGAACGGGACAAGTCCGTTATTTCAAGACACATAAAAAACATTTTTGCCGAGGGAGAGCTTGACAAAAATTCAGTTGTTGCATTTTTTGCAACAACTGCCACTGATAAAAAAACATATCAGGTTGAAAATTATAACCTTGATGCGATTATCTCTCTCGGTTACCGCGTCAACTCCAAACGTGGCACCCAGTTCCGCATTTGGGCCACGCAAACCTTAAAAAACCACTTGGTAAAGGGCTACACCATAAACGAAAAACGCTTACAGGAGCAACAGGAAAAATTCAACGAACTCCACCAAACAGTAGAGTTTTTAAAAACAACATTGGGCACAAAAGATATTTCCGGCAACGAAGCGCAAGGCTTGCTTGAAATCATTTCTACTTATACCCGTTCGTTTGTTTTATTAAACCAGTTTGACAGCAATTCATTAGAAACGGAAACATCGGACAAAGCACTTACGCATGAAATTAAGTATGAAGAAGCCCTAAGCGCTATTGAAGATTTGAAGAAGAAGCTCATTGCCGAAGGCGAGGCGACCGACCTTTTTGGTCGGCAGCGGGAAGATGTATTTGGGGGAATCTTAAACAGTGTGGTGCAGACTTTTGGCGGCGAATATCTCTACCCAAGCATCGAAGAACAAGCAGCACATTTGCTCTACTTCGTTATCAAAAATCATCCTTTCGCCGATGGCAATAAACGCATCGGCGCTTTTCTTTTTGTTTGGTTTTTGCACCTCAACAAACATCTTTTACGCAAAGGCGGCGAAGCCAAAATAAACGACAACGCCTTAGTAGCCCTGGCGCTTCTAATTGCGCAAAGCGATCCCGCTGTGAAGGATTTGATGGTAAAACTCGTCATCAACCTGATAAACGAATAACCATGTATGCCATCGTTGATTGCAACTCTTTTTACTGCTCTTGCGAACGGGTGTTTCGACCGCAGTGGGACGACAAAGCCGTAGTGGTGTTGAGCAACAACGACGGCTGCATCATCTCGCGAAGCGATGAAGCCAAAGACATGGGTGTGGAAATGGCGGGGCCCTACTTTTTAGCAAAGCCATTAATCGAAAAAAATAATGTCGGCCTCTTTTCATCCAACTACAATTTATACGGCGACATGAGCATGCGGGTGATGGATACACTCCGCCACTTAGCCGGTAAAAACAATGTAGAAGTTTATTCCGTTGACGAAGCCTTTGTGGATTTGTTTTTTCTTCCGCAGGACAAGTTGCGGGCTTTTGCAGTGGAGATGAAAGCAAGGGTGGAACAATGGACCGGCGTGAAAGTATCTGTTGGCGTAGCGCCGACAAAAACCTTGGCCAAGTTGGCGAATGGCATTGCCAAGGCTCACAAAAAACAAACAGAGGGCGTGGCCGTTTTGGAAACCGATGAAAAAATCGCAAAGGCTTTAAGCATAACCTCTGTTGGAAAATTATGGGGTGTTGGCGGCCGGTCGTACAAAAAATTGTACGACTTGGGCATCCGCACCGGCTGGGACTTGCGCAACATGCCGGAAGAATGGGCCCGCAAAAATTTGGGCGGCGTGGTAGGCGTGCGCCTGATAAAAGAACTATGCGGCGAGAAAGCAATTGTGATGGATACGTATGAAGACAAGAAGATGATTGCTACCACGCGGATGTTTGGTTCCGCCGTTACGAGTTTAACCGACATTAAAGAAGCGGTGGCTACTTACACCGCAAGAACTGCAGAGAAGTTGCGCAGGCAGAGCAGTGCCGCAGGTGTCATTAATGTGTTTATTGTTAGCAATGAAAAGAGAGACGAAACAAATGGAGCACAGCCAAACAATTTTCATTTCCGGCACGGACCTATGTACAGCACACACACCATATTACCTTATCCTACTTCACAAACCAATGACCTGATAAAACCTGCCGTGGCCCTGGCCGAACAACTTTATGAAGAAGGCAAAAAATACAAAAAAGCCGGTGTGATTTTAAGCAGTATCGTGCCCGATGATTCCATTCAGGGCAACCTGTTTCAAAAACAAAAAAGCATTGGCCGGTTTTTAATGGAACAGATTGATAACATCAATTTTTCCATGCGCGGCGATGTGGTGAAGTTCGCTTCATCGGGTACAAAACGTGATTGGAAAATGCGGCAGGATTTTCAAACGCCGCGATACACGACGAGGTGGAATGAGTTGTGCGAAGTGAAATGAAAACGGTTACAGCGTTGACGAGTTAATAGGCTACTAAATGATGGAATTGTTTGACTTGTTAACTTATCAACCTTCTGCGGCTTCCTTCACTAACCATTCAGCACGCTTATAGCGGCTGTGCGTTGTACTCAATTTCTCCAACAACGCAACAATGTTTTCCATTCCGATCTTCTCTGCCCATTCAAAGGGGCCATAGGGATAAGCCGTTCCCAGTTTCATTGCCTTATTAATTTCATCTTTTGTACTCACGCCTTCGCTCAACGCAAGAAAGGCCTCATTGATAATCATGCTCACTACTCTTGCTGTAACAAAGCCAGGTTCGTCGGCAAGCCATTCTATTTTTTTATTAAAAAAGGAAAAGACGTTCACAGTTCCGGCTTTTGCTTGTTCGTTTGTGCCGGCCGCCTCTATGAACGAGGAAGACAAGAAGGTAAGCCAGCCGTTGATGCGAATAAAAGAGGAATTGATTTCAGCAAGCGTATCCACAACGCTGTTTACAATCACCGGCTTGGGTAACAATTGCTGTAAAAGAGATCTTCGTTCAGCAGTGTTTACAAACGTCAGGTCGAGAAATGCATCCGCGTTTTTACGCTGTAAAAATTCTTCTTCAGCGCCAATCCAAACAACATTATCATGAGGCGTCGTGTTTGCCAGTTCTTGTTTCTGATGCGCATCAGCCAAAATAATCAATTGCATGGCGCGAATTACACCAATTCGCGCCACTTGCGCAAAAGCAATCGAAAGCCGCGCAAAAATTCTTGAAGCTAATTCGTTCAAATTCGTGTAATTCGTGCCATGGAAAAAAACATCATCAACACCAAAGCTGCTCCGGCTCCTATCGGTCCATATAATCAGGCCGTGATGGTAAAAGGTACACTCTATATCTCGGGACAAATTTGCATTGACCCATCAACCGGCAACCTGAAGAACCGTGACATACAAGACGAAACACACCAGGTAATGCAAAACCTGAAAAGCATTTTATCGGAAGCCGGCATAAACTTTAATAACGTGGTGAAGACAACCATTTTTATTACCGACATGAACCAGTTCAGCGAGATAAATGAAATCTATGGCAAATATTTTTCGGGCGATTTTCCGGCCCGCGAAACGGTGCAGGTAAGCGCCTTGCCTAAATTTGTAAACGTTGAAATCAGCATGATAGCCGTTGCCTGACAGCTCCGTATTTCGACGATATGTAATACCTTGAAAGCTCTGCAAATGCGGGGCTGTTTTTTTACACATCACCTTCGTTGCAACAAAAACAAAAAGGCCATGATAAAAGAATGGATGAAGCAACGGTTGTATAAAACGGTGGTTTGGCTTTCGAACAAGTTTGCGTCGCGACCGGAAAAAGACTTGGTGTTTGAAGGCTTAAGCAAACTGCTGCAAAACATTGAAGACGGCAATGAAAAAAAAGGGATCATCGTTCCGTTTGCTGTTGATAAAGGCCGCTTCATCATCTTTTCCGACCAGCACAAAGGCGCAAAAAACGGGGCCGATGATTTTATGTTGTGCGAACCATCGTACTTAGCCGCATTGGATTTTTATGATCAAAGGGAGTTTCAGTTAATCGTGTTGGGTGATGGCGAAGAACTGTGGGAGAACAAGCTGTCAAGCGTGCTGAAAAACCAGCAGCCAAGCTTTAACCGCTACCGGAAATTTGTAGCGGAGGCCCGCTTTTACAAAACCATCGGCAATCATGACCTCGACTGGTCCAACGACTTGTTTACGATGGCGCAGGTTAAGAAAAATTTCGGAAGTGCGATTACCATTTACGATGGCATACTGTTGTTAACAACGGTCAATGACACGCCGCTAAAAATTTTTTGCACCCACGGACATCAAGGCGATAGAGCCAGCGACGGCAACTGGTTCTCTAAATTTTTTGTATCGAAAATTTGGGCGCCGGTGCAGGCCCTGGTGAAGATCAACCCCAACACACCGGCTTACGATGCGCAGTTAAAAACACTGCACAACCGCTTGATGTATGAATGGAGCAACAATCAAAAAGGCTTGCTTTTAATTACAGGCCACACGCATCAACCCGTGTTTGAATCGCTCACCCGCATTGAACGCCTCTACCGCCAACTGTTGCAGGCGCAGGCATCGAACGATGAAAAATTGATAACCGAAACCGAAGCCGAAATACAACAGCGCAAGTTTGAATACAACCATGTGTCAAGCGACTACCTCACCATGAAACCAACCTATTTCAATTCGGGTTGCTGTTGTTTTAACGACGGCGACATCACCGGAATTGAGATTGAAGACGGCTGTTTGCGGCTGGTAAAATGGGCTGTAAAAGAAGGTTTGCCAAAACGTGAAGTATTGGAAGAAGAAACGCTTACCGATTTGTGCAAAGCCATCGGTTGATGTGGTTATTACAAGCGGGAGAATTTTTCCTTCGTTTTTAAAAAAAATTTCAGGTTTTTACAGATGGCCTCAAACCCTTTGCTGGCAAGGGTTTCAACCAAAGGGAAAGCAGCATTCGAAAAATATTTTTTCTTTTTTACTTGCACAAATCATTTCCGCTGCCTTTCTTCGCCCTTGTTACTCCGTCTCCAATCCTTCTGCAAAGCCTCCGCAAAAATCTCCATCTTCTCCGAAAACCGTACCCGTTCGCAAAAACAAAATGATCCGGAACCCGTGACGTTGAAAACATCAACTTCACTTATCAAAAAGCTTTTTTCGTTCTGAAAAAACTGTTTTGACTTCCCTTCATTTTTGCTTTCGCAACGCACAACGAGCGCCCCTTTTGACAACACAATAACAACCTTCCAATTTTCCTGCTGAAGAACCGGCACAATCCAGCTTTTGAAACTCCTCCGTACCAACACTTTTTAAACTTTTAAAGCTGTAACTATGAAACAAGTTTTCACTGCCCTTGTTGTGCTCTTCTTTTTGTCCGCACCGTGCTTTGCACAAAACAACACTACCGTTTCCGAATTGATTTTTCAAAACCCTGTTCTCGCTTCAGGCACCGCCGGCCAGAACGGCGCCGTGTACAAATTCAGCAATGTAGCTTCCGGCATTGATGCCACCGTCACCATCGCCGGCCGCTCCGGCAGCACCGTTACGTTAACCAACATTGACGTATCAGACATGGGCTGGAACAAAGCCTTTCAGCCGCAGTTAGGCATCGCGGGCAACGTATCTGCTTACCAAGACTGGTGGATGGATTTTGAAATGCGTTTTTATGAAGCGGGCACCAATAAGAAAAAGAAGATAGGCAGTTTTAAAGCCACAGCCATTGACGTGGACGGCGACGGGGTTTCCATTCGCGAATACCTGCAAATGAACAAGATTAAATCCGTTGCGTATTGCCCGGTTAATTACTTAGCCGAGCAAGGCAGCGCTTCTCTTTCCTGCACTTACGATAGCGGAGACGACAATATTGGCGGCAACGATAAAAAAGTGATGGGCCCCGTGATGAATTTTTCCAACATTGATACGTTGGGCACTCCCGTAATGGCAACGTTTATGTATGAGAACAAAGACATGATTGCGTTTCGCTACGGCGCAAAATCGGGTTCCGTCATCAGCAACGCAGGCGAACGATTAAACTCTCTTTGGTTTAAAGCTTTCAACCTGACGCCGCCTTCTACTCTTCCCATTCATTTTTACAGCTTCGCCGCTACGTATGATAAAAAGAAGGTAAACCTGAACTGGACAGCCGAATCGGACGAGAACCTTGGTTACTTCATTGTGGAGCGCAGCACCGACGGAATTAACTTCAATTCCATCGGCCGCTCACAGGCAAACCTCGGCAAAGCATCTTATACGCTTGCCGATGAGAACATTCCCGTCACGGCAACCATTGTTTATTACCGCATACAAAGCCGCGAAAAAAGCGGAGAAGCAAATTATTCTTCCATAAAGGTCATCCGACTGAATAAAGAAGCGGCGGCCTCCGTATCGCTTTATCCCAATCCGGTGCAAAAAACAGCCAACCTTACACTGCCTGCCGCCTGGCAAAGCCAGCCCGTAACAGTAAGTGTTTACAACGGCACCGGTATAGAAGTGCAACGCAAAACAATCACGTCGGCCAGCCAAACCGAGGCGATTGATTTCGGCCAGTTGCCAAAAGGATTTTACGTAGTAAAAGCGCAATGCAATGGTCAGTGGTCGGAAGAGCGGATCGTAAAGAACTAAACGTATTCGCTATGAAGACAAGGCCGGGTCCCGTTGGGGCCTGGCTTTTTTTTGTGGTTTTCAGCAACCGCCAACGTATTGGTTCTAAGGCGGCGATGGGAAATTTACGGTAGGGCGCCGTAAAATTTCTTACCCAAAACTTGTATTTTCCGAAAAGGCGTATTTTATTTGTCGGGTCAACGAGCGATTGTTGACCACGAATCCGAAAACAATCACAACCCTGTAGAAAACTAAAAAGGTCCGCTATGAAACGTTTGATTCTTTTCTTACTCTCCCTCCCGCAAGTCTCCGGCTTTTGCTTTTTGTATGCACAGCGTACAGCCGCCGGTTTACTGCCTTGGGCAAACGCTTCTCTTGCTCAAAAAAATCCCTTTTAGTTTTTCACGCATCGCCAATCATCCTGTTTAACTAACCGCTGTCCAATCCTGTTAAGAACAGCCGCCGGTTTTGGCCGGAGGAGCCGCTTATTGTCCAACACGATCCTGTAAAAAATCAGTTCGTCAAAAAATCCAAGGCCTGCAAAAAAGCCTAATGACTTCTTATTTCTTACCCTGTAAAAACGAAAAAATGAAACAAACTGTACACAACGATTTTTCAATCAAACAACTGTTTGCTTTCAAAACAGTGGCCTTTACAGCCGTTGTTTGCTTGCTGGCGGTAACGGCGGCGGCGCAAACCTACACTACTAAAGCCGCCGGTAACTGGAACAGCGCCACCACCTGGGAAGGCGGATTAGTACCCACTACAACCATCGGCGCCGGCATGATGGTGAACGTTAAGCACGCCGTTGTGTTTAATTTAAACAGCGACTTAACTATATCAGGAACACTGAACATTACTATGGATACGTTGCGGTTTCCTTCTTCGTACGATAAAAAAATTACGGTGGCCTCCGCTGGTAAATTAAGCGTGAAAAATGCGGGCCTGTTGCAAATCATTTCGTCTAACAAATGCGAGATGCAGGTGAACGGCGGCCGCGTGATTCTGGAGAATGCGTACCTCGGTATTTCCAAAAATTTTAAAGCGCAGGCAGGCTCCAAGCTCACTTATAAAAACAGCGTGGTACGCATCGGCGACAAGTACGAGATGGAAGGAAGCAATTCTAACCGTACCGTTGATACCGTTGCCAATTCATACTTAGAAGTAGGCATCAATAACGGCGACCTGCAAATAAAAGACTACTGTACGCTTTACGTGGCAAACGCAACCATCCTTGCCGCCAATGGCAAGTTTACCAATGCATCGAATGCTGAAATAAAGGTGCTGCCGAATGCCGCTGGCAATTTTGGGTTTGACCTTTTAAAAGCCGGCGACGACTTGCAAAACGATGGCGCCTGGGATGCCCGCATTGATGCCTACTGCGTGGGCAAAAACATCAAGGGAAGCAACCTGTCCGACATTGACTTTACCCGCGATGCAGACTGCAACGAAATCATTCAAACCGGCGAGCTTCCGGAAATGTCGTTCACCAATCCGGTGTTGAAATCAGGTACGGCCAACAAAGAAGGCGCTGTTTACCGCTTTGCCAACGTTACTACCGGTGTTGACGCCGAAATCAAGCTGGCGAAATTTTCCCGGACCGACATTGTAATGCAAAGCGTTGACCTAAGCGGCTTGGGATGGGAGAAGGCATTTCAACCGCAGTTTGGCTTAACCGGCGTAGTGGCCCCTTACCAACATTGGTACATTGATTTTGAGTTAACCTTTTACAAAGCCGGCACCACCACCAAGCAGAAATTGAGCAAGGCCGTATTCACTGCGCTGGATGTGGACGGCGACGGATGGTCCATCAGTGAGTACGCTACTTTCGCCAACCCAAGCAGCAGCGAGTACTCGCCGGTATCGGTTCTCGGCAACGGCGAAGTTGATATTCTTGACCCGATTGCAGACGCCGGCGACCTGAATACCATTGTAGGCACGGTGCAAAACTTCACCAACATAGACACGGCCGCCACGCAGGTAATGGCCACCTTCAGCTACCTGAACAAAGACGTCATCAAGTTCCGTTACGGCGCTCGTTCCGGTGCCCTGTCCAGCAACGGTTCGGGCATGCGCCTGAACTCCCTGTGGGCAAAGCCGTTTAGTCTCGATCCGTGGTTGCTTCTGCCCGTAAAGTTCATGTCATTCAACGCGACATTGAAAGAGGCCGATGCGGTGTTGACTTGGGAAGCCGCGCAAGACCAGGCGCTTAGCCACTTTGCCATCCAACGCAGCACCGATGGTGTTACTTACAATAACATCGCAACCGTGTTTGCCGGCACTTCGACAACTTATACTTATAAAGACAAGAACGTGAATACTGCTACCGGTATCGTGTACTATCGCATCGTCGGCGTGGATCAAACAAAAGAGGCAAACGCATCGGCCGTGAAGATGATTCGCCTGACTAGAACCGGAAACGCATCACTCGCCATTGCCACCTTCCCTAACCCGGTTGCCAATGATTTGCGCATCACGTTGCCTGCAACATGGCAAGGCAAAGCCGTAACGCTTGAAGTGTACAACGCTACTGGTGTTCTTACAAAAACAACACAAGCCGCTACGGCAAGCCAAACCGAAACGGTAACGTTGAGTACCCTAACAAAAGGATTGTACGTGGTAAAAGCAATCTGCGGTGCCGAAACAGCAACACAGCGCATTGTAAAGAATTAAACCAAAACCCTGCTCCCCTTGAGAACAAAGCCGGACTTCGCGTCCGGCTTTTTGTATTTAGCGAGAACCTACATTTGCCGCCTATGCAAGAACTTATAAATGCCGTGTCGCAGCTTTATAAAAACTGGAGTGGAGAAGAACCGCAAAGCGTTGACGTCATCCAACAGTCGGGCAGCGATCGCCGGTACTTTCGGTTAAAGGGAACCAATGGACAAACTGTTATCGGCACACACGGATTGAACGTACCCGAAAACGAAGCCTTCATTTACTTCTCGCAACAGTTTCATCACAAAGATTTGCACGTACCGCAGATACTTGCGGTAAGTGAAGACCGAACTGTTTACCTGCAACAAGACTTTGGCGATACCTCGCTCATGAACGAGTTGGAAGAAAAAGGGGTTGTGCCCGAAGTTTATGACTTGTTCAAAGAAAGCCTTTATCAATTGGCCCGCCTGCAGGTAAAGGGCGATGAAGGATTGGATTACAGCCGTTGCCTCACCAACAAAGAGTTCGGCCGCCAAGCCATCAAAGCCGATCTGTTTTACTTCAAATATTATTTTTTGGATGCGTTGCAAAAGCCTTACGACAAGCAAGCTTTAGGTGACGATTTTGACGCCATCAGTTCTTACCTCACGCATACGGAGTATAAATATTTTATGTTCCGCGATTTTCAAAGCCGGAACATTCTGCTTGCCGAGGGCAAGCCTTATTTTATAGATTACCAAGGCGGCATGAAAGGCGCTCCGCAATACGACGTAGCGAGTATGCTGTGGCAGGCCCGCGCCAATCTTCCCGATGAATGGAAAGCGGGTTTGTTGGATGAGTACATGAATTCTTTTGAAGTTCTTGTGGGCGAAAAGATTGACCGTGAGGTATTCAAAAGCCAGTACAACGGTTATGTGCTGATACGCTTGTTGCAGGTGTTGGGCGCTTATGGTTTTCGTGGATTGTTTGAACGAAAAGCGCATTTCCTGACCTCTATTCCGCAAGCCTTAAAAAACCTGAAATGGTTTTTGGAAAACAACAGCATGGGCATCACGGTGCCGGAATTTAAACGGGTGTTGCAGTTTTGCGTGGATGATGAAATCATCAGTCGCTTTACACCGGTGCAGGCCAACGAAGCCACGCCGCTTGTCGTTGAAATCAAATCCTTCTCTTACCGCAAAGGCGTACCTGTTGACAACAGCGTTCACGGCGGCGGCTTTGTGTTTGATTGCCGCGGCATTGACAACCCAGGCAGACATGTAGAGTACAAAGAAATTCACGGCCGCGACAAACCCGTGATGGAATACCTTGAACGGCAGACCCGCATGAATGATTTTTTAAACTCGGTGTTCGACATCGTTGACATTTCGGTAGAAGAATACATCAAGCGCGGCTTCGATCATTTGAGCATCAACTTTGGCTGCACCGGCGGTCAGCACCGCAGTGTATATGCCGCCGACGCCACGGCAAGGCATCTGCGCAACAAATACAACGTGAAGATTGAACTGTGCCATCGTGAGCAGGAACTAAAAATGTGGAAAAACCCGTTGCCAAAAAAGGAGGATGCATGAAGGGAATGATCTTCGCTGCAGGCTTGGGCACTCGCTTCAAACCGTGGACGGAAAAGCATCCGAAAGCCCTTGCTGTCATTAATGGCAAGTCATTGTTGCAACGAAACGTTGAATACCTGCAGCAATACGGCATTACCGATGTGGTTGTAAATGTTCATCACTTTGCGGATCAAATTACTGAAGCGATCGAAAACGCAAACGGCTGGGGAAGCAACATCATTATTAGCGATGAAAACGATGAAGTATTGGAAACCGGTGGTGGTTTACTAAAAGCAAAAGAGTATTTGCAAGGCGAAACCTTTCTTACCATCAACGTTGATATTCTCACCGATGTTGATCTGACATCATTCATTAATTATCATCAACAGCAAAAAGCCTTCATCACTCTCGGTGTCACCGATAGAACAACCAGCCGCTATCTTCTTTTTAATGATGAAAATCGCTTGTGCGGCTGGCGCAACGTTTTCACCGGGCAGGAGCGCATCTCCATACCAACAGGTCATTACATTCAAAAAGCCTACAGCGGTTTGGCTGTTTTTGAACGGACCATTTTTGATGCAATCATACAAACCGGCAAGTTCTCATTAATTGATGTTTATCTCTCGCTTGCCGCTACGCATAACATCATTGGTTACGACCACAGCCAAAGTAAAGTATTGGACGTAGGCAAACCCGAAAGCATTGCTATCGCCGGACAGATGTTTCTGTAAGCTTTTTCGTTGTGCCTGCCTACCGGCAGGCAGGCACAAAGGACGCACAAAGGGCACTACGTTTAACCGCAAATTAAGAACCGCTGTCCGCGGCTCAAAACTTGCAACCATATCCTTATCTTACTTTCACTCCTCAACATTTTTCACCAATGAAAAAAACAACGCTGGCCGTTCTTGCTAACCTTCTCTTGCTTTGTTCGTTTGCGCAAAATGCACCCACAGCTAAATTCAATCCCAAAGCGCTTTGGGATTTGCAGTTTTATCCTGTTGCCCCTAACGATTACCGCTCCGCCAACGGCGCACCGGGGCCGAAGTATTGGCAAAATCGCGCCGACTATAAAATGGCTGTAACACTTGACACAACGCAGCACAAAATTTCCGGCGATGTTGAAATAACATACACCAATAACAGTCCCGACAACCTGAATTATTTATGGCTTTATGTAGAGCAAAACATCTACCGCTCCGATAGCCGCAATGCAAGCTCTCCCGCCGGCACGGGTGGCCGTTACACCAATGCCATGTTCACGCAAGGCGATGTGGTCAAAAGCATTTCGGTTGATGTTGATGGAAAGAAGTTCATGCCGCAATACATCATCAACGATACGCGAATGCAACTATGGTTGCCGCAAGCTTTAAAGGCATCCGGTGCAAAAGCCAGGATCAACATCAGTTATGAATTTACCGTGCCCGAATACGGTACGGATAGAATGGGAAGATTGCGAACAAAAAACGGCTGGATTTACACCATCGCCCAATGGTACCCGCGCATGTGCGTGTATGACGACATACAGGGATGGAACACAAATCCTTATTTGGGCCAGGGCGAATTTTATTTAGAGTACGGCGATTTTGATTACTCCATCACCGCTCCTTCTAACATCATCATCGTTGGTTCCGGCGAATTGCAAAATGAAAAAGACGTACTAACGCCAACACAAATTTCAAGATTGAATCAAGCCCGTGGCAGCGATAAAACTGTCGTCATTCGCGGCGCAAATGAAGTAACCGATAAAAGTTCAAGGCCATCAGGTCCGAACCTTATCTGGCGTTTTAAAATACAGAACGCAAGAGATGCCGTTTGGGGTGCGTCGAGGGCTTTTGTGTGGGATGCGGCCAAGATGAATTTGCCCAGCGGAAAAAAGTCGCTGGCCATGAGTGCTTACCCGGTGGAAAGCATCAAGCAAGACGGCTGGCAGCGCAGCACGGAGTTTATTAAAGCCTCTATCGAATATAACTCGGGGAAATGGTTTGAGTACTCTTATCCGGCGGCGGTAAACGTGGCCGGCATCGTTGGCGGCATGGAATATCCGGGCATTGTTTTTTGCGGCTATACCGACAACGGCGCATCGCTCTGGGGTGTGATAGATCACGAGTTTGGCCACAACTGGTTCCCGATGGTAGTGGGCAGCAACGAACGCAAATATGCCTGGATGGATGAAGGCTTCAATACCTTCATCAACGGGCTTTCCACTAAAGCATTCAACAACGGAGAGTATTCAACTTTTTCTTATTTCCAAGGCGAGGAGATGATGAAGTTTACGTTCAATGACAAGATGGACCCGCTATTTACCGCCGCCGATGCCATCACTGAATTTAACCTCGGAACCGCGGCTTATGACAAGCCCGCCAAGATGCTGGATGCTTTACGTGACGTGGTATTGGGGCCGGAACGTTTTGACCGTGCGTTTAGAGAATACATTGCAACATGGGCTTTCAAACATCCCACACCCTGGGACTTTTTTCGCTCAATGGAGAATGCCGGGGGGGAAGATTTGAGTTGGTTCTGGCGCGGCTGGGTTTTCAATAATTACAAGTTTGACGTGGCAGTGAAAAGCGTAAGCAGCACTGGTACCGACCCACGAACCGGCGTTGCCATCACTTTACAAAATATGGAGCAAATGGCGATGCCCGTGCCGGTGTTGATTAAAGAAGCCAGCGGCAAAACACTTTCATTAACCATACCCGTTGAAGCTTGGATGCGTGGTGCTGAAACAACGTTTTATGTTTACCCCGATAGCAAGATTACCGATGTTGTTCTTGACCCGGATAAGAAGCTGCCGGATTTGAATAGAAAGAACAATGCATGGAAGCCGGCAATGTGATCATCTTTATTGAAACAATAAATCAAGTGATTGAATGAAAAAAGCCGACGCTTATTTTCTACAACAGTCTTAGCGTGGCATCGTCTTTCTTGCCGTTGAAAAACTTCTGAAACACTTGTTGAAAAATCGGCTGTTCTTCTGCAACGGTGGCAAACAACGTCATGGATGATTTCAGTTTCACGTGATCAGGACTGCCAAAGATTTTATGCGCATCGCTTGAAGCGATATTCAGCAGTGCAGCAGAAATTTCCTGCAGCCGTTGTCCAAGCACAGGATGCTTTAAATAAGCAGCGGCTTCTTCTTTGTCTTTGATTCCATAGTACTGCGCCATTTGGCTGTAGCCCAAGTCACGCATTTGCGGAAAGATGAACCACATCCAATGGCTTTGCTTACGGCCGGATTTTATTTCGGCCAAGGCAGTGGAATAACTTTTTTCCTGTGCTTCGATAAATCGCTTGAGGCTTTTGTCGGTGTTCATAAAAGAAGGAGGTGCTAAAGTCAATCACCAACAAACATCATTCCTCCACAGGAACAATATAGAAACACGCAAAGGCTGGTGCCCCATGAGACCAGGTCATACTTATTGATACCTCATTGGCGTGCCGTCCGGCTTGGCACAGTGGTTACCAACATTAGCAATGCCATCATTTATCCCACACTTCTTTCCACGCTTTGTATTGCGATGGCGTTACCCCGTATCGTGCAAAGTTTCCTTCGTGCAAACTCATTAACTCAATTTCTACGGCCTCATTGAATCGTTGCCGGTCCGCCGTTGGCAAGCCTTCTGCGCCTTTGCTTATGTGTAAAGATGCCCGTGATTTGAGAACGGCGTCAACGATAATTTGCCGCACGGTTTTCTTGATCTGTTCGCGGTATCGCAAACGAAAAGGATCGGGTTCACCCAACGTCTGCCGGATGGCGGCGTACTTTGCCGCTGAACGGCCATAAGCATAGAAGAAAACATCTTTCAATAAACTCACATTGTTTTGCTCGTAAATCCCCAGCAAGCCGGCAACATACAGGTCCTGTGGCACATCGGTAAAGGACAAGGGCGAAAGGTTATACTTGTTCAACGGAATGTTGGCCGCCAGCCTTGACACACGCTTGTTCACATCATCAAAGGGTTGCAGATAAGGCAAATGCACCATGGCAAAAAATGCCTGCTCAAATGGGTCTTCTATCGCTTCAGCTTTTTGTAAAAATGCATCAAAGACTTCTTCCAATTGCTGCGGAATAGCCAGCGGCGTATAAACCGAGCCGGTAATGCCAACACCAAAGGTTCGCAGCCGGCCCGAAGCGGCTGGGTCGCCTAACAGGTTATGCGAAAGCAAAGCATGAAGGCTTTGAATGGCGTAGCGGTAAAAGCCAATGTCCTCGCCGGCATCTTGCACCAAAAACTCAATGGCGTCTTTGTGGTTTAGTATCATCTGCGTTTCCTTCGCCGACTTTTCAGGTGCCGCTTGTCCTTCGGCCAACAATCGTTGTGTGTCTAAAAGCGAATAGGTGTTGCCTTCTAATCGGCTTGAGTTCCAAGAAAGGTCAATCAACAAACGATTGAGGATTTGCCGTGCATAGGTTCCGGCGGGTTGTTCGCCGGTGGTTGTTTTGCCGGTTTGGGCTAAACTTTTTCTTTCCGTTGGCGAGAGGTAAAAACTAATGTTTGGCTGATAACTTTCAAGAAATGAAAGGTTGTAACCAACCGCTTTGCGTTGGCTTGATGGAAGGCGCATTGCTGCCAACAATGCTTCACTTTTTTTTGAAAGTGTCAGGCCATCATCCGTTTGTAAAGCCGACGATATAATAGCATCAACCTTTTCGGTTTTGACCAAAAAATACCGTGTATTATTGGTGCTACCTTCACTCCTTATTTTGCCTTCGTTTACTAACAAAGCCAACCGCCGCTGAAGGGTTCTTAGCTCTATTGGCAACCCAATGGATTGCCGAATATTTTCAATACCGGCTCCTTCGGGGAAGTCTTCTAATACCCCAAAAATGGCTTCCAACTCACGTTGCAATTGTACTTTTTTCCCTTTTTCCATTATTCTAAATTCGGACAAATCTTAAATCTTACGACAAAAATTGCGACAAAAACTTAAATCTTATGACAGTATTGAAATTCTTGCGACAAAAAAAGCGGCCAAATGGCCGCTTCAATTTTATTCAAACCAATCACTCATTTCTTATACTGTGCCGCAATTCCCTTCGCCAGATCCACCATCTTCGCCACGCCATCATCAGGCAAGGCGCCTTTCTTAAATTGCCCCAACACATCCGGCAATTTACTTTCCAACTCCATTAAAAACTGCTCTTCAAATTCCTTCACGCGGCTCACCGGTACATCGCGAAGCAAACCTTGCGTACCGAGATAAATAATAGCCACCTGCTTCTCCACCGGCACCGGCGAATACTGCGGCTGCTTCAAAATTTCCACGTTACGGGCGCCTTTGTCAATTACGTTCTTGGTAGCCGCATCAAGGTCGCCGCCGAACTTGGAGAAGGCTTCCAACTCGCGGTACAAAGCCTGGTCAAGTTTAAGCGTACCGGCCACTTTTTTCATTGATTTAATCTGCGCATTACCGCCCACACGGCTTACCGAAATACCCACATTAATGGCCGGGCGAATGCCTGCGTTAAACAGGTTCGATTCCAAGAAAATTTGTCCATCAGTGATGGAGATAACGTTGGTGGGAATGTAAGCCGATACGTCGCCGGCCTGTGTTTCAATGATCGGCAAAGCCGTTAACGAACCACCGCCTTTTACCAGATGGCGAATGCTTTCCGGCAAGTCGTTCATTTCGCTCGCTACTTTATCATTGGCAATCACTTTAGCCGCACGTTCAAGCAAGCGGCTGTGCAAATAAAACACATCACCGGGATAAGCCTCGCGGCCCGGCGGACGGCGCAGCAACAAGGACACTTCGCGGTAAGCAACGGCCTGTTTGGAAAGGTCATCATAAATAATCAGGGCCGGACGTCCGGTGTCGCGGAAGAATTCGCCGATGGCCGCACCCGCAAACGGAGCGTAAAACTGCAAAGGCGCAGGATCGGAAGCCGAAGCCGCAACGATGGTGGTATAAGCCATGGCACCCGCATCTTGCAAAGTTTTCATAACACCCGCAATGGTAGATGCCTTCTGTCCGATGGCTACATAAATACAATAAACGGGCTTGCCCGATTCAAAGAATTCTTTTTGATTGATGATGGTATCCAAACAAATGGCGGTCTTGCCCGTTTGGCGGTCACCTATCACCAACTCACGCTGGCCGCGGCCTACAGGAATCATGGCGTCAATAGCCTTGATGCCGGTTTGCAAGGGCTCTTTCACCGGCTCGCGGTAGATAACACCAGGAGCTTTACGCTCCAAAGGCATCTCGTAGCGTTCGCCGGTGATGGGGCCTTTGCCGTCAATGGGTTCGCCTAAGGTATTCACTACGCGGCCAACCATGCCTTCGCCCACTTTAATAGAGGCTATTTGCCCGGTGCGGCGAACTTTTGACCCTTCCTGCAAGGTTCCCATCTCACCCATCAATACCGCACCCACGTTGTCCTCTTCCAGGTTCAGGGCAATGCCTTGAACGCCGTTTTCAAATTCCACCAGTTCGCCGGCGCGGACATTTCCAAGGCCGTACACACGTGCAATACCATCGCCCATCTGCAATACGGTCCCTACTTCTTCCAGGTCGGCGCCTGTGCTGACACCGCCCAACTGCTGGCGCAGAATGGCGCTAATTTCATCTGGTTTTATCTCTGGCATATAGCGGTTGTTTTTTGTGAATGATGAATGGTGAGTCGTCAGTAATAAGCTTAACTCACCACTGACCACTCACCATTCACTATCTCACTTTATAAATAAAATCGTTGTTTTCAAATTGACGCGAAATGTTTTTCAAATCGTAGGCTACACTGGCATCAATCAATTGGTCGCCGGCCTGCAGCACAAAGCCGCCAATGATCTTCGGGTCAATGGCTTCTTCTAACTCCAGGTTGTCGTAGCCACCGGTCTTTTTTACCTGCGCAATGATTTGTTGTTTCAGATCTTCGCTCACAGGAACCGCGGTTGTCAGCTTTACGGTTTTAATTCCTTTCTCGTCCTTGTATTGTTGAATAAAAGAGGTGATAATTTCGGGCAACACGGCTTCACGGGCCTTGCTTGTCATCAGTTGTAAAAAAGAAGCCGTCATGTCGCTGATCTTTCCGGTGGTAACGGCATTGATGGCCTTTACTTTTACATCGGCCTTCACTACTGGGCTGCGCAACAGGGCCACAAACTCACGGCTTGCCTTGGTTAATTGTTGCAGGTAAAGCATATCGCTGTACACCTGCTCCAACTGTCCTTTTTCCACAGCCAGATCAAGCACCGACTTTGCGTAACGGGAGGCAACTCTGGGGTTCAACATGAAATTGATTTGAAAATTTGAAGATTAGCGGATTTGAAAATTAGTATGATGTATTTATCCATCGTCAAATCTTCAAATCCGCTAATCTTCAAATTGAATTAGTTTAGTTTGACATCATCCACCAAATCCTTAATGTGGGCTTCCTGGGCTTCCTGATTGGAAAGTTGCTTACGCAAAATCTTTTCGGTTACTTCCACCACCAGCTTTCCTACCTGATTTTTTACATCGGTAAGCGCCGCCATCTTTTGCGCATTGATCTGTTGCTGCGCTTCGGCAATAATTTTATTGGCTTCCGTTTTCGCTTGCTCTTTTGCTTCGGCTACAATTCGGTCTTTGGTGTCGCGGGCCTCTTTTAACATCAGGCTTCTTTCCTCGCGGGCCTTTGCCATAAGTTCTTCGTTCTCGGCCTTCAACTGGGCCATTTCACGCTTTACCCGTTCGGCGGTTTCCAGCGAGCCGGCAATGGTTTTTTCGCGTTGGTCAAGCGATTTAAGTATCGGCCCCCAAGCATATTTGCGCAGCACCACAAACACAATAATGAAGGCAAGCGCCGTCCAAAAAATCAATCCTAATTCAGGTGTCAGTAAACGCATATCGAAAGATTTCTAATTTTTTATTTCTGATTTCTAATCTTCTGCTTCAACGCTTCTTTCGGCATTCAAAATTTCTTGCTTGCTTATTCCGCTTTTGAAAGAAAACCCGCATCCGCCGCCCTGTGCTTTGGATGCGGGCCGTTTTTTAAACGAACATCGCCAGAATACCGGCAATTACTGCAAACAGGGCCACGCCTTCGATGAAGGCTGCGGTTAAGATCATGTTTGCGCGGATGTCGTTAGAAGCTTCGGGTTGGCGGGCAATGGATTCTACCGCGCCTTTACCAATCTGGCCGATGCCGATACCGGCGCCAATGGCCGCCAAACCAGCACCAATGGCGCCTCCGGCGTTTGCCCAGGCCACTTCGCTGATTAACGTGAAAAGTAAGTGCATGTTTGTTCTTTTATGATGATGAATAAATCACAACCGCGGATTAACTGGAAGTAAATCGGATTGTCGGGATGAACCCAAATTACCTTATCCGCTTTTACCACCAATCAGTTTTCAAATTTTCAAATCAGCTAATCTTCAAATCAAATTATCACCGGTTCCGTTGGCGGGTTGCCCGCATGTCCGTCTGCTTCGTGCTGATGATGGTCTTCGGTCGCTTGCCCGATGAACACCGCCGTCAGGTTAGTGAAGATGAAGGCCTGAATAAAAGCCACCAATACTTCAATTATATAAATGAACACGGCAAAAGCAATAGAGATTGGCGAGAAACCCATTCCTACACCCATGCTCATGTTGCCGAATATAAAAATTAGGGATACCAGGCAAATGATGATGATGTGCCCCGCCAACATGTTGGCGAACAAACGAATGATGAGGGCAAAGGGCTTGGTGAAGATGGACAGAATCTCCACCGGAATAAGAATAAATTTCACACCAATGGGAACGGGCGGATTAAAGATGTGGCTCCAATAATGCTTGTTACCGCTGAACGTAATAATTAAAAACGAAATTACTCCCAACACGGCCGTAAAAGCAATGTTGCCCGTAACGTTGGCCGAGCCGGGAAGCAAGCCGAAAATATTGTTGATTAAGATAAAAAAGAAGAGGGTAAGCAACAGCGGCATATACGTCCTGTATTTATGCCCGATGTTGGGTTTTGCCACTTCGTCGCGAATGAATTGTACAACCGGTTCAACAGCGTTTTGCCAGCCTTTGGGCGCCGAGGTAACACCTTGGCCGGTGCGGTAACGGCTGGCCACTGATAACAGAAGCCAAACCAAAACGGCCAGTGCCAGAAACATTTGCACCACATTGCGGGTGATAGACAAGTCGTAAACCTTACGGTCAATTGGATCCCCTTGGCTGTCCACGGCAATAATTTGTTCATCCTGAAGAAGGCGAATCTGGTCTTTATTCATGCCTTTAGCCTTCAGGTTTTCACGGTAGCTTTCGGTAACCATCCGGTAACCATTCCAGGTAGAATCACCGTGATGAAATTTGGAAGAACTGAATGCCGAAAAACTTCTTCCGGGCTCGTATAAAATTATCGGTAAAGGAATGATGGCATGGTGTTGTTCGCCGCCACTTTCCCATGAAAAAAAGTGAAATTGGTGGGCATCCATCACGTGGCCGAAGATGACTTCGTTGGCATTGAAGGCGCCTTCCTTCTTCTTGCCGTGATCCTTAATCTCGTCGCGTTTTTCGGAAACGGTATCTTCGGCGGGGAGATGTTGATCAGGGTTGCGCTGCGCAAAAGAGGCTTGAAAAAAGCAACTCAAAAAAAGGCTGAAAGCCGCTACCCGTAAGGATTTGATTCGCCCTGACCGCATACCGTTTCTGAAATTTGCGGCAAAGATAAGGGTGCACACCCAAAAGGAAAAGGGATTTGTGAAGCGAAAAAAGAAAGCCACACTTGAGGTGTGGCTTTACCGGAAAAAAATTGAAAAAGTTAGTTTACATGCCAATAGCGGAGGGATTGCAATACAGCTCCGGTATTGTCTTCTATTTGAATAAGACCAACACCTTTTGCATAATAATAGTAAGTAGGTGAGCCGGCGGCCTGATAAACGGAAGGACCAAGTTTTGCCATGGGGGTTTCCGTAATCTTATAAACGTTGGTAAAGTTGTTGCCGTTCACTGTTTTGGTCAAATTGGTTGCGGCCGAATAATCGTATCTAACCCCAATAACGGCAGGCACGCCGGAGATTGAGGCTGCATAGTCATCTGTATTATAAGTTGCGCCGTTGGTCAATACATCTTTTAAAAAAAGAAAATCATTAAGCCGGGGCTGCGGAAAAGTAATTACTGTCGGATCATAGTCAGCGGTGTCAACGGATCTAAAATAATATTTAGTCACGGGGTCTTTGCGATAGTAATCGTCTCTAAAATACGGGCCGGCCACGGAAACAAATTTTTGGTATGTCTGTGGGCCGCTGACGCCGGTGTAAACTCCCGTTCCGTTCACCGTTACTTTAAAAGTATCCACGCCGCTATCGTCATAGTAGGTCCAATAGCTGCCTTGCGTGGTGGGGAAATAATCGGTATTGGTTACTACTGTTCCTGCACCAACCGTTACGCTGAAATTACAGGTTTGGCCGTCGCCAAAGTTCACGGTGAAGTTGTCGGTGCCGGCCGCTGCGGGTGTACCTGTAGCAGTCAGGGTAATGGTGTTTGAACCGGCCGTGGCCGAAAATGTTGAGGGGCCAAACGAATACCCATTCACCGTATTGGTGTTAACCGTCACGGAGCCGGCTGTGGCATAAGTATGAGTCAAGGTTACTTTATTTGCGGCAGTATTCGCTGTGCCGGCTGTAAAAGTGCCTTGCACAGCCGGATTGCAATTTGTTGGCGCCGTGGCCGTAACCGTGATGTTGAAGTTGCAGGTGGACGTTCCGCCCGTGGCGGTAAACGCATCGGTGCCTGCGGCTACAGGCTTACCGTTGCCAAAAAGCTTGATAGTTTGCGAACCGGTGGCGCCGAACGTTCCGGTTCCTGAAAAGAAGTACCCGTTGACGGAAGTGGTGTTTATGGAATACGTGCCGACAGTGGTTACGTTTACAGTTACAGTTACATAATTGGCCGCCGTCAACGTTGTGTCTTTAATAAAATTGCCCGATGGTATAAATGGGTTACAGGCCCCGCTTGTATTGGCCAGGCTATAAACCGCCGCGCCGCCGGTACTGCCTGCAGGCAGTACGGTCACGTTCACATCGCAATAGCTCGAATCAAAGTAAACGGTAAAAGCATCGTTGCCGGCGGTAACCGGGGCTCCATTTCCTTTTAGCCGTACGGAAAACTGGCCGGCGGCGGTAAAAGTACCCGTCGCTTTAAAAGCGTAGCCGTTGAGGGTGTCGGTGTAAATAGTGTAAGGGCCTGCTGAAGTAACAGTAACCGTAACATCAATGTAGTTGGTGTCGTTCAGCGCCTTGGCGGCCACGTACCCGCCGTTAACGGTCTTGGGTAAACAATCACCAGCCGAACTTTGCAGGCTGCCTTTGGCAGCGGAGCCGTATTCAATGCTCAATTCTTTTTGGCAGGAGTAAAAAGCCCCAAGGGTTAGGAGTGCAAACAGTCCGGTTAGCAGGTGTCTCATGAGTGCAATAAATTTTTGGGCTAATCTATTTCATTTCGGGGAAACGAATGGATTGGCCGGTTTTTAAAGAAACGCGAATGTAGAAGGAATCGTATGCGCGAAGTTTAATTTTCTTCGTCGCGAAGCCGCTGAATCTTTTCGAGGTTGATGACGTCAAGTTGGTCTTTGGGCCGGCCCACGGCCTTTTTATTGGCGATGAGATGAGCCATGTGGAGAACGGGAACTTTAACGCCATTTAAATCCATCTCCGTTGCAACGGCGAAACAATCATCAAAACTTGCGGCTATTCCCTTCATGGATGTCATGATGTCTAACTTAGAACCATTGCTTAAGGGAAAATTTATCCAACCGGGAATAAACTGCATGGTTTCTAAACTTTGGAGATCCAGGTTGATGTATTCTTTATACGCTTCCCGAAGCCGCTTGCGATTCGCTGTTGCATCGTCTATGAAAATGTCAACATCGCCGGTGTACCGTTGATAGCCGTGAAGATTTGTGGCAATACCTCCAACCAATATATAACGCACCTTATGTTCATTGAAGCATCTCCACAAATCCAGAAAAGCTTCGTCATAAATATCCATAGCCTATTTTTTGTGAATCAACCTGGCTTTTTTCATCGTCTCCTGCATCTTCATTAGCATCATTAAAAAACGAAACCGCTCCTCTGGCGTCCGCTTCAAGCCTTCCCGCAAGTAATCCAGTTCCGCTTCCTCCGGCGAATCATAAAACTTTACCCCCATCGCTTTCATTTCTGCCATCTGTTCTTCGGTTACTCCGTTTTTCATATCAATTGCGTTTTTCGTTCAAACTGCATACGGTGTAATTTACTGTAAAAGCCGCCCTTTTCTAACAGTTCCAAATGGCTGCCCACTTCCTTTACCTCTCCTTTATCAAGCACGATAATTTTATCTGCCCGCTGAATGGTGCTCAAACGGTGTGCAATCACAATCGAAGTGCGGCCGGCAATCAGTTTGTCAATGGCAGCCTCAATCAACATTTCGCTTTCGGTATCAATGGAAGATGTGGCTTCGTCCAAAATCAGAACAGCCGGATTGTACAGCAAGGCACGAATAAAAGAAAGCAATTGCCGTTGACCAAGCGAAAGCGTAGCGCCGCGTTCCATCACGTTGTAATCGTAACCGCCCGGCAATTGTAAAATAAAATCGTGCATCCCTATCAGCCTTGCCGCTTCCACCACTTTTTCTTTTGGGATAGACGGGTTCATCAACGTGATGTTATCTAACACCGAACCGGGAAAAAGAAACACATCCTGCAAAACAACACCGATGTTTTTGCGCAGGGTTTCTACTTCAAAATCGTCAATGGAAACATCGTCCACTTTTATGTGGCCCCGGTTGATCTGGTAAAGCCGGTTGAGCAAGGAAATGATGGTGGTTTTACCGCTGCCCGTGTGGCCCACAATGGCGATGGTTTCGCCGGGTTGAACAATAAAAGAAATGTCTTTTAAAACAAAGTGGTCTTCGTTGTAGCCAAACCACACGTGGTCAAACTCAATCTTTCCGTTTACGTGCTGCGGTGCATAGGCATCCGGCGCCGAAGGCGGCAACACGTCATCATTGTCCAACACTTTAAACACTCTCTCCGAAGCAATCATGCCCATTTGCAGCACGTTGAATTTATCAGCTATCACTCGTAACGGACGAAAGATCAAGTTCAGATAAAGGATAAACGACATTAGTACGCCTTCCTGCCCATCCTGCAGACGCAAAGCTTCTTTGCCGGTGTAATAAACAATCAATCCCATTGAAAGTGCCAGCACGATTTCCACCAGCGGAAAAAAAATTGAATAGGCAAAAATGGCTTTGATGTTGGCGTCTCGGTGCTCGCGGTTGATGGCGTCAAACTTCTCTCCTTCCCGCTTTTCGGCCGCGAAGGCTTGCACGATATACATGCCCGTGATGTGTTCCTGCACAAAGGCATTCAGGGCCGACACGGCATTGCGAACGCGGTAAAAAGATTTGTTCACACTCTCCTTAAAATAATACGTGGCTACAACAATGATGGGAAACGGAATCAGGGAGATAAGCGTCAGCCAGGGATCGGTGTAAAGCATAATGCCCAGCACGCAAAGAATGGAGAGCAAGTCAGCAATGATAGGAATAAGGCCGTCGGAAAAAATATCGTTGATGCGTTCGATGTCGTCAACGGTGCGGGTGGTTAAGGTGCCAATGGGTGTTTTATCAAACTGCCGGAGATTCAGGCTCAAAACTTTCCCGAATACTTTTACTCGCATGTCTTTCACAACAGCTTGCCCAAGCCATGACGTGATGTAGGAAAAATAAAAACGCAGCAGGGTCTCGGCAATGGTCAACCCGATTTGAATAACGGTTATCCAAACCAACGCCTCAACAGCCCTGCCGGCAATGTACTTATTTACTGTTTGCTGAATGAGAAAGGGCCTTATAGGCGTAACGGCCGCCAGCACAATAGCCATAACAATAGAGCCAACAAAACGCCGTTTGTACGGCCGCGTAAATTCCAGTACACGCTTTAGCTGGCTAAAATCGAAGACATTTTTTTTGGGGGGAGTGCTCAAGAGAGAATAGTTTACTTGTTCACTGGTTCACTTGTTTACTTGTTGTCGTAAAACATTGAAGACACCTCTTTTCATCGGACACCCAACAAGTGAACAGGTAAACAGGTGAACAAGTGAACCGCAGCGACCCGCAAAGCTAAGGCTTAGATGCCTGCGGCAGCATCGCTACCCATCGCATTTTTATAGGCTTTAATAAAGATGGCGCCGAGGTTTTTATGGGGCGGAATGTAATCGCCGAAACCTTCAATGCCCTTCATGCGCTTTTCCAGTTCCTGCCAAAACGGAATCCAATCCACGCCGGCCCCGGCTTTCAATTTTTCCATCAGTAAGGCCATGAACACGTGGTTGATGTCTTGCTTGCCAATTTGTTTGGAGGAAACAATGTGCGCATCTTCGGCACGTTCCAACACATCGTGAATAAGGTGATAGCCGCCGCAGGAACCGAGGAAAACAATCTTGGCCGAAGGCGCCAATTGTTCAATGGTATACGGCGCATAATAACTGTGGCCGCGATGTACAACAATGGTTGGATTGAGGTCTTTTTCAGATAAATATGAACACAGGGCAGCCTGCGCTTCGTCCACTTTGCCCGATGCTTCATCCAACGGTTTATTGGCGTAAACCACTACCGGCTTGCCTTTGAGCGAGGCAAAGCTTATCCATTGCGGTGTTTCGCTCTTTCGCCAGGCGGCTGGCGGGAACTGCGTAAGCCAACGGGCATAGTTGCCACGGCCGTCTTTATCGCCGTAAAAAAATATCTGCATGATGACCTTGCCTGTGTCGCCGGCTAACGAATTGTAGCTGATGCTGTAAACCGGCGGAATGTTGAACTCGCGGGAAAGATTGATGGTACTGTCGGTGGCCGATTGAAAGAGTTTATACAGCAGGTTGTAAATGACCATGCCTTTGCGATTAGCAGCCTGTTGCGCCTCTTCGTAATTGCGCTTAACGTTGCCCAGCATTTGCGAAGCAAGTGCCGGCATGGTTTCCGAAATGCTGGCATAGGAGTCGGCCACGTCCACGCCGTCTTCCAAACTTCCGGTGCGGTCAAGGCCGTTTACGAAAGCAGTCATCAGTGTAGTAGCTGCGTCCTTATCCGGAAACGTATTTAGAAAATCGGGCAACATGTTGTAGCCCGCCGCCATGCGAATAAATTTTTTAAAATGGTCGAAGCCAACACTGATAAAAAGTGAATCGCCGCCGGCCCCGATGCGCTGCATCATTTTAGGATAAACGCCTTTGATGTAACTGGAGGTGTAAAGATCACGTTCGCCGGAAATAATCAAATAATAGAGCTCCTGTGCATTTAGTGGTTCCAGTGCTTTAAACCGAACAGCAAGGTTGTTTTCCTCGTGCAGTTCGTTAATGGGCTTAATGAAATTATCCACAGCCTTGGTTTGCAACATGGCGTTGAGGGCATCCATCTCAATCACGCTTTCATCATTCAATTTGTTTTGCACGTAATCGAGCTTGGTTTTTACTAGCAGCCGGTAATATTTCACCGGGTCGTCCTTTACCGAATCAACCTCGCCGCGGGTAAGCTTCCCTTTTAAAATGTTGTGCAAAAAAGGAAAGTAAAGCTGGCCGCTTGGACTTTTGGCCATAATGGAAACTTCGTGAATGAAGGGTTCGTCAATGGCGCGGATGGCGTAACCGAGTTTATTGTTGGCAGCGGCATAATCGTAAAGCTGGCGGGGATTTTTGTACGCGGCCACTTTAATAATGCTATCGCGGAAAGGCACGTCAGCGTTGTCTTTTAGAATGGAAAAGGCGTTGTCGGGATGCAGCTCAATGTTTTTTAAAATCAATTGCGCTTTTGCTTCAGGTACGCCGGCGTTGCGTTCAAAGGCCATGTTGCCCACCAGTAATTTTGCAATTTCATAAGGCTGTTGGCGTACCACCGGCAGAAAGGATTCTTCTTTTTTATTCAGGTTCATGGCGGCTACAAAGGCATCAAGTGCCAGTGGAAATTGCGCTGCGGTAAGTTGCCGCAAATGATAACTTGCAGAGAAGTTGTGCAACAAGGCTTCCAGCCCGCGCAGATAGCCGATCTTCTGCTGTTCCCGCAAGGTGGTATCGCATTCAATGGCGCATTGCATTGCATCCACACGCTTGACCAAGGCGCCTGTTACATAAAAATTCATCTCGTCGTTGTCACCGGCGGCCAGCTTTTGATCAAGTAATTTTTTTTGGGCTTTGTCAATTTCATCGTGCCAACGGATGCGGGAAATGGGCGGCTTGCAAGCACTGCCCGTAATGGGTTGTGCCGAGGCAAGGGAAGCAATCAATAAAAAAGGAAGAACCAACCGGCAAGGGTAACTCATGAGCCACATGGGGCAAATTTAATACCCGAAGGGAGAAAGGGGTGTTAAAGGGAAACTGATTTGAAGATTAGCCGATTTGAAGATTTGGTTATTGCCACGCCGGGTTTTGTAGGGACATCCACCAACACGCGGATGTACGAAAGACTGCATGAAATGAATGAGAGGATTTATAGTGATGCTCGCACAATGTTCAATGACTTACCGAACGTACACGAGTGCGACGCAACCGAAGCTCAATTAATAGGCATACTTCTGAATCGCAATACTGCTTATAACGCTGAACAGGGTTGGAATTGTGAACAATAACCTCCTTCCAGCGTAAGCCATCATCAAATTATTAAATCGGCAAATCTTCAAATCGCCCTCGTTATCTTTTCATTAACTCTCTGTTACGGAAAAAGCGTCCCTCCTTTTCTTGTACGTTTGCGCCCAAAGGCGAAAATTCATGGAACCCAAAGGCCGAAAGGTTTTAATTGCCGACGACGAACCGGATATTCTGGAAATTTTAAAATACAATTTGGAGAAGGAAGGCTATGCGGTAATCACGGCCAAAGACGGCGACGAAGCGCTGCACAAAGCCAAGCAAAACGGCCCGGATTTGATAGTGCTGGACATGATGATGCCAAAAAAAAGCGGCATGGAGGTTTGCGAAATTCTACGGACGCAAACAGCATTTAAAGACACGCTGATTATGTTTCTCACTGCTTTGAGCGACGAAACCACCCAGCTAAGAGGTTTTGATACCGGCGCCGATGACTACGTAACCAAGCCGGTAAGCCCCTCGGTTTTTGTAAGCAAAGTAAATGCCTTGTTGCGACGGGTAAAGCCGGTGGAAAACAAGAACATCCAAATCGGCGACCTGACCATAGACCCCGAACGTTTTATGGTAACTTACGAGGGCCGCGAAATAACGTTGGCTAAAAAAGAATTTGAACTGCTTTACCTCCTTGCGTCAAAACCCGGCCGTGTTTTTTTGCGCAATGAAATTTTAAGCCAGGTGTGGGGCGCCGACGTGATTGTAGGCGACCGCACCATTGACGTACACATCCGCAAGATTCGCCAGAAGTTGGGTGTGGACTGCATTACCACGGTGAAGGGCGTGGGGTATAAATTTGAGATGTGAATGGTGAGTAGTAAGTATTGAATGGGTACATTAAACCATGACTCCATTGACATAAAATCACCGGTCTGTGGTAGTTGATTATTTCTTACATTATTTACAATAACCGAAAGCAGCATGCTATAATCTACTTTTAAAAAATTTTGAATCATAAACGGCCCTATTCACCACTGACCATTCACTACTCACAAGAATGTTCGACGCAAAAAACCTTTCACCTAAAAAATTAGCAGCGCTTACGGCGCTGGTTTTGTCTGTTCCCATTAGTGTAGGTATTTATATTTTGGAAGGACAGTGGTATGTGGGTTTGATTTCTCTCGCCGTTATTTTTCTGGGCAGCTACGGGCTTATTTTTTCCATCATTCAAAACTTTATTTACCGGAAGATCAAGCTCATTTATAAATTCATTAACCAGACCAAGGCCACTAAACGTGAGGAAACCTATTACAAATACATCCTACCCCAAAAAAGCATTGACGAAGTACGCGAAGACGTGGAGGCCTGGGCCGCGCAGCAAAGCCGTGAAGTAGATGTGTTGAAACGCAACGAAGCCTATCGCCGTGAGTTTTTGCAGAACTTATCCCACGAGTTTAAAACGCCGGTTTTTGCTATTCAGGGTTACATTGATACACTGCTGAACGGAGCTCTGGAAAATCCCGAAGTAAACAAACGGTTTTTGGAAAAGGCAGGTAAGAACGCGGAACGGTTGGTGAATCTTATTCAAGACCTGGATGCTATTTCAAAATTGGAAAGAGGCGAGCTTAAACTGGCCCCGCAAAATTTTATCATTCAGGATGTGATACGCGAAGCAGTGGAAAGTTTGTCGCTAAAAGCCGAAGCAGCAGGCATTGATTTTTCGTTTAAAAAAGGTTGCGAAAAACCGGTAGTTGTTTGGGCTGACAAAGAAAAAATTCAACAGGTAGTGAGCAACCTGATTGACAATGCCGTCAAGTACGGCAAAACCGGCGGGCACATTGTAGCCAGCGTTTACAATACCGATGGCAAAAATATTTTGATTGAAATAAGTGACAACGGCATCGGCATTCCCGAAAAATTTTTGAACAGAATTTTTGAGCGCTTTTACCGCACCAGCGGCGGAAGAAACAAAGATGTAAAAGGAAGCGGGCTTGGCCTGGCTATTTGCAAACACATTATTGAAGCGCATGGACACGCCATTCATGTGCGGAGTAAGGAAGATGTGGGGACAACAATTGGGTTTACGTTGGAGGGGAAGAGGGAGTGAGGATACGAGTGATAGGGGAAATTGACGGGCACAGATTTACGCTGATAATCACACTAACTTTATTGCCGCAATAACGCAAAGCAAACCGTTAGCGGTAATTTTGAAACTGCCTATGAGCTACGACATTTACTGTTATAAATCAAAATTTGGTAAACCAGACGAAGAAGAAGCAGATCGTGTTGTTGGAGCTGACAATGATAAGTGGGCAAAAAAAGAGTGCAATCCTGAGATGAAACTTGCAATTGTAAAAGCACTGAAAGCCTACAATCCACGTCTGGAAACATTTGACTTCGACTTTAGCGAAATTGCGAAACTGACTGCGACAACTATCCAAGAAGCACAGCGCAAGTTCAATCATATTGAGCTGAACCCACCGGTAGGAGATATTGCTATTCAGCTGACAGTTTACGACAATTCCGTTTTCATCACAGTTCCTTACTGGTATCAAGACGAAAAAGCAAGGCATCTTTTTAGTGACATCAAATCATATATCAAAGTGATAAGCGAAACTGCTGGCTATTTCGTGTGGGATCCGCAAACAGGACAAATTTTTGACCCGGCTGACGCAGGATTTGAGGGTTTGAACCAATACTTATTTATTAGTGAACATCTTGACGAAATAGTGAATCCTAAAGAGCCTGAACCAATGCAGCGAAAGCCATGGTGGAAACTCTGGTGACAAGTGTTTCAGAAACGAAAACTACAGGCAATCTTCGCCTGCTAAGAAAGCAGCTGGAGGAACAACTATGAAGTTGGAGAACAATTCGTAAACTTTATATCTTCCTTCAACTTAAGTTCCGCCAATACTGCTCCTACGGCAAGTTGCCATCGTTAGCACTTACCAAAGCAATTAGATTCTCACTCTCCCTAACGACTTTCTCATGGAGCTATAGACTTCCTCCAACACCGATTCGCAAACCACCGGCGGTACGCCGGTTAACATCATTGAAGCCGCATAGGCAAGCACACTGTTCAACCCTTTCACTCCAAACCATCCTCTCCTGTTTTCTTCTTCCCATTTCATAATGTACTGCTTTGTTTCGTTGCCTTTCTTCTTAAAAAACAGTGCCAAAAAAGATTGAAATAAGAAAGCCGTCTCGCAAAATGCAAGACGGCTTTAGTGCTTTAGAAGATTGTTTTAGAAAATAAATTTCACACCCAACTGGCCTTGCCAACGCGAATTAATTGGATCGGTTGTGTAATAGTTTCCATTCACACCTGTCGGCTTAATAAATGTGAACGTTGGCACATAACCGTTAGCTGGTGTGCTCACGGCCCGTCCTGCTCCCGTGGGCGAAGAGCCTGAAGGCACCGCTACCGGATTGCCCAGTGCATCTGCATTATAGGCTGCAAAGCGTAGAAAGTTTACCGTATAATTGTTTACGTTGGTGATGAAGTTGATTCGGCCCCAATCGTTGTTCAGCAAATTCAGCACATTAAATACATCCAGCGACAATTGCAGACGTCGCGAAGGGTTGCGGCTGCTCAACTTGAATTCATGCATAAGCTTCATGTCCAACTGATGCACCCAAGGCGTACGAAGTCCGTTACGTTCGGCATACTGGCCGCGACGTGTTTTCAGATACGAATCACCTTCAATAAAGGCATTCAAATCAGTCCACTGTTGTGCAGCGGTGTACAGTTGCCCGTTGAGGGTGTAATCTACCAACCGAATGTCGCCTTGATTCTTTGGAATGTACGGCAATGGCGCATTGCTACCGCCGTTACCCGGGTTGCCAACATAAATCAGGGAGTACGGGTTGCCCGACTGGCCGGAATAAAAAAATGAAAGGGAAGTGGCGCTCATTGCACTCCAGTTCAATGTATTGGTGAGTATGCCAACAATGCGGTGACGCAGATCGAAGTTGGAGAAAGACAGAGCAGGCGTATTGGGATTAAGAGTTGGGTTTAAATTGTAATTGCTTTCCCAGGAATTGCGAATACCGTTGCTTAAATCCTTGCTATAGCCATAAGTATAAGCCACGCTGAAATAATTGTTCAGCGTTTTGGCGACGCCTACACGCAGGCTATTGGATGTTTTGCTCAACTGGCCGGTGATATTGTAGCGATAGCCGTCTTTGGTATTGCTCAATAAAAACACGTTGGAGTACGTGCCATTATAACGGCCGTTGGTTACATTCAGGCCCGTGCCCCTTGCTACAAACACAGGCGTTTGCGTTGGCCCTGCGCTAAAGTATTGTGTGGAGTCGAACAGGTTTATCTGCTGGAACTTCACGTCGTAGATTGTTTTGGAATAAATGAAGTCGGCAGTGAACTTAAAGCCTTTGCCGAACAAGTAATCCACGGCAATGTTGCTGCGCCAGATGGTGGGCAGTTTAAAGTTGTTGTCCACGATGTCCACTTCGCGGCGGGCACTTTGCGCCGCGCCACCATATTTGGTTACGGTATCACGCAACGATTGCGGATTAATAGCCAGGGGAACAGTAGCACCGGCGGCCGGTCCATTCCAATCAATATTTCCCCAGGTGCTTCCGTTGAGCGTGTAACCATAACCCATCCAGGCAAACGGTACGCGGCCGGTGAAGATGCCTGTACCGCCTCGAACCACCAACTTGCCGTTGCCGTTCACATCGTAATTAAAGCCAAGGCGTGGCGATACAATTACATTGCCGAGCCATTTATTTTGAAGTTGATTAAACGGCGTGGCGCTGTATGAAGCCGCGGCCTGTGAATTTTGTACCGTAGCCGCAAAGTTTGAGTCAAGGCCCGGCTGGTTGCCTACAAACGCATAATCAAAACGCAAACCCGGCGTCAACCGAAAGTTTTTGCTGAAGCGGATTTCGTCCTGCACGTATGCGCTCAACAAATTCACTTTGTATGGGCTGGGTGCATCATCAAAAATGGCCTGACGGTCATTGGTACGTTTGGGGTCGCGGATGAAGGCGCCGCGGATGCGGCTTGGGTTGTCGGCCAAAAAGCTGTTCACACCGCGGTTGTATTCCCAACGTCCGTTCCAGGAGTTGATGAAACCGTAGTTGATGTTGTAAAACTCGTTGTGCGTGCCAATGGTGAACTTATTAATGCCTTTAGTAATAGTAAGGTTGTCGGTGATTTCAATGGTGCGTTGCTTCATGTTGTAGATAGACGCTTCGCGCCATGTGCCCGCCCAGATGCGGCCGTTGTCAATATCAATAAAAGGCGCCAGCGTGCTTGGAAAATCGCGAAACTCGTGCACGTTGATATAGCTTGCTGTAAGCTGGTTGTTTACGTTTTGGCTGATGCGGGTCTTTAGTTCAGCCACCATGTTCAGGTTCCTGGTGGTTTGGGTAAAGTCGGTATTGCCAAACTGAAAGTTGGTGGAAGATCGTTCGAGATTATTGCCTTTGCCGATGGTATAAATCGTGCGAACGGTGAGGTTGTTAGCTTGGTTCAGTTTAAAATCAAGGCGGGCAAACAATTTATCGCTGTTCGTAAACAGCTTGTACGCACCCTGGTAAGAACCCGGGTCGTAGCCGTAGCTTGTTTTCAGTTTATTGGCAATGGACTGCGCATCGGCAAGCGTGATGGCCGAACCAGCATCACCGGCGTTGTAAAACGTTGGCTCCTGGCGGCGTGTGTTTTCATAGTTCACAATAAAGAAGGCCTTGTTTTTTACAATCGGCCCTTCTATCGTGGCGCCCCATTGGTAATCGTAAAACGAGGAACCGATTTTTGATTTGGCGCCGTCAATACTTTTGCCCACTAACGATTGGTTACGGCCATAAGAATAAACCGAGCCGTGAAAGTTGTTGGTACCGCTCTTGGTAACGGCATTTACGCTACCGCCGGTAAAGTTACCAAGCTTCACATCATAGGGTGCCAGTTGCACTTGCACTTCCTGAATCACATCAATGCTATAAGGGTTAGTGCGGGTGCCCGAACCTGCAGCGCCACTTTGGCCGCCGCCGCTCACGCCACCAAAAGAGTTGCTAAAGCCAATGGCGTCGTTGTTCACGGCGCCGTCAATTGTAAGGTTGTTGTAACGGAAGTTAGTGCCCGCGAATGAGTTGTTATTGCTTTGCGGCGTCACGCGGGTAAAGTCGGAGAGGCTTCTGCCAAGCGTAGGCAGCACCGTCATTTGCTGGCGGCCGACGCTTATACCCGCTGTTGTTCGGCGGGCGGCTTGTATAACCACCTCCTGGAGGTTTTTGTTGTTCGCTTGTAAATCAATGCGCAGCTCCGGGTTATTGCCGAGCGAGAGGTTAATGTTGTCAAACTTTTGCTCTTCGTAACCTACAAAAGAAATAACAATAGTGTAAGGGCCGCCGGGCTTTAGGTTGGGCAGAATAAAAATGCCCTTGCTGTTGGTTTGCGCAGCCGATTTATTGGCTGTTGGTTCATAGGTAACGGATACAGTCGCGCCTGAAACCGGCACCCCCTTGGCATCGGCTACCGAACCACTCAAGGTCGCCGTGGTTTCCTGTGCAAAGGCCAAAACAGGCAATAAAAAAATAAGGGTAGTCAACAGTTTTCGTAACGAAGAATACATGCGTAATAATTTGGCGCAAAGCACGCCTTTCAGCGTTACCGCATTGTTACCCCGATGTTAACCTAACATGAACCCAATGTTACCGCAATGTTACTGACCACATCTTTTCCCCAATAAAAACAATTTTGTGTTTATTCCACCACATCCCAAGGCGTAAGTTTTTCAGTGCCGGGTGCCACTTCGTCTTCAACTTCACTTTTTCTGTCCGCTATTTTTTCTTCACGGCTGTTTCTTTCGTCATCGCCAGTTTCATCTGCCAGAGGCAGTTGGCCCACTCGTATGCTTTGCAATTCTTCGTCGGTAATTACGTGATTTTTATCCGCCAGGTGGCGGTGAACAATTTTATCGGTGTCGCTTTCAAAGCGTTCCGGTACGTTATCGTTCGGCAGTTGCTGCTTCGTTCCCATTGCTATGTTTTAAAGAGGCGCTTCAAAGGCAATGCCACAGCAGGTTTTGCCGCGTTATGTTTTGCCCTAAAGACGTAGTGCGATCAGAGGCTTAACAATAAGCAAAGAAGCCAACCCTGTTCTTGTTTCATTAGCATGAATGAGGAATTGCCTTTTCCTCATGTTCCTTCAATTATAATAGCAACATGGCCGGACGAAGAATAGAAAATTACTGGGATTTAAAGCGATGACCGGGTTCCAAAAAATTAAGGAGCTGTTATCCAGGCCCAAACTTCCGTTCATAAAAAGGTGACGATGCGGTAACGTAACAGTCACATCACCATACCAACTTGCCCGCGATCAAAATGAATTCTTTGTTTCCACAAAGAACACCGGAATTTTTCTCATGCGCCTGCTGTTTCCACAGCGGGCTTTTAAATTTTTTACCGGTTTTGTGAAAAGGCAAGTCATTTGTTCCCGCGAGCTGTTCAACAAAGGAGCCTAATATTAATTTTTCGGTGTTTTTATGCACACGGCATTTTTCTTCAGCCCGCCTTCCTAACTTTTCCGTTCTTTATCAAAACCACTTCTCATGAAATGGGTTCTTTCTCACCAATCTTCAGGGCAGCACCGCTGGATGTTGCAAAATGCCGATGCGCCGGCAGAGTTTATCTACAGTTTGCAGTACCATTCCATCCGCATTAAAGCAAAGACAGTGCGGCTGTTTTTCCTGGAAGAAGCAGGTAGCTTTTTTCAGAAAAAAATTTTGCTCCGTTCCGAATACGGCGTAGTGATGGGTGAAACGCAAGCCACGCATACCACCAAGGGCGGCACCTTGCTATTGAATGAAGAAAAGTTTTTTTACCGCTGGAACGATGGCGGGCTTAGGCTTCTCGACCGCCACAAGAAGGCTGTGTCCGAAATGCACATCGAGCTTCGGCAAGATGCCGATAAGATGGAGCAAATGGCCTTTGTTTTTTGCAATGCATGGTTATTATTAACCGATGCAAGGGTAAAAAATACGAATGCCGTTTTGGTGGCCTGATCTGGGCTCAAATTCTTTCATTGGTTTATTCGCCATACCTCACTCCTGTAAAGTTGTGGTTATACCCGTAGCTACCGGAAGCCGGCAGGCTTTACTGCTTCTTCCCATGCCGCTTACAACTAGTTAAGGTTTAAATGCAAAGCACAGCGAACCTTGCAACGGCCTTCTTAACGCATAGCTTTTGAAAAGGACTATAACCAAAAAATTCTTTATCGCTGCAATAATTTACAGCGAAGCCTTTTCGGCCGACGCAGACAAAAAAATTGTTTATAGGTTTAGGCACACAGACGTTGCCATGAAAGTTGCCGCCACTATTTTTTTAGCTCTGTTCGTTGCCGGTTGCGCCGGGCCTAAAACCGCACAAAAAACAACCATGCACACCTTGGATAAGCAAGGCCACCGCGGCTGCCGCGGACTAATGCCCGAGAATACCATCGCCGCCATGAGGAAAGCCGTTGACCTGGACGTAACCACGCTGGAAATGGATGCCGTCATTACCAAAGACGGGCAGGTAGTGCTGTCGCACGAACCCTTTTTTAATCATGAGATTACAACAAAACCTGACGGCGGTTTTGTAAAAGAGGCGGAAGAAAGATCGTTGAACATTTACGGAATGACCTACGCACAAGCGAAGACATACGATGTAGGGCTGAAGCCGCATCCGCGGTTTCAGCAGCAACAGAAAATAGCAGCGGCTAAACCGTTACTGACCGATGTGATTGACAGCATTAAGCTGTATTGCAAGCAAAGGGGTAAGCCTTTCCCGTATTGGAATATCGAAACCAAAACGCAACCGCTTACCGACAATATTTATCACCCCGAACCGGAGTCCTTTGTGGAAACACTGATGGCGGTAATTAAAGAAAAAAGTATTGAGCAGAACGTCATCATTCAATCTTTCGACTTCCGCACCTTGCAGTATTTGCATCAGCATTATCCGTTCATAAAAACCGCAATTTTGATAGAAGATTACGACAAGCGTTCGTTGGAAGAATTGTTGAATGCCGTGGGTTTTGTGCCTACCATCTTCAGCCCCGAACAATCGTTGGTGAGCAAAGACCTGATTGACCGTTGCCATCAAAAAGGCCTGAAAGTCATTCCGTGGACCGTCAACCAGGTTGACGAAATAAAACGATTGGCGGCCCTTGGCGTGGATGGCCTCATCTCCGATTATCCAAACCTGTTTGCCGAAGCCGGCTATTGATACAGAGCCGGTTGAAGCAAATGCTGCACAGGCATTTTAGCCAGGTAAGGTTCCAATAAATTAGTCGTGTAGAAACTGCCAATCATCATCACCTCACTATCGGCAAAGCGGTAATGCACTTCCGCATAAAAATCACTCACCGCATATAAGGCAATGAAGTAATCGCCTTGTGTACGTTCGGATAAGTAAACACCGTGGCAGCAAATGAGGCGTGCCTGCATCGAAAGCGGTAACAGCTTAAACTCAAGAAAATACATGGTGCATGGTTTGAACGGTGAAGGAGCAACCGGACTTTAAGTTACATCACCCCGCCCATGCAAACCGTGGCCGGTGAAAGACTTCATAATTTGGTAATAAAAAAAGCTCTCTGTGAACAGAGAGCCGTCCTGTCTTAAAAATTTTAGAAAACTGCTAAACACCCTAAAAGTAAACGGCCTCGCCTCACCGGCGGTTTTTCTTGCGTGAAGAAATTATTATCAATGTCAACAAAGTGACGCTGAAAAGACGTAGTCAGTGGCTCCCGCTTAAATAAAAAGAACGCAACGGCCGTTCCAACCCATGTCTCCATTAATTTATCATTAATTTTCACCGGCCTCCGCCGCTCTGCGCAATAGCGCCTAATTTCGCCCCAATTTTAAAGTGAACGGTATGAACATTTTCGCAAAGTTTCTGGCCCCTAAAAACAAAATTTTTTACGAACTGTTTGAGAAAAGCGCTGACAATGTAAAGCAGATGGGTGCTTTGCTTTTTCAGGTGGTGCAGGAACCTGATTTTGACAAACGCCAAAGCATTATATCGAGAATGGAAGATGTAGAGCATGCCAACGATGAACTCACCCACAACCTGTTTACCGAATTGGGCCGCAACTTCATCACACCCTTTGACCGTGAGGACATTCACTACCTCGCTTCCGCCCTTGACGACGTTGCCGACTTCGTTTATGCCTCGGCAAAAAAAATAAACTTCTACCGCGTTAATCCTAACAACGACATTGGCCTGCACAAGTTGGCGGAGATAGTGGTGCAAAGCACTAACGAAGTACGCAAAGCCGTGGGCGAACTCCGCGACATGAAGAACATGCGGGTGATTACCGACTCGCTGGTAAAAATCAACAGCCTTGAAAACGAAGCCGACGACATCTTTGACATGAGCATCGAACGCCTGTTTGATACCGAACCCGACGCCAAAGAAGTCATCAAGAAACGCGAAATTTATCAGGTATTGGAAACAGCGACGGACAAGTGTGAAGATGCCGCAAACGTAATTGAATCTATTATCGTTAAATACGCCTGATGATTTGAAAATGAGGTGATTTGAAGATTTGAAAATTTCCTGCGGATGCAAAACAACAAAGGGGAAAATCTTATCGTCAACCTGACGTTTCAATTTTCTTTAAAAATAATTGCTTACACGGAACAACTCGAAGACTTACGGCGGTATGTGATGGCCAATCAACTGTTGAAATCGGGCACGAGCATCGGCGCAAACGTAAGAGAAGCACAAAACGCCGAAAGTAAAGAAGACTTTATTCACAAGATGAAGGTATCTGCTAAAGAAGCCGATGAAACCCAATATTGGCTGGAACTTTGCCACGGCTCGAAAACATACCCGAAATGCGATGAGTTGCTTAGCGATTTAGGTTCTATCATCCGGGTGCTTTCAAAAATTATTGGCTCATCGAAAAGTGGAAAAAAAGACGAGAGTAAAGATGAATAAGTCCACCGGTTCTTTGTCATCTTCAAATCACCACATCTTCAAATTTTCAAATCAGTACATCCGCTAATCATCATTATGACTTTCATCGTTGTCATCATCGCCCTCGCTCTCATCTTCGATTACATCAATGGCTTTCACGATGCCGCTAACTCTATTGCCACCGTTGTCAGCACCAAAGTGCTGACGCCCTTTCAGGCCGTGGTATGGGCGGCGCTCTTCAACTTCGTCGCCTTCTTTATTTTTAAAGACCACGGCGTAGCCAATACCATTTCCAAAACCGTAAACGAACAATGGATCACGCTGACGGTGGTGTTTTCCGGCCTTATTGCCGCCATCATCTGGAACCTGTTTACCTGGTGGTTCGGCATTCCGTCATCGTCGTCCCATACACTCATTGGCGGACTGGCCGGCGCCGCCATCGCCCACGGCGGCTTTGGCGCCATCAACATGAGCAGCCATCCCAACATTTTGCAAACGGCCGCCTTTATTTTTTTGGCGCCGCTCATCGGCATGGCCATGGCTTTTATTATTTCGCTCTGGTTTTTATTTTCCTTTCGAAAAGATATTCTGCCCCGCATTGTTTCTATACTCATGATTTTACTGGTGAGTTGGATTGTTTATAGCCAATTAGAAACCGATGCGGACGTGTTGGCAAAAGGCACGCATTATAAATCCTACATCCCGCAGGTTATTTTTTACACCAAAAATTTTAAATGGGTGCTTCTCGGCTTCATTTTGTTCATTATGGCTGTGTTCACCTTTTTTTTAAATTCATTAAATGCCCATCAGTCAAATATCTGGTTCAAACGATTGCAGTTGGTTTCTTCGGCGGCGTTCAGCATTGGCCACGGGGGCAACGATGCACAGAAAGTGATGGGCGTTATTATGGTGGCGCTGGTGGCGCACGACCCTGCCCGCTACAGTTTAGCACACATGGAGTTTTGGGTACCGCTGGCCTGTTATACAGCCATCAGTTTGGGCACTATCAGCGGCGGCTGGAAGATTATTAAAACCATGGGCACCCGTATCACCAAGGTTACGCCGTTTGAAGGTGTGGCCGCGGAAACCGCCGGCGCCATCACCCTTTTTGTAACAGAATCTTTAAAGATCCCCGTAAGCACCACGCACACCATCACCGGCGCCATCATGGGCGTAGGCGCCACCAAGCGCTTATCGGCCGTGCGTTGGGGCGTTACCATCAACCTGCTTTGGGCCTGGATTCTCACCATTCCGGTGAGCGCCCTGCTGGCCATCGGCGTTTATCATGTGGCCAAGCTGTTTGTGGCTCCGTAGTTAATTGCATCAATCGGTAGTGTTCGGTTTTGGAACCAGAGGTTTGTTTATCTATTGAACGTCTGTTGTGTCGCACAGCGTGCCTGCCTGCCGGTAGGCAGGTACGTTCTTATCGCTATTATACATCGTACAATTATCACTACAAGCGCAATCATTCATTTTATGCAGTCTTTCGGACATCCGCCAGCTGGCGGATGTCCTTTCAAAACCCACCGGCGCAGCCATCTTCAAATTGTCAAATTTTCAAATCACCAAATTGGCTAATCATCACATCCGCTAATCCGCTAATCATTTCCCTACATTTGCCCATCAAATTTTTTAACGCATGACCAAAATTATGGTGACGGGTGGCACGGGTTATATTGGTTCACATACCCTTGTTGATTTAATTGAGAACGGCTACGATGTAATTAGCGTGGACAACAACAGCCGCAGCAACGCGGCCATGTTGAAAGGCGTGGAAAAAATAACCGGCAAGCCTGTAAAGAACTACAAGGTTGACCTCTGCAACTTCGACGATACGTTTGCCATTTTTCAGGAGAACCCCGACATCAGCGGCATTATTCATTTTGCGGCCTATAAAGCCGTAGGCGAGTCAGTGGAAAAGCCACTGATGTATTTCGAGAACAACCTCATGTCGCTCATTAATTTGCTAAAATGCGTACAGGAATTTAACGTGCCCTGGTTTGTGTTTTCTTCCTCGTGTACTGTCTATGGCAACCCAGATCACTCCATGGTTACCGAAGAAACACCGCCCAAACCTGCTGCATCGCCTTATGGCTATACCAAGCAAATGGGCGAACAAATTTTGGGTGAATTTCAAAAGGCAAGCAAGGTGCAAACCATCTTGTTGCGCTATTTCAATCCTGTTGGTGCACATCCTTCTTCTTTGATCGGCGAACTGCCCATTGGCAAGCCGCAAAATCTGGTGCCGGCCATTACG
Organism: Flavisolibacter sp.; assembly: GCA_965247695.1. Taxonomy (GTDB): domain Bacteria; phylum Bacteroidota; class Bacteroidia; order Chitinophagales; family Chitinophagaceae; genus Flavisolibacter. The sequence goes on from OZ252037.1 coordinate 4,508,828, forward strand.
CAAACGGCTATTGGCAAGCTGCCCAAGATGATGGTTTACGGCGATGATTATCCTACCCGCGACGGCAGTTGCGTACGCGATTACATTCATGTGTGCGACATTGCGCATGCCCACACCTTAGCCATAAGATATTTGGAAGATAGCCGCAACAGCGGTGGCTGTGAAGTCTTCAACCTCGGTACGGGCAATGGTGTAACCGTGCTCGAAGCTATTCATGCTTTTGAAAAAGTAAGCGGTGTGAAGTTGAACTACGAAATCGGTCCGCGCCGGCCTGGCGACATCGTTGCTATTTATGCCAATAACGATAAAGCCAAAAGCAAATTGGGTTGGGACCCTGCACGGCCGCTTGATGAAATGATGGACACTGCCTGGAAGTGGGAAGTCAAATTAAAAGAAGATGAGAAGATGTTTGCCGCTACCAAATCGGAATTGAATTAGTGAATGGTGAATTTACAATATTGAAAAAGCGGTCGGTTTACGGCCGCTTTTTTTACGCGGTTGCCGGTACACTTTCGGTAACAACAATTGGTTGAGAAGGAACAGAAAGACTATCCGTCTTTTCGCCTTTTGCCAAGGCCTGATAAAAGGTTCCGTCTTCGGATTTTTTTACATCGCTTATAATTTCAAAGCGTTGGCCTTTAAGTTGGCAAACGTAACTCTCCAACTCCCTTTCGTTAGCCGCAATGGCAGTGAGGTGCTGTTTCATAGTGAAAAGATACAACCGCTAACCATACATTCCGGCAAGGGCGTTCTTCCTTTTCTGCACCCGTTCTACACAACTTTATAAACAGGCATTGCTCAACAATTAAGTTTCCACAACGGTTTATGAAAAGCTTCGATTGACTGGCTTGTATTGTGTTCAGGCAACTTGCTTGTTCGTGCATTTTTTTATAAAGCTTTCCAAACTTTGTGCTTTTATTTTTACTTCTGCCCATTGCTTTTTGCAAGTTGATGTTCGCTTCTGTTTCTCGTAGAACTACGACGATCGCAGCGTGTAACTACAAAATAAATTTCAGGAATTACTTGCATCCCAAAATCGTAGAATCTACATTTACCCCCAATCCGACCCAGTATCTACCGAAAGGCCCTACAAATCGTACGCTATGAAACAAGCAGTTTTTTCAGGGATCGTCCTGCTCCTTTTTTCCTTTACTTCTTTTTCTCAAGCCAATACGGCCTACCGTTTTGGAACCACCGGTAGCAATGTGATTGCTTACAAGCAAGGCACCAGTTGCACAGCCAGCGCCTACACTTTTTACATGATTAATGACGCCGGCGTACAAGCCGCCACGCCCTTTTATACCATAGCAAATACAAGCCGCGAAGCCAACGGCATCGGCATTAATCCAATTGACCGTTTTTTGTACGGCATCGAATACGACCGCGATGCGTCTTGCGCTTTTTCCAACTTTCATTTGAAGCGTTACGATAACCAAGGCAACAGCGATGACCTGGAAATGTTGCCGGCACCAGCGGGTGGCTCGTTAACGGCGGCTTTAGGTTGTGTTACCAACAATGGCAATTTTATTTATTCCACCAAAGACGCATCGAACAATAGCTATGTTTCGGTTATTGGCAACATCGCTTCCCTGCCGGCAAATGCAGACGGCACACTGACATTGGTAACGTCCAAACAAATCATCAACAACGCAAGCAATTACAGCTATGCCGATTGGGCCGTGCATCCATCCAACGGGAATATTTATACATACGGCATTGCCAATATTGGCGGTGTAAGCACGGGCAAGATGCTGGTGCTGGATCCAAATACAGGCATTTTGCAGAGCTCGGGCGCTACCGATGTGACCAACTTTTTAGATGCTACCCGCGACAATTTTGGCGGCGTATATTTTGGTGCCGATGGCCTGTTGTACGGCGTGAATGTGAACACGCGAAAGTTGTACAGGATAAATCCCATCAGCGGCGTTGCTACTGCTGTAACTACGCTAACCGGCAGCGGGCAGATTCGCGCCGATATGGGCAGCTACACAACGGGTTGGATTATTTTGCCGGTGAAGTTTACAGAAGTAGCCATTGATAAAAAAGGCGAAGCCGCGGTGCTGCGTTGGAGTGTAGCAAATGCAAGCGACGTAAAAGAGTTTGTGGTAGAACAGAATACTGGGGCTGGCTTTACCGATTTGCAAACAGTGTGGGTTATTGATGACAGTAGGGAGGAATTTAAGGCACATCTTTCCAGCAATGCCGCACAATACCGGGTAAGAGCGGTTGCCAATGACGGGAAGTTCGTTTATTCTTCCGTCGTTTATTCTTCGGCAACTAAACAGCAAGTGAACGCACAACTGTTGATTAATCCAGTGCGTGACGGTGCGGTGCGTTTTGTGTCGTCATTATCGGGTAGCGTTGGCTATAATTTGATGAACAGTGGCGGGCAGATAGTAAAGAGCGGTACCGTTGTTTGTGCAAAAGGTGGCGTCGACACTGTAAATGTTGCAAGCCTGCGCAGCGGCGTGTACCTGCTGCAACTGAATGGCCTGACCACTTTGCGTTTTGTAGTGGAATAAGATCGAATCAAAATATTACTCTGGACGGTAAGGAATCACCGCAAGCACGAAAGTGTGAGCGGTGTTTTTTCGTTTAAACCTAAGCTCATGCAACAACAGCCTCCTTCTTAACTACCGTCCCGTGCATTCGCTTTAAAAATGAAAATACATCCTGCATATCCTTCGCCGGTTCCATTACGATCATGAACAATTTTCCATTTTGTTTTAACCGGGCTTTGTTGGTGCCGGTTTGCAAAAAGTCGAGGATGCGCTTGAAGGTTTGCGATTCAAAATAAGGCGAGTCAGGACGGTTGATGAAATAACATTTAAGTGAATCATTCTTCAATATCATTCGCTCAAAGCCCAAGTCCACGGCCAATTTGCGGCAACGAACGGTAACGAACAATTCCTGCACTGCCGGCGGCAATGCGCCAAAGCGGTCAATCATTTCCTGCTCCATCGCCTGCAACTCTTCTTCTGTTTCGCAGTTGTCTAAACGGGAATACAACGATAACCGTTCGGTGATGTTTTCTACATAACTATCAGGGATTAAAATTTCCAAATCCGTATCAATGGTGCAGTCCTGCACAAAGTCATCCTGCTTTGAAATTTCTTCTTTAAATAAATCCTTGAATTGTGTTCGCTTCAGTTCGCGGATAGCTTCTTCCAAAATTTTCTGGTACATCTCAAAGCCTATCTCCGCCATAAAGCCGCTTTGTTCGCCGCCCAATAAATTACCGGCGCCGCGAATGTCGAGGTCACGCATGGCAATCTGAAAACCGCTTCCGAGTTCGCTGTGTTGCTCCAATGTTTGCAAACGCTTGCGGCTATCGGTTGGCAAAGTACTCATGGGCGGCGCCAGCAAATAACAAAAAGCTTTTTTGTTGCTGCGACCCACACGGCCACGCAACTGGTGCAAGTCGCTCAAACCAAAATGGTGCGCATTGTTTACGATAATGGTGTTCACGTTCGGGATGTCCACACCGCTTTCCACGATGTTGGTACACACCAATACATCGTACTTCTTGTCAATGAAATCCATGATTCGCTCTTCCAACACATGGCCTTCCAATTGACCATGTGCCCAGCCTACGGTCAAGTCTGGACAAAGGCCTTGAATGATAGCGGACATTTCTGTAATGTTCTGCACGCGGTTGTGAATGAAGAACACTTGTCCGCCGCGTTCGGCTTCATAGTAAATAGCATCGCGAACAAAGTCTTCCTGGTAAATTCTTACTTCTGTTTGAATCGGCTGACGGTTGGGTGGCGGCGTGTTCATGATGCTCAAGTCACGGGCGCCCATCAAACTGAATTGCAGCGTTCGCGGAATGGGTGTTGCGGTTAACGTAAGCGCATCCACATTGGTACGAAGGGTTTTGATCTTCTCTTTGTGGCCTACGCCGAATTTTTGCTCCTCATCTATGATCAACAAGCCAAGGTCTTTGAATTTTACGTCTTTGCCCAACAATGCATGTGTGCCCACGATGATGTCCACCTTGCCTTCTTCCACTTTTTTGTACGTGTCTTTCTTTTCTTTGGCCGATTTAAAACGATTCACATAATCAACCGTCACCGGAAAGTCGCGCAAGCGTTCGCTAAAGGTCTTGTAGTGTTGAAACGCAAGGATAGTTGTGGGAACAAGTATGGCCGCTTGCTTTCCATCCAAACAGGTTTTAAAGGCGGCACGAATGGCAATCTCGGTCTTTCCAAAACCCACATCGCCACATACCAATCTATCCATTGGCGATGCTGATTCCATGTCCTTTTTTACATCGGCCGTAGCCTTGCTTTGGTCAGGCGTGTCTTCGTAAATAAAGGAGGCTTCCAACTCGGTTTGCATGTAGTTATCCGGTTGGTGTGCAAAACCTGTCTGCGCTTTGCGGGCCGCATATAGCTTTATCAAATCAAAGGCGACTTCTTTCACCTTTGTCTTGGTCTTTTCTTTCAGTTTGCTCCAAACATCGGAACCCAGTTTGCTCACCTTCGGCACCGTGCCTTCCTTGCCGGTATACTTGGCAATCTTGTGCAGCGAGTTGATGTTGACGTACAGGATGTCTTTGTCTCTATAAATTAACCGTACGGCCTCTTGCGTCTTGCCGGCCACTTCTATTTTTTGCAGGCCGCTGTACACACCTACACCGTGGTCAATATGCGTGACAAAATCGCCGGGTTGCAACTCCCGCAAGCCGCGAAGGGTAAGCGCCTTGTTTTTGTTGTAAGCCTGCTTGACTTTGTACTTGTGGTAGCGCTGAAATATCTGGTGGTCGGTGTAGCAAACGATCTTCAGTTCTTCGTCAATAAAGCCTTCGTGAATGGACGTGGCAATTGGATTGAAGGTAATTTCTTCTTTGAGGTCTTTGAAGATGTTGTACAACCGTTCGAGCTGCTTTGGATTTTCGGCAAAAATGTTTACATCAAAGTCCTTGCCCTGCCAACTTTTTAAATCCTGAATTAACAAATCAAACTGACGGTTGAAAGCGGGTTGCTCTTTGGTACTAAACCTGATTTCTTCCGTTTGAGTGAACGGCTTTTCGTACCCGAAATAAACGGCATGACGGTTTAATAACCCGCGGCTAAAATCATCGGCCGTGATGAATTCATCTTTCGCAATTTCTTTCTTGATTAGTTTATCGTCCTCTTCTTCGGCTTTTGGTTTTGATGATGTCTTCATCATCTCCACAAACAATTCCACGTCTTCTTCCACCGTCAGCAAACCTTCGCGGAGCAGTTCTTCATCTTGAATCCAGACGCAGGTGTTCTCGGGAAGAAATTCAAGCAGCGAAACTTTCTCTTCGTCTTCAAACTGCGTTTCTACATTAGGAATGATGCCGACTTGCAATAGCCTTCGTTCACTCAACTGCGTTTCGGGATCAACGATGCGGATGGAGTCAATGTCATTGCCAAAGAGTTCGATGCGATAGGGCTTTTCGTTGCCGAAAGAATAGATATCAAGGATGCCGCCGCGTACCGCAAACTGTCCCGGCTCGTACACAAAATCGGTGCGCTCAAAGCCGTAATTCACCAGCCTTTCGTATAAGGCTACTGGCTCTATTTCATCACCTGTTTTTAAGTGGATGATGTTTTGCGCGATGGCTTTGGAGATGACGACCTTTTCTGCTATTGCTTCAGGGTAAGTGACCAAGGCTCCTACCCTTTGCCCCGATGGCGACGAAAACTTCGTCATGGCTTCGGTGCGCAGCATCACATGCGATGAGTTCAGCAAACGATAATTCTTCCGGTTTTTGAACGAAGAAGGAAAATAAAAAAGGTTCAGCGCTTCAGTCAGGTTCTCCAGCGTGTTGTGAAAATAGGCGGCTTCTTCGGCATCGTTGCAGATGAATACGTGGTTCAACTGCGCACAAGACGGATGCAAAAAAATGCCCGCCGCTACAAACTGTGAGGCGCTTCCGTTCAAGTTGGCAAGCCGTATTTTTTGGGGTTGTGCAAAAGAGAGCTTGTCAGCCAATTGAAAAAGGCGGGGGGAAGATTTGTACTGATCCAGCAAACGGGCAACGCTCATTTAGTAATCCTTTCCGCACTTAAATTGCGGTGGGCGAAGATAGCCTCCGGTGAAGCGATTCTGCGTCGGTACCATTCGGAATACTGTTAAGCCAGGCTAAAAACTCACAATGACAACGCGTTTAATTTTCTTGCCAAAGCAATTTTTATCCCGTAAAACGTTTTTCATTACAGCCAGGCTTGAAAAATAATGTTGAGGATTTTGTTTTTGCTAAAACCTTTGGTCGTAAAAAAGCATCTTGTTAGAACAAATGCGAAGGACTGCCCTATATTTATCTCCTGGCAAAACGGATGAAAATTGCACTACAGATTTTGCTTATTTTAGAAGAAACCGGAAAATAAAAACCAAAAATTTTATTGAACAGTATATTATAAATTTTAGTCTCCCTAATATTTACAAAGATGAAGATGAAGCTTTCTGTTTTTGGCGTCCTGCTTTGCCTGTTCGTTACCCTTTCTTTTTTGCTTTTTAAAAAACCATTCAAATCAAATGCACTTACACCGCTGCAAAAAGCGGTTGGCGAAGAACGCGAACAGGACGAACCTGCCGCTGATTATATTGAGGCCAGAACCCGCTATGAGTTCGACATGCTGAAGGATCCACAGACCGGAGAAATTCCTGCGGGGATCTTCGAGCAGGAGAAGGCTTTTGCCCGTTCACTGCCCGTTCGCACGTACGATGTTTTAACCAACAGCCAATTTAAAACAACGGCGCTTAACACCTACATCCCGGCCGGGCCAAACAATGTTGGCGGACGGACCCGCGCAATCCTGTATGACCGGCGGTATAACGGAACCACCAATCGCATTGTGCTTGCCGGCTGCGTAAGTGGCGGCATCATGCGCTCTGCCGACGGTGGCAACAGTTGGTCCAGAGTATCCCCGGAAAATGAAATTCATAATCTTACCTCTCTTGCCCAAGACCCTAACAACCCCGATACCTGGTACGCCGGAGGCGGCGAACCGCTTGGCAACAGCGCTACCGAGATAGGCGCTTCTTACATGGGCTTTGGCATTTATAAATCAACCAACGACGGCGTTTCTTGGACACGCCTGCCGTTGAATACCATCACCACTATTGACGGATCGGGTCTATTGGCGGCCGGTGTGCTGGAAACATTTGATCATCCTTTTGATTTTGTACACAAGATTGCTGTAAACCCGGTAAACAGCGACTTGTATATTGCCGGCCATCGCCGGTTGGTAAAATCAACCGATGGCGGCGCCACGTTCCGCGTGGTTTTTGAAAGCAATACTAGTGCGCTTTCGAGCAACGGCCAGATGGACATTGCCATTGCAAATACAGGTATGTTGTACTTAGCCGTAAATGGCGGAGCGGCGTTGGACAAACGAGGCGTATGGGTTTCTTCCACCGGCAGCGTAAATACATGGACACGAATTGCAGGCGGACAAACGCTCGGCGCTGATTCGGTTGCCGGCTGGCGCGGCGGCTCGTACAGCGTAGTGTCAGCGGGACCACCGGTGCAATACAGCAGTAAACGCATCCTGGTCACGCTTGCACCGAGCAATAACAACGTGGCTTACGTTTATTATGAAAACGGTTTAAGCAGCGATGCGCCAGGTTTGCAACCCGAAGCCGATCTGTTTCGTTTAGATATCTCCGGCAACACTTACACATGGACAAACCGCTCGGCCAACCTGCCGGATTTTACAGGTGGCAACTTAACCGGATCGGATCCCTTAAGTGTACAGGGAGGTTATGACATGGAAATCGTCGTGAAGCCGGATAATCCCAATGTTGTATTTATTAGCGGTACCAATTTGTACCGTTCCACTGATGGCTTTGCCACCACCGCCAATACGGCTTGGATAGGTGGATACTCTACAAACTTTACCTATGCACAATACGCCAACAGCCATTCTGATGTCCACCGCCTAACGTTTAGTCCGTCAAACGCAAACCAGGCCATTTGCGGCAACGACGGCGGCATACAGGAAACAACCGATATAACGGCCGCTTCTGTAAGCTGGACTGTATTGCCCAATTACCAAACGCTGCAATGCTACAATGTGGCGATAGACCCCGGCGCTGGACGAAATAATTTTGCGGCCGGTGCGCAGGACAATGGTATTAGATTCAGGGACAGAACGGGCGTCTTTGGCACAGCCGCGGCCGATAGCAACAATCACGTCCAATTGTTCAGCGCCGATGGCGCTTATGTGGGTATTACCGGGCAGAACGCAGGTGCACAATATCTTTTTGAATCCATTCAACTGGGCCGTCTATACCGGAGATCATTGACTTCTCCGTTTGCCCAAACAGAAGTGACACCCGCTAACCTCACCAGCAACGGCACGGGAACCACAAACCAGTTCGGCGAATTCGTCACCAACCTTCGGCTGGAATCGGATAATTCCGACAACTTGTACTATGTGAACTTTAACCGCTTGTTTCGCACCACGTCCGCTTCCACCGTTACGTCTTCCACATGGACGGAATTAACAGGCGTTTCAGCAGCGGTGAATTCAGCCAACAATTCAACCAGCGGACGATTCATTCGCGGAATTGGCTACAGCCGCGGGCCTTATACCTCAAGCCATGTCTTGTATTTTGGAACGACTGACGGCCGGATATTCCGGCTTGACGATCCGCAAAATACAGCCCCCGCTACGGTGCCCTTAAACATCACGCCTGCCGGCCTTACGGGCAACGTTCAGGATATAGCCACCAACCCAAACAATGATGACGAAGTGATTGCGGTTGTTTCCAATTATGGTGTTGTGGGCATCTGGTGGACGAAGAACGGCAAGTCAGCATCGCCTGCCTGGAAGAATGCCGAGGGCAACCTGACCTTGCCGTCCTTTCGAAGCTGCGCCATCGTGGTAAAAAAAGATGCCGGCAACCAACCGGTAACCGAGTATTACGTGGGCACCTCGGTGGGCTTATATAGCACTGTTAACTTGGGAACGGTATTGGACGGCAATGGCTCGCCTATCTGGCAACGCGAAGGCGAAAATGTTTTAAACTATGCGGTGATTACGTCCATTGCTTACCGGCCTCTTGACAACGTAATGTTGTTGGGCACACACGGCAACGGCATGTATTACACCAACATAGGCACTACCAATTTTACGCCCAACGTAAACACCGGCATTATCACCGTGACCAATGACCGTAATTTCATAAGAACCGTTTACCCAACCGTGTCGGCAAACAACGTTCAATATCAAATCGGCAACATGAGCGGCGTTAAAAAAATCTCGGTGCAGCTACTGAACATGACCGGGCAATTGGTGTACAAAGAAGAGAAAGGTTACCAAAGCGGAGGTGTTCCGTTACAGGGCCTGGCTTCGGGAGTTTATGTATTGCAGGTTACAAGTGACGACAACAAATACCGGCACGTACAAAAAATTATAAAACAATGATGACAAACCCTCTTTAACCGGAGGGTTTTTTCACATTCCAAGTATAAAATTTCCGCATTCAAAACATCACAGAGGCATGAAAACAATTCTGATTTTTTTTGGATTGGCATTGCTGGTTACAACAGTAACCGCACAAACCAAAGGCAGTGCAAAGCTTTACGGATTTAAGCAAAGTGTAGCGGGTGGCAAAGCCCCAGAAATTTCTTCGGGTCCGGGTGCAAGGGCTTCCTCCGGCGGCGGAAAAAATTATTTTCTTTATGCCCTTTCTTCTTCGCGCATCTATCCGTCGGAAATGTGGATTGAAGGCAACCACTACGGGGTTGACCTCAAAATAATCTCAACGACGCCAGTCGAGTACATCGATGACTTAAGCACCGGTTCTCCCAAAAAAGTGATGGTACCTAAAACAGCGCAAAAAGTTATTCAATTGATTACCGCACGGGCTGTGCAAGGCAAAACAGAATCGGCAAAGGCAAAATCTTTGTCGGCAACTAACGAAATGGTGATCGTGTACAAGCAAGGCAGTAAATTCTATTACGCCACTCGCAAAATGTTAAGCGAATTGGACGGTGCGGCCATGCAATAAAATAGGGCCGGTAAGAATACCAGCCCTTTAACCTAAACCGTCCGACTAAAATATTTTGTGTTGAAAAAATTCTGTTTTTTGTTTTCAACTACTGTGCCAACGAACCATTTTTGTGGAAAACTTTTGGGTTAATTTCCTTTTCGTAATTTGCCCAAAACCACCGTATGGCATTGCAACCCTGGCGCAAAGGCATCGTTACCCGCATCGAAAATGAAACCTACAACACCCGCCGTTTTTGGATTCAAATACCTGAATTTGAAGCCTTTGACTTTGAACCCGGTCAATTTGTAACACTGGATTTACCCATCAGCGACAAGCCTGCCAAGCGCATCCGCAGCTATTCCATCGCCTCCTGGCCCGACGGCACCAACGTGTTTGAACTTCTGATTGTTTTGCTGGAAGGAGGCGCCGGCACCACCTATTTATTTAACGAGGTAACCGAAGGTTCGGAGATTACACTTCGCGGGCCACAAGGCGTTTTTACCTTGCCCGATCCCATCGAAAAAGACATGTACTTCATCTGCACCGGCACGGGCATAGCTCCTTTCAGGGCTATGGTGCAACATATAAAGCGGCACAACATTCCGCATCAAAACATCAGCCTCATCTTCGGCACACGCACTCAAAAAGATTTGGTGTATGTAGAGGAACTAAAGCAACTGGATATGGAGATGGAAAAGTTTCATTTCATCCCCACACTTTCCCGCGAAGAGTGGGACGGCTGTTGCGGTTACGTTCACGCTATTTATGAAAACATGGTGCGGGAAAAAATGAACGGCGATGCGGTGCCACCACCGGCCGGTTTTTATTTGTGTGGCTGGAAGGCGATGATTGATGAAGCAAAGCAGCGGATACAGGGATTGGGTTATGACCGAAAAGCGATACACCAAGAGCTATACGGATAGGCGATTGCTTTTATCTTGCCGCCATGTTTGTTTTTCTTAAGCTCCTTTTGTTTTTATTCAAGCCGTTGGTGTGGATTATTATTTTGGCCGCTTACGCCTTGTTTGCAAAAAATGCGGTTCGAAGGAAGCGAGCCTTTCTGGTTGCGTTCATCTTTCTTCTGTTCTTCACCAATCCCTTCATCATTCACAAACTGATAGCGGCCTACGAAGCACCGGCAGTACAATTAGCGACTTCGGAAAAGTTTAGTGCTGGCATTTTGCTGGGCGGCTTAGTGGCTTACAATGCGGCTGAAGACAAAGGCTACTTCAATACAGTCTCCGATCGTTTTATTGAGATCGCTTTGTTGTACAAACAAGGCCACATCGAAAACATCATCGTTGCTGCGGGAAATGGTTATCTCACCAAAAACAATTTTAGCGAAGCGGCTTTCATCAAAGAAAAATTAGTAGCGCTGGGAGTACCTGCGGAAAAGATTTTTACCGACGGCTTTTCCCGCAACACACTCGAAAATGCACAGAATGCCAAACGCATTACCGATACTGCGCACATCACAGGACCGTACCTATTAATCTCGTCGGCCATGCACTTGCCGAGGGCTGCAAGGGTGTTTAAAAAGGCAGGCATTGCTGTCGCACTTTATCCCTGCGATTTTATTTCAAAAGAAACAAGGAACAATTTTTTTGAAGACGACCTGCTGCCGTCTTCACTTGCTTTGAGCCGGTGGGACAATTTGATTAAAGAATGGGTTGGAATCCTTGCGTACTCGCTTACCGGAAAGGGATAAATCAATGTCCACTTTCACCGCCATTTTACCTTCTTTCAACGGGCAAAACATTCCAGTGAACTGTTAAAAAACGTTCAATGATTTGGAACTTCGTGTGTTTTGTACACATCTTTGCATCGCAATACCGAAACAGAATTACACCTGCAGATTAATTCTCCCGAAAGTACCCTTGCCTTACTTCCGCCTTTGGTTTGCCTAACGATCGGCTCTGCCTGAACCAAGTTTTTTATTGATTAAATTTTACGATTATGATGACGACTACCCAAGCACCGTCTGTGATACAGATGGGAAGAGAGCAATTAGCAAACCTGTTAACGGCTGTAAACGAAACCGTAGCCACCGACGTAGCCTATTTTGAAGGCGGCCAAAAACGCAAGTCTTTTAACAACATCCAACTTTGGAATATCCGCCGGAAAGCCCGATACAGTGGAGTGGTGGTTCGGTAAGATGAGTGAACGGAACTACAGATGAACAGTTTGTTACTTTAGAACAGTACCGCCGGCTATAAAGCCGGCGGTTTTTGTTTTTTACGTGAAATGGCGAAAAGGTGAACAGCAAACCAAAGAGTCTTTTAAGTTGTAGTTCACCACGGTTTCGCATTTGCCGTTTTGCGTCTCACCTGTTATGCGATGCTTTTCAACACCAGATCTTTAATCGCATCAATGCTGATTCTTTCCTGCTGCATCGTATCGCGATAACGAATAGTAACGGTGTTGTCTTCTTTGGTTTGATGATCAACTGTAACGCAGAACGGCGTACCTAACGCATCCATTCTTCTATACCTTTTGCCGATGGTGTCTTTCTCTTCATAAAAACAACGGAATTGCGGCTTGCAATCATCAATGATTCTTCGTGCAATGTCGGGCAAGCCATCTTTTTTTACCAATGGTAATACCGCAAGCTTTATCGGCGCCAGCTTTGGCGGAAACTTCAGCACGACGCGGCTGTCCTTTTTTTCATCGGTGCTCAAGTCTTGCTCTTCGTAGGCTTCGCTCAATATCAGCATTACTGTTCTGTCAACACCGATGGAGGTTTCAATCACAAACGGAATGTAATTGCCGTAAGGCTTGCCGGTGGCTTCGTCAATGTCGTTGTCGAAGTATTGCAGTTTCTTTTTACTGAATTCCTGGTGGCGGCTTAGGTCATAATTAGTCCTTGAATGAATTCCTTCTACTTCTTTAAAGCCAATGGGGAAATCGTATTCAATATCGGTGGCGGCATCGGCATAATGGGCCAGCTTTGCATGGTCGTGAAACTTGTATTTATCAGGAGAGATGCCCAAGCTTAAATGCCATTTCATGCGTTCCGTCTTCCAGTGTTCGTACCACTCTTTCTGTGTGCCGGGACGAACAAAAAACTGCATTTCCATTTGCTCAAACTCACGCATGCGGAAGATGAACTGCCTCGCCACAATCTCGTTGCGAAAGGCCTTGCCGATTTGTGCAATGCCAAACGGAATCTTCATCCGTCCGCTCTTCTGCACATTTAAAAAATTGACAAAGATGCCTTGCGCCGTTTCGGGCCGCAGGTAAACAATGTTTTCTTCTCCTTCATTTGATACAGCGCCAAACTCTGTTGAGAACATGAGATTGAATTGACGCACGTCGGTCCAATTACCCGTTTCGCTTACAGCGCAAACGATGGTATTCTTCTCAATTAATGTTTTTAATCCGGCAAAATCATTGGCTACAAGCAAGGCATCCATTTCTTCAGTCAATGCTTTGGCTTGCTCGCCCTTGCCGGCTTTTTCCAATTCGTCGGCTTTGGCTTCTATGAGATGATCAACACGGTAACGTTTCTTACTGTCTTTGTTGTCAATCATCGGGTCGCTGAAATTGTCCACATGGCCCGAAGCTTTCCAAGTGGTCGGGTGCATGAAAATAGCGGCATCAATGCCCACGATGTTTTCGTTGAGTTGCACCATGCTGCGCCACCAATAATCTTTGATATTTTTTTTTAGTTCACTGCCCCATTGGCCGTAGTCGTACACGGCACCAAGGCCGTCGTATATTTCAGAAGAGGGGAAGATAAAGCCGTACTCTTTGCAATGCGAGATGATGGCTTGAAAGCGATTGTTGTCTGTTGCCATAGGGCGCAAATATAGGACCTCGCCAATCCCGATTGAGTCGGGAGAGAGGGAAGGCTTCCACTGCTGTTTACCGCATGGTCTCTCTTTTCTACATTAAATAAGCAGCTATCACAATGATTCTATCTTATTATCCAGACAAAGGTGGCTGTGGACTATAATTGAACGACCGCTGCGAGATACAAGACTGTTGACCATCATTTCTAACAGCACAATGTAAAGATTCCTCGTACCTCGGCATGACAGGCCAAAGGCATTATGATACTAAATTGGTCAACAGTTTGAATGAGTGATCAGGCAATGCTGAATAGCGAACAAAGCGTAAAAGAGTCCGCCAGCCGGCGGAAGCAAAGTTCATAGATAGACAAACCTCTGGTTCAAAAAAGACAATAGCTAAACGATTGTCACACCCTGTAAACACCGCCGTACGGTCTCCCTCTCCATCAAAGATGGAGAGGGCGGGGTGAGGTCCTTACCACAATTTACCCGGATACATTCCCTTCTCCACCAACGCTGTTAAGTTCTTCTGCACAATCGGCGCATCTTCTTTGTAGGTTACGCCAAACCAGGGCGCGGTTGTCGGAATCACTTTGATTTGTCCCAAGCCGCTTTTAATGTATTGGTCGGCCGCGAAGGGAATCAGGAATTCGCCTTTGGGATCGTTGAGGCTACGGCCTAAAAATTTGGCAAACTCCTCGCGGATAAACGGGAAAATGGAAGTATCAAAACACCAGAAGTTCATGGAAGCTTTTGCGTCTTCGGCAAAGGGCATTTTGGTATCGCCGTCTTCGTTTATCATTTGCCCGTTTTCGCGGTAAATTTTAAGCCGCTCGTTAATGCTCACCAGCTTTCCCGATTCGTCAATATCAATCACGCCTCGGCTTACGGAACCGTGTTCCGACAAGGTGTTGGCAAGCGTGTAAGCGATGATGCCGTACAAATCTTCGCGGCACTCGGTCACTAAAAAATCATTGGCTTTTGCAAAGGCGTCTTCACCGTAAAAATCATCGGCATTGATAACGGCAAACGGTCCGTTTACCGCATCGTGTGCACAAAGAATGGCGTGTGCCGTGCCCCAGGGCTTTTTGCGTTCAGCAGGAACCGCCGTGGCGCCCATAAAAGCATCCAGTTCCTGATACACGTATTCAGTTTCTATTTTGCCTTTGAGCTTCGGTTCGAAGATGGCTTTAAAATCCTCGGCAAAGTCTTTTCGTATGATGAATACCACCTTGCCAAAGCCGGCTTTGATGGCATCGTAAATGGAGTAGTCCATGATGGTTTCGCCGCCGGGGCCGAACTGTTGTATCTGTTTCATGCTGCCGTAACGGGAAGCCATGCCGGCGGCCATAATAACGAGCGTTGGTTTCATAAATGATTTTTATAAATTGCTGCGAAAATAGGCGATAATTTCATCCTTCCTAAGCATGAGTTCACCGCCTTTACAATGCCGCATTGATTCCGTTTCCGCCTGCTGTTCATTGCCCATAACCGTGGATGTTTTGCGGCTCGATTTGTTGCATCCGGTGGTATCGGGCAATAAGTGGTTTAAGCTGAAGGGGCACATGGCCGCGGCCAAAGCGCAAGGCAAAACAAGCTTGCTTACATTTGGCGGTGCGTATTCAAATCACCTTGTGGCCACGGCGGCCGCAGCACAATTGAATGGTCTGAAAAGCATCGGCATTGTTCGCGGCGAAGAACCAAAAACGCTATCCCCTACGCTGCTCACAGCAAAAGAGTTTGGGATGAACCTGCACTTTGTTTCAAGGGAGAAATACCGCGATAAAAACATTCCAACCGAAGTTTATGAAGGGATGGATGTATCGTCTGTTTATCCAATTCCCGAAGGCGGTTATGGAGCGTTAGGCATGGCTGGTGCAAGGGATATTCTTTTGCAAAACGACACGGCCAGTTACACGCATGTTCTTACCGCAGTTGGAACCGGCACTACCCTTGCCGGATTGACGGCTGCATCATTGTCACATCAAAATATCATCGGCATTCCGGTGTTGAAAAATGCGCCATCGCTTCGGCAGGAAATAGAAACCTTGTTGCCCGAAGACCGGCGCGAAGCCTTTGCGTTAATTCAGGGTTATCATTTCGGCGGCTATGCCAAACACCCCACGGATCTGTTGACATTCATGAACGGCTTTTATGCGCAAACCGGCATTCCCACCGATTTTGTTTATACCGGCAAGGCGGTTTATGCCGCGTTTGATTTGATCGGACACGCATACATTCCCGCCGGTAGCCGGCTGTTGATTGTACACACCGGCGGACTGCAAGGCAATGCTTCGCTGAAAAAAGGAACGTTGTCGTTTGCATAAAAGAAGATGCCCCTTTTATATTTGCAGCCATCCATGAAAAACTTTCAATCAATCAGCATGAGGCGTTTTGTTTTGTTGATGGTTTTTTTTCTTCCCTCCGCCTTTGCTTTCGCACAGGATACGCTGCCGAAGTTCAGCGTAAAAAACATGGGCAGCGATGCCGAAGGCAATGCCCGCATCGTTATCGGCTGGGTGAACAACTACGACTCGCTCAAGCAATTGAGCGTGCAGGTGTCGCACGACAGCTTAAAGAATTACCGCACGCTGGTAAGCCTTGCCGACCCCAATGCAAAGTTTAACGGCTTCGCCGATAACAAGGCCTTGAACGATCACATGTTCTACCGCTTGTTTATTGTAAAAAGCACCGGCGATTATTTTTTTACCGTTCCGAAAAAGCCGGTAATTGATACCGCCAAAATTGTGTTGTCTGTAAATCCTCCTGCCAATGTTTCAACGGGCAATCCGGCAACCGCTGTTGGCACCAACCCCCGCGAAACGCCGGTGATTAAAAAGCCGGAGCCGGTGATAAAGAAGCCGGAGTTTGTGCCCTCGTTTTATGTTTATACCAACAAGGATGGTTATGTATATATCAACCTTCCCGACGCCGAGCGCCAGAAGTACCGGCTTAAATTTTTTGAAGAAGACCAAAGCTTTTTGTTTGAAATAAAAACCATCAACCGCACGGGCTTAACCCTTGACAAAACAAACTTCATGCACGCCGGCTGGTTTTGGTTTGAACTGTACAACGAGGAGAAACTGGTGGAGAAGAGCAAGTTTTATTTGGCGAAAGAATTCTGAAGAACAGAAGAACAGGCGAACAAGGAATATCGAATGAAGAAGGAAACCCTGAAGGTTCGGAAACCACCTTCGCTATTCATCATTCCTTGTTCGTCTGTTCGTTATTCGATAAGTGTTGCACCAAACACCCGTTCAAAATTCCGCTTCAGCTTTTCTTTCACGTCTTCAATGTTAACCTCCACTCCTAATTCTTCTTTCATGGACGCTACCTTTTTATTTTGAATGCCGCAGGGAATGATGTGATTGAAGTAAGACAGGTCGGTGTTTACGTTCAAAGCAAAACCGTGCATGGTGATCCAGCGGCTGCAACGAACACCCATTGCGCAAATTTTTCGTTCGCGGCCGTTGATGCCGGCATCTATCCACACACCGGTTTCACCTTTGGAGCGGCCGGCTTTGATGCCGTATTCAGCGAGGGTTAGGATGATGACTTCTTCCAATTCACGCAGGTATCGGCCAATGTCGGTGTAAAATTTTTCGAGGTCTAAAATGGGGTAGCCAACGATTTGTCCCGGCCCGTGAAAGGTGATGTCGCCACCGCGGTTAGTTGAATAGAATTCAATGCCTTTTTGTTTTCGTTCTTCATCATTGATCAAAAGGTTTTCCAACTTGCCGCTTTTACCCAAGGTGTAAACAGGCGGGTGTTCAACGAAGAGTAAATGGTTGGTGGTTGGTAGGTTTTTGCCATCAGTAATGTTAACCGCTTCTCTTTTTATCAAAAGGTTTTTTTGCAGTAAAGTTTCCTGGTAATGCCAGGCCGTCTTGTAATCCATTACACCCAAGTCGCTAAATTCAACGGATTGTGGTTCGCTCATGGGACAAAAATAGCAACCTCACCCCTAACCCCTCTCCATCGGAGATGGAGAAGGGAACCGTGCCCGTTAGCAGGGAAGTCGTTTACTATTGGTTGCAGCGCATCGTATGCTCCCTGTCAAAGGAAATTATAACGTTGTACAGTTCTTCTCCCCTCTCCAAGTTTCTTGGAGAGGGGTCGGGGGTGAGGTCTTTATCTTCGCAGCCTATGGCCGATGACATTCACAAGCCCGAAGACGAACAAGCCGGCAGCGATGAACTGTACGAACGTTTTGTGTTTACCACCGACAAAGGCCAGGAGCCTTACCGCATTGACAAGTTTCTGATGAACCGCATTGAAGGCGCCACGCGAAACAAATTACAGCAGGCTATCAACACCGGTTTGGTGTTGGTGAACGGCAAAGAAGTAAAGCAGAACCACAAGATCAAAGCCCTCGATCAAATCATTGTGTATTCGGACGGGCATCCTGAAAGCACGGACGTTGTGCCCGAAAACATTCCGCTGAACATTGTACATGAGGATGAGGACATCATGATCATCAACAAACCGGCGGGCATGGTGGTGCATCCCGGCAGCGGCAATTACCACGGCACTTTGCTCAACGGCATCGCTTATTATTTACAGCAAAAGAACCCAACGGTTTCCGAACAAACCTTGCCCCGTTTTGGCCTTGTGCACCGCATTGATAAAAACACCAGCGGCTTGTTGGTGTTGGCTAAAACCGACAAAGCCATGCGGCAGTTGGCCAAACAATTTTACGACCATACCGTTAAGCGCCGGTACATCGCTTTGGTGTGGGGAAATGTGGAGAAGGATGAAGGCACTATCATCGCCCACGTAGGCCGCAACCTACGCTATCGCAAATTGTTTGAAGCTTATCCCGAAGGCGACCACGGCAAAGAAGCCATCACGCATTACAAAGTGTTAGAACGATTTAATTACGTAACGCTTGTGCAATGCGTGTTGGAGACGGGCCGAACGCACCAGATACGGGTACACATGAAGTCAATTGGCCATCCGCTTTTCAACGATGACACTTACGGCGGCGACAAGATTGTGAAGGGAACCATTTTCAGCAAATACAAGCAGTTTGTTGACAACTGTTTTGCTATTTGTCCGCGCCAAGCCCTGCACGCAAAAACATTGGGCTTTGTTCATCCATCAACCGGCGAGGAAGTTTTTTTTGAAAGTGAATTGCCGGAGGATATGAGTAAGGTGATTGAGAAGTGGCGAGAGTATTCGAAGAGTAAAGGATGAAGTTAGAAGCTTATTTTCTCTTTGTTGATGAAACAGCAAGTGAACATATTTGAGTTTGTATTGCTGTACTGACAATTGGAATTTGAGATTGCTATCGGGTTGGTTTTCAACGGCAAAATTTCTGCTGGATCATGCGTATAATACATAAATTAGCGTGTTGGCGGTAATTTTATGACAGACCTTTACGATATTAAGGAGATAGAAAATGAAGTGCATGAAATTGCAGACTTAGCGTGTGGGCATGGTACCAAAAGCATTGTCACTGACTCTGAATATCCAATTTCAGGAGCGGAGTTTTTAAAAAGAATAAATGCGTCTAAAGAAAAATTTATAAGTAGTGTTCATGATGGATTCAAGGCGGCACAGACAAGAATAATTTCTTGCATTCAGGAAATTCAGGCTGAAGAAGAAATTATTGTTACAAAACTCAAAGTGGCTAAAAGAAATAGAGAGAAAGAGAGTATTACTGAGCTAAAAACAAAAGAGAAATATTTAGAAAATATACAAGTCCTATTTAAGCATTGTGCTGATGCAATCCTTTGGCAGTTAATACAAGGACAACTCTATATTTCAAGAAGACTATTTCAGAAAGTCGAAGGTTCAAAAAAACTCAAAGACATAAACTTAAAATCAGTCCAAGTAGTTGTTGACGATGTTAACAAAAAACCAGAAGACTTTTTATTAATATCCGACATTACGAATAATGTACAAGTTGGAGATATTATTGGCATTATGAATGGTAAGTTTATAATTGGAGAAGTAAAAGAAGGGAAAAAAAACGTGGAGGTTCTTGAAATTCTATCTGATTTAGAAAAGAATAACACAACCTTAGAAGAGGTTCACGAAAAGTATGGTGAGGACAAAAAATTTATTCAACAGCTAAAAAGAAATATTAAGCAAAAAACAACATTAAAAAATGTAACAAATATCATTAATGAAGACAAAGGAATTGACCCAACGTCAAATAAAGAAATAAAAATAATAACACCAAAGGAACATACGCCTTTATATACGGAAAGATTATCTGCACTTGAGGAACAATTAAAAGGTCGGAATTATTGGGCATATGATGTAATTGATGACTGCCTACATATTGGCATCTACAAAGGAGAAAAAAGGTTTATTGGAAGTCGTTTGTTAAAAGCAATCGCAGAGCAAGCGGGAAGTGAAAAATATATAATCGTCGATGTACTTAAAACAATTATTTCTTTGAACAAGCCAATATTTTTTCTTCCATTTAGCCCTGACTTTATTTTTGATATTCTCTTTAGCCGAATAAAAATATATTACATGCTTGAGCTTAATTCCTTCCTTGAGTTATATTCTGAATTTGGATTAAAAGCTGAATGGGCTTCCACAAAAGAGACAGCAAAAGCCCAGGAGTTGGGCAAAGACTATGGAATTTTCACTTATAAAAATCAGGGAGTGAAAATAACATTGCAAGAAAAAGATGATTTTGAAGGATGGTTGTCAAACGGTTCATTTCTTAGAATATTCTTTGAACATATATACCCTTCATATGTTGCTTATTCAACTCTTTATTACCATGACATAGAAAAACTACCGCCAACATAAGTATTTGCAAAAGCAGGGCTGGACAATGTAACATCAGCTATGTGCAAACATCAGCAGCGGCTCGGGCTGACATTTATAAATTTGGCTTTAGTTGTTAACTTCAACAACATATTTTTCAAATGGGCATTTGTTCCGGGCTGGACAATCAATGAATTCCCTGCCTTCGCAAATACTCGAACGTTGTGTGCCATTTAACCGCCACTCCCTAAACATTAAAGCAACCATGACAAAGTTTTTATTATTTGCGGCAGTATTTATTTCGACAACTATCTATGGACAAAATTTGGATGGTGTAATGAGCATCAAATTTGGTTCTTCGATTGACGTGGTTAAAAAAGCAATGCTTGCGAGACCAGGTTGCTTTATTAATGAAAAGCGTAGCGACAGTAGTTACCTGTTTTTTGACGGAGTAAATTTTGGTGAACGAGAGGCTCTATTCGTTTCATTCAAGTTTTACAAGAACAAATTTTATTCTGCATCTGTTTATATTAGACCAGCTTTTGAACAAAAGTTGGCTGATTTGTACACCGACCTCAAAACAGAATTGGAAGCGAAATATTTTAAAGCAAAAGACTATTCAAAAGTTCCTTTAGGCTTGTTATGGGAATTCAAAAACAAAAATTCTAAAGAAAATATTTTCAATTCCATTGTCATGGAAGTTACAGAAACGATGAATATCAAATTAACTTACGAAGATGGACTTTTAATATTGCGCGTTTTAAAGATACAGAAGGCAAAAAGCAATTCAGACTATTAAGCTAACTAATTAAAAAATGCAACCTACTGCAAGGCTTCTAATAAATGTTGACGGTAAAGATAAAAGTTACATACTATGGAATGGAACTGAGAGTTACTATAAAAAACTTCGCCTTGCTTATTCCGACATTTTAAGCAATCAACAATCAGAATATTTACATTTTGGGTTCTTCACACTTTGTGCGGCGACACTTGAATACTCTTTAAATTTCATTTTGACAGATTTCTGTTTAGACGAGTTTGGATTATCTGAATATAAACCACAAGCCAAAAAATATATCAGTTTGCCGTTTGCTGAAAAGTTAAAGCAATCTGCAAACATTATTTCTAAAGGACAATTTGTAATCGACGAAAACAATAACTCTTACAAAACTCTTTTGGAATTAATAACACTAAGAAATAGGATTTTGCACAACAAAGAGTTTCTAACAGAAATGGATTTTTCCTTTGACCTTGAAACAGAAGTTAGAGAAGAAATTGAATTTCAAATAGAAGTTCTTCCAAACCATATTGACACACTTACAAAAGACAAGTGCATTTCATTTGGCAACGCATTGGGCGACTTTAAAAAATTCATAATGACCCCAGCATTGACACATGAATTGGCTGAAAGTGAGATGGTGCAAAAGACATAAACGGCACACAACATTGGTATTGCTGCAAGTGGGGCTTGACGTTCAAACTTCGGCTGTTTGCATCGCTGTACTTTAGTTCCGGCAGACGAGTTTAAATTTGGCTTTTTGTTGTTAACTTCAACTTTATATTTTCAATTGGGCAGCGTTCCGGGCTGGACGTTATAAAATATCCCACCTGCAGCAATTACCTGTCCGTTGGCGCTTTATTTATTTCATTTTATCATCCCTTACACCGCATCAAACCAAACCTTCTCCTTCCCATCCCACTCCCCGTTGTAATTAATAAAAAGTTCCTCTCCAGCTTTAATGTCCCGCACGGCAATCACCGAGATCATGCTTTGTTTAAAATACATACCGTAGGTGCAATTGGCCGTGTACGAATGATTGTAAACCGACACGAGGCCAAGCGCCATGGCGCATTGTTCCTTCTTTTGTCCCCATTCGAAAATATAATCGTGCAATAGCGTTTTATCCAGCAGCTTGCGGTCGTCGCCGCTCATGACAATCACAGGTGAAAGCTCAATCAATTTGCCGGCGGCAATGGGGTCTTTGGTAAACACGCCGCGGCCCCGCTTTTTCACAGGCGCCACGTACACGCCTTCCAGCAAATAACTCAACTGCTTTTCGCTCATACAGTAAATAATGATGAAGATAGCCCTTGCCGGTTTCGTGCCCTAAATTTGGCGCATGACGTTGGAAACCCTGCAGGCCGAACTGGAACACATGCTGGAAAAAGGCGACCCCGAAGAAATCGGGCACTTCCTGGACCAGCAGAACATCAGCGACGTGGCCGAACTGATTTACACCGTACCCGAACACGATGCGGCCATCGTCATGTACATGTCCATTCACCGCGCCTCCGGTGTGTTTAAAATTTTGGAAACCGCCACCCAGCAAGACGTTATTCAAAAGCTGCCCCCCAGCAAAACCGCCGAACTCCTGAACGAGCTGCCGCCCGATGACCGCACGGCTTTGCTGGAAGACCTGCCGAGCAACGTAGTGCGTGAACTGATCAAGCTGCTGAACAACGAAGAGCGAAAGATCACGCTGTCGCTGTTGGGTTATCCCGAAAACAGCGTGGGACGCTTAATGACGCCGGATTATGTTTACGTGCACGAAACCGATACCGTGCAACGGGTGCTGGAGATCATTCGCCGCATTGGCAAGAACAGCGAGACCATTGACGTGATTTACGTGATTAATGAAAAAGGCGAACTGCTCGACGACATCCGCATTCGTGAATTCATTTTGGCTTCGCCCGATAAAAAGGTAAGCGAGTTGATGGACAACCGCGTGATAGCACTAAACGCGTATGCCGATCAGGAAGTGGCCAACGATGCGTTTAAAATGAACAACCGCGTGGCCTTGCCGGTAGTGAGCAACAGCAACAAGCTATTAGGCATCGTTACCATTGATGATATTCTTTGGGTGGCCAGCGAAGAGTTCAGCGAGGACATGCAAAAGATAGGCGGTACACAGGCATTAAACGAACCTTATCTCGACATTGCTTTTTTTACCCTCATTCGCAAACGTGTCGGTTGGTTGCTGGCGCTTTTCATCAGCGAATTACTGACCACATCGGCCATGACCTACTTTTCCGACGAGATGCAAAAGGTCGCCATCCTTTCCATCTTTGTGCCGCTGATCACCTCCAGCGGCGGCAACAGCGGCTCACAGGCTTCTACCTTAATCATTCAGGCCATGGCCGTGGGCGAAGTCAGCATCGCAGATTGGTGGCGGGTGATGCGCCGCGAAATTTTATCGGGGCTTGTGTTGGGGTTAATCCTCGGCGCCGTGGGCTTTTTGCGCATACAGGTCTGGCATGAATTAATTCAATACGGTTATTTGCACATGCACGACCCAGAAATTAAAAACGCTTATCTCGCCCATTCCACCGCCGTTGGTTTAACCATCGGTTTTTCGCTCGTTGGCATCGTGCTTTGGGGCAGCTTGTGCGGCAGCATGTTGCCCATTGTTTTAAAACGCCTCGGCGCCGACCCGGCAGTTAGTTCCGCACCTTTTGTGGCCACCCTTGTTGACGTAACGGGTATCATCATTTATTTCTCCACGGCATATCTGATTCTTACCGGTATCTTATTGTAACAGATTGTTTGGACGCGGCACTTTGGCTTCTCGTTCTTTTTGTCCATTTTCGCGGACTGTTTAAAACGGATATTGAGATACTTGGATATCGAGATGTTGGCGTCGCCGATTCCGTGTCCTTTAAACCAATATCCCAATATCTTAATCACTCAATATCTGTTTCATTATGTGCGGAATCGTCGGATACATCGGACCCAGACAAGCTTACCCCATCATCATCACCGGACTTAAGCGGCAAGAGTACCGCGGCTACGACAGTACTGGCGTGGCTTTAATGAATCCACAGTTAACGGTTTTTAAAAAGAAAGGTAAAGTGGCCGAACTGGAGTCAACGCTGCTTGGCGAAAACCTCAAATCAAACATCGGCATCGGCCATACCCGCTGGGCTACGCACGGCGAACCAAGCGACCGCAATGCCCATCCGCATGTGAGCGCCAGCGGCAAGCTCGCCATGATTCACAACGGCATCATTGAAAACTATGCGCAGCTAAAAACGGAGTTGCTTAACAAAGGCTATACATTTAAAAGCGATACCGATACGGAGGTGTTGCTCAACTTTATTGAAGACATCAAAATCAACACGCAAACAAGTTTAGAAGAAGCCGTACGCATTGCGTTGAAACGGGTTTCCGGCGCTTACGTGATTTTATTGTTGGATGAAGATGCGCCGGACACCATCGTTGCCGCACGAAAGGGAAGCCCGTTGGTGATCGGCATCGGCAAAGGCGAACACTTCCTCGGCTCCGATGCCACGCCCATGCTTGAATACACCAAAGAAGTGGTGTATGTGAACGATTACGAAGTCGCCATCATCAAAGCCGATGAACTCATTTTAAAAAACCTCGGCAACGAAAGACAGATACCGTACATCACCAAGCTGGATATGGAACTGGCGGCCATTGAAAAAGGCGGCTACGAGCATTTCATGCTCAAGGAAATTTTCGAGCAGCCGCAAACCATTTATGATTGCCTGCGTGGACGATTAGATGCGGAGAAAGGCACCATTAAAATGGCGGGCATTGAAAAATACGCGGAGCAGATTATAGCCGCCAACCGCATTGTAATGGTAGCCTGCGGCACAAGCTGGCACGCGGGTTTGGTGGCCGAATACATCTTTGAAGAACTCTGCCGCATTAACGTGGAAGTGGAATACGCCTCGGAGTTTCGCTATCGCAATCCCGTCATCAACAAAGGCGATGTCATCATTGCCATTTCGCAAAGCGGCGAAACGGCTGACACTTTGGTAGCAATTGAGAATGCGAAGAAGCAAGGTGCCATTATACTCGGTGTGGTGAACGTTGTTGGTTCGTCCATTGCCCGCGCCTCCGATGCCGGCGCTTATACACACGCGGGTCCTGAAATCGGCGTGGCTTCTACCAAAGCCTTTACGGCGCAACTGGCGGTGCTGACCATGATTGCCTTGAAGATTGGTTACGAAAAAGGTACGCTCGACAAAGGCCGGTACATGCGCTTGCTGGACGAACTAAATTCAATCCCGGAGAAAGTAGAACTTGTATTGAAACAGAAAGACCGCATTAAAGCGTTGGCTGAAAAATACAAGGATGCCAGTGACGCTTTGTTTCTCGGCAGAGGGTATAATTTTCCTGTGGCCTTGGAAGGTGCGTTGAAGCTGAAAGAGATTTCCTACATCCATGCAGAAGGTTATCCGGCCGCCGAAATGAAGCACGGGCCGATTGCCCTGGTAGATGAAACGCTGCCTGTTGTATTCGTGGCCACGAAAGATCAATACCACGAAAAAGTTATCAGCAACATGCAGGAGATCAAGGCCCGCAAAGGCAAAGTCATTGCGGTGATAACCGAGGGTGATGAGCACAGCACGTCTCTTGCTGACGATGCCGTGGAAGTACCTGCGGCGGATGAAATTTTAGCGCCGATGTTGAGCGTGGTCGCCTTGCAGTTGTTGTCGTACTACGTGGGCATAGCAAAAGGCTGCGATGTGGATAAGCCGCGGAATCTGGCAAAGAGTGTGACGGTGGAATAGTTTCAATTGGCAACTGGCAATGAGCAATAGGCAAAAAACAACAGGCGATACCCAATGCGCAATTTTCAATGCTCAATGAACAACGAGCAACGGTTAAAGGCTAAGTGTTTATTGCCTGACAACGACCGATCGAAAACAGGTTTCCTAAAATCTACAGAACAGCAAAAGATCTTACTAAATGCGCAACCACATTCAGGTTGCGTTTTTATTTTGGGTTGATGGCGCCACGAGATACCGTTATTGAGATTGTCCCCTTACCCGTTTCAATGTTTTGTACTGACAATTGCCCATTGCCTATTGCTTATTGCTTATTGCCGATTGGCCTCATTCCTATCCTACCTTCAACTTGTAAAACTTTACCATCGTGATTGCACTTCCTTTTTTGTTTTTCATAGCCATCTTTCTTCTCTCGGGCATCCGCATTGCGCAAGAGTATCAGCGGGCCGTTGTCTTTCGTTTGGGCCGTTTTCAAACCGTTAAAGGACCTGGTATTTATTATCTTGTTCCGCTCATTGACCGGCAGCAGAAAGTGGACATCCGCGTAAAAACCGTTGACCTCGAACGGCAGGAAACAATCACCAAGGACAGCGTGACCATTAAGGTAAACGCGGTGCTTTGGTTCCGCATCATCAACCCCGAAAGCGCCATCATTAAAGTGGCCGATTACAACAAAGCCGTTTATCAGTTTGCCGTATCGGCACTGCGCAACATCATTGGCCAGCACTCACTTGACGAAGTATTGAAAGAACGTGAACAGATCAACAACACGCTGCAAAAAATTGTTGACTTGACCACAGAGCCTTGGGGCGTAAAAATAGAAATGGTGGAAATGAAAGATGTGGAGATACCCGAAGGCATGCAACGGGCGATGGCAAGAGAAGCCGAAGCCATTCGAGAAAAGCGGGCACGCATTGTAAAGGCCGAAGCCGAATTGGATGCGTCCATAAAGCTTACGCAAGGCGCAAAAGAAATGGAAGGCAGTCCCATAGCATTGGAACTTCGGCGCATGCAAATGCTTTCCGAAATCGGCATTGACAACAATACCACCACTATTGTTTTGGTGCCATCTGATTTTACACAAGCCGCTAAGAGTTTTACGGAATTGGTGCATAAAAAGAAAGCCGAAGAATAAGCGTCGTAATTCATTATGCAAACCTTCACTGCGGAAATCTTTATCATCGGCGTCAATCCTTATGTAACGCTTCCTGCCGCATTGCTTCAAACTGTCATGAAGGCAGCCGAAAAAGAAAGAGGTCCCATTCCTGTTCGGCTTCGCATCAATCAAAAAGCGTCTACGCAAACACTGGTGAAATATGCCGGCGAATGGCGGCTGTATTTAAACGGGCCTATGCGAAAAGCCGCCGGTAAAGATGTTGGCGACGATGTCACCATCGCCATTGAATACGATGCAGCGGAAAGGGCCACGCCGCTGCATCCGAAGTTGAACGAAGCTTTGAAGAAAAACAAGGAAGCAAAAGAAAAATTTGAAAGCCTGCCGCCTTCGCGCAAAAAAGAAATAGCCCGGTACATCAATAACCTTAAATCAGAAGAAGCCGTTGACCGCAACGTCGAAAGAGCCGTTGAATTTATATTGGGCAAGCAGGGTTTTATTGGCCGCAGCCAACCGTAGGTACTATATGTATTAAAGGTTGATTCACGTAAGAAATGAAATCATCCTTTACAGATTCATTTTTTACGCGGTAACTTTTGCAGCCTGTTGTCTGTTGAAATTACAACAGGGCTGCCGGGTGTCAGAAAGTGACCTTAGGCAAACAACAGTCTGCCTTTCGGCTTTGGTATCACCCATCCCTTTTCCTGTGCCATTTTCAGCCATTCAGCCGCCAGCGTATTTACCTCACGCAATGCCTCATCTTGTGTATTACCGTGCGCAACACAGCCTTTTAGTTCCGGCATCTCCGCAATAAATGCTTTGTCCGTTTAATTCCAATAAATAATGACGCTGTATCTGTTTATAGCCATCTTTAAAAGTAGATGAACTCATTCAATGCCAAACACAGCTTACATTTAGCCGGTCAAAATTTCAATCATGCGCAAACTTTTCTCCGTTGTTTTTCTTTTTGCAATCGCCTTCCCTTCCTCCGCACAAACCATCATTCAACGCGACCCTGAAATAGAATCCATGGTGAAGGAAATTTCATCCGATTCTTTAAAAACTTACATCAACAAGATGGTCAGCTTTGGCACCCGCAGCACATTAAGCACTACCGCCGATAAGAAGAAGGGCATCGGTGCCGCAAGAGAATGGGTGGCGCAAAAATTCAGTGAGTTTGCAAAGAGTAGCAACGGCCGCCTAACGGCATCGGTAGATACCACCACGCTTGCACCCGATGGCCGCCGCGTAGATGTGGCCATAAGTTTGGGCAATGCAATGGCAATACTCAAAGGCACCGATGCGGCGGATGACCGCATCTATTTAATCAGCGGGCATTTAGACAGCCGCGTAACCGACGTGATGAACCGCACGGCCGATGCACCCGGCGCCAACGATGACGGCAGCGGCGTGGCGGCGGTGATGGAATGCGCAAGAGTGATGAGTAAACATTCTTTTCCCGCTACGGTAATCTTTGTAGCCGTTAGCGGCGAAGAGCAAAGCCTGTTGGGTTCGGGTTATCTGGCCGATAAGGCAAAGAAAACCGGATGGAACATTGATGCGATGCTGAATAACGACATCATGGGCAGCAACAACAGCAATGAAACAAATATCATTGACAACACAAAGCTGCGTGTGTTCAGCGAAGCGTTTTCGGTGCAGGACACCGGCCGCGCATTGCAGGCCATTCGCAACTATGGTTTGGAGAATGACGGCAAAACAAGACAGCTTGCGAGGTACGTGAAAGAGACAGGCGAACGCTACGTGGACAACCTCCAGGTGGTAATGATATACCGCAACGACCGCTTTCTGCGCGGCGGCGATCACACGCCCTTTGTGCAACGCGGTTTTGCGGCTGTGCGCCTCACCGAGATGAACGAAAATTACAATCACCAACACCAGGATTTGCGCACCGATAAAGGTGTTCAGTATGGCGACTTAGCAGAGTTCATGGATTTTGAATACCTGCGCAAAAACACCGGCATTAATTTATCCACGTTGGCCAATTTGGCCAAAGCTCCATCGCAACCGCAAGCGGTTTTGGTAGATGTAAAGAATCTTACGAATTCCACTTCGTTGAGTTGGAAAGCGCCGCTGCACGGAAAGCCAAAAGGCTATTATGTGTTGATGCGGGAAACGGCATGGCCTGTTTGGCAAAAGAAAATTTATACAACCGCTACGACGATCACGATCCCTTATTCAAAAGACAATTATTTCTTTGCCGTGCAAGCCGTAAGCGAAGCAGGCAACGAAAGCTTGCCTGTAGTGCCGGGAGTGAGCAATCGGCAATAAGCAATGAGCAATTTGCAATAGGCAATAGGCAAAACAACAAAACGCATATCAGGGACTTGTAGGTACACACCCGTGGCATGTCCGAAAGACAGCACAGGTAAGCTGCTTAGGATTTATGGTGGTGATTGTACATGCTCTACGAGATTTAAAAAAACAAAAATTGATACGCGGATTTGATACCAGCATCTTTCACCGTTTCATAAAAGCGCATCAAAACATTCTCCAAAACCTTAAAAATCTCCCCAAAAGAAAAACCCGCAAAAGCGGGTTTTTGACAATAGTTATGAAAAGAAAAAGGACACGTTGTTAGCCAATAAGAGGGCAGAAGGCTTTAATAAAATCTTTGTAGGGTACGCGAGATAGGGAACGGATTATGGTTGTTTTCAACCAGGATTTGAATTTTATTAAGCGGCCTTCTGTTCCTATTGGTTTAGTTTTTTACGGCCACGATTCCGCCTTTCAACTTTTCATCGGCCCGAAAGGCATGGTACGTATAAGCGCCGGGTAGAAGCCCTTGTATGGTTTGTTGTTCGCGGTGTTTCATCTGGCTTTGATAAATCAATTTTCCTTCGCTGTCAAAAAGATAAAACTCTATGGCTGCGTCGGTGGCCGAGCAAACCGTCAGGCAGCCTTCTTCGTGCGGTGTCGGATACACTTTAATAACTTCTTTCGAGCGGCTTTCGGCGGTGGCCGTACCGGTTGAACCGCGGCCGGGCAAAGGACTTGTTAGTAACGTTAGCGAAGCAAGATAAAGGTGCAGCATAGGTTTATGTTTTTACCATTTTGGACAGCCCATGTGGTCGGCGGTGCTGTTGTCGAACAAGCGCCAGCCAAAGCGAATGATGGAGGAGAAAAAAGCATCCATGTGCTTTGGGTTGCCGCGTTGCTCGCCGATGAAGGTTGGCGTAGAATTGCTCCCGCCGTTAAGCGTCGTTAGCTTGCGGTCGCGCATCTGCTCGGCGATGGGTTGCAATTCCGCGGGAAGTTGCTTGTAGTAAACCGGATCAATATAATCTTGGCTTACGTCGTCAACATAATCTGTAAAAGTGGTGCGGTGCAGAATCTCAAAACCGAGGTACATGTTTTCTTTTATGTACCACTTCACGCCGCCGCCAACGGGAACTTCCATTTGCGTAAGGCTGTAGTTTGAACGGCCGGCAATCAGTCCCTGGCCCTCGATGTGCAAGGGTTGCAAGTCCACCCAACGCGACGTGCCGTTTGGCGAATGATACACGGCTTGCGGGTTGAAGTGAAACATACCCACGCCCACCACGCCATAAGGACGAACCTTTCCCTGCAGGCCTTCGTATTGTTCAAAGAAAACAGTCGGATACAATTCTATCGCCGCATACGCTTCGGTGATGTTCGTGCGAAATTGAAGATTGCGGTTGAGGCGTGAAACCTCATCGCCGCCATGGTCCGTTATGAGGGAATCGGCGCCTTCAAGCTTTCCCAGGTTGGCGGCCAGGCGAAAGCCGATCCACTCCTGCGGATAAAAATTTATGAACAAGCCTTTTTGAAACTTTGTGAGAGGAAGGTTTACATCTTTAACAAAGTACGTCCCCTTGCCGATGTTGCCCCCCAAGTCGCCGAGGAAAAACATGGGCCCGAGTCCGAGGCCGATTTCAAATTTTCCGTTTGGCGTGGAAAGCGATTGTGCACCGGCGAAGAGTGAGGAAAGAAGCGTGCAGATGAGCGCTACTGTACGTACCCTTTGTACAAGTGTTCTCATAAGAGTGGATTTGTTTTTTTTAGGAAATCAGATTCGCCACGAAAGTAGAAGGCGTGCACGTCAGGTGCAAGAGTGGTTTTAATGTATTTCCATCGGGCTTGCCCTTGGTACAATTACGAAGGCTGCTTTAGCATGTAGATATGGGGAATGCCGTCTTCGAGATAGACATCGCTGACTTGAACGAAGTCAAAGTTTTCGTAAAAATTTTTAAGGTAAAGCTGTGCGCCGATTTTTATCGGGCCGTTGCCAAACAGTGAAACCGTTTTGCTGATGGACTCCCGCATCAATTCTTTACCGGCGCCGCTGCCGCGTACCGATGGCGACGTAACCACACGGCCGATGGAAGCTTCCGTATAAGCAATGCCCGGCGGCACCAGGCGTGTGTAAGCAATCAGCTTTTTATTATTGTAACCGAGTAAGTGATAAGATGCTTGGTCTCTATCGTCGGCATCCTGAAAGGGACAATTCTGCTCCACGATAAAAACTTCAATGCGCAGTTGCAAGGCCGCATACAGTTGTGCCAATGTAAGCTCGTTGAAATGTTTTAGCTGCCATTGAATTTGCATAAAGCGAAAATAGTTCAAGTTGCCAGTTACCAGTTGCCAGCAGTCGGTTATCGTGATTGTGTGAGATTCCTTATCTACACAACTTCTCAACTAATCAACTTGTCAACTCCAAGTATCTTTGACTAAAACATAGCCATCATGTTCAAAAAATTTCTGCTCTGCGCCGCCATCTGCGTAGCTACCGTCATTGCATCCGCACAATTAAAAACGCCGGCCCCATCGCCTACGCAAACCCTCAAGCAAGACTTCGGCATTTCATCAGTGGAGCTTATTTATTCACGCCCCGGTGTAAAAGGCCGCAAAGTTTTTGGCGACCTGGTGCCTTACGGAAAAGTATGGCGCACAGGCGCCAACGGCGCTACGCGGCTAAAGTTTACCGACGATGTAATGATTGGCGGACAAGCGCTCAAAGCCGGTGAATATGCGGTGTACTCTATACCCAATGAGAACGAATGGGACATCATCATCAACAAAGGCTATCTCAATTCAGGTACCGAATACAAGCCCGAAGACGATGTGCTTCGGTTTAAAGTAAAACCGATGAAGATGGGCGAGGCAATGGAAACCTTCACCATGCAATTCGCCAACGTAAAGCCGACGACCATGGAGCTGCACATTATGTGGGACAAAACCGCCGTAGCCATTCCCATTACTACCGACGTTGAAAAAAAAGTAATGGCGCAGATTGATAACCTGATGAACAAAGACAATCGTCCTTACTTTGGTGCGGCCATGTATTATTTGGAAAACGGCAAGGACTTAAACCAAGCCGTTGCCTGGTTTGACAAAGCGCTTGAGCAGAATCCAACAGCTTATTGGGTATATCATCAAAAAGCAAATGCCCTGGCCAAGCTGGGCAAGAAAGAAGAGGCCAAACAAACCGCTACCAAATCAATGGCATTGGCGAAAGAACAAAAGAACGATGATTATGTAAAGCTCAATGAAAAGCTGATCGCTTCGCTCAAGTAAGTGCCGATTACCAGCAGCCGGCTATCGTGATTGGGTTAAACTGCATTCTATTAAACAAACCTTCTGTTGCGCGGAAGGTTTGTTATTTTAAAGAATAGCCGCTTGCGGTAGTATTGGCAGCTGGTTGTTGATAACTGGCAATCAACAAAAGAGCATCCCGCTAAAAGGCCGGATGCTCTTTTGTTGGGAAAAGGAATACACAACGATAAAAAAGTATTTAGCAGTTTGTTTAAGCACCCGTACGTAAGTATAAACTTGCTTGCAACAAGAAAAGTTTTCGGCTTGTTAAATCCGGCGGCACAACTCTTTCCGTAGATAAGCGGGCAGGTGCGTCATTAAAACCCTTGTAACCATAAACGCTTCACTCACATTTAAACTTGATCTATGGAAATTTTGAAATCTTCACAAAAAAACGAAAGCCCTACGTTAATGGACGAATTGGCTGCAAAGGATGTAAGCCGCAGAAAGTTTCTTCGCTTTTCAGGTCTTATCGGTGCGTCTGCCGTAGTACTTGGCGGCGTTGGCCTGTCGAGTTGCAGCCACGACGATGACGGTACAACGGATGACGTTAACCTCGGCAGCGGCGACATCGGCATCCTGAACTATGCTTACGCATTGGAGCAATTGGAAGCTGCATTTTACACACAGGTTATGGCCTCTCCTTATTCTGGCATGTCAGCACTGGAAAGTGAATACCTTAAAGATATTCGCGACCACGAAATTGCCCACCGTGAATTTTTCAGAACCGCTTTGGGCAGCAATGCCATCCGTGATTTACAGGTTGATTTTTCTTCCATCACGTTTAGCAGCCGCGACAGCGTATTAGGCACCGCAAAAGCCTTTGAAGATTTGGGTGTATCTGCCTATAACGGTGCAGGCAAACTTATTGTCAGTACCGATTACTTAACCCTTGCCGGAAAAATTGTTTCGGTGGAAGCACGTCACGCCGCATTGATTCGCGATTTGATCAGCAACGGTACGTTTGCCGATTTAGCCTCGCTTACCGCACTTGGAGCAAACAATGCAAACGCATTGGACGGCGCAATGAACCCGCCAGATGTATTGGCCATTGCCAGCACGTACGTAAAAACAAGGCTTAACGCAAGCAATCTTCCTAAATAATAAATCCCCGAAATCATGAACCTGAATAATATTATCAACGCAATCGAAACGGTTGACCCGGAAGTGTACGACAGATTGGATACCCGCCGGTCAACCATGCGCCGTTTTTCTTTCATCGGTAAAACCCTGGCCATGGCTGCTGTTCCTTCGGCTATCGGCTCTATGTTTCAGAAAGCCTACGGCCAAACGGCAGGCGATGTAACCGACGTATTGCTTTTTGCTTATCTGCTCGAAAACCTGGAAGCGGAATTCTACAAAAAAGTTGTCACCAACTTTGGCCCTATTGGGGTGCCCGCCGGTCCTGCGCAAGGGGCGCTTACCGTTATTCGCGATCATGAAGTTGCACACGTAGCTTTTTTGAAAACAGTGTTGCAATCTATGAATGCAACCATACCTAATTATACAGCCGCATCGTTTGACTTTAGCGGCGCGAAGGGTGCTGGTAACGGTCCGTTTGCTTCGGCCTTTAGCAATTACGGTGTAATGCTGGCGGTGGCGCAAACCTATGAAGACACGGGGGTGAGGGCTTACAAAGGACAAGCACCTCGACTGATTAATAACAAAACTGTTTTGCAGGCTGCCTTGCAAATACATTCAGTGGAAGCACGCCATGCCTCGCACATCCGGCAAATGCGCCGCAACCTCACGGCGGTTCCCAACCTGGTACCAACAGGTGTGCTTCTGCAGCCTTGGATTACCTTAAACCAGAGTGGAATTGATACCGGCAACGCCGGCGCTAATGCCGCCATTCAAATGAGTTATGCGGGTGAAGAAGTGACTACGCAAGCTATGGTGAATATCGTAAACATTGGCGGAGCTACCATTTCCGCAAATGAAGCATCGGAAGCTTTTGACGAGCCGTTGACGAAAGACCAGGTAACGGCCATCGTTAATCCGTTTATTGTATAAGTAAGTTTTTGTAACAAGAAAAAGGCGATGCGTTACAGCATCGCCTTTTGTTTTTTGGCCGGCGGCAAAATGGTTTGAAAAAATAAGGCGAGCAACATAACACCGATTGCACCAATCGCATTAAGCCATAAAAAACTAATGTCGGGCAACCATTTTAAAAATGAAATGCTTTCGTTGAAAAACAACAATACGACAAAAATTTCCACTACCAATGCGGCCGCAAAAACCGCGGTGCCGCATACTTTTTTTAAATAAAAAGCCACGAGAAAAATACCGAGGATGACGCCGTAAAAAAGCGATCCTAACACATTCACGGTTTCTATCAGGCTTTGGCCAAGGTTGTGCGCAAACTCCGCCACCAATATGCTGAAAATCCCCCAGGCCAAAGTGTATCTTTTTGCTGTGCGATAAGCATTTTTGGGCTGTGCGGATTTACTAAACCGTTCGTGAAAATCAACCACCGTACTTGCCGACAGCGAATTGAGCGCAGCGGCAATAGAACTCCACGAAGCCAGAAAAATAATGGAGAGAAGCAAGCCCCGCAAACCCGCCGGCAATACGGTTTTAATGAAGGTGAGAAAGACGTAATCGGCACCGTTGTCTTTTTGATGCACGGAGGCTTTTGCGATGCGGGCAAATTCGGTACGGCAACTGTCCAGGCTGCGGCTCAACTGCCGTTGCCTTTCTTCCAACAAAGCAATACGTTTATTATTGTTATGTTCAGCGGCGAGATATAAATTGTTAGCTGCCTTCTTTTCTTCACCAACAACGGTATAGCGTTGCTGAAGCGCTTGCAGCGAATCGCTGTATGGTGATGCTTTCACCAGATTCAACAAACCTTCGTTGAACGTAAGCGGGGCGGCGTTGTATTGATAATACGCAAATAAAAAAACGCCGAGTAAAAGAATCAAAAACTGCATCGGGATTTTCACCAGCCCGTTCATAAGCAAACCCAGTTTGCTTTCGCGGTTGTTTTGCGCGGTCAGGTATCGCCCTACCTGGGATTGATCGGTACCAAAGTAGGAAAGCGAAAGAAAGAAGCCACCAATTAAACCGCTAAACAAATTGTATTTATCGTTCCAATTAAAGCCGCCTTTTTCAAAACCTGTTGTGATGATAGCCGTCCGGCCGGCCTTGCCGCCGATGTTCAAGGCATCTGTAATGCTTACGTTCTGCGGCAGCGATTGAATAACTACATAACCGGCGGCGGCCATCGCTGAAAAGATGATCAGCAGTTGAATTTTTTGTGTATGTGCCACGGCTTTTGCGCCGCCCGTTACGGTATAAATAATGAGCGCACCGCCGCTTAAAAGATTCACTAACGAAACATCCCAGCCAAAAAGCGACGAAACAATAATAGACGGCATATAGATGCTGATGCCTGTTGACAATCCGCGTTGCAACAAGAACAAGGATGATGTCAATGTTCTTGTTTTGTTATCAAACCTTTTTTCTAAAAACTCGTACGCTGTAAAAACTTTCAGGCGGTTAAAGATGGGCACGAAGGTGATGCAGATGACGACCATCGCCAGCGGCAGCCCGAAGTAGTATTGCAGAAAGCGCATGCCGTCGGTAAAGGCTTGTCCCGGCCCCGACATAAAGGTGATGGCGCTGGCCTGCGTGCCCATGATGCTTAGCAATACGACGTACCACGGCAGGCTGCGATTGGAAAGAAAATAGCCCTCGAGGTTTTTGCTTGTGCGGCTTTTGTAAAGGCCGTACAGCACAATGCCGCCAAGGACAACAACAATCACCAGCCAATCGAGTGCGTTCATGCAAAGGTTTTGGTGAAGAGTACAAACAGAAAAATGAGCATCGTTAGCACAACAATGACAAGTACATACCAGGAGGACCAAGCATCGAACAATGGCGGTTTGTCCATTTTGCAGTTTTTTCACGCGGCGACGGCGGCGGAGCAGCGGCGCAGCGAATTATAGGCGATTGGCAATTCGATGAACGCCTTCTTTTAATAAATCAACGTTGAAGTTAATCAGCAAGCCAAGCCTAAGATTAGTCAGTTTAAGATAAGTCATTACTTGCTTGAAATGCACTTTAGCCAAAGCATCGACCGACTTAAATTCGACAATGACTTTGTCATTTAAGATAACATCTGCCCGAAAACCTGCATCCAGCTTTATTGTTTCGTGAATCAAGGGGACGGGGTGTTGACGGAGAAAAGTGATACCCGTCTTTTGCCATTCGTAACAAAAGATTTCTTCGTAAACAGATTCAAACAAGCCGGGGCCATAAAGCCGGTGAATTTTAAAAGCGATGTCAAGGGTGGCGGTTGCGATTTCATTCTCGTTCATAATAAATGTATTAAGAAGTGAAAAACATTTCGTTGCCGCTCCGCCGCTGTCGCCGCGTGAAGATCATCGCCGCTTTAGCAGCCCGGAACCCAACACCCCCAGCACCAGCCCGATGACCAATCCGAGCGTGACCCTTTTCAGAAATATCCCGATGACGTAACCCACTACAATCACGAAAGCAAACATGATAAAGCGCCTGTTGCTCTCCGGTTTCTTTTCCGCCATTACGAACCTTTTATTTTGTTGAGCGCAATAATGTTTGCCAGTAAGCGATAAGCGCCGGGCACACCCGCAGGTAACTCGCGAAAGAAAACCAAACCCGTATAGGTAAAAAAGCCTTTGCCGTATTTAGTGATGATTAAGCTGCCGTCGTGTGGCGCTTCGTTTGGGTCGGCCATCCGCAGGATGGGTTCGTAGTTGCTGTCCCAATTGTCCGCATGATAAATGCTCCGTTCCTGTATCCAGCCAACAAAATCATCCTGTGTGATTTTGTTTGGAAAGTTTAGTACCGGATGCTCGGGTTTTAAAAACGTAACCGCCGCTTTTTCATCAGTGATGCGGCGATTGGACACCGTAAAATTATAGGGGCCAATCTTTGGCGAACGAATGTTGTTGTTCTGCGAGTATTGCACAATATAGTTGCCGCCGTCCTGCACGTATTTCATCAGCTTGTCGTAATACTTGCCCATGTAATCGTTGGCGTTGAAAGCACGAACACCGTCAATGACAGCATCGAAGCCTTTGAGGTTTGTTCGCTCCAATTCTTTGTCGGTAAGCAGCGTGACTTCGTAACCCATTTGTTCCAAAGCCGCAGGAACTTTATCACCGGCACCAACGATGTAACCGATTTTATGGCCTTCGGTTTTTACATCCAATGTTCTTACCGTGGTGAACGTGGGTTTGAAATACGTGATGGAAGGGATATGGTCGTAGCGGATGTCACGTTGGCTGTAACCAGGCCTATGGTAATTTGGCGAAACGTTAAGCTGATAAACATGAGGAGTCAGCGTTGCCAATAAAAAGATGGCTTGCTTTGGAGAATTCTTGTTTAGTGAGAAGCCTCCAACGAGATAAGGAATCGTATCTTTCTTATCATCAAAAACCTGCGAAACGGTTGCAGGCGAAGGCACATCTAAATTTTCGTTGGCATTGATTGAAACAGAAACAAGGTTATTGCCGTTTGCTGTTTTCAAATAAACGGGCTGCAATTCACTGAAAATAATTTTTGGTTTCACAACCAAGGGCCAATACAGTTCTCCTTTCACCTGATCGCTAAACTTATACCGCACCGGCAACGTGAATGATACCGGCATTCCTTCTATCAATAAAGCCACATCAACTGTTGCCGAAGGCTGTACATCCGGCTGGCCAATCATCCGCGAATCTTTTACGTTGTAGTAACCTTCACTCATTTTTTCCTGTAACCAGTACGGCTGTGTTAGTGACGCATCTTCGGCCAGCTTGATCTTTTTGGCAAGAACAAAGTTTTTGTTTTTGAAAAGCGTCGTGTCAATTGAAAGCGATAGTTCATCCTGCCTTGTGCCGCCGCTAATCTTTTGCAGTTTCAAGTTACCACCTAACCGATTGTTGAATACAACGTTGATGAGTAAGGAATCGCCTTGCGCAACAGAAGGCACGGTGGTGAATGCTTCCATCCATAAACCACTTGCCGCTACAATTAAGTCTTTCACTTCCTTTTGCTTTTGCAATCCCCAAACAGTAGTTGTAAACGATGATGATTGCAGGGCCTTGTATAGTTTCATCAACTGCGCCACAGACTTTTGCGGCGCTGAAAAATCAAAGCTTGCCGTGAGTGCATTGGTGATGGTTTGAATCGTTTGTAGTTCGTCACCGGTCGCCACTTTCGTCCAATCGGCTTTGATGCCTTCGTGCAAATCTTCACGCGGTGCATCGCCATCCAACGTCCTGAAAAACTCAATCGCTTCGCCCCTGCTTTTTAATGAACCAAAGCCCTGGCTTTTGTGCTGGCTGCGGCTTTCGGCGGCTATCTCGCCATAGCTTTTTCCCAACACCGGATTAAAGCCGCCCACGTCTATTTTAAATTGATCAGCACTGGTGGTATTAGACGAACCAAAGTTGAAAGTGTTCCATAAAAGCCGCTTGGCTTGCCAAGGCTTCACCCATTGCAATTGTTCGGGAAAACGCTTTGCGTTGGCAGCGGCTTTAAAGGCTTCTACCGCAATCATGGCTGATGCCGTGTGCTGCCCGTGACCGCCTTCGCCGGTGGTAGGAAAGCGGGTGATGATGACATCGGGTTGAAACTTGCGAATGACCCAAACGGCATCGCTTAAAATCTTTTCGCGGTCCCATTTGGTGAAGGTTTCTTCCGGCGATTTTGAGTAACCGAAATCATACGCCCTTGAAAAGAATTGTTCGGCGCCATCAATGCGCCTTGCCGATAACAATTCCTGCGTTCGTATCAATCCCAGTTCAATGCCTTGTTCATCGCCAATCAGGTTTTGTCCCCCATCGCCACGGGTTAAGGAAAGATAACCGGTGCGGTACAATTTCTCTTTCGAAAAGTAAGTAAGCAGCCTTGTGTTTTCATCATCGGGATGTGCCGCGAAGTACAATACGCTGCCCAAAACATTCAGCTTTCTCAAGCCGAGATAAATATCGCCGGAGGTGGGAAAGGAAGGCGCTTGCGCATGACCAATCAAACAGAAAAAGAAAAAGAGGCTTGCAAAAAGAAAGCTTTTCATCAATATCAAAAATTAATGCGGCTCTGCTAATAAAGCCAAAGCCGCAGTGAAAATTTTTAAAGCATCGGCATTTACTCGTACACGCTTGTTATCCCTGGATTGTATTTGGCATTCGCGGCAACCGGACATCTGCCAGTTGGCGGATGTCCCTACACAGGCGCAAGCCATCAGCTAATCAACTCACTGTCCCACTAAAAACACAGCATTCGCAAATAACAGCTTTCCGTTTTCCCAAAAGCTGCGGAACAAAACATCATCGGTAAAATACGTGACCGTGCCGCGACCAACGTCCTGCACACCAAATGATAAGTTATTGCGGAACCGTTCGGACAGCGTTGATCCCACAAAACCCGATACGGCCTTTTCCTTCTTTATCACACCTACGTTCCAGCCGTCTTCTTTCAAAAAATCATATTGGCTGTTGTCCATCTTCAACGTGTAGTAGTAGCCCGGATACCCATAAGCCAATGGATGTGTGTTGTCCACTTCTACTTTGTAAATAGAACCCGGTGTAAAGTCTTTCAGGGCTTCGCGTTCGCGGTCATCAAAGCGGCGCAAGGCAGACAGGCCATCTTTGTCCTTATCCTTGTCTTTGCCATTGCTGTCATCGGCTTTATGGACTTTAATAGCCCAATCAAGTTTTGATAAATTGCTTACCGCACCTTCCAACGCAATCAGGTGGCCGCCGCCGCTTATCCA
Source organism: Flavisolibacter sp. (assembly GCA_965247695.1). Taxonomy (GTDB): domain Bacteria; phylum Bacteroidota; class Bacteroidia; order Chitinophagales; family Chitinophagaceae; genus Flavisolibacter. Next base: position 4,549,293 of record OZ252037.1, read on the forward strand.
TGCCTTTAATGCATCCACGGATGATTTTTCATTCAGAAAACGATAGTTTCCGTCAGGCATAATTACCACGTCATAGTCATTCCAGTTTAAGCGTCCTGCATCAGCCACATTTACAAGCGTAATCGGATAGTTTAATTGCTGCTCAAAATAATGCCACACTTCACCGGCCGCGAGAGAGTTTGTGCCCTCTCCCGTAAACACCGCTACCTTTCTTCCCTTCAACGGCACCACGCTTGATGAACCAAAGTCAAGGCCTTTGTCAACAAAGCCCGATGCAACCGAAGCCAGCTTTACACCCGCATCAATCGCAAGGCTTCTTGTTAACGGAAATAAATTTTGCATGGCTTGATTGCCGGTTCGCATCACAATCACAGAGCCACGGTTAAAGGTTTGTCCGCCCGATGCAAATGCCGTTGTGCTAAAGCGAAGCTTCACCCCTTTTTGCAACAACTGTCCGGTAAGTTTAGCGGCATTTAGTCCCGTCCACGGTATCACATAAGCATAAGGCGTTTCTGTTCCTACTGCATTTACTGCGTTGTTCGTTTTATATTCTTCCAAACCTGTTACCGGCATCTTGGTGGCATAAGCCTGCAAGCCGTAAGCATAAGGTAATGACCAAGCCGTGATGTCATACGTTGCGGAATCGGTAAGCTTAGTGTTTTGCTCAAACAATACTTTTACCAAAGCCCCTTTTGGCTGCGCCGAAGGAACGATCAAATCAGATGATGAAAGCGTGAAGGCATCGTCTTTCAACGTTGAATAATTCAAGCCGCGCATGTTTACACCACGGCCAGAATAATAGCGAATGTTGTTTCGCTTCAACAAGGTGAGGAGTGAAGCCATGCGGGCTTCGTCGCCGCTGTTCATCTTCAATACATACGCTTTTACATCGCCCACGCCATTGTTTTCATCGCGATAAAATTTTTCAAACTCACTAATAAATCTTGCCGCGTTTTTCGACGCCACTTCCACCGTGCTTAAGCCGGTGGTGTAATGATGCATGGCCCGGTCCACCAACGTAAGCGTATCACCGTTTTCTGTAACCACGCCAAGCCCACCGGCCGGACCACCGCCTTGCTCGTAAGTCATGCCGATGGAACCGTTGTAAATGGGATAGGTGTCGCCGTAAGATGGATACAACAAATCAAAACGTTCCTTGGTGAAATAGAGCCAGCCTTTCTCGTCAAAATATTTTGCATGATTGTGGCCAATCAGGTTCTGCGCTTCGCGTTGCCAGGGCGTAATCACTTCATGAAAAGGTTCTGCGGCCGGCGCGAAATAATAAGGATTGTTGAAACCTTGTTCATGAAAATCCACGTGTATCTGCGGCAGCCACAGATTGAATAGTGCAAGCCGTTGTTGCGTTTCTATTTGTGTTTGCCAGGCCCAGTCGCGGTTTAGGTCAAAGTTGTAATGATTGGTTCTCCCACCGGGCCAGGGTTCACGGTGTTCACGGCTTTCCGGCAAGGGGTTAAATGTTTTACCGGACACCGAATTGTACCAGTTCACATAACGGTCGCGGCCATCCGGATTGATGCAAGGGTCCATAATCACCACCGTGTTTTGCAGCCAGCTTTTTGTTTGCGAGTTTGATGGATCTGCCAACGCATAAAGCGTAAGCATGGACGCTTCGGACGACGAGGTTTCGTTTCCGTGAACATTATAGCTTAACCAAACAATGGCGATGTTGTCATCGGCTTTATTCTTAACACCCGTGGTGGTGCGTTCAATATTCGTTGTGCGAATGCTTTCCAGGTTGCTGATGTTTTGCGCCGATGATACAAAGGCTACCATCAACGGACGGCCTTCATTAGTAGCGCCGTATTGCTGCAGCTTGACTGTGGATGGCGAGGCTGCGGCAACGGCTTTGTAATATTCTATCAGGCGGTAATGCGGCGTAAAGTGCGTGCCTACTTTGTAACCAAGAAATTGTTCAGGCGAAGGAATTTGGGCCGTTGCAAAGAGCGAAGTAGAAAGCAACAACCACAAAGAGATGCGAAGCTTCATGCAAAAAGTTTAAGCGCAATATTAACGCGAAATACCTCATCCCCAGCCCTTCTTCACCAAAGATGGAAAAGGGAGTCGTGGCTGAAAGCACAACAATCGTTTTCATTTGATTAAAAGACACGCGACTTATATTGAAAAGAAAGGTTGGACAAGCAGAGCGTTCTTTCCCTTTCCATCGGAGATAGAGAGGGGCCGGGGGTAAGGTAAACAAAACCCCGCCGAAGCGGGGTTAGCTGCCATTGGATGGTTTAGGTTAATCCGTGCGGCAAAAAGATTTTTTTAACGCGGCAAGGTAATTAGCCACGGGGTTATTTGCAAGTGCCGCCATCTTTTTTAAAAACAAAACCCTCCGCTTAAGGCCGAGGGTTTTGTTTATTGAGGGAATTATTAAAAGCTGTAACGCAAGCCTATCTGTGCGTTCCAGCGCGACGTAAAGTTATTTACGTTGTAGGCCTTGTACTCGTCTCCAATTTTCGTAAAATTGTTGATGTTGAATTGAAAGGCCGGCGCCGTTGCCGTTGGCGTAAACGCAACGCCGTCTTTTTTCTGCGCCCCGCTAACTATCGGTGTAAATAAGGTTGTTGTAATGGGAAAAAAGCCATCGGGGAAAGAACCGGTACCATACGAACGGCCCAATTCCTGATTTAGTAAAGCGCCAACGTTCACCACATCAAAAAAGACTTGCAGCTTGTGCGTCTTCAATAAAAAATCTTGCGCTATGCGAACGTCGAAATGGTTTTCAAAAGGCATTCTGTCTCCATTTCTCTCGGCGTTTTGACCGGCATGTTTTTGCAGATAAGAATTGCTTGCGGAGAAAGCCTGGAAGTCAGCCCATTGTTGTGAAGCTGTTTTTCCATTGGTAATGTCAACAAAATTTGCTTCTGACAAGGACGTAGGAATGTAAGCCAATGACGTCGTTGAGTTGTCTTCGCCAGTGATATCCTTGCTGGCTGCCGCTGAATACAAATACGACAACCGTTGGCCGGACTGGCCGGTATAAAATACAGTGAACGTGGTGGCGAGGTGGCGCAGATACCTGAATTCCTTGCTGAAAAAACCGGTTACGCGTGTACCTACATCAAAGTTCGAAATGCTTAACTCGGGCTTGTTCAATCCGTTTACGGTTTGAACGCCTCTCCAGTTTGAAAGGGCTACTGATGAAGGGATGTCGTTTATTGAAGTGGCGACACCGAACGTATAAGCAAGCGACGCGGCCCAGCCTCTGCTAAAAGGCTTTTGCAATTGCGCCGTAAAGTTGGCCGAATAACCTTGGTTTGTGTTGCTCAACTTAATTACTTGCGCATAGCTTGTATTCAGCGATTGCTTTGTCCAGTAAGGGCGGGTGGTGGGGCCTATAGCCACGGTGCCTTCACCGTTATCGCTGATGTTTAAATTGCTATAGAAAGCGTTATTTATGTTTTTGGTATAAACCAATTCGACTGTGGAGATTAAGCCCGAGTTGCCTAATTTATTGTCGGCTGCCAGATTAGCGCGGAAGACCTGCGGGAACTTGAAGTTCTTGTCAATGACATTGATAGCGGTTGGAGCGGCATTGCCCGCGGCAGGCACGTAAGCACCTAATTGCGGATCGTTTTTATCGAAAACAAATTTTACGGTTCCTGATGCTATCAAACTGGCTAACGTAGGGGTTGAACTTGCGTTAAACGTAAGGTTCTTCGTTGCTACGCCTGTATTGCTGAACTGGTTGGATATCCAAACAAAAGGTATTCTTCCGGTGAACAATCCAAAACCGCCCCTAAGCTGGAGACCTTGTTCCGGCAGGCTGTAATTAAAACCGACACGTGGCGAATACATCAAACGCTGCTTGGGCATTTGATTGGTTTTTACACCGAATGCCGCGAAATCGTTATTAAAAGCTACGTTCTCCGCAGGTTGATTGCTTATGTAAGGCAAGTCAACACGAAGGCCATACGTCAACTTGAAATTCTTTGACGGCGACCAAACATCCTGCGCATAAGCCGAAAGCTGCGCCGATTTTAAAACCGCGGGAGCTTTGTCGCCTCTGCCTGCAGTAGAATAGCCGATCTGATAGGTTGTTAATCCGGTATTATTAAAAAAGTTGGCGAGATTAGTACGGGTGTTGCTGCCTGCGTTATAGGTGTACGCACCATAAAAACCTTGTAAGAATACGTTCGTGCTTTTAAAGAATTCATCATTCGTTCCGAAAGTCAGCGTATGTTTTCCTTTGTATAATGTAAAGTTATCTGTAATGGTAAAAACGTTCTGGTCAAGGCTGTTCGCGGCGCTTGAAAAATCGGAGCCGAGATTATAAGAAATCGTTGCGTTTTGAGCCAGGTCAAAGTTTGAAATAAAAATATTGGGCACGGCGTTGCTGATTCTTTTGTCCCTGATCATATTATAGGTAAACCGTAAAACATTTGACATAGAAGAAGAAAAGGAACTGTTCAATTCCAAAACGCTTGAGTTGCTTTTATCGGTAAACTTATAACCGGTATTTTCAAACAGCGCGGTTGTAGCGGAACGGCTTCTTACATCGTTGCTTCCATTTACATAGTTATGCCTGAATGTTAACCGGTGCTTATCGCTGATGTTCCAATCAAGACGCCCAAAGAGAGAAGTAGATTGATTTTCGTTACTGATGGCGCTATAGGAGCCCAAGTCATACCCGTAATTTTTAAGCATAAAGTCCTTGATGGCCGCCAATGTATCGGGGTTAACCTTAGAGCCTGAACCGGCAATGGTCGGATCAAAAGCTACGGGGGTTGTCTTCTGAAACCGTTCCGCGCTTACAAAGAAAAACAGCTTGTTCGGAATGATCGGTCCACTTAAGCTGGCACCGTAAGTTTGATTTTTGAAGTCGCCATAAGGAAGCCTGGTGATGGAAGAATTGTATGCACTGCTTTTCCCTACAAAACTTTGGTTTTGGTATTGGCCGTATAAAGATCCATGAAGCCTGTTGGTACCCGACTTGGTAACCGCATTAATGCCGCCGCCTGTAAAACCGCCTTGTGTAACATCATAAGGCGCCAACACAATCTGTATCTCTTGGATCGCCTCAATTGAAATGGGATTTAAGTTCGCCTGGCCGCCATTTGTGCCTGTTGATCCCAAACCAAAGGCATCACTTGCGTTTGCACCATCAATAGAGAATTGATTATACCGGTTGCTTTGTCCGGCAAATGATAAACCGGTACTGGTTCCATCTGTGCCGCCGTTTCCGGCTTTGGCCTGTGGTGTTAAACGGGCAAAATCCTGTATGTTTCTGTTGATAGAGGGCAGGGCTTGTATTTGCCGTTGCGAAACATTGGTTGACGTTCCGTTTTTTTGTGAGTTGATGACGCTTCCGCGGCCGGTAGTCGTAACCACTACCTCGGTTAATTTTTGTGTGGATGTATTAAGAACGGCATCTATAACCAACGGTGTTCCCAGAGAAACGGTTAAGTCGCTGAAGGTTTGATCTTCAAAGCCGGTAAAGTGAACCGTTACGGTATAAGGCCCGCCTACCCGGAGATTGGGGAGCGTAAACTGGCCTCCGGTTTTAGCGCCGGTCACGTACTTGGTACCAGTGGGCACATGCACGGCCGTTATTGTGGCGCCGGCAAGTTTTTCAGTTGAGCTTGATTTTACCGTACCGGTAATGGTGCCCGTAGTAACCTGCGCATGAACAAATAAAGATGCCAACAAACCAAATGTCAGCAGAAACAAAATTCTCTTACCCATAATGTGTGTTTATTAACTGGTGCAAATAAAAAGGAAATTTCGGGAACCGCTCCGGCGAAATATCAACAGCCAAAACCGTCCTGGAATGGGGTAAAGACAAGCCTTCCTGCGCTTTAGCTGCCTGTTTACAAAAACAAAACATAGCCATGGATTATCAGGATTGGAAAATGATTTTCGGGATTTGCCGGTACCGTTTTTTCTCCTAAGTTGAAAGGGCCAACTTATAAGTGATCATTCCACAACATTTGCCGATAAAGCCAATACAGATTTAGCAGCTATGAAGAAGTATCCCGGCAATCCGTGGTTTAATCTGCGGTTACCTTCGTGCAAAGAACATTGTTATGCTTGATACAATAGAAAGCGCCATTGAAGACATAAAAGCCGGCAAGATGGTGATTGTGGTGGACGACGAAGACCGCGAGAACGAAGGCGACTTTATTACCGCTGCCCGAAACGCCACGCCGGAAGTCATCAACTTTATGAGCAAATACGGCCGTGGCCTCATTTGCGTGCCTATGTTGGAAGAACGCTGCAAGGAACTCGGCCTTGACCTGATGGTAAATAACAACACGGCCCTTCACGAAACGGCTTTTACGGTTTCAGTCGACCTGCTTGGCCACGGCTGTACCACGGGCATTTCGGCGCACGACCGGTCAAAAACTATTCAAGCGCTGATTGACCCGGTCACGCAGCCCCAAGACCTTGGCCGCCCCGGACACATCTTCCCCTTGATTGCAAAAAAAGGTGGAGTGCTGCGCCGCACGGGCCATACCGAGGCAACCGTTGACCTGGCTCGTTTGGCCGGCTTTGAACCTGCCGGCGTGTTGGTTGAAATTATGAATGAAGACGGCTCCATGGCCCGCCTGCCGCAATTAAAAGAAATCGCGGAAAAATTTGACTTCAAAATCATTTCTATAAAAGACCTGATTGAATACCGCATCAAGCGTGATTCGTTGATTGACGAAATCGTTCGGGTAGATATGCCGACAAAATGGGGACACTTCAAACTCGTAGCCTTTCAGGAAAAGAATTCCTCCAACGAACACCTGGCGCTGATGAAAGGAACGTGGACACCCGATGACCCGGTGATGGTACGGGTTCACTCCTCTTGCTTTACGGGTGATATTTTGGGCTCCTTGCGTTGCGATTGCGGCGAACAACTGCACCACGCCATGCAGATGGTGGAGGAAGAAGGCAGGGGCGTTATTTTATACATGAACCAAGAAGGCCGCGGCATTGGCCTCGTAAATAAATTAAAGGCTTATCGCTTGCAAGAGCAAGGCCTTGATACCGTGGAAGCGAATCTTCATCTCGGCTTTCAAACGGACCAACGCGACTACGGCGTGGGTGCGCAAATCCTTCGGCATTTGGGCGTGCATAAACTCCGGCTGATTTCCAACAATCCAAAGAAGCGTGTAGGCTTAACCGGCTATGGTTTGGAGATAGTGGAGAACATTCCCGTTCGGGTTGCTTCCAATCCACACAATGAAAAATACCTGCAGACGAAGCGGGATAAGATGGGACATGACTTAGCAGCTTCATAAATTCCTTAAAGTAAGCCTATGAAGCCTAAGGCACAAAGCCTCTCTTAATAATGAAACCTCCGACTTTCAAGGTCAGAGGTTTCATTATTTCATTGACTCTTCAACCGCAGCGGACGAAGCCTTTCTTAAGCTCGAAGATTAATTATTCCCGTTTAAAATAGCCGTACCGCCTGCCTTTGTACTGTCGGTTTTTTGTCCTTCTTCTGCCTTCTTCTCCTTGTCTTTTGCTCTCTTTCTTCCAAACAAAAACTCACCAAAGGAATCAAACTCCCTGTTGTATGAAATGGAGGTACCGTATCGCTGCGGCTGTGTGCTGCCGCCGGTATTGAAGCCGTTGAGGTAATCGTAATTCTGCCGGTAAAAAAGCGTGAGGCGCATAGAGCCGGTAGTGTTTAATAAAATCTCCAGTGATACATCTGGCAGTATCTGAAAGCTTTGTTGCAGGCTTTCACCAATTGGCACATCAAAGCTGCCACCCACCGATAAAATGGCGCGGCCGTTAAAGAACGATTTGCCTACGCTAAGCGTGGAGCTGGCCTGGTTAAAAAGCCGGATGCCCTTAGCCGTGGGGTCAAGCAGGTTGCGGTTGTAAAGTGTGCCGGAAAAATTAAGCGTGAACTTATTCTTGCGTAAAACACGGGAAAGCTTGTCGTTCAGAAACTGATTGATTTGATTGAACAACACGCCGGAGATGGTGTTGTACGCCAATTCCTCAATAGGCCGGTTTATGGACTGGGTGCTTTCGTACGGCGCAAAGGAATTGGTAACCACAAGGAAGGTAACCTGCTTGGTCAACTCGTTGATGTTTCGCTGCAACTGTTCAATGGCAAAGGCAATGGATTGCACGTTGGAAATTTCGGGGGGGAAATTTATGCGGAAGTCTATCCTTGGTGTAAAAAGTTTACCCGTAATCTTGGCCACCACATCTACGTTAGCCCGTAAGCGCGACAGTGTTTTTGCCGCGCTTGCATCCACAATCAATGAAGACGCCAGCGGCGCAAAACTTACCTGTTCGGCGGTGTAGGTGGCTTCTAAATTAATATTGGCATCGTAAGGGTCGCCGTTCCATTCCACATAGTTATTACTGCCCACGCCCGACCGCACTTTAAACGGTCGTTTGAACAAGGATTGAAAGGTGTAATTGTAATCACCTTCTTCTATATTAAACCGGCCGCTAATACGCAACGGAGCCGTGGTACCCGATGTAATCTTTAGGGTTCCGGCCCCCCTTGCGTTGATGATATCCTGCGTGGTTTCGTCCAAAACCAATTGCACCAAAACCTTGGGCGTGGCTGTCAGCTTTATTTCGTAGCGCATGGAGGTTTCGCCGCCGCGCTTTTCGGTTTCGGTCATTTCTCGGCCGTATTTCTTCTCCACTAAAAAGCCCGATGTGCCGCCTGTTTGCTGCGTGGGGGCAGGCGGCAAGGTAATGACGCTGGAATCGGTGGCAGAAGCCTTCATGTCAATGAACATGTCCATGTTGTACTGCGGGCCTACCAACACAAAAGACCCCGAACCCCAGGCATGGCCGTAGAACTGCTGGTTGTCCTGATAGCTTGTGTTCAGCAATTCCATTTGCGGCGAAATTGTTTGCAAGGCAATGTCAAAGTCCATGTTCTGAAAGCCCTGATGCTTGATGCCGCCGGTTAGCTTTGCGGTGTTGCCAAGCTTGTCTTTTATCACAATGCCGTTTAGGTCGAGATAGTCCTTCTTTAGCTCGATGTCGGTATCCTCAATGGTGTAACCGACTTGTGTAAACAACACTTTTACACGGGCTTCGTTCAGGTGAATCTTTCCTTCTACTGACAGGTTGCCTTCAGGCAACACATCCACTGCGCCGGTTACATAACCATCAATGTCGGAGAACAACGTATTCAAAAAGCGTTCGAGCAATTTCAATTGAAAGCGCCTTGGCTTCAGGCTTATTTTATTCTGGAAGATATTGGCCGTGTCCTTCAAATTCATGGCCACGGTAAAGTCAATGTGGTGGGCCGTGTCAAGATTGTTGCCGATGACATTCAACATTCCGTTGGCATTGTTGTAGCGGCCGTTCAGCACCACATCACCCACCGAATCATTGTCCAACTTAATGCCGCTGCCTTTTAAGTCGCTGCTGATTTTCAGGGCGCCTGTCGGGTCTTCAATCACGGCACTACCCGATAGAAAACCTTCCAACTTATTGCTCTTAATAAATAGGGGAGAGATATCGCCGAGATTAAGATTCTGCAACGTCACTTGCAAGTCATTTGTTGAACCTTGCTCCGATGGAACCGTCTCTACTTTAATCTGCTGTCGTCCTTCGCGAAGCACGACTTGTCCGTTGGCCACGGCGCTCTTGCGCAGGTTTAATTCGCCGCCTTGTTCAATGGTCCACTGCTTTCCGTTGAGCATAAATGATGAAGGTGCAAACAGGACAGAGATACCGTCGCTAAAAGTTTTCACCTGCGCCGCCAGCGATGCCTGGTTCACAGCCTGGTTGGATGTTGTCTTCAACACAATATCAGAAACGTCATTCTGCGCTTTTATGCGAAAGTTTGTTTGCGGCAATACGATGTTGCTGTCTAAATGCGCATCACTTGCACTGCCGTCAAGCACCAGGCTATCGAGGTTGCCGGCGCCTTTCAGCTTCACATCGGTGAACGAATATTTTCCGTAAGCAAAGGTGGGCACATCGGCATCCAGGGTCATGTTGTTGGTCTTGGTGTTGAGCGAACCAACAAGATGGCTGTTGTTCAAACCGGAAAGATTTTTATCCAACAGATGCACGTAATCATCCACAATGCCGGTGGTAATGTCGAAGGAAAAATCCTGCGGTGTGTAATAAGTCGGTGGTTTGATATAAGCCGGATAATAACGGGTCAGGAACAAACGAAAGGCCGATGGCAAGGTGGTCAAATCAAAGTTACCCGTGATCTTTCCGTCAAACTCGTTTGAGCTTAGGCTCAAGTTGCGCTCTTCGCCAATGTAGTACGAAGCCACGTTCAGAAAATCGAAGGAAAGCTTTTGGCCGTTGGCCGAAAGTTCGGCATTGCTGATACGAGCCGTGCCAATGAGATTCGCCAGATTATTGCCTTGAAGATTTAGATTAAAGTCGCCCTTGAGCCGGATGTCATCGGTTGTTAATTGCAAGGCTTTCAGGTCTGCTTTTCTTATTTGTGCCGTTGCATCAAATACCGGAACGTCTTTGCTGAAATCTACCAGGCCGTTTAGTTCAAGGTCCGCATTAGGATCGTTGATGTTGAATTTGCCGTTGAATTGCTTTTGCGATACCGTGCCTTTACCTTTTATGTTTTGATAAGTGTAGTTGCCGTAGCGAATGCGGTGTACAATGCCGTCAACATCAAGCGCCATCTTAGCCACATCAAAGCTGCGGCCTTTCACCGAACCGTGAAAGTCAACGATGCCCAGGTCTTTGTTGTTGATGAATTGGCCCAACTCAAAACCATCGGTGCTCAACGTACCAGAATAAACCGGTTCGCCCTTTGGTGGCAGCTTCATGTTGATGTCGGTTGTTAATGTACCTAACGGCGTTTGAATGGTTCCGTAGGAAACAAAGTCGTTGACAAAACCAGTGAAGGTGCCTTTGAATTTCAGGTAAGAAAGCGCCTTCACATTTGGCGAAGAAACTTTGGCCAACCCTGGAAAAAACGTGACTGCATCGCCGTAAGTTGTTCGCAATTCCTTCGCGTCAATATTGAGTAAGGTCTTGTTGATGTCAGGCAAACCCACGATACTGACATTGCCATTCACGTAGGTGTTTTTGCCCAGCCAAAGCTCCAGCTTATCAGAGGCTAGGCCGTCCACCGCGCCTTCTATCTTGCCGTTTATCCGAATGCCCTTCTTCCAGTTTTTAGCATCGGGAATAAAATAAGCCAAGTCATCGGACGATATGGAAGCGTTCTTGAAATTTGCATCCATGGTGACGGCATGGATGAAATCCGCTAGGCCCTTGCCCGTCAGGCGCATCGAAAAATAATCACTCAATTCACTGCGCGGCGTTTGTAAAAGAAACTTGTCGAATATGAAGGCATCGGGGCTGATGGTCAACTCGGTTGACAATTTCTTCACGGTAAAGCCGCTACGTTCCGTTGTGCTTAAATCAGCCTTACCGGTAAGCGTATCGCTTTTGAAGCGGAGATTGTCAATGCTTGCGTTGATGGCCCCAAAGTCAATGTGCGAACCGTCGAAGTAAGCCACGGTTGGCGTGTAATTATTCTGGTCTTGCCGAAAGCGGCCGTCGGTAATTTTCAAGTGCGCCAGCCGAATGTCCCAATCCATCTTGGACGAAGACGTGTCCTTGAATTTGCCTGGATAACTTAAAGTAGAAAAGTAAGGATTGGCAAGCTCAATATTTTTAATGGCGATGAGCTTTTTGCCGGCGCTGATTTCATCTGCATCTACACTCAACGTGCCCATTCTCACCGTCATGTCGCTGCCCTTCCAGGCATCTTTTTGCAGAAAGGTCACGTTCTTCAATTCTATCCGTTGAAGACTGAAGCTAATGCCGGCATCCTTCTTCACGGTGGCCGTATCAGTGCCGGCAAAGTAGTTCATGATAAAGCCGTAGTTCCAAACCGAGTCGGTACGATTCAGCTTGATCACCGCGTCTTCCAAACCGATGTATTTCAGGTCGGCTTTGTCTTTAAAAAAGAACCAGTCGGTGATGTTCACCTTTACCTTCCCGGCATACAATAGCGTGTCCGCCTTTTGATCTTCCAGATAAACACCTTCAAGATCCATGCGGTTAAAAGAAGTCAGGCTTAAGCGGACGTGCCTGACGGAAAGTTTGGTTTGGAGGTCTTTAGAAAGCCGGGAAGTGATTTGGCGGACAACGAAATTCTGGCCCCAATTTGTTTGTAAAAAAATGATAACGGCAAGCAGCAAGAGCAGGATGATGAGTAAGACGCGTTTTAATATGTTTAGTGCTTTGCGCAGGGCGAATTCAAATTTTTGTAAATGTAGCTATAAGGGCTTAGCCAGGGAAGAGTGAAGGCGGAAATGAGAATGAATTAAGAGTTCTTTGGTTTACCGGTTATTCTACTGGGGAAAGCGGCTTTTCGCAGAGGGTTCATTTGTTCTTTGCATTCAACTCCGGTTGCCGCAACCGGTAATGCAGCACTGCATCATTTTTATAAAGCAGATGCACCCACTCCACGCCCGGTTCCACCACGTAGGCATACGAAACGGCATTGTTCTTTTCGGCAACGGGTTTGGCAAAGCCGCTCTTTGGCCAAAGAGCATAATCGGCCGTATCCACAAAAGGATCACTGCTGGTTTGCCTTGCCCGTTCGGCATCTTTTAGTTGAACAAAAAAGCGAAGTGTGTCGCCCGTTGCGGCTTCTACAATGCCGTTGGCGGGAGCATAGGCAGAAATATCATAACGGTAAAAATTTTTGCTTCGGAAAGGCATCCGCCTGAATTCGGGCATGGCCTGCGGCGAGGGCAGCAAGGTCCAGCGCAAATCTTCAGGGTAATGATCGTTGCTAAATTCATCGGGCGGCGTGAGATAATAATAATCGTTTCGCAAAGCCACGAAATCATCGTTGTAAGTGGTGTAGCCGCTGGCCCAGGTGGCATCGAGCAAATACCAGGCAGCGTCAATCTTTACCGCGTTCCAGGTGTGGTTTGTCCGAAATTTACCATCGCCGCGGCCCGGCGCCCGGCCGTATCCCAGAACGACGACGGCTTCTATATCGCAGTAATCGCAAAGGGTTTTAAAAAGCCTTGCATAACCGTCGCACAAAGCCGTTCGCTTGCGCATGACTTTACGGGCCACCATCTCATCGCCGGAAGGCCAAACTGCTGCCGTGTCTAACGGGTCGGGACTGTAAACGTACTTCACCCAAGGCTTGAAGATGGCCGTATTGTATGCAATGTGGCCTGTGATCCAGGCATAAATAGCACGGACTTTTTCTGAACTCGTAAAAAAATTTGCGTTGATTAACCGGGCCAGCGAATCCGGCGTAGGGGCATCTAAAGATTCTGCTTTCCAGTCAACCGAAAAAGACGAAATCTTTTGCTGGGCGTTGCCGGTAAAAAAGAAAAACATCGAAAGACCAATCAGCCACTGTTTCATGTTTCTAAAACTAAAGAGAAATGGAGAAAAGAAGAAGTCCCGCATGTAGCGGGACTTCGATTGCGCATCTTGTGCGCCCAGATATTTGAATGATAGAACCCGGTTAGGCGATACCAACCGAAGGTTTACCATGAATACTCTGTAGACTCATAATACCTCCTTTTCTTTGGTGAGGCATAAAGATAGGAAGCGGCTGTCAATTTTAGACGGCATTTTTACAAAGAAATTGTTAGGAAAGCAGCCATGCGAAACCAGCTATTCAACAGGTTCAGCCACCGAAATAATCCATTCAATGGCCTGTAACAAGATGGCCGTATAAGCTACTTCATGCAGCGGGCCTTTTGATAGATGCACCATCCCTTCTTCGTCCTCATCTAATGCCGCGGAACTTTGTGCAGGATAACCAATGGGCAACGCTTCCTCCGTTTCGTGCTTCGGATCAAAAACAATGATGGGCTCACCTTTCGCCGCTTTAAACTTCTTTCCCTTGAGTTTACCCAATTTAGCCAAGGCAACTTGCAACCGGCTTAAAACAAGGCTGTGTTGCCATTGCTTGTGCGGCGGTCCTTCTTGTGTAATCAGCCTGGTGATGGCTTCCCTGTCGTCAGGATTTTTTGTCAATGCATTTATCAGCGGCTCTATCGCCTTTCCTAAAACTTCAGGTGCGGCCGTGTGTTTTGCTTTTGCCATGATTTGATTAAAAGTTTCAGGGATGGTTTTAAATACTGTGCCAGCAAAAGATAACTTGTTTTTTGCAGAAGTGTTTGAGTAAACAGCAAAGGCTAAACATCGCAAATCCTTTTGCTCATGATAAAATCAAGGCCTTTTAAAAAGACATTGGAGATTGGAGACTGTTCCGCGTTCAGTCTGCGCAGTTTAATGCCTCCCTGCTTAATGGTCGTTCAATGGAATGCCGAGGCGTTGAAACTCTTTCCAATTCAGGTATTCATCGCCCTTGCGATGTTCAACCATGGTGATGCAATTATCCACCGGACAAATAAGCTGGCAGAGATTGCAGCCTACACATTCTTCTTCTTTGATTGCGTAAGTATTGTATGGCTTGCCGTAAGTGAGGGAAATGGATTGATGCGATGTGTCTTCACAAGCGATGTAACACAGACCGCAATGAATGCATTTGTCCTGATTAATGTTAGCGACGTGATGGTAATTGATGTCGAGGTCTTCCCAATGCGTAAGCGTGGGAACCGACTTGCCGATGAAGTCGTTAATCGTTGCAAAACCTTTTTCATCCATCCAATTATTAAGGCCATCGCATAAATCTTCTACAATTCGAAAACCGTGTTTCATGGCAGCAGTGCATACTTGAACGGTAGTGGCCCCAAGCAACATAAACTCCACCGCATCCTTCCAAGTACTGATGCCGCCGATGCCGGAAATAGGAACTTTTTTAGTGATAGAATTTTGGGAGATGGTGGCGAGAAATTTCAATGCAATAGGCTTTACTGCCGGACCGCAATAACCACCGAAAACAGATTTGCCCGCCACGTAAGGGTTCGGCACAAAAGTATTAAGGTCAATACCGGTTACCGATTGTATAGTGTTGATTAATGAGAGTGCATCGGTACCTGCTTCCACTACAGCTTTACCGGTTGGTACCACAGAATGCACATTGGGTGTTAGTTTGGTGATAACAGGAATGGTTGCTTTTTCCATCACCCATTCCACTACCATTTTAGCAATCTCCGGATCTTGGCCAACGGCAGCGCCCATGCCTCTTTCCGTCATGCCGTGCGGACAACCGAAGTTTAATTCAAGGCCGTGTGCGCCGGTGTCTTCCACTTGCGCAATCAACTCGTGCCACTTGTCTTTTGAGTTATCGGCCATGAGCGAAACAATCATGGCTCTGTCAGGAAAGAGTTTGATGCATTCGGCAATTTCTTCAAGATTAATATCGAGCGGCCTGTCGGAGATAAGTTCAATGTTATTAAAACCCATTACCCGTGTGTTATTGAAATTGACGGCAGAATAACGGGAAGAAACGTTCTTTACTTGCGAACCCAGGGTCTTCCAAACCACACCGCCCCAACCGGCTTCAAAGGCCCGCAGCACATTGTACTTTTTATCGGTGGGCGGTGCAGAAGCCAGCCAAAAAGGATTGGGTGATTTTATACCGAGAAAGTTTGCGGAGATGTCAGCCATAAAAAAGTATAGGGCCAAGATAGAATTTTCTTTCTCAAAAGATGCAAACGAGGAGTCAGGCGAATTTCCAAATTTTTTTACCTACAGCTGTGGAAAACCAACTTAAAAAAGTATCCGGCTACTATTAAGTTTGCGCCAGTTCTTTAATGACTTTCTAAGTTACCAATGCGCAAAAATTGAAGTGTATTCAGTTACACAACCGTTAGGTATTTATTGGGGGTGCGGGAGGCGAGGCCGAGGCAAAAGAATACGTATCAGGGGTTTTTGGACGACAGACAACAACATGACGTTGGACATGATTAGAGCGGTCGAGGCTTCATTAACCAAAAACCCGTTCATCATGAAAATCAACTTCGAAGAAGTGGATTGCCTTGAAAAAGGCCTTAGAAAGATTCTGAAAAAGAATCGTTGTCTGACAAAGAAAGAAAAGAGATGCCTCGGGAGGGCGTCTCAATTCTTTGAGTATTTAGAAAAGTATAAAAAGCGAAAGAAAAGCTTCTTCAGCAGGCTCTGTCTTCGCATTTTTAAACTCTTTCTAAAACTCATGTAGTATGAATCCGAAGCGCAAAAGACCCCTTTTATTTCTACTTCCACTATGATTAATACAACGAAAGAGCTTTGTTACCGGCTCAAAATCAAAGATTACGAGTTAGACTCTATTATTAAAAATTTGAACCGTTTCTACTACGAGGCAAAATCTACAAAAACCAAGTATGGTGGGCCTCAAATTGAAAAGGGGAATGAAAGGAAGCGTCCCCTCCATCCAAGCATAAGAAGACTGAAACAAATTCAAGAAAAAATCAATCAAGAAATTTTTTCAAAACTGGCTATTCCTGATTATGCTTTTGGAAGCGTAAAGGGGAAGGATAATATTTCAAACGCACAACAACATACCAGCGGCCGGCACTTCTTTTCTGTTGATTTAAAAAGCTTTTTCCCGTCCATCAACAATCACATGGTATATGATGCCCTAATCGATTATAAATTTTCGCCCGATGTATCGCGAATACTCACACGGCTGACAACTTACAAGGGTGTTTTACCTCAAGGAACACCAACTTCGCCAATGTTGGCAAATTTGGTGTTTGTGTCCACCGGACAAAAGCTAGTTGAACTAATCGGGACAAAGCCAATTACATTCACTTCTTTTTTGGATGATTTCACATTTTCCTCAAAGGCGGACTTTAAATTCCTAATCCCAAAGATTTTAAGAACCATTAAGAAAGATGGCTACTGGTTTGGACACAAGAAGATTTCATACAAAACCAAAGAACCGGAGGTTACAGGTATAACTATATTGAATGGGAGATTAGTTCCACACCATAAGATTTTGTTGAAACAGAAAGAGTCGAATAATCGTCAGCTAAATTTTTATGTCTCGCGAATCGAAAATGCATCACGACAGAAGAATCAAAAAAATTAGCCTTAGATTTTGGAAAGATTTGATGAAGTTGTATTGAAAGTGACCAATTCAGTATCGCTCGTGAGCAGATTCAAATAACCTAAAATCGCCGCCGCTCCATCCTTACCCGCCTGCACTGCATCTACCACTTCTTTACCGCCGTTCACACAATCACCACCTGCAAACACGCCTTCGATGTTTGATCTATTGTTAGTAACGGCAAGCCTTCCGTGTGTATTTTGCAAATCACTTGCTGCTACTAATTCTTTAAACGGCATTTGGCCTGCAGCTTTAATAATCATGTCCACTTCTAACGTAAATGTGCGGCCAGTATCAATGGGTGATCTTCGTCCCGATGTATCTGCAACGCCTAGCTCCATTTCACTACAAACAAGAGTCGTCACTTTTCCAGCCTCACCGATAACTTCTTTTGGTGCGGCCAGCCAAACGAGTTTGCAGCCGTCCAATTTGGCGATGTCCAATTCCGCTTCGGTACAGGGCATTTCATCCTGCGTTCTTCTGTAAACAATAGTTACCTCTTTTGCACCGAGACGCTTTGCCTGCGTGGCAGCATCAATCGCCGTCATGCCCAAACCAATTACGGCCACTTTATCGCCAACGGGTATTTGATTGTAGGGATGCGAACGCAGGTTGTAGATAAACTCAATCGCATCTTCTACGCCTTCAAGTTCCTCGCCGGGGATGTTCAACTGCCTTGCCAAACCCACGCCGATGCCAACGAACACAGCGTCGTATTCACCTTTCAAATCTGTAAGCGAAAGGTTCTTACCAAGTTCTTTGTTGTATTCAATTTTGATACCTCCAACCGAAGTGATAAAGTCCACTTCATCCTGGCAAAACTGCGGCGTGACTTTGTAAGCCGCGATGCCGTAGGTCATTAAGCCACCGCCTTTGCTTTCTTTTTCAAATACGGTTACCTCAATGCCTTCTCTTGACAACACATGCGCACAGGACAAACCCGCCGGACCGGCGCCAATCACGGCTACACGTTTACCAGTTGATGGTTTGCGCTTGAATAATGCCCAGGTCTCTTTTATTGCTTTATCCGTTGCGTAACGTTGAAGTTTTGCAATTGGTATTGGGTCTTCATGCAACAGGTTATACACACAACTGCCTTCACATAATTTTTCCACTGGACAAACCCTTGAACAACCGCCACCGAAAATGTTTGAATCAAAAATTGTTTTTGCAGATCCTTTGACATTATCGGTTGTGATTTGCTTGATAAATTTGGGTATGTTGATGCTTGTTGGGCATTGCTTGATGCAAGGCGCATCGTAGCAAAACAGGCAACGGTTCGCTTCCACTAACGCCGCTTCCTTGTTATCGAACGGCGGATGAATGTCGCTAAAGTTTTCGGCGTATTGTTCGGGAGTTAAGCGGTTGTTTGCAATTGCCATGTTGAAAGGGTTAGACGAAAAATTTACTGCATGGCGGTCGTCATTTCGATGCCATACTTGTTGATCTCGTTTTGAAACAGTGAAGAGTTGCCGGCATCCTGCTCTGTAAATGGGTGCGGCTCTATTCTCAAATCCACCTCTCTGCGAAGCTTCATCAGGTCTATCTGTAAATCAATCATGTCATAGTCATGCTGCATAAGCAAGGCAACGTCTATGTCGCTGTCGGCGTGATGGCTGCCTTTTGCATAAGAACCGAAAAGCCATGCCTTTTGCACCGGGTATTTTTTGGCTACAAGATTTACATAGCGGTTGGCGATGTTAGTAGCTTCGCTTTTATCCATTGTTGCTAGGTTTTAATTTTTGTTATCCATTCTTTTGTAAACTGTGGCGTGCATTTCTTGTAAAATTCCTGCTTATAGTCATCATACCGTGCGTTTATATTGAAGGTCGTTATTGTATCCAGCCAGTCTAAATGTTCAATTGAGAAATCAAGTCTTGCCGCCTTTGCCAGTCTGGTAAGGTCATGGATGAAAGGTGCGTTGTCAGATGTGAATTTTACAAAGAAAGCCTTCAACAACTTCTCCAAAACAAGATGGCCCATGAATAAAGCCCAGTGCATATCACCTGACTGGAAAAGATGCTCCATTGTCTGCGCGTCTTTATCAGACATCTGGAGCCAGTAATTGTATATACGTTCCATCTTTTCATCCATAACACCAAATTTAGGAAAGCATTTTTTGCACAATAGCAATAAGAACGTACAAGTCCCGATAGCTCCCGATAGCTATCGGGACGGGAGCGACGCAACGACAGCCTAATAGATAGATAGATAAACCTCTGGTCAATAAAAAAGATTGTGCTGAAATGACGATTGAATCAAGCAAATTTTCTTTGACCTAAGCTCCCTTTAGGGACAGGGTTTATAGTTCTACTAACTTCCCATACGTCTCCGGCCTTCTATCCCTGAAAAACTGCCAAGTCGCTCTTACTTCTTCTATCATGTCCAAATCAAATTCGGACACTAGCAGTTCATCTTTATCCTCCGATGCCTGCGCAAAAATTTGTCCGCGGGGATCAACGAAATACGATGAGCCGTAAAACCGACCGAGGTTCCAGGGCTTCTCTTCGCCGACACGATTGATGCAGCCCATGAAATAACCGTTGGCCGCGGCGTGTGCCGGTTGCTCCAGTTTCCACAAGTATTGTGAAAGGCCCGCAACGGTTGCCGATGGATTGTACACAATCTCCGCTCCGTTTAGTCCCAACACCCGTGCACCATCGGGGAAGTGACGATCATAACAGATGTACACGCCAACCTTAGCATACGCCGTTTGAAACACAGGATAACCAAGATTTCCAGGCTTGAAAAAAAACTTTTCCCAAAAGCCCGATGTGTGTGGAATGTGATTTTTTCGATACTTGCCCAAGTAAGTTCCGTCCGCATCAATCACCGCGGCGGTGTTGTACAAAAAGCCGGCTCCTTCCCTTTCGTACACCGGCACAATCATCACCATGTTGTACTTCTTTGCGTATTCGGCCATGCGTTCAACGGTGGGACCGGGCACGGCTTCTGCGGAGGCATACCAAGCCTTGTCTTGCCCCGGACAGAAATACGGCGTGTTGAAAATCTCTTGCAGGCAAAGTATTTGCACACCCTGTTGACCGGCTTTTTCGATGAGCGGCAAATGCTTTTGCACCATCGCTTCCTTGATGTCTTCAATGCTGCCTTCGCCTTCGGTCTTCGGAAGCGACATTTGAATGAGGCCTGATTTAATGATTCGCGGCATATGAGGTTTGTAGTTTGTGGTTTGTGGTTATCGTGATTCTGTCTTCATCGCTTCTGCTATTGATACTTTTTTATGGACCAGAGGTTCTATTATCTATTGGGCGTCTGTTGCGTCGCTCCCGTCCCGATAGCTATCGGGAGCTATCGGGACTTGTGCACTTTGTTCGCCATTGAGCACTATGCAAAATTCTTCACTGTTGTTGCGTTAAATAATCTTCTACTTGTTTAGTAACATAAGTGATATACTCTTTTGCTTTAGTGACCAATTCCTCAATCTCCGCTTCGTTGGTAATGATTTCATCGTCATAATCACTTTCGTGCCGCTGCTCCATCAGGGACGAAAAAAAGGAGGATTTTTTCTTTTCAAACAATGCCTTTTGAACAAAGTTTTCATTTAGCATTGTTATTACCCCTTTATGCGTTTTAGGGCTGATGTCTTGGGTAAGCAACAAAGCCCTCGTAGCATAATAACATCCATAATAAAGGCGATTCACAACGCTGTTAAAAGATTGATTTTGCATGAGAAGATCGGCGTCGTTCATCGCCATCACGCTTCTTTGCAATTTCAATTTTATGGCCTCAACTTTTTTGTTCATAAACTAACCAAATCGTTTCCGATCCCTAATTGCAAGGCATAATACCGCGGGGCATCCTTCCATTCCTCTTCGGTGGCCACGATAAATTGAAACAAGGACGAAGTTTCAATCTCCAACGGAAGCACAACATCGTGAATTCTCCATCTAGTCTTCATCGGTTGCTTCTCTTTCGTCAGCACCAAAATATCCCAATCGCTTTCTTCATTCCAGTCACCTCTTGCCCGGCTACCGAATAAATAAACCTTGGCATCGGGAATCACTTCCTGCACGGCGGATTTTATCTGTGTTAATATTTCTTTGTCGGTCAGCATGACTTAGATGACTCCGTTCACCTTACTGCGTTTTATGAACTGTCCGTAACCTTTTTCCAATTTACAAACATTATCCTCAATGGCCACTTTCCCGCGAAGCAAAACCGTCTTAATCTTTCCCGTCACTTCCCAACCTTCATACGCCGAGTAATCCACATTCATGTGATGTGAGAAAGCTGATAACGTATGTTTTTCGTTCGGATCAAAGAGGATGATGTCGGCATCACAACCCACGGCGATGGTTCCTTTTCGCGGAAACATTCCAAAGATTTTTGCGGGGTTCGTACAAGCTACTTCCACAAATTTGGCTGGTGTGATGCGCCCTTTGGCCACGCCTTCACTCCACAACAATTCCATGCGGTGTTCAATAGCCGGATGGCCGTTGGGTATTTTAGAAAAATCAGCTGCACCCATCAGCTTTTGCTCCCACATAAACGGACAATGATCCGTCGCTACCACTTTCACCAAGCCTTGATTAATACCCGCCCACAAAGTCGCTTGGTCTTTCTTTTCACGAAGCGGTGGACTCATCACCCACTTGGCACCATCCTCCCGTTCGTAAAGTGAAGCATCAATAGTTAAGTATTGAATACAAGTTTCAACAAGAACATTTTGATTGCGCCTTGTCGCATTTCGCACGGCATTCAAGGCACCTTCGCAGGTAAGATGAACTACGTAACCGGGACAGCCGGTGTAGTTGGCCATGTCAGCAAAACGTTCCGTGGCCTCGGCTTCTGTGACTTCGGGCTGCGAGAGATAATGATAGAGCGGCGACAGCTTTCCTTCGCCGCGATGCTTTGCAACCAGGTAGTCAATCATATCACCGTTGGTGGCATGAACCGTCACCAATCCACCTTGCGCTTTCACCTCTTCCATCAGGCCAATCATCTGCCGGTCATCAATCATCAATGCACCTTTGTAAGCCATGAAAGTTTTGAACGACGTGATGCCTTCTTCATTAATAAAATATTTTATTTCCTTCTTCGTTTCATCATTAAAATCCGTCACGGCAATATGAAAGCTATAATCGCCAACGCAGGCCTTATCGGAACGAGACTTCCATTCTTTCAACGCATCGGCTAACGAAGCGCCTTGCTTTTGCAGAATAAAATCAATCACCATCGTAGTGCCACCAAACAGTGCCGCTCTTGTTCCGGTTTCATAGGTGTCGCTGGAAAAAGTTCCCATAAAAGGCATATCCAAATGCACGTGCGGGTCAATGCCGCCGGGCATCACTATCATGCCTGATGCGTCAATGATTTCATCCGCTTGCATGGACAGATCTCTGCCAATGGCTTTGATGGTTTCGCCTTCAATAAAAATGTCGGCGATGCAATCCGAGTCCGCAGTAATGAGTCGTCCATGTTTTATCAGTACTGACATAAAAGTTATTTTTTGAAACCGATTCTTTGCCTTTGTTTCCAGGTTTCTTCAACGGCTTTTTTATCCAACAAATTTTCAAGTGCGTCGTAAATACTTCCCAACTGTATATCGTGTTCATCTATCCGACTTCGAAGTTCCATTAACAAAGAAAGTACTTCATTACTCTTGATTGCAAGTTCTCGCAACGCGACAAAGGCCCGGACGATGGCTATGTTCATTTCCCTCGCCTTCGGGCTTTTCAAAACGCTGGCGGCCATGGTTACGCCGTGTTCTGTGAAAGCGTATGGAAGATACTTTGCTCCCCGGTGCTTTCTTGAACTCATCACAAATTGTGATGAGTTCTCGCTGCTATCTTTCAGCATCACCGTTTGTGATAATGAAATCTCCTTCCATTCTTTTACGGAAATCCGAAACATAAAATCTTCTGGAAACCGTTCAAGGTTTCGCTTGATTGCCTGGTTAAAAACCCTCGTCTCCACTTCGTAAAGTTCAGCAAGGTCAAAGTCAAGCAATACACTCTGACCGCGTATTTCATAAATTCTGTTCTGAACTTCGTGGCCTTTCATTATTCGTTATTTTGAAACTTAAAGGAAGAAGATTGAAGTGCAGCTACGCCTTTGGCAGTTTCACCTTGCTCAACCGAAACAGGCTTCATCAAAAGTAAATAGACAATACCTGAAACAAAAAATCCAACGAACCAGGCGTAATTATACATGCTGGTAATCCACGCGGGAAAAGCATTTGCGGCGATCAATTTTATCTGCAATAAAAAGCCGGGTAAGTTGGGAAGAATGCCCAAAACCAAAGCGATGATGGCAACGCGGTTAAATCCATCCCTGTAACGATAAATTCCATTGGCCTTGTATAAATCGGTTGCAACCAATGTTTGCTTTCGTACAAAAAAATAATCAGCTATTAAAATGCCACCAATCGGCCCCAACAAACTTGAATATGCAATCAGCCAGGTAAAGATGTAACCGTTCGGATCGGCCATCAGCTTCCACGGAAAAATAAGAACGCCGATGATACCCGTAATGTAACCGCCCGTTCTAAAATTTATTTTAGACGGAGCGAGGTTGGAGAAATCATTGGCCGGACTGACGATGTTGGCCGCAATGTTGGTAGCCAACGTGGAGATGATGATGCCCAACATGGCAAAGCTCACAACAATTTTACTTTCAAACTTACCGGCCAAAGCCACCGGATCCCACTCCGTCTTTCCGTAAATGATGGCAGTAGCCGATGTTACCACCACGCCGATAAAAGCAAACAACGTCATGCTCGGCGGCAGCCCAATGCTTTGTCCGCGCAGTTGCGCCTTTTGGCTTTTTGCATAACGGGTAAAGTCGGGAATGTTCAACGACAACGTAGCCCAAAAACCAACAACAGCCGTTAAGCCGGGAAAGAAAAAATGAAAGAACTCCGCTGATGAATTGTACTTCGATGGCTGGTTTAAAATAGGCCCCAATCCTTTTGCCGCAGTGATAGCCCAGGCCAATAGCGCCAATGCTGCCAGCGGCAAAAAGAAGGCTTTGAACACAAGAAGTTTTTTGATGCTATCCACACCGAGATAAACGATAAACATATTCAAGGCCCAGAAACTGAGAAAGCAAAGTACAGGCACTGCTTGCGGAAAAAGCGAAGCCGTGTTGATGGCTTCCCACCGCGGATTCCAAGCTCTCAATAAATTATAGATAGAGGCACCGCCAATCCAGGTTTGAATACCAAACCATCCGCAGGCAACGATGGCCCGAAGCACCGCCGGAATGTTGGCGCCCCTGGTTCCAAAACTGGCCCTTGCAAACACCGGAAAGGGAATGCCATACTTAGCGCCGGCATGGCCGTTCAGCAACATCGGAACCAGCACAATCAGGTTGCCCAGAAAAATAGTAAGCACGGCCTGCCACCAATTCATGCCTTTTGAAATCAGCGACGAAGCCATCGTATAAGTAGGTATGCAAAGGCTCATGCTGATCCACAGCGCGGCATAATTCCAAGTGCCCCAGGTTCGCTTTTCCGGCGGCACAATGGCAAGGTCTTCGTTGTAGAGAGAGTCGTTTACGGCTGCGGTCTCGTTCATTCGTTCAAGTTAATGATTAATGAAAGACGGCACGTTCGTTCTGAACTTTTTCGTGCGAAGGCCGGTAGTAAAATGTTGATTGGTTGATGGGTTGCTTAGCCAGCGGTTCCGTACGGATAAACGAATCCACCGTTCAATGAATCTACCGCGCCGGTTCCCCTCTTAAATTCAAGTGTGGTCATGTATCACCATCAGGCATTTTTAACGGCGATAATTTGCGCCGCAATGCTTACGGCAATTTCTTCTGGTGTCCGGCTGTTGATAGTTAGGCCAATAGGTGCGTAAAGTTTTTGCAAACGGCCTTCATCAAAACCTTCTGCCCGATAGCCGTCAAGCATCTTTTTAATTTTTGCCTTGCTTCCCAACAAACCAATGTAGACAAACTCTTTATTCAACAAGGCCCTGACGGCAATATCGTCGGTGCGGTAGCCAACCGTCATGATGGCAACGTAATTGTTTTTGCCTGCAGGAATGCATGATGCGAGCTCGTTGTAATCGTGCACCAAAATCTTTTCGTGGGCGGAAAGGTTTTGGTCCATTGTTGGCAAGCCCTGGCGGTCGTCGTACACATGAATGTAAAAATCAAGGACGCTCATTAAGTTTGATAAGGCAAGTGAACAATGGCCGCCGCCGATGATATAAAGATGGTTTGCATAGCCAAGTTGCTCTTTGTAAATCCAGTCGTTTTCTGTTTTGTACTGAAAAGAAAAAGGCAAAGCAGGAACAGCCTGTTCAAACAAAATGCCCTGCGGCGAAAGAGCCAGCATTGCGCTTTGAAGATTGGTCAAACAAGAAATAATTTGATGAATGGCTCCGCTGTCTTTTTGCTGAACGCGATAATGCAGCACCGTTTGTTCACCGGAACAAATCATGCCGCTTTGGTTTTTGCTTGCTGCTTTATTATGCACCTGCCTAATTATTTCGCCACCTTGCATATTGCCCGTTGCATATTGTCCATTGCCTGTTGCCCATTGCAAATTGGCTCTCGCTTTCTCCACAAGTTTGTGTTCCATTATGCCGCCGCCAATAGAACCCTTCATCTTTTCAGCCGTCACCATCATTAGAAATCCTTGCCGTCCCGGACTGCTGCCGCGGCTTTCCAGCACATACAGCAACATTATCGGAACAGCGTTGTCAAGGCTATCCTTTATAGCCTGCCACACGGCTAAGCCTTTCGTCATGCAAGGTTTGTTTAACAGGCTTTGAATAAAGTGAAAGCAAAACTTTTTCCGGTGTGAACGGCGCGGAGAAAGCTGGTGATGCCGATGGATTGAAAGCTCTCACCGCATCGCGAATGGCAAAGAAAGCGCCGATGCCATACATCAACGGCGGTTCGCCCACGGCCTTTGAGCGAAAGATGGCGAGGTTATCATTTTGGGTTTGCAGGTAGTCAATGTCAATGGTTTTCGGCACCGAATAAATGTCCGGCACTTTATAAGTTGATAGTGCATTTGAACGTAAGCGGCCTTCGGAATCAAACACGATTTCTTCCATCGTCATCCAGCCCATGCCTTGCACCAGGCCGCCTTCAATCTGGCCGCGGTCAATCACGGGGTTCATGCTGGAACCGAAGTCGTGAACAATTTTCACCGCGTCAAATTCATAGGTGCCGCGAAGGCAATCAACAGTGACGATAGTAATAGCCGTGCCGTAAACATGATAGGCAAAGGGATGGCCTTTTTCTTTCGTGCCGTCGAAGTGAATGTGGGGCGTGGCGTAATGTGCATGTTCGGATAAAGAGAGGCGGTTGAAGTAAGCATCCAATACAAGTTCTTCCCAACTGATTTCGGTCTTCTCGCCTTTCAGCCAAACGAAATCGCCTATTATTTCAATGTTGTCAATAGACACGCTCAACCGTTCCGCCGCTCTTTGTTTTAATCGTTTTAAAATTTCTGTGCAAGCCATCTGTACCGCCTTTCCATTTAAGTCAGCCGTGGCGCTTGCAGCCGATGGCGAAGTATTGGCAATGCGAAACGTACTCGTTGAATGAACCTTTATTTTATCGGGATTAACAGAAAAAACTTGTGCGGCTACCTGCAACATTTTCGTGTTTACGCCCTGGCCCATTTCCACAGCGCCGGTGCTTACAGCCACGCTGCCATCGGTATAAACATGCACCAGGGCTCTTGCCTGGTTCATCAATGTTTTAGTGAAGGAGATGCCAAAGCAAACCGGCATGAATGACAAGCCTTTTTTATAAAGCTTGTTGGAAGCATTGAAGGCGACTACTTCCTCTTTCAACTTGACCACATCATAACGTTCTTCAGCTCTTGTCCAACATTCGGTGGCTTCGCTGACGGCCTTTTGTCCATAAGGAAAGCTATCATCGGTTTGCAGTAAATTTTTCTTTTGAATGAGGCTTTTATCAATGCCTAATTTATCCGCCGCTGCCGCAATAGCCGATTCAATCACAAACATTCCCTGCGGTCCGCCAAAGCCTCTGAAGGCTGTGTTGGAAGGAAGATTGGTGCGACAACTGTAAGCCGTTGCCGTTACGTTCGGAATGAAATAAGAGTTCGTGCAATGGAACAAGGTTCGCTCTAAAACAGCCGGTGATAAGTCAGCCGAGGCACCGGCGTTTTGATGAAACGTGGCTTCATACGCAAGGATCTTTAAGTCTTTTGACAGACCGATTTTAAAGTCCGATGAATAGGGATTTCGCTTGCCGGTCATGCGCATGTCTTCCATACGATGCAAGGCATATTTCACAGGCTTCTTTAAATGATGCGTCGCCAAAGAACAAAGGCAAGCCCAGATGGTAGCGCCGTCTTCTTTGCCGCCAAAGCCGCCACCGAGGCGGGTTATATCAACTTCCAACTGGTGCATGGGCACACCCAATACAATGGCCGCATGGCGCTGGACAGCCGTTGGGCCTTGGGTAGATGAATATATTTTTTGGCGGTTGTTCTCCAATGGTATTGTGTAAGCTCCTTGCGTTTCGATGTAAAGATGTTCTTGTCCGCCGGTTTCCGCCGTGCCTTCAAAAATGTAGTCGCAGCTTTCAAAAGCTTCCGCTGAATTGCCAAGCTGAAAGGTTCGTGGCTTTACAATCAATTCACCTTTGGCCCTTGCCTCACGCGGGTCGGTGATGACGGGCAGCGGTTCTATTTCTATCTTGATTTTATGCAGTGCGGTTTGTGCCTGCTCGGGAGATTCGGCGACCACAAAAGCAACCGGCATTCCATTGAAATGAACGTGGCCGTCGGCTAACAACGGTTCGTCGGGTACGATGCCGCCGATCTGGTTTTGGCCGGGAATGTCTTTAGCCGTAAAGATGCGCACAACGCCGGGGAATGCTTCGGCTTCGCTCAAATCAAGATGGGTGATTTTTCCATGCGCAATGGGCGAACCGTAAGCCATTCCGAACAAGGTTCCTTGCAACAAAGGGATGTCGTCGAGATAGATAGACTCGCCGCGAAGGTGTGTGTAGGAATCAATGTTTTTCATACAGAAGTTTGTCGAGCGATAAAGCAGGAAAGCAACGAATAAAATGCGCCTTGATCAATTGTGAAAGCAACAGCCGCTTGTACTCCTCCGAGCCCCGCACATCGCTGATGGGCGAGATTTCTTCCTGCGCTGTATTAATGACTTCAAGAACGGTATCTTCATTCACCTCTTTTCCCATTAAAAAGGTCGATGCTTCTTTTAGGTACATCGGCACCGGTCCCACGCCACCGGCTGAAAGAGAGGCTGCTGAAATATAGTTGTTTTCAACCGTCAGCTTCATCGCCGTGTTTACCGATGCAATATCCAAATGCGTTCGCTTGCAAACCTTTTCAAAGTTGAATTGCGTGGACGCATCGGGCAGTTCAAACGACAGTCGTGCAATAAATTCTTCGGGACGTTTATCCAATTGTTTATAGCCTTTATAAAAATCTTTAAGAGGCACTATTCTTTCGGAGGCTGCTCCCCTCTCCGGCTCTGCCGGAGAGGGGCTGGGGGTGAGGTGTATCTCGGCATCCAAGGCCAAAAATAAAATCGTCAAATCGCCGATGGGCGAAGCGTTCACCAGGTTGCCGCCAACAGTAGCAATGTTGCGGATAGGCGTTGACGAAACCAGCTTGATGAACTTTTTAATCTGCGGAAAATGGGCCTGAAAGATGGGCGAAGAAAGTATATCGGTTACTGTAGCCGCACCACCAACGTAGCATCTATTGTCTTTTTGATAAATTCCTTTTAGTTCTTCTTGCGAGAACAGAGAAACAACATCCGCGTGGACCATGGCTTCGGGCTGTTGCACATATAAGTCAGTGCCACCGCCGAGGAAACGTTGACCGTTGACCGTTGGCTGTTGTCCTTTTGTGGGTAGGGCTTTCAACAGGCTTTGAATGTTGGTAAAATACGCAGGCAGTATGTTGTTATCGGTAACAAAATCTATGGGCCGCTTCTCTCCTTTTTCATCCATCAGTGCCGCCACTTTTGCTGCCGCCCTTTCGATGGATTTATAGCCCGTGCAGCGGCAGATGTTTCCGTTGATACTCGCAATGGCCGCTTCGCATCCGCGATCGGTTTCGCTTAAACAAAAGCCCGCCAGCGACACCACAAAACCCGGTGTGCAAAAGCCGCATTGTGTGGCGGCTTCATCGTTCATGGCTTTTTGTATTGGGTTCAGGCCTGCACCGTTTACCCCTTCGATAGTGACAATATGTTTGCCCTGCACATTGGCCAAAGCGGTGAGGCAAGAGGTAACCGAAGAATAAACCAGCCGCTCATTTTTGATCTCCCCGAGCAACACAGTGCAGGCGCCGCAATCGCCTTCGCGGCAACCGATTTTTGTTCCCATCAGGTGGCGGTGATAGCGGATATAATCAAGCAGCAAGGTGCCTCGCGGCAATGCGGTAGAAACTTCTTTGTCGTTTAGAATGAAGCGTATCAAAAGGGATGGTTTGTAGAAACTAAAAGTAAGAAAACAGAGTGGCCCATCCCGACAGCCTTTCATGAAAGCGGTGCGATGGTGTTAAAGTCTTTCCTGGTTAAAAAGATGCAAAGCCCCATTTTTTAGACAACGCAAAATGATCTAAAGAATTAAAAGGTCATGCACTAAAGTTGAGGCAGATAGACTTTTAGCGCATCAACGATTTCATTTTGCTTTGGTCCTTTTAACAGCCGGATAAGCAATTTACCGTATTGACCTTGAGCTAAGCCGAATATTCCAGAAATTCTATCCGGTAAACTTTTTCGATTGTATAGTAATAACAAGCGCTCCAAACTTCTTGTATCCATAGCTTGTTGGAAATCGTTTTTGCACTGTGTATAGAAATGGCTGATATTAATTCTTCCAATCGTTTCTTCAAGACCCTCAATCAAGCCTTGTTCCGAATGGCTCTTTTTGGAAAAAGCACCAAGCTTATATTCAATAACTTTCTCTGCTTTTGAAGATACTTGCACCTCGAATTCCGCCGTCAAAGCACCAATCAGAAAATCAATAACCTCATTGACTTTGTCTTGGGAATTTAGTCCTAAATGTTGGGCGATGATTTTTAGAATTGGCTCGACACAAAATAAGCTCTCGATTTCGGCAACGGACAGAGTATGTATTCCATGTGCTAAAAGAGCTTGCTTTTCCTCTTCTTCTTTGTAATCGCTATCAATTATTCCAAATGCGTTTAAATGATGCAAAGAAGGATTGTTGCGAAATGCCTTTGTTGCCTCAATTACCTTTTCACCATTTCCTCTTGGAATAATGTGGTGGTTAGGATATACTAATTGATAAACGGTGGTATCCAGTTTTCCTAGTTCGCCTTCACAAAAAATGACGTTTTTCCTACTACCAATTATCTCCATCATTAAACTCTCAGGTATTTCCCATCGTTCGGTAGTTCATCCCATTCCCAAGAATTATTTCCAGAATAGCTTTTTATCCAAAGCTTTAGGCTATCAGTTCTTGTTGAAGCGAAATCAAGATCGTGTGTAATATACATGAGCAATTTACTTTGGCAAACCGCTTCGATTTTGTCCCATAACTTGGAAACGATAGACTTATGAATATGAACCTCTGGTTCATCTATTATGATAACTGAATTTTCTGGCGCACACAAGCATTGGCCAATGAGATACAACATGACTCTTTCACCATCACTCATTTCCTTTCCATGATAATCATTGAAGCCAGGTTTTCTAATCAGAACCTTGCCATCCAAAAAAGACACTATCCTGTGCGGCATAAGTTCCGTCCATATTCTTACGATTATATCAATCGGAGAATCAGGAACAGGGATATAGGTTTCTGTTTGTTTTGTCTGATAGGTATGTAATCTATCCCTTTGGGTTGCTTTTGCAAATAGAAGTGACAGCAATTTGTCGAAATCATTTAGCAAATAGGTGGCTGGCTCACTTCCCCATCGAAAATTTGTTTTTGTCCATGAGACGCCATTCCGATGAGCATCGCTACTACCAAATAACAATTCAGCTTCGGCTTGATCTAAATTTTTTACCACTGCATATTCTGGAATACTTAGCGCCTTTTGAGCGCTGATTCTGTGAACAGCAAAATAGTCTTGTAGATTTTGCTCAAGCCAAACTCCGAGTCTTGTTTTACCCGATCCATTAGCGCCAACTAAAACTACGTTATTTGATAAGCGTATTGTTTCCCGACTATTCTGTCCGTTCCTATTAGGTAGAATTAAATCTATGTTCATTTAATAAAGCATTAAGCAGTTAAAGACGAATTGTGCTAATATACTATTACTTCAAGTGCCCAAGCGCAAATATTTAGCTCTGCGAGCAGTTGCCCAATAACGAACAAAGCGTACAAGAGTGCGACGCAACAGACGCTCAATGGATAGACAGACCTATGGTCCATAATGGCCACGAACTGCTACTTCGCTCCTCCTTCAATCCAACACCGCACCGCATTTCGCTCTTCCTCCGTCATACCCGTTTTATTCCCTTGCGGCATCGTCTTCGTTATTACCACCCGCTGCATGATTTTATCTTTCAGCCGGATGATGTCCCCCGGTGTTTCGTACACCACACCATTCGGCGGGGCGGTAATCACATCATCGGTCGGTCGCCGCGAATGACAGCTCACGCAACGCCTTTGCACGATGTTGTAAACCTCCGTTGTGCTTACGTCGCCGGTGCATTCGCCGGTGACTTTTTGGGGTGCAGTTATAAAGGCAGCGGCCAATAATACGAGCACCGATGCTGGCAAAACCCAAACGCTTAATTGTCCCCGTTCTTTCAGGTTGAGGTAATGTTTTACACCCGCGGCGCCGAGAGAAATGATCATTAGCACCAGCCACGGCTGACCGTAACCGAAGGTGCTTGGGAAGTGATTGCTCACCATCACAAACAACACCGGCAACGTAAAATAATTGTTGTGCAGGCTTCGCAAGAGCGCAAATTTTCCGAGGGCCGGATTCACGGGCACGCCTTGTTTGGCTGCCTTTACCATTGCCTTTTGCGAAGGAATGATGATGAAAAAAACATTGCCGGCCATAAGTGTGGCGATCATGCCGCCGAAATGAATGTAAGCGGCGCGGCCACTGAATACATGCGCATAAAAAAAAGCAAAGCCGGTAAGCAGGGCAAAGCCTAACAAGGCAAACCAGTAGCCCTTTCTTACGAGCGGTGTTTTGCACAGGAGGTCGTAAAGCATCCACGCAAAGGCAAAGGAACCGATGCCGATGGAAACGCCGGTGAGCGGCGAAATATCCAGCACGGCTTTGTCAATTAAAAAGGCTTGTGCGTTGAAATAATAAACGATGAACAAGAGCAGAAAGCCCGATAGCCAGGTAAAGTAGGCTTCGTACTTGAACCAATGCAAGGTCTTTGGTATTTCCTTCGGCGCTACTTTGTATTTCTCCAGATAATAAAAGCCGCCGCCATGCACGGCCCAGAGATTACCGGCCAGTTCATCACGTACAGCCTCTTTTCTATTCAAGGCATTCTCTAACCACACGAAATAAAACGAAGCGCCGATCCACGCAATGCCGAAGGTGATGTGCGCCACCCGAACGAGGATGTTGAGCCATTCCATCAGGTGGCCTTCCCAAATGGTGCCACGTACCTGAAAATAAAGGAGCAAGAGCATGAGCACAATCACCAACGTGATGGTGGCGTAGAGATAACCGAAGCGCTGTTCGGTGTGATGCTCTTCTTCGGCAATGGCTTTGGCTTTTTCCAAAGCACGCAACTTGTGCGTAAGCAGCACCAGCATGAGCAAGGCGCCCGATAAGATAATGATGGCGATAAGAAACAACATGTCGGCTTTTGATAAAGGTTGTCAATGTAAAACTTTGTTTTCTATTTTAGAGGGGCCCGGCCCCATCCCGACCTTCCCCACCGGGGAAGGCCATCAACGCTGCGCTCCTCGCTTGTGACCGACTCAACTTTTTATGCAGTGTCTCTGAAAAGTGAGGGCGGTGTGCGATTCTCCCCCGGTGGGGGAGTTAGAGGGGGCCGCGGGGTGAGGCTTTTAAACCATGAACGAATTCATTCTCCATAGCAAACGAACAATAACACCGGCCGGTGAAAGGGATGCTTTTGTTTGGATAAAAGACGGCTTGATAAAAAGCGTTAGCGAAGCAAACCCCGATATAAACGTTGAAGTGATTGACATCGGCAATAATGTTCTCATGCCCGGCGTGATTGACCCGCACGTACACATCAACGAACCGGGACGCAGCGAATGGGAAGGCTTTGATACGGCTACAAAAGCAGCCATCGCCGGTGGAGTAACCACGCTTGTTGACATGCCGCTGAATGCTTCGCCGGTTACCACAACGGTTGAAGCCTTTGAGAAAAAGTTAGCGGCCACAAAAGGCAATCTGCATACGAACTGCGGCTTTTGGGGCGGTTTAGTTCCTGGTAATGAAAAAGAGATTGAGCCACTAATTGAAAACGGTGTGCTTGGCTTCAAAGCTTTTCTAACGCATTCAGGCATTGATGAATTTCCAAACGTTACCGAAGATGATTTGCGCAAAGCAATGCCATTGCTTGCAAAACACGGCTTGCCGTTGTTGGTGCACGCTGAACTTTCAGACAACCACAAACCACCAACCACAAACAACAAACGTTCTTATCAAGCGTATCTTCAATCGCGGCCAAAGAAGTGTGAAGATGATGCCATTGCGTTGATGATTCGCTTGTGCGAAGAGTTCGATTGCCGAACGCACATCGTTCATCTTTCGTCGGCCGATTCCATTGAACAAATACAAAGAGCAAAAGAGAAAGGCTTGCCCTTAACAGTGGAAACGGCGCAACATTACCTTGCTTTTTGCGCCGAAGAAATTAGTGACGGTGCAACGGCTTTTAAATGCGCACCGCCTATTCGCGAACGAGCTAACAACGAACGCTTGTGGCAAGCCTTGAAAGAAGGCATTATTGATTTTGTGGCAACTGATCATTCACCTGCTACACGGGATTTAAAACAGTTGGAAAGCGGTGATTTTACCAAAGCTTGGGGCGGCATTGCATCCATTCAGTTTGCCTTGCCGGCTTTGTGGACGGTGGCAAAACAACGTGGTTACACGGCAAGTGATGTTTGCAAGTGGCTTTCAGCAAATCCCGCAAAATTGATTGAGCAAGAAGCAAAAAAAGGAATCATTGCCGAAGGCTTTGATGCTGATTTGATTGTTTGGAATCCCGAAGAAAGCTTTGTCGTTACTGACGACATCATTCAGCACAAACATAAAGTCACGCCTTATATTGGTAGAGAATTGTTCGGCGTTGTGAAGCAGACTTATTTGAGTGGGGTAAAGGTTTATGATGAGGGGAAGATGCGGTTGAATGAGGGTAATATTCTTTTAGGACAGACACACAAACCACGGAGACACGAGGACACGGAGTTACACGGAGACTCTCTGTGAATCCCATGCCTACCGGCAGGCAGGTTTGTGCCTCTCTGTCTCCGTGGTTCAAGAAAACACAATGAATAACGAACCGTCTTTTACAAAACTTACCGACCTCGCCGCCGAAAGATTGGGCAGCAAAACTCTCCTTTGCAGTGATGATTTTTTTGCGGAGAAAGAGAATTTATTAAAACCCGGCCGCGGCATTTTTATTCCTGATAAATACACCGACCGCGGCAAGTGGATGGACGGATGGGAGTCACGTCGCAAGCGGGTTCCGGGCCATGATTGGTGCATTGTTGCATTGGCAACTTCCGGCGTCATTCGCGGTGTGGACATAGATACCAATCATTTCCTTGGCAACCATCCGCCCTTTGCTTCCATTGAGGCTTGTAATCTTTCTTCATCCGATGATATTGAGACCGCAATTTGGACAGAAATTCTTCCCAAATCACTGCTGCAACCCGGCTCACAAAATTTTTATGCAATTAATGACAACGGCATTTACACGCATCTGCGCTTGAACATTTTTCCCGATGGCGGCGTGGCCCGCTTAAAAGTTTACGGCGAAATATTCAAGGATTGGAGCGCTGTTGCCAAAGACGAAACGATTGATCTCGCCGCTGCTGTCAACGGCGCCAAATCCATCTTGTGTAACGACATGTTTTTTTCGCACATGGATAACCTGATCATGCCCGGCCGCGGCATTAACATGGGTGATGGTTGGGAAACGAAAAGAAACCGAACACCAAATAATCGCGATTGGGTGATCGTACGATTAGGACACAAAGGCGTGATTGAAAAAGTTTTGATTGATACGGCGCATTTCAAAGGCAACTATCCTGATAGTTGTTTGCTCGAAGGCTGTAACCTTTCTTTAGAAAACGAGGCCTCGATTAATAATGAATCAATGCAATGGAGGCCGGTTTTGCCGCAACAAAAACTAGATGCCGATCACGAACACGTTTTTGAAAAAGAGATTGTGAGCAACGAAGTGTTCACGCATGTGCGGCTTAGTATTTTTCCAGACGGTGGTGTAAGTAGAATGCGGTTGTGGGGAAAAATAGAATTGTAATTGCGTCAGATTCAAAACACATTTCTCTGTAAATGCAAAAAAATGCAAAAGGCTTCTATCTGGATTTTCGTAAGTTTTTTTTGTGGTTTGGTTGTTTTCATGTTCTGGCTATCGGGCTCTCATGGCAACATTAGATTTAGGCCACACATGCAAGAAGACTGGATTCTTTCGGGGCTGCTTTTATTATTTTGGGGAGTTCCGATTCTTTTTATAATACGCACTGTCGTCAAGAAAACTCATTAGCTTCTTTTAATTTCAAGCATTGCTTAACATTTACCGTCTGCCATTCATGAAGCTAACAGAATTAAATGACCTATCAAGAGAGCAACGAAAAAAAGAACTCGCCAAATGTTGCGGCTCCTCCACATGGATTGAAAACATGACAACGTGTTTTCCTTTTGCGGATAAAGAATCGTTGCTAAAAAAAGCTGACGACGTTTGGAACATTCTTTCTGAAAGTGATTGGCTTGAAGCCTTCACCCATCATCCAAAAATCGGTGACATAATCTCCTTAAAAAAGAAGTTTGCCTCCACGGCAAACCTCGCTGCAAATGAACAGGCATCGGTGCAACAAGCCTCGCAGCAAACATTGCAAACCCTGGCAAAAGGCAACATAGACTACGAAGAAAAATTCGGCTATATTTTTATCGTTTGCGCTACGGGCAAATCTGCCGAAGAGATGTTGAACCTTCTTCAATCACGATTGCCAAATGAACCTGAAGATGAGATAAAAATAGCCGCAGCCGAACAAGCGAAGATCACTAAGCTCCGACTGGAAAAATTATTATCATGAGCCAAATAACAACACATATTTTAGATACAAGCATGGGCAAACCTGCCGCCAATGTAACGGTTGTTTTATACAACGGTGAGGCCGATGCCTGGAAGGAACTGGCTCGTGGAAAAACAAACAGCGATGGCCGCATTGCAGACTTGCGCTCGAAAGATATTTTATTAGAGACTAGTATCTATAAACTGCGCTTCGAAACCAAAGATTATTTCGATGCACAAGGCATCGCCACCTTTTATCCTTTCATTGAAATCGTCTTCGATGTTCAATTCAATGAGCATTACCACGTTCCTTTACTTTTGAACCCTTTCGGATATTCTACCTATCGCGGTTCCTAAAATTTTACACATGAAATTCAGCGTTCCCGAAGAAGCAAAGCATGCGTTGCTCAACGACCTAAGCACAGCCAATCTCGCCTTCCAAAAAACCTATCCCGGCGACAAGCCCGATCGCCAGCCGGTACATACGGTTTACGGCGGCGCCAATCTTTTTAAAAGGGATACTTGTGTGAAGATGGGCGAGATTGCCTTGCGCAGCTTGCAAACCTATGCACCCAATTTTGCAGTGCTGGCAAAGTTGCTAAAGTTGCAGGGTTATGAACATTTGCCACATACTGAAAACGATATTGAACGCCTCGCTAAAAAATTAGAAGATTCTAACGATGAAGAACGAAAGACCGAACCGGGTTGGTTAGCTTATCAGGTGTATAATAAAATCGTTCAAAAATTAAAAGCCGAACCCGTTGAAGATTTTCGGATTGATTTTGAAGACGGCTTTGGCAACCGTCCCGACGAAGAAGAAGATGCTACCGCAGCAAGTGCAGCAAAAGAGTTAGCCGTCGGCATGAAGAATGGCACCGTATCGCCGTTCATTGGCATTCGTATCAAACCGTTTACCGAAGATTTAAAGCATCGTGGTGTGCGAACGATGGATATTTTCCTCACCACTTTGTTGCAGGAAACAGACGGCAAGCTGCCCGAAAATTTTGTGGTGATGCTGCCCAAAGTCACCATCCCCGAACAGGTGCAAACCATGGTGCGGCTAATGGAAATTATTGAACGCGAAAACAGCCTTCCGCCGCAATCATTAAAGATGGAAACGATGGTGGAAGCCACGCAGATCGTGATGGACGAAGAAGGCCGCAGTCCGTTGCTGCGCATCATTCGCGCCAGCGAAGGCCGGCTCATTGCGGCGCATTTCGGGACATACGATTACACGGCTTCGGCAGGCATCACGGCAAAGTATCAAACCATGTCGCATCCTGTTTGCGATTTTGCGCACCACATGACGAAGGTTGCACTCGGTGGCACGGGCATCTTTTTATCGGACGGCGCCACCAACATCATGCCCATCGGTCCGCACCGCGGCGATAACTTATCATACGAACAACAAACAGAGAACCGCGAAGCCGTTCACAACGGCTGGCGCAGTTGCTATAACCACACGATGCACTCTTTGATTAATGGCTTGTATCAGGGCTGGGACTTAAACCCGGCGCAATTGCCTATGCGTTACACGGCTACTTACAACTTTTTTTTAAGCAGTTATGATGATGCGGTGTTTCGCCTGAAAACCTTTGTGGAAAGAGCCGCCATCTCCACGCTTACCAAAGACATTTTTGACGATGCCGCAACGGGACAAGGCTTACTCAATTTCTTTTTAAAGGCATTGAACTGCGGCGCCATCACTGAAGACGAAGCAACGGCCACGGGACTAACCATTGATGAAATCCGCAGCCGTTCGTTTTATAAAATTTTGCAGGGGCGAAGGAGTTGATTTAAAGATTCGGCGATTTGATGATTTGAAGATGTGATGAAAGAACAGCGGATACATCGTTGGCGATCGTTGAAGAATGAACCAACCAATTCAATACAAAAAGTAATTGACTTGCATCGGCAAGTAAGCACATTCATCCACCGGCGCAAGCCTCATCTCCAAATCAGCTAATCACCACATCAGCTAATCGTGCTCTCTATCCATTCACAATCTCACCGCCGTTGGGGTGCAGCACTTGTCCGGTGATATACGCCGCATCATCCGAAGCAAGAAACAAATAGCAAGGCGCTACTTCAACAGGTTCGCCGGCCCGCTTCATGGGCACATCGGAGCCAAAGGTTTTTACCTTGTCCGCATCAAAACTTCCGGCAATTAAGGGTGTCCAGATGGGGCCGGGCGCCACGGCATTCACACGAATTCCTTTTTCCACAAGGCTACCCGAAAGGCTGCGGGTAAACGTGAGTATCGCTCCTTTGGTGGCTGAATAATCAATGAGGCTTGGGCTGCCGCGATAAGCCGTAACCGACGTGGTGTTGATGATGCACGAACCTTTTTGCAAATGCTTCAACGCATATTTCGTCATCCAGAATTGTGAAAAAATATTGGTCTCGAAAGTTTCCTTTAACTGGTCGGTGCTGATGTCTTCGAAAGATTTTTGTTCGGTTTGCGTGGCGGCATTGTTTACCAAAATATCCAGTTTGCCAAATTCCTTGACGGTACTTTCCACCGCCTTTTTGCAAAATTCCTCATCGCGAATGTTGCCGGGTAGCAACAAACACTTTCGGCCGTATTTCTCCACTATTTTTTTCACCCCTTCGGCATCAGGCTGTTCGCTTTTATACACGATGGCCACGTTGGCGCCGTGCTGCGCAAACAATACCGCAACCGCGGAACCGATGCCGCTGTCGCCACCGGTGATTAAGGCGACCTTGCCTTCCAACTTGTTATCCTGTTTCGTCCGCTCAATCACCGGCTTGGGTTTCATCTCTTGCTGAATGCCCGGCATTTCCTGTTTCTGCGGCGGACGAATCTCTTTTTCCTCTCCTCCTTTTTGCATAAAAATGTTTTTAAGCCTACAGAAATTTTTATACCATCTATATCGGTTGAACCATTATTTTTGCTCCCCGCAAACGGGGGACTAGCTCAGCTGGCTAGAGCGCTTGCATGGCATGCAAGAGGTCATCGGTTCGACTCCGTTGTCCTCCACCAAAGCGGGGAAGCGCAAATTTGATTTGCCTTTCCCGCTTTTCTTTTTCTCTGAAAGCCTTGCCAGGCTTGCAAAGTAGAGGAAGACAGAATTCACTCTTGCGGTTCGAACTGCGTCTTTTTTCTTATCATAGTAGATTCCTTCCGGAAAGAGCATGAACTGAAGCTTTTGTTTATCATAGTAATCGCCCAAATCCCATAGGGGCTTGAATTTGGAGGCAAAATCAAGAGCTGATTCTACGACGTTTTCCAGGTTCGAACACCCGCTTTTGCCCTTGGCTATTTGACGCTCAATTTCCCGTCTATCTTCCTTTGCTTTCTCTGTGTACTTCAAGTACATTTCCTTGGTTATTTCCTCTTCGATAAAGCGTTCTTCCAATCGGGCCAGTTTCTTATCTAACTCGTCTATTTGCTTTTGCATTTGCTCTGTATCCACCTCTTTTTGTTCGTTCAGTTTTCTGAAGGCTTCTATCGTGTATTTCTTAATAAAGTGCGTAAGCCCTTCAGAAAAAGGAATAGTGTAATCATCAAGCAGCTTGGTAAATTGGGGATGCAGGTCATCGGCTCTTTTATTTACACCACATCCTTTTGTCCGGCACTTGTAGTAAAACTTTTGGTTCTTATGCGCAATGTAACCGGTCATGTGCTTACCGCACTTCTCGCAGCGGATAAAACGCTTGAGTGAAATGCTTTCGTTTTCTACCGTCATCTTATAGCCGTGTGGATTGGCTGACTGTACTTCGTTGACTTTCAAAAAGACTTCTTTTGATACCAGCCTTTCATGAACGCCTTCGAGTATGGTTCCTTCTAAAGAATTATGGACAAGCAACCCACAATAAAAGGGATTTCTAAATAGGTCAGATATTCTTTTATCGTTCATACGGACGCCAAGAGCGTTCAATCGTATTCTTGCCTCTTCATTTGATACTTTCTCGTTGGCCTTCCATAGAAAAGCTTTTCGAAGCAGCTTGCCGGTTTGGTTCACCACAATCTTTCGCTTGCCATTCTCTTTGATCGTGCTATATCCAATAGGAGGCTTTGACACCCATTCCCCTCTCAGGAGGGCATCCCGAACTCCCGCCATGCATTTCTCTCGTCGCAGTTGGTTATCGTACTCCGAAAAGATGAACTGAATATTTTGTTGCAGACTGCCGCTGGCGGTTGTGGCATCAGTAGGTTGAGTGACGCTTTGAACAGTAATACCTACTCGTTTTAACTGTTCGGTAATGTAGATAGCGTTGGCTCCTGACCTTGAAAACCGGTCAACGCTATACACGATGATGTAAGAGACTTTCTCGTTTACTTTCTTCACGTACGTAAGCATATTGTTGAATGCTTTGCGCTCATCGGTCTTGGCACTTTCATACGTGCCACCGAAGTAGCCCAGGATGGCATAGCCTTGTTTTGTAGCAAACTGCTCACAGGCTCTTTTTTGCGTTTCCAGGCTCATGTTGTTATCTGCCTGCTCCTTTGTGGAAACACGGGTGTAAATAACGCAGTTGGAGCTACGCAGGATTTGCGTTTTCTTGCCTCTGGCAAATTGTTCAAATAAGATTAAATCGTTCATAAGGTTACCTTTTATTACGCGGCTTTTAAATCTACTTGGTCAAAGTCTACGTGAATAACCTTTGCTTTTTGTTCCAGCCGGCTAAAGCAGTTGTAAACTAGTTCCGAATACGACCGTAAAAATTGGTCAATCTCCAATAGCTGTTCCTCGCTCATCGTCTTAAATTCTTCAAAGTTTCTATACTCGTTGACCAAGACTTCTTTTTCTTCTATTTCCTGTTTGTTTTCCATAGGATTTGATTTGGCTAAAATACAACTTATTGATTATCAATGTTCGTATTAAAATTACGAAAGCTTTACCGGTGGTGTTAAGGGCTTCTTTCCAGTGCTTTCAACGCCTCTTTTACTGCATCCTCAATTAGCCTCACTACTTTCTTTGCATTGTCATGAGCCGCTTTTAAGGCGGGTAAATTCATAACCACTGCTTTATAGCTTCCTTCCAGCCAGTCAATGATGGTAGGGAAGTCGTACGATAACACAGGTTCTTTGTTGAGGCTTTGAAAGAATTGATAAGTTTCTAAATCATTCCTTAGCTTTTGTGGCAAACCGTTATCAAACTGATGGAACAAGAGGTTTGCCGCTTGGTGTAATAAGCGGGTAGGAATGCGTGGTTGGGTGAAGTCTAAAACGTGTGCAAGTTCACTGCCCCTTTTTAAAACAGCTAACCGAAGCTTTGGCTTTAGATAGGCTTCCAACGCCTGGTAAACCGAAAGTGAATACACATCGTATTTACGCTTTAGGCCTTTCAGTTCATAGCCCTCTTCGTTCCCCTTCGCTTCATAGCGGATGATATTTGTTAGCAGCTTCTCTTCAAAGGCCGTAAGTTCTGTTGGTACTTCTTTAAGGTTCTTGTAAAAAAGGCTGTACCGGCTTTTGAACTGCGTGTTCTTTCGGTTGTAAGTAACCTGAATGTATAAAGGATAAAGTTTTTTTCCTCTTTCTCCTGTGGCGGGTTCCAGGGTTTGGTTCAAAAAAAACTTAACGGTGATCTTCTTTTCTTTTGGTGAGCTACTCATGCGGTGAAAATAGTGATGTTATTTTAATACACAAATTATAATAACAAAGTGATACCTTTGAAAGCTTGTAAATCAAGATGACGTTACAAGGTTTGGTAAGGGGTGAAATTAGGGTAGCATTAGACGCCACTTGTCTTCATTAAGGTTTCCATTAGGTTACCGTTAGATTACAAAGCCAAAGCCATTGAAAACAAACTAAAATCAAACACTATGAATACCGAAAACACATTTAAAACGGATAGAGAAAGATGGAGAAAGGAACGCAGGAACTTAAATAAGACTTCAAGCCATCTATCCGAGGATGATTTAACCCTTCAATCGCAGTATCAGTTGCTAAAAGAAGCGTATTTAGAGCTGCAAAAGCTCCAAGCTGAAAACAAAGCATTAAAAGAAAAGCTCACTGAATACGAAAACCCCGATGATGGCTACCGGAAAGATTGGACATGGGTCGCAAAAATTGCCTTCATTCTGGAAAAGGCAGCAATGCCATTGGCTACCAAAGAAATAATTGAGCGTTTGGAGAAAAGGGAACCAATACTTAAAGACCATTATGATAAAGGAAAGTTCTTCTCCGCTTTACTTAATCTTGCCATGAAACATGAACGTATTCAACGTGAAAAACGAAAAGGAGAGCGAGGTTACTACTATTCTGTATGTAGTGGATAAGCTCCCAATCCTTATTTAAACAATTATTGGTTTTACTAATGCGCAGTGATACTTCCTATGTACATAACCTGTCCAAAAATTTGATACTAGTTCCTTGTAATTTTTTGCTTTATCGGCAAAATGACATTGAACACAGCGCCATTTTCAGTGCTCCCTTCTGCATTAAGATAGCCATGATGATTTAACGCTATTTTTTTACACATGGCAAGGCCGATGCCGGTTCCCTCATAATCTGCTTTACGGTGAAGCCTTTGAAAAATATGAAAGATTTGTTCGGCATATTCTCGCTTAAAGCCAATTCCGTTATCCGCTACCTGTATTTTACAAAATTTCAAATCTTTGGAAATTGAACCATTACTTAATTCATCGTTACTCAATATTGTCGCAGTGATTGTTATTATGGGTTTCACATCTGTTCGTGCAAATTTTAATGCATTGCCCAAAAGATTTCCAAAGAGTTGGGACATCTGAAGTGGAATGGCCTCAATAGTTGGCAAATTTTCGTATAGCATTGACGCCCCTTTTTGTTCAATGAGTAACTCGTAGTCTGTTTTAATGCTTTCAACAATTTGGTTCAGGTCAACTTCCTCAAAAATCTCTTTGTCTTTTACCAATTCCGAATACGTTAGCACGTCCCTTATTAAAATCGTCATTCTGGAAGTTGAGGTATTTATTTTATGCAGGTAGTTTTTAGCTTGATCGCTTACGTCAGTCCCAAGGCTATTTGATAGCATTTGCGAAAAGGTGCTGATTTTACGAAGTGGTTCCTGTAGATCGTGAGAAGCGATATAAGCAAATTGTGCCAGTTCCGCATTTGACCGTTGCAGCTCGCTGTTGGCATTCTCCAATTCACTCGTTCTATTCGCTACTACTTCTTCAATTTTTTGGCGGGCAATTACCTGAGCTGTTACGTCAACAGCAACCGCTAATATGCCGGACACCGATCCATCATCTTCTTTGTAAGCCTCATAAACAAAGTTCACATATACAGTTTCAACGCGGCCCTTACGGGGTAAAGTAATGGGTACACCTTCTGCTGAAAAGGCTGTGCCTGTGGAGTAAACGCCGTCAAGCAATGCTTCAAAACCCTGGTCTTTTGCTTCCGGTAATCCCTTAAAAATTGGTTTGTTCAGTACATCCTCCGGGCTTTTTCCCCATAGTTCTATCATGCGTCCGTTTGCCAAATCAACAACGTAATCAGGGCCTTTAAAAAGGCACATGGCAACAGGTGCCTGAATAATTGTATTGCGAAGGTTTTGCTCTTTTTCCCGTACAGCTTTCTCTGCGTTCTTGCGTTCGGTTATGTCCACGCCAGAACTTATGTAACCGGCAAAAGTTCCGTTGGGCCGCAGACGCTGAATGGCTTGTATAAGCAACCACCGGTACTTGCCTGCTTTGTTCAGCAGCCGGCATTCAAAGGCAACCGGCCTTCTTTCTTTAAAGGCGTTCATGTAAGCGGCTATTGTGTCTTCGCGGTCTTCGGGATTTATCAAATCCACCCATCCAAATTCCAGTAAGTCCTGCATAGACCTTCCTGTTAAATGTGTATAGGCTTTATTAAAATAAGTCGCGTTGCTGGTCTCATCGCTGGTAGCAATTAATATATCGGTGCCTTCTGCCATGGTACGAAAGCGCTCTTCGCTTTCTTTAAGCGATTGCTCAATCTCTATTTGAGCCGTGATGTCGG
This sequence comes from Flavisolibacter sp., assembly GCA_965247695.1. Lineage (GTDB taxonomy): Bacteria > Bacteroidota > Bacteroidia > Chitinophagales > Chitinophagaceae > Flavisolibacter. Next base: position 4,593,337 of record OZ252037.1, read on the forward strand.
TATTGGTTCCAAACCACTGGCGAATGTTGCCTTCACTGTCCAGCACTGGCAAAACGCGGGTAAGGAATTGCCTGAATTTTCCATCGGCTCCTTTAAGGGGAAAGATCATTTCAAACGGTTGTCCACTTTCAATTGATGCTTTCCATTTCTCCATCACCTTTGGCAGATCATTTGGATGATGAACGGCTTGCCAACCCCAACCTTCCATCTGTTCCGGCGTGGTTCCGGAGTATTCATACCATTGCTTGTTGTACCAATAAATCCACCCTTCCGCATTCGCCATCCAAGCCAGGTTCGGGATATTGTCCGCCATCGTTCTAAAACGTTCTTCGCTTTCCTTTAAGGCTTCTTCCGCCTTTTTTTTATTCGTCGTTTCTATAACCGTCACCAATACGCCACCTACCTCTCCATCTTCCTTTCGAATGGGGCTATAGGAAAAATCAAAATAACATTCTTCCACAAAACCATTCCTATTCAAAGGCAACATAAAGTCAGGAAAGCCTATTGCTTTCCCGTTCATCACGCCTTCAAACATCGGCCCTATAATATGCCATATCTCTTTAAACGTTTCCTTGGTACTGATACCTAATGCATCCGGGTGCTTGGTAGATCCAAGAATTGGGCGATACCCATCATTGTAAATTTGCGTGTACTCATTACCCCAGGCGATATACATTCCAAAGGGGTTGTCAAGCAGTACTGCCACCATTGTTTGCAGGCTTTGCGGCCAATTTTGCGGATGGCCAAGAGGCGTGTTCTCCCAATTCTTGGCCCGTATCAACGCACCCATTTCCCCACCACCGGACAGAAAATATAGCTCTTTGGACATTACTTGTGTTGTTTCCATCGTTCCTTATTCTACCGCGTTTGTATGTAAAAATGATGTGAGTATAGACACGAGGTCATCAAAATTATTTGGCTTCGTAATAAAATCCTGCGCACCGAGTTCTTTTGTTAGTTGGATAGTAGCCTGATGGGAAGTAGTGGAGAAAATAATGACCGGAATAGTTTGCAGAGTTGGCTCGTTCTTAACCGCTACCAAAAATTGTTGCCCGTTCATTCCCGGCATGTTCAAATCTAAAAAGATAACATCCGGACTAATGATTTTGGATGATAATTTATCCAACGCCTTCCTGCCATCATTAAAAATTGTACACATAACAGTGTCGGACACGGCTTTCAAAGCAGTCAAAAAAATTTCACCATCGTCTTCATCATCATCTATGAGCAGGATATCCTGATACTTCATGCCGTTGAAAGAATTTAGAATAAGAGGCTTAAAAATACTGTAAAACAACTAAAGGGCAGCTCCGAAACGGTTCTTCTTCCCCGCTATTTTTATTTATGGAACCGAATGCATAGCGCTAACTAAAACAGGTGCTGATAGCTTCAGGTATTTACAGCAGTAAGTATTCATCAAACTTCTTTTCCTTTTAAGCAATCACTTAATTTTAAACTCATACCATCTGCAAATCAACCGGCTAAAACTAAATTGCACGAATGTCCGAAGACCGAAAGAAACAACTGGAGCAGCAGCTCTGGAACATTGCCAGTACGCTGCGGGGAAAATGAACACCGATGAATTCCGGGATTACATTCTCGGTTTCATTTTTTATAAATACCTCTCCCAACGCATGAACCTGTCTGCCAACGCAATCCTGAAAGAAGACGGCATAAGCTACGAGAGCAAAAACGAGAACACCAAAGAAGGCAAGGCCATCTTAGAAGCCATCCGTAAGCAAGCCCTCATCAAGCTGGGACGAACCGAAAGCGCCAGGAATGGGCTCATCGCAAAAGTGCTGCGCACCTTGACAAGATTGACTTTGGCCGGCAAAATTCCGAGCCAGGTATTTTAGGTGATGCCTACGAATACGCCGCAAGTGGTTTCTATTGCCTGGCCAAACTCATAACCATGGGCAAAAGCAAGCTGCGTTCCGTGTACGATGCTGCCTGCGGTTCAGGCTCCCTGCGAAGGCTTACTTAGCCATATTGCCGTTTGCATTACTTACAGGTCCACTTATTAGATGCTTTGTTGAGAGGATATTCAAGCGAGGTATGTAAAAGTTCAAATTATAACCAGCATAAAACCACTTAATATTACAAGTTACTTGGTTGCTTCACCAACTACCTCTGATTACCAATGAACAAAGAGCCACTGATTCATTTTATCCAGCAAAACATTCCAAACATTGCTGTTGACAGAAATGCCTTATTGACCATTGCAGAACAGTTTGAAGAAAAGCCATTTCAGAAGAATGACTATCTGCTGAAAATAGGTAAGGTTAGCAATTATTTCTTTCTTTCAGATGGCTTTGTAAGGGCCTTTACTTTTGACACCAACGGTGAAGAAGTAACTACTTATTTTTATTCAGCAGGTAGGGTCGTGTTTGATGCCTCTTCTTTTTTTCTACGCATTCCATCTACAGAAAACATTCAGGCGGTAACGGCCTGCGAAGTATATGCTACCAATTTTGAGAAGTTGAACAAATTGTTCCACTCCGTTCCCGAATTCCGGGAGTTTGGACGCATGATGCTGGTAAAAGAATTTGTAGCGTACAAACAAAGAACCGTTGCCATGATTAACAAAAGTGCAGAACAACGGTATCAGGATTTGATAGCTGACAACGAGGATATTTTTCAATTCACTCCCTTAAAGCAAATAGCCTCTTACCTGGGTGTTAGCGAACGTACACTCAACCGCATTAGGCGGGAGTTTGCAAAAAAATAAGTGCCCTTTTTAGTTTACGCCATTTGTCGCAATGCACGGATTTCAATGAATCTACTTTTGCCCTGAAATCATTATGCAATGGCAAAGCAAACAGAAAAGCAACCCGACAAAGCAGGCGTTATCATCTTTCCTCCTTTACTTTTTTTGTTGGCAATATTGGTTTCTATAATTCTTCGATATGCATTGCCAACACCTTTCTTATCGTTGCCGGTTGCTTTAAGCTTCGGCATTTTGTTGCTCATCATTGCCTTTGTTATTGTCATAAGTGCAGTAAAGGCTTTGCTGGCACGGAAAACCACAGTCAACCCAAGCGGCGCAACAACGGCCATTGTAAAGACCGGCATTTTCCGATTTTCAAGAAACCCCATGTATGTTTCTTTCACTATCATCTTTATTGCCGTTTCAATAATGATAAACTCCTAGTATGGAATGTTGCTTCTTTTTCCCTTGCTGACAATAACGCAAAAAGGAATTATCGAAAGGGAAGAAAAATACCTGACACAAAAATTTGGAGAAAAATATTTAAGCTATAAAAAGAAAGTACTCCGCTGGATTTAGTTCAAACAAAACGTATAAAATGAAAGAAAAAATATTAATCACGTTGGCAACCGGCAAAACAGGCCATGCGACAACGGAGCAGCTATTAAGCGAAGGTTATCCGGTTCGGATTTATGTTCGGTCAAGAAACGAACGGGCAATGGAATTAGAGAAGCGGGGAGCAGAAGTTGCCATTGGTGGCTTTGACAATTATGCACAGTTAAAGCAGGCAATGAACGGCATCAGCAATGTGTATTACTGCTACCCGTATAAAAAAGGAATGCCGAAAGATATAGAGCTGTTTATTCAGGTTGCCAAAGAAACTAAAATGAAGGCAGTTGTTTTTATGGGACAGCGCATTGCTGATTTTAGCGACACCGGAAGTGTATTGACAAATAACATCAGAAAGTGCTATGAGCTTCTTGAACAATCGGACTTGAATGTAATCTATTTTCTTCCCGGTTATTTTGCTGATAACGTATTTGTAGTAACGCAATTTGTTTTGCAATTAGGGCTGTTTCCAAACTCGTTTGGAGAAGGCAAAAACCCCTGGATTTCCATTGGCGACATGGCACGTTGCATTGTGGCGCTGCTAAAAAATCCGGAACCTTATTATGGGAAGCGAATTTATCCTGCTGGCTCGAAGTCTATATCAGCTAAAGAAATTGCAAATACCTTTTCTGCCGTAAAAGGCAAAAAAGTAAGACTAATGCATACCCCTCACTGGATGTTTTTAAAATCAGGCATGATGTTCGGCAAAGAGTTTGGCTTTGACCCCTTCGCCATTATACAGGCAACCTACTACAACAAGCAAATGCAGATGAACCGGTTTGACATGCCGCCAAACAACGTTGTCAAAGAATTGACGGGCAGGGAGCCTGAAGATTTTGAAACCATTACCAAAGATTATTTCAACAAGTCAAGATACAAGCAACGCAATCTTTCAACCTGGCTAAGCGCATTCTTAAAGTTTAATCGTATTCCTTTTCAACAAGTGCCCAACAAAAAAGAACGACAAGAAATAAATTCGTAAGTACGTTTTCAACACAGTGATAAAGAATTTATGCTGGCTAACGATAAACGACAATCCGTTCACACCATTGATAATGCCTGCCACTTCCATCATTATTGTCAACGGATAAGCGGATTGCCACCAGGTGGCTGTACCGGTCGTGGTTGGGAGAAGCGGTGCCGGAAGATCCAGCAACTTCAGCATATTGTGTTGAGATAGAACAGAATGCTACTCTTTTTCTTATTTTACGCCTTTTATTGACAAGCGATTTACACAAATGCCAACACTACACTGGATTGGGAAAGAGAAGGTCATAAACCACCACATGGACGTGCCCTTTAGAATTCTGGAGCATAGCTACGGTTTTGACAACGGAAAACAAACCGGGGAAGAAACCGGAAGCGGTAATAAAATCATTCACGGAGATAACCTGGAAGCGCTTAAAGCCCTGCTGCCCGAATACGAAGGCCGCATTAACTGCATTTACATAGACCCGCCTTACAATACTGGAAATGAGAATTGGGTTTACAATGACAATGTGAACGACCCGAAGATGAAGAAGTGGTTGAAGCAAGTAGTGGGTAAAGAGGGCGAAGATTTAAGCCGTCATGATAAATGGCTTTGTATGATGTATCCGAGGTTGAAATTATTGCATAAGTTATTGGCTGATGATGGAGCAATATTTATTTCTATTGATGATAATGAGCAGGCCAATTTGAAGTTGATATGTGATGAAATATTCGGAGGTGGAAATTATCTTACCTCGTTCGTTTGGAAAAGACGGGCTTCATCTCAGATGTCACAAAACTATCTTTCCGTAGATCATGAATATGTAATATCATACTCGAAAAGAAGCTTCCTAAAATTTAATGGTAATAAAAAAGATTACAAAAATTATTCAAATCCAGATAATGATCCAAGAGGCTTATGGACTCTAGGTGACCTGACTGTTGGTATGACAAAAGACCAACGACCAAATCAGTTTTTTGATTTAGAAGATCCAGCAACTCAAATAGTTTATAAGCCAAGCAGTAAAAGAGTTTGGACTTATGCCCCTGACACGATGAAAGAAAAAATCAATGAAAACAGGGTTATGTTTCCGCGTAATGGGAAGGGGAAACCAATGTTAAAAAGATTTCTTAGCGAACTTAGGACAGATGTCAATCCAATTTCCTCTTGGCTGGATAATGAAACATATAGAATTGGTCTTAACTCAGAAGGAACTAAAACCGTGCAAACACTCTTTGAAGATAAAGTTTTCGATTATGCAAAGCCCCCGTCATTAATAGAGCTTCTGGCTAATCAATCAACTTTGCCCAAAGACTCTATTGTACTCGATTCTTTCGCTGGCTCTGGAACAACAGCACACGCAATTTTAAATTTGAATAAGCAAGATTCAGGAAACAGAAAGTTTATTTTGATTGAGATGGAAGATTATGCTAAAACCATCACCGCAGAACGAGTTAAGCGTGTCATTAAGGGTTATGCTGATAAAGAAGGCACCGGCGGGAGCTTTGACTTTTATGAATTAGGTAAATCACTTTTCCATGAAGACGGAAACTTGAATGAAGAAGTAGATCTTCAAAAAATTAGAAGCTACATCTTCTACACCGAAACCAAAAAGCCATTAGAGGAAAAGAAGCACAGGGACTGCGAAGCATTTTTGAACAAGCACAATGACACGGCTTATTATTTCCACTACAAGCCGGATGAAACCACTACGTTAGACCACGCTTTTTTAGCGACGATGAAAACGAAAGCGGGGCAATACGTGGTGTATGCCGATAACTGCCTTTTGACCAAAGACTTCCTGACAAAGCACAACATCATTTTCAAAAAAATACCAAGAGATATTTCAAGATTTTAAGCAATGGAATTAAAGCCATACCAGCAACAAGTGATTAATGACCTGGCTCTTTTTTTAGAGAAGGTGCAGGCTGCAAAAGACGTGCGGGAAGCCTACCGCCTGTTCTGGACAGAGCATCCAAAAACACCCTTGCACCCTTATCCCGGAACAGCAGTAGAACCCTATAAAAATAACGTTCCCGCTGTGCCGCACATTTGCATCAAAGTTCCAACAGCAGGCGGCAAAACCTTTATTGCCTGCAATGCACTCAAAACTATTTTTGATGCCTTTGAATATGACCGTTCAAAAGCGGTAGTATGGCTGGTTCCTTCCATCACCATCTTAGACCAAACCATTAAAAACCTTCGCGACCCTTCACATCCATACAGGCAAAAGATTAATGCCCATTTTAGCAACCGGGTTGAAGTATTTGACAAGGCTACCTTGCTACAAGGAAGTGGCTTTAATGCCACATCGGTTAAGGAGCAATTGAACATCATGGTGTTCAGCTTTGATAGTTTACGTGCCCGCAACAGGGAAGACCGGAAAGTGTTTCAGGAAAATGGCAATCTTCAGTCATTTGAAACGCTTTTGGATAGAGGTTCCGATATAACGCTGGGCGCTGTTATTAAACACCTGAACCCCGTGGTAGTGGTAGATGAAAGCCACAATGCAGAAAGTGAATTGAGTGTTGATATGCTGAAAGAAATCAACCCTTGTTTTATTCTCGACCTAACGGCTACGCCCCGCAACAACAGCAACATCATTTCTTTCATTGATGCTTTGGAGTTGAAGAAGGAAAACATGGTAAAGCTGCCTGTGATTGTCTATAACCACCAGGATAAAACCGAGGTTATTAATTCAGCCCTTCAGCTACAAAAAAAGTTGGAGCGGCAAGCCGTGGAAGAAGAAAAGGGGGGCGGCCGGTACATTCGCCCCATCGTGCTTTTTCAGGTGCAGCCGAAAAACGGAAAGGACTTCGCCAACGAAGCCGAAGAAAAAACCAATGTACAAAGACTGAAAGAAAAATTAATTGAGCTGAAAATTGCGGCAGAACAAATTAAAATCAAGACGGCAACCATCAACGAACTACGGGGCGAAGAATTAATGAACCGGGATAATAAGGTTCGTTACATCATCACCATCAATGCGCTAAAAGAAGGCTGGGATTGTCCATTCGCTTACATCCTCGCTTCGCTGGCCGATAAGAGTTCGGCGGTGGATGTAGAACAAATTTTAGGCAGAGTGCTTCGCCAGCCTTATGTAATGAAGCACCAATTCCCGTTACTCAATCTCTGTTATGTATTGACGTCCACAGCCACGGCAAAATTTCGGGAAACCTTGCAGAACGTGGTGCGGGGATTGAACAAGGCGGGCTTTAGTGAAAAAGATTACAAGTTGGTATATAGCAACGAGGCGGAAGCAATAAAAAAGCCCGGCCCGGTAGAGCAGCTTGCGGTTTTTCCTGCAACCGAAAATACAGTTGAAGACATCACCGCCGATATTGATGACAGCCGCATTGCTGTTGGGAATGAAATGGACGTTCTGGTTGAAGCTGTTTCAGAAATTGAACAAACAGCGATGGAGCAGGCCGATGCTTTTGATAGAACAGTACTGGAAATGGAAACTACTTACGGCACCGTATTACCAACCGACATACAACCGCTTGTGAAAACATATCCCATCAAAGAAATTTTTAAGGAACCGGCAGCAGGTATTAGACTGCCACAGTTCTTTTTAAAGGTTCCGGCCAATGACCTCTTTGGCAAAAAAGAAGACGAACTTCCATTGGAAAAAGAAAGCCTGTTGGAAGGCTTTGCCTTGAGTAAGTCAGATAACAATATAGCTTTTGATAGTATTGCGTCGGAGCTGTATAAAGTTGATTTAGACGAAACCAGAAAGGAGCATACGCCAACGTTTGTACGACTTGATGGCGATGTGAAAGAAAGTTTGCTGTCTTACATTCTTGACCCTGCCCGTAAGGGCAGCCGCATAAAGAATTTTACACGCCGCATCATGGATATCATCGGCAATATGTATCCGATTTCCGACCGCGAAATTGAGCGATACCTTGGCCGCCTTCTTGAAGATTTTACCGATGAACAATTTGCTGACTTTGCCAACCACGAATACAGCTATACGGATAAAATAAAGCAAAAGATTAAAGCCTTGTCTGAAGCCTATGCCGAAAAGAAGTTCAAGGATTTCCTGGACGTAGATAAGGTTTTCATTAAGCAGTCATTTGCCTTGCCACCAACGATTACTCCTGGCGACACTTCCAAGGACATTACAAAGTCGCTTTATGAAAAAGAAGGCCGGATAAACAGCTTTGAAGAAAGTGTGATTAACGAGATTGGCAACATGACAAACATTGCTTTTTGGACACGTAACATTGAGCGCAGGGGCTTTCGCATCAACGGTTTTATTAATCACTATCCCGATTTTATTATTCAATCTAAAAGCGGCAAAACCATTCTGCTGGAAACAAAAGGTGAGCACTTGGATGCGGAACAAAAAATCAGGCTTGGTAATCTTTGGGCAAGCAAAGCAGGCAATCAGTACCGCTACTTTTTGGTGTATGAAAAGCGGAGTGTGAACGGGGCGTACAAGCTGGAAGACTTTTTGAACCTGATACGAGAAATTTAGTTTCTGCTGCTTTCTCTTATGTTGGGATAACTGAAAATGCACATTAGCGGCACAGGATTACTATTGGTTTTGTTGGTAAACCGAAAGACAAAAACTATAAAGGCTGCTATGTTATAGGCATTATCAACGTTGATTGCAGAATATCAAATAAAGGGGCCATCCAAGTTGAGTTTATCAGGTTTAATTATGACTTAGGGGAAGCAGCCAAAACTGTTAAGGATAGCCCGCTTCCGAATGAATACGCTATTATGTTGCGCATAGGATATTAGGTTAATTTTTTTTGATTGTAACTTCCCGGTTTAGTTTTTAAACTTGACTGGAATTTGATTTATATGAAAAACGCTTGCCTTTTATTTCTTCTATTCATCCTATTTCTTTGTCTGCATCCCATTGTAAAGGCACAAACACCAAATGTTAAAGACACATTGCCTGAAAAGACATTGGATAGTGTCGTCATCAGCGCCTCTGCCCGTTTTAACCAAATCCCTTATTTATCTCCGGTTGAAGGAATGAACATTTATTCTGGCAAGAAAACAAACCTTGTACTACTTGATCCTGCCAAAGCCAACCTGGCACAAAATGTTTCCCGGCAGTTGTTTGCGCAAATACCCGGACTAACCATTTGGGACATGGACGGCGCTGGTACACAGATCAACATTGGCTCACGAGGAACCGATACACACCGCTCAATCGAAATGAACATGCGGCAAAATGGATACAACATCAACTCGGATATGTTTGGCTACCCAGAGGCGCACTACACGCCACCGATGCAAGGCGTACAAAAGTTGGAACTGGTCAGAGGTTCAGCGGCACTTCAGTTTGGGCCACAGTTTGGAGGAATGCTGAATTATGTGATGAAAGAAAGCGATACCACAAAGCCCTTTTCCATTGAGTCAGAACAAACCCTCGGCTCTAACAATTTCTTCAACTCGTTTATTGCAATCGGGGGCAAACAGGGAAAGGTCAGTTATTATGCTTATTATGATAACCGGCATGGCGACGGATGGCGCAAAAATGCCGCATTTAAGTACCATGCCTACTATGCAAACATTAGGTACGACTTCAATGACAAGAGTAGCATTGCTTTTCAGTTTTCTCGCATGGATTATTTACAACAAATTGCAGGGGGGCTGACTGATGCACAGTTTAACCAGGATGCGAGGCAATCCTTTCGCTTTCGCAATTTCTTTAGCCCGAACATTAACATGCCTGCGCTGCTATTTCATTATCGCTTCTCTGCACAAACTAGACTTCAGGTAACATTACATTACTTGTTTGGCCAACGAAACAGCGTACAGTTTTTAAATACGCCCAACATTGCTGATACGGTAAATGCTTCTCTAAATACTTACAACCCTCGACAGGTAGATCGGGATTATTATAGCGGCTATACCACCGATGCAAGGTTGCTTCATCAATTCACTATCGGGCGATTAAAGAATACGGTGGCTACCGGCCTTCGCTATTTTGTAGAAACCACCAAACGAAGGCAAAAAGGTGTGGGAACTACGGGAAGCGATTATGATTTAAGCCTGGTCAAGCCTTACGGAATTGATCTTCGCTTTCATACGGTTAATTATGCAGCTTTTGTCGAAGACTTGCTTCAGCTAACAACAAAGCTTTCGCTTACCCCTGGAGTGCGTTATGAAGTAATTAAAACTGATTTGAGTGGTTTCATTAATAATGCTTCTTATCCCGTTTCTTATTTAAGCAATAGAAATTTCCCGTTGTTTGGTGCGGGTGTGCAATACCAATTGCTGAAGTCAACTGAGATTTATGGCAATATCTCACAAGCCTATCGTCCTTATCTCTATGCCAATGTTACACCTGCTGACAGGGTGGACATAGTAGATCCAGCCTTAAAAGACAGCAAAGGTTATGACATTGATCTTGGTTACCGGGGTAAGATCAAGGACATTGTAAAGTTTGATGTGAATGGCTATTATTTATTCTACGGCAATAGAATAGGCCAGCTTACTTTAAAGGACGGTGGAGGCACCCCTTATCTCTATACGACCAATATTGGCGATGCAGTGAGCAAAGGAGTTGAAGCCTATGTTTCGGTTGCGTTTTTAAAACTGTTGACTTCTTCTTATAGTGAGAATACCTTTTATCAGTTTCATCTTTTCAACTCACTGTCTTATACCCATGCCCGTTATTTGGATGCACAGATAAACAAGTCAGGCACCAACGTTAGTTTAAAAGGCAATCGCCTTGAAGGAATACCCGACTGGACAAACAAAACGGGCCTTAGCTGGCAGCACAAAACGATTGCCACTACAATTAATTTCACCTATGTCGGCAGGAATTTCAGTGATGCAAACAATACAACATTCAATCCTACCGGAGCAACAGGTGTTGTGCCCGCTTACCATCTTTGGGACATGAGTGTAAACTGGAAGTTTCTGCAGAGCTATTCTTTATCGGGGGGCATTAATAATATTGCAAACGTTAAGTATTTCACCCGCAGAATAAATATGTACCCAGGGCCCGGTATATTACCAGGCGATGGCAGGACTTTCTACTTATCAATTGGTGGCAAGTTTTGATTTTTTTCGTGTCTTGCAAATCGTTCGTATACCCTAACAAGCGAAGTCATTAAACACTACCAACATACCCGAAAAGGACATTTTTGTTGCCCGTGAAACCCAAGCCCATTTATATAAACAAATAATGCTGCAACATGTAGATGCCTGCGCCGGAAAAATACCCAAGCAGCGCCAACAAACTCATTCGTTTTAAATACCAAAAGAAGCGAATGTTTTCTATGCCCATTGCCGCCACACCTGCCGCCGAGCCAATGACTAAAATACTGCCTCCTGTTCCTGTGGCATACGCCAGAAACTCCCAGAAATAATGGTCTGCCGGATATTGGCCAAGACCGTACATACCTTGCGTGGCGGCCACCAACGGAACGTTATCAACTATAGAGGAGACCAAACCTATAGAAAGGACGATGATGCTTTCGTTACCAATAGAAGCCGACAATTTTTGTGCGATAGAAGCGAGGATGCCGGTAGATTGAAGCGCCGCAATGCTCAACAATATGCCCAGGAAAAACAGGATGCTTGGCGAGTCTATTTTGCGCAAGGCATGGCTTACCGATAAATAGTTTCGCTCCCTGTCCGGTTTATCGCCGTGCATGATTTCCGTAATCAACCACAAAACGCCAAGGCCTATTAGAATACCCATGTAAGGTGGCAGGTGCGTAACCGTTTTGAATACAGGCACTAAAAATAAAATCAGTAATCCTGAAAAAAGCACAATGCCTTGCTGTGTTTTTGTGAGGTCGTAACAATTGTCATTGGGTGGCGTTTCGGGCCTTGTTACGTTACCTTTTAATTGAAGCGTAAGGGCGAGCAAGGGAACAAGAAGGCATACGAGACTGGGAAGAAAAAGCTTCAAAATAATATTGCCCGCCGTTATTTGCCCGCCTATCCAAAGCATGGTTGTTGTCACATCACCTATGGGCGACCATGCGCCACCAGCGTTGGAAGCAATGACAATCATCCCGGTAAAAAGCAACCTCTCTTCAGGTTCTTTAATCAACTTCCGAAGAAAAGAAACCATCACAATGGTGGTGGTCATGTTATCAAGCAGGGGCGAAAGAAAAAAAGTAATAAATGACACAATCCAAAGCAGCTTGCGTTTGTCGGTTTGCTGTACCCGGTCGGTAATAATAGTAAAGCCATCGTGTACGTCAATCAATTCCACAATGGTCATGGCGCCCATCAAAAAGAAAAGTATTCCTGATAGCTCGCCAAGGTGCCCGGTCAATACTTCTGCCACAACCGCCTTATCATGGGAGAGTAAACTATAAACTATCCAGCATAAAACTCCAGTGATTAAAGCCGATGCGGCTTTGTTCACGCCAATGCCTTGTTCCAGTGCGATGGCCGCATAACCAATGATAAAGATGAGGAGGATGACGATGACCATTCTTGCAGCTATTATCGGTAACAAAAGTGTAGATAAAATTTTCATTGGCGACAAATTGCTGCATCAAATCAGATGCTCACCAAACAATTTCCAATTAGTGTTAAACGGCTTTCTATAGAACCATCGGTTGTGCATTCTTTCGCTTATCATCAGTTTGCCGGCAAAAAGAATATACTTTCCTTGCCCACTATACTTTTAATGCCCAAAGCAACAACCATTCTACATAAGTACTCTTGCAGAAAAGAAAAAATACAAACCGCCTACATGAAGTGGTATTGAAAGCTTATTTCTTAACTGCAAAGTTATCAAGCGGGTTAAACCCGGTTTAGGTGTTGTATCTATTTTACCTTGCGGCCATGAAAGGACGAAGGTTAGTAAGGCTACGGCGGCGGGCAAAATTTCTATTTGATCTTCTCGGAACTGAGCGAATAAGAACAAACGCCTTACAGGCCCTGCCTTTTTGGGTGGCTTCCTTGTTAGTTGGGCTGGTAGCGGTGGGCTATACAAAACTCTTTGGCTTATCAGAAAGCCTGCTAAAAAAAGTATTGGCCTGGCATAGTTGGACCATTTTTATCATGGCGCCCCTTTGTTTTTTTCTTGCCTGGTTGATTATTCAACTCTTTGCCCCGGCTGCAAGAGGCAGCGGCATTCCGCAGGTGATGGCGGCCATTGATTTGGCCACACCCAAGCATGATGACAAAGTAAAAAATTTGTTGAGCTTTCGCATTGCCTTTACCAAAATTGCTTCCAGCCTGCTAATGGTATTGGGCGGTGGCGCCATCGGTCGGGAAGGTCCTACCATCCAAATTGCCAGTTCCATTTTCCGAATGGTAAACAAGTGGATACCGCTTTCCTGGCCCAAACTTTCCAGGCAGAATTTTATTCTTACCGGTGCTGCCGCTGGTTTAGCCGCAGCGTTCAATACGCCGCTCGGTGGAGTGGTGTTTGCGATGGAAGAACTGGCAAAAATTCACATTCGTTTTTTCCGCACGGCCTTGTTTTCAGCGGTCATCATTGCCGGCTTAACAGCCCAGGGTTTTTTGGGTCCGTACCTGTATCTGGGTTATCCCGATGTAAAGGGCCTTGAATTTAAAATATTGCTTGCCGTTGCGGCCACGGCCATACTTACTGGTGTATTGGGAAGCCTGATGTGCAAAGCCATTTTGCGGGTGATGAAATGGAAGCGAGGCTTCTCTAAAACAAAAACAATTTTGTTCGTCATCGGGGCGGGCGTTGTTGTTTCGTTCCTCGCTTATTTTTTGAATGACGAAGTATTGGGTTCGGGTAAAGAGTTAATGAATGAAACCTTGTTTACTGCACAAAAAGGCATCAGTTGGCATACGGTGGTGATGCGGATTGCAGGGCCGGTGATTGCGTTTAACACAGGAGCCGCAGGCGGCGTGTTTGCACCGGCACTGGCGGCTGGCGCTTCGGTGGGCGGCTTTCTTTCGGGCCTCTTTGACGTGGGTGGCGCTAACGCTAACATTCTTATCCTATGCGGCATGGTGGGCTTTCTTACAGGCGTTACCCGTACTCCTTTTACTTCGGCAATCCTGGTGCTGGAAATGACCGACCGCCACAGCGTGATTTTTCACCTGATGCTGGCCGCACTTGTCTCCAATATAGCGGCGCTTATCATTGACAAACATTCGTTTTACGAGCAACTCAAACACGGTTATGTAGAAGAAGCGTTGAAAGACAAGCCCGCAGTTGACAACACTTCTGCATAAACAGATACCGCAAAAGATAAGAATGTACCGGGTGCATTTAATGCGCCTGATTTTTCATTGTTCAAACAGCACAGTCATGCTGCATAGCAGCAATAACGGTCTTAAAGCATTTCAACAAAGATGAGTGCGCTGTACGTCGTTCAATCATGAGATTATAAAGTATATCTGCTACTACTCTACTCACAAACCTTTACCTTCAATAAAGAGGTCTCGTTGACCTTAAATAATAAGTGAGTGATGGAAGCAATAGCCTTAAAGAAAATTCTCCTGGCAGATGATGATGCCGACGACCGTTCACTTTTTAAAGAAGCGTTGAGCGAGGTTTCCCCCGAAAGCGAATTATCAATGGTGAAGGACGGGGTTGAATTAATGGAAATGCTTTCTAAAGAAAATCCAGATATACTTTTTTTGGACATCAACATGCCGCTGAAAAACGGCATTGATTGTGTCAAATGGATAAAAGATTTAAAACAGTTTCGTCACTTGTTGATTGTGGCATATAGCAGCGCCTTTGATACGGCAGAAATTAATAAGGCCTATGCTTACGGCATGGACATCTACTTTATCAAACCAACAAAAATTCATTTTCTTGTCGAAGATCTGGAACGCCTCTTCACCCTTGATTGGAGCGATCCAAAAACCATAACCAGAAATCACTTCATTAGAAATCACTACATACCTTTTAACGGCAACAGAGCTTAAGCTCTTTGTCGTCATTCCGGTAAAATGATATGGAATGACGAGCCATCACCCGGCACTGACTCGGCAAAAATTTTCCCTTTGTGGTTGGTTACAATCTTGCGGCACAGCGCCAGCCCAATACCTGAACCGCTGTATTTTTCATTCGTATCTAGGCGTTGGAAAATAGTAAAAATGTGTTCTGCAAATTCCTTTTTAAACCCTATTCCGTTATCGTGGACAACAATCTCATGATAGCTGCCTTTAGAATCAAGGGAAGGATAAGCGTCACGTTTGTTGGTGCTTAATTTTTTAGAGGAAATACTTATTTTCGGTGGCTTGCCATCGGTGGCAAATTTTAGTGAGTTCGCAATCAGGTTGTAAAATAATTGGTGAAGCTGTAGCGGAATTCCTTTTACCACCGGCAACTTCCCGATAGTGACTTTCGCCTTTTTTTCATCCACAGCTAAGTCAAGGTCTTTCAATGCTCCTTTCACCACTTCGGTTAAATCAGTTGCAATAAATTCCTTACCAGGCTTGGAAGTTTTAGAAAAATTAAGCAGGTCATTAATCAGTCTTCTCATCCGCTCCGAAGACGACATTATCTTATCCAAATAATCCTGTTCTGCTTTTGTCCAAACTTTACGTTTGTCTGTAAGCCTGTCTGTATAGGTAATAATTTTTCTGAGCGGCTCCTGCAAATCATGACTGGCTACATGCGCAAACTGGCTCAACTCCGTATTGGTATAGTTGAGTTCTTCAATGGCTTCTTTTAATTCTTTGGTTCGCTGCTCCACCATCCGTTCTGTTTCTACATGAGCAAGCTTTTCATCATGCATTTCAGTATAGGAGGCGATATAACCCATAAATTCTCCTTCGGGTGAAAAGTTGGGTTCCGCTTCTTTTACGGCCCAGCGGAAGTCGCCATCTTCCCTTCTAATGCGGCATTCCAGCTTAAAGGGTTTTCGCTTTTCAAAATTAGCCTCGTAAACTTTTATACATTGTACCACGTCATCTGGGTGGATGGAATGCGTCCAGCCCCTGCCGATTTCTTCCTCCACACTTCGTCCAGTAAAGCGGCTCCATGTTTTATTCACAAAATTGCAAAGCTTATCCGTGCCCGATGTCCATACCATAACCGGAACGTTGTCGGCCAGGTTTCTAAACCTTGCCTCCTGTTCCCTAATTATTTTCTCGGCCTGCCGTTGTTCAGTAACATCCTGGATGGTTAAAATAACGAGTTGTTTGCCGCCGATCCGCTTAATTCGCCGGGCATTCAGCAGCATTACTTTGTACCCAATGGTTTGAAAGTCGTGTCTTATTTCAAAGGCTTTGAACGACTTGTTTTCGGCAATGACTTTTTCAAGCAATTCGCGTAGCCGCAAGATGTTCCATTGCTTATTTCCTACCTCAAACAAGAGTGTGTCTTCTGTTTCCTTTTCAGTTACCTGGAAAATCTTATAGAAGGCTTTGTTGGCCGATTTTACTTTGAACTCATTGTCCAGCACCAATACCGCTTCGCCCAGGGTTTCAAAAACCGCCTCCGAATATTCAAAAGATTCCGCTAATTGTTCATTGCGTTGCTGTAATTCTGTATTAATGGTCAGCAGTTCTTCGTTCGCTGATTCTACTTCCTCCTTTGCGGTTTCCAGTTCTTCGTTAATGCTTTGCAACTCTTCATTGCTGGAAATTATTTCTTCGTTGGCCGATTGCAATTCCTCTACACTGGCTTCCTGGTCTTCAATGATAGAGCGCATGTCTTCCTTTACTACCGACAGTTCATCCTGAAGCTGTTTAACCAATTTGTCTTTCGTCAGGTTTTGTTTGCCATCTGTCGCCTGTAAAGAAGTCTGTTCTTCAAAAACTACCAAGAACAGCGGTTCGTCTATATTAGAGGGTAGGGGAACCACTTCAATAGAAATAGCATGAACACTTTCCTTCAATTTTATTTGGAGGCCGGTTTTTCGTACCCGTTCCTTTGTCTTGCTTGCTTTGTGAATAGAAGTGCGCAGTTCATAAACCAAACCTGGACGGGCCATCTTTAATAAATTCAAACTGGCTTTACCGTGTGAGGGCTCCAAAAACAATCCGGTTAAACCATGAAACTGCAAAATCTCCATGCTGTCATTTACTACTACACAGGGCGGCATAAACTCACGCAACAAAACGGCTTCAATATTTTTTTCAATGTCCGAACGGCCAGCCTCTTTCTTTAGCGGTAATTTTTTAACAACGGTCGTTTGCACCGGCTCTACATCGCGTATGCGGTAATGCGTGTCAAACAACGCCTGGCTTACTGCTTCTTTCTTCGGACTGTAAACCTTGTACTTCTTTTCTATTTGCGTAAACAGTTGCGGCGAGGTGCTGATGGTTTCTGATTTGCCAAGCAGTAAAAAGCCTTTGCTATTTAAGGCGTAATGGAATACGGACATCAGTTTTTTTTGCAGCACAGTATCTAAATAAATCATCAGGTTGCAGCAGCTAACAAGGTCGAGCCGGGAAAAAGGCGGGTCTTTAAAAACATTGTGGCTGGCAAATACACATAAATTACGGATGGATTTTACGATCCGGTAGCCCCCATCAATCTTTTCAAAAAAACATTTTAAGCGTTCGGGTGAAATTTCCGCCAGATCGTTTGGGGCATACAAACCAATTCTTGCTTTTGCAATGCAGACGTCACTCAGGTCGGTAGCAAATATTTGTATTAATGGCGCGGAATCTTTATTGCCCACCACTTCCATAAAGGTCATTGCCAGCGAGTAGGCTTCTTCACCGGTAGCACAGG
Source organism: Flavisolibacter sp. (assembly GCA_965247695.1). Classification (GTDB taxonomy): domain Bacteria; phylum Bacteroidota; class Bacteroidia; order Chitinophagales; family Chitinophagaceae; genus Flavisolibacter. Next base: position 4,611,241 of record OZ252037.1, read on the forward strand.
CCGGCACCCAAACCCGTATCGCTTCGCCCTGCTCTTTTGTTCTTAAAATTCTCGGCAGCAATGTTTTTTTTACATACTCCATTGCGTCCGGGTCGCGAAAGAAGGACGTAACGTTAATGAGTATATCCTGGTAAAGGATGGTGATTTCACCGGTATGTTGCTTCAGGTATTTGTAGTAATCTGCCAGCGTTTCCAATTTGTAAATCAGCAAACGGCGCAGAATGCGGCGGCGGATGGTAGTGATTTTGTAATGCGAAAAATCTACGCTGGTCGCTTTTTTTATCAGACCGATAATGTGTGCGAGGCTTTCCTCATCGCCTTGACTTTCTGTTTCAGCAATAGTCTCCGGCACCTCCTGTATAATAACGGGAATAGCCGGATGTTTGCTGATGCGCTCCAACTCTTTGGCAATCTCCTTGGGCGAGAGCACCATGTCCACCACGCCTTCGGCAATGGCCGATTTGGGCATACTTCCAAACTTCGCAGTATCATCTTGCGCAAACGTAAGGCCACCGGCCAGCTTGATTGACTTTAAACCATAGGTACCATCATTGGCGTTGCCAGAAAGCACAATACCAATGGCGCCTTCTTTTTGTTTTTCCGCCAGTGATACAAAAAACTTATCAACCGACATGTGAATGGAAGGCTTTGCCTGTCGTGGGTTCAGGGTAACAACACCATCTATAATCGCCATGTCTTTATTCGGTGGAATCACAAAAACATGGTTAGGCTCAATGTGCATCAGGTGCCTTGCTTCCCGCACCTTCATTTTTGTTTTTCGCTGCAAAATTTCAGACAGAATACTTTTGTGTGTAGGGTCTAAGTGTTGGATGTACACATAAGCCATACCTGTGTCGGGCGAAAGATTTTGCAACAGTTCGGTTACGGCTTCCAGCCCACCCGCCGAAGCACCAATGGCAACAATTGGATACGGCTTGCTTTTATGTTTGCTGTTGGGTTTTGTTTTGGTTGCTGCCACTTTAACCATACAAGTACTTTAAAGAATAATTAAACGGTAAATAGGGAAGGTAAGAAAACAGGCAGTTATTCAACAGAATTTACCTAATTTAATTCTGAAATCTGGAATGCAATGACCGCCACCAAAATAGTCATGCTTATTGACGATGATGCCGATGATAGGAGCTTGTTTGCTGAAGCTCTCGCGGAAGTGGATGGATCGTACAAGTTAATGACTGCGGCGAATGGTGAGCAAGCACTGGAACTACTGCAAAAATCTGAAACGATACCCCCCGGTTTTGTTTTTCTTGATTTAAATATGCCCCGCATGAATGGCTGGCAATGCCTTACGAACGTCCGTAAAATGGATAGGCTAAAAGAAGTTCCTGTTATCATTTATACGACCTCACAGGCAGAGGAAGATGTCGAAAAAGCAAAAGAAGCAGGTGCAACTTATTTCCTGACAAAACCACCAAAGTTCAAAGACCTCGTCCACGCCATTTTTTATGTGCTAAACAAGAAATGGGAAAAGGTAGCGGAGCTGAATGGAGCAATGTATAAAAAATGAATACGAAGCTTGCCACCCCTTTTTATAGCTAAAGAAAAGCAGTCGGAACGCCTCAACATAAATTAAGCTGCCATCCTTCTACATTCTTCTGCATACTGCTTACATGCCTGTGCACATTCCTGGCAATGCTCTGTGTGATGTTTGCCACATTCTGCTGCACAGGCCTCGCAGATATTGGCGCAAAGGCGGCAGATGTCTTTTGCTATATCACTACCAAGGCTCATAAGTTGAGCAGCCGCATAACAAAGGGCAGCGCATTCCATATCTAGTTGAATGCACCATGCCATCATTTTTACGTTTTCTTCCTGTGTGCACGATGAAGCGCAATGGTTACAGATAGCGGCACAATTGACGCTAGCTTCAATACAGGTTTTGTAAGTGTGATATCTGGTCATAGAAAAATTCAGTGTTGAAGAATACAGGGTATGTCGCAAAAGGAGCGCTACCTTATGCCAATCGGATTAGAACGGCATTAGAAACCTACCAACTGTATTTGTTTCAACGGCTGGGGATTGCTGGATTGTTTCGATAAAATAATCTTCTGCCCTAAACTGCAACCTTTGCCACAAGCTTTCCGTACCTACATGTATAACGGCTGCAAAGCTAAAACGGGGCGAAAGCAAAAGGGCTACCTTCCGTTTCGGGATCCAGAATCAACTATTCAACTTAACAAGCGAAAACTCTTATAAGCAATTTTGGAAGTTCTATCGCAACTGATAAAAGGGTGTATTGGTAACGACCGACAGTGTCAGAAAACACTGTATGAGCGGTACCGTGGCTTTGCCTTGAAAATCACATTTCGTTATATCTATCGCTACGATAAAGCGGTGGACGTAGTAACCGATGGGTTTATAAAAGTGTTTACCCATCTTTCAAAATTTGAAGCGGTTAAAGGGGTTGATACCGAAAAGGTTTTCATGGGATGGCTGAAGCGGATTATGATTAACACGGCCATTGACGAACTGCGGCGGGAAAACCTGTTGCCGCAAATAGGCGGCATACCTGATTATGTGTGGGAGGTAACTGACAAGAATGATGATGCCGACCAAACATCGCTGTACAACGATTTGATAACACTGATTAAAGAATTGCCCCCCGCTTATGGAACGGTGTTTAACCTATATGTGATTGATGGCTACACCCACAGCGAAATAGCGGATAAATTGGGTATCTCCATCGGTACGTCAAAGTCTAGCTTATCAAGAGCGAGAGGTTTACTGCAACACAGCATCATAAAAATGGAAGAAGAAAAATTATGCAGGAGTTAGATAACAATATGGATGAACTGCTTCGAAAAGCCGCTGAAAAATATGGCTTGAAGGAAGGCGACAGCCAGTGGGACGCCATTGCACCGCAGTTGCCCACCATGACGGTAGCACCGGTGGCCCTTCCCGAACAGCGCCGCAAAAGAAGATTCGCCTTTTTATTGTTCTTTCTTCCCTTGTTAATGGCTGGTGGCTTTGTGGTAAGTAGTTTATGGTTGAAGACGGTTATAGCAAAGGAAAGAGTTGGGAATAGAAATGTAGTTCAGGCAAAAGATGCAGTGCAAAACACAAGTGACGCTGTAAATACTATTGCGGAAAGACCTACGCAAAGGATAGATGATAAGGAGCGAAATGATATGCCTGCTACGACCAGCATAATTGCAAAACCAACGTTGGCAACAGCCGAAAAAAATCAAGGGTTCATTATCGTGAAACTTAACAGAAGGGCTGCTGTTCAGATACATAAACCAAAGGAGGGTAGACCAGTTGATGCACCGCAGCAACTAAATTCTTACAGCAACACAATAATGCAAACGGAAAGGGTACGCAGTGAAATGGAATATCTACTATTAAAATCACGGGTTGGCTTTACTCCTTCGCTTGCTCCCGAACACATCAACATTGCACCACAGGTTTCTATAAAGAAGAACGATAGTGTAACAAAAAAATCATCACAAAAAGAAAAAGGAATTTATTTAGGTGTTGTTGGCGGGCCATCGTTGCAGGAAGTAAAAAGCCAGGGCATGAAGAAAGCTGGATTTGATTTTGGTTTGTTAACTGGCTACCGCTTCAGCGACAAGCTATCCATTGAAAGCGGATTGCTATTTGCAAAAAAATATTATCACAGCGAGGCAAAATATTTCAACCCTGCAAAAACCAACACGGTTATGCCTGCCAACATGAACGTGTTAAGCCTCGAGGGAAGCAGTACTGTTTTTGAACTGCCGGTTGCGGTGAAATATGACTTCGTCCGGAAAAAAAGCGCAAGTGCTTTTGCAAAGGCCGGCATCTCTTCTTTCTTATTAACCGCTGAAAAAAATAAATACCGTGCAATGGTCAACGGCACCGAGCAAAACATCATTAGTACTTACGATACAAACAGGCGATACCTTGTTGGCGCTTTAAATTTCAGCGCCGGATACGAACATAAAATTGGTAAAACATACAGCATCCGGATTGAGCCTTATGTACAGCTTCCTTTAAAAGGCACCGGGGTAGGCGCCATGCCGGTAATGAGCACCGGCCTGCACATCGGTATCATACGTTCGCTTCATTAAAACAGCAGCAAAAGAATTTTTTGAATCAGTGCCAGCACCGAACAGGCATTCTATTGCATAGTAAATCAGAAATCAACGGTTATATCATTCAAATGATAAAAGCGCCTCTACAAACAGTATTCATCTATTCTTTAAACATAAAAATCAACTATCATGAAGCAAACAAAAAACGGCTTTTTCGTAGCCTTGTGCCTCTTTAGTTTGGCTGCTTGTAAAAAAGAGCTAACACCAACAACGCCGGAGGCCGAAGCACTGTCCGAAGCCGGGTTATCCTCCAAGGCAAATGAGGCCGGGCTGGAAGGTGCAAGAACTCTATCAGGGTATGTTTACACCTTGAGCAACCAAACCGTTGAAAATAAAGTGTTGGCTTACCGCCGTGCGGCTGATGGCTCACTCACGTATGATGATGCATACTCAACAAGCGGTACCGGCAGCGGCGGTGGTTTGGGCAACCAGGGCGCCCTTGCGCTAACGGATGACGGCAATGGTTTATTGGCGGTAAATCCGGGCAGCAACAGTGTGTCATCTTTTAAAATAAACGGCAGTGGCTTAAAGCTAAAATCAACTATGAATTGCGGTGGCATTATGCCCGTTAGCGTTACGCAGTATGGCAACCTGGTGTTTGTTTTAAACGCCGGTGGCACGGGCTCCATTTCCGGGTTTACCTTGGGCGAAAACGATAAGCTGATGCCGATACAAAACTCCACCAGGCCATTAAGCTCCACCATGTCCGGTGCGGCGCAAATTTCTTTTGTAAACGAAGGAAAAATATTGGCCATTACAGAAAAGGCCACCAATAAAATAATTACTTACACCGTAAATGAATCCGGTATTCCCGGCAACATGCACAGCATTACATCGGCTAATCAAACACCCTTCGGTTTTGCTGTAGGCAAGCATAAAAATATCTATGTTTCCGAAGCTGTAGGTGGTGCGCCTGGCGCCAGTACCTTAAGTTCTTACACCATCAGTAATAATGGTGTTATCGGTTTGGCTGATGGTCCTGTTGGCGCCGGACAAAGTGCGGCTTGTTGGGTAGTACTGACAAAGAACAACAAGTATGCATACACCACCAATACGGGCAGTGCTAACCTTTCTTCCTTCTCTGTAAATTCCTTTTCGGGAAATCTAAGTGTGCTGCATGCCGTGGCGACTACAAGTGGGATGAGTCCGATTGATGCGGCGCTTGATGCGAACTCTGAATTTTTGTATGTGTTGAATTCCGGCAGCCATAGTATCAGCACATTTAAAGTGGCCAATAATGGAAGCCTTTCTACCGTGCAAACATTGCCTGGCGTACCAGTTGGCGCAACTGGAATGGTAGCGAACTAACATCTCCAATTTCGGAAAGAATCTTATCGTCATATTTAATTTGCTTCTTCTGTTGAAAACCAAAACGGGCTGTCTTCATGATAGCCCGTTTTGGTTTTGGTTGAAATGAAGTTGTAGAATGATAAAGCTTTGTTGGTACTGCTGATTTATCAATGCAACTTGCGATAATACAATCTTAATTCATGCTCACAGTCCGCATCGGTATTGGCCAATTTGAACCGGTACATTTAAACCTTTTTCAAAGCCTTCAAAAGCTGGAAGTCATTATGGAACAGGCTTCGCAAGAGCAGGTTGATTTTTTAGTGATGGGAGAAACCTGGTTATCGGGCTATCCCGCATGGCTTGACCATTGTCCCAACATTGGCCGCTGGAATGATGAAGCGATGAAAACAGTCTATCAAAAATTGGCAGAAAGTTCCATTGCTTTGAAAGGTGCTGAAGCAGCACACCTGCAATCGCTGGCGAAAACCTTCAACCTGCATTTGGCAATTGGTATTAACGAAAAAGTAACGAGCGGCAGAGGCAACGGAACACTCTATAATTCTTTATTGCTTTTCAACAATGAAGGCAACTTGCTGAATCATCACCGCAAGCTAATGCCCACGTTTACAGAAAAGCTTTTGTATGGCTTAGGCGATGGACAAGGACTGAAAGCGGTGGGCACAACGCTTGGCCGCATTGGCGGCAATATTTGCTGGGAACATTGGATGCCGTTAACAAGGCAGGCGATGCACGACTCAGGCGAAGGCATTCATGTAGCACTGTGGCCAACGGTTCACGAGATGCACCAGGTAGCATCAAGGCAATATGCGTTTGAAGGACGATGCTTTGTAGTGGCCGCCGGACAAATGATGCGGGCAGGAAGTTTTCCCTCGGAACTCCAAAAGCCTGATTATTTATCAGACCCGGCCACCCTGGTGTTGAACGGCGGCAGTTGTGTAATTGGCCCGGATGGAAATTATATTGTAGCACCCTTGTTTGATGAGGAGCGCCTCATCGTCTGCGACATTGATGTAAGTGATACTATAAAAGAAAAAATGACCTTAGATACTTCCGGTCATTACCAGCGTAACGATGTATTCAACTTCGGCGTAAATCACGACAGAAAGTAATCTTTCATTCCTGCTTTTGAATCCGCATTTGGGCGATGGGTAAAACGCTTCCCTTAAAAAGTATAGAGGCGTTTGCGGTGGTCAATAAACTGATAGGTTGTTGGGGATTGGTGTCGGGATTGTTATAATCAAACGCATCACCATTTTCCGTTCCTGCATCATATCCATACAACTGCACAGTGGTATCCTTTATCCACGCACCATTTTGGTAAAGCGGCAAAGCTGAAGGTCCAAAAAACCAATCCGGTGTTGGGGCCAGCATGGAGGCAAAAGAAAGCAAGTCGTAATCGGTGGATGCTTTCACAGTGAAGGTAGAGGTGCCTGTAGGAGCGGGTGCTGATGCGGCGATTTTTGTAATAGCTTTCTTCATCATAATCAAAGTATCTACATCTGCCAGCAAGGGCGCTGAATAACCATTTTCAGCAATGTATTCAATGCTTCGCGAAGCCAGTTTTCCATCTATCCATAATAGTCCATCTTTATTATGCACGGCTCCGGAAAGCTGCGTAAAATGCACACCACCTGGTACATTAAAGTCAGTGGCGTTCCATTTGCCGGTTACGGTAATTTGATAGCTTGCTTCCGAATAGATTACGGCAGCAGGTTGTTCTACTTGTAAGCCTTCCTTTTTGCAGGCGACAAACAAAATGGAGAGGGTAAGAATGATAGCAAGATTTCTCATAGTGTGTGTTTAAATCATTTATAAAGGTGTGATGAAACCGAGCTTTAACCCGGTTACCCGGAACGAACCATTATCTAACAGGTTTGATTTGCCAAACCATTGCTGTCCAACGCCGGCAAGGAAGGTATAACGGGCATTTAGATGATATTGAAGGCCGCCTTCCACTTGTGCCTGTCCAACAAACTGTGTCTCATTCTTAATGCCGGTAAACCCTGATTTCACAGAAACCGAAGGGACCGAAAGCCGTGCAAGGCCACCACCGGCACGCAAATAAGGCTGCCATCTTCCGCTACCGAAGTTATACTTATAAAACAGGGAAAGCGATGCTGTATTCAAAGTGCCATCAAGTGCATAAGATGCTCCTGCTTGTTTATAACCATAGCTATCAAAGCTTAAATCGCCGGCGAGTGTTGAATGAGCTGATAACTTATACTCAAGGCCTGTGGCAGCCTGAAAGCCGTTCGCAATATTTTTTTGAAGAGGCTGATTTACAAGGCCAAGCCCGAAAAAGGTAGTGAAATGCAGCCTCGATGTATCCTCAGCTTTTTGTGCAGACGCGGTTGTTGAAACGGAGATGAAGAAGGCAATAGCGAGTAAGACTTTCATGTAGTCAACGTTTTTATTGGCTTTGTTCAAAATGCATCATGCACATATCTTCCATTACTGTAAAACCGGTCTTTTGATAAAAGTGGAAAGGGAACATGCTGCGTGAAGTGAATAAGATAATTTGATGAATAGTTAGCTGTTCAAGCTGTTTTTTTAAATGGTTGAGCAACTGCTGACCGATTCCTTTACGTTGTGCATGAACCGACACGAACATTTCTTTTAGATAGAAATAATCGCCGGTATAATACGGCTCCATATTTCCAACGCAGCAACCTAAAATCTTTTCTTCCTGTAACGCCATGTATCCAAAAAAGCGGGGTGAGTTGTAAAAGCATTCCAACTTTTCCAATGCTTTTTCTTCTGTCCAGTTATCATTCCACGGTTCGGCATTGTACACTTCTTTTAATAAGGAAGAACACACTCTAAGTAACAAGGGTGAATCGATCCGTTTGATGATGATGTTGCTGGTTGTTTCTTCTTGTTGCATTGCTAAATTTATTGTGATAGAAGGGCGACATGCTTTTTATTAGCCCGCAACATAGCCAGCCCTTCCTGCGTTGTCATGTAGGCTAAATTTTGTTGCGCCTTGTTTGCCTTGCTTATTTTATACAACACATCCAGGTGGCGAATAATTTCTTTCCAGGCAAAAAAGATAGAATGCTTAGGGTCGTAAATATGCGTGGGTTCACTGCCTGCGCCATTCAGTTCAATGATAGAGAAAGCTTCACCCTTTCGCAATTCTTCCCACGACCTAAAACGCACATCTAACCGGCCATAATAAAACTCCGGAACAGCCTGACAAATGCGGTCAACAGTCGCTGTTAATCTCTCATCTATTTTATTCGACAAGTCAATGAACTTTGCACCACGGCTATGATTGCCATAAGGCACAAGCGTAAATACATCACCGCTTTCTAACACCTTCCCCAAACCATCTCCGTACTGCTCATGCAAGATTTGCCATTGCAAAACGGCTCTTTGGTTTTGCCATAAGAGCTGGGCGATGGTTGATGCTCCATCGCCTTGCACCGATAAAAATTCCTTTCCTACAATACCTGAGATGAGTCCCTTGTTACTGCCCGGCATCCGGTAGTAAAATATGCCCACTTCATTTTCGTAAGCAATGTATTCCTGCACTAAAAACTCAACCCTGGATTTTTGGGAATAGCTTTCTAATTCAGCCAAGTTTTTAATAACGGCCACTCCCAAACCCCGCATACCAATATCGGGTTTGGCAACCAATGGAAAATGGATGGCTGCTTCATTCAAATCTCTTCGGAGCGTTTCAACCGGTGTTCCACGTTTTACCAAAATGGTTTTGGGGTAATAGCCGTCAGGAATAAAATCATAGATTTCTTTTTTGCTTTCCATTAAAAAGCCACCGTTTTTTATCAGCGGGTTAGCCGTATTAACAAAGAAGAACGACCGTGATTTAAGCATGAGATAAAACCAATAGAAGTAGATAGGAAAATAAACCACATCAAAGGGCCAATACTCCCAATGCCGCAAGCGAATAAGCTTCTGCCGTAGCGAAAGGGATAGTTTACCCGGCATGTTGCATCTCCTTTTTAACCGCTGCTTTTTTATGCTCAAAAAATGTTGTTGCCGTTGTGCCGTTTTCCAAATCAAGGTAATGCAGGCTTTGTTCAGATGGCGAAAGAACAATAGAAGTGATACTGACGGTTTTTACCTTTCCGGGCCGGTTTATCCTGATGTCAATTGACCAATCACCACTGCCACCATTCCGGTGAAAATCCAACACCTGCGCATGCGATGGAACCGGATGTTGCCGAAGAAAATTGCCAAACCATTCTTCTCTTTTTAGTTTTGTTTCCGTGTCAAAGAGCGTAGCCGAAGACCAGATGTAAGTCCCGGCTGCATTCAACTCCTGCATAAACTTTTCTTCGCCATCCCAACGGCATTCATATAGCCGGCTTTTTACAAACAGAATTACCGTGAACGGTTCCACATCGTACAAGTTCATACGGTTAAAGTGGGCGACGGGTTGCAGTGAAGCAATTATTTCTACCAACACTAATCCACGGCTCCGGCGATAGTGCGCCTTTGGTTGATGCACCACGAAAGCACCGTTCAGCAATACCGCCGCGTCGCCGGTATTCTTTAGCCCAATCCAGCTCCCACCGGCATCGGGGTCTTTTGGAAACAGTAGCCGTTGTCCGCTTTGGAGTGGCTGCATCTTCGGCCTGAAAGCCTTGCTGCGTGTACACTTTTCATCACGGTTGGAGGTGAGAAAGATAGTTCTACCCGAAGCAACAAACGTTACTGTGCACATAAGCTTTGCTGGTGTTTAATAGTGGTGGCCGCAACGCCAAAACTGTTTGGTAACACAATGTCCGTTAGCTCCTGCACCGCTACCCTTACCAGCGCCATGTGATGAACCGTATGCTCTATGTTGAAAATAATTTCGCGATAGTAAGTAGTGCCTATAGAGAAACATCCGCTGCCATCAAGGCTTAAATCGGTAAGGAGTGCAAGGCTTTTATCGTGTTTCAAAAACTGGTGCAGAATGTCGTCTAATGCTTCTATGGCAAAGCCGTTGTCGTTTTCCAGTTGATAGTCACGTTGGCGGCCTTCGTAATTCACCGTGCCGGACTCGTAGCCTTTATTCAGCTCAACAAACAGCTCTATAATATGGCGTACATGCTGACCGATGGTACAACCGGATAAGTGTTGCGATGGCGTTGTATAATCCTGCTGCGTTAGTTCTTCCAAAACAGCCTGCAATTGAGCAAAGAGAAGCCTTGTGGGGGTAAGAAGTTGCATGGATAAAATTTAAGCAGGTTGGCCATTTCTTAAAACCAGCGACAGCAATTCAGTTCTATATTTAAACACAAGGATGGTGCAGGCAATGAATACAATGAGTGCATAAATAAAAAGCTGTCCGCCATCGCCCTTTACCTCAATTCCTAATTTGGTAAGATGAAAAAACAAGGCGCCGCTCATCACGCCAATACCCATCAGAGCACCAATGCCCGTAGTGCGGGGATAAAGAATAAGGATGGAAGCAATGAGTTCCACAATGCCCGAACCGATTCGCCCCCAGGGCTCCATGCCAAGCGTTGAAAAAATGTACACCGATTCTTCGGATGCGGTGAATTTAAAGAACAGTGTTTGCAGCAAAATAACTGCGGCGACGATGCGAAGTGCCCAAAGAAAGATGGCTTGTTTAGTGGTGACCATAAAAAGTTGATTGGTTTTATAGTTTATACGGACACAACACAGTAGCCTTACAAATGCAATTGCTAAGAATTTCTAAAAAAGGATTGATGTTTAAAGGGAATAAGCTATTGAAGGCCGAAGGTTAGACGGGTTCATAATTGTACGGTCATGGCCCGGCCGGCGCCTACGGTTTCGCGGTAAAGCTGCGGCGACACATCGGCATTGATTTTAAAGAAACGGCTGAAATAATATTCGTCATCGTAGCCCAGCTCATAAGCGATTTCCTTTACCGTTTTATGCGTGAGGTATAGCTCCCGTTTAGCTTCAATGATAATGCGTTCCGTAATCAGGTCCGTAAGGGTTTTATTAAAGTGTGTTTTTGTAATCTTGGCCAATGCTTTTAGCGAGATGTTCAACGCCAGCGCATAATCGCCGGCTGAATGTTTTGTTTTAAAATCTTTTTCAATCGTGTCCTTTAATTGTTGAAGTATGAATGGCTCTTTCAGGTGCGATACCGAAGCCGATGCGGCAGGCTGTTGGGCTGTTTTTATACGTGACGCAGTGATTAGAAAAATTTTAAGATAAGATACCAGCAGCTCGTACTGCGCCAGCGCCGGATGCTGCATTTCCAGCCTCATTTGCTCCACTAACATTTTCAAAGTATCAGCCGCCGCCGCGTCAATCGTAATAAGTGGCGGTTGGTAAATGTTGTTAAACAACACGCCGTTACAGGTTACTTCTGCCTGGTGTTTGTGAATGCAAAAAAAATCGGGATGAAAGTTGATCGCAACACCTTTCATGGGTTGTGAAGTACTTATCATGAACGGCTGGTAGGGCGAAAAAGAAAACAGGCAGCCGCCTGCAAAATCGTACTCCGTAAAATCAGCTTTTACCTCGCCATTGCCTTCCATAATCCAGATGAGCGAATAATAATTATTGCGCTGGATATGGTCAAAGGAACCGTTGTCTTCAAAGGAAAAAATTTTGAAAGCAAGGTTACCGTTTTCCGGATTAACAAGTGTGTGGGCGGTAGGGTTCATGGTTATAATTTTCGGTCGGTTTCATTGATGGGTAAATCGTTGATGCTGGCGAAGCGCTTGTGCATGTAGCCGTTTTCATCAAACTCCCAAAGCTCGTTGCCGTAGCTACGGAACCATTGCCCTTCAAGGTTATGCCATTCGTATTCGAAACGTACTGCCATGCGGTTTTCGCGGAAGCCCCATAGCTCTTTTTTCAACTTGTAATCCAGTTCTGTTTTCCACTTGCGAACCAAAAATTCTTTTACCGCTTCCCGCCCGTTTATAAACTCGGTGCGGTTGCGCCATTCGGTGTCAACCGTGTAGGCGAGGCAAACTTTTTCGGGGTCTTTGGTATTCCAGGCATCTTCTGCCGACTGTACTTTTTGCAAAGCGGTTTCCATAGTAAATGGCGGCAAGGGGTATCGTTTTTTTTCCATTTGTTGAATGTAAAACAAAGGCAGCTATGCACTCCGCATAACTGCCTTTGTAGTGATTAGTTTTTTATGCAACTGCGTCGGCACCGGCTTCTACCACCGGGAAATCTATTTCCGTTTTTGCGGCAATGTTGAAATAGTTGGTCAGTATGTTCAGTGCCACATGGCCGACAATTTCCGCCATTTCTCCATCGGTAACACCGGCTTCCTTTACAGTTGCCACATCACCATCATTCACCTTTCCTTTTTTAGCAACAAGGGCTTTTGCGAATTTCAGTATCGCATCTGTCTTGTGGTCAGTGGCGTCGGCCTGCCTTGCCGCATCCATTGCTTCCGCATCCAACTTTAAAAGGTTGGTGCCAATAAAACTATGTGCCGACAGGCAGTAGTTACAGCCGTTCGTTTCTGCCACGGTTAGCGCAATAAGCCCTCCGGTTTTAGCGCTGAGGTTTCCGCCGCTTAGTGAGCCACTTAAATTCAAGTAGCCTTCTAAAAAGGCAGGCGAATTGGCCATAGTCCGCATCATGTTGGGTACCATTCCCAGCTTGCCTTCAATAGAGGTGAACAGATCTTTTGTTTTACCGGTTGCACTTTCAGGGTTGATCGTTTTTAATCGTGCCATTTTTTTTGTTTTTGATTGTTATGTTTTTGTAACAATGCAAAGATGGCGAGGTGAGACAGGCAGGAAAATGGACGATGGCCGCAAAGGGATGGAGATTTTTCCCTGTAAAACAGATAGCACAAACATTTGGGATTTCATTCCTTATTTGGTTGGCTGAAAACAAAAATTTATTTTATGTACCAGGTATTCAACTCTCCGACCGTAACGGCAACCATCAACAGCAAAGCAACAAAAGCAATAAGCTGGTGTAGCCATTCAGCCTGTAGTTTTTTGTTAGCCATAAAAACGAAAAGGCAAAACGGAAGAAGCAATGCAAGCTGCTGCACCAACGGTGCTTTTAAAAAAACCAGGTTAAAAAGTAGCGACAGTAAAACACAAGTGGCAAACAAATAAAACAATCTTGGGAAAGATGCGAAGTAGTAGCATTTCAGGTCAAGTGTTTCATCTGCGAGGTTCAGCGGGAAAACTAATTTGGCGCAAAGAAAAAGCGCTATTGGGTAAAGAATAATAAATAGAAAAGTGGGCAGCTTCCACACCGGGAAGGATTTTAGTTCATAAATAATAAACCATTCCTGCACGTGCAGAAACAATATTAGCACCACCCAGATAGTATGCGGTGCGTACAGTTTTACTTTATGCTGGTGATGAAATGCTTCCGCGATAGATGATAAAAGTTGCGTAATGCCCAAGCCAAGAATAATGGAAATAAGAATAGTGATGTATTCAAAGGCGCTGATGGCATTCGCATTCATATAAACGTTGCTTAGGTTTCTTCTGCTTCTTCCAAAGCTTTAATGATGGCCTTTTTATCAACCGTTTTTGAATTATCCAAAGTAGCAGCAGACCGTCTTTTAAAGACAGAAGCCAGCAGCTTATTTTGTCGTTCAAAGGATTTGCAAAAGCGGCAAATAGCGAGGTGATACTTCAACTGAACACTTTGACGGAGCGTAAGTTTTGCTTCTTCTTTTTTAGAGATGTAATCAACTGCTTGCTTGCACGTAATACCCATAACACTTTGTTTATAACGAGAACCAATTCATTTCAAGGCAGGCCCGCAACTGCGTTTTTGCCCGGTGAATCAGTACCCAATAGTTAGACGAGGTAAGGCTTAAAACCTTACAAATTTCTTCGCTTTCCAGGCCATCCAAATACTTCATGGTAAACACGGCGCTTTGGACCTCTTTCAGCTTTTGCTTGCAACCGTCAAATACCACATAAAACTCTTTTGTCTCCATGCGGCTTTCGGCATTATTGCCCCAGTCCTGCGGACAAACACCATCCCGCCAATGGTCGCCTTCGTCAAAAAACGGATCGGACGAATTGGATAGGGTTTCTGTTTGCCGTTTGGCGCTTCTGCGGTAATGGTCAATGATTTTATTTTTCAGGATGGTGAACAACCAAGTCTTTACAGATGCTTCACCGTTATAGTCATCCACGCTTCGCCAGGCTGATAAAAAAGTTTCCTGCACCAGGTCGGCGGCCTGTTCCCGATCCTTTACCCGTTGCAAACAATAGCCGAAAAGCGCATCAGAAAACTCAGCTACCCAGCGGGTAACGTCGTGCTGTTTTTTTACTAAATCCATAGAGCCGTTACTGAAAAATTATTGTATGGAAGATTGCGCTGCTCCGCTGATTTTAAAGCTGCTTTTATCCTGCAAAAAAGCAATGACTTTATAATCGGTTGCTGAAAAATTTTGAGGAACTGAAAAGCTAACTGTGGATGCTGTTTGTGATGTCGGTATCGTCATAAGGTCACGAACCACATTTACATGATGCAGTTGTTTTCCGCCATTTTCTCCACGTCCCACCTGGGTAGAAGCAGCCGACTGCACCAGTGCAAAATTGACAACCGAATTTTTTACGTCAGGAGCGGTGTAACTAACATTCACCTTGCCCTCTTGTGCAGTCGCTTTTAGCTCCAGCGGCTGCGCTGTTTGTTGAAGGCTGTTATCCACAGCCGTGTACAGTTGCAGTTTGCCGGAACCTATAAATTCTTCACTGCCGTTGACGACAGCCTCCGGCGTGTAAGCACTCTCTAATTTGAAGTGGTTTACGTAATTATATTGCCGTTGAGTCCATTCCGGTTTGCTGAAGGCGTCTTTCCAGCCAAGTCGGTCCCAATAATCAACATGGTAGCTTAATACGTAAACATCCTTTTGCTTTTCCGCATCCAGCTTTGCTAATAAAGCATCGGCTGAAGGGCAGGATGAACAGCCCTCCGATGTAAATAATTCTACTACGGCTACGCCTTTTGTTTTACCGATTGTTTTAGTGGAAGATTTAGTGGCGCTGACTGGTTTTGAACAGGTACCTGAACCAGCATTGATGCTTTTTATGGCGAAGCCCGTAATGCCCAGGGCGGCGAGAATGATTAATGCTATTTTCATTTTTTATGTTTTAAAAGATGATGAATTTGATGACTAACGAAGCCTTCTATTTTTGGCCTTTAACTGTTGGCCAGGCCGCATCTGCTTTTTTAATTAGGGCCGCACGGTCCTTATCCCAACTCTTTTTTACATCGCTATTATAGTTAAAATACAACTTTCCATTTTCAACCGTCCAGGTTTCCGGTTTTGTTGGTGCTTTGTGGCCTTCGGCTGTACCATAAGCGCAATAGCCGCCATACTGCGGTGCATATTTTTCCGGCGCTGCTTTAAAGGCATCTAAATTTTGTTGTGATGAGAACTGCCAATCTGCACCCTTCCACTCATAGCTAAAAGCATCGCTACCCTTCACCGGTTTTGATTCAGTAAAAAAAGCCACAGGGTCGTAGCCGTTAATAGCTTTGTTCTGCGGCGCATATATCTCGGACGATTGCGGCCGGTTACAGGCTACTCCAATGAGTATGAGTGCAAGAATAAAAAGACGTTGTTTAATTGAGCGATAAATAAAGGCGTGCATGATTGATTGTGTTTTATAGTAAGAAAGAATGAGAGATTGTTTACCTGCTTAAAAAATTTTCGGTCCTCTTTGGAGTAGTAGTTTACTGATAAAATTTGCTCCACGAGGCATCTGCGCCTTTCCGCAATGCCGGTTCATCTTTATTCCAAGACTTCAAGGTGTTGTTGAAAAAGCTGTTGTAAAAAAGATAGAGTTTACCGTCAAGAATTTTATAAGTTTCGGGGTCCACGTCCACCTTGGTGCCATTGCTACCCATGGCGTAGGCACACCAGCCGCCGTACTGCGGTTCATACTGTGCCGGCGTTTTTTGAAAGGTCTCTTTGTTTTGTGCGTTGATAAAATAATACGTAATGCCCTGATGGGAAACAGCATATTCTTTTTGACCTTGCTTTGGTTTGCCCGAAAAATAGGTTACGGGGTCGTAGCCTGCTATCCCCAGCTTGTTGACGGAAAGATTATACTGCGCCAGACGGACAGGCGTTTTGTCTTGGGCGTAGCTGTCTGCAAAAACGGTTGCGAGAATAGCCATCAAAAAAAGTTGTTTCATAAATCTGCTTAGCGTGATGAAGATGAATTTCTATTTTATACGAGGGCGACTTGCCATCCTTACAAACAAAAAATAGGAAACAACCTCTTTAACAGTTTCCTTACAGAAACAATAGATGATATCTTCACTTACATGTGTTTGTCTAAATTGGTCTTTAAGTATCGTGATTGAAGGAGGCTTCCTGATCAGCCAAAATGCGTTTAGGGTATAAAATACCTTTGTAGTACCAGGTTTAATTCAAAGACAGTTTTTAAAATGATTGTAGTTGGCTTACCATATTGCAGCAACTTCAATAAACCAAAGTGGAGAATTGCAATTTTTTTGCCCTTCCCGTTTTTTTTCTGGACGCCTTGAAAGGCTTGCGAAGTAGAGGAAGAATGTGTTCAATTGCCCTAATAGTAAATATTAACACCGTTTCAAGTGATGACTGAAGCCAGTAATCAACTCCAAATCATCTATTCCCAGGTTCGAATTCTCCCCGCTTGTTTCCACCATAACGGACAACTCTACATTTTTGAAGAGTTGTCCGTTTTTTATTTTGCGCAAATCCTTGTCGGTAGCGATTATCAGCAGAACGGCTTCATTGATCTTCACGGTTCGACATTTTTTTTGTCCATCACAAGCTTTTCCGGAAAAATCGAACCAAGCACGTCACGCTTCACTTGCACACTACTTTTCTGATAGAACTGTGGCAGGTCTTGGAGCATACACGTACTCGCTTCTACTTGAAAGACGCCTTCTTCTTCGCCATTTAAATCGGACACGACGCTATATCCCGTAAGGGCCAATAGAGTGTTATCGCCTTTAATAGTGCTAGGTATTGGGTGACCGGTTGAGCCCGGGTAGTGCTTGACGCTATAACTGTGCCCCACGTTGGAGAATCATCGAACCAATGCAAAACAGATTTGCAATTATCTTATCAGCTGAAGGCGCTACTATAATGGCCAAAGATTTTGTGTAACTTGAAATTATCTTGGAGTCGAAAAAGCATTATAAAATGCTAACTATTTCTTGAAGATTTGGGAGCAGGTGCAGAAGTGCAAGTACCGCGGAAAATCAGACGGTTTAGCATCGGAGTTGTCTACTTAAATTTAAGACTGTCAATTATCAAACAAACAAAGTTTACCGAACACAAATTGGCATCGCACTTAAGCAGGCAGAGATGGGTATGCGGATAGATGAAGTGTGCGGGAAGATAGGTATTTCAGAGGCTATGTTTTACAACTGGAATGCAAAGTATAGGGGCACGCAGGTATCGGAAGCAAAGAGGCTCAAGGACATGCAGGTAGAGCTTTTCCAGTAAAAAACGATTGTAGCGGAACTGACCTTTGAGAACCGGGCTATGAAGGGACTCAATTGAATAAAAGGACTGTCGCTTTATCCACACCGGCAAAGGAAAACAACTCCAATTTTAGCCCGCAGCGGGTCGTGAAAAAAGCAAAAAACAGTAGTCACGCACTTTTAAACTACCAGAAATAATGAAAGGCTTACACTGGGAGCGGAGATATGTAAATCTTGCTTAGATACGCCACGCACTTTGCTTACGCTGAATATCTAAGCCAGGTGGGGAAAGAGAGTATAGATTATCACCGTTCCGCAAATTTTCGTACACTGTTTTCGGGCAAATTTCTCGCCTTCTTCACTAACATGCTTTTGAAGAAAGTTTTTACCGCGGATAGTTTTGCTGCCAATGCTAAAATTTTGTAGGACAGGCTTTGCTTTTTTACGACATCAATCTGCGGTTGATTAAAGATCCAAATTGTAATAAGTATTCACAAGGGCATCCATACTTTTGACATAACGGTCTTGCATTTCAAAACTCGTGGTTCTAATTTTCTTTTTTAAATTCAATCAACCTTCTACAATCAAAGTTCAAGTAATAGATTTTCAAGGTGGAGCGGCTTGATCAGCATTTCCGGCGAACCGTCAGATTTGTATGGCCAAAGCTCTTTCGGCCTATCCCAATAAAGTTCCACGCCGTTTCCGTCCGGGTCATCCAAATACAAGGCTTCCGATACTCCGTGATCGGACGCACCGGTGAGCGGATAGTTAGCCCTTTGTATCCGATCATAGATTATAGCAAGGTCTTTCCTTGTTGGATAAAGAATGGCTGTATGATACAAGCCAACGCTGTGTTCCGGCGCAGGAGGCAAGCCCTTGCTGTGCCAGGTGTTTAAACCGATATGATGATGATAACCTCCTGCGGACACAAATGCAGCCCCATCGCCGTACATGGCTGTTAACTCAAACCCTAACAAATCTCTGTAAAACCGGAGCGATCTGTTGATGTCAGCAACTTTTAAATGAATGTGTCCTATTCTGGTGTTTGCAGGAACGGTATAATTAGTTTCCATAAACTTATTTGTTTGTTCAAAATTGACTTGGGCCAAAACCTTTGATCATGCCCGTTAAAAACGGGTTAGCCGACACCATTTACTTAGAAGATCATCTTTTCGTGCGAGAAAAGAAACGTAGTCTTTGACCGGTCAAGAAAATTTTCTTCGTCCCTGGCTACTACCGAATTATAATGATCTGAAGTAAACATGGCCGCAACATCTTCAAGTTTGTCAAACCAGACTTCGGCGACCCCATCATAGTTAGCCGTCTTCAAACCCGGCACCGTGTCGGCAGTGGGATGAAGCTGAATATAACGATAGACCTTCGGCGCACCCGGCTGTGGCTTGGCCAGCATCGGGGTGTGCTTTTCGGTCCAGTAGCTGAAAAATTCTTCGTGCGTCAGGTCTGCACGCCGCGTAAGAAAACAGCTCACTTTGAGCAAATACTCAAGATTGCCCTGGTTAGAAATTGCACTGTCTTTTACTAAAGTGCTCTTGTTGTCTTCACCGTGAAAATGCGCAGCACTTTGGTTCGGTGCGGGGATGTTTGTTGCCATTGTATACTATTTTAATGTCTAAGATTTGTCCTAACTATTTTTCAACTTTCCGCTACTTACCATCGTGTTTTCTTATTGCCACAACCGTAACTTTTATACGGCTTAAAACGAGTTTCTAATTACGCTTCAACGGCAACAGCTTCTTTCACCAATTCTGCCACCTGAATGTTTGCGATTAATTTGATGTTTTCGCCTAAGCCAAGACCACCCGTGTCGGTTAGTTTATTCCATGTCATCCCAAATTCCATGCGGTTTATGGTTCCGGTTACTTCAAAACCATGTTTCAGAATGCCGTGCCCGTTACCTTGTACACCGCCGTACTCTACGTTTAGCTCAACCGGCTTGGTTACACCTTTTAAGGTGAGGTTGCCTTTCATTTTGTAATCGTCGCCCCCTGCTTTTACAAAGGATGTGGACTCGAAAATGATTTGGGGATACAAGTCTGCGGAGAAAAAATCTCCGGTTTGCAAATGCCCGTCCCGTTGTTCCTGATTGGTGTCGATGCTTTTTACATCAATGGTAAAATTCACTTTTGCATTGTTGAAGTCATTGCCCTGGGTAACTATTTTACCCTCAAACTTTTTGAATGAGCCGGTTACATTAGAGATAACCAGGTGCTTGATTTTAAAAAGCACATCGGAGTGGATGGGGTCTATCACCCATGTTGAAGAATTTGTCATGATTTTTATTTTTAGTAGGGCACAAAACTATCTACATTTACTTTCTAAAAGATAGTAGTTACCTGTTAGTAAGTGGTTACCGGCAAGTAAGTGGTTTGAAATACAAAAACTATGAATCAAAAAGAAGTCGTCTGCCGGCAAAAGCTAATGGTTACCCGAGATACGATGGAGGTCATTCAAGGCAGGTGGAGGATACCCATTATTATAGCATTGACTTTTGGCAACAAAAGATTTGGAGAAATTCAGCGGGACATTGGGGACATATCACCCAAAATGTTGTCGCAGGAATTGAAGGCGTTGGAAATGAACAAACTCATCTCCAGAACTCTGTACGATAGTATGCCGGTGACTGTAGAGTATGCTCTAACGCCGTTAGGGCTTTCGATGCAAAAATTAGTTGATGAAATTTTGGTTTGGGGCTCTCATTTTAGAAAAGAAAATGTTGGAAAATGATGTGCATTGAATAGTGCAAGGGCGTAAATTTTCTGTTGTTGAACATCACCTCCATTTGAAAGACTGTTCGTATTCAGTTGACAGAAACAATTGTTCAATCATGAATGCCCAATGTTCTAAAAGCGAAGCCTTACAAAACCAAACAATATATTCTCAACCATAAAAAATGTAGTTATGAAGATCAACGAAATTAATTCACAAGCTGTTCTTGTTGCTGCCGGTAAACTGCAAAAGGATACTCCGGTAGTGATGCTCAATTTGCTTCGGTACAAAGAGCAGGCAGACTACGGCGATAGCGCACAGTTTACACAATGCTCCGGCATGGAAGCCTACCTTCAACGGTATGTGCCTGCCTTTAACGAGGTGGCAGCCGCGGAAGGCGTCAGTGGTATTCAGGTTAATTATATTGGTGCTGTGGTGGCTTGCATTGTGTGCCCGGAGGAGGAGCGCTGGGATATCATTGCGCAAGTGGAGTATCCAAATTTTGAAGCGTTCATCAAGGTAACTCAATCGCCAAAATATAAAGCAGATGCTGATCCTCACCGCAGGGCTGCCCTGGATGACTGGAGATTGATTGCAACAGTGAAAGCGCAATAACATTTTAATCCTTTAGTGGCTGACATGAGAAGCCGCTTAACATTTAAT
Source organism: Flavisolibacter sp. (assembly GCA_965247695.1). Taxonomy (GTDB): domain Bacteria; phylum Bacteroidota; class Bacteroidia; order Chitinophagales; family Chitinophagaceae; genus Flavisolibacter. The sequence continues at coordinate 4,632,414 of OZ252037.1, forward strand.
ACGCACCATTGTCAACCAATTGTGTGAGACTAATTTATTGTATTGACGATACTCCAGTAATAAACATTCGGATAGATTAATGAATGACAACGACACCAAGCGGCTTTCACGTCTTGCCGCCATACTAACCGGCCTGCAAACCAAACGACTGCTAACCGCCACCGAACTGGCAGTCAAATTTTCGGTAAGCATCCGTACCATTTACCGCGACATAAGAGCATTGGAGGCAGCCGGTGTGCCCGTACTGACAGAAGACGGAAAAGGTTATACACTCATGGAAGGATATAGAATTCCGCCTGTGATGTTCACCGAAGCCCAGGCCAATGCGTTGATTCTTGCCGAGCAACTGGTGCTGAAAAATAAAGACGCATCTTTTGTGAAAGACTATGCGGAAGCGATTGAAAAAATCAAAGCGGTACTACATTATAACTTAAAAGATAAAGCCGATCTGCTTGCAGAGAGAACAAGGTTCAGTCAAAACGTAGAGCGGGAAAGAACCAGCAATCACCTATCTAATTTACAATATGCCCTCACCAATTTTTACCTGACGAAAATCAGTTACACCAATGATGCGGCCGAAGCAACAATCAGGCTCATTGAACCTTTTGCCCTGGTTAGTTCGCAGGAGAACTGGCTATTGGTTGCGTGGTGCCGCTTGCGAAAAGACTTCCGCTATTTCCGGTTGGATAGAATGAAAAGCCTGGAAGTTCTTACCGAAAAATTTACCCCTCACAAATTGACCTTGCAGGAATATTTCGACAAGTATCATTAATGTTTTTCACCCCTGACATACCGCTGTCAACAGGCGTAAATAGTTTTGTGTTATCAAAGAACAAACATCTTTTTTAAACAAAATCAAAAAGCATTTAAAATGGAAAAGCGAACAGTTGATCCCTGGAAATGGGGTGAAAGCACAGCCTCTGTACAAGCCGTTGAAATTAAAAATCCTGCCGGCACACTTTATTGCTCCGGCCAGGTGGCCATAGACGCTAACGGGCAACCAAGCAGTGCCGATATGCGGACGCAATTACTTCAAACTATCGGGAACCTAGAACAATTAATCAGCGAAGCGGGATATGAATGCAGGGGTATTGTACGGCTGAATGTTTATACAACATCAACTGCGGATTTTTTTACTACCTGCTCTGATGTGTACCAGCAATTTATTGCAAAGCATGGCATTAAGCAGGCAACAACCCTACTTGAAGTGAAGGGCTTGTTTGCCACGATTACTGTAGAACTGGAAGCCACTGCGGTGAAGTAAAAATTGGGGGACACAAAAAGGAGTTCATACAATGGTGAACTCCTTTTTTATTCTTGTTTAAGCTTGGCTCTCAAAAGATAAAAAGGTATGATTGATGAGAGCAATGCGGGGTTGATCTTTTGATTGATGAAGAGCTTTTCGCTAATGAAAGAAACGGCTCTTTATCCATTAAGCTCCGAGCTGTAGTTGCCGCCTGAATGCTTCAACAAATCAAAATCTACAACAGCTAAAGAAATCTTTACTTTCATACTAACCTCAATAACAGTAAACAGGTGAACGAAAATTTTTTACCCATCACGGATACCGAAGACTTGAAGAAAACGGTTTGCGCTATCAGGCAAATGTCTTCCGATGATTTTAATTTGTTATTACCCCTGCTTCAAAAAAAAGCTGTAAAAAAAGGAGAGCATATCTTGAAACAAGGCGAGGTATGCAAGAATATTTTCTTCCTGCTAAGCGGTTTTGTCAGGATGTATTACATTGATTTTGATGGCAGCGAAATCAACTATCGCTTTACCGACAAACATCATTTTTTTGTTGATTTTCAAAGCCTGCTTACTCAACAACCTTCACGCTATTACTGGCAGGCGTTGCAGAATACTGAGTTTTTTGTACTGCCATATAGCGAGGTACAGCAACTATACAACTCGTCCTCCACCTGGAATCATTTCGGGCGGTTAATGGCCGAGCATGTTTACCTGCAATTGGCTGAAAGGGTGGATATGCTTTTGTTTATGAAGCCGGAGGAGCGATACCTTCATCTGCTTACCAACCGGCCGGGCTTATTACACCAGGTTTCGCAGGCTCAACTATCTTCTTACATCGGCATCAAACCAGAGTCGCTTAGCCGGCTGCGAAAAAGATTATCCCAAAAGTAATTTCTTACCCCAAGTCAACGGTGCCGACTTTCTATCCATGGTAGCTTTGTTTCAACAAAAAAAAACCATGATCAAGTTTTCAATTTTTCTTCGTCGGCATACGGATATGAATCAGGAAGAGTTTGTATCCTATCACAAAAACCAACATGCACCGCTGTTTACTTCTCTGCCAGAAGTGAAACAGGCCGTTCGCAAGTACACACAATGCCACACCTTACCGGTAGCGCTACCGGAACTTCCAGCACTGCAGTACGATGGTATTACCGAACTCTGGTTTGATGATGTGGAATCTATTGCCAAAGTGTTTACTTCGGAGCGTTATATGCAACTGATTCGTCCGGACGAAGCGAAGTTCCTCGACCTCCCGAACTGCAGTTTTTTAATTACAACAGAAAACGCTGTTATGTAATTACACCGCATGGGCACTTAAAATAAAGCACCCTTTCACTATTAAATTATAAACCATGAAAGTGCTACGCTACAGCAGTGTCATTCAGTTGCCTGTTGAAAAAATAAACCTGTATGAATGGATAATAAATGTGTCGGACAAAGAATATCAGCGTTTTTCAAAAGGGCACAGGGCCATGGGATTATTTAAGGGTATATATCCCGATTGTGCGCAAACCCCTGCGAAACTTTAAATCTTAATAACCTAAAAACAATTTCAAAATTTTCATCCGTTTCGGTTGGCTTATTTGTCATAACTCCATAAACAAATTTTTGACATGACAAACAAGATGAAACAGGTAGTATTCACAGAGTACGGACAGCCCGAAGTATTAAAATTGGTTGTCGTTGAAAAGCCGCAACCAAAGGCAGGCGAAGTTCTGATTAAAGTAACCGCTATAGGCGTTAATTACTCTGACATCCTTCGCAGAACAAACACTTACTTTATGCCAACACCTTTGCCTTTTGTATTAGGGACGGAAGCAGTTGGTATAATTGAAGAAGTTGGTGAAGGGGTTGCAGAGCCTTATGCAATAGGAACAAGGGTTTTAGCGATTTTGCCACAAGCAGGCGGCTATGCAACTTATGCAAATGCCCTCGCCCAGTATTGTGTGCCCTTGCCACCCAACATTGACGACAAAACGGCAACGGCCATTTTTGTACAAGGCTCTTCAGCACAACTTATGATTTCCCAGGTTGCAAAAGATTTGAAAGATAAAACCGTAATGATAAATGCAGCGGCAGGTGGAGTAGGAAGTATTTTAGTGCAATTAGCCAAATTGAATGGTGCCAGGGTAATTGGTGCAGGAAGCAGCGACACAAAATTGAAAACTGCAACGGCATTAGGAGCAGATGTTGTTGTAAATTATTCAAAAGCCAACTGGAGCGATGAAGTGAAAAAAGCTACTGGTGGCAAAGGCGTGGATATAGTTTTTGAAATGGTAGGCGGAGATGTATATAATGAAATTATTAAGTGCCTTGCCAACGGTGGACACATCATTGTTTACGGTTGCGCAAGTGGTGTGCAAGGCAACATCCATCCTGAATATTTTGTTGACAACAACATCTGCCAATCAGGATTTAATCTTGCCTGGTACATTCAAAATAAAATGCCCGTTTGGCAAGAAGCATTGGGTACAATGATTGGGCTTTTGGCGCAAGGGCAAATAAAAATAGAAACGTCCAAAACTTTTACTTTAGATAACGCAGCGGAAGCACACAAACAAATTGAATCGAGACAGACAACCGGGAAAGTTGTCTTATTAGCGTAAATAAATTATTAAGTGATGGGTAGTGAAAATGAAGACGTATTGAAAAAAGCGTTGAGTGGCGACATCAACGCTTTTCAAATTTTGTTTGCCACGTTTCAAAGTCAGCTGAAGTCGTATTTATACAGACTTTTAACGAACAGAAATGATGCAGAAGACTTAACCCACGACACATTTATCAAAGCCTTTGATAAACTCTCAACGTTTAAAGGAGAAGCGTCATTAAAAACCTGGGTGTTTCAAATTGCAACAAATCTTTCTTACAACTATTTGCAAAGGCAAAAACGATGGACGGCTGACGTGAGTGAAAAAGCCAAGAAATTAGTTTTGGAAAACGAAGCTTTAAGAAACGACATTATTAAAGTTCACGAAACAGCTGCGGATGCTGCGTATGATATGAAAGAGCATATTGACACTTGTTTTACCTGCATTTCAAAGAACCTGCCTATAGAAAATCAGGTTGCTTTGCTGCTAAAAGATGTGTACGATTTTTCGGTTGCTGAAATTTGTATGATACTCGGCAAAACGGAAGGAGTTGTAAAATATCTTTTGCAAGATGGCAGAAAAACAATGACTAATATATTTGACGAACGCTGTGCCTTGATAAATAAAAGCGGCGTTTGTCATCAATGTTCCGAACTGAACGGATGGTTTAATCCAAAACAAAATTAACAGGAAGCACTGATGAAAATTGACCTTGTAAAAGGCTCGAAAAAGTTCAACCGTGACGAACTGTTTTTTATGAGAACAAACCTTGTAAAAGCCATTGACCCGCTTCGTTCAACAGGTGCCGCCTTGCAAGATGTTCTTTTAAAATGTAACAGGCTTGCCATGAGCGAGATAAAACTGAACTGAAAAGATTAGCAGCACATTGGATGGGGTTTGGCATTTTTGCGGCAAAACGATGTAAACCTCTGCTGTATCTCGCTATCAGCTTCACTTGCAGCTCGTCAGCAAAAATTTTGCGTTAGTTCCTACCTTCAACTTTAAATCAATATCGGGCACCAGGTGTCGGCAGACTTCTTTTAAATATTTCAATAAAGCAAAGTTCTGTTCACTGGCGGTCATGCAAGGCAGCATTGCTGCACTATAATTTAAAATGACTTCAATTTTATTGATACAGTTAATCGTTTCATTTATTGTCGACGGCTGTTTCATTACATTTCTATCGTTGTTAGCCGAACGTAGTAATGAAAATATTGCCGGTATAATTATGATGTTTCCCAGTACAATCGTTTTGGGATTTTTCTTTTTAGGGTTAACGACTTCCGCAGAAAAAGTGGCTTTGATTGTTGCTGCAACATTGATCCCTCTTGGTTTGGGAATATTTTCTTCGGCAGTTTATATTTATTCTTCCTTGTTTTTGTCAAAACACTTTACCTCTAAAGCCATACAAATAGCAGCGACGTTTACAGTAACCACCCTGATTTGGCTTCTGTTAGCTTCGCCTTTCGCCATCTGGAAGTTTACAAATTTTACATTGGGAGCCATTGGTTTTTTAGTGTTGATCAGTGTAACCCATTTTATCCTAAACCAAAAAAAGCTGCAACCCATTTCACGACCCAAGTACACGAAAATCCAAATCATGATCAGGGCAATATTTACAGGAAGCATTGTTGCTATTGTTGTTCTATTGGGAAAAATCTTGAACCCATTTTGGGGTGGCGTATTTACTATGTACCCGACCGCAATTATGGCAACCCTAATGATCTTTCATTTCTATTATGAGCCAAGGCAGCTATTCTATTTCATGAAGAAGGTGCCTGTAGGTTCTTTGTCTGTAGTTATCTATGCCATTGCTTCGATGTTATTATTTCCTGCTTATGGTATAGCTGTTGGAACAGGATTGTGTTGTTTACTTTGCTTACTGGTATCTTTTCTTTTGATCAAACTTCAATCAGGACAAAAGAAGGTTGTTGAGTAATATAAAAGCAAAGCACAAACCGCTGAGATTGGGTTTTGTGTTAGCAGTGTGCGACAGTACGCATTTCATCATTCGTGCATATCCAGGCTTGGATTCGGCGGACGTAATTCTTCCCGGCAATAGCTCTTAACTTTGGCTTTTAAAACAATTTTTAGCTTCATCTCTTGGCCGACGTTTTTCAAATGTCACAACGCCTCGGGCTCAAACATTGATTGTAATGTTGTAAGACTCGTAAAACCATAAATATTATGACTGGAATAATTCATTTTGAGACATTTATACTGACAGGAATTTTATTAAACCTGACACCAGGTAACGATACAATTTTTATCTTATCTAAAAGCATTGGACAAGGAAGAAAAGCGGGAATTATTTCTGCATTGGGTATTGGGACAGGAAGTATTTTTCATACTGTTTTAGCAGCCTTTGGACTTTCAATCATTATTGCAAAATCAATCCTACTTTTCAACATGATCAAATTCGCAGGTGTAGCGTATCTGCTTTACATTGGTTTTAAAATGTTAACAGACAATTCCCAACTCAAAACTGATGGAGTCATTTCGAATAATGCAATTGACTATCGGAAAATATACAGAGACGGAATTTTTACAAATGTTTTAAATCCAAAAGTTGCTTTGTTTTTTATTGCTTTCCTACCTCAATTTATTGACCCCGTATCCAAGAATACAATTCTGCCTTTTTTGGTACTCGGGACAACTTTTATTACTACAGGAACTATTTGGTGTTTCGTACTGGCAACTTTTGCATCTGGAATTTTTAGTAAGTTGAAGACCAACAAAAAGGTATCAACTTACTTAAACAAAGTTTGCGGCCTATCAATGATTGGTCTTGGAATAAAAGTAGCATTAACTGACAGAAAGTAGAAAAACTACATCCAACATGCGGCTTGTTACAAGCAGGCCAGACGGAATAACTATAAGCATGTGCAAGCATTGGCGATAGTTCCAGTGTCATGAACAACACTCATTAACAAAACAAACAATGAGCGTTTATCTATAAATTGGGCAGCGGTTCGAGGCAGTCGACATACTATTTCTCTACCTGCACAAAGCGCTGTTGGTTGGGCGTCATTCTAAAGCCACACACCATTAATAGACAAAGAAAAATGGTTAACGAGGTTGACTTCAAATTTATCAAGCCCGACAAATCACTTTCCGACTTTGTAGAAAGTTTTTGGCTGTTGCGAAACCTTACGGATGGTGACAAGGAAGTTGTTGTTTTGCCTGATGGACGCATTGATTTAATTTTCTCTTGCTCCGCTACCGAACCTTTTCATATCACGCTATTGGGAATTGGAACACAACCAGACATAGCAAACATCACTGCAAATACAGTCATGTTTGCCATCAGTTTCAAATTACTTGCAACCGAATATATTTTCCGCAGTACCGTCTCCAATTTCTTGGATGGAGGCGTAAATTTATCCAACGACTTTTGGGGTTTCAATTCAAACGACCTTATTGATTTTGACTTTTTTTGTAGCAAGGCTACCGAAAAAATACAGACACTTCTTCCAAAAGAAATGGACAACAGAAAGCAACAACTTTTTGAATTGATCTATGCTTCAAATGGTTCGGTAACCGTCAAGGAACTTCCCGAAAAAATATTTTGGAGCAGCCGGCAAATGGCTCGTTATTTTAATCAGCAATTCGGTATTTCTCTTAAAGCCTATTGTAACATTCTTCGTTTTCGGGCTTCCTTTCAGCATATTAAGGAAGGCAAATTATTTCCAGAGCAAAACTTTGCCGACCAATCGCACTTCATCAAACAAGTCAAACAATTTTCAGGCGTTTTGCCAAAAGAATTGAAGCAAAATCAAAACGACCGTTTTATACAATTTTCTACCCTCCGGGGAAAATAGTTTTGCACCGTAAATAAAAACGTTACGGTATGGTAATACAAAATAAGAAAATAGCAATTGTTGGCGGTGGTCCGGGCGGACTGACATTAGCCAGACTTTTACAGCTCAAAGGCGCAGACGTAAAAGTATATGAACGGGATATAGACAAAAACGTTCGTGTACAAGGTGCGACACTTGACCTACATGAACAGTCCGGATTAGAGGCACTTCAAAGAGCAGGTTTACTCCATGCGTTTTATGCCAATCATCGCCCCCATGCAGGCAGGTTAAGAATTTTAGATAAAGACGCCAACATTCATTTGGATGACCACGGTACTGAAAATGCCTATGCGGAAAACCGGCCCGAAATTGACAGAGCGCCGCTGCGACAAATTCTGCTGCAGTCATTAGAAGCAAACACAGTTGTTTGGGACAGCCATTTTATTTCAATGGAACAAAAGGGTACCGGTTGGGGCTTGATTTTTAAAAATGGAACTTCAGCGTATGCTGACATTGTGATAGCGGCTGACGGAGCCAATTCAAAAATTCGTCCTTACATCACAGACATCAAACCAATCTATTCCGGCATTACTATAGTTGAAGGCAATGTATATGACGCCGAAAAGAATGCGCCACAACTTTGGAAGTTGACCAACGGCGGAAAAATCTTTGCTTTTGGCGATGAACAATCATTGATATTAAGCGCAAAAGGCGAAGGCAGCTTGTCATTTTACACCGGTTGCAAAGTGACAGAAGATTGGGTCAAACAAAGCGGTATTAATTTTAGCAACAGGCAGCAGGTTTTTGACTGGTTTAAAACGGCTTTTGCTCCATGGGACAGTATTTGGCGGGAATTGTTTAGGAGCGATGATGTTTGGATGATTGCAAGACCGCAATATCATTATCCTTTAGACCAGAAATGGAAAACCGTATCCAATCTTACAATGCTAGGCGACGCTGCTCATCGGATGCCACCATACGCAGGCGAAGGCGTGAACATGGCAATGCAAGATGCTTTTGAATTAGCTGAATCCCTGACAAACGATAACTTTGAAAATGTTCGTGCTGCCATAACGAACTATGAGAAAAAGATGCTGGAAAGAGCTTCGGAAGTAACGCAAATAACGTTGAACAGTACTGCCATGCTTCATTCAGGCGACTCTATAGCTAAAATGCTTGCCATGATGAGGGGCGAATAAAATCGAATGCCCTGTACGGGGTTTGCCGCAAGTGTGTCTTGGCGCAGCTTGCGTCAGTTGTATCGCTGTTCATCTTCAGCCTGGGGCTAAACGTTTTCCTAATACAACGCCGAAGGCAAAGCGCTAACGTTGTGAGCAGTTTTTCACGAACACCACAAACTTTTAAAGAACTATGGAAGATCAAATTAGAAACAAGGTTGTTGCCATTACGGGTGCAAGTAGTGGGATTGGCAAAGCCATTGCTTTGTTGTTGGCGGAGAGAGGAGCCAAAGTAATTCTTGGTGCACGACGAGCTGACGAACTTCAAAAACTTGTAAAAGAAATATCAGATGCCGGGGGCGAGGCTGTCTATTCGGTAACAGATGTTAAACAACGTGCAGATTTAACCAAACTCGTAGCAGTTGCTCTAAACCATTTTGGCAAGCTTGATGTATTTATAAACAACGCCGGTATTAGTCCCCTTTCTCGCTTTGACGAACTGCGTGTAGAAGAATGGGATGATATGATTGATGTAAATTTTAAAGGTGTGCTATACGGCATTGCTGCTTCATTGCCTGTTTTTCGGAAACAAAATTTTGGACATATAATTAATATCATTTCAACAGCAGGAATAAAAATAGTTCCACTTCAGGGCGTTTATGCAGCAACTAAAAATGCTGTACGAACAATTACCGAAGCGTTAAGACAGGAAGCGGGTGAACATTTGAGAGTTACAGGAATATCTCCAGGGTTTGTAAGAACAAACCTATCAGACTCTATCACCGACAAAAAAATGAAGGATTCAATTGTTGACCGAATGAATCAAATTGCAATCCCTCCAGAAGCTATTGCGCGAGCTGTAGCATTTGCTATTGAACAGCCTGATACGGTTGATGTGGGTGATATTGTAATTCGACCTACAGCACAGGATTAAAAAAAGAAACAAGGCTAAACAAACTAAGAGCCTATTTAAAATTTATTCAGGAGAAGTTTTATAGCGGAGAGTTTGACCATTTCTTCAGCGGATTCCATGAGCAGTTCGTAGTGGCGGCACAGGCGTCTGTCGTTGTCGAACCAAGAAAACGTTCTTTCTACAATCCACCTTTTGCTCACGGGTTTAAACCCTTCTTTCCTACTTTGGCTGCGCATCACCACCTGGAGCAAATAGCCAAACCTGCTTTTTATCTTTTCCCTCATCTCTCCTCTGTATCCGCCATCAGCCAACACCACTTTAATGCTTGCGTAACACTCCCTAAGCACCCGCATCAACCCAACCGCCGCCTGGCTATCATGAATGTGCGCCGCCGTTACCATCACCGCCAAAAGAAAACCATTCTTGTCCACGACCACATGCCGCTTGATGCCTTTCACTTTCTTGCCTCCGTCATAACTTTTCAAAGAACGGTTGTTGCCCAAGCGGATGCTCTGGCTGTCCATGATGCCCACCGTCGCTCTTTCCTTCTGCCCCTTGTTCACCCGGACTTTGCTGCGCAGTTTATCCAACACCCGGTCAAAGACTTCGCCGTCCACCCACTTGCGGTAATAATAGACGGCCTGCCACTTGGCAAAGTCCTTCGGCAGCATCCGCCACTGGCACCCCGTTTTCACCACATACATCAACGCATTCTACACGGAACGCAAAGCGTATTTCCGCTTCCGGCTCACGGTGTCTAAATAGCCCTTACTATTGTCCCACTGGGCATCGGTTACGTCGGTTGAATACATCTCTTTCTTTAAGCTTGGTAACTCAAAAAAAATCTGTTTTCATCCCTGACCTTGCCCTTTACTGCTTTCTAAGGTTTATTTTTAAACAGGCTCTAAGTGTGTGCTGAAGATGAAGAGCCCAGCCATCCTATTTGATTGGAATAACGTGGAGAGTGTGATTGCAGGAAGCGCCGCAAGACGTTTGATGGACTTAATTTCCAATAGGCATTCAAAGCCTTCAACCGCGTTGGGTGCCAGCACGCTTTTGTTTTTCCCGTTCAAATAAAAGAGAAAGCATTTCAAAGCCGATAAGGAACGATTTATTTGGAACGGTGTCTGCGGCTCAATGCCAACCAACGCCACAACAAACTTAATTTTTACCGGATGGCAAAGCGCTGAACGGGACAAATTTATCATTCAGGAAATGCTCTCTTGCCACCGCCGCCGGATCCGTCCAACTAAGGCTAAAGAGTTTGGTTAGCCCTTTTACCAACTCGGTAAAGAAAACTGGCTTTGGATAATATAAATGGGCGCCGGAGCGGTAAGCCTGGTCAACATGGTGGTGGTAATCGGACCCGCTGAATGCCACCACCGGAAGGTTTTTTAAGTGTTCATTGCCACGTATGGCCACCAGGCAATCAAGCCCCGATTTACACGGCATGTGAATGTCCAGAAAAAGCATATCCGGCGGTTTTTGGGTGCGCAACATTTCCAACAAGTCTTCGCCATTGGCAATAACAGTAAGGGCTGACAGGGGCAGGATTTGTTTTAAAACATCCTGAAACAACTCGCAGTCTTCTTCGTCATCATCGGCCAGCCAAATGTTTCCGAAAACAGGAACGGTGGTGTCCATAACTTTCGACGGTTTTAACGCTTATTCTTAAGACTTGTGCGTGTTAGCGCGGAATCAAAAATATCGGTGTGAAAAAAGGGAGCTAAACCAAGGTGGTAAATGAACGTAGCTCAAGAGGTAATGGTAGAGGTACAAATTTGGAACCAGTAAGTTGAAGGCGTGCAGATCAACTTTATATCCCGTATTGGGCATCTAACTACCGGCTGCAAAAAACACTGTTTGCGAATCACCGGCTTTGTTTGCTATGAAAGAGGTTATCACTTTGTGTAGTTGGGCGATTCACATTCCTGCCAGTATTCCACAATTATCTTTAGAATGCGCTTTAATTTTTCGTAGCTCGCGGGCTTGACAAAGAATCCCTGAATAGACTTTGAATAGGCATCAATAACGGCTTTTTGTTCAGCAGTTGTGGTAAAGAATAAATAAGGGATGCACTTTACCCGAAGGTCTTCATTTTCGTGAATCTGTTCCCTTAATTCCGTGCCGTTTAGTTTGGGCATATTAATGTCGGAAAGGATTAAAAAGGGTTCTACATCCGTATGTACTAAATAATTCAGCGCTTTTTCCCCATCGCCAAAGAAAATAATTTCGTTCGTGAATTGCAGTTCTTTAAATATTTCGCCGAAGATTTCCTGATCGTCGGTATCGTCTTCTATGATTACTATCGGTCCAATCTTGTTCATGACTTTTAAAGAAATTGGTTGGGTAAGCCTGCGGTATTTCAAAAATAAGTGATTGCATTTACCTGTAAAGCAAGGAACGGGACTTTTGTTTGCCACCAAAAGCGCAGTACAAAATGTTTGGTGCAATGTAAACACAATCATGCCGGTGGTTTCCGGCGAGAAAGGTTTGTCCAATATTGAAGTTGAAAGTCGTGCGCTGGCCTGCCTTTTCGCGTTTGCTTATGCGGTTGCGGATTACGAATTGATATAAGGTTTGCGGCAATGTTGTACTTTACTACACTATCTAATTTATAAGAAATGAAACGCAGGCCTCGCTTCGTGCTTTTGTTATTCATGCTCTCCATACTTGGAGGTTATCTGCTCTCCAAAGCCTCGTGGGTCGGCCGGGCGGGCATCAGTCTTTTTTACCAGCAATACAGCTTTTTAAAAGTATGGTGGCAAGGCGGCTTGCTCGTCTTTGCCGTATGGATGATCCTCTTTTACCTGCAAGAACGGGCACAACAAAAATTACAACCAAGGGTTTCAACGTTGGTGAATGCCGGCGCTATCGCCGTCGCACTGATAGGCCTTTATTTTACATACCAGGATTTTCGCCATAGCACCGCACACCGCTGGCTGGGCGAACGGTTTCATTTAGGCGGTTATCTTTTTTGGATCGGGTGGCTTCTTATCAGTGCATTTTATTTAACCGAAAAGAAAACAATTTCTTCGGCCGCCTCATTTGCGAGTAAGGGCACCTCATCCGTAACAGCAAACACCGGTGCGTAAGAGAAGAGTAAATCATTGGGTTGAGCTATCCCAAACAGAAAACAAGGTAATGAGTCCAGTAGGCTTATACTGCCGCTGCCTGACTTTCTTCCACTTTTTCCGCAGGCGTTTCCTCGGCTTCCGCAAAGCGGTTGATGTCGAAGCTCGGCGTGAATGTTCCCAGGCCGGTAGGGTGAGGCAAGGGCGGATTGTCGAGTTCCACCAAGGTCACGGCACGGCCCCGGCGGGTAACCAAGATTTCATCAATGTGGTAGTGAAAGTCTTTGACCGGACGGTTCGGGATCATGGCCTTTTGTTCGTCCGTGAAATCATCGTTGAGGCAAATTACCCTGGTACCAAACTTCATGGCGCAAAAGTAAATCAGCCGGGCTATATCTTTTTGTATTCTCCATCTTAAAGCTGCATTAAAAAACAAGGGCCTTTTTCATTCAGCATCGGCGATAATAAATGCCTGTCATTTCAACAAACGAAACTGTTCAATTCAAGTTCAGCAAGGTTCGTCTTGACGTACCAACCGGGAAACAATTGTTCCTGACTTCTTTGTCAAGCGAACAACGCGAAACAAAAAGGTGTCCGCCCCGTTTTGCATCTACTCAAAATCTTTCCATTATCTTGACGGACAGTGAACCTCGAATAAGATTATGATTAACGCAAATGAACTACGGATCGGCAACTTACTGGTATGGAACCCACAATTGTCCAACCCAAAAACAACGCTTCCGCCGGTACAGGTTGAAGTTGCTTCTCTTGCCAACAATACAATCGGTTACATCTCCCCACGGGTAGAGCACAGGGCGGAGCCTTTTGAAGATGATGTATTGGCGGCGGATACAGCACAAAGCCCTGTAGAAGAATTTGAACCCATACCCTTAACGCCTGATCTGCTGGCGAACTGCGGCTTTGAAGGTAGAGACGATGAATGGCGGAAAGGCAAATTCCACTACCGGCCGCAAACTGTTCGCGATCAGCAGTGGTCTTTTGCCGGAGAAACGATGGTCTCTTCTCCCGAGTTTCTTCACCAGTTGCAAAACCTCTACTTCGACAAGATGGGTGAAGCGCTCCAAATTAGTTTGTAAGAATAGCAGGGTAGGAATTGAGTAAAGATCGAATCGCTATGCAAGAGAACAAAAACGGCTTGTATAACTATTCAAAATAGTGTTGCTTTTTTTAGAGAAACCAGTGTCCGGTAAGCTTCAGCGGTTCGTTGTATGTCTTTTGAAAAAAGACCATTTTTTCCATCACTGGCTTCTCACCTCTTTGCGACTGAATAACGATGTCGTAATAATTGCCTTTGCCGGCGTCGCCCGTTGAGGCAATGTTATAGCGGGTGCTGTCGGTTACAATTTTGTAGTCGGACACCGTGCCCAAAACAGTTGTCGCTTTTTGTAAAAATTGGGCCCACTGTTCTTTGGAAGTCACCTTCAAGGCAACGTCGGCACAGAAGCCGGTGGCGGTGCTGTAGTCTCCAGATTTTACGGCTTGCATGTATTGACCAGCTACCTTTTCGCTTTCATTGGCTTCGGCTAAAAACTTTGCGTCTTTGTAGTCCCAAGTGTGGCGCGACATCTTCATCGTACCGTCTTTTTCTTTTACAAAAACAACCGAATCTTTTGACTTGCCGTACTGCCATTGCACATCATACACAATGGCCACGGTAGTTCCCAGGTTGCTGGTTTCTACCACAACCGGCTCAACCGTTTTGGTAAAGCCTTTCAGTTCTCCCAACAAACCCGCATTGCGTTTGAAGGAGCTGTCCCAGGCTTCTTTAGTATCGGTGGTAAAGGCATGTGAGCTGCACAATGCAAGAGCGGCTTTGTAATCCTGTTTCTGCAGGTCGGTGTAAAAAGCAGTGGCGGTTTCTTCGGCCTTTGTTTTCAGCTTGCCGTAATCGCAGGACGCAAGCGTTATGCTGATAAAAAGAGTGGCGAAGAAAAAAGTTGAGGAGCGTTTCATGTTATTTGTTTTTTGTTGAGAACAAAACTATCGCCGCCAACAGGCGATGAATTTTGAAAGCCAGCGTTGGCGGTGTTGAAGCCATATCTGCGCAGAAAAAAGAAAGAAGCGGTGGATGGAGATGCGTGTAAGCGTCAATACATCATTAGACGGTTCAATTCAAGACAGTCGCTGTTTCGATAGACAATTGAATGGTAATTCTTTTCCGTCCTCTAGTAAGAATGAGAAGAGACGACAAGTCAGCAATTGTCTGGCGAACAGGCTGACGGTACGTTTTCAATCCCCGCTGCTTATGACATAGTTATAATAACAATGGAATAGGTGTGCAAGACTACTTACATCAACCTTCTGGATTCATTGTGTTTTGTTTTTTGTGTGCCCTTTGTACCCTTTGTGTTCCTTTCACGTCAGTATTTTTTGGAGCACGAAGAACACGGAGGAACCACAAAAAGCACAAAGAGAAGCCGACAAGCGCAATCTTCCATCACCTCCAGGATAGTTCCCGATTTCGCTTCCACCGGATATAGGATGCTTTCCACCACTTTACAGCAAGGGCCAACCAACAATGCCTTCCCGCCAAACAGCGCTTTTTGCCGCTCTACTTTTACGCTGCAATCAATCAAAAAATTTAAAACAACACACAATGACAACAACTGAAATGGTGAAAGTATATGTGGCCCAGCTTTGCAGCGAGATAGGCTGCACACCGGAAAGCATCTACAGCCAACAGCACAACTCCTGGCAATTCGGGAGGGGTTCGGCTTCGGTGGAAGTATTCATGACCTCTTACGAAACAGCCGTGAAAACCATCCGCACATTTATCCGCTGCTGCGCTCCTATTGCACCCATTCCCGCCGACAATGCCAAGAAAGCGCAACTCTTCCAAGAAGGCCTGGAGAACAGTTATGCTACCATGGGCTTTAAGCTGGCCGTGATACCGGAAAAAGGCTTTTTGTATGCCGTGTCTGAACGCGACATTGAAGGCATGGACTACACTGAATTTAAAACCATGATCAGTGACCTTGGCTACTGGGCCGATCAGTTAGACGACATGTTGGCCGCACGTTTCGGCAATACGGTGGCGTTGAACTAATCAAGCTATCACTTGTGAGTTGTGAGTGGTCAGTTGTGAATAAAAACACAGCGCTATTCTTCACTCACCATTCACCACTCACTACTGACAATTTGTAGCACGGCCTACAAAAACATTCCCTTACCCTCACTAAAAATCACCAACTATGTTACTCAATATTTTTTTCGACAACATGAACGCAAAGCTGGAACTTTTCCTCATCGGGGTTTTCATCTTCGCTATCTATTGGTTCATCCTGCGCAAGCACAATTCACTCGGGCTGCGGCTGTTCGTGCTTTGCTTTTTACTGTTCGTCGGCTCCTGTGTGTGGCTTTATAAAGACGAGATGAAACTAAAAGCCGCTTTGCAAAAAGGCGAAGAACACACGGCGAACATTGTCAGCAAATCCATTGTGGGCAAGAACGACAATCAGGTGAAGGTTTCCTTCACAAGTAAAGAAGGCAAGTTCATTACTACCGAAACGACGGCCTATGTTTCCAAACCGGAATGGGATGGCTTTGAAACCGGTGCGCCGTTGGCCGTTATTTACCTGCCCGATACTAATGAGACTTTTGTGCAGCAAAGCATCCTGCGTTTTAAAGGCGATAAAATTGCGCTCTACTATTTTTCGGGCTTTTGGTTAGTGCTTGGACTTGGGCTTTTAATCTGGCTTCGCAATTACAAAGTGGGCGTGGATAAATACGGCAACGAATGGGTGGAAAAGCCTGACGGCTCTGTGATCCTTGACGAACGAACTTCACGCCTGTCACGTTCGGCCAAACGATTCAACATTCTTTCTAAAATGGGACAAGCCTTTGGCAGATAAAATTTCAAATTCATCCATACCCAACAGCAGCCTTGCTTTCAACTGGAAGCAAGGCTTTGCCTTTCGTTGGGGTTGTTTCTTGCTAGTGGTTTACGGTTAAAGTTTTTTCAATACATTGTTTCTTCCAATTGCATGAGAGTCGTCTTCCTTTTTTGTTGCCTGCTTTTATCCAACTGCTTTTTCGGGCAATGGTTCGACCGTCTTTCCACCTTTACTACACAGGACGGCTTGAGCAATAACACCGTCACGTGTTTGCAAAAAGACAGCACCGGTTTTCTTTGGATCGGCACGCACGAAGGATTGAATCGTTACGACGGCACTTCCTTTCTGAATGTGTTGCGCAATGGCAGAAACAACCTGCCGTCGAACAACATTACCCAGCTTTGTTTTATCAACAAAAACTTGTTGGCCGTTGGCACCTCGGCGGGGCTATGCTTTCTGAATACGTCCACCATAACCGGCCGGCAAATTGAACTGCCTTCTTTGCAAAAATCCCCGGTCAGCGAGCCTTTTATTGAAGACGTGGCCTGGAATAAAACAACTAATGAATTGTGGGTGGCCACCGGCCACGGCTTGTTTGTACTAACCAAAGAAGGAGTTGTGCGGAAGAAGCTAATGGCATCTCCTTCCGAAACAACAAAAGGTCTTTTTGCCAGGCATATTTTGTTTGATGGAGCCGGCCAGTTTTATCTCTACTCGCAGCAAAAAAGCGGTTTTTATTATCCTGATTTTGCCGGCAACAGCCTCGTGCCTGTCGAGCAAAAAAAGTCTGGCCTTTCCTTTAATGATTTGCTTAAAAAAGGTTTTGTTTTACGCAGTGCGCAGCGCTTTTCCGATGAAGTTGTCTGCACCTTTTCCAAAACGTCAGCGACTGGCAACGAAGAATACATCGCGTATGATAACACGACAACCGGCAGGCGATTTATTCAAAAGCTGCTTGTCAATCTGGACTACGAAAAAAGAATCTCCAACGCCTTTCCCTTGAATGATACGCTGTTTGAAGTGAACTCCTTTTTTGGCGAACCGCTCCTGTATAACAGCAGCAACGGCAGCGTAAAAAGAGCGGCCGATCACCCCTTGTGGTTTACCTCCTGGCCCGATGGCCTCGGCGCTTTTTTAGTAAAAGATCACGACAATATCTGGATCGGTACATCAAAGGGTTTGTTGCAGTCCTCGCTTAAGGGAGGTTATCTCAAAACATCAGCAGCGCTTGGCAATGTCGTGCAGAGCCACCAAAGCCTTGTTTCTTACAACTATGGTTTGTATGAAGGCAACAAGTTTTGGACGGCCTGCATCGGTCCGGGGCTTTTTAGTTTAGATTCAACAACGTCCAAAATCGAAACCATTTTTTCAAAAAAAACCCCGCCGGCTTTTGTCAAAAAAACAATCAGCACGGCTATCGTTGATGCAGGCAAATCACTTTGGCTTTTTTCGGTGTACGGGCCGGCGCAGGTAGATAAGAAAAGCGGAAAACTTTCGGCGGTACAAGGCATCAATAAAGATTCGGCTTTTGACGATTTGGGGCGGTTGCCGTTGAAGGACCGCGCCGGAAACATCTGGACTTCGCTACCCAATGGACTGGCGAAATATAATATCGCTTCAAACACATTTGTCAACTATAAAAGCAAATACTACGGCGGCCTGTTTCCGCTGTTGCGGCCGGGACCAAAAACAGAAGACGGTCATGGCAACATTTGGATGGCAAGGCAAGACACCCTGGTGAAGTTTGATCCGGTGAAGGAAACATTTACTATAGCCTTCGTTAACAAGGGCGGCAAGCGGTTGCGGCCGGTAACGGCCATGGCCAGCGATGGAGGCGATCTGTTGTATTTGAGTGTTAACAACGATTTCGGCATCTATCACATCAGCACCGGCGCCGTTGATTTATACAGCAAACAAACCGGCATTGTTTCTACGGCCATCAACGATGTGGTGAGCGACAACAGCGGCAATGCCTGGATGGCTACCGAAGGCGGATTGGTTTTTTACAACAGAGCAAAGGCAAGCTTTTCTTCCTTTACAACGGCGGATGGTTTGCCCGATGATAACGTGACTGGCGCCAACTTCGCCGACGAAGGCAAGACAACGCTTTTTCTTGGCTTCACTAAAAGCTATTGCCTGTTGCAACCGCAGGCTTTTTTAGCGGAGAAGTCACTGCCGCAAAATGTTATCACCCGCATTGATGTGGACGATCAATCGCTGGCGCCTGACGGTTATGCCGATCTTTCTTACGGTCGAAACAGCCTTTCGTTTTCATACACCGGCATCAATTATAACCAGGGCCGGCAAAACAACTACGCCTGTATGTTGGAAGGCTTTGATAAGGAATGGAAATACACCGGCACCGAACAAAAAATCAATTACGTAAACTTGCCGCCGGGGCGGTACACATTCAAAGTAAAAGCAGCCAATCACCAGGGCGAATGGAACGACGAAGCGGCTACCTTTTCGTTTCGCATTGAGCCTCCGTTCTGGCAGCGGTGGTGGTTTATAGCACTGATGATTGCTGGTGTTTTCTTTGGCATTTATTACTTTATTAAACGGCGAGAAGTTGCCATTCAAAAAGAAACCAACCACAAACTGCAAATGAGCGAATTGCGGATGCAAGCGCTTCGGGCACAAATGAACCCGCATTTTATTTTCAACAGCTTGAACAGTATTCAGAATTATATTTTGAGCAACAACACCATGGATGCAGCGGGCTACCTATCGAAGTTTGCTAAATTGATGCGACGCATTCTGGATCAATCGAAACACAATTTTTTACCGCTTGGCGATGTGATGGAAACGCTGAAGATGTATGTGGAGATTGAAGCTTTTCGTTTCAACAATGAGTTCTCGTATTCCTTCTTTGTGGAAGAAGACGATGACCTGTTGGATGCTCCCGTGCCGCCAATGTTGTTGCAGCCGTTTGTAGAAAATGCCATCCTTCACGGCCTGATGCCGAAGGTTGGTGAAAAGGGTTTGAGCATTTCGTGCAAGGTTAACGATGGTGCCGCGGTGATCCTGATTGACGACAACGGCATTGGCCGAACAAGGGCCGAAGCAAAAGCCGGCCACGAATCGCAGGGCGAGAAACTAACGGCCGGTATGTTGGAGAGTTTGCAGGAGTTGCAGAACAGTAAAGCCACGCTTCAGATTATTGACAAGATTGAAAACGATACACCCACCGGCACCACTGTCATCTTCATCATTCCACTAAAATCAACCAGCCATGACGCTACTTAAAACAATTGTGATTGACGACGAAGCCAATGCCCGCAGCGCCATCAAAAACATGGCTACGCAACTGCACCTGCCGGTAGAAATTATTGGCGAAGCCGGCAGTGCAACAGAAGGATTAGCATTGATAAAAAATCTGCATCCTGACTTGCTTTTTTTAGACATTCAAATGCCCGGCAAAAGCGGCATTGAATTGATGCAGGAACTGGGAAACGAAAGTCCGCAAGTGATTTTTGTAACGGCACATCAAGGCTTTGCCATACAAGCCTTGAAGTTGAGCGCCATTGACTACATCCTAAAACCCGTTGACCCTTTTAATTTAAAAGAGGCCGTTGAAAAAGCGGTAAAGCAACAAGGCCGCCCGCAAAGCGATCAGTTCTTGTTGTTTCAGCAAGCCTTGCAACACCTGCAACAGCCGCAACAAAAGGCACCGCAAAAATTAGCCATCTCAACCGCCGAAGGCATCTTGTTCACGGAATTAAAAGACATCATTTGGATTGAATCGCTCACGGGTTATTGCAAGTTTTACTTGCAGGGACAAAAGCCCGTGGTGGTGAGCAAAAATTTAAAAGAATACGAAGACCTCCTGGCCGGACATCATTTTTTTCGCACCCACCAAAGCTCCGTGGTGAACTTGCAGCACATAAAAAAATACGTTCGCGGTGAAGGCGGTCAGGTGTGGATGACCGATGGCAGTGAGATAGAAGTGGCGCGGCGAAGAAAAGAAGAACTGCTAAAAAAGATGAGTGAGATAAATTTGGCGTAGCCAGTAAACAGTGCCATCAAATCAAGGAAGCGGTGCAACGAAGTCATGTACATCTCTCTGCGGTGAACAACTCCCCGGACTATAACAACGGTTTGCTTACCGCACAAAAAAATTAGTATTCAAAACCACATCACCATGAATCCGCAAAACTTTTATACCGCCAAAGCGCCGCGCATGTCGGCGGCGTTTCCGCAAGCCATGATAGCAGGTGAATTTATTTTTTTATCCGGTACGCCGGGGCTTGATGCGGCCACAGGCCAAATAACAAGCGGTGATTTTGAAGATCAACTGCGGCAAAGCTTTCGCAACATTCAAACCATTTTGGAAGAAGCCGGCAGCAGCATGAAGAAGGTTATAAAGACAACGGTATTCATGGTAGCAGGCAACGATTTCAGTGTTGTCAACAAAGTGTATGCAGAGTTTTTTCCTGAAAACGCTCCCGCCCGCAGCACACCACAAGTAATGCCTTTTCCGGCGGGCATCCTGGTATCGGTTGAATGCATTGCTTGCGGTTGACGTTACAAGAGCCGGCCATCTTTTGGCGGGCAATTTTTTCTGCGGTGGAACGCTTCATAACGAAGGAAGCCCGTGCTTTGGCAACGGGCTTCAACGAAAAGGAAAACCAAAAGGTACAGCGTAAAACAGGTACAATCTGTGGGCTTAGTTCAACACCGTGGTGTTGAATTCTTTCTCCAACACACCGGCCACTTCTTTGCGAAGTTTGCCTTGTGCGCCGCTGGCAAAAAGCATCGTAAGCAGTCCGCCCAAAAAAGCCCGTGCCCAGGTAGAAGGAATGGTTTTAATTAAGGTGATGCGGTTCTTTTTAGGATACACGCGAACCCACACGCCCACGAAAGGCGACTTGCGCACCTGAATGTATTCGAAGCGGGCCAGCGGATTTTTTTTGAGTTCTACCTGATAAGCCGGCAGTTTTTTAACCAAGGCAGTTTGCATGGCATTGAAGCCGATAGAGTCATTTAATTGCAGATTCATAAAATTGTTTTTTATTGTTTGATTGTTTGAGGCTTTGTAACGGGATGTTTTGTGGATGTTAACAACGGGTACGGATGAATAACACAAAGAAGCTTATTCGTACACCGTCACTTCTGTTTTGCCAATGTAATTGCTGTCTTCGCCGCGTTGGATGCTTGTATCATAATCGTCTTTTTTAAACAGATACACACGGTATTTACCCGGCGTTTGAAAAGCGCAAACACCATCGCCCGTAGCCAACCAACGGAACGGCTTGCCTTCGGTTCCCTGATCCAAATGAGTTACGTAATCTTCGTTGCCTTGTGCGTTTATTTTCACCACATTCCAGATCATCACTGCATAGCCTACTTTGTCTTTTGCTTTGTATAAAAAGTTCATGCACTCACCGGCTTTTATTTTAGTGGTTTGGCCAATGGGGTTCCAGTTGTCATCAACTGATTTGCAAACAACCAATGTGGAATTATTTTTATAATCCACTTTGGGTTTAGGCGGAACAGTAAATGTTGCCTTGCTGTACACATCTTCGGGATGGTCCTGGTCACGGACGTAAACAACATAGTCGCCTTCATTAAATTCAGAATACAGATAGAACGAACCGTTTTTGGTAGGGATGAAAAGATCTTTTTTATAGTTGATGGATTCCTTTCCGTCTTTCACTTGCATCACGTGAAAGTCAAGCCGGTATTTGGCTTTGATGGCTTTGAAATTGGTCACGTCTATTTTCCAATAAACAAAAGCGCCGGCAAATTCATCCTGGACAATTACCGTAGCCGGCGAACCCACTTCATGAGGGGTATATCCCGACGTTGTTTTCTTCCCGGGCTTGGTGTTATAGGGCGTTACTTTAATGGCTTGTGCATTGGCGGCGGTAACGGCCACCCATAAAAACAGAAGAAGAAAAAAGCGTTTCATGATGTTTAATTTTCATCAAAACTATCTTCTGCAGAAGGGGGCTGGAAGGTGTAACCCATTGTTGGCGGCTGCGAACCCATAAGTGGCGGGAAAGGGTTTTTATGCCGTTGGCTGGCGCCGGCTGTGCTACCGTCAAATACAGTGTTCTCTTTGTTGATTTTGTATAAAAGACATCGTTATATTTAGTCCTCCTTTTTAATCAAATCATCTGTATGAAAAAAATTTTCCCGCTAACCGCATTACTCCTCTTGCTTGCCGTTTCCGGTTTTTCGCAAACCGATAGATTCTGGTCGGCCAACACGCAAAGCCGGAACACCATCGTTGCCGATAAAGCAACGGCAAGGCTCACCTTTCCTGCTGATGTAAAATTGTTCAACTTGAATTTTGCTTCCTTCCAACAGGAAATGTTTTCCATTGTTGGCCGAAGCCGTTCAAAAACTTCCACCGTTATTTCCTTGCCGAATGCCGCCGGCGGCATTGAAGAATTTGAAGTGTATGAAGCCTCGAACTTTGAGCCGGCTTTGCAAGACCGGTTTCCAGACATCCGGTCGTACTCCGGCAAAGGCATTACCGACAAAGGCGCTACGCTTAAGTTGAGTATCTCGTCGCAAGGCATACAATCAATGGTGTTCAGAATGGAAAGGGACAATGAGTTCATTGAGCCCTATTCGAAGGACCATACGATCTATTCCGTTTATGCCTCTAACCGGAACAAAGGGGCTTTGCCGTGGAATTGCGGCACGCCTGATACTAAACTGACCCTTAGCTTAAATAACACCGTCGGCAACATTGCTGCCCGGTCAACCGGCGATTTAAAAACCATGCGCCTGGCCCAATCAGTTACGGCAGAATACTCGAACTATTTTGGCGCTACCAGTTCAACACAAGTGAACCTAGTATTGGCCGCCATCAACAACACGCTTACCCGTTGCAACGGTGTGTATGAAAAGGATCTTGCCTTGCACCTGAACCTGATAGCCAATACAACTGCTGTTATTTATTATAACCCTTCTACCGACCCTTACGATGCCGCAGCTACCGGTGCGGGAGGAACGTGGAATGCGCAGTTGCAGAATACCTTGACGTCGGTGATTGGTGAAGCCAATTATGACATCGGTCACTTGTTCGGGGCTTCGGGCGGTGGCGGCAATGCGGGCTGCATTGGTTGCGTTTGCGTGAACGGTTCCAAAGGCAGCGGCTTTACGTCTCCCGCCGACGGGGTTCCGCAGGGCGATAATTTTGACATAGATTACGTGGTACACGAAGTGGGTCACCAATTGGGCGCGAACCATACTTTCTCCATGAGTAATGAAGGCAGCGGCGTAAACAAAGAACCCGGATCGGGCATCACCATCATGGGATATGCAGGCATCACCAGCCAGGACCTTGCTTCCCATTCTTTTGATTTTTACCACCAGGCTTCTATTGCGCAGATACAAACAAACCTCGGCACAAAAACCTGCCCGGTAACAACAAGCATTGCAGGCAACAACGCAACGCCGGTGGTGGCAGCCGTCAATAACTATACCATCCCAAAGAACACACCGTTTGCCCTCACCGGTTCCGCATCGGATGCCAACGCAGGCGATGTGCTGACGTATTGTTGGGAGCAAAACGACAACGCAACTTCCGCACAAACAGGAGCCAACAGCGTAGCCAGTGCCACCAAGGCCAGCGGGCCTAACTGGATATCCTTCCGGCCAACAATATCACCTACAAGATATTTTCCACAACTGTCCACCATCCTTGCAGGAGGCACGATAACCGGCCCGTTAACGGGTGGCGATGCGGGTGCGAACATCGAAGCATTAAGCTCTGTTGCGCGAACGTTGAACTTCAGGTTAACGGTGAGGGACAATGCGGCTTATCGCTCAACGGCGCCTGTCAGCGTTGGCCAAACACAGTTTACCGACATGGCGGTAACGGTGAACGGAACCGCAGGGCCTTTCTCGGTTACAGCGCCCAATACGGCGGTATCGTGGGCCGGCGGCTCTTCGCAAACCATTACATGGGCTGTGGCCGGTACAACGGCGGCACCCATTAGTTGCACCAATGTGAAGATCTCTTTGTCAACCGACGGCGGACAAACGTTTCCAAACGTGTTGGCGGCAAGCACGCCGAATGACGGCACGGAAGTGTTAACGATTCCAAACAACGCAACCACTACAGCAAGGATAAAAATTGAGTCTGTCGGTAACATTTTCTTTGACATCTCCAATGCCGACTTTGCCATCACTTCGGGTTCTTCCTGCAGCGCACCGGGAGGCTTGACTTCATCTGCCATTACAACCTCCGGCGCCACTGTGAGCTGGACTGCGGTAAGCGGTGCGGTGAGCTATGATGTTGATTACAAAACCACATCATCGGGCACGTGGACGAATGCCGCTACGGCAGCGACGACAACATCGGTAAACATAAGCAGCCTTACGACATCTACTGTTTATGATTGGAGAGTTCGTACAAATTGCTCCGGTGCTTCAAGCACGTATTCTTCTGCACAATTCACTACGGCCGGAACACCTTCATGCGGAACGGTTGCAGGCCTTTCTTCTTCGGCCGTAACCACCAGCAGTGCAACCGTGTCGTGGACGGCATTAAGCGGCGCTTTGAATTATGATGTTGATTACAAAGCAAGCGCTTCATCAACATGGGTAAGTGCAGCAACAGGGACGACCGCTACATCTGTTAACCTAACCGGTTTAACTGCAAGCACCTTGTACGATTGGAGAGTACGTGCCAATTGCAGCGGGGCAACAGGCGCTTATTCAACCGCCCAGTTTACTACAAGCACGGCCTCTACTTGTGCTACCGCTTTTGAGCCGAACGAGACGCAAGCCACGGCAGCGGTCATCTCTTCAGGCGCTACCAATTCCGCCGCCATCAGTTCATCCACCGATGTTGACTATTACCAAATCACTACCACAGGCACCAGCAATATCGTGTACAATCTTGTTGGTCCGTCGGGTGTAGATTATGACCTGTACGTTTACAACAGTGCGGGAACACAGATTGGCGCTGGCACAACCGGAACTGCAACGGAGACGGTTACATTAAACAGTCAAGCGGCCGGCACATACTACATTAAGGTAGTTGGTTACAACGGAGCAAACAGCGCCACCTGCTACACCATTAAAACAACGGCTACAGCAGTTGGTTCGGGTTGCCAAAGCAGTTACGACGTTACCACAAACGGTACAACATCCGGTGCTGCCACCATTCCTTTCAACACGGCCATCACAGGCTTAATCAGCCCAAGCGGAGACGTTGACAATTATAAGTTTGTCATCACTACGGCAGGTACAATCTCCGTTACCTTAACCACCTTGCCTGCCGATTATGATCTCAAGCTATTGAACAACGCAGGCACACAAGTTGGCATTTCGCAGAATAGCAACACCACAAGTGAAACCATCAACTACACGGCGGCGGCGGGCACTTATTATGCGCAGGTGTATGGCTACAGCGGCGCTAACAGCGCCACCGGTTGTTATACGTTGAAGGTGCAATTGGGTACAGCCACACGTAGTGAATACATCACCAATGTTGCGCCCAAAGTTTCCATCTATCCGAATCCGGTTCGTAACGAAGCCAATATAAACATGGGCGGTTACACCGAACCCGTTTCAGTAACGGTGACGGATATGTTCGGGCGCAAAATGGTAGTAAAGACATTCACCGGCGCCTCCACCATCATCACAATAAAAATGGCGGCGGGTGTTTATCTGATCACCATCACAAACAAGGCCGGCGTCATCATGAAGCAGGAGAAGATAGTGAAAGAATAACGATCGCTTGATTTACCAAAAGAGGCATCCGGAGAGGTGCCTCTTTTTTTGTCTTCTATCTTTACAAGGGCTGCAATTCACTTGAGTGGATGCGCAGAAGTTCACGATTTCACAAAAGTAAAAAGGGTATGAAAAAGAGAATAAATTATCATCTCGCGGTTGGACTTTTCTTGTCCATTTGTATAACCGGAACAAGCGGTTGCAATGCGCTGCAAGCACAAGCACACAACATTAAAAACGATGTGTTTTGGAATACGAAAGACGGACTGCCCATCTACAGCCAAGGCGGTGGAATCTTCCGCTTTGCCGATGTGGCTACAGGCATAAAAAAATATTACTGGTACGGTGTTCACTACAAGGAAGCCGAGGCTTACCGCAACGACCCTTCCGTTACGCAAACCGCTAATGCCTTTGAATCGGTAACCTGCTACAGTTCCACCGATTTGATGAACTGGAGGTTTGAAGGCGACGTCTTCACCAAGGAAGAAGCGTTCAAGACAGAACGAAAGACCTGGGTGGGCCGCTTAGGGGTAGCGTATAATAAAGAGCTGAAGAAATACGCACTGTTTGTGCAGCACGGAAATCAGGTGTTGGTTGCACTTTCCGATAAGCCCACGGGCCCTTTTACCTGGCATCAAAAAATCAACATGCAGGAGATGATCGGCACTACAAACACCGGCGATCAAACTGTGTTTACCGATGAAGACAGCGGAACTTCTTACCTCATATATTCTTACGGCAAGGGACGCAATAAAATCTATGTGTCCGAGATTGGCGTGAAGGATGGAAAGGTGGGCCTGCTGGATTGCTCGAAGGTTTTTGAAGGCGAAAGCCGCGAAGGAAACTGCCTGTTTAAATACAAGGGAAAATATTACATGTGCGCTTCAAACATCTATGGTTGGGATGCTTCTTTTGCTTATTATCTCGTAGCTGATAACATTCGCGGGCCTTACACGCCCACCAACAACATGCAAGTCATGAACGGCTGTGCCGATGATTATGCACACGTAACACAAACCGGATTTTTCGTAACGGTAAAAGGAGACAAACAGGAGACCGTTGTTTATTGTGGCGACCGTTGGGCCGACTTTGCCGGAAACGGCCTGGGTTACAACCAATGGTGCCCGCTTTCCTTTGACGGCGCCACGCCTTATTTCAATTCGGTAAGCGCTTGGAGCCTGAATGCGCAAACGGGCGAATGGAAAGTCGCCACTGATAATAACTATGTAAAGAACGGCAGCTTTGAAGCTGACCGCAAAGGCATTCCAAGCACGGTGAAGCCGGTGCAAAAACAGTTGACCGGCTGGAACACCACCGTTATCGGAGGGGCTGAAATCAGTCTTGACAGTTCGGCTTCGCCCCTCTTAAACCATAACAATACAGAAAGCGATCGAAAGGTGGTGACCGGTGAAAAAAGTTTGAACCTTAGTGATAAAATTGCCTTCAATCGAAAGGTATCGCAAGTCATCACTTCTTCGCCGTATGTAAAATTGGAAGATGGCCCCTACACATTAACCGCCACCATCAAGAACAGCAGCGGCTTTGCCAAACTTCAAATCTATGCCGAAGGCAAAGGAGGCAATTTCACCGCCAACATCGGCAAAGCTAATGACACATGGACAACGGTTACGATCAAAAACATTTCCGTTAGAGCAGGAAAGGTTGAAATCGGATTCTTAGCCGAAGGCGAAGCCAACGCTTTTTGTTATGTGGATGATGTGTCGTTGATAAAAAGCCGGTAGGGCGATGGTTAACCGCAATAAGCCAAACGCTTTGTCTTTTATTTCACTGGATTTAAACGATCAATCACCTTTTTAAAATTCAAAGGCTTTCACTTGTCCCAAACCGCATTGTGTTCAGGCATGGCATCGCCGGCTAATTGCAACAGTTCAATTGCGTTCAAGCACCACTGCGCCGTACCGTTAGTAGAAACATTTCTGATTTCATAAAACGGTTTTATCACCGCCGGCCCTTTCAGCAATTGCGCATCAAACCGGGAACCCTGGTTTAACGGCGATTGTGCATTGGGCAGGAAAGCATCCCAGGCACGCTTCGCGAATTTTGGGTCTTTCGTTATCCAATAAACGTAAGCTGGTTGTCTTGCGTAATCGCCTTGCAGTTCACCCAAAGTTGTTTTTACGTTCTTTCCAAAGGCGGCTTGCACTTCATCGAGCGGCGCACCGTAAAGCGAACAGTATTGCAGATAAAGCCGGTTAAAATCTTTGTTGTTCAACACAGGCAGGGCTTCATAAAACATCTCCATTCCGCCCATTAACGTAGCCAAATGCAGGCTGCCAATGTCACCCGAATCCAACTGGTAAAAATGAGCCGTTCGCGGATCATAGCCCATGCCCGCATCTTTTCCCTTGCCTGAATAAAAGCCGTGCGGCATGGCCGCAAAATCATTCAAGCCGACGAGTATTTTGGCTTTCCATTTCGCATCGCCGGTACGCTCCCATTCGGTCATCCAGTTGCCAACCAAAGCCGTCCAATCGGGGCCAAAACGGGCATGAGTCGGGTACTTGCCCGGCGGCAAAATTTCACGCAAAGGATCTACATGCAGCAAGCCGCTGTCGGCCGTCATGGTCACTTCGTGCATAATGTCGCCGGTGCGTTCGTCAGTGGTGAGGTAATAATAAAAACGCCGCAGCACGGCCTGGCTTTCGCGGACTTCCTTGGAGCCATCGCCCCAATGATTTACGTTATGCCTTGAACCCAATCCTGCAAAAGGACCGAAGTGATATACGTCCACTTCACTGGTGTGCCGCGTCATGGCTTCGGCCATTTTAAAAATATCGGCGCGGCCCGAACGAAGAAAGCTGTACCACAACCAGATGTCGGTTGACAGTTCGGTATTGTCCCAGGCAAAGCCGCCGACATCATACTTCCAGCTATGGCGGGCCGCATCGTAAGAGTGCATCACATCGCCGTAATTCCAGAAGCCATACCACTCGCGGCTGTTTATTTCCTGCTGATAAAAAGCAATGGCTTTATCCAATTGCTCTTCTATCCAGCCCTTGCCTTTTGTGCTGTGGTCGGGAAGACTCCAAATACCAAAAGCACCGTCATCGTGCAGGTATTGCGGCGAGGCTACAAGCAAAGGCGCACTATTCGTTTGCGTGGCGGCATCGGCCAACTCATTGTTTGATGGAACCGCGTTGTAAGGACAGATCATAGCCTCGCTGGTATGGCCGATGCCGTAAGGCGTGCTGTAACCCGGTTGCACGTCTTCGTAAGTGAGATTGATGTCGTGCCCGATGGTATCGTAATGCCGCAGGTCCATTGCATCGGCGTAAGGCGACCAAAGCCATACGTTCAGCCTTGCCGATGCTTCTTTCATGCCCGATACTTCTAACGCAGCGGGATAGGTTTGCCAAAAATTTTTTAGCGACAACGCCAAACCGCCGGTGGCATCACCGGCAAAAAGAAGACCCGAAGCCCGCTTGCCCCCAATCGCATCCAGCCAACTGCTTGCTTCATTTGTTCGCTTTTGAATATTGAAACCATCGGCGCTGTGCTGCACCAATTTGTAATCGTTCCAACTTGCCATTTCCTTGTACACCTGTTGTTGGGCGGGCACGGCATCGGCATTCGGAATGAGCTTGCCGGCTGCCTGATCGGCAATGTATTGATTAGGCCTTCGGCCATTCAAGGGTTGCACGGGTTCGGCCCAGATGCCGTCTTCTTCGCCGCCGAACCGCACATGGCGGTTGTGAATGCCTTCGCGAAAAGGAAGGGAGAAATTCAGTCCCAAGCCTTTGATGAAATCTTTTTTATCGTCGCCGTCAAAAAGCAAGGTATAAACCATTCGAATGTTTTGCACACCGGCATAGAAGTAAAACCTTAGGACAAAAGGCAAAAAGCTTTTGCTTCCGTCTCCATTTTTAAGCCGTCCGTTCATGCGAACAACAGCTCTTACCGGGCCGCTTTGTTCCACCGTTACTTGCTCAATGTTGCTTGTTAGTTTTTGTTTGAGCGGCGTGTTCTCTACATCACCATCCGGTTTGTTTTGAACGATGCCCTGCAGTTGCCCGTTTTGCGCAATCAACTTCTCACCGAGTTTCAAAGAAGCAATCAGAAAGCTTCCTGTTTTCGGCAGCACGCATTGCATCACTCCGGTACTGATAAGGATGAATTGTGCATCATTGGTGAGTTGAAGCGTTGTGGCGGCAACGGATTTATTCTTTGTTGACGAAATCGCAAGCGCCAAGCCCTTTGATGCCGAATCGGCCACCGTTGCCAGTCCCGTCCATTTGATGGAGCCATCGGGCCAATAAGCCATGTCCCAGGATTGAACCGCTTGCTTGCTTCCGTCACTCCTTCGCAATTCAAAGGCTGTGTTCTTTTTTACTTCGCCTTGTTTCCAGGGCATGCCCCAACTGATGCCGGTTGCTTTTTTGGGCGTGCCGTTTAGCCAGTAAAGGGCGACTGGTTGTGGGTTTTGCGCATGAACGTTTTGCTGATAAAAACACAACAGAAAAAAGGCGGCAGCGATAGATTTGGAAAGAAAATTTCTGGGCATAAAAAAGTTGTGGCGTATGAGTAAAGGAAGAATAACAACATCTATTTGCCTGCCTCAAAAGCACCGAGGTCCGGCGCTTTGCGGTTAAAGGGAAAGCCAATGTCCTTTCCTTTGTCCACGAATTGACTTGACTGTTTTAACTTCATAAAGTCAACGTCCGGCAAGCTGCCGTCAGCTTTTCGCGGAGCGGTTAACAGGCTTTCATCCAGGCTAATAAAGTCGGCATTTGTTGCCGTCAAATTCAAATCAAAATAATTGTTGGCCAACGTGCATTTGGTTGCATCGAGATTCTGCACTTCGCGGCCGCCGCCGTAACCAAGGTTGTTGTAAAGAACGTGATCAAAGCCCGGCACATCCGCCACGTTATCTTTCAACCGGTTCAGCATATTGTAGTTGGTGCTGTTACGATACGCCGAATTGTTGTACCACTTGCTTCCCGCGGTGTGATGGTTAGAATAAAAGCCGCTGGCTTTGTTGCGCACCGCCAAACAAAATTGAATGGTCATGCCTGGCGCCGGATTGGGTATATCGCTGCCGCTTCGCTTGTTGCCGTAGCCACCGCATTTAAAACCGTTGCCATCGCCTTCGCTCACAAAATCTTTGTTGAAGCCGTTGTAAAAGGCCCAGCAATGGTCAAAGGTGGTGGCTTCGGCCGATGAGATAAGATCATACCCATCATCGCTGTTGAACCATGCCCGGCATCCGCGAAAAACATTGTTCTTGCTGCCTGCACGCGGATGGCAGCCAAAGCCATCGGTGTTGCCGCCTTTGCCGTTTTCGGAAAAATAATCCCAGTTGCGGTAAGCATCGCAATTGAGAATTAAGTTGCCGGAACCTTCGAGCAAATAAAAGCCGATGGCCATGCCGTCGTGCATGCGCAAACCTTCATAAATGTTGTTGCTTCCGTGGTTCTCGAAACACTCCGATTGCGTGTGCGTTTTGATGGTCACTTGCACGCCGGTCACGTCAAAACCTTTGAGGTGAATGTAAGAACCCGTTACGTAAAAAGCCGCCACCCGTAAGCCTTCCGGCTTTACGGATGAATAGTCGAACACCGGTGTTTCGTTCGGGTAATTAAGGTAATGAATGTATTTGCCGGCTTCTCCGCTTTTATCCAAATACGTAACGCAAGCGTAGATTTTTTCCGTCTTTGCAATTTGCGCTTCTGTTAGATGATAAGTTCCTCCGCGGAGGTAAACCGTATCGCCGGGTTTTACTTCTGCCTGCGCTTTTTGAATCGTGGCAAAGGGCTTTGTTTTGGTGCCGGAATTGTGATCATTCCCATCAACGGCTACATAATAAACGGTTGAAAAAGCAGACAACGACATCGTTGTAAAAAGAAGGAAGAGAAGGCCGGTTGGTTTCATAAAGCAAGCGTGTGAATGTGCGGACTAATGTAGCGGATAACAAAGCAGCGCCATCCTGTTGTGTGCTGTAAACGAATGATGGTGCCGCTGAAGATTGCATGGTGCATTAGCAATTAAATTTTTGTTGCGCCAACGAGATTGCTTTCCGCATTACCCGTTCACCTTTTCTATTGCCGGTCTTGTTGCCAGTTCCTCAACCGCAAGAACAAAATAATCAAACACAACCGGGCATTTTTATTGCAACAAACAAATCTTCTTACTTCACTTTTAGCGAAGCACATCTTTAACCAATAAATAAAAAGAAACCATGAACGAAGAGTACAAAATCACCCGCCGCAAAGCCATCGGCGGGTTGGGAGCTACCGTAGCCTCAATGGCTATTTCTTCAGCCTTTGCATCGCCTTCAGCGGAAGGTAACGTCAATGCCTCACCGCAAGGTTTGGAAGACCCCACAACCAAGTATCCAAAGCCGCCTTTTAAATCACAATCGCAACCCTGGCCCGGCCTTGCGAGTCAGATGGATCCAAAACCCGACCACGGCGAAACGAGCTATAAAGGTTCGGGACGATTAAAAGGACGCAAGGCTTTAATCACCGGTGGCGACAGCGGCATGGGCCGGGCGGCCGCTATCGCCTATGCACGGGAAGGCGCCGATGTGGCTATCAATTATTATCCCACTGAAGAACCCGATGCCAAAGAAGTGATTGCCCTGATTAAAGCCGAAGGCCGCAAAGCCATCGCCATTCCCGGCGACCTTCGTGACGAAGCTTTTTGCAAGCGGCTGGTTCAGCAAGCCGTGGACGGCTTGGGCGGTTTGGACATTGTGGTGAACAATGCCGGAAGGCAACAGGCAAAACAATCCATTGCCGATATCACCACAGAAGAATTTGACGCCACGATGAAGACTAATATTTATGCGCCGTTCTGGATCATTAAGGCGGCCTTGCCGCATCTTAAACCCGGTTCGGTTATTATCGGCACCACATCGGAACAAGCGTATGATCCTTCTCCCGACCTGTACGACTATGCCCAGACAAAAGCGGCCACGATGAATTATGTAAAATCATTGGCAAAGCAACTCGGCCCCAAAGGCATACGGGTGAACGGCGTGGCCCCAGGTCCTATTTGGACACCGTTGCAAGTAAGCGGCGGCGCTACGCAGGAAAAGCTGGTGAAATTCGGCAGCGATACGGCGCTTGCCCGTCCGGGCCAACCGGCAGAGTTGGCGTCTATTTATGTGCAACTGGCAGCGCCTGATGCCAGCTTTGCAACCGGCAATATTTATGGTTCCGGCGGCGGCAAAGGGCAACCGTAAGCGATATGGGCAACAAGCAGGTTGCAACAGGCAATTGGCATTAAGCTATCAGGCATATTGATTATAAAATTGCATCTGTTTAGAAAACCGCCAATGTTAGCAAATAAAAACGCAGCGTAAGTTTTACGCTGCGTTTTTTATGAAAAGTCTTTTGCAAAAAATTTAAAATAGACCTTGATAAGATAATTCTTCGCCTTTGCCTATTGCTTGTTGCCTATTGGCATTACGCGGCCTTTTCTTCCAACGTCTTCCAGTGGTGTGCGCCTTTCAGCATGTAGTCTTTGCTTTGTTCAATAGCGTCCATCACCTGCGCTAAAATGTCTTCGGCACGGGCATCATAATCTATTTCCAACGGCGGTTTAAATCGTACGCTAAGCAAAGTTCCCTTCTTCTTAAACTTCAACCCCTTTTTATTGAAGGCACGCCAAAAGCCACTGATCACAACCGGCACTACTATAGGCTTGCAATGTTTAATGATGTAGGCCGTGCCTTTACGGCCGGGTGCAAAGGGTTTTGTTGTGCCTTGTGGAAACGTAATGACCCAGGCACGGCCCAGGGCTCTTTCAATCTTTCGGGTATCGCTGGGGTCGAGGCCGCGGCGTGTTTCAGCGCCGTCTTTCTTCCAGGTGCGCCTTACCGTTAGGGCGCCTGCAAGGGTGAACAAGCGGCTTATCCAACTGCTCTTCATGGTTTCTTCGGCGGCTACGTAATACACGCTGGTAAACGGATTGAGCAAGTAGTAAGGAATGCCCAGCTTATTTTTTTTTCGCCATTTAACGGCGCAAAAAATGTGAAGAAACGTAATGACATCGGCGAAGTAAGTTTGGTGGTTACTGACGAACAACACGTTTCTGCGCGGCAGGTTTTCAATGTGTTCGGTTCCGCTGATTTGAAGCTTGTTCACAAGGGCTAAACCGGGATACGAAAAGATGCCGACGATGGCATACACTATTTTGCGGACGAGTTTGTACTCTGCTAATTTTTTCCAAACGTTCATGGGCAAAGCAATTGGTGAATTAAAGGTAGGTGTTTACGGGTTGTTAAGAACCGGCTGCGTTTATCTTTATCGTGTGTAATGAAGTTCACCGCTTCATCTGCTTAAAAAATTTATACCATGAAATCTATCTTTCTATTTTTAACCGCAACTGTTTTTACCATGCCCTCTTTTTCGCAGAATGCTGTCAATCCGTATCCCCGCACCATTACTGCAAACGGCAGCGCCGAAATGGAGATTGTGCCGGATGAGATTTACGTGCAGGTGTATTTGAAAGAGTACGAAAAGAAAGGCAGCGGCAAAGTGGGCATTGATAAAATCCGCCAAGATTTTTTGACCGCGGTACGTTCGCTGGGTTTGTCCGATGATGCGGTTAGTGTAGCGGGTTATGATGCCTACAACGGCAATCCTTGGCTGCGCAAGAGGAACAAGAAAGAGGAGTTGTATGCCGGCATGACTTACCAGGTAAAGCTGCGCAACACGGCGCAGGTAGATCAGTTGGTGGACAAGCTTGACGATAACGCTACGCAGAACTTTTACATCTCCCGTGTGTCGCACAGCAAGGTGGAGGAGTTTCGGAAGAACCTGAAAATAGGCGCCATCAAAGCCGCAAAGGAAAAAGCGCAGTATTTAGCCGATGCGGTGAATGAAAGTGTTGGCGTGGCCGTAACCATCAACGAGCCGAATGAATACATGCCGCAGCCTTATTACAACGCCATGGCATCGAACGTACGCATGATGAAGGCCGAAGCCCCGGATGCAGCCCCCGCCGAGCCGCAGGCCGATTTTAAAAAGATAAAAATTAAGTATGAGGTGACAGTAGTGTTTGCGTTGAAGTGACCTCATCCCCAAGCCTTCTCCATCAAAGATGGAGAAGGGAGCGACAACGCACAGCCCTCGCTTTACAACGATGATGGTAAGCCCTCAATCATTCGTTTGATTGAGGGTTTTGTTTTAAAAAGGGAAATGAAATTGTAATGACCTGTTCAACCTATTGACAGCAAATCATTGCGTTCAATAACGTCTACTTGCCATTTCCGATAGCAAACAGTTTAAACGTTTAAAGAATGATTGCACAATGCCGAATAGTCCCGATAGCTATCGGGAGCGACGCAACGATTGATCAATAGATAAACGAGCCCCTGGTCTATAAAAAAATCCCGTCTCTATGAATGTAGAGACGGGATTTCAAGTTATAAAGAGATTGAAAATTTAGCTTCCGGCTTCCGGTGTGGCTTCATCAGCATTAGCAGTATTGCCTTTCTCCTGCTGTTGCAGTTTCTCCTTGATTTGCGCCAGCGCACCAAGGTTGCCGAGGGTAGGCTTTTCTACTTTTTGCTGAATGTTCTTCACCGCTTTGCGGGCTTGTTCGTTCTGCACACGGGCTTCTTTACGGGCCGCGTCTTTTTCTTCCATCTGCGACTGTTCCCAAATGCGGCTGTGCGATACCACAATGCGCTTCTCGTTGCGATCGAATTCAATCACCATGAACTGCGCGGTTTCATCGGCGCCTACGCTCTTGCCGTCTTCTTTCAAAAGATGGCGGTTAGGCGCAAAGCCTTCGAGGCCGTAAGGCAACTGCACGATGGCGCCCTTGTCGTCCTTGCGAATGACAGTGCCTTCGTGAATGGAACCGACGGCAAAAGTATCCTGCAAGGTGTTCCAGGGATCTTCTTCCAGTTGCTTGTGGCCAAGCTGCAACTTGCGATTGTCCTTGTCAATGCCAAGGATAACCACATCAATGTTCTGGCCCACTTTGGTAAATTCATTCGGGTGATTGTAACGTTTCAGCCAGCTTAAGTCGGAGATGTGAATCATGCCGCCGATGCCTGCCGTTAATTCCACAAACACGCCGTAAGGTGTAATGTTTTTCACCACACCGGTGTGGCGGCTGCCTTCGGGGAACTTGGTCTCAATGTCGCTCCACGGGTCGGCCGAAAGCTGCTTAATGGACAAGCTCATTTTACGGCTGCCTTTATCAAGCGTTACAATCTTGGCTGTATGCTCGTCGCCAAGCTTAAAGAACTCTTTCGCGTTGATGGGCGTATTGGCCCAGGTAATTTCACTAACGTGAACCAAGCCTTCTACACCCGCAAGAATTTCGAGGAAGGCGCCGTAATCTTCAATGTTCACTACGCGGCCACTGACAATCTCGCCTTCTTTAATATTTTCAGGCAACACGTCCCAGGGATGCGGGGTCAGTTGCTTTAAACCAAGGGAGATGCGGCGTTTTTCGTCGTCGAAATCCAACACCACTACGTTCACTTTTTGGTCCAGCTTCAACACTTCTGAAGGATGATTGATGCGGCCCCACGAAATATCGGTGATATACAGCAAACCATCCAGGCCGCCGAGGTCCATAAAGGCGCCAAAGTCGGTAATGTTCTTTACCGTTCCTTCCAATACCTGGCCTTTTTCGAGCTTGCCAATGATTTGTGCACGTTGTGCTTCGATGTCGCTTTCGATAAGTGCTTTGTGCGATACAACTGCGTTCTTGATGGCCTCGTTAATCTTCACCACTTTAAACTCCATCGTCTTGCCTACGAACTGGTCGTAATCGGTAACGGGCTTCACGTCAATCTGCGATCCGGGCAGGAAGGTTTCCATACCGAACACGTCAACGATTAAGCCACCTTTTGTTTTAGAAGTAACGGTGCCGGTAACCACTTCGCCGGTTTTGTGCACTTCCACAATGCGTTCCCAGGCACGAGTAATGCGGGCTTGCTTGCGGCTAAGATTGAGGTTGCCGTCGCGGTCTTCCTTGTCCACTACCATCACTTCCACTTCGTCGCCCACCTTCAAGCCCGGCGTATCGCGGAATTCGTTAAGGGACACAAGGCCGTCGGACTTAAAGCCGATGTTCAGCACCACGTCGGTTTTGGTGATGCCTACCACGAGGCCTTTAATCATTTCGCCGTCGTTCAGTTGAACAAAAGTGTTTTCGTAAACCTTGTCGTACTTCACCTTTTCTTCGGGCGTGTACGCGGCTACGTTACGCTTGTCAATGCTCCAGTCGAAATCGTCGTGAGCAGCCACGGTTTCCTGTACCGGCTCTTCGATTTTCACGTTGGAGATGGTCTGCGCTGGTTCATCAGCTACGGCAACTTCAGGCGTTGCTGTTGGAGCTTCTGTAGCTGCCTCTGTTTGAGCAACAGGTTGCTCTGGCGAGGCTTCTGCGGCAGGGGCATTTGTTGTCGCTGCAGACTGCTCGGGTGCTGCATTTTGGGCAACCGGACCAGCCTCCTGGCCTTCAGCGTTTGGGTTAACAATATTGTTGTCGTCCATGATAAAATCCCGATGGTTTTATTCGGGGCCGCAAATATAAGGAATGCGGTTGGCGGTTGAAAGTTTGGTGGTTGGCGGTTTTGAGGGAGAGTTGTTAAGGGGTTGGGAATGTTTTGGGGACAAGGGTTTGGATGACGATTGGGCTCTTGTTGCGTCGCACTCTTGTACGGTTTGTTCATTATTGAGCAAATCAAGAAACAGCTTCTAACATTGACCAATACAAATTTGAGTAAAACGTTTCTCTGCAAAAGCCAATACTTATGCAGTTAGAAAAGCTATTTTTCACTGGTTTGCTCATTGTTTCATATTCAAAACTCGATGCTCAAGTCAAACCACCATTAGCCTTTCAAGAATATTCCGAAGGTTTAAATCCAGTGGAAGAAATTCGACTGTTTGATTTGAAAGAAATTAAAGTAAGAAAGATTGATTCCGCCTACGTTATTTATCACCCTGCAAGTTGGGCCGAGTATGAGCCGACAATAAATCCATGTACGTGCAGCTACAACGACACGCTCGAATTGTACATATTCGATTCGGAAGGACGTATCAGAAGGAAAACTTCATTTCAAAACCTTGGGCAATTCTCAACAACATTTTTCTTCGATTCAGCAGGGAGGAGAACAGCTATTGACTCATACCGAAAAAGAGGCAACAAAGCGGGGACATCAACTTTTATTATTCCTTACTCCGACACGGCTTTTAACCCACGAATTGTGCATTCGAAAAAGCAAGGAACCGATAGCATCGTAACATCCATCTACTTTGCAAAATTTCGCCACGGTTACGACACATCCGCAGTAACCCGTGACAGGTTTACTAAAAACGGTATCCTCATAGAAACAGAATCAGCCGTAAATAAAAAGAACGAACGAGAGTTTAATGACGACACAGGAGAATCTACTTATCACTACGGTTATGGGTACGATGACAAAGGAAGGTTAGTTTACTACCGCAACTACCTTTCTAATGAATACGAAAAAATTTCTTATCCCTTTTATGGCAAGCTAACCGAAACTTACTCATCGAAAACAAATCTTCTACAGAAACAAAGGCTTAAACTGCTTGACGAAAACAATGGAATCATTACAGTAACTTTTGAAAACAGGCGAATCATTTTAACGCCGCTGGAAAAAGGGAGCAAGTTGTATAAACTTAGAACTGTTGTTGATGTCGGCCCTGTTCCTCTCCTGGAGTACTATGAGATTGTTTACAAACGTTCCAATCAAAAAGGTAACGATTGAATTTTGTAATTTTATTTCAATGAACTGGCAACAACACATCGTTTCCGATAAAGAAGTTCTACTGGGAAAGCCAATCATCAAAAGCACTCGCCTCTCCGTTGAACACATCGTAAGCCTTTATTGAACAGTAATAGCCCACACCGGTGCTTTTCCATTTGCTAGGATGCAAACTGCGTAATAACTTCATAATCACACAAACGTTTCAACTATGGAAATTCCCGTCATTCAAATCGGCAACTCAAAAGGCATCCGGCTATCGAAAACCCTCTTGGAAAAATATAACATCACCACTGCCGTAGAACTCGTGCTGGAAAAAGATTATTTTATTCTCAAGCCAAAAAAAACGCCACGAAAGGATTGGGAAAAATCTTTTAAAAAAATGCACCAAAACGGCGATGACAAACCCCTTTTGCCCAATGTCTTTAGCGATGAAAATTTTGACGAATGGAAATAAACCAATACCAACTCGTGTTGGTAAACCTTGATCCAACAGTTGGTAGTGAAATGAAAAAGACACGGCCATGTGTAGTTATTTCGCCCAACGAAATGAATCAACATTTGCAAACCATCGTCATTGCCCCTGTTACCAGCAGCACAAGAGCTTATCCTACCAGAGTCGAAATCAAACATCCCAAAACAAGAGGCTGGGTTGTGCTTGACCAAATCAGAACCGTGGACAGACAGCGGATCATCAATGGGTTTGAATTGCTGACCAAGAAAGAGGTTTTAAGTAGCAAGACAGTAATACAAGAAACCTATGTTGCTTAAATCAGCATGATATGTTAAAAAGTTTTTAATGGCTTTGTGCATGATCTGCAATACTCTTCGCCGCCACCCACCCGCTCGTCCATGCATGTTGAAAATTAAAGCCGCCGGTAATGCCGTCCACATCTAAAACTTCACCGGCAAAATAAAGGTTCGGATGTTTCTTGCTCATCATCGTATTCGCATCCACTTCGCTTAGTGCCAAGCCGCCGGCAGTGACAAATTCTTCTTTAAAAGTGGTTTTACCTTTTACTTCCACCACGTAGTCAACTAAATTTTTGATAAGAACATTCTCGGCTTTGGCCGGCAAATCGGCAAAGCGCATTTCATTGTTGATACCTGATTGCTCCAATAAAAAAATCCACAAACGAGACGGTAAACCTTCAAAAGATTGATTGGCTATTTTTTTGGAAGGACTGCTTCTGCGCAAGCCTTGAAAAACCTCTTTTGCTGTTTGTTCATTGTAGTCGGGCAACCAGTTTACGTGCGCCGAAAACTGCCAATTGCCTATTGCCAAGCCCCTTGCTCCCCAAGCGCTCAACCGTAAAATGGTAGGGCCGCTCAAGCCCCAATGGGTAATCAACACCGGCCCTTCCTCCACCAACTTGCTGCGGTCAATTTTTACTCTTGCTCTTTCCACACTCACACCCATCAGTTGATTAATGGGATGCTTTGGTAAATTGAATGTGAATAACGAAGGCACGGGCTCGGAAAAAGTATGACCCAAATTCTTCAGCCAATCAAACATCGAAGTTTTAGGATGGCCGCCGGTAGCGAGAACGACATAATTAGCAGTTAGCAGTTGACAGTTGGCAAGACGAATGGTGAATACATTGCCAATATCGGTCGCCACAATTGAGTCAGGCTGCTCTGTTTTTGCCAATTGCCAACTGCTAACTGCCAACTCTTTTACGTCAGCATTCAGCTTTATTTCCACGCTGTATTTCTCCGCTTCGGCCATCAAACAATTAATAATGGTTTGTGATGAATCGGTAACCGGAAACATACGACCATCCTTCTCCGCTTTCAACTTCACACCTCGATCTTCAAACCATTGGATGGTATCTGTGGTAAAGAATTGATGAAAGGATTTCTTCACAAAGTTTTGTCCGCGTGGATAGCACTTGCTCATCTCACCAATGTCGAACAAAGCATGCGTGACATTGCAACGACCACCGCCGGAGACTTTTACTTTGGATAAAAGTTTTGATGTTTTTTCCAAAAGAA
Organism: Flavisolibacter sp.; assembly: GCA_965247695.1. Lineage (GTDB taxonomy): Bacteria > Bacteroidota > Bacteroidia > Chitinophagales > Chitinophagaceae > Flavisolibacter. Next base: position 4,673,487 of record OZ252037.1, read on the forward strand.
TAACGTGCAGGGATGAGTCCATTCGTGCTGCATTCACTGCACAAAAAAAGCCGGCCGCGCCGCCGCCAATCACCACCAAACGTTTCTGCATTTAGTCTTTTACAAACGAAAGTACCGCTCGTTCGGCGCCGCTTTCTAAAACCAGACGGTGAAGGCCAGGAAGGAGAGCCTGCGAAGAGAAAGAAAGATGATTGACACCGTTTGAAAGTTTTGTTGTCTCCGTTATTGCCGTTTGCCCGTAAGCTGTGTAAACCGAGATAATGAGTGTTCCGGCAAGTGCAGATACAACCTCCACGTTAATGCTGTTGTGGACAGGATTTTGTTTAAGGCGGCATTGCAAAGCTGCATCGGTGACCCTAATTGTTTGCGTAGCAGAGTATAGCGGCAAGCCTTCTTTGGCAATGATCTTTATGCGATAGGATAAGCTCGTGTTCTTCTTCGGCAGGGCATCTACAAATTCATAACCAGCGGCACCGGTGCGGCCCAATGATAATTTGCTTCCTACTTTTTGATAGTTACCGTCTTCTTCTGCCCTTTCAATTTCAAAAGCCCTTGCTTCTTCATTGCTGTTAATCGTCCATACAAGCTGCACGTTTTTACTGCGCACGGCAGCATCAAGGCCGGTTATTTGCAAGGGTAGAAAATGCTGGCCATTGACGGAAGAATCTTGTTGTGATTTGGCTGTGTTTACAAAGCAAAAAAAAGAAGATACAAGGAGGATTAGGTTTTTCATAGGCACTGTTTTGCGGTTACCGGTGGGTTCAGTAATCGGTAAAGAGATTGTTGTTATCTTTTTCTGCTTTTTCAATTTCGGTGTAGTTGGATAAAACATCGGCCGCCCCCTTTCTAACGCAAACATCGTGTTCAAAGTGTACGGAAGGCTTGCCATCTTTTGTACGCACCGTCCAGCCATCGTCTTCGGTATAAACTTCTTTCTTGCCAAGGTTTATCATCGGTTCAATGGCAATCACCAACCCGTCTTTCAGCACCGTGCCCGAACCGCGTTTACCGTAGTTAGGCACCTGCGGATCTTCGTGCATGGCTTTGCCAAGTCCGTGACCGACAAGCTCACGTACAACGCCATAGCCATTTTTCTTTTCTGTATGTTCCTGAATGGCATAAGCTACATCACCAATGCGGGCACCAACTACGGCTTTTTCTATGCCTTTGTACAGCGATTCTTTGGTAATCTTCACAAGCTTCACCACATCGTCCGATGGCTTGCCGATCATGAAGGTATAGGCATGATCGCCGTGATAACCATTTTTGTAAATGCCGATGTCAATGGAAACAATATCGCCTTCCTGCAATTCTTTTTTATTGGGAAAGCCGTGCACCACCACATCGTTCACCGATATGCAAGAGTTGAACGGATAGCCGTGAAAATTTAAAAACGAAGGCGTGCCGCCGTTGTCTTTAATAACAGTGCCGATGAAGCCGTCTATGTCAATGGTTTTTAATCCGGGCTTAAGAATTTTTGCCACTTCGGCCAGCGTGCTGCTTACAAGCAAGGCGCTGTGCCGCATGATGGCAACCTCCGCTTCTGTTTTGTAATGAATCATGGTTTATTAAATCGTGAACCAGCCTACCGGCAGGCAGGTGGTCAATTTTGAATGGCTTCGTTGGCAACAAGCCATCCTCACATCCGTTACTTTTTGATCAATAAAAAACCCGGCGATTATTCTCACCAGGTTTTGATAATGTTTTATATTCTTGTTTGCGGGCAGGCCTAGAGATGTCCCTACATTAGTAAGATGCTTGCGTGACTGTGCGACCCTGTATCCGTCCGCTCTTCATCAAACCATCGTATTGGCGCATCAGCAATTGTGTCTCTATTTGCTGCAAGGTATCGAGAATAACACCTACCATAATCAACAACGACGTACCGCCGAAGAAAGTGGAGAAACTTGGCTGCACACCCAAGCGCTGCGCAATACCCGGAAGAATACCAACAAGCGCCAAAAGAAAAGCCCCCGGTAGCGTGATTCTATCCATGATGCCACCGATGTAATCAGCCGTTGGCTGACCGGGCTTCACACCCGGTATAAATCCGTTGTTCTGCTTCAGGTTGTCGGCTATTTGTTTGGGATTAAAAATTAAGGCCGTGTACAAGAACGTAAAGCCAATAACCACTACGGCGTACACCAACATGTAGTAAACATTGGCATGGTCCTGAAACACACCCGCTATGCCTTTACCGGTTGTTGTGCCCGTGAGATTAAAAAGCGTGGGCAGAAACAGTACCGCTTGTGCAAAGATGATGGGCATTACACCGGCGCTGTTTACTTTAATTGGTAAGAATTGACGGGCGCCGCCAAACTGGCGGTTACCTACGATTTGCTTGGCGTAATTCACGGGAATCTTTCGTACGCCTTGCACAAGCATGATGCAACCCATGATGATGGCGATAAGAATTGCGATTTCGATGATGAAGATGAGAATCATACCGGTGCGGGTAGCCTTGCTGCCCAGTTCCTGCATAAAGCTTTGCGGCAGGCGTGCAAGAATGCCCACCATAATGATGAGCGATGTACCGTTGCCCAAACCTTTGTCAGTAATCCTCTCCCCCATCCACATCACAAACATGGTTCCGGCGGTGAGCAATACCACGGTTGATAGCCAGAAGTAATCAACATAAGCCGGATAAATGCCGCCGCTTTGGGATGTCATCTGCCGCAGGTACGCCACGTAAGCCGATGCTTGCACCATGGTAACGGCCACCGTAAGGTAACGGGTCCACTGATTAATTTTCTTGCGACCGCTTTCGCCTTCTTTCTGCATCTTTTGAAATTGTGGCACCAATACCGTCATTAACTGAATGAAGATGGAGGCGGAGATATAAGGCATAATTCCCAAAGCGAAAATAGACGCCTGCGAAAATGCACCACCGGCAAACGTGTTTATTAATCCGAGAATGCCGTTGTTCTTTGTTTGGTCTTGCAGGATTGTTAATTTCCCGGGGTCAATGCCCGGCAATACGATGTGTGTTCCAATGCGGTAGATAAATAACAAGAGCAGGGTATAAAGAATCTTGCTGCGCAATTCCTCTATGCTCCAGATATTTTTAAATGTCTTGATTAAATTTTTCACGAATGGGATTATTTAGTGCTCAAACAAAAAAAGCGCTCTGCAGCGCCTTGCAATTTACCACAAATTACTTCACTATTTCCACCGTGCCTCCGGCGCTTTCGATGGCCTGCTTGGCTTTGTCGCTCGCCGCGTTGACTTTAAAGGTCAGCTTGGCTTTAAGTTCTCCGTTGCCTAAAACCTTTACACGGTCGGTTTGGCTAATAAGGCCGTTCATGTATAAATTTTCGAGCGAAAATTCCTGGATGCTGTATTTCTCCGCAAGCTGTTCGATCTGTCCAAGGTTGAACACTTTGTATTCGATACGGTGCGGGTTTTTAAAACCACGTTTAGGGATGCGTCGCTGAATCGGCATCTGGCCGCCTTCGTGAGCCATCTTTCGCTTGTAAGAAGCATGGCTTTGCTGGCCTTTGTTGCCTTTTGTAGATGTACCGCCTTTGCCAGACCCTTCACCGCGGCCTAATCTTTTTTCTTTGTGTACAGCGCCTTTTGCAGGGCGCAGGTTGTGTAGTTTCATGTTGTTTGATTTTTACTTACGGGGTTTATCTCCCCTCGCTTATTGATTTGAAGATGTGATGATTTGAAAATTTGAAAATTGTGCAGCAATGCACCGATATCTTCAAATCGGCACATCACCAAATCTTCAAATCTCCTCTACACTTACCATGTGTTCCACCTTGCGAACCATACCAAGTATTTGCGGAGTGGCTTCCACTTCTTTCGAAGAGTTCATCTTATTCAACCCCAACGCCTGCAAGGTCAGCTTCTGACGCTCGGGGCGGTCAATCGGGCTTTTTACTAACGTGATTTTTATCTTTTTCATAATGAAGATTGCAAGATTACAACATCCAGAAATCCAAAATTTTGGTTCTTGAAATCTTGGCTTTTGAAATATTAACCGTTGAATACTTTCTTCAAAGCGATGCGGCGTGTCCGGGAAACAGAGATGGGTTCACGCAACAAAGCCAAGGCTTCAAAGGTTGCTTTTACCACGTTATGCGGGTTGGCTGAACCCAATGATTTGGCCAATACGTCGGTAATACCAGCGCTTTCCAAAACGGCACGCATAGAGCCTCCGGCGATTACACCCGTACCGTGAGCGGCAGGTTTAATCAACACCTTTGCGGCGCCAACTTTGGCTAACTGGTCGTGCGGAATGGTACCGTGCATAACCGGAACTTTGATAAGATTTTTCTTGGCATCTTCAATGCCTTTTGTGATGGCTTCTTGTACTTCCTTGGCTTTGCCAAGACCATGGCCTACCACGCCGGCTTCGTTGCCCACTACTACCAATGCAGAAAAAGAGAAGGTGCGGCCGCCCTTGGTTGTTTTTACAACACGATTGATAGCAACCACCTTGTCTTTCAGTTCAAGGTCGCCTGCTTTTACTCTGTTTAAAATTGCTTTTGACATAATTTTTAATGAGGTTCTGCGTAATCAGTAATGAGTTCGTGATTTGCGGAAAGACTTTTCTGCTTTCAGCGGCTCACTCATTACTCATTACTCATTATTGATTATTTAGAATACCAGTCCGCCTTCACGGGCACCTTCTGCCACAGCTTTGACACGGCCATGATACAGATTGCCACCACGATCGAACACAACATTTTCCAGGCTCAACTCTTTTGCTTTGCGGGCTAACGATTGGCCTACCAATTTGCTCTTCTCTACTTTGTTGCCGGCTTGTGCCTTGATGTCTTTTTCACGGGAAGATGCGGCCGCCAGCGTAACACCGTTCACGTCATCAATCAATTGGCAATAGATGTCGGCGTTGCTGCGGAAAACAGAGAGCCGGGGTTTTTGCGCCGTGCCGGCAATCTTAGCCCGGATACGGTAGCGGATGTTTTGCCGCCGCGATAATTTTGCACTTGTTCTCATGATCTTCTTTTTTATTTCACGATTCTGCCGTGAATGATTTTGATGTTTGGAGTTTGAGATTTGAAATCAATACTCTCATTCAAATCTCAAATCAGAAATTTCAAATTTTACTTGCCTGCCGCCTTACCAGCTTTCTTGCGAACCACCTCGCCTTGATAACGAACACCCTTTCCTTTGTACGGTTCGGGCTTGCGAAGGCCGCGAATTTTAGCCGCTACTTGTCCTATCAATTGGCGGTCATTGCCTTCAAGAGTAATGGTTGGATTTTGTCCTTTCAACGTTTCGGTAGCCAACTTCAATTCCTTTGGGATTTCAAAAATGATGTTGTGCGAGTAACCCAATGCTAAGTCAAGCAGGTTGCCTGTGTTGGTGGCTTTAAAACCCACACCAATTAATTCCAGCTTTTTTGTATAACCGTCGGTCACACCTTTCACCAGGTTTGCCACTAAAGCTCTCGACAAGCCGTGCAAGGCACGGTGGCGAATTTGATCGGTGGGCCGGGTAACGCTAATGATACCGTCCTTCACTTCCACTTTTATATCGCGGTCAATGGGCTGCTTCAATTCTCCCTTGGGACCTTTTACCGTCACCACATTGTCGCTGCCGACAGTGGCGGTTACACCACTTGGAACACTGATGGGAGCTTTACCTATACGAGACATACAATTTTAGATTTAAGATTTACGATTTTAGATTTGTTGCTTCCGACCGGTCAGCCTACGTATGCATCGGCTTAATGTATCGAAGGCTCATTATCAGCTAAATCAGTTTTAATATATGTAGCAAAGAACTTCCCCACCAATGTTTTGCGCTTTTGCTTCCTTGTCGGTCAATACACCTTTTGATGTAGAAACGATGGCAATGCCTAGGCCGCCTTTTACACGACGGAATTCATTTGGCTTTGAATAGTGGCGTAAACCCGGACGGCTGATTCTTTCCAAAGAATGAATGGCCGGTTGCTTGGTGGCGGCGTCGTACTTCAACGCAATTTTAATCAAGCCTTGCTTGTTGTCATCTTCAAATTTGTATTTGAGAATGTAGCCTTGATTGTACAGGATTTCGGTCATGCGCTTTTTTAGGTTGGAAGCAGGAATCTCAACGATTCGGTGCCCCGCCATTTGCGCATTCCGGATTCTGGTCAAAAAATCTGCAATAGGATCTGTTACCATATTTTGTTTCTCCTACGTCCCGATGTATCGGAATAATTGGATGAGTTAAAATGTTCGATGTTTGAAATTTGATGTTTGAGATTGGAGCGATCCGATCTCAAATTTCAAATCAGAAATTTTAAATTTCTGTTACCAGCTTGCTTTCTTCAAACCGGGGATGCTGCCGTTCAAAGCCATGTCACGCAACGCAATGCGGGAGATGCCAAAGTAACGGGTATAGCCTCGAGGACGGCCCGTCATCTGGCAACGGTTTTTCAAACGCACTTTGGAAGAATTCTTTGGCATGTCGTCCAAAGCTTTCCAGTCGCCGGCGGCTTTCAACGCTTCTCTTTTACCAGCGTATTGCGCCACCATCCGTTCGCGTTTCCGTTGTCTGGCTTTTACTGATTCTTTAGCCATAATTTCAATTTGATGATTTGATGATTTGATGATTTGAAGATGGCTTGCGCCGGTATGAAAATCATTTTCAAATTTTCAAATCGGCTAATCTTCAAATTATTTCTTTACATTCTTAAACGGCATTCCCAATTCTTTCAAAAGCTCGAAGGCTTCTTCGTCGTTATGAGCCGTTGTTACAAACGTGATGTCCAAACCGGTGATACGGTTTACTTTGTCAATGTCAATTTCCGGGAAAATGATTTGCTCGGTTACACCCATTGTATAATTGCCACGGCCGTCGAATGACTTTTCGTTGACACCTTTAAAATCGCGAACACGCGGAAGCGCAACGGCAATCAGGCGGTCCAAAAACTCATACATCTTTTCGCCGCGCAGCGTAACTTTTGCACCGATGGGCATGTTCTTGCGGAGCTTAAAGTTGGAGATGTCTTTCTTCGACATTGTCGCTACGGCTTTTTGACCACTGATGGTGCTCAATTCGTCAATGGCGATGTCCACTAACTTCTTATCGTTTACCGCGCCGTTCACGCCACGGTTGATGGCGATTTTTTCCAGCCGTGGAACCTGCATCAGGCTTTTGTAGCCGAAACGCTTTTGCAGCGCAGGCATCACTTCGTTTTTATACTTGCCCTTTAACCGGGGAGTGTTTGTTGCTGTTGCCATTAGATGACCCCTCCTGATTTTTTTGATACACGAACTTTTTTATCGTCTCTCACTTCACGTTTTATTTTGGTGGCTTGCTTACCGTCCCACAACATCACATTTGAAATGTTGATAGCTGCTTCGCGCTTTACAATGCCGCCTTTGGTATTTTGCGCCGAAGGCTTTGTGTGTTTGGTAACGATGGCAACGCCTTCTACAATCACTTTGCCTTCTTCCACCAAAACTTCTTTTACCTGACGTGGCTTTTTAGAGTCCTTGTCGTCACCGGCAATTACAACCACCTGGTCGCCTTTGCGGATGTTGTACTTAGGTTTAAATCTTGTTTTCATTATCTGATTCCTTTTTCCTCCCATTTCCGACGGGAGGAGGAGTTAAAAAATATTGTGAGATGTAAGACGGGAAACATGAGACAAGAACGAACTATAATTTGTAAATCTCTGCGGTTTCACGTCTGACGTCCGTCGTTTCACGTTTAAAGAACTTCCGGCGCCAACGAAATAATTTTCATGTAGCCTTTGTCGCGCAGCTCACGGGCAACCGGCCCGAAGATGCGGGTACCGCGAGGCTCGTCTGCGGCATTCAAAATCACAACCGCGTTGTCGTCGAAGCGAATGTAAGAACCGTCTTTGCGGCGCAGCTTGTTTTTGGTGCGAACGATTACCGCTTTGGCAACCGTTCCCTTTTTAATGCCGCCTGCGGGAATGGCGTCTTTCACACTCACCACAATCTTATCGCCCACACCGGCATAGCGCTGGCCGCTGTTTCCCAATACGCGGATGCAGAGGACTTCTTTCGCACCGCTGTTGTCCGCTACGGCCAAACGAGATTCTTGCTGTATCATCTTAGTTCTATTTTAGATTTCGGATTTCAGATTGCAAATTGCATCCTACGCCCAAAACAGTTTCAAGTTTTCAATCAATCGGCAATCCGAAATCGCCACTCTACAATTACTTCACTTTTTCCACTACTTCTACCAATCTCCAACGCTTCGTCTTGCTCAACGGGCGTGTTTCCATGATGCGGACGATATCACCAATGCTGGCTTCGTTCTTCTCGTCATGCGCATGGAACTTCGTCGTCTTCTTTACAAACTTTCCGTAGATAGGGTGCTTCACCTTCCGCTCAACGGCAACCGTGATGGTCTTCGTCATTTTGTTGCTAGTAACCACGCCAATCCGTGTCTTACGAAGATTGCGTTCTTCGGCCGCATCCTGAATCGTTGTTTCTGTTGTTGTATTTTCAGCCATGATATTTCGCTTTTATCCGCAAGAAACGGATCTATTTATGCACTTACTTGTTTCTTCTTCAATTCTGTTTTCAGGCGGGCCAGTTCGCGGCGTAAGCCACGGATAGCCATCGGGCTTTCCAGTGGGGAGATGGCGTGTGCAAACTCCAGCTTCTTTAGGCGCATTTCATCTTCTTTAATACGGGCAGTAATGTCCTGCTCGTTTAACGACTGAATGCTTTTTTTAAAATCAACTGTCTTTGACATGAGATCGATTTGAAAATTTGATGATTTGAAGATTTGAAGATTCGCTTTGCTTACCGAAGACTATTTCCAAATCTTCAAATCGCCGAATCTTCAAATCAGCTTAGGCTTCTGCAAGATCGTAACGCTTAACGAATTTGGTGTTGATAGGCAGCTTACCGGCGGCCAACTTCAATGCACCTTGCGCTACTTCTTCCGATACACCGTCCACCTCAAAAATGATGCGGCCAGGCTTTACCACGGCAGCCCAATATTCCAGGTTACCCTTGCCTTTACCCATCCGTACTTCAGCAGGCTTATTGGTAATGGGTTTATCGGGGAAGATGCGAATCCACACATTGCCCTCCCGTTTCATGTGGCGGGTAAGCGCCTGACGGGCAGCTTCAATTTGCCGGTCTGTAATCCAATGGCTTTCCAATGCTTTTAAAGCGTAAGAACCAAAGGAGATGACAGCGCCTCTCTTCGCGTCGCCTTTCATGCGACCCTTTTGCATTTTCCTGTGCTTTGATCTTTTCGGCTGTAACATGATTCAGTTTCCAGTTTTCAGTTTGCAGTTGGCAGTTGAGCCACCTAAAGCAAACCGGTTTTATAATATTCAGCTTTTGCTTTCTTGTTCAGTAATGTTCTGAACGTACAAGAGTGCGACGCAACAGAAGTTTAATAGCAGCAATGCTGTTCGTCCCAAAATCCTGTACTTTATTTTAAAGAGCTTTGCACCTATTGTTGTCAATTGCTAACTGCAAAACTGCCAACTTCTTTTATCTGCGTCCACCTTGTCCACCGGAGCGTCCACCGCCTCCGCCCTGACCACCCGAACGGCCACCACCCTGTCCGCCGCCGCCACGGTTAAAGTTTCCACCGCCACCGCCGCCACTTCTGCGGTCACCACCACGGTCGTCGCGACGTCCTCCGCCGAAATCACCACCGCGATTATCTCTACGTTCGCCCATTGTTTGCCCGCCTTCTTTGCCACCAATGAAGTTGGGATTCAGGTCGCGTTTGGCTAAGATTTCGCCGCGGCAGATCCATACTTTGATACCGATTTTGCCGTAAACGGTTTGGGCAAAAACGTTGGCATAATCAATGTCCATACGAAAGGTGTGCAACGGCACACGGCCTTGCATGAACTTTTCGCTACGGGCAATTTCAGCACCACCTAACCGGCCGCTCAACTGAACCTTTATTCCTTCGGCACCCATGCGAAGTGCAGAAGCAATGGCCATTTTGGTAGCCCGCTTAAAATTGATACGGTTTTCTATTTGGCGGGCAATGGTATCGCCTACAATCATGGCATCCAACTCCGGACGACGGATTTCAAGGATGTTGATTTGCACGTCTTCTTTGCCCGTGAGTTTCTTCAATTCTTCTTTAATGCGGTCAACTTCGCCACCTCCTTTACCAATGATGATTCCCGGCTTCGATGTGTGAATAGTGACGATCAGTTTACCCAACGTCCGTTCGATAACGATTTTGGCGATGCCACCTTTATTGATACGGGCATTCAGATAGATTCTGATTTTGTGATCTTCAATCAGCTTGCCGGCATAATCTTTCTTGCTGCCGTACCAGTTCGATTCCCAACCGCGGATGATGCCTAAGCGGTTACCAATCGGATTTGCTTTTTGACCCATTATTTCAATTTGATGATTTGATGATTTGATGACCTGAAGATTTTTGGCACCGTATCGAAAATCGTTTTCAAATTTTCAAATCGGCACATCTTCAACTTGTTTATGCTTTTGCGTCCACGATAACAGTTACGTGATTGCTTCTTTTACGAACGCGGTAACCACGTCCCTGTGGTGCGGGACGCATGCGTTTCAACGTACGGGCGCCGTCAACAAAGATGGTCTTCACATAAAGTTGGCTTTCGTCGCCACCTTCGTTCTTCTGCTTCCAGTTGTTGATAGCGCTTAACACCAATTTGCGCATGGGCACTGCGGGATGCTTGGGATTGAACTCCAATTGAGCCAACGCTTTTTCCACTTGCTGGCCACGAATCAAATCCGCTAGCAAACGCATTTTACGCGGTGATGTCGGATAATTTCTAAGTTTCGCTACTGCTTCCATTTTATAAAATTTCTGACTTCTGATTTCTCATGTCTAATTCCTGCAAACGGCAATTAGAAATCGCAAATCAGAAATGGTTTTAGCCTTTTTTACTTGAGTGTCCTTTAAAGTTTCTGGTGGGAGCAAATTCGCCAAGCTTGTGCCCCACCATGAACTCCGTTACGTAAACCGGAATGAATTTGTTTCCGTTGTGAACCGCAAACGTATGGCCGACGAAATCAGGCGTGATGGTAGAACGACGGCTCCAGGTTTTGATGACGCCTTTCTTTGCTTTGCCATCGTTAACCGCAACCACTTTGTCTTCCAGATGTGCTGCTACGTAAGGACCTTTTTTAATTGAACGAGCCATATCTCGATTTGATGATTTGAAAATTTGATGATTTGAAGATCTTGTTCAAACCGGTTGAAGACCATTTTAAAATCTTCAAATCGGCCAATCTTCAAATCTATTTTGCTAGTTTAGAACCGTTCTTTCTTGCGATGATTAGTTTGTCGCTGCCTTTACCCTTGGTGCGTGTTTTCAGACCACGTGAGTATTGACCGGTTCTGCTGCGCGGCTGTCCACCAGAGGCGCGGCCTTCACCACCACCCATCGGGTGATCTACAGGGTTCATGGCTACACCACGAACACGGGGACGAATACCTTTCCACACATTACGACCGGCTTTACCCATGCTTTGCAATTGGTGGTCGCTGTTGGAAGCGATACCCACAGTTGCATAGCAGTTAATCAACACCCGGCGAATTTCGCCGCTTGGCATTTTCAAAATGGCGTAGCGATCTTCTTTGTTGGAAAGTTGCGCGGACGCACCAGCTGAACGGGCAATCTTTCCACCCTGGCCTGGTTGCATTTCGATGTTGTGAACCACCGTACCCAAAGGCATGTTCTTCAATTGAAGAGAGTTGCCCAATTCAGGTGCGACGGCATCACCGCTTACAACGGTAGCGCCAACTTGCAAACCTTGTGGGCAAAGGATGTATCTTTTTTCGCCGTCTTTATAATTCAACAACGCAATGAACGTTGTGCGGTTTGGATCATATTCGACAGTAGCAACAGTCGCGGGAACGTCTTTTTTGTTGCGTTTGAAATCAATGACACGGTAAGCGCTTTTGTTACCGCCACCAATGTAACGCATAGCCCTGCGGCCCGAAGAGTTACGGCCACCGGTATTCTTTTGCGATTCGAGCAAAGACTTTTCCGGTGTGTCGGTTGTGATTTCAGCGTAAGCGTTTCCGATTCTCCAGCGTGTGCCGGCGGTCATCGGTTTGTATTTTTTTAGTGGCATTTCTTTGCAATTTTTGCGGCCTTGCGAGCCATTCTTATTTTAGATTTCAGATTTGTGATCGCAGATCACCATTCCTAAACCTGCAATCGCCAATTGGCAATTGCTTTAGATGTTGCTGTACAGGTCAATCGTTTCACCTTCGGCAACGGTTACCAATGCTTTTTTATAAGCCGGCTTTTGACCCTTGGTAAAACCCTTCTTCGTATAACGAGTTTTGTTTTTACCGGGAACCACGATAGTGTTTACATCAACGATGGTTACGCCATAAACTTCTTCAACCGCTTTTTTAATTTCCAATTTGTTGGCTTTGCGGGATACGCGAAAAGCGTAGCGGCGCAAGCTTTCTTGCTGGGCATTTGCCTTCTCGGTTAAAATCGGTTTTATCAATACTTCAGAAAGTTTCATCTGAATGATGTTTTAATTCTTTAAAAAATTAAGCGGCTGCTTCTTCCGTTCCAGCAAAAATCTTTGCAGCGCTTTCGGTCAATACCAATACTTCGGAATTGATAATGTCGTACGTGTTTACATCGCTCAATAAAGAGGTCAATACCGATGGAATGTTACGGCTTGATACGTAAACGTTATCGTTGTATTCCGGCACCACAAACATTAGTTTCTTGTCACCCACTTTCAGGCTGTTCAGGATATTCATGAATGTTTTTGTCTTTGGTGCTTCCAGCGTTACATCTTCCACAACCACAATGGCGTTTTCCTTTGCCTTGTACGAAAGCGCAGACATCTTGGCGAGGTCTTTCACTTTGCGGTTCAACTTAATGTCATAACCATGAGGCTTGGGACCGAAGATGGTACCACCGCCTTTGTAAAGCGGGTTACGGATGTTGCCTTTACGTGAACCGCCGGTGCCTTTTTGCTTGTGAAGCTTGCGGCTGGCGCCTTGTACTTCGGCACGGGTTTTCACCTTGTGCGTTCCTTGGCGTTGTGCACCCATATATTGCTTAACAGCTAGCCAAATGGCGTGGTCGTTTGGTTCAAGGCCGAAAATATCTTCCGGCAATTCAATGGTTCTTCCGGTTTCCTGCCCCTGTATATTTAAAACGTTTACTTGCATGATGTGTTGTTTTAAGCCCGGCCATCCTTGCGGACATGCCAAAGGCATGTCCCTACTTTTGGATTAAAACGATTGAACCGTTGTGGCCCGGAACCGCGCCACTGATCAGGATGTAATTTTTTTCAGGAAAAATCTTTACCACTTTCAGGCCTTTGATTTTTACGCGGTCGGTACCCATGCGGCCGGCCATGCGCATACCTTTAAATACACGGGCAGGATAAGACGAACCGCCAATGGAACCCGGTGCACGTTGGCGGTCATGCTGACCGTGCGAACCTTCGCCTACACCGGAAAAGCCGTGACGTTTTACTACGCCCTGAAAGCCCTTGCCCTTGGTAGTACCTACTACTTCAACTTTATCGCCTTCGGCAAAAATGTCAACCGTAATGGTGTCGCCAATATTTTTATCGAGAGAAGAGTCGCGGAATTCTTTTACAAAACTTTTGGCCGAAGTGTTGGCCTTTGCGAAGTGAGCTTTAGAAGCAGCAGTAGTGTGTTTTTCTTTCTTGTCGCCAAAACCCACCTGAAGAGCGGAGTAGCCGTCGGTTTCTTTTGTTTTTACCTGCGTCACTATGCAGGGACCCGCTTCGATAATGGTACAAGCCGTTTGCTTGCCCGATGGATCGAAGATGCTGGTCATCCCAATTTTTTTACCAATAATTCCTTTCATGTTTGCGGTTTTAGTCCCCGCAAGGTTGTACAAGACATCACGCTGGGACGCATGATTCAATCCTGGTTCATCAGCCGACCTTTTCCTTTATTTTTCGCGACGAGCGAAATCGGAAGTACCGGTGACAAACAAACCTCGAAGGGCTTGTTTATATGTGACCACGGATGAGCATGATTCGATAAAAGATTATCGGGATGCTGCTTCCGGGAATTTTATTTCAGCGCTCTTTTCTCCCGCAACTGCAAGATTGAGAGATGAATGACTTTAACTGTATAAGAACTAATCCAGCCAATCCAGGCCAAAATCCCGATCATCCGGGGTTATGCTTTGATTTCTACTTCCACGCCGCTTGGCAAGTCGAGCTTCGACAGGGCATCTACCGTTCTTGATGAAGAGGTGTAGATGTCAAGCAAGCGCTTGTGCGTAGCCAGTTGAAATTGTTCGCGGCTTTTTTTATTTACGTGCGGCGAACGCAAAACGGTAAAGATCTTGGTGCGTGTAGGCAAAGGAATGGGCCCTGTAACCACAGCGCCGGTGCTGCGAACGGTCTTAACGATTTTCTCCGCTGATTTGTCAACCAAGTTGTGATCGTAAGACTGAAGTTTGATTCTGATTCGTTGTGACATATACCGGTTGCCGTTTTTGGAACGGGAGCGCAAAGATAAGTGTGCCCATCATACGGGCAAAACTTTAGAAAAGAATTTTTGTGAACGAAGCATTAAAGGACAACCGCTTACGGTTGTAGATAGAAGCGGTCGCCGCGTTTGATGGCTTCCGCGGGAAAATCATCGGGTGCTGATGACGTTTTCCAGACTTCGGAGATATAAAAGTTATGTTCAATCGTAAACTCCTTTTGAGCGGCGTTGTTGCCAATGCGAAGGGTCAGATAACTTCTAAACCGCACGGGTGAACTGTCTTGTGCGAAGTGAATTTTTTTATACGGAACCACAACGGTTTGCGCCAGATTCAAATTTGCTTTTTCGGCCTTTGCTTCGGGCAAGTTTTGAATTTGACTTAATGGCAAAACCAGTGGCTCTTTGTAAATAAAAGAAGCCTGCGGTATAAATTCCGTGGGCTGGTCAATAAACACTGAACCGTTAATGCTTGCCAGATAAACCGGATCGCCAAGGCGGGCAAAACGTTGTTGCTGACTCAACGTGTCCCGTTGTATTGTGGCACCAATAGCCAGGTTGGGATTAAAATAACTGTAGGCTTTGCCATCAACAATCAGCGCCGACTTTTTCCAATCCACTTCCAGCGGCTGGCCGCTTTTATTGTAAATGCTGATGCCCACTTTGCCACGATAGCCGTTGAAGTGATATTGCACTTTCAGCGTGTCGTTCTCGCTCACAAATTCATGCTTGTCATTCTTAATGATGTTTTCACCTGAAACAGTAAGGTATTGAAATTCGGTGCAGGAAGAAAGCATTATTGTTGTTGAAAGAAGAAGTACAATTGGTTTCATACTGGTTTATTTGAAAACAAGGTAAAACGCTTTTGAAAGGGTTGCTGTTAATGAAATTTGAATTGCTGGGTTAAGTTTTTTGCGCTCATCAATGGCGATTATATAGAACGGCTGCGCCGGTTCTATCATCCTTTTTTTATTCAGCTATTTCGGCTTACTTGCACCGCCTTTGCAAAAGCTGTAATTAATTGATGCCATCGCAAAACGATACCGTTGATGACAAAAAACCATCCCGCACACGCAAGGCGTTTAGCGTTGCTATTAAACTGCTCATTACCGCTTTTTGCTTCTGGTACATTTTAAAAAAAATAGACTTTGGAGAAGCGCTGCAAATGCTTAAGCAGGCCAATATTTTTTTATTGGTTACCGGGGCCGCTTTTTACTTCATTTCAAAAGTGATTGCTTCCGTCCGGCTGAACGTTTATTTCAAAAACATCGGGCTTGAGCTACGGCAGACTGTCAATTTCAAGCTTTACCTTCTTGGCCTATTCTATAACTTATTCTTGCCCGGTTCGATTGGCGGTGATGCTTATAAAGTAGTGTTTCTGAAGAAACGCCTGAATGCGCCTTACGGTAAAACCTCGCTGGCCGTTTTGGTTGACCGTTTCAGTGGTTTGCTCGGACTTGGCGTGATGCTGTGTTTTTTCGGGGCAATGGTAATCACTAATCATTCGATAGCTGTTCTTTTGCCAGCCGGTTTACTGGCAGCCATTGCCGTTAGTTATTTCGCCATGAAGCGTTGGGCAAGCGATTTTCTCCCCGGCTTTTGGCCTACGTTTTTGCTGGGCTTGGCCGTGCAGCTTTTTGCCAATGCCAGTGCTTTTGCCATTATTCTTTCCTTGGGCATTCATATCCACTTGAACGAGTACATGTTCATCTTTTTAGTGGCGTCCATAGCGGCCATGTTACCTTTAACCCTTGGCGGGCTGGGTGCAAGAGAAGTGGTTTTTTATCAACTGTCCGCTTACTTTGGCCTTGACGTACACAGTTCCGTAATTATCGGCCTGCTTTTTTATTTTATTACTGTTGTTACATCGGCCACAGGCCTGTTGTATGTGTTTACCGACCCGCTTAAAGATTTAGAAAGAGGGCAATGAAGTTGAGTTTACTGAAACGAAAAATTTTGAACAAGGGTGCCTTGTGGCTTTCGTATGCAAAGCTGGTTCCCATCCTGCGCACCATTGGCAAAGATTCCATCGTGCTGGATTGCGGCGCCAACGTAGGCGACGTCACCGAAAAATTTGCCGCTACCGGCGCACAGGTCTATGCGTTTGAACCTGATCCTGTTGCGTTTGCGATATTGCAAAAGCGGTTTGCGGCCTCGTCCAATGTAATGCTAATGAACAAAGGCGTTTGGGACAAAAACACGCAGCTTTCTTTGTACACACATAAGGACAGCGATGAAGACGAGGCGGCTTACACCGTCAGTTCATCCATCGTCAGCAATAAGGTGAACATAGATACTGCCAAATCCCAAACCATTGAAGTGATTGACCTGACCGAATTCATTAAGAATCTCGGCCGCCATGTAAACTTGATTAAACTAGACGTGGAAGGCGCAGAAACAGAAATTTTAAAAAAAGTGATAGAAAAGAAAACCTATCATTTGTTCGATACCATGTATGTTGAAACCCACGAAACTAAGATACCCGGGCAAAAGGAAGAATTAGATAAGATTCGTGCAGCCATGCAACAGAAAAATATCAGCAACATTAAACTCAACTGGCTCTAATGCTCCCGATAATCCCTGCTTACCGGCAGGCAGGCTTTCAAAATCCTATAAATCCGTGGTATAAAAAAAGCTCCCGAAGGAGCTCTGGATTCAAAAACCTGTTGGTGTTTTTCATAGGCTTCAACGGGCCGCATGAAAAAAGGTATTGAATATTTATTACAGACAAATTCAATGCCTAAAGCGTTGCATTGGTGTGCTATTATCAGCCAGTCATTAACAAAAACCCCTTCTCTGCAATGATAGAGAAGGGGTTTTGATTTATTGCTAAGGTCTTTTACTTACTCGGCTGAAACTTTGCCTTTGCTCTTGGCAATCACCTCTTCGGCAATGTTGTTCGGTGCCGGTGCGTAATGCGAAAATTCCATGGTAGATGACGCACGGCCACTCGACATAGAGCGAAGCTGCGTAACGTAGCCAAACATTTCGCTTAAGGGAACTTTGGCTTTAATTACCTGCACACCGGCACGGGTATCCATGCCTTCCAGCATGCCGCGGCGACGGTTCAAGTCACCCGTTACATCGCCCATGTATTGATCAGGCGTCAGCACTTCTACCCGCATAATGGGTTCCAACAAAACGGGTTTTGCTTTGCGGGCCGCTTCGCGGAAGCCTTGCTTGGCGCAAAGCTCAAATGACATGGCATCGGAGTCAACTGCGTGGAAAGAACCGTCATAAACACGAACCTTGAGGTTGTCAACAGGGTAAGAAGCGAGAACACCTGTACCCATTGAGTTTTCAAACCCTTTTTGAATGGCCGGAATAAATTCTTTTGGGATCGAGCCACCGAACAAAGCATTTACAAACTGATAGTTCTTGTCGGGGTTTTCCGCTTTCCATTCGGCATCTATTGGTCCTAAATCAAATTGAATGTCGGCGAACTTACCACGGCCACCCGTTTGCTTTTTCAAAGTTTCGCGGTGAGAGATTGTTGCGTTGAAGGCTTCTTTATAGGCAACCTGGGGAGCACCCTGGTTTACTTCCACTTTGAATTCGCGGCGCATACGGTCAACAATGATTTCCAAATGCAACTCTCCCATTCCGGAAAGAATCGTCTGACCTGAATCTTCGTCTGTTTTTACACGCAACGTCGGATCTTCTTCCACAAGTTTGGAGATAGCCATGCCCATCTTGTCAACGTCAGCCTGTGTTTTAGGCTCAACGGCTACGGAGATTACCGGCTCTGGAATAAACATGTTTTCCAGCGTGATTGGATAGTCTTCGTGGCAAAGTGTGTCACCGGTTTTGATTTCTTTAAAACCAACAGCGGCGCCAATGTCACCCGCTTCAATAAAATCAATCGGGTTTTGCTTGTTGGCAAACATCTTCATAATGCGGGAGATGCGTTCTTTCTTTCCACTCCGTACGTTCAACACATAAGAACCGGCATCCAAGTGTCCCGAATAAACCCGGAAGAAAGCCAAACGGCCCACAAACGGATCGGTCATGATTTTAAAGGCCAATGCAGCAAAAGGTTCTTTTGCATCAGGCTTACGGCTTTCTGTTTCGCCAGTGTCAGGATTCAAACCTTGCACGGCTTCAATATCCATTGGCGAAGGCAGGTAACGGCACACGGCATCCAAAGCGGTTTGCACGCCTTTGTTCTTGAACGAGGAACCGCACATCATCGGAACAATCGAAAGGTCAATTGTCGCCTTGCGGATGGCTTCGTGAATTTCATCCTCTGAAATCGTATCCGGATTATCGAAGAATTTCTCCAATAACTTGTCATCATATTCAGCAACGGCTTCCACCAGAGCGGCTCTCCACTCATTGGCTTCTTCCAGCATATCGGCAGGAATTTCGATTTCGTCAAAGGTCATTCCTTCTGTTTCCATGTGCCAGATAATGCCTTTCATTTTAATCAGGTCAACCACACCTATGAAATCGTCTTCGGCACCAATAGGCAATTGAAGCGGAACGGCTTTGGAACCGAGCATTTCACGCACCTGATTCACCACCATCAAAAAGTCGGCGCCCGAACGGTCCATTTTGTTTACGAAACCGATGCGGGGAACGTTGTAGCGGTTAGCTTGGCGCCAAACGGTTTCCGATTGCGGCTCTACACCGTCAACGGCAGAGAATAAGGCAATCAAGCCATCAAGAACACGCATGGAACGTTCTACTTCCACGGTAAAGTCCACGTGCCCTGGTGTATCAATAATATTGAAATAATATTTGTGGGTGTCGAGAGTAACCTTTCCCAACACGGTAGGAAAGTTCCACTGGCAACTTACGGCCGCGGACGTGATGGTGATGCCACGCTCTTTTTCCTGCTCCATCCAGTCGGTAGTGGCCGCGCCGTCGTGCACCTCACCAATTTTATGAATCATACCGGTGTAGCGCAAGATGCGCTCGGTTGTGGTGGTCTTGCCCGCATCAATGTGGGCGGCGATACCAAAGTTCCGTTGAAATTTTAAGTCTGCCATGATTGGTTGTGTTGTAATGTTTATGAGTAAAGCGGGGAAGATGAAAGACGGAAAAAGCCCTTCGACTTCTTTTCGTTCAACGCTTGCCGCCTCACGTATTTGGAGGCGCGAAACTAAGCAATTGCGCCGGAAATATAGCTACGGCAAAGAAGCATTTTCGTTAATCCTCCATTAAATAATGGTGGGCTTAAACAGTGTTGAATGCGTTCAAAAATGCCTGATCAACGAAGCTTTGTAAAGATGTTTTGAACATTGCATACACACAATGTCGCCGCGCATAATTTTTGCAAATAATTTATCATTCGTACTTTCAGTACGAAATTGTTAACCCATTAATTAAAACTTAGTAAACATGGCAAAAGCAACAAAAAAAGCCGCTGCAAAAAAAACCGCTTCCAAAAAGGGTGCGGCAAAAAAAGGCACGGCTTCTAAAAAAGGCGCCTCAAAAAAGGGAGCCACCAAGAAAGGTGCAACCAAGAAAGCAGCCGCTAAAAAAGGACCGGCAAAGAAAGCAACCGCAAAAAAAGCAACCGCTAAAAAAAGCGCCAGTAAAAAAGCGTCTCCAAAAGGCGCCGCTAAAAAGAGTGCTGTAAAAACAGCGGTAAAGAAATCGGCAAGCAAGAAAGGCGCATCTAAAAAAGCAGCCGCTAAAAAAGGTTCGGCAAAGAAGGGCACAGCACAAAAAGGAGCAACGAAAAAGGCAGCGGCCAAAAAAACGGCCGTAAAGAAGACAGCGGCGAAGAAGGCAGTGCCAAAAAAAGCGGCTTTAAAAAGCGGTGGCAGTTCGGCCACCCGCACCAAGGCTTCACCCGCAAAGAAAGCAGCCAGCAAAACAAGAACAACTAGCCGTTCGCGAAGTAACAATGACAATGCAACTGATACCGGTGGCACAACGGGTACACAGTACGAAGGCTCTGATGTTTCTACGGGTTCACAAGCGCCGGAAGACGTAACTACGCCAACGGACATGAATGAAAGCGCTACTACAAGCGACAACGCAGGTGAAGGCGAAAACAATTCATAAATAGTTCAAGCCCGCCGCATAAAAAAATCCCCTGCCAACAGCAAGGGATTTTTAATTTATTGTAACGTGTAAGGCCGCTCGAAGCGGTTATAACATTAAACCTTAAAGTGGGCAAAAGCCTTGTTGGCTTCAGCCATACGGTGTGTGTCTTCTTTCTTTTTAAAAGCGGCGCCTTCACCTTTTGAAGCGGCTACAATCTCATTGGCTAACTTATCGGCCATGCTGCGGCCATTGCGTTCGCGGCTGTAGCGGATAAGCCATTTAATGCTCAACGAAATCTTGCGGTCCTGACGAACCTCGGAAGGAATTTGAAACGTGGCGCCACCAATACGGCGACTGCGAACTTCTACCGCAGGTGTTACATTCTGAAGCGCTTTCTTCCAGATTTCGTAACCTTCTTCACCCGTGGTTTTGCTTACTCTCTCCAATGCATTGTAGAAGATTTCGTAGGCAATGCTTTTCTTTCCTTCCCACATAATGTTGTTTACAAAACGAGTTACCAGTTTGTCGTTAAAACGAGGGTCCGGGGCTAAGGGAAGTTTTTTGGCTTGTGCTTTCCGCATGAAATTTAATTTTTAAGTCACCACAACAGCAAACTGTCTTCAAGTTTTAAAACTTTACTCTGTGCTGTGGCCGTTATAATGAATGATTACTTTTTGCCTTTTGCAGGAGCGGCGCCTTTAGCTCCCGCTTTTTCCTTCTTTGTTCCGTATTTAGAACGGCTTTGCTTACGGTCTTTCACGCCGGCCGTATCCAACGAACCGCGAACAATGTGGTAACGTACACCCGGCAAATCCTTCACACGGCCACCGCGAATGAGTACGATGGAGTGTTCCTGTAGATTGTGGCCTTCACCGGGAATGTATGCAATGACTTCGATTTTATTGGTTAAACGCACCTTGGCTACTTTGCGCAAAGCCGAGTTTGGCTTTTTAGGCGTGGTAGTGTACACACGGGTGCAAACACCGCGGCGTTGCGGACAGGCGTCCAACGCACGGGACTTACTTTTGGCGCGAATAATCTCTCTTCCTTTACGAACTAACTGTTGAATAGTAGGCATTAGTAACCTTAAATTTTGGCTGGCAAAAGTAGGGGAAACAATCTGTAATCAAAGAAGACAGGAAAGATTTTTGGCTTTTTAGAAATAATTTGATAAAGACGTCATCCTTGCAAACGGCTGGCTTTCTTCAATCAATTAAAACACATAAAATGGCGCAATGGGTTTTTCTGAACAATGATTTTGTGGAGGAATAGAAAGCGGTTCTTCACTACCGCGACCTTTCCTTTCAGCGCGGCTACGGCATTTTTGATTTTTTCCGGCTGCTTCAAAATGAGCCGCTTTTTTTAGAACATTATCTCGACCGCTTTTATTTCTCCGCCAATGAGATGCATTTGCCTGTGCCGCTAAATCGCAGTGACATCAAAAAAACTATTTACCAACTCATTGAACGGAACGGTCTTCCAAATACCGGCATTCGCATCAGTCTCACTGGCGGCTATTCAGCAGATGGTTTTAATCCCGGCAAACCGAACCTGGTGATTTCGCAACATACCTTTTCATCGCCGACAGAAGGCCAACGGCAAAAAGGCGTTCGGCTTTTCTCCTGTTCTTACCAGCGCCAACTCTCGCATATCAAAACCATTGATTACCTCACGGCCATTTGGCTGCAGCCCATCAAAATACAAAAAGGCGCGGATGATATTTTGTATCACCACAACGGTTTCATCTCCGAATGCCCGCGAAGCAATTTCTTTTTAGTGACGAAAGAGGGCACACTTGTAACACCGGCCGAAGGCGTCCTAAAAGGTGTCACGCGAAGCAAGATAATTGAACTGGCAAAAGAAAGTTATCCGGTGGAAGAAAGGCTAATCCGCTTAGGAGAAATCGAAACAGCACGGGAAGCCTTCATCACCAGCACTACAAAACAGATTTTGCCCGTGACCGCTGTTGATCAAAAAGTTTTTACGGTGCGAAGCCTTGGCACATCCTTGCTTAAACAATTCAAAGATGTTTACAGTTGTTGAAAATTCCGTTACCTAAAGGCAGGCAAAAACCTTCCGCTGTGCGTGGAAGTGTGTTTACGAAGTGCGGGGGGCCAAGCTTCAAACTTTTTTAGTCTCTGCCCGGAAGCCTGCGTTATGTATATAGGTTTTGAGCCCTTCTTCGCTCCAATTCCTGCTGTCAATTTCAAGCGTATGGTCCGGTTCGCGAAGGTGAACCTGCCAATGGTCGATCTGCCCTTCCTGTTCCAGCTTGTCTAAGTGCGGTTTGATTTGCGAGGCGCAACCGAGGCAATTGATGTTTGTTTTAAAAATGTACTTGCTCATAACCCATCAAGTTTAAAACGTTAGGGAGCAGGAGTCAGGCCGCTCCAAGCGGCCAGACCCCCACGGCACAAATTTTTTAAGAACAACCCTAAAATTAGGTTATGGCAAACGAAAGAACTTCAACCGGCCGCGAAAATGACCCAACCGTCAATCGGCTGGAACAACAGTCCTCTGTACCCAACGACCTGCCGGACAGCCCACGGGACCGTGCAGAATTACGCTCCGAGGAAACCACAATAGCCCTGCCCGATGTAAAAGACATTCCGGGACAAGAATTTGTACAAGTACCTGGCTTGGGCGAGATGGCGGACACGACTATTTCTTCGGCCGACGAAGAGGGCGAGGGCATTGATGGCCTGGACGATGACAATGAGAATGAAGATGATAACACCGAGCGAACAACCGCCTATGACGTGCGGCCCGATGAACGCGAAGCTTTGCGTGACACGACTTATATGCCTACAAAAGATGAGGACAACTTGCGACAAGCACGGATGGACAATGTGGATTTTGACGGTGAAGAGTTGAATGAAAAAAGCTTCGGCGAGGGCCAGTCGCTAACAGGCAATGACCTTGATACCGGCGAGATTTACGAAGATGCCAACGCCGACACTATTGCGGGGAGTGACGAAGAAAACAAAGATTATAGTTTGGATGATACCGACCGCAGCCAGGATTCGGAGAATAGAACAGGAGCGTAATCAACAGACAATTGGCAAGGAGCAATAAGCAAGAGAGCAGAAAACAACGTCTCTTGTTCATTGCTCTTTTTTTCTGCGCAGCCGCAAAGCCACTTTGTTCAAGAGTGCGTCAATGTTTATCGTACCGAAGGAACCAAACCATTGCATTCGCACGTTTACCGTATCGTATGGAGATGGGTTCTCCCGCAAAAACTTTTCACCGTAATACGGTTTTCTTGAGTAAAAAGATTTGGTGCCGCCAATAACCACCGCTTCTTTTTTTAATGCGGCGGCTACCTGTGCTTCATCCGCATTTGCTGTTACTAAAAGCTTTGATTGGCGAATGAGATCCGCGTTCTCATCAAGCGAAAATTTTCCGCAGGCGTTATAGATTTTAATGTTGTCAATTGCCGCAATGGTTTCGCCTTTGGCTGCGTCCTCTTTTGTTCCCAACAAAACAATTGGATGAGCAAGCCGGCCGCAAATCGTTTGCAAAGTGCGTACGGACAACCGCACACCGTTGCGCAAAGCGCCAACGGAAATACAAACAAAGCCGGCGTGATGCGAGTGCGGGATGTCGTGGCTTTGCACCGCTGCACCTCCCGGTATAAAATAGTCAAGGCCAAAGTCATCGTTGAATACATTTAACGGCGCAACGGCTTCAAAATAATGTTCTACTAACTGTTGCTTTGGCCGCAACCGCCACCCGGTGAAGTGGTACAAGCTTTCCGCTACGGAATGCGTTGGAATGCTTATCGTCTTTACAGAAAGAGTTGCCAACATCGCTTTGCTTTCGTTGTTGTTTTGTAAATCAATTACAATCGAAAATTCTCCGGTTTCAATTGCTTCCGTCGGTGAAGCATTGCCGTTCCAAACAAAAACTTGTTGAACAAAATGATTGCCTGTTAAAGCGCTCTTGCCCTTGGTTCCTGTTAGTACAAAAAGCTTCGCCTCTGGCAATCGGTGCAGGCACCGAAGAACCGGTGTGGCCAGTAAGCTATCAGAAAAATTATTGGGAAGAAGGAGAAGAATTTTCATTTGTCTGATTCAGTTGTTGCACTATTCTATCATAAATCATTTGCAGCGGAATGCCGTTCAGGCAAGCACAATTATTCGGACATGCTTTGTTGCCGAAAACCGATGACGGCCGGCAGGGCAAATCAATCTGCACAGCATTGTCAAGCCTTTGCCCCCAACCCATAAAGCCAAGGTAAGGATGCGTACCGCCCCAAACCGAAACAACCGGCACGCCAAACATGGATGCGAGGTGCATATTGGCCGAATCCATGCTGACCATCAAATCCAAATGTGCAATCACTGAAAGTTCTTCTTGTAGCCCTTCGCCAGCAAAGCTTTTTACGTTAGTGAATTCAGCTTGCCAGGAGGCAAGAACTTCTTGTTCAGATTTGCCGCCAAACAAAAAGAGACGGTTGCTTTTATGCCTTGCCAACAGCCTCACCACATCCTTCATCTTCTCCAACGGATAGGTTTTCTCGGCATATTGAGCGATAGGCGCAAGGCCGATTAAAATATGACCTTTCGCCTTCAACTGCTTTAGCGTTTTCGGTTCTTCGCCTTTTGGCGAAAGGCCTTGGCCTTCTTCCAACCTAAGTGGAAGATGCAACGTTCTAAACACATCGGCATAGCGTTCAAAAGTTGATTTCAGCGGATGAAGCTTTTTGTTTTGCGGCCTTGTCAACTCCTTCTTTTCCTTGCGGCCTTTGTCAATCACGGCAACCGGCTTGCGGGGAAGCAAAAAAAAGCGGCGCAAAATTTTTGTTCGCAACACGTCGTGCAAATCAGCCACGGCATCGAAGTCGTCAACCTGGTTGACTTCTTTAAACAACCGGTAAAGTCCGGGTAAACCGTTGTGCCGCCCTTTCAAATCAGCCGCAAAAAAGGTCAGCCGTTCTATGTTTTCAAACAACGGCTTAACCAAAGCCGCCGACACCATCGTTACCCGCAAGCCGGGATGTTGCTGCAAAAGATTACGGATCACAGGCAACGTCATGGCAACATCGCCCAAGGAAGACAAACGGAGAACCAGAAGATGTTTTGGCCTGGTCAAAGAGATGCTTTTTTTGCGCCGTATAAAACGGGGTTAAGCGTTTCGTCGTTGTACATCTTCATCTGCTTGTAAACCTTCATGTACTTACGGCCTGCGGCAATGTCGGCAAACAGGCCGTCAATGGCTTTCGATAAATCGGCTTGTTGTTGCAACAATACATTTAACTTTTGCTGCGCAGAGGTCTTGTGTTCTCCGGCGGCATCCGTTCTTTCCGCCTCTATCCGCATGTGGTAAATTTTTAAGGCGAGAATGGCCAGGCGATCAATGGCCCAGGCCGGACTTTCGGTATTGACGGTGGCATCCGGCTTAACATCCACGTTTTTATATTGATGAAGAAAATAACCGTCAATGGTTTCCACCACGTCCGTCCGGTCCTGGTTGGAAGCATCAATGCGCCGTTTAAGCCGCAAAGCGTTGACGGGTTCAATGGCCGGATCGCGAATGATGTCTTCCAAATGCCACTGCACCGTATCAATCCAGGCTTTTTTATACAACAGGTGTTCAGGTAAGTTCTCTTTAAAAGGATTGCACAACGGCGCATCCACATAGTCGGTTTTATGATAGTCTTCAATGGCCTGAAGAAAAATCCGGTTGCCTAATTCACTCGTCATGGCGGCAAATATAAAAACCTGGCCCTAAAGAGCTTTTTACTCTACTTCTTTTGCGGCGTCTTTTTTCGACAACAACCAACCGTTTTTCAACAGCTCGTTCTTTCGGTAGGCTTTCACTTCTTTGCCCAACTGTTCCGCGTCCGCGGCTTGCCAGGGTTTTGTCATCAATGCGGTTAAATCGGGCTTGCCGGCATCTGCCCAAGCGGTGTACCAAAAATCGGCAAGAAGATTAGCGGCGTGAATGGCCTGGTCGTTTACAGCGCCTTGTATGCGTTGGCCGTAAGCCCGTGCAAAGGCCGTAGAGTAACTGCGCACATCGCGGCCGTTGCGGAGTTGATGACGGTATTTTGTTGAATCGGTAAAATCCTTACTCACTTCCGTTTCCAGTGCAAACACCGAGGGTGCCAAAGCAGCCGCACGGCGAACGGCGGTCCATATTTCCTTTTCGGGATGTTTTAGATATTTCGCCTTTTTCCTGCCTTTCAAATTAAAATCAGCGATGCTCAATTCGGGCACCGTGCTTTCCCACAACGAATGCAGCCCCTTTTGATTCGTGAGTTGTCCGTCGTAGTTGATAGACGTATGCAGCGGCACATTGGCGTCTTCAATGTAATGCGCCATGTCGGTGGCGTAAAACAAAATGCTGTCCCTGTCGGCTTTGACAAAAGCGCCGGTCAGGCGGTTCTTCATTTCCAGCACCCAATACGGAACGTAGCCGTATTTAAGCAAGGTATCCTTTGTGTATTTCGCAACGGCATCATCCCAAGTCAGTGGCATGTTTTTGGCCGCATCCGGGCCATAGGCCTCCAGATCAATAAAATGTTTTTCGGCTTCGGTTTTATCGGTGTTGCGCCGGTCGTCAGGGCGAGTGGAGTTTTTTACAATGCCTTCGGCATTTTGCCAAAAGAAGGGCTGCATTTCTGCCGGCAATTGATACACCGATAGCTGGCTGATGGTGCGGTGCATCAGAAACCCCCAACTGCCGCAAAGCAGAAGCAAGGAGATGGAAATAACAAAGACGAATTTGTGTAGATGCGGTTTCATGGCGTTGTGGTTTGTACGCGTTCAGACGTTGAAGGTCTTCTCAACGATTGCTCAACCAAAGATAGCGTTCAGCAAACCGGCCAGCCGCACACCACCTTTGAGCAATTGTTCGTTTACGGTTTTGATGTGTTTGAAGTTGTATTCGTAGCTCAACTTCTGCTCCTTCTCCATTATTTCTGGGTAAAGCGTTTCCACAATGTTGTACGATTCCGCAATCCAATTGGCAACCGAAGATTTTTGCCAGGCTTGCCTTTGTT
Source organism: Flavisolibacter sp. (assembly GCA_965247695.1). GTDB lineage: Bacteria > Bacteroidota > Bacteroidia > Chitinophagales > Chitinophagaceae > Flavisolibacter. The sequence goes on from OZ252037.1 coordinate 4,700,902, forward strand.
TAACCGTTGTATGATTGATAGCGGCCGTGTATTCGGTGTAGCTCAATTGTTGAAACGTTATCAGGCTTTCGTCCCAAACGGCGTGCAGGTTGCCTGGGTTGTTGAACCACAGTACCCGCACACGATTGCCACCCTGATCATCGGGCCGGCCTTCGTGCAGGGGTTGGTGAATGTCGCCTATAAAATGAATGAGCAGTTTCAGGTACATCTGCTTTTTATCAAGCGGTAAGGTTTTCTTTTTTAGTTCTTTCACCAAAAAATTTACACGGGTATAAACGTCTGTAGCCGTGTCTTGCTTTAGATAGGCTTGCACATCGGCATCGGACAAACCACTTTTGAAGTTGATGTAATGCCAGGGATTGAGATAGCGATACGTAGAATCGGACTTGATGAAATCGGCCCAGTTGCTGCTCATGGCAATGCTTTCCACGCCCAATATTTTTTGAATCTCCGTTCTTGCTTTATCGGTTAAATAAGTGTTGGCAATCTCACCCACGATGCGGTGGCCCAGTACGCCCCAGGCGAAAGAAGAAGCCGGTAAGGCAAAGAGAAAAAACAATAAAAACAGTTTACAAACAAACTTCATGGCGGTTGCGAGTTACAGTGATGAAAACGGACGCGGACTTGGCAAATGTATTGAAGAGAAAGCCGGGAATAGACTGTCAACTTTGGTTTCGCGTAGTAAAGGACTGTGTATTTCAGCCGTCGCATCCGGCCTCTCCGCGGTCTTTGTTGCTATTACTAATCAAAACCCTAAAACGTCCATAGGTAATCCGATCTCCATCTTTTTACTTTCATTTCCCACCCGGTCAACGGCACTTATCATCACATGCGTTAACGGCTGTTTCCTGTTGTCGCTCAACGAAACGTTTGCAGTTTCCTCGGCGCGGCTAAGAATGGTATAGTTCCAGGCGCCGCCATAATACTGATAATACACAATCCAATGGGCCACATCTTTATTGTTTACGTGCAATACTTTTAGCCGCAATGAATCGCCTGTTTTTTCTATGCTTGCCGTGGATGCGGACGGAGCAATGCTATCTAACCACGGGCTTGCAGGCACCAATGCCTTTCGCTTGTAAGGCCCGTCCACCAATGCTTTTTGCAAGGCCGCATTTTTTATCACTTGCCCGATGCTCCAATGAATAACTCCTTTGCTTTGCGGTAACATACCGCGGTCAACCATCAGTTGATTCAACACTTCAAGCGTGGCCCGGCTGCTTGTATCGCCTACGTTAATGCCCGGCCACAAGTGTCGCTTCATCGTATTCTCGTCTCGCCACCAACCAAGCAGCAACGGAAAGCTTTGCGCGGCGCGGTTGATGGGCCAATACAATTGCGGCGAGAAATAATCTATCCATCCCTTATTGAGCCAAAGCTTTGCATCGGCATACAACACATCGTATTGATCAAAACAACAAATGCCTTCAGGATAGCCGGGCCGCCAAATACCAAAAGGGCTCAAACCAAATTTCACCCACTTTTTTTCTTTTTTTATTTGCGTATAGAGGTTGCTGATGAAAGAGTTCACGGCATTGCGTCGCCAGTCGCCACGCGACAGCTTGCCACCACTTTTTTTATAGGCTGCATAGCTGGCGCTGTCCGGAAAGTCTTCGCCTTTGTTGTATTCCCGATAAGGATAGAAATAATCATCGAAGTGAACGCCGTCAATATCGTAACGCTTTACAATGTCCATCACAACAGCCGTTGCGTGTTCTTTTGTTCCTTTCAACGATGGATCGAACCACCAATAACCACTTTGCTTTAGCGGCAACACCAGTGATGGTTTCTTTTTTACAATGGAGCTGTCACTAACCGGCCCGCCATCGGGATGGTGCGCCCGGTAAGGATTGAGCCACACGTGCAACTCGAGGCCGCGGTCATGCGCGGCTTCCACCCAAAATTGCAGGGGGTCATAAAAAGGTTCGGGTGCCTTGCCTTGTGTGCCGGTTAAAAAATAACTCCAGGGTTCAAGGCTGCTTTGGTATAAAGCGTCGGCTTGTGGCCTTACCTGAAATATAACTGCGTTGAAATTATTCGCCGCCAAAAAATCAAGCAAAGCGATGGCTTCCTTTTGCTGACTGTCCACGGGCAAACCGGGTTTGCTGGGCCAGTTAATGTTAGCCACGGTTGCTACCCATGCGGCACGAAATTCACGTTCAGCTTTTGGCGGCATGGCGGCGACAATGGGCGGAACGGTTTGCGCAAACAAAAGTTGACGAAAGCAGAAAAAACAAAAAAGCAAAAAGCAAAAGCGAAGAAAGTTTTTGGACATGGCGATGGGCTTCGGGCAAACATAAATGGTTTTGATGAAAACGGTTCGCCCCAGCCTTCCCCTAACGGGGAAAGGTCGGGATGGGGGCCGTTTGGGGTTTCCTATCTTCGCTTATGCTCACAGCCCTCACCAACGGCATCCTCTTCACCGGCATAAAAAAATTCAAAGGCAAAGCCTTATTGTTCGATGAAAGCGGCATCAAGGACATCATTGACCCCGATGACATTCCTGCCGATACTGTCATTATTGATTGCGACGGCGCCTCCATCGCACCGGGACTGATTGACTTGCAGATTTACGGCGCCGGCGGCAGACTGTTTTCGGCGCAGCCAAATAGCGATGCTTTGCAAACCATCACTAATGCAATTATACAAAGCGGCACCACGGGCTACGTCATTACCCTTGCTACCAATTCGGTTCCGGTTTATCGCGAAGCCATTTCAGCGGTCCGGTACAACCCGCATCCGGCCTTGCTGGGACTGCATTTGGAAGGGCCTTTCATTAACCCTGAAAAACGCGGCGCTCATTTGGAAGAATACATTAAAGCGCCAACGGCCGAAGAAGTGAAAGCAATATGCGAAGAAGCGCAAGGCGTGTTGACCATGATGACCCTTGCACCTGAAATCACCGATGCGGCCATCATAAAGCTTTTGGTAGAGAGCAGCGTTATTGTTTCGGCAGGCCACAGCAACGCTACGTTTGAAGAAGCGGCAAAAGGTTTTGCCGATGGCATTACGGCCGTGACGCATTTGTTCAACGCCATGTCGCCGCTGCACCACCGGGCTACCGGCTTGCCTGGTGCTGCGTTTTTATCAAACGCTTACGCCAGCATTATTGCCGATGGCATTCACGTGGATTTTTCAACGGTTGGTTTCAGCAAAAAAGTTTTGGGCGACCGCCTCTTTCTTATTACCGATGCGGTGACGGAAAGCACCGGCGCTTACACACACGTAGCGCAAACCGACCGCTATACGTTGGAAGACAGTACCCTTTCTGGGTCAAAGATTACGCTGTTGGAAGCGGTTGAGAATTGTGTGCAGCATTGCGGCATCGCACTGGATGAAGCCCTTCGCATGGCTTCGTTGTATCCTGCCAATTTATTAAACCGTATGGACCTCGGCCGCATCGAACCCGGCGCTAAAGCAAATATTTTAGTGTTTGATGAAATCTTCAACGTGCAACAAGTTTACCTCGAAGGAAAACTGATGTAGGGACATGCCCGTGGCATGTCCGATGGGAAATGCGCCAACGGCGCATTCAGGCATTTTAATCGCAAACCAAAGCCAAAAAGATTATAGAATATTTCCATTTTGTCCTTTGTTCATAGGTGTTACTAAAACTCGGCATGCCGCCAAATTAATTGGTTGCCATATTTAAAACCAAAGCAGCGTTATTGGATCGCGAGCAGCGAAACTTGGATGCGCCGTTGGCGCATTTCTCCGGACATGCCGCGGGCATGTCCCTACAAAGCGGCCTTTAACCTTAACCTAACACTAAACCTCCGTCTCCCGCCAACCGCTATCTTTGCCGCCTTTAATAAAATCGCATGAAGTTTGACCGCAATACCGTTATCGGTATTATTCTCCTGGCCCTTTTGTTTTTCGGCATGTTCTGGTTCAACAGCAAAGAGCAAAACAAATACCTCGCTTGGAAGCAACAACAAGACCGCACCACCTTTGCAAAAGACAGCACCAAACGTGCCGCCGACTCCATAGATCGCTTTCGGAACCCGCCGCCCCAAGCCGCACAGCCTGTACTTACGGCGGCCGACAGCGCCGGCTTTCAACAATATCTACACGGAACCGAAGCCACGGAAACGGTGCAAACATCTCTGCTGAATATCACCTTTACCAACAAAGGCGGACGGCCAAAGATGGTGGAACTGAAAAAATTTAAAGGCCCCGACAGCACTGATGTAAAAATGGGCGCCACGGCTTTTGACAAGCTTTCGTATTCCATCACTCTTGCCGATAACAAATCCGCCGACATCAACAGCCTGTATTTTTTACCCGCTGAAAAAACCGTTGCGGCCGACAGGACTACCACCATCACCTATAAAGCCCGTTCGGCCGAAGGCAAAGAGATCGTGCACCAATACGTGGTTCATCCGAACAATTACATGGTGGATTTCACCATCGCTATTGACGGCGCACAGCAAGTGATTGGCGGCAATACACTCAACCTTACCTGGCAGGTCAATGCCGTGCAGCAGCAACGGGACATTTCGTATGAACGCGGCCAGTCGAAAATCGGCTACCGCTTAGACGGTGACTTTAATAACCACCTGGCCGTCGGCGGCGGCAGTAAAGAATTTAAAGGCAAAGTAGATTGGGTGGCGGTAAAGCAACAGTTCTTTAATTATACCTTGCTGGCCAAAAACGGTTTTAGCAGCGGCAATCTTATTTGGACGTCGCCCACCGATAGCAGCAATGTGGCCATACAAGGCACGGCCAATATGCAGCTACCATTGCGAAACAACAAAGCCGAACTGGCTTTTTATTACGGTCCCAATGACTACAGCGTACTAAAGCAATACGGCAACAACATGGCGGACATGGTGGACCTGGGCAGCGGCATGTTTGCCTTTGTCAAATACATCAACCGCTATGTCGTTATTCCGGCGTTCAACTTCTTTAGTACCCTTACTAAAAATTACGGCATCGTTATCTTGTTGCTTACCTTGCTTATTCGCCTCATCGTGTCGCCGCTGATGTATCCCGGCTATCTCACCAGTGCAAAAATGAAAATCCTTCGTCCGGAACTGGAACAATTAAAAACGAAGTATCCCGATCAACAGCAATACTCCATGGAGCAAATGAAGTTTACCCGCGAAGCCGGCGTGAACCAGTTTGCGGGCTGTTTGCCGGGGCTTTTTCAGATACCGATTTTCTTTGCCTTGTACAGCTTCTTTAACTCCAATGTGGCCTTGCGCGGCCAGCACTTTTTATGGGCGAAGGATTTGTCCCAGTGGGATTCCATCTACCACCTCCCCTTCTCCATTCCGCTTTACGGAGACCACGTAAGTTTGTTCACCATCACGGCCGTTACCACTTCGTTTCTCATCTCTTTGTACAGCATGAGCATGACTCCCGATCAGGGCAATCCGGTGATGAAGTACATGCCGTATTTCTTTCCCATCATTTTGTTGTTTGTGTTTAACAAGCTGCCGGCCGGTTTAACCTGGTACTACACCGTGTCCAACCTGATTACCTTGGGTTTGCAATACACCATTCAGAACTATATCATCAACCACGACAAGCTGATTGCCAAGATTGAAGCGGCCCGCAAGAAGCCCAAAACGAAAAGCAAGTGGCAAGAGCAGATGGAGAAGATGCAGGAGCAGCAGAAAACCGTGCAGCAGCAGCGGAAGAAGTGACCTCACCCCGGCCCTCTCCTCCCGATAGCTATCGGGAGGAGAGGGAATGCTTGCGCAAGTGGGCCACAGGTATCAATGCTTCTTTTTACTATGAGCTTTTTTGTGGACCAGAGGTCTGTCTATCTATTGATCGTCTGTTGCGTCGCACAGCTTGCCTGCCTGCCGGTAGACAGGTACGTTCAGTGATTCCATCGGGCAATGTGCAACGTCTCTTTAAATAGTTAGCACTCTTGCTATGGTAAGAACTCTGACCTGTCATCCGCCAACTGGCGGAGGGGGCAGCTGTGCACTCGCCTGTAAGAAAAGAAGGCAAAGAGTAAAACTGATTGCACTATTCATTTATACGCAGTCCACAGATGCCTCGTTCCTCGGCGTGACAGGCAAGATTCATTACCATGGCAAACAAACTGCAAACTGAAAATCGCAAGATGTAAACCGTTTACGAAACTTGCGTGTACAAAATGTATTTCTCCTTAAAATAGCCTTCGTCAAAAATTTCACTTATTTCCATCATTCTTAGCTTCAGCCCACTATCGCTTATCTCCTGTGTAAGATCCCCACCCTTTAAACAAATCAAGCCAGATGTTAATTCAACAACGCCTGTTTCGGTGTGTGTTTTAAATTTTTTATTCTTCAACAGCGGCTTGCTCCACCGCCATAAATCTTTTAACGGCGCCACGGCGCGGCTAACCGCAAAGTCAAAAGTGCGGCGGTTGATGTCTTCGGCGCGGGTGTGCTGCGTGGTCAGGTTCTTCAAACCAATGTTCTCTTTTACTTGCTCAATAATCTTCAGCTTTTTGCCGATGCTGTCCACCAAATGAAAACTTACTTCCGGAAAAAATATCGCCAGCGGCACACCCGGAAAACCACCACCCGTACCGATGTCTATAATTTCCGCGCCGGCCGGAAAGTCAAAGGCTGCGGCAATGCTTAAAGAATGCAGCACGTGTTTTTCGTAAAGGCTGTCAATGTCCTTTCGGGAGATGACGTTGATCTTCTCGTTCCAGTCTTTATACAAGCCTTCAAGGGCGGCAAACTGTTGTTTTTGCGTGTCGGTAAAATCAGAGAAGTACTTTAGCATGATGTCCATCGGGCAAAGATAATTACCACGTCTTCCTCGGCTTCTTCCACAGCGACGGCGCGAAGAGGAGGTAGTAAAAAAATTGCCACAAGTCCCAAAAGAGAAAGGAGGAAAACAAGTCGCTTTCGCCCAGCATCTTCATGGCTTTGTTCCAAATGATGGCTTGCGTGATGAGCCTTACGGCAAATGGAATGAGCGCAAATCGCCAATCAAAAAAAAGAAGGGATAAAACAAACAGAGGGTAAAGAAAAAATTGCGAAGCCGTGTACAGCCCCAATAAGGCTTTGTGTGAAGCCTTGTAAAATTTGCCCGTGGAATAATGCCGCGACTTTTGCCGCCGCCAATCTTTCCACGTTGTTTTAGGCGCCGACAACGTAAACGCACCGGGGTCTAATACTACGGCCGTGTTGTGCTTATTAGCCACGCGGTTAATGAACAAATCATCGTCACCACCGGGGATGTGGTTAATTGCCGAAAAGCCTTTGTTGCGAAGGAACACGTCGCGGCGGTACGCAAGATTGCGGCCCACGCCCATATACGGCTTGCCGGCCAGCGCATAACTTATGTATTGCAATGCCGTGTGAAAGGTTTCGAAACGAATGGCTTTGTTTAAAAAGCCCGGTTTTTTTTGGTAAGCGCCATAGCCCAGAACCACCTCGGTACTTTCGGTAAAGGCATCCTGCATCTTATAAAGCCACCGTTCCGATGACGGCACACAGTCGGCATCGGTAAGCAACAGCACCTCGTACTTCGCTTCTTTAATGCCAATGGACAAGGGATATTTTTTTCCGGCAATGTGTTTGGCTTCCTGCGACAGCTCTATCACCTGAAGGCCTTTGAATGTTTTTTTCAAATCTTCCAAAACGTATTTCGTATCGTCGTAGGAATTGTCATTCACCACAATGACTTCGTGTGTAGTGGAATAGTCCTGCACCAATATACCGGGCAGATTGTTGGCTATATTTTCGCCTTCGTCTCTTGCGCAAATGATAACCGATACGGGATGCTGCTGCGATTGTTGCCTGTCTTGCGCTTTGTAATAAGCTACGCGCCGAAAGAAATAGAGATAATAAAACAGTTGCACCAAAGCAGTCAGCACAAACGCACAAAAAATATAGAAGCCCGGCCTCATAAGCATGGGGGCAAATATAAGACCTCACTCCAACCCTCTCCATCGAAGATGGAGAGGGAGACCATACGGCGGTGTTTACAACACAAAGCATCTGATTGTTTTTAAGCCAGCCGCTACCGTAATTAACGTGTGTTGTCATCCCGACGCAGGGAGGGATCTGTGGACTTCACTTGAAGGACTGCAGCAATCAGTTTTACTGCTTGCTTTTATTTCTCACAACCGAACGCACAGAGGCCTCCTATGCCGGCATGACAAGTCAGAGAAGTTGAAATTGTAAACGCATTGAATATTGAAAGCGGGGTTGTGCAATGCTCAATAGTCCCGGTAGCTATTGGGTACAAAGCGTAGAAGTGAGTGAAACAACAGAGGCTTAATGAATAGACAAACCTCTGGTTTAAAAAAGCCTCTAATAAAAAGAATCATTGATACCTGTAGCCCGCTTGCGCAAGCACTCCCTCTCCTCCCGATAGCTATCGGGATTGTTAGAGAGGGCCGGGGTGAGGTTCACTTCGGCGCCCTTCTGTACAAGTAGTACGCCACCGCCGTAAAAACGATGTTGGGCATCCATGCCGCCAGCGTAGGCGGGAAACTGCTCTTGGTTGCAAACACGGTGGAAAACCGGTCGGCCAGGATAAAGGCCGCGGCAATCACAATGCCGATGGCGAGATGAAGCCCACTGCCGCCGCGGGTTTTGCGGCCGGCTATGATGGCGCCGATAAGCGTTAAAAGCAATACCGTAAAAGGCGTGGCATTGCGCCGGATGAGTTCTACTTTCAGCGGCGCCAGACCTTCGGTGGCCCGTTGTTCTTCGAGGGAGATGAATTGCGCCAGTTCGGGCGACGTCAGCTTATCTTTTAGGAATTCATCCTTGCGCAACTCCGAGGGTTGAAGGTTCAGGTAAATGGTTTTTTGCGGCTGCTGCGTAACGGTTTCGTGCAGGCTATCAATTACCCGTTCGGTTGCGTTTATCAGCTTCCAGTTCTTCTTTGCCGAATCCCATTCGATGCGGTCGGCGCGGAGGTTGTACACAACTTTGTTGCCTTTTACTTTCTCCAAAAAAAAGGCGTTAGCTGACTTGCTGGCGGCATCGTAATACTTTAAGCCGACGTAGGTAATGGAATCTATGCGTTTGTAAAAACAATTGGGACAGCGGCTTTGCTGCGCCGGCCCCGCGGCACTGTTCATGTACTTGTTTTCAAAGCTGCTGCGCACCTCATTGGCTTTGGGGATGCCGTAGCGGTTGGCTACAAAAAGCAGCACCGCCATTAAACCGCCGCCGATGAGGTAAGGCCGCAGCCAACGGTTGTACGAAGTGCCGCTGGCAAGTATGGCAACCACCTCGGAGCGCAAAGCCATTTTGGACGTAAAAAAAATAACGGCGATAAAAACAAACAGCGGAAACAACAGACCCCAGATGTAAGGCACAAAGCCCACGTAATACTGCCGGAAAATTTGAGCGGTGGACAAGCCGGTGTTTACAAAGCGGTCGGCATTCTCACTGCTGTCCACGGCCACGGCCAAAATGGTGAAGGCCATCATGCAAAACAAAAACGTAGAAAAGAATTTGCGCAGAATGTACCAGTCCAGCTTTTTGATCATTGGCCGCGAAGTAAAGGCTTAATACGTTTATTAGGAATTAGGGATTGGTTAATTAGGGATTAGGCTATTGGGCTATTAGGATATTAGGATATTAGCATATTGTGTATTGAGTGTTTGGAATCGAAAACAACGACAGCATCTAAAGGACTTCCCCTAATAACCAAATTCCCAATTAACCAATAACCGAACTTCTGCTTCCCACTCCTTAATCAACCGGTTCAACAAGCGATGAAGGGGGTCAATCGAAATGTTTTGTCAAACCACGGCCGCGCTAAAAAATTAATGCGATTTTTGGCCGCAATCATTCGCCATGAAAATTCTTTTAGCCGCTGTTTCGTTGCTTGTGATGGCTGCCGCTGCCGGCCAATCGCGTGTAGTGGTGCAAATAACCAACTTTGAAAACAACAAGGGAGTGGCGATTGTTTGCCTGCACAACAATGCCAAAGCTTTTTCGGGAAAGGGATCGCCAATGGCCTGCGAACGGGTAACTGTGAATAACAAAACCGCCACGGCTATTTTTGAAAATGTTCCCGAAGGCGATTATGCCGTATCGGTGGTACACGACGAAAACAACAACCAAAAATTTGACACTAATTTCCTTGGCATACCTAAAGAAGGTTACGGCGCGTCGCAAAACAATTTGCCCTTTGCCGCCGCACCTAAGTTTGACGCAAACAAGTTTGGCGTGAAAGGCAATTGCGTTGTATCCGTCAACATTAAGTTGCGCTATCTTTTTTGAACAAGTGCTCACAATACATAACCCTCTGGATCAATATCGCCAGATACCCTGGTGTAGGCGATAGTGAGGTTGGCAAGCCTTTCCGCATCGGCTTGCGTCCTTTGAAATTGTTCTTCCTGCAGCTTCTTCCAATCAAAAGACTCTTTAATCATCACCCTGATCTGTAATGGGTATCCTCCGGTACAATGTTGCCGTTCTTTGCTTTTGTCAAGCCAATCTTCAAAATAGAAAATAAGAAACGCCAATCCTTCTAACCAACTCACCTCCCGGACGGAAACCATTTTTATTTCCGGACCAATTTCTTTCAAAAGTATTTTCAACGGTTTGCCCCAAAATGAAGAATCGCTTTTCAGCTTATAAGCGTCGCGTGGTGTTTGAATCAAAGGCTGTGAATGGCCGTAAAGGCACACAACAAAAAATAGAAGAACCAAGATCGTTAACTGTTTCATTTTGATTAGACGATAACCCGCCCTGTTTCCATAAAACAAAACACCGCAGCACCTACTGCATGATTTCTTCGACATTTTTACGAATGGTTCCGCACAGCCTTTCCATCGGCAGGTCGTTGGCGTCTTTGCCAAACGGCTCCTCAATTTCTTCGGCAATGATCTCCAAACTTCCCAACACATAAAACACAAACACCACCACCGGAACGGTGAGATAGCCCAGGCTGAAGACAAGACCCACAGGCAAGGAAAGCACGTAGAGAAAAATAAATTTTTTAATGAACACGCTGTACGAATACGGAATCGGTGTGTTGCGGATGCGTTCGCAGGCACCGCAGACGTCCATGAACGACATCAGCTCTGGATTAATGAACAAGAGGCTTTCAAGGGAAAGACGTCCCTCGGTTTGCAACTGCCGCAGCTTGTTCATTATGTTGCGAACTACCTGCGAAGGCACATGGCCGTTGTGGTCGAAGTTGGGAATTTCGGGATGCGGCCGTTCGTCCAATTCCCACCGCGTTTCCTCGCTTTGCAGGTGTGCTTTTAGCGAAAAAGCAAAGGTGGGAATGAGCTGCGCAAACAAGTTCTTCGACGATTCATCACCGGGCAACAAAGCGGTAAGTTTTATGGCCAGGTTACGGCTGTTGTTCACCAAAGCGCCCCATTGCCGCCGGCCTTCCCACCACCGGTCGTAAGCTGTGTTGGTGCGAAACACCAGCAGCAGGGAAATGGCAAAGCCAAGAAGCGTGTGCAGCACCGAAACGTTCTTTAAATAACTGCCTTGCGAAAACCGGAAGTGCTGGATTTCGAGATAAGCCACGAGCCACGAAAAAAGCGCCATGCCCACCAGGAACGGAAACATTTTGCGCACCGTATCGGCCCGGTGAATATTAAAAAAGGCCCGCAGCCATTGTTTGGGATTGTAGGAGATCATCGGTTGATTTGAAAATTTGGAGATGTGATGATTTGGCGAAATAAGGCCCGTGATGAAAATGAGTTTGAAACCTACACTCAACAGCAATAAACCGGCGCCGGCATCATTAAACCTTCACATCATCATCTCTCCAAACTGGCTTCTTCGTCAAAATTTAAAATACACAAACAGCCGCCCGTGGTTTTTTGCGTCGTTTTCAATGCGATGATACAGCGGCTTGATGTGTGGCAGTTGTAAAAAGCGTTCGACCTTTTTCCGAAGCTGTCCGCTTCCTTTGCCGGGAATGATCTCCACTTCGCGGATCTTTTTTTCTACAGCCTCTTCAAAAGCTTGTCGCAAGGCTTTGTCCACGGCAGCGCTATTGTTATAAATGGGATGAAGATCAAGCTTGATGCGGCCCATGTTCTTTTGATTGAAAAACGGCTGTAAAAATAGGTGAGGCACGAAAGGTAATCAATGCAAGTTGTCGGTCCGTTTCGGAAACTATAATGATGAGGACTACAGCTCTATCCAAAACCGAAACGCGGCAAACCCTTTTGGTTTCACACGTTGCTGTTTCATTTGTTCAATCCTAAGATTCCCATAAATCCCGCCGCCAAATTCTGCCCGTCGGAAATCATTTCTCTATTTTTGTCCGCCAATGCAGCTTTTGGCGGCGTTTGGCTTTCTATAAAATCTGATTCAACCAACACATGGCTAAAAACATCTTACACTGTTCGTTTTGCGGCCGCAGCCGGGATGAGGTAAAGATCCTGATTGCGGGGCAGGAAGGGCACATCTGCGAGAACTGCGTGGACCACGCAAGGGAGATCATCGAACAGGAGTTGATGGTGCGGGAAGAAAGGCCAACGCCATCCACCTTTAAATTGAGCGTAAAAAAACCGGTAGAGGTAAAAAAATTCCTCGACGAATACGTTATCGGGCAGGACGAAGCAAAAAAGGTAATGGCCGTTGCCGTTTATAATCACTACAAGCGGCTTCAATACAAAAACAACGAAGGACCTAAAGACGAAATCGAAATCGAAAAAAGCAACATTGTGATGGTGGGCGAAACCGGCACGGGCAAAACCTTACTGGCCAAAACCATTGCCAAATTGTTGAATGTTCCGTTTGCTATTGTTGATGCCACCGTGTTTACCGAAGCCGGCTATGTGGGCGAAGACGTGGAAAGCATCTTAACCCGCTTGCTTCAGGTTTGCAATTACGACGTGTCTGCCGCCGAACGCGGCATTGTTTACATTGACGAAATAGACAAGATTGCCCGCAAGAGCGACAACCCTTCTATTACCCGCGACGTAAGCGGCGAAGGCGTGCAGCAAGGCATGTTGAAGCTGCTGGAAGGCACCGACGTGTTGGTGCCACCACAAGGCGGCCGCAAGCACCCCGAACAAAAGCTCATTAAAATAAACACGCAGAACATTCTCTTCATCTGCGGCGGCGCCTTCGACGGTGTGGACAAAATCATTGCCCGCCGGGTGCAAACCAATACCATCGGTTTTAATGTGGACAAACAACAGCAGGAAAACATGAAGAAAAATTTGTTGCGTTATGTAAACGCCCAAGACCTGAAAGCCTTTGGTTTGATTCCTGAATTGCTGGGCCGCCTGCCCGTGGTTACGCATCTCGATCCGCTTGACGCCTCCACGTTACGAGCAATTCTGACGGAGCCAAAAAATGCCTTGACAAAACAATACATCCGGCTGTTTGAATTGGAAGGCATTCAGTTGAGCATTGAAGAAGACGTGCTTCATTTTATGGTGGAGAAGGCGCTTGAATACAAGCTGGGTGCAAGAGGCTTGCGCAGCATTTGCGAAAGCATCTTAACCGATGCCATGTTTGAACTCCCTTCCTCAAAAGAAAAATATTTTAACCTCGACCTCGAATACGCCCAGCGCAAATTCGACAAAAGCAAAATGAGCCTCTTGAAAGTAGCGTGAGTTGATTAGCTAATTAGCCGATGTGCTGATTAGCTGATTAACATGCATAAATTTCTAAATTTTTAACTGCGGAGCGGCTGTTCTCATCAGCTAATCTGCTAATCATCAAATCAGCTAATCAACTTTATGTTTGGACTGAACAAAGACAACGTTAGCGGGCAAGTGAACGAATTGGTTGAGCGGTTGAAAACCGACGTGAACCTGACCGATGAGCAAGCGAACAAAGTATTGGAAACAATGCGGGCCTTTGTGGTGGAAAAATACCCCATGCTTGGCGGCGCGGTTAACAGTATGTTTGGCGGAAAGTAACCGCTTGCTTTGCACTACTTCTTTCGGACGCTGCCTCTTCTTTCTTCTGCTGCTTTGCGCCTGCGGCAGAGAAGAACGAAAAGTGCAGCGTTCTTTTTATTACTGGAAAACCGTCTTTGACCTTTCGCCAAAAGAACTGCAAACCCTTCAGCAACTTTCGATGCAAACGCTTTACGTTAAGTTCTTCGACGTTGATTGGGATGAAACAACGGCTTCGGCGAAGCCTGTTGCCAAAAGCATCTTTGCCAAAAGCCCGCCGAAGAATCTTTCTATTACTCCCGTTGTTTTCATTACCCAGGAACCCTTGCAGTATTTAGCTGAAAAAGGTTTGGACAGCCTTGCAGCAAACCTTGCTTCCATGCTTTCTTCAATAGCTGCCACGAACAAACTTTTCTTATCGCATGAAATACAGCTCGATTGCGATTGGACCGCAGCCACGAAAGACAAGTATTTCTATCTGCTTCAGCGGTTGAAACAACAGCCGTTCTTTCAAGGTAAAATCATTTCCGCCACCATCCGGCTGCATCAATTAAAATTCATTTCGCAGAACGGCGTGCCGCCTGTTGACAAAGGCTTGCTTATGTGTTACAACATGGGCAACCTTCGGTACCCGCAAACGGACAATTCAATTATAGATGAAGATGAACTGAAGAAATACATTAGCAAGCTCAATACGTATCCCTTGCCACTTGATGTGGCCTTGCCGGTTTTTGATTGGTGGGTTTTGTTTGAAGGGGATGCTTACAAAGGTTTGGTGCGTGACTTTACTCCAGCCAATAAAGACGCAAAAAAGAACCGGATAGATTTTGCAAAAGATACCGTCATTAACGCACGAGAGTTCAAAGCCGGCCAATGGCTGCGCCACGAGACGAGCAACGCCGAAACAGTAAAGCGTTGCGCCGGCCTCATAAGCGAAAAGCTGAAGGCAAAAGAACTGGCGGTAATTTTATATCACCTCGACGAACAGAACCTCACCAAATACACTCTGCATGAACTGGAAAGTTTTTACAACAGCCTGCGTTAGCCTCGCTTTATTAGCCGTACCCCAAAACAGTTTTACCTGTGGGCCTAGCGAAGATCCATATGATTATTACACGTCGTTCTTCAGCAACCGCGTTGTGAACGAAAAAGAATACAAACCTTTTTACTACACCGGCCTGCTTACGTTTTATGACGATTGGGAGAGCGACTCGGCAACCTATGAGAATGATAACGTGATTGCAGAATGGATGGCTTATGGAAAAACAAGTAACCTGAAAGACGCAGCCGAATTGATTTACAAGTGGCCGCCCGAACTTTTTGCAAGGCTTGCGAAAGCAATAACCACAACCGGCATTTATCCTGCAAACCTCGAGCAAAACAGCCTTGCCGAATCTTTCGTCAAAGGCAAAAAGAGCGAGGCAATAACGTATCTGCAATTTGCTAAAAAAACCGCGGCGCTTAGTCCTGTATCGGCCTGGAAAGAAGCACCAAAACGTGATAGCCTCGCTATAAATAAACACCTTGCCCAAGCCACTGATTATTTTGCAAAAACCACAGATCCTTTCTTTAAAAACAAATGGGCTTTTCAACGGTGCAAGATTGCTTTTTACAATCATCGTTATAACGATTGCATTCGCTTTTACGATGAGCATTTTACCGAAAGCAATACAGCGGCCGTAAACGAATTGGCGCTGTCGTACAAAGCCGGCAGCTTGTTCCGAAGCGGCAAAGGCAAAGAAGCGGCTTATGTGTTTAGCAAGCTGTTTGCCGGTTCATCGCAAAATAAAAAGGCCAACTATCTTGGGTTTTGGTGGAGCAGCAACAATGCCGATGCCTCCCTGATTCCAACCTACACAGCGCTTTGCAAAAACAATTTAGAAAAGGCTAACATGCTTGGCATGTTTGCCATGTACGGCACCTCGTACAAACTGGCAGAAATGCAAAACGTATATGCGCTAAATCCGGCTTCTCCCCTATTGCCGTTGCTGGCAACAAGAGAGATTCACAAGCTGGAAGAACAATATCTCACTCCACTGCTGGCGAAAGAAAAAGGCGGCAAGGCTTTGTACACAAGCTTTGCCGATTTGCGCGAAGAGGAGGGCAAAGCCAAACCATCCGGACAAACGCAAGCCACAAAAACAGCGGCCTTTTTTGAGAAGCTGTCAACCGATAAAGCACCTGGTAACAGAAGCCTTTACAGCACCGGCGCGGCCTATCTTCTTTATCTAACCAAAAATTACGAAGGCGCCAAAACGCTTCTTGCCAAAGCAAAGGAGTTGCAAAGCGGTACTGTGCTGAAAGACCAGGCACAATTAATAAACCTGTTGATTGCCGCCAGCGAAATAAAAACCTTGACAAAAGAAAGCGAAGCAAGCCTTCTTCCTTCTATAAAATGGCTGGTGCAAAAAGCAAAAAGTGACGAAGAATACCAGCCGTTTTGCCGCAACTTTTTTTCCCAAATATTGGCGCAGAAGTACGAACAACAAGCCGACGGCGCAAGAGCCGCACTGGCTTATGCCATGGCCGATATGACTTTTATAAAAACCGCCAACGGTGAAAGCAATAGTTATTTTTATCCGCAGGCAATTGAATTTTTGCGGGCCGAAATGAATACGGAAGCGTTGTTGAAATTGTACGCGGTGATGACAACACCGTCCACCGAAACCGAAAAGTTCTTTGTACAAAATGCGTCGGTAAAACGCGATGCCGTGATTGATGTCATCGGCACATCGCACCTGCGCGACCGGAATTATGCAAAAGCCATTGAATGGTTTGGCAAAGCGGTAAAACCCGAACCCATGATTGAAACGCAATACAATTATGATACAGGGAAAGAATCAAAGGTGAATGTAAATCCGCTCTATGATTATTTGAATGATTGGCAGCGCTATACCAAAAGCTCACCACTGCCTTACACCAAACTTACGCTGGCTAAAAAACTACTTGAATTAAAAACAAAGATTGATGGCGCCGATACTGTAACCGACAAAGCAAAACTTTATTACACGTATGCGAGTGCCTTGTACAACCTAAGTTATTACGGCAACAGTTGGAGTGCCGTGGCCTATGACCGCAGCGGTGTGGATTGGAACGAGGGGAACTATAAACTGCCCTGGCAGAAAGAATACTACGGCGTTTACGAAGCAAGGACTTATTATCAGATGGCCTATGATGCCGCTACCAACAAGGAGTACAAAGCCGCTTGTTTGTTCATGGTAATTAAATGTGCGCAAAAAGGAATACCGCGGCCGGGTTATGATTATAAAAACGAAGCCGCGTCGGAAAAAGCACAAAAGGAATTTGAAAAACAGTTTATGTACAACCCGTTGTTTGGCAAGTTTAAAACCGAGTTCGGTACCACAAAGTTTTATCAGTATGTTTTTAACCGGTGTAGTTATTTGCGGGATTATGTAGCGAGCAATGGCGGCGCAAAATCTCCCGCAAGTAGCAAACTTAAAAACTAATTCGGCGCAGGAAATCAAACCGCAGATTGATGGTTCAGGCGCTGCTTCCATCAAGGCCTTTTAAATACTTGTCTGCAATGGACAGGTGTTCTTCCTGCTTTGCCTTCGGCATTTTAGTAAACATCGAAAGCAACATTCCCAGCCTCGGGTTTTGCGAAAAGAAATCACGGTGTTCGTGCATGAACCGCCAAAACAAAGCATCCCATACCGCCTGCCACGGGCCTTTCTTCCATGTGCCCATCTTCAGCAAATAATTGCTGCCGCTGATGTAAGGCTTCGTGGTCATCAATCCACCATCGGCGAACGTGATAACGCCGTAAACATTGGGCACCATCACCCAATCGTAAGCGTCCACAAACATTTCCATAAACCAACGATATACTTCATCAGGATCGAACTCACAAAGCAGCATGAAGTTGCCCAGCACCATCAGCCTTTCGATGTGATGACAATACCCGTTTTGAATGACTCTTTGCACTACAATGTCTATCGGCTCAATGCCCGTTGTGCCCTGCCAAAAACTTTGCGGAATCTTTCGCGTAAAGCCCCAATAGTTTTTGGTGCGTTGCCTTCTGCCTTCCCGTTCGTAAACAGCGCGGATGAATTCGCGCCAGCCTACAATCTGCCGCACAAAACCTTCGAGTGAATTAAGCGGAACGTTGTATTCCACAGTGGCATCCAAAGCCTTGTCCAGGACTTGCTGCGGTGTGAGCAAACCGGTGTTCAGCAACGGCGTTAAGCAGGAATGATACAGCAAGCTTTCGCCGGGGACCATCGCGTCTTCGTAAGCGCCAAAAAGTCCAAAACGGTTTTGTAAAAAATCATCCAGCCAATCCTCCGCTTCCTTGTGCGTAACGGGATAAAATCCTTGCTGTTTAAAGAACGGTGGTTCGGTGTTGCCGTAGTTCTTTCCAAAATGTTTTTGCACATACGCGATGGCTTCCGGCACATAATCGCTGTTGGTTGGAACTAAAAAAGAAGGCGGTCGCTGGCCTTTTGGAAACTTCAGGCGATTCTCGTCATCGTAGGTCCACCGGCCACCAACCGGATCGCCATCTGCTTCGAGCAAAAGAGTCCGGGCCTTACGTTGGGCAATGTAAAAATGGGTTTGAAAGTAAGCCGGATGTTCTTCAAAATATCCGGCCAGATCCGTCATGCTGTTCAAGAAATACGGCGTGCGATAGTTGACTAATGCAATGCCTTTTTGATCGCAAGCTTTTTGCAATCGGCGTTGCAGCCAATCATCCACCACATCCGCGCAATGAACTTCGGTTATCGTTTGCGGCAAGGCGTTTATTGCTTCGGCAATTTTACTTTGGGGAGATGATGCTTCGATGTAGTGGACAACATGGCCTTTCTTCTCCAACAGATCTTTGTAATACCGCATCGAAGCCCGGTGAAGCACCAATTTCTTTTGATGAAAACTGTATTGGTTGAAGTAGAGTTCTTCTTCAATTAGATAGACCCGCCGGCCCGGTTGCAGAGCCGGATGGTGCATAAACAATTGATGGGGGAAAATAAGCGTAATGGAAGTCACGAAAGAATAACAACCGCTGTGGGGTATGGTTGAATGAAAGAATCTTTCTGATTAGATTGTCTCTTGCTCCGTATGCGTCAAAAAAGTCAAAAACTCGTCAGCGGAAACGATGGCTACTTTTGGGAAACGCAGCCGTTTGGCTTCGTTAAAGTGAGCATCATTGGTGACGAGATAGTCCGCGCCGGCGGCAACAGCCGCATCAAAAAATTTATTGTCGTCGGGATCAATGGTAATGGCATTCCATTGAAAGTAGAAAAAAATGAAGTGAGCGTTATCGGCTTTTTCAATCAGCGAAATAATTGATTGAGCAACTTGGGACGAAGTCCTTTCGGAAAGTTGCTCTTCGTATTCGAGCAAGACGTCGGAGGTTACATACAACGCAAAGACCCTCGAAAGAAAGGCATTCCAGATTGGACGCAACCGGCTGCGGTGTGCAATTGCTTGTAACAAAACATTTGTATCCAGAAGAACGTTCATCGTTTGGATGGTGTTCGCATGTGTTCTTTGCCCCACTGTTCATATGTTTCTTGTGTCCAGCCCTTTTCCTTTTCCAACCGCTCCATCTCATCGTCCACCCGTTTAGCCAAAAGTTTCACCACAAGGTCTCTGAATTCATTGTAATATTCTTCCGGCATTGGTTCCTTAAACAATTGCAGCATTTCCACTTGCTGCGTATTCAATCGCATGTTTTCCAAATTGGGTTGCATTTTTCTTAATTGTCTTTCAAATTTATGGCTTTTAAAAGTTCACTTACGGCAGAAGAAAATGCTTCCCGTTTCCATCAAGCGAACATTTCAAAACGAAAACAGTTTGCCCCCGTCTGCATACATTTACAAAGCCCGCCCTGTCCTGACTGCTTTTAATTCTCCCTTTGTCTTCATTTGGCTTTTCGCTTCGTCAACATTAAAAACAAACACATGAAAAAGATTGCTTTGGCCCTTAGCGGCGGCGGATTCAAAGGCGCCTTTCAGGTTGGCGCTTTGCAGTATTTACAAGAACACTGGAGCGAATTGGGCACGGGCACGCCGCCACTGAAGTTCGATGTGGTCACCGGTGTTTCGGTGGGTTCTCTCAATGGCTTGCTGGTGGCTTCGCAAAAATTTCCGCAGTTGATTGAGTTTTGGAACAATGTGGCCAAGAACGGCGTGGAAGAAATTTATACCTCCGACTTTATTGACACCAAAGCCGGCGGCGATACCGTTAAACTGAAGTTTGATTTTGCAAAGCTTACACAACGCTTTATACCCAATGTCAACATCAACAACGTAAACATCTTTCAGGCCATCGGATTGTTGGTTTCAAAACAAAAACGCGAGGAGTTTTTACAAAACCTGTTGAAGATTGCCGGCGCGGATTTGCAGCAAAACCTAAAAAGTTTTAAGAGCCTTGCCGACAACACACCGTTGAAAAAGAAGCTCGATGTGTTGGCAAAAATCGGCGACATACGTGACTGCATCTTTCGTTGCGGTTATGTGTCGCTCAACGACGGTGAGTATTATTCGTTTCGCCATTCGGAGTTTAATACCGATGCGGATTTTGCGAACGCAATCTTAGCATCAACAGCGCAACCGGTTGTATGGCCGCCCGTGGAAACCATTCGTACCGCACTAACGAAGCCGCCAAGCCCGCAAAAGTTTTCGGTGGACGGCGGCATCCGCAACGTATCGCCATTGGGCGATGTAATCCGCGAAATCAATCTTGATAGAAGCGGTGCCGAGTATCTTATCATCATCATTAATTGCAGCAGCGGCAAAATTTTGCCGGAAGACTACACCGAAAAAAACATTGCGCAGATTGCTTTGCGGTCGCTGGCTGACATTGCCATCACCGAGATTTTCAACAACGACGTGCGGGAGTTTGTGGACAAGAATTTTATATTGGAACAAGTGCTGCAAAAGCACCCCGGCGAACAAGTGTTGGATTACGATTTCGAGAACAAAAAACCAGGTAAACCGCTGCGGCATTTTCAAAGCATCATCATTCAGCCCGATGGAACATTGGGCGATGGACTGGTGGCCAATCCGGCACTCATCGCAGATCGCATAAAACAAGGAAGGAACAAAGCCGCGCAAGGACTGACTGATTTTTCGAGCAAGAGCGGTGCGTTTAAAGTTGCCATTACTTGATCGTAAGAACGCATTAACGCAGCAAAAATCATAACAACTCCACGCCGCCCCGAAAGATTTTTATTTTGTTGGCGTGCTCAAATTGTTTGAGGATGCGTGACACCACGACTCTTGTGGTGCCTAACTCATGTGCAAGGTTTTGGTGTGAGATGTGAACTGTGCGGCTGTTGTTATCAGTACTTTTTTTCTTCAGGTATTCCATTACACGTACATCAATGTGTTCGAACACCAGGTTTTGAAAAGAACCAATTAACTCATCGTACCGGGTGCGAAACATGCGCATCACGTATTGGTTCCAGGAGGGATATTTCAGTTGCCATTGAGGAATGAGCGAAGCGGGAAATACCAACACTTCGGCCGGCTCTGTTACCACGCCGTGCGATGTGCTTTTGTTATCAAAATAAGCAGCAGCCAAAGACATGGTACAGGTCTCCGTAGCCCGTACATAGTACAGCAAAATTTCACGGTCGTCTTTTTGTTGAAACACCCGGATGGAACCTTGCAAAACAATGGGCAGAAACTTTACATACTGCCCATCGCGAACAATAACATCGCCTTTATTGAACAAAGCGATCTGGCAATGGCTGATGATCTCCTCCCGGAACGCAGGCTCCGGAAAAAAATCGAGCTTTTTGAAAAGGTCTTCGGTTGCGGTCATAAGCGTGATGAGGAAAAGCGAAGTCAAAATTCAAAAGAAAAAAACTCCGGTTGCACAAGACGCTTTTGAATTTTGACTGTTAATGGAATGAGCGAAACATTTTTCGCCACGCAGTTGTTCAAGCCATTGCCTCCGCGGGTTCTTCTTTTATCAGCGTCTTGATTTGCGCGGCCATTTCCGGCGTTACCGAAACGCCGTGTACTTGTGCGGCGTGGCCCGCGGCAATGGTTAAGACTTCGTCGTCGGTAGCGGCTTTTACCACGGCATCGCAATCGAAGCCGGCATCGCGGCAGTGTAAGGTCTTCATGTTTTTTGTTTTTGTGGTGAAGAATAAAATAACAAAGCAATGGTACTGTGTCTTTTCATCATCAAACGGTATCAAAAGATACAAAGGAAAAAATAGATGTTTGCACGATGGCTGTGCAGCCGTGATTTTTCTTTGCGCTGTTTGCGGAAACCGCAATAACTTATCGTCCTAAAAACTTAGCCCTTATGCAAAAATGCTTGCTCCTTTTTACCGCCGTTAGCTTGCTTCACTCCTCTCTTTTTGCCCAGCAAAAAGCCAAGCCCGAAGACACGGAATTTTACACACCGGTACCCAAGGTGGTTGACCCCGGCAAGCCCGGTTGGGGCGTGCCTTCCGATGCGGTAGTGTTGTTCGACGGTACCAGCCTGAATCAATGGGAGAGTGTAAGTGACAGCACTAAACACAGTGCCAACCCTGTAGGCTGGAACCTTGTAAATGGCGTTATGCGTGTGAACAAACAAGCCGGCGACATTCAAACCAAAGCTTCGTTTTTAGATTATCAATTGCACCTGGAATGGCGTGTGCCTGAAAACATCACCGGCAAAGGACAGGCAAGAGGCAACAGCGGTATTTTTTTAGCTTCTGTTTTTGGCGGCGGTTATGAGCTGCAAGTATTGGACAACTACAACAACAGCACCTACACCAACGGACAAGCCGGTAGTATATACAAGCAATACGTTCCCTTAGCCAATCCCCTGCGTCCGCCCGGCGAATGGCAGGTGTATGATGTGATTTGGACCGCTCCGCGCTTTAATAAAGACAGCTCTTTGCAAACGCCGGCACGGGTTACCGCTTTGCTCAACGGCGTGTTGGTGGAGAACAACGTATCGCTTAAAGGCCGCACCGAATACATCGGCCAACCAAGCTACAAAGCCCACGGCCCGGCGCCCATTAAGTTGCAATCGCATGGCGACCCAAGTGAACCCATCTCCTTCCGGAATATCTGGATAAGACCGTTGTAATTTTTCAAGGAAATACAGAAAGGAAAAGGCCGTTGCTAAAGAATGCAACGGCCTTTTCATTTAAAAAATCGCATTTAGTTATGCCGGTACTTTTCTTGGTTTTTCGCGTTCCCAAAAACGATGTTGCTTCATGGCTTCTATAAACTTTTGCGCCACGTCGCCGGCATCGGCGCCAATGACCACGCCTTCCCGCATCACGGTTTCCTCGCTGTTGTCTTCGGGCAACTTCTTTGAAAAATACGTGGCTTCCAACACTTGCAGCGCACCGGCCGAAGCGGCGATGGGCTTGCAATGTTTATAAGCTTCGTTTAAAAAGTGAATGGCGTCGGCTTCGGCTTCCAACGTGGCTACACTGTTGGTGCCACCGGGCACATACACCGCATCGTACAAAACAGAAGCAACGGTCAGCAGGGTTTTATCGGCCTGCAACTTTTCATCACCGGCGGTGATGAAAATTCCACGCGGCGCAATCACATCCACCACAACGCCTTCAGCCATAAGTGCCGTTCTTACCGTGGTTAATGATTCATCGTCCACGCCATCGGCCACAAGCACGGCTACTTTGCGGGTGCGCAAGTCTGCTTTGTAGGCCGCCATGCTCAAGGCTTCTGACGCCGCCAGGGCACCTTCCTTCTTCACCGGCTGATAATCCCGCGGATCAACATCGGCGGGAATTGTATGATTGATAATGGCCGGCGTTTCGGGTATGTGCAAGCCAAGACCATAGGCTACTTGCGCGGCCAAACCTTTGTCCACCTGGTTCAACACCATCAACATGCGTTGGCGTATCTCCACCATTTCTACTTTGCCCAATTCAAAACGCAAGGCATCAACGATGTGCATCTTTTCGGGTTCGCTCTGGCTGTTGAAGAACAGTTTGGCCTGGCTGAAGTGATCGAAAAAGCTAGGGCTGCGCTCCCGTACTTTATGGGCATCTATGCGTTCGGGATAGGACGTAAATCCGCCTTGCATCTGACCCGATAAAAACGGGCAACCGCCGCCAACGGTGTTGGGACTGTAACTGCTCTTGCCGCGGTTGATGGTTTGCCGGTGTATGCCATCGCGTTGGTTGTTGTGCACCGGTGCAATGGGCCGGTTGATGGGAATCTCGTGAAAGTTGGGGCCGCCCAGCCGCGACAATTGTGTGTCGGTGTAAGAGAACAAACGTCCTTGCAGCAAAGGATCGTTGGTGAAGTCAATGCCCGGCACCACATGGCCTAAATGAAAAGCGACTTGTTCGGTTTCGGCAAAGAAGTTATCAGGGTTGCGGTTGAGCGTCATCTTGCCTACACGTATCACCGGCACCAGTTCTTCGGGAATCAATTTGGTGGAGTCCAGCAAATCAAATTCGTATTTGTGTTCGTCTTCTTCGGGTATAATTTGAAGGCCTAATTCCCACTCCGGAAATTCACCGGCTTCAATTGCCTCCCACAAATCGCGGCGGTGAAAGTCGGGGTCTTTGCCCGAAATGTTTTGCGCTTCGTCCCAGGCCACGGAATGCACGCCCAGCAAAGGCTTCCAATGGAACTTCACAAAGTGAGATACCCCTTCGGCGTTCACCAACCGGAAGGTGTGCACGCCAAAGCCTTCCATCATGCGAAGGCTGCGCGGCAAGGAGCGGTCGCTCATCAGCCACAACACCATGTGCGTAGATTCGGTGTTGAGCGAAACAAAATCCCAGAAGGTATCGTGTGCCGAAGCGGCCTGCGGAATCTCGTTATGCGGTTCGGGCTTCACCGCATGAATCAGGTCGGGAAACTTGATGGAATCCTGAATAAAAAATACCGGCATGTTGTTGCCCACCAAATCAAAATTTCCTTCCTGCGTATAAAACTTTACGGCAAAGCCGCGAACGTCGCGGGCCATGTCGGTAGAGCCACGTGAACCGCCAACGGTAGAGAACCGAACGAACACAGGCGTTTCCACAACGGTATCGTTTAAGAAACCGGCCTTGGTGTATTGGGGCAAGGGGTCATATATTTTAAACACACCGTGCGCCGCCGAGCCGCGTGCATGAACCACCCGCTCGGGAATACGCTCGTGATCGAAGTGCGTCATCTTTTCGCGAAAGTGAAAGTCTTCCAACAAGGAAGGGCCGCGGCTGCCCGCTTTTAAACTGTTGTGGTCATCGGCTATGCGCAGGCCCTGATTGGTGGTGAGCGCCTGGTCAACACTTGTTTCAATGTCGCGTTGCAAATCTCTTGTTTTATCGTTTTCTGTGTTGATAGGGATGCTGTCGCTGCTGCTTTTTGTCGCTGCTTTTTTTGAAGGCATAGAATGTTTTTAAGTAGATAGAAAAAGAAAAGGATGATGACTGCTAAAACAAGCAAAGGATGTTATGAGCTATATTTCCATTGTGCCGTTTGCGTTCTTCGTGTTCCGAAAAAGATGACACAAGAAACACAACGGATTAATTATTTCGACACTTGCATTTCAACCGGCGCCATTTGTTCACTCAAGGCTGTTAGTTGTTCTTTAGCTTGTAATTCATCGGACAAATTTTGCTTCAGTAGTTCAGCGGCATTGCTATAACCCAATACGGTGGCCAATTGTATCAACCCGTTGTAACCCGCAATTTCAAAGCTTTCCACTTTTAATGCCGACATGATGATGCCGGTATCTCTTGCTTCGCTTCCGGCTACCGTGTTTTCAATCACGTGTTCGCCCGACATGACGAGGCCTTCCATCGCATCGCACTTCTTGGCTTCTATTTTAGCGCCCATGCCCTCAAAAATGTTTTCGAGCCGTGCCGCATGTTCCGAGGTTTGTTCAAGGTGCGTTGCCAGTCCTTTTTGAAGTTCCGCTGAACCGGCGGCGCTAATCATTTTGGGCAAGGATTTAACCAGATGATTCTCGGCCCAATACATGTCCTTTATGCCGTCCATGAACAGTTCCGCCAGGCCTGATGCGGATTCAACAGGAGTGGAGAGCGGCTGGGCGGTGGTTGCCGTTGTTGAGGCGTCTTTCGTTTTTTTCGTTGCTTGTTTCATGTGAGAAGATGTTTAAAGCAATAGCGTAAAAACTATACCGGCAAAAAATCGTAATGCAGGGAAGAGATGTGCTGCCGTTGGCACTTTCTTTTTAGCTGCGTACTTCCCAAAAAAAGAATTGCCCGGCAACCGCACTTGTTTTCTTTGCAGAAAAGTTTTCATCCGGCCATTTTAAAATGCATTCATCATGCCGCACGAAGTCATCATTGCCCAAACAAAGAAGTGGATCGTTGACGTTGTCGTCGGCTGCAACTTTTGCCCCTTTGCGGCAAGGGAAGTGGCCCGCGACAGCATCGCTTACGAAGTGGCCGATGCCAATCAACCAAAGGTTGTTTTGCAAAAACTTTCCGCGGCTTTTTTAAAGATGGATACCGATGTTTCAATGGAAACGCTGCTGCTTATTCTTCCGGCTGGCTTTGGTTCTTTTGCCGCCTATTTAAAACTGGTTGCTTCAGCCGAAGCGTTGTTAAAGAAGACTGGTTACGAAGGCGTTTATCAATTGGCTTCTTTTCATCCCGGCTATTTGTTTGCCGGAAGCAAGCCAGGCGATGCCGCCAATTACACCAACCGGTCGCCTTATCCCGTGCTGCAAATCCTTCGCGAAAGTTCGGTAAGCCGCGCCGTTGATAGCTACCCGGATACGCTGAAGATACCCGAGCGCAACATGGCTTTTGCAAGGCAGAAAGGACTGGCGGTTATGAAGGCCTTGCTGAACGGCAGCAATAAAGTGCAGGAGCCGAAAACAGAACATTAATGGGTAATGGCCGTAAATGTTCAGGCATTGACAAAGCCGGTTCTGCGGATTGCGAAAAAGAAGCGCATTTTTTATTTGCGTAAATTGATGCCTTAAATTTTATTGTATGCTTACGGCTGTAAAAGGATATTACGAAGGCGGGCAAATTTTTTTTAAAGAGCAGCCGCCAATAACAGAACGCACCGATGTGATCGTGACCTTTTTAACGGAAGAAAAGGAAGCGCCGAAGAAAAGGGTGTTGGGGCTTTTAGAAGGAAAGATCATTGTTCCTGATGATTTCAACGAACCGCTTGATGAACTAAAGGATTACATGTAAGAAATTATGAAGTATCTGCTTGACACGCATGTATGTCTATGGGCTATCTCGGACAACAGCAAGTTGTCTCCAGTTGTAAAAAACGTACTGGATGATCCGATAAATGAAATGATGGTTAGCCAGGTTAGCTTATGGGAGATTGCCATAAAATACCGGCTTGGTAAATTTCCGGAGTTTACTGTTGGCTTAGATGAATTTATCGCGGCCATTGTCAAAGCCGGTTTCATCATTCTCCCCGTAAAAAACGGACATCTCATTGCCTACTTCAACTTCGCCCAT
This sequence comes from Flavisolibacter sp., assembly GCA_965247695.1. Taxonomy (GTDB): domain Bacteria; phylum Bacteroidota; class Bacteroidia; order Chitinophagales; family Chitinophagaceae; genus Flavisolibacter. The sequence continues at coordinate 4,728,105 of OZ252037.1, forward strand.
TTTACCGAAGACCACAAAGACCCTTTCGATCGTTTGCTGTTGGCAACCGCCGATGTTGAAAAAGCAAGCTTCATTACAAAAGATGAAAAATTCACGGCCTACAAAAACCGTCTGCGCATAGTTTGGTAGATAGTTTCCGGTGATAAAACGCTTGCTTTTTGTTTGATAGAAACAAAAAAATGCCGGCTGCCGAACCAATCGAATACGTCCATTCAAGTTCTTGCATCAACAAATCAAAATACGCCTTTTCAATCCTGCCTTCATCCACGGCTACATTTGCCTCTTAAACCTTCATCAACATGAGCCGAACAAAAGCCTACGCAGCTTACGACGCTGCCACTCCCTTACGCGATTATGATCTTGACCGCCGCGAGCCCGGCCCGAAAGACGTACAAATAGAAATTCTTTATTGCGGTGTATGCCACTCCGACTTGCACCAGGTGCGCAACGAATGGGGCGGCACCATGTATCCGCTTGTGCCCGGCCACGAGATTGTAGGCCGCGTAACGGCTGTTGGAAACGAAGTAAAAAAATTCAACATCGGCGACCTTGCCGGTGTCGGTTGTTTGGTGGACAGTTGCCGCGAATGTGCAAAGTGTAAAAACGGCCTGGAGAACTATTGCGAGAACGGATGGACCGGTACCTACAACGCTTACGAACGCGACGGCAAAACCATTACCTATGGCGGCTACAGCAAGCAGATTGTCACCACCGAAGATTTTGTGCTGAAGGTGCCCGAATCGCTTGACCTGAAAGCCGTGGCGCCTTTGCTTTGCGCGGGCATCACTACCTATTCGCCCTTGCGCAAATGGGGCATCGGTAAAGGACATAAAGTAGGCGTTCTGGGTCTTGGTGGTTTGGGCCACATGGCGGTGAAGTTTGCGGTCGCCTTTGGCGCGGAGGTCACCATGCTTTCGCACTCGCCTTCCAAGGAAGCCGATGCAAAACGGTTGGGCGCCCACCGTTTTGCGCTTACGTCAAAAGAAGAAACGTTGAAGAGTCTTGCCAACTATTTCGACTTTATTATTGATACCGTATCGGCCCCGCACGACTACAACGTTTATTTGAATTTGCTGAATACCGACGGCGTGATGATTTGCGTGGGTGCGCCACCAGAACCCTCGCCGGTCGTTGGCTTCAACCTTATTTTTCAGCGCCGCAGCCTTGCGGGTTCGCTCATTGGCGGCATTCCTGAAACGCAAGAGATGCTCGACTACTGCGCGGCGCACAACATTGTTTCCGATGTGGAAATGATTGACATGAAAGACATTAATGAAGCCTATGAGCGGATGCTAAAGGGCGACGTGAAATACCGCTTTGTAATTGATTTGGCAACGTTGTAGAAACAAGGACTTTTTACAAGAAACGCAACAATGCACCAAGCAAAAGAAGCATCTTCATTTGCTTGGTATATGAAAGGCGCAGTTGGCCTCAAATCAATATAGCCACCGTGTAACGTTGAAATTTAAAATTGAAATTTTACCTTGCTGGCATACATTTTTAATAAACCCTAAAAAAATCCACAGCTCATGCGTAAACAAACACTTTTAGCCGGTCTTTTAGCAGTCACTTTATTTTGCGGCACCGCTGCCCATGCGCAAAAAGGTTCTTCCTACACCACAGGGTTGGGCATGCACCTTGACCTTGGTGACGGCAACCTTTATGGCTTTTCGGTAAAACATTTTTTGTCGCAGCAATTGGCCGGTCAGGCCACGCTATTGTTTGGCTCCGGGGTTAATGTTTCGGTGGGTGCCGAACTGCAGTACCACGTGCCCATTGCCGGTGCACCGGGGCTGAAATGGTATGCCGGCGGCGGCCTGCAATTACTGTTTTATAAATACGGCGCTGGCACCGGCGTTTGGATAAGGCCGATGGGCGGGCTGGATTACAAGATTGCCAGTGCCCCTATTGACCTTTCTTTCGACTGGAGGCCTACGTTTGTGCTCAACAACGGCGGTGGTTCTGACATCGGCCGTTTTGGATTAGGAGTTCGCTTTACATTGTAAGCTTCCGTCTACTTTGTGTACCATCCCGCTTTCCAAAAGCGGGATTTGTTTTTTGAGAAAGCCCTCGTCATTATCATCACTCGATAAAATAAAATGCAGTCTTTAACAGCAACCATAGACGCTGTTAGATTACATGTACTTCATCGCTTCGTAACCCAGAAGCCTGCGCCAGAGCGCTATCTGCCCAATGCAGTTGGCTTCGCGGTAAATGACAAAACTAACCAACTCGAAGTAGGTCATTTTAAAGCCAGGCATCATTTCAAAACGTTCATCCAGCTTTTCATCGCTTACCGTTTGCAGGGCTTCTTTCAGCTTTGGCGTAATGCTGTCCCAATCTTTTTTAAATTGGTCCAGTGGCGGATAGTCAATGCCGTCCTGTATGCCTTTGTTGTGTACAAATAAATCATGCGCCCTTTGTTTGCCTTCGACGCCAAGCATGTTGGCCAGTTCAAAACGTTGCTCCACCAAACTGCCGCTAAGCCAGGCAATGTGGTTGGCTTTTGTATTAAGCCTATTGTGCCGATCCTCGTCTTTTATTCCATCCAGCGCCTTGTGAAAAAAATCGCTTTGCATATCATAAAGCACAAGAAAGGAGAACATGCGGTTGCTTGCGGGAGTTGTTTGCATGGCGGTTGATTTTTTGATAATGTATATGCCCAAAGCTACCGTAACCTGCTTATGAATGAAGGAGGCAAACGCGGCAATTTGCGGGTGGTTTGCGGCACAAAATGAAAAGCCTGCCAAAAAGTTTCTCCTCTCTTATTTGTGATTTGCTGATGATTGTGTAGCGGCTGCAGAAAACAACGGGAGGGTGGAAGGGTGAAAACAAGAAAGGAAAGCCGGTGATTCTTTATCCGTGGTTGGCAGGCCAGAAGGTTATGTCTGCACTTCTATACCAAAAAGCGAAAAGGCCGCTTTGGCAAAGATTAACCAAGACGAAATTTCATACCTTTCTTTCCTAAAAATTCGGATCATGACCAACAACGAAATAGCGAGCCGCTTAGTTGAACTTTGCCGCCAGGGCCAGTTTGAACAAGCCCAAAAAGAATTGTTTGCCGACGATGCCGTGAGCGTTGAGCCGATGGCCACGCCGGAGTTTGAAAAAGAAACAAAAGGGCTGCAAGCCATTTTTGAAAAGAGCCGCAAGTTTGATCAAATGACAGAGGAAGTTTACAGCGTTGACATGTCCGACGCTATGGTTGCCGGTTCTTCGTTTGCTGCTACCATGACCATGGATATGAAGATGAAAGGCCGCGACCGCATGAAGATGTCGGAACTCTGCGTGTACACCATCAAGGATGGCAAGATTGCTTCGGAGCAGTTTTTTATGTAGGGAGTTTGCTGGCCTTCGACTACAAATTAACCCATAAGTGTAAAGTTTAGAGAATCCATTGGCAGTAGTGAAACACCGGAAATTCATTTCTTCTCTACGCCGATAAAAACTAAATTTGAAAAAACAAATCAGATGGTTTTAGTATTGAAAGGCGGCGCTGCAAAAAATGAGATTAAAGCCATTGAAGAAAAGCTTTACGAAGAGAAATTGACAACGGGCTTCAACGCCGAAAAATACAGCGGCGCACTGCCCTTGCTGGAAGATCCGTTAACCCTACAAAAGCAACTGCGGAATGAATGGGAAAGAACTATTGGTTGATACCAACATCTTTTTGTACTTGCTAAAAGGTAACGACACCTTGAAGGAAATATTACAGGGAAAGTCGCTTTACATTTCCTTTATCACAGAACTTGAATTGATTGGCTTCTCCAAAATAAGCGATACTGAAGAAAACCTTATTGCTGGATGAATGCACAATCATCTCCCTTACCAATCCCATAAAAGAAGCCTACAGAAGGCTGCGAAAACAGTCCTCGCTGAAACTTGCCGATGCTGTTGTTGCCGCTACAGCTATTGCGTTGAATATTCCCTTGATTAGCGCCGATAAACAGTTTGGTACAGTAGAAGAACTTAGGCTGGTAAAGTATGAAGTTTAATACGTTTGCTTTGCCTTCGTTGCAAACGAAAGTAAAAGCCTTGAGCCTTTGTTAGTATGCTTAGCCTTTGTGCAATGGTTTTCCAACAAACAAGTGTGACGAATGATTGTGAGAAGTGCGACCGTTCGTGCTTCGACTGTTGGTAGGCTAAGCACAAGGGCCGTGCCTCAATACCAACAGCGGCGAGAAAAACAGAATTCTGCTCTGGAAACTTGCCGAGAAAGAGGCTGTGGTGATTATTTTATAAACCTTCTTGAAGCTCTCACAAAGTTGTAAATCATATATGATGACCAGATTCGCATGGCAAGGTCAATTATTATAAAAAAACCAGATAGAGATATTGATGCAGCACGTAAGGGATTTATATACATAAAATACGCTTCAAAGAGTTTTGCGGAATCGCGATGAGTTTGTGTAGAAATTTGATTGAATCCATTAAGAAAAAAGACAAAGGCAAATAAAAAACTGTGACCAAGTAAAAGCCAAATTATAGGCCTACCTAAACTCTGCCCGAAATCGCTTGTTTGATAGCTTAATTTCAATGTCAGCTTTGTGAAAAAACTTTTGCTAAAGAAAGAAAGGGTCTTTGAGTATTCTCTCATTTCTAAACCATGAAAGAATTGTTCGTTGACAAAATCTCCTTTTTTTGAAAGTGCATATTTTATTTGCTTATACACGTCTCTCTTGTTTTCCAAATGTTCTTTTGTTTCCTTCAGCATTTTCAAAGAAATTGTTGACGAGTATTTTTTGTCCTTCCGGTTGACAAGTATTCTTTTTCCAACTCTGTCAATACCATAATCGTCCGCTTGGTCTCCTGAAAAGCTTGTTATGTTATCTGCCCATTTTGTATTGACAAACTCACATTCATACAAGATGCTATTTCTAATATTAATTTCATCGAAGCTTGCAAAATTGAATTGAAAGAATTCAGCTTTGCCCATATTGCTATTCTCGATAGTTAGATGCGAACATTTTTGGTTTATTGCAAAAGCTTTGCATTTAATAATTTTCACCACTCCATTGTTTCTAAAGCCACTAAATCCTAAAGAGTTTATCAAACAATCGCTTATGTTAAGTTCACCCTTTGAACTAGCGTTATTGACGCTTAACTTATAAATGATAGAATTGCTGATTCGTATTTTCTCGATGCATTGCATCGAAAAGTGTAGATCCTTAATCAAAGAAATTTTTATACCTCCTATCTCGACAGAGTCATATTTGGTTTCTCCTAAAATTAACTTTGTGCATTGTGAAAGAAACAAGGTTAGGCTATTGATATATCCACCAGTTGTCAAAAAGCTCGTCTTTATTTTGCAAGAAAGCAGTACCACTCGTTTTGTCAATGAGCAATCAATAAAAGAGACATCATCTAGAAAATAACAATCTTTATAAAAAATATCTTCATCATGTGATACTTGAAGCAGAGTTAAACCCTTTGAAAATATACAATTCGTAAAATGCATCACTACATCTGAATACCAAAGAATTTTTTCCATAAAAATTTTGTCGTCGATTGGTATACCATACGTTTCATAAGTAGATGTATGTAGTTTCTTGTACTCTCCGACAATTCTTTCAAGATCATCTTGTGTTGTCCTTACCCTTTTCATTAATGTAGGAATAATGAAGTATTTCTCTAAATGTACTTTTTTAAATGATAGATTTACCGACGCAAATAAAATTCAATAGAAGAATCCCGCCTCACGGCGGGATTCTTCTATTCAACATCTTGAGTTAGTAGCGAAGTTCTCAACTGCAACCCATGCTATTCCCACAATTCAAACACTTGTAGCAAGTGCCGCTCCGCATGGTAATGTGTCCGCAGGTATTACAAGCCGGTGCATCGCTTTGCATGCTCTTGGCCGCTACGTTCACCGCATCCATTCCGTTGTTGTTTTTGTGTTGCGCCGATGCCGCTGCTTTCACACTTTGCGGTGTACTGCCCACAACTCTTACGCTGCTCAACTCCGGCTTTGGAACTGGCGTTTCGCCTGTCGCTGCTTTGCCAATCGGCTGCACATCGTCCCAGGGTTCAGCACCAAGCGTTGTCAGTTCCGGTTTGTCCAACACATGAACCAGGTCGGTGCGGTTCAGGTATTCGTAACCCAGCAAGCGGAAGATGAAATCAATGATAGACGTAGCCGACTTGATGTTCGGGTGCTCTACAAAACCAGCCGGGTCAAACTTGGTGAACACGAATTTGTCCACGTATTCGTCAAGCGGCACGCCGTATTGCAGGCCCACCGAAATGGAGATGGCAAAGCAATTCAACATGCTGCGCATCGTAGCGCCTTCCTTCGCCATGTCAATGAATATTTCGCCTACCGTTCCGTCGCCGTACTCACCGGTGCGTACAAAGATGGCTTGCCCGTTAATCTTTGCTTTTTGCGTAAAGCCCCTGCGCTTGGCGGGCAGCGAACGGCGTTCAACAATCGTGGCCAGCCTGCGCTTCAGTTGCGTATCCGGCGAAGCCTGCACACGCTTTTGCACTTCTTCCAGCAATTCATCGGTCGTGAGCTTGCTCATGTCAATCATGGCCGGCTCGTTAACGGTTTGTGGTTTGTTGTTGGTGGTTTGTGGTTGGGCCGCTTCTGCTTTGGCCTCCGCTTTGTCGGCATCAGCTTCTTTCTTTTTCTTGTCGCTCTTGTTGCTTAATGGTTGCGAAAGTTTAGAGCCATCGCGGTACAAGGCGCAAGCCTTTAAACCCAACTGCCAGCTAAGCAAATACGAATCGGCTATCTCCTGCATCTCTGCTTCGTGCGGCAGGTTGATGGTTTTGGAAATGGCCCCGGAGATGAAGGGTTGCGCGGCGGCCATCATCCTTATGTGACCGTGTGCATGAATGTAACGCTGTCCTTTCTTGCCGCATTTGTTAGCGCAATCAAACACCGGCAGATGCTCTTCTTTTAAGTGCGCTGCGCCTTCAAGCGTCATGGTTCCGCACACGTAATCGTTGGCTTCTTCTATCTGCTCGTCGGTAAAGCCAAGGGCTTCCAGCAAGCTCCATTCGGCATTGTAATATTGTTCGGGGGTGAAGCCGAGGCGCTTCAAACATTCTTCACCAAGGTTGTACACGTTAAATACAAAGCCGATCTCAAAGGCACTGCCTACAGCTTTATCCAGCTTCATGATTTCCGAAGCAATGAAACCTTTTTCACTCAAGGTTTGGTGATTGATGTGCGGCGCACCGATGAAGGAACCGGAACCAACCGTGTATTTAATAATAGAATCAGCTTCTCTTGTATTATAACCCAGGTTCTTCAACGCAACAGGTACCGATTGGTTCACAATCTTCATGTAGCCGCCGCCGGAAAGTTTCTTGAATTTAACCAAGGCAAAATCGGGTTCTACACCGGTGGTATCGCAGTCCATCACCAGACCGATGGTACCCGTTGGGGCAATCACCGTGGCTTGTGCATTTCTATACCCATACTTCTCTCCCATTTCCACCGCATCGTCCCATGCTTTGCAGGCGGCCGTCAACAAATAGCTTGGCGTGTGTTCCGATTTCAGGCCTTGCGGTTTTACGCTCAAACCCTCAAAGCTGTCTGCATCATAAGCGGCAAGGCGGTGGTTGCGCATCACCCGCATCATGTGTTCCTTGTTCTCTTCGTAGCGGGGGAAAGCGCCTTGCACGGCCGCCATCTCCGCCGATGTTTTATAAGCCACACCCGTCATGATAGCGGTAACGGCGCCAGCAATGCCGCGGGCCTTGTCGCTGTCGTAGGGAATGCCGCTCACCATCAGCACCGTTCCGAGGTTGGCATAACCCAAACCGAGTGTGCGGTACTCGTAGCTTAATTGCGCCACTTCTTTGGAAGGGAATTGCGCCATCAACACGGAGATTTCCAACACCGTTGTCCACAGACGGCAGGTGTATTCAAAGCCTTCTACATCCAGTGTATTGTTGTCGAAGTTGAAGAACTTGACAAGATTGGCTGAAGCCAAATTACAAGCCGTGTTGTCGAGAAACATGTACTCGGAGCATGGGTTAGATGCTCTTATCTCGCCGCCTTCGGGACAAGTATGCCACTCATTGATAGTAGTGTTGTATTGTGTACCGGGATCAGCGCAACGCCAGGCCGCATAAGCGATGGTGTTCCACAATTCTTTCGACGGCACCTTCTTCATCGTGCGGCCATCGGTACGTGCAGTCAGCTCCCAGTCTTCGCCCTTCTCTAATTTTTCAAAAAAGGAATTGGGAATGCGAACGGAGTTGTTGGAGTTTTGTCCGCTCACAGTGCGGTAGGCTTCGCCTTCGTAATCGGAAGGATAGCCGGCTTCAATTAAAGCGGCCACCTTTTTTTCTTCTTCCACTTTCCAGTTCACAAAATTGACGATCTCGGGATGGTCTAAATCAAGGCAAACCATCTTGGCGGCACGGCGTGTGGTGCCGCCGCTTTTGATGGCGCCAGCCGCTCTATCACCAATTTTTAAGAAGGACATCAGGCCGCTTGATGTGCCGCCGCCGGAGAGCTTTTCGCCTTCGCCGCGAAGGTTGGAGTAATTAGTGCCCACGCCTGAACCGTATTTGAAAATGCGGGCCTCACGGGTCCAGAGGTCCATGATGCCGCCGTCGTTCACCAGATCATCTTCCACACTTAAAATGAAGCAGGCGTGAGGCTGCGGACGTTCGTATGCGGAGGTTGATTTTTTCAGCTGACCGTCTTTCTGATCAACATAAAAGTGGCCCTGCGGCTTGCCGGTGATGCCGTAGCTTTCGTGCAAGCCGGTGTTGAACCATTGCGGGCTGTTAGGCACGCACATTTGGTTGAGGATGGAATAAACCAATTCATCATAAAACACAGTGGCGTCTTTCGCAGAAGCAAAGTAGTGGTAACGTTCGCCCCACACCTTCCAGCAGTTGGCCATGCGGTGCGCCACTTGCTTGGCCGATGTTTCGCGGCCGCTTGTGCCATCGGGCTGCGGCACGCCGGCTTTGCGAAAATACTTTTGGGCAAGGATGTCCGTGGCTATCTGGCTCCACTGCCTGGGAACCTCCACGTTGTTCATTTCAAACACCACCTCGCCGCTTGGGTTGCGGATAACAGAGGTGCGGTAATCGTACTGAAACTGGTCGTACACGTTCATGTCATCGCGGGTGTAGCGGCGGCTAAACACGAGGCCTTTGATTGTTGGTTTTGCACTGTCCATGTCCTGAAAGTTTTTATGTTGAAGAAGTAAGTTTCTTTATCGCGGCCGTCGCAAAAAAATTTTGGGGCGGACGACGAATGTAGATTTCCCTATCGAAAAAAAAGGGCCGGAGATATTCACAATGGTGGATAAGCCGCGTGGAAAAATTTACACTGCAAGCCCGCGGCGGTTTTGGTGGATTATTGGTGAAGAAACATTTTTGTGGCACGGGAAAATATCCCCATAGCGGGATTTTTCCTGAAACAATTAATTGATTATGGTGTTCGCCGACTGTTCGTAAGGCAGGTTTTACGTCCTAACAAGGCCTGTCTTTTTGTAAAAACAAAATTTTAAATTGCACACAAACGGTATAAGTATGAATGAGAAAGCAAGAAAGTTGCGGATTATAGCAAAAGTCAAAAGCAGCAACGACGAGTCGTTATTAAGCGAACTAGAAAACGTAATTGACAAAAGTGAAGACAAACCCGGTAAAGCCCGCAGCTTAAAAGATTTGGCTGGCATTTGGACCGAAGAAGAAGCGGAAAAAATGAAAAAGGATATAGAAGAAGCCTGCGGGCAAATTCACCCCGATGACTGGAAGTAGCTTAGCCATAGATACCAATGTTGCAATTGACTACCTAAAGGGTAAAGGTCACGTTACTTCAATTATTCAAAAGCAGTCTCACATTTACATTCCTTCGATTGTGCTTGGAGAGCTATACGTCGGTGCTCATCGTTCTAACGATTTTGATGGGAAAATGGCTGAAGTAAAAGAACTCTTGGCGAACTGCACGCTTCTTCACATCAATCATCCTATCATAGAAAAATATGCATTTATAAAAGCAGAGTTGTTGAACAAAGGAAGACCGATTCCGGAAAACGACATTTGGATTGCTGCCATCGTGCTTCAGCACGACTTGGCGCTATATACTTTTGACAAACACTTTCACGAAGTAGTCGGCCTGCAACTTTTCAACCCGCTTTCCTCCATCTGATTTCCGAAAGATTTCCTTCACCGCAAGCCTCATCGTCCGTAACTTTTGCGCTTCAATTTTACAATGATGAGAAAACCTTTCCTGCTTCTGCTGATTCTCTCTTTTTCGTTTGTTTTATTTGGTCAACGCAGCCAACGGTTAAGAGCCGATCCAGATGAACTTCTCAATAAAGATTCCCTTCTTCTTTCCAAAGTCAAATACCGTTTGATTGGTCCTTTTCGCGGCGGCCGCAGTGCGGCAGTGGCAGGCAGCTATAAGAATAAAAACACCTTCTACTTCGGTGCCACCGGCGGCGGTGTGTGGAAGACCACGGATGGCGGCAGCAACTGGAAAAACATTTCGGATAAATACTTCGGCGGCACCATCGGCGCCGTAGCCGTTGCACCCAGCGATGAAGACATTGTTTACGCCGGCGAAGGCGAGAACAGCATTCGCGGCAATGTAAGCGAAGGCAAGGACGGTATGTGGCGCAGCGAAGACGGTGGCCGCACATGGAAGAACATTGGTTTGAAAGACGCGAACCACATTGTCCGCATTATCGTTCACCCCAAAGACCCAAACACCGTTTGGGCGGCCGTGTTGGGCCATGCCTTTGGTTCTAGTGAAATGCGCGGCGTTTACAAAACTACCGACGGCGGCAAAACATGGAAACGAACACTGTTTGTAAACAACCTCGCCGGCGCAAGTGACTTAGTGATGGAACCGGGCAATGCATCTGTATTGTATGCCGGCACCTGGCGAATGATACGAACACCGTACAGCATGGAAAGCGGCGGCGATGGAAGCGGTCTTTGGAAAAGCATTGACGGCGGTGAAACCTGGATGAACATCTCGGCGAAGAAAGGTTTGCCCAAAGGTTTGTGGGGCATTGTTGGGGTAGCGGTGGCGCCGTCTAACCCCGATAAGATTTATGCCTTGATTGAAAATCCGTCGGGCGGCATGTTTGTATCAAGTGATGGCGGTGAAACATGGTCGCTCACATCAAGCGACAACAACATTCGCCAGCGTGCCTGGTACTACAGCAAAGTGTTTGTGGACCCGAAGAACGAGAACACCGTGTATGCGCCCAACGTAAACTTTATGCGCAGCCGCGACGGCGGTAAAACTTTTCAAAGCCTTCGCACACCGCACGGCGATCATCACGATTTATGGATAGACCCAACGGATGGCAATAGAATGATTGTAGCCGATGACGGCGGTGCACAAATCTCCTTTGATGGTGGCGAGAACTGGAGCACATTGGGTAATCAACCCACGGCGCAGTTCTATCGCGTTAGCACCGACAATTCCTTTCCTTACCGCATCCTCGGTGCGCAGCAAGACAACACCACCGTTCGCATAAAAAGCCGCGGACAAAGTGGTGCTATAACCGAAAACGATTGGGAGCCAACAGCCGGTGCGGAAAGCGGCTACGTTGTAGCAGATCCATTGAATCCCGATATTATTTACGGCGGCAATTACGGCGGTTATATTTCAAGGCTTGATCACAAAACCGGCGAGAACCGTGCGGTGTCGCCATGGCCCGATAACCCAATGGGCGCCGGCGCCGACGTGCAGAAATATCGCTTTCAATGGAACTTTCCCATCTTCTTTTCGCCGCACAACCCAAAGCGATTATATACGGCCGGCAATGTGTTGTTTGCCACCGAAAACGAAGGCGCAACCTGGGAACAAATTTCTCCCGATTTAACCACCAATGATAAAAGCAAACAAGCTTCCAGCGGTGGACCTATAACCAAAGACAATACATCGGTTGAATACTATTCCACCATCTTTACCGCCACCGAATCGCCTTACGAAAAAGACTTGCTGTGGACTGGCAGTGATGACGGTTTGATGTACGTAAGCAAAGACGGCGGCAAAAAGTGGGATAATGTTACACCGGCATCAGCACCCAAATGGATGATGTGGAATTCAATTGACGCCGACCCGTTTAAAAAAGGCGCGGCTTATATCGTGGGCACACGGTACAAGATGGATGATTTTACGCCGTACATCTACAAAACAGAAGACTATGGGAAGACGTGGAAGCTGATAACAACAGGCATTAACAAGATGCACTTTGCAAGAGTAGCCAGAGCCGACAAACGCCGCCAAGGTTTGCTTTACGCCGGCACCGAATACGGCATGTACATTTCGTACAATGATGGCGCAAACTGGAAACCCTTTCAACAGAATTTACCCGTTGTTCCCATCACCGATTTAACCATTAAGGAAAACGATTTGATTGTGGCCACGCAAGGCCGTTCCTTTTATGCGATTGATGATTTAAGCATGGTGCAAAATATGAACAGCGATGTGGCAACGAAAGCCTTGTACGTCTTTCCCGTTGAACCCGTTTATCGAACGGCAGGCGGCGAACGCGGTTCATTTGGCGGTATGCCAAAGGCGGCTGGAACGAATCCGCCGGTCGGCCTTGTACTGAACTATTTTGTAAAGAACCTTGACGACTCCGCCAAGGCTACGTTAACGGTGATGGACGCTTCGCACAAGGAGATTAAAAGCTTTACCCGCGATGCGAAAGAGGCGGCCAAAAAAATAGACGTGGCTAAAGGCATGAACCAAACCGTTTGGAACCTGCGTTATGCCGAATCGGAGCCGATTGAAGGAATGATTTTATGGAACGGAAATCCCGGCGGTATCGTGGCCGCGCCGGGGGCTTATTTTGCCAGGCTCAAAGTGGGCAAGGATTCGGCCGAAGTGCCGTTCACCATCAAAGCGGATCCGAATTACAAGCTCACGCAGAGCGATTACGAAACCCAATTCGCTTTTTTAAAAACGGTGCAGGACAAGTTTAACGAAACGCAAAAAGCACTCAAGGACATTCGTTCGTTGCGGACGCAAATCAATGACTTCATCGGGAGGCAGGGAAAAGACTCTGTGAAGGAAGTAAAAACGATGGCGGATAGCATCAACAAGCGATTGACGGCAATTGAAGAAACGCTGTATCAAACCAAAGCCAAAAGCGGGCAGGATGTGTTGAACTATCCCATTCGGTTGAACGATAAATTAAGTGGCGTGTTCGACGTAGCCAACAGCGGCAACGCAGCGCCGAGCAAACAAGTAAAAGAGGTGTACAACGATCTGGCGACGCAGATAGATGCGCAGTTAAACAAGCTAAAAACAATAAAGGAGAAAGACGTTCCGGCATTCAATGAACTTATTCGGCAAAAAGCGGTGCCGGTGATAAAACCATAGCGGCCCATCCCGTTCCGATAGCTATCGGGATTCCTGCTGGGAAGGCCACCAACAAACAACCCTCGCTTCGCGAAGACTCTATTCTTTTCAGTCATCACTAAAGCGGTAAATGCTTTGTTACCGCTTTAGTGATTGTTACTCCCCTTCCCAGCGGGAAGGGGCTTTAGCACTATCTTACCGCTTTTGAGAAAGCTTGTGGGGGATGGGCCGTCCGCTCACATACTTGCTTCCTTTCAAATAAAACCGGTAGTGCCATTCCGCATGTTCACCGGCATAATCCACACCGATGCGCGGCGAAGCAATGATGTCTTTATCTTTTACTGCAAAGCCATCATCGCCAATGAATAACTCATCGCTTTGCAAGGATAGTCCGCACTGCGAGGTATGAAAGCCAAAGGCTTTGCCCACACGTCCGGGCCCACTGGTGATGTTGTTGTTCCAAACCTTTTTTCCTGTTCGTTGCTGCATAGTGTCTTTCCCTTCGATGGGTTCAACGGCACGAATTAAAACCGCATGAGCAAGGCCTTCGCCTGCCGTTACCACGTTGAACATTTGATGAATGCCGTAGCATAAATAGACATATGCTTTTCCGCCTTCGCCAAACATGACTTCTGTTCGCGGTGTGCGGCCTTTTGATGCGTGAGAGGCTTTATCGGTTTCACCGACGTAAGCTTCGGTTTCCACAATGCGGCCCGAAGTATAATTGTCATTGAACTTCGTCACCACTACTTTTCCCAACAGCTCTTTCGCTATCATCACCACATCATCACGCAAGTAAAACGAAAGCGGAAGTTTGTCCATGCGGCAAAGGAACGGACATTGGGTTATTAGGACTTGGTTAAGTGGGTTATTAGGCAATACTTCAACAGTGCTAATTCCTAATAACCTAATATCTCAATAACCAAATTCCCAATTAACCAATAACCTAATTCCCACTTCCCATCCAGTATATTTACCGGCTATAAATCCACCGTTTGCTCAAAGAAATCATCATCGCCATCCAATCCTTTTTTGAAGCGCACAACTTCATACGCAAGCACCGGTTGTGGAAGTGGATACTGATTCCCGGAGTTGTGTACATGCTGTTGTTTGTAGCGGGGCTTTATTTCTTCCTTCACTCATCCAACGCTGTGGTTACTCTGTTAAGCAATAGGTTAGGCATTACGGCTTGGCTGCAACACGAAGGCAATGCTTTTCTGAATTTTTTATTTTCGATGGCGGCCATCATGCTGCAACTGGTTCTTTTTTTCTTTTATTTCTCTTTGTTCAAATTCTTCTTTTTAATTGTTGGTTCGCCGGTGTTTGCTTACTTAAGCGAGAAGACATCGAGCATCATTGAGGGCAAAGACTTTCCGTTTTCTTTTTCGCAATTGGGTAAAGACATCATCCGCGGCATCCGGCTTTCGCTGCGCAACGCCCTTTGGCAAACGTTTTATTTGTTTGCCATTTTTTTATTGTCGCTGGTGCCGTTAGCGGGATGGATAACGCCGTTGATTGCCTTGTTTATTGAATGTTACTACTACGGCTTTTCGATGGTGGATTATAGCCTCGAACGGGCCCGCCTCTCCTCATCCGCCAGCATTGATTTCATCGGCCGGCACAAAGGTTTGGCTGTGGGCAATGGCCTGATGTTTTACCTGATGCACATCGTTCCGTTTGTGGGTTGGGTGCTGGCGCCGGCCTATGCGGTGATTGCCGCTACCTTGAGTTTGTACAAAGTGAATACGCCAAACGTGAGACGCGAAACGTGAAACTGAAGTGAACCACTGCACAAAGGCCGCTTCAAGAATGATACAACAAGCGGTCTAATAACCAAATTCCCAATTAACCAGTTCCCAATTCTCAACCTCATGGCCGCAACGGTTTATCTTATTCCCACTGTTTTATACGAAGGCATAACGGAGCCTTTGCCCGCATACATTTTAACCGCTGTGAAGGGCTGCACGGTATTTTTTGTAGAGAACGAACGCACGGCAAGGCGTTACCTGAAAGCCATTTGGAGGGAGATGGTGATTGACGATTACGGATGGTTCGACATGAGTGTCGCAACGCCTGATGTGGAAGCCGCTTTTCATCAAGCGTTGAAAGAAGAAAAAACCATCGGCATTATTAGCGAAGCCGGTTGTGCCGGCGTGGCCGATCCGGGACAAGCCTTGGTTCATTTGGCGCAGCAAAAAGGCGTGACTGTGAAACCGTTGGTTGGGCCCAATTCTATTTTGCTGGCGCTGATGGCAAGTGGAATGAACGGGCAGCGTTTTCAGTTTGTAGGTTACTTGCCTATTGATATGCCGCAACGTACAAAAGCCATTAAAGATTTGGAAGCCGAGAGCAAGCAAAAAGATTGCACGCAAATTTTTATAGAAACGCCTTATCGCAATAATCAATTGTTGGAAACGCTATTGAAAACCTGTGCGCCGCAAACACGGCTTTGCATTGCCGCGGACATTACAAGTGAGCAAGAATTCATTCAAACCAAAACGGTGCAGCAATGGAAGGCGGCCATTCCGCAACTGCACAAACGGCCGGTGATTTTTTTGATGTATGCGGGAGGGTGAGGGTGAGAGTGTTGTTGAGCGAACGGCATTGCTACTATTGGGCTGACGTTGCGACGCTCCGTTCAGGGTTCTTATCGCTGTTGGGCACATCAATAGTGAGACACAGAATTGTGTTTGGATTGCGTTCGATGGATCTCTACGAAAAATGACAGTAAGAATTGTACCTTGACTTTATGTGCCAGCAGGAGTTGCTATAAAATGAAACGATCTTTCAATTTTATTCTCTTCCAAGTATTTTTCCTTTGTTTCTCGTACACGATTGTCACATCTCCGTAATAACACTGATTTACCGTTTCTTGTTCTAATTCAGGGTCTTGTTTGAAAACGTCGAAACTTATGAATGCATAGTGTTTATCTGTAGTAAAAACAGGTTCGGTTACCTGCAAAAAGTAACCGCTTTTCACCTGTTTGTAATCTTGAATGGTATGGCAGTTCTGTCCGTCAATCTTAATCTTTTGGGCTTTTAATTTAGCCGCCCTTAGTTGCAACTTTATTTGTTCCGATGGGGAGATTTTTTGCTGAAGCACTTTGTCAGTAAAAAGATATGTCTGATGATAAGGATCAGAATAAGAGTTGCTATACATATCATTATACTTTTTGTAAGTACCGCTGTCCATTTGATATTTTACTTTGGGATTGGCTAAATCAACGCCTTTTAAAACAAAAGTCTGTGTGTTCCATTTTTTGGTGCTGTCAAGAAGAAGGAACTTGTTAGGAATGCTTCCATGTAAAGCTTTCAATACTTTGAAATTCGATGTATCACTCAATGCAAGTTTCATGAAATATTTGCTCTAATCATTTTGCCCATAAACTGTACAGGCAACCAAAGCAAATAATATGTTGAGGAGTTGGTGTCGCATTGTTAATGTCAGCCCGAAAATAGCCGAAAGTTTTTTACAAAGACAATCGTTCACTTTTTTCAAATTCTCAATTTTGCGCCCAAATCCATTTAAGCAAAAGTTTCAAAACTTTCGCAAATACAGTCTCGAAGCTGCAATGTCCAATAGAATTCCTGAACCCTGAACGGAGCGTCGCAACAGTCGTTCAATAGATGTTCTGGCCTCTGCCCCACAAAAAAACATTACTTCAAAAGGAAGCCCGCAAAAAGCAAAGTTTCTTCCACCTAAGTTCCCGCCTTCGGCGGAACAGGGTATATCTTCGCCCCGCAAAAAAATACGTATGGTTGACGTTATTCTCGGGCTGCAATGGGGCGACGAAGGCAAAGGAAAGATTGTGGATTATTTCGCGAAGGATTACGACATCATTGCCCGCTTTCAGGGCGGCCCAAACGCCGGCCATACCTTGTACGTCGGCGACCAAAAAATCGTGTTGCACCAAATACCCTCCGGTGTTTTTCACGAGCAAACCGTAAACCTCATTGGCAACGGCGTGGTGCTTGATCCCGTTACGCTGCGCAAAGAATCCGAAAAGGTGGCGGCCTTCGGCATTGACCTGAAAAAGAATTTGTTCATTGCTGAAAGAACGCACCTGATTCTTCCGACGCACCGTGCCCTTGACAAAGCAGCGGAAAGCTCGAAGGGCGAAAGCAAGATTGGTTCTACTTTAAAAGGCATCGGCCCTGCGTACATGGACAAGACTGGCCGCAACGGTTTGCGTGTGGGCGACCTGTTGCACAAAAGCTTCACCACCCAATACATTAAGCTTCGGCTGAAGCACCAAAAGCTGTTGGACAATTACAATTTTGACGAAGACATCAGCGCCTGGGAAGAAGAGTTCTTTGATGCCATTGAGTTTTTAAAATCGCTCAACATTGTGAACGGCGAATACTTCTTAAACGAGAAAATTTCATCGGGTAAACGAGTGTTGGCCGAAGGCGCACAAGGCAGCATGTTGGACATTGACTTCGGCACCTTTCCATTTGTGACTTCCAGCAATACCATATCCGCTGGTGTGTGCAATGGCCTGGGTGTGGCGCCGCAAAAAATCAAGGAAGTTATCGGCGTGAGCAAGGCCTATTGCACCCGTGTGGGCGGCGGCCCTTTCCCTACCGAACTGGAAGACGAGACCGGCGAAAAGCTGCGCAAAGTGGGCAGCGAGTTTGGCGCCACCACAGGCCGTCCGCGGCGCTGTGGTTGGATGGATGCCGTGGCCCTCCGTTATGCCTGCATGTTGAACGGCGTTACGCAAATTGTAATGACCAAGGCCGATGTGCTGGATGCCTTTGATGAATTGAAAGTTTGCACGTCGTATAAAACAGCGGGAAAAGAAACAGGCGCCATTCCGTTTCAAATGACGCATGCTCCCATTGAGCCGGTTTACCAATCATTCAAAGGATGGAACTGCGATTCAACGGCATTAAAAGAAGCGGCTAACCTGCCAACCGAAATGAAAGATTACATTGCCTTTATCAATCAGACCTTGGGCGCCGACGTGAAGTATATTTCCAACGGTCCGGGCCGCGACCAACTGATTAAAATTTAAATGGAAAAAAAGGTGTCGAAAATTTGGCTGATTGCCGTCCTTAAATAAATTTTACACCGCAATTAAACGTTATGGCAGCAGAAATATTGGTTGAAGAAATGGCATCGGGCACCACCTTACTCGACACGTTGCTGGCGCAGGCAAAAGGCCGTTCGGCAAAGCCTAAGAAAGAAGACGATGATATGGATGACGACGATGCGGCGCCGGCAAAAGGCAGCAAGAGCAAAGGCGATGGTGAAGACGACGATGACGCGGATGATGCAGGCGCAACAGAAGAGGATGATGATTGGGATCCCGACTTTGATGAATTCGATGTGCCGAAGTCAAAGAAAGGCAAAGGCAAGGACGAAGAAGAGGAAGAGGACTTTAAACCGGAACCGGAAGAAGACTTCAGCGATATGGAGCTTTACAACGACAGCGCCGGCGGTGGTTTTGACGACGAAGACGACTATTAAACTTTAATGGATACAACGCTGAATCATCGCAGTTTTGATCTGACTGACGTGCCGGCGTTCAAGAAAAAAATGCTGAACTGGCTGAAGCCGTTCGGCATTTTTTGTTACCTCGATAACCAGCAATACTCTTTTTCGCCGCAGCAAGCCGAATGTTTAGCCGCTGTGGGTGCAGCTGATTTTATCGAAGGGATTGACATCACTGATACGGCTTCTTTTTTTAAAGAAAAACGGTGGTTGTTCGGGCATCTTTCTTATGAGGCCATGCACCGCTTTCATCGCTTGCCCTCAACCAAAGAAGACAGGATCGGCTTTCCGCTTTTTTTCTTTTTTGCTCCGCAAATTGTGTTGAAAATAAAGAAGGCAACGTTGGTGATTTATGCCGACGACCCGCAGTCTGTTTTTGATGACATCAGCAATGGAGCAGCGCTAGAGGAAAAAGCTTTTTCTCGCGTTGAACCCAAGCCTGTTTTATCCAAAGAAGAGTACATCAAAAAAATACAATCGTTGCAGGCGCACATACTTCGCGGCGATTGTTACGAGATAAATTTTTGCCAGGAGTTTATTGCCGGTGATGTGGTAATTGATCCGTTTGCCGTGTTTCAAAAACTAATGGACGTATCGCCGGCTCCTTTTTCGGCTTTCTATCGCTTGCACGATAAGTACCTGCTTTGCGCCAGCCCCGAACGCTTTTTGACAAAGGAAGGCCGGCGGCTTATTTCGCAACCGATGAAAGGCACCATCCGGCGTGATGTTTCATCAACAACCAATGATGAAGCGTTGAAACAGAGCTTGCTCGATAGTGCAAAAGACCAAGCCGAAAACGTGATGATCGTTGACCTGGTTCGAAATGACCTCACCCGCATTTGCAAAGAAGGTTCGGTAGGTGTGGATGAACTCTTTGGTGTTTACACGTTTCCGCAAGTACATCAAATGGTGTCCACCATCAGCGGTGAGATAAGAGAGGATATTTCATTTCCGCAAATTATTGACGCAACCTTTCCAATGGGCTCCATGACCGGCGCACCCAAGCACCGGGTAATGCAACTGATTGATGATTTCGAGCCGTCGGCAAGAGGCATTTTTTCGGGCAGCGTCGGCTACATCAATCCGGACGGCGATTTTGATTTGGCTGTGGTTATTCGAAGCATTATGTATAACGAAACAAAAAAGCTTTTGTCTTATCAGGTTGGTTCCGGCATCACGTTTTACAGCGAAGCAGAAGCGGAATGGGAAGAGTGCTTGCTGAAAGCGGAAGCGATTCGAAGAGTACTTGACCACGGATTATCGTGATTACGAAAAGATGGCCGGGATTGATTTTGATGCCGCTTCTAATCTCATTTAGATTTCTCAAACAGTAATAGGGTCGCCGGATAAAAGAGAAGCGGCAGACTTAAAATCTGCCGCTTCAAAATAATGTTATCCCGACAATCCTTATCTAATCCCGATAATCCGTGATTTAGCCCTTTATCGAACCCAACATGATTCCAATGGACTGCTGAAGAATCGGCTCTTTGGACACCTTGAACAATTCCATTTTATCAACCGGCAAGCGCAGATCATAAACGCCTTTGGCCGATAACTGTTTATCAAAGTCAGGGTTCAGCTTTTTGAATTCCGCAACGCTCATTTGCACGTTGTCGGCAATGGCTTTTGAATGATACTTGCCGCTGATGTTTTGCACGGCCAATGACGCATCGTTTACCAACGGAGTGGCTTGAATAGCCAGCTTTGCGGTTTCCGATTTGGTCAGCGTGGTCAGTCCGCCCTCGCCTTCCATAATGTAATGCGTGGCGATAAACTTCTTTACATGATTTCTCGATTCGGCCGGGAGGTAACCTTGCAGGTCCCAAAAATTGCGGCTGCCGCTGCGCTTGATGGCCGTGTTCACACGGGCCGGGCCTCCGTTATACGCAGCAATCACAAGCAACCAGTCTTCGTACAGCTCATATAGATAAGCGAGGTACTTGGCCGCGGCATAGGTACTCTTAAAATAATCGCGGCGTTCGTCCACACGGCCGTTTACTTTCAGGCCAAGGTCGCGGGCCGTTTGCGGCATCAGTTGCCAGGGGCCACCGGCGCCTTTGCAGGAAGTGGCGCTGTTTTTCAATTCCGATTCAATTACGGCGAGGTACTTCAACTCGGTGGGCATTGCCCGTTTTTCCAACGCTGACTCGATGATGATGAAATAGCGCCTGGCGGAAAGTTTCAACCGGGCGAGGTTCTCTCCTTCTTCTTCCATGTAATCCTGTACAAACGAAACGGCTTTGGGATTGAGCTTGCGGAAGGAAAAACCGGTTTCTGTACTTTGTTCGAAGAGGTTTTTAAAACCAAGTTTGGGGTCAAGCTTCAGAAGTTCTACATCAGCGGTATCGCTTAGGTTGCGGGAGACGTGAAGCGGGGAAGCGGCTGCATAATCCTTCAATAAAAAGCTCACAAGGACGGTAGCCAACAACAAAAGTTTGTTCATCAAAACCTTTTTAAAGGGTTAACCAAAAACACACGGGAACCTTACTCTCTTTTATTGTTGCATCAGTTGATGCGTAAAGCGGTGCAAACATACCTCATTTCGGGTAGCGGCGAGCACCTGAAGGCCGAAGGGAAGGTTAGAAGAATGTTTAAAAAGCGGAATGCTTACCGCAGGGATGCCGGTTAAATTGGCAAAAACAGTAAAGATGTCACCCATGTACATCGCCACTTTATCCGCATTTTTCTCGCCTGATTTATAGGCCACTGATGGCGCATTGGGAGCAATTATAAAATCAAAATCATTGAAAAGGAGAGCCGTTTGCTGCTGAAGCAATCGGCGAACCTGTTGGGCTTTGGTGAAGTAGGCGTCAAAATAACCAGCGCTCAATACAAAAGTGCCGAGCATGATGCGTCGCTTCACTTCAGAGCCAAAACCAGCCTTACGGGCTTGTTGATAAAAACCGGAAAGGTCTTTTGCCGACTCAACAGCTTTCGGGCCGTAGCGGACGCCGTCGTACCGCGAAAGGTTTGAGGAAGCTTCGGCCGTGGTGAGAATATAATAAGTGGGAACGATGTAATCGGTTAGAGAAAAGGCAACGGGTTCAACGGTGTGACCTTCGTTCTTTAATTTTTTAACCTGGTTCTCAATGGCTGCAGAAATTTCGGGATCAATGGACGGATGGGAAACCCATTCGGGAAAGTAAGCGATGCGGTACTTCTTTTCTTCTTGAACAGATGACCAATCAGATTTAGCGGTGATGGCTGTACTGTCAAAATCATCAGGCCCGGCAATGACTTCTAAAATAGCCGAAGCATCGCTAACAGAATTCGCTAAAACGCCGATGACATCAAAGGATGAAGCATAAGCGATGAGACCATGACGTGATACCCTTCCGTAAGCCGGCTTCACTCCCACTACACCACAAAAATCCGCCGGCAGGCGAACAGAGCCACCGGTGTCGCTTCCCAAAGCCGCCATGCAAAGTCCGGCCTTAATTGACGCGGCGCTTCCACCCGAAGACCCGCCGGGAACATGAGCAGAGTTATTAGGATTATGCGTTGGGCCGTAGAATGAATTTTCGTTGGTGGAACCCATTCCAAACTCATCGCAGTTTTGGCGGCCAATGATGATGGCGCCTTCGGATAAAAGCCGTTCAACCGCGGTAGATGAATAAAGCGACGTAAAATTTTGTAGAATGCCGGAAGCGGCGGAAACGGTATGATCTTTAAAACAAATGTTGTCCTTAAGGCCAATAACAACGCCGTGAAGCTTGCCTTTTGATTTTAAGTGATCTAATTCTTCGGCGCGGGCCAATGCTGCATCGGCAAAGACTTCAACAAAAGCGTTGAGAGAAGTGTAGTCCTGAATGCGGGAAAGGAAATGTCGTACCGCTTGTAGGCAAGTGGTACGACCGCTGGTTAAATCTGCCTGATATTGTTCAATGGAAGAGAACGAAAACAAAACCTTAGAACCGGGTAGCGAACAATGAATATTACGGTTGTGTGGAAGAAGTGGTTGTATTGGAACCAGTTGACGTAGTACGATTCTCGTTTACGCCACTTTCAATCTCTTTACGCACATTGTCTTTCGCATCGTTGAATTCCCGGACGCCACGGCCCAGGCCACGCATTAGTTCGGGGATTTTTTTGCCGCCAAACAGCAATAGCACGATGATAAGAATAATCAGAATTTCGTTAAAACCTAAAGGGCCCATAAAATGGATTTTTTAGATGAAGAATAAGGTTAAAGGTAGCTGTAAAAAATACGGCCATCCGTTATTTTTTTGCCATAAAAAAAGCGGAGGCCGATCCTCCGCTTTGCATATACGGTTAAAGAGTTCAGGCAGTTTGCTTTTGTGCTACCGCTCTTTTCTTTTCCTGAATGCGGGCAGACTTACCGCTGCGTTCGCGCTGGTAGAAAAGTTTGGCGCGGCGTACGCGACCGGCTTTATTAACTACAATAGAGTCAACATTAGGAGAGAAAAAAGGAAACAAACGCTCAACGCCAATGCCATCGGAAATTTTACGAACGGTAAACGAAGCCGTGGCGCCCTGACCCTGGCTTTTGATCACATCGCCCCGAAAGGACTGGATACGCTCTTTGTTTCCTTCAATGATTTTATAGTTAACGGTAACGTTGTCACCGGCTTTAAACTTGGGATGGGTTTTCTTGGTAGTCAACTGTTCGTGTATAAAGGCGACGGCAGTGTTCATAACTCAAAATTTAGGGAGGCAAAAGTAGGGGAAACAATTCTTGAATTCTAATTTTTGATTTGTCATTTAAGAAACAGGACGGGTTTTTAGATAGATTTTAAGAGTAACGGCCGGTTTAAAGTGATGATTTATTTGCGAGCCGAGGCCATTGCTACTATCCAGCTTTCGTTGCGACGCTCCGTTCATCGTTCCTATTTCTATTGGGCTTTTTTGAACCCTGACTACCGGCAGGCACGAGACATCTTTCCTTTCGGCCTCGCTCAAGATACACTCGGGCACAACGGACTCACGAAAAGTCTCTGTGCAACTCTGTGTCCTTGTGTCTCCGTGGTTCCCGTTACCGCGAATAAATACCGAATATAATTACCGAACGTACACATCCCGATAGCTATCGGGAGCGATGCGACAAACGCTCAATAGACAGACAAACCTTTGGCCCATAAAAATGGGGCTCCTAAATTGAAACCCCACTTCCTATAAAATCACTCAAATCCTGCAAATCTTGAATCTCTACCTTGCCACATTCACCGCTCTTTTTTCGCGGATCACGGTTACCTTAATCTGCCCCGGATAGGTCATCTCGGTTTGAATTTTTTGGGCGATTTCAAACGACAATTTCTCGCTGTCACCGTCGGTTACTTTATCGGCTTCTACAATCACACGCAACTCACGGCCGGCCTGAATGGCATACGCCTTCTCTACACCGCTATAGCTTTGAGCCAGGTTTTCCAACTCTTTGATGCGTTGCAGGTATTGCTGCATAATTTCGCGGCGGGCACCGGGCCTTGCGCCACTGATGGAATCACAAGCTTGTACAATGGGAGAAATAACGAACTGCATTTCCATTTCGTCGTGGTGGGCGCCGATAGCATTAATAACTGCCGGCACTTCGCCGTACTTTTCGGCGAGCTTCGCACCCAACAGGGCATGACTCAATTCCGTTTCTTCATCGGGCACTTTGCCGATGTCGTGCAACAGGCCGGCGCGTTTTGCCAGTTTCGGGTTCATGCCCAGTTCAGCAGCCATGATGCCGCAAAGGTTGGCCACCTCGCGGGAGTGCATCAGTAAATTTTGTCCGTAAGATGACCGGAAACGCATCTTGCCTACAAGCCTTATTAACTCTTTGTGCAGGCCGTGAACACCCAACTCAATCACGGTGCGTTCGCCAATCTCCATAATTTGTTCCTCCAGTTGGCGTTTGGTTTTTTCCACCACTTCTTCAATCCGTGCCGGGTGAATGCGGCCATCGGTTACAAGGCGCTGCAGGCTTAAGCGGGCAATCTCGCGGCGCAAGGGATCGAAGCAGGAAAGGATAATGGCTTCGGGAGTATCGTCCACAA
Organism: Flavisolibacter sp.; assembly: GCA_965247695.1. Lineage (GTDB taxonomy): Bacteria > Bacteroidota > Bacteroidia > Chitinophagales > Chitinophagaceae > Flavisolibacter. Next base: position 4,752,898 of record OZ252037.1, read on the forward strand.
TCAAATCAACGCCGGTGGCAGCTTCTATAGCGCGGATGTTCCGGCCTTCGCGACCGATAATTTGGCCTTTGATTTCATCACTTTCGAGGTTGAAGACCGTGATGGCGTTTTCGATGGCTTGCTCCGCCGCTGTGCGTTGGATGGATTGGATAATAATCTTACGGGCTTCCTTGGATGCCTTTTGTTTGGCTTCGTCAATAATCTCTTGTTGCAAACCGAGGGCTTGCGAGTGCGCTTCTTGCTTGAGGCCTTCAATCAATTGGGCCTTGGCTTCGTCGGCTGTAAGATTGGCCAACTTTTCCAGGCGGCGGGTGTGTTCCTCCTGATGCTTTTCGAGGTCGGCTTGTTTCTGCTTCACCACATCCATTTGTCGCGTCAGGTTTTCTTTAATGGTATTGTTTTCTTTTACCTGCCGCTCCAATTGTTCCGTTTTTTGGTTCACCGCTTGTTCCTTTTGGCGAATGCGGCCTTCTCCTTCCACAACCTTGCGGTTGCGCTCCAATACCTCTTTTTCGTGATCGGATTTTAGCTGTACAAATTTTTCCTTGGCGGCTAACTCTTTTTCTTTTCGCAGTGTTTCGGCTCTTAACTCGGCTTCTTTTAAAAGGTTTTGTGCGTGCAGATCGGCTTCTTCAAGCCTCTTTTTTGTGTCTTTGGCAAAAATAAATTTACCCGCCGCGATGCCCGCTACAAGGGCCACAACGGCGGCAATCAGGGTTATTATGTTGGAATCCATTAATCAATCGTTTAATTTTTTTGTTTGGGTAGATAGGTGGTTGTTTGACAAAATTGTCAGGGGAGCGAAGATAAGAGAAAGCGCCTCACCCCCAACCCCTCTCCAACTTGTTGGAGAGGGGAGCCGTGGCCGAAAGGGCAACGGTTGTTTACTACTTGTTGTTGCGTACCGCATTTTATTTGTCGGGAAGAGTAATTAAAACAGCGGAGACTAATAGCTCCCCTCTCCATCTACGATGGAGAGGGGCCGGGGGTGAGGTGGAAAAGAAATTGCAACAGAAGCTTTATGAATTCCCTGCAACCCGAAGCGCATCCGTTTCCGCCGTTTATTCCGCCGAAGATGAAGTGCCTGATTCTTGGTTCCTTTCCGGGCAAGGAACAAACCCGCGGCGAACTGGATGAAAACGCCTGGTTTTATGGTTCGCCGTATAACCAGCTTTGGCGCATACTGGAACTGGCTTATGGCCGCGAACTAAAAACTAAAGACGCCAAGCAAAAACTGTTTAAAGAAGCAGGTATTGGCATTACAGATATTTTTAAAACCATCATTCGCACGGCGGGCAGCAGTTTGGACGAAAACCTGCAAATAATAGAATACAACAAAAGTGAGATTGAGCGGATACTGCAAGCTTTTCGTCCGCAGCTTTTTTGTACCAGCCGTTTTGTAGAGAAAGAATTTAAGAAGATGTTTCCAGCTTATGCGACGGTAGATGTGTTGCCCTCGCCAGCACCGCGGTATTTTAAATTGAGTATTGAGGAGAAGGCGGCGATTTATAGGAAGAAGTTGCCGGTTCTATAAAACAGACCTCGAAGGTTTTAAGAACCTCCGAGGTCTTTTGTTCAAGCACCGCCGGCACTTCCCTCCATCGCTGTGTCAATCATGCTCTCCAGCGTTTGCAACCGGCTGCTTACGTTGTCTATGTTCATCACATTGGTGATGGCGGCGTTCTGTTCGGTGGCAAACCACACCAATACCATCGCTATATAATCCTGCATGTCCTTGCCGGCAAACATGGTTTTGTATTCCACAATTTTATCGTTGATGGTTTTGGCAGTTTTGCGCACCACTTCTTCGTCCTGCGGCTGAATGCGAATGCGATAACTACGGTCGGCAATGACGATGTTGAGAGGAATGAGTTCTTCGTTCATGGGATGAATAATGAGTAATGATTGGCGTCCATGGTTTTGAAATGCTTGTGATGAGAAAGACATTGCTTATAACAGAAGTTCGTTACTTATTTAAATTACTGGCTCAAATAAGTGATTGTCTTGTCTATCTCTAAAATGTATTGATTCAGCTTCCGCTCAAAAACTTTTTTATCCTTGTCGCTCATTTCACCGGCGGCCATTTTTAGAATTGCCATCTGCTGCTGCGCCTCATCGGCTTTGTTCAGCGCCGCTAATTCCTTAGCTTTCCATTCATCAATTTCTTCACGCAGTTTATCGTTCTCCCGCTCCAAACGGCCGTATTGCCGCAAGAGGTTTTGCAGCTTTTCGTAAAGGGCGGTAAACTGCTGGTCAACGCTCATTATTTGCGGATTTCGGCGCCAAGGCCTTTTTCAAGCGTGGTCATAATCTTGGCCATCCAACCGTCAATTTCGCCATCGGTCAATGTTTTTTCTTCGTCCAAGAAAGTAAAGTTTACGGCCAATGATTTTTTATCGGCACCCAGCTTTTCGCTTTCAAAAACATCAAACAACCGCAGGTCTTTCAACTGCGGCAAGCGAAGCTTTTTGATGCCGCTTTCAATATCGCCGTAAGGCATTGCTTTGGGCACCACCATCGCCAAGTCTCTTTCCACAGAAGGATATTTCGGAATCTCTTTAATCGCTGTTTTCCGACCGGCTTTTTGCAGTAAAACGTCCCAGTAAAAGTCGGCAAAAGCCACTTGCTGCTTCACGTCAAATTTAGAAGCCAGCGATGCTTTTACGATGCCGATCTCGCCAATCTTATCTCTTCCTATCAACATGTTCAACGACGCATCCAAATCAGCACCGTCGCCTTTCTCTACCAGTGCCCCTTTTATATTCAAAGAAGCTAACAACGACTGCGCCAGTCCCTTGAAATAATAAACATCAACCGTCGTGCCTTTGTCTTTCCAACTCGTTTCGGCCAATTGGCCCGTTGCATACAAGCACAGGTGATTCTTCTCTCCATATTCACCAACACCGATAGTGCCGTAGGTTTTGCCAAATTCAAAAAAGCGCAGATTGTTGTTTTTTCGATTAAGATTAAAGGCAATTACTTCCAGCGCCGTGTGCAGCATCGAAGGCCGCAGCATGTTTAGTTCGTTGCTCAAATTGTTCAGCAATTTTACCGAACCAGACAACTCTTCTTCGCTAAAATAAGCCGCGTTGGTAATGGAGTTGGTGAGAATTTCCGTAAAGCCGGTTCCCGTCAATACACAGGAGATTTTCTCTTTTAATGCTTCTTGTCTATAGTCTTCTTCCACCGATGGTGTGATGGTGATGGACGTCGGAATTTCAATGTTGTCCAGACCATCAATGCGCAAAATTTCTTCCACTACATCGGCTTGCAGCGATACATCGGGTTTATGATAAGGCACTTGCAGTGTAATGCCTTCAACATCTTCTTTTATTACGACAAATTGCAGGCTTTGCAAAATGGCTTTTACCGTTTTGGTTGGATAAACCTTGCCGCTTAATTTCTTTAGATAGGCATACGAAAGCCTTACTTCGCCTTTTGCCTCCGGCGATGGATACATGTCTATCACCTCTGATGCAATCGTTCCACCCGCAAGCCCTTTCATCAACATTGCCGCATGTTTCAAAACGTTCACGGTGGCCGAAATGTCAATGCCTTTTTCAAACCGTGTTGCTGCATCGGTGCGCAGGCCGTGACGGAAAGATGTTTTGCGAATAGAGACCGGATTGAACCAGGCGCTTTCCAAAAAAATGTTTTTTGTTTTATCCGTTACGCCGCTGTGCAAGCCGCCGAACACCCCGGCAATGCACATGGGCTCCGAGGCGTCACAGATCATCAGGTCTTCGCTGCTCAACTTTCTTTCCTTCCCATCCAGCGTTACGAACGGTGTTCCTTCGGGCAATGTTTTTACAATCACTTGTTTTCCGCCGATGGCGTCGTAATCAAACGCATGAAGTGGCTGGCCGGTTTCGTGCTGAACGAAATTGGTGACGTCAACGATGGCGTTGATGGGCCGCAGGCCTATAGACTTCAAACGTTCCTGCAACCATTTGGGCGATTCGCCAACCGTAACGTTTGCAATGCAAACACCTGAATACCGCTTGCAAGCTTCGGTAGCTTCGATGCTTACATCAATCTTCAACGAAGTATCATCAACAATGAAATTCGTTTGCGGCAATACCGGCTTTGCGTCTATTTTGTCGTGATGCGTTAAATAGGCACAAACGTCCCTCGCCACGCCCCAATGACTCATGGCGTCCATGCGGTTGGGCGTAAGGCCAATTTCATAAACGGTATCACTAAAGGGCTTGAAATAATCAGCCGCGGTCATGCCCACTTGCGCATCATCAGGCAACACCAATATGCCAGCATGTGAGGTGCCTAAACCGATTTCATCTTCAGCGCAAATCATTCCAAAGCTTTCCACGCCCCTGATCTTCGCCACCTTCATCGTAAGCGGTTCACCAGATGTTGGATAGATGGTTGTACCCACTGTGGCCACCACCACTTTTTGTCCGGCGGCTACGTTCGGAGCGCCGCAAACAATCTGCAAAGCGTCACCGCCAACGGTCACTTTGGTAAGCTTTAATTTATCAGCATTGGGATGGCCCATAGCTTCCAACACTTCGCCAATTACCAAACCCTTCAAACCGCCTTTTACTACTTCAAAGGTTTCCATCTTTTCCACTTCCAAACCAACGGAGGTAAGAATCTGCGAAAGCCTTTCGGGATCGAGTTTTACGGGTAAATATTCACTAAGCCAGTTATAGGAAATTGTCATTGTTGCGTTGCGTTTAAAAGCGGCAAAGATAGAAGGGTTTGCCGTTTAACGCCGGAGTGCCTTGGATGCGAATCATCACCGCATAACAGCAGTAAGCTTCTAACCCAAGAACTTATGAACAGTTACTTTTTTAATAGCAGCAAAGCCTGTTTTTGAGAGAAATTGTCCGGCTCGCACAGAATAGAAATGCGCCGGTTAAACGGCCGGGATGCCGGTTTATCAAAATTTTGTTTTGCCAAAAAAATCTTGCGCCAAACTTTGCACAGCAACTTGTTCACAAGGCTTCTGCGTCTGCCTAAAAAAATTCATTTTTGTGGAAAGATGGGTGATGCATGTGAATAACCTTGACCATACTGTAAATAACCCCGGATATAACCGGTGGATTAATATAGATGTTAGCAAACCATTGCAACGCGTCTTCATCTCTTTACATTCGTTAACTGACTTACGGACACGGCTACAACCACCCCTCGATATAACTTTTTCAAGGCGGCAAACCACTCCTGAAGTCATTGATTTTCGATCAATGCTAAACCCGCTGTATGGACATCCCTAACCTGAATCGCGATAAGAAAAAAGGCCGCAAAGCCGGTCCTGATGTAAGCACCATGATTTACGGCAAAGTGCCGCCGCAGGCCCGTGAACTGGAAGAAGTAGTGCTGGGTGCCATCATGCTGGAGAAAGGTGCGTTTGACGTAGTGGCAGAGATTTTAAAATCGGAATGTTTTTACGTGGATGCTCACCAACGCATCTTTCGCGCCATGAAAAGCCTGTCGGGCAAGAGCCAGCCAATAGACATGCTAACGGTGGTGGAAGAACTGCGCCTGGCAGAAGAACTGGACGTGATTGGCGGGCCGTACTACGTAACCAAATTAACCAACTCGGTTACGTCATCGGCACACATCGAAGCGCACAGCCGCATCATTCTTCAAAAGTTCATCCAACGCGAACTGATACGCATCTCCGGTGAAATTATTTCGGATGCTTATGAAGACAGCACGGACGTGTTTGATTTGCTCGATGATGCGGAAAGCAAAATTTACAAAGTCACCTCCGAACACTTGCGCAACTCGGTGGAAACGATTGACGCTGTGCTGGTAAAAACCATTCAGCGCATTGAAGACATGCGCAACCGTAACGAGGACATCACCGGAGTGCCAAGTGGATTTGTCAACCTTGATAAAATAACCTACGGCTGGCAACAAACCGACTTGATTATTTTAGCCGCACGGCCCTCCGTTGGCAAGACGGCCTTTGCTTTAAACCTGGCCCGCAACGCAGCTTTAGACCCACGCAAGCAAACCGCCGTTGCCTTCTTTTCCCTGGAAATGAGCGCCGGCCAGTTGGTGCAACGGATCCTCTCGGCCGAAAGCGAAATAGGATTGGAAAAAATTTCGCGTGGCAAGATGGAAGAACACGAAATGGAGCAGTTGTACAAACGCGGCATTCAACGCCTCGCCGATGCCAAACTTTTTATTGACGACACACCGGCCTTGAACATTTTTGAGTTGCGGGCTAAATGCCGCCGTTTAAAAAATGCACACAACATCGGGTTGATATTGATTGATTATTTACAGCTCATGAGCGGCACCGGTGAAAACAAGAACGGCAACCGCGAGCAGGAAATTTCCAACATTTCGAGAAGCTTGAAATCCTTGGCCAAAGAGCTGCAGGTGCCCATCATCGCATTGTCACAGTTAAGCCGTGAAGTAGAAAAGAGGAAAGACGGCAACAAGATGCCGCAACTTTCCGACTTGCGCGAATCCGGCGCCATTGAGCAGGATGCAGACATGGTTTGTTTTATCTATCGCCCCGAATATCACGACCTCAATCAAAACGAAATGGGCGAAAGCGTGAAAGGCGAAACCTATCTGCGCATTGCCAAACACCGGAACGGTTCGTTGGAGAATTTAAAGTTCCGTGCGAAGCTGGACATACAAAAGTTTTTTGAAGACGACGGCGGTCAATTCAACGGTGGTTTTGCCATGCCGCCCAATTGGAAGCCGGTGAGCGACAGCGGCGGTGGTCCGGGTGCAAAAATGTACATTCAAACCGGCAGTAAGATGAATGACATACAGGATGATGACGAACCGTTTTAGCGGCTTATGAATAGCGGATTTTATCAATTTACTTCCTAACCTGTCTCTATACAAAGCTTCGGAGTGATTCGGAGCTTTTTTGTTTTGGGTAAGGAGTTTAAATTTGAAAAAATAAAGATTATGTCGGTTACTGAATTAAAGAAGAAACTACATACTGCAGTTGATGGCATTGAGGATGTTCAACTACTTCAAACCCTTTTCGATATGACAAAGCTGCCATTCCGAATGGACAATGAGCCTTTCACCGAAGAGGAGCTGAAAATGCTTAACGAACGAAGGGAAGAATACCTTCGAGGCGCAGCCGAAGTCATTCCGTGGCGGGAATCAATAGCAAAGTCAAGAGAGAAACATGGCTTATAAACTTTCCTTGCTTGCCAAGGCCGACAAAGACTATAACGGAGCGCTGACATGGTATAAGGAACGCTCCGCTGAAACGGCCATGGATTTATTTCTGAAGTATCCGAAGCGTTAGAAGTTTTGGAGAACACTCCCACTATTTACGGTTATTATGCCCCACCTTACCGGATGGTTACCTTAAAAGCTTTTCCTTATAAAATTGTTTACGAAATAGACGGCGATAAGGTCGTCATTTACGCCATTTATCACACTAGGCGAAGTGACGCTGAATTGCGCAAACGCCTGCCATGAGCCTGCCGATCTTCTACACCAAAAACCTATCTTCTTCAACCCTCACTCTCAACGAAGACACGTCCAAATATGTCATTGGCGTACTGCGCATGACCATCGGTAAAGAAATTTTACTTACCGACGGCAAAGGCACAAAAGCGGCAGCGGTAATCATTGACGATAACCGCAAGCGCTGCACTGTTCAACTTCAAAACATCGAAAAAGAAGAAGCGCAAACGCCGCACATCACCATTGCCATCTCCATTATTAAAAATGCTTCACGCTTTGAATGGTTTTTGGAAAAAGCAACAGAGATCGGCGTGGCAGAAATCATTCCACTTCTTTGTGAAAGGACCGAAAAATCAACGTTCCGTTATGATAGAATGCAAAGCATTTTAATCAGCGCTCTGCTGCAATCGCAACAAACCTGGCTGCCGATTTTACAACAACCAACGCCTTTTAATGATGTTGTAAAATCCGCGCCACAAGAGCAAAAATTTATTGCGCATTGCCTGCCCAAAGAAAAGCGGCAATTAACGGATCAACTAATCAATCAATCAACCAATCAACTCATACTCATTGGGCCCGAAGGCGATTTTACAGAAAAGGAAGTAGGCCTTGCGCTGGAAAACAATTTTGTGCCTGTGGCTTTGGGCGACACAAGATTAAGAACCGAAACCGCCGGCATTGTTGCGGCAACGCTTTTGAAGTTTGGTTAAACGGATGTCACAACCATCGGACATCATTCACGTTTGCCGATTCACGATTCACGCTATCAGTGCGCCTGGTCCGAAACATTTTCTTCGTTTCGCCGCAATGCCGGTCCGTCAAGGTCCACCACCTTGCGCTTCTTCTTTCGCTTGAACATGGTCATGTTTAAAATCTCCACGCCAAACGAAAAGGCCATGCCGAAATAGATGTAATTTTTTAAATGAAGGTCTTCGGCTTTTTCCGAATCCCAGCCTTCAATAACAAGGCTTAACCCTATCATTACCAGAAACGAAAGCGCCAGCATTTTAAGCGTGGGATGCTTATGAATGAATTCGGAAATTTTGGGGCTGAAAAGAAACATGATGCCCATGGCAACCACCACCGCGGCAATCATAATCTCTACGTGCTTAGCCGTGCCGCCGGCAGTAATCACGCTATCAAAAGAAAACACCGTATCAATGAGCATGATTTGCACCACGGCTTGTCCGAACGAGAGGTAGGTAACGTTGCCGGCGTATTCGTCTTCGTCCTCGCCTTCCAGCTTGCCGTGTATTTCCTTTACCGATTTGTAAATGAGAAACAAGCCGCCGGCGATCATCACCAGGCTGGCCAAATCGAAGCCTTTGCCAAACCAACTTTCCGGAATGATATATTTTCCTTTTTGCGACAGCAGCCAACCTAATCCCAACAATAAAATGCTGCGGATGATGATGCCGCTGATCATCCAGGCGCGGCGTGCCCGCTTGCGGTTTTCTTCTTTAACGCGGTTGAGTATGAGGCTGACGAAGATGACGTTATCAATACCCAGAACCACTTCCAAAACCACCAATACCAAAAAGCTAACAAGGCTTTCCGCCGTAAACAATTCTGTCATGGCGCAAAGAAAAAACCGTTAGGCCAATGTGCGGCAAATTCTTTTTACAATCCCCGGCCCTTCGTAAATAAAGCCCGTCCATACTTCAACGAGTGAAGCGCCGGCCTGCATTTTTTCGTTTGCATCATCCGCTGTAAAAACTCCACCCGAACCAATGAGCGGAATGCGGCCGCCGGTTTTTTGATGAATGTATTGAAGCACTTCGGTGCTGCGCTCCTTTACCGGCTTGCCGCTTAACCCACCGGCACCAATAGTGGTGAGTTGTGACGTGTCGGTGGTGAGCCCTTCGCGGCTGACGGTTGTGTTAGTAGCTACAAGGCCATCTAAATCTATTTCCATTGCCAAAGAAATTACATCATCAATTTGTTCAGCGGTTAAATCAGGGGCAATTTTTAGAAGAACAGGTTTTACCTCCGCAAATGTTTTATTCATCGCTTGCAGATGCGTGAGAATTTTCCGCAGCGATTCTTTCTCCTGCAATTCTCTTAATCCTGGTGTGTTTGGCGAGCTTACGTTGACCACAAAAAAATCAACAAAGGGATGCAAGGCGCGAAAGCAGATTTCGTAATCCTTCCACGCTTCTTCGTTGGGTGTAGCCTTGTTCTTGCCGATGTTTCCACCAATGAGGAGGTTTGTGGTTGACAGGGCAACTGTTGAACCTTGAACTTTTGAACTCTTGAACTTTTTCAATCGTTCTATCACTGCTTCCACACCATCATTGTTAAAGCCCATTCGGTTGATTAACGCTTTGTCCATCGGCAAACGAAAGAGCCTTGGCTTGTCGTTACCGGCTTGCGGCCTCGGTGTTACGGTCCCTAACTCCACAAAGCCAAAACCCAAGACTTCCAACTCCCGCAAATACTTTGCGTTTTTATCGAAGCCGGCGCCGAGGCCGACGGGATTTTTAAACGTTAGACCAAATGCATGAGTGGTGAGCGATGAGCGGTGAGTGAATTTGCCAGCGATAAGTTTCCGAATAAAAGCTGCGGCGCACAAGCCTTTTAAAACATTCATGGAAAAATAATGGGCGGTTTCGGCAGGGAAAAGAAATAGAAGTTTGCGCAGCAATTGATACATTAGTCCTCCACCTGTTTTAGTAAAGCCGTGAGTTCTTTGTCCGAGATGCTTTCTTTGTCTGACTTGTCATAAATATCGAGGAGTGTAATGCGTTTGGCATCAATCCGCACCAGCGTGATGACTCTGGCGCCGCCACTTTTACCGGCATTTTTAGAAGAAATTTTCATGCGGATTTTGTAACAATCCCGTCCCAAAGACACGCCGGCTCTCGGGTTTGCAAGCAGGCTGCTTTTCAATTCAAGAAAATCCTTGGCAAGCGATGGATGTTTTTTCGATAAAAATTTTACCGAGTCATTGAATTTTTCCGTTGTATTGATAACAAATTCAGAGTTCATTAATCAATTCGTCTAAGGTCTTCAATTTAATTTTTCCCTGTTCTGCCGCCTTTGCTTCATTTAAGGCTTCTAAAAAATCTCTTGCCTGCTTTTTTTTCTTGGGCGGCCAATGAGCCGGAATTTTATCGTCAACAATATCAATGGCCTTGATGGCTTCCAAACCTTCAATGATGCTTCTGGCTTTTTTGTTGCGGAGTTTTATAGTGATGGTATCGTTCATTTCAAAAATTGTTTCCCAAAAATAATCAAAGCGAATTTTAAACAGTAAGGAGAAACCTTAACTTTGATCTGGTTGCATAAACAACTAATTTAACTTTGAAATTTTTCCCATGCAGGAAGCCTATATAGTTGCCGGATACCGCACCGCCGTTGCCAAAGCCAAGCGCGGCGGCTTTCGTTTTTATCGCCCCGATGATCTGGCCATAGACGTGATTAAAGGATTGCTGGCCTCCGTGCCGGGCTTAGAAAAGAATTTAGTCGATGACGTCATCGTTGGCAATGCCGTGCCCGAAGCCGAACAAGGCCTTCAGGTGGGCCGCATCATTGCCGCCCGTGCTATTAGCTTTGATGTACCGGGCATGACGGTGAACCGCTACTGCGCGTCAGGCCTCGAAACCATTGCCATTGCCACTGCCAAGATTCGCATGGGCATGGCCGATTGCATTGTTGCCGGCGGCACCGAAAGCATGAGCCTTGTGCCCACAGCCGGTTGGAAAACCGTTCCCGCTTATTCCATCGCCAAGGACGAACCGGATTATTACCTAAGCATGGGCCTCACGGCCGAAGCCGTGGCTAAAGAATACAACGTGTCCCGTGAAGACCAAGACGAGTTTTCTTTCAACTCGCATCAAAAAGCCATGGCCGCAATCCAAAACGGCTACTTTAAAGAAGGCATTTTACCCATTGAAATAGAGCAGGTATATCTTGATGAACGCGGCAAGAAGGCCGTAAAAAAATACACCGTTGATACCGATGAAGGCCCGCGTGCCGATACATCGAAAGAAGTGTTGGCCAAACTGAAACCGGCCTTTGCCGCAGGCGGCATGGTTACGGCCGGCAACTCTTCGCAAACCTCCGATGGCGCTGCCTTTGTGATTGTGATGAGTGAGAAGTTAGTGAAGAGCCTGGGACTTCAACCCATTGGCCGTTTGGTGGCTTGCGCTTCGGCCGGCGTGCATCCGCGCATCATGGGCATCGGGCCCGTGGCAGCCATTCCAAAAGCGTTGAAGCAAGCAAATATGAGTCTTGGCCAGATTGATTTGACGGAATTAAACGAAGCCTTTGCATCGCAAGCCTTGGCGGTAATTCGCGAAGCGGGCCTCAATCCTGAAACCACAAATATCAACGGCGGCGCTATTGCCCTTGGCCATCCACTTGGCTGCACGGGTGCCAAGCTTACTATTCAAAACCTACAGGATTTGAAGCGCCTCAATAAAAAATACGGCCTGATAACGGCCTGCGTAGGCGGTGGGCAGGGCATTGCCGGCATTGTGGAAAGACTGTAAACCGGTGTTGGTCGGGCAATCTTTTGTATTGAACGAAAATGCAATGCGTTCCGGTTGCCGCATTTGCGGAATGGTGTAGCTTCATTCTACAACCAACTTTTGAACGTTATGAAACATGCACCTTCCAAATCAGTTATCCTGTATGTGGATGACGACAGCGATGACTGCATCTTCTTAAAAACATCGCTCGAAGATTCCGGCAACAAAGCCGACCTGGTTTGTTCGCACGATGGCGAAGAAGCCGTGAAGTACCTGAACTCCATTTCGGCCGAAGCCTTGCCCTCGCTGATTGTTCTCGATTTAAACATGCCCCGCTGGAACGGACAAAGAACCCTGCATTATTTAAAATCGCAGCCGCGCCTGGCGGCCATTCCCGTGGTCATTCTTTCCACGTCCGAAAGCGAAAAGGAAAAGGAGGCTTGTAAACAATTGGGCGCCGTTTCGTATTACAAAAAGCCGCATCACTTTAACGACTACAAAAGCATTGTAGCCAGCTTGTTTTCCGTCATGAGGTAATAAGGCCGCCAAGAGCCAAATAACCACTATTTGCTTCGCCAGAATGCAGCAAAGGCTTGGTCAGTTTTACGTAAGCCTTTACCCGCTAATTGTCTTTCTACCGGCTATCAAACAGAAGGTCGGAACGCAATCCTATCTTTGCGCCGTTGCGCAGCCGTTTGACCATACAAAAGATTATCACTTGCTGGCTTCTCTTCCTTAGCCTCATCAGCTTTTTACCCAAAGCTTTTTTTCACGAAGCATTTGCCAACCACAAGGACGGCGTCACTTGTCCGCACAGCGGCGAAACAATGCCTTGCGTTCACACACAAGGTTACAATTGTTCGTTTACCGATCTGGTGGTGACAACGCCGTATGAACCTGCCGCAACCAGCTTTCGTTTAGTAACACCGCATTTTCATTCCGCATTTAACTCCTGCCTTTGCGCTCCTCTTCTCGCCACTGCTTTTGTTGCCACCGAAAGCCGCGGCCCGCCTGCTTTTGAAGCCTGATCCATCCTCTTTCTTCCGCACCAAACTTTCTTACTCACAGAAAAAAATTTTCATGCAAAAACTATTGTTTTTAGCGGCTGCCATATTTTTTACCGGCACCGCAAACAGCCAGCAAACTAAAGGCTACTCTTTATCGGGAACGGTAACTGATGCGCAAACCGCATTGCCGCTTAGCGGCGCCAACGTTTACATTGCCGATGCCCGCACCGGCGTTGTTTCCAACGCACAAGGCCAGTACACCATCAAAAATTTATCAACCGGACATCACGTTATTGAAGTTTCGTACAGCGGTTTTACCACGGCGGTCTTACACATTGATGTGGCGGGAAACACGACAAAAGACTTTACACTACTTGCCGCCGTTCGCGAACAGCAAGGCATCATCGTTACCGGCGTGGCACAGGCCACCAGTGCCCGTAATTCGCCGGTGCCCGTAAGTATCATGCGCAAAGCTGACATGCTGCAAATACCTTCTACCAATATTGTAGATATGCTTAGCCGTCAGCCAGGCGTGTCGCAAATCAGCACCGGGCCAGCGGTGTCAAAGCCGGTTATTCGTGGCTTGAGCTTTAACCGAGTTGTTGTTATTAACGACGGCGTAAGGCAGGAAGGCCAGCAGTGGGGCGAAGAGCACGGTATTGAGATTGATGAATTAAGCGTGGGCCGCGCCGAAGTGTTGAAAGGTCCCGCTTCGCTCATTTACGGCAGCGATGCCTTGGGCGGTGTGGTCAACTTTATTACCAATACGCCGGTGCCTGATGGCGTTGTTCGCGGAAGCGTGTTGACCAATCTTCAAAGCAACAACAACCTCGCGGCCATCAACGCAAACATAGCAGGCAACAATCACGGGTTTAACTGGAACGTTTATGGTACGTCGCGGTCGGCAAGAGATTACCGCAACCATTTCGACGGACGTGTGTTCAACTCGCGGTTTAAAGAAGCCAACTTCGGCGGTTATGCGGGTTTGAATAAATCATGGGGTTACAGCCATCTTATATTCAGCCGGTTCGATCAAACGCTTGGCCTGGTGGAAGGCCGCCGCGACAGCGCCACCGGTACCTTTTTAGCGTACGCCGACTCGCCGCTGGAGCGCATTGCTGAAAAGGCCGATTACGAAGGCCGCACGGCAGTAACGCCTTACCAACACATCCAGCATTACAAAGTCATCAGCGACAACAATTTCAATATCGGCCGCTCACGATTAAAAATAAATCTGGCCTATCAAAACAATTTGCGCAAGGAGTTTGCCGATGCGCTGGAACCCGCCACGCCGGGACTCTTTTTTGATTTAAAAACCGGCAGCTACAACCTGCAATACGCCTTGCCTGCGAAGGCCGAATGGCAAACCACTTTTGGCATTGGCGGTATGGAACAAAGCAATCGAAACAAAGCCGATAAAACCCTGATTCCCGAATACAATCTCTTCGACATAGGCAGCTTTGTTTTTACCCAAAAATATTTTGGCAAGGCCACGGTGAGCGGCGGTGTCCGGTACGATTACCGCGCTATTGATTCCAAGGAAGGATTGAACGGAACGGTGATAAAGTTTGACGCTTTCAACCGCAAGTTTTACAACGTTTCGGCCAGCGCCGGCATGAGCTACAATCCGGCTTCTTATTTAACATTGAAAGCAAACATCGCCAGAGGGTTTCGTTCGCCGACGCTGACGGAACTTGCTTCCAACGGGGCACACGAAGGAACCATCCGTTTTGAGTACGGAACCCGCGACCTTGCCTCGGAAAAAAGCTTTCAATTGGACGGTGGCGTGGAAGTGGACTACACGCACTTCAGCTTTACGCTGAATGCGTTTTACAACCGCATTAATGACTTTATTTTTTACCGGCGATTGCAAACAGGATCGGGCGCCGATTCGCTGGTAACACAGGGAAGCCAAACTTTTGAAGCCTTTCGATACGGGCAAAGTAACGTCACGCTTTCGGGGCTTGAGTTGGTGTTTGACTTGCATCCGCACCCCCTTGACTGGCTGCATTTTAAAAACACCTTGTCCTACGTTCGCGGCCGTTTTGACAAGCCTTTGGACGGCAGCTACAACGTGCCGCAGATACCGCACAACCGCCTGATTAGTGAGCTGCGCGGCGACTTTTTTAAGAAAGGAAAAAGCGTTCGAAATTTTTATGTCATGGTAGAAACGAACACCGCCTTTGCACAGGACAAACCGTTCTTTGGGTACAACACAGAAACCGAAACACCGGGGTATGTGTTGCTGAATGCGGGCATGGGGACGGACTTTGTAAACAAGAACGGAACCACCTGGGCGAGTTTGCATTTTGCAGTGAATAACATTACCGACAAAGCATATCAGGATCACCTGAACCGATTAAAATATACCGATGTAAACAACGTTACCGGAAGAGAAGGTGTGTTTAATACCGGCCGCAATTTTAGCATTAAGTTGAACGTGCCGTTTACGTTCAACCTGAAGTGACAATGGCCTGAATAAACCGGCACAATGCCTGTAAACGCGAGTTGGTATCCATCATAAACAAAGAGTGTCGCCATAATCAGCGACGCTCTTTGTTCTTTTAAAGGAGTATTATCAGGAAAGAACTTTTTCTGCCTTCACCGGCTTTCTCTCTCCAATCTGCTGCCGCCACATAGCATAATACAATCCTTTTTCTTCCAGCAGGGATTCATGTGTGCCGGTTTCGGTTACCACGCCGCGTTCCAACACGTAAATTCTATCCGCGTGCATGATGGTTGATAGCCGGTGCGCAATTAAGATGGTGATTTGATTTTGCAGCGAAGAAACGTTGCGGATGGTTTTATTGATCTCTTCTTCCGTTAATGAATCCAACGCCGATGTGGCTTCGTCAAAAATCAAGAGCGCCGGACGGCGAAGCAAGGCGCGGGCAATAGACAGGCGCTGCTTCTCTCCGCCCGAAAGTTTTAACCCGCCTTCGCCAATCATGGTTTCAATGCCTTTCTCCGCCCGTTCCAAAAGGTTTTGGGTAGCGGCCTGATTTAAAGCGTTCTGCAAGTCGTCTTCAGTGGCGGATGGGTTTACAAACAGTAAGTTTTCTTTGATGGTTCCGCTGAACAATTGCGTGTCTTGCGTAACGAAGCCAATCTGCTTGCGCAGGTCGTCAAAATGAATGCTGTTTTCGTCAATGCCGTTATAAAAAATGCTGCCTTCCTGCGGACGGTACAAGCCCACCAAGAGTTTCATCAATGTAGTTTTACCCGAACCTGAAGGCCCAACAAAAGCAATGGTTTCACCTTTTCTTGTTTCAAAGCTGATGTTGTCAATAGCCTTGTGCTGCGCGGTCTGGTGCTTGAAGGAAACATCGCGGAAGGCCAAGGTTTGTATCGGACCAAGATGCCTTGGTTGCGAAGGCTCGGCTTCCGGCGACTTCTTCATCAGGTTTTGAAAATTATTGAGCGAGGCTTCGGCTTCGCGGTAGCTTAAAATGATGTTGCCGATTTCCTGCAACGGCCCGAAAACAAAGAAGGAAAAAATCTGCATTGTGGCCAACTCGCCGGCGCTTAGTGAACCACCGAAGACCACCCACATCAGCATGAACAAAATCACTTGCCGTAAAGTGTTTACAAACGTTCCCTGCACAAAGCCAATGCTGCGGACCCGTTTCACTTTGGTGAGTTCGAGGCCCAGAATTTTATAGGTGTTTTTATTGAGGCGGCCGACTTCCTGTTCGGTAAGGCCGAGGCTTTTTACGAGTTCAATGTTGCGTAAACTTTCCGTGGTGGTGCCGGCCAGTGAAGTGGTTTGCGCCACAATCACTTTCTGAATGGTCTTTACTTTTTTGCTCAACAGGTTTGAAATCACAATTAATAAACCGATGCCACCGAAATAAATAAAGGGCAGCGACCAATGTATTCTCGAGGAGAAGAGGGCGACGAACACAATGCCCACCACCACGGTAAAAAGAATGTTTACGAAATTGTTCATGAAACGTTCCGTATCGGTGCGAACCTTTGTCAAAATACTTAACGTTTCGCCGCTGCGCTGGTCTTCAAATTCCTGGTAAGGCAGCTTCATGGCGTGTTGCAGGCCGTCGGTAAAAACCTTGGCGCCGAACTTTTGTACAATGACGTTCAAAAAATAATCCTGAAAGTTTTTGGCAATGCGGCTGATCATCGCCACCGTGATAGAAGCAAGCAGTAACCACACAACGCCGTAAATCATAATCTGGCCCGCGGGCTTTTGCTGTGTGGCCCTGACGGGGAGTTTTTCGTGTATGAAAAGATAATCGTGAAAGCTGCGAAAGACCGACTCCTTTTGATGATAAGCCGCCAGGTCAATGAGTTTGCCAAAGATGATGGGATCAATTAAAGAAAACCCGATGTTGAGGGCCGCCAACAGCAGCACCAAAAACACCATCCATTTATAGGGCTTGAGGTATTCAAATAAAATTTTCATTTCGTAAAGCTAAGGGCCGGAACAGATATTCGGAATGAACCCGAATTGCCGGTTACCGGTAGCCGGTTAGGGGTCGGTAATAGTTGGAGAATCTTTCTAAACCAACGGTGTTTTTAGCTGCTCAAAGGAAAAATGACCGTTTTATGAACAAGCACCGGCAACTCGGGTTTCTCCGGCAAAGCAGAGCCGCCTTCAGAACTTTTTTTCATAAGCCTTTATCGTCCATCGGTTGCCGGTTAATTTTTTTAAAGAACGTTGAAAAAAAGGCAACCGATCAAAAGCCGCTTTCTCCCGCATCATGGCCAAGGCATCAATTCGTTGCACTTTCTTCACAAGCGCGGGAATGCTTTCTTCTTCATTTTTTTCAAAAAATGTTTGCAGCAATTGCCGAAACTCTTTCAGGTTCCAATAATGCGCCACCTTGCCTTCAGCGGCTTTGATGGAAGCGGTTCGCGAAAAGCAATAGCTCACGGCCACTTGTTCAGTTATGTGTTTTGGAAATTGTTTGTAAACGGCGTCCATCAACAGCAGCACATCATTCAACACGGAAGCGTACTGCGGTGAAAGCCCCAGCACACCGGAATTCCATACTGCAAGATTCTTATCGTAAGAAAAAGATTTATCGCCGTAGGTGATGAATGCTTTCTCTAAAAACCGGCCCCACTTGTTAAAGGTTTTGTCAAGCCGGCGGTCAAGAATGCCTTCTTTTGTGTGCAGGTAAACAGCGCCGGCATCAATCTCATTCCACACATCATCAACAGGCGCAATGAGGTAGGTATCGGTATCGAAGAAAATTAAATTTCCCGGATTTTTCGCCAATGCATCCTGTATCATTTTTGTTTTGGCGCGGTGCACGTAACCCGTTCCGGCAATCCATGAATTCAACAGCGCGTCATTCACCGGTTCCAGCACGAAGCTTTTAAAAAACGGGATAAAGGCTTCAAAGGCTTGCGGCTTATCCGTGTAAATAATCACGCCCAAATTCAGCGGCGGCCGCAGGTTATATACCTGTAAAAATTTTAGCAACGAAAAGCGGCATTCGTTGAGGTAACCCGCATTGCCGTGCGCCAGGTATGCAATGTTGTTCATGCGAAAAGCAAATTCGTTTATTGGTTTAAATACGATATCGAAGCGATGCCAAGCTGGCATTGTTGGTAAATGATTTTTGGCCGCACAAAATAACCGTTGACAATCTCATTGGTAACGGCGTGAGCCAACAAGTTATCGGCGACAAAGGAAACTGGCTGCTGCAAACGAAGCAACTTTTTGGCGGCCGATTGCGTGATGGCGTACGCATGTGTGCAATCGTGATAGCCCGCCTGATAAATGTGCGCTGAAATCTTTTTAGCGTAAAGATGATTGATGGTTTTGTGCGAATACCGGATGGCGCCGAACAGCCGCAGCAGGTGATAAAAGAGTCGCTTGAAAAGGAAGCCAGGCGGCGCTTTTTCATTTTGGGCGTAGCCGAAATAAAGCAGTTCCCAATCGCCGGGCAATTCTTTTAAAGCGGTTGAAAAAGTAGCGGCGGTTCCTTCGTCAATCACCACATCGTCTTCCAAAACCAACACTTTTTCATAACCGTTTTGCACCGCGTCTTTATATACTTCGGCGTGGCTCCAGGCGCAACCAATTTGCCCGGCCTTCATGGGTTTATTAAAGCGGTGGTGCCGCTTGGCCAGTGCTTCGCTGTAAATGTTTGCCTGCTCTAATTCTTCAATGGAGAAGCCTTGTTTGTCCTTGCCGAAAAAGAAGCTGTAATGCAAACCGCTTAATTCTTTTTGAATGTGCTCGTGCCGCTCTGTGGCACGCTTTAAGGTGACGACATAAATTTTGTCGAAGAAAAAATTGAGGGCTGAAAAAAAGGTTTGTTTGCCGTTCATAATGCAAGCCGCAAAGATAAGACCTCGCTCAAACCCTCTCCATCAGAGATGGAGAGGGACCAATGGTCTCCGATGATGTAATCTTTTCTTTCGATAGGGAGGAAGCGATACACGGCTACAAACGGCAAACGACCATTGTGCTTTCGGGCACTGCTCCCCTCTCCAATTTTATTGGAGAGGGGCCGAGGGTGAGGTCATCCCGCCCAACCCTCTCTGTCCAAACTCCGGTATTGAATGGCTTCGGCCAAATGTTCAATCTTGATGTCTTCACTCGCACTTAAATCGGCAATCGTTCTTGATACTTTTAAAATGCGGTCGTAAGCCCTTGCCGACAGGTTCAAACGCTCCATGGTTTTCTTTAATAAATTTTGGCCGGCGGTGGAGATGACGCAAATCTCTTTCAACATTTTGCTGCTCATTTGTGCGTTGCAATAAACACCGTTGTGGGCTTTGTACCGTTCTTCCTGAATCTCTCTTGCTTTAATGACTTTCTCACGGATGGTTTCGGAGTTCTCTTGTTGCTTCAACGTTGACAGTTCGCTAAACGGAACCGGCGTAACCTCCACGTGCAAGTCTATTCTATCCAGCAAAGGCCCTGATATTTTATTGAGATACTTCTGTACTGCGCCGGGCGGACAGGTGCATGCTTTTTCGGGATGATTGTAATAGCCGCAAGGGCACGGATTCATCGAAGCAATCAACATGAACGAAGCCGGAAAATCAACGGCGACCTTCGCTCTTGATATCGTTACTCTTCGTTCTTCCATTGGTTGGCGCATTACTTCCAACACAGTGCGTTTAAACTCCGGCAATTCATCTAAAAACAAAACACCGTTGTGCGCCAATGAAATTTCACCCGGCTGCGGAATGCCGCCGCCACCGACTAACGCTACGTCACTAATGGTATGATGCGGCGAACGAAACGGGCGTTTTGAAACCAGCGTTGTGTTCTCCGGTAATTTGCCCGCAACGGAATGAATCTTGGTTGTCTCCAATGCTTCGTGCAAACTCAATGGCGGCAGTATAGTCGGCAATCGTTTTGCCAGCATGGTTTTTCCTGCACCGGGCGGACCAATCAGGATGGCGTTGTGCCCGCCAGCGGCGGCAATCTCCAAGGCCCGTTTAATGTTTTCTTGTCCCTTCACATCGGAAAAATCAATTTCAAAATCATATTGCGAATGAAAAAATTCTTCACGGGTGTTAATGGTGGTGGGTTGCAGGCTTGTCTCTTCGCTTTCAAAAAACTCAATGACTTCGTTGATGTGCGATACGCCGTACACATTCAGGTTGTTCACCATGCCCGCTTCTCTTGCGTTGGCCTTGGGTACAATCAAACCTTTGAAGCCTTCCTTGCGGGCTTGTATGGCTATGGGCAATGCGCCTTTGATAGGCCGCACTTCGCCGTCAAGGCTCAACTCGCCCATGATGATGTATTTGTCAATGGCTTCACCGTTGTGTAAGCCTTTAATGGCCGCAAGAATGCCAATGGCAATGGGTAGGTCAAAGGCGGTTCCGCTTTTTTTAATATCGGCCGGCGCAAGATTAATAACGACGCGGGTGCGGGCCATTTCCTTGCCGATGACTTTAAAGGCGCTTTCGATGCGCTGCATGCTTTCCTTCACGGCATTATCGGCAAGGCCTACGATGACGGTGCCGAGGCCCGAACCCATCCAATTTACTTCCACGGTGATGGTAATGGCTTCCACGCCGTACACCGCGCTGCCAAAGGTTTTTACAAGCATTGAGCAAATGTAGTTTTGGTGAAGGAGATGTTTAAAAGTGAGACTTTTTCGGGAGGTAGGGAAGAAGATTTTTTAGCGGGCCACCGCGGACACATCAAAACAAAGAGGTTGCATCAACAGGTTTTTGAAAGATGGAGAAATTGCACAAATGAAAACGGATTGTAGTATTCACTTGAAAGCAGAGAGGCTGTCCCAACTTTTGAGACAACCTCTTTGTTTTGATTTTTACAATTTCAATTTCTTCTAACCCGTCCATGCAAAGAGCATGTTCCTACACCGGCGTAAGCGCATCAGCCAATCTTTAAATCCGCTAATTAACTCGCCGCATTGTTCAATCCTTCTTTTTCCACAATGGCTTTCACCGGCGCATCATATTTTTTCTTCAACACTTCGTGCTTCTCCACCACTTTTTCCCGTTGCTTTTGCAACACGTCAATGCGTTTTACTTGCAGGTTGCTTGGCTTCGCTTCTTGTCCCGCAATAGTGCTGTACAATTCACTCACCCGTTCGCGCAACTGCTCTTCATCGGCAAAAATGGATTTTTGTTTGGTGGCCAACATGGTGCTTCGCAAGGTTTCCAGCGAATCATTGTAGGCCTTCAACACCTTCCTGCTTTCTTCGTTTTTACTCAAGGCCATCCAACGTTTTAAATCCGCTTGCTGCTTGTTTACCTCCTCAATATTTTGGGTCAGCGTGGTATAAAGTTTCAGCGCTTCTTGCGCCGCTTTGTATTGCGCCATTCGCTCGGCCACCGTAAAGCTTTTGTTGGCTGAATCGTGCACCACGGTTATCGATTGTGTGTATTCTTTATCGCCCACTTTTAAATACACCGTGTACGTTCCTGGCAAAACCATGGGCGCCGAAAAGCCCGCCGGATCCATCTTGGCGCCGCCAGCCGCAACCTTGGGCGGCGTGCCTCTTAAATTCCAATATACCTTGTTGATGCCTTTGCGCTTGCCCGGTGTCAGCGTTTGTACCACCGCGCCTTTGTTGTCGCGTATCTCCACTTTTAAATCACCGCTGTTTGGCCGGTCTTTCAAATAATACTGTATGGCCGGCAGTTGGGCCGCGTTGCCGGCGTTCCATCCGCCAGTGGGCGGAAAGCCTCCGTTGCCAAGGCCTGTAGCCAGAGGGACTGTCTTCATGGGCAAGAGATAAACATCTTTGTCGGCAACATCTTTCGTCATTAACCGGATGGGCGAAATATCATCCACCACAATAATTCCACGGCCGTGCGTGGCCAATACCAAATCATTTGTTGCCGGATGAATTTGTATGTCTCTTACCAAAGCATATTCAGGAATGTGGTTCTTCATGCGGAACCAGTCGGCGCCGCCATCAGTAGAAGCAAACAAGCCCATTTCGGTTCCGAGGAACATCAAATCTTTGTTCTTAATGTCCTGTTTGATCTTGTGTGCAAAGCCGGTGAATTCGCCGCTTGTAAACGCCTTCCAGGTTTTACCGCCATCGGTTGATTTGGCGGCGTATGTTTTGGCATCTCCGTACATGTGATTTTCAAAGGTGGCAAACACCGTGGCCTTGTCAAACCGGCTTGGGTCAATGGAACTGACCCATGTTTGTGATGGAATGCCGGCAGCCGCGTAATTTTTCGCAAGGTTCGTCCACGTCTTTCCGCCGTCCCAAGTTACTTGCAGATTGCCGTCATCGGTACCCACCCAAATGTTCTTTTCATCCAGGGGACTTTCCGCGATGGTGAAGATGGTGGTATGATTTTCAGCCGAAGTATTATCGGCCGTAAGCCCGCCGCTTTCTTCCTGTGCCTGTTTCTTTTTATCGTTCGTGGTTAGGTCGGGAGAGATGCGTGTCCAGTTGCTGCCTTTGTCGGTGCTTTTGAAAAGGAACTGTGCGCCCATGTATAAATTGGCCGGGTTCTTTGCGCCAACCACAATCGGGGTGTTCCAGTTCCAGCGCAGTTTTTCATCGCCTTCGCTTTGCGGCTTGATGGTGACGCTTTGCATTGTTCGCAAATCTACCCGGCCAGCGTTGCCGCCCTGCGCTTCGGCATACACAATGTTCGGGTCAGTGCCATCGGGGACGGTCCAAAAACCATCGCCACTGTACACCGCTTTCCAGTCGCCGTTTCCTACGCCGCCAGGTATCATTGATGGCGCAACCCAACTGCCGTTGTCCTGAAGGCCGCCGTAGATGCGATAAGGCTTCTGTTTGTCCACGGCCACGTGATAAAACTGGCCCACGGGAAGGTTGTCAATAAAGCGCCAGGTAGCGCCGCGGTCAAGGCTTAGGTACATGCCACCATCGGTGCCGAGATACAATTGGTTTGTATTAGCGGGATTAATCCACAATGCGTGCATATCGCTGTGCACCCAACCGCCATCGCCGCTGGCATCGGCAAAAGAATAACCGCCGTCGCTGCTGTACGAAAAGCCATAGGAAGGACGATAGATGCGTTTGGGATCGTTCGGGTCCACTTCAATGGTGCTGAAATAAAACGGCCTTGCGGTTACATTCAGCGTGGCGCTTTGGGGCTTCCAACTTTCGCCGCCGTCGCTTGAAATGTACAATCCTGTGTTGTTGCTTTCCACAATAGCCAACAAATTTTGCGGGGCGCTTGGCGCCAATGCAAAGGCAATGCGGCCGAATGGTTTTTGGGGCAAGCCTTTGGTAATTTCTTTCCAGGTTTTGCCGCCATCGGTGCTTTTATAAAAGCCACTGCCGTTGCCACCGGAACTGAAGGAATACGGTGTGCGGCGGAACTCCCAGGTTGATGCATAAACGGTGTTCGTGTTTGCCGGGTCAATCTCCACATCGGCGCAACCGGCCTTTTCACTAATGTAAAGAATTTTGTTCCAGGTTGTGCCGCCATCCGTGCTTTTGTACAAGCCGCGGTGCTTACTATCGCTCCAAAGTGGGCCGGGTGCGGCTACGTAAATAGTGTTGGAATTGCTTGGGTCAATCAACACTTTTGAAATGTGTTCGGTGCTGTCCAATCCAATCTTTATCCAGTTGTCGCCGGCATCGTTTGATTTATACAAGCCATTGCCGATGCTCACCGAGTTACGCATGTTGCTTTCACCTGTGCCGCAGAAAATTATTTTCGGGTTTTTTTGATCAATAGCAATGGCGCCGATGCTTTGACAGTATTTATCAAAAATGGGTTTGAAGGAAGCACCGGCATTGGTGGTCTTCCAGACGCCGCCGCCAGCCGTGCCCACGTAGATGGTTTTGCCATCGGCATCCACGCCCTTAATATCGGTGATGCGGCCACTCATGGTGCCGGGCCCAAGCCAACGAGCTTCCATCATGCCGAAGGTGGCGGAGCTAACGTTGCTTTGGGCAATGGCAGTTGAAGCCAAAAGAAGCAGCGCAATGCCGCCAATGAATTTTGTACAAGCAGAAATTTTTCTTATCATAATGTGCAGTTTAGGAAAGGCTTGAAGATAAGATGCAGAACCGTTTTGAATGAAGGTAAGGAGGGAAGATTTTAG
The DNA here is from genome assembly GCA_965247695.1 of Flavisolibacter sp. Lineage (GTDB taxonomy): Bacteria > Bacteroidota > Bacteroidia > Chitinophagales > Chitinophagaceae > Flavisolibacter. The sequence continues at coordinate 4,777,302 of OZ252037.1, forward strand.
TGTGGCCTAGCAACCGGCGGCGTGGCTACGATGAATCATCCGTTGCAGCGTTCCCTGCCCGCCGGCAGGCGTTTATCAGTTGGTATCCTGATAGCTAGTAGGACGGGACCGACTCAATAAACGTCCAATAGATGGATAAACCTCTGGTTCATGAAAAAAGCAGCCATTGAATCAATGGCTGCTTTTAAAATTATGATTGATAAATTAATTGGATGGTTTGAAGATGGCTTCGTCCACCGGCCCGTTCACAATAACCTTGCTCACGGCAAACTCGCCTTCGGGACGGGTTATGTTCATTGGCACAACAATGCCTTCGGGCAACTTTTTGTAATTACTCATGACAAGGTTTTGCTCAACCTCCTGGCCGTTGACTGTTTGCTTGCTGATGACTTTTAAAACATAAAAAGTTTTGGGATCAATGAGCATGGTTTGCGTAGTGCCGCCTTTAAGGGCGAGCAGCAATTTGTAAGCATCTACGCCGTCAACGTCTTCTTTACCCAGCAGCGTTACGGTATGCCCTTTCGCTTTGTAATCAACCAGCGATCCTTGTGCGTCTAAATCGTCGGCGCCGGCTTTTACCTGATCAGCAGTAGAAGGCTCGGGTTTTGTTTGGCCCTGAAAAGGCAAGTAAGCCCAACCAGCGGTTGGCGTCATTATTTGATAAGCGTTTTGCCCCATTACCGAAAAATCAACCCGCATCCCCTTGTTGTGAAGTTGGGTGATGGTGAGGGGGATTTGAAGGGCGCCACCTTGCACGCTTAGCGTGCCATCTAATTTTATGGTATTTACTTTTTTCCAGGCATCGGCGCCGCCGATGGCGTCAATGTGTTTGCCGATAATTTCATCAGCAGTTTGTGCCTGCGCAAAAAAAACGGAGGCGGTAAAGAGGCCGAGCAGTGCAATGCGGAGTGCTTTCATGATAGATGGCTTTAAAATTTTAGTGAAAGTAAGACGGAGATTTTAAAGCCACCGTTGCGCCACCGGTAAATTTGCCCATTTGAAGAATTGCCGGTACCAAATCGCTTTTGACTTATACAAACCCAAGGCGAACCGCAAAGCTTTTTGCACCTTCGCTAAAACTGAAGCATGGCATCGTTTACAATCATTGGCAATTTGGTGGACGTTCATCAGAAGAAAATTTATGCAGCGGAAATTAAAGTGGAAGGCGAACGCATCGCTTCCATCATCCCCATAAACAAATCAACGAATCAACCAATTATCTATATCCTTCCCGGCTTTATTGACGCCCACATCCACATTGAAAGCTCCATGCTTATTCCTTCGGAGTTTGCGCGGCTGGCGGTAGTACACGGCACGGTAGCCACCGTAAGCGACCCGCACGAGATAGCCAACGTATGCGGATTGAAAGGCGTGGAGTTTATGATTGAGAATGGCAAAACTGTTCCGTTCAAGTTCAATTTTGGTGCGCCGAGTTGCGTGCCTGCCACCACGTTTGAAACAGCCGGTGCTGAAGTAAACAGTACGGATGTGGAAGAGTTGCTGCGAAGAGAAGACGTGTTGTATTTAAGTGAGATGATGAACTTCCCCGGCGTGTTGCACAGTGATGCTGAAGTGATGAAAAAAATAGCCGCGGCAAAAAAATACGAGAAGCCGGTGGACGGCCATGCACCGGGCTTGCGAGGCGAGGAAGCGAAGCGATACATTGATGCAGGGATCTCCACCGACCACGAATGTTTTACCGCCGAAGAAGCGCTGGAAAAATTAAAGCACGGCATGAAGATTCTTATTCGCGAGGGCAGCGCCGCTAAAAACTTTGAGGCTTTGATTGATCTTTTGAATGATTATCCCGGACAGCTGATGTTTTGCAGCGACGACAAGCATCCTGATAGTTTGGTGGAAGGACACATCAACCAGCTTTGCGCAAGAGCCGTGGCGAGGGGCATTGATGTGTTCAAAGTATTGCAGGCCGCTTGCGTGAATCCTGTGGGGCATTATAAGTTGAAGGTTGGCTTGTTGCGGGAGAATGATTTCGCGGACTTTATTGTGGTGAAGGAGTTGGAAAACTTTGACGTGTTGCAGACGTATGTGAATGGAGAACTGGTGGCGGAAGGCGGCCAATCGGCAATCGGCAATAAGCAATCGGCAATAAGCAATGTTGTGAATAATTTTAGTTGTTCGAAAAAGGAGTCGGAAGATTTTGTTATCATGGCCGGGAATAACCCGTTGCCAAGTGTTGCCATCGAAGCGTTGGACGGCCAACTAATTACCAACAAAATTTCATTTAAGCCGTTAATTGAGTACGGAAACCTTGTTTCTGACGTGGCCAATGACATTCTGAAAATTGTCGTGGTCAATCGTTACAAAGACGCACCAATTGCCAAAGCCTTCATCAAAAATTTTGGATTGAAACACGGGGCCATCGCTTCGTCCGTGGCGCATGATTCGCACAACATTGTAGCTGTGGGCGTAGATGATGAAAGCATTTGCAAAGCGGTAAACCTTGTTATTGAAAAACAAGGCGGTGTGAGTTGCGTAGGCAATGAAGAAATGATTTTACCGCTGCCGGTTGCTGGCTTAATGAGTGCTGAAGACGGCTACGAAGTAGCGAAACAATACTCGGCCATTGACAAAGCCGCAAAAGAATTAGGCTCTACTTTATCCGCACCGTTTATGACGCTTGCGTTTATGGCTTTGCTGGTGATACCGCATTTGAAGTTGAGCGATAAAGGTTTGTTTGATGGAGACAGTTTTTCTATCATCAGCTAATTATCACATCCGCTAATCTGCTAATCGCTCATGCCTCCTGCCCTATCCAAACCGCTCCACCAATGCTATCACGTTGCGCACCCGTAACCGACGATAGCACATTGTATTCCTGCCGCCAGCGCAGCACACCCATAAAAGCCATGATCAAAGCTTCTTTGTATTGAATAAGCTTTTCATCAGGCACAACGACTTCGATATTTAATGAAGCTAATTCACCAGAAAGCCGCTGCATCAAATAAGTATTGAATGCACCACCGCCGGTAACAAGCAGCTTGGCGTCTGGGGTTTGGCGTTTGGCGTTCACTGCCGATTGCCCATTGCTTATTGCCAACTTTATTTGTTGCACGACGTGTTCAACGTACGTCCGCGCCGCATCGGCTGATGATAAATTAAAGGATTGAAGCAAAGGGTAAACGTCATCCGTCCCGAAATTATTAGCCAGTGATTTTGGATAAGGTAAACTGTAATAGGATAAGGCATTCAACTTTTGCAGTGCTCCTTCATTCACCGTTCCGCTTGCGGCCATGGCACCGCCGGCATCGTATTCTTTTCCTTCGGTTGCGGCAATGATGTTCAACACTCTGTTGGCGGCGCAAACGTCAAAGGCAATGTAATTGTCAGGATCATTAAAAGAGATGTTGGCAATGCCGCCAAGATTCAGGTATAGGTCGTATTCCTTCAACAACAACTTCTCGCCAATAGGCACGATAGGAGCGCCTTGTCCGCCAAAGGCCACATCCAAAGCACGCAAGTCACTCACTACAGGCAAGCCGGTTTCAGCAGCGATAGCAGCGCCATCGCCCAGTTGCGCCGTCATCTTGCGCTGCGGTTCGTGAAAAGTGGTGTGGCCATGTGAGGCAATCAATCCGACTTTATAGTGAAGCGAATGTTGGTCAATAAAACGATTGGCGGCCCCACCGAGATAATGGCCATAATCGGCATGAAGCCGCTGATACTCCAACGCGGATAATGATGTAGCGTGTTGCAGTTTAGCTTTCCATTCTTCATCATATTCGTAGCAATCCGCAGCCAACATTTCAAAGCTCCATACACCGGCATTGTGCGTGAATTCGGCAAAGGCAATGTCCAATCCATCAAGCGAGCTGCCGCTCATTAAACCAATGGCTCTGTACGTCATAAATGCTTTCTATTTTTTTCAATATCCCAATTACCCAATATCCCAATACCCCAATTCCCTACTTTTGGCCGAAGGTAGAACCAACAACAATGCTAATCAATCTAAGCAAAGAACATTCACTCGTCAGCAACTGGGTAGCCGAACTGCGTGACGTATCCGTACAAGCCGACCGCCTGCGTTTTCGGCGCAACCTCGAACGCATTGGCGAAGTAGCCGCCTTTGAAATCAGCCGCCGCTTGCCTTATGTGGAAAAAGAAATTCAAACGCCGCTTGGTACTGCCGTATGCGAAGTGCTGGAAGAACAACCGGTGCTTACTACCATTCTTCGGGCCGGACTGGCTTTGCACAACGGACTGCTTTCCTACTTTGATAAAGCCGACAACGCTTTTGTTTCGGCTTACCGCAAACACAGGCCCGACGGCAGCTTCGAGATCATGCTCGAATACCTTTCATCGCCTGACATTGAAGGCCGCATCTTGATTGTTTCCGATCCCATGCTGGCTACCGGTGCCTCATTGGTAAAAACCATTCAATACCTAAAAGAAGAAGGCACACCAAAGGCTATTCACATCGTTACCGCCATCGCCTGCACCGTGGGTATTGAACACCTGCGCCGCGAAGTGCCCGAAGCCATCATCTGGTGCGGCGCCATTGATCCTGAACTCACGGCCAAAGGTTATATCGTTCCCGGCCTCGGCGATGCCGGTGACTTGGCCTTTGGCAGCAAAGTGCAGTCGTGAGCCGGCAGGTGGTCAATGGTCAATCATGAATAAATGTTCTCCTGTACAATGATTTCGAGGAAGAGAGAAACGTCTGTTTTATAGAAATACAATCAAAAAGACAAAATCAAAAATTCGTAAAAGAAACGTTGCGTTGTAAACAACCCATTCACCACTCACTATTCACCATTCACTATTTTGTTGTAATTTTTCGTTTCAATCGAACAAAGTAAATGAGAACCACCGCCCTACTCCTGCTCTTGATGGCTGCGTTTACCGTAAAAGCACAAGACCCGAACTTCTCCCAATTCTTTGCTTCGCCGCTTACGTTAAACCCGGCGCTTACCGGAAAGTTTGAGGGCGTATTAAGAGCCGCGGGCAATTACCGCAACCAATGGCCCAGCATCAACAACGCTTATACTACTTATACAGCTTCGGTTGATTTCGGCGTTCTTAAAAATCACGTTCCCGAGTTCGATCAGTTTGGTGTGGGCATTTTGGGCTTTTCTGACAAAAGCGGAAACGGCGTATTGCAAAACAATTCAGTTGCACTTTCCACAGCTTATCACAAGTCGCTTGATGAAAATGGCTTTAGCCAATTGGGGATTGGCTTTCAGGGCGCCTTCGTCACCAAGACCCTTGACGTAACCAAAGTAAAATTTTTGGATCAGCTCCGCTCCGATGGCTTTACCGGTTTAACCAACGAAGTCTTTGATCAATCAAGCCTTAACCTTTCTTATTTTGATATGAACGTGGGCCTGCTTTACAACGGCACTACCGACGGCAGCAATAATTATTACGTGGGCGCCTCCATGTATCACCTCACGCGGCCCAAAGAAAGCTTCAACGGCGGCACGTATGTGTTAGACCCGCGGCTGACCCTGCAGGCCGGTGGCCGGTTGCCGCTTGGCGAATTCAATGCCGTACACTTCAGCGCCATTCATAGCCGGCAGGCGGCTGCGGTGAATACCGTCATCGGCGGTGCGTATATGATAAATGCGAATCAAGACCCGCAAAATCCTACTAACCTTTATTTCGGCAGTTGGTTTCGTTTGGGCGATGCGGTGATTCCTTACATTGGGCTAGAGTTTGGGGCCTTTCACATTGGTGCTACATACGACGTAAACACATCATCCTTAAAACCCGGAAGCAACATGCGCGGCGGTGCGGAGTTCTCGCTCATCTACATTAAAAAGCCCGCCGATCCTTATGCGAAGGATGTGAAGTGTCCGAAGTTTTAAAACCTAAAACTCTCTGTCCCTTAAAGTGAACTTAGGTTTGAAAAACGTTATTCAATTCAATTAACCTTTACAGTACAATCTTTTTTGGACCAGAGGTCTGTTAATCTATTGAGCTTTTGTTGCGTCGCTCCCGTCCCGATGGCTATCGGGAGCTATCGGGACTTGTACGTTCAGGAATTTTATTGAGCGTTGAGCAAACTCATTTCATTGTGTAATCTTTCCAAAGCCCCGAAGGAGTGCCATCGCATAGCCCAGCCTGCAAAGGCTGGGTTTAATAAAGGAGTGTATTCATCAAGCCTTGAAAGGGCGCAACAGAACTTTGCATTCATAAAAAGGAATAACCAAAATTTTTGCACGCTTCGGTTTCTCCCGCAATTTCCCAAACGCCTAACCTGTGTTGAAAAACAAAAGGCCCACACGGCCGTCAAAAAAAATTTCGCCTGCTCGTTGGTTAAGCTCATCGTGCTATATTTGTTCAATACCCTTAGCAATGAAGTGCATTATCGTTGACGACAACAAGATGGCCCGCATGGCCCTGAAACAATTGGTAAGCCAGATGCAGACGTTAGAATTGGTGGCTGAATGCAGCAACGCCATGGAAGCCTACAATCATCTGGCGGCAAACAGCATTGACCTTCTTTTCCTCGACATTGAAATGCCTGAAATGAGCGGCATTGACCTCATAAAAAAACTCGGCGCCAAAAAGCCCCTCATCATTTTTACCACGGCCAAAACCGATTACGCCGCGGAAGCCTTTGAGCTGAACGTGGTGGATTATCTGGTAAAGCCCATTACTCAACCGCGGCTGGTGCAGGCAGTGGAAAAAGCACAAGAAGCCCTTGACAGCAACAAGCAGGAAGTAAAGGTGGAAGAGCAGGGTTTTGTGTTTGTAAAAGACAACGGCATGCTCAAGCGCATCTCCATTGAAGACATCCTGTTTCTGGAAGCCATGGGCGATTATGTAAAAGTGCATACGGCTCCTAAATTTCATGTAGTGCACGCCACGCTAAAATCCATTGAAGAAAAGCTTCCTTCCTCTAAATTCCTCCGCGTACACCGCAGCTATATCGTTGCCATCAACAAGATTGATTTCATTCAGGAAGGCACCATCTCCATCGGCAAAACGTCCATTCCCGTAGCCGATACACACAAGGCCAGCTTAAGCAAGCGGCTTAATTTATTGTGAGTAGTGAGCAGTGGACAATTATCAATATCGTTAATCGGTGGTAAAGGTCTTTAGCAATGATCTTTTTTTGAATCAGAGGTCAATCTATCCAGCAAGCTTTCGTTAATGCCGCATTCTTACCTGCCTGTCAGTAGGTAAGTACACTTTGTATTCCTATAGCAATTGGGACTATTAAACGTCGTATGATTATCACTACTGACATTAATAGTTTGCTTGCATAATCTTTCGGACATGCCAAGGGCATGTCCCTACAAAACCCTCTTTTCAAACCATCAGCTAATCATCACATCGGCTAATTAGCTAATCTTTCCTCTTGACCTCCCTCAACGCCTTTTCTTTCATCTTCGGCGAAGGCCCGCTGCCTTTAGCCTAACAAGACAAAATGCCCGCGACCGGCAGGCTATGTTTGTGCGGCAATCAATCCCAATATCAGGCCACTGCGCCGCATGGAAAAACCGTAACCCTTCGCTGATACAATCTTGGGGGTCGCAACTAAGCTAACGTTCCGGTGAAGAGAAAATAACGATTGTATCAAATTTTAAAACTAACTAATTAAAGAGTGGGGCCGCGCCTGCGGCCTTCTCTCTTTTACAACCATGAAAAAGTTTATCGTCTTCATTGGCGCCATGGCCTTCCTCATTGCATCGGAGTATTATTTCCTTACTGAAATTTTTACCCGCAGGCGATTGCCGGTTATTGCAGCAAGCTTGCTGGTAGTTGTATTTTGCATTTTTATTTTCCTTCGCTTTTTTAAGGCTTCGGTGGCTTCACCGTTTATGCGCTAATCTCGCCTGCACAGCCTTCTTCCTTTTTTATTTTTCATAAGACGCATTATTCCTGTTCTGTACCCGCCCAATCATTGATCGGTTCAAACGACGTTGATAAATGACCACAGAAACAGCCTTCATTAAAACAACAAAGGCTGGCCCCATCGCCTCAAAAAAGGCAAGGCATAAGGCTTCCCTATTGGCAAATAGAAATGAGCTTCGCGTTTGCCATACGTATTATCACTTAGCATTTTTTTCTTTGCGGCATCCGTGAATGCCCGGTGTCTGAATTTTGTATATTCGGCCACTCATCCATGCGCAAACCCGACATCCGATATCTCGTACTTTGGCTCTTCCTGTTGGGCATCATCGTTATTGTATTTCTGCAAGTAGTATCTGGTTACAACATCTCTCGCCTGTTGGAAGGCAACCGCCAACTGAAAGACGAAATGCAGGTAAAAAACAGCTTGCGCAAATTGCAGAGCGACGTATTGATGGTAGAGAGCGACATCCGCAGCGCAGCCCTTAGCGGCAATGCCCAGGACCTGGCAAAAGTAGATACGACAGTATCTGCCATCGGCGCGGAACTGGCGCGTCTTCATTACACCATCACCACCGGCGCCGCGGCCCATGAACTGCAAAACCTCGACAACCAAATTCAAAGCAAACTCCGTTTCAGCCGCGACGTTCGCAATGCCTTTTTAACGCAGGGTAAAGAAGCTGCCGGCGCTTTGATAAATACCAACCGCGGCAAGATCCTTCGTGACAGCATTGACCGTTCCGTTGACCGGCTGAACAAATTTCGCAATGCCGGCCTCCAAACCATCATGGGCAACATTGAAAACACCGGCAAAACGGCCCGCCTTTGGGGGTTGGTCATTGCGTTGGTTGCTTTACTGGCCGTTATCTCCGCCTTTTGGTACATCTTAAACCAGGGGCGCCAACAGCAAAAGATGATTCAGTTGCTGAACGAATCGGATAAGCGAAGCAAGGAAGTAGCCAACATGAAGGAACAGTTTCTTGCCAACATGAGCCACGAGATTCGCACACCCATGAACGCCATCCTTGGCTTTACAGGCTTATTGCGCCGCACACAACTCAATCCCGACCAGCGGCAATACGTGCAAAACATTCATTCGGCCGGCGAAAATTTACTGGCCCTGGTGAACGACATTCTTGACCTTTCAAAAATTGAAGCGGGCATGATGTCGCTGGAGGAAACCCGCTTTAGCTTGCAGGGCCTTGTGAGTTCGGTAAGCGCTATGTTCAGTGAGAAGATGAAAGAAAAACACCTTCAGTTTGCCATTGAAATTGACGAAAACGTGCCCGACATTTTATCGGGCGATGCGGTGCGGTTGACGCAAGTGTTGGTGAACTTGTTGAGCAACGCCGTAAAGTTTACGGAGGAAGGAAAAATAGATGTTTGCATTTCGCTGGCCCAACAAACCGAAGAGCAGGTTCGCGTTCGCATTGTTATCAGCGATACGGGTATTGGCATTTCGGAAGAAAAGCAAAAAACCATTTTCGAACGCTTTCATCAGGCTGAAGCCGAAACCACACGGCGCTTTGGCGGCACGGGCCTTGGGCTTGCCATTGTGAAGCAACTCGTCACGCTGCAAAACGGCACCATAGAATTAAAAAGCACACCGGGCCAGGGGTCTGCGTTTGTGGTGGAATTAAGTTATAGCGTTCCCGACATAACACAACTTTACGAAGCGGCTTTGTCGGCGCAGGAAGAAGCCGTGCCGCTGCAAAAAATTACGGTGCTCATTGCCGAAGACAACGCCATGAACCAACAACTGATTTCGCACCTGATGCGGAGTTGGGACATCGAACACAAGATTGTAGTGAATGGCCGCGAAGCGGTGGATGAACTAAAGCGGCGGTCGTATTCGCTGGTGCTGATGGACATTCAAATGCCGGAGATGGATGGGTACATTGCCACGAACATTATCCGCAACGAGCTGCGCCTTCCGGTTCCCATCATTGCCATGACGGCTCATGCCATGGCCGGCGAAAAAGAAAAATGCCTGCAGTTGGGCATGAATGATTACGTATCGAAGCCCATTAAAGAAACGGTGCTTTACAACGCCATTGGCCGCCATGCCCAAAACGTTTCAGAGGAGCGGGACCCGGTGCTGCAACACATTCAATTGGATTACCTGCACTCCCTTTCGGGTGGCGATGCGGAGTTTGAACGGCAGCTTCTAGCCCAGTTTGTACAACAAGTGCCGGAGGAATTAAACGAGTTGCAAAACGCCATTGAACAAAAAGAATTTGAAGCCGCAAGACAAACGGCACACAGCTTAAAATCCACCATTGGCTACGTTGGGTTGAGCGGAACGTTGCACCCTTATTTAGACCGGATAGAACAGGACGCGGCCGCCTGCCGTACCAACAACATAGCCGCCGATTTTGATTACGTAAAAGGGAAGTGCGCCGAGGCCCTTCAGGAAGTGGAAGCAGTGTTGCAAAACGAAGTGCTTTAACAAAAACTTCTGCCCAATTTGAGCCCGAACGCAACACTATCTTTTAGCGATGCGTCTTCTCTCTTGAACCGATGGATTAAAGGGTTTCGCCGAAAGCCCATTCGAAATCAAATTCGCAGTCTTTATTTTTATCTTGTCAATTTGAAATCAGCGTTCCAGCCGGAACGTTCCCGATAAGAATCTTGGTTTCGTATGGTTAAGGGTGAAGCCCTGCTTTTCTAAGCGGGGCACTTTTTTTACGCAACGTTTTTTCAAAACCTTTCCTGCAAAAAAAATTTAAAGAAGCTGGCCTATTGCCATAACAGGGTTAGCAATGTCCTAATCTAACGTCCCCTGTTTTTACGGGGGATTCTTATTTTTATTTGAAGGCTTTGCAGCCATTGTGATAAAAAAATCAGTGGCTTTTTCTCTTCAAAATTACACACCACTGCTTCGTTCGTCAATAGGTCAGAAACGTTGCAGTTTACATGCTCCTTCTATTTTCAAACAAACGATTATCGTAGTGCCTTTATCGTGTCATCCCGACGAAGGAGGGATCTGTAAACTGCACAATGAAGAACAGTTGTTACCGGTCATACTGTTTGCTTTCTTTCCTAACAGCACAGTGCACAGATGCCTTCTGCGTCGGCATGACAAGGCAAAGTCATTGCAATAGCAAAGAGCATGAATGTTTGAGGAGTGGTAGTACAATGCTCAATAGTCCCGATAGCTATTGGGACGGGAGCGACGCAACGAAAGCCAAATAGATAAACGAACCTTTGATTCAAAAAAATTGCACACAAAGAACGACAGCCACCACAAACTATCTTCGGCCCTACGTTCCCATTAGGAACAGGGTTTATTATGGCATTTAAAATTTACACAAAGACAGGCGATGGTGGCGCAACATCCTTAATCGGCGGCACCAAGGTTCCAAAGAATGACATCCGTATTGAAACCTATGGCACCGTGGATGAACTCAATTCGTGGATCGGCTTTATTAACGATACCCTGAACGATGCGGAATTTAAAAGCGAATTGAAAGAAGTGCAGGACCGCTTGTTCACCATTGGTTCTTCATTAGCAACAGATGCCGACAAAGAATCAAAGATGAAACTGCCCGACCTGCACGAAAGCGACATTGAATTTTTAGAAGTCCGCATTGATGCCATGACTGCGGCACTGCCACCCATGAAATCATTTATTCTTCCGGGCGGACATACAACGGTATCCTCTATTCACATCGTTCGCTGCGTTTGCCGCCGTGCCGAAAGGCTGTGCGTAAACATGCAACAGCACGACTTGTTTGTTAATGACAAGGTGATTCAATACCTCAATCGTTTGAGCGATTATTTGTTCACATTGGCCCGCTATGCGGCGCAAAAATTGGGCGCCGAAGAAATCCCCTGGAGGCCGCGCTTAAACTCCTGAAATCAGCCGCTGGCCGATAGTTGCGACGCTTTCATAAGTCGTTAAGAAATTATTTCTTTTCGGTTTCGTTATTTAGGAATATGAAAGGCCTCTCCTTCTTACCCTTGTTAGCCCTCACGGTTAATTTTTCCGCCACGCCGGTTCCGGCGGAGCCAAAGCCGCACCTAAACGTTGCGATGGAAACGGCAAAAAAATCCATCCCGGTTGAGGACGAAATCATTCCCTGGAGAACCGAACGCAAATTGCTATGGGATGATTTTTTATGCGCCCCGCAAAAGCAAGGCGATGCCGTGGCTTCCACCAGCACCTCACTCGGCATTTCTTACCAGGTTAAGAACGGTGTACTCTCGTACAACATCACCTGTAATTTTTCAAAGAAAAAATCATGGGGCTTGTTGCGTACCGATTATATTCTGGCCCATGAACAAGTGCATTTCGACATCACCGAACTTCATGCCCGCAAGCTTTATCAGGCCTTGTACAATTATCAATTCAACCCCGAAACTTTTAAGAAAGACATTGCCGCTATTTACGAACGCATCGTGAAGGAAAAAGAAGACATGCAGGAAGCATACGACAGCGAAACTGACCACAGCCGCCGCAAACGTTTACAATACGATTGGTTTGAAAAAATTGACAGCCTGATGGCCGATACCGAAGCGTTTGCGGCGTATCCAACCTCGCCCTAATTTGCCCGGCAACGCCGTAGCGGGTCTATGTGAAGTTCATCTCCGGCACATCGCCGTCAATGATCAGCGTGCCCGCGGTTTTTTGTTTTATCTCTTCTACGCTTACAGCCGGCGCCCGTTCCAACAACTTAAAACCGCCTCCGGGCAATACGTCAAGCACGGCAAGTTCAGTAACAATTCTTTTTACACAACCTACGCCTGTTAAGGGCAAGCTGCATTGTGCCAGCAATTTGCTTTCGCCCTTGGGAGCTGTGTGCAGCATGGCTACAATGATGTTTTTTGCCGAGGCAACAAGGTCCATTGCGCCGCCCATGCCCTTCACCATTTTGCCGGGGATTTTCCAGTTGGCAATGTCGCCGCGTTCGGACACTTCCATAGCCCCCAAAACCGTAAGATCAATTTTGCCGGCTCTGATCATACCAAAGCTTTCCGCCGAATCGAAGAAGGCGCCGCCCGGCAAAACAGTTACGGTTTCTTTGCCGGCGTTTATCAGGTCGGCATCTATTGCTTCTTCGGTTGGATAAGGTCCCATGCCCAACATGCCGTTCTCACTTTGCAGCAAGATGTGCATGCCTGCGGGAATGTAATTAGCAACAAGTGTAGGAATGCCGATGCCGAGATTGACATACATGCCGTCTTTCAACTCCTGTGCTATTCGCTTGGCGATGCCGTATTTGTCAAGTGCCATAGTAATGATTACCTGATTAGCCGATTTGAAGGTTAGCTGATGATGAAGAAGTGTTCTGCGAAAAATCTTTTCACTAACAAGCGGATTCTTACACGTTGAGCGTCCCACTCATTACTGATTACCTGCCTGCCGGTAGGCGGGTTCATCACTCATTATCCGCGTTGTTCTTCGTTCAATACGTTTATCGTAATTCGTTCCCTGAAAGATGCGGTGAACGTAAACACTGGCCACGTGAATCCCGTCAGGATCGAGTTCACCGGGTTCCAACAACTGCTCTACTTCGGCAATGGTAATGTTGCCCGCCTTTGCCATTGACGTAGAAAAATTTCGGGTGGTTTTGCGAAACTGAAGATTGCCAAAGCGGTCGCCCTTCCATGCTTTCACTAAAGCAAAATCGGCGTGTAACGCATGTTCCATCAGGTGCATTTTGCCGTTAAATTCCCGCACTTCTTTTCCCTCGCCTACTTCGGTGCCGTAGCCTGCAGGTGTATAAAAAGCCGGTATGCCCATGGCCGCCATTTGTATGCGGGTGGCTAATGTGCCTTGCGGAATCAGATCCACTTCCAACTCACCACTCAACAACAGCCGCTCAAATTCGGCGTTCTCACCCACATAAGAACTCATCATTTTTTTTATCTGCCGGTTCTTTAAAAGCAAGCCCAAACCAAAATCATCCACGCCGGCATTATTGGAAATACAAGTGAGATGCTTGGTGCTTTTTTGCTCCAAAGCCGCAATTAAATTTTCGGGGATACCGCAAAGCCCGAAACCGCCAAGCATCAAGATGGCGCCGTCTTTAATGTCATAAATGGCTTCGTGTGCCGAAGAAAAAATTTTGTTCATATAGCTTTTTGTGCGTTGCCAAAAGTAACGTTCAATGGGCAACGAATAGGAAGTACGTCACTGAAAAATCTGTTTTGAAGTAACGAACAATAACCCTTGAACAAAGACGGCAATGAGGCCAGCATTTCAATCAAGCTTCTTCGTCACTTTGTGCTTTGTTGTATCGCTTAGTCGCTTTAAGGCCGTGTCGCTTTTGGTGCGAAGCGATTGCAAAATCTCTTTTAATAAATCGGGCCGGGTTTGGTAAAAGGCCATGCTTTTACGATAATCTTCTTTGCTGATTTGATGCAGCCTGAAAACGGAATCGTACAAGGCCGTCCGCCTGGAAAAGGGTTGGAAAGTAGAATCGCCCATCCGCGCAAAGTCCACCCATTCGTCGGTGCGGACAATGTCGTATAAAACGGCCTCCATCTTTTGCGGGGGCAATACACCTTTGGGAACATCGCCTGAACAGGAAAAAAAGAAGGGAAGAAAAAGAACAAGTAAAAAACGCATCTATCTAAGTTCTTTGTACAAGTTTGTGTTGGTAACGTCTAACTTCAGCAACAACTCTCTTGCCTGGTTCTTCATGTCGCCTTCGGCCTTGCTGAAAATTTTGAGCAACTCGTTTCCTTTGCCCTGAAAAAAAAACTGAACGATCATAGAGTTGGGGTTCTCGCGGTTCACCGTGTTCAGGTAGTTTAAGGCATTGAATATACCCAGTCTTCCGTCTTTCTCCTTATCGGCAAAGTTGTCAAGGCCCGTTCGGTAATAGGCGTAAATCGCATCGTGCATGAGGGCATAACGATTGTCCACCAAGCCTTCAATCAGCTTGTAGCGGTTGCGCAACCCGTCAAAAGCTTTCCAGCCGCTGATTTGGCCGCCCTCGGGTGCATTGTTTACAATGTACTGCGCCTTTTGAAAGTAAGGATCGCCGCCGCGCAAGGCAAAAGAATCGTAGTCCATTCCCAAAATCAAGTTGACGTAATAGGCAATGACCGCGGTAAGATTCGCAACGGTTGCATCGTTGCCCTGCACGCGGTTGTCGTTAAACTCCACGGGTTGAAACTCGATGTATTTAAACGTCACTTCATTGTCCTGAAAGTTGACAATGGGCGAAAGATAACTGCTGTTATACACCGGCCGCGCCGCCTGCACGGTCAGCGTGGCTTTGTATTGATTGTTGCCCAACTCCTGGTCAATGTTGAGCAAAAAGCTGCAACGGATTCTTTCCTGCGGCTGAAAAACATCGCTCGTCCATTTGCGGTTATTGACAAAGTTTGTAAGCGCCGTTTGCAGGGTTTGAAAGGTTTTCTTGTCCACCTGCGTGCTTACACGGTTAGCCAACACAGTAAATTTTGCCTGCAATTCCTGCGCACTGGCAAAGCGGGTTAAAAACAATACGGCGAGAAGAAAAGCAGTCCTCATTTTAATAATTCGGTTATGGCGTCCACAAGGTTTTGCGCCAGTGATGTTTTGCTTTGTAAGGGAAAGGATTTTTGGCGGCCACCGGCAAAATAAAAACTTGCTTTATTGGTATCGTGTCCAAAGCCGGCGCCTTCGTCACGCAAGGAATTTAAAACAATCAGATCGGCATTCTTTGCTTTTAATTTTTTCAAAGCGTTTTCATTTTCATTATCGGTTTCTAGGGCAAAGCCTATCAACAATTGCCCGGCTTTTTTTTGTGCTCCAAGCGATGCTAAAATATCTTTTGTTTTTTTCAACGGCAAGCTGAACTCGTTTTCATTCTTCTTTATTTTTTTTTCAGCTACGTCAACCGGCGTGTAATCGGCCACGGCCGCAGCCATCACGGCAATGTCGTAATCAATGTTCATGCAAGCGTTGTACATTTCTTCGGCCGATGTAACGTCTATGCGTGTAACTCCGGCCACTTTGAGCAAAGAAGAAACAGGGCCGCACACCAAGGTCACGTCTGCTCCCCGCCTACTTAACTCCTCCGCAATGGCAATGCCCATTTTGCCCGATGAATGATTGCCGATAAAACGCACGGGATCTATGGCTTCGTATGTAGGTCCGGCGGTCACCAAAGCCTTCTTTCCTTTGAGGCTGACTTTGGCTATAAAAAAATTGTATAAATAGCCGACAATATCCTCCGGTTCGGCCATGCGGCCATCACCGATTAAGCCGCTTGCCAACTCCCCATAAGCAACCGGAATTACCCTGCAGCCGTGGCTTTCAACAGTTTTAAGATTGGCCTTTGTGGCCGGATGATGCCACATGTCTTCATCCATGGCCGGAGCCACAATCACCGGACAGGTAGCCGATAAATACGTGGCGAGTAAAAGATTATCACAAGCGCCTGAAGCCATTTTGCTAAGCGTGTTGCAGCTCAACGGTGCTATCAGCACCACATCAGCCCAGCGCCCTAATTGAACATGATTGGCCCAAGTGTTTTCTTTAAACAGATCAGTAAACACTTCATTTCTGCTAAGCGTTGACAATACCAGGCTGGAAACAAAATCCGCAGCGGCCGGCGTCATCACCACTTTCACTTCCGCGCCGGCTTTTACGGCCTGCCGAACAAGCAATGGCGCTTTGTAAGCCGCAATGCTTCCGGTAATGCCCAAGACAATTTTTTTTCCGTTCACCGGCTAAGAGATTAAAAGTGAAAAGGAAGAAAAGAGGAAAACCATTTTGACCTTTTTATTGTAAAGATGGAAACACCAGACGAAAACCAAGAGAGAAATTGGAAAAGAGAAAAACATTTGTCGAGAAAGTCCTGTCCGTTCTTCTACACAGTTGTTAAAACAGAAAAAGAGAAGCCGCGCAAAACGAACTTCTCTTTTTCTCCTTCTCTCTTTTATCCTCTTAGCTGAACAAATCTTCGTCTTCGTTTTTGCGGTAATAAACCTTGTTGTCCAAAAATTCGGAGGTCGCCAGCAAAGCGGGGTTGGGCATACGTTCATACGCCCTCGAAATTTCAATCTGTTCTTTGTTCTCGTGAATTTCCTCCAGGGAATCGGTGTGCGACGCAAACTCTTCGAGTTTGTTGTGCAACTCCTCCTTCATGGTGATATTGATTTGATTGGCCCGTTTGGAAATAACGGCGATGGATTCGTAAATGTTGCCGGTTTTTTCCTTAAGCCCATTCACATCACGGGTTTCAATGTTGTTGGTAAGGGTATTAAGTTGACGTCTTAGCAGGCTCATTTGAATAGATTTTTAAATTGTTTTGCGATTTGGTTACAAACGCCTTCACCTCCGCGGCCAGTGGGCTGTCCGGAAAGCGATCCATAAAATCGTTGGCTTCCTCTATAACTTTTTCAAAGCGTTCAGCTTTCTTTTCTTCTACGCTTAGTTCAGCAAACCGAAAGTAAGCTTTCACGGCCATAAGTTTGTACTGGTCGGCATTGTGCGTATCGGCGTACTGATTTAGCATGGTGTTAAAAGCTACGGCAGCGGCGCGGTACTGGCCAATGTCGTAATAAAGTTGTGCGGCATTACGATCTTTCACCTCCAGCTTTTCACGCAATTGATCAATGATGCCCGTAGCGTCCTTGTTGCGGCCCGAACCGGGATGCGTGTTGATAAAGGTTTGAAACATGCCGATGGCTTTCAGCGTAGAGGTTTGATCCAGTGCCGCTTTTGGCGATTGTTTGAAAAATGCAAACGACCGCATGTAATCTATTTCTTCAGAACGGGTCCCATTAGGATAAACCTCCAGATAATTTTTGAAGAGATTTTCCGCGTTCATGTAATCTTTCTGATAGTAAGCGGTATATGCATATTTATAGAAGACGTCTTCAAACTCCGGCTGTCCACGAAAGAAAGGCATGATGTCCTCGTAAATCTGCTGCGCCTGTGAATACTTCTTCTTGGCGTAAAACTGTTCGGCCATGCGAAGCTTGTAATGCGCATCGGGGTTCTTTAAAATTTTGTTGAGCGAATTGCAACCGGCCAACAAAAGAAAGGAAAAACAGAAGACGTAAAACTTCATAAAGAGGGGCGAAATTAATCGGTTAGTGGCAAATATTCCGAAAACTCTTTAAAGCCGTTGCAGATGGCCGTTAAGATTAGGCTAAAGTCCATTGTACGCGAGGCGCCAAACGAAAGACGTGAAATCGCAACAGCGTTAAGTGCATAAATTCTTAGCGTTTATTAGTTGCTATCTTCTAAAATAAAAATCCCGTCACACAAATGCGTGACGGGATAAGGTTATGTTGTGTTTTGCTTTCTGCCTATTGCCCTTTCAGGTCAATGGTTCCGCATTCGCCGCCTGGTTGTCCCGTTAAGATTGATAGGCGGTCGGCGCTAATACCCTCTCTTTCCACAAGATAAGTACGCACGGCTTCCGCTCTTTTTTGTCCACTGCCCATCTTGGATTTATTGCCGGTGCAATAATCAATGATATTGATGCGGCAAGTTGGATTGTTACGTAAAGTAGCGGCAACACCAGCCAACATGCTGCGTTGGTCATTGGTTAAGGTTGTTGCATTGCCCTTGAACATCATGCTCGGCAAACTGCCTAAAGCTGTAGCACAATCACCAGGAGTCCATCCCTTATTCATGCCAGGACAAGTAGAATCAGGGCAAGGAACAGGGCATTTGCCTACACCATCAGCATCAACAGGCTGGCAATAAGTAGGTGTAATTTTTTCTTTGTCACGTGCATCTGGAACACCGTCACCATCTGTATCAAGGCTCACACCGTGTGCATCTACAGGAACACCTTGTGGCGTTACTTCTAAGTCAAACTGGTCGGTTACACCATCGCCATCAGTATCAGGCAACACGGGCTTTGGGAGAATCATCAAACGCGGCTTACGAATTTCCTGGTAAGCATAATCCAATGGATTCAGCCACCACAACGGCTCAACAGCTTTTGCGCCAATGTTGAAGTTCAAACCTATGCTTAAGTAATTGTAGTTGTCGTAGTCAGGCGTAAGCACCGGTGAGCCGGCTACTTGTTCAGCCCAACGTTGTCCGTCAATCAAATCCGAACGGGTGATGGTATAACGGTCTTCTAAGGCAAGGTTAATACGGTTGCTTAGCTTGAAGGCGATACCGGCGCCTACGTGGCCCACAGGCAACAAAGTATTACCACCCAGTTTCGGACGACGGTTGCCGTCGTTTTCAGCTGGCGTTTCGTAAGAATCATCCATCTTACTCTTTAACTGGTCTCTTACGCTTTTACGGTTTGAATAGGTGTTAAAGCCGGTGATGCTGCTGAAATCATAAGGAGCATTGCTTGCATTAAGTGCATTTACTTTCGTATCATACGTAGTGGCGCCGATGCCAGCCAAGCCATAAATCAGGAAGCCTGATTTTGCTTTATGAAAACGGACATTGTTCAACGTGATAATGCCTTCAAGCGCCAAGTCCTGCACCTTCGATTTATAGTTGTAATAAACAGGGCCCCGGCCGGCGCCAGTACCTGTAGGGCGATATGCCGCCCAAGCCGGATTGTTCACATAATTAAAACTGCGGTTCCAGTTCATGCCTTTAGCGGTAGCGTTCATGTACTCTAAGCGAAGAGAAAAAACATAACCTAACGCTTTCCGGATGTGTGCGCCAAAACCAAAGCCGGGAAAGGTAGCCGGCACATCGCCGCTCACCATAAACGATCCGCCTTTAATGCCAAGTTCCCACTGGCTGCGGGGTTTTGCGGGAAAATTATACGTGCCTTGCATAAACTCCTGGTGCTGGGGCAGCGACCGGGTAGGGACAACGGAAGAATCTGCGACATCATAACCGGAACCGGTCTTCATAGGTGTCTGGGCGAACCCGGTGGAGGCTAACAGGCACAGGGCGCCTGCTATAAAAGAGTACTGTTTGCTTGCCATAACTATTGATTAAAATTTTAAAAACAATGTCCTAATCGGCGACAAAAATATAACTTGACATAGAACTACCAAATTCTAAATTTATTTTCATCTCTCCACACGCGGTGTCAATCAACGCCTTACCCGTTGCCCATTTTAGCAATTCTTGTACCATGCGTTCTTATTGTTTGGCACCGGCCTTTATTTTTGGTGCTCCGCATGAAGCTTCCCCTTTCGTTAATTGAAACAGAACTGGCGCTCTTCGAAAAAAAATTCAAGGACGCGGCTAAGAGTCACGTATCCATGCTTGATCGCATTATGGGGTATGTGGTCAAGCGAAAAGGAAAGCAGATACGGCCCATGTTCGTGTTCCTTTCGGCTAAGCTTTGCGGCCAGGTAAACGACAGTACTTACCGGGCCGCCTCTTTAGTTGAATTGTTACATACCGCTACCCTGGTGCATGATGATGTGGTTGATGATTCGCTTGAACGCAGAGGTTTCTTTTCCGTGTACGCATTGTGGAAAAATAAAGTGTCGGTGCTGATCGGTGATTATCTGTTGGCTAAAGGATTGTTGCTTTCGTTGGACAACAATGACTTTCAACTCCTCAAAATTATATCCGAAGCGGTGCGCTGCATGAGCGAAGGCGAACTTTTGCAGATGGAAAAGTCCCGGTTGTTAAACATAGACGAGGCTACTTACTTTGAAATCATCAAAAACAAAACGGCGTCTTTACTTTCATCAGCTTGTGGCGCGGGTGCCTGGTCTGTATCGGGCGATGAAGTCGTGACACAGAAAATGCAAGCTTTTGGCGAGAACGTTGGCATGGCCTTTCAAATAAAAGACGACTTGTTCGATTACACGTCGCAAAACATCGGCAAGCCAACCGGCAACGACATCAAGGAAAAAAAACTCACGTTGCCGCTTATTTATACCTTGAGCAAGGTGGACAAAAAAACACGCCGGGAAATCATTTACATCATCAAAAACGAAAACACCCGCAAAGCAAAAGTGGCCTACATCATTGATGTGGTAACCAAAGCAGGGGGCATTGAATACACGCTTCAGAAGATGAATGAATACAAGCGAGATGCTTTGGCTATTTTACACGGCTTTCCGCCGTCGCCCATCAGGGATGGTTTTGAAGACCTGGTGAACTTTGTTACGGACAGAAAGTATTGAACGCTGATTAAACAGTTAAAAACGATTGCGCTGAAAACATGCAAAAGCGTTGGAACATAAAAAAATCAAATGCCGAAAAAGCGTCTGCTCTTTTTAAAGAGTTGAAAGTGCATCCCGTTTTGTGTTCCATTTTGGTACAACGTGGCATTGATACCTATGAAACGGCAAAAGATTTTTTTCGTCCCAAGCTTACCGGCCTGCACGATCCTTTTTTAATGAAGGACATGCAAAAAGCTGTTGACCGTGTGTTACAGGCTTTTGCGCAAGGCGAAAAAATTCTGGTGTTTGGCGATTACGATGTGGACGGCACTACGGCTGTTGCCTGCATGTATCAATTCTTAAAAGGCATTCATCCGCAAACTGAATTTTACATTCCGCACCGCTACCGCGAAGGCTACGGCATCAGCAAAGCGGGAATTGATTTTGCAGCCGAAAACAACTACACATTAATCATCTCGCTTGATTGCGGCATCAAGTCGGCGGAATTAATTGGTTATGCAAAAGAACAAGGAATTGACTTTATTGTTTGCGACCACCACTTACCCGATGAAACGCTACCGCCTGCGGCCGCCATCCTCAATCCAAAGCAAAAAGATTGTTCGTATCCCTATAAGGAATTGTGCGGTTGCGGCGTGGGCTACAAGTTTATTACCGCTTTGTGCAAAGCCTTGCGCCTGCCCGACGATACGCCCCACAAGTATCTTGATTTAGTAGCCACGGCCATTGCGGCGGACATCGTTCACATTACCGGCGAAAACCGCATCCTGGCTTATTACGGTTTGCAAAAAGCCAACAAGGCTCCCAACTTCGGCATTAAGGCCTTGAGTGTTTTAAGTGCCTTTAAAAAAGAGTTTCACATTACCAACCTGGTGTTCATCATAGCCCCGCGGGTAAACGCCGCAGGCCGTATGGACGATGCCCGCAAAGCGGTGCTAATGTTTGTAGCAGAGAGCTATGCCGAAGCCATGAACTGGGCCGAACAACTAAACGACGACAACACGAATCGTCGCGAAGCCGATACAAACATCACCGAAGAAGCTCTTTCGCTGCTGAATGGTGATGAAGTATTGGCCAAGCGAAAAAGCACGGTTCTTTATCAACCGCATTGGCACAAAGGCGTTGTTGGCATCGTGGCTTCAAGGCTAATTGATCACTTTTATCGGCCCACGATCATACTGACCCAAAGCGGTGATTATGTGGCCGGTTCGGCCCGTAGCGTTTCGGGCTTTAATGTGTATGAGGCCATCCATCAATGCAAGGATTTATTGCTGGGTTACGGCGGCCATTTTTATGCAGCCGGCATGACGATGCGGGCCGACAAAGTAGAAGCCTTTACCCGGCGATTTGAAGAAGTGGTGGAAGCCACCATTCATCCTGATTTATTGGTGCCCGAGCTGGTGATTGACGCAGAGATAACGCTGGCTGATTTGAAAAAATCGTTTTACGACATCCTTTGCCAGATGGAACCCTTTGGACCAGAGAACATGTCACCCAACTTTTGTGTGCGCAACGTAATGAACACTGGTTGGAGCAAGATTGTAAAAGATGTTCACCTGCGTTTTGTGGTAAGGCAAGGCCATTACACCTTCACCGGTATCGGCTTCAACATGGCCGATAAGTTCCCACTGCTGCTGACCAACAAACCCGTTGATTTGGTTTTTAAGCTGGATGAAAACGAATTCAACGGCGAAAAGAGCTTGCAATTAAAAGTCATTGACATACGGCCAAGTCTTTGACTTTGTTTCCAAAGCATTTACGTTTCAACAAAAAATTGCATGTAAACAGTGATGATTAATTAACGCAGCAAAGCCGCCACGGGCTTGCAGTTTCCGCTATCTTTGGCGCTGCTCAATTATCCTCTTCCTGTGTAAAGACTGCATCCTCCCTTTTGAAAAGCCGTCCCTATTTATGAAACGAAACACACGGCTTCCTATGCACGCAATTGCTTCGCAGAAATTCTTACCTCGAAACCCAAAACACCTCTTCCCGAACAAAGGGTTTCAACACCAGCTTTCATCCACTTTCTAACTCGTCATTTATCACACGCAAATACCTCGTATGAGAAAATTGTTTACCCTTCTTTTTTTGTTGCCGCTTTTGTTGACCGTTACTACAAAGAGTTCAGCGCAGGCCACTTTGTTTTCGGAAAACATGGGTACACCGTCTGGTACCACCACTATTGCCGCTTATGCCGCAGGCACCGCACCGGCCACCTTTCAAAACAAAGGAACACTAACTTATAGTCAGGGGGGCGCGGCTAACCCGGCTGACGTGCGCATTACTTCGGTTTCCTCGGGCTATGCTGGCGCATCGGGCGGCGGCAATGTTTTCTTTACCTCTACCAGCGGCGAGTACGGCTTTTCCATTGAAAGCATTGATGCCTCGCTTTACACAAATCTGGTTTTGCAATTCGGCTATCGTAAAGAAAGCGCAAGCGCTCATGCCACTTTTTCCGTTGATTATTGGAACGGTACTGCGTGGATATCCATTGCCAACACATCAGCCGCTTTGTTTAACGAAGCAGCCAATGCATCAGTAGCCTGGTATTTATCCAAACCGCTTTCTCTTCCGGCCGCCGTGCAAATTACGGGACTGAAGATTCGCTTTGTAAAAACCGGCACGAACTCCATTCGCGTGGACGACGTAAAACTAGCCGGCGCGCCGGCTACACCCACTACCACGGGTATATCGCCCACTTCGGCCAATACCGGCTCGCCGGGAATTACACTTACGGTAAACGGAGCCAATTTTTTCCCTTCGTCGGTAATTACTTGGAACGGTGCTAACCGCACAACGACTTTCGTAAGCACAACGCAATTGACCGCCGTTATTCCCGCTACGGATTTGAGTGCCGCCGGAACAGTGGCAGTGGGAGTAAACACGCCGGGTGCAGCAGCTTCCTCTAACACGCAGAACTTTACCATCAATGCCGTGGCTACGCCGAGCTTTTCGCTTACCTCTGGCGTGTCCGATTTTGGAAACGTTTGCATCAATACCATAGCCGGCCCGGCTTCCTTTACATTCGACGGCAATAACCTTGACGGTTCAAACAGTTCAACCATCACCATTGCGGCACTTGCGGGTTATAGTTATTCGTTAAGCGCAAGCGGGCCGTTTACATCTACTTTAAACTTTACTTATACGGGCAATAGTTTTAGCAGCAAAGTGATCTATGTGCAGTTCAATCCAATGGCTGTGCAATCGTATAACGGCAACATACTTGTTAACGGTGGCGGTGTAAGCAATTATCCCGTGGCCGTTACAGGCAATGGTGTGAACACAGGCGCAACGGTTACTACCGGCGGCAACGTGCCTTCCGTCTCTTCGGCCACTTTGAACGGAAGCATTACAAGTGCGGGTTGCAGCGCCATTACCGCTTATGGCTTTGAATATAGCATCAACTCCGGCTTTGCCGATGGCACGGGCACGCCGGTGGCTTCTTCTAACTTATCGGGTGGGGCTTTCAGCGCCGCTATTTCGGGCCTTGATGCTAACCGACGTTACTATTATAAAGCTTTTGTTACCACGGGCAGTGTAACAACATACGGAAGCCAGCAAGCATTCAATGCGCCGCCGGTTCCGGTAGTGCTGTCCGCGCAGCCATCATTCACTTATACCGAAACCTTTGCTGACATTGCTAATTGGGGGAATTTTTTTGTAGGCGGTATCGGCTCGGAACATTTCTCGCAGGCAACGGGTAGCACGGGCACGATTCCAAGCCCTACAAACGTTACCACCACAACCGTGTTTTCTACCGGTCCTTCGGGTGGCGTACAACGCGGCACCGATCAGGTAGCGCCCCTCACACCAACACAGTCCATTGTTTTGTTATCAACCGGCACAACGGATAATACTTCCTCTGCGGCTTTTGATTTATTCCTTGACTTTACCGGCGTAAATGCAGGCACCTTGAGCTTTGATTACCAGGCGCTGCCCAATGGTACAGCAACGGATAACCGGAACGGTTCGTTGCGTGTTTATGGAACAACAGACGGCGTAACCTATACCGAGGTTACCAACGTGTTGAACTTCACCAACAACCTCACGCTTAGCGGTTCAAAAACAAACATTGCGCTGCCGGCTTCGTTCAACAACAGCGCTACGGCCCGCCTTCGTTTTTATTATTACAACGGCACTGGCGGCTCCACAGGTTCGCGTCCAAAAATCAGCATTGACAACATCGTGGTTACGGCTTTGGCAACGTCGCCTTGTACGGCACCCACAGCGCCGGCAACAGCGTTAACCTTTGGTGCCATCACTGATGTCAGCATTGCAGGCAGTTTTACCGCGGCTTCGCCGGCAACTGACAGCTACATCATAGTTGCCAGCACCAATGCAAGCCTTACCGGTAACCCGGTTAACGGGCAAGCGTATAACGTCGGTGATAATGTTGGTGATGGTACCGTGATCGCCAAAGGCAGCGGAACCAGTTTTACCGCTACAGGCCTCTCGGCTTCCACTATGTATTACTTTTTTGTTTTTCCGGTGAACGCCATTTGCACCGGCGGGCCATTGTACTATACAAGTACAATTCTTGCTGGACAAACCACAACGGCCGCAGGGCTTCCACCTTGCGCCGCACCGGCATCTCAACCCACAACGCTAATGTTTGGCACTACAACAACCAACAGCGTTCAGGGTTCTTTTACCGCTACCACGGCGGATGAATACTTGGTTGTGCGTTCTACAATGGCCACGCTTTCGGCTTCGCCAATCAACGGACAGGCCTACAGTCCGGGTGATGCGCTTGGCGGCGGTATGGTAGTTCAACGCAGCAACGGCACAAGCTTTACAGCCACGGGCCTTTTGTCCAATACGGTGTACTATTTCTTTGTGATCAGCGCCAACACGCAGGCTTGCATAAACGGTCCTGCTTACAATACTGCATCGCCACTTATGGGCACCGCCACCACGCAACCACTGCCACCTTGCAGCGCACCATCGGCGCAGCCGTATAATTTGACGTTGAACGCGGCCAATACGGCCATTGCAGGTAACTTCGCAAAATCCGCAGGCGCCGATGCATACCTTGTTTTACGCAGCACATCATCCACCTTATCGGCCACGCCGGTTGACAATACAACCTATGCCCTTGGCGATTATGTTGGCGGAGGTACAGTGATCGGAAATTCTTCCGGCAATACGTTTATGAGTGCAGGCCTTATACCCGGCACCACTTATTACTATTTCATTTTTGCGGTGAACAGCAATTGCACCGGCGGCGCTAAATACCTCACCGCATCGCCGCTAACCGGCGGCAAAGCCACGCTGAACACAACGGCCAACAGTTACTACTTCGGCACGCTGCATTCTCACTCTGATTATTCGGATGGCAATCAGGACAATCCAGGTTACACGCCCACCGATGATTACAACTACGCCATGACGGCGCAGTGCATGGACTATCTGGGCATATCGGAACACAATCATTTTAGCTCGCCCGATAACCCCGGCAACAAATTAAGCACCTATCACCTGGGCATTACCGAGGCGACCAATTTTACGGCAGCGCATCCTTCTTTTCTTGCCTTGTATGGAATGGAGTGGGGCGTCATCTCCGGTGGCGGCCACGTAGTGGTTTACGGCAATGGCATGGACAATTTGTTTGGATGGGAAAGCGGCAGCGGCGGCTGGGGACCGAGCAATAACTACGATGTTTATGTAGCCAAAAATGACTACACCGGGCAGGCCGGATTGTTCAAAACCATCAACACGTATGCCGCGCAGAATACCTTCGGTTCGTTGGCGCATCCAAACCTGACGGATTATAATAACTTGGCAAATGCACCGTACAATGCAGCGGCCGATAGCGCCATCACCGCTACTGCGGTTGAAAGCGGCCCTTCGGCTTCCACCAATACCACGTACTCCAACCCTGGTTCGTCAATGAGTTATCTGTGGTACTATCAAACACTGTTGTCCAAAGGTTATCATCTTGGGCCGGTGATTGATCACGATAACCATAAAACAACGTTTGGCAAAACCACCTTTTCGCGTACCGCCATTGTAGCACCATCGCTCACCAAAGCAAACATTGTAGCGGCCATGCACGACATGCACTTTTATGCCACGCAAGACTGCGACACCAAGGTGGATTTTATGGTAAATGCCAGAATGATGGGCAGCATCTTTACCGACCGTTATGCGCCGGTACTTTCTGTGCAATTGACCGATGCCACTACAAGTACAGCCAGCGCTTTCATTCGCGTCTTTTTCGGCCAGCCAAGCACCGGTTTGCTACCGGTGCAGATTGATTCGGCCATCGGCGATAGTCATACGTTTACCGATAACAACCTTGCAAACGGCGCAACGGGTTATTATTACCTTGACATCACCAACGGTTCAAGCCGCATGATCACGGCACCGGTTTGGTACACCCGCAACGATAACAACGGCGTGATTCTGCCGGTTGGTCTTGCCTCATTCATAGCAGTTAAAGAAGTAGCTTCGGTGAAGCTTGCCTGGACGACAAGCCAAGAGGTGAATACAAAGGAATTCGTAGTGGAACGTTCGCTTGACGGCGTACGGTACGAAGTGTTGGCAATGGTTGCGGCAAGAGGCAATAGTACAGTACCGCTGAACTACGCGGCTATTGATGCCCATCCAGTACAAGGCAATAATTATTATCGTTTGAAAACTGTTGATGCTGATGGCAAAACAACGTTATCGAATGTGGTGAAACTCAATTTTGCAAAAGGGTTTACCATTAGTTTGTCGCCTAATCCGGCTACGGCTTATGTGTTGGTGAACATAGCCGGCACGCAGCGGCCGGTGATGATGCAATTGATAAATGCTGCGGGCAAACTGATAAAAACGGCGACAGTGGGTAACGGCTTAAACCGCATAGAGGTCAATGGCCTCGCCAAAGGTTTATATGCGGTTCGGTTTATCGGGCTGAACGAAGAGTACACGGAAAAGCTGATGATTCAATAAGGCATAAACTTTCTTCTTTAAAAGACCCGGCGGAATACAGCCGGGTCTTTTTATTTTCTTTATAGGCAAAGACTTACTAACTCCTGGCTTATTGAGTACTATACAAATGAAGCTTAAGAACTTGTGGCGTCACTTTTAGTAAAACCGAAGATTTTTGTATCAAAAAAAATTTACAAGCGGACGATCTTTATCGCTTAAAAAGACCTTAGATTTACAACACTTCCGCCCCTACACTAAACACTGCTTTCATCCCTTTTGAAAACAAACTTCAATTCTCCGAAAAAGAAAAGCCGGTTTCTTCATTTATCATTTTTAAATTTTTCTGCTTATGCAAAAGTTTTACGGACTCTTTTTACTGTTGTCGGCTTTTCAATTTTCACAGGCACAAGTGGTTGCTCCGGGTGATATTGTAATCAATCAGCTAAGCCCTGACTATAACGGCGCTAATGATGAGTATATCGAACTGGTGAATAAAACAAACAACGACCTTAGCCTTTCTGGTTTGGCCATCCGATACCAGTCATCTGGTGGAGGCAGCGGATCAGCAGGCGGAGCACTATCAGGCACAATAGCTAGAAAGCGTTACTGGCTTTTATCTCCTAACGCAACGATTACAGTGGGACAAACAAACAACCTAGCCCGTGATGGCGCTATAACGGCGGGATTTGCTTTTCCTTCTGGCCAGATTGCGTTGGTGCGGGTGAGCGACGGCGTCATCATTGATGCTGTTGGTTATGGAACTATTACAGGCGGCACTTACACCGAAGGCACTGCGGCTTCCGCCCCTCCCACCGATGGTGGCCTTAGACGTTCACCTAATGGTGCCGACAACAACAATAACTCAACTGACTTCGTCACCGTTGCTAATGCCGCCATCTTTTTGCGAAGCAGCGCGGTGGGTTCTCCGTTGCCGGTTAAGCTTACTAACCTTAAAGCCGTACAAAAAGGCAGTGCGGTTCAAATTTCTTGGAGCAACGCATCGGAAACGAATATTCGGGATTATACCGCCGAACGTTCTATCAATTCAGTTGACTTCACTCCGATGTTGAAAATGGCCCCAACGAACAATTTGCAAAGCGGAGCTGACTATCTTGCTCTTGATGCCTCGCCGGTGAAAGGCGCTAATTATTACCGCATTCGTTCAACAGAAACCGACGGCAAAACAACATTTAGCGGCATTGTAAAATTAAATACATCGGGTGCCACGGCGGCAGGCCTGCTATTTTATCCCAATCCGGTAACAGGAGCCGAGATGACGCTGCAGTTGAGTAACCTACCGGCGGGAGGTTATACTGTTCGGATCATTGGTGTTGACGGACGAATACTCACTTCTAAAATGATGGCGTTTGCGGAAGGATCAAGCACGGAATCCTTACCGGTGAACAATCTGCCAGCCGGTATTTACACCTTGCAATTGCAAGGTCAGGTATCTTCCCGGTACACTTTTATCAAACAATAAAAACAAGCAAATAAAAAACCGGGTCTCCAAAAGTGGAGACCCGGTTTTTATTTGCTTTACATCTAAAACGATGGAAGAACTGAACCTTGTGTAAAAGATTTTTAACAGCTCCGTTTCTGGATTCAAACTGTGCGGTCTTTCAATTTTGCTTCATCCCCCTATCTTTGCGCTCCCGCGAAAAAAGCCTTGCTTTCTTCAACGGATTGAATCAACATTTTTTAATTAAAACACAGGGTAATGAACAATTACGAATTGATGGTGATTTTTACCCCCGTTCTTAGCGATGATGAGTTTAAGAACGAACAGCGCAAATTCGCGGCGATGGTGACCGAGAACGGTGGCCAGTTGGTTGCAGAAAATGCCTGGGGACTAAAATCACTGGCGTACCCGATACAAAAGAAAACCACAGGCTTGTACTGGGTTGCCGAGTATCAAACGCCATCCGACTTCAATGAGAAGCTGAAGATTCAGCTTCTGCGCGACGAGAGTGTGCTCCGCCACATGATTACGCGGCTCGACAAATACGCCGTCGAGTACAACAACAGAAAAAGAACCGGCGTCCCAACAGGAACCGAAAAACTGCAGGAGGTGTCCAATGCCTAGACCAAATGAGATTAAGTACCTGACCGCCATCAAGCAGGAGAAGCGTCCCAAAAAGTTTTGCCGCTTTAAAAAATACGGCATCAAGTACATTGACTACAAAGACGTGGAGTTCCTCAAAAAGTTTTTGAACGAACAAGGCAAAATGCTTCCTCGCCGCATTACGGGCAACTCGCTCAAGTATCAGCGCAAAGTTTCCGATGCCATTAAGAAAGCACGCCAGATGGCGTTATTGCCTTATGTAACGGACTTGATGAAATAATGAATGGTGTCCCGATAGTTATCAGGAGGTCAACAGTGAATTATCAATTTCTGAATTCATTCTTGGCCATTGCCTTTATTAGTAACCATCCCTAATGGTTATGCTTGCAGCGTAATCAGACAGTCGCAATCTTAGATTGGGCTCTTGGGAACTAAACAAACAAAACATGGAAATTATTTTAATTCAGGATGTAGACAACCTTGGTGGCAAGAACGAGCAGGTGAAGGTAAAGAACGGCTATGCCCGCAACTTTTTAATTCCCCGCGGTCTGGCGGTAGAGGCCAGTCTTTCCAATAAGAAACAATTGGGCGAAAGACTCAAAGTGGCCAAGAAAAAAGAAGATGCCATGCTGGCGCAGGTAGCCAGCGTCATTGCCAAGCTAAAAGAGGCGCCTGTGCGTGTGGGCGCTAAGACCGGCACCAGTGGCAAAATCTTCGGCAGCGTAACCTCGCTTCAAATCAGCCGCGCCATTCGCGACCAGAAAGGCTATGACATTGATCGTAAAAAAATCAGTATAAACGACGACATCAAAGAATTGGGTAACTACAAAGCAACCGTTGATTTTGGCAACGGTCAAAACGCCGAAGTTGAGTTGGAAGTGGTTGCCGAATAAGCACCCCGGTTTTATTTTTAAAAGTCCACACAATTGTGTGGACTTTTGTTTTCTGAAAAATTTGAGCATCTTTGCCCTGTTCCTTCCTGCCTTTTATTCACGCTGGTTAGGGAACAGTTTTTGAAAGGACATATCCAGGCCAGCTTTTTCCAATTCTTTTGATTAACCGGACTCCAACTCCATGAAGGCGAAACTTTAATCACCTTTTAAACGTTAATCATGAAAAAAATTTACTCGCTTTTAAAAAGCAGAACGATTGCTCTTTCCCTTTCTTTAAGCTTATTCGGCGCCTCTGCATTCGGACAGGCATCCATTTGCGGCAATACCGCTGAAAACTTCAACAACGGCAGCACAGGCGGTTTTAGCGGCAGTTTTTCATTGGCCGGAACTCCCGGTGCAGGCTATTTGCAAAAAAGCAGTGTGCTCGCCAACGGTCAGTACACGATTACTACACCAACGTATCAAACCACCGCCAACTACATCGGTTACGGTTTTGTATTGGGCGGTACGGAACGGATAGCCCGTGTAGAAACGTCTATCATTTATACATCCAGTTTGAACAATGAAATGACGAGCATCTTTTTAGCGCAATTTGTACCCACTTACGACCCTACGACTCCACCGACAGCAGATGTTTGCAATGCAATTGCTACGTCTAATTTGCCCGGTTTCCCCGCAAGCGGCAGGTACCGTATTCAAATTATACTGACACCCAATACCGGCTTTGGCCAGTCTACAAGCACCGTGACTTTTGATGATTACAAAACCAACGGCAACATTTCTACATCGCCGCTACCGGTTAATTTCATGGGATTTGAAGCAAAGAAAATGAATACAGGTGCCCAGCTAATCTGGAAAGTAGCCGGTGAAGAAAACGTAAATCATTACGAAGTGGAAAAAAGCACAGATGGCCGGAGCTTTGTGTCCATTGGCAACGTTTCCATCACCAAGAAAGACACCTATACATACATGGATGCCAACCCGGCCACTGTGGTTTATTACCGTATTAAAAATGTGGACAATGACGGCAGATTTAAGTACAGCAGTATTGCCCGTATTGCCAACGGTACATCCTCCATTGTCATCACTGCTTATCCGCAACCGGTAATCAGCAAATTAACCATTCAGCACCCGGTCATTAAAAATGTAGCCAGCCTGTTGACCATCAGTACCGCCGACGGCCGTTTGGTAAACACCGTAAAACCGCTTGCCGGCAGCATGCAAACTTATGTGGATATGTCGCACCTGCAGAAGGGATTGTACATGGTACACTTTACCGATGGTGAAGGCAACACCGAAACGATGAAGGTGATCAAGCAATAAAATACCCGAAAAAATTTTGGCGAAGGCTGCTTTTTTTTAAGGCAGCCTTTTTCTTTTGGCAATCCGGTTGTAAAATCTTTATATTCGTTTTGATTTTGTGTTCGTTCAGTTTCACACAGCGCCATCGAACCAACTGTTCCTTGTAACCTGTTGGCTGTAAACACGCTTTTTGTTTTTTAAATTTTCACAAAATGAACATTTACGTTGGAAACTTAAGTTGGGGCCTGAAAGATCAGGACTTAGCCGACTTATTCGCTCCGTTTGGAGAAGTAACTTCTGCCAAGATTGTGATGGACAAATTCACACAACGCAGTAAAGGCTTTGGTTTTGTTGACATGCCAAACGATGAACAGGCACAGGCAGCCATAACGCAGCTTAACGGCAGCGAGGTGGACGGCCGTGGCTTAGTAGTAAACGAATCCCGACCGAAAGAAGGCGGCGAAGGCGGCTTCAAAAAGAAAAGTTTTGGTAGCGGCGGCGGTGGCGGCTTTAAAAAAGGCGGTGGCGGCGGCTACGGCGGTGGTGGCGGTGGAAACCGCGGCGGTTATGGCGGCGGTGGCGGCTACAACAAAGGCGGCGGTGGCGGCGGATTCAGAGACAGCTATTAACCTACCATATTTACCGTATTGGCAAAAGAGTTTCGCAGCAGCGAAACTCTTTTTATTTATCGCGTTGGAGCACTTCGCTATTTGCAAAAACAGCTACCGCCATAGGGTTTCTGATTTGCCAAAACAAATAAACCGATTATCCGTTTGTGCATCGCACAATGCCTTTTTAGCACTTCGCAAACACACTTGCCCGCACTACGCTTCACCAGCCAAAAAAAGAAATGATAGAAGAAGAAAAACAATCCGAAGAGACAGCTCCTTCGATTAAAAAGGGAGGGCTGCGAATTGGTCAAGGCATAGATTTTCACCAACTCATCGAAGGCCGGGAACTCTGGATCGGCGGCATAAAAATTGACCATGCCAAAGGCGCTTTGGGACACAGCGACGCCGACGTGTTGCTCCATGCTATCTGCGATGCTTTGTTAGGCGCCGCCTGTCTTGGCGACATCGGCCTGCACTTTCCCGATACCGATGCTTCGTTTAAAAATATTGACAGCAAAGTTCTTCTCCAACGTACCGTTGAATTGATTAAAGAAGAAGGATATGCCATTGTCAATATTGATAGTACACTTTGTTTGGAAAAACCGAAAATCAAACCCTACGTTCCGCAAATGCAAAGCACCATTGCAGCCATCTGCGGCCTTACCGATAGAGACGTTTCCATTAAAGCCACCACCACGGAAACAATGGGATTTGTAGGACGGGAAGAAGGCCTGATAGCGTATGCTACTGTTTTGCTACAAGCGATGTAAACATTCCAATGTTCAAGTGTTCCGATGTTTATGCTTCACTTTATAAACCGCTTTTATAATTTGTCGTTTGTAACAACTTCTATAACGTAACGTTTCTTGCTTTATCAAGACAACCTTTGAACGCTTGAACATTGGAACACTTGAACTGCTTCTCCCTCCTATCTTTGGCCGCATGAGCCTTCTCATAAAAATTATTAACCGTTCTGCCTATCCTTTGCCGCAATACGCAACCGAAGGTTCGGCCGGCATGGACTTGCGGGCAAACATTGCGGAGGACATGTTGTTGAAATCATTGCAGCGTTGCCATGTGCCCACCGGCCTGTCCATTCAATTGCCCGACGGTTACGAAGCGCAGGTGCGTCCGCGCAGCGGGCTGGCATTAAAGCAAGGCATCACTTGTTTAAACTCACCAGGTACTGTTGATAGCGATTACCGCGGCGAACTTAAAATTGTTTTAGTAAACCTCTCGTCCGAAGAACAAGTCATTCAGCCGGGCGACCGCATTGCTCAATTGGTGATACAAAAAGTTGAGAAAGGCATTTGGGAAGAAGTCAGCATCTTGGATGAAACAACACGTAGCGGCGGTTTTGGTTCCACCGGAAAACAATAAGGCATGAAGCAAATTATTTTTATTCTTTTTTTAGTAACGACGATTGCACTTGTTTTCTCCTGCCGTCCGTCAAGGGTCATTGCCAAAGCAGTCGGCCCAAAAGATTCCACAGCAAAAATTACGGCCATAAGGCCTGACACGCAAAAGACGGACACGCAACGATTGATTAAAACTGCATTGGCCCAGGTGGCACAGGCCCGTATCAACTTCACCACCTTTAGCGCCAAGGTGGATGTGGATTACAAAGGCACCGACGGCAAAAGCCACAATGTAAACGGCAACATCAAGATATACAGGGACAGCGCCATCTGGCTTTCCGTTTCCGCCACGCTGTTGAACATTGAAGGCTTGCGCCTGCTGGTCACAAAAGATTCGGTGAAACTGATGTACAAACAAGATAAAATGTATGCGGCACGGGGTATCGGCTTTTTGCAGGAAACTACTTCATTGCCGCTTGACCTTTACACCCTTCAGGACTTGCTCGTTGGCAATCCGGTTTATCTCGATTCAAACATCGTTCGCTACAACCAGAACAACGGCATTATAACCTTGTTAAGCATCGGCGATTTGTTTAAAAATTCCAGCACGTTTTCCAGCGCCGATGGCACCGTTCAAAGCAGCAAGCTAACCGATACCGACCGATACCGGGCACGCAATGCTGATTTGTTTTACAGTGGTTACGAAAACAAAACTGGAAAGCTCTTTGCCACCAAGCGGCAAGTAGTGGTCTCGGAACGCGGCCGCCTTGAGGTGAAGCTTGACTTTAACAGCTTTGCCTTCGACGGCGAGGTAAGCTTTCCCTTCAAGGTGCCGAAAAATTACAAGCGCATTTAAAATTTATTTCCGCCTCCGGCGTTTACTCCAATTCAACCTAAATCCACCGGCATGAAAAAAATCCTTTTTCTATTTTCCGCTCTCCTGCTTTTCCTCGCAAGTTTCGGGCAAACCGATAAGGAAAAAATGCAACGCGAAAGAGAGCAACTCCAGGCTGACTTAAAGGATATGCAGGCCAATTACAACAAAGTAAAAGGACAACAAAAAGCCACCATCGGGCAATTAACGATGCTGCAAGGGAAGATGCAGTTGCAGGGACGTTACATCAACAATATCAACAGTGAGATAAAGCTCCTTAGCGATGACATCTACAAAAGCAATCAGGAAATCACCCGCCTGCAACATCAATTGGATACCCTGAAGTCGGAGTATGCCCGCAGCGTGGTGTACTCGTATAAAAACAACAATAGCTACGATTACCTGAACTTTATTTTTTCGGCGGCCAACTTTAATGATGCCGTGCGCCGTGTATCGTACCTGAAATCTTACCGGGCTTATAACGAAAAAAAAGTACAAACCATTCAGGAAACAAAGGCTTTGATAGAACAACGCAAGAGCCAACTGCAAGGCAAGACCAAGCAAAAAGCATCGGCGCTTGATAATCAGAAAGAACAATTGAATGAACTGGAAAGCCAGAAGAAAGAGAAAGACCAGGTGGCAGCTAAACTAAAATCGCAAGTCAATGATTTGTCGAAGCAAATGGCGGTGAAGAAAAAACGCGACAACCTTTTGCGAAATCAAATTTCCGCCATCATTAAACGCGAAATAGCCGAAGCCCGTGAACGGGAACGCCGGGAGTCGGAACGCTTGGCAGCAGCCAAAAAAGCGGAAGCTGCAAAAACAAAAGGCAATACAAGCACAGAGAACAATACAGGCTCTGTAACCACAACACCGAAAATAAGGGCAAGAACTGAAGCCATTCCAATGACTGAAGGCGAAGTGAAATTAAACACCTCGTTTATCGTCAACAAAGGCAAGTTGCCTTGGCCTGTTGACGGCGGCTTTGTAAGCATTCCTTACGGTCCGTATGAAATCGGCGGGCTGAAGATGGTCAACGATTGTATTACTATCTCCACACCGTCGGCCGGCGTATCAGTAAAAGCGGTTTTCGATGGAACGGTTACCGGTGTGTCCAGCACCGGCGAAGGAATGTTTGTGATGATAAAGCACGGTAATTACTATTCAGGTTATACGCTTTCATCAGCTTCCGTTAATCGCGGTGATGCCGTACACACCGGGCAAGTGATTGGCCGCGCTGCTAACGCTGATGACGGTACCGGTGGTCAGGTTGATTTCTATTTAATGCAAGGTGAGAAGCACGTTAACCCACGGCCCTGGCTGCGATGAGCCAACGGACAATAAGCAATGGGCAATAAGCAAAGGGAGATGATCGTATTTACTTGTTGTATTCGCCAACATCACAAATAAGCAAAAGCGTCTTCCGGTGGAAGATGCTTTTGCTTATTTGTGATGCCCATTGGCTTTTGCTTATTGAACCAACTCTCCGCTCAACACTTCTTCATACAGTTTCTCGTACATCGGAACAATGTTTTTTATATCGAAGATGTGCGCATGTTTTGCCGCGGCGGCTTTAAACTGTTGCAGGCGTTCGTCGTTTTGGAGAATGTCAATCGCATACCCGCTCATCGTTTCCACATCACCCACATCGCCCATGTAGCCGTTAACGCCCTGCACCATAATCTCCGGTAAGCCGCCGGCATTGGTGGACACTACCGGCATTCCCGCTGCCATTGCTTCCAATGCAGCCAGGCCAAAACTTTCGTAGTCCGATGTCAGCAAAAACAAATCGGCAATCGCCAATATGTCCTCCATTTGTTCCTGCTTGCCTACAAACCGAACATCGTCGCAAATCTTCAGCAACCGGCAAAGGGCTTCGGCCGTTGCCCGTTCGGGACCATCGCCAACAAACAGTAATTTGGCGGGAATGGCTTTGCGAACGTTGTCAAAAATCTTTACCACATCTTGCACGCGTTTTATTTTTCTGAAGTTGGAAGCGTGCAACAAAATGCGTTCGCCATCGGGTGCAATCACTTTTTTAAACGCATCAATGGGCTTGCGGTTAAAGCGGGCCACGTCCACAAAATTGTGAATGACTTCAATGGGTTTTTCAATCTTAAAGTTCTTGAAGGTTTCGTCGCGCAGGTTGTACGACACAGCGGTAATGGCGTCGCTTTGGTTAATGGAAAAGGCTACTACCGGTGCGTAGGTTTTATCTCGTCCCACTAAGGTTATATCCGTTCCGTGCAGCGTTGTTATCACCGGAATGTGCAGACCTTCGGCTTCCAGTATTTTCTTTGCCATGTAAGCCGCTGATGCGTGTGGAATGGCATAGTGAACGTGCAGCAGTTGAAGGTTGTTGTTCCTTATCACATCCACCATGGTGCTGGCCAAGGCCGTTTCGTAGGGTGGATAATCAAACAAAGGGTAGGTAGGCACCTGCACCTCGTGGTAAAAAATATTGGGAATAAAACCTGTCAACCTTACCGGTTGCTGATAAGTAATGAAATGTATTTGATGGCCTTTTTGCGCCAGGGCCTTGCCAAGTTCCGTAGCCAATACGCCGCTGCCGCCGAAGGTGGGATAACATACAATGCCGATTCTCATACGTAAAGATTCTAAAGCAAAGATAAGACCTCACCCCGGCCCTCTCCATCAAAGATGGAGAGGGAGTGCTTGCGTACGAGGGTTACAGGCAGTGATAGTCTTTTAGTTACCGTCTTTTTTGGAGCCAGAGGTTTGTCTATCTATTGATCGTCTGTTGCGTCGCACAGCGTATACGTTCGGTAACTCTATTAAGCATTGCACAATCACTTATTAAACTTTCAACCCGTTTGCTATCACAACGATTTTGACCTGTCATGCCGAGGAACGAGGCATCTGTGCGTTCTGCTATGAGAAAAGATGGCTAACCGCTTTAACGATTGTATCAGTCACTAAAGCATTATCCATAGTTCCTTGCCTACCGGCAGGCAGGCCTCCTGCGTCGGGATGACAAGCAATAATCGTTACGATAGCAATTTGTACAAAAGAGTAAAAAGGAAGATTGTGCTGTAAACACCGCCGCATGGTCTCCCTCTCCATCTTCGATGGAGAGGGTTGGGGTGAGGTCTTATCTTCGCCAACATGAAAAAAGCTTTCTCTTTTCTTCTTTGCCTTGCGTTCACCGCAACCGCTTTTGCGCAAAAAGATGATTCACTCTTCATCAAAAACCTTTCGGATTACATTCTAACCAAAGGCCAGGCTTATGAAGACCTGCGTCATTTAACCAAGCAAATTGGCCAACGGCTATCCGGTTCGGCAGGCATGTACAAAGCCGAAGCCTGGGGATTGAAAGCATTGAAGGAAGCCGGTGCGGACGAGGCGTATTGGCAAGAGTGTCTGGTGCCGCATTGGGTAAGAGGCGGAAAGGATGAAGCAGCAGCACGGCCAGCAACAGGG
Organism: Flavisolibacter sp.; assembly: GCA_965247695.1. Lineage (GTDB taxonomy): Bacteria > Bacteroidota > Bacteroidia > Chitinophagales > Chitinophagaceae > Flavisolibacter. The sequence continues at coordinate 4,815,596 of OZ252037.1, forward strand.
CCATACAAGAATCTGGATGTACTTGCGCTTGGCAACTCATTAGGATCATCCAAACCAATCACTGGAAAGGTCATTGAAGTAAAAAACTGGGATGATTTGGAAACCAAGAAGGCCGATATAAACAGCAAGATTGTTTTCTACAACTATCCCTTCAATCAAACCTTTGTAAAAACATTTGAAGCCTATAGCGATGCGGTGCAATACCGTGGCGGTGGCGCCAGCCGTGCGGCCAGGTATGGTGCAGCCGCTGTCATCGTCAGAAGCATGTCGGAAAGCACGGACAACAATCCCCACACAGGCGCTTTGCGATATGACAGCGCACAGAAAATGATTCCCGCTGTTGCCGTTGGCTTGCAAGACGCTGATTGGTTAAGTAATCAATTAAAGCAAGGAACGGTTTCCGTTACGTTATCCACCCACGGAAAGTTTTTACCCGATACCATTGGCCATAATGTGATTGGCGAATTAAAAGGCACGGAGTTCCCAAACGAATACATAACCGTTGGCGGACACTTGGATAGCTGGGACCCGGCTGAAGGCGCACACGATGATGGCGCCGGCGTGGTGCAAACCATTGAAATATTAAGAGCTTTAAAAGCACTCGGCTACAAATCCAAACGCACCCTTCGTTTTGTATTGTTCGCCAATGAAGAAAACGGCGGCCGTGGCGGAAATAAATACGCGGATGTAGCCAAGGCAAAAGGCGAGAAACACATCCTTGCACTTGAAAGCGATGAAGGCGGCTTTACGCCGCGTGGCTTTGGTGTTACCGGCACTGAAGCACAATATCAAAAGATGGTTTCGTGGCTTCCGCTGTTATCGCCTTATGGAGCAAATGTCATTAGTCGCGGTGGCGGCGGCTCGGACATTGGTCCATTAAACCGCACACAAGGCACGCCCACGGCCAGTATCGTTCCCGATTCGCAACGCTACTTCGATTATCACCATGCCCGCAACGATGTATTTGAAGCCGTAAACAAACGTGAGTTGGAATTGAGTGCTGTGAACATGGCGGCGTTTATTTATTTGGTGGATAAATACGGGTTCTGATACCGCAGAGAACGAGAGTGAATAGAGTTTTGCGCAGAGAAAATACCTCTGCGAAAGCCTCCGTGTTTTCTCGTTCTCTGCGGTAAGATTGCTGCATAGCGATACGAACGCACAAGTCCTGATAGTTCCCGATAGCTATCGGGACGGGAGCGACGCAACGATGTTCAATAGATAGTCAAATCTCTGGCCCCAAAAAAAAGCTCAATCATAAAAAATGATTGAGCTTTTTTAGTATCGTTGCAAAGCAAGGTTCTGTGCGGTGGCGCTCCCTACTCCATTTTTGATGGAGAAGGGTTGGGTAGGAGGTTTATTTCACCACCAGTCGGAAACCGTTGCCGTGTATGTTCACAATCTCGATGTTCTCATCGTCCTTCAGGTATTTGCGCAACTTGGCAATGTACACGTCCATGCTGCGGCCGTTGAAATAAGTATCGCTGCCCCAGATGCGTTTCAATGCCTGTTCTCTTGGCAACAAATCATTCAGGTGTTCACAAAGCATCTTCAGCAATTCATTTTCCTTGGGCGAAAGCGTTTGCATTTTACCGCTGTGCGAAAGTTCGCGCAGCTTAGGATTAAAGTGATACGAAGCCATGTCGAACTCACGGTTCTCGGCTTCGCGGTTCAGCTCTTCGTTGCGCTTTAAGATGGCTTTTATTTTGTGCAGGAGCACCTCGCTGTCGAAGGGCTTGGTAATGTAATCATCAGCGCCAAGCTTGTAACCTTGAATGATGTCTTCCTTCATGGTTTTGGCGCTTAAGAAAAACAGCGGCACATCGGGATTGATGTCGCGAATCTCTTCAGCCAGCGTAAAGCCGTCCATGTTGGGCATCATTACGTCGAGCAGGCAAAGGTCATAACTCTCGCGTTGAAACGCGGCCAAGCCAAGGCGGCCATCGCGTTCAAGCGTTACATCGTAGTCGTTTAGCTCCAGGTAATTTTTCAGTACGCTTCCTAAATTGGTGTCGTCTTCGCAAAGTAAAACTTTTGCTTTTTTGTCGGCCATGATAACGGGTTTTAGTAGAGTATAAAAATAAAGCGTTTTCGCACAGCTTCTTTTCCGCTTAACAACTGCTGCAAAAATTGGCCCACTGGTAGGGAATTGGGAATTAGGTTATTGGGTAATTAGGTTGTTACCTATTTTACAGTTTGGCTATTGGGTCGAAGCAAGAAACTCAAGGCCTAATTTCGCATTCGCAAAAAACTCGTTTGCGATGTAAAACCCAATATCCAACTTACCCAATTCCTAATTCCTATTATGGCAATGCACCTAACCTCCGATAATCGTTTTAAGAAACTTATCATCATTGGCGACCGTATTTTGGTTCGGCCCACCCGGCCCAATGAGCGAACGCAAACCGGCTTGTTTCTGCCGCCCGGCGTGCAGGAAAAAGAACGGGTGCAGCAAGGCTATGTGATTAAAACCGGTCCGGGCTACGTTATTCCCATGCCTGCCGATGACGAGCCGTGGAAGGGCCAAGACGAGCAAGTAAAATACATTCCGTTGCAAGCCCGTGAAGGCGACTTGGCCATCTTTTTAATGGGTGGGGCTACAGAAATACAATATGAAGGCGACAAGTATTTTATCGTTCCGCAAAGTGCGATACTGATGCTGGAGAGAGAGGAAGATTTGTAGCGGCCTATGGGATTAAAAAATCAACGGTTCAATATCGCAGCATCCCAATTCTTAACAACCAAATTCCAAATTCCCATTTCACTTCGCCACGTCAATCTTAATCTTTCGCCCTTTCAATCGTTCTTCTTTAATCAATTCAAGCGTGTGGCTCACTCTTGATTTTCGCAGCGCCACAAAGGAGAAAAAATCTTTTACTTCAATAATACCGATGTCTTCTTTTTTCAGATCGCCTTTGGCGGTGAAGAAGCCCACAATGTCAACCTTGTTGACTTTATCTTTTTTTCCGGCGGCGACAAAGAGCGTTGTCCATTTTGGTTTGTCGGGTAATTCATTTGCATTGGATAAATCAATCTCCAAAACAGGTGTGGTGATGTAAGCTGGAAGCTTTTCATCCTCGCTTAAAATCAGGATGGCCGTACCGGTTTTATCCATGCGGGCTGTGCGGCCGTTGCGGTGCGTGAACACATCTTCGGTGGCGGGCAAATGAAAGTGAATGATGTATCGAATGAAAGGTATGTCCAAACCACGGGCAGCAAGATCGGTGGTCACTAAAAAATCAACGCTGCCGTTGCGGTATTTTGCCAGCGCCACTTCGCGGTCGCGTTGTTCCATGGCGCCGTGATAAAAAGTATTGATGATGCCTTTCTCCGCCAATAGCTTGCTTGTTCTCTCCACGGCCTCGCGATGATTGCAAAAGATGATGGACGACCGGGCGCCGACATAGCAAAGCAGCTTGAACAACGTCTCCACTTTGTCCTTGTCCGGCGATTTTACCGTTTGTATCGTCAACGCTTCTTTAGGTTCGGCTTCTTCGGGTAAAAAGTTTAACCGCACCGCATCCGTAGCGCCGATGAAATCAGGAATTTCTACTGCTTCAGTTGCCGAGGTGAGAATCCTTTTTTTAACCGAAGGCAATGAGGAAACAATAAAAGAAATTTCTTCTACAAAACCAGCTTCTAACGATTTATCAAATTCATCCAATACGATGGTTTGAATACCATCGGTTGTAATGTTTTCGCGGCGAATGTGATCAGCCAATCGTCCCGGCGTGCCGATTAAAACCGCCGGCGGCTGAATGAGGTTATTCTCTTCAATCTCGCGTTTGTGTCCGCCATAGCAAGTGGTTACTTTCAAGCCCGTACCCATTTGTTTGAAAACCGTTTCTATCTGCAAAGCCAGTTCACGCGAAGGCACCACAATCAGCGCTTGCGAGCCTTTATTTTCTACGTCAATGCTTTCTACAATGGGCAGTAGAAAGGCCAGAGTTTTGCCGGAGCCGGTGGGCGAAAGAAGGATCACATTCTCACGTTGCTTCATTGCGTCCACAGCTATTGTTTGCATTTCGTTAAGCGCCTCAATGCGCAAATTGGAAAGGATGGTTTCGGGCGAATAATTCTTTTTCTGCATACGCAAAACTACGCCACGCAGGTTGGAGCATTGGCACAAACATAAGCTGTGCGGTGTATCAGTTTATGCGTTTGGCCTTTGCTTCTAAGGCAATAGGAACAAGATCGGTAAGCACCAGCGATTTCACCATATTCGCCACGGTGGTTTTGTAGGTTAAAAAGTGCGGCGTTTGAATGTGCGACTTGTAGGCGTCAACACTGGCGTAAATTTCAAAGACGGTTACGTGAGTCGGCGCTTCTTTATCGTAAACCGCATACAATGTTAACACGCCCGGCTCTTTACTAACGGCTGCTTCCGCGTGTATTTTAAGTGCGGTTTTATAGTTGTCAAGCTGAATGGAATCAACAACAATTTTTGCAATGCGCACATACGGCGATTGCGCACGAACAGATGTGTAGGACATAAGCGAGAATAAGCAAACAAAGACCAACGGAAAATTATAGCGAAGACGAGATGCCATGTCCGGCTGTGTTTTTTGCATGAATAAAATTACCAAACAGAGTCGGCACCGCAAGTTATTGTAAACGTTTATCCGCTTAACCGCTGCCTTCGTCCTTCGTCTTCTGTCTTCGTTCTTCGTGTTATATTAGCAGAGAAATAGCGCAGCGTTGCTGTCGCTTTCAACAAAACCGACACATGAAAAGTTGGAAAAGCTTATTCGTCAAATCCGAAGAAGGAGAAGACGAAGCGCCGCCAAAGCGGCCGACAGCCACCCCTGAATCGTTTTCCTTTCCCGTGAACGCACCGCAAATGCCACAACAGCAGACGTATTCGCCACCGCCTTCAACCGCCACCGATCCGGTGGTGAACGAAGTGATGCAGGTGTACGAGAACGGCTTAGATTCCATCAACATGCCGGGCTATGATTTTTACGAGTTTTACAAAACCGTCATCAGCACCGGCAACCCAACCGAGCAGACGTACAACATGGCTTTTCAGATGGCCCGTACGCTGGACAAGACCATCTCTCCCACAAAGCTTTTGGGCGATGCGGAGTTTTACATCAGTAAGATTAATGAAGTACACAGCCAGTACACCGCACAAGGCACGCAAAAGCTGAATGCACTACAAGAGAAAAAATCTGGCGAACGCCTGGGTCTGCAAAAAGAAATTGACGATGCCGTGCAGCGGACTGCCTCACTTCGTGCCGAATTGCAGAACCTGGAAAACACGGTGAACGTAAAGCGCAACGCTCTTTCCAAGATAGACGAAGGCTATTCGCCGCAGGAAAAAGTGGTAAAGGAAAAACTAGCCGCAAACGATACGGCCCGCAAGGCCAGCATTGACAAACTAAACATGATCAAAGACGGCATTCAGCGGTACGTTAAATGAGTAATGAAGAGTCAATAATGAGTGCTTACGCAGCCGGCAATTGGCCGTTAGTAATAATCAATAGGCTGTATGTATAAAGCATTATGCCACTGGAAAATCGGGGTTGTTCTTTGTCCTTAAATTATAACTACACACCATGAACGCAGAAGTAAACAAAGTGCTCGAGTTACCCATCCTCAAACACTTCGACCAAAATCAAATCACGCTAAACCCAAAGAACTGGCGCAAGGGTGAAAAGCCCATTGCAACGGTGGTAGGATTGGTGCTTCTTGCCACGCTTGCCTGGGGCTTGTACCAATACGTGTTGCCGATGGTATTTACCTGGATTGGCCAGGTGATGGGCGCCATTGCCGCGGCGGTATTGGTGATCGCCTTTTTCATCATGCTGCCCGTTATCATTAAAGGTTTGAAGAAGGTAGCAAGAGGTTTGCACAAATCGCTTATCAAGTACGATCCCTTTGGCGAACTGGAAGAACAAAAGCAAAAGATGGTGCAGAACCGAGTACAGTTCAAGCAAGCGAAAGCCAAGATAAAAGCCATCAAAGCCAACATGGAATCCGAATCTATAAAATCCGAAAAAGAAGCGAAGGATTACCAGGAAAAAGTGTTGATGCTTCAGGCCAAAGCCGAAAGCACCAAGGGCAAAATGAATACGGCTGAACAAACAATGGGCCTTGAAAAAGCAAAAGATTCGGATGAATACGTGGAGATGCAAACGGGCCTGATGCGTACCTTGAGCGAAGCGCAAAGGGTAAGCCAGATGCTGAACCAAAGCACAGGGCTTGTGCGTAAGTACGGCAGCCGTGCACACGTCATTGGCAAGCTGGATAGAAAGCTGAATATGGTGGACACGGCGATGGAAATAAAGATTGCCGATTTTGAAACCAGCATTGACATGCTGAAGAAGGAGTACGCTTTTGCGCAAGCCGCCAGAGAAGCCACAGAGCAAGCCAAGTCGGCCATGATGTTTACCAAAAGCTGGGAGTTGGAATATGCGTTGGATGTAGTTACCAACACCATCTCAATGGACCTTGCCAACACGCAGGAAAACCTGTTGGACCTGGATTCGCTTACGAGCCAATACTCGATGGACAGCGATGAACTTTATACAAGATTGGACAAGCTGGCCGATCAGATCAAGACAGATACCTACGTGATTCCCGAATCGAAAAAATACAACAACCCGAATTATAAACTTACACAAGAAGACAAGGCCGAGAGCAAAGGCTTCGGCGACATCTTCGGAGCGTGAATCGTCAATCGTGAATCGTGAATGGCGTGCTACGAGACATTCCATTTCTTGAAGAAATGGAATGTTTTATGAACGACTCGCTAACCGTAAACGGCCTCCTCTCACGTTTGACATCTCACATTTCACTTCCTAATTTCCCAATTAACTAATAACCTAATTCTCAAACAATGAACTGGTCAAAACTAACCACACTCTCAAAAACAATCATCATTCTGCTCATTGCCGGTGTCGTCGGCTTCACTGTATATAAGCTTTCGCCGGGGCTGCGTGTGGACAGCGCCAAGAAATTAGACAAGCTTGATGTGAACGACAAAGACGTAAACAACGTTACCACTTCGGCAGAGTTGCCTTTGCCTTCAACAGAATCGTCAAGCGATGTCTCCTCTAAACCATTGGTCCGCATTGCCGGTTATGCCTGGAATGCGCAATCAGGCATTATGGTGGCTAACGGCGGCCCCAAAACCACGCAAGGTTCGCAGATGGAGAAGAACGGAATGAACCTTGAACTCGTTCGCCAAGACCAACTCTCGGAACTGCGCAACCTCCAATTAAAAGGCATCGAAGATTTTGACGGCGGCACCGATTACACCAAGGCCGGTGTGGAAGGCATTATGATCATGGGCGATGGCGTTCCGTTTTATATTTCATCGGCGCAGCAAGCCATCAACGACAAGTACGGCGAAGGCAAGTATAGCCTGCAAGCCATTGCTCCTTTGGGCTTGAGCTATGGCGAAGACAAATTGATTGGTCCACCAAGCTGGAAGCTGAATCCACAAACCATGAAAGGATCGCTCATCTCCGCGGTGATTGGCGACGGCGACTGGGTGGTGGCGGTGAACTACGCCTCTGCCAACGGCTTAAAAATTAATCCTGACCCAGCTACCTATGATCCCGATGCAGTGAACTTTGTGGCGGCCGCTAATGATGATTACATAGAAGCCTCGAAGGATTTGATCAAATCGCAAACGAGCGGTTATACCCTTAGCCTGAAAGAAGTAAAAGACGGAAAGCTTACCGGCAAAAGCGTAAACCATAAAGTGGACGGCTGCGCCACCTGGACACCCGGCGACAAGATGGTGTTTGATGCCGTTGGCGGTTTTACCGACGTTATCTCTACCAAAGAATTCAACAACCAAATGGCCGTTACACTGATTGTGACAAAGCAGTGGGCCGATAAGCACAAGGACGCCGTGAACAATTTGCTGAAGGCAACGTACACAGCTTCCAACCAGATGAAGCAGTACGATAGCTGGCGCAGGCGGGCATCGGAGGCGGTGACAAAAACCTTTGGCATGGAATCGCCCTCATACTGGTACGATATGTTTAAAGGCCAGCAGGGCGAGAAGAACGGCGTGTCGTACAACATGGGCGGCTCAAGGGTGTTCAACTTTGCCGATGCTAACCAATACTACGGCATTACCGATGGCGTAAACCGTTACAAGTCGGTGTACGATCAGGTGTCGAAATATTTGAAAGACCTGAACCCCGCAGGCTTCAATCAGAACGTGAAAAAGATTGTGCCGTTTGAAGATGCGGTGAGCACGGCCTACATGAAAACCATTCAAGACATTGACGCCGGCACTACTACCAAGGCCGATTACAGCAAGAAGGCAACGACCGTAGTGGCATCGGGCCAATGGCGCATCAATTTTGAAACGGGCCGCGCCTCCATCAGGCCCGAAGGCAAAGACGTGTTAGAACAGATTTATAACCTGCTGATTCAAGCCGAAGACTCCAAGCTTGAACTGGTGGGCCATACCGATAATGTGGGCGCACCGGACGCGAACTATTCTTTGTCCACCGCCCGTGCCGAAGCGGTAAAAAGCTACCTCATGCAAAAGGGTATTCCTGCCGGCCGCTTTCAAAAGATTGACGGCAAAGGACAGGACGAACCAGTAGCAGACAACAGCACACCGGCCGGTAAGGCGCAGAATAGAAGAGTGGTGGTGACGATATTGAAGTAAAGGAGATTGTTGGTAGCTATAGTTTAAAACAACCCATGACCAAAGACAACCAAACCCAAATTGCGCCATCAAGACAAACTGCAAACAAGACAATATTTGCAGCCTTTGAAATACTTAAATCTGCGGGCGGGCAATTGCCAGGAAAAGAAGTTATCAATCGCGTTCGTGAAAAAGTTTCATTGACGGATTGGGAAAAACAGATTTATGAAAAGACGGGTTATGTGCGCTGGGAATCCATCTTTCACTTCTTTACAATTGATTGCATAAAGGCAGGCTATCTGCGTAAGAATAAAGGTGTATGGTATTTGACTGAAGAAGGCGACAAAGCCACCTCGTTAGGGCCTGTGAAATTGTTAGAGAGCGCAACAAAGATTTATCGGCAATGGGCTGCTGAAATAAACTGCAAAAAGCCGATGTCAAAACAGATGCACATCAGGAACCTGAAATCGAAGCAAACACGCAACAAGCGCAAAAGGCAAAACTTGACCTCGTTGAAGAGCAGGCAATTTCAGGAATAAAGGACTTCATAAAATCTAAAAACCCATATGAATTTCAAGATTTGGTAGCCGCTTTGCTACGAGCAATGAGATATCATACACCGTTCATTTCGCCCAAGGGTAAAGATGGCGGCTTAGATATCATTGCTTACAATGATCCTTTGGGTGCTACTGTTCCAAGACTTAAAGTGCAAGTAAAACATAGGCCAGATTCTTCAGTACCAGTTGATGATGTACGTAGCCTGACCGGACTTTTAAATAGAGATGGAGACATAGGGCTGTTTGTAACTTCTGGTTACTTTACCTCCGAAGCAGAACGTTCTGCTCGTGAAAGTCATAGACACATCAGGCTTATTGATGTGGACACTTTTATTTCACTATGGCAGGAATTTTATAATGCATTGACCGATGAGGATAAAAACTTGTTACCACTGCAACCGATATATTTTTTAGGCAGTAACGAATGATTGGCAACACTGTCGCGGTAAAAATCACAAGTAATAGATCAAACAATGAACATCAAAAAATGGTTCCGTCCTTTTGAAGGAGTTCCCAAAAAAGAACGAACGATTATTGTGGCCGCTTGGATTTTGATTGTGCTGCTTTGGTGGATCCTCGCTTCCCGCGGCAGCAAGCACCTCTTTCCTACGCCCGGCCAGGTTTGGAGCGGCTTTCAATCTTTATATGTCGAAGGTTTGGTGGTGCATCTTTTTAGCTCGTTGGCGCTTTTCTTTCAAGCCATATTGTTGTCCATCGTGGTTTCTCTTACGGTTGTTTATCTCTCGCCGCTGCCTGCGTTGAAACCTATTGCTGTTGCCTTGAGCCGCTTTCGTTACTTGCCGCTTACGGGCATCACCTTTTATCTCGCCATCATCGTAAGCGATGCAAGAGCTATGCAGGTCAGCGTGCTTTTCATCTTCATGAGCCTTTACTTCATCACGTCTTTATTGTCTGTGTTGAAAGATATTCCCACCGAAGAAATAGACCATGCCCGTTCGCTCAAATGCAGCCGCTGGGAAGTGTTGTTAGAAGTAGTCATCAAGGGCCGCATGGATTACGTGCTTGACGTGTTGCGGCAGAACCTTGCTATCATCTGGATGATGTTGGTAACGGTAGAATCAATATTGGTAGCGGCCGGCGGCCTGGGCGTACTCATTAAAAACAGCGACAAATTTGCGAACCATGGCCGCATCGTGGCCTTGCAGATTATTATTTTGCTGGTGGGCTTAGGCCTTGATGCCGCCCTCACCTTGTTGCGCAAAGCCTTTTTCAAATACTCAACTTTTTAACCCGGTGGCAAAAGCATACGACCTCAAACAAATCATTCTTCACGTCGAAAACCTAAGCGTGGTTTACGATGGGAGAACCATTATTAAAGACATCAACTTCGTTGAAAAAGACGTGGTGCGTCCGGGTATAAACCAGGGACAGATCATCGCCTTTCTTGGCCGGTCGGGCCGCGGCAAATCAACTTTGTTCAGAACCTTAACCGGATTGGAAAAACCTACTACCGGCAAGGTGCTGATTCCTGATTATTCAAAAGAAATCATCAACGGCCAGCAACCGGCAAAGATGGTGGACGAAGGCGATGTGGGTTTTGTCAACCAGAAATACACCTTGTTCCGGCACAAAACGGTTTATCAATCGCTCCACTTTGCCTTGCGTAAAGCAGAGGGAAGTGAGGCGGAGAAGCACGAAAAAATAATGGGGTACCTGAACGAGTGGGGACTACTGAAAGCCAAAGACCAATACCCGGTTTTTCTTTCGGGAGGCCAACGGCAACGCACCGCAATTTTAGAACAGTTGCTGAATTCCGGTTTTTACATGGTGCTTGATGAACCCTTCTCCGGCCTTGACATCGGCAACATTGAAAGCGTAAAAAAATCCTTTGACCTCATTAACCACAGCAACGAATTAAATACCATCATCTTCAGCACCCACGACATTGAACTGGCCGTTGAATTAGCCGATTCGATTTACATTATCGGTTATCCAAACAAAGGTGGTGGGCCCGAAGATGTGGGCACCATCATTAAACACATTGATTTAAAGGAAAGAGGCCTGGCATGGCACGATGGCTTGCAGAAAGAACATTTGGAATGCATTAAGGAGATAAGGGAGATTATGTTGATGTCATAAGCAAACCTCGGAGGTTTTAAAAACCTCCGAGGTTTGGCTCACGAAACCGACCATCAAAACCCTTTTCTGCGCAAACGATTTACCGTTATCTTCCTTGCCTAATTCTCATCTCCAATGAAACGTTTTCTTTCCCTTCTCTCCTTATCAATAGCATTCACTGCCTCTGCGCAATCTCTCTCCAAGCCACCCGGCATACAAAAAGCGTTTGACGCTTCCACCCGCGCCGATGACGGCCGTCCGGGTAAGGCATATTGGCAAAATCGGGCACGATACAACATTACCGTAACGGCAGCGCCGCCAAGTAAAACCATCAGAGGAAAAGAAGACATCACCTACATCAACAACAGTCCCGGTGAATTGAAAGAACTGGTGCTGAAACTCTTTCTCAACATTCACAAAGCCGGTGCGCCGCGCCTCGGCCGCGGCGATAAAGCTTACCTTACCGAAGGCATGTTTATAGATGCCGTAACCGTAAACGGCAAAGCTGTTGAGTGGACGGCCGATCCAAAAACCTTTACCATTGCTTCGCTGCCCTTGCCCAAACCATTGGCCGCACACGACTCGGTAAAGCTCACCTTCACCTGGCACTTCGATGTATCGGAGCAAAGTGGTCGCGAAGGAAGGATTGATGAAACAACTTTTTATCTCGCTTACTTCTATCCACGCATTGCCGTGTATGATGACTACAATGGCTGGGACACCACACCCTTTAACGATGCCCTTGAGTTTTACAGCGACTTTAATGACTACACGGTAAACGTGCAAGTGCCACCGAATTATTTGGTGTGGGCAACAGGGACACTAACCAATGCGGCTACTGTCTTGCAGCCGCCGTATCTTAAAAAATTTCAGCAGTCGCAAACGAGCAATGATGTTCTACGGATTGTAACGCAGCAAGACCACGCAGCCAAAAAAGTAACGGCGCAAAAAGGTGCAAACACCTGGCAGTTCACCTCTACCAACATTCCTGATGTGGCGCTTGGCTTCAGCGATCATTACGTGTGGGATGCGGGTAGCGTTTTGGTGGATAAAGTCACGGGCCGCCGCGCCTCTGTGCAAGCTGCTTACAACGACAGCGCCACCGATTATCACTACATGATTGGCTTTGGCAAGCAGTCGCTCGATTGGCTATCTAATGTATCACCGGGCATTCCGTACCCGTACGAAAAATCAACTGTATTTCAAGGCGTGGCCGACATGGAATATCCGATGATGGTAAACGACAGCTCCTTTCCTGATACTACCTTCTCCCGCTTTGTGGTAATGCACGAAATGGCGCATACCTACATGCCGTTTTATATGGGCATAAACGAAACCACCTATGGTTTTATGGACGAAGGCTGGGCCACCTTTTTTGAATATTTGTTCAACACCGACAAGATGGGCAAGCAAAAAGCCGATGACTTTTTTAAACAGTTTCGGGTGCAGGGCATGACGCGGTCCGCAAGTCGCGGCGCCAAAGGCGAGCCCATTGTAACGCCTTTGCCCAAAACTTCACCCATGTACATTGGCGATAACGAATACGGCAAACCGGCGCTTGGTTATTTAGCGGTGAAAGATTTATTGGGCGATGCGGCCTTTAAAAAAGCCTTGCAGGAATACATGGCTCGATGGAACGGCAAGCATCCCATTCCGTGGGATTTCTTTAATTCGTTTAACGATGCCAGTGGACAAAACCTGAACTGGTTCTGGAACGCTTGGTTCTTCAACGCCAACTCCATTGACCTTGCCCTCACCAGTGTAAAAACGTCCGACAATAACCTAAGCTTACAAGTGCAAAACAACGGGGGCTTGCCCGTGCCGTTTGATGTAGTTGTTACATACACCGATGGTTTTGTGGCCGCCTTTCATCAAACACCAGCCGTTTGGCAACCCGGTGAAAAAACAATCAATCTGCAATTCAGTACGTCAAAACCCGTGGCTTCCGTTAAGCTTGACAGCGGTATTTATATGGATGCCACGCCGAAGGATAACGAGTGGAAACCGGGGATGTAGGCAAGAAATTAGTTTGCATTCATCAGCTTTCAGTCAAGATAAAGCGGCAAAGGACCGGCATCCTTTGCCGCTTTATCTTGAACCATAGAATTCATCTACCGCTCACTCATTTCTTCTACCGCCAGCGGTATCAGCAACATCAGCCTGCATCCCTTTTGCTCACCGGAAATTAAGTCAACCGTTCCGCCGTAATACTCCGCCACGGAGGTTATAGCGCTGATACCGTAGCCTTTTTTAAAGTCTTGAGGATTGAGGCCTACGCCGTCATCGGCCACAATAATTTCAATAGCATCGGCTACTTCCACGGACAGCGAAATGGCCATAGCCGCGGCATGAAGCCGCACATTTTCAAACGCTTCTTCCACCATGCGGTAAAGCACTAGCGATAGCCGCGGCGAAACGGCCTCTTCTCCTTCATAGCCAAATGCAACTTTAAAACCGTATTGTTCGCGGTAGCGTTCGCACAAAATTTGAAGCAGGTTTTTAAGCCCGGTATTTTTTAAGGTGGTAGGCACCAAGGTATGCGTAAGCGTCTTTACCTGCTGTAACAATTGCGCAACCGTTTCGCTGCTTCTTTTTACAAAGGGATGATCAATGGATTGGCCCATCACGTCAAGATAAAGCTTGGCGGCGGCCAGGCCTTGCGCAATGTTTTCGTGCAGTTCAGTTCCGATAGTCATGCGCTCCTTTTCCTGCTGCAGCAACACGGCCCGCGTCAGGCTTTTTTCGGCCTGCAGCAATTCTTCGCCTTGCTTTTTCAGCAGGCTGTTTTTTAATTTTAATTCCAGCAAGCGGCTTGCCTGGTTGGCAACGGCCATCAGCCCCAACCCTTGCTTGGCCGAGAGGCGGCGTGGCCTGTGATCGTACAAGCAAACCGTGCCCAATACGTAACCCGCCGATGACACGATGGGCGCACCGGCGTAAAAGCAAAGGCCCAGCACTTGTGTAAGCAATGCATTGCGCAAAAAGCGTTCGTCGGCCCGTAAGTCCTTTACCACCATTAGTTCCTTGCTTTCGATGGCATAGTTGCAGGGGGAGTCGGCGCGGGGTGCTTCTTTAGCCTCTACACCTTTTATGGCTTTAAACCACAACCGGTCGCGGTCCACAAATGTGAGCGCTACCACGGGGCAGTCGTACAGTTCTTTTACCAACTCCACTAGGTCGGTAAAATCTTTTTCTTCTCCGGTATCTAAAATGTGGTAGGAATAGAGGTCGGCGAGGCGGGCTTCTTCAGTCAGGTACGGAGTGGTAATGCGCATAATGGAATTTAGGGACAAGGGATTCGGATTTTTCGCGATTACAAAGTAATCGAACTCTCAAAAAGCATTCGCCCTATTAGCTTACCGCCGCCTTGCGGCAGGCAAAACAAAGAAGGCTATCGGTAAAAACCGTTTCGATAAACTTTTGAGCGATTAGGGGCCTACGGGTTTACGAGTAAACAAAGCCTACCTGTTGCTGTACGCAAAACCGTTGCGTGAAAAAATCTACGCGTTTGCAGCCGTCTTGGTTTCTTCGCCGGCAGGGTTTTGCTCAAGTTCTTTTTTCTTTCGCATCCGTTGCCGAAAGATGCGGTCCCAACGCTTTTGCCAAACAAGACCGATGTGTTCGGACGGCACTTCGGTGCCAAGCAACATGCCCCAAGGTTTCAGATCATCAACGCGGTCGAAAATTATTTTGAGTACGCCGATTAAAGGAATGGCAAGAAACATCCCCGATACGCCCCACATGGCTCCGCCCAGCAACACCACTATGATGGAGATGAGGGCATTGATTTGCACCTTGCTCGACACGATGCGCGGCACCAGTATGTTGTTGTCAATAAATTGAATGACGAGGTAAGAAGCTACCACGGCAATCTGCCCGGAGAAGCCTTCTTTTGTAATCGTTACCATCAGTAGCGGTAGGGCAATGGCCACCAGCCCCCCGATGTAAGGAATCATGTTCAGGATACCGCCGATAACGCCAATGACAATAGCGGAGGGCACACCGATGATGAGCAAAGCCACAGCATTCATAGCCGACACAATCACCATCTCAATCATAAGCCCCTGCATAAAGCTTTGCACAGCGGCTTTGGTTTCACTTAAAATTTCGGCCACCCGCAGCGAGTATTTCTCGGAAAAAATATGAAACAAAAAATCAAGGATCAGCGGCTTGTAAAACAGCAGCAGGAAAACATAGGTTGGTATTAGCAACACCACGCTTATCAGGCCCAGTACCGGCGCTACAGTGCTTGATAGCATGGAGCCGGTGGTAAGGCTGCCTTGCAAGGCAGTTATTTGTTTTTTCAGGTCAAGTCCAAACTTAACCTTCGCCCACTTTTCGGTATCCACTAATAAGTTGGAAAGCTTCAGTTTTATTTGCGGCAGACTGTCGAGAAACACGCTGATTTGCGTGGAAAGAAAATAAAATAAACCGGCAACCAGCAGAATGGCAATCAAAAGCGTAAGCAGGATGGCCGGTACTTTCGGCATCAGCTTTTCAATTCTTGTGTACAGCGGATTAAGAAGGATGGCAATGAGCACCGAAAAAGCGATGGGCACTAAAATATCGCCCAAAACAAACAAAATGTACACGGCTAAAACAAGGCCAACGAGAATAGCGGGTATCTTGATATAAACAGGATAAGACTTTTCGGTAGCGTCCATGTAAATGAATTGTGTGCTATCAGTACAAAACAGATACCACGGACAGGTTGGGGCTGATAAGATGACTGCTGGCCAATCCTTGCCTGTGCCAAAAACAGCGGCAATGCACTCTTTAAGCAAGGCATCGCTGCCAAAAAGTTATTGATCGCTGCTTTGGCTTGTTCTTCGATGCAAGAATGGGGTTATTTATTTTTTCATTTTAAAATTTCAATCATGTACTACAATCAGTCATGCGCCGCAAAAGGCAACCGGTCCGCAAGAGGACAACAAAGCCCATTCTTTGCCCGCAGTGTGCAAAGAGCTTCGGTTAACGTGTACAAAACCGAAGGCAGCTACGAAATGCTGGTGTTTGCACCGGGCCGCATCAAAGAGCATTTTAAAGTGGACGTGCAAGGCGCGGAGCTGCACGTTTCCTACACACCGCCCGATGGCTTTCAGCGTCCCGATTGGGTGCTGCGTGAATACAGCCGCGGCGGATTCGTTCGCACGTTTCAGTTGGACGAAACCATTGACGCTACCGCCATCTCTGCCAGGTACGAGGATGGCGTGCTTCAGGTTTCGTTGCCGCTGATTCCGGGCAAAGAAGTGACGAAGAAAGAAGTGGCGGTGAGTTAATGAATAATCAGTAATGAGTGTCGTGTTGTACATAAAAAGTTTATAATAACAGGCAGGCTTTTAACCTCCAGGCGGCTTAGTTATTACTCATCACTCATTATCATTACTCCTTGTTAAAGGCGTTGTGCCGCGGCACAGCGCCTTTTTGTTTTAACAAAGCCGCACAGCTTGTGGCTTCATTTTTTGTTAGCCAAGAGCATCAGACAATCTATTCAACTACAAAGCAAAAACTTCGCACCATGAAACGACTTTTTTTACCCCTCCTTTTCGCTTTTGTTTTACCGGCCACGTTTTCGTGCAGCACAGTAAAAGGCTACATGCTGAATGAACAGGACGCCTCTTCCGCTATTCGTGAACTGTTGCAACTGGGCGCCAACCGGAATATGCAAGGCGCCTTTGGTAAAGACGCCGTAATGGCCGCCATCTTTCCGGAGCAGCTACGCAAGACCTTGAACACCTTGCAACAACTCGGCTTGACCAATGAAGTGGACCGGTTTACAACCACCTTGAGTACTGCTGCGGAACAAACGGCTACACGCTCGGTTCCCGTCTTCATTAACGGCATTGGCAACATGAGGCTGACCGATGCGATGCGCATCGTAAAAGCAGGCGGCACATCAGCCACGGACTACCTGCGTACGAACGTAGGCACGGAGTTGCGCACCGCCATTAAACCGGTAATGCAGCAAACACTTAACGAATACAAGCTGAACGAACAGTGGGAGAAGATCATCAAGCCGGCCAGAGCGTTAGTGGGCGATAAGCTGAACCTTGATTTGGCCGCTATCATGGCCGGAATGGTCAGTGAAAAAATGTTTCAAAAGTTAGCGGAAACCGAACAGCAGGTTCGTACCGATGCGGCCGCAAGAACAACGCCGTTGTTGCAAAAAGTTTTTTCGCGCAATTGGAACGGAATATAAAATGTGAAATGTGAACCTGTCGGCGGCAGGTTCACATTTCACGTTCTCGCTTATTTTTGTTTTCTATGAATAGCGTAAGCAATGTTGACATTTTTGATGCCTGTCGTCGTGGCGATGTGCCGGCGCTTGAATCCATTTATACGGCTAATCCCACAGCACTTAATCTACAGGACGCAAAAGGATTTACTCCGTTAATCTTGGCCGCCTATAACGACCAAATTGCGGTTGTTGATTTTTTGTTGCAACACGGTGCGGATGTGAATGCGCAGGACATAGCCGGCAACACGGCTTTGATGGGGGTTTGCTTTAAAGGCTACAAGGACATTGCAAAAAAATTGATTGATGCCGGGGCCGATGTAAACCTTCGCAACGCCAACGGCGCACCGGCGCTTACGTTCGCGGCCATGTTCGGGCAATTGCAGATAGCCGAATGGCTTTTGCAAAAAGGCGCTGTGCCAAGCCTGCCCGATACCCGCGGCAAAACATCTTTTGATCATGCCGTCATTCAGGGAAATGAAGAGATGGCGGAATTGATACAACGCTACTCTCCTTCTGCCTGATTAACCTTTCTTGTTTTATTTGCGCAAATTGCTTAGACAGGACAAGTGTGGAAAGTAAGACAAGGATAAAATGAGTGGTCTTCAATCTACGATTGCGGTCATCCTTGGTGAAGTAAAAACGCAAGGGGCACACCTTCTTTTTACACAACTTTTTCCTCTATTTTTTTGGCATTCTTATCATCTCTGTTCAAGCTCCTCATATCGCCAAAAGAAGTCCCTTGAAAGAGTTTTAACAACCACCGCCCACTGCCCTTGTCAGTTGGCACGCTTTTGTCTTTAGATGAGTTCACAATGAAAACAATTTACTCATCCGGTAAACGAAAACTTATGAAAAGAATATTTATCGCCGTAAGCACCGTGGCTATCATGGCTTCGTGCAGCAACAACACTCCCCGAACAGCCGCTGAAACGCAAACCGTGAAACCAGCTGCCACCGACACCGCCGGATTGGCGCAGTATCAACAGTGGAAAGCGCAGAATGAACTGGCCGTTGCTAACCAAATGGCTCAACAAAACCAAGTGGCGGCTACACAGCCTGTAAAGGAAGTGGTACACGAAAGAGTGGTGTATGTAGATAAGCCCGTGACGAAAAAGGCCACGACTTCCCGGAAGGCTGCGGCCACTTCGTCTTCAACGCCATCTTCCTCATCCAACGGCAGCGGCGTTTACAATTCCACGTCGCAAAACACAGCGCAAGCAGCCAAAAAGAAAGGCTGGAGCAAGTCCGCTAAAGGCGCGGTTATTGGCGGCGTAGGCGGTGCCGTAGCCGGTGCAGTTATTAACAAACGTAACCGTGGTGTAGGTGCTGTTATTGGCGGTGTGCTTGGCGCCGGCGCTGGTTATGGCATTGGTAAAGCCAAGGATAAAAAAGATGGACGGAATTAAATCAGTTCACTATAAATTGTAAAAGCGAAGCAGAGGCTTCGCTTTTTTTATTTAAAATTGAATTCAAAAATTCATTTAAGAGAAAGTTGCCCTTCAACAGAGAGAGCAAGACTTATTGATTGCTTGGATCGTTTCCTTTTTACACTCCTTTTCTTTCTTATTTTATGAATCATAAAAACCTTGAAATTGAAAGTATATGAAATTCTGAAGTCTCGCTTTAGTGAAGAAGCAAAAGCTTTTATTGAGTATTTCAAATCAAAGTGAGGAGAAAAAATTGTAGAGAAGAAAGATGTCTTCTTAACGAAAGACGACAAAGTGGACATCATCGAAAAATCAATCCAAAACAGACATGATTAAACGGACGTTTTCTGTCTTTCCTGCATTGGCGTTAATGATCATTGGTCTTTATCTTAAGAAGTAGCCTTTGCTTCAAACACACGCATCCGGTACGCATTCATTGCCGTCTTCGCCAACTGATTCACCAACTTATAATTCACCACCACACCTACCGCGGCGCCAATGCCCGGAACGAGTTGTGCCATCTTTGCAAGGTCAATATAGTCGCGGTATTCTTCCTGAAAGCTGCGCCAGTCAAACGCATTCATGTCATTAGGCAAAAGCTGTTTTTGCGCTTCCCAGTTGTTCATTTTTGCATAAACATTTCTGCGGTGGCCCTGACTGCTGAAGGCCAGTTCAAACACATGCAGGATATAAATCCGCTCTTTGTAATCTTTTACATCGAAGCCATACAAAGCAGCTATGTCAAACAGCATTTTTAGCTTAATGCCAAGTAAGATGGGAAAGTCGGCAAGGCCCAGTAAAAAGCCGCCTGCGCCGGTTATGCCGCCTTCGGCCGCAGCCGTATGGCGATAGGTTTTTACCAGCTTTTCAACAGCTTCTTCAGTGGCTTGCAGGGAAGTTATTGCAGCAGGTTTTCGTGTGGTGTATTTTGCGCCGAACAACAGGCCTCTTATCATTTGCGTAATGGTGGCTGTCATAACAGCGTGCACCTTTTTGGGAATATAACTGTTGACTTTTGCCTGCAGGCCTTTGGAAAGTTTGTTGAGTAAGGAAGGCTTGCGTTGGCTCTTCTTTTGCCAGGTCCGCAATTCTATCAATGCTTGTTGCTCATAGTTGTTCATGTTTATGTTTTGTTTTCCAAAACAGGCGTTGCCACGGGCAGTTCTACTTTATCAAACACGTTTAATTTGTCCAGTTCCAAAATCGTGGTGGTGTCATCGGCCGATTCACGGTACATGGGTTGAAACTTGGCGCCCCAAACAAACTCTTTGTAGGTATAAGACGTGCGGGCCATCACCATATTGGAAAAAATCGGGTCAAAGCCGCTCACCTGCACGTACAGTTCCGCATCGCTGTGATTGAGGTCGTTTTTGGTAAAGTGAAACAGCGGACTGTCTTCAGTGATGGGATGCACCACCGTCCAGTTCATGTTGAACATCTCAATGTGCGAACGTTCCAGCGTCAGCGTATAAAAGCGGTATTCCGGTTTGGCTTCGTTCTCCGATACTTGCAGCGAAAGGCCGACCACCACTTTCACATCGGTCATGTGATGCAGGGTCTTAAACGGCACCATCCTGAACATAACGGCTGTACCGTCTTGATAAGGACTGATCAATGCCTTTTCAGTAAAAGCAATGTAGGCTTTCGGCCGTGTAAAGCGGCCATACATCAGGCCCGTTACCAGGGCAAAGAACAACCAGCCGCACATCGTCTCCGCGGAGGCAATGGCATCCGCGACATCGGCTATCGGATTAAGGCGTCCGTAACCAACCGTGGTAAAAGTTTGAGTGCTGAAGTAAAACACTTCGCGAATGTGCCCCCAATACGTTTGGGAATGAAAACCGGTTAACTGGGACAGTCCGGCCACTATGTAAAATACGGTAAACACCACGTTTATTCCCAGATAGAAAAGCACAATGATGAGCAGAAACTTGGGCCATGAAAATTCCAGCAGGTAGGAGTAAAAGGAGATGCGCCTTAAAAAAGGAATGCCTTGTTTTTTTACATTGAACGATCCGTCCTTGTTAATGAACCGTCCGCCCACGCTGGTGGTTTGCGTGCCGAAGCCGGTGTCGTTATTCGCCCTTACGTTGCGGTTTATTTTTAAGCCTTGAGCCATAAGATTGATTAGCTAATTAGCCGATTCGATGATTAGCTGATGAAAAAAAATGAAGCAACTAAGCCTTATTTGCACATTGGCAGATTTGAGAATAAATTGGTGATGAAATAAACCTCGATGAACGGGTAGCTTTCATCAGCTAATCATCGAATCGGCTAATCAAATTTACCATCCATCCCCATCCACCAAATTTCCCAATCCTCCCAAAATACTGCCTTCTTCTTTTCTTGGTCCCGCTCCGTATTGCAAAATACGGCTGGCCAAACGGCTCACGGGCAACGATTGAATCCACACGTGGCCCGGCCCCCGCAATGTGGCAAAGAACAACCCCTCGCCTCCAAAGATGGTGTTCTTTATGCCGCCTATAAATTGAATGTCGTATGCTACCGATGATTCAAAACCCACAATGCAACCCGTATCCACCTTCAGCATTTCACCCGGTTCCAAAACACGTTCCAATACATACCCACCGGCGTGGCAGAAGGCAAAGCCATCACCTTCTAATTTCTCCATGATAAACCCTTCGCCGCCAAACAAACCGGTTCCAAGTTTGCGTTGAAACTCGATGCCGATGCTCACGCCTTTTGCTGCACACAAAAAAGCATCCTTCTGGCAAATAACCCGTCCATTGAACCGCGTTAAATCAAGCGGAATAATCTTGCCTGCATACGGCGCCGCGAAGTAAACTTTCTTCTTGCCCTGGCCCACGTTGGTAAAGGCCGTCATAAACAAGCTTTCACCCGTCAGCAACCGTTTGCCTGCCGACATGAGTTTGCCCAGCAAGCCGCTGCCTTGTTGCTTGCTGCCGTCGCCAAAGATGGTTTGCATTTGTATGCCGTCATCCATCATCATAAAGGCGCCACTTTCAGCCACAGCGGTTTCTTCGGGGTCAAGCTCTATCTCCACGCATTGCATCTCTTCGCCAAAAATGCGGTAATCAATTTCGTGTGCGGTCCGGTTAAAGTCCATGGCTGTAATTTTTGAGCAAGGTAAGAAGAACACGAAGACGGAAGGCGTAGGACGGAAGACAGAAAAGCTACGCTTCTTTCAATTCGGTTTCACTGTACTATTTTTTTTGAACTAAAGGCTATTGCATCTATATAGCTTTCGTTGCGTCGCTCCCGTCCCGATAGCTATCGGGAGCTATCGGGACTTGTACGCTTTGCTCGCTATTCAGCACAGCGTCGCGGCAGCGGCCCATCCCGACCTTCCGGCCCCCTAAATCCCCCGGTGGGGGACTTGCAATCGCACAAGCCCACGCCTGTCAGCGTTTCAATTTATTACTCAATCAATCATTTAATCGAAGAGTGTTCTCACTGCTTTGAGAATCTTTACACCCTTCCCACCGGGAAGGGCTTTAGCACCGTCTAACCGCTTTCAGAAATGGTTGAAATGGATGGGCCGCTGTTGATGTCTTCCAACGTTAACGAACGTGAATGATTAACGGCCGCGATTTACCAAACAGCGTTTTCCCTTACCTTTTCCGCTTCAAAAACCAATGTGAACATGAAACAAAAACTACTCCTTGTTCTTTGCCTGCTTTCACTTTCCCTCATCACTTTCGGCCAGGCAAAGCTGGTGGACAAGGTAACCAAGAAAGGTTCCGAACTCGTGATTCCTTTTGAAAAATATGTATTGCCAAATGGCCTTACGGTAATCATTCACGAAGACCACAGCGATCCTGTTGTGCATGTGGATGTAACCTATCACGTAGGTTCGGCAAGAGAAGAAATCGGCAAGTCGGGCTTTGCGCATTTCTTTGAGCACATGATGTTTCAGGGCAGCGACCACGTGGCCGATGAACAGCATTTTAAAATCGTAACCGAAGCCGGTGGTACCCTCAACGGCAGCACCAACCGCGATAGAACCAACTACTACGAAACCGTTCCTTCTAATCAGTTGGAAAAAGCGATGTGGCTCGAAGCCGATCGCATGGGTTTTCTGCTGGATGCCGTTACGCAGAAAAAGTTTGAAGTGCAGCGTGCTACGGTAAAAAATGAACGCGGACAGAACTACGACAACCGTCCCTATGGTTTGCAAAGCGAAGTGGTGTCGAAAGCGCTCTATCCTTATGGCCATCCTTACTCCTGGCTCACCATCGGCTACATTGAAGACCTGAACAGAAGCGATGTGAACGACTTGAAGAATTTCTTTTTGCGCTGGTATGGACCGAACAACGCCACGTTAACTGTTGGCGGCGATGTAACCGCCGCGCAAGTGGTGAAGCTCGCTGAGAAATATTTTAGCCCTATCCCTCGCGGACCAAAAGTAGAGCCAGTGAAATTAGCGCCAGTAGTGCTTGATAAAACCCGTTACGTTAGCTACGTCGACAACTATGCAAGAGCCTCGCAACTACGTTTGGTTTACCCAACCGTTCCTGAATATCACCCCGATGGTCCGGCGCTTTCTCTGCTGGCGCAAGTGCTTGGTGGAGGCGGTGGTTTTGGTGGCGGTGGTGGTCGCGGAGGCCGTGGCGGCGGAGGCGGTGGTGGAAACCGAAATTCTGTTTTCTATCAAACACTCATCAAAACACAAAAAGCCTTAGCGGCAAGTGCATTCAATCAATCATCGGAACTGGCCGGTGAGTTTTCCATCTCTGTTACACCTTATCCAGAGTCGTCGTTAAGCGATATGGAAAAATTAGTGAACGATGCCTTCGTAGAATTTGAAAAACGCGGCGTGACCGATGACGATGTGGAAAAATTTAAGACGCAGTTTGAAGGCCGCACCATCAACGGGCTGGCAAGCGTGTCTGGGAAAGTGAGTACGCTGGCCGCTTTTCAAACCTTTGCCGGCAACCCTAACATGATTGCTACCTTGTTAGACATGTACAAGAAGCTGACAAAAGAAGATGTTATGCGGGTGTACAATCAATACATCAAAGGCAAGAATCATGTGGTGTTGAGCACCTTGGCAAAAGGACAGGAAGAAGCGATGGCTGCGAACGATAACTACACCGTTGACAAGTCGGGTTACAAGGCTCCTGATTATGGTTATGGCAGCTTGAAGTACGTAAAAGCAAAAGACGCTTTCGACAGAAGCAAGATACCCGGCAACGGTCCGAACCCCGTGGTAAAAGTGCCTACGTTTTGGCGCAAGGATTTGCCAAGCGGCGTCAAAATGATCGGCACGCAAAACAGCGAGATACCCACGGTAACTATTTCCATCTCCATTCCCGGCGGACACTTGTTAGAGGCTGCTGACATGAGCAAAGCCGGCGTTGCTTCTTTCTTTGCCCGCATGATGAACGAAGACACCAAGAGCTACACGGCCGAACAGTTTGGAGAAGAATTACAAAAGCTGGGAAGCTCTGTCAGCGTAAGCAGTGGCCTCAACGATGTCACCTTTAACGTACAATCGCTCACAAAAAATTTAGACAAGACGCTGGCGCTTTTACAAGAGCGGATGTTCAATCCAAAGTTCTCCGAAGAAACCTTTAAACGCATACAGCGCCAATCAATGGAAGGCTTTAAACAGGCGAAATCACAGCCTGCGGCCGTGGCTTCTTCAGTGTTTGCCAAATTGAATTACGGCAGCAATCATATTCTCGCCGTACCTGAAGAAGGCACGGAGAAAACGGTGCCCAACATCAAGCTGGAGGACGTGCAGAATTACTACAACAACTACATGACTTCAATGGGAGCCAAGGTGGTGATTGTAGGCGACGTAACCGAAACGCAGGTGCTGCCCAAGCTTTCTTTCCTTGATAAACTGCCAAAGAAAAAAGTAACGCTGCCGAAGATTGATCCAACGCCGAGCGTTGATAAAACCAAGGTGTATTTGGTAGATGTGCCGAAGGCTGCGCAATCGGAATTTCGTGTGGGTTACGCCACCGGTTTAACGTATGATGCAACGGAGGATTTCTATCGTTCTGTTCTCATGAACTTTCCGTTGGGTGGTGGCTTCAACAGCCGCTTAAACTTGAATCTTCGTGAAGACAAAGGCTGGACCTACGGCGCAAGAAGCGGCTTTAGCGGTGATGAATACAGTGGGGCTTATGAGTTTAGCTCGGGCATCAAAGCCGATGCCACCGACAGCGCTTTGGTGGAAGTAATGAAGGAAATAAAAACCTATTCAGCCAATGGGCCTTCTGCGGAAGAAGTCACTTTTATGAAAAGCGCCATCGGCCAACGTGATGCTTTAGCGTATGAAACCGGCCAGCAAAAAGCCGCTTTCATCGGCCGCATCTTAGATTACAACTTGCCGGCAAATTTTGTAGAGCAACAAGCCAAGATTTTACAAAGCATGACGCCGGCGCAAATGAAAGCATTGGCGCAGAAATACCTAAAGCCTGAAAAGATGAATATTCTTTTAGTAGGTGATAAGAAAAAGATTTTAGACGGTGTGAAGAAGCTGGGTTATGATGTGGTGGAGTTGGATGCCGATGGAAACCTAGCAGGCAAGCAGGCGTTTTAAAAACGTATTTGACTTTCTATTTAGTAAGAAGGCTCGTCTCAATAATTATTGAGACGAGCCTTCTTACTTTATTCGCATAACAGAAAAAACTACATCTTCATCAACGATGGATAAAAGCGCAGATATACTTCAACCGCCATCGGGTTCTTCCCGTACAAGCTATTGAGTTTATTATCGGCCTTGTACAAAGTGGCCTGGCTTCCGCCAGCCAGTTTTGATTTGCCCATGTTTAGCAAATCATAGCTAAACCCAAGTGTAAAAGCATTCACCGGAAACACGGCATCGTGTCCGTAGGTTGCTTCGTTCAGGGCCAATTCCTCCAACGACTTTTGCACGTACTCATATCGCGTATGTATTGCCAACTTGCGTTTGCGCCACGAACCTTCCAGCAAAAAAGCGTTTTCGGCATCGTGTTCCTTTATCTTGTTTTGTCCCCATAGCGCAATGGCGTTAAACCAACCGTTGTTCGCCAACGGCAAACTGTATATGGCCGATGCCGTTGTGCGGGCCACGTTTTCCTCTGCATGAAGTTCTTCGGGGCTTTTAATAAAGCCGTGCGAAACTTGCAAAGCCCATGATTTTGATGGATTGTAGGAAAGTCGTCCGCTCCAGCTATCAAACCGGGGCCTGTCAAAATCAAAGCGATGCTCGTTGGGTTCACGGCCGGTGAAGGATGACCCTTCAAGCTTTACATCCCCCAACCGCACACCCAGCGTTGCCACGCCAAACGTAATGTGCGTGGCATCGGCCCAGTGGTGCGAAAGCGGTGCGTCGGGATTGTACAAAGCCGACGGCCGGTGCATGAAAGCCACAGGCCCCAAAGCGGGTTCGCCGGGATAAGCGAGATATAAAAACACATCGGCCTTTTTCGACAGCGCCTGTGCATAGCTCACCGACAGTTCGGAAAACAAATCATGCGGATGCTGGCGGTCAACAATGGGTTTGCCTTTGTAGGCTTCACCGCTTTGAAACAGCAAGGGATAACCGTCGTTGCCAAGCGTTACCGCATCCAGCGAGAACATGGTATTGAAATGAAACAAGCCCTTGCTTCCCACTTTTCTTTGCCCCATAAACATCAGCCAATTGGGCGCATCCAACCCATCGTCGCCCCGTGAACCTTTGCCGGAGATGTCCTGGTTGTTGTAGCGTAGGAATAAATTGTAATGAACCATGTACATCCAGCTTTTTGCATGATACATAGCCCCGTATATCGGCGCCGCATCGGGCATCCATCCCGTGCCCGAACCGTTGCGGCTCATGGGAAGGGTCGGTGAAAAGGAATGGCTCATGTTGTCCATCGCCATATTCATCGTTTCCATCTTGCCCATGCCGTTCATGTTGGGCATG
Source organism: Flavisolibacter sp. (assembly GCA_965247695.1). GTDB lineage: Bacteria > Bacteroidota > Bacteroidia > Chitinophagales > Chitinophagaceae > Flavisolibacter. Next base: position 4,842,396 of record OZ252037.1, read on the forward strand.
TCCATGCTTTCATCTTGCGTATTCATCCCGTGCATGTCGTGCTGCATCGGTTTGGCCGGCGTTGTATCGTTTGTATACGATGAATGATCCATCGGTCCGTCGTTCATCTGCAGGGACTGCGCCTTCGGTGCAACGGTTTTTTCCACGGCCCCGCAGCTTAGCATGGCTTTGCCGTAATAAGGATTTTGAATGACCTTTTCGGTGCTTAGCCAGTACGCCTTTTGCATGGGGCAATAATCGTAGTAAACCGTTTGCGGCAAGGAAGAAGCCGATTGAAGAAGTGCATACATGTCTTGCGACAACGCGGCAAAATGTTCCCGTTGATGATCAAGCTCTTTCTTCTGCGAAATGTGGGTTGCGTTGTGTTTAAGCTTGTCGCGAAGCGAAGCCAAAGCGGTGGCTTCGGCTGTTGAAAGTTTAGCCACGTTTACCGCATCAAGCGCAGTTATAAATTGTGCGGCGTTTGATGCGGCGCCCTTTGCGTCGTCTTTCACCAACGCATTCTTTAACTTGTTGTAAGAAGTAAATAGCGGTTGCAGAGAGGCGGTTGTGTTTTGTTGTGCAAAAGAAATAACGTACAAGGCAACAAAAGTAGTTGCCATAAAAAATGCTTTCATGATGTTTTGTTTTTCAGATTTGACAAGAGCGTGGCAAGACCGGGAAAAGGGGCTGCTATCAAAGGCGAAAAACACAGTGTAAGGCAAACAAGGGTGTGGTTAGCAAAGGGGGATTGTGCGCCGGTTGAGAGGCCAGTGCCTGCGCAGCTAAGAAACGATTTTGGGAAGAAGGGTAACGGTCATATAAATAATGAATGATGGCAGCGGGAGCATTGTTTACAATGGAGAGAAGCCGGTCATCGGATAGCTTCACTGTTTTGTGTTCGTCATTGCAGCAACCACTTTTCTTCTCTTTGGCCATGCCGCAGGTGCCGCAGTTGCCACTGGCAGGCGCGGAGGCTGAAATGTCCATACCTGCAAGGCGGCCCATGCAATAATGAAAATTGATGATGGCTCCGTTTGCCGTAACGAGATAAAGAATCGCTAACAAGAGGGCGCAACTTTTTTTCACAATCATTGTCCTTCAAATATTGTGCTATGACCGCAAGGCAAGAAACATGGAAGTGAAGGCGGCAACTATTGAAAGCGCAAGTAGGTAACCAAAAATGAGCAAGATGGGTTTGTAGGCTTCGCCAACCGGGAACCTGCGTTAAATATTTACTACCAACTCCTCTCCCACCAAAGCGAAATACAGATTTTGCACGCTGTGCAGATGAAACACATTGTTGGTCAGCGGTACATTGGTGGCCATCACCCGTGCAAAACATTCCTTGTTGCTTTTTACATAAGCTTTGATGGCGATGTCGGCGCTGCCCATCACCGGCAGCACCAGCACAAACTCGCGGCTTTCAGGCAGCAAAGCGTATTTTTTGTTTTCGGCAAAGCCGCAGCTTTCCAAAACTTTGGGTGACAACAAAACCGGGAATAAATCCTTACCGCCGTCTTTTGCCATCAACACAAAATGATCGAAGCCACACCGCACGGTAAGGATGCGGACGCCGGTTTTGTGCATCAAATAATTTCCCATCCTGAATTCAGCCGCTTTCACCATGCGGTAAAAATAAAAGAAGGGCTTCTTTCTACTGCTGCTTAAAAGATGCTGTTGATTTTAGGCGATTAAAACAACCGATAACTTTTATCTTTCCCCGCCTTTTCGCTAACCGTTGAGGCAAGCACGGACAAGCAAAGAATGAAGAAAAGAACTTTCATACGATCCTGTTTTTTTGCCTGCCTGCTGTGTCTCCTTGCCTGTGCCGCGGTACAGGCGCAAGCGCCAACCTACAAGCGCCTCGATGATCCAGCCGGCTTGTATGTATCTAAAATCATTGCTACCAAAAACGGCGGCATCCTCTCCATTTTTCTTTCACCCACCAACGGCAATCCGCGGCTCCTTGCTTATTCAAGCGTCGTGCAACGCACGGACGGCACCGGACAAGTGCTGTGGGAAAAACGCTTCGATAACCTGGCGCTTGCCGATGCGCTGGAAGCCAAAAACGGCGATCTGGTTTTTTCAGGAAGTGAGTGGCAGGGCACGGCCTTCGCCGGTTCGCTTACGGCCTTTGTGCTTCGCACCGAAAGCGATGGCTCTTTCCTGTGGCGGCAGGAAGTTTCGTTTGCACGGGCGGCCATGCCCGACACAGTATTTTGCAAGGAACAGCGGCTTGCCGAAACCACCACGGGCAAGCTTTATTTTCAATGCCGCGATGCTTCAGCGGCGGCCGGCAATTTCGTTGCCTTTTATTTAAATACAAACGGGTCTTTGATCTGGTCGCGGCGGCTCTCGTTTCCGCAAGGCGTAAACTTTACCGACATGACCGCGGCCTTTGACAACAGTCTGCTGATCAGCGGCAGCTATCCGGCCGGATCGTTTCCGGGCAGCGCCCTTTTGTGCGTTGATACCAACGCAAGGCTGCGCTACATCAGAACCTTCACCGCCAGAAGCAATGACTTCGTCATCACCCAAATACTTAAAGACGAAGCACGAAAGCAATACTACTTCTGCGGCCAGGGTGCAACCGATGCACAAGGCGCTCATGCCACCGTAATGAAAGCCGATGCCGACATTGAATCACTGGCCTATGCTCCGGCCACGGCGGTGCTGCCCGCCCTTTTTCGCTGCCGCAATTTGCCCAAAATCTTTGGCGCTGATGCAGACGGGAATGTTTACTGCCTGTATGCCGACCGGGGAGGCTCTTCCGCTTATCGTAAATTGGTCAACGGCGATTCGGCTTACGTGCAGTTTCCGGTGTGCAAATTCGATTCGGCCTTGCAGGTGGTTTGGCGCAAACGCTATGCGGTGCCTGTTGATAAAAACAGTGCGCCGTTCCTCTCATCGACGCCGCAGGTAGTTTTGTTGAATGGCAAGCTGGTGGCGGCTTTGCAAACGGATGGGCAACACACAACATCGGCGCCGCCAACCGGCTGGCTCATGACCACCGACACCGCAGGCAACAGCAGCGGTTGTGTGTCCACCAACGAACCCTACACCACCAAAAGCATGACCTTTGTATCAGGCGGTTTACGAGCTAACATTCTTTCAGCAGGCCTTCCCATGCGGTCTTCACAAGTGTTCAACAGCCGCGACTTTGTTCTGGCTTCGGTTGATACCTGCCTTGGCCGCAAACTGCCGAAAAGCCGGTTCACAATTTCAGCAGTTGGCGGCGGTGCCACGGATACGGTATGCACCGGGACGGAGCTTTCCTTTTACGACGATTCGTATAACGAACCGCAGCGCTGGCAATGGTTGTTTCCTTCCGGCGCCGATACCGCCAATGCGGACACGTCCTGCTTTCCGGATGTGTACAATGTAGGCTTTCCCGCTCCCGGCACCTACGCCGTAAAGCTGGTTACTGAAAATGGGGCCGGCCTCGATACGGCAACAAAAATCATTACGGTATTGTCCCAACCGAAGCCACCCGATTTGGGCCCTGATGCCGTGATATGTCCAGGCGATTCCGTTGTTCTTTCTTATAAAGACGAACCCTTTAGCCAGCACGCTTTTTACGCCGTAGGCGGAAGCTTTTATTCAACCGCCGATACGGTGGTGATTAAAACCACAGGCACTTACGTCTGTGCCGTTGTTTCGCGTTGCGGCACCGCTACGGACACTATCAGAATCAGTGCGGCGCAAAAGCCAACGGCAGGGTTCACGCCTCCGCTTTCCTGCGGCAGCTTAACGGTATTGTTTGCCAACACTACGCAGGCAAACGGCAGTACAACCGTTTCGTATCAATGGGATTTTTTTGATAAGAACAACACGGTACTGGGTTCATCGCAAGCCGACAATCCTTCGTTTACATTTCCTGCTTTTGACACGGTAAAGGCAAGGCTGATTGCACAAAGCGCCCTGGCTTGCACCCGCCCCGATACGGTGGAAAAAATATTCATACTGCATCCAAAGTCGGCGGCTTTGTTTGCGTTTACCGAACGGTGCGGCGATACCAACGTTTCTTTTAGCGGCAAGGCATCTGTGCCCGTGGGTAGCATAACCAACTATGCCTGGACCTTTGGCGATGGCGCTTCGGACAACACGGCATCACCTGCGCACAACTACAGCGCGGCGGGTTCCTACACGGTGCAGTTCACAGCTACATCCGATGCGGGTTGCGCAAGCGATGCGGCCACGCAAACCGTTACCGTGCGGGCAAAACCGGTGGCCGGTTTTACGTACAGCAACGATGCCTGCGAGGGCAAGGCTTTTCGTTTGCAGGATAGGAGCACGGTTAACGGAACCAACATCACAGGTTACTATTGGCGCCTTCCCTCTTCGGGACAGGTTTACACAACGGTAGCCATCAATCCGGTTGTAGCCGTTGCCGGAATTATAAAGTTTTATTATGCTGTTACCTCCGCGCAGGGATGCACAAGCGATACGCTTGCGAAAGATATTTTAGTAGAAAGCATTCCAGTTGCTTCCTTAACGGCAAGCAATGGTTGCCTGAACGATTCGCTGTCTTTCTTATCCACGGCCACCACTGCCGTTGGCAGCATTCAATCTTATCAATGGACGGTGAGCAACGGGCTTACTTCAGCACAAAAAGCCCCAAAGTTTTATTTTCCATCGGCGGGTTCATATACGGTTACGCATACGGCCACAAGCGGCAACGGATGCGTGAGCAAGGAAGCGATAAAAACAGTCACCGTCTATCCCTTGCCGCAGCCATCGTTCACCTACTCGCTGCCTTGCCTGAATGCACCCGTAGCGTTTACCAACACAACAGTAAATGCTACAGCAAACACCTGGCAATGGACCGTAAACAGCAACCTTATTTCAACTCGAAACAGTCCCGCCTACAGCTTTGCATCGCCGGGAACTTATACCGTTGGCTTGCAAACAACCGATGGCAATGGCTGCACGGCCCGCAGCACAAAAACAGTGGTGATAGACGACTTCCGGCTGCAACTTATCGCCATCAGAAATCCCGTGCTGCCCGGCGAACCGGTTTGGCTGCAAACAAGGGCAGGCCTGCCTTACAACGTAACGGCATGGTCGCCGGCTTTGCTTTTTCCATCGCAGAATAACAAAGGGCAACGGCTGGCAACGGAAACGCCGGTCCTTGTGCAGGTGGCCGCGCAATCGGTTCAGGGTTGTAAAGATTCCACATCGCTTCTTGTGGATGTTTATGTCTTGGATGATGTGTGGGTGCCATCAGGCTTTACACCCAATGGCGATGGCAAAAACGATGTGTTATATGTGGTGGGCAAAGGCATCAGCGATGTGACATTTACCGTGTACAACCGCTGGGGCGGAGTGGTGTTTACCTCCCGTGACAGAACTGTTGGTTGGGATGGATATGCAGGCGGGAAACCGCTGACTTCAGGCACCTATGTTTATACCTTGCGGGCAAAAAAGGCCGATGGGAAAATGGTGGAAAAGAAAGGAACGGTGACACTCATCCGCTAAAAGCAACATAACCCGAAACAGCCGCACCCGGTTACAACGCTTGTTTGGCAAAGCCTCGCCTAAAAAATTATCGGCTTTTTACTTGCGATAAACGACGGCATCTTCCATCTTTACAAAACAAATTTCCGTTATCCAATTAACGATCAGCTTGCAGGCGGTAAAGATTGTCTTTCTTTGCGGCGGCTTATCGCAAACTAAATCTGATTCAAAATGAAAACCTTCAACTCTTTTCTAATCGGCGGCTTTGAATGCGCCGACATGATTAACAACCGCGGCAATCGGGTGGATCTTCTCGCCGCCACTTTTCACGATACAAAAGCAGACGAAGACTTAGCGACCCTGGCCGCCGCCGGCATTACCACCGTTCGCGAAGGCATCCGCTGGAGCGTGGTGGAAAAGGTTCCTTACCAATACGACTTTACTGAAGTGGCTGCCCGCATGGAAGCCGCCAAAAGGCACGGCATACAAGTGCTTTGGGACATTTGCCATTTTGGTTATGCCGATGGACTAATGCCTTCGCACCCGCAGTTTGAACACCGCTTTGTGGAATTGTGCAAAGCCTTCACGCACCTGTATCATTCCGTTGGCAATCCGCATCCGCTAATAGTGACTCCCGTTAATGAAATTTCTTTTATCTCCTGGCTTGGTGGCGACGCACGAGGCACGGTTCCCTTCGCCATCCGCTCCGGCTTTGACGTGAAATACTTTTTGTGCAAAGCCGCCATCAAAGGCATTGAAGCCATTAAAGCCATTGACCCATCTGCGAAGGTGATGATGGTGGAACCGCTGATTCGGGTACACGCCAAACAGGGTGAAGAACCAAACGCCGACATCATCCGGTTTAACGAGGCGCAGTTTGAAGCCATGGACATGATCACCGGACGGATGCACCCCGAACTGGGCGGCAAGCCGGAGTACATGGATTTTGCGGGATATAATTTTTACTACAACAACCAGTGGGAACATGGCGGCCCCACCATCGGTTGGTACAAAGAGCATCGTCGCGTTTGTTTTTCGGATTTGCTGAAAGATGCCTACCTGCGTTATCATAAACCCGTGGTGTTATCGGAAACCGGCCATTTTAAAGAAGACCGCGGCAAGTGGATGGACCAGATTACCGACGACTGCATTACCGCTATGCATAAAGGCGTTGACCTGCGCGGCATCTGCATTTATCCCGTGCTTGACCGGCCCGATTGGGACTTGGGTTGCCTGATCCCTTGTGGCATTTGGACGTATGACGAAGCAACTGGCCAACGCAGTGTAGATGAAGCGTATCTGGCCACGGTAAAAGATTGCGACGAAAGGCTGCGGCGGCATTTTGCACACGAAGAGATGGTGCGAAACTCCGGGCCGCATTTGATGATAGAAGAAAGGGTGGCTTCGTAAAAAATAAAATCACACAACAACGTTTTTACAAAGAATAAAAAGGCAGCAACTGAAATTTTCAGTTGCTGCCTTTTCGTTTAAACCGCATTGACATTTTATCCGGCAAATGGTTCAGCCATTTCCCTTGGTCTGATATTCGCAAGCACCTTTTTCCTATGCAGCTTCATCCCAATTATTCCCTTACCCGCACCCGCGCCGAAGGTTCAACCGAAGAAGACTTTGTAAATCCCCTTCCCCGCGCCGTGCTTCGCGCCAACTCTTTTATGTTGCTTGATGGTGAATGGCACTTTGCCGTGGACACACAGGACAACGGCCTGGCGGGCCGCTGGTATCTCGGACATCAGTATACGTCCATCGCCAATTGGCCCGGCTCTATTGAAGACCACATGGAAGGAGCAGGCATTAAAGAACGTTGGACGAACAAAGTGGTGGCCTGGTACGAACGCGAGTTTCCACAACCGCAATTGGCCAATGGCGATGGCGGGCATCACTCGCTGTTGCAACTAACCTTTGGCGCCTGCGGCTACGAAACCACCGTATGGCTGAACGGAAAGCAATTGCTGACCATTGAAGGCAAGGACGTTCACCTCGGCGAGTACACATCATTTTCGTACGAATTGCCCGAATCCGACTTACGTGTGATGAACCGCCTTACTGTTCGCATTGCCGATACGATGGATGCCGACATCCCACGCGGCAAGCAGGAAAGCCATGTGTACAAGCGCGGCGGCATCTGGTACCAAACTTACAGCGGAGGCGTGCGAAGCGTATGGCTGGAAACGGTTGACCGCAACCGCCTGCGTTCGCGGGTAGGCGTTGTAAGCATTGTGGAAGACAACCTCGTGCGGTTTAATTTAACCACCCGCATACAAGACCCCGGTGATTATAGTCTCCGCTTAAAAATTTACAACCGCAAAGCCACGGACGAAGCGCCGGTGGCTGAAGATAGCTTTCCATTAAAATTAGATGCCGGCGAAAAGGAACAACGAGTGGTGGTAGCAATGCCGGAAGCAAAATATTGGTCGCCGGAAGAGCCAAACCTTTACGTGTTGATGGCTGAATTGATAGACAATAAAGGGTATGCGGCCGCTATTGAAACCCACTTCGGTTTGCGCAAGATCGAGGCACGAGGTTGTTGTGTTTATCTCAACAACAAATCGGTTTATCTCGATGGCATCTTGTACCAACCCGGCACCGCCACTTACGAAGAAATAAAGGCCCACATGTACGCCATGAAAAAATTAGGCTGCAACCTGGTGCGTATTCACATTGCGGGTGTGGACCCGCGCATTTATAACCTTGCCGACAAGATGGGCATGTTGCTTTGGGTGGAAGTGCCATCGCCGCACAGCAGCACGGGACGAAGCCGGCAGTTTCACCGCGAAGAACTGGAACGGATGCTGGCCCTCATCGGCACGCATCCGTCGGTGGTCATCTGGAGCTTGTACAACGAGGACTGGGGCGCACAGGACATTGCCACCAACCAGGAGACTCGCGACTACATCATGGGCATTTATCATTACATGCAGATTGCCTATCCTCAATTTTTGGTGGTGGATAACGACGGCTGGCAACACATCTCCTATCGCGGCCGGCTGAAATCGGACTTACTCACGGCGCATTTGTACACACCCGACACCGGGTTGTGGAAGCAATGGCTGGATGAAATCGTGAGCGGCAAGATGGACGGCGTAGCGGCTTATCCGCTGGTGGTTGGCGATCCGTTCTTCTTCCGGCGGCAAGTGCCGCTTATCGTCAGTGAGTGGGGCGGCTTTGGCTTTTCCAATTACGGCGGGCCAAACGATGCCGACCACCGTACAAGCCTGATTAAAACGTTTAAGGAAGAACTGCGGGCCAGGCCCATTGCCGGCGACGTTTATACGCAAGCCACCAACATTGAAGACGAACGCAATGGTTTGATTGACGCAAAGACGGGTGAGTTAACTGTAGAAGAAGGACTGTTGCATTCGCGGGAGAAGAAATGAGAGAAGAAGATATCGGGATAGTGAGATGTTGCGATAGTTTAAATCAACTTTACGTTTACAACCGGGCAAAGCGACATTGCATCTGCGAAAATGCACGCCACTAACTTCGGCCTTGCTTCTTTTCAAGAACGAATTTCTATGGAATACTTTATCACCGGAAAGTTTGTAGCTGTCTTTGGCCTTCAAGGCGAATTGATTTTGAAACACAACCTTGGCAAGAAAACCTTGCTCAAGGGAGTGGCCGCCATTTTTGTGGAAGAAAAAAAAGAAAGTTTCATTCCTTGGTTTGTAGAAAATACCCGCGCCAAAACCGATGAAGAAATTTACGTAAAGCTCGAAGGCATCGCTACCCGAGAACAAGCTACCAAGCTGGTACAAAAACAAGCCTGGCTGCCCGAAGAAGAGTTTAAAAAATTCGCTGCGAAATCATCGCCGGTTGGCTTGCTTCATTTTGATGTGGTGCAAGATGGTGAAGTCGTGGGAAAAATAGTAGAAGTGATAGAGCAGCCGCACCAAACCCTTTGCCGCATTGACTTCCAAGGCAAGGAAGCCTACATTCCATTGCACGAAGAAACACTGTTGAAGATTGACAAAAAAGCCGGACAGGTCGTAGTGAACCTGCCCGATGGATTGCTTGACATTTACCGTTGATTCAGTTTTCGACTTGTTTTTGCTGCTGCGCCGATGTTTCGTTAATCAGCATGAGCACGGGAAATTTGTCCGTAGCCACGCCGGTTTCTTTAAGCGTGTTGCGGGCCTGTATCATGTGCCGCTGCTCGTGCGCAACCAGGAAACGAAGCGTGTCACCGAGGCGCAACTTGATTAATTTGGTCAAGCTGATGGGGATGTGAATTTTCGCAAGGTCTTTTCCTCTGGCCTGTTCCAACAATTGCAGCAACCTGTCTTGTCCGGCCAAATATTCGTTCAACACTGTGTCCACGTTCAGGCTGTTGGGAAAGGACATTTTCTTTTGCGTTTTCATTTTGTTTTTTACCTCGAATACGTTGTCGGGCTTCATCATTTTTGTAAACTTCTCGCCCCAGTAGCCCGATGTAAACCAGGCGTTGGTATCGTAGGTGATCAACGAAAGTTCTCTTTCAATAATGGGCAGATAATGGCGGTTGTAAGCGTTCACGTGTTCCAGTACCTGCACCACGCTCCAACGGCCTTTTTCGGGATTGTAAACCAATTTATTTTTGTCAGCCTCCGAAAAAAATTGTGCTGCTTCTTTTACCCTGCGTACGTCCTGCGCCAAATCGTTCAGCAATTCTTCGCTCTTAAATTTTGCCATAAAGAAGTTTTTACAAAGCTATGGCTTACGCTTCTTCAAATAACAGACCAGCCCTATCGTAAATGGTGAATAGTGAGTGGTGAATGAGCGCCTGAAAGCACAAACTTGTTGAAAGAAGATTGTGGTTCTAAATTAGCCGCTGTGCAGGCAAATCGGCTCCGGAATCAGAAATAAGAAATTATAAATCAGAAATAGCACGACAGAGACTTTGTGCCGTCGCGCCTCCACTCACTGTTCACAAAATTCCCTACTTTACCAAGGCTAAATGGAAACCAACTTTTTACAGCGATTGCGGGCCAAACTTTCCGCCAGAGGCTTTAGCGTGCAAAATCTGGCGAGCCTTGTAAAAGGAGGCGAACCGTTTTTTGCGCTATTGATTGAATTGATTGACGCCGCCGAACACTCCATTCATTTGCAAACCTATATTTTCAACAGCGATGTTACCGGCACGCTGATAGCCGATGCTTTAAAGAGAGCCGCCGGCCGCGGCGTACAAGTCTATCTCATGGCCGATGGTTATGCGTCCCGGTTATTGCCCGCGCCATTTATTAAACGCCTTGAAGATGCCGGCGTGAACTTCCGCTTTTTTGAACCCGTGTTTCGCAGTGAGCATTTTTATTTTGGCAGGAGACTGCACCACAAAGTGGCCGTGTTCGACAACAAATACGCCATGGTGAGCGGCAGCAACATTGCCGACCGTTACAATGATGTGGAAAACATTGCGGCTTGGTACGACATGGCTTTGTTTGTGGAAGGCGATTCGGTGCTGGAGCTTTACGAGATCTGCAACAAAATATGGGAACGCGACACAACCAAAAAGAATCCCCTGCGCAAGAAGCTACTTGACCTCTTCACCTACATTTCGATGGAAGACGCGGTTGGCGTGAAAGTGCTGCAAAACGATTGGGTACGCCGCAAATTGGAAATTTATTTCGGCTATCAAAAATTGTTTAAAGAAGCCCGCAAAAGCATCACCATTGTGTGCAGTTATTTTTTGCCGGGCCTGTCGCTGCGCAACCGGTTAAGCAAAGCGGCAAGGCGCGGCGTCAACATAAAAATCGTGCTGGCCGGCACCTCGGATGTGGCGCTTACCAAACAAGCCGAACGTTATTTGTACAGTTGGTTTTTTCGTGTGGGTATTGAAGTGTATGAGTATCTCCCGACAGTATTGCACGCAAAATTTGCCGTGGTGGATGGCGAGTTTCTCAACCTTGGTTCGTACAACATAAACGATTTAAGTGCGCAAGCAAGCGTGGAGTTAAACCTGTTGGTGAAAGACCACGACCTGGCGCAGGAAGCAGAAGCCGAAGTAAACCTGCTGATTCAAACCAAATGCCTGAAAGTGGAACCGTCGGCTTATGCCTTTCATCTGCTTTCGTTAAAGCAGTTGTGGCGTTTTCTCTGTTATCATGCGTTGCGCACGACTCTTGCGATTGGGACGTTTTATTTTAAGCAGGAGGAATAGAACGATTAGCTGATTAGCTGATTTGAAGATTGGCTGATAAGGCTTACGCCGGTAGGTTTCGTGGTGATATACGTCTTGGCATGTACGAAACAACGGCGGAAAAACCGGCCGGGTTGGTAACGATGTTTGATTAATACTGCATAGCGAACAAAGCGCACAAGAGTGCGACGCAACAATGCTTAATGGATAGATAAACCTCTGGGCCATAAAAGGCCATGTCTAAAGAATGATTATAAGATGCAAAGATTTTTTGAAAAGCGAGGTTTTTGTAGTTGATGGCCTTCCCCCGTTAGAGGAAGGCTGGAATGGGAGAAGGCCAGAAGTTACCCCTCCAAATGAATAGTGAACACAATCATGCGGCTGCGCATATCGCCCAGTACGCGGGAATAATTCAACGATTCGTTGCGGCTGTGAAGATTGATTAAGCCGTTGCTGATTTTTATTTCGGGGGCCATGATAAAACTGGGGTAATAAAGTTTAAACCCAATGCCGGCTTCGATGCCGTAATCCATGCGTTGAATCTTCAACATGTCGTCGGCTTTGCGGGCTTGGGCGTTGGAAGCAAGGTCCATGTCAATCTTGCCACCGCCCATCATGTACACCCTTACATTGCCAATGCGGTCGGACAGGAAGCGGAGTTGAAATGGAAAAGATGTAATCACCGATTCCACTTTTTTTTGCACTGTGGTCAGGTTGTCAAAAGCATCCGGGTAGCGAAGCGTGTAGTTTACGTTGCGTTCGGTAAAAAGCAGTTGCGGATTAAAACGGAATTCAAAGTGTTCGTTCAAACGGGCCGTAGCCGAAAGCCCCAAATTAAAGCCAGCCGTCCACCCAGGCTCGGCGGTCAGGATGCTGTCTTGCAGCAAATAAGCCGGATGAAGTTCGGTGTGAAAGGTGCCGCGGTTAAGGCCCAGCGAAATACCGAAATAATAAGGCTTTTCATCGTGCTCCGTCATGTTCAGTTCGCGCTGCGCAAAACCGGCAACCGAAGCGCTCAAAAGAAGAACGCTGAAAAGGAATTTTATCCAACCGGTTTTCTGGCGCTGTAAATGCAACATATTCCTAAGCTAAGCGGTTTGTAATAGGTATTGGAATAACCTGTTTTGTTTAGTATGGCGATGAACTTTTCGCGGTCGGGAAAGGCTTTAGCCGATTCGTTTAAGTAGCGGTACGCCTTTTTGTTTTGGTTGAACATGCCGGCCACTTGCGGCGCTACCACGCTCATATAAAGGCTGTACAGGCTTTTAATTCCCGGCAGCCGGGGCTTGCTAAACTCCAGCACCACCAACTGCGCTCCCGGTTTCATCACCCGCAAAATCTCTTTCAGCCCTTTTTCGAGGTGTTCAAAATTGCGCACCCCAAAAGCCGCCATCACGCCCTCAAACGTATCACTCCCAAAATTTATTGTTTCGCTGTCGCCAGTGTGCAAAGTGATAACGTTTTGCAAGCCTTCTTTTTCCACCTTTTTGCGGCCAATGTCCAACATGCCTTCGGAAATATCAATGCCAGTGATGCGCGGTGTACCAAGAAGCCTGCTTGCCATGATGGCCATGTCGGCCGTGCCGGTGGCTACGTCCAGTAAAGTCGTAGGATTATCTTTTTTAAAAAGCCGGATGGCTTTTTTGCGCCAGCTATTATCAATGCCGGCACTTAAGAAACGATTGACGGCATCATAGCGGGGCGCAATGCGGTTGAACATTTCGCTTACCTGCTCTTTCTTGGAACCATCGGCAGTAAAAGGTTTGATGTCGTCGTGCGGGAGCTTATTCATGGGGCGGCAAAAGTAACCGCGGATTATCGGGATTTTACAAGGATTGCCGGGATGAAAAAGCTCTTATCACTGTCAACAATTGCGTTCCAATTCATCAATTCCTCTGGGCTACTCCGACCCGGCTTAAAACTCATAATCCCTCCGGTGCATGTTCCATCGCACACCGAAGTAGATAACCTTGGTATTTTGTTCGGGTGTTTTGTAATAAGCCGTTTGCCTTCGGTAAACGCCATTGAGTTCAATAAAAAAATTAGGCTTTACTTCATAAGAAAGAAGCAGCGACGCATAGGCTGTATTTGACGGAACCGCTGAACTGATACTATAACCGTATTCCGAAGTGGGCCGCAGTGTAGCAGGCTGAAAAATATTAGAGCCGTAGTTGGCTGCACTGGTGTCTTTGCCTTGTTTGTAATAAATGGCTTTGGCTTGCAGCGTTAATCGCGGGATGGGTTGATAACGGGCAATGCCGATCAACTCATTAAACGAAGCGCCATACGGATGTGCCAACGGCTGGTTGTTGTGCGTGTAATTAGCAATGGAATCTGTGTGCGAATACGTGAATGGACGAACACGATTCCATTCGCCTTGCAAATCAAGATTGGCTACGCCGAAAGCATCAATGTATTTAACGCCGAGTTGCGTTCCGAATTTATTGCCCCACCAGTTGTTCTTTAGTTCATGCACACGCAGTTCATCCAGTAACAACTGGCCGTAGATCTGAACGTGCTTGACAAGGTTTGATTTGGCATCAAGTCCTGCAAGGGAATTATCAAAGCTGCCGCTTTGCTGCTCGGCGGAACGATAGAAAATAACCGGGTTCAGATAACCGAATTCAAAATGATTGGGCCTGCCAAATACCACAGCTTCAAACAAACCCACGTTCAACCATTTGGTGACAGCCATATCAAGATGATGGATGGCCGCGTATTTTTTATCGAGGTAAACATCAGCCGATTTACGGTTCGCATTCACCAATTCCATAAACAGGTTTTGGTAGTTGAACTTCCAGATGCGGGTATTGAATTTTAAAAACAAAGCGCTGTTGGAAAAATCACTCAAGAACAAGCTGCGGTAACCATTACCGATAAAATTTTTATCGTAGCCGAATGTAATGTCAATATACTTGGCGGCTTTGAAGGAGAGATAACCTCTTGCATCAAAATAATCGTAGCCCGTGCCTTTAAAGTCTTTGTAAAATCCTTCTCCGGGAACGGCTTTGCGCTCTGTCACCCATCGCTGAACATACGTGGGATCACGTTCCTGATTGTCGGTGATGTAAGCGGCAAAGCCAATTTTGTTCGCAATGTTTCCGCGAAGCGTAACGCCGCGGGTGTTTAAAAAAATTTTTTCGCTGCTGGCCGATTCTTTTCCAAGGATGTATTGAAAAACTGGATTGACGATGAGTCGAAAATCTTTCACGTTCACCTCATAAAGATTTGCTTGTGATTTATAGAAATTTTTTAAGAAGGGCTTTTTGCTGGCAAAGCGATAGTTCGTCCATTCGATATTGCTCATGAGCGACATGCGGGCATTGTACAAATCCACCTTGCTCAAAGAGGCACCGACACTGAAGCGATGCGCTATTGAATCAGCCACATCTAAAACTTCACCGGAGTTGTTTTGCAAAGCACCCGGAACGTAGTAGTAATTGATTTGCGGAATCACTTGCTGACGGCTGTAGGGCTTTGTTTTGGAAAAATTCAACACCGAATCGGTGCCGGCTTTTATCTCCAATCTATCCAGTAAGGCAGTCTCTCTTGCGCCTCCTGGCAGATAAGTGGTTTGTGCCGAAGCGACAACGGACAACAAGAGGCAAAAGGACAACAGTATTTTTAGCTGTGCTTTCAAGGGTTTGGAGCGTCTGTGTTTATATTGCATGTGCGGATTTTCATTTAATTTTTGGCGATGCGAAATTACCTGATTCGGAACATTCAAGTAGTGAACGAAAATAAGATAGAAGCCGCCGATGTGTGGATTGAAGGAGACCGCATTAAAAAGATTGATGCACGACTTACACAAATTGACACGAATTACACGGAAATAAACGGCGAAGGAAAATATCTTCTGCCCGGTGTGATAGACGACCAGGTGCATTTTCGCGAACCGGGACTGACGCACAAAGCCACTATTCTCTCCGAATCCAAAGCGGCCGTTGCCGGTGGCGTTACTTCGTTTATGGAAATGCCCAACACCGTTCCGCCGGCCTTGACCCAAGAATTGTTGGAAGAAAAATACAACACCGCTTCGCAAACATCGGTGGCCAACTATTCTTTCTTCATGGGCACGAGTAACGACAATGCAGATGAAGTGTTGAAGACGAATGAAAGGAAGAAAGACATCTGCGGCATCAAGATTTTCATGGGCGCCTCTACCGGAAATTTATTGGTGGATAATTATCTTACTATTGATAAGCTCTTTCGCGAAAGCGAAGTGCTGATAGCCACACATTGCGAAGAGGAAAGCATCATCAAAGAAAACTATGCACGATTGAAAGCGGAAAAAGGCGAACTCTCGCCGGCAGACCATCCGCTCGTTCGCGATGAAGAAGCCTGCTTTGAATCTTCGTTTAAAGCCGTGCAATTAGCCAAGAAGCACAACACACGGTTGCACATTTTACACATCACCACCGAACGAGAGTTACAACTATTTACGAACCTTTTTCCGCTGAAAGAAAAACGCATCACATCGGAAGTTTGCGTGCATCACCTGCACTTCACCAGCGACGATTATGAACGCTACGGCAATCTGATTAAATGCAATCCGGCCATTAAAGCGCCGCACAACAAAGAAGCATTGTGG
This sequence comes from Flavisolibacter sp., assembly GCA_965247695.1. Lineage (GTDB taxonomy): Bacteria > Bacteroidota > Bacteroidia > Chitinophagales > Chitinophagaceae > Flavisolibacter. The sequence continues at coordinate 4,858,556 of OZ252037.1, forward strand.
AAAGCCTTGCTGGACGATCGGTTGGACGTCATCGCCACCGATCATGCCCCACATTTATTGAGTGAAAAGGAACCGCCTTACGAACATGCTCACGCCGGTTTGCCGCTTGTGCAACATCCGTTACTGCTGATGCTGCGTTATTACAAGCAGGGAAAAATCACGTTGGAAAAAATCGTGCAGAAGATGAGTCACGCCGTCGCCGATTGTTTTCAGATTAGCGAAAGAGGTTATCTCCGCGAAGGTTATTTCGCCGATGCCGTTATCGTTGACATGAACGAACAAACAACGGTTACGAAGGAAAACATTTTGTACAAATGCGGCTGGAGTCTGTTGGAAGGCTTTACGTTTCCTGCAAGCATCACACATACCTTCATAAATGGCAATCTTGTTTATGAAAACGGACGAGTAAACGACTCTTACAAAGGCAAACGCTTAACCTTTGAACGATAAATCCTGGCAATCCTGCCTACCGTCAGGCAGGCTTTTTAAAATCCCGACCATCCGTGGTCATTAATCCCCGCAATCCGTGGTCATAGATAAAATCACTTTCAACGACATCTCCATCTTTCACGCCGAAGAAGAAGCTTCTATTTTTCACCGGCTCAACTTCACTAAAACCGTCGGCGGCAAAGAATGGCTGCGGCGTTTTTTCACCGAACCGCACAGCGACCTGGCCCGCATTCGCGGCACCCAAGCCATCATTAAAATTCTGTTGAATCGTTTAAATGATTGGCCCACGGAAATCACCAACGGCACGGTGATTATGATGGATAAGTTTCTGGATTATAACCTCGACCCCATTCCAGAAAACCGCAACACGGTCAACAGTTACAGCTATAAAATTTTTCACAGCTCCGATTACTCGATGGTAAAGTTTTCGGTAAAGCATTTTAGCGATTTTTTGCGCGGCATGCAAAAGCTGGTGCATCTGTTTGACGGCGCAGAGCTTTCCACCAACCTTCAGTTTTACATTGACCGGATTAAAAAAATACTGCAAGAGGCGCCGTTGAGAGAATTGTCTTTGTCCAAAACGGCAGAAGAACTTACCATTCAGCAAAACCTTTATTACGGCTACTATTACCGCGTACAATTCAAGAGTGATTTAACGGAACTGATTGACATCTATGGCCGGCTGGAAGCCTGGTGGTCAATGGCCAAAGCGGTGAAGGCTTTTGACCTGCACTTCCCTGAATTTATAGAACAGGAAGAACCCTATTTTAAAGCCGAAGGTTTGCACCACGTGTTGTTGCAACAAGCCATTCCGTACGACCTGGTGTTGCAGCCGAATGAAAACTTTTTGTTTCTCACCGGCGCTAACATGGCGGGCAAAAGCACGTTAATTAAAGCCGTGGGTTCGGCGGTTTTTCTGGCGCACATCGGCATGGGCGTGCCGGCCAAACGGATGCAGTTAAGTTTGTTTGATGGCCTGCTTTCCAACATCAACGTAACCGACAACATTGCAAAAGGCGAGAGCTATTTTTTTAATGAAGTGCAGCGCATCAAGAACACCGTGTATAAAATAAACGACGGTAAAAAATGGCTGGTGCTGATTGACGAATTGTTTAAAGGCACCAACGTCCAGGACGCGATGAAGTGTTCTTTGACTGTGATTAAAGGACTGATGAAAATTAAGAACTCACTGTTCATCCTCTCCACGCATTTGTACGAGATCGGCGACGAGCTGAAACAATACCCGAACATCTCGTTTAAATATTTTGAAACCACGGTTAATGAAGACCAGTTGGCCTTTAGCTATCAGTTGAAAGAAGGCATCAGCAACGATAGGATCGGATATGTGATATTGCGGAGGGAGAAGGTGGTGGAGATGCTGGAAAAACTTTAAACACGAATTATACGAATTAGAATCCAAGCAAATTATGCTATCATTTAAGACACAAATTTTCTTCCTCTTCATGCTGCTGGCATATAGAGGAAATGCGCAAGAAATTGATGTGCTCAACTATCTGTATGTAGTTCACTTGAATGACTATAACGATACAATTGAGGTTACAGCATCGATTGACTTCGTTTACAAAAAAAACGGTGCTATCAATTTTGATTTAAAGGGATCAGGGTTTGATGGAAAGGGTATGCAAATTGTCAATTTATCTTTGGAATCAGAGTTCCCCAGTATAACTCCTTTTGTTCATAAAGATGATAAGGTAATAGTAAAACCAAAATACCTGACCGTTAATGATTCTGATAATATCTTGATTCATTACAAAGGCATCCCAGCGGATGGGTTAACCATTTCCAAGAATAAATATGGTGAGCGTACTTTTTTTGCTGACAATTGGCCTAATCGTGCACATCATTGGTTAGCCTGTATAGATAAGCCTGACGATAAAGCAAGTTTCTCCTTTATAGTATCGGCACCAAAACACTACGCAGTTGTTTCAAATGGGCTTAAGAAAACGGAAGTGGATTTAAATGATACAATGAAAATGACGACATGGACGGAAGACACACCGCTTCCCACCAAAGTCATGGTCATTGGCGTAGCCAAATTTGCTACCAAAGTTTTTGCCGATAGCCCGAAAGATGTTCCGGTTAGCGCTTGGGTTTATCCGCAAGACAGTGCCAAAGGCTTTTACGATTATGCCTTGACAACGGACATTGTAAAATTCTTTTCTGATTACATCGCTCCGTTTCCATATAAAAAGCTGGCGAACGTGCAAAGCAAGACCATCTTCGGCGGTATGGAAAACGCAAGCTGCATTTTTTATGCGGAGAGCAGCGTCACTGGCGACAGAAGCGAAGAAGATTTGTATGCGCACGAAATAGCGCACCAATGGTTTGGTGACATGGCTTCCGAAAAATCCTTTGCGCACCTGTGGCTAAGCGAAGGCTTTGCCACGTATATGACCGACATCTACTTTGAACACAAATACGGCCGCGAAGCCTTTCTTAAACGCCTGCAAAAAGAACGCGGCGAAGCCATTGACTTTGCTAAAACATCCACGCATCCGGTTGTTGATTCCACTACCGATTTAATGTCCTTGCTCAATGCCAACAGTTATCAAAAAGGCGCCTGGGTTTTGCACATGTTGCGGCAAGAAGTTGGCGATTCGGCCTTTCATAAAATCATTCAGGCTTATTACAATAAATACAAAGGCAGCAATGCAGACACAAGGGATTTTGAAGCGGTAGCAGAGAAGGTTTCGGGGAAAGATTTGAAGCCATTTTTTGATCAATGGTTGTATCAAGCTGGCATTCCTGCCATAAACATTTTCTGGGAATACACAAAAGGGAATGTCCACGTAACGCCTTTTAAAATTACTAATCTTAGCGACTATCAACTGCCAATTGATGTGCAATTTATTTATCGAAACGGCCGAACTGAAAGGCACACATTGAGCTTGTCTTTTCCCAGTCAGGGAACATTTGCTATACCATCCAAAGAAAAGCCTTTGAAGGTTATTGTAGATGACGGTGTGAAGCTATTGGCTGAGGTAAGACTTTCAGAACATGAATAAGCCGCCGAAAAATTCGCGGTTAAAAAATTCTACATCCCAAATGAAATCCGAAATATTCCGCTTTGCGGTATTGCTTCATCAGCTTTGTAAACGAAGCGCCCGCAAGCAACCAGCCCCGCTTTCCAAAATGACCAGCAATAACAAACCGTAGTCCTTGTTGCGGATGCCCATGATTTAACCAATTGCTCCACACAATACCATACAACCCTGCAACCGAAAGTTGTTTGACAGGAAAAAAATCAGGTCCGGCCATGGCTCTGGTCACAGTTGGATTGCGTTCGTATGTTGTTCCGCTAAGGTCTATTGTTAACAGTTTATCGCCTATAAAATGATCCAGCCCACTTTCCGCATGAAGTTGCAAACGGCTTCTGCAAAACGCATTGGCCTGAAGATGAAAACCAATGCCCAGTGTGTTCAATCCGAAATCTTTTGTGGCAACGCTGGCATCACCGGCAATGCCTAATGAAACATTCTTTTGCGATGAAGCAGCCAAGCAAAAGGAAAGCAGTAAAATAGTCAAGAGTGTTTTCATCATGCATTTCTTTTGGTTAGATAGACAAGGTAAAACAAAGCCGCTGAAAGGTTCAGCGGCTTATTCATTCACGATCCACAATTGACGATTCACGTCCTCAAACCAGCATCGTCACCGGGTTCTCCAAATACTTTTTAAAGGTTTGCAAAAAGCCTGCACCCACGGCGCCGTCCACGCTTCTGTGGTCGCAGCTCAAGGTTACTTTCATTACGTTGCGAACGTCAAAACTTTTATCGGCTTTGCGATAGACTTCTTCTTTAATTCTGCCCACCGCCATAATCGCACTATCCGGCGGATTGATGATGGCTGTGAACTGGTCAATGTCCATCATGCCCAAATTGGAAATGGTAAACGTGTTGCCGCTAAACTCGGCTGGTTGTAATTTCTTATTGCGGGCTTTTCCAGCGAGTTCTTTTGTTTCGGTAGCTATCTGGCTTAAGGTTTTTTGGTCGGCGAATTTTATCACCGGCACTATCAAACCATCTTCAATGGCCACAGCCACGCCAACGTTTATGTGCTGGTACGTTCGAACAAAGTCGCCCATCCAACTGCTGTTCACCGCCGGGTGTTTGCGTAGTGCCATGGCACAGGCTTTCACCACCATATCATTAAACGAAATCTTCACGTCGCTTACATCATTCATCTGTGCACGGGCGGTCATGGCATTGTCCATCACGATCTCCATCGTAAGATAGAAATGCGGCGCGGTAAACAGGCTTTCACTCAAGCGCTTGGCAATCACCTTGCGCATTTGCGACACGCTCGTATCGGAGTGGCCTTCCTGTCCGGCAACAACCGTTTGAGGTTTGGTGTTTGAGGTTTGAGGTTGTTGAGCAGTTGCTTCTTGTTGCGGTTGGGCCTGTGGTTTAAAGTTGTCAACGTCGGCTTTTACAATGCGGCCGCCATCGCCGCTGCCTTGCACCTGCGATAGGTTAATGCCTTTATCGGCCGCTAATTTTTTTGCCAGCGGCGAGGCTTTTACGCGACCGTTGTCGGTTGAGCCGTTGATTGGTTCATTGGTTGATTGAGATGCTTCGCCGCTTTGGTCCTTCACTTCATTATTCGACGTTCCTTGTTCGATATTCTGCTGTTCAGTTCCTCCGCCTTTCGCTGCATTCACTATCGCATTCACATCCACTTTTTCTTCATCGCCAATAATGCACAGCAAGTCATTCACCGCAATCTTTTCACCCTGCTTCGCGCCTTGATACAACAGCTTTCCGTTCTTGTAGCTTTCCAGTTCCATCGTGGCCTTGTCCGTTTCTATGTCGGCCAACACTTCGCCTTTCTTCACCTCATCGCCTACTTTTTTATGCCAGGCCGCTATCACACCTTCCGTCATCGTATCACTCAATCGCGGCATCAATACCACTTCTTCCATTTTGGCAATATCAACAGAGGAGGTTTGTGGTTTGTCGTTTGCGGTTTGTGGTTGAACGGCAGCTTGCGGTTGCGGTGCCGGTGCTTGTTGTGGTTGTCCGTTTTGCTGTTGAGCGGTTGGTTTGCCGCCGCCAATTAAGGAGGATACATCTTCGTCGGGCTTTCCTACCACGGCCAATAAATCGTCCACCTGAATCTTGGCGCCTTTGTCGCCGCCAATGTGCAGCAGGGTTCCGTCCTTATAACTTTCCAGTTCCATGGTGGCTTTATCAGTTTCTATTTCAGCCAGCAGTTCGCCTTTTTTTACAGGGTCGCCTACCTTCTTGTGCCAGGCGGCAATCACGCCTTCGGTCATGGTATCGCTCAATCGGGGCATCAGTATCACGTCGGCCATTGTAAGTTCTTTATTTTGAGTGCCGAAATTAAAGCAAAAGCAGGGAATAACGGTTTGCGGTTTGGGGTTTGCCGTTTGAGGTTGGCGTGATGTGCAGAGGGAATTTTTCCGTTGCGGTTTTGCTTCCGGTTACAATCTTTTTTTGGACCAAGGGTCTATTTATCCATTGGGCTTTCGTTGCGTCGCACAGCGTGTACGCCTTGTTCGCTATGCAGCATCAGCAATAGCTGTTTGGTGTAGTGAAAAAGCAGGAATAAATGCAGCTCACACAGCTTTGCTTTTTTGTGCAGGCGGCCGGGTTAAATTTTTCTCGTAGGTTTCTATCCAGGCGGCCGGCGTTATCTTTTTCATCAGGTCGCCAATCAGTTCATACGGGATTTGCTCCGGCTTTTTAAAACGAACGCAGCCCTTGCCCATGTCCAGTTTTGCAGGAACCCGCTTGCCGTATTCTTCCACAAACCAATCGAGCAAATCCTTATTGCAATAAAGGCCCATATTGTGCAGCGAGATATAGTTTTTTTGAGAAGCAAGGGACGTGAACGGCAAGGCGTCTTTGGGATTGCAATGATAGCCCGCCGGATAAGTGGAATGGGGTACCACAAAACTGATCATGCCGTATTGCATGGTTTCTTCAAAACCTTTGGGTAGGTTGCCGGCTATCACTTCGCGCAACTTTTGCACTGCCGCTTTGCGGTCATCGGGCAAAGAGGCAATGTATTCCTCCGGCGTTTTTGCAGTTGAAGGCATGGCTCCAAATTTAAAGTTGGCGGCAAGCCTTGCTCACCGCCAACTTTTTTATAAAAAAATGGTTTCAATACTTCTTATCGTCCTTGTCGCCTTTGTTGTAACCACCACTGTTTCCCCCGCCATATCCGCCGCTACCGCCGCTGCTTCCACCACCCCGGTAACCACCGCCACCCGAACCACCCGAAGAACCGCCGCCACGGTAGCCGCCGCCTCCACCATAACCGCCGCCGCTGCCTCCACTACTACCGCCGCCGCCGCGATAACCACCACCTCCACCACTACCACCACTGCTTCCACCGCCTCTATAACCGCCACCGCCTTGTCCGCCGCGATAGCCGCCCCCGCCGCTTCCGCCCCCTGGGCCTCCGCGGCTGCCGCCTTCGTCGGCTTCTTTTACAATCAATTGTTTTTTACCAAAGGCAATATCTTTCAACATTTCAATGGCTTCTTTGGCTTCTTCGGCATTGGTCATTTCCACAAATGCAAAACCGCGGCTTTTGCCCGTGGCTTTATCAATGGCTACTTTGGCCGAGGTGGTTTCTCCGAATTTTTCAAAAATTTCCATCAGCTCCGCATCATCCATATCGTATGGCAGGCCGGCAACAAAAAGTTTCATACAAGAATTTATAGTGTGAAGATAGGAACTTATGCGAGGGCGAAACGGATTGAACAAATGTTTTTGTGCGGTGGTAATTCACTCGGCGCAAGGCTGAAAAATAGTCGGTTTTTTACATGAGGATTCCCCTTGGTGCAACAGCAGCCAATGTTTTAAAAAGCAACGGTTCAAAGGGATAAGAGAAGCAACAATGAAAACAATTTACAAGTGGCGCTTCGTTATGTACGATGCGTTGTCGAAGATAGGCGGGTTGCTCCTTCACGCTTCACAAAAAGACATGCTTGCCTTTCTGTCTTGCAATCAGTTGCTCCACAATTCTACGGACGAGCCGCGGCTTGGGAATTGCATAAATGCTTTCAACGTTTATTACACAACCCAACCGCAATGAAGGCTGTTCTTCTTTCACTCGTTCTTTTCTGCACCATTGTTGCCGCCGCGCAGGACACGGCCACGCATCATTTTAAAGGTGTGTTTTTTCCGTACCCCATGGACCGGGGCTGGAAGGCTTCCATCGGATTTACCAACACCACCATGCCTTACGACATTACCGAGGAAATACATTACCGCATACCCGCTTTGGATGTGCATATCCTTAAAAAATTATCACCTAATTTTTACACCGACTTTCGCGGCAGCATACAAATCCTTCAAAACCTTTTTACCATCGGCCCGCGCTGGACTTACAAGTTCAGTGAGCGTTACTCCATGGCCATGGGCAACGACTTCGGTGTTTGGTTTGGAAACGTAAACGTGCAGGAAATTAAAACCAAAGGCCATGGCTTTGAAAACATGCCGAACCTTTCTTTCGGGCGGCGGTTCAATAAAAAAGTTTTGCTCACCATCAGGGCCGATGCCCTGATGGAATTCGGCATAAAAACATACGCGGCCGATACGGAGTTAAAAACGAGTAGGCGCCTGTTAAGCGGCTCGTCTTACGCCGTTATTTTAGAACAGCCGTTTTACGGCAAGAAGTCGCTCACGCTTGGTTTTCGTGCCATTTACACCGATTTCTTCTGGCAAACTTGGACCTTGTTCGAATCTTTCGACCGTAACATCTTTTACCCGCAAATCATCGTAGGCCTTAACTTATGAAAAAGCTTTTCCTCTATTCTTTTTTGTTTTCTTTTCTTGCCTGTAAAAAGCGGTACGAGGCGCCGGTGCCTTCGCTTGATTGGGATGCCTTCAATGCGCCTTCAACAGTAAAACTCGGAAGCAAATCCATTAAGTTGTTTGACGGCGTTTATACCATCACCGACGGCACTGACCGCTTTGGCGCCGATGCTGCCATGAAATGGAGCTATACCGCCACCGGTACCGACACCACCTATCACCTTTCCCTCTTTTGCCAGAAGGACATCACCTACTTTATTTGCGAAGGCAAGCGCACTACCGACAGCTCCATCTTGCTGAACGGCTATTGGCGGCGAATGATCGGCACCGAAACCGGAAAGGTTTGGCTCACCATCGCCAAAGCAGCCGGCGGGGCAAAGCTGGTGGCTAACACCTGGGTACCAACCGATAATCTTCTTATCAGTGGCACTTATGGAAACGGGGATGAAGCGCCGACGCTGCCTTTATCGTTGCGTTATGCAAGAGCCTTGTACAAAGCCAAACCATTAGAGATCGTGGCGCATCGCGGCGGTGGCCGTTCGGCCGACCTTTTGCCGGCCTCGGAAAATTCAGTGGAGATTATAAAACTGGCTTCCCGCTTTGGCGCTACCGGCATTGAGATAGACGTACGGCTAACCGCCGATGGTGTGCCTGTATTGTTTCATGACGAGACACTAAACGAAAGGCTGATACAAAAGGCGGGACTGGTGGGCCCGGTGGGAAATTATACTTATGCGCAATTAACGTCGCTGGTCAAGCTCATTAACGGCGAACGGATTCCTACTTTGCGTGATGTGCTAAACACCGTAGTTTACGGCACTCCCATCAAATACGTTTGGCTGGATACAAAGCTCACCGGGTCCGTACAAATTGTGCGGGACCTGCAGGTAGAGTTTATGCAAAAGGCCGCAGCCATCAACCGCACCTTGTTAATCACCATCGGCATCCCCGACAAAACCGTATTGAAGAACGTGCAGGCTTTGTCCAACTATTCCAACGTGCCAACGGTAAACGAGTTGACCTTGGATGACGTACATGCTGCTAATTCCGTCATTTGGGGGCCGCGATTTACACTGGGTTTGCAGAACAGCGAAGTGGCTTCCATGCACGGGGAAGGCCGGCGGGCTTTTGTGTGGACATTGGACAGCCAGGAGGACATTAAAAATTTTTTAACCGAAGGCCAGTTCGACGGCATTCTTTCCAATTACCCATCAGCCGTAGCGTATGCATATTATACAAAACAATAAGGTTGCCTTTCTTTGCCTTGGCTTGCTGCTAAACCTTGCCGCAAGGTCACAGCAGCAAGATGAGAAACTGTTTACATCCCGGCCCACCGGCCGTGGCGACTATTCGCTGGTGGCTTATATCGGCGGCGGCATGGGTTATTATGCTTCCCGAAATGGCGCGCCGGCTTATCTGCAACCTTCGGTACAGCGTTGGAACCCGGTGGGCACGTTGCGCATCTTGTGGCACCCCGACCACCTGTTGAAAGCCGGACTGGAAACGGGTTACGTCACTTTTTACCAATATGATTTAAAAGACTCCGCAGGCAAGACCGGAAAGATTGCACTGAACGCTACGCCCATCCTTTTGGAGTGGAGCATGTCGCTTAAAAAGCACTTCAACATTTTTGCGGGATCGGGCCTTTACTTTTTGAATACCAGGCTGAATTATGAAGGCAAGGTATCGTCCAACAAACTAAGCGTGGGCTGGATGGCGGCGGCTTCTTACATAATACCGCTGGGCACACAAACCGGTTTGGGAACCGAAGTCAAATGGCTTTACGCGGCTGAGACATCCAACGGTTCGGTATGCGCCCAATTGCAATTGGTGTGGCGTTTTTTACGGTGGTGAGAAGGTATATCCGGTTATTCGTTAATCCGATTATCCGTTTGCTTCGCGATGAGCACATAATTGTAACAACTGGTTGTCGAGTAACCGGATTAACGGATAACCTTGAAGCCTTTCAAAGCCACAACCTCCCCTCCCACCGCTTTTCACGAAATTTTATTTTTTGGGTTCGATAGTTTTGGTGAGATTCACTAACCGCGAAACGCAAACCCTTTCCACATGCTCAAATTCCTTTGCTTTCTTCTTGTGCTGCTTTGCGGCAAGCTTCATGCACAAACAACGGCTGATAGCACTTTGCTTTGTTTCACCTCCGACACACAAAAGCCCATGTGGGTGGAGACCTTGTTTCTGAAAAAAGACCACAATCAGGAAGCTACCAAAATGTTGTTTGACGCCGTGGGCAAACGCAGGCCCGGCGCTCTTTTTATCATGGGCGATGTGGTGAACCTCGGTTACAGCAGCCACCAATGGAAGCCGATGGACAGTTATTTAAAAACCCTTCGCAACGACAACGTTTCCGTTTATGCGGCTCTGGGCAATCATGAAGTGATGGGCCAGCCCGGCAAAGGCATGCGCAAGTTTCAGGAACGTTTTCCGGAACACAGCGCCACGGGTTATGTGGAGGTAAAAGACTCCATCGCCGTTGTATTGCTGAATTCAAATTTTGGCTCATTATCAAGTGAAGAAAACGGCCGGCAACTGGCCTGGTACAAAGAAACCTTGGCAAAACTGGATGCCGATCCGTCCATACAATTTATCATTTCCGGTTGCCATCATTCGCCTTATACCAACAGCAAAATCGTAGGCGCCAGCAAAGACGTTCAGGAAAAGTTCGTGCCTTTGTTTTTAGCCTCGCACAAATGCCGTTTGTTCATCAGTGGCCATTCGCACAACTTTGAGCATTTTCAGAAAGGCGGAAAAGATTTTTTGGTCATTGGCGGCGGCGGCGGACTGCACCAACCACTGCGCTCCGGCGAAGGTTGTTACGATGATTTAGCCAGTAAATACAAGCCGCAGTTTCACTACTTAACGGTTAAACGTTGCAATGGTGAGTTGAAGGTTTGCTCCGTACAATTAAAAAAAGACTTTAGCTGTTTTGAAGACGGGGAAACAATGGCTGTAAAGCAGGAGATCATACCGGTGGCGGACGTGGCAGTGAAAAAATAAAGCGGCAACGATAATTTGTTTGAAACCCAATCGCCTAATGCAATTGGGTTTTTGTTGACGAGCTGATGGCTGCTGTTAATCTGATGTTGCGACGCTCCATTCATCTTTCAGTAAATCCATTCGACACTTATGATATAAAGTCATATAGCTATTGCCAAGGAAAGCCCGGAAGGGGCGCCATAACATAACCTAGGGTGCAGCCCTGGGTCAATGATTACAATGATGAATGCAAGCCATGAAAGGGCGGAACAACTGTGTGTTTACTATACACCATCGCTTTTATTTCGCCCTTTCAGGGCTTGACAAATAACTCCCCTATTCACCAGCCCTTGCAGGCTGGGCTGTGTTATGGCACCCCTTCGGGGCTTTGAAAAGATTGAGCTGATGAAATAAGTTTACTCTATTGTCTAGGAGCAAACAGAACGTATAAGTCTCGATAGCTATCGAGTGCGACGCAACGACGGCTCAATGAATGCAATAGCCCTTGGCTCATAAACAGATAACAGTTAGATGCCGCTTACAACCTGTAATCATCGTGCCTTAAACGGCCCCTCTCCAAAAAAAGACTTGTTTCCATTTCCCTTCTGTGTAAGGAGCAGGTAGCGAAGCCGGATGGGGCCGGCTGGGGTGAGGTCTCATTCTTGTATAACTCTATTCATGCGAAACCTTGTTCTTATTGCCTGTTGCATCCTTGCCCTTTCCTGCCAAGAAATCATTGAGGCGCCTGTGCCCGATTTAACGTGGAAAGAGTTTGACGCACCCGATGCAAAACCGTTGTCGTCCGCCGAACGAAAATCACTTGAAGGCGTTTATACAACGTCTATCGCCGACGATGATTTTGGCGCGGAAGCCGCCGCCAAATGGAGCTACATTGCCGCCGGAAAAGACACTATACAGTATCTCTCTTTCTTTTGCCGCGAGGACGTTCGCTACTTTATTTGCAAGGCTAAAAAACGCGGCGACAGCCTGCTGCTTAACGGCTATTGGCGAAACATTGAAAACACCAAAACCGGCAAGGCGCATTTTACGTCAAGCTTGAAAAACAGCGACAAAAAACTTACGCTCAATGGCGTGTATGGCCGGTCAGACGCAGAGCCCGAAAAGAAGATTGATTTTACGTACGCAAGGCCATTAAATACGCAAACGCCTTACTTGCTGATTGCCCACCGCGGCGGCGGGCGAAACAACGACCTGCTGCCCGCTTCGGAAAACTCGGTGGAGATGATACGCATGGCCTCACAATTGGGCGCTAACGGTATTGAAATAGACGTGCAGTTAACCAAAGACGGTGTGCCGGTGCTTTTTCACGATGCCAATTTGAATGACCGGCTGACCACTCAAACCGGCATCCACGGCGCTATGGACAAATACACCTGGAACGAATTGGTAACAGATGTGCATTTAAAACGCGGCGGTAAGGTGCCGTCGTTAAAAGAAGCGCTGGAGGCTATCTTACTGGAAACACCACTGGAATTTGTTTGGCTCGATTGCAAGTACCCAACCGTATTGCCATCGGTACAAAAGCTGCAAGCCGAGTATTTGCAAAAGGCAAAGGCAGTGGGCCGCAAGTTGGACATTGTTATCGGCATACCGGACGAAGATGTGATGAAGGGTTTTGTGCAGCTACCCGATTACAAAAACCTGCCATCGTTGTGCGAACTGGATACGGCAAAAGCGGTACAGGTGAACACCGGCATTTGGGCGCCGTCGTGGATAAAAGGCCATCAGAATGAAATAGTGCAGGCCATGCAGGCAAGAGGAAAGAAAACCTTGGTGTGGACGGTGGACATTCCCGATAAGATAAAAGAATTTATGTACGAGGCTAAGTTCGACGGCATTGTAACCAACCGGCCCACGATGGCGGCGTTTTACCGGTATGCAAAACAGTGAATGTTGAATGGTGAGTGAATGCTTCATTAAACTATAAACTATCGTTAGTTTAGTCTTGTGTAAACGTTTCTTTAGTTCACCATTTACCATTCACCTTCTTGCCTGAATATTTCTCTACCTATTTTATGGATGCTTCTTTAACCAGCCATACGCTTGCCTTTGTAGCCGACACGCAGGCGCCCATGTTTGTAGAAACCCTGCTCCTGCGCAGCCACAACAACCGCAAGGCTACAAAGCTGTTATTTGAGGACGTATTGCGGCGCCACCCGGATGCGTTTTTTTTGTTGGGCGATTTAGTAAACCTTGGTTACAGCAACCGACAATGGAAACCCATTGATAAATACATAGCAGCCTTGCGCAACGCGAGCATTCCCGTTCACGCCATCTTGGGCAATCATGAAGTGATGGGCCGGCCAAGAGTAGGCATGACGAAGTTTCAACAACGCTTCCCCGACCATCAGCCAACGGGTTATACGGTGCGTATTGCCGACGTAGCAATAGTGTTGGTGAACTCTAATTTCTCCACGCTGTCGGTAAATGAAGAAGTAACGCAAACGCTTTGGTATAAAAAAACCTTGGAACAGTTAGATGAAGACGCAAGCATACAATTCGTTATTACGGGATGCCATCATTCGCCGTACACAGCCAGCCGGATTGTGAGGCCATCGAAAGAAGTAGAAGAGAACTTTGTTCCGGCTTTTTTAGCCTCCCGCAAAGGCTGTCTGTTTCTATCGGGTCATTGCCATGCCTATGAACATTACAAAGTAGAAGGCAAAGACTTTTTGGTGATTGGCGGCGGCGGAGGATTAAAGCAACCCTTGCGGCAAGGCATCGGTACCTTGGCCGATGTGGCGCTGGACTACAAGCCGCTGTTTCATTACATAACCGTGGAAACGATGGGCGACGCGGTGCAGGTAACGTCCTATCACATCAAGAAAGATTTCAGCGGGTTTGAAGAGGGTAGGAAGATGGTGGTGAGGAGAAATTTACTGACACCAAATGTGGTAAAGAATGATATGCAACTGTGATTTTGCTGTTCAATTAAAACAATAGTATTGCAGTCATAAATTGCTGCAAATAATTATTTTAAGTTTGTGACCACAATAACGCTTGCGCTTATATTATGTAGTACGTTAAAACATCTTCGATTTTAAAAGCCTACAATTAATTTATGATATCAAGAGAACATTTAGAAACCACATTAAAATTATGGCATTCGATTGTGATTGAGCTTGACAAAATGAAGGACTTCTTAACTGTTGAAAAAATCAATGACCAGTTTTATAGACGATTACTTCTTAGAAATATTTTTTCCATAATTGAAACTTACATTTTCGTAACCAGAGAACTTGTAAAAAACAGACTTATCATTGAGAAGGATTCTAACAAAATTTCATGGCTTGACTTAGCAGCGTTAAATGAAAAAAAAGTGATATTAGACGCTGAAGGAAATACAGAAGTCAGGGATGACTTTCAAAAGTTTGAACCATCATTAAGATTTACACTTAATGTTTTTGCGAAGGTATTTGGTTCAAATTTACCTAACTATGGTGACAGCAACTTTGAGAAATTAAAAAGACTTTCCAAAAGAAGAAATCAAATAACTCATCCTAAATCTATAGAACAATTAATCATTTCTGACCAAGAAGTTAAAGATGTTGTTTCGATGTTTGTTTGGTTCACTCAAACGCATACCCTTCTTAGTGCTAAGTTTTTAGAGTGGAGTACTTTGACTTACAGCAAACCTGAATAAGAAACGCAGCTACAAAAATTGCATTCGCTTCTTTTTCTCCAACGAGTCACCCGCTACTAAATCTATCTCTTTCAAGATGTTTATGCGGAGACTCGTCGAGGAAAGCTGAACGCCTCACCATTCGTACGGTGTACACAACAAGCATTCACATAACGGGCAGGTTCGGGGCATAGTATCTTTATCGCGTTCTGTCAATCCCATAACAACTTTCAGTTTTGCTATGCAACTCAAAACCATCACTACCGGCACACCCGAATATGAAGCCATGAAAGCCTTACGCATTAAGGTTTTGCTGAATCCTATTGGTGTTCCGCATTCCTATGTTAATCCGCAAAAAGAAGCCACCGATAGTTTGCTTGGCGCCTTTGACGATGATAATCTTATTGGCTGTTGCATTCTTACACACATAGATGATAACACTTTACAATTGCGCCAGATGGCCGTTGATACTACGCTTCAGCACAAAGGCATCGGCACAGCCATTGTTGGCTTTGCCGAAAAGCTGGCGATAGAAAAAGGCTATAAAACAGTGATGATGCACGCCAGGGAACCCGTTGCCGGATTCTACCAAAAATGCGGCTACGCCATTAGTGGTGATTTATTCTTTGAAGTCGGCATCCCGCATTACAAAATGGAAAAGCGGTTGGCCTGATGTAAAATTTTCTTTGCCGAACGGCGTCCTATTTTATTTTCGCTGCCTGTTCTTTTGCGTTAAGCCAACTTAGCTCAGTTGGTAGAGCGATTCATTCGTAATGAATAGGTCGTCGGTTCGACTCCGATAGTTGGCTCTTCTTTTTAATCGCTGCTATTTCGATTACACAAAGACCAAAGCCTTTGCACCGCATGTGCGAAGGCTTTGGTCTTTTAAAACAGTAAAATGCCAGTCGCTATCAGGTATGTTCGCAACCTTTTTGTGTTGACCGGTCTTCTTTTGTTTCTTCAATTTCAAACCAGCTAAAAGTCAAAAAACCAAAGCGCTTTCAGGTTGTTTTCAGCCCGTAAAAAACCATTGTTTTTACCTATTTTATGATGGCCGAGAGAGGGCCGTTTTTCATTGGTAAAACCCGCTATTCACACCACTGTAAAAATCTTTTGGCCGCATTAAACGGATAGCACTACTTTTAGTAGCAGTAAACGCATTGTTACTAACCCCTTAAATTCTGATTATTATGGCAAAAGCTACAAGCAAAGCAGCGGCTAAAAAAAGCACTGCCGCCAAAGTGCCGGTGAAGAGCGCCGCGAAAGCAGCTCCCAAAAAAGCGGCTGCAAAAAGTCCGGCACGCAAACCCAACGCCGCCTTTATGGCGCCCCTCACACCCAACGATACCCTAGGCGCCGTGGTAGGCAGCAAACCCATACCGCGTACCGAGATCGTAAAAAAAGTATGGGACTACATTAAGAAAAACGACTTGCAGGACAAGACCAACAAGCGCATGATCAATGCCGACGACAAGCTGAAACCTTTGTTCGGCAAGGCGCAAATCTCCATGTTTGAGCTGGCCAAGATCGTGAACAACAACATTCAAAAGTAAACAGGCGTCCTGGCTGGAAAAGCCGGCGCCTGATGGCAGCAGGAAGGTTCATCGCTTTGTTCGCAACAAAAGAAAGATGCACCGTCCTGCTTTTTTATTCCCTTGTGTGCAAAGCCGTTCCCGTTTAACGGGAACGATTTTTATACCTTTTACGCAAAGCTTATTCCATGGATCAACTGACGAGTTCCGCATTGCCGAAACGCCGGTTCAGAGGCGGCCGCATTCTCACCATCATTGTTTTGATCTTGCTGTTTGCCGCCGCGCTTTTTGTATGGTGGCGTTATTACTTTACTTACAGTTCTGGCTACCGCTACGGGCTTGTGCAAAAATTTTCCAAGCGTGGCAATCTTTTTAAAACCTATGAAGGCGAAATGATTTTAAGCAGCGTGAAGGGAACCAACAACGTACCGCTGGCTTCAGAAAAATTTTATTTTTCAGTGACGGATGCGGCTTTGGCGCTACAAATGGACAATCTGCAAGGCCACGGTGTTACCGTCCATTACAAGCAAAAGAACGCCCCGGCTTTTTGGCGCGGTGACAGCGAGTATATTGTGGACAGCGTAAAAAACGAACCTTAATTCATTCGCATGAAAAGGCGTTTTTATTGGTGCGGCTTGTTCATTTTCTTACAAAGCGTTGCACAAGCCCAATCAAAAACCGACGGCTTTTTATCAACGCTTTTGAACAGAAACAAGGATTCTGTTTTTCAGCAAGTGCTTCAGCGCCCCGGTGTTTACCGCCTGCAAATCATTTACACCCAAATCAACCGCGATAAAAAGAACAAGCCGGCTTTCAGCAACTACTATTTTTTTTACGATTCTTTGCTGTATTTCAACCCCGCTTCGACGGTGAAATTGCCGTTGGCTTTACTGTCCATGGAAAAGCTGAACAAGCTGCAGAAAGACGGCGTCAACAAATACACAACGATAGCTTTCGACAGCAGCGAAACATGGCAGCATCCGTTATACAAAGATGCCTCGGCACGGAACGGGAAGCCAACCCTTGCGCATCTTATCAAGCGGGCTTTTTTAATCAGCGAGAACGATCCGTACAACCGCTTTTATCAATTCGTTGGGCAAGGTGAAGTGAACCGTAATCTTCACGATAAAGGTTACAAAGACGTTCGCATTACGCGGCAGTTTATGGGGCTTACGCCAGAGCAAAACCGTTACACCAATTCCATTAGGTTTATAAATGATGAAGGCGCCACCATCTACACCCAGCCCACGGCGCACAACACCGATTCTTTTGACTTCAGCCACATCGTTTTGATGGGCAAAGGCTATCTAAACAGAAATGATAGTTTAGTGAACGAACCTTTTGACTTTACAAAACACAACAACATTTCGTTGGGTGATTTGCAGCAGATTTTACAATCGGTGATGTTTCCGCAATCGGTGCCTAAAAGCCAGCGATTTGATCTTTCAAAAGATGACTATGCTTTTGTTTATCGTTATCTCTCGCAATATCCTTCCGAAACACCCGATCCCAAGTATGATACGGCCACGTTTTACGACAACTACGTAAAATTTTTCTTTCAGGGCCCTACACATCAAATGTCACCGAATGTTAGGGTGTTTAATAAAGTAGGCTGGGCTTACGGCTTTGCAACGGATGTTAGCTATGTGGCAGATTTTGAGAACCACGTGGAGTTCATGCTGGCCGCCACGCTGTATGTAAACAGCGACGGAATTTTAAACGACAACAAGTACGATTACGAGTCCGTATCCCAACCGTTTTTATACCAGTTAGGCCAAACCATTTATCGGTACGAATTAAAACGGCCGCGTCCCTTCAAGCCGGACCTTTCTTCTTTCAAACTAAAATACGAAAGCCGCGATCCAAAGGATACGCGGCCATCGCTGACAGAGGTGGACAATTGAGGACGTGAGAAGCAAAACGGCAGACGTGAGACGGTAAATGATTTCAAATTGAAGCAGCCCGTGGTCTCCTATTTTACGTTTCCGTTTCACATATAGGCCTACATTTTCTTGCTCGTGCTGTCCTTCATGGGCGGCATCATTTCCATCATGCTTTTCATGCTCATAAAGCCCCAATGATCAGTGGCTTTGCCATCCTTTATTTTAGTTACATCTACGCTGATATCGTCCATCTCTTTGCCTACCGGCATGCCCCAGGGATTGGCCTTTGCTTTGCCCGTCATGCGCACCGTGTTAAAAAAGTATTCGCCGTCGGACGACGTTGCGCTGTGCAAAATTTCAAACTTCATGTTGTCCATGTAATTGTGCATCGTGCCGAGATAATGTTTCAGGCTGTCAAGTCCCACGATGTCTTTACCCATGTTGCCTTCGTGGTCCACTACGTCTTTGCTCATGAGGCTGTCCATCATTTTCACATCGCCATTTTCAATAGCTCGATAAGTTGCATTGACCTTTTCCACGTTTTTCTTGTTCATCTCTTCGGGGCTGTCCGAAGAGGCGGAGGCAACTTTGGTTTGGTTGCAAGAGGCAAGCAGCGCTACGCCTGCCGCAAAAGCGAAGAAGTTCTTTTTCATTGCTGTGATTTTATGTTTAAAAGAATAGAAACACGGTGAACAGGCAAGCGGGCAGTCTTCGTAGCGGAAAAATGATTTCTAAATGTAGTGCTTCTTTTTTGAAAAAGAGTCAGTAGCCACGCGGTTCCACCTTCATCATTCCCTGGCTACCGGAAGGCAAGCTTGTTCGGCTATTTGTTATCATGAGTTTGCAACTCACGATAAATTACCTTCGGCGGCATGAAAACTGTTTTTATCACCGGCGCCACATCGGGTTTTGGCGAGGCTTGCGCCGATTTGTTTGCACAGAACGGCTATGCCCTCATTTTAAACGGCCGACGCGTTGACCGCCTGTTTTCTCTTAAATCAAGACTCGAAGACGACTATGGCATCCGTGTTCACCTTTTGCCCTTTGACGTGCAAAACCGCCGCGGGGTTTTCAGCGCCATTGATTCTCTGCCCGGCGATTGGAGAGAGATTGGCATTTTAATCAACAACGCCGGCCTTGCCCTGGGCCGCGATTCCTTTGACCAGGCTAACCTTGATGATTGGGAAACGATGATTGATACCAACCTGAAAGGCTTGTTGTACGTGTCCAAGGCCGTGCTGCCGTTGATGATTGCCCAAGGCAGCGGCCACATTATCAATCTCGGTTCGGTGGCAGCCAAAGATGTGTACGACAAAGGCAATGTTTACTGCGCCACCAAGGCCGCCGTGGAAACCGTTTCCAAAGCCATGCGTATTGAATTGTTGCCGCATCGTATAAAAGTTACGGCCATTCATCCCGGCGCGGCCGAAACAGAATTTGCGCTGGTGCGTTTTAAGGGCGATGAACAAACCGCTAAAAAAACCTACACGGGTTTGGAACCGTTGACGGCGCAAGATGTGGCGGGTGTTATTTTTTATTGTGCTTCATTACCGCCGCACGTTTGCATTAATGACTTGGTGCTCACCTGCACACAGCAGGCGGACGGAATCTATTTTAATCGGGAAGGATGAGGAAAGTTTCACCTGTTCACCTGTTTACTTGTTCACAGGTTACGAATCAACGCGAAAGACCCGTTAGTTTGTTACGACAACAGGTGAACCAGTGAACAAGTAAACAGGTGAACAAGATTTAGAAAACCCTAACAGCCCGTCTTCGGCCAGCTAAAACGGGCTTCGTAAATTCGTTTTTCACAATTGTTTTATTTTGGCTGACAGCGCAAAAGATGCCGCTCTGTTTTGAATCCCAAAAAGAAACGGTTACATTTAAACCGGTTCCTGAACCTATAAAAGCCATGAAAAATCTTCTTTTCATATCCGTGCTATTCTTACTCCTTGCCAGCCCTTCTTCCCTTTTAGCGCAAGATGTTATCCGGTTGCAGGAATGTAACAATGCGGACATAAAACACCAGGCCGACAGCCTGAAACAACTTTATGGCCGCGACGGTTTTCAGGTGGTGAAGGAAACCTCCATTGCCATGGAAAGCGAATACGAAATGCCGGTGGTGGTGCCGCTGACCCAAGGCACCTGGTACCAGTTCGTGTTCATCGGCGACATAAGTTCCCGTCTTTACGAAGTGCGCATGTACGACTGGGACGAGAAGATGGTGGTCTATCAAAAAAAACTGTGGGGCGATGTGGACGGCAACATCATTTCCTTTTCTTACATACCCAAGTTCTCCGAGTTTCACATGTTCAAACCCGTGCAGCAAAACAAGCAAAAGAAAAAGGATTTGTGCGGCTATGTGATGTTGTTGAAGAAGGTGAAGTGACCTCACCCCGGCCCTCTCCATCTTCAATAGAGAGGGAGACCATACAGCGATGTTTACAGGCGGTGAATCGCTTTCTTCTACAATCTTTTTTAGAGCCGGAGATTTGTCTATCTATTAAGCGTCTGTTGCATTGCTCCCGTCCCGATAGCTATAAAAACTTGTACGTTCAGTAATTCATTGAGCACTGTACAATCATCATTAACTGCTTCAATCAACTCTTTAAAACAGAAACAAAATTTTTACAACAAAAAAACGACTGTTGTTTTTTCAGGCATTGTTCCCCCTCTCCGGCTCCGCAGGAGAAGGGTTAGGGGTGAGCTTATATCATCTTTACAAACGGATTTCCCTTCATCTCATCCCCTATTGTCGTGCTGTTTCCATGTCCCGGATAAACAATCGTATCGGCGGGCAAGGTGTAGAGCTTTGTTTTGATGCTTTGCTCCAGCACGTTAAAATCACCGCCTGGTAAATCAGTTCTACCCACGCTCCTTTCAAACAGCACATCGCCGCTAATCACAAATTTGTTGGCTTCGCTGTACAACGAAAGACTTCCCGGAGAGTGGCCCGGTGTAAAAAGAAGTTCGAATTCATCGTCCCCGATGCGCAGTGTTTGGCCTTCGTCAATGAACACCATTTCGCCATCATAGTTTACAAAGGAAAGTCCCCAGAGTTGCGCGGTGGCCGGGCCGGCTTCCATTACTGCTTTCTCCAACGGATGCAGGTGCAGGATCAAGCCATATTTTTCCGCAACAAAGCGATTTCCAACAATGTGATCCAGGTGGCAATGCGTGTTCACCAAAAGTACCGGGGTAAGATTGTTCGTTTGAACAAAGTCTATTAATGCCGCTTCTTCCGAAGCAAAATAGCAGCCCGGGTCTATAATACCGCAGTCTCCTTTTTCGTTATAGACCACATACGTATTTTCCTGAACGGGATTGAAGGTGAAGCGTTGAACCGTTAACATGCAGTTTTTCGTACTTTTAAGGGCAAGTTACAATTGAAAAACACAGCACCTCTCGATCACAAAAATTGCACAACACTTTTATGACGAATTTGAGCCGCCTTGCAGCAGCCGTTGGCCTCCTTACACTATCCGCTATCGCAAACGCACAAGTGAACGCCGTGGAGTTTGGAAAGAACCGCGTTCAATACCAAAAATTTAAATGGCAGTATTATCAAACTGAAAACTTTAATTCTTACTTCAGCCAGGACGGGTTAGAACTGGGCAAGTATGTGGCCCAGGTAGCCGAAAAAGAATTGCCGCAACTGGAAGAGTTTGTAGAGTACGGCTTGCAACGCCGCGCCAATATTGCCATCTACAACAACTTTGACGAGATGTACCAAAGCAACATCGGGCTGGGCGTGGACTGGCAACAAACCGGTGGTGTGACCAAACTGGTGAACAATAAAATGCTGATTTACTTTGACGGCAACCACGAGAACCTCCGCCGGCAAATACGCCAGGGTATTGCGGGCATTCTGGTGCAAAACATTTTATTTGGCGATGACCTCGGTGAATTTGCCGCCAACCAAACGCTTCTCGATTTACCCAAATGGCTTACCGATGGCTACATTGAATACGCCGGCGAGGAATGGAGCACAAAGCTGGACAACGATTTAAAGAATGCTTTGTTGAGTGGCGATTACAACAACTTCTATCATTTTGCATTTAAGCAACCCATGCTGGCGGGCCACGCTTTTTGGTATTACATCGGCAACAAATACGGCCGGCAAAAAACAACTTATCTTCTTTACCTGGCCCGCATCTACCGCAACCTGAATAACGCCACGCAAAAAATTGCGAAGAAGAAATTCAAGGATGTGCTGAAAGACTTTATGCAGGAGATGCCCGACATGTACCAAAAGGACATGCGGGCACGAAAGATTGCACCCAAGGGCCAGGTAACGGTATCGGAAGAAATTGGCAAGAAAGACTTCATTCGCTTCAACGCCAACCCGCAGCCCAAAAGTTTTTCGTATGCCGTGGTGGAGTTTAAGCAAGGCATTTACAGCGTGGTGTACCACGAAAATTTTATCGAGCGGAAAGTGCTGGTGAAGTTTGGCGCCAGAACGAGAGAAGACGAAATCAACCCGAACTACCCCTTGCTGGCCTGGGACGGTAAAGGCACAAGGCTTGCCGTTTTGTACAGCGAAAAAGGCAAGATCAACTTCTTCGTTTATGATGTGGTGAACCGGATTAAACGCGACAAGATAGAGCTGTCGCAGTTTGATCAGGTGCAGGACATGAAGTACATGTTGGATGCAAACACTCTAATCTTCAGCGCCGTGAAGGGTGGGCAAACCGACATCTTTACGATGAAGATTGACAAGCTTCGAACGGAGCAAATCACCAACGATGTTTATGATGATCTGGACCCGCAGTTCGTAGCCTTCCCCGGCAAAACGGGCATCATCTTCTCCAGCAATCGTCCATCGGCAATGGCAGCCAGTACCGACACGGCCATCACGGCCCGCAACTACAACATCTTTTTAATTGATAACTGGAATCAGTCGGAGTTCAGGCAAATCACCCAGCTTACTAATTTGACTTTCGGCAATGCCCGTTATCCATCGCAATACCAAAACACGCATTTTACGTTTGTGAGCGACGAGAACGGCATCGGCAACCGTTACGCCGGTTTCTTCCGCAGCGAACTTGCCGGTTTGGATACCCTGGTTTACATCGGCGATGAAGTGCTGCGCAACCCGCCGTTGAAAGAAGTGGACAGCGTGTTGAAGGAATGGAACAAAGCCGACATTGATTCAGTAGGTTTTGTTTCGGTAACGAAGGACTCGGCCTATGTATTTCCACTCACCAATTATCAGGCAAGCCTGTTGGAAACCCGCACGGCCGGCGACCAAAATCAGGTAAGTGAGGTCATCAGGCAAGGCGACATGAAGTTTTCGTACCGGCTAAAAATTGATGAGGCCACCCTGCGCCGCCGCAACGTAACGGCAAGGCCAACCGAGTACCGAAAGAAGCTGGAAGAACAACGCCGCATGAACCTTAACAAGTTGATGCGTGACGAACCGGCGGAAGGCGACACGACTAAAAAACCGACGGACTTTTTCAACAGTGAATTCAGCAACGAAAAACGCGATGGCGCAACGGTTGGCCAAACGGTACCCGCAACGGCTTTGGACGATAACGGCGTTTTGGCGAAAGCAAAACTGTTTGAATACCGGCCGCGCAAATACTTTAATGATTACGTGGTGGCTGGCGTAAACAACACCGTCTTTGGCGTCACCCGTTATCAACTCTATGCCGGCGGCACCGGCCCGGTGGATCCGGCCAACGGCAATGACTTGAATGGCCTCATTCGAATGGGTACGGTGGATTTGTTTGAAGACGTAAAAATCTCCGGCGGCATTCGCTTTGCGCCCAACCTCAAGGACAATGATGTGTTGTTTGAATACAATAATCTCAAGAGCCGGATTGATTGGGGAGGCAGCTATTATCGCAGCACTATTGACGCGGCCGTGGGTACCAACCTGGGTTATTTTCCAGGCAAGTTGCATTCAAACTATTACCTCGGCCGGTTGCGCATTCCGCTCGACCGCACCCGCAGTGTGCGCATCACTGCCGGCCCGCGCTTCGACCGTATTGTGTTGAGTAACTTCAGCACACTGGCGTTAAAGACTCCCGACCAAAAGCAAACGTTCGGGCAAATGACGGTAGAGTATGTGCACGATAACACCATCAATCCCGCACAAAACATCTGGTACGGCCTGCGCTGGAAAGTGTATATGGATTGGTTTACCAAGATCAGCCAACGCACCACAACAGAAGGCAAATACTTGTTTAATGCCGGCTTCGATGCCCGCCACTATTTGCCTATTTACCGCAATGTGATTTGGGCCGTGCGTGCCGCCGGCGATTTTTCCTGGGGCAATCAAAAAGTACTTTATTATCTCGGCGGCGCCGATGGCTGGCTGAAGTTTGGCGGCAATACCCGCAGCGACGGCACTTACCGTTACTTCAACGAAGCCAACAAGCCCGATCCTGATGCCACGTATGCTTACCAAGCTTTGGCCGTGAACCTGCGCGGTTTTATTCAAAACGTTGCCAACGGCAACAACAACCTGGTGATGAATTCGGAGGTACGCTTTCCGGTGTTCACTACATTATTGAACCGTCCCATCAACAACGCCCTGCTTCGCAATTTTCAGTTGGTACAATTTGTGGACTTGGGCACGGCCTGGAACGGCTCCTACAAAGGCATACAACGGCCAAGCATTGTTTATACCAATACCAATGCCTTTCCGGGTGTGGCCACAAAAATCAAGGCCGGCGGCATAGGTCCTTTTGCCGGCGGCTATGGCTTCGGCGCCCGTAGCACCTTGCTTGGTTACTTTGTAAAGTTTGACGTGGCTTGGCAGATGAACGGCATCTTTAAAGGGGCTCCGGTAACTTATCTGGCGCTGGGATTGGATTTTTAAAGAAAAAATTTGATAGTGAAAGAGACGCTTCGTGAGCGTCTCTTTTTTTATTTGCACCATCTGTAAATCGTTTCTTTCAATTACCACAGCGCCCTTCCCACCCTTTTCAACGCCAAATAAATCAGCGTCATAAAAGCTGCATAACAAAGAATCATACTCCAATCAAACCGGTAGTGAACAGGATGCAGGAGCAAGTACACAATGTCCTTGGTGAGTTGAAAGGGATCCGCAATCACGTCCCAGGTATTGTAGCGCAAGTAGCGGCCAATGTAAACCCCAAAGGCATTCAGTAACATCAACGGATAAACAAACTGCCACTCTTTGATAAAAGGAAAATTTAGCTGCACCATCTTCTCCATCATTCGTATGGAAAGCACGCCGAGCAGGATGCCGTTCCAGGCAAAAGAAAACAGCAAAGCCAGATCAAACCAAAGCGGAACGCGTTCGGCTATTTCCAGATGAAACAAATCAGTAATGATGTAAAATGAGTTGGGCAGAAACAAGAGCCATACGGTGGCCAGCAGCGCAAACTTCCAGCGGCTTTCAATCCACGAAACCTTGTTTACAGCAAAACGGGTAACGAGATAAGGCACCAACGCTAGAAATAAATTCCAGGTAAGCCAGGCAAAGTGCAGGTGATGCGTGTAAACGATACGAATGGCCGTTAAGCCGGTGCTGAAGCAACAGGAGAGAATCAACAGCCGTTCCAATTCTGTTTTGCTGAAGTAGGGCTTAAGTAATGGAAGACCCTGAAGGTATTTAGACATAGTGCAAGATTTTGGGAATGAAAATGAACGATCCAATGATGAGCGCCGCCACAGCCGAAACCAAAACAGCAGCAGCAGCTATGTCTTTCACTAGGCCAATCTGCGGATGTTTTTCTTTTGAAATAAAGTCCATTGCTTTTTCAAGCGCCGTATTAAAGATTTCGGCCGTCCATACAAAGGCCATGGTGAGAATAAGGATGGCGGCTTCGGTACGGTTTACATCCAGCAACAGCGAAAGAAAAACGACAACCACGGTTAAGCCGCCATGTATCCAGGCATTGTGTTCGGTGCGAAAGAGGGCTTTTATGCCGTTCCAGGCAAAGCCAAATGAGGCCCCGCGTTCCTTCCATGAAAATTTTTTATTCGTCATGGTTGTTGCTTGTTTTATCGGCGATCCACTTCCACCAAAAAGCGGTGCAGGTGGTGTACACGAACATCTCGTAAAGGTCGTCGCTAACGGAATGACCGTTGCGAATGACGGCTGCATAAATCGGCACCAGAAATAAGATGGCAAGAAGGCTTATGATGACGCCGGCAGGATGAACGGGCAAATAAGCCCAGCCCCATTTTTTAAACCAGATAGATTTCATGATTGATTGTTTAATTTAAAGCCACCAGCCTGTCAGTGATTATTGTTGGATGATGTGTGTCGAAGTTCATTTACGTTAATTTTTAGAATCTTCTAAGCCATGACTATTCATGCGTGTTCTTTTGTTGAAAAATTTACCACTCCGTCATTTTTTGAACAATGGCGACAAAGTTTGTTCAGCTTTCATCTTTCTAATTTCTGTAGCCAGGGCTTCCTCTGTTGATGCCGTCACATTAATCACCGCATAGCCATCGTTTCCTTTCATCATATCCCACCGCCAAGCCCATTGCGAAGTGGTAGCCTTGCTGCTGTTTCCGTACCACCAGGCCGTATAAAGTTTTTCTTCCTTCTTGCAAAGCAAAGCAGTATACATTTCGTTGCCGTCAATGCTTTGCTTTCGTATTCCCTTGAGTATGTAACCGCTACCTGTCCAGCACATCATCGGGTTGTGTTCAGTATCATAAAAACCGCGGATGAACTTTACATAAACCAAGACCCTGTCATTCTCCAGCTTTAAAATTCCTGGTGCGTAAACCGAAGATGAATAATCTCCAATAGCTTGCGTGTATTTCTCTTTGAACCTTTCATAGGTATCAACGCTCTTTACTCGTTGCGCTGTCAACACCAAGGCCGCCATTAAAATAGCTTGCAGTAAAAACGGTATTTTTTGTGGCACAACCTTGGTCGCTTCTTCTCTTGCTTGCCCATTTGAAACCAATATCTTTGCCAGCCAGCAAGCCGGTAAACACACATACAACAAAAGGCACAACAAACCGATCACATCGTGCGCCGCTGCTTCGGGCGGCACAGCAAACTGCACGAGCAAAACGATGCGCAGCACATTGGCCAAAAGATTCAACGCTACGAGGCTTGCTAAGTAAATCAGGGCGGCCTTCCAGCCGATGGCTTTACCACTTTTGCGTTGCAACAATCCCAGCATAAAAATCCCAAGCAACAGCGAAATGGAAAACAGATGAAGGCCAGCACAAGCCGGGTCCACGGCAAATTCATGACCGTTGTGAACAATGGTGTTGCCGCTGATTTGAACACCCGGCACGGTAAACGAAAAGATAGCGCCGGCCGCTTTTGCCAATTGCAGCCGCAAGGGAAAACTGAACACATTACTGGCATAATAAAAAGCCGGCATTGACAAACCCAAGGCCACTACGCCGAGCCAATGAATCGAACCAACGTGCCGCTCTATCCAATAAAAAAGCGCAAAAGCAATAGCGAGATACAACAAGGTGTTTACAGGCACAAGCCAGGTGAGTCCAATAACAACACAAGTTATTATAGCAAAGCGATTACTGTGTAACGGACGTTTCGTTTTTATCGTAGCCGCAATGGCCGCCCAACCGGCCAGCACGATCGTTGTCGTTCCTTGTAAATAATCGTGCAAAAACACAGCAATTAAAACAGCCAGACCGATGGGCAAAACAAAGCGGCCAAAGCGTTGGATAGAAGACGTTGCCGAAGGCTGCGTTAGCGCAAAGAGCGTCATACAAATTTCGTTTTGTAAACGAATAAAACAAAGGCCGCACCGGCCAGGATAAGGATGGCCCATTCGCCCGGTTCGGGCACGGCGCCGTTGTTCTTTAACGATGCGTTCTTCAAACTGTTTTTGCTGTCGGCAATGTCAAAGCGATCGTAATCAGCTTGCGTTTCCAACACCACTAAGCTTGATACAGGCGACACTACATACGCCTCCTGCGCCTCTTTTATTAAAGCAATGCTGTCCGAGGCAAGCGTTGAATCGCTTCTTCCCAATTGTTGCAAAATGTGGTTGTAAGCAAACAAACGCATAAGATGATCGGGTGCGGATGAAGCGGCTTCGCCTTCTGTTTTTGTAATGACGGCGCCGGCACTGTGCACAACAATTTCACTATCGCTTTCCGCATCTTGCACAAACAAATTCTTCGTCAATAAAAATTGAAGCAAACCTGCATCGCCTGTTTCAAAATCGAAACACCGCCGTTCTTTTAACGAACGGATGTAGGGAGAAATATCGGCGCCCAAATGAAAGAGCCGTACACGGTTTCCGCTGTTGACCTTTTCTTTCAGAGCCGTTAAAAACGCACTGCCTTCCAGATCAGTCATGTTGGGCGAATACGTGCCCGACTTGCTCACCACGATAGATTGTTGCGGTTTCTTCACAGCCTGAAAAGGAAAGAGTGAAAAACTTTGCTTTCGCAACTCATTAAACAGCTCACTTTTATTGTCATTGGTAATGGACGTTAGCTGGCCGTTATAAACCCAAACCCGCTTGCTTTGCACCAATGGCCAAACGGAATTCAGTTCATCCGCCGACCAGGAGTTATTGATGTCTAAATAAACATCTGTTATGGCTACCGGCACACGCACAGGCTTATAGGGTTGAAGGCTATAACTAGCCCCATTGAACGAAAACGACCGTGGCGCCAGGCCGTTGTCTTTAAACGCTACAGTCCACAACGGTTGATAAGCACCCGCCCGTGTCACCACTCTATCGTTCGTTGATTTCAGCGCCGCTTGTTGAATCAGACTTTTCGTATCATCAGCCACTTCTAACCGTACCGTTTCCTCCGCCGAACGGGCATCGGGACCATCAAACCAAACGTTATCGTACAACAGCCGCGGGCCTTCTTTGCGCAACGGCGATGTGATGCCAATTTTAAACGTGCGGCTGCTGCTTGCCACCACCGGAAACACCCGTACACTTACTGTAGCCCCTTCCTGCCAATGCACCACCGACGGGTCTCTTCTTTCGTACCCAACCACTGTGCGGTAAGCGGTGGTTGCTTTTTCTTTTGAAGTCAGAATACCCTTCGCTTCTTTTCCGTTAATCCACAACGAAAGCGACGTAACCACAGCGCCTTCGGGCAGATGAAATGTATAAATGCCTTCGCCCTGATTGTTCCAGCCACGGTTTGATTGATGGTTGTACAACGTCACCATCTTTTCGGTGTAAGCAAGGTGCGAGGCCGGCCAAACTTTTACATTCGTGGTTACTTGCTCGGTCTTCAAATTTTCGCCGCTCCACAAACGTTCCAACGCCTGATGCCTCGCGTTGTATTGACTCTCTAAAATTTTAATGCGGTCAGGTTCGCTCAACAAAACCTTACCCGAAAAAACCGTAGCCAGTGTAACCAGTGGATCGTGTACTTGTTGCTCGTCACCGAAGTTGCGGCTGGGCATGCTCCAAAAGAAGTTGTCATTCCGGTTGGGCACTTTGTAAATAAGGTTGGTCTTTAAAATTTTTTCAGTCACGCCATCGCGGTCAACGCCTTGTGCCACCTGTATCCACAACGGCAATTGGTCTTCGCCTTCAGCCATGGCCGCCATATAGCGGTTGTTGATGTTTTGCACCTTGTTATCCCAACTAATAACAAAGCCAACGCAAACAAAGAAAACGGAACAGATGCCGGCCGCGAATCCGAACCAGTAGCGGCGGTTAGAAGCGGCCAAACGGGTTGTTAGAAAGATGGTAACGATGCAAAAAAGTGCGGGAACGAAGGTGTGCAATGAGATGCCGAAGAACAACATGCCCGGAACGCTGATGGCATACAGCGGCAGTAAGTACAAAGCGAGATAAGCAAAGAGAAAAAAGGAAACACCGTACAAGAAGAAAGAGGCGTAACCAAGCCACACAGGCATACGTTCAAAGAAAACACTGGCGAGATAGTTGGCGCAAAGCACCACCAACACTACCGACAGCCACAAAGGCGAAGCGGCAAACACGTCCATCTCGCGGTTAAGCGCATAAGCGCTGATGAGAAGAAGCACCAGTTGATTGATGCGGTAGTGAATGCGGTGATCTCCATTTCTTGTACGCCGGTTAAAAAGCAGAACGAAATAGTACCCGATGGAAAGAGCAAAGTGAAAGGCAAAGAAGGCGGTGTACTGATCGGGCGAAATGGTGGTTAGCAACGGCAGGCAAAACAGAAGCGAAGAGAGCAAGATGGCGGCCCATCCGCCCCATAAGAATCGGTCAGTGGTCATGGTTTTGAGCGGGTTCATTTGTTGTGGGTTTTAGTTGAGTAAGAAAGAGTTTGCAGCCTTTTATAAATAATCCAAAGAAGAGCAAAGCCAAATACGCCGAAGGAGCAATCAATCAGCCGCCAGCCAATAGGGATTCCACGAAAATGCCCGGCGATGAGAGCATAAGGAATCACAAGTACACAAGCGATCAACCCAAACTGAATGACCCAGATATTTTTTACCGGATCGCGGTAAGGGCCGATGAATAAGATGGCAAGAACGAAATGCGCAAAGGCCAACCAATCATAACCGTACAGAAGAAAGGGATGCGCCGTGTTCACTTCGCGGTAAGCGGTCAATACTTTGTCTATCCAGCTATAAAGCGCTGTGTCTTTTGAAATGTGGCCGAGCAAAAAACTCAATTGTGCATCCACTGGAATGGCGGTTAAGCCGCTGATAAAAAGCGACACGATAAAAAAGAGCAGGAGACGTTTAATCGTTTTCATGATTACCGTATTGAAAGGTTTGGAACAGATAATGAAGCACGGGTGAAAAGAACAGAACCGCTGAAAAGCCACTAACAAAGCTTAACGGCAAGGCGAAACTCAATTCGTCGGCCGTTGCATGAGTAAGTAGCACATACAGGTAGTAAGCCAGAAACGAAAGGCCCGAAGTTGCCAGCAGTAACACAACCCAACTAAATGCAACGCCTTCACGGGCGAAGCGAAGAAACTTCAGCAGAAAGTAAAAAACGGGTATTGCCGGCAAGGAAAAAGGCGCCGAATAAAGCACCGCGTTCGCGCCAAGAAGCAGGCCTTTTGGAAAGGACAAAAAAGCGAAGGCTGTCAAAACAAGGAGGTTAGCAACGGCCCAGATTTTAAAACAAATTTTCAGCATAAACAAGTATTTAGAAAGCACTTTGTATTTCAAAGTAAATAGTCAAAAAAAATCATTTCATTCCCTTGATCATTTTTTCCAGGCCACCGAGGTGATCCTTGAAAGCCTTCTCTCCTGCTTTGGTAATGGAATACGTGGTGTTGGTTTTTCGGCCCACAAAGCCTTTGTGCACTTTTAAAAACCCGGCTTCTTCCAAGGTTTGCAGATGCGTGGCGAGGTTGCCGTCGGTTACTTCCAGCAAACCTTTTAAATCGTTGAAGGAAATCTCGTCGTTCACCATAAGGCTGCTCATCACGCCCAGCCGTATGCGGTTGTCGAAGGTTTTATTGAGACCTGATATGGGATTGTTGACGGGCATTAGTTCGTTAGTCAATAGACGATTTGCGTTCGTTCTTCCACCACATGATAAAACCATAAACAATGTGCAGCACACCAAAACCGATGGCCCAAAACAACAACCCGCGATTCAGAAACTGTGTGGCAATCAATCCAAGAATGATTTCAGAAATACCGAGGTAGCGAATGTCGCTTAGCGTGTATTTGCTGGCGTTGATTAAGGCCAACCCGTAAAACACCAAACAGGCCGGAACCACAAAGGGCCATACGCCGTTTTGCAACAAGGCCAGCACAAAAAGCCCACCGGCGCCAAGCGGTAAAATCATGTTCCAGGCAAGCTGCAATGAGGCCCGGTTCCAAAGCGGAACACCATCCTTTTTTGTTTTGCGCCAGGTAAAATAAAAAGCGGAAAGCAAAGCAAGCCCCAACACGCCAAGCGCAAGCAAGAACAGGTGTATCCGCAGTTCGTCAATGGCTTGCCGCGAATAAGAAAACCCGTTATCGTAACGCTGCACATGCGCCTTAATAACCATCCAGGCCGCATACGAACCGGCCAGTCCCCACAGACCGGCCGCCACACCGCTCAAGCCGCTTAGTGAAAGAAACCGGCTGCTTCGCTGCATCATCTGCCGGATGTCCTGCAAGGCTTCGAGGTGGCTGTCTTGTTCGCTCATAAAAAGCACTTTGAAATACAAAGTAAATGCGCGGGTTTTGAATTTTCAAATAAACTTTGGAGATTTTGAAAAAAATAATTGTGAAGTATGCGGTTGTTGGCACTTCCGTTTTGGGTGCGGGAGTTTTCCGTTGCTTTTCTCTTTGTAATGAGTGATGAAAAACAGAACAAGCTTTGACCCAAAGCCTGTTCTGTCACCAATTTTTAAAACTCGCTAGCAAGAGTGGAGCAATGAGCAGCAAAGACAATTCTTGCAAGATCAATGAAACGCAGGCTGCTTATGGCCCTTATTTTTCGGCGGCGGTACTTTTCTGCAAATACAATCTGAAAAGTCTATTGAGGTTTGCTGTTGTCAATTCTTCCTCGGAATAAAAGCCGCTGGCATCACTGGTTGCAATCTTTTCCTTCGCGGCTAAATCATACGGGCCGGCAACGGCTAAAAAGTTTTGCTTCTTTTCTTCATCGTTGTAAGCCATGAGAATTTTATACAGGTAAAAACGGCTCTTCTTGCCATTGTAGGTTTCTGTCTTTTCGGTTAAATAGGTTAGGGTAAACTCACCGTAGTCGTCCGAAAAGTAATTTTGAAGTTCGCTTTCGGCCAGGCTTTTCTGCGACGCATAAAGCGCGGGAAACAGGCCTTCCTTTCTGATTGTTTTTAACTCGCTGTAAAAGCTGCCGCGCTGGCTTTTGTCAGCCGCCACTTTTGCCACCGCTTCCGCCGGAACGCTTTGGTTATTCTTCAGCAGCGCCAGAATAACGGACTGTTTTATGTACGGTTCTTTTGCAGCCAGGGCCTTGCGCAGCACAGCGTTGCCGGCAGCAGAATTCAACTGCCTAAGCATTTCGCTCCAGCCGGTAAAGGTCCAACTTTCATCTTCACTACTTCGCAACTGCTGTTCCGCTTTTCTGGCACCCGCCACAATCGCTTCTTCGTATTTTATCAATGCATTCTTCGAAAGAAGGTTGCTGTCCAATAATCGGTTGGCCAGTGTAATGGCTGTATAACCCACTAAGCTATCGTTGCTCCTTTGCAGGAGTTCGGGATACAGGCCCGCCGTTAATTGCATCGAATCAAACAAGGCATAGCGCATGTTGCTCGCATTGCCGCTGGCGGGTAGATGATTGAGCAATAATTTTTTTAAGAGTGCATACGCGGTTGCTGTTTTGGTGCGGGCCAACGCGGTCAGCAGATTGTATTGCAAAGCCGCCTTTCCACCCGTTAACGAAGTATAATTTTTGTCAACAAAACCCACTGTTGAAGAGTCTCTAAATTTGCCCACAACTCTTGTTAACTCATTGCTGACGGACTCGTATTTTTCACGGTTCTTGTCCGGTTGCAACAAAGCCTGTTGCAATAACGGGAGATCGCTTTGCGCAAATTCCACTGTTGAAAGATTTCCGGCCGCATCGGCATAAACGGCTGAATCGCCGCTCTTCAACGCTTGAAGCAAAATCACGGCTTTGCTTGTGTAAACCGAGGGCGTCGCTTCGCGATCTATCCGAAAATTGGCAAAGAAAGCATTGTGTGTTTTGCTGCCGCTGTCTTGCCTTGGAAGGACGCTGTACAAAGTGTAAAGCGTATCGCCGTTCACTAAAAACCGCAACCGTTTTAAGCCGTTCCAGCCCGGCGATTGAATCGTTGCCTCCATGCCTTTCACCCCACCGTTTTGCACCCATTTTTTCTTTATGACAGAGTCGTTGTCACGTTTGTATTGATCAAGCTTGCCGTCGAACAAAGCCGTATCATTCCTGATCCAATACGTTGGCGAAAAGGCTTGTTTGAACACCTGGTAAACAACGGCCTCTTTTACGTTGTTGCATATATACGTCGCCTGGTATTGCGAATGTTTTTCTGTGCTGTCGGGCGGCGTTTTCCTGAAAAAGGAAGGAAGCGTTGTGCGAAAGCCGTCAATAACCTCTGTTTTTACATCCGGTTCTTTGTAAGGCAACAACGTAAACGAATGAAAAAAACGTTCGACGTCTCCGGCGGAAGAATCTTTTGGAAAGCCGGCCACAAGGCTGTATGCCCGGTTGCCGCGGGTAACCTGCAGCACTTTGTAAACAGCCTTCTCCTTCTTTACGTAGGCATCTATGTATAAAGCCGGGTAGCTCTGATAACTGCTGTCCCTTATAAACAACACCTCACCCATCCTTTCCTTGTAATCGGCTTTCATTTGTGCGAGGTAAGCCGAGTCGCCTTCTATCACATAGCCTTGGCCCGGCTCGCGTACCTGCACCAGGTAATAAATCCCTTTCTCCGCATCTATAGCGCTGTACGAAAGCGAATGCCAATTTTGTTTTGCAAGATTGTTGTCAATGGCTTCGGCGCGTTCGGCCTTACCGGGCATGTTTACCGAAAAGCTCTTTTCGGGCAACGTAAAGGTTTCCCAAACCTTGTTTGCAACCGGTGCTTCACCCGGCACGAACGAGGCAAAGAAGCGCTCAACATCGGGGCTGTTGATGGCCTCCTTCTTTATAGCCCCGGCCATCAGCATATACACGGTTTTATTCTTCAACAGGAGCCTTAGCCGGTAAGTGCCTTCGTCGTTTTCCACCACACCTTCCTTGCCTGTTAGCGTTCCGCTTTCCACCACTTTTGTTTTTAATTGGCCCGTTCTTCCGCCCATGTTTTCAGCTGCGCCTTTCAACATTCCGTCTAGCGACGCGGCGGTCACCTGGCCGTTGGTGATGGCGCCCGATATGTAAAACGTCATCGTGGTCATGTCAAAGCACATCTTCATTTGAAAGAGGTTGCCGAAGACCTTGTAATCCGATGCGGCGCCGGGCATGTTTATGCTGTACGCTTTGTCGTCGCCGCTCACCGTGTCCCATTTTGCCGGCGGCAATGAAGCCGCATAATCACCCGCAAAACGTGTGGCCGATGAGAACACCGGTTCAACGGAAAAACCGCGGCTTTTGAGCAGGGAGATGACGCCGGAATCGCCGGGCAGATGCGCCGCGCCAACGGTAAAGAACGTGGGCCTTGTGTGGGAAAGGCTGTCCATTCGAAATGCCATCTTCACGTTGCGGTGAATGAGCACTTCATCCTTATCTTTTGCATTGAACGAGCCGTTGCTAAAACTGTCAATGCGGGCCAGATTCTGCGACAAATAAATCTTTGTCATTTGCTCCATGGAATTGTTCATAGCAGATTCAGGCGCCAGCACTGCTTCGGGTTCCAGCTTGCCTCCAAGTTCATCGGAAAGGGCGAGTTGATCGTTCACATCCTCAATCCCGCCCGTCCATTTAGTCAGGCGGCGGGCAAGGCCAAATAAATACGCATCCATGATGGTGGGCATTTCGCCTTGCTGTAAAAATTTTGCCATCCGGCGGTCGCGGAGCTTCTTCAATTCTTTTTTGGTGGCAACAGTCCCTTGTATGCCAGCGCTCCGCAAAAGGCTGTCGGCTTCTTTTGATAGCTTTTTCCGGTTCAACGATACCTTTTGTTTTTCAAGCAGGTTGTCTTCCTCTTTTCGTATGCTGCTGGTAAAAATAGAGTCCATCATCTCCTGCGGATTAGTTTCCATGGCATAGCCATCGGTGGCTTCAAGGGCATGATAAAGTGAGTCGCCAAACTGAAACAGGCGCTTGTCCTGCAGGTGCATGGTACCGTAGAGATAAGACGGTTTTTGCAGGCTTTTGCCGCTGATGCGCCAGAGCAAGGTGTTGGGCAATTTTTGTTGGGAGAAGGAAGACAGAAAGACAAAAAGAAAACCGAAAAAGAAGATCAAACGCGATACGGAACGCAGCATAGCATTGGTGTTTGGCGCAAGATAAAAAAAGAGGCCAGAAACCGAAAGCCTAATCAAGTTACCGGTGGCCCGTTGCCAGCAGCCAGTTACCAGTACCCACTTGCCGGCTCATTCCCGGAGCCATGCGGCCTCTCTTCCAGTTTAAGGGTTATGCATTACCGTTTGGAGGCAAAGCGGCAAAAGCGTTGTGTACCGCAAACCGGCAACCGGCTATTGGCAACATGGGGTTAATCACTCTCCAAAGCCCGAAGGATCACTTTGGCTGCGTTGTTTATTTGCTCGCTGGAAATGACGAGCGGCGGCGAAATGCGCAGGCAGTCAGATGCGAACAAAAACCAATCGGTAAGTACACCTTGTTCAATGCACGCATCAATTATTTTTTTGTTCGTCGCAAACGAATCAAATTCCACTGCCATCCACAATCCAAAAGAAGAAACGGATTTTATTGAGGGATGAACCAACAATGATGTAAACAAGTCTTCCTTCTCTTTTACCGCTGCAAACATTTGCTCATCCAACAAAGCTGCAAAAGCGGCCTTGCCCGCGGCGCAACAAAGCGGGTGTCCGCCAAAGGTGGTGATGTGTCCAAGCACGGGATTGTCGGTCAGGCAGTCCATCAACGCTTTATCGGCGATGAAAGCGCCAAGAGGCAAGCCACCGCCAAGTGCTTTGCCGAGTAGCAAAACATCAGGCACAACACCAAAATGTTCGAAGCCCCAAAGCCTGCCCGTGCGGCCAAAGCCGGCTTGTATTTCATCGAGAATAAACAAGGCGCCTACTTCTTTGCAACGAACTTGTAAGGCTTGTAACCAGTTATTCTTAGGTGCGATGATACCCGCTTCGGCCTGTATTGTTTCAGCAATCACGCAGGCCGTTTTAGTTGTGATGTTTTTTAAATCATCAAATGAATTGTAAAGTAGATGTTGCACATCGGGCAGCAAGGGCCGGTAAGCGGCCCGCCAGTATTCATCGCCAATGATGCTTAACGCTCCTTGTGTGCTGCCGTGATAAGAATTTTTGAAGGCGATGATCTCCGTTCTTCCAGTTGCACGCTTGGCAAGCTTCATGGCACCTTCCACAGCTTCTGCTCCGGAGTTAGTGAAGTAAACAGAATTGAGTGTGGGAGAAAGATGTTGTGTAAGCAGCTTCGCGTATTGCACCTGCGGGCTTTGTACAAACTCGCCATACACCATCACATGCAGATAATCATCTGCTTGTTTCTTGATGGCCTCTATCACTTTTGGATGGCGATGGCCCACGTTGGCTACGCTGATACCGCCGATTAAATCAAGATAAATTTTACCCGATGCGTCAATTAATTCACAGCCCTCGGCTTTTACAATCTCGAGCGCCAATGGCGCCGATGACGTTTGTGCTATGTGATTCAAAAACAGTTGCCGCTGGTTCATAACATAGTAAAGATCGGAAAATGTGTAGGGACATGCCCGTGGCATGTCCGGAGAAATGCGCCAGCGGCGCATCCAAGTAAATAACCGGGAATATTTTTATTGCTTTGCCCCGGATAGTATGCCTTGCATTACTTGCGAGGCTTGGACCGGCAAAGCCGGTTTCACCGGACATCAAAGGGCATGTCCCTACAATCCATTAGTTACTTTTGCCTTTGCAATCTGAAATCGTAAATCGTAAATCTAAGAACGCATGGCTTTAATTCTTCCGGTCGAAGGCATCCATCCCAAGTGGGGCACCGATTGTTTCATCGCACCCAACTGCACTATCGTCGGCGATGTGGAAATGGGCAACGAATGCAGCGTGTGGTTCAATGCCGTTGTTCGCGGCGATGTGAACAGCATTCGCATGGGCAACAAAGTGAACGTGCAGGACGGCGCGGTCATTCATTGCACCTTTAAACGAAGCAAAACCATTATTGGCAACAACGTTTCTATCGGTCATAATGCCATCGTTCACGGCTGCACGGTTCATGATGATGTGTTGATTGGCATGGGTTCCATTGTGATGGACAATGCCGTGGTGCAAAGCAATACCATTATTGCCGCCGGCGCCGTTGTATTGGAAGGAACGATTTGCGAAGGCGGCGCCATCTACGCCGGCGTACCTGCAAAAAAAGTAAAGGACATTTCGCCGGAAAAAGTGGAAGGCGAAATCCTGCGCATCGCCAATAATTACGTAGGCTACGCGGCCTGGTTTTCCGAAGCCAACGTTGCAAATCATAAAATTTAAAGCTATGTTTATCGTTCCAAGAAAAAGCACCGCCATGAAAACCTTTCGTTATGCCCTTTTCTTCTTCACTGTAGCGCTGCTTACTTCGTGCAGTGTTTGGAACAAAGTGTTCCCGCCCAAATACGGCTGCGGCACCGACGGCCGCAATGTAGGCGCAGAAAAGCTCTTGAGTGATGATGGCAAGAAAAAGAAAGAGCCGAAGTTTCGTGGGGGTTGAGTGGGAGTGAGTTATTAGAATATTGGGACATTAGGATTTCATAGACAGATACTTGTCCACGACGCCGTGCAGCGGATACACTTCGCCGAAAGTCTTACCAAAACAAACGATTAAAACAAGCTATATGAGTCTTACCCTAAGAACAACACTTGGTTGCACGGAAGCTGTGATTGACGGCGGCGGCGATCTTAAACGCTTCTACCAAATCGCCTCCATTTTAAGCGACGAACTCCAGGCCGCCTTCGTCAACAAAGAAGACGACTTCGACGCCATCAGTTGGGACTTTCAATTGCAAAAATACCTGCTGACATTGCAATACAGCATCTATAACGGCATCTCGCTTTTTCCCACTAAAACAAAAGATGCCCACAAACGCGACAATGAAGCCGTGGTGCAGGTAGCCAACCTTTTAGAGGGGAAATTAATAGCTGCCGACAGGCGCAAACAGAACGCCTAATTCTTTACTCAACTTTTTTTACTGCTATTAAAATTGCAGATACGCCGGCATGACCTGTTGAGCCGTTTTTACCTGCAGGCAAAGAAAGATGAAAAGCAAAAAGCTGATCACGTAAAAGGCCATGTTCCAGTTTGCGGAACGTGCTGCTAAAGCATCGCTCCAGTTATCGGGCAGGGCATGAAGAACAAAGCCAAGCAGCAACAGGCTAAACACCGCGACATACGCTTGCCATAATAAAACAAAGGACCCAGGACTGAAGGCCGTGAAGATTTGCCGGATGATGACGCCGGAATCGTGCAGGGTTTCGGCACGAAAGAAGATCCAACAGAAGCACACAAAATGAAAGGTGAACAATACACCGGCTATCTTCCAAAAAAGGCCTGAAGGCTTCCCTTGCCGCCGAGTGAATTTCTCCATTGCCAACATACCGCCGTGCAAGCCGCCCCAGATGATAAAGTTCCAACTGGCGCCGTGCCAAAAACCGCCAAGCAACATGGTTAAGAAAAGATTGACGTAAGTACGCAGCTTGCCCTTACGGTTGCCGCCCAACGGGATGTATAAATAATCACGCAACCAACTGGAAAGCGAGATATGCCAACGCCGCCAAAATTCCGTAATGCTTATGCTTTGGTAAGGCGAAAGAAAGTTGACGGGGATGTGAAAACCCGTCCACCGGGCAATGCCGATGGCCATGTCGGAGTAGCCCGAAAAATCGCAATAGATAACCATCGCATAACCGTACACTGCCAGCAAACATTCAAGGCCTGTGTGCTTTGAAGGATCGTCGAAAATGTATTGAACAAAATTGACGTTGATGTAATCGGAGATGACAATCTTCTTAAACAAACCGCCCACAATTAAATAAAAGCCTTTGGCAAAATCGTTGTCACTAACCGTATATGATTTGTTGATTTGCGGGATAAAATCCGAAGCCCGGACGATAGGCCCCATCACCAGTTTTGGAAAGAAGGACAGAAAGAAAAGATAATCAAGAAAGCTGCTCACCGGCTTAAACTCGCCGCGATAGACATCAATAGTATAGCTTAAGTTTTCAAACGTATAAAACGAAATGCCAATGGGCAGTATAAGGTTCAAGGGATGGCTGTGTGATAGCGAAAGGTCGTTCAACAGTTGAATGAAAAAATTGGTGTACTTGAAATAAAAAAGCAACCCAAGATTAAGCACAACGCTGGTGAGAAGAAGCGCCTTTTGCTTCCACCTAACCTGCTGTCGCCAGATGGCATTGGATAGAAAAAAATCAGTTATCGCTGAAAGAATTACCAGGCCTACAAACCCTCCGCAAGCCTTGTAAAAAAAGTAAAGCGAAAAGGCGGTGAACACGGCTACTCTCGCCGTTTTGTTGGCCCGCACCGCATAGTAAACCAGCATGAACAGGAAGAAGAAATACAAAAAGAATCCGCTGTTGAACAGCAGGGGATTCTTCGGGTCGTAAAGCAACTGCTCCCCTATTTTTTGCAGCGAAATCATTTGCCTGTTTTGGTTTGTAGAAGTTTGCTAAACGCGGTGGCCAGCAGCCAGCCTTGCAGGTTATAGCCGGTTGACGTAAGATGAATGTGATCCGCGTTGGCATAACCATGCGCCCACCAACGTACCATCGCACTGCGGCCACCCATTACCGCATTCCAATCCCAATAAGCTGCGCCGTTTGCTTCCGCAAAGTCTTTAATAAAATTCACTACCGTTGGTAACACATTATTGACTGATAAAACCGTGGCCGTATAAAATTTCTTTCTCTTTTTTACCAGCCTGGTTGTTTTTCGCAAGGCATCGCCGGGTGTAGTGAACACAATAGCGCTTTGCGGCGCATCTCCTTTTATCTGTGCCAGCAAAGCGCTGAAATAGGTTTGCAAATCGGTTTCCGCAAAAAGGTTTTGCGCCTCGTTTGTTCCCAATGAAATAATGATAACGGTGGGCCTAAACTTTTGAACTTCGGCAGCATTGTACGGCTCTTCCAAAAAGTGTTTTGACGTAGCCCCGTTCTTCGCCATCACGTTTAATTCTACTTGCAACGCTGTTTGCGTGCTTGCCAAAAAGCGGTTCAATGAATCGGCAAAGGCTTCGGCAAAATATCCCGACTTCACGTGGCTGTCGCCGAGGTGCAAAATGCGCAGGCAGTGATCGCTATTGGCTACTTCCTTTATCTTTTGAACCAAGGTATCGGCATTGCGCAAAACGTTTAAGCCGTTGAAAACCGGCGGCGCTCCTTTTACTTGCGCGGTGGTTGTAAATGAAGAAAGCACCATCACGACTGCTAAAAATTTACTTGTCCGGTGCATATTCTTTCAGGATGGCGTTAAACAAAAGGGTGCCGATTTTTAAAGCGCCTCTGCCCGTAAAATGCGTGTAATCTTTTCGGGCCAAAGCCGTATCGCCTTCTACCCAAGTGAGCATGGAATTATAGCCGCCCATGGCCCGGTAAAGGTTCCAAAGATTGATGCCGCTGGCCGCCGCCACGTTGTTTTGCGCCGTCAACAAAGGCTCCACGCCCACAGCCGTTTCCATTTGTCCGTTGTAGCGATAAGCCTTATCGGCCGTACTTATTATTAACAAGCTTGCCGCCGGAAAAGCCGCTTTAAATTTTTGCACGCCGGCCAGCAAGGGTTTTTCGTACCAGGTAAAATCATCTATATCGGGCTTGAACAAATTGGGTCCGTATTGAAAAATCAAGAGATCGTAATCGTGCACTTGCTGGATCTGTTTTAAAAAAGCGGCGCCGAAGTTTTGGAGCTCAAGCCCGCTGCTGCCGCGAAAGGCAAAGTTGTCAACAAATACGCCGGTGCTATCTTCAAAGGAAAGGCCGAAGAGCGGCGTTGCATTCACTGCCTTTATTCTTACAACGCTACAATTTTCTGCTACCAGGACTTTATTGCAAAGCTTCGTTGCCGGCAAGGTGAACGGCTTTGCATTAACGGTAACGGACAGTGGCTTTTGGCCTTTGCCGTAAAGCACGTAGGCTTGTGAAAACCGTTGCAGGTGCGGCAAGTTTACCACGCCGTATTGCACGGTAGATGAACTGTCGGATAAAAAGGTATGGCCCGATAAAAAAACAGCGGCGCCCGGCGAAGTCACAAATGACTTATCCGTCCAGGTTCCGAAACTGTGGTTAATCGTTTCGCGAAAGCCCGACACCACCGAGGTTACCGGCACAAAGCCCACACCGTTGCCACCAAAACTATCTTGCAACAAACGGCGCAGATCTTGCGAGATCAGGTCGCCTTCAATGATGGAATCGCCGAAGTAGGCCACACGGACTTTTTTGCGCTTACCCGCTTTTAAATCTTTTAAAGCGCCGATAAATTTTGTAAGCGCAAACTTTCGTTCGGCTTCGTAGCTGATGATGCCGTCGTAGGTCAAATAGTCCCGAACAGCCGCAAGGTTTTTGTTGGAATCGGTTGAATAAAAAACCGCTTGCGGTGTTTTATTTTTTGCGAATGCCTTTTCTTTTGCGCTGATGTCTGCAATAAAGTTGTTGCGTTTGTTGCGAACGAAGGGAATCTTATCGGCCAGAAACGAATATAAAAGCAGTAACCCAAAAACAAGGGCGACGAACAGAACAGGCTTGCGGGGGTTGGGCGGCATTGAAGCAGAGAATTGTTTGAGTGTTTAAATGTAAGTACTCCGAAAGAAAATAGTAGGCTTTGCAAACAAGTGTTCTATACAGCACCAATCTCTGACTTTACCCAAGAAATCCATGGTGCAAGCCTGCTATAATTGCGGCCGTCAAATTTTGATACCGCTTTACACTGAACTGCTATTTTTTGGCCCTGCTTGTCTGTTCATCATTGAATAAGGCAACTGCTTGTTGACACAAGTGAAAAAGTGATTTTAAAATAGAAATTGGCCGCCCTACTTTTCTTTGGGCGGCCTCCTTCTGTTTTACACACCACGGGAAATTTATTGGTAGGTGAGAAGTTAGTTTTGATTGCGACGAAGCGGCAATGCGTTCCCGGTTGTGCGGCGGTTTTAGGGCAATGTTTTTTGCGATGCGCCGGTTGTTATTTGTTCTGTAGTTGTTGCCTCCAATTGACGGAAATCGTATTCTTTTTTGAAGCGGTTAGCACTGATGATGCCTTCGGCGTACCACCAGCCAAGAGCCAACGGTGCCAGCCAATAAAAGAACGAAGCTTTGGCGCCTAAAAACAACAGCAACACAAGAGTGCCGATGAGATAGAGCAAGGGTCGCCGGAAGAGCGCTGCCATTGTTTTACTATCAAAATAAGCCGTGGCCGTGCTGTGATTGAATACGGCTATGTACGGGCCTTTCTTAGCGCCTTGTTTCATGGCCCACAATACTGACAACCGGTTGCTGCTGCGGCAGGCCACGTTAAATCCCTGCAATTGAAAGGAATGTTCAAGGCCGGTATTGTCCGTTATAAAAAACTGGTCGTGTACAACCGTTTTGGATTGAATGCTGGTTCGGGCGCCGTAGTAACCGGCTTCTGCACGACCACTGATTTTCGTTTCCATGTTCTTGCCGGCGTCTTCGACTTTACCGGTTACGTTATGAAGAATAAATTTTTGCCCGTTGGCGGATAAAATTTGCATGTTGGTTGGTTTTGCAAGCACAGACAAGGCTTGTTGATTTTAAAATACACGAGGGAGATAAAGAACGCATGTATAGCCAGGCGTCAGGCTTTTTTGGCTTTGCTTTTCGGTGGCGTTTTTGTTGCCGGTTTATTGGCAGCCGCCTCGTTTGGCGCGGGGCTGCGCTCGGCCGCTTGCAGCAGCTTTTGCCGCTCAAGGTTTTGCGCTTCCAGCTTGCGGGCTACCTGCTCTTCTTCATCTATAAACTTCATCAGCGCTGTTACGTAAGCCAGGTTGGAGGTTTGAAGGCTCGCCGACATTTGCAATGCCTTCCTGGAATCTGCATACTGACCTGTGTACAATAAACCCAAGCCGTAATTGTACCAGGCGTCGTCCTTGTTTTTATCTTTCACCTTATCGCTTTCCGTGTAATTTTTTAAGATAGTTATGCCTGCATCTGCGTTGTTCAATTGCAGATAGCTTATAGCCGTTTTGAGGTCTTTAAAAGGGCTCTTAAATAAGCCAGGGTCTTTGAAGAGAAGCAGGTTCTTTACTTCGTACGGTACTACGAGTTTAGCGATTTCGTCACCCAGTTCCCGAATGGTGTTTCTTGATATCTGGTCCAAATCGAGTTTGGCAATGGCGTTCGCATTGCAATCTTGCGCCGTACTCACATCCACCGGCCTCGAAACGGAATTAGTGAATATCATTCTGCCTGTTTTTACATCCAGTATGCGCAATTGAACCGTGACATCTCCCTTTACCTGCCAGTAATACTTTTTTGCACAACCTTGCAGGGCCTGCTCAGTATAAACAAGTTTTTGTTCCAACTTCTGCGATTGCAAGCGGCCTGTAATTAATAAGGCCCCCTTTAACTTTTTGCTTAGTGCTTGTTTGGTTTGGTCGTCAATTATCTCCAGGTCTTTACGGCGCTGGCTTCCCAGAATATCTTCCATTGCATTCCGGTCTATCACTTCGAGCGTTTTGGCATTGAACAACTTGGCAGTGAGAGCATCGGTAAGGTCCAGGCTTTGTTCTGTTTTGGTACCCATCGGCCCTACAATGTCGCCAACGGCTATTTGGGTGTAGGGGGTTACGTCAAGTTCCGGCGGCCGTTGTTTTGTTAGAATGAGAGACGGTTG
Organism: Flavisolibacter sp.; assembly: GCA_965247695.1. Classification (GTDB taxonomy): domain Bacteria; phylum Bacteroidota; class Bacteroidia; order Chitinophagales; family Chitinophagaceae; genus Flavisolibacter. The sequence goes on from OZ252037.1 coordinate 4,903,226, forward strand.
CGCCTGAACGTAGCTGCCGGTTATAAGCAGCAGCGTGGTAAGTAAATGTTTCATGTGCATTGATTTTGTGGTGATGTAAATAATTTCCACCACTAAAATCCATCACATGAGAAAGCTATTTGGTTGCTTGGGATATCTGCCTATGTTTCCGGTATATCTTTTTGGCCATCGCCGGTGAGGCGGGCAATTGTTTCCGAAGCCCTGGTTTTGTAGGTGTCGGTAATTTTAAAAACTTCCTCGCCAATAAAGTAACTCGTGCCGCCTTTTACGCGGCCTGTTACTTTCCGGAAGTTGATCAATTGATTTTGGTTGAAACGAACAAAGTAATCCGGCAGGTCTTCTTCAAGTGCATCCAAGGCACCGCGCAGTACAAAGGCTTTGTTGTGGTGATGCGTGTGCAACAGGGCGCTGTTGTTGATTATTTTATTGTACGATTCGATGAAAACAATGTCATCCCATTTAAAAAATGATTGCACCTCCACCGGGTCTTTATGCGGTGCCATTGTATCTTTTGATTTTGCCGCGCCGTTCAGCGCAATCTCTTTCACACTGAAAAACTTGCCCATCGTTTTTTCTTTCACCTTCACATCGGCTTCAGGCAAGGCCAAATAAAAAAGACTCCACAACTGCTCTTTGTTAAGCGGCTTCGAGGCTTTGAACACAAAGTGTTCATCGCCGTTTTTGCGCAGGCGGTTCAAGGTATCGGGGTTAGAGTAAGCCGAGAGGTAAATGACGGGTATGCGGTAATGCTGCTTGATAAAGGCACCAATGTCAATGCCGTCCTTTTCCCCTTTAATACGAATGTCAAGAACGGCGATGTCAGGCTTGTGCCGCTTCACCAACTTTACAGCATCGTCATAATTATCCACGGCGGTTTCGTCATCGGTTTTCACAACGGCAAAACCTTTTTCTTCAAAAAATTCGCAGAGTTCGTCATACAATATGAAGTCGTCTTCTACGATTAAAATTTTTCGCTGGGGCATTTTATGCGTTTTGGTTTATGTAGGAATAGAGAGCTGAAAAGTGGTGCCGTGATGCCCCTCAAAAGAAAACTTTCCGTTAAGTTCATGGCTCAAGCCTTTGATAAGTTTCAGGCCGTAATTGGCTTTTGCTTTTCCTTCAGGCAAACCAATGCCGTCATCCTTTACTGTTACGTTTAAGGCAGTAATTGTTCGCCATGCTCTCACCGCAATGCTTCCCTCGTCCTTATTGGCAAAGGCATACTTAAAACTATTGGTCACCAATTCGTTTATTATAAGTCCAAGCTTTTCTGCCACGGTGCTGTCCACTACCGCATCGGCCTCCACGCTGATGCGAATGTCCTTGCTGCTTGCAAATGTGGCGGCAATGGCGGCGCACAAATCGTCGAAATAAGGTTGCAGGGCAATATTACCTGCGGCGGCTTCTTCGCTGTACAAGTGGCGGTGCAAGAGTTCAATTGATTTGATTCGGGTTTTTAACCCATCAAGCGAGGCATCGTGCAGACTGCCTTTGCCGGCCACATCCACCAGGCGGTTTATAACGGCCAGGTTGTTTTTTACCCGGTGGTGAATTTCGTTTTGCAGCAGTTCAATGCGAACCTTGTCGCGTTCGGCGCGGCGGCGGTTTTTGTATTGAAGCCACAGGCTAAGACTCACCACCACCAACAGCGCTGCCGTTATGAAAAGAAATTTGTTGCGCTGGTTGAGATCTTCGTGCGTACGCTTTGATTCTTCTTTTGTCTGTTGCAGGCTGTCGCTGTATTCACTGGTGCGGAACTGGGCGTCAATGGCCAGGAGCTGCCGGTTGGTGGCGGCCAGCAGCGTACTGTCGTTGCTGGCATCCGCCCCGGTAAACTGATTAAGCGAAGAAAGTTGTTGCATGTCCGAATCGGAAAGGCTTTGCACCGGCTTTGCTTTAGGCCCGTTTACGACAAAGGCTTTTCTTTTTCCGTTTAAAATTGAATCGGCTTGGTGAAGGTCTTCTTCTCCAAATGCTTTGCCTTGCCTGGCTTTGGTCAATACTGTATTGATTAACCGCTTGTCCACCACCTTCGATGCCAATTCCATACTGGCAGCAGCCAAGGAATCGGCCGCTTTAAAGTTTTTCATCTTTGCTTGCAAAAGATACCGGTACCCGCCAAGGCCAAGTTTTATAGCCGACATGTTTAAGACGGTGTTCAACTTTTCTACTCCAGCAAATTCTTTTTCCGCCAAATCATACTTGTCTGTTTCGGTATAGATGCGCCCAAGCCGCAGGCCGGCGCTTGCCAGGCCTGTTAACAAATGGCGGGTGCGGTAAAATTGCTGGGCGGCGGCGGCAAAGGACAGGGCATCGCCGTAGTTTTTTTGGGAGATGAAGATGTCGCTCATGCGCACCTTGGCTTCGGCTTGAAGGCCTTCGTCCTTACTTTGGCGGCCATACCCGAGCGCCTTTGTATTGTACTCCTGTGCCTTCTCTAAATTGAAGGCTTGCTGAAACGCAAAGCTGATGGCAAGCGTGGCTTGCGCAGCATAACGGAAGTTTTTGGTTTTATCAAAATAGTCAAGGGCGTCGTAAGCCAGACTGATGCTATCTGATTTGCCATGATAAATGAGGGTTTTACCTATGAGCATATTAAGGTAGTGAATCCGGGTGCTATCGCCAATAGCGCCAGCGGCGGCGGCGGCTGTACGGTAGGCGGCAAGGGCATTGCCGAAATCAATTTGTTTGAAGCGGCAGTTTCCTTTCAGTTGATACCAGCGACAAGCTTCGGCCGTTGCCTGTGCGGCAAACAAATCCTTGTTCTGGTCCAGCGTTCCTTCGGCAAGGCTAAACTGGCCGTTATCCAGATAATCGTTCGCCAAGTCGTTAGCAGCTTGCTGAAGCGGCAATGCATCGTGCGATAGTTGTGCCTGTAGAAAAGATAGAGAGTCATACTGAATGGCCAGGGAATAATTATAACGGTCCCGATAGAACTTCGCTTTTTTTTGCAAGGCAGCAAAGGTTGCGGCCGGCTTTGTATTTTGGCCTTGAACGTGCAAACAAAACAGCAGCACGGCCCACGTGCTCACGAATACCTTTGGCTTCATAAACAGTTTTAGAAACTAATATATTGAAGAAACTTTATCCGGCGGGTAAATCTGATGGGATTAAAATAAAAAAGCCGCATTGCTGCGGCTTCAAACTCTTTAGCAGGTGCATATCCCTACACAATATCCCAAACCTCATTTCCCCTTAACAACTTATCCAAATCCGCCGGCTTCTTTTCCTTCGCCCAATCAATCTGCTTCTTCATTACATCTTCATACGTTGGCCGGGAAAGCTGATAAAACACACCGAACGGCCGGGGCAAGTGACCTTCCACCTTCGGATCATCAAACATGCGGGTAAGAATTTGCGCTTTGTATAAATCACTTTCGTCATGCACCCACAAATCATCAGATGAAGCACCGTTGTTCAAGTTAACCACCACGGGTTTGAAGCCATCAAGCTTAACACCTTTATCGCTATTGACGCCGAAGATTAACGGCTTGCCGTTTTCCAGAAACACGGCGTTGTCAGCTTTAGTTGTTTTCTCTGTAAACACTTCAAAAGCACCGTCGTTAAAGATGTTACAGTTCTGGTAGATTTCAAGAAAAGAAGTGCCTTTATGTGCATACGACCTGATGAGCATCGCCTGCAAATGTTTCGGGTCACGGTCCATGCTTCTGGCAATAAACGTCGCATCGGCGCCCAGCGCCAGAGCCATCGGATTAAACGGATGGTCAATAGAGCCAAACGGTGTTGATTTAGTTACTTTATTTTCTTCAGACGTTGGCGAATATTGCCCCTTGGTCAAACCATAAATTTGATTGTTGAACATCAGCACGTTCAAGTCAAAATTGCGGCGCAGCAAATGAATGGTATGATTGCCGCCGATGCTCAAACTGTCGCCATCACCAGTCACGATCCACACGCTTAAATCGGGCCGGGCCGCTTTTAATCCGCTGGCAATGGCCGTAGCCCTTCCGTGAATGGAGTGCATGCCATAAACATTCATGTAATACGGAAAACGGCTTGAACAACCAATGCCCGAAATGATGGCGATGTTTTCCTTCGGAATGCCCAAGGTGGGCATTACTTTTTGCACTTGCGCAAGAATGGAGTAATCGCCGCAGCCGGGACACCACCGCACTTCCTGGTCGGTGGCAAAATCTTTGGCGGTAAGCGGAACTTTATTGAGGGTTGCTGTTTCCATAATTGAAAAATAAAGCGTTCAAATATACCAAAAGGGCCGGTATGCAAAGGGTTAAGAAAAGGCTGTTTGGTCACGCACCGGTAAAGGTTGAAGGTATGCGCCGATGAGCAGAAGGCGTGGGGTATGATTTTTCAATAACTTGAGCAAAATTTTTACGCATCATGAAGAGAACCGTTATCGTCACGTTTGGCTTCGCTGCTTTTATCGCTGCTTCTTTTGCTTTCACCGAGGTTAATGAAGACCCTTACAAAAACCTCAAAATTCTTCCCAAAGACATTACCCACGAACAAATGGACAGCGTGATGCACCACTTTACCGCGTCGCTGAATGTGAAGTGCAACTTCTGCCACGTTCGCAACGAAGAAACCAAACAATGGAACTGGGCATCCGACTCCATTAAGCACAAATTGGTGGCACGTGAAATGATGGCGATGACCAACAAATTGAACGACAAATACTTTCCGTATGCCGGCAAAGCCGAAAACCTTTCCACGGCCCTAAACGTTACCTGTTACACCTGCCACCGCGGCGCTACCGAACCCGAAACAAAAGCACCGCACAGGGAAAGGCCCGCAGGCCCCAGGCCGCCGCAGGACAGCACACGGAAAGCAGAAGGCCAACCGGCAATAGGAAATAAGCAATAAGCAAGTTCAATTGTTCAAAAGTTGAAGCGTTCAAAAGTTACCACGGCACCGGCAAAAAGTTCTTGTAAATTGAACAGGTCAAAACAATGAAGGAACAACCGTGATACAACCAACAATTGAACAGTTGAACGTTTGAACAATTGAACCTGAAAAAGCGAACAGGTGAACAAGTGAACTGGTAAACAAAAACCTCAAAAGCATGGACGCAACATTTGATTTCGGAATGATCGGCATCGGCGTGATGGGCAGTAACCTTTTACTCAACATGGCCGACAGCGGCTACGCCACTATCGGCTTCGATTTAAAGCAGGAACGGGCCGATAAGTTAGAAGCCGCCGCGCCAAAAGGCACTACGGTAAAAGGCACCATACACATTGAAGAAATGGTGAAGGCGTTAAAAAAGCCGCGCAAGATTATGATGCTGGTGCCTGCCGGCAAACCGGTTGACGATGTGATTGAAAATCTCTTGCCTCATCTGGAAGAAGATGATATTGTGATTGACGGTGGCAACTCCTATTACAAGGACACACAGAAGCGCATTGATTATCTGCAACCGAAAAAGATTCACTTCTTCGGCATGGGCGTTTCGGGTGGTGAATCCGGTGCACGTTTTGGACCGAGCATGATGCCAGGCGGCGATAAAGAAGCCTGGCAATATTTAAAACCTATTCTTGAAGCCATTGCCGCCAAAGCCGATGGAAAGCCTTGCGTGGCTTACATGGGCAACGGCCCGGCGGGCCATTATGTGAAGATGACGCACAACGGCATTGAGTATGCCATGATGCAGTTAATCAGCGAAGCCTATGATCTAATGAAGCGTGGGGCTGATTACAATAATGAGGACTTGCACGCCATTTTTACCAAATGGAATGCCGGCAGCCTGCAATCGTTTTTAATAGAAATAACGGCTGAAGTTTTTCGCACCTTGGACACTGAAACCGATGACCGGAAAGATTATTTAGTTGATCATGTTTTGGACAAAGCCGGCTCCAAAGGCACGGGCAAATGGACCTCGCAGGATGCGATGGACCTCCCGGTTTCTATCCCTACCATTGATATGGCAGTGGCCTTGCGCGACCTTTCGGTTTATAAAGACCAACGCACCGAAGCCAGTAAAGTTTACGGCACGCAAACACAAAAAATTGAGCAGCCTTCGGCAGAATTCATTCAGGATCTGGAAGATGCTTTGTACTTCACCTTCCTGATCGCTTACGCTCAAGGATTGAGCTTGTTGGCAAAAGCTTCTGTTGATTACAAGTTCGACATTCCGCTGCCCGACGTGGTGCAGATATGGAAGGGCGGCTGTATCATTCGTTCATCTTTGCTTTATCAGTTTGATAAGGCGTATGCAGACAATGCTACCATCGCCAATGTATTGCTGCATCCGGCCATCGCTGAAATTTTAAAAAGCAAAGAAGACGCCCTGCGAAGAATTATCACCACTGCTGTCAATTCAAAAATTCCTGTAGCGGCCATGAGTAGTGCCTTGGGTTATTTTGATGCCTATTGCAGCGAACGGCTGCCGACAAATTTGATACAAGCGCAACGTGATTTCTTTGGCGCTCATACGTATCAACGTACGGATAAGGAAGGCGTATTTCACACGGAATGGCACACGAATGAAAGTTAATTGGTTAATACGTTAATTGGTTACTATGTCCGAGTACAAGCCATTTACCGATTTGGATGTTTGGAAGAAAGGACGTGAGTTTAAAAAAGAAATTGAGGCATTGACAGAAACCTTTCCGCCAGAAGAAAAATACCGGCTTTCGGATCAAATCATCCGATCCGCCCGGTCTATTAATGCTAACATTGCTGAAGGACACGGACGGTTTGGCTATCCCGATCAGATTAAATTCTGCGTAAACTCGAGGGGCTTGTTAAACGAAACGCTCAACCACCTGATTGATGCATACGATTGCCATTACATCAATAAAGAGCAATTGGCGATTTATAAAACGAAGTATGATGAAGTAATGGCATTGCTAAATGGCTACATCACCTACCTGCGGAAGTTGATAAAAAAGAAAAAACCACCAACCCAATCAGTAAAACACAAATCCCTCGTTACGCCACCTATTAACGTATTAACCCATTAACCTATTAACTTTTCCTGCATGACAACAGAAATAAAAAAAGAGCCAACCGTAATTTTCATCTTTGGTGGAAGTGGTGATTTGGCTTATCGCAAACTCGTACCGGCTTTATACAATTTGTACATAGACAAATATCTGCCCGAAAAATTTTACATCTACGGCATTGGACGGAGCGAGTACAACGAAGACCAGTACATTGATTACCTCAAAGGAGGCATCACTGCGTTCAGCAGGCGCAAAGAAAAAATTGAAGAAACCTGGGCGGCTTTTTCGCCCAATATTGATTACATAAAAGCCGACCTGGAACAAGACGCCACGTATCAGGATATGACGGACAAGGTAGCTGCCAAAGAAAAAGAATGGGATGCCAAAGCGAACGTCATGTTCTATATGTCGGTGGCGCCGCAGATGGCGCCTATGATTGCCACTAAGCTTCACCAACACGGCTTAACGGCTGACCCGGCCCGCAGCCGCATTGTGTTTGAAAAACCCTTTGGCCATGACTTAAAAAGTGCGCTTGACCTGAACGTTCTTTTGGGCACCATGTTCAAGGAAGAACAGATTTACCGCATTGACCATTATCTTGGAAAAGAGACAGTGCAGAACATTCTGGCGCTTCGTTTTGCCAATGCTTTGTTTGAGCCCTTGTGGAGTAGCCATTACATTGACCACGTTCAGATAACGGTTGCCGAAGACATCGGTATTGAAGCCCGCGGTTCTTATTACGAGGGTGCCGGCGCTTTGCGTGATATGGTGCAAAACCACATTCTGCAATTGCTTTGCATGATTGCCATGGAGGCGCCGGTTTCGTTTGCGGCCGATGAAATCCGCAACAAAAAATTAGACGTATTAAAAGCCATCCGCCGCTGGCAAAAAGACGAAGTGCACCGCAATGCGGTACGCGGCCAATACGGTGAAGGTTGGATTCACGGAAAGGCCATTGGCCCTTACCGGTCCGAAAAAGGTGTGGCCCCGCAAAGCGGAGTGGAAACCTTTGCCGCTGTAAAATTTTACGTTGATAACTGGCGCTGGAAAGACGTGCCTTTTTTTGTACGCACTGGCAAAGCCTTGCAAGCGAAAAGCAGCCTGATTGTGGTAGAATTTAAACCGGCGCCGCAGTTTGCTTTTCCGTCCGAGTCAGGCGAAACCTGGCGGCCAAACCGTTTGGTCATCAGCATACAACCGCAGATGGATATACGCCTTCGGTTTCAGGCCAAACAACCCGGCCCGCAAATGATTTTGCAACCCGTGGAGATGGTGTTTAATTACGCCGATGCTTATGGTGATAATTCACCGGAAGCGTACGAAACCTTGTTGGAAGATGTGATTGAAGGCAACCCGACTTTATTCATGCGTGCCGACCAAGTGGAAACAGCCTGGGAAATTATCGAACCCATTTTAGAAGCCTGGCAAACCCGCCCCCCGGTTGATTTTCCCAATTATACACCCGGCACCTGGGGCCCCGAAGACGCTGAAGCATTGATAGCAAGAGATGGTCGTAATTGGACAACGTTGCCGAAGTAGAGAGTATCGAACGGATGAACAAGGGAGGGAATTGTAGAACAGAGGAACAAGGAATGATGAACGCAGAAGTGGGTTTCCGACAGCAAGCCTCCTCCTTCGTCATTCATCATTCCTTGTTCCTCTGTTCGATATTCTCCTGTTCCTTTCCTTCGTTATTCGACATTCCTTGTTCGTCTGTTCGTCTGTTCCTTTCTTCCTATCTTGCCTCACACACATGAAACTCCTTTCGCCTGCTATATCCCGCTTTGCACGGCTGCGTTTGTGGTCCATCGAACAATGGATGAACAACCCGGTAAAAACACAACACGATGTGTGGCAAGACCTTTTGGCATCGGGCCAATACACAGAGTTTGGCCGTCTTCACAATTTCTCACAACTACAATCATTAGCCGATTACAAAAAAGCCGTTCCGTTACAAGATTATGATTCGATAAAAGGCTGCATCGAACGCATGATGCATGGCGAAGAGAACGTGCTTTGGAATACGCCCATCACATGGTTTGCCAAAAGCAGCGGCACCACCAGCGATAAAAGCAAGTTCATTCCTGTTAGCGAGGAGAGTTTAAAAGACAATCATTACAAGGCATCGAAGGATGTATTATCGCTCTATTACATTTCGCATCCCGAAAGCGATTTGCTTACGGGCAAAGGTTTGGTCATCGGCGGCAGCCATCAAATTAATCAGTTCAATGACGACGTGCAATACGGCGATTTAAGCGCTGTGGTGTTACAGAACTCTCCGTTCTGGAGCAACTGGATTCGCACACCGGATTTAAGCATTGCGCTGATGGATGAATGGGAGGAAAAAATTGAAGCACTGGCACAAAGCACCATAAAAGAGAACGTGACCTCAATGGCCGGCGTGCCCACCTGGCTGATTGTTTTATTAAAACGTATTTTAGAAATTACCGGCAAAGCCACCATTAAAGAAGTTTGGCCCAGCCTTGAATTGTACATGCACGGCGGCGTAAGCTTTGTGCCGTACCGCCAGCAGTTTGAAAAACTGATTGGTGCGCCCATTAACTATATGGAGATGTACAATGCTTCGGAAGGATTCTTTGCGGCGCAAGATGATTTGTCCGAAGAAGGCATGTTGCTCATGTGCGACCACGGCATCTTTTATGAGTTCATGCCCGTGAGTGAATTTGACAAGGAAGCACCGCAAACCATTCAATTGGATGAAGTGGAAATAGGAAAGAATTATGCTCCTGTCATCACCACCAATGGCGGCTTGTGGCGCTACCTTTTGGGTGATACCATTCAGTTCACTTCAGTAAATCCTTTTCGCATAAAAGTTTCCGGCCGCATCAAGCACTTCATGAATGCCTTTGGCGAAGAAGTGATCGTGGACAATACCGATGCCGCCATTGCAACGGCTTGCAAAAACAGCGGCGCTGTTGTAAACGATTATACCGCGGCGCCAATCTATTTTTCTGATGAGGGCAACGGCGCCCACGAATGGCTGATTGAATTTGACGAGCCGCCTGAAAGCTTGTCGCAGTTTGTTTACGAATTGGACACTGCTTTAAAGAACATCAACTCCGATTACGAAGCCAAGCGACACAAAGATATTGCGCTGCGCAGACCCGAAGTAAGAGCCATCCCGAAAGGAACGTTCATTGCCTGGCTGGCGGGCAAAGGAAAATTAGGAGGCCAGCATAAAGTGCCGCGGTTGAGCAATGACAGAGCATTACTGGAAGAAATCCTTACTTTCATGGCATAAGCCTTTTCATGCAATCAACGCTTGTTACCTGCAAAGCCTGCGGCCATCCCTTCGCCGGTAACTATTGCAACCACTGTGGCGAAAAAATTTATACGCATCACGACAAATCAGTCATCCACTTAGCCGAAGAAAGCCTCCACTTCGTTACGCATTTTGAAGGCAAGTTTTTTACCACATTAAAAGCCTTGCTTACGCGGCCGGGCAAACTTTCGCTTGATTACTGCAACGGCATCCGCAAAAAATATTTCAAGCCGCTTTCCTTCTTTCTTTTGCTGGTAGTTCTTTATTTACTGTTTCCGGTGGCGAAAGGACTGAACATGCCTCTGGGCAATCACGTTCAGTCTGAATTGTACGGCAGTTATGCCCGGTCGCAGGCTTTGCAGCTTATGGCTTCCAAACATCTTTCTGAAGCCTACCTGATTGAACATTTTCATACCGCATCGGAAAAGGTTTCCAAAATTTTATTGGTGCTTATCATCCCGGTGATGGCTTTGTGGTGTTGGTTGCTGACGTTTAAAAGAAAAGACAAATCCTACTTTGACCATTTTATTTTTTCAACGGAAATCAATTCTTTTTTGGTGCTGTGGGGCTTTTTGATTTTGCCATTATTGACCCGTGGCATTCTTACAATCATCTCTCTTTTTACTCATCGCGATTTCTTCTCCGATGACCTTATTGCCCTTGTTCTCATCGCGACGATTGACATCTACATCTTTAAAGCAGCAAGACAGTTCTACGGCTTTACCTGGCAGAAGGCCTTGCTGTTTACATTGCTTTTCACGGCACTCTACATTGCCGTCGTTCAATATTTATACAAATTTCTTTTGTTCTTTATCAGCTTAAAACTCGTTCACTAACACAAGGCAGTAACGCCTTTGTTCGCTATCCACAATCGTTACATTTGCTCACCACAAAACCAACGCATGAAACTCCTCGAAAACAAAGTCGTTATCATCACCGGCGCGGCCCGCGGCATCGGCGAAGGCATTGCACTCAAGTTGGCCGAACACGGCGCCCACATTGCGTTTAGCTACGTGAGTGAAAGCAGCGCAGATAAAGCAAAAGCGTTGGAAGAAAAGCTTATCGGCATGGGTGCAAAAGCAAAAGCCTACCGCAGCAATGCCGGTGATTTTAAAGAAGCCGAAACCTTTGTGGCCGATGTTACAAAAGAGTTTGGCAACGTAGATGTTTGCGTGAACAATGCCGGTATCTCCAAAGACAACCTGCTCCTGCGCATGACGCCGGAAAGTTGGGACGATGTAATGAACATCAACCTCAAGTCCGTCTTCAACATGACCAAGCAAGTCATTCGTCCGATGATGAAAGCAAAGAGCGGCAGCATCATCAACATGAGCTCTGTAATTGGCCTGATGGGCAATGCCGGACAAGGAAGCTATGCGGCAAGCAAAGCAGGCATCATTGGCTTCACCAAAAGCGTAGCGAAAGAATTGGGCAGCCGTAACATTCGATGCAATGCCATTGCGCCGGGCTTTGTGGAAACCGACATGACTTCTTACCTTAAAGAAGGCGAACAAGCCGATAAATACAAAGCCGGTATTCCGCTGGGACGGTTTGGCACGGCAGAAGACATTGCAAACGTTACCTTGTTTCTTGCATCAGACATGAGTGCGTATGTAACAGGACAAGTGTTGAGCGTGGATGGTGGGTTGTATATGTAGGCAGCCCAACGGCCCATCCCTTTCAACCATTTCCAAAAGCGGATAACTGATGCTAAAGCCCTTCCCCTGCCTACCGGCAGGCAGGCCGGTGGGAAGGGTAGAAAGACTCTAAACGTGTTGAAGCAAAGGCTTCGAGTGAAAGATTGATTTGAGTGATAGATGAAGCGTTGACAAGCAAGGGCTGTGCGCAGATGGCCTTCCCACCGGGAATCCCGATAGCTATCGGGACGGGATGGGCCGTGGGCCGCTAATGCAACAACTTAATATTCCGCTTGATGATGTAATAATGCCAAAAGATAAGCGTGGCAACCGAGCGGTAAGGCTTCCACTTTTCGGAGAGCTTTAGAATTTCTTCTTTTGTCAGCGGCAGTTGTTTAATCATGCGGATGGCGTTGATCAGCGCAATGTCGCCGATGGGAAAAACGTCGGCACGTTGCAGGGTGTGAAGAAGATAAACATCCACCGTCCAATTGCCGATGCCTTTTAGCGCAATCAATTCTTTTCGCACGTCATCATCCCCTTTTGTTTCAAAGCTTTTAAGGCTTATTTGTTTGGATAAGACAGCTTGCGCCAAGCCTCGCACGTAAACCATTTTTTGCCGGCTGAAATAACAACTGCGCAAGTCTTCATCCGATAAGGTCAGGAAATTTCTGGGCGTGAGCTTGGGCAAACGTTCTTTCAATCGCTTGTAAGCCGCATAAGCCGAAGCAAGTGAAACCTGTTGTTCCAAAATCGTTAGTACCAGCGTTTCAAAACTGTTGGGCCGCGTCCAAAAAGGCGGGTAGCCGTGCGCCGCAATGATGCCGCGCAGGTCTTTGTCTTTGGCCGTCAGCGCATCGCAGAGTGAATGATAATTTTCCTGGGTAAATTGAAGCATACCGTTTACCAGATGGCGTTTGGAAAAGTGCGTTGGAGGTGCTGCATTTCGGCAAGAAGAGGACCGAAATATTCCGTGTGTTTTCCTTCTTTGCCGCCTGTTTGCATCCACCTCACCCCCGGCCCCTCTCCAATAAAGTTGGAGAGGGGAGAAAGGGTGGCTTCGTCAAACACGGCTTGTACTTTTTGCAGCCAGTCTTGCTTCAAAACTGAAACGTCCACTTCTTCATATTGCACGGTCGCAAACATTTCGCCGGTGAAGGGCCAAAGTTCTTGCAACGCATCATTCAGGCGGCGGTTGCTTTCGTCCGTTCCATCGCCCAAACGTATCACCCATTCGCCGCTCCACCGCAAGTGATAAATCACTTCTTTACTGCTTTTTTCGGCAATGGCTGCCAGTTGCGCATCGCCGCTTTGTTGGAGTTTTTGGTAAAGCAAAAATTGAAAAGCGCTGAATAAAAATTGCCGCAAAACAGAGAAGGCCCAATCGCCTTTAGGCAGTTCGGCAATGAGGAGATTGAGGTACCGGCGTTCATCCCGAAGAAAGGCCAAATCATCTTCCTGCAGTTCGCGGTTGTAGGCCTTCCATGGCTGGGGGATATAGCTATCAATAGCCTGTTTTTCCTCTTCATTAAAATGATTGTATAGCATTGCTGCATGGGCATAAAGGTTTCGGGCCTGGCCCAATAAATCCAGCGCAATGTTAGTGATGGCAATGTCTTGTTCCAGCACTGGTCCATGGCCTGTCCACTCGGCGTTGCGTTGGGCAAGCATCAGTGTGGTATCAGCAAGATGAAGGGAGTAAAGAAAGGATTGGTAAGTTGACAAGTTGATAGGTTAATACAGTGAAGCAATCCTGATAATCATTTAAGAATCCTGATCATTCGTGGCTGAAATTCCGACAATTCGCGGTTACATGTGGTTCACTTCATCCGGTAAATCGTAAAACGTTGGATGGCGATAAACCTTGTCGGCCGCGGGTTCGTAAAAGCTTTCGGCATCATCAGGGTTAGAGGCATGAATGTGCTTGCTTTCCACTACCCAAATGCTCACGCCTTCTTGTCTGCGGGTATAAACATCCCGTGCATTTTCAACGGCCATTTGCGCATCGGCGGCATGAAGGGAACCAACGTGTTTATGATCCAGGCCTTGCTTGCTGCGAATGAAGATTTCCCAGAGCGGCCATTCGTTAGCGCTGATATTTCCGCCGTCAGCGGTTGGAACATCGCCACCATTGCCTTTCATGGAATCGTAATCGCCATAGTAAAACTTTCTAAAAAATATCATTGCTGTTTTTAAAGTTTGGTGAGTAGCGTACAAAGCGTGTAAATTCCGACAGCTCCCGTCCCGATAGCTATCAGGAGTCATCGGGACGGGAGCGACGCAACGGACGTTGGGTAGATAGATGAACCTTTGGTTCATAAAAGCTACGCGGCTTGTTGCGCTCTTCGTGCCGCTCTTTTTTCCGCATAAGCCACTGCTGCTTCCCGCACCCAAGCACCGTCTTCCCAAGCCTTCGTTCTTGCATCCAACCGCTGCTTGTTGCAAGGACCATTGCCGCTTACTACGTTCCAAAATTCTTCCCAGTTTATTTTTCCAAAATCGTAGTGACTGCGTTCTTCATTCCACTTCAAATCAGGGTCGGGCAATGTCATGTTCAACAGCTTCACTTGTTCGGCGCACATGTCCACAAAGCGTTGCCTTAATTCATCGTTGCTGAAACGTTTTATCTTCCACTTCATGCTGGCTTCGGAGTTGGTGCTTTCGCTGTCGTGTGGACCAAACATCATGAGGCTCGGCCACCACCAACGGTCAATGGCATCCTGCAACATGGCCTTTTGTTCAGCCGTGCCCTTGCTTAAAACAAGCAAGGCATCAAAGCCCTGGCGCTGGTGAAAACTTTCTTCTTTGCACACCCGGATCATGGCGCGGCTATAGGGTCCGTAAGATGTTCTGCAAAGCGGCACCTGGTTCATAATGGCAGCGCCGTCAACCAGCCAGCCGATCATACCCATGTCGGCCCAGCTTAACGTAGGATAATTAAAGATGCTGGAATACTTGGCCTTGCCGCTGTGCAATTGTTCAATCATTTCATCCCGTGAAATGCCGAGGGTTTCGGCGGCGCTATACAGGTATAAACCGTGGCCCGCTTCGTCCTGCACTTTGGCTATCAAAATTTGCTTGCGTTTGAGGGATGGCGCACGGCTGATCCAGGCGCCTTCGGGCAACATGCCGACAATCTCACTGTGGGCATGTTGAGAGATTTGCCGGATGAGTGTTTGCCGGTACTTTTCCGGCATCCAGTCTTTGGGCTCGATGCGTACATCGGCGTCTATTTTATCTTGAAAGGTTTGCGCTAAATTTTGAACGGGCATATAGCAACTTTGAAGGGATAAAAATAAGCAAAAGCGGCGGAGGAGAAGGTTAAGATTGAGAGCTGGGCGGAGTTTAAAAGCCTGTGAGAGCCGCTTCGGTAAGAAAGGCTTTTACTTCTTCGTCACTTACTTCAAAGCCAGGCATGAAAGTGACTTGTTCAGCGTAATCAATTCCTTTAAAATAATTTAATTGCCCCCTGAACAACTTTTCGCTGAATAAGTCTTCATAAATCTCTTTTGCCCGTATTGAAACATCAACAATTGAAAGATGACCTTTTAGAATGAAGTACAAATCCACATAATCTTTCCATTTGGTTCTTCGGCCAAGTGCATAGGCTTTCATTGCCGTTAAATCAATTAACGAAGGAATTGTTAGGCCATTATTTAGCGCAGTAAGATGGGGCACATCGAATTCATAATTAAAGAAGGTAAATTTCACATTTCTGCACGTAAGATTTAATTGCCGTTCTATATTAAGTGTAACGAAAGGCTTCTCATTCCCCTGTTCAAATTTCTTTAGAATTGCCTTTGGCCTTATTTCTCCGCACTTGAACAAATCAAAATCAATAGACATCCGGTGGCCAAGATAAAGGGCGATGGCCGTGCCGCCAACCATGTAAAATTCTTTCTTAAACCTTGTCAGCAGAGGAAGTAATAGCTGCTGGTTCTCGTCCAGAATATTTAGGTGCATAGCGTTTGAAATAAAGCGTAAAAAAATTCTCCATCACCGGCAGGTAGTTGCTTCTGTTTCCCCATTCGCTAAGCTGCTTAAAAAAAACATCTGCTACATTTTCAATCCCCGCAAGCTGAAACAACTTTTTCACGTCTTCTTTATCCGCATAGTTTAGAAAAAATTCCGTCACCACCGATAGCGGCAGATTCTCTTTTGCCTCGTCTTTAATGTACCAAAAGAGATGGGCATTTTTGCGGATGAGCGCCTTTAATTCGGGCGAATTTTCCATGTGCTAAAGATAACTTTTTCGAAGGGAAACAAGATGAATCAACGGATCATTTCACATCAAAATCAACCGTTACTTTTTCTGTCTTTGGGTGCGCCTGGCAAGTGAGTACAAATCCCGCAGCCACTTCATCAGGCTCCAAACCCCAATTCACATCCATCGAAACTTCGCCTTCAATCAATTTGGCTTTGCAGGTTGTACAAACGCCGCCTTTGCAGGCATAAGGCAGGTCGGCGCCTTGTTTGAGTGCAGCGTCTAAAATGCTTTCGCTTTCATGGGCTAAATCAAAATTGAAGGCAATGCCGTCAACCTTTACACTGATTCTTGCTTTGGGACTTACTTCTGCTCTTGCGGCTTGCCTAATGGGTATTGCCTGTTGTTTCTGACCGGGAACAGTAAATAATTCGAAGTGAATTTTATCAGCGGCAATGCTTCGTTCTTCCAAAAAATTCTTTACGCAAAACGTCATGGCTTCCGGGCCGCAGAGAAAAAATTCATTGCAACTGTTCGCGTCAATTATTTTATTGAAAAGGGTTTGGAGCTTCGGCACATCAATCCGTCCATAATTCAATTCCACGTCGGTTTTTTCGCGGCTTAAAATGTGATAGAGCCGAAAGCGGTCAATGAACTTATCCTTTAGTGCCTGCAGTTCCTCTTTAAAAAGAATTGAGGCTTTACTGCGGTTGCCATACACCAATGTAAAGTTGCTTTGCGGCTCGGTTAATAAGGTGGTTTTAATGATAGAGAGAATCGGTGTAATTCCACTGCCAGCGGCAAGGGCTACATAATTTTTTCGTTGCGATGAATGTAGGTCGGTGTAAAATTTTCCGGTGGGGGGCATTATGTCTAAAACATCGCCGGCTCTTAAATCATCGTTTGCAAAGGTGGAGAAGGCTCCACCTTCTACTTTCTTCACAGCTACTTTCAACTTCTCGTCGAAAGGACTTGTGCAAATGGAATAATTGCGGCGCAGTTCTTCGCCGTTCAATACTTTCTTTACCGTTAGATTTTGCCCTTGTTTAAAGCGAAAGATTTCCTTCAATTCTGCCGGCACGTCAAACTCAATGGACACGCAATCATCGGTTTCTTTTTCAACTTTTTTTACTCGTAACGAATGGAAGTGAATCATGGCAATCGGTAAGCGCCAAAGATAACCGCAGAAGCGACCACGGATTACCGGGATGAAGAAAGGATTGTTGGGATGAAACAAATAAATTTCCATTCTATCGCTAAATCGTTCGCCGTTCTTTTGCTCTGAACCGAACACCGGTAAAATGACCAGAATGCTTTACTTTTCAGCTTCACATAACCTTCTATTTATGCGATGCCTGTTTATCCTCGTCTGCATTTCTTTATCGCTTACTTGCTTCTCACAAAATAAAGATTCCGTTTGGATGCAATCGGTTTATGACAAAGCTGAATACCGCATTAAAATGCGCGACGGCGCCGAACTGTTTACCGTTGTATATACCCCCAAAGACAAGAGCAAAAAATATCCAATCCTGCTGAACCGCACGCCGTACAATGCCAGCGAATACGCCGACTTTAAGACCTTCGGCCATCCCTCAAATTATCTCGTGCATGACTTGTATATTCTCGCCTTTCAAGATGTGCGTGGCCGCTACATGAGTGACGGGCAGTACAACAACATGACGCCGAACATTCCCGGCAATGATCCAAAAAATAAGAAAGACATTGATGAAAGTTCCGACACCTGGGACAGCATTGACTGGATGATAAAAAACCTTCAGGCCAACAACGGCCGCGTAGGCATTTACGGAATCTCTTATCCGGGTTTTTATTCAGCCGCTTCGCTGCCCGATGCACATCCTGCCCTTAAGGCGGTTTCGCCGCAGGCGCCCATTTCCGATTTTTTCTTTGATGATTTTCACCACATGGGCGCTTACCTCGAAAGCTATTCGCCGGCCTTTGCGGTGTTTGGTTATCAAAAAACAAAGCGCACAAACACCGATTGGTTTGAACCGCAAATGATGCGCTTTTACGGCCAACCCGTAAAAGATGCCTATGACTTTTACCTGCACAAAGGGCCGCTGAAAAACATCACCAAAGATTACCACAGCGATAATTTTTTCTGGAAGCAAATCATTGAGCATCCCAACTACGATAGCTTCTGGCAAAAGCGCAACATTCTGCCGCACCTTAAAAACATCACACCCGCTGTAATGACCGTTGGTGGCTGGTTTGATGCCGAAGACCTTTACGGCCCGCTGCACATTTACAAGCGCATTGAAGAAACCACGCCGACTGCCAAAAACACCATCGTGATGGGGCCGTGGGGCCACGGCGACTGGGCCCGCGAAACCGCAAAAGCCATTCACGGTCACTTGTACTTTGGCGACAGCGTAGCTTCGTTCTTTCAAAAAGAAATTGAGCGAAAATTCTTTGCGTTTTACCTGAAAGACGAAGGCCCGAACAAGTTGCCAGAAGCCTATATGTTTAACACGGGCACCAACCAATGGCAACAATTTGATACTTGGCCGCCAGCAACGGCTCCAACATTGCGATTATACTTTGGCGAAAACGGCAAGCTCTCTATCAACAAGCCGATAGCCGAAGCAACATCGTTTAGTTACTACAGCGATCCAAAAAAGCCCGTGCCTTATACATCGGAAGTAGAGGGCCTCACCTTTACGCCACGGCGCTTTATGAGCGATGATCAACGCTATGCTTCGCGAAGGCCCGATGTGCTGACCTTTGAAACCGATACCTTGACTGAAGACGTAACCGTGGCCGGTGAAATAGCGGCGCATTTAAAAGTTGCCATGACCGGCACCGACGCGGACTTTATCGTGAAGCTGATTGATGTGTATCCGCAGAACCACGAAGAGTATGCGCACAACCCAAAGAACGTAACCATGGGCGGCTATCAGCAATTGGTTCGGCACGAAGCTTTTCGAGGCCGCTTCCGCAATTCATTTGAAAAACCCGAAGCTTTTGTGCCGGGCAAGACAACTGATGTGAACGTGGAGTTGGAAGATGTGTTGCACACCTTTAAAAAAGGCCACCGCATGATGATACAAATTCACAGCACCTGGTTCCCCTACATTGACCGCAACCCGCAAAAGTTTGTACCCAATATTTACGAAGCCGACGAAAAAGATTTTGTGCCGAGCACCATCTCGGTTTCGGGTGCATCGTCGGTGGAAGTGGGCGGCAATTTGAAGAAGCGGAGAGTGTCGTAACCTCACCCCGGCCCTCTCCATCGGAGATGGAGAGGGAGTGCTTGCGCCTGATGTTTACCGGTAGCAAAAACTCTTTTATTTATTAGCATTTTTAGGGAACAAACGACAATACTACTATCGTCGTCCGTTGTGTCACTCACTTGTACGTTCGGTAATTCTATTCAACACGCACAATCACCCAAACGAAAACGGCCATCGTGCTGTCGGCCACTGCTCCCCTCTCCAACTTTGTTGGAGAGGGGTTGGGGGTGAGGTTTATCTTCGCCTTATGCTCGAACCGCAAACGCTTAAGTTTTTATCACAGCTAAAAAAGAACAACAACAAACCTTGGTTTGATGCCCACCGTCCACAATACGAAGCGGCCCGCATTGACTTCGCCAACTTCATTGGCCTGGTGATTGACGAACTGCAAAAAAGCGACGCGACCATTACCGGACAAACCGGAAAAGATTGCCTGTTTCGCATTAATCGCGACATCCGTTTCTCCAAAGACAAAACGCCCTACAAAACCGCCTTCGGCGCCAGCATCAAACGCGGCGGAAAGAAGTCGCCGTTTGCGGGTTATTATTTTCATTTGGAGCCTGGCCAAAGCTTTGCCGGCGGCGGCATTTGGATGCCCGAAGCGCCGGCGTTAAAAACAATCCGGCAGGAGATTGATTACAATTGGGACGAGTTCAAAAACATTTTAAACGCAAAAGAATTTAAAGCCGCGTACAAGGACTTGTATAAAGGCGATGACCAGCGTTTAAGCACCACACCCAAAGGCTATGAAAAAGACAATCCTGCAGCCGATTATCTCAAGCTGAAAAGCTTTATCGGCGAAGCAAAAATTGCCGACGACGAATTACCAAAAGCAACGCTTCATAAAAAAACGGTAGCCGCCTTCAAAGCTTTGCAACCGTTTTTAAATTTTATTAACCGCACCCTTGAATAGTCAATTGGCAGGGCGCAATAGACAAGAATGAAAAATTTTATTGAACAAAGGCTTTAATAGAAGGCATTGTCTGATAAAGAGAAGAAACACAAAAGCCTGCAAATGCAGGCTTTTGTGTTTTGGCATTTATCACCGGAGCAAAATTTCTTTCCCGTTGGCTATCCTAACGCAGGTTGTTATCCTCTCCCGTGTCGCTGATTTCTTTGTCAAACGTGTTTGGCTCCTGGTCAATGTACTCCGGCTGATTGTTCAATTGATTGTCGGCTTCCGTGGGTTTGGGGTAAGAAATGGGCCGCTCTTCTTCTTTTTTATCTCTGGGTTCCATACAAAATGTTTTTACAGGTACTAAAAATATCAAGCCTTGCAGTGTTGCAAGGCTTGACGTGATAAATAGCAAAGCAATGTTCGGCAACTTACATATCGCTGCTGTTACTGTTTCCGCGATTGGTGTCGGAGCCGCTGCTGCCACGGCCAGAGTCACCGCTGCTCATGTCCTGATCGGAACTGCGTCCGGAGCCGCTTGTGCTTTGGCTTTGCTTGCCTGTGCCCATTGAGCCCCGGTCGGATGCGTTGCCCATGTTACCGGATTGTGAGCCGCTTTGATTGCTGTAGTCCTGATCGGATGAGCCACGATCACTTTGATTGCCGGTTGACTGGCTTTGGCTGTTCCAATCTTGTTGTTGGTTGCCAGCATTAGCGTTTCTGTCCTGGTCTTGATTTCTGTTGTTGTCTGTCATGATCGTTAGATTTTAAGAGTGAGAAAAATTGTTCTGTTGTACAACTAAAAACCTTATGCCCGTTTGGGTTGGCCATAAAGATTGGGATGTTTCATTCGGTACAATCTGGCCTCGCATTTTTGCAGTGTTTAGTCTGTGGAGGTTTATCAACAGATTATCAACATCATAACGAACCTTGCCCATCGTAGTCACTACCGGTCACGTTGCGCTTAGTGCTGATACCCGAACCTCTTTCTGTGGCCGCTGTTTGCCCCGGTGTTACCGATGTCGTTTTTAAATCCGTGGTGCCGCCTTGATCGGCCGACGCATGTGATTGCCCGCCGCTGCGGTTCACTTCTTCTGTTTCGGGGCGAGGTGCGTTGTGGTTTGCGTTTTCGTCGTTTCTGTTTGCCATAACAATTGATTTTTATAGTTAAGAGTAATTAATGATTGTTGCCGCTGCTGTCTTGATCTTCGCCATCGGAACCGCTTTTTTCGCGGCCATTGCCGTACCGGTTTTCTATTTGGCTGTCGGTTTCAAAGGGGTGCTCCTTTCGCAAGTTGTCCGATGCTTTTTCTTTGAACACCGCAGCTTTTTTTACGGCAGTTTTTTCTTTTTTGTTCATTACACTCTTTTCTTTTACAGTCGAAAAACTATGCCGTTTCAAGCTGCATTAGTATTCTTTCGTTGCACACAACTCACTCCCATCTCTTTGTTTAATGACAGGCTTATACGTAGTTTGCCATTATCTTTATTCACCAAAAAAAATCCTGTAGTTTTTATAGCCATCCATTATGACAAAACCGTTAACCGCCCAACCCGAAACCGTGCTGCCGGAATTTTTATCCGGCGGTGGCGTGATGGGTGAACTTATTCGTTCCTATAATTGGTCAGCCACTTTACTTGGCGCAGTTGACACCTGGCCGCAAAGTCTTCGCTCTGCGTTAAGCATTTGCCTCAATTCAAACTTTCCGATTGCCATTTACTGGGGCGCCGATTTAACCCTGCTTTACAACGATGCCTGGAGTCCGATTCCCGGCAATAAACATCCATGGTCATTGGGCAAACCGGCAAAAGAAGTATGGCCGGAAATATGGGAGCAGATTGAACCGCAGTTCAACAAAGCCTTTCAGGGCGAACCGGGCGGCTCTAAAGATGCTTTATTGCCCATGCAGCGTTACGGTTATACCGAGGAATGTTATTTTGATTTTACATTCACCCCTGTTTACGGCGAGAGCGGCAAAGTAGAGGGCGTGTTTAACGCCGTGATAGAAACTACATACCGTATTCTTAGTGAGCGGCGTTCGGCCTTCTTAAAAAACCTGGCGCTTCGCATAGCCGAGGCGGCATCAAAAGCGCAACTCTTTCAGCAGGCCATTAACTTTATAGGCACCGCGGCCGAAGACATTCCCCTTGCCTTGCTTTACAAAATGGCTGACGAAAAGCCGGCACTGGCGGCGTCCACGCTTTTAGTCAACCAGGTTGACGATCTACTGAAAAAGGCATGGCCTTTTGCCGAAGCGGCGCAAAGCGGCAAACCGTATTACATTAAAAACCTGAATGACCATCTAACCGAAGCACCGCATAATTTTTGGCCCGAAAGCCTTACCGAAGGATGCGTCGTGCCCATTGCCGCCACCGGCGGCACCACCTCTTTTTTGGTTTGTGGTTTGAGCGCCAGAAGAAGGTTTGATGACGATTATGCCTCGTTTTTGGAAGCCACCGGAGCCGCCATCGCCACTGTGTCCAACACCATCACGTCGCTGGAAGAAGAACGCAAAAAAGCAGAAGCCCTGGCGGAGATAGACAAAGCCAAAACGGCCTTCTTCACCAACATTTCGCACGAGTTTCGAACTCCGCTTACGCTCATGCTCGGCTCTTTGGAGACTTTACTCAATCAGCCAGCAGCCAGCTTAAGCGCTAACGATGTTACCGTGGTGGAAGCATCGCACCGCAATGCCCTTCGGTTATTGCGGCTGGTAAACAACCTGCTCGACTTCAGCCGCCTCGAAGCCGGTCACATTCAAGGCGGCTACAGACTCACCAATATCGCCGCGTTGACCGCTAATCTTGCAGCTTCTTTTCGTTCCGCCATTGAAGCAGCCGGACTTCAGTTTACCGTGGCTTGCGAAGCCGTTTCCCAACCGGTTTATGTGGATGAAGAAATGTGGGAGAAGATTGTGTTGAACCTTTTGTCCAACGCGTTTAAATACACCCTGGAAGGAACCATCACGCTATCATTAAAAACAAAGGAAGACAACATTGTGCTGACGGTTTCAGACACCGGTATCGGCATTCCGGCGGCCGAAATCCCACTGATGTTTCAACGCTTTCACCGTGTGCAAAACAGCGGGGGCCGCACCATTGAAGGCACAGGCATTGGCCTGTCGCTGGTAAAAGAACTGGTGCAGCTACACGGCGGTACAATCAGCTTAAGCAGCAAGGTGGGCGAAGGCAGCACCTTCACTGTAACCATCCCCACGGGCAAGGAACACTTGAAACCGGAACAGCTTTTACACGATGCGGCCTTGCCTCGCAATAACGTGACCGAAGCCTTTTTAGAAGAAGCCATTTCGCTAACCGGACAGCCTGTGATAGATGGGGACAAAGCGGTAAAAGAAGGCGTTCCCACAGTTTTAATAGCCGACGACAACGCCGACATGCGCCGCTACATGGAAAGCCTTTTACAAAAGCAATTCAACGTGCTAACGGCCACCAACGGCGCCGATGCCTGGCAAAAAATAAAGGCGCAAAAACCATCCATTGTAGTTAGCGATGTAATGATGCCGGTGATGGACGGCATTGCGCTTTTAAAAGCAGTAAAAGAAGAACCGAAAACCGCCGCGCTGCCGGTGATTCTGGTTTCGGCCCGCGCCGGCGAAGAAGCAAAAGTGGAAGGGTTCGGCATCGGCGCCGACGATTATCTGGTGAAGCCTTTTTCGGCCAAGGAGTTGGTGGCAAGAATAAGCGCTCAGGTAAGCCTTGCCAGGAAACGCGAAGCAGCCCTTCAAAATGTTTACCGGCTGTTTGATGAAGTGCCTTTTGCAGTGGCGGTGCTGAAAGGCGAAGACTTGGTGATTGAGTTCGTCAATCAGTACAACCTTGACATCTGGCAATGCAAGCAAGCCGACGTGATAGGCCGGCCTTTATTTGAAGCAAGGCCCGAAATGCGGGCAAGCGCCGAACTGCTTCACCACGAAATTTACCGCACGGGCAAGCGATTTGCCGTCAACGAAATCGCGATTGACATCAACAACAACGGCAAGTTGCAAACGCGGTATTTCAATTCCATCATTGATCCGATGTTCAACGAAGAAGGAAAGATGATTGGGCAATTAGCCACCAGTGTGGAGGTAACAGAACAAGTGGCGGCCCGCAAAAAAATAGAAGAAAGCGAAGGCCGCTTTCGCTCCCTGGCCAACTCCATGCCGCAGGTGGTATGGACTGCCGAACCGAACGGGGAGGTGACCTATTACAACGATCAGGTTCTGCAATTTGACGGCGTACAAAAACTGCCCGACGGCAACTGGCTTTGGGAAGGCATGATTCATCCCGATGATTTAGCACCAACGGCCAAGGCTTGGGAAGAAGCAGTGCGGCAAGGTTCGCTCTACGAAAAAGAGCAACGGATAAAGATGAAGAACGGCGACTACCGCTGGCATTTAAGCCGCGGGCTGCTGCAAAAGAACGAGAACGGGGAAATACTAAAATGGTACGGAACCGCCACCGACATTCACGAGCAAAAACAGACCGAAGAAGAATTACGGCAGGTAAAAGAACAACTGGAGCTCACCTTTAAAAACATCCCTTCGGCCATTTATCATTATGGCAGGAACGGCGAAATTCTTTACCTGAACCAGAAAGGCGCGGCCCAGCTTGGCTATGCGTCAGTAAACGATGTGCTGGCGGAAAAAGACATCTTTCAGTTGCGCAAAAAGCTGAACGAAAGCTTCGACATACGAAACGAAAAAGGCGAACCGCTTCGTGTAGAAGAAAGTTCGGCGGCACAGGCTTTCCGCACGGGTCGTCCCGCCGAAGTGGTGGCGCAATTTGTTTCTAAAAAAGGCGGAAAAAGTTTTTGGGTCATCTCTTCTTCTGCCCCGCTGTTTGACGAGGCGGGCAATCTTTTGATGGTGCTGACCACGAGCACCGACATTACCGAACAAGTGACCGAAAGAAAAAAGGCGGAAGAAAGCGAACAACGTTTTCAGGCAGCAATTGCCGCGGTGCAGGGCATTTTGTGGACCAACAACGCCCAAGGCGAAATGGAAGGCGAGCAATCGGGTTGGGCTTCGCTCACCGGCCAAACACGCGAAGAATATCAAGGTTACGGTTGGGCAAAAGCCGTACATCCCGATGATGCGCAGCCAACCGTTGATGCCTGGAACGAAGCTGTGCGGGAACGCAAGACCTTTGTGTTTGAGCACCGCGTAAAACGCCGCGACGAAAGCTGGGGACGTTACTCCATCCGGGCCATCCCGTTGCTTAATAGCGATGGTTCTATACGGCAATGGGTAGGCGTACACACCGACATTACCGAACAACGAAAAGCAGAAGAAAAAATAAGAGAGAATGAGAGCCGTTTTCGCACGCTTGCCGAAACCCTGCCGCAAATGATCTGGGTTTCGGACAACAAGGGAGAGATGGAATATTATTCAAAAGAATGGTCCGACTACTGCGGTGTGATTGATGTAACTAAAGCATGGGAATACATGATTCACCCCGAAGACAAAACCATTTCCGAAAAAGCCTATGCCAAAGCCTATGCCCAAGGCTTGCCTTTTCGCACCGAGATCCGGCTGAAAAACAAAGCCGGCGACTTCCGCTGGCATAGTTCCGTTGCCGAACCGGTAAAAGACGAAACCGGAACCGTGCTGAAATGGGTAGGCGCCATCACGGATGTACACGATCAAAAAACATTGACTGAAAAATTAGAAGCGGAAGTGGCGGAGCGGACCCGCGAATTGAAACGGTCCAATGAAGACCTGCAGCAATTTGCCCACGTGGCCTCGCATGATTTAAAAGAGCCGGTGCGCAAGGTGCGAACCTTTAGCAGCCGCTTGGTGGAAGAATTTGGCGCCGCGGTTCCGGAAAAAGGAAGGCTTTATCTTTCTAAAATTGAAGCCGCCGCCGAGCGCATGTACGCCATGATAGACGGCGTATTGGCTTACTCCTCGCTCAACGCCATGCAACAAGGCGAAGAAGCTGTGGACCTGAACAAAACTTTGCAGCAGATTGAAACCGATCTGGAAATTCCGATTCAGCAAAAAGAAGCCAGCCTTGTGTATAATCAGTTGCCGGAAGTGACCGGTTCGCCCATTTTGCTTTACCAGCTTTTTTATAATCTTATTAATAACTCACTCAAGTTTACAACGCCCGGTGAAGCACCGGTCATTACCATCACTGCAAGCGATGCGAAACAAAATGAGGCGGCCGGCAAGAACCTTGACGCCGCCAAAGCTTACCTGAAAATTACGGTGCGTGACAACGGCATTGGCTTTGGCAACGAAGAAGCCGGCCGGATTTTTAAAACCTTTACCCGCCTTCATTCAAAAGATAAATATGAAGGCACGGGGCTTGGCCTTGCGCTCTGCGAAAAAATAGTTGAACGCCACCAATGGCCTGATAGAAGCCGAAGGCAAGGAAGGCGAAGGAGCGGTGTTTACGGTGTGGCTGCCGAAGGAGTGAGCAGCGAGTAGCGAGTAACCTTTAGGTGCGGCCATTCTTTTCTTATCTTAAAATAGGCTTGCGCTTAGTCGCGAAAAATTGATGGTCTGGAAAAAGGTGATTCTGCTTTTGCTGCTCGTTTATGACTGCTGTAAGAAATTATTTCTCGAAGAAAATTGGAATTTTATTTTACAGATGAAGAATGTTGCGTTTTATCTTCCGAACAACATCACCGGCCTCATTCAGGCCAACGAGCAATAGGAAAGGACTGCATCGAAAGGCTACTTCTCACTCGCCACTCGCTGTTCACTACTCATTGCCAATTCCGCTTGTTCTTCTTCATTCAGCAACAGCCGTCGCAAATGATGAAAAAGAATGTTAGGCGCACAAGGCTTGGTCAAGTATTCGTTCATGCCCAATTGAAAACACTTGGCTCTTTCGTTGCGCATGGCGCTGGCCGTCATGGCAATGATGGGCAAGGTTAACCCGAGTTTTGTACGAATGTATTGCGCCGTTTGAAAGCCGTCCATCTCCGGCATTTGCAGGTCGGTAATGATAAGATCATAATGACGGCCTTCTTCCAAAAAGGCTACGGCTTCTTTGCCGTGTGTGGCAATGTCAACGAGGATGCCGGCTTTGTGCAACATCAAAAAAGTAATCTTCTGATTCACTTCGCTGTCTTCTACCAGCAATACTTTTTTAAAGCGCAAAGCTTTATTGTCGGTTGCTTGCATCGGGGTGGCTTCAGCCGTTTGCACCAGCAGACTGCTTTTGCTTACCGGCAATTGAATTCGGAACGTCGTGCCTTTGCCGAGTTCACTTTCTACTTCTACAGAGCCGCCTTGCAGTTCTATCAAACGTTTGGTGATGGCGAGGCCGAGACCCGTTCCGCCAAAGCGCCGCACGGTATCGTTGCCAGCTTGCACAAAGCTTTCGAAAATGTGTTGCAGATTGTCGCTTGAAATACCAATGCCGGTATCGCTGATGGCGCAAATAAGATGGAGCTTATCATCCTCTCTTACTTCGGTATGCACGGTTAGTGATACGCTGCCGGCTTCGGTAAACTTCACGGCGTTACTCAACAGGTTGTTCAAAATTTGAATGAGCTTGTGTTGGTCGCCAATTAAAAATTTCGGCATGGCGCCGATGGTTTTATTCAAGGCTATGCCTTTCTCTTTCGCCTTCATCGCAAAAGGCGCCGACACCGTCTCCACCGTTTGCCGCAGGTCGTAGTCAATATTCTCCACCGTCATGCGGCCGGCCTTGATTTTGGAAAGGTCAAGTATGTCGTTGATCAGCGTAAGTAAAATCTGCGACGAATCTTTCATCAGTCGCAGGTAGTCTTTTTGTTCGCCGTCGAGTGTTGTTGTTTCCAGCAAATTAGCCATGCCGATAACGCCGTTCATGGGCGTACGAATCTCGTGGCTCATGTTGGCCAAAAATTCTTCCTGCAAACGTTCGGCTCTTTCCGCTCTTTCACGGGCTTCAATTAGTTGTTGTTGGTAGCGGATGTTTTCGGTCACGTCGCGGCCCACGGCACTGATGGCCAACAAGCGGCCATCTTTATCAAGCAACGGAAATTTTACAATCGCCATGTTGCGTTCGCCTTCCGTAGTTAGCAGCAAGTCTTCCAGTTCCACCGGCTGAAGCGTGTTTTTAATTTCTTCGTCAATGGCCAAAAACTTCTGCGCACTTTCTTCAGTCAGATGCACCTTCAATTCGCGTTTGCCAATGACTTCGCTATCCGTTGTGTTGAAGGTTTGGTGAAACTGCCGGTTCACCATCAAAAAGTTGCCGTCCAAATCTTTGAGGTAAACAATCATGGGCATGTTGTCCAAAATAGCTTGCAGACGGGCCTGGTATTCTTCCTGTTTGGCTTTCAACTTTTGCTCCGATTGAAGCAACAAACGTTCGGCGTATTTGCGTTCGGTAATGTCTTTGGCAATACTTTGAAAGCCG
The DNA here is from genome assembly GCA_965247695.1 of Flavisolibacter sp. Classification (GTDB taxonomy): domain Bacteria; phylum Bacteroidota; class Bacteroidia; order Chitinophagales; family Chitinophagaceae; genus Flavisolibacter. The sequence goes on from OZ252037.1 coordinate 4,931,780, forward strand.
GTGGTTTTGCCGCCTTGCTGCAACAGCACCACGCTTTGTTCTATCCATTTGCGTTCGCCGTTTTTGTGAACGATGGGGAACTCCAGCACCGTTTCAAAGGTTCGCTTTTGTATCTGCGCCAGGTAAAACTCCTGCACCTTTTTCTTCCAGCTATCTTCTACAATTGTGTTGAAGTTCTCGCCTGCCAGTTCTTCGGCGCTAAAGCCTGTGAGGTCTTTGCATTTGCCGGCGAGGTAAGTGAAGTTGCCGCGGCTATCAGTGGTAAAAAGCACCAGTGCCGAGTTTTCAATCAGACCTTGAAAACGGTCTTCGTTCACCTGCGCTTTTTCTTCGGCCTGGCGGCGAAGCAAGTTCTCTTTTATCCATTTGATGATGGAAAAAGCAAGCAAGCCGGAAACAGCCATGAGCGCCAGTTGCTGAAGTGTTTTATTGGAAATTTGAAAAGCCGGATGCGTAATGGCAAAATAGATAACGCCGGAAAGAAGAAACGTAGCCAACAGCCAAAGCGGTTTTGTTGTTTTCAAGGGACGGTGGATTTGATGCGGGTAAATGTAATTTTCAAAAGATGAAATTGCAAACCGAAAGAACCGCAGAACAGACGAACAAGGAATGATCAACGTCGAAATGGTTTTCTGTAGCAGAGCGCCACCTTTCTAATCCGATGTCACTTATTCATCTATTCGTCATTCCCCTCTCATCATTCAATATTCCTTGCCTGCCTGGTAGGCAGTCTGTTCGATATTCTTTTTGATTTACTGCTTGTAAAGCTCCTTGTGTGCTTTTAATAGCCTTTGGTAGGTTTTATCGGCTGCCGCTTTTTGCCATACGTCGTAAAAGACGGAAGCGCTTTGCGCCTTTACTTCATCTATGTTCAGCGGAAGTTGTTCCCGGCCATGAGCGCCGCTTTGGCCTTTCTTGTCGTCGGGCACAGGGCCGTCGTATTTCTTTCCGCCCTTGTGATTGGCGTATCGCCTCGACCGAGTATAACCCATTTGCAAAAATTTGCGGGCCATGTCCATGCCTGTAAAGTCTCTTTCTTTTTTATAAGCTAAGAACAGCTTGTAGATTTTTGCGGCGGATGCTTTGGCGATGTCCGGTGTTTTAAATTTCCAATAAGGCAATATCTCCGACTTGTAAGGTTCTACCAACAAAACGCCTTGTTCGCCCACGCCGGTGCGATAGCGTTCGGGTTGCTTTCGCAAGTCAAGGTTTTTATAATCGAGCGAGTAATCGAATTTGGCAAAAGGCATAAGCGGAGAATAGAGAATCTTATGCCATGCGTCCTTTATAAAAGAAACACTGCGTAGAATTCCGATGGGTTTATTCGTTGGCTTACGATGGTTGGGGTAAATACCATAGGGCAAAAGAAGGGTGAAAGCGCTCTTGTCCATGCTGGTGTGCAGCGGTAGTTTTGCAGCAGAAGTTGATTGATACGCAAACAACCGTTATCAATCCAAGCCTGAAAATCCAAATCTTGAAAAGACCAACCTAAGTCCAGATCCGAAAGAAAACCGATCTAATCCAAATCCTGAAGAAGACCGACCGATCCAATCCTGAAAGACCGAAAAATCCAATATCAGTCAACTTCTTTTTTCTCTTTATCCAATCCCTGTTGAAAGCCGGCCCTAATCCAAGCCAAAGTCCGACGTAAACCGTTTTAGTCCAATCCTACAGAAAACCTGTTTTGATCCAGTCCGAAAGAAAACCCATCCAATCCTGTGAGAGGCTAAGGCGTCCGTAGTCCGATGAAAATCACTAACCCCCGAAAGAAGAAACACGCCTTGGTATAAATCTTGAAAACGCCCCGCATAAAAATGGGGCGTTTTTATTGTAGCATAAACCCAATAAGAAAGCCGCGGGATTATCCTGCGGCTTTTGTGGACCCTGCAGGACTTGAACCTGCGGCCCTCTGATTATGAGTCAGACGCTCTAACCAACTGAGCTAAGGGTCCAAAAAAAAGTTTAAAAGTCCTTATAACCGCGGGCAGCAAAAATAGGGAAACGGGCCTATTTATCTTTCACTTCTTCAAAATCAATGTACTCGCCCAATGGGCCTTTTTTTGCACCTGCGTTATCCCTTTGTTGTGTCGTAGCTGATGGCTGCGCACTGCTCTGGCGGTGCATCTGCTGGTTCATTTCCCTGAACTTTTGCTTTACCTGCCGGGTGGTTTTGTAAACGGGGATGACGAAATCAAACACCAGTTTAAAAAAGAGGTACGCTACAAACGTGAAGAAAAGAAAACTTAAAATCATAGCCGGACAAAGGTACAGGGGCCGGATAAATCAACTCTGATTTGGAACGTATTTAACGTTTGCCTTACCTTTACCCCGGTAACGAATTTTAGAAGGGAACGACGGCGTTCCCTTCTTCTTTTATCATGGCAACGGAAACAGTACTAAACTCAATCGAACAAAAGGTGGCCGATCTGCTGGCAGCAAGCCCTTCCCATTTTTTGGTGGACATCCGCATTAAACCAACCAACAACATCAAGGTATTTATTGATGCTGACGAAGGCATCATACTTTCCACGCTTATTGAGTACAATCGCAAGCTGTATAAAGTTTTGGAAGTAAGCGGCCTGTTTCCCGCCGATGACTTTTCATTGGAAGTATCATCGCCCGGGCTGGACGAACCGCTGAAAAAACATCGTCAGTATAAAAAGAACGCCGGCCGATACGTACACATCACAAAGGTTGACGGCAGCGTGGTGGAAGGAAAACTGATGAACTCGACCGAAGACGGCGTAGCGGTGGAAACTGAAACCGGCAAGGGCAAAAAAAAAGAAATAAAGCAGGAAACCGTTTTGTTCACCGATATAAAAACAACAAAAATTCAAATTAAGTTCTAATAATCAGGAATGAATAATGAATGCGCCGCCTGAAGTTTAAAAGCCATTCCCGGCTATAAAAACTTTTCGCACAACACAAACTCATTACTGATTATTGATCACTCACTAAATCGCAGATTATGGCTAGTATCAACCTCATAGAAGCATTCCAGGAATTCAAGGATGCCGAAAACATTGACCGGCCCACGCTCATGCGTGTAGTGGAGGATGTGTTTAAAACACTCATCCGCAAAAAGTACGGAAGCGACGAAACTTTTGACGTGATTGTAAACGCCGAAAAAGGTGACTTGGAAATTTTTCGCCGCCGCAACATTGTGGACGACGATGATGTCTATAACACGTTGGAAGAAATTGAAGTAACGGCGGCCCGCAAAATTTCGCCCGATTATGAAGTGGGTGAAGAATTATACGAAGAAGTTAACCTTGAGGACTTTGGCCGTCGTGCCATCCTGGCCGCCAAGCAAACTCTGGCCAGCCGCATATCTGATTTGAAGAAAAATGTGCTCGCCAAAAAATACGGCGACCGCACCGGCGAAATCATCTCCGCCGAAGTGTACCAGGTATGGAAAAAAGAAATCCTTTTGCTGGACGAAGAAGGCAACGAACTGATTCTTCCCAAAAGCGAACAGATACCGCAGGATTATTTTAAAAAAGGGGAAAATATCCGCGCCGTGGTAAAGAAAGTGGACATGAAAAATAATACGCCGGTTATCATTTTGTCCCGTACTTCGCCCGATTTTCTGGCAAAGCTTTTGGAAATAGAAGTGCCGGAAATTTTCGACGGCCTCATTGTCATAAAAAAGATTGTGCGTGAACCCGGCGAAAGAGCCAAAGTGGCCGTAGAATCTTACGATGACCGGATTGACCCGGTAGGCGCCTGTGTAGGCATGAAGGGCAGCCGCATTCACGGCATCGTTCGGGAACTGAAAAATGAAAACATTGACGTTATCAACTGGACCAGCAATACGCAACTTTTAATACAACGTTCGCTTACGCCGGCCAAGATTACGTCAATGGACTTAAATAACGAGGACCATCACGCCAGCGTGTATTTAAAGCCCGATCAGGTTTCGCTGGCCATTGGCCGGCGGGGCGTTAACATTAAGCTGGCTTGCGAATTGACAGGGTATAATCTTGATGTTTACCGCGACAATGAAGGCGAAGTAGAAGAATTTGATATTGACCTCGAGGAGTTCAGCGACGAAATTGAAAGTTGGGTGATTGACGAACTCAAACGCATTGGTTGCGATACGGCCCGCAGCGTTTTAACCTTGACGGCCGAAGAGTTGGAGCGCCGCACCGACTTGGAAAAGGAAACCATTACCGATGTACGCAAAGTGCTACAGGCGGAGTTTGAAAAAGGATAACGTAATGAGAGATGAGCAATCAGTAATGAGTTCGTGTTACTTGCAAAACCTTACTGAACTTATACCCCACTACAGACACAAAGCTCTTTAAAAAGAAAAACAAAAGCATAGATGAATGATGAGCAGTGAAACGACCTTTCAATCGTCGGATTCCACTCATTACTCATTACTCATTACTCATTATACCGAATGGCAGAAACAGCAACAACGACACCACGCCTGATGGCGGCCGCAAAAGAGTTCAACATCGGGAAAGACACCTTGGTTGATTTTTTGGCGAACAAGGGATTTGATAAGGACAAACTGAATCCCACCGCAAAGCTCACCGAAGACATGTACCGGGCTTTACAAGCGGAGTTCCAAGGCGACAAAGCGGCCAAGATGAAGGCGGTGCAGATAGACCTGCCTAAAGGTGCCGTGGCCGAACCAAAACGCAAACGCGACGAAGAAGAAATCCTGCACTTCCGCAAGGAAGATAAAAAACCGGTTAAGAAAGAAGAACCGGTAGTAGCGCCGGTTGTAGAGATACAACCCGAGCCGGAACCCGTACAGGAGAAAACGCCGGAACCGGTAGTAATGCCGGAACCTGAACCCCAAACCGAGGAACCGCAGGCAGAGCCTGAAATTAGCAAACCGGAGGTGCCTGAAATAGAGGGCCCGAAAATCATTGACAAGATTGACCTGTCGGCTATTGACTCTTCTACCCGCCCCAAGAAAAGTATTAAAAAAGCTAAAGAAGAAGCGCCTGCTGAAGTACAGAAGAGGACTTTGGCGGCGGAGGTAACAGCGCCTGTGGTAGATGAAATTGCGGAAGCACCGGTTGCCGAGGTGACCGAAGCAAAAGAAGAAGAGCCCGTTATTGAAAACATACAAGCCGAAAAACTTACTGGTCCCAAGATTTTGGGCAAAATTGAATTGCCCGTGGAAACTGATACACGCCCTACCCGAACCGACGAAAAGCGCAAACGCAAACGCATCCCCATTGAAAAGAAAGAAGGCGCACCGGCACGTAGCAATGGCCAGGCAGCGGGCGGCGGCGGCCGGTTTACCCCACAAAAAGCTGCGCCAGGACAAACGGTTAACCGTAGTGGCCAAAGCGGTGGCGGTGGACGCTTTACTCCTACACGCCGCGGCGACAAGAGGGAAGTAAAAGAGATTGACGAAAAAGAAATCCAGCGCAAAATACAGGAAACACAAGCCAAACTTTCGGGAGGCCGCGGCGGCAGATCACTCAAAGCCAAGCGCCGTGACCGCCGGACCGAAACGTCCGATATAGGCGATGGCGGCGAGAGCAACAAACTACGGGTAACCGAGTTTATTTCGGTAAGCGAGCTGGCCAACCTGATGGACGTATCCTTTGCGGAAGTCATCAGCAAGTGTATGAGCCTCGGCATCATGGTGTCTATCAACCAACGTCTGGATGCAGAAGTGATTGAACTCGTGGCCTCGGAGTTTGGCTTCGATGTGGAGTTCATTGACATGGAAAAGCAGTTGGAGATGGAAGAACTGGAAGACGATGACGATGAAGAAGACCGCCAGCCGCGTTCGCCTATTGTTACCATCATGGGCCACGTGGACCACGGCAAAACGTCTTTGCTCGACTACATCCGTAAAGCCAATGTGGTAGCGGGCGAAGCCGGCGGCATCACACAACACATCGGCGCCTACCAGGTAAATCTCCCCAACGGAAGAGACATTACGTTTTTAGATACGCCCGGCCACGAAGCCTTTACGGCCATGCGTGCCCGTGGTGCAAAAGTTACTGACATTGCGGTAATTGTGATTGCGGCCGATGATGCCATTATGCCTCAAACACGTGAGGCCATCTCCCACGCACAGGCAGCAGCGGTGCCCATGATTTTCGCCATCAACAAAATTGATAAAGACGGCTCCAACCCTGCTAAGATTTATGAGCAGTTGGCCGGCATGAACATATTGGTGGAAAGCTGGGGCGGCAAGTTCCAAAGCCAGGAACTTTCAGCCAAACAAGGATTGAACGTAGATCTGTTGCTGGAAAAAATATTGCTCGAAGCCGAATTGCTGGAACTGAAAGCCAATCCTGAAAGGGAGGCCGCCGGTACCATCATTGAAGCCACCTTGGACAAAGGCCGCGGCTATGTCGCCACTATCCTCGTGCAAAACGGAACATTGGAAGCCGGCGACCTTGTGGTTTCCGGCCAGCATTTTGGCCGCGTTAAAGCCATGATGAACGAACGCAACAAACGAGTGGACATCGCCGGGCCTTCTACTCCTGTTTTGATTCTGGGTTTGAACGGCGCTCCGCAAGCCGGTGAAACGTTCAAAGTGTATGAAGACGAAGCCAATGCGAAAGAAGTGGCCAACCGCCGTGCGCAGATTCTTCGTGAGCAAGGCATGAGGGCCAAGAAGCACATTACGCTGGACGAAATCGGCCGCCGCCTTGCACTGGGTTCTTTCAAGGAACTTAAGGTTATCATCAAGGGCGACGTGGACGGTTCGGTGGAAGCGCTTTCTGACTCTTTGCAAAAACTGTCCACCCAAGAAATTCTGGTGAGTGTGATTCACAAAGGCGTGGGCCAGATAAATGAAAGCGACATAGTGCTGGCCGAAGCGTCGGATGCCATCGTGATCGCCTTTAACGTGCGGCCTTCATTGCAGGCCAGCCGCTTAGCCGAAGCCGCCGGTATTGAAATAAAAATGTACTCCATCATTTACACCGCCATTGACGAAATCCGCGGCGCCATGGAAGGCATGCTGGAACCAAAAGTGCAGGAGAAGATTATAGCCAATGTGGAAATCCGCGAAGTGTTTAAGTTTGATAAAGCCACCGTTGCGGGTTGTGTGGTGATTGATGGCCGCATTAAACGCGACAACAAAGTGCGCTTGATTCGCGACGGCATTGTGGTGTATCCCTCCGGTGAAGGCGCACAAGCGGAACTGGGTTCGCTCAAGCGCTATAAAGATGATGTGAAGGAAGTGTTGATGGGCATGGAGTGCGGCCTAACCATTAAGAACTTCAGCGATATTAAAGCCGGCGATATTGTAGAGGCGTATGAAGAAGAAGAAGTAAAACGGACGTTGTAAAAGCCCTCCAAACTTTTTGTTAATCCCCCGCTCCTGCGGGGGATTCTTCTTTATTGAACCTACTTTTGGCTACACTTCATTTATGAAAAAAATCATCTTCCTTCTTGCCGTTATTATCATCAGCGCTGCCTCTTTTGCGCAGCCGCAAAAAGTAGTGGCCGATAAAATCATCGCCGTCGTTGGCGACCGCATCATCCTCAAATCCGACATTACCAACGCCATAGCCGATATGGCCCGCCAAGGCGCGGCCGTACCGGAAAACGCAAATTGCTCCGTGCTTGACCAAGCGCTTGTGTCAAAGGTGTTGATGATGCAAGCCTTGAAAGATTCATTACCCGTTTCAGACGATGAAATTGAAGCCGACCTGGACAACCGCGTTCGCGAGTTTATTCGTGTGTACGGCAGCAAAGAGGAATTGGAACGCATTGCCGGCAAGAGCATCTACCAGATTAAAGACGATGCCCGCGAATCGGTAAAAGAAAACAAGCTGGCGCAAAGCATGCAACGCAAGATTGTGGACGGTGTAAAAGTAACCCCCGCCGAAGTGCAGGCTTACTTTAACCGCATCCCCAAAGACACGCTTCCGTTTTTTGAAGCCGAATACCAAGTCGGTCAAATCATTATCTACCCCAAAGCGTCCCGCGACATGGAAACGTATGTGGTAAGTGAGCTAATGAATTACAAACGGCAGGTGGAGGCCAAGACGCTCGGGTTTGAAGCTTTGGCTAAACGCTACTCCGAAGACCCGGGTTCGAAAGACCGGGGCGGCCAATACCAAATCAACCGACAAGACAAAAGCTGGGACCCGGCTTTTGTAAATGCGGCTTTTCGGTTAAAGGAAGGACAAATCTCCAATCCCTTTAAATCAAAATTCGGCTATCATATTATTCAATTGGTGCAGCGCAGCGGCGACGAAGCCACGGTACGCCACATTCTTCGCGTGCCGCCGGTGAACGAAGAAGAAGTGGCCGATGCTACCAAACTACTTGACTCCGTACGAAAACTTTTGACAGAGGGAAAGATGGATTTTAATACCGCCGCCGGCAAATACAGCGACGATGAAACCGCAAAATTCGCCGGCCCATACTTGCTAAACCGCCGCGGCGAAACCTTGGTGACCATTGACGAAATGGACAAGTCCGTAGTGACCTTGCTTGACAAACTGAAACTTGGCGAATACTCGCAACCCTTTCCGTTTGCTGACGAACAATCGCAAAAGAAGGGTGTGCGGCTGGTTTACCTTAAATCTAAATCAGAGCCGCACCGTATGAACCTTCGCGACGATTACAACCGTATTGCATCGGCAACGTTAGACGAAAAAAAATTCAAGGTTCTGGACAAATGGATGACTACGCACATCAGCAGCCATTACATCATGCTCGACCCCGAAGAAGCGACTTGCCCCAGCCTGAAGAAATGGGCCGATGCTGCTAAAACCTATGCAGCGAATTAATGTGTAAATGAATGAGGAGTAATCCGTAATGGGTAAGCCGCTCAACGCTATAAAGTCATTTTGTATTCCTAAAGACTTTTTACATAGTAAGGCACTAATTATTGATTGCTCATTAGTAAGTCCTCATTCCCGTTTAACTTTTCTCCCGTAAATGATTTCCCTTAGTAAACAGAATTACTATCGGAAATCATTTTCTTTTTAAAGCTATGCCCTTACTTTAGCTTGCTTTTCCCTAAAACGCCAATGTTCAATGAATTCCGTTACCGTCTTGCCGGATGTGCATCTGCAACGCCTTGTTCTCGAAAATGTTTCCGACATAATTGTTATTACCGATCTGACGCTAACGGTTCAATCATGGAATCATATTGCTGAAGAATTTTACGGCATTCCAGCATCGGAGGCTATTGGCCGGTGTATGAAAGATGTAGTAAGTTTTGAGTATTACGATAGTTCGGAACAGGAGGCCTTGCAAGCCCTTCTTGCGCACAAAATCTGGAAGGGCGAGGTTTGCTTTACATCCGCCTCCGGCGAAGCTTTTTGTCTTTCGCAAACAGTAAAATTTGTAACCGACGAAGCCGGGAAAGAAGTGGGCATTATGGCCGTGGGCCGCAACATTACCGAGCAAAAAAGAGCCGCTGAACAATTGGCCCAAAGCGAGGGCTTTTACCGCACTTTGATTGCCGATGCGCTTGACGTAACGCTTTTAGTGAATGCCGCCGGCGAGATTACTTTTGCCACCCCGTCTCTTAACCGCCTCCTTGGCTATTCGCCGGAGGACGTAAAAGGCACCAATGCATTTTTGTACGTTCACCCCGATGATCTCGGCTGGGCTTCGCAATCCTTTACCCGCGAAGTAGAAGAAGATCCCGACATTAAATTTATTCTTGTACGCATCCGAAAAAAATCGGGCGGTTGGCTTTGGTGCATGGCAAGAGGACACAACCTGCTTGAAACGCCACACGTTCAATCCATTGTTCTTTATCTGCACGACGACACGCCGCGCAAGCAAGCCACCGATGCTTTAAAAGAAAATGAAAAACGCTTTCGGGTTCTCGTACGCGACTTGCAAGTAGGCGTGCTATTGCAGGATGCCGAAGGAAAAATTCTTTTAACCAACAACGTCATGACGCGGATGTTTGCCTTAACGGAAGAACAAATCCTCGGCGGCAAAATATGGGAGTTGTGCGGCGATGCGGTTCACGAAGACGGAAGCCCTTTCCGGCTCTCCGACCGGCCTTCGTTTAAAGCCATGCAAAGCCGTCAACTGGTAAAGGATGTGGTGATGGGCGTGCGAAGCAAAAGAACCCATGAATACCTCTGGATTTTAGTAAGCGCCGATCCGGTTTTGGATGGCAACGACCGGTTGCTGAACATCGTTTGTTCTTTTATTGACATTACCGAACGCAAAAAGCTGGAGAAAAAAAGCACGGCCGAAAAACTGGCCCACCAGCGCCAGCTTGCGCAAGCCACCCTTGACGGACAAGAGCAAGAACGATTGGAGATTGGCCGCGAGCTGCACGACAACATCGGCCAGCAGCTCACCAGCATCAAGCTTTTTTTAGACTTCGCCAAAACCACAGCCAATGCGGATACGATCGCCTTGCTTGAAATGTCCCTTAAAAGCGTAGCCAATGCCATTGACGATGTACGAACCATGTCGCGGTCGCTGGTGCCGCCAACTTTGAAGGATCTTGGCTTTATAGACTCGGTAAATGATTTGATAGACTCCTTGCGCACTACGCAGCCGGTTGAATTCACGCTTGACTACATTGACTTTGACGAAGAACGCCTGACAGAAAACAGAAAGCTCGCCCTTTACCGTATCATTCAGGAGCAATTAAACAATGTGGTGAAATACGCCAACGCCGGCAAAGTCACCATCTGCCTATACGGATCCGATGGGCAAATATCACTAACCATAGCCGATGATGGCATCGGCTTTGATCTTGACACGGTGCGTCGCGGATTGGGCCTTACCAATATTGCCAACCGCTCCGAGCTTCTTGGCGGACGGACAGAAATAGATACGGCGCCCGGCAAAGGTTGTCGTCTTGACGTATGGATACCCTATGAAGCACCAGGTTGCTGCCCTCTTCAAAAGGAACAACGGTTGAAAGTTTTTGCGCCACCTTATCCTAAACCTTAATCTCCGCCTCACTCCGCTTTGCCTTAGTTTTGCCGCTTCATGAGCGACGCCATTAAACACGAATGCGGGCTTGCCTTCATTCGCCTGCGCAAATCTTTTGCACATTACCAGCAGAAATACGGCTCCGTGTTGTGGGGGCTGAACAAGCTTTATCTCCTGATGGAAAAGCAGCACAACCGCGGACAGGACGGCGCAGGTGTGGCCGCCGTAAAGTTGGCCGTGGAGCCGGGTTATCCTTTTCTTTCCCGCATCCGCAGCAACCAGCCGCAACCCATTGCCGACATCTTTAAAAGCATTGGCGAAGAGTTCAAGGAGATTCAAAAATTCAATACCGAAATCAGCAATTATCCCGGCCTTATGAAAGGCCATCTTTCTTTTTTGGGTGAACTGTTGCTGGGGCATTTGCGGTACGGCACGCAAGGAAAAAATGACGCCAATTTTTGCCATCCCTTCATCAAGCGCCACACCATTCCCGCCCGAAATTTAGCGCTGGCCGGCAACTTTAATCTGGTGAACACCGATGAACTGTTTGAGCTGGTGAACATGGACCCCGGCCCTTTTCAAAAGCAAAGCGACCTGGCCGCCATGATGGAAGTGCTGCATCATTTTTTGGTGAAGGCCGATGAACTCAATCCGGAAGCCCTTGACATTGTTTCGGTGCTGAAGAAAGCCTTGCCTTTGTTCGACGGCGGCTTTCATGTAGGCGGCATCACCGGTGACGGTACCGGCTTTGTGTTTCGGGATGCGCACGGCATCCGCCCTTCTTATTACTACATAGATGAAGATGTGGTGGTGGCGGCATCGGAAAGAGCGGCCATTCGCACCGCCTTTAATGTGGGCGAAAATGAAGTGCAGGAATTGATGCCCGGCTGTGCCTTGATTGCCTGCGAAAACGGCGAGGTAAAGATTGAGCAAGTGCTGCCGCCGAAAGAGCGAAAAGCTTGTTCGTTTGAACGCATTTATTTCTCCCGAGGTTCCGATGAAAAAATTTATCGCGAACGCAGCCAGCTTGGTTACAACCTAAGCAACCAGGTGTTGGAAGCCGTGAACTATGATTTAAAAAATACCATCTTTTCTTTTATCCCCAACACAGCCGAAACAGCCTTTTACGGCCTGGTAAAGGGTTGCGAAGATTACCTCAATAAAATAAAGCTTGAACGCATTTTATCGTGGGGCAACGCTGTTGATCCGGTGAAGCTGGAAGAGATGATCAAGCGGCGTGTGCGCATGGAAAAGATTGCTATCAAGGATGTGAAGATGCGCACCTTTATTACCGAAGACGTGAACCGCAACGAGATGGTGCAGCACGTGTACGACATCACTTACGGCACCGTAAAAAAAGACGTGGATACGCTGGTAGTGATTGATGATTCCATCGTTCGCGGCACTACGTTAAAGGAAAGCATCATTCGCATGTTGTCGCGGTTGCAACCCAAGCGCATCATCATTGTTTCCTCCGCGCCGCAAATCCGTTACCCCGATTGCTATGGCATTGACATGAGCAAGATGGGTGACTTCATTGCTTTTAACGCCGCTGTTTCTCTGCTTAAAGAAAGAGGTAAGGAAGCCCTGTTGCAAGACTTGCACGAACAAGTAAAGGAATTGTTGCGCACCGATAGCCTGCACACAGTAAACGTGGTAAAGCAGATTTACAAATCGTTTAGCAACGACGACATCACAAAGAAGATTGCCGAATTAATTACGCCACCTGATTTATCCATTCCCGTGGACGTTATTTATCAAACCATCGAGTCCTTGCACGAAGCCTGCCCCAGCAATACAGGCGACTGGTACTTTACCGGCAACTACCCAACCGCCGGTGGCAACCGCGTGGTAAACAAAGCCTTTTTAAATTACATGGAAGGCAAGGACGTGAGAGGATACTAAACGATTAGCTGATTAGCTGATTTGAAGATTAGCCGATGGGGCTGACGCAAGTGTCGATTGCTGTTGACTACTGATAAAAAGCATGTGGCGCAAGAGATTTTCAGCTTCGAAGTTTGCTACTAATTAAGCAAGTTTGCCTTTTACCGAATTCCCAATTAACCAATTCCTGATTAACCAATATCCCGTACGTTTGCACGCCTTTCTATCGCAGAATGGCGATTTCAAATTGCGGATCTAGCGCAATCTGAAATCTGAAATCTAAAATCTAAAATTATCATGTCTCTGATTGCTGTAGGTACCATGGCCTTCGATGCCATTGAAACGCCATTTGGGAAAACCGATAAAATCATTGGCGGCTCTGCTACGTATGTGGCGTATGCAGCGTCTAATTTTTTAAAACCTGTTCAACAGGTTTCCATTGTGGGTTATGATTTTCCGGAAGAAGAAATGGCGGAGCTAAAAAGCCGCGGCGTACAGTTGGACGGCGTTGAAATTGTAAAGGACAAAAAATCGTTTTTCTGGAGCGGTAAGTACCACATGGACATGAACACCCGCGACACCCTGATAACTGATTTGAATGTACTGGCTGACTTCAATCCGCAAATCCCTGAAAGCTATCAGGGTGCCGAATTTTTAATGCTCGGTAACCTGATGCCGAAGCTGCAAAAAAGCGTGATTGAGCAATTGAAAACAAGGCCCAAACTAATTGTGTTAGACACGATGAACTTTTGGATGGAGTCGGCGCTTGACGATTTGAAAGAAGTATTGCTGATGGTGGACGTACTGATGGTGAATGATGCTGAAGCAAGGGAATTAAGCCACGAATTTTCATTGGTGAAAGCGGCCAAAAAAATACTGGCAATGGGCCCGAAATATCTCATCATCAAAAAAGGCGAACACGGTGCTTTGCTCTTTCATGGCGACGAAGTTTTTTACGCACCGGCCTTGCCATTGGAAGATGTGTTTGACCCAACGGGTGCAGGCGATACGTTTGCCGGCGGCTTCATCGGCCACCTTGCCCGCACAAAAGACGTGAGTTTCGAGAACATGAAAACGGCCATCATTGTGGGTTCGGCCATGGCGAGTTTTTGTGTAGAAAAATTCGGGCCGGAGAGATTAAAGGAAATTACCAAAGAAGATATTGATAAAAGGCTGATGCAGTTTCAGGACTTGGTGAGCTTTGATATTGAGTTGGTGTGAAACAAGAATAGATGAATTTTTGAGAAAATAAAAGAGCCGCTCAAGCTGAGCGGCTCTTTTTCGTAAGCAGCGAATCATGCACAAAATAATCTGCCTCTGGGTTCAGGAATCGGCCGCCCCAACGCTTCTGCGGTTTGAAGCCATTCGCCAATAATTACCTGTACGTTTTGAACAACTTCCGTATAAGTGCCTCCATCGGCCATACAACCCGCCAGTGCCGGCACTTCAGCAATGAAGGCCTCGTCCTCTTTGCTCCAATAAATGATGATTTCGTATTTACTGCTAACGGTTCTTATTGGTTCGCTTTTAAACTTTAGTAGCAATAATTAAAACTCCAGTTTGTTCGGATCTTGCCGAGTATCGAAAATCGCTTCGATTAAAATCTCATTCTTCTTAACAGAGTAAATCATCAGGTTGTGTTTTGTAAGCAATGTACGGCGGCGGCTCGGGTTACTTCAAAGAAGCCCTTCCTATATTTGAAAAAGTTTCAAGCACTTTCAACTTGTTCACTAATTTCTCCATGACCGAGTTCAATACTTTTTCAGGCCAGTTGTGTTCTAAATAAACCCGGAGCTTTTCCAAATCCTCCAAAGCGTTTTCCGACCAAATTATTTTTGTAGCCATTGCCGGATTTTTTCCAGCACAATCTCATTAGAGACGACCTGACCTTTTTCGTATTGCTCCTCCGATAGTAAAATCCGCTGTTGTTGCCTTTGGCTTAATCCATCCCACCAATCCACTCCGTTTTTTGTTTCTTCAATTTGCTCCACTAAATCGGTTAACAATTGCACATCGTCTGTTTCATCAATTAATTGATGCAAATGCGTTTTTATCTGTGTAGGATTCATGGCTGTTTTTTAAAAGTAATCAATTCCGTCAGTTCAAAGGCCTTGCCAGCACAACGGCTTGTTTAAAGTTTTTCTTCTTCCCCTGTAAATTAAAAATCTCTGTAAAAACGACATAGGTTCCAACCGGCAATTTGTTTCGGTTCTCGCCCAGTCCATCCCAGGTCCAACTCCCTTTTAAGCCGAGCAATTCATTCTTCACCAACTGCCGCACCAACCGTCCCGCCGCGTCAAAAACGAAAACGTTGGCTACATAACCCGGTTCATCTACTTTATAATTTATCGTAGCAATGTCATCGCGGCCATCATTATCCGGTGAAAATATTTTGGTCGAAATTTCTACCGTCGCTGTTACATCATCAGTCAATTTATATTGCGCGTTTTTATAGGTTGGCGTACCATAGCCAACAGAGGCGGCCGCCGAATGCCAGTTGTTTTTATTTTGTGAAGCCGCATCCGGGTCAATGCGTTCAAGCGCCACGCCGTCAAGATTGTCTATCAAACCAAACTGCCAATCCTTATCGTAAACTACTTCATCAACGATGGTTCCGTTTAGGTCTATCAAAACCACGTCGCCTTTATCATCTGGGTAAGAGGGCAGTGAAGAAAGCTGAAGCAACCCGTCTTCATTCTTTACAAAATACTGCTGCTTTAAAGCGGTGGCATCTTCGGTTACTACAAGGTAGTCTTCGGGAAAAAGACAAACCGCTTCGGTGCTGATTTGTTTTAGCGAAGCCACCACACCGCTGCTACTCCGGTTGGCTACATAAAGTTTAGACGCATCAATCACTTTCTTACTGCGGTTGTAAATCTCTACGTAATCGGTGCCCGGTGTTTTAGGATTGAAAAGAATTTCGTTTATCACTACATCATTTACCAACGGCGGTGACGGCAGGCCAATTTTTGCTTTGTTATAGGCGCCGACGGCGTTGCCCTTGCAATCGGTAACATTTGTGACAGTGATTGTATAAACGGTTGAAGGCAGCAGTGGAGAAGCCAGTTTGAGTTGAACGTTATTGAATTGCGGTGCAATAACAACCGCTGATGTAAGGGCGATTCCGTTTAATGAATAATTGCCAAGGGTTGTACCCGATACGCTGTCGAGCGGCTCATTGAAAACCAAAACGATGTTCATGCTGTCTAATGCATAGGCTCTTTTTAGTTGAGGCGGCATGGCATCTGCATTTACACCGTTCACCGAATTTGTCTTGCCCGGTGTGCCGCCCAAATTGTTCGTACTCGCTTTCCAATTGTTCTTTCCACCGCAAGGATTTTTTGTATCAATCATTTCAAGACTCCAGCCACCATCTTTCTTGGCTTCATTGCCGTACCAATCGGTTGTGTAGGCCACGGTATGAATGACTTTGCCCTGGGGCGAACGAAGGGTGAGCACATCGGCATCGTTATCTAAAGAAGGAAAAGACGGCACGCCGATGGTTCTGCCGAAAATTGAAAAAACAGCAACGTTACTGGTGGCGCAAAGAATCACAACGCTGTCGGGTTGAATGATGAAAGAGGTGCTGATGGTGGCTGTGTTTGTGGCATCGCTTAGCTTCCATCCGTTTACATTAAAAGCCGTTGACGAAACGTTTTTTATCTCCAGGTATTCGGCATTGGGCAAACCAACAGGCGGCGTTGGGTCGGCCATGATTTCGGTAATGACAACATCGTAACGAGCCGCGACTTGTGCCTGCACGGCAAGGCAAAGAAGCAGGAAAAGAAACAGCAGTTTGGCTTTGGCCATCATATACCGAATATAAAAAATATTGCATCAAGACGAAAGTTGAATTTGCGTCGAATGCGATTTGCCTTTACTTTCGCCGCATTATGCATTCAACAAACACGACAAAGCGCACCAAGAAGCAATTCCAAAAACGGGAAGGCCTTTGACGTTTTGTGTGTCAACATAAGTGCAAGCCTTCCCGAAACGGAAGGCTTTTTATTTATCAAAAATCATCAAACAAAATGAAAGTTGCCGTCGTTGGCGCCACAGGTCTTGTGGGTACCAAAATGTTACAGGTCCTTGCTGAGCGAAATTTTCCGGTTAGCGAACTCATTCCCGTTGCGTCCGAACGTTCGGTAGGCAAGGAAGTGGAGTTTAAAGGAACGAAGTATAAGGTGGTGAGCATGCAAGACGCCATCGCCTTAAAACCCGCCGTGGCCTTGTTTTCCGCAGGCGGAAGCACCTCGCTGGAATGGGCGCCTAAATTTGCCGAAGCCGGCATTACCGTTATTGACAATTCATCGGCTTGGCGCATGGCGCCAGATAAACCGTTGGTGGTACCCGAAGTGAATGCAGATGTGCTAACAGCCAACGATAAAATCATCGCTAATCCAAATTGCTCCACCATTCAAATGGTGGTGGCTTTAAAACCGCTGCACGATAAATACAGAATTAAAAGAGTTGTGGTAAGCACCTATCAAAGCGTAACGGGCACGGGCAAAAAAGCCGTTGATCAATTGTTTAACGAACGCGGCGGCAAGGAAGGCGAGAGGGCTTACAAGTATCAAATTGACTTAAATGCTTTGCCACAAATTGACATTTTTCTTGACAACGGTTACACCAAGGAAGAAATGAAGATGGTGAATGAGACAAAGAAGATCATGGGCGATGATGCTATTCGCGTTACGGCAACCACCGTTCGCATACCGGTGATGGGCGGCCACAGCGAAAGCGTAAACATTGAATTTGAGAATGATTATGACTTAGCCGAACTGCGGCAACTTTTAGGCGAGGCGCCGGGTGTGGTGGTGCAAGACGATCCGTCGAAACAAATTTATCCGATGCCTTTGTGGGCGCATGAAAAAGACGACGTGTTTGTAGGAAGAATCAGAAGAGATGAAACGCAGCCAAACACCGTGAACATGTGGATCGTAAGCGACAACCTTCGCAAAGGCGCGGCAACAAATGCTGTGCAGATTGCGGAGTATTTAATGGAAAAAGGCATTTTACAAAATGAGGCGCAATTGAGCGAAGCAATGTAGGTTGATAAGTTAATGAGTTGACAAGTTGATACCTCAACTCCGTACCTATCAACTTGTCAACCTATCAACCATTTCATTATCATTGGTAAACCGTACTCACTGAAATCACCTCATTCGCATTCAGGTCTTCTTCCACTTGCTTCAGCTTTGCCCGAATGGCTTGCACCGGTGATTTGCCAAGCGGCAACCGCAAGGCTTTGCTATCGCTGTTCACATAATCCACAATGGCCTTCGCAGCTTTTACCGGATCGCCTTCCTGCTTGCCGTTATTGCTTTCCACGTATTTAACCATATTGCCCACAACAGAGGTTTGATACGCTTCTATTTTTTGTTCAGCAGGTTTCATAGAGCCGCCGAGAAATTCGGTGCGGAACGGGCCGGGTTCTACAATAGTAACCTTGATGTCAAACGGCGCCACTTCCTGCGCCAGGGCTTCACTAAAACCTTCCAACGCAAACTTGCTGGCATTATACAAGCCAAAGCCCGCCGATGCACGAAAGCCCGCCTGTGATGAAATCTGCACGATGTGTCCGGAACCTTGCTGACGCATCAAGGGTAAAGCTGCTTTTGTCAATGCGATGGCGCCAAAGAAATTCGTTTCCATCTGCGCTCTTATTTCCTCCATCGAAAATTCTTCAATAGCCCCGATGGTGCCGTAGCCGGCGTTGTTCACCAGCACATCAATGTGGCCAAGCTTATCCATTGCCTGTTGCAAGGCAGCGGCTATGTTTTCAGTTTGGGTAACGTCCAATACAAGGCCTAAGCTGTTTTTGTTTTGTTGAGAGAAACTATCCGCTTGTTCCTCTTTGCGAAACGTGGCGGCCACGCTGTCGCCAGTTGCGGTAATTGCTTTTGTTAGTTCCGCGCCAAAGCCGCTCGATGCACCCGTGATAAACCAAACCTTTGCCATGCGATTGTTTTTCAAAGAAACAGTTGAAGAAAGAGAAGGTTGAATTGCCGGCAAGATTCGCCTGCAGGAATACAAAAGCCGTAATGACCTGTTGTGAACAGATGATTTTACACGAGCCGACGGAATGAGGTTATGAATAAATCTTTCGCACCGCTTCTCCCCTCTTTTCCATAATCACCTTTCGGCGCAACTTGCCAAGGCCCGGCGTTATCTCACCATTGTCCAAACTAAAGGGCGAGGAAAGCAGCTCAAATTTTTTGATTTGCTCCACCTGATTAAAACACTTGTTCATCTCCTCCACTAAGTGTTTATAATGCTCATGCACTTTGGGATCTTGTACAAGTTTTTCGTTGCTGCCATTGGCGATGCCTTGTGCTTTAGCCCAATCGTTTAACACACCAAAAGCCGGAACAATTAAAGCGCCGGCAAACTTTTCGCCGGCTCCCACTACCATCACTTGCTCCACAAACGGGCTTTCGGACAGCTTGTTTTCAATGGGCTGCGGCGCCACGTATTTGCCGCCCGATGTCTTGAAAATTTCTTTTTTGCGGTCGGTGATTTTTAAAAACTTTCCCTCCACCAGAGTGCCAATGTCGCCGGTGTAAAGCCAGCCTTCCTTCACGGTCTCGGCCGTCAAGTCGGGACGCTTGTAGTAACCCATCATCACATTCGGTCCTTTGCAAAGCACCTCGCCGTCTTCAGCAATCTTTACCTCGACACCAGCTATCACAGTGCCCACTGTTCCAAACATCCACTTGCTTTCATCCAACTGATTTACGCAAATAACGGGTGATGATTCCGTTTGCCCGTAACCTTCCATAATGGGAATGCCTGCGGCGGAAAAAATACGAATCAACCGCACCTGGCAAGCCGCCGCCCCGGTAACAATACATTTGATCTCGCCGCCCAAACCTTCGCGCCATTTACTAAAGACAACCTTCCGGGCAAGGGATAATTGCATGCGGAATGCGAGGCTGCCTTTTTGTTGAATGTCGTACCTCTCACCCAACTTCAACGCCCAGAAAAAAAGCTTCTTCTTGATGCCTGTTTGCTCCGTCCCTTTAGCCAAAATGCGTTCGTAAACTTTCTCCAACAATCGCGGCACGGTGGTGAACATGTGCGGCTTTACCTCGCGAATGTTATCACCCAACGCGTCTAAGCTTTCCGCGTAGTGAATAGAGGCGCCAGCGAATAAATAAACATACGTCACCATCCGTTCGAAGATGTGGTTGAGCGGAAGAAAACTTAATACACGTGTGTTGATGGAAATAGGGAACGACGGCAATGTGCTCATCACGTTGCTCAACACATTGTGGTGCGAAAGCATCACACCTTTGGGCGTGCCGGTGGTGCCCGATGTATAAATGATGGTGAACAAGTCAGCGGTGTTTATCTTCTTTGCCGCTTCTTCTATCTTTAAAAAATGTTCATTGTTGCCCAACGATAAAATCTCACTCCAGTGCCGCAAGCCTTCTGTTTTTTCAAAGCTGAACACGTCTTGTACCGAAGGTGTTGACGGCAATACTTCTTTAATTTTTTCATGCAGATCGCCGTCGTTGATGAAGATGAATTTTGCCTGCGTGTCGTTGATGATAAAAGAGATGTCGGAAGCAATGGCCGTGGGATAGATGGGAATTAAAACGGCGCCGATTTGCTGCACGGCCAAGTCCAAAAAAACCCATTCGGGACGGTTCTTTGCAATGAGGGCAATCTTATCGCGGCCCTCCACGCTCATGTCGCCGCTGCTGATACCGAGTGCCAGCAAACCGGCGCTAAGTTTATCCACGATGTTTTTTACTTCCTGCGAACTATAGTTGCGCCAGACACCACTTTCCTTTGCGGCCAGCGCCGTTTTCACACCACCTTTTTGCAATTGTAAATTGAGGCAATCAAATAATCGAGTGGGATTGTTCATACAGGCAAAACTTGTTGCTACAAATTAAACAGATAGAAGGCAATGACGAAAGAGTTGTTTTGCAATAAAACCACAAAGACACGGCGGCACAAAGATTCACAAAGGTTTTTCTGCAACGTAGTGCCTTGGCAGTTTTGGAATTGAGGCCTTTATTTTTTCAACCAAACGTTTTCTACCTCAATGCTTGTGATGGACGTTGCGCCTTCGCCGAAACTGATTTGGAGCTTTTCGGCGTCTGCTATATTCAACGACTTTGTGGATGAAGACAGAAATCGCTGCGGTTGAAAACCTGGATAAGGACGTGGCAACAAGAGCAGTGAATCCCTTTGCAAAGCGCTCAATGGAATCTCAATTTCTTTCCATTCTTTGGTTAGTGATAATGTTGTTGTGAAAGCATTAGCGTCAGTTGTAACGAGTGAGACAGTTGCCTTGGCATTTTCGGCCGACCTTGCCCTGACGACAAGCTTTGTAAAGGGTGAGAGTTCTTCTTTCCTGCCCGCAATCTTATCGCCGAAGAAATACTGCCAGGCCATGAATTGACCGCCGGTTGGCTTGTTCATCGTTGCCTTCAATACCAGTTGCATCCGCTTATCGGCAGTGATGTAATCAACGGTATTGCTTCGCCAATCGGGATTGTATAAAATGAGCCTGCTTCTGTCGGTTGTGGGATTGAACAACTCCAATGGGCTGTCCGGTGCGGCCACAAATGTTTGATAGCTTTCATTTCTATATTCATCCCAGGCATAAGGATCGCCTTTAAAGCCACCGGGAAAAGTATAGGTTTCACCATCTGGCTTTCTAACCATAATGCGATAATTAATTACGCCGGGTGTAACCATATCGGCAGGAACATCGGCTTTGTAGTGGTAAGCATTGGTGGGCTGCATTTGTACGGTGCGCCATTTGTTGGAAGAGTTGCGGAATTCAATAGAAACTTTAGCGTTCGTATCAATATTAATAATGCTGATGAAAATAGAAAAGGATTTATTCAATGAAACTTCTTGCAATAGCAGCGCCACAATTTTCAATTCATCAACTTTCTTTACCGGCGCATAAAATTCTATTGGGTTGTATGAATTACTAACAAACTCACCTTCTGATTTAGCAATGCGGTATATTCCTGGCTCAATTAGCAACCCTTCTTCTGTAATTGTGCGCTTATAATTATTCTTGGTGTTTATTCCCTCGGCCGTAAAACCATTCAACTCCGGCAACGCAAACTTCAGGTGATTGGCCTTCCAGCAAATTTGCGTGACCGCTTTTTTTAATGAAGCCTTTTCAAATGGATCGCTCATCTGAATTGCGTCAGGCATTATTTCCATCAACCACGATCCATCAGAAAGCTTATCCAAAAAATACGCCCCTGTTCCTTCATACTTCACCACCGGCGAACTGCCCACACCCGCAATGTGTTTCAACTTTGAAACATTTTTTGGTTGGGTAGATGTGTTGTTTGAGTAATAAAATTCTTCCTCGCTGTTCATCTCGCTCAACTGCTGGTTATAGCTTACGCGAAACACATCAAACAAGGTATCGGCGGGATAAGCGCCATAATTTTTTCCTCTTGGTAAGCGGTGAAAAGCCTTTGATGCAATCAACAAGCTGATAGCTTTTGAGGGTGTGTAGGCAAGGTTAAGGTAATGCGTTTGATACTCCGTGTTGGCATAAGCCGTTGCCATAGGATCGTAAGCAAATTGCGTGGCCCATTGAAAGCCAGCCGTGCGAAAGCTTCTGGCCATTGCCGGATACATGATGGGTTGAAGAATATCGGCGGCGTCAAATTCATAAACCATCCGTGCCCGGTTCTTAAACGCCGAAATTGTATCCAAAAACGGAATACGGTATTCATCCACGTTCGGTAAAAAATTTCCTTTCTGCTCATGGCCCGCAACCAAGCCTGTTGGGTACCATTGAAAGCTGTGGCCATCAACATTCGCCTTCACCACGGCATCGGCATAGGTAGGCGATTCGGAGATGTTGTAAAAGATGGGTTTTGTCCAGCCGGTGCTTTTGATGGCTGCTGCTAAACGGTTGATGTATTCGGTTGTTTTTTCCTTCGGCCCGCTGTGGTGCGGCTCGTTGTTTATCTCGGTGGCAATTACATCCGGGTCATCGCCATACGAGAACTTTGTATAAGGATTGATGTGTGAGAAGAACTGCTTTAGATAATTCTCCTGCGCCATGATGGCTTCTTCCTTTACCACCGAAGGCCCTTTGCCGTACACAGCCGAAAAGCCGTTTAGCTTTTCATCCCGTTCGGGATACCCATTGCCCCAAAAAGCAATGGGCGTGATGAGGATTTTAATCTTGTGTTCCTTTAACTTTTTTACGAGATAATCAAACAAGCGCAGGTGTTCGTTGGGCAGAAGATTGCCGAGCGAATCACTAATCTCCACATCCCACACGTGAACCCGAAAAGCATCCAAGCCAAGCCTTGCCATGTGATAGACATCAGCGTCAATTGCCTTCTCTATATCCACACCCAATGCTTTGTGCGAACGATAACCATAAGCGAAAGGCGCCGTATAATTCACACCAAAGAAGGCCGCTTCGGTTTTGTCTTTGGTGTAACGCAATATGCCTTGCTTGTCCACGTAAACAAGATTGGGCGCCTTCTTTTGCGCATGAACGGAGATGGAAACAAGCAAAAAAGTGATGCTATAAATGAGCAGTTGTTTCATTGATGTATGAATTGAACGTTGTGCTCTTCGTGATTCCTTTGTGTTCGTTGTGCCTGCCTGCCGGTAGGCAGGTTCCGATAAAATTCTGGCGTAGAAGGAGCACGAAGAACAATTAAAGGTTCAATACAGGCAGTTATTTAAAAGCGTTCAACGCCGCCGTGGGTTTGCCGCTGTTGTCAAAGGCACCAAGCGTATAACCTTGCCAGTTGTTGTAAGCTTCCGGTTCCCAATACAAAACACCCAAGCCCTTGTCGCCGTTCACGGCTTTTACCTTGGTAATCAAATCCGCAAGAAAAGCATTGGCAGCCGCAGCCTGGTCCCAACTCATGCCCACTTCCACCACCATCACTTCTTTGCCGTAACGGTTCACCATGTCATTCATGTTGGCATAGCACTGTGTATTCAGTGTTAACCAGTTGGTGGGCGAAGGATAGAGCGATAAGCCGATGACGTCCCACTTGCCACCGTTAGCTTTTAAGCCGTCGAACAGGTAACGGAACAAGTTGTTGTCATAACCGTTCGAAACGTGTACGATCACCTTTGCAGCGGGGAACACGGCCTTCACGGCATCGTAGCCGGCGGCAGTTAGCGCGGCATAATTAGCCATATTGGTTGACGCTTTGCCTTCGGGCCACAACATGCCATCATTAGTTTCGTTGCCTATCTGTACCCATTCGGGTGTGATGGCTGCGTTTTTTAAAGCAGTCAAAACATCAACAGTATGAGCTGTAAGCGATGCCTTCAAACCTGTAACGTCTTGCCCTGCCCAAGCGGCCGGTTTCATTTGCTGGCCTGGATCGGCCCAGGTATCGCTGTAATGAAAATCAATCAGGATGCGCACACCGGCGGCTTTGGCTCTCGTGGCTTTGGCCACTACATCGGCTTTGTTGTTGTAACCGTTTGCCGGGTTTACCCATACCCGCAGGCGAACGGTGTTCATCCCCGTATTTTTTAAAATGGTGAACAGGTCTTGTTCGGAACCACTGCTGTTGTAAAACCTTTTACCGGCGGCTTCCATTTCAGAGAGCCAGCTTATATCAGCGCCTTTCACAAGGTTGGTAGTTGGTGCCGGCGCAGGGTCAGGAATTGGATCGGGTGTACTGTTTTTGGAGCAGGAAAAAAGAAAAAGAGAAAGGAACAGAAATACAAGTTTACACAGGTGCTTCATCGCCTCATTTTTAACTGTGAAGGTAGCTTCCGCAAAACAAAAGGCCGTCGCAACGGACGGCCTTTTGTTTTGCGGACTGCAAGTTGCTTATTGCAAATTAATACTAATTGATGGTCATTGTTTGCGTATTCTCGTTCAGGGTAATGGTGTATGTGCCCGCTGTGGTTGGCGTTTTAAAATTGTTGCCGCCTTCCCACTTAATTTTTTTGGCTACGCCGGTTGCCGCACTTTGGTTACTGTTGTCTTCGTAATCGAAAGCACCCCATGCATTGCCGGCCAAAAACTTAATGTCTTTGTTAGCCTTCAATGCGATGGTAATGGTCCAAACACCATTGCCCCCATAAGTCATTTGCGGAGACGTCGGCGGATCCCAATCGTTTACACCTGCTTGGTTGATGCCGTCGCCGACAAGCCGCATTTCGGTAGCGATATACATTTCATATTTTACGTTGTTGGGATCGCGGCCGTCCCAGATAACGCGGTACCGTCCGGCCGACGGAGGGTTCGGCATATTCGGCCCATTCACTTCCAGTGCACTGCCGCTTGGCCCGTTGGAGCCGTAGCTTCTTGCGTTGGTGGCACTGATGCTGCCGTCGTTCCAATCGTTATAGTCAAGTATCTTCCAGCCATTCACGGTAAAGTTGCTAAGGCCAACGAACAAGTTGGTACCGCCAAAGCCCATCGAATAATTCGGGAAGATGTTCGGCGGATTCCAACCCGCGCCAACGGCATCGCCTACAAAGCCCATGCGGCCCTGGCGGATGTCGTATTTCATGGTGGACAAGTCAACAGAGATGCGGTAAACACCTGCGGCCGCCACGCTTATGTTGCCGCCGCTTGTGGAGATGCTGTTGCCACCGGCATCGCCGTAAGATGTGTTCCAGTTGCGGGCGGGAGTAATTTTAAACTGTGCACCGGCCGGCAGGGATACATAGATGTAATACAGCTTGTTTAACGCGGCAGAACGGGTGTCACGGATAAATTCCGGCGCATCGGCAGGCGTCCAGTCCGTACCGTTGCCGGTGGCGCCTTGATAGCTACCCGGCAGGTAAAGGCGAAGGGTGTTTACGTAGGTGTTGATGGTGATGGGAATAATATTGGAGTAAGCAATGGCGCCCTGTGCGGTAATGGCTTTAATGCGAAACTCAATCTTACCCTGACTGCCGCCGGCAATGCCTTCGTTCAATGCTGCGCCATTAAAATCGCTCTGCGTCATCACCTTGTTCAACACACCCGTGCCGGCGGCCATTTCTTGCGGCGAGCTAAAGTTCTTGCCGCTTGAATCATACTGAACCGAATAGGTAATGGCGCCTGAATAACCTTTGAAAGCTGTGGTCCAGTTAAACGTAGCCGCGGTATTTGTAGCAGTAGCCAACGTTCCCGTAACCGTGGTAGCGGTGCTCGTAAATACTGATGGATCGGCATAAGGCGTAACGGCCACTTTTACCGTGTTGGAAGTATAACGTTCGTTGTTGTTTGCGTACGATGAAACCACCCGCATGTCAAGATTGTAAGCGGTGCCGATGCTGAAACCGTTGTTCAGCAGGATGGCGTTTAAATCACGGCCGGTGATGGAGTCGGTAAGCTTCCCAATAACCTCGCGGCGAATGGGCTTGGCAAAGTTTCTGCCTGATGAATCAATCTCAATCACAAACTTGTAGGTGCCCGGATTGGCGCCGTAGTTGGGGCTCGTCCAGTTCAGCGTCAGCAGTGTATTGGAGGAGTCGGCAATGGTAGGCACTACCGCGGTTTTAGAAGCGGTTAAAGTAACCACATTGCCGTCGTTGTAATACGGCAGGGGCTCAACTTTTTTACAACCGGCAATCACGAGCAGGGCGACCGCAAAAAGAGAAACAAGGGGGGAAAGCTTTTTCATATTGCAAAAGTTGCGTTGGGGTTATTGTTTTGTTACCGTGTACCGGCCGGTTTTAAAGTTGACGGAAATTTTATACGTACCGGCCGAAGGTGGTCCGGAAAAACCGGGGTCGGCATCTTTCTTTTCAAACTCGCCGCCATCCCAGGTGCCGCCCGTTTTCATGTGGTACTGCGTACTCCAGTCACCATTGTCCTGAAGTAGTTTATAACCGCCGCCGCCGGGCATTGACAGTGTCAATTCATACACGGTAGTAGAAACTTTGCTGAATTTTTGGTTTGACAAATAAGGGGCTGCCAGTGGATTGGACCAACCGGAACTTACCGCATCGCCGGTGATCCAAAGATTACCGCCCGCCGGCACCGGTACCGCCACGTCCAAATAAGGCGTCACGGTCATCTTTATAACGTTGGAATAAAGCGGTAAGCTGCCCGCCGCGCCGATGGTTGCCTTAATGCGCATCTCTATGTTGTGCGGCACGTTCTCCATTACGTTTGCCAGCAAGGTATTGAAAGTTCTGACCGTAAAACTGCTGTCCAGTCCTTGTGAAATGGAAACCTCTTTTTTATTGGGGTTGGTAAAGTTGGAACCGGTGGTATCAATCTGCAAAACGTAGTTCACATTCTGCGAGCTAATGCCCGTGGTAAAGCGGTAGGCCGGGTTTGTCCAGCTCAACTTCATAAAGGGTTTCAGGGAATCGGTCTGCAGCAAAGTAGTGTTTGCACCCAATGTTACCAGAGGCGTGGCCGTTAGCACGGGCGGCGTACTGGCTTCCACTGATATTTTGTTTTCGTCTTTCTTGCAGGAGGCCAGCAAAGCCAGTACCACCACGACGCTTATCAACTGTTTTACTATATTTTTCATGATAATCGTTTATTTAGATTAATAACCTGGATTTTGCACAAGGTTCTGATTCACGTTCAAGTCTCGCGAAGGCAAGGGATACAATTTGCGGATGGCCGATACGCCGGTACCCGATGCCACGCCGCCTTTCCAAGGCCACAGGTAAGAGCTTTCAACAAACTTATTGTAGCGGATTAAATCGGTACGGCGGAAACCTTCCCAGTACAGTTCGCGGGCCCTTTCGTCCAATATAAAATCAGCGGTTATTTGCGAAGCGCTGACGGCACCGGACGTACCGCCATAAGCACGGGTACGAAGTGCATTGATATAGCCAAGCGCAGTTGCTGCGTCGCCGCCGGCGCCGCGGGCAAAAGCTTCGGCATAAATCAGGTACATTTCAGGCAAGCGGAACAAAGGCATGTCCACGTCTGAAAAGTCAGCGCTCTGGCCAATGCTGCCGTCACGTTTTACGTTGCGGTATTTGGTTACGGCCAGGCCGTCGGTAAAGGTAGTTTGATTGGTAATTTCCAGGTTTTGGCCCGGTGTATAAAATTGGGCCCGCTTGTCGGCAGTACCGGTTACATCCGGAAAGAGGTTCACCAGGTTTTTGGTGGCGCGAACACCACTCCAGCCACCGGCAATACCAAAGGATGATGCGGGCATGGAGCCACCAACCGGTGCGTGGGTAAGAAAGGTCGTTCCGCCATATCCCTTTGTTTTAACGCCGTCGTAATTGATAGTAAAAATAAATTCAGACGTGTTCAGGTTGTTGTCGGCAAGCATCAGCCAACGATAATCCGGCGTTAAGCCATAGCCGGCATCAATCACTTTTTTTGCATAGATTAATGCATCGGCATAACGGGCCGTACCCGTATAAACTCCTGCGTTCAGGTATAAGCGGGCCAACAGCGCTTGAACGGCGGCTTTATCAGCGCGGCCGTATTCGTTGGTACGGGCAGCAGGCATGTCGCCTTCCAGGGCCTTCAACTCATTTTCCACATAGCTGAATACCTGGCTGCGGCTGGCCTGCGGTGGCGGCGCTCCGCCTATCAGGCTTGCTTCGGTTACAAAGGGTGGGTTGCCGTAAATGTCCATCAACACCCAATATTGAAAGGCACGTAAAAAACGGGCTTCTCTTGCGTATTGTTGAATGTTTGTTGCATCGGCGCCGCTGATGCCTCTTGCATTTACTTTATCACTGGCCGCCTCGCGAATGAAATCATTGCACAGCGTTATTTGGTAAAGAGAGCGGTAATAAAGACCCGTCAGGAAACTGTTGTTGGAACTCCAGTTCATGTTGTGAAAATCCTGAATGCCGGCATCGCCCCAACTAATTACGGCTTCATCGGTGCTCAACTCCTGCGCCTTCCAAAAAAGACGATAGAAATCAGAGAAGCCTTCGTCAATGCCTTGCACATCACCGTTACCCGCAGGACCGCTGTTGCCGGTGAGGGCAAAGGCACCATACACTTTCGCCAGCACTTGTTTGTAACCCGCCGGTGTGGAATACACAGTTTCGGAGGTCACGTCGTTGGTAGGCGTCAGGTCGAGCTTTTTCGTGCAGGATTGAAATATACCAAGGCTCAACAAAAGCGCGGCGCCGGTTTTTAAAATTGTTTTTTTCATATTCGCTTCTTTAGCAATCGTTATTAGAAACTAAGGTTTGCGCTCAACACAAAGTTGCGTGGGCGTGGGTAAAAATTGTTGTCGATGCCACCGGCTACTTCAGGATCGAGGCCGCGGTATTTGGTTACGACAAACACGTTCTGCACCGTGGCGCCAAAACGCAGGCTGGTATTTTTGCGAAGGAGGTTGCCTGCATTATAGCCTACGCTGATGTTGTCCATCCGCAAAAACGAAGCGTTCTCGATGTAATAGTCAGAGAAGAAATATTGGTCGCCGTTACCTGTAAAGTTTGTTTCCAGTACGTTTCTCGAACCGTTGGCCAAAAAGCCAAGCGGATCAATCAGGTTGCGTTGCACGCCGGTATTGGAAAAACGGTTGTTGTAAACATAGTTGCCTAAGTTGGCACGCATCGTAAACGAAGCATCAAAACGTTTGTAGCCAATATTGGCCGATGTGCCGAGGAACCATTCAGGATCTGGCGCCTTGTAGCGATAAAGGTCATCGCCGTTGATGATGCCATCGCGGTTACGGTCTTCAAACAAACCTTCCACTGGCTTACCGCTCTTGTCGTAAATCTGTTGGTACACGTAAAAAGAGTTACGTGAATACCCTACCGATTGGATTTGAATGGTGCTGCCCACGCCACCTGCAATACCGCCCGTTAGGTTGCCGGGGAAGTTGGGGTTATTGGTAAAGGTCAGCTTCGTGATTTTGTTCTGATTGTATGTGGCATTAAAGCCAAGGTCAATGTTGAAGTCGCGGCTTTTTACGATGGCCGTATTCAACGACAATTCCACACCGCGGTTTTCCATCTCGCCAATGTTGGCGATGATTTTATTGGAGAAGTTAGTGCCTGCGGGCTGGTCAACTTCACTCAACAAATCCTTTGTTTTCTTCAGATAAACATCAATCGTACCGGTGATGCGGTTGCTGGCGAAACCAAAGTCCAGACCTGCATTGTAAGTAGCGGTTTGCTCCCACTTCAGGTTGGGATTGTAACCCGATGGACGGTACAAGCTATAGTAAGCACTGCCGAATTGGTATCTCGCTCCCGAATCGGAAATAGAGTAGCGGGGCAGGTAATTGTACAAGCCGATGCCTTCCTGCTGGCCGGTAACGCCATAGCCCAAACGGACTTTTAAATCGGAGATGGCTTTGGAGTTTTTCAGGAAGTCTTCATCCTTTACACGCCAGGCAAAAGCGCCGGACGGAAAAGTACCCCAACGGTTGGCCTTTGAAAAGCGGCTCGACCCATCGCGGCGAACAGTGGCTGTTAAAAGATACTTTCCGTTGAAGGTATAGTTCAACCGGCCGAAGTAAGAGATGATGGTATTCTCCGGTTTGTCAAATGGAAACGTTATCGGGTTGGCGATGGTGCCGTCCGTTGTGCGATCGGGGAAGGCATAGTTCGTTGTCAAAAAGTTCTGGTACGAATAACCGGCTGTTACGTCAAAGCGGCTCGAGATGCTTTTTACATCTTTTGTATAATTCAAATAGCCTTCCAAGGTTGTATTGCTGCGCGTTTGTCGGTACTCATTGGCCACGCCGCTGTGGTATTTATTCGCTGCATCTTTAAAGCGATAGTAAGAGGAAGAGGCGCTGTCGGGAACCTTTATTGTGCCTTTACCTTCAGCGATGTCGTAACCCACATTCAAATTAGCCCGCAGGTCTTGAAAGAAAGGCAGGCGGTAATCCAACTGAAGGTTGCCGATGCTGCGCTTTACATTGCTGCGGTCATCACGTTGTTCTAACAAGCCCACCGGGTTGCGGGGCGCCAGCGAACGAAGGCCGGAGATGGAAGCCGGATCAAGCCATTCAAAATAACCACCAAAGCGTTTGCCGCCACTGGACACAGGTTGCGTCGGGTCGAAGCGAACGGCATTGCCAATGGAACCTTCATCTGCGAAACGCGATTTGCTGTACGAGCCTTTCAGGTTCAAATCCACACGCAGGGTTTTAAACAGCGTAGGGTTTACATTAATGGCCAGCGAGGTGCGTTGCAGATTGCCGGTGCGGAGGATACCGTTCTGATTCAGGTAACCCAACGAAACGCGGTAAGGCAAAACATTCTTAATGCCGCCCGTTACACTCAAGTTATTATCGGAAAGAAAGGCGCTGTTGAAAACCTGATCTTGCCAATCTGTATTGGCAGTGCCTAAAATAGCCGCTTGCGCCGCCGTGCCTTTAGCACGAACATAGGTCCTGAATTCATCGGCAGACAACACATCGGCTTTTTTGGGCAAAGTGGAAATAGAATTTTGTGTGCTGAAGTTGAACCGCGCCTTTCCGTTTCGTCCTTTTTTTGTGGTGATGATGATGACACCATTGGAGGCACGGGAGCCGTAGATAGCCGCTGCTGATGCATCTTTCAAAACATTGAAGGACTCGATGTCATTGGGATTGATTAAGGAAAGTGCATTGGCGCTGCCCGATATGCCGCCGTTGGCGATGGGCACGCCGTCAATTACAATCAGCGGATCGTTGCTGGCATTGAGCGAAGCGCCGCCGCGAATGCGGATGGTGCTGCCGGCGCCAGGTGCGCCGCCGTTGGACGTAATCTGTACACCGGCCACTTTACCCGCAATTAGTTGCTCGGGGGTAACGATAGCGCCTTTCTGAAAGTCTTTGGCGGTAACCGCCGTAACCGAACCGGTAAGGTCGCGTTTGCGGGCCGTGCCGTAACCTATTACCACTACTTCGCTAAGGTTTCCTGCGGTCGGTTGCAAGGTTACTTCACTCGCACTACGACCCGCGATGCTTACCTCACGGGAACCATACCCTACCGATGAAAAAACAAGCGTGGTGGCGGAAGCCGGAACCGACAAGGACCACGTGCCACCGTCCGCAGTGGTGGTTCCTCTTGACGTTTGGCCTTTTACTGAAACCGATACACCGGGAATGCCGCGTCCGGTAGTATCAAGCACACGGCCGGTAATTACTTTGTCTTGCGCCGCGGCGGAAAGTGAGAGCAGCAGGAGGGGCAAGCAAATCGCATAAAGCAATCTTCTCATGTACATAAAGCAATCGAGTATTAAAGTTTAAAAATTAGTAGCAGTCAACTAATGTGTAAAAAGAACACAATGATAGAGCCTTTTTTCAATCCTAAAAAATTTCTCCGGCCTTTTTCGCCGAAAGCCTTTCGCAAGGCCACAAGTGAGTTTTATTTTACTGAACGGTCAAAATTTGTTCAACGCTAACGGCCGAACGGGCGCCTTTTTTCAAAGCCGGCCGCAACTGGTACAGCTTACCGGGCCGGTGTGGCTTGTCTTCCTCCATCTGGTTCAAGTCCACCAGCCAGTCTTTTGCCGTGATGCGCTTTCGAAAGTTGCGGCGGTCCAATTCAACTCCCAGGATGGCTTCGTATAAATCCTGCAGTTCGCGCAGCGAAAACTTTTCGGGAAGCAGATTGAAAACGATCGGGTGTTCCATTGCTTTTTCCCGCAACTGCTGCAGGCAAGTGTCTAAAATAATTTTATGGTCAAAAGCCAGTTGGTTAATGTCGGCCACGTTGTGCCAAGCCACGTCGTTGTGTGTAATCTTTAATTTGTTGTGCTTACTGTTAACGAGTGAAAAGTAAGCCGTGGTTACCACGCGGCCCGAAGGGTGGCGAACTACGTTGCCAAAAGTGTGTACCTGCTCCAAGTAAACATCGTGCAGGCCGGTACGCTCCCTCAACACGCGGTACGGCGCTTCTTCCAAGTCTTCATCGGGTTTAATTAAATCGCCCAATAAAGAATGCAAGCCTTCAAATTCTTTCAGGTCCGATTCAATGAGCAAAACTTTTAGCGCCTTGTCCCGGTAGCTAAAGATGACGCAATCCACCGACAGGGCGATGTTGAAATAATCTTTGTGACTGATTTTTTCAAGGGCAGCCGTTTTTAGTTTTGGCATAACTGCTTATTTAGTGGTTATGGAAATGGAAACCGTTTTGGTATAGCCCGCCGCCTGTACTTTCAAAAAATAAGTTCCGGCTGCAAGCTGCGGTGCGGGTAAGGTAAGCACTTTTGTTCCCGCCGCCACGGAGCCGTCATACAATTTTGCCAACGTCTGGCCAGTACTGCTATACAGTTCCACCACCGGTTTACCGGCCTGCGGCATTTTGAGTTCCAGATAAATCAGACCGGCTGTAACAGGGTTAGGATATGCCTTTACTTCCAAAGTTGTTCCGTTCCAAGGCACATTGTTCACCGGCGTTACCGATAGGTTGTTCACGTTGCGGTTTACGTACACGTGGTACTCGCCGGGTTGCAGCGTAAAACTTTGGGCCGATCCGGTGGACGAATGAATGAAGTTGCCGAAGTAGTCGTACCAGGTTCCTGACGTTGGGAAGGTAACGGTGCCCGTGGTGGCCGTTACATCAAAATTGCCAATCACCACTAAATCAGCAGTATCGCCGGTAGTAGTTACCTTTATCCATTTAAAAGCACCGCCCAAGCTGCGGTCAATAGCGCCGGATTGAAAAGCGCCTGCGTAACGCGAATCAAAGCGCAAACGGTTTAAGCCGGCATACACGTCGTAAACAGCTTTGCGCCGTGCATCCGTTTTGTAATCCCAGCGAATGGGCTTGGGATCGAGCTTGGTGTTGCAATCGCCGCCGTCGCCGTTGGTGGCGAGGTAACAGCGGGAGTAATCGTAACCCAGTTCGCCAAATTCCCAAATCATTTTGGGGCCGGGAATGGTGAGCAGAAAGGCGGCGTTCAACTCCATCCGCTTCAATGCCGTCGCGGTGTCTTTTACGTTATAACTGCCTGATGAATTACCGTACTTGATGTTTTTGAACGTCACTCTTTCTTCATCGTGGCTTTCCATAAATGTAACCAGTCCGGGCTTGGTCCAGCCTTTTGTCGTGTAAAGCCCCTGATCAAAATTGGAGTTGCCGAGATAGCCCATGGAAGCTTCCTGGTACTGCGTCCACACACTGGCCCAAAGCATCAGGTCGTAATCCGATAGCTCTTTTTCTTCGGTGTTATCACAGAAGTGTTCGAGAATCATGTAAGCGGCCGCATTGGCTTTCCTTGCTGAATCGGCATAACCTTTTATGATGGCGATGCGGCTGGCATCGTAAGCCGACAGAGCGGCGTCGGTAGTGGTGACTTTTTGCGTAAGCCCTTTGGTGAAGTCGAGCCGGTATCCGTCCAACTTGTATTCCGTTAGCCAATGTTTCAGCACCCGGCCGAAGAAGTATTTAGTATCGGGGCTTTCGTGGTTGAAATCGTCGCCGAAGTTGAGCGAGGCGTGGGGCGCCGTGGGGTTGTACCACGGATTGTTGGCGAGACCGTACAAGTCGCGCAGCGGCGAGGGGCCGTAGGTGTGGTTGAGCACCATGTCCATAATGACGGCGATGCCGTTCTTGTGGGCGGAGTCAACAAATTCTTTGATGCTGTTCTTCGGACCATAATATTTATCGGGGGCGAAGTATTGATAGCCGTTATAGCCCCAACTACTGTTGCCTTCAAACTCATTGAAAGGCATTACTTCGATAGCATTTACGCCGAGGCGCTTTAAATAATTCAATGTATCCTTCAAGGTCTTCCAATCATGCGCCGCTACAAAATCACGAAGGAGCAATTCGTAAATGATGAGGCCACGTTTGTCGGGTTGCGTATAATTATTTACGACCCATGTGTAAGCAGGTGCCTGCGGTTGCAGCACACTCACCATTCCGCTTTGGCCAGCAGGATAGGCTTTTAAATTGGGATAAGTGGTGGAAGAAATACCGCCGTCGTTGTTCGGGTCTAGAACCTTTTCCGTGTACGGGTCGGCAATTTTTATGTTACCGTCCACTACGTATTGATAAGCGTATTCGGTGCCGGCGGTAAGGCCGGTAAGGGTTGTCCAAAAGAACTTGCCATCCGGCGTTTTGTTCATCAATGTTGGCGTCCAATTGTTGAACTCACCAATGACGGTAGCGTAGCCCTTATTCGGCGCACGAAGCACCAAGGTTGCCGAGGTGCTGCTGATGTAATTGATACCGTCCTGCACACCGGCGGGCAAGGCCGCTATGGGCGAGGTGGGTGTACCGATTTGTAGTTGGAGCGTATCAGCGGCACCGCCTGAAGGGCCGGTGACTTCGGCCACTAAAGTGTAAAAGCCGGCTGCCGGAAACGACACCGTCGCCACCACGGAATCAGACGTGCCGACTGTGTTGACCGCACCGGTGAATGCCGTTGTGCCGTTCACACGGAGCGTATAGGAAGTAGCGCCGGTTGTATAGGCTTTAATGGCATAGCTGCCGATGGGGAAGTTGGCCTGCTCGGTAACGCGGTTATAAGTGGGTTGCAAAGCCGGCGCAAAAAATTGAACAGCGGGCGAGGAGTTGTAAACCGGAATGTACATGTCGGAGTTGTCGGCGTTGCGCTGCACCGCGTTGCCGTTGCCGTTGCGGAAGAGGATGGCAATCTTCCGGATAGTTTCGCCGGCCGGTACGCCATAGTAGGTTTTCAAGCTGCCGGAAATCGTGAATTGCCACTTGTTGCTGCCAATGTATATTGCTTGCAACTGGGCATTGGGCGCATTGAAATTTTGGTTGAACTTGACGTAACGCCAGTCGCTGGCGCTTGTACTCAAATTGGTGATCACTCCGGTGTGGACATACACATCCGTGGCTGGCGTGTAGTTAAGCAAACCCTTGTTGCCTTTGTTCGCATCCATCGTTATTACGAAGGTTTGCGAAACATTGTTTTCGGTTGGGAAAGGCGGTGACCAGGTAAGCAGTTGTGAAAAAGAACCGAGGCCGCAACACAGTACGGCAACCAAAAGCAGCAATCGTTTCATTGAAATAGGTTTGCGGCGCTAAAGATATACGGAATATGTACAAGGCACACATTGGGAGGAAAAATTTTGGGCCTCACCCCGACCTCTCTCCGTGTGGAGAGGGGCAAGGCTTACGCCGGTGTTTGTTGCGCGGTATTCCCTTATGTTCTTCAAGCAGGTTACTAATGCAATGAATTTGACCTGTCATCCCGAGGAACGAGGGATCTGTGGATGGTGCTTGAATAACTTATGAAATCAGTAAAACTATTTGCCACTTTTTCTCACAGCGGAACGCACAGATGCCCCGTGTCTCGGCATGACAAGTCACAGGCGTTATAATTACGGACTGATTGAAAGTTAAAAGAGTGAGTCTGCTATGCTCAATAGACTTACAAAGCGTACACGCTGTGCGACGCAACAGGCGCTCAATCGTTATTCTGGCCTCTGGTTCATAAGCCTCAACCAATAATGATAACTGTTTCTCCTCTGTTTTCTGTCTTCTTCTGCACCCTATTTTTACGCCCATGAAACCTGATAACGTAAAGGCGCTGCAACAGTCCACAACCGACTTGCTAAAAAAAAC
This sequence comes from Flavisolibacter sp., assembly GCA_965247695.1. Lineage (GTDB taxonomy): Bacteria > Bacteroidota > Bacteroidia > Chitinophagales > Chitinophagaceae > Flavisolibacter. Next base: position 4,967,927 of record OZ252037.1, read on the forward strand.
GAAAGACCAAAAGATAACCATAAGTGATATTGAAATTTTGCGAGCCGTGCTGCGCTTTCACGAACACCGCTATTACGTGCAAAGCGATCCGCTGATTTCGGATTTTGAATACGATAGTTTGTACAAGGGCCTTGAGACCTTGGAGAGCGAAGCGCCGGACCTGATTGTGCCCGATTCGCCCACGCAGAGGGTGGGCAAAGGATTGACGAAAGACTTTCCAAACGTGTTGCATTTGGTGCCGATGCTGTCGCTGGATAACTCTTACAACAGCGATGACCTTTTGGACTTTGACCGCAAGGCAAGAGAACTAACCGGCACGACTGAAATTGAATATTGCGTGGAGCCTAAGTTTGACGGCGCCTCCATCTCGCTTATTTATGAAGGTGATCATTTGGAACGCGGCGCCACCCGCGGCGATGGCGTCAGAGGCGACGACATCACACCGAACATTAAACAAATACGAACCATTCCGCTGTCGGCAAAATTTTCATCCTACGGTTTGCAAACGGTAGAGATACGCGGCGAGGTATTGATCAACAAGAACAACTTTAAAAAATTTAATGAAGGATTGGCCGAAGCAGGTTCGGCGCCGCTGGCCAATCCGCGCAACGCGGCGGCGGGTACCTTGCGTATTAAAGATCCGTTAGAAGTAAAACGCCGCAACTTGGAGGCTTTTGTTTACCACGTGAGTTATTATACCACCAAAGACGGCGTAGAAATTTCCGACATGGAAAAAGACGAAGCGGCCTTGGTGAAGAAAGATTTGGCCACGCATTCCGGTACGCTGGACATGCTTTGGAACCTGGGCTTTCGCAGTCCGGCAAAAGAAAAGAAAGTCTTCAAAGGCATACAGGCAGTGATAGATTATTGCAACGATTTTGAAGAAGGCCGCGATGACTTGCCCTATGAAATAGACGGCATGGTGATTAAGGTAAACGACTTTGAACTGCAAGACAAGATGGGCATGACCACGCACCATCCACGATGGGCAATGGCTTACAAGTTCAAAGCAAGACAAGCCACCAGCAAGCTTCTTCGCATCGAATACCAGGTGGGACGAACCGGTAACATCGGGCCCGTTGCCAAGATAGAACCCGTACACATCGGCGGCGTAACCGTTGGTTCGGTTTCTCTTTTTAATGAAGACATCATTCGCGAAAAAGACATCCGCATCGGCGATACGGTGTTGGTGGAAAGGGCCGGTGATGTGATTCCGTACATCGTAAAAGCGTTAACCGAATTAAGAACCGGCGATGAACAGCCAATCCAATTTCCGGAGTGCTGTCCTTCGTGCGGCGACAAGATTGTCCGCATTGCAGAAGAAGCCGCATGGCGTTGCGTGAACATTGGTTGCCCGGCGCAGGTGTTGGAAAGATTAATGCATTTTGCGTCGAAAGACGCGATGGACATTCGCGGCCTGGGAGAGGCAAACATTAAAAAGTTTTATGAACTCGGTTTGCTGAAATCCATCCCGGAGGTTTATACTTTGAACTATGAAGCCATCAGCAAGCTGGAAGGTTTCGGCGCTAAGTCAATCACCAATCTGCAGGTATCCATCACCAAATCGAAGGAGCAACCACTTTACCGGATCATTTATGCACTGGGCATCCGCTTTGTGGGCGAAACCATGGCAAAGATCTTTGCCAACGCCGTTAACCATCTGCTCGACCTAAAAGATTTTGACGAAGAAAAGTTGAAGACACTCGAAGATGTAGGCCCGAAAGTGGCCGGCAGCGTGGTGCAGTTTTTTGCCAACGAAGACAACGTTAAAATGATTGAAAAATTGGAAGCGCTGGGCCTTCGATTGATGAACGAAAAGAAGGAAAGCAGCGGCGACGGAACTTTGAATGGACAAACCTTTTTGTTCACCGGCACCATGAATAAATTAAAGCGAAGCGAAGCAGAAGAGTTGGTGGAAAAGAACGGCGGCACCATTGTTTCGGGTGTGAGCAGTAAGCTTAATTATTTGGTGGTTGGTGATGATGCGGGCAGTAAGTTGGAGAAAGCAAAGAAGATCGCGAACATCCGAATAGTGAGTGAAGATCAGTTTTTGGAGATGGTAAATGAGGCTTCGGTTTAACCGCGGAGAACGGGAGAAGCAGAGGCTTTCGCGGAGATTTAGTTTATTAGCAACAGTGGAACCTTTCCCTTTTTGTTAGGGCATTTTCTGCTTAGCTTTATCTTTACACTGAAATTTAGCATCATGGGCAAGATCAAATTAATAACGGTTGAACGAGGCAGCAAGCTTAACCGCGAAGAGGTTCAAAAAGCGCTTGCAGAAGTTTTTAAAAACAGCGACACGAGGTTTGTGGTACACCCAATTCCTAAACCAATGGCAAAAAAAAGTAGCCGAAAAAAGGCTGCTTAACTGCCTATGGATATTTCCCGCCTGGAATACGATAACGCTGTTTTCATCAACTGCCCGTTTGATGAAGAATACACACCGCTCTTTCACGCGATTATTTTTACCGTATATCGTTGCGGTTTTTTGCCTGTAAGTGCTTTGGGCGAAGACAATGCACTGGAGAATCGTTTATCCAAAATTCAAAAGTGTATCGCTGCCTGTCGTTACTGTGTACACGACCTGTCACGTATAGAGATAAACTCGACCCGCCTTCCCCGTTTCAACATGCCTTTCGAATTGGGACTTTTCTTTGGTGCCAAGTATTTTGGAAACAAAAAGCAAGTAAATAAGAACGCAATCATCTTCGACCGGGACCCTTTTCGATACCAGCAATTCATTTCCGACCTGAATGGAGTGGATATTAAGGCCCATCAAAACAACACCAACAATGTTATTCAGAAAATAAGGGACTGGCTTTCTATTTCCTCCCGCCGAATGACCATTCCAGGCCACACACTTATCCAAAAAGAATTCGATTCTTTATTGAAGATATTGCCGCAGACGTCAGCCAGTCTCGGTCTGTCCGTAGAGGGAATGTCGTTCAATGACTTTTGCTTGATTGCCGAGGAAACGGTTCGCGGGATCGCTTAATTTACCTCCGGGGTTTATTACGGAAGGGTAAAAACACGAGACAATTTTTTATGCCCCTCGTTACCGCCATTCGTGCATTGTGCAAGTTTTATCCCCGCAGTTGCAGAAAGATTTACTCAACTTATTAGAGCAGATGAGCATTGATACAATCCATTCATTGTTTCCTGTATCGTCTGTCAAGTCTAATACCTCTCTTCTAAATGCAAGTGGCTGTTTTTGAATATTCATTAAACAAAATAAATACGGCCGTGCCCTCTTCAAGCGGTGGCATTATAATTCTATGCAATAAAAAAACTCAACGCATGGAAACTGCAACGGCAAAAGCAAAGAACAAAACCACGCCCGCATTTACGGTAAAAGGCTACGGTGCTTCCGGTGACCTCATCGGCGGCAAAACCCTAAAGCCGATGGAGATTGAACGCAACAAGCCCAAAGCAAACGAAGTCCTGATTGAAGTGCTTTATTGCGGTGTTTGTCACTCTGATATTCACCAGGTAACCAACGACTGGAAGAACACCATTTATCCCTGTGTTCCGGGCCACGAAATTGTGGGCCGTGTAACCGAAGCCGGAAGCGGCGTTACGAAGTTTAAAACAGGCGATGTAGTGGGCGTAGGTTGCATGATTGACTCCTGTAAAAGCTGCCAATCTTGCCGTGATGGAGAAGAACAATTTTGCCTTGGCGAACACGGGCCCACCATGACTTACAATGGTTACTTTAAACCGGACGGATCGGGCTTCAACACCTTTGGCGGTTACTCTACGCATGTGGTGGTGCGGGAAGACTTTGTATTAAACATCCCCGATGCCTTGGACATCAAAAGCGCCGCGCCAATCTTGTGCGCCGGCGTTACCACGTACTCACCGCTGAAGCATTGGAACGTAAAAGCAGGTGATAAGGTTGGCATTATTGGCATCGGCGGTTTGGGCCACATGGCGGTGATGATTGCAAAAGCGATGGGCGCCAGCGTTACGGCCATTACCACCAAGGAAGAAAAACGATCCATAGCCCTTGAACTTGGCGCTGATGATGTGCTTATTTCAGACGATGAAGCCGCCATGAAGGCGCAGGAGATAAGCTTTGATTTTCTGTTGTGCACCATCCCCGATCCGTTTGACATAAACCCCTATGTATGCCTGCTTAAACCCAGAGCGAGCCTTGTAACCGTTGGCCTGCTGGCGCCCTACAAAGCGCCGTTGAACAACATGGAAGTAGCCAAGTTTGCCCGCAGCGTTGGCGGTTCGCTCATTGGCGGCATAGCCGAAACACAAGAAGTGCTGGACTTCTGTGCGGAACATAAGATTGCACCGCTGGTGGAGATGATAACTATTCAAGGAATTAATGAGGCCTTTGAAAAAATAGTGGATGAAGACGTACGGTTCCGGTATGTGATAGACATGCAGTCGCTAAAGTAAGATGATGCTGCAGGCATTCTTTTCGTAGTGAGGATTGGATGAAGAGGTGGACAAACGAAGGAAAAAATGATTTGCTTTAGCGCTTGGCTTTATTGGTTATAATTTTCGGCGGCGCGGTTTGCGCCGCCGTTTTCATGGCTTTCATTACTACCGGAAACTCATATCCCAATGAACAAAACAAGCCATCTTACCATAACCGTGTTTTTAGTTTTAACCGGCTGCATGGCAAGCAAGCATACGGTTAATAACAAGATGGAAAAACTGTTTTATGCAATTTCTTTAGACACGTCAACGCTTTTTGACAAAGCAAGAAACCGAAAGATTCCCGTTGCTGTATTTAAGCCCAAGCCATACCACAACAATCATCTTCAACCGCTTGTCATTTTTAGCCACGGATATGGGCAGAATAAAGGAGGCGATTATTTAGCCTATTCTTATTTGACGAATTTTCTTGCTTCCAAAGGCTACTTTGTTGTCAGCATTCAGCACGAACTTTTCACCGACAGTTTGATACCGTCAATAGGAACGCCCCAAATCGTCAGGCGCCCATTTTGGGAAAAGGGAGCCGATAATATTTTGTTCGTCATTAACGAGTTTAAAAAAACAAACCCACAATTAGATTTTAATCACGTTACGGTGATCGGACATTCAAACGGAGGAGACATGACCGCTTTGTTTCCGCAAAAATTTCCAGGTGTCGCCACCAAAATCATTACGTTGGACAACAGACGCATGGCTTTACCAAGAAGCATAAGCACAAAGGTTTACTCCCTGCGCTCAAGTGACCAGATCGCCGACGATGGTGTGTTGCCAACTGAAGACGAACAAAAGACATTTGCAATAACGATTGTAAAACTTTTACACACGAAGCACAACGAAATGGATGACCATGCAAACGCTGAACAGCGAAAAGAAATCAATAAATACGTTATAAAATTTATAGCGGATGATTGACAACCTGCGCAACAAACAGCCATCCTCAAATTCAGAAGCAGCTTGTTACAGAAGTAAAAGATCGTTGCAATTGCCTGTAAACACGCAAAGCTTTGCTCGCTGTTGTAAAATTTTAGATGCCGGTTAGCATAGATAGCAGGATAAAGTTCCGTAGGATCGCAAAAGAAATGTCTCTCATAACTTCACCCGATACACCGTATAAGGCGATGTCCGCTTGTTCACCCCATTGTTGTACTCTGGCTGCATTTGTATTTGCGAACAGGACACATACAAATAACCATCGGCTATGGCGTAGCTGTCCGGCCAAATGAGGCGCTTGTCTTCAACCAGCGTGGTCATCTTTAAATCGGGACTGATTTTAAGGAGGCGATAGTTTTGTATGTCGCCGATATATAGATTGCCGCTTTTATCGAAAATCATTCCATCAGTGGACGCAAAATGGCCCAGGTCTTCCACCTTGCCACCAAGTGCCGTATCGCTCATGTTCCAATCATACAGGTATTCGGTTTTGATGCGGTAAAGCTTATCGTCGGTTAAAGGTTTGTAATAAAGCCAGTCGCCGTCGGGCGTTAACGCAATGCCGTCGGAATTAAACTTGGCCAGCTTGCCATCTTTCATCAACTCGCGTCCGTCAATGATGAATTTGTAAGCCGGATCGGATTTGGTGGACGGATGCCCACTCAACACCCGCCGCATTTTTCCCGATCCTAAATCCACTACAACGATGCCGCCGCCTTTTGATTCGGTGAGGTAAGCATAGCTCCGCTTGGTATCTATCCGCACATCATTTATGTACGCCGTATCGGGCAAGATGCCCATAAAGGAATACGTACGTTCGGGGCCGTTGGCAGTCTTGTTCATCTTTACCAGTTTGGCCCCGCTGCCCTGGATTGTTTTCAATTTCGGCGCCGATGGATCAAGTATCCACAGTTCGCCTTTGTCGTCAAAAAAAGACGACTGCACGCAAACCCATTTGGCCTTGCCCGGCTGGCCCGGCATCCAATTGTTCATCGTGCTATCAGGGTAAGGTGTAGCCGTTGCCGCCGTTGGGCCGTTAGCTACAGTTACTGCATACTTATAAACCTCGCTCCATCGCGGATAGTTTATCAGTAATCGTCCGCCTTCTTCTTTTGAGATGCCCGTGATTTGATAGGTGCTGTCGGAAAAGACCAGCTCGAGGCTTGCCTTGGCTGCTGTTGTGTCGCCGGGTTTGGTGGTTGTACTGTCGCCTTTACCGGTAGTTGTTGTTGTGTTGTTACAAGCAATTGCCGTTGCAAGAAGCGATAATATAATGAGTGCCGTTTCTATCCTTTTCATGTTTTGCTGCTTTAAAAATGCAAGCCCTTGCTCTTTATTCATTGAGCGCGGAAACCAATGCCTGGTTTTGCAAGGCGTAGATGCAAAAGCAATAACCCGCTTTTTCAGCAAGCAATGCATGGGCGGAAAGGAGCAAATTTGCGTATCGGAAATGTAGAAGGAAACGCCACGAACCAGGCAACCGATAACGACTGATTATTGAAGAAATTGCCGTCGGCCGCTGCGCTAACTGTTCGTCTCTTTTTGCAGTTGATGTTTTTTGAAAATGTTTAGCAGGGCATCAACTTTCTCCCGCTGGCTGTAGTCGTTATTGAAAACGCTTCCTACCTCGTTCTTCAACTCATCTCCGCCTTCTTTTGATAAAAAAAATTCAACCGCATTGATGCTATCGGCCAGTTGTTTATCAAATGAATTCGAGCCGTTTTCTGTTGCAGTCGTTGGTAGTGCTTCTTTATTTAACCCGTTCAGGACAACAACATCCGGCAACGGTTCATCATGCGCCACTGCTTTCATTTGCGCGGCCAGATCTTCCAACACAAGGATGATGTTTTCCGCGCTTGCCGCTCTTGCTTTGTTCAGGTCATCGTATAAATAATCCTTGCGTTGCAAGACAAAATTTCTACCCAAATACAAGCGCTTCACGTCTTCGTTTTCCGCCAGTTCTTCGGCCGTGCCGTGTTGAAAAATCTTTCCTTCAATCAGCAGGTAAGCCCGGTCGCAGATGGACAGCGTTTCCGTTACATTATGGTCGGTAATGAGGATGCCGATGTTCTTAAATTTCAGCTTGGCCACAATGGCTTGGATGTCTTCCACGGCAATGGGATCAATGCCGGCAAAGGGTTCATCCAGCAAAATAAACTTGGGGTCGACGGCCAAGGCTCTTGCTATCTCTGTGCGCCTTCTTTCGCCGCCGCTCAACACATCGCCGGGGCTTTTACGAACGTGGTGCAGCCGGAACTCATTCAGCAAGCTTTCGAGCTTTGCTTTTTGTTCTTTACGCGAAAGCCTGGTCATTTCCAGCACGGCACTGATGTTGTCTTCCACGCTTAATTTGCGAAACACGGATGCTTCCTGCGGCAGATAGCCGATGCCCAATTGAGCCCGTTTGTACATGGCCAGTTTGGTGATGTCTTCGTCATCTAAATACACCGTTCCGGCATCGGGTTTAATCAGGCCAACCACCATGTAAAACGTAGTGGTTTTGCCGGCGCCGTTGGGCCCGAGCAGCCCCACGATTTCGCCTTGCTTTACTTCCACCGAAGCGTGATCCACCACGGTGCGGGTGCCGTAGCGTTTCACCAATTCGGCTGTATGAATGCGAGTGCTCATGTGGCGAAAATAGGATATTGGGTTATTGAGATATTGGGATATTAAGAGATTGGAATGTTTCTTTAACTTGAAATCAACGTTTGTAAAAACCCAAATCAGCAAAATGGAAATTTATCAGTTGGCTTCCGACGTTGGAGAAGACGTTTGGGGAATAGTGGGAATACTTTCCGAAAAGCAAGCCGGGAAAGCAATTCGTTGATGCAGCAGATTCCATCTCCTCAAATATCGCCGAAGGCTACAGCCGGTAGTTTTACAAAGACAGAAAAAATTTTTGTTACGATACGTGGATAATTGATGGAAACCAAGGCGTGGGCCTTAGAATCACTAAAACGTTCTTTGCTGAATCAAAGCCAATACGATTCGCTGTTTGAGAAATTGAAAGTGCTTCATTACAAACTAAACATTTACATTAAGAAGTTGAAAACCCACTTGCCCAATCACCCAATATCTTAATATCCCAATATCTCAATATCACTTCTCCCCGTAAGTTTGCAACCGATTATGAAAGTTACCGACTACATTAACCAAGCGAACGGGAATGGCCTTGTTTCGTTTGAGATTCTACCGCCCTTGAAGGGCAAAAGCATCAACGCCTTGTGGGAACATTTGGATCCGCTCATGGAATTCAAGCCCTCGTTCATTAACGTGACTTATCACCGCAGCGAAAGCATGTTTAAAAAGAAACCCGACGGCACCTTTGATAAAGTGGATGTGCGCAAGCGGCCCGGCACGGTAGGCATTTGCGCGGCCTTGATGAACCGGTACAAAGTGGATGCGGTGGCACACCTTATTTGCGGCGGCTTTACCAAACAGGAAACCGAAGACGCCCTGATTGACCTTCACTTTCTCGGCGTGAACAACGTGCTGGTGCTGCGCGGCGATGCGCCCAAAAATGAAAGCTCTTTTGAGCCTGAACCCGGCGGCCACCGTTATGCCACCGAATTGATGCAGCAGGTGAACAACATGAACAACGGCATCTACCTTGAAGAAGATTTAAAGAACGCCACCAAAACGGCCTTTTGTATTGGTGTAGCGGGCTACCCCGAAAAACATTTTGAAGCCCCCAACATGCAAACCGACCTTGCTTTTTTGAAAGCAAAGGTTGACGCCGGCGCTGAATATATTGTGACGCAAATGTTTTTTGACAACCAGAAATATTTTGCCTTTGTAAAAGCCTGCAAGGATGCGGGCATCAATGCACCTGTGATTCCGGGCCTGAAACCCATTACCTCAAAGAAGCAGTTGAGCATCATTCCCCGCACCTTTCATGTGGACATACCCGAAGAACTTTCGTCGGAGATACTGTCGTGCAAAACCGACGCGGACGTGGAACTCATTGGCCAACGGTGGCTGCTGCAACAATCAAAAGAATTAAAGGCTGCCGGTGTTCCGGTGTTGCACTATTATACCTTGGGCAAACCCAATGTGATTGCAAACGTGGTAAGGGAGTTGTAAAACCCTGTGCAACCCTGTCCCTAAAGAAAACTTAGGTGGAAGAATTTTTTTATTGCAATTACTTTTTTTATGTAATCTTTTTATTGGCCAGAGGTTCGTCTATTTATTAAGCGCCTGCTGCGGCCTGGTAACACCGAAAGCATTGGCTACAGGCCCGAAGATTCGGGCCGCTTCTGCAAAGGCTTATAAGGCCGGTGTAAAGATTGTTTTTGGCGCCGATGACTTGCCGACATAACGGCTGTGAATGGGATCAGTTAAAAGGCAGCAATGCTTTTGCAAAGTAGTGTTTGTGATGAAGGATGGCGTGGTGCATAAGAATGTGCAGTAAAATTGATGATGAAAACAAAATATTGCTTTTTACTCCTGACCATCATTTCAGTATTTGGTTGTGCTTCAAGAAAGTTTTATGCATCAACTTTCCCTGCCAATCCAACGGCTTATGTTTTTCCGATACGCATCGACAGCGTTGGCAAAGTGTTCAAGAAGTATTATTTCAAACACCACAACGATTTAAACTTTGGATTGGAGGGTATTTCTTTTCAGGGTGACGGATATAGCAAATCTCATTGGGAAGACTTGATGAAAGAATACCCTTCTTTACCTGGCGAAGAAAACAAGTACGACATCTGGATGAGACTAACGACCGATTCTTCTACTGTTTATTATGGAAAGAATAGTCGAAAACCTGAATACACAATGGAGTGCAAAGCGCATTGCGAAGCCGTTGACTCAAACCATACGAAAATGTCAATTCAAGTTTATTCAGCCAAAATAAATGTTGGAACGGAATGGTTGCCAAGCCCGCCTCACTTTGTAAATAATTCCATCTATCGAGAAGTAAAACCGACGACCGTTGAAGCCTATAAAATCCTGCTTTGTTTTGGCAGAGGCTTGGGCATTGATAAGCAAATGCCGGCGTTGAAAACCAATTAAGAAAACAATACATTGCCCCGTTCTTTAGAACGGGGATCATGAATGATACTATCAATGGGCTTTAGCCAAACAGAAGATTTATTGGGCTAAAGCCCATTTCTCTTTTCATTCATTATCCCCGCCATAAATGGCGGGGCAATACAAAACCATTTTACCAGACGTCAATAAGTATTCAACAATTGCGCAAGCAATCCCTTCGAATATTCCCACTGCTTTTCGCAAGGCAAAAAGGTTTGAAGCAGATAACTATTTGGCGCGTCATCGCACCTGCTTTCTATTTCTTTAAACCGCTCCGTTAATGAAGGCACGCCAATGATGCCCGCCAAATTTTTTAATGAATGCGATTGCAGCCCCATGTTCTTCGCATCACTTGTATGAATGGCCATTGACAAGGCTGCCATCTTCTCGCTTATTTCGCTCAACAACGATTGCAGCATGTCCTTTTCAAATTCTTTGTCGCCGCCTGATATGGTGTGCAGATAGCTCAAGTCAAGCTCTTCGTACAAGCCTTGTGTTTGATGGGTTTGTGTAGTGGTTGCGTTCATAAGGTTTGGATTGGTGATACAGTTTAAGATCGCTGAAGACTGGTTCTACCTTCCACCGGGAATGGCTGTCATGCGGCTGTTCTTTTCCCAAATGGCGCTTTGCGACCCTTTTAAAAAACGAACAAAGCCTGCCACCACGGAGTAATTCATAATGCAGAAATAATAAGGCAGAAAGAAGGCCTTGATTTTGAGTTGCGTTTCCTCTAAACAATAACCGGCCAGCGAAGCGAGATAGAAGGCAGCTTGCCCGTAAAGCACCGTCACAAAAAAGCCGCCCGGATTCTGATATGCCAGCAAAGCATTGCTAATAAAAAGGCTCACCATCAGCAACGGATTCAACGTCCACCGCAACACGCGGTGCGAAAAATATTGAAAGTAAAGCACGGGCATTTTGAATGGAGAAAGCCTGCTGCTTAAACGTTGCATAGCCTGCCAGCCGCCGGCGCAGATGCGCACCTTGCGCTTGAGTTCCTCTTTAATAGAAGCCGCTGCCGTTTCCACCGCGTAGGCATCGGGTTCGTAAATAATTTTATATCCTTTTGCGGCGATGTACATGCTTTGAATAAAGTCATCAAGAATGGTGTCTTCGGGCATGGCCTCGTATAAGCTCGTGCGAAAAGCAACCAATTCGCCGGCGGCACCCACGGCACTATAGAGTTGAGAATCCAGCTTCTTTAAAAATGATTCGTATTTCCAATACGCTCCCTCACCGGCGGCGCTGGCCACGTCTTTATCACCGGAAAGAATGCGCTTCTCTCCCGCCACACAACCCACTTTTTCATCGGCAAAATGCCGGACGATGTTTTTGATGGCTTCGCCGTTCAACAATGTGTTGGCATCCGAAAAAACAACAAACGGTGTGTTGATGTTTTGCATGGCCCTGTTTTCGGCAGCCGTTTTTCCGCCGCGTCGAGAACTGTGCAAAACGGTTACGCGGCCGTGCCGCCGCAATACATCCACCGAATCATCAGTAGAACCATCGGTGATGAACACGAGTTGCAATTTGGCCTTTGGATAGTCGAGTTCAAGGCAGTTCTGTACTTTTTCATCCAGTACCGCCGCTTCGTTGTAGCAAGGCACAACGAGTGTAACTAACGGTTCAAAGGCGGCATCAAACGGCTTTTGTTTGCGGAGAATATTTTTCACTTTCACCAATATGTAAAGTAAAATGCCGTAGCCGATAAAGGAATAAAATAGCAGGGCGAAGGAAGCCCAGAAAAGGAAGTGTAACATAGGTTTTCAATAGGACGGTTAGAAAAAATGCGGGACGAAAATCGCCTCGCAAGGGCTAAAATAAATACGCTTGTTTAGAAATGCAACTGCGGCTGAAAACAATGGTGGCTGCATTTAAAAAAAATAGGCTACCGATAATGAATGAATGCAATACGGAACCGGTGTTGTTGTCAATTTCTCATCCGGTTAAAAGAAGTGTTTGCGGCTGCGGAAGGCAGCGGCTTCTTTTTTTGCTTGCGTTCTTTCTTTTCAACAATTGCATTATCCGACCGTCTTGCGGTTATATCGCTTGATGCAAAAGAAGGCACCACAAACACTGGCGTTTCCGTTACGGTTAATGGCAGGTATCCGTTTACCGACGCTCTTTTTTCCGATAACATTTCATTCCTTCCCGCCACTGGCGTGTACACGGTTACCGAGTCGGCGCCGTTAAGCAACAAGGAGTAATTAGCCGTTCTGCCTTTTTCATCCGGCACCACCAAGGCATACATGCTTTGGCCGTTGTAGTCATAGCGATCAACAAAAGGATCATTGTTCAGTGTTTCCTGAAAACGGAAGTCGCCAAAAAGCTTAATCGTTTGGTAAAGAAAATCGGCCGCCGGTTTGCGGCTGTAGTTGCCTTTGTTGAGCAAACCCATGGAAGCGAACTTGGTGGCCGAAGCCGTGTCGGTATCGTATGCCTGAAAGAAAAAGCTGCGGTGAAAACCACGCCGGGCATACAACAAACCCGAACGCAAAATCCAATCGGCCTGCGTTTCAGCAGCGGTGCGATTCCCCACCGGAATGGCCCTCACCGGACTGGACTGGTTGATGTCGTAGCCTTGTTCGGAAACCCAAACCGGCATGTCGTAGGCATACAGGCGGGCCGCATTCATAAAATTACGGGCAATGGAATCGGCGAGGCCTTTTTCCGGCGCCACTCCGCGTGTACTGCTTGTGCTTTGATAGAAGCCCCGGTCGGTACTGTAAAAATGATAATTGATAACGTCGAAGCAAAGGTTCACGCGGCCATCAGGTTTATAGCCCCTGAACTCTTTGCACCAGTCAATAATCCCCCGCAGGTAATCCGTTGATGGACCGGCAATGCCGGACATCACCACCTGCATGGTTGAATCGGCGGTCTTTACGCCAACGTTGGCACCCATTGTATTCAGATTTCCGTCGTAAAAAGCCGAAAGGTTGGCGGCATATTCGCGTCCTGTGAGGTAGGCTTTTCGTCCGCGCCAGGTTTTGTCCACTTCGTTGCCACACTCAATATATTTCACCAACCCGAGTCCTGTTTTTTTGCTGTTTACGCGTTGATTGTACCATGCGGGTATTGTGTAAACGCTTACCAAAGCAGAGTCAATGTTTTTGTTTTGGCCGTACCGGGCGGCAAACTGAAACCCAAGTTTTGCTTGTTCAATGTAAGAAGCCGGGTCTAAAAGATTTTTGCCATACCGTGCCGGATTGTTGTCCATCGCCTGCAAGCTATCAGGGTAGCTTGCCACCATCCATTGCGGAAGGTTTTGAATGGTGGCCACCATGTCAATGTCTTCTTCCTTTGCCCGTTGATAAATGGTGTCCAGCGGCCAGCCGCCGCCGTCTTGCGGACTGAAATAATAACGGCCTTCCACCGGCTCCGACTTCGGCCAGTCGAGGTATTGCCGGAAAGCGCCGAAACTCTTTATAGCTTGTAGTTTGGGTTCGTAAACAGTAATGTTTGAATTGATGTTCTCCACAAAATTCCAGGCAAAGCCGTTGATGCCCAACATGCGCTTCAAAGGCTCGTGCAATGGCGCCGCTGGCATTGACGCAACAGTTGGTGATGTATAATTTCCATAAAGTTCCAGCTCGGCCGGAAAGCCTGTACCTAACGTTTTTAGCAAAACATAGCGAACGTTACCAACGGCTGTATCAAGTTTAAACACGGTAGGGCGGGATGGATACGGTCCTACCCAGGCCAGATAGCGTTCACCGGTGAAGGTGCCGATCAACTTTCGCTCCCAGTTAGTGGTAACAGCATAAATTAAAAGTGGTGTGGCTGTATAAATGTTTTCACGGTCATAAAAGCGTACGCTGTCAATGGTCATTTGCTCACCATTTAACAACGGATAGTAGGCTTCGTAAGGCGAAGCCAACAAACCATAGCCTGGAAAATAAACGGTTTTTGTATCGCCATCTAGTAAGCGATCAAGATTACTGGAAACGTTGTTTAGCTGGTACCAACGCGATGGATCAAGAGGAATTCTGACACGCTGCGCAAGCAAAAAGTGAAACGAAGAGAGAAACAGAACCACACAAGAAAATTTCTTCATGCACACAACATTGAAATTAGAAAATGAAAAGGCTGATGAGGGAACGTCAATCTGTTCAACAGCATCATTTCATTAAAAATAGAGTGCATAATAGAAACCGCTTGCGCTGTTGCCGGCTTGTTTAAACAAATAAGATATAAACGTAAAAAGCGATAGTGGTTTCTCCGTACAGACGCTTGTAATACGATGCATAGAAACCGTTTTTAGGTTGGGAGGTTCATTGTTTCTTTCGAACCGCCACACGCCATAGCAACAATTACCGAACGATTGATTTTGCCAGCATGGCGGCCATGGTGCGGGAAGAAACATAACGCCTGTATTGTTCCTGCAAACACAAGCGCAATAGATGAAAACGCTGCCGCAAGGGAAGCACATGCGCATTCCACACGGCGGCATCAAGCATTTGCCGCAGAAGCAAATCAACAAGCTGCTTTTGCTCTTCATTTGCCTCCGCTTTTTTAAACCGCAGCAGTTCATGGGTCACCGTGAGATAGCCGGTCATGTTACGCCACGAGAAGCGTTGCGTCATGGTGGAGGCTTCGCGAAGCCGCCGTTTAAAATAAGCTTGTTGAATGTACATCACACGGCCGGCCCGCAGGTAAAGCAAGGCGCTGAAAAGTTGGTCTTCATGAATGATGCCCGGATAAAAATGGATGTTCCAGTGCCGCATGAAATCCGCCCGGATTAAGTTCAGGCAAGGGGATGGCGTATAGCTGTATGCGGCCAGTTGTTTTTGCAGCATGACAGTCCCGGTATGCACTTCTCCTTCCGCAACGCAGCCAGAGCGATTGTACTTCAGCGATGCCGCCAGTTCGGCTTCCTTGTTAAGAATGTCCGCGTCAAAAAAAACAAAATCCAAGGCTTCTTCTTCGCACTTTCGTAAGCAGGTTTCAAGGGTTTCCGGCTCAATCACATCGTCGCTGTCCATGAAGTACAGGTATTTGCCCGAAGCAAACTTCAGTGCCTCGTTACGGGCTACCGATTGGCCGGCATTTTTTTGCGAACAGACTTTGATGCGCGGATCTTTTTCCGCTCTTTGTTCTACAACCCGAAGACTGCCATCGGTTGAGCCGTCGTTCACCACAATGATTTCCAACTCGCGTAAGGTTTGCCGGCTGATGCTGTCCAAAGCCTCGCCTATGTATGCTTCGGTATTGTAAAGAGGAATGATGACGCTTACGCGGATAGAGTGGTTTGATGTTGTCATGGGATTGGATTGGAGGACCGGTTTAAAATGCCAAGCAACTGTTTGTGCGACGTTGCTCTCAACGCATTTTTTACCGGAGCGAATGTAATAACGGCCGCTGCAAAATGCAATAGCTTGAAGAAATAAGAAGATGCCTTCTCTCATCATTTTGAAAACACGTTGAATTATCTATCTTGTTCGCTTGTTTCAAAACCACTATCCGTAAAGTTGACCGGCGTGATGATGTTGGCAACTATCCATCATGTGGCGACAAAATCCGTAACCATGAAGAACCAAACTTTCAACAGACTCCCTTTTATTGATGTGGCTAAAGGCCTGGGCATCATTGCCGTCGTAGCCGGCCACGTTTATCCGCCCGGCCTTGTTCGTTCCCTGATTTTTGTTTTTCACATGCCGCTGTTTTTTTTCATCTCGGGCTATCTGTTTAAGCCCAAAGAAGGCAAAGCGTTTATTGCGTCAAAGCTGCGACAGCTCATCATCCCGTACTTTTCTTTTCTGCTCATTGTTTATGCGGTGCAAAATCAGGTCATCTTTCACGATGCCAGCCTCACGTTTTTGCAACGTTTATCGTTGTGGGGCAAAGCCCTGCTCGGCGGCCGTTGGCTGTATGGCTACACGTCTGCTTTTTGGTTTGCACCGGTTTTATTTATAGTGCTGTTGGCGGCCAACTGGCTGTTGAAAAATTACAGCAAGCAACGGTTGGTTTTGCTGGCTTTGACGGCGTTGACAGCCGCTTATGTAAATGCTTATTTTTTTCCTGCCCTGAAAATTCCAATGAACGCAAATGTGGTGCTGGCGGCCTTGCCTCTTCTTCTTGCCGGCTATTTTTTTAAGGAGCATTCGCTGAAATGGCACCAAGGCATCAGCTATCTTTTTTTAGCGTTGGTAGCGGTAGCCGCCTGCTTTAATCAACTGCCGGCGATGGACATGAAGATGGCGGCCTACGGCTTTCCTGTCCTGTCATTTATGGCAGCCATTGCCATTAGTTTACTCATCTTCCATGTATCAAAGCTGATTGCCGAAAAGTGGCAAGGGTTTTCCCGCGTATTAAGTAGTTTAGGCAAAGCCTCGTTAGTGATTATGTTCCTGCACCAGCCGGTGCAAATTCTTTTGCAGGAACACGTTACTGAAAACAATTACGTACGCATCGTTCTGGCTTTAGCCGTACCCTATTTGTTTTATCTCCTTTTTAAAAGCAATGTCGTTTGCCGTGCATTGTTCCTTGGTTCGACAGAGGACATTGCGAAACTGTCCGCAGAATTGCAAGGACTTTTCAACGCAGTTTTACTGAAAGCAAAACTTTGATTGAAGGAATAATTTAATTGCGTAAGGGCCTTGGCGGGCCCTTTACTGTTTTTCTACCAATGCCTTTTAATGCGTACTGAAGAAAAGAACCAATTCTTGCTGTTGCAATTTGGTGTGAAGAACATTAGGGCTATTTGCATTGGTTTGCCAAAGAGGCACAATAAAAGAGGCGTTCATTTTTGCGCCATCTTTAGCGTCAATCGTTTTTTATTGAAAAAGCTTGATAAATGCGTTCGCATCTCGGTTCGCACGTGTTGCAACACCGGCAGAAAAAGCAGCAGCACACCGGCAAGTTTTCCTCTCTCGCTTTCAAAAAAGCAGCCGGCCCAAACGGTTGCCGAAGCAACGATGATCGGTACCCAAAACCAAAGCATTTCTTTTTTGTTGAACCGCAAGGCGCCGATAAAAAGATAAAATAAATTAAAAGGCAACACGACGATGATAAAAGCTAATGAATAAAACTGTGCAATGGCCGTGAGTGAATGACAAGCGCCGTACACAATGCCGCCGATGGTGGCTACGGCGCTAAACCAGCCGCTCAAACGCATCACCGGTTCTTTTTCCAGCAACACAAGAATATTGCCCGTGGTTGATAACAAACTTTGACTAAAGAGAAGCAGCCCGAAGTAAGGCAGCAGGTTGCTTACCGCCATCCAGTCTTTGCCCCACAACAAGGCTACAAATCCCTGGGGGAAAAGAATCAAAACAAAAGACACGGGAAAGGATATAACGGTAATCATCTTCAGAATGAAAAGATATTCCTTGCGCACATCTCCGCCTTCGCTTTTTACCTTTTTCAACGTGGGAAAAAGAACGTTGCCAATGAGCCCCGTGATTAAACCAAGGGGCATCATCAACAAGTTGTAGGCACGGTTGTAGATGCCCAGTTCGCCCACGCTGTAATACTTTCCCACCAGCAGGTTGTCCACGTTGCGGGCCCAATAGTTTACCAGGTTAAAGCCCATCAGGTTTTTGATGGTTTTGTGCGTATGCCGGTACGCAACTTTTATGTGTGCGGCCGAACAGCGATGGTAACCAAGCTTCACCTTTTGCTCATAAAGCAGCAAGGCCGCAAGGGCTGAAAGAATTTGCGGCACGATCAACGCCCAATAGCTCCAGCCGGCGTATGCCAACACAATGGTCAGGCTTACTTGCAGCACCGCCGTAAGCAAGGTAATTTTTCCAATGGCCGCAAAGCGCAAGGCCTTTGCCAGCAAGGCGCCGCGTACCAGGGACATGCTTTTAAAAATAAAGATGGCCGACATTACAACGGTTGGGAGAAGAAGGGCTTTGTTGCCGTAAAAAAGTGAAACCGGCCAGGCAATAACACAGGTAACGAGGCAAAGAAAAAGGCCCAACAAAACCGCCAGGTTATCTACCGAACGGTGATAGGTTTTGCCGTAATCGCTTCGGATAACGGCCAGGGAAATACCGCTGTCCGCAAAGATGGAAACAAAGCCGGTGAACACGCTTATCAGTCCAACAAAGCCAAAGCTTTCCGGCGTCAGCAACCGCGAGGTAACCACCGTTGAAAAAAACAACAAGGCCTGCGTGGCGTAATTATATCCGCCTGATACCAGCAGGCTGTTGAAAAATCCTTTTTTAAAACTCATTGATTTTTGTTTTGTGCCGATAAGCGTTCCAGGCCAGATTCCAAAATTTTTCCACCCGTATCTCCCACGAATTGGCGACAGCGGCCTTCATGCGTTGTGCTTTCTTTTCATCGCTGTTGTCGGTTAGCGCAAAAGAAAGTTTGTGCAGAAATTCATCGTGCGAATTAGATAGATAAACCTGCGAACCAAAGGCCGCAATGTCTTCTGAAAAGTTTGTGGTAACCACGCTTCTTCCCGCCGCCAAGTACTCGTTTATTTTCAAGGGATAAATACCGGCTGTAAGGTTGTTGCATTTGAAGGGGATGATGGCGCAGTTGAAACAACGCAGGTAAGCCGGCAGCTCGTCTATCTTTTTTGCGCCCGTGAATACAATATTCGGAATTCCGTCAAGGTTGATGTCCGTGTATTGCTTGTCTTTTCGCGGACCTACCAGGACAATCGTTTTATCGGGATGCGCACGGGCGATCTTCACCAACAGTTCGTAATCTATGCGTTGGCAAACCGCACCGGTGTATCCAATGACGGGCGTGTGAATGTTTTGCAATTCGGCAGGCTTCGGCAATTCTTTTTCAACCGCTGTTTTAAACAAGGCCGCATCACCGCCATTGGGAAAATAAGTAACCACCCGGTTACGGTTTCTTGCCGCAATGTTTCTGCACAGTTGTTTCGACGTGGCGATGGTTACCTCGTAATGTTGCACGCATTCGTTTTCGCGGGGCAGGGCCTGCGCACTGATTTCTTCAATGGCGTCGCGGCTTTGGTAGATGCTTAATGCCGGCTGTAGATAGCGGTTTATTTGCGAGAGATAAGAAGGATTGAATGAATTTAAAAAGACGTAGTCATTCAGCCCTTTTTCGAGAAGGATTTTTTTGACCGTGGAAGCGAGAAGCTTGTTGTTATGGTGCATCGCCAAATCATACAAACGCCCTTTGGGCAACGAATAAAACGGCATTACCAGTTTGGGTGTTACGCAGTGCAGGCTATCCGGCTGTCCAGTGATGGTCGAGAGATAATTTTTACCCCGAAACAAGGCTGGCATTCTGCGTCTTACCGAAGGCTGTCTTCGTTCGCGCCAGGCATCGAGATATGAGTAAGGATAATCAATGTAGTAAACGTCGTTTGTGCGGCTCAACACCTTTGCCAGGGCCAATGAAGCCGACGAAATATCGCCGTCCCACCGCGACATGGTAGTGATGAAGACAGGAAGGCTTGTGAATTCGGTTTTTGACAGCATAGGGTAGGATATTGGATATTGGGGTATTAGGATATCGGGTTATTGGGTTAATGACCCGATATCCTGTTATTCTAATTCCCAGTTCCGGTTTCTCATTCGTATAAACTCCTGCGGTGGTCGGTTGCAAACGGCTTAACCTTATTAACTTTTAAACCCTTTGCGATTCCCCAAAGGAGGCAGATTAAAACAGGACCGGCGATGATATTCCAGGGCATAGCTTTCCTTTTTATGCAGGGCTCTCGCCGTGCGGCGTATGAATAAAACTCTTTCGGGCCTTGCCGATGTTCGCCGTTGACTTTAGTATGCCTATGAGAGCACCGGGTATTTGCAGCAAAGCGGCCAACAACTCTTTCTTGTACCAGGCAGCGGGAATACCGAGAGCCAACGACAGAGCCAGCCCAAACAACAGAGTAAGGTTGATGACCAAAAATTGCGGCAACAGCGCCAAGCAAAACATCGTCCACAAGCAGAGCACCGCCACCAACATTACCCTCGGCAGCAACCAGGTTTGCACCACTTTGTTGAAGAAGGCAACGTTGCCTTTAAAAAGCTGCGTCCATCCTTCCAGAAAATACTTTTCAAAATATTCTATTTGCATGGCCAGCCAACGGCTGCGTTGTTTGGCAAATACGTCGGTCTTCGCCACCTTCTCGTCATACACATAAGCGCCGTCGAGAAAAGCAATTCGTTTGCGTTCTCTTGTCAGTTTAAATTCCAGTTCCTTGTCTTCGCCCGCCGTATCGCCGATGTCTTTCAACATGGCTGCAAAGTCGTTCCATTGGAAAGCCATGCCGCTGCCGATAAGCGCCGACGGCAAGCCCACGGCCACGTGGCCACGGCGAAAAATGTGGTTGTTGATTTCTTCGGTGCAGGCATCCAAAAAAGCAAAAGCGGTACGATGGCCTTTTGCAGTGCGGTGGCCTTGCACCGCATCGTAACCCGCCGCAAAGGCATCGTTCACACTGTGTAAAAAATTTGGCGACATGTGGTTGTCGGCATCCAGTATCACCACTACGTCCACTGGCTTATGTTGCGTGGCGTCAATGGCCTTTTGCAAGGCTTTACCCTTGGTGCTTTTATCAAAGCTTACTTCCACTACTGCAATCGGCAGGCTGCGCAGCACCGCCAATGTTTGCGGTGAAAAGGAATCGGCAATTACCACCACTTCGTACAAATCTTGCGGATAGGCCTGCTCCAATGCGGCACGAGCCGTCGATATAATCACGGCGTCTTCTTTGTAGCCCGGAATAAAAATGCGGATGCGCCGAAGCACCGTTGCTTTTTTAAAACTTGTTCGCTTGCGCACCGTAGCTGCCACGGAAAAGAAGGTCAAATAAGCCACCTGAATAATGAGGTAGCACGAAAAAAGCCAGGCAGGAATTTCGAAAATTGTTTTCATACGGCAACCAGTTGAGTTTTGTTTTTTATACGGCCAGCCATCAGCCGTTCATACACAGCTTCGTTTTTTTGCACCAGTGTGCTTACGTTGTATTGGTTGTAAATGCTGGCAATAGCATTGGCGCTAAGCGTCCGTCGCAACACATCATCCTGGCACAGGCGCACAAGACCTTGCGCCAATTCTTGGTGCAAGTTTTGGCTGTCAATCAACAAGCCGTTGTAGCCGTCCTGAATCATTTCCGGGTTGCCGTCAACGTTCGTGGCAATCACAGTTTTGCCCATGCTCATGGCCTCCAACAAGGCCAGCGGAAAGCCTTCCCACAATGAGGGCAACGCAAAAATATCCGCCGCGGCAAGCAGGTCTGGAACGTCCTGCCGAAAAGGTTGCATAAGGATTCTATCCTGTAGTGCAAGCTTCTCCACCAAGGCTTCTGATTGACTTTTTAATTCGCCGTCGCCTACCATCAGCAGCCTTGCGTTGGGTATAATATGGCTTGCCTGCGCAAAGGCTTCTATAAGGGCCAACGGTTGCTTTTGCAAGGTGAAGCGGGCAATGGACGCAATGATGATTTCATCGTGGGCAATGCCCAATTCTTTGCGTATGTCTTCGTAATTGCCGTAAGGGTTAAATTTTGCGTGGTCAATGGAGTTGTAAATCACTTCGGCATCAAAACGGCCAAAGAGTTTGTGGGCCAGATCGCGGTTGGCTTTGCCACCACAGATGTTGAGGCTCGCTTTTGATGTCAGGTACTTCTCGCTCAAAATGCGAAGCCTGTTCACCACCGGGTTTTGGTCGGGGTGAAACGACCAGCCATGGCAAGTATAAATCAGGGGAAGCTTTGCCTGCTTTGCCGGCCTGAACATGTTTGACATGGCCCGTGTGCCGTGTGCATGAACAAGGTCAACGCCTTCTTCTTGAAGTAAGGCCGCTACCTTTTTCCAAACCTTTATATCAAATGGTTTTTCGGTATGAATGACGTGTGTGGAAACGCCCATGCTTTTCATCTTGTCAATCATCGGCCCGTCGGTAAATGAAAGCACCACAGGTTCGAAGCGTTCTTTGTCAAGATTTTCCACAAGGCCTAACAGGTAGTTTTCGCCGCCACCAATTTTGCCCTGGCGAATGCCTTGCAGGATTTTTATTTTTTTCGTTGTTCTCATAGGTAGGTTTTTATTTTTATAGCCACAACGCCGGTTGCGGATTTACGGGGGTTGATTCTTTTTTTGGCGGCGTATCCCAGCGCGGACTTAGCCATATCAGGGCCCAACTCACGTAAACAATCATAGACGTCGGCATTTGGTTCATTACCTCATTGCCGTAGCTGCATACCAGCGCACCAAAAGAACCCGCCGTTAATGCCGTAAGCTGGTTTCGCAAAACCGGGTCACGGGTTCGCCAGACGATGCCAATGGATTTGCCCAGGATGAACAGCATCACCGACAACCAGAAGACGAGCCCCACAACGCCGTACATCACCCAAATTTTTACAAACAAACTGTCGGGCTGAATGGTAGCAATGGGAATGTGCCTGTTGAAGGTGACGCCCCAGGTTCCGGTAGTGCCCACACCCGTCCCAAACGGCCGGGTTTTTAAATATTCAGCCAATGTTTTTTGGTTGGTAAAACGCACTTGCAAAGAAGCATCGTCGGAGTTTGTGGACGACCGCAGGCGGTGTATTTGCGCATTGCTGTTGGCGATGGTGGTGAACTTTAAAAAACCGACAAACAAAGCGCCTACCGCGAAGCCGCCGATCATGACGCGGAGTTGTTTACTCAATATCAAAAACACTAGCCCGCCGCCCATCAGCGCACCCATGGCACCGCGTGTGCCCGATATCAACATGCCGTACAAAATAACGAGCGCCGACAGACAATACCACCACTTCTTTTTGCGCCCATACGGCCCGATGGCGAGAATAACGCACATAATAGCCAACTGTCCCTGCGAAGCGCCAAATTGCGCCGCTTCAGCATAAAACGAAAACACCCTTAGTTTTCCCGCAACGATGTGGGTTCTTTTCGGGCCGCTGTCAAGCCAGGCTTGCTCCGCGCCATCCACGCCAAGAATTAACTGTTTGCCGCCATATATGGCGGCCAGAAAAGAAAAAAGAATGATGATGTTTAAAAAAGTATCGAGGTCTTGTTTTTTGTTAAGCAGAAAAAATACCAACGGTGTAATCAGAATCCAATAAAGCGCCACGCCGCGCAGTTCCTGAATCCAGCCTTGCGGGTCGGGCCGGGCCGGATTGCCCAATTCCAATACCGACAAGGCAAACCAAACAACGCTGAACCAAACCAGGTCATTGTTGGTGTGCCGCCACCGAAACCTATCCGTGCGCCAGAAAATAACGGACAACCAAATCAGCACCAACAAGCCGTCGTACGCCAATCCCAACTGGCCGGGTATGTGCCGGCCCAGACCCGGCATAATAAAGCAATAAACTATAAAGCCCCAGAAGCCAAGGCGCGGCCTGAAGAAGATAGCCACCGCCACGGCAACAACAACCGGCAGGCCAATTAATGCGACGGCTGCCAACAAGCCCGAACGGGCAATCAGCCATCCGATCATCAACGCAAGTAAACCACCCGGCAATAACCACAGGTCTTCCCACCGGCTTTTTACCGGCAGTTCAAAGTGATTTCTATGGATGGATAAACTTGTCATTGTATCCGCTTGCGCCTTAGTTTTTATTCATCATTCCGCGGCCGCTCTTCCTATTCAATTGCTTTCGGTTGCCAAATTCAAAGCGGGCTAAGCGCTTAATTGTTTTGCGGATACGCTTTCGCTCCTTGGGTATTTCCCCAATGACCTCCTCGGCAAAATCAGCACTTACACCGTTCAGCACAAAGGCAGGCGAATTGCCCGTGTTTTTCATAAATAACCGGAGCAGTTCTTTGTCAATCTTGCTCCAGATGCGGTTAGCCCGGCACACCAAAATGCTAACGTGCATTCGCGGTAAAAGACCCGGCTTAATTACCATGTCGTCCAATGCCGGAAATTCCATCA
This sequence comes from Flavisolibacter sp., assembly GCA_965247695.1. Taxonomy (GTDB): domain Bacteria; phylum Bacteroidota; class Bacteroidia; order Chitinophagales; family Chitinophagaceae; genus Flavisolibacter. Next base: position 4,992,164 of record OZ252037.1, read on the forward strand.
ACACGATCTCCGTAGCGGTCTTTGGTGTTGGCATCTCTCCTTTCCATTCGGTTTTTTCCACGGTGTATTTCAGCGCATTCAATTCCTGATAAACGGTGTCCAGCAAAGTTGTCTTTCCTTCGCCGCGCTGTGTACTCACTACCCCGATGTACAGCGGCTTTGCATCGCCGCCGATGTGGGGCAACAGGTGCTGCATCAACCGGAGTTTGGCCCTTGCCACAAAAGCAGGATTGTCGCCCTGTACCGGATAAATCCCCAGCAGTGGCAATCCAATGTCCCTGGCTGCTTTTCGCGGTTGCTTCAGCGTTTTATTTATCAAGGCACGGGTAAGGATGGTAATCAGTACCAACAACATTCCCACGACAAATCCCACCACCACCAATACCATTCGCTTGGAAGGGTTGGCCGACAGTGGCAAGTAAGGCGGGTCCACCACGTTTAACCGCGTCGTTAATTCGTTGTTCTGTTGTTGCAGCCGGGCCACGTTCAGGTCATGCAGCATCTCTAAATACGCTTGTTCCTGCACGTTAATCTTGCGTTCGATTTTTTTGAGCATGGCGCCCAGCGGCGCGTACTTCTTGTATTCTTCCTCAAATTCTTTTTTGCGCTTATCCATCACCGTCAGGCGGGCTTTACTTTGCTCGTAGGAGAGCATGGTTTGCAGCCATTCGTCCAGCACTTGTCGGTTAGGAATGCCGTTGGGCGTATTGGCTTTTTCGTAGAGGTTGGTCAGTGTGCCCTGAAGGGCTTTTTCTTTAGCTGTGGCGATTGATTTCAAGCTGTCCAATTCTTTTTCAGGCGCCGCACTGCCCTTGCTTTTGCCTAAGGTTTCCACCACCGCAATTTTTCCGTAGATGTCGGCGAGTTCTTCGCGGCCGTGCAGCAAGTCGGCGCCGTAGCGGATCTGGTATTTCCGGCCTTCGAGGTTTTCATTCACTTTATTTAATGAAGTCCCTGCTGCTTCACGCTCCATCTCGATGTTGTGGTTTTGCGCATACAGCAGTTCACGTTCGCCGGCCACGGCTTTTGTTTGCTCCTGATAATTGATGATGTTGTTGGATTTGTTGAAGTGCAAAAAATCCAGTTCGGCTGCGTCAAGCCGATCGAAGGCGTCTTTGGTTTGCTTTTCAAAGAAGGCGACCACAGAACCCGATTGGCCTTCTTTAATCAGGCGGTGTTTGCGCATGAACACGTCAAGCGTTAGCTCCAACGTTCGTTTGCAAATAGCCGCATCGCTGGTTTCGTAACTTACTTTAATGAGATCGCTGGAATTAACCCTTGCCGGTTTTATGTTGCTTAACGCATTGATGGAGTAGTAAGGATTGGCCGAATAAATAAGTTTGTAAATGAGGTTGTCGTCACTCTTGCGCATGTAGCTGCTTAAGGCTTCAAAGGTTTCGTCCGGAGTGGCGCTGCATACTTTTTTCTCTATTGAATCGGGTATCAGCTTGTGCAGTTGTTCATAAGCGTTCCAGGACAGTTTGGTTGGGTCGTGTTTGGGCAGACAAAGGTGTTCGGCCAAGAGGCGCAAAGCCACTTCGTTTTTCGTCTCTCTTGAGTTAATCAGGGAGATGAGGTTGTCAAACGCATTGCTGGCGGTGAAGTAGTCAACCTTGCTGTTGCCGCTCAAACTGTAACCCGATGCAATGCCTGTGTAAATAACCGTTTCGGAGGAAAACGTTTTTATTTCGTGGCGGGTAAAGTACCAAATGGACACCGCCATGCACGCAGGAATCAGCAGCAACCATTTCAGGTTTCTTACCAATAATTTCAGGAAGTAAACAAAGCTCATGGCGCTGGAGGATAATGGATGGAGGATAGAGGCGAACGGACAAAAAGCACGAAGCGCCGTTACCCCTCACTACCGGGTTCAAGTGAACAAAAGGCCATGAAATATTTTGGAAGAAGACGCCTTAGCTGAATAGGCCGACGAAAGGCGTAACGTTGATGTTGCCGGTTCATGATATTGGATTGGAGGATGAGGGCTGCTTTGTCACCTTGCGGCGTTAAAGCAGCCAATAAGGACAAATATAATCGCCGTTTCTAAAAATCAAAAGCTTCTTGAAAAGTAAACGGCCAAGCCGGTGGCGAGGCCGTTCACCGGCGGTCAAGACATTGTATAAGCTGTAAAAAACTGTGTAAATTTTAAACCGCTACGGAAGGTTTTACCATTGCTTTTTCAAAGCCGGACGTTTCAAAAGCCGGATGTTGAACGTTCCAAAGCAGGGCCTTGACAATCGCACCGGCATGTTTACGTTCCCCTTTCAACAGATGCTTAACGATGTGCACGGGAGAAGACACTAACAGGAAAAAAGAGCTTGCGATAAAATAATTCAGCGCTTTGTAATTACGGCGGATGTATAGGAGACGGTTGCGATAAATGTAATAAGTTTTAAAAGGCGAGTGGCGGCCGGTGGAAACGGATTCCTTGTGATAAATAGTGACAGCGCCAACGTAATGCACAGTATATCCCGCCGCTTTGATGCGGGCCGCCCAATCCAGTTCTTCGTAGTAAAGAAAGAACACTTCAAACATAGGCCCCACTTCGTTTATCACGTTCATGGGCACCATCATGGAGGCGCCGTGCGGCATCCCTGTTTTTTGCGTCTCGTCAAATTGCCCATCGTCCTTTTGCATCGAACCGATGGCGTATGTGCGGCTGGTAAGCGGGTGCATGTCGGTGCAACCGGCGTATTGAATGGTATCGGGTTGTTGAAAGAATTTTATTTTGGGACAAGCCATGCCGCAGGATGGGTTTTGCCGCAAGTGATGAACCAATGTGTCCACTAAATCAGGCGTTACTTCCGTGTCGTTGTTGATGAAAAAAACAAACTCGCCTTTTGCATAACGCAAGCCCAGGTTGTTGCCGCCGGCAAAGCCGCTGTTTTCTTTTGAGGCAACGTAAGTGATAAACGGAAATTCATCTTTTAAAAAAACTGACGGTTCTACCGAGGCATTGTCCACCACAATCATTTCAAAATGGCGGTAATGCAGGCAAGAAAGGGAACGAAGCAAGTCGGCGGTTACCGCGGCCTGATTATAGTTAACGGTGATGATGGACACCAGAGGTTGTTGATTCATAGGAATTGATTTGAAACTCCCGTGCAAAGCGGAAGGTTTTACACATAGCGGTTTGCGTGTTCCGGCTTTTTTTATTGTCTTATTCTATCGTACCCGGTTGATAAGTTTCGTGAGTTGCACACCTGTATAAACTTCTAAAATCAAAAAGCTTGTCTGAAATTTATTCATGTGTTTTTCGTATTCCATTTGAGCATTGTTGTGACTGTTTTGCAAGTTTGACAATTGTTCCACTGACACTTGTCCATCCATAAAACTTTTTTGCGCCATCGTCACGCTGACGTAAGCCGATTGTGTAATCTTGGCACTGGTTAGTAAAAGAGCGTGTGCCAGTTTAAGTTCCTGGTACATTTTAATCACTTCCTGTCTTATGAACAATTCCACACCGGCTTTTTCGTCTTCGGCCATGCCAATCTGAAGTTCCGCCGAGCGGGTGGTGTTTTTGCGCGACAAAAACATGCCCAACGGCAATTGAATGCTGACGCCAACATTATACCGGCTGCTGCGAATGTTGCTGTAATAATTGCCTTGATTTAAAAGACTTAAATCTTTTTCATAAGCGATACTCCCTGTATTTCCGTATCCGTAGTTTGAGGTGAGTGATACAGTATTGAGAATTGACTTTTTTGCGGTTTGAAGGTTCTGCTCAAACAAGGCTACACTTTTACCATTACGCCTTATCTCCGGCGAGTTTTTTACCGCCGAATCAATTAAAAAAGGCAGCAAAACATCGCTTTGTAAAATGCGTGTCAATGTTGAATCGGACGGGAAACTTTGCGCTTTACCTGCAAAGCAAATTATCAGCAGGAAAAAAGCGGTGAGGTTTTTTTTAGACATGGGATGGGGAGGATTTTTTACGTGAATCGTCAAACGTGAATCGTGAACTAAAGAAACGTTTACACACAGTCACACTACCGATTGGCTATGGTTTGATGCGGCATTCATTCACGTCTCACGATTCACGTTTCACGTTTACACGTTCTCTTTCTGCAACAGCGCAGGAATGGTTCTAAAAATCAGTTTTAAATCAAACAACAAACCGTATGATTTTGCGTAGTCATTATCAAGCGAGATGCGTTCGTCTTCGCTCATAGCACCTTTGCCGCCGCGCTTTGAAACCTGCCACAGGCCTGTAATGCCGGCCGGCGCCATAAACCGTAAGGCGTATTTGTCGGTGGTTAATTTTTCTGCTTCGTACAAAGGCAAAGGCCTGTTGCCCACTACGCTCATATCGCCCTTTAATACATTCCAAAGCTGCGGCAATTCGTCAATGCTGGTGTTGCGAATGAACTTGCCGATGCGGGTGATGCGCGGGTCGTCTTTAATTTTTACAAAAGCTTGCCCGCTTTGCGCAACAAGGTGCTCTTTGTACAATTTTTCGCACCACATTTCACTGTCGGCATACAAGGCTTTGTTGCAGGCCGCGCCGGATTCGGCGCAGGCATCGCATTGCCGCGTAACAGCCGCCGTAGTGGTGGCTTGCGCGGCGTATTGATTCAAATGCTTCAAGCCCGCGAGCTTTTTATCGGCGCCCACCGACATGCTGCGAAACTTGTAAAACCGGAAGATGCGGTAACCGGTACCTACCCTCAACGAATAGTAAAACACGGGGCCTTTTGATTCAGCCCAAATGAGTAGCGACACCATTAAAAACACCGGCGATAAAAGCAGCAAGGCAAGTGCTGCAAAAGCAATGTCGAACAGCCTTTTTTCGGGCGGCATCTTGTAAGCATACGCAGGAGCGGCGGCCACTTCTTTCGATGCCCTTGTACTAATGATGAGCGAAAGTTTTTTTACAATCACCTCCACCGATGCCTGCTTCATGAACACTTCGGCCACGCCGCTTTGCAACAAGGTTCTTGCTTTGGCGGGAGGCACGTTATCCGCAATCACGCAAAACGGAACGGCCCCGTAACCGGATTTCTCCAATTGCCATTTCACCGTCTCGCCCAACTCACCGGCTTCGTTGCTTTCAAACAGCACTGCTTTAAACAAGTGCTTGTTAAATTCGGCCACGGATAAAAACTCGGCGAGCGAACCGAATTTCAGCAGGTGAAAATCGCTTTCATGTTTTCCCAAAAGCCGGGCGGCTGCGGCATCGGACAGTCCGAAGCAAGCCACGTATCTGGTTTGCGCTTTTATCATGGCTTAGGCTTTTTGAAAGGTTTGACTGCGCCGCAGAATTGAGTTCATGCGGGCCTGCAACTCACGCGGGTTAAAAGGTTTGATGATGAAGTCGTCGGCGCCGGCTTCGAGACAGGCGATGCGGGTGTCGCTACTGTCTGCACCCGATAAAAACAAGAGCGGTACGGCGGCATACAAGCCCGATGCTTTTATCTCTTTCAGGAAGTCCATGCCGTTGAGTTCGGGCATGTTCACATCGGCAATAATGAAGTCGGGAAAGTTGCCTTTGTACAACCAGGCTAGGGCTTCGCGGCCGTTATTGCAGGTTACTACGTTGAACCTTGCTTTGAAATAATGCGTCAGGATTTTTTGAATGGCGGCTTCGTCATCCACCACCAATAAGGTAAGCGGCGCTTCGGTTGTTGACGGATCTGTGTTCATGGGTTGGATTTTGCGTTTTCAAAGGTTTGGATGACTGACGCAAACATTGTTTGCGCCGCGTGATTTGTATGGCAAGGGAGGGTGTGTTCGTTGTTCAATCCTCTTTGGTAAAAAGAGCCGCCACGGCAAACGATGACGAAAGAACGAAAAGAGTGGAGGCCGTTGTGCCTTGCTGTAACAAAGGCGGCCGCGAAGCGTTTTGTTTTCTCATACAGGGTTTGGATTTACGAACGGACAAATATGCAACTTGTTTTTTTTAAAGTCAACCGACCCGAAAAACTATTTAGTTATTTTAAGGGTTATCACGTAACACACTACGCTTTGCATTATTGCAACTAAACATTAACCTCTCTTCGTTTTAACACCCGTTCCATGGTTCGGAACAAAGCCTCTTTGGTAAAGGGCTTTGATAAATAATCCGTCATGCCGGCGGCCATGTATTTGGCATCGTCGCCTTTTAAAGCATTGGCCGTAAGTGCCACGATGGGCAAGTCTGCCTTGCTCTCACCACTTAACTTTCGGATGGCTCTTGTGGCCTGCAAACCGTCCATTGCCGGCATCTGAATATCCATCAGCACGAGGTCGTAATCATTATCTTCCACGGCTTCCACCGCTTTCAAACCATTGTCCACAAACTGAAGGCGGCAACCACTGCCGGCTAAAAAATGCTTAATTAGGTATTGATTGATTTGCACGTCTTCGGCCACCAGAATGCTTATGCCGGCTAAGGAATTATCGGTGCAACGCTGCGGCACCGCACTTTCTTTTTTTAGTGCTTTTGCCACTGTATAAGGAATGGAAAAGGAGAAGCAGGAACCGTTGTCCTCGGTACTTTGCACGCTGATGGTTCCGCCCTGCATTTCCGCCAGGTTTTTGCAAATGGCAAGGCCCAGGCCCGTGCCGCCGTACTTGCGTGAAATCTCGGGACGTGCCTGCATGTACGGATCAAAAACAGCTTCCAATTTATCGGCCGGAATGCCGATGCCGCTGTCTTGCACGGTATAAGTAATCAGCACTTGTTCCTTATCCATTTGCCGCACCGTCGTTGTCACTGTGATGATGCCTTCAGCGGTAAACTTCAGGGCATTGCTTAAGAGATTGTTTAGTATCTGGCTTAGGCGATACGGATCGCCGGTTACGGTCAGGTCTTTTGGCAAGCCATTGTGGTGTTGAAGCTGAAGGCCTTTCTCCTCTATCTTAAAACGAAAGGCCGCAAGGCTGCTTTCCACTTTATCAACAACAGTGAACGGAAGCCTTTCCAACTCCATCTTGCCCGATGCGATCTTTTCCAGATCCAGTACATCGTTCACAATCACCAACAGGTTATTGGCCGACTCTTTCAACAAGCCTAATTGCTCCTGCTGGCCGCTGTTCAACGGTGTTTTTTGGAGCAATGAAGCAAGGCCCAAAATGCCGTTCATAGGCGTACGAATCTCGTGGCTCATGTCGGCAAGAAAACGCTCCTTTGCCACCGCCGCTTCTTCGGTGGCTTTCTTGGCCAGCTTCAATTCGCGTTCGGCCTTGATGCGTTCCGTAACGTCTTGTGCAAAGCCGATGATGTAAGGGCTTTCGCCTTCTTCCTGTAGCAGGTAATTTTTGTAAAGAAGATAGATGCTGTTGCCGCTTTTACTCACCACCCGGAACACGCCTTCGGCAACGTGATGATTGCGAATTCGCTGGAGGTATTCCTCTTCCATCCTGGCTGCATCTTCGGGCATCATGAAGTCCGAAAGCGGCTTGCCTATTAATTCGGCGTAGGCGTATTCAAGCGTCCGGCACACGGATGGGTTCACCGATAAAATATGTCCATCGGTATCGTGTGTGATGATGAAGGCATAACTGAAGTTGATCAGGTCGCGGTACTTTTTTTCGCTGCGCTGAATCTTTTGTTCAATCGCTTTTCGTTCGGTGATGTTGATGCCGTAAGCAATTACGGTTTCCACTTCCCAACGGTTGTTCAATACCGGATACAGATACCGCAACGAATGCTCCTTGCTGCCGTCGGACCGCGACAGCTCTTCTTCCCAACTGATTAAGCCTTTTGTTTGCAGCAGTTCGGCAAAGCGGTGCTTGCGTTCGGCAAAAACCTCGCTGTTTTTGCCCTCGTCTTCTTCGCCTTTAAACAAGCCTTTGTGCAACACTTCGTTTTTAACGGCCACGGGGTTCACAAACAAGTATTGCTGCTGTGCATCAAACACGGCAATGTCGGCCGGTATGCTGTTTAAAATGTGCTCGTAAAACTGCCGCTGTTTTTTCAGCGCCTGTTCGTTGGTAATTTGTTCGGTCACGTCATCTATCACCCAAAGGTTTCCTTCAAACACACCGTTGCTGCTGTACACCGGAATGTAGGTGCGGTTAATAAAGCGTCCGTTGGTTAGCTCCCATTGCTCGCCGCTTACGGGCCGGCGGTCTTTGATGATTTGCTGATGGCTCTCTAAAAACCGCTTTGGCTCGTAAAACAAATCCGTTGCGCTTGCAGCCATTGCTTCGGTGTTTTGCGGACGGCCTTTTTGTTCTTCGCCGTTAAGGCCAAAAATTTCGCCCATCTTTTTGTTCGTTACTAAAGCATGGCCGTCTTCGTCTTCCATGCTGATGCCTGTGTGCAAATTGGCAATGAGGGCACTGAACCGGGCGGCCGTGCTTTTAAAGGCCAGCTCTAAATTTTTTTGGGCGTCAATGTTGGTGTGCACGCCGATGATCTTGAGCGGCGCTCCGTTGTATGTATGCGCCAGCAAGGTACCGCGGTCAAGTATCCAGATGTAGTTGCCGCTGCGTTTGCGAATGCGGTATTGGGTGGCGTGGTGCTTTATTTTACCGGCGCCGTAATCGTTGATGATGTTGTCAATGAGATGAATGTCTTCAGGATGGATGCGGCTGCGCCAAAGCCGTTCGTTGTTAAAAAAAGTTTCGCCTTCAAAGCCCAGCATCTCTTTATAACTGCGGGAGAAAGTCATTTCTTTGGTAACGAGGTTGTGCTCCCACAAACCGTCGCCGGCGGCTTTCAAGGCCAGGTGCCATTTCTGTTCGTTCTCTTCCAGGGCTTGTTGTGCCTTGCGTTGTTCAGTTACATCGCAACCGTAAATGTTTATGTAACCTTCGGCCGGGTGCATTGCGCAGGCAAACGAAAACTCGCGGCTGCCGCACAGGGCTTCAAAGCTCCATCTTGACGACGTAAAGTCAATTTCACCGGCAAGCTGCAGCCAAAAGTCCTTCGGGCCATAACGATTGTCTTTGTAAATAAAAAAGGGCAGCAAGGCTTCGGCCGCCGGGTTTTGGCGGATGCATTCCCCACTAAAAGAAATGCGTATCAATGGATCGGGGTTCTCCTGCGCAAAGCGGGCAATGGACGTGATTTCCGCCGTGCGTTCGTGTATAGTTTCTTCCAAATTTTTGTTCAGCAACAGCAAGGACTGATTGGCTTTTTGCAGTTCACCCGCCTTTGTCTCTAATATCTTTTCGGCTTCTTTGCGGGCCAGGCGTTCGCGTTGCAAAATCTGTTGCAAGGCTTGTATTTCTTTTTCAGCCTCCATAAGTTTTGGATGTTCAATTGTTCAAGCGTTCGAGTGTTTAACTGTTCACTCCCCGATGCCGTCTTGCGTTCAAGCGGTAAGAAGGAATTTTACTGCCTGAACACCAACTTTTGAGCAAGTAAGCAGTGGAACAATTGAATGTTTTTAGTTGAGCGTTACGACAAATTTTCTGCGGCCGTCGGAGAAGATGGTTTCTTCCACGGCGCTTAACTGCTGCAGGCAATCGAGATAGCCTTTGATCATGCCGTCGGTTAAACAAGCCGCTTTTGCGTACGGGTTGTATAAAACAGTAAGGCTGTCATTGCCGGTGGACAAGTATTGAAACACCGGCGTGGCGCTTCGCTTGCTGATCATGGTGAAGATGCGGTTGACGTAGCCCTTGTGTTGCGGATAAGCCTGCGTGATGCGCCGGCAAAGATGCCGGCCGAAAGCGGCGGCCAATTGTTCAAAGGGAAGGTTGGTATGGTGTTGCAGTTGTTCGAACAACGTACTCATTTCGGCCCGGTGATACGTGCGTGAAGCCGTGTAAATTCCGCCTGATGACAGGTGAGAACCGAGTACGATGGCGTTGGCCGTATTGTAACCAAATTCTTCTTCCACCATTTCTAAGAGTTCGGTAAAAAGCAGTCCTTTCATAAGATTTGTTTTGGCAGTGATGCGATATTTTTTTAACGACAAGCGGTTAAGGAGACAAGGGCAACCGTGTTGGCGCCTTGTGCCTCAACCTTTTTTCAGAACGGTGTCTCGATGCCGTTAAAGCCAGGACTATATGCGTTTGGGGAGGGAAAGAATGCCGGAGAGCAAGCGCTGTTTTCATACGCGATTATTTTCATGAGGTTTAGGATTAAGGGCGTAAAATAAAACGCATTTTTGAAAGATGCCAGCGCCGCAAGGCGTTTGGTGCAAAATGCGAAGAACTACGCAGGACAAGAATTACCCGGCGCAAACGCAACCAGACGGTTTCGTTTTTTACAGCAAAAGCCGTTTTGGGGGTTCTTCGCGAGGCTTTTAAAAGAACTACGCGGCGACAAGGAAAATTTCCCCCGCGCCGGGCTTGCAATTCCATTTTACTTCTTCTACATTTGGCCTCAATCCGTTACAATTAAAAACGTTTATTCGTGAAATCCCTATCGAAAAACAACAACCCGCCGCGTAAATTTTTGCTTGCCCGCTTTTCTTTTCCCGTCGCTTTTAAAACATCAAAACAACCGGCGTAACTATTTTTAATTCCGTTGCTTGACGCCAGGGTAAATCAACATTTTTATTACTAAAACAAACTGATAAGCACACCGAAAAATAGTACCTCCTGTCGTTAATCCATTCCTGTCTGAATCTTTTGAAAACAATCACAATCCACTACTTATTATGAAACATCGTTTGCTCTATCTTTTTTTTGGGACGTCCGTTCTGGCGTCCTGTGTAAAAAATCCCGGCGACTCACCCACCACCGAGGCGCCGGCACCTGATGCCATTGCGCCGGATAACTTCGGCTTTGCCACGTCAAAAGAAGTGGCGCTGGATGTAAAGCTGCTGACCAATGATGACCAACCCCTCGCCGGCGTGTTGGTAAATGTGTACGACAAAGCAGCCCCGCAATCATCGCTTTTTACCGCACTAACCGATGCGGACGGCCGCATTGCCTCCACGTTGATCCTTGCTTCGCACGTTGATTCATTGCTTATTGATCCGGCCTACGTGGGCCTTATGCGCAACGCCACGGCGGTTATCAACGGCGGCGCCGTGCGGGCCACCATCGGCGGCGCCAGCGGTTACGGCGGCGATATTGTACTGACCGGCAAAACCAGCGCCGGTACTGCTTTGTACAACGGCAGAACCGTCGGCACCTTGGGTACCACGGTGGTATCGTATTACGGCGGTTACGACAACAATGGCCGCCCGACAACATTGGCCACTTCCGATGTTATTTCATCTGAACTGCTTTCGTATGTAAACACGTCCTTGCCCGAAGGCAGAGCGGTGCCGAACTACCACCCCGAATATCTTTCCAACGGGGCTGAAACAAACCTGAACATCACCAAGACATCCGACGTGTGGATCACTTTTGTGTCGGAAGGCGCAGGCTATACAAACACGCTGGGCTTTTACAAGTTCCCAACGAACAGTCCACCGCAATCACTTGGCGACATTGATTCCATTAAGATCGTAATCCCGAACGCATCGCTGCAAGGTTCGGGCGGCACCATGCGCTCCGGTGATAAAATAAACATCGGCCGCTACGATGCCGGCACGTCTATCGGCTTTGTGCTTTTGCAAAATGCCTGGAGCAGTTCATCGCATACAGTGAATACTAACGCCACCAAGTTTTTTGCCGATGATGCCCTGAATAATGAAAGCACTCTTTTGAAACGCCACACCGTGTTGCTGAACGATGTAACGCACCACTTGTTTTTATACGGCTTTGAAGATTTGACCCGCACGGGCGGCGGCTCCGACGACGACTTTAACGACATGGTTTTTTACGCTACGTCAAACACGGTTGACGCCATTTCCACCGACAACGTAAAGCCCATTGACCATCCCGGCGATGCGGACGGCGATGGCGTAACGGATGTGTACGACAAATTTCCGAACGACCCTACAAGAGCCTTTGTTCGCTACTTTCCCGCCGAAGACGTGTACGGCACGTTGGCCTTTGAAGACAGCTGGCCCTATACCGGCGACTATGACTTGAACGACATGGTGGTGGGCTATCGTTATACCTACATTACCAACGGGCAAAACAAAACCGTGGAGATGTACGGAGACTATACTATTAATGCAATGGGCGCCGCTAACGGAAACGGCTTCGCGGTGCAGTTTCCGTTTGCATCCACCAAGGTTAGCAGCGTAACCGGCCAACGGTTAACTACCAATTACATCACCGCCGCCGCCAACGGCACAGAAGCGGGACAAACGATTGCGGTGATTGTACCGTTTGACAACACAAGCAACTTGTTAAGCACGGCCGGCTTCATAAACGTTTACAATGGCCGGGCTTTTATTAAAAGCGACACGGCACACGTGAAGATTAGCTTTACGGCACCGATTACCACCGTCGAAATGGGCACGGCGCCGTACAACCCCTTTCTGATTGCAAGCCAGAGCCGCAGCCGGGAGATTCACCTGCCCAATGCAAAGCCAACCGCCAAAGCCGATACAAAACTTTTTGGCACCGCCAGCGACAACAGCAGCACCGCTGCCAACCGCTATTATTTAACCAAAAGCAAATGGCCGTGGGCTTTGAGCTTTGTAGAGAAGTTTGACCACCCCACGGAGGCCAGTAAGATTTCCTCGGCTTATCCCAATTTTTTGAATTGGGCCCGCTCTGGCGGGGTTTCTTATACCGATTGGTATTTAAACAAAGCCGGTAACCGAAACGCAAGCATGATTTATATGCATTGATAATCACTGAATGAGACAAATCAAAAACCCGCTTGCTGTTGCAAGCGGGTTTTTTTAATACTGCATTGCGGGCAATCCGGCAGTAGATGAATAAAAGAGTTAACGCCAATCGCAGGAACCTCTTTCGCGCCGGCGCTGACTCTTCTCATTCCTGAATAAAGAGTGCCGTTACTTCAAGGCGGTTGTTATCCGGATCAAGGGTTTCAAATTCGTAATAGCCATCGCCAGTCTTGCGCGGCCCACTTAGAATAATATGCCCGTCCTGTTTCAATTGCCTTGCTTTTTCATCAACCTCTTGCCTGGTGTTTACCCCAAAAGCTAAATGAATGATGCCTTGGTGTTGTTGGATCACGGTATCGTTTGCGTTAGTTGGAATGTCGGGCCTGTACATTAATTCCAGCCTGGCACCGGAGGCGAAAGTTAAAAAGTAACTTTCGAATCCCTTTTTTTCGTTTCTGTATTTCCCGTTGGGCAAGCCATTGAAATAGGTGACGTAATACGCCTTCAATCGCTCCAGGTTGTTTGTCCAAATGGCTACGTGTTCAAGTGTCATTTCTATGGTTTACTGATGGAAACGATGATCATTCCGGCGAAAGTAAAATGGACAAAAAGAGTTGTGTGCGTCAGCGGAATCTTTACAGCGCAAAAGGCTTTTTTAATAGTTATTGCTTACGTATAAACTAAACATGGTTGCGTGCTTGCCTTTCATTCTCACCGTATCAACGTCACGGTACCTTTGTCAAACACCACCTTGCCGAGGTAATCCGTACCGCGAACGATCCACACATACGTGCCCGAACCTTGAAGCACACCGCCGATCCTTCCGTCCCATCCTTTACCGTTTACCGTAGTTTCAAAAACAAGTTGGCCCCAGCGGTTAAAGATGCGGAAGTAATCGAGTTTGGAAATACCTACCGCAATGGCCGCTGCAAACTCGTTCCTGCCGTCGCCATTTGGCGTAAAAGCGGTAGGCACAAATATCCTGGGATTTGTTTTAAAGATTTTCACCAACACCGTGGCTTCATCGCCGCAGCCGATGGAATCCGTAACGGTAACGGTGTAGCGGATGCTGTCGAAGCTGCCGTTGTAAACCGCTTTGGGATTGTAGATGAACGGATTGTTTAACGCTGTTGCCGGCGACCAGGAATAGTTGACGCCACCCGATGCGGCCAATTGTAAAGTCTGCCCGATGACCACCGATGTATCGCGGCCGGCAAAGGCAATGACTTCCGGATTCATAATCACAACAACGGTATCGCGGCTTGGTTTGGGACAGCCGCGGGTATCGAAAGCCGTGAGTATGTATGCCGTGGATTTTTTAGGCCGGGCAATAGGGCTTAGCGTTGTTTCATTGATTAATGTGTTTGTGGGCGACCAGTTAAATACGGAGCCGTCGGTGGTTCCGTGCAGTTGGGCAAACGTGTAAAAGCAAACTGTGGTATCCGGCCCGGCGTTCACTGCCGGATAAGGCACCAAGGTTACCTGAACGCTATCCTTCGATGAACAATTGCCTACCATTGAGGTAAGCGTGTACACAGTAATATCATCCACTGGTTTTGCGGTAGGCCGCAACAAGGTTGGGTCGTTCAGCGTGGAGACGTGGTTCCATAAATATTTTAATCCATCGGTGCTGGCGTAAAGCCTTAACGTATCTCCTTTACAAAGGGTAGTATCAGGCATAGCCGCCACGGTTACGAAGGGAATCACATTCACTTTTACCGTGTCAAAGGCAATGCAGCCCTGGTAATCAAGTTTGACGAAATAAGATGAAGTGGAAGTAGGGAAAACAGTTGGGTCAGCGGTATTGTCGTTCAGAATGTTTGCCGCCGGCGTCCACGAAAAATTTCCGCTGCCTACGGCATGAAGTTGCACGCTGTCGCTGCGGCAAATGAGGGTGTCTTTGAAAGTGACGGAAAGCGGCGGTTTGGTGAGGATGTCAATGTCTTTTTTTACCGTGTCAATACAACCTACGCTGTTGGTAACAATGAAGGTTACACTCTTTGTGCCTGATGTTGGATAAGTATAAATAGGATTTCGCAATCGCGATGTATCGTTTGTTACTGTTGTTTCACCAAAGTCCCACCTCCAGGAATTGACAGCACCGTAAATGGTTTTTGTCGTGTCGAAGAACTGCGTGGTTTTGTTTACGCATACGCCAGTGTTGGTAAAGCCGGGGAAGAAGCCGGGGTAGATCTTTATGGTTGTAGTGGCGCTGTCGCCGCAATCGAGCCCGCGGTTAATGACAAGTTTTACCGTATAGACACCAGTATCGGCAAATGTGTGCGACGGATTAGCAACGGTATAAGTTGCGCCATCGCTAAACTCCCAGTAATACGTTTTAATCAGCGGTGACGTTTTATCGTTTTGAAAATTGTAGGTAAAACTTTTACAGCCTGCAACACCTGGCACGACGCGGATACCCCCAATGTCGAAAATAGCCGGATCAGCTTGAGCAACACTGCAATCGCCAATTTTTATTTGTACGTCTTTTCGTTGCACCGCAATAACAATCCCATTCCTGTATTCGCTCACACAGACCGTAACAACGTATATGCCCGCTGCGGGTGCGATACCGCTGACCAAGCCGGTAAATGTATTTAATGCAACACCTGAACCCATTGGAGAGCCAGCGCTGTAGGGCGGCGTATTGTAGGTTACAGGAACATAAGGCGGTGTTGCGGGGGGAATGGGCGTGGGAGAGTTTAAAGCGTTATTGCTTCCGGTGGCACCGCCGCCGAGGTAGGCGTCACAAAATGAATAACTCAAGGAATCACCATCAGCATCTAATGCACCAAAATTATACGTGAAGTAGTTGTTTTGACAAATGATGACTGTATCAATTCCAATAAACCTAGCACTGCTGTTTGCAGGTGCCGAAGCCAAGGAGGACGTGCCAGGGATTTGAGCCGTATAGGTTGTTCCGGTTGTACTTGAACCAATAAGATTGTTGATTCCACCTATACGGCAACAGCGTTGATAAGCTATTGTATAGCCAACGGGAGACGCCAACAGTGTTGCATCAAATTCATAATAGCCAACTTCATAACAAACCGGCGGCGGATTCTGTATGCACGGCCCTGGTGACGTTAAATTTAGTGTGTTTGAACGGCTTAGAGGGACTGCATTGTTCAACAACACCATTGTGTGGGCCGTGTTGTTTTCAAAAATAGCGATACCCGATGTTTGATCAAGTAGCGTGGTGGACTTACAGTCCCGGTAGAGTTTTAGGGTAATGTGATAAGTGTAATTGCCACCGCTTTGACCCGTGAGGGTATAAAACATTTCACCGCCAGTAATGTGCATGGCATATGAGAGCAAACTCAAACAGGAGACACCAATCAGTAACAGAAATTTTTTCATCAGGTTTAGGCTGTGTCGTGGCCGGCTTTTACAAAGGCTATTAAAATTTTATTGGTTTCTTCCGTTTCTTCCACCATGCCTGCATGTGCCGAATTATTGAGCAGATGAATGTACGCTGTTTGCGGCAGATGGCATTGCTTCAGGCCCTCTTCCATCGGTACGTTCGCGTCTTGTTTACCCATTACAAACAGCACAGGCACCTCGCTCTTTTTCAAGACATCTGTTCTGTCGGGGCGAACTATCATGGCTTCGAAATAGGTAACGAGAGCTTCCGTGGAAAAGTTGCGTACGCCTGCAAAATGTTCGTCAATCAGTTCCGGCTTTTCCTCTTTGGTAACAGGGCTGTATAAACCGGGCACAAAGGTTTTTAGAAAGACTTCCGCGCCATCGGCCTTCATTGCTTCAATGCCTTTGCGCCGCATGACTTTTTTCTCTTCGCTATCGGCAAAAGCCGTGGAATGAAACAGGCCGAAGGCGCTTAACCGTTCGGGGTATTTTTCGGCGAAGGCAAGCGTAATGTAACCGCCCATACTGTGGCCGATGAGCAGGGCCCGGCCATCAACCAAAGCCGCCACCGCCTCCGCCATTCCCTCTATGCTCATATCTTCAATGGCCTCGCTCCTACCGCTGCCGGGCAGGTCGGGAATAATGAGCCGATGGTTCGAAAACAAGTCAAATTGATTCTTCCATATCATGCTGTCTTCGCCAAAGCCGTGCAGCAAAACAACCACTGGCCCTTCGCCTTTGGTGCGGTAAAAAATGGTGCGGCCATTATAATTAAATTCTCTTCCCTGCATTGTTTCTTCTCCAAATCATCCCGCTTCGCAACGCTATTGTGGCCACCAGCGGCAGAAAACCATTGTTCATTTGCTGTGGTAAAAAAGCCCACGTTGCCAGCAGTAAAACCGTTAACCAAAAGATGAGCCCGAAGTACCGCTTCGGCCAGCCCGTTCTTTTATGTACGAAAAATGCCGCCACCGCATTAATCGGAACCGCCCACAACAAGTTGTAATTGTTCGCACACAAAGCATGGTCGGTACCGAACCACATAAACAGGATCAGCACACCCACCAAACCGGTAACAAAAAACAAAATAAAATCCAGTATCCCAACCGCCGTTTGCGCCCAACGTTTTTTAACGGCCGTAAGAACAACCGCTATCACCAGCAACAAACCAAAACTCACAAAAGGTGTGAACAAAAAACTTTCCGTTGCCAAAGACGGCATTGGCAGTATTGTTTCCCTTTTATCAATGAGCGGTTTACCGTCGGCGGTGGCACTGTCAAAAGCCACCATCAGATTATCGGGCAGAAACATGGCTTCTGTGTTGGAAGCGGGGCGATCCATTTTTGCCCCAAGCAATAAATCAATTCCAAGTTTGCTCCAATCCTGATGCGCCTTGGCCAAATAAACGGTGATGTGTTCGCGAAAAGTCAAGGGTTTCGGTGGCAAAAGATTTTTGTAACGAACGGCAGCCGTTGCGCCGGTATCAACCATGTCTCTTGCTCTTGTGGTGCAGTTGTCGAACAAAAAATCGTAGCGGTAGCTGCGGTTCCGCTGCAGCGCATTTGTTCGCAGGCGGTTGAGCAAGGCTTGTTTCTGACTGCACGATAAAGACAACTCCTGTTCAATCACCGAGCGGCTCTCGGCCTGGTATTGAATCATGAAATTTCTAAAGCCTTCGACAGACAAAGCATACAACAATTTACCCCGCACAAATTTTACGTAAAAGTTCGGGTCAAATCCGTCGAAGGTGCCGTAGTTATACACGTCATCTATGCCGACGCTCTTGTCGCTAACTCTTATAGCGGTGTGCCCAAAGGTGGAATAAAGTTCGGAGCCGGGTGCACAGGTGAGTAGGGAGATGCGCAGGCCGCAACTGTCCTGGGAAAATGAGGAATGAGGAATGAGGAATGAGGAGAGAATAAACAGCAAAAACTTTTTCAACGGACAGCTTGTTTGTGGCAAAAATAGCACCTCACCCCCAACCCCTCTCCATCAAAGGTGGAGAGGGGAGCAGGTCGTTTATGGTTACCGTTACTTTATTGTTTCGTCAGACTTGTTTACAGCATCTAATATTCCAATCAACTATCGGAAAGACTGACCAAAATTTCGGAGGCTGCTCTCCTCTCCGGGCCTCATCCGGCTTCGCCAACTTCCCCTTGGGGAAGAAGGAAAAAGGAAGCGGATCTGTTTTGGTGGAGGGCTGGGGGTGAGGCGTATTTTCGCGGGATGGACGACAACGTACAACTGCAAAAATTGGAAGAGCAGGTTAACCGTTTAACGGCGCAACTGAAAGAGCAATACGGCGAGTTGCAAGGGATAAGGCAACAACTGCAAACCCTCAATCCAAGTTACCGCGTTGAAATGGCTGCACAACAAAATAAAAGTAAACCGGCTTTTTCACTCGGCTCTTCATCGCTTGAAAATCTTATCGGACTGCGGTTCATTCACTTTGTGGGCATTGTTGTTTTAGTCATCGGCCTTTCACTCGGTGTAAAATATGCCATTGATAAAAACCTCATCTCCGAAGGCCTGCGGATTGTGCTGGCTTATGCAGCCGGCGGTGTGTTGTATTTTCTTTCGGTTCGGCTTAAAAAAAGTTACGCTGCCTTTAGCGCCATCTTGTTCAGCGGCGCCATGGCCTCACTTTATTTTACTTCGTTTGGGGCTTTTGTTTATTACCATTTTCTCTCCTACGCGGCGGCCTTCATCATCATGATTGTGTTAACCGTTTTTACTACGGTTGAAGCCTTACGCTACAACCGGCAGGAGATTGCCTTGCTTGGATTGGTCGGTGCTTACGGAATTCCGTTTCTCATTAGCCCCGATAAGGGCCATCCTGAAATGCTCTTTCTCTATATCAGCATCATCAATCTCGGTGTTGTTTTTCTTTGCGCAAAAAAGCCGTGGGTCATTGTTGGCCGTGCGGCGCAAATCATCAGTTGGGTATTGTTCATCGGATGGATTGCCTATCAAAATGATGAACGGTTGAAAACATACGGCCTCACCTTTATGTTTGCTTTCTTCGTTCAATTTAGCATCATCGCCCTGTCGGCAAAACTGTTTCGCAGGCAGGCATTATCCTTTGCCGCTACCCTTCAGCATCTTGCCAACAACGGGCTGTTTTTCCTCGCGGCTTTGTTTGTGTTTGGCTACTCATTTGCCGATTCTACCATCGCCATTATCTCCCTGCTTTTTGCAGCCTTCGCAGCAGGTCAGGCAACCGGTTTTTATTTTTGGAAAGAACAAACAGCCAGTAAGCTGCTGGCTTATTATGCCTTGGCCTTATTTGTACTTTTCATCGGCTTTCAATGGAAGGGAATCACGGTTACGCTTCTGTGGTTGCTGACGGCGGTGGTTCTTTTTGTTGCGGGAGTAAGAACCAAATCCGTTCCGGCACGCATGTCAGGCATTGGGCTGATCGGGCTTACATTAGTCAAGCTCGTTGCCTTGGATAGCCTAACGTTCTCAACGTTGCAAAAAGTAATTGCATATTTAGTGTTGGGCGTGTTGCTGTTGGTGGTTTCATTCTTTTATCAAAGAACCTCACCCCGGCCCTCTCCATCGAAGATGGAGAGGGAGTAGCTTACGCAAGAAGGTTATAGGCGGTGATACACTTTTAGCTCTTGTCTTTTTTGGAACCAGAAGTTCGTCTATCTATGAAGCGTCTGTTGCGTCGCTCCCGTCCCGATAGCTATCGGGTCTATTGGGCATTGAGCAATCTCTCTTCTAAATTTTCAACCTGTCTGCTATTATAACGCCTTTAACCTGTCATGCCGAAGAACGAGGCATCTGTGCGTTCTGCTGTGAGAAAAGAAAGCAAAGAGTAATATCTGTTATAAACGCTGTTCACAGTGCGGTCCAACTCTCCCTCCCTGCCTACCGGCAGACAGGCTGCGTCGGGATGACAGGCAAGAGAGTTTATGGTTGCAAAGATTTTAATGTTTAGAGTTATTGATAATGCAATACTCCCGGCTTGCTCTGCCGTTTGTAAAATGTGTTATCCACTCATGCTTCTCTAAATATTTTTTGCACGCAAACGGTCTATGATTTCTTGCTGCTTTTCCTGCATCTTTTCGCGCCGCAACCTTTTTTTTATTTTCCTTTTCTCATTAAAATAATAGGCTGTTGCCATACTAAAAAACAGCAGAATAAGAAGTACAGGAAACATGATGGAGAAGTTAATACCCTAAAAGTAAACAGAGCTTATACATAAGAGTTCCGTCTTTACTGCGCCAGCGAAATCCGCACCTGCACACCGGCTCTTGTATTGGTTACCGGCGCGGTGGTGGCAATCTTTGGAATGATGCGGTTTTGCTCGAAATAAAACTTCAGGTTGATGCGCTGATTGACTACATAATCCACACTTGGCGCCAGCCTTATCACCCTCTGCCCCGACGTACCGAAAGCCGTGTTCTGATCCAGCTTGCTGTTGGCCGTGGCATCGTCTCTCATGCTAAAGTCAAGACGTAAGGTTACATCGTTATTCAGCGGTTTTGAATTTTTGCCAATGCGCAATTTGGTTAAAAACGGAAAGCCTTTTCTTCTCCAATCCGCACCAATGGTTACTTCGGTTGACCGGTTCTCCGCCAATTGATAATCCACCAGGCTCAAACTCAAGGTCCTTGACTTGCGGTATTCAAAGCGGGCCGAAAGCTGATTGGTAAAGGTGGCGTCGGCAGCAATCAACGGACTGAATTGTTCGGAGATGGTGACGTTGGGAACAAGGAAATAGGGAACGTAATTTTTATTGGTGTCAATAAACGAAGGATAGCCTACACGGAAAGGGTCTTGAAACAGCAAGGCCGTGGTAAAACTGTTCATGCTCAAGGTGCTGTTGTATCCATGGCGAATGGTAAAATTGGTAAAGATTTTATCCAGCCCCGGCAAGCGGGTAAGACCGTTGTAGGTAATGTTCCAATTGGGTTTAGGCATTAAACCGGAGAAAGGGTTGGAATTGATTTTGGGATTGGAATTCTTTACCAGCGACACCGTCGTTGGATCCTTTTTAGTGTAGGCCGAAATAAAAGCCGGGATCAACACATCCTGCGCATAGCGGTTGTAGCCGGCAATGTAGCCGCCGTTGAGCGTTGGGTTGTTTTTTGCGTAAGTGTTTTCACCGGCAAGCCGCTTCGATAAAATCAAACGGTTGGCTTCAAACTGCTTGAACACTTCCGATACTTCGTTCGGATCGAACTTGGTAAACAAGGTTTGATACGAGATGTAGGAAATGCTGAAAGAGCCCGTTGCATACGGGTTGTAGCGATGAACTCCCGAAATACCGCTGGTATCTTTTTCCAGTTCCGAATAATCTTTTGAAAAGGTTTTGCTTACTGTAAGGTCAATGTTTAAATCACGAATGGGCGACAGCTGCGCCGTCAAGCTCAAGGTCTGGCTGTACCGTTGCTGAATGAGGGCATTGAACAAGGAATCTTTGGAAAGAATTCCTTTTTGCGCCAGTGTATTGATGTCCGTCGTATCGGGTTGATAACCGCCCAGGGCATACTTCCAGCCGGGATAACCGCTGCGTGGGTTCATGCCCAACACACGGGTGCTGTCCATATAGCCCGGCAACAAGGTTCCAAAGTCTTCGTTGTATTGAACGTTGATTCGTTTGAGTGACGTTAGCATTCGTAAGAAGAACCTCGGCACGGGAGAGATGTAAATCGGTCCGCCCGGCGCTTTCTTCTTTTTGGCTGAAGTGTCCTTTGGCTGTTGCAGTTGCGGCTTGGGCGCCGAAGCATCGCTGTTGATGGCTTGCAGAAAACGCGACTTGGTGTACAAGCGGTCGAAGTCGAGATCACCCGTCACGTTTCTTGTTTGTCCAACGCTCAACGTATTGCCCAACTCGCGGGCCAGCAAGGAACCGGCAAGCCAATCGTAGTTCACTTTGTAGGATGCCCGTATCTGCGTCCAATCGAGCAAAGGAATCTTTGCAGTGGGTACGGTGTAAGCCAAGGTAATGTCGTGATGATAATGCGTGTTGCGTCCGCCCTTCCAGAAATTCTTCTTTACCGAATCCAGTTTCTCTTTTGTGTCCAATCGGCCATACGGTTCATCCACCCTTGCATTGTTCACGGCATTAAAATCAAGGCTGATGGACCTGGTCAGGTCCCAGCCCAAGGTGTAATAGCGGTCAAATAGAAAGAACTTGTCGTAGTTCTCCGGCAGCGGTTTGGGCGAACCCACGTTGCGATTGCGCAACACGCCAAACTGCCGCAGCACATCGGCCCTTACGGCTATCTGCCTTGGCTTGTAGTTGAAATTAAAATCGCGGAACAAGGCAAACCACGGCGACTTGGATTTGATGAATTTCTTGAATGGTTCTACATACGTTGGCTGTGGGGCATAGTTGTAGCCCACGGCCGCACGGGTGCGTTTCACATCGTCGTATTCAATAATCGGATTGGTTCGCCTGTCATGCGTGTAATTGTAATTGATGTCAAGGTTGGAGAGGTCCCAAAGCTGCGGCTTTTGACCAAACGGTTTGGTTCGTTTCACCGATGTGAAGTTGAGCGTTTTGATGGTGCGTTGGTCTATCGCATCGTTCTTGATGGAGTCGCGTTTGGCGCTTTGCGCATCCTTCAATTTGTCTTGCAGCTTAATGTCCAGATCATACGGATCGTACTGCGGTGTAGAAGTGGTTTTGCTAATGCCGGCATACATGGGTATGGTCAGCGCCGCGCCTTTTGGCAAGAGTTTGCCCAGGTCAAGATTGGCGCTGGCATCAAACTGTGCAAAGTCTTCGCGGCTGCGTTCATTTACCCGTTGCTCAAGCGTACCAAAGCCGATGCTGCGAACGCTGCCGGTAAAATTCACATTGCCCAGATCAGCCAGCCGGATGTCCACACGTCCGAGAGCCGCGTAGCCGCCTTTCTCGTTCATCTTCGAGAGCCGCAATTCATTGAACCAAACTTCGGCGCAAGCCGCATCTTTTTGTGCGTTCTCCACGCCAAGGAACATGCCGCGTACCTCTCCCAAATTAGGATTGCCGATGATGCTGAACTTTTTGCCGTCAATGATTTGCGAATAGTATTGCGAAGGCGAAACGCCGCTGCCGTTGCGCTTCGATTTCAATGCGGTCAGTACATTCAGGTCAAAATCCAGATTGTTTTGTGTAGGCCAGATAGATAACGAATCCGAAGCGCCCCAGGGCGTTGCTTTCAACGGAATCCGTATCTCGTAATAATTGGTGGTGTAATCGTTACCGATGCGGACAACGGCATTCATATCGCCTGTGTTCAAGTCAGTGCCCGGCCGGTTGCCCGACTCAAGATGCACGAACATGGAAAGCCGGCCGTACTGCCGCAGGTCAAGGCTCATACTCTTGAACAGGCCGCGGCTATCTTTCTTAAACAGGTTGCATACTTTCAGGCTCAAGGCTTGTTCGTTCAGCAGCAGTTGCACGTTGTTGTTGCTGATCTGGCTTTGGCGCTCAATGCCCGGCGGTTGGCGGTACGGGATGGGAGTACGGCGGTCATTCTCTTCAATGTTCACCGCAAGAATGTCCACTGTGGTTGGATCGTTAGCGGGCAACGCCACCACGCCGCCGGTGGTGTCCACATTGTATTGCAGTTTGCGCCATTGGTTGCGCACCAGTTCCAGCTTGGCAAAACGCAGCACCGCCGTGTCGTCAAAAGCCGTCATGAACATACGAATGAAACGAATGCTCTTGAAGTCGGGGATGTTGCCCACTTTGTCCTGGTATTCTTTTACCGGAATTCGAAACAGGTACCAGGTTTCGGTGCGGGCCGAGTTATCGGCTAAGCGAACGTTTACCGTTCGCTTGTCGGTAATGTAGTTAGTGCCCACTTGCATGTTGGGCTTTATGTCCACGCGGTATTGAAAGTATTCTTCTACTTCGTTCAGCGTGTTGTCGCGGTTCAGTTCTTCCGCATCGGGGTAAAGCGTAAAGGCATTGGTGAATTGATCGGTAGCTGTTGCCACAGGCGAGTTGCCATTGGGATTGTTGATGTTTTTATACCGTTGCAGAATGCCTGCGTTGTTCGCGAAAGAAGCATCGCGATAGCCTTTAAAGTTGTCGGCAGATGGATCGTCCTGTGCTGCTTGATAGGCCGGTGAAGACGCGCCAACCGTTGCTCTCAACTGGTTAAGGTAAGGCGCAAACTTGCGGCGCTCGGCGCTGTCGGGCATGCCGTCATAACCTACGTCCTGGTAAGGCCGGTCGGTGGGATCGTTGCTGAAAGCATTGGTTACTTGTATGGGATTGCGCGGCACTTTGGCCCAGGCCGTTTCATCTAACGGAATGTTTGGCTGCGTCGGCGTGGGCAAACCGTTTTCATATTGGCGTTTGCCGTCGCGCAGAATGTCTTCCGAAATGTTACCAAGGTTGAAATACAATTCGCCGCCGGTGCTGGCCGGCTTTTTAATAAACGGGTCAAGCATCCAGAATTCAATGAACTCAATGTTGTTGGTTTCAAAATCGGTTTGGTCAATGTTGCGCATCAAACCACCCCAGGCTTTTTTGGGTTGCTTTAAGTTACCGGTGCCGGGGTCCACATCAAATTGAAAATTATACGGTCCTTTTTCTTTGGGATAGAAAGCAAGGTCAAAAGTATTGATGACGCTCTGGCCAAAGTCGGTGCTGCGGTTAGGAAAAATTTCCTGGTTCAATACCCGGCGGGTTTCGGGTTTGGAAAGCTCCGTCAAATCGCGGCCAAGCGGATTGTTGCTGTTGCCTTTTTCCTGCAATACCGGCTCAATGTTGTACCAGGCAAGTTTTGCCCGGTTGTAACCGCCGCGCAAATCATCTTTTAATAAGGCCTCCGGAAAAAGTTCTTGTCCGTTGCGGTCCGGCGATTTTTGCGGCACCGAGGCCATTGTCCAGCTAATGAGCGGAAAGCGCAGGTCAATGGACGACCGGGTTCCTTCAAAATCGTCCACGTAAGCCACGCCGCCGGCGCCGAAGTCCACTTCTTTGGCATGACCAGGCTTGAGTACCGCTCCTTCGCCGTAGGCCGTAATGCTCGACATGGCTTTGCTGTTGTAAAACGGCAGCTTGTTCAGCAGTCTGGTCAGCTTGGGCACATCGTTTCGGTAATCGAAGTCGAGGCCGTACATCGTATTGCGAATAGGGTCTTCGCCGTATGATTGTTTATTGAAGAAAGGCCGTTCGCCCAGGCGCACCATCTGCGCCCCAACGGTAAGGTGCTTGCTGGCGAGATAATCAACCCGGAGTCCTACAAAGTTTTTCTGCTGCAAGCCATAAGTAGCGTTGTTTTCAAAACTTATCTGCACCGGTATGCCCGCGCTGATGATGGCCTGGTTGGTGACGTGCAGTGAGCCCAGGTCATAGTTGATGTCGTAGTCCACGCCTTCGCGCAGCACCTGGCCGCCGGCGGAAACCGTTACGGAACCACGGGGAATGTTGAAGCCAAGCTGGTAATCGCCGCTCACGGCCGACTTGCTGCGGCCTACGATTTTAAACCGGTTCAGGTTGGCGTAGTTGGAGGCGATGGCTTTGATGGTATCGTACAGCGGATAGAATAGATATTTGGCGGAAGTCAGGGAATCCGGATAAACGTATTTCAGGTCGTTGCCGAACGGTTCAAGCACCGGAAAAATCACGCGGCTTTGCGAGGAGATAACCGTGTAGTTTTCGAGGTAATCAAACTTGCCGTCGGGCTGCGGGTCGTTCTGGTTGTTTAAGCGATCAAGGTTCACCAGTTGAAGAATGGGTACCCCCTGATATTGCTGACGGAGGTCGGCATCGGGCAGATAACGCTTGTCGCCTTTGCTCGGCTCTTCGTAAGTAACCTGCAAGTCAAAACCATCACGCGACAACTGTCCGAAACCCACGCTGTACACGTTCTTCATCATCAGGTCCCACAAAGGCAGATTGGTCCGCTGCGAGGTGGCCTTCAATAATTTTAAAAACAAAACTTTGGTGGTGTTGCCGCTGCTATCGGGCGGCACATCCTGACTGAACTCACCTACCTGGTAAACCTTTCCGTTGTACGTGTACTGAAAGGCCACGCCCAACACTTCATCAGGTTGTAGTTGCTGGTTTAAAGAAAGGAAACCGATCTGTGGGTTGAAATAATAATCCGTTGGCTGCAGCTTGCGGGCAAAAGTTTTTTCAAAATCCTGCACCGGCTGAAAGCCTTGTGCCGTCAACGCACTTTGCACGTTGCTTGAATTGCGAAAGTCACCATTAGCCGCGTTGTTCAAAAAATCGTACAAGCCGTTGGCTTTGTTGTACGGCAACGGCGCGGCCGGGTTGCCGCCCAAACCGGCGCGAAATGGTTTGTTCTCACCCAGGTCCATAAAGCCCACTACATCGCGGGTGTCGGTAGTGGCGCCGGTGCGGTTGGTGACCCAAACTTCCACCCGTAAAATTTGCACCGCCGATTGCACCACGGGCAGTCGCTTCATGGCGTTATTAAAATTGTTGCGGAAGTATTGCGAAAAAAGAAAGTGGCGGTTTTCTTCGTAATCATCGGCACGCATGATAAACGACTGTGTGGCCGAGCCGCCCTGCAAGCCTACCGATTGCCGGTTGCTGCGCTGGTTGGCCAGAGCGCCGGTGACGAACACCTTTCCAAACTGCAGTTGCGATTTTACCCCGAACAAGGACTGCGCACCCGGTATCAGCGTTCCCTTGGATTGCCAGTTAATGGTGCCGGCCTGAAATGATTTGAGTATTTCGTCTTCCTTGCCTTGGTAGTCGAACTTCAGTTGGTTTTCAAAATCAAAGTTGGCCAGCGTGTTGTAGTTGATGGGCAGGTTTATCTTGTCGCCAATCTTGGCATCCACCTGCAGTTGGGCATTCTCGTTAAAATCTAAGCCGCCGGTTTTGCGGGCCCGTTCGGGCAGCGTGGGGTTTTTAATGTTTTGTCCCTGATAGCCTGCGGAGATGTCCACATAACCCGTAGGCCTTATCTCCACTTTGCCGGCGCCTGTAATGCGGTTCACCCAATCTTTGGCAAAGCCGAATTTAGGTTTGAAGGAACGGCGGTTTAAATCGCTTAACAGGTTTGCCCGCTGGCGGAAATAATTGTTCTCGTCTTGCTTTCCCTTTAATGATAAAAATTCCTGCATGGAAAACGTAGCCGGACTGCGGTAATACTTATCGCCTATTTTTTCCACCACATAATACTGTCCGGTTTTGGGATCATATTCTACCCGGCGTTTTACAAAAGCGGTGTCGGAAAGATTAAAGGGATTGCGGTCCGGGCTTGGGCTCAAATAAGGATCGGTGCGCCGGTCGGTGATGGGATATTTAAGCGTGTCGGGCTTTGATTGGCCCAAAGCAGGCGTAAGGGCAACCGACACGAGGGCCAGGACCAAAACGCAGAGTTTATGGGTGGAAGATGTACGCAAGTCGTTTTCCCTACAATTAGTCAATTAGTGTTTCAATAGCTATCGGTACTTAAAGCAGTTGCAGCGCTTTTTTAATCAGGAGTTCAACGCCGGTGGTTGGATCCTGTGTCAGCACTTTTTGAATGGCGCCGTCCGCAGCCTGACGGTTGATGCCGAGCGCCACAAGTGCATTTAACGCATCGCTTTGTAAAGTATTGCCTTTCCAGGGGGAAATATTTGCGCCGGATTCAATGGGGTTTTTTGTAAGTCTGTCGCGCAGTTCCAGCACGATGCGTTCGGCCGTTTTGCGGCCGATGCCTTTGATGGCTTCCAGCGCCTTTATATTGCCTTGCACGATGGCCCGCGAAAGTTCATCGGGCTTCATATAAGAAAGCATGACCCGTGCGGTGTTGGCGCCGATACCGGAAACGGCAATGAGTTGAAGAAACAGTCCTTTTTCGGCATCATCGG
Source organism: Flavisolibacter sp. (assembly GCA_965247695.1). GTDB lineage: Bacteria > Bacteroidota > Bacteroidia > Chitinophagales > Chitinophagaceae > Flavisolibacter. Next base: position 5,019,895 of record OZ252037.1, read on the forward strand.
TAAAGCCGAAAAGAATGTGCGCATCTTCCCGCACAATCAGGTGGGTTTGCAGTGTGCCGGATTCTTTGTCTTGAATAGCCGAATAAGTGTTGAGGCTGATTTGCACTTCGTAGCCCACACCGTTCACATCTACATAAACATAGGAAGGGGTCTTTTTTACGAAGGCACCGTTGAGGAAAGCGATCATGGGCGCAAAATAAGAAGGGAATATGGAACAGAGAAGCAATCGAATATCGAACAGACGAACAAGGAATATTGAATGAAGAAATGGGGCCGCTCATACCTTGTGCCTCTGTACGCTATTCAGTCTTCTTGATATTATAGGAACGAAAAAAGAAGTTTAAAACATTACTTGTTCTTGCCTTTGTCGCCCGTCCTGTTGTTTCGTTGTGCAGTGGCAACGCTTGCTACAAAGTTGGCAACAAGTTCGTTGCTTTGTTTCAGAACAGCTACTAACCCTTCCCTTACCCAGTTCTTTTTGTTGATGAGGCGAAGACAGTTGTAAGTCTCTCGAAGTTCTTTTAGACAAACCTTCATTTTATGGATGAAGTCAGCAGGGCTTTCTGCAGCTTGTGCTTCGCCGTAATGCAAGGCAGGTGAAGTTCCGCTGCGTAATAGCTGTCCGCCCAAATGGTCGCCAGCACGTGTCTTCGGCAAGGCTTCAGAAGTGTCGATGATGACGGAAGCAAAGTCAATCAGACGTTCTTCCAGATCGAACTTATTTTCCATAAACAAGCTGTTTTTGTTTAAGACAAGGTAACAAAATCCTGTAATGAAGTTATCGCTGTAAGCGTCCCCATTTCTTCATTCAATATTCCTTGTTTATCTGTTCGATATTCCCTTTCCTATCTTCGCCCCTCAAAATTTTCTTCATGCCGCATACGCAAAAAATAAACGCTGCCATCACCGCCGTTGGCGCTTGGTTTCCGGAAACCAAACTAACCAACGCCGACCTGGAAACGATGGTGGACACTAATGATGAATGGATACGCAGCCGCACGGGCATTGAAGAACGGCGCATCTTAAAAGAGCCGGGCAAAGGCACATCGGACTTGGCTGCACCGGCCATTTTGCAGCTTTGCGAAAAACGCGGTATCTCGCCCGAAGAAATTGATTGCATCATTTGCGCGACGGTAACGCCGGACATGGTGTTTCCGGCCACGGCCAACATTATTGCGGCCAAGATTGGCGCGAAGAATTGCTGGGGCTTTGACCTGGAAGCTGCTTGCTCCGGCTTTTTGTATTCGCTCACCGTTGGCGCTTCGCTTATTGAAAGCCGCCGCTATAAAAAAGTAGTGGTGGTGGGCGCCGATAAAATGAGTTCCATCATTGACTATACCGACCGCACCACCTGCATTTTATTTGGCGACGCGGCGGCGGCCGTTTTGCTGGAACCCAATACCGAAGGCTATGGCGTGCAGGACAGCATTTTAAAAAGTGATGGCAATGGCGCGGCTTTTTTGCACATGAAGGCCGGTGGATCGGTAAAGCCCGCAACAGCCGAAACCGTAGCGGCCAAGGAACACTTTGTTTTTCAGGACGGACAGCCGGTGTTTAAAGCAGCCGTGAAAGGCATGGCCGATGTAAGCGCCGAACTGCTGGAACGAAACGGCTTAACCGGCAATGACATCGCCTGGCTGGTTCCTCATCAGGCCAACAAACGAATCATTGATGCCACGGCAAACCGCATGGGCCTCTCGCATGATAAAGTCATGCTGAACATTCATAAATATGGCAACACTACGGCGGCTACTATTCCACTTTGTTTGTGGGAGTGGCGGCATGAATTGAACAAAGGCGAAAACATTGTGCTGGCGGCCTTCGGCGGCGGGTTTACGTGGGGAGCGACGTTGGTGAAGTGGGCGTATTAGGAGTTAAGATTTTTTACTTTGCGGGTACAAAATTCATTTGATAATCAACAAAAATGTGTACCCGCAGTTGCGTATATTAGCGAGTTATGCGCAAGCGGCCGAAGCTCATGTTATAGTTGAATTTTGAGCAAAAACATGACGGCTTAAAACGTTTATTTTGATTCGTATATTTACTTAACCATTTAATAGTTATTGTATGAAATTGTTTGCACTTCTTGTTTTCCTGCTACCACTTGCCGTAGCCGCACAAACAAAAATCCATTATGAAAAGGCAATGTCAAAATTTCAAAAATTCTATAATAAAGGACAAGGAGATAGTATCAATGCCATGTTCGGGCACATACCTGATGATATGAAATTCAGCAGGCGTTTATGGACAGATGACACGAATGCCGAACGTCTTAAAGAATATGGCAAGTTGAAGTCGTTCAAGTTTATTGGTATTGATGAATCAGATCCAGAGAAAGTATATGTTTTTAAAACCATCTTCAGTAAAGCAGGCGCGAAGACCACCAGCCTCACTTTGTACGAAGATAACTCTGTAGGTACGTTTCGCTTTTAAACAACTTCGGAAAGCATTGATGACCTGTTACGAAAAGCCAAAAGCACTCGCTAATCTCAAACAGCTATGCGCATAACAGCGCTTTTCAGCTATGCTGGCTGACCGAACGCACTTCATCTGGTGTACTTCTATCGGCAGCAGTTTAGGCAGACGGAACACCGTTCAGCAGAAGAACATATCTTGAACAATAAATCATACCATCTACTTCTGTTTCAGGCTGACGAATATAAATGCCAGCACAGCAGAAAGCCATTAACCGTTGGCTCACACAAATAGAAACGTTCTTCCCTTACTAATTATCATCCGCTAATTCTTCTTTCACTTCCCAATAATCCCCGAGAGAATATTAATGCTAAAGGCCACAATGGCCGTGTTGTACACAAATGATAACAACGCATGAACCATCACCAGGCGCCGGATGGCCTGGCTGGCCACCGCCACGTCCGATACCTGAAAAGCCATGCCCAACGTAAATGAGAAATAAGCAAAGTCCAACAAATCCGGCGGCACATTACCGGGAAACAAAAGGCCGCCGTTAGGGTTTTCCTGCGCCTTGTCGGTATGCGTGGGATAGGTGTAATACAAGTGTGCATAGCGCAGGGTGAACAAGGTTTGAATGAGCGTCCAGGAACAAAACACAGCTACTACCGAAAGCAAAATGTGCTGCCGGGTAAGGTGTTCCTGATCGGCGCCGCTTGATAGGCTTCTAAGCAAGGCCAGAATGGCAAAAAGAGAAATAAACGCGGCGCACACAATAAATAAAAAGGTTACCAGCGGGCTGTTGTCCTGCTCACTGGCAACAGCCCCCACTGATTCGGTATTGTTCACAAAAATGGTGAGCCAGGCAAAAAGCAGCACCACCGCGGCAAAGGCTATCCAGGCATACAAAAAAGAAAAGGCCAGGCCGGTTTTCATTACCCGGAGAAAGACATACAACGCAATGCTTACCGAAAGCGCAATCAGCAGGCGGGTGGTGCGGTGAAGGCGGCTTACGGTTTGAAAGAATGGCATGCATCAAAAATAAAAAGAGCCGCACGAATGCAAACGCTTTTCTTGGTGGAAACGGTGCGGCGATGCCTTTGTAGCTAACTCTCTTTTTCTTTTTATCTTTTCGGGACGAAAGCAAAGTGTGTTTGCAAACCTTTTGGTAAAGCCATCCGTTTAAATAAATCATCATGGCAAACAACGCAACAAACATTTTCAAAGCAGCGCTTATTGTAGGCACGCTCGACATCTGCGCTGCTTTTATTCAGGTGTATTTTCAAACCGGCAAGTCATCGTTTATGCCCGTTCTTCGTTTCATTGCGGCGGGCCTGTTTGGCAAAAACGCCGGCTTGAGCGAAGGCGCAACGGCAACTGCCGGTTTGGCCATTCATTATTTTATTGCCGCCGCCTTTACTGTCTTTTTCTTTTTGGTTGTAGCCAGGCTTTCCATCGCGAAAGAGCAGCGCTTGCTCACGGGTATCTTGTACGGCGCCTTTATTTGGGCCGTGATGAATCTGTTTGTTCTGCCCCTGACCAAAACCCGGCCCTTTGTTTTTAACCTTTCAAAGAACGCACTGGCAATGGGCATCCTGATTGTCTGCATCGGCATCCCGCTGGCTTATATGGCCAACTCAAGTAAAACCGCAAAATATACCAGAGCATACTAAGAAACGCTTTATCGCAAGGCGCTCATCAGCTAATCAACATATCCGTTAATCAGCCAATCATCATTTTTTCCGGCTCCACGCAATAAAATCCGTTGACGGAATTTTATCAATCTTTAGTTGCCGCAACATCGTTACCATCTGTCCGCGATGATAAGTGCTGTGATTAAACAAGTGCAACAACACCTGATGCACCGGCTGTTTGAACCGTTGCTTCTTTGAATCGAAGTAGATAAACTCGTGAAGAAAGCCGTGGTCGTTACAAACTATTACCCAATCCAGCCACTGTTTATCTTGCTGCTGCAAGGCTTTGCTAACCGCCATAAAATCTCCGATAAAACCATCGCTTGGACGCAAAACAAGCTCCTGCAATTTTATCCGTTGCCACCAGATGCTTTCTGCATCCAGTAAGTGCAATGCGGTTTTGGCCAAGCTTGGAAAGCTGCTCACAATTTCAGCGGTTTGTTGTTCTTCCGGCAAGGTTTCAATAAGCGTAAGCAACAAACGGTTTGCCCAAAGATTGTATGCAGCGTATTGTACAAAGACTTCCTTCATAAGGAAAAAGGAGATTTACATTTGAGGCCGAAATAAAGAAAAGGATTTGACGAACATGAATAAAAAATTTACCCCGAAAGGTTTTGGTTCAACAGCGGTTCATGGCGGCCACACGCACGATCCGAACTATGCGCACCAAACACCTATTTACGCGTCCAGTACGTTTGTGTACGATACCGCCGAACAAGGCATGAAACGCTTTAGCGGAGAGGAAGAAGGTTACATTTATTCACGGTGGGGCAATCCCAGCTTTGCTGAACCCGAAGCAAAAATTACAGCGCTGGAAACCTTCGGATTGGACATGGAAGCCAAAGGCATTTTGCATTCATCGGGGATGGCGGCCATTTCAACGCTGCTGCTTGCCACACTAAAACACGGTGATAAAATTCTCACGCATTATTCCCTGTACGGCGGCACCGACGACATCATGCGAATGCTACTACCGGATTACGGTATTGAAGCCATCGTAGCTGATTTGCGCGAAGTGGAGAAGGTAGAAGACATCATCAAAAAAGATCCGTCTATCAAGCTGCTGTACCTCGAAACACCGGCCAACCCAACGATTCAGATTGTGGACATTGAAGTCTTGACAACAATCGCCAAGCAGCACAATCTGTTGGTGGCTTGCGACAACACCTTTGCCACACCTTACCTGCAACAGCCGTTGAAGTACGGCGTTGACTTTGTGGTTCATTCCACCACCAAGTTTTTAAACGGCCACGGCACCGCCATTGGCGGAATTTTAATTGGCAGAGATGTGGAGTGGATGAAAACAACCATTACCAAAACGCATCGCCTGCTTGGTGGCAATGCGGCTCCTTTTGATGCCTTTTTGTTGACGCAAGGTTTAAAAACTCTTGAGCTGCGCATGGACCGGCATTGCAGCAACGCGGCGCAAGTGGCTACGTTTTTAGAACAGCATCCGGCCGTTGCGGAAGTCAATTACGAAGGCCTTTCCTCCCACCCTGCACACGCCATTGCCAAAAAGCAAATGCGCAAACCGGGCGGCATGCTAAGCTTTGAATTAAAGGAAGGTTTTGAAGGCGGCAAGCGGTTTATGAATGCGTTGCAAATGTGCATCCGCACGGTATCGCTTGGCACGGTGGATACCTTGCTTTGCCACCCGCCTTCGATGACGCATTTTAGTGTGCCCAAAGAACAACGGGAAAAGTACGGCATCACCGATGGTTTGATAAGAATGAATGTAGGGATAGAAAATGTGGAAGATATTGTAAGCGACCTTGAGCAAGCGTTGAGCGGCCCATCCCTTTCGACTATTCATTAAAGCGGTTAGATGGTGCTAAAGCCCTTTCCGGTGGGAAGGGTACAAAACCTCTCAAAGCAGTGAGAAGGCTCTTCGATTTAGCGAATAGTTGATGATTGAAAAACTTGTCGATAAGCGTGGGCTGCCTGCCGGTAGGCAGGTGCAGCGGATGGCCTTCCCAGCGGGAATCCCGATAGCTATCGGGACGGGAGCGACGCAGCGAAAGCCAAATGGATAGACAGACCTCTGGTTCAAAAAACGTACACCAAAAAGATTGACCATGACCGATAAACCACTTCAACCTAACGAACCACAAACGGCAAACCCCAAACTCCAAACCCTCATCCGCCGTGCGGTGCGGGAAGATTGTGCCCGCATTTTAGAACTGGTAAAAGAGTTAGCCGACTACGAACGGGCGCCGCAGGAAGTCACCGTAACGCTGGAGCATTTTGAAGAAAGCGGCTTTGGCTTCGCTCCCGTTTGGTGGGCCTTTGTAGCCGAAACCAATGGCCGCGTGGAAGGCTTTGCACTTTGGTACATCCGCTTCAGTACATGGAAAGGACAACGAATGTATCTCGAAGATTTTTTAGTGACCGAAAAGTTGAGAGGACAAGGAATGGGCAAGCTATTGTTCGATCAATTGATTGCCGAAGCCAAAGCAAAAGGCTTTAACGGCATCGTGTGGCAAGTGCTGGAGTGGAACGAACCGGCTATTAACTTCTACAAAAAATACAAGGCGAGCTTCGATGCGGAATGGGTGAATTGCGCGGTGGAGATTCAATAGGCAATGAGCAATGCTTAAAGTAGTTTATCCTCTTGCCTGTTGCTTATTGCCCATTGTCTATTGAAACGTGGGCAAAACATTTGCAATTGAATGAGTTTACGTCAATGGCCCTTTCATCCATCAAAAAATATCTCGCCTTTTTACCCGGCTTTCTTTTAAGGCTTTGCGTTTCGGCACAAACGAATAACAGCGCAACGGTTTCTTATTCCGAAGTTGATTCCACTGTAAGCAGCGCAAGCAAACAATATAGTTCCAACTCTTTTTTGCGCAACCTTGTTATGGGAAGCAATTACCGCAGCGAATGGCAACAGGACGTAAAGCTTCCGGTATTTCGGTTATCGCAAACGAATTTCAAGATTAAAGAATTGGGCGGTGGTATGCAAACGAAGTCGCTGCACCTCGTGGATACAAAAGGAAAAGAATGGGCCTTGCGAACAATGAATAAAGTAGTGACCGATGCGGCGCTTACACCGGCCATGCGCAACCGCATCGGCCGCGAACTTTCGCAAGACCTTATCTCTACCGCTTTTCCGTATGCTGCGCCGCTAGCCGGCCAACTGGCAAAAGCCGCGGGCATAACCGCCGCAAGGCCTGCTGTTTTTTACGTAGCCGATGATGCGGCCCTGGGACCATACCGGGAAATTTTTTCGGGTGTGCTTTGCACGCTGGAAGAACGTGATCCGGGCTTTGACAGCACCATCGGTTCGGAAGCTTTGCTCAAACACATTCGCGGCAAAAGCAGCAACCAAGTGCAGCAACAAGTTTATTTGCGGGCCCGCCTGCTGGACATGCTGATAGCCGATTGGGACCGCCACGCCAACAACTGGCGATGGGGCGCAAAAGATTCGGCGGGCTTTCGGTTTTATTATGCCGTGCCCCGCGACCGCGATTGGGCCTTTTTCAAAAGCAAAGGCGTGGTGCCTTGGCTCATTAAAAAAACCGGAACCGTCCGTTGCCTTGTGCCGTTTAACCAAAAGCTGAAGAACGTAAAGATGCAAAGCTGGAAGTCGTGGGAAATGGACAGAGAGCTTATGGCTTCATTGAATGCAAGTGAATGGGAGAAAGCCATTGCTTCGTTTTGCGCCTCGCTTACCGATGACGCCATTGTCAATGCCGTGAAAATTTTGCCCGCTTCTATTTACGCCACCGACGGCGAAGCCTTCGTGCAAAAATTAAAAAGCCGCCGCGATGCGATGCCAGCCGAAGTGATGAAATACTATCGCTTTTTGGTGGAGGATGTCGTGATAAACGGCTCGGATGAAGACGAGACGTTTGCCGTTGCAATGGTGAACGACAGCTTGAAGGTTAGCGTTACGCAAACAGCCACGCAGCGGCTTTTGTATGAACGGGTTTTTTTGGCTAATGAAACAAGCAGCATCACCCTAAACGGCTTTGGCGGCAACGATGTTTTTGAATTAAAAGAAAGCGTCAAGTCAACCATCCGTTTTATTGTCGACGGTGGCGAGGGTCGCGATAGCTACAGCCTTAAAGGCGATGTGCGTTGTCGCATCAATGATGCCGCCGCGGACAACAATAATGTGATTTATCAAGGTAAGGCAAAGCTGAATCTAAAATGAAAATCAGTGGGCTTTGTGAACCAGTAAACGACCAATACCGCAAGCTTTAACCACAATTGCATTGTGCGATTGGCGATACACAAACAGCGATAAGCAGGGGGTACGCCTTTTTTTTGCATTTTTGCAGCAATTACTCTTGCAGATGAAGATGAACGTTTACCCCTCCCTTTTGGAAAAGAAGCAGCGCGGACAAAAGGCCTTCACCGTTTTGATTGACCCCGACAAGGTGAGTTCATCTTCGCTTTCTTCCTTGATTAAAAGCGCCAACGATTGCGGCGTTGATTACCTTTTTGTCGGTGGCAGCCTTGTGGTTTCCGATCATCTGGACGATTGCATTGCGCAGATAAAAAAAGAGTCCTCCATTCCTGTTATCCTTTTTCCCGGCAGCGCTTCGCAAATCAGCAAGCACGCCGACGCCTTGCTTTATCTATCGCTTATCTCCGGCCGCAACCCCGAACTCCTGATTGGCCAGCACGTCATCTCCGCGCCGTTTGTAAAAAAGAGCGGGTTGGAGATTATGTCCACGGGTTATATGGTGATTGACGGCGGCGCTCCCACAACGGTATCATACATCAGCGGTGCGGCGCCTATCCCTTCCGATAAAGCGGAGATAGCCTTGTGTACGGCCATGGCCGGCGAGATGCTGGGCCACAAACTCATTTATATGGATGCAGGCAGCGGCGCCAAAAAACCCATTGGCGAAGAAATGATTTCGCTGGTGGCGAAGAACATTGACGTGCCTCTGGTTGTTGGCGGCGGCATTCGCGATGCGGAGAAGGCTTACCGCAATTGCAAGGCCGGCGCGGATGTGATTGTAGTGGGCAATGCGATTGAGAAAGAGCCGAGTTTGCTGGAGGAGATGGCGGCAGCGGTGAGGGGTGTAAGGGTGGTGAAGTGAAGCATATTATTTGAATTGATTTCTCCTTTTTAAACCACCTAATGTTTTGAGCGGCAATAAAAAACTTAAAAGGCCTTCAACTTCGTGGCAATCCCACTTGAAAGGTGACTTATATTTATCAAAAGGGATTTGTATGATTGGAAATAGTCAAACAATAATGACCGTCACGAATTACTGCATTGCCAATCTCAATTTAAAAATGATAGAGTTGGGTTCTGAGTATCACTACGCTTCGATGCCATTATGCGCGGTAGATAGTGTATTTTCTATTGGGGTAAATTATAGAGACGTGATTAAGATGATTGATCACATTTGTAAAAAACATGAAATTATCCGATTTGCCGAGGATAAGCAAAGTATTCCTCCAATTGAAAAACAATTATCAACTTCCGACTTTCTCAATCTGCTTGGCGATAAAACTTATGAGCAACTCGCAAACGATGTTTTTTGTAAACGGTGGCGCACTTCAACTAAAAATGGTATTCTGAAAACTGAAGCACTGATTAGATTTTTGAAAGTGCTTCAAGACTTTAATGCAGAATATTTCCAAGATGTATCAAAACTAATTGATGATAAAAAGTTTGAAGTTTGTATAAAAAATATACCTGGGCAGAGAAGTGGTATTTCCTTAAAGTATTTTTTTATGCTTGCCGGTTCTGATGACATAATTAAACCCGACCGGATGATATTACGTTTTCTTCAGAATGTAACGGGACGAATATTTACTTTAGAACAATGTCAAAGCATCTTGCACAATGCGACGAATGAGTTAAATAAGCAAGGATATGTTTTAACACCTAAACTTTTGGACCACATTATCTGGAAATACCAGCGAGAAATTCCAAGTAACGATAGCCGTGACACAAACAAAGAACTGTGCGAAAGAATTGCAAACAATTAATCAAGTTTCCTTTCCTAACAAGTCTCCCGCTTTCATTTCTTAGTTTTTCAGGAAGGCGGCGCGGGGACTTATTTTCTTCCCCGACGAGTCTCCCGCTTTCGTGTCTTACTTTTTCAGCAAGGTTGCGCGGGGACTCGTCGGCCATGCGGGAACCGTTTCTCCTACGACGAGTGCCGCGATAAAAACTTTAGAAAGTGCAATTCCGCTGCGGAGACTCATCACGAAAGTTTATACTGACATCTTCATCAACCAAAACCTTTCGCGTATGCAAGCTGTACAACATAAATTTATCGTGTTAGATGCCGGTTGAAATAACAAAATTGATCATTCCTCCATGACAACCAAAACACGCAAGCGTTATAAAAAAATACTTTACTGCGCATTCTTCCTTTTTTTGCTGGTAAACGTGATTGCCATTAATCAGGCTTATCATCTCACTCATTTTTACGAACACGGTACGGTCAGACCGTTGGCAGAGCAGACAAATGGTTTTTGGGGAATGGCCCAAGTGGCTTTGTTAGGATTGAAACAAGAAAAGCTCGTGGGCACAGTTCCCGATTCTGCATTCACTGACATTAAGCTAAAAACAAAAGACAGCCTGACTTTAGATGCCTGGTTCATCTGCGTTCCTAACGCAAAAGGAACCGTTGCTTTGTTTCATGGACACGGCAGCGAGAAGTCGGCAAATCTTTCGCAAAGCAACACCTTCAATGAAATGGGCTATTCAACTTTCTTAGTTGATTTCCGTGCGCATGGGCAAAGCGAAGGCAATACCTGCACCATTGGTTACCGCGAAGCGGAAGATGTAAAACTGGCTTACGATTACTTGAAAAATAATGGTGAAAAGAACATTATCCTCTATGGTATTTCGTTGGGTGCGGCTACCATTACAAAAGCGATTGCCGATTACGGGTTGACGCCTGAAAAAGTAATTTTAGAAATGCCTTTCGCGTCTTTGCCTGCAACGGTTGAAGGCAAAATGAGAATGGCTGGCTTACCTGCTGAACCCCTTGCCGGTTTGCTAACCTTTTGGGGAGGAACCATCAATGGCTTTTGGGCGTTCGGCATGAAGCCAAAGGATTTTGTAAAAACCATCAAATGCCCTGTGTTACTGCAATGGGGAAGAAAAGATAAAGGCGTTACCGAAACCGAGATGGCTGAACTATTTAAAAACATAGCCTCTTCAAAACAATTGATGGTGTACGAGAACAGCGGGCACGAAAACCTTTGCGAAAATGAGCCGGATAAATGGGAGGAAACTGTTGAAGCGTTTTTGAAGAAATGATAAGAAGAGTTCTGCCTGGTATAGTTGCGTGGAGTTTCGACGGAAAAGTGGACATGCAACACCCTTCACCACATAAATAGAAAGCCACTTCATATTTGTTGAAACAAAACCCGCAAACGAAAATAAATTTGCTTCCTTCGTTTGCAATCGTCTCTTCATGCAGGCAATCGTTAAAAAAATTTCTCCTCATTCCGTTAACCTGCTTGTTCTTTCCGCAGTCCTGCAAACGCTTTGTGCTACCGTCTTTTTATCCATCAAAAATTTTGCGGCTATTGCCAGTATTCTCTTTATCATCTCTCAAATTGCAAGTTGCTTTTGTCTTTTGTATTTACCGCCGCTTTCATTCAACCGAAGAACATTCATCAACAAGCAAACTGCACCTAAACTTTTAATTACTGCCTCCCTCTTGCCGGTGAGTTATCAAGCTGCGAGAAACATTATGGACGGCACGCCGTTACGCATTGAATATGCAGACATGCTGCCCATCATTGGTGTGATGTGCCAACGATTTTTAAGTGGAGGCTTCAATCAGGTTTACGCACCGATTCCCGAAATATGGAACGGCGTTCAACCTATTTATTTACCGGCTATGTGGCTGCCGTTCTGCGCTTCTTTTCTGTTTCGCTTTGATATGCGTTGGACAACGGTGGCTTGCATCTGGGGCTGCGTGTCGCTTTGCGTTTTACCGCTTTGGGAGCGCATCAAATTGATTCCGTTTTATGCCGCTTCGTTGGCCCTTTTACTCGCATGGCTTCATTTTGAAAAGACGAATAACGTCATTCGATTAACGGAAGAAGGCGTCGTGTTTTTTTATTATTCTTTGCTAACGGTGGCACTACTTTCAGGCCGTGCGTGGACTATTGGGATTGCAGCCGCTTTGTGTTTATTGAGCCGTTATGCGCTCATCGGTTGGTTGCCCTTTGCCATACTTTGCTTGCTGTACAAAAGGCAATACCGTTTTCTATGGCAAGCACTTTTAGCCGGAAGCATTACAATCGCGATGTTGATTCTTCCGTTCGGAACAAGCTTTCTTGCGCAACAGTTGCATCTGCCACAACAGTACATTGCCCATGCGCAAAGGGTGTGGCAAGAAAACCCGGAATTCTTTTCCCAATCACTCGGCCTGGCAAAATTCTTTGGGCCCGGACACACGGTTCTACTTCACTCCATTTTAGTTTGTAGTTCGTTCATTGTACCGCTGCTTTTCTTCTTATTGATCTACAAAAGAAGTTTTAGTACAACAAATGTTTTATTAGCAGGCCTTCAACTAACACTCTGTGTGTTTTATGCGTTTATAGATGTGAGCTATAGCTATCTATTTTACACACCGGTGTTTGTAAACCTCGTGATTGCCGGCTGTGCGATGTCTTCTACCAGTCAACAATTGAAGCAGAATAAAAGGGTCTGAAAATTTTTCCGCTGATCTGCAGATAAAATCACAAAGCAGTACCACCAATCACTATCCACACATCGCTCTTTCACGAACGTTTTATTTTTCTTCTGCATCCGGCACGTCTTCCAAATGATAATAAACTTTCAACCCTTTTTCTTTCGCCACTCTTACGTCTTCATCAGCGCCTTTTGATGCGCCTGCCAAACGAAGCACGGCATCGCAACGCTCCAATAACCGGTGCGCCACGGGGTATTGTATCTCTTCCCACGCTTCATCACCTGGCTTGGTAGAACCGGCCAAACGAATGAGCGGCAAGGCTACCCATTCGCCAATCATCGGAATGTGACCTTTGCGAAACAGGGGCAAGGCCACCGATTCAAGAGCGTCTAAATTTTGCTGCATCAACCTTGGATCGTCGGCGGTGCCGCTACGGTAAGGGCCTGCAATGAGTATCAACATGGTTTTAATTTTCAGCAAATGAAGGGCGTCTGCCGCGCAAGAAAAATAAGGTAGATTAAGAAAGTCACTTGCCGGCTTTTTTTCTTCTCACCGAACTTAAAAATTCAGGCGTTACACCGAGATAAGAAGCGATTTGCTTTTGCGTGACAGCACTGGCCACATGCGGGTATTTTTTCAGAAAACTTTCGTACCGTTCTTCCGCCGGAAGGGACAGATTTTCAATCACCCGTAACTGCTCCCGAGTGTACGCATTTTGCATCAGCAGCCGGAAGAAGCGTTCGAACTTGGGCACCTTATCAAACAAGTTTTCCAATCCTTCTTTGCTTAACTGAAACAGGGAACTATCAGCAATGGCTTCAATGTACATCATGGCCGGCTTTTCGTTCAGGAAGCAATACATGTCTGTTATCCACCAATCGGCCAAGGCAAACATAATGGTCGCTTCCCTGCCTTCTTTGTCTAAGCAAAAGGCCCTCAACATTCCTTCGTTTACATAATAAATGTTTTTACAAACGTCTCCCTCTTTTAACAGCAGTTCTTTTTTAGTTACCGTTTTAAAACGAAGCACTGACAATATGTATGCGCTTTCTTCCGGGTCGAGATCAACGCGGCTGGAAATGTTTTTAAGGATTAATTCAGGCGCCATTTTTCAAGCATCATCGCGATCCACTGTTTGCGGATTGTACAGCCCTTGTTGCTGCCGTACTTTCCTTAGGAATCCTTCCCGGCGTATCCTTTCCGCTTACGATGGTGCGGCTGCTTTGAGCAATGGCCTTGATTATCTCCGCCATGTTTTCTAAATCCAGAGTGCCCACTTCATCGCTTGGCTTGTGGTAGTTTAGCTCACTGTCCATTTTTGATGTGGAGATGGTATGCGCCGGTACGCCGAGCCTTGCCAGTGTAGCGTTGTCGGAGCGGTAGAATAAGTCTTCTTTCAGATATGGATCGGGATGAAACTGAAAGTCCGTGCCCTGAAGATTTTTTTGCAATATCTCACCCATATTGCTTTTTTCAAAGCCGGTGATGTAAGCGCTGTTGCGGCCCCATTTGCTTTCGGTGCCGATCATCTCAATGTTAAACATGGCCACTACATCATCAGGATTTAATTGCTGCGAAAAATATTGCGAACCGTAACCGCCGACTTCTTCGGCAGTAAAAGCAGCAAACACCAAAGTGCGTTCGTTATCATTCAACTTCTTGAAATGTTTTGCCAGCATAATCACCGCTGTTGTTCCCGCCGCATCGTCGTTGGCGCCGTTGTAAATGCTGTCGCCATTCACCGGACGGCTTACACCCAAATGATCATAATGCCCTGAAAAAACAACTTGTTCAGCCGCCTTTGATTTACCCGGCAAGATGCCCACCACATTAGCAAAATGTGTTTCTTCAAAACTGTGCGAAGCCTTCACCGCAAATGTTTTTGGCAAGGCATCCGCCAATAAAAAAATCTTGTTGTATGGCGAACCAAACATCTGCCGTTTGAAAACACTTAACCGCAAAAAGTCGGCTTCGTATGATGGATCAACCACTACGATTAGGTTCTTCTTCTCCTTATTCAATGCCGATGCTTCGGTAAATAATTTACCACCGGCTTTTATGTTGCGCACTTCATAGCCCGATGTTTCGGTTACTTCTAATTCGGGTTGCGTGGTAATCACGAAAACTTTTTTGGTGTCCAGGTCTGCACCATCGGCTTTGTAGGATAATTCTTTCAGCCTTGGCCGCATCATTACAAAGGGTTGCAAAAAACTATTGCCCTGTAACGGTTGCAGGCCGGCCTTCTTAAATTCAATGGCTATGAAAGCCGCGGCTTTGGCAATGTCCGGCGAACCGGCCCGGCGGCCCCGCATCTCATCGGACGCTAAAAAGTTTTCAATACGAGTGGCTTCGCTTACCGTAATGTCGTTAGTGCTTTGCGCATGAATGGATACATGAACCGTTATCAGGGCCAGCAACAAAATGGTCTTTATCATTTTAGGAAAATTCGTTTTGAGTTTTAAAAAGGATACGCAAATAAAAGCAAGTTATCGCTTCGTTTTTATGAACCAGAGGTCTGTCTATTTATGAAGCGTCTGTTGCGTCGCACTCGTGTACGTTCGGCATCCCGATAGCTATCGGGACTATTGGGCATTTTACAGTCATCACTACAAACACAATCATTCACTGTACGCAATTTTTCGGACATGCCGCGGGCATGTCCCTACAAAAACCCCTACTGGCGCAAGCCCATTCTCAAATCACCAAATCTTCAAATCGCCAAATCATTTAATCAGCTAATCCTCCCATCCGCTAATCAGCTAATCAGCTAATCAAAAACTCATCATCTCTTTAAACTTCACCGTTTGCCGGCGGCTGATTTCTATTTTTTCGCCGCCCTTCAGCTCAAGCAGCAAGCCGCCGTTAAAGTATGACTCTACTTTGTCCACGCAACGCAGGTTGATGATGTGTTTGCGGTTGGCCCGAAAGAAAATTTTCGGATCAAGGCGCTCTTCCAAAGCATTCAGCGATTTTAAAATGAGCGGCTTGTTCGGCCCGAAAAAAACCTTGGCGTAGTTGCCCACGCTTTCAAACAGCCGCACATCCGACAGCTTTACAAACCAGCAGCGTTCGCCATCTTTTACAAACACCTGGTCGTGTTCGCCAAGCAACGACGAAGACGTGTACACTGTATCGCCGGACGTTTGCCCACCGTGGCCGTTGAGCGTCTTTTTTATCTTCTCAACGGCATCGGCCAAACGCTTCGGCTCAATGGGCTTGAGCAAATAATCAAGCGCATTTACTTCAAACGCTTTCAACGCATAATCGTCGTAAGCCGTGGTGAAAACAACGGCCGGTGCGTGGTCGAGTTCCTGCAACATTTCAAAGCCGGTTTTGCCAGGCATCTGAATGTCTAAGAAAATCAGGTCCGGATTGTGGCTGTCAATTTTTTGCACACCTTCTTCGGCGTTTGAGGCTTCGTCCACCACTTCTATTTGCGGAAAGTCCTCCAGCAGTTTGCGCAGTTCCGCACGGGCTAAGCGTTCGTCGTCAATGATGATGGCTTTCATGTGTGTTTCGTTTGTGGTTTGTCGTTTATGGTTTGAGGTTTTGTAGTCATTGATTTTCTTGTATGTTTCGCGGCCACGCCATGAGCCTGGCCCTACAAACCCCCAAGCTGGCGCAAGCCCATCATCAAATTTTCAAATCATCACATCTTCAAATCAATCAGCTAATCATTTCCCCATCGGCATCAACACCGTTGCTTCCACCAACTCTTCATCCAACTGTTTTATTTCAAAGCTGGCCTTTTCGCCATACAATAAATTCAACCTATCCTTGGTGCTGGAAATGCCGAAGCCGGTGCTTTTTGCATAGCCGTTCAGGTGCCCGGTATTCTGCACCACCAACTCATGCCGGTTCTGTTTAATGTCCGACACGATGTTGATAACACCCCCCTTCATTTGTTTAGAGATGCCGTGTTTGATGGCGTTCTCCACCAGGGTTTGCAGCATCATGGGCGGCACGGGGTTGTTCAGGGTTTTTTCATCTACATCAAAGGAAATTTTCAGCCGGTCTTCAAAGCGCATGCTTTCCAATGCGAGGTAATCTTTTACAATTTTCAGTTCCTGTTCAAGCGAAACCGTTTCGGCTTTTTCGGCGCTTAAGCTGCTGCGCAAAATGCTGCTTAATTGCGTGATGGCTGTGCGGGCCCGCTGCGGGTTTTCGTCAATCAAGGCGCGAATGCCGTTGAGCGAATTAAAAATAAAATGCGGGTTGATGTGCGCTTTGATGGTATTGAGTTCCAGTTGCCGCACCAAGGCTTCCAGCTTGATGGTGTCCAGTTCCTGCTTGCGTGTTTTAATGATGAAGTGGTACATGAAATAAATGGCGTTCCACATCAGCAGCAGCGGAATAAACGATACCAGATTAGTAATAAATAGCGAGAGATAAGAAAGCGGCAATCCATCGGGACTGGTGCGCAACGCATACAACTGTTCAAAAGGCGACACTACGCAGGTAATGAAAAATGAAAAGGCAATGGTGAGCAGAATAAACGCCGGAATCTGTTGCTTCAGGTCTTTAAATAAAATGGACGAGCGGTGAATGATCTCCCGCATGAAATGGGAGAAGATGATGCCGACCTCGAAGTAAAAAAGAATGCGCAAAAGGCTGGCCGCTTCAAAGCGGTTGAATAGCCAGGTAAAGAAGACGTTGATGGCCGCAAACAAGCCCCAGCCCGCAAACTGCGCTGCCCAATACCGTGAGGATGTAGCCGCCTTCATCGGTCAAATTTAAGAAAGCATGCCGGTTAACAAGGGGTTATAGTGTATCAATGGCAAGGCGGGTGTACGAGCGGAAGTTGATTAGCGGATTAGCTGATGTGCGGATTAGCTGATGGAGAGATTTGAAGATTAGGCGATTTGATAATTTGGAGATGGGCTTGCGCTGGTGTAGGGACATGCCCGCGGCATGTCCGAAAGATTGCATAAAAAGATTGTTCGCATTGGCCGTGATAATTGCACAATGCCCAATAGTCCCGATAGCTATCGGGATGCCAAACGTACAAGTCCCGATAGCTCCCGATAGCTATCGGGACGCAAGCGACGCAACAAACGCTTCATAAATAGACAGACCTCTGGTTCATAAAAAGATCGCAATCAGGAACTTTCCACTACCCATGAACCGCACTGCCAATTGCAAACTTTCGACCTTCTGATTTGTTAACCCTTCGCCGGCTGCTTTTCGTTGCCGCGAAAGAATTTACTTTTACGTCCTTAAACTCGTCCTCATGCAGATTCCGGCCGGCGCCTTATTGCAATCCATTGATTCACCCGACGACTTAAAAAAAGTTTCCAAAGAAAGCCTGCATCAGGTGTGCGACGAACTGCGGCAATACATCATTGACGTGGTAAGTGTTCACGGCGGGCACTTCGGCGCATCGCTTGGCGTGGTGGAGCTTTCGGTGGCGTTGCATTACGTTTACAACACGCCGTATGATCAATTAGTGTGGGATGTGGGCCATCAGGCTTACGGCCATAAAATCCTCACTGGCCGCCGCGACAACTTTGCCAGCAACCGCAAGTACGGCGGCTTGAGCGGCTTTCCCAAACGCAGTGAAAGCGAGTACGACACTTTTGGCGTGGGCCATTCATCTACGTCCATTTCGGCTGCTCTCGGCATGGCCATAGCCGCCAAGTACAAAGGCGAGGACCGCAAATGCGTGGCCGTTATTGGCGACGGCAGCATGACGGCCGGGATGGCTTTTGAAGCCATGAACCACGCCGGCGTGGCCGACTCCGACATGCTGATTATTTTGAACGACAACTGCATGAGCATTGACCCCAACGTGGGTGCACTGAAAGAATACCTGACCGATATAACGACGTCGCAAACCTATAACCGCTTTCGGGATGACGTGTGGAAGCTGATGGGAAAGCTGCCTGTGGGCAAGCGCTTTACCCGCGACATGGCTTCCAAACTGGAAGCCGGCATTAAAGGCATGGTAACCAAGCGAAGCAATTTATTTGAAGCCTTGAACCTTCGCTACTTCGGGCCCATTGACGGCCACAACATCACCAAGCTGGTAGATACACTTTCGGATTTGCGGAACATTCCGGGACCGAAGCTGCTGCACATCGTTACCGTAAAAGGCAAAGGCTATGCGCTGGCGGAACAAGACCAAACCAAGTGGCATGCACCGGGCTTGTTCGACAAAATCACCGGTGAGATTTACAAGAAGAAATTCGACATACCACAGCCACCGAAGTACCAGGACGTATTTGGCCACACGATTTTAGAACTGGCGGAGAAGAACGAAAAGATCATGGGCATTACACCAGCCATGCCTTCGGGGTCCTCGCTTAACATTATGATGAAGGCCATGCCGCACCGCGCCATTGACGTAGGCATTGCCGAGCAGCACGCCGTTACCATTAGCGCCGGCATGGCTACGCAAGGTTTGAAAGTTTTCTGCAATATCTATTCATCATTCATGCAACGGTCTTTTGACCAAGTGGTGCATGATGTGGCGATACAAAAGTTGCCCGTGATATTTTGTTTAGACAGAGCAGGGCTTGTAGGCGAAGACGGCCCCACACACCACGGCGCTTACGACATCGCATACTTCCGTTGCATACCGAACATGGTCATCTCCGCGCCGATGAATGAACAGGAGTTGCGCAACCTAATGTACACAGCGCAACTGGAAAGCACAAAGCTGCCCTTTGTCATTCGCTATCCCCGCGGCGAAGGCGTGATGCCGGAGTGGCGCAAGCCGATGGAAGAAGTGGTGATTGGCAAAGGCCGCAAGCTGCGTGATGGAAAAGACGTTGCCATTTTATCTCTTGGTCATCCCGGAAACTTTGCAGCCGCAGCCATTCGTAATTTGCGCAGCGACAATCTTCAACCGGCGCATTACGACATGCGCTTTGCCAAGCCGTTGGATGAAGAACTGTTGCACGAAGCGTTGAGCAATTATGATAAAATCATTACGGTGGAAGACGGCACCATAGCCGGTGGCTTTGGTAGTGCGGTGGCGGAGTTTATGGCGCTGCACGGTTATAAGAACGATTTGAAAGTTTTGGGCATACCTGACCGTATTGTTGAACACGGAACGCTGAAAGAGTTGCACCGCGAGTGTGGTTATGATGCGCAGGCGATAGCGGATGCGGTAAGGGAGATGATGAAGAAAAAAGTCGCTGCCAAATCTTTTATGTAAGATGAACCGAATCCGGACAGCCGTTTGCTTACTCCTTTCTTTTGTTGCGATTTTTTGCCGCAACACGGAGCAGAAGCAAACGGCTTTTTCTTTGAATCCCCAGCCCCATCCGAAAACCTTTGTTCAATCAGTTGGTCAGATTGGGTTTCGCCGATCGTATGCCGACATTCAATTTATGAGTGATGAATCGGATATAGACCGGTATTTGGAGAAACAGAGCAAAAGCAATCCGGTGTTAATGGAACCGATTCAAGACAGTGCATTGTTTGGGAAGCTTCAGCTTTTTGGCTTAGTGCGGGGAAATGAATTGCTGATAAAGAGATTTGAGCCGTTAAGCAAAAAGGGATTGGTGATTATGAACACGGATTCGCTACCAATTTACATTGGCGTGAAGAAACACAATTCAATGTTCGATCAAACTTTATTCTTTGCAAGAAGGAGCGACAGTTTATTTTTAAAAATGGATTTTTCGGAGGAGCTTCATCTTCGGGTATTGAAAGGAGCTTTGGACAAAGACAAAACAGTTGTCATCGTCAACGAATACTATTTGATGAATGGCCACAATTTCGATGTGTTTGTTTATGAAACCCGAGACAAATAAGTTTTCAGAAATTATTCTTGCCTTTGTTTTCTTTAAAAAAGTTGTTCAATCAAGAGCGGCTTCTTCATGCCGAAAGGTTTAATTTTAGGAAAACTGTTTGTATGCTCAAAGCGCCGCCGAGAACACTGCTCGAAGTTTATGAAAGTCTGCCCGAAGGAACATTGGCCGAATTGGTCAATAACCAATTGGTGATGGAACCTGCGCCGGATTTCTATCATCAAGATATTGTTACAGAAATTGCGACGCAATTGAGAAATGTGGCAACAGCAAAAGCGCTGGGCAAGGTTATCGTCTCACCGGTGGATGTGCATTTCGACAACGGAAATGTTTTTCAACCAGACATCATTTTTATTGCTGCTGACCGGCTGTCTTCTTTGGTACGCAAAGGACGAGTGTACGGCGCACCTGATTTAGTGATAGAGGTACTGTCGCCCGGCACTCACAAAAAGGACAAACGCAAAAAGAAACCGGTGTATGAAAAATACGGGGTGAAGGAATGCTGGCTCGTTGACCCCGAAACAAAAGAAACAACCGTCTATAGTTTAAGAGAGAATGTATTTGTGGAAGTTGCTTCGCAATCGGGTGTTGTCGCTTCGCCTTTACTCAACGCAACCATCCGTTTTTAATACAGGAATATGGAATAAAAACCTTCTTGCATCTCACCGGCATGAACCGCCTGTTCCCGCTTTTTTGCCTGTGTGTTGTTCTTCCCCTTTGTCTTCTTCTTGCCAAGTCAATCTTCCCTGAACACAAGTTGAAACCTTCAAAGGTTACATCTACCCAAAAGCGGGAAGCAAAGCCTGACTATTTACTTCAACTAAAAACAAAAGCAAGCACCGCGGAAAAATTTGCCTTGCAAAAAGGCTTTTCCTCCCGTATTGTTTTTTTGCTTGACATGCGCCTGCCCAGCGGTCAAAAACGGTTCTTCATTTACGACCTGCAACACGATTCTTTGTTGGCCTCTGGCTTGGTGGCGCACGGCAGTTGCAATAACCGTTTTTTGGAAACGGCGCAATTTGCAAACGTCTCCGGTTGCGGTTGCAGTTCCGTGGGACGATACAAAGTAGCCGGTGCTTACGAGGGCAAGTTTGGCAAAGCCTTTAAGCTAATTGGCTTGGACAGCACCAATTCAAATGCTTATCAACGCAACGTTGTTTTGCATTCTTATAGTTGCGTACCCGATGAAGAATGTTATCCTTATCCTATTTGCAACAGCTTGGGCTGTGTGATGGTTTCACATAAATTTTTGAGTGTAGCGGCAGGTTTTATTGAGAAAGAGAAAAAGCCGATCCTGTTGTGGATGTACAATTGAATTTTATCTTTAAGCAAAACTTTTGCTTATGCGATACCATTTTTCCATCATTTGCTTATTGACTGCTGTGCTCTTTTTTTCTCCCGCACAAGCCCAGCAAACCGATAGTTCTCAAAACCGCATTCCCTCGGCTCCCACCATAGAAGACAACGTTTTTGAGAAGGTAGAAGTAGAAGCCACCGTGGACATAAAGGCCTGGCAACAGCACCTCATAAAAAGCCTAATGCCTTATCTTGACTATGCGGCAACCAGGGGAATGAAAGCAGGTACTTACACGGTAAACGTTCGCTTTTTGGTGGAAAAGAATGGCCGCATCACCGATGTAAAGGCATTGAACGATCCGGGTTACGGATTGGCCTTAGGCGCCGTTCGCACCATTCGTACCGGCCCGCTTTGGCAAGCCGGAGAAGTGAATGGCAGAAAGGTGCGGTCGTATCACACACAACCCATCATGTTTGCCATTACAGAGAAATGAAGAAGCGCATTATACAGAGCCGTTTTATTAGGAAAGCAGCTTTTTTGGCCGCAATAAAAGTGTATTTTTAAAAAAATGTGAGCCATGATTCAAGCGCCGCCGCGTACAATATTGGAAGTTTTTGAAAGTTTGCCGGAGGGAACGTTGGCCCAGATCATCAACAACAGATTAATCATGTCACCTGCTCCGCATTCTGCACATCAACGAGTGTCCAAAACTATTTTTCGTCAATTAGATCAGTTTGTCGAAGGCAAAAAATTAGGAGAGGTTTTTTATGCACCGGTTGACGTTTACATAGATAAAGAAAATGTTTACGAACCGGATATATTTTTTATTGCCGCTGAACGTCTTTCAATTGTGCAAAACAATGTTTACGGCGCACCGGATTTGATTGTTGAAATTCTTTCGCCAGGCTCGGAGAAATTGGACAAGATTGAAAAGAAGGAAGTTTACGAAAGATGCGGTGTTAAAGAGTATTGGATTGTTCATCCTGCAACTAAAAAAGTTATCGGTTACAAACAGACAAACAACGGCTTTGTTTCAATTCCTTCGCATGACGGCGTGATGGTTTCGCAGTTGCTCGGCGTTACCGTATCGTTCTAATAGAACGTACGCACTATAACAACCGCATGTGCTCTTCATCCGTTAAGCCTTCTTTCACTTCGTTATATTCCACAATAAAATTGTTTCGCCCCTCGCCAATTAAGATGCGCATGAATTTGCCTTGCACCAATTCGAGCATCGAAAGAAAAAGAAAGATGGCGTGAACACGATTCTCCACCCGTTCAAAAATGGTTTCAAATGAAAGCGTCCGCTGGCTTTGCACCATTGAGATCATGTCGGTTTTGCTGGCTTCCATTGTGTAGTTGTATCGCACCACGGTGTGTGTAGGGCTGTTCAGCCGGTCGTGGTAGCGTTGCGTTACTTTTTCAAAAGCCTTCATTAATTTAAACAGCGTGATGGTTTGCACTTCGGTGCCTTCGCTGGCCTCCTCGCCTATTTGTGATAGTTCCTTTTGAATGTTGCCGCGCTTCACCATCAGCATCCGCTCGGCTTCCATCGCCGCCATTTCCGCCGCGGCTTCTTTGTATTTTTTGTACTCCAGAATTTTGTCAATTAATTCCTGCCGCGGATCTATTTCGGCCCCTTGCGCATCTATCTCTTTTCGCGGAAGCAGCATCTTGGCTTTAATACGCATGAGGGTGGAGATGAAGAGAATGAACTCACTGCTCAACTCAATGTTCAGTGTTTCCTGGCTGTGAATAAAAGCCAGAAAATCCTTGATGATCCGGGTGATGGGAATGTTGTAGATATCCAATTCGTCGCGTTCAATAAAAAACAGCAGAAGGTCGAACGGCCCTTCAAACTGCGGAAGCCTTATCTGGTAGGTTGCACTCACAGGTTATCGTGTTAATGGTAAAAGAAAAGTCCCGTCGCTGTGGAACGGGACTTCGCAAAAATAAGTATTGGCTGTTAGAATTTAAACCCTGCCCCCACGCCTAAAATGGATTTCATTTGTGTGGCGGCCCCCATCTTGTTGCGGCCGAACATCCTCACGTTGTCATCGTAATACAAATCGAAATTGTAGTTTACCGTCAGCCAGTTGTTCACCTTCATGCCGATGGTATTGGTCCAGTAAATGTCCAGCAGGTCAAGCTTGCGTTCTATGATGTCGTTGCTTACATCAAGGCGTGTTTTCCAATTTATGTTCTTGGCGATTTCTTTGTTGAACAAGCCCGAAAAATAAAGGCCGGCTTCAATGCGCACTTGGCGGCCGGGATCAACACCATAAAGCGAGGCAAGGCTTCTTTCCGTTGTTCCATCGGGCTTAACACCGCCCTGGTAATTGAAACTGTAAGGCGAGTTAGTAGCCACCACCCAACGAACATCCGGCCCGAAATGCAGGTTCAGAGAGTTGTTAGCCGTGGAGTATTGAATACCGGGACTGAAGGCAATGTATGCCGGTGCAAAAAAACCAGAGATGCGCTTGCGTTGTGTTTCGGAATAGTCATAACCGTTGACTAACTGCGTACGCAGCGTTCCCAAGGTACCAACGGCCCAACGGCCGGTACCCAAACCGTGGCTGTACTTGGAATAAAAATCAAACTTGTCGTCTATTTTGCGTACGCCGCTTGAGGACGTATTGATAAGTGCATAAGCCACTTCCAGGTAGTTCGTCCACTTGTTTTTGCCCCACTCCTTATTGGCCCAAAGTTGCAGGTTGGCGGAAGCCGTCAGCGAAAATTTTTCTTCGCCGGCCGGGGCCCAATTGCGGGTACCGCTTTGCCCGGCAATGGCGGTTATCATGCCGCCTGTTTTAAAGCGTGTAGGAGATTTTGTAGGTTGCGCAATGGCGCCCGTCATTATCGCAAAGGCAGCGAACACAAACGATAGTCTTCTCATTTCAGTTGTTCAAACGATTAGAAATTGAAAATGCAGTGCGGCCAAAGATAGGCGGATTTGCTAAAACTATTTCTTGAGCGAATCCCTGATTTCCATGAGCAATTTTTCCTGCAGTGAGAACTCCGGAGCCGGTGCCGCCACTGTTTCATCTTTCTTGCGTTCCATGCGATTAATGCCCTGAATTAAAAGAAAAAGAACCCAGGCAACCACAAGAAATTTGATTATTGAAGACAAGAAGCTGCCGTACTTCACACCACCCCAATGAAGTTGCGCAATGTTTTCGGCGCCCACGGCTTTTAACGCAGGGGTCAACAGAAGCGGTGTAATCACGTCTTCCACCAGCGAGGAAATGATAGCTCCAAACGCAGCGCCGATAATGACGCCGATGGCTAAATCAAGTACGTTTCCTTTTAATGCAAATTCTTTAAACTCTTTAAGCATACCCATAAAATTGATTTTAGTGTGTGAGAAGATGGTGGGCTGAAATTAGGCAAAACAAGACTTACTTTTTAAACGGCGGGTACCGAAGCGGAAGGCTTTCCATTGTTTCCACAAGTGTCTTGGCAATCAGGTATTCTTTGTACCAGTTTTGGTCGGCCGGAACGATGATCCATTGCGGGTCGTTGCAGGCGGCAAACGCTTCTTCGTACATCTGCATGTAGTTGTCCCAAAGCTTCGCTTCGTCAAAATCTTTAGCATTGTACTTCCAGGCTTTTTCGGGATTGGTGGTGCGTTCTGTTAAGCGTTCCTTTTGTTCTTCGGGTGATACGTGCAGATAGAATTTTAAAACACTTGTGTTGTTGTGTTCCCGCAAAAGTGTTTCAAAACGATTGATGGCTTTGAAGCGTTTCTTCGCTGTATCATCATCGCACCAGCCATGTACGCGGGTCACCAATACGTCTTCGTAATGGCTGCGATTAAAAACCTGCACCATGCCTTTGACCGGCGCATGTTGATGGATGCGCCATAAAAAATCATGGCTTAATTCTTCCGCCGAAGGCGCTTTGAACGATTTCACCTGCACGCCTTGCGGGTTCAATCCGCCGAAAACGTTTTTAATGGCGCCGTCTTTTCCGCTGCCGTCCATCCCTTGAATCACGGCCAACACTGCATGGCGCCCATCGGCGAAGAGAAGGTTTTGCAACCCGTCCAGCCGTTCTTTTAATTTTCTCGTTTCTTCTTTCGTTTTGATTTTGTCCAGCGTGCCGGGGGCTTTGGTGGAGATGCCGTTAAGTAGTGCCATAAATATAGATGGGGGAAAAGTACAAAGCTTTGCACTTTTGCAGCTAATGAAAAATGAAAGAAGACTTAGTTGGTTGCTGTTTGTCTTGTTGGCGCTTATTTGGGGCAGCTCTTTTATCCTCATAAAGAAAAGTGCCGAAGGCTTAACGGGCGGACAGATTGGGGCAGTGCGCATCTTTTCAGCCAGCCTTGTTTTCTTGCCTTTTGCTTTTTTTCATGTGCGGCGGTTGCCGCGTGAAAAGATTCCCATTGTATTGCTCACTGGTTTAGTTGGCAATTTGATTCCGGCTTTTTTATTCGGCATTGCTATTCAACACAGCGGCGAGAGTTCGCTGGCGGGCATCTTAAATTCGCTTACCCCGTTGTTTGTCATCCTTATCGGTGTCTTGTTTTTTGGGTTGAAAATTCCTTCTAAAAAGATGGCTGGTGTGTTGGTAGGATTTATAGGCCTTTTTATTTTAAGCGCTACCAAGGGGCCGTTGACGGTAAGCGGTATCGGCTACACACTTCTTATTCTATTGGCTACCGTTTGTTACGGGCTTAACGTGAACATCGTGGGCCGTTATTTAAAAGGCCTCGACCCGGTGAAGATGGCAACGGTTTCCATTGCCTTTCTCCTTCTTCCCACCACGCTTTTTCTTTGGCTGAATCCTGTGTCGTTTTCCTCTCAAACAAAGGGAAGCATTTTAGCGGCTGCCACACTTGGCCTTTTGGGCAGTGCTTTAGCCACGATTCTTTTTTATACGCTCATAAAAAAAGCGGGTGGCTTGTTTGCATCGTTGGTCACATATGCCGTTCCCGTCGTTGCCATCGGTTGGGGCTTAATTTACGACGAGGCCATCGGCCTTGTGCAATTTGTTTGTCTGGGAATTATTTTAAGCGGGGTTTATCTGGCGAATAAATGAATAATGAATGATCAGTAATGAGTTCGTGCTGCGTACAAATCCATTCTTGCACAAACAGCCCTGCATTTATACGACACATGAGTGGCAAAAAAAGGGCCGCTATAAACGGCCGGCTCATTACTGATTACTCATTACTCATCCTCACACCGCCATAATTTCTTTTTCTTTAGCGGCAAGGTGTTTATCGGTAGCGGCTATGTAACGGTTAGTGACATCTTGCACTTCGGTTTCGGCATCCTTCGCGGCATCTTCACTTAAGCCGTTCTTCTGCGCCTTCTTTATGTTCTCAATAGAATCGCGGCGAATGTTTCGTACAGCTACTTTGGAAGCCTCGCCTTCGGCCAGACAACGCTTTACCAATTCTTTGCGGCGCTCTTCGGTAAGCGGTGGCAGAAACAGGCGAATAATAATGCCGTCGTTCTGTGGGTTGATGCCGATGTTTGAGTTGATGATGGCCCGCTCAATGGGTTGCAGCATGTTTTTTTCCCAGGGCTGGATGGTTAAGGTGCGGGCATCCATTACCGAAATATTTCCCACTTGGTTGATGGGCATGGGCGAACCGTAGTAATCCACCATAATGCCGTCGAGCATTTGCGGATTGGCTTTGCCGGCTCTTATTTTCGTCAGTTCTGTTTCCAGGTGGCTGATGGCTTTTTTCATTGCGTCTTCGGTTGACTTTAAGATTGACGACACGTCTTCTGTTGACATACATTTTCAAATTTGGTAGCGCAAATTTAGGAAAGAAGAAAAGAGAAAATGAGAATGGGAGAAGCCTCTGCACGGACTCGGTTTGCTTGCCGTGGATGAAAATAAAACTGTCCTCAATAGAGGACAGTTTCAAAATTAGATTGATTGTTTGTGGAATGATTATTAGTCTGCCACCGCTACTTCTTCGTTCTTCATTGCCACTACTTTGGTAGCACCTTCGGGCTTTTTGTAAGCCGGACTTGCCATTACCAATTGCGGACGCTTCTTCCACCATTTTAAAAAGCCTACCATCACAAACGAAACGGCAATCATGGAACCCAATAACCACGTAGAGCCCATGCTACGGCCGGCATAAGCCAGCACAATGAAGGCGGCGTTCATCAGCAGGCACACATACGTTACCTGGCTGTGGTTCAGTCCGCGGTCAAGCAGCAGGTGATGAATGTGGTTGCGGTCTGCGGAAAAGGGCGACCGGCCTTTGGCAATGCGAACACTGAACACCCGCATCGTATCAAGCAAAGGCACCAGCAGGATAGAAAAGCCAACAGCCACCGAGGAGGTGATGGGGAAACTTCCGTTTACCGCATCGGCCACTGTAATGAATTTAATAACAAGAATAGCATTCACCAGCCCAAGCAAGAGCGAACCAGAATCGCCCATGAATATTTTAGCCGGGTGGTAGTTGAAAATAAGAAAGGCACACAGGGCGCCGGTTAGTGCAAAAGCCATCATGGCATAAGCCGTAAAAGCCGGGCCGGCCATCATAAAATACGTACCGAAAACAGCGGTGGTTAAAATACCCAGGCTACCCGCCAGGCCGTCCACACCGTCAATGAGGTTAAAAGCATTTACGATAACGATAATGGTCATGTACGAAAGCGGATAACTAACGATAGCGGGTAATTCATAAACGCCGAGAAAACCGTGCATGCTGTCAATGTGAACGCCGCCTAAATGAATAACGATGGCTGCGGCAGCCAACTGGCCCAGGAATTTTTTTGAGGCCGAAAGAATTAGAATATCGTCTTTAATGCCGAGAAAAAAAGTGAGCAAAGCAGCGGCGAAGAAGTATTGAAATTCGGGATTTTCTTTTACCGAAATAGAAAGAAGAGCAGAAAGAAAAAAACCAATGAAGACGCCCACACCGCCAAGCGAGGCAATGGCCTTTGTGTGAAGCTTACGGGAGTCCGGCACGTCAAACAATCCTTTCTCATCGGCCACGCGAATAACCGCGGGAACGGCAAAAATAGAAATGATGAAAGAAACGGCAGTGGTTAGCAGGAGGTTCATAGTACGCCAGGGTTTTGGAATGTGCAATGAGGTTTCATTCAGTTTAGTCTTTCACGCTTTGATATTAGTTTTCACACTTGGCTTTTCCAGCGAATGTGGTTTTAAAATGAATCCTGTGCGGACAAATGTAATATTTTAAAGGAATCTTTTTTAAGAAAAACAGTGCATTTTTGCACCGTTTCGTTTTCATAAGAGCAGATTTCCTCAAAGAGGTTTACCAACTACAAATTTTTATGCCAAGTCTTCCCGAAATCGCCTCGCAGGTTAGAAGAGACATTGTTCGCATGGTGCACGGCGCACAAAGCGGTCATCCGGGCGGCTCTTTAGGCTGCGCCGATTTGCTAACCGCTCTTTATTTTAAAGTGATGCATCATGTGCCGCAGCCTTTTGATATGGAGGCTAAAAACCAGGACGTTTTTGTTTTGTCGAACGGGCATATTTCGCCGGTGTTTTATTCCGTACTGGCCCGTAGCGGCTACTTTGATACAAGTGAGCTGGCCACTTATCGCAAAATAAACTCCAGAGTGCAGGGCCATCCCACTACTCACGAAGGCTTGCCGGGTATTCGCATTGCCACGGGCTCGTTAGGACAAGGTATGAGCGTGGCCATTGGCGTGGCGCTTGCCAAAAAATTAAACAACGACCAAAGCGTGGTTTATACGTTGCACGGCGATGGCGAATTGCAGGAAGGGCAGAATTGGGAAGCCATCATGTTTGCGCCTAATCATAACGTGGACAACCTGATTTCGACCGTTGACTGGAACGGCCAGCAGATTGACGGGCCTACGTACAAGGTGAATAACCTTGGCGACATCCGAAAAAAGTTTGACGCCTTTGGCTGGCACACAATGGAGATGAACGGTAACGACATGGACGAAGTGGTGCATACCTTGGAAGAAGCCAAGTCTTTGGTAGGAAAAGGAAAGCCCATTGCCATCATCATGCACACCATTATGGGCAAGGGTGTGGAGTTTATGGAGAACGACCACAACTGGCACGGCGTGGCCCCCAACGATGAACAATTAGCGAAGGCTTTGGCTCAATTGCCGGAGACGTTGGGCGATTATTAAAGCAGTTAGAGATCAGCAAGTAGTGAGTAGTTTCTTAGTTCAATCTTTTCCAGCATAAAAAAACCTCTCTGAATTTCAGAGAGGTTTTTTATTGAAAGTTTGTTTGGTTTGAAAGGCTACTTGCTGATCTCTACTTGCCACTCGCTACCTGCTCCAAGCGCTCTGCGGTAAGTTGCTTCACAAGGTTCTCTAACTCCTGGATGCGTTTTTCCAATTGCGGCAAGTTGCGAATCACAGCTTGGCTGCGCAATGAACTGGTATAATCGCCGGCCGGCGAACCGGTAACGGCCGCATAAGGATCTTTAATGGATTTGCTTACGCCGCTTTGGGCATTGATCTTGGCGCCGTCAGCTATCTGAATGTGGCCGACCAGTCCGGCTTGTCCTCCAATCATAACGTTATTGCCGATTTTAGTGGAGCCGCTTACACCTGCCTGCGCCGCTATCACGGTGCTGTTACCAATCTCTACATTGTGCGCTACTTGAATGAGGTTGTCCAGTTTGGCGCCGGACTTAATGAGTGTCGAACCAATGGTGGCCCGGTCAATAGTGGTGTTGGCGCCAATCTCTACGCCGTCTTCAATGACCACGTTACCAATCTGCGGCACTTTTTTAAACGAGCCATCAGCCTGTGGCGCAAAGCCAAAGCCATCCGAGCCAACTACCGTTCCGGCGTGGATGACCACATGGTGGCTCAATTCGCAGTCGTGATAAATTTTTACGCCGGGATGAATGATGCAGTTCTTACCGATGGTAACATTATCCCCAATAAAAGAGTTGGGGAAGATTTTTGAGCCGCTTTCAACGCTTACGTTCTCGCCGATGTAGCTGAAGGCGCCGACGTAAACGTCGGCTGCAATTTTAGCCGACGAAGAAATATAACAAGGCTGCTGAATGCCTTTTAATTGTTGTGTAGCTAACTCCTGGTACTTGCCCAACAGTTGCGCAAAAGCGGTGTAGGCATCAGGTACGCGAACAAGTGTGGGATTGATAGGACGCCGCAGTTCGTAACCTTCATTTACAATGGCAATGGAAGCATTAGTCGTGTAGAGGTAATCTTCGTATTTGGGATTGGCCAAAAAGGTCAGTTGGCCTTCCTGCGCTTCTTCAATTTTACCGAAGGAAGAAACCATGGCGTCAGCATCTCCTTCAATCTTTCCGTTTACCAATACCGAAATCTGGGCGGCCGTAAATTGCATAGTTAATGGATCAAAAGGTCAGTTATCCGAAAAAAGTAAAAAGCCAAATATCGTATTAAAGCAATCAAACGGATAAGGCGCTGAACTTATTATGACGATTTTGACTTTTTTGGACGAGAGCTACGAACGTCAAAAGGGAAACGTGAGGCATCAAATGAAACAGTTGTCTAAATAAAGTTCACGACGGCTCCGCATAGCAAGTCTTGTTTTTCCTTTTTATCATACTTCGCACAGACAGGCAATCCAAATAAACGTTTAACCGCAAACTGCCCCACTTGAATATTCCTGTTTCAACAAACATCAATGGGTCACGCTATAATTAAAAAGACAGTAGGTAAAGAACTACACGGGTTTCCATTTTCCATTCACATTTATCGAAGATAGCACAAGTAATATTTCTTCACCGGCGTGGACAGGCGTTGATGGATGAGGGCATTGTCCACTTCGGAAATGTCGGCTACCGTTCCGTCCTTGTACAAGATGGTTATGCGTTCGTCCAGCGGATTGTACGTAGTATTCATGGCCTCGCCGGTGAAGACCAGGTAAGCCGCTTCAGTCTCGGTGATGCCAAGCTTTTGCGCGGCGTCTTTGCGCAAACTTTCTATCAACAACTCATCAAAAGGCTGCGAAGCGAATTTTATTTTCAACAGCTTTCTTTCCACCAAGCCCTTGCTCAACCGCGACAACACCTTATCAAAATGGCCGCACCAGTTTTTGATGGTGCACATCACATCGGTATCATCAAGTTGCGCAAATTTTTCGAGGTGCTTAATGAAACTATCGCCGGGTTTGTGTTCGTTTAAAAAAAATTGCAGGTTTGCCGACGCCATCGGCAATTCAATGCCGTTGGCGATTAACTCATTGGCCCGCTCAATGATGCGCACCAGCATTTTTTCGGCGGCCATCACGGTTTTATGCAGATAGACCTGCCAATACATGAGCCGCCGTGACACCAAAAATTTTTCCACGGTAAAGATGGCCTTCTCTTCTATCACCAATTCGCCTTCATGCACGGTAAGCATTTTTAAAATGCGGTCGTAACCAATGGCGCCTTCCACCACGCCGGTAAAAAAGGCGTCGCGGGTTAGATAATCCATACGGTCAACGTCCAACTGGCCCGATACCAATTGATGCAGAAAAGTCTTGTGATACTCATTACTGAAGATTTGAATGGCGGTTTCCAATTGCCCGTTGAATTGCTCGTTCAGCAGGCCAAGAATGAGCACAGAAATGTCTTCGTGATGAACGCCTTTAATGAGCCTTCGTTCCAAAGCATGAGAGTACGGCCCGTGGCCGATGTCGTGCAGCAAGATGGCTATCTTGGCGCCCAGTTCTTCATCGGGAGTAATCGCCACGCCTTTGTTCCGAAGTTCGTTCAAGGCAAGGCCCATCAAGTGATAAGCGCCCAACGAATGATGCAGCCTTGTGTGTACCGCGCCGGGATAAACCAAAGAGGCAAAAGCCATTTGATGAATACGCCGCAGGCGTTGGTAATAGGGATGCGAGATGATTTCGAAGATGAGCGGATTGTCAACCGTGATGAAGCCGTAAACGGGGTCGTTAATGATTTTGCGGGGAGTTGATTCCATTCGTACTTTCTGTTTCTGTTAACTCGTAAAAGGCCTATTTTGTCCGCACAAAGATGAAACCCCTTTTAATATTCACATTACTTGTTTTTTTCGGGCAACCTTTACTATCACAAGACAGTACAATGAGGCGTCGTCCCTTTTGGACAACCGTGCGTTCTACCGATCTTTTGTTGGGTGTTCATTGGCAGGGCAATTCAAAAAACAGCCAAACTTTGCGTTACTATGAAATCGGCATTGCAAAAGGAAAATATGTAAGCTGGTTTGAAGGGCACAGCGGCGTAGCCGTTTACGCATCAGAAGAAATGTACTTCAGCAAGAACAAAAATATTTTTGGAACAAAAGTTGGCGGATGGATTCACATGATTCTTGACATTGGTTTATGTGCCGTTTATTATACAGATTTTCAAAAAGGTAATTTGAAAATCCGGCCTGAACTCGGTCTTGGTGCAGGCCGCCTTCGATTTGTAGGTGGGTACAATATCCCTACTGTCAACAACAAATCTTTTGAAGAATTAAGAAAGAACAACTTGCAGGCAAGCCTCCAGTTAACAGTTGGCTTGCGCAAAAAGAAAACGTATAATTAAAGAAGAATAAAGAAAACGAAAATGGCAGTAGCAAAAATTCTTTGGGTAGATGACGAGATCGAAAGCCTGCAATCGCAAAAAAAATTTTTGCAGAACAAAGGCTATGATGTGCAAACCTTAACCAACGGTTTTGACGCCATTGATTGGGTAAAGGAGAACGCGGTGGACGTGGTGCTCATAGATGAAAGCATGCCCGGCATCACCGGCCTCGAAACCCTCGCCAAGATTAAAGAGATTAACGCCCAAATACCCGTGGTGCTCATCACCAAAAACGAAACCGAAAACCTGATGGACGAAGCCATCGGCAGCCAGATTTCGGATTACCTTATTAAGCCCGTTAACCCCAACCAGGTTTGGCTTTCGCTTAAAAAAATCATTGACAACCGGCGGCTTGTTGCGGAGAAGACCACCACCGCTTATCAACAACAATTCCGCAACCTGTTCATGGCCTTAAACTCCAATCCAAACTATACGGAGTGGATGGGTATTTATAAAGAACTGGTGCATTGGGAACTCTCGCTGCAACGCAGCGACAGCCCCGAAATGCAGGAGGTTTTTCAAAGCCAGAAAAACGAAGCCAACACGGAGTTTTTTAAATTCATTTCCCGCAATTATGCCTCGTGGCTAAAGCCAGGCGCTAAGGACGTGCCTGTGCTTTCGCATACGCTAATCAAACAAAAGCTGATGCCTGTTATTGAAAAAGGCACCACTACTTTTTTTGTGTTGATAGACAATCTTCGTTTTGATCAATGGCGCACCATAATGCCCATCTTTCTGGAAAGTTTTCGATTAGTAGAGGAAGACAGCTTTTACAGCATCTTGCCAACGGCCACTCATTATGCCCGCAATGCTATCTTTAGCGGCATGATGCCGATGGAGATAGAAAAAAAGTTTCCGCAACACTGGAAAAATGACGAAGACGAAGGCGGCAAGAACATGGCCGAGGAGGAATTTTTTAAAGCGCAATTAAAAGCGATGGGCGAAACAACGCTCCGCACCTCTTACACAAAAGTGTTGAATAATCAGGCTGGTTTAGATTTGGTGCACAACGTGCATAACCTTTTGAATAATGATTTAAACGTGATTGTTTACAACTTTGTGGACATGCTCTCTCATGCCCGCACGGAAATGGAAGTGTTGAAGGAACTCGCCGGCGATGAAGTCAGCTACCGCAGCATCACCGCATCTTGGTTTGAGCATTCGCCCTTGCATCAGGCCTTGAAAAAGATTGCCGATAAGAATGTAAAAATTGTTCTCGCTACCGACCACGGAAGCGTTCGGGTAAAAACACCGGTGAAAGTTATCGGTGATAAACAAACCACTACTAATCTTCGATACAAACACGGCCGCAACCTGAATTATGATCCCAAAGAAGTATTGGCCTATCGCGACCCGAAAGAGATCGGCCTGCCTTCCCCTACTATTAATTCATCTTACATCTTTGGTGGCGAAGATGTGTTTCTATGTTATCCTAACAACTACAATCATTACGTGAATTATTACCGCAACACCTTTCAACACGGCGGTGTAAGTTTGGAGGAGATGATTGTGCCGGTGATACAGATGGTGAGCAAGTAGGTGAATGGTGAGCGGTCACTGGTGAATGAATAAAATCATTCTACCACTCCACCTGTACTATGTCTTTGTAAAGGCCAAACTTGGGATCAGCAGTAATTATGGTTAGCGATTCAGCGATGGCCGTGGCAATAATCATCCGGTCGAAAGGGTCACGGTGATCTGAAAATAAAGGAAGCGTCAAATATTGGTTTAAATGGGATTCTTTCAATGGCAAATGTTCAATGCTTTTTTCTGCAGCATTTCGAAGAAAACTAATTAATGATTGAGAAAGTTGCAGCTTGCCGATGTTGATTTTAATCGCCATCTCGAAGGAGCTGATTACACTGAAATAAATCTGATTTGCACCATCGGCGATTAATGATTCTGCCTTGGGACTAAGATTTTTGTCGCCATTGCCGAACCAAACCAAGGTATGAGTATCGAGCAAGAATCTCATTACATGTAGTCTTTCATATCTTCTAACGGTTCATCAAAATCGTCAGCCATATACCTTACAATTCCTTTGGCGAAACCGAACTGGCGGTTTGGCTGCTTCGGCTCATTGTTGTCTCCCTGAAAAATCACCAACACTTCCGCTTTCTTCGTCGTAGGAGGCATTTCTTCAAGCGTTACCTTCCCCTCCTCATAGTGCCCTTTAATAACGGTGAACATAATTTTCGTTTCCTCAAATTTACTGCTTTCTCTCACTACGCAAACCCTTTCCACATTCGTTTTACATTTGCCTTTTTTGAAAGCAAAATGAAATACACGCAAACCACATTGGATAAGATAGACAAGATGATTGAAGAAAGCGGCTACATCATTCGCTACGAACGCGGCTCTTTTCAAAGCGGCTTTTGTATTCTGGAAGATAGGAAGGTCGTTGTGCTTAATAAATTCCTTCAACTCGAAGGCCGTATCAACACCCTTATTGATCTGGTTCCGCAATTAAAGATTGAAGCCGAAGCCCTCACTTCCGAAAGCAAAAAATGGTTTGATGAAATCAGAGGACGGCACGAGGCGAAGGAGAGTTGATAGGTTGATACGTAGTAGCAAATACTTGTCAACTTATCAACCTATCAACTTCTTATCTTGCCGCTGTGAACGTTCCTCTCACCATCACCTTCCTCGGCACCGGTACCAGCAGCGGCGTTCCCATGATTGCCTGCGGCTGTTATGTGTGCACATCGGTTGATAAAAAAGACAAACGGTTGCGTTCAAGCATCCTGATTGAATCTCCCACTACAACCATCGTTGTTGATACCACGCCGGACTTTCGCTATCAAATGTTGCGTATCGGCGCGACAAAACTTGATGCTGTTTTGTTCACCCATCCACACAAAGACCACATCGCCGGATTGGATGACGTTCGGGCCTTTAATTTCTTTCAACAAAAACCCATGCAGCTTTTCGGCAACACCATGACGCTTGATGCCGTGGTGCGTGACTTTGCCTATGCCTTCGCCGATAAAAAATATCCCGGCGTGCCGGAACTGGAGTTGAATGAAATAACACTTGATCCGTTCACCATCGGCGACGTTCCCGTTATACCCATACAGGTATGGCATTTAAAGATGCCCGTGTATGGTTACCGCTTTGGCGATTTCACCTACATCACCGATGCCAACCGCATTGACGAAAGCGAAAAAGAAAAAATACGCGGCAGTAAAATTTTAGTGGTGAATGCCCTGCGAAGAGAAAAACACATCTCGCATTACAACCTTGAAGAAGCCATTGATTTGGTAAAGGAATTAAAAGTGTCTGAAGCATATTTCACACACATTTCACACCAATTGGGGCAGCACGAAGAAATAGAACAAACCTTGCCTGCCGGCGTTCATCTGGCTTATGACGGTTTGCGTCTTGCCACTGGCTGACATTTAATTCATGATTATGGCGTCCTTCAAAATCAGCCGCGTCTTGTCGTCGAAAACAAAATTTTGCAACGGAATTCTGAACGTGTACGAACGATAACGCATATCCCTGATTGATGTATACTTAAGGGAGGGAAAGGTTTCTAAATATCTGCCGGCAAACGTTTTGCTGTCGCTGGAAATTTTGGTAATGATGATTTGCTTGGCAAGTGATGCCGTATCAATAACAATGTTCTGCTCCACAAAAAACGTTGGAGAAATAATTCTTGGCTCAACACTATCAATCTTCGGCCAGCGGAAATAGTTAATCACCCGCATCTTATCGCCGTAAAAAATTTCGTATAAGTATTGCTTGCCAAGCCGCGGATGATCGGTGCCGAACTCGGAAACAAGCCGGCCGGCGGTACCAAATTGTTGGATGATAGTGGCCAGTGAACGGCCGCTGTAATCATCAATCAACTGCTCAAATTTTTTGTAAACAATTCGCCCTTTGGCATCGGTGCCCACTTCTGTTTTATCGCGGTGTACCGGCCGTTCGTTATGAAAGCCGCAACCTGATGACACAACAATCAGCGCAGAAAACAACAAGGGGAAAACAACCGTTGAGCATTTAAGAGTTGGCAACATGCAGGCGGAATTGACACTATTAAATTAGGGTTTCCGCCGCTATCTTCACCGCCTTAAAAAACGATTCGCTACCATGAATTTTGAAACCGCTGAAATCACCACACAAGTGGCCCAAACGGCCCGCGACTTTGCCCTTCAAAACATAAAGCCCCACATTATGGAGTGGGACGAAAGCCAGGAATTTCCCCTTCACATTTTTAAACAGTTAGGACAACTTGGAATGATGGGCGTGTTGGTGCCTGAACAATATGGTGGCGCCGGGCTTTCTTATTTTGAATACAAAACCATCATTGAAGAAATTTCAAAAGTTTGTGGCTCCATTGGCTTAAGCGTGGCGGCACACAACTCGCTTTGTACAGGGCATATTTTATCCTTCGCTAACGAAGAACAGAAGCAGCGCTGGTTGCCAAAGTTAGCCACCGCCGAATGGCTTGGCGCCTGGGGATTAACAGAGCCAAACACGGGCTCCGATGCGGGCAACATGAAATGCACGGCTGTAAAAGACGGCGATAATTGGATTATCAACGGCACCAAGAACTGGATCACGCACGGCATCAGCAGTGATGTGGCCGTGGTGGTTTGCCGCACCGGCGAGCCTCGTACAAAAGACAATGCGACGGCCTTTGTTGTCGAACGCAGTACAGCAGGTTTTAGCGGCGGCAAAAAAGAAAACAAGCTTGGCATGAGGGCTTCCGAAACTGCCGAGATGATTTTTGATAATTGTGTGATTCCCGATGCGAATCGTTTGGGCGAAGTTGGTGTAGGCTTTAAGCAAGCAATGAAGGTGTTGGACGGCGGACGCATCTCTATTGCTTCGCTTTCGCTCGGCATTGCCAAAGGCGCTTACGAAGCGGCGCTTCAATACGCACAGGAGCGGCACCAGTTCGACAAACCCATTTCCTCTTTTCAAGGCATCTCTTTTAAGCTGGCCGACATGGCTACGGAAATTGAAGCCGCTGACCTGCTCACGCTGCAAGCATGTGATCTAAAAGAACGCAAAGAGCCGGTTACAAAAGTGGCGGCCATGGCAAAATATTACGCCAGCGAAGTGGCGGTAAAAGTGAGCAACGAAGCCGTGCAGATTTTTGGCGGCTATGGCTACACCAAGGATTTTCCGGTGGAAAAATTTTACCGCGACAGCAAGCTTTGCACCATTGGCGAAGGCACCAGCGAAATTCAAAAACTGGTGATCAGCCGCGAAGTTTTGAAATAGAACCTCGCTCCGACCTTCTCCGGTGAAGCGGTAGTGGGAGTGCTTGCGCCGGTGTTTACAGGCGGTGACATTCTTTTAGTTATTGCCCTTTTTTTGGACTAGGGGTTCGTCTATCTATTGAGCGTCTGTTGCGTCGCTCCCTTGTACGCTTTATCCACTATTGAGCTTCGGTAGCAGGTGCCTTTCAACTTGCTTCATCTTAAAGTCTCGAAGCGGCGCCATTGCTTAGTCCAGCCTGCAAGGGTTGAGTAATATAACCTCGGTATATTCATAAAGCCCTGAAAGGGCGTAATAAAAGGCACTCTGCGATGGTGAACAGTAACACCATCAAAGATTGTGGCTACATACTTATTACGCCCTTTCGAGGCTTGGATTCATTCATTGTTTCGGTTATCCAGCCCTTGCAGGCTGGACTAAGCGATGACGCCCCGTTAGGGTTTTGCCTGACTGTAGCTGGATAACTCTGTGTTTATTAATGCTGAATAAAATCACGAACGATGAACGGAGCGTCGCAACAAACGTTCAATAGTAGCAATGCAGACGGTTAACAAAAACGACTCTATTTATTGCTCTTTAAAATAAATGAAAAACAGTATTACTGCTCCGGTGCGTAGCTAACTTTTTTTGCTGCCATCAACTGTTTATCTCGGCGCACTTTTTCCCAATACTTTTTATGTACCATCAACATTCCGAAGCTTTCGCCTTGGTATTTATGCAAGTGTTTGTGGTGCATTTTATGCGCCCAGCGAATGGCCCGGACGTAGGTGCCTTTGCTTCGGCTGAACCATTTAAAGCGTTGGTGAATGATGACGTCGTGCACAATAAAATAAGCCGCGCCGTAAAGCATAATGCCAAAGCCGATGGCCTGCATCCACCACACACCATTGTAAGTGCCAAAGCCAATCAAACACATGCTGGGCACGGCAAAAATGACAAAGAACAAATCGTTCTTTTCAAAAAAGCCCGGCTCCACTTGGTGATGGTCGCGGTGGAGATACCACAAAAATCCGTGCATCACATAGCGATGCGTAAGCCAGGTTATTCCTTCCATGATAAAAAAGGTTCCCAATAAAACACCGATATAAAACAATGCGTTCATTTCTGTTTTTAAAATTTCTACCGCCTCAATCAATTTTTTACACTGCCTTTGTTCCTTCAATTGTTACCCTTTGTTCTTCTACCCGGCTATTCTTTTTCCACCACTCTTTTACCTGCGGGAAGGCAATCGTAAACCATGCCGTAAACAAAGCAGGTTGTTGGGTTAAAATCAGCTCAATATCAGCCAGATTGTGATACGCGACAGCGGCTACTTCATCGGTATTCAATTTCATCCTGCCATCATACTCGCCTACAAATACGTGGTCGTATTCGTGTTCAATCAAATCGTTTTCTACGTCAGCTCTGTAAATAAATGAAAAGGCTTTTGTCAATGACGTAGTAAAGCCAAGTTCTTCGTTCAGGCGCCGTACCGCGGCAGCTTCTACTGTTTCGTCAGGATAGGGATGGCTGCAACAAGCATTGGTCCACAACAGGCCGCCGTGATATTTTTCAGCGGCCCGTTGCTGTAGCAGCATCCGCCCTTCGCCATCAAAAATAAAAACCGAAAAAGCCCGGTGCCGCAGGCCTTTGCGGTGAGCTTCCATCTTTTCCATCAAGCCCGCCTGCTCGTCTTTTTCATTCACCAATATCACTTGTTGTTCATGCATCGTTTCTGATAGTAAGTCTTCTACAAAATGATTTCGTCATTATAAATTTTGCAGTTCTCATCCTCTGCTAACTGCCTACTGCAAACTCTTTTACTCAATTAGCCGCAACCGATTCTTCACTGTAGCCCGCAATACGATGTAGGCTTTGTAATAATTAGGAATGCGGATGCGCTGTTCCAAAATGCGTTGCGGTTCGATGCGCTTGATTTTT
Organism: Flavisolibacter sp.; assembly: GCA_965247695.1. GTDB lineage: Bacteria > Bacteroidota > Bacteroidia > Chitinophagales > Chitinophagaceae > Flavisolibacter. Next base: position 5,060,355 of record OZ252037.1, read on the forward strand.
TTAAATAACGAACCGTAATATTTATAAGCCACGTAAACGCCGAACCTTGCTTTCAGCGGAAGGCTTATGATGCCTTTGTATGCTTCGGCAAAGTCATAAGCAATGTCATCCTGAATTTTTTGCTTGTCGCTTTGCGTAAAATTGTGAAAGTCGCAACCCGGAAAATAAATTCGCGACAGATCAAGAAAGTCGGCCTTCATGTCGCGTAAAAAATTCACCTTCTGAAATGCGGCGCCCAGTGCTCTTGCCGGGTCTTTCAGGCTTTTATACAGCCGCTTGTCGCCTTCGCAAAAAATGCAAAGGCACATGAGGCCCACGACTTCGGCGGAGCCGTAAATGTATTCTTCATAGCCTTGCCGGTCGTAGCAGTTTTGGGTAAGGTCACTTTCCATGCTGCTGAAAAAAGCGTGGATTAAATCATGGTTAATATCAAAAGCATTTACCGTTGCCTGAAAGCTGTTGAGAATAGGATTGAGGCTGATGCCGCGTTCGATGGCGGCAAAGGTTTCCTGCTTGAATTCCTGCAACAAGCCTTGCTTGTCGTTGCCGTGAAAAGTGTCCACAATCTCATCGGCAAAGCGCACAAAGCCGTACACGTTAAAAATGGGTTGCCGTAAATCTTTGTGCAAAAGTTTTATGGCCGATGAAAACGAAGTGCTGTACCGAACCGTTACCAAGCGGCTGCATTCGCCGCTAACGCTATTAAACATTTCAACCGTCATACTCCTAATTAAACGACTTAATTAATTCCTTCGATACCACCTCACCGCTGATTAGGCTGGGTGGCACACCCGGTCCGGGCACGGTAAACTGGCCCGTGTAGAAAAGATTCTTCACCTTTTTGCTCCGGCACGAAGGCTTCAATACCGCCGTTTGCCGCAATGTGTTGGCAAGGCCATAAGCGTTGCCCTTGTATGAATTATACTCGGACACAAAATCTGAAACCGAAAACGACTTTTTAAAGATAACCGCATCCCGAATGCTTTGGCCCGTGTGCTTTTCCAAACGCTGAATGATTTGCTGAAAATATCGTTCCCGCACATTTTCCGTATCGCCTTCCAGCCCCGATGCAACGGGAATCAGGAGCATTAAATTTTCACCCCCATCCGGTGCCACGGTATCGTCGGTTTTTGACGACACACTGACGTAAAACAAAGGCGCGGTCGGCCATTGCGGATGCGTATAAATTTCATCGGCGTGGCCATCAAACGGTACGTCGAAAAACAAGGAATGATGCAAAACGTTGTAGAGCTTTTTGTTTAACCCGATGTAGTATAAAAGGCAAGACGGCGCCAATACCTTCCTGTCCCAATAGCTATCAGAATACGTACGGTATTGTTGTGGCAGAAGATGTGATTCGGTAAACTGATAATCCGCACCGGAGATAATAGCATCGGCCTCGTAAACGCCTTTATCTGTAACAAGTTTTTTTGCTTTGCTGCTTTCAATAACAATTTCCTGTGCGGCTTCGCCAAATTTGAAGTTCACTCCTAATTCTTCCGCCAAACGCTGCATCCCTTCCACAATGCTGAACATGCCACCCTGTGGATACCAGGTGCCGCCAATGATGTCGGCATAGTTCATTAAGCTGTACAGCGCCGGTGTGTTTTGGGGCAAGGCACCGAGAAACAAGATGGGAAACTCCATCAATTGTAATAACCGTGGATGCTGAAAATATTTTCGCACATGCGATTGAATGGACGTGAAGACATCGAGCTTAAACACGTTCTTGATAACGTTCCAATCTAAAAACTCGGTCAACGATTGGCCGGGTTTATAGACAAGATCCTGTATGCCGATTTTGTATTTAACCGATGCTTCGTCAAGATATTTTTGAAGCTTCTTTCCCGCTCCTTTTTCAAAAGACTCAAAAACAGCTTGCAGTTGCGCAAAGTCGGCGGGAATATCGGTGTAACCATCGGCCCAATAAACGCGGTACGAAGGATTGAGCCGAACGAGAGAATAATAATCTTCCACCTTTTTACCAAATTGCGCAAAGAAGCGCTCAAACACATCGGGCATCCAATACCAGCTTGGGCCCATATCAAACGTAAAGCCATCTGCCTTTAACTGTTGTGCACGGCCACCGGCGGTCGCATTCTTTTCCACCACCGTTACTTTCCATCCTGCCTTTGCCATGAACGCGGCGGACGAAAGTCCCGCAAAACCAGCTCCTATAATGACAACGGATTGACTCACCTTTCGATTTGTTTTTGCACCAGCTTTTTGGCAAAGTGAATGCGGCTCTTGATGGTGCCCAAGGGCTCGTTCAGCACCACAGCTATTTCGTGGTATTTATAACCGTGCAGGTACAACGTGCAGGCCTTTTTAAAGATAGCGGGTAAGTTATGAACGGCGGCATTAATTTCTTTTAGCCTTGCCAAAGACTCTGAAGAAAGTGCATAGGGTGTAACCGATGCTTTTACAGCTTCCATCACGGCTTTTTTGCGGGTATTGCGGCGGTAGTCGTTGATGAAAATGTTTCGCATGATGGTGAATAACCAGGCTTTGATGTTGGTTCCTGCTTCGTATTTATCGCGGTAGGTAAACGCCTTGCAAAGGGTTTCCTGGCATAAATCCTTGGCTGCTTCGTAGTCTTTTGTGAGAGTGATGGCAAATGGTTTCAGGCCTTCGGCATTGTTTAATACCATGCTGTTGAACTCGTGCGTACTCATTTTGTTTAATTATTTCGCATTCAAAATTAAACAAAATTGTCACCAATAATTTATTCTGTTTGAAATTTTTCTTGATTCCTTAAACAAAACCTCTGCATTAATTAGGCAATTGCCTGAATGTAAGACTGAACGGATGACAAGGATTGGAGCAACACGACATTGGGCCACTGTGGTTTTTTAAACAATTGCGCCACGTAGCCGGAAAGCAGAACGGTGCTTTGGGTATGAACGGCATCATCGCTTAACCGCTCCATGAAGCGTTGAAATTTAGCATGGCCGCTAAAAGAAGTCAGGTGCGTATAAATGTATTGCGGCTTCCGTTGGGGCAGAATGTGTTCCATGTCACGCAACGGCACATTGGCGCCGAGATAAATCACCGGCAGGCCACGCTTGCGCAGCAGGTAATAAACGTACAACAGCCCCAGTTCGTGATGTTCGGCTTCGGGTAGAAAAAGAACAAAAAGCGGTGCGGCAGTTGTGGGCAGCGGCAAACTGTCAATGCCGCAAATCATTTTTTGCCGGATGATGGCCGACACCAGATGTTCCTGCACGGGCCGCAACCGGTTGGTTTGCCAAAGAATGCCCACCCGCTCTAAAAAACGAAACACAACGCCGGCAATAATTTTTTCCATGCCCTGATTGTGTACTTGTTCCGTCAAAAGTTTTTCCAGTTCCAGACCTTTCAGGTCAATCATGTAACCAATTAAGCCATTGGTAATGTATTCATCCTTTGCATCGGAAGGTTGCAGGTTTAAGGCGGCTTCGTCGCGCTGCTCCGGGGTCATTTCATCAATGCGAGAAATTTTGTGGCCGTACTTGTTAAGCAGCGCCACGGTAAGAAGGGTTTTCAACTCGTCATTGTTGTAGCGGCGAATGTTGGTTTGCGTACGCGAAGGCTGCAGAAAATTATACCGCTGCTCCCATATACGAATGGTGTGAGCTTTAATCCCCGAAAGCGATTCCAACTCTTTAATGGTAAAGTTCATCCACCAATTGACAAACAAAAAAGCCTTTGGTTGAGATTGCCGCGTAGCCATTCTCCGCATGAATGGTAATGGCGGATGATGAATAGAAAAAGAGTTCACTCACAAGCGGCGTTATAAGACAGATTTTTAAAGAGATTGGTTGGTGAAAACACCGCTATCCTTTAACCGCGAAAACAACGAAGACGAAGAGAGCTTTTGCAAGGCGGCAAGATGCCTTGTGTTGTGAAGGTCGGTGCCGGCGAGGCTGTAGTAGTTCTTTTTGCAAAGGTATTCGGCCAGTTCCTGCACTTGCCGGCCGTAGTGGCCGGTGAGGGAAAGCAGGTTCAGTTGAAAGACACAACCCGCTTCTTTCAGTTCATCAAAAACGGGCTTGCGCTGCGCCAGATAAGTGTAACGTTCGGGGTGGGCAAGCACCGGCACGTAGCCTTGAATCTGCATTTGAAAAAGTACCTGTTGCAAATCCATTGGTGCGGTAAGCATGGAGAATTCCACCAGCACCATATTACCGCTAACGGGTAGCAGCGGTACTTTAGCCTTTAGGGTCTCTTCAAAATATTCATCAATGAAATACTCGGCGGCGGCGTGGAGTTCAACAGCAATGCCTTCGGCCGCCACGGCCTGTTTTAAAGCCGCCAAACCATCGGCAATAATCGCCGGCGTATTGGGATAAACCTCCCACAAAATATGCGGAGTGGTCACGAGTTTTTTATAGCCAAGCTGTTGCAGCCCGCGGACCAGTTCAAGCGAGGTTTCCATATCCGGTGCGCCATCATCAATACCCGGAATGAGATGCGAATGCATATCGGCGCCCAGCCAGCTCAAGTCAATGTCAACTGATTTTTTTTTACCGAAGAACAGCATTCGCCGTGATTTTTTCGCTTAAGAGTTCGTAGTACAAATCCGACGTATCCCGAACCAAACGTTGATAGCTGAAACGGCGCATCACGGTATAGCTGCTGTCGTTTCCAAGATTGGCGCGGAGGGCATCGTCCTGAACAAGATTAAGCAAATGTCGGCAGAAACCTCCGGTATCAATCACATCAGCAAGCAAAGCCGTTCTGCCTTCGGTTACAATGTCGGCAATGCCGCCCACTCTTGTGCTCACAATCGGTTTGCTGGCGGCCTGCGCTTCAATTAAACTTACCGGCGTGCCTTCGTTTAACGAGGTTAAGGCAACGATGTCAAGACCTGCGTTGATCACATCTACATCGCTGCGCCAGGACGTAAACACCAAAGGATGCGGATGGCTTTTATTGCTTTGTACAGAGAATTTAATATTCAATTCAGCCGCTTGTGATTCCAATGCAGCGCGGGTTTCACCATCACCAACAATAAAGGCTTTTATTTTTTTCGTAGCGTTGGATAGCAAGTGTGCGATGGCTTTTAAAAACAAGCCGTGGTTTTTCACCGGCACTAAGCGGCCAATGATCCCGATGGCGATTTCATCATCGGCCACGTTGAACTCCTTTCGAAATTGGGTCCGCTTTTCTTCTTGTTGCACTGTGAATTTGTCGAGATCAAGTCCCAATTGAATGACGCGGAATTTTTCTTCCGGGGCGATACGAAAATCTTCCACCAATTCTTTTTTCTGTGTTTGGCTGATGGCAACAATGGCAGTGGACTTTCGGGCCAAAAGGCGTTCGGTGTTGATGTAAACGTTTGAAGCAAACGAGTTGAAATAAGAATTAAATGTATGCCCGTGAAAGGTATGTACGATGGCCGGCACACCTTGCACAGATGCAGCCAAGCGGCCCAGCACGCCGGGCTTGGAAGCATGCGTGTGCACTACATCAGGTTCAAAATCTTTAATCAATTTGCGAAGGCTTTGAAAGGCCTGGAGGTCCTGCACGGGATGAACGGCACGTTTCATTTGTGGTATCGTCACCACATCCACGCCCAACTGCTGCGCAATAAACGAGGCGCTCTGTTCGTGGCATTCACGTTCGCCCACAACCAGCAGCGTTTCAAATTCAGGGGAAAGATATTTAGAGAGATAGGTGGCGTTCAGCACCGGCCCACCGATGGCCATGCGGTTCAGGACACGCAAAACTTTAGGCATATTGGATTTTTAAGAGGTTTGGATTCGGCGGGCAAGATAGAAAAAGAAAAATGGAATCGCAAAGCGGCTCCGTCCGTTTCTTTGCCGGCCACGCTTATTTTATTTTAAGCAAGGGATAGATTGGTTGAATGGTTGATTAGTTGATCAGTTAAATGGTAATGACGATTCTCTACCAAACGACTCAACCACTCAACTGACCAACCGTTCAACTAATCAACCAGACAATCGGTGCGCCGTATAAAATTGCCTGGTCTTATTTTTTTATAGTCGTTGGGACGATTTTCTTATCCGAACTAAACAACAACAAAGCATGAAGAAATTTTTAGTGGTTGGCGCGGGATTTTCCGGAGCGGTGCTGGCCCACGAACTCGTCGGCGCATTGGATTGTACAATTGATGTAATAGATGAGCGGCCGCATATAGGCGGCAACTGTTATACAGAAAGAGACAAAGAAACCGATGTGATGGTGCATACCTACGGACCACACATTTTTAATACCGACCGCAAAGACATCTGGGATTATGTGAACAGCTTTATTGAGCTCGTTCCGTACATCAACCGGGTGAAAGCTGTGTATAACGGCAATGTGTATTCTCTGCCCATCAATCTGCACACCATTAATCAGTTCTTCGGTAAAACCTTTTCGCCCGATGAGGCGAAAGAATTCATCACGTCCATTGCCGATACGTCTATTGAAGATCCGCAGAATTTTGAAGAACAGGCCATGAAGTTTATCGGTAAAGATTTATACAAAGCCTTTTTTTACGGCTATACTAAAAAGCAATGGGGCTGCGAACCCACCGAGCTTCCGGCTTCCATTTTAAAGCGCCTGCCTGTACGGTTTAATTACAACGACAACTATTATCATACTTCTTATCAAGGCATTCCGCGTGATGGCTACACGCCTATGTTTCATAAGCTTCTCGATCATCCTTCCATCACCGTAAAGCTGGCCACGAAGTTTGACGCTTCGCAGGACACATCGGGCTATGATCATGTGTTCTTCACCGGACCGCTTGACCAATACTTTGGATACAAGCACGGCCGCCTTGCCTATCGCACCGTGTATTTTGAACGCGGCGTAGCTACCGGCGATTATCAGGGCAACGCCGTAATTAATTACAGCAACGAAGACCTGCCGTACACCCGTGTGCACGAACACAAGCATTTCACGCCCTGGGAGCAACACGATAAAACCGTTTATTTTAAGGAATATAGCAAGGAAACCTCCGGCGATGATGTGCCCTATTATCCCAAGCGCCTGGCTGACGATAAAGAAAAATTATTAGAGTACCGCAAAGAAGCAGAAGCCTTGAACGGCGTGAGCTTCCTGGGCCGCCTGGCCACTTACCGTTATATGGACATGCACCACGTAATTGGCGAGGCGCTGGATTATTCCAAAAAATTTATTGGAGCATTTGAAGAAGGAAAGAAAGCGCCGGTGTTTCCGAACGAAGAATCATAAGGTGAAGCGTCAATGGTGAATCGTAAATAGAGTCCTTTGTAACTGAACGCTTCTTTTATCACGTCATGGTAAAAATAAAAAAGCCATCACGCTTATAGCGTGATGGCTTTTTTATTGGATGAAACGGTAGCGTTTACATTGCTTTAGTCAGTTGACCTCTTTGTTAGTACAGGGAAAGAAATTTCTGCCGTACTTGTCTTCTCTGTATTTGCTCATTGCAAATTGCCCGTTGCAAATTGGCTCTATCCGGCCGTTACCGGCTTCGGGTGCTTGTAGTATTCAAGATACCAGGCTAAAAATTTTTCGATGCCTTTTGCCAATGGGGTGCTGGGTTTATAACCGGTATCGGTAGTGAGGAGGCTTGTGTCGGCATAGGTTTCATGTACATCGCCGGGCTGCATGGGAAGGAGTTCTTTCTTTGCTTTCTTGCCAAGGCCTTTTTCCATCAGTTCAATAAATTCCATTAAATCCACCGGCTTGCTGTTGCCGATGTTGTAGATTTTATAAGCCTGCGGTTTTAACTGCATCACTTTCTCAATGCCGTCAACAATATCATCCACATAAGTAAAGTCGCGTTTCAATTTGCCGTGATTAAAAACTTTTAAGGGCCGCCCCTGCTGAATAGCGGCCGCAAAAAGCATGGGCGCCATATCGGGCCGGCCCCACGGACCATACACAGTAAAAAAGCGCAGGCCGGTAATGGCGATGCCGTACAAATGATGATAGGTGTAAGCCATCAATTCGTTGCTCTTTTTAGTGGCCGCATATAGCGACACCGGATGATCGGTGCGCTGGGCTTCGTTGTAAGGCGTGGCCGCATCGTCGCCGTAAACACTGGAACTGCTGGCGAAAATGAGGTGCTCTACCTCATTCTGTTTGCAACACTCCAATAAGTTTACAAACCCGCTTACGTTACTGGCAATATAGGCGTGCGGATTTTCCATGCTGTACCGCACACCGGCTTGCGCGGCCAGGTGAACAACAATATCGAATTTTTCCTGGGCGAATAAAGCTTGCATGCCGGCCAGGTCTTGGAGGTCGAGGCGAATAAACCGGAGATGGTTGTGATGAAAACTTTTGATGGCCGTTTTGGTTTTGGCCTCTTCCGTATCGAAGCCCAATTGTTCGAGGCGGGCATATTTCAGTTGCGGGCTGTAGTAATCGTTGATGTTATCTAAACCCACCACTTCATAATTGTTCGATTTGGCCAATTTCTCCGTCAGGCTAAAACCGATAAAACCCGCCGTACCGGTAACCAGAATTCTCTTTCTTTCCATTGTTTATTGTGCACCCAAGGGCTTTATGGCAAAGCGTTCCATCACCGGCGATGATTCGTTTATCATATTCAGATACTGGTCAATGACTTTGTCTTCGTCAAATTCAGTTTCGGCTAAGCGGCGGCTCTCGGCCCGCATGTTGTCGCGCTCTTCTTCCGGCAAAGCAATCATATTTAGAATAGCTTCCGCCAACGCTTCGGTACTGCGAGGCTTTATTAAAAAACCATTGCTTCCGTCCACTACTGTTTCCTTGCAACCCACCGAATCGGTAGTGATGATAGGCATGCCTTTGCTCAAGCCTTCCAGTAAAATACGCGGAACGCCTTCATTGTAAAAGGAAGGCAATACCAATACATCGGTTTCCTCAAGCAGCCCGTTTACATTGTCGGTTTGCGGAAGCAGCTCAATAATGTTCTCGCGGCTGTATTTGGTAAGGTCGTTTATACGAATGGCCGAAGGGTTTTTTGCCTCCATGCCGAGAAGCAGAAACCGCACATTGGTGTACGTCGCCTTGATGCGCCGGGCAGCTTCAATGTACTCGTAAATACCTTTCTCTTTTAAGAGACGGCAAGCCAATAAAAATGTAAGCCGGTTGCCGGACGGCGAAGGCTTTTGCGAATAGGTAAATTCTCCCGTATTTACACCGGAGCCTCGCACGAACTTCACTTTGTCGGGGGCCAGATTAATTTTCTGACGGAAAAATTCGTAGTCATCCCGGTTTTGGAACACCACACAGTGAGCCCGACGGAAAGCCATCTTAAAAAGCTGGAGAGAAAGACGGCTGATAAAGCCGCTTCCTGAAAAAACGTTTCCGAGACCGTTTACTGTAAGAATCACTTTTTTGCCGGTGAGAGCGGTTGTAAGAGCCGTGTATAAATTAGGCTTGATAGTGAAGGTATAGATGTACTCACAAGGAAGTGATTTTACAATACCAATAATCTCACGAATGATGGCAGCTTCCTTAAAAACGGCCGTTGATTGCGCGTCGAAATTTTCGACAACGACCGTCTCGCAACCCAGTTCTTCCACGCGGTTTTTGTAGCCGTCATTGGCCGAAATAGCAATGACCTTGTAGCCATTCTGCAACAATCGTTTAATCAGCGAACGCCTGAAGTTGTAAATGCTCCAAAACGTGTTGGAGAAAATACCGACGCTTTTTCCTTGCCCATTGTTCATAAAAGTTCGTAAAGTTAAGGACAACTCCTATACGGCCTTTCTTTGTTCCTATCTTTGAAACCTTTCTCTTCTATGGAGCCAATCTCAATACTGGATTATGTTTTGCTGCCGCTTGTTATTGGCCTCGTGTATGCTTTTGCTTACCGCATTCGCGATAGACATTATTCTCGTAACCATCCTTGGCGAAAATATTTCATTGCAGGGCTTTCGGTAAAAATATTTGGGGCGATTTTTAACGGAATGTTGCACTATTATTATTACGGCGGTGGCGATACGTTTAACTTTTTTTTCCACTCACGGATTATAGACAGCGCTTTGGACGAGTCTTTCATTAAGTGGGTGAATCTTTTATTCCGGCTTCCGGATTATTATAGTTTGGATTACTACAAATACACGTCGCAGATGTATTGGTACGACGATACCTCTTCGTATACAGTTGCGGTACTAGGCGCTGTACTTGGCATCTTCACTTTTAAAACCTATTTGCCAACCGCTGTTTTATTTGCTTTTATTTCATATAGCGGAGTTTGGGCCATGTTTCGCACGTTCGCCAAACTTTATCCGCAACTTACCAAGCACATCGCCATTGCCACGCTTTTTATTCCTACTGTCATTCTTTGGGGGTCGGCTATCTACAAGGATACCATTTGCATATTTGGTTTAGGTTGGTTAACGCACGGTATTTTTCGTCTTATGATAGAAAAAGATTTTAGCTTAAGAAACATATTGCTAACCGTAATTAGCTTTTTATTAATTGCATTGGTAAAAGTTTATATCCTAATTGCCTTTGTGCCTGCCTTAGGTATGTGGATTTTATTTAATTATACAAAACGGCTGAAACTGAAAAGCGTTCGGTTAGTGGTTAAGTCAATGACTGTTATAGCTATAGTAGGTCTGTTCCTTGTCGGTATGTCCGCATTTAGCAAGAGTTTAGGTGCTTATTCTTTAGATAAGCTTGCCTACAAAGCCGAAGAAACGAGGCAGTGGATCAGTTATGTGTCTGAATTGCAAGATGGTTCAACTTATTCGTTGGGCGAAATGAGTCCGACGTTGACCGGGATGTTGGTGAAGTTTCCGCAGGCTGTGAATGTTACACTATTTAGGCCATACGTATGGGAAGCAAAAAAACCCATCATGTTGCTTTCCGCATTTGAATCGCTGCTATTTTTGTTTTTGACGCTACGGGTCCTTTTTGTAGTGGGATTAAAAAAAAGTTGGCGCACTATAAGTACTGACCCAACCATTCAATTTTGTCTCATCTTCTCCGTCATTTTTGCATTTGCTGTAGGCGTAACTACTTACAATTTTGGCTCATTGTCTCGATATAAAATTCCTTGTTTGCCTTTCTATGCAATCGCTATGATTTTAATTTTTTACAAACATTTTCCTTCGGATAAAAAGATCCTTCCTCCCCTTTTTTAAAATCCATTAGCCAATACGCCGTCTATAATCTTTTGATATACTTTTTTATTGGCGTTTACAGAATATTGTCTTTTTACTGTGTCGACGGCAGCTTTGCCTATTTTTTTTCGTAATTCTTGACTGTCTCTTAATTTCAACATCTGCGTTTTCCATTCCTCCTTGCTCTTTACCAAAAAGCCATTCTCTCCATCTTTTATAATCCGGAATATTGTTCCCATGCCTGTGGCAACCGTAGGCACCCCGAGCGCCATATACTGAAGCGCTTTAAGGCCGCTTTTTCCCAATACCCATTCTTCATTAGGTAAGGGGTATAGACCCACATCAAAACGGGAGATGGTTGAAACCTCGTATTCTTCCTTCCACGGCAACACTTCTACATCTATACCCGGCAACGAAAAACTTGTGTCGCCCATTACCAGCAATTTAAAGTCTGTTTCCTGGCGCAGTTCCAGCAAAACATCATCCAGCAGATGTAAATATTTGGAGGTGCTATGGCTGCCACTCCACCCAATGGTAAACTTATTTCTTACGGCGTAGTCGGTTTTAGGAATGTAAACGTCGGTATTGATAGTAGAGGAGATGTCGGTAGTGTTTGAGTTGTAGCGTCGTACAAAATCATCTAAGTAAGGCGTGCACGTAATGACGTGGTCAGCATGCTTCATCAAGTAGAAGGGCTTTTTTGTGCCTTTGATAAAACTAACAAACGGGTGCGCCCTGTTTTTTACATTGCCTAAGTACACCAAGTCGTCAATGTCGTAAATAATTTTTTTAGCTGCCCACCGGTAGAGACGTTCAAAAAAGGCCGGGCCGAATGGTGTTACCCAAAGATGAATGTAAACCAAGTCATATTCACCCAATCGCCTTAAAATCATCGTTCGTCTGGTGTAGCCTCGAAGTGTATGCCATGCCTTCTTCAAATAATTCCCCTTCTTATAGATAATCTTCCAGAAATTCTCGTCAATAAAAGCACTGGTTTCAATCTGATAACCTGCTTCGCGCAAGTACGAATAGTATTGTTCAAACTTCAAACGCTGGCTGGGCGCCACGTTCTGCGGATAAGGACAAACAAAAAGAATCTTTTTTCGGTTCATGCCAATACATTACGGTAGCAAGTTGCGTACTTCTCTATTCCCTTGTCCAAACTATAGATAGGTGCAATAGCGTTGCGAATGGCCACATGCGATTTTTTTAAAATTTCCGGTATGGCTTTTACTGCTTCTGCAAATGATTCGGATGTAAAGCGGTGCAGAATGAAGCCAGCATTAGCTTCAGTTATAATCTGCTCCACATCGCCAACGCCGCTGTTGCTTATTACAGGAATGCCCATGGCCAGCACCTCTCCCAGTTTGGTAGGCGAGCTGGAGATTTTTGAATAGACCGGTTTGATAAAAGAAATATTAATATCAGACGCCTTAATGACAGAAGGCACGTCTTTGCGTGGCACTTCCATTAGCAGCAAATCATCGGGTCGAAGGCCGATACGGATTGCTTTTTCTTTTATTAAATTATGATCGGAATGCGTAACAAAAAGAAACAAGGAAGTGGGGTAGGTCTGTTTTACCTGTTTAAAAAATTGCAGCATCTCGTCCAACATATACCAAAGTCCCACAGAACCGAGATAGCTGAATACGAGCCGTTCCTGTGCAATGCCTATAGCCTCACGGCTTTGCTTCTTCTGCGCTTCGTTGGTAAGCGAAAACAGCTCCATGTCGGCACAACAGGGAATTACCCGCAAAGGAATATTGGCATTGTAGGCGGGCCAGGTGTTCAACTCTTTGCGTCCGGCTTCCGTCAATGAGATTATGCAATCGGCGTTTTGTAGGTACTGCTTTTCTTTTTTCTTGTAGTAACGGTAAACCCGCTTCATTACAGGGTGGTCGGCACGCCAGTGGCCGCCGTCTTTTTTTTCATCGGCCCAGAAGCCTCGCATGTCAAAGAAAAATTTTACCCCGAATTTTTGTTTCAGGTACAAGCCCACATCAGCCGATATATAACTGCGGCAATGCACCATATCGAACTGAATAGACTTGTGCAGCGCCACGGCTTTCTGCCTCATGCGCACCGCATCATAAAATTTTGAAAGTAACGGTGGCTGCGTTGTAAAAGGCAGCGGCACCCAACGAATGCCGGACTCGGCGCATAGGTTCTCAATTAGTTTTTTATTTTTTTGGAAACGTTCTTTCTTTTCAAAACTTAAAATGGTGAAATGATAACCGTGGCGGGAAAGACCTTTGAGGTAAGGTAATATCTGCGACTGCCCCAGGGGATCGGTAAGGCCGTCATAGGTGAGATACAAGACGTGTGTTGAAGAATCTGGCGGTTTCATGAATTGGCGTAGGGTGTGTGGGCTTTTACCGAACGCTTTTTAGGAGTTCTTCCTTGCCGAAGTTTATTTTGGGTATGTTCAGGTGTGCAGGGTCAAAGACATCGTTCAGCGATTCTCCGTTCAGGAATTTTTTCATCGGCGTTTCTACAACCGCCTTTTCTTCTGCCGGCAATTTATCTGCAAGGTTCCGAATAAATTCGGTATCGGAGAATCTCACTTTCTGAAGAATATAAAATACGTTGTGCACAAAATTTTCATTACTGCCTACCGGGTACATTACGCGGTCTTGCATGGCGTGCAGGTGTTGGCCGTCGGGATAAAAATCAAAATACTCCACGGTATTCACACCCACTTTTTTTGACAGGCCCAAGCCATTTAGCACCTTGCCGATAGCTTTCTTATTGGCCTGAATAAATTTTGACTGGCGAAGCGAGGCTATGGCACCATCTTTTTTATCATAGCTCCACATTGCGTAGGTGATAGAAAAATCATTGGGGTAAAAAACTACGTGTGGTGTGTTGGAGTCAATGAACTCAATGTTATTCTTCGGATTCTTATAAATCTTCTCAATGTTCATTTTGGCCAAGCCAGCAGCCTTGTCCAACTCGTAACCTTTTTTAAATATCACCGATTCATAACCTTCGCCCAACGGCGAAACCGAGGTAAGTAGCAAGCGGCCGTGATGGTGAACACTTTGGTGCGTAATGTTGGTATCACGGTCGGGCAGCGGCATCCAACAGTGAGCCGTAATGGAAAAGTCTTTGTTCTTTTCTATTTCAAAAGCAATAACCGGGTTGATGCGCTTTTGCAGGAAAAAGCCCGGCTGCGATAAATTTTTCCGAATGATGTCAAACAAAACATTTTCGTTCTTCGCCATCGCCAGCATCACCTCCTTTGCTTTTTGATGGGCCTCGCGATAGTCGTTATCACGAAAAAGCTTCTTTAGCTTTTCAATACCGGCGCTAAGATTCGTTGCCATCCTGAATGAGGTTTTTGAAATTGGATAAATTGGTTTTTGCTATCAGCAGATAATTGCTTTCTACGTAAGGCGCCGTCCATTCGGTCAGCTTTTTTGCCTTTTCATCGTACACAAAAGTTACATACCCAAGTTCGTCAATCAAGCTTTTGAGTTGCGTTTCGGTAAGACCGAAGCCGTCCAAAAAGAAGGGGTTGATTTCCACGAGAATAACCGGCCGGAACTTTTCGATGGTTTTGCGCATGCCCTTAAAGGCATAATATTCCGCTCCTTCAATGTCTATTTTAATAAACTTCAAATTGGAGAAGTTGTTCAGCAAACTATCCAGTGCAATCACTTCGCAATTCACTTCCTCGTGCTTGGTGAATCGGGCATGAATTTCCTTGCCTTCACGGTCATCGTCGCGTTCACCAAAATGCGCCTGCCCGGCGCTGATGGCACCAAAGTCGGTAACCGGCACTGAAAATTTGTGCCACTCATTCTTCTCTCCAACACCTTGCTTATACAGCACTACATTCTTTAGCTTGTAATGCTTTATTACCATTGCACATACTTTGTGCGTAAAAGGGATGGGCTCAAAAGCGTACACTTTTTTGCTAAGCCGGGCCAGTCGTTCGGTATAATAGGCATAGTTGGCGCCTATGTCAATGGCTTCGTCCTGCGCCGTTAAAAACTGCGGCAGCAATTCCATTTCTTTTTCTTCCACCAGCTTCTGGTCTATGTCCCGCACCTTGGCTTTGTATTGAAACCAGGGATAAAGCGAGGTACCGAAAAGTTTGAAGAGTACAGGTTTTAAAATCGTGCGAACGGGTGAATGTACTGAAGCCATTAAAGAAGGTGTAAGTGTGAAGGAATTAAAACCATTTGGCGTACCACATTTGAAACATCAGCAGGTGCCACAACTTCACGTGCTTTTCGGTATGCCCTTTATAAAAATCGCTGACTAATTTTTTTATTTCTTGTTCGTTGAACAAACCGTGCCGCTTAAGGCTCGCCTCGCCCAAATAGGTTTGCACGAGGTCTTTTAATTCGTTAGCCAGCCAAGCATCCACCGGAATGCTAAAGCCCATCTTGGGCCGCTCCATGATGGATGCCGGTATGTGCTTGTGCACAATCTGCTTGAGGATATATTTTTTCTGCCCCTTGTAGTATTTATACTGCGCAGGCAACTGCGCCGCCCATTCAATGATGTTCTGGTCCAGAAAAGGCTCCCGCCCTTCCAGGCTCACCGACATCGTGGCCCTGTCCACCTTCTGCAAAATATCGTCCACCATATAGGTTTCGTAATCCACCGCCATCATGTATGACAAAGGCTCGTGAAATTCTTTTTTCAGTTGGGTGCTGGTGTGGCCTGTTTCCAGTTCCCGCACCGGTTTTACAAACAAGGCACTTATATCCTCGTCCGAAAAAACCTGCGTCAAACTTTTAAGAATTTCAAAAGAGGAAGGATTGTTTAATAAATTTTTCAGTTTGTCGTAGCGGCTGTGAAAATTGTACCGCTTGCGGAAGTAAGGAATGTTTTGCGATGGAATGTTCTCCATGGCCGCAGCAGCCAGTTTGCGTACCGGCCGTGGAATAGAACGCAAACGCTTGCCGTAGCGAGTCAGGTATTCGTAGCGGTTATAACCGGCAAAAATTTCGTCGCCGGCATCGGCTGATAGCGCTACGGTTACCCGTTGGCGGGCTACGCGGCTTACGAGAATAGTAGGAATGGCACTGCTGTCGGCAAAGGGTTCGTCATAATAATAAGGCAGGTCGGGAATGATGTCTAGTGCCTCTTTAGCGGTGCAATAATGTTCGGTGTGGTCGGTGCCGAGGTACTGCGCAATTTGCTTGGCGAACGGCGCTTCGTTCAAGGCATCATCTGTCATGCCGATGGTGAAGGTTTTGATTTTTTCGGTGCTGCCTTTTTGCAACAAGGCCGTTACACAGGAACTATCATAACCACCGCTTAAAAACACGCCTACCGGCACATCGGCCACCATGCGGTACTGAAACGATTCAGCTAAAATGCGTTCGGTTTCTTCAATGGCTTCGGGCAATGCTATCGTCAGCTTGGGCTTGTTATACGCATCATATACATTCCAGTATTGCCGTAATTGAATTTCCGGTTTGCCGAAAGGGATGCGCAGTAAATGGCCCGGCGGCAACTTGGCCGTGTGCTTATAAATGCAATGCGGATGTGGCACATACCCATATTGCAAAAACGATGCAACGGCATCGGCATTGACTTCTTTTGGAAAATCCGGAAAGGCGGTAAGGCTTTTTAGCTCGGAGCCGAATAAAAACAAGCCGTCGTTAAAATAATAATAGAACGGCTTTACACCGGCGCGGTCGCGGATACAAATGATTTCCTGGCTTCGTTCGTCATACAGCGCAATGGCAAACATGCCGCGCCATTTTTCGATGCAGGCTTCGCCCCATTGCCGCCAGCCGTGCAAAATCACTTCTGTATCGGAATGCGTTCGAAAGCTGTGGCCTAGTGCCATCAGGTCGTCGCGTATCTCGTTGTAATTGTAAATCTCGCCGTTGAACACCAGATGCAAGCCATCGTAGTGCATGGGTTGATTAGCGGTAGTACTCAAGTCAATGATGGACAGGCGGCGATGGCCGAGGCCAATTGTTGCACTGGCCGTTTGTGCAAACCAGGTAGCGCCGCCGTCGGGCCCACGGTGTTGCAGGCAATCACTCATGCGGGCCACGTCGGCTTCTGTGCGCTGCCGCTTAAAATCTATAAAACCTGTTATACCGCACATACGCTTTTATTAACGTTAGGATTGTGTTTTTAACAGTAACGGCATTGAAAAAAGAATAAACTTTGCCATTGAAAATGCAAAGTTTTAGGGGCAGTAGCTTCTACTGAACATAATTGTACCTTTTTATTTTGCAGATATTTCCGAGACAGTTCCAATTGCTTTACTTTTTAAACCCGTACTGCGTTGCCTTACTATTATCAAATAGAGGTGTTGTGGAGTTGTACTGTTGAAATACAAATTCGTATCATTGCTTTGTCTGTTTGTACTCAAAAAGCTTTCTTATTATTTGTTTCAAAACTATTTTATATCATTTACCGATTGTTTAAAATAGACATTATTATTTGCGTCTGCATAATCAGGTTGTGGATACAGCCTCTCCAGGCCCTTTACACAAAGAATTATACGCTCCGCATATAAACTAACAAAAAAGAATTCTTTTCAATTTTAAGCCCATTTAAAATTTATTCAGGAGAAGTTTTATAGCGGAGAGTTTGACCATTTCTTCTGCGGATTCCATGAGCAGTTCGTAGTGGCGGCACAGGCGTCTGTCGTTGTCTAACCAAGAAAACGTTCTTTCTACCACCCATCTTTTGTGAACGGGTTGGAAGCCTTTGTTGTGATGGCTGCGCATGACCACCTGCAACAAGTAGCCGAACTTGTTTTTTACCCTCTCAATCACGTCTCCTCTGTAGCCGCCATCGGCCACTACCGTTTTGATGCTGGCATAACTTGTTCATCCGAACCTCGCTGCGCAACTTATTCAGCAGTTGGTCAAAGACTTCCGCCTCCACCCACTTGCGGTAGTAGTCGTACACCAACTGCCAGTTGGGAAACTCCTTCGGCAGTATCCGCCACTGGCACCCCGTCTTCACCACATACATCAACGCATTCCACACGGAACGTAACCGATGTTTTCGTTTTCTGTTCGTCGTGTCCAAATAGCTCTTACTATTGTTCCACTGGGCACCAGCCAAGTCTGTTGAATACATCTTTCTTTAAGCTTAATAACTCAAAAAATCTGTTTTTACACATGCCGATGCGCTTTACCTCTCTTTAAAACGCATTTTTAAACAGGCTCTAAATGTCGGACCATTCAATGCTGTTTATCGAACAACCCGGCCGGATGGTTACTTTATTTAAAAGGCAGTGAACGAGCCGACACTTCTGTTTAAACTGATATTGAAAGTTTTATTTGCGAATAACAGATTCATAAAAAGTACGGACCTTTTGAAGATAAACCGCCTTCGAAGCTTTATCTCTTGCTAATTGCTTAGCCTCGAAACCTTTAAGTTCAATGCGCTGCGGCGCATTTAAATAGCCTTCAACCGCCTTCCGCAAATCGGCGGGTTGACGCAAGTTCATATAGGTTCCCTCTTCACCCAACAATTCGTGAAAAACAGGAATATCACTGACAATCGGAGGTAAACCAACGGCCATGGCTTCAAACAGCGCAAGTGGGAAGCCTTCGGTAAACGAAGGCATGATGTACAAATCGTACTGAGTAAGAACCTCACTCGAATCATCAACTGGGCCTTTAAATGAAACCGCAATATTCTTTGCTCTTGCCTGCTTTTCAAGTTCGATGCGTTCCGCCCCTTCGCCATAAACATCGCAGGCAACTGCCAAGTCTTTCATTAACGAAAATCCATCCAACAGGTACTGCTGGTTTTTAATGGGTTTGATGTTTCCCAATGCAATTACCTTAAAAATTTTATCTTTCTTTTTTATTTTTTCCAATTCAAAATAATGATCCGGTATGTAGATACCGATTACTGTTTTTTTGCCCTTAAAATCAGTACTAGCGATATAATCCCGCAGCACTACATTCGACACCGCAATGCAAGTGTGGATTTTTTTGGAAACCACTTTATCTAAGAAGGCATAATACCATCTGATTGTATTTTTTGAAAATTCAAAGTGCTGCGTAAATACAAGCGGTATGCTTATTGGCGTAAATGCTTTTGCCAAAACTGTCGCAAAATATAAATGTGCATGAACAACATCGGGCCTAAAATCGCGTAAAATTTTTTTGTACGTATGTCCTTTAAAAAATACACTGCTCTTTCCTTTTACATTTAGACCAATGTGCTTTGCGTTTTTTGGCAATAAATTGAGACTAGCACTTGAAAAGACAGTGATGATTAAGTGTTCGTATTCCGGTAACTCTGAAATTGTGTTGCACAATAGTTTTTCTGCCCCACCTGGATCAAGCGCCTCGATAATATGAAGGATTTTTTTCACTCTAAACAACGTTTGTTTATAATACGGATTAGTACGATGCCGGCATCAACCATACATCAAACAAGTCTTTTTGCCCGCAAAAAAAGTCTTTGGTGATTTTGTTGCCGTTGAACAAAGGCGTGTATTGATAACCGGTAACGGCATCCCAAATTTGCTCCAGGCTGTCGCCCTTGCTTTTTATTTGTACAGGATGTAGTGCCAGTATCGCCAGCGGCTTGTCCTTCATCATGGTTTCTTTGGCACCTACTACCGCATCCAATTCCGCGCCTTCCACATCAATCTTTAAAAAATCAATTTTTTGCGAAAGCGTTTTGGCGAATTCATCAACCGAAATCAGCGGCACTTTAATGCCGTGTACCGACCGCGGTTTGTCGTAATTGACCAACGAATTGGCGTTGTCCATTGCTATATCAGAAATGTAAAATGTGGTTTCGCCTTTTTCTTTTGAAATGGCTTCGTTTTGTACAATGACTGTGTTTTGAAGGCCGTTTAGTTCCACCGATCTTCGAAGCACTTTATTAGTTTGCGGGGTGGGCTCAAAACTGTACACTTTTCCGGAGGGGCCAACCAGCTTTCCAAACGTAACGGCATACAAGCCGATGTGGCCGCCGATATCCAACACAACGCTTCCGGACTTTATGTACTGCTTGATGAAGTCAAAACTTTCTTTCTCATAGCCTTCGTGATAGTATTTGTAATACCGGGTGGGAAAGATGATGCCGGTATTGTTGATGTTTCGTTTAATGCCCTTGCCGAACGTCAGCAAATTCAAAAGGCTATAATAAATTGATTTAAGCAGATTCATGTTGTGTAACGTTTAAAATCTAAGATGGTTTAACGTGAAAAAGCAAAGCTGCCGGCAACACTTTTCTTTCAATGTGGTGTTAGTTTTCAGCAATGATTTTTTCGTGTATTTCGGCCAGGTAGGCAGTAAACACACCGGGTGAAAAATGCTGAAGAATGTGATCTCTGTTTTGCAAATTAAGCGCCCAGCCTGTCAACGATTGATGAATAGCACCCGCCAGCGCAATAACATCCTTTTCTTTCAGCAGGATATTGTTGTTGCTTTCCACTACCAACCGTTTTGTTTCTCCGTTGTCAATGGAAATAACATTATTGCAAAAAAGCATGGCTTCCATCAGCGATTGTGACGGGTAATTGGTGAAGTCTTGTACGCTTAAAAAAACTTTTGCGCGGGAGAGTAAGTCAACCAGATTGCCTTCTTTTTCAAGGCAAACCAACTCTTTTCCGTACGCTTTGTTTATGGTTTCAATTTTAACTTTTACCTGGGGCAAAAGTTCGCCCTTGCCCACCATTTTTAATATTACCGACGGAGTGTCCGGCGTGTAGTATTTATCCAGGTAGCGGTGAAATCCTTCCAATGCAAACAAAGGGTTTTTGCGCCCGGTGAAAGAGGCACAAAAAACTAACAGGTTTTCCCTGTTCGTATTTAGAAATTTTTCTTCGGCAATGTCATTGGTTTCAATGATGTAAGGAAAACTGCTTGGCGAAATGAATTTGTTTTTCCGGTACTTGGTGATGGTATTAACGGGGTTCAACACGTCAACGTTTTTGGCCAGCATAAAAAATTTTGTCCAGTGTTTTTGCTGGCTTTCGCTATCGTACGATCCCATCTCAATGCTGTTGTTGCCGTATGTAAAGCAATAAGGCAACTTAAAAAAATTAAAGACCTTGGCTAAGTAAATCGGATTGACAATGGTAGTGCCTACATGAATGGATGTGCATTTCCTCCGATAGAAAACATAAGCCGTATAGAAAGGATAAAAGAGCCGCCCGGTAAACTTGAACCGTTTGAGATTAGCCTTCATGACGGTTACGTTCGACGGCGGCTGTACGCCGGGAAAAAATTTATCCCAGAGCGTTTTGTTGGTCAGCCAATGCACCTCAAACTCTGCAGCGGGATGTTTTTGAAGATAACACCACAACCCCACAAAACGGTTCGTCATGCCGCTGATGTATAACTCTGTAAACTGTGAATTGACCAGAAGAAGCTTTCTTTTCTTTCCCATCCCTGTCGTTCTCTTCGCTTAAGAAGCCAGTAAACTGCCCGCCATAAGATGTGCCCAATCGTTCCGCTTAATATGCAATGACCGGTTGGCCACTTTTTCGTTCAGTACATTTTTATTTAAAATTCCATGCTGCACAAGCCGCCTTCTTTTCTCGTGAATCATCTCTTTTAGTTCGGATCGTTCGAGCCATTTGCTTTGCGGCGGCTCGTAACCAATTTTATCTTTTCGCCACGCTATCTCTTGTGGAAGCAAGTGTTCAAACGTGTGTCGCATCACCCACTTCGTCCAACCATTTTTTATTTTGTAATGTCCCGGTAAAGCAAATAAAAATTCAACCAGTTCATGGCTCAAAAACGGAAGCCTCACTTCCAGGCTATGCGCCATGCTGTTTCGATCGGCATAACGCAGCAATTGTTCAAGGCCCCAGGTAGTGCTCCAAAGCAAACTTTCATTTAAACTTGCAAACTCTTGTGCTGCCGCAAACGGGTTGCTTTGACAGGCACGGTAAAAATCATTGTTGAATTCCGGGTCTGTTTGTTGGCGGTACAATCGGAGGGCTTTTTTAGAAAGGCTAAACAAAGGAGCCAGGTACTGCTTCGTCAATTGCTTTACGTCCCTTTTTTCAATCGGGTTGATGCGGCTTCCGTCGTAAAAGGCTTGGTAAGCCTGCCGTTCGTTTTTATAAAGCGTTTCGTCGTTGCGCTTTAATTCGTTGAAGTAAGCTTTGTAGTAGGGATGATAGCCGGCCAAAATTTCGTCGGCGCCCTGGCCGTCAAGCATCACCGTCACATCGCCCTCTTTGGCCAGCTTCATTACTTCGTATTGGGCACAAACGCTGGCGGTACTGAACGGTTCTTCCTGATGGTAAAATACGTTTTCAATGTCGTGCAGCAGCGTGTCTTCGGTAGGATAGGTAAAATAGGGCGAGACATTGCATCGGTCAATCACCAACTGCATGTACTTTCCTTCGTCTTTTACAAATCCAGGAAATCGGGCCGAAAATGTTTTTTGCTTTTGATCACTTCCCTTTTTCAGTTGGTCAATCATCAGCACGATAAGCGAACTGTCAAGCCCTCCGCTTAAACTGCTTCCCACAGGCACATCGCTACGCAACCGCCGCTTGACCGATGTGGTAAACAATTGCTTGAATCCTTCGCTTGCTTCTTCGGGGGTAATAGCAGCGTTGGTGTCCGTTTTAAGCTGCCAGTATTTATTTCTCGAAATGATTTTGCACTGCGGTACAGAAAGAACCAGAAAGCTCGCCGCCTCCAGTTTGTTTATGTCGCTGTAAAATGTTTCGGCACGGTTGGATGGGTTTTGCAAAAACTCGTGGGCGATGTAGTTGTACACCATCCGGTTGTTTATCCCCCGGCTGATACCCGCTGCCCACAGCGCTTTCATCTCGCTGGCAAAATAAAATTGAGCGCCTTCTTCATAATGATAATAAAACGGCTTTTCACCAAACCGGTCACGTGCACAAAAAAGCGTTTGCTCCGCCTTGTCAAAAAGGGCAAACGAAAACATGCCATCGAAGTAAGCCAGGCACTCGTCTTTGTACGCATGATACATGGCCATCAGCACTTCCGTATCTGTGTGCGAAAAAAAAGAATAGCCCCTCTTCAACAGATCTTCCTTTAGTTCAAGGTAGTTGTAAATCTCCCCGTTGAAAACAAGGGAGTAGCGGTCCATGTAATGCATGGGTTGATGGCCGCAATCGGACAAGTCAATGATTGAAAGCCGGCGGTGACCGAGATAAATGGTTTCCTCCGCGTTGTGCCAAAGGCCTTCGCCGTCGGGACCGCGGTGAGCAATCGCATCAGTCATGGCTTTTAAAACTGGTACCGACTTGATGCCCTTTTTATCACTATATCCTGCTATACCACACATGAAAAGATCTTTTTAAACAGGTACGTTAAGTATGGCTTTAAAATAATTATCCAAGGCCGCATTGGAAAGTTTTTCTTTTAGAAGTTTTCTGTTGGCTTCCACCTTTTCGTTGTTCAACAGCTTGTCAAAACCTTCCAGCGGCAAATCTTCTTCTATGGAGTAAATGTTCATTCCCCATTTCGCAAAATCATTATAAACCGGGTTTTGTCTTTTCAGAAAAACTTTGACGCCCAACCAAAGCAGAACGAGAATGGTGCCGATGCCTTGTTGTATTTTGATGTTGAAGATGGCAAAACCGATCTCTTTTAACTGTTCTGTGTAAGCCTCTTTTCCTAAAAAATCTGTTTGAATCTCCATCTGCTCACCAAACCAAGTTCTGGCAATTGTAATGATCTCGTCACCGTACTGCTTTTCCCCATAGGCCATAGGCATGTAAAGCGAATTGTTTACCTGCATAGTTTTCAAAGCGGAAAGCACCTCAAAATGATTAAGTGAAGGATCGGCCGAATGATTGATTAGAATTTTCAGCCCTCGCGTTCTTGCGTCTAAAAGCTTGGGGTCAATCACCTCTTCGTAAGACAGGTAAGCAAACCGGATGTGTTTCATTTTTGACGCACGGGTATAGTCAATTACGTTTTTGTAGTCGCCATCCAATAAACAGGCAAAATAATCTATCTGCTGAATGGATTTAATAAAGGCACGGTGCTGAAAAACAGGCCGGCCCAGAACTTTGCTTTTAACCAAGCTTCCCGTTTTTCGCAGTCGCTTCGTCAAGGAAGCAGAAGGCAAATATTTTTGGGAGAAGGGTTCATACAAACCGGGTAAAAACTTCGGTAGATTATAAAACTCGGCACTCCAAAACCCCCATACGCTTTTTACTGATGGATTCCTTTTTTTAAGCAACCCTAGTACAAAAGGACTGTACACTGAATAGAAATGGAAATACACTCGTTGTACGGGCGGCATGCCGATAATCCGTTGGGCTACAGCTTTTTTGGAGAACGGCAAACAAATGATTTGTGGATGCGGATTTTTTGATTGGTCAACGAAATTAATATACGTGTTTCCTTGAGCCTCCAACCGTTCAACTCGCATAACCACCTGCCGGGCATAGAAGCCTACAGAATCAAAAAAAATATGTAGGTTCATTGCTCCGCGTAAAAAGAAGTAATGTGTCCGCAAATCTGTTCCACTTCTTCCGGCAACAAGTCAAAATACATAGGCAGCCGAAGAAGCGTATCGGTATAAAAATCGGAACGCGGAAGATTCAAACCCGGCGCACGGTCTTTATAAAATTCACTTTTGTGCAAAGAAAGGTAATGGAAGACCGAAAGGATGCTATTGGCCTTTAAGCGTTTGATCAACTCACTTCGCTCCTGAAGGTCTTTGCAAATAATGTAAAACATGTGCGCATTGTTGGTGGCAAACGGCGGCAGGTACGGAAGTACAATGCGCCCTTCATCCGCTAACGGTTTAAGCAAACGATGATATTCCTGCCAAAGCAATTTTCTTTTCTGTTGAATAACGGCCACGTTCTCCAATTGGGCATATAAAAAGGCGGCAATAATTTCGGAAGGCAAAAAAGAAGAGCCAATGTCAACCCACCCATATTTGTCCACTTCACCTCTAAAAAATTTTGCCCGGTTGGTTCCTTTTTCACGAATGATTTCGGCCCTTTCAGCAAACACAGGATCATTGATTGCGAGCATACCGCCTTCGCCAGAGATTACGTTTTTTGTTTCGTGAAAAGAAAAAGCGCTCAAGTGTCCAAAGCTGCCAAGACTTTTGCCGTTGTAATAACTGTCTATGCCCTGTGCCGCATCTTCTACAACGTATAAGTTGTATTCTTTTGCCAAAGCCATGATGGCGTCCATATCGCAAGCGATGCCAGCATAATGCACTACTACAATGGCTTTTGTTTTCTCCGTTATGGCCTCCATAATTTTCTCTGGATCTACATTCGGATTTGCCGAACCAGAATCAACGAACACGATATGCGCCCCGCGTAAAACAAAGGCATTGGCTGTGGAAACAAAAGTGAAGGAGGGCACGATAACTTCGTCGCCTTCTTTGATGTTCAAAAGAAGGGCGCACATTTCCAAGGCATCGGTGCAAGAGGTGGTGAGCAAGCATTTTCCAAATCCATAGGTAGTTTCAAAAAAGCGCTGGCATTTTTGGGTAAACATTCCGTCGCCCGAAATCTTTCCTGACCTTACTGCTTCTGTAATGTATTCGGTTTCCTTTCCGGTTAAGAAAGGCTTGTTGAAAGGTATCTTCATCATTTAAACCTACTTCTGAATTTTTTTAACGGCAATAAAGGTTGTTTGTCTTCGTATTCGGCGGCAAGAATTTTTAGCAATCCATTTTTGCATACCACTACCGGAAGCCCGTTTTCCATAAAAATAATTTTTCCAGGATCGCGGTTCATGATGACAGCATCGGAAACAAGTGCAGTTTTTTTTATCCGAACTGTTTTATCGTCAAGCATGGTGCTTGCTCCTTTATACGGATAACCTGTGGCATTAATAAACCGATTTATGTATTCTGCATCGGCGTTCCAGTTTATACGGTAGTCTTCCTCGTCGCGCCAAAGACTATAGGTTGCTTCGGTTTCATCTTGTGTTATACAAGGCAGGTCATTTTCCTCTTTTATAAGTTCAGCCACCTTCATGCAGACTTCTGTATAATTACCGTTGTTTGTTGCTATTGCTTCATTTATCGTGATGGGATAATTGATAAAGCAGCTCGCCTGATAAATTATATCACCCTTATCGTATTCTTTGCTGGCAAATAAAGCGGTTACGCCAATCTTTTCTTCCTTGTTGATCAAGGAGTTTACAAGTGGCGCAAAGCCGCGGTATTTTGGTAGTAAAGAATCATGGAAAACGATTAACTTTTTTTCCGCTTCTAAGGCAATAAGCCAACGCCAGCCGATGGCAAAAACATAGGATGATCCAGTAGTAAACGAAGAACTGCGGTCGGCAAACCGGATGTTGTTTTGGGCACACAATTCCTTGATTTCATCATAACAATCGTCTTCAATATTTTTATCGCGGCTGCAAACAACCAAATCAATAAACGACGAACCGAAGGTTTCAACCAAGGCCTCTAACACTTTAAAACACCGCAACGTCATCCCAAATAAAGTAATCATCAAGATGGTTTAGAAACGACTGATTGAAGATTGAGCTTGGCTTTAATCAGCAACACAATAGGTTTCATGTCCTCACGCAAGAGCCGCACCGGCGACAAATTCAACCGCCCGTTGAAAGCAAAACGAACTACGTAAAGACAATAAAGCGTGCTGGCCAAATAAGAAAGTACGGTGGCATAACAAGCGCCAAGCGCACCAAATTTTGGAATCAGCGTTACGTCAAGCAGCAAACAAACCGCAAACCCGATGGAGCTGGCAAAGAGGTTGTATTTTACTTTTTGAACACCGGCAAAAAAACTTCCACATAGAATAGGAATGCTAAACGGCACTATGCCCACTAACAAAATGCCAATCATACTGGTGCTGGGCGTAAACGCTTTGCCGTAAATGAGCGGCACCGCGAACGAAAAGAAAACGAAAGCGCCCAATGAGATGAATAAGCTTGCGTAAAACGAGATACGCATATACCGGTTTAAAAAATACAGGGCCTCTTCATCTGAAGTGCCGGACATATAAGCGTATAAAACCGAAGCAATTGAATTGGGAAGTATCCATACTAACTGCGCCAGACCCACAGCTAGGGAGTATATACCGGTGTCTGCTTTTCCGTGGTAAAAATCAACAAACCAAAGGTCCATTCGATAGCTCAAAAATTGTATGGAATTGCACAAGTAAATAAAAAAAGCAAATTTAAATACGTCTCTCAACTCACGTGGGTTGAGAAAACCGCCAGCGAAGGACAGGTTATTTCTAAAAAGTACAGTTAAGTTAGCTAGTGCTTGAAGAAGCAACACGCCAGTGCTAATTAGAATAACAGTTCCGAATGGCCTCAAAGGAAGGGCAATGATGTGGTTGTAAATGAATATCCATAACAACACCGTTAGCACCGTTGCAGCAACTCCTATCTTAAAAGGCAGAAGAAAAATCTTTTTACCGTTTAAAAATGCAGTAACCAAATTGTTCACCTGCGTAAAAAAAAATTGAGCGACGAAAACCAATTGCCAACTGACGCCATTATATTTTGACGGAAAAACCATCCAACCAAGGCCTCTGTTCAAAGCAATGCGTACAAAAAGAAATACCATAACACTCGCAGCTACGGCTACAAGCATCATGGTACTAAAAAGTTTATCGGGCCTGTATTTGTTACTGGCTACGTAATACAGAACAGAAGACGGTAAACTAAAACCCAGCCAGATGCTCGCAATGGAAACTGCATTGATAAAAAGAGAGTAATCACCACGCCCATCTGGTCCCAAAAGACGGGTAACAAACACGGAGGCTACAAAGCCGAGCGCCGTGTTTATTATTTGAATAACGTAAGAAGCAGAAATATTTTTTTTTGCGGACACTAAATTAAAAAAATGCGGAAATGTAAATTTTGATTACACTAATCCGCAGAAATAAAAAAAGGATGCTATAACAAAAACGGATGTCTTTCTACTGGAATAATGGCTAAGGGGTGATAATCGCCCTTCAATCCAACGGGTGCCTGCTTGCGAATATTGTGCGCCAATCCAATGGAAGGCAGGGCCTCTGCCAGCGTAAAGCCCCGACCGTCCAAAATTTCTAGATAGCTTTTTGTATGCAAATCCGCAAAGCCTTCGCTGAACTCGATCTCCTCTCCTTCTAACGTAATGGAACGGTACGTTCGCTTACCGGCTTGCCGAATGGCTTCAGGCAATGTGGCCTCGTTGATGCTTAAAAACCACCGCACCCTTGCCCGTTCAAACTGTATAAAGCCGGCGGCACGGTCATGCGTATGCACGTGTACGACGGTTTCTTTTACAGCACCAAAAATCCAAATCAGCATATCAAAAAAATGAATGCCGATGTTAGTGGCCACACCACCGGATTTGGTTACATCGCCTTTCCAACTTGTGTAATACCAATTGCCACGGGAGGTGATGTAAGCCAGGTCCAACTCAAAAACTTTATCCGGACCTGCCGCAGCCACTTTTTCTTTTAACGCCAGCAAATGCGGGTGAAACCGCAACTGCAATATTTGATAAACTTTTTTGCCGGTTTCTTTTTGCAGCCCTTCTAACGCATCAATGTTCCAGGGATTCAGCACCAGCGGCTTTTCGCAAATAACCGTGGCACCGTGGCGAAGGCCAAAGCGAATGTGCGAATCGTGCAAATAATTGGGCGAGCAAATAGAAAGGTATTCAATGGGATTGCCGGCGCGGTGTGCCTTTTCCAGATGCCGGTCGAAGCGTTCAAACTCGGTAAAGAAACTGGCTTTTGGAAAATAGCTGTCCATGATACCCACCGAATCAAACTTGTCCAGCGCGGCAACAAGGTTGTTGCCCGTTTCTTTAATAGCTTTAAAGTGCCGTGGCGCAATGAAGCCGGCCGCTCCGATGAGGGCAAAATCGCTCATGGGTTAGAGTTTGATTACGGTGTTGTTTTCCAATTTGTACACCGCACCACTTTCTGTACAAACCGCTTCGCCTTCTTCGTTAAACAGCAGCCGCTGGCCGTTTTCGCTCATCCACCCGATTTGCTTGGCCGGATTGCCTACTACAAGGGCATACGCCGCAACGGGTTTTGTAATCACCGCTCCTGCTCCGATGAAAGCGTATTCACCAATTTCGGCCCCACAGACAATGGTTGCATTGGCGCCAATGGAAGCGCCTTTACGCACGAGGGTTTGTTTATACTCGTGCTTGCGGACAACAGCACTGCGTGGATTGATAACATTGGTAAATACCATCGAAGGGCCAAGGAAAACATCGTCCTCGCAAACCACGCCTTCGTAAATGGACACGTTGTTCTGCACCTTTACATTCTTGCCCAACACAACGCCGGGCGACACCACCACGTTCTGTCCGATGTTGCAACCGTCGCCGATCTTACAGCCCGTCATCAGGTGAGAGAAATGCCAGATTTTTACGCCGGTGCCTATCTCACAACCCTCGTCCACATAAGAAGAAGGATGAACAAAATAATCAGTGCCCGTCATCGGCCTTTCTTCATTACTTCTTCTAAATATTTTCCATAACCGCTCTTCATCAACGCAACGGCATGTTCCTTTAATTGTTCCCCGGAGATGAAGTTCATGCGGTAGGCCACTTCTTCGATGCAACCGATTTTAGTGCCTTGCCTCTTTTCAATCACCCGTACAAATTCAGAAGCATCGCTCAACGATTCAAAGGTGCCGGTATCCAGCCAGGCGGTGCCTCGGTCAAGGACCGCTACATGTAGCTGGCCGCGTTCCAGATATTCTTTGTTCACATCGGTAATCTCATACTCGCCGCGGGAAGAAGGCTTCAGGTTTTTAGCAATTTCCACCACGCTGTTGTCGTAGAAATAGAGGCCGGGTACCGCAAAATTTGACTTGGGTTTTGCGGGTTTTTCTTCAATGGAAATAGCTTTCTGTTCGGCGTCAAATTCCACCACGCCGTACCGTTCCGGATCTGATACTTCATAGGCGAATACGTAGCCGCCTTCGATGTCGTTCAGCGCTTGCAGTTGCCGGCCAAGGCCCGTTCCGTAAAAAATATTATCGCCCAATACAAGGGCTACTTTGTCACTGCCGATAAAAGCTTCACCAATGACAAAAGCTTGCGCAAGGCCGTTGGGCACTTCCTGCACCGCGTATTCAAAACGGCAACCCACACCGGTTCCGTCGCCCAGCAATCGCTTGAACGAAGGATGATCTTCGGGGGTAGTAATGATTAAAATTTCGTGGATGCCAGCCATCATTAACACCGACAGCGGATAGTAGATCATCGGCTTGTCGTAGATGGGCATCAGTTGCTTGGAGATGGCCTTGGTTATTGGGTAAAGCCGCGTGCCGGAACCGCCGGCGAGGATAATGCCTTTCATAAGAAATTTATGGAGATTGGACCGGACGTTGCCTCGGCTCCTTTTATGTTAGCGTTTTTAAATAAGCCGAATGTTTCTCGGTCACTTCTTTTTTTACCTGCTTCCACGTTACCGGAACCAACATCAACGGATCAGCGTCGGTTTCGGCATCTTCAAAATAAACCAGGCTTTTTAAAACCATAAATTCAGAACCATCGGTAAACTTTTGATTGTAGAACCCGAGTAAACCAGCTAAATCATAGCGTTGCAATAGAAAGTACAAGTCGAAAAAATCTCTTTTAGAACCTCTGCCTGTTATGGCCGCGAGTTTCATGGCAGCGATATCTTGAGGATGAGCCATGCGCAATCCATTTTCCTCCACGGCTCCCGCTATCCAGTGGTATGGATAGCTGACAACATCAACCTTCACACCATTGACGCTAAAAATATTTATCCGTGACGATCTTTTTAAAGAAACAGTTTTGCCAACAGATTGTAAGGTTTCCATCAGGCTAAATTCATCCGTTTCATAAACGCCGAAGAGGTCTAGGTCAATAGATTTGCGATGGCCGTATTGAATGGCCAGGGCAGTACCGCCAACCAGACGCATTCCGGCAAACAATTCCTTTTGAAGCAGTTGCTTTAAAAGTTCCAGTGTGGAGGCATCAAGTGTTTCGTAGTATAGCACCGGAACGTTTCTTTTGGTAAACCCGACAACGCTGCGATGAACGACATGGCACGGGGTTCGAGTTCCCGAAGTTTTGCGGCGATCTCCGCAATTTGTTTTAAACCATAATAATTATAAACCAGCTTCCAGTCGGTCATGAGACCATATTCTAAAACGCGATGAACGATATAGGAACGGTTTTCTTTCCAATCAAGTTTCGTCTTGTCCACATCCCAAAAAAGGTGTGGCGAAAAATCATTAAGGTTGTGTAGAGTATTCATTTCACAAAACAAAGCGCAAACAAAAGCAAGACCTTTTAGCGTTCCGCGTATTGTTCTTCGTAATAATGTTGATAATCACCGCTGGTTACATGCTTCAGCCACTCTTCATTTTGCAGATACCAATCAATGGTTTGGCTCAATCCTTCCTCAAATGTTACACTCGGCTTCCAACCCAATTCTTTGTTGATCTTCGACGCATCAATGGCATAGCGCCGGTCATGGCCGGGACGGTCTTTTACGTATGCGATCAGCTTCTCGCTTTCCCCTTTTTCCCGACCCAATTTTTCATCCATCAGTGTACAAAGGGCTTTCACTAAATCAATATTACGCCACTCATTAAAGCCGCCGATGTTATACGTATCGCCATTCTTGCCTTCATGAAAAACGAGGTCAATAGCCGCGGCATGGTCTTTCACAAAAAGCCAGTCGCGGGTGTATAAACCATCGCCGTAAACCGGCAGCGGCTTTTTAGTGATGATGTTGTTGATGAAAAGGGGAATGAGCTTTTCGGGGAAGTGATACGGGCCGTAATTGTTGGAGCAATTACTCACCACCGCGGGCAGGCCATACGTATCGTGATAAGCTCTTACAAAGTGATCGGAAGCAGCTTTGGAAGCAGAGTAGGGAGAGTGCGGGTCGTAAGGAGTTTGTTCGGTAAAAAATCCGGTATCGCCTAAGGCGCCGTAAACTTCGTCGGTGGAGACGTGATAAAAGCGGTTGCCGGTTGCTGGTTGCCGGTTGCCGGTCAACTTATCAAGCCAGAATTTCTTTGCTGTGTTGAGAAGGTTGACGGTGCCCACTACATTGGTGTACACAAAATCGAGCGGCGAAAGAATGGAGCGGTCAACGTGCGATTCAGCCGCAAGGTGAATAACACCATCGGGACTGTGTTGCTCAAAAACCCTTTCGAGTTCCGCGGCGTCTAAGAGATTGACCCGCTCAAAACTATAGTTAGGAAAGGCTTCAATGTCTTTAAGATTTTCAAGATTGCCGGCATAGGTTAGGGCATCGAGATTAACAATCTTGTACGCCGGGTATTTGGTAACGAAACGGCGCACCACATGTGAACCGATAAAGCCGGCGCCGCCGGTGATGAGGATGGTTTTTGAATCCGTCATTGGATAGGTTTGGATTTACGATTAAGCAAAACGGTGCTGTTTCCGGTACCACTCAACGGTGGGTTTTAAGCCGCCGAAAATAGAAACTTTTGGCTCATATTGCAAGTGTTCGGCCGCTTTTGAAATATCGGCAAGGCTGTGGCGCACATCGCCGGTGCGTTCGGGACCATAGGTTGGCGCTAAGTCGCTACCTATTATTTGTTTAATCTGCTCAAACAACTGATTGAGGCTTGTTTGTTCGCCACAGGCAATGTTGTAAACCTGGTTGACGGCAGTTGCATCTTGCGTAAACAAAGCCAATTCGTTGGCCAGTACGGCGTTGCCTACATAGGTAAAATCGCGGCTGTGCTCACCATCGCCGTTTATTAACGGCGGCTCGTTGTTCAGCACCGATTGAATGAACAACGGAATGACGGCAGCGTACGGCCCTGCCGGATTTTGTTTGGGTCCGAAGATGTTGAAATAACGCAGGCCGATAGTTTCCAGGCCATAAAGGCTTCCATACACCTTTGCATATAACTCGTTCACGTACTTGGTAACCGCATAGGGCGAAAGTGGGGCCCCGATTTTATCCTCTACTTTCGGCAGGCCGGGATGATCGCCATAAGTAGATGATGATGCCGCATAAACCACGCGGGTCACACCGCTTTCTTTTGCCGCTGTAAAAATGTTGAGCGTGCCGGTAACGTTTACTTCGTTTGAGGTAAGCGGGTCTTTTATGGAACGTGGTACAGACCCTAAGGCTGCCTGATGAGAAATTAAATTGATACCTTGGCAAGCCTTCAAACAAGTCTCGTAACTGCGGATGTCGCCTTCTGTAAATTCAAACTTCGGATGCGCCCTAAATTCTTCGATGTTTTTTAGCGAGCCCGTTGCCAGGTTATCCAGCACCCGAACTTTTTCTACCTGCGGCAATTGCAAGAGCCGCTCTACAAGATTGGCGCCGATAAAGCCAGCGCCGCCAGTGACTAATATCCGCATCAGGCTTTTTCTTTTTTGCTTTTTGCTTCCATACCGTTTTTAAATCCGAGCCAGCCGAACCATTTGTTCAGACCTTGTTTTTTGTCTTCTTCTTCAAAATATCCTTCTCCATATCCATACCCGTAACCGCCGTATCCGTAGGTTCCATAACCACCTCGCAGCTTTGCATCATTTAAAACTACGGATAGCTTGGGCAGTTTGGCCTCTCTGTAATATTCGTCAATCAATCCGATCTGCTTCTTAAATGTATGCCCCTGCCGAACGATGTAAAGCGTACAGTTGGCATATTTGCTAAGAGTTAAAGCGTCGCTTACCATGCCTACCGGCGCGGTGTCCATTACAATCACCTCAAAAGTTTGTTTCAAGTAAGCAAACAACTCGTCAAGTTTTGGGTCGAGCAAAAGTTCAGCGGGATTGGGCGGCACGGGTCCGCAGGGCAGCACAAACAAATTTGTTTGGCCTTCAACTGGCACGGGCAGGTCTTCTGCTTTCACTTTTCCCAAAAGGTAGTTTGTCAGGCCCGGCCGTTTGCCCATGTTTAGCTGGGCCAGTATTTTAGGTTTGCGAATGTCGAATTCCAGGACAATCGTTTTTTTATTAGCGAGCGCCATAACGGCTCCCATGTTGGTGCTGATAAATGACTTGCCTTCGCCGCTAAAAGAAGAAGTGACCAGGAGCACCGGACGATCCACATGCGTCAAAAAATATTGCAGATTGGAACGGAGGATGCGAAACTGCTCGGCTATCACCTTCCGGTTGGCAATAGTTACCAACAATGTTTCCTTTGAATAATTATGGCCGACTTCGCCTAAGATTGTGGCTTGCGTGAGGCGCTCAATATCGTAGCGGGAAGAAACCTTGTCGTTTAGCAACTCCACCAAAACAATAACAACAGTGGGCACTAACAAGCCCATCAAAATTGCCATCAACTTTGTGCCGCGGCGGTCCGGTTTGATGGGCGTCGCATCGGGTTGTGCATCCTGTAAGACTTTTGCGTTGGAGATGGCCGATGCCAACGTAATCGCCGCTTCGTCGCGGCGGCCAAGTAAGGTTTTGTAAATCTCGCCTTTGGTTTGCAAGTCCCTCTGAAAATTAAACCAGTCTCTTTCTTTTGTGGGTACAGCACCAGCCTGCGATTGGGCTTCGCTGTTGATGGATTGTAAACTGCCCACGGCAGACCCAAAAGACTTTCTTATGTTTTGCGTGTTCTCTAAAATTTTCCGCCGCAGGCTTTCCACTTCGCTCGCCTTTTGCTGCACCACCACATTGCCTTCCGGGGCATTTTTCAGGAGTTCGCTTTTCTCTTGTTGGGCCTTGTTGTATTCCAGCACCAGGGCGTTGAGGGTGGCGTCTTGAATGGTTAGTGATGAAGGAACCGCTAACCCGTTGCCGGCATTGCGCAGATAATCTTCAATCTGTACTGCATTTTGCACTTGCACTTTTTGCTCGCTTAGTGATTGGCTGGATACCTCAATGCGCTTTAGATAACTCTCCGCCTGAACACCGGGATTAATGATGTTGTCTTTTTGCCGGAAGGCAACAAACAAGTTGTTGATGCTGTCGTATTGCCGCGAAACCGAATCAAGACGAGAGTCAATGAAGTTCAGTTTTTGCAGCGTGATAATGTTCTTGTCTTCAATGGTGACAGACTGGTATTCTTTCAGCAGTTGGTTAACAACATCGGCTGCCAATTGCGGGTTGGTGGCCTCCATTGTGATAGTCAGGATAGGCGTGCTTGGCTTGGGCACCACGGTAAGCCCGCCAAGTAAGGCACCCGCACGAGCAGTTGTTGGCGCCCAAACTATTTTGTAGTCTTCGCTCACGTCTTGGGCTTTTATTTTTACAAGCCGGAACTGGCCTCTGGGGGTGGTAAAAAGCTGGCCGAACGAAACCTTCTCCGTGCCTTTGTTTACCTGGAAGTTTTGCTGGTTTACAAAATGAATTTCTGTTTCGAATCCGCTCACCGAGTCGTTCGATTTTACCGCTTCCATCCTGAATGGAACGATGCCGTAAACGTCCAGTTCCTTTATTTTTCCAACAGCGCTATAAACGAAATTTAGGTTTAGCGACTTCACAACTCTTGCCATCACCGGCCGCGATTGCAGCACCTCGATTTCGGTTTGGATATTTTTGCGGCTGTCCTGCTGCATCAGGACGTCAATCTTATTATTGTCACCGGCAGACGAAGATTTATCGTCTTTAATTAAAATGGTGCCCGAAGAGCGATAATACTCGGTGGCATACCGCAGGTAGCCAAAGGACGCAAACAAAGCCAAGGCCACCGAAACAATATACAACGGCAGATAACGAACGTATTTGAAGAATAGTTCTTTCAAGTTTAGGCCCGAAAGTTCAGCCTTGCTTGTGCTTGATAAAATTGTTTCTTCCTCCGTCACAGTTCAGGTATTTTTAGGTTAGCGCCTGATAAGGCTATACACAATAGCTAACGTGCTGATGATGCCACTGATGATGCTGATTCGCTGGGCGGTAAGTTGCTGCTCCACTTGTTCCGACTTCCGCTTTACTTGCTGAACGAGAACCACATCGTTTTGCTGCAAGCGGTAGTAGGGTGACTGAAATAAATCTTTTGAGGTGAGATCAATATATCCAACCTCAACCGCTCCTTCTTTTTCCCGCGCCACCTGCACGCTCTTTTTATTGCCATAATCCGTTATGTCGCCGGAGAGGCCCAAAGCCTCTAAAATGGTAATGCGCTCTGTGGGCACGGTAAACGTACTTGGGGTTCTGACCTCACCGAGCACCGTTATGCGGTAATTTAAAAACCGCACAATAACCGAAGGGCTTGTCAATTCATTTTCGAACCGCTTGCGAATGATGCCGGCGACCTGGGTCTTGGTCAACCCTTCTATATGCAACCGGCCGATACGCGGATACTCGACGTCGCCGTTTTCATCTACCAAAAAACCGGCGGTAGGCGAAGCGTTGTTGCTGCCTATAACAGTTTGCTCGGGAAGGTTGTACGGCGCATCGGTTACGCCAGGCATGGCGCTGGCGCTGTAAACTTTAATTGATAGCAAGTCGGCCTTTTGAATAACCGGCTCTCGCGGTTGCAAAGGTTTTGCAGAGGTATCTGTACTGTTCTGAAGATAGTTGGTGTAAGCAGATCCTTTTTGAGTGGTACAGGATGCAAAAGCCAAAAAACAACCAAAGGCCATAAAGAAAGAAAACTTCATTGCGGGGAGTTTGCGCCGGATGCAGGAAATTAATCAAACTGCCAAACGAACCGTTTCAAAAAGCACGGCTTCGCCTCTCTCGGTCACAGGCATTTCATGAACGAGATAACGGATACCCTTGTTTCGGGCGGTGCAAATATAGGTTTTGTTGCAACCCAACTACCACCAAAAACGCCGGCGAACAATTGGGTTATTTTAAAGAACCGTAAAGATGGCAAAGCCACTAATTTTTATATTGCAAACGGCTGAAATTCACCCGCCCTTCATCTCTAACTACCTCCGGTAAAACCGATTGATTACATTTAAGCCAAATCCCGCTATTTTGAACCAACGCTATTATTCGCTTGATGTTTTCAGAGGCGCCACTGTTTGCCTGATGATACTGGTAAACAACCCCGGAAGCTGGAGCCACATTTATGAACCGCTGGAACACGCTCCCTGGCACGGCCTCACACCCACCGATCTGGTGTTCCCGTTTTTTTTGTTTGCCGTGGGCAATGCCATGGCTTTTGTAATGCCGCGGTTGCAGCAAGCGGGCGATGGCGTCTTTTGGCGTAAAGTGATAAAAAGAAGCCTGTTGATTTATGCCATCGGCTTGTTTTTGAATTGGTGGCCATTTGTTAGGTGGCAGAATGGAGAATTGGTTGCCAACGGCTGGACGTGGATAAACGCCGAAGGCAAAGTCGTAGGCATACGCATCCTCGGTGTTTTGCAACGCATTGCCATTTGTTACTTTTTTGCTTCCATCATTGTTTATTATTTAAAAGTCCGCGGTGCTTTTTTATTGGGGCTGATTTTATTGCTGCTTTATTGGATGCTTTGTTACACGTTGGGCGACGCTGCCGATCCATATAGCGTATCCGGTTATTTTGGAAACCGGATAGATGAAAGCATCCTCACCCAGCCGCACATGTATGGAGGCGAGCCGTACAAACTTAACGGCATCACTCATCCCTTCGACCCCGAAGGCATTGCCAGCACCTTGCCGGCCATTGTACAAATCATTTTCGGTTACCTGGTGGGCGACTACCTTGCTAAACGCGGCAAGCATATTCAGCAAATGGAAGACAGCGCGGTGAAGGGGTTTGAAATCTACCAAACAGTAACGGTATTGTTTATAGCCGCCATGGGTTTATTGCTGGCGGGTTATGTTTGGAACCTTTCGTTTCCGGTGAACAAAAGAATATGGACCTCTTCATACGTTATTGTTACCACCGGCATGGCCATTGCCATCTTAGCCACCATGGTCTATTTTATTGAAGTGAAGGGCCTGCGCAGTTGGTGGATGCGGTTTTTTGAAGTTTTTGGCAAGAATGCTTTGTTTGTGTTTGCCTTGAGCGCCTTCCTGCCCCGAACCCTGCGCCTTATAAAAATTCCTAACGGCTTGGATGCGGCCGGTAATCCAAACTATACCAATCCTTGGAGCATTTTGTACGAAAAAGTTTATCAACAACTTCCCGGCGATCCAAGGATTGGTTCGCTGCTTTTTGCGCTAACCGTCATCACCTTTATGTGGGCCGTTTGTTATTGGCTGGATAAGAAGAAGATTTACATAAAGGTGTGAGGGTAATGAGTAATGAATAATGAGTGTCGTGTTGGGCATGGAGTCTTTACTTTGATGAAATGACTTTATAACTTTGAGCGATCCACTAATTATTTATCATTCATTGCTCATTATTCATCCCATCATCAATTCATCACCATTTCTCTTGCGTTCTCCAAGGCCGCAGCCGTGGGCCTTTCGCCGCTCATCATGCGGGCAATGTTTACAATGCGTTCATCGGTATTGAGCAGCCGTACGCCGGTAGTCACCGAATCGTTTTGCACGGCTTTGTAAACCAAGTAATGGGCATCGGCTTTGCCGGCAATCTGCGGCTGATGGGTAATGCAAAGCACTTGTCGCGCCGCAGCTAAATCTTTCATAATGGCTCCGACCTGCTTGGCGGCTTCGCCGGAAATACCCGTATCAATTTCATCAAAAATTAGTGTAGGCATATCCATGGAAGTTGCCACCAATGATTTAATGCAAAGCATCAACCGGCTCAACTCGCCGCCGCTGGCCACTTTGCGCAAAGGTTGAAATTGCTCTTTCTTGTTGGCGTCGAACAGAAATTCAATGGCATCGAAACCGGTTGAATTCAATGGCGCTTTGTTTATGTCCACTTTAATGCGGGCATTGGGCATGCCCACTTGCGCCAACATCTTGTTTACTTGTATTTCCAGCGGGACCGTTTGCGCCTTGCGTGCCGTTGAAATTTTTTGCGCTAAATTTTCGGCTTGTTGCAAAGCATCATTGTATTTCTTTTCGGCAGATGCAATGGCATCGTCCATGTTCAGTACGGCCTGTATTTTTTCAGCCAGGTTGTTGCGGATTTCGATCAATTCGTTAGTAGTGGAAACGCCGTGTTTTTTCAGCAAGCGATAGCCAAGGGAAAGGCGTTCGTTGGTGGTTTCCAACCGTTCCGCATCGGAGCCAATGCTGCCGCCAATGCGGTCTATTTCACCAGCAATATCCTGTAGCTCGATGTATGATGATTGTAAGCGTTCGGCAATGGACGGCAGTTCGGGATGCAAAGCGGCAAAACCTTGAAGGCTGCTCAACATAGCTTTTAATTGGCGCACCACCGGCTCTTCGCTTTCGGCCAAATCAAAATAAGCTTTGCTTAACGCATTGCGAATGCCTTCGGCATTGGAAAGCAACTTTAATTCAATGTCCAAATCTTCCAGTTCATTCTCCCGAAAACCGGCTTCTTCCAACTCATTAAATTGAAACTGGTGATAATCAAATTCTTTTTCGAACTGTAATTTTTGTTCTCTCAAGCCTTGCAGTTCGCGTCTTGCCGATTGTAATGTTGTAAAGGCTTTTGCGTATTGCTGAATCGTCGAAAAATTATTGGCCAACGCATCTATCACCTGCCGTTGAAAATCACTTTCGCCTAACTCCAATGTATCAAACTGCTGGTGCAGGTCCACAAGCAAAGAACTCAAGGCATTCAGTTGCGAAAGGTTTACCGGCGTGTCGTTAATAAAGGCTCTTGACTTTCCACTCGGCGCAATCTCTCGGCGCACCACCAATTCGTCGGCTACGTCCAATTCATTCTCCCGCAAAAATGCCAACACCTGGCCGTCTCTTGCTTCTTCTTTAAAGCAGCCTTCTACGATGCATTTTTTTTCTTTGTCGTGGAGTACCGCACCTTCGGCCCGTTGGCCGAGGATCAAGCCCAGGGCGCCGATGATGATGGATTTTCCGGCCCCCGTTTCGCCGGTGATGACGTTTAACCGGGACGAAAATTCTACCTCTAACCGCTCAATGATGGCGTAGTTGCGGATGGACAATCGGCTCAACATAATGGGCCGGAAAATTAGTTCAATTCCCCCTTCAGCAAACAAAAAAGCCTTCCGTTTTGCGGAAAGCTTCTGCTAATTCTTTTGTTACCGGTTGCCAGCAGCGGTTCCCGGTTTGAGCCGCTTATAATCAATCCTACCGATTGTGGCTAAGCAACTGGAAACTGGTCACCAGCAACAGTTCTATTACGCTTCTACCGCATCGCTCAAATCCGTATCCACCAAAATGCGGCCGCAGTTTTCGCACACCATCACTTTTTTGCGCTGCTTTATTTCGCTTTGCTTTTGGGGCGGAATGTAGTTAAAGCAACCGCCGCAGGCATCACGTTCCACCGGCACCACGGCCAGTCCGTTGCGGTAGTTGCCGCGGATTTTTTCGTAAGAAGCCAGCAAGCGGCTGTCCACGTGTTCCTTGGCGTCGGCGGCTTTTGCGCCCAAATCTTTTTCTTCTTTTTCAGTGGTGGAAATAATTTTTTCCAATTCCCCTTTTTTGCTTTGCAGCACGCCGTCTTTTGAAGCAATGGCTTTCTTTGCTTTTTCAAGCGATACGGCTTTTTCAGCAATTTCCTCGTTGGCGTCTTTAATGTGCTTTTCAGCCAACTTCACCTCAAGCTGCTGCATTTCCATCTCCTTATTCAGCGCTTCAAACTCACGGTTGTTTTTTACGTTCTCGCTTTGCTTTTCGTACTTATTCACCAGGTCCTGCGCATCCTTGATGGCGGTCTTCTTTTGCTCTATAAAATCGGTGATGCCGTTTATCTCTTCCTCAATGCGCAACTGCCGGGCATGAAGGCCCTGGATTTCGTCTTCAAGATCGGCGACTTCCATGGGCAGCTCGCCTTTTAAAATCCGGATCTCGTCCATCTTGGACTCAATCTTTTGGAGCCGCACCAGGGACGATAATTTTTCTTCAACGGAATAGTCTTTTACGGTAGCCATGAGAGTAGTTCAAAAGTTTAAAAGTTCAAGGTCAAAAAGTTTTATCTGCGGCGTTTTGTGAACCAAGGGTTCGTCTATCCATTTGGCGTCTGTTGCGTCGCTCCCGATAGCTATCGGGACGTGTACGTTCGGTAATTCTATTCAACAAAATAAACGCAACGTACAATACTCGGGATCTTCCTCAACCTCACGTCTCACGTATAGTAGTTCACCGGATTTGTGTTCACCACTGATTTACGAACGGCCGCAAATGTAGGGATTTTTTGAGCCAGTAAGCTTTGCAGCAAATCCACTGTGAACTGTTCGCTTTCCCAATGGCCGATGTCGGCTATCACGGTGTGGCCTTCAGCGTCAAAAAATTCGTGGTACTTGATGTCGGAGGAAACATAAACATCTGCGCCTTGGTCGCATGCCGTCCTAATTAAAAAGCTTCCAGCTCCGCCGCAAACCGCTACTCTTTTTACGGGTTTGTTTCGCAAGGCCGTGTGCCGGATAACGGACAGATTAAATTGTTCCTTCAACGTTCTTAAAAAAGTTTCTTCAGTAACGGCTTCTTCAAACTGACCAATGAGGCCCGCACCGACACTATTGTGTGTGTTCTCCATTGCGAAGATGTCGTAGGCAACTTCCTCATAGGGATGTGCCTCCAGCATTGCATCTACTACTTTGTGCTCTAAATAAAACGGATAAACAACTTCAATTTTTACTTCCTTTTCCTGATGTTGCTTGCCCACTTCGCCTACGTGAGGATCGGCGCCGGCTTCGGCTTTAAACGTACCCATACCCTCACTGTTAAAGCTGCACTCGGAGTAGTTTCCGATGTGTCCCGCGCCGGCTGCAAATACGGCCTTTCTCACGGCCTCGGCTTTGTCGAGCGGCGCAAAAGTGATGAGGCGGCGAAGCAGTCCCGTTTTAGGTTTCAACACCCGGCAATTTTTTAAGCCAATCTTTTGAGCGATGGTATTGCTTACGCCTAAGGCCACATTGTCTAAATTGGTATGTGCCGCGTAAATAGCCACATCGGATTTTACGGCTTTCACAAGTACTTCCCCGATATAATTGTCGGTGTTAACCCGTTTTATACCGCGAAAGACGATTGGATGATGGGCTATGATAAGATTGCAATTATATTGCAGGGCCTCCTCTACTACGGCAGGCATTACATCTAACGTACACAATATACCGGTGCACGTCCAATCCTTATTTCCTGTGATAAGCCCGGCGTTGTCATAATCTTCCTGCAGCGCAGGCGCCGCAAAGGATTCGATGACCTGAAGAACATCTCCAATTTTCATGAGGCCAAAGTAAACGATTCTAAACCGACGAAGATGCCTTTGTCCGCTGAAGGCATTTTAAAAATTGCAGCCAATAAAATGAGTCTTCCTTTTAACCGAACCGTCTTTTTTTGCTTTGTTTTATCCGCCTTGGTTTTCTCCGCTTGCCGCCGCGAAAGCATCCCGAAAGGGAATCTTGAACAAGGGCAGGTGGCGCTTACTTTTGACGATGCCTCCATTGAAAACTGGTACAATGCATTGCCGCTTCTTGACTCGCTAAACATTAAAGCCACGTTTTACGTAAGCCACTACCACACCTTTGGCAAACAGCAAAAGGTGTGGTTGAAGGAGATTGAAAAACGCGGCCACGAGATTGCCTTTCATACCGCCACGCATCCCGACATGGCAAAGGAAGTGGCGAAGAAAGGGCTGGCCGCTACCGAGGAAAAAGAAATCCGTAACGATTTGAAATTGATGCGGGACGACGGCTATACCGTTACCAATTTTGCTTACCCTTTTGGCAGCCAAACGAGTCAGCTAAACACTTGTCTGCTCCGCACGTTTAAATCGGTGAGGGCTTTGAGCAACAAGCAGAACTACAACAAGAGCCTTGTAAAAGCAGCCGGTGAGGGAAAGGTGTACTACGGCGCCGACATTGACAACAACTCCCGCATAAAAGAGGAAAACATTGTTTCACTACTGAACGATGCCCAAAACTTTCACGATTGCCTGGTACTGGTGGGCCACCAGATAAACAACAAAGAGATTAAACTCCAACTCGGTCGTGATCGCCTGATAAAGGTGGCGCAATGGGCCGCAGACCGCAACCTCCGCTTTATTACGGTGAACGAGATTGCCAAATAAAAGTTTCATCCGGTTAGACGACTATCCGGTAATCCGGCAAAACGGAAATGCAACTACCGGCAACAGGATTCAGACCGGATTGCCCAATTACCGGATAAACGGATTGCCGTATAAACTTATTTCCCATCTTTAGCGCATGAACAAAGCGCAGGACCGCTACGAAATTTACAAAGAAAAAATGCGGCGCATTGCCGATGTCAGGGCCGCCAGCGCCGTGCTGCAATGGGACCAGGAAACGTACCTGCCACCGGGCGGCGCCCGTTTTCGGGGACAGCAAATCAGTACACTGGCCGAACTGTCGCACCAGCTTTTTAGTGAAGAGGCTTTGGGCGGTTTGTTGCAGGAACTGAACGCGGAGGAAGCGTTATCACCGGCACAAAAACGCAACGTCGAGCGAACGCTGGAAGATTACGAGAAGAATAAAAAATATCCGTCGAGTTTCGTAAGGACTTTATCGGAACAAATCAACAAAACTTTTCACGCCTGGATTGATGCCCGGAAACAAAATAATTTTTCCGTTTACCAAACTGATTTGGCAAAGCTTGTTCAATTAAAGAAAGAAGAAGCGGCGATTCTTGGCTATGCGCATCATCCTTACAATGCATTATTGAACGAATACGAAAAAGGCGCAACGGTTTCGTTGATAGATAAAACCTTTGTTACGCTTTTGCCGCCATTAAAAGAACTATTCGAAAAGATTGTTGCATCGCCGCCAGTTGATGATTCTTTTCTCCATCAAAACTTTCAGGCCCAACAACAGTGGGACTGGGGGATGTACTTATTGAAAGAGTTGC
This sequence comes from Flavisolibacter sp., assembly GCA_965247695.1. Lineage (GTDB taxonomy): Bacteria > Bacteroidota > Bacteroidia > Chitinophagales > Chitinophagaceae > Flavisolibacter. Next base: position 5,104,052 of record OZ252037.1, read on the forward strand.
AGTTTGATTTAATCCATGGCCGGCAAGACAAGAGCGAACATCCTTTTAGCACTTCCTTTTCTCCCGAAGACGTACGCATCACCACCCGCATCGCCGAAAACGATTTTGGCAGCATGACCTGGAGCTGCATTCACGAAGTGGGTCATGCGCTTTATGAACAAGGCTTGCCTGCGGACGAATATGGCCTGCCTTTGGGCGAAGCCTGCTCGTACAGCATTCACGAGTCGCAATCGCGGCTTTGGGAAAATAACGTGGGCCGTAGCAAAGCCTTTTGGAATCACTATTATCCGCAATTGCAACAGCGGTTCCCGGCACAGTTTGAAAACGTTTCAACGGAAATGTTTTACAAAGGCATCAACAAAGTGCAGCCTTCCCTGATACGCACAGAGGCCGATGAAATCTCTTATCACTTTCATGTATTCATTCGGTACGAGCTGGAAAAAAGATTGATAGACGGGTCATTGGCAACAGCCGATATTCCTGCATTCTGGAACGAGAGCTATAAAACTTATTTGGGCGTAACGGTGCCCGATGACAAGCAGGGCTGCCTTCAGGACGTGCATTGGAGCCACGGGAGCTTTGGTTATTTTCCTACCTATAGCCTGGGCAGCTTTTATGCCGCGCAGTTTTTTACCACTGCAAAAGAGGCAATACCCGGCCTGGAAAAAGACTTCGCAAAAGGCAATACGCAACCGCTGCTGCAATGGCTGCGGGCAACAATTCACGCCAAAGGCCGTTATTACACCAGTGAAGAATTGTGCCGCGAAGTGACCGGCGAAGGATTAAACGGTTTGCACTTTCTGGCTTATGCCAATGAAAAATATGCGGGCATTTACGGGAACTACCAATTGTAAAAAATCTCTTTTAGTTTTGGCCCTCGCCGAAACAGCTTTCGATTTCAAAAACGGAACAATTCTTTCGGCGATTGCTTAACCTTTCTTTTTGGATGAGGTCAACCCCTATAAACCGGACCGTTTGAGAAACATCGCCACCTTACTGTTTGCTATTTTTATTTGCACTGCTTCTTTTGCGCAAACACCAACCGCTGCTTTCACCGCTGCGCAAACCGCCGGCTGTGCGCCGGTCATCATCTCTTTTCAAGATGCATCTACCGGTGGCGCTACGGCCTGGCAATGGACTTTTGGCAACGGCAACACTTCTACCCAACAAAACCCTTCTACCACTTATTTTACACCCGGCACTTATACGGTAACGCTTACCGTCAGCAATAGCAGTGGTGGCAATACTCTCACCCGCGCCGGCTTCATCACGGTTTACGCAAAGCCTTCAGTGGCTTTTGCCGCAGGCGATAGCGCCGGTTGCGCCCCGTTTGGTGTGCAGTTCACCGACCTGTCCGCACCCGCGCCGGGAACAACGAATGCTTCGTGGCTTTGGGATTTTGGCAATGGCACCAATTCGCCTGCACAAAATCCGCAGACGACTTATACAATACCGGGCAACTACACGGTGAGCCTGAAAGTAACCAGCGACAAGGGCTGCTTTACCACGCTTTCAAAAACGGCTTATGTGCAAATAAGCGGCAGCCTGCAATTGGATTTTTCCAGTACGGGTGCCAACCGGTGCAAGGCGCCTTTCCCCATTAGTTTTACCAATACCTCCACCGGGCCGGGTGCCCTTACTTATTATTGGACCTTTGGCGACGGCGGAACGTCAACAGTGCAAAATCCTTCGCATACGTATTCCGCTCCCGGAAATTATTCTGTGTCGGTGGCCGTTACCAGCAGCAGCGGTTGTACGGATACCCTGCGCAAGAACTCGTTCGTCAACATCCAAAACATAAGCACGGTATTTACCGCTCCCGATAGCGTTTGCGTATTAAGTCCCGCAGCTTTCACCAACACCTCTTCCCCCGCTCCGCAAAGCAGCGCCTGGGCTTTTGGCGATGCAACAACATCGTCGGCTACCAGTCCGTTGAAGACTTACACAGCCCCCGGCACTTATACAGTGCGGGCAACAAATACCTACTCTTATTGCAGCGACTCTTTTTCCAAAGCCATTAAAGTTCTGGCGAAGCCAGTGGCGGCTTTTACCACCGCCAATGCGGTGCAATGCAAGCCGCCGCTGACGACGAACTTTAGCAGCCAAAGCAGCAATGCAGTTAGTTGGCAATGGGACTTTGGCGACGGCGGCACATCCACGGTGCAAAACCCTTCGCACACTTATACGGCTTACGGCAATTTTACCGTGCGGCTCATTGTCACCAATGCTTCGGGTTGTGCCGATACCCTAACAAGAAACTCCGAGGTGCGTATTCAAAAGCCCGTCATCAGTTTTCCTTCTTTGCCGCAAGCCGGCTGTGTGCCTTATACCACCACTTTTACCTCAATCGTGAACACGCCTGATAACGTGACTTCTTACCTGTGGGATTTTGGCGACGGCGCTACGTCCACGGCCGCCTCGCCAACCTATACTTATACTTTGCAGGGAACGTACAACGTATCGCTAACCGCAACCACAAGCACGGGTTGCACGGAACAATTGGTGCTGAACAACGCCATTAGCACCGGACGGGTGCCTGTAGTAAACTTCACCGCCTTGCCAAACCCGGCCTGCACATTTGGAGCCATTCAATTTAATGGCATCGTCAGCGAAGGCGATACCTGGCAATGGAATTTCGGCGATGGCGGCACGTCAACAGTGCAAAACCCGGTGCATACGTACACAGATACCGGAAGCTATACAGTCAGCTTTAGCGCCACCAACAACGGCTGCGGGGTAACGGTTACAAAACCCGCCTTTGTAAAAACCAAGCCGCCCATCTCCAATTTCGGATACACCAACGATTGCCAAAACAGGAAACTTTTTTTCTTTAAAGACAGTTCCATCGGCCCTACGTCCTGGCAATGGGACTTTGGCGACGGCAGCACGTCAACAGTGCAAAATCCTTCGCACGTTTATCCGGCTTTCGGCACCTATCTCGTAACGCTGAAAGTGATGAACGACACGTGTTCGCATACGAAGGTGATGACCTTGAAAATTTTTGACGAAGCGCCAATGTTCACTGCCGACAAGCGCATTGCCTGTAAAACCGCTACCGTCAACTTTACGCCGCAAAGCAGCAACTTAGCGAACATAGTTTCTTATAGTTGGGACTTTTCAAACGGCAGTACTTCCGCGGCGCAAAACCCACAGGCTACCTACACGGCAAGCGGCGACTATTCAGTTACCTTGATTACCGTAGATGTTTATGGCTGTAAGGATACGGTTGCGCAAACAAATTACGTTCGCATAAACGGGCCGACGGCTCTTTTTATCGTTCCTGTGAGCGTTGGCTGTACACGCTTCACCGCTACGTTTACCAATCTATCTTCGGATGATGGTCAAAACCCAATCACCTCCTGGAAGTGGGTTTTTGGAGACGGCACATCGCAACTGCTAAATACATCGGCTCCTCCGCAGCACGTTTACAATGCGGTAGGATACTACACGCCGCAACTCATTGTAACGGATGCAAAGGGATGTAAAGACAGCTTGGCTTACGGAGGGCTGATCGGTGCCTCGGCGCCAAAAGCATCGTTCTCCATTAGTGATACATCAAGTTGTTTGGGAAGCATCCTAAATTTCAACAACACTTCTGTTTCCTTCGCGCCAAACGTAACCAGCGCCTGGGATTTTGGCGATGGCAACACGTCCACCCAACAAAATCCGTCACATGTGTATTCGGCTGCCGGCACTTATTTTGTCAAATTAAAGATTACCGACAGTTACGGCTGTGCTGATTCGATTACTTTCAATCCCGCAGTTCGCATTCAAAAAACCGTTGCGGCCTTTACCGTCTCGGACTCTCTTGGCGGCTGCACACCGTTTGAAGTAAAATTTACCAATGCATCGCAGTTCTATACGTCATCGCTTTGGAGTTTGGGCAACGGGGCCAGCAGCGTTACCAATCCGGTACAGGTTTATAACACACCCGGAACCTATAACATTCAACTCGTAGTTACCGGCCGTGGCGGCTGTACCGATACGGCCGTAAAATCCATCCGTGTTTTTGATGCGTCGGCCACCACGTTTTCGTATTCGCCGTTCGGCGGATGCAAGCCGCTTCAATTAACAGGCCTCATAAATAGTCCGGCCAACCTTGACTTTATATGGGACTTCGGTGATGGCACCACACTAACCACAACGGCATTAAACACGGTTCATACCTACAACGTCTTTGGAAACTATGTTCCTAAATTGCTTCTTTCCGATTCAGGCAACTGCCTGATACCCCTGATTGGAATTGATACCGTTAAGATTGTTGGCGTGATTGCAAAATTCGGTTGGAACAAAAGGCTTTTTTGCGACAGCGGCACGGTGACTTTTTCCGACTCCGCTACCTTCAATGACCCCATCACAAGCTACAACTGGAGCTTTGGCGACGGCGGCACATCAAACGCATCTTCGCCCGCACACAACTATGTAACGCCAAGCTTTTACACCGTTTCCGTAGCCATGCAAACCCAACAAGGCTGTAAGGACACAGCAAGGATAGACAGTTTGATAAAAGTGGTGGAAAGTCCACTCGTACACATTGACGGGAGTTCCGTTATTTGTCAAAACGATTTTGTACAGTACACAGGAATCTTCGACCGGCTGGATACCTCCGCGGTTCGATGGGCCTGGACATTTCCGAACGGCGTTTCTTCGGCCCAGCAAGTGCCGGCGCTGCAGCAATTTAAAACGGCGGGACCTTTTGCCGTGCAAGCCATCGCCGTCAACAGCAGCGGCTGCGCCGATACGGCCACGCAGAACTTGCTGGTTAATCCGTTGCCCACAGTTACCCTTCCCTCGCCGCAAACAACGCTTTTGGGCACACCGGTTTTGCTGCCCGCCGTTTACACAAACAACATTGTTTCTTATGCCTGGGCGCCGGCCGCCACTCTAAGTTGTGCCGATTGCCCGCAGCCTTTTGCCTCGCCTAAATTCAACACCCTTTACAAGGTTTTGGTAACGGACGAAAATGGTTGTAAAGCCACGGGCAAAGTGCAGGTGATTGTGCTTTGCCAAGGATCACTGGTGTTTGTACCGAATACCTTTTCGCCCAACGGCGATGGCAGCAACGACGTGTTTTACGTTCGTGGCAAAGGCCTTGACCGGGTAAAGAGCCTTCGCATTTTTAACCGTTGGGGCGAAGCCGTTTTTGAAAAACAAAACTTTGCCGCCAACGATCCAACGGTTGGTTGGGACGGAACGTTCCGGGGTAAGAAACTTTCAGCCGATGTTTACGTTTATCAGGTAGAAGTGTTTTGCGAAAACAGTGAGGTTATTCGCTTCGACGGCAGCGTTACGCTATTGCAATAAACGATTGCCCGCACGGGCAAAATTGATTTGCCCGTGCGGGCAGAAATAGATATTTTGGTGGAACACGCCAATAACAACACATGAAAAACAGTCTTCTTTTTGCGGTTTTACTTTTGCTGGGGGGTTGCAAAAAAACCATTGAGTCGGTGCAGGAAAACATAGTGATAAAAGCCATGACGGATGGCCAATGGCACGTAACGAAGTTTAAACGCGATACGGCTGATGTAACCGCGAGTTTTTCCCCTTATCTGTTTCAATTCAGAGCGGACAATTCAGTGGAAGCGATAAATACGGGCACCGTGGAAAGTAAGGGAGCCTGGTCGGCTGATGCAGCGGCTAAAACCATTGCTTCTTCTTTTGGCAACGGCGCTGCGGCAACCCTGCAACTGCTCAACGGAACCTGGGCCATCACCAACAACAGTTGGACGTTTGTAGAAGCCTCGCAAACGGTGAACGGTGAGGCCCGGACGCTTCGGCTGGATAAATGACAAAGAAGCTGTGTAAATTGTCCTCGAAACTTTCTAATCCGTACTCTCTTTACCGGAACAATTTTTGCGAATTGCGGTGCGCTGAAAATCCACCAACCCAAACGCCTGCCACCGGGCGTTAAAAAAGAGAGTATTGACACGCAAGCCCACCATTTTTACGCTATTCTTCATAGGCCTATCGCTGATGGTGTTTGCGCAAGCACCCGTTGCAAACTTTACATCCGCGCAGGCATCGGGCTGCTCGCCGTTGGTGGTGAATTTTACTGATGCCTCCACGAGCAATCCAACGGCCTGGTTTTGGGACTTTGGCAACGGCGCGACTTCTACCTTAAAAAACCCTTCCACCACTTATTTTATTCCGGGCAAATACACCGTGAAATTAACGGTGACAAACGCATCCGGCAGCAACACAAAAACTAGTCAGGATTTTGTAACCATTTATGACAAGCCAGCGGTCCTATTTAAAGGCAGCGACTCCATTGGATGCTATCCGTTTCCCGTGCGCTTTACCGACTTATCCGTTGCCAGCGTGGGCACTGTTAACAACTCCTGGATTTGGGATTTTGGCGACGGGGCACAATCGGTGCAGCAGGCTCCGGCAAACACTTATCTCAATAGCGGCAATTATACCGTGTCGCTTAAAGTTACCAACGACAAAGGCTGCTTTTCCACTTATACCAAGCCGCAATACATTAAGCTGAACGGCGGCATCAAACCTGAATTCAGTTTTAATCAACCGGCCGTTTGCCACACGCCGGTAACCATCGCCTTCAACAATCTTACTACCGGCCCTGGCGCCTTAAGTTATCAATGGGTCTTTGGCGATGGCAGTACATCGGCCCAACCAGCGCCTTCACACACATACACGGCTCCGGGTAGCTATTCAGTGTACTTAATCAGCACCAGTAGCAGCGGTTGCACCGATACGGTAAAAAAGATAAACCTGTTTACGTTGGGCAACATCACTACATCCTTTACAGCGCCGGACAGCGTGTGCGTGGGCGAACTTGCCACCATTACCAACACGTCTTCTTCGCCTGCGGTGAATACGCTTTGGGCCTTTGGTGATGGCACAACATCTACAGGCACCAACGGGGTAAAAGTTTGGCAGGCTCCCGGCACGTACACCATTCACCTTTTGCAATCATACAGCGCCTGTTCCGATTCGGCCAGCAGAACCATTAAAGTGAGGCCCAAACCGACTTCCATTTTTACGGCCGACAAAACTGCTTTTTGCCAATTGCCCGCAACCGTATCCTTTACCAGTTCTTCCCTGAATGCCGTTGCCTACGAGTGGACGTTTGGCCTTGGGTTAACCTCTACCGACCAAAATCCAACACAGACCTACACGGCCTACGGTACTTACCTCGTGAGCCTTAAAACAACTAATTCCGTTGGCTGTACGGATGTGGCAACCGCCACTATCAATATAAGCAAACCGGTAATTACGTTTAATGACCTGCCAAGAGAAAACTGTGTTCCTTATACCCACGTTTTCAGCGCTACCGTTTCCTCGCCTGATGCCGTAGCATCTTACTCCTGGGACTTTGGCGACGGCACAACATCGAACGCGGCAACGCCTTCACATACGTACGCAATACCGGGCACCTATACTGTCAGCCTCGCCATCACCACGCCCAGCGGCTGTACCGCAACAAAGTCCCTACCTGCGGCCATAACCGTGGGCACAAAGCCCAACGTAAATTTTGATGCAACGCCAAGGGTGCAATGCGCCTTTCAACCGGTGACCTTTGCCAACTTGAGCAGCGGCGGAAATGAATACGTTTGGGTTTTTGGCGATGGCGGCGTTTCATCAGGGCAGAACCCGGTTTATCAATACAGCGATACCGGGTACTTCAACGTGGTGCTTTACGTGAAGAACAACGGCTGCCGCGATTCCCTGCGCATTGATTCCTTCATTCGTATAAAACCGCCCATCGCCAAGTTTATTTACACCACGAGCTGCGCCAGCAAACTTCACTTTGTTTTTACCGATAAATCCATCGGCGCCACATCATGGCAGTGGGATTTTGGCGACGGCACCACGTCCACCCAGAAAAGCCCGGTACATGATTACGGCGGTTACGGCAATTATTTGGTAAAGCTTACTGTATCGAACGATACCTGCACACACAGCCGAACGGAATTGATGAGGATTGTAAACGGCACGCCAGACTTTCATGCCCTGCCCACAAAGGCCTGCAAAGGCACACCTATTAGTTTTATAGCCGATACCACCAACAGCGCCAACATAGCGAGGTACGATTGGAACTTCGGGCACGGCGGCGGGAGAGGTTTGGGCATCAACACCACAACGATTTATCCGAAAGCCGGCGTTTACAACGTGAGCCTGACGATAACGGATGTAACGGGTTGCATAGATTCGGTAGTGAAGCCGCAATACATTCGGATAACCGGGCCCACGGCGGGGTTTACGGCCACGGGCAACAACGGCTGCAAGGGACTGACGGCTACGTTTACCGACAGTTCAAAAAGCGATGGCGTGAGTAACATTCTTCGCTGGCAATGGAATCTTGGCGACGGTACCATCATCAACGATACGGTCAGCCGCACCGTTCAGCATACCTATTCCGCTTCGGGTTCTTTTACCGTTGTGTTGAAAGTAACGGATGCCGGCGGCTGCACTGATAGTTTAGTACGGCCTTCGTTTGTAAACGTTTCCAACATCAAAGCCGATTTTGTTTCGGCCGATACCTTAAGTTGCCCCGGCGCGGCCATTCACTTTACCAACAACTCCGTTGCGCTATCAACGTTTGCAAGTGCCTGGCAATTCGGCAACGGTGATACGTCCACGCAGAAGAACCCAACCGCTTTTTACAACACCACGGGTGTGTACAGCATAAAGTTGAAAATAAAAGATGCCTTCGGCTGCACCGATTCTCTCACAAGATCTAACTACATTACCATCAAACGGCCGGTGGCGAGTTATACTGTCAGCGATTCGGCATCTTCGTGTACGCCTTTTCTCGTACACTTCACCAATACGTCCACTTTTTATACAACCTATGTTTGGGACCTGGGTGGCGGCACCAGCACCTTTGCCAACCCCACGCAGTATTACAACCAACCGGGCACCTACAAAACAAAACTGATTGTAAGCAGCATTGGCGGCTGTACCGACACGGCCACGAAAAACATCACCGTGATTGACGTGACCGGCGCCCGTATATGGTACCTGCCGCTTGCCGGCTGCAAGCCGCTTACAGTGGACTTGCACTCCCTTGCGCCAAAGGACATGCACTACGTGTGGGACTTTGGCGACGGCAACATCATCAGCAGTCAGGACACGGCTTCGCAACACGTGTATAATTCTTTCGGCGATTTTGTACCGAAGTTGATTTTGAGTGATGCCAGTGGCTGCGTAATTCCGGTTACTGGTCCCGACACCATCCGCATCAAAGGCGCCACGCTAAAGTTTGGCGTTGACAACCGGATGCTTTGCGACAGCGGCTGGGTGCGTTTTCTGGATTCCACCACCTTCAACAATCCCATTGTTGCCTACAACTGGGACTTTGGCGACGGCACCACTTCAAGCGTAAGAGAACAAGCCCACTATTACAGCCGGCCGGGCATTTATCCATTAACGGTGAATGTGCTTACGCAAAGCCTTTGCGTGGATACATTTCGCTTGCGCATACCCGTGAAAGTGGTGGCTTCACCTGATGTGCGCATTGATGGTGATTCGGTGATTTGCGTTGGTGAAAACATGGTTCATCTTGGCCGCTTTAACCGGCCCGATACTTCCCTGGTGCAATGGGCCTGGAACTTTCCAAACGGAACCACGTCCGCAGTGCAAACCCCGCAAAAACAGGTTTACAAAGAGGCCGGAAGGTTTATGGTGCAAACCATTGCCACCAACGGCGACGGCTGCAAAGACACGGCAATAAAAAAGATTTTAGTGAACCCCTTGCCTTGGGTGCAGTTGCCATCGGTATTGACGACAAGAACAGGAACACCGGTGACTTTACCCGCCGAGTATTTCGGCGGCGTGGTTAGCTATAATTGGTCACACGTGGAGAGCTTAGATTGCGGCACTTGCCCGAAGCCGGTAGCCAGCCCCAAATTCAACACCAAGTACACGGTGGACTTTGTGGATCGTAATGGTTGCAAGAACAAAGGAGAGATACAAGTGATTGTATTTTGCAACAATGACAACGTGTTTGTGCCGAATACGTTTTCTCCAAACGGCGATGGCAGCAATGATGTGTTTTATGTTCGCGGCAAAGGCCTGAACCGCGTGAAGATGCTGCGTGTGTTTAATCGTTGGGGCCAGGTGGTTTTCGAGAAACAAAACTTTGCAGTGAACGATGCATCGGCCGGTTGGAACGGAACTTTTAACGGCGCCAAACAAATGGCCGATGTCTATATCTATCAAATGGAAATCTGGTGCGATAACAGCACGGTAGTGAGCTTTGAAGGGAATGTGGCCCTAATACAATAGCGAGTAGCCTCTAAAATTTAAGAATCTATCTTAACGGAAACACCTAAAACAAGTAAGCAATGCAAATATTTTTTAAGGAGATACTGAAGCCGGTAAAAAAAGGTTGTGCTTTCGGGCTACTTGCTACTTGCTACTTGCTACTTGCTGCGCAAAGGCTTTGTGCGCAAGACCTTCACTTCTCCCAATTTTTTGAAGCGCCTTTGTTGCGCAATCCTTCGCTGGCGGGAATCTTTGCGGGTGATTATCGGGTGCAAGCCGTTTACCGCGACCAATGGAACAGCGTAACCACGGCTTACAAAACCGTGTCTGTGAATGGCGAATACAAAATGCCTGTGGGCAAGGCCAATGATTTTTTGACCATTGGTTTGCAGATGCTGCAGGACAGGGCCGGAACCATATCGTGGGTATCTACATCGGTGCTGCCGGCCATTAATTACCACAAGTCGTTGAGCAGTGAACGCACCAGTTATTTATCGCTTGGCTTTATGGGCGGTTGGGTGCAAAAGCGTTTCGATAGAACCAAGATGACCACCAACAGCACTTTTGACGGATTGGGCGACGGCGAGATAAATCTGCAGCCGCAATACAGTTATTGGGATGCGTCGGTGGGCATGAGCTACAATGCACAATTGAACGAAAATCCTGAAAACAATTTTTACATCGGTGCGGCTTATCATCATTTCAACAAGCCGAAGAATTCTTTCTTTCGCGACCCGCGAATGGAGCTGATGCCGAAGACCGACATCTCCGCCGGTGTACGCTTTGCCGTGAACGAAGTAAGTTACGTAACGCTGCAAGGCAACAGTTCCTTTCAAGGTCCGTTCAGGGAAACTATTTTCGGCGGCCTATACGGCATTAAGCTCGGCGACCCGGAAAAGCCTGCTTACGTTTTGCACGGCGGCTTGTTTACGCGGGTAAACGATGCGGTAATACCTGTAGTGAAAGTGGACTACAACCCTTTCTCTTTTTCGTTGAGTTATGATGTGAACGTGTCCAAGTTAGCCACATCAAGTTATGGGCGTGGCGGGTTTGAATTGGGGTTGTCTTATGTGGGCTTTAGCGATAGGGAAAACGGTGCGTTGAAGGCGGTGGTATGTCCGAGGTTTTGAAACGCCTTGACTTAAGCGCCGTGTTTGTTTTGCATATCCGTGGCTGATACAATAGTTTTTTTCGACAAGTAAAATGGCATAAGTCTTTACCTTGGATGTGGTGCTCACAAACTACATCATATTGCCCCACCCCTTGCTGCAAATTTTCGTTGACCACTACATCCTTTCTACTTCAGAAGGAAAAATAATAACGTTGTACAATACCTGGCCAGCCAGCAACGAAACAAGCCTTGTTTTTTATATGGCCAACCAGCCCATTCACAGTAGCGGGGCCTTCCTTCATTCGGCGCTTCAGGACAGGTGCGGCTGTATCATTGGTTTGCAGTCGGGCTGCAAAGTCATCGTTTCGTTCAAAGGCGTTTATTACACCTTTCTTATTCAATTCAAAGCAAATGGTTTTGGCAAATTGTTCCGGCTGCCTGCGGCGGAATTTGTCAATAAACTTTATCATTTGAATGAAGTGTTCGGCAACGAAGCCGGCCGTTTAAACGAAGCGTTGCAAAATGCAGACGGCATACAGCAGATGGCGGATTTGACAGACGCCTTTTTGCTGCGGTTTTTGGTGCGGCAAAAGAGGTCAGAAAATTTTCACGACGGCATTACGTTCGTTGCCAATGAACTTTTTTCCAATAGCCGTTTGTTGAGCATTGAACAATATGCAGCCAAAGCGGCCATGAGTGTGCGAAATTTTGGAAGGCGGTTTACCGAACAAACCGGCGTTTCGCCAAAATTCTACTGCCGGCTGCTTCGGTTCAACAACGCTATAACTGAAAAGCTGAAACATCCGCAGCAAAACTGGACGTCCGTTGCTTACGAATGCGGTTACTACGATCAAATGCACTTGATAAAAGATTTTAAAGAATTTGCCAACGCCAGCCCATCGGATTTTTTTGGAAACGAGGGCGGGTTTACAAAACCCGATGCCCGTTTGGGTTCCGATTTGCCGACGCAGGTAAATGCAACGTTGTTGAATGAAAAATTTGTTTTTGTAAAAAGGGCAGCGGCGCAATAAAAATTTGTCTGCCAAACTTTGAAGAATGATAAAGTTCACGACCACCGAAATAGCGCCATCTCCTTTCCTGGCTCCATTCATACGCTGTTATACCTACCGCGAATTCAACACGCATGGCGTTGATTTTATTAAACCCTGGCATGCAGAGCACACTATTTCCATGCCCTTCTTCTTCAAAGCCGTACCCGTTGAACTGGTTGATCCCTCAAACGGCAAAACACTAAAGACAGGCAAGCCATCGGGTATTGTTGGCTTAAGCGCGACATACAATGGCATGATGACGTTTAACGGCGATTATTCCTTCTTCGAGATCCTTTTTAAACCACACGGTTTTCGAAAACTATTCAACATTCCTGCCGGCGAAACGGTTAACCAGATTCTGCACGGCTACGAAATTTTTGGTCGTGAACACAAACTGTTTCTTGAACGTTTGTCTTACGCGAATGGTTTAGAAAAAATGGCTGCCTTGGCAGACGATTATCTTTTGCAGCAGATAAGAAAGCAAAGGCGGTTTGAATACAAGGATCGCATCACCGCCATAACTAACGTGATTGTAAAAAAAGGCGGCCAGGTAACATTGGATGAATTGGCAAGCCACGCCAACATGAGCGTCCGAAACTTTGAACGGCATTTTACCAATGAAGTAGGCGTTTCACCCAAACACCTTTGTTGCGTTGCTAGGTTCAATCAAGCACTTTGGTTAAAGTTGTCAAATCCCTGTTTAAGCTGGACTTCCGTAGCCTACCAATTCAGCTATTTTGACCAGATGCATTTTATAAAAGACTTTAAAAGGTTCTGCGGCGAGGCGCCGGCGTCGTTGCTTAAACATGTGCCGCTACTGACGGAGCACACCTTCAACAGCCAGGTGAAAGATTAAGGCATGAAGAAAATCCGCGGCAAGCCAATCCAGTTTAAACTCAATTCAAAAAAAATTTAAGTCGCGTCAAACTTGGCGGATTTTTACTATTTCACCGTTTTCATCGGTTTTAGTTTTGGATTACGAAAAGCTTGAAGAAATCAACGTGTTCCCTTCTTCCCGCTTTTTTCGACAAATGAACCGGTATGAAGAAATATCAACAACCAAAACTTACCTCCTTCTTTCTTGCGAGCCTTGCGTTTTGCATACCCCTCGCAAGCCATTCGCAAACCGTGCTTCGCGGTGCGGTGTTGTTATCATCCAACAGTCCGGCGGTAAACGCCAGCATCGCCCTTTTGCGCAGCACCGATTCCTCGCTTGTTAAAGCCGGCCTTTGCAACAAAGACGGCGTCTACGTTTTTACGAACATACCGAAAGGCACTTATTTCTTGTCGGTGAGCAGCACTGGCTATCAAACCCGTTTTAGCGAAAGCATCGTCGTTACCGCCGGCAAACCGGACGTCGGGCTTGCCGCCATTACACTGCAAGAAGAACCCGCCACGTTAAAGGGAGTAACCGTAACGGCGAAGAAGCCCCTGCTTGAACAAAAGATTGACCGGCTTGTGATTAACGTGGCGGCCAGCATCACAGCATCGGGCAACACGGCGCTTGAAGTATTGGAACGGTCGCCGGGCGTGGTGGTTGACCGCCAGAACAACGCCATCTCTTTAAGCGGCAAGAACGGCGTGGTGATAATGATGAACGGAAAGATCACTCACATGCCGGTAACGGCGGTGGTGCAAATGCTTGCCGGCATGAGCGCCGGCAATATTGAAAAGATTGAACTTATCACAACGCCACCAGCGAGCTTGGACGCGGAAGGCAATGCAGGTTACATCAATATTGTGCTGAAAGAAAACAACAACTATGGAACCAACGGTTCGTTCTCGCTTTCTTCAGGCTACGGCCGCGGCTGGATGACGGCAGGCAATTTAAACATCAATCACCGTAAAGGAAGGCTCAACCTCTATGCTGATGTTTCGTATGCAAGAGTAAAAACGCCGCATACGATCAACTCGTACACAAAAATTTCCAATGCAGGCACAGTAACGGAGATTTTTTTTAGCGGCTCCCGAACCGACACCGTTCCTAACATTAATGCAAGGCTTGGCGCCGACTGGCAGGCATCTAAGCAAACAGTGATAGGCGTATTGCTATCCGGTTACGACAATCCGTATTCCCAATCGGAACACAACCTAAGTCCGATCCTGGTGAACGGGGTGTTAGATACACTGATTCATTTGGACAACCGTGAAAAAAATCATTGGTACAATTACGGAGCAAACCTGAACCTGCAACATGATTTTGCGAGAGACGGCAAGCTGTTATTGAACGTTGACTACTTCCACTATAACAACGATCAGCCGGTTAATTATCACAGTACCTATTACGGCAAGACGAATGCGTTTATTTACGAACAATATTTTAAAAGCACCAAGCAAACGCCGATAGCTTTTTGGGTAGCCGCCGCTGATTTTTCAAAAGCCATCAGCAAAAAACTGACTATGGAAACCGGGTTAAAGCAAACGGTATCGAAGTTCGATAACGACCTTGGTTTTGAACGGCTGCAGGCCGGCGTTTGGCGGAAAGATCCTTCCTTATCCGCCAGGTACAAATTGCGTGAAGACTACAGCGCGGCCTATGCATCGTTCAACATGAATTTTGACAAAAAAACAGAAGCCAAGGCAGGATTGCGTTATGAATTTACCAACACAAACCTGGGCACGGAAGCACAAAAAAACATTGTTGACCGCCATTACGGAAAACTGTTTCCAAGTTTTTTCGTTTCGCACAAACTGTCAGAAACCGACGCTATCAATTTTTCATATAGCCGCCGCCTAACACGCCCCAGCTTTAACGACCTGGCGCCTTTTACTTATTATGCCAGTGCCAATACGTTGGTAACGGGTAACCCCGCCTTGCAGGCAGCTACGTCTGATAATTTTAAGTCGGACTACACCTTTAAAAAATACCTGGTCTCACTTTCCTACGCCGTTGAAAAAGATGCCATTGCCGGTTTTCAGCCGCATATTGATTCGGTGCAGAATAAAACCGTTATCTCCGCCGAAAACATTATTGGTTTAAAAACAGCCGCCCTTGTGTTGGCCGCTCCTGTAAGCATCTCTACATGGTGGACAATGCAATACAACGCCTCGGTTTTCTGGCAGCAAGCGCAGGCCATTTATCAAAAAAAGTTCGTGCAAGTCTCACAGGTGTTCTTCAACATAAGCGCTGTGCAACGTTTTTCCCTGCCAAGAGATTTTTCCCCTGAACTGTCGGCTAATTATCAATCGGGAAGGCTGTTAGGCATACAGCATTTTAAGTTGGGAAGCATTGTGGATGCGGGCCTGCGAAAAAAATTACCCGGCAAGGGCGGTAGCCTAACCTTAACCGCCGCCAATGTTCTTAACGGCGCTTATTTTTTCGCGGATGTGAACCTGCCGGAACAAAACCCGGTAGGCAACCTAAAGATTTATTACAGCCGGCCCGCACTTAAGCTCACCTATGCACGCAGCTTTGGAAAAGAGAAATTAAAAGAGAAAAGAGAGCGAAGCACCGGCGCCGAAGAAGAGAGAGGAAGGGTGCAGTAAGGGCATCCATCATTACCATTAAAACCATTCACTCTTCAATTCACCTAAAATGAAAAAATGTATCAGCATTTTGCTTTTTCTTGTAATTGCCATCGGTAGCGAGGCACAGTCGCCTGCTGCTTCCGACAGTATGCGCAATGTTCAACTCTTTCAAACCATCCGTTTGGGTGATGCCGCTAAACTTGAACGTTTGTTGAAAGACGGCGCCAATGCAAACAGCCGGCTCAATGATTATTCCGCGTTGATGGCCGCCACGCTAAACGGAACCGTGGAAGAAATGAAGTTGTTGATTGACCACGGCGCTGATATAAACTACTTCAACAAAGACAGCATTTCATCCATCTGGCTGGCGGTGCCTGATAAAGACAAAACATGGCTGTTGATAAACAAAGGCGCAAACGTGCAGCAACGTTCAAAGGAGAACAATACGGTGTTGGTAAAATTAGCCGCCATTCCTGGTACGGTGGGCCTCATGCAACTTCTTATTAGCAAAGGCTGCGACCCACGCAAAGGCAACCGGGCAAACGACATTCTATATAATGCAGCCGGTACCGATGATACCGCTATGGTTGGCTTGTTGCTGCGCAACGGCCTGCATGTAAACGATACGTCTTCACTCGGCGATTATGCAATTAATTCGTCCACCAACTATCGTTGCTTCAACACACTAAAAATGCTGGTGGAGAACGGTGCTAATGTCAATGTAAGTCCAAAGCAGGGAATACTGCCGCTGTTCGCCGGCGTAACGCCGTTGATGTGGGCGGCGGTTAGCAACGACAAGCCTTCGTTTTACTACTTGTTGGCGCACGGCGCCGATGCCAAAGCGGTGACGCCGCGTGGCTATACAACGCTGATGTTTTTAGCGATGGGAGAAGACGATGACCCGGACATGACGGCCGCCCTGATTGCACACGGCGCCTCGCCCTCGTACAAAGCACCGGATGAAACCGATGCGGTGTATTATGCAAAGTTGAAAGGAACCACCAAGTCGGTAGAATTGCTTTTAAATCATCCCATTCAAAAACAAGTAAAACAATAAGCCATGAACCGTAAAATTTTTGTGACACTGCTGCTTATTTGCGGTAGTTGTTTTGCGCTTACCACGCTTGTCAGTTGGAAGATAAAGCTGCCGAAGCCCGATCCTAAAATTATCCAGGCTTCTGCCGTAAAAGCTTTTTCCATTTTGCAAACAAGCGGCGCCCTGTTCATCAGCAAAGCCAGATGCGCCTCTTGCCATCACGCCACCCTAACGTCAATGGTTGCGGAAGCGTTGAGTAAAAAAGGCATAACCGGTATAGATACCACAGCGGGCCTGCGCACAATGGCCATGCGCAGTGCCGTTTATTTTGTCTGCAATCCCAACCTGAACAACCAATTTATAGGAGCGAAATTTTTATCGCCTTATGTTTTGCTTGGATTAAATGCGGAAAGATATCCGGCTGATTTCAACACCGATTTAGCTGTGGATTACCTGATAAGCCAGGCCTTGCCCGACGGCAGCTTTAAAGCAGAGTACGCAAGAGTGCCGCTTGAGTGCGGCGATGTGCATTTAACCGCTTTTGCAATCCGCGCCATTCAATTGTATGCCTCCCCGGCAAAAGGGCCGCAGGTGCAACAACTCATCACGCATACAAAGGCTTGGCTGGAAAAGCAATCGCCAACGTCGCAACAGGAACTGGCGTTTCAGCTTTTAGGCATGAACTGGTGCGGCAGCAAGCAAGCATTGAAAACCGATGTAGCCGCCAAGCTAATGGCGATGCAGAACGGAGACGGCGGCTGGTCGCAGTTGCCAACCATGGCCAGTGATGGGTATGCAACGGGACAGGTTTTGTATGCCTTGTCGCAATCAGACACGGGCAATACCGAAAGCGAAGCCTATCAAAAAGGCATTGCTTATTTGCTGCGAACGCAGGATAAAACCGGCGCCTGGATTGTAACCACCAGATCCAATCCGATTCAGCCTTTTATCGGCTCCGATTTTCCACCTTACGATGAAAACCAGTTTATTTCCGCGGCGGCTACCAACTGGGCTGCACTGGCTTTGGCGGAGGCGTTGCCGGATAAGAAATGAAAAAAGAAAAGGAACTTAATCCATTTATGTTACGAGATGAAAACATAACCTTACGCTCTCTTCAAAATGACGATGCGCCTGCTCTGACGCAGTTGGCCAACAATAAAAAGGTGTGGGACAATTTGCGTGATGTGCTGCCACATCCATACACATTAGAGGACGCTTTCTTTTTTATCAACCTAACAAAACAGGAGAGCCCGCACGTAAGTTTTGCCATAGACTTCGAAGGCTCATTTTGCGGCATGATTGGGCTGGTGCCTCAAACAGACGTGTACAGGAAAACAGCGGAAATCGGTTACTGGCTGGGCGAACCTTTCTGGAACAAAGGCATCGCGACTAGGGCGGTTAAATTAATTACTGAATACGGATTCAGCCAATTGGATTTTACAAGAATTCACACCGGCGTATTTGAATACAATACGTCTTCAATGAAAGTGTTAGAAAAGAATGGCTATGTGCAAGATGGCATTTTTAAAAAATCAATTTTTAAGAATGATAAAATTTGTGATGAGTACAGGTATTCAAAACTAAAATCTTCATCGTGAAAACTTCCGATACCGTCGTTGGCTTAAGACGCAGCCTTGTGGTTGGCCTATTAAAGGCGGCATAACAACAATATCACTTTAATGAATCATAAGCTCATTCCCGCTTCCATCGCACACAGAGCAGTGGTGCAAAACCTGCTTCAGTTTTATATGTATGATTTTTCGGAATACACCAATGCCGATGTGGAGGAAGACGGCTTGTTTGCGGTCTATCCGCATTTGGACAAATATTGGATGGATACTGCGCATCGCTTCCCGTACCTGATAATGAAAGAAGAAAACTACATTGGTTTTGTGTTGGTAAGATTGATTGGAACAGACGGTGGGGCCTATTTTTCCATTGCCGAATTTTTTGTGATGAAGAAATACAGGCAGCAAGGAATCGGCAACGCGGTAGCAAAATCTATTTTTGATTTGCACAAAGGGCAGTGGGAAGTTTTTCAAATGCAGGTAAACACACCTGCGCAAAAATTCTGGACAAATGTGATTGCTGAATACACAAACGGAAAGTTCACACAGCATACTGAAAACGGAAGAATTATTCAACGCTTTGAAAACTGACCATTGATTGCTGATTAATGAAAAATGATTTTAAAAAACCCTGCATCACCACCGAACGATTGTGCCTGCGGCATTGGAAAGAATCTGACTTCACTCTTTTCGCTGTTATGAACGCCGACGAAGACGTGATGCGCTACTTCCCGAGCACGTTATCTGATAATGAAACGGCCGCGATGATAGCCCGCATTCAAGCGCATTTCGTAACACATGGCTTCGGCTTGTTTGCGGTGGAGAAGTTGGACACGAAAGAATTCATCGGTTACACTGGTTTTATGGTTCCGAGATTTGAAAGCTTCTTTACCCCTTGCATTGAAATAGGCTGGCGCATCAGGAAAGAGGAATGGAACAAGGGCTACGCAACCGAAGCCGCTACGGCTTGTTTGCAGCATGGCTTTCAAACCTTACGCTTCGATAAAGTTTATTCTTTCACGTCCGCCATCAATCATCCATCGGAGAAGGTGATGCAAAAAATAGGGCTGAAAAAAGAAGGCGAGTTTGATCATCCGGCCATTGCACCCGGCAGTCCTTTATGCCGCCACGTTTTGTACAAGATTGAAAAACCGCGAACAGCATAAAAGCTTGCTTTGTTTCAAACGGCTCTGCCCCATTGCATCAGGCTTGCACAGCTTTTCCTAAATTGAAGCATGAAACGCATTCTTCTGCTAACGGTTCTTGCCCATTGCTTATGCAGTTCTACTTTCTTCGCACAAACAAATTCGACAGCATCGAACACCACCCGCAAGTGGTGGAAAGAAGCCGTGGTTTATCAACTTTATCCCCGCAGCTTTAAAGACAGCAATGGCGACGGCGTTGGCGATCTTAAAGGCATCATTTCAAAGCTGGATTATCTCAAAAGCCTCGGCATAGATGTCGTTTGGCTCAATCCCATTTATTCTTCTCCCAACGATGACAACGGCTACGATGTAAGCGACTATCGCGACATTACGAAAGAGGTTGGAACGATGGCTGATTTTGATGCGCTGCTTAAAGGCTTGCACGACAGAGGAATGAAACTGGTGATGGACCTTGTAGTAAACCACAGCAGCGACGAACACGAATGGTTCAAAGGCTCGAGAAGCAGCCGCACCAATCCTTACCGCAACTATTACCATTGGTGGAATGCTGAAGACGGCAAGCCGCCCTATCGTTACAGTTTGTTTGATGTAGCCCGTGATGCCTGGAAATATGATTCGCTCACCAATGCTTACTATCTCCACTACTTCTCCCGCAAACAACCCGACCTCAATTGGGAGAACCCGAAACTTCGGCAAGAGGTTTATGGCGCGATGAAGTTTTGGGCTGATAAAGGCATTGACGGTTTTCGGTTGGATGCCTTTGGCTTTGCCGCAAAGGACACCACGTGGCCGCAGTTCCCGAAAGGCTTTGAGCAGAACTTTATACGCTATTATTCCATGCAAGGGAACCTGCACGGCTACCTGCAGGAAATGGCCAAAGAAGTGTTGAGTAAGTATGATGTAATGAGCGTGGCCGAAGGCGCCGGCAATTCCTTTGAAGATGCGCACAACTTAGTGGATGAAGACCGGCATGAACTGAACATGGCTTATGCGTTTGATGCCGTTGACATAGCCAAACCCGAAGGCTGGAGCTTGTTGCGATTGAAAGAAATTTTCACTCGTTGGGACAGTGCCTTTGCCGACAAAGGCTGGCTTTCCATCTTTCTTTCCAACCACGATCAGGCACGATTAGTAAGCCGTTATGGAAATGACGCACCGGCCTTTCGCGAACTGTCGGCAAAAATGCTTGCTACGTTTTTGCTCACCATGCGAGGCACACCTTATGTGTACTACGGCGATGAACTGGGCATGAGCAATCCGGGTTTTACAAAATCAACAGACTACCGCGACAAGCAATTTTTTAGCGAGTATTCTTATGAAAAAAGCCGCGGCACGGATACAGCGGTTTTTCTAAAACGCATGCGTTTTTCCCATCGGGATAATGGCCGCACACCCTTTCAGTGGGATGCAACAACGGCCGCCGGCTTCAGCACCGGCACGCCGTGGATAACGGTAAATAAAAATTACACAACGGTAAATGCGGAAGCAGAAGAAAAAGATCCATCATCGGTATTGAACCACTTTCGCAAGGCCGTGAAGCTGCGCAAGGACAATGATGTATTGGTTTATGGCAAATACACCTTGTTGGATAAAAGCAATCAAAAAGTGTATGCGTACACAAGAGAAGAGGCGGGAAAGAAGATGCTGGTGGTGCTGAATTTTTCTTCGTCACCTGCAATGGCGTCCATTGGTTTTGATCTTGTCAATGCGAAACCGCTTCTTTGGAATTACAAAGATTTGGCAACGGGCAGCAAAGGCAAAACAAGCGTTGCGTTGCGGCCGTATGAGGCCATTGTTTATTCGGTACAATAAAAGCATCTCGCAAAAGATGGCCGCTCCATCAAAAAACCAAAGAACGGAGTAGCGTATGCCTTCTGTAAACAAGCAAAGTGCTTCAGCAGCAAAAACAAAACTTTACGGCCTCGATCATTTACGGGCCTTTGCCATCAGCTTCGTTTTTCTTTATCATTATACCATCATCTTTCCGCATCCGCCGTGGCTGGAAAGCCTTGCAAGTTTTGGATGGACGGGTGTTGATCTCTTCTTTGTATTGAGCGGCTACCTGATTGCTTCGCAGCTTTTGGCAGAAGCAGAATCTGAAAGAAAGCTGGCTTTGAAACCTTTCTTTTTAAAACGTTTCTTCCGAATCATTCCGGCTTATCTCGTTATGGTAGCGCTTTACTTCTGTCTTCCGTTTGCAAGAGAACGCGAAGCCCTGGCACCGCTTTGGAAATACCTCACCTTCACACAAAACATCGGCCTTAACCTGCGAACGCAAGGGACCTTTTCTCACGCCTGGTCGCTGTGTATAGAAGAGCAATTTTATTTGCTGCTTCCGCTGATATTGTTAGCTCTTCTTTCTCTTCGGCGGTTAAAGCTTGGTGGTGTGCTGTTGATTTTTTTGTTTCTCTCCGGCTTTGTCGTTCGCTATTATTCTTACCAGCATTTTGTGGCGCCTTTCGAAGACGACGATACCGTTTGGGTGCGGTGGTACAAAGCCATTTATTATCCCACCTGGTGCCGGCTTGATGGCCTGCTGACCGGCGTTGGCATTGCGGCCTTGCTTCAATTCAAACCAAAATTTGCAGCCGCTGTTATGAAGTATGGCAACTGGATTTTACTCCTTGGCCTTTGTGTTTTATCCGGCGCTTACTTTTTGTGTTTAGATCAAAACAGTTTTGCCGCATCGGTTTTTGGCTTTCCGTTGGTAAGCTTAGGCTACGGGTTGATGGTTTTTGGCGCCATCAGCCCGTCAAGCTTTTTATACACTACGAAATCAAAAGCCACCACTACTGTTGCCGTGCTTTCATACGCGGTTTATCTTCTTCACAAGATGGTGATTCATCTCACCCAAACTGGTTTTGAAAAATGGCACATAGCAAAGGATAGCAACCTGATATTCTTTCTTTGTGTCATCACTTGTTTGTTTGCCGCCTTTGTGTTGAATAGATTGGTTGAGCGGCCTTTCTTAAAATGGCGGAATAAGTTGTTGACCAATCCGAAAGCATAGCACTAAAAGCGACTCTTCTCATTGAAAGAATAAAGGTTCTTCTTTGTTTCTTTGCTTCTTTGCGTGAAATCCATGTGGCGCAGCAACAACAATTGCGTAGCACGCAAAGGATTGGGAGAATACAAACAGCGAATCGCATGAACCTTCAGCAACTCGACTACATTACGGCCGTGGACACGCACCGGCATTTTGAAAGAGCGGCCGAGGCTTGCTTTGTTACGCAGGCCACGTTGAGCGCCATGATAAAAAAGCTGGAGCAAGAGTTAGACGTAATTCTCTTCGACCGTAGCAAGCAACCCGTAGTGCCTACCGAAGCCGGCAAGGCCATCATTGAGCAAGCCCGGACGGTTTTGAAAGAAACGCAGGTGCTCAAGCAGTTGTCGCAGCAAAGAAAGAGCGGGACGTCCGGCGAATTGCGCATCGGCGTTATTCCTACGGTGGCGCCTTATCTCCTGCCCTTATTTCTCACCGGTTTTCTAAAAAAGCATCCGGCGGTTAAACTGAAGATTGTCGAGCAAACAACGGAACATCTGCTTAAGCTTTTGTCATCCGATAAAATTGACGTCGCCATTATGGCCACGCCGCTTGCCGAAAAAGGCTTTGCCGAAACGCGTCTTTTTTACGAAGAATTTAAAGTGTATGTAGCGGACGGAAACCGCAGCCTGAAAAAGAAATACATTCTGGCCGAAGACATTGACATCAGTAAGTTATGGCTGCTGGAAGAAGGGCATTGTCTCCGCAGCCAGGTCCTGAACCTTTGCGAGATTCAAAAACAGCAGGCCATTGCCCATCATCTGGATTACGAAACCGGCAGCATCGAAAGCTTATTAAAGATCACCGAAATGAATGGCGGCATCACCATCGTTCCGCACCTTGCCACCATTGATTTCGGCAAACGAGAGAAAGAAAAGCTCCGGCATTTTAAACCGCCGGTGCCGGTGAGGGAAATCAGTTTAATTACCTACCGGCACTTTGTAAAAAAGGGCTTGCTTCAGGTTTTGGAAAAAGAAATTGTTGAGGCTGTAAAACCGCATCTGAATAAAAAAATTGAACCCGATGTGATCGCGGTTTCATAAAGATGCGCGGGTTATTTTTGAACTTCTCTTCCCAACGATTGTTGTTTCACTAAATAAAATTTATGGCATTACAGATTGGTCAGCCCGCACCGGATTTTACATTGTTCAATACCGAAAAAGAAGAAATCAGCTTGTCCGCACAAAAAGGGCAGAGTGTTTTGTTGCTTTTCTTCCCCCTTGCCTTTACATCGGTTTGCACAGCAGAACTTTGTTCCGTTCGCGACAACCTCAAACAGTACGAAGCCCTGAACGCAAAACCTTTTGGCATTTCCGTGGATTCGTTGTTCACATTAAAAAGTTTTAAGGAAGCGCAGAACCTGAATTTTGATTTATTGAGCGATTTCAACAAAGAGGTTTCCACGGCCTACGGCGCTCTGTACGAGCAGTTTGGTTTCGGCATGAAGGGTGTGGGCAAACGGGCGGCTTTTGTGGTGGACGAAAGCGGCATCATTCGTTACACCGAAGTGCTGGAAAACGCCGGGTTGCAACCCGATTTTGAAGCCATCAATGAAGCCTTGACCCGCTTAACGGCATAAACAAAGTTTCCCGAATTTTCGGCAAGGGCTTTGCATTTCTACCATTATGAACTATACTTGTGTTCAAATCGTAAAGCATCCTATTTGAAGAAATATTTACTTATAGCGTTTGTCCTTTTTGTTTCAACCGTCTCCTCACAAGCTCAAAACAAGCTTGCACCTGCGGCAGGTACACAAACAACACTTGTACGGTTCTATCCAAACCCCGCTACAACGGTTATCAATTTCGATTTTCAGAAAGCTTACGAAAGCGGTTATTCCATTCAAATCTTCAATGCCATCCTTGGCCGTAAAATGTTTGAGCAGGCGTCTCTGCCTGAACGGCTGGCTGTAAATCTCAACGATTTCTCCCGCGGCATGTACGTCTATCAGTTGTTCGACAAAAGCGGACGAATGGTAGAAAGCGGCAAGTTTCAAGTAGCCAAATAATCAATGATGAGTAATCAATGATGAGTTCATGCCATGCATAAATTCTTTCATTGTCTGAACGGTTCTGCTGCTTGAGTAGGTTGCTCACTACTTCAGATAACTTTACAACTTTAAGCAGCCCACTCATTACTGATTGTTTATTACTCATTGTATCACCTGCACAATCAAAAACTTCAAATAATTCGTGTTGTCCAAATTCCAAAGAATCGGGTGATCGGCCGATTGAGTTTGAAAAACAACCTGCCGCAATTTTCGCCGGGCATCTTTAGCCGCCATGTCAATGATTTGCAGGAAGAGTTCAGGCTGTACAAGATTGGTGCAACTTGAGGTAACCAAAAAGCCGCCCGGCTTAATCAGTTTCATGCCGCGAAGATTGATTTCCTTATAACCCGCAATGGCCTTTTCAATAGTGGCGCGGCTCTTGGTAAAAGCCGGCGGGTCCAGCATCACCACGTCGTATTTTTTTTCTTCCTTGCTCCACTGTTTCAGTACATCAAAGGCATTGGCCGTTTCAAATTTTACAATGTTTTGCAAGCCGTTTAATTCCGCATTTTTATTTGCCTGTGCAACGGCGTTCTCCGAAATATCCAATCCCAAAACAGACCTGGCGCCATAATGCGCTGCGTGAATTTCAAAGGTGCCCGTGTACGTAAAAGCACCCAAAACATCGGCGCCCTTTACAATGTGTTGAACGGCGCGGCGGTTGTCCTGCTGGTCTAAAAAGTAGCCGGTCTTTTGGCCGTTCTCAATGTCAACATGAAACCGCAAGTTGTTTTCGTTGATGATGATATTCGTATCGAAAGGTTCCGATAAAAAGCCTTTTTGTTGCGGCAATCCTTCCAGTTCCCGCACGGGCACATCGTTGCGTTCGTAAATGCCTTTGGGTTTGAACACGCTTTGCAAAGCCGCCACCAGCGCGGGTTTCCACACATCAATGCCCAACGCCAACGTTTGAATAACAAAGTAGTCGTTGAACTTATCAATGATTAATTGCGGCAGGCCATCGGCTTCGCCAAATACCAGCCGGCAGTTTTCGGTGTAACCAATGCTTTGGCGGTAGCCCCAGCATTCTTTTATTTTTTGGAGAAAGAAATCATCATTCACTTCCACCTTCTTATCCGTTGCCAGCAACCGCACCATAATTTGCGACTGGGCATTGAAATAACCCTTGCCCGCAAACTTGCCGTCGTGAAAGTAAACCTCCACCACACTGCCAGCTTCGGGTGAGCCTTCTACCCTTTCCACTTCGTTAGCAAAAATCCAGGGATGGCCGCCGGCAATGCGTTGCGCAATCTTTCGCTTCAGGTGAATTTTTTTCATGTGGCGCAAGGTAAGGGAGAGTCAGGAGCAGCCCTTAAGTCACCGGTACTTGGCTGCGTTATGCAATAACAAGACGTAAGCATAAGCGAGCCCAATTTTTCAACTAAAAGCAAATTCAGACGAATAAAATCTGCTATTTTATTCTGACAGGTGTTGCCCTAAAAACCCTGGGTTTTGTTACACCAGGCAACCGTTTAACAGCAAAAGACAAGGCATCATGCAGTGGCTTAGCACTTTGGTAAAAAAGCGGGTCTGCTGTTCGGCCATATTGTTAGCCAAGTACTTTTTCAGATGCTCTTCCTTTAAATTCACTTTGCGGTTGTGCAGTTGCATAAACTCCGGCATAGCGGCTTCTATTTTTTGCACTAACGCTTCCAGTGTATCGGTTTCCAACACACCCACCACTACGCCGGCCGCCGTTTCGGTAATGGCTTCTTTTACTAAACTTTTCTCGTGAAAAATAGAGAAGATGGGCTTGCCCGAAAAGATGTTGTTGTACACTTTTGAAGCGTTGTAATCGGCATCCAACGAACCCGGAATAAAAAGAATGTCGGCATGTATGAGTGTGGACAAGGCCGAGAAATAAGGAATGCGTTGCGGCACCTCTGTGATGAGGTGTTCCAACTTTAGGTTCCGCCCGATTTTCTCCACGGGTTTTCTATCCATCAACGGCGCATAATTGGTACCAATGAAGTAAAAATGATAAGCATCCGGATTGGGCACCGTTTTTTTAAAGGCTAAAAAAAACGCTTGAATCAGAGGCAGAAAAAAGCGGTTGATGGCACCCATGTACACCACGTTTATCTTCTGGTTGTCAAGAATATGCGGTTGAATTTCCTTTTGCCGCACCAATTGAAAATCTTTATCCGACAAGCCGAAAGGCAACAGCAAAGCCGGCCTGCCGCGCAAGGGCGGATAGCGTTGCTTCAGGTTATCAATGTACGCCTGCGAAACCGATATGAGGCCCGCGGCATGGGGCATGGTGTACGCTTCTAATTTTTTATTTAAAAGATGGTTGATCCAAAACTTGGGCGGCCGTTGCGATTTGGGCTTCGACAAAAAAAAATCGTTGCGCCACGGGTCTTGCATGTCCACCACAAAGGGCACTCCGAATTTTTTTTGCCAGTAACGGCCTAAGGCGCAAACGTGAAAAAGCGTGGTAGAAAAAAACACCAAATCAAAAGCCCCTTCGTTCAAAAGTTTGCTTCCTGCTTTCTTAAATTGATAATACGAACGAAGGGACAAGCTGCCGATGCCCAAGTGACGAGTAACCTTTTCCGGCCAAGGCCTTACCTTATGAACTTCCACGCCTGCCGGAAGGGTTTCGTTTAGTAAAGGATCTTTGTAACCCGAAACAAATTTATCGTTCACGCAAAGCACCACGGGTTCCCAACCCAAGGCTTTGTAATACGGAAGACTCATGCGAATCCGTTGCATATCGGGAGCATTCACGGGCGGAAAGTGAGGGGATATGATAAGAACACGTTTCACTTATTTCTTTTTAACCGCATCGTACACGCTGCGCATCCAGCGGTAACGTCGCGACAGTTTTCGGGTTAGAGTAATGGGTGTGTCTTTTTCATAAACGCCAAAGCGGCGAAGCGCAAGAGCGGTTTCGAACGGCTTGTAAATGCCAACACCGTAACGGTAATTTGCGGCCGTCAAAAGCTCTTTGTACACGGCGGGAACTGCGCCATAGGGATAGGCAAAGGAATAAACGGGGCCACCGGTAATGGCTTCAAGCATTCTCTTGCTTTGCATTACCTCCCGCTGTTGTTCTTTAATCGGCAAGGTTGTCAATTCAACATGGCGGTGGGAATGTGAGCCTATTTCCATACCAAGCCGCGACAGTTCTCTCAAGTCTGCCGCGTTCATAAGTTCCGATCGTGCGGCACCCTTTCTTACATCCCATTCGTTGTAACCGCCGATGTACGCCGTAGGCATGTAAAACACAGCCTTCATGTTCCGGCGCAGCAATTCGGGCAAGGCAAAGTCAAGCAGGTGTTTGGCACAATCGTCGAAACTTAAAATGATTTGGCGGCGAAAAGAGAGGCGGTCGGTTTCATGGACGATCTCCGCGAAATGTGTAGTTCGATACCGGCTGTTTTCCAACACATCTAATAACCGTAGAAAAGCAGCGCGGCTTACGCACCAATCTGATAGTGATGCATCGAAAGAATCAGACACTGAATGCAACATGGCTATCGGCGGGGCTATCGGGTTAAGCGAATCCATGAGCCTTAAAAGTAACGGTTTTTCCGTTCCGATTCGGTTCGTTCGTATCCTTTACAAAGTGGTTTTCGCAGCCCAATGCCGCCGTGGGTTTATGATGCGGTACCACTGGCAAATTGGTTAAAGACTTGCGGTCTTAATTTTACATTTCTTTGAAGCATGAATGTTCGTAACGAAAAAATTTACTCTTTCCTGATTTCTCTTTTTATGCTTATCGCCGCAAATGCGCAAACAAAACCCTCATTGCCTGCCGGCGAATACTACCTGCGCGGCGAACGGGAAACCGCATCGGGTTTTAAGCTCAACGCAGACAGCAGCTTTGAATTTTTCTTTTCCTACGGCGCTTTAGACCGTTACGGAAAAGGACGGTGGCAAACACGAAACGACACAGTAATTTTTAACAGCGGGCCAAAGTCCGCACAAGATTTTAAATTGCTTTCGGCCACGAAGGGTACAGCGGCTAAAATCAGTGTCCGGCTAAAGGAAGGCAATGCGGCCTTGCTTCCACATTTTTATTGCCGCATAAAAGGCGGCGGCAAAGAGCAGGAAGGCATGACTGATAAAAACGGTTTTGTTTCCTTCAAGCCACAAGTGGTTGAGACGATTAAAATCTTTTTCGAGTTTTGTCCGGAAAAGCTTTCCGTCTTTCCCGTAACCGCAAAAGGGCTTCACAATTTTGTGTTTGCGCCGGAGCCTTGGTTAATGGACGTCTTCTTTCAAAACTTTAAATTGGCTTTTGCACCGGACGGTTTGCGCGGCGGCCACCCCTTGTTGGACAAGGCCTCATTCTTCTACGAAAAAAGCAACTACAAAGAGTAACCGCCCGGCTTCACTTTACAACTTGGCCAAAAATTTTTGGCACCATTTTGTTTCTATATTTTGTCGAAAAAAATTCTTACGGAAATGGAAAACAGAAACGAAATAAACGCGGAAAAAAGAAGACGGAAACCAGTCTCCCGCCCTGTGTTGGTACGCTCCGAAAAACCCGGACAAGTCGCCAGCGTCAGCTATGAACGATCACACACGCCGCTTCCGTTTTGGAAAGCTGCTTAACCATGTTCAACAAAACCATAGACTTCACCACCATCGTAAACGACACCGGTGTTTACGTTTGTTCTACCTGCAACAACATTCTGTTTGACGCGGCAAAAAAGTTTGATGTCGGTTGCGGCTTTCCATCGTTTTGGCAACATGCAGACAAGGGCGTAAAGCGCAATCCTCTGAACACGTACAACCGCAGCCGCATTCAACTATTGTGCAACCGTTGCGGTGTGCATCTCGGCCATCTTTTTCCGCATAATCATACGCCATCCCGCTTGCGTTATTGCATCATTCACAATGTTCTCACATTTACACCTTCCGGCGGCAAACAACTGCTAGTAATTACTAATTCAATAAACAATTCTGGCTAACTTCTGTCGCGGTCTGCTTCTTGTACACAGCTCTACCAGATTAAACCATGTATGGCAACCGCAAAAGGCGTAACAAAGGCATTGTTCGGAACATTGGCAAGCGTAGCCGCTGTTATTGCTTACGTGGCGTATCGTACAAGGCAGGTATCCACGCCGCGCAGGCGGTGGGCACGCTTTAGCCATCGGGCTGCAAAGCCCTTAACCAGCGCCGCTTGCGAACGCTTGCAGGGCATTTATACCGTTGAACAAGGGCAAAGCTTTTTTGGCGAAACCGTCGTGGTCAAGTACAGCTATACCGTCGAACGCGGCCGTATGCTTCATCATCTTTCTTTCTTCTGCGCAAAAAGCGGCTTGTATTTTATTTGCGAAGGCAAAAGCCACCACCGCGATGTGCTGTTGCGCGGCGTATGGCGTAAAGCTGCGTCTAATGGAATGGGATTGGTGCAACTTACTTTGAAAGAGAACCGCGGCACAACTGCTTTGCTATCACAACAACTCACACACGAATTTTTATTAGAAGGATTGTTTGGCTTTGACAATGGCAAACCCGAATATCCCATCACGTTGCGCTATCATCATTCACTGCCGGCAAACGATTCCTTCGACATTATCGGCCACCGCGGGGCTTCGCGCAATGTGGATTTTTTGCCTGTGTCAGAGAACTCTTTGCAGATGATGAAGATGGCCGCAAGGCTCGGCGCCACAGGCGTGGAGATAGACGTGCGCATGACAAAAGACCGCGTACCGGTTATCTTTCACGATAGCTTTCTGTCGATGCACACAGTAAGCAATACACTCTACGGCGGCCTTTTACACAACTACACATTGCGCCAATTGAAGAAGATAAAGCTGCGCAAAGGCGGCGTCACGCCAACGCTTGACGAATGCCTTCATACCATCCTGCACAAAACGCCGTTGCGGTTGGTGTGGCTTGATATCAAACGGCGGTGCGACCTCCAACCGGTAGTGCGCCTGCAACAAATTTATTTGCAACGAGCCAAAGCCATTGGCCGCGACCTTACCATTTATATTGGCATACCAGACGGTGATGTGCTGAAATGTTTTACTGCGTTGGAGAACCACAAAGACATTCCTTCGTTGGTGGAGATTGACCCCGAACTGGCAATAGAATTGAATGCAAATGCCTGGGCGCCGCAGTATGTAAGCGGCTATCAAAGCGCGAACGTGGCGCGAATGCATGCCGCAGGCAAGAAGGCTTTTGTGTGGTCGCTCGACAGTAACTTTTTAATTGACCTGTTTATGACCAAAGGCGGCTTTGACGGCGTGGTAACCAATGCGCCAACGGTAGTGGCGCATTGGTGGTACATGAAGAATAGTGGCAATGATGTTGCTGCATTAATGGAAAATACAGTGGTGGATGATGCCGCTGTTAAAGAGGTTTAGCCATCATTAAACTGTCAATGCTTTTAGGCCCGAGGTTTGTCTATCCATGAAGCGTCCGTTGCGTCGCATCCTTGTGCGTTCTTATCACTATTCAGCACTTTTAGATGCTTAGAAATTTTATTGAGGGTAGGATAAATCGTGTTCCTAGTTCCATCAATAAAGGCATTGTGTGCCATCTCTGTAAATGTTCAAAATACCGTCACTATTTTTATTGACAATATTCATAGTTTACAAATAAATGAACCAACCGAAAGATGTAAGCCGACTACAAGAGTTGTCAGAAAAGACCGGCATTGAAATGATCGTTATTGACGAAGCCGAGAAAATTACAGGTACGCAAGCAGAACATTTCAAACGTTGGATGATTGGTTCAAGTTACGTTGGCGACCCTATTCAATCTACTATTCATCAGCAATACCCAAGGAAAAAAACAGTTCTGTTACCGGGCATTTCCTTTCCCGTTGACCGTACGTTGGCAGAGCAGGTAGTTGATAACTTGAATAAAAAATTTGCTTACCGAAACTGCATCACCTTCATTTCTGATGACCGGAGAGATGACAAAAGATTTGTCGTTACCCTCATTCATTCGTTTGACAAATACAATTCGTTACGGCTACAAGAAACAAGCGGAGGCAGTTATCACTTTTCTACAGATGCAATTATCACCAAACTTCGGGCGTTCGAACAAAAATACCCCTTCCACTTTGTTGGTGTTAGTAATGATTGGCTAACACTCAAAACACTTGAAAGCCCTAACGACTGGATAGACTTCACTTCGGAAATAATA
The DNA here is from genome assembly GCA_965247695.1 of Flavisolibacter sp. Taxonomy (GTDB): domain Bacteria; phylum Bacteroidota; class Bacteroidia; order Chitinophagales; family Chitinophagaceae; genus Flavisolibacter. The sequence goes on from OZ252037.1 coordinate 5,135,892, forward strand.
AAAGTTTGCCCAACCGAAAAAGGCAGCGTCCCCATGAAGGAAATGGCAAAAGCGTTTCAAAAAGATGACGGTAAAGTTTTCATGTGGTGGGATTAAGGCGGCACACAACAGGCAGGTTCACATCAATGGTAGCAATAAATGAATCGCCAATGATAGGAACACTCGTTTGCAGCACTTCTTATGCTGCCGCTGTTTGTGTGACGCCAAGAACTTGATTTAAGCAATAATTGTACGGGGAATTCCTGTTTCGGATGTTGGTGAACATATGCCTCGGCATCAACAGCAGCAAGAATTATATTGTTTCCCAAGCCTTGAAAGGGCACCATCACATAGCCCAGCCTGCGAGGGCTGGGTAAATAAAGGAGTGTACTTTATCAAGCCCTGACAGGGCGTAATAGTAGGCGCCGTGTGATGGCAAATGGTGAATCATACAGCGATTGTGACAGCATAATTATTGCACCCTTTCAGGGCTTAGAGTTGCTTGTTGTTTCATAAACCCAGCCCTTGCAGGCTGGGCTATGTGATGGTGCCCCGTTGGGGCTTGGTGCAACTAGAATCAAAGCGTCATTTGCTATTGTTGCCCAACGTTGTTCTGAACCCTGATCCGCCTTAGGCGGACGCAACCGTCGCTCAATAGCAGCAATGCCGGTGCCAAATAAAAAACACAACCTTGCGTAAAACCTCATCCCCTACATTTGCGCCCAGCAATTGGTTTCTCCGCTTCAACGCGGCGAATGAAAAGGGAAGCCGGTGAAAGTCCGGCGCTATCCCCGTAGCTGTAAGGTTCGTGAATGGTGAATTGTGAGTGGTGAATAACACCGCTTGTTTCAATCATTCAACTTGTTTTTCAATGCCACTTTGATAAATTCATCAGGGGAAGGGAAGAACAACAGAGCCAAGCCAGAAGACCTGCCCGTTGCACAAACAACATTCAATGCTTTCGGAGGAAAAGCAGAGAGGGCAAGGCATGCAGCCGTCTATCTCTATTATTTTCTGAAAGCAGTCACCAAAAAAAATTCATTTTATGAAAAAAGTTTTTGCCGTGGCTGCACTCTTCACATGCAGTCAGTTACACGCTCAACAGGACACGCTGGACAACGTAACCGTTACCGCCACCAAGTATTCCGCCAAAACAACCGAAACGGGTAAAGTAGTGATTGCCATCAGCCGCCAACAGCTTGAACACGCCGGCAGCCGCGACCTGGCGCAAGTAATCACAGAACTCGGCGGCGTATTTATTAATGGTTACACAAACAACGCAGGCAAAGAAAAAAACATCTACCTGCGCGGTGCTAAAGTTGATTACACGCTTATTACTGTTGACGGCGTTCCGGTTTACGACGCTTCGGGCATCGGCAGCAATTTCGACATCCGCAACCTGGCCGTTGACAACGTGGAGCGCATCGAAATTTTAAAGGGCAGCCAAAGCACCTTGTACGGCAGCGATGCCATTGCCGGCGTTATTAACATCATCACTAAAAAAGGCGGCGGCAAAGCGGCCACCGGCAGCGGCATGATTGAATACGGCAGCTACAATACCTGGCGCGGCAGTGCCGGCGTAAACGGAACCGTCAACCGGGTTGACTATAACGTGGGCTATGCGCATTGGAGCACCAAGGGCTTTTCTGAAGCGCAACGGCCGTTCAACGCCACTAAAATTTATGACCGCGACGGCTTCAACCAAAACAACTTTCAAGCATCGCTTGGTGTGCAAGCGGCAAAAAAAATTCGCCTTCAGCCCTTCATCCGTTACAATAAAAACAAAGGATCCCTGGACAACGATGCCTTTGTGGATGAACGCGATTTTACCTACACGGCAGAGAATCTTCAAACAGGAATAAAGAATGTTATTAGCCTGGGCAAAGGGCAATTGAACGTATTGTACCAATTCAACAAAACCGATCGCGGCTATCTGAACGACTCATCCGACGTAGCCGGCTATTACAAATACGACGCATCGGGCTATAAAGCCGCCGAACATTTTGCCGAAGCCTTTTTGGTTTACCCGTTTTCGTCAACCAAGTTGACCATTGGCGCAGACTACCGGGCTTCCCACTATGATTACAACGCGACGCAGAAAAGCATTTATTCATCCGCCATTCAAAAAACAGCTTTGAGCGGCGACAGCATCAAGCAAAACCAGGCAAGTGTTTATGCGGCACTCAACTACGTTTACCAAAACTTTTCGGTGGAAGGTGGCGGACGTTTTAATCATCACTCAACCTATGGCAACAACGCAGCTTTCAACCTCAATCCGGCCTATTTTATCAATCGTACGGTGAAAATTTTTGCCAATGCTTCATCGGGCTACAAAACGCCGAGCCTTTATCAACTCTTTTCGCAATACGGCAACAAGGGCTTAAAGCCGGAAGTTTCATTGAACTTTGAGGGCGGCGCACAAGTGTTTACAGCGGACGGCAAAGGAAGCCTTCGCGTTACGTATTTCAACCGCCGCGTAAAGGACGTCATTGCCTTCTTTTACAACCCGGCTACCTTTCGGTCGAACTATATCAACCAAGACAAGCAGCACGATTACGGAATCGAAGTTGACGGCGTGCTGAATTTAACCGACAAGATTAACCTGCGTGCCTTTTACAGTTATGTGGACGGACGCATCACCACCAGGCAAGGCGGCAAGGACACGACCTATTTTAATTTGTTGCGCCGGCCAAAAAGCACCGTGAATGTTTCCATTGGCACGCAGGTCACGAAGGCTCTGTATGCTTCGCTTAACGTAAACAATGTGGGCCAGCGTAACGACATTTATTACGATCCAGCCACTTTTGTTGCGCAATCCATTACGCTGAAAACATACACGCTGGTAAACGTTTATGCGGAGTATGGTTTTGCCAAAAGCAAGCTGAAACTCTTTGCCGATTTGCGCAACCTGTTTGACGAAAATTACAGCGACATCTATGGTTACAACACCGCCGGCTTTGCCGCTTACGGCGGCGTTCGTTTTCGTTTTTAAAACAAAAGAATGAAGGCATTCTTTAATTGGAGCGGAGGCAAGGACTCCGCTCTTGCTTTATACAAAGTACAGCAACAAGGCTTGCCTGTTAAAGCCTTGGTTACATCGGTGAATTCCGCCATGAACCGCGTTTCCATGCACGGCGTGCGAAGAGAATTGCTGGAAGCACAGGCGGCAGCAATTGGTTTGCCCTTGCACACCGTGGAACTGCCCGAAATGCCGGATATGAAGACCTACGAAGAGTCGCTTCGGCAACTGAACCGCGGCTTTGCCGCCAACGGGTTTACGCATGCGGTGTTCGGCGATATTTTTTTGGAAGACCTGAAAGCCTATCGCGAAGAATTGCTGTTTGAAGACGGCCTGCATTGTTTGTTTCCGCTTTGGAAGAGCGACACGAACGAGTTGATGAAACAGTTTATTGACGAAGATTTTAAAGCCGTTGTGGTTTGTGTGAACAGCGCTGTTTTGGACAAACGTTTCTGCGGCCGCTTGCTGGATGAATCTTTTGTAAATGATTTACCACCCGGCGTTGATCCTTGCGGCGAAAACGGCGAGTATCATTCCTTTGCTTTTGACGGGCCGGTGTTTTCGAAACCCATTGCGTTTAAAACAGGCGAAGTAGTTTTTAAAGAATATCCTTCACCAACAAGCAGCGATGACTGTTTTGCAACGCCGCAACCGGCAACGGGTTTTTTCTTTCAGGATTTGCTGACAACATAAAAACCTTTAGCAATTAGTAGAAACGGATTGAGAGCAAACTATTTCTTGGTTCGCCATTGATTATTGAACACCGCCGGCAGGCAGGTTCGCTACGCGTAATCAAGTCCCTTTACATTTGCAAAAACCCGGCGTCATGGACTTTAACCTCAAAGATTTTTTAACGGTCACGTTTACGCTGTTTGCGGTGATTGACATCATCGGCACCGTGCCGGTTTTGATTTCCATGAAAAGCAAGATGGGCGGCATTCGCGAAGGGATGGTGACACTGGTAGCCGGTATTTTGATGGTGGTGTTTTTATACCTTGGCAAGCCGCTTCTAAGCCTCCTGGGGCTGGATGTAAAAGCCTTTGCCGTAGGCGGCTCTATTGTAATTTTTATTTTGGGGCTGGAGATGGTGCTGGGTCTCGAGCTTTTCAAAAGCGAAAAGGACGTTCGTTCGGCTACTTTGGTGCCCATTGCTTTTCCGCTCATTGCCGGTTCGGGCACACTTACCACCATCATCTCGCTCAAAGCTAATTATGAGCCGACGACCATCTTGTACGCCATACTCGCCAACCTCCTTTTTATCTTTCTTGTGCTCAAATCAATGGGCTTGATTGAGAGGGCATTAGGCCCGGCGGGATTGATTGCGGTGCGAAAATTTTTTGGCGTAATATTGCTCGCCATCGCGGTAAAGATCTTTGCTTTTAATGCCCACGGTTTGATAAAGTGATTTGAAGATGAGTTGATTTGAGGATTTGAAAATGAGGAGGAAATTTTTCATTACGTCTCCGAATTTCCAAATCGTCAAATCTTCAAATTGATTTGGCCTCGTAGTACAATGGATAGTATAAGAGCCTCCGAAGCTCCAGATGCAGGTTCGATTCCCGCCGAGGCCACAAATTTCCGTTTGCGATAGAGATGGGAAGGTTTGGGACGGCAAAGGGTCAAAAGGTCTATCCCATCCTGAAAAAACTTTACATTATGTCCTGTACTGAAAAAGGTTAACACCGAATCCGGTTGTTTCCTTACGGGCCAGAGGCACGGCTTTATCTGGAGTAAAGACTTGCGTAACCCTGTGTTGTTACAGAAAGCACCCTCCGTTCAATCCCAATGCGTGTCCATCTCCTTCACTCTTCCATCGCCCAAAGTGTCCCTAAGCCTGCTTTTCCACATCTTTCGTTTAAAAGAAAGCCACGCTGTTGTATCTATACTCGCCATGCACCTGCATCAGCGCCGCAAATAGTTCCCAAGTCCAGCAGTGCTCTTTCAAGCCTATAATTTCATCGTTATTTTAATCAGGGTAAAAAGAGGCGCAAAGAACGGTTGGGCCTTTTCAAACTCTTTGCGCCTCTTTCAATGATTAGTTTGCCGTAAACCTTTTACTACAAAAAGGCCGTATCAGATAGCGGCTTCTTTTTGGTGCAGCTCCGCTAATCTATCTTCTTCATCCGCAATGCGTTTTTGCAGGCGTTCGCGCTTTTTATCATCTGCTTTTTTATCCTGTGTGTCCTTCCAGTTGGCAAATTTTTGTTTTTGATTTCCCACCCACGTCTGGTAATGTTCTTTGCGGTCCTGTGCCTTCTTTTTTGCACGGGCTTTGGCATCATCGCGTTTCTTTTTCCATTCCGCCACCTTTGCATCCCACGCGGCTTTGTCGGCAGCATCGGCAGCATCGGCTCTGGCTTCCGCCTCATCAAGTTCACGGTTGATTTCGGCCATTTCCTCCCGTTCGCTGCGGCTGATTTCTTCGTCTACATCGTAACGGTGCATATTGCTGGTAAAGGGCGCCAAGGCATCGTTCACATAGCTTTGGCGGTCTTCCCATAAATGCGCCAGCAACAGACTTTGACCCGGTGAAAGCGAACGGCCAGCGGCGGCCACGTAATCGTCCACGTTATCGTAGGTGACCGCTTCATCGGTAGCGCCAATCAAGGCTCCGGCAATGGCGCCAACGCCCATGCCTACAGGCCCGCCGATGATGCCAATTAGTCCGCCGAGCAGTGAACCTCCTACGGTTGGAACGCCGGCTGCATAGTCGTCATCAGCCTTGGTTCTTACCGTTCCGTTTTTGTCTTTTGTAATCACATAAATTTCGCCGGCTTCTATGTCAAAGTCGTCGTCTAAATCCAGCAATGCCCTACGGGCTGCCTGGGCATCGGATTCGCTGTGAAAGATGGCATGAATAACTGATTCCATGGTTATTGTTTTTGGGGTTAAAAAATTCGTTTGTCCATTGATATAGGGTGTCGTGAACTTACCGGTAAACGGTGGGCGGTGGTGTCATGATTTTTAAACCTGTTGCCCGATCATGGCATCAACCCAATCTGTTTCATAAAACCGGCATTGTCGAAAAAAAGAAATTCTTCAATCATCTTCCCGTCCTTCCAATGCCCCACGGTGCTCATTTGAAAGCTGAATTTTTTGCCTGTGGGCGGAATGGTTTTTCCGTTCATCACCATGGGTTGTGTAAACGTGCCGCTGGTATTGCCTATGACCGAAGTCCAATTGTCAATTCCGAATTTTACCGGGTGCTCCGTTATTTTGGTGTCCGGCGCAAAAGCGAACAGGGGTTTCAGTTCTTTTATGTGATCGGGGATGCCGGTAGTGGTGTGGCCGTCGGGGTAATGCACCACAATGTTGTCGGCATGACTCTCACCAATGCGGTCCCACTGCTGATGCGAATACACATCAAAGTCAAGGCTGTCGAAGCGGGTAAGCAAGGTTGCGGTATTTGCTTTGTCCGCGTCGGTTGAAGAAACGGTGGAAGCGGAACCCGTTTGGTGGCTTTCCTTCGAGCTGCCGTCGTTACAGCTTATTGCCGCAATGGCGGCGAACAAAACGACCGGTACTAAAAATGACTGCTTCATATTTTTTGGTTTTAAAGTGCAGGTAAATCAGGCCAAGTGTGTATGCCATCATTTTAAATTGTGCCTCTCAAGCCTGGTGCAGCATCTTGTACCTTCTGCACCACATCCCGGTGCCCGGATGACTTTCCATTTTTCCATGCGGCACACATCTGCAATAGCACTTCCTTCGTCATTCGCATCTTTTTTCGTCGGCAGGGGCGCCACTACCAGTTCACCTTCTCCGCAGGGGCGGGTTAAAAAGCCAAAACCCAAAAGCAGCCTTTAATGGCGCCGGCCATCTTTTGAATCTTGGCTTTGCCCGATCATAAAAATCCTGCCTGCGGTGCCCGTGGTTCATCTTTTATACTGCTATGCTATGTTTATGCTGCAAGTGGCCGACAGTGGTTTTGGCGCTTTTTAAATCGGCGGCCAGTACAATGTGTGCTATGCCGGCAAATACAAAAGCAAAGGCAGTAAGCACCGCCAGGGATACGGCCGTGAAGGACGGGTAGGCCAACAGCAGCGCCGAGAACAGGATGCACAATAAACTTACCAGCGCAAGGCTGCCCCACCTGCCTCCACGGCTGTATGAATCAATGGCAAAGCCAAGGCTTTGGAAGGAACTAAACAGCAAGCCGAAACCAGCGTAATAGGGCAATACTGTGGCGGACACACCAGGATTGGCTATCAGAAACAACCCAATGAGCACACTAAGAATGCCACCCACCAAATACCATCCCCAGCCCGAAAGTGACCTGCGGTTAGCAAGGGAAAAATAAATTTCAAGGCAGCCCGACACCAGAAACGAGGCGGCAAAAATGCCGGCCAGCGTAAGGTAGCTATCCCGCGGAACGGTAAAAAGATAGATGCCGGTTACAATTAACAAAACGCCTATGACGGCGGGTACCCACCATTGCTTGAGGGTGTCGTACGTGTTGCTGACAGTTGACATGGTTTGAACTTTTATGGTTAAAAAATAAAGTTTGCCGCCTGCGGTTTCAGGGTTGTTACATGTACAGCGTGGCGTTTTTGTTGTCGTCTCCTTTTGACTTCCAGCGAAGGTGCAGGGATACGTAATTTTCTCCGGTTATGATAAAGGCCACCGCCAACGGCGTGCGCCGCAGCTTTGTCACCTGCATTTCAAAAAAGTGCGCGGCGGCTTCGTTACCGGCTTTTCCTGATGCCTTCGTTGATTGTTCATGCTTCACTAATTTCTTTTTAATGCAGCCCAAAATTCATATTACTTTAAAGATGAAAACGAAAAGCAGGGGCTGAACTGCAAAAAAGAGGGACGAACAAAAAACGCAGCCAGGCGTTGTTATTGATCAGGTTAAAAAAACAGGTTTCATGAGAACCTTCATTATAGAAGACGACATTTTGTGGCGTATAAAGCTGGAGATGATTGCAGCGGAAATCGGCCTGGCCGTAGTGGGCACAAGCGACAACCTGCGCAAAAGCCGGGAGCTTTTACTAACGGCCAGACCTGACTTGATTTTGGCAGATGTGATGCTGGGCGATGAAATCATTTTTGACCTTTTTGCCGACGGCAAATTCAGCCACATACCGGTTTTGTTTTTAACGCAATCCCTCAACCCGGAAAATTATCATCAGGCGAGGCATTTAAAACACAGTCACTTTTTAGTAAAGCCCTTTCCGGCCCTTAGTTTACAAGCCGCCATTGACATTTTAATGAAGCCGCTTGCCGACCAAGACATTGAATCAACCGGAATTAATGTGCGGGGCAGGCACAATGAAAAGCTGACGGTGCCGCTTTCGGAAATCGTTCACGTAGAGCAAGACCGCAATTATTGTTTTATAAAAACGGCGCATCAAAAGTTTGGACTGAAAACATCGCTAAGCGCCATTGAAAAAGAATTGGGCGATGATTTTATGCAGGTGAACCGCGCCTGCCTGGTCAACAAATATTTTATCGTGCAGCTATCCACCGACAAGCGCCATGTAAAAGTGGGCGGCGAGATGATCATCATTGGCAGAACGTTCCGCACGGAGGTGCTTCGTTATCTTTCGGAGCAGAAAAAGTTGTAGCGTTTTACGCCGGCAGCACAAGTGTAAACACCGTTCCTTCTTCGGCATTGCTTTTCAGCATCACAATGCCTTTGTGCAGCGCTGCAAAATGAGCAATGAGCTGCAAACCAAAGCCGGAAGCGGTTTTCAGGTAATCGGCCTTGATGCCTTTTAGTTGCTTTTGTATTTTAAGCATCGTTTCGCCCGACACAATTACGTCGTTATTACAAACCTCCACCACCACCTTGCCGTTGTCTTGTTTGGCGGTTATCGCTACTTTCTTAGACGTGGCGTTTTTTACGGCATTGTCCAACAGGTTTCTACAAGTGGTCTCATAAATGGAGATAGGATTTTAGGAAGATCATTGTGCAGGCGAGCAGCACAATGGCTTTGAAGTTTTGTTCTTTGTTTTCATGGCGAACGATGCATCTCCGGTAGTTAAAGAGCCAGGCAAAGAAGCGTTCCACTTTCCACCTTCGTTTGTAGCGGCGAAGTTTACGGCCGTCCTGGGTTTTGGCTCTGATCCGGCCGCTTCTGTGCGGTGCAATCAACTCAATGCCTTGTTCGGCCAAACGGTGGTCCAAGGCATCGCTGTCGTAGGCTTTGTCGCCAATGAGTTTTTCGGGCAGTGCCGCTATAAAGCGTTCTTCCAAGGTCGCTTCCACTAAGGTGACTTCATGAGGGCTTGCGGACTGGATTGAGACAGATAAAACAACGCCACCAGCGTCTGTGATTGCCATGATCTTGCTGCCCTTACCTCGCTTAGTCTTTCCCACACAAAGCCCCCTTTTTTGGCCAGTGAAAACGTGCCATCAATAAAACATTCCGACATGTCAATACCGCCTCTTTCCTGTAGATCTCTTGCCAGCGCCTCGATCACCGTGTCGAAAACACCACCCTCCACCCAGGCTTGAAACCTGCGGTGGCAGGTCTGATACGGTGGATAGTCCTTGGGCAAATCCCGCCACCGGGCACCGGTCTTGACAATCCATAGAATGCCTTCCAAAACACGTCGCTTATCAGTCCAAGGCCGGCCTTTCCCGTCCTTGCGTACACTGCCATCTGGGAGCAAATCCTGAATCTTCTCCCATTGCTTCTCACTTAACTTCATCCACCAAAACTACCAAACCCATTTATGAGACCACCTCTAATGATAACAGCCAAACCGTTTTTATTGGCACGTACGGTAAGGCCGGCGGCTATGTTTACGGTAATGGCAATGCCTTTCGCATTGGCCACTTCCGTGTAAAGAAGCAGGATTTCGTTCACCAGCGAAAGCAAAGGAAAAGATTCTGTTTTTGTTTCCATTTTGGTGTTCTGGCTAATGGCCCAGGCAAGGAGATTATTGAGCAGCCCGTTCATGTTCAACACCGAGGTGTCAATTTTTTCACTTACTAATTTCAGGGTATCCATTTGTCCCTGTTTGAGCAGGAAGCTGGCTTGTTTGCTCAAGCCTTCCAGCGACATCACAGGTGAGCGAAGGTCATGCGATATGATGGTGAAAATCTGATCGCGGAAATGGGCGTATTCGTCCAGTTGTTTGTTCTTCCGGTACAGATAAAATAACAACAGGGAAATGGTACTTAATAAAACGAGGCTAATAAAAATGCCAACCTTGTATGATTGTTTTTCTTTTTGCAAGGCAAGGTTTGCCTGTTCTTTTTTGTCGGTTTCATATTTGGGTTGCAGCTCTAAAAATTCCCGGCTTCGGACGGTATCTTCAATGACTCTTCCGGCTTCGTAGGCAAGATTAAAAGTCTCTAACGCATTACGGTATTTCCGTTGCTTTCCTAATGCATTGGACAGTGCAAACAGTGCGTCTGCATACGTCTTTCCAATGCCCATCAAACTATCGAACTCAATGGCTCTCCTGTAACAGGCCTCCGCGTTTGCCCAATTGTTTATGTAGTAGTAATCGTTGCCAACATTAAAATACAGTAATTCAAGCTGTATGTACGACTGGCTACTGACTATGTCCAGGCATTCGAGATGTAGCTTCAACGACGTAGAAAACTTTTGTTTCTGATAGAACGAATTAGCCAAGCAATTCGTTACAAACACCTTCATGTATCCAAAGCCTGGATAGAGGTGGATAATGCCAAGTGCTTTTTGCGCAGCCGCCTGGAGGCTGTCCGCATACTTTTCGTAAAAATGATAATAGTATTTCTGTGCGGCATACAATGCCAGTAATTTGTCGCCAATCCAGCTAGAAGCATCCGCCAGCGCAGACAGGCGGCGGAAGTAATATTCACCCATGTTAAGACTTCCTACGGCTGTGCCATCGCTGGATATGTTTAACGTCTCCAGCTTAAAGTAACATTCAATCATGCCCGTCGTGTCTTTTTGCTGCTCAAACTGGCTCAATGCTTTGGCGATATAGTCATACGAGTGTAAGCGGTTGTAGCCATTGGCATTCACATACATCCCGTACAGATATTGACACGCAGCTTTTACATTGGGAAGGTTGAGCTTGCGGTTTGCGGCCTCAATTGCCGGTAAGTCTTTTCCCGATTTATAAGAAAGAATGGCTGCGCGGCTCCTTTCCAACGTAATCAGGCCGAAGAGGTATTTTTCGGGACTACTTTTTTTCGTAGCTATTGACTGTTCAAGGCTGTCTAAGTTCTGCACTACGGGGTAATCGCGAAAAGAAAGGCTGGATAGGCTTTGTGAAAACAGTGAAGGAGTATAAAACAGCAGAAGAATGCCAATAAGCTTCATATTGCCTGGCCGGGTTTTATCTTTCAATTTACAGCTTTAGACGGCAAATTTCTTCCTCATTGCAAAATACAACGCTGATTGCTGGATTTGTTGGCGACGGATGCGACACACCTTTGAAAAGAAAAATGACTTGTGTGCTATTACATACGGGGAAAGAATTATTCCGACGCCACGTATTATGATTGGCCTGCCACTTTAAAACTATTTGTAACGCATGATTTAACCCTGCACCCCAAGGCTGGATGGGCCAGCCGGTAGCACTCAAAGCAGATGCAATTGGTCCTTCAGAATGGCAGCCACTGTAGCTATTACCCGTTGGTCAATTTGGTGGCCCAAGCCTGGAAAACGAAATGTTTGGACGTTGATTCCTTTCGCTGATAAAGCCGCCGCTGTAGTTTCAGCCTGCTCTTTATTCATCACTTCGTCCTTATCCCCTGCCAGCAAGTAAACCGGTGGCTTTACCTGCGAAGTGTGCAAACTTGCTTCGGTAACGAAAAAACCAGCCAGCATGATAATCGCTTTCGGTGAAACTGCACTGGTTAACCCTACTTCCAGACTTAGCAGAGCACCTTGGCTGAAGCCTATTAAGATCAGATGCTCATACGTTAGACCCAGTTTGCGTAGTTCATCTTCTATGTAGGTGCGTAAAAGGGGGGCTGCGGCCGGTAAACCCGTTTCGAGTTGTTGCCAGGAGAAAGGCATACTTAACTTTACCCAGGCATAAGAAGCACCCTGTAAGTGAAAAGGACCATTGGGAGCTGCAAAAGCAACTGTTGGAAACTGTTGTTGCAGCGATTGAAAGATCCGAAAAATATCTTCGCCATTGCCGCCATATCCGTGAAGCAACACCACCAATGCTTTCGGTTTAGACCCGTCGTTTGCTGCCGATAATGTAATTCCTTCCTTCTCTTGTAGCATATTCATTTTTTTATCTTGCAAGAGTGCCTGCTTTACTGATTTTTGCCTTGGGGTTGATAACGAAGGCCACGATGAGAGAATTTTCTGTAGCAACCAATTGTGCCGATGTTTCGTTCACCAGTAGTCCTGTGTCCCCTTGTGCAAAGGCGTGGCCGTTAACAGTTATACCCCCGGTGTACGTCATGAAATAGGTAGCATAGCCCGGACGGATAGGAAAGTCCACCTGTTCGCCAGCCTGTACACGCAAGTCATACATTTCAACATCGTTTCGTACATAGAAGGCACTGCCGGAATGCTCCGGGCCAAAAACTTTACGCCATGTGTCGTAAGACCACGGCTCCAATGCTCCGTGTTGAATGACCGGGGTTAAGTCTGCGGTATGGGGCCGCACAAAAATTTGCAGCATCCGCAACGGCGGGTCGGTGGCGAGGGTTCGCTCTTCATGCCAGAACTCCGTGCCGGCATTCATTACCATAAGGTGTTCCGGGTCGGTTATCAGCGCACCATTTGTAACATCGTCATGGCGCATTACTCCTTCCGGAACCCAGGAGATGATTTCATCATTGTTATGGGGATGCAGCTTAATCCATGTGTCGGGGGCCATGAAACTTTCGGCAATCACAGCCAGCGGGCCGTAGCCGTGATCGCCATGACCCGCCATCGTAAAGCCTGGATGGTGAATTATTATCTTAAACCTGCCCTGGTCGATTTTCTGCTTCTTATTATCATCGTGGTATAGCATAACTGCTTTTTTTAATTTAATAGTAGGTGCTTCCGCTTATAGCAAGCCGAAGCGCTATGTTGTAAGGTTTGATTGCTTAATTGCTAGTTGCACAGCAAAGGTCACAAGAGCGCAAGACGTACATATTAATGTAGATTAAGAAAGCAGCGACGGTTAAAAACCCATTTAAACAAAGAAGGCATCTCACCGGAACGCTTATGCTTAAATTAAAAATGACGACGTTACCTTGTTACTTTTTCAGAAGGTCGCCACGTATCTTACTTAGTGCTTCAGGAGTAACACCCAGGTAAGAAGCAATCATTCTTTGCGGTACCCGTTGTACGATGTCGGGATAGGTCTCCACGAAGTCAAGGTATCGTTCCTGAAGGGTAGCGCTTAGGAGCATGAAGATTCTTTTTTGAAGAACATAAATTCTTCTGTCTCGTTTTTTAATAGCTTCTTCGCCGGGTAAATCAGTTCGTAAGAAAACATCCTTGTCAATCACTTCTATTTCTGAATTTTCAACCGCATCAACAAATAAGTACGCTTCCTTGTCGGCTATCTGTAATCCAATATCTCCAATAATCCAACCTTCAGGAGCGAACATGAATATGTGTTCTTTTCCTTTTTCATCTACTGTATAGCTTCTTAACAAACCTGATTTGACAAAATAATTCTTCCCCGGCTTTTCACCTTTGCGTAAAAGTATCTCGCCTTTAGCCACCTGCTTTGTCCTGATTTTCGCCTTCAATTCCTGAAGCGTTGCAGGCGTCAACGAACCTTGTGAAAAGTTATCCAGGAATGATGACATAATTAAATAAATGGAGATGAAAATACTGTATTTATCACGCTGTACAGCAAGTGTGCATGCGTTGGCCCTTTGAGCCTTTATAGCCTCAAACACGCACTTTAAATCAGCAACGTTTATTGCAGCAACCACTCCTGTAAGAAACAGAAAGCTGGTCTATAAAAAGTAAGGAAACAAGTCAGTTACCGAATTTAAAAACTATAACATAGACCTCCAAAAACCCGGACTTTTTATGGGTCGGTTTTACCCAATTATACCCAATAAGACACAAATCTTGCAAATCCTGAAGTAACAAGTTAGATGTTTCAACCCTTGGTGCCACCAAACCAGCATTTTTTGAGGATGACCTCTTAAACGTCAGTCTTTCTTCTCTACACTTTCTTTCTGGCGGATACAGCAAGTGCCGATTTATTCCTTCATTTTAATTGCCTTTGAGCTCTTCTTTCACAAATGTTTTTAGCTAAGCTCCTTTATGATAGTTAACACCCATGTTTTCATTCTCCAGATGTGGAAAAGGACAAGAAGATAGTTTGCGGCAAACGCTTAAAAAATTTAGATCGGCTGGAATTGAAATAACAGAGGCTGTTTAAAGGTATGATAATTGAAGAACTTTACTGCCTGTTCATCTTGACCCACATCGCCCTCCGTTTTTGATGAAGCCTATATTGTTTGGTAAGCAGGAAAGATAATTGATGAAGTAATAGGCGTTTTTAAAAGAGCCAGTTATCCAGCATAACCCCTGATTCAGTATATGACCATAGAAGTAACAGACCCCGCTTATCACAATAAACAAAACAGTCGCCGGCTTGATTCTTTTGTTTTGAAGTTCATCAATGATAAAAGAGACCTCCCGTTCATTCATCTTGTATTGAAAATAACCGTTACTGTTGTTCCGTTTGCCGCATTCCTTTTTTTCGCCAATAGCATTCACTGGCTTTTTTACATTGCGTATTTTGCCGGGTATCTTTTCTTTTTGGGCCCCTACATCCTTATGCTGCACAACACTTGTCACCGAAAGCTTTTTAAAAAAGAGTATTCCTTTCTAACCAAATACATTCATTGGTTTTTGGGACTCTTTTTTGGGCAGACGCCGGAGACTTATTTTCATCACCACATTGCCATGCACCACGCTGAAAACAACCTGGAAGAAGACCTTAGCTCTACGATGAGCTACAAGCGCGACAGCCTTCGCTCCTTCCTGCATTACCTTATTCACTTTTATTTTCTAGGCGTCTTCCACCTGTTGTTTTACTTCAGCAAGAAGAACCGTCACAAGTTTGCTTGGCGGGTATTAACCGGGGAAACAACCTATATCCTTTTTGTGACCTGCCTCTGCTTCTTTGACCTGACGGCTACGCTCGTTGTATTTATTTTGCCGCTTTTGTTCACCCGCTTTTCCATGATGGCGGGCAATTGGGCGCAGCACGCTTTCATTGATGAGGCACAGCCGGAGAATGTCTATACCAACAGCATTACCTGCATCAACACAGCGTACAATAAAAAGTGCTTTAATGACGGCTACCACATCGGACACCATCTGCGGTCTTCTTTGCACTGGACGGAGATGCCGGCTGACTTTTTAAAGAACATCGAAAAATACAGAGTGAACAAAGCCGTTGTTTTTGCCGGACTGGATTATTTCCAGATCTGGTTTTTGCTAATGACAAAAAATTATGCTTACCTAAGCAAGAGGTTTGTATCCCTTACAGACCAGCCACAGGCAAACAATGAGATACAAGCATTTTTGAAAAGCAGGACGCGGCGCATTAAAGTGCAACCCCTTGAGATGATCTCCTGATGTTCTCAACCGCCCTGAGTTTGGCGGCAAAAAAAGTGGCGGCTTTTTATTTTTTTTGAAAAAAAGCAACTACCGTTTTTATTTCCACTTGAAATAGTTGATAAAGGAACCACTAAATTGCAAATGCACATTTACACAACCGTTTATCATTCCAAGCATCTCTGTATGGCCACTACCACTTCCCTTCAACAGCCTTCTTCTTTATTTAAAACAACATATCCGCTAGCTATCCGCATCTGGCATTGGTTAACGGCTATTGTTATGGTCTCCACCATCATCATTGTGCTGTTGGCTTCCACCATTTTTACGACCAATGACAATGTGCCGATGGTGCAGGAACAAATTCAACAGAAAGGCGGCACAGTATCGCCCCAACAGGCAAGAGCGGTGGCGCATGAGTACAGCGACAAACTTTGGATGCTGCACAAGTACATTGGTTTCGGATTGTGCTTTTTATTGTTGGTCCGGGTGATAATAGAAGCGGGCTATTCCAGGGAACAAAAGCTATCGGGCAAAATCAAAAAAGTCCTTTCTTTTCAAACCCAAAACACAGATGAAAAAGGCGACCGGAAACATTACCTTATGGTAAAATGGGGCTATGTTATCTTTTATCTCTTGTTTTTAATTATGGCCCTAACCGGTCTTGGACTTGCCTTTGAAGATGTGCCGTTTTTTAAAAACAATCACGACCTGATCGAAGGCACTCACAGCGTTGTTCAATACCTTATCTATTTCTATATTCTTTCGCACCTTGTGGGTGTTATCCGGGCCGATCTTACCAACAACAAAGGAATTGTTTCGGCCATGATTAATGGCGGTTTAAAACAATGAAAACAAAGAGCAAGAAGCGTTTGAACAGGAAAGAGATGCCTGACTTCCCGAGACCTTATCAAAGCTTTTTCCGGAATAATTTTGATGGACGGATGGCCTCGATATCGAAGGTGAGAATGCTTTTAAAAACGTTCTTGTCGGAATGATCGTTCAATCCGAAACCTGCGCCGATGTTCCAGAATACAGACGGTGAAAGGTTAAACACCAAGGTGGGAAAGATAACGCTGGTCTTTTCCTTGAAGTTCTCGTAGAATTCAATGCCAGGTTGTATAAAAGCACGGCGGCGGTAATAAGCAGCCGCGGAAAGACCGGGATGCAAACTCCTGTCTTCATCGCCTGTGGTTACTTTGCTGACGGTAGGGTTCAGTACAAACCTAAAATCTTCTATGTCTTTATCCAATATCAACCGCAACTCTGCTTCCTGCGAGGTGGAGTAATTGTGCCGCGGAAAATAATATTCGCCGTAGATGCCTACGTTGATAAAATGATCGAACCGTTCGCCGATGCGGTACAGCGCCGAAACATGGCTTCTGATGTATTTAAAATCGTTGGCAGTGGAGTTGTCAAAGTCCGCATAGGCATCCAGCTCTAAATGATCCAGTAAACCAAATTCGGCTTCTATCGAATGTGCGGCTAAATGATTGTCGGGGATGTTCTTGCCAAAGTGCTCGTATGCCTGCTTGCTGTTGCTGATATAACTGTTCCAGAGGCTCATTTGCACATGTCCCTGGTAAGGTGTTTCAAACTGGTAGATCTTGTAAAAGTATTCCTGTGCTGTTAACTGTTCAGCACCGCACAATACCAAGATGCACACCGCAAGTATCCTGCTCTTCATAACCTTTATTTTTGTCCTGTTTTGATAACCAAATCTGTAAAGTCAATATCACCGGGTTGGGTAAACTGCTTGCCAAGTTGTTTGCCGTAACGGCGGTACGCAGGCGGCTCAAAATGGACGTGAAGCTTATAGTGATTGCCGGCCTTTGGCACCCGCCAGTTCTCCCCGTAATGGTACAGCCAGGGATGCCACATAAAGGGTTCGTTCAATGTACCAATCTTCGCTCCTTTGTCATCAAAAAGCGTGGCGGTTACATCAAGGTCGTGCAGGAAGCGTTTTGTTTTTGCATCACATACCGCCACTTCCACGTGTGCATTTGTTTTGCCACTCATGTCGTTTTCCGCCGCATACCGGAACTTGTCATCTTTATACAGCCACCAACCTTCGGCATACTCTAAGGCATAAGCAACAAAGTAATCTCCCGACTCTGTCGTTTTTCCGTCGTTTGCCTGTTTGAACATATCCTGTAGGGTATGCGTATAAGCTTCGCCCGGCAACATTGATTTTTTCTGTTCAGCTTCCATTAACGCACTCAATGGTTTGTTGTTTTTCAAATCTTGGTTAATGGCAACCGCTATAACAGCCAAGGTTGGTTTTGTAAAACGATCTCCGTTATAAGGGTCGTGGCGATGGAAAGTGGGTGGAGCAATGCTAACGTTCAGGGAATAATTTCCGCTTCCTGACAACGTAATGTTGTTGCCATAGCCATTGATCAAAGGCATCCAGGCAAACGGAACTTTTTTCTCATCCGTAACGGCACCCGCGGCGTTTACTACCGACACCCTGATGTCAAGAGAAGGCACGACCCTGCCATCGGCGCCGTCTAAAATAAAAAGCCAGAGGTGCGAATCACCCATTGGTTGTTGCCAGGCTGCTTCATGGTTACTGTATTGGTACCACCCTTCCGGGGCCGTCAGGGCATAAACAATCTGATACTCGCCGGCACGGAGTTGTCCGGCCATTGCCCCAGATTGCTTCACTATCCAGTCCATGCATTTCTGCACCGAGTCTCCCTCCGCCCTTGCATCGGCTAACTGTTCTTTTGTTGCTTCATTGCTTTTGGCCGTTACGGGCAGTTTAGGATCAGTGGTCTCTTGCATGTGCATGTGCATTTGCGAAAAGGCCGTAACCTGTATGCCAGCAAACAGAATGGTGAAAAGCAAGAATAAAAAATAAATGGAAACGCGAAGAGAAGGCTTCATTGGTATTGAGTTAAAAGATAAGGGACAGAAAAAAATCAGGCCATGGCAACAAACAAAGAGTAATGGTTTGTGTAAAATTTATGCGGTTCTTACGAAGATGTTTAACAAGGAAGAGATTGAATTCGATTGCATGTACGCAAAAAGTACGCTCCTTAAAACAAGCAAATAAAAGACACCCTAAATTCTTGATATCTCTTTATTCACCAACTGCCGGTTACTTCACCGGCAGGTATATCGTAAAGGTAGAGCCGTGCCCAGGCAGGCTTTGTACTTGAATGTGTCCGTGATGGTTCTCCACCACTTTCTTTACAATGGACAGTCCCACACCCGTTCCGCTGTATTCATGCTTGCCATGCAGGCGGGCAAACATCTGAAAGATTTTATCGGCATACTGCTGGTCAAAACCGATACCGTTGTCTTTGACGGTGATTACATGATAGCGACGGTTACTCTCTGTAACCATGCTTGCGGAAATGTCAATCACGGGCGGCACATCTGCCTTGCTGTACTTGAGCGCATTGCTGATTAAATTCTGAAACAGTTGCTGCAGTTGCCTCCTATACCCTTGCACCACCGGCAATTTTTCAACGTGAACAACCGCCTTCTTTTCTTCAATGTCGAGTTCCAGGTCTTCCAGCACCCGTTGCACTTTTACGTTCAGGTCAATGGCCTCGGTTTCGTGCGGCCGCTGGCTTACGTGTGAGTATAGCAGCAGATCATCAATCAGGGCCCCCATGCGCTCCGTGGCGTTTTCAATGCGGCCGAAGGAGCGCAACTCGGCTTCTTTTAAATGCGTTGTAAGCTGGTCTTTCAACTGATGGGCAAAGAAGGTGATCTTGCGGATGGGTTCTTTTAAATCGTGCGAAGCGGCATGGGCAAATTCTTCCAAATTTTGGTTGGAGCGTTGCAACTCTTTATTGATGGCTTGCAAGCTTTCGTTGGCTTCGGCCAGTTCTTTGGTACGCTGCGCCACCACCTCTTCTATTTTTTGCAGTGCATTTATCTGTTCGGTAATGTCAAGTACGGAGCCGATAAAGCGAACCGGCTTTTCCTCCTCATTAAAATATACTTTGCCCTTGGCCCTTACCCACCGCACAAGGCCGTCCTCTGCCCCCACCGTACGGTATTCCACATCATAGTCGCCGTTGCTCACTGACTTTATGAACGACTTGCCGATGACTTCCAAAATACGGTCTTTATCATCCGTATGAAGGCCGCCGACAAAGTCTTTCTCATACGTTACGGGGTGGTGATGGCTGATGCCGAACAGGATACGGCAACGATCGTCCCAATGCATTGTATTCTGTTCGAGGTCCAAATCAAAAATGCCCAACTCCGCCGCCTCCTTGGAAAGCCGCATTTGCTCAAGCGCCGTCTCCAATTGCTTTTCGTTCTGTTGCGTTTTGTGCCGGGCCAGCACTTGTGTTGTTACATCCATTGCCAGTATCATCACTTTGCGGACGACGCCATCGGCCTCAACGATCGGATCGTACACAAACGAGACGTGAACGATTTCTTCCTTGCCGTTTCTAATAAGCATGATTTCGTGCTCCTGTGCATGGTACGGAGTTCCCGTTGCAAATACGTTTTTCAGGATGGGTTCGTAATAAACGGCGGCCTCGCTATTTACTTCCCAGTACGGCGTCGGGACAAATGCTTCCCGGCTTTTTCCAATTACCTCCAAAAAAATGTCATTGGCAATCTCCACCATCACCGGATTGCCGCTCACAATACAGATACCAACAGGGGCCTTTAAAATCAGGTTGCGCAAATCCTGTTCACTCTTTTCAATCGCTTGCCGGGCCAGTTTTTGTTCTGTTACATCAGTTACAAAAACCATTACTTTTTCCGTTATTCCAGTCGTGCCTTTAAGAGGCTGGTAAAGAAAATTCAAATACGTGATCACCTCCTGGCCATTGCGTACCAGCGGCACCATTTCCTCCGCGACTTCAAACGCTTCGCCGGTGGCAAATACAGCATCAAGAATGGGTGCGTAAGTTGGCGCCGCCTCATTTAATACCTCCCAATACGGTGTGGTTTCAAAGGCCTTCCGGCTTTTGCCGGAAACCAAAAGGAAGGCATCGTTCACCACATCAGCCCGCAATGGGCTGCCGCTGACAATGCAAATGCCCGATGGAGACTGCATCACCATGCTTTGCAAAAGTTGTTTACCGGCTTCCGCCTGTTTGCGGGCTAGCACCTGCTCCGTCACTTCATTTGCTATAATCAAAACGCTTTCGGCGGTTGAGCTTCCTTCATTATAATAAGGCTGGTAAATAAAATTGAAGTAGCCAACGGGTTCTTTGCCGGGGCGGTTCAGGGCAAGCGGTACTTCGTAAAAAAAGCGGGGCTGGCCCGATTGCATTACTTCGTGCATCATCACGTCATAGCCTTGTCCTTTCAGTTCGGGCAACACGTGTAAAAAGCATTTGCCCGTAAGGTCTTCTGTCTTGCCCCACAACTCCAACGTAGGCGGGTTGGCCAACTCAATAATTAAATCAGGACCGGTTAAGATATGGACGGCAAAAGGCGCTTGCATAAACAGCCCGTAAGCCTGCTCCAAACCTTTCAGCCGCTCTTGCAGTTTGGCGGCTTTTACTTTTTCGGTTATGTCCTCTGCCGTATGAATGATGCAGGTAACGCTGCCCTCTTCATTGAGCACAGGCGTGCTGGTGTTTTGCCAGTAAATTTCTTTAAACGAGCCGTCTTCCGCAGCTACGTCATAGCGCTGCTTTTCCATTTGGTGGCTGGCCTTGTGCCGTACAACATACTCCAAAGAATTCCGCAAATTCGAGTGGCCAGTGGCGTCAGCGGTTTCGGGGTTGGCAGGGAAGGCTTCAAAAACACTCTTGCCTACCATTTGCTCTCTCGTGCGGCCAACAAACTGACGCATGTCCTCACTGGCGGCGACGATAGTGAAAGTGGGAGTGTCGGGCAAAAAAACAACACGCTTTCCCGGCGTGGCTTCAAACAATTGAAAACCGTCGTGGGAAATGGTTTGTACATCACTGGTGAGCGGAGGCATGGTGGAGGGTTGCATCTAACCGCTAAATGTAAGTTGTTTTCCTGTGGAGAGGACAAAGCCTTTCTCTAAAAATTTACAAGGTGAAAGAACAATTGAAAACGGGAAAAGATTTTTGATTGAGCCGGATAAAGGGTCGTAGTCCGGGGCTTTTATACAGGCTTAATTTCCCTTATCTTTCTTTGGTGGACAAACTACAGCTTGCTATAAAAAATATTTCGCACCTGAACGAAGAAAGCCTTGCCGCTTTTCTATCGGCTTTTAAACGATGGGATATGCCCAAAGATTTTCACCTGTTGCGGGAAGGAACCGTCAGCGATTACATTTATTTTTTAGAAGAAGGCGCGGCCCGCATTTACTACCGCAAGGCCGATAAAGAAGTGACCGAATGGATTGCCACGGAAGGGCGGTTCTTTTTGTCCATCACCAGCTTCTTTCAACGGTCGCCCAGCCGGTTGTTGATTCATACGCTACAGCCTTCAATGGTTTACGGCATTCATCACGATGCCTTCATGCAGTTGGCCGACCAATACCGCGACATCGAAAAGCTGCTTCGGAACATGGTGGTTTCTTCGCTGATCCTTTCGCAGGAACGCATGGCTTCCATTCAGTTTGAAACGGCGCAGCAGCGCTATCAAAATCTTGTCAACAATTCCCCGCAAATCATTCAGCAGATCCCGCTGTCATACATCGCATCTTTTCTTGGCGTTACGCTGGAAACATTAAGCCGCATCCGGGCACAGAAGTAATATCAATGGGCAATGAGCAGTATGCAATGCTGAAACATTTATCAGCCAATGCTTGAAGCCATATTCAGCTTGGTCATTGCATAATTAGCGAATCCAGAGGTGTCGAATAATCTCATACAAAGGCGCAAAGGGTTTTACGCAACGCGGCAGGCGCCTTTGAAAATATCTCGATATTCAATATCCTTCCCTGCATTTTTTTGACAATTATCAAATGGCCGAAAACATTGTTGATGCAGCTTTAGGCTCTCAAAAATTGCTGTATGAAATATCTTCTTCTCGCTACTTCCATCCTTGGATGTTACGGCGCCTTCGGCCAATCGGCAAAAGCAAAAGAATTAGTGGGCAAGATGACGCCCGATGAAAAAGTAAACCTTGTGGTAGGCATGGGAATGAACATTCCCGGCATGATGGCCAGCGGCACCGGCGTGGGACAGATAACGGACAAAGTGGTTGGTGCCGCCGGAACTACATACGCCATTCCGCGACTGGGTTTACCCAATACCATTGTGGCCGATGGTCCGGCCGGTTTGCGGATTGAGCCCAAACGAAAAGATGACCCGAATACCTACTTCGCTACGGCCTGGCCGGTGGCTTCGTTGTTGGCCAGCACATGGGATACGGCTTTGGTAAAACAGGTTGGCGTGGCCATGGGCAATGAAGTAAAAGAATACGGCGTGGACGTGTTGCTCGGTCCCGGCATGAACATTCACCGCAATCCATTGGGCGGACGAAACTTTGAGTATTATTCCGAGGACCCTTTGCTAACGGGCAAGATGGCTGCGGCCATGGTGAACGGCATTGAATCAAACGGCGTGGGCACATCCATCAAACATTTTGCGGCCAATAACCAGGAGACGCATCGCAACACAGTAAACACTGTTGTGAGCGAACGGGCCTTGCGTGAAATTTATTTAAAGGGTTTTCAGATTGCCGTAAAAGAAGCGCAACCCTGGACGGTCATGAGTTCGTACAACTACATCAATGGCACCTTCACATCGGAAAACCCCGAACTGCTGACGACCATCCTGCGCAAGGAATGGGGCTTTAAAGGTTTGGTGATGACGGATTGGTTTGGCGGTAAAGACGCCGTGGCGCAAATGAAGGCCGGTAACGACCTCTTGATGCCCGGCACGCCCGACCAGAAAAAAGCCATCACCGCCGCATTGGCGGATGGCTCTCTTAATGAGAACGTATTGAATGAAAACGCAGCTCGTCTTGTTGATTATATTCTGGGCACACAGTCGTACAAGGGCTATAAATTCAGCAACAAACCCGACTTAAAAGCCCATGCACAAATTGCCCGGCAAGCCGCGGCCGAAGGAATGATTTTGCTGAAAAACAACAGCGTCTTGCCGTTGACATCAACCACAAAAATTATCGCAGCTTTTGGCAACGCTTCTTATGATTTTGTATCGGGCGGCACGGGCAGCGGCGATGTGAACGAAGCTTATACCGTATCATTAGTAGAAGGACTAAGCAATGCCGGACTAACGGTTGACACCGAATTAAAAACAGCTTACAGCAATTACGTTAGGACCGAAAAAGCAAAGCAACCGAAGAAAACTTTTTTTGAAGAATTCATGAACCCAACGCCACGCATTCCTGAATTGGTTATGGACAAAGCGATGCTGGAAAAGAAGGTAACCGAAGCCGATGTGGCTTTGATCACCATTGGCCGCAATGCCGGTGAAGGCAGTGACCGCAAAGTGGAGAACGACTTTAACCTGAAGCCGGCTGAAGTGGAATTGATAAACGCGGTAACAGATGCCTTTCATGCCAAAGGCAAAAAGGTGGTTGCCATCATTAATGCCGGTGGCGTAATAGAACTGGCGAGTTGGCGTGATAAGGCAGATGCCCTCCTGTTGGCCTGGCAACCGGGCCTTGAAGCCGGCAACGCCGTGGCCGATGTATTAAGCGGAAAGGTGAATCCTTCGGGGCACCTTGCCACCACCTTCCCGGTAAAGTATAACGATGACATCACCGCAAAGAATTTTCCGGGTAAAGAGTTTCCGGAAAAAACGACAACTGGCATGATGGGCATGAAGGCCGTTCCGGCTGAAGTGACGTATGAAGAAGGCATCTATGTTGGCTATCGTTATTACAATAGCTTCGGTGTAAAATCAGCGTATCCTTTTGGCTATGGTTCAAGCTACACGACATTTGACTACAGCAATTTGAAATTGAATGCTGCTACTTTCAATGGCCAACTAACCGCAACCATAACAGTTAGGAACAGCGGCAAGGTGGCGGGAAAAACGGTTGCGCAATTGTATCTCACCGCCCCCAAGGGACCATTGGACAAACCAGCTTTGGAATTGAAAGGCTTTGCCAAAACAAGCCTTTTACAACCGGGTGTTTCGCAAACAATTTCTTTCACCATCAATCCTTCCGACCTTGCTTCGTTCAACACCGATCGTTCGGCATGGATTGCCGATGCGGGAAGTTACACTGTGAAGATTGGCGCATCATCGGAAGACATTAAGCAAACCGCAAGCTTTACTCTGCCCAAAGAATTGGTAACAGAAAAAGTAAACAAAGTATTGGTGCCGCAAGTGGCTATTAAAGAGGAAAGATTGATGGCGCATTAAGGCCGGTCTCTTTGTAATAAAGTAACCCCACAGTTATTGCATAAAAAAGCCCGGCAAACAATAAACTGTTTGCCGGGCTTTTTTATGCCTTCAAAAGAATAACGCATCTTCTTGATGTTTTTCATTTCACCCGAGGCCGGTGTTTTGCACAAGCCAAGGTTTATGAAAAACCCTTGACAAAACCAGCTTCGCTGTTTGGCTACAACAACCATAGATTCGGCTACATCCGTTTTTTGTGGTTTGCCGACTTTTGTGTAATAAACAGAATAAATGAACATTATCGTTACAGGTTCCTTAGGGAACATCAGCAAGCCGCTAACAGAAGGGTTGGTGCAAAAAGAACATTCGGTTACCGTTATAAGCAGCAAGCCAGAGAAGCAAAAGGACATCGAAGCCTTGGGCGCCTCGGCCGCAATCGGTTCAGTGGAGGACGTAAATTTTTTGACCTCTACGTTTGCAGGCGCAGATGCGGTGTACTGCATGACGCCGCAGAACTTTAAAAATTCCATTCAGCTCGATGCTAATTATGTGCAAGCCATTGAACAATCCGCTGTGAGGCGGATCGTGCATTTAAGCAGTTGGGGTGCGCACTTAAGTAAGGGAACCGGTTTTATTGTTGATAAATACCATTCGGAACAAGCATTCAACAAACTTACCGGTGTTGCGTTGACACACATTCGGCCGGCATCATTCTATTATAATTTGCTCATGCATGTAGATGCCATAAAAGGGGCCGGCTTTATCGTGGCGAACTACGGCGGCGATGACAAAACGGTTTTGGTTTCACCGCTTGACATTGCAACGGCTATTGCCGACGAAATAGAAAATCCCGTGGGAAACAAGATTAGATACGTAGCAAGTGAAGAACTTACCTGCAACGAGGTAGCGGCCATCTTAGGTGAAGCGATTGGGAAACCGATGTTGCGATGGATACGGATTACAGACGAACAAATGCAGTGCGCCTTGGAAGTGAAAGGGCTACTGCCATTCGTTGCCACCAAACCAACAGAGCTCTATGCGGCACATCACAGCGGCAAATTGGCGGAAGACTATAACAAGAACAGACCGGCGCTTGGGCAAATAAAACTGAAAGACTTTGCAAAGGATTTTGTGGCTGTGTATAATCAATAATGAAGCTCAATTGTTTACCTCAATAAAAATTTAAACCATGCGTGTATTTGTTACAGGAGCCACGGGCTTTATCGGCTCTGCCGTTGTTCAGGAATTACTTGGCGCAGGCCACCAGGTAACGGGCCTTGCCCGTTCGGATGCAGCCGCCAATGCACTCATTGCCGCCGGTGCCGGTGTGCATCGCGGCGACATTGAAGACCTGGAAAGTTTACGCAGCGGCGCGTCTGCCTCGGACGGTGTTATTCATACCGGCTTTGTTCATGACTTTGCCAATTTTAAAGAAGTCTGCGAAAAAGACCGGCGTGCCATTGAGGCGCTTGGTTCCGGGCTTGCCGGCTCGGATCGTCCGCTGATTGTGACCTCGGGTACATTGATCGTTACGCCGGGCCGCACCGCCACAGAAGAAGACAGAGCGGCCGGTTCCGGTTCTCATCCCCGTGTGGCTTCCGAAGAAGCGGCGGATGCACTGGCTTCCCGCGGCGTTCGTGTATCGGTGGTGCGTCTTTCGCCATCCGTTCATGGCGATGGCGATCACGGCTTTGTTCCCTTGCTCATTGGCATTGCCCGCGAAAAAGGCCTGTCCGTTTATGTTGATGAAGGACAGAACCGTTGGCCGGCCGTCCACCGGTTGGATGCCGCTCGTTTGTTCCTGCTTGCGTTGGAAAAAGGCGCTGCTCCCGGTACCCGGTTTCATGGTGTTGCAGAAGAAGGCATTGCCTTCCGGAACATTGCCGACGTTATCGGCAAAAGGCTTGGCGTACCGGTGGTTAGTAAATCGAAGGAGGAGGCGGCAGCTCATTTTACATGGTTCACGCATTTTGCCTCGATAGATGGCCCGGCATCAAGCAAGCAAACGCAAAGCGTTTTAGGGTGGCAACCAAGCCGGCCCGGCCTCATCGCCGACATTGACCGAGAGAGTTATTTTTCAGTTTGATAAAGTCATAATTGATTATGGTACTTGGTATATCCTGATTGATGTAACAATGAACAACTATTCATTGTACACGTTTTGATAGAATGCATCTAACGACTACTTTATTTTTCACGATCAAAACCAATGAAGTGCAACCATCCTAACAAGTAACGAGAAAGTCATTGCAACAATAAAACATTGGCCATAAAACAAAACACATGAACACAGCACACACCATTACCATAGCCGGCAAAAGCAGCCATCCAGTAACGGTTAACCGGTTGGGATATGGCACCATGCGCCTGACCGGCGAAGGCATTTGGGGCGAACCGCCAAGACGGGATGAAGCCCTGGAAATATTGAGGCAAACCGCTACCCAAGGCATCAACTTTATAGATACCGCCGGTTATTACGGCGAAGATGTCACCAACCGTTTGATCACGGAAGCCTTGTATCCGTACAATAACGATCTGGTCATTTGCACCAAAGTAGGCGCCACCCGAAAGCCCGATAAAAGCTGGGTACTGTACAACCAGCCCAATGAGCTTCGCGACAGCATTGAGCAAAATTTGCGCACCTTAAAACTCGACCGGATAACGCTTGTGCATTATAGGGTAATGCCCGGTGCACAAGGTTTTGAAGAAGGACTGGAGGCAATGTTCGCCATGCAGAATGAAGGAAAAATACAGCACGTTGGCGTAAGCAATGTGAACAGGGAAGAACTGGAAAAAGCCATGACCATGGGCGAGATAGCCACCGTTGAGAACATGTTTGGGCATGCACAGCGCGGCGATGTGAGCGGAGCACATGGCGATACCCGTGGAGCGGAAGATATCTTGCACATTTGCGAGGAGGCCGGCATCCCGCTTATTCCCTTCTTTTCATTGCAAACGGCAGCGCAAAAGAAAGATGACCGCATTGCCCAAATCGCCGGCAAATACGGCGCAACAGAAGCACAGATCAACATTGCCTGGCTTCTGCATCATTCGCCGTGGATATTGCCGATTCCGGGAACGTCTTCGTTAGCGCATTTTGAAGAAAATGTAAAAGCGGCCGGCATTAAACTAACGGAAGAAGACATGGCGTTTCTGGCGTAGCGTAGCAGTCATGAGCGTTCGCAAAAAACTCATTGCGTAGTTACTCTTGCAATCGTTATAAAATGTAATGACGAAATAATTTGGAAGGCAAAACGGCATTCACAACGAGTCGTGTCTATCATAAAAATTAATTTGCAACATGGCAAGCAATGGCCCGCAACGGATTAAAACCATCAGTGAATATCATCAGGTACGCGGCCTGCCCAAGCCGGAGCATCCGTTGATCAGTGTGATAAACCTGGACGATATTGGCGATCTTCCCGACGATGCGCCGGCCACCTGGGTTTTGGATTTTTATTCCATCGCGGTCAAGAGAGCCGCGAACGTAAAATACAAATACGGCCAGCAGGAGTACGACTTTGACGAAGGGGTGATGTTCTTCCTGGCGCCCGGCCAGGTGTTTGGGATAGCCGTTGGAAAAGACGCGGTAAAGCCCACGGGGTTAATACTTTTTGTCCATCCTGATTTTTTTTGGGGCAGTCCGCTTGCCAAAACCATCAAGCAGTACGAATACTTTGATTATGCAATTCACGAAGCCTTGTTTCTTTCTCAAAAAGAAGAAACCATCGTCAACAACCTTCTTCGAACCATTCAGCAGGAATACCATTCCAACATTGATAAATTCAGCCAGCAAATCATCATCTCGCAAATAGAAACGCTGCTCAATTATTCCGAACGGTTTTACCACCGCCAGTTCATCACCCGCAAGATCAGCAACCACAAAATCCTTGACCGGTTAGAGACTATTTTATCTGATTATTTCAACAGCGATGCAGTAGTTACCAACGGCTTGCCTACCGTTCAATTCGTGGCGGAGGCGCTGAACGTTTCGCCCAACTATTTAAGCGTGCTGCTAAAGGTGCTCACCGGTCAAAGTACGCAGCAACACATACACGACAAGCTGATTCAAAAAGCAAAAGAAAAATTGTCCACTACGGCTTTATCAGTCAGTGAGATTGCCTATGAGTTAGGCTTTGAACATTCGCAATCGTTCAGCAAATTATTTAAAAGCAAAACGGCTGTTTCGCCGTTGGCATTCCGGCAGTCGTTCAATTAAATTTTGTATGAAGACAGAAGGCATGCCGCATCATCCACCTTTAACGGTGCAAACAAAAACAGTCAGTATGAAAATAATCGTTACCGGTTCTTTAGGGCATATCGGCAAACCTTTGGCAATGGAACTCGTGCAGCAAGGCCATACGATTACGGTCATCAGCAGTAAGGAAGATAAGCGGCAATCCATTGAAGCCACCGGCGCCACGGCTGCTATTGGTTCATTGGAAGACCCGGTTTTCTTAACGGAAACGTTCAACGGAGCTGATGCCGTATTTGCGATGGTGCCGCCGAAGTATAACGAACCCGATGCCATTGCTTACTACCGCAGAATCGGCAAGGCTTATGCACAGGCGGCGAAGGCGGCGGGTGTAAAACACATCGTTCATCTTAGCAGCTACGGCGCGGATCTGGATGCAGGCACCGGCATCATTCTCGGTTCGCACAACGTAGAAGAAATTTTGAATGAGTTGCCCGATGTTGCCGCTACTCACCTGCGTCCCGGTTACTTTTACTACAATCTGTACAACTTTGCAGGCATGTTAAAAGGGCAAGGAATCATTGGTTCCAATTACGGAGGCGATGATAAGCTTGTACTGGTAGCGCCAAGTGATATCGCCACTGCGGCAGCGGAAGAATTAACCAAATTTGCCGTGGGCAAAACAGTACGTTACGTTGCCAGCGACGAACGCACCTGTAATGAAATTGCAAGCATCGTGGGCGCCGCCATCGGCAAGCCGGATTTAACCTGGTTAACGTTTACCGATGAACAAACAAAGGCTGGTATGGAACAGAATGGCATGCCTCCGCATTTTGCGGCTACGATGGTGGAACTGGGTTCGGCTATTCACAAAGGCATCTTACTGACAGATTATGAAAAGCACAAGCCGGCGCGGATGGGCAAAATAAAACTTGAAGATTTTGCTAAGGAGTTTGCGGCGGCTTTTTGAAATCTACGCTACGAAATTTTTGTGGGCTGTTAACCGGTACCGGCAACCGGGGTTTATAAACTATTCTCTGCTGTGTAAAAGCTTTTGGTAATCTTCTTCGGTATCTATATCTGTGGCGCCTTCGGCAAAGGAAACAGTGGCTACATCATCGTAGTAAAATTTCAAAACTTTGCGTGCGCCTTCGTTACCATTCAAACTTTGTAAACGAGGAAAATATTTTTGAGTGAAGAGAACCGGCGTTCCGTTAATGCCGTTGTAATGCGAAGCAACGATACCTTTTCCGGTTTTGGTTTGCGCCGATAATAGCTGACGAAATAAGCCGGCCGAAACATAGGGCTGATCGCAAACAGCAAGAACAAGGCGCTCTGTTTTTTTGTTGTATTGAAGCAGCCGCGATAGTCCGGCTACAATGCCTGAAGCCATGCCTTCCGCCCAGTTTGCATTTTCAACAAACAGAACATCTTTGCCTATCAGTGAGGCGGCAATAATTTGGGCATTGTGGCCGGTAACCACAATCACTGGTGAAAGGCGGGCGGCTTCCGCTTCGTCCACCACACGCTGTAAAAGCGTTTTGCCTTTATACATCAGCAATTGTTTGGGCCTGCTCAATCGGGAGGAAGAACCGGCGGCTAAAATCACGATGGCGGTGCCGCTCATGAGGCTTTGGCAATTTGCATCGGCCGGTTATGGATAGACGACTCTTTTTGTTTTAATGAGGCCCCACTTCCCGCACTCAACACCGATTTGATTTCAGCCACGATAGACACCGCGATTTCTTCCGCTGTTTCGGCGCCGATGTCAAGCCCAACCGGGCTGTAAATTCTTGAACGCTGTTCGTTGTTCACGGCCATGCCTTCGGTACGCAGGTCATCAAACATGCGGTCTGTTTTTTTCTTCGGGCCGAGAATGCCGATGTAGGCACAATCCTTATCCAGCAACGCTTTCAGCAAGGCAAGGTCGTAGTTGTAATTGTGCGTCAATAACAAAAACACCGTTTGCTTGTCGGTTGAAATTTGCGAAAGCACATCGGCCGGTTTTGCCACCAACACCTTGTCTGCTTTTGGAAAACGGGCCGGCGTGGCGTGTGTGCCTCTTCCGTCCACAACGATTGTTTGCCAGCCAAGCAGCGACGTCATTTCCACCAACGGCTGCACATCGTTCCCGGCGCCGGCAATCACCACCGAAACCGGCGGCGGAACAAATTCAATAAAAGCCGTGAGCCCGGCTTCTTCCACAAAATAATTTTTAGTGAATGAAGAACGCATCGCCAACGATTCGTGTGCATCGGCCTGCATCTGTTTTGATAACAATGCCGGCAACAACGAGACCTTTTCTTCTTTACGATACAACGCTACGGTTCCCGGTTGGTTTGCTGCTTTCATGGCGAACAGGGTAATCAACACGGCATCTTTTCGCTTCTCCGTTAAGCGTTTTAATAATTCAATGGGATTGTGGCCATCAACGATCGGTTCAAACAAAATGTGCACAATCCCGTTGCAACCCAATTGCACGCCGAACTTTGCATCGTCTTCATCGGTGGTATCGTACGTCACCAACTTTGCCTGTTGTTGGTTGATGGCGAGCAAGGCCTTGCGCAAGGCATCGCCTTCCAAACAGCCGCCGCTGATGGCGCCTGTTAATTGTCCATCATCGGCTACCAACATGCGGGCACCGGGCCGCCGGTACGAAGAACCTTCCACATGCACCACCGTTGCCAGGGCCGTTTGCTTGCCCACGTTAGTTGCCTGTTCGTAGGCCTCTATGATTTCTTTAATCTCTTTCATCTTTAAAAACAAGTAAAGAGTAACGTATGCTGTGCAAAACAGCGGTCCGTATAATGATTTCAACAAAACAAAAAGGCTATCCTAAGTAGTCTGGAGGATACACTTTCTGCCCATGCTTTTCCGCAATCGCCTGCATCTTTTTCAAGCTTTCCGGGTCCATTGGGGGCGGGGGTAAAAAGGTACCGGCGGCTACCGGCTTGCCAATTTCCAGAAACATTTCTTCCATGCCTGAAGGAACAACCACGCAAAGCAAATGTGCCGGCTTGCTGGTTTTGTTTTTAAAACAATGGACAATGCCCCCTTCTGGAATGTTGACGAATGATCCTTTTTTGGCTACGTATGTTCCTGCTTCGGATTTAAATTCAACCTCTCCCTCCACCACATAAAAAGATTCTTGGAAGCCTGCGTGTGAATGCGGGCCGGGACCGCCGTTGGGCGGAATGAGCATGTCAATAGTTGAGTAGGCATTCCCGGTTTGCTTACCCGTTATCAGAATCCGATACGTATCACCAACGACGGAAATGTTTTGTCCGTCCGATGCGCCAACCGTTACGGGAGCAGGTTTTGAATTTTCCATTTTCACCTTTTTATTTTCAATGTTGATAATCTTTTCATCAACCACCAATTGATTATTTCTGGCCTTTCAATCACCCCGGAACTGACAAAAGAAATGGCCTGCTTATTTTTTAGAAGTTACCGTTCCATTTTAAAACCGATGCGTTTATTGGCGCCGGCAATAAATTTTGTTTAAAGAGCGTGTTGGGTTAATGAATGAATGCACCTTGTTGAAACAAGCCGTACAAATATTTTACGCCATCAGCTTTTCAAACCGAATCGGTAAATCCTTCACCCATTTGCCCGTGGCATTGTACACCGCATTTACGATAGCCGCCGATGCGCCGGTGTTGCCAATCTCCCCAATGCCCCGTGCGCCAACCGGCGAAACGATGTAATCCGGCTTGTCGAGAAACTGAACGTCAAACTCCGGCATGTCCGCATGAACGGGTACGAGGTAATTGGCTAAATCGCGGGTCACTAACCGGCCGCGGTTCGGATCGTATTCGGTGGCTTCCAGCATGGCCATGCCGATGGAAAAAATCTGTCCGCCCATGATCTGGTTTTCGGCGAGTTTTTTATTCATCACCGTACCGATGTCCATCACGGCCACCATCTTTTCCACATGCACCTTGCCCAGTTCCATGTCCACTTTCACTTTTACAAAATGCGCCCCGAAAGAATGCATCGAATAGTTCTTGCGCTGCACGGCTTCGTCTTCTTTTACGGCTGCAATTTTTTCGTCTTTTTTCTTTTCGCCGGCGCTTTGTGTTTGTTCAGCCGCCTCACCGGCCGGGCCTTTGGGGTCAACGGATTGTTCGGCTTCTATTTTATCCATGCCGTGCCGCTTTAAAATTTGCACAAAGCTTTCACCTTTACTTTCATCGCTCTTCAAAACCACCTTCCCTTCCTTTGCCATTACCTCTTCGGGCTTGGCGTCTTTGAGTGGTGAAGAAGCATCCGCGGCGGCCATCATCACCACTTTACCCAACGCCGCTAAAGCCGCGGCCCATACCGCCGGGCCGGAACTGGCCGTTACCTGCGAGCCGCCCGACAAAGCGCCTTCGGGGAACTGGCTGTCGCCGATTTTTACTTTTACTTTTTCAATGGGCAAGCCCAGGGTATCGGCTGCCAATTGCGTGAAGATGGTGTAGGTGCCGGTGCCGATATCCTGCGTGGCGCATTCGATTTCGGCATGGCCGTCGGCATACAAGATGCACTTGGCCGAAGACTTGGTGCGGTGGGCCGGATAGGTGGCTGTAGCCATGCCGTAGCCCACCCACATGCCGTCTTCTTTCAACGCTCCCGGTTCTGTTTTTCTATTCACCCAACCAATGGCTTCGGCGCCGCGGCCGTAGCACTCTTTCAAATTTTTTAGCGAATAAGGTTTGTTTTCTTTTTGGTCCTTGTCACTGTGGTTGACGAGGCGCAGTTGCACCGGGTCCATCTTCAGCTTCGCGGCTAATTCGTCCATCGCTACTTCCAGCGCAAAGGTGCCGGTGGCTTCACCGGGTGCCCGCATGGGACAGGGTGTGCCGATGTTCAACCGAACGAGGTTGTGTATCACCGCCACGTTATCGCAGTTGTACAGGTAAGGCGTGATGGCACCGCTGGGCTCAACAAACTCGTTTACAAACGAAGTTTCTGTGGTTACCTCGTGTTGAATGGCTTGCAATTTTCCACTTGCATCCGCACCCAATTGAATGCGTTGAATGGTTTGCGGCCTGCGGCCCGACGTCGGAAATACTTGCTGGCGGCTTAGGTTCATTCGCACCGGACGGCTAACCAATTTGGAAGCCAACGCCGTGATGATGGTGGAGTTTTTTACAAAGCCCTTGCTGCCGAAACCGCCGCCGATGTAGTAAGCAATGATGCGCACTTTTTCGGGGGGCACGGCCAATAGTGCCGACAGAGTTTTCTTCAAACCCGTTACGCCTTGCGTGGCATCGTACACCGTCAGGCCTTCTTCGTTCCAATCGGCGGTGGTGGCGTGCGGCTCCATCGCACAATGGTGAAAAACGGGTGTAGTCAGAGTCGTGTCCAACTTAACCGCGGCGCTTTGCAAACTTCCTTTCACATCGCCGCGACTGTATTGCGGATTGCCCGTCAGGCTCGATTTTACTTTGTAAGATTTGTCAAGATTTTTCTTCAAGCCGATAGCCGCGGGTTGCGCATCATAACTCACTTTCACGAGGCTGGCCGCATATTCTGCCTGCTCCAGTGTTTCGGCTATTACGATGGCTACAAACTGCCCTTCGTAATAAACGCGGTCGCTTTGCAGCGGCAGCAAATCAGGTTCATCAATCTTGCCCGCCGTGGGGTCTCCGGATTGCATGTTATGAACCTGCATGGCGTTGCGGTAGGTCATCACCTCCATTACGCCGGGCACTTTCTTTGCCGCCGATGCATCAATGCTGTTGATGTGTCCTTTGGCCACAGTACTCAATACAGGTACGGCATGCAACAAACCTTTCAAACCGAATTCGGCTGCATATCTGGCGCCGCCGGTTACTTTCAGCCGGCCGTCCACACGGTCAACGGGCTGGCCTATCAGTGCTTTTGTGCTCATGACATTCCTCCTGCTTTGGTTAAGGCTTGTATCAGGGTACGTTTGGCCAAATCAATTTTAAATCCGTTATGGCTATAAGGCTTCGCGCCTTTTAACGCGGCTTCCGCCGCCGCCTGGTAAGTTGTTTTGGTAAGCGGTTTTCCAACCAATGCCTTTTCCGCTTCGGCGGAACGCCAGGGCTTTGTGCCCACGCCACCGAGGGCGATGTGCGCCGTGCGAATGGTGTTGCCTTGAACATCCAATACCACCGCGGCCGATGCCAGGGCAAATTGGTAAGAGGCACGGTCGCGGCTTTTTAAATACACCGACCGCGATGAATAATTCAGGGATTGCAATTCCACACTAACAATCAATTCGCCTTGTTTGAGGTTGTGCTCGAGGTGCGGCGTTTGTCCGGGCAGGAGATGAAAATCGGCAAAAGGAATCTGGCGCATTCCTAATGGACCCTGGGTATGAATCACAGCGCCAAGCGAAGCCATTGCCACGCACATATCGGATGGATGAGTAGCGATACATTTATCGCTGGTGCCCAACACGGCATTGTCGCGATTGTAACCGGGAATGGCGGGACAACCCGAACCCGGTTGCCGTTTGTTACAAGGATAAGCCGTATCATAGAAATAAGGACAACGGGTTCGTTGCATCAGGTTGCCGCCGGTAGTGGCCGCATTGCGCAACTGCGCCGATGCACCGGCAAGGATGGCCTGCGACAACACCGGATATTTTTGCATTACATCGGGATGATAAGCGAGGTCGCTGTTGCTTACTAAAGCACCGATCATCATATTGCCATTGGCAAGCGTTTGAATCTTTTTAAGGTCGAGGCGGTTGATGTCCACCACCGCCTGCGGCATCTCTATGTCAAGCTTCATCAAGTCGGTAAGGTTGGTGCCGCCTGCAATGAACTTGGTACCGCTGATGGCTGCTTGCTTTGTTGCTGATGCCGCATCGGCGGCGCGGCTGAATTTGAATGGATACATGGAGTTGGTTTAGCGTTATGCCTGTTGCACTTCTTTAATGGCGGAAAGAATGTGTTGATAAGCGCCGCAGCGGCAAATGTTACCGCTCATGCTCTCGCGGATTTCCGCATCGGTTCTGGCGTGGCCTTCTTTAAGCAAACCCACCGCCGAACAGATTTGTCCCGGCGTGCAGTAGCCGCATTGGTAGGCATCGTGTTTAATAAAAGCCTGTTGCACCGGATGCAAGTCATCGCCTTTTGCTAACCCTTCAATGCTGGTTATTTCCTGCCCGTCGCAAAGCGCCGCGAAGCGCAGGCAACTATTCATTCGTTGCCCATCCACCAATACCGTGCAGGCGCCGCACTGGCCGTGGTTGCAGCCTTTTTTGGTGCCGGTGAGGTCCATCTTTTCACGCAGTAAATCCAGCAACGTTGTCCGGCTGTCGAGGCCTTTCAGCAGTTGTTTTTTGCCATTGATGGTGAGGCTGATGTCCACTGCTTCGGCCGTGGCCGGCGGCGCATCAATAGGAATGTCTTTAGCCGCACCTACCAACGGGCCCACCACCACGCCGGCGCCGGCAAGACCTATGTGTTGTAAAAAAGAACGCCGCGAGTGGCCGTTGCCGGGTGAAGAACCGGCTTCCTCAAAATGCGAATCGTTATTGTCCATAACGGTGTTGAATAAAGTGTTGTGATTGAATAAAAGCAACGATTGGGGCGTTTGCAGAGAGAAGGATCAAGTGGTTATTACCTGCATAAATGTTGTGCCATTAAATACGGCTCTTCATTGCCGGTCTTATCCATCATCAGTAACAATAAAATTTTTTAACCGTTACGGTTTCTAAAATTTCGGGGCGAATAAAATCAATCCGGCCATGCACTGACAAGGACAGAATAAGAAATCAGCAATCAAACCGGAGGCAATGATGCAAAGGCTAACAGGCTTTGTCTGTGTTGCTGAATGTGATGCGGACGGGCCGCATTGACGGCTTGCCGGATCATAATTTCTCCCGGCTTCACCTTCTCCGCCACAGCTTTTATTTAGCTTCTTCCGGCCCGGTCAAATCCGGCGCGAAAAGCGGTTGCGCATTTGATACATTTAATGCGCCGGCCTTAGGCGGTTAAACGCTTTTTTCATCATGAAGTTTTTCAAAATTCTTTACGTGCAAGTGCTCATCGGCATTGTGCTGGGCGTGATTGCAGGAGCCGCCATTCACTCATCTGCCTCGGCTGAAAAGCTGTCCGACGCGGCAAAGTTGATTAGCGAAACTTTCATCAACATGATTCGCATGGTGATTGCGCCGGTCATTTTCTTCACCGTGGTATCGGGCATTGCCGGTGCAGGCAGTATGAAAAAAGTAGGAAGAGTTGGCGTGAAGGCGCTCATTTATTTCGAGATTGTTACCACGCTTGCGCTGGTCATTGGATTAATAACAGCCAACGTAGTAAAGCCTGGTGCAGGCGTGAAAGTCCCGGCCGCAGCCGATGCAAAAGTCACTGAAATTTCGGCACAGGCCAGTAAAATAGATTGGGGCGAATTCTTTTCGCACATCGTGCCGGCGAACATTGTTGACGCCTTTGCCAAGGGCGACATTTTGCAGATATTATTCTTCAGTGTTTTGTTCGCCATCGGGCTGAAGATGTTGGGCGATGCGGGCAAAAGTCTTCTGCATACGTTTGAAAAGATCAACAAGGTTTTGTTCAATGTTTTAAAGTTGGTGATGCGGCTTAGTCCAATCGGCGCCTTTGGCGGGATGGCTTATACCATCGGCAAGTTTGGTTTTTATACACTGGTGGTTTTAGGCAAGTTGTTGCTTACGTTTTATCTCACCAGCCTCTTGTTTGTTTTTGTTGTGTTGGGCCTTGTTTGCCGCTACTACGGCATCAGTTTGTGGAAGCTGCTTGTGTACATTAAAGAAGAAATTTTAATTGTGCTGGGCGCCAGCAGCAGCGAGGCCGTGCTGCCGTCGGTGATGCAAAAGTTAACCGCCGCCGGCTGCGAAAAAGAAGTTGTGGGGCTGGTGATTCCCACGGGTTACAGCTTCAACCTTGACGGCACCACCATTTATTTAAGCATGAGCGTTATTTTTTTAGCGCAGGTCTTCAACATTGATTTGTCGTTGGGCCAGCAGTTAACAATCATCGGCATTTTGTTGCTCACCAGCAAAGGCGCGGCCGGCGTTACCGGCAGCGGCTTTATTGTGCTGGCTTCTACCTTGTCTGCGTTAAAAGTTATTCCTATTCAAGGCTTGGCTTTACTCATCGGCGTTGACCGTTTTATGAGCGAAGGCCGGGCCGTTATCAACTTCATCGGCAACACAGTCGCCACAGTAGTCATTGCCAAAAGCGAAAACGAAATAGACACGGTGAAATACAAAAGCGTTGTGGAGAAGGTTGGGAATTAGCAATTGGGTTACTGGGAATTGGG
Organism: Flavisolibacter sp.; assembly: GCA_965247695.1. GTDB lineage: Bacteria > Bacteroidota > Bacteroidia > Chitinophagales > Chitinophagaceae > Flavisolibacter. The sequence goes on from OZ252037.1 coordinate 5,174,064, forward strand.
AATACCAGACAGAGCGTATTCCAGTTAAATGGAATTGAAAAAAATAGCGCCGAACAAAACAATGTCTCAATCCCTCAAACAGTTATTATCTCCTTTCCAGTACCCAATAACCAAATTCCTTTTTCTCTTCCACTGGTTAAACATTTTTGATCCGCTATGGTCTATCTCTCGCTTTTCGGCATACTTATGCGGGTCTTCTTTCGCCCTTAAATTTCGGTTATGAAGAAAATCATTCAAGCCTTCTATTTTGCCTTTGTTCTAATAACGGTTGGCGCCGTCGGTTCTGCCTTTATATACCACACGCGGCAGGCTCTTCCCTCCTATCATTTTCCGTTTAAAAAAGCCGGCCTTACCGACCGCGAAGCCGCGGCGCATTTGCTGTCACGCTTCACATTTGGCGCAAAGCCAGGGGATGTTGATGCGGTAACCAAAGAAGGCCTTGAAACATGGTTCAGCGAGCAACTGCAAATGAACGGACCCAACGCGAAAGTTGACTCGGCGTTGGCGGGTTATGAGTCCTTAAAAATGACCAATGAGGAAATTGTAAAAACCTATCCCAAAGCCGGACAAGTGTTGCGAATGGCTATTAAAGACGGCATCATTAACAAGGATTCCGCCAAGGTGGACAAGAAGGATTACAAAGACGAAGTAAAAACCTACATGCAGGAAAAAGGCTTGAAGCCACAAGCAGAACTGCTGCGCCAATTGGTGAATCAAAAAGTCCTTCGCGCCGCATATTCCACCAATCAATTGCAGGAAGTGCTGACTGATTTTTGGTTCAATCACTTTAACATAGCGGCCAGTAAAGGCGGCATTCAGCAATACCTGACTTCATACGAACGCGACGTAATCCGGCCGAACGTTTTAGGCAAGTTTGAGACGCTGTTATTAGCCACGGCCAAGTCGCCGGCCATGCTCACTTACCTTGATAACGACCAAAGCACCGTGAACGAAGAAAACATGGTGGAAGGCCAAAAAAAGTTTGCGAAGATGCGTGATGCCGTGGTGGAAAAAATGATGGAAAACGTAAACGACTCAACGGTGCGACGCAACCTGCAGGGCAAGATTAAAAAACCAAAGAACAGCGGCCTGAACGAAAACTATGCCCGCGAAATTATGGAACTGCATACGCTTGGTGTTGATGGCGGCTACACGCAAACTGACGTAACCCAGGCGGCCCGCATCCTTACCGGATGGACACTGAACCCGATGATTGAATACGGTCTTCGGCCCAAACGAATGCCGAACGAGAAGCGCATGGAAGACATGGGTTTTGTGTACGACGACAACTTTCTGTTTGCGGCCAACAAGCACGACAAAGGCGAGAAGAAAGTATTGGGCACAAGCTTTCCCGAAGGCGGTGGATACGAAGAAGGTTTGAAGTTGATTCACCTCCTCGCCACCAATCCATCCACGGCAAAATTTATTTCAAAAAAACTCGCCATACGGTTTGTAAGCGATGCGCCGCCGCAAACCCTGATTGATAAAATGACGAAAACCTTTTTGGACAAGGACGGCGACGTCAAACAAGTGCTGATAACCATGGTGAGTGCACCGGAGTTTTGGACAAAGGATGCTGTGCGGGAAAAAACAAAATCACCGTTTGAAGTGGCCATCTCGGCTATCCGTTCAACCGATGCCGAAGTAGTGGCGCCGTTTCAGGTTTACCAATGGGTGAATAAGATGGGCCAGCAGGTTTACAACTATCAGGCGCCAACCGGCTTCCCTGACAGAGGACAATATTGGATCAATACCGGCTCGTTGCTTAACCGCATGAACTTTGGGTTGGCTTTTTCATCGGGCCGCATACCGGGTGTAAAGGTTGACCTGCTTGCCTTGAACAATCACCACGAACCCGAAAGCGCCGAAGATGCCTTGCGCAAGTATTCAAAAATCTTATTACCGGAACGCAACGTAGACGAAACCGTAAAACGGTTAACGCCCATGCTCACAGATCCTGGATTGCAACAAAAAGTGGATGATGCCGCGGGCAAAACCGCATCAGCACAAACAGCGATGCAAATGCAGGACAGTAACAATGATGAAATGATGGGCAGAGAAAAAGTGCCGAAGAAACTGGGACAAAAAAGAGCAGGTCTGCTTCAACCAGTAATGGGTACGGGCAACAATACGATGCTGGGGCAAGTGGTGGGAATTATTATTGGTTCGCCGGAATTTCAAAGAAGGTAGAGCGGCCCATCTCTTTTACTGATTTCTAAAAGCGGTTAGATGGTGCTAAAGCCCTTCCTGCTGGGAAGGGTACAAAGAGTCTTTAAGGCCGAGGAAAACACATCGCTTTTGTGATAATAGAATTAAAAGCAGGGGCGTTGAAAAGCAAGGGTTGTGCATGGATGGCCTTCCCTGCGGGAATCCCGATAGTTATCGGGACGGGATGGGCCGTCCGCCTCAAAATCTGAAATCTCAAATTGTAAATCTTAAATCGTTTTTATGCTATCACGCAGAATATTTTTAAAAGGCGGTGCCTTGGCTTTGGTAACGGCCGGCATTGGCGGTGTACCTACGTTTGTGGCAAGAGCCGCTGCAAGCCGCAAGCTGTTCTCGCCGTACAAAAGGCACAAGGTTTTGGTCTGCATTTTTCAACGCGGGGCCATGGACGGACTGATGGCCGTAACACCGTTCACCGATAAATATTTGCAAGAGGCACGGCCAACGCTGTTCATGTCGGCGGCAGGATCATCCACCAAACCCTTGATTGATTTGGACGGACGTTTTGGACTGCATCCTTCCATGGCCGCCTTTGCACCGTTGTACAAAGAAGGCCGCCTGGCGATTGTACACGGCGTGGGTTCGCCCAACAATACACGCAGTCACTTTGATGCGCAGGATTACATGGAAAGCGGCACGCCGTTCAGCAAAGGCACCGACAGCGGCTGGCTTAACCGCGCCGTTGGTTTGTTGGGCCACGAAGTAGCCACGCCTTTTCAGGCCGTGAGCATGACGTCGGCTTTGCCGCGTTCGTTTTACGGTGATAATGCGGCTGTTGCCATCGCCAATCTTGCCGACTTCAACATTCAACTCCGCGGCAACAACACCGCTGCAACAACCGCGGCCAAGAGCTTTGAAGATTTGTACGACAAAACATCATCAAACCTGCTGGCCAAAACCGGCAAGGAAAGCTTTGAAGCGATGAAGATTCTAAAAAGCGCCGATGTAAAAAATTATCGTCCGGCGGCCGGTGCGGTATATCCGGTATCGCCGCTTGGCAACAGCTTAAAACAAATAGCACAATTGATTAAGCTGGACGTGGGCACCGAGATTGCCTTTGCCGAATGCGGTGGCTGGGACACGCACTTTAACCAAGGCACCGAAGCCGGAACCTTTGCCCGCAACGTAGAAGATTTAAGCAACAGCATCGCCGCTTTTTGGACGGACCTTGGACAGTTGCAAGATGATGTGGAAGTAATGACGATGACGGAGTTTGGCCGCACCGTTCACCAAAACGGAAGCAACGGAACAGACCACGGCCGTGGCTCTTGCATGTTTATTTTGGGCAACAGTGTGGCCGGTGGCAAAGTGCACGGCAAGATGCCTGAACTCGCCATTGAAAATTTAGAAGACCGCCGCGATGTGCCGGTGACAACGGACTTTCGCGCCGTGTTTGACGAAGTGGCAACGGCGCATTTAAAGATTCGGGATAACGGCAAGTTGTTTCCTGAATGGAAGGGCAGCGGCATTGGTGTGATGAAGCCGGTGTGAACATCAAAATAATGAATGAAGAAGACTGGTGAGAGCCGGTCTTTTTTGTTTGGAGCAAGGGTTTTATTGTTGCCATCCCATTTGCACGAAGATCATGTGCCTTCGTTTGTATCTGCAAAAGTTTTGAAACATCCGGCTAAACGTTTCTGTGCTTAAATCGGCGGATTCTTTAGCCAAAAACTTTCGTCCCCTTTTGAGTTGCCGGCAATCCTTGAACACCCTAAACCTCGTCGCAAATCATAAGATGAGGCCTTTTTTGCCAAATCAAAAAATACTTTTGAGGAGAATTACCGGCAAATGAAAAAATATCTATTTCTCATCGCGATCTTCATCAGTTGCAAAGGTTTGGATGGGCAAGGGCTTTCAAGAACTTTTTATCCATCCCAATTAAAAGAAGATATTAATGTTCTGAAAGAAGCGCTGGTGACTTTACACCCAGGCCTTTATAAGTACAACACCAAACAACAGATTGAAAAGCTTTTTCAAGAATTAGATGACAACGCGACAAAACCTTTGAACGAGAAAGATTTTTATCTGCTCTTGGCGAAGTTCACCGAAAAAATCGGCTGCGGGCATACCTATCTTAATCCATTGAACTTGGAGGAAAGCATTCCCCCTTTTTACATGCCCGAAAAAGTCCTTCCCGTTTGCTTTGCGGTAATTGATAGGAAATTTATCATAACGCATAACCTTAGCCCGGATACTCTTTTAAAAAAGGGAACAGAGATTACGAAGATTAATGGAGTAACGACGTCACGGATTATTGACAGCCTTTTGCAGGTAAGCCGGGCCGACGGGAAAAATGCCCTCGGCAAAAAGCTGGCTAACATTGAACTCACTCCGGAACAGGTGAGCAGATACGGCCTCACCGATATTTTTCTGCCTTTGTTTTTTAAAACGATAAAAGGTGACTTCATCATAGAGACAAAATCTATTGACAATAAAATTCCCACAGTCAAAGTCAGTGGCGTTACCGTGGCACAAAGGGGAAGTCTTTATAAACGAAAGTATGGCCTTATTCCAAAGGGTGAGGCTTCATTAAGCATTCGAATGATAAACGATAGCACTTGCTACTTCAAAGTGGGGACGTTCAGTTTTTACGGTGAAGACAGCCCGTTTACAAAAATCATTGACAGCCTTTTTTTATGTTTGGCAAACAACAAGCAAGTTAAAAACTTGGTAATGGATTTACGCACAAACGAAGGCGGAAATACCGATGCCAGAAATGCCCTGCTAAAATATATCCTGCCGAGGGACTTTGAAGCAAAGCAGTACCAAGAAAGGCCGTTTTATTCCTTTTTGGAAGTGCCTAAAAAGCTCATTCCCTTTTTAAATACATGGGATGATAGTTTTTTTGACCCTAAACCCGACAGCCTGTTTAAGAAAAATGAACTGGGCTTTTACGAAGACCAATCTGTAAAAGGTAAAAGCAATAAAAATTTTGAAGATTTTAAAATTAACAGCAACCGTTTCAAAGGCAATACATACTTAATGACAAGCCCTGTAAACAGCTCCGCTGCTTTTGAGTTTGCCTGGGTTTTCAAACAATATGAGGCGGGCAAAATTGTTGGGGAGAAAACAGGTGGTACAAAGCAAGGATTGAACGGCGGGCGGTTTTTTTTCTTACGGCTGCCGTACTCAAGAATCGAGATTGATTTGCCGTTTATTTATCAAGCCCACACCGGGCAGCGGGATGAGGGAATTTCGCCGGACTACAATGTCACCCTTACTCAACAAGATATTTACAACGGACAGGACACCCAACTTGATTTTGTGCTGAAGCTGATTGATGGCAAAAAATAAAACTGCCTGCAACGTAGGGCTTTGTGCAAGCGGCGCGAACAGAATAGCAATGAGCATTTGTAACTCTATTTTGCTTTTGGCCGCTGATTTCTATGACAGAAGCAAGTGTTCTTTAGGCCACTTTCTTCACATATTTTTCCTCTTTATTCACAACGGCCACCACTCTTGCCAACAGTTTACATTTGACCGCATTGAGCACACTCATTTTATTTTTGCCTTCGCCCACTTTTCTGTCATAATAGGCTTTCAGTTCTGGGTCCTATTTTACAACCGTTATGGAAGCCATGTGCAAATTGCACTTCAACTTTTTTACGCCTTTGCCGGTATTTTTTATGTAGCCTGCCGTTGGTGGTTTGAGGCGCGGCTTTCGCAGCCAAGCCCGCCAACGACAGAAGCACGAACCACGCCTCTTCATACAATGATTCCCCGCATTCGTGCGTAGATACGCCAGCACACATAAGCCAGGCGGCATACCAACGGCATCAAAATGCCAAATCCCTCCTTTGGCTATACCTGAAACGTTAAGCGGTTAGGGTACGCTACACCCAACCTTTCAATTCATCTCACTTTCTCACTTTGACTACAAACACCCTCATTTAAGCTACAAGTGACAGATACCCGCAGGCCACCTTTGCTGTCTCATAAAGTAAACTATAAAAATATGGAACAGCAAAATGAAACGGCCAGTGTCAGGCAGCCCAAAGTTTGGTTTATTACCGGTGCTTCCCGTGGTTTTGGACGTATTTGGGCAGATGCTGCCCTCAAGCGTGGCGACAAGGTTGCGGCTACGGCAAGAAAGCTGGCAAGCATTGCCGGCCTTAAAGAAAAATACGGCGCTGATGTTTTAACGCTGGAACTCGACGTAACAAATCCGGAGCAGGTGAAGACGGCTGTTGCACAAGCCCACGCTCACTTTGGAAGGTTGGATGTTGTTTTGAACAATGCTGGCTATTCACTGGTGGGTACCATTGAAGAAGCCAGTGCAGCCGATGTAAAGGCCATGTATGACACGAATATTTTCGGCGCACTGGCGGTTATACAAGCCGCTTTGCCCCTGCTGCGTCAGCAAGGCGGCGGACATATATTAGGCACCTCGAGCGGTCTTGGCCATGTTACAATGCCGGTGATCGGTTATTACTGTTCTTCAAAATGGGCATTCGAGGCTATTCATGAAAGCCTTGCTTTGGAGGTGAAAGCGTTTGGCATTAACATAACCATCATTGAACCCGGTGCGTATGCCACCGAGTTTGGCAGTCCCGACTCGTTGAAATTTGCCGCGGGTCTCGATGTGTATGCTGATTTTAAAAAGGGTTTTGTTGAGGGGTTAAAAGATATGGAAAGAGGCGACCCGGAGGCAACACCAGAGGCACTCTTCAAAATAGTGGATGCTGAAAATCCGCCGTTGCGTTTCTTCCTCGGCAGTCACAACCTGCCGTGGGTACGCAAAGCGTACGAAGAGCGGCTGGCAACATGGGAGGCCTGGCAGGATGTCTCTAATGCGGCCCAGGGCGGCGCTAAGTAAAGTACCTTACAACTGTAAGCAGTACACTCACAAGCAAAACAATAGCTTTTATAAAAAAATCAACTATAGCCGGTAGTTAGAGCCATTGCCGGTTATAGTTGTATTAAACCGTTAACATGAAAAAGGAAGAAAGCATTCCCTCTAATTTTAATTCTCTGTCAGAAGGCCACCGCTTCTTTGGCTTGCCAGAGCCACAGCATCCGTTGATAAGCCTGTTAAATGCAGAAAGCAACCAGCGTGTAGAAAACAATTCTCTGCAAGCCCATGTGTTGAACTTTTATAAAATATCCTACAAGCCAAAGCTTAGCGGCCGGGTAAAATATGGCCAGCACTATTATGATTTTGATGAAGGCGGCCTCTTGTTTGCCGCGCCGGCACAGGTCATCGGCGGTAAAGAAGACAACCATGGCGGCGTATGCTCGCTTTACACATTGCTGATACACCCGGATTTTTTATTGTCCTATGCGTTGGCAAAAAAGATAAAACAGTATGGCTTCTTTTCTTATGCGGCTAATGAGGCCCTGCATTTATCGGATAAGGAAAAGAAGACCATTCTTTCCATTTTTAAAATTATTGAAGAAGAACTCGCCGGCAGGATAGATGACTTTAGCCACGATGTCATCATCTCACAAATTGAGCTTTTGCTGAATTACGCCAATCGTTTTTACAAGCGCCAGTTCATTACCCGTAAAACACAAAGCAGCGACTTGTTGCAAAAGTTGGAAGAATTGTTAGACGACTATTTCAACAACGAAAGATCGTTAAACCTGGGCATACCAACGGTTCACTATCTCTCGGAACACCTGCATATTTCCCCGGGTTATTTGAGCGACATGCTGCGTTCGCTAACTGGCCAAAATGCCCAGCAACACATTCATCATAAGCTGATAGAAAAGGCAAAAGAAAAACTATCTGCCACCAGCTTGTCGGTAAGTGAAGTAGCCTATGAACTGGGCTTTGAGCATCCCCAATCGTTCAGCAAATTGTTCAAAACAAAAATGGGCCAATCGCCGTTGGAATTCAGACAGGCATTTAACTGAAAAACTATGGCAAAAACCACAACCGAAGTTTACGTCTAATTGGAATTGTTCTCCTTTTTATTCCAGCCACTTTCATCTTGCTTTCGACGGCGTGTGGCCGTAGTTATAAAACAAAACGCCTGTTCAAATTTTATTCTTTCTGCTTACGATTGCTTATAAGAAAAGACACCATCAGGAACGCGAGAATAATCCCGCTATCGCCGGCCCCCAATAATACCGGGTGAAGTAATAAGTTCCCAACAGCAAAAATCCCGTCATCAATAAAATTACAACCGCTGAAACAAGGTTCAACACCGGCGGAGTTTTGCGGCTGCGTGCCCGGATGAAAGTTTCGGCTACCAACAAATTGGGCAGATAGAAAAAGAAATCCATTACGCGATCAAAAGTTCCGAGAAAGCCATTGTTGTGTCCTGCACCGTTGGCAAGTAAAAACCAAAAGCCGTAATCCATGCGGTAAAGCCAGGAGCCTATCGCCAAGGCATAAAGCCGTAATGCCCAGGCCCGGTGTTGCGGTATGCGTCCGGCCACGGCGTGCCGCCAGGTTTGAAGGCCACACACAAACATTAAGACACCATAAAGTGCAAAGCCGGCATTCATCACCGCGCCGCCGATGGTGCCGCGAACAACAATGAACGTCATCCCGCCCAAAGCCGCCAGCAAGGAAGCCACCACGTACACGCGGCCCACCCATTTGTGAAAAGCCGAATAACGCACCCGTATCGCTTCTACCAATTGAATGCTGCCCAACACCAGGATGATGCCACCGGCGGCAAAATGCAATCCGATGCCGGTGGTAGCCGCTGCAGCATCACCGTTGTAAAGTCCGGGCAACACGTCGTTCCATTTGTGGAGGTTGCCGCGATAAAAAGCCGCCGCGTAAAACGAAAGAATATACAGGCCAAACAATCCTGCGCTAATCCAAACCGTTGCCACCAATAACAAACCCGTCCAACGCAAGGATAAGAGGCCGGCCTTGCGCAAACCTTTTTGCGCCATTGGCTGCGGAAGTGCGGGGGTGAAAGTTTCTGCCATTACTTTTTCTATCAGTGAGAAAGCCTTTTAGTTATTGGAATGAAGATAACAAACACTTGCCACTATTGATTCGCCGGTGGCCCAACGGCCGGTACCGAAATCATTCAACGGCGTTTGAAGTAAACCGTACAAGTGATGACTCGCCGGTAATACTGAAAACTTCGCCACTGGCACGACTTTTATCGCTTGCTGCTTCACTAAACAAAGCTACCGGCATGAAAAAAAACATACACACGAAAAGGCATTTACGTAACAGGCAATGGCTTTCTTCGCCAACCATTGCGTTGCCGTTCCTGGCCGTCGCTTTTTTGTTTTTATTTCAAACCGGTTTTGCACAAACGGATGCCATAACCAAAGAGAAAACTAATGCCAACGAAAAAACAGTTGATGCCACCGCTGGCAGGATTTACAAGATAAATACGGTTAGCACACTTGTTATTAGCGCCGCAGCCACGGCCGCCAACGGGGTTGCCATCAACAACGTTTTGCACAACAAACGCGACCTGACGCCTGTGGAAATACAAGCCCTGCGGCCCGATGTTGTCAACGGCTTCGATCGCTGGGCCTTGCACCTTGATCCTTCCAAACGAGATCATTTCTACTCGCTGTCCGATAAAACACTCACGGCCATTCTTGCCGGTTCCGCAGCTACCTTTGTGCTGGTCAAGAAAACAAAAAAAGATTGGCTGCGCCTCGGCCTCATGTACTACGAAACGCAGTTTCTCACCTTTGCTTTTTACGACTTCAGTTTCTTTGGGCCTCTGTTCCAAAACCGCTTGCGGCCCGTGGTTTATTACAACTATTTTCCCGATGACCTGCGCCGCGGCGGCAACCAGCGAAACTCCATGTACAGCGGCCACGTAGCCAATGCCACGGCGGCTACCTTTTTTGCGGTAAAAGTTTATCTCGATTATCATCCCGAAATGCGCAAAAAAAAATTTCTGCTTTACGGCCTTGCCTCGCTGCCGCCGCTGTTTGCGGGGTACACAAGAATAAAAGCCTTGGCACATTTTCCAAGCGATGTGATGATGGGTTATCTCATTGGCGGCGCCTTTGGCATATTGGTGCCGGAGATGCATAAAATCAAGAACCCGAAGATCAATGTAAGCACGTTTTACAACGGGCAAAGTAAGGGGTTAACGCTTGCCTGGAGCTTTGGCTACAAGAAGCAACAGCGGGTGCTGAATGTGGCTTCGCCGCTCACCATTGCTGAATGATAGGATTCTTGTGCCGACGCCTTTAGTTGTTGTTCCGTATGGCTTGTGTGCGGTGACTACAACAACGACTGAAGTTAGGAGGGATTGTATGAGGAAAGGTCGCTCGCTCTTTGGTCGTTGGTAGGCGAAGCATAAGCCACCACCTCATACCAACGACGGCAGGAACAATGGTCTCCATTCCAGGCAAGTAGCGGTGAAGAATTGGGCGTGAGCGGTGACGAGTTCCGGTTCCGGCATGAGGGTTAAGATACGTTTTTTTCCTCGTGCTTCGTCTGTTAGTGGGCCAAGCATAAAAGGCTATCCCTCACACCAACAGCAGCGTGCTGCTTTCGGGAATAACGGCAAGGGCAGAGTCGTAGTTTGTTTAGTATGGAAGAAGGAACTCTAAGGAGAGCAAGGGTAGCTGTTCTTTATTGACAATAGCTTTTAACATTAAATTCCTTTTCTATCAGGTTTAGCGCTTTGTATAATTTTGCGGGGCCCTCAGCTAAATTTCTATTCAACCATAGGTTGGGATAATAATATTGCCTGTATTTGTTTGCTGTGGCAACTTCAACCGCAAGCCCATCACCGCCTGTTGGTGAATTGTAAGCAAAGCCAAAAAATGAATAGTCTGGTAGGTCTTTTATTTGGGTTTGAAGCAGCTTGCCTGCAAAGTATTCCCAGCCCGATTTAGGTTGCTTGCTTTCTCTGTGTACATTGTAAAATTCAGGACAGCTACCTTCATTATAGTTTATCTGGTAGGTATAAAACCTGGCCTCCCAAATCGAATCAACTTGTTTAAACACCATTGTTTGTTGGGTGTCTCTGGGAGCACAAGAAAACCAAATTCTAATTTGCAGGCCCTTACTCCCTCCTTCCAGAGGCGGCAAATTCAACATCTTTACAAAACTGGAAAAGAGTTGATGTTGACTGGGAGGCATCTCGGCAATCCATTTGGGAATATCGAATGTATCTGCAAGAGCTAAAGGAAGTGAAGAGGTAGTGCTATTTTCGCCCTTTTTTTTATTTGCGCACGATAGACAAATAAGCCAGATAAATAGTAACCTGACACGCCTTTTCATAAATTAATCGTTTTAGGTAGCGTTAGGCTTAGGTTGAAGCGGTTTGACTGTCCCATTTTTATTCCTCCGTTTGTAGTCCGCTTGGCACTTGTTCGTGGCCTCACCAACGACTGAAGTTACGAGAGGCTGTGGGAAAACATGCCCGCTTGTAGTTCGGCTATTGGTTGACCAAGCGTATTAGCTACGCCTCACAACAACAGTCGTGATGGCATTCTAAACGTCAACAAAGGCATGGGGGGCAAGGGTATAACTGCAATTCCAAAAGTGACGCAGTCTTTATTGCTAACTGATTACAACGCGGATGCAAAGAAGCAGGCTTATTAGCCTGCTTCTTTTATTAACGGCAACCCTCCCAAAAAACCTTTTGGCAATACGGTTAAAGTTTTTCAAAATCCAATACCGTTGGCATAGCATCGTCAGCTCCCTGAATGCTGACGTGATACTTGCCGCTGCTTATGTTTGGCAAGGATAAGGGAAAGGATTTAACGCCGTTTAGTGTGACTTCGCGCTGCTGCACAATTTGTCCGTTTGCGGCAACGATGAGCACCTTGTACTTACCATCAAAAATTCCCGCCTTGGCTGCTACTGTTAAAACCGACGCATCCTTCACCGGGTTGGGAAACAAGGCCAGCGCCCATTTAGCATCGCAATTACCGGCTACTGTTACTGTCTTACTGTAGCGGAAGCTGCCGTCAAGGTCAACCGATCTTATGCGCAGGTAAAGAAGAGGTGCTTTCCATTCTTCAGTCAACCCAAAAGCGTAAGCGTAAACCGTTTCGTTTTTTGCAGCAACTTCACCAAGTCTTGTAAAAGAAGTGTTGTTCCGGCTTGCTTCCACCTCATACTTTTTCAAGCTTGCCTGGTTTTCCACCCGCCATTGAAGGTTTATGTCACAGCCTTTTTTTACAGCCGTAAACCCTACAAAGCCAACCGGCAACGGCGCTCCGGCTACTATTGTGTACGTATTGGAACCTGTATTGTTAGCCGGCGCAGGATCGGATAACGGTGTGGTGGTATTCGGCGGGTTTGAAATAAGCAAGTTAAACGAAACAGTAGATGTTGTAGCGGTATTGGCTTTTAACGGAAAGTCGGCATAATCAATAAACCCGTCCGGCAACGGGGCCGACGCTTTTGACAGCCCAACAATCTGCGGCTGCGCACCGCTCAAGTCATAGCTCCAGGTAAAATAATTGCTCAACGGCGCGGTGGAAAAATCAAAGCCCGGGTTGATGACAAGCCCGTTGCCCAAGCCAATGCGCAAACGAAAATGGCCGCCGGGTGCAGTAACGCCGGAAACAAAATTTCCGATGGCTACACGAACCCTAATTACCTGCCCCGTGCCGATAAGGTTGGCGTTCAAATCGCCGCCCATAGCGTTGGTAAGCGTATTGTCAGACAGGCTAAGATCGGCGGAAACAGGCTGCGCAAATGCAGATAGCGAGACGCAAAAGCAGAGCGCAACGAGAAAATGACGGGCCATAACAAAAGCATTTTGAATGAACAAAAAAGAGGAAATCATAACGCACATTTTTGATGTTTTTACAAGTTTATTGCCCTACCAGTACCACCGTGGTGGCATTGTTGGTGAGGTTTGTTTCTTTCGTGGCCGGGTTGCCGTCTTTGGCCACCGGCCGCACCGTACCCGTTAGCGTAAATACCGATTTGTTGACGGTGTTTCGCTGTAGTTTAATCCCGATATACTTCGATTCGCCGCAACCGATCTTCTCACCCGCGTTCAAAACCAATTTATACAGCGGCTGCGCCGGCGTGCTATTATCCACCGACCACCGGCTGTTGTCGAGCGGATACACGGTGCCGCCAACGTTTACTGAAGGCGTTGTTATCAGCGTGTAAGCATAGCTGCTCTGTCTTGTAATCCACAGCGAGTCGTTGATGGCCGCATTGCCACCGACTTCCGTAACCTGATAAATGAGTGTTATCTCGCTGCCGCTTGCTTGAAAGAAGTTGTCCGTGTAATCGGCCGCTGACACGGTAACGTCGGGCAAGGTGCTAGTCGGCTGCGAAAGCACAATGCCGGAGACAACTGCTGTGCATTGGTTGGCGTCAGTAACGGTAATGGAATACGTGCTTGCGGCAAGACCCGTGAAAATTCCGTTTAAAACACCGGAGTTATTCACAGCGGGGCCGGTAGTAATTGCATAGGTGTAGTTCTGCGTTCCGCCTGCCGCATTAACGGTAATTTGCCCGGTGGTTCCACCATTGCAAGCGTTATTTATCTTCGAAACAAAACTATTTGTAAGCACATTTGGCTGCATGATAGTGGTTTGCGTTGATGCACTACAAGTCTGTCCGGCATTACCGCCTGCTTTTGTGGCCGTAACCGTATAAGTGCCGGGTGCAAAAACCGTTTGTGCGGTGACGTCGTTGTTGGAAGCATCCTTGATGACGTACGTACCGTTGGTCGCTACCGAAATGGTACCGTTGGCAGCGCCGTTGCAGGTTACATTCGTCTTCGTTACCAAAAGGGTAAGCAATGCAGGTTGGGTAATGGTTACAATAGTCTGTTTGTTGCAGGTTTGGCCAGTGTTGCCACCCGGCGCCGTTGCTGTTATTGTGTAAGTACCCGGACCGTAAGTAGCCGTTGCATTGTAAAGGTTACCGTTTACCGTAACCGTTGCTCCGCCCGTTGCCGAGGCCGTGATGGTACCGTCGGCTGCGCCGTTGCAGCTTACGTTTGTAGAAGTAGCGCTAAGCGTGACCTCGGCCGGTTGGCTGACGGTCACTATAGTGGTGGCGGTGCATTGCCCGTTGTTGTTGCCATTGGTAGCAGAAGCCACAACAGTATATGTGCCTGGCCCGTAGGCAGCCGATGGGCTGTAGGCGCTTCCATTTACGGTAACGGTTGCACCCGCCGAAGCGTTTACCGCAACGGTACCATCGGATGCACCAAAACAGGACACATTGGTGGCTGTGGCCGATACGTTAACGGCCGGCGGTTCGGTGATGGTTATTTGTGTTGATGATGTGCAGAAGCCGTTGTTATTGCCGTTTGGAAGTTTGGCAGTAACGGTATAAGTGCCCGGTCCGAAAATGGTTTGCGCTGTCACATCATTGTTCGACGCATTTTTGATGACGTATGTACCATTGGTGACAACGGTTATCGTGCCGTCACCGGCACCGCTGCAACTTACGTTGGTCTTTGCCGCCGAAAGCGTAACGGCATCGGGTTGCGTGATGTTCACTATAATTTGTTTGCTACAGGTTTGTCCGTTATTGCCACCCGCCGCGCTACCTACAATCGTGTAAGTGCCTGGACCATAGGCGGCGGCGGCATTATAAGCACTTCCATTCACAGTTACCATGGTAGCGCCGGTTGTGTTTACGATTATTGTTCCATCAGCCGCTCCATTACAACTTACGTTTGTTTTTGTTGCGCTTAACGTAATCTGCGTGGGTTGGTTAATAGTAACAGTAGTTTGTGTAGTGCAGGTCTGCCCGGCATTGCCACCTGCTTTTGTGGCTGTTATGGTGTAGGCGCCGGGAGCAAACAATGATTGTCCTGTGACTGTGTTGTTCATCGCATCTTTTATCACATAGCTTCCATTGGTAGTCACCGATATGGTTCCGTCGGCCGCACCAAAGCAAGAGACATTAGTGCTTGAAACAGAAAACGACAATGCCGTAGGCTCGGTAATGGTGACCTGTGTAGAAGCCGTGCAAACCCCATTGCCGTTTCCATTGGGCGCCGAAGCGGTAACCGTATAAGTGCCGGGCCCATAGGTAGCCGCCGAATTGTAAGTGTTGCCGTTTATTTTAATGGTGGCGCCACCCGTTGCGGAGGCCGTAATGGTGCCATTGCCCGATCCATTACAACTTACATTGGTTGCGGTGGCGGAAAGGATTACAGCCGGCGGTTCGGTTATTTGAACAATCACTTGCTTCGTGCAAACACCAACGTTGTTGCCATCAGGGGCTGATGCTTCTATCGTGTAAGAACCGGGGCCAAATGAAGCGTTGCTACTCAAGTTTGGGCCAGTGCCGTCCTTTTTGACAGTATAGCTGGCGCCTCCGCTTAGGCCTGAAACAGTGATGGTGCCATCTGCAAGCCCGTTACATGAAACGTTGGTTGCGGTAGCCGAAACAGCAACGGCTGCAGGCTGCGAAATAATTGTGCTTCCCGTGGCCGTGTTACTGCCCGCATCCATAACCGTGATGGTGTAAGTGGCAGGGGCAAGATTGGCGAAAGTACCGTTGTTGTTTGAAGACGAAACGTTGGTGACGGTATTCACAATTGTGTATCCATAAGGTGTTATGCCTCCGGTAGCGGCTATTATAAGGCTTCCATTGGCAGCCCCAAAGCAGGATACATTTGATTTAGTGGTGGTAAACGTAAGTGCATTGGCTACAGTGTAGCTATTTGCCGCCACGTTATTCGAAGGTGCCGGATCGGACAAAGGAGTGGTGGTGCCTTGTGGATTTGAGATCAGTAAATTATATGAAACCGTAGACGTATTGGTGGTAGCTGCTTTCAGTTCAAATTCAGCCGTGCCGAAAAAATCAGCCGGTAAGGGTAGCGCAACTTTGGACAATCCAACAATCTGTGGTTGTGCACCGCTCAAATCATAGCTCCAATCAAAATAAGTATTCAGCGGCGCGGACGTTACCGCACCCGGATTGTTTAATACCAGCCCGGCACCCAGACCTATGCGTATGCGAAAATGTCCGCCTGGCGCCGCATCCGTTTCCGAAAAATTTATCACGTTCACTTTCACCTTTATCAATTGGTTTAGCGAGATGGCGTTTGCATCAATCAGATTTCCTGACCCGTCTTCAAGGTGCGCATCGGAAAATCCCAAGTCAACGGACACCGGGGTGATTTGAGAAAAACAAGCAAGGGAAAGCAACGAAAAAAACGTAAGCAGAAGTTTTTTCATGAACTTTTATTTTGTAGTCAACGTTCGTAATTTAATTAGGCGGCTTCAACACCAAGGAAACATCAGCGCCATTACTTGTTGCGTCCAATAGTATATTCCACAGATTGCACCGTACTGGCCTTTGCCCTTTCAAACGGCATTGTCCAAAACGCTTTTATGAGCGAAGTGCCGGCTTCAACACAGGAGACTGAAAACGATAGTTGATTCATAAAATCAGGTGGCAAATCGTTCACCAACGTTCCGCTTAATAAAACCCCCTCTCCTTTATCTTCTGTTATAGTCCACCGGATGTAGTCAGGCAACGGCCATTGCGCTTTGCCAGTTGATTGTACAAGGCGCAGATTCTTTCCTAACTCAATTTGCAACGCACAAGTGCCCGCTTTTACAGGCTCACCGGCGTTGGGGTTCAAAACAAACAATTGTAAAATCACGGTTTGCCGCTTTGCAAAAGCGCTGGCCGCCGTACCGTCGCCTTCGGCCGATAACAGATTCAGATTACCTATAACCGGGTAATTGCGAATGGTTTTTGTTTGCGCCGTGGCAACGAAGGCAACAAAAAAGACGAACGGAAAAAGGATGCGTTTCATAACAAAAAATGCGTTTAAAAATTCCGCACGACGCTCTGGCGCCGTGCGGATGAATTGTTTATTGCGCCACAAACAAGAGGGTTGCCGAATTGTTTGCCTTTTGCGAATTCAACTCGCTGTTCACGTCCCGCAGCGTTGAGGTAAGCGTGAACACTGACCGGCTTAGGGTAGTGCGGGTAATGGTTACCGCCACGTACTTGGCTTGGCCGCACCCGATTTGCTGCCCGCTGTTGAGCGAAACGTTATAGAAAGGACCGGCATTTGTAGCCGTCCAGTGGCTGTTGTCAATGGGGTAGGTATCACCTTCTTGTGTCGTGACAGTGGTGACGTTCGGCAGTGAGAATGTGTAGCCCGATTGATTGGTAATACGCAGCAGCGCATTGGTGATGGCATTGCCGTTTTGCTCCCTCACTTCAAATACAAAAGTGATGTTTGCCCCGGGAGCGGACAGGAAGTTGTCGGGAAGAACCGGCACGGTCAAGGTGCCGTCCGGCGTGGTGGCTGTTGGTGCAGTGATGGTTTTGCTCACCGAAGTTGTACATCCGTTGGCATCTTTCACCGTTACCGTGTATGTACCCGCTGCCAGATGGCTAAAGACATTGTTTGACGAGAAGGCTACAGCCGTCGTACCGCTTAGGCTGTATTGATAACCCGAACCCGGCGTGCCGCCTGTAGCTGTAGCTGTAATAGAACCGTCGCTGCCGCCATTGCAGGCATTGTTCACCTGCGTTACGGAGGAAAATGTTACCGGTGCGGTGGGGCCCGTAATGATAACGTTTACCGTAGCAGTGGCCGCCGCGTTGTCTTTTACAGTAACGGTATATGAACCAGCAGTAAGCCCATTGAAGGTAGAACTGCTTTGGAAATTTGTTCCGTCAATAGAGTATTGATAGCCCGGATTGCCGCCAGTGACTGAAACCGTAACCAGACCGGTGTTGCCAAAGCACAAGACATTGGTTTGTGATGCCACCGACACGTTCAGTGCAGGACCGTTGCACGAACCGGGCATGGGTTGGAAGCCCGCAGCAGGATCAGCGTCGGTACCGTTAGTCAGGTAAGGCTGATAGGTAACCAACCCTTTTATTTTCGGCGCAATAAGGCTATTGTCAGTTGTGCCGTACCAGTTACAAGTTGCATACTGCTGAATGGCACCGGCGTTGTAGATAGCGGTGTCTACCGAAGTAATGCTGTTTTCATTGATATTCACAGCCGCTATGCCACCGCTGCCATCGGTATAGATAACAGCACCTGCACCGGCATTGGAGATGAAGTTATTGACGGCTGTTACAGTGGTCGTTTCGCCAGTATAATATTCGGCCCGAACGCCGTTGCCTTTACCGCCGTTGTTGATGGTGTTTTGCTTCACGGCTACGTTGCCGTCTTCCACCACCACGCCGTACCAGCTACCAATGCCGCCCATGCCTGCCACTGTGTTGCTGATGTTGTTTTCAACAATGCCGGCCTTGTTGCCGATAGAATAAATTCCTGCCTGTACGTTGGTGACGGTATTGTTCTTTACAACGGTGCTGTCGGCAGCTTGGTAAAGCAAGATGCCCGCCGACCATGTGTCCGTGTTGGTTATGTAGCCAATGTTGGAGACCGTGTTGCCGGTGAGGGAACCTTTTGCGCCATAGGAAAGTTGGATGCCGTTTTGCGCAATAAAGTCAAGCGGGCCGGAACCAGTAACCGTGTTGGCTGTAATCGTTGCAGTGAGCTTGCTGCCGCGGAACGTCATAGCATTTTTCTGGTAATCGGTAACTGTATTGTTGTTCACGATCAGTGCTCTTGCCGTACCCGCATCAGCCCAGGCATACAAACCAACGCCACCCTGCATACCGTCAAGCGGCGTGTTGCGAATGCCGGTAATAGAAGTGTTCAGCACCGCACCGCCGGCGTTGAAGTACGCAATGCCTTCAAAACGATAGTTGGCGTTGCCCTTTCCGGCACCGTCAACCGTTAGGTTTTGCACCGTCACGTTGGCGGCATCGTGCACGTACACAATGGCTTTGTTTGCGTCGTTGGTAGCAAATGAAAGCGGAAGCACCGCCGGCGAAAGAATCTTGGTGCTACCGGCCACGCCGTTCAATGTCAGGTCTTTGTTGATCTCTACTTGTTCGGTAAAAGTGTGGCCGCTTGCATTAAGGGTATTGGTGGCCGCGGCGTAATCAATGGCCCGTTGAATTTGTCCGTACACCACATTGGTTTGCGCTGTGTTGTCCACACGTTTGTCGTACACATTGCTTCCGTTAGGCACAGTGGCGGGAGCGTTAACCGAAACGTGAGTATAATTTCCCGTATAGGTATTTGGCCCTTCCGTTAAACCTGCATTGGAATCATACCCGTATCCACCTTCATCGGTGTACAAACCAGCATCGTTGTTTACAAGCGTATTGTTACTAATGGTAGTAACGCCACCGGTGGGAGCATTGTTGAAATCAATGCCAGCGCCGGCAATTAAAATACCAGACGCTACATAAGTATTGGTTGGATCGTTGTAAAGATTATTAGAAACCGTATTGCCGGTGATGGTTCCGTAAGAACCAAAGGCAAACTGAATACCATTCTGCCCGTTTACGCCTTTGGTGTTTTGGCCGGTGATGGTGTTGTTGGTAACGATGCCGTGTGTATTCAGTTCATTGATAACAACACCGCTCTTCTGGTAATCGTCAATGATGTTGTTGTTAACGGTTACCGTTTGGGATTTTACCACGTCGTATTTGTGATTGGCTACAAATGCATCGCCGCTTTGTACGCCGCTAAACGTTGCATCGCGGATGCCGGTAATGCGTGAGTTCTCGAATGTACCGCTGGCTTCGTCGTAATGGACGCCCGTGAATCCGGCACCGCCCACGCCATTGCCGTCAATAAACACTTTACTAATGTTGATGATATTGCTTACCCCTGTTGCCAAAACGATTGCACGGGTGGTACCGTTCGCCGTTGGCTGCGAAGGAACAGTGGCCGGCGCCAAAATTTTTGTTACGCTTCCTCCGCTACGGCCCGCACCAACAATGTTGAGCGATTTGTTGACAATCACCTGCTCCTGATATGTACCCGCATCTACATAAATGGTTGCTTCTGCAGGCGCCACCGATACTGCATGGCTGATGCTGGCAAAAGGTTGCGATGGTGTACCGGGATTGCCATCGTTGCCTGCTGCGGTTGTGTACATCCCGTTGGCCGTGCTGGCATCGTTTACATAAAACTGAATACCGCTGTTGCAAGCGTTTGCCATCGGCTGAAAGCCCGATGTCGCCGGGTCGCTGTCGGCACCACTCGTTAAATAAGGCATGAAGGACACATTGCCCGATACCTTTGATGATACAACGGAATAACCGGCGTCGCCGTACCAGTTGCACATTGCGTTTATCGGCGTTGCGTTGGTAAAAGCGCTGGCGTCAATGGCCTTGGCGCTGCTGCCGGTAAGTGAGTTGTTATTGATGGTTGCCACAACATCATTTCCCGAAACACGAATGCTGTTTACACCACTTGAAATGAAGGCATTGGTCAGCAAAAGGTTGATGGTGTTGGCGGAGGCATTGTTGTCGTTTAACCAAACACCGTCGGCAACGCTGTTGCTAATAGTGACTCTTGTTACTGAGGCATTGCTGCCGTAGGCGGCATTGCCATAAGCATCCTGATTGGTGGGCAAGTAAATGCCATACTGATTATTATTTAATAGCCCGCCGCTTTGCGAAACTTTACCTAAAGCGTTGTTCCAAAGTTCTTCGCCGTACCAAGCGTTGCTGATGTTGTTGTCGGTGAGAGTGATGTTGCCTGCACCAGCATCTATGCTCCAAACCATCAAGCCACGGTTAACGGCTGCGGGGCCGGACGTGCCGTCTTCCTGAATGCCTGACGTTTCGGGTTGAATGGTATTGCCGCTAACCGTTACAGGTGTGGCCGTACCGTAGCGCAGATTTACCAAAACACCGCGACGGTAATACTTCACATTGTTGTTAGCAATGGTTACCGGCACGCCACCAATCCACGTGTTGTCGAATTGAATGCCGCGGCCCGTGCGGGTGATAACGTTGTTCTGCACATTGGTGTAAAAATTATTCTCGGTGACGATGCCCCATAGCACGGCATTGTCAACCTTGTTGTTTTGAAAATTGCTGCCGGTTCTTGCTCCACTCTGCGAGCCGCTGCCATAAAAAGCCGCATTGAAGTTGGTAGCGTTACCAAGGTTTTTAATGATGTTGTTCTCCACCAAAAGATTGTTGAAGCCATCGGGTGAGGGATCATCGCCACAGGCAATGCCAATGGCTGCGTTGTTATCGGTGCCATTGGCTGCGTAGCCGCCGCTGATGGCTGTATTGTCGCCGTCAATGGTAAAACCTTTGATGCTTACATTGTTTGCGTTTACGTCAAAGATTCGTCCGGCGGAAACGTTGTTTGTGGCCGGCACTACAATGGCTTCATCTATCCTTGTGCCGGTGTTTGGATTTATGCTTGCGTTGGAGCCGAGAATCGTGAGGCTTTTGCTGACGTTGACGTTTTCAGCGTACGTGCCTGCATCTACATAGATGGTGGAACCTGCAGGCGCTACTGATATTGCATGATTGATGGTAGCAAACGGTGAAATTTGCGTACCCGGATTGGCATCGTTGCCAACGTTGCCTGTGTAGCTATCGCCGGATTGCGAATTATCATTCACATAGAACTGTGTAATAGGACTGCAATTGTTAACCGCCAGTGTTACGTCTTTTGTAAACGATGCGCTGCAATTCGGCGTTGCACTTGTTACGGTAACGCCTGTCACCGTAAGTGTTTGTCCGTTGTTGGCAAGCGTGAGTGCTGATGTAGCAAAGCTGGCCATACCCGAACCGTCTGCCACTACACTGGTGACCGGCATTTGTGCTGTAGTATTAATGCTGTAAGCAATGGTTGACGTGCTATTGGGCAATAAGCCTGTAAGATTGATAGAAGCAGATGAACCCTGGCAAACGGCTGCTGCTTGCGAAGCGCCGGTGAGTGTCGGTGTAGGGTTCACTGTTATACTGCCGTTCGCAGTTGGGTTTGAACAAGCAGACCCTGTTGCGGTAACCGTGTAATTGAATGCACCGGCCACTGTTGGCATTCCCTGAATGGCAATGGTACCGCCGTTAAATGAATGAGTAACGCCGGTCGGCAAACCCATTATTGAATAACCGGTAGCAGACCCGCCGAGCGAATAAAATATTTTCGCGATTGGTGAATTAACGCAAACTGTTTGTGTGTTTGTGCCAGTGCCGGAGGTAAGTGTAAGCGTGCCGTTAGTCTGTACAACGACAACCGCTGAAGGACTACTTTCGTTTGCACCGCTTGCCGTAGCGGTTGCCGTCACACCGGTTCCGGCCACAAGCGCCGTAACTGTTTTTGTCCACATCCCGCCGTTTACGGTAGTTGTACCTGCGGATACGTTGTTGACGAAAACAGTTATGACCGTTCCAGTCGCTTCGCTGCTGGTGCCGCTTATTGATGTTGTGCCTTCGCAAAGAGGTGAGCTTACTGTTGGAGTAGAGGTAATGGCAGATACAATAACCGGAGCAGATGCTGCGCTCGTGCATTTGCCGCCTGCTGTGGCTTTGGCAGTAACAACATCGCCAGAAGATAACGAAGGAATACCGCTGACAGTCCAATTGGGTGGAACAGTCAAAGCAGGAGAACCAACCGGCAGGCCATTCACAAATAATTGTACACTGGTTCCAGGGCCTTCGTTACTGGTACCGCTTACACTGGTAGCACCCGCAACAACGGGTGAGGCAACAACCGGCGTTGCGGTAATGGCTTGCACCGTAACGGTAGCCGTGCCACTGGCTGTGTTGCCGCAGGCATTGGGTGTTGCATCCTGTACACTTACCAATTCATAAGCAAACGTTCCGCCGGCAGTAGTGGGCACAGCCAGTGTTACGCTGTTGCCACTTGTGGTTTGTATCGGTTGCGGCGAGCCATTGTTTAATTTGTATGTAAAGGTGTAAGGTGCAGTGCCGTTGGCGCCGGTAAATGTGATGTTGGGTTGGGATGCGTTCTGGCAAACCGTGACATCACTACCGATAGTTGCAGAGGGCAACGGTTTTACCGCGATAGCGGCAGCTGCGGAATAAGCCACTGCACAACTGCCACTCTGCACCACGGCTCTGAAATAGGTTGTAGCGGTGAGTGAACCGATGGAAGCACCCGTGAGTGTTGTTGTCGTATTGGCAATGTCGGTAACACCCGCACTAAAATTGCTTGTTGTTGATTGTTGCCATTTTATTACCGAACCGGTTTGGCCGGAAAGCGTAAGATCGGCTGGGGTACTGCCGGTGCAAATAGTTTGATTAGAGGAAGCGGCACCGCCAACCGAGGTCGGCGCTACTGTTATCTTAACAAGGTTTGAAGCAAGTGAAAATGTCGCATCCGTTTGTCCGCAGCCATTGTCCGCTGCATAGCCTACCGCAAAATAATAACGTGTACCTGTTTCGGCGGCGGTTGTTAACGGAGTGTAGGTAGCCGATGTAGCATTGACAATTTTTGTCGCACCCGATGTGCCATTCGCCGTGTTGTAATACCATTGGTATTGCAAGGTTGGCGTACCGCTTGACCCGGATGTTGTGACAATGGCCGTTAGCTGATTTGCCGTTGCACCCTGACACAGCGTTTGGTCGGCTGCGGAGGTAACGGCTGTAGCAGACGGGCATTGAGACGCCGCAGTAGTGGTTGTAGCCAATGCAAATTCGGAAAATCCACTCAAGCCCGAACGCTTTGCAGTAGGGGAAACTGCCGTTACGTGTGAACCGTCAAGCACCCAGCTACCGCCGCCGGTAGGGCGTTTAATGATGCGGGTATTGCCGTCAATGCCATAGCTGGAAAAACCGGTACCGTTTAGTTCCAGTGCGTAGTTAGTACTGGCTAAACTGTTGGCTGCAATCAGCGACCAATAGCCCTCTGTAAATTGATTGGAAACCAAGAGTGAATTTTCACTCAACGGCAAGCCCGTTGAGCCGGGATCGGATGCATTGAATTTTGCCGTAAGCGAACCGTTGATTAAGTTGGTAAATGTTACCAAAGCCTTGCGATTTGCAGTAGCCGTGCCAACCGGAAAAAGCCATTGGGTAGGTGAGGCGGCGTTGATCCAGCGTTTAAAATTTCCAATGATGTTTCCGGCGGTATAGGTAAGCGTTCCTACACTTGCAGCCGAAGTGCCTAACTCCAGCGTTGCGGTGCCGCAGTCAATATTGCCTGAAGTCATGGTAAGTGTGCCGCCCACCGTTGCTGTGGTAGTGCTGCCGCCAATGATTAATTTATTAGCGCCTTTGGCTACGGAAATGTTGTTGAATGTTTGCGCGGTTGCCGTACCGCCGATGGTTTGGTCTGCAATTGTGTTGGTGAAAGAAACCGTGCCTGTGCCAGGAGTGAATGTACCGCCGTTATTGGTCCAGTTGCCTTTTACTAGTACATCCTTTCCATTGGCATCCAGAGTTCCCGAGGTAATTGTCAAATCGTTACTTACCTGAAGATTATTTGAAATGAGCTTAGCTGTTAATACATCTGTGCCCTGTTGAACCTCGAAGTTGTAAAAGGGTACATTTGAATTGACAGTAATGGTTTTCACAGAGCCAGTATTGCCTGTTGTAATTAAAAATTTGCCCCCGATAATGGGAATTCCGGTTTTATCAATCGTAATATCTGCTAAAGCCAAATTTTGATTTGGGCTTGCTATACTTACGGTACCTCCGGTGATTGAAAGGCTTGCATTGGCAACATAAAAAATTGAATTTGAACCTGTGCTTACCGTCCCGCCGCTTAAAATGTTGAAATTGCCATTGCTTAGTGTAAACGAACTTCCAGCATTTGTAACTTGCAATCTGCCCTTGATGTTAACCGTGCCGCTTGTTTGATTGTAAGTACCGGTTGCACCTATCACTAAGCTGTTATTTCCACTGCCAATATTTATAGTGCCATTTGATAGGATCATAGCACCATCAACTGTGGCCGAACCACCATTACCTCCTATATTAAAGGAAGCCGCTGCATTGTTTAAATGGATTCCTGATGTTGAGCCTATTGTGAAATTAGTATTTGTAGACGCAATTACTGACGAAGCACTTGAAATTTTGAAAGTACCACTGGTTAATGTCAGCCCTCCAGGAGCCATGCCAATTACAGAGGTTGCTTCAAGCACACGATTTGCGTTGCCCTTACTTACTTGTATTTTATTAAACGTGGTGGTGGAAGCGCCACCAATAGTTTGGTCTGCATCAGTTCTATTGAACGTTATAGTTTCTGTACCGGCTGTGTAGGTCCCGTTATTCGTCCAATTGCCTCCGACATTAAAACTTTGGCTGGCGGCGTTAGAAAGACTGGAATTGACAATTACGTTATTAAAATTAATGGTACCGGTACCAGCTATGAACGAAGAGTTACTTCCAAAGCTGACCGTATTGGATTGTCCATTGAATGTTGCTGACCCAATACTAAATTGTCCATTCACAGTAAAATTTAAGTTACCTGCATTAACTACTGTACTGGCACCTTCTACTTTGAAATCAAAAAAAGTTGTTGATGCATTTGCGCCAGCGGTAAAATTTACCGGAAGATTTAGATGAGGATTTATTGAACCTGATGTTTGAGTGTAAGTTCCATTGTTGGTAAAAGAGCCTGATATATTTACAACACCGCCTGAAACCGAGCAGGTTGTTCCCGCGCTAATAGTAATGTTTTTAAATTTTTTAGTACCGGCACCAGTTATCGTAGTTGAGCTTCCGCTCATAATACAGCTTGAACTGGTCGTACCAACTGTCGATGTACTGGCCGCAACATTAAGACCGTTTGTGATAGTTACCGTATTCGTCACAAAATCAACGACGGTTGAATTATTTGGCAGGTTTAAATTGTAAAAAGTAAGGTTGTTACTGACTGTTTGAGTACCTGTTGCTTTTGTAAAATTAATTGTGCTTGTGCCTGGGGTGAAGGTTCCGCCGTATGACCAGTTGCCCGCAATATTGAGTGTACCGGCACCTGTAAAATTTAGTTGATTGTTTGCTTCAAATCCAGCCGTTAGTGTACTTGTAAGATTACCACCCACCGTTAGCGTCCCACTTCCGATGGTTACGGTTCCTGCACGACCGCCACTGGCAGATACAACAGAAGTGTTGCCTGTTACCGTTAGCGTAAAGCCAGTGATATCTAGCGTTGTAGTTGAATTATTGGTGCCATCGCCTACAATTAATGAAGAACAGGATTGGATTGCGCTTAGTGTTATTGTATGGCCAGCAATTATATTGACAACCCCGTCGCTAGAGGTCGGAGCCGTAGAAGCCGCCATCCAAGTTGTACCATTATACTTTTGCCAATTCGCTGCCGTGCTCCAAGCACCGGATGCTGCTGAACGGTAATCGCCGTTTGCCTGCCCAAAAGCGCCACCGGCAAAAAACAAATTCAAAATCAAAAAGGCGAGCCCAAAGAAGGTTGATGTACGCAAAGATGTTCTCATATAGCCGTTAGTATTAGTAGGTGCGAAAGCGTTTTCTTTTGGTGTTTGATGTGGCGAGAATAGAAGGAGAGCGGCATCAGGTAACACATTTTTTGCCAACGGCAAAAGGCTTCTTTGGCTAACCGTGTGCATTACCGGCATTATTGCAAATTCACAGATTTTCGCCTTGGCGTTCATTAGCAAGCATGCAATCGTTCCCATAACAGTAACTCTTTCGGTGTTTAAGTTTTTTGAGCAATGGACACACAAGCCTGCTCTACCTTTAAAAAGGTGCAGACAATTAGCTATTAATAGGAATTGGCAAGCTTCGTTATGAAGTAAAATATCAACAAGGCGTGGATTTACCACGACGGACCCGTCGCTAAAAAAAGCCTTTCAAAAATTGGTTAACTGTGGTTAAATTAAAGGGGGAGATTTCAACGTAGGATAAAGATTCAGCGTTTGGTCGAATGAGACACTAAAATAGGGAAGGCATCCATACAAAAAAATATTTTTCCATAATTTTTTTTACTCATTAGACCGGGAACGTTCCCGCTATTTTTTGTTTGCTTTTATGCCGCTTGCCTTCTTCACCGCATCTATCCCAAACTGCGCTTTAATGCCGTCCACGGCTTTAAACAGTTGCAGCTTCTCCGCTTCCTTGTCAAACAAATTCATCTGCACTGTCATGGGCACAAGATGGCTGAACTTTACACCCAGCAAGCGAACCTTCTCGCCCTTCTTGTACAATTTTGTAAAGAGGTCTTTCACCTTTGCCAGCAACACATTGTCTAAGGCCGTGTAGGTGATGACTTCCTGTTTGCTCACGGTAGTAAAATCGGCGTAGCGAAGCTTTACGGTTACGCAACCCGTCAGGCGTTCTTCGCCACGCAAGTCATGCGCGGCTTTTTCGGTGAGGCGAACGAGTTCATTGTGCAGAAAAGTGGTATCGGCATAATCCGCGTTAAAAGTATTCTCATGCGAGAGCGATTTTTGTTCGCTGTAGCCTTCTACTTCGGATGTAGAAATGCCGTGAGCTTTCTCCCAAAGCTTAGCTCCCCATTTGCCAAACAACCGTTCTAATTGTGTTGCGGGTGTGGCGGCCAATTGCGCTATCGTATTAATGCCGATGGCTTGCAACTGAAACTGCGTTTGTTTGCCCACGCCGGGGATTTTTTCGATGCACAAGGGCCATAAAAATCCGGTTTCTGCCCCGTGTTCTATTTCCAAAAAACCATTGGGTTTGGCTTCGTTGGTGGCCATTTTGCTTACCAGTTTGTTGGCCGACAAACCGTAGGAAATGGGCAGGCCCGTTTCCCTGATAATTCGTTCCCTCAACTCCCGTGTGAAGCCCTTTACGCCAAAGAATTTGTCCATGCCCGTAAGGTCAATGTAAAACTCGTCAACGGAGGCTTTTTCGTACACGGGCACGGCAGCGGCAATGATGTCTGTAACCTTTCGTGAATAGTGGCTGTAATCGGCATAGCTGCCTTTTAAAAAGATGGCTTGCGGACAAAGCCGTTTGGCTTGCAGCGAAGGCATGGCGCTTTCAATTCCAAATTTGCGGGCTTCGTAGCTGCAGGCGGCCACGATGCCGCGCTGGCCATCGCCGCCCACAATCACGGGCTTGCCCTTGAGTGATGGATTCTTCAGCAGTTCCACCGATACAAAAAAGGCATCCAAATCAAAATGGGCGATATAACGAAGTGGATTGTTCAGGCATTAAAAATAAGCCATGCAGCCGTGTGAATGTAAATGAAGCCGTTTCCCCTTCACTTGCTTTCGACATTCAAAAACGTCCCTTGGCTTCTTTATGTCTTCTCGTGAATTCTTTTTTGTCGCTGCTGCGCACCGGCTTTTTTTTGCCCGCAAAGACGCCAAAAGCAAAGCAATATGGCATTGAGTGATGTCCGGCTTATTTGGTGCGGGAATTTTTTAAAAGAAACGCCCTCTTCGTTTGAAGAGGGCGTTTTAGGTTGAGGCAAAGGCTATCGGGCAACAAAAGCAATATAACTGCAAACTGTGTGCTTGCCTACCGGCAGGCAGGCTGCTAACTTTTTTAATAACGGCCGCCGCCACCACCGCCTTGTCCACCGCGATAACCGCCACCGCCGCCACCTTGTCCGCCGCGATAACCACCACCGCCCGGACGGCCACCTCCGCTGGCTTTTTCTTCCTTGGGCTTAGCTTCCATTACGCGAATGCTGCGGCCATCAACCGTTGCCTGATCCAATTCAGCAACGGCTTTTTTTGCCGCTTCGTCATCCGTCATTTCCACAAAGCCAAAGCCACGGCTTTTGCCTGTGAACTTGTCGGTGATAACTTTTGCGGAAGTGACTTCGCCGTACTCGGCAAAAAATTCTTTTAAGTCTTCGTCCTGTACGGAGAAGCTTAAGTTGGAAACATAAATGTTCATGCTTTCTTTTTAAAAAATAAATAATTGAGGCAAGAGGCAAAAAAGCAAAGGGTGAAACTAACAGCGAAACGAAACGTAGCAGATTAATTAAAACCGAAAGCCCAAATGCGATGCTCATTAACGCTACGAATGTAGGAAAATTTGCCACCCGATGAGTAATGGCTTGTTAAGTTCCCGTTACGATAAAATATTTGGCTTCGGCTTGTTACCACCGCAACGCCGGATGGCCTACTTTCGCGCTGTTATTTCTACGTCTTTCTCTCCTGCTTGCGGTGTAAGATTTGTAGAGGAGTTGTTAACCCCCCAAACCGGTTTTATCGTGTTATTTGTCATTTTGTTTTTTGTACTGCATTGGTACCTGTCCCTTTTTTCGCAAACCTTTTTTCTTCATCGCTATGCGGCGCACAAGTCCTTTACCATGAAAAAGGGCTGGGAAAAATTCTTCTTCCTTTTCACCTGGCTCACGCAAGGCTCTTCTTATTTAAGCGCACGGGCCTACGGCATTCTTCACCGCGTTCACCACGCTTACACCGATACCGAGCTTGACCCGCACAGCCCTTCGTTCGACAAGAGTTTGTTGGCCATGATGTGGCGAACAAAAAAAGTTTATACCGGTATTTTGTACGAGACCGATCCGGTGGAAGAACGGTTTACCAAAAACGTTCCCTCGTGGAAGGCCTTCGACATGTTTGCCAGCAACTGGATGTCGCGTGTCCTGTGGATAGTGGTTTACGTGGCTTTGTACCTCCTGTTTGCGCCGTCGGCCTGGTTTCTTTTATTGGTTCCCATTCATGCCGTGATGGGGCCTTTACACGGCGTTATCATTAACTGGTACGCACACAAATACGGCCACGTGAATTACGAAACCGACAACACCTCCAAGAACTTGTTTAGAGTGGATTGGCTGATGTTTGGCGAGGGTTATCACAACAATCACCACACCTTCCCCAGCCGCAGCAATTTTGCCGCAAAGCGCGGCGAGTTTGATCCTTGCTATCCCTTTATCATTCTGCTGAATAAACTGCGGGTAATTAAAATGAACACCGCCTTACAGGCCGTGTAAATTGAAAAAGAAATTGGATTTAGTAAAACAAGCCGTTCGCTACAAGAACGGCTTGTTTTATTTAAGAAAGACCGGCCGGCGAAGCGCTGTATAAAGCGTTGGGTCCGCAAAAAAATCGAGACGTCCAAACAGGTTAGCACTCACCTTTGAAGAAAGATTTCCATTCAACCGTTTGTACCGGCCGCTTGTTTATCCCGACCGTTTACCGCTCTTTATAAACACCACACACCATGAAAAAAATCTTTCCGCTGCTGGTTGCCGTTTTTTGTTTTTTTACTTCTTCCGCTCAATCGCTCCAACCGGGTTTTGACAAAGAAGAATACAGGGCTTTGATGAAAGTTTCGGCGCAATTCGGCGACTCGACTTACCGCTCCGCATTGCCGCCGCCGCAAGGCTATAAATTAATTTACGATTCGCCGGTAATGGGCCTTGATAATAAATGGCAGTTGTGGATGACAGACCATTCAATTCCCGTTATCAGCATTCGCGGAACCACAAAGGCCGCCGTCAGTTGGCTGGCTAATTTTTATGCAGCGATGGTGCCCGCCAAAGGCGAGTTACGCTTATCCGGAAGCAGCAAGTTTTCGTATCAATTGGCCGTAAATCCAAAAGCCTGCGTTCATACGGGATGGTTAGTGTGCACCGCTTTTTTGGCGCAGGACATGTTGCCCAAAATTGATTCATTGTACAAGGCCGGACGGCATGAAATGCTGATTATAGGACACAGCCAGGGCGGCGCCATTGCTTACCTGCTTGCGGCTTATTTGCACAACCTGCAAACACAAAATCTGTTATCGCCTACAGTGCGGTTTAAAACTTATTGTAGCGCCGGGCCTAAACCGGGTAACCTGTACTTTGCCCACGAGTACGAAGCGACCACACAAGGCGGCTGGGCGTACAACGTTATCAACAGCGCCGACTGGGTTCCCGAAACGCCGGTGTCCATTCAAACACTGACCGATTTTACCGAGGTGAATCCCTTTGTAAACGCAAAGGACATTATCAAAAAGCAATCATTCTTTAAACGGCTTGCTTTCAACTATGCCTACGGCAAGTTGAAGAACAAGCCGATAACGGCAGCGAATAAATACCGAAAGTATCTGGGCACTTACATGGCAAAATCCATTAAGAAAGCCTTGCCTGGATTTGAAGAACCGAAGTATGCGGCCACGATGGATTACGTTCGCACGGGCAATACCATAACCCTGTTGGCCGATGATGATTATTTTAAACACTTCCCGCAAAACAGTCAAAATATTTTCATCAATCATTTTCACGGGCCTTACTTGTATTTGCTTGATAAACTGCCCATGAAAGGCGAATAGCGGACGATGGCGCAGTAACCTGGTTTGCGCAGGCGCGAGACTTTCAAATCGTATAAAAAAACAACAACGCTACCGCTGCTTCGGCTTCAGCAAAGAACCCGTGTGCGACGGCTTAAAATAATACATGGCGGACAGGCCGAAGAACGTAACATCGCTTGCCGAATAACGGCCGCTGTAAAAGTATTGTCCAAATACCACGTTGAAGTGAAACCGCTCGTTGTATGCATACTCAATACCCGAAGTCAGTTCGGTCATGAAGTTTTCGTGGGCATTAAAAATGCCGCCGATGCCGGCGGTAAAAGTGTTGGTAAAACGGCCTTGCTGAAACACGTTGAGGTTGGGCCGCAGCTCCAAATAAACCGAGGTGTCCCGCCCCGGTATTTTGCTTAATGTTGTTTTGCCTATATCAATGCCTAAGCTGAATACGTCCCACTGCTTGCCAATCTCCAAAGCCGCATTGCCTTTTTCGGCAATGGTACCCGGTGAGTTGGTAAACTGCGGCGCCAGTGAAATATAGGCTTGCGCAAAAAGCATGGACGTAAAACAAAGACTACTTACAAGCAGCAAGCTTTTTTTCATGCGAATAATTTAAAACCGAATGTAAGCTTTTGAGATACGTTATTCAATCGGACCATTAGACTTTCGTTTGCAGACAAGCCTTGTCAAAGTAATTCTTTTGCATACTCTATCAGGCTTTCTGTTTTGCTTCAACTGAAAAGCCCTGCAATAGCGTCACACAAACACCGGTTTGTAAAAAGTTGTTTGGGTAGGAAGTTCCGGCGTGTCTTTTAGGGATGCCCGTAGCAAGAACAAAGAGAAACGGAACAACACAAAACCTTATCTTGTTTTATCATTTGCTTCTGTATGAAACCCGCATTTACCATTTACTTCCTTTTGTTTTTTACCGCCTTTTCCTTCGCGCAAAAAACGGCTGTTGTTTCTTCACCCGATGGTTCGTTGGTGTTTGCGTTGACAATTAAAAAGGGTTCGCCGTTCTATCGCATAACATACAAAGGATTGGTGTTGATTGATGATTCGCGGTTGAGCATTGAAACAAGCGAAGGGACCTTTGGCAACAACATCACGTTGCAAAAAGCAACGCCGCGGCGAGGCACGGATGACTATGAACTCTTTGCAGGAAAAACAAAGCATGTACATGATGAATTTTGGGAAGCCAGTTTTCCAATGCAGGAAAAAGCCGCGCCTTTTCAAAAGCTCAATCTGGCCGTAAAAGTTTTCAATGATGGCTTGGCCTTTCGCTATGAATTTCCTTCCAATGCAACAGCATCAACGCTGACACTTCTTGAAGAAAATACAACATTTACTATAAAGGGCAATCCTTTGATTCATGCCCTGTTGTTACCGAATTATACTACATCGCACGAAGGGCTTTACAGCCATCTATCTGTCAATGAGATTTCAAAAGATACGTTGATGGACATGCCGACGCTGTTCCAATTTCCCTCAAAAGTTTACATGGCTATCACCGAAGCCGCGCTGCTGGATTATGCCGGCATGTACCTCGCCAGAAGCAGCGACAATACCTTGATTTCAAAACTCTCGCCGCTGCCCCATCAAACCGCAATAAAAGTAAAAGCAACCCTTCCTCACCAAAGCCCGTGGCGGGTTTTAATAATCAGCAACCGGCTTGGCGCCGTGCTTGAATCAAACATTATTACATCACTAAATGAACCCACAAAGCTTACTGACTTAAGTTGGCTGAAGCCGGGCAAAACAACCTTTCCGTGGTGGAACGGAAACGTGGTGCCGGACACGCTGAATGCGCCAGGCAACAACTTTGTAACGGCCCAGTACTACATTGATTTTTGCGCCAGAAATAAGATAGATTATCATTCAGTAGTGGAATACGGACTGCATCAATGGTACACCGACGACGGCGTGGGCTTTCAGCCCGGACCACATGCCGATGTAACCACGCCGGTGCCGGGCCTCAACATGAAAGAAATCTGCGACTATGCACACAGCAAAGGCGTGGGCATCCGCGTGTGGGTGCATTGGGCTGCCTTGTATCCTAAACTGGACACAGCTTTCGCGATGTTTGAAAAATGGGGCATCAGCGGAATGATGGTGGACTTCATGGACCGCGACGACCAGGAGATGGTGAACATACAAACCGAGATTTTGCAAAAGGCTGCCGCACATCACCTGCACATTCAGTTTCACGGTGCGTATAAACCAACAGGCATCAACAGAACCTATCCCAATGAATTTACCCGCGAAGGAACCTTGAATTACGAAGCCGATAAATGGAACCCCAAAGGCGTGTCGCCCGATCATGATTTGGACATTGTGTTTACCCGGATGATTGCCGGTTCCACTGATTACCATCTCGGCGGCTTTCGTGCCGTTGAGCCGTCGAAGTTTAAAATGCAATACACACGGCCATTGGTTTTAGGTACCCGTTGCCACATGATGGCGATGTACGTGGTGCTGGAAAATTATTTGGGGATGGTTTGCGATTATCCCGCGGCTTATGAAGGTGAAAAAGGATTTGACTTCATTCAAAAAATGCCAACCACCTGGGACGAAACAAAACTGTTGGATGGCGAAGTGAGAAGCCATGCGATAATGGCGCGACGGAAAGGGAGCGATTGGTACATCGGCGCTATCAACAACAGTCAGTCAAGAATGATAAATGTTCCGCTTCAATTTTTGCAGAACGGTACTTATAACGCGGAAATCTATTTTGATGTTTCGGCGCAGCAACCCAATGCCGTCAACAGACAGCAACGGCGGCTTACCAACAAAGACAGCATTACTCTTTCATTGGTCGGAGGTGGCGGCGCAGTGGTGCATTTGACAAAAGAATAAGCAAGGTTTTATCCGCAAGATCGTTTGATGAAAGAAGACAGCATTTTTTCTTATGCCCTCCTTCTTTTGGTGTTCCGCATTGCATCATCAATCAATAAGCGAACGATTTTACAGAGCGGTCTTCCGCAATCATCAACACCACAATATTCCTGACTTCTCTTCATTTCATCCGCTAAAAACAACAGTCTGTTTCTCTTACACTAAAACCGGCTTTGTGTGCGTGGCATCTTCGCGTCCTCATTAAAAACGAAACCAAACATGAAAAAATTTAATTTTTTAAAAACGGCCCTCACGGTTTGTTTGTGCGCCGTTGTGCTTATGAGTGCCGGCTGCAAGAAGAACAATGAAGGCACCCCCGGCGGCGGGGAAGATGGTCCGCCCAGCGCTCAAAACCCGCACCAGATGAACGATCCGCGCCTCGTGGGCGAATGGAAACGGGTCAGCGTATCGGACATTAACTGGCAAACCGATTACGGCGTCAATGCCGGTCCGCAAAACGGTTCGTACATAGATTATAAAATTAATGCTGATGGTTCGGGCACTTGTGTAAAGTATGTGGCCACTACGGAGGCCGGCAGCACCTACACTGTTTTTCATCGTTCGTCGGGCTTTTTCTTAGCCAATAAAGACGGCGGGCCTGAAGGGTATTATCAATTAACCTATTGTCCTACCAGTGGCATTGTGGAGCTGACTAAAAACGGTGTCAGCACCAAAACAAAATTGACAGGCTCGCAACTTTACCAGGAGAACGATCCGCACAGCACCAGGGACTTTTATCCGGCCTATAAAATTGATCGCTACTCATCAGCCGGTTATACCGATCCGCATCATTACATCTATTGCACCTACACCGACAAAGACGGCAACCTGGTTATTGATGGTAATGGTGCAGGCAAAGTCACCAGCTTTGTAGATGTGTTGTAAAAAGACGATTGTATGGTTCAGTAATCAACAAAGAAGCCATTCCGCAATGCGGGATGGCTTCTTTGGTTTGGAGATGATGTTGCGTGACGTATTGAACGCAATTGTTTACAAACTCAAAATCTTTTTCAAGTCCGCATCGCTTACGGTTAACAGGGCCACTTTGGGCAAGCGTCTTGTCAATTCTTTCCAATTCCCGTCGGCGGCAAATACTTTTTTAAAGATGGGTGTAGCCTTTTCTACTTCTTTGTTGTTAGCCAGCGTTACCGCCGCCCAGTATTGCATTTCTAAATTTTGCGGAAACAGCTTCATAGCCGCATTGTATTCTTCCATCGCCTTGAGCATGTTGTTCTTTTCCACCGCCAGGTCGCCGTTGTTCATGTGTTCGTAAGCCGTTTGCACTGTGTACAAGCGTTCCAATTCTTTGATGGGCGTTGGATGATCATCTACCCGTAAATCCACCAATCGTTCGTTCCAGGGCTGGCCATTCGATTTACCGGGAACAATGATGATGGCAGCCGATTGCTTGCCGCGAATGTCACCACCCGCTGCTTGTGCGGCTTCGAGGGTTAGCAATAAACGTTCGGCTAACTTTCTTCCGCTACTATTTTCAAAAGCCGTTGCCATTGCTAGCGGAACCTTCGTTGTGAGCATCATGTTCGATTGTACCGAAAAGCCCTTGCCCTGAATATGACTTGCGTAATCAATGCAAGACTTGCCGGTATGCGTGGCCACATTCCCGTGTACATCCACAATTGCTACTTGCCTAACATCGCGGCCTTCATCAGTAGCCAATAAACTGTCCAGCGTTTGTTGAGCCGATAAACCGCTGCGCAACAGGTTCAAGCCGCGAATACCGAATGATTTGTTGGTGAACGATTGCGTAGCCACGGCACCCACACCGGCTTCGGCCCAACTAACTGATGTGCCTACAGAGAACCAATGGCTTTGCACAGCCACGCCCATTTCACCAGTGGTAGAGTCGCGGGCTACGATAGAGAACGTATGGGCCAAAGAATTATCGGTGCGGTAAACTTGTGCGTGGCCAATCAAGCAAAGGAGAAACGAAAAGGCAAAGAGTATTTTTTTCATAAAGAAGTTGATAGCGCTAAAAATAAGCAGAAACAAAAGCAATGGGCGAAAGAAAACGCCATTGATTTAACCAACTTTTGAAGCCGCGGTAACAGAAAAATTTGCCGTAGTATTGAGAAACGTTTGCGATGAAAGCCATTCTTTGTTTGATAGCACTTGCGTCTGCGGCTTCGTGTTTTGCACAACACGAAAAAGATTCCGCTGCCATTGTGCGGTTGCTCGAAAAAGAATCGGCTACCTGGCGGTCAGGCGATGCAAAATCACATGCTGGATGTTGGGCCATTAAACCCTATAGCCGCATCCTTGTTTCAACAGGCGACAGTGCCGTTTACGACGTGCCTCCGCAAAGCATGATAAGGCCATCCGCAGGCATGATGGGCAAAGGCGGCACTTCAATAAATACAGCCTACAAGATGAGCATTCATGGCGACAATGCCTGGGTGAGCCATAACGAAGAATCCATTTCAACGGAGGGTAAGAAATCTTATTCTTATGAAATGCGTATGCTTGAAAAAATTAATGGCGAGTGGAAGCTGGTTGGGCAATCTATTCATCTTTACAAACCACGGCCGTGAGTGGTGAATTGTCAGTGGTGAATAAAGAAGCATTCACTACAATTGATTTCTCAAATAGGGATACAGATTTGTCAATAGCAATAGTAAGGATGAACAGGAAAGGATTTTCTTCACAATTCACCACTCACCATTCACAAAAGGGTTTGTGAGAATGCTTTACCATCCAATGCCATAATCTTCTCCGTTATTACTCGATCCACCCCAAAAGCTGCCGTGTTTCCAATCGAGATAAATGGCGTTGATTGGCCCGCTGCTGCGGTCATCGAAGCTTAGAGTATAACCCATCTTTTTCAATTCATCTCTTACGGCTTGCGGCGTATTGCTGTTCAATAAGATGCTGCCGGGGCGTGGTTTGCGGTCATCTGTTTTTGTTCCGCCCAATGAAAGCCACAATTGATTGCTGTTGATGTTGGCCGCTTCGGTGGCTTGCTGCACCGTCATTCCAAATTCAACGATGTCAAGAAAAAATTGCAGGAGGTTTTGGTCTTGCGTATCGCCGCCTTGTACGGCAAAGGACAGAAAAGGCTTGCCGTCTTTTAAGGCCAATGATGGTGTAAGTGTAACTCTTGGTCGCTTGCCCGGCGCTACTACATTGAAAGGATTCAGCGCCGAATCCAACACGAAGCTTTGCATCCGTTGGCTCATGCCTACACCGGTTTTGCCTGCAATACAAGCCGGCAGCCAACCACCGCTCGGCGTGATGGAAACTACCCAACCTTCTTTATCAGCGGCTTCCACACTGGTGGTGCCCAGCCAAAGTTTTTCATTGTAATCGGCAAGACCCAAACTATTGCGCAAATCATGTTGCGGCGCAAAATTTCGCTTGGATGTATCCATTGCAAAGCCGCGCTGTTTTAAGAGATTGATGAAAGGATTCGTTGCCCCTTCAAAAGGATAAGGATCGCCGGGCCCAATGAATGTATCGTTCTTATCGTATTGAATGAGTGAAGCCCTTTGCTTTGCATAGGCCTTGCTCAATAAACCGACCATAGGTTGATTCTTGGCAAAGCGTGGATCACCGTAATAAAAATCACGGTCGGCAAAGGCAAGGCTCATGGCCTGGTAAACCGTGTGAATGTATTTGACGCTATTATAGCCCATGCCTTTAAGGTCGAAGTTTTCAAGGATGTTCAGGGCTTGCAACAAGGCCGGGCCTTGTGTCCATTGTTGCAGCTTGTACACGTCAATGCCTTTGTAGGTTGTCTTTAACGGTTCTTCTTCCACTGGCTTCCAGCCAGCCAAGTCTTGCAGCGTAATCAGTCCGCCCTGCTCTTGTGCACCGCGAACAAATTCCTGCGCAATGTCGCCTTTGTAAAAACGGTCGTAAGCCGCGGCAATGGCGGCTTTGCGGTCGAGGCCCTTTTTCTTCGCGGCACGTTCCGCTTCTACCATCTTGGTTAATGTTTGCAGCAAATCTTTCTGCACAAAAATTTCCCCTGCTTCGGGTGCTTCACGACTCTCGCCTTCATGCACCAGAAAAACTTTTTTGCTGTACGGCCATTCTTTAATTCGGCTCTTGCCACGTTCCATGCTGTTAGCGGTTTGCGCTTCTATGGGATAACCGGCAGCGAGTTGTATGGCCGGCGCCAACACTTGCTCCAGGGTCAT
Source organism: Flavisolibacter sp. (assembly GCA_965247695.1). Taxonomy (GTDB): domain Bacteria; phylum Bacteroidota; class Bacteroidia; order Chitinophagales; family Chitinophagaceae; genus Flavisolibacter. The sequence goes on from OZ252037.1 coordinate 5,212,212, forward strand.
CGTTCCATAATTCGACAACATATAAAGCAGTCCGCCGGGTGTGCCCGGTGTGGTAGCGGCAAGCGGGCCGTATTCGGGTGGAAAGTTGTAGCCTTTACTTTTAAAGAACGCGGGTGTGGCCCCTGTTGGTGCAAAGCCCATTGCATTAATGGCAATGACTTTTTTCGTTTTTGGATTGTAGATCAACGCTTGCGTTTCGCCACCCCAACTCAACACGTCCCACATCGTACAACAAGCAGCCAGCATGGCGCAAGCCGCATCCACCGCATTGCCGCCTTGCCCAAAAATCATGGCGCCGGCTTCGGCGGCTAATGGCTTGCCCGTGATGGCCATCCAGTTCTTGCCGTGCAGCGGCGGCTTTTGTGTTTGCTGCGCAGAAGCGGTGAAGAAGACGGAGGCAAGAAGAAAGGCGATGAAGTGTTTTGTTGGCGTGGTCATGTTTAAAGGTAGGGCAACATTGCTTTTTGCACTGCGTTGATTAAACGCCATTTCGACTTCAAAGGTGATTGTGCTTTACTTTAGACTCTTCGAAGAACAGTTGACTCAATATTGCACTGTATAAACGTATAGCAAATCGTAAAACCATTACTGCTTCATGAACAGGGAGTTTTATACCGACATTCAATTTTCACCCACAAACAACGCATCCCTTTTTTCAAGTACGGGCCCGCGTGGTGTCATACCTAAAATCGTAATCTTTCAACGTTTAAGCCAACCGGATTCTTTTAATCTTTTTCTAAGCGATTATAGCAACAATGAAATTGCTGATGACCAACACATCACCAATAACGGCGACATGCCAAAAGTGATGGCTACCGTTATCCATATCATTCATGAATTCACCGGGAACATCAAAATAGCCAAATTGTGATAACGGGTAGCGACGCCGTCCGAAAACAATTATATGACCGAATTATTTACAATAATTGCGAAGCCATGCAGGAGTCGTATGACATAAAGTATAGAGATAGTTCTAACGACCCTTACAAACCTTACGGGCCGACCGAAAACGGCCTTGTGCCTGCCGCCTTTCTTATCCGTAGAAAATTGTCTATTTTTAAATCATGAAAAACGAAGTTCCGGCCACAAAAAATAAAAGTCTTTAGCGAAAGCTCATCGCTAAAAAGCCGGTTTTTTCCAAGCAAGAGATAAGCTTTGACGAAAACCATCCGGCCCTGTTGCGCAAAAAGGCAGAAGCTGAAGCTTTACTTGCCTGCAACAAGAAACAATCTGATTAATCTTTTGCCCGCCTACATTTAGCCATCGCCGTTCCTTATTCATCTTTCTTTTGCTCCACATCTTCCTTCCTTGCTTCTCCGGTTTGCTTTGCTGTTTCTCCTGAATATTCAAATGGGCCAATCCCTATCTCGTCGCTTTTAAGCAATGAAACTTGTACAGGTTCTTCGCCTTCAGCAGACTGCTTTTGCGGATCGTTATCGCGTTGCGGTGTGCCGCTTTGTTGTGTTCATACAAGTTTGATTTTACGCGGTTATCTTATCAATAGAGGGCTGAAAATTAAATGCCGTTTCAACTATACTTACTCTTATCTGTTTAAAAGAAAAAGCAGTTATGACCAACGAGGCACAAACGGTAAACATTCAGAAGAGCTTTAAAGCAACCAAGGATGCGCTTTACAAAGCATGGACGGAAGAAGCGGCGCTAAAGCAGTGGTGGAAGCCTATGGACAAAACCTTGATCAGTATGGAGACCGACATACGCTCCGGCGGCAAAGTGGTTTATACCTTTGAAGGCGGCCTGAAGATTCATGGTGAATACAAGGAAGCGCAACCGGGCGAAAAATTGGTGTACAGTTGAATTTGGGAATTGCCCGAAGCCTCCATGCACGACGGTGAATACATGCTTACCATTAGCTTCAGCGGCGATGACGAAACGGGCAGCTTAACGGTGTTGCAGGAAGCTTTTCAAAACGAACAATCGGTGCAGCCGCACCGCGAAGGCTGGGAACAAGCACTGGAAGAATTGAAGCGGTTTGTGGAAGGTGGCTGAACGAAAAGAAATCAATAGCATTTGAAGAACCCGGGCCGGTTGTTGTAAAACACGGTGTCCGGGTTTGTTTTTTTCGGGCTGGTTAATCAAGCCGATGCAGGCAAATTCTTACTCAAAAACTAAGCAATTGAAAGGTCTAGTTCATTTGTTTCCATTATCTATAAATCGTAGGGATTTACAATTTGCAGGCCGTTGATGTTTTTAAAATCAGAAGTGTTGCGAGTTATGAGTGTCTGGTTATTGATTAAAGCTGTAGGGGGCAACGATGGCATCGGGAAGTTTTGTTTTACTCTCCTTTCTTATTTCGATACAAGCGTCCGCGATTTCATCGTTTAATGCAATCACTACACTATCGCCAATAAAGCCGGACAAGGTTTGATAATGCTCATGCTGCACCGGGTAACCCAGCAATTCGATTTTTGTGATGATGGATAGATTGGGAACCGAATCAACGATGGTATTCATAAACGCTTTGCCTTTTTCGGGCAACTTGCCGCCGAGAAAATCTATCACAGCGTTTGTATCAATTAAATACTGCGGCCGTTCCATTGGTTGCGACTTTCATTAACAGTGTTCTGTAGTTGCTCTGCTACATTAAGGCAGGCTTCCGGCATATTTTTTTGAAAGGCTTTCCTTCGCCGAAGGAGTTGTTTGAATCACTTTTATCAGATTCAGTGCTTCCAGTTCATGCAAAAGTTTTGCAGCTTTTTCATTCGTCAGTTCAATCAGCATCGTTTCCATAAATCAGTTTCTTTGACAGCGGTAAGGTTATTCAATTATAGGAAAGAATTGGTTTCCCTTTATCAGTTACGGACTGTTTATATCAAACCCTCTAATGGCTTTGCTGATTTCTTCTTCGAAAACCTTCTCCAAATTTTTGGCTGCGGTGATTGCATCTTTTGCAGCCAGCGTAAGGGGTATAGAGAACACAATAGATAGTTTGTCGCAGCCTTCATTTCGTTGTAACAACCGGCTCACGAATGTTGACGTTGTGGCCAGCCAATAAAAGCCATTCCTCTTTTTCTTTTACCACCACCCAGGTAAAGATGCCGTGACGGGGTTTGCGTGGCGTGCCGTCAGCATCGTAGTCGTCTTTTAATCCCCACCCGATGTGTACAATGGCAAGATCAGGCTTTACGTACTTTATCGCCACACTATCGGTTGACCATGTGCTGTTCTTAAATATCACACCCTCGTGCTTTTGTTTGTGATCGGCCACCGTTGCCGGCCTGCCTTTCAGCCATATACCGGCCACATTTACAAAGTCCACATCGGGCTTTAACATCGTTGCCATTGAGTCCATGTTGTGTTTGTTCCAATACCTCTCCCACCGGCTTGCCAATGCGTTCAAACGAGTCAAGTCGTTTGTATTGTAGGCATTGCCTGCTTGGCCGCAAACACTCGCAACGAGGCTTACACAGGTCAATAGTAAAAGGATGAATCGCATACTTAAAGTTAGTAAAACAGGCGAATGGAATTTAACAATGACTCAATTGCCGTTCATACTCCTGCTTCATCAGTTTTTTAACATCCGCCTCCCCAACAAACTCCTCTTCCAAAAATCCCTTTCCTCCTTTCCCTCGTAAATACCGGTTACCCCAACTATAACCGGTATGAAACTTATTCATTGTTTGCTCTTGCTTCTCCCCTTTGGCGCCGTTGCGCAAAAGATTAAAGTAAAAGGCTACGACAAGTCGCTGAACCAGCAACTGGTTGAAACCGAGCCGTTATCTATTGTTCAACAAAATAAAACCAGGCTTGCCGTGGCCTTTGAGCAGGCCGGCCCAAACCTTTACCTCGAAACAAGCGGCTCGGAATGGGGCGCGGCCACCATTGATGCCAATGATCCCTTGATTCTAACCCTGTCCAACGGCGCATCCGTAAAAGCAAAATCCACGGGCCTTCAGTCCTTTACGCCCAACCCGCAGGGCAGCACCTACAAGCATCAATATGCTGTGGCGCCTTCCGACGTAGATGCACTTAGCCAATACAGTCTTGTGGCCATACGCAAATACCTGTTCTCTGATTTTGTGGACCTGCAAATACCGGCTTCCGGCGCTGCCCGGCTGAAAGACTTGAGCAACGCTTTTCTGCAGGCTTTGGACAAGCCTGCGCCAGTAGTAGCTGACAAGCCCGTAGCGGCAAAGAAGAAGGCCCGCATACAAGTGGCGGACATCCGTGATTATGTAGGCCAGAGCGTAGAGTTTTGCGGCCGGGTGCAGCTCACCCGTTTTTTTGAATCGGCCACGGAACAGGCAACCATCCTCGACTTTCAGCAACACCAGTGGTCGCCGGCCGCAAGGGCCATCATTTGGCGGCAGGATAAAGCAAAATTCGGCATTGGTCTGCCGAAGGCTTTTTACTCGGGCAAAGATGTGTGCATCAGCGGCGATGTATATCTCTACCAAAACACGCCGTACATCCGCATTACCAGCCGGAGCCAGATTAAAGTAACCTCACCCATCACTACCGATGAAGCGCAATTTTTTGCGAACGATACAGTAACGCTGACCGGCATGGTGGAAACCGTTTCGGCCGCACCGGCAGCCGGGTTATGGATGGTTCAACTGCGGTCGCCTTCGTCCAAACAATACGTGAACCTGATTGTTCAAAGCGGGAAGTCAAGGGATGCTCTCAACGAGATGTATGCGAACAAACAAGTGCTGGTAAGAGGCCTGCTTTCATCCGGACAAGCCGGCTTGCAAATGACAGTGCCGAACGATACTACAATTCAATTGCTAATAAGAGCGAATTAGTCTTGGTTGCCAGTAGCCGGTTGCCGGTTTGGCGTACAAAAGGCTATCATAAAGCCTGACTTGAAAAATAAAAAACTCAATACACGGGAAGACTACTGGCAACTTGAATTCATTATAACCTCCGATTACATCCGCAAAAGAAGCCCAAGCCGTTTGGGCTTCCTGCTTTTTATGACCGTCTGCATGGCAAGACATTTGAAACCATCGGTTCATGCAGAAACCTTCACCGGCCCATCTTTACGACGGCTTTGTACACGTTCGCGGCGCAAGGGAACACAACCTCAAAAACGTTTCGCTGAAAATTCCACGGGATGCACTTGTAGTCTTTACCGGCGTATCGGGTTCGGGCAAAAGTTCGCTGGCTTTTGGAACCTTGTATGCCGAGGCGCAACGCCGTTATTTGGAATCCGTTTCGCCATACGCACGGCGGTTGTTTCATCAAATGCCCGTGCCGGTGGTGGATAGTGTAGAAGGCTTGCCGCCGGCGGTAGCCTTGCAACAACAACGCGGCGGAACATCCACCCGTTCATCGGTTGGTTCGGTTACGACGCTTTCTAATCTTTTGCGGATGTTGTATTCAAGGGCCGGCGATTATCCTGCAGATCAAGGCATCATCTATGCCGAAGCCTTCTCGCCCAACACGGCCGAAGGCGCTTGTCCGCAGTGCCACGGTTTGGGCCGTGTGTACGAAGCCATGGAAGAGAGCATGGTACCCGATGATTCGCTCACAATACGCGAACGGGCCATTGCCGCATGGCCCACGGCCTGGGGCGGACAAAACCTTCGCGACATTCTCATCACACTTGGTTACGACGTGGACAAACCCTGGCGCGACTTGACGAAAAAAGATAGAGACTGGATACTCTTTACCGATGAACAACCGCAGGTGCCGGTGTATCCGGGGTTCACGCACAAAGAAGCGCAGGCAGCCATAAAACAAAAGATACCGCCGGGCTATATGGGCACTTTCAGCAGCGCAAGGCGTAACCTGTTTTACACGTTCAAGGCCACGCAAAGTGCGCAGATGAAGAAGCGTGTGCAAGGCTTTATGGTGAGCAGCGACTGCCCTACCTGCGGAGGCAAGCGCTTGCGCAAAGAATCGCTTTCGATAGGCTTTTCAGGCCTTGATATTGCCGACATGTCGCGGCAACCGCTAAAACGTTTGCTGTCCATCTTTGAACCATACGCAACCGGCGAAGCAGCAGCTTTGAAGCAATATGCAAAAGACGGCCACGAAGAAAAAGCGATGGTGGCGCAGCGCATCGCTGAAGACCTCCTTGCACGATTAAACGTATTGCTTGATCTCGGTCTTGGTTACCTCACGCTTGAACGCAGCACACCGACTTTATCACCCGGCGAGTTGCAACGATTGCGGTTAGCAACACAAGTGCGCAGCAATCTATTCGGTGTTGTTTATGTATTAGATGAACCATCCGCAGGTTTGCATCCATCCGATACCGAAGCTCTATTAAGAGCACTTGATCGCCTGAAAGCGTCGGGCAATTCCTTGTTCGTTGTCGAACACGAGTTGGACGTGATTCGTGCCGCCGATTGGATAGTGGATGTTGGTCCCGCCGCCGGTGAAAAGGGCGGTGAAATTTTATACAGCGGCCCACTCCATGGATTAAAAAATATTGAAGCCTCTCAAACCGCGAAGTATCTCTCAACTACAAACGGCAAACAACAAACTACAATCCGAACACCATCTGGTTGGTTGAAATTATCCGGCGTTACACGCAACAATCTCCAACTACTTGACGCCGCTTTTCCGTTGGGTGTGCTAACGGCCGTTACCGGTATTTCGGGTTCGGGCAAGAGCAGTTTGGTGGGTGGCGCTTTGGTAGAACTAATAGCTGAATACTTGGGCCACGAATTGCCCGAAGAAGAAAGCGAAAGCGACGTTTTGCAGGAAGAAGCCGTGCAAACACTTGGCGGCAAGATTGTAAGCGGCGCCGAAAGCATCAAGCGCCTGATGATGGTGGACCAAAAGCCGATTGGCCGAACGCCGCGCAGCAACTTGGCTACGTACACCGGCTTATTCGACGGCGTACGCAAACTCTTTGCTTCCACCAAAACCGCAAAGGGGCGGCATTACGATGCGGGCCGCTTTTCGTTTAACGTGGGCAAGGGCCGCTGCGACAACTGCGAAGGTGAAGGCTTTGTAATGGTGGAGTTGTTGTTTTTGCCGAGTGTGTATGCGCCTTGTCCGGTGTGCGGTGGTACCCGCTACAACGCCAAAACGTTAGAGATAACCTATCAGGATAAAAACATTGCCGAAGTGTTACGGATGACCGTTGATGAAGCGCTGGAATTCTTTGCGGAAGATGCGGCCATCAACCGCGCCCTTGCCATGTTGCATGAAGTGGGCCTTGGTTATTTGCGCCTTGGCCAACCGGCAACGGAACTCTCCGGCGGCGAAGCGCAACGGATAAAACTCGCCACCGAACTGCAACGCCTAAGCCGCGGCAATACCTTGTACATTTTAGACGAACCCACCACCGGCCTTCATCCCTCCGATGTAGAAAAGTTGATGGTGCAGTTGAACCGTTTGGTGGATGCCGGCAACACGGTGATTGTGGTGGAGCACGACATGCACATAATAGCAGGAAGCGATTGGGTAGTGGACATCGGACCGGGTGCCGGTGAAGAAGGCGGGCGGATTGTGGCGTGTGGCACACCGCATGAAGTGGCGCGGGTGAAGGAGAGTAAGACGGCGATTTATTTGAGGAGAGAGTTGGGGTTGTAAAATGAATCTTGGCGCTGCTATAAAAACTTGTAGTAAAAATCTAAGCGCTTATCTTCTTTAGGATCAATGCCGTTTTAGAATAAGTTCAATTGCTGAAGTGGCTACGCTTATCGCTTGTATGTTTGAGCCTTAAATAAAGCTCATTCGACCTAAGATTAAAGCTCAAAGAATAGCGAACATGAGCTATATTCGAGAACCAAGTGAGCTTAAATAACCAAATAATTGATCTTCTCGCCGCACGGCCCAGCCTTTCTTCCAAAGAAGTTCATAATGGCTTGCCGGGAACCAGCTATGCTACCGTAAAGCGTACGTTGGCTAAGTTGGTGAAAGAAGGGGCAATCAGTACATCCGGCAACCGGAAAGCAACTACCTATGTCCTTTCACCAACGTACACGCTTTTGCACCCGGTGGATATAGGAGCTTATTTTCTAAAAGAAATTGACGAGCGGATTATTAAGCAGGGTTTTGAGCACCTGTTGATGAGAGATATTTTACCGGAGGCCTCTTTGTTCACAGCAGAAGAAAGCCGGATGCTGGCCACCCTGCAAAAGCAATTCACGCACAATACCGAACAGCTTAGCGCCGACATAAAAGCGAAAGAAATGGAACGGCTGGCGATTGACCTTAGCTGGAAGTCTTCGCAGATAGAAGGCAATACCTATTCCCTGTTGGAAACAGAACGGCTGCTGAAGGACAAGGAAACGGCTGCCGGCAAGCCAAAGGATGATGCAGTGATGTTGCTGAACCACAAAGAAGCCATCAATTTCGTGCTTGACCATAAGGATTATGTGGTGCCGCTGTCGGTACGCTCCATTGAAGATATTCACTCCATCCTGGCTAAAGACTTGAACATTGACCGCAACCTGCGCCAGCGCCGGGTAGGTATTTCAGGCACCAATTACCGGCCGCTCGACAACGAGCATCAGATACGCGAGGCGATGGAAGACCTGTGTGCCCTGGTAAACGGTAAAACGGATGTTTTTGAGAAAGCCCTTCTTTGCCTTGCGCTGATTGCCTACATACAGCCGTTTAACGATGGCAACAAACGCACGTCCCGCATTGTGAGCAATGCCGTATTGCTTGCCCATGACCATTGCCCGCTTTCCTTTAGAACGGTAGATGCTGTTGACTACAAAAAGGCCATGCTGGTTTTTTATGAGCAAAACAATATCAGCGCTTTCAAAACCATTTTCATACAGCAATACCACTTTGCCGTGAACACTTATTTCTAAATAAACCGATTTGCAAAAAAAAGAATAGCCAACAGAAGACCTTCAACGGACGGCAGCAAGTAGGTTGTAGATATTGGACCGGGTGCCGGTGAAGAAGGCCGGAGGATTGTGGCGGGTGCTACGGAAAGTAAAACAGCTATTTATTTGAGGAGAGCGTTGGGGTTGTGAGCCAGAGGCAAGAATAACGATTTAACGTTCGTTGCGTCGCATTCTTGTATGTTCAGAAGGCTATTGAGCAAAATATGAATGTAATAAACAATAGCAAATGAGCAACAAGAAGGTCATATAAACAAACTGCTTTTTGTATATTATTGCACTATGGCCGGTAGCATTTCATTTCGACTTTCTCCAACAGTTCTTGAATGGGCGAGGGTATCTATGGGCTATTCTACTGAACAAGCGGCAAAAAAGGCCGGTGTACCGTTAGACCGCTATGAAGCTTGGGAAACAGGTGATAAGGTGCCTACCTATAAGCAACTTGAAGGCTTGGCCGAGAATGTTTATAAAAGATCACTTGCTATTTTGTTGTTGCCCAATCCTCCTAAAGAAGCATTGATTCAAAAAGACTTTAGAAACTTATCAAACGCCGAAACTTCACAACTCTCACCGGAAGTAATATTCGCTTTAAGAAAGGCAAAAAGATATCAATTGATATTAGAAGAGGTCACAAGCGTAAGCGAGAGTTCTTTGTTCACGAAGTTTAAAGTTAGCCTTGCCGATGACCCTAAAAACGCAGCTTTAAAATTCAGGAAGTTTTTAGGTCTTTCTTTGAGCGAGCAAAAGCAATGGAAGCAAGAAGACGCTTTTAGAAATTTTAAACGCAAGATAGAAGAGATAGGCATTTATGTTTTTCAATTGAAAATGCCGATGCAGGAAGCAAGGGCATTTTGCTTAACAGGCCAGTTTCCGATAATAGTTTTGAATACTAACGATGCAACAAACGGACGAATTTTTAGTTTGTTTCATGAAGTGTGCCATATACTTTTTAACATCAATGATGTTTTCAAAGATTTAGAAAGTGGACAGTTAAACGATGAATACAAAAAAATCGAAAATTTCTGCAACGTATTTGCCGCTTCTTTTCTGGTTCCTGAAGAGGCTTTCATTTCTGATGTAAAAGAATACAGTATCTCAAGTGGCAACATCAATGACAGTACAATCAGATTTCTATCCGAGAGCTATAACGTCAGCAATGAGGTAATAGGAAGGCGTCTAATGAGTCTTGGGATATTAAGTGAAGATTTTTTTTGGAGTAGGAAAAGAATGTGGGATGCTGCTGCAAGAGCTGCGCAAGAAAAAAAGAAAGAAGAGCAGAAAGAAAATGATAAGGGACGTAATCAAGGTGTAAAAATAATATATGAAAAAGGCCGGCCTTATGTGGCGAGTGTAGTTAATGCGTATCAGCAAGGTCTTATATCCTCATCTGATGTTTCAAATTATCTTGAAACCAAACTAAAACATTTACCCCAAATTATTGAGCGCCTAAATAATTGATGGCTTTGTTAAAACAACCATATCAATATGTCATTGACAGTAGTGCGCTCTTCGATTTGAAGGACTTCTATCCTGAAAGAATTTTCCGTGGCCTGTGGGAACGGTTTAATGAAATGTGCGATCAAAAATTAATCGTTGCACCAAGAGAAGTGCTAAAGGAAATCAAGCGTGGAAACGATGAATTGTTAGATTGGGCCAGTAGCTATGAAAACATTTTTCTTGAGCCATGCGTAGAAGAAATACTCTTAATCCAAAAAATCTTAGCGGTTTATCCCGAAAAAGAAATTACAAAATATAGCACACGGCCATGGGCGGATCCACTTGTTGTTGCTTGCGCTAAACATTATGGACTCGTTATCATTCAACATGAATCCAACGACCCAAACCAGTATAAAATCCCACCTGTAGCAAAAAAATTTGGCGTAGGGTGTATAAAACTTATTGACTTTTTTGACGACGAAGGATGGGAGTTTCGGTAACAATAAGAAAGTGATTGTATTTTTTCTTCTCTAACAAGTCTCCGCCTCTGCAACCCACTTCATAATATATCTATCGCGGACTCATTGAGGAAGACTTCATTGATGTAGAAGACATGCCAATCACCAAAGTAGTAACGAAAAAAACCCTGCTGTCTTCCACCAACATGAGCAACGTAAGACACCCATAACAATTATCTTCGGCACAAACAAAATCAGCCACAATATTCTGCGCATGAAAAGATTCCTATACTTCTTTGCAACCTTACTCTTATTACCAGCCTGCAAAAATGGCCAAGATGCAACCACTGCCGACATCTCTGGAATAGATTCTTCCATCAAACCCGGCAACAACTTTTTTATGTATGTAAATCGTACCTGGTACGATTCGGCGCAGATACCGCCATCGCAAGCAGGCGTGGGCGCCTACATGTTTATGAACTATCCGCAACGGCTGCGGTTGCAAGGCATATTGGACAGCGTTTCAAAAGCGGCCAACAAAGCCGGCAGTATAGAACAAAAGCTCGGCGATTTTTATGCATCGGGCATGGATACAACAACCATCAACGGCCGTGGTTACGAACCCATCAAACCGGTGCTCCTCCGTATTGACGGCATTAGCGATGTAGCTTCGTTAATGAAGTTTGTTGCGAATGAAGCAAAGGCCTACAACACTTCGTTTGTATCGTTTAATGTAGGGCCGGATAATAAAAATAGCAGCCTCAATATTGCACACATCTCCCAGGCAGGTATTGGCTTGCCCGAAAGGGATTATTATTTTAAAGGCGATGCGTCGAGCACCGCTATTCAGCAAGCGTACAAAACTTATTTGGCCACACTACTTAGACTAACAGGCAACGATGCGTCTATGGCAATGGAAGAAGCTGACATTGTTTATAACATAGATAAACAGCTCGCTTCATCGCACAGAAACAATATTGAACTACGCGATGTGGCCGCGAACTACAACAAGATGGCGGTAGCAATGCTGGCACAGCGGCAACCGAATATTGGCTGGGCGACTGTATTGAATGACCTCGGTGCGAAAACAGATTCGATTGACGTAAGCCAGCCGGCTTATTACGATAAGCTGAATGCCCTTTTAAAAACTATTTCCATCAACGATTGGAGAATCTATTTAAAGGCTTACTCCATCAGCAATTATGCGGCTGTATTAAGCAAGCCTTTTGTGGACGCGGCCTTTGAATTCAATAAAGTATTAACGGGACAAGCCGTTCAAAAGTCCCGCGGCGAAATCATGGCAAGCGCCGTGGACCAATCGCTGGGCGAAGCACTTGGGCAATTGTACGTAAAAAAATACTTTGGCGACGATGCCAAAAAGCGGGTGCAGGAATTGGTGAACAACCTGCAAAAAGCAATGGCCACACGAATGGATAAGCTGGACTGGATGAGCGACAGCACCAAGCAAAAAGCAAAAGAAAAACTCTTTGCCATCACAAAGAAGATTGGCTATCCTGATAAGTGGCGGGATTACGGATCCGTAACGATTGTGAAGGGTAAATACTTCGAAAACGTGGTGGCGACAAACGCGAATAACTATCAGTTTGGCCTGGCTAAATTGAACAAGCCCGTTGACAGAAGCGAATGGTTTACTTCCCCTTCAACGGTTACCGCGTATAACAATCCTTCCGCCAATGAAATTGTTTTTCCCGCAGCCATTCTGCAACCGCCCTATTTTGATAACGGCGCCGATGATGCGCTGAACTACGGCGGCATCGGCATGGTTATCGGCCACGAGATAACGCATACGTTTGACGACCAGGGCGCCCAGTTTGATAAAGAAGGCAACGTAAAAAATTGGTGGGCGAAAGGGGACTACGATCAGTTCAAAGCAAAAACACAAAAGGTTATTGACTTATACAACACATTTACCGTGTTGGATACCGTGCACGTAAAAGGCGCCATGACGGTTGGCGAAAACACAGCAGATATTGGCGGTGTTGCCATGGCTTATGATGCCTTCAAACTAACCAAAGAAGGGCAGGACACAACAAAGATTGGCGGCTATACACCCGACCAAAGATTCTTTATTTCTGTTGCAAGGATATGGCGGGTGAAAATGAAAGACGCCTTCCTGCGGTTGTGGATCAACAACAACCCGCACTCGCCGCCCCTGTGGCGTGTAAACAGTCCGTTGATGAACAACCCTCATTTCTATGAAGCGTTCAATGTGAAGTCCGGCGATTCGATGTATTTATCCAGCGAGAAAAGAGTTCAGATCTGGTAAGTAAAGAATTTTTCGGGCCTTGCTTTTTTTCTCTTTCAGGCACTGGCCAGCGAGCCCTCAAATCATTTTTCCTTACTGCATTTCGTTCACCACTCAACTTCCTCCGCACATGAAACGAAGCAATTTTATTTTGGCAGCGGTTGCCCTTGCCTCCAATCCGTTCAAGGCATTTGCCAAGGACAAATTCAGGCGCACCGGCAAAGGTTTTAAAACGCCGGCCGGCGAAGGGCGGCTTCACGGCCACTTGAAACTAAAGGGCGTGAACAGCAACGTACTTGACCTGAAAGTGAGCGGCAGCGATACCGACGGAGGCTTTGCGCTGTTTGAACAAACCTCGCTTTCGCAAGGACGCGGCACACCGCTTCACGTTCATCACAAGCAAGACGAAGTGTTTTATGTGTTGGAAGGAACCTACCGGTTTAAAGTGGGTGATGATCTTTTTGATGGCACGGCAGGCGACAGCATCTTCATGCCCATGAAAGTGCCCCATGCCTGGACGCAGGTAAGCGAGAAAGGAAAGATGACCGTGCTCTTTCAGCCGGCCGGTAAAATGGAAGATTTTTTTATGGCGGTAGCCGCCTTAAAAAGCGAACCCACGCAGGCCGAGATGGCAAAACTTTTTGCCGATAATGAGATGGAGATTGTTGGTCCGCCGCTGAAGATTAACGGGTGACCTGGTTATCGTTTATTATCTATGCCGTTGCCACAACGCTTCTGCAACGATGCTCTGCCGCCATGTTTCATTGCCGTATTTTTATCGCCTAACATCTTTATCATGAAAAAAATCCGGTTGCTTCCGCTTGCCGTTCTTTTTGCCACAAACATTTTTGCTCAAGTGTCCCGCATTGCCATTATTCCAGAACCGGTATCGCTTACCACCAAGTCAGGTAGCTTCAATCTTCCGACATCCATTAGCATTGCGGCGCCGGCGATTGCGGAACTTAAAACCACCACGGACTTTCTTCAGAAAATGTTTTCCGTGCCTACGGGCAACAGCGTAGTCGTCAACGGGTCAACAGCATCACCCACCATTCAGCTTCGACTAAATACAACGCCCAATTCAACACTCGGCACCGAAGGCTATCAAATCACCGTTTCACCAACCGGGATTGTACTGAAGGCTAACACGCCTGCCGGTTTGTTCTATGCCGCGCAAACCCTGGTTCAACTGTTGCCGCCGCAAATTGAAAGCGCCGAAAAACAGAGCGGCGTGCAATGGTCATTGCCCTTGGTTGATATTACCGACACCCCCCGCTTTGGCTGGCGCGGGTTGATGTTCGACGTATCGCGGCACTTTTTTACCAAAGCCGAAGTAAAGCAGTTCATTGACGACATGGTGCGTTACAAATACAACCTGCTGCACCTGCACCTTGCCGATGACGAAGGCTGGCGCATTCAAATCAAGAGCCTGCCTAAGCTTACCGAAGTGGGCGCCTTCAACGTAAAGAAGGAAGGCTATTTCGGCACCTTTTCCAAACCCGAAGCCGATGAGCCACGCAATTACGGCGGCTTTTATACACAAGACGACATCCGCGAGATTGTGCAATACGCCAAAGAACGTTTCGTAAACGTGATGCCCGAAATAGACATGCCGGCGCATTGTCTTGCGGCCATTGCGTCTTACCCCGAGCTTTCCTGCACCGAAGGCGCCGACAAATACCGGGTGCGTTCCGGCGAACAAATCATGGACTGGAGCCACGGCGCTCCGCCCATTGCAATGGTGGACAACACGCTTTGTCCGGCCAACGAAAAAGTGTACGAATTCGTGGACAAGGTAGTGACCGAACTGGCTGCCCTGTTTCCCTTTGAATACATACACGTAGGCGGCGACGAAGCCCCGCACAACTACTGGGAGAAGAACCCGCAGATAAAAGCTTTGATGGAACGCGAAGGCATCAAGACCATGGAAGGCGTGCAAGGCTATTTTGAAAGACGCCTGGAAAAGATCGTGGCATCCAAAGGCAAGAAGATGATGGGTTGGGACGAGGTGGTGGAAGGTGGCGTAAGCAAGGGCACGGCCATCATGAGTTGGCGCGGCGTGAAGAACGGCGTGGAAGCCGCGAAGCTTGGGCACGATGTGGTGATGAGCCCAACCACTTACGCTTATCTCGACTACATGCAGGCCGACCCCGTGATTGAAAGCCGCATCTACGCATCGTTGCGGTTGAGCAAGGCTTACGAGTTTGAGCCGGTGCCCGATGGTGTGAATGCGGCCCGCATCCTGGGCGGACAAGGCAACCTGTGGACGGAGCAGGTGTACAATTACCGGCAGGTGCAATACATGTTGTGGCCACGTGCCTTTGCGTTGGCCGAGAGTTTGTGGTCACCAAAGAGCAAGAAGAATTGGGATGATTTTTTTGCCCGCACCGAACAGCATTTCCTTCGCTTCAACGAAGCCGAAAAAAAGTGGGCGCCGAGTGCCTATGATCCCGTCTTCACCGTTACCCGCGGCGCCGACAGCACGGTGCGCATTGCGCTGGCTACGGAAGTGAAAGGCCTTGACATTTACTACAGCTTTGATAACTCATACCCCGACCGCTTTTACCCGAAATACAGCACACCGTTAACGCCGCCGAAAGATGCCGCGCAATTGAAAGTGGTTACTTATCGCGGCAAGGTGCAAGTAGGTCGCTTTAATGTAATGCCGGCGGAAGAATGGAAGCGCCGTGCGCCTGCTAAGAGATAAGATCATCCTTGCAGCTCTCGTTGCGTTGTCACTTCCTGTGAGGCCTGCTTCCGCTTTGAATGCGGGCCTGTTTTTTTGCAACCTTCTCCCGTCACATCCGGTTACAGTAACGTCTATCAAAAACACCGCACATGAAACTGAATCACGTCCGCTACGGAACAGGCAGCCCGCTTTTATTGATACACGGCATTGGCGGTTCGTGGAAATCGTGGATGACGGTGCTGGACGAGCTGGCGGCCCACCGCAACGTGATTGCGATTGATTTGCCCGGCCATGGTAAAACACCGCCGCTGCAAGGACCGACTACCATTGCCACGCTGGCCGATGCCGTTACGGAATGGTTAGCCAAACACGGGCTCACCGGCATAGACGCCGTGGGCTCATCAATGGGCGGACGGCTGGTGCTGGAGCTGGCCCGCCGCGGTGTGCTTGGCTCGGTTGTTTCGCTCGACCCTGGCGGTTTTTGGGACGGCTGGCAGCGGCCCACTTTTTATTACTCCATTGCCGCCAGCATCCGTCTCATTCGCGTGTTGAAACCGGCGCTTCCGTTCATCACCGGCAACGCCTTTACCCGCACTATTTTACTGCCGCAGTTTTCGCCACGGCCCTGGCGTCTGCCGGCCCACCTTGTGCTCACGGAGCTTCGCAGCTACATTAGTTCGCCCGTGTTTGACGAACTGTTATACAACCTTGCCTTTGGCGAAGAACAACAAGGCGCACCGCGTGGATCCATCACAAAACCGCTGGTGATTGGATGGGGACGGCAGGATAGAATTTGTTTTCCGTCGCAGTCGCAAAAAGTATTGGCGCTTTTTCCCGATGCGTCTTTTTATTGGTTTAACCGGTGCGGCCATTTTCCGCATTGGGACAAGCCATCCGAAACGGTCAATTTGATTTTGCGGTCAACGGCTTCCACCGGGGTTGCGCAGCAAACAGAAGAGCCTGTAAATCCAAACGAGTCAGGGCACTAACGTCGCGTTCACTTTGCTCAAACATTCCGGCCACCAGCCGTTACGCCAACGCAACGGTCTTATACCTTCGCCATTATTTTCTTGTGCTGCATTCGTCAATGCAAGAGAATAACACACAACTTACTTTCGTGAAAAAAACAACGATCGCTCTTCTCTTTGTCTGCTTTGCTTTTATCGTCACTGCGCAAGAGCTCATATCACCCAACGGTGCCTTCATCATGAACTTTTCTCTTTTGTCCGATGGCACACCTGCTTATCGTCTCTCCTACAAAAAAGCCGACGTAGTAAAACCCAGCAAGCTTGGCCTGCAATTAAAGAATGATTCGCTTTCCTTACTCAATAGCTTCACCATCACCGATACCAAAACATCCACCTTCGATGAAACATGGCAACCCGTTTGGGGCGAAGTAAAAAACATTCGCAACCATTACAACGAGATGGCCGTTACACTTCAACAAAAGGGCGCAGATCGCTTCATCATTATTCGCTTTCGCTTGTTCGATGACGGCCTTGGCTTTCGCTACGAGTTTCCGCAACAGAAGAACCTAGGGCATTTTATTGTAAAAGAAGAACGAACCCAGTTTGCCATGACCGGCGACCACACCGCTTATTGGATTCCCGGCGATTACGACACGCAGGAATACGATTACAACACCAGCAAGCTTTCCGAAATACGCGGCCTGCAAACCGGCGCCGCCACCGGTAACGTGTCGCAAACCTTCTTCTCCCCCACCGGTGTGCAAACGTCCCTGATGATGAAAACCGCAAATAACATTTACATAAACCTGCACGAAGCGGCATTGATTGATTACTCCTGCATGCACCTGAACCTCGATGACAAGAACATGGTGTTTCAAAGCTGGCTCACGCCTGATGCCATCGGCGACAAAGGCTATCTGCAAGCGCCTTGCACATCGCCTTGGCGCACGATCATTGTGAGTGACGGTGCCCGCGACATACTCGCTTCTAAAATGACCTACAACCTCAACGAACCTTGCAAGCTTAAAGACGTGAGTTGGATAAAGCCCGTGAAGTACGTTGGCGTGTGGTGGGAGATGATCACGGGTAAATCATCATGGGGTTACACGAACGATTATCCCTCGGTGCAATTGGGTGTTACCGATTTTGCAAAAGCCAAACCCAACGGAACACACGGTGCTAATACTGCCAACGTAAAAAAGTATATTGACTTTGCTGCGCAAAACGGCTTCGGCGCCGTGTTGGTGGAAGGCTGGAACATTGGTTGGGAAGACTGGTTCGGCCACTGGAAAGATTATGTATTTGATTTTGTAACGCCTTATCCCGACTTCAACGTGAAGGAGTTGAATGCCTATGCGCACAGCAAAGGTATTAAGCTGATCATGCACCACGAAACCTCTGGCTCCATCCGCAATTATGAACGCCACATGGACACGGCTTACAAGTTTATGAAGGCAAACGGTTATGATGCGGTGAAGAGCGGTTATGTGGGCGACATACTTCCACGCGGCGAAAATCATTACAACCAATGGGCCGTGAACCACTACTTGTATGCCGTGCAAAAAGCCGCTGGTTATCACATTATGGTGAATGCCCACGAAGCGGTGAGGCCCACCGGCATTGCCCGCACGTATCCCAATTTGATTGGCAACGAATCGGCCCGCGGCACCGAGTACCAGGCCTTTGGCGGAAGCAAGGCGAACCATGTTACACTGCTGCCCTTTACCCGCCTCATTGGCGGGCCGATGGATTACACGCCGGGTATTTTTGAGATGGACATCAGCAAGGTCAATCCGGCTAACAAGTCGCATTGCAACAGCACGCTGGCGAACCAATTGGCTTTGTATGTAACGCTGTACAGTCCCCTGCAAATGGCTGCCGACCTGCCGGAGAATTACAACCGTTTTCCCGATGCCTTTCAGTTTATAAAAGACGTGGCTGTGGATTGGGACACCACCCGTTATTTGGAAGCGGAACCCGGTGAATACATTACGGTGGCCCGCAAGGCAAAAGGCAAGGGCAGTTGGTTTGTTGGCAATGTGAACGGCTACACGCCGCGTACATCAACAATCTCCTTTGATTTTTTAGATGCGGGTAAAACTTATCTCGCTACTATTTATGCCGATGGGAAAGATGCAAATTATAAAACGAACCCGCAGGCTTATACCATTCGCAAAGTGGCGGTAACAAGCAAGTCTAAGTTGTCGCAGTTATCAGCGGCGGGTGGTGGTTATGCGGTGAGTGTGGTGGAAGCGGATGCGGGGCAATTGAAGGGAGTGAAGAAGTTGTAGTGCAATTCTGGACTATGGGTTTGTCTATCTATTGATCGTCTGTTGCGTCGCACTCTTGTTTGGTTAGGAATTCTATTCGGATACTTCTGTACTGAAAAGTGGCTTCGCTTGTAGTTTACCCTAAAAGAGTTTGCTGCAACGTAATCATTTTTCCAAAGGTTATACATGCACCAGTAAGAAATCAAAAGCACTTTATCTCTAACAAGGTTATTCAGGGCGATATTTGTAGTCTGAGAAAGCAAGAAAGTCACTTTTTGTATTTGCGCATATAGACTTCCAACTCATTAAACGCTTTTGAAAACAGTTCTTTTCTTTCATCCATAGAGTATGGAATGAAAACTTGGGTTTGAAAATACAACTCCAATAATTCATTGAATCCTTTATTTGATTTCGGGTAAAAATTACTGACGGTGTATTCTGAGACCAAATTAATAGCATCGGTTCCTACATAATTGCTAACGTCAAATATTATTGATTTGAAATAGCCAAGTGTGAAAACTGTCCAATCTTTTGTTGAGCTTTCAACCTCATGGTCCCTTTTTAAATTTTTTCTAACTCTTAGCTTGTCAATGAACATCTTCTTGTATTGTTCACTGCCTGCTGTTATGCGCCCTCTACTACCATGAAAATTACTTGGATCAAGTGCAAAACTTAGGTCAGTAATGTTGCTCTTTTCAGTAAAATCAGCCTTTAAGAACAAATCTGAAAAATCCCCTTCCAGTCGTGCACCACTTTCATATGCAAAATTTATATCTACAATTTCTAAACTTTTAAGCTTGGAAATGAAAAAATCGTGATTTATAAAAAACCCCTTTTCGTGGAAAATGAGTTCGAAAAATCTATCGTTGTGTCCGTAATAATAATATCCACTTAGGGCATCATGTACAAATTTTTCTCTTACTGGCTGGAAAATGTCCTTTGTAAGAATTGTTCTTGGTTCGAATAGAAGAAGTTTGGCTATAATATCTTTATAAATGTCCAGTTTCAACATTTCTTCAAAAGGAAGATACTTTTCACTTAGCGAATTTCTGCTCAATGATAAATCCAGATTTCCGTCATAATCAAACACCGATAGGAATGGCTCATTTACGATTAGGCCCTCCATAAAACGATATCCGCCAGGAATAACAATTCCATTAATTGTGAGTTTTTGATTTGTAAACTTCTTGCTGTATGTCCAATTAACTTTTGCAATACCGTGAGGTTGGATTGCATGCCACTCATTAGGTAACTGTTCATTAACGTTTGGGTCTAGATCTATGTACCCTATTTGTTCTTTATCAAAAATATTGAATTGAATTGTTGGAGATTTTAAAGTGTACCATTGGGTGAAGTGGATTAATTTTTCATGGTCATCATCTTTAGGAATCAAAAGCTTTGACTTTACATGATCATTGAGATAAATTTTGATACTCGTTCCAAAATCATTCATTAAAAGTTTCGTTACTTCAATCTGTTCCGAGTCTAGTTTCGCAGAGAAAGTATATCCGACATCTGAGTAGATACTTTTAGTTATTACTTCTATTTCGTCACCTAACAGATACGCTGCTAGTACTCCCACTCCGAATCTTCCATTTCTTTGAATAAGTGTTTCCCCCTTTTCATTGACATACTTCTTCTGCCAATCCAAACTCTTTCGAAACGAAGCACCTGCTTTTAAAAAGTAATTTTTAATTTCGAACAGAGACATTCCTTTGCCGTTATCTTTTATTTCGATATAGTCACGATCAGCATTATTTTTTTGTATAGTAAATATGACTTTGCCAGCAAAAATTTTATTGTTTTTTCTTAACTCATCTTCTTCTCGTTCTTTACATGCATCAACTGCATTTTGAAGCAGTTCCCTGACCCCATACGTTGGATGATTCCCATACAGAGGAGCTATTAGTAATTTAGGAAGTTCCACATCGGCATCTAAGGTTATTTTTTCGGGAATATAATTTACATTCTTTGTGAACGATGAATTTGCAGTAAGATTGGATTTAATTCTCCTGTATTTTATAGCCGGTCTTTTATCAATAGGCTCTTTCCCATAAATTTCACCTAAAATAGCCCAAGAAACGTCCAGCTCATACTGAATGTCTTTAAACAAGGATTTTAATTGTAAGTATTCTAAACTGTTCACTGGATTGGCTTCAGCCATGAGCAACTCATCGTCTTTTGAAGAAGGCTTTACAAATTTAATTGCAAGGTGCTTATTATGCTCTTGTTTAGATATGGGGCTGCTAAATGTTTTAAGCTTAAGCGTGATTTCCGAGACTCGCGAGGCATCAAACTGGAAATAGTCAGCGACTCGTAACACAACCATTAAGAATACAACGTGCACGCTATATGGCTGCGCCCACTCTTCTTCTGAAAATTTTTTGAGATAATCGAACGTGTTCCTAATCTCTATCTCATGACTTCGTGCAATCAAACCCACAATATCTTTCATCTCCTTGGGTAAATCACATGCAAAGCTTATCACTTCATCGTTGTGCCCAATAAATCCTGCATTTGCTATTTCGTGTGCAATACGAGGATGATGTCTTCTTAGGAATTCTCCGATCAGTTTTCTATCAGCACCTGTCAAATTATCTTGATTGTCTAAGGTAGGTCTATGAAATTCTTGAAACTCATTACCAAAAATTTGCTTGCGACGCTTACTACTAAATTTCTTTGCTTCATCTAAAAATTCATCCCATAATTCAGGCCATTTCTTTTCATCTATATCAATAATAAAATGCCCATCTATCTCTCCTCCGACCATTTTCTTGAATGTAGCAAATGGAGTGTGCATGCCTAAATCATGTAGGATAACAGCAAGGACTATTGCTGATACATCTTTGCTTGTAATTAGAGTATGAAAATTGCTTTCATAGATTATTTCATCTGCAGCATTTAGCACTTTTTGAATGTGTTTAATGCCATGGTTAGTGTATTCTTCAAAAAAGTACAACCTGTTTTCCTCAAAAATTTCAGAGAAATCGGAAAGAGTTTTTAAAACTATCCCATTGAGCTGTGTATCTTCTTCGAGTTTTTGTTTAAAGTTTTTGGGCAAAGAGAGCATTAGAAATTGGTTTGAAATCGTTTGTGCGAGATGAAACAAAGCTTAACGATGCAATATAGTTATTACAAAAGTTCACATTTTCTTGTTTTTACTTTCCCTGACAAGTCTCCGCCAGTACGATCTCACTTCACAGTACATCCACAGCGGGACTCGTCAAAGAAGAATTGCGTCACAATCTTACAGCGGTGCCGTCAATCATGGCCGCAAAATCATCTACCGATAAAACACGGATGGACGGGAAGCCAATGTTGCCGCCCTTGTTGGTGTTCTAT
This sequence comes from Flavisolibacter sp., assembly GCA_965247695.1. Lineage (GTDB taxonomy): Bacteria > Bacteroidota > Bacteroidia > Chitinophagales > Chitinophagaceae > Flavisolibacter. The sequence goes on from OZ252037.1 coordinate 5,234,419, forward strand.
TTAAAAGCAAGCCTGCCGCTGTTGGTGTGAGGCGTGGGCAATGCGCTTAGCCCACCAACAGCCGAAGCACGAACTACCCGCTTTCTCTCCATCATTCAATACATCCTGTTGTTGGTAGTCACACGCAGTGTCAAGCGGCATACCAACGACGTAAAAAGGATGGTCAACGCTGCTTAGAATAACTTTTCTTCCGGCGGCTTAATGTTGTTCAATCGAATGTAAACCGTTGTTTGGCCGCGGTGGTGCGTCTGGTGTTCAAACGTTTTATTCATCAACGCAAATCTTGTTGTTTCAAACTGATTGAAAACTTTTATGTTTTCGCCCCATTTGCTCTCGTCGGAAGTTTTGACTGCATTGAGGCAATAGTCATAGCTGGCGGTAACGTAATACATCACCGAATCTTTGTTTTGGGCGCTTGCTCTTTTTTCCAAATCAAATGATAACCACGGAAGCGGTGGCTTGCCGGTGGCCGTCATCATGAGAAAAACATTGACGACACTTAGGTGCAGCATCTGCTGGGCAAAACTCCGCAAGCTGTCCACTGCTTTAAATCCGTACTTATTGGCGGGCATGGTGTTCAGGTAATCAACGGTGTAGGCTTTGGCTCTTTCCCAATCTTTTGCCATTTGCGTTTTGATATCAGCGGAGGTTACAGTCTGCGCATGAACGGCGAATGACAATGACAAAGACAGGCAGAAGAAGATGATTTTTTTCATGACCAAGGTTTTGTGAATTAAGGTAAGCTAATTTGACGGCTAACAGCAAAGCCAGACTGATCGCTCCGGTTGCCATCGGCGCCAACTTTTTTTGCAGAAGAGTCTTCACCAGCACGATCTCAATTCACAGTGCATCCGCGGCGGGACTCGTCGGGGAAGAACTGCCGTCACAATCTTACAGCGGCACCGTCAATCATGGCCGCAAAATCATCTACCGATAAAACACGGACGGACGGGAAGCCAATGTTCTTTACAACGTCAAAATGCCGGTCTTCCGTAACTAAGTAATCTGCGTTGGCGGCCACGGCGCAGTCGCAATATTTATTGTCATCAGCATCGGCGGTTATCAGGTGCCATTGGTAATAAGTGGTGATGCGTTGCACGTTTGGCAATTCGTTGAGCAGGCTTACAAAGGCATTGCCGGTAATGCTGCCATATTTCGTTTCAATGATTTCCTGATATTCCAATAAAATATCGGTTGTTACCGCAAGGTTAAACTGGCCTGCAGCAAGCGCTTTGTAAATGGAATGATAAGGCGAACGTGAAGTGAGACAAATAACGAACACGTTGCAATCGAGAACAACGGTCATGCACCACTGGATTTACGAAAGTGTTCCTTTTTCCACGTTTCAAAAACATCTGCGGTATAGCCGCTTTCATCAAAGGCAGCATCGGCACTGCGCACTACTTTGTCGGAAAGATAAGCGACCAGCAGGGACTTGATTTCCGCCAAATCTTTTTCATCCTTCAGGTACTGCATCACCTTTAGTATTTCCAACTGCGAGGGGTTGAGCGCTGTTTGCATGAAGTAAAAATAAATCAAAAAATGAAAGCCGTTTTCTCTTCCGACAAGTCTCCGCCGGCACGATCTCCCTTCACGGTGCATCTACGAGGGGACTTGTCTGTGAAGAGAGCTCCCGTTGCTTTTGCATAAACAATTTATCACCGTCGAAAATGGTGCAGTGTTGTCGAATGTGCGAAGGAAGATAGTCCGGCCCAATGGTTGATTTGCCAGCACCGTTAGAGCCTGTGATGATGTAGAGTGCGGGCATGGCTAACCGGCCAATTCGTATTTAGCCCGAAGGAGGTTACTTTCTTGTACGCTTAACTCGCGGATAAGGTCAAAGTCACGGCCATTTGTTGCAAGCTTTACTAATTGAACAGAGCCATCAGGCTGTTCCAGATAACATTGGCCGGAAGGCAGGCTATCATCATTAATCATAAACGGAAATCCTTCAGCTAAGTTCTGTCGGCGCAGCCGCTTCACGGCCTCTGTACCTTTCATGGCTATGCTTTGCAATGTTGTCATAACTTCAATTTACCGCTAAGCCGGAAGATTATTGAGAGGATGTAGAATGGAATTTCTTAAACGCTTTTACTGCTGCGCTGATATTGCGTTTGATGGCTTTTTCTTTTTGTGCTCTTTGCGATAGTAATACCGCTTTCTTTTTCTTCACCGCTTTCGATTTTATAACCCTAAATTAAAACTTTTAACTCTGCGAAACGTCCGCGACGAGTCGCCGCTACAGCCTTCCACTTCACAACCCATCTTCTACGTAACCCAGTTGATTTATGTTCGCCGCTCCACCTGATAAGCGGACTTACTTCTTCTCCACAACTGATCTTACAACATAACCACTTAAATCAAGACCCAACTGTTTCGCTACGTCAACAAACAAAGCCTGCCGGTACGGCGGCAGCTTGCCAAAGGCTGTGTTGTCATTTACTAAGTCTCCTACCATGCGGTCGCTTAACAGCAGTTGCGTGGCGTATAAGCCAAACTGTTTGCGCAACGCCTCTTTTATGGGAGTAAACAAGTGTTCACGGTCATGAGCTGCTTTGCGTCGGGACGCCTCCTGCGCCGGCGTTGGCCGCTGACGTGTGGGCCGCTTTTTCGACAGTCCTTGTGCATCTGCCTCTGTCTGCAAATTGTGAAGCCTTTCGGCTAAGTCAGCAACAGACCGGTCATTTTGGAACCGTGGATGCACGCCGCGACGTGTGAGCGTTTCATTCGCAGAGCATTGACCTGCGGCCAAGTCCCGCACTACCTCTTCGGCCATCACCTGATAAGGCGGGCGGTTAATGCGGCGGGCCAGGCTATCGCGGTACTGCAGCAGCCCGTTAAGCAAGTGTTGTTGCCAGGGACTGAAGGCGATCTTGTCGGCGGGTTTCAGAAAGTCGCCGGTGGTCTCTTGTGTATAAATGGTTTCGCTTAACAAAGCTTGTTCTTCCTGTACAAAAGGCATCAGTCCTCTCTCCTCTGCCTCGGCAACCAATTGCTGCTTTAAAGCGTGCAGCCAAACGACATCGGCCGCGGCATATTGGATTTGTGCCGCCGACAATGGCCGGAGCAACCAGTTGCTACGTTGCTGTCCTTTGTTCAGCGCAATGCCCAGCTTTTTTGCCAGCAACGCTGACTGCCCTGTTTGTTCATAGTTAAGCAGGCGGGCCACCACTTCGGTATCAAAAAGATTTTTGGGAAAGCACCCCAGGCGGTGCAGAAGGCGCAGGTCTTCGCCGGGGGCGTGTACAAGTTTCTCAATGCGTTCATCAGTCAACAAACTGAAGAGGGCTTGCACGTCCAAACCGGCCATGAGGTCAACCACAAAGCAGGCATCGGGAGTAGCCAATTGAATGAGCGAAGGCGTTACGCCGTAGCCATAATTGTTGCTGTCGAATTCAAGGTCAACGGCAACCGAGGTGCTTTGCGCCAGTCTCTCCACGCAAGCCGAAAGATCATTGGCATTGTTGACGTAAACTGTCTGTACAGCATTAGTAAGGGTGAAATCCAAAGCGAAAGGTTTTGAAAGAAAGGGCCGGCGATTCTGCCGGCAGCGGACGAAAATACAATCTTAGTTCACAACGCATTACCTGCGGCACTTGCCGAAGAAGTTTTCTGTCTTTCCTGTCACTACTTTTCGCTTACACGTTTCAACACATTTACCAGGGCTGCATCTGCTTCAAGATAAGTTGCTGCAAATACATCGTAATCTTTTTCGGCTATGCCTGCTGCAAGAGCAGCCTGTTTGAACGTAGTAAGGGTTGGTGTTTCCATCGCGGCCCTTTCAACCAAGCCTTTTAATGTTTTGTATGTGGCCGGCAAACCAAAGTCTTTTTCAAAGGCAAGCAAAATGAGTGGCCCATAGACGTACCGGTAATTTTCGTCAATGGCTTCCGGATTTTTAATGCGGGCCAGTGGTGGATAGGTACTGCTTTTAAGAAAGCCGGTGTACCGCTTTACCACGCCGTTGTAGTAGTCTTTACCGGCAAGCCCTTCGGCCGCTTTTAAGGAAAGGTATTCGGTAGTGGACTCCAGAAAAAACCATTGCCAGAGACCAGACATCATGCGACTGCCGAAATAATAATGCCCCAGTTCGTGTGCAAAAAAAGCAAGGTTGTCAGGAGTGAACCGGCCGGCGCTGTCCACAAGGGTTTTGAAATTTATATTGGCGTAAGCAAAGGACGGAAACACGGTAAAGCCCCACGAACCTTGTGGCGGATAGGGCTTTACTGCTTTGTGCGAAATGAGATAAATGTTTTCGTTGTAGCCAAGCCCAAGGTTCTTTGCATGAAACGCTTTGATGCGTTCCAATTCAGTAAAGATGCGGCCGGCGGTGCGGCTATCCACGGCTGCATTCAAAATGTAATTGCCGTTGGCAGCCACGTAGTCATAGTTGCCGGCAAATAGGAACAAAGCCCTTGGCGTTGCCGATGTAAACGTAGCCGGGCTTTTTTGTTGAGGCTTGCTGCCGTTGATGTAAACCGTTTTGCAACCGGGCGCCGTCACGGTAATGGTGTAGGTATAATTGTCAATCAGGCGGTCGGTGGTAACATCATACAACACCGGGTACCATTTGCTTTGCTCCGTGGCCCGGAGTGTATTTGCGTTCACCGCTATGTAGCCTTTGAAGTCAAAAAGATTGAGCGTATCGCCGTACACGGGATAAGCGCCTTTGTATTTTATGCGAAAGGACGAAGGCAAGGGACGTAGTGTGTCATTGTCGTTTTTCATCAGCACGTATTCCAATGCTTCGCCGCGCATTTTGCCGCTGTAATAGCCGTCGTATTGCATTTGTTTGCCGCTATCGGCTGTGACGTATTGAATGTTCATGCCGTGATTAAGAAGGATGCGGTAGTCGTGCAAGGGAGGCAAATGGCTTAGCGTAAAATCGGCTTCTATCAAGCCTTCTTTCCGGTTAATGGCAAGGTTGCCCTGAAGGTGCGGCTGCGCAAAAAGGGTGTTGCAGCAAAACAGGAGCAGCGGAAGAATAAGTGGTTTCATACTGGCTTGTAAAATACGCCGAAGGGGCTGAAGTCAGCACCCACGAAAAGATGATTTTTCCTTTACCAACTATCTCGCAAAAATCCCCTCCCTTTTTGCCTATGCGAGTTTCTATTAAGCAATATTCTTTAGTAATGTATCAACCGCATGTATCGCACGTGAAGAGAGCTGCCGGCTCCGTTCTTTTCATTACCTGCGCTTAAACCCGCCAGAAAAAAATGACAAGGCCGCCGCATTAAATTCATCGCGGTGTTCCATCAGCGTTGCGTGGCCACTATTCGGTACAATCCACAAATAACTATCGGGAATATTTTCTGCTATCAGCACCGTGTGTTCCGTTCGTATCACGTCGCGGTCGCCGGCCATAACCAATACAGGGCATTTAATTTTTTTCAGATCGCTTAACGCGATATTCGGTTGCAGCCAGTCAAGCAGAAAAAGCTTCCAGTCGTTTTTGCGTTGCGCTGTAAAATTTTCTGTGTGAATGGTATCCACAACGGCTTTTTGCTGCCGCCACAACCACGGTGCAATCGCCGTGGAATCCGGCCAAAGATTGGCGCCGGTGGTCAGCAGTTTACGCACTGCCTGCGGATTCCGCATCGCCATGCAAAGACCCACGATGCCGCCGTCGCTCCAGCCCAACACAAAGGCTGAATCAATTTTTAAATAACGAAGCAAAGCCACTGCATCATCCGCCATCTGTTCAAAGGAAATAGAATCGCTGAAATCAACGCTCTTGCCCTGCGCACGGCTGTCCAACACAATCACGTTAAAGTGCTGCGCAAGAAAAGGAATGTTTTGTTCGAACGCATTGATGGAACCGCCATTGCCATGCAACAGGAGCAAGGGTTGGCCTTTGCCGTAGGTTTCGTAATAAAAGCGAATGCCGTTGAGTGCCGCATACCGGCCTGTAGCTTTGTTGTTGCCGTAGGGTATTTTGGCTTGTGCAAAAAGAAGTATAGACAGGAAACTAAAGAGAAAAACGGCTACGGATCTTTTCATAAAAGAAAGATACAGTAATCAAGTAAAGGGAAGCAGGCTGTATGCAGGCATTGCTGCAAAGACGAAAACAGATTGCCGGAATTTTTGCGATCGTTTTTAATCCGTCATTTTAAAAAAATCACATCGCTTTTTATACCTTTCAACTCTTGCGTTACTAAATCATCAACATGAAAAGACGTGAATTTTTGCAACAAACAGGAAGCCTTGCCATCGGGTCGGTATTTCTTCCCTCGTTTACACCGTTAGGTAAAGAAATAAAAAACATCGGCGTGCAGCTTTACACCTTTCGCAAGGAAATGCTTGCCGATGCAATGGGCACATTGAAAAACATTGCTGCTTTGGGCATCAAACAAATTGAAAGCGCCGGCAGCGAGAAAGGCAGCTATTACGGACTCCCACCAAAGGCAATGAAACAAGCCTGCGCCGATCTGGGCATGACGCTGCGAAGCGGCCACGTACACATTGATGACAAGTGGAACCAAACAATGGACGAAGCCGCGGAAAGCGGCCAGGAGTACCTTGTTTGTTCCACCATGCCCACGTCGGGGCAAACGGTTGACAATTACAAAAAAGTGGCTGACCGGTTTACTAAAGCCGGCGAAGAATGCAAGCAACGAGGTCTCAAGTTTGGTTATCACAATCACGACTACGAATTTCAAACCGAGAACGGTACGGTATTGTATGATGTGCTGTTGAACAACACCGAGGCGTCGCTTGTACACATGGAAATGGACCTGGGTTGGGTGGTTGTTGGTGGTAAAAAGCCGCTGGATTATTTTCAGAAATATCCCGGCCGTTTTCCGTTGTGGCATTTGAAAGACATGAACGTTGCTCAAAAGCACAGCGTGGAGTTTGGCAAGGGTAGTCTTGATATTAAAGCGATGCTTCAACACAGCAAACAGGCCGGCTTGAAATACTTTTTTATAGAGCAGGAAGAATACGCCAATACACCGGTGGAAAGCATGAAAGAAAATGTGGACTATTTAAAAAAGTTGAAAGTCTGAAGCCCCTGCGTCTATCACCAGTTGCGGAAAGCAGTAAGCAGGAGGTGTAACCAGCACATGTAAACTAAAATCATTCGTTCAGGCCAATAAAGCTCACGTTTGTTGCGGCTTGGGCAAATCCCTCTTATTCATGTGCGGCGCCGGAGGGGCGTACAAATTATAAACGCCGCATCTTCTATTTTCTCCTTTCATCCAACCGTTAGAACACTTGATGCAACACGGCCTTTTTGGGCTTGCGTCAACGGCCTTTTTTTGCAGATGTCAAATTCTTTAATGGCTACCATAAGTCTCGCCATCGAGGTACGGCGGCCCTGCACGGAAGCATTCTCTTTTCTGGCCGACCTGCGCAACGATTGGCAATGGCGGGCGGAAATAAACGAAACCATTTTAGCGGGATGCATTGGGCCCGGCGCCGTGTTTACAGAGGACTCTTACCTGTCACCGCGTATGCCTCACTACACACGACTATTGGTGTGTACTGAATACGAACCCGGTAACAAAGTGACCTATCAAACGAAGGCCGGCGAACCTTTCTTTCTGCAAAGCACCCGAAGCGTTAGGGCTACGGCCGGCGGCAAAGCCGAAGTACAATACACGCTTGCCTTCGACACCTATATTGTGCGCCACGGCCTTGGGTTTTGGCTGCCGGCTTTTGCCGTAGCCTGGGCAGCACGCCGTGCTATGAAGAATTATTTAAAAAGGCTGAAACAAGTTTTGGAAGAGCGTGGCTGCGTTAATTGATCGCAGGCTTTTAATACAGCCTTTTCTGGCAACACAAACAGTTGTGCAGGTAAAAATTTTTACACCTCCTTTTTGCCGCAACCACTCCCGCACATTGTTTGTTCTTTCCGTGTATGCAAACATTTTTTCTCTCCGCGATAGCCTTGCTCACACTTGCGCTTACCAAATGCGGCACCGCTGCCATTCAGCCTCTTCCCTTAACCGATACAACCTACACCTACAAAACGCCTCACCCCGATGGCACCGGTAAAGTTTATCTGGGCCGTGAGATTGCCCACGTGATGAGCGCCGATGGCGCCGGCTGGCTGGAACGCAGCACAAGGCAACAGGAAGAGGATGCGGATGCCGCCGTGGCTGCACTTCCGTTGCAATCAAACAGCACCGTAGCCGACATTGGCGCCGGCACCGGTTATTATACCTTTCGGATGGCCCGCCGTGTGCCGCAAGGCCGGGTATATGCCGTGGAAGTTCAGGACGAATTTGTGGCTTCGTTGCAGGCCCGTGCAAAGCGTGAAGGTGTGAACAATGTAAGCGTAGCAAAAGGCACGGAAATGAGTCCTGACCTTCGGGACACGTCGGTTGATTTGGCCATTATGGTGGACGTGTATCATGAGCTTTCTTACCCGCACGAAATGTTGCAGGCCCTGCACAAAGCCCTTAAACGGAATGGCGGTTTGTTGCTGTTGGAGTACCGTGCCGAAGATCCTTCCATCCCCATTAAAGAACTGCACAAGTTGAGCGTAACGCAGGCAAAAAAAGAGTTGGCCGCGAACGGTTTTGTACTGGCGGAAAAGAAAGACTTCTTGCCCATTCAACACTGGCTGTTGTTTCGCAAAAAAGATTGACGGAGCGGCAATGCAATAGATGTTTTTTTAGAAATAAAATGCGTTGGCAACCGCTTGGTGTCTTTGCCAACGAAATGTTTTTTTGAACAAAGCATTCCGCCTTGCAGGAACATCTCTCACATTTTGTAAAACCAAACACCGTCAAACGAAAGTTGCAAGTCGGATGCGTAAAAACAGGCATTTCTGTCTACCCAAATTCTTCCACTTTTTATCCACACACGGTATAGCCGGGTACAGTTTTTACAAAAAGTGGCTCGGCCATAAAACAAGAGCAACATGCAGAACGGAACGATGATTCAGTATTTCCATTGGTACATCCCGAACGATGGAAAGTTTTGGAAAACAGTAAAAGAAGAAGCGCCCCGGTTGGCGGCCCTCGGCATCAACGCTGTGTGGTTGCCGCCGGCTTGCAAAGCCGCGGCCGGCGGCTATAGCGTAGGCTATGATGTCTATGATTTGTACGACCTCGGCGAGTTTGACCAAAAGGGAACGGTGCGTACGAAATACGGCACCAAACAAGATTACATCGCCGCCGCGAAAGCGTTGCAGGCAGCGGGTTTGCAGGTAATCGCCGACGTGGTGGTAAATCACCTCGGTGGCGGCGATGAAACCGAAACCGTAATGGCCGTGAAAGTAAATCCGGAAGACCGCAACGAACGCATTTCGGAGCCTTTTGAAATAGAAGCCTACACGAAATTCAATTATCCCGGCCGGTCCGGCAACTACTCAACCTTTCAATGGACATACCAATGTTTTAGCGGCGTGGACTACGACCACCGTACCGGCGAAACGGCCATCTACAACATTCTTCAGAAATGGGGCGATGATTGGGAGGAAATGATTGACGACGAAAAAGGCAACTACGATTACCTCATGTTCAACGACGTGGAGTTTCGCAATCCGGCTGTTCGCGAAGAATTAATCAAGTGGGGAAAATGGTATCATGATACGGTCGGCTTCGACGGCGTGCGGCTGGATGCTGTCAAGCACATCACCCCAAAGTTTTACAACGAGTGGTTAGTGAAGATGCGTGCCGCCACGGGTAAAGAATTGTTTGCCGTGGGCGAATACTGGGCGCCGGGACAATTGTCGCTTTTGTTGCGTTATCTCGAAGCCACCGAAGACAACATGAGTTTGTTCGATTCTTCCCTTCATCACAACCTTCACAATGCCTCGCAAAGCGGCAACACCTTTGACCTGCGCATCATCCTTGATGAATCGCTGATGAAGGCAAGACCGGATAAAGCCGTGACGGTGGTAGACAATCACGACACGCAACCCTTGCAGGCATTGGAAGCGCCGGTGGAGCATTGGTTCAAGCCCCATGCCTATGCGCTGATTCTTTTGCGGGAAGAAGGTTATCCCTGTATTTTTTATCCTGATTTATACGGTGCTACTTATACCGACAAAGGAAAAGACGGCAATGAGTATAAAATCGTTTTGAACAAAGTAGAAGAGTTAGAATCGCTGCTCCATGCCCGCAACGGCCATGCCTATGGAGCGCAGCGAGAATTTTTTGATGACCCTAATTGCATTGGCTGGACGCGGGAAGGCGATGAAGAACACAGCGGTTGCGCGGTGATATTAACCAACAACGGCGCGGATAAAAAGCGAATGGAAATAGGCCAACGTTATGCCGGTAAAATTTTTGTTGACTTGTTGAAGAAATGTGACAGCGAAGTAGAGATAGATGAAAACGGTTGGGGCGAATTTTTAGTATTTCCGGGCAGTGTGAGTGTATGGATAGAGAAAGAAGAATGATCGCCTTGAACGTTGGCGTAAAGAAGGCGGTTACAAAAAAGCTCAACGCAATCTCTTCACGAAAATCTTTGGCGGGATGTCATTGAATACAAAACGGGTAACCTCGCAAAGCCACATATCTTGCGCCACTTCTTTTCCTTCAAACGACTTGAGGTGATAATAACCGCCACCAAGGATCGGGTCGCACAGTTCCGTTAGCACTAGTTCATCGGCGCCGGCAAACGGTTGCGTGTCCATTAGAAGCGTTACTTCAGCATCATCGCCTGCAATGACGTGGAGCATGGTGTCCGCACCCGATACCATTTGAAGGTCGGCTTTGCTACCGCCTTGTTCAAGAAAGGCAGGCAAGTCAATGAACCATTCCTTGCCTTCGTGTATAAAACGATGCTGGTGCATAAACTATAAATTGAAAAACTACTCCGTCGCTATCTGCACAAGCATTGCCCTTGTTCATGCGACGTTGCGGTTATACAAAATCATCACATTATCTACAAAGCAAGCATCACCTCTTCACAACTTTCGTATCCACGTGCCAATGGCTACGGCAATGGCAAGAAAAACAGAAGCGCCGATGAGTGCTTTGTCGCGTTCTTTATTTTTCATAACAATAATTTTATACGCAATGTTGACGGTCACAGGCAGTTAATGCTTACAATGAATTGGTGTTTTTGAACCTTGCTCTATCGGAACGTAAAACCATTTTCGCATCGTCGCACATCCATTCCATTTTAAGGCTGCCGCCACCACGCAAAAGGCCCACGAGGTAAGAGTCCTGGCAGTTGGCGGCGGTGGATTTTTCAATGCAATACAAGGAGCGGCCGTATTTTTTTGCGGCCCGGTGTACCACATCCGGCGCCACGTAAGACCGCAGCACCGGCAACCCCTTTCGGGCAATGGTGTCGGCAATTTGCGCGGGTTGTGCCGAGGCAGTTGCGGCCACGGTGGTTGACAGTAAAAAGAAGAATAGATTTTTCATGGTGGCGTTTTTGGCGAGCACAAAAATGCGGTTTTCTCCGCACAACGAAATTCAATCTCACGCGGCCAGATCAACAGAACCAATGAGGCCCTGGCGGGCGATGGTTTTGGGATCAGTTTTCATCACAGCTCTTGCCGCAAACTTTGTAATCGGGCGGCCTGGTTTGAAAGGCTTAAAGAAGGGCTTTGTCCAATACCAGCAAGTAACCTTCTGAAATCCGCTTCAGGCTTTGCCACAGTTTTTCCTTTGCGCCGGAATCGTTTGTGCAACCGGCAAGAAGATTGGCGGCTTCTTCCACTGCATCGTTCAACAGCATGGTCCAGCACCGGTCAAAAAAGCTGCGCTGTCCTCCTTGTTGCACGTAATGGCGGTACACGTTCTTGTAATCCTCAATGGCAGCATCCACAAAAATTTGATAGCGAAGAACAAGCTGATCGTAGGTGGTGGTGGCAACCGTAATTGTATTCTGCTTTTGCATAAAATTGCGGTGGTCGCTGTCATTCATTGGCAAGGGCTGCTGCACAGGGTTGCGGATAACGGTTAAAAAAGGCGCTTTTACGGCGGTGTACATAGGGTAAATGATTTACCCGTAAATATGCGCCTTGCTTTTGACAAACAAAAGCGTAGAACTACGCATACAAAAAACCTTCGGTTTTAAACCGAAGGTTAAATATCGTTTGTGCCCGCAGCACCGGTTTACTGACCGTTGCGTATGGCCGTGCGCATGGTTTCCAGCTCTTGTAGCTTTTGCTGTTTTTTGACAATCTCCTCGTTGAGCTTATCTATCTTTTTTTGCTGGTCTTTTACGTTGTTCTGCGCCTTCTCGGAACCCTTTGCTTCTTTATAGGCTTTGTCGGCTTTTTTCTTCGCTTTTTTGGCGTCGCCAACATCTGTGCTCGATGTCTGGTCGTTGCTTTGCTGTACCGCACCTTCAGCATCTTTCACTGCATCGGCCGCCTTTGATTGGTAGTTGGGCAAATCGTTTTGCGCTTCGGCCAATTTTGCCTGCAGGTCAGCAAGGTCTTTGTTTACCGAAGCGTATTCTTTATTCAGCTTTAAACTGTCCGAAGCATTTTTATACTTCTGCGAATAAGCGGCAATGGTCAGGGTAAAAAAAGCAGCCCCTAAAAAAATTATCTTCTTCATGATTTTTCGGTTTTAAGATGAATGGTTGTGTTTTTCAACCACTACAAGCATCTCTGACAACTACTGTGCCCTTCCACACTTTTTTTGGAAGAAGCAATGTGCGGCTTTAGGTTTACTGCTTTTTTCGGCCCGGCAAAACACAACGCAACGGTTGCCCTAACGCAAGCGCATCTATAAAAAACAATGAAGGTGGAGAGATATTTTAAACAGTCAATAAATCGTCAAGGCGAGGGGCTCAATGAGTTGCGCAACCGGCTGCCGCAAAGAATCCTGCTTAATTTAAATTTTCAGGTTTCGACGGCGTAAACGAAAACGTGCTGCCCTTGCCTTGTTCGCTTTCGATGTACATCCGGCTTCCCATCTTTTTTAAAAACTCCTTGCAGAGCATCAGACCCAAACCGGTGCCGGTTTCGTTAGCCGTTCCTTTGGTGCTGTAAAAGTTATTTTGTGAAAGGCGGCTCAAGACTTCTTCCATCATTCCCACGCCGTTATCGTGGATAGATACCTCAATGCCCAGGTCAAGGCCAACGGCTTCGATAGACACCGCGCCGTTTTGAGGCGTGTACTTGATGGCATTTAAAAGCAGGTTGCGCAACACCAGGTTCAACACATCTTTGTCGGCTGATACATACACCGGCTTCGAAGCTTTGTTGTTGATATAAACCTTTTTTGCTTCAGCCTGCATTTGCGCCCTGGACCATTGCACTAAATTTTCCATTGTTGTTCTCCTTCTTCATTCACGACAAGGCGAAGAAGATAAACACGATAGCTACCACATGGTTCAACACGTAAAAGGAGAAGTTGCCCTTTTTAAGGGAATAGGTATAAACATTGGAGAAGACAAAAACCGCTACGTAACAACTTACCGAAATAAAAAAAGCAAGGCCGCCCTGCAACGGTTTGCGCATGTAAAAAATAGCCAGCCTGCCGTATAAAAGAAAGAACAATTCCACGCCGACACCAGGACCAGTGACATACACCAGCGAGGTAAGCACCGGATACAAGGGGAAATAAATCATCCGGGCCAGATTTCATATTTATTGAATGGTGAAGCCATTGCGGTACCGAACGGCAATGGAGCCTTCTCAAAAAAATATTCATTCGCCACAATCGTTGGCGGCATCTGCATCCAAAAGCAAAGGCCCCGCAGGTGTGCGGGGCCTTTGCTTTCTTAGTGAAGGCGCTTATTCCTTCGTGATGGTGAAACTTTGCTTGCGCTTAATTTTTTTCGGGTTGCCATTGCTATCCAGAGATGGTGCCAGTTGCGGTGGTGCATTGTCCAACCGGCTTTTCACTTCGCTTTGCAGAATGGGGCTTTCCGGAGAGGAGGTCACGTTCAGCACGTTCACTTTGCCATCGGTACCAAGTTCATATTCCACGATGACAAAATAACTGTCCTTCTTGATTTTTTTGTTGGGCAGCACTTCGGTTTTAATGCCGCTTAACAAGGAGTCGGTATATTCTTTCCAGATTTTAGTATTGCTTTTAACCGGCGTTGCGGCGGTGCTTGCCGGTGTTTCCGCGGTTGTTCCGGCATCTGTTGCAATTGCTTCAGTAGCCGTCGGCGATGCCTTTGTTTTGGGTGCGTTCATCGCTGTCGTTGCCATCGGTTTGTCCGGCGTTATGGCCGCGGCCTTTTTGGAAGCGGTATCAATCTTTGTTGACAGGTCATCATCTCTGCGCACAACTGAACCGGAGTCCGACTTCAGCTTGCCGCTATAAAGCAAATCTTTTAATGATTGTTTTTGCTGGGCGCCTGCCGCAAAGCCACCTGTTATGAATAGAATCAGAATCCACGTTTTCATACTGCTTTTTTTACGTTGTTTTTGTGGTGTGTTTGTGCTGAAAGGTAGGAAGCAAAGGTGTTAGGGGCTTCATAAGAATTGGCATCGGTGGCGACGGCAGATTTTTCAAAAAATACCGCTGAAAACATAACCGGAATTTACAGTAGCTTCAACCTTATGAAACAAAGCCGCCGCACTTTGTTGTGCAAAGCACAGGTGCTGCCGCCGGTTTATTCACGTCATCATTTACACCATTCTCCATGAAAGAAAAAGGCGTTATTCATCATGTATTCTTTTGGCTGAAAAATCCTTCGTCGGAAGAAGACAAGCAAAAACTTTTGGACGGCCTCGAAACCTTGCGAAAAATAGAAACCGTAAAAAAATTATACATCGGCATACCGGCTTCCACTGAAAAACGCGATGTGGTGGACAATAGTTTTCAGGTATCGGAGCTGATGTTCTTTGATGACCTCGCCGGACAGAAAACTTATCAGGATGATCCGGTTCATAAACAGTTCGTGGCTGATTGTTCGCACCTGTGGGAGAAGGTGCTTGTGTACGATATGCAGGGAGTGTAAACCCTGTGTGAACCGCTTTTTAAGGTAACTTACGGAGCGTTGTTCATCTCACCGCAACCAAACTCAAACGCTTTAACCAATGCCTGCCAAAAGGCTTACGCTGCTTCTGCTCTTCTGCACTTTTTGCCTGGGCGGCCTTGCACAAAAAGGCAGCCTCGAAGGCGTCTTGAAAGATTCTTCCACGAAACAAACCTTATCGCTTGCATCGGTAACCGTGTTCACCGCAAAAGACACCACGGTTATTACATACCGGTTGAGCGATGACCGCGGCGCCTTCCATATCACCGGCCTTCCGCTAAACCTTTTGTGCCGCGTGGTAATAACGTTTCAGGGCTACGGCGTTTATCGCAGGGAATTCAGTCTTTCAAAAGAAACGCCGCATGTGAATCTCGATACGGTTTATTTATCCGAGAACGCAAAGGCGCTTGACGAAGTACTCATTACCGCCGAAAGGCCGCCGGTAAGCATGCGCAACGACACCCTGGAATTCAATGCCAGCGCTTTTAAAACCTTGCCTTCGGCCCTGGTGGAAGATTTATTGAAAAAGCTGCCCGGCATGGATGTTGATCTTGATGGGAACATTACCGTTCGCGGACGAAAAGTGAACCGCCTGTTGGTGGATGGCCGCGAGTTTTTTGGCGGCGATGCCCGCATTGCCACCCGCAACCTTCCCGCGAACATTGTGGACAAAATACAGGTGACCGATGACAAAGAAGAAAAGCGCCGCAACCCTTTGCTTCGTGCCGATGAAATCGGCCAGGTGCTCAACATCAAGTTAAAAAAGGCCATTAAACAAGGCTGGTTTGGAAAGGCTTATGCCGGTGGCGGAACCGACAGCCGCCACGAAGCCGGCGCCATTGTAAATCTCTTTCGCGACACGGCTCAAATAAGCATCATCGGCCATAGCAACAACGTGAACAAACCGGGATTTGGAACAGAGGATTTGCAAAACATCGGCGGCTTTAACCGGGGCGGCGAGGCGAGTTTCAGAAGCGATCAAAGAGGCATCCAGCACTCGCTCGGCGGCGGTTTCAACTTCAACAACCAATGGGCAAAAAACCTGTCGGTGAACCTCCGGTATTTTTATAAAGAAGACCGCAGCCTGAACGAAAATACCAGCACAACAAGGACATTTTTAGAGGATACGGTGCTGACCATAGCTTCAACCGGCATCTATAAAAACGTTGGCAAAAACCACCAAATTGGCGCAACGCTCCAATGGCAGATTGATTCCTCCACTCAACTGCGTTTCAGCCCCGGCATTACACCCGGTAAAAGAAATTCGGTTTCCACCAATAACAGCCTTACGGCCGATAATTTTAAAGGCCCGGTAAACGGCACGATGAACAGCGGTTTTACCGATGAAACCAATCATCAATTCAACGGCTCCCTTTCGTTCAGCAGTTATTCGCGAAAAAGGGAAGGCCGTTCTTTTAATGCGGACATTTCTACGTCTGGTTACGGCAACGATGATGATGCTTACGAAGACGGCCGGTACCGTTTTTACCGCACCGGTGCCGACAGCGTTTTGAACCGCCTCCATCGAACTACGACAGCAGCAACCCATTACGCCATCGATTTAACGTACAATGCATCGCTCTTAAAAAACGCCAGCGTTTCTTTGGTGCATCGTGCCCAATACGTAAATGAAAAGTCATCGAAAAACATTTTTGACAAAGACCCTGCCGGCAAGTACGCACTGTATTTAGACACGTTCTCAACCGGATCGGGCAAGCGGGGATGGGAGAACACGACCACCGCAAACGTCTCGTTCCGTGCCGGCCAATGGGCCGTCTCGCCGGGGATTAACTTCTTTTGGCTGAACCATCAAAATACCTTCCGGCGGCAGCCCGGTGTGAGGCAGGATTATTTTTATGTTTACCCTTCTTTTAGCGTCAATTTCAAAAGCCTCACGCTTAGCTACAACGTAAACATTTCCGCCCCCGATGCCCGCGAATTGCAGGAGGTGATTGACGTTTCCAATCCCTTGCACAAAGAATACGGCAATCCGGGGTTGAAACCTGTTTATAACCGCAACCTGGGTCTTTATTATTACAAATACCTTCCAAAGTCCGGCAGCTCGTTTCATCTTTCGCTCAATGCCGGTTTTGAAAACAACAGCACCGTAAATCAAACTTTATTGGACAGCAACCGCGTGGAGATCAGCCGGCCGGTAAATGTAAACGGCGCCCGTAACCTTTGGGCCGATGTCAGCTATAATCACCAATACAAGCTGTCCACGAACTTTCATTTGTCGCTGCGGCCCGATGTAAACATCGGCTATCAAAAATCTTATGTGTTTGTGAACGGAAACTTAAGCCAGGCAGTTTATACGCAGGCGAGATTCCGGTTGAACGCGGGCTTTAATTATCACGACCTCATTGAATGCAATCAACGGTATTCGCTGGACCTGAACGGGAGCCGCTACGGCGATACCAAGGCTTACCGCGATGCGGATTTGGTGACGCACAACACGCAATGGGAAGTCGTGCTTCGCTGGCCCCGGCACGTGGTGTGGGAGAACACCCTGGCTTACAATTATAATCCCCGGATAAGCGCGGGCATCCGCAAAAGCACCCTGCGTATAAACAGCGGCATTAATTACTTGTTTTTAAAAGAAGACAAAGGACAAATTAAATTGTCTGTTTACGACCTGTTGAACCAGAACGTAAGCGTCTATCGCTACGCCGAAGAAAACAGCATTATTGACGGGCAAGCCACCACGTTGCGGCGCTACCTGCTGCTAAGTTTTATTTATAACATCCGCACCTTTGGCAGCGGCCGCAAAAGACCAACCGTTATGCGGGTAGATGACGATGAGTAATCAGCACATCGCGTGATAACAGCTTTCAGTTTTTTCGATGCAGCACCTGCATCCTTCCTATTTTTAATGTATAAACAACGCACTCATTTTCTAACCAACAAACCAAGTTATGAAACGCCTTATCACCTTCTTTATCACTATCTGTTTAACCGCCACCGCCTTTACGCAACAAGCCTTTGAAGTGATGACCAAAACGCCTACGCCGGGTTCTGCCATCACCATCGAATACATGCCGCGCAACACCGTGTTGCAAGGGCTGAAAAATTTTGAGGCCACGGCTTACCTGCTCGAAGGCAGTGTGCCGCGAGCCATTGACGTACCAATGAAACAAGAAGGCGGCGTCTTTCGCGGCAGCGTAAAAACGGCCGATACTACAAGAGCGGTATTCTTTTCCTTTGCAAAAGATGAACTTCGCGACAACAACAACGATGCGGGTTATTACACGCCGCTGTATGATAAAAGCGGCGCCGAAGTGCCCGGCGCCAATGCCGCATTGGGTTCGGCTTTTGCCGGCTTCGGCGGCATTTGGAGCCTAAAGCGCAACGCACAGAGCAGCGCCGAATTCAACAAAAAAGAATTTGCCTCCGCCGCATCAAAAGAAAAATTCAGCACAGAGTATTGGAGCTACCTGGCACAGTCCAAAGACGAAGCCGACAAAGAAACATTAAAGGCAACGCTTGCCAAACAAGCTGAAAGAAAAGACTTGAGCGAAGCCGATATGCTGAAACTGAAAAGCTTTTATACAAACGCTTTGCGGGACAAGGAAAAAGGCGACGCCATCGGCGCGAGGATGAAAGAACGCTACCCGAATGGATCGTGGAAGAAGAACGAAATGATGAACGCTTTCTTCACTGCTAAAAGTTTGGATGACCGCGAAAAGGCATACGCTGATTTTACCGCGATGTATAGCGCATCGGGCAGCAAAGAAGACAAGGTCACGCTGAACAACATGGCTTCTACCTTGGCCAACATGCAGGCCGCAAAGGGCGATTACGAAGCCGCTAAAAAATACACCGATAAATTAGAAGGCAGTGCGGCGGCCGGCACGTTAAACAACATTGCCTGGAAACTTGCCGGCGGAGGCATCAACAACAAGCCCGTGGACCTTACCATGGGATTACAACTATCGGCAAAGTCATTGGCCATCCTGGATGCAGAAAAGAAAGACATGAAGGAAAAGCCATCCTACTTCACACCAATGCAATATCTGCGCAACCTTGAAAGCGACCACAACACGTATGCTGATACCTACGCCACCTTACTCTATCAAAAAGGCGATTACGAACAAGCCTACACCATTGAGAAGGCCGCGGTGGAGGGCTTTAAACGCAAAGACGTCAGCATGAACGAAACCTTTGCCGCGTTAACGGAAAAAACCAAAGGGCCTAAGGCCGCACAAGCCGAATTGGTAACGTTCTTTGAAGAAGGCAAGTACACGCCGGCCATGAAGGAACAGTTGCAACGGCTGTACACCGCCAACGGCGGCACCGAAGCGCAATGGACTTCGTATGTAAACAACCTGGAAGAAACGGCTTACACTAAGCTCAAAGCAGAATTGGCCAAGAAGATGATCAACATGCCGGCGCCGAAGTTTGCGCTCAAGGATATGGACGGAAAAGAAGTGGCGTTGGCATCGCTTAAAGGCAAGACTGTGGTGGTGGATTTTTGGGCTACCTGGTGCGGGCCCTGCATTGCGTCTTTCCCCGGAATGCAAATGGCGGTAAATAAATACAAGGGCAATCCCGATGTGGTTTTTCTGTTTGTGGATACCTGGGAGAACGACAGCAACCGCACCCAAAAAGTAACCGACTTTATTGCCCAAAAGAAGTATCCCTTTCATGTATTGTACGACGATCCGAAAACAAAAGACGGAAATGAGTTTGTAGTGGTGAGTGACTTTAAAGTAGAGGGCATCCCTACCAAATTTGTCATTGACAGGAACAACAACATCCGTTTTAAAACCGTAGGCTTCGGCGGCAGCGCCGACGGCATTGTAAGCGAATTAACGGCGATGATTGACATGGTAAACGGCGAGAGCGGAAGCGCAAAGAAGGGATTTTAAAGGCAAGTCAGGTTGATAAAAACGCCGCGGCCTTCACCGCATTTCGCCGCCCAACAAATGGCTGTCATCTTACGCTCATTTGTAAATACCTTTCCGCAAACAAAAAATTATGAACCGCAAACTCTTCCTGCTTGCTTTCTTGTTTTCCTTCGCCGGCTTTGTGGCCACCGCACAAGGCGACAAGAGCAAACGACCCAGCCCGCCTGCAGCCGCTACGGGCAAAATCGGCGATGCCACCATCTCCATTAATTACAGCAGCCCCGCGGTAAAAGGCCGCAAGGTTTGGGGCGATTTGGTGCCTTACGACAAAGCCTGGCGGGCTGGTGCTAACGAAGCCACCCTCTTTGAAACCGATAAAGCCATCAAGGTTGAAGGCAAAGAATTGCCTGCTGGCAAATACAGCTTGTTTATTATGCCCGGCGAAAAAGAATGGCAGTTCATTTTCAATTCCGAAACCGGCCAATGGGGCATCAAGCGCACCGGCGAAGCCAACTACGATCCGGCCAAAACCGTGCTTACCGTAAGCGCAAAACCAAAGGCATCGTCCACCATGAACGAACGGTTGCTGTATGAAGTCAACGGCAAGGGCTTCACCTTTAAGTGGGACAATGTGGAAGTACCGGTGAAGGTGAAGTGATGGATAACCGAACAACGTTTTAAAGTCTCCCTTGCGGAGACTTTTTTATTGCCTACCGGCTTGAGCATATAGCGGCATAAAGCAGGATAGGCAATCGTTGATGCGAAGGCCAATTCTCCTTCAACAGGAAAGAAGACAAGCAAAATTCCGCAAGGGAAAGAGTCGGTTAATTGGTCAAACGACTATTGTAGCAACACCCACCGTCCCATACATAACCGTCTCTTGTTTATCTTTCCCGCAAATCCCTTTCATGCAGCAAAAGCAGTACGGTTTGTTTTCATTGCCGGTTATTGTCGGCGCACTCGGCTTCTTTGTTGACATCTACGACCTGCTGCTCTTTAACATCGTTCGCCGCGCTTCCTTCAAAGACCTCGGCGTGGCCGAATCCGATTTAAAAACCATTGGAGAAAGCATCATCTCCTGGCAAATGCTCGGCCTCACCATCGGCGGCATTGCCTGGGGAATATTGGGCGATAAGAAAGGACGAAAGAGTGTGCTCTTTGGTTCCATTCTTCTTTATTCATTGGCTACCATCGCCAACGGATTCGTCAACTCGGTTGACCAATATACGTGGCTGCGTTTTATTGCGGGCCTGGGCTTGGCCGGTGAGTTGGGTGCCAGCATTACACTCACGTCGGAGTTGTTGCCAAAAGAAAAACGGGGGCTGGCTTCCACCATTATTGCCACCAGCGGTGTGATGGGAACCATCACCGCTTACATCGTTTATAAAGCCAGCGGCGAAGACTGGCGGCTTTGTTATTTCATTGGCGGCGGAATGGGCATTGCCTTGTTATTTCTGCGGGTAAGCGTGTTGGAAAGTGGTCTGTACGATTCCGCTAAAACAAAGGCCGTACAAATGGGAAACTTCTTTATGCTGTTCAACAAACGCGAACGTTTCTTTCGCTACCTGCGTGGCATTTTTATCGGCTTGCCCGTGTGGTTTATCATCGGCGTACTCATTAGCTTTTCCGATGAATTTGCCAAGGCTTTCGGCATTCAAAACTTCGATCAGCCCACGGCCCTGATGCTCCAATACGCGGCGCTTGCTTTTGGCGACATGAGCGCCGGCTTTTTGAGCAACTATTTAAAAAGCCGCAAAAAAACGCTGCTTATTTATTACGGCATCACAGCGGTTTTCATGGCCTTGTTTTTTGTGTTGAAAGGCGGCGGCAACGCCACCAATCTTTACCTGCTTTGCATGGGCCTGGGGTTTGGTTCGGGCATATCGGTTTTGTACATTACCATGAGCGCCGAACAATTTGGTACCAACCTTCGGGCCACGGCGGCCATCTCCATTCCCAATCTCGTCCGGGGCTGCCTGCCGCTGATCTTAATCCTGTTTCGCTTTTTGCGTGGCAAGTCTGTTTTTAATGATTACATCACGGCCGCCTGGGTCACGGGCATTTTTATTATGGCCGTTGGCTTTGTATCGGTGCTTTATACAAAAGAATCGTTTGGAAAAGAGTTGAATTTTGTGGAGCAATGAAGCTGCTTCGAGTTTAAAGTAAATACGTTTCCCCTCTTGCTTTATCCTTACACATTCACCACTACTTTTCCTCTTGTCTTGCCGGTTTCAATTTGCCGGTGCGCATCGGCTATTTGTTCCAGCGAATAGCGGTGCGAAACGGTTGGCTTTATCTCGCCGCTTTGCAGCAAAGCCGCCAGCGACTTCATGTCTTCGCCGCTTGAATGCACAAGGTAATTTTTAGCGATGATGCCTTTGTCTTTTGCTAACGACACCACTGTTTCTTTCGCGCCACCGACGATAGAAATTAAGGCACCGCCTTTCTTCAATACGTCCACTGATTTCAGCGCCGTATCACCGCCCATTGTGTCAAGCACAACATCAATATCCTTCACTACCTGCCAAAAATCTTCACTGGTATAATCAATGGTTTGGCTTACCCCGATGCTTTTAAGAAAATCCGCGTTGGCGGCCGATGCGGTACCGATGACTTCTGCCCCAAGATGCCTCGCTATCTGCACCGCAAAATGACCCACGCCACCCGCCGCCGCATGAATCAATACCCGTTGCCCCGGCTGAAGGGACGCCTGATGCACCAACACTTGCCAGGCTGTAAGTGCAGTCAAAGTAGTCGCTGCCGCTTCTTCATAATTGTTGCTGTCAGGTAGGTGAGCAAGATGCGCCGCGGGTGCAGTGGCGTATTCGGCATAAGCCTTACCGTGGCCGGGAAAGTTGATCATCCCAAATACTTTATCGCCTTCTTTGAAAACCGTCACTTCCGCACCAACGCTTGCCACATCACCGGCCACATCCCAGCCTAATACAACAGGGCTGTCATCTTTTAACGAGACATACAGAGCGCCTCCCTTCCGGGTTTTGGTATCCACGGGATTGATGCTGATTGCTTTTACCGCTATCAACACTTCATCTGCTTTCGGCTGCGGTTTTTCTATCTGCTGAAGTACGAGATTTTCGGGTGCGCCGGCTTCGGTAAGAATGACTGCCTTCATGTTGAAAAATTGTTTTGGCAAAGCTACCGGGAGAATGTTTTTCGCACTATCTAAACAAAGAAGAGCGTGTTAACTTTACTTCTTTTGAACATGAAGCAGACCTTGTTAATCCTTTTACTTTATTGCGCTTTTTTGGCAAACGCACAGTCGCACGAAACTTATGAAACCCGCAACAACGGCGGGCTTTGCCCCAGCACCATTCTTCTTTATGCCAATGCCGACTATGTTTACGAATACGGTTGTGAAGCGGCACCGCATCTCTCCTTCGGCACCTGGACAAAAAAGAAGGACACGATAAAATTCACTCCGGTAAACCCGGCTTCTTTTGCGGTGATAAAAGACATAAAAGCAACCACGGTTGCCGGCGACAGCATCTGGCTCCTGCTGCTTGATAAAGACGGTGTAAACATGACGGCGAAGATTTCGGCGGGGCTTGATGTGAGTGGCCGGGGAGCTTACATGATGAGCAATGACAGCAGCGGTACAACCAAGTTTGTGTACAAACGCAGCGGCGGTAAACTGGTATTGCGAACTTTGGGCAAACTGTTTGGCAGGCGTATCGAATTGGCAACGGATACCGCCAATAATTTTGTCATCACCTTGAATCTTTCGGCTTCGTGGATAACCAGCACCCACGCCGACTGGGGTGGCACCGGTGCTTTTTCTTTGCTAAAAAAAGAGAATGCCTTGCTGCCTCTTTCTTCATCTCCACAACAGAATTTTTTTCAGAAGCCGCGGCAATAAGTTTAAAGAAACAGATGGCTATAGTTTGGCTTTAGCGGTCGCATTGTCTTTTGCAGCTTGAGGCAAAAAACGCGGTACAATGAAAATATAAAACGCCAAAGCCAGCAAAATAAATCCAAAGCTAATGCCCGGATGAAGAAAGCTTGAACCAATGGCGGCCGCATAGCAACAAGGACCAACCGCCGCCACACGCAAGGATTGTTTGTAACCTTCTTTTGTGAATATAGGTTCGCGGAGAGCAGGCCGGTAAAACACATAACGCAGCAACAAAAAATGCTGCAGTCCGCAAAACAGCAATACACTTGAATAAAAAATAATGGCGGTTGTGTAAAACGGATACCGGCCAAGTACCGATGCTGGAAAAGGAATAACGGCCACCGTGAGCAAATAAAAAATATTGCTCCACATAATATAGTGGTCAACGTAGCGGATAAAGGCGAAGATGCGGTGATGCGCCACCCAAAACACCCCGATGACCAAGAACGAAAAAATAAAAATGGCAATAGAAGGAAAGGTGTGCGACAACAAAGCCAGCAAGCCTTTGTCTGTCTCCGCTTCTTTTTGGGGCAGGCGGATGTCGAGCACAAGCAAGGTGATGGCAATGGAAAACACGCCGTCGGAAAAGGCTTCGAGCCGGGTCTTGGTCATTGCCCAAGATAATGAGTGATGATTAATGAGTCGGTCGTTTAAAACGTAAAAGCCGCTTTCACTTTGATGGAGGCGCTAAAGAAGTATTCCATTTCTTGGAGAAATGGAATACTTCAAAAATGTTACACGCAACATAAATTCATTACTGATTATCATCGCTCGTTACCTTACCTGCTTTCATGTCCCTGGTGTTCTTCTGCACCGCAATGGCGGCAAAGAGGCTTAACAAAAACGACATGGCATAAAAACCTTTTTCGCTCTTAGTCATGGTGGCGTTCCATAAACCAACCGTGAGCAGAATAAGCGAAGCGATGGTGGCGAACCACGCGAGTCCATAATACAAGCTTGTCACAGGAATGCCTTCTATCTGGTCGCGTACAGCTTTTTGCACGGAGATGGCCGCGAACAAACCAAAAAGCAGAATAGTGAAATAATAACCCTTTTCGTTCAGCGCCATTTCGGCGTTCCAAAGGCCGGCAATAAAAGCCGTGATGCCGATAAGCAAAGCCGCCCAAGAGGCGCCGATAAAAGCCGGCGTAGGCTGGCTGGTTGATCTCTGTTCCATGATTATTTATTGAGAACGTAAAATTATCCGGGCGGTTCCTGATGGCTTTTGACATTCGTCAAAAAACGGCAGCGTAGTTGTTAACGCTTGCCGCGGATGCGGCTTAAGGTTTCCTGGCTGATGCCGAGATAAGAGGCGATGTAACCAAGCGGCACCCTCTCGATGATGTGCGGCGTTTGTTGCAAAAGACTTTGATAACGTTCCGCTGCTGTTTTGAATTGTGCGTTTACAAAGCGTTCTTCCAGGCGGATGTAGTAGCTTTCATAAGCAATGCGTACAATGCGTTCAATTTCATGATGGCGGTTCATAAGATCTGTTACCTTTTCTTTACCAATGCGCCACAACACGCTGCCTTCCAAAAGTTGTATGCTTTCCACCGCCGGCTGGCCGGTGATATAACTGTGAAACGACGTAACAAAGTCTTGTGCAAAAGCAAACCAATGCGTGATCTCTTTTCCTTCTAAATTATAATAACCCCGAATGGCGCCGCTCTCTAAAAAATACAAATGACGACAGATTTTTCCTTCGGCAACGAGGTATTCGGCCTTCGATAATACAACTTGCTCAAAACAATCGTGCAGCACGTTCTCTATGTCAGTGCTTACCGGATGATACGATTTAATATGAGCCAAAAGTTTCTTAATGGAAGGATCTTGTGCAGGCAAAATAAGAAAGAACGTTTAACTGGATTGTGTACTGTCGTTTGGTGAATGACAAACTATATTTCCGGCTGGCCTCTTTGTGCCCGTTGTGGTTCTTTGTTTTCGTTATGCTCCAAAAAAAGCTGGCGTAGTAGGAACCTGCCTACCGGCAGGCAGGCACGAAGGACACACAACGAACACAATGAAGGGAGCCTGATCTTTCATCAGTTGCCGCTCATTGCTTATTGCCTGTTGCCAATTGCATATTGCATATTGACCTTACTTGTAAGCATCTCCTTTCCACGGTGACTTCTTCAACTCTTTATTCCACTTGCGCAACGGATGCCTTGCGGGGTCAAGGGCTTCTTCGGTGTCCCACGGTTCAAAAGCGTTCTTCACATTGGCCAAACCGGTGGTTGCTAACCCGGGATAATGCCGCAGCAAAACGGTTTTAAAATCGGTGTTGTCAATCCATTCCAACCCTTCTTTGGTGTAGTATTCCTCGGTGTAGCAATCCGTATAAAAGCGGTCTGCCTGCAGGCGCCGTGTGGCATTTAAAATAAAGATCTGGAACATGGTTTCGCCAAAACCAAAACCGTTTGGCCGATGGCCTTCCGACAACGTGCCGATCAACAAGTCAAGGTCTTCAACGGCACCGCTTTCAGTACCATAAACGGCTTTCAATTTCTCAACCACTTCTTTTTCATCGGTCAGGTCTTCAAAGCTTGCAATAGGGTTCATGCCCAATTGCCGACGGAACTCGTTGTACCGCGGCACGCCTCTTTCGCGGGCCCGCAAAATATCCACCGCACCCATATCATAAACCGGATTAAAGGGTATGCTTAGCTCCTGCATAAATTTTGGAAAATTGTTCAACACCAATTGACCGGGATGCTGGTTCCCGAAGGAATAAAACAAATTGGTAAACGAAACTTTTTGCGTTAGTTTGGCCGAACCGGCTTGCCGCACTTCTACAAACGGCACTTCTGTTGTCGCATCATCGCCAATCTTTTTAATGTGCAATTTTTCAGGCAATAAAGAGTGCAAACGATACACTTCCACAAACTCTTCGCTCAAAGCATAAGGCACACCGTGCTTGTTCATCGGGTTGCCCACCACGCCGCCCAGTTCCGGGTTGCGAACGTTGATGTCGGCAACCGTTTTACGGTCCTTGCCGGCTTTAAATAAATTGGTGAGAATGCCGTACCAGTTGGCATTAAGACCCATATCCAAACCTTGGTTGGGAAGGATGGCCGGCGTCCATTCCACCGAATGAATCTTGGCTGTGATGGCGGCATTGATTAACCGGGCCACGTTGAACAAGCGATTGTCATCCCATGTGGGGTTGTGAGCTTTTAGCATGTCGCAGATGGCGTTGTGTTCCCGCACAAACACCGTGTGCAGCATGGAAAGGCCCACCCACCAATTGCGCACAAAGCCGGTTTCTTCCATCCCTTTTTTATCCAATGGCAAGGTGCCGTCTTCAGTTAAACGCATCTTGCCGTCAATGTGTATGCGCAGTCGTTCGGTGGTGGCCGCATCGCTGCCGTAAATTTGCGAAGCATCCCACCAATGCGTGACTTCATTAATGAAAGAAGCCGGTGCGTCTTCGCCTTCTTTCATTCGCGTAGGATCGGGTTGTGTTCGCGGAACAAACATCTTTGTTTGATGAAATTTTTTCGCCGTCGCATCATCTGCCGCCAGCGGAATTTCCATCAGGTCGGTGAGCTTGTTTTCGCCGTGGCTTATCCAATCGTGGTTTTGAAACTGTATCCACACCGCGGCCAGCATGTTTAAAAAAGGCACTTCTTTCATGGGTGCATTTCGCGTTAGCAAGTGCCGGCTAATTTCTCTTGGATTGGGTGTGAGCAATCGCTGTCCTGTTTCGGGCTTGACCGCTTCGAGCTTTACGTTGCGGGAGAACCGTGTGCCTGCGGCGCCTTCCTTCGGGTTGTGCAAATTGTTCCAGCTACCATTACATGTGCGAAAGTGCTGCACACCTTCGGGCGGCGTTTGGCCTTCAGGTTGAAAGCCTTCGAGTATCCCTTTTGGATAGGTTGAAACAAGATTGTTCTTGTTTAATTTTTCGCGCATGTAGGCCAGGGTTAAGATGCCGATAAACAGCGGACGGCGATACCAATTCGTCCACACCCTGTCGCGGTAACCAGCGATGCCGCCAACCAATTTTGTAACACCGCCCATAACTACGCTTGCTACAACTCCAACAACATTGCCGGCGACGATGCGTATGCGTGTTGAAAAAGATGGCGCCGCTGCTGGCGGTGGGGCCGAGGGCAAACTGCCTGTTATCACTACCGGCTTTGCCAACAGTTCTTCACGGTTGAAATACGCAAGGTCAGGAACGTGAACCTGCACTTCCGAATGAGCGTTGGCTTTTGCCAAAGCATACATTTCCTTCCATTCTTCGCTGGCAGGTTGCAGGGCTAACGCACTTGCATACGCATCGGCGGCCAGCGTATATTTTTCAGCTTTGTAATAAGCCAGGGCCAGCTTTGAAAAATTACCGGCGCCGGGTTCGGTGCGGCACATTTCTTTAAGTACGGTTACCATTTCAACGGCCTCGGCCACTTGGGGAGAGGCGGTGGTTTGGGGGTCGTCAACAAAAACATGCGGTGCGTTCATTGTATCATTTTTTGGTTAATGAAGGCAAGAGACGGTACGGCGCTACACGACAACGGTGTTTGTCAAAAGAAACGGATGCGAAACCGGTGCTGATTTTCTTTTACCCAACGGTTGTTAGAACTAAGCAGCCGGCAAAACCATAACAACCGTCATCCGTATTGATTATGACTTCTGCTTTTCAGGGTAGTGATTTTATGCTGCATCAACGGGCAATGGATTATTGGGCAACGGAAAGAAAGAGTTTGAATGAAAACTAAATGTAATAAAAAGGAAATTGTCAAGTGCAGTAATCTCATTGCCGGTTGAAACCATTTCTTATCCGGCGGCTTCGGGCATAGATACGGCACCTTCTGCACACAGTCATTTCCCTCGCTTTTACACGTATGCAAAGCACCCGAGATTTATCCTTGCGGCAACCTATTGTAAAATTTTTCTGTTTTTGAGTAAAACGGAAGACGCTTTGCTCATTGCTTTTGATAAACTCTCACATAATCTACATACATGCTTGCGGGCAGCTTGCTATCGTCTATGGTATGCCCCGGCCAGTCGCCGCCAACGGCAAAATTGAGCAGAATAAAAAAGGGCGAATGAAAAGGAAAGACATTTCCTGTACTGTTGGTGATGGAAAGCTCGTGATACTTTACGCCGTCAACATGCCAGGTAAGAACGTCCGCCGTCCACTCTATATCATAGACGTGATAAGCAGACGGATCAAAAACCGTTTTCCCGCCGGATGATACGTGGCCATTCTTGTCCCAATGTGCCGTGCCGTATAAAAGACTGTCGGCGTTGATGTGTTCCATGATGTCAATCTCGCCGCTTTTGGGCCAGCCAATGCTTGAAATGTTTTCGCCCAGCATCCAGAATGCAGGCCAAAGGCCTTGACCGAGCGGAATCTTCATGCGTGCCTCCACGCGGCCGTAAATAAAACTTTTTCGGCCTTGTGTTTTCATTCGGGCCGATGTATAAGAAGCTGTGCCTACTGATTCTTTCCTTGCTGTAATGAGTAATTCGCCATCTTTTACTGTTGCATTTGACGCTGTATAAAATTCGTGTTCGTTGTTGCCCCAGCCGTTGTTGCCGGTTTCAAATGTCCACACGGTTGTATCTATGGAGGTGCCGTTAAATTCATCGGCCCAAACCAAACGGTAAGGGGCTTCCGTGGTTGCGTTGCCGGTGGTGGTTGCGGTAGCCATCGGCCTTGAACAGTTGGTAAAACAAACAATTGCCGACAAGACGAAAAGAAAACGGTGTGTGTTGTTCAGAAGGTTCATGATGGACGTTGGGTGTTTAAAATTTGCATGGTTTCTATGTAGCCGTTGGTGATGGTGTAAACGTGCAGCAGTTCACCGTCAAACATTAAATTACCCGCTACGTCTTTCACGGTTTGATGCACCGTTACTTCTATTTGTCCTTTGTCGTTGCGGTAAAAGTTTACCGGTGTTACCACCGGGTTTATCTCTTTCCATTGCCGCGTCCAATACTCTTTCACCGCATCGCGGCCCTGTACGTAGCCGCCTTCCCAGCCGTTGGGCCATTGCACGTTGGGCTGCATAAGTGCAAGCACGGTTTCCGCGTCTCTTTCGTTAAAGGCTTTGTAAGCCTTGCGTATCAGTTCTTCGCCGGTATTCATCATTGTTTTAAAGATTGATTTCAGTGGTAGAATAGAATTTGCCTCTCGGGGCAAATTACGACACCGGACATCGCCGGCTTGCGGATGGTCCTACAAAACAAACCACACTTTTGCAATCTTCCCTCCCGCTATTTCATAAATGGCAACGCCGTGCATGTGTTGCCCGTTTACGAAAACATCTTCGTGGTCTATTACCGTGCTTCCCTGTACAATACGATTCCTTATATCGCAATGCAAAGAGCCAATGTTATTCAAAAAGGAATAGTCTTTACGCATGGCTTCCTTGCCTTTTAAACGCGGCTTGCCACTGCCTAAATCATATACTTCCACATCATCGGAATAAGGGTGAAGAAAGGCTTCGAGATTGTGGGCATTGTAACCAGCCAGTTGTTCATCGGCCAGTTCAACAGGCGACGAATGCAAAACAGAATCGGGCTTCATCGCTACGCCTTTGTTGATGATCCAGTCAATGCTTTGCCAGGCCGCAATGCTTTCTGTCGGATCTTTTTTAAGCAGCAATAAATCGGCGCGAAGGCCTTTCTTCACTGCACCAAATTCCATTTGCTTGTTTACCGCCTTTGCGCCGTTGATGGTAGAAGCCTGCAATATGTTCCATGCGTTCATGCCGCTTTGCTGCATAGCTTTCAATTCATCAAAATAACTCGATACGTGCTGCGTGCCGATGTTGCCCGCATCGGTGCCGGTGGCGATGGTAATGCCGGCATCAACCAACTTTTTCAAGTTGCTCATGCGCAGCGAATCTTCATGCGCCAAGGTTTTTGCCGGCACGCCGGCGAGATAGGTTTTGTAAGCCGCGGCTTGCGGAACGGTGGCCATGTCAAAAACGGCGTTGAGTGGCGTGGGGTCTGCATAGCTAAAATCTTCGGTCGTTGCCACATAGGTTTGACCCAATACTTTGTTGTAATTGCCGGGCACTACCAACGTGGGACAAAGTACGGTGCCTTTGTTTTTCAGCAAGGCAATAAAAGCCGCGTCCACGGGTTCATCTTCCACGCCATGAACCAAATAATCGGTGCCGGCACTTACGGCCAGCGATGCTGTAATGCGCTCCGTGGCGTGAACCGCCACACGAAGGCTGTTCTTGTGCGCTTCGTCAATTACCGCTTGTACCAACGGCAGGCTTGCTCTTGCCGAACTGTCTTTGTTCTTGCCCAACACGATGTACCATATTTTAATAAAGTCGGGTTTTAACGGCAACTGCTTTTGCACGTAAGCACGGGCTTCATCGGTTGTCTTCATTAAATAAAACGGTTCGTCATCTTTTAAATTCTTAAAAACGTCAGGTTCGTAAGTAGTGAGCAAAGGGCCGGTCATGTACACCGTGGGTGCATAGGTTTTGGTGCGAAAGCTGTCGCGTTGGCGAAGAAAATTTAAATTAGCGCCTACGTCAATCACGGTGGTGATGCCCGCTCTGGTGTAGCGACGCAGCAAGCCTTCCATGTTGTTATGAACCCATTCGATTTCTTTTTCATAGGGATGTGTTTTGCGCAGGTCAATGGCATCGGGGCGGGTGTACAAGCCGCCACTTTGAAAAAAGTGTACGTGGGCATCCACCAATCCGGGCATCAGGTGTTTGCCGCTGCCGTCAATGATTTGAACCCCGGCCGGCGCCGGTAGCCCCTTGCCGATGGCCGCTATCCTTGCTCCTTCTATCAGCACGTCTTGCGCCGGCAAAAGTTTTTTGGCTTCTACGTCCACAACGGTCGTGTTTTTTATCAGCACTTGCGATGCGGCCTGCCGGGCAATGATGATGAAAACCAGCAGAAGGATTGGCTTCATAAAAAATGTTTGAAGAAAGATAGCAAAGGTTTTGGCGTGAAAGCATCTGCATTTTAAAAGCAATTTCCACGCACTTGCAAAAGCAAGGGACGGCTATTATATTTGCTGCATTCTCCTTCCTCTGAATTGCTGCTTCCTTTCTCCTTTGAGCTTCCGCTTTAAAAAATCTGTCAACATGAAACGGAACAGCAAAACAATCGAACATTTAAGTGCCTTACTCGTTTTTGGAACGCTTGCCATTGTGCTCATTCTTATCTACACGTTTACGCGGTAAGGATTGGCCCAGGATAGCAGTATTCGTTTATCAAAAAGCAGTTGAAGCCAAGCGGCGGTTCGGACTGCTTTTTTAATTTTCATTGCTGTGTGACAAAAAAGAAGGTTGTACAACCTTCTAAAAAACAAGAGCCGCTTTAAAAGCGGCTCTTGTTTTTTAGAAGGTGTCTTGTATTTAATCGCTGCGTTTATCATTGCGGATGCGATCCTTGTCGTCGCGTTCCACATCCACCTCTGTGTTGCGCACGGTATCCCGAATGGTTTCTTCTCTTTCGTTAACGTCTTTGCTCAACGAAATCTCTTCCACCACGCGGGCCTCTTTGTTCACCACCGGCACTTCGCTGTATTCGTGTTCTTCAATCTCCGCTTCCGTAAAATCATCTTCGGTGGCGTTGCGGTCAACTGCGTTGCGTTCTACTCTTACCGTTTCATTGCGAAGGTTAATGTCCTTCGACACTTCGTTCTCTACCACTCTTGAACGCAGCCGCACACCGCCGGTTTCTACTTCGCGTTTGCCGATGTTCAGTTCTTCTTTCACCACGGGTATCGTTGTATCGCTTTCGTCCGTTTTCGCACCTTGGCGGTTGCGGTACAAGTTCTCATC
Source organism: Flavisolibacter sp. (assembly GCA_965247695.1). Taxonomy (GTDB): domain Bacteria; phylum Bacteroidota; class Bacteroidia; order Chitinophagales; family Chitinophagaceae; genus Flavisolibacter. The sequence goes on from OZ252037.1 coordinate 5,266,803, forward strand.
GTTGTAATACGGATGATTGTAAAAGTCGCCTTCGGCCGTACCGGTAAGGGCAGCAGTACCAAGACCGCCAAACACATTGCGGGTACTGACTTCATGCTCGGTATCAAAACGATCTTCCTTGTACTCCGGCAAGGCCCGTAATTGCTCTGCCGTTACACCGGGCAGTATTACGTCGTCATCGTCTTTGTGCAGTTCGGCAATGCCGATGGGCACCAGCACATCGCGGTCATCCAAGTCAAGTTCATTGTCGTCAAGATCAAGTACGAGGTAACGCACCTTGCGGCTTTGCTCGTCGAAAATGAGTTCGTCCACTTCGCCCACTTTTTTACCGCTTTCGTTTTTTACGTCCCAGCCGCGGATGTCGGGTTGCCCATCCACGATTTCAAAATCGCTGCCGCTTAACTTTTGCAAGCGGGTTGCTCTATCTTTTTCTCCGGCCATGATTGTTTGTTTTTAAGATGAATGAATACGGAAGTCAACAGATTGCTTATTGCTTATTGTTATTTTGCTGCACCACGGGCCACGATCTCTACGCGGCGGTTTTGCTGGCGGCCCGCTTCGGTGGCATTGGTGGCTACTGGTTGTGCTTCGCCAATGGCCGCTTCGGAAATGTGGGCTGCATCAATGCCGTTGGTCTGCATCCATGCCTTCACGGCATCAGCTCTTTGCTGCGCCAACTCCATGTTGTACCCGGCGCTGCCTTTGGCATCGGTAAAGCCGTAAACTCTTACCTCGCCGCCGTTATAGCGCTTGCCAATGGAGCTTACCACTTGTTTCAGGTTTGCTTCGGCGTCGCTTCGGATGGTTGCTTTGCCTTCATCAAACAAAACGTTTTCACCAAGGCCGTAAATGCCGTAGCGATCATTGCCGCGAACGTTTATGTTCTTATCGGTGACTTCATCGTATGCCGCTACCGGTGCGTTAAAGTCCACACCGTTCCAATCGGCGGAAGCTGTATTGCTGCTGGTGCTGCTTTGCGTGGTGGTAGCGGTTTCCGTTGTTGTTTCTTTATCCCCTTTGTGCCGGGTAAGTCCCCAAATGAGGGCCGCAACGCCTGCTAATAATAGCAACCACGGAATGATGGAGTTGCGCTTTTTGGGTTGAACATTTAAGTCTGCCATTGTTTTTTGTTTTTAAGTTAAGGAGGTATCCTTTTTACTCAATGAAACAAATGCAGCAACGGTGCGCCGCTGCATTTGCTGTTGTTTACAAGCTGCGGCTTTCACCGGTACCGCGGTTCAGGTTGTCGCTGTCGCGGAAGGCTGTATTGCCAAGCGATGCGTCGTCGCTTGCGCTCCGTTTGCCGCCTTCGATGTTCTCTACATCCACTTCGGTATTGCGTACCGTGTCGCGGATGGTTTCGGTGCGTTCATCCACGTCTTTGCTGATTCTGATTTCTTCGACTACTCTTGCTTCTTTGCTTACTACCGGCACTTCGGCTCTTTCGGTCAGCTCGATGTTCTGCTCCTGAAAAGCGGTGCGGTCGTTTTCCGTCAACGGGCGGTCAACAGGATTGCGCTGTACCGTTACGTGTTCTTCACGAAGCCGGAGGGTTTCTTCCACGGGCTTTTCCACGATACGGCTGCGCACTCTTACGCCACCGCTTTCCACTTCGCGTTTGCCCACTTGCAGTTCTTCCTGCACACGGGAGATGGTGTTGCCGCTATCGCTGGTGCTGCGATCGCTGTCCGAGGCACTTCTTTCACCGCTTATGCTTTGGCTGTCGTACTGCGCCGAACGTTCGTCCACGTTTACCGCACCGAGATCATCCAACAAATCGGCTGCTCTTTCGGCTTCGTCGCTTGATTCTGCATGAACGGTTACGATGGAATAATTGCCGTTGCTGCTCAACTTTGAATAGCGGTTTGCATCATCGCTGTCGCCAAACAAATTTTTGAAGAAACGGCTGACGGCGTTGCCGCCTTCTTCATTGCTCACGTTTTGCCCGGTTGTGTACTTATCGCTACGCGAAACGTCCACATTGCCACGGCCAATGCCGGCGGCTTCTAATTGCTCTGCTGCCCTTTGGGCGTCTGTCTCGTTTTCAAAAAGACCTACTACGGTTTGTGCCATATTGCCTCCTCTGTTTTTTTTTGATTAAAGGTTAAAAATTAATGGTTATCAGTCGTCCGCTGTATGTCAACGGATTCTTTTAAAAGGGTTATTTGCTGCATGTGCGGCACCTCGGTTTTCGTTTTAATCACATGCACTTCTTCCAACACTTCGTAGCGCTTTTCTACAATCAATACTTCCCGTACCACAGGAATAATCATATTCTCGCCTTCGTGCCGAATAGAGGGATGTTGAGTAAGAAGTTCTTTGCTGCCCGGACGGCGTTCCACCTGATAGCCTTCCTGAATAAGCGGGAGATTGACGGTAACTTCTTCTTCAGTAACTGTCTTGTGGATGTGCACCTTGCCGGTTTCCACCACTTCTTTAGTGATGGTGACAAATTCCTGCGTCACCGGGATAACAGTATGGTTACCGGGTAATTCTATTGTGCTTTGTTGATTCGCGTTGAAGGGCTGTTTGCTGCTTTCGTCCTGCATGGGACAAGCGATAATTCAAATACAATGCCTTTACCCAATTGTGTTTAAAAGGTAACGTTTGGTTAATGAGCGATGCTCATTTCCGTAAACATTTCTCCTCATTTAAAGGCAGAGTTGAGGAGGTCAGCAGTAAAAGGAAATCTGTGCCTTCCATTTAGCGAAAAGCCAAGCGGCATTTTGCCGGAAAAGGCATGGGTCTTTATGACGTTGCTTATTCATAAAAATATTCGCGATGGCCTACCCGTGTTTTATTTTACGGATAAAAATTTTTTGTGCCGTTTCTTAAGTCCTTTTCCATCATCACCGATAAAACACGTCCGTTTCCGTTCAACATAGCGGCGGTACGGTTTGCCAAAGAAATCATGACGGATGCAAGTGTAGTGGTTTTTGTGGGCGACAACGGCAGCGGCAAATCCACTTTGCTCGAAAGCCTTGCGCTCCATTTAAATCTGCCGCTGATTGGCGGCTTCATTGGCGGCCATCAGGGCTTTGAGGCGGCAAAGGCCATTAAGCCTTTTTTGAAAGTAGAATGGAAACGGCAAACGAAACAAGGCTTCTTCTTTCGCGCTGAAGACTTCGGTGATTTTATCAACAGCATTGAAAAAGAAAAGCAAAAGATTCGCGGCGACCTGCGTGAGTTGGAAGGGCAAGTAGATGAACGCATCATTCAGCAATTGTTAGAAAGCGAAACGGTGAACCGAACGTTGCGCCAGATACGTAAAGATTACGGCGACGACATGCAGCAGTATTCCCACGGCGAAGCCTATTTAAAAATCATTCAAACACGCATTGGCGGCAAAGGCATTTACTTGTTAGATGAACCAGAGGCTGCGCTGTCACCGCTGAAACAGTTATCGTTGATGGCTTTTATTTTGGATGTATTGAAAGAGGGCAACGCACAGTTTGTAATGGCCACACATTCGCCCATATTAATGGGACTACCCGGTGCGCTGTTGTATGAAATAACGGAAGACGGCATGAACAAAGTGGAGTATCAGGAAACGGAGCACTACCGGATAACGAAAACCTTTTTGGACAGGCCGGAGGTTTATTTACGGCATTTATGATTGGTGCAAAAGGGTTTTGATGTTGCCCGAATCTTCATTCATCATCAACACACTTACACCAATTCATCGCTACATGTCACAAGGCCAGAGTCACTTTCTTTTTAAGAAGGAGCACCTATTATACAAAAGCTTTCTTATAAACGGTTAGACACATCCCCGTAAAAAGTTTTCGTCGAAATAGCTCTGCGAGGCTCTTGCCAAAAATCTTAGTTTTGACTCATGGCTAACCGCGATCAACTCCTCAAAAAATTTACTGAAGAATACAGTCGTCTCAATGAACAGCAGCGCCGCGCTGTAGATCAAACCGAAGGCCCCGTGATGGTAATTGCCGGTCCAGGCACGGGCAAGACGCAAATATTGAGTGCCCGCATCGGCAAGATACTCTTGAGCGAAGGCGGTGTAGAACCGTCTAACATTCTTTGCCTGACTTATACAGATGCCGGCGCCGTAGCCATGCGCAGACGATTGGCCCAGTTCATTGGCCCCGATGCTTACCGCGTACACCTTGCCACCTTTCATGCCTTTTGCAACGATGTCATTCAGGACAACCTCGGCCTGTTTGAAAAAACAGCACTTGATCCCTTGAGTGACTTGGAACGCATTGAACTGATGAAGGAATTGATTGACGGCTTCGGCAAAGATCATCCGCTGAAGCGTTATCGTGGCGATGTGTATTTTGAAATCGGTCCGCTCACACAACTCTTTAGTCTGATGAAGAAAGAAGGCTGGACGGGTGATTTCATTTGCAACAAAGTGGATGAATACATCAATGACCTGCAGTACCGCGACGACTACATCTGCAAGCGGGCCACAAAAGATTACAAGAAAGGCGATGTGCGGTGGGACAAGATTGAAGAGCAAAAGGAAAGGATGGAGAAGCTACGAGCCGCCTGCAATGAACTTAAAAAATTCACGGAACTGATGCGCAGCCGCAACCGTTATGATTTTGACGACATGATAGGCTGGGTGATTGAAGCCTTTGAAACCGACGAAAATCTTTTGCGCGGCTATCAGGAAAAATACCAGTACATCTTGGTTGATGAATACCAGGATACCAGCGGTTCGCAAAACAAAATCGTTCAACACCTGATTAGTTTTTGGGACAAGCCCAATGTGTTTGTTGTAGGCGACGACGACCAAAGCATCTATCGCTTTCAGGGTGCCAACGTGGAGAACATGCTGCAGTTTGCCGAAGGCTTTCAGAAAGATTTGCTGACCGTTGTGTTGGTGAATAATTACCGCAGCACACAGCGGATACTTGATGTTTCAAAAACACTGATTGATAACAACGAAGAACGTTTGGTAAAGCAGATTGAAGGATTAAGCAAGGACTTGATTGCACGTTCAAAAGTTGATAAGTTGATAAGTTCACAAGTTGACACGCCAGACGGCGACAACGTATCAACCCATCAACTTGCCGACTTATCATCCGAGCATCCAGCTATTTATGAGTACAACACCACAAGAGAAGAAATGATCGGTACGGTGTTGATGATACAAGACTTGCTGGCGAAGAACGTTGCAGGAAGTGAGATCGGCGTCATCTATCGCGAGAATAAATACGGCGAAGAACTGGCTTCTTACCTGCGTTTGAAAAAGATTCCTTACTTCAGCAAACGCAGCCTGAATATTCTTGACCAACCCATCATCAAACAACTTCTGTTAGTACTTGACTATCTGCGGGCCGAACTCGACACACCTTATGGCGGCGATGAAATGTTGTTTGAGATGCTGCACTTTCAATGGTTTGCTATTCCCGCCATTGAAATTGCAAAAGCCTCCATGCGGGTAGCCGAACTCAAATACAAGAACCCGCGAACCTCGCTGCGGGAGTGGCTCTACCAGGAGGCAAAGAGGCCGCAAATTGATTTGTTCGATACCGGCCTTCACAAAGGATTAAAGGAAACAAGTACTGTCATCGAAGGCCTGATTGGCGCCGTACCCAATCATACCGTGCAAACATTGTTGGAGAAAATTGTTCGCGAAGCTGGCTTTCTTTCGCACATCGTCAATCACGATGAGAAAACCAAGATGATGCAGTTCCTCACCGGCTTTTACGATCACCTAAAAGAAGAAACAAGACGCAACCCTGCACTAACGTTGGACGCTTTTCTAAACAGGCTTGATCTGATGCGCAAAGAAGGCATCGTGCTTCCATTTAACGAACTAAGTGGCAATGAAAAAGGCGTCAACCTGATGACGGCCCACGGTTCCAAAGGGCTGGAGTTTGAACATGTTTTCTTTGTGAACAATTCATCAGCATCCTGGGAGAAAAAGCGCAAGCCGTATAGCGGCTTTTCTTTCCCCGATACCTTGTTCTCTTCATCGGGCAAGGGCAACGATACCGAAGAACTGCGGCGGCTATTTTACGTGGCTTTAACAAGAGCCAAGAAGCATCTCTACATTTCTTATCCGAACTACACCAACGATAAGAAAGCGTTAGAGCCTTCGATGTTTCTTGCCGAAATACAGCAAGAGCAAGACTTGCCAAGGATTAAAAAAAGCATTGATGAAGAAACGATAACCGAATTTTCTGTTCTTCAGTTTAAAAAAGAAGCGCCGGAAGTGGCGCATATTGATGATGACATCGTTGACCGCATCGTACAGAACTTCAGCATGACTGCTTCGGCGCTCAACGCTTATCTCAAATGCCCCCTTGGTTTTTATTATCAATACGTCGTTCGCATTCCCTCGCCACGGAACGAAGCGATGGCCTTTGGTTCGGCCGTGCATTATGCGTTGGAAAGCTTGTTCAACCGGGCAAAGAAAGCCGGTGACTTCCCCTTACTTGATGACTTTTTGCAGGACTTTAGCTGGCACCTGCACCGCCACCGTGAAAGCTTTACCCGCGAAGGCTTTGCCCGCCGCAAAGAATATGGCCTGGAGATATTGAAGAATTATTACAACACCTACATTACCCGCTGGAATAAGATTGTGTTGATTGAATTAAACGTGCGGAACGTGCAGCTTGACGGCATTCCGATGAAGGGTAAGATTGACAAGATTGAATTCAACGGAAAGGAAGCCACCGTAGTGGACTATAAAACCGGCGACCCTGATAAAAGCATTGATAAATTGGCCCGTCCAGACAAACAGCCGGCCGGCGGCGATTACTGGCGGCAGGCCATCTTTTATAAAATTCTGCTTGATCTCTATCCCAAAGAATGGAACGTCAGCAGTGTTGAATTTGACTTTATCGAACCCGATAAAAAGAAGCAGTACCGCAAAGAACCTATCTCCATTTCATCTATAGATATTGATCTCGTAAAGGCGCAGATCAAAGATGTGTATGCAAAGGTTCAGGGCAAGCAGTTTTACAAAGGCTGCGGCAAAGAAGATTGCCATTGGTGCAACTTTGTAAAAACCAATAAGCTGGCTGTGGCCCTGCACGAGATTATTGAAGAGGAAGAAGTAAGGAGAGGGTTTTTGAAGGCGGTGTAAGACCCCCTTGTTCTCCCCAAAGGGGGAAGTAGCTAACGCACAGACCCTTGCTTTGCAACGATACTTTATGAACATCAATCATTGGCTATGATTGATGTTCTCTTTTTGGGACAGGGGGTTGAACATCTATTAAGCGACTGTTGCGACGCTCCATTCATCGTTCAGAACAACATTGGGCACCACGTCGCGACGAGGCTTCACCCCGACACTCGGCCCCCATCCCGCGAACTGCGTTCCCAACCTTCGCTTTGCTCGGTTGCCCCCGCCAGGGGAAGGCCACCAACACACAGCCCATGCTTGCACAAACCTGTTGCTTCTTCATTCAATTTCACTAAACATCAAATTGGGCAAGCATCTTTACTCTTTCCTGCACCCGCTCTTCCAGCGCCTTGTTGCGCCACCCACCGCTTTAAGAAAAGACTGTAAATGCCACAGGCGCAACACAGCGCCTAACGATTCTACCAGTTACAGCCGCCAAAAGAAACATACACTGCTTGATGCTGAAGTGATGATGGTGATTAAAGAGAAAGACTGAACACAAAACGAGAATTTGTAACCAGCAATGACTGGTTGTTGTGCGCTGGCCCGGCAGGCCACGCGGAGCGATTGGCCCTGCCTTGAATTTTTGGCTCCACCTTTTGTTTCAAGACAAAAGGTGGAAAAAGACTGACCAAAACCTGTAAAGAGTCTTTGCCATACATGAGGTAAAAATGCCGTCTTTACCAAGCCTCTAACCCCTATACTTTAACCTTCACAACAGCCGTTTACAAGGCTTAAATCGGTATATTTGCCCGAATAGACCCGCGCCAGTTTTGGCGCCAAAATTCAAGCGACAACATGAGTGAACTTTTAGATGCAATAAGCACCCCTCCGGCACCGGCGGCAAGCCCGGCTTACGGCGCCGATTCCATCCAGGTTTTAGAAGGTTTGGAAGCCGTTCGCAAACGCCCCGCCATGTACATCGGCGACATCGGCGTAAAAGGCTTGCACCACCTCGTTTATGAAGTGGTGGACAACTCTATTGACGAAGCCCTTGCAGGCTGGTGTAAAAACATCATCGTCACCATACACGAAGACAATTCTATTTCCGTAGAAGACGATGGCCGCGGCATCCCTACCGGTATCAACACCAAAGAAGGCCGGTCTGCTCTTGAAGTGGTGATGACCGTGCTGCACGCCGGCGGCAAGTTTGACAAAGACTCTTACAAGGTTTCGGGCGGTTTGCACGGCGTAGGCGTAAGCTGCGTGAACGCCTTGAGCAAGCTGCTGCACGTAAACGTTTTTCGCGAAGGCAAAATATTTGAACAGGAGTACAAGATCGGCATCCCGCAATACGATGTTCGCGAGATTGGCGTATCGGAAAAACGCGGCACTACGGTTCACTTCTGGCCCGACGATACCATCTTCATCACCACACTTTACAACAAGGAAATTCTGGAAAGCCGCCTGCGCGAATTAAGCTTTCTGAACAAAGGCCTGCGCATCACCTTAAATGATTTGCGGGAAAAAGATGAAGATGCCGGATTGACCTACACCAAAATTTTTTACAGCGAAGGCGGCATTGTTGAATTTGTAGAGATGCTTGATGCCAACGGCGGCCGTGCATCGCTCCTGCCCAAGCCTTTGTACGTGGATGGCCGCGACGAGAAAAACAACGTGATGGTGGAAGTGGCCATGACCTACAACACCTCTTACAACGAACACATTTATTCCTACGTCAACAACATCAATACCATTGAAGGCGGCACCCACGTAGCCGGCTTCCGGCGTTCGCTTACCCGCGTGTTTAAAAGCTACGGCGACAAGAACAATATGTTTGAAAAAGCCAAGGTGAGCATTGAAGGCGACGACTTTCGCGAAGGCTTAAGCGCCGTTATTTCCATTAAAGTTCCCGAGCCACAGTTTGAAGGGCAAACCAAAACAAAGCTTGGCAACAACGAGGTGATGGGCATTGTGGACACGACCGTGTCAAGAGCCCTGGAAGCTTACCTCGAAGAAAATCCGCGTGAAGCCAAGAACATCATTCAAAAAGTGATACTGGCTGCGCAGGCAAGAGCGGCCGCAAAAAAGGCCCGCGAGATGGTTCAGCGCAAATCGGTTTTGAGTGGCGGGGGTTTACCCGGCAAACTCGCCGATTGCTCCGAACGCGACCCTGAAAAATGCGAACTCTATCTGGTGGAAGGTGACTCCGCCGGCGGCACCGCCAAGCAAGGCCGTGATAGAAGTTATCAGGCCATTCTTCCACTTCGGGGTAAAATCCTCAACGTGGAAAAAGCAATGGAGCACAAGATTTACGAGAACGAGGAAATTCGCAACATGTACACGGCTTTGGGCGTAACCGTTGGCACACCTGAAGATCCCAAAGCATTGAACCTGCAGAAGCTTCGCTATCATAAGTTGATCATCATGACCGATGCCGATGTGGACGGAAGTCACATTGCCACCTTAATTCTTACGTTCATCTTCCGCTACATGAAAGAGTTGGTGGAGCAAGGCTGCGTTTACATTGCACAACCGCCCTTATACTTAGTGAAGAAGGGCAAGGAACAAGCGTATGCTTACAACGAAGAGCAGCGCAAAGCCATTTCCGAAAAAATCGGCGGCGGCAATCCTGACAGCGTAAACATTCAGCGTTACAAAGGTTTGGGTGAGATGAACTCCGAGCAATTGTGGAGCACTACCATGAACCCGGCCACAAGAACCTTAAAACAAGTAACTATTGAAAGCATTGCCAATGCCGATAATGTATTCAGCATGTTGATGGGCGATGAAGTGGCGCCGCGCAGGGAGTTTATTGAAAGCCATGCGAAGTATGCGCGGATAGATGTGTAACCTCACCCCGGCCCCCATCCCGACCTTCCCCCGTTAGGGGAAGGCCATCATCGCACAGACCCTTGCTTTGCAACGATACTTTAGAAACTCAATCATTGATTTGATTGAGTTTTTTATTTTCATCGCTATAAAGATTGTTCATCCCTTCCTTGGAGGGGCGGCAGTATTTATTCATAAACGATTGATTGAAAGGGGTGGGTTTTACGCTAATACAAATTAAAACTGATGCGATTTTTATTCTTTCTACTCTGCTTCTTTATTGCCGGTTTGCTTCATGCACAAAAGCTTTTAAAAGGCCTTGTGCTTGATGCCGAAAAAGGCATGCCTGTTCCAAAAGCCAGCGTGTTTTTAAACAATACCTCCATCGGCACAACGGCAAATGATGAAGGGCGGTTTAGCCTTTCCATTCCCGCGGGAAAGTTTGACCTGATTGTTTCCTCCATTGGCTACGAAACGGTCAACCGCACCATCCTTACAAACGACATCGCCGATTCGGTCATCACCATCAAGCTGAAACTAAAGGCGCCGGATTTGGAAACTGTCGTCATTGAACCCTTTGAAAAGAATGGCTGGGAAAAGTGGGGCAAATGGTTTATCGAAAACTTCATCGGCACATCGGAATATGGCCGCGACACCCGCATTAAAAATCCTGAAGTGTTGAAGTTTCGCAACTCGAAAAAGGACAATGACCTCACTGCCATTGCGCTTGCACCGCTGGTGATTGAAAACAAAGACTTGGGTTATCGCATTACCTATCAACTCGAAAATTTTCATTACGATTTCAACACCCGTTATCTGTTTTATTCGGGTTATCCCTTCTTTGAAGCCGTGCAAGGCAGCGACCGTAAACGGCGCGGTTGGGAGCAGGCAAGAGAGGCTGTTTACTACGGCTCTACGTTGCAATTCATGCGGGCCCTGTACCGCAACAAATTGGTGGAAGAAGGCTTTGAAATAAGGCGCCTGCAAAAGATTCCGAACGCTGAAAAAGAGCGGGTAAAGATGGTGCAGAAACGAAGTGTAAAGGCTGACGACCACGGCCAGCTTTTTTATGACCTTAATCACGACAGCACTGCTTATTACGACCGCATCATGAGTCAGGATGATTTTAAAAATAGCATCAGCAAAGCCATTCTCACCGGCGATAGCATTGCTTACGCCATAGATTCCACCGTAGCCGGTTTAGATTTTCCCGATTATCTGTTGGTCATCTACAAACACAAAAAAGTGGCGCCTGAATTCAAGCAGCTTTATCCCAAAAGCAGCGACGCCATGATGTCGGAACTGCTGCTGATTAACGGCCGGCCGGTAGAAGTATTGGCCAACGGTTCTTACTTCAACCCCGAAGATTTATTAAGCAGCGGCTGGTGGGGCTGGTGGGAAAAGATGGGCACCATGCTGCCCTTCGATTATCAGCCGTCGGCGAAGTAGAAAGTTGACAAGTTGATACGTTGATAAGTTAATAAGTGAACAGCGCCTTTGTTTTGGATGACCTTTCAACTTTTCAACCCTTCAACCTATCAACGTATCGGTCCTCACCCTATCTTCAACCCATGACCTACCAACCTTCACCCGGACGATACGCTTATATGGAATACCGCCGTTGCGGCCACAGTGGATTAAAACTTCCGGCCTTGTCGCTTGGCCTCTGGCACAACTTCGGCAAACAGGATGATTTAGAAAAATGCCGCGACATTATGCACACGGCTTTTGACAGCGGCATCACGCATTTCGATCTGGCCAACAACTACGGCCCGCCGCCCGGCGCTGCGGAAATCACCTTTGGCAAAGTAATGAAGGAAGACTTCGGCGCTTATCGCGATGAGATGATTGTCTCTTCCAAAGCCGGCTATCCCATGTGGCCCGGCCCTTACGGCGATTTCGGTTCCAAGAAATACCTCGTGGCTTCGCTCGACCAAAGCCTGAAGCGAATGGGCCTTGAGTACGTGGACATTTTTTATCACCATCGTCCCGACCCCGACACTCCTATTGAAGAAACCGCGGCCGCTCTGCACCTATTGGTGCAGCAAGGCAAGGCTTTGTACATCGGCATCTCCAATTATCCGCCCGATGCAACGAAGGAAATCTACAAAGCACTGGCCGCACTCGGCACACCCTTGCTCATTCATCAACCCAAATATTCATTGCTGGTGCGTACGCCGGAAGAAGGCTTGCTGGACACGATTGAAAAACTCGGCGTGGGCTGCATTACCTTTTCTTCGCTGGCGCAAGGCCTGCTCACCGACCGTTATTTAAATGGCATCCCCGAAGATTCCCGTGCGGCGAGCGGCCGTGGCAACGGCGCCATTGATCAGGAAGTGATTACCGACGAAATGGTTTCAAAAATTCAACGCCTGAATGCCCTTGCGCAACAGCGTGAACAGACGCTGGCACAGATGTCACTGGCCTGGGTGTTGAAGGACAAGCGCATTACATCGGTCATCATCGGCGCCAGCAAACCACAGCAAGTATTGGACTCCACACAAAGCCTGCGCAACCTTGCCTTCAGCGCCGATGAATTGCGGCAGATAGACGAGATATTGGGATAGGTTTGGTGTGAAGGCATTTATGAACCAGAGGATAGAATAACGATTGGGCGTTCGCTGCGTCGCACTCGTGTACGTTTTGTTCGCTATTGAGCAAATACCTGCCTGTAGCTAAGTCTGTAGTAGACATTGGGTTGGGTTGTTTATATTCGTAAAATACAACTGTTGGTGGCAATTAATGACGACCCTAATTTATGGCAGACAAGATAATTAAAGAGATACGCTATTCTGAAAGCGAGATAGTGAATATAGAAGGCAATTCACTTCCTGGCAATTTTGGGAAAATTTACAAAGCAGAACTTGACATTGTAGCAATCGGACAACGAATTGCACGGAAGCTCAATGAACTAAAGTTCGTTTCTGGTGAATTTGACCACATTGACATAAACTTCACAACTGTGCTACAGCAAGACGAGTTTACAGTGTCAAAACGAGACGTTGAAAAGTGGCTTAAATATATTGACTATGGCTTGTCGCCTTCCTTTTTCAATGCAAAGACTGACAGCCAGAAAAGCGATTTCATAAGAGACACAACGTTTAACGTCTTGAAGGACATTTATTTCTCTGACACAGAAAAACTTGATACCATCGCAAAAGTAGAAAACCTTATTCATCGCTTTGACACCGAACTTAGAATTCATTACAAGACAAAGGAGACAAGCAGTTACAAAATTGAGATAAATTACCAAATTAAGCCTAATGGAGGTTCATCGAAGGCAATAGTTGAATACTTCGACAAGAAACAAAATTTTAAAGGGCAGGCTTTTTTTGACTTACGTTTTTACGATGACATTTATCCATTGGTTGACACGATTTCTGTTAAAGATAACCTTGTCATTTTAAGTCCAAAGAAATCGTTCAGAGCCGAAGTTTACAATGAACGATATAAAACGCCATTACAATTTACCATTAACCGATTTGATGAAATTTAACTGCCACCAACAAAAGGTTTGCCGCAAGGCTGGCGGACGGAATAACAATCGGCAGTTGCAATACTATCAGCTAATATCGGGCTTGACCGAATTCTATTTAGCTTTTAGTCGTTAACTTCAACTTCAGTTTTTTAATCGGCTTCAGTTGCCGGGCAGACAGTTATAAAATACCAGCCCTGCGGCAAGCCTCAAACGTTGGCTGCAAGGCGGTTTGACATCAACCTCTACTATATTATGCAACGACCTTTAATCCTAATTGCCACACTTTTAGTTTTGACTTTTGACACGACAGCTCAAATCAGGATCATTATTGGAAAAGTGATTGATAAGGACTGCAATCCTATTCTACAAGTTCATATTCAAAGCTCCGACACCACATTACTCACCAAGTATGACACCAACGGACAATTTAGAATATCAATTCCGGCTGACACAAAATCATTAATAATCGGAGAAGTTGGTTTTGAATCAGCATCCATTAATTTGACAGACAATTGCACTCAACTTGACATTGTATTATTGCCTAGCTGGACTTATGATTTTATATCTCTTAAAAAAGTTGATAAACTAAGAATGAAAGAATTTAGGAAGCTTCCAGGGTTGCATTTTGCAGCATACCGCAAGGGAATTTTTCAAAGTGATAGTGCATGTTACACCCAGAACTTTATTCCACATTATGATAAAAAAAAGTAAGTAAGCTTTGTGGTGACAAAAGCCCTGCAGGCAACATGCGATTTGCTGCTAGGCTGGCGGGACATTGTTGCAATCGGCAGCAGAACATTAATCAGCAGCGGCTGTAGGGCGACCGTTATAAAACTGAGATCAGTTAAGCCGACGAAATTCTATTCTCAAACAAGTTCAGTAGCCGGGCGGGACGTCTTTCAAATACCAGCCCGGCAGCAAGCCGTGGACGTTGAACACAAGTTTATCAAGTTAATCCGCAACACAATGACATTGATTATTTTCTTCCTACTCATAAGCTCTTTTACAAGTATTGATAAAGGCTATACTGAATATGCCAAACTTCTAGAACTGGAACACAGAGCGTTACAAAATACTATTGGGAAAGTTTATGTGTACGATTTGACTGGCAGAAAAGACTGTAACAAGACAAGAATTAAGTACTTGGGAGTTGTTCACACCAACCGGGGAAAGAGATATAAAATATTGACATCGTTTTTTGTTTTCAGTGCTAGTTCAACTTGCCACGAAACAAGCAAAATTAAAATCTTCAATATGGAAAATCAATATATTGGAGAGTATTATGTTGGCATGCCAGAAAGTTTACCTGATATACTAAGAAATAACAAACTACTTTATTCAAAAAATTCAGCAGACTGCAACTTGAGAAAAACAAGATATATAAATCTTAGAAACGGTTTACCTAAGATGTTTTTTATCCCGTGTTCAAAAAATGGAGGAGACAAATATAGTTTTAGTAGCGGAAACTAAATCTGCGTATAACATCGATTTGGCACAGTCCGCACGTCGAGTCCACCAACAGTCGAAGCATGAACGGCTCACCACTCTATCATTCCTCTTACATTCGTTTGTTGGTAGGCCAGCGCACAAAAGTTAACCGGCATCTCAACAAAGACACAATCAATACAAACCACCTAACAATCAAACAATATGAAAAAAGTAACAGGCATCGGCGGCATTTTTTTCAAATGCAAAGACCCGAACAAAGTGAAAGAATGGTACAACAAACACCTTGGTTTAAATGCAGGTTCGTATGGGGCAAGTTTTGAATGGCGGCAATTGGATGATCCGGAGAAGAAAGGTCTAACGCAATGGAATGTAAATTCCGAAGCGGCAAAACTTTACGAGCCTTCCGCAAAAGATTTTATGATCAACTACAGAGTGGAAAATTTGGAGGCGTTGGTGGAAGAACTAAAGAAGGAAGCCGTAACGATTGTTGACAATATCGAATTCTCTGACTACGGCAAATTCGTTCACATTTTAGACCTAGAAGGAAACAAAATTCAATTGTGGGAACCTGCGAATGAGAACGAACAAAGTGAGTAGAGAGGAAAAGGAATGTTCTGAACAATACACCGCTGATTGGTTACTTGCAAAAGCAGTGCTGGTGAAATTAATGGAAAGCCTGTACTCCTTTGCCCGACGAATATCCCACATCACCAACTCAATACTTTTAGTATGCTTGTGCGGTGACTCGCAGATTTTATGGATTACAATCCCGAACGCCAGCGAGAAAACTTTAGCAACACAGTCCACAGTGAAGAAACATTGAGAACAAGCACGCCAATGAAAATCATATCCTGGAATTGCAACATGGCCTTTCGCAAAAAGGCGGCGTATATTCTGGCGGAGCAACCGGACATTTTGATTGTGCCGGAATGCGAGAACGGCGAACGGCTTTCCTTTGGACCGGATGTAAAAAAGCCGGCGGCCATGGTTTGGTACGGCGGCAATCCGCACAAAGGGCTCGGCGTCTTTTCCTACAATAATTTCAAACTGAAATTGCTTGACATCCACAACCCGGAATTCAAATACGTATTGCCTCTAAAAGTTTACAGCCCCAAAATCAGCCTGACGCTTTTTGCCATTTGGGCGCAGAAGCCCGACCGCCACGATGGCTATGTACAGCAGGTATGGAACGCCGTTCATTTCTACCGGCCTTTACTAAGACGAAAGAACGTAATTCTTGCGGGAGACTTCAACAGCAATTCCATTTGGGACAAGCCAAAACGGTTTTACAATCATACAAACCTTGTCCAATTTTTACAGGGCAAAAAGATTGTCAGTGCCTACCATCATTTTTACAATCAACAGCACGGAGAAGAAAAACACAACACGCTTTTCCTGCACCGCAAAGCCGACCGGCCCTATCACATTGACTATTGCTTTGCATCGGCAAACCTGATTGGCAAATTAAAGCACGTTGAAATCGGGGCGTATAAAACCTGGACGGGCCACAGCGACCATAAGCCCTTGATTGCAGATTTCGACCTTGGCTAAAAAAGGAGCCAACAGAATTCAATCGTTTAGCCGACAGGCTTACAAGGTCATCATAGAGTAACAAAAGTCATAGCAACCATTTTTGTGGGCAAGCACTTGCCACTCAAGGATTTGGTCGCTGTGCTCTTATCGCTATGCAACAATTAAAATCATCCTGACTGCGCTATCAATTATCAGCTAAAGAAAGCAAATCTTCCAAATTCAATGCTTCGGTAAACATCGTCAGGTTTCCGGCTTTATCAACGGGCCATTGGTCATGCGGCCGGTCCCAATAAAGCTCAACGCCGTTCTTATCGGGATCATCCAGATAAATTGCTTCCGACACGCCATGGTCGGAGGCACCGGACAAAGGATAGTTTGCTTCCAGCAAGCGCTTCAATGCCGTGGCTAAATCTTTTCTTGTTGGAAACACAATAGCCGTATGAAACAAGCCCGCCGCACGAACCGGCGCCGGTGCCGCACCCTTGCTGTACCAAATGTTCAACCCGATGTGGTGATGATAACCACCGGCCGATAGAAACACGGCCTGCGTTCCGTAACGCAACGTTTCTTCAAAGCCAAGCAGGTCACGGTAAAAAGCCAGGGCTTTGTCAATGTCCGAAACTTTCAAGTGTACGTGGCCGATCTTTGTTTCAGCCGGAATTTTATAGGCCATTCTGATTACATTTGTTCCCAAGTTATGACGACATCATCTTCTTTTCTTTCGCTCAATTTAGACCTGCTCAACCACTAACCACGGTTCACCCGGTTTTATCTTTCCGTTACGTTTACTGCTTTTGTTTTCACTCATCTTTAAATCATTTTTATGCTTACGACTTCCGTAGCGTACGGCACGCAATACTATCTCGAGCTGGAAGAACGCTTTGGCGCTCACAATTATCATCCCTTGCCCGTGGTGCTCGAACGCGGCGAAGGCGTCTTTCTTTGGGATGTAGAGGGCAAACGTTATTACGATTTTCTAAGCGGCTATTCGGCCGTCAATCAAGGCCACTGCCATCCAAAAATCATTGCGGCCTTAACCGAACAGGCAAGCAAGCTCACACTCACCAGCCGCGCCTTTCACAACAATGTGCTGGGCGAGTACGAACAATACATTACCAGCCTTTTTGGCTATGATAAAGTGCTGCCCATGAACACCGGTGTGGAGGCTGTGGAAACTGCCATTAAATTAGCCCGCCGCTGGGGTTATAAAGTCAAAGGCGTAACCGATGGCGAGGCCAAAATTTTGGTGTGCGATGGCAACTTTCACGGCCGCACGTCCACGGTTATTTCGTTCAGCAGCGACCCCTCGGCGCGAATGGCTTTTGGTCCTTTTATGCCGGGCTTTACCACCATCCGTTACAACGATCTGCTGGCATTGAAAACGGCTTTACTCGACAGGAACATCGTTGGCTTTTTGGTGGAGCCCATTCAAGGCGAGGCCGGCGTGGTGGTGCCGGACAAGGGTTATCTGGCCGAAGCTTACCGCTTGTGCCGCGAAGCCGGTGTATTATTTATGGCCGATGAAATTCAAACCGGTTTGGGCCGTACCGGCAGGCTGCTGGCCTGCGACCACGAGGATGTTCATCCCGATGTGTTGATTCTTGGCAAGGCAGTGAGCGGCGGTACGTTGCCGGTTAGCGCCGTGCTGGCCGATGATGAAATTATGCTCACTATCGGCCCCGGCGAACATGGCTCTACTTATGGCGGAAACCCCCTGGCTTGCAAAGTAGCCATCGCGGCGCTTGAGGTTTTGCAGGAGGAAGGCATGATCAAAAACGCCGAAGAATTGGGCGTTTATTTCCGTGAACGGTTGCAAGCCTTGCGTTCACCCTTCATTAAAAAAGTCCGTGGCAAAGGGTTGATGAATGCCGTAGTAATTGAACACGCCAACAAAGACGCCGCCTGGGACTTGTGCCTTCAGTTGAAAGATGCTGGCTTGCTGGCAAAACCAACCCACGGCGATAAGATTCGCTTTGCGCCTCCTTTGCTTATTACAAAAGAACAGATAGATGAGTGCATCGGCATTATCGAAACGAGCTTGTCCCATTTGGCTTGATACCCATTGCTTGCTTTCAATAGCGGCGCTTCCAAAAGAGGCGCCGCTTTTTATTCGAAAAAAATCCCGCCGGCCAATGGCGCAGCGGGATCTTGTTATAAAAAGCAATGTCCTCTTCTACTCTTTTACAAACTTGCTTGTAATAGTTTGGCAGTCTTCCCCACAGGTCACCTTCACCAAATAAGAACCTTGCGCAAGACCGGTTATATCCAGCGATACGGTGTTCGCACCGGCTTCCACGGAAGCGGTTTGGGTTCTTACCACTTTGCCTACAGCATCCAAAATAAAGATGGCCAGCTTGCTCTTTAGCGGCGTCTCTATCATCATATTTAGTTTAGAGGCGGCCGGGTTCGGGAACAAGCCATTCAATGTAAGGGCGGATACCTTTAGTCCATTGATGACGATGGTGTTGCTCAATTTCGCCGCACCGTTCTTATCCACCTGGCGCAAGCGGTAATATTGCCGTGTGCCCTGAACATTGTTATCGGTAAAGGAATACGTGCGTTGCCCCGTTGCGTTGCCCAGGCTGCTGACCGAGCCGGCAACTGTCCAGTCGCGATTGTTTTCACTTCTTTCCACGTTATACACCGCGATGTCCTGCTCTTGCTCCACCGTCCATTTCAATAGATTGTTTGCGCCCTGGCGTTGGCCGGCAAAGGACAGCAAGTGTACGGGAAGTACAACGCCGACTCTGTTTATATAAAGATTCGACAACCCGGTCGGGAGAGGGACTTCAATCCAGTTAACACCATCTGTCACTCCGTTAGACAATTGTAAAAGCGGCGTGGCAATGCCGATGCCTGGCGTAAAGTCGGCCTGGCAACCGGAACCCGATTGCCGCGTCACGGCAAGTGTAGGCAAGGTGGTTCCATCCGTTGCATTCAAGCTGGCCAGTTCAGTAGCCAAGAAGAACAATTGAATGGAGGCGATCTTAGACGATGTGTTGTTAACGGTAAAGTTGCGGTTGAGATAATAACGGCCGCCAAATTGCCGCTGAACCGTTGAAGCCACTACCGATGGTGAGTAAGAAGAAACTGCATCGCCACCGCTGTTTTTAATGATCGCGATTAGTTTGCTCGATCCGTCAACCAACGGCACCTGCGCTGCGTAAGCTGCATTGCTGCCCACCGGCACTTGTTGCAAAGGCGAAGCGCATTGGCTGTTCGCCGAAAGCATGGAAGACGACAGTTCATCTACCGTTAGGCAGAAAGAGCCGCTTGCCGCAGCCGCCGATGATTTGTCAACAGCGATATAGTAGGTATTGCCAATGGTAAGACCCGTAGCATACAAAACAGACATGTTTCCGCTTCCTAAAACACTGCCGTTATCATCATCGCAGGACAGGATGGTAAAACTGCCGTAATTGGCCGGATCGGTTGCGGAGAACAAGGCAATCTTCGAGTCGGTAAGCGTATTGCCCGAACCTACATCGGTGCTTACACGAACGGCGGAACTGGTAGCTACAAACTTAAACCACACCGGCGCCTGGCCGGTACCGGAGCAGGACGGGAATACTTCGTTCGTGCTCTTGGTGGCTCCTGCATTCGTATAAGCAGCGCCAACACAACCATTGCCAACCGTTAATGTAAATGCTCCTGTTGCTTCATCATTTGCCGGCAGGGTTGACGTGGCCGTTACCGCGATGTTATCAAGGTATAAAGTAAATTGGTTGACTGCGGAGTAAGCTTGAAAACCGATGTAATAAACACCTGTTGATGCCGGTGTAAATGTCAATACAGCCGTAGAAATCACATTGCCGGCAATGGATGAATAATCTTGAAGCAGATTCGTCATGGCTCCGGCAACCGGGCTGTTTCCGTAAGCCACCTTTAATTTTTCTATCCCTATTGAACTGCTGTTGCTGTATTTAAAAGTTAGCGTGTAAGACGTTCCGGCTGTCAAATTCAGTCCCGCTGTATAAAACCAATCGTTGGCGGCGTTTGTCAGGTTGTAAGTGTATTGAAGAACCTTGCCCGTGTAACCGGCAGGTGCCGCGGCCGTAGTCCAGGTGCTGCCGTCGTTGTTCAAGTCTTCTCTCGTTGTGCAAGTCGGAAGATTAGGAACCGTGGCACCGTCAAAGTTTTCACTGTAAGGAATATTCGCCGCCAGGCAAAGCGTACTAAAGGTGCTGCTGGCCGACCAGGCACTTACACTGCTTCCGCAATTGCTGCGCACCCAGCCGTAGTATGTGGTGGAAGCCGATAAGCCGGTGATGGCTTTTGACGTGCCGGTGATTCCCGTTGCATTAGGCTGCGTAGCGCTTGTGGGCGCCGTGCTTGATGTGGTGTAATAAATTTCATAGCTCGCAGGCGCCGGTACAGCCGCGTTCCAGTTTAATGTAGCGCCGGTGGCCGTAATGCCTATTGCGGATGCAATCACCGGAGCTGTGCAAGAAGCTCCCGCATCAACGGTAAAATCATCAAAGGCTATGTAATTCGGCGTATTCACATTGATATTATCGGCGTAAAAACTCACATAATAAACACCGGTAGTGGCCGGCGTAAAGGTTCCGGTGATTTGCGTATAAGTAGTGGCAGCAGCGTTTGTAACCGTTACGATGGAGGTTGTCATATCTGCCACTGTAGCCGCGGTTCCGTATTTAAGTCCCGCTGCCGGCCATGCAGCGCCATCGGTTTGGTAATAAACGGAAGCCGTATAGGCTACGCCACCCGTGAGTTGCAAAGGCGCCGAAAAGAAATAGCCGGCACCGTTGGGAGAATAATAGACAGCGGCAAACTTAGTTCCCGTGTGGGCCACCAAAGCAGTGTTAGTGCCGGTAGCCGCAGCTACAAAGGTTTGTGTTTTACCGCCGGTTGCCGGCGCCGGTGAGGCCGTCATGCAAACAGGTAAGTTGTTGGCTGCTGCGATGCCTTCAAAACCTTCGGCGTAAGGTACCGGAACGGCATTGCACCATGTGCTTACACTACCGGTAACGGCGTTGCTGTTGCAGCCGTTTGCCTTCAAGCGATAGTAGTACATAGTCGAGGCGTTCAATCCGGTAATGGTGTAGGTCATAGTGGTTTGCGCCGTAGTGGTATCGGTGAAGGCGAACGGCGAACCAGAAACGGGTGTTGTAAAAGCAGCGTCGGTCGCTACTTCCAGGCTGTAGCTGACCACTGCGGCGCCACCTGCTTTAGACGAGGTAAAGTTTACACTGAAACTGCTCGGCGAGAGACTAATGGCTGCTGGTGATGCCGGTGTAGAAGGGCAAGTTGCAAAGGTGTTTGCCAACGGCGTCGTAGTGTTGTAAACCGGACCGTTGGTGCAGTTGATGTTGTTGAACGAAAAAACCGTGATGGTATAGGATGTGTTGGCATTTACCCCGGCCACGCTAAAGTTGGCGGCTGCGCCTACAGAGATAACCGTTCCGTTGCCAATAGTATTATTGACGGCATACGAGGTGCCGTTGACAGGGCTTGCGCTCAAGACTCCCTCACTTCGTACAACTACGTAGCCCGTTGGCGCAATGGCTGGCACGATAAAGGTGCCGCTGGCATTACTGGCCGTTATATTGGTAAAAGATAGTGTCGTCGGGTTAGACGGTACGGCACACGTGGTTGTTGACAGCGTAAATTCGTCCGCGCCGATATCAGCAGCCGTTGCACTCCTTGTTTCGCAGTCTATGTCTTTCAATATCCAAGGCGAAGCCGTGGCATAAGCCGGATCGGCCGTGCCGTTCAAACCCGTTGCGTTACTGTGTAAATCGGTTACACTCACAAATGCAGGATTCAGCGATAGGTTGTTCGCCGTTACGTTATTATCCGTAAAAGCTGCTTGAAAAGAAGGAATATCAACTGAATACGTCGTAGGCGTATTCCCGACTCCGCCGCCGGCTACAAAACCACCTGTACCGGTACCTATATACAAGTCGTTATAGCTGGTTATTGATCCTGTGTTTCCTGTACGCTGGTATGATGTACTTACGATGCCATAGTGCCTTGCCGCTCCGCTTTGAGCGTTGGTGAAGTTTGAAAGAATATTGTTACGAATGAAATAAACTGGCCCGCTTGTGGTGGAAACTTCTAAAGTGGCGCTTGACGTATTGGGCGAAGCAGAGCCGTCAATGCGTACCGAGTTAAAATCAATGGCATACGTCTGTGTGGTAGCACCACCTGTACCCGAAATAAAAATCCCTTTTATATAACGGTTGGCGGTAACTGCGCCGGTATAGCCGTGTGTGATGCCAGAAATAAAATTGTTGTACACCCGTATGCTGTGCGTACCCAATGTGGCGTGCGCAAGGTTTATACCGCTGGCCGAAGAACTGCTTGTGCCGTTGGCGGCGGTGATTCCGGTGATTTGGTTGTTGTAAACTTCGTTAACGCCCAAAAAGCCCGTAATAAGAATGCCGTCAACCGGCGATGCTGCACCGGAACCCGTAGTAGTGACGTTAGAAATTTTGTTGTTGAAGATTTTTACACCGCTTTGGTTTACAGCCCTGACGCCCCAGGTTTGGGCTGCGCCATTTCCAATGTCATTGGGCGTTCCGGCCGCGCCGATGGTATTGGATATAGTGCATGAAGTTGTGCCTACTTCGGTGGCAAGATCAGGATAAGTGCTGTTGCCCTGGAGTTCAATGCCGGCGAATGTATTGGCGATAGCGAGATTATAATACTTATTATTCGAATTGGCACCTGTGGGCGACGTTGGCGTTACGGCCACATCTTGCAATATCGCTCTTGTTTCTAAGTTCGTTCGGTTTAATGTAATGGCTGCGTTTTGGATGATGTTATTTTGGGCACCGTTGACAGCCGAGGTGTTATAAATGTACACGCCGTATTCAATGGCACTTTCGCCGCTTTGGTAATCTGCCGAAGCAAAGTCAATGCCGTCAAAAACAATTCGGTCGGCGCCGGCAAGGGCAATGACGGCATCGGTGTTGGTGGTGATAGTTCCTGAAGAAACCGTCCGGTTGTTGCCACTACCGGTTGCAATAATTTTCGGATTTGCGCCTGTGCCCGATTTCTGAAAAACTATATTAGCCGGAGTACCGCTGACAGGAGTAATGGCAGTTGGAGTTTCGTTGAACGTTGTTCCGGCATCCACGTTAAACGTTACCGCACCGTTGGCACCATTTGCATTCAAAGTGGCAATGGCCTCACTAAAAGAGGAGTAATTTCCACCTATTGCTTTAATATTTTTGGTTCCCGATAAAGCCACTACAGCCGCAGAGGTTACTTTGATATTGTCGAGTGCAAAGGCTGTAGAGCCTCCGGCGTTTTCGGCCCGAAAAGTAAACACAAGGTTTTTGGTGGTGCCGGCAAACGTGGAAGGAATGGCTACCCAAACCCTGTTAAACGACGTGTAAGCACTTAAAAAAATAGGGAGTTGCTCTGTTACAGAAGGCATTGTTCCCGCAACCGGCGCCGATGCCGTTAATGAAACCCGCACGTAATCATAAATAGCCGAGCTGTGTTCGCCGATGCCCTTAACGTCAAAACTTAAAAGAATAGCGCCTTGGCCCGACGGAAAAGTTACAGGCGTATAAACATGAGAAACCGTGGAAACTCCGGTAACATAGTTGTTGCTGCCGCCGTTGTTATTTGAAATATAAACTGAACGAGTCCCGCTTGCGGCAACGGCGTTGCCGGCAACCCACGCATTCGGATTGCTGTTGGCGAAAGACCACGCCGTGGCATCGCCGGTTTCAAAAGTAGAATTCACGAGGGTTGTTTGAGAATAGCCTTTAAGGCATACAAACAGGACGGAAAGGAGAACGTAAAATTTTCTCATACGAGTGTTTTTGTAATACAAGGTTGCTGACAACAAAAATTTTGGATAGTTGGTTAGCAGCGGTTTTAGACGGATCTGAAAGGGAGACTTTTCGAAGAGGATAGGATTTCGTAGGTTGAAAGCAGGGAATAAATATAGAGCGAAAAATCCGAGCAAGGAAGCAAATTCTTGCTAACCCAAAATAAAATCAAAGCAGTAACTTTTCTAAAACAAAACCCCCGCACCGGAAAGATGCAGGGTTGTGAAAAAAAATTTCGCGGGCTTAATCCTTCACAAAACGCTCAATAGCGGTTGCGCTGTTTTTTTCGGAAACGATTTTGACAAAGTAAACTCCGGCCTTCACCAATGATAAATTCAAGTCAATAGTATTGGCGCCCGCTTCAACCGTTTCCTGCCGGCTTTGAATGGTACGGCCTAACGCGTCAATAAGTGATAGCCTTACCCTCTCTTTTTCCGGCGCACTCACTACTACGTTTAACTTTGAAACGGCCGGATTGGGAAACAAACCGCCGAGCGACAGGGTTGCCGCCTTACCACCGTTAAGGATAATGACGTTGCTGAACTTGACCGAGCCATCAGCATCCACCACTTTTAACCGATAGAGTTGCTTACCCACACCGGCTCCGTTATCTGTAAAACCATAGGAACGTTGAAGGGCCGTGTTGCCAAGGCTTTCTACTTCGCCGGCTCTTGTCCAACTCATACCGTCCTCGCTACGGGTCACTTCGTAGTGAGATACATTTTGCTCTTGTGCTACAGTCCATTTCAAGATATTCGACAAGCCCTGATGCTGCCCGGATAAACTAGCAAATGTCACGGGCAACGCAGACGAAGGCGCCTCGATATTCGTCAGGGCATACTGCTTCATAATGCCGTTCCAGGCTGCCGTGGGATGAATACCGTCATCGGAATAGCTGCCTTTGTCCGAGCGGTTATAGATAGGTGTATAAAAGTCGAGAAAGGAAGTGCCTTTTGCTTGCCGTACGCTGCGCAGGGCCGCCAGCCACTGCCGGGCTTTTGCATCGGTCATGTTAATCCAAGTGCCGGGTGACTCTGGAAGATAATTAAAGCAAAGAACGATTTTAGCCGCCGGCCAGCCTTTGGCAATGATTCCATTAACGGCGTTTGTGGTGGCTGTGGCAAAAGCCGCAGTTGTGCCTCCGTACAAATAATCATTCACCCAATAACTAACAAAAATGTGGCGGTCACTATTTTGGTAAACAGGCACTTGGCTTACATCAAATACCGGACGTCCCGTGTTCAGCCCCGGTGTCATGGCCGCGCCACTGTAGGCATCGTTCAGTTCATCGGTGGGAACGGCCTGGCAATATTGTGTGGACCAACGGGCCGTATATTGTTGTACTCCCAATTCGTTACCGAACGTAATGGAATCGCCGAAGAAAATGTCTTCGCCATTGGTAAAAGGCAGGAAAGAAAACAAGGGTAGAAAGAGGACGGACAAGAATAATTTTTTCATAATAGGTGGCGTTGTTTAAATGCAGGTGCAATACACAACCGGACAGTAAATGGCCTTACACGGCTTTCAACTGTGCAATTGACATAAGGTTAGTATCCCTTTGTTGGGTAATAGTTGATGTAGCAGGTTGCGGTTGGATGTTCACGTGCAAAATGCACAACGTTAGAGCGCAGGTGAGTTCACGATTGAGGCGGTTCATCTGGATATTGGTGGCTTTGTTGCGGAAGCAAAGCAGCATAGGGCCGGATTGCAGGTACAACATTAAAAGAAAGCTGGCTGTTAACAAAAACTCTGCCGGCTTTTTCGGCAACCAAAAGTTATCCTTCGGTGAATACCGTGAAAATACGCTTCACCTAAAAGATTTTTTAAAGAAGACTCAATTTTTTGTTTTTTGTGACGAGGCGTTGCCGTCCAATGTAGCGGACGCAAAAAGCCCGATTGCAGCGAATAATAAAAGATAAAGCCCGGCTTCTTTTACAGGACAATCACCGCCGCCGCAAGCCGGAAGCAGGAAAAAATTACGAACGGTCCACGCGATGTTGAAAGCGGCGGCAACCAATAATATCCATTGGGTCCATTCTGCTTTAATAAATAAAAAAAACAAGAAAATGGCGGCCCAAAACAAATGAAAATAAGCAGGCCGGCCCCAGTTGATTTCTTTTGTAACCGTTATACCTACCATCATCTTCATTTCATCTACGCCCCGAAACACGATGCCTTTTGTTTCAAACCGGAGCCAAGGTAAAAAGCAAGCCATCACCAGCAAAGCGAGAGCAAGCAAAGACAAAACTGTTTTTAATCGCATGAAAAGAAGAATGATGAAACCGTTAAATAAGCAAGGCTATTTTGTATAAAGATAAAAGCCCCAGGGCGGAAGTATAATTACTTGTAACGATTCAGAAGCCAGACTACCAGATGAAAAAATGTTTACACCGCCTGCTGCTTCAGGCAACAAAGGCCGGCGCTCTTCACCCGAAAAATTAAGGGCGACAATTACTTCCTTGCCGTCTTTGCTTCGCCGAAAAACAAGCAGCCTTTGCTCGGCATCGCTTTGCAAAATTTCTACCGATGCGTCGCTTGATAAAGCGGCGGCCGTTTTTTTCAGGCCAAATAACTTCTGATAGAAAGTATGTAGTTCACATTGCGGCTTCCAGTCAATTACATCCTTCTCAAAAAATTGAAGCCGTTTGTAATTTGGCAATTCCTGCCCGCTATAAATTAACGGAACACCCGGCCAGGTGCAACTGAATACAGCCAATGTCTTTGCCAACTCACCATACTTTTCATACTCGGTTCCGTTCCATGTATTTTCATCATGGTTGGCCGTGAACCACGCTTTCATTCCGTCTATGTTTTGATATTGGTGTAGCACGTCCAGCACTTCTTCAAAAGACGTCTGGCCTTTGTAAAACCGTTCAGCTGTGTGCATCCATTTCCAGGTATACCCCGCATCAAACACCTGCATGTAATCAGGATTGTCAAGCGGGTCTAATTCGCCCAGCCAAAACAAAGGCTTTAGCTTTTCCAGTTCCGGCTTTGCTTCGGTCCAAAAATCCAGTTCCACCCAAAAGGCAAGGTCGCAGCGAAAACCGTCAATGTCGGTTTCCTTCACCCAAAATTGCATGGCTTCAATCATGGCCTTGCGCAGGTGCGGGTTTTTAAAATCCAGCTCAATGATATCGTCCATGCCGGAGGCTTTTTTAAAGTCGCCGGTGTGTTCATCTTTTTCATACCAATCGGGATGCTCCAGCGTCCACCAATGATCCCAGCCGGTGTGGTTGGCCACCCAATCAAGAATCACTTTCATACCCATGCCGTGCGCCTGATAAACAAGCGTTTTAAAATCTTCCAGCAGGCCAAATTCAAGCGCCACCGAGGTATAATCGCTGCAAGCATAATAACTGCCCATTGAGCCTTTGCGGTTCTTTTGCGAAATGGGTGTGATGGGCATAAACCAAAGCGTTTCCACGCCCATGTCTTTTAGCCGCGGAAGATGTTCCATAAAGGCGGCGATGGTGCCTTCGGGAGTGTATTGGCGCAGATTGACTTCGTAAATATTGGTGTGCTGAATCCAGTTGGGCATAGAGCGGTGAAGGTAGGGCACGAAAGTTCAACTATTCGATTGTTCAAGCGTTCAAAAGTTTCAGAGCACGCTAACGTTTGAACACGTGAACTTTTAAACTCTTGAACGGTATTCTTGTAGTTTTGTTCCCGCATGAAAAGCTTCGATGTTCCCATAGTTTACCGCAGTCCGCTCATTAGCGCTATCAAGAAAAAGCGCAAGGAAGAAGACCGCATGAAGAAGGACTTCTCTCCCACTTTGCTCGACTTTGGCCCGCTTAATATTTACTTGGCCCGCCACTTTGGTTTTTGCTACGGTGTGGAGAACGCCATTGACATTGCCTTTCGCACCGTGGAAGAAAACCCCGGCAAACGCATCTTTCTATTAAGCGAAATGATTCACAACCCGCAGGTGAATGAAGACTTGAAAAGAAGCGGCATCGAGTTTTTGCAGGACACCAAGGGCCGTCAACTTATTCCCTTCGAAAATTTATCCGCCGACGATGCCGTATTGATTCCCGCCTTTGGAACCACTTTGCCCATTGAACAGAAATTAAAAGACATCGGCATACAAGTAGAGAAGTACAATACTACTTGCCCATTTGTAGAAAAGGTTTGGAACCGCAGCGATGTCATTGCGCAAAAAGGGTATACCATTATCATTCACGGCAAGCCTTCGCACGAAGAAACAAGAGCTACGTTTTCGCACGCCGCTGCCGGTGCGCCATCGGTGGTAGTGAAGGACATGACCCAAACGATTGAACTGTCGAAATACATTTTGGGCGAGAAACCATCAAACCAATTTTACGAAGAATTCAACCGCCAATATTCTGATGGCTTCAACGTTGAGAAAGATTTGGAACGCATTGGTGTTGTAAATCAAACCACCATGCTGGCATCGGATACGCAAGCTATTGCCGATTACCTGCGGGATACAATGATAAAGAAATACGGCTTGGATGATGCGGCTGTAAAAGACCGTTTCGCCGATACCCGCGACACGCTTTGTTATGCGACTAACGACAACCAAACAGCGGTTACTGGAATGCTGAATACTGAAGCCGATTTAGCCATTGTCGTTGGCGGTTATAACTCTTCCAATACATCGCACCTCGTGGAGTTGTGCGAAGAAAAGTTACCCACGTATTATATCAGCAGCGAAGAAAAATTGCTATCACCGCAAACCATTCTGCATTATAATTTTCATACTGGACAAGAACTGGTTACGAATAATTACTTGCCGTCCAAAGAATCTGTTTCCATTTTAATCACCAGTGGCGCCTCTTGCCCCGATGCAGTAGTGGAAA
The DNA here is from genome assembly GCA_965247695.1 of Flavisolibacter sp. Taxonomy (GTDB): domain Bacteria; phylum Bacteroidota; class Bacteroidia; order Chitinophagales; family Chitinophagaceae; genus Flavisolibacter. The sequence continues at coordinate 5,295,765 of OZ252037.1, forward strand.
GTGTCATCAGGCGGGCCGTTTCTTTTTATCCGCAAAGCAAAACGGTGGAAGAAGTAGCCGCATTGTTTACCAATTAAAAGCCTGTTGTTATAAAAGCCGTTGGTCTTTTGCAGTCGTTGCAAAAGACCAACGGCTTGTTCTATTAAGTCTATGAAAGATGCAAAGCCTTGACGCCGGCTTCAGCCACCTTTATGTCTTGCGGCACTAATCCGCCGCTTACGCCTACGGCGCCGATGATGGCCTTAGCACCGTCTTTCAACAACACACCGCCACCAAAAGAAATAAGGCCACCGTTTGAAATCTCAATACCGTAAAGCGGTTCGCCGGGTTGAGATAATTTTCCAATCTCCTCGCTGTTCATGTCGAAGTAGTTGGCGGTTTGCGCTTTCTTAATGGCAATATCTTTTGACCCGAGCCAGGCGCCGTCCATGCGAATGAATGCCACCAGGTTGCCGCCGCGATCAACCACCGCGATGTTCATCGGCACTTTTATATCTGTTGCTTTTTCTTTTGCGGCTTTAATAACCGCTTCTGCCTGCTGCAAGCTGATACTCATGATTTATTTTTTAGATTCGCAAATGCACTAAAACAATGCCGCGGCACGGCATCATTCATTTCAATGAATCTGTAAGCGAGTGCCCAAACATTCGTCTAAAAAAAGCTGCGGTGGATCGTTCGTTCCAGTGTTCAAACCGTCCGCGCTGCACTACCAAATCATTTTCCCTCGGCAGATTGAGATAATAATGAAAAGCAAAATGCTCTTTGGGATTGTACCAGCCTACCACTTGCCCAAACCGCAATACATTCATCACGGTGGTATCGTGCCATCGCTCAAACGTATAATACCCTTGCGCGAATTCTTTTAACTCCTGAAGGTCGTTTTGGTTAGAAACGTTATCGCTTAGATTTTCATTTTTTGGAAAGAACGTAAACGCCATTCCGCCTTCGTCAAACACAGAACGATAAGCCGTATAATAACCGGTCTTTTCTTTCGCCGCCACAAACCACAACAAAGAATTAAACGGCGATGGTGTGGTAAAAAATTCTGTTGATTTGTTCTGCTCCAAAAGGTTCTTCTTTACGGAAGCATCAACAATAAGTTTATTAATGATGGCAATGCACAAGTACAGCGCCGAAACCGCAATGCCGGTGCGTATCCACAGCAACCTTCGCTTGTGCGACTTGTGTAAAAACAGCAAGGCTAAAAAGGAAACAAAAGGCGCGACGGAGAACAAGGGATCGGCGACATAAAGCACGTTGGCCGTTAGCCGATAATGGCTGAATGGATAGAGCAACATCACACCGTAAGCATTGAAGCTGTCAATAAAAAGATGCGCAAAAATGTTTACCGCGAACAGCAAAAACACGGTCCGGTAGGGCAAAGCCGTTTTGTGAATGACATCTTTTACCAGCCATGCTAAAAGCAAAACCGCAGCCGCGCCAAATAAAATAGAATGAGTGATACCTCGATGCGCCACTACATTATCGGCCCCGTGCAAAAAAAAACCCACTATAAAATCAATATCAGGTAAGCTTTGCGCCAACGCACCGTAGAACAAAGCCCGCTTGCCCAATGCCTTGCCAGCAATGGCTTCGCCGATGCAAGCGCCAAGAACAATGTGTGTAATTGAATCCATGAAGAACAGTGATTGGGATATTGGGATATTTGGATATTAGTAGAAATGAACGCTTCGTATTGCTTGCACGTTTTTGTTGGTAGTTTTTTATAAGCTGCGCAAAGAACATCCAATCATCTCATTCATCGCTACCAGCTACGAATATCCCAATATCTCAATATCCTCTATCTCACTGCTTTCTCCCCTCTCCCGCCTTCTGCATGGCCGGTGTCCGCTTGTTGGCGGCCGTGTCGGTATTGGGGGCCACAGTCATGTTCGCACCACTCGTGTCTTTATTGTTTAACGTTTGCGGGCCTCCGCCATTCATCGGGTCGGTGCTGCCGCCTTTGGTGCCGCCGCTACCGGCATCATTTGTAAAACCTTTGCCTTCGGTTACCGGCACCACCGAATCTTGTGAAGGGTTACCGCCCGTACCGCTTTGATTGGCATTGCAAGCTGCCAGCACTAAAGCCATTGCGCCGAAAAAGAAAATGCGTTTCATGATAAAAATTTAATTATTACAAATTGTTTTCCCTTTTGCTTTCAACTATGTTGCCACACCGCCACATAAAAAGGAAGCGCTTTGTACGAGCTGTTTATGAAGAAAAGTTATGCAGCCAAAAACAACCATTTTGCCGTAGCGCTACTGACTTGAACCGCTTCGTTTGGTTTGCGTGCCGCTGCCGCCATTGTTCATTCCGCTGCCCGTTCCGCTGTTTCCTTGATTACCGTTGTTCATTGGCTTACCGTTGGTGTTAGCCGAATCGCTGCGGCCGGTTGGCGCACCGCCACTTTGGGTGCTGCCACCCGTATTTCCGTTAGAGCCTACACCGTTTGTAAACGGCCCGCCGTTAGCGCCACCGCCGTTAAGGGTCCCGGTATCGTTGCCGGTGGATGCATTGGTTGGTGTGCCGGTGCCCGCTCCTTTGTCCGCACCGTTGTTGTTGCTGCTGTTGCAGCTCAAAAGCCACAGGGCGAAGCTGCTTAGAAAAATTAGTCTGCGCATACGTTGGTTTTTTTAAGAGTGATTTAATTCAGTGCACAGGGTCAAGTTTGCGGCCAGAATTACGGAGTTCATTTTTCGCATCCGTCTGTAATTCTTTGCTTCTTCTTTTCTACAAGAAATTTTGATGGAATGGCAAACGGGCACTGTTGGAACCGAGCCTTTGTTACAACAAATAAAAAAGCCTTGCCGCAAAAGGCAAGGCTTAAATCTGAAATTGGTTGTGAGAGCCGTGCACCGGGGATGCGTTTAGCAAGCAATCACTTCGTTGCAGGCCCTCACGCTTTTTTGGGTTATCGTACGGAATTCTTATGAAATGTGTCGTTTATTCGTTGCTTCATGGTTGTATCGCCGCTTTGCATTGTACCTGTAGTGGGGCCTGTCATGCCGCTGCCGTTGCCGTTTATGCCGCTCTTTGACGTATCGGTACTGCCGTTAACGGACGTGTCGGACGTGTGGCCTGCGTTGCCGTTATTGCTGCAGCTTGCCAAACATACCATCAAATAGATCGCGAAAATTATTGCTTTCATACTTCTGCAAAGTTTGTTGCCTGTAACATTCTTTCAAACCACTTGCCAGCCTTGCGGCCGGTTGTGCTGATGCTTAACAAGGAAACCAGCAGGTAAACACTGACCCTTTGCCCGATGCGCTTTGTGCGGAAATGTTTCCGCCGTGGTTCTCCATGATTTTTTTGCAAATGGCGAGGCCAATGCCCGAACCGGGGTACTGTGATTGGCTGTACAACCGCTGAAATACCTGGAAAATTTTTTCGGCATACTGCATGTCGAAACCAATGCCGTTATCAGCAAAGCTTAGCTTGAGATAACCACCGGGAAGCAGGCCATCCGGGTTACTGACATGTTCCGAAGTTATTTCTATCACCGGCATCACATCGGGTTGCTGAAACTTAACGGCGTTGTCAATCAAGTTGCGGAAAAGATGCACCAGTTGCTTACGGTCTCCGTTTATCTCCGGCAATTTCTTGCTTTCGATAATGGCGCCGGTTTCTTCCATTTTAGTTTGAAGTTCGGCTTTGGCCTCGGCGAGAACACCGTTCAGATTTACAAGAACCGGCGATGCCTTAATGGCTTGCAGTTTTGTTAAGGTAGTAATGTCTTCAATCAGTCTGTCAAGCCGCTCTACAGCCGTAAAAATTTTGACGGCGTATTCTTTTCCTTTGATGCTTAAGGTATCGGCTTCGCGTTCTATCAGCCAATTGCTGAAGGTGTGAATCTTTCGGATGGGCTCTTTCAAATCGTGCGAAGCAATAAAAGCGAAATTGGTAATCTCTTCGTTCTTCGCTTCCAATTCCTGGTTCTTTTGCATTAGTAGTTCCTCGGCTTCCACTTTGTCGGTAATGTCGTGAATGATGTTGAGCACCGCATAGGTTTCGCCTCTGTCGTCTTTCAACGGCACGTAAAACCATTGCTGGTAAGCCTTGGAATAGAGCCCGCGTTTGGCCGGTATATAAACGTACTCGCCGGCAAGGGCTTTTTGTTGCGCGACTAAAAATTCAGGTTCGTTCACAATGTCCGGAAGCACCTCGGTGATGGTTTTGCCAATGACGTCTTCTTTTTTTAAGCCACCCACTTCTTCGGCTTTTTTGTTCCAAACTAAAAAACGTTCGTCTTTGTCGAAAATGGTTATTTGATCAATGGATGCGTCCACGATGGTTTGCGCAAAAGCAGTACGGCTTTTCACTTCCCGCTCAAGATAGCCGCGGTACCTTTCTTCAGAGTGGTGAAGGGCATCTTCGGCATTGGCCCTTTCCACCGCCGCCCAGGTGCGTTCGGCGGTTTCCGCGGCCAGTTCCACTTCCAATTCCGTCCATTCCCTGGGCGTGTTTTGAACGAGGCAAAGTATGCCCACCGGCCTGCCGTTTTTAATCACCGGCACGTTGGCAAATGAAATTACCTGCAACTGAATACAAAGCTGCCGCAATTCTTCGTCAATCAGATCCGTTGAACGCACGTCAGGAACGACAAACGGGTTGGCCGGCTTCTATCAACGCTTTATAAATGGCAAAGTTGTCGAGCGGGTACACGCCGGCAATCGAAGGCAAATCTCCACGGAAGGCATCGCGCCGGATGATGGCATTGCCGTTTTCTATTTCATTGTAATAACACCGGTCTGCCGCAAAGTGATCCATCGCCGTTTGGGTGACGGTTTGTTGAATGTCAACAGGATCGGCCAGCGGCCGTAGCGCATCGCTTAATTTAAGCAAGTAGGCTTGGCGCTGCGCCGCTTTTTTACGACTGGTAACGTCGTTGAACAAAACGGCTACGTGGCGATCTTCGGGTTCATCAATCCGAAAGGCATACACGTCGAACCATTTATCCAAGGTCTTTACGTGGTCTTCCACGCGAATGGATTCGCCCGTCAAGGCCACTTTGCCGTACACCTCTTTCCAAAACGTCTCTACGCCAGGCAACAGGCCGTTGATGGTTTTGCCAACGGCATCTTCAAAGCCGCTTTGTTTTTTAAATACCGGGTTGGCATCCAGATAGCGCCAATCAACGCAGCGGTTTTCGCGGAAGATGGCCTCTATAATGCAGAAGCCCTGGTCGAGGGAGTTGATGATCGTCTGGTATTTATTGGTAACGCGTTGGGCCAACTCGTCTTTTAATTGCAGCAATTCTTCTTCGGCCTTTCTCTGTTCGGTGATGTCCTGCACCACGCCTCTTACTTTTACCACCTTGCCGTTTTCGTCCGCCACGCTTTCCCATTGATGTTTTAACCACCGCACATCGGTTTCCTTCCGAACGATGCGATGGATATACGAATAGCGGCCGGCGGTGGCCAGCGACGCGGCTTTTTCCTTTTCAAATCCCGCCCGGTCGTCGGTATAAATAAAGCCGTGAACCTTTGCCAGCGTAATTACTTCGCTTTGCGGAGCCAATCCGTTAATGCGGTAAAGTTCATCGCTCCATTGCGAGACATCGGTGCCTACCGTCCACTCAAATGAACCCACATGGCCGATGGCCTGTGCTTCGTTCAGGCGGCGGTGCTCTTCGGCCAGTTTCTTCTCGGCCTCTTTAATAAACTGGATGTCGGAAAAAGCCACGGCAATGCCGTCAACCGTAGGGGCGATGGAAACCAACAAGTGAACGTCGTGCACCGGCGACATAAATTCGTTGCGCACCGTTGTTCTTTCCTCCATTGCGTGCATTAGGGCAATGTGCAGCGACGTGTCCACCATCTGCGGGTACAAGTCCCAAAGCCGCTTTTCAAGAACATCGCCTTCCGCCTTGCCGAAGTATTTTAACGTTTGGCGGTTTACAAAAACAATCCGGTACTCGTTGTCAAGCTCAAGGTAATTTTCGTTAAGAGAGTTGATGATATCAAGTGCTTTTTGCGATTGTTTTTTTAGCAGGAGGTCGTTGCTTCGGTCGTGCTGCACCCACAATACCGCTGTTACCTCTTCTTTGTCATCCTTCACCGGAACTAAATAAGATTCTTCTTTGGCTTCTTCGGTGGCGGGATGAAAAACGGTTTCGCCGTACAAGGCTTTCCGGAAGTCGGCATACAAAAGCTGCTGGCGGCGGCCGGGAAAAATTTCAAGAATGTTTTTGCCAATGACGTCTTCTTTTTTCAACCCGAAGTCTTCCTCCGCTTTTCTGTTCCAGTACAAGTAATTCATGTTGCGGTCAAGCGCCACAATGCGGTCAAGCGACACTTCCAAAAGTCGCTCAATGAACTGCAGGCGGCTGCTAAGCTGCTCGTGCAGGTTGTGTTGCGGGGTTACGTCGCGTATAAGGTGAAGGATGCCGCTTACCCCACTGCCGGCGGTCCGCAATGGAATGTGCATTGTGTCGAAATATCCGCGCAGCAAAAAACGGCCGGGTTCGTCGTAAACCCTTATTTCTTCACCGCCCATTACATTGGCCAAACGGTTCATGAGCAACTCCTGTTTCAACGGCGACAGCACATCAAAAAAGTTTTGCCCTATGGCTTTTTCCCGTTTCCATTTGTACACCTCCTCGGCCTTTTTGTTCCAGAGCAGGATGTTGTTGTCGGCGTCGGTTATCATTACCTGATCGGGGATGGTATCGGCCAATTGCTCCACAAGGCGCATGCGGCCGGTAAGCGATTGCAAGGCTTCTTCCTCGGCTGTAACATCTTGCACGGTAGCAATAAAAATTTCGTCTTCGCGATAGCTGAACAACCGGAAAGCCGCCTTCAGGTGCCGCACCTCGCCAAGCCGAATGATGCGGAACGAAAAGTTGGCGGGCTGTTTTTCCTTCAGCGTTATTTCCATCCCATCGGCAAACAGTTTCTGGTCGTCGGCGTGGATGCTGCGCAGCAGCAACTTTTGGGTGATGGTAACGGCGCTCTGCTTTTGGCCCAGCACTTCGTAAAAATTTTGGCTCCAGTCCGTTTCGCCGGTTTTCAGGTTCCAAAGCCAGCTTCCGGTGCCGGCCATCTCCTCGGCTTGATGAACGGTTACGGTTTTTACTTCCAGGTTTTGCTGCAGGCTGCTTAGTTTTTTCTCCAAGGTCTTTTGCACGGTGATGTCTTGTATCGTGCCCGCCATTAAAATCTCGTTGCCGGAAATAAGCGCTTTACCTTTTTGCCGGAGGTAGCGGAGCTTTCCATCGGGCCGCAAAATGCGGTAGTCAATTTCCGGCACGGTGTGTTCCTTCCTTATTTTACGTTGTACTTCATCGTACAGTTCGCGGTCATCGGGGTGAATGAAATTAGAAAAGATGCCCCCGCCGGCCGGGTGCATGTTGGGTTTAAGCCCAAAAAGGCGGTAGTAATTATCGGAATAGATGACCTTGCGGGTAAGAACATTGATTTGCCAATAGCCAATACCCGTGGCGTTTTCAGCAAAATGCAGGAGGCCATTCTGCAGCGACAAAGCTGTTTCGTATGCCTCGCGTTTTCGCTCTTCTTCCAATTTGGCCGAAACATCCTGCAAGAGCCCGTAAACAAGGCTTTCGCCACCCTCGGTAAAATCCCAAGTCATGGTTTGCTCCACCCACTTCTCCACACCATCGGCCTGCACCAGCCGAAACCACAGGTGTAAAGGCACTGATTTTTCCAAGGCTTCTTCCACCGTTTTTACCACAGTCTGGTGGTCTTCGGAATGAACAAAAGCGTAAAGGGTATTTGAGTGTACGTTAATGCTTTGCGGCGGGAGGCCGAGCAGACGGAACATTCCATCGGAAAACCAGGTCTTACCCGTGTTCCGGTTAATCTGCCACACGCCCTGATGGTTCAGGCGTTCGGCATAGCCAAACACGGCCTTTTGCAAGGACAGGTCTGCTATCATCTGCGGCAAGGCCTGCGTCCTTTGGGTTTGCGCCAACAATGCTGTTTCGGGTTGAAAGACGGACGGCGTTTCCGGTTCGGCCAAATGAATGCCTGCTCCTTCTATCCATTTTATCTCACCATAGGTGGTAATAATGCGGAAACAAAAATCGGTTGGTCCTGAACCTAATAATTTTTCCAGTGCTGCCGCTACGGCATCTTTGTCATCGGGGTGAAGAATAGATTTGGTGCCGGTAAAGCCGTCGGGCCAGCCGGCCATCACATCGCTGCAAAAAACAGCGCTGCTTTGCAATGGCCACCGCCAGTTACCGGTGGTCGTGTACAGTACTCCATTCATGAACAGGATTACCCATTTGGCATCGGCATCCACAGCACTCGCTGTCACGTTTTCGTTCTTTGCTTTTTGCACTCGTATCTTTTGTTGTGGTTAACGAAAATTCCGGGCCTCCGTTGGCAGGGTTCATGATGCTTTAAAAAAAGGGCGGGATGAAGCGACGAAAAGCTGATCGTTTAAAAATGCAGCTTAAAAAGTACCCAACAACCTAAACAAGGTAGTTAATTTTTCCACAGCCAAATTTACTGTTCATCTCCAAGGAAAAATAAGGCAATGTGAATTGAGTGAACAACAGAGGACGGATATTTGCAAGGGTTCCGCGATTCTGTTTTTTACAACCATTTACCTACTCTTTCTCCTTCTTAATGGCACAAGCTAATCATGAGCAAAAGACTTCTTTTCCGGTAGTGGTGATTGGCGCTGCCGCCGGCGGTTATGATGCAATGGCTATGCTCCTGCAAGCCCTTCCAAAGAATACCGGCATGGCCTATGTTTATGTGCAACAACCCGATGGCGAGGCAGCGCCGCTGCCGGATTTGCTGGCCGCTAAAACAAACATGGCCGTGGCTTTGGCCGCCGACAATGTTCCGTTGCAGCCGGATCACGTTTACGTAATGCCATATAAAACCCCGCTGACATTAACTGACGGTTACTTTGCACCTGATGGCGATGAGGGGCCATCAATTTTAATGATCAATCGTTTTTTTTCCGCTGTGTCCGAAAGCCACAAGCACATCGCCATAGGGGTACTTCTTTCGGGTAGCGACAGCGACGGCGCCCTCGGCTTAAAAGCCATTAAGATGGCCGGGGGCGTCACCTTCGTGCAGGACGGTTCGGCCAGGTTTCAAAGCATGCCGCGTAACGCCATCGCCGAAGGCGTTGCTGATTTTGTATTGCCGCCGGCCGAAATAGCGGCGGAATTGAGCCGGCTGGGTGCGCAAAACGACGTCTATCGTCATGCCTTCAATGAACTGGATGGCGGCGCTTCGCCGGGAGACGAGGCATTCAACGGTATTCTGCATCTCCTGAACCGCTCCACCGGCGTGGATTTCAGCCAATACAAGGTCAATACTATACGCCGGCGCATCTTCCGGCGCATGATGCTTTTCCGGTTGGAAACCTTAGACGAATACACTCAATACATTCGCCGGCATACACAGGAGATTAGCGCCTTGTATCAGGATCTACTTATTAATGTCACCACTTTTTTTCGGGATACCGCAGCTGGCGAATACCTGAAAAAAGAGATTCTGCCTAAACTGCTAAAAACCAAAGGCGCTAACGATCCTGTCCGCGTTTGGGTGCCGGCTTGTTCCACCGGGCAGGAGCCTTACTCATTGGCCATGTTAATAACGGAAACCTTGGAAGAAAAAGCAATGGCCATTCCGGTGCAAATTTTTGCTACCGACTTAAGCGAAACCGCCGTGACCAAAGCACGCCTTGGCATTTACTCCAAGGACGAAGTGGCCGGTATTCCGCCCCGGCGCCTTCAGCGATTTTTTATTAAAACCGACGGCCACTACCGCATTGTAAAACCCCTCCGCGACCTGTGCATTTTTGCCACGCATAACCTGGCGAAAGACCCGCCATTTTCGCGGCTGGATTTGGTGAGCTGTTGCAATCTTTTGATTTACTTAGACACTGGCCTGCAACGAAAAATCATCGCTACATTTCATTATTCACTGGTCAATACCGGCTACCTCATTTTAGGAAAGTCGGAAACCGTGGGAACGTCTTCTTATTTATTTGGGCAGGTAGAAAAGAACTTCAAAGTTTACGCAAAGAAAAAAGACACGGCGTCTAAAGCCATGTTTGAGATGAACCATCATCTTTCCGAAGACGAAAAGCCGGCAACGGCGGTGAGGCGGTGGGCATCCCAAAAAAAACACGCCGTTGAAGGAGATTTGGAAAAAGCGGTTGACGGCGTGCTGCTGAAACGATTTACACCGGCCAGTGTACTGGTAAATGGTGATCTGGATATTTTGCAGTTTCGGGGGTCCACGGGTTTGTACCTGGAGCCTTCGCCCGGCAGGGCTAGCCTGAACTTGTTAAGAATGGCCCGTACCGGTCTTGGCTTTGAGCTTCGCAACCTTGTACACAAAGTAAAAAAGAGCGGCAACCCCGCTAAAAAACACAGCTTGGAGATTACCGTAGATGACAAACCACAACGCATTGCAGTAGAAGTGTTGCCCATTAAAGGCGACGGCGATGAAGACTACTACCTGGTGGTGTTTGAAGCGGCGAGGTACCAAAATGAAGACCTTACTCTTAACACTCCCGACACGCGGGTAATGCAATTGGAAGCTGAATTAACATCGCTGCGCGAAGACATGCGCTCCGTTGTAAAAGCCCAGGAAACAGTGAACGAGGAACTGCAATCGGCCAACGAAGAAGTTTTGTCCAACAATGAAGAACTGCAAAGCATAAACGAGGAATTGGAAACCTCGAAGGAGGAAATAGAAAGTGCCAATGAGGAATTGATTTCCGTGAACCAAGAACTGCAAATCCGCAACGATCAACTGGCGGAAGCGCAGGAATACGGCGAGGCTGTTTACAGCACCGTTCGCGAAAGCCTTGTGATATTAGACAAGCATCTGCGGATTAAAACCGCCAACCGCTCGTTTTACAAAACCTTTTCCTTGCAGGAAGAACAAGTGGAAGGCCGCCTGCTTTATGACTTGGGCAACCGGCAGTGGGACATTCCCAAATTGCGGCAGTTGCTGGAAGACATCATCCCTCAAAACGCCCATTTCCAGGGCTACGAGATACAACATTTTTTTGCCGGCGCAGGCGAAAAGATTTTGCTGTTAAATGCCCGCCGCCTCATTCAACGCATTCACGGTGAGGAGCTGGTTTTGTTAGCCATAGAAGATATAACCGGCCACCGGCAGGCAGAACGCATCATTGCCGAAAACGAGGCTTGGTTCCGCAACATGGCCGATAGCACACCCGTGATGATTTGGGTGGCCGGCACGGACAAGGTTTGTTTATTTGTAAACAAAGCCTATGTGGCGTTTCGGGGCGAAAGTTTGGAAGCGGCCATTGGCAAGCCTTGGTACAACGACACCCACCCGGATGATGTAGCGGCTTGCATCAAAACCTTTGACGAAAGTTTCCGCGAGAAAAAACCTTTTGAATTGACCTACCGGCTTCGCCACAAAGACGGCGGCTACCGCACACTTCTCACTCATGCCAAGCCTAATTTTAACGGCGCAGGGCATTTCATCGGCTACCTCGGAAGTTGCGTGGAAACGTCCGATGGAACAAAGAAGTGAAAAGATAAATTTACTACTCCCTTTATACAGCCCTTGTACTTATACACACCCCCTTTGGTTTTACAAACCCGAACCAGTAGAACCGGATTGTGTATAAACTCGTCTGTGCAAGACCCTTCGTTTTATTGTAGAGCCGCCTGTACAAACAAAGGTCTTTTAGAGAAATAAACCTTTGAAAACAGCCTTTTTAAGCCGAATAAAACCGGCACTTTCTTTTCACATTTCTGTTTTGAAAAACCCGTTACAACCAACCGTTCTAAAAAAATATTTAAGCGGAGTAGCGGAAAATTCTCAACCTAAAAACTTTATTGTATGCAAGAGATCAGCGAACAAAGCAAAACAACGCTAAAGAGCAGAAGAGGCTTTGCGGCCATGAGGCCCGAACGCCAACGCGAAATTGCCAGCCAGGGCGGCCGTGCGGCGCACGAGCAAGGCGTGGCGCACGAATGGAACAAAGACGAAGCAAGAGTGGCTGGAAGGAAAGGCGGGCAGGCATCCGGCAGCCGGCGCAGGAGCACCGAAAAAGAAGGATCGGGCGTATTGCTTTGATAAAAGCAAAACAACACAAAAAAGGCCTCCTTTACGGAGGCCTTTTTTGTGTTGTGCCTTTGCGGTTAAAAGCACCTGATTTTCTTTGCATGAAAAAGCCAAAGCAAACAAATGCAGACCGGGGCTCAACAGCTTATGGCCCGGCTGCTTTCTTCAATAGGCGCAAACGATTACTTTCGTTTCAAATCTGCTTTTTGTGAAGACCAGCCGCATCTTGCTTCTTCCCCTGTTTTTACTCCTGTATTTTTTTTCACCGGCGCAAAAAAAAATGGCTACCGTTAGCGGTAAAGTTGTCGGCGATGACGATCATTCGTTACCCAATGTGTCCGTCGTTATTCTGGGCCAGCAAAAAGGCATCGCCACTTCCGATTCGGGAACCTTCCTGATTAAAGTATCCGCTGACAAAGCCTTTGCTTTGGTGTTTTCGCACAGCGGCTATAAACCGGTGCAACAAAATTTTTTGTTGAACCAAGGCGAAGAAGAAAAGATAACGGTGCGCATGGAGCTTGGCGAGGGCACGATGCAGGAAGTGGTGATAAAAGATGAACGTGAACGAAGCGAAGTTGGGCTGATCCGGCCCAATCCAAAAACGGTTATTAACCTGCCCTCGCCGGTGATGGGTGTGGAAGGTTTGCTGAAAGTATTTGTGGGCAGTAATAACGAGTTGACTTCGCAATATAACGTTCGCGGCGGCAGCTACGATGAGAACCTGATGTACGTAAACGATTTTGAAATCTTCCGGCCTTATCTCGTGCGTAGCGGGCAGCAGGAAGGATTAAGTTTTATCAATCCCGAACTGGTAAAAAATATTGCGTTTTACAACGGTGGTTTTTCAGCAAAGTATGGAGACAAGATGAGCAGTGTTTTGGACATTCAATACAACACGCCAAAGAAGTTTGGTGGCTCGGCTTATGTGAGCATACTGGAACAAGGCGCACACCTTGAGGGAGCGACAAAGAAATTTACGTATTTGATTGGTGCAAGAAACCGAAGCAACCGCAACCTGTTATCAAGCCAGGAAACAAAAGGTTCGTATGTACCTTCTTCATCCGACTTGCAAGCGTTGCTTACTTATCAAATTAATAGCAAGTGGAGCGCCGAAGCTTTGGGCAATGTAAGTACCACAAAGTTTTCTCTCGTGCCGCAATCAAGCCAATTGACATCATCGGTTTTTTCGCCGCTGTTCACGCAAAATCTTGGTGTGGACATTTACTTTGATGGCCGCGAACGCGACCAATACAGCACGGCCATGCTTGGCCTTTCAACCACTTATCAGGCTTCAAAAAATCTCAAATTAAAATGGCTGGCTTCAAGGTTTGAGAATGACGAAAGCGAGAACATTGACATCACCGGCGCTTATCTTTTTGGTGACCGCGATTTTGATAAATCATCGGCCACATTTGGCTTGATTACGAATCCGCTTGGCGCGGGTATTTATCAAAACTATGCCCGCAACAGGTTGAACATTGTTGACTACAACCTTTCGCACAAAGGACAATGGAATAAAAAGTCGCATCTTTTTCAATGGGGCGTGGGCTACAACAAAACCATCATCAACGATAGACAGAACGAATGGGAATACCAGGATTCGGCGGGTTATTCCTTGCCGTATAATCCGGCAATGTTGCAGTTAAGCAAAGTGATAAAATCAACGGCAGATTTGAATGTAAATAAGTTCAACGGCTATGTGCAAGACAACATCGTTTTCAATAAAGGGCGAACGTCTTATACGTTGCAAAGCGGTGTTCGTTTGGCCTATAATGATTTGAATGGCGAGTTTCTTGTATCGCCACGATTGGGTCTTTCATGGAAGCCGGCTTGGAAGAAGGACATTGTGTTTCGCACAGCCGTTGGCGCTTATCACCAGCCGCCTTTTTACCGTGAACTGCGGCGGTATGACGGAACAATCAACACCGCATTAAAGGCCCAACGAAGCTGGCAAGCCGTGGCGGGTTTCGATTACAACTTCATTGGTCTTGGCCGGACCTTGCGCCTGACCACCGAAGCGTATTACAAGTACATGACGAATGTGGTGCCGTATGACATTGACAACGTTCGCATCCGCTATTTTGGTGAGAACAGCGCCAAGGCTTATGCGGCCGGTTTGGAGATGCGACTGTTCGGCGAAGTAGTGAAGGATGCCGAGAGTTGGGTGAGCCTAAGCTTTATGCGAACAAGGGAAAACATTGCCAATGATTTTTACACCAATTACACGATTGATTCCCTTGGAAAAATAACCGACAGTGCAAGAGTGGAAGGCGGATGGTACCGCCGGCCTACCGACAGAACCATCACCTTCGGCATGTTCTTTCAGGACTATCTTGCTACCAATAAAAACTTCAAGGTTTATCTCAACATTTTATACGGGACTAATCTGCCTTACAACATTCCGGGCAGCGTAAAATACCGCAACGCCTTGCGAATAGAGCCCTACATCCGTGCAGACATTGGCTTTAGCGCTTTGCTGCTTGACGGTGACAAAAGCAAGAGAAGGAGCCACTCGCCGTTTCGCAGCTTTGAAAACATCTGGGCAAGCTTTGAAGTGTTCAATTTGATTGACCGGCCAAATACGATTTCTTATCTGTTGATAAAAGATTTCGCGAACAATACGTACACGCTGCCGAACCGGTTAACACCGCGGTTGTTGAATTTTAAGATAGTGGCGAGGTGGTAAGGAATAACATTTAATGGCATGTCGCTGCAATTAGAACAAACCACCAAAACTCTTTTGTAAATTTATCCTTCAAACAGAGATCATGTCCTTCCAATATACATACGATGCAAACGGCAGGCCTGTAGGTGTTTTTATTCCCATTAGCGAATGGGAAGAACTTACCGCCGATAGTGAAAGCAAGATTGTTCTTACAAAAAGTAAAAAGGCAGCGCTTATAAAAAGCATTGCCAAAGGATTGCGTGAGGTAGAGGAAATTAAACAAGGCAAAAAAAAATCCATCCCTATTCAACAGCTTTTAGATGAACTATAAGGTTGAAGCGACACCGGCTTTTCGAACACAAGCCAAACGGCTTTCAAAAAAATATTCTTCGCTAAAAGCCGAACTTGCCACACTCTCGCAAAGCCTTGCACAGAATCCCGAACAAGGCACGTCACTTGGCAAAGACTGTTACAAAATCAGGTTAAGCATTGCCTCAAAAGGTAAAGGGAAAAGCGGCGGTGCAAGGGCAATAACCTGCCTTGTAAAAATCGAACAAACGGTTTATCTCGCAGCGTTGTATGACAAATCGGAAAAGGAAAATATCACAGACAAAGAACTGAAGGAAATCGTGAAAGAAGTGAACAGCAAAAAGCAGAAGTGAATACAGTTTCCTCTCGCAAAGCGACTACAACTCTGATCGCCACTGTTTGGCTTATCAATGGTTTTCTCTGCAAAGTGCTTAACCTCGTTCCGCGCCACCAACAAATCGTTGCAAGAATTTTAGGCGATGACCATGCTGTACTCTTTACAAAAACCATTGGCTGTTTGGAAATACTGATGGCCATTTGGGTGCTTAGCCAGATTAAACATCGCCTTTGCACGATCATGCAAATAGTTCTTATCACCAGCATGAACATCATTGAGTTTGCACTCGCCCCTGACTTGCTTTTATTCGGCAAGGGCAACATTATCGTAGCAACTGTTTTCATCTTCTTTCTAATTTGGAACGAATGGTTCTTCAATCGCCCAAAATCTAAAACTATTTTTAGCGCCTAAACTGCCGCTTTGTTTTCTTTTCTAAAGAATCATCCATTTGCTGTAGAAGCTTTTTTTGAGAATTCGCTCGTATTGACTTATGCCGTGTCAAAAGAAGAACTTCAACACCTGATTCCCCCGCCTTTGCAGTTGGATACATTCAATGACAAATGGGCTTTTATAGCCGTAGCCGTTGTAAAAACGAAAGGCCTGCGGCCAAAGAGGTTTCCGGCTTTTATGGGAAATGATTTCATCTTAACCGGCTACCGCATTTTTGTCCGCTACATTACAAGCGGCGGCAAACGGTTAAGAGGTCTGTACATTTTAGGTTCCGAAACAAACAAGGCAAAGATGGAGGTGCTCGGCAACATCTTCACCCATTATAATTACACTACCACTGACATTGAGATGAAACGGTCTGACAATAGTATTGGTGTTCGTTCTGTGAAGTCGGGATTAAACATAGAAGTAAAAACGCAGGATACTGCTGCTCTCCCGCCGCAGTCGCCTTTTGCCGATTGGAAAGAAGCCCGCCGCTTTGCCGGTCCGCTGCCGTTTACATTTACTTACAACAGAGCAAAGGGCGAAGTATTGTTGATTGAAGGCGTGCGTGAAGACTGGAAACCAAAAGCCGTTGACGTAATAAAAAATGACGTTGGATTTATTGATAGCCTGAACCTGAAAGAAGTTGTTTTGGCAAACGCCTTCCTGATTGAAAACATTCCTTATTACTGGAAGAAAGGAAAATTAGATGCATGGAAGCCGTGAACCGAAAACCCTTTCAGGGAATAACCAACATCATCCGGTTTAACTGGCATTTTTATGCAATGGCATTGGCGGCTTTGGTGATGCTACATTTACTTAAACAGATTGCTTCACCTGCGTTTCATCCATTCATTAGTATAACTGGTTTAGTCTTGATGGCAAGCCTTTTTCTTTCGCTGGCTGTGTCGTTTTATGTGTACGATGTCTCGGGATTGTACCGTTTTGAATGGTTGCAAATGGTGCTGCCGCCGAATGCAAACCTCGTCAACATTCATGCAGGCTTTGATGAAACAAGTGCTTTGCTGGCGACTAAATTTCCGCAGGCAACACTAACCGTTTTTGATTTTTACGATGCCGAAAAGCACACGGAGATTTCCATTAAACGGGCACGGAAAGCCTATTCGGCTTATCCCGGCACAATGGCTATCAACACTGCACACGTTCCGGTGGCGCCAGCTTCCGTTGATGCCGTCTTTTGCCTTCTTTCGGCGCATGAAATACGCAATTTCGAAGAGCGAAGCCTGTTCTTTCAACAACTGAATTCGGTGCTGAAGCTCAATGGAAGAATCGTTGTCGTGGAGCATTTGCGTGACCTTCCTAATTTTCTTGCCTACAACATTGGCTTCTTTCATTTTCATTCGGCGGGAGAATGGAAGCGAACTTTTGCCGCCGCCAACTTGCGCATTGAAAAAGCACACACCGTCACGCCATTTATTACCGCATATTATCTTCAGAAAAATGGAACTGCATCTTAAGATTACCGGTGTGCTAATGATTGCCTTGGCTTTCCTGCACTTTATTTTCCCAAGAAGATTTAGTTGGAAGGACGAATTGAAAACCTTGAGTTTGATGAACCGCCAATTAATGTACGTGCACACCTTTTTCATAGCCTTGGCGGTAATGCTGATGGGCGTTCTTTGTCTGTATTCAACCGAAGAAATTGTAAACACAAAACTTGGGAAAGAAGTTTCCTTTGGGTTGTTCATCTTTTGGGCTACCCGATTGGCCTTTCAGTTCTTTGTCTATTCATCAAAACTTTGGCGAGGCAAACTTTTTGAAACAACCGTACACATCATCTTCTCCTTCTTGTGGATTTACTTTAGTGCGGTGTTCTTGCTGATAACAATTGCTAAAAACTGAACGATGCCTTCACATCAGGATAATCCAGCTTGGTGCTTTGGCGCTTGCCGCCTACGGTTACGTGCATGATGTTGATCTGCTGGTCTATAAAATCGTGAAGCAAACTATTGGTAGCGCTGATAGCTTTTACCGATGCAATGTTGTCCACTTCAAAATAAGCGTATGCCGACTCTTTGTCTTTTTCAAAGCCGACATATTTTAAGCCAACAGCTTTACCGTCTATTGTCAACAACAAACGCTTGCCCACATAATCGGGAATGTCTTTATCGAAAGCGGCTTTGTCCTTCGGCGCGGAAATATCAAGGCTGGCTTTGTAGTCTTTCTCTAAAATCTGCTCCAAGTCTTCCGCAAAAAACTTGCAGCTTATTTCCAGGCTTTTGGTGGAAGCGTTGTGGTTAATTTCCGTAACCGAAACATAAAAGGGGTGCGGCGTAAGAGCCGGTTTGCCAACGCCGGTGGCCGTTAGAAAAGGCAAAAGAAAAAATATTGTCCATTTGGAAATGAGAGCCGCCATTAAAAGCTGTTTTTATGAATACAAAAATGCGGTTTATATTGACGTCGGGAGCCGGGCAATGTTAATAGGTTGATAAGTTAACAAGTTAATAGGTGCATCATCTCCACAAAGCATACAAGCAAGCCCGTACAGACAATGCCATGGTAATGTGTTGACCCATTAACTTATTAACCGGAAGAATGAGCGACTTTAGTTTTTACTTTAAAATCGGCTGGCAGCACATCATCAACATTGAGGCGCTTGACCACATTTTGTTCATTGCGGCGCTGGCGGCTATTTACATGCTAAAGAACTGGAAGCAGGTTTTGGTATTGGTTACCGCTTTCACTATCGGGCATACCATCACCTTAATTTTAAGTACGAAGCAATGGATAGAAGTAAACAGTAATCTGGTTGAATTTCTCATCCCTTGCACCATTGTGATCACGGCTATTTCAAATTTGTTTCAAAAGAATTTTACACTGCGGTCTATCCGCATCAATTACTTTTTGGCCTTGGCTTTTGGACTGATTCACGGCCTTGCGTTTGCCAACACCTTGCGCATGATATTAGCCTCCGACCAAAGCTTTGCGCTTTCGATGGCCAGCTTTAGTGTGGGGTTAGAGGCCGGACAAGTGCTGATAGTATTCCTGATTTTATTGCTGTCGCAACTGGCTATTAGCGTTCTAAAAATTGAGCGAAAGAGCTGGGTGATTTTTCTGTCGGCGGCGGTTTTTGGGTTAGCTTTGGAGATGGCGGTAAAGCGGTGGCCAAAGGCCCATCCAACTACGGCCCCCTCCGGCTCCCCCGGTGGGGGAGTGACCCAAACACAGCCCTTGCTTTTCGACGACTCAACTTTTTATTTAGTCTCATCGAAAAGCAAGGAGCGCAGCGCTGGTGGCCTTCCCACCGGGAAGGTCGGGATGGGCCGCACTTAATCACAACAGATCATTCAATGAAACGCAAACACATATACATGAAGAAAACGCTTCTCCTTTTCAGCGCAGTTGGGTTGATGACGGCTTCGGCACAGGACATCAAGAACAATCCGAATTCTAATCACGGCAACCGGTTTGAACAACTCGGCACAGCATTGCCAACACCGAATGAGCAACGCACGGCCTCCGGCGCACCGGGACCAAAGTATTGGCAACAACGTGCCGACTACGACATCAAGGCCACGCTTGACGAAGCGGCGTTGAAACTTACCGGATCAGAAACCATTACGTATTACAACAACTCGCCGGATCCACTCACTTATTTGTGGCTTCAGTTGGACGAGAACGAACACAGCACCGTAAATAATGCCGGCTATCAAAGCAGCAACACGCTGACAGGTTTTGGCGGTCCGGGCGGCGGTGGCGGACAAGGTGGAGGAGGCGGAACACCGGCTACAAGCCTGCAACAATTGGACAGGTTAAAGAGCGACAAAAGCGACAACGGTTACGGCGACATCATCACAAGCCTGACCGATGCCACAGGCAAAAACCTGAACTACACCGTCAACAAAACCATGATGCGGGTGGAGCTTCCGCAGCCCTTGAAGCCGGGCCAAAAATTTGTGTTCAATTGCAAGTGGTACTATAAAATTTCTGACCGTTTAGCAATGGGTGGCCGTGGTGGCTACGAATACTTTCCCGAAGACGGCAACCACGTGTTTACGATGGCGCAATGGTATCCGCGGCTTTGTGTGTACAGCGATTTTCAAGGCTGGCAAAACCACCAGTTTACCGGTCGCGGCGAGTTTGCTTTGACCTTCGGAAACTTTAAAGTAGCGATGACCGTTCCGGCTGATCACGTGGTTGGCGGCACGGGTGTTTGCACCAATTATGAGCAAGTGTTGTCGGCCGCATCAAAAGCAAGATGGAAGCAAGCACAGACGTCAAAAGAGCCTGTGGAGATTGTGACCATTGACGAAGCAAAAGCAGCCGAAAAAGCCAAAGCAAAGGCCACAAAAACATGGACGTTCGCGGCCGATAGCGTTCGTGATTTTGCCTGGACGGCCAGCCGCAAATTTGTGTGGGATGCCATGCCCGCAATGGTGGGAACGCACAAAACCATGTGCATGAGTTTTTATCCGAAAGAAGCGTACAACCTGTGGCGGCGTTATTCCACCAAAGTGGTGGCGCATACCATCAAAACCTATTCAAGCTTCACCATTCCATATCCTTATCCCGTTGCGCAAAGCGTGGAAGCCTCCAACGGCATGGAATACCCGATGATATGCTTCAACAATGGCCGTACGGCGAAAGACGGCACCTACAGCGAGACCACGAAGTATGGCATGCTCGGCGTTATAATTCACGAAGTGGGCCACAACTTTTTCCCGATGATTGTGAACTCCGACGAACGCCAATGGAGTTGGATGGATGAAGGTTTAAATACGTTTGTTGAGTACCTGACGGAAGAATTGTTTGACAATAAATTTCCGTCGCGCCGCGGGCCGGCCTTTAGCATCACCGATTACATGAAGTTGCCCAAAGACCAGTTGGAACCCATCATGACCAATTCGGAGAACATCATTGGTTTTGGTCCGAATGCATATAGCAAACCCGCAACGGGCTTGAACATTCTTCGCGAAACCATCATGGGCCGCGAACTGTTTGATTATGCCTTTAAGCAATACGCCAAACGTTGGGCCTTTAAGCATCCCACGCCTGCCGATTTCTTTCGCACCATGGAAGATGCGAGTGGCGAAGACCTCGATTGGTTTTGGCGCGGCTGGTTTTACAGCACCGATGCCTGCGACCTTTCGCTCGACAGCGTGAAGGTGGCTAAAGCCACAGCACCGGCCACAATCCCCGCACGTTTCCGCGATACCACGGTGACGATGTCCTTAGCCAAACCTGCGTCCACAGGGCAATACGATGACGTGTCAAAAGCCCGCAACCGTGCCGACAAGAACATTACGTTTGCTACCGATGCCGATACCAGCCTGCGTGATTTTTACTGGAAGTATAACCGCGGCGTTGTGCCTTATGACACGGCGAAGTACGGCGTATCGGTACCGGCATCTGCTGAAACCTTAAGCGATGCGGAGAAGGCTGATCTGCAGAACAAATTCTTTTACGAACTGCAGTTCAGCAACAAGGGCGGTCTGGCCATGCCGATTATTTTACAGTGGGTTTATAAAGATGGTAGCACGGAGATTGAGCGCATACCTGCACAAGTGTGGCGACTGAACGAGAACAAGGTGACCAAGGCCTTTATGAAGGACAAAGAAGTGGCCACCATAAAGCTTGATCCGATGCGTGAAACCGCCGACATCAACGAAAGCAACAATAGTTGGGGCGAAACGAATGCGGAGCCGAGCCGCTTTCAGGTGTTTAAGATGAAGCAGGCGGCAAGAGGCCAAACAACAGGACCAAACCCAATGCAGAAGGCGAAGGGAGCATTTTAAAATAATAAGTTGATTTTTGATAAACCACTTTCTGAAAGGAAAGTGGTTTTTTGTTTTGGGGGCGGGGGTTTGTCTATCTATTGGGCGACAATTGCGACGCACTCTTGTACGCTTTGTTCGCTATAAAGCCAGAAGCTGCATACACTTAGATCTTGTAGTGTATTTGATTAGCTGTACATAAATTAGACAAATAAAATTGCAAGTGACAATACACAGGTCAACATCTAATTAACTAACAGAATGAGAAATTTAAAGTGTAAAGGAAAAACAAAAACCGGGAAGACTTGTAAGAATAAAGCACTTGAAAACGCTTATTGTAGTATTCATAACCCTGTAATCAAAGAAAAAAAGGGGAAAGAGAAACTTAAAGAGGACAAGCTTGATGAAATCCTCAATATTATCTATTCTGTGTGCAAAAACAGAGGGTGGAGTTGTCGGCTTGGAAATAGGGACAGCCAAACCTTCAAATTTGCCACTATAGAGGTTTCGAAATCTTTTCCAAAGGAATATTTTGATGAAAAAGTTACCGCAGTGATTGACTTGGATATAAACGTAGCTTCAGAAACCAGAATACAAATAGAGCCAACATCTCGTTATCAATATGGCATTGATTCTCTTTACTCTTCTATCATAGATGCTTTGGAAGGATTGAGTTGGCTCAGCGAAAAAGAGGAGAGAAATAAAACACAAGAGAGCCAAAACACAGCAATATTAATCGAAGGCTTACTTAATCGCTTTGATAAGGCAGCTCAACAGTTAAAGAGAAGATATAAAAACCGTCCTACTATTGATATCAACGATGAATACGATGTTCAGGATGTTCTTCATGCTATCTTAAAATGCTATTTTGACGATGTTCGTCCAGAAGATTATACTCCAAGTTATGCTGGTTCGTGTTCTAGAATAGATTTTCTGCTTAAAAAAGAAAAAGTTGTTGTTGAAGTAAAATGTGCAACTGACACGTTAAAAGATAAAAAAATTGGAGAACAACTAATAATTGATATAAAGAGATATGAGGCACATCCAGATTGTGAAACGTTGTTCTTCTTCATTTATGACGCTAACAAAAATATTCGCAATCCGACTGGTTTGGAAAATGACCTTACAGGCGTTTATGGAAAAAACAAACTTAAAGTAAAGGTTATAATATCATCCAAATAGTACAGCCTCTAACATTGTTACTTTCCTGACGTGTCTTCGCCGTAGCACCTCACACCTTAATGCTTCTTCCGCGGGACTCGTGGGAAGACATTTTCTTATTGCTTACACAACTAATGCCAGCAGCAATAATCAGTATCTTCGAAACATGACAACAGAAACCATCATCCGCGAACTTGTCAAGCTTCCATTGACGGAGAAGCTTTTGGTGATTGAGCAAACATTGAAGTCAATCAGAACCGAAAGGGAGAACCGATTGAATGCGGCAGTAAATAGTCTTTACGAAGATTATAAAAAGGATGCAGCGTTAACCGCTTTTACCCAACTGGATAACGAGCCTTTTTATGAAACAAAATGAGGTTTGGCTTGTTTCGCTCGACTCAAATTGTATTTGTTGTGGGAGTTGATAGGTAACGAAATATGACTCACTATTCGAGTCTGCACAACATTTTAAAAGCGTTAACTACACAGTTGAAGAAGGCCTGACGGCAAAGAAAGAAAATCTCAACGCGAATACTTACTTTTGACGTTAGTATTTCAATTCCCCAAATGATTGTATCATTCGGAAATAAGGAAACTGAGAAGATATGGATAGGGCAACGCGTAAGTAAAATTCCGTTACCTGTTCAGGAGGTGGGCCGGCGTAAACTAAGAATGATAAACAACGCTGTTGATTTAGCGGATTTGCGCATACCTCCGGCCAATAGATTGGAAAAACTTTCGGGAGATTTGAAAAATTTTTACAGCATTCGCATCAATGACCAATGGCGTGTCATTTTCAAGTGGAACGCCGGCAACGCTTCAGAAGTAGAGATTCTGGATTATCATTAAACAAGCAGCTCATGACGAACCTTAAAAACATACATCCCGGAGAAGTGCTATCAGAAGAGTTTTTAAACCCTTTTGGCATAACAGCTTACCGGTTGGCAAAAGACACAGGCATCCCACAAACAAGGGTTTCTGAAATACTCAAAGGCAACCGGCGCATCACTGCTGATACAGCCTTGCGGTTAAGCAAATACTTTGGTACCTCCGCTAAGTTCTGGCTGGGCCTTCAAAATGATTATGACCTCGATGAAAGGCTGGGTAAAAGCAACGAGATAGATAAAATTCCAACCATTCATCATAAGGCTGCTTAGCAAAATTCTTTTATTGGATCCTCCAACAAAAAAGCCCTCTCACGAGGGCTTTTATCATTACGGTCATTAGCATCACTGCACAATCACTTTCTTCGTTTCCGTGTACAGCCCATCTTCACTCGTCACACGTACTAAATAATTTCCAGCCGCTGCTTTTTTCGGCAACCTGAATTCTTCTACCTGCGCCTTGCCGCCGATGTTGGCTTGTTGTACACTCACCACTTTACCCGCTGCGTCCAGCAATTGAATCTGATAACGTCCCGGCTTTTGATCGGCAAAAGAAAGCTTAAAATATCCTTCAATAACGGGATTTGGATAAACCGAAAGGCCATTGGCGACAATCACATCTTTTACGGGGTTGGATAACCGGCTATCCATCTGCGTTGCTGCAACGGCCATTTCTTCTTTTGGTTTTTCTTCGTTCTTTTCAAAGGCGAACGATGCGTTGGCTAAGTCAGAAGCATTGAACACCGCATTGCCTTCTGAAATTTTTTCGGCAACAAGTGTATTCAAATCAAAGCGATAGTAACCGTCGGTGCTGCCCGAACTGCTTACAATCACTTTGCTGTCGCCTTGCGCGGCAGCGCCATTAGTGCTGAAGCCGCGAGGCAAACCTTTAATCATCCCCACAAACGAAGCAGTCTTGCTTTCAATACCGATTTTAAATACCGCATGATTGGCTGCCACCAGGTAAAGATTGCCTTCTTTATCGGCAATCATATCGCCGCCAAAATTGGCGTTGCTGTGCACCGAAGGCCGTCCGTTGGTAACATCATCGGTCAATGCACCCAAGTCAGTGATCTCCGGTTTTTTCTTCACCGTAAACCGAATGAGATGGTTCGCATCGTTTGACAAGGCATAACCAGCCCCATCAGCGGCAATCACCATGCGGGTTATTTGCGAACCCACATCACCACGGCCTTTCACCACGCCGAAAGCTTCATCTTCAAAATAATAAACCTTGGGTGTTTTGGCCTTCAGGTCAATGTACCGCAACTGCGGAATACCGATAGGCGTGTAATAAAGCCGGTTAAATTTTTTATCGTACGCACAAGCCGCGGAGGTGGTGGCGAAAGGCTGGTCGTAAGTCTGCCTGGCAGCCGTTAGTTTTCGCAATATCAAGGCCGTTCTATTCGCCGCATCTTGCTTGCCGATTTGTGTAACCGGCTCGGGCACTGTTGCCGTTAGCGCTGCGTTATTGGCCGCATCTTTTTTTACTACGGGTTTGCCGGTACGGGCATTTAAAATTTCGGCTTCGGCGGCACTGGCATAAACGGTTTTTATTTCTTCGCCGGTGCCGATGTTTATCAGCCGCACTTCCGTCCACGACGTGCCGCCTTTTTGTACGCCGGTGATGGCGTAAGCGGTCAACACTTTTTCTTTCTGGGCTTGTGCAAAAACGAAAAGAGAAAAGGATAGCGAGAGGAGTAAAACTTTTTTCATAATCACTGGTTTTGAATCGTCAAATTACGCCATCGTTCGTGGGCAGAAAATTTTTCTTGATGAACGGTGGACGATTAGCGGATTCGATAATTAGCGGATTAGCTGATGACGGGTACGCGATTCTTAACAACCAACCGATGCGGCGCGGCTTATCTTTGTCTCCTTCAAAAAATATCTCTTCATAAAAAGTTCCGCTTTGAACGGATTGAGTATATGAGCAAAGGAAAAGTTCTCGTCGCCATGAGCGGCGGCATAGACAGCACAGTGGCCGCTTTAATGCTTCATCACGAAGGCTACGAAGTCGTCGGCATTACCATGAAAACATGGGATTACACAAGCAGTGGCGGCTCCAAAAAAGAAACCGGTTGCTGTAACCTTGATTCGTTTAACGATGCCCGTGCTGCCGCGGTGCAACACGGTTTCCCGCATTACATCCTTGACATTCGCGAAGAGTTCGGCTCTTTTGTGGTTGAAAATTTTGTGGATGAATACCTCGCTGGCCGCACCCCTAATCCCTGTGTGCTTTGCAACACGCACATCAAGTGGCGGGCTTTGCTAAAACGGGCAGATGCCTTGGGCTGCGAGTTCATCGCCACAGGCCATTATGCTTCGGTGCGGCAACACAATAATGGCCGCTTTGTCATCAGCAAAGGGGTGGATGAAACCAAGGACCAGAGCTATGTGTTGTGGGGCTTGCAGCAGGATTTGTTATCAAGAACCATCTTGCCTTTGGGCACTTACCGCAAAACAGAAATTCGTCAAATGGCGCATGACTTTGGCTATCCTGAATTAGCCAAAAAAAGCGAAAGCTATGAAATCTGTTTCGTGCCCGATAACGATTACCGCGGCTTCTTAAAACGCAAGGTAGAAGGTCTGGAGGAACAAGTGGCCGGCGGCTATTTTGTAGATAAAGAAGGAAAAATTCTGGGCCAACACAAAGGTTATCCTTTTTATACCATCGGCCAACGCAAAGGCCTCGACATCACCTTTGGCAAACCGGTGTATGTTACCGCCATCAACCCTGAAACCAATACGGTGGTTTTGGGCGATGAAGAAGATTTGGAAAAAGAAGAAACAAAGGTGGCTGGAGTGAACTGGATAAAATACGAGGGCCTTTCGGAACCAATGGAAGCCGTCACCAAAATCCGCTACAAGGACAAAGGCACGCATTCATTGATTACTGCATCGGGCACGGATGTTTCTGTTCAGTTCTTTGAGGCTGCCAAAGGCATCGCTCCCGGCCAAAGCGCCGTGTTTTACGAAGGCGATGATGTAATTGGCGGCGGCATCATTCAACGGAGTTAGTTGACAAGTTGATTGGTTGAATAGTTGATTCGTTTTGCTGTCAACTTGCTCGGCCATCAACCAATCAACCGTTTCCGCTTTTCAACTTTAAATATTAGTTTTAAGCCCGCTGTCAACCGCAGCATCGCTATCCAATGAATCCTTTAAAACACACAAAGGCACTCGCTTCCATCCTGCTGGCATCTGCCTTTTTATTTGGCTGCAAAAAAGAAACGGAAACCGTGCAGCCTGAATTGCCTAAAGATTACCTCTCGCTTCAACCCGGCAAATACATTACCTATCGCACCGACTCGACGGTGTTCATCAATTTTGGTTTGGGAACCGTGGTGCGGTCGTACCAGGAGAAAAACATTGTTGATTCTTTGTTGACCGATAACCTCGGCCGCCCATCATACCGCGCCTTTCGCTTCATCCGCGACACGGCCGGAACCCTGGCTTGGAAGCCGTCAGGTTCTTACTTCGTTACCCCAACAGCGGCTAATGTTGAAGTCATTGAAAACAACCTTCGCTTTTTAAAACTAACCACACCCGTTGCTGAAGGCACCACCTGGAAAGGCAATCGCTTTTTGCCTGATGATGCCTACAATGCCTTTTACGATTTTAGCAACGACGACGGCATGGCCGATTGGGAATACAGCTACACCGAAGCAAACGCCAGCATCACACTTGGCGGCAAGCCGTACACTGGCGTAGCCACCGTGCTGCAAATTGACGAAAGTCAGAATGCACCCTTGAGCAATACCGCTATCTACGGATTCAAAAATTATGGCCTTGAGAAATATGCGAAAGGCCTTGGGTTGATTTATCAGGAGTTTGTGATGTGGGAATACCAGCCGCCGACCTCACCCCGCCCCGGCTTCCGCGGCTTCGGCGTTAAACGTTCCATCATTGATCACAATTAGTCAATGGGCAACAGGCAATAAGCAGCCTTGCCGTAGATTGTGCAACGAACGCTAAATTGAACCCGGTTATGACGAAGAAAACTCTCACGGGCCTGCTTCTGCTTCTTGCCGCAGGCGTTAACGCACAATCCTTCAGCCGCTACGTCATTCAGTTTAGAAACAAAGCCGGTACGCCGTATTCATTCAGCACGCCACTTTCCTATTTATCGCAACGGGCCATTGACAGACGGACACGTTACAGCATTGCTATTGACAGCACCGACCTGCCCGTGACGCCGCGCTATGTGGACAGCGTCCGGTTAGCCGGGACGGTAACGGTTCTCAATGCCTCGCGTTGGCTCAACTCGGTTTCTATTCAAACGACAGATGCCGCGGCACTAATTAAGATTGCGGGCTTTCCGTTTGTTCAAAACGTGGCGCCCATCGCGGCACGCACGGCTTCCGGTAAAAACAAAACAGTTGACGCCGGCAATCAGCGTACGGCCGATGCAACAACTACGGAAAAAACTGCTGCCGATTACTTCAACTACGGCTCTTCCTACGCACAAGTGCATATTCATAACGGAGAGTTCTTGCACAACATCGGCTTGCGCGGGCAAGGCATGGTCATCGGCATTTTAGATGCGGGCTTTTATCATTACACCACCTTAAAAGCTTTTGATAGCGTAAACGCAGGCGGGCAAGTTTTGGGCACTTATGATTTTGTAGCCAAAGACAATAGTGTGATAGAAGATGATACTCACGGCATGGAATGTTTTTCCATCATTGCCGCCAATATACCCGGACAGTTTGTGGGCACGGCGCCCAAGGCTTCGTTTTATTTGTACCGGAGCGAAGAAGCAGCCACCGAATATCCCGTGGAAGAACACAACTGGGTTTGCGCGGCTGAACGGTTGGACAGTGCCGGCGGCGATCTTATCTCCACTTCACTGGGTTACTCAACCTTTGATAACAGCACCTTCGATCATACGTATGCCGATATGAACGGCAACGTAACCATGGCCGCGAGAGGCGCCGACCTGGCGGCGAAGAAAGGCATCTTAGTGGCCGTGGCCGCAGGCAACGAAGGCAGCGGTCCATGGCATTACATTACTACGCCCGCCGATGGTGACAGCGTGATGGCCGTAGGCGCCGTAACTACGTCCGCTGCGCCGGCAGCTTTCTCCAGCTACGGCCCTTCGTCCGATGGCCAGGTAAAACCCGATGTGGCATCAGTGGGCGTGGCTACCACTTTACAAACACCTAACAACACCATTGGCAACGGTAACGGAACCTCCTTTGCCACGCCCAACATCGCGGGTCTTACAACCTGCTTGTGGCAAGGCTTTCAGGAGTTTAACAACATGCGCATCATTGTGTCCTTGCGGCAAGCCGCCAGCAAAGCATCATCGCCCGACGACCGCGTAGGCTACGGCATACCCGACGTAAAAAAAGCGGTGCTTTCCTTACTAAAAGATTTTTCCACGGCAAGTGTTACCGCTTCCGCCTGTAAGAACACGGTGAGCTTTACAAGTAAGGACATCGGCACCATGAAGTATGAGATAGAACGCAAAGCGCCGGGCGAAACATCATTTACAAAAATTGGCGAGAGGCAAAGCACGGGACCTGTCTTTGCTTCGCGCAGCTATCAATTTGTGGATAGTTTGATCAATGTACAGGCGGGCACGATAACGTATCGCATTCGCGAGATTATTGATACGGCCGCCACTACGTTCAGCGCCGATTATATGGATACGGTTACAGTAAGCCTCGGCGCTTCCTGCGTGACTACTGCTATTAACCCTGTGCTTCCAGCAGGTGTGGAAGTGCTGTTGCTTCCCAATCCCGCCAGGGAAAAATTTACGCTGAAGATGACCACGCCTTATCCTGTTCCCGCTTTAGTAATCAGAATAACGGATGCAAAAGGAAGCATTGTTTCTATCCTGCGCAAAACAAAAGGTTCGGGTACCACCGCATTTGATGTGCCTTCTTATGGCTTGGCAAGAGGAAAGTATTTCGTTAGTATTTATAACGGAGAAAAGCTGATAGTGACGAAAGAGTTGATGAAGTTGTAAGCGATGTTCCTTTAAATCTTCTTCACCCGGCTTCGGAGAGTTGATAAATCTCTTTCAGGTTGCGGCCAAGGCCGTCGTAATCCAAGCCATAGCCCACTACAAATTTATCGGGAATAACAAAGCCTACACGGTCCACGGTTATCGGGAACTGCGTGGCTTCGGCCTTGTGCAACAAGGCCACAATCTTCAACGAAGCCGGTTGCTGGTGATGAAGCTTGGGCAGAAATTCATTAAGCGTTCGTCCGGTGTCAACGATGTCTTCAAGGATGATCACATCGCGGCCGAACAAGTCATCTTCCAATCCGATGGCGGTAATGATGCGGCCCGTGCTTTTGGTGCCGCGGTACGAGGCCAGCTTGATGAACGAAATTTCGCACTCGATGGTCAGGTGCTTGAACAAGTCCGAGGCAAACATGAAGGAGCCGTTCAGGATGGAAATAAACAACGGACGCCGGCCTTCGTATTCTTTATTCAGCGCCTGCGCCAGCTCTTCTACTTTTTGTTGAATGGTTTCACTTGATAAGTAGGTATCAAAGGTTTTATCGTGAAGCTTAACGGTGGTCATCGGCGGGTTTGTTTATCTTGATTTGTTGTCCAATCTTCAGGTCTGTGCTTTCCAGGTTGTTCCACTTGCGAATGTCGTCAACGCTGATGTTGAATTTTTTTGAAATGCTGTACGCCGTTTCTTTCGGCTGCACAATGTAGGTGGTGAACGCAGCCTCACCCGCCGGTTCTTTCATCACTTCTTCGGGCTTGAACGAAACGGTTGCCACCATCGGCTTTTCGTTAGCCAGCCTTGGCTTTACCGGCGCATCGGTAGTGAGATACAACTTCTCCCCTACCGCGGGCACCACATTCGGCGTTAGAAAATTGTATTGCAGCAAACTTTCCAGCCGGATGCCTTCGATTTGTGCAATGTCGTAAAGGGCTTCGCCAACCATCACAATATGTATTTCATGTTCGCCGGTTTTGCGCTTGCGCTGCAAGAACAATAAGCCGTCTTTTGGTGTCACATCGCCGTCTTTTAAATCATTAAAGTCAAGCAACCGGGTAAGCGGCATGTTATTGTCCTCTGCTATTTTCAAATACGATGTGCCTTTGGCGATGGCCATCACTTTGGTATCGTTTATTTTAAAAACGCCTTCGGGATAAGCAGGCATTGGCGGTGCGATGGCTGTGTTGTTATCAATGACAACAATTGTTCTCATTGGTTCATCTGTCTTTGCCCAAACCGGGCCGTTCCAGTCTTTTTCTTTCTTGCCCAAAGCAATCAATGTATAATCCTGCAAGCTAAAATCCTGAATGAGC
The DNA here is from genome assembly GCA_965247695.1 of Flavisolibacter sp. Classification (GTDB taxonomy): domain Bacteria; phylum Bacteroidota; class Bacteroidia; order Chitinophagales; family Chitinophagaceae; genus Flavisolibacter. Next base: position 5,326,612 of record OZ252037.1, read on the forward strand.
TTGATAAGGATTTGCGGATACCGGGGGTTAGTGGCATAGCCCGCCTTCTTTAAACCAAAGGCCCAGGCTTCGTAATCGGTGGGATCTAATTTAAACAGCGAAGCGTAGTAAGGACGGTTGCGTAAAAAATCGGAATGATCGCGGTAAGAAATTGCCGGATCGTCGTACTTGCGGAAACATTCGCCGCGGGCATCATCGTCGTGATAAACCTTTTCGCCTTCCCATTCCGTTTTGCATTTTATGCCGAAGTGATTGTTCGATTTAATGACCAAATCACTTGTGCCGGCGCCGGTTTCGTGAATGCCTTGCGCCAGGGTGATGGCCGCGGGGACGCCGGTGCGCTGCATTTCTTCAATGGCAATGTCGCGGTATTTATCTACGTAAGCCTGGATGGTTTCCTTGGATTGCGCAAAGGGTTTGGCAAGGGATACTGCCGCAAAAAGGAGAAGGAAGAGGAAGCGTTTTTTCATCGGATGTTTTTATTTGGCCTGTACACAAATCTTTTTGTGAGTTGTGATTAGTCAGTAGTGAGTTTAGGTCGTTTATTCCTCACCACTCACAACTCACCATTCACAGTTTCCGCAGCATCATGATGCCGTCGCGCAGCGGAAGCAGCAAGCGTTCTACATCTGTCCGTTGCAACACCGCATCATTAAAGGCTTGAATGGCTTTCGCATTCCTGCCCTTGATTTCAGGTTCCAGCACCTGGCCGTGAAAGAGCACATTATCGGCTAAAATAAAACCATCCGGCTTTACACGTGGGAAAATCAGGTTAAAATAATTCGTATAGTTCTCCTTGTCCGCATCAATAAAAACCAAATCCCATTCTTCGGCTAATTGGCCGATGATTTCTACCGCATTGCCGATATGTAAAATTAACTGCGAAGCATGGGGACTTCGACGAAAATAAGCCTGGGCCGTGGCCGCGTCTTCTTCGCGCAGTTCGATGGTGTGGAGTTGTCCGCCGGGTTGCAAACCTTTAGCAAGGCACAAGGCGCTATAACCTGTAAAGGTTCCGACTTCCAGAATGCGGCGTGGCTTTATCATCCGGCTTATCATCGTCAGAAACGCTCCCTGCAAATGGCCGCTTAGCATGTGCGAATGGGCATGTTGCGTGTACGTATATTCGGCCGCTTCGTGCAACAACTCGTCTTCAGGCGACGTGTATCTTTCGGCGTAGGCTTGCGCTTGCGGGTGAATGATGTCCATAATTACTTCGGATGATTGGTGAAGCGATGCTCTTTGCTTTGCAGAATAAGGCTTCGTGTCCGTTGTGCATCCTTTTTGTTCCTATTCAGGACTTGCGTAGGAGGCCACGAAGAACCTGCCTACCGGCAGGCAGGCACAAAGGATACACAACGGACACCACGCAAGCATTTTGCATCATTCTACTTCCAATTGTTTTGCCTTTGCAACGTTAGCACGAGTGGTTTGTACTCCCGGTTTTGAAATCAGCAACAAACCCAGATACGTTGCAATGCCGTTATAGATCAAAAGTTCAGTGCCGATTTTAAACTTGCCGAATAAAGAAGCGGAAAGCGACTTCACACCTTCAATGCCGGCGGCATCCAGCTTTAACTGCTTTTGCCACCACTCAATGTTGTTTACAAAGTCAAGGCCCAGCATCAGCAGCGGTGCCAGCAAACAAACGTACAACGCAGCTTTGTCGTTAATGGTTCGCTTGGTAAAAATGCCAAAAGCAAACAAACCAAGCAAAGGCCCGTAAGTAAAGCCGGCTACTTTTAAAATAATATCAATCACCGATTTGCTATTCATGGCCTTAAAGCCCATCACCATTAAAAAAAAGATGATGGCAAAAGAGATGTGCACTGTTAAGCGGATGCGTTTCTTCTGCGCTTCGGTCAACCCTTCTCTTCTTTTCAAGCCAAGCATGTCAATGCAAAAAGATGACGTTAATGCCGTCAATGCACCATCCGCACTGGGAAACAAAGCGGAGATCAAGGCAATGATGAAGATGATGGAAATGGCCGCGGGCATCACGCCTTTCAACGCGATGGTGGGAAACAGGTCGTCGCCGGCGACAGTAAGATTATTGGCCCTTGCATACAAATACAACAAGCCCCCCAACAACAGAAAAAGAAAGTTTACAATCACCATAATCACGCTAAACGTCATCATGTTTTTTTGTGAATCGCCGAGACGTTTTACGCTGATGTTTTTTTGCATCATTTCCTGATCCAGCCCCGTCATGCCAATGGTGATGAACATGCCGCCAAGTATGCTTTTCAAAAAGAAACCCGACGACGCCACATCGGTATTGAATATTTTGGTGAGATTAGTTGCGCTTAATGCGGTTAGCGTTGAACTTAGGGAATGGCTTAGGTTGTTCATGACGTAAACAATACAAACAACTAAACCTAAAAGCATGAATGTAGTTTGCAGGGTATCGGTATAAACAATGGTTTTTACGCCGCCTTCAAAAGTGTAAAGCAATATCATTAAAAGAATGATGAACGTAGTAACACCAAAAGAAATGCCCAGGTCTTTTAAGATAAAAATTTGCAGCACGTTTATCACTAAATACAACCTCGCCGTTGCGCCCAATGTTCTTGAAATGATAAAAAATAAGGCGCCGGTTTTGTACGATACCATTCCAAAGCGATGTTGCAAATAATTGTAGATAGACGTAAGGTTCAACCGGTAATACAAAGGCAGCAACACAAAAGCAATCACAAAGTAGCCGATCAAATATCCGATGACCACCTGAAAATAGGCAAAGGCAGAAGAGCCAACCGTGCCCGGCACCGACACAAACGTAACGCCGCTCAACGAGGTGCCGATCATGCCGAAGGCCACCAGCATCCAGTTGGAATTTTTGTTGCCGATGAAAAAGGAATCGTTGTTGGAATTGCGCGACGTGAACCAGGCCACCACCAGCAGGATAATAAAGTAACCGATAACGAAGAGGAGCAACACAGAAGGACTCATGCGTTATGTTTTTGTAACGAACGCACAACGGCGTTCGCTTGTTTTGACGGAAAGGAAAAATTGTGTTCCTTTTGCGGCACAAAATAGGTCAATGGGAAACATCGGCAAATTAGCCATCTTCTGCGGGAGCAAGAAAGGCACGAACGAACTGTACGAAGCTCACGCTATTGAATTGGCAGCCTTGCTTGCCGAACGAAAGATAGAAGCCATTTACGGCGGCGGCCGCAACGGATTAATGGGAACCGTGGCCGATACGGTGATGGCGGCCGGCGGCATTGTTCGCGGGGTGATACCGCAAGTGTTGAAAGACTGGGAGCATCAACACGAAGGCATCAGCGAACTTTTTGTGGTGGACGACATGCACGTGCGCAAACGAAAGCTGTATGAGTTGTGCGATGCTGCCATCATCTTGCCCGGTGGCTTTGGTACGCTGGATGAATTGTTTGAGATACTCACCTGGAACCAGCTTTCGTTACACGATAAAAAAATATTCATCCTCAACAGCGGCGGCTTTTACACACATCTCATTGCGCACATGCAACACTTAGCCAATGAAGGCTTTCTTTACGGAAACCTCGATGAGAAACTAACGGTGCTGGAAGAGCCGTCTCAATTGATTGCTTATTTGTAAAGAAGCGGCCGATGCTTATTGCGCTTGTTGGGCGCTATGAAGAATTAAAAATTCCGGCTCGGATTTAACGGTAGGCCACAAAGAATGCTTTTGCATCAGTTGGCGCTTCAGCGAGCCAAGGTAGCCGGGGCGGGAGATTTCCTTGGTATCAAGCGGTACGGCATCAATTTGCCCGAGGCCGAAGTACATCACAAGTTTCATGGGATAACGAATTGCCACAAAAGAAAAAGAATTTTGCAAAGGGCAAAAGGAGGCAGCGCTTTATTCTTACCAGCTAAGGGTTTTCCTTATTAAAGTTGCCGGTTACCGGTTATCGTGATTGTGTAAACTGCATTCAAACAACAAATCTTCTGTTGTACGGAAGGCTTGTTTCGTTAATGAGCAACAGCCTTTGTTGTACCGGCATCCGGCATCCGGCTTACTGGCAACCGTGAACTGGCTACTGGTAGCCGGCGTTAAAGAACGTTTAATCTCATTGCCGTTTCGGCTATTCATCCTTACTTAGCAAGGACAATTTTCTTATGCGCAAACACCTTGTTTTTTCGCTTCTTTTTCTGGCCGGTTTTCACGCTGCTTTTTCACAAGGCTTCGATTCGCTTCTCACCATTCAACGGGCCGCCGACCCGCAAGAGAAAGCCTACGTGCAGTTTGACAAGCCGTATTACAATCCCGGCGAAACCATCTGGTTTAAAGCCTACCTTTTTACAGGCATTGAGCTTTCAGATGCCAGCAAAACTTTTTATGCCGAGTTGCTTGATGAAAACGGAAACCTGATTAGCCAAAAAACAGCGCCTATCGGTTTTTCCGGCGCTTCGGGCAGCTTCGATCTGGACTCTGCATTTAACAAACGGCTTATCTATTTCAGGGGCTATACTCTCTCCATGCTCAACGGCGATACGGCTTTTTTTTATACAAAAGCAATCCGCGTTCTTTCTACCAAAGCAGCAGCGGTAAAGAACACCATCGGAGCTAACACCACCACGCTTCGCTTCTTACCCGAAGGCGGCGATTGGGTGGCGGGCTTGCCGGCAACGGTTGCCTTTATCGCTACCAATGTACAAGGTTTGCCGGCACTGGCAAGCGGCGTTATTAATGACGGAAAAGGAGCTAAACTGATTGATTTTAAAACGCTGCACGATGGCATGGGCAGCATTTTTTTTACGCCTGAAGCAGGCGAAACCTATACCGCTGTGTGGAAGGACGAAGCCGGCAAAAGCTACGCTACGGCTTTGCCCGCGGCAAAAAACGGAGGCGCTATTTTACAGGTCACTGACGAAGCCGATGGCAACAAGCGATTTACGCTGCGCCGTAGTGCCGATGCTCCTGATAACCTAAAGCAGTTGTACCTCGTGGGCATCATGAACCAGCACGAAGTGTTTGAAGCCCGCATAAACCTCTCCGCTAAAACATTGGCAACGGGCGTGCTGCCGGTTAAAGCCGCGCCGTCGGGCATCTTGCAAATCACGCTTTTTGATGCGGCCAATAAACCCGTAGCCGAACGCATAACTTTTGTGAACAATCACGACTACGAGTTTGACGGTGATGCTTTTCTGGCGCAAAAAAGCACGGCCAAACGCGGGCAAAATACACTGGAGATTTCCACTTCCGATACGATGCCCGCTAACCTTTCGGTGGCCATCACCGATGCGGACCTGAATGCAGTCAACAACATGGACGATAACATCATCAGCCGCATGTTGCTGACCGGTGAATTGCGCGGCAAAATTTCAGCCCCGTATTATTATTTCTTCAACACAGGCGACAGCGCCGCTATTTATTTAGATCTGGTGATGTTGACACACGGCTGGCGACGGTACAATTGGGAAAATCTTTGGGCAGGCAAAACGTTACAGGCCAAGTGGAAAGAGAATAATTTTTTAAGCATGATCGGCCAGGTAACGGGCATGCCACCGGGCAGCTATGCACCGGGGCTGCAACTAACGGGCATTTTGCAAACCGCCGATTCGGCCAAAAGCATTGTGGTGTTGCCCGTGGATAAGGCGGGAAAAGTATTTAGCGAAGGCATGCTGTTTTACGACAAGGCCAAATTGTTTTTCAGCTTCAGTAAAAAGAACCTATCCTTTGATAAAAGCATGCTGATGTTGGACAACGGCCTGCGCAAAGGATATTCCAAAGCCTTGCCGGATACAACGGCGAAAGCTGGCTTGCCGGACCTTTCACCGGCCGTGATTACAGCCAACAACAAAAACACAAAGATGTCGCTGCAGGCAAGCCGGTTGTTCGCTAACTCAAAAGTATTGGCAACCGTAACCGTTACCGCCAGGGCCAAAACCGTCAAGGACAAGATGGAAGAAAAGTACGTAAGCGGTTTGTTCGGCGGCAGCGGCGCCAACAGTTTTGATTTGGTAAACGATCCCCTGGCGGGAAGTTATATGGACATCTTTCAGTTTTTGCAGGGCCGTGTGGCCGGCTTGCAAATCAGCACCGGCGGCGGCACGCCATCGTTGAGTTGGCGTGGCGGCACACCAGCCTTGTACCTGAACGAGATGCAAACCGATGTAAGCCTGCTGCAATCAACGCCGGTGAGCGACATTGCTTACGTAAAAATTTTCCGGCCGGGCGAAAGCATTGTATCGGGCGGCGGTGGCGGCGTTATTGCCATTTATACCCGCAAAGGCGGCGATGCGCCACCGGACCCAAATGCCAAAGGCTTAAGCTATGTGGCTATCAACGGCTACTCTCCCATCAAACAATTTTATTCGCCCGACTACGCCACCTTTTCAGAGAAAGATGCTTACGATGATGTACGCAGCACTTTGTACTGGAACCCCGCGGTTTATTTGGATAAGAGCCGCAAGCGTGTCCGCATTAAGTTTTACAACAACGACATCACCAAACATTTTCGCTTAGTGATGGAAGGCATCAACACCGATGGAAAGATGATACATGTGGAGAAGGAGATAGAGGGTGCGAATTAGTTCATTAGGAATTGGGAATTGGGTTATTAGGAAATGGGGTTATTGGGTTGCTATTGATAAGCCAAACATAAAGCTGCACTCATTTTATTGACGATGTAAATACGGTGCTATAAATTCAAACACAGACGAAGCTTATGAGACTACTATCAATTACTGTTTGCTTCATTTCCACAATCTGTTGTTTGGCCTGTAGTAATCTGAACAAGCCTAAGCCAATTAAAAAAGTATGGCCTCCTGTTTTGCGTTTTTATTACAGGTCGGGAGGATGCAATAATGGTTATTGTACCTATCGTGATTATTTGGTATTAGAAAACTACGCCAACAAAACCTACCGGCTCAATGAACTGGCTGAAGAAGCACTTCGTTACCTTGACACGGCAAAAGGAGATCAGCCTATTGATGGAGTTACATTTGTTGGAGAGGCCTCCGACACGAAATTGCCACCAGGCATGGATAAAACTGCCAGCGAGTATTCGGAGTATCAAGTTGTATCAATTACTTTCGATAGTATTTCCCAAGACAAAAAGAATATCAGTGCACCAAAAAGGCATATAGGATTTGTTGCCTTGTGGAAAAAGGGTGAAGCAACAACGTTTACCTCTCCATCCGTTGATTCGTTAGTAGAAGCAAATCCCTTACTCGATAATGAAAAGTAGATGGATAGAACTATATCACAATATCCATACACCTAAATATCTTCTTTCTTCACTTACAACAGCTTCTTAAAAAACGGCACCAGTTCATCGGCCAGAATGCCGTGATCTTCTACATTGGGATGGCCACCGCAGCCCCTTGCCCGCATAGGATTGAAGAAGTAAACCGCAACGGATTTATCGGAAGGATACAAACGGTCAACGTTTGCTTTCACGGCAGTTAAACAATTTTGCAAGAGCGTCCGGTTGCTGCCGTTTATCATGGCGCTGCTTAACAAAGCAATTTGCGCTGAAGGATACTTTGACTTTACGGTTTGTACGAACCGGATATAACTATTGACGAAGCTTGCACTGTCGAAAGGCAGTCGTGCTTTCTTTCCATCACCGCCGCTGAAATCATTTGTGCCCAAAGCAATGCTTACCACTTTGGGCGTGTAGGTTTTAAAATTCCAGGTACGATTGCCTTCCATTTGAAAGTCCGTCTTTTCATACACCTGTGGCATGGTAGGGCCGTCGCTGTTCCAGTTGCGGTAAATGCCGATGCCGCTAACGCTACTCAACATAAAGTTTGCGTTCAACGTTCTGGCCACTCGCGGACCATACGCCATGTAAGCATTGTGCTGATCGTGATACACGCCTTGGCCGCAAGGCACTTCCGATGGATCGGCCGCCGCGCCGCAAGTAATGCTATTACCAATAAATTCAATCAGCGGCAGCGATGGCGGCTTGATGGCACGAATGTTTTTGCCTTCAATTTTTTGAATAAAGATTGGGCCGGTGTGCGCCTCGGTGGCTTTGTAAATAACAACGGTGTGCTTGCCTTCAGCCGCAGCCGTTATTACAATGGGTTCGGTCTTGTTTTTAGAAACCCTTAAGCGTTTTTGATACACGCCATCCAACTCGTATTGCAAGTAGTTATGGTCTTGCCCATCGGATAGCGACGCAGTGATGCGGCATTCGATTCCTTCAAATGAAAAACCAAAATGCGAAGCGGAGCCAATGAGTTCAAGATTGTTGTTTGTGACAGCGGTTCGGCCGTAAGGCAGGAGATCGTTTGCAGCGATGGTGCCGGTTGAAGCATTGTTGTTGGAAGAAGCGCATCCAAAAATTAAAGCCACAAGGAAGAACAGAAAAAGATTGCTCCGCATGAAATCAAAAATTTATTTTATTGAACCCGTATCCACTTCCCAATCATCCGTACGAAACGGCGCTAGCGGCAAGCCTTCCTTGGTGAAAACATTTCCGATGGCCGTGTTGCTAAACGAATAGCGAACGGCGGTTGGTTGCTTCACGTCTTTGCTTGAAACAATGACTGTGGCCCCTTTAATCTTTGCCTGCGCCGGATAAAAAACTTTGTCTTCCCCCGCAATAAAAAATCCGGTGATGGCTGCCCCTTTTTGTTGTAAGCCTTTGTCCGCGTTTGTAAATGATAACGTCACCTCATTCTTGACCGCATTTATCGCTGCGAACAATGGACTCTTTGCGCCTTCAATTGCTTGTCCGTAGGTATCCGCCAATGCAAGATTGGCCAACCGATAACCCACATCGCGTTTGTTTTTTGGATGAATGTCTGCGGTATCGCCGCCGATATCCGTTATCACGGCCATGCCTGTTTTTTGCAGGGCTAATGTTTTTGTTTGCGCTTCGCGAAGCAGGGCGCCAATTTTATTGTTGCCGTAATTGTAGGGTGCCAATTGCACGTAATAAAACGGGAAAGCATTGTTCCACTTTTGCCGCCAGGCTTCTATCATGGTGGTGAACAATTGCTGGTAAGTTGATGCCGTGCCCGTGTTGCTTTCTCCCTGGTACCAGATGGCGCCGGCAATGGAATAATTAGTGAGCGGAGCAATCATGGCGTTGTAAGTATAACCCGGTGTGATGGGCCAGCCAGTTGAACGATTCAATTTTTGCGCGGCCGTTTTCAACACGGCATTGTTGGTTACCTCTTCTGTTGGCGTCCATACTTCGGCGGGTGTGCCGCCCCAGCTTGCGTGAATTAAACCGATGGGAACGTTCAAAGCGCCGTTCAACTTTCTTCCAAAATAATAAGCCACGGCGCTGAATGACTTTACGGTATTCGAGTCACACATCGTCCACGCCCCTTCGCCTTTTTCCTGCGGTATTGTAGCGGTTGATTTGGGAACATTAAAAAAGCGAATGTTTGGGTTAGCCGATGATGGAAAGTCCTCTTTCATCTGTGGCAAGCCCCATCCGTAATTCATCTCCATGTTTGATTGGCCGGAGCAGATCCAAACCTCGCCTACCAACACGTTTTGCAACACGATGGTGTTGCGGCCTTTTATGATAACAGTGAATGGGCCGCCGGCTGATGGCGTTTGCACCGCCAACATCCACTTCGCATTTTCGTCCGTTTTGATGGAATCAATCTTGTTATTCCATGACGTCGTGATGAAAACTTTTTCGCCGGGATCGGCCCAGCCCCAAAACTTTGCAAAAGATTTTTGCTGCAGCACCATGTTGTCGCCGATAACAGCCGGCAGACGAACGTTTGCAGTTGCCGCGAAAGGCAGAATAAACAACAAAGCCAGCCAGCATCTTTTTATTTCCATCTTCATGTTTAAAGAATTAGAAAGGAAAATAGTTTAGCGAAGATCTGTTTGTTTAACACTTGTTTTATCATCTGTGTTGAATGCTTCGCCATCATGCGCATAAATACGAAAAGCCGTTTTATTTATTGGTGAAGCGCCGCCTTTAAAATTTTTAATGGTTAACCCTTTGAACGAAACCGCTTCGATGCCGTGTGTAAAATAAGGCATTCGCGTACCTGTCCATCGTAGGTTGAAACCATCAATGGTTACATCATTTGCGTGGTCTATCAGCAAACCAGGAATGTCCCGCTGAAACAAGCCGTCTTTTGCGGCAAGCACACCGCGCAAATCCACGTTGCCGCCGGCAAGGTCATTCAGCTTGCTATCGGTTAATTCAAAATCAACGTTGTGAAAAGATAGGTTTTCGATGGCGCTTTCATCACTGCCGTACACCAACATTCCGTTCTCGCCTTTACAGGTGATATTAGAGAAACGAACGTTGCTGATGGTGCCCAACTTCACGCCTTCTTTCCCGCGAATGGCCGAAACATGAATCGGTTCGCCGTTGCCCCACCAATCGCCGGTGCGCAGTTTTGTTTCGATGTAAATGTTGTTGAACGAAAGGTTTTGAAGCGAACCTTCGTCGCGTAAAAAAATGCCGATCCCCCGTGTAGAGTTGGTGATGTTAACGTTGGACACCGTTACGTTTCGCACCGTGTTTTGATCTTGCCAACCGATGCGGATGCCGCTGGATGCTGATTGCAGATTGCAATTTGTAACTGCAATGTTTTCGGAAATGTGGCGCAGAAAACGGTAACCGGGAATTTCAAAATGATGGTCGTAACCCGTGATGGCTATGGCATCGTCGCCGGCGCGAATGTCGCAATCAGAAATAATAACATTGGTGCAACTCGTTACATCAATGCCGTCAGCATTGGGCGCTAATAAACTGTTCCAAAGCCGGATGCCTCGAACGTTCACCGCATCGCAATCGGCAAAGTGCATGCACCAGAACGGCGCTTTTAAAACAGTGATGTCCCGTACGCTTACGCTTTTGCAGTTGCTAAAGACAAACATTTGATACGGCCTGTCGAGCGGCGTTACCGGCCCATCGCCAATGCCCGATGTCACTTTTCGATAGTCCCCTTTTTGTCTTGTATAACTAAGCGTAACCGAATCTATTTTCTTTGCCTTTGTGCTGTCGAAAAACACATCGCCGGCTCCGTCAATCGTGCCTTCACCAGAGATGGTTACGTTCACCGCATCTTCCGTAAAAAACATTCCCTTGTGAATGTTGCTGAAAGGCTTTGGCGGCATATGAATTTCATAATCGCTCAACCGGCTACTGCCTTTAATAACTGCACCGCTTTTTACAACAAGGTGTACGTTCGATTTAAGATGCACCGTTCCGGTTATGAACGTTCCCGGCGGCACTATCACTTCGCCGCCACCGGCTTTGTTGCAGGCATTAATGGCCTGTTGAAGCGATGATGTATTTACCGTTTTGCCATCGCCTTTGGCGCCATAAGCCGTAATGAGAAAGCTACCGTTTTGTGCAGATGCCCGGCCTGTGGTGAACAATAAGGCCGTTATAAAAAAAAGGCTACTTGCGTTCATGTACTAAAGAATGTTTTGGGTATAAGAAACGGCTGCATACTCATCTTTTTGTTAAGCGATACAGCAACACATCATGCCCCGCAAGCTTTGCGTTCACAGGCTTTTTTGTATCACCGGATTCTTTCTTCTCCCATAAATCGCGTAGCGAATAAACGGTTGCGGATGTATTTAAAATCCTTTTCGATACGTCATCGTTGACAACTTCCTTCGACCAGTCAAACAAAACGGTCTTTGGCGATGTGCTGCGGTTTAAAAAACAAACGGCCCAATCATCGCCCTTCAGAGGCTTCAGCCAAATTTGAACGCTGTCACGCATATCATATTTAAAACCTTGCACACCGAGGCTATCCTGGTTCACTGCAATCACTTCTTTGTTCGTCAACACGGCTTTTGTCTCCGCAGACATGCTGCGCAAATCATTGCCCGCAATCAGCGGCGCGGCCAGCACGGCCCACATCGAAAAATGCGCACGGTTCTCGGTTGCGTTCAAGCCGCCGTTGCCCACTTCCAGCATATCGGGATCGTTCCAATGGCCAGGTCCAGCATACTGCCGCAAGCCTTCTTGTTTATCCAATATCTGCATCACGCCCCACGACTTCCACGAGCCGTGATCGTTGATGCAATCGAAACAGTTGTAGATGTCGCCGGTGGTGCGCCACAAATGCCCTACTGTTTGGCCCCAAGTCCAGGGCTTGTCGTTGCCCCATTCGCAAATGCTCAATACCATTGGCCTTCCGGCTTTGCGCAAAGCAGCAGTCATGGTTTTATAAGCGCCTTCGGCTTTCAAGCCTTCGGTATTGCACCAATCGAATTTTAAATAATCGATGCCCCATTTCGCATAGGTCATCGCATCCTGAAATTCAAAGCCGCGGCTGCCGGGCCGGCCACCACAAGTTTGCGAACCGGCATCGGAGTAGATACCGAGCTTCAATCCTTTTGAATGCACATAATCCGCAAGGGCTTTCATGCCGGATGGAAACCGTTTTGCATCGGGATGAATAAAGCCAAGGCTGTCGCGGTCGCCGTGCCAGCAGTCGTCAATGTTGATGTAAGAGTAACCGGCGTCCTTCATGCCTGTGGATACCATCGCATCGGCCATTTGCCGCACCATGTCTTCGCTTACGTTGCAAGCGAATTTATTCCAACTGTTCCAGCCCATAGGCGGCGTAAGGGCAAGGCCGTCAAACTTGTGGTAGTTCTGTTTGTAGTTGTTGCCTTGGGCAGATAAGGTTATGATTGAGGCGAAGGTTAAGAGGCAAAGAAGAATCCGTTGTGTATTTTTCATGCGTTTGTATGTTTTGGGGACAGAGGTCTGTCTGTCTATTGAGCGACAATTGCGACGCTCCGTTTAGGGTTCATATCGCTATGCGGCAACAACAGCGAACACATTCCAATCCGCGTTAAAGCCCCGAAGGGGCGTCATCGCTTAGCCCGGTCTGCAAGGGCCGGGTCGGATGGCAACAGTGTTCATCGCTAAGCCCTGAAAGGACGTCATCGGCAAATCGGCAGGGTGGTTACAAACATCGGCTTCCGATTGCGCCCTTTCAGGGCTTGCATTCGCTATGCATTGATTGACCTAGGGCTCCACCCTGGGCTATGCGATGCCGCCCCTTTGGGGCTTCGATTGCCAGTGCATCACAGACTGTTTGCTATCGTCGCACCATAGCGAACAAAGCGTACACGTCCCGATAGCTATCGGGAGCGACGCAACAGACGATCAATAGATAAACGAACCCCTGGCCCAAAAAAGCTTATACTAAAGAACTATTGAACAATGCAAAGTTTCTTAAACCTAAGTTCTCCCTTTAGGGACACGGTTTGGCTCTACTTATCCATCACCAAATACACCACGCCTCTTGCGGGCACCGTTACTTTTACGCCGCCAGTGGTCACCGCCGAATATGCTTTCAATGTTGTGTATTCCGATGCCGGGCCGCCGCTTGCTTCGGTTGAGCCTTTGCCGTTGACAAACACTTTGCGGGAGAACTCGCCGTTGTCCGAACCTCCGCTCAACGTGTACCAATAAAAGCGGGCGCCCGGTGTAAAGTTTTGCAACGTAAGCTGCACCGTCTGCGCCGTATTAGCCTTGTTGACGACAATAGCGCCTTTTTCTCCAGATGTATAAGATGAAGCGTATGCCATCAAACCCGTACCTGTGGTAGACGTTGCGATCATGCGGTCGCCCAACATTTTTTGGAAATAGTACATGTAGTAAAAGGCCGGACGCGGGTTCCATTTGCTTACGCCACCGGGTTCATCGCCTTGGTTAAACATGCCGTGGTCGTTGCCGTTGTCCCAACCGTTAGCCATGTCCCAGCGGCTCGTCATGCCGTACTTGTTTTTAATGGCTTCGCCCAACAAGATGGTTGCATGAATGCCGTTCACAAAAGACACTTGTTGCATGGAACCTTGCGAAGTGATGTTCCATTCGTTTAAGGCAATGGGTTTAACCGTAGCGCCATTGGCGGTAATGTTGCCCTTGATGTAATTCATCATGGTTATGGTGTTATCGCTGGCTGTTGTCAAAATTGCATCCGCGTTGGCGTTGGTTTGGTACGGAGTATAATAGCTGTGAATGATGTAGTAATCGGCTTTGTTGGCGCTTTGCGAAAGCACGCCGTTGTTCCAGCTTTGGTCGGTGGCGGTTTGCCAGCCTTCGGGTTGTTTTTCCAATAAATAAGCGCCGATGAAGATGGTCTTGCCGATGCTTTTAGCGGCGGCTTGCATACTGTCAACAAATACCTTCACATGTTGACCGTACAAAGCACCGGTAACAAGCTGCGGTTGTCCATCCAGATTGGTTGCTGTGTTGATGCGATAGCCCGCTTCCCAGGTGCCGTTGCATTCGTTGCCGATCTCCCAATACTTGGTGCGGCCATTGTCGTAGCGCACCCAATCAGCGGCAAGGTGTGCGGCTTTTGCAACGGGATTAGAGCCAGTGCCGTAACGGGCATAGCCGTAGTTCACGGTGATCATGCCTTCGTTGCCGGTTTGTTGCAACATGCTGTAATAGTTGTCAACGGAGAACGTCCACGAAGCGGTGTTCTTTCCGTACCAATAGCCGGCCGTTGATGAAGCGCCGGACGCATCCAGCAAAGCGGTTGGTGCATCAGTTGGCTTTGCACTTGTTTCGTTCCAAAAGAACACATCGGAGATGCTGCCGCCCGGAAAGCGAATGACGTTGGGTTTTAAATTTTTTACATGGTTAATGAGCGTGGGCTCGGTCACCATTTGTGTGCTCCAGATGTTGGCATTGTTGCCAAACACCGGCGCGGGTACCTTGGTAACAATGCTGGAAGCATCAACAGTTACGAAAGCCGATGCAGCGGCTGAAGGAACAGTGGTATCGGTATAAGCCGGTGCGGTGAAGTTTTTGGGCGCCCATCCGTCAAGGAAGAAGCCTTGTGTATTAGCTGTTGCGGGATCGGTAGGCGTGGTGGTGCCACCACCGCCTGTGCCACCACCACCGGTGTTCCCTCCACCGGAATTATCGCCGCCGCTTCCTTTTTTACAGGCGAAGGCAAAAAGGAGTAAAGAATAAACACAAAGATTTTTTAATGTACGCATGGTGTATTTTTTTATAAGCATTTTTATTGTTCGGTACAAAAGCAAATGTTCGAAAATGAAAGCGGTGTTTCGATTGCTGTAATTTTAAAAACTTTTATTGTGAACATCATCGGTCAAGTCCGTTGCGGTAAGCTTTGATTGCTTACGGTTTCATTCGGCCACATTCGACCCCTTGCGGGGTCGTGTTTCATCTCACTCATTCATTACCCCCGGTTGCGACCGGGGGCTATTCACATTCGACACCTTCGGTGTCATTCCATTGGTTTTATTTCTCTTGGCCCCGCGTTCAACTGGTTTTGTTTTTCATTGCCCCGCTCTTCAGAGCGGGGTTCATAGGTTGAGATTTGTATTGGGCTTTAGCCCAACTGATTTGGGCTAAAGCCCAATCGCTTTCTTCTAACCCAACCCCGCCATAAACGGCGGGGCAATACCAAAAATTCCAACACTTTAGTACGCCGGTTTGATCATTCCTCAATGAGCGTTCATCATTCCTCCTTAAAATACCAAGGTTGTATTCACATTGAAATGTTGCTGCAAACTCCCCACTTGTATTTTAAACTCACCGGCTTCAACATGACGCTTCAAATCGGGTGCGACGAAGGCCAATTGCTTTATCGGCAGCTTGAAGGAAACCGTTTTTGATTCGCCAGCTTTCAACTCAATCTTGTCAAAACCACGCAACCGTTTTACATCCGGCGTGAAGGAAGCAATGACATCCGAAACAAAAAGCTGCACTGCTTCTTTGCCATCACGGTTACCGGTATTGCGAACGCTGACGGTGATTGTCGCCGTTTCAGCCGGGCCGAAACTGCTTTTATCAATCGTCAAATTGCTGTACGAAAAACTCGTATACGAAAGGCCAAAGCCGAAAGGATACTGCGGTACCGATTCTCCACCCTGCGGATTACTTGAACCTTCGGATGGCTTGTGAATATAACCGGCCAAATCGTTTGTGTAGCGGGGATAGGTGATGGGCAGCTTACCGCTTGGATTGACAGTACCGGCTAAGATATCCGCTAAGGCATCCGCGCCATAGTTGCCGGGCAAATATGTTTGAACAATTGCCGCTGCACCGGGTTCAATACGGCTGATGATACGTGGCCTGCCTTCATTTAAAATCAACACCACCGGCTTGCCTGTTTTCTCCAAGGCTTGTGCAAGTACCAGTTGATTGTCGGACAGATTGAGATCGTTGGTATTGCCAGGTGTTTCGGTATAACTGTTCTCGCCAATGCAAAGCAAAACATAATCGGCGCCGGCGGCGACCTGTACGGCTCTGTCAATATTCACCACAGAATCTTCAAAATATTGGCCCTTCATCTTGTACACCACGCCTTCTTCAAAAGCCACATTGCCTTCGCCCAGTTTATTGCGTAAGGCTTCAAGAATGGTGTTATACTTTGCGCCGTATTCATCGCCTCTTTCGCCTTGCCAGGTGTAGGTCCAGCCGCCGTTTAAGGTGCGCATCGAATTTGCATTTGGGCCTGTAACTAAAACCTTCGCACCGCTGCGAAGCGGCAAAGTATTACCGTTGTTTTTCAAAAGCGTGATGGCTTCGGCGGCGGTGTTGTAAGATGCTTTCGCAAACTCGGCACCACCGAATTTTGGATAATCGTTTAACGAAGTAACCGGCGTTTCAAACAGACCGAGTTCATATTTTACACGCAGTATTCTACGCACCGCATCGTCTATTCTCGCCTGCGTAACCTTGCCTTCTTTAACCAGTGCAATCAAATCGGTGGTGAATGCTTTGTAATCGTAAGGTATCATGCTCATGTCATTGCCGGCGTTGATGGCAAGCGCAATGGCTTCCTTAATGTTGGCTGTTATCTTATCGCGGCGGTAAACGTTTTCAATGTCCTGCCAATCGGTGACGATAAAACCGGTGAAGCCTAATTCACCTTTCAAGATGTCGGTAAGAATGTGCTTGTTTACGTGTGTGGGTATGCCGTTGATTAGCGCCGAATTCACCATCACCGTTCTGGCGCCGGCCTTTACGGCTTCAATAAAAGGCGGCAGGTGATACTCACGCAAATAATGTTCAGGGATCCAGGCATCGCTGCGGTCGTGGCCCGTTTTGGGATCGGAATAGGCCATGTAATGCTTCAGGCTCACCGCCAATTTTTCCTTGCTGCCGAGCGGGTCTTGCACACCTTTGATGAACTGCGTACCAAGTTCGGAAATGAGGTAAGGGTCTTCGCCGTAACCTTCCCAAATGCGCGGCCATTGTGGATTTGTGCCAAGGTCAAGTGCCGGAGAAAAGGTCCAGGGTACGCCGGCGGCTCTTGATTCGTAAGCTGTAATCACACCGGCGTTGTGCGCCAGTTCGCGGTTAAACGTAGCGGCTTGCGCAATGGGTTGTGGAAACAAAGTGCTGCCACCCACATAGCTCAAACCGTGAATGTGATCAAGGCCATAGATGATCGGAATTTTTAACTTGGTTTCTTTCGCCGCTGTTTGTATTTCGGTGATGATGCGATTCCAATCTGCGGCAAACTGCAAAGGACTCGGCGTGTTCAATACCGAACCGATCTTATAGTTCACCACAGCATCACGCATCTTATCGGAGAAGGTAAATTTTCCGCCTTCCGACGAGCCAAGTGATTCGATGGACACCTGCGCCATTTGCCCCACTTTTTCTTCAAGGGTCATGCCTTTCATCAAACCGTCAATGCGTTTTTCGATGGCGCTGTTTTGTGCAATGGCTTGCATCGAAAATAAAACGACCACCGAAAAAACAATCGGAATCTGATAACTTATTGAGCAATGTTTACTGTTCATCTGTACAACTTATTTTATCGAATCGGAATTACTGACAAAGGCAATCTTCCTGTTGTCTGGCGACCAGGAAGGCGTGTTGATGGAACCTTGTCCGCCGTATAAATACACCATCACTTTTGGCGCGCCGCCGCCCACCGGCATCAAACGCAGATAAACGTGTTTGTAAAAGGGATGATCATTGGGCTTGATGTCTTTTGAAAAACTTAAGAAGGCAATCCATTTGCCATCGGGCGACACGTGTGGAAACCAGTTGTTGTACTCATCAAACGTTAGCTGCGTTTGGTTCTTGCCGTCCGCATCCATTCGCCACAATTGCATAGTACCGCTGCGCACCGAATTAAAATAAATGAACTTGCCATCGGGACTGTATTCGGAGCCATCATCCAAACCCGGCGACGTGGTTAAGCGAACCTCTTTGCCACCGGCCACGGGCATCTTATAAATATCAAATTCATCGCCCCGCTGGCCGGTATAGGTTATGTATTTTCCATCAGGCGAAAAGCCGTGGAGATAAGAAGGGCCGATGGGTGTGACCTGTTTAGGTTCGCCGCCTTTCAACGGAACCGTGAAGACAACCGAATTGTATTTTCCATCGGCTGTGCCGGAACTTAATCCAAGCATCTTTCCGTCAAAAGAAAGCACGTGGTCGTTGTTGTTCTTCGTGACGGTACCCGTGTTGATTTTTTGCGCCGTTCGGCCGGCAAGGTCCAAGCTATAAATAAGTCCATTGCTGTTGTACACAAGGGTCTTTCCATCCTTTGTCCAGTTAGGCGCCTGCAACGATGCGGTGGATGAATAGACAATTTCACGGGATGCTTTGGCGATGTCAAAGGTTTCAATATGACTGCCTATATAATCTCTGTACGGAACAAAACTTTCCTTTGCCGGAACAATGATGCGTACGTTATCGAATATCGCTTTTTCAACAACGTCTTTGTTGTGCGAACAAATGAAAAAGCCAACATAAACGTCATCGCCTAAGGCTACATCGGACACTTCATCAACGATGTACGCTTCGCCGTACCTGGCAACGGACATGATAATCTTTGTCCCTCTTCTTTCCAGCTCAATGATGTCCGGCGCTTTCACGGTGGATTTTTGTTCTTCGATAGCCGTTTTTGGTTTTTTGCGAAACTGTAGCGACGTCAGTCCATCGCCGTGAACCGTTGCGCTAACCATGGCGGCCGATGAATCGAGCGAGGCCCTTATCATCCAACCCAACTTGCGATGCAATTCCGTTCCCTTGCCGATAAAAGCGGCGCGGCATTGCAGAATAAAATCACCTTTCAACTTCTTCCACGCAAAGTGAAACTCGTCGTGGTCAAACCAAATGTTGGTGCCGGCGCCCGATAAAGTGTATTCGCCACCGGCTTTGTTGTAAGACAAGCTTCCGGCATGAAGCACGGTGCCTACATCGGAATGCCCGTCGAATACGCCGGCGGTTTGCGCAGTAGCACAAGCGCCGTAAAAGCAAAGGCAAGCCGGTAAGATTGTTTTGAACCAACTCATATCACTGGTTTTAAAAGGCCATCAATACGATTGATAATTTCAATGCAGGCACGGCCGTTGTGATAAGGGCATTTCCAAAGGCCGGCCTTGTCTTCTTTATTCATTAGTGAGTAATCTTCATTCACGCCCCAGTTCCATTCACCGGTTTCATCCTTAATAAATTTTTGCACGAAGGCCCAGCTTTTCAGCGAGGCAGTCAACCACTTCTTATCACCCGTATTTTGCCAGGTGTTGAAGAAACCAACCATCGCTTCGGCCTGCGGCCACCAATGTTTTTCTTTAATTAACCGGCGATGCGTCGCTTCGTATTCGTACCACAAACCGCCGTCTTCATCTAAGCCCATTGCCGCTGCTTTGGCTACGTTCAGCGAACAGGCTTTCACATCCATCAACAACAAGCCATCGCCAATGACTTCCGCGCATTCCTGTATCAGCCAAGCGGCTTCCACATCATGGCCGTAAGAAATGATGCTTGATTTCGATGTCCAGTTGTCTTCAAAAAAAAGCAACAGATGATGGCTTTGTTTGGCGATGATGTGGTCTAAAAAAAGATAAATAAGTTCAATTAGTTTTTGTTTCAACCCTTCGTCTGGCCATATGCGGTACAAGGCTGCAAAGGCTTCCAACACGTGCAGATGCGTGTTCATGGATTTCCGTTCGTTCGCATCCTTTGCGCTCAAACGTAGATCATCCATCGCTTTCCATTCCCTCGACAAGGCTTCCCAATAACCGCCGTGTACTTTATCATAACTGTGTTCAACGATGGTGTTGTACAACCCAATCGCCGCCTCCTTCGCTTCTTCTTTTTTTGAAGCGGCGTAGTATTCGCTCAAGCCATACACGGCAAAGGCCTGTGCATAGATTTGCTTCTTTGTGTCCAGCGCATCGCCTTTATGGTTTAGCGTCCAATAAACGCCGCCGTATTCTTTATCCGTGAAACAATTCGTCAAATAATCATAGGCCCGGAAAGCCATCGCTAAATAATCATCGTTCCTTTTTAACTGATATGCGGCTGAAAAGGTCCAAAGGATACGGCTGTTGAGCACCGAACCTTTGGGTGCTTCATAGTCTTTTTTGTTGTCGTGTGTGATGCGGCCAATGAAGCCACCGTTCTTTTCATCAACAGCATTCTCTATCCAATAGCGAAGGATGGATTTCAATTCTTCTTCCATTTCCGCCTTGTATTGCACCAAGGTTTCTTTGGTAAAAAAAGCCGGGCTATTCGGGAACGAATGCCCGGTGAATGATTGCTGCTTATACGTGAACATGAGAAACGGTTGACGGCGTGGCCTGCTTTGCAGTCACGGCCTTGTTTTTATCAATGAGTTGATGAATGATGTTTACGGAAGCCGATGATGTAAAGCCATCGGGAGCGGTGTTCATTACATAATCCACTAATTTTTCCACCGTTGTGGTGGCCACGTGCATGCGTGTGTCAGATGATGCGTAATAGACAAATACGGCTCCGTCGTCATCGGCTATCCAGCCGTTGCTGAACAACACATTCGATACGTCACCCACTCTTTCTTCGCCTTCAGGCGCCATAAAATAGCCAGCGGGTTTGTAGGTCACTTTTGTTACGTCCTTCAAATCGGTCATGAACAAATACAAAACATAACGCAAGCCCGCAGCGGTGTTGCGAACACCGTGTGCCAGGTGCAGCCAGCCTTTATCTGTTTTGATGGGTGCAGGTCCAAGGCCGTTCTTTAATTCATAAACCGTATGATAAATTTTCGGGTCAATCACGATCTCTTCATCAATCACGGCCTTTTCCATTTGTGCACTCAAACCAAAGCCGATGCCGCCTCCTTTGCCGGTGGAAATAAAACCGTCTTGCGGACGGGTATAAAAAGCATACTTGCCTTGAACAAATTCAGGATGCAACACCACGTTGCGCTGCTGCGGCGAGGGTGTTTTTAAATCGGCCAAACGTTCCCACTGCAACAAGTCTTTTGTGCGAACGATGCCGCATTGCGCCACGGCTGATGACTGGTCATCGGGTGATGCCGAAGGGTCGCGGCGTTCGGTGCAAAACAGGCCGTAGATCCAGCCGTCTTCGTGCTGCACCAGGCGCATGTCGTAAACGTTGGTGTCGGGTTCATCGGTTTCGGGAATTTGCGTAGGATATTCCCAAAATTTAAAATTGTCAATACCGTTGTCGCTTTCGGCTATGGCAAAAAACGATTTGCGGTCGGCGCCTTCCACTCTTGCCACCAGGCAATATTTGCCATTGAATTTAATAGCGCCGGCATTGAATACACCATTGATACCGAAGCGTTCCATTAGGTACGGATTGGTTTTTCGGTCCATATCGTATCGCCAGAAAAGCGGCGTGTGTGCGGCTGTTAGTACGGGGTAGGCGTAGCGGTCGTATACGCCGTTGCCGGCCTCCTGCTTTCTGTTTTTCTGCGCCAGCAATTCATCGTGCGTACGTTCCAATGATTTCAGTCGTTTGTCAAATGCTGTATTCATGTTCTTTTCTTTTGGCGCCTTGCGGCGGTTCGGCCATGGCTGCTTCCTCTTCACCCAGCTTGTTCCACCAGGTTTTTTTCAGAATGAAAAGGATGACGGCGAGAAGTAATATGGTTATCAATAAAGGCAGCTTCATCCAAAGCACCAGATACATGGGCAGGATGGTTAAACCCAATTGCGCAACGATGCCAAGAGCCACGTTGAACATATCAAGCCTGAAAGCCTTATTGGGTTTAAAGGAAGGATTTTCAGCCATTACTTGTTCGTGTACGGGCTTCCAAAAACCCCAGGGCTTTACGGTGCTGTAAAATGTTTTCAGTACGCTCATCTCTGTTGGCGGCGCGGTGTAGGTACCAATCAAGCAACCGGCGATGGAAAGCAAAAACAGAATGGGGAAATAGTTTAGCGCAAGTCCATGAATAACGCCTTTATCCTTTAAGATTATCATAGCGATAGCCGGAACTATACCGGCAAGCATCCCCCAGAAAAATCCATTGGCATTAAAGCGCCACCAGTACCATTTCAAAACGTTGGCCGCAATGTAGCCGCCGTACAATCCCGACACGATCCATTGCAAAATGCTGTTGACGTCCTTCGCAAAAAAACCAAGCGTTACACCTACGGCAACAACGATGATGCCGGTGAGATAGTTCATGGAGATGATCTTCTTTGTCGTTGCGCTCGGGTTGATATACTTTAG
Source organism: Flavisolibacter sp. (assembly GCA_965247695.1). Taxonomy (GTDB): domain Bacteria; phylum Bacteroidota; class Bacteroidia; order Chitinophagales; family Chitinophagaceae; genus Flavisolibacter. The sequence continues at coordinate 5,348,979 of OZ252037.1, forward strand.
GTAGATGTCGTTAACGATATAAGCCTGCGCCGCATTTACCGTTCCTGAAAATGTTCCCATGAAAGCACCGAGCAAACCCGTTAACACCAAACCTAAAATGCCCACGGGCAGATAGTTGTTGATGACGGCGGGCAACACCCGTTCAAAGTCGGTTCCGCCGGTGCCGTTGGATACATTGAGCGATTTGAAATACAACAATCCCAACACCGTCAGGCCAATCACCATGGTGTAACGAATAGGCAACAAAACAATGGAAACAAAGCCCGTCATCTTTGATGCTTCCTGCGGGGATTTAGTGGAGAGAATCTTTTGCATGTCGTAATTGGGCGCCGGGCCGGCCAATGCCGCAAACACACCTTTGAACAACATCATCATGAAGAAAATTCCGAACAAGCCATAGCCGTCTTCCTTGATTTTTGTATTGGCATCTTCCACAATACCGCTCCAGTTCATGTTCAGGTTCCAGCCAAAGAAAGGACTGTCCCAACCCTGCGGCAGGTTGAGCGTTTTTCCATCCAAATGAATCATCGCAATCACGCCGATGGAAATGCAACCAACGGTCATGATAGCATACTTGATCAAATCACCCAACACAATGCTGTGCATGCCGCCGAGAATGGAATAAAACATCGCGAATAGTGTAAACACGATGCCGTAAAAATGCGCCACGTAACCCGGCCCGATGGTGAAGGGAACATAAGGCTGCACAAGGTTCCAGGGAACAAAAATCTCAATGAACTTGCCAAGGCCAACAAAGCCGTAAGCTAAAAAACCAAGGCAACCAATCAACGCAAAAGCCACTACAATCGAGTGTGAGCCTTGCACGCCTCTGCCCTTCAAACCAAAGCGTGTTGCCAGCCATTCCGCACCGGTTGAGGCATTGCTCCGGCGCAGCCATTTGGCGAGAAACATCATGTTGAACACCTGGTTGAACACAGGCCAAAGCCAGGGAATCCAAATGCTTTTCAACCCGTAAACAAAGGCCAGCGAAACCATCCACATGGTGCCGCTGATGTCGAACATATCAGAGGCATCGCTCAAGCCAAGCAAGTACCAGGGCAAGGTTTTTCCGCCGAGCAAATAACTTTCTTTGCTTTGCCGGGCCTTCTTGCGCAGGAACCAGCCGAGCATCAACATGCTGAACAAGTAAACGATGATGATGGCAATATCTAAAGCTTGTAGTTTCATAGCGGCCCCCATCCCGACCTTCGCCCGTTAGGGGAAGGCCACCAGCCGCACAGCTCTTGCTTTTCTACGATGCTGATCATTGGGTTATTGTTTTAATTAATTGATTTTCCATCGCACTGCTAAACGCATTTTTCTTACGCTGTGCGAAAAAATTATTGATACAGTTTTTCTTTTGTCACGTCTTTTTGAAACAAGGTTTTTTGTTCGGCGTAAAAGCTTAAGAAATCTGCCGAACTTTTTTCGCCTTTGTAGGGAACGTAGTACTCGGCGCTACCGTTGTTTTTAAAGCCGGCATTGCGCCAACCCAACACATAAGAAATGTGGTGAGATTGCAATGCCTTCCACAAAACACTTGTCCACCATGTGCTGTCGGGTAAAGCATTAAAACCAAACTCTGTCAGTGCCGGAATTTTATTGTTTTCCGCCGCGATGTTTTCAATGTTTGACAACATGCCGCCAACCTCCGCAACAAAATCATTGTTGGCCTTTTCTCCTTTGTTCCGCTGATAAATATCAAAGCCGACAACATCCACCCATTCGTTGCCGGGATAACGTTCGTAGTAGTCTTCTTTTGTTGAAAAGCGATCAGTATTGAAAGCGTACAAAAGGTTGTGCAGGTTCTTTGTGTCGCGTAGATAGGTTTCCGTGAAGCGATACAACTGCTTTAATTCATCCGGCGTACAATGCGCCTTGCCCCACCAAAACCAATTGCCGTTTAGTTCATGAAAGGGGCGAAAGATGACCGGTATTGCTTCGCCATTGCTTCCTTTTAAGCTTTGAATGAACACGGCCACTTTATCCAACCATGTTTTATACAAGGCGTTCTTTTCGCCGCCGGGTAAAATGGACGCAACGGTGCCGGGTGCCGGGTCCCAGGCCGTTTTGCCGTTCAATGGATTGTTGAGATGCCAACTCAATGTAACCACTCCGCCACGATTATAAATGCTTTGGATAAAGCCGCGCATTTTATCAAAGGGCACGCTGTCTAAATTTACCGCATGGTCAAGTTCAAGACGGCCCAGTTCAAAACCATACACAGCGGGGTAATCGCCGGTAACGTCTTTGATGTCACTGCGGCCGGCTTCGTATTTCCAGCCAACGCCATAAGCCAGGTCATCTTGGTGGCCGAACATGACTCCTTTGGTCAATAAGGTTTTTAATTTCTTATACAATGCGACCGTTTCCTTTGTCGCTTTTTTATCGGCGGGGAGATTATTTGCCGTTGATGCAATTGCTTTTTTGCCTGTGTACGACTCAATCAAGCCCCAGGTAGAAGCGTCGCTATCAAACACACCGTTGAGGCCTTGTTCTTCCATCGGCGGATCGCCCATATAATCGTCGCCCTTCTTCCAAAAAGTTTGTCCTTTGATGGGCCGTGATGTTCCGTTAAAAGCCCAAAAGTTTACACCAGCGATGGCGCCGTTGTTCGCGATGCTTTGTTGCCACAGCGAAAAAATTTCCTTATAATAATTATCACGAAGTGTTGTCGAAGTTGTGATGTCGTAAGTATGGCCGTCACGTGGCAGACCAAATTCTTCGACTACCAATGGCTTGTTCAGTTTTTGCGCAATGGCTTCGTGCTGGGTGATATAGTCTTTTGTTTTGGAAACCACACTTGCAAAATCAGCCTGCATCGTTTCGGGCTTGAACCAACCCCAGTTCTTTGGCCAGATGTGAATGGTGAGGTAGTCAATATTTGCACCGGCATGTGTGCTTTCAAAAAGGGAAAGGTTTTCTGTGCCCATGTATCCTTCTGCACCGGTAGTTACTAAATGATTCTTGTCTTTTAATTTGATGAAGGCTGCGGCTTCATCAATCCACTTTTTATAGGCATCGCTTGCCGAAGGCCGCATGGGCCGCGGCTCGTTAGCCAATTCCCAGGCCATGATGGCCGGTTCGTCCGTGTATCGTTTCCCGTTAACGGTGTTTGTATGGTTAAGGACAAAGTCCACCTGTTTTTGATAATCCTGCTTGCAGAGTTCGCAGGTATAAAACTTACTTGTGTAGTCTCGTTGTTCGTCCCAATTCAGCTTGCTTCTGAACACTGAATCGGCGATTAAATTATTCCAGCGCAGGTATTGCAAAAAGCCGCCGCTCCACTCCCAGTTGTTACTTAAAAACAAAACGGCTGTCATGTTCCGTTTGCCCATTTCATCAAGTAAAACATCAAGGCCTTTTAAAACATTTTCATTAAACACGCCTTTGTCTGTTTGCAGCGGTGGCGCCACTCTTTCCACACCGTTCACTTGTCCTTCGCCTTCTATGGCGGCCACTACGCGAAGGTTGCTGACGCCTTTGCTTTTCAAGAAGTCAAGCTCTTTGCGCAAGCGGTCAATGCCTTTTGCTTTGTCTTTTTCCAGGGCCAATACGCTGCCATACCAATAGTTAGTACCGATGTAACGATAGGATTTGCCATTGAACACAAAGCCGGTTCCGCTTCGCTGCACAAAACTTTGGGCAAACAAGAAATTTGCAAAGAAGACAAAAAGGACCCCGTATAAAATCCGGTTGAACATTCTGTTTTACGCCGCTTTCTTTTTAACGAACGGTTTTAAAAAAACCGGTTCATTGGCAAAGGCGCAATGAACCGGCTTACCGATGACTGCTTTGTGAGAAACGATTTTTATTATATAGAAAAGGCAGTGTTGCTTGCCGCAAACCTGCCTCAATTCCTTACTGCCGTAAACCAACGTGGTCAACATGCACGGTGCCGCCAAAGCCGGCCGATTGCAAAACGATTTCGCTCAACGTAGCCGGGCTGCCGACGCTTGAAAGCATGAGGCTGTACGTCGTCCACTCACCGCCCACAATGGTTACTTGCGCAGGGCTGCCGTAGTTGCCGTTAACCACCACATTTATCTTTTTACCGGCTGTTCCGGCTTCGCCAAACAGCGAGAACTCGAGCTTGGTATAACCCGTGGTGGATGCCGCCGTGCCGGCATGAAAGGTGAGGCCCTGATAACCGTTGCCGGCATTGTAAACCGCTTTGATGGATTTTGTTCCCTGCCGCACGTTGGCCGTACTGTTGAAATCATGCGTATCGGTGTACGACCAATCCTGAAAACCATTTTGCAAGGCATCGGTATAGATCGCGAACGCAAAATCGGGCAACGGTGGCAAGCCGCCGTTGATTTGCAAGTCGCTTGCCGATGTTATCGTCAGTGTCGAGTTCATTACGTTCAACGTAATCTTTCCTTTTAACGTACCGGCCGGAACTTTTACCACCAACTGCGTGGCTGATTGGCTCACGAAACTTGTAACCGGATTGGCCGGGCCTACAAAGGCAACCCCGCTAACTAAATCAAGATTGGTTCCCGTGATGGTAAGATTGGCGCCGGTATCAATGGGATTCGGCCCCATGGTGGTTATTGCCGGTAAGGACACATCCAAATCCGTAGCGGATGTTGTCTTCACACCGGAGGCGGCTACCAGGTTTACTTTGCCTTTCTGCGCCGCGGCCGGCACCTTCACTACAAGTTGTGTGGCCGATTGGCTTACGAAGGTTGTTACGGGTGCAGATACGCCTTCAAACAACACCTGCCGCGTTAAGTCGAGGTCAGTGCCGGTGATGGTTAAATTGGTTTGATGTTTGGCGGGATTGGGCGATACGTTTGTGATCATGGGCAAGGTAACCTTCAGCGTATCGGTGGTTTGTACATCCACCGAATCCGTACCGCTAATGGAAACAATCAATGGCCCTGTTTGGGCATCGTCGGGAACTTTTACCACCAACTGATTTAATGATTGGCTTACAAAAGACGTCACCGATTTATCTCTCCCAAAGGTGATGCGTTTTATCCAATTCAGGTAGCTGCCGGTAAGTGTAATGTTCTCACCCGGACGGGCCTGTTTGGTCATGGTGGTGACAGCGGCCGCCGTTTTTACATTTAGGTTCAACATTGTTTTGGAAACCACATCGCCTTGCGGCGTTTTCAAGGTCACGTATCCTTTTTCGGTTGCTTGCGGCACCACCGCCAAAATCATTTCGGCCGTTTGCTGCTTAAACGCGGCTTGTTGAACCATCGCGTTGGAACCGGTGAATTGTATGGCCGTTACCTTATCTAAATTATTACCAAAAAAGCGCAAGGTATCGCCTGGCTTTGCACCGGTAGGGCCAAAGCTCATAAGCTCAATTTTATCGGACTTTGTTGCGTCGCTATTCTTTTTGCAGGAAGAAAAAATGCCAAGGGCAAAAACAAAGCAAAAGAGGGCAAGCAGTCTGTTATTCGTTCGTTGCATCATTTGTGTGAATTGAAACGGTGAATGATTTTATTTAGCCACCTTGGGCACGATGCGAAAGTTGTCCAGCGCAATGTCCGCATCCAAATCGCCGGGACCGTGGAATAACAAGCGGCTCCAGTAACCGGCCGGATTCACCGTTGGTTTAACGGCATAGCTGGCCACCACTTCTTCAAACGGAATCACCACGGTTTGCCATTGGCCTTTGGTATCGTAAGGCGGTTGCCACAAATAGGCATTGTTGTCTTGGTCGTTCAGGGCCACGTTTATTTTCAGCATGTTTGAGGTGTACGGTTTTACCGTGTTCACTTCAAACTTCAGGTTGTAATCTCCGGGCTTTATGATGGCCGCATCAGGAATGTTTTTGCTGTGCACCGGCATGGCCGATGCGGGACCGCCTGCTACTTCCGTCCAGGCCCAGCCGCCGATGACCTGCTTTACGCGGATGTAATTGCCGCTGATCTTCGGCGGATCGTTTGGCCCGGGGTTCGTTACTACGTAGTTGTTATTCCACCAGCCTTCGTAGGGATCGCTGTCAATAAAATGAGCCCGGTCGTCACGGAAGTAGAAGTTGGATTTTGTTTCGCCAAAATTTGTTTTCACTGTGATGGGGCCGGGCACCGCACCTGCAGGCACTTTTACCTGAAGCTCCTGGTCTTTTACCGACACGATTTCCGCATTGACGCCACCGGTAAACGTAACGGTGAGCGGCGCATAAAAATAATTGCCCCTGATGGTGGCTACTTCGCCGGTATTTACAAATTCGCACACCATGCTGTTCACGGCGGGCTTGCTGATTTGCACCGTGAAGTCATAGAGCAAGGTCTTGCCGTCGTTGAAAATAATTTTCAGCTTGTTGGTAACGGCCAGCGGAATTTGCGAAGGCACGTTAACCAAAATAGAGGTGGCCGTAATGTAGGTCGGATTGAGGCTTGCCTTTTGATCGTTGAACCACATTTCCACCGCGCCGCCTAAGTTTTCGCCGATGATGGCAATGAGCTTGCCTTGTCCGGCGCCAATCAGCAACGAGTCGGACGAAGTGGGATTGGTTACCCGTACATAGTTGATTCGCGGCTCGCCGCCGTTGGAGGTTGCTTCTTTCTTACACGCAGTGAAACCGGCGGTTATGGCAACGGCCAGTAAAAGCGTTGCAATAAGGTTAGTCATCGTTTTCATTTCTTCTTAAATTTTTATCGAATGATGTTTGAAGCTGTTTATGGATAATCAACGGCTGCTTTGTTTAAATTGGGAGCCAGGCTCAATTCAGCCGCGGGGATAGGCAGCCGGAAGTTGCCGGAATTGGCATTGATGATTCTCTCCGTAGTGGCCCAGGGCGTTTTGCGAATGGTCCATTGCGTAGGATTTGGGAACACATCCGGCGTTATATTAAAGAGGCCTCTGTCCTGGCTGTTTAAAATGTTGTAAGCCTTTTGCGGGTTGTAATAATGCAGGCTTACGAAATCGTACCAGGCCATGCTTTCCATGGCAAATTCAACGATGCGTTCTTTAAAAACAATGTCCTGCGTAAGTGGAGTAGCGGCACCCGACAAAGGATCGGTAAGCATGAATGCCGGAAGGCCCGCTCTTGTGTGCACTTTGTTGAAATAACTCAATGCCGTGGCATCGGTAGTCGTTGTGTTGTTGCCCATTGTGGCTTCCACGTAAACGAGATACATCTCCGCCAAACGCATCATGTAAGTGTCGTTTGGATAATATTGTTGCGAGGCGAAGCCGCCCACGTCTTTTGCCTTCCCAATCACCCATTTTTTAATGCTGGCAAAATTTACGTCACCGGCATTGTACGGAAACACCAGGCGTTGGTCCACGCCGTTTATTGTTTGCGTGATTTCGGGGTAAGAAGCACCAGGCAACATATAGGTCGCTTTCAGCCGTTGGTCAAGCGTCCGGCCTTTGATGAGCGTATCAGCCATCACGGTGAAGCCGTCGTATTGCTTGAGCATCCACCAAGTGGCGCTTTTATCGCCGCCCCATCCGTCGCCGTTGGCAATGTCGGGACTGAAGTTTAAATAAGCCGGCATGCTGTTTTGCACCCCCCAGGAACCCGGTTGATACACCCATTGCAATTCAAACAACGACTCTTTGTTGTTGTCGTACGGATACTTCCAAAGGTCTTCGTAATTGGAAAGCAAGTTAGCGCCGCTGTTGGCAATCACTCGCTGTGCATAGTATTTGGCGCTGTCCAAAAAACTTTGGTTGCGGCCTGTGGAGCTGGTGGCTTCTACGCCGGCCCGCGTTAAATAAAAACGGGCCAACATGCCTTCGGCCGACCAGCGGGTTACCCTTCCTGGTTGCATAGCCGTGGCAGGCAGGTCTTCGGCCACTGCCCGCATTTCGCGGGTAATGAAACGCCAGATGCTGGGCACAGTGTTTTTGCGCAGCGAGGTGTCGCTTAAATAATCAAGGTTGTTGGTAATCACCGGCACTTCGCCCCAGTTCATAACAAGATAGCGGTAAGCCAGGGCCCGCATGAAACGGGCTTCGGCAATGGCCGTTTTTTTCACCCCGGCCGATACGCCTTCACCTGCATATTTGTTGATGTTGACAATAGTAAGGTTTGATTGCGCCACCACGTTAAAGAAAGCCCGCCAGGCGGCATTGTTCTCGCCGTTTTGCGGCGTGGTGTTAAAGAGTACATTGCCTCTGTCATTGTAAGCGGAATACGTAGTACCGGCTCTAAAGTCGCCAAGGTTGTAAAAGGCTTTGTCGTTGTAGTCAAACCAAACGCGGTTGTATAACGAGGCGGTTCCGGCCATCACCTGTTCGTCGGTTTTGTAGAAGCCTGCATCTACAATCGAGTCCGTCGGCGGCTTCTCTAAAAAACTTTTTTTGCAGCTTGCAAACACTACTGCTGCAAGGCCGAGCCAATAAATTTTATACTGAATCTTTTTCATCATTTGCGTGTTTAAAAGTTTACGTTCAGGCCCACGGTGTAAATGGGGGTTAAGGGATAGCGGCTGTAATCGAGGCCGATGGCCTGGTTGCCGGAATACGTATCACGACCGACATAAGAGCCTACTTCCGGATCGAAGCCGGAGTAGTGCGTAAGTGTGTAAATGTTTTGAACACCTACCGTTGCGCGGAAGCCTTTTACGATTTTTTGTTTGCTGATGATGGACTGCGGCAGGCTGTACGAAACCGAAACGTTCTTCAGGCGCAGATACGATCCGTCTTCCACCCATTTGCTGGTTTGCCGTGCGTAGTTTCCGTTCACGTCCACACCGGAAATGATTCTCGCCACGTTGGTTCCGGGATTTCCTAAATACACTTTGCCGCTGGCATCGGTTGAGGGTTTGGCAAAATCCATGGCGTGTGTATAAAGGTTGCGGCCAAGGTTGATGTTGTTGGGATTTGAATTTTCCCAGGCGATGAAATTGTAAACGTCGTTGCCGTAAGTGCCGGTAATTAGTACGCTCAATTCAATGCCTTTGTAACTAAACGAGTTGGTTAATCCGCCAAACAATTTCGGCCAGGGATTGCCGATGTAAGTCATGTCGTTCACGTCAATCTTGCCGTCGCCATTCACGTCCTTGAACTTTACATCGCCTACCCAAATGCCGGCGGTTGGCGACGTAGGATAACGGTTGCCGTTGTTGTCAACAGGCACGGCGCTTTTATTGATCTCTTCCACCGATTGAAAGATGCCTTCTTCAATATACCCTCTGAACAACCAAGGCTGCAGGCCCACGGCAGAACGTTGCGTCCACGGGTCGGGTTGGTTCAGCCACCAGGAGCTACGCTCAAAGAAAGCTTTGTCGGAATTAAGGCTTTGAATAACGGATTTAAAATGCGAGAGGTTCAGGTTTGTTTCCCAATGAAAGGCTTTGCTGTTAATGTTCGTGCTGTTGATGGAGAAGCTCCAGCCTTCCGTGCGCAAGGCGCCGGCATTAACCGTTGGTGCACTTATCGAAGCCGTTCCCGCGGTACCCATGTACCAGGGCAAACTGGCCGGCATCAGCAGGTTGTTGGTGTGCTTTATATAATAGTCGGCTTCTATGGTTATCTTATTTTTCAGCAAACCGATGTTGATGCCCACGTTATCGGTGCGGGTTTCTTCCCATTGCAATTTGGGATTGGGATAAACCGACGGCAAAAAGCCCGTACCCCACGGCGTGGCGCCTGCGCTTAAGGGCGAATAAATGGCTGAATTACCACCGCCCTGGTTACCCGTTAAACCGGTTTCAAGGCGCAGCTTCAAGTCGCTGATAAAAGGAACCTGAAAGAACTTCTCCTGCGTTACCCGCCAGGCAGCCGATACTGATGGAAAGGTACCCCAACGATTTTCAGGGCCGAAGTTGACCGAACCATCGCGGCGCACGGTGCCTTGTAAAATATAGCGGTTATCGTAATTGTAGCTCAATCTTGCCAGGTACGATTCCATGCCCCAGGTACCGGAACCGCCGGAGTTGGTAGCCGTAGTGGAATTGCCTGCATTCAGGTCAAAAATATCATTGGTAAGAAAACCGGTTCGTGACGCGTAAACGTTCTTCCAGTTTGAGCCCTGTGCTTCGTGGCTGGCCATGATGCTGGCGTTGTGCTTACCGAGTTGCCGGGTGTATTCAATCAACTGGTTCCAGTTCCAATACGTATTGCTGCTGGTTCCGTTTTGCAGCGATGCCGTTGGGTTTATCGCCCAGCCAATGGAGTATGTCGGCTGGTAATAAGTTCCGTTAAAATAACCCACGTTGGCATTAAACGACGTGCGGGCCACAAGGCCTTTGGCCAGGTTTAAACCCAAGTTTAAACCGCCTAAAAATTGCCGCCTTGTGTTTTGATTGGTCACCAATTGAGAGATGGCAATGGGATTGACCGGCGCAAACTGGTGAGCCGGGTTGGTAAGGTCGCCGCCGCCCCAGGAGCCGTTTAAATTTTTCACCGGCACCTCGGGGCTTAACTGAATAGCGTGGGAGATAATGTTCTCCTGGCTGGTGGTTAAGTTTTCGGCCGTTTGGTTAAAGCTAAGGTTGGCGCCGATGTTCACCCATTCTCTCGGCTTGTTGTCAAGATTTATGCGAAAGCTGTAACGGTCGAAGCCCGAACCGACGGCCACGCCTGCCTGCTTCAGGTATTCGCCCGACATGTAGTAAGTCGTATTATTGTTTCCACCGCTCAAGCTCAATTGATGTTTTTGCATAACGGCGTTGTTGAACAACTCGGCCTGCCAATCGGTGCCCTGTCCTAAAATGGACGGGTCCAATAATTCTTCCCTCACATTACCGCCGGCAATGGCTTTGTAATCCTTCACCATTTGCGCATACTGCGGCAGGTTCATTACGGCTACACGCTTGGGCGGTGTTTGCACGTTGTACTGAACATTGTAGCCGATTTTGAAATCGCCTGCCTTGCCGCGTTTGGTGGTGATAAGAATAACGCCATTGGTAGCTCTTGAGCCATAGATGGCCGTAGCGGAAGGGCCTTGTAAAATTTGGATGTCTTCAATGTCGGAAGGGTTAAGGCCTGCCAGTGGATTAGACGAATTAGTGGTACCGCCGCCTTGCAATTGCACACCGTCAATTACATAAAGAGGCTCTGTATTTCCGTTAATGGAATTAATGCCGCGGATGTTGATGGAGATGCCGCCGCCCGGCTGACCGGAGTTCTGCGTTACATAAACGCCGGCCGCCCTGCCTTGAATGGCTTGCTCCAAAGTAGTGTTTACGGTACGGTCAATTTCCTTGGCCGATACCGATGATTGGGCCGTGGTAAGATTGGCCCGCCGTGCACGGCCATAACCAACGACAACCACATCGGACATGGTACCCGACGTTCCGGCCAGGGCCACATTTAGCGCATCGCCGCTGCCAACGGCAACTTCCTGCGACTGCATCCCAACAAAGGAAACGGTCAATGTTTTTGTGCTTGATGGAACCGTGAGGACAAACTTTCCGGCCGCATCGGTAGTGGTGGCCGTCTTAGTTCCTTTAACTAAAACCGTGGCGCCAACAAGGGGTATCTGTTTGTCGTCGGTAACGGTTCCGGTAATTTTTCGGGCTTGTGCAAAAGAGAGTGTGGTGTAGAGTGCGCATAGCAGCAACAGCGTCACCCGCGGTTTCGTGCATCTTCTCATATAGCTTGCTTATTTGTTTCAAATGTATTGCCGCAAGTGCATTGACTTTCGATACTTTTTTATCTGAATGAGGTATTTTTTCGCTCCCTCTTTTCAAATCATTTTTTCAAATTGCCTGAAACACAGGCCCGGCCTGTGTTTCAGGCAAAATAAGGCGGCTAACTGAATTGATACTTTATTAACTGACTGCATTTCTTTTTATATTAGCTTTCTAACGCACCGCTATTATGAAAGAAAAACTGCTTCGCGAGATTACCCCGCTTACCAAGGGCGATTGCTTTACCTTATTCTCCCGTGTAAAAGAACGTTTTGATTTTCCGCTGCACTATCACGAAGAGTTTGAATTGAATTTTATACAGAACGCCAAATGTGCCAAACGGGTCATTGGCGACCACATGGAGGAGATAGACGAGTGGGAGTTGGTATTAGCCGGCCCCAACCTGCAGCACGGCTGGTTCACGCACAAATGCAAAAGCGGTGAGATAAGGGAAATCACCATTCAGTTTCACCGCGATTTGTTTGACGACCGCTTTTTGCACCGCAACCAAATGAGCTTTATCCGCACCATGTTTGAACGGTCGCTACGGGGCATTTTGTTTTCAAAAGAAACCGTTCAGGCCCTGGCGCCACGGCTGCAAAGCCTCACCCAAAAACACGGCTTCGATTCGGTGCTGGAACTGATGTCCATCCTGCACGACCTGTCCATCTCCCGCAACATGCGCACCTTGTCCGACATGGCCTTTCGCACCAACGAAACCATCTCGTACAACAGCCGCCGCATTGAAAAAGTGATGGCGCATTTAAACAACAATTTTGAAAAAGAAATTGCGCTTTGCGAAGCGGCCAAATTAGCAGCCATGACCGAGGTGGCCTTCAGCCGATTTTTTAAAGTGCGAACGGGTAAAACCTTTGTGGATACGCTAAACGAAATACGCCTCGGCCATGCGTCGCGGATGTTGATAGATACCACGCAAAGCGTGGGCGAAATTGCGTACCGCTGCGGCTTTAACAACCTTTCTAACTTTAACCGCATTTTTAAAAAGAAAAAAGTTTGCACGCCCAAAGAGTTCCGGCTGGAGTATAACGCATCGGGCATACGCACCTTTGTGTGAAACAAGATGGTGCTTGAAAGACGCTGTGTGCAAGTGATTTGTTGTGTGTTTTAGTAATTGCCTCCGCGAATGATTTTCTTGCGCCAATACAACGCAACAAGAGCCAATGAACTTACGACAAGAGTTGTGCTGATGAACAAAGGCAAGGTATAAATGGCATAGCTGCACCCGGCCGCAACCAAAAGGGCACCGAAGAAACTTAGTGCATGAAGGCGGAGATGAAAATATTTTTTCAACCCCGCCCACGAAAGAAAAAACAAGGCCGCTTTGCAAACGCAAAAGCTGATGGCCGCACCGCATGGCCCCGATAGCGGTATCAATAAAATATTCAGCAGCGAGATAATGGCAAAGCCAATGGCAAAGAGCAAAAGCGAGAAGTGCGTTTTGTGCGAACGGTAGATGCCAAGCACCGTAAAGTAGCCGAACAAATCAAACACCCAACCAAAGAAAAAGAAAGGCAAAAGGGTCGCCGCTTCTTTATACGAAGCATCGGCAAAAAAGGCAATCAGCAAATCTTTAAACAGCAAGGCAAAAGGCACGGCCAGAAACGCCAGTGTGGAAACAATGCGGAACAAATTTGACAACTCTTCTTCCGCATTTTCATCATTTAATTTGGTTAGCGAATACGGCGTAAAGGCCAGCACAAACGCACTGGTGCCGAAGTTTACCAACGAACCAAGCTTAGACGCAAGCACGTAGGGCGCCAGCGCATTTCCGTAGTGGTAATAAAGTAAAAAAAACCGGTCAATGGCTGGCAATACTTGCTGAAAAAAAGCAGTGAGCGCAAACGGAAGCCCTAACCGCAACAAGGTTTTCAGCAAGACAGTATTTAGAGGAAAGAGCCGTGATGTTATTTGCTTCCTCACCATGATCAAACCAAGCAAGGCAGTGATGGTTACACTGCCAATGATGGCATAAAATAAAAAGGACAAGCTTGCGGTAAAGAAGGCAAAGGCCGCATAAATACTTCCGATACTAACGGCCGTTTGAACGGCGCAAAGCGTAGCGTAAGCCGCCTTTCGCCGCCGCCACAATAAGAGGTTCAACACATAATTCAGCACAATCTGTCCCGGTAAAACAAAAAGCGCAATGCGCCACCACCAAGCGATTGCCGTTTCAGTAGAGAATAAAATCTTCCCCCACGTATGGGAAAAAGAAAAAAGCAAACCGATAAAGAAGAGAAGGCTTATGAGTTGAAGAAAGAAGGCGTAAGTGGTTATCTGTCTTTTATCGAAGGTTGTTTTGCGTTCATCAAAATACAAAAGCGAGGCGGCTGCATCCTGCCCTAAAATAATCAACCAGGAAAAAAGAAAAGCATAGGAAAACGCAACGTCGTAAATTTTAAGCGCCTCTTTTCCCAAATGATGAATCACGAGTGGAATGATAACAAACGGCGCCAGCTTTTGCACTGCATTCATGGCGCCATAAAGCACCGAATCTTTAAAAAGGTTTTTGATCATGTAGCCCCGCCTGTTTTTCGTCAATGAGGCGGCTGATGTGCCGCAGGGGTTTTTTCACGCAGTATTCATCAAACCATGCTTTGCCTTCACGGCCCATTTCCCGCGCCGCTTCGTTGTTTTGCCAAACGGTTTGCAAGGCTTGGCAAACGCTGTCGGCAGACGAAGCGTGCAGCATTGGATAAAGTTTTGGGTACGCATCAGCGAGGTAAGCATCATCGCGTTTATGAATAAGCGGCTTGCTCATGGCTAACGTTTCCAGCACCACGCAGTAGGTGTTCCATGCATGGTGAAGTTCGCCCACCACCACATCGCTTAGTTGAATAAACGTCATCAGGTTTTTGCGCATCGTTTTGGGGAACCACAAAATGTTTTCGTTCAGGCCCAGCCGATGGATCAATTCTTTTGTACGCTCTACATCGGCGCCGTATTCAAACAAGAGCAGCTTGCTTTTGCAGGAAGGATTGGCGGTAAGAAATTGAGCGTAGCCGTTAATCAAGTGGTTATTGCCTTTCATGTTCCAATGGTCGGGATGCCGCTTCCAAAACTGCCGTATGTGCTGAAGCACCAGCAGATCGTTTTGGCCGCGCAGTTCCTGCAAAAGCGAAAAGTATGGGTTCTCTGTTTGATGCGCCGCCAATGCCGCTTCGTACTCTTTGCTATAAAACAATGGCGGCGGGCTTACGATTCTTTTGCCTTTGTATTTTAATCGCTGAAAAACGCGGTCGAAGGCGGCGCTGGTTTTATCAAAGATGATATACGGACATTGCCGTATGCCGCGCAACTGGTGCCAGGCCATACTCCAGTAAGCAAGCTGCCGAAAGGGATGAACCAAATGGCCAAAAGGATATTGGTAAAGGTCGTGTCCATAGGGAATGAAGATGTCCAATACACGGCCGATGGAATGAACAAAGGCCGGCGCCGTACCGTTGCCGATTAAAAATGAATACGGTTGAAGGTCTATGGATGCCTGCTCTTGTTTTTTTAAAAAGTGGGCAGCATCACCCCATGCCAATTGCTTGATTACAAGATTTGGATGAACCGTGAACGTATCGGCGGTGGGATGAAAATGCGACGGCTCATTGTCAAATACCAGCAGGTCGCAGTCGTAGCCTTCATCGGCCAAATAGCGGGCCAGCGAAAAATACATGTTGTTCATGTTGCCGAGGATGCCAATCTTCATCGCCCTAAAACTTGGTAAAACATTCCGCGAATATAGCGGCCCCGGTTCATCGCCGGCGAGGCCTTATGCGCCTTCGGTTTTGGAGGTGTATTTAAGGTAAAAACTCAAGGGTACCAATTGGGCTTTCATTAAAAGATAAAACAGTGGCCGGAGCCGTTCAAAACGTTTTTTGTACGTTTTAAATTCCTTGTAGGTTTTACGGTTGCCGCGCATCACTTCACTAAATTCTTGCTGCGATAAGCCAATTCGTTTTTGAAAAAACTCTTCGAGTTCATGTGTGTCGCCAATGGGTTGGTGATAGAAACGCAGGGCTTCATCACGCGGAAGCAAGCCATTGCGGGCCGCAGCGGCCAGGCTCCAGTTACGGTCATCTAACCCAAACTTTTGCGGCTTGTAAACCGAATAGGTAAAGGCCGACAAGCGGTTCTCCAGATGATGGCCGCCGTAGTATTCCCAACCGAAGTTCCTTTGTAAAAATTCCCTTGCATCGTCCTTGCTGTAATTAATGTACCAAAGCGGCCGGATTTTTTTTATGCGCTTGAGCACCGTCCATTTCATAAACGAGCCAAAGCGCATGTTGGGAAAGGTGTTCAATCGCTGGCCCCGGCCATACCTTTTGTAAACATCGTCAATGTACTTGCCGTCGAAATAATTGGTGCCCATGGGCGAGATGCCTTCGGTAATGAAGGAATGGCCTTCTAAAATATAATGAATGTTGTACTTGGCCGCAGCCCGGTAAAGCACTTCGGCAAGGGCAATGTCGGTGGGGCAATCCAGCTCCGGAACACCCGATAAAAAGAAGGCCCGCGTGAGGTCTTCCATTTCTTTGTTGTCCACTACGTGCGTCTCTAAATTCACATCAAGCGCCGCTGTAATTTTTTGAATGTTGTGTGAGGCAATGGCGGAGTTCCAGGTATTGTCGAAATGAACAGCCAACGGCCGCAAACCCCATTCAATGGCTTTGGCCAGCATGAAGGAGGAATCGGTGCCGCCGCTTATACCTACAATGCAGTCGTACCGTTTTCTTCTCCCCTCTTTCTTTATTTGTTGAATGATTTGCTGAAGTGCAGCTTCACCTTTTTGGCTGCCCGTTTCGTATTGGGCTTTGATGGCGTCGGAACTGTGGCAATAATTGCAAATGCCGGCCTTGTCGAAGGTTATTCGGGACACCCGTTCATCGTAAATACAACGGCTGCAAATTTTATAAACAGAAGGAATCACGCCACCATCACGTTGGCAATGGCAAATGCGCCTACACCGGTTTTGGTGGCATGGCGCAGCACCCATTGCACCGTTGCCTTCAGGCCTTCTTCCACCGAAAACGCGGGCCGGTATTTTAGGTCGGTCATGGCCTTTGAAATGCAGATGCAGCGGTTGCGGATGTTGTCAATGTCGCGGTTCTCGATGTACTGAATCACCGAGCGGCTACCGGTAAGTTTGATAACCGCGTTTGCTATCTCCATCACGCTGCTTTGAGCGCCGGTGCCGATGTTGTAATCCTGGCCAATGGCTTGCGGATAAACGGCCGCGGCGATGGTAGCGTTCACGGCATCGTCAATGTAGGTATAGTCTCTTGTTTGCAAACCGTCGCCGTGTACTTTCAGGGGCGAACCTTCAAGAGCGGCCGCGATGAATTTACCAATGACCCCGCAATAAGGATTGGAAGGCGTTTGGTAGTCGCCGTAGATATTTGAATAACGCAGGATGGTTACCGGAAGATTGAAAACCGAATGAAAGGTTTTAGCATAAACCTCCGCAGAATACTTGCTGGCCGAATAAAAGTTAAGAAAGCTTTTAGGGTCGCTCTCCTGCACGGGCAGGCTTTGCGGATTGCCGTAAACAGAAGAAGTGGATGAATAAACAACGCGGCTTACGTTGTGTTCCGCACAAGCTTCAAATACGTTGTAAGTGCCGCCCACGTTTACGTTCAGGTCTTCGCGGGGATCGTAGTTGGAGATGATGATGTTGCGTGAAGCAAGGTGAAAGACAAGTTCTTTGCCTTTTATGCAGTTATTTACCGTGGCTTTATCTTCCACCGAACCAAGCACGAACTTGTGGTTAACGCCAATAAGGTTGGTTTCGTCGCCGGTGAAGAGATTATCAAGTACGGTTACATCGGCGCCGTGTTTTTGCACAAGGGTACGCACCAGGTTAGCGCCTACAAATCCCGCCCCGCCCGTCACCAGCACCTTCTTATTTTGCAGGTTAATCATTGGAGGAAGGTAAGGAGTTCTGCTTAAAAAGCCTTCCTTTTGTAAATTCCTAAACGGAGGTCATCCGTGTAAATGCAGGCGTGCAGGGCTTATGCAGTCCTTCACCTTTCCTCTTGCTGTTTTACTTCGAACGGAAAAACCAATCGTTTGGATCGCTTGTAAAATTGAATGCGAGTTTTCCTTTACCGCACCAACATTACCGTGCCTTTGTACGTTTTCTCCCCACCACCTTTCGTTGGCACAGTCACATAATAAACATAAACGGCCGGCGGCGCTTCCTTACCGGCTAATCGTCCATCCCAACCATAAGCAGGTGAATTAGCCGGCACATTGTTTACACTGAACATCACTTGCCCCCAGCGATTAAAAATAGAAAAGGTTTTTAGCTGCGTTACTTCCGCGCCGGAAAGAACGTACAGCACATCGTTCCGTCCATCGCCGTTGGGTGTAAAAGCCGATGGAATGTAAACGCCTTCCTGCGTGTGTGTGCGAATGATGGCCATGGCCGTGGCAGTACAATTCAATTCATTTTGAACCCTTATCTGAAATGAAGTTGTATGAGGCGGCGTCGCTATCGGTGTTGGACAGTCGGCGCAAGACAAATACGAAGCCGGCGTCCACAAATAAGTCTTTACAGGGCCGCCGCTTACCGTTGGCAGCAATTGAATAGATGTTAACCGGTTGATGGACGTATCCACCGGATCAACCATAACGGTGAAATGCACATAAGCCGCCGTGTCAAAATTGTTGGCGTAATCCGTTTCATCAACCGCTTTGTTTGGAACGATGACGCTGTTGTCGCCCTTATCATTCACCACCGCTATAATGTTGGCCGTTGTTGGTTCGGCAATGATGGTTGTGTAGGTATAACAGTTGCCGGCAACCCCTTGCGGCGTGCGAAAAACCGGCGGCAACAACCGTCCGCCTGATGCGGGGTTGCCGCCGTAAAACGAAACCGGAATGTCTTGCCACAGGCTGTCATAGGCATTGTTCATGCAGAGGGTAAACGCAAGCTGTGCCCTGCCGTTTTTGAAGCATTTTGTTTCAAGGATTTTTACCGTCATATCGGGTGGAAATATCTTTACAACCGCCTCTCCTTTGAGTAAACAACCAAAGCGGTTTTCGGTTTGCACCGGTACGGTTATACTCCAATGGGGAACCACCGTTGGCGAAGCGCAGGCCGTGCAACTCAAGCTATAACCAGAGCCGGTGCTCCAAAGCGTTGACGAAGGATTGTAAACCGTGGTGACAAGATTTAAAAGAACCGGTTGCTTGCGCATAACGGTTGTATCCGCAGGCATTACCACTAATTCTTCCGGCTTGTACGCATACGGTGTAATGTTGTTGGTGTAATCTTTTTCTAATAAAAGCGTGGCGGGAAAAACAACCGGCACAGCCTTGCCGCTGTCATTGACCACCGCATACAAGGTACCGGCAGGCATTCCTTTAATAAACGTGTTAAACGTGGCTTGTTTGGCAAACACGGTATCGGGTAAAGAAAACACAGGAGACAATTTAACCGCACCGCCGGTTGCGGGATCGCCGTTGTAAAACGTTACCGACAAAGTCTTCGGCAACACACCGCGTTTGAAACTGTTCTTCAACATAAAGGCCACGTAAAGGCTGTCACCTTTTGCGCATTGTACATCGTTTTGCGTTACGGTAAAATCATTGTACGGTGGCACTTGTATGTTTACAAAAGCCGTATCGGTACAACCCAGGGCACTGGTAGCGATTACTTTTTTCACCGTTGTGGTATCGGCTATCAATTGTGGCGATTGGCAGCCGGCGCAACTTAAGTTATACGCCTTGCTCCAGGCATAAGATGATGTAATGCCCGGTGCTCCTTGTGCGGCTAATTGCAGGGTATCGCCCCATTCCAAAACAGCCGTTACCGGCGTGGGAGTGACGGTGTACTTAACATAGGCAAAGGACGAAACATTGTTGGTATAACTCTTTTCCAAAAAAGCAGTTGCGGGAAAAACAACCGGAACTGTTTTACCGGAATCGTTCACCACGGCATACAATGTTCCGCTGCCCATGCCTTTGATAACGGTGGTATAAGAAGCGTTGGCTGCGGAGATGGTGTTGGGCACAGAAAATAATTTTGGAAGCAAGACTGTCCCGGCAAGTTGCGGATCGGCATTGTAAAAAGCCACCGTCAAACCCTTTGGAATCGAAGGCCTCTTAAAGCTGTTGCGAATGGTGAACTGCACCGCAAGGCTGTCTTGCCTGGCGCATTGCACATCGGTTATTTCAACGCTGAAATCATTGTACGGCGGTACTTGAATAACAACCCTGGCGGTATCGGTGCAGCCGTAATTGCTGGTGGCTACCACTTGCTTTGTAGTGGTGGTATCGGCCACAAATAAAGGTTGCTGGCAAAGGGTACAACTAAGATTTACCGGTGAACTCCACACATAAGAAGAAACAATACCGGGCCTCCCTATCGCAGCCAGTTGTAGCGTATCGCCCCATTCCAGTACGGATAGTGGTGGCGTGGCAGATACTTTAAACGCGAAGTTGGTGAACGCGGAAATATTGTTTGCATAATTCTTTTCAACAAAGGTGGTATTAGGCAAGAGGAGTGGCCGGGTGTTTCCACTATCGTTAAACACGGCATACAAGGTGTTTAGGCCGCGATAGCCGACATCAATAATAACGGTGCGAAGAAAACCGCAGCAAAGACCGGGAACGGAATCCGGAAAAAAGATGGTGCTTAATTTTTGCGGAGCGGCCAGCCTTGGGTCGCCATCGTAAAACGAAACCGGAATGTTTTTAGAGATGCCACCGTAACCGTAGTTGCAAACAAAATACGACACCCGCAATTTGGTTTGCTGATAACACTCCACCGACGATAAATACAAAATTCCATCGGGCGTCGGATCTATCACCGGTATGGGATAAAAACCCGTTGTGTCGCTGCAGGCTCCGTTGGTAGCTACCAATCTTACGGTATAATTAGTCGGTGTGGCAAACACATAAGTTAGGTTGGTAGATGTGCTGATTACTTGTTCTGTCATGCCTTTGTCGTTCGCCATCAGCCATTGACACGTGGCGCCGTTTACCGACGTATTGGTGAAGCGGATGCTGTCCAAATACTTTGGGGCGATGGAAGCAATCTGCCGTTTATCGGTATAAAATCTGGCGGTGACGCCGCAGTTCACAATCACATCGTGTGCAAAGGCGGAGTAACAACCAGGGTTGTTAAAAGCTTTCAACATCACTTTATACTTACCCGCTACGGCAAATGAATTGCTGAAGTTTGCTGACGTATTTGAGAGCGTTCCGTTCACATACCATTCATAGTTAGCAGCGCCGCTTGATGTGTTGGTGAAGTTGATAACATCGTTTGAAAGCGGATACGGATTGTCTCTGGTAAATGAAGCAAGAATAGCATCGGTGCATGGCGGATTGCATTCATCCATCAACAGACCGGAACGTTGGATAGCAATGGCGGCCCGCATTCTATCGGCCTGTCCCTGCGTAAACTCATTGTGACAGCTTGCGTTGCCGTAGTCCATAAAGTTGGCAATCTGGTCGGGCACGTTAATGGTAAAGCCCGAAAGCGTATCGGTGGCGCAGGAATTTTCGGGGCTGGTGCAGGAAGCTGAATTTTTTACTGAAGCGTCGGGCGGCGTATCGCATACGCGGTCGCCGTCAAGGTTGCAATCATAATTACGGCAGTCGAGGCCCTCAAAAGTGTGATACAAACCAAGGTAGTGGCCCATTTCGTGCGCCAGCATATCACCCAGGCCCGTTACTACAATGCCATCGGTGGGCCCACCGCCGGGCGGCATGGTGGCGTAGCCGCCTGCATACATGCGCAGCCATTGACCGCATTGCAACAGAGCCATTATTTCGAGGTGCATGCTTCTGATGTACCAGATGTTGATGTAGTGCGACGGGTCCCACTGTACCAGGTTCTTTAGTTTCGCGTCTTCAATCAGCGGGTTTAAATCATTGGAAAAAAAAGAAACGGTGCGGGTAATGCCGGTGGTGATGCCGCCATCCGGGTCCTTTTTCGCCAGGCAAAAACGAATCTTGGTATCGGCGCCTGCACTTGCCGAATACACCCCGGTTTTACCAAAGGCATCATTCAAATCGGCAATGGCCGAAGCCACTTGCGCATCGCTGAAAAAACCCGGATTGCCATCAACAATATGAAACACCACCGGCAGGGTTATGATGTCCGTATCGGCCCTTTGATGATAACGCAGGATGGCGGTATTCATTCGTTGTTCGGCCAAGGCAAAGGCGGTTTTTTTACGGCTTGTAGTAAGAAACAAATCGGTTCCGCAGCTATTGAGGTTTTGCGACAGATTGTTTTGCGCCGCAGACGGGAGCGGCATTTTAAATTCCTGCCCGGTAACCGCATGAGGAAGCCACAAAAGAAAAATCAGCAGGGGGAAAAGAAAGCGATAGCGCATCATGTAATAGCCGGTTGGTTCTTTCGATAATTAAAAATAATAATATCGTTGGCTTAGCCAAAAGAAACGGGAAAAATCACGGCGATTGACGGTCTATTTCACCAGAATAAATTTTTTGACCGCGGAAGCAGTGTGGTTTTAAAAAAGCTTACAGGAGAAAGCTATAAATAAGCAGGCGGTAATAAGCATGGGAGCAGGCTCTTAAAGCACGCGGCCATTACATTGGAAACAGTGCGTTTACCGATAAGATTGACTGGATCGTTTTCAAACAAAAAAAGCGGTACCAACGGTTTCATTTTCCGATGCAAAACTTACTAAACACATAATCCAGCAAATCTTCATTACTTACTTCACCGGTGATGGTGCCGAGATAATAAAGGCAACGCCGGATGTCCAAAGCCAACAGGTCGCCGGGGATTAGCGCCGCCAATCCTTCTTCCACATCTAAAAGCGACTTATGCACCTCCTGCAAAGAATGGTAATGCCGGGCATTGGTTACAATCACGCTTTCACTTTGAACTTTGTCTTGTAAAACAGCATCTACCATTTTTGCTTTCAATACATCGGTGTGCAGGCCCGATTTGGCTGAAATAAAAATAAGGTTGGCCGTATGTGAAAATCGGCCTCTTGCCGCTGTTTCATCCAGCAAATCAACTTTATTGGCCACCGGCAAAACGGCGTCTTGCCGCATGTCCGCCAAGGTTTTTGCAAGGCTCTCCGGCGTTGTTTCGTTTATGTCAAACAGGTAAATTACCACGTCGGCTTCTCTTATTTTTTGAAGGCTTTTTTTAATGCCGGCCACTTCAATCGCATCGGTTGCGTGCTGGCGGATGCCGGCCGTATCAATCAATCGAAACAAGATGCCGTCAATGTTCAACACTTCTTCGACGGTGTCTCTTGTGGTGCCAGGGATGTCGCTTACAATGGCTCGTTCGTCGTTTAGCAAAGCATTCAGCAAGGTTGATTTGCCTGCGTTTGGTTTGCCCACAATAGCCACGTTAACGCCGTTCTTTATCACGTTGCCAAGCCGGAAAGATTGCAGCAAGGTTTGTGTTTGCACGGTTGCGGTTTCTATCAACGCTTTCAATTGTGTGCGGTCGGCAAACTCCACATCTTCCTGCGAAAAATCGAGCTCCAATTCAATCAAAGCGGAAAATTTTATGAGCTGTTCGCGAAGGCCTTTTAACGAGTGTGAAAAGCCGCCGCGAATATTGTTCAGCGCTGTTTTATGCGACGCTTCGGTATTGCTGGCAATAAGGTCAGCAACGGCTTCGGCCTGGGTTAAATCCAACTTGCCGTTCAGGAAAGCCCGTTGTGTAAACTCACCGGGTTTAGCCAGCCTTGCTCCTCTTTGAACACAAGCGTTTATCACTTGCTGCAGAACAAATGGCGAACCGTGACAACTGATTTCAGCAATGTCTTCGCCGGTGTACGAACGCGGTGTTTTGTAAAGAGACACCACCACTTCATCCAATACCTCGTCTTCATTTTTTAGGTAACCGACGTGTAAGGTGTGGGCCGCTTGCTGCATTAAATTCTTTGAAGGAAAAAGAGAGGCGACAACGCTTATCGCCTGTGCACCGCTTAATCGAATAATTCCCAATGCGCCAACACCAGGCGGCGTTGCCAAAGCCACAATCGTATCGTCCCATCCTAACAACCGTAAACTCATTGTTCAAAAATACAGGAGAAGCCAAAGGATAGAAGAAGGAAGTCAGAAGCAGGAGGAATGAACAGAACTTTACAAGTATTTACACTTCACGTCGCCATGTTTGTAAAACAAAAAAACCTCCGCCGATCGGCGGAGGTTTTTAAAATAATCTTTTTACAACCTTATTGGCCTTCGGTAACTTGAAACGAGATTGGTTGTGTGTGGTAAGAGCGAACCTTTTTTCCATTCTGCTCACCCGGCGACCATTTGGGGCCCCGCTTCACTACTTCCACACAGCCGGCAGCTAATCCGTATCCGGGATCGTTCAAGGCTTTTACATCGGCAATGCTTCCGTCTTTCTCTACAAGAAACCGGACATTCACGGTGTAAACCTTGGGCTCCGCGCCTTGCTGCGCCGCATCATCAATGTAACGTTGCAATTGTTGTGTCAAGTAATTTCCCCAGCGTCCTGGAACAGCAGCTTCAATCTCTACTTTTTCAAACACCTTGTTTTCATCTTCCGGTGGTGGCGGCGTTACCACACCTTTGCCCTCGTCAACCGGCGGCGGTGGCGGTGGGCCGGCTACTTTTTCACCTTCCTGATTTTTGTCGCCTACTTGTACATCTTCCAACTTGTCCTGCGTTGGCGGTGGTTCTACCGGCTTTTCCACAGGCTTGATGTTCTCAATGAACTTGGCCGTTTCAATGGGCGGTGGCGGTGGTGTTTTTGGAGGCGGTGGCGGTGGCGGTGGTGGTGGCGGTGGCGGCGCATCTTCTTTTAGATTTTGTAATTCAATTTCGCTCTTTTCAAAATCGTTGGGCCCCGATTTGCGGGCAAACAACTTAGAAAGAACCATTGCGTAAAGGAAGATGCCCACCAGGATGAGAATCACCGCCGTCAGTGCGGTCATGATGCGCTTGTTGTATGATTTGCGCAAAGCATACGCACCGTATTCTTTGTTCCGGCCTTCAAAAACCAGATCAAGAATATCAGACTGCAAGATTTTATTTGCTTCCATTTTTATTGTTTGTAATTAGATGCGTTTACAGGCCCATTCCATAAAAGAATACCAACAAAAACCCGCTTACTTGTTTCGTTGTGCGGCCAGGCCAAGCACGGTGTTTTCGCTTTCCGAAATGTCCACGATTGCATAAACCTTTACATCGTTGATGGTCATCTCGTCAAGCACGTCCACGGTACGGCCGTAATTGGCATCTTTACTGGGTTTGATAACCACGGTCAGTCCGCGATCTTTTTCATCTTCCTTTGTGGTTCCGCCAGGTGTCCAGGCCGCAATGACGGCTGCCTTTTTATCCTGAACCACTTTGCGAATGCCCGGATTACTTGGCGATGGATAGGTGGTGGTCATAAAGTTTGACCCATCTGGCTTCAACTCGCCTTCGTAATAATAAATCTGATCGCCTTTGCCCAGCAAAATGGTGAGCAACCCCGATTTCTCCACTTCCATCTGCTGCGTCTGATCGGTTTTTTTGGGCATGTTCAGCTTTGTGGTATTGGGCGTGCTCATCGTTGTTGTGTAAATAAAAAACGTAATGAGCAGGAATCCCAGATCCACCATTGGCGTCATGTCCACCCGTGTTGACAGTTTCTTCGCCTTCTTCACTCCGGGGCCTTTTTTGTGGCCACTGTCTCCGCCGGATACATCCATCTGTGCCATGTCGGTAAAATTTAATTGTTAGGATTTTTTGTTTAGCTCTCCGCTTTCAATCCTCTTGTAATAATCCGTTCCGGCAGGAACGCCCCGCGGATCGGTGATGAGCTGAAAACGAAACACCTGATTTTGGCGGAACGCATCAATCACGCCTTTGAATGATGGATAAACCGCGTGGTTATCACCTTTGATCATGTAATTCAGCTTGATGTTCTGATCGGCATGTTGGCGAAATACATCGTTGGCGCTGGCTACCCATTGCGACAATTCGTTGTTGGTCGAATCCACGGGAATACCGGTTTCTTTAACAGCCTGGCCGTTCAAAGAGGCGTTTAAAGAACCTTTCAATTGAGCAAATGGTACACCGACAATGGGAACCTTTTTAAACGCTGCCTTTTCGGCTGGCGTCAAGCCCAGGTTTTTGGCCGCATTTACGGAGGAAATCAACTCGTCGTAAAAGCCAACGTTTAATCCCGGCTTCAACAGGGTCATGGTAAAAAACACCCGGCCCGCCGAATCGAAACTCACCTGAAGCGCATCCTGTTCTTTTAGCTTATCGGCCGATACCGATTTGGGGGTAGTTACGGCCACCTTTTCCGGTGGTTTAAACTTTGTTGCCAACATAAAAAACGACAGAATCAGAAACGCCACGTCCACAAAGGGCGTCATGTCGAAGTCTGTGCTTTTGCGTGGTATTTTGACACTTGGCATGTTTGAAAAAAATTTGATAGTGAGAGTGTGTTGTCGTCCTTATTCCATAAATCCCTTCGCTCTTATTTGTACAAAGAAGCGAAAGATTGTGTTAAGGTGAAACCCGACTCGTCAATACCGTAGGTGATGCTGTCAATTCTTGTGGTGAATACGTTGTACATGATCAGCGCTAATGCCGATGTGCCGATACCGAGAGCCGTATTGTACAAGGCTTCAGAGATACCTACGGCCAATGCACTTGCATCGCCGCCACCGGATGCGTCACCCAAAGCGGAGAAGGATTTAATCATCCCGATTACTGTACCCAAGAGAGCGATCAACGTACCTACCGATGTGATGGTGGAAAGGAAAACCAGATTCTTTGAAAGCATCGGTAATTCAAGGGCCGTGGCTTCTTCCACTTCTTTTTGAATGGCCAATACTTTTTGGTCGGTATCCAATCCAGGTTCGTTAATCATTTCCTTGTAACGGCGCAATCCTGCCTTCATTACATTGGCCACGGAGCCGCGTTGCTTGTCGCACTCACTCAAAGCCGCGTCCACATTGCGGTTGGCAAGATGGTATTGCACTTTACGAATAAAATCGGCGATAGAGCCACTACCCAATGCTTTGCTAATGGTAAGGAAACGCTCAATGGAAAACGTGATCACCATCAGCAACATGCCAATTAGCAAAGGCACAATGATACCACCCTCGTAAATGCGGTTAAAAGCGCCTTTTGCACCTTTGTGCGTAGGCCAGAACCAGCCGTCGTGGCCAGGCGTTGTAAAGCCGTTTGGATTGCCCATTAAAAAGCGCCAGATGCAATAACCCGCAATAACACAAAACACGGGAGCAACCCAGGAAATGGAATTGCTTGTTTTTTTCGCTTGCACGGATGTCGCCTTAACTGTTGACGTGGTAGTTGCAGTTGGTCTAGACTCTGCCATGATTGTTGATTTTAAAAGTTGAAGTTGAAAATTGATTTTGGGTTTGGGTCACAATTCTACTGAAAAATTGAATTGCTTGTTGAGACTGTACTTTTTTTTTACCGGGTGGATAAAGAATCAAAAGCAAGCCCCGCTAAAGATAAGGAGATAGTTTACATCCGGGCTGTTCATCCGCACAAATTTCTTACTCATACCGCAAGGCTTCTATAGGATTTAAACGGCCGGCTTTGATAGCAGGATACAAGCCGGCACTTAGTCCTACAACCGTACAAATAATTATACCGTAAACAATCCAATTCCACGGCACCACAAAACTTGTTTGCAATAACAAGCCGAACAAGTTGCCTACCGCAATGCCGGCCGCGATCCCGATGAAAGCGCCGGCCAAACTTATTAAAACGGCTTCCAATAAAAATTGTGTATGGACGGATGAACGCTTTCCACCGATGGCTTTTATCAGGCCGACTTCTTTGGTACGTTCTGTCACGGCCACCAGCATAATGTTCATAAGGCCGATGGCTGCGCCGATCAACGTTATCAAACCAATGATGGTAACGGCGGCTGTGATGTAGCCCAGGCTGTTCATGGCCTTTTCCGCAAGGCTGTCGCTGCGTTCCAACACAAAATTGCTTTCCTCTGTAACGGCCAGGCGCCGAATGTTTCGAAAGCTTCCTTCGGCCTCACCCATCGCTTCTTCTACTCTGTTGATACCGCTTGTTTTTACACCAACAGCAAAAGAGTTTAAAGGCGATGACCTTATTAAATTTTTGTAGCCGATAATTGCGATGTTGTCGCGGCTAAAGCCAAAAGTGGAACCGCGGCTTTTAAGTACCGCAATCACGCGGTATAAATCGTTGCTGATGCGTACTTCTTTGTTCACGGCAACGGATACGTCATCGCCAAAAAGTTTTGTCGCCACATCATAGCCCAAAATGCAAACCGGCGTTGCGGAAGCGATATCGGCCGTTGAAAAATTACGCCCCCACAAAATGGAAAACCCGTTCAAATCAAGATAATCTTCATCGGAACCAAACAGGGCAACCGTCGGATTGGTCTTTCGTGTAGTTGTGGAAACGTTTGTGTTGTTTCCGGCAAACGTCATCAGGCTTATCTGCGAAGGGTAACGGTACAGCGCCTTAAAACTTTCAGCCTCGGCCAGGGTGATGGGTTGATTAAGGTTTGAGCCCTTTTCCTGTTTATCGCTCTTTCGCTTCACGTTTAACTCGCGGTTATTACCAATGCGAAAGCCACGTTCTTTCAACCGGATGGTGAAGCCATTAGCACCCATGCTGGAAAAACTTTCAGTCAGCTTCTGGTTCATGGCTTGTATGGCGGTAATGATGCCCACTAAAGCCGTTATGCCTAAGGCAATGATGGCGATGGTGATAGCGCTGCGCAAGCGGTTGCTGCGGATGGTGCGAAGAGAAAGGGCAAGAAGATCGGAGAATTTCATCGTGAATGGTGAATCGTCAATCGTGAATATTACACTTCGATTGATTCCACAACTCTAAAGATAAGCAGCGCGGGATTGCAGCTTCTTTCTGCTTTTAAAAAGAAGTAAAGGGAAGCATCATCGAACCTGTAAACAATTCGTATTTACGATTGACCATTCATCATTCACAATCAGAAATACAGCCAATAAAGAAGAAGATTGGGATAAACACCAAGAAGAATGGTAACGGCGGCAACGGCTACCAGCGTCAATTTAAAGCCCGTTGACACAGGCGGCAGCGTGGCTGTTCCATCTTTAAAATACATAGCCTGAATAAGGCGGAAATAATAATATACCGAAACAGCGGCCATCAGTACCGCGAACACCGCCAGCCACACGTTGCCGATAGACACCGTTGCACTCAACATATAAAACTTCGATAAGAAGCCGGCGGTTAACGGAATACCGGCAAGCGATAATAAAAAAATAACCAGCGTAGCGGCCACAAGCGGTTGTTGCCGGGCAAAACCATTAAAGCCATCAAAGGTGTAATCCTTCATTTTTATGAGCACCGCGAAAATGCCGATGGTAGCTAAAGAATAAGCCGCCGCATACAGCAACAACCCTTCTCTTGCTTCGGTGGTTAACGTGTAAACAGCCAGCATCATAAAACCGGCTTGCGCAATGGATGAATACGCCAACATGCGCTTGACGCTTTGCTGGAACACCGCCGTAATGTTGCCGATAAACAAAGTAGCCGCAACAATGATGGCGACAATAACTTTCCATTCACTACCGATGGTGCGAAAGGCATCGGAGAACAGTCGCATAAACGCAATGAAACCCGCCGCTTTTACTACCGTTGCCATAAACGAAGTGAACACGGTTGGCGCACCGTCATACACGTCAGGCGTCCAAAAATGAAACGGCGCCGCCGATACTTTAAACGAAAGTGAGAAGAGCAACAGCAGCAAACCGGTTATGAACAGCGCCGGCACTTTACCTTCGGGCAAAATGATGCTTACCGTGCTGAAGGTTCCCGTAGCGCCGTAAATCAAGGCAATGCCCATCAGCATTAAGCCGGTGGAAAAAGAGCCCATCAAAAAATATTTCAACGCTGCTTCGTTGCTTTTCAGGTTTCGCTTATCGCTGCCGGTTAAAATATAAAGGGGGATGGAAATGATTTCAATACCGAGAAAAAGCAGTAACAAGGATTGAAAAGAAGCCGCGATTACAACGCCGCTCAAAATGAAAAAGATAAGGGCAAAATAATCGGAGTAGTTCACCCCCACCTTTTCTATATCCCGCCCCGATAAAATAAAAAACACCAGCGTTGATAACGTCGCAATCAGCGTAAACAACAAGGCAAACCGGTCGAACGACAACATGCCGGCAGTGTTGATGTGAACGAACACAAGCCCGCGCATCTCGCACACCGCACCCGCAATCACCACCGCCAACAACACCAAAGCCAATGTTCGTATGGCACTGCCCTTGAGCCCAAAACCGCTGAACATCATAATCACACCCGAAACCGCCGAAAGAAGTAAAGCGTTCATGTTATTTAGGAAGGGTTTGAGACAAAACCTTGGTTGAATTAGAGATGATGGTTTGCGAATACCCATCGGTAATGTTAAGCAAAGGCTGCGGATACACGCCAAAGGCAAAAATTAATATCACCAAAATGCTCAACGCCAGCTTTTCATTAAAACGAATGTCCACTGTGTTTTCGGTGCGTCCGTTCACCGGGCCAAAGAAAACCTTTTGGATCATGGTGAGCATGTACACGGCAGCCAAAATAATGCTCAACAAAGCCAGTACCGTAAAGATGACGTTGTACTTAGTGAGCGTGGTGCCGAAGATGCCGGTGAACATTAAAAATTCACCTACAAAAGCGTTGGTCAGCGGCAACGAAATGTTGGCAAAAGCCAACACCACCAATAGCGTTGCCAGGGCCGGCGCTTTTGCCGCAATGCCGCCCAGTTCTGAAAGTTTGCGTGTACCGAACTGCCGTTCGATTAACTCTACCACTATCCACAATCCAATGATGTTGATGCCGTGATTAAACATCTGCATCATTACGCCTTGCAAGGCGATTTGCGTTTCCGAAAAAATAGCCAGGCCCATAATGCCAACGTGTGCAATGGACGAATAGGCAATCAGCCGCTTCAAATCGTTTTGTTGCATGGCCAAAATAGACGCGTAAATAATGCCGATTACGGCCATCGTTGAAACTACATCCCCCCAGCTCCAGGCTGCATTGGGCACTACGGGCAATACCCAGCGAATGAAGCCGTAAACACCCATCTTCACCATCAATCCGCTTAACACCATCGTTACCGCTGTTGGCGATTGTTCGTAAGTATCGGGCTGCCAGCTATGAAACGGAAAGATGGGCATCTTTACCGCAAAGGCCGCAAACAACAACCAAAAAGGAAGGCTCTGGTTCCAGCCTTTTACTTCCGCCAGGCGGTAGAATGATTCAATGGAAAATGATTTATCAGGAGTGAGGAAATAGAGATACAAAAGGCCGATCAGCATCAGCACCGAACCGGTGAAGGTGTAGATGAAAAACTTGAAGGTGGCTTGTATTCTTCTTTCGCCGCCCCATCCCGAACAAAGGAAGTAAACCGGTATCAGCGCCAGTTCCCAGAAAAAGTAAAAGGCTAGGGCATCCATGGCGGTAAACACGCCAATCAAGCCAGCTTGTGTTAGCAACATCAAGCCAAAAAAGTTGTAGGCTTTACGGTAGTTCGTGTTCCAGGTAGAAATTAAAATGATGGGATAAGCAATGGCCGTAAGCAGGCAAAGAATTTTGCCCATGCCGTCGAGCCGCAATGCAAAGTTTGAGTTGAGTGTACCCAACCACGGCGCGGAATATTGCAGCGAAGCTTCGGTAGTTGATGGTAGGTTGGCGATGATGGCAACAGCCAGTGTGATGAAAGAAGCCAGCAAGGCCCAACTGCGAACGGCCTTCTCTTCTTTAATAAAAAAGGAGACGAAGCCGCCGAGCAAAGGAACCAGGAAAAGCAGTAATACAATCATAACTACAAATACGATTTATGAGTTTGGAAGCAAGTTTATGAAACCGGCTTCTTTGCTACTATTGAACGTCTGTTGCGTCGCACACGTCCCGATAGCTATCGGGAGCTATCGGGACTTTTACGTTCGGTAATTCTATTCGGCACCTCGTCGCAGCAGCGGCCCATCCCGTCCCGATAGCTATCGGGATTCCCGCTGGAAAGGCCATCAGGCACACAGCCCTTGCTTGCCAACGATTCATCTTTTGTTTCATCACACCCTTAGACGATAATTTACTTCCCGCTTTGAAGAGTGTTTTCACCCTTCCCAGCGGGAAGGGCTTCAGCACCGTCTCACCGCTTTCAGAAAAGGTTGAAAGGGATGGGCCTCTCTACTTCCTAAAAAACAACTGCACTACAAACAATACCACCATGCTCACCACCATCAGCAACACATACGCTCCTACCTGGCCGCTTTGCAACCACCGCAACTGACGGCTACTGTAATTCACCAGTCTTCCTATCCCGTTTACCAAACCATCAATTGTATCTCTTTCAATAAAACGGTTGATAAAGGCACCAAATTGATGTAAGGGCTTTACAATAAGCCCATCGTAAAATTCATCCACATACCACTTGTGTTCAAGCACACGGGCCAATGGTGTTTCTGTTTCTTCGCGATACGTTTTATAGCGGGACCAGGCGATGATGATGGCGATAACGGCAACGGCTGTTGTCAGTCCCATCAGCATCCATTCGGTGGAGTGCGAAACGCCGGCGCCTTCGGTTGTTGAAATCACCGGGCTTAAAAAAGCCGTCAGTTTTTCGCCGCCGTGCATGAACACTTCGGGAACGTCCACAAATCCACCAATGATGGAAAGAACAGCCAACACCACCAATGGAATTGTCATGGCCGCAGGACTTTCGTGCAGATGATGACGCTGCTCTTCTGTACCTCTAAAGCTTCCATTGAACGTGATGAACAACAAGCGGAACATATAAAAGGCAGTGAGCCCCGCCGTGAGCAAACCAATTACCCAAAGCACTTTATTGTGTTCAAAAGCACTCAACAAAATGGCATCTTTTGAAAAGAAACCGCTCAACGGCGCAATGCCAGCAATGGCCAAACAACCAATTAAAAAAGTAGCGTAGGTGACAGGCAATGATTTTCGCAAACCGCCCATAAACCGGATGTCTTGCTGTCCGCTTACAGCATGTATAACCGAACCTGAACCGAGGAACAACAAAGCTTTGAAAAAGGCATGCGTCATTACGTGAAAAACGGCGGCCGTGTAAGCGCCGGTTCCCAAGGCCAGAAACATATAACCCAATTGGCTTACAGTAGAATAAGCCAGCACTTTTTTAATGTCGTTTTGCCGCAGGGCAATGGTGGCTGCAAACAAAGCCGTAGCGGCGCCGATGATGGCCACAACGTTTAGCGTAAGTGGTGCAGCCGTATATAAGATATTGCTGCGGGCAATCATGTAAATGCCGGCCGTTACCATCGTGGCCGCGTGGATAAGCGCAGATACCGGTGTGGGACCGGCCATGGCGTCGGGCAACCAGGTGTACAAAGGAATTTGCGCACTCTTGCCTGTTGCACCCAGGAACAATAGCAGCGTAATGCCGATTAGATCTTTGGTGGAGAAGCTCGAGAGATGCGAGAAGACATCGGTGTAATTAGTGGTGTTCACTTTGGAAATAATCCAGAAGATGGCGAGCAAAAAACCGAGGTCGCCGATGCGGTTCATCACAAAAGCCTTCTTCGCGGCCTTTGTGTAGTCAATGTTTTTAAACCAGTAACCAATGAGAAGATAAGAACAGAGCCCCACTCCTTCCCAACCCATGAACATGATGACGTAGTTTGCGCCCATCACCAGCAACAGCATTGAGAACACAAAGAGATTTAGGTAAGCAAAATAGCGGGCATAGTGCTCGCTCTTTTCTTCGTGCATGTAGGCAGTAGAGTACACATGAATGAGAAAACCTACACCGGTAATGATCAATAAAAAGAGAGAAGAAAGCTGGTCAATTTGAAACGCAAAGGGAATTTTCAATCCAGCCACGTTGATAAAATCGAAATAATGAAGAACGGGATTGCCGAGTACCCGGGCGCTGCCGTTAATCACCTTTCCACCGCCGATGGTATCAAGGTTTAAAAAAGCATAAACGCTGATGGCGAAGGAAGCCAAAACAGTTCCGCTGCCGATGATGCCAACCAAGCCTTTGGAAAGTTGTTTGCGCAACAAACCATTGATTAAAAAACCAAGGAAAGGCAGAAGCGGAATTAAGAAAATTAAGTTCTTCATATTGTGAAAACAGAAGGCGGAGGGCAGAGGACGGAATTGCTCTCCGCCTTCTGCCCTCCGTCGTCAATGCTTTAATCTGTTTAAAAAGTTTACGTCCACCGAATGCGTATTGCGAAACAGCATAACGATGATGGCCAATCCCACACTTACTTCCGCTGCCGCCACCACCATAATAAAGAACACAAACAATTGCCCTTCGCTGCCGGCCGCGGGATTGATGCTTGCATTTGCCAAATGATGCATTTTGGAAAAAGCCACCAGCAAAAGGTTCACGGCGTTTAGCATCAGCTCAATGCACATGAATATGATGATGGCGTTGCGCCGCGTAAGCACTCCTACAATGCCGATAACGAACAAGGCAAGGGAAAGGAAGATGTAGTATTTTATGTCCATGATTAGATTTCGGTTTAGGAAACAGGCTCTGGAATGTTCATGTCTTCCTGCACTGATTCCACCTTTTTTATTTCTTCATGCGCCGGGCTTTTTTCATCTCGTTTTCCTATCACTACAGCGCCAACCATTGCGCTTAAAAACAAAATGCTGGCGATTTCAAAAGGCACCACGTACTGCGTAAACAATTCGTGACCGAGGTTTTGAATAAGGCCGATATCGCCGGTTCCCAATTCCGTCATCCGGGCTTCGGTGCCGCGCAAAGCCGCCACCAATACCAACAATAAACAACCGCCGGCCACCGCACCCGCCAGCTTCAGCCACTTGCTTTTTTGCGGCTCGGTCTCTTTACTCAAATTCATGAGCATGATAACAAAGAGAAACAACACCATGATGGCGCCGGCGTAAACGATGATGTTGACAACGGCAAGGAACTGTGCGTTGAGTAAAATGTAGTGCCCGGAAATGGTGAAGAAGGTAGCAATGAGCCACAGCACGCTGAACACCGGATTTTTGCTGGTGATGACCATCAGTGCGCTGAAAAGTGACAAAGCTGTAAGCGCCCAAAAAAGAATTTGTGTGATGCCCATGCAGTTGGTTAAAAATTATTTTGTGGCCGGCGCAACAGAACCTTTTGCTTTGGCAAAGCCTTCGGGGTCCGTAACCGGATTGGGTATGAGTAAATCGTCTTTTTTATAAATGAAGCCCTTGCGGCCGTAATTGGCCGGCGCAAAGGTTTGCGTTAAATAGATGGCGTCCTTTGGACAAGCCTCTTCGCACAAGCCACAGAAGATGCAGCGCAGCATATTGATCTCGTATTTGGCTGCGTACTTTTCTTCGCGGTATAAGGCTTCCTCGCCCGGTTGGCGTTCGGCGGCTTCCATGGTGATGGCTTCAGCAGGACAAGCAACGGCGCACAGGCCGCAAGCCGTGCATTTTTCGCGGCCTTCTTCGTCGCGGTTTAATATGTGCAAACCCCGAAACACGGCCGAAAACGGACGTTGCACTTCAGGGTAATTTATCGTCGGCTTCTTTTTAAACAAGTGCGAGAAGGTGATGCCCATGCCTTTAAAGATGGAAGGCAGGTACAGCTTTTCCATCAGGGTCATCGGCTTGCGCTCGACTGCTTTTTTTCTATTGGTGAGTGATTGCATGTTCTGTTATCGGCGCAAATGTAGCCGTTTACTTTTTTTGTTAAGCCGCTTGTGCCCCTTTATTTGTTCAGGAGCAAAACCACTACGGCGGTTATCAGCATGTTTATCAAAGACAGCGGCAGCAAGCCTTTCCAGCCAAGGTTCATCAACTGGTCGTAGCGGAACCGAGGGATGGTCCAACGAATCCACATAAACAAAAAGATGAACAGGAAAGCCTTTGTCATTAATGCGGCAAATCCCAGCAGGCCAACCCACCAATGCGGTCCCCATGCTGCTTCGTTTACAAATGGAATGTCGTAGCCGCCAAAGAACAGGGTTGACATCACCACGCCGCTGATGAACATGTTGATGTACTCGGCAAAAAGATAAAAGCCCAACTTCATAGAGGAGTATTCCTGATGATAACCAAAGTTTAATTCATTCTCGGCTTCGGGCAGGTCAAACGGTGTGCGGTTGCACTCGGCCAAAGCGCAAACAAAAAAGATAAGAAAGCCAAGCGGTTGATAGATGATGTTCCAGCCGTGCTGCACCTGATACGTAACGATGGTGCTTAAGCGCAAGTCGCCCACCAACATCAGGATGGCAATGAGCGAAAGCCCCATCGCCAGTTCATACGAAATCATTTGCGAAGCGCCGCGAATGGCAGCGAGTAAAGAGAATTTGTTGTTCGACGCCCAGCCCCCGATCATGATGCCGTAAACGCCTAAGCTTACCACGCCAAACACGTAAAGAATGCCAATGTTTACATCGGCAATCTGCAACGGTACTTGCCGGCCGGCTACATCAATCGTCCAACTCCAGGGAATCACCGCCGACGTCATGGTGGCTGTTATCATGGCCAGCAAAGGGCCCATGATAAACAGGGTTCTCGAAGACATCGTAGGAATAATTTCTTCCTTCATAAAAAGCTTCACGCCATCGGCTAACGGTTGAAACAAACCAAAAGGGCCTGCACGATTGGGGCCTCTTCTATCTTGCAGAAAAGCGGCGATTTTTCGTTCAGCGTAGGTGCTGTACATGGCTACAATCAAAGCTGTAGTAACGATTACCGCGATGAGAATGAATTTTTCGAGGATGATGAACCAGTCTATTTGTAATAACATATGTAAGCATTGAGCAATCATTGCGATTGCTTTTATGAACCAGAGGCCTTTCTATTGATTACGCTTTCGTTGCGTCGCTACAGTCCCGATAGTTATCGGGAGCTATCGGGACGTGTACGCTTTGTTCGCTTTGCCTTACATCGTAATCGAAAGATAGTCGTACGTTTTCAGGCAAGCCGTTCAATGGGTATTTGCATTTGTGCTGTCTGTTCCTGCCAAATTTCTTCCCTTTCCTTCTTTCACATCGGTAACATTTTGCCCAACTGCCGTGGGGTTACCGTTGAATGTGGCGCCGGTAGCCGGGCCTTCAAGTTCAGCCAAATGCACCTGGTTTACACCGGTTACGTCGCGAATGTCCATCAGCAGTTTCGGGTCGCGGCCATCCATTACCGCGTTCATCGTTTCTTTTGGCCTCACCACATGGTTGTAATGGCCGGCGCCAATCACCGATTGGCGGGCAACCTGCGTCGGCCCTTCAATCACCCAATCGCTTACCTTCTTTTTTTCAAAACGGCATTCATTGCAAATCCACTCCTCCACTTCGCCAAACTGGTCTTTGCGGGCCGTAACGCGAAGTACGTCATCGCCGCG
Organism: Flavisolibacter sp.; assembly: GCA_965247695.1. GTDB lineage: Bacteria > Bacteroidota > Bacteroidia > Chitinophagales > Chitinophagaceae > Flavisolibacter. The sequence continues at coordinate 5,385,849 of OZ252037.1, forward strand.
CATCCACAATCTTACCTTGCCTTTGCAATGGGAGCAGTCGCAGTGCGCATCCACCGGCTTGGTAAACCATACGCGGTTTTTAAACCGGAAGGTTCTATCCGTTAACGCACCCACGGGACAAACGTCAATAACATTACCGATCATGTCGCTGTCCAATGACTCCTGAATGTAAGTAGCGATTTGCGAATGGTCGCCACGGTCAAGCACACCGTGTTCACGCTGTCCAGCTACTTGGTTGGCTGTGTGTACACAGCGGTAGCAAAGAATGCAGCGGGTCATGTGCAGTTGAATGTAGGGGCCGATGTCAATGCGCTCAAAGGTGCGCCGCTTGAATTCGTAGCGAGTGCCTTCGGCGCCGTGTTCGTAGCCCAAGTCCTGCAAGTCACATTCGCCGGCCTGGTCGCAAACAGGGCAATCGAGCGGGTGGTTCAAGAGTAAAAATTCCACCACTCCTTTTCGTGCTTCCAACACCGCCGGACTGGTAATGTTTTCGACAATCATTCCGTCCATTACTGTTGTGCGACAGCTTGCCACCAGTTTGGGCATGGGCCTCGGATCGGCGGTGGAGCCGGCCGCCACTCTTACCAAACAAGTGCGGCAATAACCGCCCGTGTTTTGCAACTTGCTGTAATAGCACATGGTGGGCGGCACAATGTCGCCGCCAATTTTGCGGGCCGCCATCAGGATAGTGGTGCCCGGCTCCACTTCGGTGGTGATGTTGTCTATGGTTACTTTAAAAAGTTTTTTTTCGTCAGCCATTTATAAAGCCTCAATGTTTGAATTGTAATGATTGTCTCTGAAAAATATGAGCCATCTTTTTAGCTCCCGAATCTCACTGCATGACTCATTTTGCAACATATCTTGAAACAACCTGTGAATTTTTTTGTTGTCTCGCTGCGTTCTATCTTTCAAATCAACTAATTCTGTCAGGTTATTTGGAAGATCGTAATCTTCCAAATTAATCTTCGCTTTTTCAGCTTCAACCAAAATCCATTTTTCGATTGCCGGTGAAATTTGAATAAAATAGTGTTGCCTTGCAGGATGAGTATATAACTTCAAACCTGTCGTACATAACCTCACTACTTTGTCGAATTTATCCAATGCCTTGAGCTTTCGTTTATCGTCGTCAATCAAGGCCACTACAAAATTATCAGTGAGCTTCTTCTCCATCAATACCGCAATTTTTGTATTGCCTTTTTGATGATTAACGGAAGCAGGCGCATTTAAAAGAACCTCCACCAAATTAGTGTCCAAGTAACATTCCGGTATAAAACTCCGGTAAATATCAGACGGCATCTTTCAAAAATGTCTCTAAATTAAAAAAGAGGTCTATCCCGTATTGATATATCTCCGTTATCTCCTCATCGGCTAAACGCCTGATGATGGTCTCTCCCGTTTCTTTTCTAAAGCCAACCACATAGATTGATAAATCTTTATCGTCCAAATCCTCCATAAGATCATTCAAGACAAAAGGGCTGTGAGTAGCTATGAAAAACTGGTTGTTGTTTCCATCATGTATTACGTCAGAGGTGAACCTCGAAACGTATGGAGGAAACATGTGGGCTTCGGGTTCTTCAAATAATAACAGGGAATTAGAATTACTTGTTATTGCGGCTTTGTAAAAAATTAAACGACGTAAAGTATCTGCCATTTGTATGTACGGAAAAATCTTGACCTCTTGATCCTCATATTCTTTTACAATCTTGATCTTGTTGTGCTCATCAGTAGCATATTTAAGGCCATATTGTTTTAGGATTTCAATCACTTCTTTTTTTAATGTCTGGTTCCGGCTAATGACATTAGCAATATTTTCTCCAAACGGGGGGGTTAACTCTCTTGAACCATTTAAGTTGTTTCCAGTTTCTGTAGATGTGAATGAATATTTTTTCACTGGCAATCTTTCCAAACTGTCGTAATAATCACTTGCATTGCTTCCATGCGCCATTGCATTGACTTCAAAGTCATTTATGGGAATTACCATTTCGAAGAACATCTTGTTTGATTCAGACCTTAACCGCAATTCGCTGCCTTTACCGTTAATCCCTATTTGAATTTTTTCAGAATTCCCCAGCCTGACCTGTATTCTGTTTGATATATCATTATTGTAAAAAAGATTGACATAGCTTTCAAATCGCAGAAAGCTTCGTAAATCAACATCACTAATCTCACCTACCTCAAACAAACTTATTCCCTCCAAAATATTACTCTTCCCCACATTCGGATACCCGATAAAAACATTCACCCGCCGGCAATCCTCAATCGTTGCGTGCCGGATGGATTTAAAGTTCTTGATTTCAATATCGTGTATCCAGTTTGCCATTTAAGCGACACTTACCTCCAACGGATCGGCGTAGTGCGCCAACCCGAAATTTCTTTTTTGCGATTCTTCAGGATTCAATACATGCCATTCAAATTCATCTCTGAAATGCCGGATGGCCGCTGCTACCGGCCAGGCCGCCGCATCACCCAACGGGCAAATGGTATTGCCTTCAATCTTGCTTTGAATATCCCAGAGCAAGTCAATGTCACTCATCTTGCCACGGCCGTATTCAATATTGGTTAAAATCTTTTCCATCCAGCCCGTTCCCTCACGGCAAGGCGAACATTGCCCGCAGCTTTCGTGGCGATAAAAGCGAGCCAGTGTTAAGGTGTGACGCACCACGCACTGGTCTTCGTCCAACACAATAAAGCCGCCGGAACCCATCATCGTACCCGTTTGAAAGCCGCCATCAGCAAGGCTTTCATAGGTCATCATCCGCTTCTCGCCTTTGGCTGTTGTAAACAACAAATTGGCCGGAACAATGGGCACGGATGAACCACCCGGAATGCAAGCCTTCAACTTCTTTCCGTTCGGGATGCCGCCGCAAAAGTCATCGCTATAAACAAAGTCTTCCACGGAGATGGTCATGTCTATTTCATAAACACCCGGCTTGTTGATGTTGCCGCAGGCAGAAATGAGTTTGGTGCCTGTGCTTTTGCCGATGCCAATCTTCGCATACTCCTCACCACCGATATTAATGATGGGCACAATGGCCGCCAACGTTTCTACATTGTTCACCACCGTTGGGCAACCCCACAAACCTTTTACTGCCGGAAAGGGTGGCTTGATGCGCGGGTTGCCGCGTTTGCCTTCAAGTGATTCCAACAAAGCCGTTTCCTCTCCACAGATGTAAGCACCGGCGCCGCGTTGAACATAAATTTCCAAATCGAAGCCGGTACCCAAAATATTCTTGCCCAAGAAACCCGCCTGTTTTGCTTCGGCAATAGCCCCTTCCAAAATATCAGGAATCCAGGCGTACTCGCCGCGGATGTATATATAACAAATGTTAGCACCGAGTGCATAGGAAGAAATCGCCAGGCCTTCGATAAAAAGGTGCGGCAAAAATTCCATCAGGTAGCGGTCTTTGAAAGTGCCGGGTTCCGATTCATCAGCATTGCAAACAAGGTAACGCGGAACGCCTTCGGGCTTCGCCAGAAAGCTCCATTTCAATCCCGTTGGAAAGCCGGCGCCACCACGACCGCGCAAGCCGCTTTTCTTTACTTCTTCAATGATGTCGGCTTGCGACATTTTGAAAGCTTTTTCCTGTGCGGCATAGCCACCGTTTCCGCGGTACACATCGTACTGCCGGATGTTTTGGATGTGTGCTTTTTCTAATAATAATTTTCTGCCCATTTCTCTATTCAAAAAATTTAAAGCAAGAACAACCTTGCTCTCAATTTACAGTTTATTGTTTTACACTCTGCCTTGCTACCAGTTTCCAGTCTTTATCATCCCTTGCCCAAACCAAGGTAACAAACATGGCCATATCCAAAGGACTTCCCTTAAACAACATGGTCACTTTCGATTTCATGGTGACAACTCCTGTAGTCCCATAAATTCTTACGTTCATGTCCGATGGTTCAATGGTTTTGTAATCTTGTTCCCCGCTAACAACGGAACGAATAATTTGCGCTTTTGTTTGCATCAATCCATTTGTGTGGCCGTAAGTCACATCATCAGCCAGGAGGTTCGACAACGCAACGCTGTCTTTTTTGAGCAACGAATTTCGTAGCATCATCATCTTCATCATCACTTCGGTTTGCAGTTGCGCATGGCTGTTTTGTGCCAACACAAAGAGCGGCACAAGGCCTACAAAAAATATGAAAATGAGCTGCTTCGTCATTGTTTCGGCTTGTCGTAATTCACCATCCACTTCATGCCGTATTTGTCTGTAAGCATTCCAAACGTAGCGCCCCAAAACGTATCCTGCAAAGGCATGGTTACGATACTGCCTTCGCTCAATGCGGTGAAAGCAGCCTGTATGCTGTCGCCGTCGGTAAAGTTGAGGCTTAGGCTTACGTTGCCGGAATCTTTCGCATCTGACGGACCATCGGAAGCCATGAAAAGAACATTGCCGTCAACGGCAAAATGCGTATGCATGATTTTGTCCGGCGACATGCCCATGCTATTCTCCGGCGCATCGGAATAACGGGAGATGTGGCCGGTTTGTCCCCCCAAAGCCTTGCCGTAAAAGTTGAGGGCTTCTTCGCAGTTGCCATTCGGGAAAATGAGGTAAGGAATCAGTTGCATAAAAGTAGTTTGGGGTTTATGATTGGAGGTTTGGGGTTGTTTGCGCTGTAGCGCTATTTAATCCTGCCAACAACATTCGCATGAGGTGAAGGGTTCGGTTAAAGGGATTCAGTACCAACCCCAATGATCCTAATGTTTCAGCGCCAAGCAAGGCGCTGTCGCCCTCTTCGCCATAAACCACGGGCGCCGGTCCGCCCTCGCCTTGAAATTCAAAATAAGCTGCACAAACTCTTCTTTTTATCGAAGTGCCATCTGCAAGAGAAAAGCTCATTTCGCGGTAGGGTTCAATCTCCAAGTCATCTAATATTTTTCCAGGAACCACACTGTACACAGCACCACTGTCAATCAGGAATTCCACATCCGCAATCTTTTCAGATTTGCGGTGCTCTTTTACTTTTAATATGGCTGTTGTGATTCCCATTGTTTTATTGCAGGCTGACGGCTTGCCGTCCTAATAAACGCCAGGTCTTTTTCTCCTTCACCCATACCAGCATCATTGTAAAATCCAACGGCGTTACCGTTCCATCGGCTTTATTTTCCTTGGCTTTGAAAAGGTGGCGCACAATGGCTACATCATCATCGTATTGCAAAATCTGTACGTTGCTCACGGCCGTATCGGTGTACCGCGATTTGTTTTTGCTGATAGCAGCAATGGCCTGCTCCCTTGTTTGCAGATTGCCGTGCGAATGGCCGTAGGTAGCCTTTTTAGCAAACAAGTCCTCTAAAGCGGCGCTGTCCTTTGAACCGAAGATGGTATGACTTAAAAGATAGGTTCGCTCCACCAATGCCTTTTCGTCTTTCGATTGCGAAAAGCCTGCAAGGCAGGAAAGCAAAAGCGTTGTAATGATGACTGTCTTTTTCATTAATTATTGGTTGCGGCCGTTTGCCGGCATTCGTTAATAATCTGGTCCACTTTTTCTTTCGTGAGATGCTCTTTATAAAACTTGCCCATCTGCATCATGGGTGCATAGCCACAAGCGCCGAGGCACTCAACTGTCTTTAACGTGAACATGCCATCGGCCGTGGTTTCACCCACATTGATGGATAGTTTTTGTTTGATGTAATCAATAATCGCATCGCTGCCCTGAACCATGCAAGGCCCGGTGTGGCATACTTCAAAAAGATAGCGGCCAACGGGTTTGAGGTTGTACATGCTGTAAAAGGTAGCCACCTCGTAAACCTCAATGGGCTTGATTTGAAGAATGGACGCCACGTTGTCCATTGCCTCTACGCTTAACCAGCCGTTGTTTTCTTCCTGCGCCAAATGCAGCAAAGGAATCAATGCACTCTTTTGCTTGCCTTCAGGATAACGGGCAATGATTTCTTTGGCCTTTTCTAATTTTTGTTCCGAAAATTTCATTCTGTAAAAATTGAATCAGCCAATTATCACATCAGCTAATCAGCTAATTAAATTATCCATCCATCTCTCCCGCAATCAAATTCAGCGAGGACATTACGATGATGGCATCGCTCAACATACTGCCTTTTACCAGTTCTTCAAATGCTTGGTAGTAAATAAAACAAGGCCGGCGAAAATGCAAGCGGTGCGGGCTTCTTCCGCCATCGCTGATTAAGTAAAACCCAAGTTCGCCGTTGCCGCCTTCCACGCAACTGTAAACCTCCCCTGGTGGAATGTCCACTTCACCCATTACAATTTTAAAGTGATAGATGAGGGCTTCCATCTTGGTGTAAACGTCTTTCTTTTCGGGCAAATAATATTCGGGCACATCGGCATGAAACACACCGCCTTCAGCACCTTTTATATCTTGTATTTTTTGATAGGCTTGTTTAATGATGCTAATGGACTGATACATCTCCTGATTGCGCACCAGAAAACGATCATAACAATCGCCGGTTGTGCCCGTGGGAATTTCAAAGTCAAAATCCTGATACGAAGAATACGGCGTATGCACCCGAACATCATAATCAACGCCTGCGGCGCGAAGGTTTGGTCCGGTGAAGCCGTAGTTCAATGCACGTTCGGCGCTGATAGCACCGGCGCCAATGGTGCGTTCCATAAAAATGCGGTTGCGGGCAAAAAGGCTTTCAAACTCGGCCAGTACGCCGGGATATTCTTTTAAAAAACGTTCAAGTTTGGTGAAGGCAATGTCGTTAAAGTCGCGTTCAAAACCACCGATGCGGCCGATGGTGGTGGTGAGGCGGGAGCCGCAGACTTCTTCCCAAATTTCATAAATCAGTTCGCGGTACTGCATCACGTACAAAAAGCCGGTATAAGCGCCGGTATCTACACCCACAATGGAATTGCAAATGAGATGGTCGGCGATGCGGGCCAACTCCATGATGATGACGCGGAGATAGTCAACACGCTTGGGTGTTTGAATGCCCAACAACTTTTCGCAGGTCAGATGCCAGCCCATATTGTTGATAGGCGACGAGCAGTAATTCATCCGGTCGGTAAGCGGCGTGATTTGATACAGAGGCTTGCGTTCGGCAATTTTTTCAAAGGCACGATGAATGTATCCGATGGTTTGTTCGGCCGACACAATGCGTTCGCCATCTAGTTCCAAAATATTTTGAAACACACCGTGCGTGGCCGGATGCGTTGGCCCCAGATTGATCTTCGTGGTTTCCGTTTCGATGCTTCCTTCGGGAAGCCGGAATGCTTTTGCTGTGGTTGTACTCATGTTCTGCCTTCGCCGGTGCGAATGGATTAAAGACTGTCTAAAAATTGTTCGTTTGCTTCTTCTTCAAAAATGGCGGACAGCGGAATTTGCAGGCCTTTTAAAACTTCGCAACGCACCATTCCATTGTCCATTTTTGCTTTCAGTTCATATTGCTTATCGGATAGAATATATTGCTCTACTTCTTTTTTGTCGGGATTGATGATCCAATATTCTAAAACGCCGTGTAAAACGTAATCGTCTTTTTTAATACCCCTGTCCCTTTTTTCCGTGCTTTTACTCAACACTTCAACAACAAAATCAGGTGCGGGATAAAACATTGTATCTCCGTTAAACTGATTGTGTTTTTCTTTGGAGAAATAACAAATATCCGGTTCAAAATCGTTTCGCGTAAGACGCACCAGGGCTTTCTCCCGAACAACGATGCCTTGCTTCGCTTTGCGCAAATAACCGCTCAAAATGTTTCCGAGATATTCGATTACCAAAGAGTGTTTCAACTTCGCCGGCGAATGACAAATGACCTCGCCATTAATAAATTCGGCTTTCTCATCATCACGTATATCACGATAGAAGGCTTCACGCTTTTCCCTTTCGGCCTGCAAATAATCCGTTAACTCCCGCACGTAGTGCGGGAGCTTGGGCGATTGCAACAATGGGGTTAAAACGGTATCCATCTTTTTATAAAATCAAAGTTCGCCAACAGGTTTATTCATTTCGGGCAGCGTTCGCGGCGAACCGTCTTCCTGACGGTTGCCAAAATCAAAAGAGCCACCGCGGCCAAACATTTCGTCGTCTTTGTCAATGCGGGTTTGGTCTTCCAGCGGGTATTCTTTGCGTTGCGGAAAATAGTCCATCTCGTCCACGTTTTGAATGCGAATGAGGTTGGGATGGCCAACGAAGTTGACGCCATAAAAATCATACGCTTCCCGCTCTAACCAATTGGCCGCTGAAAAAATCTTGACGGCGCTTTGCACATCAGGTTGCGTTACGGGAAGAAAAACTTTAAATCGAATGCGGCAATTCTCTACCAAATTATGCAGGTGATAAACCACGGCCAGTTCGCGGCCCTTGTAAGCAGGATAATGAACAGCGGTTAAATCAGTTAAAAACTGAAAGCCCAATTCAGCATCGTTGTATAAAAAGCGCATTACATCAAGGTTCAAATCCTTTTGCGCTTCAAAGGTCAACATGCCGTAAGGCTCTTCAAATGCAGAAACGCCCTCGCTGAATTTTTCGCTTAGTTTTTGTTTGATAAAGTCGTTTGTCAATGCCATAACTATTTTGCCATCAGGTTTTGGAGTGCAGACATATTTTTTTCTTTATTAAAGGCTGCTCCTGCCGGCATCATAAAACCTTTCACCGTTTGCGACGAGACGCTGCCGCCATTTGTTTTAACGTGAAGACTGTATTTGCCCTCTTCTAAAAAATATTGTTCAATCATCTCCGCTTCGGCATCCACGATCCAATATTCTGCAACGTTATGCAAAGCATAGTCTCTGAATTTAATTCCCCGGTCACGCCCTTCGGTTGAATCGGACAAAACTTCAATCACGAAATCAGGCGCCGGAAAAAGCATTGTATTTTTTTGAAAAGCGGCCGTTTTTTCATTGTTGAAAAAGCAAACATCGGGTTCAAAGTCGTTTCGGGAAAGTTTCACCAAGGCCTTTTCCATCTTTACCGATCCCAAATCATACAAATCAACGTAAACACTCAAGAGGCGATATAAAAAACCTGTGGCCTCTATGTGCTTATTTTTTGCCGGCGAATGAATGACTACCTCTCCATCTATAAATTCCGCCTTCATTTCTTCTGTGAGCATTTCATAAAACGCCTCCCGTTTTCTTTTTTCTTCGGCATAAAATACATTCAATTCTTCCAGATAAACCGGAAGTTTTGATGAACGAAGCAAGGGTTCTATAATCGGATCAACCTGCATTTATTGTATGCCGTAGCTCTCCAACAATTTTGTATAATGTTCACTGTTTCTGCGGCGCAATTCTTCCTTGCCTACCAAATCCTGAATCTTCATAAAGCCGTCAATGATGGCTTCTGGCCGTGGCGGACAACCGGGAACATAAACGTCCACCGGCACTACCTGATCAATGCCTTGCAACACGCTGTAACTATCAAAGATGCCGCCGCTGCAAGCGCAGGCGCCAACGGCCATTACCCAACGCGGTTCGGCCATTTGAAGATAAACCTGCTTTACCACCGGCGCCATTTTTTTGGCAATGGTTCCCATCACCATCAGCAAATCGCATTGGCGTGGCGAGAAACCAACCCGCTCCGCACCAAAGCGTGCCAGATCGTAATGCGAAGCCATCGTGGCCATGAATTCGATACCGCAACAAGACGTAGCAAAAGGCAAGGGCCAAATAGAATTCTTTCTTGCCAAGCCCACGAGGTCGCTCATCTTACCCGCAAAAAATCCCTCGCCCTGATAGCCCTCGGGCATCTCCGCCATGCTGACATCTCTCTCTAAAGGCTTTTCTTTTATGTTGTATGCTACCGGTCGTGCCATAAAAACGATTTGAAAATTTGAAAATTTGAAAATTCGATAATTGCTGAAATCTTCAAATCAGCACATCATCAAATCTTCAAGTCAATTTAATCTTCCCACTTCAACGCTCCCTTTTTGATGATGTAAACAAAGCCGCACAAAAAGAAAGCTACGAACATAAACACGGCCCAAAAACCGCTCCAACCAAGTTGTTTGAAATTTACCGCATAAGGATAAAAGAAGATGATTTCCACATCGAATAACACAAACAAAATAGCCACCAGAAAATATTTAATGGCTACAGGCTGGCGTGCCTCGCCGTGATTCTCAATGCCCGAAGCAAAGGTTTGCAGCTTGTCTTTTGTTTTGCGGCTGGGCCCGAGAAAATGCGTAAGAATCAGTAACCCTCCAATCATCCCAAAGGCAAACAAAAACTGAAAGGCAATCGGCAACCAACTGGCCGCATTGTTTACATCAGATACGGCGCGGCTAAGAGAGGATTGAAGAAGGTAAAACATCGTTTTTGGGAATGGCTACAAAAATAGTTCAGGATGGCCAATCAAGCAACGATACTTTCCCGCTCAAAGGCACGAAAAAGCCTCCTGCAACAGGAGGCTTTTTCATCGCGTAAGCACTTCATCAAGCCTTGCCTTTGGGCTTGGGCTTGCTGGTGTCTGCCGCGGGTTTGGTGGGTGTTTTGGGTGGCGTGGCCGTTGTTTTTCCACCGGAGAATGCGCTTTTAAGTTTTAGCAATCCCGCATCTGTGGGATCAAACTCCAGACCTTTATTGGTTATCGCTAAAGCAGCCGCCCTGTCGGCTTTTATGTTGTTGTAATACACGGCAAGGATATACGCCGCTTGTGCGCCCTGGCTTTTAAAACGAACCTTGTCAGCCTCGGCCAATTGAACGGTTTTTTCAAAGTCGGGTACGGCCAGGCCTTGCGCCATGGCTGTATCAATGCGTGAACGAACCAGGCCTCTCCAATAATAACCTTGAAGCGTATCGGGAAAAGCCGATACGTAAGCCGACAAAACGCTGTCGCCTGTAGGAAAATTATTGCTGTAATAGTATAGGGTACCAATGTAAAATAAGTCGGCAGGATTGGCTTGCGGTCCGCGCATACGGGCAGACATCAACATCAGGTTGGCTTCCGAACCACGTTGGCCGACAGCACGAGCTGCAACAATAGCTTTGTTCAACAAAGCAATCTGACGGCTTCGAACTGTATCTATTTGTAATGCGCTCATGATGTCTTGTTGGACAATGGCCGGGTTTCCGGCACCGCAAGCATTGGAATGAAGTAGAATGTAATCGTTAGCTAAAATTTCTTCACCGGTTGTTGCGGCCCTTGCTAAAAAGCGGTTCGCAAAATCACAAGCTTTTGCCGTGTCTTTCAATTCGAGATAACTATAACCAAGTAAACGGTAAACACGTGACTTAGGAGCGTTGTTTGTTTGCTGAACAATCTTATTTGCTATATCAACAGCACATTGGAAATCCTTTTTTATATAGCAATTCTGCGCTAAAATGTAATCGTTTTCAACACTTGGGTCAGAATTGGAAACATAGAGTTTACCGTATGAATCAGATTTAGTAAGATCCCGTGCCGTATTCAAATAATAGTTATAGAGATCTTCGTAAGCGGGAGCAAACTTTGCATCTGCTGCAACAGTTGCATTCAGATTTTCCAACACGGCATCCCAATTCTGTTGCGAGGTATAAATACCGGCCGTGCGGTACAACGCCGGTGCATAGTTGCCCGATTTACGATACGCCACCACTGCATTGCCGCCGTCGTGTTTTTTTCGGTAGGCATTGCCAAGCACTACGGCTGCATCCGCATTGGTTGGGGCTACCTGCAAGGCTTCATTCAGCTTTGTAATAGCATAGTCCAAATCGCCTATTGGTTGCTTATCGCTATAAGGCTGCACGTTGGCGCGGCCAACGGCGGTAAGGATTGAAGGATCAGCCCCCTTTTTGCCTTTGCTAAGTGTAATGGCCTGTTCAAATTTTGCGCGGGCATCGGTAGGGCGGCCTTCCAGTATATCAATTTGTCCCATGCCTGCCAACACCCAGGGCGCATTGCCATTGGCTGAAAGTGTCCGTTGATAGAGCGCCTTTGCACCGGCCACATCACCTTGGGCAATCTGCGTTTGGCCCAGCCAATAAACAGCCTCAAGATTGTTGGGATTGGCCGCGGTTAATTTTTCAAAAATAGATTTTGCGCTTTGGTAACGTTCGGCATACCAGTTACTAACACCATCCTGTACGGTTTGCGCCATTGCATTGACGGATAACAATGCAGCTAAAACAAATACAAAAACTGATTTCATTAGTGATGAGTTTTTCTTTTAAGAGCTAAAATTATTCCGTTTCGTTCAACGGCCTCTTGTTAATTTTTTTGTTCCGATTATTTCAATTCCGTTTCCCGCGAATAGAAGGCCCGCACGGCCGGATAGAGGTATGAACGCCGGAACAAAAGTTGTCCCTTGTCGCTGCGTAAAAAGGCCACAAAGCCATTGGCCAAACCGGTGTAACGTTCTTTCAATACGCAAACCAAATCGCGAATGAGCGGATAGCTGCGGCTATAAATTAAATACTGAACCGGCAAGACTCCTCCGCCTACGCTATCGGTGCTTTCAAGCCTTGCCAGCCGCACTTTTTGCTGATAGATTTGTTGCGCCGAATCGTCTTCATTTCCTATCCATTCAATGCCCAAAAAGCCAACGGCGTTTTTTGTTTTTGAAACGTAATCAATCACGCCCTGGCTGCTTTGCGCGGCCACTACGTTCTTGCCCAGCGGTTGTCCGCGAAGCACCGAATCAAGCACAAACCGCACCGTACTGGTGGCTTTTAATCCATCAAATACCGGAATTAAATTTCCACTGGATTTCCCGCTTACCAAGTCTCTGATTTCATTTAACGTAAAAGCCGAATCAGCGGCCAGCGGATTGACGACAACGGCCACTGCATCATAAGCCACGGTAAAAACTTCCGTTCCCAATTTCAACGAGTCCGCAATAAAGGCTTTCTCTTTTTGCGACGGCCCGCGGGTGGCTACTATCAAACGTATTGAGTCAACAAGAAAGTCCTGAATGCAATCGGCTTCGGGCTTGTAATGCGCAATGATTTTCGCCAGGGGATACTGCGCCTCATACACCTGAATTTGCGCATCCATTACCGGCTTAAAACTTTCGTCGCAACTAATGTGCAGGGTGCCGCTGTCGGCGCGGTCGGGCCTTTCGCTGCTGCTGTTTTTACAACTGGCCAATAGGGCCGTAAAAAGTAAAAGACCTGTCCATTGCGAAAGGTTCATCGGTAGTAATTCTTTTTATAGCCACGGGAAAAACGCCAGCCTCCGTAAATAACAAAAAGCCCGCCGATAAAATAATCGAGGGCCGATGGCTCGCGGGCCATGAGCCGGATGCCGAAATGCCGGTAAACAATAAAAAAAACACCAAGGCAGAAAAATACAATACCCATGGTGTAGTCCATGATCGAACGCATTTTTGAACCTTGCTGCCGCTGTCTTTCCTGAAAGTCATCAATCATAAAAGAAATTATAAGTAAAGATAAGCTCCTCCCACCGGCGGAAGGAAGGTCACCAGCACACAACCCTTGCTTGTCCAAGCCTCTGCATTTTATTCAATCGGTATAAAAAAATAACAGCTCTCTTGTCTCACCATAAGATAAGAGTCGCTTTTACCCTTTCCACCGGGATAGGCCTTACTCTGCCGCCTGAAACATTACGGGCTGTGTAAAGCTTACCGATACAGCCCTTCCGGCCTGAATGGCCGGCAACCAACGCGGCATCTTTTTCAATACGCGAATCACCTCGTTGTCAAAATCGGCGCCGCCCGATTGCACTACGCGAAAGGCGGTAACAACGCCTTCTTCATCCACTGAAAAGCGCACCAGCACCGAACGTTTTTCACCGGCTTCCAAATCGGTTGGCGGCATAAGGTTGCGGCTCAAAAACTTTAGCCAGGCATCGGCGCCGCCAGGGAACTGCGGTTGGCGGTTGGGCAGCGGCGGGTCTGATTTTTCCGGTTCTTTTTCCGCTGTTCCGATACCGCCGGTTTCCGTGGCCAAAGGCACAGGCAACGGTGTGGTAACCGGAGGGCCGTCTACTTTAGTATTGCCCGGTACCGCCTCGTCCAAATCCCGTTGAGTGGCTATGGGCGTTGTGGGCTTTTCCACAACCTTTATCTTATCAAGTAACACGTCTTGTTTTACGGGCGGTTGCGGTGCGGCCGGCGGCGTAGGTTTAGGCGGTTCCGGCTTTTGAGGAATGACAACATCGTGTGTTGTATAGCCCTTTTCCTTTTCATCAACAAGGATTGTTTTGGTGCTAGCTGTATTACCGAAAAACAGCAAGGCAATAACCAGCAACGCCGTAATGCCAACGGCTTTTATCAATTGCGAACGGTAAGCCTGCCGAAGCGCATAAGCGCCATAAAGTTTATTGCGCTTTTCAAACAAAATGTCAAGTAAGTCGGACTGTAAAATTTGTTGACTGGTCATGGTGTGTAATTTAATAGTGAGAGCCAACGGCGGCCCATTTCCATAATCCTACACGTAAATTCTTTCACGCGTCAATGGCTTAGTTTTGCGCACCTGAAAAGAGCGCAATGAAAATTTTAATGGTGTGTTTGGGAAACATTTGCCGAAGTCCGCTGGCCGAAGGCATCTTAAGGCATAAGGCGGCGGAAGCAGGATTGGCTTGGACGATTGACAGCGCCGGCACGAATCATTATCACACCGGTGAAGCGCCGCATAGCCTTTCGCAAAAGGTGGCCAGGCTAAACGGCATTGACATTTGCGATCAACGGGCACGGCGTTTTGTAAAAGAAGATTTTGACCGCTACGATAAAATTTATGCAATGGCTGATGACGTGGTGGACGAAATAAGACGCATAGCCAAAGACAGGTATGACCCGAAGAAAGTGGACTTGTTTTTAAACGAACTCCATCCGGGCAAAAACAAGTCGGTGCCCGACCCGTGGTACGGCACCGAACCGGACTTTCATGACGTGTATAAGATTATTGAGGAGACTTGTGAAGCAATTGTAGAGAAAACCCTGTCCCTAAAGAGTCCCGATAGCTATCGGGATTAGGCTGGAGAAGCGTTACTTGTTTCATGCATAGTTTTAAAACAACCCTTTTATGGACCAAAGGCTAATGCAACCATTGAGCTTTACTTGCGTCGCACTCTTGTACCCCTTGTTCGCTATTCAACACAAATAACTTCTAACCGCATTCTTAGAAATAAAATGAGCCAAGAAAAAAAGTTTACGAAACCATCATTGCCCCAAGGCACAAGAGATTTTGGTCCCGATGTGGTGCGCAAGCGCCAATACATTTTAAACACGATAAAAGGTGTGTTTGAGTTATACGGTTTTCAACCGTTGGAAACACCGGCAATGGAAAACCTGGAAACCTTGATGGGTAAGTACGGCGATGAAGGCGACAAGTTGATTTTTAAAATATTGAACAACGGGTTGAATGATCCAAAGAATAGTGAAAGTGCAAAAGCCGCCTTTGAAAATGTACTGGCCGGAAAGAATGACAAAGCCCTCACCGAACGCGCCTTGAAGTACGACCTGACCATCCCCTTTGCTCGTTATGTGGCCATGAACCACGGGCAGTTGACTTTTCCTTTTAAGCGTTATCAAATACAACCCGTGTGGCGTGCCGACCGGCCGCAACGTGGCCGCTACCGCGAGTTTTATCAATGCGATGCGGATGTTGTTGGAAGCAAGTCGTTGTTGAATGAAGTAGAACTGACCAATATCTACGCAACTGTTTTCACACAACTAAAAATCCCGGTTGAAATAAGGTTAAACAGTCGAAAGATTTTAGCGGCTTTGGCAGAAGTTGCTGGTGGCGCCGACAAGATGATTGACATCACTGTTGCCATTGATAAGTTGGATAAAATCGGCATCGAAAAAGTGGCGGATGAACTACGTGAACGAGGTTTGAACGAGGATCAAGTCAGCATCATTGAAAACTATCTTTCCATTACCGGTTCGATCAAAGAAAAGCTCTCGCAAGCAAAGAGCCTTTTTAAAGATTCGCCTATCGGCTTGCAGGGCATTGCAGAACTGGAATACATCTTATCCTCAACTTCCACCTTGTCCTCAACCTTTGTTGACTTAACCCTTGCCCGCGGCCTTAACTACTACACCGGAACCATCTTTGAAATCAAAGCCCTTGGCGTGTCCATGGGCTCCATCGGCGGCGGCGGCCGTTACGATGATTTAACGGGTTTGTTCGGCGTGCCCAATGTTCCCGGCGTAGGCATCTCCTTTGGTGTAGATCGCATTTATGATGTAATGGAAGAAGGCAAGTTATTTCCCGAAACCATTGAGCAAGGCACCAAGGTTTTGTTCTTCAATCTCGGCGAAGAAGAAAGCAAAACCGCTTACAAACTTTTGCAAGAAGTTCGGGCCGCCGGAACATCTGCCGAAATCTTTCACGAACCGCAAAAATTTGACAAGCAGTTTAAGTATGTGGAGAAAAAAAACATTCCCTTCATCATCATCATTGGTTCGGCGGAGATAACGGAAAAGGCCGCTGTAGTAAAAGACCTGCGCAGTGGCCAGCAGCAAAAAGTTGCGTTTGAAAAGTTGAAGGAGTTTGTGTTTACGTAGAATTTTAGACGCAGAGAAGGTCCTTACTTTAACCTGATTGAAGAAAACGTAAATTTGAAACATGAGCGCAGTTCCCGCACCAAAATACATCAATGTTGAAGACTATCTCTTGATGGAAGGGGAGTCGGAGGTAAAGCACGAATATTATCAAGGTGAGATGTTTGCAGTGGCCGGCGGCACCGATTCGCACAACCGTATTGTTCGTAACACGTTGACGGCAATAGACAATTTTTTGGCCGGCAAAGAATGCGAGGTTTTTCCAAGTGATTTAAAAGTGCATAGCGTTGCGAATTCGCTTTTTACCTATCCCGACTTGAGTATTGTATGCGGCCCCCTTGACTATTGGAAAAACCGAAGAGACATTATTACGAACCCTGTTGTTTTGATTGAAGTGCTTTCAAAAAAAACACAGGCTTACGATAGAGGAGATAAATTTAAATTATACCGAACTATTCCCACCGTACGCGAATACATCCTCATTTCCTCGCTTGAGGTTTTAGTAGAACGATACACGAAACAACCCGGTTCGTTTTG
Source organism: Flavisolibacter sp. (assembly GCA_965247695.1). Taxonomy (GTDB): domain Bacteria; phylum Bacteroidota; class Bacteroidia; order Chitinophagales; family Chitinophagaceae; genus Flavisolibacter. The sequence continues at coordinate 5,402,749 of OZ252037.1, forward strand.
GAATTTTCAGGAAACGGCGAACGGGGAAGATGCGTTTCAAATTGAAAGCATTGCTTTCTCCTGTGCAGTAAAAGATTTGTATCGCAATGTATCGTTTGAAAGTTTAGACTAAGGCCGCCGCATTGCCGCATAATTTGTAGCTGAATCAAACAGCGTTTCGTTATCCAATCCCACACCCCAATAGCCAAAGCGCAAAGCTCCTTGCCTTATCTCCCGGTAAAATTCACCCTTATTGTTTTGACCTTTGTACATCACACCGCTTTTTCCAAACGGTTTTGGTTGGTGCATCGCCTTATCGAAGGATTGCAATTCGAACGTTGTGTCAGCTAAATAAGCGGCGTAAAGCAAACTGCCATCGGCATATTGAAAGCTGTGCAGTTGAATGCCCGCTGTATCGCTCACGGTTTCTTTCGTATAACCTTTCGGCACCAACAGCGAAAGCGTTTGGGATTGCCCGGCCTGCGTATAAGCAAAGGGCTTTCGCTTGTAGTCTTTAAAAAGAAAACAGGAAGAAAAACCAATCAGCAAAAGCAACAAAAGAAAATTACGCATTAATAAAATTTTTATCCCGGTCATCTTACTCATCTCAAGGATCGGTTCATACACTTTCAAAAATTATGCTTGCCCCTTGTCCAACCCCAACGCACATAGTAGCTAAACCGTATTTGCTGCCGCGCCGCTTCATTTCGTGCAGCAAGGTGGTAGAGATGCGAACGCCGCTGCAACCCAGAGGATGCCCTAACGCAATAGAGCCGCCGTTAACGTTCACTTTGTTTTTTTCTACTTGCAGATCATGAATGCAGGCCAGCACCTGCGAAGCGAAGGCCTCGTTTAATTCAATCAAATCCATGTTGGCAATGGAAAGCGAAACCCGTTTTAACGCCTTTTGCGTGGCCGGTACGGGACCAATGCCCATGATGCTGGGATCAACGCCGGCAACGGCGGATGCGATGACTTTGGCGATGGGTTTCAAGCCAAACGTTTTTACAGCGCTTTCGCTGGCTAATAACATCGCCGCCGCGCCATCGTTCAAACCGGCGGCGTTGCCTGCGGTAACCGTGCCGCCTTCTTTTGCAAAAGCAGGTTTCAAAGAAGAAAGCTTTTCGATGGATGTCTTGCGGGGATGTTCATCGGTAGTAAAAAAAGTTGTTGCGCCTTTTTCAGCGGTTATTTCCACCGGCACAATCTCCTCTTTCCAAATGCCTTTGTTTTGCGCGGCAAAATATTTCTCCTGCGATGAGAAGGCCCATTCATCCTGTGCTTCCCGGCTGATGTTCCATTGTCTGGCCACGTTCTCCGCTGTTTCGCCCATGCTGTATGGATAATGCACCTCGGCCAGTTTGTTGTTGACGAAACGCCAACCTAAAGTCGTGTCGTAAATCTCGGTGCTGCGTTGAAAGGCCGATGTTGCCTTCGCCATTACAAAGGGCGCACGGCTCATGCTTTCTACGCCGCAGGCGATCATTAGCTCCGCATCGCCGCATTCAATCTGCCTTGATGCATCCATGATGGCTTGCAGTCCCGAAGCGCACAAACGGTTTACCGTATTGCCCGGAACCGTCACTGGCAAACCTGCCAGCAGTGCGGCCATGCGGGCCACATTGCGGTTGTCTTCACCGGCCTGGTTAGCCGCTCCTGCAATTACGTCTTCAATGCAAGAGGGATCAACAGTGACGTTGCGTTTGAGCAGTTCTTTAATGGCGTGCGCCAGCAAATCATCGGGACGAACGGACGCCAATGCGCCGCCGTATTTTCCAAGTGGCGTGCGAATGGCATCAATAACAAAAACGTTTTGCATTTCTAAATTTTTGAACCACATCTATAACAACAAAACGCCTGATGGCCAAATACCGGCAGCAGATCGCTGTTAAAGACTTCGCAAGATAACCCCTGAAAAACAATGGCCTGAAGGCGATAAACTATCTTTGCACGATGGCAACAACCGCGGTTTCCAACCGCATTCAAAACATCCGGCATCTTTCCCTTGCCGATCTGGAAACCTTTCTTCTTTCCATTGGTGAGAAAAAGTTCCGGGCAAAACAAATTTGGGAATGGCTTTGGCAAAAAGGCGCCCGTTCTTTTGCCGGCATGACCAATTTGAGCAAAGAACTTCGTCAGAAACTGGGAGAAAATTTTACGCTGCCTTCATTAGCCATCAGCAATACCCAACACAGCGCCGACGGAACCGTAAAGTCAGGCTTTCAAACACACGAAGGCTTTTTGTGCGAAGGCGTTTTAATTCCGACCGATAGCCGGGCCACGGCTTGTGTTTCTTCGCAAATCGGTTGTTCTTTAAGCTGTAAGTTTTGTGCCACCGGCTACATTGACCGCAAGCGCAACCTGGACTTTGATGAGATTTATGACGAAGTGGTTTTATTAAATCAACAAAGCGAAACCATTTATGGCAAGAAGCTTTCCAACATTGTGTTCATGGGCATGGGCGAACCTTTGCTTAATTATAAAAATGTTTTGAAAGCCATTGATAAAATCACGTCGGAAGACGGCCTCGCCATGAGTCCACGGCGCATTACGGTTTCCACCGCCGGCGTGGCGAAGATGATCAGGCAATTGGGTGATGACAAGGTAAAGTTCAAGTTGGCCCTCTCACTTCATGCGGCTACTGATGCAAAGCGCAACGAGATTATGCCCATCAATGAAAGCAACAACCTGAATGCTCTAATTGATGCGCTGAACCATTTTTACAAACAAACGGAAAATGAAATCACGCTGGAATATATTCTCTTCAACAACTTTAACGACAGCCCGAAAGATGCTGATGATTTGATAAAAGTTTATCGCCAGGTTCCGGCTGATCTGGTGAACATCATTGAATACAATCCTATTGACTTTGCCAAATTTGAAAAGCCATCAGAGCAGCGCATGACCGAGTTTATGGCTTATTTAGAAAAGCATAAAGTGAATGCGAGATTGAGAAGAAGTCGCGGGAAGGACATTGATGCGGCTTGCGGGCAGTTGGCGAATAAGAACCTCACCCCTAACCCCTCTCCAGCAAAGCTGTAGAGGGGAACAGCCTCCGAAACTTTGCAGGTCGTATTAATTTTTTATTTCGATTGAAGGTTAATGCAACAGAAAATTGTAAGATGATTGTATAATGCCCAATAGTCCCGATAGCTATCGGGATACAAAGCGTACAAGTCCCGATAGCTATCGGGAGCGACGCAACTGGGCTTAATAGATAAACAAGCCCTTGGTCCAAAAAAAGATTGAAGTTGCTAAACTATTGCCACCTGTAAACACCGGCGTAAGCACTCCCTCTCCAGCTCCGCTGGAGAGGGTCGGGGTGAGGTTCTTATTCATAATAATAAACCCTCTTCACTCTCTGCGATACACCTGTCATAATCTCGTAGGGAATGGTCCCAATCATGGCGGCTACGTCTTGTACCGGCAAAGCCGCGCCAAATACAATTACATCATCGCCTTCTTTTACGCCGTCAATATCGGTTATATCAAGCATGGTCATGTCCATGCAAACGGTGCCGATGACAGGAGCCGCTTTACCGTTGATCATCATCTTTCCAACACCGGCCCCAAAGCGCCGCGAATAACCATCTGCATAGCCGATGCGCACCGTGGCAATGCGTGAATCGCGATGAACAACACCGCGACGATTATAGCTCACCGACTCGCCGCTCTTGAGCTCCTTTATTTGCGCAACCGTTGAACGCAACGTAGCCACGGCTTGTAAATCCAAGGCATCTTCCGCATCGGGTTCTACGCCGTAAAGACCAATGCCTAAACGTACCATGTCCATTTGCAACTTTGGATGGCGGACAATAGCGGCTGAATTAGAAATGTGTTTGAGAAATGAATAGGAAATGTGTTGCGATAAAATGCCAACGGCAGTCGTAAATCGTTCTGACTGTTGCTGTGTAAAGTTGTCTTCAGCAGGGTCTTCACTGCCGGCTAAATGACTAAATACCGATTGAACTTTTAGGGAGGAAGCCGCCGCAAGATGTTTTGCCAACTCCTCCACTTCATCCAAAGCAAAACCCAAGCGGTTCATGCCGGTTTCAATTTCCAAATGCACGGGATAATCTTGCAAGCCCTGGCCGTTGATGTAAGCTTCAAAGTTTTGCAGCAAGGCGATAGAATAAATTACGGGTTGCAAGTTGTGCTCAACGATGGTGGCAAAAGAAGACGGCTCGGCATTCATCACCATGATAGGCAAGGTGATGCCGGCTTGCACCAGGTCAACGCCTTCATCGGCATAAGCCACACCGAGATAAGCCACGTTGTTGAATTGCAAAACCGAAGCAATCTCCGCGCTGCCGCTGCCATACGAAAAAGCCTTCACCATGGCCATGATTTTAGTGGACGGCTTCAGTCGCTTTTGATATTCTTTCAGGTTATGCGTAAGCGCCGATAAATTAATTTGAAGCACCGTGCCGTGTTGCTTTTCTTCAAAGGCTTGAGCAATGCGTTCAAAGCCCGCACGCCTTGCGCCTTTCAATAAAATGATCTCGCGGTGGTAATCCGAACTCTTAAAGTTCTGCAGAAAATTTTCCGTGTTGACAAACGATTGCAGGGCGATAGAAGGTTCTAACGCCGCCCCAATTCGGCCACCGATGTTTTCGCCAATGGCAATCAGCTTTTCAATTTTATATTGATTGAGAAGGCTTCCTATTTCGCCGTAAAGTTCTTCCGCGGTTTTGCCGCTTTCCGCAAAGCCGGAAAGAATGACGGTGCGCTTTAATCCGGCGCTTTGCTGCGCCATAAAATCAAGGGCGATGCGCAGTGAAGTCACATCGGCGCTATAGCTGTCGTTGATCAACAGGCAATCGTTGATGGCGTGAGCGAGTTGAAGCCGCATGTCAATGGAATGCAGGCTGTTCATCCGCTCCTGAATCAGTTCTTGTCTGATGCCGAAATAAAGCAATACACACCAACAAGTGATGCAATTTTCAATGGACGCATCGTCGGTAAACGGAACGGCTAAAATATGTGGATGGCGATTATATTCCGCTTCGATGATGGTGGTTTCGCCTTTCTTCTTTTCGTGCAAAATCTTTAGCGTTGCTTCTTCGCTCCTGCTCCATGTGAATTTCTTGTTGGGTAGTGAAGCAAGGTTTTTCGCTTCGCCGATAACGACTTCAGCATTGGTAAAAAGCTTTAGCTTTTCCTGTAACTTTTCTTCTCTTGACCGAAAGCCTTCGCTGTGCGCTTCACCAATGTTTGTCAACACACCAATGGTCGGCTGAATGATTCGTTGAAGTTTTTCCATCTCGCCCGGTTGCGAAATACCGGCTTCAAAAAGGCCAAGCGTATGCTGCGGCTCCATGCCCCAAACACTCAAGGGCACGCCGATCTGTGAGTTAAAACTTTTGGGGCTGCGAACGATTTGGTATTCGGGGCCAAGCAAAACGTTCAGCCATTCTTTCACCACCGTTTTGCCGTTGCTGCCGGTAATGCCGATGACTGGAATAGAGAACTTGCTTCGATGCCAGCCCGCTACTGTTTGCAGGGCCACCAAAGTATCTTCAACAAGGATGCAGTTGGCATCTTCCAATGAAGTTGGCTTGCTTAATACAAAGCTTCGCACACCTTTTTTATACGCATCGGCCACATAGTCGTGACCATCGGCGCCGGCGGTTTTCAAAGCGAAAAATAAAGCTGCTTGCGGCTGTTGAATGCGTCGGGTATCGTAAACGATTTGACTAACCACTACCTCGCCATCGCCCAACAGTTGGCCTCCAACAATAAGGCTGATTTGGTGAAGTGAATAACTGGGCATGAGCGTTAACGAGTCTTGTTTTCTAACTGCCTTCTTCGCGATGCGAGAAGCGAATAAAGAATGGAACCGCCAAGGCAAAGCACAATCACGCCAAGCGAGATTAACACCAATTGGTTCCGGTTGAAAAAATGATGCAGCCAGTCTTCGGCCAACATTTTAGCGCCGATAAAAATGAGCACAATCGCAATGCCTTGTTGCAGGTATTCGAACTTAGCCACCGCGCCGCGCAACAAAAAGAACAGCGACCGCAAACCCAGCACGGCAAAGATGTTGGAGGTATAAATGACAAGGCGTTCATGACTGATGGCAAACACCGCCGGAATGCTGTCTAAGGCAAACACAATGTCGGTGGTAGCCAGCAAAACAATCACCACAAACATATTGGTGAACACCCGCTTGCCGCCTTGCTTTACGCTTATTTTTCCGCTGGCATCTTCGTGATTGATGGGCAGCACTTTATTTAGCAGGCGATAAACGATATTGGTTTCGGGATTAAAATTTTCTTCTTCTTTTACCGCGAAAATTTTAATGCCGGTATAAACAAGGAAAGCGCCGAAGATGTACAGTATCCAATCGAATTTTTCCACCAGCACCACGCCGATGGTGATGAAAATAATGCGGAACATGATGGCCATTAACACTCCCACCAGCAGGGCACGGGCCACATGGTCGGAGCGTATTTTAAAAAAGCTGAAGATGAGGATGAACACAAAGATGTTGTCTATGCTCAAGCTCCATTCCATCAGGTAAGCGCTTAAGTATTCAAGCGCCGTTACGTTGCCTTCCTTCCACCACAAAAAACCAAAAAAAGCTACGGCCAGCGCCACCCAAAACAAGGTTTGTAAAAAAGCTTTTTTGATGGTGATTTCAGCCGACCGCTTGCTTAGCACGCCCAGGTCCACTGCAACGGCAATAATCAACACAGATCCAAACACCAAGTACGTAAGCTGGTCGGGTGACATAGTTGCGAGAGAAGTTTAAGCGGTAAAGATATTGCCGGCGGGATAAGGAACGGTTGCCTTCTTCCATTGCCCCGCTCTTTAGAGCGGAGATTCCGGAGAGCGGAAAGTGAAGGGCTTTAGCCCAAGATTTGGGCTAAAGCCTTTTGTTCTCTTCCTTATAAAATCCCCGCCATAAATGGCGGGGCAATACTTATAAGCAATCAAAACTCTGCTACTAAGAGCGGGGCAATCGGACTAGTTCGACGCCAATCCCTTCTGAACTTTTTACGAAAGCTAACTCCGTTTTATGAAGCAAACTTTCGTCGCCGCAGGCTCTGATACACTATGCCAAACAAGATCACCAAGGCAATGGGCAGGGCAATGTTGATGGCTTGCCATTTTGTTTTTTCGGCCTCCACTTTTTTCACGTCCAAAAGGCGCAGTACAATCTCTTTGTTTCGCGTGGCAATGATGCTTTGCTTGCTGGTGAGGTATTCTAAACAATTCAATAAAAACTCTCGGTTGGCAAACTGGTATTCGTATTGCGTACCCATTGTAAACAAGTTCATGCCCATCGGCAGCGGGCCTTGCTTGGCCGACACATCATTCAACACCATGTCACCATCAGCAACGATAATCATCTTGCCGTCCTGCGGTCCTTCGTCTTTAAATCCACCCGATTTTGCCAGGCTATCAATCTGCGCTTTGCCAATACGGGATTTGTACAAGGAACCAAACTTTCCTTCCAGCAAAACGGCCACCGGAATTCCGTTCTTCTTAAATGCCGCGTCTTCGGGTGCATTGCGGTTTTCGTTGGCGGAAATGAGTGCCGGTGTGCTGATGATGCGGGAGTTGTTGCTGCTTTGCAGCAAGAAAGTTTTCTTCACGCCTTCGGCTTCAACCGTATCAATCGAGTTCACGTATCGTCCCGACACCAAGCCCAGATTTTTATTGATCGGATGATTGTTGCGCGGCTCGAAAAGCGGATAATAGTTCCAATGCAAAAATTCGTATTGCGGCGCTTGCGCCGTGCCGCCAACCGCAAAGGGCAGGAAGTCACATTGAAGGTCCATCACCAAATCGGCGTTAATACGGGCGCCGTAATTAAACAGCAAATCGCCAAGATTGAGATTACGATCATAAGCAATCAATTCCTTTTTAAACCGCAGGCTGTCTTGTTCAGCGTAAAGGTTATCAACAAACAGCAGCACCTTGCCCCCGTTCATTACGTATTGGTCAATCTTTAGTTTTTCGGCTTCGCTAAAACCCGTTGCCGGCTTTACAATCAGCAGAACCGTGGCTTCTTTCGGGATGTACGGAAAGGTGTTTAAATCAAATGGCTTCATGCGGTAATCGGCCGCGGTGAGTTGTTGCAAATCGTAAATGCGGTTGTCCACCGGTTCACCATTGCCAATTGCATAGGCAATGGCTTTTACTTGTCCATGGGACAGTTTATCAAGGCTCTTGACAAAGCCATATTCCATCATCGCTTCGGCGTTGTTCAATTCATCCACCGATATATTTCGCTTGCTGCTTGGAAAAAGATTCACCACTTCCGTGGCCCCGCCGGCATGAAGCAAGGCATACGGAAAAATGGCTTTGTTCTCCTCTCCCGCTTTTACCTGCACCGATAAATTGATTGGCTCCACACCGGCGCTTCGCAGCGAATCGCCCCATGTTTTTCCAGCACCGGTATTGTCCTCCGGCGATACAAAACGATACGTTATCCTTGCCGGATTTGCGTCTTTCAATACGCTTAAAAACTCCTGCGTGGACGCACTCAACTTGCGAAAACCAGATGGAAATTCACCTTTTAAAAACACATCAATCACCACATCTTGGTTCAGGTTGTGCAGCAAGTCTTTAGTGGTTGGTGTTAACGAATAGCGCTTCTCCTGTGTTAAGTCAAACCGGGCATGAAGGATAGAGGCAATAAAATTCACCAGCACCAAACCCGCCAGCAAGCCAATCCACCAAAGCGCTTTTTTTTGTTTCATCGCCTTGACAGGTTTTGTTTGGTGAGCAATAAAAAGAAGAACACAAGGCTTAAAAAATAAATCACGTCTCTGGTGTCAATCACGCCGCGACTGATGCTTCCGTAATGAAAATTGATGCCCAGCATTTCTATGTAGTAATCGGCGCCGTTCTTAAACACCGAAAGTTCGCTGGCCGCACTAAAACCATAATAAAAAAGGGCGCAGGCGGCAAGGCTAATGATAAAGGCCACGACAGCATTGGTGGTGAAGCTGCTCACACAAACACCAATGGCTGTAAACAAAGCCGTGAGCAAAACCAGCCCGGTGTAAGAACCAATGGCCGCACCGGAGTCAATGCCCGTGATGGCTGCCAAATGATTGATGGTAAAATAATAAACCAGTGTTGGAATTAAAGCTATCAATGCCACAACGAAGGCACCAAAGAATTTACCCGTTACAATCTGCCAACCGCTTAACGGCCTTGTGCCTAAAATTTCAAAGGTTCCGGTTTTAAATTCTTCCGAAAAGCTGCGCATGGTAATGGCCGAAATCAAAAACATGGCCACCCACGGCGCAAAGGAAAAAAACGGGTCAAGTGTAGCGTAGCCAAACTCCAGAATATTGTCTTTGAATACAAACAGCACCAGGCCGTTCACCAGCAAAAAAACAATGATGGCAATATAGCCGGTGAGTGAACTAAAAGCCTGGCGGAGTTCTTTTTTACAAATGGCCCACATGGGAAATGGAAGTAGAATCTAAAATTTAAACCGCAAAAATGCGTGGCTGCAAAATAAGTCAATGAAGTTTGAAAACGATGGCGGCTTTTTTGGACCAGAGGCCAGAACATCTATTGAGCTGACGTTGCGACGCTCCGTTCAAGGTTCAGAACAGCATTGGGCACTTCGTCGCGGTAAAACCTCACCCCCTAACCCCTCTCCATCAGAGATGGAGAGGGGAACCGTGTCCGAAAGTTTGCAAGTCGTTTTCGTATGATGAATGGATGTTTGTTCTACTGCTTGATTCTTTTAAAAAAGAATGATAAAAACCAGCGATGAGGATTGTACAATGCCCAATAGGAACAAAGCGTACAAGAGTGCGACGCAAGTGAAGCCCAATAGATAGACAATCCTTTGGTTCATAAAAAAACAATAGCTAAAAGCCCGTCGCCGCCGCCGCGATATTCTGGCGCAAGCACTCCCTCTCCTCCCGATAGCTATCGGGATTGATGGAGAGGGCCGGGGTGAGGTTACACCGCAAAGCTTTCACCGCAAGCGCAAGTGCGGCTGGCGTTGGGGTTAATAAAATGAAAGCCTTTGCCGTTGAGGCCATCGCTATAATCAAGTTCGGTGTTTACCAGGTATAAAAAACTTTTCAGGTCAGTAACGATCTTAAGGTCATCGGCCTCAAACACCTGGTCGGAAGATTTGAGTTGGTTGTCAAAATCCATTTTATAGCTCAAGCCCGAACAGCCGCCGCCCACGACACTTACCCGTAAAAAATACGAAGGGTCGGCTTGGCCGGCATCGGCCATCAACTTGCGTACCTGGGTTTTGGCTTTATCGGTAACCGTAACTGCGTTTTCAAATGTTGTCATGATTCAAAATTAAAATTTGGTTGTTCAAAAGAGGCAGGCACCGTTTATCTTTTAACGTTTGTCTTCGCTTCTTCTCAAAACGGATTTAGGCTTCGCAGATTGTTCACAGCTTCGGATACTTGCGCAATGGCATAATCAACTTCCTCTTCGGTGGTAAACCTTCCGGTGCCAAAGCGCAAGGCACTGTGCGCCGCCTCATCGGGCAAGCCCAAGGCTTTTAAAACAAAGGAGGGTTCCAGCGAACCTGATGTGCAAGCCGAACCGGACGACAGCGCAACATTCCTACTTAACGCCATCAACAGTCCTTCGCTATTCGCGCCATCAAACGAGATGTTGGTGGTGCCCGGCAAGCGATGCTGCACATCGCCATTGACCGCCGTGCCTTCTGTTTGCAGCAAAGCGTCTTCCAACTTGTCGCGCAGGCGGCTTGTGTGTGCTGCGTCTTTTTTCATCTCTTCAGAACAGAGCTCACAGGCTTTGCCTAAACCAACAATGCCCGGTACATTCAGTGTGCCGCTTCGCTGGCCGCGTTCGTGGCCGCCGCCGTGAATTTGTGCCGTCAGTTTTACCCTTGGGCTTTTGCGCCGCACATACAAAGCACCAACACCTTTTGGCCCGTAAAGTTTATGCGCACTTAAGGCCAGCAAATCAATTCCATCTTGTTGTACATCCACCGAAATTTTACCCACCGCCTGCGTGGCGTCGGTAAAAAAGATAACGCCTTTCTCCTTGGCCATGCGGCCAATTTCGGCAATGGGTTGAAGGGTACCGATCTCGTTGTTGGCGTACATAATGGCAATGAGAATAGTGATCGGTTTTATGGCGGCTTCCAGTTCTTGTAAATCAATGCGGCCTTTTGAATCCACCTTCAAATAAGTGACTTCCGCGCCAAGCTTTTCCAATTGTTTGCAAGTGTCCAACACGGCTTTGTGTTCGGTGGTGCAAGTAATGATGTGCGAACCGTTAGCCGCATACATTTCGTACACACCTTTGATGGCAAGGTTTACAGCCTCGGTAGCGCCGGACGTAAAAACAATCTCCGAAGGTTCTGCATTTATTAACCTGGCTATCTGTTCTCTTGCTATCTCCACCGCGGCTTCGGCCTGCCAGCCAAAGGGATGATGGCGACTGGCCGCATTGCCAAACTGTTGCGTAAAGAAGGGCAACATCGCCTCCACCACCCTTGGGTCGCAGGGCGTGGTGGCATTGTAATCAAGATAAACGGGAAGGTTAAGCATGTTTAATTCCGCAAATTTACTTTTACGCGGTCTAAATTCACGCCATGTTGAAAATTGAACACATCGGTATCGCCGTAAGCTCATTATCGGATTCGATACCCTTGTTCCAAAAATTATTGAATGCCGCTTGCTATAAAACAGAAACCGTGGAAAGCGAAGCCGTTGCCACTGCTTTTTTCCGGCAAGGCGAAACAAAAATTGAATTGCTTCAATCCACCACAACAGACGGCGTCATTAAAAAGTTTATTGATAAAAAAGGCGAAGGCATCCATCACATCGCCTTTGAAGTGGAAGATATTTTAGCAGAGATGAAACGCCTGCAGGCCGAAGGTTTCATCCTTCTCAATGAAACACCCAAGCCCGGCGCCGACAACAAACTGATTTGTTTTCTTCACCCCAAAGGCACGAACGGCGTGTTGATTGAATTGTGCCAGGAAAGAGAAGGACTGATAGACAATAAGCACTAAGCAACGGACAAAAGACAAAGACAGTGTAGCAATAGAAAAACCCGATTTCACGCAACGAAAATCTCGACAATCCGTGGCTTAAATCCCCGCCATCCGTGGTAAAAATAAAACCCCGGGTAGAAACCAGGGGTACATCCTCAACGCCTAAAAAAAATAAGGTTAGCAGCCGGAATAAGCCGGTTGAAAATAGATGGTGTTTAAAACGTTTGTTGGGATTGTTTAAAGAAAGTATGGCAAGCAATCGTCGCTCGGTGGACGAGATAATATTGTGTCATGGTACGGATTTGTAATTTAGGGGTTGCCATTGCAGCAACGGCGACAAACATAGTGTGCCGTTCGGTTTGTTGCAAGCGTTTGTAAAAATATTTTTTGCGGTGTAAGCAGGAGGCAGTAAAGCCACGGAAATCATTTGGCGACGAAGGCCGGTGCTGCTATTGAGCTGACGTTGCGTCCGCCAGCCGGCGGATCATCGTTCCGATCGCTGTTGAACAACAATACAATCTTGCTTTCGATACAAGAGATGCGGAAGGGGTTTGGTCTTATTGCTTATGAAATACCGACAACTTAGAATGATGATTGCGCATCGCACAACAGTCCCGATAGCTATCGGGATACTGAACGTACACGCTGCGCGACGCAACAGACGCCCAATGGATAGACAAACCCCGGTTCATAAAAAATGATTGTATCTAAAACAAATTTGCCATCTGTAAAGTTTGTTCAGGCTACGTTCGCTTCAGAGGTTTCTATCTTTGCGCCTCAACTTTAGCCCGATGAAACGCTTCTTCTTTTTACTTCTTCCGGTTCTTTTTTTCGTTTCGTGTAAAACCGCAAGGTCCGTTGCCGGCGGTAAGGACGATGGAAAAATTGACGTTACTTTTTTGCAGATAAACGATGTGTATGAAATAGCGCCTTTGAGTGGCGGCAAAGAAGGCGGCCTTGCAAGAGTTGCCACGTTGAAAAAAGGATATGTACAAAAGAACCCCAACACATTTCTGGTGATCGCCGGCGACTTCGTGAGCCCTTCGGTTTACAACAGTTTGAAGTACGAAGGCAAAGCTGTTCGCGGCAGGCAAATGATTGAAGCATTGAATGCAGCGGGTCTTGACATTGCCATGTTTGGCAACCATGAGTTCGACATCAAGGAAAGCGAGTTGCAGGAACGCATGAACGAATCATTGGCGCTGTGGCTTTCATCTAATTCTTTTCACAAAACAAAAACCGGTATGGAAGCCTTTGTAAAAGAAGGCGAAGGGCCGTTGCCAAAGACATACATCATGCGGGTAAAAGATGCCGATGGAACCACCGCGAAGATTGGGCTGTTCGCCATCACACTTCCGTTTAACAAAGCCGATTACGTTTCTTATACCGATCCGTTGCAAACAGCAAAAGAAGCCTACAATGCGTTGAAAGATTCGGTGGATGCGGTGGTTGCCATTACGCACCAAAGCATAGCTGCCGATGAACTGATGGCGAAGGAACTGCCGGGGCTCACGGCTATCATTGGCGGACACGAACACGATGGCCGCTATGCAAAAATTGGTGATGTGCCCATCACCAAAGCGGTTGCCAATGCAAAGACGGCTTATGTAGTAAAGCTGCACATCAATAAAAAAAAGAACAATCACAGCATCAAAACAAACATTGAAACCCTGAACGAAAACATAGCGTTGGACAGTGCCGCAAACGTTGTGGTGCAGAAATGGAATAAAATAGCCGATGATAATTATGCTTCGTTAGGCTTTGATGCAAAGACGGTGATGATAGACAAAGGCGATGGTTTGGAAGGCACCGAAACCGCTATACGCAGCCGTCCTACTAACTTAACGCGGCTGATTGTAGCGGCTATGAAAGAAGCCGCTCCACAAGCGGATATAGCCGTGATGAACGGCGGTTCTATTCGTGTGGATGATGTGGTGCAGCCACCCGTAACGCAATACGATATTTTGCGAACGCTGCCTTTTGGCGGAGCGATAGTAGAAGCCGATATGAAGGGAAGCCTCGTGACTAAGATGTTGGAAGCCGGACGCAAAAACATCAGCACTGGCGGCTTCCTGCAGTACAGCGAGAACCTGTCTTTTACGGGGGATAAATGGAGCCTGAACGGACAGCTTATTGATCCAATGAAAACTTACCGCGTGGCGATGCCGGAGTTTTTGTTTTCGGGTAAAGAAGCGAACATGGATTTTTTGCAGGCCAATAATGTGGATGTTGTGAAGGCTTTTGCGGTGGCGGAGAAAGGCGATGCGAGGTCGGATATTCGGTTGGCGGTGGTGAAGTATTTGGAAAAGAATAAAGCGGAGTACATAAAGTAGTGCAAGGCATTCCATTTCTTCAAGAAATGGAATGTCTATTCAGCCTCCTCTTCCTACTTTAGCGCAAATCATTTTTATGCGTCGCTTTCTTTGCTTGCTTTTTACCACCGCTCTTTTTGCTTCATGCAACAACACGGCTACTGATATAGCTACCAACGCTGATTCCTCAAATAAAACTTCCGGCGATTCGATTGCGATGGTTGACGGCCATCCGGGCTGGATAGAACAAGGAAATATTTACGAAGTCAACGTGCGGCAATACACACCTGAAGGAACCTTCAATGCCTTTGCCACCAGCCTTCAACGCTTAAAAGACATGGGTGTGCAAACGCTTTGGTTCATGCCGATCAACCCCATTTCAAAAAAAGATCGCAAAGGCCCTTTGGGAAGTTATTATGCCGTGTCTGATTACGATGCCATCAACCCTGAATACGGCACCATGGACGATTGGAAAAGTTTGGTAAACAAAGCACACAGTATGGGCTTTAAAGTGGTGATTGATTGGGTGCCCAACCATACCGGCGCCGATCATCCCTGGTTAACAGCGCACCCGGCTTTTTTTGCCAAAGACAGCGCCGGCAAGCCCGCCGTGCCTTTCGATTGGACCGATACGCGGCAACTGGATTATAAAAATCCCGAACTGCAGGACAGCATGATTGCGGCCATGAAGTTTTGGGTAACGAATACAGCCATTGACGGCTTTCGTTGCGACGTGGCCTGGAACGTGCCCGGTGATTTTTGGAAGAAATGCATTTCGCAATTAAGAACCGCAAAGCATGATTTGTTTTTTCTGGCCGAAGGCGAGAAAAAATATTTGGTGGAGAATGGCTTTGATGCCTTTTATCCCTGGGAAGAATTTCATACCATGATCAGCATTGCGCAAGGCAAGAAGCCGGCTTTTTCTTTGGACAGCGTAAGGGCGAAATACGACACGGCTTTTCCGAAGCCCGCCGTTCCCATGTACTTCACCAGCAACCACGATGAGAACAGTTGGAACAAGGCAGACTACGCCACCATGCCCGGCGCTTCCCATGCGCCCTTTGCCGTGCTTACACAAACCTTCGACCGCACCGTGCCGCTGGTTTACAGCGGACAAGAAGAACCGTTTCTTGACAGCGTGAGCTTCTTTTATAAAGACACCATCACGATGGGCAAGTTCGGACGGGCGGCTTTTTACAAGACGTTGCTCAATCTTCGTAAGAACAACGAAGCACTCGCTTCCAACGCTTCGTTTAAAAAGCTGCGCACTTCAGCCGATGCTGCCATTTATGCGTATGAAAGAGAAAAGGGGGGCAGCAAGGTTTTGGTGGTGTTGAATCTCTCGAAGAAGCCGCAAAAATTTACATGGACCGACCAGCCTTCCGAGAAAGAATGGAACAATGTTTTTTTGATGAACAAAGAACCGGTGCTGAATTCCATTGAGCCGTGGGGATATGCGGTTTATGTAAACAAGTGAGACCTTAAATAAAGTTGGCAGTTGACAGTTTGCGGCCTCCACCTCCTTTGCTAACTGCAAACTGTCAACTGCCAACTTTTTTAAAAAAAGACTTTAAATAGTTTGAAGCGATGTTTGATTCTATACTCGATTTTTTAAACCCCATTAGCCGCGCCGAAATCAGCGGCGACGTAGGTTACAAAGAAGGGCAGATAGGCCGGGCCATAGATGTGTACGAAGGCGAGGTGCCGAACTTGGATGAAGCCGACATTGTTATCGTGGGCTGCGCCGAACAACGCGGCGCGGCGCTGCTGCATCCAAGTACGGCTCCGATGGCGGTGCGCAACGAGTTTTACAATCTCTATCAATGGCACAATGATGTAAAGCTTGCCGACCTTGGTGATGTAAAAACAGGCAAGAGCAACACCGATACCTATGCGGCTTTAAAGATGGTGGTGCATGAACTTATCACCGCAAATAAAACTGTGATCGTCATCGGCGGCTCTAACGACCTGGCCCTGGCGCAATACGGCGCTTATGCCGATGACAGAAAAGCCGTGGATGCCGTGGGCGTGGATGCGCTCATTGACATCAACCTTGAATCACCCTTTCGGGCCGATAATTTTTTGATGGAACTGCTTACGCTGGAACCTAACTACATGCGGCATTACAATCACATTGGCTTTCAAAGCTATTATGTACATCCGCGCATGTTGGAAACGATGGACAAGCTGCGCTTCGATTGTTTTCGGGTAGGCACCGTAAAGGGAAACATTGAAGAGATGGAGCCCGTGATTCGCAATTGCAGCTTCATGGCTTTTGACATTTCCGCTATAGCAACGGCTTTTGCACCGGCCAATCATCTTACCCCAAATGGCCTGAACGGCGAAGAAGCCTGCACGCTAATGCAGTATGCCGGTATGAGTCCTAACCTCCAAAGCATCGGTGTTTACAGCTATCGTCCTGAACGAGATGTGGAGAACCTCACCGCAAAACAAATCAGTCAAATGCTTTGGTATTTTATGGACGGCTTCAGTCGCAACAAACGCGAAGCGGCGCTGGAAGACCGCGAATCCTTTAACGAGTTTCATACCCTGTTTTCCGATGTAGACACGGTGTTTTTGCAAAGCAAAAAAAGCGGCCGTTGGTGGATGCAAATGCCGGACAAAAACTTCATTGCCTGTTCGCACAAAGATTATGTAACGGCCAGTAACAACGAATTGCCGGAGCGTTGGTTGAGAGCGCAGGAAAGGCCGTAGGAAAGGATATTGGGAGATTAAGATATTGAGATATTTTGTTTGCGGCCAATATCCGAATAGCACAATATCCCAATATAGATTTTTTAATTTCCGTTCCGTTTTTAAATATGAATTGGCGTTAAACCTATATTTGTCTCACACGATTCTCTCCTCCACTCTAAACAAAGTCTCAAATGAGTCCCGAACAAATCAAACAGAACATCAAAGGAAAACAAGCTTACACCTTAAACATTACCGGCAGCATGACCGACCGGATGGTGCAAAATGCCAAAGACTGTATGGACGGTTTGGCCGCCAAACGCGAAGAGCTGTTGCCACAATTTGAAGACAGGCGCCAGGCTTATGAAACAGCTCAACGCGAGTTTCAGGAAGCGAAGAATGCCATTGACGCCATTGACGAAGAAGTGCGCCAGCAGCACCTGATTGTGGATGCCCTGATGAATTTTCAGCAAAAAGACGAGCCGGGCAAACGCATGCAAATTCACGGCAGCGCCGAAGAAGCACAGGCGGCTACAAAAACCAAACGGCCAAGGCTTGTATCGTGGACAGACGAGGCGGAAGAAGTGCTAAAAGAAAACAACAAGTTCATGCCGGCCGAAGAAGTGTTTGACATCATTGTAAAGAAGCCACACATACTGGAGGCACTCAAACAGATGAAGACGGCCAAGACCATGAGCACTGTAAAAGGCGTAACGGTTGACAACATTATTTCTCATGCCTTGAAAGTGTCCCGTGGCGAATGGCGTGGCCGCTTCGGTCCCACCTTTACAGTTTACAAAGAAATGATTGGCCTGGTGGGTTGGGTAGATGCCAGCAACAACCCGGTAGAACCGTTCAACCAACAGTTCGTTCACAAGAAGCTTCACCGCGAACCAAAAGAGCAAGCAGCGGCGGCAAGCGAGTGAAGCCAATAGGCAATAAGCAATTGGCAATAGGCAACGGGCAATTGACAACTGCGCAAAAGCAGGAGCAGAAAGGCTTTCAGCAAGGTGCTATAAGCGGCCAACTGAAAACAGCAAACAACAGAAATCATTTTAATAGATAGAGAAGGCGAGTCATCTCGCCTTTTTCTTTTTGAATACAAAGCTGATGATGCAAAGACTGTGTGACTGTTAGAGACTTTCATGATGAACTTTGTGCAACTTCGTGTCTCTGTGGCTTTGTGGTTCAATTGCCACGACGATGTGTTCAATAGAATTACCAACCAATGAACGGAGCGTCGCAACGTTAGTTCAATAGTAGTCATGGCCTCTGTTTCCAAAGTATTCTTTTCTTCTTTGCTCCTTTGCGTCTTTGTGTTGTCAGTAGTCTTAGACTACAGACAGCCTATATCTTTGCCGCCATGGAAGAGTTGTTACAGCAGATAGAACTGCACCGCAAGGAGATCGAAGCCTACCCCATTTCTTCGCCGCAGGAAGCCGAAAACTACCGCATTAAATACCTCGGCACCAAAGGCGTTTTGAAAGCTTTGTTTGGCGAGATGAAGAACGTGTCTGCGGAACGAAAGAAAGAAGCCGGACAAGTGATGAACGAGTTTAAAGCGTTTGCCGAAGCGAAATACAACGACACAAAAGAAATGGGTACAGGCAACCGGCAACCGGCAATGGTTGAAATGGACTTAACCTTGCCCGGCGATGTCGTTGAGATAGGCGCACGGCACCCGATAACGCTGATGCGCAACCGCATTGTGTCCATTTTTCAACGGCTTGGTTTTTCGGTGGCCGACGGTCCGGAGATTGAAGACGACTGGCACAACTTTACGGCGCTGAACCTTCCCGAAAACCATCCGGCCCGCGACATGCAGGACACGTTTTACATAAATCAAAACCCTGACTGGTTGTTGCGCACCCACACGAGCAATGTGCAGATTCGGGAGATGCAAAAAGGCGTGTTGCCCATTCGCATTGTTTGTCCCGGCCGCGTGTATCGCAACGAAACCATCTCGGCCCGTTCGCATTGTTTTTTTCACCAGGTGGAAGGTTTGTACATTGATGAAAATGTTTCCTTCGCCGACCTGAAACAAACGCTTTACTTTTTTGTGCGGGAGATGTTTGGCAAGGATGTGAAGGTGCGGTTCCGGCCTTCGTATTTTCCGTTTACCGAACCGAGTGCGGAGATGGACGTGACCTGTTTTATTTGCGGCGGTACGGGTTGCCGCATTTGCAAGTACACGGGTTGGGTAGAAATTTTAGGCTGCGGCATGGTGCATCCCAATGTGCTTTCTAACTGTGGCATTGACCCGGAAAAATATACGGGCTTTGCGTTTGGGATGGGGATTGAACGGCCGGCGATGTTGTTGTATGATGTGAATGACATCCGGTTGTTTAGTGAGAATGATATAAGATTTTTGAGGCAGTTTAAGGGAGCATGAGGAAAATAATTCAATAGCACAATTTTCACTGACTATCAAGATGAATTTGTAAAAGCAGTAGCGTTAATAATAGCGGTGGTACGATTAGTTCAAACAGTATTAAATCAATGACCAATAACAAACCGCTTTCATCTAAATTCAATTGCTCTCGTGACAAATATTGAAAACGTAAGAGACATCTTTGCAATTCTTCATGACGGAACAATCATTGAGTGGTCTGGAGACAGACAACATTTAATGCTGAAAGTAGGTTGTCAGTATTTAGCAGAAAGAATTGAACCGAGTTTCGAGAACTTTTTTATTGAGCTGACTGACATCCACAAATTGGTTTTGGTGCCTTGGATGAATCCAATCGAGTTAGAGCAAGAATACTTTGTTCAACTAAAAGACATATTTCAGGCTGAACTTGATATTCTATCAGCAGAAACAGAAAATGACTTAGTAAAGGTGATTTGCAATCAAAGTAACAGCAACTTTGACTACTGTGGTGGAACGCTTTACGTCGGCTGTCAAGGCATCAAAATTTTCGACCAGAACATGAACAAACTAACAATTGACAGGTTTGACCAAATTTGTAAGGAGTATTGGGATGATTTTGCAAGCAAGTGATACTTACAACTAATAGTCGGGTTGCTGCTGTAGCTGGCTAAACCAATACAGCATTGACTTTTCACGATTTAAATCCTTTTGAATATTTATGTTACGCCTTCATTGGATTTGAGGCGAAGTTTTGTGCGATGGTCCACCAACAATAATTTCATTCTCCGATTCTCTACCTTTATCTTATGAACCTACAAGACCTTATCAACAGCGACCCAGAAGTTTTAGCAGGACAAACCGTGTTTAAAGGAACTCGTGTCCCGGTAGAATCTCTTTTCGATCATCTGGAAGCCGGTATATCCCTCGAAGAATTCTTGGATGATTTTCCAACCGTAAGCCGCGAACAAGCCGTTACTGTTAGATATTTTCAAAACCTCAATTTCGAAAACGCTTAGAGACTTTGTAACTTCATAACAAGCAAACATTACTCAAGATGAACTACGGCGCTATTAATATTGACCCTGAAACCATGGGTGGAACTCCGGTCTTTACCGGAACACGGGTTCCCATTCAGGCACTGTTTGATTATATTGGAACCGGAGAAACAGTAAATGAGTTTTTGGAAAATTTTCCTTCAGTCAAAAAAGAGTATGCTTTGCAAGTGCTCCAAATGGCAAGTAAAACACTAACTACAGAAAGGGTTTTAAATGAAAATTTTGCTTGACGAAAACATGCCTACCAAAGTAAAATATGACTTTGGCGAAGACTATAACGTAAGTACGGTACGAGACATGGGATGGTTAGGAAAGAAAAACGGTGAACTTTTGGGATTGGCGGCTTTTAACGGCTTTGATTTTTTTATCACGTTGGATAAAAATCTAAAAAATCAGCAAAACTTAAATAAGGTTGATTTAAGGTTTATTGTGCTGGCGGCCAAGAACAATAAGCATCAAACACTACAACCTTATATTGACAAGGTAAAGACGTTGCTGCAGAGCAATGATGAGTTGCCTAAAGTTTCCGTTATTTCTACAGACTGATTGCTTATCGTTAACATCACAAAGTTCTAGTCGTTTACCTGTATCTCTTCTGACACTCCTCACACCAAAACGTCCGTCTATCCGTCTCACCCAAATGCTCCTTGCTAATTTTCGTTCCGTCACGCGGGCATATTTTCTTTGTATGCACTTGCCAGTTCTTGCGCAACACGCCTTCCCGCTTCCAGGCCAAAAATTCATAAGTATAATTCACGGCTTCTTTAATCAATTCATCCAGCTTCTTCGGTGGCAGGGCACCTACCAAACTTTCGGGATGAACCTTTATGCGATGCAGCACTTCGTTTTTTATGATGTTGCCTACGCCGGAAAAAATGTTTTGGTCAAGCAGGGCATCGGTCACCATGGTTTCGGGTAGGGCTTTTAATTTCTTCTTTGCGGCTTTTGGGTTCCAGTCTTTGCTCAACACATCAGCCGACCAATCATAAATATCATCCAGCGGTTCTTCAATCATCTTTATCGCGGTGGCGTAGAGGTTGAGGTAATCTTTCTCAAACACTAACGCCAATCGCGGCACGCGGTCTTTTTCAGCGTTGATATAGTATGTGCCGAACATGAGAAAATGAATACGTATAGTAAAGCCGTCAAAACACCAGAGCATGTGTTTGCCCCAGGTTTTTATCTCCTTTATTTTCTTGCCCACCAGCCGTTGCTGATCAATCTTTGATGAGCCGCTGATTTCTAAAATTTTCTGTCCTACAAAGCGTTGGAGTTCTTCTCTGAAAATAATAAGCGATGGACCTTCGGGCATGACGACTGTTTAAGATAACGTTGCAAAAGCAAAGCCAGTGAGATCAATAGGCAATTGGCAAAGGAGGCAATAGGAAAAAGGAAAAAATAGATTTTGCCTTGCTAATAATTTTAGTATTTTGCGCCCCGAATAACACCCAAACCTTCAGTAAGTTTTTTCCGTTGTTCGTTGTTGACAAAAGCCAACCCTGCTATCCGCAGACGTTGGCTTTTTTGTTAAGCGTCAGGCCGCTTGAAGCGGCCTGACGCTTATATTCGCTCGTGCTGTTGTGTAAACTGTCCCGTTGTTGCGTGCTGTCCTTCACTCAATTCCTCAATCATCTTTCTGTTGAAGGCTTCCAGGTCATCCGGTGTGCGGGACGTAACCAGTCCGTTATCGGTTACCACTTCCTTGTCTTCCCAAATGACGCCGGCGTTTTTTAAATCGGTTTGCAGTGATGGATATGAGGTCATGGCCCGTTCGTTCAACATGCCGGTTTCAATAAGCAGTTGCGGGCCGTGGCAGATGGCCGCCAGCGGCTTGGCCTGCTCTAAAAAATGTTGCGCAAAAGCCACGGCGTCTTTGTTCTGCCGCAGTTTATCGG
Organism: Flavisolibacter sp.; assembly: GCA_965247695.1. GTDB lineage: Bacteria > Bacteroidota > Bacteroidia > Chitinophagales > Chitinophagaceae > Flavisolibacter. Next base: position 5,425,026 of record OZ252037.1, read on the forward strand.
GATTCATCACGCCGCCGGGCAATACCAGCATGTCATAGTCTTCAGGCTTTACTTCGCTCAACACTTTGTCCACCGGCACTTCAATGCTCCAGTGGTCGTGATTCCAGGCCTTTACCTTGCCGGCTTGCGGAGAAATGACGTGTACTTCCACGCCGGCTTCTTTTAGTGCTTTCATTGGACTGGTGAGTTCTATTTCTTCAAAGCCATTCTCGGTTAAGATGGCCACTTTTTTTCCGTTAACGTCTCTTGCCATAACAATTGTTTTTAGTGAGTAGAAGGTGAATCCTTTACGGCACAAAAACCAAACCGCTGTCCAACTGCTGTCGGGAGTTTGAAACTCCGAACAGCAAAAAATTTCTTTCTTACTTTACCGTATTAATGCACTGCATGAAATCAAGTCTGTCTTTTCTTCTCATCATCTCCGCCTTTCTTTTTTATCGCTGCAACAAAGGCCCCTATGCTGCCACCAACAAGGATTACAAGCGGCAGGCAAAAAGCTTTGCGAACATCCTTAAACAATCGCCGCCAACTGATTCCTTGCCGCAAATTGTTTCTGCCTGGGTAGGCACCACCAACTTTAACCTGCGCAAGCCCAACTTCGTCATCATTCATCACACGGCGCAGAACAGTTGCGACCAAACGCTGAAAACATTCACCACACCCAAAACACAGGTGAGTGCCCACTATGTAATTTGTAAAGACGGTTCCGTGCATCACATGCTAAACGATTATCTGCGGGCCTGGCACGGCGGCATTGCCAAATGGGGAAACAATACCGACATCAATTCTTCTTCCATCGGCATTGAGATAGACAACAACGGCGTAGACAGTTTTGCGGTGGCGCAAATCACAACCCTGCTTCAACTCCTAACCAACCTTAAAAAAGCGTATTCCATTCCCGTGGCCAACTTTATTGGCCATGCCGACATAGCGCCAACGAGAAAGAATGACCCGAACGTAAGCTTTCCATGGAAGCAATTGGCCGATGCCGGCTTCGGACTTTGGTGGAGCGATACGACCAGTGTGGCGGTGCCTTCGAACTTTAACCACCTGCAAGCCCTGCGCATCATTGGCTACGACATAAAAGATACTGCGGCTGTGATGCAAACGTTCAACCGCAAGTACTTGCAACAAGAAGGGAAAAGTAATTTATCGGAGGCCGGCCAAAAAGTACTGTACTCTTTGTACCGCAAATACGAGTGAGTTGTAAGGCCAGAAAAAAGAGTTTACCTTAACCGCACCAAAAACGTATGCTATGAAGAATGTTCTTTTACTCCTCTTTCTTCTCACCTCTCTGTTTATAAAAGCACAAAGCGTTAGCAATTTGTCGCCGGGCAAATACGAAGCAAAACTAAAAGCCGCACAAAAAGCCTGGGAAAAAGGCGACATCATTTTGCTTGACGAAAGTCATTACAAACTCACGGCTGGCGGCGATGCCGGCGAGTATAAATTCAGCGTGGCGGCCCAACGCATCTTCTTTACATCGGGCCCGCTGAAGAGTGTGGTCACTAAAGTAAGCGTGGTAAACAACAAGCCCGTTATCATCATTCCGGCCGAAGAAAACAGCGGCCTTGGCATCACGGCCGAAGTATGGGCCAGCAAGGAATGAGGCAATGAATGATGAGTAATGAGTTCGTGTTACCTGCAAATGCTTTATAACGGCGAACAGGCTTTTTAATTTTTAAGCAGCTACTCATTACTCATCATTCATTACTGATTATTTTCGCCTCCTCCGCATGGCAAAAAGTTTACCGCAGATAACGTTTGAATTTTCCGCTGAAGAAGAAGCGCCGAAAGAGTTTCTTTCGGGCCAGCCGGCGGCGCCCATTCCACCGTCAAAACAAAAAGGCAAACGCGGCCGCCGAAGTTTGAAAGAGGCTATCCCCGCCGATGAAGAACCGGAAGTGCCCGAAGATGAAATCTTATTTCAAAAAGCTTATTACGGCGTTAGCGAAGTAGCGGAGATGTTTAAAATACCCGCCTCGCAACTGCGGTATTGGGCCAACGAATTTGATAGCCTGGAGCCGCGCAAGAATCGCAAAGGCGATCGCTTGTTTCGTCCGCAGGACATTAAAACCCTGCAACTGATTCACGATTTGATTCGCCGCCGCAAGTTTACTATCGAAGGCGCCAGGGAGTTTTTAAAGAAGAACGCCAACGTCAAAAGCGCCCATGAACTGATTGTTTCGCTGCAAAAGATTAAGGGCTTCTTGCTGGAGCTGAAGGCGAATCTATGACCTCACCCCGGCCCTCTCCGGCGAAGCCGTAGAGGGAGACCATACGGCGGTGTTTACAGGTAGTGACATTCGTTTAGCTATTGTCTTTTTATGAACCAGAGGTTCGTTTATCTATGAGGCGTCTGTTGCGTCGCACAGCGTGCCTGCCTGCCGGTAGGCAGATACGTTCTTATCGCAATGGGGCATTTGTGCAATCGCTCTTTGAATAATCAATGAGCCTGTAATCATAACGCTTGTGAACTGTCATGCCGAGGAACAAGGCATCTGTGCGTTCTGTTGGGAGAGAAGATGCAAACAACTTTTGTTTCTCACAACAGTTATTCAAGCGCCGTCCACATATCCATCCTTCGTCGGGATGACAGACAAAAGTCATTACGATAGCAGGCCGCTTGAAGTACATGATGAAAGACCGTGCTGTAAACAACGCTGTACGACCTCCCTCTTCAGCTTCGCCGTAGAGGGTTGGGGTGAGGTTTAACAACCGCTTATTTCCTCTGCCCTTATTTTTGGTTCACAACATTCGCCATGAAAAAGTTTTTTCTTCTTGCCTTCACCATCGCTTCTGCCCAAGTCCTTTTTGCGCAAACAGAAATCACCCGCGATGCATCAGGAAATAAAGTGATGAAGGGTTTTTTAACCAAAGAAACATTGGCTACCGATACGGCCTTTACCTGGTATGCTAACAATCAAAAAAGCTACACACCAAATGCCGATGCGATAAAGAATTTTGCAGTGGGCAAAGAAACCGTAAACATTTTGGTCTTTGGTGGCACCTGGTGCAGCGATACCAAACAAATTTTACCTGGTTTTTTTAAAACCGTTGACGCCGCTTCTTTCCCCGAAAGCCGCATCACTCTCATCGGCGTTGACCACAGCAAAAAAACATTGTACAATCTTTCCGAAGCCTTCGGCATTACCAACGTGCCTACGTTCATCGTGATGAAAGACGGCAGGGAAATCGGTCGTGTAGTAGAGTATGGCAAGACCGGCACACCCGAAAAAGAAGTGGCCGAGTTGGTGGCAAGCACCGCAAAGAAGTAGCCAGTTGCCAGCAGCCGGTTATCGTGATGATATAAATTGCTTCAACTAAACAAACCTTCTGAATAATGGAAGGTTTGTTTATAGAACAAATGCGTAAGCGACCAGTTACTGGAAACCGGCTACCGGTAACCGGCAACTGGCCTTCCTGCGCCGGCAATCTTTACGCCTTCTTTCTCCAACAATTGCAGTGCAAACAAATTCACTTTTTGCCGGATGCTATTGAACAAGGCAAGGTGTGCGGCCGGCACGAAGTATTCCACCTGAATAGTATAAGCCTGCACATTGATGTCGAGAAATAATATATTGTAAGCCTCTACCTCTTTAATGCCGCTTAAAAAGCTTCGTAGGTTTTCCATTACCGCTTCTATTTTTTGCGAAGGCGTATCGGGACTGATTTGCAGCAGCAGTTCGTTGCGTTGTTGGGTGCGTTGCGAGATGTTGTCGAGTATCGTATCCACCATTTGTTTATTGGGCACCGTTACATAGGTCTTTTGTTCGCTACGGATGCGGGTGCTGCGCAAGCCGATGCTTTCCACCACGCCAGTGATGTTTTGCACCTTCACCGTATCGCCGATGTAAAAAGGTTTATCAAAGAAAATGACAAAAGAAGCAATGAGGTTTTCGAGGCTTTCCCGCAATGCCAGCGCCACGGCCGCACCCACGATGCTCAAGCCAGTGAGCACCGTGCTTACGTCGTACTCAAAGGCTTTATTGAGCATGATGATAACACCCAGTACGCCAACAATAACTTTAATGAAATCGCGAAAGAAAACAATCAGTTGGTTATCGCTTTGCGAAGGTGTTTGGTTAGCCTTTATTTCCAGGATGCTGGCAATAAAATCTAGGATGCGAAGGACAAACCAGGTGAGGGCCAATATCTGCACGGCCACGGCCAGTGAAAGCAAAATTTGCTGAAGCGGATATTTATAAATAGTGAACTTGAGTGCATCGGGATAATGCAACCGGTAAAAGGCCACAATGCTGACCGTGATGACGAGAAAGATGCCCAGCGGATGAACGATTAGGTCGGTGAACTTTTTTTGGTCGTAGCTTTTAAGTACACCGCGAAAGACGCGGCAAAGAAGTGAAGCGAGATAACGGGAGATGATGCGGTTAAGAATGAGTACGAACAAGACGGCGCCGATGGTCCATAAATAATCGCCAACGGTATTGTTCCAAATGATGCGGTCGAAGAAGAAATTCATCGCACAAAATCTTTGCGCTAAAATTAGGCATTCGTATTAATAGCCTACCCGATATACCCGCAACGAATCTTGTGAGAACGTGACCATCTTGTTGCTTGTGGTAAACGAGTGCAAATACGGCTTGAAAGAAGATGGGTACGAAAAACTTTTCTCTGAAAGATTTACCGGATTATACACCACTATCGCATCCTTGCTTACCCTTACCACTCTGCCGCTGCTAATGTCAATGGCGTTCCAATTCTTCACTAAAATTTTACGCTTGTAAGTGCCGTAATTATCAAACACAAAAATGCCGGAAGTAGAGTCGGCGAGGTAAACAAAGCCGTCATCGTTGATGATTTTTTGCGGTGCAAAGCTTTGCCCGAACAAGCTGCGGAAGTCATCGGTTTGGGAGAGAAGGTTCCCGCTTTCATCAATTTTTTTGAGCTTGTTGTCGTACTGGTCAAATACCCAAATGTTGTTGTCGTACGAAAGACCGACGGCCGAGGGTTGTAGGATGTTGAACTTGCGCAGGTTGAGCGAAACACGGGCTGCCAGAAAACGATCTAATACTACTACGTTGGAAAAATCTTTGTAAAATAACAAAGGCTTTAACGGATTGGTCACGTCAATAGCGGTGAGCTTGCCATAATTACGAACGCCGTTGAAAACGCCGATGGAATCACCTTTGGGGCCAAACTTTTTTACCTGTCCGGTGGAGGAGATGATGTAGAGATTATCGAGGTTATCAACCGCTGCGTTGGTGATGTCGCCTTTGTAAGTTTTGATGAGGGTGAAGCCGCTGTCGGCAACTTGCGCTCTGGTGCAAAACGATGCAAGCACAAAGAGCAGGCATAAAAAGTGTTGCCGCCTTTGCATGCTGTGGCGTAGTGTAACCACGAAGACACAAAGGCACAAAGTTGCACCAAGTAAGCTTAGTGAACCTTGGTGTCTTCCGGTCTTTGTGGTTATATAATGCGTCATTATTTACGTACAATTTTATCTTCCTTACCAGTGAATGATTTCAGCTCCATCTTCTCGCCATCAAACACCGCATAGGTTTGAAAGTTGATCCATTCACCCAAATTAATATATCGGCTTTTTACTTCTCCCCTTTCTATCTCCGAAGGAGAGAGGCAGGGGGTGAGGTTGTAATCTATGGGCAAATGTCTATGCCCGAACACAAAAAAATGGTGCTTCTCTTTTTTCAATACTTGCTTGCTGTAAATGAGCAAGTATTCTTTGTTCTCGCCTAAAAATTCTTCTTCCTCATGTTTTATGCCGCCACGGCTGATGACGCTGGAATAATGCGCCAGGCCCATGCTCAATGCTGGCGGTAAAATACCGAAGAGCCATTGGCAAACAGGATTGCGAAACACTTTCTTCAAGGCCTTATAGCCGTAATCGCCGGGACCAAGACCATCGCCATGACCAATGTAAAAGGAAGCGTCGTTAAACACAAAAACAGTCGGTTCAAAATAAACCGTTATGCCTAATTCTTTTTGAAAATAATCTTTCATCCACATGTCGTGATTGCCCACGAAGAAGTGAACGTGAATGCCGCTGTCGGCTAACTCCGCAATCTTTCCCAGCAGCCGGACAAACCCTTTGGGCACCACTTTGCGGTATTCAAACCAAAAGTCGAACATGTCGCCTACCAGAAAGATAGTGTCTGCCTTGTCCTTAATGGAATGGAGAAAGCTAACGATTAGCTTTTCGCGTTGTCGGCTGCTGGCGGCATCGGGTACGCCAAGGTGAAAGTCGGAAAGGAAGTAAACATTTTTGCCGGGTGGAAGATTCATGCTTTTTGCGAAGCAGTGAAAGTAATCACGAAAAATTAATTGTTCTCCGTCCTTTGCTCCGCTACAATGCCGCCTATCTCTTGGTAAAGATCAAACAGCAACTGGTGCGCCTTCTCCGCTTTTTCTTTCAACGTTGCCACGCTTTCTACGGCTGGATGAAATAAAATATACTGATCTACCATCTCCATGCAAATGGAAGCTCTGTCAAAGGCCTCATGCCAATGATAACCATCCAATTCTTTAGACGACAATTGGGACATCATTATGTGTTTTATATTTTAATTTGCTTCTAACACATTTGCTGATTACCAGAGTGGTAAAACAGTGTTGAGTTGAATAGCGATAGGAACGTACACGAGTGCGACGCAACGAAAGCTTAAACTTTATTCCGGCTTCTGGTCCAAAAAAAGCATTGAACAAAAAGAATGATTGAAACAAGCAAAAGCTCCTCGATCTAAGTCCTTCCTTTAGGGAGACAGAGGGTTGTCCTCCACCACAAAACAATAAACCTCTTTCGGGCCGTGTACACCCACCACCAAGGTCTTTTCAATATCGGCCGTGCGGCTTGGGCCGGTGGCAAAGGTGATAAGGGAAGGCAGGTAATCGCGGTATTTATCTTTCACGCCTTGCAGGGCATCCGTTACATCGTAAACTAATTGCGAAGCTTGCGCTATGCAAACATGCACCGGCGCATACACACTGGGAATGCGGCCCTGATGAACGGCGCTTAACACAATGCTTCCTGTTCGGGCCACCAAGGCTTCGCAACTCGTTACGGCCGCTTCGCAGGTGGCAATGTCGGCATATAAACTATTGGGTTGTATGATGTCTTTGAACGCTTCTTCTTCGCAATAAATCTTTGTCCATTGATTTTGATAGCAAAGCTTTTCAAAGCTGGCTTTTAGTTCTTCTTCGTTCGCGCAAAAAACAAACTTGCCTTGCAGGGCCGAAAACTGTTCGGCAAACTCTACTTCCAAATCCTGGCTTTGCCGTTGTATCGGGCTTTGCAACCCTTCAGCGTCCGGAAAAGGCAATGGCGTTGGATTCTCCAACGCCATGCGTATTTTATTCAGGATGTTTTGTTTTGCTTCGGTTGTACTCATGCGCTATTTCTCTTGACTTTTCTGATTGCCAATTGCCTGTTGCCAATTGCTTATTAGGCCGCAGGCTGTTGATTGGTCACCGCCGGATCATAGGGCGGTACGCCTTCGCTGATGCCGCCTTCGGGATGCGCTTCAATACCGTCATCCAAGGGCTTTTTTTCTTCATAAGGACGTGGGCCTATCAAGGTTTCCACATCGCTTTGAAACAAGACTTCTTTTTCCAGCAAGGCTTCAGCTAATTTTTCCACTTCGCTTCTTTTTTCCCTTAGCAGGCTTTTTGTGCGGGTGTAGGTTTCATCAATCAGAAGCCGCACTTCGTTGTCAATCATCTTGGCCGTTTCTTCCGAATACGGCTTTTGAAATTGGTTCTCCGCCTGCGGATCGTAATAACTAATGTTGCCTACTTTATCGCTCATGCCATAGACAGTTACCATGGCTGTGGCAATGCGGGTAATTTGCTGCAAGTCGTTTTGCGCACCGGTTGAAATCTTGCCAAAGAAAATTTCTTCGGAGGCGCGGCCACCAAGCGTCATGCAAATCTGATCAAGCAGCTGATCGGTGTTGTAGAGATATTGCTCTTTTGGCGTGTATTGCGCATACCCCAAAGCGGCTGTTCCTCTTGGCACAATCGTTACCTTCAACAACGGATAAGCGTGTTCCAAAAACCAGCCACAAATAGCATGGCCGGCTTCGTGGTAAGCAATGATCTTTTTTTCTTCGGGAGAAATAATTTTATTCTTCTTTTCCAGCCCGCCGATCACACGGTCAACGGCATCCTGAAAGTCGCTCATGTCCACGGCGGTTTTGCCTTTACGAGCTGCAATCAGGGCGGCTTCATTGCACACATTGGCAATGTCGGCGCCAGCAAAACCAGGCGTTTGCTCGGCCAGTTTATGCACGTCCACCTTCTCCGAAACCTTGATGGGTTTCAGGTGAACTTTAAAAATAGCTTCGCGGCCTTTTACATCGGGTTTGTCAATGGAAATCTGCCTGTCGAAACGGCCGGGACGAAGCAGGGCCGTGTCCAATACATCGGGGCGGTTGGTAGCTGCAAGAACGATGATGCCGGTATCAGTACCAAAGCCGTCCATCTCCACAAGCAATTGGTTCAAGGTGCTTTCGCGTTCGTCATTACTCATCATCATGTTCTTGCCGCGGGCACGGCCAATGGCGTCAATTTCATCTATAAAAATTACGCAAGGCGCTTTCTCTCTCGCTTGCTTAAAAAGGTCGCGAACACGGCTGGCGCCCACGCCTACAAACATCTCCACAAAGTCGGACCCGCTCAAGCTAAAGAACGGAACCTGCGCTTCGCCAGCCATGGCTTTTGCCAATAAAGTTTTACCGGTTCCGGGAGGGCCTACAAGCAAGGCGCCCTTCGGTATCTTGCCTCCAAGCGAAGTGTATTTTTTGGGGTTGCGAAGAAAGTCCACAATCTCCATCACTTCCACTTTGGCTTCGTCTAAACCCGCTACGTCGGCAAAGGTGATGTTCACCTTTGTGCCTTTGTCGAACAAAGTTGCTTTTGATTTGCCGATGTTGAAAATTCCACCCGGACCACCGCCCGTTCCCGCCCCGCCGCTCATTTTGCGCATGAGTAAAATCCAAATGCCGATGAGCAAAAGAAAAGGCAGGATCGTTTGCAAAAAAGGCGTGAACCAATTGCTTTCGGTATCGGCATCTTCCACATTAACAACCTCGGGGTGGGCTTTGTAAAAGTCACGCATGTCATCCTTAAAAGACTCAATTGACGCGACTTTGAAAAAGCCTTGTGGAGCATCACCGTTGTCAGTAGCGCTTTTGCCGAGGAGCTTTGGATATTTTGAAGCACTGCCCGGTTTTAAAGTCACTTTTACAATGTTGCGGTTGGCAATGATCACGTATTTGCTCACGTCATTTGCCTGCAACATTTGCGAAAAGGCCGTTTGATTGATTTGCGAAGAAGCCGGTGAAAACGGGCTGCTGAACAACTGAAGCCCGATGAGTACCGCGAAGATGATGGCGTAAACCCAATAAAAAGAGAAGCGCGGGGTTTTGCGCGGGCCGTTATTCTCACCGTCAGTGCCGTTCTTATTCAACCGCGGCAACCGGGTTTTTCTATCGTTCTTCGTATATGGTTCCTGTGCCATTTTTTTTGTTTGATGTGAGGGTTGCAAGTAAGGCTATTTTGCCCAATGCAATTGCCAATTTTTAGGGGATAAAGTTTAGTGATTGTATTCTTCCAACGGCGCATCGCTCCACATTTCCTCCAGCTTGTAAAACTTGCGGCTTTCGGTGGACATGACGTGCACCACAACGTTGACGTAATCAATGAGCACCCATTGAAGGTTCTGCTTGCCCTCGTGGCGGTATGGCAACTCGTCGCACACATCCTTTACCAGCGCTTCCACTTCGTCGCTGATGGCGCGGATCTGCGGCTGGTTGCTGGCCTCGGCAATGATGAAGAAGTCGGAAACGGCTTCAGGTATCTTACGCAGGTCAAGCGATACAATGTTCTCGCCTTTTTTTTCCTGAATCGCTTTGATGATGGTCTTGTAAATTTTGGAGGCTTTGGTGAGCCGGGCGGGAGTTTTTTTTCGTTTCGTCAATACGTCCAATGGTTCCAATGAATTCAAAAATTTTATGGTTCAAATAGTGTTTGAGGCAAGGTAGTTCAAGAGGCGCTTTCTTTGCCAAAAATAAATCACAATTGACTCCGGCATTTTTGGTAGGCAATCCTTTTATAGAACTACAGCAGGTTGGAAGCACCAACAACTATGCCACCGGGATGGTTCATGCGGGGATGGCACAGCACGGCGCTACGGTGTTTACGCACCACCAAACTGCGGGCAAAGGCCAGCGTGCCCGTGAGTGGAAAAGCGCGGCCGATTTGAACATTGTCATGAGCGTGATACTTCAACCGCCGGGATTGCCATTATCGCAATCCTTTTTATTGAGTGCCGCGACGGCCATTGGCGTACAGCAATTTTTTTCTTCTTACGCCGGCGATTCAGTGAAAGTCAAATGGCCCAATGATATTTATTGGCAGGACAGAAAGGCAGCGGGCATACTCATTGAGAACATTGTGCAAGGCAGTGAATGGAAGGCAGCAGTTGTTGGCATTGGCATCAACATTAACCAAACAGACTTTGAGGGATTGGAAAAGAAAGCGGTTTCGCTAAGGCAAATAACAGGAAGGCAGCATGAGCCGCTTGTGTTGGCCAAAGAACTTTGTACATATTTGAGTAATGCGTATGAAAAGATGCAAAACGCCCCGGCGGAGATTAGTGCATCATACAAAAGCCTTCTTTATAAACTAAACGAAACCGTGCGGCTGAAAAAAGGCAGCCGTGTGTTTGAAGCAATGGTGAAAGATGTAACTGCATTGGGCGAACTGGTGGTGCACCATGCCGTTGAAGAAAGATTTGCTGTGGGCGAAGTGGAGTGGCAGATTTATGGGCAATGAATAATCTGTAATGAGTTCGTGTTGTGTCCAAAGTCTTCATGAAAACAAAAACTTTTAAACTTTAAGCGGCCCACTCATTATTCATCACTCATTACTCATTTTAATGATCTCCTCCGCATGTGCCTTGTTCTTCGGCCGGAGAAAGATTTTTTTAACGATGCCTTCTTCATCAATCACAAACGTGGTGCGGTGAAGACCCATGTAATCACGGCCGTATAAATTCTTTTGTCCCCACACGCCGTATTTGTCAATGATCTTGTGTTCAGGATCGGAAAGGAGTGTAAACGGCAAGCTGAATTTTTTGCGAAACTTTTGATGATCGGCTTCGCTGTTTGGACTGATGCCGATGACGGCCAAACCGTTCTTCGTCAGCAATGAATAATTATCACGCAGGTTGCAGGCTTGCACGGTGCAGGTCGGCGTGTCGTCTTCGGGATAGAAATAAAGAACAACTTTTTGTCCTTTGAAATCAGCAAGCGAAACTTTATTTCCGTCTTGGTCAATGCCGGCAAAGGCGGGAGCCTTTTGGCCTTCGAGGAGATGAGTTGCCATGCGGCAAATATAGAGCCTCACCCCTAACCCCTCTCCAGCATAGCTGGAGAGGGGAACTGTATCCGAAAACACAACGGTCATTTACCATTGACAAATACATATCACGTTCTGCCATCGAAAACAATAATTAAAATAGCGGAGGGTACTCGGCTCCCTTTCCATCTTCGATGGAGAGGGTTGGGGTGAGATCATCTCCTCACCTTCCAAACCATCTCCGCCACATTTCCCGCTTCATCTTCCACTCTCACTTTCAACTCATGCTCACCGGCCGGAAACTTTTCATCAAAGGCATAAATCCAAGTGCGGCCTTTGTCGTTGGTAAAGCGCAGCCATTGTCCGTCCACTTCGCAACGAAAACTTTTGATGGAACCAAAATTATCTGTTGGTGTAAAGACAATCCTGCTTGCTTTTGATAAATCAGTTGCCACGCCGTTTACCGTTGGCGGCACGTTGTCAATAAAGGCCTGGTACGTTCCTGCCTGCCGGAACTTTGCCATCAGCCAGCCGCGCTGCCAAACGGCTTTTTGCACCACGGTTTTATCTCCCGAAACGCTTTTGATGACAATGTGTTCTTTGTCTCCGTCGGCTATTGCTGCTGTTGGTTTGATGCGCACTATAACCGAATCGTGAAAAGGAATAGCCGCACTTAAAAAACTAAACAAAGGCGAAACCGCAGCCCCCGCACCATTGTTTATAGAACTGAATGAAACCGCCACGGCATCATAGATTGTTTTTTCTGTGGTCACCACTTGAAAATCATCCCGCTCAAACACATTGATGTTGCCCGGCAAAAATTGTTCGCCGGTTAACGCAAACGAAACAGGCGTTAATGAACCTTCGTATTGAATCTTGAACGGTATTCGTGTTGCATTGCCGTTTGCATCTTTCACTTCTATCAAAACTTCATGCACGGCATTGTCGGTTAAGTGAATGATGCCATCGCCACCATAAGTATCATACGCCACTTCCGCGACGCCGGGCAATGGCGTGATGTGTTGCAGATGCCCACCGCCCCTGGCTTCGTACGGATAATCTAATTGCGCATTGATGTACCGCGTTTCATCGTAACCGATGTCGTTTAAGGCAAAGGCCGAAACCGGCTGGTTATCTACATAAATTTTTGCCGAATAAATGCCGTTGGGGTTTGACGAGCCGGTAAACTTATCATTGGCGCCTATGGCAAAACTGATACTGTTCGATATAACCTTGACGAGGCTATTTCTTGTCTTGGCAATGTTCAGTAATTGTGGTGATTGCGCATACGTGCTTTTGTTCCGGTCATACATGGCTAAACGAACAACCGATGGCGGCACCGCATCGGCAATGGGAAAACCTAAGAGCAAAGGATTCAAAACTTTGTCAGTCTTTGTATCGCGTATTTCAAAGTGAACGTGCGGCCCGGCCGAACCGCCGGTGCTGCCGCTTAGGGCAATGTAATCGCTCTTTTTCACCGGAAATTCCTCCGGTGAAAAATCCAATTGAATAGCCCAAGATTCATGCTTGTATTGCTCTTCTTTTATCCTTTGTTGCAGCGCCGGAAAAAAAGCATTGAGATGCGCATACAACGTGGTAAAGCCGTTTGGGTGATTGATATAAATAGCCTGGCCAAAGCCGCCGGGTTCTATCTTGATGTGAGCAATGTAACCATCAGCCGAAGCGTACACCGGCAGGTTCACTCGTTGTTGTGTTCGGATGTCCAGACCCATGTGCCAATGGTTCGGACGTATCTCCCCAAAGTTGGCTACCAGCGCCATGGGAATATTAAGCGGACTGCGGAAGTAACCTTTTGGATAGTCTTGCGCCGGCGCCGCCAGTTGCCAAAGCAGGAAGAAAAAAAAGCTGCGTAGTTTTTTGTGCATTTCCCTTTTCATTTCAAAATCGTTGCCCACCGCACTGACGTTTTAGCCGTTGCCGGAGCGGGGCACAAAATTGGTAGTGCTTGTTCTCTCAACAAAAACTTTTTGTTATGAACGTAAACAGTAAACAATGGGCGACCTTCCTTTTAGGTGCCGCCGCCGCCTTTGGCGCTTATAAGTACAGCAGCATGACCGACGAAGAAAAAGAAAAGCTCGCCGCTTCGCTAAAAGAGAAAGCTAACAAATTAAAAGACCAGGCCGTGGCCGCCGAAGACCAGGCAATGGATTACTTCAACGAACTAAAGGACAAAGGCACCGACGCCTTTAAAGAACACATGCCTAAGGTGGAAGAATTTTTCAACAACCTTTTTAACGACGCAAAAAAAGAGACAAAGGCCACTACCGGTGAGACAACTTCGCAGGCATAAATCAACTATTACTTCATCACAAAAAACAAATCAACATGGCACGTAAACCAGGATTAGGATCGTTGCTTTTGGCCGGCGCTGCGGCGTACGGCTTGTACAAGGTTTCCAAAATGAGTGCAGAAGAACGCAGCGACTTGCTGAACAAAGGCAAGAAGCTTGTGAATGATAACCTCGGCAACCTGAAAAATTCGTTTGGGCAAAACGGCTCCACGCCAAATGCAAGAGAAGAAAGCTATACCGGCGATTTGAACTACGGAGGGTAAGCAACCGTTCAAAAGTTCAATTGTTCAAGCGTTCAATAGTTTTGGCGTAAACAGAATGAAGCTTCGTCATTGAGAAAAAATTAAAGCTGCCAAAGGGCAGCTTTTTTCATGCGCTGATGGCAGAAAAATAACCCGTCACCGGAAATGTTTTCTATTAGATTTGCACCCCGGGCCGAAGCCCGGCTTTTTTATGTTCACCGGTTTGACTTGTTCACCTGTTCACTTGTTAAGCGTAGCGCCGCAGACCGTCGTTTATAACAAGTGAACAGGTGAACAAGTGAACACGCAAACAACAGCACGATGCCACAAGACCATTCCATAAAAACTGTCCTCATCATCGGTTCGGGTCCAATCATCATCGGCCAGGCCGCCGAATTTGACTACGCCGGCACACAGGCAGCCAGAAGCCTAAGGGAAGTGGGCGTTAAGGTCATTCTCATAAACAGCAATCCCGCCACCATTATGACCGACCCGATGATGGCTGACCGGGTTTATCTTTTGCCCCTAACCGTGGAAAGCATCGAGAAAATTTTGCAGGAAAACGAGATAGATGCGGTGTTGCCGACCATGGGCGGACAAACCGCCCTGAACCTTGCCAAAGAAGCCGAAGACCTTGGCATCTGGCAACAGTATAATGTTCGATTGATTGGGGTTGACATCAAAGCCATTGACAAAGCCGAAGACCGCGAAAAGTTTCGGCAATGGATGCTTCAAATGGGCGTGCCCGTGGCGCCGGCGCACACAGCCAATTCATTTTTGGAAGGAAAAGAATTTGCACAGGACATTGGCTTTCCGCTGGTGATCCGGCCCTCGTTTACACTTGGCGGAACCGGTGGCAGTTTTGTTCACGACGCTTCTGAACTGGAGGAAGCGCTGACTCGCGGTTTGCAGGCATCGCCCATTCACGAAGTGCTGGTGGAAAGAGCGGTGCTGGGCTGGAAGGAATTTGAGCTGGAATTGTTGCGTGATGCGGCTGACAACGTGGTCATCATTTGCACGGTTGAAAACTTTGACCCGATGGGTGTGCATACCGGCGACAGCATTACTGTTGCGCCGGCCATGACCTTAAGCGATACGGCTTTTCAACTGATGCGTGACACCGCCATTCGCATGATGCGTGACTTAGGCAATTTTGCCGGCGGCTGCAACGTGCAGTTTGCACTCAATCCCGAAACCGAAGGCATCATCGCCGTTGAAATCAATCCACGGGTAAGCCGCTCCTCCGCTTTGGCATCAAAAGCCACGGGTTATCCCATTGCCAAGATTGCCGCCAAACTGGCGCTGGGCTTTACGTTGGATGAATTAAAGAACCCGATTGTGCAAACCACATCGGCTTATTTTGAACCGGCGCTTGACTATGTCATTGTAAAAATTCCGCGTTGGAATTTTGACAAGTTTAAAGGCGCCAATGATACGCTTGGCTTGCAAATGAAAAGCGTGGGCGAAGTGATGGCCATTGGCCGCTCCTTTACCGAAGCCGTGCAAAAGGCTTGTCAGAGTTTGGAGAACAACGCCATTGGCCTTGGTTATTATGGCAAGAGCGCCATGAAAGCCGAAGAGATATTGGAGTACATAAAAATCCCGAAGTGGGACCGCATCTTTCGCGTAAAGGATGCGCTGATGCTGGGCATCAGCGTGAATACCATTGCCAAAGCCACCTACATTGACCGTTGGTTCATTTACGAGATTCAAAAGATCTGCAACATTGAAAAAGAGTTGGAGAAATACGGCCTGGCCGACTTGCCCATTGACTTGTTGAAGCAGGCAAAAATTCACGGCTTTAGCGACGAGCAGATTGCCCGCATTTTAGGCGATGCCGAAGACGATGATGTGTACGAAAAGCGCAAGGCTGCCGGCATTACCCGTGTGTACAAAATGGTGGACACCTGCAGCGCGGAGTTTGAGGCCAAGACGCCTTATTTCTACAGTACGTTTGAGGGATAGGTTTTGTAAATTTGACAAAACAGTTAGCCATGATCGTAATTGAAGATGAAGCCTTGCGGCAAGCGGGTATTTCAGAGGCTGATATGCGATTGGAGATAGCCATTTTGTTGTACAGTAAAGAGGTGTATTCGCTGCGCAAATCAGCCGAATATGCAGAAGTTAGCTGGATAGCCTTCGGTAAGCTTTTAAAAGAAAGGGGGATAGAAACGATTCGAATAACGGCTGAAGAACTGGCAGCACAGGTGGAGGTTTTACAACAAACCAGAGTACACCTATGATTGTTGTCAGTGATACATCCGTTTTAAATTATTTAATTCAGCTTCGATTAGAAGAAGTTTTGTACCGGCTATTTAATGAAGTAATTGTTCCGCCATCAGTGGTTGTGGAGATGTACGGCTCACCAGCAAGAACAAGGTTTATAGATTTACTTGCACAGAGGAAAATTAGTACAGGAGAGATAAAGAATACCTTGTTGTTTTACAAGTTGCGGGAAACGTTGGGGAAAGGCGAATCAGAAGCAATTGTATTGGCGCTGGAATTGAACGCAGATTTTTTATTAATTGACGAAAGGCTTGGAAACACAACTGCTAAACAGCAAGGGCTAAGAACAACGGGACTTCTAGGTATTTTGATAGACGCGAAGAAAGCAGGCTACATTTCCGATGTAAAGAGTGCGTTGGAGCAGCTGAAAGAAGAAACGAACTTTCACATTACCAACAAACTTTTCCAAATAGTTCTAGCGTTAGCGGGCGAAACCTAAGCACAAGAAGTACATGTGCTGATTGACAAATAAAGTTTTTATAGAGCAAAGACTGCACATTTCAAAAATGCCTTTCCATTGTGAAATTCATCACTGACATAAATGAGCTCGATCCAGACGGTATTTACACGTATGCTGATTATCTCACCTGGCATTTTGATGAATACGTGGAGTTGTTTCGGGGTCGGCTTAAACGCATGAGCCCAGCGCCCAAACGCAAACACCAGGATATAGCCGGAAACATTTTCTCCGAACTGAAATCCTTTCTCCGGCGCAAGCCCTGCAAAGTTTACATCGCTCCTTTTGACGTGCGTCTGCCAAAGAAAGGTAGCGGAGAAATCTACTCCGTTATTCAACCTGATGTTTGCATTATTTGTGACCGGAACAAGTTGGACGATGCCGGTTGTCTTGGTGTACCTGATACCATTATTGAAGTCTTATCAAAAGGAAATGTTGACCGTGACATCAACGAAAAATTTTCCCTTTATGAGGAAAGCGGTGTGCCGGAATATTGGATCGTCTCTCCCGGCGAAAAAACAGTGACTTGTTACTTACTGAATGTGGAAGGCAAATATGGATTAAGCGGCGAATACGCTGATCCGGGACCGATTCCGGTGGCGTCGTTGCCCGGTTATACAATGCAATGGGAAGATATATTTGAGGAATAGAAAGAAAAATCTCACACCAATCCCAACTTCTTCAACCGCCGTAGTATGCCGCCCTGGCTTCTTCCAAACCGTGCGCAAAGTTCGTCCCGCTCCAAACCCAACTTGAAAAGCCGCCGCAGTTCCGCGTCCGCCTCCGGTTTCCAGGGTTCAAAAGCGCTTGCGTCCCCCTCACGCCACCGGGCAATATCGGCCGCCTTCTCTTCGGGTGTTTTCCGCGGCTTCGCCTCTTTCAACTTGCTTCTAAATTCCGCATAATCCAAATAAGGGTTTGCCGACTTCGGCGGCTCCGGCGGCTTCAGCACTTCAATGCAATCAAAGGGTGGAAAGTTCTTGATCATGACTTCCTCCGGTATCACCAGCTTCACCTTTGCACGGGTAATAGCCACATACAGTAAATTGATTTCTTCATTGATGCGGGCCGGATTCCATTCGGTCTTGTTCCCTCCCTTAACCTTCTCCTCCGCCTCAACCTTGTCTTTCTGCTTCTTTGCTTTTTCAATCTTTTCTTCGGTGATGAAGTCATTCGCCAGAATCACTTCATCGTACTCCATGCCTTTGCAACGATGCACGGTGGAGAAGATGATCTTAGCCGTGTGGCGTTCTTCGTTGCCCACATGCTTCTCCTTTAACGAAGCAACAAGGCCGGGCAGGCGGTTGGTATATTCTTTCACAATCTTTACCAGCATTCCCAGTGAATTGTCTTCCGTTTTTTCGATGTAATCTTCCAGCTCAAAAAAGTTGTTGAAGGATTTTATGAGCTTGTCACGAATGCCATCGCGGCGGCCATTGTAAAGGCTTAACACATCCCAGATGGAAGCGCCTTCATCGGCATACGTATAAGAGTTGATGTTGCCTTCAAAGTAAACCGGCCAATCTTTATTGGCGCCGGTAATGTGTTCAATGGCCTTCAGCAGGAGTCCAAGATTGGTTCTTGCAATGACGGCTTTTGTCTTTTTTTCTTTCGATAAACCATGACCGTTAATGATGACGGTTTGGTGTTCGCCGGTCATCTTTTTTAAGTCTAATGCGGCTACTGCAAGTCTTGCAATTGGAGAAGGAAACCGGAACGATGCCGACAAAGGATACACCGGAAAGTCCGCGCTGTCCAGCGCATTCACCGCATAACGCCAACTGTAAATCTGTTGGTGCGGGTCGCCTACCATCACCAACGTTGCGGGCTGCCGCAGAAATACATCGGTCATGGCCGGCGAGGCGTCCTGCGCTTCATCAAAGAGAATTACATCGTAGGGAAGTTGAGGCTTTGACAACTGAAACTTCTTCAGATAAAAATCCGGCGTAATGTCCACTTCGCCGTCGTTCATCATCTTTAAAAAAAGCCGCGTGGTGTTTTCAATAACGGAGTAGAAATTCTCCACAAAACCCCTTGCTTTTTCTTCTTTTATGTCAGCCCCATAGCGCAACTGCTGCACTTTATCGGCGGCGCTGTTACAGAAGAAAGCGGCAAAGCGAGCCACGTGATTGCTCAACGCAAAAGCCGCCGCCATGTCTTTTGGATTGGCGATGCCGAGGAGTTCCGCGAGGTCGTAAATTTTATAGCCGTCGCCTTTTACCGTGTAGCCATTTGTATAAACAATATGACGGTAAGCCAGGGAATGCGCCGTCTCCACTTTTACATTCTTCAGTCCTGCTTCGGCAAACTTGCGCTGCGCCTCCAGCTTCACGCTTTTGTTGAAAGCAAGGTATAAAATGCGGTAGCTGGACGGGCGGCTTTTGGCGTATTCAATCAGCGTGGTGGTTTTGCCCGAACCCGCCACGGCGGCTATCCGCAAGTTACCGGTGGTAGCGATGATGGCTTTTTGTTCGGGGGTGAGCTGCATGTGCGGCAAAAATAATTTGGGGCGGCAAAAGGGTTCGTCTTTTTTCGGCAAAGACTGCATCTTTGCGCCGGTTTATCCGAACGGGGTAAAAGCCCCACTGAATTTCGCAGTCGTTTTACAAAACACTCTATCGCAAATCAATGAACGAGCAATTAACGCACAACGAGTCCACTGTTTCCGCAAGAAAAAAAATCATCGTTCTCGGCTCCGGTCCTAACCGCATCGGGCAGGGCATTGAGTTCGATTACTGCTGCGTACACGGCCTTCTTGCCATCAAGGAATGCGGTTACGAAGCCATTATGGTGAACTGCAATCCCGAAACGGTTTCCACCGACTTTGACATGGCTGATAAGCTGTACTTCGAGCCGGTTTTTTGGGAGCATTTGTGGGAGATCATCGAACACGAAAAGCCCGCCGGCGTGATCGTTCAGTTGGGCGGACAAACTGCTTTGAAACTGGCAAAACGCCTGCACGAAAAAGGCATTCCCATCATCGGCACGTCGTACGACAACATGGATATTGCCGAAGACCGCGGCCGCTTCTCTGATCGTTTAAAAGAACTCGACATTCCTTACCCCGAATACGGCACGGCCTTTAGTGTGGACGATGCCATTGAAGTAGCCAACAAGGTTGGTTATCCGGTGTTGGTTCGGCCCAGTTATGTATTGGGCGGACAACGGATGCGGATTGTGATTAACGATGATGAAGTGGAGAAAGCAGTAATTTCTTTGCTTAAACACATTCCCGGCAATAAAATTTTGATTGACCATTTCCTTGACCGTTGTCAGGAAGCGGAGATTGACGCCATCTTTGATGGCGAAGACTTTCACGTAATGGGCGTGATGGAACACATTGAACCCGCTGGCATCCACAGCGGCGACAGCAATGCGGTGTTGCCTGCCTTCAACTTAACACCATTGGTAGTAACCACCATGGAACATTACGCGGAGAAGATTGCAAGGGAGCTAAATATCAAAGGCCTCATCAACATTCAGTTTGCTATTAAAAACGACAAGGTTTATGTGATAGAAGCCAATCCGAGGGCATCGCGAACAACGCCGTTTATTGCCAAAGCTTACAACATTCCATACCTAAACGTGGCTACCAAAGTGATGATGGGCGAGGCGAAGCTGAAAGACTTTACGTTTGAAAAAAACCTGAAAGGCTTTGCCATTAAAGAGCCGGTATTTTCTTTCAATAAATTTCCGAACGTGAACAAAGAGCTGGGACCAGAGATGAAAAGCACAGGTGAAGCCATCCGCTTCATCAAAGATTTACGCGATCCTTACTTCCGGCAGTTGTACAAGGACAGGAGTATGTATTTGAGTAAATAGAAGGGTGATATTAGGATATAAAGCAAAGACCGTTTACATGTTAAGCTTCAAAAAAAAGAACGCGGAAATATTGTTGCTCATTGACCAATTGAATGAACTATACACCGCAGAACCTTGGCACGGCAAAGGCATCAAAGCCATTTTGGAATGGATAAACCCTGACCTTGTTTTTGAACGGCCGAACGGGCAACACAGCATATTGGAATTGGTGTGGCACATGATGAACTGGAAAGAATTTGCCTTAAACCGCCTGATCAAAAGCGACAAGGATTTACAGCATTTTGAAGAAAGCGATTGGCGCGAATTAGATCATACCAACAAAGCGCTTTGGCAAAAAGGCCTCAATCGTTTTTGGGAGGCGCATCATCAGTTTATAGAGGTATTGAAGCAGCAAGATGATAAGCTGCTTGATCAGATTGTACAAGGCCGCAAATACAATTACCGCAAGCTGCTCAACGGCATTCGCGAACATGATCTTTATCACAGCGGGCAGATTGCGTACATTAATAAGCTACTGACGGCCCATCCCGTCCCGATAGCTATCGGGATTCCCGGTAGGAAGGCCATCTAAGCACAGACCCAAGCTTTTCAACGACTCTACTTTATTGGCGGAGTGGTTGACAGGCAAGGTGTGTAAAGAGAAGCGCCGGTGGCCTTCCCATCCCGTCCCGATAGCTATCGGGACGGGATGGGCCACTATTCTCTGTTCTTTGTATCCATCACTATCGTTACCGGCCCGTCATTCAGCAGTTCCACTTTCATATCAGCACCAAAAATTCCGGTCTGTATCTTCTTGCCGAGATTTGATTCCAACTGCACAATCATCTTCTCATAAAGCGGCATGGCAAAAGATGGTTTGCTGGCGCGGATATAGCTTGGACGGGCCCCCTTCTTTGTAGAAGCATGTAAAGTGAATTGACTTACAAGTAGAATATTGCCGTCAACATCTAGTACTGATTTATTCATCACACCTTCTTCATCATTAAAAATGCGCAGGTTCACGATCTTGTTACTCAACCATTGAATGTCTTCGTCGTTATCGGCATCTTCAATGCCAAGCAACACTAACAAGCCCAAGCCGATGCTGCCAACAAGTTTTTCATCAACCGTTACACTTGCTTTGCTTACCCGTTGAATGACGACACGCATGTTCCAAAAGTAATTGGCAAAGAACAATTTTTAAGTTTGCAATATGGCGCTCAACTTCCTCTCTGAAATAAAACTCCAAACCACCCGCAGCGGCGGGGCCGGCGGACAAAACGTAAACAAGGTAGAAACCGCCGTCATTGCGTATCTCAACATCGCCGCTTCGCAGCTTTTATCCGAAGAGCAAAAAGGCCTTGTGCAACAAAAGCTTTCCAACCGCATAAACGCCGAAGGCGAGTTGATAGTAAAAGCGCAAACCCACCGTACGCAACTCGCCAACAAAGAAGAGGCCATCAAAAAGGTAAATGCCTTAATCACCGATGCCCTCAAAAAGAAAAAGCCCCGCATCGCTACCAAGCCATCCAGGGCCGCAAAAGAACGCCGCATCGAAGGCAAAAAGCGAACGTCCGAAACAAAGCAAGGGCGAAAGAAATTCCGCTCTGGCGACTTTTAACAACCACCGCTCTGAATTGTTTTTATTTTAGAGCAAACGCAAGTCCCGTGAAATCCAAAGCCGTCCTTTTATCTCTCCTTCTTTTTGTGGCAACCGGTTCGGTGCTGATAAATAGCTGCCGCAAACACGTCGTTGAAACCACGCCCATTGCCTTTACCGTACCGCAAGGCTTTCCGCAACCGGCCTATAATTTCTCCGCCAATCCTTTAACTGAAGAAGGTTTTCAGCTCGGCAAAAAATTGTTCTTCGACGGCCGCTTGTCTATTGACGGCAACTACCCTTGCGCTTCCTGTCATCAGCCCGTTGCGGCCTTCACCACCTTTGAGCACGACCGCAGCCACGGCTACAATCATTCGCACACGTTGCGCAACGCACCGGGATTAATCAACGTGGCCTGGCTAACCGAATATAATCAGGACGGCAGCGCCAAAACCTTGGATGATGTTTATCGCGGCCACATTACGGCTTCAAACGAAATGGCTGAAACCGTCCCAAATGTTTTGAACAAATTGAGCAGCGACGATACCTACAAGTCCATGTTTAAGGCCACCTTCGGCGATGAAAAGATTACCGAAGAACGCATGTACAAAGCGCTTTCGCAATACGTGGTGAGCCTTGTATCGGGCGAAAGCAAGTGGGACAAGGTAAAACGCGGTGAAGCTTCGTTTACCGCACAGGAACAAATCGGCTACACTGCCTTTCAAGCTAAATGCGCCGCTTGCCACAAAGAGCCGATGTTCACCGATTATACCTACCGCAATAACGGCTTGGCGATTGACGCTTCGCTTAACGATCACGGCCGGATGCGGGTTACCGGCAACAGCAGCGATGACCTAAAGTTTCGCGTACCCAGCCTGCGCAATTGCGACTTTACTTCTTACTACGGCCACGATGGCCGCTACAGTGTTTTCCGCGCCATGATTCAACATTACCGCAGCGGCGCTATTGTGCAAAGCCCCACACTTGACCCTTTGTTGACGGCTGGCATTTCCATCAATAGCACAGAAGAAGATGCGCTTGTAGCCTTCATTCGCACCTTGTCTGATTCTACGTTCTTGAACAATCCCCGTTACAGGCAATAACACGAATTTTAAACACGAATTACACGAAGCCCTTTTTTGCTGATAACTCCCAAACCAAACAATTTGCGTAATTCATAAATCACTGTTCGCAATTCGTGTATTCAATTCGTGTTTCTCCTTCGTGCCTACTAAATTTGACAACTTTAAAACCATCACCCCTTTTGAGCGGCATAAAAAAACTGGCAGGACAAACGTTGTGGTACGGGGTTTCGTCTATCGCCGCACGGTTCCTTAGTTATTTGCTCACGCCTTATCTCACCAACCCCGTTGTTTTAAAAGAAACGGCCTACGGCCAGATGAGCATCATCTACGCCGCCATTCCTTTTCTCAACATCATTTTTACTTATGGTTTAGAAACGGCTTATTTCCGTTTTTCTAAAACAGCGGAAGACGAGAAAACGGTGTACAGCACGGCCATGCTTTCCATCATCGGCAGCACCATCGTGTTCACGTCCCTGTTGCTTTTCTTCAAACAACCGTTAGCCACTTTATTGGGGGTAGAAAAGCATCCCGAATACCTTACGCTAACGGCTTTCATCATTGCGGCAGATGCATTAAGCACCTTGTCCTTTGCCAAGCTTCGGCACGAAGGCCGGCCCCGAAAATTTGCGCTGGTGCGTATTGCCGGCATCTTAATCAACATCGGCTTCACTGTTTTCTTTCTATCGGTCTGCCCGAAGCTGCAAGCTCAAAACCCTAACAGCGCCATCGGTGTTTTGTACAAAAAAGACTTTGCCGTTGGTTACATTCTGCTAGCCAATCTTTTGTCATCGGCCTTCACCATTTTGTTTTTGGCCAAAGAATTTTTTTCCTTTAGCCTGCGCTTTGATGCCAAGCTTTGGCGGGAGATACTGGTCTATTCATCGCCGCTGATTCTCGCCGGCTTTGCGGGCATGATCAACGAAACCTTCGACCGCATCATGCTGCGCCTGTGGTCAACTGCAAAAGACCCCTTGGTGCAGGTGGCCATTTACAGCGCCTGTTATAAACTTTCCATCCTCATTACGCTATCGGTGCAAGCCTTTCGCATGGCCGCCGAACCTTTCTTTTTTTCGGCGGCGCGTGGGCAGCAGCCGCAGAAGGTGTATGCACGGGTGATGAAGTTTTTTGTCATCACCGTTTGCTTTATGTTTTTGGCGGTGGTGTTGTTCCTCGACGTTTGGAAACACTTCATCACCAACCCGGTTCTCTGGCAAGGCCTGGGCGTGGTGCCTATACTTTTGCTGGCCAACATTTTCCTCGGCGTTTATTACAATCTTTCCATCTGGTACAAGCTCGCCAACCGCACCATTGCCGGTGCGTGGATAACGCTGATTGGCGCCGGCATTACTCTTCTTATCAATGCACTTTTCATCCCCCGCTTTGGTTATTACGCCTGCGCCTGGGCCACGTTTTTGTGTTACGGCAGTATGATGGTGGTTTCCTTTGTGTGGGGACAAAAAGTTTACCGCGTGCCCTATGCGTGGAAGAAGCTCGTGGCTTATCTCGTTATCTGCTTGATTCTTTATAGCTTTTATTCTTTGTTCGGTTTGTTGCACCTGAATGAATGGATTAACCGCAGCTTTGCAGTGCTTCTACTTCTTATCTGGACATGGTTCATCGGCCTTGTAGAGGGGAAAGAATTCAGCCGCCTGCCGGTGATTGGACGGTTATATAAACAGCCGGTGTTAGCTGCGGGCAAAGGATAGGTTTTGTGTGAAGAAGTAAGGT
Organism: Flavisolibacter sp.; assembly: GCA_965247695.1. Lineage (GTDB taxonomy): Bacteria > Bacteroidota > Bacteroidia > Chitinophagales > Chitinophagaceae > Flavisolibacter. The sequence continues at coordinate 5,449,873 of OZ252037.1, forward strand.
TTATAGGCCAAGGGTTCGCCTACCCATTGGGCGTCTGTTGCGTCGCTCCCGTGTACGCTTTGTTCGCTGTTCGGCAAAGGAAAGAGGTTCAAAATTTAGCGCCAATTGAAATGGCGAACGCGGAGAATTATCTATCACTATCGCAGCAGCACAAGAGCAGGACGCAAAAGAACGAAAATTTTGACGACACTACTTTGAGACCATAAATGGAATTGGAGAAAGTTTAAAAATCAGGCTCTTTCTTTTTCTAAAAAAGGCCTGGCGTTTGCTTTGAACTCTTCAAGAGAAGTAAATTGTTTGTCGCAGGCATTTGTCAACCTTAGTTTATCTTTCTTTGGCAAGGCTTCAAAATTCTCAGTAACAACCCATCCTAAATATTTAATGTTCTGTAGCAAATAGGCTTGGTAGCTAAGGGTAACAAGTCTTGCTTTAGACACATCTTTTACCCCAAACAGATAAACAGGCTTGCCATTTGGTTGAAAAGAATAGTCAGCCTCTAAATCGTCACGGTCAGGAATTGGTAATACCTTTTTTTGTGGATTAAAGTCCTTCAAGTCACTAAAAATGTATTCATCTAGCATTTCAAAAAACAAGTTCTCAATTACTTCACGCTTAAAGTAACGCATACTTCCAATCTTCGCATAAGCCTGCGTAATGTGCATTATGTCCGAGTAAAGTGTTTCGGGCTTAGTCTCTAAGCAAATATTGCCTTCTTGTTCAGTAAGCTTGTTTTCGGAGAGTATTTTTTGAAGGATAGTTTCTTTGTTCTCGGTATCAATGTCGTAAGAATAAGACAACCTTTGAAGGGTAAGACCGTAATCGCACAAAGCAAATTTATTTTCAGCTAACGGCGTAATGAACAAATCAATCATGTCCCCATCCTCATGATAAATGGGTAACAACAATTGGTATATATCAGGCCGTTTCTGCTTGATAGCAACCCTTCCGTTGAAGTCCTGTTTTATATGATTTAGTATCTGTTCCATTATTCGTTTGTACCCGCTTCAAAGTTAAAACCTATTTGGCTGTCAGGCGGCGGAAAGTGCTTTTGCCTGTCCACAGCTACAACGTTTATTCGTCTTATAAAGTATTGAATGGCATCTTCAATCGTTGAATACGGAACATCGGTTTTGATCTGACCTTCAGGCTTCAATCCGGCATTTATTCTGTCGGCCGTTGCCAAATGAACATGCGGGCCTTCATGATGCGGAATATTCTCATTTGGACCATGAGGACCGTTGACCCGAATAAGCACAATCGTACCCTTTTCATCTTTTGGCTGAAAAACCAACCCAATTGAAAAGTTTTCCTGAAAAGTCAAATTGCGGGAGATGAATCCGCTAAAAGAGTAATTGCCGTCAGAAGATTCCAAAGCAAACTTTGTCTTGCTACTGCCTCTACCGGTACCTGAATCTTTAGGAACGGTTGTTACCCTTTTGGGGCAACCAATCAACTCCGCAATCAACTCGTCCGTATAAAGCATAATTGGCAAAATAAGCAAAAAGATTTATGCCGTCGTTGGTGTTCTTCTTGGATTAGTGCGAGGCTGCACCAACGATTGAAGTTAGGAGATGTTGTGTGCAAGAAGGCAGATCGTGCTTCGGCTGTTAGTGAGCTATGCGCTAAAACATTGCCTCAGCACTAACAGTGGCAATGCGCCGACCATTAATGAAGGCAGTAATAAAAGTCCTATCCAATATTTCAAGCGCAAACACGTTTTAATCGCGAAAGGATTTCCCGTTTAAAAAAGTTCCATGAAAATTGGCCTCACATCAACCCAAAAAATTTTGCTTGTGCTTTTGTGCTTTGCCATAGCCGTCGTTGGGTTTATGGTAAAGTTGCCATCGGCCTTTCGGCACGTTGATAAGGAGTTGCACGCAGCGTTCTACTTTATGGCCGCTGCAGCCCTAAACATCCTGTTTGCCGGTACAAAACTTACGAGGCACGCACTAATTTTTCTTGCGCTTTGCCTATTTGGTGTGGCCATAGAATACGCGCAGGATTGGTCCAATCGTATTACCCATAGCCGCATACACGGCCGCTTCGATCCTGAAGATATTCAATGGAATCTCAAAGGCCTGATTGCTTTTTCGGTGCTTTGGATTTTATACGCACTTACCAAACCTGGCCTCAAAAAAGAACCGGCAAAAGAGGCTCGCGAATCAACGCCGTCGCCGGGCAATGTAAAATTCTAATGCCGACAATGTAGCGCCGGCGAAAAAGATTCTCCTACTTCAGCCAATGGTTTATTTTTAATAACGGAATTTCCGGTATTAAAAAAAACTGTCCGCATGCCATCTTTTATGCACGGCTTGCCGCATCATAAAAAACTTCTCGTTGCCGCATCGCTTCTTGTCGCCGGCGCCTTCTTCTTTTTCAGCACCCGGCATTCCGCCGTTGACTTCAACACCGAAGTCAAACCCATCTTCAACCGAAGCTGCATTACCTGCCACGGCGGTGTGAAAAAGCAAGGCGGTTTCAGCGTATTGTTTCGCGATGAAGCCCTTGCCAAATTGAAGTCCGGCAAGTACGGCATTGTGCCCGGCGATCCCGGTGGAAGCGAAATGATTCGCCGCCTGAAACTAAAAGACCCCGAAGAGCGCATGCCTTACCAGCACGAAGCCTTGAGCTCCCGCGAGATTGACGTGCTGACAACTTGGATAAAACAAGGCGCAAAGTGGGGTGAACATTGGGCGTATGTGCCGGTGCAAAAGGTAGCCGTACCCAAGGAAAGTTCTTCCTTGTTTGGGTTGTTTTCATCGGATAAGAATGAGTGGACGAAGAATGACATTGACTATTTCGTTTACCAAAAATTAGGCGAACAAAAGCTTCAACCATCACCCGAAGCAGACAAAGCCACGTTGTTACGAAGAGTGAGCCTTGACTTAACCGGCTTGCCGCCATCGGAAAGCCTTGCCAAACAATTTTTGCAAAGCAATAATTCCAACGCTTATGAATTGTTGGTTGATTCGCTTCTTGCCTCCTCCGCTTACGGCGAACGCTGGACGTCCGTTTGGCTTGACCTTGCCCGTTATGCCGATACAAAAGGTTATGAACGCGATGCGGGCCGCAGCATTTGGCGTTATCGCGACTGGTTGATAAAAGCCTTTAACAACGATAAGCCGTACAACCAGTTTTTGGTTGAACAACTCGCCGGTGATTTGTTGCCCAATGCTACTGATGAACAATTTGTGGCTACAGCCTTCAACCGCAACACCATGACCAACGACGAAGGCGGCACCGACAACGAAGAGTTCCGCACGGCGGCGGTAATAGACCGCGTGAACACAACCTGGCAAAGTTTGTTGGGAACCTCCTTCGCTTGTGTTCAATGCCACAGCCATCCTTATGATCCTTTTAAACACGATGAGTACTACAAGTTCGCCGCCTTCTTCAACGACACAAGAGACGAAGACACCAATGCCGATTATCCTTTACTGCGGCATTATTCATCGGAAGACAGTTTAAAGGTTTTACAAGTTGTGCATTGGTTGAAACAGAACGGTTACAACGAAAGAGCGAATGAGACCTTTCTTTTTTTACGCACCTGGCAACCGGCCGTGAATTCATTAAAAGCAGACCAGTTTGTGAACAGCGAATTGAACGACACGAAGTGGCTCGCCTTTCGAAACAACGCATCGGCAAGGTTGGCTGGAATAGACCTGGATGGAAAAGATCAACTCATCGTTCGCTACACCAGCTATGCTCCCGGCGGCAAATGGACAATCCATCTTGACAATCCATCCGGCCCTGTTTTATCAACCGTCAACATTCCAAAAACAAAGGGCTGGCAAATTCAAAGTATTGACTTTCCGAAACAACCAGGTGTACACGATCTCTATTTTTCATACACCAATTCAACGCTAAAAAAACCCACCGACAACGGGATGATGTTCGATTGGTTTTATTTCACCAACGCCTTTCCCGGCGGGGGCAAAGAAGGCTTTGATTCAACAAAGAAATTATGGTGGACTCTATTGACCAAAGGCGTTCCCACCACGCCGGTGATGATGGACAATCCTTCATGGCTTCATCGGCCTACCAATGTGTTTGTCGCCGGTAATTGGCTGGTGAAAGGGGCGAAGGTTTCGGCTGATGTTCCGTCTTCATTAAATCCGCTTCCTGTTAACGCTCCCAAGAACCGTTTAGGCCTTGCGTTGTGGTTAACCGACAGACAAAATCCATTGACGGCACGAACGATGGTGAACCGCTTGTGGGAACAGTTGTTCGGCGTTGGCCTGGTAGAAACTTTAGAAGACATGGGCACCAAAGGCACCGAACCCACGCATAAAGAACTGCTCGATTTTCTTTCGTGGAAATACATGAATGACTTTGGATGGAGCACCAAGAAGTTGTTGAAGGAAATAGTGATGTCTGCAACGTACCGACAAGCATCAGTGGTAAGTAAAGAAGCCTTAGCAGTGGATGGTTTTAATCGCTATTATGAAAGAGGCTCACGGGTGCGATTATCTGCGGAGCAAATCCGCGATCAGGCTCTTTCTGCAAGCGGCGTGTTAAACAGCGAATTGTACGGGCCAAGTATCATGCCCTGGCAACCCGAAGGCATTTGGATGTCGCCTTGGAATGGCGAGTACTGGAAAACAAGTGCCGGCAATGAGAAGTATCGCCGGGCACTTTATACGTTTTGGAAACGCACGGCACCGTATCCTTCAATGATTACGTTTGATGCCGTGGGCCGCGAAGTTTGCGTGTCGCGGCGCATTCGTACAAACACACCGTTGCAGGCATTGGTGACATTGAATGATTCAGCTTACTTAGATTTAGCAAGACGGTTTGCTTACCGGATGCGGCGAGATGCCGGCAACAATGTGAAAGCCGCCATCAGCAAAGGATACGAGGCTTTGTTGTTCAAACCCATTGCGCCGGCAAAGCTGTCTGCTTTGATGAGATTGTACAACGACGCATACGGAAAGTTCATGGCCGATCCGGTAAATGCATGCGAAATGATTGGTGAGAACAATGCGCACAACAATCCCGAAACAGCAGCGATGGTGGTTGTAGCAAGTGCCTTGTTGAATTTGGATGAAGTGGTAACAAAGAATTAGATGGTGAGTGGTGAATAGTCAATGGTGAATGTTTGCGCCTATGTAGGGCCATGCCCCTGGCATGGCTGAACCAAACAAGATTACAAAGCAAGATCGAATGATTAATGTTCATAGTTGGACTGTGTTTATTATTTTATGCCTGTCGCCAGTATGGTTTGGTTGGAGCATTTTTAAACTGGTGAGAGTACAGCACAACATAAGAGACTCCAACGAACCTTTCAAAAAAGATGTTTTTTTAAGACAACGAAGATTGGCAATCGTCTCTTTGATCCTATCATTTTTGATACTTGCTTGTTTTACTTGTTTGATGATATTTACGAGACTGTGGTATGAGTTGAATGCTAATTGAAAAACGTTTTGTAAACGAAGACAAAAAACTCAATGACACAAAAGGAACTCCGCAACCAACACCTGTTAAAAGAAGCCGAGGAAGCGATGTCACGCATTTTCTAACTTTGAAACATGGCACAGCGGTACTATTTTGACACATCGGTTTTTGGCGGAGTGTTCGATGCCGAATTTGAAGAAGAGACATTGCAGCTTTTTGAAAAAGTGGCCTTTGGCGAAATTGTTTGTGTTTATTCTGATCTGACGGAAAAGGAATTGAGCGGCGCACCGCAGAAAGTGAAAGACTACTTTGGCCAGCTTAATCAAAAGCACATTGAAATAGTTGAAGTATCAGAAGAAGCGTTTGCGCTGGCACAAACTTATGTTGATGAAAAAGTAGTAGGGCCAACCAGTTTCGATGATTGCGTTCATATCGCCACGGCGACGCTGAATAAGGTGGACATCTTGGTGAGTTGGAACTTCAAACACATTGTAAACATTTTAGAATCAGGGGCTACAATTCGATCAACCTGCGCCTCGGGCACGGGACACTTGAAATACGTTCACCAAAAGAAATTGTTGGATATGAAAACGAAGGATAAAACAGAAAAAGCGTTCGATACCTTGAAGACTTTTCGGGACATCAAAGAGAAAATCTCAAAAGACACGTATGGCATGACCTATGAACAGTTCAAGGCCTATTTAGCCCAGAAGGAAGCCAAACCTCAAAGCTGAATACTTGTGTACAAGGTTTATTTAGTGCTGGTTCGAAAAAGCAATTGCCGTTAAAGAAGAAACGCAATGACACAAAAAGAACTTCACAACAAGCGCCTTTTAAGAGAAGCCGAGGAAGCCGTAATCCGCATGAACACCCGCCGGCATTTTTTGAAAGAATGTGCGATGGGTTTTGGTGGCTTGGCCCTTGGCTCCCTGATGCAATCCTGCGGCCTTGGCGGGAGCAACAACACAGCATCGTCTATTGCTTTCGATCCTGCGCATCCGCTCCAACCGAAGCTTCCGATGTTTCCCGGCCGGGCCAAAAGCGTTATCTATCTGCACATGGCCGGAGCGCCTTCGCAACTGGAATTGTTCGATTACAAACCCGATCTGATGAAGCTGGACGGACAGGATTGTCCACAATCTTTATTACAAGGAAAACGCTTTGCCTTTATCCGCGGAGTGCCCAAGATGCTTGGCCCGCAAGCGGCATTTGCGCAGTACGGCGAAAGCAGAACCTGGGTAAGCGAACATCTGCCGCATTTTTCAAAAATCGTGGATGAAGTCAGCATATTAAAAGCCTGCAGCACCGACCAGTTCAACCACGCACCGGCGCAACTGCTGATGCAAACCGGTAGTGCACGATTGGGCCGGCCGAGCATGGGTTCATGGGTCACGTACGGCCTTGGCACCGAGAACCAAAACCTGCCCGGCTTTGTGGTGCTTACCTCGGGCGGCAAAAATCCCGATGCCGGTAAAAGCGTTTGGGGCAGCGGCTTTCTGCCCTCGGTCTATCAAGGCGTGCAGTGCCGCAGCGAAGGCGACCCGGTGCTTTTTATAAAAGACCCGGCGGGCATGGACCGCGACCTGCGCAAGGCTTCCATTGACGCCATCAACACCGTGAACGAAGAAGAATACAAAGAATACAAAGACCCCGAAATTTTGAGCCGCATTTCGCAATACGAGATGGCGTACAAGATGCAAATCTCCGCGCCGGAAGTAATGAACATTGCGTCCGAACCACAATACATACATGACCTCTATGGCACAAAGCCGGGCAAGGCCGCATTGGCGAATAATATTTTATTGGCGAGAAAGCTGGTGGAAAAAGGCGTTCGCTTTGTACAGATTTTTGATTGGGGTTGGGACAGCCACGGCACCGATGCCTCGCTGGCCATTGACATTGGTTTCATCAACAAATGCCGCGAGGTGGACCGTGCCATGACGGCCTTGATCTTGGACCTGAAACAAAGAGGCTTGCTCGAAGAAACGCTGGTGGTTTGGGGCGGCGAATTTGGTCGCACACCCATGATGGAAAACCGCGAAGGCAAACCCAATCCCTTCAAAGGCCGCGACCATCATCCTGAAGCATTCAGCATGTGGATGGCCGGCGGCGGTATTCAAAAAGGCGTGACCTATGGCGAGACGGACGAAATTGGTTACAGCGCCATCAGCGGCAAGGTGACGCCTTACGATATTCAGGCTACGATCTTAAACCAATTGGGTTTCGACCACGAGAAGTTTACGTATCAATATCAGGGAAGGCCGTTTCGGTTAACGGATGTGGCGGGAAAGGTGATTGAGGATATTGTGGCGTGAGAAAAATATGTCGTGTACAATTGGAAATAACTATTAAAAATTATTGAGGTGACAATTTCGCCGCTCAGAAGGCCAATGCGTCCCCACTAACTATTTCTTATAAAGCAAGCGACTGTGGCAGGAGACTGCATCGAGGAAGGAAGAAAATATTAAATAACAATCAACAATTATTTGTTAAAGCCCAAACCGTTAAAAACATTTAATAAAATATGGTACAGGTTATGACATTTATTAATCATACAGTTTTAAAATACTGTATAAATTAAACAATGAGAAAGATCCACACCACTGTTACGGTTATGGCAGCAGCCCTTCTTTTCAGCCTAAATGTTTCAGCCCAACATTCTGAAGGCGGTGGCGCCTCAGGTGTCAGGGACTTCGCAAAAGAAGCTCATGACAAGGCAAACGGTGGTAGTTCTAATGGCGGAAGTTCAGCAGGTAACAACGCCGGTAACCAAGGCGGTAATGCAGGTGACCGCTCACCGGCAGTAGATAAAGACAACGCAGCAATAGAAGTTCGTGTCAAGGAGCGCTTCGACCACATGACATTCGTAGAAAGAATGATGTTCGGTTCTAATCCATCTTTGGATCAAAAGAATATTCATGAATACTACTATAACCAGGAAGCTGCAGCTTATTATGCAGAAGGTCGTGATAAAGGCAATAAAGGCGGTGGCGGCAATAGTTCACCAAGTCCATCACCAAGCCCCGCACCGAAGGCCGTAGGGTCTGATGTCGATGGACGCCATTAATCAAAACGATAGATATATTTGGTGATCCCTTTGCTTATCAGGCGAAGGGATTTTCTTTTCTCCTGAACATTATCGTTTTCTGACCCACTTATTCATTCGATGACTCTCAGCTCTAATCACAAGCCATTCATGATGCCGGTGGTAGAATAGCCCCTACTACTGTTAGTGTTCTTCATTCCTTTCCTCGAGTCTCCCACTGCAACCATCTGCACTTTGAAGTACATTTCTGCGGGGACGCTTCGGTTCACTGATTGGGACTTATTCAATAGCTTTGGAAAAAGATTTTATATGGCCACTGAATTAAAATACATTGTTGACGAGAAGGGAGAAAAAACGTCTGTTTTGATTCCTTTGAAAACTTGGAAAAAGATAAATGGAGCTTATGCGAAGCTTCAAAACAAGCTCAAAGTTTTGACGGGAATAACGGAAAGTTTTGCTGAAATCCGTGAAGCGAAAAAATCTGAAAAAAAGTTGCAAATGCTGAAAGATTTTCTCCGTGAAAGTAACGCTTAATATCACGAAGTCTTTTTTATTATGGCACAAGCTATCTCAACTTGCAAACATGAAAACGGCACATAATCTTCCAAAGAAAAAATGGCTTTTTGTGACCATTGACCCTGCATTGAATGAATACAAAGACAAGATTATGTTTCTTGAAAAGTTGGAGCAGGCGAATAACATTTTAAAAACAGCCAAGCTCCCATTGAATAAAAATCGCCGCTGAATTTATTTTATGACAGATGCACAACTATTCAAAGAGATTTTGTCGCTTCCAAAAGAATTGAAGGAAGAAGTTCAGGATTTCATCATGTTTTTAAAAACCAAAACAAAAGAAAACCAACGGGTCAAACATCCTCAGTTCGGCTCTGCAAAAGGCTTTTTTATTGTTCATGATGATTTTGACGAGCCATTAGAAGATTTTAAAGAGTACATGTAATTGATTTGTTTATCACCTGCATTTGAAAGCAAGCCAGCATCTAAAGCCTGACGTAAAAATCATTTCAAACTAAAACATGCCTCACTCCCGTCGCCGCTTCCTTCAAACCACTGCAACCGCCACCACCGCTATTCTCTTCTCTTCTTTAGAAACCTTCGCCGCACCAATGCCTTCCACAACTAACAAAGATTTTGAGCTAAAGATCATGGCTACCAGTTGGGGCTTCCCCGGCAGCACCGATGCCTTTTGCGCTAAAGCAAAAGCGGAAGGCTACGACGGCATTGAGATGTGGTGGCCGATGGAAACCAAAGCGCAGGATGAACTCTTTGCCGCATTAAAGGCCCACAACCTCGAAGTGGGTTTTCTCGTCGGTGCGTCTCAATTAGATTACAAAGAACACTTGGCCTATTTCAAACGAATGATTGACGCCGCGGCCGGCAACAAAGTGCAACGGCCTTTGTACATCAACTGTCACTCCGGAAAAGATTTTTTCGCCCCCGACGACAACCAGGCTTTTATCCAATACACTACAAGCCTAGCCAAACAAACCGGCCTTCTTATATGCCACGAAACCCACCGTTCGCGACTCTTGTTTGCCGCACCAATAGCGAAACAATACATCCAAAAGAACCCCGAACTCAAAATCACCTTCGACGTTTCGCATTGGTGCAACGTAAGCGAGTCTTTATTAACAGACCAACCCGAAACGCTTGCCATGACCCTCGAACGCGTTGAACACATTCATGCCCGCATCGGCCACCCCGAAGGCCCGCAAGTGAACGACCCAAGAGCGCCGGAATGGGAAGCCGCCGTAAAAGCGCATTTTGCCTGGTGGGATGTGGTGGTGGCCCGCAAGAGAAAAGAAGGTGGCCGGCTTACCTTTCTTACTGAATTTGGTCCGCCCGATTATATGCCTACCATGCCTTACACCCGCCAACCCCTGGCCGACCAATGGGGCATCAATGCTTACATGATGAAAACGCTGCGCAGCCGCTATGCTTCTTAACGCTTAACTTCCATCCGTGCTTCTTTCCATCACTGATTTCATCGGCCGTTTTCATCCCGTGTTGGTGCATCTGCCCATTGGCATTTTGCTCGTCGGTATTTTGTTGCAATGGCTTTCGGCTTTTTCCAAATACAACATTTCCGTTGACGTTATCAAGATCGTGTTGCTCATCGGAACAGCCACGGCTCTTCTTTCCTGCATTACTGGCTACCTGCTTTCGGGCAGCGGCGATTACGACGAAGCGCTTGTGAGTTTGCACATGTGGATGGGCGTCGGCGTGGCCTTCACTTCGCTTCTTTTTCTGCAACAGGTATTGACAAAGAAAGCCGGTATTCTCAACAAGCTCACGTCTATCTCACTGCTGATGCTGATTGTGTTGACGGGTCATTTGGGTGGTTCGCTAACGCATGGTTCCGATTATCTGACCGGTGCTTTGCATGATGTAACAGACACCGTTGCAAAGCGGCCGCCCATCACCAATGTGCAGGAATCAATGGCTTATGCCGATGTGATACAACCGCTGCTACAAACCAAATGTTATGCTTGCCACAATGCCCAAAAGCAAAAGGGCGGTTTGCGTATGGATGATCCGCGGCTCTTAATGAAAGGCGGCAAAAACGGCGAGGTTATTCAACCGGGCAAAGGAGATGAAAGTGAAATAATAAAACGTGTGCTGCTGCCCGAAGGCGACGAACACCACATGCCGCCCAAATCGAAACCGCAGTTGAACGAACGGGAGGTTGCTCTTCTTCATTGGTGGATAAACACCGGCGCCGACTTCAACAAAAAGGTAACGGACTTGCCGCAACCGGAAGCCATCAAACCGGCCTTGATCGCTTTGCAAAAGAAGCCGCCGGTAAAAGCGCCGCTTACGGTTCCTATAATGCCAGTTGAGAAAGCAGATGAAGCCGCGATAAAAACGTTGAAAGATGTGGGCGCTGTGGTGGTGCCGGTGGCGCAAGGCAGCAATTATCTATCTATAAATTTTGTAACCGTTCCAAGGATAAATGATGAAACGATAAAACTTTTGCTGCCCTTGAAAAAGCAACTTGTTTGGTTGAAATTGAACGACACAAAATTGAGTGAGAATGCGCTGGCGGTGGTGAGCGAATGCAAAGGCCTAACGATATTGTATTTGAACAACACAGCCATCAATGACAAAGGTTTGCTTGCCTTAAAAGGATTGGATAGTCTTCAATTGCTTTCGATGGTAAATACCGGTATCACTGCTTACGGCCTGCTGCCGTTGGCGTCTTTAAAAAATTTGCAAGCTCTTTATATTTACGGTACCGGCGTAAAGGAAACTGATACGGTGATGCTTCGCAAAAGCTTCCCGAAAACAAGGATTGATATAGGTGGTTATTTGATGCCGTTTATAGAAAGCGATACAGCAAGAATAAAAGCGCCGAAAGCAAAATAGAATCTCGTCACATTACGGGCTCTTCTTCTTTAATTTAATTACGGAGCATCCGACAAAAACTATTGTTTGGATTTAGTACCACTCATTGCTAATTGCTTATTGCCCATTGCCTATTGATTTAATCCTCTCCTTCACCTTGAAACTCATCCAACTCCCGCCGCAACTTCTTCGTGGGCCGTCCAATCTTGCTCGGTCGTTTACCGGTATGAAACGAGGCGGCCTGAAACTTTAAAAGGTCAATTTCTTCGGCCGGTGTGAAGTCAATGTAATACGCAACGGCTTCGGCATAAGCCAAGCGGTTGTGCAACAAGCCGGTTACTTTGATGATCCATTTTTTGGCTTCGGTTTTTACTTCGTATTCATCGCCGATGCTGACACTTTTGGCAGCCTTTACCGAGGTTCCCGCCTGCTTTACTTTGCCCGTGTCGCAGGCGGCGGCGGCTTGCGTTCTGGTTTTAAACAGGCGGATGGCCCAGAGGTATTTATCGAGACGAAGCTTTTCTTTCTGCATGGTCTTGGGTTGTGATGTCAATGCCCGTCGTCTTCAAATCGTGCTTTCGCAAAATCAGCAATGTTGAACTTGTCAATTGTTTGCTCTTGCGGTTTCAGGCTAAGAAGCAGCCGGTAAACGATATACGAATGCTTGCGGTACGTTGCGGTGTTTACGGTTGTAAAAATATACAGGTTTTGCTGCGAGGCTATGGCTTTGCCGGCCTCACGCCGGGGCGCCAGGCCGGTTAGTCTTGACAGGTAATAGCCCAGATGTAAAACGATGTCCTTATCAAAATTCCCCTTCACCGAAACATCGGATGTTACGCCGTCTTCGTAAACGGTAAAACTGATTTGTGCGTTATAGGCCTTCAATTTTTCAACCGGAAAAAGATCGGATTGCCGGGCGATTTCCCGGTTGTCCGTTTGTAGGCAATAACCAAGTATCCAAGTGGCTTGATTGCTCTTTGCCGACCCAACATCACCTTCGTGCCAGGCCAGGTTAGCACCCAAACGGCCATACCCGATCGCGGCCGTACAAAGCAAAAGATAGTCCTGCACGTTTGCTTCAAATTTTTTTGCCCCCGAACCGAAAACCGGTACATCGCCGCGAAGAAGAAAGGCTTCCAACTGCGGCGGATACGACTGTGTTGCGCTTTCACCAAACACAATATCGTGTGCAAAGGCCTCTGTTTGCGCCAGCTTTTGTATTTCCAATTCACTAATGAACGCAGAATATTGCAAACCGGCTTCTTCAACAGCGGCGCCGAACTGCTGGCCGCTTTGAAAGACACCTGCCTCGTAAACTTCTTTTGCTACCGGGCGCCATTCGTTATTGTAAAAAGCATCATAGGCCCATTCGCCTGTTCGTTTGCCTTGTTCGCATTGGCCTTTTACCAGAATCTCCGGCGCATCGGGAAACACATCGGGGTAATCCAATACCTTGAAAGCAAACCGTCCGGTTCCATCCTTCAAGAGTGTATCACCACTTGGGTTTTTAATGAATAGTGGCGTGAAGGCCTGACTGTTCTCGCAGGCTGCCTGAAAATAAAGTTTACCGCTTGTATCGTAGTAAGACCAACGGCCCTTCATCGTGTCATTCAAAAAGCTGCCCGACTTTTTTAGCCTTCCGTTGGGATGATAAAAGGCAAAGCTTCCATTCTTGCTTCCTCCTGCATAGTGGCCCGTCATTTCCCGGGCCCCGCTCGTATAAAAGTCTTTTACGTCGTTCACAAAATGCCACTGCTTACCAAGCTGCAATTGGCCGGTACGGTAATAAGCGGCAACTTGCTTTTCGCAAATGCGCCAATACTTGTCGTAGAAGATGGTGTCGTTGAGGGATTGCGCTTTTAAGGCCGGTGAGAACATTACTTGCAGAAGCAGAAAAATGATGGGCCGGATGACTTTCACAACAGGCCACAAAGAATGCATCCACAAAGACTTCTTACGAATGTGGCTTTTTATATTTTGGTGCGCCATCGGTTGTGTTTCTGTTCTAAATTAGTGAAAACTTTTTGCCATGAAACCGCTGCTTGCACTTCTGATTTGTTGCTTTGCTTTCTCCATCGTTCATGCACAGGTTCCTTTACCAAGAGTGATGGAAATAAGGCCTGGCACATCGTTTCAGTTTAAAGACGGCAAGTATTTCATCAAGCCCTTGAACGATTCAAGCATCGTTATCAATGGCCTTTCGCTTCCACAAAACAAGAAGCCTGGCGTGTACCGCCTGCGGCTTGACAATATGCCTTGCATCGTTCCCGATACAAAAGACGTTGCCGCCATGCCTAACGCATTTAAGGAAGAAATAAAAGTTCCGTTCTCCGGCAATCCGCCGCGTATTCCCAATGCGGCACCCTTGCAATCATTTCAATACCGCGTGAAGTGAAAGTTAGCAGTTTGCAGTAGAGGTGCAGCCTGCAAACTGCTAACTGCCAACTTGCTTCTCAACTCTCCACCGCAAAAAACTTGTGGAAATAAGGAATGGTTTCAATGCCCTTGTAGTAGTTCTCCAAGTTGTATTTTTCGTTGGGCGAATGCAGGTTATCGTTATCCAACCCAAAACCCATGAAGATGATTTTTGTGCCCAATTCTTTTTCCAGAATCGAACAGATAGGAATAGAACCACCGCCGCGAACAGGAATCGGTTCTTTGCCAAACGTGGTTTGAATGGCCTTGGCCGCGGCACGATAACCCTTGCTGTCAATGGGCGTCATGTAAGGTTCGCCGCCGTGATGCAATTCGGCTTTTACCGTTACGCCTTCGGGTGCCGCTTTCTCAAAGTAGCCAATCAACAGCTTTGTGATTTTATCCGAACCTTGATTGGGCACCAACCGTGCAGACACCTTTGCGTAAGCCTTTGATGGCAATACCGTCTTGGCGCCTTCGCCGGTATAACCGCCCCAGATGCCGTTGAGTTCCACCGTTGGCCGGATGCCGGTGCGTTCATTTGTGGTATATCCTTTTTCGCCCCACAATTCCTTTATCCCCAGTTCTTCTTTGTATTCTTTTTCATCAAACGGCGCACGGGCCATCAGTTCGCGTTCTTCTGGTGTTGCCACCACCACATCGTCATAAAAACCGGGGATGGTTACGTGATTATTTTCATCGTGCAAGCCGGCAATCATTTGACAAAGGATAGTGATGGGATTAGCCACCGCCCCACCATAAGTACCGCTGTGCAGATCGCGGTTAGCGCCGGTTACTTCCACTTGTATGTACGACAGGCCGCGAACGCCAATATCCAGCGATGGATTTTCCATCGAGATCATTGAGCTATCGCTGATTAAAATTACATCGGCCTTCAGCATGTCTTTGTGTTCACGAACAAAGGCGCCAAGATTGGGCGAACCCACTTCTTCTTCGCCCTCAATTAAGAACTTAATGTTGGTATCGGCACCGCCGGTTTTCACCATTGTTTCCAGCGCTTTTACGTGCATATAAAACTGGCCTTTGTCGTCGGCGCTGCCGCGGGCATATACTTTTCCTTCTTTTATCACCGGCTCAAAAGGCCCGCTGTGCCAGAGTTCCAGCGGATCGGCAGGCTGCACATCGTAATGGCCATACACCAACACTGTAGGCTTTGACGCATCAATTATTTTCTCGCCATACACCACGGGATGGCCTGCGGTTTCCATCACGTCGGCTTTATCGCAACCGCTGTCCAATAAACGCTGTTTCACTAAGTTCGCGCATTTGCGCAAGTCGTCTTTGTGTTCGCTTTTAGCGCTGATGGAAGGAATGCGCAAAAGCTCCAGCATCTCGTCTAAAAATCGTTGCTCGTTTTGTTTTTGATAGTCGCTCCAGGCGGTGTGCATAAGGGTTTGTTTAAGGCAATAAAAGTAAGAAGAGTTGTGTTGCCGGTTGCCAGATACCAGTTGCCAGTTACCGGTTAACAGAAGCCGGTTGGTTTCCCATTACGAGTACAGAATGGCTTGTCATCTGTTTTTTTTGGGCGGTCAGCGGCAATAGATTTATCAACAGCGGTTCGGGCTGTCCACTACAAGTCCGGCGCAAGGCCAATGCACAAAACCCTCACCGGGCTTTCCGTTTCCATCCCGCAGCCATTCAACCATAGAACACAACCCAAACAATAGCATTCGAATAGGATCATCATATAAGGGCGATTGTAGGGACATGCCCGTGGCATGTCCGGTAATATTTGCAGCAGGCAAATTCAAATGAAATGGCCACAAGCAGAAAATAAACAAACCAGGAACTCTTTCTTATCATTTGGCTTCGTTTATCGCGAAGTACTTGGATGCGCCGCTGGCGCATTTCACCGGACATGCCACGGGCATGTCCCTACGAAACCTCTGTAATGCAATAAACAAGAACTAAAAACAGTTTATGTAAACGACAACCTCCGCGCATCCAAACCGCAAACCTGCTTTTATGACGATCATTTTAAAAACCGCCGTTGCCACTTTCCTGCTTTCGTTGGCTGCGGCTACAAGTGAAAAACCTACACAACCAATTAAGAGCGCAACACGGACAACACAAAACGCATCGCCAAAAATTCAAGCCGCCATATTGCTCGATGTCAGCAACAGCATGGACGGCCTGATTGAACAAGCCAAGTCGCAACTCTGGAACATGGTGAGTGTGATGGGCAAGGCCAAGTGCAACGGCGCTACGCCGCGGATAGAACTGGCGTTGTATGCCTACGGCAGTCCGCGCTTTGGCGGCGCCAACGGTTATATAAAGCGTTTGAGTGCTTTCACTACCGACCTTGATAGCTTGTCGAAAATTTTGTTTAGCCTCACCACAAACGGCGGGGATGAGTACTGCGGACAAACCATCCTGAACGCAGCTAACGAACTGGCCTGGGACACGGCAGCCGCCAGCTACAAAGTAATTTTTATTGCAGGCAACGAAAACTTTTTGCAAGGCACTGTGTATTATACCGAAGCCTGCACCGCCGCCAAACGCAAAGGCATTTTGGTGAACACCATTTATTGCGGCGAGTACAAGCAAGGCTTGATAGAACACTGGAACCTTGGCGGCGAATGCGGCGGTGGTGAGTACACGAACATTAATCAGGATGCAAAAGAAGAAGAAATTCCAACGCCTTATGACAGCTCGCTAATGGTGTTGAATACAAAATTGAATGGAACCTATGTAGCCTACGGAAGCCAGGGTCTTGTTGGCGCTTCGGCTCAAGTTACTGCCGACCAACTCAACTACAGTGCAGCGAAACCAAAGGCAATGCTGAAACGAATTGCGGTTAAGGGCAACAAAACGTTGTACACAAATGCTGCCTGGGACTTGGTAGATGCCACCGCAAACGGCGACGGAATCTCGGACAAATTTGATAAAGAATCATTACCTGACTCACTCAAAAAATTATCTACGCCGCAGCTAAAAGAATACGTGAAGAAAAAAAGTGCCGAACGAAATGCTATCCAAACAGAGATCACTAACGTTTCCGTGCAACGCGAAAATTACATAGCCGCAGAGCGTAGGAAAAGAGCAACATTGAATCAACAACAAACACTGGAATCAGAAACGGAAAAGCTGATAAAAACACAAGCAAGAAGATTCAACATGAAGATTGAGTAACCGGTTTTAGTTTAAATTCAATACAAAAAGCGCTTCCGCCCGAAGCGCTTTTTATTTGCCAATCACTTCTCCAATTCCTTCACTTTTGCCTTCGCGTCTTCATCGCCCCAATCGGCCGCTTGCTTGTAATACTGCAACGCTTTTTGAAGATCTTTAGCAACGCCTTTCCCGGTTTCATACATGTAAGCGAGGCCGCGCATGGCTTCGGTATTGTCCAACGATCTTTTTATCTCACTTTGAAACCAGGCCATGCTTTTCGTGTACCAGTCTTGCGCAAGGGCTTGTTCATTTGCGGCCTCGTGTAAATGGCCGATGCCGTACATGCCAAAGCCGTTATCGCCATCGGCGGATTGCCGGTACCACTTGACGGCTTCTATCTTGTCGGGTGTTACGCCCTTGCCTTCTTCGTAAAGTTTGCCGATGTGGTACATGATGTAGGTATCGCCTTTGCCAACGATCTTGTTGTACCAGATCATGGCTTCGTCAAAGTCTTGCTCCACACCTTTGCCGCCTTCGTATAAAAGAGCGATGCGATAGTTAGCCGTGCTGGAACGTTTTTCAGCCGCTTTTAAATAGTATTTAAAAGCGGCTCCATAATCCTGTTTTACGCCGCGGCCCATTTCATAAGCAGTTCCCAAATTGCAGTACGCATACGGATCGCCTGCCGCTGCGGCTTTGCCAAACCACTTTACCGCCGTGGCATAATCCCGCTTCACCCATCGCCCTTTAAAGTATTTAAGACCTAAACTATTTTGCGCCGATGCATTGCCTGCCTCTGCGCCTTCGGCGTACCACTTGAGTGCCTGCGCAGAATCTTTGTTAACGCCTTTCCCGTTATCATACATCACGGCCAGCACCTGCATCGCTTTGTCGTTGCCTTTTTCGGCCGCCTTCGTTATCCATTTCAAACCCGCCACGGTATCTTTTGCTACCCGTATGCCGCGCATATAGTCGGAACCCACGGCCAACATCCACGCAAAGGTTTGCACTGAATCTTGTGTTGTGATTTCCGTTGCATGAGAGAGTACAGCCAAACCTCTCAACGCTTTTGTATTGCCGGCTTTGGCCGATTCTTGCAACCACTTGACGGCTTTGGCGGTGTCTTTGTTTACGCCTTCGCCTTTTACATATAGGGCGGCAAGCAAAACCATTGCGTCGGCGTTGCCGCTTTCAGCGGCCTGCTGCACTTTGTCAATGAATACCATTTTTTTGGATGATCCGGCATTACTGGTAGTTTGTCCTTGCGCCGTTGACAGCTTTGATTGGGCAATAAGAAAGAAAAAGCCAGGAATGTATTTTGTGAATAAGGTCTTCAAAAGAGAGCAGCGCATAAACATCGTTTTCGTTCCGGGAAAATAACAAAAACGAAGCATGTAGAAACGCAGGCCGCTGTAAACAGACGCAGAAGACCAACAGAAATAAAAGCGCGGCAAAAAAATAAAAAAGCAGTTACAAAACAGGCAGCCTCTGATCATTACCCGTTTGCAACTGCATGGTCGGTTTTGATATAAACGGACAGGCAGTTTGTCAACCGGGTTGACTATTTACCGCATT
Source organism: Flavisolibacter sp. (assembly GCA_965247695.1). Classification (GTDB taxonomy): domain Bacteria; phylum Bacteroidota; class Bacteroidia; order Chitinophagales; family Chitinophagaceae; genus Flavisolibacter. The sequence continues at coordinate 5,468,798 of OZ252037.1, forward strand.
CTTTTAAAATGTGTTGCCGTAGAGGCTTCACATTTTATTCCTATACTTCGTTATCCGACAGCTTGCCCGTAACGCTTAAAAACACACGCCGCACATTGGCCGGTTGCGCTACTTTAAAGGCCGGCCTTCTAATGGCGTACAACCGGGCTTTGGCAATGCGGGTGATGCACACACAATCGCTTTGATTGCCGCCGATGACGTGATAAGCCGCTTCGTCTTCGCCCACATACATGGCTACATGGCCGGCCTTGGCGCCCGTGTTCGTCTTGCGGATAAAGGTGAGCACATCGCCCAGCATAGCCGTTTGCTGGCCGTTGCCAAAGGTGCTCCAATTGAGCGCCCAAAGCGGGTCTTTGGGCAAGGCATAACCGGCACGCCTGGCGCAGATGCCGATGAACAAACCGCACCAGGGAATTTCATCGGCTTTGTAAACATCGGCCACACTACCGCCAATTTCTTTTGCCCATGCGGTAATGTCGGGATTATTATCCGCGCCTTTGCATTCGAGTGTACCGACGTGGCTAAGTGCTTCAAGAAGCATTTTCGGTCCGGGTTCTGCGGCCAGCCATTGATAGGCTTTACCGAGCTTTTCTACGGGGATGACGGGAGTGGTTGAAGTGTCTGGCATAAAATAAGTTTTAGTGGAGCGTTAAACGATAAGTTAAACAGCAGCGGCCATGAAAACGGGCACAGTGCCATCATTCCATTTCTACAAGAGGAAGGAATGGTTTTGTGTTTATTGTGCCACCGGTTGCGCCTTAAAATGATTGTAGGCTTCCTTCAGCTTCGTATCGTAATTGTTCTTCCGAAACATCGGCCCGTTGTATGCCAAGGCAAAACCGGCCCAGTCGCGGCCGCGCAGTTCATCGTCTAAAAACGTGCTTTTGATGTAAGCGGTAAACAGCCGGAGATGGTCATCGTCGCTGGCCGACATGGCGGCCACGAATTCATCAAGCGAAGCGCAGCCGCAGGCCTTCCAGTTAAAACCCATGATTTGAAAACGTCCCCAGCTTGCAGAACGCAGGGCGGCATCGCGGTTAATGTTCACGGCACGCGAAAGGCGATCATGTTGCTTGCTGATTGGCCCGTAGGCGCCGGCCTTCCACTTGGGATAAAGAATGTCTTCGTTGCCCTTGACAAACGATTCGGGGTTAAGGCCTTTGGCGCGGAGTTCTTTCCAAAAGATGTGCGGCTCAAATAAAATTTTGGGTTTGCCGTCGGGCAAAAATCCATCGCCGCGGCTTTCCACTTCGGCTACGGCTTTGATGGCAGCCGGTTCTACGTTCAGCGCGGCAGCACTGGCGGCAAATTGTTGGTCGGTGATCATAACAAGTTGTTTTTGGTGAGAGAAGAATTACGAATACAGTTCACCGGGTACAACGTTGTTCAAAAGGTAAGAGGCAACAAATTAGGAAAGGGATTATAATTTCAAACAGCCGCGGCAGGAAATAATTTTGTCTGGCTGTGTTTATAAGTGGTTTCATACGTGGCTATTCGTCTTTGTAAATGCTGAATGGCCGTTGATGAATAGAGGATTCGCCACTCACTGTTCACCATTCGCAAACGGCTTTTGTGAGAGGACTTCTACTGATTACTTCTTCAACACCAACTCTTCTTTAGCTGCCCACAAGCTTATATCCTGCTTGCTCAAGGCCGCCGCCATCAGGTCGGGAAACTTATCCGGCGTGCAAGCAAAAACAGGTATGCCGAGGCCTGAAAAAAATTGAGCGTTGCCGTGATCGTAAGCCGGTGCGCCGTCATCATTCAAGGCTAACAAAACAACAACCTGAACTCCCGCTGAAACCAATTCGGTCGCTTTTGTTCTCATGCCACTCACACTGCCGCCTTCGTACAAATCGGTGATTAAAACCAGCACCGTGTCCAGTGGCTTTGTGATGATTTGCTGGCAGTAGGTAAGCGCCGCATGAATGTCGGTACCGCCGCCTAATTGCACACCGAACAACAAGTCCACGGGATCGTCCAGTTCTTCGGTTAAATCGGCAACGGCGGTGTCAAACACCACCATCTTTGTTTTAATGGCGGGGATGGAAGCCATCACCGAACCAAAGATGCCGGAATATACCACCGAGGTTCCCATGGAGCCGCTTTGATCGAGACAAAGCACCACGTCTTTCAACGCATTCCGCTTTCTTCCGTAACCGATTCTTGTTTCGGGAATGATGGTTTTGTAATCAGGCTGATAGTGCTTTAGATTTTTTTGAATGGTGGCGTGCCAGTTGATTTCATTGTGGCGTGGCCTGCGGATTCTGGCACTCCGGTTCAAGCTGCCGACAATAGCTTGTTGTGTAGGTTGCGAAAGCTTGCGCAAGAGTTCATTCACTACTTTGCGCACCACTTGCCGCGCGGTGTCTTTTGTTTTGTCGGGAATAACTTTGCTTAGCGTCATCAAGGTGGCTACGAGATGCACATCGGCTTCCACATTCTCCAGCATTTCCTTTTCAAATAACATTTGCGTTAGATTCAATCGCTTGAGTGCATCTTGTTGCATCACCTGCACCACGCTTGATGGAAAGAAGGTTCGTATATCGCCCAACCATCTTGACACGTTTGGCGATGAAGCGCCGAGGCCGCCCGTGCGTTCGTTGTCATACAAGGCTTCGAGTGTTTTGTCCATCTGCAGTTCCTGGCCGGACAAGGCAAAGCCGGTGCCTTCGGCAGAGGCACCGCCGAGAATCAAACGCCATCGTTTTAGTTGTTCCTGCTCATTCATTTCTCAATACTTGTTTATTGTTTTATTGCCCCGCTTTTCAGCGCTATCGTATAGACACAATTCTTTCGCTTGAGGGGACTGGCCTCGCATATATCAACGCGAAGCCATAGCCCCAAAGGGGCGACAGACCGCAGCCCAGGGTGAAGCCCTGGGTTTGCGAATTTAGTGATGAATGCAAGCCCTGTAAGGGCGCAATACCTACGCCGGCACACAAAAAGAGTTGCCGTTCACAACCCTTTTTTGTTTCGCCCTTTCAGGGCTTTGGGTACAAAAACCTTTTCTTTACCCAAGGCTTCACCCTGGGCTGTGGTATACCGCCCCTTTGGGGCTGGCGAAAAACCTGACGGTAGTAATGAGCCGTAAGTCATTTGCAAATTGTGTCCACACGATAGCGCTGAAGAGCGAGGTTGCAGTATTAATTTTTACCGGGCTTTAGCCCAAGCCGTTTGGGCAAAAGCCTGTATAACTCGCCATTCTTATCCCCACCATAAATGGCGGGCAATGAAAAACCCGTTTTGCAGTGCAAGTTTGTTCCGAAAAATTTCATTACAGCCCAAGCAATTGCATCACCACCGGAATACCTTGCTTCGCTCTTTCTTCATCAACATCTGTTTGATGTACCGCTTTAATACCGGTAACCGCACCGCCTGATTTTACTTTTTCGCCAAGCTTCTTTCGTTCCGGTGGCGTGAACGCCGCGAAGGTTCTGCGCAAGAGCGGCAACACCTGCGTAAAGGTTTCGGCTTCCAAACCCGAAACCCATTCGGCTACCAGCGACCACAGGTTATTGTCCACCAAAAGCAAGGTGCCGCTGCCTTTTAAAAAACCTTCCAACCATGCGGCGCTATCGGCAGGTGCATTGGCCGTTGACATCCGAAAGTGAAAGGCTTTTATTAAGGCTTCGCCTTCCAACAATTTATAGTCTGTTAGCAGCCGTGTAGCATAACCGCTGATGACAGGCGATGATGTTGCGCCTGATGAAACGGTGTGTAAAGTTTGTTGCCATTGTGTAGCAATGTTCTTGTCTTGCAACAAAGCAACGGCATCATTCAACTTCGTGACGGTTTCAACAATCGCCTGCGCAGCATCATTGGCAAGGCCGCTTACCGCGTTGGGCAAACCGATGCAAACACGAGCCATCAGGCTACCCACAATCTGCAACACCAGATCGCTGTCGGTTTTGCGAACGTTGCCGTAGCGGCTTACGTTCACCAACGACGGCACGGCTTCGGCCAACTGCAAAACATCGCCGCTGGCGGCGGCAAGATTATTCAATCTCTGAATAAGGACTTCAACTGCGCTGTGCAGTTCCGAGGGTAGTGTGGCTTGTATGGCTTGCGCCACGTCGGACAAGGAGGTTGTTTCCACGGCTTTGTGTACAACAAACTTTGTTGCCGCTTCTTCAACCGTAGCCCCCCAAGACCCTTTTTCGATGATGTTGATGGAAAGCTCCGGCTGCCATTGCAAGCGCCACTGTTCTTTAAATGTTCCCTTGCCCGCCGTTTGCGATTGGGTGCCCCACTGAATCTCTAAAAGGTTTAAACGGTGCAGAAAAACACTACGGGCCAGGTCGCCTTCTTTGCGCAGGTCAAGGGTGTAGTCTTTATAATCGGCCGTGGCCGGAAGCCGCAAAGTTTTTTGCGTTTTTTCAATGTCTGTTTGCAGTGGCGGCTTTGGAATATCGGAAGGCACATCGCCAATGGTGTGGCTCACGATCAACTCGTCGTGTATCAACTGCAGCAAGATGCCTTCGCCGTTGCACAATACACTCAATGTGGCTTCATTTAACTCTTCTAAACCGGCTTTGCTAAAGCCACGCAGCGAAGCCAGGCTTTCGGCCAATCGTATGGCTTCTATTACATGCGCTACTGATGTGTCCATGCCGTTCGCCCGAAACAAGTGTGCTACTTTGCTCATCCACCGTGTGCCATCATCTTTCGGATGATACCAGATGTGGCTATACCAACCCGGCGAAGCGATGCCTGCGCCGTAGCCGCTAAAATAACTTAACCGGTTATACGTCCACGGTATCCAGGTGCATTCCACTTTTGTTTTGGGCAAGCCTTTGAGTAGCGCATCGTCTTCTTTTTGTTTGGGCATGTTAACGAGTGCCGGTGCATGCCAGGCGCCGCAAACAACGGCGATGGTGGTGTACATTTCTTTTTGCGCCTGCCGTATCATTTTGCGCATGTGTGCTTCGCGAAGAGCTTCGCGCTTGTCTTCCTTTTGCGGCAAATGTTCACGCAAGGATTGCACCGCTTCTGTTACGGCTTGGAACACGTCTTCGCAATCATGGCGGTATTCAAACATTTGCTCCCACCACTTTTCTCCATCATCATAGCCAGCGGCTTCGGCGAGGTAAGTTATGGGATCAATCTTTATGGCTTCGACAGGTTCTGCTTCTTCACTTATTGCTGTTGTTTCAACCAAGTCTTCTTTCTCTTCTTTAACCTCTTCCTTTTCCAACGAAAACTGATAAGCGATGGGCAGATCAAAAAAACGAACGGGGATATTGTTCTTCTTTGCGTAAAGAATAGCCTGCCATTCGGGTGAAAATTCGGCAAAGGGATAGAAGACGGATTGCTTTGGATTGTCGGTGGCATAGCAAAGAATGGCAACGGGTGGCTTCAGTTCTTCATGCGTTGCCCATTGAAGAATGGCATCTGCTTCGGGTGGGCCTTCCACCAAAACAATATCGGGCTTTAGTTCCTCCAAGTAAGCACGAACGGCCCGTGCGGAGCCGGGGCCGTGGTGGCGGATGCCGAGGATGTGAACGCCGTTGCTCTTCAACGGCTGGTGATTAGGCTTGGATTGTTGCGGCGTAGTCCCCCTGTCCCCCTGATGGGGGAACTTAGATTCATCAGACTTTTCTGTATTCTGTTTCTCCAAAAGAAGAAGGGTTTATTGTTGTTTGTTGAATAGAATTACAAGGCGTAAAAGAGTGCGACGCAACGAAAGTTTAATAGACTGACAACCCTCTGGTTCATAAAAAATAGTATAGTAAAACAATGACGGAATCATGTAAAGTTTTTTCGGCCTAAGTCTCTCCGCCAACCGGCGGAGAACAGGGGGACTACGCCAAGTCCCGGCAAGCCCGATAAATGTCCTTCCAATCATCTCTTGTCTTCACCACGGTTTCCAAGTACTCCTGCCACACCACCTTGTCCTGCACTGGATCTTTTATGACAGCGCCGATGATGCCGGCGGCGAGATCAGCGGAGGTTAAGCGACCATCGCCGAAGTAGCCGGCCATAGCAAGGCCGCTGTTGACAACAGAGATGGCTTCGGCGGTACTTAAGGTTCCTGAAGGCACTTTTAGCTTTGATTTGCCGTCAAGTGTGGCGCCGCCGCGCAGTTCGCGAAAGATGGTGACGATGCGGCGAATCTCTTGCAGGGCAGGCTTTTCAGCGGGCAGCTCCATGATCTTTTCAAAGCTTTCTACACGCCGCCGCACAATCTCAATTTCTTCTTCCATTGAATTGGGCACGGGAAGAATGACCGTGTTGAAGCGGCGCTTCAAGGCGCTTGATAATTCGTTCACGCCTTTGTCGCGGTTGTTAGCCGTGGCAATTATGTTGAAGCCTTTGGTGGCTTGCACTTCGGTGTTCAGTTCGGGTACGGGCAATGTTTTTTCGGACAAGATGGTGATGAGTGTGTCTTGCACATCGGCGCCAATGCGGGTAAGTTCTTCAATGCGCACCACCTTGCCGTCTTTCATGGCACGCATCACGGGTGTTTCGACTAAAGCCCTTTCGCTGGGGCCTTCGGCTAACAAGCGTGCATAGTTCCAACCGTAGCGAACGGATTCTTCACTGGTGCCGGCCGTGCCTTGAATGATGAGGGTTGAATCGCCGGAGACGGCGGCGGCAAGATGTTCACTGACCCAGCTTTTTGCAGTGCCTGGCAAACCGTAAAGCAACAGGGCTCTGTCGGTGGTTAATGTGGCTACGGCTATCTCCATCAGCCGCCGGTTGCCGATGTATTTTGGCGAAACTTCAAAACCGTTTTTCAGCTTGCCGCCAATGAGATAAGTGACGACGGCTTGCGGCGTCATCTTCCAGTTGTGTGGCCGCTTACCGCTGTCGCTTTTTTGCAATTCGTCTAACTCATGTGCGTACAGTTGTTCGGCGTGTTCGCGAAGGATAGTCATAAAGGAGTTTCTAATTTATAATTTCTGATTTCTGATTGACGGATGCCTGTTAGCCTTTGCGTTCTTTTGTATATTAATTCACTGCTTGTGGCTTTAATTTCTTGTTCATTTGTCATTCGTGGTTGAGGCTATCAACGTATCAAACCTTATGACCTTAGTAGCCCCAACAACCGATGAAACCCAACCTTATTACCTTATTGCAACAAGCCGTGTGAACAATAAGGTAATAAGGTTGGGTTTCCTTTCAACTGCGTTTTCTACTAAGGTAATAAGGTGGCTTTTACAAGTGTAATAAATGTTCTTTCTTAAAAAATGTAAGGCAAATTCTGTCATTCAGTAAAGGCTTTTAGTGTTTGAAGTTTTAGCGTCAAGAGCTTTGCGATGTGTTCACTTAGGTTACTCCACATGTGCCGAAGGTGTTCTTCCTTTGGTGTGAACTTTTCCAGTTCGGCCACGATGGGCACGGGCAAAATATGAACGAGGTTTTTGTAAAACGCCGTATTGTATTGGTATGGGCTTTTGGCGGTGAACCGCAATACGGCTTTGGCAAAAGGCAGACTCCATTCATCCGAGAACCTATAAATGATGTGAAGGATACTACCGGCGTCTTTATCTAAAGAAAGAAACTTCAGCGCATAATTTTCAGCTTCCCACTGCGGTAATAGGCCAAACGCATCTAAATATATTCTTTTGTCATCAAGGTCAATCACAGTACGCAGCCAATTCAAGTTCTTGAACCGTGATGCAGCCAAGCCTAAAGCACCAACGCAGGAACGATGCTTTTCATTTTTTAGAAACATCTCTATTATTTCTTTATTGCTCATGTTGAAGTGTGCTTCCCAAAAATGCGGCGGCACGCTACCCATCAATTGATAAATTATAAACTCCTCATCCGAAATATTTGCCTGACTGGGTAATTGACTAATGCCGGTTTTAAAGAGAGAAGCGTCAACGGTGGCAAGTTTTATGTCGAGTGATGTTTTGCTGCCGATGCCGAGAATACCTTTTGAAGTCGTCAACCTGATTGACTGTTTTAAAAGGGTCCAATAACTTTGCACAATGGTTGAAGAAGGGATGGTTTTTAATACCTGCAACGCCGCTTCTTTCACCTTTGCGCTTTTTTCGTTTAATAAACTTTCCAGCCAGGCTACGTCTTCATCACCGGCATTTACTAACATCTCTTCCAGCAAAGCTTCTTTGGCTGCTGCATTCTCCTGCGGCCATGTTTGCCGCAAAGCCTCACGGGCTGCGGCGGCACTGGTCTTTCGCATTTGCGCAAGCACCGCTTTTCGCTGGGTCAACGACCCTGTTTGCCAAAGCTCTTCATCGTTTGCCACTTCAGCCCAAGTCCATTCTTCGTTAAATTGCGTGAGCCATTTGCCGCGTTTGCCGCCAACGGTTTTTACCAACGTCTGCAAACCTTTTTGTTTTACCGCCGTTGTCAAAAGAAGCGGAAGAAAATCGGGTTGAACCAATTTGTCGCTGGCCGCACATTGCTCCAGCCAAAGCTGCAAAAGCGACGAGCTGCCTGCATCCATTATCTCTCTTAAAAGAGCATGTGCCGATGCGGAAGCATGCCCTTTTTCTTCCGCTTCGGCCACCGGCAACGAAAGGCCCTCTTTCTTCACCGGCGCAAATCCGCATTGCCGGTAATTGTAAACGAGTGCTGCCGTTTGCAAAAACGTTTCTTCGCCACCCGTTGCTTTTTGTGTGATGGCATCAACGCTGTCGGCCAGTGCTGCCTCCACATCTTCTTTGCGAAGGGTCTTCTTTTCGGTGCCCAGCAAAGCGGCATTGATAACGCTGTTCCAGCTTTCCATCAGAGTGGTTTATAGGTTTGCGCCGACCAAACACCGAACGGTTCATAAATACCTTCTTTGCCGATCACAATCATCTTCAACGGTGCGCCGCCGCTTATCGCCAATAGATTCCATAAGGAGTTGTAACCTTCTTTCAAACGCACTGCGTAGTGCTGTGCATCTTTCAACCACCACACACCGTTTTCCTTTATTGGCGTAATGTCCGACACCGCATGTGGCCTTTCAACTCGAACAGGAAAAGAAGCACAAAGGTTGGTTTCGGCTTGCGCCACATCGAGCCAGGATGTATAAAGGCCGGAAGGTGTTTTTGCGGCCACCGTTAACTGCCGTTTAATGATGGCACGCAATGGTGCAACGGAAGGATAAAAAATGATTTCGGCTTCGATGTATATGCCGGGACTTAGCAACACGGTAGCGCCTTGCCCGCGAACGATGAATTGCAAAACCATTGCGTGCTGGCAGCCTTGAAGGCCGTACAACCAAGTTCGTTCAACAGTCACCTCATCTTCTTCCGAAACCTGTTTGCCGGTAACAAGCCAGGTATCCAAAACACCGCTTTGCGCTTTCAATTCGTCTCCGTTTACGGTGAAACCGATCCAACTTCGGATGTCGTGCAGAAGATGCGGCACACCTTCTTTGCTTCCATAACTTTTGGCAACGAGATAAATGTTCAAAAGGGCATCAAGAAAACCACTTTGCCATCCTTCTTTGTAAAACGGCGTAGCGCCTAACGTTTTTATCATGTTCGCCAAACCGGGTGCTTGCGCATCTATCATTCGCCTGATCATGCCTTCCCAAAACGACTGCGGTTTATCGGGCAGATTGATGATGCCTGCGCGAACAATATCTTTTATCCAAAGCAGAAGTTCTTCAATTCCGCCGACTACTTTTTCTTCGCGGGCCTGCTGACGTTTGGCTTGCGCGGTTTCGTCAACCGGTTTGTCCTTTTTCTCTTCTTTGGCTTCGGCTTTTTGTGTTCGCTTGCTTAACCAGTCGGTTATCCACGGCGGTGCAGCGGTGGTGGTAAAACTGTTGCTTCCTCTTGCGTACAAAAGGCCCAAGGCAATGCCGTGTTTGCAGGGAAATTTGCGGCTGGGGCAAGAACATTTAAAGGCAAGATTAGCGAGGTCAATGCCGGCCTGATAAGGCTTGCTGCCGCTGCCCTGACATTCGCCCCACACGGCAGTTTCGGTAGCGCCTTTGGTCACCCATTTTGCAGGATTTGCCAGGTCTCTTCCGGCTTTTTTGGAGGCTTCGTCGGGGGCGAGGGTAAGTATCTGGTCTTCGGTAAGGTTCACAAGGCAAACTTTGAAAAGGCCAATGTAAGAAAGGTTTGCGTGGATTGATAAGCCGGTAAAAATTATTTGCGGCTTCAACAATGACGTTACTGAAAAGAGAACACGTGTTCAGCGGCACCGTTTGCTAAAAAAAAGTAGAAACAAATTGTTGTTTCTACTGCTTTGCCGCAAAGGCCAATAAACACTTGCATACCGCAAGTTGTTTCTTACTTCTTCTCCGTGTAATTAAACATCCAGCGGATGCCGAATTTATCCAGACACACGCCCCAGTAAGCACCCCAAAACTGATCTTGCATTGGCATGTTTTGGGTGGAACCTTCCGATAATAAACTGTAAAGCCGGTCGGTTTCTTCGCGGCTGTCGGGTTCAAGGTTGATGGTAGTGTTGTTACCGATTTTGACGTGATGTCCCATGCTTTCCAGCATGTCGGTGCCCATGATTTGCGTGCCGCCCAAGATAGGCAAGGCCACGTGCATAACAGCTCCTTGCTCGTTTTCGGGAAGCGATGGCATACCCGGACCGGCCGGCACGTCCCGCATGTACATGATGGGCGAAGAATATTCGGTGCCGAAAACCGATTTGTAAAATTCAAAAGCTTCTTTGGTATTGCCCTGAAAGTTGAGGTAGATAGATACGCTGGCCATGATGGTTGATTTTGATGATTGATTTTGTGAGAAGGCAAAGATGCGGGAACTGTTGTTATTTACCGTTGCTGCTTGCGGCAATTAAAGGGGGTGAATGCGCAAACCATTTTTACTTATTTATGGTGCAAAAATGCAGTAGATTTTAACCGGGTGATAAAGCAAACTATCTCCGCACAAAAATCCGCTTCATCATCTCAATCAATTCGGGGTGTGCCGCGGCAAAACCTTCCGGCTGCATAAAGAAATATTCAGCCATCACTGCAAAACATTCCACCGGACTGGTGGCGCCGTAAGCATCAATATCGGAACGGCCGTTGCGGATGTCCTGCGCTGTTTGTTCCAACAAAGTTTTCCAGCGGTGAACGTATTTACGTTCCAACAAAAGTTCGGGCACGCCGTCAAGCGTGCCGTCCATCTTATCTATCAGGTGAACAAATTCATGGATGGCGGTATTGCGAGCCTTTGCAGCATTGATAAAGCCTTGCCGCAGTTCCCATTTGGAAAGAATCATCACGTTCTCCAAACCACCCGAACCTACCATGCCGGAGACCATTCGCTGATTGCCTTGTTGGTCAAAGTCGGTGTTGAAATTACCGGGATAGAGCAACACTTCGCGAAGGTTTATGTACTCCCAATCGGGGATGAAATAAACAGGAATTACAGCGGCCGCGCCGATCAACACCTTGTCCAAATCTTCGGCTTCAGCATTGGCGCCGGTTATTTTTACCGCTGATAAAAATTTCTGAAACTTATCCTCAAACCTTTTCCTTCCGTCTTCATCAAGAGTGGCATAAAAAGGCACGTAATCGTTCAGCAAATCAAGGTAATGTTCGGGCAATGCAAAAGCCGTTGTGCCTCTTGTGCGAAAGACAAGCAGAATGATCAGCACAATGAGCGCCAGCACAAAACCAATTTGCAGGACGGTTATCACAAGGGTTGAAGGTAAAGCGGGACGACGTGCGTTTTGGTGGAATGTTTTATAACGGGCCGACAGTTTTTCAGAGGTTTAACAAGCTGACAAAAACTTTGTATCTGCGAGAAACCGTAGTGTTCTCCTATGTTTGTTCTTGAGCAAAAGTAGTTCTTTGAGATTGCTGCAATAAAATACCAATAGGTTTGATGATCAAAAGTGAAAAGGGGTGAGAGCACCTTGTGTTCAAACAACTTTTATAGTATGTTGTCACAAAGAAAGAGCCTCATCTTTTTATCTCTCCCAGAGCTTGAACAGAATGTAAGGAATAGAGCAATGCTTTCTATCCAGTATATCCAATCAGGAGACAAAGCGAAGAGAGAGTTATCACTTTTTGATTTTTCAACAAATCAAAAAAAAGGGCATGAACAAGATTTTAAAGCAGGTAGCGGGCATAGACGTTGCCCAAAACGAATTGGTGATACAACTGGGAAGGATTGGTTATGACCTATCACCCGAATTGTATGGGTCAGGCATTTTTCCTAACAACCAAAAAGGGTTTACGGCCTTGGTAGAGTGGGTAAACAAGTTAACGGATAAAGAGATGCCTGTTTATTATGTAATGGAAGCCACGGGAGTTTATCACGAGTCATTTGCTTATTATTTGGACGAGCAGGGATTGGAAGTAAGCATTGTGCTGCCCAATAAAATAAGCAACTACCACCGTACCCTGGAAACAAAGACCATTACCGACAAAACATCATCACAAACGATTGCCCTCTTTGGCCTGCAACGAAAGCTTGACTGCTGGCACCGGCCAAAACCTTTGTTTAAAAAGCTACGGCAGCTAACCAGGGAGCGAAGCCAGCTGATTGATGAACGAACTGTACTCAAGAACCAACTGCACGCTGAATCAGCCGAAGCGGAGCCTAACAAAAAAAGTATTGAGCGGATAAGGAAACGCATCGAACTGTTGAAGAAGCAGGAAAAAGAGATCATGCAGGAGATAGGCGCCTTGATGGTGACTGATAAAGAGATGCAACAGGTGGTACTCTTACTCTGTTCGTTGCCGGGCATTGGACTGCTAACAGCAGTGAGTGTACTAGGTGAAACAAATGGCTTTGAGCTGATACGCAACAAAAAGCAGCTGACAAGCTATGCAGGATTGGATGTGAAGGAGAAGCAATCGGGCACCTCGGTAAAAGGCAAACCACGAATATCAAAGAAAGGCAACCGTATGCTCAGGCGGGCTATGCACCTGCCGGCACTGGTAGCCATCAGGCATGACGAAAGGTTTAAGGCAATTTTTGCGAGACTGGTAGCAAAACAGGGTATAAAAATGAAAGCTGTAGTGGCTATACAACGCAAACTATTGGAAATGCTCTATACAATTTATAAAACCGGAAAAGCGTATGACAAACAGTATTTGCAAAAACAAAAGGAACAGAAGACAATAAAAAAATTAGGGGATTGCCATGAAAGCAACCCCACTAACCAGGCTGGCATAAAAGCCGCCTAAAACACAAAAATAAATCATCAAAATAACTTGGTGATTAACACAGAATCTTTGTGGTCCGACTGGGGGCTTGCGTAGGAGGCCACAAAGAACACGAAGGACCACAAAGAACACAACGGAAAAAATTCCGAACGCTTGGTTCCCGTTATGCTTTTCTTTTTATAAACGATACCGGGAATTTTCCCGGTGTTCGGGAGAAAACTCCCCTTGTCTCCGGTTGCGGGACAGCTCAACTTTGATTCACCAACATAGCAACCATGTCTTCAGTTTATATCTGGCAAAAGCCTACCGCGTCGCAATCAAAACCAACTGCATCCATTCCTGCAAGCGGACACATTACACCTCGCGAAGCAGACGTACTGATGTTATTAGCCGAGGGCAAACTTACCAAGGAGATTGCCCTCCGGCTGAACATCAGCGCTGAAACCGTGAAGAAACACCTGCGAAATATTTACCAGAAAACCGGCGCTACCAACAAAATAGAGGCGCTAAACAAAACGAGGAGTTTGCTAACCTCCTTTTCCGCCAATCAGTATTAATTGCTAACCTTGAAAAATACCAGCTCTTGTTTTTGACAAGAGCTTTTTTTATGCGCAGATGACTTACTTGAATTTATGGATTATGCATTGCTGGTGTTCCGCTTGGCTGTCGTGCGGTGGCCGCACCAACAACCGAATGTAGAAAAGAGCTGTAAGAAAAGCGGGGGTAGGCTCGTGTTTCGGTCTTTGGTGAGTCAGCACACCAAACCACCGCATACACACCAATGACAGCGAGAAAGTCCATTGTACCTTTGTGAAATAAGAACGATTGGAAACAAAAAATTAATCTTCAAATTTTATTTTTTTAAAAAGGCTTTCCTAAATTAGCATCACCTTTAACCCCAACCAAAGTGAAAAAGATTCTTAACTGCATTCTTATTTCAATCCCCTTTTTTATTTTTAATCGCTGTGCTAAACCTGCCGGAGGCCGATGTGAGCAGCCACTAGATGTAAACTCTTCCGAAGTGGTCGTTGTTTTTAAAGACAAAACCACCGGCCGTTATTTGTATTCCGAAGTAAACCCCTTGTATAACAAAGACAGCTTGAAAGTTTATGACCAGTACGGAAGGAGTTTAATAATTCTTAAGTTATTGAGATCAGCACCTGATAATGCGCTGCAAGGAATATATGCTCTTTCATTTGGAGATATTTATGATGCGCGAACAGATGCCGCAGCCTTTAACAGTGAATTTTGCAAAACCTATTTTGTAAGGTATAACGCTACGGAAACCGACACCATAAAAGCTTGCTTCCGTGTACTAAAAACCGAATGCGGTTCTGTTTTCAACCCCATCAAAGTTTACAACAAAGGACAGTTACTTGATTCCGCTGCCAATACCGCAAGTGCACACATCACTTTGCTTAAAAATTAACTCTCAAATACAAAACCTCTGTTTATGAAAAAGCTATTCATCAGCCTTTTGGCCATCCATTGCCTGCTGTTTTCTCAAGCCCAGTCAACCGATACATTATTGTGCGACTACCCCGACCGAGATACCACTGAATTTGAGAATCTACCTTGGGTCGGCAATAATCAATACTTGGAAAACTTCTTGGACAGCATTGGCTATCCACGTGCCAACATGAGGATAGTTGGTCCGCAGCAAGTTCGTTTTCATATTCCGATAAAGTTTTGGGTTTATAGGGGTAGTAATGGCACGGGCGGTCCTGATATTAGAGATTTGAGAAATTACATTGACAACCTTAATCGTTTCTATAATGTTCAAAACAATACGCTTATTGGCTTTTATATGCGTTGTACGATTGGTTATGTTGATGATGACGGTCACTTAAGTGTGGGAACGGATGCGGAAGCTAATGACCTGTTGCAATCGCACAAGGAGAGAGGCTGTATAAACATTCATATTGTGGACAGGATATAAGGCTTCAATGGATCGGAAATCCGGGCACGTTTTTTTGGAATTGATGGAATTTTTTTGGCAAGCCAGACTTATACTGATGGACGTTTGGCCTCCACAATTGCACATGAGGTCGGTCATTATTTTAATCTGGATCACACCCATCAGTATTATGACAAAGGAAGATGTCGGCAAGAGCCGGTTGACAGAAATAGAACATGGCCATTTTTTAATCTGTGTTTCCGAAAACAAATCGGTGCAAAGATGTGTGAAGCAACTGGCGATGGATTAAGCGATACGCCTGCAGATCCTGAATTGAATGGTAACCCAAGTTGTGCTTTTAATTCATCAGGCAACTATACATCCCGAACAGACAATTGGGGAGATTTCTATGCTACTCCCCCTTCCGGTTCACAGATACCGAGTACCGCAAACATCATGAACTATAACGGAGCCCGAAGCTGCCGTGTGTCTTGGTCAAGGCTGCAAATAGCCGTTATGCTTCATTCACTTTACAGAGGAAATAATTCAAACAACCGGGATCAATGGTTGTCGCAGTTAGGTGAATATGACGATTATGAGATGGACGACTTCCCACAAACTGCGAGGCCCATAGCATTCAATGAAATCCAAGAACATGATTTTCACATGCAGTACTACGGAGACGGTTCGTTCCTTTACTGTGATGTCGATTGGGTAAGGTTTACACCTACATGTAGCGGTTCATTTACCGTTGAAACGTCAGAAATACTTGGCAGGCCCAAGGCCAATACTTGGCTTACGTTGTATGATGGAGCTTTAAACCTGCTTACACAAAATGATGATATTTCTTCAACAAATTTATTTTCTCGTCTAACCTTTAATTTCATTGCAGGTCAAGAATACTTAATTAAGATTGAAAATATCAATCCGAACGGGCAACTCTACTATCGTCTGCAAGTGGGCCGTATGGAAATTAATGAGAGCAATCCTTTATGCACAAGTGGCACATACTCAATTACAGGCTTACCTAGTGGAGCAAACGTAACTTGGACGGTTTCAAACACCAGCGTAATGCAGCTTTCCTGCACAACTTGCAATCCTGTTACCGTAACCCGATTGGCAGATGGCGATGTTACGCTTACGGCGCAAATCACCAATGCTTGCGGTGGCAACTACACAGTCACCAAACAGATACACGTAGGGAAGCCAACCCTCTTTGAGGCTAATTACACATACAGTGGTTCCACCAACCCCATGCAATTTTACGACGGCACTACACTAAGCCTCAACCCTGTCTGCAACTTGCAAAACGCGGATGTACACACACAATTCACCGGTGCCACTAACGGCATTACTTGGTCAAAAATCACTTCCACTCCCACAAACGTTCCGTGGTCGCCGCTCTATACAGATGGCATCAGGTTCTATTTTTGGAACGTAGGGCAAACAGCCGTGTTTAACGTGCAGGCATCGAACACCTGCGGCAATGCCTCTTACAACTTTGGCTTTAAATCCATTAACTGCTCTACCGGTGGCGGTGGCGGTGGTTGTGCACGCTATAGCGTTTCGCCCAACCCGGCCAGCACCACGCTTAAAGTTGGCCAGCCCAACGTTCCCGCGCCTTGCCGTACGGCTTTCAACAAAGGGCGTTTCATTCATGTATCCGATCCGACCATTGCCACGGTCAGTGTGTACGATGTGTTTGGTGTTTTAAAAATCATCCAGAAATTCAACAACGTCAAAACCGCTTCGCTCAACATCGGCAGGTTGCCGGTAGGCACATATTACGTTGATATTTCCGACGGCAAAACCACCGAACGCCAGCAAGTCTTAGTGGTGAGGTGATAAATCCGGTTAAATAAAAAGCCGCTCGAAATCAGAGCGGCTTTTTATTTAACTATTGCTGTAGATACGAAGCCTAAGATATTCTGCATTACACCAACAACCCATAGCAAAAGCGTCACGTAATCAGTCTGCTACACCTTCCTTATCTCCCTCGCCACCACCAACTCCCCGCTCACCATCCCCGTTGCCACAACCTTCTTCCCCACCCATTTTTTTAATTCAGGATCGGCAAACGGATTACCGCCCAAGCGTCGCAATTGATAATCACCGCTATCAGTTTGCAGATAGATAGCATTGTGTTCACTCTTGGAGCCGGTGCCGAAAGGCTTTTCTATCACCGTGCCCGTGAGTTCTACTTCGTTTTTATTTGAAGGAGATTCATTACTTGCTTTCATACACTTTCCACCCCATAATTTGTGAGGCTGCTTCTTTAACCACCAACACACGTATCTTCTTTAGCCGCTCCATCGGGTTTTGAATGTAGGTATGAAACTTCACGTCCTTCACACCAAAGCTTTTTGCAAAGCCTCGCATAGTTGACGCTTTCGATTCAACAGCATACACGCTGCTTTTATCGGCAACTGTAAAATTGTTTCGCTTTAAAATTTCGTCCACGGCTATGCTTTCCGTACCGGCTACTAAAGACCGCCCTTTCAACGGTGCAGCGCTGCGCAGCTTTTTGGTGACGCCGATGCTTTGTCCCAGCGAGGTGCCTTTCATAAAAAGATTCTTGCGGGAGTTGGCAATGGCCGAACCCACGGTTACCTTTTGAATTTCCGCTTCTTCGCATTCGGCCGGCTGCACCGAGGGGTCGCCCAACAAATAAAACTGCGCAACGGTTTTTAGTTCCACCGGGTCAAGGTCGGGACCGGCCTCGGTTAAAAAACGTTGGCGGGCTTCCAAAAAAGCACGGCCCGTGGAGGCGCCTTTTAAAATGTTCTTAATGAAGTATTGCGTGAGCAAATCGGCCAGGCCCTGCGTATCGGCCGGACCGTAAGCGATGGTGCTGCTGCCCAAAAAAGTAATGGCGCCATTGTCCAAATAATTTAAAGCGATGCCCACGCCTGCCTGCCCCAACGTGGCCGGATCAAAAAGCTGTGCGCCGTAGCAACACTCGGCGGCTACCACAGTTCCTGCCTGCACATTGTCCGGAATGTTTGAAGATTCCAAGGCTTCAGGAAAATCATTGTTCCGCTGCCCGTAAAATGAAAAGTCGTTATTAGCCCCGTGACAGTTGTAGAAATGCGTAAGCGGCTCTAATTGCTTTTTGGTGTAGGGCTTGTATTTTTTTGGCACCGCGCCTTTGGGACAATCCAGCAACTTCTTGCTTTCGCCAAACATGCTTTGCAGGCTTAACTGCGTTGATTTTTCCCACACTTCGGCCGTCACCGCAAAATAGCTGCGGTAAGCATCGGCTTTCAACGGCTTGTGTCCAAGTCCATTTCTTACAAGTTTTTCCAGATACGAAATGTCTTGTTGCCGGCCCATGATGTCGGGTATGCGGCCCACCACTCTTGTAGGCCCTGTAAAACCCGAAGCTTTGGTGCTGTACGGCGTGTCGCAGGCATACGGCAGGTCGGAGGGCACAACTTGATCTTCGTCTTCGGCCGGGTTATCTATTTCCTGAAATGGCACCACATCGGGCCCGCCCACAATA
The DNA here is from genome assembly GCA_965247695.1 of Flavisolibacter sp. Lineage (GTDB taxonomy): Bacteria > Bacteroidota > Bacteroidia > Chitinophagales > Chitinophagaceae > Flavisolibacter. The sequence continues at coordinate 5,487,248 of OZ252037.1, forward strand.
ACGATGTAAGCCGGAATGTATTTTTTGTATAAATCATCTACCACCCGTTTGTATTCTTCTTCCGAATCAGCCTTTAACTTTTTTACACCGGTGGGTTTCATAGACGTGGCGTCGTCCACAAAAGCAATGCGGGTGTCGAGGCCTTTTTTGGCATCGGCCTCTTTTATTTCTTTCAACAACGCGGTGATCTTTGAAAAATTCTTGCCGTATTTGCCTTGGAGTTTGCCTTTGTTGGAAACAATGAGTTTAACGGGCTTCATGGCGGGAGGTTTTTAGTGGTGAATGATGGATGCTTGTTCTTCGTCGGCACGGCGGGTCGTTCTGCACAATCTTTTTTTGGGCCAGAGGTTTGTTTATTTGTTGAACTTTACTTGCGTCGCTCCCGTCCCGATAGCTATCGGGAGCTATCGGGACTTGTACACTTTGTTCGCTATGCAGCAGCGATAACCGCAGAGAACAAGAGTAAATAGAGTTAAACGCGGAGAAAATGAATTTGCGAAAACCTCTGCTCCTCTTGTTCTCTGCGGTTACTCCATCACAAGCTCACAAACTCCTTTCGCAACGCTTCCAGACAAAGTCCTACCCGGCTTTGCACGCCAAACTTTTGAAACAGGGCTTCGCGGTAGCCGTCCACCGTGCGTTCGGTTACACCCATTTCGGCAGCCACTTGCTTGTACGTCATCTCGGTGCAGGCCAACTTTAAAAACTGGCCCTCCTTCGGCGTCAGGTTAATTTCTTTTTCGGCTTTGTTCAGCAGCCGGCCGGCGTTGAACTGCGCCGCATCAGCATTGTAATAACCTTTGGTGTAAACTTCATGCAGTGCTTTTTCCAATACGCTGGGGTGAACGTCCTTCAGCAAATAAGCGCAGCACCCGGCTTTGAACATTTTAATAATGGACCCGTCTTTATCGTTCATGGACAGCGCCACCAGCTTAATGTCCGGATGCGCGGTTTGCAGCCACGCCGCCGTTTCCACACCGTCCATTAGGGGCATGTTCACATCAAGCAATACCAGGTCGGGCATCTCCTTTTTTTGGGCCAGCTTGCGCTGAAGGTCTTGTCCGTTTAAGGCTTCCACCACTACTTCAAAATCCTTCAGCGTTTCCAGCATCAGGCTTAATGATTTTAAAAAAAGCTGGTGGTCATCCACCAGGCCCACTTTAATTTTCATGTGCGTGATTTAGCGGTAAGCAAATGGTAACAATGGTCTCATCGGCCGCGGACTTCCAGTCAACCGTGCCGCCGAAAAGCCCAGCCCGGTGCCGCATGTTGCGGGTGCCCATGCCTCCAAATTTTTTGGGCAGCGGCTGGCCGTCGTTAATCACTTTTACTTCCAACCCTTGGCCGTTGCTGATAGCCACATGAAGCCGCGAGGGCTGTGCGTGGCGTACCGCGTTTTGCACCGCTTCCTGCACAATGCGAAAAAGAATGATTTGTTCTTCCGGCTTCATGGCGATGACGGCGTTGCAATCAATACTGGCCTTGATAATTTCGCCGCTGTTGATGCGTTCCACTTCGCCCTCTAAGTTCGCTAAAAAATCAAACTGCTCCAGCCAGTCTTTGTCCATTGAGCGTGACAACATGCGCAGCTCCTGAATGGCTTTGGCAAGGGTGGAGTTGGCGGTGTTTAACGTATCCGGTGTGTGCCCCAGTTTAAGTTCCGTAACGCCAATGAGCATTTTGGTGGTGCCGAGAAGCTGGCTCACGTTATCGTGCAGCTCTTTGGCAATGTGGCGGTAGGTGGACTCCTGCACTTCTATCTGCGCCTGCAGCATTTGCTGGCTGAACTCTTCGCGCATGATGTCCTTTTCCCTGGCGTGCAGCTTTTGCTTTCGCTTGTAGTTGACGATGACGACCAATACCACAAAGACCAGCATCAACAAAACCAGCGAAACAACGATTACGGCGCTGAAGATTTCGTCGGCCCTCTGTGACATACGATTCCAATTGTGAGGAAAATATACAACAGGCAGTTGGAAATATTGGTAATTACGTCGAACATAGCTTTTGCTTTTTCGGTTTGGCTATGAACCAGATAATTATAAACAGTGCTTAAGGCCACGGTGCTGCTAAAGTAAATGAGAAAGCCAAGCGCCACCCAAAACGCAGGCAGGCGAAAAATGGACAGTTCGCTGACAGGTTCAATGTAAACAAGCGTAAGCAAACTCCAGGCAATCACCAGCACGGCTTCCATGCCGATGGCGGTGCCGGGAAAATCCGTTGGACGCACCACGAAAAAACTGATGTAAGCACACAACGGCCAAAAGCCAAAAACAGAAACAAGCATGGCCTTCCGAAGCCGCCGGTTGCTTGCCTGCGACCGCAGGGCAAGGGTCACCAATGTGTACTCCAACGGAATAAAAAGGTGATAAACGGGATAGTGCTTTTGTTGGCCGTGGCCGATGATTTCAACGGCCGCTTCCGTAGCAATGGAAGCCACCAACAAAGCACACAACCACGTTACCAACGGGAAGCGCCGGTAAACAGCGCTGGCGGCAAAGCAAACAAGCATCAACAAGTAATAAAAAAAAAGAAAGGCGCTCATTCGCCGCTTTTTGCATTGATGACTTTCAGCAGCGCTGCCAGCGAGGGTTGTTTCGCCTTTGCCTTCATTGCCGCAGGTTTGGAAAGCCCTGCCGAGGCGGGTGGAACAGGGGGTGTGGCCGAACCGGAAAAAGCGTCCACGCCGTGGCCGACTTCCTCATAATCGGGGTCTTCTTCATCAGCCGCTCTGGCATTGCCGGCGGCGGCAATCTTCATTACATGCGTAGCTAATTTTAACGCCTGGCCGGCCGCATCCACGCCTTCCAGCACAAGGCTCATCTTATTTTTTTCGGGATACACAAAATAAAACCGTACGTACTCGCAGCCCGGTTGGCTAAGCACCCGTAAGATGGAGGCTTTGCTGAATTCAACAAAGCGAACGCTGGGTTGCTTTTGCCCTTCGTGTACCCGGATGGCTCCCTTCAGCAGTTGATGAAAGGCATCCACGGTTATCCGCATTCCGTACTGTTTGCCTTTGGGTTTTGCATCGGCGTAGGGGAGGTTGTACTGTTTTGCATCCGCTGTTGTTTTAAGGCTGTTGGTGGCGTGGTCCCAATCAACCGTCGGGTGCGTTAGCTTGTGTTGTTTTGTTTTGCTCTTCGCCATTGGAGTTGGTTTTTTAGTGGAGGAGGTTGTTGACGCTGTAAGTTGGTATTTATTGCAGAGAAGCAACCCGGGATTTTTCCCGGTACCTTTTGCGGAAAGCACCGTTCCGGTTACCGAAGCAGCGTTTTATGTTTGTGTCGCAAACGGCAAACAGGTTTCGGCATAAAAATACCGGCCGCCGCGGCCAACTGAACCGCCGAACAAATACATCATTTACCGCCCACATACAAAGCAACTGCATTCCGCACCGCCGGAAAAATATAAGCCCTTCGAAAACATCCGCCCGTTGAATTAACTCCCGCTCCGTGTTTCATGAAGAAGGCATAAAAACCGGACAGCCGAAAACGGTATCAAAGAGTAGGCACAAAAACAATCATCATGGCAACGCAACAACACTACGACGAGCAACCCATGACGCTCGAACAGCTTGAAGCCCACCTGAAAAAAGCAAACCTCGACCAGTTTGTGCAACCGCAGGGTGCTAAAGGAGCGGCCATTGACCTGGGCGCACAACTCCAGCGTATCTGCGGCATCTACCGCGGCATACGGCCCATTTTGCAAGTGATTGTAAATTTTCCGCTGATTCCCGAAAGCATCAAGAAGGCCATCCGCACCTTTATGAGTGTGATGGACGGAATCTGTCCCGCCTAAGGAAAATGCAATCGCTTCCCTTTCTGAAAGGCCGGTGCGCCGGCCTTTTCATTCACTCGTCAGTCAACTTTCCTTCCCTCCTTTTTTATTCCTAAAATCTCCCCACCATGTGTACTCACCACGCCTCCGTCAATTGCCTTATTCCGCCGTACATGATGCGCCAGCTCATGGAAAAAACAAGCGACAAATCGGTTCTTTACAAAGAAGTGGTGCAAACGCTTGTAACCGATGCGGCCCTTCGCGGCCAGCGCAAAGTGTTCCGGTTTCTCTCCCCCGCCGGCCGCAAAGCCCTTACCTGTGCGCCGCTGGCCAAGCCCACCAAAAAAGCAAAAGTGAACCGCGAGGTTTATACCGCCGAAAACAGAAAACAGGAACCCGGAAAGCTAGTGCGCAAAGAAGGAGGCAAGCCGGTAAAAGACAAAGACGTGAATAACGTGTATGATGCCGCCGGCTATGTGTGGGATTTTTACAATGCCCTTTTTAGCCGTAATTCCATTGACAACAACGGCCTGAAGATTGTGCAAACCGTGCATTACAAAAAGAAGTACCAGAACGCTTTTTGGGACGGCCAGCAGATGGTGTACGGCGATGGCGACGGAAAAGTGTTTGCCTCCTTTACCGAAGACATTGACGTGATAGGCCACGAACTTACCCACGGTGTGGTGCAATACGAATGCAATCTGGTTTATCAGGACCAAAGCGGCGCATTGAACGAATCGTTGGCCGATATTTTCGGCATTATGATCAAGCAAAAAACATTGAACCTTGGCGTGACTCAATCTAATTGGCTCATTGGCGAGAACGTGATGATTGGCGACCAATATGCCTTGCGTTCGTTGAAGGCGCCGGGCACGGCTTTCCGCAACCATCCCGTGTGGGGCACCGACCCGCAACCGGCGCACATGAGCGGCTATACCAATGATCCACTCGACAGCGGCGGCGTGCATCTGAACTCCGGTATTCCCAACCATGCTTTTTACTTGGCCTGCATGAAGATGGGCGGCTTTGCCTGGGATAAAGTCGGACGCATTTGGTACGCGGCCATGTGCGATAAAAAAGCGGTTTCCACCACAGCCTCCTTTGCCGATTTTAAGAACGCCACCATTCTTCACGCACAAAAACTATTCAGCGCCGACAAGACGGTGGAGAAAGCGGTGACGGATGCGTGGACATCGGTAGGGATTTAGGGCCAATTGGCAATAAGCAACGGATTCATTGATAACGGTAGAATACCTTTGCCACATGATCTTAAAATTGATTGAAGCCGGCGGCTTTGCAGGCTTGCGCAGAACAGCCGAAGAAGACCTGACCGATTATTCAGACGACGTGAAAGACGCCGTAAAGAAAGTGTTTGAAGCACCGCAAAGTACGCCGCCACCGGCAACGGCCCGCGACAAGGAACAGCACTATCTGGAACTTGAAGGAAAGGTGATTCCGGTAGCGGGCATTAAGCAGGATAAAGAACTAAAAACCCTGATTAAAAAACTGCATACAAATCTTGCGGCGCAAAACCGGTAAGCCTTCACTTCAGCGGGTATGTGTTTCTCTTCTTGTTCGCATTGATCATTGCCGGCATCGCCGTTCATAACCAGCACAGGCTTTAGCGAAAGTCCATTTTTATAATCGTTCACTTTTTTACCCAAACATTTGTATAGCTGCCCATCGCCAACAACTACAATCTCTTTTTATGAGCAACATTTATCATCTTCTCAACAACGCTAACGACATTTCGCTGCAGGTAAAAGTCGGCACCATCGGCAACCCGTCAACCATTGCCACCAAACACCGGGTAGGCGGCAGCTTTGAAGAAGTGGCGCGGTCGGCAAAAAACGCGGCGGGCAACGTGGCCAAAAAAAAGATCGGTGTATCAAGCGAATTAATTGGCTCCACCCTGGTGATTGATACGGCCATTCTGCTCGACGGCGTGCCTGCTAACCAATTAGACCAGGCCTTTGAAAATCTCTTTCTGCGGGTAACGCTTTTCGGTGGCCTGGACGGCGAACAGTTTTACGACATCGCCCCAAGCGAGAAGAAACAGTTCATGGACAAAAAACTGATTGTGGCTTCCAAAGCCGTTAAACTCATTACCCAACAATAGCCGCATGAAACCAAAAATTATCCTGGCGGTGGTTGCCGTATTCGTAACCACCGGCCTCCTGGCGCAAAGCGACAAAGTGGAATTAAAAGATTTGAAAGTTCCCGTGGCGCCGGCCTTTAGCCTTCTTGATTTTTCGCCAAAAACAATTGAAAGCCCCGGCACCATAAAAGCCTTTACCACCAACCTGGTGACCAACGCCGCGCTAACGGCCGGACTACCCAAAAACTTTGCGTTTGAGTTTGCGCCGTACTGGTTTTTCAAGCACCCGAACATGAGCATCTACACCTATTTCGGTTTAGGAAGGGTAGAACAAAAAACAGATGCAGGAGGAAAAGAAAGCTTTGCCTTCGTGCCAAAGAAAAATATCTTCTACGGCTTGCGCTCCACCAGCCTTTCGTTTGGTTCCGTGTTTAAAGACAGCAGCAAAGCTTTGCCCGTGAACGTAAACTACATCGGCTATGCGCTTCGCTCCAATGTGATCAACATCCGTAGCCGCCGGCTGGATACGGCCATGCAAACGGGCATTGAAGATGTGAACGAGGCTTTGCAAAATGTTCTTTTCAACGCCATCACGAAATGCAATGGGCTGGATAGCATTGAACGAATTGATTGCATCGGCAAGTTCATTGAGCAATCCAAAGATTCTATTCTTAAATCGGCAAGGACAAGGTTTGAAGGCATCGCAAATGCCCGGCCGCGGTTTAGCATGGATGTAGCCATTGCCTCCTCTACCGCTTTTGGCAATAACAATTTTAGCAACCGCAAAACCTACCGCAGCGGCGGATGGCTTACGCTGGCCTATTATCAACCCTTAGTGTCAGCAGCAGCGGTAAAAGAGAACATTCAAAACTTGTTGGATTGTAAGAATTATTTCAACGCGTATTTCCTCTTTCGCAGCCTGCGGGAGAATGCCACTACGGATTTTAAAAACTTTACCGGCCAAAGCCTGATTGATTACGGTGGCCGTGCCGAATTCGAATTTGACCGGTTCAGCCTTTCGGTGGAATCCATCAAGCGGGTGAATCAAAGCAATAAGGCGTTTAATACCAGCCGCACCGTGGGCATTGTTCAATACCGCATAAACAACAACCTGTTCTTGCTCGGCACCTTTGGCAAAGACTTCGGCACCATCAATAACATTGTTAGCCTCTTTGGGCTGAACTGGGGCTTTGGCGAAAATGCGTTGAACAAGCGGTTTGATTAACGAACCCTCGCACGGATGCCTTTTGTGAGTAGTGAATGGTGAGTGGTGATTGACGGCAGCGTCATTCGCAATTCACCTTGCATCATTTTTAAAACAGGACGCTGATTTAGGCCACTGTTGGCAAGAAGCCAAACGAAATAAGACCCGTTTGTTCGTGCCTGAATTTTTAAAATCTATCGCCTGATGTATTTGCCTTGTGCCGAAGAATGCGTTCATTTATAACAGAAAAGAAAAGCAGCAAGCCGCCGCTTGCCAATGAGCTTTCACGACCCCTTGAATCAGTCTGATTCGTTTTCTTTTTTATCCAACATGAAGGGGTCAATCGTTTTTGTTTATTGCCTGTTCTTCGGCCTTGCGGAGCACTCTTTTGCGCAGGAAAAATCCCCCGTTGACGACAGTGCGGCCTCCCTTCATTGCAAACTTTCTCCCGCTGCGTTTCAACCGCCGTTGCAGAGCGGCAGGTTCGTGGCAAACAGGGGCCAGCATTTTGATTTCGTCCTACCCACTGAAGACTATTGCTACGTGATAGTAAAGGCGCAAAGCCGCACACCGGGTGCCTATATTTTGTGCGTGAACAACACCAGTTTGGATACGGTGTGTTTTTACCGTTTGTCGGGCAACGGCGATAAAGAACTGTTGTATGAAGGCGGGACGTTGGTGAACTATGCTGCCAATAGGGAATGGGTATGGCATACGGCATCCATCAACCTTGCAAAAGAACCTTCTTACTATCTCCTCCTTTTCAAAGCCGTTTCGCAAAATGTAAACGCAGACTACCGGATTCTTAAGCCGGATGCGTTCCGGCAGTGGTACCAATCGCTGGACCGCCTGGTGTATGCGTACGGAAGCTTTGTTCTGTTCATCAGCCTTCTTTGCTTTGTTGGCGGTGTGTTATTCAGGCGAAAGGCCCTGCTTATTTATACAGGTTATGTGCTGTCGCTGGCAGCCTGGATACTGGCCCACTATGGTTACCTGTTTCCACTGCTTTATCCAACGGCGCCACGGCTCAACGGCGTGGTGAAGCAGGTAACAAGTTTGGTGTCCATGCTTTGTTTGCTCAACCTTATAACCGTATCGTTTAAAAACGACTTGCGCAGGCGGTGGACGAGTACTGCCTTCTTCATTTTAAAAATGTCTACCGCTTTGTTGACCGCCTTTTATTTAGGTCATCTCACCGGCATCTTCGGTCCACAAATTCCCATGTTCGTCAATGTTGTCTGGAATGTTTCACTGCTCCTTTCGGTTTGTTTTATTCTGGTTGTTTTATTCTCCTTGTTCAACCGTAACCGAACGGCCAGGCTCTTTTCCATCGCTATTAGTCTGGTGTCCCTGATGGCTGTTTACCAAAGCCTCTCCAACATGGGTTGGCTGTACAACTATTTTTTAAACGAACACGGAATGACCGTGGCCAGCGTAGCGGAAATTTTGCTGCTGACGGTTGGCGTTTTTTACAACCTGTGGGAAGAAAAAAAGAGGAGCGAAGGCGAACTGTCTGTTGCGGAGACCGAACGCACCCGTGTGTTGCAAATGCTGATAGGCGTGCAGGAAGAAGAGCGCAGGCGCATTGCCGGCGATTTGCACGACAGCATCGGGCCCATGCTGGCCGCCATTAAAATCAACTTCATGCGCCTGGCCAAAGCAAAGGCAGAAAACAGAAGCGCAGAAGATTTAACGGCGAAAACAGAAAATATTATTGATGAATCCATCGCGGAGATCAGGGACATTTCGCACCGTTTGATGCCGAAGAATTTATCATCCAAAGGATTGATCAAGTTGCTGGCCGATTATTTCGACGGCCTGCAAACGCTACACAACATTCGAATCGCTTTTACTCACGACATCAACGTGTCGCTGGACAAAGACGTGCAGTTAAATCTGTACCGGATGATCAGCGAATTGAGTTTGAACGCCGCCAAACACAGCGGGGCCGAATGGCTTTGCGTGAGTATTAAAACAAGCTCCAATGAAACCGTGGTGGAGATAAAAGACGACGGCACCGGCTTTACAAAAGGAGCGAAAAGCGGTTCAGCGCTGGGCATACAAAACGTGCAAAGCCGGGTGGAATACTTAAAGGGAAGGATGCAGTTAGTTTCGGCGCCGGATAAAGGAACAACCATCAATATCGTTATCCCGCACAACAGCGATTCACAACTTCACCAGGCCTAAGCTGTTTGCCTTTAGCAACAGCCCGATGCGGTTTCTGACCTCGAACTTTTCAAAGAGGCGGGCACGGTAAGTATCCACGGTGGATTCGCTTAAGAACATCTTCTCCGCAATCTCGGTATAGCTCATGTCGGTACACATATGTTGCAGCAATTCCTTTTCACGCTCCTTTAGTTCGGGCAAATTCGGATTGATCTTTTGCGCCAACTGCTTGCCGATTTGTTTGGTGATAAGCGGCGTGTAATAAAAGCCGTATTTAACGGTGGCCTCAAGAGCATTGCGTAATTCTTCCGCACTCACGCTTTTTAATAAATAACCCCGCACACCGTATTGCAACATTTTAATGATGCTGGCTTCATCATTCTCCATTGTTAGTGCTAAGATGTGAACGTCTTGTTTGTTCTCGTACATCCATTCGGCTACGTCAATGCCGGTTTTGTTGGGCATGTTGATGTCGAGTAAAAGAATGTCGGGTGCCTGATCCTGTTGAAGTTTTTTGATGGCTTCTTCGCCGTCGCGGGCCGTCCACACTACAGTGAATCCATCAAGCTCATTGATCAATGCCTTGAGAGAATCGCAAAAGATTTGGTGGTCGTCGGCCAGTGCGATGGTGTGCATACTGGTTAAAGGTATTGCGGTTTGGGCTGTGCTTTTCCCTGAAAAGAATAGTGGTTTTTCATGAGAGGTTTTGAGGGAAAGGGTGAGGGAAGAGCATGAGAAGGAAAATAGTTTTGATGAAGAAACGGGAAATAGGCCGTGGGGTAAAACGGGAAAAGTGCGGTTGACTATAGGTCAAGGCAATCAGTAGGTTTGAAATACCAAAACAACAGAAATTTCTAAAAAACAAACACGCTTCTCGTTATTCATAAACAACTCGCTAAAATTTAATTATATGCCTGACTCAAAACGTCGCTTTTTGGAGTTTAAAAAATATGAGGAATACGAATGGTTTCGCTTTCTCGTTTACCTGCTTTTTTTAGTTGCTGCAGCTTATATCACCTCGCATCTTCTGGTTTCAGACAGTGCCAGATATGAATATCAGAAATTGGATAAAGAACAACTCCAACAAATCAATCAAATTTATTTTGATGTAGAAAATAGTGCAGACCAACAAACGAGTAAGGACGCCGATTCTTCGGCAAATAAAACAACCGTCAGCAAAAAAGGAATTACTAATCCAGATACAAGTTTAGCTGCCAAAAGCGATAAGACCGTTGAATTTATTCAAAACCAATTCAACTACAAAGTAGATAGCGATCAAATAAAAAAAGTCCGTAGGTATTTGCATTCGAGTTTGCCATTGGAAGCTATGGGATTTTTGGGCAAGGTGCGGTTCAGGGTGCAATCGTATTTCTGGCTTGTGGGTCCGGAAGTTTATTTTGAAATTATTTTTTGGGCTTGGTTCGGTGTATTAGCAAGCATACTTTTTAATCTTGGTGTGATTGGGAGAAATAAGACTGCTAATGGCGAGAATGAAAAAACCGTGTTCGATAGTTCTGAAATACCTTATCAAGTGGCAAAATTACTTTACGCTCCTCTTGCTACATTGGCTATTGTATTGGGGTATAATTATTTTAATGGCGAAAACATTGTTGATATTAGTTCCAGTAAAGGAGTAATCGTTTTTGCCTTTATTGGCGGCTTTTACTGCGCAAGACTCATTGCTCTGCTGGATCGCTTGAAAGAAGTTCTTCTACCCAATAGTGGAACAAGTAACGTAGCCCAACAAACGCAAACCACTTCAAGTGTTCCGATGCTCAAAAACATTTCTATCAGCTTACAATTTGATGAAACTACCGTTCTGGCCGAAACAATACCACAAATAAAAAGTATCGGTTTTAACGACGCTTCAGTGACATTAGAAAGCACACAAACTTCAGAAGTCGTTACTGCTCCTCCTTTGGCAGGTCAAGAATCAAAGTTTATCGTATCCGAAATTAAACCTGGCACCTACACAATTAGAGCTAAATGGTCAAAGCCGATAAACGACCAGCCCATGACTTTAGAGGCAGAACAAATAGAAGAACTCAAAGAAAACGGCGCCACTATAATTGTCACACTCAAAAAAGCGAAAGAGTCCGAGTAAATCAAATCTTTTAGATGCTATTAATCATTCCATTTTCTTACTATCTCAAAAAAATTATATGACCTACGATCGAGATCCCAAGTACGCTCATCCAATTCTTGTAAGTGCGTTGTCTGATATTTTAAAGGTCATACAAGGAAACTTAAGTGTAGGCACTTCTTGCAAACTGGTGTCGGCTCATCGCACGCCTGCCGACCAATTCGAACTATTTAAAAAAGGCCGTGCTTTTAAAGACGGTAAATGGGTAGTGATAAAAAAAGGAGAAGTAGTGACTGACAAAGACGGTTTCATAAAAAAGTCGCGTCACAATTACTTGCCTTGTACTGCTATTGACATCGGTTTGTTTGATGCTCAAAACAAATACATTCCCGACAGTCCGTTGTACCATTTTGTGGCCGAGGCAAAGCAACTTGGCTTTGAGTGGGGCGGCGATTGGACGACGTTGGTAGATGAACCCCACCTGCAGATTCCAGTTTCGCTTTTGTTTCAGAAGGATTTGGAAAAAGACAACGGCGTCATTTGGCAACAGCTTTTGATACAAGCCGGAACCTACCACGGTGTGGTTGATGGAATATTCGGGCCGAAGTCAATAAAAGCTTTGGAAGATGCTACCGGTGAAAAAGAGCGAAACATAAAAGCGTGGGATAAATTGCATTCATCGCATGCTGATTTTTTATCCGGTTTATCCACATTACAATCTAGGATAGCCGGTGACAGGCCAGTACCAAGACCAATTCCAAGGCCATCGCCATCTCCAAACACACGGCCAGAACCTCGTCCAACCCCGTCGAGGCCTAAACCAAATTAATAACTACAACGCAAAATTTTTATGAGAAATCTATCACTTACCGTGTTTCTATTGTCTATAGCGTTTCTATCTGCACAAGCTCAACCGCGTTTATCGAAGGCTGGTGATACGACACATCATGTTACCATCATCTATAATTTCTTATCCAACACCGATCCGTTGCGCATTATTCGCGTAGGGAAAAATGATTCCTTGAAACATTACGCTGACAGTCAAGTAACGAATAAACTGGTTTGGAAAGATGTACGCAAAATTTACTACGGCGACAAAGTGAATTTTCGAATTCGGTTAAATCCTTTTCTTTATGACGTAAAGGTCAACGGCGTCAATGTTTTTGATGAATCAAAATTAGACACCGCTTACCAGAGCAAGCTGTTGGCTTTTTTTAATAACGGTACTTTAAAGAAATCCGCTGTGGATTCAGACACGCATACAATTGCGGAACCAAAAGCAACAAACAACCCAGTTAGTCCAACTTCTCTCGTAAAACAAGGAGTTATGATTACTGCCGGCGCCCAACAAAATGAAGTGAAAGCTGCGAAGAAAGAAGCAACGGACACAAAGTACGCCGAAGTTTCTCAAGCATTGGGAAAACAGGTGCCGACTATAAAGAAGCAACCGGATTCAATTAAAACTTGGGCTAGCCGTCTTTACAATGAAAAGCTGGTTGTATTTCGCAAAAGCTTGATAAATATTGATTCACTTATTGACAGATACGAAGAAGAAAAAACAATCTTGGAAGACGTGCTTGTTCGGTCGTTCGCCGATTACATGGAATACGACACTTTGGTACGGCAAATCAATCAATACCTGCAATACAGGGTTCCGCCAAATCCTCCTGACACGATTCCGATGACTATTGAAAAATATGGGCAGTCAACGAGTTTTGTACAGCGTTTTTATGCGCAAAAAATTTTACCTCAAATTGAAGGATTAGACAGCATTTACTCCTCATTAAAAAACCTCAATCACTTGTTTGAGATAAATACATTTGAAAGCGATTCGCTACTCTACGTGCGGCATAAAAACAAAGCAGCGGATTTTTCGTCGGAGAAAGTGAACGAGTTTGCAATGGCTTACACTGCCTTTTTGCAAAATTTAAACAACCCACAGCTCTTTGAAAAGTCGTACAGTCCAAATTTTGTCGCTGCTGATTCTTTTCGGTTTAGAATTTCGTTATCGCCCTCTGCACGAGCACAAGGACTAATTGACCGTTACAAGATTCCCGTTCGTGATACCAATATGGACGCTTTTACCGTGCCGGTTAAGCGTTATCTTAAACTCAATCTTTCCACCGGTCTTTCCTTTTTATTTGGTGGTGCTGTACCTCACGCTTACTTTTTCTCCACACCAAAAGACCAATTATTGAAAGATTCGGATGTTATTTATATCAGGAAAGGAGAACATACAGCCGTTCTTGTGCCAAGAGTGGCGCTGTATACGCACCTGTATCTGACCAACGGCGATTGGAGCATGCCGGCGCTGACGTTCGGCATTTCCACCAATCCTGCCGATCCATCTGAAACCGCTTATATGCTGGGTGCATCCTGGATCATGGGCAATCACAAACGCTTTGTACTTACGGCGGGAACGGCTCTGGCAAACATTGACCAAATAAAAGCACGCTATAAAGACATCGTTGATAAGCCCCAACTGAAGTTATTTTTTAAAAACATAGAAGAAGCAGGGCTGGTTGAAAGACGTCTTGCTTTGGGTATGTTTTTTGGTTTGTCTTATAACTTTTAAACCTTTTCAGGACCCAACAAAAAAAGTTCAAAAGAAATAAAGAAGCCTTCTCAAAGTTTGAGAAGGCTTCTTTATTCCGCTATAATAGCAACTGCTTTTCCCTGTAATAATTTCATTCACCCATGAACCAAAAATCCCATAATTCCATCGTCGCTTTCACCTGTTTTGTCGGCGACACTCTTTTCCTGACATCGGTGTTCGCTGCAAGAAATAAGTCATCGCTTTTTCCCTACCTTCCGCACCCTAATCATCACCCATGTCCGACTCCCAAAAACGCCTTCTCGAAACCCAACTTTGGAACGTGGCCAACACCCTTCGCGGCAAAATGAACGCCGACGAATTTCGCGACTACATCCTCGGCTTCATCTTTTACAAATACCTGGCGGAGCGCATGGAGCTTTATGCCGACAGCATCCTCGAACAAGACGGCATCCGGTACACGTCCATCAATGAAGGCACCGAAGAAGGCAAAGAATACCTCGCTGCCATTCGCGAAGAAGCCCTCCAAAAACTCGGCTACTTTCTCAAGCCTTCCGAACTGTTTAAAGAGGTGGCGAAGCGTGGCAACAACGAGGCCGAAGAAGGCCACGGCAACTTCATTCTCGAAGACCTGCAACGCATCCTCAACAACATCCAGCTTTCCACCATGGGCACGGCCTCCGAGGAAGACTTCGACCACCTGTTTGAAGACCTGGACCTGAACAGCACCAAGCTGGGTAAAACACCCGAAGCCCGCAACGCCGTTATTGCACGGGTGCTGGCCCATCTGGATAAAATAGATTTTGGTTTGGGTACTGCCGTAGAGACGCGATTAATCGCGTCTCTACAACGTGATACGTTAGGCGATGCCTACGAATACCTCATTGGGCAGTTTGCCTCCGGCGCCGGAAAAAAGGCCGGTGAGTTTTACACGCCGCAAGCCGTAAGCACCGTGCTGGCCCGCATTGTTACCACCGGCAAAACGCGGTTGCGCAGCGTGTACGATCCCACCTGCGGTTCCGGCTCTTTGCTGTTGCGTGTGGCCCGCGAGGTGAAGGAGGTCAGCAATTTTTACGGGCAGGAACTCAACCGCACCACCTACAACCTGGCCCGCATGAACATGATTCTGCACGGCGTGCATTACCGCCGGTTTGATATTAAGCAGGAGGACACCCTGGAGCATCCGCAGCACCCCGGCCTGCAGGCCGAAGCCATTGTGGCCAACCCGCCCTTCTCGGCGCAATGGAGCGCCAACCCTTTGTTCAACACCGACGACCGCTTTGCGCCGTACGGCCGGCTGGCGCCGGGCAGCAAGGCCGACTTTGCCTTTGTGCAGCACATGGTGCATCACTTAGCCGAGAACGGCACGATGGCTTTGGTGCTGCCGCACGGCGCCCTGTTTCGCGGCGGTGCCGAACAGCACATCCGCCGCTACCTCATTGAAGAAAAGAATTACCTCGATGCGGTGATTGGCCTGCCCGCCAATATCTTTTACGGCACCTCCATCCCTACCTGCATATTGGTGTTTAAAAAATGCCGCGAAAGCCCCGGTGATATTTTGTTTATTGACGCCAGCCGCGGCTTTGAAAAGGTGAAAACGCAAAACGAGTTAAGGCCCGAACACATTGATAAGATTGTGGACACCTACCGCAACCGTAGCGAGGAACCCAAATACAGCAAACGGGCGGCACTCACCACCATCACCGCTAACGATTACAACCTCAACATCCCCCGCTACGTGGACACCTTTGAGGCGGAGGACAGCATTGACGTAGCCGCCGTAGCCGCTGAATTAAAGGCATTGGAGGCAGCGATGAAAACCACCGACGAAACCCTTGCGGCCTTTTGTAAAGAGTTGGAGATTGATGCACCGTTTTAAATAAGAAAGATGGAAGAAGGAAAAGTGCCGGCGTTGAGGTTTAAAGGGTTTGATGATGATTGGAAGACGCAAGAGGTGGGTGATTTAGGAGATATTATTACAGGTTCGACACCGTCTACGTCAGTCTCTGAATACTATGACGGCGATTTACCTTTTGTATCACCAGCAGATATAAACGGAAATAGGTACATTGAAGAAACCAGAACAACTGTCTCCCTCTCGGGTTTTGCAAAAGGCCGAAAGATTAGGAGGGGAAGCACTCTTTTTGTCTGTATCGGTTCAACTATTGGCAAGATTGGACAAGCCAAAGTTGATTGTATTACCAATCAACAGATAAATGCCGTCGCACCATTACAAGACGATGATGACTTTGTATTTAGCTTGTTGCAAATGTATGCTGATGATATAGGGAGATTAGCCGCAGAGCAAGCCGTGCCTATCTTGAACAAAACTACTTTTTCAAAGTATCAGTTGAAGATTCCCTCTCTTGCTGAACAACAAAAAATCGCTTCCTTCTTCACGGCCATTGATCAAAAGCTTGCACAACTAAGGCAAAAGAAAAGTTTGTTGGAGCGGTACAAGAAAGGCGTGATGCAGCGGCTCTTCTCGCAGGCTTTGCGGTTTCGGGATGAGGACGGGAATGAATATCCGGAATGGAAGAGAAAACAAGGGAATGAATTGTTTGATAGCGTTTCAAACAAAGAACACAATTCCGATTTACCCATTTTGGCAATAACTCAAGAACACGGTGCTATTCCGAGAGACTTGATTGATTATCAGATTTCCGTCACCGATAAAAGTGTCGAAAGTTATAAAGTAGTTGAAGTAGGTGATTTCATTATCAGTCTGCGTTCGTTTCAAGGTGGCATCGAATATTCAAACTACAAGGGTATTTGCAGTCCGGCATACATTATTCTTCGAGCCAACACAGAAATCAACAATCAGTTTTACAAATACTATCTCAAAACGGAGAATTACATTAAGCAATTGAATAAGAAACTGGAGGGCATAAGGGATGGAAAGATGATTAGCTACAAATATTTTTCTAACGTTGATTTACCGTATCCTTCAATTGAAGAACAAACTAAAATCGCCACCTTCCTTTCTGCCCTCGACGATAAAATCTCTCAAACCATCACGCAGACTAAAGCTACCGAAAGGTGGAAGGGCGGCCTGCTGCAAAAAATGTTTTGTTGAAGGGTGTAATGTCACCGTGGCCGTCAGATAGTAGGGACGTTGCATGCAACGTCTCTACGTACAACGCGGAATAGCGCCGCTGCCTTAACCATCACGATACAAAGACGGCAACCGTGATCTGAAACGGAATTGAAAACGACACAGCGAAAAGAATATTTTTAGGCATGGATAAATTCCAGGGACAATACCGCATTCCCTCCGCCCGTTTGCCAGATTGGAATTACGGTTGGGCTGCAGCCTATTTCATTACCATTTGCACCGCAGCCCGGCAGCATTTTTTTGGCGAGATAGTGAACAATCAAATGGTGTTGAACCATTGTGGCCGCGTGGCGGCGGACTGTTGGGCCGACATTCCCAATCATTTTTCAAACGCTGTGTTGGATGTCTTCATCGTCATGCCCAACCATATTCACGGCATCCTGATTTTAGACAGCACAACCGTTATCCACAACGCATTGCCGTTGGAGGCGACGGCCCCCGGCAATCCGCAACCCGTTTGCGGGCAGGGTTCGGGTGGCATTACCGGCACCCACAACCCCATGCTGCATCAAAACCTGTCCCGCATCATCCGTTGGTACAAAGGCCACGTCACGTTCGAAATCCGTAGAGACGCGATTCATCGCGTCTCGGCAGCAAACGAATCTAAAGCAGATCATCGCGTCTCGGCAGCAAACGAACCCACCGACGGTGGCGGCGGCGAACACAATGCGATGAATGGCAGTGAACCAGACGCGATGAATCGCAGTGAATCAGACGCGATTCATCACGGTGATCGAGACGCGATGAATGACCGTGAAAGAGACGCGATTCATCACGGTGATCGAGACGCGATAAATCGCGTCTCTACCGGATTTGGGTGGCAGGCCCGTTTTTGGGATCACATTATTCGCAACAACGAATCGTATATCCGCATCAGCCAGTACATTGCTACCAATCCTGAAAATTGGGCGGCTGATAAATTTTATAGCGACGCCAACCCATAACAACACGTCACGCCTTTGCAAAACAAAACCTAACCGGAAAGAAACCATGAGCCGTCAACCCGAACAAGTCCTTGAAGAAAGCCTCGTTGCCCAATTGGGCACAATGGGCTACGCTCTTGTATCCATCCGCAACGAACGCGACCTCATTGCCAACCTGCAACACCAGCTTGAAACACACAACAAGATTCAGTTCAGCAAAAGCGAGTTCCAAAAAGTCCTCAACCTGTTAAGCAAAGGTTCCGTGTTTGAGAAGGCACACACCCTTCGTCAAAAACAGCACATTGTACGCGATGGCGGCGATGACCTTTATTTCCAATTTCTGAACACTGAACATTGGTGCCAGAACGAATACCAAGTCACGCATCAAATAGCGATGGACGGCGTGTACAAAAACCGTTATGATGTTACGCTGCTCATTAACGGCTTGCCGCTTGTGCAGATAGAACTCAAGCGCCGCGGGCTGGAACTAAAAGAAGCCTTCAACCAAATCAACCGCTACCAACGCCACTCTTTTGGCGAAAGCGCCGCCCTGTTTCAATACGTTCAGATTTTCATCATCAGCAACGGCGTTAACACCAAGTACTACGCCAACAACCGCCACCAAAGCTTCAAGCAAACCTTTTACTGGACCGATAAGGAGAACAAGCGCCTAACCAACATTTTGAACGGCTTTACGTCTGAATTTTTAGAGCGGTGTCACGTCAGCAGGCTGATTTGCCGTTACGTGGTGCTGAACGAAACCCACAAGGTGCTGATGGTGCTGCGGCCTTACCAATTTTACGCCGTGGAAGCATTGGTGGAAAAGGTGAAAAACACTGCTGACACCGTAGAGACGCGATTAATCGCATCTCTACCCGATGACACAGCCGTACAACGCAACGGTTATGTATGGCACACAACCGGTTCCGGCAAAACGCTAACCTCGTTTAAAGCCAGCCAGATTTTGGTGGGCTTGCCGCAGGTAAAGAAGGTGGTATTTGTGGTGGACCGCAAAGACCTCGACTATCAAACCACCAAGGAATTCAATTCGTTCAGCAAAGGCTCCGTTGATGGCACGGATAACACCGCTCACTTAGTGCGGCAGTTTGCCGATGACACGCCGCTGATCGTAACCACCATTCAAAAGCTAAACACCGCTATTTCCAAAACGCACTACCTGCGGCAGATGGAGCGGCTGCGTACGGAACGCATCGTGTTCATTTTTGACGAATGCCACCGCACACAGTTTGGCGATACGCACCTGCGCATCAAACGCTTCTTTTTAAACACGCAACTCTTTGGCTTTACGGGCACGCCCATCTTCGCCGACAACTCGGTAAAGAATGCCCTGGGTAAACGCACCACCAAGGATTTGTTCGGCGCCTGCCTGCACAAATACGTCATCACCGATGCCATCCGCGATGAGAACGTTTTGAAATTTTCGGTGGAATACGTGGGCCGCTACAAACGCAATGACGGCAGCGAAAACGAGATTGACATTGAAGTGGAAGACATTGACCGCAAGGAGTTGATGGAAAGCCCGAAGCGGCTGGCGATGATTGCCGATTACATTGCAGCACACCACAGCCGCAAAACCCACAACCGAACGTTCACCGCCATGTTTTGTGTAGGCAGCGTGGATACCCTCATCAAGTATTACGACCTCTTGCAACGCCGCAAGGAAGAAGGCCAACACAACCTGCGCATCGCCACCATCTTTAGCTATGCCGCTAACGAAGAAGATACAGATGCCAACGGCTTTCTGCCCGAAGAATTATCCGTGGTGGAAGAAGCCGAAGTGTTGTACGGTTTGCAAAAGCACAGCCGCGACAAGCTGGAGGAATACATCGGGCATTACAACGAAATGTTCGGCACCCGTTTTACCACCAGGGACAACGAAAGCTTTTACAATTACTACAACGATGTCAGCAAACGGGTAAAGGCCCGTGAGGTGGATTTGTTGCTGGTGGTGAACATGTTTCTCACCGGCTTTGATTCGCCGGCGCTCAACACTTTGTATGTTGACAAGAACCTGAAGTATCACGGGTTGATTCAGGCTTACTCCCGCACCAACCGCATTGTGAACGAACAAAAGTCGCAGGGCAACATTGTGGTCTTTCGTAACCTGAAGGCGGCCACCGATGATGCCATCACTCTGTTTAGCAACAAAGAGGCGATTGAAGAAGTGGTGATGAAGCCCTATGAAGATTATGTGCGAAAGTTCAACCGCGCCGTAGCCGAACTGCTAAAGCTGACGCCAACTGTTGACAGCGTGAACGACCTGCAAACTGAAGATGACGAGCTGGCCTTTGTAAAAGCCTTTCGCGAACTCATGCGCATCAAAAACATCCTCACGGCTTTTGCCGATTTCAGTTGGGATGATTTAGCCATGAGCGAACAAGCCTTTGAAGATTACAAAAGCAAATACCTTGACTTGTACGACAAGGTGCGAACCGACAAGCAAAAAGAAAAAGTTTCCATCCTGGCTGATGTGGACTTTGAACTGGAACTTATCCATCGCGATGAAATCAACGTTGCCTACATTCTGCAGTTGCTGGGGCGGTTAAAAGAAGCCCGCAAAAAAGACCGCGAACGGATGGAACGGGAAATTCTTAACCTGCTAAACAACGAAGCCACGCTGCGCAGTAAACGCGAGTTGATTGAAAAATTCATCAAAGAAAATCTGCCGCTCATTACCGACAGTGCGGAGATACCCGAAGCTTTTGAAACGTTTTGGTCGGAGCAGCAACGAATAGCCTTTGAGCAATTGGTGTTGCAGGAAGGTCTTTCCGCTGAACGCACCGAGCGGCTGATTGAAGCCTACCTTTTTGCCGAGCGGCCACCGTTGCGAGACGAAGTGTTGGAATTGATTGAAGGAGCAAAGCCTTCATTGCTGGAGCGAAAGAAAACAGGTGACCGCATATTAGCGCGGATCGTGGACTTCGTGGAAACCTTTGTTAATGGGTTGGCCGGGTTGGCGGCTTAAAGTTGTTTGCGATAGCAGCCAATAAAAATTGTTTGCCCTCCCTCTTCTTTGGCACAAGTACCGATGATCATTGCTGGCTTCATTTTCACCTGGTTTAGTAAGCTATCGTGACCCGTCAAAAAATCCCCCTTGCTTTCCAAAAAATCTTCTCAACTTTAATAACGCATCTTCTGCCCCCTGTCAAACCTTCTCCGCCTTGTGATGACCTCTCCTCCACACCGGGACGCCGAAAACGGTATCAAAGAGTAGGCAAACAAAAATCACCATCATGGCAGACAATCAATTCACCGTTGACCTGGGCACGCTCAAACTTACCGATGCCCAACACCAAAGCATGAACAACGCCATTCAGGCCGCCGTTGCTTCTGAAATCGCCAACCTCGGCTCGGCCAGTAAAATCGCCCTGGTGCCCGTAAACAAATTTGTAAAAGGGCCCATCATTGACGGCATCATTGCACGGGACATCACCAAAAGTTTCGACCGTTTTCTCGGCAATCAGCTATGAGTAGTTCCTCCAAACTTTGTCCTTCGCACCGGTGCAAGCCGGGTTCGCAACTCCTGGGTGTAAGGCAGGACGACGGCACCGTGGCCATCCTGCCGCAGCCCTTGCCCCTAACGGAAGACTTTATTAAAAAGGTAAGCGAACACGAAGTGCCGCCGGAGCAGCGCTTTCGCTTTACCAACAAATGCATCGAAGGCGGGTGCAACCAATGGACGGGCAACCGCTGCGGCGTGGTGGAAAAGATGGTGGATTATTTAGACAAGGTTCAGCCATTAATTGCCCTGCCCACCTGCGCCATTCGGCCCCAATGCCGGTGGTACTCGCAACGCGGCGGCGATGCTTGTGCGCTGTGTTCTTACGTGATCACGGAAATCACCGAAGACGAAGTGGCGGCTTATGTGGAAACAATGGACTTCGCGCCGCCGGGAACATAACTTCTTGTGCATTGTATTTCTTTGTTGACGTCTTTTCATACGGCAAACCATCAACAGCAGTTCGGCCCTATTCAACGGTTAAGAAGCAAAGCCGCCGGCTATGCTTACACCATTTTTCACCCATCAAAATGAGGAGAGTTTTTATGACCGATGGCTTGCATTGGAAGGAAACGTATTTGAACGAAGAAGGCAAGATGAACAACGGCACGCCGGAAACAGAGCACCTTTTTTTTGCTGAACTGGCGCAACAAATCAGGAGCGTGGTGACTCATTTTAAAGAGGACAATAAGGGCGTGAAGAGAAGAGCCAACCACGCCAAAATTTTAGCGGGCTTCACCGAAGCCGTTTTCCGCATTCTTCCGCCCGTCGAATCAACAAAGGATTTGTACGTTGGCTTTTTTGTACCGGGTAAAGCATACAAAACAACCGTTCGCTTTTCCAACGCAAGCGCCGAATGCGTTGCCGATGATTCGGCACCCGACTTGCGCGGCGTGGGATTACGAATACAAACCGAAGGCGGCGAACAGGATTTTTTGATGACGAATGCCGAACCGCATCATGCAAGGGATGCAAGGGAAGCCATGATTGCCATACGAGCCGGCGTGGAAAGAGACGTTATAGACGATAAAATTCCTGATGAATTTCCGGCCAAGGAAGCCCTGGCCGGCTTGGTGGGCGCCTTGCCTTTTTTGGTTACACACCTTGGCCTGCGCGGCTTTCACATGGCCGGCACGCTTAAAAAACAAATGAAGCGCAAAGTGGAAAGCTTATCTACCGAAACCTTTTGGAGCCGGGCGCCGCTGGCCATTGGCAATGGCACCGATCCTGAAAACGCCGTTGCGGTAAAGTATAGGCTTCGTCCGGTTAAAGTAAAGCCGGAGCAGAAAGAGATCATCGCTGAAAAAGACCTGGAAAATAAAATAGAGTTAGAACTGCGTGAAGGCGATGTGAAATTTTACTTCGAGGTACAGCGCTATAAAAACGCGGAAGACACACCCATTGAAGATTCAACCAAAGCATGGGACACGGACTTTTACCCGATGGCCGAACTCATTATCCCGCAAAACAGCAAGAACGAAAAAGAAGCTGTTGACGGTACCGTGTTCAATCCCTGGAACCTTAATGCGACGCACTTCAGGCCCTTGGGCAGCATGAACCGCTCACGCAAAGCGGTGTATGAAGCGAGTGTTGATGAGAGAAACAAAAGGCCCTGACCGGTCAGACCTTCGCACGTTAAACAACCACTCACCTGCCTACCGGCAGGCAGGTTACTGATTATTCATTACTCATTTCCTTAGTTCTTCGCCTGCTCGTCTCCTAATTCACTCTTGTCAAACTCACGCTTCAACACATAATGATAAACGTTGTTTGAGCTTTCGGTTACCAGAAAGGCATTCACCAATTTCCAGCCGTTGCGGCCCATAAAGTTCAGGGCATCCACCACGGAGTTAAAGGATTTCACTTTGCCTTCTTCGTCTTTCATTCTTGTGTCTTTAAAAGAGATCCACTTGCGGGCCTCGCCATAGTCAATGTCAACAGTCACTTTACGGCTGAACAGTTTGGCTTGTGCGGTCATCTCACAGTATTGTTCGGTCTTTTGTGCGTTTACAGTAGCGGCGCAGGCCAGGCAGAAAAGAAGGATGAAAAGCGGTTTCATATACGAGTATTTTTTGCAGAAATACAAAAGCTTTTCATGGACAAAACGCGGCAATGAATGGTCTGTAGTTTTGCCGGTATCATCAGGCAAAAAAGAAGCATGAAGCGGTGGCTTCTTTATTAACTCCGGTTGCCAGCAGCCGGTTATCGTGATGATGTAAATTGCTTTAACGAAACCAACCTTCCGTTACGCGGAAGATTAATTTCGTTAGGAAACAATTGCTTTCGAGGTTACTGGCAACATAGGTTACTAACGGACAAATTTAGCAGCCGCCTTGTATTCGTTGTGGCAGCGAACCGCTGTAACTTCATACCCGTGCGGATGATTGATTCGCGGAATTGATCACGCACCACCGGAGCCGTCACGGTCAAGCGGCAGCACCTCTTTTTCTTCATTCCAAAGCTGTTGATGCAAAAAAAACATCTCACCAAAGAACAAGCCCTGCAAAAATTAAAGCAGTATTGCGCTTACCAGGAGCGAAGCCACAACGAGGTAAAGCAAAAGCTTTGGGAACTGGGCGTGTGGCGGTCGGAACACGACGAGATCATTTCTTCCTTAATACAAGACGATTACCTGAACGAAGAACGCTTTGCCAAAAGCTTTGCCGGCGGCAAGTTCCGGATGAAGGACTGGGGCCGAAAAAAAATCTATTACGGCCTCAAGGAAAAAGGCGTGAGCGACTACATAATAAAGTTGGCCATGAAGGAAATTGATGAAGAGCATTACCACAAAACCCTGCACGAACTGGCCGAAAAAAAATGGGCTTCGCTTAAAGGCGAGCAATACCTGGTGCGCAAGAAAAAAACGATGGATTACCTGTTGCAAAAAGGCTACGAGCCGGCGCTGATTACAGGTGTGGTGAACGGCTTTGTCAACAAAGAATAAATTAGTTTCGGGGCAAAGAATTTTGCATGAAACACCTTCTGTTTGTTTGCTCCGTGTTTACATCCAGCGCCCTTTTTGCGCAAGCCGATTCGCCCCGGAAGATTGAGCCGGACACGCAAACAAGTTTTGAAAAATACGAAGTGCTGATCATCGCCGTCATCGGGCTTTTGCTACTCATGGGCTTGCGGTTTTGGTTCAAACGAACAAGAAAACAATGAAGCCCGCAACCAACAAAGCTCGTTGCTGCGCAACGAATCTTTGCGTGATAAAATGCATTGCGAAGCAGCGCTGCTTTGCTTGCCTGAAAGCCGCATCTTTGGCAAATCTTTTATGCCACGAAAACTTCCCGCGGAACTTCTTATCGTCTTGGGTGCGCTGCTTTTGTTCGTACCCTTTCTTGGCGCCACGCACCTCTTTGATTGGGACGAGATAAACTTTGCCGAAGCCAGTCGCGAAATGCTGGTGACGCACAACTACGCCATTCCACAAATTGCCTTCGAACCTTTTTGGGAAAAGCCCCCCTTGTTCTTTTGGTTGCAAGTGTTGTGCATGAAAGCCTTTGGTGTGAATGAAGCTGCGGCGCGGCTGCCCAATGCTTTGTGCGGTGTGCTCACGTTAGTGCTGCTTTATCGCCTTGGAAAAAAACTGGTGAATGAAAGCTTCGGTTGGATGTGGGTGCTTATTTACGCCGGCTCTCTGCTGCCGCAGCTCTATTTCAAGTCCGGCATCATTGATCCCTGGTTTAACCTCTTTATTTTTCTCGCGGTTTATGGCTTGGCTGCATACAGCGATGCGGATGCGCAACGGCCGTTAAAGCGCATCATCTTATCGGGCTTGTTCACCGGGCTTGCGGTGATGACCAAAGGCCCCGTGGCTTTGCTGATCGTGGGCTTGTGTTACGGCGTGTTTGCCATCGGCAGCCGTTTCAAAAACTTCATGAAGCCGCTGCACATTTTGCTCTTTCTTTTGGTAACGTTAGCGGCAGGCGGACTTTGGTTTATCGCTTTGTTTGCGAATGGGCAGCAGCACATCATCACCGAGTTTATCGTTTATCAAGTCCGCTTGTTTCAAACCGAAGATGCGGGCCACGGCGGGCCGTTCTTCTATCACTTCGTCATCTTGCTCATCGGCTGTTTTCCGGCGGCTGCGTTAAGCATTTTATCCATGCGCACCGGACGAAGAGTAAACGAAACGCCACGGCATTTTCACCGCTGGATGATGATTCTTTTTTGGGTGACTTTGCTTCTGTTTTCCATCGTTAAAACCAAGATCGTTCATTACTCCTCGCTTTGTTATTTTCCATTGACCTATCTGGCGGCCGTAAGCTTTTATCATTTGTACAAACGCAAATGGAACTTACCCGGTTGGAACAAGTGGCTGCAAGTCGTCACCGGCCTTTTGCTTTCGCTGTTAATTATAGGCGTTACGTTCATTGACCAATTGAAGCCTTACCTGCTTCAACCCGGACGGATAAAAGATGCGTTTGCAAGAGCCAACCTTCAGTCGGATGTATCGTGGAGTGGCTGGGAGAAGCTGCCGGGCTTTCTCCTTCTTGCCGGCGTTTTGTACTTTCTTTTTCGGGCGCAAAAAAATATCCGCTTTGCTTTGGTTGCTTTGTTTGCAGCGGCGCTCATCGGCATCAACCTTACCATTGTTCTCATCACACCCAAAGTAGAGCCGTACTCGCAAGGCGCGGCCGTGGAGTTTTACCAAAGCAAAAAAGAGCAGGCTGTGTTGGTAGAGCCGCTGCGCTTTAAAAGCTATGCGCACCTGTTTTATACGGATCGTCCGCCGCAGTTTACACGCAGCTTAGCGGACAGCATCCGGCAATTCAATACCCATCCCGAAATGCAGGTGTTTTATGTAGGCAAAATTCAAAACAAAGAAGAGAACAGCCGCGAAATGCCGTATTTGCAAAAGCTATACGAGAAGAACGGCTTCGTGTTTTATAAGCGTGTAATAAGTGATAAATAATTTTGCACTAAACAGTCTTTTGCACTAGCGTTAAGATCTCAATAAGGTCCCCGGAGGTTTTCAAAAACTCCGGGGACTGCTGCACTGCCAAAGGCGATAAGAAGAAACGGTGGTTGGATGTGTTCAATAGCGATAAGAACCCTGAACGGAGCGTCGCAACGGAAGTTCAATCGTTGTTCTGCAGTTGGTCAACAAAGTCACTCTTCCACTTGTACAAGGTTTCAGCCTTTTATCACAATCGCAAAAACTTACTGCAAAAAGTTTATGGAAGAAGATTGCCGCTGCATCTTCGGTTTTCTAAAACCAGATGTATGAAGAAAAGCATTTTCCTTGCCGGCTTTACCGTTGCCGTGATGGCAGCATCGGCGCAAAGCGTTCAAAAAGACGAACCGCCAAAACCACCACCGCCGCCCCCGCCGCCGGTTGCCAAATTAAAAGACGTACCACCACCTCCACCGCCACCATCGGTACCTCCACCACCCGATGCACCGCCGCCTTCAATTGGCGAGACACAAACACCTGATGATTTTAACGCCTTTCTAAAAAAGAACCCTTCCATAAAAAGCATACAGTGGAGGAACGATGAAATGATCATCGGCCTTAAATCAGGCAAGGAAGAGCGTTACAACATGGCCGATGCCGCCAGTGTAAAAGCAGTAGAAACAAAGTACGGCACCTTGCCACAAGCGCCGCCACCGCCACCGCCACCGCCGCCTGTCCCACCCGCAGCACCAAAGCCTCCCAAAAAAATCACCTTATCATAAACAAAAAGTCCTGCAACGTCTGCAGGATTTTTTGTTTACAAAGGCCATCTTATATTTCTTTCAACTGATTAAACCGCTGCCGTTTTTACGACCTTGCTTATTGTTCATTGCTCTTACTTGCCATGGTTTTGCAGATAGCCCACATGCTTTCCCTCTTTAGTAAGAATGGCACCGCCGCGGCTTACCAGGAGTTGTGTGTTTTGCGCATCGTAAAGCAGGTAGGGATAGTCCGCGCTATCTAACTTAGCCAATTTGCCCAACACGCTAACGCCGGCCTCGCCCACCTTCACAAGGTTGTAGTTAGCGGTAATGAAAAAGGAAGATGCCGGTGCCGCATCAAAATGAACGTCGCCCAGGATGTACCGTGAGTCCAGTTTCGCTGTGGTATTGGTTGTGGCCGCACTCGCGACATCAGGCATCGCCGCAGGTTGCGGTTGTACTTCCGGTGCCTTTTTTGTTTGCCGTCCGGCTACCTGGTCATCGGCATGGTTCCAGCCTTTTTCAATGGAAGCCAGGCGGTCGTATTGCGCCGGATGCGTGGCTGTAGCGGATGCGGTGGCCAATGTTTTCATAGCCGCTTGCGATTGCGCCAACGTAGCACCCATCTTGCGCAGCACGTAACCCGAAAATTCATCGGCCTCCAGTTCTTCAGCAGGATGGCTTCCGGTGCCTGTAACCGTATGTCCGTTTAAGTGATGGCCTATTTCATGGGCCAACACACTAATAGCGGCCCAATCGGTACCGGTGGTTTTTACAAGGTTGTTGATGAATGTAGGGTTGTAAAGAATAAAACGTTTGCCGCCGTAAACCACGGCCGCGGCGTTCTCAATGTTGGCGGGAACAATTTCGAAATTCGGCTTTAATCCCACCGCGTCAATAATGCGTTCGGCGATCTGTTTGCCTTGCGATGCGTTGGTGAAATTGTTAGTGGACGGCGTCCAGTCGGCAACGGCGGAATGCTGGCCGAGGCGACCGGTTTGCGCTTCCACGCCAACTGCTAAAACAAGAAAAAAAGAAGGAAAGAGAATTTGTTTTTCATGATCATCTCCGGGTGATTTTTAGAACAGTAAGTTCGTCAATTTCAGCACCGGAAGCTGTTAAGAAAATGCAGCGGCAGCGGGATTAACAACCTGCTGTGTTGTTTCACTTAAACACCTGCCTGGTGACTTCAATTCCGTTTACATAAAACGGCCCGTGAAATTTGGCGTTGGTAAGGTTGGCTAATTCCGCAAGTGTATATGGGTGGTCATAAGGATATTTTTCCCAACGGTTGGTGCCGTAAAAAGTTCCCGTCATAAACGGATAACCGTTGTAGCCCGGCGCAGTAGAACCTTGCTTGAATGTGCAATCGGTAAACACGCAACCGTTTCCGCCATATACCGTGCCGCGGTTCTTACTGTCAATGACGCAATGTGTAAAAAATCCGCCGGCGCCGCCACCAAAATCCATTGCATAGCTGCCGTAAACTTTTGCCGTAGGCGAGAGTGTTGAGTCCAGTGTAATAAGGCAGTTATTGAAGCGTGTGTTGCTGCTATCAGCCGGCCCGGTGCCGGTGCGAAGATTTACCGGTGAGCCAACGATGGTTGTGTTTTGAAAGACGGCTTTTGGGCCCGTACTATAGATGCTCCAATTAGTGGCGCCAATGATCTTTCCACCTTCGTAGCTGATGGAAGCCACATCGCCAACACTCAAAAAACCCGCGCCGGCATTGTTGTCAATCACACAGTTTTTGAAGATGCCGTTGCGAATGATGCCGAGTTCCGCTTCCATGTCTATACCTGCGCCGGGTGCTGAATAGATGGCGGCCTTTCGTCCTTTATTAATGGTTTTGCCCGTATTGATAAACTTGCAATTGAAAGCATACAGATGGTTGCCGCCCACCCACGACAAGCCTTGTCTTGTGTTGCCATCGAAGGTGCAATTCAATAACGAAACTTTCTTTACCTCGGCCTTTTCATCGGGTGTTTTGTTGCCAACCTGGATGCCGTCGCGTGGAAAGTATTTGCTGGTGACGCCATCCACAATCAACTCTTTGTTATCGGCAGCGGCAATGCCATCGGCGGGCAATTGAATGCCTACATCACCCCAATAACCACCCAAGGTGAAATTCTGTACGTTGCCGTTTAAGATAAGGTGGCGAACGGTTACGGAAGCATTGCCCGAAAGTTCAATCATGTTTCGCGGGTAGGCAGTGAAGTCGTAATTGTAAAAGCCGCCGGCCGGTGCGTTGTACACGGCGCCGGTTTTCTTTTGAAAGGCCCCGAAGTGAAGGCCTTCGGTAAACTGGAAGGTGGCGCCACCGCCTTCAATTACTACGGGGTTTTTGCAATTAGAAATCTTGAGCAGGGCTTGGGCCAGAAAAGCATAGCCTTTGCTGACGGTATCGGCCCGTTTTTCACTGCCTACTTTGTAAAGGCCTTTGTCAATAACCAAGGTTATGCCGCCGCTTTTATTGTTGATTGCTTCACTGATTTGCTGCAAGGCCTTCGTATTTTTTGCAGCCGTGGATGAAGGAGAAAAACCAAATGCTTTTGCGTTAATAACGGTGAATGGTTGTGGTTCAGCGGGAACGTAATGTTTACTTTCGCCTGGGTGGCCCGGATAATTGTTTAAAGGGCCGTTTGTTTTTCTGTTCAAATTAAAACCGCTTCCATCGCCCGTAAAAGGCAAACAAAAAGCAAGGGTAAAAAACAACAGGTCTTTCATGGCATTTGTTTGACTGCCGTAAATATCCTTCAGAAAAACATCATTGTGCATGCGGCAAGAATTCTTACCAAATTTTTGAAGGACAGTGCTACCGCCGTTGATTTCCATGTCAAAGGCAAATAAAAATTGGGCTGTTATTTTTCGCACTCTTTACCCTTCTTCACCACGGCCACCGGTCTTACCAAGGGCTTGCATTTGACGGCGTTGGACACATTCATTTTTTTGCCTTCACCAACTTTTCGTTCGTAGTAAGCTTTGAGGCTTTTCTATCTATGAATGGACTGTTGCAATTTTTAGTTTGTTCATTTTTTGGGGGAGAAAGAAGAGAATCCTCTATTGTGCTTTGTACCTCTATGCTGTAATGTGTAGTTAGCGTTACAAAAAAATAGCTTGTTTGTGCAGTCCTTCGGACATGCCAGGGGCATGTCCCTACAAAACCCGGCCCGGCCATCTTCAAATTATCAAAACACCAAATCATCACAGTACATTCAACACCTGCTCCTTTGCCTTCTCCAATTCGTCTTTCATCAGCACCACGCTTTTTTGAATGGTGGAGTCATAAGCCTTGGCGCCCGTGGTGTTTATCTCGCGGCCTATTTCCTGTAAAATGAACGACAGCTTTTTACCCTTGCTTTCCTCGGGCTCGGCCATCACGGTTACAAAATAATCGCAGTGGTTTCGCAAGCGTACCTGCTCTTCGGTGATGTCTATCTTTTCAATGTAATAAACCAGTTCCTGTTCCAGCCGGTTTTGATCGTAGGCTTCCTTGCCTACATATTCATCCAGCAGTTTTTTAATGCCGTCGCGGATTCGTTGTTTGCGGTTCGGCTCCAGCCTTTCCACTTCTTTTTGTTGCTTCAGAATGTTGGCGATACGCAGCTCAAGGTCGGCCTTCAGCGACTTGCCTTCGTCGAGGCGGTGGTTGTTCAAGTTGTCAATGGCGGCTTCAATCACGCCGGCAAACTGGCGCCATTCTTCATCGGTTAGCGTTTCACTCGTCGGTGTAATCACTTCAGGCAGTTTGATGATGGTGCTTAAAAGCGTGGACGTGTCAAGGTTCAGTTCCTTCGACAAAGCCGCCAGCGGTTGGTAATAGGCCTTGGCTAAATCGGTGTTGATGGTAACCGGTTTGGCGTTGCCGGTTTCTTTTAAATTAATCATGCAGTCCACCGTGCCGCGGCCCAGCTTCTCCGACAAGATTTTTCGAATGTCGAATTCAAAGGGTTTTAAAAAAGCGGGCATCTTCAATTGCAACTCAAATTGTTTTCCGTTGAGCGATTTAATGTCCACCAAAAAAGTTTTATCGCCCACGGCCTGTTCCGCCCGTCCAAAGCCAGTCATTGATTTTAACATGTACAGCTTTTTAATTAATTGGATAAATGTAGGGTTTTCAAAACTGCTTTCACTTCTCTTCTTCTTTTAAACCTAAAGGATTCTTTGCTGTTTGGCGAGGCTGCTTTTTGATGACTGATGCAAATAAAAAGTCCCGCTAGAAAGCGGGACTGAATATGTAGATGGGTTAGTAAGTAAGGGAAATAAAATTCCCATCACAATATTAAAAAGATTTTTCGCGAATGAAAAAAATTTCATGCTCTTTTTATACACATTTTTTTAGCGATGCTGTGGATTGAAGCAAGGCATCGCACCATGAAGAAAGGAACACAACAACAAATCGTATCCTTCACTACCGTTTGTTGCATCGCCGCAAAGCCTTACCTGCCCTGTGTTTGCGGGCAAGGGCAAGAAACAATAAAAGCAACAAAGCGCTGCTATCAAATTCATCTTTCTCATTTCTACTACCGCATAACTTTGAAAAAAACTTTTCATGCGCTTTGAAAAACCCATTCCGTTAACCGGCATCGCAAGCCTGATCAACGCAAAAATTATTGGCAACGGTGAAGCGTTAGCCACCGGCATCAACGAGATTCACAAAGTGGAAGAAGGCGACCTGGTGTTTGTAGATCATCCCAAGTATTACCAAACCTGTATCAACTCCGCCGCCAGCTTTATCATCATTAACAAAGAAACCGAGGTTCCGGCACACAAAGCTTTGTTACTTGTTGACGAACCATTTGAAGCGTATCAAAAAATTGTTTCGCGGTACCGGCCGTTTACGCCGCTCATAAAAACAATCAGCGACAGTGCCGGCATTGGCGAAGGAAGCATGGTGATGCCCGGCGCCGTCATCGGCCATCACGTTCAAATCGGCAACAACACCACCGTCTATCCGAACGTTGTGATCATGGATCATTGCATCATCGGCAACGACGTCATTATTCAAAGCGGAACCGTTGTTGGAAGCGATGCCTTTTATTATAACAAGAAGACGAACCGCGACATTCATTACAAGAAAATGTTGAGCTGCGGCCGCGTGGTAATACAAGACGGCGTGGAGATTGGCGCGAACTGCACCATAGACCGCGGCGTAAGTGGCGACACTATCATTGGCGCCGGAACCAAAATAGATAACCTCGTACACATTGGCCACGATACGGTGGTGGGAAAGAATTGTTTGTTTGCCGCGCAGGTGGGCATTGCCGGCGCTACCATCATTGAAGACGACGTGATTCTTTGGGGGCAAGTAGGCGTGAGTAAAACACTCATCATCGGTGCCGCCGCAGAAGTGTATGCGCAAAGCGGCGTGAAGTCAAACTT
This sequence comes from Flavisolibacter sp., assembly GCA_965247695.1. Lineage (GTDB taxonomy): Bacteria > Bacteroidota > Bacteroidia > Chitinophagales > Chitinophagaceae > Flavisolibacter. Next base: position 5,519,734 of record OZ252037.1, read on the forward strand.
ACCCGGCGGTAAAAAATACTTTGGTTCGCCGGCCGAAGATGCCATGATAAAGAAGAAAGAATTTGTTTGGATAAAACGCATACCAGCGCTTTGGGAAAAAGTATTCAATCAGTAAGTATCCAGCGTAAATTCTTTCCATCACCACCTTTTACCGGCGAGCTTTCAATGGTTATAAAAACGATGACCGCGATGCAGTCAAACTTTTAATAACCGCGGATTGTAACCCGTGGTGAGAGGGAGGAGAGATTTCCTGTGATTCTGAAAGGGGGGTCGAACAACGGCGCTGAACAGCATAATCAATCGAGGCTCGCCTGTTTCGGCTGATGTTTCAAATGTTTCATCTTCATCAACCCAAACGCCTCATTGGCTAATCAAAAAAACATCCTGACAATCCTTTGCTAATCCCGACAATCCGTGGTCAAAATCCCGATAATCCACGGTTAGTTTTGCATCCATGTCTTTTATTATTGAAGTGGCGGGATTGACGAAAACCTTTAAAGAAATTACCGCTGTTGACAATCTTTCTTTCTCTGTTCCGCGTGGCGAAGTGTATGGCTTTCTGGGCCAGAACGGTGCCGGCAAAAGCACCACCATCCGCATGTTGCTTACGCTGATCAGCCCCACCAGCGGAAGCGTTTCTATTTTAGGCAAAGACTTACGGCATCATCGCAGCGAAATCCTAAAACAAGTGGGCGCCATCATTGAAAAGCCCGATGGCTACAACTACCTCTCCGCTTTGGAAAACATCGGAATCATGGCGCGGTTGAGCGGTGTTGTTTTGACAAAAAAAGAATTGATGCTTCAACTGGAAAGAGTAGGCCTTGCTGAACGGGCGGCAAGCAAAGTGAAAACCTTTTCGCAGGGCATGAAGCAACGCCTCGGCATTGCCTGTGCGCTGGTACACAATCCGCAACTGATCATTCTGGACGAACCTACAAATGGTTTGGACCCGCAAGGCATTGCCGATGTGCGCAACCTTATTCTAAGCTTGAGCAAAGACGACCGCAAAACCGTGTTTGTGTCCTCGCATTTATTGAGTGAAATAGAAGTGATGGCCGACAGCATGTTGATTATTGACCGCGGCAAGGCCGTGGCTGAAGGGCGGGTGAGTGACTTGCTGAACCCTTCGGATACCTTGGTCGTTTTAGAAACCGATAACGAAGAACGGACCCTGAATTTTCTGAATGCAACGGAATGGAGCAAGGCGGTTCAACCAAAAGGCAAGGGCATTGTTTTAAAGATGCACCGCCGCGAGATACCGCAATTGAATGAAGACCTGGTGCGGCAAGGCATACAAGTCTATTCGCTTCGTGCCAAGCATTCCCTGGAAGATTATTTTTTAACCCTTACCACCGCTAACCAACATGTGGACGCTTACACGGCTTGAACTGTTTAAGATTTTCAAAAAGCCCCGCACTTATATTGCCTTTGCCGCCATTGCCCTCATCATTGCCCTTATTCAATTGGCCATGAAGGCCGACGGCGAAAGCTATCTCGGATTCATGCTGCAAAACCTGAACTCGGCCTTTGACATTGAAGGCAAAAAGCTTAACGGCTATTTTGTTTTTTACCTCATTCTTCATACACTATTGGTGCATGTGCCGCTCTTAATTTGTTTGGTGGCTGGCGACGTGGTAGCCGGTGAGGCCAACATGGGAACCTTGCGCTTGTTGGTTACAAAACCGGTAAGCCGCACCAGACTATTGTTGAGCAAATTTTTTGCATCGGGCATTTACACGCTGGCGCTGCTTACGTTTATGGCGGTATTGGGTTTGCTTGGTTCGGTAGCTTTATTTGGGGTGAGTGATTTAATGGTGCAGAAAAGCGACCAGTTTATTTTACTGAATAGCAACGATGTGTTGTGGCGATACGTGGCGGCTTACGGCTTTGCGGCTTTGAGCATGATTACCGTGGCGTCTGTTGCCTTTTTGTTTTCGGTGTTTGCCGACAACAGCATCGGGCCCATTGTTGCCGCCATGAGTGTGGTAATTGTAATGACGATACTGACCACGATGGACATTCCTATTTTCAACGTGCTGAAGCCATATCTCTTCACCAACCACATGCTCAACTGGAAAGGCTTTTTTGACAACCCGGTTGACTATCGCGAAGTGGCGAAGTCGGCAGGCATTCTGCTTCTGCACATCGTGCTGTTTGTATCAGTGGCTATTTATTTCTTTCGCAAAAAAGACATCTTATCCTAAACTCATTTCTATGAAAATGCTCCTTTCTTTTTTTCTTCTTTTCATTGCAGCTTCGTCCATTGCCCAAAACGAAGAAACCCTTTTGCGCAACGTAAAGGCCAAGATGGACAAGGTGACCGACTACGAAGCCGCGGGCAAATTGAAGTTGGATGTTTCCTTCATCAACGCACAGGAATCGGACGTGATCATCTACTTTAAAAAGCCCAATAAGTTCAAGGTGAAGAAGTCCGGCGGCATTTCCATTTTGCCCAAGGGCGGCGTGAGTGTTAACACAGCTTCGCTGTTGCCAACGGGTGGTTATCAAACCGTGCCTTCGGGCAAGGGTTCGGTGGGCAGCGTGGCTACGACAATCGTGAAACTCATTCCTACCGACGAAGCCAGCGACGTGGTTTTATCTACATTATACATTGATGAAAAAGAAGCGGTGATTCGCAAAGCGGTGGTGACAACAAAGCAAAGCGGCACTTATGAAGTGGGGATGACGTACGGCAAATACATCGCCTGGGGCTTGCCGGATAAAGTGGTTTTTTCTTTCAACACCAAAGATTACAAATTGCCCAAAGGCATTACGTTTGAATACGAAAAAGGCGGAGCGCCAAAGGTGGAGGATAAATCAAAAGCGAAGAAAGGAACGGTGACGATAACGTATACGGGTTATACGATTAATAAGGGGGTGAGTGAGAAGGTGTTTGAGTGAGAAAATTTCATTTCGCGGAAGTTACAATTGCTAAAATCAAAATGTTTTTCATGAAATTGAATCAGGAGGAAATCCTTCTAAGCGCAAAGGCGAGGTTAAGTGTTCTCAACGCAATGTTAGAGGAAGTAGAATTCAAAGAATTTTTAGATCTAGAATTAACATCATCACAGTTTAGAAATTTGGAGTCAACAAACTTGTTACTCAAAAAAATTGACCGTTTAACCCCACCTATTATTTATCTTATTCAATGCAGAAACGTTAATGAACGAAACGATTTGATTCAGGCTTTCAGGGAATTTCAAAGCGAAAATAAAAAAGAGAACCGGCAGATTAGTCTATCGAAATTTAATGTTAACGACTCTGAGACGATTTATGTCGGTTGTACCATGAATAATTTGAAGAAAAGAATGTTCGAACATTTAGGACATGGCAACCTCAAAACGTACAGTTTGCATCTTTCAAGATGGGATGCGAATATTAATTATACAATTTTCTTAAAAGCATTTCAAATTTTACTTCCGGATGGTAAAGTGTTCGGAAGAGAATTTCTTGAACTAGTTGAGCAATCTTGCTGGGATGAGTTTAAGCCTGTGTTTGGAAAGAAAAGTGGTTTGTAAGATGAAATAAAATAAAAGCTATCCGCATGCTCACCTCCCAACAATTCCACGACCTTGCCCTCTCCTTCCCCGGTGTAACCGAACACCCGCACTCCCACCGCCAAGCCTTTAAAGCAAGAATCATTTTCGCCACGCTGGACGAAGCGGCACAAAGCGCCAACATCAAACTACCGGAAGTGGAACAATCAGTTTTTTGTCAGGCTGATGCAAAGAATATTTATCCGGTTGATAACGCCTGGGGCAAACAAGGATGGACAGTGTTTGAATTAAAGAGCGTTTCTAAAAAGCTGTTAGAAGATGCGCTGTTTGTCGCATACAACCACTCTATCATCAAAAAGAAGAAATAGCTTTTTCATCAACGACAAGATTTCCTCCGGCGTTGTTATCTTTCACATTCACTCCATTCTTTTCATCATGAAAATTGCCACCTACAACGTCAACAGCATTGGTGCACGACTGCCCGTTCTCCTTCGCTGGTTAAAAGAAGAAGCACCCGATGTGGCCTGCTTGCAGGAACTTAAAACCCCGCAGGAAAAGTTTCCTGAAGAAGTGCTTAACGAAGCCGGTTACGAGGCCGTATGGCACGGGCAAAAAAGCTGGAACGGGGTGGCCATTCTTTCTAAAATAGGCAAGCCCGAAGAACACCGCAAAGGTTTGCCCGGCAACGATGATGACGAACAAAGCCGTTACATTGAAGCGACTGTAAATGGCGTTGTGATTGGTTGTTTATATCTGCCCAACGGCAACCCCGCACCCGGTTCAAAATTCGATTACAAGTTGCGATGGATGGAACACTTTAGGGCTCATGCAAAAGACCTCATTGCGTCCGGTAAACCCGTTGTGCTCACCGGGGATTACAACGTTATTCCTACCGAAGGAGATGCTTATAAACCCGAACGTTGGGTGGACGATGCCTTGTTTAAACCCGAAAGCCGTGAAGCCTTTCAACAGTTGTTGGGCCAAGGCTGGACAGATGCACTTCGCACTCTTTATCCCGATGAAACCATTTATACCTATTGGGATTATTTCCGCAATGCTTTCGGCCGCAACGCCGGCATTCGCATAGATCATTTTTTATTGAGTCCTTCGCTTGCGCCGCGCCTGAAAGCCGGTGGTGTTGACAAAACCGTTCGCGGTTGGGAAAAGACCAGCGATCATGCGCCGGTTTGGATCCAGCTTGATACATAGCCCATCCAATGTACCTGACTTTCCAAAGAACATCCAACATCAACAATACTAATTTTACCGATGTTGAAACTTTCTTCACTCTACATTCTGTCTTCGTCTATTCCGTCCTATATTTTCAGTTCATAACTCCATCGCCATGACGTCTCGCAGAAACTTTGTACAAACCTCCGCCTCGTTGGTAGGCGGTAGCTTGCTTCTATCCGCCATCAACACACCGGCCTTCGCCATTTTTAAAAACCGTATAGCGCCAAGCGACCAATTAAACATCGGCGCTATCGGCATCAATGGCATGGGCTGGGCCGATGTAAAAGCCGCATTGAAAATTCCGGGGGTGAACCTCGTGGCTGTTTGCGATGTGGATAAGAACGTGATGGACAAGCGCCTCGGCGAGCTGGCCACATTGAAGCTGGATGCAACCAAAGTAAAACGCTTTGATGACTATCGAAAATTGCTGGATGATAAAAGCATTGACGCTGTCATCATCGGCACGCCCGACCACTGGCATGCCTTGATCATGATGGATGCCGTGGCTGCGGGCAAAGATGTATATGTAGAAAAGCCCGTGGGCAATTCCATTGGCGAATGTGCGGCAATGGTGGCTGCGCAAGGCCGCTACAACAAAGCCGTGCAGGCAGGCCAGTGGCAACGCAGCCAGCAGCATTTTAGAGATGCCGTTGACTTTGCACAGAGCGGACAATTGGGCAACATTCGTACGGTAAAAGTTTGGTGTTATCAGGGTTGGATGAAACCCGGGCCTGTGGTACCTGACAGTGCGCCGCCGGCTGGTGTTGATTATAAAGCCTGGTTAGGCCCCGCAGCTACAAGGCCGTTCAACAGCAGCCGCTTTCATTTTAATTTTCGCTGGTTCTGGGATTATGCCGGTGGCCTTATGACCGATTGGGGTGTGCACCTGATTGACTATGGATTACTCGGCATGAAGTCGCCCGTGCCTAAGTCGGTATCAGCACTCGGCGGACGTTTTGCTTATCCTGATTTGTACGAAGAAACGCCGGATACATTGACGACACTCTATGAGTTCGATGGCTTCAACATGGTGTGGGATTCGGCCATGGGCATTGACAACGGTTCGTACGACCGCGATCATGGCATTGCTTACATCGGCAACAACGGCACGCTCATTTTAAACCGCAACGGCTGGGAAGTGATTGAAGAACGCCAAAGCAAGAACAAGGTTTCAAAACCGTTGGTGAAGCCTTCCGACAACGGTTTGGACAAGCACATGCAAAACTTTGTGGACGTGGTAAAGTCGCGAAAGATGGAGGATTTACGGTGTTCCATTCAAGCAGCGGCACACGTAGCCACCGTATCGCAGATGGGCAACATTGCTTTTCGCAGCGGCAAAAAATTAGAGTGGGATAATGCCGCACATGCGTTTACCGATGTAGCCATCAACAAACAATACCTGATGAAGGAATATCACAATGGGTACAAGTTGGCGAAGGTGTGAGGCAAAAAAACAAGAGTGGCAAGGAAAGCAAAAATAAGGCGGACTGTTTACCTTACCGAAGTACGAGACAATCTTACCAAACGTTTGAACAATGCTAATTTTGCAGCAACAGTTGAAGAGACATGAAAGCGAAATACATCAATCCATTTACCGATTTTGGGTTTAAAAAGATATTCGGCGAAGAAGCCAGCAAGCCTTTGCTGATAGACTTCTTGAATGCGCTGTTGCCACCAGAAAATAAAATTGCCGACCTTTCTTTTAGAAAAGTTGACAACGCCGGACATATCATCTCTTCTTGTAATGGTGTATATGAAATTAATTGCCTGAATCAGAACAGGCAAAGTTTTGTTGTCGAATTGCAAAAAGCAGAGCAGAACTTCTTTGGAAAGCGAGTCAACTATTACGCTTCATTTCCCGGTAGCGAACAAGTTAAAGAAGGTATTGAAATCGGTGATTTTAAAACACTTTACTGCATCGGCCTTTTAAATTTCAGCTTCAGTAACTATGAAAGTAATCCTACTTGTAAAGAGGCAGTTCAATTCGTAACATTAAAAGATCAAGCAGACCTTGTCATCACCCACATTTATGTGGAAACACCCAAGTTTAATAAAGCACTCAATGATCTTTCAACCCGGTTAGACAAATGGCTTTACTTTCTTAAAAATCTGGAAGATTTTGAAAGCATTCCTACGATATTTCAAGATGAAATATTCATCAAGGCTTTTGAATCAACATCACTTGCTGAATTTCGTCTTGCAGGCTGGGAAAAGTATGAAGCCAGTTTAAAAATTTTCAGGGACAACAACGCCGTGTTTGAGTATGCCAAACAGAAAGGTTATAAGGAGGGAAGAGAAGCGGCGCTAGCAAAAATGGAAGCAGTCGCTGAGAAAAAGAGAATAGCAAAAGCATTGCGCGAAAGTGATGTTCCAATAAATATCATTGCAAAATCAACCGGTCTTTTAGAAGACGAAATAGCACAATTGTAAAAACACCGCCTTTTGTTGAAAGTAGCCCCTACTCTTCTATCCTTTCATCCACCACATTCCTTAACACTTCCGCGGTTATTTTTCGTAATGGGTTTCTTGTTCTCTCTTCATATCCTGCGCGGCGGTTAATGATGTCAATACATTCAAACACCGCTGTAGTAAACGAGGTGGAATCGGCTTCGTTCTTGCCCGCAATGTCAAAGGCCGTTCCATGGTCGGGCGAGGTACGGACAAAGCTTAAACCCGCACTGAAATTCACGCCTTCTCCGGCGATGGTTTTAAACGGAATCAATCCCTGGTCGTGATACATCGCCAGCACTGCATCGAACTTAGTATATGAAGCTCTTGCAAAAAACGCATCGGCGCTGAAAGGCCCGTACACCATCATTTTGTTCTTGGCTTCTTTGATGGCTGGTGCGATGATCTTCTCTTCTTCGTCGCCAATCAAACCTTCGTCACCCGCATGAGGGTTCAATCCCAGCACGGCAATCTTTGGTTTGTCAATGCCGAAATCTTTACGCAGGCTTTGGTTTAATAAATGAAGCTTGGACACAATCATCTCTTTGGTGATGGTTGCGGCTACTTCTTTTATCGGAAGATGTTCGGTTACTAAAGCCACGCGGAGCGCCTGATCGTACAGCAGCATCAACACATCTTTGGCGCCGTCCACGTCTTTTAAAAACGGCGTGTGGCCGGTGTACCGAAAGTCATCGCTCTGCACATTTTTTTTATGAATGGGCGCCGTTACCAAACCCTGTATATGACCGGCTTTGAGCGCATCAGCCGCCATCAGCAAAGACTTCACCGCATACTTGCCGCCGGCTTCGTTTAACTGTCCCGGATTGATGGCCACTTCTTCCTCCCAACAATGAATCAGGTTAATCTGTTTCGGCCCGACGCGGGATGTATCTTTTACAGCCTGGTAATTAAAATGCGCATCGCCGGCAGCCTTGCGGTAAAAGTTCAAAAGCTTGGCCGAGCCGAAGATGACCGGCGTGCAGTATTCCAGTAAACGGTGGTCGCTGAAGGTTTTGATGATGACTTCGGGGCCGATGCCGTTGATGTCGCCGCAAGAGATGCCGATAATGGGTTTGGGAGTTGTGCTCATATCGGCGACAAATGTAGGGGAAGAGAGAAAAGGAGGGAATACTGAACAGATGAACAAGGAACGTCGAATGAAGAAGGAGGCCACCTAATATCAGACACTCACTTCGAAGTTCATCATTCCTTGTTCATCTGTTCAATATTCCCTACCGCTTCACCACTTTTCGTGTAATGCGTTTATCGCCGCTTTGCACCTGCAAAATGTAAATGCCGGAGGGCAGCGCTTCGGTTTCATTGACAACGATGTTGTTGATGCCGTCATGCACAGCCACGATTTTCTTTATGGCTACGCTTCCCGCAGCATCGAATAAAACAACGGTCAGCTTTGCGGCACGGCTAAGCACCGCATCGAAAGAAAGTGATGTGGTAAAAGGATTGATAACGTTGGAGACGCTGAAAATTTCTCCATCGCCTTGCAGCACTATCGTGTGCGATAGCACCGCACGGCCACGGGCGGTAAGTAAGGCCACGCGGTAAAATGTTTTGCATGATAGTGATGACGAATCAACGAAGCCGTATGAATTCATCGCGGCCTTTCCATCACTTCCTTTTACGGTTCCAATGGTGAAGAAGTTCAGGCCGTCGTTGCTTCGTTCTACTTCAAACGAAACCGGCTCATTCTCTTTTGTTGTGGTCCAGGCCAGCGCAGCTTTACCGTTCTGCATTTTACCGCTGAATGAGAGTAACCGCACGTCCAGTATCGGTCCGCAGTCTAATACATTCAGGGTTATAATGGCAATGCCATCGGTGAAATTGCAATTTGCGTTCAGCATATTGGCCGCCGTTGTTCCCACCACTACGCGGTATTTGTCGCCGTTGTTCGAGAGCATTGCATAAGCCGGTGTAATAAGATAAGCCGTCACGTATTGCCAGGCCGATCCGTTCCAAACCGGCGATGCGGTTCCCGCTGCGCCGGCAATGTCCGACCAGGTGGCGCCGCCATCGGTGCTGCGCTGCCATTTGTAATAATTGTAACTGTTGTAGTACGATCGCACCGTATCGTAAATGCGGATGCCGTTGCCGTTGCAAATAGAAGGTGTGGTACTTGGCGAGTACTTCATGTTGGGCAGGCAGGTTGCCACGCTGATGTCATCCAATGCCCAGTCGTTGCCGCCGCCACCCGGTGCGTTGTTTCGGATAGTTAAGGTGAATGATGTTTCAGCCGCACCGGTAATATAAATGAATCCTTTCTTCACCCATTTGTTGGTAGAATCCGAGCCGCCCGGTGTAAGGCCGTAGTAAGGCAGGTTGCCCGTGGTGTAATAATCAATGCCGTTCACGCTGATGGCGATGTTGGGCTGCACGCCCGATGAATCGCCTGCGGCCAACGGAATGTAACCGCCGCCGCCTGCGCCGGTGCCGTTGGAATCGCAACCGCATTTATAGCAAATGTTGCGGAACCAACCCGATATTTCGTAGTGTGTACTTGGGCAAAGATTGGTGACTGTGTATTGAAAAGCGGTATCGGTTTTATAGGCCGAGTTTACCACCAGCATGTAGCCGCAAGGGTTGGTGGGGCTTGCGGGCTTTGTAGTGTCGCAGGGCGGGTTGCCCCTTGTGGTATTGCTTGCTCCGGTATGGTCGCCAATGATGTCCCACACCGTAAACACGCGGTACGATGGACTGCTTGGCTTGCCCCAGGTATTAATGGTTGTATAAATCTGGCTGGTGTTATTCGCAATAGAATAGTAGTAATCGTTTGGCCCGCCTGATGGTGTAAACGGCCAGTACGCATAACTCGTGTAAGGGCTGGTGCCGCGATTGCGGGCAATGGGTGCGGCGCCTGGTGTGCCAAAGGTTCCGTTGCCTTCTACCCCAATGGCATTGGTGGCCGAAACCGCCGTGGGGCAAAGCCCCGGGCTTTGAAAAACAACCAGGCTGTCGTCGGGAAACACAGCGTTGTACATTGCTCCGGTGGCACCGTCGCGATACGTTATCTCCCCCGTTTTAAAATTTATCTTATTGCCATAACCCGCATACACCACCACGCGGTACGTAGCCATGATAATGCAGGAGCCGCCATAGAACGAAGGCTTCGAACTGTTGTTCAAACGGCCACGTGCCGCCGTGGTGGCGCCGGTGCCGAAGTTGATGCGAATGACAGTATCCAATCCATTGTTATAACGATGGCCCCAGTCACCGTCGTAAGCATCGGTAAAGGCTTTGTACACTTTTCCTTCGTTGGTGCGAAGGCAAAGAGAGCCGGGCACCAACCGCAATCCTTTGCTGTTGTATAAGGTATCGCGGAAGGAAAGGCTGTCGGCAAAATTGCTTTTTACCACCAACGTGGAGCGGATCTCCAATGTATCCAGATAATCCACGGTGCCGCCGGTTGTGCCTTTGGATACGTTGATATAAGCGCGGCTGGTTTCTATCTTCGACGCATCGGTCACGCAAATGGAAAAACCGCCCGCCGATGAAGGCGCCGAACCCGATGCCGCCGTTGAAAAGACACGGATGTAGTACGTGGCGCCAAGGGTTAGTGCGGTTGCATTGATAACTTCAGTTGACCCAACGGTATTGCTGCAGGCAAGGTTGGTAAAGCTTCCACAAGTGCCCGAAAGCAGTTGCAGTTTGGGAAATGTAAAGCCAGCTCCGATGCTGCTCATGGTGACGGTGCAACTTGTGTTTGTGGCGACAAAACGATACCATACATCGTAGCGCGGCGTACCGCAAGAGATGGGCAAATCGCCGGCATAGGTAGAGCCAACAACAGTGCCGGTAGTAGTAGAACAAGTGGTGCCGGTAGTGATAAGCGTAGCGCCGGCGCAGGTGTTGCTTTGTGCGTTCAACGCATCCGGCAACGAAACGCTTATCAATACAACGGAGGCATAGATAAGAAAGGGGGTAGCAGTTCGTTTCATGCGGATACGGAGTTTGATGAACGATGAACCAAATGTAGGTTGCCTCGCCAAGCCGCGCAAGAGGAAAGCTACTTGCACAAAACCCGCGAAAAGACTCGCCGGCACGGCGTAGTTTGTCTATTGCAAGGGAAAAACCGAAGGTCTATTTTGGCCTCAAATCCAACGGATGAAAAACGCAACCGCTATTAAAAGCGCCGGCTTTCTTTTGGGCGCCTTTTTATCGTTAACCACAGAGGCCCAAACCGTAAAAGATTCCACCACCATTTTATTTGACATTGACACCGTGGCAAAGGCCTTGAGTTTTCCGTGGGAGATTTTGCACGGCCCCGATGACTCGCTTTGGATAACCGAAGCCCGAGGTTATCGCGTGGTTCGCATCAGCAGCAACCGCACCGAAGCCGATAAAAATGTTGCGCCGCAACAGATTTTAAAAGTTCCATTAGGATCATCAGAAGTTTCTTTTAACCGAAGCATCGGCACCTGGCCGCAGGGCGGCATGCAAGGCATGGTGTTGCATCCAGAGTTCGAAAGCGGCAAGCCTTGGGTTTATCTTTCTTACGTGTATAGCGGTACTTGTCCAGGCGGTCCGTCAAGCCCTTGTTACTTCCGCAGCAAGATTGTTCGTTGCAAGTTTTACTATGCGGGTGATGCGGGCAATCCAAGTGTAAGAATACCGAAGCAAGACAGCCTTGTGATACTCGACACGTTAATCAATAACCTGCCCGGCAGCAACGATCATAACTCCGGTCGCTTGGCCATCAGCCCTGTGAAAGAAGGCCCTGACAATACCTATAAACTTTACTACACCATCGGTGACATGGGCGCCGGCCAATTCAACAACGGGTCGAGAACTAACAACGCACAGAACCGCGATACCTGCGAAGGAAAAATTTTGCGGCTGAATACCGAACCGGATGGCGATGGCACGCCGTCAACACCCATTCACGATTACGACAAATGGCGGCGATGGATACCGAACGATAATCCGTTTACACATTCTACCATCACCGGTTTGCGAACGCCGGTTTACAGTTACGGCCATCGCAACGCACAAGGATTGGTTTGGGGAGAAGTGGGCGGTACCTGGCGGTTGTACAGTTCGGAGCACGGCGATAAATCGGACGATGAAACCAATGTGATTGAAGCCGGCGGTAACTACGGTTGGCCCAAAGTAGCCGGCATGGCCGACAACAATTATTCTTCCACCGATGCCTATGCAAACAACGATGTGTTGGCGGGGCAAAACGTAACCTGGAGCGAAAGTACCTGGGCAACTACTAACAACATGCAACGGCCTCTGTTCTCTTTTTTCAACGCGGCGGCGAGTGCCGTTCCCTCAAGCGGCGCTAACATTTTTACCTGGCCTACGATTGCACCGTCGAGCATTGATTTTTATGAAGGCAACATTCCGGGTTGGAAGAATTCTTTGTTAGTTACGTCATTGAAGTATGGCTTGTATCGGTTGAAGTTAAACAGCAGCGGAACCTTTGTGGACAGCACGTGTTCTTCAAACGTTGTAGATACATTTCCCTTGTTGCACAGTTGGCGGGTGCGGGACATTGCGCTCAATCCCATTGCCAACAGCGGTGAATTTTGGGTGGTGATAGACAGCACCGGCAGTACCTCCGGACCAACAGGCGGCTTTAGTGGCGCCAGCATTTCCACCAAAGACGGCGGCGCGGTACTGCGATTGAAATACAAAACAGCCATCACCCTGCCGGTAAATTTTGTACGCTTCAGCGGACGGCCGCTGAATGATGAAGTGTTATTGAATTGGGAGGTGGTGGAAAGCGACAGGGCTTGGTTTGACATTGAAAAATCAACAGATGGACGAAGCTTTAGCAACATCGGAAAAGTGATTAACGGTGAGATGAAGTTTACAGACAAGCTGCCGTCCATTGGTAATAATTATTACCGCATTAAAGCAGTGGAAGCATCGGGCAAGGCAACCTACACGGCTATCATCAATGTGCTGTATCAACCGGCGGGTTTTGTGCTGCGTATCTTTCCAAATCCTGTGGGTGATGTGTTGCATTTGCAATTGAATGCGGTGCAAAGCGGCAATGTTGTTTTAGCAATTAGCGATGTTGCGGGGCGGATTGTAGAAAGCAAACCAATGGCTTTGCGAAACGGTGTGCAATCAATTACGGTAAACACAACGGCATTGGCATCGCAGGCTTATTTGTTGAAGGTGGTGAATGCGGATGGGAGGTTGACGGCGAAACAGTGGTTTGTGAAGTGACCTCACCCTAACCCTCTCCAACAAGTTGGAGAGGGAATGCTTGCGCCGGTGTGAGACGCATGAAAGTACAAAGTCATTTTTCATTTATTAAGCCACCTGCTATCGTAACGCCTCTTGCTTGTCATCCCGACGCAGGAGGGATCTGTGAATTGCGCTTGAATGACTAACACAATCAGTAAAACAGTTGGCCATCTTTTCTCACAATGGGATGCACAGATGCCTCCTACGTCGGCATGACAGGTCAGAGATCTTATCATAGCAAACAGGTTGAAAGTGCAAAGTATGATTGCACAATGTTCAATAGAAATACCGAACATACACGCTGTGCGACGCAACAGACGCCCAATAGATAGATAGATCTCTGGTCCATAAAAAGACAATAGCTAAAAGAATGTCACTACCTGTAAACACCGCCGCATGGTCTCCATCTCTGATGGAGAGGGCCGGGGTGAGGTCTTATCTTCGCCACCATGTACACCCTCAAAAAATCACTGGGGCAGCATTTTTTAAAAGACGAAGTCATTTGCCGCAGGATTGTAGATGAACTTACCAAATGCTCTTTTACCAATTTACTGGAAGTCGGTCCGGGTGGTGGCGCCTTAACCAAATACCTGCTTCAGTTACCTAACATAAATTTTAAAGCCGTTGAACTGGATGATGAAAAAGTTGCCTTCTTAAAACAAACGTATCCGGTTTTAGCGGATAAGATTATCCACCAAAGCTTTCTCGACATTGATAAACCGTTTGACGAACTTTTTGCCGTCGTTGGCAATTTTCCGTACAATATCTCCACCGAAATTCTTTTTAAAATTTTAGACTGGCACGAAGCCGTGCCTTGCGCCGTGGGTATGTTTCAAAAAGAAGTGGCGCAACGCATAGCGGCCATACACGGTAATAAAGTTTACGGCGTGACTTCAGTTTTGGTGCAGGCCTTTTATGATGTGGAGTATCTGTTCGATGTAAGCGAGAACAGCTTTACGCCGCCACCTAAGGTCATGAGCGGCGTTATCCGGCTAACGCGAAGAGGCGAACCGTTGGCGATCAAAAGCCGAAAGGTTTTTTTCAACCTGGTGAAGACAGCTTTTAATCAACGGCGAAAAATGCTTCGCAATGCCTGCAAGGGTTTGTTTGCACCGGAAGTTTTGGAAGAAGAAATATTTACCAAACGTGCGGAGCAACTATCCATTGAAGATTTTGCTCTATTAAGCTTTCGTGTACGTGAAACGTGAATCGTCAAACGCCAATCGAAGAAACGTTTAACATTATCCTTCTACAAAACGACGCAAGCACAAAATGAAGCCCCCATTCACGATTGACGATTCACGATTGACGTTGAAAATCATCATCACCGCTCCTGTTCACGAGATTCTCCCTGAAACCTTTATGCGCCACGGTTACGACGTGGCCTATTATCCCGCCATCACCTACGATGAATTGAAAGACAAAGTGACCGATACACAAGGCCTTGTCGTCACCACAAGAATTAAGATAGACAAGCCTTTGCTCGATGCCGCGCCGTCTTTAAAATGGATTGGCCGCCTCGGCAGCGGCATGGAATTGATTGATGAAACTTACGCTGCACAAAAAGGCATTCAATTAATTAGCACACCCGAAGGCAACCGGAACGCCGTGGCCGAACACACGCTTGGCCTGTTGCTGAACCTGATGAACAACATCTCCCGCTCTTTCAATGAAGTAAAAGAAGGGCTTTGGTTTCGCGCAGAAAACCGCGGCATCGAACTCGCTGGCAAAACCGTCGGCATTATCGGCTACGGCAATACCGGTTCGCAGTTTGCCAAACGCCTCGCCGGTTTTGACGTGACCGTGTTGGCCTGTGATAAATACAAAAAAGGGTTTAGCAGCGGCTATGTTCAGGAATCCACCATTGAAGAACTTTTTGAAAGAGCCGATGTCGTAAGCCTTCATATTCCACTTACAAAAGAAACGCATCATTTTGCGAACGATGCTTTCTTCAACAGCTTTAAAAAGAGGCCTTTTTTTCTCACCACTTGTCGCGGTGCCGTGACCGATACAGAGGCTGTCATTAATGCCATCACCAATAAAACCATTGCCGGTGCGGGGCTTGACGTGTTGGAAAACGAAAAGCTTGCATCCTACAACGAGGAAGAAAAAGCGCAACTAACTTTTCTTACGTCACAGCCAAACGTACTCATCACACCGCACATTGCCGGCTACAGCGAGGAGGCTTATCGCCGCATGGCCGAAGTGCTTTTGCAAAAAATCGGTTTGTTAGCGCCGTAGGTTTTTCTTTTATATTTGTAGCACTGGCAACGCCTCCCTCGGGGCGTTGCTATTTTTTTCATTTCTATCTAAACCCGTTCAAGTATGATACAGTACATGACAAAGGAAACGCTGGAAGGCATGCGGGCCGAACTGCAGCGCATGAAGGGAGTTGAACGTCCGGCGGCGGCAAGGGCCATTGCCGAAGCCCGCGAAAAAGGCGACTTGAAAGAGAATGCCGAATACGATGCGGCCAAAGAAGCGCAGGGAATTTTAGAGGCCAGGATTGCGCAGCTCGAAGGCCAGTTATCGCAGGCCCGCATCATTGACCAGGCCTCTGTTGACACCAGCAAAGTGTCCATCCTTACCAAAGTAAAACTCACCAACCTCGGTACAAAAAAAGTAGTGACTTACCAGATCGTTTCCGAACAAGAGGCCGACCTCAAGGCCGGTAAAATATCAGTTTCCTCGCCCATTGGCCGGGGCTTGCTGGGCAAAGTAGTTGGCGATGTGGCGGAAGTCACCGTTCCTGCCGGCATGATGAAGTTTAAGGTGGAGGAAATAACGGCTTGATTTGAAGATGTGATGATTTGGTGATTTGATGATTTAAAGATGAAACAACAAAAGCAATTAAGGAATACGAGCAAATTCTTTCAATAAAATCTTTTTTATGAACCAGAGGCCAGAATAACGATTGAGCGTTCATTGCATCGCACTCTTGTGCGCTTTGTATTTCTATTGGGCATTGTGCGGTTCTCACTACAAATACAAACAGCTTGCTTGCGCAATCATTCGGACATGCCACGGGCATGTCCCTACAAAACCTATTGGCGCAAGCCCATCTTCAAATCACCAAATCAGCACATCTTCAAATTAGCATCATGACCTTGTTTTCTAAAATCATCGCCGGCGGGCTTCCTTCTTACAAAATAGCGGAGAACGAAAAGTTCTTTGCCTTTCTTGATGTGTTTCCACTTCGCGAGGGACATACGTTGGTGGTACCCAAAACCGAAGTGGACAACCTTTTTGATTTGAGCGATGATTACCTGTTGGAGATGCTCCTGTTTGCCAAACCCATCGCCAAAGCCATTGAAGCCGCCATTCGTTGCAACCGGTGCGGCCTTTCGGTAATCGGTTTAGAAATTCCTCATGCGCACCTTCATCTTGTGCCTATTAATTCCGCCAACGACCTAAACTTTACGCAGCCCAAGCCAAAGGCCAGCGATGAAGCGATGAAGAAAATACAGGAGAAGATTCTCTCTCAACTAAAGCCATGACATGAAAAAGCTTTTATTCATTTTATTGGTCGTACTTATCAACGGCCATGCAGTGCAGGCGCAGATTACCAATCCCGATACGATGGTACACAGGCTTTTTGGAAGCCTGAAAGCAAAAGATGAAAAAGCCTTTGTGGCGCTGTATCCGAACATGCAGCAAATGCAGCGCATCATGACAAAAATGTTTACCGGCATAAAAGCAGAAATGGCAAAGAAGAAGGCCGAAGCCTTGCCGAAAGACAAAACCACTGACAGTGCTTTGCTCGTCTTTGCAAATCTGGACAGCATCATCGTAGCCGAACTGGAGAAGGCTACCTCGCCGGAATCTTTAGTAGAGATGAAGACAAAATTTGCCAAAGACTTTCAAAGCATGATTGACAAAGGTGAGAAGCGAGGCATTGATTGGACCAAGACCGAGATGGTGAATTACACATTTGATACCGCTTCATTAAAAGACAGCAATTCAATAAAAGTGTTCGGAAGCGAGGACTACAAATCCATGAAAGGCGTGGTTCATTTTAAAGCCGGCGACTCGGCTTATCAACTAAGCTTTAATCAGGTGATGTTCATTCCCGAAGAAGGCGGCTGGTACGGCGTGCGGTTAAGACAACTGGCGCGGGAAGGAGAAGTGTTGGCTAACGATGAAGAACTGGAAAAGAAGGAAATAGAACTATCATCAACAGTCGAAGATGAACCACCGCCTCCGCCACCACCGCCAAAAATGAAGAAGAAAACAAAGAGTAAAAAAGCAAAGGCAAAGCAATAAACTATTTCAATAAGGTACACAGCATGAAATTGATTCACCAGCTAACTTTTGCAAGTGCTTTTATTCTTCTCACGCAAATTGGAAAAGCGCAAGTTGGTACAGCGGACAGCATGGTTTATAAACTCTTTGCTTCGCTTAAAAATAAAGACAAGAAAGCCTTTGTTGCTCTTTATCCAAACAGTCAACAATTCATAAAATTCACAAAAAAAGTTCTACTCGCACAAAAGGATTTATTCAAACAGTTCAGAGAGATTGACAGTAGCCTTGCTCCCAAAAGACCGCCTATGAACTTCGACAGTCTTTTTACAGCACAAATAAACAGGATAT
Source organism: Flavisolibacter sp. (assembly GCA_965247695.1). Classification (GTDB taxonomy): domain Bacteria; phylum Bacteroidota; class Bacteroidia; order Chitinophagales; family Chitinophagaceae; genus Flavisolibacter. The sequence continues at coordinate 5,537,715 of OZ252037.1, forward strand.
CAAAACCAGAGGTATTTGATTCGTTAAAGGAAGTATTCGGCAAAACGTTTTCCCCTGTAATTAGTCAAGGTGAAGTAAAAGGCGTGAACTGGACAACAGCAAATCTTGAAAGTTATACTTTAGATTCAACCGCTCTCGCAGACTCCAACGCAATAAGGATGATGGGCCCGGGTTTTAAGAATATGAAGGCCATCATAAGTTTTTCGTCAGGTAATAATGCCTATAGAATTTCCATTAAGAATATTTTCTACATACCCGAAGAAGGTGGATGGTTCGGCGGTGAGTTTAACGAGGTGATTAGGAAAGGCGAAATTTTTCTTCAGGAAGGAAAGACAAGAATTGAAAGAACATCATCAGATACAACATTTATTACCACAACATCGGAAATGCCAAAAACCAAAACGAAAACAAGTTCAGGAAACATAAAGTCAAAGACGAAAACAAAATCACCAGCCCGCAAGCCGTCACCTAAATCTTAACCCTCTTCGGGTTGCTCAACACAAAACTTTCCCAGCTTTGCTTCGGTGCTTTTTTCGTGTTTGTTGATTTTTGTTCTTCATCCCGAAACGTCATCTTGCTTCCGAAGTGATGGCATACGGCCACGGCCAAGGCATCGGTTGCATCAAAGTATTGCGGTTTGTCGGGCAGGCCGGTAATGCGTTGCAGCATCTTCCATACTTGTTCCTTATCCGCATTGCCGTTGCCCGTGATTGACTGCTTTACTTTTTTGGGAGAGTATTCAGTAACGGGAATTCCTTTGTTCATGGCGGCGGCAATGGCCACGCCTTGTGCCCGTCCCAGCTTCAACATGCTTTGTACATTTTTGCCAAAAAACGGCGCTTCAATGGCAAATTCATCGGGAGTGAAATTCTCAACCAACAAGGTAATCTTCTGATGAATTTTTTGCAGGCGGTAGTAGTGGTCTTTGCTGGCGGCAAGTTTTAAAACATCCATCTCTTTTATGGTGATGCTTTCGCCCGAAACGGCTATCACGCTGTACCCCATAATCAGGGTTCCCGGATCTATACCCAATATGGTGAGTGGCTTTTGCAAGGAGGTGATTATTTTTACGCGATGCGTGTGCCCAAAACTATCAAAATATTCGGCAACTACTTTTTGGGTCCGTTACTCTTCATCGGCTTGTCGGTTTCCATCGTTCAGCAAATCCGCCACCAGCCGCGGTTGGCGCAGTCTTGGGCCGAAATCAAAGACTCCTTTCTTTCGTCCAAAGCGCTTTATCTGGCGATGGCCATTGTTTTAATTTTTGTGAACTGGGGTTTGGAAAGCCGCAAGTGGCAACTGCTTGTTCGTTCCATCAAACCCCTGAATTTTTTTACCGCATACAAGGCTGTGTTGTCCGGTGTTTCGTTTTCGGTGGCCTTGCCCAACCGTGTGGGCGAATACATTGGCCGCATGATGTACCAACCCGAAGGGGGACGCCTCAAAACCATTTCGCTTTCCATTGTGGGCGGGCTTTCGCAACTGCTGGCAACCATCGCTTGGGGCACGCTTGGATTGGCCGTTTTAAAAACTGATTTGTTGCTGGCGTATCCGCAATTTACCGTTCCGTTTCAGTTTCTCTTTTACGGCTTGCTGCTTGTACTGATGGGCACCGCTTTGTTTTATTTCAATGTTGGTTTGGTAGTGCGGTTCTTCAATCGCTGGCTAAGCAACCATCATTTTTTATACTTAGTAGAGTCCTTAAAAAACTTTAACGCCGCATTCTTACTTCGATTGCTTCTTTTGTCGTCAATACGTTACGGTGTGTTTTTGCTGCAGTACATCATTCTGTTTCATTTTTTTGGGGTAGATGTTTCAGCGCTGACCATTGTTCCGGTAATGAGCGTGGTGTTTCTGGCCCTTGCCGTTATTCCTTCGATTGCTTTGCTTGAAGTAGGATTGCGCGGCGAGATTAGTTTGAAATTAATGGGCTTGTTCAGCGCCAACAGTTTGGGCATTGGGTTAACCTCCGTTACGGTTTGGTTCCTGAACCTGATTGTTCCTGCCGTAGCCGGCGCTTTATTGTTAGTAAACGTAAAACTGCTTTCAAAGAATAACAATGAAAACTAAACTACTCTCGCTCTTTGCGCTTGTGTTTTCTGGGATCGATATGACGCCGAAACCGGCAACGCCGCCGGTAGAAATTTGCGGTGCTAAAAACGTTACCACGCAGCACAACGAAACCGTTTTGTACGATGTGTTTTATACTGTGGCGGGGATTTACATAAAAGCCGGCGAAGCCACCTTTAACACCAAAGTGGAAAAGCTAAACGGCCGAACGGCTTATCACATTACGGCCGAAGGCAAAACCAACGACAAGTACGATTATCTCTATAAGGTTCGGGACCGTTACGAAAGCTATATTGACACCACTACGATGGAGCCGTTGAAGTTTGTGCGCAACATAGACGAGAACGGCCACAAGCATTACGAGAACATCACCTTCAACCAATCGGCAAAAACCGCCGTCACGGACAAGGGCGTGTTTAAAATGCCCGATTGCATTCAGGACGTGATCAGTGCCGTGTACTGTGCCCGCAACATTAACTTTGACAACCTTAAGACCGACGATAAGATTCCGTTTAAGATGTTTCTGGATAACGAGATTTACGACATGTACATCCGTTACCTGGGCAAGGAAGAAATTAAAACCAGGTTCGGAAAGTTTAAGGCCATTAAGTTTCGTCCGCTATTAGTAAAGGGAAGCATTTTTGAAGGCGGCGAAAAAATGACGGTGTGGGTGAGCGATGATCCGAACCACATTCCGCTGCGGCTGGAAAGCCCTATCATTGTGGGAAGTGTAAAGATGGACATGATGGGTTACGGCGGGTTAAAGTATCCGTTGAGCAGCCAGAAGAAATGACCTCACCCCAACCCTCTCCCGCAAAGCGGGAGAGGGAGCACAAGCCTACACACAGCCCTCGCTTTGCGACGAGACTTTATAAGAGCAATCATTATTTAGGGTTGCTTTTTTGTTTGTTGTGAAGTTGCTGCATCAGCTTTGAAAGCGATATTCTTCTGCAAAGCGCCACGGACCGTTTTCGTAATACCATAAACCAAAGCCTAAAGCTTGTGCAGTAAAGGGTTGAAAGTCTTTCTGCAATTCTTGCAAGGTTTCTTTTGCCATCGTTGGCGACACTTTATTTTGAACAGTGATGTGCGGCCAAAACTTTTGCTTGTCCTGTGGCTTCAGCCATTGCTGCCACCCTTGCTGCATCGTTTTATGCAGTTGCATCAACTCCACACTTTCTATTTTATACGCTACACCTTTTCCGATGCTGGCAACGGCGGTTATGTTCATCTCAAACGCTTTTGTTGGCTGCGCCCACTCGTACAAATCATCTGTTATTTTCTGCTCGGTTGATGGCAAGTGATGAAACAAAGTCAGGTGCGCCTGTAAAAAATTTCGTTCCGGCGGAAAGTAGCGCTGGCGCTGTGCCTCAAAGAAATTAAAAGCCGCATCACCAAGCAGAAGCGTAACAATCAAAGGCAAATTGTCATTCATGCTTCACCAACAAGTTTCGGACAAAAAAGTTGACAGCGCCAGTTGCAATCAATAGAAAACCCGGCTGAAGACAGCCGGGTTTTCTATTGATAAAAGCGTTGCTTACTGTCCGTTTTTCTTTGGGGTGGACTTTGTTTTTGTTTTAGAGTTACTAGTAGTGCCGCCCATGTTGCCTGACGAAGAGCCGTTGTTCATATCGCTGTTCGACATATCATTGCTTTGCATCATGCTGCTGTCCGACTTGGCCTTATGAGAAGACATCTTGTGATGCTTTTGAGTGGTCTTTGGTCTGGTGGTGTCACTGTTTTGGCTACCGCCACGCCGTGCCGTTTGCGCCGATGCTGCCGTTACAAATCCGATAAAGAATAAAAAGAAAAATAATTTTTGCATACGTCTTTTTTAAGAATGAGGAATTGTAACGTAGGTTACAAAAACCGTGCGAACGGTTATAAAGTTTTCAACCGGGAAGCCAACCATAACAGCAGTGCAGAGCTTTGTTACACGGTTACTAAGTTTTTATAGATGGCAGCAGAAGCCAATCTTCTTTTAACTGAAGAGATACTCCACATCGTCCCTCGACAACGCCTTCACAAACGAGTTGTCATCAGCAATGAGTTCTTTGGCCAAGGCACGTTTCTTTTCCTGCAATTGCATGATCTTGTCTTCAATCGTGTCCTTGCAAATCATGCGGTAGGCAAAGATGTTTTTCGTTTGACCAATGCGGTGTGTTCTGTCTATTGCTTGTTGTTCCACCGCCGGATTCCACCAAGGGTCAACAATATAAACGTAGTCCGCAGCGGTTAAGTTCAAACCCACACCACCGGCTTTCAACGAAATCAAAAACACTCTTGTTTCCTCATCATTCTGAAAAGCCTGGATCGCCTTCTCTCTGTCCGGCGCCGACGTACTGCCATCAAAGTATTCGTACTTCACGCCAAGCTCCGTAAGCTTTTCTTTTATCAAGGCCAACATGCCCAGAAACTGCGAGAACACTAAGGCCTTATGATCGCCGATGTTTTCGGTAATCTCCCGGGCCAGTTCTTCAAGTTTTATAGAATGATTCGGGAACTTTTCCTCTTCGTTTAAGATCGCCGGCGAGTCGCAGATCTGCCGCAACTTCATCAGGCCTTGCAAGATCGTAAGCTGCGATTTACCGATGCCTTGCTCTTCGATAGTGCCCATGATTTTTGCACGGAAGTCATTGCGGTAAGCATCGTAAATTTTTCGTTGCTCGTCTTCCATTTCGCAGAACAAAACCATCTCCGTTTTATCGGGCAAGTCTTTCGCCACTTGTTCTTTTGTGCGACGAAGAATAAACGGATACAAGACTTTTTTAAGATGCTCTTTTTGTTCCTTTTCACCAAACTTATCTATCGGTATGGCAAACTCCTGCCGGAAGAATTCAACGCTGCCCAACATGCCGGGATTTAGAAAATTCATCTGCGCATAAATGTCAAACGTATTGTTCTGAAGCGGTGTACCGCTCATGCACAAACGGTTCTTTGCATTGAGCAAGGAAGCCGCTTTGGTTACCTTGCTTGTTGGGTTTTTAATGGCCTGCGATTCATCCAATATCACGTAGTCAAGCTTTATCTGCGTAAACAATTTGATGTCGCTGCGCAACGTACCATACGTAGTGATGATGATGTGGTGCTTCAGCAATTCATCCAACTGCCGGCTGCGCAAGGAGCCGTGGTGGATGTAATATTCCAGCGAAGGCGTAAATTTTTTTATTTCATTCTCCCAGTTGTAAATCAGTGTGGTGGGACAAACCACAAGCGCCTTCATCTCACCATCATTGTTCTCGTAATAATGCTGAAGAAAAGATAAGGCCTGCACGGTTTTACCTAGGCCCATGTCATCGGCCAATATGCCGCCCCATGAAACTTCCTGCAAATAATTCAGCCATTGAAAACCGGCCACCTGATAAGGCCGCAAGATTGGTTGCAAGTTGGCCGGCGCGGGAATTTCTTTAATGGCCGCGAACTCTTTTATGCGTTCGTACTTTTCTTCCAGTTGAATGGTCAACTCTTCGGGATTGCGGGCCTCGTACAATTCATCTATCACACTTAAATGATACCGCGATAATTTTAATTTATCCGCACGGCCTTCGCCCACTCTGAACAACAAAGAATATTTCTTCAACCATTCTTCGGGTAAGATGCCTAGTGTGCCATCGTTCAGTTGAACAAATTGTTGCTTGTTGGCCAGGGCTTTTTTTACTTCGGCCACGCTTACTTTCTGGTCGCCAAACAAGATGTCAACCTTGGCATCAAACCAATCGGTGTGCGACGAAATATAAATGTGCGTTTGCGGCTTGGCCGTGTTGAAGCGAAAGTTTTTCAGCGATTCAAAACCAAACACCGGCACCTTGGCTTCCTTCATCGCATCCACAAAAAGGAAGAACCAGTTGTTCTTTAAAACCTCCGCGCCTTTCAATGCCAGGGCAGCGCCATCATCAAAGGGCACAAAGTTGGAATGAAGAATTTCAAGCTTGTGCAGGAACGCTTTTTCGGCTTCGCGGTTGCGGTGAACAACGACTACTTTATCGCCGTGCGGAATAATCAGTTCGCCTTTGTCCTTGCCTTTGGTATCAAAACCTTTGTAATTGTAAATGGGATTGAACACGAGATACTCGCCTTTTTCCTGCAAAAACAATTTTGTTTCCGGCTCGCCGTCTTTCACTTCTTCCACCAGGCTGCGGTCGAAGTCCACTCTGTATTCGCGGGTCAGCGGCATTATCTTTTTGGCCAGGGTTTGCGGCCAGGATTCTGCGTCAATCTTGTCCGTGCCGTCGGCGGAAAAACTTTCGGAAATCTCCACGCCTTCTTTGTTCTCCCATAAATACAAGCCAAAGTTGTAGAGATAAACCAGCGGCGAACCGGCTTCGTTATCGGCTAATGAATGCGGTGCGCTGTCGGCTTTCACATAACATTCAATGCTGTAATCATCGCCGTCTTTGCTCACGGTAAAAGCCGGCGTGAGATAGTCTTTATTCAGTTCAACTTTTTGCAGCGATGCCGTTTTAAACGGCTTGTCCTTCGGCAACACAAAAACCGGCGTACCCATAAAATCACCGGACAATTTTTTTATTTTGGGCAGAAGGTATTCGGCAATCAGGTTCTTTGTTTCCGCGGGCAGTTCATCGTCTTCATGATGAATGATGTTCTCCCAAAAACCCGCAAAGGGCGAGTTGCGGCTCACGTATTTATCTATCTCCGCGTCTTGTAGCTTGCGCACAAGTTGCAAAAGAGCTTTATCGTCTTCGGTATAGTTTTCCGTCTCCACATAACGGCTCAATTCAAGCTTCTGCACAGCGCCGGCAAAAGCGCCTTCTTCGTCCATTTCGCCTTCAATTAAATCAATGCTGAAAAACGGATAAGTCTTCTTGTGAAAGTTGAAAACAACACCGACCTTTTTGGCGATGACGTGTTGCGCTACCGGATTTGGTTCCTCTTCTTCCACTTCTACTTTTTCAAAACGAGGGTGGGATAAAGGCACGGGCGTCGCCACCCGTTTGATGTTGCGGTCAAGCACACGCAAGTAAGGCTTGCCGTCTTTATAGCTGAATTCAAACTTGCCTTTGAGGTCATCGTTCAAGGTATAACCGTAGGCTTCCAGCAACTTGTTTTTTTCCTTGTCCCAGTTGCGGATGGTTTCAAAATAATGCTGCCCTTTTGTTTGCAGCAGATGAAGAAATACGATCACTTTCGGCAAACACAAAAGGTGTTCGCTGTCCTCATAATCGCTGCTCGTATCAAAATTGCGTTCGTCGTTTCTTCTGATGATGACCGAATAGTTTTCCGTGCCGATTTTCACGGTCGCTTTTACCGTTTCTTCTTTTGAACTTTCCATCACCGGTGAAGCCTCCTGCAGCCAGGTTTCCGCTTCGTTAATCACGTCATGGCTTGAGAGGAGTTGGATGGTTTTGCGGTCAATGGTCTTCATTTTGGCCACGGTGTGGCGCTGGTCATAAGCCGCATCGTCTTTCAACAACTGGCCTTTGTCCATCATCTCTTGCAAGCGAATGAGGGCAGCGGCTTCGTGCCGGCAGATGTCGCCTAAATTGTACGGACAGGCGCAACGGAGCGACATCGTTTTCGGATCCTTGTATTGCTGAATGTGAACTTTGTAAAATGTGGAATAGCTGTCGTCCTTAACGCGAAACGCCGCAGAGCCAAACAAGTCGTCGTGTTCCACCAACTCCACCAATCCAATCGCATGAATTTTTTTGCCACGGCGAATGACTTCATCGGAACCATGGGTATAGACGTATTTCAGTAAGTGCGGAAGTGCCATTGGGTCAATTTGCAATTGGCAAGTGGCAACCGGCAAAGCCTTGCTTATTGCACATTGCTTATTGCCTGTTGGCAGAAAAGGCCAATCGGCAAAAGTAAACGAAACATTTTCAGAAAACCTTGCGTCATCGGGACATTTCTCCGTTAAAAAATTTCGGGTTGAAAGCGCAGGAATTATCTTCCTGCATCGTCTAACTCTAAAACCGGCTATTGATTGCACGAAACGGAATTGATACAGGCCTTGCAAAACGGCAACGAAGCGGCGTTTCAAAAGCTGGTGGCTCTTTATGGCGACCGTTTGTACAATACCGTGCTTGGCTTTTTGCAGAACGAAGCCGACGCCGAAGATGCAGTGCAGGAGGTGTTCATCAAGGCTTATCAAGGCATTAAAAATTTTAAGGGCGAAGCATCGCTAAGCACCTGGCTGTATCGCATTGCCGTCACGCATTCCTTGGATGTGTTGCGAAAGAAAAAACGCCAACAACGCGGCGGTTTTCTTGAAGAATTGTTTGGCAAGAAAGAAGACGCTTTTAGCGCCCCGGATTTTCATCATCCCGGCATAGCAGCCGAACAAAAAGAAACAGCGACTATGTTATTCAAAGCCATTCGCCAATTACCGGAAGCGCAGCAAACCGCTTTTCTGTTGCAGAAGATGGAGAACCTGACGCAAACAGAGATTGCTGATGTAATGAAGACGACCGAGGGTGCGGTGGAAAGCTTGCTGCAACGGGCCAAAACATCACTGCGAAAATTGCTGGAGGATTATTATCAAAAGCATTACCAATGAAAAAAAATGTACAGCAAAAAATTGAAGAGACCCTAAGCAGTTTGGACCGCCTGCAACGGACGGAGGCAAGCCCTTATTTGTACAGCAAGATTCGCAACCGCCTGCAACGTGCAAACGATTTTGTTCCGCAATCATTAGCCTGGCGCATGATTGCGGCATTGGTCATCATTGCCTTGATGAACGTTCTCACCCTTCAACATTTTCGTACAAATAAGAAGGAGGCGAACGGCGCACAATCCGTGGCCAGCGAATATTCCATTGCCTTACCGCAAACCTATTGACATGAACAAAACAACAAAATGGCTCGTGGGTTTAGTGGCGGCGTTGGTGGTTATCAACGTAGCGCTGGTGGCAACTATTTGGTTAAAAAAAGATGAAGTGAAAAGGCCACCGCAAGGCAGCGATGCACGGGATTATTTAGTGCAATCACTGCACATGACCGATGTTCAAATTAAAGCCTTTGATATTTTGCGAAGAGAGCATTTTGATCGAATAAAAAATTATAAGGATGCGCTGCGTTTTACTAAGGACAAGCTCTTTGCGCTGTTAAGTAATACTGACAGAAACGAAATCAAAGACACACTTGCAAAACAACTAACGGATGTAATTGGCAAGCTGCAGGAGAAGATTGATAAGGAAACCTTCGAGCATTTTTCGCAACTGCGTTCTATTCTTACCCCACAACAAAAGCAAAAGTTTGATACCACCATACAGCGAGTGCTCCGAACCATGGGACCAAGAAATCCCCAACCCGGCGACCCATCCCGCAATGGGATGCCGCCTCCGGGCGAAGGTCCTGACGGACCGCCGCCACCGGATGGCGAACCACCACATTGATTAACCCTAAAATTGACAACATGAAAAAGATTCTTTTCAGCAGCCTTGCAGCGCTGTTAACGATTGCACTTTTTGCACAGCCACCACATCCCGATGGGCCGCCAAAGCCGCCACCGATTGCAGAACGTTGGAAGCATGACAGCGTCAAACTTCAGTTGTATGTAGTGTTATCTTCATCACAAATCAGTAACGTGAAAACGGCTTTCGTTTCTTTTTACAACGAGATGGACGCGTTGATGCAAGTATCGAAAATGCTGCCGGCAAGAGAAGACGTCGAGAAGGTTAGAAGCAAGCGTGATGGCGATTTGAAACTCATCTTCAACGCACAACAATTTGACCGCTTCGAAACGTTTGAAAAAGAATTCATGCCACCACCACCGCATTCACCAATGTCACGGGAGCCCGCCGAAAAAGTTTAATGCTTTGTATCCGTTGTGTATCCTTCGTGTCCTTTTTGTTCCAAAAAAATACCGGCGTAGGCAGAACACGAAAAACACGAAGAACACAAAGGATACACAAAGAGCACAACGACATTCATCGCCGAAGGAAATTCTTACTCAACACGTCTAATTCAAAACGAGTTTATGAAACGACTTCCATTTTTTCTTTTTATCGCAATGCTATCGGCCTGTCATAAAAACAATACAACCGATATGACAACTACAACTCCCGGCACACCGGCGGCCGTTCCTGATGTTTATAAAAAGATTTACGGCGCCACCAGCATTACCGCCGATGCTACCTACGTGTATATAAAAACAATCGGCACACCCGATCACAAGAGTATTTATTACGCAAGCTCCAACAGCTTGTATGAGGCCTTTTCAGGAACAACATTCGGCGGCAACACCTTTAATAAAAACCCAAACAGCATAGCCGCGCAGAACTACACGTTTAAGATTCCCCTTAATCCGCAGGTCGCTTCCAATCATGCTGCTACTCCGCTTGGACCTATCGGCGTATCGCTAAACGGCGTTCCGTTTTTTAATCAGTATGCTGGGCCTAATCAGCCGTTGACAAATGAGGTCGTCAGCTTCGATCAATGGTGGGGACATCCGTCGCCAACCAGCGAATACCATTATCACGTTGAACCGAAGTATCTCACAACGGTGAAGGCAAGCAAGTCGGCGCTGCTTGGATTTTTATTGGATGGTTTTCCGGTGTATGGTCCTGAAGAGGGCGGTGCTGCGGTAACTAACGCCATGCTGGATTCGTATCACGGTCATACATTGGCAACTGCTGAATACCCGACCGGAATTTATCACTATCACATCACCAGCGCAGACCCCTATATCAATGGCAGTGGTTTTTACGGAACAGCAGGAACAGTTACCCGATAGGAAGATGAAGAGTGAATGGTCAATAGTGAACCGTTCATTCATTTCATATTTATATTTCAACATGACAGCGATGTTGATTGCATTGTTGTGCGGATGCACAAACAGGCAGACAGATAAGCATTTGCAAAAAGAGATGAGGTTATACAACGAAGCCAGCATTCAACTTCAAAACGAGAACGGCATTTATACAAACGATCATCAACCGTTTACCGGCACTGTGTTTTCATTATCTCCAACTAAAAAAGATACCCTCTCCATCGGCAGTTTTGTTGAAGGCAAAGAAGACGGCGAGTGGCGCAAGTATTTTACGAATGGACAGTTGATGGAGAAACGATTTTATTCAACGGGAAAGAAAGTAGGCACTTACACTGCCTGGTGGCCCAATGGAAAGCAACGGCTGCTTTATCATTTTGCAGCCGGCGAATACGAAGGCGCTTGCCAAGACTGGGCGGAAGACGGCACATTGATAAGTGAAATGAGTTACCATGAAGGCCATGAAGAAGGCCCGCAAAAGCAGTGGTACGAAAACGGAAAAATCAAAGCGAACTATATTATTAAAGACGGCCGGCGTTACGGCTTGCTTGGTACAAAAAACTGCGTGAATGTTTCGGACAGTGTTTTCAAGAAAGGTTGAACCACAGAGACAGGGAGGCACGGAGTTTCACGGAGGCTCTCTGTGCATCTTGATGTCTTCGTGTCTCCGTGGTTCAAAAAAAGTTGTCTTCGTTTTGCTGCTTTTCTTTTTTGCTTGTAGGCAAGAACAAAAACAAGTTTCATTGCCTTATTACAACACACCCGATTTCACACCACAGTTTATTAGTAATGGAGAAGCGCTACAAAAAATCACTCACACCATCGCACCGTTTTCGTTCGAAGATGAAAGCGGAAGCATCGTTACCAACAAGACAGTCCAAGGCAAAATTCATGTGGCCAATTTCATGTTCACTTCTTGTGGAAGCATCTGTCCGAAGATGACGGACAATATATCGAAGGTGAGCAAAGCCTTTGCAAAAGACAGCAACGTTGTATTGCTGTCGTACAGCGTTACGCCATGGATAGATACCAAGGAAAGATTGAAACAATATAAAGAAGGTAGAGGCATCACCAGCTCAAACTGGCATTTCCTCACCGGCGACAAAGGCCGTATTTACAACCTTGCCCGCCAATCTTATTTTGCCGAAGAAGACTTGGGCTTCACCAAAGACAGCACCGAGTTTTTACACACCGAACATATTGTATTGGTTGATGGCAGCGGCCGCATTCGCGGTATTTACAATGGCACATTGCCGTTGGAGGTAGAGCAACTGGTTCGTGATATTCAGACATTGAAGAAGGAAGACTAAGGAAGCAATAAGTTGAGTTTGACACTACTTCAACTTCATTTGCGCAAAGTAAGGATGGTCAGGGTTTACAATCAGTTCTTGGCGTTGCGGATGAATCAATACATCCATGTCTTCAAGTGGAATGGCACCAAGTAATGGTTCGCTGCTGCCCGGCAGCACCATGGCGCGACAGGTTGTTGCGCGGTTTTTAAAACGTACTTCTACAAAGCCAACCACATCACACTCAACGATTCGACCATCAGCTGTTTCAGCTTTGCGTTTTTCCATCACCGGAAACTGCAACTGTTCCTGAATAGATTCATTGATACAAAGATTGTAGGCGCCACTGTCTACCAAAGCCTCTACTGTTAGTTGCCTGACTTCGTCCTGTCCAATAACATTTCGATTTGCCAAAGCAAGATCTTCACCGTTAATCAATTTTATTTTCGCATAAATTAAACCCATAATTAATTCTTTTCTTAAAGGTAAGAAAGCATGGGTCATTTTTTTATCACCAGTTTCCCGTCACCGTACTCCGGCAACACATTGGCTGTGTCAATCGTAAAGCATTGCCGCAGGTCTCTTTCCAAACCAAAGTTTGTCAAACGATGATAGTGGGAAGCGTCATTCTTTTTGAGAAACTCATACACATCATCTTTGGCGAGATTGTATAAATTTTCCGCGATGTGCGATGCATCGCAGTTGATGGAGAAATGTTCTTTGATTCTTGATACGACCGCACCGGCAAACAAAGTGTCTTCCATATTCGGCTTGTCCTTCCAGGCCGCACAGCCGAGGATAACATTCTTTTTCATCGCAAGGAGATGATCGCAAACGGCGGAAAGATTTAAGAAAGAACCGGTGACGATTTCCGTTGCCCCTTTGGCTAAGGCCATGTGCAAAAGCTTGGTGCCATTGGTGGTAGTGAGTACTAGAATCTTCCCTTTGATAAAGCTTTCGGGATATTCAAACGAGGAGTTGCCGTATTGCAGTCCCGGCGCTACTTGGCCATCGCGTTCGCCGGCGGTGATGCACTCGATTTGCGTACCGAGTTGAATGCAACGTTCAACGCTGTCAACGGGGATGATTTCTTTGGCGCCGTTGTGCAAGGCGGTAGCGATGGTGGACGTAGCCCGCAAAACATCTATGACCACAACAACGGTTTGCTTGACGTCGTACAGATGCAACAAGGCGGGAGAGAGACAGGTATAGAGTGTGGGTTTAGTCATGTCGGTTATCAGCAAGTGATCTTGTTCAGGTTAAAAATTGCTTATACAAATCGCCTTCGGCGATGCGTTTTATTTCCGCGTTTCGTTCGCGAAGCAAACGAGTCATGTAAGCGGTCAAAAATAAGGCGTTCACGGTTTTGCCAATGATACCAAACGGCGATTCAAACGTGAACTTGTCAATCATCATTGTTCCTTCATTCACACTTTCAAAATGATGCTCATGCCGCATGGCTTTGAAGTCGCCTTCCATCATTTCATCAGCAAAGAAGGTGGGTGAACGCAATTCCGTCAGCTTCACTTTTAATGTTCGGCTTATAAAGAGATGCTTTGCCCGCCATGTGACGGTATCTCCTTCATTCATCAAACCTTGTGTAATGCCGTCAATGATTTCTTCGTTGTGGTGCTGCATTGAAACTTTGTGCAAGTCAACGCTGCGGCTTAAATCAAATACAACTTCGACAGGCGCTTTGATGAATGTTTGAAGATGAATCTGCGGCATCAGGCAAATGGCACTTTGGCTACTTTGGCTTCCAACAATTTGTCCCGCACTTTTATGTAGATGGGTGAATCAATGGCCGCGTGTTCCATCGCTACATAACCCAGGCCGATGGCTTTGTTCAAGCTTGGTGATTGTGTGCCCGATGTAACATACCCAATCACTGTTCCATCTTTATCAGTGATTTCATAATGATGGCGCGGAATGCCTTTGTCCACCATTTCAAAGCCTACCAATTTTCGCTTAATGCCTTCTTCTTTTTGTTTTTGGAATGCTTCTTTTGATGTAAAGGATTCTTTGCCCAATTTGGTTATCCAACCCAAGCCGGCTTCAAGCGGCGAAGTAGTATCATCAATATCATTTCCATAAAGGCAAAAGCCCATTTCTAACCGCAGGGTATCTCTCGCCGCAAGTCCAATGGGTTTTAATCCTTGTGAAGCACCGGCACTAAAAATGGCGCTCCAGATTTTATCGGCATTGTCGCCTTTGTTCTCAAAATAAATTTCCACGCCGCCGGCGCCGGTATAACCCGTAGCGCTTACGAGCACATTCTTTACGCCGGCAAATTCGCCTTTAGCAAACGTGTAGTATTTCAGGTTGAGAATATCCATCTCGGTTAATGGCTGCAAAATTTTGGTAGCGTTAGGGCCTTGAATCGCCAGCAAACAAGTGTCATCGGAAATGTTGTGCATCTCTACGGCCCCCGTGTTGTGGCTCTGAATCCAGTTCCAGTCTTTCTCAATGTTGCTGGCGTTTACCACCAGCATATATACTTTGTCCTCTTCAATACAGTAAACAAGCAAATCATCCACAATGCCACCTTCGTTGTTGGGCAGGCAACTGTATTGCGCCTTGCCCGCCGTCAGTTTCGATGCATCGTTGGTAGTAACCCGTTGAATGAGATCCAATGCGCCTTCGCCCTTCAACATAAACTCGCCCATGTGGCTTACATCAAACACTCCCGCAGCCCGGCGAACGGTATGGTGCTCGTCGTTTATGCCGGTGTAACTAATGGGCATGTTGTAGCCCGCAAAGGCGGCCATCTTTGCGCCCAGCGCAATGTGCTTGTCGGTAAAAGGCGTATTCTTCATGCGGGCAAAAATAACCGCGGATTATTGGGATTAGGAAAGGATTGTCGGGATTAATTGGATGCTTGTCTTTGCCTCTCTTCGATATATTTAACAAGGATAGAAGACGAGAAAAACATTTGCCGTCATCACGCCAAAAATCTAGACAATCCTTTCTTAATCCTGACAATCCGCAGTCAAAAAAAGGCCCTCAACTTCTTGAGAGCCTTCAAGTCATCCGCTGGTTAGCGGACCAACTTCAACCAAGGTTAAAATATGGTGGGCACAAAAGGCATCGGCATGGGGGTGGGCACATCTCCACCAACCCGCTTTGCCATTGTGGTTTCCTCTTCATCGGGCTGCGGGTCTTCGTCGTTGTTGGTCTCAATGGTTTCTACCGAATCCAGCTTGCGTTGATATTCGTGCCGCAAGGAATCCCTCACTTTGTTGTCCCGGTCTTTAGGCGGTGTTTGAATTTCTACTTCGCCCACTTTTTTCAACTTGCCATTGGCAGTCATGTAATAATCAGTGTTGGGTTGCCAATCGTAATACCGGTTGTCATCCCATTCGTAATCCAGGTCGCGGCGGCCCCACCGGCGGCGGTTGGAGGTTCGTTCGTTATCACTTACCCGAACATTAAAAGGATTGAGCTTATCGGAAACGGTGTGGTCGAAACGGATTTGCCGGCCCACGGGAATGCGTATCTCCACCATCACCCGTTGGTTGCGAAATTTGTCGGCGCTGCTTAAGCCGAATCCACTTTGCAAACTCAACAAGCTGTCCACATTTGTTACTGTGTATTGAATCTTTTCGGCCCGTTGCAAGGCATTGGCGCGGCTGTAGCCATTGCTGTACCGGCTAAATGTAACGTGATAAAGACTGTCTTCACTTTGCTTAACGTTAATGCGGACGTTGGAAAGTTTAAGCGAGTCCTCGGTCATGTCCCAGCCTTCGTCGTTGTCGGCATGAATCCAGGTAAAATTGCCGCTGTAGCGAATGGGCGCACCGGGCACCTGCACCGTGAGTTTGCGCATGGCCGGCCTTGACAACACTATCTCCTGTTCGGTCTGTTCGGTGCTGCTGAAATCATTGACAAGGCTTGACACAAACATCACCATCGCTACCCAGCCCAAGGTCCACAAACCACCAAAGGTCCAGCCGAGGTAACGGTTCTGCGACCGCACGTTCATTACGCGGCGGATGATCCAAACAATGATGGCAATAAGCGGAACGGCCAGAAACAAAATCAGTGTGGCCCACATGGCAAGGCGTTGCGTAGTGCCTTCGATGATAAAGGCATTTACGGGCTGCGAAATACCGCCAAACGTAAACACCAGCACGGCCACAAAAAGAGAGAAGGCAATCATACCGGCCACGAACAAAAAGAAGGCTTTAAAAAGTACACCGATGGCGTGGCCGATGCCGGCGCCCACAGGTCTCGCGGTCCGTTTTACATCAGCGGCAAAATCGGCGCCTTGCGTACGGGTAAATTCTTTGGCCCTTGCCGTCATGTTTTGCCCGGCGATTTTTACTTCTTCGCCCCAAGCATTCATGCGGTCTTTAATATCGCCCATGCCTTCCTGCACGTTTTGCTTAATGCGGGCCACGTCCACACGTTCGCCGCGCATCTCCATTTTTTCATAAGGACTTTTTGCCTCCGGCAGAACAATCCAAAGAATGATGTAGATGAGAACGAATGTGCCCGTGAAAGAACCCACAAAGAAGTTAGGAAAGGGATTGTGCCGATAGGCAAAAAACCCGCTGTGCAAAATGCCGAAGAAGATATTCAGCAGCAACGGCGCCGCAAAAATAAGGCGAATGGTCCATGGCTTTATGTTGAAGTAAGCGCCTAAGCCGCCGGCCACGCCGCTAAAGATGCGGTCGTCGGGGTTGCGAAAGAACCGCTTGCCGCTTGGGTTTGGCAAGGACCGTGAAGGCAGCAGAATCCACAGCAAAATGTAAAGCAGAAAACCGAAGCCAAAACCGCCAAAGGTGATGATGGCAAACACCAGCCGCACGATGGTGGGATCAACATTAATGTAAGCCGCCACACCGGCGCAGACACCACCGATGAACTTATCATCCGCATCGCGGTAAAGCCGTCCGCTAAAGTTTTTGCGCTTGCCACCGTTATTGCCTTGGCTGGCCGCATCAGCCGTTGTTGACGATATGGTATCGCTTTCGCCATCAGCCGCTTCAAAATCCTCCACGCGGCCCATCGTGGCCATGATTTCGGTAATATCAGCTTCGGTAACTGAAGCCGCGCCTTTTTTAATCTTGTCGTTCATCAGCTCCGCAATGCGGCTTTCAATGTCGTTGATGATCTCATCGCGGCCTTCTTCTTTAGAGAAGTAGCGGCGCAAACTTTCAATATAACGTTGCAGGGCCTCGTAGGCAGCGTCCTCTATCGGAATAACGCGGCCCGCCAGGTTTATGTTGATGATCTTTTTCATTGTTTTAAATTCTTGGGTTGAAGTTGGTTGGTTGTTTTTTGTTAGCCTTTTTTGGTGAGTGTGTTTACAGCGTTGGAGAGTTCCGTCCAGGTTTCTTCGAGCTCTTTGTAAAAGGCTTCGCCCTTTGGCGTTAAAGAGAAGTACTTGCGCGGCGGCCCGGAGTTGCTTTCCTCCCACCGGTAGGTAAGCATTTCGGCATTCTTTAATCGCGTAAGCAAGGGGTAAAGTGTGCCTTCGAGGATGCTCATGTTGGCGCCGCGCATCTCTTCTACAATGTCGCTGGGATAAGCCTCGCCGCGCCTTATGACCGAAAGGATGCAGAACTCCAGAATCCCCTTCTTCATCTGGCTCTGTGTATTTTCAATGTTCATGTTATTGGGAATTAGGTATTAGTTATTGGGATATTAGGATATTGGGTATTCGTTAATTGCCTATTGTTTAGTGCCTGTCGCAAGTTGACTAATGGCCGATGCTTACCACCCTCGTTATCTTCCATCCTTCGGGTGTCTTTTTCCAAACCATCACAAATTTGAATGTGCCGCAGTCTTGCTTGCCGTTCTCTTGGTGGCAAAAAGTGTGAAAACCCATTTGCACCGCACCGTAATCTTTTATGGGATAAACTTCCATACTGCCGGGCACCAGGTCGCGGCGCAGGCCGTTGTTTTGCGCGGCAGTGCGCTTTAAACTTTCGATGGTGTAGGTGTAATCGGTTAGGCCCCCCTTGTCATGATAAAACTCCAAGTCGGTGCTAAACTCTTTTTTAAAAGTTTTTATATCGCGGCTGTTGAAGGCGTTGAACAGAATACTGTCCTGGTGGGCTATCTCTTTGTATAAATCATCGGCCGGCTTCAAGCTTTGGGCGTTAAGGCCGCAGGTTGCCAGCATTATGGAAAGAACTAAAAGAATGGCTTTAAACGGAAGCGGTGTCATAACGTTTGTGTTTGTTGACACAAAGCTATGGTGTTATTTGGTACTATACAACACATAGTACCAAGTTTTTTTAAGTAATGGACGAAGCAAAGAGCATCTTGCAAGTGTTATCTGCTTATTTTCAACCACTTAGTAAAAATGATCGGCCTTGAAAAAATTTTTCAATGGCTCTATTTTCGGATAAACGGCAAGAAAAAAGCCTTCCTAAAAAGAAAGGCTTTTGAATTTATAAACAGCGAAGACCTCTTTTAAGCAAGCTATTTCTTCAACCCAATCTCCCTCAACCGTTCGTCAAGATATTCACCCGCTGTTGCGTCTTCATAAGCCTTCGGATGTGAATCATCAATGGTGCTATTTAATGATGCAAGGCTCATGTTGCTTTTTGGATGTAGAAAGAACGGAATGGAAAAACGCGAGGTACCCCACAATTCCCGCGGCGGGTTTACCACTCTGTGGGTTGTCGAACGCAGCTTGTTGTTGGTAAGCCGCTGCAGCATGTCGCCCACGTTCACTACAATCTGTTCGGGCAACGAGGTTACACCAACCCATTCGCCACCCTTTGTCAATATTTGCAAGCCATCAGCCGATGCGCCAACCAACAGCGTTATTAAATTAATGTCTTCGTGCTGCTCCGCACGAATAGCACTTTTGGGTTCGCCTTTAATGGGCGGATAATGAATGGCCCGGAGAATGGAATTTCCGTTGTGTACCCATTGGTTAAAGTAATGTTCATCTAATCCCAAATACAAAGCGATAGCCTGCAGCAAAGCCGTCCCGCTTTTTTCAAAAGCACGGTATGCTTTGTAAAGTGTGGGGGTAAACTGCGGCACTTCATCCACTACTACGTTATCAGGATAGTCTTCGGTTTTTTCATTGTCTTCTACGGTTTGGCCGTATTGAAAAAACTCTTTCAAATCAGGAGCGTCAAAGCCTTTGGCGTGTTCCCGGCCGAAGGATGTGTAACCTCGTTGACCGGCCAGCTCTTTTTTTTCGTGGCTCAACTTATGATCATCCGGCAAACTGAAAAACTGTTGCACGTATTTGTATAAATCACCAATGAGTTCGTCGGGGATGCCGTGATTTTTTACGGCGACAAAGCCTACGCCTTCGTAAGCAGTGCCAAGTTCCTGCACGAATTTTTGTTTGCGGGGCCCCTCGCCGCTTAAGAAGTCGGATAAATCAACAACGGGTATGTTCATAACAGCGCTATTTGTTTGAGGAATGAGCGCCAAATTTACGGCGGTCACCGCACACAAAACGCAACGCTGCTCTCTATTGCCCGGTAGAATATTTATTGATGTTTTGAGGCGAGGTAATCTTTCTCCACCGGCGATGCATCCACCACACTGTAATGCGTCACGCCGTTAATCAGCATTTCATCCAACGCATTCATTACATCCTGATAAGAAGCCGACGGTGTTGGCTTGATAACGACCATCAAATCATCTTTCAAGCCTTCTTTGTCTAATGCTTTTTGCTTTTCGCGAACGAGACTGCCAAGGCCCGTTTGTATGTTGTAATCTGTTTGCTTTATTGTGCTGGCGGCAATGGCTTGCTCAAGACCACCTTCGTAAACCGACACACTGTTTCTATTGAGAACCGCAGTCAGGAGTGTTTCTTTAAATACATCCACAGTTTCAATGGACTTTTGCGGCATTGTTAGCTTTGTTACCGTTGGTTGCGTAAGCGATGTAGTGAAGATGAAAAACGTAATGAGCAGAAAACCCAGGTCCACCATCGGCGTCATGTCAATTTTTACCGAATGAAGTTTTGCTTTTGATTTGCCGAGTGGTTGCGGAATGATTGTAGCCATACAAGTGATTTTGGAATGAGATGATTTTTAGCCCTGCTTTCCACAACTGTTTTTAAGCGCCTTATCTTTCGCGCCGATTTTATTTTATGGCGGTCAATGATTTTTTGAAGAAGGCATTCGACTCACGCAGGGCAAGTTTTATTTGCGTTGCGATGGCCGTTGTAAACAAGTCGCTCATTGCCTGGCTATATTCCAGCTTAAAAGGCGACAAAGCTTTGTACTTGTTGTTTACCCAAAGCTTTTTGCAAACCGGTGTGATGGGCGAGCCGGTCGCCGTATTTGAAAACGGACAACACGTTTACCTCTATAATCCTGCCGTGTATTCGCCGCTGTATTCACTTATTTGCTCACCGGTTTTAGGGCTTACGCATTCTTATTTTATTGCGCAGTATATCGTATCGGTGGCAAGCTTCGTACTTTTCTTTACAGCTCTTTACAAAGTTGCCTTGCTCTTTTTTGGCCACCGATGGCAGGCCAATTTTTTTGTGTTGTGCGTTGGCTTTTTTCTGTATCCTTTTGAATTATCGTCGCCGGTGAAAGACGTACTGGCCGCAGGCTTTTGTCTTTGGAGTGTTGTATTGCTCCACCTGTTTTATACAGAAAAGCCAACCTGGCGGCGAACGATTTTGTTGGCTTTGTGCATCGGGTGCATCGGCTTGATTAAGCTGCTTTATATTCCTGTTGCCATGATGCTGCTGATTTTATTGCTTGTGTTTTTGGTTGAAAAAAGAACGAAGGTTCATCTGCTTCATGCAGCCCTTTGCGTGGCTCTTCTGCTTTTTATATTTAGCCTGGTTTGGTTTACTGTTTTTACGCCGGCAAAAGGCCTGGCCGGCCTTTATCCGGTAGCCATTCCAGGCGACGGCACCGCCTTTGTACTGGGCTTCTTTCCCCAAAACCTTTTGCTGACAAGCCCCTTTCTTACCGCTTCCATCTTCAACGTAAATTTTTGGGGTGTGCAAGCAGAAAAACTTGCACATCTTCCTTATCCAAAAACCATTCGCTTCTTTCAAACAGCCGATGTTTGTTTAGCCCTTTTTTTAATTTGGTATGGATTGGCCAAATACAAAAAACTTTGGCAAGACAAATTGCTGTTGCAACTTGTGAACATTTCAATAGCCATCACCGGCGCTGTTCTTTATCTTTCGCTCACGCAGAAGGCACTGTCGTATAAATCTTCTTCCCAGTTGTGGGCTTTCGTCAGCGATGTGCGGTCTTTCTTTCTTCCCATGTTGACGCTGCAACTGCTTCTCTTTCGGGCTGCTTTTACATTCTCCAAAACGGTATGGCTGTGGCGGTTATTACTGTTGCTTTTTGTGCTGGAATGCGGCCACGGTTTGTACTTTACGGTTAAAGAAAGCATCGCTACCGGGCTGGCAAGTGAAGCGACTGCAGGCAACGATGCCTTGAAACAAATGGTGACGTTGCTAAAGCAAGACAGCAGCCGGCAAAGCAGAACGATATTGGTTACATCCGACAAAGCACTTAAGCGATACGCGGAAGTTCATTACCTGCCGGTGTATAGCTTTACCGATCAACAAGCCGATTTGTCCTGGATAAAAAAGGGACAACGTTTTTTGATTGCCACGCACCGGGTGGATTCCGCTTACTTAAAAAATTTTCCCGATGGAAGTTTGATTGCCAAAGACACGATTGAACCTTTTGTGATTCATACTTACGAAGGCCGATGAAGTAATGACTGATGAGTGATCAATAATGAGCAGCCGCTCAAAGTTTAAAAATCTTTCTATTGCAAGAAAGACCTTTTACAAAGCACGAACTCATTATTCATTACTCATTATTCATCATCAGAATTCCGCGTTCTTCGGCGTTCTTGGAAACGGAATCACGTCGCGGATGTTGGTCATGCCCGTAACAAACTGCACCATGCGTTCAAAGCCAAGCCCAAAGCCGGCGTGCGGCACCGTACCAAAGCGGCGGGTATCGAGGTACCACCAGAGTTCTTCTGTTGGAATGTGCATCTCTTTCATTCGTTCAACGAGTTTATCGTAGCGTTCTTCGCGTTGGCTGCCGCCGACAATCTCACCAATGCCCGGCGCCAAAATATCCATTGCGGCCACGGTATTGCCGTCGTCGTTTTGGCGCATGTAAAAGGCTTTTATTTCTTTTGGATAGTTTGTTACAATCACCGGCTTGCCAAAATGCTTCTCCACCAAATAACGTTCGTGTTCGCTTTGCATGTCAATGCCCCATTTTACATCGTAGGCAAATTTTTTCTTCTTGTAATGATTGCTTTGCAGGAGTATGTCAATGGCTTCGGTGTAAGTGATGCGTTCAAACTTGTTGTCAACAACCAGTTGCAGTTTCTGCAATAAATCCAGTTCGCTACGCTCGGTTTGCGGCTTGGTTTTTTCTTCATCCAACAAACGCTGGCGCAGAAAGTCCAGGTCATCCGCGTTGTTCTCCATCGCGTAGCGAATGAGGTATTGAATAAATTCTTCAGCCAAGTTCGCGTTGTCTTCCAGATCATAAAAAGCCATTTCCGGCTCTATCATCCAAAACTCCGCGAGGTGCCTTGCGGTGTTGCTGTTTTCTGCCCGAAAGGTTGGGCCGAAGGTGTAAATATCTCCAAGCGCCGTGGCTCCCAATTCACCTTCGAGTTGTCCGCTTACGGTAAGATTGGTGGCGCGGCCAAAGAAGTCATCGGCGTAGTTGATCGTACCGTCTTCCTTGCGTGGCGGAGTGTCGAAAGACAAGGTGGTTACCCGAAAGGTTTCCCCCGCGCCTTCGGCATCGGAAGCCGTAACGACGGGTGTGTGCAGATAGAAGAAACCCTTATCGTTAAAAAATTTATGCACCGCAAACGCCAGTGAATGCCGTACGCGAAACACGGCACTGAATGTATTGGTGCGAAAACGCAGGTGTGCTTTTTCGCGCAAAAATTCAAGGCTGTGTTTTTTGGGTTGAAGCGGATAAGCTTCCGCATCGCTGTCGCCCAATACCTCAACATCCGTTGCTTTTATTTCTACATTTTGTCCTTTGCCCAATGATTCTATCAAGGCACCGGTCACTTTTAATGAAGCCGATGTGGTGATGCGTTTAAGCAAAGCCTCGTCAAATTTTCCAAGCTCTAAAACCACCTGAAGATTGGTTCCTGTTGAGCCGTCGTTCAGCGCTACAAACTGGTTGTTGCGAAAGCTGCGTACCCAACCCATCACCGTTACTTCCTGGCTCTGCGGCGCGGTATTCAGCAGCTCTTTTATTTTAGTGCGTTTGTTAAACATAATCTGATTTAAGAGCGGCAAAACTAAGAGAATATCGAACAGACAAACAAGGGAAGAAACCGCAGAACAGACGAACAAGGAATATCGAATGTAGAAGTTAGAGAAACTGAACCGCCAGACATACCTTCTTCATTTATCCTTCCTTGTTCGTCTGTTCGATATTCCCTGATTCTTAGCAAAACTTTTTTTCACTTTCTCTCGGTTTCAGCGTAAACTTGCAGCCGGAACAGTTGAGCGCACATACCCTTTTTACTCGCAATACCATTTTTCCGGATTCCATTCATCAAACAAATCAATCAAATTTTTTAACCGCCGTCGGTTGTGATTACTTCTCCTAAAGTAAATTTTCTATGTACGACATTTCGCAGTTGAACGACATGCTGCTGCCCGAATTACAGGACGTTGCAGATAACCTAAAGATTGAAGATTTTAAAAAACTAAGCAAACAAGAACTTGTTTATACCATATTGGATAAACAAGCCGTTGCGGGCAATGGGGTAAAAACCGCCGCTCCGGCTAATGGCGAGCGGCCCAAGCGCAGGCGCATCATTAAAGCCACGACTTCTAACAGCACCGAAGAGGCTATAGTGGAAGACACGTCTGACACGTCTGTTCCGGCCCCTGTTGAAGCCGCCGCTGAAGAATCCAAAAAACACACACCCGCAAAAAAAGTATTGACGCCCAAGAAAGAGGCGCCGCTAAAGCGTGGCCGCAAAAAACAGGACGAAGAAACCGAACCGGGACAAAACCTGTTTACCGAGCAGCCGCAGCAGCAGCAACAAACAGAAGAAGATACAAACGAAGGCGACGTGCAAAGCGACGAAACGCCGCAAACCGGCAATCCCGTCCAGGTTGACATACCGGAACGGGGTTCGCAAATCAGCAAGTTTTTTCCGCAGCGCCGCGACCAGGCTTTCAACATTGAATTCGACGGCATCATTACCGCCGAAGGCGTGTTGGAAATGATGCCCGACGGCTACGGTTTTTTACGCTCTTCCGATTACAACTACCTCTCCTCTCCCGATGATATTTACGTATCGCCTTCGCAAATAAAACTGTTCGGGTTAAAGACCGGTGATACGGTTTTAGGCTCGGTTCGTCCGCCCAAGGAAGGCGAAAAATATTTCGCTTTATTGAAGGTGGATCAAATCAACGGCAAGAGTCCCGAAGAAGTTCGCGACCGCGTGCCCTTTGATTATCTCACACCTTTGTTTCCTTACGAAAAGCTGAACCTGTTTGACGAAGCGAATAATTACAGCACCCGCATTATGGACCTGTTTACGCCCATCGGTAAAGGCCAGCGCGGACTGATAGTGGCGCAACCAAAAACGGGTAAAACCATGTTGCTGAAAGCCGTGGCCAATGCCATTGCCAAGAACCATCCCGAGTGTTATCTGATGGTGGTGCTGGTGGATGAACGTCCCGAAGAAGTTACCGATATGGAGCGCAGCGTGAAGGCCGAAGTCATTGCGTCCACTTTTGATGAACCGGCGGAAAAACACGTAAAGGTTTCTACTGTAGCCTTGCAAAAAGCCAAGCGTTTGGTGGAGTGCGGCCACGATGTAGTCATCCTGCTTGATTCCATCACGCGTCTTGCCCGTGCCCACAATACGGTGGCGCCGGCATCGGGTAAAGTGTTGTCCGGCGGTGTGGAAGCCAATGCCATGCAGAAGCCCAAACAATTTTTTGGCGCGGCCCGTAAAATTGAACACGGCGGGTCGCTCACCATCATCGCTACGGCCTTGGTGGATACGGGTTCTAAAATGGATGAAGTAATTTTTGAAGAGTTCAAAGGCACGGGCAACATGGAACTTCAGCTTGACAGAAGATTGGCCAACAAACGCGTGTTCCCGGCCATTGATATTGTGGCGTCCTCTACCCGCCGCGATGACCTGTTGCTGGAACGCGAAGTACTGCAACGCATGAACCTGCTAAGGGTTTACCTTAACGACATGAACACCGAAGAAGCCATGAACGAATTGCTCAAGCGCATGAGAGGTACTAAGACCAACGAAGAATTTTTGGCTTCGATGAACAGATAGAAAACAGCGAATAGCAAGTGGCAAGTAGCGAGTAGCCTCTTAATTCAATCAGTCATTTAATAAAAAACCTCTCTGTTTTCAGAGAGGGTTTTTTGTGCGAAAAGCATTAACCCTAAAAGCTACTTGCCACTCGCTTCTTACTATTAGCTGTTTCCGTTGGCCTCGTTTTTGTAACCGAGATGGGAAACAAAACTTAATTATTATGAAACGTAGATTTTTGAGCCTTTGTGCAGCAACCATTGCCGTAGGCTTTACAGCCTGTACAAACAGCGGTACAAGCTCCGCTACCGGTGACTCAAGCAGCACAACAACCAGTACGACCATGAATGCCGCACCCAGTACCACCACCCCAACAACCAGCACAAGTTCCAGTTCGTACGCAGCTATGGCCGATACCGTGGAAAGCAACAGTACAAAAGGTTATTACCTGAACCCCAAAACGGGTAAGCCCTATAAAAGCCTGAAAGTTGACCGCACCACCGGCTCTGTTATGGACGATGCCGGTGAACCAGTTTGGCGTTATGTGGACAACCGCGATTGGGAAGTATATGGCGATGACAACATGGAAGACACCATGACGACCTGGAAGCAAGTAGGCAAAGCCAAAATGGACAAAGACAAATTGATGTACCAAGGTGATGGCGACAAGTGGAGCGATTATAATGGCCGCTGGAAAACCGATGACGAATCCTATATTAAAAAGCACAAAGTATCGGACAACGGCATGAAGGAAAAGATCGTCACACAAGACGGCGATAAGATTAAAATGAAAACAGACGAAGAAGGAAACACCAAGATTAAGGTAAACGGCGAAAAGACGAAGATGGACAAGGACGGAAACATAAAGAACTAAGCGTCGTTGTACGATAAATAAAAAACGCCCCGCATCATCGGGGCGTTTTTTATTGTATTTGTGACGGGTGCATCAACAAACAAAACGCTTGACCGGCTGGTTTCCTGATAAACGAATGGCTCTTCGTTAGTGAGTAAAAAGCCCTGCCAGCTTCCGTTGCATTTATGTAATCACTGCTTTACAAAAGCTTTTATCCGAACATCATTACCGCTCTGCCACTTGATGAAATATTGGCCAGGCGCAAGGCCGTCTAACGATATGTCTGTGTTGCCCGTGCCTGCGGCAAGGATGATTGTTTTTACCGTTTGCGCGGCGGCGTTTAAAAGAGTCAGGCGTTGTTCGGTTCGTTGCACGGGCACTAAAATAGTAAGCATTGTCTGTGCAGGGTTTGGAAACACTTGTATCTCTATTGCCTTGCTTCGGTTTACCATCACCGTGGCACTGTATTCGGCCTTGCCGTCTTTGTCCACCTGCTTCAGGCGGTAAAAATTCTTGCCTTCAAACGGTTGCGCATCTTCAAATGTATAGGCTTGTTGGCCCTGTGCATTCACAGCCCTTACCACTCCTATCTTTTCAAATTGCTGTCCGCTGCCGCTTCGCTCAACATCAAAGTGTGCTGTATTAATTTCATTGTCCGTCTTCCATTCCAATGCAATGCCGCGCTCTTTGTTCTTTGCGTAAAACGATAGGAACCGCAAAGGCAACGGAGTGCCTTTCATGAAGGTTTGATAACCCGTAAGGCTCCAATCGTCCAAAGTGCGCAGGAAGAATTTATGGTTGCCGTCGGCAAGGCCCGCAGTACTCACGCTGATAGTCACGTTTGTAAGATTGACTGCAGGACTGAACGTTACCGGCGTGCCGTGGCCCGTTCCCGGATCGGTGTCAAAAAAGTATTCGGCATAAACGAGGTTACCGGGTGCTGCAGGCGCTGTAGGATAAGCCGGATTCTCGTCCACCAAAAAGTCTTTTTGGGCTGTGAGGCTCCAAGGGCCTTCGCCGCTTTTTGTACGCAGGTAAACACGATGCACACCGATGGATAAGCCCGAAGTGTTTACCAATGCCGCAACGTTGGCTATATCAGCAGCAGGAGTAACGGCTATAGGCGTGCCGCTTCCAAAGCCCGGATCGGCGTCTATAAAATATTCAGCCCTTATAATGTTTTGCGCAGTCGTTGCGGCCGGATAAGCCGGATCATAATCCACCAAAAATTCTTTAATGGCCGTGAGGCTCCATTTGCCATCGGCGCTTTGTGTGCGCAGCAGCAGTTTGTGAACCCCGTTAGACAAGCCTGCCGTGTTGATGGAAGCTGCAACATTGGTTACATCAATGCCCGGCGTGATGGTGATGGGCGTAGCAAGACCGAAGCCCGGATCGGTATCAATAAAATACTCGGCCCTGTTTATGTTTTGAACGCCGGCTGCTGTTGGATAACCAGGATTGTAGTCAGCTAGAAACTCCACAACGTTAGTGATGCCCCAACCGCCATCGCCGCTGCGGGTGCGCAGGCAAAAGCGATGGATGCCGTTGGAGAGACCGGAGGTGTTTACTGATGCAGCGACGTTGCTCAACGTAACACCAGGCGTGATGGCAATGGGCGTGCCGGCGCCAAAACCCGGATCGGTATCGAAGAAATATTCGGCGGCCACAAGGGCCTGTGGCGCGGCCGGGGCGGTGGGATAAGCCGGGTCTTGTGCCGGTGCTTTTTGCCCCAACACAAGACCAAGCAGTATAGATAGAAACAATTTCATAATGGTTGATTAGCGATAAAGAAATAAAGCCTGACTGCTTAACGCCACATACCCCCTCTCCAACTTTGTTGGAGAGGGGTTGGGGGTGAGGTGTTAATTGTTGTTGCGCGAACTGAAGGTTACGTTCATGGTGGCAGTGCCGGTTGGGATGGAGGTTGGCACTGATAAACTATAAATGCTCGGTACCGGCGGAATGCCTGAAAGTTTGTAAGGATCGGGGCCACCGAAGGCGCCAGCATCGGGTGTATAGCTTGCAATGGTAACACCGGCGCCGATGGCGGGTGAACCGGTTTTGAGGGCGGCTCTTGAATCAAGCGAACCACCACCGCCAACATAAACGTTTGTCATGTTCGCGTTGATTTGGTTGCCTACGGCGGTGCCGGGAAGTGCTTGCGCTATTTTAAATAGGTTATTTTTTACGGTGCAATTAGTGAATGTACAAGCAGCCGTAACATCAAAAATGTTGTTTGCCACGTATGCATTTGAAATAGCAATGCCCGCGTTGCTTGAATACCAACTGTTGTTTCGTATGACATTACCAGAACCTGTCAGCGTATTTAAGCCAAGGGTGCCACCAGGGTAAAACACACAATTTTCTATGGTTAGATTACTCACCGTTGGTACAGATCCATTCGTGGTTATCGTACCGTTATAAAAATAGCATTTGCGAAATGTAACGTTATCGGAATTGTTGTTGGCTCCATTTGAATAGAAACTGAATTGATTGTTCAACATGGCAACCTTTTCGAAGGTTAGGTTGAGTGGTGTGGTGCTGGCGTAAATAGCGATACCGCTTAAAGCTAAGCCCATGAACTTGCTACCCGCTGCGCCTGCGTCTATACCGATATAACTTAGTGCACTTGACAGAACGGTAAACTGTAGGCCGCTATTGCCAACATACGTTGCATCGGAAGGATTTAAGAAATAACCTGCACCTATTACCACCAACCTTTTACTCAATGTAAGGTTTCCTGTCGCATAAGTTATAGCACTTGGTTCGATGTGAATGGTGTCACCCGCAACAACGGCCGAAGATTGCATCACGGCCTGAAACGTTGTAAAGTCGGCCACAACACCGGCATTGTTATTCACCCGCCAGATTTTGGCGAAGGAAGAAAAGCTAATAAAGACACAGGCGAGGAGTACAATCATCTTTTGCATAAAAAGGTTTTTAGCGGTTTGTGTTGAAGAATAAATAACGGCGGCGATCAAGGAGGGGATTAAACAGTTTGCAGCGGGGTTATAGATGAGAGCTTAGCGAAGGGTGGCGGCGATGCTGCAAACTTACTTTTTGGGCCATACCGCTTTCAACGGGAAAAGGGCGGGTTTCGGTGGGGGTATTTTTCCCGGTGGCTGGCTGGCCGCTTTCCCGTATTTGCTTTTTGTGGATGGCCTGAAAGCCTTGCTGCGCCTGCATTGTGAGGAAAGGGCGAAAAAAATGTTTTGGGAGGGAGATGAAAAGGGGTGAAGATGGTTTTATATTCAAGTATTCATTCACCTAAAAAAATTTGTTTATGTTGAACCTAAAGAGTCCAAAATTCGGCAAGCCTATCCGATTTAAAGAGACGGCGACCATGGGTGCTAACGAAATGGTATCACATTTTGTCAAAATCAAAAACTATTACCGCACACAACTGGCAAAATTGGTTGGGGGTCACGCCGATGCGCTACGGTATTATTGCGCAAATGACTGTGCTTACATCTTCGACTTAGGATTCTTGAAGGCAATTGTACGAACCATCGAAGAAAAGGGTAGTGGAGAAGGTTGTATGGTTCTTTTTCAAGGGTTGCGGAAGGAAGGTGAAACCACCGGGCCGCACGGCAGGCCCACAATCATCGCAACCGCGTATGCCTTGAAAGAAGATGCGGGCGGAAAGTTCTTCTTGGAACATTTGCTGATTACAAAGGACACCATGCCTGTTTTGTTGGACGACGATTACGATGGCATTGAACATCCGGGTGATGGAAGCAGCCCCAACGCTAAAATCTTTATGTCGGCGGCTGGATCACAAGTAAGTGAAGAAGACGCCGACGATTGGCGGCCTATAGTGCTTAAACCGGGTGATGGCGAAACGGATTATGTGATCAAGAAAACCATAACAGAAGAAGAGTTGAAAGCTTGGCTATAAACCCTTCACATGTCACTACCCGATTTCATCCTGCAACTATCCATCTGGAGCATATTGCTTCCTTTAGTTGCAGGATTTGTTTACTTCAAGCAACTGGACCAGCCTTCACTCCTGATATTTATTGTGGTCGTCTTGGCTACTATCCCGCAGTTGCTTACGTTGTCAATGATCCACACCGAAGAACTGAATGTTGTTTACAACGTTTACACGCTACTGGAGTTCTTACTTCTTTACTTTTTTATCGGTAGAAATTTTCAGCGGCAAATTTTTAACCGGATCGGGATGATAACGGTTGGTTTGTTTTGCTTGTTAGGAATGTGGCTTATCGGCAAATATGGTTTGTACCAAAAGTTTTTAAACGAATTAATCTGTGCAGCCAACTGTATTTATCTGGCCTGGATATTCATGTTCATTTTAGAAGGACTCTTGAATGAACAAAAGCTGGTAAACCCAAGGCTTCCTTTGTTCTGGTTTCTTACCGCTATCTTGTTTTATGCACCGTGTAGCATTTTTGTTATTGCGCTGGCACACTACATTAAAAAATCAACCAACCCCCTTATTCACAACATGTGGAGCGTCCATGGCGTCTTTAATATTTTGATGTATGTTTTTTTTGCCGTTGGTTTTTACAAAAGTCACCTTCTCGTGCAAAGAACAAAAGCAGACGGCTGAGTGAAGGAAGTTTGGCTTTCTTTGTTGCTCTCTCAAAACCAAGCCGGTGTATAAATTTCAATACAGTGAAACCGATATAGCACTTTTGGCAGGAACAATTGTGTTTCTATTGTTTGCTGGTTTCATTACTGCCTACCTTATGATTTATTGGAAACGAAAACAGAAACACCAACAAGAAATCATACAAATGAAAACCGCTTTTGAAAAAACACTCCTTCAATCCCAGCTCGAAATCCAGGAGCAAACTTTCCACACCATCTCCCAGGAAATTCATGACAACGTGGGCCAAACCCTAAGCCTTGCTAAAGTGCAGGTGAACATCATTGACCAAAGTGATGCTACAAACAAAGATCTTCTAAACGATGTGCGGCAGAATATCGGAAGGGCCATGAGCGACCTTCGCGACCTTGCCAAAAGCCTCAACAGTGATCACATTCAGTTGGTACCGCTGAAAGACCTGATCATCGCCGAACTGACACGAATGCAGCGCAGCAATATTGTAACCGCCACCATTGAAGAAGAAGGGCCGCCGCAACCGATGGCGCATCAAAAAAAGCTGATCCTGTTTCGCATTGTGCAGGAGAGCCTGCAGAACATTTTAAAGCACGCCGACGCTTCCGTGGTAACCGTACAACTACGTCATTCTTCCAATGAAGTGGAGATCAACATCGCCGACAATGGCAAAGGCTTCGATACGAATGCAACGATAAAAAGCGACAGCCTCGGCCTGCAAAACATTACCAACCGGGCAACGCTTATCGGCGGCAAGGCTTCTATTGAAAGCGGTCTTGGACGAGGCACCGTCATCAACCTAACCATTCCTTATGCCTGACACCAAATACATCGCCATCGTGGATGATCACACCATGTTCCGCAAGGGACTTGCTTCGCTCATCAATCTTTTTCCAACGTATAAAGTGTTGTTTGACGCAGCGGATGGCAAGGACTTTATTGCGCAACTTAAACCGCCGCACCTGCCCGACATTGTGCTGCTCGACATCTCCATGCCGGGCATGGACGGCTATGCCACGGCCGATTGGATACGCAGCAATCATCCCGATATAAAAGTGATTGCCTTGAGCACGATGGATTCGGAAACGGCCATCATTAAAATGATCCGCCACGGCGCAAGAGGTTATGTGCTGAAAGATGCTGACACCACGGAACTTAAAGCGGCCTTTGACGATGTGTTGAGCAAGGGATTTTTTTACAACGAAACAGTTACGCGAAAAATCATGCAGAGCATTCACCTGCTGGCGGATGAAAAAAGTAGGGTCAGTGCGTTTGTGAAATTGAGCGACCGCGAAGTGGAGTTTTTAAAGTTGGTGTGCAGCGATAAAACCTATGCGCAAATTGCCGCCGAAATGTTTTTAAGTGAACGCACCATTGACGGCTATCGCGAAGCCTTGTTTCAAAAACTAAACGTGGGCTCACGAGTTGGACTGGTGATGTATGCCATTAAGAATGGAATTGTCAAGATATAACTTAAGCCGGCAAATGTGAGACGTGAAACCGTACAGTTATTAAACCAAAGCCTTTTTAACTGTAGCAAAGTGTTTTCAAAGTCTATGAAATAAAACAGCCTATCGTACGATAGGCTGCACTTAAATATTTCTCCGGTTTCCACGTTTGCCATTTCACGTCTCCACGTCTCAAACCACTACCAGTTCATAAAAATTTTCAGGTTGTAAATATTTGTTGGCAAGGGCTTGCAGTTCTTCAGCGCTTACTGTTTTAATGGTTTCAATCTGCTTGTAAAAAAAGCTTTCATCAAGACCGTTCAAAATTAGATTTTTCCAACGGCTGATGATTTGAAACGGCCCGTCCAAATCACCCAATATGGAACCGATCATGTAGTTGCGAACGAGCAATAATTCTTCATCGTCAACAGGCTCATTGCGCAGGCGGTCCATCTCTTTATATACTTCGGTTATGGTGGCTTCGCACACGTCTCTTCCGGCTTCCGTGCTGATGACCCAGGCACTTTGCTGAATGTGGTTTTCGAGATAGCTATGTATCCCATACGTATAGCCTTTGTCTTCGCGGATGTTGGTCATTAAACGAGAGCCGAAGAAGCCACCGAAGACATTGTTCAACACCTGCGCTTTTGCAAAATCGGGATGGTGCCTGTTTGGAAAGTGACATCCCATGCGAACGGCGCCTTGCACGCCTTGCGGATCATTTATCACACGGTACTTCTTTTCCGTTGCGGGTTGCGCTGCCACATCGGCAAGCGGTAAATCTTTCAACGGCAAATCGCCAAAATTCTTCTCTAATAAATTAAACAAATTCGCCGGCAGTTTGCCCGCCGCAAACAGCAGCAACTTTCCCTGCTGATAATACTCTTTATAAAAGCCGCTGATGTCATCTCTTGTCAGGCCTTCAAAATCTTCAAAGCGGCTGTAACGGCCGTACGGATGAACCTCCCCATAGAGATAGGTATCAATCAAACGTCCCGCAACGAAATCGCATTTCTTCAAACTTACCCGCAGGCGTTGTTGCATGTTCTGCTTGTATGTCGCCAGCTCTTCTTCGGGAAAGATGGATTCGGTGATCATCTCCCGCACTACCGGCAACAGCACTTCCAAATGCTTGCTTAAACAATGCAGGGTGATGACGGCCGTTTCGTTATGGCAGGCCCGGTTGAGATAAGAGCCGTAATATTCAAAGTGTTCGTTCAACTGAAAGGCGGTCTTTGATGCGGTGCCGTTTTTTAAAAGATAATTTGCCGTGGCAGCAATCAGATTTTTCTTTTCGGCCCAATTGCCAGCATAAAAAACCCATTCAATTTGCAGCACGTCTTCAGCGCCGGCATTGATGGCATAGACGTCGGTGCCGTTGGTCAGCGTGGCCCGTTCAGCGTTCTTTAATCTGACATCAAATTCAATAGCGTCTATAATGCGGGGCGGCGTTTTGCGGTCAAGTACTTCTGTCATTTTTTAAATCCTATTTCTTGTTTTTGCGGAAGATAAGTCTCTTCGCCAATGTTGTAGATGTCGGCCAGGGATACCGCTCCGCTGAATGTGGCCGTTATATTTATTTTTTGCGCCAGCTTATTGGCTACGCCTGGCTGTAATGGTTTGAATTCATACATGCCCAGCAACCGCCCTTTGCGCAATAAAGCCGCATCCAGTTCGGTGTGCATCATGTTAAAGGTGCAGATGACGGGTATATGAAGGCATTGTCCCAGCAAGCCATCCGACAAGTTTAAAAGATTGGAGATGGCGCTGCTGTCGCTGCCGGTGCGGCGGCTGATGACGTTGTCGGCATCTTCCAGCACCAGAATGCTTTCTTCCTGATCCATTAAAAAGTTGATCAGCTCCGGCGAGGAAATGTGTGAGGCCATGTAGGGCGGAAAATAAATCATGCGCTTGGTGAGCCGGCTGGCAAGGTAACGGATGTAGGTTGTTTTGCCCGTGCCCGGCTTGCCGTGCAGCAAAACCAGCCCATGACTTTTCGGCTTCTGCAGCTTTTCTATCACGCGGTGACTAAAGGCATAGAAGTCGTCGTTGTAATGATGGTCAATGTCCACGGCGTCGCCGATGTGCTTGAACTCTTTTAAATGAAAATGGCCGTGCATGGTGGTGATGAAGGAGAAAGAACCTTTGTGGTCTTCTTCTTTTTCTTTCACCAAGGTTTGCAAAAGACCTTCAACAGCTTGCAAAATACCGGCTTCAGCCGAAGAAAGAAAATACAGCGTGGCGGCCATGCTTTCATAATCGTTGCGGTAGCGTATCCAGATGTCTTGCGCCAGAAACCAAATGCGCAGCTTTTGCTTGTAGCGGTCTTCTTTTTTGAGATATTCCTGTTCGGTATAATCGGGCTTCCAGCGCTGCGGAAAAGCGGCATCTAATTCTTTTTCAAGGGCCGCGTATTCGATACGGTAAAAAGTTTTCTTATTGGGCACTGCACGGTTGATGTGAAAAAAATAAGCGGCCGCTTTCAGATCATCGTCGGTATCATAGATGCCCGAAAACTGGCTGCTTAAATCGTCGTCATCGTCGTGGAAGAACATGGCGTGTTTGTGGTTAGATGATTAGGCGATTTTCGCCTTCATTTCATCAAGTCGTTCAGGTGCGGGTTGTTGATCAGAAGCCTTGCACTGTGATGCACCGTAATAACTTGTACCTTATCGTCTGTACAACGATAAATAATTCTGTAGTGATAAAGCTTAACTTCTCGCAATTGCGGACTGGTTATTTCTTTTACCAAACTTCCTCTTTCAGCAAAGCGTTGCAGCGAAGCAATCTTTTGGTTTATTTCATCGTAAAATTTTTCGGCGTTTTGTACCGATTTTTTGTGAACGTACTTTACAATGCGTTTTATGTCTTGTACGGCAGTAGGCATTATAGTGACTTCCACCATCCTTGCATTTCTTTGTTGTATTCATCCAGCGAAAGTCCCTCACCGTCTTCCGCCTCTTGCAAACCGCGTTGAATTTTATACAACAACATCAATTCGTTTAACAACTCTTCCACCGGCTCATCTTCCGGAAAAGCGTTCACCTTATTACGAACATCAACTATGGTCAACATAAATTTTGATTTACAATTTTTGACACCAGCTTACCACAAGTTACAATTTAATTGATGTTTTCTATTGCTGTCCCGCATAATAACACAAGGTGCTGCTGTTCTCTTCCCGAAACATCTCCTTACTCAAAGCCTGTATTTCATCCACCGTCACCACGTTGTATCTGTCTAATTCCGTATTCATCAGCGCCGCATCGCCCAGCAGTTCGTAATAGGCCAAACTCGCCGCTCGGTTCATCACACTCATGTCTTCAAAAGCCACGGTGCTTTCGGTTTTGTTCTTTACTTTCTGCAGTTCCTCGGCCGTTACTTTTTCGGTTTTGAGTCGCAACAGTTCTTCTTCCACGGCTGCTTCAGCGTCCTGCATGGTTACGCCTTTTACCAGTTTGCCTTCAATGGTCAGCAGGCCGGCATCGGTGGTGCCGAAGTGGTAACATTCGATGTTGCTGAATAATTTCTTTTCTTTTACCAACGCCTGGTACAAACGGGAAGAGCCGCCACCACCAAGAATTTCGCCAATCAAATCGGAAACATAATAGCGGTGGTCAGTACGGCCGTACATGTGCCATGTTTTGTAAAAGGCATCCAGCGGCACGGCGGCATGAATGGCTAAACGCTTGGCTACTTTTTGTTCCGGTTCCGCGGGCAATTGCCGGTTGTATTTTTCGCCGCTTTCGATGGGGCCAAACCATTTCTCTGCAAGCTCTTTCGCTTTTTCCACGGTTATGTTTCCGGCCACCACCAGGATGGCGTTTACGGGCCGGTAATGTTTAAAAAAAAAGTCTTTGACATCCTGCAGGCTTGCGTGTTCAATGTGCGAAAGCTCTTTGCCGATGGTCATCCATTTGTAGGGATGCACGTCGTAAGCCAGGTTGCGCAGTTTGAGCCACACATCGCCGTAAGGCTTGTTGAGATAATGTTCCTTGAATTCTTCCATCACCACTTTACGCTGCACCTCCAGACTGGCCTCGCTAAAACCCAGTGACAACATTCGATCGCTTTCGAGCCAGAAAGCGGTTTCCAGATTTTCAGCCGGAAGCTGTATGTAATAGTTGGTAAGGTCGCTGGTAGTATAAGCGTTGTTCTCACCGCCGGCCATCTGCAGAGGCTCATCATAAGCCGGCACGTTGATGGAACCACCGAACATTAAATGCTCAAACAAGTGCGCAAAGCCCGTGCGGTTCGGGTTTTCGTCACGGGCGCCTACATCGTATAAAACATTCACCACCGCCATGGGCGTTGACGTATCCTGATGCACCAAAACTCGTAATCCGTTTGCTAACGTAAACCGGCTAAAATTGACCACTGATTAAAGGATTTTAATTGATTTCACAGATGTTCCCGCTGTTGCGGGAAGGTGCAAATGTAGGGTTGGTTTTGTAGGGACATGCCCGCGCTATGTCCGGTGGGAGAAGCGGCCCGAGGAGCCGCTTGTTATTTGCGCAGTCGAAGATTATGGCGTCGTTGCTTAATCATAAGCGGCATTCGCAAATGGTCGTAGCTTGTTGCTTATTTGTAGTTATAAGCTTGGGTGCGCCATTGGCGCACTTCTCCGGACATGCCATGGGCATGTCCCTACAAAAGCGTCTGCGTAAGCCCATCTTCAAATTTTTAAATTGGCTAATCACCAAATCGTTTATTTATTCTTCAAAATATTCTTCACCCGAAACACAAACTGCAGCAGTTCCCCGCTTCTTTGCACCACTATTTTTATTTTGTCGCCGGTTTCCTGCAAGGCCGTTTTGTATTGCGTCATGTTTTGCGAAAAATTGGTGTTGATGCCCACAACCACATCACCTTCCAGCAAGCCAGAAGTTTCAGCCGGAGAACCTTTGGCTACGTCGCCGATGATGATGCGGCCGTTTACATAATACAACTCCACACCTGAATAAGCATAATCGAAATTGTCGTTGTAGTGACTGTTGGGCAACAGATAAAATTCCCGTTGTTCATAATTGATGACGGCGTTAAAACGGCGCAGCAGATCGTTGCCAATCAAGCCGCCAAGATGCGGATATGACGTTACGTTGTAGGTATCTTCAAATACGTTCACCGGTACGTTGCGAAACTTATACGGGCCAAGTTTTACTTCCTTTACCGTCGTTAAATACATGTCCACTTTTCCGCCGAGCCCTTCGGCTTCTTTTACATACAGCTTGCGGCCGGTGCGCAGCAAAGTGCTATCTTTTATAAAGTCCTGGCTAAAAAGCATGTTTAGCCCGGCGCCCATGTCAATCAGGAACCGGGCATCCACAGGCCGGTCATCTTTTACGTAAGCGTTTTGAACAGCCAGCGTCGTAATCACAGGACGGAGCATGTGCCCGCCGCGTGGATACTTCATAGGCCCTTGTGTCCAGAACTCAATCTTGGAACTGTCGTAATCTACTTTAACAATGTAACGGTTGAACACAGAGAAGCCGATGATGCCGTCAATCGGCTCGCCGTACACCGCCGTTAAAATGGAATAGTTGTTTACGTGAAAATTGAGGCTGTCCACCGTAAGCCCCGGCAGGTGCAGCTTGCGGTTGTTGAGAAAGGAAACCGCTCTTTCGCCGGCAATGCCGCGAATGGTTCGTGTAGAAGGCAAGGGCTGAAGGCCGAAGTAATCGGCTGTGATAGAATCGAGAGAAATGCCGCCGCTTCCCGTGTCCAAAATAAAGCTAAGTGTATCGGGGAAGGCATCGAAGCGGGCCCTAAGCAAAATAACGCCGCCGGTAAGTTGCACAAAATTAAAACGGGTAAGAAGCCGCGACGGTTCGCGGCCATCTTTCTGCGCGGCGGCGGCGCACAAAAAGCCGAACAACGGTATTAGAAACAACAGCCTTCTCACTTTGCTTGCAACGGTTAGATAATGAGTAATGAATAATCAATAATGAGTGGGTCGCTTAAAGTTTGAAATTCTCTTCTTGTTTGCTGATTCGTTGAAACAAATTCCATCCTGCTGCGGAGTGAAATGCATTCGTGAAGACTTTGCGCATAACACGAACTCATTACTAATTACTCATTATTCATTTCATTACTGATTATCTAAAAATAGGCTAAGGTTTGTGTTCTGTAAAACCTTTCCTCAAACTTTCCCTTTGACCCGCCGCTACCTTTGCGGCGTTATGAACCTTTCAAGCCTTTACGACAAAGCCCTTCGCTCCGAATTTTTAGAAATTGAAGAAGGCATGTACCTGTTTGAGAACGCACCGCTCACAAACCTGATGTATGTGGCGGATGAATTGCGAAAACAACGAGTGCCGCACGGCAAAGTAACCTGGCAGATAGACCGCAACGTAAACACCACCAACGTATGCGTGGCCAACTGCAAGTTTTGCAATTTTTACCGCATTCCCGGCCATCCCGATGCTTATATCACCGATATGCCGGTGTATCGAAAAAAGATTGAAGAAACCATCAAATACGGCGGCGACCAATTGCTCCTGCAAGGCGGCCACCACCCCGGATTGGGATTGGAGTTTTACACATCTACTTTTCGGGCCATTAAACAAGAATACCCAAACATTAAGCTGCATACACTTGGTCCGCCCGAAGTGGCGCACATCTGCAAACTGGAGAAGATGAGCCACCGCGATGTATTGCTGGCCTTGAAAGAAGCGGGCATGGATTCCTTGCCCGGCGCCGGTGCGGAGATTTTGGTTGACCGTGTACGGCGACTCATCTCCAAAGGCAAATGCGGTGCGGATGAATGGCTGGCCATTATGCACGAAGCGCATAAGCTAAACATCACTACATCGGCCACCATGATGTTTGGACATGTGGAAACAATACGTGAACGTTTTGAACATTTGGTAAAACTTAGAGAGGTTCAGGCAAAAAAACCCGAAGGAGCAAAAGGCTTTTTGGCCTTTATTCCCTGGACTTTTCAGGACGTGGATACTTTGCTTACGAAGATCAGAGGCGTGCACAACCTTACCACGCCGGAAGAATACATTCGCATGATTGCGATAAGCCGGATTATGCTGCCGAACGTGAACAACATTCAGGCTTCGTGGCTAACGGTGGGCAAGCAAACGGCCCAACTTTGTTTGCATGCCGGTGCCAATGATTTTGGTTCCATTATGATTGAAGAAAACGTGGTAAGCGCTGCGGGTGCGCCGCACCGCTTTACCTCAAAAACCATTCAGGAAGCCATACGCGAAGGTGGTTTTGAACCGCAGTTGCGCAACCAGCAGTATGAGTGGCGTGAGCTGCCGGTGATGGAAGAACAGGTGGTGAATTATTGAGAATGGTTCGATATTTTTGAAGCGATGAATGTTTATGCCGATACGTCAACGATTGGTGGCTGCTTTGATGTGGAGTTCAGCGAGTGGTCGAATGCTTTATTCGCTGAATTTCAAAGCGGCGCCAAACGCCTTGTAATTTCCGATTTAACCTTGAAGGAACTTGAGTTAGCCCGGCTGGAAATAAGGGAAAAGATTGAAGAAGTTCCGGTTGCCAACCGTATATATTTTGGCATCACAGACGAAGCTATTGAACTGGCGGAAACTTATATTAACGAAGGTGCGCTGACAAACAAAAGCTACAACGATGCTTTGCATATTGCTTTAGCGACGATAAACAACGCTGATGTCTTGGCCAGTTGGAATTTCAAACACATCGTCAATTTGCAGCGCATCCGGCTTTACAATTCAATCAATTTGAGACGTGGCTACAAGCTGATTGAAATCAGAACGCCGCGTGAAATTTTAAACCCTTGAACAATGGAAAAAGACAAAACATTCGACGCCGTTCAAACAATGCGTGCCGTTCGCGAACAATTAAGTGAAAAATATTGGCAACATCCTGATCTCTTAAAAAAGGAAATGAACGCGATAAAAGAAAAATACGATTTGCCTATTCCGTCTTTGCAAGAGGCTAAAACAACCGGACTTTGATCTGTGAGTATGCAAGCCGCGGATATGGATTGCCGAAATTTTAAGAGGTAGAATGCTTAAATAAACCAAGTTTCATGTTTACACATTGTTTTATCATGATGGCCATGACTGCAATCTTTATTCTTTCCTGTAGTTCTTCGGAAAAAGGAAAGGAGTGAAGCCAATTTAAAAGCGGGAACTATATCTATCATTTCCAAGGGCAGGAATTTTAAACCGATTTTTTAATCAGGCGCCAAGACTTAATACAAATAGAAATAGACAAAAAATCAGGCAAAACTTCTAAATTATCTATCGGATAAACCGGGAGTTGCAGTTATAAATTACGACTTCTTGAAACGACATTTGATTTTCCTGATTCCATTTAACGGCAACGAAAAGCGATGCCAACAAAAACGCAAATCTTAAGCTGGACGAACCAGTATTATATTTTTAAAACGACAAGGGACAATTCTGATTTTGTTTTACAACATACACTTTGGGTGATCAAGTAAGATAATTTTCTCCTCTCTTTGCATTGTTTTTTTGAAACGCACCTTCGAGTCGCTTAAAAATTTTTAGGTTATCCAATACGGACGAACAATAGCTTTAAATTTTTTGGACATTGCCGCTATCTCCCCTCTAAACCGCCTCAATCACACGCGGTGAAATTCTGCTCATTTAATCAGCTTTGTGGTAACAAAATCAAATGTTATGACACACAAAACCACAAAAGCCATTTACTGGATTACCACGGCTATTATCTTTTTATTTGAAGGCCTGATGCCGGCGCTTACTTCCAACACGCAACTTGCCATTGACGGCATCAGGCACCTGGGCTATCCCGATTACTTCCGCATCATGCTTACGGTTTTTAAAGTGCTGGGTGCAACCGCGCTTATTCTTCCCGTTGTACACAAGCGCATAAAAGAATGGGCCTATGCAGGATTTGCCTTTAACCTCATCTCCGCCTTTGTCAGCCTTTGTGCAGTGGACGGACTAAGCGGGCAAGCCTTCTTCCCGCTTTTCATTCTTGCTGTTCTCATTGCTTCGTATTCAACTTATCACAAGGTGATAAAACTACTTGCTGTAAAGAACGCAACCTTTAAAACTGCCAATCATGTCATTCCACACTTATCCTGATAGCAGCGAAGGCAAAAGCCGTGGGGACGTTGAAGAGAAAACCGCACAAAATTTTATTATGGAAAAGCAGGCAAGGACAGAAGAAATTTTAGCCCGGTTGAAAAGGAATTCGCCCTTGGCCTATGGATACGCAATGCTGATTTATGCCTTGATCAACGAGACTAACTATGAAAAGGATGATTAAAATAAAAAAGGGCTTTTACCAGTAAAGCAAAAGCCCTTTTTTGTCGCCAGTGAGGTTTAATGCTGGCGCATTAAATATTTTTCAAGCGCATCTACCGCTTCATCTTTTACTGCTTCAGAAGCGGCATCTGCGGAATGCCACTCGTCGTGTTCGCGGCGAAAAACAAAAGCCGGTTCCAAACTTCCCTGTTGAAAGAACCGGTATTCATCGTTGTCGAAAACAATGTGATAATCGCCGGGAACTCCGTTTGTATTGAGCGTTGTCCAAAATAGATCTTCCATGATGCAGTGTTTATAATTTGAATCATCGGACACGCCAAGAGCGTGTCCTTACGAAGAAAACAATACCGTCGCAAGCCAATCTTCAAATCATCACATCTTCAAATCAATTGCTGCCGGTTTCACTCACTGCTTTTGTTTGTTGCAACAGTTGCAAAATCTGGTCAAGCTTTGGCGCCAGAATAATTTCGGTACGGCGGTTTTTTTGGCGGCCTTCAGGTGTGCTATTGCTCTCTACGGGTTCAAAATAGCTGCGGCCGGATGCTGTGACTCTTGTAGGATCAACCGCATACGTGTTCGTCAGTAAACGAACGATTGATGTGGCTCTTGCCACACTTAAAGCCCAGTTGTCTTCAAAGGCTTTTTTAATGGGAATGGAATCGGTGTGGCCTTCCACCACCACATTAATATCTGGACTGTTGTTTAAGGCTTGCGCCAATGTGCCTAATGCTTCTTTGCCTTTTTCATTGACTACCGCACTGCCCGATGGAAACAACAAACTCTCCTGCAGGCTTACATATACGCGGCCATTTTTTGTGAACACAGTTAATTCATTGGAGCTAAAACCGGTTAAGGCATCGGCCATTTTCTTGCGCAGGTTTTCTACGGCATCGCCCTGCTCCTGCAACAGTTTGCGTAAATCAAGCAGGCGTTTTTGTTCGGCCTCTAATTGCTTTTGCGTAAGGTTGGCCTGACCACTGGCCTGCGAATATTTTTGCAGCGCTTCGTCAATTTGCGCTATCAGGCGGGCATTGTCTTTTTGCATGTTCTCGTTCTGTCCTTTTAGGCGAACAATCTCATCGCCCTGCTGCGATGTTTGGTTCATGAGTGTTTGTTCGCGGCTTATGGCTTCCCCGTATTTTTTCTGCGACACGCAAGAAGTAAAACAAAGGGCTGCAAGTGCAGCAAGAACGAGGGTGTTGAAAACGGACTTCATCAGTAGGAGTTTCGGACAAAGTTCCTAAAAATTATGCCACCTCGCCACGGCCCTCTCCATTAAAGATGGAGAGGGGAACAGTGGCTGAAAGCAACAGGGTCGTCTACGAGTAGTTTTGATAATTAATGCAGTTGAAAAAAGAGTTGAAACAAATGGCGATAATTATACAATGCGGAATAGCGATAAGAACGTACAAGCCCCGATAGCTCCCGATAGCTATCGGGACGGGAGCGACGCAACAGGCGATAAATAGATAGATGAACCCTTGGCTCAAAAAGACAGCTGCTAAAAGAATGTCACCGTCTGTTGCCCTCGTGCGCAAGCACTCCCTCTCCATCTCCGATGGAGAGGGGGTTGAGGTCAAAACACCAAATGCTCTTTGTTCTTAATCTTTTCATTGGTTAGTTCCAATACTAACTGTACACCGTTAAGCGACCGGAGGGAATAAACGAGATCGGACAGAAATTCGTTCGCTACATAATCATCTTTTAGCAACCATAAAAAATCAAGGTGCCGGAGTTCGGGCAAAAGATATTCGCCATCGTGTTGGTTGTTGTACAAATAGTGCATAAGGCAAGTGGAAGGCTGGGCATATTCGTACACCGGAAAATAGTACATCCGGCTCTTGCGTTTTAAAGGAATCTCAACCACGTTGGTGATGCGAAAATCTATGCCCATCAACTGGTTGATTTGCCAGCAAAAATTATAATCCTTGATGGGCGCCTGAATGCCGAGTAAACGGGCGTCTTCAAAGAAGCCGTCCACCATTTCTTTGTTATCAAGTACGAATGACATGGCTGGTGTTTTGGTTTGCGGAAAGCTACTGAAACTCTACAGTCGCTGCAAGGTTTTGTCCGCCTCTTGTATAATTTACCGTGGTTTTATCGCCCTTTTTAAACTTGCCAAGGGCTTGCATGTAGCTTTCCATTGATGATACTTTATAGTCGCCAAGCGAGGTAATTACATCGCCTGTTTGCAAGCCTGCTTTTTGTGCGGGACGGCCATCGCTTACGCCGTCGGCTCTTACGCCGGCGCCGCTAAACGTGTAGTCGGGCATGATGCCGAGCGACACGCTCCAACGAGCCGTGGTTCCCATTTGCGGGTCTCTTGTTTTAACAAAGGCAAGTTTCGCATTCATTTTATCCGTTGCCTGCAGCAAACTGTAAATGTGTTTTACGATGCCAGCCTCACCGTTGTAATTAATCTTGTCCGCATCATCCGATGGCTTGTGGTAATCGGTATGAAGCCCGGTAAAATAAAACAGTACCGGAATGCCTTTGTTGTAAAAAGAGGTGTGGTCGCTTGGTCCCTGGCCGCTGCTATCAAAGCGGTAAGCCGTTGTGCTGTACACTGCTTCTTTGCCTTGCCGGTTGTACAATTCGCCCCAAGTGGGCGATGTGCCGTAACCGCCAACGGTAATGGTTTTGGAAGAATCGTTTAAACGTCCTACCATGTCCATGTTTAGCATAAAGTTTACGCTGCTTAAATCAACGGTGGGATGTTCAACAAAAAACTTTGACCCGAACAAGCCGAGTTCTTCGCCGGAGAAAGCAATGAGTAATACGTTGCTATTCTTGAGCGGCGAAGTTTTTAAAAGCCTCGCCAGTTCAATCAGTGCCGCCGTGCCGCTGGCGTTGTCGTCGGCGCCGTTGTGAATTTGTTTGTCTGTTCCGGTATAGCGGCTGTTGGCGTCTTCGCCGTAACCCAGGTGATCGAAGTGAGCGCCGAGAACCACCGTTCTTGCAGCGCCGTTGTCTAAATAACCGATCACGTTTTCGCCGCTGCGCTTCTTCTCCGCAACTTCTGTTTTTGCTTTCAGTTTTAATAGCGCCGAAGGATCGCCGAAATATTTTTTAGCCGCTTCCTTTAAAATATAAACCACCGGAATGGGAAGCGGCTCTGTTCTGTCTTTACCGTCAAAACTCAATCCGTCGTTCAGCTTTGATGTATTGTAAACAAACAAAGCGGTTGCGCCTTTCTTAGCTGCATCCGTTGCTTTGGCCACCACCGCTTCCACAACATCAAAGTGCGGATTACCG
This sequence comes from Flavisolibacter sp., assembly GCA_965247695.1. GTDB lineage: Bacteria > Bacteroidota > Bacteroidia > Chitinophagales > Chitinophagaceae > Flavisolibacter. The sequence goes on from OZ252037.1 coordinate 5,582,450, forward strand.
GCATTCTTATTCACCGTTTCTTCCAAATCAAAAAACCAAGGTTCGCCTTTTTCCATCAAGGCTATGGAAGCCAGGGCATCCACACCGGCATTGGCGCTAAACACAAGAGGAAAGAAATCGGTGCCGGATTTTAAATCAACGCCGTTAATGGCAAGCGTATTGGCGGCGGTCAGCTCTTTACCTTCGGCTACGGGAAAGGGTTGATAAAAACCATCGGTACCTTTTGGCTGAAGCCCGATGGACTGAAAGGCGGCGCTGATATAAGCAGCCGCTTTTCTCTCTCCTTCTGTTCCGGTGCGGCGGCCTTCCAAACTATCGCTGGCAAGGTATTGAACATGGCCTCTTAAGTTCGATGCCAGCGGTTGAAGGTCAGACGCCGCTTGCTTTTGCGAAGCGCAGCCCGCAAGTAAAAGAAGGCTTAGACTAAACTGAATATGTGGGAGAGGCCGTGCAAACACTGGAGTTGTTTTAATTCGTGAACGTTCGTTGTGTCCTTTGTGCAACCTTTGTATTCTTCGTGGCCTTCCTACGCCAGAGCGCAAGCGGATCATCACGGAAACTAAGGACATGACGAAAGCAATTAAATGCGGACGGCAAAAATAGTTTTACGGTTGCTACCGCACCGGCAAAAGCGCATTTTTTTCATCCGTCTTTTTTCCTTACCCTTAACACAAAACTCCGCATCTCGTAAATGGCCGCAGTGGTGGCTGGCTACCTTTGCAAACCTTCCGTGATAAAAAAGACCGTCCATATTGCCCTCGTCGGAAATCCCAACAGCGGAAAGACCTCGCTGTTTAATGCGTTGACCGGACTGCATCAAAAAACCGGCAATTTTCCCGGCGTAACGGTGGACAAAAAAACAGGCAGCAGTTCTCTTTCGTCAACGCTTACCGGTAACATCATTGACTTGCCCGGCACATACAGCCTTTACCCAAAACGATTAGACGAATGGGTAAGCTACCGTGTGTTGCTCAATCAGGATAAAGACATTCGGGCCGATGTATTTGTAGTGGTAGTAGATGCCAGCAACCTCAAACGCAACCTGCTTTTTTGTTCGCAGATCATGGACCTAAAAATGCCGGTGGTAGTGGCGCTTACAATGGCGGACATTGCCAAGCGCAAAGGCATTGAGATAGACTTGCCGCAATTGGAACGGGAGCTCGGTGTGCCGGTCGTTTCCATCAACCCGCGAAAAGAGAAAGGCATTCAGCAGTTAAAAAAGGCTATTGAGTTGACGGCTTCCAATCAATACAAAATTCCCGTTCGGGATTTTATTGAAAACAAAGAATTAGCCGCCGCGCCTATCGAAGATTTGCAAGCCGTAATTCCGGAAGCTTCAGACTATTCGGCCATTCATTTTCTTATCAATCACGAAGAATTTGAATTGGACGACAAAATGCAACACACCATTGAAAGCATTGAAGAAAAGCATGCCTTCAATCCTACTAAAACGCAGGCCGCCGAAATTCTGCAACGTTACAATCGCATCCGGCAGATTATGCAGTCGGCAGTGGTTGAACCAGACCCGAACGAGCAAAAACGTTTCACCGCAAAGCTGGATGATGTGTTGCTGCACCGCACCTGGGGTTACTTGATTTTATTCGCCGTATTGTTCCTGCTTTTTCAGGCGGTGTTTTACATTGCCCAATATCCAATGACCTGGATTGAAGAAGGCTTTTCTTATGCCAGCATCTGGTTGAACAACCTTTTACCTGCGGGTTGGTTTTCGGACCTGGTGGTGAACGGCCTTTTGGCAGGACTAAGCGGCATCATGGTATTTGTGCCGCAGATCATGATTCTCTTTGGCCTCATTACCGTGCTGGAAGATACCGGCTACATGGCCCGCATTTCTTTTCTTACCGATAGGTTGATGCGCAGTGTTGGCCTGAACGGAAAGAGTGTGATGCCCTTGATCAGCGGCTTTGCCTGCGCTGTGCCGGCCATCATGAGTGCCCGAAACATTGAGAACCGCAAGGAGCGGCTGCTGACGATTTTGATTACGCCGCTCATGAGTTGTTCGGCGAGGTTGCCGGTTTATACCATCCTGATTGCGCTGGTTATTCCAAACAAATATTACCTCCATTTTTTAAGCTTGCAGGCGTTGGTGATGATGGGGCTTTACCTTTTAGGCTTTGCCATGGCCATGCTGGTGTCTTACATCGCCAAGTGGTTTATACACATCAAGGAGAAAAGTTTTTTCATTTTAGAATTGCCAACGTACCGTCCGCCGCGGGCCAAAACCGTTGTGCAAACCATGTTGAGCAAGGCCCGCATTTTTGTAACCGATGCCGGTAAGATCATCATGGTGATTTCGCTGATTCTTTGGGCCTTGAGTTCCTACGGCCCGCCGGGGCGAATTGGGAAAATTGAGAAAAGCTATGAACAGCAAATGGCGCTTCATCCTGAAGCAAAAGATTCGTTGCAGATACACCTGAACACCGCCAAGCTGGAGAACTCTTACGCAGGCATTGTGGGCAAGAGCATGGAGCCGGTGATTAAACCTCTAGGTTATGATTGGCGCATCGGCATTGCGCTGGTTACATCCTTTGCTGCACGTGAAGTTTTTGTGGGCACAATGGCAACCTTGTTCAGCGTATCGGACGACGACAAAGGCACCTTGCTGCGTGATAAAATGGCTGCCGCCAAGAAGAGCAACGGCGAGCCGTTGTTCACGACAGCTACCGGTGTATCGCTCATGATATTTTATCTCTTTGCCATGCAGTGCATGAGCACACTGGCAATTGTAAAACGTGAAACAAGAACCTGGAAATGGCCGGTGATACAATTGGTGTACATGACAGGGATAGCGTATGTAATGAGTTGGCTGGCGTATTTGATTTTGAAGTAAGGGAGATGAGTCTTTATTTTTAAAACTCTAAACGCAATCCACTTGTGAGGAAGCAAACTCTTTTGATTACGAGCCTCGCCTTACTGGCCACTCTTTGTATTTTTCACTTCCTTACCTGGCGTCATCTTGAGATCACCGATTCGCGGCTTTTTGCGATATATAGAAACACATCCTTTATTTTTTTGGCTGTGTACTGTTAACCATGGCGGTGTTTGCGCCACAAGATTATGCCGTCCAATTCAGTAGATTACTTGTGATGATTTGTGCATTGTGTGCCGGCTTTTTGTATCTGGCCTTGTCTATCTTTTCACCTTTCCCGAAGGACACTACCGACATCAGGGTTTTGTATGTGGACAAACAGAATCCTGCACGGCAAATTATTGAGCAAGTAACTTATGCCGGCGTCTTTGGCAGTGACCGGTACGATACAATAATCATTAAGCAGTTGATGAACAACGTGCGATGGAGGAGTACGATTGATATGTCAAGAGTAGATTTGAATCAGTGGATGCCTTCAAACAAATAACTCCTTTTTGTCTAAACTTTCCATGCGCTAAATTTCCATTTACATAGAAGTGAAATCATTTTCAACTTTTTTACTTTACCAATATTGGTAGTGTTTTTTAAAGTATAGAATAAATGGCTTTGTAGTGTAACTCGAGCCATGGTAGCTGTTCCTTCATAAAACAAACCTTCAATTCTCTTTCCTTCTTTTCAATACCGTTATAAAAAAAGCATCCGCCAGTTGGCGGATGCTTTTTGATTTTGCTTTTTTATTTCTTAAAGCTTCAGAAGCTTGATGACTTCCTTGCGGTCGTCCTGCACTACTTCCGCTACGTAGCTGCCACTCTTCAGTTCTGCGCCAAAGTGAATGGATTGATTAGAACCTGTGGTTATTGTTTTCACCACACGGCCCATTACATCCACTACTCTTACAGATACAGGGCTTGTGCTTTTCGATGTCAACCGCAGTTCAAACGCATTGGCCGTCGGGTTCGGGAACACATTCACCGCAAAGGCGCCTTTTGCATTTTCTGCTTTGTCTGCCGCGGTTGCATTGGCCGACAGGGCACTTGCTTCGGCTGACGTTGATAGCGGCTCACCCGTGCGGGCTGTGCTGCAACTGCTCGAAGAACCGCAAGTAGCCGGAGAGCCAATCAGGATATCGTCCATGAACACGTAGAAGTTATTGCAATCGTTCGTTTCCATTTCGCCGCGGATGCGGTAGCGGAAGTTTGCATTCTGGTAAGCCGCCGGGATGGCGATACTGATCGCGGTCTTGCCGTTGCAGCCGTAGTAATAATACAACTGCGCGGATGATTTCGACCAGACCTCTGTCCATGTTGCACCGTTGTTACAGGAGAAGTCAATGGAGAGGTCGGCTTTGTAATCGTTGCACACTACTTTGTAAGTCCACAGCGTAAAGCTCATTTTCAATTCCGAAGGGCAGCAAGGCGCTGAAAGATCCACCTTCGGCGACACGGCTTTCGTCCAGCCCGAGGTGCTGCCGCAACCCGATGTGCTGTAGTTCACCACCTTCAACGCATACGAAGTGGAAGGCGAATAATACGGAGTCGTTACCACCATGGTTGCCTTGGAATTTGAATTCGTCGTCCATGTGCCGGTGGACCCTGTAAAGGTGCTGTTGTACAAAGACGTGTTGAAGTTTGTATTGAACTTATTGGGGAAGGTTTCCTTGCCATTTACTGTATTGGTGCAAACCGGAACCTTGAAGCCTGCATCAATATTCAGGTTGTTTTGTCCGGCAGCCAACGGTACGCCAACGCTGCCGTTCACCGGATCGCTGTCAATCGTTTCATCCGTTCCTACGTTTGAAGCCGTGGGTACATAACCCGAAGGCGTCGTGAACGTAACGGTATAATTACCCGCGGGAAGATTGCTAAACAGGTAGTGGCCAGTGGCGTCGGTTGTTTTGGTAGCTACCGATCCGTCAGGATATGTGAGTTTCACGGTAACACCAGCAATGCCTTCGGCACCCGGATCTTGTTTGCCGTTGCCATTCTTATCGTTCCAAACAAAATCACCAATGGAACCAACCGGAGCGCAAGAGGCCGGCGCATCAATGTTGATGTCGTCAATGAACACGTAGAAGTTGTTGCAGTCGCCGGCTTCCATTTCGCCGCGGATGCGGTAGCGGAAGTTTGCGTTTTGATACGCGACAGGAACCGGAATGTTGATCATTGCTTTGCCGTTAGCGCCGTAAGCGGTAAATAGTTGGGCCGATGTTTTCGACCAAACTTCCGTCCAGGTAGAACCGTCGTTGCTCGAAAAATCAATGGACAAACTTGCCTTGGTATCGTTGCATACAACAGCATAAGTCCACAAGGTGAAATTAAACTTCACGCCGTTGGGGCAACAGGGTCCTGTAAGATTGAGCTTCGGCGATACTGATTTGGACCATCCGTCGCCGCAACCGGTGGTTTTGAAGTTGGCAATGGTAAGCGCATAGCTTGACGAAGGCGAATAGCAAGGCGTAACCACGCCAACAGAGGCATGATCATCGGAGCATACCGTCCACGTACCCGACGAACCAACGAAAGTTTTATTAACAAGTGATGTATAAAAAGAGGTGTTGAACGCATTGGGGAAAGTTTCCGGCAATGGGTTGAACGTACCCGCACCGGTTCCACTAATGGTTACTGTAATGGAAGCTTCACACAAATTAGCATCCGTGACTTTAAACGTGTAGGTGCCGGGAGCGAGATTGCTTTTAACACCAGTGCCGGAATAAGGCGCTGTGCCGCCGGTAGCCGTAATGGTAACCGAACCGCTGGCGCCGTTGCAAGCCGGCGTAGGCGTAGTGGCGCTTACGGTAATCTTCGTGGGTTGAAGAAGGGTATCTAAAACAAGGTCGGTGCAACCGTTGGCATCCTTAATGACAAACGCATATTCACCAGCCGCCAAATTGGTAAGTGTAATGGTGCTTGTAAAAGCGGGTTCGGGCCGGCCAACGATGGTATAAGGTGCTTTGCCACCAGTTGCGGCAATGGTTATCGAACCTGTGCTGGCGCCGTTGCATTTTACATTTACATCGCTGGTCAATGTAGCATCCAGTGCTGTTGCCGGCTGACTGATAGCAAAGGTGACTTGCTGCGCATTGCCAACGTTGTCTTTTACAATAACATTGTGGGTGCCTGCCGTCAAATCAGTAACGGTAAACTCGGTTCCCGTAACGGGCAAAAAATCGCTGCCATCCAAACTATACATGTACGGTGCCGTGCCGCCGGCCACGGTAATGGTAGCCGTGCCGTCGTTTTCGCCATAGCAGACTACGTCTTTTTTACTTTTTACGGTTAACGTAAGATTGGAGCAGGTGCAGCCGGATGTGCTGGGTGCGGGTTGAAAGCCTACTTGCAGGGGAAGCAAGTCCAAGCCGTTCAACAAATAAGGCTTATACGTAATTAAACCGTCGAGATGCGCCAGAATATCGGCTTCAGTAATTGTACCCAGCCAGTTGCACACGGCATACATATAAACCTGCGGTTGGTTGTTGTACAAAAGCGTTTGGGTAATGGTAATGCTATTGCAGTTAACGGTCGCGGTTACCTTGCTTCCGGTCGTATCATTGTCGCGTTCGATAGTAATGCCGAATTCAGCGTTTTTTACAATGTTGTTGTGAGCGTTCAATTTTGTGCTCTGGTTGGCTGCGCCGGTGTTGCCATCAATACCAAGGCCGCTGCCCCCGTTATCAATCTCGTTAAAGGCAACTTCAGCATCCCCGTTGTTTAAAACGATTCCCCAATAGTAATAGGTACCCGCCAGGTCGGCCGGGTTGTTGGTGATTCTATTGCCAGTGACTTTGGCCATTGCCGCATTAATAAGATAAACCGACAACTGGCAATTCGTGAATGTGTTATTGGCAACCACGATACCGCTTCCGGCGTCCTGAACCAACACCCCCGATGCGGTAAATGTACCGGTGCCTTTGTAAGCGATCTTGCTAATGGTGTTGTTTTTGATGATGCCTTTTGCGTTAAACGAAAGTTGAATGCCGTTCTGCGCTATTTGCGCAATGGTACCGGCACCCTCTATGGTATTCCCGTCAATGTTTACCGTAAGATTTGCGCCGTAAAACAACATGGCGCTTTTCTGATAGTTCGTAAAATAAGAAGCCGAAACGGTTACGGAGCGGGCCGTTCCTGCACCGGCATAAGCGTAAAGCCCAAGGCCATAATTGCTGCTGTATGGCGGGTTATTGGTGATGGAAATTACGCGGCAATTGTTAACCGTGCCACCGGCATTTAGGTAACCTACGCCAATGAATTCCTGAAAGCCGTTTCCGTTGGCCGCGCCGTCTACCGTTAGCTGGTTTACATTGATGTTGTCGGCATCGTGGGCATACACCACCGCATAGTAATCGGAATTGGTAGGCGGGTAAGTGGTGGAAAAAGATTTGGTAAGTGCGGCTGGTGCTTTAATAATGGTTTGCGCTGCGCCCTGACCGATAAGAGAAAGGGGTTTGCCAACGTTCACTTGTTCAATAAAAGTACCCGCACCGATGCGGATTACATCGCCTGCGGCAGCTTTGGTAACTGCATAGCCAATGGTTTTAAAAGGCGCGGCTGGTGTACCGTTTCCGGGTGCATCGGTGCCGGTAGTGCTTACGTACCAATCAGCGGCTTTCGTGTACTGTGTAAAAGAGCAAAGAAGGAAGGCGAGTAAAAAATGCAGCGGCCAGCGCATGCGCTTTTGTTCGACACTCATAGAGTCGGTTTTAGTGGGTAAATAAAAAGCATTCAAGTTTTTTAAACCTTGAAAATTCGTACAGCGTGGAGGGGAATAACTATTCTGCCTGCGCAGCGGCGCAGACTTTGGCTTTCAGGAATTGAGAAGTGTTGCGGAGGATAATCTCTTTCTATAAATCAATAAAGGAAAAACGCGGTTTTTGTTTCAGCAAGCTGTAGCTTGATTACAACGCAGCCGCGCCCATTCTTTTTTGAGCCCTATACTTGCGGCTGCCATAGGCAACGCCTGCCACTAACAAGATGCCCAGGCCGCCGTCAATAGGGGCATTGGTCGGGCTGCCTGATGGAGGCGTAGGGGGTGGTTTTGGCGCACCCAATGTCTGTGCGTCTTTGTTAGCACTGGACCAAGGGGCCGCTGAACTGATTTGAGCGTTTGCAACGCCGGTGAATAAAACAGAGAAAAAGAAGATGGTGTAAAGCCTTCTCATAACGTTTGGGTTTAATAAATGACCAATCAGTGCCAAGTGTTATAAACACATAGCGATAATTCAATTGGAATTTTTCAAAAATTGAGCGTGGCTTTTAGAAGGAGGGGTGGATTTAGGGACGGCGTTTTTGCAGGAATAGACCGCAAAGAAAACAAAAGAATTAAACTTTCAAAATTAATTTCGGTTCTGCATGAAATTTCCACGGTGAATGAACAGGCAGAATAGTTTTCTGTCGTGCAAAAGGCAATCAAAAATTTAATAAGGTTGTTTGCTTAACCAGTGCTGTTGTGTTAATCAAAATAATACGCAATAGCAAAGCCTTGTTACGCAAGAAACAAGTGCTATCGGTTAGAAATTTTTCATCGTTATAGATCTCCTAACTGCGGCCGCAGCACAATGTCTTCCACTACGGCTTGCGGCGAAAGTTGCGTGGCTGTATAAATCATCTTTGCCAAGTCTCCGGTTTCCATGATGCGCTGTTCCGAAACGCCGCTGCCTTTCCACGAATCGGTATAAACCGCACCGGGAATAACGGCGGTCACCTTGATGCCATAGTTTTTTAATTCTGCCCGAAGGTTACGGGTAAAGCCAAGCAGCGCATACTTGCTGATGCTATACGCACCGCCACCAGGATAGGCCGCCAAGCTGGCGATAGAACATGTGGTAAAAATGTGTCCACTCTTCTGCGCTTTCATTTTGGGAAGAATGGCTCTTGTGGTATGATAAGCGCTGAAAAGATTTACGGCAAGCATCGTCTCCAATGCGCCATCGGCTTCATCAGACACATTGCCTTGAATAAAGGTGCCGGTGTTGTTAATCAGTACATCCACCGTATTGGCATTGTTCATCACCCATTCGCCAAACAATATTGCTTTTCCCTTCTGGCTGATATCAAGTGCCTTTCCATCAACGGTAATGTTTGGATATTTTGTTTTCAATTCTTCAATCGTTTCCAGCAAAGTGCTTTCTGTTTTTGCGCAGAGGAATAAATTGTAGCCGTGTAAGGCAAATGTTTCGGCCAATGTTTTTCCAATGCCACGTGAGGCGCCGGTGATGACTGCGTTCATATTCCTTTTTTAAGTTGCCCCAAAGCTACCTTCGGCCCAATGAAATACAAGCATCTCTTCTTCGACCTTGACCATACCCTTTGGGATTTTGACGCCAACGCAAGAGCCACGCTGGCCCAATTGCATGTGGATTTAAAGCTGCCCGAACGCGGCATTCACGACTTTGATCTCTTCTACCGAAACTATCTTGTACACAACGAAAGTTTATGGGCCAAATACAGAGCCGGGCAGATTAAGCAAGATGAGTTGCGCCTTAAACGCATGTGGCTTGCCTTGCTTGATTTTAAGATAGCGGATGAAGCGCTGGCGCAACAGATGAACGAACTGTTTATGCAACTGCTTCCTACACGAACCCTTCTTTTCCCCGATACGGTCGATGTATTGAAATACTTACGGGCAAAAGGTTACGGTCTCCACCTAATCACCAATGGCTTTGAAGAAACGCAGCACAGCAAATTAAAGAGTTCGGGCCTGGCCCAATTTTTCGCTGTGGTGGTTACCTCCGAAGGAAGCAACAGCCTAAAGCCGCAAAGAGAAATTTTTGAATTTGCTTTGAATAAAACCGGCGCAAAAGTGAACGAGAGTCTGATGATTGGCGATACCTTGGACGTGGACGTAACCGGCGCATTGAACATAGGCATGGACGCCGTGCATGTAAATTATAGCCGCATTGAACAAACGACAGTAAAGCCGACGTACACCATCCATCACCTGAAAGAGCTGAAGGAATTCTTATAAAAAGCCCCGCTAAAAAGCGGGGCTTTTTCTCTAATAGCAAGCAACACCGGAGAATGGACAATGTGATCTTTTTGCACTGCATTCTTTTTTTGCATTGCTTTTGCCGGTTTCGTTCTTGACGGTCTTTTTGGTGTTCAAAACCGTAGCGGTTACAACGGCCGCAGTTAGGAGCAAAGCCATAATCACCAGTAGATATTTTTTCATGACGTTGAATTTAGGTAGTTAAGGTAGGACGAAAATGTGAATGGCCGGTTGTAAAGAGGTGTCCGAAAAGATATTTAAACTTTGCGCTTTACCGCTTCTAAACGATATGCCCTCAATCAGAGATAAGAAATCCAAAATTAGAAATCGCAGAAGGAAATGTTGTGCTGTAAGCCATCCATTCACCACTGACCATTCTCCACTCACCTCCTCACCATCTCGCCAGCACCGTTATACCGCCTTTTACTTTTTGGTTCATGCCCACTTCTATTCTGGTGCCGATGGGCAACAACAAATCCACCCGCGAACCGAATTTGATAAAACCCATTTCCGCTGCTTGTTGCACCATATCGCCGGGCTTGAGGTAATTCACAATGCGCTTGGCCAAGGCGCCGGCAATTTGTTTCACCAGCATTTCTTTGCCGCTACTTTTATACACCACCGAATGCCGTTCGTTATCGGTAGATGATTTGGGATGCCAGGCCACGAGGTATTTGCCTTTGTGATATTGGCTGTACATCACTTCGCCACTTACGGGATTGCGATTTACGTGTACATTCAGCGGGCTCATAAAAATGGAGAGTTGCAACCGGCGGTCTTTGAAATATTCATCGGCCTGCACTTCCTCTATCACCACCACGGTGCCATCGCAAGGCGCAAGAATCACTTCTTCGCCAACGGGGTAGTCGCGGGCCGGTATACGAAAGAAGGAAAGAATAAAAATCAGCAAACCCAAAATGGCCATCACGGTAATCCAACCGAGGATTGGATAAGCCGGCATCACCAGCAACACGGTAATTAAAACAATGGCCGCGGCAACGATGGTGCTGATAAGGATGGTTCCGAAACCTTCTTTGTGAATCTTCATAATCAAAGGATGACGGCAAAAGTAGGGAAAAGGCGGCGTAGGCGTCAGGCCGCTTGGCGCGGCCAGACGCCTACGTCAACGCCTCCGCCAACTTCTTCGACACCTCTCCCGCTTTTGCCCATACCATAAAATGCGAGCCGTCTTTAATTATACAATCGGGCTTGGTGTATTTTACCGGAAACATTTTATCCTTGGTTCCGTGAATTTGAAATAGGCCTTCCGGCCTTTCGCAACTCTCCCAATTGACAATGGCATTGATAGCCCATTGCATGAACTGCGGATCGGTTTGTGAAATAAAATCTTGAATCAGCGTTTTTTGCCCTCTGCCTTTAGTGCCCATCAGCCTTTGCACAAAGAATAAATTTTGGGGGCGGAAAATAAAACCGGGAAGAATTTTATGCGCCTGTGTTTTTAAGGCAAATTTTAATAACGGAGGAAATTCTTTGTTGCAACCAATGCTTGAAATCAGCACCGTTTTTTGCGGATGAAGTTTTTGCGAAAGCACCGAAGCAATCATGCCGCCCATGGACAAGCCGACGACCGCAAAAGGCTTGGCTGTATCAATGCTCTTGCTCAACCGAAGTGCATAATCGTTGAGCGATTCTTTGGCTAAAGGTTTTATCCAATCAAGATAATGAACCAAAAATTTCGGCGGCAATTCTAACCGCTCAAAGGCACGTCTATCGGCACCCAAACCGCTGATGAAATAAACATTCATGCTTTTGCTTTAATCCAACCGAAGAGCGAGACAATCGTCCACGTACCTTCTAAAATGCAAAACGGCCAGTAGCGAATGAGATAAGAAGCATAGCAAGTCATGGTAGCACCAATTGTGTTTAAAGCAAAGAATAGCCGGCCTTGTGAGGACATCCAGCCAAAGGTGCTGCAGAAATAAGCCACTAGGATTAAAAAGACGCCAACCGTTCCTATCCAATCGCTGCTGTTCATAATTGCCTTTTTATAACCGAACGGCTTTGGTCAGCTCTTCACTCAACGGCGACACAGCAGGTTCAAAATAATTGACAAGAACGCCTTCTTCGTTAATCAAATACTTGGCAAAATTCCACGAAGGCGGCGCCTCGTTCCAACCGTTTTTAGCCTTCTGCGTGAGCCATTGATACACCGGATGCTGACTGCTACTTTTTACCACTGAACTTTTCTTTGACAACGGAAAACTGACGCCGTAATTAACGGAACAAAATGCGGCAATGTCTTTATCACTGCCGCTTTCCTGTTCTCTAAAATCATTGGCCGGAAAGCCGATGATCTCCAACCCGTCCTTTGATTGTTCGTAAAGTTTTTGCAGCTCGGCGTATTGCGGCGTAAAGCCACAATCGCTGGCGGTGTTTACCAGCAAAACTTTTTTACCGCGAAGATCTTCAAACGAGAATTGTTTGCCACTGTTCAGCGTGGTGGAAAGGGAATAAAAAGATTCGGGTGGCTTTGCGTTGCTTTCGTTCGCAGCAATCGCTTCCTTTGCGCTTTTTCCCTTTGCTAAAAGAATCAGCGGGTAGATCAGTTTCATTATTTTTTGTCGTATCGTCATAGCATTAGTCAATAAAAAACCCTGCCGCGGCAGGGTTTGGGTTAAGATATTATTTAAACGTTATCGGCAGCGTTACCATTGCTTCGTCCCAGGCCATTACCATATCCGTACCGGCAGTTGATTTGTTGAACATCACGGTAAAAGCTTCGGACGAAGGGCTGTTCTTTTGCACGGGAACATCTACCCGCAACACGTCTTTCTTATCATCATACTTAAAAGCGCCCCAGGTATCAAGGTCTTTGTTGAAGATGATGGTCCACTGCGTTTCGGTAGGGATGGCATAAAGCGTATAACGGCCCTTGCTTAATTTTTTGTCCTTGATTTTTACGTCGCGGTAAAGCTCTATCTCCGTGGCTTCGTTGGCGCCTAAGCGCCACACTTTTCCGTACTCCACCAGGCCGCCGTAGATGATGCGTCCTTCTTTTTGCGGACGGCTGTAAATGACTCTTGCTACCAACGGCTCCGTGGCTTTGTCCTGAATCTTCAACACAGGATAGTTGGCGGGATAGTAAGCCATGTCCATCGGCGACTTGTCGAGCTGCGGCAACTTGGGAGCCGGTGTTACGGCCATTGTTGTGTTGGTGTTAGATCCTGTTGTTTGTGCGAAAGAGGCTTGCGCAACCGCAAGGCAACCGAGTAGAAAAAGTTTGTTCATACGAAGGATATTTTTAAGGGGACAAATGTAGTGGCGAGCGCCGTTTTTTAGAGAAGAAAAAATGGGGCAAGAAGTTCGGCCGATTTTTGTTTTGCAAATTGTTTAACAGCCGGAAAAAATTCTTCGTAGTAGCTTTTTAATTCATCATAGTTCGTGTGCAGAAGTTCAACAGCGGGCTTACTGTCGCTGATGAAAGCCGCACGCCGTATCAGGCCACGCAAGCTTTTTTCAATACCATCGAATGTGCGGTAGTTGTACAACCAGTTTTCCATTTTCATGTACGTGAGTACGGGCAAGAAGCGTTGCGGCAGATGAACAGTTTCTTCTTCCAATATTTGATAAATGCCGGTTGTAAACGGAAGCAGTGAACCATTCGGAAAGGTTGTGTCATCCGTTGCCAGAAAATGATCATACACCACATCCACGATCGGGCCGCTGTATAAGCGGTAAGCCGGACGAAAGACCTGTTTTGCTTTTGCGGTGGCGGGATGGGCATCGGTAAAAGCATCAATGGCACGATGAAGCACGATTCCTTGCTGAACGCTTGCCGCATATCCGTTTTTCTGCCCGCCTTTTATAAAATCTGAAATCATATTTCCTACAAGAAGATGCGGCTGATTAAACGATAGGTATGCATGAGCGAGGTAGTTCATCCCGCTAAAAGTACAATTGGTACGGCTTAACGTTTTTACAAGGGCGTGTTAAGGTGCTTAACAGCCTTGTCCATTCCTCACAATTCACTTGACACCCCCTGTAACGAAATCTACTTTTGACCCGTCACAATAACCGGCCGAAACGAATTTTAAAACATCAAAAACCAACAATTATGAAACTTATCATTATCGCCTTCACCGCTTTGTTATCGGTGACCAACATAAAGGCGCATGCAACAGACGACATCAAAGTATCAGCCGCCGTGGTGGCTTCTTTTCAAGCCGCTTTTAAAAATGCCGCCGATGTAAAATGGAACGAGGCGGGTACTTATTACAAAGCCGACTTTGTTCTGAACGGCCAATACGTAAATGCTTATTATGATGAAACCGCAAACCTTGTAGCCGTTACCCGCAACGTTAGCTCGTTTCAGTTGCCCATCACCTTGCAAGCAAAGCTGAAGGCTTCGTATGAAAAATACTGGATTGCCGACCTGTTTGAATTGAGCGATGAGGCCGGCGTGGCTTATTATGCAACCGTTGAAAACGGCGATGCAAAAATTACGTTGAAGTCAACCGGCAGCAATGAGTGGACGGTGTATCAGAAGCAAAGCAAATCGTGAATGGTGAGTAGTGAGTGGTGAATAGAAGCCGTTCAAAATAGAAAGTCTTCTTCGTTTAGCACGAATTCACCATTGACCACTCACAATTCACTACCTCGTTTTGGTGTGTAAACCATCCCGTGGAAGTCCGCTCCAGGCGGACGGAAGCGGGATTTTTTTTGGCCTACATTTGCGGCCTAAAAAACAGGCTATGAACAAAGGACCCATCTCGCAATTTATAGAGCATCATTACCGCCATTTTAATTCGGCGGCGCTGGTGGACGGCGCCAAAGGTTACGAGCAGCATCTCGCCGAAGGCGGAAAGATGATGGTGACATTGGCCGGTGCCATGAGCACGGCGGAGCTGGGTATTTCGTTGGCGGAAATGATACGGCAGGACAAAATTCACATCATCTCCTGTACCGGCGCCAACCTGGAAGAAGACATCATGAACCTGGTGGCGCATAACCATTACGAACGCATCCCCAATTGGCGCGACTTAACGCCGCAACAGGAGTGGGAATTATTGGAAAAAGGATTGAACCGCGTAACCGATACCTGCATCCCGGAAGAAGAAGCCTTCAGAAGAATACAAAAGCATATCCATAAAATCTGGAAAGAGGCAAACGATAGCGGCGAACGTTATTTTCCGCACGAATACATGTACAAACTTTTGTTGAGCGAAGTGATGAAGGCCGATTATCAGATTGACCCGAAGCACAGTTGGATGATTGCAGCGGCGGAAAAAAACTTACCCATCGTTGTAGGCGGATGGGAAGACAGCACGATGGGAAACATCTTTGCGTCTTATGTTTATAAGAATGAGATAGCCGCCAGTACCATGAAAAGCGGCATTGAATACATGGTATGGCTTGCTAATTATTACAAAGACAACAGTGCCGGCAAAGGCATCGGTTTCTTTCAAATCGGCGGTGGCATTGCGGGTGATTTTCCTATTTGTGTAGTGCCCATGATGTACCAGGATCTGGAGATGCACGAGATTCCGTTCTGGAGTTATTTCTGTCAAATAAGCGACAGCACCACGTCGTACGGTTCGTACTCCGGTGCACATCCCAACGAAAAAATCACCTGGGGCAAGTTGGACATTCACACGCCTAAGTACATTATTGAAAGCGATGCAACGATTGTAGCGCCGCTGATGTTTGCGTGGGTGCTGGGATGGTAGGAAGTGAAACATGAGAAGGGAGAGGTGAGACTGCGCAGCTCAATAGTTTGACTATTCATCATGAATGAACAATAAAAAAACCTTCGTTTGGCGAAGGTTTTTTTATTTCCAGATTTCGCTAAAATCGATTGCGGCTTCACACCCTTCATCAAAGTGAAAATTGAATTGAAAGTTTACATCTTTTTGTTTCAAAGCATACTCACCATCCTCTAGCAAATAAACTTCTGTCTCTTCTGTTTCGGGTGAGATGATGAGGTAATAAGGGACGTCTTGTTTTCTATATAACGCAGACTTTGTGTGACGGTCTTTTAATGCCGTGGAAGGCGATAAAATCTCAACAACCAAGGCTGGCGGAAAATCAATAAATTTTTTATTTGCTGGACGGCAAAGTATAACGATGTCAGGTTGAACAATGGTGTCCTCTGTAATTTTAAAATCCAATGCTTGTGCCACCTTGCAATGCTTGCAATTTTTTAGGGCCAGGAAAAATAACGCACCCAATGTATTTGCAATAATCTGGTGTTTTGGTGTAGGAGAAGGGCTCATAGCATAAGGTATTCCATCAATTAGTTCCCAACGTCCTTCCCATTGCACGTAATCTTCGTAAGTATAATAGGGCAATATTTTAACAGCACCTGACATGATTTCAAAGATAAGCCAACAAAAAACAAACCCCGCCTTGCTTGCCAAGGGCGGGGTCAAAAAAACAAATAAGCAGTTGTTCTCGCCAGTAAAGACAACCGCTTTTTTAAAAATGCTGCGTAAATTTTAAAAAATAAAAAAGCTTACTTGCGGGAAGCTTTTTCGGTTAGGGTCGGTGCGTTTTCTTAGTGTAGGTCTTGCTTAAGATCTTTTACATCATGGCGGCGTTCGCGTTTGTCTTGTTTAATGTCGCGGGTATCTTGCCGCACGTCTTTTTTATCGGCTGCCAAATCCTTGGCATCGTGCCGAATGTCCTGCCGGTCATTTTTCAGGTCGGCGGTGTTGCCGGCGGCTTTATCGGCCTTCAGTTCTTTTACGTCCTGGTGAATGTCACGCTTGTCGGCCGTTATGTCTTTCACGTCTTGCCTGCGTTCGCGTTTGTCCTGGCGAATGTCTTTGTTGTCGCGATGAATTTCGCGTGCATCGTGACGAATCTCGTGGCGTTTGGTTTGTGCATTGGCTGCGGTTACAAATACAAGGGCTGCACCCAGTAACATCATTTTCATTGTAGTTTTCATGACGAAGATTTTTGTTTTATAAAATCGTTTTACGCATCCATAGAACGCAACCAATCGGGAAGGTTTAACGTCAGCGGAAAAATAAAAACGCTTCAAAATTTTGAAGCGTTTTTATTTTCTAAAATCCTGCCTTTAACGGTACGTCTCGTTTAAGCATGGCATCGCGGTTTGCCATCTCCCATCCGGTATAAAAAACCAACTGTGCACGTTTCTGCATCATATCATAATTGATTTTATCCGGCGTGTCGCTGGGCCGGTGATAGTCGGGGCGCAACATGCCGTCGTAATAAAAAATAATGGGCACACCGTAGCGGGCAAAGTTGTAATGGTCGCTGCGGTAGTAGATGCGCTCCTTGTCGTTCGGATCGTTGTACTTGTAATCGAGTTGCAGCTTTGTGTACTTGTTGTTGATGCCTTCGGAGATGGTTTTTAAATCCGTGCTTAATTTATCATCGCCTACTACATAGATATAATTTAGTGTATCGGGCTTTCTATCCGGATCGCTCCGGCCAATCATGTCAATGTTCAAATCAGCCGTGGTTTTATCCAATGGATAGATGGGATGATCAGTGTAGTATTCGCTTCCCCACAAACCTTTTTCTTCACCGCTGTTGCACAAGAACAAAACAGAGCGGCGCGGACCTTTGCCTTCCTTCGCAGCCTTTGCAAACGCTTCCGCAATTTCCAACACACCTACCGTTCCCGACCCGTCATCATCGGCGCCGGGATACAACACACCATTGCGTTTACCCAAATGATCGTAGTGTGCACTTAACACCAGATACTCGTCTTTTAAATCAGTGCCGGGTAGCAACGCAACTACGTTACTTGATTGTGCGTTGAGCGATGCTTTTTTTACCTCAAGCATCACTTCGGCAGTTGCCGTTTGTGTGGCGGAAGGATTGCTTTTTACCGCATTATAAGCGGGACCTGCAATGGCTTTTGCCACTGCTTCCGATATTTGAAATTGCATCGGCGCAAGCGTTTTCCGAAACCCGTTTATACCGGTACCGCTCTTTCGGTTAGATGGCGTTGTATTTGGAAAGGCCTGGCTGACGGTTAACACTGCAGCCGGTGATTTACGAGCCAATTGCTGGTTGAACACCCGGTTGCTGCTGCCTACGATCATTACCAGTTTCCCCGCGAGGTCTTTATTTTTTAACGAGTCTGCCGAACCGGTTCCTACCAAAACCACTTCACCCAACCGCATCGTTGCCTGAATGTTGGCTCCCGTTGCGCTAAAGTCTTTGTCGTATGTAAAGGCCTTTCCGTTCACTTCCATCGCGGCACTCAACAAGGTATCCTGATAGATGTTGTAGTACTGTTGATAGCCTTCGCCGTTGCCGGGTTTTAAGCCGAGGCTTTTAAAATAACCTTCGATATAGGCCGCGGCTTTGCGCTGGCCTTCGGTGCCGGTTTCGCGGCCTTCCATTTCGGGCGAAGCAACAATGTACAAGTGCTTTTTCATGTCGGCGGCGGAGATGGTTTTTGCGTAGGCGTCGGGCTTTGGGCCGCTTTGCGCCGAAGCAAAAGCAACGCTGCCGGTAAAGAGCAGAACGAAAACTTTCTTCATGTTGTGTGTTTGTTTTAGCGGGTGAAAATACGAAGACGCGAATCGTGAACCGTCAATAGGTCGTTCATAGCGGTGATCTTAAATTTTGTTCACCTGTTCACGTGTTTGTTCAAATGTTCAAGCGTTCAAGTGTTTAAAAGTTACTGTTGACATCTTGCTATCGTAAGGCAAACCATAGTTACATGTCTCCTTGATTCACGTTCGACCATTCACGTTTCATGCAACAGCCATCTTTTCCACTCTTGTTTGGTGGCGGCCGCCTTCAAACGCCGTGGATAGGAAAATGTTTACCATTTCTTCGGCCGCTGGCGGTGATATAAAACGGGCGGGCAAACAAATAATATTGGCGTTGTTATGTTGGCGAATAAGGCTGGCTACTTCGTTATTCCAGCAAAGGCCGGCGCGAACGTTTTGATGCTTGTTAGCAGTGATGGCTACGCCGTTGCCGGTGCCGCAAATCAAAATGCCGCAAGCCGCTTCGCCGCTTTCAACAGCGGCGGACACAGGGTGCGCAAAGTCGGGGTAATCAACGGAAGCCTTGTCCGCCGTGCCGAAGTCTTTTACCGGCAAACCTTTGCCCTCGAGCATTTCAACAATCATGGATTTGTATTCAAAGCCGGCATGGTCGGAGCCGATGGCGATGGGTTTGGTAAAGTCGAAGGCGTAATTCATAAAAGTGGTTTGGACGAAGATAAGATCTCACCCCGGCCCTCTCCATCTTCGATGGAGAGGGAGTGCTTGCGCCGGTGTTTACAAGTGGTGATGGTGTTTTAGGTATCATCTTTCTTTGAACCAGAGGTTTGTCTGTCTATTTAGCTTCCGTTGCGTCGCACTCGTGTACGCTTTATTCGCTATTGAGCGACGATAGCAAGTGGTTTCAAATTATCATCTCAAAGCTCCGAAGGGGCGTCGTCGTATAGCCCAGCCTGCAAGGGCTGGGTAATAAAAATCGCGACGTATTCATCAAGCCCGGAAAGGGCGAAAGACCTACGCCGTTACAACCGGTAGGTATTGAACCATCCACTCCGCACACCCGCCCGTTGTTACGCCCTTTCAGGGCTTGATGAACATGTTGCATTTTATGTCCCGGCCTCACAGGCCGGGCTATGCGATGACGCCGCGTTGCGGCTTCATCGCATTGGACACTCGCTGTAGAATGCTGCTTAGCGAACAAAGCGTACACGAGTGCGACGCAACGGAAGCTAAATCGTTGTTCTGGCTTTTGGTCCATATAAAGATTATGGTTAAACGATTGTCACCACCTGTAGCCCTCTTGCGCAAGCACTCCCTCTACGGCTTTGCCGGAGAGGGCCGGGGTGAGGTGTATCTTCGCCGCATGAACTCTTCCATCGCCGACATCCGCAAAGACTACACCGCTCAAACCTTACTTGAAAGCGACGTTGATAAAGCCCCGATTGTACAATTTAAAAAATGGTGGGACGAGGCCATCGCCTCCGAAATTTTAGAACCCAACGCCATGACGCTGGCCACCGCTTCAGCCGATGGTTTACCATCTGCACGAATTGTGCTGCTGAAAGATTTGGGTGAAGACGGCTTTGTTTTTTACACCAATTATCAGAGCTATAAAGCCGTGCAGTTAGAAGAAAACCCCAAAGCCTGTTTGGTATTTCATTGGAAGGAACTGGAGCGGCAGGTGCGCATTGTAGGCTTTGTGCAAAAAGTAGCAGCGGCGGAAAGCGATGCTTACTATCATTCGCGGCCGGTGAAGAGCCAGATCAGCGCCTGGGCATCGCCGCAAAGCCGGGTTGTTGAAGACCGCCAGTGGCTGGAAGAAGCATACAAAAAGAAAGAAGAGGAATTAGGCGCCGCCGAAATACCACGGCCACCGCATTGGGGCGGCTATGCGGTGAAGCCCGTCATCATTGAGTTTTGGCAAGGCCGGCGCAGCCGCCTTCACGACCGCATTCAATATACATTGGAAGAAGGTGCGTGGACCATTGAGCGCCTGGCACCGTAAAAACAATTGGCAACATGCAACTGGCAATGAGCAAAAGAGGCAATCATTACAAAATGGCCTTGCCTATTGCTTATTGTCTATTGCCAATTGATTAGCTTTCCTTCTTTGGTGCGGCTGGTGTGTTGCCTGTTGTTTTCTTTTCGCTGTGCGGACGCGATTTACCGAAAGAGCCTTTAAATGTTTTTCCTTTTTTCGTTTTCTTATCACCTCTGCCCATAAAAAATTTTTAGAGCGCAAATGTAAGCGAAGCGGCAACGGCAAAGCCCTTCTGCAAAGAAAAATTTCATTTCACTTTTGCCGGATACGCTGGCGCTGCCTGAATTTATACATCGGAGATTTAAAATAATCCCGACAATCCTCGCCTACCGGCAGGCAGGCGTTTCAAATCCCCCAAATCCGTGGTCATAAAAAAAGTCCCGCTTGCGCAGGACTCTTAATCAGTTTCTTGTTGCGGGTTACAACTTAGCAGCCAGTTCTTTGCCGGCTTTGAAGCGGGCCACGGTGCGTTTTTTAATCTTAATGATTTCACCGGTTTGCGGATTGCGGCCGTTGCGTGCCGCCCGTTCGGAAACGGAGAAAGTGCCAAAACCAACCAGGGTAACTTTGTCTTTTTTCTTCAGTGTTTTGGTGACGGCTTCTACAAAAGAGTCCAGGGCGCTGTTTGCCTGCGTTTTGGTGATGCCGGCGTCTTCGGCAATTTTGGTAATCAGTTCTGCTTTGTTCATAGTTGATTTTTTGAGGTTTGAAGAGGGCAAATTTAGCCGCTTTTCCATCCCGGCAAAATTATTTACTACCTTTTTTAAATTTTATTGTTTGGCTCAAAACCGCTACGGCAAAGGGTTTGCGGCGATGAGCTTTTGTTTTTTGTGTTTTGTTCTACTTGCTTAAGCGGACTGATTTTGCAACGCCATAACGGTAACAAGTGACGGCTCACCTTTGCTTTCATTCACTGTAAACTCTTCTTGTTGTGTACAGAAAGACAACAGCGGTGCAACAAATTCTTTCGCCATCAATCGCTGTGGTGTAGCCAGTAAAATGAGTTTTGCGTTTTGAATAAAAGCAGTAAGCAGGCCTTGTAAAATGGCAAAGCTTGCAAGTTCGTAATTTATATCGCTTAACAAAATCACATCGGCTTCTATCTTATCAGGCAAACAATTCCAGTATCAGGCAAACAATTCCAGTTAAGAACAACAGAAGAAAAATTTTGCAAACGATGATGCGCGGCCGATTGTGCGGCAATCTGTACGGCTTCCGCCGAAGCATCGGTACACAAAACATTGCTTGCAAAACGGGCGGCTACCAATGAAGGCAAACCTAAGCCAGCACCGGCTTCCAATACAATCTTGTTCTGAACAAGATGCGGTTGTTGAACAATAAACTCACTCAACGCAATGGCCGCCGGCCATACTTTGCTCCAATACGGAAAGGCAATCTTGCTCTGGTGATAAGCTTCCTTCACCGTTTGTGCATCGGGCACAAACAGATGAATGTCTTCTTCGCCTATCCTGTATGATCGCAAACGCAACGGAAAATCCATTCGGCAAAATTGTGGCAGAAAGCACCGGCGCAACAAACTTGGGTTGTCATTTGACAAAGCCTGCACAGCCGGTCTATCTTTGCGCCTCATAAAAAACTATCATGAACACAGGAACCAAATACATACATGCCGGCGCCGAACCCGACCCCAGCACAGGCGCCATCATGACGCCCATTTATCAAACCTCAACTTATGTGCAGGAGGCGCCGGGGCAGAACAAAGGCTATGAATATGCCCGCAGCCAAAACCCTACGAGAACGGCATTGGAGACGGCTTACGCCGAAATTGAAAACGGAAAGTTTGGCCTTGCGTTCAGCAGCGGCGTGGCAGCTACCGATGCCGTAATTAAATTATTGTCGCCTGGAGATGAAGTCATTTGCGGAGCCGATCTATACGGCGGCACATACCGTTTGTTTACAAAAGTGTTTCAAAAGTTTGGCATCGTGTTTCACTTCGTGGACATGCAGGATGTAGCGAACGTTCAGCAGCGCATCAACGACAAAACGAAATTGATATGGGCCGAAACGCCAACGAATCCGTTGATGAACATCTGCGACATCGCCGCCCTTGCTTCACTTGCCAAAGAGCACAAGGTTTTGTTTTGCGTTGACAACACTTTCGCTTCTCCTTACCTGCAAAATCCGCTTGACCTTGGCGTCGACATTGTAATGCACTCGGCCACCAAATACCTCGGCGGCCATAGCGACGTGATACAAGGTGCGTTGATGATGAACGATCAAAAGCTTCGCGATGATTTATACTTCATTCAAAAAAGCTGCGGCGCCGTGCCCGGTCCAATGGATTGTTTTTTGGTGTTGCGCGGCATCAAAACCTTGCACCTGCGGATGCAGCGCCACAGCGAGAACGGCCGCGCCATTGCTCACTGGTTGCGAACACATCCAAAGATTGGTAGAGTATATTGGTGCGGTTTTGAAGATCATCCAAATTATGCTGTTGCTAAAAAACAAATGCATGACTTTGGCGGCATGATGAGTTTTGAATTAAAAGATGATAGTGTGGATGAAGCAAAGCGTGTATTGTCATCTACCAAACTGTTTGCGCTGGCCGAAAGCCTCGGTGGCGTTGAATCCTTAATCAATCATCCGGCTACCATGACGCATGCTTCCATACCAAGAGAAGAGCGAATTAAAAACGGTTTAAGCGATTCGTTGATCCGGTTGAGTGTAGGCGTGGAAGATGCGGAAGATTTGATTGACGATTTAAGGCAAGCCATCGGATAAAAAAACAAGAAACAAAAAAGCAAATAGCTTATGCGTAAACTTTTTTTCATCGTTGGTCTTATTGGGCTTTGCTTTTTTGGCGATGCACAAAAGAAGGATTCGGTTAGTCTTGCAAACTTTATTCAAACAAAAGGCGATAGCCTGTTGAAAGCGGAAAAATGGCCCGGACTTTTTGTAGGAGTGTTAAACGGCGGCAAGCGGCAATACTTCAGCTTTGGTTATGCCGTGCCCGATGAAAAGATAGCTTTTGATTCGTCCACTGTTTTTGAAGCAGGCAGCATCACCAAAACATTCACGGCTTTTATTGTTGAAAGCATCCTGCGTAATAAAGGCATCAGCGACAGTGTTTCCATCATCAACTATTTGCCCGATTCTGTGCAAAGCAATAAAGCACTTGCGGGCATTACGTTTCTTTCATTACTCAATCATACTTCGGGCTTGCCGCGGCTGCCGGATAACATAGAATTAAACAGTAAAACACCATACGATAATTACGCGTTGAATGACTTGTTTTCTTTTTTAAAGCGATGCACACCCAAGCCTGATGGCAAAAGCAATTATTCAAACCTTGGGGCAGGATTGGCCGGTGTGTTGGCACAACGTATAACAGGCAAGAGCTATCAGCAATTGTTAGATGAGTATATTTTGAAACCGTTTGCTATCACCGCCTCTGATGGGCGTTCTTCTTACCGAGAAGCACAGGGCTATTTCAACGATGAAAAAATTGCGTTTTGGAAGATGAGTGCGCTGGCACCCGCAGGCGGCTTGCAATGTACTGCGGATGAAATGCTTTCTTATTTGGATTATATGATGAAGCCTCGCAACGCGAAAGCAAAAGCCGTGATCGAAAAACTTTTGTTGCCCACCGTAAGCATAACACCTAAGGTAAGCGTGGGCCTTGGCTGGCATACGTTTCAGGAGGTGAACAAGCCGGGTATCTATTGGCACAACGGCGGCACCTATGGCTTCTCCACTATCGCCGCATTTGAAAAAACATCGGGCAAAGCGGTGGTTGTAGTCGTGAATAAATACAACACTAATGCTGCCAGTGATGGTTTGGGCATTGGCTTATTGAAAAAGATGCTGGAAGAATAAAGGCTTATCTTGATACTTCATTCATTGCCATGAAGAAAAGTTTGTTGGATAAAGAATGCAGCGAGGCGATTGTAAGCCGCATTCAAAAATTGTCGCCCGATGCGCAAGCGCTTTGGGGCCGCATGAACGCCACCGAAATGCTGCTGCATTGCAACCGCGTAAACGAGCAATTGCTCACCGCTACGCCGGCTAAAAAAGGCACACGCATCAAACAATACATTGGCCGCTTGCTGGTGCTTTACCTCTTGCCCAACTTTCCAAAGAATGCCCGCACACCCAAACGCAACGATACCAAAGGACAGATTGATGCATCCGCTTTTGAAGGAGAACGGCAAACGTTTATTGCCTTGATCAAACAGTTTCCTTCGCATCAAAAACCAATCGAATTACCGCATCCTTATTTTGGCGATTTAAGTACGGCGCAATGGGGACTTGCCGGTTATAAACACGTAAATCATCATCTAAAGCAGTTTGGGTTATGAATAATGAGTAATGAGTGGCCGTTTAAAATTTTAAAGTCATTTTGTATTGTGAAGACGTTGTGCACAACAGGAACTTATTACTGATTACTCATCACACATTTAGCCGCCGTCGTTGGTATGTGACTTAGTTTTTGTGCGCTGGCCCACCAACGGCCGAAGCACGAATAACCCATCATGTTTTAAACGGTGCGGTACTGCCTTCAGTTGTTGGTAGGCAAGTTCACAGACGCAAAGCGACGTACCAACAACGGCGTAAAACAACAACAACGACGTCATAAAAATTTGAAGAAGATTTTTGCAGTTATGTTTTAATGCTTTTCGGCAGTTTCTATTCTTATGAGTATGGCGCGAATTATTTTTCCAAAATCCTTTTCAAATTACCGAGGCTTGTCTCCATGTCTTTTCCTAACATTCCGGTAACCACCGGTATCATAATGTTCATGGGGTAAGGAAGGCGGCTGGTAGTGCTCCATCCGACTTTTGTCTGCGTATCCGTCACCGCGGTCACATCCATTTGCAAGGTGCTTAGTCCGGCAAAAGGCCGTACAAAACGCACGTCGCTTATCACGGTTTCTTCTCCCTTGATGGCCGTTATTTCCTGCTCGCCTTCACCGGCTTTTTTGTTTCCGTTCCAACCATAAATAAAACCAACCGTGCCGTCTGTGCCGGTAAACGCTTTCTTCATGTCGGGGTCTGTCATCACCCACTTATTGTAGTAATCTTGGTTTTTAAGAAGCTTCACGTAGTCAAAAACTTTTTGCTTCGGCGCATCAATGACAACCGCCCTATACAAACGGTATTCCTTTGGCAAAAAGGCGGCTACCAGCAACAGCAATACGACAATGCCAAGAAGAATTAGGATGATGATGAAGACAATGCTCATGATTTTATTTTTGAGGTGATGACTTTTTCGCTTACGGCTTGCTTACTTGTTTCGTAAGCGACCTTACCTGTTCGCCGAATGCAATTGCGTCCGTTACTAGTTCACTATTGGCACCAAGTTGTCGAAGCATATCAAGAAATAGCTCAAACCTTTCACCAAAACTTTGCACTAATGGCATAGAATGATAGCTAGCACCAGCGCCTAACACATATGTTATTGAATTATTCATGTTGGCTGGTGATAATTTACCAAAGAAAGGTTTTTCTTAATCCAAAAAAATATCTCTCATCAGCTTCTGCGATACATCCACCGCATACTTCTCAAAATCGCTTACGCCTTCGCCCCTCAACACGTCTTCATCAATAAAAAAATTACCCGTGCATTCAGCGGAGGATTTTGATAGAATGGCGAAGGCCGCATCGGCCACAATACCAGGGGTACGGCTCATGCGCATCAACGCATCACCGCCTAATAAATTTTGCACGGCGGCGGTGGCAATGGTGGTTCGCGGCCATAAGGCGTTGGCCGCAATTTTGTCCTTCCTTAGTTCTTCGGCAAGGCCAAGAATTATCATGCTCATGCCGTATTTGGCAATGGTGTAAGCAAGATGTTGCGCCAGCCATTTTGGATTCAGGTTCAGTGGTGGCGATAGATTCAGGATGTGCGCATTGGATGATTTACGCAGGTGCGGAATGCAGGCCTTGCACATGAAAAAGGTACCGCGTATTTCAATGTCGGTCATCAGGTCAAAACGCTTTGGTTCGGTGTGTTCGGTTGGCGTGAGAGAGATGGCGCTGGCGTTGTTGATCACCATGTCAATGCCGCCAAAGGTCTTCACTGTTTCATCAACGGCGGCTTGTATCTGCGCTTCGTCGCGGATGTCGCATTGCAAAGGCAAGCATCTTACGCCAAAGGCTTCAATGTCTTTTGCCGCCGTATAAATGGTGCCTTCGAGCTTTGGATGCGGCTCGGTGGTTTTGGCGGCGATGGCGATGTTGCAGCCTTCTTTTGCTAATCGTTCGGCAATGGCTTTACCGATGCCGCGACTGCCGCCGGTAATTAAGGCTGTTTTGTTTTCTAACGGCATAAGTATGTTGTGTGTTTAATACTCGGGTAAAACAGGTTTTGTTCCCATGATGTCATCAATGGTTTGCATCACCTCCGGCGTAAGCTTCGGCAACGCATCCAAAGCTTTTAAGTTTTCGGTAAGCTGTTCTTTTTTTGTAGCGCCGAGAATAGCTGTGGTTACGTTCGGATTCTTTATCGTCCATGCAATGGACAGAGTAGAAACGGGAAGGTCCAATTCACCCGCAAAATCCGTCAGTGCTTTTACTTTGGCCAACTTGTCTTCTTCCATCCATTGCTTTACCAGCCAATCAAAACCTTCCAATGAAAAGCGGCTGCCTTCGGGAATGCCGTTGTTGTATTTGCCGGTTAAAAGGCCGCTGGCCAACGGGCTCCAGATGGTGGTGCCGAGGCCAAGGTTCTTGAAGATTTCGAGGTATTCGTTCTCCAATTTATCGCGGTGCAAAAGGTTGTATTGCGGTTGTTCCATGGCAGGACCGATTAAGCCGTATTGCGCCGCTACGCGATGCGCTTCCATAATCTCCACGCCGCTCCATTCGCTTGTGCCCCAGTATAAAATCTTTCCTTGTTGAATCAGGATGTTCATGGTATGCACCACTTCTTCAATGGGCGCCTTCTTATCGGGACGATGGCAGAAGAATAAATCCAAATAATCCACTTGCAAACGTTGCAATGCTTCGTGGCAGGCTTCGGTTAAGTGCTTGCGGCTAAGCCCTGTTTGATTGGGTTTGTTGGCCTTTCCGCGCCAGCCAAAATAAGCTTTGCTGCTCACGCAATACGATGTTCGGTCCCAGGCTTTTTTCTTCAACACGCGGCCCATCATTTTTTCGCTTTCGCCGCCGGCATACACTTCGGCATTGTCGAAAAAGTTGATGCCCGCATCGTAAGCGATGCCCATGAGTTCTTCAGAAATTGAATCGTCTATTTGTTTGTGAAAGGTGACCCAACTGCCAAAAGAAAGTACGCTCAACTGAAGGCCCGTTTTCCCCATTCGCCGGTATTGCATGCTAAAGATTTTTAAGGGCCGAAGGTATTGCGGGAAGGGGGGAAGTAAGAACGGTTGTGTTTGAATAAAAAGAATGGCTGTTTGTGCTGTCACATCAGCTTTTTTTCTTCCCTGGCAAAAGGTTGACGGAGATGCCCATGCTGCCGGTGCAGTTCTCCTGTAAACTGCCGGTCCAATAAAGCGAACGCTTTCTAAAATTGGAATAGGAAATACCGCATTGAATTTTTACGCCGCTGGTGCCAAAGCGAAATAAGAAGGCCGGCTCAAAGGCCATGAACGCAGGCTGTTCATTAATGGCTTTCAGTTCGTCAAATACCGGCCAAACAAAATCGTTGCTGATGGCAGCTTCTTTTACCCTCCAGGTTACCCAACTTAGTTTGGGAACAAACGCGGCTTCAACGTTTCTTGTTTTGAAGCCGATGGCCGGTTGAAAAAAGTATTTGCCAACGGATACCCGCGAATGATTTTCGTAGCCGTAATCATTTGCCGTTGTACCAAAACCGCAACCCGCGTAGAGTTCAGCAATCCATTTCTTCTTTGCATCAAGGCCCTTGAAATAACCACCGGCTATTTCGAGGTAAGTGCCGCGGCCTTTTTCTGTGTGCGACGAAGCATTGTAAAGACCATCACTCATCGTTTCTGTATTATCTGCCGAAAAATAATTCACCATCATGCCGATGTTGTTGCTTACCGCTCGGGCACACTGTAATTCTTCGCCGGTAAAGTCGGACAACGCCCCGGTTGAATACAAAGCATTCAAACGGGTTTCGCCTTTCGCCGACAGCAGTGGTGCATTTGCGGAGTTAGGCGCATAATAAACATGGGTGCAGCCGCAGCAAACCGTTGCTGCAATGGCGGCCGTTATCACGCTAAAAACGATAGAGTGTTTTGTACATGCGGACGGCAGTAAGCGTATGTGTGTGTTCATAAAAAATCGTTTGGTGATTGCAGCAATGAAGGTGGGTAAAGCCTTCCTCTTTCTTCTTGACAAATGTCATTTTCCGTTGAAACGGATTAGGAATGAAAGGAAAATGCGGCAGCCGTTTTGCACCTGCGACAAAAGCGGTTTATCTTGTTTATCATGCTGGAAAAAATGTTTGCCGCCCTTGGCCGCCTTCATCCGTTGAGCGATGAAATGAAGCAACGGCTGCAAGCCATTGCGGCAATACAGAGCTTTCCCAAAAACCATCTTCTTTTGAAAGAAGGCGACGTTGCCAACGATGCCTGCTTTGTATTGAAAGGATTGGCCAGAGCTTATTACGTAACCGAAGGCAGGGCCGTCACTTCCCGCTTTATGGACGAAGGGTTTATGATCACATCCTGGGTTTCGTTTTATACCCGCCAGCCGGGTTACGAGTACATTGAACTGTTGGAGGAAAGTGAGGTAGCCTGCATGCACTACAACGATGTACAACGGTTGTATCACGATCTGCCGGACTTCAATACCGTAGGCCGAAAACTTACCGAGCACTATTTTTATCTGGCCGAGCAGCGCACCCAAATGCTGCGCAAGCACACAGCGGAACAGAAGTATCGGTTCTTTCTGCAACAGCATCCCGACTTGCTTCAACGGGTACCGCTTAAATACATTGCTACGTATCTGGGCATGAGCGAGGAAACCTTAAGCCGTGTGCGGGGTAAGCTCGCAAGAAGGAAGGGTTGATGATGTGAGGAAGTTTTTTATCGGGGGGTGAAATTTGGTTTTGTAAAATGGCTAAATGAGTAAGCGATGAACAAGCAGGAGGAGCAGAAGTAACCGCTGTGACTAACGGCATCTACTTTTTAAAGACGCAAACAAAATAAGGGTTGATAACCCAAAAAGTTTTTGTAAACAAATAGATTTTGTTGAGAAGGGCCATGCACTCACAAACGTCTCATCTCTATTCGCACAACTGTTCATCTACCCCACAAAAATAAAAGCAATCATTTGCGATACCGCACCCAAAAGCAAGCCGGCATACACTTCAAACGGACGGTGATCGGCATTCATCAATCGTGCAGTGCAAACGAGTCCGGCTATGAGTAAAGCAATGGACAGCCAGGGACCAAAATTAGCGCCGCTGCGCAGCGATAAAATAAAGAACAATGTCACTACTACGCCCATAGAAAGGGCGTGCATGCTTACCTTAAAATAGGTGTTGAAAAAGACCCCGAAGCAGATGGTTAAGAACACCGCAAGGCTGAACATGATGGACTCTTTGGGGAAGCCGAGATTTTTGGAAACGTACCACATCCAGAAATAAAAGATCATGGTGGCCATGTAGGGAATGATGCGGTCTCTTTGGGTTTTGAGCTGAACGGTTTTTACAAAGCCTAATGCTTTTGCAATGAGCACCGTGGCTAACGGCAATAAAGTATAGCTGACAAAGAATTGAACGATAAGTATCTTTTGCCGAAAAGGTTCAAGCGCCGGAAAAAGCCGCAGCACATAAACAAAAAACAAGGCCACATAAATCGGTACGAACAAAGGATGAAAAACGTAAGAAATGATTTTAGCCAAGGTGCGCAGGGCTGGATGAAAGGAAGGTTGTTCAATAGCCGGGCTGGAGTTCATGCGGCGAAGATAAGACCTCACCCCGGCCCTCTCCATCGAAGATGCCTGCCTGTCCGGTAGGCAGGGAGAGGGAGGCCGTGCGGCGGTGTTTACAGCGCAGTCTTTTTTTCACTACTGGAGCCTCTCTATTGTCGTAAAGACTTTTACCTGTCATTCCGAAATTCGATTCATTTCCATTTTCCTTCTCTCATTGGAGAAGGTTCCGCTTCAGGCGGAGGATGAGGCCGGGGGATCTGTGGAGGGTGCTTAAAGAACAGTTGTGAGATATAAACCTGTTTGCTTTCTTTTCTCAAAGTACAACGCACAGATGCTTCGTTCCTCGGCATGACAAGCAAAAGGCGTTATTATAACAGAGAGATTGAAAGTTTAAGGAGTGCTTGTGGAATGCCGAATAGTCCCGATAGCTATCGGGATACCGAGCGTAGAAGAGTGCGACGCAACAGACACTTAATAGATAGACAAACCTTTGGCCGATAAAAAGATAATGATTGAAAGAATGTCACCGCCTGTAACCCTCTTGCGCAAGCACTCCCTCTCCTTGCCTACCGGACAGGCAGGCATCTTCGATGGAGAGGGCCGGGGTGAGGTTCACAGTTCCTTCCTTAACCTTGCCACCGGTATATTCAATTGCTCTCTGTACTTGGCTACGGTGCGGCGGGCAATGTTGTAGCCTTTCTCCTGCAAAAGTTCGGTGAGGCGTTCGTCGCTTAAAGGCTTTTTCTTTTGCTCGGCTTCAATCAAATCGCTCAATATCTTTTTCACTTCGCGGGTGGAAACTTCTTCGCCGCTGTCGGTGGTGAGGGATTCGCTAAAGAAGAATTTCAGTCGGTAAGTGCCGAACTCTGTTTGCACGAATTTAGAATTGGCCACGCGGCTCACGGTGGAAATATCAAGGTCTGTTTTTTCGGCGATGTCTTTTAAAATCATTGGCCGCAGGGCCGTTTCATCGCCGGTTAAAAAGAAATTGTATTGGTGGTTCATGATGGCCGTCATGGTGCTGAACAAGGTGTGCTGCCGTTGCTTAATCGCATCTATAAACCATTTAGCCGAGTCTATCTTTTGCTTGATGAACAACACCGCTTCTTTTTGGCGGCGGTCTTTTTTAGTGCCGCGATCATACTCCTTCAGCATGTCGCGATAGCCTTCGGAGATGCGCAGTTCCGGTGCGTTTTTGGAGTTGAGCGTTAGCTCCAGTTTGCTGGCGTTGTTGTAAATAAAAAAGTCGGGCACCACATAGCTTTCGGCCTTGTTAATTTCGCCCACATTGCCGCCGGGTTTTGGATTGAGCTTGGTGATTTGTATCATCACTTCCCGCAACTGGTCATCATCGAGGTTCAGGCCGCGCTGAATTTTTTCGTAGTGCTTTTTGGTAAACTCATCAAAGTATTTGGTAAGTGCCTGCATGGCAAGGTTCACGTCTTTGCCTTCGAGCCTTTGCCGTTCCAGTTGCAGCAATAAACATTCCTGCAGGTTGCGGGCACAAACGCCCGGTGGGTCAAAACGCTGGATGCGGTCAATGAGTTCTTCAACCTCCTGTTCAGCGGTTTCTACATTTTGCCGAAAGGCCAGGTCATCCACAATGGCCGATGTATCGCGGCGCAGGTAGCCGTCTTCATCAATGGAACCAATAATTTGCTCGGTTATTTTATGCTGGCGTTCGTCTAAGTTCAACATGCCCAACTGCGCTTCCAGCACTTCGTAAAAAGACGTCTCGACTTTATACGGCATGGTTGTCTTTTCCTCTTGCTCACCGTAGTTTTCGTCGCGTAGTTTGTAATCGGCAATGTCGTCGTCGCCTTCCTGCACGTAATCGGAGATGTCTATGTTTTCGTAAAGGTCATCCTTATCGCGGTCGTCCTCGGCTTCGTATTCTTCTTCGGCCGGCGTGCTGTCGGCAAATTCATCTTTCTCGTCGTAGGCCTCGGCGCCTTCCTCATCGGTTACTTCAAGGGCCGGATTTTCTTCGAGTTCCTCTTTGATGCGTTCTTCCAGGTTAGCGGTGGGCACTTGCAACAGCTTCATTAACTGAATCTGTTGCGGCGATAGTTTTTGTAGAAGCTTTTGTTGTAAACTCTGGCTAAGGCTCATGGTTTGTTCTCCTCATTGTCGGTGGCAAAGTCCTTTCTATTGGTGACAAAAAAGTTTGCCGGTTTCGCAAAAATCAAGCCGTAAATTTACAGCAAATCCCACTCCATGCAAATGGCAAGTTTTCTTCTGGCGGCATCGTTTTTCATCGGTTCGCTCAAAGCCGCGTCGCAACAACGTTTGCCGCCTTTATCCGATTCTTCCGTCGCAAAAGTTTCACTAAAAGTTCTGCCGCAAAATTTCTACAAACAAGGTTTGCCTTTGTCTTGCAAAACCGAATTGCAATTGCAAAAACTTACATCACTGCCACTCTACTTTCGCCTTGGCTCCAAGGACTATGTTGATTATTTGGAAAAGAAGCCGAACGCAATGCTCAATAAGCAATAGGCAGTAAGCAATGTGCAAAGCACAGACATTCCCTTTTTCTATCTTCTTACTTCCGTCCTTCGCATTCTTATCTTTAAAGAATGAAAACATTGATACTTGTTCGTCATGCTAAAAGCGATTGGAGTCATGACGGCTTGGAAGATTGGGAGCGGCCACTGAACGACCGCGGCAAAAAGGATGCGCCGGAAATGGCGAAGCGCACCAAAGAACGCATTTCCAAAATTGACTTGATGGTAGCCTCTCATGCCAAGCGGGCCAAGAAAACAGCCAGGGCTTTTGCCGAGGAATACGGTTATGATAAAGAGGACATTCGCATTGAGTCGAAGCTTTACGAGGATGTGACAACAGCTTATGATGAAGTCATTCTTACGCTTCCCGATGATGCTGATGTGGTGGCTTTTTTTGCGCACAGTCCAACCATAGGCGACTTCGCAAACAGCCTGACGAATGTGCGTATTGACAGCATTCCAACTTGCGGGGTATTTGCTGTGCAGGCCGATGTGAAAAGTTGGAAAGCGTTTAAAGAAGCGGAAAAGGCTTTTTTGTTTTACGATTATCCAAAGAACCCGTTGGGAACAGCCGAATAACGAACAAGAAAGAATGAACATCGAACAGATGAACAAGGAATGATGAATGTCGAAGAGGACATCCGATGGCAGGGCATTTCCTTCATCATTCCCTGTTCTTTATTCGTCTGTTCGATGTTCATTTTCTCTTCGCCTTACATTCATGCTATGAACGACGAAGACTTTATGCGGCAAGCCTTGCGGCAGGCGCAAACCGCTTTTGATAAAGACGAAGTGCCGGTAGGTGCTGTGATTGTAATGAATGATAAAATCATTTCACGCGGCTATAATCAGGTAGAGCAGTTAGCTGATCCAACAGCCCATGCAGAGATCATTGCGTTGACATCGGCTTTCAATTATCTCGGCAGCAAATATCTTCCCGATGCCACCATCTACATTACCGTTGAACCTTGCCTTATGTGCGCCGGCGCTTTGTATTGGAGCAAGATCGGCCGCGTGGTGTATGGCGCCTCCGACCCTAAGAACGGCTATCTTCATATAACGAAAGATGTTTCTCCTTTTCATCCAAAAACAGGCTTGGCGAACGGCGTTTTGCACGATGAATGTGCACAGTTGATGAAATCTTTCTTTCAACAAAAACGATAGTTATGGCAGCAATCAAACCGCAAAAAGCCGAATGCCTGAACCCGAATACGGGCGGCCGCAAAAACATTGACAAAAACACATACGACCTATTCTCTAAAACCATTTACCACGTATTAAAAAAGGAAGGTGCCGTTACGTTCGCGCAATTAGTGGAAGGCATTGAAGATTGCTTTAGCCAACAGCACACAACCTTTGACGGTTCCATTGGTTGGTATGCCGTTACCGTGAAAAAAGACATGGAGGCAAGGGGCGTGGTAAATGCGTACATGGAAAAAGGAAAGAAGCTTCACCGGCTGAAAAAGTGAGGTGTTTATCTTAAACCGGAGGCTGTCTTTACCCGGATGTAAATTTGCAGCCAGGACGAATCATAATCTTCAACTTAAAATCTTCAACAGTTATGGCCTTTACACTTCCCCCATTACCGTATGCACCCGATGCATTAGAACCGCACATTGATGCGCAAACCATGACCATCCATCACGACAAGCACCACCAGGCTTACGTGGACAATTTAAACAAAGCCATTGCCGGTACCGAACACGAGAATAAATCCATCGAAGAATTGGTAAAGAACGCCGGAGCTATTTCTCCCGCTGTGCGCAACAATGGCGGCGGCCATTGGAATCATACTTTCTTTTGGGAAATTCTTGGCGCCAACGGAGGACAACCGACCGGAAAGTTGGCCGATGCCATCAACAGCACCTTTGGTTCGCTGGATGCGCTGAAAGAAAAAGTAAATGCTGCCGGTACTACCCGTTTTGGTAGCGGATGGGCATGGCTGATTGTAAAAGACGGCAAGCTGGAAGTAAGCTCCACGCCCAACCAGGACAATCCCTTGATGGACGTAGCCGAAGTAAAAGGCACGCCCATCCTCGGCATTGACGTGTGGGAACACGCTTATTACCTCAAGTATCAAAACAAACGCCCCGATTATTTAAAAGCCGTTTGGAGTGTGATTAACTGGAACAAGGTGGCGGAGCATTTTGACAAAGCGAAATAAGTCACGACACGGTATTCCTTTTAAACTCAATCACAACGTGTGATTGAGTTTTTCTTTTTGAAGCAAGGGCCGGGGCTACTCTGCAGCGACCCTTGCGTTCGCCAGCCGGCGAACCATTGTTCTTGCCGCTTTGGAGCAATGAGAAAAGCAAAGCAACAACCAACCATACCAGTAACAGAAGCGTCCTTTGCTATGATACCCGCAAAACTTTTTGCAAGCCTTTATATTTACACCACAAATTATTTTTTATGAAAGCTCTTCTTTCCTTCCTCCTTCTTACAATCTGCGTTGCCGCATCGGCGCAATCGGTGGGCACTACGGTAAAGTTTAATAAGATAGACCGTCCGGCCCTGATGCTTTATTTACCTTACAATGAAACAGTGGCAGAAGGCACCATTGTGAGCAAGCTGAAAGAAATCGGTTTTCAACCCGAAACCAAAGGCTCCCTGTTTTGGAAGCAGGACAAAACCGATGGCTTTTACATTTACAAGGGCGTGGTGTTGAAAGACACAACCAGCCAGAACCAGTTGGTGGACCTGTATTTTAAAATAGACCGCCGCGGCAACAAGCGCGACAACCAATCGGTGATTTACATGCTTACCAGTAAAGGCTCCGAAAACTTTGTTACCTCTTTATCTGAACCGGCTACGTATGCATCCGCACAAAATTTTTTAAACGGTTTTGTAGCGCAAACGGCTACCTACAAACATGGCCTTGACGTAACCGCACAAGAGGAAGTAGTAAAGAAAGCCGAGAAGAAATTGACTGACTTAATGAACGACGAACAAGACCTGAATAAAAAGATTGCCAAGCTGCAGGATGACCTTGCGAAGAACAAACAGGCGCAGGCCAACCAGCAGGCGACGATTGAGGGAGAACGCAAAAGGCTGGAAGAATTAAAGGTGGCAAAGCCGGCGATGTGATGGTAAAATTCACGTGGTCTTCGTTACTATTTCTATTTGAAAAATGGATTGCTTAAAACAAAAAGGCCATGCCAATTTGGATTAACTATGAACTATTGGAAGCATAGTTTGCTGTCAAAGAAAAAATTTGGTGGCATACCTGAAGACTATTTGACTCTTCATAAATTTCTTGATTCAAGCAAGCTATTCTATTACCACACCAAGCATCGGTTGCTTTTGCATAATACATACGGTATCGATCTCTGTGTTCAAAAATTTGGAGTGACCTTATTGAACAGCGATAGCAAAACAATCTTGGTAAGAGATATAGCGGCCGAACATTGCAAAGAAGATTTATGTGGCGTGGTGCCCACGCTAAACAACTGGTTTAAATTCACTGACGCATCGCTTACGGAACGCCTTCAACCCTTTCGATCTTGTAACATGGTTTTGGAAGAATTTGTTTTGAGGCCCTATGTCTTCTCCGGATTGTCCGCATCGTTATTGATTACTCAAAGCAATTTTGGAATTTATCTGGTAAAAGAATTTTTAGGGATAGATGCTGCAATGGAATTAGCTGAACACCTTGAGGGAAATAGTGTGAGCGAACTGCTACAGGCCGTATCGCTTCGCGAACGTTGGCAATATGCACCGTCGCCACAGCAATTGAAAGAATTAAAAGATGATGAGTTTTCTAACGAAGTTGCTTAACGTTTTAAAAAAAGAAAAAAACCATGAACAACGACAACGACAACGACTGGCGCAAGCAAGAAGAAGATCGCAACAAACAATTTCTGGCAGAGGTGGAAAAATGGTTGGGCGAAATTGTAAGCAAACAAGTGGTCTTAAATTTTCACTGGGAAAGTGGCGGCGATGAAGCTTTTTTAACCTTAGAAAAATTTGATGAGAACGATGAAGGAAAAAAGCAAGATTTGGAAGAATATCTGATTTTAAAATTGGACATTCCAGATGCCGGTGAATTTGAAATGAAAGGTGAAGGAAAACTTTATTTTAAAGACAGCGCAATATGGGCTGCCTATCAATCTGTGATTCGAATGGTCGAAGATTACGATGAAGAAAAAGAAGAAGAGATTTATGGTGAAGCCGAAGTAGAAAGTACCGATAAAAAACTTTTTGCGATTTAATCGGAAAGCATTTTAAATCCTTCACTCAAAATATTCCCACAACAGTTTCGACAACTTTCTCGTCAGCACCCACGCTTCATTATTTGTTTCCCAACTTTGGTCTTTGTTGTTCTTAGTGCAGATGCAAAAGATGTAGCGGGCACCGCGGCCGTTTGCAAAAATTACTTCGCTGCGGCTGGCGTCCACCGCGCCGTTTTTGCTGGCTACAAAAACATCCGATGGTATTTGCAATACGCCTTCTTCGTCCCAATAATTACGGCCCAGCAAGCGAAGCATGTGTGAGCTACGTTCTTTATTGATAATGTCGCCGTTCACAATTCTTTCCATAATCGTCGCCATCTCCCGTGGCGAGGTTTGTCCCCAACCGTAAATACCACGGATGGCTTCGCGGCCCGGCGTTCTTGAATTGACTCTTGTTGCCGTAAAGCCCATGCTGTCCAATAACTGATTGATGCGCAAACCGCCACCGGCAAGGCTTTGCAGCCAAAGGCTGGCGGTATTGTCGCTGGTAGAAAGCATCAGCAGCAGAACTTTGCTCAATTCAATCTTCTCCTCATTCTTGAACGAACCGAGAATGTCCACACCGGCATAGAGCAAGGAATCTTTATAAACAAGAGGCTGATGATAGCTTAACTCGCCGCGGTTCATTTTGTGTTCAATGCCGATGAGGATCGGAATCTTTACCATGCTGGCCGTCGGGAAAATCGTGTCGGCGTTTACGGCAACGGTCTTGCCGTTCTTGAGGTTCTTTACATAAACACCAACATCGCCGTTGAAGCCTTGCAGCAGTGCCTCTACTTCGCGTTGCAGCTTCTTGTCTCTCTTCTGCGCAGAGGCATTGGCGGCCAAAACAAAAAATGTCAACAGAACGATTAACTTTCTCATTGTGCTTTTTTCAATTGATTCTGCATTGCCGTAGATTGAAAATTTTATCCAGCCAACTTTTGCAGCCTTGCCTATTGCTCATTGCCCATTGCCTATTGATCTCACACTCCTTTCGCTTTTGTTTTGCTGCTTGCCTTTGCGTTGTTCATCTGCATATAATCCGTCACCAGAAACAAAAAAGCTTTGATGCCGGTTTTCAGTCCGCTTTCATCTATAAAAAAATCAGCCGTGTGGTGCGAAGGCGCTGTTTTGGGATCGCCGCCTTTAGGCATGCCACCAAGATTAAAAAACAAGGCCGGCACCTTCTCACCAAAGAACGAAAAATCTTCGGCGCCCATCTTGGCCGGAATCACTTTCACGTTAACCTCACCCGCCGCTTTTTGCAGCGATGGTAGCATCGTTGCCGTCAGTGTTTCGTTGTTAAACGTAACGGGATAGTGCGAAGAGTAAGGCGCTTCCACGGTAGCAGTCGCACCGGCCGCTTCTGCTGTTTTGGTGACGATGGTTTTAATGCGGCTGATTTGAAAATCTTCCTGCGCTTTGGAAAGCGAACGAATGGTGCCGAGCATGGTTACGTCTTCGGGAATGATGTTGCTCCGCACACCGCCGTTGATGGCGCCGATGGTAACCACGCCGGCGTTTTCAGTAACGTCAAGGTTGCGGCTGATGATGGTTTGCAAGGCATTGATGATTTGCGCCGAGGTTACAATCGGGTCCACAGAATCCCAGGGATAAGCGCCGTGTGCACCGCGGCCTTTTACCGTAATCTTCATGTCGGCTACGCCGGCATAAAAACCACCGGGGCGATAGGTTATTTTTCCGACTTCGGTTTGAGAGCTGATGTGCAAACCAAACATCACATCAACCTTTGGATTGTCGAGCACGCCTTCTTTAATCATCAGTTCCGCGCCGCCTTCTTCGCCTTTGGGCGAACCTTCTTCCGCCGGTTGAAAGACAAATTTTATCGTGCCGCTTAAATCGGCTTTCATACCCGATAAAATTTCAGCTACGCTTAGCAACATGGCTACGTGTGTATCGTGGCCACAGGCATGCATCACGCCTACTTGCTGTCCGTTGTAATCAGCTTTTACGGCCGACTTAAAGGGTAAAGAATTTCGTTCCGTAACGGGCAGTGCATCCATGTCGGCACGAAGGCCAATAACAGGACCGGGCTTGCCGCCTTTTAATATCCCAACCACGCCGGTATGCGCTACGCCTTCTTTTACCTCAATGCCTAAGGAACGAAGATGATCGGCAATGAGCTTTGCTGTTTTGAATTCGCGGTTGCCGAGTTCGGGGTTCTCGTGAAGCTGTCGTCGCCAGGCAATGCACTTGGGCTCCAGTTTGGAAGCGGCGGCTTCAATGGCCGCGCTGTAATCTTTTTGTGCCGATGCGTTAATGGCTATAAATGATAAAAACGGAAGCAAGGTTTTTCTCACGGCGAAATGTTTTTTGGAAGATAGCAAAGGCTTTGTGAACAGGGCGAAAGTTCTTTGCGAACAATGCAACGACACATCATACGTATTTTTTAAAAGACTACGTATATTTGTTGAAAACGAGTTTTATGAAAACAAAGTTCACCTTGAGTATAGACCCGGATGTAATTGAGAAGGCAAAAGATTTTGGACGCAAACGCGGAAAAAGCGTAAGCCATATTGTGGAAGAACAACTAAAGTCACTCGTGGCCGGTGAAGAAAATGGTCACTCGCTGGTAAAGGCAATGAGCGGTGCGCTTAAAGGTAAAATATCTTCAGGCGTTACTGTAAAAGATGCAAAAGGGAAATACTTAAAGGCAAAGTATGGCCTATAAAATTTTTATTGATACCAATGTATTCCTTGACGTGCTGATGCACCGCGGCGCTGATTGGCCCGATGCCGAATCATTGCTTCTGTTAGCCGAACAAAAACGATTGCATGCGTACACCTCTGCTTCCAATCTGCTAAACCTGATTTACGTACTCGGAACTGAAAAAACAACAAAGGCGGAAATCATCCGGCACAGCACGTCTATCCTTCGTTTTTGCACCTTGTCTAATCCTGATAATACCGCTTTTGAAATGGCACTCGGTTCTTCTTTCTCCGACCTTGAAGATGCCGTTCAGTATTTCACCGCGTTAGGCATTTCAGGCATTGATTATTTCATTACGTCCAACACAAAGGATTTTAAAAAGGCAGTAACCACTCTTCCTGTTATTACGCCAAAAGCGTTCATGCAGCTTTGGTCTTCAAGAAAACAATAGTCTTCCCTTGACTTTTATTCTTTACAAATTCTTTAACCACGCCTATTTGGAAACCGCATTCCGGCCATGATATATTCATAGCAAAATCCCCTCAAAATTTATGGACTCCTCTGCTGACGGCGACAGTGATACTGCCACCGCCGTTGTAACTAAATCCTTGATGCTTTGCCTCCTCATTCTTCCTTTTTCTGTTTACAAAAGCCACCCAAGAACAACCAACATCTCCGCTGCGTTCGTAACGCAGAAAGCAGCGCCTGTTGCTTTAACCAAAAAAGCAGCGAAGAGCAGCGGCCGCAAAAAACTTTACGTAACGTTTGACGATGGCCCCAACCGCGGCACCCGCAATGTGTTTCGCATTGTGCAGGACGAAGGCGTGCCGGTTTCGTTTTTTATTGTGGGCGAACACGTGTTTGCTTCGCCATCGCAAAGCCGGATGTGGGACAGCCTGAAAATGGCGCAGCAGATTGAACTCTGCAACCACAGCTACAGCCATGCGCACTCACATTACGAACGCTATTATACAGAACCGGATTCAGTGGTGGCGGACTTTAAACGAACGGCTGACAGCCTTAACTTCACTAACAACATCGGCCGTACGCCGGGCCGAAACATCTGGCGCATTGATACACTACAATTCACCGACTTAAAGAAAAGTGCCGCTGCGGCTGACTCTCTGCAAAAGGCCGGCTTTACATTAATGGGTTGGGACCTCGAATGGAGCTTCAACCACAAAAGCATGAGCGTGGAAACAACGGCCGAAGGCATGATCGCCCAAATTGATTCGGTGTTCAAGCACAACCGGACAAAGCGCAAAGACAACCTTGTTTTATTGGCCCACGATCAGGCGTATGTAAAGAGTGAAGACTCGTTTCAGTTGCGGCAATTTTTTCAATTGCTGAAGAAGAGCGATTATGAGTTGTCGCTGGCAAGTGATTATTTGGAAGAGGCGGATACAGCGAGACTGCAATAAATAGTTGGCGGTTTACAGTTAACAACGAAGAACCACTAAGACACGAACCTGCCTGCCGGCAGGGACACGAAGATGCACAAAGAGACGCCGTGCCTTTGTGTTCTAATTGCTCAATAGCAATAAGAATGTACTTGCCTACCGGCAGGCTTTAGCAACAGGATATTATTCCTCCAGCAACTCCTGGCAACCGTACTCTTTCTCTAACAAGGTATCGTAGTAATCGGCTTTTTGAAACAAGTCGCGGAACATTTCGATGCCGGCGTCTTTGGTCATGTCCAGGTCG
Source organism: Flavisolibacter sp. (assembly GCA_965247695.1). Classification (GTDB taxonomy): domain Bacteria; phylum Bacteroidota; class Bacteroidia; order Chitinophagales; family Chitinophagaceae; genus Flavisolibacter. Next base: position 5,623,729 of record OZ252037.1, read on the forward strand.
TACATGATGCAAGACAGCACGATGTTTTGCTTGAGGCAACTTAACACAAGGCCGTCGAGGGTAAAGTTTTCCTGCAATAAAAATTGATAGAGCGGTTTTATTTGTGTGGTGTCGGTAGGCAGGCCGCAGAGGTAGGCATCGCCGGCCACGAAAAAGTTTTCGGGATTATAGTTGATTTTGATTTTGGCGCCGCCTTCCTTTACGCTCCAATTGTTGTTGCCGTCACGGGCCAGCTTTACATCTTTGCCCAGTTCAGTTAAAATTTCTTCTACTGTTTTAGATACGCCTACCGGTTTTGCTTCTTTCTCCGGCGGCTGCGGAAGCTTTACTTCGGTGCCGCAATACGGACAGTACTTGGTGGCTTCAATGTTTGTGGCCAACACTAGATTGTTGCAACTGTGGCAGCGTGTGGAAGGCTGGCCTTTGTAAGGCAAATAGAGTTGCAAGGCTTCGCGAATGTAGCTCACCGGCAAGGCAAAACCCAAGTTATCGCCGCCCTTAATGATGAAGGAATTGATGCCAATGATTTCGCCTTTCTTATTCACCAGCGGTCCGCCGCTGTTACCGGGGTTGATGGCCGCGTCAATCTGAATGTATTTCACGCCGTCGCGTATCCGGTCCACTTTGGAAATAACGCCTTGCGTGGCGGTGTAGTTCAGGCCAAAAGGATGGCCGATGGCAACCACCACTTCGCCATCATTCACATCTTCGTACACACCCAGCCTTACTTCGGGCAACACCACATCGGTTGGCGCCTGCAAAAAAGCAAGGTCGTGTTTGCGGTCGGTGTACCAAACGCGGGCAATGCGTTTTTCAAACAGGCGTCCGGCAATGGTGACTTCGGCGTTCTTGCTCACCACGTGTTCGTTGGTTACAATGAGGTCGAATTCTTTTATGTAAAAGCCGGTGCCGGTACTGCCTTGCGTGGCAAGCTGAATAATGGCGGGGCGGTAGAGTTCTATGATTTGTTGCGTTGTCATGACCACGGATTATCGGGATTTAACCACGGATTGTCGGGATTTTTTAAAGGATTATTGAGATTGTATAAGGCTTTGGGTTCGTTCAATAGGTTGATAGGATTTTCCGGCGGCGTGATGCTTTTGTTATTGGCAATTCTTTTGAATTGTAAGCTTTTTGCGCCAAAGTTGATGAGCAAAGCAATTTCCTCCCGATGGCTTTCGAGATAGTTTAAGGCTTGCACAAAGTCCTTATCAGTAAAAGTGGCAAGTGCTTTCAATTCGACTACTATTTTTTCTTCCACCATAAAATCCACTCTTCTTCCGCCCACAATAAACTCATCGTAATAAACATTTAAGTTCTTCTCTTTCTCATACCGCAAACTAATCCGCTTAAACTCAATTGCCAGACAACGGCCGTAAATGATTTCAGGATAACCCGGCCCCATCTTACTATGAACCTTCATAGCACAGCCAATTATTTTCTCTGTTATGTCGGCATGTTTAAGTTCCATCTACAAAAATTTTTTGACGCGAAGAATGTTTATAAACAAAAACAATCCTTTCTATCTAACCATCCCGACAATCCTTTAAAAATCCCGATCATCCGTGGTCAACGACTTTCAAGATTTAGGTACTCCACTTCCGTGGTGAAGGACTGATTAAACGCCACCGCATTATCGTACTTCAGCTTCTCCACGTCAAACTTTAGTTCGGGATATTTCTCCTTCCAGCGTTCGATGACAACATCAACGTACTCCCTGATTTTTTCTTTATTGTATTCGTTCTTCTCTATAATGTAGAAAGCATCAGTATAACCAAGCGCGGCAAAATAATCGGCGTAGTTGATCATCATAAACAAGTGAAACAATTCCGTTACCGGCCGGGGCAAACTGTACGAATACTGGCAATAGGAAAAACCGTATTCGCTGATGCGGGCCGCTACCTCCGGCATCTTGTGTTCGCGGTACCAACCCACGTTTTGATTGGCGTTGTAAATGGCATCGGCCACGGTTTTGTAAGCTTGCGGGGTTACAATGGAGAACGTATGTTTGGCGCGAAAGAGATAAGGATAAAATTCCGTGCGGTCTTTTGTAGCCAGCTTTTGAAAGCAGTCCAGCATCTCGCCGTTCTTTTCGGTAACGGGCCGGTTGTCCTTACGGAAATAAATTTCCACTACCTTCTCCAGCTCCGATTGCAGCTTGCCTTCGGGGGTAATGAGGTAATCTATCCGGTAAGCCAAGGCCAATAAAAGATAGGCAATGCCGCCCGAATATTTATCGTTGTCAATGGTGCCGACGAGGGCAATGGTTTCCTCAATCCATTTTTTAAAGAACTGCAGCTTGATGGCTTTTTCTTCATCGGATATTGGCGTGATGTGGTCAACATCCACCGGCAGCAGCGTAGTAAAATCCTGCACCAACAAATCGTCCTGCTTATCGGCTTTTGTCGCCAACTCTTTCAAGCCATAATACAGTTTGCTTGGATTGGCGGTTTCAATGTCGCTGTCGAAGAACATGTAAATAATTCCTTCGTGCAAGGCATAGCGGCTGTAGTATAAATTAAAGTTCATCTCCAGCAAGCGGCGCATCACCGGCACACTTGGCTGCGGCATTTGTGCGATGGATATTTCGGCTTCCAACCTTTCAGCGTTAAAGTAGCCCCGAATGATTTTTGACCCTTGGTAAAACAGAAACTTTTGCTGCGCCGCTTCGGGCACAAGCTTTACGTTGTCCTCGTCCTCGTCGCGCAGGTAATCAAAAAAAGCAGTCACGCTTTCGGTATACTTCTTTTCTTTAAACAAGCTTTCGGCCTCGTTCCATTTTTCCACTTTGGACACGGGCTTGTTGTTGTCGGAGTAGCGGCCAAACCGTATGAAAGGAACGCTTGCGGGCACGGCTTCTTCTTCACCTTCTTTCTTCTTCGACCAGCTAAAAATTTTTTCCAGCATACGTGATTTTATTCGCAACAAGCTTTCTCCGAGTTCAGGTGTCAATTTGCAGTTAGCGGTTTGCACCGCTGCTTAAATCAATTTTTACAACCCGAAAGCCTCTTCGGTATTTTTTGCCAATTGCCAACTCTTCAAAATACGGGCCGACAAAGCGTTTGCAAAACCGGCAAGTTAAGCGAAATGAGGGTTGATAAACAGCGTAAAACTTTGCACCAAAAATCCTTAGTTTCGCCTCTATTGAAATCGTACGAACATGAAGTTTATTGTTTCCTCGTCGGGCCTGCTTAAACAACTGCAACACATCAACGGCGTCATTAACGCAAACACCGTTTTGCCCATTCTTGAAGACTTTTTATTCGAAATAGAAAAGAATAAATTGAGTGTGGTGGCTACCGATTTGGAAACCGTGATGCGGATACAATTAGAAATTGAATCCAAGGAGCCCGGCAAGGTTTGCATTCCCGCCAAAATTTTGATGGACTCTTTGAAGAACATCCCCGACCAGCCGCTGACGTTCAACATTGATAAAAATTTTTCGGTAGAGATTACGTCCGATAACGGCAAGTACAAAGTGATGGGCGAGAACCCCGATAACTTTCCGAAGGAGCCAGCCGCCGATGATACCACGAACTTTACGATGACCGCAGCCGGCCTGGTTACGGCCATCAATAAAACCTTGTTTGCCGTAAGCAACGATGACCTGCGCCCCGCCATGACCGGCGTTTTCTTTGAACTCAATAAAGAGTACATTCAGTTTGTAGCCACCGATGCGCACCGCCTCGTTCGCTACAAACGCACCGACGTAAGCTGCCCCAAGAACGATTCTTTTATTGTTCCCAAAAAACCGTTGACGCTTTTAAAAGCGGCGCTGCCGGCGAACAGCGACGAAATAACGGTTAGCTACAACAGCAATCATTTGTTTGTAAAGCACGGCACCACGCAAATGAGTTGCCGCCTGATAGATGCCCGGTTCCCGGATTATAAAGTGGTCATCCCCGCCGACAACCCGTACAAGATGACCGTGGGCAAAAGCGAATTTCAAAGCGCCTTGCGCCGCGTAAGCATCTTCTCCAACAAAAGCACCAACCAGGTAGCACTGCAAATCACCGGCAGCGAATTAGGTCTGGCCGCACAGGATGTGGACTTTTCTTTTGAGGGCAACGAACGCATGAAATGCCAGTACGACGGCGAAGACCTGACCATTGCTTTTAATGCCCGTTTTTTAATTGAAATGCTGAATGCTGCCGACAGCGAGGAAGTGCGCATGGAACTGTCAACGCCTACAAAAGCCGGTTTGATTAAACCCACCGAAAAAGATGATGACGAAGAGTTGCTGATGCTGGTGATGCCACTGATGTTAAATCAGTGACATCACCCCGGCCCCTCTCCATCAGAGATGAGGAGGAGAGCTGCTGACACACGAAGCCCACTTTGCAATGATACTTTTTAAACGCAATCATGTTTTATGGTTGCGTTTTTCTTTTGAGAACAGGGGCCGGAATATCTATTGAGCATGCGTTGCGACGCTCCATTCATCGTTCTTATCGCTGCGGAGCAACAACTCCACTTTCTTCGTTCTCACAAAAAAAATTTCAAAACAAAGTCCGTGCTTTGCTTCATAAAATTTCAGGAACATGACTAAAAGAGAGTTTTACCGTTGGGCTTTAAATCACGGCTGTAGTCAAAAGCCATTGCCGGATACAAACACAACAGCCTTTTGTGTGATTTTGGAGAACCCAAAAACGGGTGGATATGCTACGCTGAATACGCCGATTGACGACCGGCTAATGAACCCAGAAACAGTAATGCGAATGGCGGTTGCTTTAAACATCGAAATTCCTTCCAATCTGAAGTGATTAAGCCAGCGCAAACGATTCAACTTCGGCGTTGGGATAGGTTTCGAACGCCTGCTTTCTCTTGTATTCCAAAACAAGCTGCAGATTTTTTTCCAAGATTCTTCTGGCTTCATCTTTCGTTTCCGCTTCGGCAATAACGCCGGGGTATTCAGCCACAATAGCCGTGTAGCCTCTGCCGCTTTCGCTTTTAATTAGTATGCCGGTGAAGTGTTCCATAGTAAAGGTTTAAATGAAGTTTACTCCGCTAAGATAAGATTAGCCCGCAATGAAAGAAACATCCCGTTCATGTGAGGTCTCAAGTAAGCAAGGTGTAAGCTAACTTTAATGCACAAAACGCACTGATTCAACTGCATGCCAACGGTTTTGTACACCGCGATTTGAAATGGTCATCGTGCCAAGGCGGTTTTTATTTCGATAACATCCTCCTCACCGAAAGCGGCTTGCGGCTAATAGACGTCGGCATCTTTTACTTAAAAACACAAGTCGGTGAAACCATTTTTACCAAAGCCGTGGAAATAGAAACCGCAGAACTTATAGAGTTTAAAGAGTTTTTTCTGAACTGTTGAAACTGCCTTTCGGGAATGCTGTAAATTAGATTGCCCAGTAACCCAATTCCTAATGAACTAATTCGCAATTTATGTGGCAAACGATGCTTGACTATTTCAAAACCCTCGACCAGCACCCGGTGCAGCGCATGGCCTTTTTGGTGGGCGGCTTGCTTTTCTTCTGGATGCTCGAAGGCGCCATTCCCCTTTTTCAATCAACCTACAAAAAGAACAAAGGCCGTCACGCGGCGGTAAATTTTTCGTTCACCGTTATGCATTTAATTATTCACACCGGCCTTGCGGTGGCTGTGGTGCTGTTGGCCGATTGGTGCAGCCGAACCGGTTTTGGTCTGGTGCATTGGCTGAACCTGAATGTAGTCGGTACCATCATCCTTTCCTTTTTTGTGTTTGATTTTTTTATCGGCTGGCTGGTGCATTTTGTAGAGCACAAAACCTTCGTGCTGTGGCGCTTTCACATCGTACACCACGCCGATAACAACGTGGATGCCACAACGGGTTTGCGCCATCATCCGGTGGAAAGTGTGTTGCGTGGTTTGTTCTTTTTTATGGCGCTTATTGTGTCCGGTGCGCCCATGTATGCGGTGATGATTTACCAAACGTTCTTGATCCTGTTCACTGCTTTCACTCATGCCAACATCAGTTTGCCCAAGAAGATTGATCACGCCATTTCTTACTTGTTCATTTCGCCCAACATGCACAAGGTGCATCACCATTGGCAGCAACCTTACACCGACAGTAACTACGGCGCGGTGTTTTCTATTTGGGACAGACTCTTCGGAACGTATCAGGAATTAGAGCCATCAAAAATCCGCTACGGCCTCGACCGATATTATCCCAATGAGCACGACGAAAATTTTTGGCTCTTGCTGAAGCGGCCGTTCGGAAAGCTAAAGCCGTGAATGGTGAATGGTAAGTGGTGAATGGGTCGTTTACAACACTGTTTTCCTTTACGTCATTTCTCATTTTCGATTTTGAGTGAGGCATACATCTCTTCATAAAAAATATTGGAAGTTTTCTTTCAGACAAGTTGTGCTTTCAGACACCCATTCACCACTTACCATTCACCACTCACTACTTTCGCTTGCATGAAAGCCATCGCCCTCATTCCCGCACGATATGCCGCTACCCGTTTCCCCGCAAAATTGATGCAGCCGCTCAAAGGCAAAACCGTCATTCGGCATACGTACGACAACACCGTTGCCACAGGCTTGTTTGATGAAGTGATTGTAGCCACCGACAGCGATATCATCTTTCAGGAAATTACAGCAAACGGTGGCAAAGCCGTGATGACGTCAGGCCATCACCAAAGCGGCACCGACCGCATTGCCGAAGCGGCGCAGGCCCTGCAAGCCGATGTGATGGTAAACGTGCAGGGCGATGAACCTTTTGTAAAACGAGAGCCTCTGCAAAAGTTGCTCGAACAGTTTAGCCATCCATCAGTGCAAGTTGGTTCGCTGATGCAAGTGTTGAAAGAAGAAAGGTTGATAGCCGATCCGAACTACGTAAAGGTTTGCGTGGATAAAAAGATGAATGCCTTGTTCTTCAGCCGCAGTGTGATTCCGTATTCACGAAACAAGGCCATTCCCATTATTTATTACGAACACATCGGCGTGTATGCTTTTCGCAAACAAGCCTTGATTGACTTTACGTCCTGGCCCGTTTCTCCTTTGGAAGATGCAGAGAAAGTAGAGTGCCTTCGCTACTTGGAAAACGGCGTTTCCATACGGATGGTGGTAACAGATTACATGGGCGTGGAGATTGATACGCCGGAGGATTTGGCGAGGGCGGAGAAACTGATATAGACATTCCATTTCTTGAAGAAATGGAATGTCTGTTCATGCACTCATTCCTCATTAAGTTTGCTCACACAAAAAATCATCTATGAAGAAAGCAACGATTGCCTTTATTCTCACCCTCACTTTTGCTTTACGAGCTGCGGCCGACGAGGGCATGTGGCTTCCTTTGTTACTCGGTCAGCAAGTGTATGCCGACATGGTGAAGAAGGGCCTCAAGCTTACCGCTGCACAACTGTACTCCATCAATCAACCATCGGTGAAAGACGCCGTCATCATCTTTGGCGGCGGCTGCACCGGCGAAATTGTAAGCAACCAAGGCCTCATCTTTACCAACCACCACTGCGGCTACGATGCCATTGCCAAAGCCAGCACGGTGGAACACAACTATCTGCGCGACGGCTTCTATGCAAAAAGCATGGGTGAAGAGATTCCTTCAACATTATCCGTGCAATTTCTGTTGCGCATTGATGATGTGACGGCTATTGTGAATGATTCACTGAAGAACCTCACCGGCGCGGAAAGAGCGCAACGGCAAGCACAAATTCTAACAGCTATCAACGGCCGCATGAGCGATGCCGACAAAAGCATTGAAACCAGAGTAAGCCCTTTGTTCAAAGGCAATCAGTTTCTGGCTTTTGTTTACCAGCGTTACAGCGACATTCGTTTAGTAGGCGCACCGCCCGAAGCTTTTGGCAAATTCGGCGGCGATACCGACAACTGGGAATGGCCGCGCCATACCTGCGACTTTTCGGTGTTTCGCGTTTATGGCACAAGGGACGGCAAGCCCGCAAAGTATGCGGCCGACAACGTGCCGCTGAAACCGAAGTGGTATTTGCCGGTATCATTAAAAGGCGTGAAGGAAGGCGACTTTGCGATGATCTTCGGCTATCCCGGAAGCACCAACCGTTACGAATCATCATTGGGCATTCAACTATCAACCGACATCAACAATCCAACGCTGGTAAAGCTTCGCGACATGCGCCTGAAGTATATGTTTGAGGAGATGAAGAAAGATCCGGCCACAAAGCTGCAACTGGCGAGTGATTATGCCGGCATCGCCAATTACTGGAAGTTTTACAAAGGCGAAACCGAGGAGCTTTACAAATACGATGTGTTCGGGCAAAAGCGTAAAGAGGAAGATGCTTTTCAAAAATGGGCCGCCACCAAACCGGAATACGCGAACATTTTTCGCGATTTAAAAACAACGTATGATGCATGGCGGCCTTACGCGATGCACCGTATGTACATAAACGAAGGCATCGCCGGTTCGCCGTTGCTGGCTTTTGCAGCTTCATTGCAAGGCGTGGAGAATGCCCTGACAAGACCCGGCGTTTCATCGGCCGACATTAAAAAAGCGGTAGACGCGGCCGGCGCCTCACGAACGAATTTTTTGGCCGCACACAACAGGCCATCAGATATGAACATCGTAGCGTCCGTGCTGCAGATGTATTATGCAGACATTCCAAAAGATCAACAGCCACAAACTTTTTACACGGCGTTGCGAAATGAGTACGGCGCTTTGGACAAAGCATCTACTTATCAAAAATATGCTGAAGCCGTGTTTCGCGAAACCATGATTTTGGATAACAACAAGTGGAATGATTTCGTTCGCAATCCGAATGCGACTACGCTTCAACAAGACCTGGCTTTTAATCTTGCCAGCACGTTTGTGAAAAATTATACGGGCAAATACCTGCCGATGTTTCAGCAGTTTACGGCAAAGAACAATGAGTGGGCAAGACTTTATTTAAAAGGCGTACGGGAACAGAATCCGACGAAGGTGATGTACCCCGACGCAACGTTCACCATGCGGGTAAGCTATGGCAAGGTGGCCGATTACAAACCCCGCGATGCCGTGCGTTACGATTACGTGACCACATCGAAGGGTGTGTTGGACAAATACAAGCCGGGTGATTATGAATTTGATTTGCCCAAGGACGCAGTTGATAAACTAAAAGCAAAAGACTTTGGTCAGTACAAGGATGCGAAGTACAATGACCTGGTGACTTGCTTCATTACTACCAACGACATTACGGGCGGCAACTCCGGCTCCCCGGTGATGAATGGCAACGGTGAATTGATCGGCCTTGCCTTCGATGGCAACTACGAAGCCTTGAGCCACAAGCTGGCCTTTGACAAAGATTTGAACCGCACCATCAACGTGGACATCCGTTATGTGTTGTGGGTGATTGATAAAGTAGGCGGCGCTTCTAACATTGTAAAGGAACTGACACTGCGGAAGTAGGTTAGCCGTATAATGCCGTTTGCATTTTAAAGTGATAAAATAAAAGCCGTCTCGTTTTGAGGCAGCTTTCTTTGTTGCGTCCTTCATGTTTCCTTTGTGCCTGCCTGTCCGGTAGGCAGGTTCTTCGTGTTCCGATTACGGCCTTGCGTAGGAAGGAACACAAAGGGCACAAAGCATTTACTGCAAAACCCTCGCCTCTACAACCCTGCCTCCTTGTTTTAATTCTGTAAAACACCGAATCCTTACCTTGCCCGCATGAAGAAAACGCTTCTCTTTCTTTTTCTAATCTTCACCTTCAACCTTCTTCCGGCGCAGGAAAACATTAGCGCCGCTACAGGCATATCATTGTTGCGCAACTTCAGCCCGAAGCAAACCTTTAACGCCATCGGCCACACAGTACAAGTGCTGGTTCACTTCACACCAAAGCAAAGCGCCTATGCCTGGGTGGAATATTATACAGAAGGCAAATTTAAAAATGACTTTACAGCCACGGCAAAACTTGCCCTTGCCTCACCGCAACAAGTGGTGTTGCAAGCCACCGGACGCTTAACCTATCGCCACTTTTCATTGGGCTGGCGGCATTATTTTACAGGCGGCTATGCCGATGAAAAAAGAGTCAGCATTTACGGCCTGGCGGGCTTTGGTTTTTTGTTTGCCAAGGTGCGCAACGCTTTTGCAACAACAATAGACACCACGCAATACAACATCGCTACAAAGGCCGGTGAAGGCAACGTACACAAGTTGACGTTTGACATAGGACTTGGTGCTGAAAAATCGTTTGGTGGCAACATCTTTGCCTTTGCCGACGTTCGTTCCTGGTTGCCGGCATCCAGCAACCCATCGCCTTATTTGCATAGCCAACGCAACGTTCCACTACCGGTGATGATTGCCGCAGGCGTAAGAGTTTTATTCGGCTCCATTTATTGAACCTTATTTTGTCCTCACTTCTTTCTTCATTCAAATCATCCTTTATGCAAGGCAGCATCATTCAGGCAATAGAGGTTCACAAACTGTTTGTTCCCTTAAAAGAACCGTTTGTGATTTCGTTGGGCCCCATAGACAAAGTGCAGAACATCATCGTTATCCTTCGCACAGCGGATGGCTGCACGGGCTACGGCGAGTGCAGTCCGTACATGACCATCAACGGCGAAAGCGTGGACACTTGCTATGTTGTGGGCGGCTACTTTGCCCAAGTATTGAAGGGCAGGAACGCTTTGGACATTGTCGGCTGCATTGAGGCAATGGACAAAACCATCTACGCCAACAGCAGCATCAAAAGCGCCTTCGACATAGCCCTGCACGACATCGCCGCGCAACACAGCGGCTTACCACTGTATAAATTTTTGGGTGGAGAGAAAAATAAGATTTTGGAAACCGACATGACGGTAAGCATTGGCGATCCGCAAAAGATGAAAGCCGATGCAATAAAGTTTAAGGCCGAAGGTTTTCCGGCCATTAAAGTAAAGTTGGGTGGGAAAAAAGAAGACGACATTGCCCGCATCAAAGCCATTCGCGAAGCCATTGGTATGGAGCATCCGCTGCGCATAGATGCCAACCAGGGATGGGATACGCCGGACAATGCCATCGCCGTTTTAAAAGCCTTGAGTGAATTTAACATTGAGCATTGCGAAGAACCCATTTCGCGGCACCGCTTTATGGACTTGAGCATAGTATCGGCGACATCCATTATTCCCATCATGGCCGATGAAAGCTGCGGCGATGAATGGGATGCGGAACGGTTGATAGCCTTGAGCGCTTGCCAGATGTTCAACATCAAATTGGGCAAGAGCGGCGGCTTTTACAAAGGTAAAAAGATAGCGCAACTCGGCGAAGCCGCAGGCATCATCATGCAAGTGGGCGGCTTTATGGAATCACGTTTGGGCATGACGGCCGCGGCGCATTTAGCGTTAGCTAATAAAGCCATTCATCACTGCGATTTTGATACACCGCTCATGTTTACCGAAGACCCCGTGATTGGTGGAATAAAGTATCTGGACAAGGGTGTGATTGACGTGCCTGATGTACCGGGTTTGGGTGCGGTCATCAACGATTCCTATCTTAAAAAATCAGAAGGGCGGAGCTTATAAACTTGAACAGTGAGAAGCGGTTTCGCGGTAATAAGTTGGGTGGAATAAAAATTCCTACAATCTTTTCCAAACTGTATAATCTGTGGTGTAATAAAGAAAGGGGCCTTGTGAAACAAAGCCCCTTTTACAAGCCACCATCCTCTTCCACCTAAGAGGTCGTTTATGAGAAGTTCGAATAGTTAAGGGTGAAGCGGTACGTACAGTTCATAAAACAAATGAAATACCAATTCGTTCCGCCGCTTTAAATCAACCTGATTCCACAGTTTGAATAAGCCATTGTGTAGCCGTTCGTCAACACAATGAAACGATGCCTCAACATTTTCTACAATCTTTGGCCTGGAACAAAAAGATATTTAAGCGGTAGGGCAGATAGCATAGGCTTTTCATCAACAAAGTATAAGGAGAATGCCTCGCTTTGCCTTCAGCTATCTTTGGCGGCGATGGTGATTGCCGTAAACACGAGGTTTCTGCTGCCCGATACGTTGGAAGGCTTTGGTTATTTCACCAAAGAAGTTTTGCAAAGGCTTGTCCTCTCTCATCCCGAACATCGCTTTCATTTTTTCTTCGACCGGCCTTTTGACGACCGCTTTATTTTTGCGGCCAATGTGCAAGGCCATGTGCTATCGCCGCCAGCCCGCCATCCTCTTTTGTGGAAGTATTGGTTTGATGTGAAAGTGCCGCGATGGTTGAAGAAGATAAAAGCCGATGTGTTTCTTTCGCCCGATGGGCAGTGTTCCTTGAATACGAAAGTGCCGCAAGTTTTAGTTGTGCATGATTTGGCTTTTTTGCATCATCCCGAAGGCTATGAAAAAAGCCACTTGATTTATTACAAACACTACACGCCGAAATTTATCCGCAAGGCGAAAGTGGTGTTGACGGTTTCGGAATTTTCAAAAGCCGGCATCATTAAAAACTACAAAACGGCCGAAGAGAAAATCAGCGTTGTCCATAACGGCGTAAAGCAAATTTTTAAACCCATCGGCTTTGATGAAGCAACAACCGTAAAAGAGGCGTACACCGGCGGGGTTGAGTATTTTTTATACGCCGGTGCCATTCATCCGCGAAAGAATTTAATCGCCCTGCTCAAAGCTTTTTCTGTTTTCAAGCGGCGGCTGCAAAGCTCCATGAAGCTGGTATTGGCCGGACGGCTTGCGTGGAAGAACGATGAATTTCTAACCTTGCTAAAAACCTACAAGTACCGTGACGATGTGGTGCTCACAGGCTATTTGCCCGAAGAAGAATTGGCGGCGCTGATGGCTTCGGCTTATGCTTTTGTTTATCCTTCGCTGGCTGAAGGCTTTGGCGTGCCGGTGATAGAGGCCATGCGTTGCGGCGTGCCGGTGCTTACGTCGAAGACTTCGTCAATGGAAGAAATTTCCGAAGGCGCTGCGCTTTACTTTAGCCCGCAGAGCGTGGATGAAATGGCCGATGCACTGATGCGGATTTACAAGGATGAAGACGGAAGAAAAGGGTTGGTGCAAAGAGGGTTGACGATAGCGGAAAAGTACAGTTGGGAGAAGACGGCGGAAGCGGTGTGGCAAAAGATGATGAGTGTGGCCGGAAGCTAACGTTTATCAGCTTTCTGCTGTGCCGGGATTTATTTTAGTCTGCCCGAACTGCTGCTGATTGGAAAACTAATGTACAAGTTTTATTCTTTTGTTCACCAGGGTTCGGTCAGCCGAAACTGCTGTTGATAAGCGAACAAAAAGCTCATGCTGCGTTTCCTCAGCCGGCATAGCAGAAAGTTGCGGTTAGCGGCTGTTCTTCGTCTGTGGAACTTTAAAATCAATTGGTGGCGGCGGTGCTGGAGGAGGCACAACGTATTTTGCACTCTCAAAATGAATGCTTGTGTCTACCTGATGCAAATGGTATTGCTCTTTTCTTTTTACAATCCAGTTTTTAAAATTTGTCAGTGCTGAAGGAACGCTGTCGCTATGAACCCTAATGCTTTTATTAATTGTGTCTTTTTGAATGTAGAATTGGTAATCTATTCCGTCTTGGTAATCTTCATAATATGATGTGTCATAAGAGTGAAATGGTATTATGTTTATAAAACTGTCAAGAGTTATTCTGTCTGCCTTGGATAGCAAAATGAAATAGGAAGTCTCGCTTTTCAAGTTGTCTAAAAAGGAAGAAGCAAAATGCTGTCTTATATATGCTGTGTCGCTCTGGGAAAATTTAATGGAAAAGCAAGTTGAGAAAACGTCATCGTAGGTAAAGTTAAAAGACTGAAAGCTTTCTCGTTGCATTGATTTTTTGGAGTTGTCACAACTTGTCAATAACCATGTTGCGAAACAAAACAGAATGTAAAATCTCATAAGTCGTTTACAGAAAGATGCACCATTTGGTTGTTTCCACAAATAGCCGCTAACAATTGTATTTACGCTAATATACACTACAAACTCACCCGCGCAAATTTCCATAAACGGTCATTTGACAAGCATTTATAAAAATATCCGCGCCCCCAAAAAAGTAGCGCAAATACAAACGTTTTCAACTACGTGCTACCAACCTTTCCCCTTAATGCATAGTACCGGTATCTTTAAATCTTAAAAACAAATCTTGACTTCTCCCATCGGTATTTTCGATTCTGGTTACGGCGGCTTAACGGTGCTGCGTTCTTTGGTAGATGCGCTGCCACAATACGATTATCTCTACCTCGGCGACAATGCCCGATCACCTTACGGCACCCGCAGTTTTGAAACCGTTTACCGCTACACTTTGCAATGTGTTGAATGGCTGCTGGCCCAAAACTGTCCGCTCATTATTCTCGCCTGCAACACTGCCTCGGCAAAAGCTTTGCGTAGCATTCAGCAGGCCGATTTACAACGATTAAATCCTGATGCAAGAGTGCTTGGCGTCATTCGTCCCACTACGGAAATTATCGGCAAGCATACAACTTCAAACAGCATCGGCATCCTTGCTACGGCCGGCACGGTACAATCCCGGTCATATCCAATTGAAATCGAAAAATTTTTTCCGGATGTGAAGATTGAACAAGAAGCTTGTCCCTTGTGGGTGCCGTTGGTGGAGAACAATGAACATGGCTCTGAAGGCGCCGATTACTTTGTAAAAAAACATCTCGACAACATTCTTCAACGTGATAAAAACATAGATACCCTTCTTCTCGCCTGCACGCATTATCCGTTGTTAAAAGAAAAGATAGAGAAGCATTTGCCACCTCACGTAAAGCTCTTATCGCAAGGGGCGATTGTGGCGCATAGTTTAGAAGATTACCTGGGCCGCCATCCCAAAATAGAAGGCAAGCTTTCCAAAGAGAAGAACCGCGCCTTCTACACCACCGATTCCGCCGAAGACTTCAACGCCAAAGCCAGTATCTTTTTCGGTGAAGCCGTAACGGCTTTACACGTGGACTTAAAATAATTTATTCTGTTGCCAACGTCGAAATCTCCGTTGCAATCAACCGGTAACTTTCTTCATCGAAGCAAACAAAAATCACTTCGTCTATCGCTGTTTTTTCACGCAAAAAATCACTCACTGTTTTTACGGCAATGGGTGCGGCTTCCTCTTTCGGGAAGCGATACACGCCGGTGCTAATGGCCGGGAAAGCAATGGTTTTGCAGCCGTTGTCTATTGCCAGTTGCAAGGAATTTCTATAGCAATTTGCAAGTAAGGTTTTTTCATTGTGGTTACCGACGTTCCATACCGGCCCCACGGTATGAATGACAAACTTCGCGGGTAAATTGCCCCCGGTTGTTATCACAGCATCGCCAGTTTTACAGCCCCCTTGCCGGGCTACGATCTTTCTGCATTCTTCCAAAATGGCTGGACCGCCGGCACGATGGATGGCGCCGTCCACGCCACCACCGCCAAGCAGAGAGGAGTTGGCTGCGTTTACAATGGCATCCGCTTTCACCTTGGTAATGTCGCCTTTAATGATGGTTAGCTTTTGCTGTTTCATTATGGTTACGTTTTACACCATGTTATGATTTGTTGTTACGGTCTCGTGCTCAAATGGCTATAGCCTTTGCCGCCATTGTTCGACCCCTTCAGGGTCGTTGATCGTCCGTATCCTTCTGTCCACGGGTTGCGCCCGTAGCTATTGAAGGTTCGACCGCTTCGCAGTCAGCTAAGCACCAAACTATTTGTGGCTACTATCTAATGCAACACGAGTTGCATGCAAAAGCGCAGTGTTTCAGTACATCCTTGTCCTTTTTCTTTGCCTCTTGGCTTCTTTGCATGAAATGCCTTTGTTGCGAAGCAATGCCTTTGACGGCATCAAAGCAAGATTCTCTCTCCTGTCTCCATTGCCCGATAGATAGCCCCTAAAATCTTTACGTCCTTCCGGCCTTCTTCACCCGATACGAATGATGGCCGGCCTTCTTTAATACACAGCGCAAAGTCATCCATCTGCGCCGCTTGCTGGTTCACCTGCGGCAGATCCATTTTGCCTTCATGTGTCTTTCCTTCCAATCCCGCATAGGAATAAGCTGGCGACAGTTCAAGCCATCCTACTTTTGCTTCTACCCGCAAACGGTTTTGTCTTTCGGCATAGGAAGCGGTGCATTTGGCAATAAGACCGTCCGGCATCTCCATTTGCCAGGCAATGAATTCTTCTACACTCTTAAATTTTTTAGCGTCCGTTTTAAAGCCTTCTTGTGCCGTGATGGCAACCGGTTCCTGCCCCGTCACATACCGAACGGCCTGCACGCAATAAATGCCCACGTCCATCAGCGGCCCGCCGCCGGACAGGGTTTTGTCAATGCGCCAGCCGCCAACTTTGTCTAAGCCGTGGCTGGCTTCAATGAGCTTTATATCGCCATAAAGTTTTTGCTTGCCGATGCGCATAGCTTCCTGATTGTATGGTTCAAAATGCAAGCGATAACCGATGGACAATTGCACGCCGGCTGCTGTGCAGGCAGCCATCATGCGGTCGCATTCTTCTACGGTAATGGCCATTGGCTTTTCGCAGATCACGTGCTTGCCGGCCTGTGCCGCCTTGATGGTGTACTCTGCGTGCAGGGCGTTGGGCAGCACCACGTAAACAATGTCAATGTCGGAATTGTCCGCCATCTCGGCAAACGAATCATAGGTATAACAACTCTTGGCGGGCAAGCTGTATTTCAATCGCCAGGCCGCCCTGTTCAACCGGCTGCCGGTTACGATGCCTGCCAGATAGCAATGTTTTGTTTGTTGCAGCGCTGGGCCCAACTGGCCGCTGCTGTACATGCCCAGGCCTACCAGCGCAACACCAAGTTTTCCGTCTTTCATAATCCTATTTTTTTTAAAAACACATGCCACCAAAAAATGTCTGCTACAGTCTTTATTACTGCAATTCGTCCGCACACAATCCGTTTTAACCGATGAATAAAAACCGTTAAGCTAATGCCGGCGTAGATTGAATAAAGCGTGAGCAAATTTGACGTCTAAACCGCGGAAAATCCAAACAAATGACCGACCGATTTTACACAACAACGATTGAAATTGAAAGCGCCAGATCGCTTTGGGAACAAGGTGTAATGGTGGCGCAACGCAACGGCGATTTTTACAAAACACAGCTTTACCAGTTAGAAGACCGGTACCTGGAAGTGGTGTGGCACACGCACTTTAACGTGGTGGTGAAGGTCACCAGCTTTACCGATACGGACCGCCTCGAACCTTTTTTAACCGACATCTCAATCGAAGGATTGCTTGCTTAATAGTCCTAATTTTTTTGAAACGAAACAAAGCCCGCTTACCGGCGGGCTTTGTTTTTTAGCCAAATGTTTCGCCGGCGTGTAGGTCTTTCTTATGGCCACTTCTTTTTCTTATCCCAAATGGTAACCGCCTCCTATTTTTAGGCCGCATGAAAACCTGGGCTGAACACCTTTTTCAATTCTATTCTTCGCTGAAACCCAAGCAAGAACTTCCAAACCATGTTCAATGGTTGTATCCGCAACGCAGCGAGGACGTGATGGAGGTGGTAAAAAAATTCTTGCAGAAATACTTTGATGATAGCAACGAGCGAACGTTGATGCTTGGCATTAATCCCGGCCGCTTTGGCGCGGGTGTAACGGGTGTAAATTTTACCGCGGCACGACAGCTTACCGAAGCCTGCGGCATTGAGCATTCTTTTGGAAATGGTTCCGAGCTTTCGGCGGAATTTATTTACGCCATGATCACCGCTTACGGCGGGCCGCAAGCCTTTTACAGCCGTTTCTTCATTGGCTCCGTTTGCCCGTTGGGTTTTGTAAAAGAGGGTAAAAACATCAACTATTATGATGACAAGGAACTGCAAAAAGTAGTCGAACCTTTCAT
Organism: Flavisolibacter sp.; assembly: GCA_965247695.1. Classification (GTDB taxonomy): domain Bacteria; phylum Bacteroidota; class Bacteroidia; order Chitinophagales; family Chitinophagaceae; genus Flavisolibacter. The sequence continues at coordinate 5,641,444 of OZ252037.1, forward strand.
CATCCAAAGCATCGAAACACAACTTTCCTTTCCTGTTGATAGGCGCCGTTGCCTTTGCATCGGCGGCGAAAAAAACTTTCGCTATCTGTCGAAGCTGAACGAAAAACAGAAATGGTTTGGCGAGATTGTTCCGCTGCCCCATCCTCGTTTTATCATGCAGTACCGTCGCAAGCAAGTGCAGCCCTTCATCAAAGTGTATCTGGAAGCGTTAGCGAAGGGATGATCAATCAGCAATAAGCATCTTCATTAGTATAAAAGTTTTGTGCACAGCACGAGGTCGTCATTGATTATTCATTACTCATTATATTTGTTCTTCTTCAAGTTTACGTCTATGCGCTTCTAATCTGCCAACGGGCAAATCTTCATCTTCTTCAGGCCATTGGCCTTCTACGTTATTTCTTAGTCTCCAAAACCAGTTACCATGTCGCAGATTACGACGCAAAATAAATTTGTACGTACCCTTCAATTGTTTGGTCAGGCCGTAAGAGGCCAGCAACAAGATTATACTACCGGCTCCTTGCGCAAAGCCATCTTTTTGTTGGCCATTCCCATGATTCTTGAAATGGGCATGGAAAGCGTGTTTGCCCTTGTGGATTTATTTTTTGTAGGCCGTTTGGGCAAACATGCCATTAGCACCGTAGGTCTTACCGAATCGGTGCTAACGCTTATTTATTCTATTGCCGTTGGTTTGAGCATGGCCGCCACCGCCACCGTTGCAAGACGCATCGGCGAAAAAGACAAAAACGGCGCTGCATCGGCGTCCATGCAAAGCATCTGGCTGGGCCTTGCGCTTATTATTGTTTTAAGCATTATAGGGATGGTGTTTGCAAAGGACATTCTGCGCCTGATGGGCGCAGAAGAACAGACCATCAACATCGGCGTGCGGTATACCCGCATTATGATGGGCAGCAGCACCGCCATTATGCTGCTGTTTCTCATTAACGGGATTTTTCGTGGCGCCGGCGATGCGTCCATAGCCATGCGCAGCCTAATGTTGGCCAATGGCTGCAATATCATCTTATGCCCGTTGCTCATTAATGGTCTCGGCCCCATACCGGCTTTTGGCATTACCGGTGCGGCCATGGCTACCGCCACCGGCCGAAGCATCGGTGTGCTTTATCAACTCTATCATCTGTTCAATGGTTCCAGCGTGGTGCGGCTTACCAAGGCATCTATTAAAACAGAATGGGCGGTGATGAAATCGCTGATTGGCGTTGCCTGGCCGGCTACTTTTCAATTCATTGTTGGCTCTTGCAGCTGGATTTTTCTGGCGCAATTGGTGGCGCAAACCGGACACAGCACGGCATCGGCAGGTTATCAAACGGCCATCCGCATTTTACTATTTTTCCTGTTGCCCGCCTGGGGCATTAGTAATGCAGCAGCTACATTAGTTGGCCAAAGCCTCGGCGCAGGCGAACCTGACCGGGCCGAGAAAGCAGTGTTGCAAACGGCGAAGTACAACGCCGTATTCATGCTTTGCATTTCCGTTCTTTTTCTTTTGTTGGCCGATGGCATTGTGGGCCTGTTTCCGGTGCGTGGCGAAGTACACCACATTGCCGTGAAAGCCTTGCGCATCATGAGCAGCGGCTATGTGTTTTTCGGCGTAGGCATGGTGCTGACAAATGCCTTTAACGGCGCCGGCGATACCAAAACGCCAACGGTGATTAATGTGTTTTGTTTTTGGCTTTTTCAAATACCATTGGCTTATTTGCTGGCGAAGTATTTCGGCTGGGGTCCAACAGGCGTGTTTACGGCCATACCCGTAGCCGAAGTGCTGATAACAATCACCGCTTTTATTTTATTTAAAAAGGGAAAGTGGAAAACGGTGAAGGTGTGAGGACGGAAGGCAGCGAACAGACATCCGGATTCTATCTTCTGTCTTCTTTGCTTTTTTGCCTGACTATTGTTTTGCCGCTTCCTCTTAGCCTTGTTTTGACTTGATGATTTCTCTTCTTTTTTAACACTCGTTCAAGGCTGTTGGCTGTTATAAAAAGCAGGCTAAGAAACCGTAGAAAAACGACGTCTTTTTAACGTACAAGCCCCGTTCTTTAACGAAAACCACCCCTCTCTTTCAAGGGGTTCTGCGTATTTTTGTCCCCTTGCTGAAAATAGAATTACCGGGCCTTGCACCGGACGGAACAGGATACTATTTTCACCACTTGCAGCGTTTATCCAACATATTGAAAAACCATAAGCCTAGTGAAAAAGATTTTTTTGCCAACCTCGTTCCTGTGCCTGACTCTCGTGCTTTTTGTCTTTTCTTCTTTTACCGCTAACAGTAAAAAGCCGGCACACACTATCACTGCCACTGGTTCTATTAAAGCCGCTGTTTCGGCTGCCGAAGTTTTTGCGGATAAGCTCTACGACAGCTTGGATTTAGGTCACATGGGTTTACCGAAACAAGTAATGCAGATGGCTTACAAAGGACAGCAACAGCTTATTAACTGCGGTGTTTTGGCCAATGATGCGGTAATGGCCGTTGCTGATTTTAGCCAGCCTTCCAGTCATAAACGCCTTTACATTATTGATACAAAAAACTTCCGGGTGCTTTACAACACGTACGTGGCGCACGGTAAAAATTCCGGCCTTGATTATGCTGAACGGTTTTCCAACAGCCCCGAATCGCTGCAAAGCAGCCTTGGTTTTTACGTTACTAAAAACACGTACATCGGCAAGCACGGTTTGTCGCTGAAATTAGAAGGCCTGGAAAGAGGCTTTAATGACAATGCAGAATCAAGAGCGGTGGTGATTCATGGCGCCGAATACATCGGCACCAGCCGCGCCGATGCCGCCTTCATGGGCCGCAGCTTTGGTTGCCCGGCCGTACCCCAGTCGCAAAGTGCAACGGTCATTAACCTTTTGAAGAACGGCACTTGCTTGTTTATCTACCATCCCACGCAACGCTACCTTCAAGGTTCCAAAATATTAAATAGTTGATCCCCGAACGTCAGTAAAAAGAGAAAAGCGCATCGGCCAAAGGGCTGATGCGCTTTTCTATTTTAGATATTAGGATATTGAGATATTGTCTCGTTTGCTAATCAGCTATCCCAATATCCTCTCTACTGCACCTTCATGCTGTCCGGCACATTAATAATGCTCGGTGAGGCGATTTGATAAACTTTTATATCGTTCAAATCCTGCGTGGCTTCCATGCCGTTATCGCCAATGATCTGCTGGCCTATACGGCGGATGCGCACCCTTTTGGCCGTATAAAACTTGCGGGTGTTCTGGTCCCACCAAAGTTCCGGGGCACGCAGAGTGTCGCCTTTCGTATTAAACACCACCACGCTGTCGCGGAGATAAACCTGGCTGCGGCTTTCAAAATACTTCCCGTACAAAGCATTCACCTGGCTTTCCACTTTGCCCGTACTGTCGAAAAAATTTACGTGAAGCGTTTTGGGAAATTCAAGATAGGATGTGTCCATGGCATAGCGCCACATGAGCGGTGCGATAAGCTTGGCTTTTATTCTTCCGTTCTGGCTTAAAAAACTTTCAATGTTGATAGCCGTTTCAATGTTTGCCTTGCGTCCGTCATCGGCGAATACTTTCTTCATGTCGTTCTCGCAGGAAAGAAGCAACAGGCAACCGGCAATGGGTAATAAGCAATGAGCAACGGTAGAAAAGCGTGAGCTATAAAACCGCAATAAGCTTCGCTTTAAAAGGCTTTCCGGTTTCACGTTTGACGTCCCACGTCTCACGGATTGATTAGTCATACTTGCGTTTGCCAAACCACAGGTCGGTGAAGTTGAGGCCAAGAGAAAGGCGAAAAAGATTTTCTTTTATTTTATTGTCGTTATTGCCGCGCCGGCTGTATTCCAGGCCGAGGTTGATGATGCTTATCTGATTGTTTAAACGGCTGTAATTAACCAGCGGCAAACCCATGCCGAAGGAAAAGCCCAGCACCGGAAGATTTTTATCCGCTTGTATATAATCGCGGCCGGTAAAAAGGCCAAAGCGGTAGTTGATGAACTGGCCATAATGATTGGCGCTCCGCGACGGCGTTAACTGTGCACCGGCTCTTATCTCCCAACTATTTTGCACTAAATCAGTGGCGCCAAAAAATCGGTAGTCGCTCCATTGGCTGGTGGCATAATCCACGCCCAGGCTCCAGCCGCGGGTCTTTTCTCCGGGTGCATTATCAAGCATAAAGCCCAGGGTATAATTAGACGGAAAAATCACATTGCCGGCTACGTCATTTTGTTGATAAACGCTGTCCACCCTTAATTCTTCGCCGGCCGAATTACGGGTATAGGTTTGGCGCAAAATGTCCTGCGTGCCTTTTAGGGTTTGCTTCCAGTTGCCGGTGGCGCCAAGCGTGAGTACACGCGTTTCGATATTCTTATTCTTCGCATCGTGGCCTAGTACAATTTTGTATTGAACACCGGTGTTGAAGAACAAATTGCCGAAGCTGGAATTGGTGGTGTGGTCGGAGGCGGCGTATTCGATGGAATCGTTGAGAAACACGCGGTGGGCCGACACTTCTTTCCGGCCAAACAGGTAGCCCACATTTACACCCACGCGAAGGTTGTTGCTGCCAAAGCCGGTGCCGATGGTAGGCAAAAACGTGCCGCCCGTTCCCGTGAATTGCGTAGCCACGCTGTCAATGTTCGACAAGCGTTCGGTGCGCAGAATGTCGTAAGAGATGCGACTTACGGGACGGATGCCAAAGGCAAGCCCCCAGTTTTTACGAATGGGAATGCCCACGTACACATGCGAAAATAAAATCTCGCTGGAGGTAAAGCTTTGCGTGGTGTTGGGTTCCTTTAAACTGCGGCTGTTGATATTTACACCGGCATCCAATATTACGCGGGCCGATGATACTTTGCCGGAGCGTTGCTCGGTATAAACTTGAAATCCTGCATACGAAGCCGGATTACCGTAATTCACCGACGTGTAATCGGAGTAAGCAGCAGACACGCCGCCCATGGCACGGTTAGTAATGTTGGTGGAAGGATAAAGATTGCCCAAACCATAACGCGAATACGGTGAATTATCCTGGGCGGTAACCGATGAAACCGTGAGTAAAAAAAGCAGTGTGGAAAGAACGAAAAATTTATGTTTACACAACGTTGTGCTGGCTAATTGCATACAGACCTTTAAAGATTAAATGAGGGTCTGCAAATATCCCGTTTTTCAAATAGGGCCTGAATAAAGCGGTATCACCCCCGGTTAAAAGGGCGTTAAAGTTCCCCCACTTCTCTTTGTATAAATCAATGATTCCATCAATCTCTTTTGCCATGCCCAACACTACGCCGCTTTGCAAATTGGTGGCCGTATCGTAGCCTACAAGCGGCACGTTCCAATGCGCTTTTACCAACGGAAGCTTTGCGGTGAAATGATGCATGGCTTCAAAGCGCATTTCCATTCCCGGAGAGATGGAGCCGCCCATAAATTCGTGCCGCTGATTGATAAAGTTGAAGGTGATGCAAGTGCCCAAACCAATGGCCAGGTTGTTTTGATGCGGAAATAAAAACACAGCCGCCGCCGCAATCGCTATTCTATCGGCGCCCATGCTTTCGGGCTTTCCCACAGGCAATGTAAACGGCAATTTGGAAAGATGCGAAAGCTTGTGAAAGCTTGTTCTTTCGTTTAGTAACGCTTCAATGTTTTTATCGTGATTGATAACGGAAGAAAGAATAGAACGCTCCGGCTTGTGTTGTTGAATGATCTCGGCCAAATGAGCAACGGCATCGTCTCGCAGCACGATGACTTCCTTCAATTCATCACTGATAAACAAGGCCGCCTTTAATCGTGTGTTGCCAAAGTCGAGGCAGAGAGAAATCATAATGAGTAATGAATAATCAGTAATGAATGGCTAACCAAAGTTGCAATGTTCCTACTTTTTTCAGAAGTCCTGGCTATTGCATTGACAAAGAAAAATGAATACCAACCGTTATAAGCGGCCTATCCGTTATTGACTACTCATTATTCATTATCAAGGCTCCGCTATAAAACCGTCCAGATTTTTGAAATGCCCGTTCAGCTTAATCTTTTCCTTCAGGTTTTCCATTTGCGTCAGGGTAGGAATGATTTTCTCCAAATGGCGTTTTAAATATTCCTGCCGTTGCCGTTCGTGCAACAAGCTTAGAAACTCATATTCTTCCTGTATCGAAAAGCCTACGTGATGAGCAATGTCGTAGGTAGTGAGCTCCGTCTCGTCTTTGCCAAAATCCTTCTGCACGTTCAGCAGCTTGTGCAATTCCTTGAGGCTGCCGACAACCCCCCGCATGGCGCCGGTGCTGCCGTTAGCCGTGTTGGCCGGATAGTTTACGATAGCGCCGCTGTAAAGTTTGTCCGGCACTTCTTTTATCAACTCCAAAATGCGAAATACTTTTTCGCCTTCTGTCTTGATGTCCATCTCTCCGTTTTCGTACGTAGTGGTAATTTCTTTCACATGAACCACGGTGCCGTAGTCCTGCAGGCGTTGGTCAATCACGGCCGGAATGCCAAATGGTTTGGCCTTTTCGTGGCATTCTCTAATGAGTTGCTTGTAACGTGGTTCAAAGATGTGCAGGTTCAAACCTTCGCCGGGATACACCACAATGTTCAACGGAAATATCGGAATGAAATTGGTCATGCGGTTGGGTATGCAAAGATGATGCAAACGTGAAACGTGAATCGTCAGACGTGAATGGGCTGCAGCTTACAGCCTTCTACTTTTTTCATTTAATGCTTTGTGTAATACCAATTCCAATGGCAGTGAAAGATTTCTTTCATTCACATCTGACAATTCACGATTCACGTTGCCACAGTTCCCGCAACCTCGCATACTTTAGGTAGGTGTACAACGAGGCCATGCGTGCCGAAAACAAACCCGCCCAGCCATCTAAAAAGCCAAGACGGATCAGATAATATTTTACAAACGTCAGCAGTGGTCCGAGGTATTGCTTGGCCCACGTGGCCTTCTTGCCCCGCTTGAAATAGTTGTCGGCATTAATGAGTGCATAATGCACGGATTTTTGTACAAACTCCGCCGTGTTCTTCATGGTATAATGAAGAATAGAACCATTGAGCTTTTCTTCCTTCACACCGGTTGCGTACACTAAACGTTCATGCACGGGTGCATCGTTCCAGCATACTTTTTTCCGGTTGAATAACCGTACATGGCTATCGAAGCCAAACTCGCCCCAACGCAAAGCCTTCTTGCCTAAAAAATTTACAAACGGAAAGCGGTAACAAACACTTTCATCCTGAAGCAACAGTTGGCCGACGATCCGTTGTGCTTCTTCGCTCACGACTTCATCGGCATCTATGTTCATCACCCAATCGTAACCCGCCAGCGCAATGGCTTTTTGCCGGCTTCGGCCATAGCCGTCCCAGCCGCTTTGCACTACCGTGGCGCCGCCGGCTTGGGCAAGGCTTACCGTATCGTCGGTGCTGCCGGTGTCGTACACCAGCACTTCACAGGCAAAGGCTTGCACGCTTTGCAAGGTGCGGCCAATAATGTGCGCCTCATTCTTGCAAACAATTACTACCGATATTTTTTGTTTCTGTTCTTTCATGCGGAAGCCAACGGGTTGGCGAAACGTGCAAAGCAAGTTGTTTTTTACACGCCGTCCAAAGAAGTCGTACACGTGGCAACTTTGCTATTAAAATCCGTGGCTATCCTTTTAAAATTTGTGTAATCCGTGATTTTACAAGATTGAAATAATATTGCAGCAATGAGCAACAGCCATCCCGCCATCGTTGTTGATTGTGAGCGAATGAAATATCCGCACACGGGCCTTTATCAGTTTTGCCTGCACTTGTCCAATGCCCTGATTGAAACGAACACGAACCAACAGCTTTGTTTTTATACGCCGCCATCGGCGAAAACAATTTTCGGAACCGGCCAGCAGTACCTCACGCAACATCCCTTGCACAAGTTTTCTTTTCCCTTGCTCAAGAACGTCTCGCTGTGGCATTGCACCTATCAGGGCTCGGCTTATTTTCCGTTCAGGAAAAAAGTAAAGAAGGTATTGACGCTTCACGATCTCAACTACATTCACGACGAAACAAAAACAGGTTCAAAAAAGAAAAAATTTCTGGCTGGTGTGCAGCGAAAGATTGATGCTTCCGACGCCGTTGTTGCCATCTCGCAGTTTGCCTTGACCGATGCCCAGGCACATCTCCAATTAACCGGAAAGCCGTGCAGCGTGATTTACAACGGCTGCACGATAAAAGAAATCGCCTCGCCTGCGACACCGGCATTTGCGCCGCAACGCCCTTTTCTTTTTTCGCTCGGCACCATCACAGCCAAAAAAAATTTTCATGTATTGCCTCGGCTTTTGTTCAACAACGATTTTTTATTGGTGATTGCGGGCATCACACAAAGCCCTGCGTACAAAGAAAAAATCAGGCAGGAGGCAATGCGATTGGGTGTTTTGGATAGAGTAATATTTGCCGGCGCCGTAAATGAAACAGACAAACAATGGCTTTTAAAAAATTGTTCCGTTTTTGTGTTTCCGTCCTTAGCCGAAGGCTTTGGGCTGCCGGTGGTGGAGGCCATGTATTTTGGAAAGCCAGTATTGCTTTCCGCAGCCGCCTCTCTGCCTGAAATCGGCGGCGGTGAAGCTTGTTATTTCAGCAGTTTTGGGGAGGAAGAAATGCAACGAGATCTGGAAGTTTGCTTGCACCGGGCCCAAACCGATCCTTCGCTAAAAGAAAGATTGCAACAGCGGGCAAGACGCTTTTCCTGGACGGAAGCGGCTTTGCAATATCACCGGTTGTATAATGAGCTGCTTGAACACAGGCAGTGAATGGTGAGTAGTCAGTAGTGAATTAAACAGGCATTCGACCACTGTTTATCCCACGATAGCAAGGGTAGTAGCTTTTGAACACTTAAACTTTTGAACACTTGAACAAACAAGTGAAAAAGTGAACGCACGAACAAGAAGCCGGAAGTTAATTTTATAAACGACCTACTCACCACTCACCAAGGATGCCTTCCACCAACAACACGCAAGAACCGCATACAGGAAAACACCGTACTGCACTTCAAGGCCAATGTCGAACAGAAAACTTGCCGCCGCCGTGGCATGAAAGCCGATCCAATAAACGCGATGTTTTACCCGCTTTACAAAAAAAGGCAGAAGCATTATGGCCGTGAGCAGTAACCCCCCCGGCCAGCCGGCAAAAGCCCCGTGTACCAACCACTCGCTGCACGGATAAAATTTATCCGATGGCAATACCTGCGGCAGATTGGCAGCATACCATTTATCGGCTTCGTGCATGACATCGCCGGCGCCAACGCCCAAAAAATTTTCTTTCAACACATGCCAACCTGCTCTTAGCGAAGCCATTCTTGCACCGTCGCTTGAGCCAGGCAGGTATTCAGCCTTTCGCACAAACGAAAGGTCATAGAGGTTGTACCGAAGCCTTGCTTTAAACGTAGGCAAACTAAAATAAGCAACGAAGGGCAAAAGGATTAGTAGGCACAAGAGCAATACTGAACGGTGGCGGTTGCGCCGCTTCATCAGCCACCACGCCGCATAAATAAACAAGAACAGATAAAGCGATAGCAAGCCCGTTCGCGCCGCCAATATGTGCAAGAACACAATAAAAAAAACAGTCAACAACAGCAGTGAAACCTTTTGCATTTTTTTCGCGGCTTCTTGCCACAGGCGCAAACAAATGATGACCGCAACGCTAACCACCCAACTAAACCGGACGTGATCGTCTTCGAAAGGCGTACGAATGGTTTTTGCCCGCAAATAACCTTCCTGAATTTGCGCCGCGTTCTGCACATATTCCTGCAATCCCCAGCCGCATCCGGCCAGAACGCAAAACAAAAAAAGCAAGGCCACTATCCGCCATTGCTTTGCTGAAAGTTGCCACCGGCCGGCAACCGCCAGGGGTAAGAAAAGCAATGGTAGTTTAAGCCGAACCACATCGCTCCACCGCTCGGTGTCATTACTCCACAAACCCGAAACAAAAGGGATAAAAAACAGCACCGAAAGCGAAAGAAGAAAAGGCGTTTTGAAAAAAGTTTTTACTTGTGGAAAAAAATTCTTGTGCAAAAGGGTAAAACAAGCGAAGAGAATAATGCTTACCGACAAGGCGCCTCTTGAAACAAAGGCAGCCATCGTCATCAGCAACAGCCCACCGAAAACAGCGTCCGTCCGCCAATCTTTATTCCCTCTATTTTTGCCTGCTGCCATTTACAAGGGTTGCAAGATAGCTCCATGCCGCATCCGCTGCTTACCGGTTTACTTGAGGGAAATATAAAGGCTCTGGCCCGCGCCGTGTCGGCCGTGGAAGCCGAAGCAGAAGGATATCAGGATCTGTTGCAAGCCTTGCCCCCAAACGATGCTGCAAGGCTCATAGGCATCACCGGTCCGCCGGGTGCGGGCAAAAGTACCGTGGTAGATGCCTTGATTGGTGAAGCCATCAACGATGGCAAGAAAGTAGCCGTGCTTTGCGTAGATCCTTCGTCGCCTTTTAACCTTGGCGCCTTGCTGGGCGACCGCATTCGCATGAGCGATTGGTACACGCATCCGGCTGTGTTCATTCGTTCGCTGGCTACACGGGGTTCGGTGGGCGGGCTTCACCCGAAAATGATTGAGATAACAGAGCTAATGAAAGCAGCGGGCTACGATTATATTCTTGTGGAAACAGTAGGCGTGGGCCAAAGCGAGATTGAGATTGCGGGCCTTGCCGACACCACCGTTGTGGTACTGGTTCCCGAGGCCGGCGACGAAGTACAAACCATGAAAGCGGGCCTGATGGAGATAGCCGATGTGTTTGTGGTGAACAAAGCCGACCGCCCCGGCGCCGATGCGTTTACAAAAGCCCTCCGGCAGATGCTGGCGCCGGCTTTTCACCGGCACAAGGGAGAAATCCAAATCATTAAAACGATTGCAGTAAACAAGACAGGTATTGATGAATTGTACAGGGCTGTTCAGCGGCATCAAACACAAACCGTTTCCAATGAAAAAAAATCCTGGTTGCTGGCCGAACGGGCTTATCACCTGCTTCAACAAAAGCGGATGAAGGGCATCTCAAAAACAGCTTTGCGGGAAGAAATAGACGGCCAATTAAGGAACGGGCATTTCAACCTGTATGCGTTGGTGGCCCGTTACCCGGCGTAGTGGCAAAGCCGTTTTGCAGTCGCTGCGTAAACAGGCCGGAGCAGAACAAAATGACCTTTACATTTGGCCCTTAAACGCGACGATGGATTCGGTTTTGTTTCTCTCTTTAATGAACGGGGCACCGTGGGGCGGCAGCGAAGAAGTGTGGTTTCAAACCGCGCTTTACGCCGCCAAAAACAATTACAAAGTGGGCTGCGCTTTTTTCGACTGGCCGCAAAAACGCGAACAAATTGAACAATTAAGGAAGGCCGGTTGTACCGTGTATTTGTTCAGCAACCGGGGACGTGAGAAAGAAACCTTCGCTCAACGAATGCGGTACAAACTTACCAAGCGACAGGTGCGGTGGCGGGCTAAGTCCCTGCCTTTTCACAGCTATGACATTACCGTTATCAACTTAGGTTATTTAGAAATCACATCGCCTTATTGGAAGTCATTTTACCGGCGCATAAAAAACTATGCGTTGCTTTTTCACGTGTACAATCAGGACGACCGTTTCCGGCCGTCAAAGAAAGCCTTGCTGAAACAATGGATTTTATCCGCCAATCATAACCTCTTTGCCTCGGATCGAATCAAAGAATTTTTGGAGAAGGAATTGTCGGTTAAAATTCCCAACGGAAACACGTTGATAAACCCCATCACCTTTGCGCCGCCCGAAGGTTTGCCCCCTTACCCGCCCTTACAGGCCGGCAACGTTGTTTTTATTATGTTGGCGACTTTGGAAGTGAGGCGAAAGGCGCAAGACAATTTGATCAAAGCATTGTCGGAGCAAAAATGGAAGGACAGGCCCTGGCAACTTTGGTTGTACGGCGGCGGCGAGTCGGAAGCACCACTAAAGAATTTGATTAACGCGAACGGCCTTCAATCGAAAGTGATTTTAAAGGGGCATACGGCGGATGTAAAAGCCGCATTGTCTGAAGCGCACCTGCTGCTGCAAATGACGCACATTGATGCCATGCCCTTGGCGGTGATAGAAGCATTGGCCATGGCCAAACCGGTATGTGTGAGCGATGTGGGCGACATGCCCAAGTGGGTGACGGAGAATGTGAACGGTTGGATAAGTGCTACGGCATCGGTGGAAGACATAGACGCTACGTTGGAAAAAGCCTGGCAGGAAAGAGAACGGTGGGAAGCAATGGGCAAGTCTTCATATCAATTGTTTAAAGAACGATTTCCTGTGATTCCAGAGAAATATTTTCTTGAACAGTTAAAGAAGTAAAACTGTAATCTTTTTCCCAATAAAAATAAGTTCTCACCACAAGCACCACTTTTTCACTGATAAGTATAATTTTTTGAAGAGTAGTAAAACATATCTATATAGACTTACCATCTGTTCTGCTTTTCCCACCGGTTGAAAAGTTTTCTGTAATGCACGTACTTAAAAAAGCTATAATTCATGTCGCCAAGTTCTTTGTATTTTTTGCGTATAGTTTCAAGTGCCTTGTTAAAAACTTTTCGCCCTTTGCGCTTGCAGCCGGAATAGTAAAGGTAGTTGATGCGGAGCCGTAACACATCTTCGCTCATGGTTTCCTTTAGCAATGCAAAAGCAGGGTCGTGTAAAAAATGATGAAACAAAAGAAGTGTATCGCCAGTGATGGAAGCAATGTACCGGACTTCCGCTTCGCCTTTCTTTAAATTAGCACTGCTCTCCGATTTACCATGTACTCTAAATTGAGCTAAGACCTCGTTACTAAAAGCTAAGCCCCGTATCAAGCCAAGCCGGATAATAAATTCCATGTCAACGGCCTGCCTGTAATCTGTATGGAACATACCCGTTTGTGTGAGAATGTTTTTATGGAAAAGATAGCAGGTAGGTTCGCCCAACACATTTTCAGGCAATAGCTCCGCCACTTCCGTCGCCAACTGTTGCGGACTGATGTAATCCGTTTTTCCAAAAACGCGTTCGGGCATTACCATCCGGTACCTGAAATTGTTTCTTGTGTTTTTTGGCACGTCGTCGTGAATAATAAATTCTCGGCTACACAATCCTACTTCTACATTGTGAATAAGGCAATTCTCCAACATCTTTTCTACGCAAAGCGGCTTCAGAATATCATCCTGAAATAGAAATTTAATCCAATCGCCTTTTGCTTGCACGATGCAATTGTTCCAGTTGTTCACCATGCCCTTATCAGAATTTTGAACAAGCCTGATTTGCGAATATTGTTGGCGATATTTTTCTATAATGTTCAACGTATCATCAACAGAGCCGTCATCTGAAATTAAGATTTCAAAATTGGGATAGGTTTGCGCTAACGCTGATTGCAGGCAAGGGTCAAAAAATTCAGCGGCATTGCACGTGGGGATGCAAATAGAAACGAGGGGAGGATTGTTCATCTGTGAAATTTCTGTTTTACCAAACTATTTTCTACTAAACGCAAAACCTTTTTTGAAAAATTTTTTTAAACCGGACAATTGATAAATACGATTGTTTATAATGAATTGTCCGTCCGCCGTCTCGACGTGCTTAATTGGTTGACCATTGTAAAGTTGCGGTACAACGTCGCCGGTTCGCATGTTGATTAAGTTGTTGCGCAGAAAAAGTTCGTTCGTAACCATATTTGACAACATGGGAGTGTAATAGATGCAATTCTTAAAATAATAATGCGTTACCTGGCTCCATCTTGAGCTACCAGGCTTTTCTACTTTTGAGCCGCCATGAATGATATTGGATGACCAAATCAAAGCATCCCCCTTCTTTGCGTAAAACGCTTTCTTTTGCAAGCTGTGTTTCGCAACAATCTTTTCAATGAAATCTTCATATTCCTTATACACTTCATAGCCTGTATCGAGTAACTCATTTTTTATATGCGCAAAATTGTATTCGGGCAGGCGGTGCGATCCCGGATAATAAAACACCGGCCCGTTTTCTGGAGTTATGTCTTCCAGTGCTACCCAAACACCGCACATGTATTTCGCTGGCAGAGAGCTGAAGTGTACTGTGTCCGAATGACCTCTTTGCTGTGTGCCCACACAAAAGTTGAGTGTTTGAAACGGGACAGCTTCACGACCGTACAGCATTTCGAGAATAGCGATTACAGAAGGTGTGCATGATAAACTTTTTACGGGATCTGAAACTGTCCATAAGTCTTGTATGCGTTGTTCATTGCGAAAGGTTGTAAGGGGAATCTTTGGATCAAATGCCTTTTCCGTCTCTCTTTGCACCTGGTCTATTAAACGTTCATCAAACAAACCCGAAATCACCACAAATCCATTGTCATGGTACTCCTGTGCAATTTTCTTCTCTGTCTCTGAAAGGTTTTTTGTTGAAAGAATCTCGTCGAAAAAAGGTGATTCTACCCAAGGAGTGTTCATACTGTGTATTTGAGCGGCAAATTAGGAATTATTCAAATCAAGCTTTTACCCGCCTGAATCCGAGGCATTAGAATCCTGTAAGCGTGGCGGTGGTGATGGAAACAAGCAGTAAAGTGGTTATAGTAAAACAGCTTTACAACCAGCAAACTTTTTTGGGGTTTATTTTTTGCATGGCGGCCATCAAGACTTGTACAAGTAAAAAGCGGCTTGGTCGCTTTCTCCTTTGCTTCTTAAATTATCTGAACGTTTTCTAAACTCCTGCATTTGTTGCTCCGAAAAAACACCTGCCCTTGAGTTATGAGCGTAGGATCTTTCACGGTCCTGAAGGGGAATATCTCTTTCATATTGTTCACTTGCCCAAATGCTGAAAGCATCCACATCATCATAAACAATTTTCCGGACTTCGAATCCGGTTTGTTCAGCCAGTAATTGCATGCTTTTTTCACTGTAAATGAGCAAGTGCCGGGGAGCATCAAGCGCTACCCAGTTTACGCCATACCGCTTCCAGCCGTGGTTTCCCATCACGGGTATTCTTATCAGTAAATACCGGCCTTTTTTTAAATGCTTGTACAGTTGGTGCAAAACGGTTAACGGTTCGTTCATGTGTTCAAACGAATGATGAAGCATGATGTAGTCGTACTGCTCCGTCAACTGAAATACATCTCTTTTATAAATGTTGATCTCGTTATACTTTTTATCCGCTGGTATAAAGGGATCTATGCCTTCAAGGTTGGTAAAGCCATACTTATAAAATTCGGCCAGCAAACTTCCATTGCCCGTTCCTACGTCTAATATTTTGTCGGTTTGCCGCACTTGCGGAATGCGTAGCCATTCAAAGAAAAGTGGCCTTTTAAACCGGAAGCTTTTTAACGCACCGGCCAGCCTATTTTTTTTATGAATGAGATAATCGGCGCGGAGCCTGTTCAACGCTGTTGGCGTTTCCAGAGTAAAGGCAGCGTTAAATGAATAGTAGTCTGTTGGATAATGGCGAGACAAATCATCCGGTATATTTTGCAACTGCATACAACCACAGTTCGCGCATAACTGATAAATAAACTCTTCGCGCAGCCCAAACTGCATTTCGCGAACGGTATAAAGGCCATTACCCTCAACATTGCGGCACACTTTACAGGGCGCTATTTGCATGCTTAATGCGTATAATTTTATTCTTAAAATGGCGCTTCACTGCTAAACCACAGTTTACCTTCTGACTATAGTAGAAAACAGCATACGTCAAAATTCGGTGGTAACAATCGTCAGGCGGTTTCATTTTTTTTCCACCATCTATATCCTATAATGCTCAAAATACCCAATGGCGCGGCAGCCAAATACAAAATGCCCGCATTGATTCTTCCGGCGGGCTTTTCGCCCATTTGCTCCGTGGTGCGGGTGCAAACAGAGCATTGTGCTTTTGCATTAGGGGTAAAAATGCCGGTGAGTAAAAGGGAAAGAGTAAAGACGGTTTTTTTCATGGCCTTGCAAAAGTACGGTGGGAGAAGAACGCCGCGTTTGGCTTTTTACGAAACAAAGAATCGTGCAGCAAGTAAATACCTTGTAAAATTTTCGCTACAGAACCGACGCACTCTCATTTTACTTTAACCGTTGTTCCCATTGCGCCACTTTTTGCTTAAACGTGGCAACACGGCTTTTCTGTGCCTCTTCATTTATGCGGTTCTTCTTTTCGTGCGGGTCATTGGCCACGTTAAACAACTCTTCGTAAACCACGTGTTTGCCTGAATTGTTGCCGTTGTAATAACGCATGTATTTCCAGGATGACGTTACAAAACCTACCGATTTGGGAATGTAGGAGGCATCTCCGCTCTCGTAGGGGTGTTCGTAAAAAAAGTTTTCCCGCCAACCGTCAGCGGTACCAGTTAGTAAAGGCTCCAATGCCTTGCCTTGCATTCCGTACGGCACGCCGATGCCGGCCCAAGTAAGAATGGTGGGAGCAATGTCAACGTTAAGCGCCATCTCGTCCACTATCTTCCGTTGCTGCGGCATGCGTGGATCGTAAATAATCAACGGCGTGTGTATGCTTTCCTCGTGCCCATACCATTTTCCTTCCAGCCCGTGTTCACCCATGTAATATCCGTTGTCGCTGGTAAAAACGATAATGGTGTTTTTATCCAGACCCTTGGCTTTTAAAAAGTCGCGCAGTTCGCCTACGGCTTTATCCAAACCGCTCACAAGACGGTAAATGGCATGCGTGGTCACCTGAAATTTTTCGGCTGTGGAAAAGCGCATGTCGTTGCGTAGATGGCCCTCGTTTTCCACGCCTTTTTGACTCTTGCGCCAGTCGGCGGGAAATTGGGAATAAAAACGATCCGCGTATGTTTCGGGCAAAGGAAACGTAACACCCGAGTACCAGTTGTTGAAGAACGGATCGGGACGAAAACCGTTATTCTCCGTTACGCCGTCTTCACTGTGCGGGGCTTTAAAGCTAACGCTTAAGCAAAATGGTTTTGATGCATCGCGGTGGTCTATAAATTCTTTCGCCTCCTGTTCCATTAACGTTGTTTCATGCACCAGGTTGCCGGAAGCATCGCGGTAAAAATAAACACCATGACCCGGATACCCTTTCCAATAATCAAACAGCGTAGAAGGTGCGCTCAAATCGGCCCCAACGCCGTATTTTCCTATAAAACCCGTATAGTAACCATGATTGCGCAGTAGTACAGGATAAGTGTTAAGTAAGGCTGTAGCGGAAAGGTTTTTGTCAAAATCGGTAATGCCGTGGCGCTTGGCGTATTGCCCTGTAAGAATACTGGCGCGGCTTATGGCGCAAATAGATGTGGTAACGTAATTATTCTTAAAGTTTGTCCCTTCTGCGGCAAGGTTATCTATGTTGGGCGTGATGGCATACTTGTTTCCGGTGCAGCCTAAGGCATCGTAGCGCATGTCGTCGGCTAATAAGAAGATAATGTTCGGACGGCTTTGATCAACAATTCCGGTTGCGTCGTCCGACCGCCGGCAATGCCAGTTTATAAACACAAAAAGAACGCTGATCAGAACCCAAACCTTCTTCATTTACTCGCGTAATTTTTAGGGGAAACTTCTCCAACGGTAAACTGATTCCTACGGAATGAATTCGTGTTGTGGAGAAGGCTTCAGAAGGGTATTGAGATTCTCGTTATCCGTGCAACTCAATGAGTATTTATATAGCTGCAGGCTTTTTTATTTTCCTAAAACTATGCGTTTCTGCGTTGTGTTTTGTCTTAAAATAGATGTAATGGCTTATCCAGTCTATTAAAGGTGCCGTTTGCCGGTTAGCTTTTTATTGAAAATCGCCGCAGTTGTACCTTATTCCTTTAACGCCCGATAGCTGTTCTGTGGCAGGGTCATAAGAAAGTTGACGTGGTTGGTCACATAATTGACTTCCAAAATTTTTGGCGTACTGCCGCAGCCCACGAAATACGTATCGCCGCGCTTTTGTACCGATCCCATGTATTGCGCAAAAATTCCCTCCGGAAGTGTAAAAGGTTTAAACGAGTTGATGGTTCTCTCTGTCTGCCCTAACTTAAATTCCAGAACTCTTGTATAGGGCCGCTCCTTGGCTTCGCCGTTATCGAATACCAATAAAGTTTGATTATTATCGGTAAGCGTAGCGTGGTGCTGGCGCAAAAACTTCATTTCGGCCGTCATGGGAAAGTCACTGTTGGTGCCGCCAAGCCGCCATACAATGTTGCCGCTCGTGCGGTTGATTTTAATGATCTGATTTACGTTGCGCATCGAGCAAATGAGGTTGTCGTCCGTAGGGTCAATGAACATTGAATTCATATGTACATAATCATGCAGCACATTGCCATTGCTAAAGGCATTGCCTTCCACGCTTTGCTGGTAAAGTTCCGGAAAATTGCTGCCGTCCCATTCCCAAGTTACCCGTCCATTGTTAATTTCCTGAATGATAGGCGCCACTACTTTGCAATTGGCCGCCGGGTTTAACGAGGCTGGTATATTGTTAACCGTTTTTTGAAAATAGGAAAGAGTTATGAAGTGATCGTCGCTTAGATAAATAAAGTCGTGAGCATCCACTGCATCCGGGTCGGAAGCCGTGCGTCCGTTATAGGCCAGCAGCCGTACCCGTTTCAACTCCTGAAAGTTTTCGTCCAGCAAAACGCCGGTGGTTGGGAAAACGCCTCCCGAGAGTTGCTTTACGTTTGGATCGAACTCCATATACGTATATCTTGTTTTGCCACCTACTTGCCATTTCCGGAAATTAACGGCGGCGGTAGGAATGGTTTTCTGCATGAGGGTTAGCCCGGTTTTGTCGAGAACCAACAGCTTGCTTGGATAGTTAAGCGGCGTAGCGTAAGTAGATAAAACAATCTGTCCGTTTGTTGGGTTAGAGAGAACGATGCCGTCTTCATTATCTTTTTTGCAGCCAATAGATAAAAGGGCAAGAAGGGAAAGGGAAGTAAAAAGATTTCTCATGGTATTTTATGGTTTTGTCTGATTTCAACGACAATCCACATGCCAATAGGTTTAATGAGTCAGGTTAATCATCGTTAACTCTTTCGGATTCCGCTATCCTTGTCGTAAAACCCCAATGACAGGCCACGAAAAAACCGAAGATTCTTCGGTTTTTTATTGCATCAGGTTTCTTTACATAGGGATGTTTTGGCTTTGTGCTTGCCTGTTTGTTCGCCTTCTTTATCAGTTCAATAAATGACTTCTTCAACCTGCCTTTTTATTGCCACCGCCTTTCTCGGCAGCAACGATTGCACATGGCGTTCGCAGATTTCATTGGGACGATAACCGGCAAACTCTTGCTGCAAAACCGAAACGTTTTTCCGGTAGCTTTCATTGCCGGCAACCTCTTGCACCGCCTTTCTGATTTGCACCGGTGTGGGCCGCTCGGTTTTTAAGTTGATGCCAAGATTAAAATAACCCACCCGTGCGCAGATTTCGTTTTTGCCTTCATGTACGCCGGCCGTCACCATCGGCAGGTTGGCCTGAATGCTTAATTGCACACCGCCCATTCCGCCGTTGGTGACGTACACATCGGCATACGGCATGATGTCGTTAAAAGGAATAAAGTCTTCAATAATCACGTTGGGTGCGGCGTATCGGCTGCGCAAGGATTCTGTATTGCTGCCACCAGTGGTTACTACTACCAGGTAATCGCTGTTCTTTAGGGCTTCCAACGCAGGCACCAGCAGTTTGCTGTTGTCTTTCTCTACCGTGCCTTGCGTTACCAGTACAATTTTTTTGTAAGCGGAAAGGCGTTTATCGTACCAGGCATTGCCGCCGGTCGGCTTGCTGTACGGAAGCAGCGGGCCTGCAAAGCGTACGCTCAAGGGCATGTCGCTGCGGCTGTATTCAAAACCCGGTGTACCCGTTTGCAGCACGATGTTGCATTTGGTGGGCATCAGGTCAAACACGTTGTCGGCGCTTAGGTCAATGCCGTATTCACCAAACACTTCTTTCATGACGTTATTTGATTTGGCGAACAACACATTTTTAGCCATCCAACGCATAAAGCCTTGTTTCTTTTTTCCAAAGAAGGAAGACGAAGGCATAGCGCCCATGCCGGCCGGCGGCAAGTCATGGCTGTTGCTTGTCAGCGGCACCACGCCTACACCCAATACCGGTATTTGCATCAGGTCGGCAACGAAGGGAATGCCGGTGAATAAAATATCGGCAATCAACAAGTCAAAGGAAAAGGTTTTGCGAACGTCTAGCAGATCCGCATAATATTCCGGGCCTTGCTTAACAAAGACGTTGATGATGTCGTGATTGAGTTTCGCTATCTGCAATTTGTGGCGCCTGCGGCCAGGAAAAGTTTCGTCTATTTTGTCCACATCGAGTTCACGTGCCCGTACAAACGGGAAAAAAGGAATGTCCATTTGCTGAATCTTTCCCCGGTAAGCGCTGGCAGTATAAAACCGCACATCGTAGCCTTGCTGTTTCAGGTGAATGGCCAATCCGGTGAGGGGATTAAAATGTCCATCGCCGGGGAAAGCGGCAAATAAAATTTTAGCGGATTTCCGTAGCCGCAGATTGCGGACGGTTTCGGCATTTAAAGCATCGTTGGTTGGGTTCATGTTTTTTAGTTTTGTGGCGGCAAGAATAAACCGGCCACAACGCAAACAGAAGCCCAACCGAGATGGATTGATGCAAGGCTTGAATGAAGCGGTAAAAAAGATTACGGCTCGGTGGGAGCGGTTGCTTTGTACTCCCGCTCCAGCAGCGAGAACAGCAGCGAATCTTCCATCACGCCGTTTACGAAGTAATGTTCGCGCAGGTTTGCTTCTTCTGTAAAACAAAAGGCTTTGAGCAACTTCAACGACGGAACGTTGCCGGCCCCGACAAAGGCTTCCACTCTTTTTAAACCCATCTCGTTAAAGCCGTAATCCAAAACGGCTTGCAGGGCTTCCTTCATATAGCCTTTGCCTTTTGCTTCATCGTTGTTCAACACATAACCAATCTCCGCACGGTAATGCGGCAGGTACCAGGTGTGGTAACCGCACCAGCCAATAATCTTGTTTGTGCTCTTTTCTATTAACTGAAAAAGAAGAAGCGATTTTTTATACATCGAAAGGCCGTCGTCGTGCTTCTTTTTTTCTTCCGCCAGTTGTTCACCGGTATCGCAACCGAAGAAAGCTTTTTGTTCTTCCGTAGTGTAAGAGGCAAACACTTGTTTATAAATTTCCGGCGTTAGTTGCCGGAGGAGGAGGCGAGGCGTTTCGATGATGGTAAAGCCGATTGGTTTCATGCCGTTTTGTTTGGCTAAAATTAAATTTTAGCAATCATCTTTTGCTCTTGGTCACTTGTAATGCGTAAAGCCGCCGCTCAATCAGCACCACGGATGTATTTCAAAACCGATCACTGTAGATTGAACAAGGATGAAGAACACGTGCCCTTTCAAACTTCATCGGGCAATTGAAGAATTTATTCACCAGGCGGGCCGGCTTACCTTTCCTCAAAATTGACGTTATGGCAAGTACCATTTTTATTACGGGTTCCTCATCGGGTTTGGGAAAAGCCACAGCCAAATTATTTGCGGCGAAAGGGTGGACCGTGATTGCCACCATGCGAAAGCCGGAGAACGAAACGGAACTCGTCTCTATTCCAAACATCAGCCTGATGCCGCTTGATGTGACCAACCTTGCACAAATTGAAGAGACCGTGGCCAAGGCAGTAAAAGAGAATGCGGTTGACGTGGTGTTCAACAACGCAGGTTATGGATTGGCTGGTCCGTTTGAAGGCACAACGGATGAACAAATAACACAAGAAATAACCACCAATTTGCTTGGTGTAATGCGAGTAACAAAAGCCTTTCTTCCTTCTTTTCGCGAAAAAAGGAACGGCTTGTTCATCACCACAACATCCATTGGCGGACTGGTGACCCTTCCGTTTAATTCAGTTTATCATGCCACCAAATGGGCACTGGAAGGTTGGAGCGAAAGCCTTGCATTTGAGTTGAAGGGTTTTGGCATTGGTGTAAAAACAGTTTCGCCGGGCGGAATTACGACCGATTTTGCCGGACGCTCTCTGGTAATGACGCAGCATCCCGCGTATGAAGAATTAGCCGGCAAAGTGATGAAAGCATTCAGCGATCCGGCACGGGCGGCCAACCGCTCCACCGCCGAACAAATAGCCGATGTGGTGTATGAAGCGGCAACGGATGGAAAAGATACCCTGCGCTACGTGGCCGGCGCCGATGCAAAGGCGGCCTATGCAAAGCGCTTGCAGGTGGGCGATGAAGAATTCAGAAAGGGAATCGCAAAATCTTTTTTGGGATAGGCTTAAAAGAAAAACCTATGAGGTTTGGTTGTGGTCCTTAAGTTTAAAGACTCCAACCAAACCTCATAGGTTTTTGGAAAAGAGGAAAGCTATTTACACGGCTGCGCTCATGCGCTTTGTTTGCTTCAATCGTTCGTTTTCGTCAAGGATTACTTTCCGCATCCGGATGTTGACCGGCGTGACTTCAATGCACTCATCCTGCTGAATGTATTCCATGCATTCTTCCAACGTCATTTCACGTTTGGGTTGAATGTTGGTGGCGGCATCAGAACCGGAGGCACGGTGGTTGGTTAGCTTCTTTCCTTCGTTAGAGTTTACCACAATGTCACCGGGTTTGTTGTTTTCGCCAATTACCTGGCCGCGATAAACCTCTTCGCCTGGGTCCACAAAAAAGTAACCGCGGTCTTGCAATTTATCAAGCGAATAACCGGTGGTGTTGCCGTTGTCTTTTGCAATCAGCACCCCGTTGTTGCGACCGGGGATCGGGCCTTTCCACGGCTTGTATTCGTTAAACCGGTGGTTCATCACAGCTTCGCCGGCGGTGTTGGTAAGCATTTGCGTACGCAGACCCAACAGACCACGCGAAGGCATGTCGAATTCAAGGTGTTGCATGTCGCCCTTGGTTTCCATCACCAACATTTCGCCCTTGCGGCGGGTAACCATGTCAATTACTTTCGAGGCGTATTCCTGCGGCACATCTACTACCAGTGTTTCAAACGGCTCGTTCTTTTTGCCGTCAATATCTTTTGTAATTACCTGTGGCTGACCGATGGTTAATTCATAACCTTCGCGGCGCATGGTTTCAATTAAAATACCCAGGTGAAGAATACCGCGGCCGTACACCATGAATGTATCAGCAATGTCTGTATCAAAAACCCGCAAAGCGAGATTCTTTTCTGTTTCTTTCATCAACCGGTCACGCAAGTGGCGAGAGGTTACAAACTTTCCGTCGCGGCCAAAGAAGGGAGAGTTGTTGATGGAGAACTGCATGTTCATGGTCGGCTCGTCCACGCTGATGACTTCCAGTGCTTCGGGGTTGTCGGCATCGGCGATGGTATCGCCAATGTTGAAACCTTCCAGACCGACAACGGCACAAAGGTCACCGGCAACTACTTCACTCACTTTCTTCTTGCCCATGCCTTCAAAAACATAAAGCTCACGGATGCGCTGTTTTTTGATGACACCGTCTTCCTGCATCAAAACAATGAGTTGGTTTTCTTTTATGGTGCCACGGGCAACAGAGCCAATGGCGATACGGCCAAGGAAAGAGGAGTAATCGAGTGAAGTGACCTGCATCTGTAAAGGCCCTTCGGCAACTTTTGGCGGTGGCACATGCTTGATGATGCCGTCCAAAAGCGGCGTGATGTCTGCGCTTTGTTCCAGGCTGTCGTTGAACCAACCGTTCTTGCCCGAACCGTAGTAGGTCGGAAAATTTAATTGCTCTTCGCTGGCATCAAGGTTGAAGAAAAGCTCAAACACCGCATCATGCACTTCATCGGGACGGCAATTGGGCTTGTCCACTTTGTTGATGATCACGATGGGCTTTAAACCAAGTGCCAAGGCTTTCTGTAGCACAAAGCGGGTTTGGGGCATCGGGCCTTCAAAGGCATCCACCAACAGGCAAACGCCATCGGCCATTTTCAATACCCTTTCTACTTCACCGCCAAAGTCGGCGTGACCCGGAGTATCAATCACGTTTATTTTAATGCCTTTGTATTGTACAGCGGCGTTTTTACTAAAGATGGTGATGCCGCGTTCTTTTTCCAAGTCGTTGCTGTCCATGATCAGCTCACCGGTTTCCTGGTTGTCGCGGAACACTTTGGTGGCGTGAAGAATTTTATCAACGAGGGTTGTTTTACCGTGGTCAACGTGGGCAATGATGGCGATGTTTCTGATATCCATGAGTAAAATTGAGCGGTTGATAAGTTGATAATTGATTGACGCTTTATTGCGCCATCAACCGTTTAACTTGTCAACTTTTTTAATGAGGCGCGAAGGTAAGTTATTCAGGCGGTGATGCCAGACGATGAAGAATCGTTAACAAAAAGTTTTCGGTGAAAGTTATTCAGAAGAAGGATTAGCCGTTACTGATTGTTGGCTTTTTATCTTCATTATTTCTTCTTGGGCTGATTTAAAAAGAAGAAAGATGTTTTCGTTGTTTTTCAAGCCTTGCAACAGGCGTTCGCCCGGACTTTTTTGAAGCCATAGAGCTAATTGCAAATCTTGAATATGTTGAGGCGTGTCTGTCATTCGGTAAAGAGATCAAAGGTAGTTAAATGCAATTTTGCTATCCAGTGGCGAATATAGTTCCAATCAAGGTTTGGAAACTTCGAGACGGCTTGAATATCCTCCATCTGACGTCCGCTTTGCGATTGTTGAATCCAAATAAGCTTCGACAAAATCAAGTCTTCCCCCGTTATCACCCAAGCCTCAATATCCAATAATTTGACATTGATTTTTCGGCTAAACTGCAGTTGCTGAAATTCATTGTCCCGCAAAAGAATAAAATCCGCTTTAAAGCTTGTTGAATGCTCTATAATGTTGAACATGCTTTTTCGCCTTATCGCGTCGTTGATAGATTCTTCGTTGCAATAATATCCTTTGCGGAATTGAGAAACAACTTTCGGCACATCCTCACTACGAAGTTGTACAACAAAATCAAAATCTTGTGTGGAGCGTGCCACTGAATAAACGTACATGGCCATGCTTCCGGTTAGCATGTATGGAATCACTTCCTTGTTTAGAAATCCGACAATATCATGAAAAAAAGAAATCATTGCCCAAAGATACCCGCAATCCAAACCGTTTACCCTCTTCGTAAATAATCCTGTGTCTTATTTAACTGATGAGTTTGGCACAATATTCTCTAAATAAGAAATTCATTTAAACCCCCTTTTGAAACGTATGAAAACTATCAAACAAATGGTGCTGGTACTCACTAGCACGTTCGCAGCCACGCTTTCTTTTTCACAAGTAAATCTCGGCGTAACCAATTCCACTCATGCAGCCGTCAACAATTCGGTGAACGTTGCCAAAGCCACGCAATCCACAACCGCTGCGGCCACCAGAGCAACTACCGCTACGACATCGGCTACAAGAGCCACGGTTTCCACGGCGGCTACCACTGCTTCGGGCACAAAGGCAGCCACCGTTCGCACGGCGGATAAGGCTTCGCAAAGTGCCAATGTGAACGCAAACGTAAATGCACAATCAAACACAGATGGATCGACTAACGCAGCCGGCACACAAACGGCCGGCAATGCGCAAACATCAACTGCTGCAAGCATTGATGTGAACGGAAGCAAGGCAGTCAGCACTACCGAAGACGGCGCATCGGCAACAAAAACAAAGGTAAAAACTACTGCCAATGGCACTGTTACCAAAGCGAAGGAAAAGAGCGGCGAGGTGAAAACCAAAGTGAAATCATCAGCCGGAGCCAACACTGAAAAAGTAAAGAACACAAAGGTTGAAGGCAGTGCCGATGTAAAGTCGGAAACGAAAGTGAAAACAGTTAATCAGTAACCCTTATCAGTAAGTACCAAGAGCCATAAGGCGTAAGCCTTGTGGCTTCTTTCCCTCCAAACCCGAACGCATGAAAACTCACCAAACACTTCTAGCTACCGCTTTGTGCAGCTTCTTATTTTTTACCGCATCGGCGCAAAGCGATTCTGCAAAAAATGCAAAGCCGCAATTCAAGCTTAGCCTTAATTACAACACCGGCTTAAACTATTATGGCCGCACCGATAGTTTAAAGAGCAGCGGCTTTTTCCCATTGGCTGAAGTCTGGTTCACACCTAAATTCTACCTGAATGCGGCGCCCATTTTTGTGAACAATTCCATCCAGCACTTTGATTACGCCGGCACGGTTACAACCGCCGGTTATCAAAACGTAAGCAGCAAATGGATCACCGGCGTTTATGTTTCCAAACCCTTTTACAAAAGCAGCAGCGAGTTGGTGCAATCGGCACTAAAAGCACAGAGCGGCGTGAACCTTTCTTTCCTGAATAAGTTCGTTAACATCAATGCCGGCGGCGATGTAAAGTTCAGCGACAAGACTGATTACGGCGCCAGCGGCGGCCTGGATCATTTGATACGAATTGAAAACAAAGACAAGAGCATAGTGGTATTTGATCCGTCGGTTTATGTGTATGCCGGTACGCAAAATTTTCAGCGCAGCTATACCAAAAAAACAAGCGGCGGCACCTTGCTGCTTCCCACTACTGGCCAGCAGGTGATGACCGAACAAACAATCAAGTTCAATATTCTTTCGTATGAAGTTTCGGTGCCCGTTGTGTATGTAAAAAGCAAGTGGACATTTGTAGCGGCGCCGGCTTATGTACTTCCGCAAAATTTAGTAATCATTCCCGGTCGGCCCGATTTATCGGAAACAGGCGAGAACACCTTTTACGCAACGCTAACGGCGAAGTACACCTTCTGATGAGTGATGAGTAATTAGTAATGAGTAGGAAAGTTTACAGTTTTGAAGTCATTCCTTTTTCGAAAGCCGCCGTAAAGGCATCCCATTTCCTGAAGAAATGGAATGTTTACGTGAAGCCTCTTCGCAAAGCACGAACCCGTTACTCATTATTGATTACTTATTAGCTTTAGCTTATGAAGCTCCTGTCGCTCAACGTTGGCAAGCCACGCGAAGTGGAATGGCACGGAAGAATCGTTCGCACCGGCATTTTTAAAGAACCGGTTGATGGTAAACGCAACGTTTCTTTTCTGAACATCGAAGGCGATGAACAAGCCGACCTTCGGGTACACGGCGGCATCAACAAAGCGGTATATGCTTACGATGTTTCACATTACGAACACTGGAAGCAGGTTTTAAAAAGAGAGGATTGGACACCGGGGCTTTTTGGTGAGAATTTAACCACCGAAGGTTTATTAGATGAAGAAGCAAAAGTTGGTGATGTTTATCAAATCGGCACGGCGCATCTGCAAGTCGTGCAGCCGCGTTTTCCTTGTACAAAACTGAACATTCGATTCCGCTTGCCGGATATGATCGAGCGGTTTGTGGATGAAGGCCGGGCCGGCATTTATTTTAAAGTGGTGAAAGAAGGAAGCCTTGCCGCCGGCGATGAAATAAGCTTGATTGAACCCTCTCTGTTCAACGTAACCGTTCAGCAATATGTGGATTGTTATTATGCAAAAGGTGCAGACAAAGGCCTTGTTCATGCCATTCTTTCCATTCCCTTTTTACCCGAAAGCCAGCGCCGGACATTTGAGTCATTCGTATGAACCGCCTCTTTTTCTCTTCTCTTAGCTTTTTAACCAGTTCTTTCCAAATCCATAACCCATTTCAAAACGGGATGCGGTAAATTTGCCGTCTAAATAAATCAACCATGATTAAAACAGGAAACCCCGTTATCAGCATATATACCGAAATGACGCCCAACCCGGAAACGATGAAGTTTGTGGCCAACAAACTGCTTTATCCCGGCAAAAGCGCCGATTTTCAGGATGTGGAAAGCGCAAAGCCCTCGCCGCTGGCGGCCGAAATTTTTGCCTTCCCTTTTATCAAATCAGTTTTCATTGCGTCCAATTTTGTTACGCTTACAAAGACACCCGAAACAGATTGGAACGATGTGATTCCTTCCATCCGTCTTTTTTTAAAAGAGTATCTGGAAGAAGGCAAGCCGGTAATTAACGAAGAAGAACTTGCCACGGTAAAACAAGAAAGCAGCAACGAAGTAGCCGCTGATGACGATGATGTGGTAAAGCGGGTGAAAGAATTGCTGGAGAACTACGTAAAGCCGGCCGTGGAAATGGACGGCGGCGCCATTCAGTTTAAAAGCTACGACAACGGTGTGGTGAACCTGATGTTGCAGGGAAGCTGCTCGGGCTGCCCATCATCCATGATTACGTTAAAGGCTGGTATTGAAGGCATGATGAAGCGCATGATACCGGAAGTGAAGGAAGTGGTGGCGGAAGCGGAATAAGAATGATTTGGTGATTAGCCGACTTGAAAATTTGAAGATTGGCTGACGCCGGTGTAGCAACATGCCCGTGGCATGTCCGCTAATTTTGAAAACAAAACAAACTCTCCTACAAAAAAAGCATCCTCACCGGGATGCTTTTTTTGTGGTGGTTACGTCCTTCACCTTCTTCACTATCTTCTTTATATTCTTTTCTTTTTCCTCCATCTCGCCGTCATCGTCCATTAAAATGGCGAGGGAAAACAGCGGCGGCACGTCTTCAAAAACCACTTTTAAAATAGCCATGATGGGCACGGCCAGAAACATGCCCGGTATGCCCCAAACCGCGCCGCCGATGATTACGCCTACAATGGTTGCAAGGGCATTAATACGCACCTTGGAACCTACAATGCGCGGCAGCAAAATATTGGAGTCGGTTAAGTGAATGAGGAGAATAACTACCGTGGACCAGAGTACCGTGGATGCATGGTTGGTGCTGAATGTAACCAGGGCCGTTAAGATGCAGGCAATAAAAATTCCGATGTAGGGAATGAGGTTCAGCAAAGCGCCGATGATGCCGAGAAGCAAGGCATACTTTACACCCAAAATAAACAGCGCCCCGGAATATGCAATGGCTACCACCGCCATCTCGATTGCCAGGCCAACGATGTAGCTGCGGATAACATACTTGATGCGCTCCATGATGTTGTAAATGCGGCCGCTGAATTCTTCGGCAAAGCTGTACACAAAGAAGCGCACAATCAGGCTGCGGTAAAGCAACAGTAAAAAGGTTTGCAGAAAAACAATCAGCATGGTGAGAAAGCCGCCTGATACCGTGCTCAAGGCTTTGTTGATAACAACCGATGCGGAAGGCAACATATCCGAAGCCGATGAATTAAAAAGCTCGTGTACTTTATCCGTGCTCAAATGAAACTTTTGTTCGAGCCACAATTGCAGATCGGTGATGGCTTGCTGCATGTTTTTCACCATGGCCGGAAAATCGTTCTTGAACGATACCACCGAAGACGAGATGAAGTAAAAAACCACAAAGAAGACAACCAGCGTTACCAACAGGCAAATCATGCCGGCAAAGCCACGGGAGACGCCCCATTTTTCGAGGGTACGGCTGGGCGAGGAAAGCAAGATGGCCAGCAGGCAGGAGAAAGCCAGCGGCACCAGCACATGCTGCCCGAAATAAAGAATGACAACCACAAGCACAAAGCACAAAAGCGGGTTCACCATTTTGGCAAACACAACAGAGGTAGAAGAATTTCGAAAAAAGCCCATGCCGTAAAAGTAATGATTGCGGCCCAAGCCAGCCGCTGTGCCGTGCAGCAAAAGCTTTGCACTCCTTTTGCATAGCTTGCGCAAATGAAATGGCTTCTGCTCCCGGTTCTTTTTTCGTCCTGCTTTGCTTTGCAGAACAACAACTTTATTTCAAAAGCAGATGTATTGATGGGCACTCACAATCATGTTTACCTTCTGCCTTACGAACAAGGCACATCGCATTGGGTGGCGCAAGGCTATCAATCGCTTTTTTCGCACCACGGCGATTACGCCATTGACTTTAAGATGAAGCCCGGTACAAAGGTGATGGCCGCAAGAAGCGGCGTGGTGGTCGCCGTAAGAAGAGACAATACAAAAGGCGGCATTGGCAAAAAATATGTGGGCACCGGCAACGGCATCATTATAAAACAAAGCGACAGCACCTTCGCTTATTACTGGCACCTACAATACAACGGCACCCTTGTTTCCGTTGGCGATACCGTGGCGCAGGGCCAATGGATAGGATTGAGTGGCAGCACGGGTTTTAGCGCTTTTCCGCACCTGCATTTTGAAGTCACCCACACACAGCAAAAAAGGGCGGATAATTTTCCGGTGCCGTTTCTGATAAACGGCAGCCCAAAATTTTTACAGCCGCTTCACCAGTATAAAGCACAATAAGGTTTTGCTATTAGCTGTTAGTATTCGCGGAGAACATACAAGCATGTTTTCACGTTTTTTACGAAGTCAAATATTCCGGCAGCTCTTGACTGCCGGCAGACCTGTCAAATCCGGGTAATCCGCGGTTAAAATCCCGGCCATCTGCGGTTAGATTTGCGCTTTATGAACGATTTTCTTCAGCGTTTCGTGGCCGACATCCGGCAAACAACTTTACTTGAATACATCGGCGTGGTGTCAGGCATTGTAAGTGTATGGTTCTCCCGCAAAGAAAATATTTGGGTTTATCCCACCGGTTTGCTCAACACCGTTATCTACATCTATCTAAGTTTGGAAAAACACCTTGTGGGCGAAGCCAGCGTAAACTTTTATTACACGGTGATGAGTGTTTACGGCTGGTGGTTGTGGGCAAGAAGAGACGTGACGAAACAACCGCTCCTTCACATCACCTTTTCCACTAAAAAAGAGTGGATACAGGAAACTATTTTCTTTCTGGCTTTTTATGTGGCTTTGTTTTTCATTCTTACTTTTTTAAAACAAAAACAATTTCCCGATGCCATTCCCTGGGCCGATGCCTTTGCATCGGCCACGGCTTATACCGGCATGTGGCTGATGGCAAAAAAGAAAGTAGAAAGCTGGGGATGGTGGATTGCTACGAACATCGCGTCCATTCCGTTATATTATGTAAAAGGCTATGCATTGACCAGCGTGTATTACGTTGTACTTTTAGTGATGGCCTTTTATGGTTTAACAGAATGGAGAAGAAGAGCAAACAAAACGGCAAACCACCTTGCGTTTGAAACACCATGAAGCGAATCGTCATTATCGGTCCTGAATCAACCGGCAAAAGCACGTTGTGCAGTCAACTGGCGCAACACTACAAAACGGTTTGGTGCCCGGAATATGCCCGAAGCTATCTCACCGAAAAAGGCATGAATTATAGCTACGATGACCTATCCACCATTGCCAAAGGCCAACTGCACCTTCAGGCCGAAACGGAGGCCGAAGCCCGAAACGGCTTGTACTTTATTGACACCGATATGTACGTGATGAAGGTGTGGCATGAAGTGGCCTTTGGCGCTTGCCCTACCTGGATTTTAAAAACCATTGCCAAAACAGGCTTCGATTTATACCTGCTTTGCAACACCGATTTGCCCTGGGCAAAAGACAACCTGCGTGAGTACCCCGACCTGCGGATGCGGCAAAAGCTTTTCAATATGTACAAAGACATCGTCATCAATAGCCGCACGGCCTGGGCAGTGGTAAGCGGCAACGATGACCGCCGCCTTCAATCAGCCGTTACTGCCGTTGATGCCCTGATGAATAAATCCACCGCCGCGTGAAGGCCTTTCTTCTAAAGCATCACCGCGCCGTTTTTTATGCAAGCTGGTTCCTGCTTGGGCTGCTGCAATCCGTCTTTACCGAATTGCAGGACGACGAAGCGTACTATTGGGTGTTTTCAAAATATTTAGACTGGGGCTATTTCGATCATCCGCCAATGGTGGCGCTCATCATAAAAATCGGTACGGCTTTCCTGCCCGGCGAGCTGGGTGTTCGCATTGTTCCCTTGCTCTTAAGCACCGCAACGATTTACATAACCGAGAAGCTCACATCGCCCAAAAACCCTTTTCTTTTTTATGCTGTTGTATTGTCGGTGGCGGTATTGCAAATCAGTGGTTTTGTGGCCGTGCCCGATGTGCCGCTGATGGCCTTTACCGCTTTGTTCTTTTGGGTTTACCGAAAGTATTTAAATGAACAATCGTGGACGAATGCGTTGTGGCTGGGGCTTGTGGCGGCTTGCCTGCTTTACAGCAAATACCACGCGGTGCTGCTGCTGCTTTTTGTATTGCTGTCAAATACAAAACTGCTTCGCGATGGAAAGATTTATGCGGCCGGTTTGCTGGCTTTACTCCTGTTTGCGCCGCATCTTTGGTGGCAATACGGGCACGATTGGATCAGCTTTCGCTACCACCTTTTTGAAAGCAACGTCAACCCCTACAAGTTCAGTTATTCCACTGATTATATTCTTGGGCAGGCCCTTCTTGCGGGTCCGCTTGCGGGCTTTATTTTATGGCCTGCCTCATTCATTTACCGCACAAAAAACAGTTTTGAACGGAGCCTGAAATTCACCGCCGTCGGTTTTTTTATTTTCTTTTTTTTAAGCACGTTAAAAGGAAAAGTAGAGCCCAACTGGACCTCGCCGGCCATCATTCCGGTGATGGTATTGGCGCATAAATTTTTGCAGCAAAAAGAAGGCTGGCGAAGATGGTTAATGCGGCTGTTGCCGGCAACGCTTGCGCTGGCATTCGCCTTTCGGTTTGTTATGATTGCGGACGTGATTCCGGCTGAAGCCATCGTTGAACGTTACCATGCCTGGAAGGGTTGGCCGCAGGTTTTGAAAGAAAAAACGCACAACTCGAAAATTGTTTTCAATAACAATTACCAACGGGCTTCCAAGTATTGGTTTTACACGGGACAGATGACGTACTCGGTGAACAAGTTTAACGACCGCCGGAGCAACTACAACTTCTGGCCGGTGGAAGATTCCCTCCTTGGCAAGCCGGTTTATATCCTTGACATTTACGACATGCCCGGCTTTCAAGACAGCGTGAAAGCGCCGCTGTTTACCGTTGGCTATCGCTACGACAGCAGCTATAATTCATTTGCGAAAATCATCTTCAGCGCAACCGGTGCAAGCATCGCTTCAGCCGATTCGTTGCAAGTGAATTTTTCCGTAAACATTCCGCCTTATTATCAAAGCCACCTAATTACTCACCCTGAAATTAATCCAGAAATTGCCCTCGGCTTTTTCGATGGGCAAAAGATGCTGAAGTACATCGAGCTTCCGTTTCGTTTGCAAGATGTGATTCAAAAAAACATACGCAGTTTGCGTGTGTTTCCGGCTCTTGAAAAAGGGGTTTATTTCATGCGTTTCGGCGTGATGTCGGACAGTAAATTTTATACGCACAACAGCGAGAAGATAAAGCTGATAGTGAAGTGAAACGCAAAACGGCAGATGTGAAACTATAGGTCGCTTTCAATTTCAGGAGTTTTGTCTCACGTTTTACTTTTCACGTCTCCCGGTTATCATTTCCTGCACATCCGGGTCTTTTTCCAAAAACGCCATTTGCCCGATAACCCAACCGCTTCTTGCCGCTACTTGTTTGTGCAATGGTTTTACTGTAAACACTTTTGGGTTTGGCAGAGAAGCCGCAATCATCGCGGCTTCCCTTCTTGACAAGTCTTTGGCGTGTTTGCCGAAATAGGTTTGCGATGCAGCTTCGGCGCCGTAAATGCCTTTGCCGGTTTCAATCACATTGAGGTAAACATCCAGTATGCGCCGCTTGCCCCAAATCCATTCAATCATCTTGGTAAAATAAATCTCCAGGCCTTTTCGCAGCCAGTCGCGGCCCTGCCATAAAAAAACATTTTTGGCCACTTGTTGGCTGATGGTGCTGGCCCCGCGAATGCGGTTTGGTTTCTTCTTGTTGTAGTCCATCGCCTTCTTAATATTCTTCCAGTCAAAGCCGCTGTGGTCGGGAAAGATTTGATCTTCTGATGCAATAACAGCCAGTTTCAGGTTGGGTGAGATTTCATCGCCGCCGACGTAATCGCGTTTCAGGCCATCGCCACTAATCCAACTGCCGAACTGGGTGAATGTGATGGGTGGCTCTATCCATTTTAAAAGAATGATGTAAAGCAGTTGGGCAATAAATAAGAAGAGAAAAATGCGTTTGGCCCAATGCCATACGCGGCGGCCAAGGTTTCGCCTTTCTGTATTGGTTTTCATCAGTGCCCAACCTTTTTACCCGTCACCATTAAAATGAACAACACGATGCCAAAGCCCAGAATGATAAAGCCGTTGATTTTGTCAATTTTTCGCATGGTGCCGAGGGTAAGCTTGCGGCGCAGTTTATCGGCAAAAAAAACCTTCAGCATATCGGCGCTTAGGGCAATGAATAAAGCCAATCCGAAGATAACGGCCCGCTGGCCGATGGTGTACATTACAAAGGCCGTGGCCGTGGTAAACCAAACGGCCAGGATGCCGGGATTGAGAATGTTCATCAAAGCGCCGGTTAAAAACAACCGGGCATAATAACCATGACCAGAAACGTTGATCTCCTTGCCTTGCTGCACGGTTTCTACTTTTTTAAAGAAGAGGTAATAAATGCCGGCGGCTGTGAGCAGGATGCTGCCTGCAATGCCCAACGGCTCTTTGTATTTTAACAAGATGGAAAAGAAATGCGAGAAGGCATTGCAACAGATGACCAAAAAAACATCCACTGAAAAGATGCCGAGAATAAAAGCCAGCCCGCCGCGCCATCCGTGGTCGAGGCTTTGCTTAATAACGGTGAAAACAATGGGGCCAACGGAAACGGCGAGATACAAACCGAGCAGCGCTCCGCGGATGATGGCGTCAAGCATAGGTTGCAAAGTACGTTATCGTAAGACGCGAAACGTCAAACCTGAAACCACAACGAATCATCATGCAAATGGCACTTCGATTGTTGATGGGCTTCGTGTTCTCCTATGTTTGTTCTTGAGCAAAAGTAGTTCTTTGAGATTGCTGCAATAAAATACCAATAGGTTTGATGATCAAAAGTGAAAAGGGGTGAGAGCACCTTGTGTTCAAACAACTTTTATAGTATGTTGTCACAAAGAAAGAGCCTCATCTTTTTATCTCTCCCAGAGCTTGAACAGAATGTAAGGAATAGAGCAATGCTTTCTATCCAGTATATCCAATCAGGAGACAAAGCGAAGAGAGAGTTATCACTTTTTGATTTTTCAACAAATCAAAAAAAAGGGCATGAACAAGATTTTAAAGCAGGTAGCGGGCATAGACGTTGCCCAAAACGAATTGGTGATACAACTGGGAAGGATTGGTTATGACCTATCACCCGAATTGTATGGGTCAGGCATTTTTCCTAACAACCAAAAAGGGTTTACGGCCTTGGTAGAGTGGGTAAACAAGTTAACGGATAAAGAGATGCCTGTTTATTATGTAATGGAAGCCACGGGAGTTTATCACGAGTCATTTGCTTATTATTTGGACGAGCAGGGATTGGAAGTAAGCATTGTGCTGCCCAATAAAATAAGCAACTACCACCGTACCCTGGAAACAAAGACCATTACCGACAAAACATCATCACAAACGATTGCCCTCTTTGGCCTGCAACGAAAGCTTGACTGCTGGCACCGGCCAAAACCTTTGTTTAAAAAGCTACGGCAGCTAACCAGGGAGCGAAGCCAGCTGATTGATGAACGAACTGTACTCAAGAACCAACTGCACGCTGAATCAGCCGAAGCGGAGCCTAACAAAAAAAGTATTGAGCGGATAAGGAAACGCATCGAACTGTTGAAGAAGCAGGAAAAAGAGATCATGCAGGAGATAGGCGCCTTGATGGTGACTGATAAAGAGATGCAACAGGTGGTACTCTTACTCTGTTCGTTGCCGGGCATTGGACTGCTAACAGCAGTGAGTGTACTAGGTGAAACAAATGGCTTTGAGCTGATACGCAACAAAAAGCAGCTGACAAGCTATGCAGGATTGGATGTGAAGGAGAAGCAATCGGGCACCTCGGTAAAAGGCAAACCACGAATATCAAAGAAAGGCAACCGTATGCTCAGGCGGGCTATGCACCTGCCGGCACTGGTAGCCATCAGGCATGACGAAAGGTTTAAGGCAATTTTTGCGAGACTGGTAGCAAAACAGGGTATAAAAATGAAAGCTGTAGTGGCTATACAACGCAAACTATTGGAAATGCTCTATACAATTTATAAAACCGGAAAAGCGTATGACAAACAGTATTTGCAAAAACAAAAGGAACAGAAGACAATAAAAAAATTAGGGGATTGCCATGAAAGCAACCCCACTAACCAGGCTGGCATAAAAGCCGCCTAAAACACAAAAATAAATCATCAAAATAACTTGGTGATTAACACAGAATCTTTGTGCATCCTTTGTGCCCTTTGTATTTCCAAAAACCCAGCGAAAAAGAACGCAAAGGGCACAAAAAAGCCGCCGCATTTCCGCGACGGCTTTACAAGGTTAAATTGTTATCACCACTTCACATAATCGTTTGAGAAATTGTACCGCAAACGACCCGTTCACGTTTGACGTCATCACATTCCCTTCTTCAACTGAAAATCAGGATGGCCGCATTGCCACATGGCAAAGGCAAACTGGTCGGCGAAGTTGGCGTAGGTCACGTTCTTGTCTTCGGTAAAATGGCCGTTGTCGTAATTTATTTTCAGCAACACCGGCTTGCCTGATGTAGAGGCGTTCTGCACCGCCGCGGCAAACTTGCCCGGTTGCCAGGGTACCACTCTCGAATCGTTCCAACCGGCAACGGAAATAAGGGCCGGATACGCCACGCCTTGCTTCACGTGTTGCATGCCGTCCATCTCGTACAAAGCCGCGCATTCGGCACTGTCCTTCACTGTTCCAAACTCCGGTATGTTCACCGGCCCGTTGGAGGAAAACTCTAATCGCAGCGCATTGGCGCAACCCACATTACAGATGGCCGCGGCAAACAAATCAGGACGTTCGGTGATGGCCCTTGTGATTAACACACCGCCGGCGCTGGTGCCCGTGCCGGCCATCTTGCCTTTTGACGTGTAACCCTTCTGCACCATGTAATCAGAGCAGGAAATAAAATCTTTCCAGGTGTTCGGCTTGGTGGTTTTAAAGCCGGCGCGGTACCAGTCTTCGCCCTTCTCGCCACCGCCGCGTACGTGCGGAATTCCGATGACCACGCCTTTCACGGCCAAAGCATTTTCCCGCACGTCAAACCAAGGCGTCATGCTGTAGCCGTAAGCACCATAGGAGTCCATCAGGCAGGTATTGGAGCCGTCCATCTTGATGCCTTTTTTATGAATGATGGATAGCGGAATCATAGTGCCGTCGTGGCCTTTCACTTCCGTTTCTTCCACCACAAGGTCCTGGTACTCGGCGGGATAAACCGGCGGCTTGTTGTAAACGCTTGCGGTAAGCGCATCACTCTGGGCATTGTAGCTAAACTCGGTGTACGGCTTTGCCCAAGATGAAATGCCCAACACGCAGTCATTGGTCTTTGTATCAATGCAATAAACGTTTACCGAACCAGAGAAAGGAAGCTTTACATCGGTGGTTTGTTTTGTGCGGAAGTTGTATTTGGACACGTGATCGTTGATGCCATCGTTGTAAATCATCAGCAGGTAATCTTTACTGCGGGAAAAATAAGACAGCGTTTGATCTTTCTTTTCTGGACCAATAACAACGGCATTATTCCAAT
This sequence comes from Flavisolibacter sp., assembly GCA_965247695.1. Lineage (GTDB taxonomy): Bacteria > Bacteroidota > Bacteroidia > Chitinophagales > Chitinophagaceae > Flavisolibacter. The sequence goes on from OZ252037.1 coordinate 5,678,707, forward strand.
CGGGATTTTTCAATGAGGTGGAAACGAGCTTGTAATTTTTCGCGCCGTTGTACGTGATGGCATACACATCGTCGCCCACCATGTCAAAGCTGTGCACGAGTTTATCTGCCGGTGTACACAATACTTTCCACGTAACTTTTTCCGTGATTGTTTTCGGCATCGGTGCGTAGTAGGCTTTCATCTCACTTTGCACACTGCTTTCGCCGCCAAAGATGTAAGCCCGTGAATCTTTTGATACAAAGGCAAAGGGATAGACGCTGGGGTCAATCTTCAGTTCAGGATAACTGGCGTTACTGATATAGTCTATGTCGGCACTCATGTCCGTGCCCACGGTATGCAGCTTGGTTTTGGAATTGAGCCGTTGTTCGGGGTCTTTGTTGTCGGCCGATTTGATCCAACTATAAAAGAAAGCCTTGTTGTCAAGTGTCCAGCCACCGCCCCAGGCCACCGGGAAAAGAGAATCTTTCAAAAATTTTTTGGCGTCCACATCCATCACTTTCATCACCGATACTTCAGCGCCTTGCTGCGAATACGTGATGGCCACTTTTTTACCGTCGTAACTGGGTGAAGCGCTTTGCAGGGTTAACGGTTTGCCTTTGATATAGGTGAGCGGATCAAACAGTAGTTGTTCCTTGCCACTCATGCCCTCGCGGTAATACAGTTTGCCCACCGATTCGCCGGGTGCCGTTTTGCGGTAAAAGGTGCGGCCGCCTTCGTAGGCAACGTTACTGATTCGCGGCGGTTGCAGCTTGTCCAACCGTTTCCATTCGGCAATCAGTTCGTCGCGGCCGGTAAGGTTGTTAAGGATGGAATTGCTGTAATCGGCCTGGCCCTTAAACCAGGTTTCCACTTCGGGCTGTTTAATGTATTCGAGCCAGCGGTATGGGTCTTTGTAGGTGGTGCCGAAGTAGGTGTCGCTGCTGTCAACGGTACGGGTTACCGGGTATTTGAATTGTGCAAAGACGA